>CAWBUO010000001.1:0-417023 GCA_963791955.1 uncultured Alphaproteobacteria bacterium
CTGAGTACCCTCCATGGAGTATCTTGATCTTTGGGTAGCCCAAGGCACGCAATAGCACGTATCCGCGGCACGATTGGCCAAATCTGGTGCTCATCGACTGCTCGTAGATAACCGCCGTTTCGCGACCACTGAGTCCTGCCTTTCCAAAGGCCTCTGGCAAAAGCTTCGTAAGCGCCTTCATGCCCTCCGGTGATGATGTCGCTAGGTAGGTGAAGACTTCGCGCATATTGACTGCTTCAGCGATATGCGCCTCGGCGTAAACAGCGGGGTCGCGCGTATCGATGAGAACCACCGGCTCTATCTTTACCATGTCTGCTAACTGATTTTGCGGAAACGAGAACTTTGCCGCTCATGCCATCTTCTCCTTCCCGAAAGAAAATTGGTGAATTGTGGCCCAGCCCATTCCGACGTCTTTGATGCAGATCAACGGTCCTACCGTCGCCAACGGTAAGAGCCCTCGTGTTGCTCTGAGCAGTGCAAAACGTTGCATTGATGTGTGATCTCCTCGGCACTTTGGGATTACTAAACAGGTGGGTACTTACCCCCGCTACAGCGTGCAAATGGGTAGGCGCAGATACAGGTTTAGAAAATGACCAACAGGTTACATTTGTCCGCATCGTTTGCCCGAAAGCGGCAAACAAAAAAGAAGCTCCGAAGAGCAATATCCACTCAGCACATTAGCGTCGCGCTGGCCCCGGTCCGCAGGTGCCAGTGTGCGTATCGCAATATTCCCCGCTACGGCAAAGCATATTGGCTTCTGAGGCGCCTGCGACTCTGCATCGACAACTGTCGCCGACCCGTCCGCTGGGACAAACTGGATAATATTTGTATGGGTTGGCGATGCCCGCACTGACGGCGGCCCCGCCGCCGCCAAACGCAAACGCCGAACCGGACCACGTCGATAGCACCAGCAATACCGCTGCGGTTTTTACCAACATTGTTTTTCTCCTTCAGGCGACTTTACGCGCCCGATCCCACTCGCGAACAAGCTGAGGAAAGGACCCACGGCGGCGTGGTTCTAAAAGGAAATATATTTAGAACGTAGCGCCTAGGTGGAGCCAGCGATCGAATTTACGGAGCTTTTTCTTTGCAGCGTCACTCGACTATCGTGAATTTGCAAGAAAGGTTAGCGAAACAGAGCCAACTCGGCTTTGACTTGGATCAAAGGCGAATTTTGAAGCAGTTGATATTTTGTCTTTAAGATTCTTCAAGGGAGTATCTCCGATGTCCAAAAACGTTGGAAACATCGATCGAGCGATCCGTCTCATTGTCGGGGTCGCCCTGATCGCTTTCGGGACCAAGATCGGCTTTCCGTATACGGGCTGGAATTGGATTGGCTGGATCGGAGTCGCGCCAATTTTGACGGCGCTGGTCGGTACCTGTCCGCTCTATAGCGCGCTTGGACTTTCCACTTGTGCAACCGCCAGACCGGCAGCGTAGTCGCGATTACGGACGTTGCTACTGGGTCGCGGTCGTCTAGCCAATTTTCTTTGCACTACTTCGGCTTTATGCGTACGCAGGCGAGCCGCGCGTAGCAACGGCGGAAAGATGTCCTTCGCGGGACGATGGATGAGGTGAGTTCGCTTGGGCTCTTGTATCGATCGCGCCTCGGAGCGATCAGAACGTGCGTCAGATTGGGCCGCCTCATTCTTCTGATCCCATGCTGGGAGAGCCGAAGAGCTGATCCCGAAGAGAAGCGCGGACCCGCGAGAGATATCAAACGCCGAAGAGGCCTGATTTAATAGCTTGACTTCAAAGGGCCGAATAGAGAAGAGCCAAAGTTGGACGCCGATTCACAATCTGAGAAACACGATCAAAAATATTTGGTTTCGAGATCCACAGTCGAGTCGACACCGATTTGATCGAAATTGGCTTCCAGCCATTGATCAGCCTGCGCGCGCCCCATGCTGTGAAGGTGCAGCAGAAAGTCCCAATCAGCGTTCAGTCTACTTGACCATGAAAATGCTCTGATAAAGTCCTCGGCTTCGATCACGTGCACCAGCATGCGCTTGCCGCCGCTCATTCTGCCCTGCTCGATCAGTTTGTTATAGGATGCGATCATCCGCATTTCACGAATGAGTGCGGTATTGAAGCTGATCTCTTGCATGCGATTTATGATCGCCGGCGAGGTGGTCGGGACCCCAGGGCGCTCTGCCGGGGTGATGTGGACCATCAGGATGTCACGCGTCTCACATTCGTAGACCAGCGGATAGATTGCGGGATTGCCCGCATAACTGCCGTCCCAATAATACTCGCCGTCAACCTCGGCGGCCTGCATCAAGAGCGGCAAGCAGGTTGAGGCGAGTACGTGCTCCACGCCAAGCTCCTTGCCGGCGAATATTTTCACTTTAGCCGTTTGAACATTGGTGGCACACAAAAACAACTTGACTTTCGTTTGCTGGCGTACCCGCTCGAAGTTAATAGCCTCCGCCAGCAAGTCCTTGAAAGGATTGTAGTTGAACGGATTCATCTGGTAGGGGGACGCGAAGTAGGTCATCGGCTCAAGAAACAAATAGCCGGGCGAATGGTCGAGCCCGAAATGATGATTTCCTTTGTCAATAAAGGAAGGTCTGAAAATTCCGCGAGACGTCAGGGCAGATACTTTTTGCCAATAGACCCGCAATGCGTCCCGCGCTCCCTCGCGGCCGTTCGCCGCCAACCCATCGACAAGCACGACGGCGTTGACGGCGCCAGCGCTCGTTCCAGTGATGCCCTCGAACTGCAGGGCTTCTTCTTCAAGGAGGCGGTCGAGCACGCCCCAGGTGAACGCGCCATGACTGCCGCCACCCTGCAGTGCTAGGTTCACAATTTTGGGCATCTGAGGGGCCTTTGTTTTTTGCGGTCGGCAACAATGGAGCTGGCGGCTTGCGATTCATTCGCGCGACAGATCGGGCACAGAGAACACTAACATTAAGCCCTGACATGCTCAGCGGTTTGATCTAGGTCATCGAAAACAAAATCAGGGAAAGCTCCGAACGTACCGAACTCGCCTCCATCACCGGCAAGGGTGTCACGGGCATGAACGGCGACCGTCGCGTGGCTGTGGGTAACACCAAACTCTTCGAGGACATTGGCGTTGATGGCGGGGGTTATCATGCCATCGGCGAGCAGCAATCCCGCGGCCAGCATGAGGAGCCACGACAGCAATTGGGTGCCGCGCCTCTTGGGTTCGGCCAGAAGCCCATAAAGTGCGAAAACGCCACCCTCACCGTCGTTCTGCGCGCGCAAAACGAAAATGGCGTATTTGATGGCCACGAGTAGCGTGATCGTCCAAATCACCAGCGATACGCCGCCCAGCACATCATCGGGCGTTTGCGCCAAGCCGGGACGGCCGAAAAACAGCTGGTCCATGGCATAGAGCCGCGAAGTACCGATATCGCCGTAAACAATGCCAAGCGACCCGATAGTCAACGTTGCGAAGCCACCGCGCCGAAAATGCGACCCGACTTCATGCCTCACCGTGCGCGGGACAAGACCCTTCATGCGGCAGCAGCGGGACCTCCGAATTGGGCCGCCAAGAACGATGGCAACGGCACTATGACCCAAATCGAAGGCTGACGACAAATTCTTTCAAACCACCAAATCTTGAATCTTGAGACTTTTCTGTAACGGCCAATGTCAAACGAATCGAGCGAGTCATGAACTGCGGACCGGCATTGACCGATGAGGACCGGGCCGGAATGCAGGCAGGCTCGCAAAACAAGCCTCTTTGGCCTATTGTTCCCGGCCGCTCAGCTTGATCGGCATCGTCTTCTAAGAGCGACGGCCTAACTTCGTTGCCATTCGGACAAGCTCAGCGAGATTACGAAGGTTTATGGTCAGGGTTGAGTTATTTCGGGAATTGTTGGTGCCGTCGCGATCTGGGGATGGGCTTCTGCCTATTCGATGCGCAAGAGAAATGTCTTCACTTTTGGCAATGCAGCAACGTTTCTTTTTTGTCTTCATCAAGGTATGGGGGTCGTTCGGTGCCCTATTATTGATTGTGCATGCCGGGGCCCATTTCAGCGTTGGTTGCCTAGCTCCATGCTATGCCGCGGTTGTACACTTAATGTACGGCCGATCATTTGGTTAGTCTCACTGATCCCGTGATGCACAAGTTGCCTTGCACTTTCAGCCGCGGCCGAGGTAGTACGGTCCACGCGTGCCGAGCACTTCGGCGATTTGGCTGCGGAAGCCGCCCGAATTGCGATGGAAGAAATGCCAAAGTTCTGGCCGTTCAATGCATACTTGAAGATCGATGAGGCGCGCTTCATTACGGCGTTTGCGATCGCCTTACTGCTTCAACTTAGCGTCGATGCTGAAGCGAGGGCCGACGATCCTCATCTGGGAATCATAGAGTATGAGCTCTCGTGCATGCCCTGCCACGGTATCGAAGGCCGTGGTGATGGCCCGCGCGCGAAAACTCTAAAGACCGCTCCTGCCGATTTGACGCAGATCGCCAGGTACAACAAAGGCAAATTCCCTCGCCAGAAAGTAGTCGACATCATTGATGGGCGCACGACGGTTCCGGCACACGGTCAAAGAGAGATGCCGGTCTGGGGTGACCGCTACCGCACATCAGCCCAAACAAATGAACCCGGCGCGTGGATTGATCGGAGAGTACGTGAACAGATCGCGGCACTCGCTAAGTACCTCGAGATCCTCCAAGAGAGATGATGACTTCAGCCAAACTAGCAGGCGGCGCTAATATCACCGCGCTGGCTGATGCCAGCTCACCGAAGCATGCCTTAGGCATCTATTAGGTTATCGCTTGGTTTTTATTGTCACCGCATCGGTCCCGCCACTAGCGACGTGTCACTCTCTGTTCGATGGCACTGTCGCTGTAGCGCGAGTTTCATCTCGATAGACGTTCTTGACTAGGGCATTGACATATATCAACTGGCTATTTTCGCCAGGAAGCTACCAAATTCACAAAGCTCTACCTAGGCGGAATCTACAAAGACGGACACACTCGCGAAGTCGACGAACGGTCCGTTCAAACAGCCTCTGGGAATGGCTATCACCAGCAATTATGGTGAATGTCGATTTTGACCCAGGCTCCGACAACAAAATCAAGATCGCGGCGGATTGGTCCGCCAAATTCCGCGCCGTTCTTATTAGCGTCGCAGGCTGGTTGCCCGGCCGCCGAGTTGGGGGGTTGGTCCGCCGCTGCATGGGAACGGCCCGAACCAAATATTGCTGAGCTGGAGAAATTGGCCGAACGCTATCGCAAGCTAGACGAGTAGGTCTTCAAAGTCCGTATGCTTCGGAACATCACCCTGACGCGCCCTATTTGGCTGCACATGTGGTTCGGCTATATCGCCACAATCCTAGTCATATTGCGCGTCGTATGGGGATTTGTCGGACCTGAATACGCACGGTTCGCGAATTTCGTGCGCGGCCCACGTCTCATATTCGGTTACCTGTTCGACCTCATTCGCATTTTCGAAGCGCTATTTCGGACACAGTCCGGCACGAGGCGCAATGATTATTGCGCTACTTTTCATGGTCGCGGTCACGGCAGGAACCGGCATGGCCGGTCTTGCAGCAGATCGCGGTGAAGGACCGCTTGCGGGATTTATCACCAAGATTGAACGGCCCAGTGTTCCAGGCGCGCGCTACGGTGATGAGCGCAGCGAAGAGTCGTTCATCCGGGAGGTGCACAAGGCAGCGGCAAATATCACGTTGATGCTGGTGCTATTGCACGTCGCCGGCGTTGGTATCGCGAGCTTCGCACACCGCGAAAACCTGTCCGTGCCATGATTACAGGACTAAAAGGCCAGAATAATCCCTAAGACGACGCGGTGCGCGACTGCGTGGCATCGGTTCTCTTCGTATCGGCGCGGCGTTTGCTGGCCTTGCGCTGGTTGCCTTTGGTGCGGTGTATCAACGTCGCATCTTGGCTCAACGTCGCCTTTTATTACGTTTCAGGCTCAATATATATGCGATGATACCCGGCATATCGAAGTGAAAGACGATTTCCCGATCGTTGATTTTCTCGATTGTACTGACGTGGCGGTAATAGGAGCTTGCTGGGGACTGTATTTCCTGAGAGCCCATCCGGGAAGTTTGGATTCATGGCGAGGGGTTTGCAGCAAGTCGCCTGAGCATGATGCGGATCATGGCGAGGCGAATGAATGCAGCGACGGTTGTGGTGTAGCGCTCAAAGTCGCGGGCCAGGCGGCGATTGCGACTGATCCAGGCAAACGTCCTTTCGACAATCCACCGTTTTGGCAGCACCTCGAAACCGGCAATGTCCGATCGCTTGACGATTTGCAAACTCCAGGCACCGGTACGCCACACGGTCAACGCCATCTTGCGCCCCGCGTATCCGCCATCAGCAAAGATGCGTTCGATGAACGGGAACAGTCGTCGCGCTCGACGCAGCAAGTGGAAAGCCCCATCACGGTCCTGAACGTCAGCGGGATGAACGACGACGTTCAACAACAGGCCCAGTGTGTCGACCAGGATGTGCCGCTTTCGACCTTTGATCTTCTTGCCCGCGTCGTAGCCCGAAGGATCGAGCAAAGCCCCCCTTTTTGCGCCCCCTTCGCGGTCTGCGAGTTGATGATGGCTGCGGTCGGGCTCGGCTCTCGGCCCTCCTGCTCGCGCACCGCGACGTACAGTTCGTGATGAATGCGCTCCAACGTGCCGTCCCAGTTCCAGAGCTCGAGATAGTCATACACCGTGCTCTTGGGCGGCAGGTCCTTGGGCAAGGCCTTCCATTGGCAACCGGTCCACAGGATGTAGAAAATCCCGTTCAGCACCTCGCGCACATTCACCGACCGTCGCCGCCCGCCATGTCTCGCAGGCGGAATCATCGGCTCGACAATCCCCCATTCGGTATCGGTCAGATCACTCGGATAACGAAGGCCGTTGCGATCCGCAGAACGGCGGTGTTCAGGCTTCCACATCGGGCGCTCCCAAAAGAATTAAGCGCCCAATAAGGAATCACATCCGATTCATTCGACTCAAGAAGTTTCCGGATCGGCTCTAAGACGACGCGGTGCGCGACTGCGTGGCATCGGTTCTCTTCGTATCGGCGCGGCGTTTGCTGGCCTTGCGCTGGTTGCCTTTGGTGCGGTGTATCAACGTCGCATCTTGGCTCAACGTCGCCTTTTATTACGTTTCAGGCTCAATATATATGCGATGATACCCGGCATATCGAAGTGAAAGACGATTTCCCGATCGTTGATTTTCTCGATTGTACTGACGTGGCGGTAATAGGAGCTTGCTGGGGACTGTATTTCCTGAAGCTTCGAAGCAGAAAATCACACATCAGCAGTAACGGGCGCCCCGTCGTGCCACTAAGCTGCGGGCGCAATCGAAAGGCGGCGAAGGCGTGGTCTGGCGGGAATCTCACCAACTCGGCCATTAGTGCGTATTCGTTCGATATTTCGTCAATCGTTGGCACGAATAATCTATCATAAATCAGATCGATGCCCGATGCGAGCGTGCCTTTGACCCCCGCAATCACCATGTTGAAGTTGTTAAATGTTCCGATCGCAGTCTGTCGGACTACTCGCCTTTCGGTGGGCTCGCATCGACGTAGTCGAATTGCTTGAAGTCAGGCGAGTATTTCAAGCCGCCGAACAGCGACAGTCCGTGACGCCAGCCTGCCTGTTGCGCCTGTGCAGACCACTCAAGCTGCCCCCATGTAAACCGATGCGCCGCAAGGCTGTTAGTGACGAAACAAGTAGCGATCGGCGGTTCATCTTTGGGCAATCCGAGCCATCGTTCTGAATTCTTGCTCAATAACGCGGTGGTTGCCCGGATTGGCCGTTCTGCTGTTGACCGTAATGGTGCCAGCATCTTTGTTGCATTTCCTTCGAGGTACAACGCAATTGGCTGGCGCCCTCCAGGCATTGGCGCAAATTACGAGGGCGTTGAATCCGATACGAATTCCCGTCGCAACCCTTCAGGTTGATTGTATCGTTCCATGCTATCTCAGCGCCGATCGCGTCACTTGCGACCGCGGCCAATGCCAGCACCAGCACAACGATCTGCTTTCTGCGCAGCGGTTGGGCCAAGCAGAGCTCCCCTTCAATACGACAACAGACAGCACACGTCGCTGGTTTGTAATAGACCGCGGGTAACGCCGCCGAAGACCCATTCGCCCAGTCGCGTGTGCCCATAGGCGCCGGCGACGATGAGAGCTACACCTTCGCTTTTGGCCACGCTTCTCAATTGATCTATAATGGGTTTTTTCGGCTGTAGTACCGATGTAGCCCGCACTTTTATTGCATGCCTAAACAGATACCGTTCAACATCGTGCAACTGCGCGAGTGCGGCTTTCTCCACCACCCGCTCGGCGATTTCGACCAGCGTAATGTCCTTAGAACGTCAGGTATGGTAGCGCATCTTGTACCACGCGTCGTGCCTCCCGCTATCCTTCCAAGCAATGAGCACGCGCTCACCAATATCCTTGGTTATGCCATCCGGAACCACAAGGACGGGTCGACCCGTGTTGAGTAGGATAGGTGAGGTGCCGATGCGCACGATGTGATCGTATTGCGCCATTCAAGATAGGAAAGTACCGCAATGACTGACCCGTTAACTGCATTTTTAGACAGAGTGATCTTTGAAAGGGCAGACTCACTGTGTTGGACTTTGGATTATGAATTGATCCACCAGCTCATATTGAAGGCGCTGATCGAAGACTCACCAGAGTTTTTGTCTCGCATCAATTCATCAATGCAAGGCCCCCCGTCTTGCACGATCGGGCCGGATGGCGGTCTCTATGATTTGGAAGTGGCAACGGCGAATTGTTGTGCCGTCTTTGAGATCAAAGTGTTTCAGCCATTGCGCGCTGACCAAATCGAACGCCAAGTCGCTGGTTTAGCTGGGAGCAATCGCCAGCTTTTTTATCTCTTATTGGGACGCACAGGAGCCGATTGGTCTCGAACTCGTATCGACAGAGACACGCACGGCGCAAGAGTAAAGATTAGTTACACGGAATTGATCGCAGCGCTGGATCCGATCGTAACATCGGTGCCGTTGGCAGCTGCATATCGACATGCACTCTACAAACACCGAGACCGTATAAAGATAAGAGAGCGGTTTGGGGACCCTGATGAATAAAGGATGATAGAGCCCGGCGCCGGAGGCGACCTTCGGCACGGAGTCCGGCATCCCGCTTTCGGGAGTTCGGAACGTCGCCTGATGAAGACTACGATCTGAAAACACCGATGAGCGATGACTGCGCCCGATCCCTGACGCGGTTAAGGTCACGGGGGCTTACGTTCCATTTATGGTGGTCGCACCCGGAAGCAGCGTTGCGACAGACATTCGCAATCTGAAACGACGAGGCCGTCAGTGAGGCGGCTTATTTGTGGACCACTGCTAGTGGCGGATCGGCAATCTTTAGAAGCTGCTTTCCGAAATTCTCGCCGGTGAATAGACGCATCAATGTTCGTGGCGCATTCTCAAGGCCGACCGCAACATCTTCCTTTTGGACCAGTTTGCCCTCCCGATGCCAGCGGCCGAGCGCCTCGATCGACTCGGCGAAACGTGGGACGTAGTCGAGGATGATGAAACCCTCCATGCGCGCTCGCTTTGGCGTTAGGTTGAAATAATTTGCCGGACCTGGCGGGAGAACAGTTTCGTTATATCTTGAGATTGCACCGCAGAGAACGATGCGCGCTCTGAGGTTTATGCGAGCGAGTACTTCGTTCAGAACTTCTCCGCCGACATTATCGAAAAATACGTCAATGCCCTTGGGGCAAAGCTCCGAAAGTCGGTCACCAATTTTTTCGCTCTTGTAATCGATGACGCCGTCGAAGCCAGCGGTGCGCACCAGCCAATCGCATTTTTGCTTACCGCCCGCCGTGCCGATTACATGGCAACCTTTGATCTTAGCGATCTGACCGGCGATTGAGCCGGTGGCACCGGCCGCACCTGAAACTACGACAGTTTCTCCGGCCTTCACCTGGCCGATTTCGGTCATGCCAAAATAGGCGGTGTTGCCAGTGATTCCGAAGAGACTCAAAGCCGCGTTGGGTTCAACACCGGGCGGCAACTTGCGTATGCCGCCAAGCAACTTGCCGTCGGTTGCCAGATAATCTTGCCAGCCCCAAAAACCTTGAACGAGATCGCCGGGCTTAAAATCCGGATGCCTCGTTTCGATCACCTGTCCGACGCCGCTCGCACGCATGACCTCCCCGAGGGGGATCATAGGCACGTATGAATCCCGCGCCATCCAGCCGCGCTGCGTCGGGTCGAACGACAGCCACAGGTTACGTAGAAGTACCTGCCCGTCAGAAGGCTTCGGGATGGCAGTCTCCTGCCAGCGAAACTCCTTCCCAGTCAAATGTCCTACCGGTCGTGCCTCCAAAATCCATTGACGATTTTTGTCGTCGTTCATCGAAATAGCTCCATAACAAAGGCGTCAGGGTTTAAGATGGTTCGTCAAGCGAGTTTCTCGCTTCTTGAGATCAAGCGTGTCGGACCCTTCAGTGAACCAGCCGTACAGGGTCTCGCGCTAAGGCTCTGAAGGACGCTCTCGTCTATCTCGTTCTCGCGGAATGCCGCCTCGTATCTTTCGAGACCTAGGCTCCGCAGCCAACCCACCACATTCATGACGGCGCGCCCAACCGATCGGCCTCGACGGGAGGCGTCACCTACGACTGGAAATGATAGCACCGGGCCGCGCGGGCTAAAGGGGCTTGCAAAAATCAAGCACCCCGGCAGGTACTTTCATCGGCTTGCTTCACAATTTTGCCCACCTTCGATTTCGATACTAGCAGACGGGAGGTGTCGGGTACACAGAGGGTACCATGTCTGTCGTTCGCCTAAAGGATTTCGACGGCCCTGAAATTTTGATGATGGTAGCGGGCTCGGTCCTTGTAGTTGCCATCGTATTTTTTGTTTTGTGACAAGCCGGGGCTTGAGTCGCAGGGATTGCGACAAACGCGCTAGTGGGCAATTGCTAGCTGCCGCCGCGTATCGATTTCATCACCGGACAGCCCGGTTGGGCCCGCATCCGGGGGCAACGCCATCACATTGGGGCGGGCCCCAAGACGGCCACAAGCCCGTTCCGGCATCGACAATCGCTTTGACCATGCATAATTTTAAGACGTGTCTGTAGAGCGTGAGCTATGGCGCCTGACCCTTAGCGTGATTTCGCTGCGAGACTTCGGTGCAAGGCAGCAGTGAAGCGTCGGGCTATCCGGACTTAGTAGTTACACCAGGTAAGAAAGTAGAAAAGCGGTGTCCTACGTCGGCAAGCCGCTGGTGATTTTCGGGTTGTTGAACTTCTCGATTTTGAGGACGTCTGGGCCGAAACGCGCCATTCACCTCGAACTCGCGCGGCCGTCACAAAAGAACAGCGCCGACGAGATGCAGGAAGAGCGCTCGCGCTGGGTTCTACTTTGAGGCCAGGCCTTCTTCGTCTCTCAAGGCTTCGTCGATAGCGCGGATGGTCGCTTGAACTTCGATCATGTTCTTGCGCCATTGCTCTGTATCTGCTCGCGCAAAGGGCTTAGCTAAAGCGATCGCCAACTCCCGTCTTGAGTCCACGAGACGCCCTCGGGCGTTTCTCAGCGCGTCGGTGTGCTCCTTTGCCATACTGATCCCTCGCATTTATAGCCACCGTCGCAAACTATGCTATGAGTTGGTCATGCTCCTCACAACAGCAAAAGAGCTGAAAGACGCGGGCTTCCCCAACATCCAGGATGTCCAACATAGGCAAGGCCGGGAGTTCGTAACTCCCGATGGTCGAGTTTCTGTCTATTCGTTGGGTCAAATCGCCCCTACAGAAGATTGGTATATTCCCACGCTTAATGAACTCATTGAGGCGTGTGAGAAGAAGAACGGCCGTGACCACTTCATCCTTGAGCATTCACAACTCGGATGGTTTGCCACTATTGAGACTCACGAAAAGCAAACCTACAGCGGGTCCTATCAGCCGACTGCCGAAGAGGCAGTAGCTCGCCTCTGGTTCGCATTGAAAACGCATGGCGAGATCGTCTAAGCGTCGATAACCTTCCCCAATTCTTCGGCCCAAACCTCGGCAACCTCATGCCGATCTTTGAGGAAATTTATTGCTGCGCTGCGCGAGTCCGCTGCTGACGCTGTCGACGGCTGCTTCACCGCACCAACGTAGCTTGCCCACGGGCATAGTATTCCTCCCCTCGGCATCTGTAATCCGGCGTTCATACCTGCACGGAAATTGAGGCGGTTACTGGCCGTGAATTGGGCAAGGATTTTCTGGGCGGCGCAATGACGTTGCCGCAGGCGCATCGATACCCGGAAAAGAAATAGGCGCGACCTCGACCAATCTGGGGAATATCATAGTCCGCCGGACATGGTCACATAACCAGTCCGGCTTAGACCAATTGCCTGCGCCGCAGCCGGCCGAATTTGAAAGGATTTCAGTCTTGGCTCACGGTGCCGCCAATGCTGCTGGTGCGCGCCGACCAAGTTAATGATGCTGACTGATGTCGCAGCTTGTACAGATTCTATGGGGCGAGCGGCGAGGAGATTGTATCCATCGGCGCGAATGTAAACCAGCGATGGAGGCGGCCGAAAGCGTCGTAGTCCACGCTCGCGGGAATCTCGGAGACCTTCTTCGGGCCACCCTGGGGTGCCATTGGGCCGTAAGCCTTCTCACCAACGTGACCGTTAGGGGCGAGCTCGCAACCGTCGCAACAGTTAGCGCGCGGCGACTACGTGGCGAGCTTGGATTGCCCGACATCAATCCCCGGCCACTTCTCAGTAATCCGCTCCCCAAACCGATCGGCCTCGATGGGAGGCGTCACCTACGACTAGAAATGATAGCTCCGGCCCGCGCGGGCTAAAGGGGCTCGCAAAAATCAAGCACTCCGGCAGGTACTTTCATCGGCTTGCTTCACAATTTTGCCCACCTTCGATTTCGATACTAGCAGACGGGAGGTGTCGGGTACACAGAGGGTACCATGTCTGTCGTTCGCCTAAAGGATTTCGACGGCCCTGAAATTTTGATGATGGTAGCGGGCTCGGTCCTTGTAGTTGCCATCGTATTTTTTGTTTTGTGACAAGCCGGGGCTTGAGTCGCAGGGATTGCGACAAACGCGCTAGACCCGATGTTCGCTGAGTGATCGGCGGCCTGTCCTCGGCATGCATAATGTCGAGGGTTGTGCTGGATTGCCGGCACAGAGCCTCAAGCATGGAGGGCGGGCCTGATGAACGATATCACATACGTCGGACTGGATGTGCACAAGCAGAGGGTTTGCGTGGCGATTGCCGAGAGCGGCCGCGGTGGGGAGGTACGAGGGGTTGGCGTATTCGAGAACCGCCCCGACGTCCTGCGCAAGATGGTGACTCGGCTTGGCAAGCATCAGCGTCGTCTCAGCTTCTGCTACGAAGCCGGTCCTTGCGGATATGGACTTCACCGTTTGCTGACCGGTTTGGGGCACGACTGCGTCGTGGTGGCACCATCGTTGATTCCGATGAAGGCGGGCGACCGGGTCAAGACCGATCGCCGTGACGCTTTGATGTTGGCGAAGCTGCATCGTGCCGGCGAATTGACGCCGGTCTGGATACCCGATGCTGCTCATGAAGCGATGCGCGATCTGGTGCGTGCTCGGGCGACAGCGGTGAGAGCGCTGTCGAAGGCGCGGCAACATCTGCAAGGCTTTCTGCTGCGCCACGACCGGATTTACCACGGAGTTCGCGCCTGGACCCTGGCATATCGACGCTGGCTCACCACGGTGCGCTTTGATCATCCGGCGCAGCAGATCGTGCTGCAGGACTATATCCATGCTGTCGAGGATGCCGAATTCAGACGCGACCGGCTGACACGGCAGATCGAAGAGCTGATGCCGCTCTGGTCGATGGCGCCTGTCGCCGCGGCGCTCCAAGCGATGCGCGGGGTTGCTCTCGTCGTCGCGGTCACGGTGGTGGCCGAAGTCGGCGACTTTCGACGCTTCACCAATGCTCGCCAGCTGATGGCCTATCTCGGCTTGGTGCCGAGCGAACACTCGTCCGGAAGCACCGTCCGGCGCGCTGGGATTACCAAGGCAGGCAATGCGCTTGCGCGTCGCGTACTGATCGAGGGCGCCTGGACCTATCGCATGTCGGCGCGCGTGAGTCGGAAACTTCACGATCGCCTCGAGCCACTATCCGCGGCCATCAGGGACATTGCCTGGAAAGCGCAGGTCCGGTTGTGCGCGCGATATCGGCGCCTCGCTGCAGCCGGCAAGCCGAAGGTCGTGGTCACCACCGCGATCGCCCGCGAGATGGTCGGCTTCATCTGGGCGATCGCCTGCGTTGCACAGCCTGAGCTCATCTGACCAGGCCGCCGAAACTGAACCAACGAAAAGGAGGTCGGCTAAAATCCGAGGTGCACATTGCTGGAGGCAGGACCACGGTGGGGAACCCTCGTGCCTGTTATGAGCCGGTCCCCGGACCGATGCTCGACCCTAGAGCGAGGCAGCCCCGAGACGGAACCACGGTCATGCGGTACCCAACCCGCGCATGAGAGCTTGTTCAACCGGCGTCTTCGGGTCCTGTCTCCCGCTGTGTGCACCAACGATCGGCGCAGTCCGCGGCGGCGGAGTGAAAAACTGCGCGCCGCCCCTTGAAAGCGAACATGAGAGCAGGCTGCGGAAAAAGTCGCCATCGAGACGATTTGAACTTTTGTTGGGTGCCGGATTGGAAGGCGATTTCGCGGTTGATGGGGCCGATCGCAACGGTTCGCCAGTCGCGCTGGCGCGGGCGGTCGCCGTGCGGCGGCTCATGTGCCGCCCAGCAGCTTGGGTATTCGCACCAGATCGTAGGCGATGATAGCGAACAAGAAGACGGCCCGCACTTTGTCGAGGCCGCGAACCTTGACCTGAGCCACGCCGCCCGTGGTCTTGATCCAGCCGAACACTTCTTCGATGCGTTTGCGGCAACGCTGACTGATGGCATAGCCGGGATGGCGTAGCGTGCGTTGATCGATGGCGGTCTTGCGCCGCTTTCCGGTCTTGGTCAGATGGCCGTCGATGGCGATGTGAGGCGTGACTTTGCGCTCACGCAAGGCCTGCACGAAGCTCTCGACATCGAAGCCCTTGTCGCCGCCGACAGTGATCCGCCGGTTGCCAGACCGGCGGCCGTCGATCAGGTCGAGGGCGGTGGCGCGTTCCGCGGTGCCGGTCGCCTGCGTGACATCGCCGGTGACGGCGAGCCCGTTGCGGTTCTCCATCAGAACGTGGCCCATGTAGCACAATCGGCTCTCCTGTCCGTCGCCCTTGCGATAGAGCTTGGCATCGGGATCGGTGGTGCTGCGATGGGTCTCGTTTGAGCGCGTCTCCTTGTGGAAGTTGCGTTCGGCGTTGCGCCCGCCTTCGGGTGGCGAGCCCGAACCGTCTTTGGGGCGGAAGCTCTTCATCGATGCCCAAGCATCCAGCAGCGTTCCGTCCACCGAGAAGTGATCGCTCGACAGCAGTTGCATCACCTTCGGCAGCGCCAACAGGCTTGCCAGAAACTCGCGCGCCACGTCCGCCTCAAGCAGCCGGTCGCGGTTCTTCGTGAACACCGTCGGGTCCCAGACCACATCGTCCATCGAAAGTCCGACGAACCAGCGAAACAAAAGATTATAGTCGATCTGCTCCATCAACTGGCGTTCCGAGCGTACCGTGAAGAACGCCTGCAACAGCGTCGCCCGCAGCAGATACTCGGGTGGGATCGACGGCCGTCCGATCTGCGAGTAAAGCGCGTCGAACCGCTTCGACAGCCCCGCAAGCGCCTCGTTCACCAGCGCCCGGATCGCCCGCAGCGGATGATCCTTGGCGATCCGATCCTCCAACCGCAGATACGAAAAAAGCCCTTCCGACCCTCGTTCCTCGCCGCGCATGGCAAATCGCCTCCGTCGCCTCAAAACGACGGAATCACGATCATACCTTGCTGTCGAGACAGTTTTTCAGCAGCCTGTTCTCATGTTCGCTTTCAAGGGGCGGCGCGCAGTTTTTCACTCCGCCGCCGCGGACTGCGCCGATCGTTGGTGCACACAGCGGGAGACAGGACCCGAAGACGCCGGTTGAACAAGCTCTCATGCGCGGGTTGGGTACCGCATGACCGTGGTTCCGTCTCGGGGCTGCCTCGCTCTAGGGTCGAGCATCGGTCCGGGGACCGGCTCATAACAGGCACGAGGGTTCCCCACCGTGGTCCTGCCTCCAGCAATGTGCACCTCGGATTTTAGCCGACCTCCTTTTCGTTGGTTCAGTTTCGGCGGCCTGGTCAGATGAGTTCAGGCTGTGCAACGCAGGCGATCGCCCAGATGAAGCCGACCATCTCGCGGGCGATCGCGGTGGTGACCACGACCTTCGGCTTGCCGGCTGCAGCGAGGCGCCGATATCGCGCGCACAACCGGACCTGCGCTTTCCAGGCAATGTCCCTGATGGCCGCGGATAGTGGCTCGAGGCGATCGTGAAGTTTCCGACTCACGCGCGCCGACATGCGATAGGTCCAGGCGCCCTCGATCAGTACGCGACGCGCAAGCGCATTGCCTGCCTTGGTAATCCCAGCGCGCCGGACGGTGCTTCCGGACGAGTGTTCGCTCGGCACCAAGCCGAGATAGGCCATCAGCTGGCGAGCATTGGTGAAGCGTCGAAAGTCGCCGACTTCGGCCACCACCGTGACCGCGACGACGAGAGCAACCCCGCGCATCGCTTGGAGCGCCGCGGCGACAGGCGCCATCGACCAGAGCGGCATCAGCTCTTCGATCTGCCGTGTCAGCCGGTCGCGTCTGAATTCGGCATCCTCGACAGCATGGATATAGTCCTGCAGCACGATCTGCTGCGCCGGATGATCAAAGCGCACCGTGGTGAGCCAGCGTCGATATGCCAGGGTCCAGGCGCGAACTCCGTGGTAAATCCGGTCGTGGCGCAGCAGAAAGCCTTGCAGATGTTGCCGCGCCTTCGACAGCGCTCTCACCGCTGTCGCCCGAGCACGCACCAGATCGCGCATCGCTTCATGAGCAGCATCGGGTATCCAGACCGGCGTCAATTCGCCGGCACGATGCAGCTTCGCCAACATCAAAGCGTCACGGCGATCGGTCTTGACCCGGTCGCCCGCCTTCATCGGAATCAACGATGGTGCCACCACGACGCAGTCGTGCCCCAAACCGGTCAGCAAACGGTGAAGTCCATATCCGCAAGGACCGGCTTCGTAGCAGAAGCTGAGACGACGCTGATGCTTGCCAAGCCGAGTCACCATCTTGCGCAGGACGTCGGGGCGGTTCTCGAATACGCCAACCCCTCGTACCTCCCCACCGCGGCCGCTCTCGGCAATCGCCACGCAAACCCTCTGCTTGTGCACATCCAGTCCGACGTATGTGATATCGTTCATCAGGCCCGCCCGCCGATCACTCAGCGAACATCGGGTCTAGTGGGCAATTGCTAGCTGCCGCCGCGTATCGATTTCATCACCGGACAGCCCGGTTGGGCCCGCATCCGGGGGCAACGCCATCACTGAGCTCGTGGAGCGAGCCCGAGCCGGCACGGTTACGATTCTCGACGTGCGTCCCGAAGATTTGTCTTAGGACACGTACCAGGTGCGTTGAACATCCCGTTACGCGAACTTGAAGCCCGCCTCGGTGAGATTGATCCTAAGCAAGAGGTCGTCGCCTACTGTCGCGGTCCCTATTGCGTGCTGTCCTACGAAGCGGTCGCACAGCTTCGCGTACGCGGTTTCAAGGTGCGCCGATTGGAGGACGGCCTTCCAGAGTGGCGGGCGGCCGGACTGCCGGTCGTCGGCGGGACGACTTGATTTGATAATGAGTAGAGCGACGCCGTAGGAGGATGTCATGAAGCGAGTTGGATATATCGTGGTGTGGACAGCTGCACTGCTGTTCACGAGTTTTGGCGTCGCCACAGCCCAGACGAAAGCAGCTACGCCTGCGCAAAATAAGCCAGAGGGCGCGATGATGGGTTCTGGCGGTGGCATGCCTATGATGGGTGGCCCCGGTCGTATGGGTATGATGGCGATGGCCGACCACGTCGAAGGGCGGATCGCCTTTCTCAAGGCAGAGCTGAACATCACCGAAGCACAAACGACTCAATGGAATGCCTTCGCCGATGCTTTACGGGAAAACGCTCGCCGCATGAGAGGGATGCCGGCAACGATGATGCAAGGCGGGATGATGAGTCAGGATGGCACTTCTGTTAGCGCGCCCGATCGGCTCGATCACATGGAAAAGATGCTGACGACCATGCTTGAGACAATTAAGGCGACGAAGACCGCCCTCGCTCCGCTCTATGCGGTTCTCACCGAGGAGCAAAAGAAAGTGGCCGATCAGATCATTCACGGGCCTATGGGCGTGGGCCGCATGCAATGATATGAGCGCGACATTCCACATAACGGGTCGCGGATGGAATACGGCGGAACGCGATCCGTCTGTCCGATGGACGAGAAAACCCGAGACGGTTGTAGTCGACAGCCTCGTGGTTGGACCTCGGTCGCCGGGCCGATGGCAACCCGCAAGGCCGGCGGCTTGGTAGCCGACGTTGTAAGGCGTCTGAAAAACCGTTCGAAATCTGATGTATTGCACGACTTGTAACGTCTTGGTCAAAATCTCGTGCACACACTAGATCGCCGCGATCTAGTGGGCACGGCCCGGTAAGATGCCGACGTTGCGTCTATCGTACTCGTCACAGACGAAGGCGATCATGCCTCACGCGGCGCCGCGTCGAGCAACGATTGCGACCATTGTGCTCCTGTGCGCCCCCGGCACACCGATGGCGCAGGATGCTTCCGCGTGGGACACCGTGCCCCATGCGGCCGCGCGACTTGTTGCTGGCGCGACGCTCAAATCCGCCGACGCGGTGTGGCTGCGGGCTGGCCTCGAAATTCGGCTCGATCCCGGCTGGAAAACCTATTGGCGCTATCCCGGCGACTCCGGCGTGCCGCCGACGCTCGATTTCGGCGGCTCCGAGAACGTCAGATCGGTAACCATGCTCTGGCCGGCGCCGAAGCGATTTTTCGACGGCGACGGCGGCCACTCGATCGGTTACGTCGGTGACGCTGTGTTTCCGCTGCGGATCATCGCAAAAGACGTGACGAAACCGTCCTCGCTGCATGTGAAACTCGGCTATGCCATCTGCAGCAATGTTTGCGTACCGGCCGAAGCCGATCTCGGTCTCGTGCTGTCCGGCAACGGCGGTGTTGAGGAGCCAGTGCTCGTTGCGGCGGAGGCACGAGTTCCGCGGCGTGTGCGGCTCGGCACCGGCACTGGGCTCTCCATTCGCTCTGTGCATCGCGAATGGAGCAACGGGAAGGAGCACGTTGTGGTCGAGGTCGCGGCACGGGAGGGAACGCCCGTCGATCTTCTCGTTGAAGGGCCGACGCCCAATTGGGCCTTGCCGCTACCCCAGCTATCCAAATCCGCACTCAGCAGCGGATCGGGAATACGACGATTCACATTCGACCTCGACGGCCTGCCCCCCGGCGCACAAGCGAACGGCGCGGCGCTCACTTTCACCGCCGTCTCTCCCGACGATGCGATTGAGGTCGGTGCCCCTCTCGACTAACTCCCCCGTCATAGCCAGGTCCTGATTTGATCTCCGGTGTGGGTGCGACCCGCGCATGCTTCTTCCGAAATCAGCAACAACTGTCGTCGCCAGACCATGCTTCGCGCCCCTCTTTGACCAAGAACCAAACGATCGCCAGCGAACCAACACTGTCAATCCACGACGCACCGACAAGCCATTGCGTTGCAAGAGTAACGACGACCACGAACGATAGCCAACCGCAGGTCACCGCCTCGATGGCGTCGGCGCGAAGCGCCCGGCTGCCGATCTTCATCGCAATGGCGATCTTGCGACGCGCGAGCCACCGCATGGCGGGGATCGCAGCCAACGCGACGATGAAACCGGGCCATGAGAATTCAATGCCGGTGCCTTTCCACAGATGCCATACGGCCGCCAACGTGATGTACGCCGCTAAAACGAATAGCAACGCGCCGCCGATACGGCTGGCAATCCGCTCGGTGTCTTCAGAGAACGTGTGCCCGTGGCGCAGCTCTGCCGAGAGGCGCCACACGAGTACGCCGGCCGACGCAAGCTCAATGACGCTATCGAGGCCAAATGCGAGCAGTGCGAGGCTGCCGGCTGTCAGGCCTGCCGCGATCGACACGACGGCTTCAATCGTCATCCATCCAATGGTGAACCATTCCAGCCTGAACGCCTCACGGATGAGCGATTCCCGGTCGGCTCGCGGTGGCAAGGTTAGCGGGGGTGGGGCGCAGCATTCTGTCATCGGCAGAGAATACGCTGTTCGGGGAGCCGATGCAGCTTTGCCGGCAAAGTACTTGACCCGACGGATCGGATTACAGAGTGGAGAGAGTCCGAGCACCGCGTAGTGCGCGCTGTCCTACGAAGCGGTCGCACAGCTTCGCGTACGCGGTTTCAAGGTGCGCCGATTGGAGGACGGCCTTCCAGAGTGGCGGGCGGCCGGACTGCCAGTTGCCACCGGTAGTGCGTAACCCACTACAGAGAGGACAATGAGGAGAAGCTCGGCCGCGCGACCGGGCGATGAGTGTAACATTACGAACCATCAATCTCGCTCCTTGGTGTCGGCCAGTTCATACCCACCGCCGCACGTGCCCAACGTAGTCATCATAGGTCGCTCCGAATTGGCGGCGCATTTTGGCTTCTTCAAAGGGGATGTGAACCCAGTTGGCCGTGGCGAAAACGCCAAAAGGCACGACGAACATCGGCCAGGCGCCTATCCAGACGGCGATGCCAATCGTCAGGATCACGAGCCCCAAGTACATTGGGTTTCGCGTCAACCTGTACGGTCCCACCACAACCAGCGTTCGGTTGGCGGATGAAGTCGGGCTGACTTCGGTGCCTCGCGGCGAAAGAGCAGGATAGCCGACACTGGCAAGATCAACGCTCCGACAACGAGCGCGATACCAAGCGCGACCACTGGCAAACCAGGAATCTTGGGCCAGCCCAACCACCAGCTTATTGACGCGGCAATCAGGAGGTAAATTAGCGTCCAAACCGGTGGCGGCAGCCGAAGCATGGTCAAAAGCCGTAATTTAGGGGGCTCATAATGGAAAAGCCTGAGGGATTTTTCCAGGCGACGGAGATGCCGAACGCCGGCTGGTGGGAGGCCTTATGGCCCGACCCGGCACGCGTGCTCGCCAAGGTCGGTATCAAATCGGGAATGGACGTAATCGATCTATGCTCGGGCGACGGATGGTTCACGCTCCAAATTGCAAGGCTCGCGCGGTTTGTCGTGGCGATCGACATAGACCCGGCTTTGCTTGAAGTATCTCGCCATCGGCTGCGCGAAGCTAACATGGGTAATTGCGAGTTCATTGTGGGGGACGCATATGACGTCGCCCGGCTCTGGACCCGACCGGTTGATTTCGTGTTTCTCGCGAACGCCTTTCACGGCGTTCCCGACAAGTCGCGTCTTGCTCGTGCGGTCAAAGACACCCTGAAGCCGTTAGGAAGGTTCGCGATCGTCAATTGGCATCCGCAGGCGCGAGAGGAAACAACTGTCTTGGGCGAGCCGCGCGGGCCGCGAACAGAATTGCGCATGCCGCCGGAACAGACGATCAAGGCCGCCGAAACCGCTGGCCTTAAATTCCGCGAACTGGTTGACGTCCCGCCGTACCATTACGCAGTTGTGCTGGAGCGTGTCTGATGCCGGTCATCCTCGATAACAAGAATCCGTCACTGCCGTCCGTGTTCCGACCTGTCGCGCTCCTTCGAGAAGCGAGGCGACAAAAGTGGCTTCCCACCGTTGATGTGCCGGCCGTGTGCATCCTCGACCCGGACGGCGATCTTGTTCGACGCCTGCGCAAGGACAACAGATCCCAACCGTTCGACGGGTGGCCCTGCTATCATACGCAACTCGACGTTTTTGAATTGGCCGAACAAACAGTCGGGATCGTAGGTTGTGCGGTGGGCGCACCGTTCGCGGTTTTGTTAGCGGAAGAACTGTTCGCAAGCGGTTGCCGCCTGTTGCTGAGCCTGACCTCCGCCGGACAAATCGTTCCAGCGGGGCCGACGCCGTACTTTGTCATGATCGATCGCGCCTTGCGAGATGAGGGAACCAGTTACCACTATGCCGTTCCAGCCGAATACAGCGAAGCCGATCCAGCATTGATCGCTCTTGCTGCTGACGCTCTGCGCAGCAGGGCCTTGAGGGTGGTCGTCGGATCGACGTGGACCACAGACGCACCGTTTCGGGAAACCAGCGAGGCGATAGAGGCGGCGAGGGCGCGAGGCATCCTCGCAGTCGAGATGGAAGCCGCGGCGCTCTACAGCTTTGCTGCGGCTAATAGGCGTCACGTCCTTTGCTTCGCGCACGTCACGAACACTATGGGACAGGCAGCACAGGATTTTGAAAAGGGCGAAGCGGAAGGAACTGCGGATGCGCTTGATCTGCTTGAGACCGTCGTTCTCGTAAGCGGACATCATATTGGCTGAACTTCATTTTCCTTTCGCCATCAGGTGGTGTGGATTGCCAAAGGACCCGTCCTTAGCGCGGTTGTGCCGAAACGGGCGACTCGCAATGTCACCAGCATTTGATGGTCAGTTTATAAGCAGGTGAGCTAGCGTCTTGAGCTGCCTGCTTTGCGCTATTGGGGTGTCTTTCCAGCAAAGGTTCGGGACATGAGACCCAATCCATTATTCGATGCGGTATCGTTCCTGCTGAAACCCGAGTGGACGACGGGCGTGTTCTGGCTCTTGCTCCTCGGCAGTGCCGCGGCGGCTTTTTATTCCTGGCGACGCGATCCGGCGCAGCGCTCGATCCAGCACGTCGGTACTGGCGTGCTCCGGGTCCTCGTCGGCTGCATGTGGTGGCAGCAGTCGCTGTGGAAGATACCGCCCCACTACGATTGGGGGCTGATCCACTGGATGGAGGAGATGGTCCAGCACGCTTCGACGCAGCTGCAAAGCGATCTGGTGCGTGACCTCGTGCTTCCAAACATCGCGATATTTGGACCACTCGTGTACGCAATCGAAGTGGCGATAGCTGTCTCGCTGATACTTGGATTAGCTTCACGGCTCGGGGCGGCGCTCGGCGCACTGATGGCGATCAACCTTTGGCTCGGACTCTACGACGCGCCGGGCGAGTGGCCCTGGACCTACATGTTCCTCGTCGTCTTGCAGCTCATCTATCTGATTGATCCACCAGGGCGCAGCCTCGGGGTTGATGCTCTGGTTTGGCGGCGCGAAGCAACATCTCGCGGCGCATTGCCGGCACTTTCGCTGGTTGCTTGAAAGTGTTGATCTTGCGTTAGCCTCCAATCGCACAAATATTTTCAGTCCCGCGGACGCAATCAGCTTTGATTTGCATCAATAGTATCATGGAGCAAGGATCGGCAGGATGTCCGCGATGGGGCCAATAGCGAACTTCAGGCCTCTTTGGCGAAATTGAACGGGTGCTCGTAGAACACAATGGTCATGGTGGACTCCTATCGGCCGAGAACGACGTGCGTGGCATGCTCGGTCGCCTGATGTTCGATGACGCGATAGCCGAGCGCCGGCAGGTCGATCCCGGCGAACATCACTTCGCCTTGCCCGAGCACGACCGGGGACAAGGCGAAATGCAGCTCATCGACCAGCCCGGCGCGAAGATATTGACGCGCCGTCTCGACGCCACCGCCGATCTTCACGTCGCAACCATTGGCGGCTTGTTTCGCCTGGTCCAACGCCGCCTCGATACCGTTGGTCACGAAGATGAAGGTGGTGCCGCCTTCCATCTCGATCGGATCGCGCGGATGGTGCGTCAGCACGAAAGTCGGCGCGTGATAGGGCGGATTGTCGCCCCACCAGCCCTTCCAGCTCTCGTCCGGCCACGGACCGCGGATCGGCCCAAACATATTGCGGCCGAGGATGAACGCGCCGAACCCGTCCATCGAACGATGTGCGTAGGCCTGATCGACGCCGTCCGAACCACCGTCCTTACCGACCATTGTTCGGAACATGCGCGTACCGAACAGCCACGTGTGCAGTTCATGCCCACGCTTGCCGAGCGGATTTTCAAGGCTTTGCTCAGGGCCTGCTCCGAAACCGTCGAGCGAGATCGAAAAGCCTGCAACGCGCACTTTCGTCATAGCGAACTCCCTTTCATATCGGCAATTTATCTGATTGCTTGCAACGTGTCCGATATGGGTCATCTTCGACCGATTGACGATGTCTGCGCGATGTCCGTTTCGCCCCCGACTCCGGACGTATTGCTGTCTCGCGGCAAACGACGTTCGGGGCTAATATTGGAACGACCCGGACCCCGTCGACCGGCATGCCCTCTGGCGAAAGGATCACGTGCGATGGACGAACACTCCCACACTGAGCCGCCCTCTGCACCGACGCTGCGTATCAAGGCGCTGGAGTCGCTGCTCGTCGAAAAGGGTTTAGTCGACCCGGGCGCGGTCGACGAGATCATCGACCTTTTCGAGAAGCGCATCGGCCCGCGAAATGGCGCTAAGGTGGTGGCACATGCCTGGGCAGATCCCGCCTATAAAGAACGCCTCCTGGAAGACGGCAGCAAGGCGATCGCCGAGTTGGGTTTCACGGGGCTCCAGGGTGAAGACATGGTCGTGCTGGAGAATACGCCAAAGGTGCATAACGTCGTCGTGTGTACTCTCTGTTCATGTTACCCGTGGCCAACACTTGGCCTGCCTCCAAACTGGTATAAGGCGGCGCCTTATCGCGCACGCATCGTTCTCGAGCCGCGCAAGGTGCTTGCCGAGTTTGCAGTAGAAGTGCCGGCGGACGTTGAGGTCCGTGTTTGGGACAGCAATGCTGAGATCCGCTATATGGTATTGCCGATGCGACCGGCCGACACTGATGGCTGGAGCGAAGAAAAGCTCGCCGAGCTCGTAACTCGCGATACGATGATCGGCACCGACGTCCCCAAGGTAAAGGCCTAAGAGAGTGGAGGACAGCAATGAACGGCATCCATGATCTAGGCGGGATGCAAGTCTTCGGCGCGGTGGTGCGCGAAGAGCACGAGCCAGTGTTCCACGCGGATTGGGAACGCCACGTCTTCGCCGTGCTCAACCTGACGATTGCGGCAGGGCAATACCATGTTGACGAGATCCGTCACTCAATTGAGCGGATGCCGCCGGCGGAATATCTAACAACGCCCTATTACGAGCACTGGCTCTATGCCGCTGAGGATCTGCTCGACGAGAAAGGCGTGGTGACTCATGCTGAGCTCGAGCAGCGGATTGCCGAGCTCGCAAAGAAAGAAGGCGAGTGATGCCGGCCTTGCCAAAGGATATGGTCGCGATCGCGATCAAGACTGGCGCTTCCGCCCGCGCCGAGGTGAAGACGCCACCGCGCTTCAAGACTGGCGACAAGGTGGTGGCGCGCAACATTAACCCGGCCACCCACACCCGGCTTCCGCGTTACGTCCGCGGCAAACATGGCGTGGTTCAAGGCAACCACGGCGGTTTCGCGTTCGCAGACACTCGTGCGCACGGGCTAGGCGACCAGCCTCAGCATGTTTACAGCGTGCGCTTTGAGGCGCGAGAGCTGTGGGGTCCCGACGCCGAGCCGCATGACGCGGTCTATATCGACCTATGGGAGCCCTACATCGAGCCGGCGACCTGAGCGGATGACCGCCGCGCCGATCGTCTCTTCCGACGTCGTCGAAACCGAAGCACTGCTTCGCGAAGCGAACGCTCCGGCCTTCGCAGAACCGTGGATGGCGCATGCCTTCGCCTGCGCAGTTCAACTTAGTCGACAGGGCCTCTTCACCTGGAGCGAATGGGTCGAGGCGTTCAGCACCGAGATTAAGGCCCATCCAGCACAGCCCGGCGAGACGTCTAATGCTGCCTACTACCGTCAGTGGCTAGCGGCGCTTGAGACCATCGTTGGCCTGAAGGGTGCGGCGTCGACCGCCGAGATCAATGAGCGCCAGGCGATCTGGCGCCAAGCCTATCTCAACACGCCACATGGTCAGCCGGTCGAACTGCGCCACGCCGCGATGGCGCCAGCGCCTGCAGCACATCACGACCATCACCACGGCGTCCCAAAACCAGTCACGATCAGCCCTGCGCTACGGTAGCGCACCGCCGATTTCAAGCGGAGGGCATCAGCGACGCTGTGAACTGACGCTAACCGCATTAGGGCGGTCGTTAGACAGAGGTCAGTCCTTTCAAAAGAAAGCCGACATTCGCAAGCACCCCACGCATGTCAGCAACGGCCAGAAGCAGACATGCGCATGTCGGATCGTTTTATTCCAACAAAGATGTTCTTCATCAGCGACCGTCGCGTTGGCGCTCCGTTACCTGGATCGTCTCGTATATTCTCCCAGTTTCAGTTTTAGCCTGATCTTCGCTCAGTTCACCGCGATCAATCTTCGCGGCAAATTCGAGCCGCTTGGAAGCAAAGTACTCAATCAGGTCCATATATTTATAATGGACGGATTTGAATTCCTGGATCATTGCCGGATTGGAACAGAGTGCTGATGCGGCGAATGTTGGGAGTTCCCCGCTGAGCCGCTTTGCTCTGCATCGAGCGCCGGCTAGCACGGTTTGTTGGAGCGCGGCCTCTTGGAGGTCCCGGGGGGCCGGCGCTGGTAAAGGGACTTGCGCTGTCTGTAGCGCCGGAGGTTCCTGTGTTATGTGAGTCTGTGCCGGTGCGTTGCGTTGTTCCAACAAAATGCTCAGACACCGGCCTGGTGAAAGAGCGCCGTATTGGCCGGCGATGGCTAAGTCAATGACGCTTTTAGGAAGAATCGCAGCCAAACCGGCACGCTGCCGAAATGACTCGCGCAACATGCCGCACGGTGAAATCGTTCCGAATGTCATCCAATAGGCAACGATGGCTGCGAGGACAACGACGGTGCTGAGTGCTCCAATAGTTCGCACGGAACGGCCCCACAAGCTTCGGGGCAATAATTGCATCAGGCGCGCAAGGGGCGGTCAAGAGCTTGGGATTCTTGCGGAGCCGGTGCAGATCTCAGCGACCTCCGAATTGGGTCATCTGCGTCGCGGCCATATCGACGGCATGTCCGGTATTGCTCCGATCGCTACCGATTTGCCGCGTTAGGGCAACGGACGAAAAGGGCCATTGCACTAAATCGCTGCGCGATAGCTCGCGGAGGCGGGCGGCTTGTCTGCGAGTACAGTTACCAGGTTAGAGATCATCGATAGCGTGCTGGATGTCCTGTCTTGAGGATCGAGGTGTCGTCAACCTCATCCAAGACAGGAGTTTCCTTATGAGTACGGATTCCGTCAGCCCGCTGCGCCAGCGCATGATCGAGGACATGAACGCTCGCAAGCTCTGTGCAGGCACGCAGAGGGGCCACGTCCGCAGCTGCAAACAATTCGCCGCGTTTCTCAAACGGTCGCCTGACATGGCTACAGCGGAGGACCTCCGCCAGTTTCAGCTGCATCTTTCGCAGACCGGCGTGAGCATCTGCACCCGCAACCGCATCATGACCGGGCTGCGGTTCTTGTTCCGGGTGACGCTGCGGCGACTGGATTTGGCCGCCACGATCTATCACATCCGTGAGCCGCAGAAGATCCCGTTGGTGATGAGCCCCGACGAGACGCGGCGTCTACTAGCTGTTGCCAGCAGTCTCAAAGTCCGCGTGCTTCTCAGTCTTGGCTATGGCTGCGGTCTGCGTGCCGGCGAAGTGGTGCGGCTGAAGGTCAAGCATATCGACAGCGCACAGAAGATCATTCGCATCGAACAGTCCAAGGGCCGCAAGGACCGCCATGTCATGCTGTCGCCCGAGACGCTCGATCTGTTGCGCCGATGGTGGAAGGCACGCCCATCGCGTCATGATGCCGGAACACCCGTGGCGGAACGCTGGCTGTTTCCCGGCACCAGGCTCGGCAAGCCGATGACCACGCGCCAACTCAACCGCCTGTTCCACGAGGCTGCTGATGCGGCCGGGATCAAGAAGAACGTGACGCTGCATGCGCTGCGTCATAGCTTCGCCACCCACCTGCTCGAGCGCGGTACCGATATTCGCGTCATCCAGGCGCTTCTGGGGCACGACAAGCTCGACACCACGGCACGCTACACCCGCGTCGCCACCGGCATGATTGCCGGCATCGAGAGCCCGCTCGACCGACTGTCGCAGCCGCGCAAGAAGCCTAAGAAGAGCAGCAAAGACCAGCCGCCAGCGTAACGGCGGTCATGTCCCGTCCAGCGCTGGAGGTCGCGGATATCTTCCGCGACCACGGAGCGGCGTGGCGGCGCGCCAATGCCGGACACGTCAGTCTCGGCCAGATGAAGGTCATGAGTGCGATCGAGCGTTGCCGCACGGCAACACTCGGCGGCCATGTGGCGCGTTGCGAGAACGAGAACTGCGCTCACACCATCATCGCCTACAATAGCTGCCGCAACCGGCACTGCCCGAAGTGTCAGGGTGCCGCTGCCCGCGAGTGGCTCGCCGAGCGCGAGGCCGAGTTGCTGCCGGTGCCGTACTTTCATGTCGTGTACACGCTGCCGGCGGCCATCGCCGACATCGCCTATCAGAACAAGGCGGTGATCTACGATCTGCTGTTCAAGGCCGCCGCCGAGACCACGCTCACCATCGCCGCTGATCCCAAACATCTCGGCGCTCGCATTGGCTTCATGGCGGTGCTGCACACCTGGGGCTCGGCGCTCACCCACCACCCGCATGTGCACATGGTCGTGCCGGGTGGCGGCCTGTCGCCGGATGGATCGAAGTGGATCGCGTGCCGACCGCGCTATTTTTTGACCGTGGAGGTTCTCTCGGCGTTGTTCCGTCGGCTATTTCTGCAGATGCTGGTCGCCGCCCACCACGCCGGTCACCTGCAGTTCTTCGGCGATCTTGCGCGTTTCGCGGGATCGTGAGCACGGATTTCACTGCATCGTGAGCCGGTATTTCGCGGGATCGTGAGCAACGATTTCAGATGATCGTGAGCACCTTTTGGAGGTGCTGGACGCTTCGGCCGACAACTCAACCGGACTACGGGTTTCTCATTCAACCAATGAGGAAGCCGGATGCCCACCCAGAGATTGTCGATGCGCCGGATCAGAGAAGTTCTACGTTTAAGGCACCAGGGCCTGACCGAGCGCGTCATCGCGCGCATGATCGGAGTGAGTAATGGCGTCGTGCACGGTTATCAGCGGCGCGCCCGGCTTGCGGGGCTGACCTGGCCGCTCCCTGACGGCCTGGACGACGACAGCTTGGAGCTGCTGTTGTTCCCGGCGCCGACGGCAGCGTCGCAAAGCGACCGGCGACCGGAACCCGATTGGATTTACGTGGAGAAGGAGTTGCGCCGCCGCAGCGTGACACGCTTGCTGTTGTGGGAAGAATATCGCGCGGCCAATCCCAACGGCTTTGGCTATACGTGGTTTTGCACGACCTTCGCGGCCTGGAAGAAGCGTGCGCGCCCGACGATGCGCCAGACCCACACGGGTGGGGAGAAGGTGTTCGTCGATTTCGCCGGCGACACCATCGACATCTTCGATCCCATCACCGGCGAAGCGCACGCGATGAAGCTGTTCGTCGCGGCGATGGGGGCCTCGAACTACACCTACGCCGAGGCTTGCCCGAGCGAGAGCCTGCCCGACTGGATCGGCATGCATATCAATCTGTTCCGGTTTCTGGGCGGGGTGCCGAAGTTCCTGGTCTGCGATAATCTCAAGGCCGCCGTCACCAACCCGGATCGCTACGATCCCGGTCTCAACCGAACCTACGCCGAGATGGCGGGCCATTACGGCACCGCCATCCTCGCGGCGAGGCCGAGGCGCCCGAAGGACAAGGCGAAGGTTGAGGTCGCCGTCCAGATCGCGCAGCGCTGGGTGCTGGCGCGTCTGCGCAATCAGCGGTTCTTTTCCCTGGCGGAACTCAATGCCGCTATTGGCGTGCTGGTCGTCGAACTCAACGCCCGCCAGATGCGCGGTTTCGGCTCCAGCCGCGCCGAACTCTTCGCCGAGATCGATCGTCTCAAGCTGGGAGAACTGCCGGACCAGCCATACATCTTTGCGCGCTGGAAGCGTTGCCGCGTCGCGCCCGACTATCACGTCGAGATCGACGGCCATTGGTATTCCACGCCATATCGGCTTATCCGTGAACTCGTCGATGTCCGCATCGCTGACAAGACGGTCGAGATCTTCCACAAGGGGCAGCGGATCGCGAGCCATGCCCGTGCGCCCAATCGGCGCGGCCACACCACGATTGCCGATCACATGCCGAGCGCGCATCGCCGCTACGGCAAGTGGACGCCGGGAGGGCTGATCGCGGCCGGCGAGAGGATTGGTCCCTCTACCGCTGCCTTTTTCCAGGCTGTCATCGCTGCCCGGCCTCATCCCGAGCAAGGCTTTCGCACCTGCCTCGGCATCCTGTCGCTGGCCAGGAGCTACGGCAACGTGCGCGTCGATGCAGCTTGCCGACGCGGCATCCTCATCAAGGCTCGCTCCGTCGCCTCGATCCGTTCGATCCTTAAGAACGGTCTGGATCGCGCTTTCCTTGACGACACGCCCGACCACCAACCCCTGCGCCACGGCAACATCCGCGGTCAGGGCTATTTCCACTGAACCATGGAGAGCTCAATGCTGACGCATCCCACCCATGAACGGCTGATCACGCTCGGCTTGACCGGAATGGCCAAAGCCTTGGAGGAGCAGCGACGATCACCGGATCTCGATGCCCTGTCGTTCGAAGAACGCGTCGGACTTCTGGTCGATCGCGAAGCCGCCGAACGAGACACCAAGCGTCTCACGACGCGCCTCAAGTTCGCCGCGCTACGCCAAAGCGCATGCGTGGAAGACGTCGATTTGCGCACGCCACGCGGCATCGACCGCGCCGTCTTCGCCAGACTCGTCGGCGGCGATTGGATCGACCGCAATGAGAACTTGCTCATCACAGGGGCAACCGGTCTGGGCAAGAGCTGGATCGCTTGCGCGCTCGGTCACAAAGCTTGCCGCGACAATCGTTCGGTCCAGTATCATCGCGTCCCGCGCCTCTTCGAGGCGCTCGCCCTCGCTCGCGGCGATGGCCGTTATGGCCGCCTACTCAAAACCATCGGTCGCGTTCAACTCCTCATCCTCGACGACTGGGGCCTCTCGGTTCTCAATCCGTCCGAACGGCGCGACCTTCTGGAGCTCCTTGATGATCGCCATGGTCGCGCATCGACCATCGTCACCAGCCAAATCCCCGTGGAACATTGGCACGACATCATCGGTGACCCCACCCTCGGCGACGCCATCCTGGACCGCCTCGTTCATAATGCTCATCGCCTTCAACTCACCGGAGAAAGCATGCGAAAACAAAATGCCCGCAATCAAACTCTTGACGCCGCCGCAATCGCCTGAACCAATCACCCCGTCGGTCGAAGCGGCCGCTCATGATCGCGCGAAATAACTGCTCACGATCGCTTGAAATCGCCGCTCACCATCAGCGAAATGCGCAGATCTTGTACGGCTCGCCGACAAGACTGCGTTCAAGGCCTATCTGAGGCCGCTGCGCGAGATCGATTGGGTGGTCTACGCCAAGGAGCCGTTCGCCGGGTCCAAGCAAGTGTTGCGCTATTTGTCGCGCTACACCCACCGCATCGCGATCTCCAATCGCCGGCTGATGTCCGCCGACCACAACGGCGTCACCTTCAAATACAAGGACTATCGGATCGAAGGGCCAGCCCGCTACAAAACGATGACGTTGACCAACGATGAGTTCATCCGCCGCTTCCTGATCCACGTGCTGCCGAAGGGCTTCCACCGCATCCGACATTATGGGCTGCTCGGTAACACCAACCGAGCTGCAAACATCGCGCACGCGCGCCAGCTGCTTGCCGTGCCGTCTCGCCCAAAACAACCCGACACACCCAACGCCGCAATCAACCAACCGCGCGTGCTGCCGCGTCCATGTCCGTGCTGCGGCGGCCGCATGATCGTCATCGAGACTTTCGCGCGCGGCGGCGAGCCAAAGCACCGGCCCGCGCCGCCGCCAGCGGCAATCAGGATCGACACCTCATGATGCCGTCGTCATCGATCTGCACTGTAGCAAACGCCCAGCATCCTCGCCGGCTCTCAGCCGGCAGCGCCCAAGCTCGCATCGGTGCGCTGGATTCACTAGCCGTCGCGCCACCAATCCTGTCGCGCGACGCCCAGATCGCTCGTTCACACCGACGCATACCACCATGCTTCGCCGCAAGCCGATCGCGGCAACCGCTTCAGTCCAGGCTCCGCACGCCAAGCTTCGTGGCTAAATCCCCATAGCGACCAGCCGCACCGCCGCCGCACCACCGACCGCGATTTCCTGCCTTGGCGCTTTTCAAACGCCGGCCATCGCCCGCGTCGACGGCTCATCATTGCCGGCGTTCGAAAACTGCACACAAGGCGACATATGCGGTGCAGCAAGAGGACATCAATAAATCGCGCCTGGATGCGCTCAACCGCTGAACGCAATACGTAACGTGGCTACGAAACCCGCGATGGCGAGCGCAAAGCAGCCAAGACGCACCGCGATCACCGCCGCGAATTTGGCCCCGGAGTGAATGTAGTCCTCGATCACGACCTGCAGGCCGAGCGCGGTGTGGTGGAATACGGCGACCAGGAGCAGGATCATCAAGGTGGCGACGAGAGGTGTCCTCAGCCAGGCAACGAATGTGGTGTAATCGCTGCCGGTATGCGCGATGATCGAGGCCGCGAACCACAGCGTTAGGGGGATGAGGGCGACCGCTGAAACGCGCTCCGCCCACCAGGGTCCGACACCTTCCCTAGCCGATCCCAGGCCAATCGCGCGAGCGAGCGGTGAGCGCATGTTTAGACGGTCCACGGCGCTATCCCTTCATCAACAAGCTAATGACCCAGGCTGCCGATGTCAGGACGATGCTCGCCGCCACGACTACCCACCCCGAAATGTAGACCGACCGGAGTTCAAATCCGTGTACGGTGTCCCAAATCAGATGCCGGATGCCGCCGCAGAGGTGAAGGAAAAAGGCGAAGGTGATCACGAAAAGTACAACCTGACCGATCCAGGATGCGATAGCGCCCTGCACGACGCCATAGGCCTGCGGTCCCCCCGCAGCGGTCACAAGCCAAATGACCAACGCAACAGCGCCGCCACTCACGGCGACGCCCGTGATCCGGTTGAGAATAGATAAGACCGACGTAAGTTGCGGCCGATAGATTTGAACATTCGGCGAAAGCGGTCTCGATCGTTTTGCCGTATGGATTGGCAACTCGATTTCTCCTTTCGCAATCAGCTTCGACGTTCGATCACTGCCTTCTTTATCTCGGCGATGGCTTTACCGGGATTCAGTCCCTTCGGACAGGTCCGGGTGCAATTGAGAATGGTGTGGCACCGATAAAGCCGGAACGGGTCTTCAAGATTGTCGAGCCGCTCGCCCGTCCCCTCGTCTCGGCTGTCAGCCAGCCATCGCCAGGCTTGCAGAAGCACAGCGGGGCCGAGAAAGCGGTCGCCGTTCCACCAATGACTCGGGCACCCTGACGTGCAGCAGAAGCAGAGGATACATTCGTAGTAGCCATCGAGCTTGCGGCGTTCCTCAGGCGATTGAAGCCGCTCCCGTTCGGGTACCGGGGTCTTGGATTTGAGCCAAGGCTCGATCGCCGCATATTGCGCGAAGAGATGCGTCAGATCGGGGACGAGATCCTTGATAATCTCCATGTTCGCCAGCGGATAGATCGTCGCCGGCGCGGCTAAATCGGAAATGAACCGCGTGCAGGCGAGCCAATTCACGCCGTCGATGTTCATCGAGCAGGAACCGCAGACACCCTCACGGCATGAGCGGCGGAAGGTAAGGGTAGAATCCACCTTATTCTTAATCCAGAAGAGGGCATCAAGGACCATTGGTCCGCAATCATCGAGATCGACTTGGAAGGTATCAAGACGCGGGTTCGCGCCGGAATCCGGGTCGTAACGATATATCTCGAAGGTCTGGACGTGAGTTGCGCCAGCCGGGGCTGGCCATGTCTTACCGCGCTCGATGCGCGATTTCGGACTCACCCCGAAATTCCTCGGGATAGGAAACCGCTTGAGCAGCGTGGCGCGTGGGACTTGGTCAGAGGATTCAACGATCATGCTGCGCCTCTGCGGTTTCTCAATCACAATATTCTTTACCATGGACCCGCCGCCGTTAGGATAGTTACCTTGAAGTAGCCCCTGGCCAGCCACTTCCTTTCTCATCTTCAGGATACTCTCCATGACTGACGAAAAATCCGACGCCTTAAGCTCTTCGCAACAGCGTCAAAGCGCGCTTTCGCGGTGGGACAACGAAGGCGGCGCAGGGCCCCACGGCTCTCAAGAACATGGCGTCGAACTCACCGAGATTCCGCCGCTGACGAACGCCGAACTGGTGCAGTTACGTATTCGCGTGATTGCGCTGGAGAACTTGGTGATCATGTTGCTTGCCGAAGGATCGGACAAGCAACGGGAACTTGCTCGCGAAATGGCGACCTACATATCCCCGAGATCAGGTTTTACTCAGCACCCTCTGACAATTCAGGCAGCGGTCCATATGAACGATCTCGTCGATCGGGCCATTCATTACCGAAGTGTGACGCCTCCGTGAGGGTGCGAATGGAGCCGTCATCGAAAGTGACATACAAGTGCACTCCGATCTTCGATGAAACGACGCTGCCTGCGGGGCTGCGTCGGGAACACCGCACCAAGGCCGGCGTATGGGGCGTCATTCGGGTGCTTGAAGGGCGACTGCGCTATCAGGTGCTCGAACCAAATTCCGAAGTGCTCTTGGAGCCCGGTTATCCCGGCCTCCTGCTGCCAGACCAACCCCATCTCGTCGAGCCACTCGGCCCGATGCGAATGCTGGTCGAATTCTACAATCGGTTGCCTGATCTGTAGGGTTGCCACGCGACGCCCGGTGGTAATCTATCCCGGTGCCGCAACTGCCGGATAGACGAGCACATCGCCTTGCACCGTCGCCGCTTTGGTCAGCGTCGCTGGCTCGACGCGCTCGTATCCCATTAAATGGAAGACACTCCTACCGTTGTGAAGAAGGTAATCGGCGACGATCCATCGGTGGCAGCGCCACCAGACCGCTTCCGAACACATGATCGCACACCGCCGCGTTTGGCTCACCTTTAGCAGACGCGCCAGGCCAAGGTGAAACTCACCGGACAGCGCGTAGTCGGCATAATTATGGAAGCTCTGATTGATCCAGAAGCTGTTGACCTCGGGCGGCACGATCTTCGACTTTCTCCGCAACCCGCCAAGCTCGGGAATCTGCATATAGCCGATCTGCCAAGCGGCCAGCGCCTCCGGCAGCGTGTCGAGATTGAATTGGGGATTGGTCCGGGATCGCGGCACGCTGCGGATATCGACGACCAGTTCGACCGGACCCTTGTTCAGCAGTTCCACAAACTCCGGAATAGTTCGTGTGGAATGGCCAACCGTATAAACGGCAGGAGGTTCGGACGCGTATTGCGGACTTAATGCCATTAGAACTTCGCGGCTGAACGCATCTGCTCGTCGGGCATGACTATTGGGGTGTTCCGCCCTAATCTAGGGTCCAGACTCATTAGAGCCACCAGACGAGGGCGGCTGCAAGGCAGACGGAGGCGAGGTAATTTCGGGCGAGCTTGTCGTATCGGGTGGCGACGCGCCTGAAGTCCTTCAATCTGTTGAACGCATTCTCGATACGCCAGCGCAGCTTGTAGAGGCGCTTGCTGAAGCTGAACGGCTTCTTCCTGTTGCAGCGGTTGGGAATGACCGGCTTGGTCCCGCGCTCGTCCAACTCCTCGCGCAGTTCGGCGCTGTCATACGCCCTGTCGGCAAGCAACCGATCTGGTGCCCTAACTCGACGGATCAAGCGCTCCGCGACTGGACAATCGTGCGCTTGGCCTGCGGTCAGCAGGATAGCAATCAGGCGCCCCTTAGCATCTGCGAGTGCATGAATCTTCGTGTTGCGCCCTCCGCGCGAACGGCCCACAGCCTGATTTTTCTCCCCCCTTTTCCACCTGAGGCCGAGCGATGCGCTTTGACGTGCGTGGAGTCGATCATCTGCGTGTCCATCGATCGCCCGCAGCCGGCCAGTTCCCGGAATAGGTTCTCCCATAGTCCACGCCGCGCCCAGCGCACGAAGCGGTTATAGATCGTCGTGTGCGGACCGTACTCGGGTGGGCAATCGCACCAGCGACAACCGCTCTTGAGAACATGCACGATGCCGCTGATGACGCGGCGATCGTCAACCCGTTCCACACCGCGAACATCGGTCGGCAAATGCGGCTCAATCCGAGCCCACTGCTCGTCGCTCAGCCAAAACAAATTCTTGCGCATGATCCCGATCCCTCTTCCCAAAACGAATCAGGATCGTATTGTCTGAGCGCAAAAGTTAATGAGTTTTGACCCTAGTCCTTCGAGAACGGCGCGTCTCTCGATCAAGTCCGCCTTGACGGTGATGCCGAAGGCCAGACCGAAGTTCGCTCGAAGCCTGAACCACAGGGAAAACCCAATGACTGAACGGTACAAAATTGGAGATCGAGTTGGTTGGAACTCGGAGGCCGGGCGGGTCAGCGGCACGATCATTCGGATCCACACGCATGACTTCAACTATAAGGGCCACACTCACCACGCGAGCCCCGACTCGCCGCAATATGAGATCAAAAGCGGCAAGACCGATCATATTGCCGCTCACAAAGGCTCGGCACTTACCAAGCTGAGCGACTGACCAAATCATCATCGGCGACCAACGGGAGCGAGCAGCCGATGAGCGAGAGTCGTGTAAAGGCGATGACGCCCGAACCGCTGGAAGGGGCGCTTACCGGCGCGGACGATCGTGTCCTCCTGAGCGACTGGTTGCCGCCGCAGGTTGGCGTGGTGCCCAAGATTAGGATTGGCCGGCGCTGGATAAACGTGCTGTGGGCGCTACCGCTCGGTTTCGTGCTCGCCGTCGCAGGCGTCGCCGTTGCTCAGGGGTTGCGGGAGCTGCCGACGGTACAGGATTTCCTTATGCGGTACCCTGGCGTCCCGCCGTCCGCTCTGACCGTCAACACTGGTTTTCCTGCATGGCTGCGGGTGCAACATTTCCTCAATCTCCTCTTCATGGCATTCATCATCCGCGCCGGTATCCAAATCCTTGCCGACCACCCGCGGCTCTATTGGAAACGCGACTGCACGCCGGGCACCGAGTGGTTCCGCTTCCAGAAGGCCGTTCCAACTGGGCGCATATGGACCGCCAAGGACGACTCGGTGACCGTGCCGGGCTGGCTGGGCATCCCTGGCATTCGGCACTCCATTGGGCTTGCTCGCTGGTGGCATTTCTCATTCGGCCTGCTGTGGATCGTCAACGGGATCGTCGTTTACGCGCTGCTGTTCTGGACCGGACAGTGGCAGCGGCTTGTGCCGACAACGTGGGAAGTGTTCCCGAACGCGGTCTCCACGGCGTTGCAGTACCTGTCGCTTACTTTCCCTGTTGACGAAAGCTGGACCCGTTACAACGGTCTTCAGCAACTCGCCTACTTCATCACCATATTTATTGCGGCACCCGTGTCCATCTTCACCGGCGTCATGCAGGGTCCCGCGATCTCAAATCGGCTGGGCTGGCTCGGCAAAATCTTGAACCGCCAGCGGGCGCGTTCAATCCACTTCATCGCGATGTGGTGGTTTCTGTTCTTCATCTTGATCCATGTGACTTTAGTGTTCATTACCGGAGCGCGCGTGAACCTGAACATGATGTTCGCCGGAGTGCACGACAATTCCTGGAACGGATTTGCTATTTTCGTCCCAGCAATGGCGCTGGTGGTCGTGACCTGGTGGCTGGCGTCGCCATTCACCATCCGGCATGCGCGCGTCGTTCAGAACGTCGGCGCAATCATGATGTGGCCGTTCAACGCACTAACTGAGTGGTGGGACCCGAACAGCCAATTGTTGGAGAGGGACATTTCACCATATTTCTGGCCGAACGGCACCATGCCGAGGTCGAACGAGTTCGACGCGTTGGTAGCCGACGGCTTTAAGAGTTTCGTTCTGCGTGTCGGTGGCTTGGTGGAAACGCCCAAAGAATTTTCTTACGCCGAGCTGAAAGCCATGCCGAAGCAGGAGCAGATCACGACCCATTTTTGTATTCAGGGATGGTCCGGCGTGGCAAAGTGGAGCGGCGTCCCCATGCGTCACATCCTCGAATTGGTGCGCCCTACGCTGGAGGCCCGTTACGCTGTTTTCTACTCATTTGCCGACGGCGGCGAGGCCGGGCGTTACTACGACGTGCATAGAATATCCAATATGCGCCATGAGCTGACCATCCTCGCCTACGAGATGAACGGAGCACCAGTCAGCGTTTTGCACGGCGCACCACTCCGGCTGCGCTGCGAAAATGAGCTCGGCTTTAAGATGGTGAAATGGATCGCCGCGATCGAGTTTGTTCGTGATTTTGCAGACCTTGGCGCTGGTCAGGGTGGATATAACGAAGATCATGAATTCTACGGTTACCGGATGCCGATCTGAATATTCCGCTGTGCGGACCGCCAGAGGGTCGCGGGCACTGATTTAGAACTGGTCAGACGATCATCCTCGAGTGCCGCAATGCACACACCACTTCCGAGTTGGGTCAGTCGCGACCGAGCCATTCAACGACAGTTCTGACCTTTGTCTGCTGTTGCCCCAAGAGCGACCATTCTTGGCTTAGGTCTGAAAGGTCGCGAAGGGGGCCACAAGGCGACATTGAGAAACGGCATGGAACGAAGCCGATATCCCAAAAGAATCCTTCACACCGAGCTGTCGCCGACCTACTTAAAAAATTTCTGGCGATGAGGCCTAGCAGACCTTGAAGCCCAGAGCACCGTCGGGTGCCCGCGTGGGGCCGCGGCCACAGTCCACGTTATCAGCCTCGCGACGTACTGGCTTCGCCCCAGTTGTAGCCGGCGTTTGATGCCCCGGCGGGGTCGCGATCTTTGCCTTGGCCGTCCCAACGCGATCGTTATCTTCTGTTTGTGCCAGTAATGGATCCGGTGCGGCTACTCGCAAGGTGCGATTACCTTCAGCGTCGACGAACGCCACCGGCTGAGGCTTAAAGTCACCCGCCGCATTCCACTTGTCCATTTCAGCGGAATCCTTTGCCGGTCGACCCAACGCTAAGTGACCGCCGCGCTGTTCAGCGACATCAGCACCGTCATCAAGCAATGGCTTCGCCTCATTCGCCTTTGATTCGGTGCCTTCGTCAGGACGGTCGAGGCGTAAGACGCCGCCGAAATTCACATCAACCTGTTGGTGCGGTCGATAGCGCTTGTGCCACGACTTTAGCATCTTGATCGCGAGTTGCTCTGACGGCTTTAGCCACACCATAACCTGCTTTCGACGCGGAGGATCGCCTTCCCAAACAAAGCGATCACGCACCGGATCATAATCGAGTGTGCGCATCTCTTCGTCTGTCCAACCTAAGAATTGCTCGTTGGTCTCAAATACCGGCTCGCCCTTGAAGTAAGATGGGACCCAGCAGCCGTTAAGTGCGCGATCTAAGGCCGCTTGCTCGATCGCTGCCGCTGCTAACACACGCGTATTAGCCACGTGTTGCCAGTAGGGGGCCTTGACCCCGTGCCACTCGATTTCCTGAAACAGTGGATCACCTTGTTTGCTTCGTATCAGATAATTCCAGTGCGTGGCTGGTGTCATGCCAGTGCGGCGGCAGGCTTCAGCGATCGACGGTGACGCGACAAGGTTCGCGAGCAGGTCGGGAATTTTGTCGTAGTGGCTCATTTGCTTGATCCTTTCATATTGCTCGCGTGAAAGAGTTGGTGGATAAGAGCCTGCAAAAGGCAGGTTTGCTCGCGCGAATTTTCAAATTGGAAATGAGAAGCCAGCGAAAAAGCCGGGAATCACGAATTGAGAGGACTGCTTGTTCAGCGAAGCATAGAAAAAGTGGCGGGCCGTCCGAACCGCCGGTAGGTGTTCGCAGCTTGTTGGAGGGCGCAGAAGCACGCTGCGAAAAAGCGTGGTCGACCCGACACGTCAGTCGTTGCGCGCAAGGCACCGCCGTGCCTGCCGCTGTTGCGCCACCGTCATCCCCGCGGCACGAGCATTGGCCTTAGCTTGTACCAAGCCTACCTGCAGCACGTAGGCACGAACCAGACTGCAGGTGACTCGTGGCTCGCCTGCTGGCTCGCCTGCCAACCCCGGACTCGGGATCGCAAAGAGAGTCAGCACTAACAATGCAGCCTTCATGTGCGTTGCTTTCGATTGACGTGCGATGGAGGAATAGCGCAAGGCGCCCATGGCGCTAATACGCCCCAAGGGGCGCTCAAGCTACGGGGTTAGCGAAAGCGCTGGTGCCGGTGACCCTAAGCGGAGAACCGCCTTTCAATCACCAAAAACCTCGCCTCCGACCGTAATAACCGCCCCCGCCGCCAAAAAGCAACACTAAGACAACAATAATCAGGATCAATTCCATGGCTATGTCTCGCTATTTATTTGTTCGGTGTATAAGGTAACTCTCTCCTTCGAGGTATTGTTCCAGATACAGCGCGGATCATTTCTTGCCGTTTTGGGTCGCCAATGGTGAAATTACTCGATTTCGGCCATCGATGCGGAGTCAAGCGTGACGCCTAAGAGCCGATCCGGAAACTTCTTGAGTTCGAATGAATTGGATGTGATTCCTTATTGGGCGCTTGATTCTTTTGGGAGCGCCCGATGTGGAAGCCTGAACACCGCCGTTCTGCGGATCGCAACGGCCTTCGTTATCCGAGTGATCTGACCGATACCGAATGGGGGATTGTCGAGCCGATGATTCCGCCTGCGAGACATGGCGGGCGGCGACGGTCGGTGAATGTGCGCGAGGTGCTGAACGGGATTTTCTACATCCTGTGGACCGGTTGCCAATGGAAGGCCTTGCCCAAGGACCTGCCGCCCAAGAGCACGGTGTATGACTATCTCGAGCTCTGGAACTGGGACGGCACGTTGGAGCGCATTCATCACGAACTGTACGTCGCGGTGCGCGAGCAGGAGGGCCGAGAGCCGAGCCCGACCGCAGCCATCATCGACTTGCAGACCGCGAAGGGGGCGCAAAAAGGGGGGCTTTGCTCGATCCTTCGGGCTACGACGCGGGCAAGAAGATCAAAGGTCGAAAGCGGCACATCCTGGTCGACACACTGGGCCTGTTGTTGAACGTCGTCGTTCATCCCGCTGACGTTCAGGACCGTGATGGGGCTTTCCACTTGCTGCGTCGAGCGCGACGACTGTTCCCGTTCATCGAACGCATCTTTGCTGATGGCGGATACGCGGGGCGCAAGATGGCGTTGACCGTGTGGCGTACCGGTGCCTGGAGTTTGCAAATCGTCAAGCGATCGGACATTGCCGGTTTCGAGGTGCTGCCAAAACGGTGGATTGTCGAAAGGACGTTTGCCTGGATCAGTCGCAATCGCCGCCTGGCCCGCGACTTTGAGCGCTACACCACAACCGTCGCTGCATTCATTCGCCTCGCCATGATCCGCATCATGCTCAGGCGACTTGCTGCAAACCCCTCGCCATGAATCCAAACTTCCCGGATGGGCTCTAAGGCGCAGAAGACCGAAGACATATTGCCGGCAGAAGTCCCGGCGGATCTACCTCTGCCCTCCGAACCAAAAGTTATATTTCTAGGTGGTCTGTTCATCCTTGCGGTGCTAGCGGCAGCCTACGTCGCAAGCGAAATTGTGTTGCCACTAGTTTTTGCCATTGTTCTCAAGCTCCTACTGCAGCCGGCCTTGCGATTGTTAGAACGATTGCACGTCCCGCGAATACTTGCGGCCATACTGCTGATCGTCGGGCTATTCGGAATTATCGTTGGCCTGGGTACGGCGATTTCTGGCCCAGCGCGTACCTGGGCAGCCAAACTTCCGGACGGCATTCCTCGGCTTGAGGACCGACTGAGCTTCATGCGGGCACCCATCGATAAACTACAACTGTTCCTGCAGCAGGCAGAGGATATCGGCGGGACGGCACCATCTCCCAATGGGGCCCTCTCGGAGCGAGGTGCTGCTCTTCTAATGAATCTGTTCACCGGTACCAGAAGCTTTGCCAGCGGCTTCTTCGTGACCATCCTGTTTCTTTTTTTTCTTCTCGTGTCCGGCGATATCTTCCTGCACCGTCTGGTCGAGATATTGCCGCGCTTCAGGAGTAAGCGACAGGTCGTGGAAATCTCGCAGCAAATAGAAAGCGACGTCTCCGCATATCTGGTCACGATCACGATCATGAACGTAACGGTAGGTATCGCCACCGCGTTGGCGATGTGGTTCACGGGCGTGGGCGATCCGATCCTCTGGGGAACGGTAGCCTTTCTCCTGAACTATGTACCGATCCTCGGCACCGCTCTAGGCGTGGTGATCTTTCTTTTCGCTGGCCTGCTGACCCATGATGCGCTTTGGCAAGGACTTCTTCCTGCCGGACTTTATTTCGGATTTCATTTGATTGAGGGCGAAACTTTAACGCCGATGCTTTTGGCCAAACGGTTCACGCTCAATCCCGTCCTCGTCATCATCTCGCTTGTCTTCTGGTTCTGGATGTGGGGCATTCCGGGCGGGATACTTTCAATGCCTATGTTGGCGATTACCAAGATCATCTGCGACCGCCTTCAGCCGCTGGCCGCATTTGGTCATTTCCTTGAAGGATAGACGCAACCGCCTTCGTCGCTAGAGCTATCGTCGGACGCCTATCGCAAGGCGGGATGCTCGAAACCGATAATACGGTCCGGCTAACTGTAATTCTTCTTGTTGCTCACGATGCCGCTCTTGGCTTTGCCGGCAAAAGCGACGCCAAAGGGATATCGAGATTGCAAACGGCCCCGGAGGGTACAAAGGAAAGATGGGCTTTACCTCTTAGTTCGCCGACAAATCCTTGTTCTATCAATCGTGCCCCAAAGCTTTGGCGTGATGGTTGCCGAACGGACGGGCCGCCCGTCTCCACCCACCTAAAGCCAAACCGCTCATTCGAGGCATCAATAAGCAAGCCCCGCAATTAAAAGTGATAACGTTCTCAAATGAGCTATTCTGCTCAGCAATTTGCCCTGGGCTTCACTAAGCTTCAGCAAAGAGAGGAAGTCCTCATGCCGTATCGAACCATTATCTCAATCGCCGCGGACGCCGTTCTCGGCGTCGCATGTCTCTCTACCGATGCCTTGGCCTATCGCGCCGCATATCGAGCGGGTGGTGTTCACGCGGGGGGCGTCTATCGCGGGGGTGTCTATCCGGGGGTGTCTATCGCGGGGGCGTTCATGCGGGAGGCGTCTATCGCAGCGGGATTTATCGCGGAGCCTACGTGCGCCGTGGTGTGGCCGTGGGCGTCGGAGCTGCTGCCATCGGTGCAGCCGTCGTAGCCCCACGCTATTATTACAATAGCGTCGCATGCGGATATTCCCTATCCGCCCTGCTACTAGTTCGCCCAAGGGGGCGGTTAAGCGCCGCCGCCCCGATCGCCGCTAGCTTATATCGAGTCCCGCGTTGTTTTCAATTCGGGATCGATCGCGACATCGGAACGAACCGACGCAAACCTAAGGACTGCCCCAAAGTGTCCCCAAAATTGAGCGCGCGATACCCTTCACCGCGAAAAATGCATATGATCGGCGTGGAAGGTCTTGTCATGGCGACCAAACGTCGACGCGCATTCGATACGAAATCTTTTCTCGCCCGCGTCGGCGACGGCCGGAGCATCGGCAAGTACCACAAGGGCCAGGTTGTCTTTTCACAAGGGGATGCTGGCGACGCGGTCTTCTACATCCAGAAAGGCAAGGCCAAGCTCACCGTCGTTTCCGAGCAAGGCAGGGAAGCTGTCATTGCGATTCTTGGTACCGACGATTTCTTCGGCGAGGGATGTCTTGCGGGACAGGCGCAGCGTATCGCGACGGTCACGACCATGACCGAGGCCGTCATCGCGCGATTGGAAAAATCGGCGATTCTCAAAGTCATCCATGACGAACCGGCCTTCTCGGAATTGTTCATTGCACATCTGCTGGGTCGGAGCATTCGCGTCGAAGCCGACCTGGTCGATCAGCTGTTCAATTCGAGCGAAAAGCGCCTTGCCCGCCTGCTCCTGCTGTTGGCGAATTTTGGCAAGGAAGAAATACCCGAGCCGGTCATCGCGAAAATCAGCCAGGAGACGCTCGCCGAGATGATCGGAACGACGCGTTCGCGGGTGAGTTTTTTCATGAACAAATTTAGGAAGTTGGGCTTCATCAAGTACAATGGCGGCATCGAAGTTCACAGTTCACTATTGAATGTGGTTCTGCACGATCAGCCGCAGATTAAATAGACTTTGCGGATCTAGCCGTGCGCCGAAGACGCTCCCGGTCAATGCGATCCACATACCTGGATGTGAGCAATAACGTACAGACTTTCCGCGACATCGCGCTTTAGGCTGGCGCAAAGCAAAGGAATTACGCCATGTCGTTGGGACTCATCCTCGTCATCATCCTCATCATTTTTCTGCTTGGCGGTTTCAGTGGTCGCTTCGGCGGTTACGGTTACGGCTACGGACATCGCGGGGTTGGTCTCATCGGTATTGTCTTGATTATTCTTCTGATTCTCGTGCTGCTTGGGCGTATTTGACCGCGCCCGCCCAAGAAAATGACGAGACACGCGCCATCTAAAGCGCTGGCCGTTGTCATCAGGGGGAAAGCGGTCGCGTATCCAATTAAGAAACGCGACCGTTCATGGCCCAATTGCGACGATCGTCTTCAGAAGGGGCCGTAGCCACCCAAAACGCCGTCTATCAAACCGCCGACGAGGGGAACGCCGTAGCCAGGGCAATTGTAGTAGCCGCAGCTGTTATAGATCAGTCCGGAGTGGTAGCCGCCGCCGTACCGAGCAACGTGGCGACCGCCGGAGCCAATCCTCGCATGTCCGCCGGCGGCATGTCCGCCTACTGCGTGTCCGCCTACTGCGTGTCCGCCTACTGCGTGTCCGCCTACTGCGTGTCCGCCTACTGCGTGTCCGCCTACTGCGTGTCCAGCCGGGTGTCCGCCGCCTGGATGGCTGGCAGCGGACGCACTGGTCGCCGCCGGCACGCCACCGAGCGCGACCACAGCAGCGAGAGCGATGAGTGTTTTATGAAGCACTTTGATTTCTCCTTGGTTCAAACAAAAAACTAGTTCAAAGAATTTGTTGTTGTGTGGGTGCGGGATGGCAACGCCGGATCGCCGCGAAAGGTTGCTTGCCACGGGAACACGTTCGCGTGTGCTTGCGACTCGTTGACCATGTCTGGGTGAGCAATCTTATACAGACGCCGCTGGGCTATCTGACCTAGTTATCTTGGTTAGCTGCTTGGCGGCTACCCCACTAAAAAGGATTGCCGATGTACACCGCTGATCAATATCGCGCCAAAGCGATCGAATATTCCAATCTGCTGAAGATAGCGAACGGCCACAACGAGGAACGTGAATTCCAGAGGCTAGAACGAAGTTTTGCCGAACTTGCCGACAACGCCCAATGGGTGACCGAAAATCAAGGTAAGATCGTGCAGGCCTCATCGTGCCAAGCCCAAAAGTAAAATACATCCTGTCTGCATCCGACATTCCGGCCGGCCAGAATTACGTGCTGGTCAGATATGGCGAGAAATACGAAGAAGCGAAACATCCGTTGGGCCTTACGATCACGGTCGCCCGGCAAAAATCAAAAACCGTTAGTGAGCTTTCCTTTTTGACGGCGGTTCGCACTGCCAAGCAGATTGGCAAGCGAGAGGGATTTTCCGAGATTTTTGCCTGCAGATAATTCCAACCGTCCGGGTGCGCACACTCCGCCAGCGGACCTCAGCCCCGAAGGACTTCAATGTCTTTGGACCCGTTTATGAATGATACCTGCCCAAGATGCCGCAAGCCAATAGAGCTCGCTGTTGTCGAGCAACATCCCACTCGTCGCGATCTTTCGGTGCACAAATTTAAATGCGCTGACTGCGGGATTGTAAAAACCAAAGTCCTTTTCCGAAAGCAGGCCGTCGCCGCCTGATGGCGCAAAACTGCCTCGCAAGCGGGCTCGTTATAATCGCCTCGGCGTTAGCGGTCTGCACGAGAGGGAAATTCCCGGCGTCGTTTTGCCGATTGGTGATCAGCTTTGGCCTGACCTAAGGTTCGCGAAATAATGTGTTCCAGTGCGAGGTTTGAATGATATGACCAAAGACAATGCACACGTTGACAAGCTAATCGCTGCACGAGAAAGAATGATTCAGGATCGCCGCGATCTCTCCAAAGCGTTGGCGTGTGAATACAAAAGTGGGCACACGGAGAGAATGCGCGAGAGCTTCATCACTAGCCAGAATTCCATAGAGGCCATCGACCGTGCTATCGCTCACGAGACACTCATAGCGAGAGAAAAGCCGGGATCGATAGTAGCGCCCGTCCTGTTCGGTCACTCTGGTCCCCAGCGGTTCGAAAATTAATCAGATCTGAATTCCGGCGATTACGTGCAAACGAGCCGCCTCGTGATTGTGAGTTCGCCGCACGAAGCGAGAGCTTTCTAATGGGAGGACTTTGACGGCGGCTGATTCGTGCCGCGCTGGTGTGCTTCGGCGGCAAAGTCCTCACGTTCAGCATGCCCAATCATGCTGAGCCACGACTCTGACATGTCGCGCCACATGTGCTTCTCCAGAACATTTTTTGTGGTGTCGGCCATCTGCCGGCAACATGCGGCGTTGGCGCGGTACTCATTCACCTTACTCATGATTTGTGCATTACGCGCAACCCGCAAGGAACGGCAACGAGAGCACGTTTTCGAGCATCTCGTTTCTCACGATCATCATCAATCCACGGTCACTGTGTTTGCCGCCTCGGTCGAGTTGTCTGATCATGTGAATGGCATAATCGAGGGCGGCAGCATCGTCTGGCAAAGACCTGCCCGACGGATCACTCTCCTCGCGGTCCGGCCATTGGATGTTGAAAAAATATCGAGACATCGCGCACCCTTCCCCGACCATGTGGGCAACTGCGGCGCAGTTACAAGAGCTTTCGTGTCCGTGAATGGTATAAGGCCAGGTGCGGGTTGGAATGCCCCGCGCTCCGCGTACAGGCCTGTTGGTATGAAACCTCTTCGATCACTTGCGTCCGACTTTTGCGGGCGCCATTTTTAGAGGTGGCGAGTCTAACAGCTCACTCGGCCTCTTTTGTTAAAGACACGATTGCCGCTCTGTACAGCCACTATTGGGGTGCTGGTGATGATAGCCGCGATTTAGCGGCTGACACACGAGAAATCAAAATGAAAGACGCACACAACAAGGCGGCGGAACTTCACGAGTCCGCTGCAAAGTCGCATCGTGCCGCTATCGAGTCTCATGGCAAGAATGACCATGCTAAGGGCAAGGAGCATGCGACCCAGGCCCAGCAACACGCGCAAAACGCTAACGAGCAATCTAAGACGGCGAACGTGAAAAGCGCTCAACAGAAGTAGAGGCTGCACCGTAAGGCCGATCATCGCGTCGGCCTTACGGTGGACTAATTTGTAGAAACGCTGACTAGGCTGCTGGTACGTTGCACGCCGAGAGACGGCGGCTGCCGTTGAGCGCCTTGGGCAATCGCGACGAGCCAAGTGCGCGCAAGGTACCGTTAGCGTTTCCTTAATTCTCCGCAATGTGAGCAATTTTGACCAGTCCGGGCTTCGGCCGTCCGTACAATGTTCAAAGTTGGGTAGGTAACCCCAGCCAAGCTCTATCTGGTTTCATGAGCGCGTGGAGAGGGAACGATGGGCGAATCCGTATCATCGCAAGAGACCGTATGTCAGTTCCCGTGGGGCCGCGACATCGAGCGCGATTTGCGTCAGCGGACTCGGCAGGATGGTCTGACAGCCGAATTACGAGCGGCTCGTGTACGGGAAAATGCATGGTTTCGTGAGAAGTCTGACCTCTTGCTGCGACAGGACATGCTTGCCCAGGAGTTCGAACATCGACTTCTGAATAGTCTGCAAATCATCGGTAGTTTGCTGTCGTTGCAAAGTCGGTCGGCAAGTCCGGAGGCTGGCGCCCAGCTTACGATAGCTGCGCGTCGGGTTGCCTCGTTTGGGCGCGTGCATCGGCGGCTACATCTGCTCGATCATCAGGAGAGCGTGGAGTTCAAACAATATCTCCAGCATCTGTGCGACGACCTTTCCGGGCTTCTGTTCGAAGGGGAAACCGGTTGTACGATCGCGGTCGATGCTGCCGAGATCGATATTCCGACTGCCTTTGCCATTCCGCTCGGCTTTATCGTCAGCGAGCTGATCACCAATTCGGCAAAATACGCCAACAGCAACATTACAGTTCGCTCTGAAAATACGCCGGCCATCGGCCATTCGTTATCGATATCGGACGACGGACCGGGATTGCCTAACGGATTCGATCCGGCCCGAAGCAAGGGTCTTGGAATGAAAATTATAGCTAAACTGGTGAAGCAGATAGGCGGAGAACTGACAATTGGGGCCGGCGAAAACGGCCGCGGTGCCCGCTTTTCAGTTACTTTCGGCCGCCCATGGGCGGCCGAAAGATTGCGTCATGGCGTCTAAGCAGCGGCGCCCGAGCTCTACCGCGATCTAAGTTTTCGGATGGTCCATCTTTCGAACGGCGTTGGTCAATTTTGATCGGACTCGTCCCGGTAACATGCCTCAGATTTGCTGGCATGTAGAAGACCGGAGGGGACCGTGGCGATGAATGAAAAGCGAAAAGAGTACACGCGTTACGCCCAGCATTGCTTGCAAATGGTCGCCGAGGAAAGAGAGCAGGAAGCGCGCTCTATTCAACGCGAGATGGCGGCCGAATGGCTAAGATTGGCGGATGCTATTCGACGCCCTTCAAAACGTAGGCAAGTGCAAATGATGTAGGCCGCCTTGATTGGCGGCTTCGGCAGCCTCATTAAGCTTGCAACAGTGTGCCTGAGGCCGGAGCATGAACGAGAAAAGCCCGTCTTACCGTGTCGAGATCATAAATAGCGGCACCTCGCCGAACGAGACTTATGGGTGGAAAATTTACATGAACCGGGATGTTTTACCCATCCTGCGATCAGAGCAACTGTTTGTCACGCGCTTGGCGGGACTATGCCGACGTAGCTCAATGCTGCAATCTTTCAAACGCTGAAGCGCCGCACTATATGCGTCTCGTGCGTCGGGCCGGGCAAAGAGTTCATTTCGGTGACAAGCAAATGCTCGACCGTTTGAATACAGTCGTCATGCTTGCTTTGGTCGGTAGCGGGTTAGCGGCGTGTGTTGTCGGCGCGTTTGCATACGATGTCGCTCGCTTGCTTTCGTTTTGGTAAGCCAAGGCTGAACTGACAAGTGCGGCGACGCAGGCTCGCCGAAAAAACCCCTCGCGTCTGGTCCTTCATGAGGACGACTCTCCGCCGGTGCAACTAACGCCTTGCTCTACCCCGGACATGGCAATTTTTGAAAATAAAGTTGCACTTGGATTCAGTGCGTTAGCAGCATTTCGGACGGCCAGCTCTTCGCAAATTGGCAGTCACTCTTGAAGAGTGCCAAAAGCACGCCAATTAAAAGGAGAAGGGGCAGCTTCAGTTTGGCTCCTTCCTGTCGAGGCGCGTAGCGAGCCTCGCTTTATCGTCCCGAAAAACTGACAGGAACAAACTCCAGGAGGAGCGCATGAAATTCCGCCCACTACACGATCGAGTCGTTGTCGCGCGTATTGATCCCGAGGCGAAATCTGCCGGCGGCATCATCATCCCCGACACCGCCCAGGAGAAGCCCTCGCAGGGCGAGATCGTCGCTGTCGGCCCGGGTGGCCGCGATGAAGCGGGCAAGCTCATTCCGATCGACCTGAAGAAGGGCGATCGCGTGCTGTTCGGCAAATGGTCGGGCACCGAGGTCAAGCTCGACGGCGTCGATTACTTGATCATGAAGGAGAGCGACATCATGGGCGTGCTCCAGGACACGGTGGCGCACAAGAAAGCCGCTTGAGCATTCCCATCACCGAAACAAAAATTCACGGAGTAGCAAAATGTCTGCCAAGGAAGTTAGATTTTCAGTTGATGCGCGCGACCGCATGTTGCGCGGGATCGACATCCTCAACAATGCGGTAAAGGTGACGCTTGGACCGAAGGGCCGCAATGTGGTCATCGACAAGTCCTACGGAGCACCTCGCATCACCAAAGACGGCGTTACCGTCGCCAAGGAGATCGAACTCGAAGACAAGTTTGAAAATATGGGCGCGCAGATGGTGCGCGAAGTCGCCTCGAAATCATCCGACTACGCCGGTGACGGCACGACGACCGCCACGGTTCTTGCGCACGCCATCGTACGGGAAGGTGCCAAGTCCGTAGCCGCCGGCATGAACCCAATGGACCTCAAGCGCGGCATGGATCTTGCGGTCGAAGCGGTGGTCGAGGACCTGAAAAAGAATTCGAAGAAAGTCACCTCGAACGAAGAAATCGCCCAGGTCGGCACAATTTCGGCCAACGGCAACTCCGAAATCGGCAAGTTCCTTGCCGACGCCATGAAGAAAGTCGGCAATGAGGGCGTCATTACGGTCGAAGAGGCCAAGAGTCTCGAAACCGAGCTGGATGTCGTCGAAGGCATGCAGTTTGATCGTGGTTACATCTCACCCTATTTCATCACCAACGCCGAAAAGATGCGCGTAGAAATGGAGGACCCCTATCTCCTGATCTACGACAAGAAGCTCTCGGGCCTGCAGGAATTGTTGCCGCTGCTTGAGGCGGTGGTGCAAACCGGCAAACCGCTCGTCATCGTCGCAGAAGATATTGAGGGCGAGGCTTTGGCAACGCTCGTCGTCAACAAGCTGCGCGGCGGTCTCAAGGTTGCGGCCGTGAAGGCGCCAGGTTTCGGTGATCGCCGCAAGGCCATGCTCGAAGACATCGCGATTCTCACCGGCGCGCAGGCAATCAGCGAGGATCTCGGCATCAAGCTCGACAAGGTTACGGTGAACATGCTTGGCCGCGCCAAGAAGGTGACCATCGAGAAAGAAAACACCACGATTGTCGACGGCGCCGGCAAGAAGTCCGACATCGAAGCGCGCATAAACCAGATCAAGGCACAGATCGAGGAAACCACCTCGGACTACGACAAGGAGAAGCTGCAGGAGCGTCTCGCCAAGCTTGCGGGCGGCGTCGCGGTGATCCGCGTCGGCGGCGCAACCGAGGTCGAGGTGAAAGAGCGCAAGGATCGCGTTGATGACGCGATGCACGCGACTAGAGCCGCGGTCGAAGAGGGTATTCTTCCGGGCGGCGGCGTCGCTCTCCTGCGCGCCAGCGAAGTGCTCAAAAAGGTGCGCACGCACAACGACGACCAGAAGACCGGCGTGGAGATCGTCCGCAAGGCGCTCTCCGCTCCGGCCCGCCAGATCGCGCTCAATGCTGGTGAAGACGGCTCCGTGATCGTCGGCAAGATCCTCGATAAGGATCAGTACGCCTACGGTTTTGACGCCCAAAATGGCGAGTACGTAAACCTTGTTTCCAAGGGCATCATTGACCCGACCAAGGTCGTCCGGGCGGCTCTTCAGAATGCCGCGTCGATCGCCGGGCTACTCATCACCACAGAGGCCATGGTCGCCGAGAAGCCGAAGAGGGACACTGGAGTCCCAACTATGCCTGGCGGTGGCATGGGCGGCATGGACTATTAAGCCAACCGTCAACAACCGAAACGATGAAGGCCCGGATTTATTCCGGGCCTTTTTCTTGTGCGCTCGAGCAGATTGTTCAGATTGCATAACTTCGGTCGAGTCTCGATGAAGATGCCCGGCGCAAGTAGCGGCGGGGCTCGCGTTCGTAACCGAAACAGGACACGGAACCCTTTAGATTCAAAGAGCTAATACCGAGCGCGCCCGGGCTTCCCTTGCTAATCGCAGCTCTTTCAAGCGCGTGGTCTTTTCACGAGTGGCGAAGGCTTGACGTTCATATTCCGTCGTTGCCGGCGCTGTGAACCGCAAAAAGAGCATCGAGGCAGGATAGATAAGCTCCGTTCCCCAAGGCGCGATTTATATCTTTTCAGGGAGTGCCGCGAGCCGCGGCATCGCCGGCGGCGGTAGCCTTTCCTTTGAGGATCCATTCAAACCCGACGGCGATCATGGCGCCGATGATCGGGCCGGCAATGTAGACCCAGGTCGTGCTCATATCGCCGCGAACCAAATCGGGAGCGAACGAGCGGACGGGATTCATCGAGGCACCGCTGATCGGCGCTGCCCAAAGCCCCGCCAGCGCAATATATCCGCTCACGGCAAGGGCACCGTTGGAGCCGATGTTGCGCGCGCCGGACGCCGTGCCGAGAATGGTGCTAACCAGGCCGGCCGTTAACAACACTTCCATGACCAGCGCCTTGACATCGCTGATCCCCGCGCCGGGGATGGTTGCGCCAAGGAGTCCGACGGTGCCGAACATCGCCCATAGGAAGCAAGCCGCGGCGACGCCGCCGATGACCTGCGCGATGATATAGCCCGGCACCCGCCGCCATGGAAAATTGCGGCGGACTGCGAATGCCAGGGTGACCGCCGGATTGAGATGGGCGCCGCCGACAGCGCCCATGAAATAGATGACGGCCATGACCATCAGGCCTGGCGCGACTACCGCCATGCCCAGCGTCACCGCGCCGCCGCTCCGCGCTGCGACAACATTGGCGCCGGCCGCGACCACTACGAGCAAAAACGTCCCCCAGGTTTCCGAGAACAGCCGCCGCCATTCATGGGCGGGTTCCAAAAAGTCCGGCGGAGCAGTCGCATGCAGCATGAGCCGCTCAAACGTCGATCTGGCCTGCGTCATGATCGATCCCCTGTGCTCAAACAATTTTGCAGGGGATCACGGCATCTTCATCGACTTTGTAGACCGCGCAGAGCCGGTGATAACCGTCGGCGATAACCAGCTTGCTCGCGGTCCGGTCTCGGTATAGCAGCAACGGCGACAGCTTTTCACCGCGGGCGATCCGCGCGCTGTCTTTTTCCACGGGGCTGTTGCTGACCCCGAGCAATGACAGTCCGGATGCTCTGAACATATCTTTCGCCGCGAACGCCGTCATCTCGGCTTTTTTCAGTTGCTCGGCGGCGGCCTTGGCCGCGGCAGCGTCCAGCGTCAAACTGAGATATGACGCCGCGGCCGGATAGTCATGCTTCCGCGGCCTATCGAGCCATTTGATTTTCATCGCTGCTCCTCGGTATTTGCTTGAACTGAGTTCCAGCAACCTTAAAGCTCGTTTGTGTCTCAATGCGAGAGGTGGGCCTGCCAATAGGCATCCACCTTCCGGCTCTGCAGATCGATTCCGTCGCTCGAAAACGGGTTGACCCGCGGGGCGGCGGCCACCGCGACTTTGCTGGCCTCGAGCACGAGCAGGTTCGCGTTCGGGGTGATCTTGAAGTCTTCCACGGGGACCGGGACGTTCTTGTCGTCAATCCCGATATTCTTGTCCGGAGCGATCACCAGGTAGGCCATCTTGTCCGTCTGCGGATTGCGCACCAGGTCTGTGATGCTGCCGAGCAGTTCATCCTGGGGATTGCGCACCTCGGTGCCGAGCAGCTCTTCGTACCGCATCGGGGCACCCTTGCTGGTGAGCGGCCGCGCCGAAACGATCTGCTGCCGCCGCCACGCCGGCACGTCCGCGCCCGGCGCCGGCTTGGCAGCGGAGACGTCGTTCTCGCCGGAAGGCCAGTTGTCCGCTGCACCGGCGTCAGCCGCGAGCGACTGGGCGGCAAAGCCAAAACAAAGGCCAAGCCAGATAGCAGGCGCGATGGAGCCCGCGCTTGTCGCTCGTTTCATCTATGGTCTCCCGGTTGCCGTCTTGCCGCGGCGGTCAACTCGAATTGCCGCTTAGTAGCCAATGAGCTTGATAACATCGCCAGATGGGATGCGGGCGATCACTGGCCAGTGAGAGCTTCTTCATGAACAAATGTCGCAAGCTGGTCTTGATCGACCATAACTGCAGCATCGACATCCACAGTTCATTGCTTAATGTCGTTCTGGGCGACCAGCCCCGTATTAACCGCTGAGCGTGTTTGCCTGAATAATGCGAGGCTGTTACGATCGGCTTCCTGACCAACGCCCACTATATTTGAACTCCGGTGCCGCCTTAAGCTGATTGGCGGTCGCGTCCATCGCAGCGTGCCATTTCTTGTCGGAGTCGCTGTACGTAACCGTGATGGCGGAGGGATTGACGGCGACGTAATGCTCGCCCATTCCGAGGAAGCCGCCGACGGACACGATATAGGCCTGCGCTTGGCCGCGCTGACTCATCGCGATATCCTTGATCTAACCGATATCTTGTTTCGAGCTATTGTAGATATCGAGACCGATAAGTTTCGAGCCCAGCTCGTCGCTATTGGCGACCGAAACGAATTCGGACCCTGAAGATGCAGTTGCAGTATCTTCCGATCCAGGTGCCGATTTCGAGTGTTTTTCGCTCATTTCAGAAACCTCGGTGATCGAGTCCGGGGTCACTGACATGACGTCTGAATGACCGTCCTTGTCGGTCGCGCTAACCACGAAGGAACTCGGCGCCACGCGGATGTTCGTAAACCCCGCTTTTTGAAGACTGTCGTGCATTTGAGCACGAAGGGAGCTCGACGCAGGCGCGGTCGCATTTGCAGTGGGTGTGGGAGCGCCGTCGGCGTGGGAAGTGTTCGTTTGAGCCATTGCCGCAGACTAACAGAGCAGCAGGGCTGCCCCTGCTGTTAAAAGTGAAAGTCGCATTTTGCTTGTCCTATTTGTCCTGACCCTCGCGGGCCAACGAGTGCCTGCCACGAACGTTCCCTAAACCTTTTGTAATCCGGCAGACGCAGCGCGTTTCAACCGGCAGCGCCTACGACGTGGAAGCGCCCGACGAATACGACGCTGGTTATTGCATGATCCAGCTCGCGTAGCAGCCGAAATTAACTGCACCGTCATCATAGCCCTAACCACCGCGACAACCACGTCTTGACGCAACCGCGTCATCGACCGGGGGAATTTCGACGACTAGAATAATAAATTGAAGTGAGCAATTTTGCTCAGACGATCCCTGGCGGTTCAGTGCATACAAATCTGATAATGCGGGTCTCCCGCATAAGCATGTGCTTGGCTCTGACCGGGCGATACAGAAGCCATTGCAGGTGCCGCCCCATCCCGAAGGAGCATCAAATGGAAAAAGCTAACACGGTCGTCGCCGTCTTCGCAGACTGCCGTTTAGCTAAAAAAGTAGCCATGCCGGGAAGTCTCCTCAAAGTAGAAAAAGATGACATCTGGATCAATTTCAAAGCCAGCATCCGCAACAAGCCCGTTCAGCCCCGAGGCGTCGGCAAGTAATGTGGCCATAAGCTGGCCAGAGTACATGATCGATGCGTTCCAGCGCAGCATTCTCTTCCTCGATCTGCTGCGCCAGCGTGGCAACGAAGAGATCGAGATCACATCACGGCCAATGGCGACCGTGCTGCGCTTCGATCATGAAGTTCTGATGAGCGGCCGGTCACTGCCGCGGCCGATCAACTACGCGCTCTCGCGCGTCGTGCCGCCACCGGGGGTCGCGACCGACCCGCACAAGCGGCCGGTCGTGGTGATTGATCCGCGGGCCGGCCAGGGGCCGGGCATCGGCGGCTTCAAGTCGGACAGCGAAATCGGCGACGCCCTAGATGCCTACCATCCGGTTTATTTCACAGGGTTCGGCGCAGAGCCTGCACCAGGCCAGCAGTTCCTCGATGTGGTCGAGGGACAGGTGAAGTTCTTTGAACGAGTGGTCGAGCTTCACCCCGATGCCCCACGTCCCTTTGCCATTGGCAACTGCCAGGCCGGTTATCAAATGCTGATGGTGGCGATGCTGCGGCCCGATTTGTTCGGGCCTTGCTTGGTCGCAGGATCGCCGATGTCGTACTGGCAGGGCGTGCACGGCAAAAATCCGATGCGCTATTCCGGCGGTCTGCTCGGCGGCAGTTGGCTCACCGCAATGACCAGCGATCTCGGCAATGGAAAGTTCGACGGCACCGGCCTGATTCTGAATTTCGATGTCCTGAACCCGGCGAATTGGCTGTGGGGGAAACAATATGGCGTCTATGCCGACATCGACACGGGAGCCGAGCGCTTCCTAAAATTTGAGAAGTGGTGGGGCGATTTCATCGAACTGAACGGGGAAGAGCTGCAGTACCTGGTGGACAATCTCTTTATCGGCGACAAGCTGACCCGCAACCAGCTACAGTCGCATGACGGCACGAGGTTCGATGTCCGCAACGTCACCTCGCCGATCATTGTATTCACCTCTACGGAAGACAATATCAGCCCGCCGCCGCAGACACTCGGGTGGATTCTCGATCTGTATCGGGACATCGAAGACATTCGCGCCGCCGGCCGCACGATTGTGTACTCGTTGAACCACAAAATTGGGCATCTCGCGCTCTTTGTGTCCTCCAAGGTAGGTGCGAAGGAAGACGAGGAGTTCGTTCAGCTGATGGACGTCATCGACTGCCTATCGCCTGGTCTCTACGAGATGATCATTGCACCGCGGCCGGCGGGCACGCCCCTGGGCGGCTTCGTCACCGGCGACTGGACCGCCCGCTTCGAGGCCCGCTCGCTCGACGACATCCGCGCGCTCGGCCGCAACAGCCTTGAGGACGATCGCGCCTTTGCCGCTGTAGCCCGACTGTCGGAACTGAACCTTTCGATCTACCGTACTTTGATGCAGCCCCTGGTGCGCGCTCTTGCCAATCAGCCATCGGCGAACCTGAACGAAGCCCTGAACCCACTCAGGCTTAGCTACACGATGTTCGCTGATCGCAACCCGTGGATGAATGGCATGCAACAATTGGCCGCCGGCGTTGCAGCGGACCGCATGCCCGTGACGGCCGACAATCCGTTCCTCGCGCTGCAGGCACAGATCTCGGAGCAGATCAAGGCCGCCCTGGACGCTTCTCGTGTAGTGCGTGACCAACTGGCCGAGCAGATGTTCTTCGGTTTCTATGGCTCGCCATTGGTGCAGGCGTTTCTCGGCATCAACAAGGACAGTGAGGTACGGCCATTGCCCGACAGTTCGCCCGAGAAGCTGGCCGCACGACAGACGCAGGCGGACGCGTACGCGGCGAAGCTGCGGACCGGAGGATTCGACGAAGCGCTGACCCGAGGGGTGCTGTACGTCATCGCAGCGGAGCGGATGATCGACCAGCGTTCTGCACTCGCGTTGAATGTTGCGCGCCAGAAACTCATGCATCTATCGTTAGTATAGTTTAAGGCGCTGGTGCGAGAACAGGCCTTTCTGTTGCTCCTCGAGCCGGAGCGCGCGGTGCAAACGCTTGCATCCCTGGTACCGAAAGCGGATGCGCGCAAGGAACTGTTGAAGCAGGTGAACGCGATTGTCGGCTTGGGTGATCTTCCGCTTACCGCAGAGCGCGATCGTTTGGCCAAGCTGTCGCAGGTGCTGGCAGCCCCGAATGAGAAGCCGGCGACTCTTGCGCCGTCCGACCGAGCGTCCGTTGCTGATACTGCCGCGCGGCGCTCCGCGGCCTCGCGCTGATCGGAATGAACTCATTCACGCCATTGTGTTAGGCGCCGGACCTGTTGGGTTATGTCCAGCCATGCAGACCATCGTGAACAAGACGTTCAAGGAGATCGCTGTCGGAGACGCCGCGTCGGTCCAGCGCACGTTGCAAGCCGGTGACGTGCGAGCCTGGGCCGCCGCGTTCGGCGAAGTCGACATGCTTATCGGCCCCGGCGAGAGCCAGGGGGCTTCGGGTATCGTCACGGCCATCCTGACCGCGCTGGTTGGTTCGGACCTTCCAGGACCCGGGACCTCGGTCCGCAAAACCTCGGTGCAAATCAGCGGTGCGCTGCCAATAGGCGGCGCGATGACGGCGCGCCTCGTTGTGCGGGAGAAGCGGTCGGATCAGGGGATCGTCGTGCTGGACGGCCAGTGCACCGACCCCACAGGTCAGGTTTTCGCCACTGCGATCCTCGAAGTCCTGGCACCGACGACGCGGCAACAATACGAGCGGGCGGAACATCGACTCGATGGACTTGTCGAACGTTGTCGAAATCTAAAGCCGATGCTGACCGGCGTGGTGCATCCGTGCAGCGCTGATGCCTTAGCCGGCGCTGTGGAGGCCGCTGCGGCCGGGCTGATTCTGCCTGTGCTGTACGGCCCCGAGGCCGAGATCCGGCGGATCGCGGATCGGGCGCGTCTGGATATCGGCAAGTGCCGGGTTGTGGCCACGGACGGTGCCGAGGAGTCGGCGCTAAAGGCCGCTACCGCCGCAGGCAGCGGTGAGGTTGTGGCGCTGATGAAAGGCAGCCTGCACACCGACGTGCTCTTACACGCCGTCATGCAGAAGGAAGCAAAACTGCGCACCGGGCGATTGATCAGCCACTGCGTGATGGTATCGGTGCCGACCTATGCGCGCCGCTTCATCATCAGTGATGTCGCGCTAAATATCGCACCCGACACCGACCAGAAACGGGACATCTGCCAGAACGCGATCGGTTTTGCACGCGCACTCGGCATCGATCTGCCGAAGGTAGCCGTGCTGGCCGCAGTCGAGATGGTGCAGACCAAAATGCCAGCAACGCTCGACGGCGCGATTCTGGCCAAGATGGCCGATCGCGGTCAGATCGTCGGCGGCATCGTCGACGGGCCGCTCGATCTAGATGCCGCAGTGGACGCGCAAGCTGCGCGGATCAAGCATATCTCATCGCCGATCGCGGGCCTCGCCGATGTCCTGATCGTGCCGAACATCGAGGCTGGCAATATGGTCTACAAGAATCTCGCATTCATGGCCGATGCGCAGATCGCAGGTCTCGTCGTCGGTGCACGGGTGCCGGTGATTCTGACCAGCCGCGCCGACACTGCCGCGGCGCGCCGCTTCTCGGCCGCCGCCGCCGTGTTGTATGCCGATGCGCTGACACGCGATCCCGCCATCCTGCTGCCTGAAATCGCGGAGTGATCGGCCATGAGTGTGGCCAGCGTCAGCGACGCCATCGTTGTGGTCAATGCAGGCTCCACCAGCTTGAAGTTCGGCGCCTATGCTGTGGACGCGACCAGGTCACTGCCGCTGCTCTGCCGCGGCCAGATCGACAGTATGGAAAACGATCCGCGTTTCGTCGTTATGAACGCGGTCGGCAAGCAATTGGGCGTGCACGAATGGGGCAAAGATCGCGCGATCGACCATAAAAAAGCGCTGCACTTCGTCATCACCTGGCTGGAAGCCAATCTTGGTAACAGCAAGGTTATAGCCGCCGGGCACCGTGTCTTGCTTGGTGGCGCCCGCTTCGAGGCGCCGGTACGGATAGTGGGCGACGTGCTGGACTACCTTGAGTCGCTTGCGGTCATGGAACCCTCGCATCAGCCCTACAACGTGCTAGGGGCACGCGCGCTGGCCGAGGCGTTTCCCGGCCTGCCGCAAGTGGCTTGTTTCGACAGCTCGTTCCATCGGACGATGCCAGAGGTAGCACAAATCTACGCGCTGCCGCAGGATGTGCGTGATGCCGGAGTGCGGCACTGGGGCTATCACGGCATTTCCTACGACTACATCAGCCGACAGGTGCCGAAGTTCGCGCCGCAGGCTCGGCGCGTCATTGCCGCGCATCTCGGCGGGGGCGCGAGCATGTGCGCCATGCTGGATGGACGCAGCGTCGACACCACGATGGGTTTCGGCGCCGTATCCGGGCTGCCCATGGCAACGCGTTCGGGCGATGTGTCGCTGGGTGCGCTGTTCTATCTGCTGCGCCGCAAATTATTCGACCGCGCGTCGCTGGAGAAGATGCTGTACGAGCGCGCGGGCCTGCTCGGCCTTTCCGGCATCAGCGACGACATGCGGGTGTTGCAAGAGAGCACTGACCCGCGCGCGGTCGCGGCGGTGGAGTATTTCATATACGCGATGACCAAGTATGCCGGCGCCTACGCGGCGGTGCTTGGCGGGCTGGACGCTTTCGTGTTCACCGCAGGCATTGGCGAGCACTTCGCCCCGGTCCGCGCGGCACTGTGCGCCAGGCTTTCGTGGCTCGGCGTGAAGCTGGACGAGCAGGCGAACGCATCAGGCGGCCCGCGCATTTCCACCCCGGACAGTGCTGTGTCGGTCTGGGTCATCCCCACCAACGAGGAACTGATGATCGCGCAGCACACACTGGCGCTCGTTCGGCGCTCGCCGAGCTGACAGAAGGAACACCCGCCATGAAACTCAATACCGCCCAGTCCAACGCTCCCGAATCGACGCCCGGATCGAAACCCGGTGCAAAGGAAGATCTGAAATCCCTGCCACTTGCGGAGGTGGAGAAGAAATTGAGCTCGTCGCCGAACGGTCTCACCCAGGCCGAGGCGCAGAAACGGCTGACCCAATATGGGCCGAACGAGATCACCGAAAAGAAGACCAATGAGCTCCTGAAATTCCTCAGCTATTTCTGGGGTCCGATCCCGTGGATGATCGAAGCGGCGGTGATCCTTTCGGCGGTGGCCCGGCATTGGCCGGACTTTGGCATCATCCTTGTTCTGCTGCTGGCCAACGCCATGGTCGGCTTCTGGGAAGAACACGAGGCGGGCAACGCCATCGCTGCCTTGAAGGCCACCCTGGCGATCAAGGCCCGGGTGAAACGCGATGGGAAGTGGGTCACCCCGGCGGCGCGTGACCTGGTGCCGGGCGACATCATCCGCGTCCGCCTGGGCGACATCGTCCCGGCGGATGCGCGCCTGCTGGAAGGCGACCCTATCGAGGTCGATCAGTCCGCGCTGACAGGCGAGTCCCTGCCGGCCACGCGCAAATCTGGCGAGGCGATATTTTCCGGCTCGATCATCCGTCAGGGTGAAATCGGCGCACTGGTCTATGCCACGGGTGCAAACACCTATTTCGGCAAGACGGCGGAGCTGGTGCAGGGGGCGAAGACCGTCAGCCACTTCCAACGCGCCGTGTTGAAGATCGGCGATTACCTGATCATCCTCGCCGTGGTTATGGTGGCGGGGATTGTTGCCGTAGCGATCTTCCGCGGCGACCCGATCATCACCACGTTGCAGTTCGCCCTCGTGCTGACCGTGGCCGCGATTCCCGTGGCGATGCCGACGGTGCTGTCGGTAACGATGGCGGTAGGCGCGCGCCTGCTGGCGAAGAAAAAGGCGATCGTGACCCGGTTGGTGGCGATCGAGGAATTGGCAGGTGTGGACGTGCTGTGCGCGGACAAGACCGGCACCTTGACCCAGAACAAGCTGACGCTGGGCGATCCGTTTTGCGTGAACAAGATCCCTGCCGAGCAAGTCATCCTCAGCGCCGCGCTGGCGTCGCGCGCCGACGATAACGACACCATCGATTTGGCCGTTTTGGGCGGCCTGAAAAACGATCAGGCCTTGAAGGGCTACAAGGTCGGCCATTTCCAGCCTTTCGACCCGGTGCATAAACGCACCGAGGCCGCCGTCACTGGCGCGGACGGAAAGGCGTTCAAGGTGACCAAGGGCGCGCCGCAAGTGATCCTGGCGTTGGCGGTCAACGCCGCGGAGGTGAAGCCCGCAGTCGACAAGGCGGTCAACGAGTTCGCCGCGCGCGGCTTTCGCTCCTTGGGCGTGGCGCGTGCCGAGAGCGATGGCAAATGGCGGTTTCTTGGTGTGTTGCCCTTGTTCGATCCGCCCCGCGACGATGCCAAGTCCACGATCGCGACCGCGGAGCAGATGGGCGTGAAGGTCAAGATGGTAACCGGCGATGCCCTGGCCATCGCCAAAGAAACCGCCGAGAAGCTGGGCATGGGCACCAATATCCTTGATGCGACCACCCTGGGTGACGAAAAGCAACAAAAGACGATGGCGGAGGCCAAGGCCATCGAGAAGGCCGACGGTTTCGCCCAGGTTTTCCCCGAACACAAGTTCCACATCGTCGAGGATCTGCAAAAGTGCGGCCACATCGTCGGCATGACCGGTGACGGGGTGAACGACGCTCCGGCGTTGAAGAAGGCCGACTGCGGCATCGCGGTTTCGAGCGCCACCGACGCGGCGCGCGCGGCGGCGGCTATCGTGCTGACAACTCCTGGCCTGTCGGTGATCATCGACGCGATCAAGGAGAGCCGGAAAATCTTCCAGCGGATGAACAGCTACGCCATGTACCGCATCGCCGAAACGCTGCGCGTGCTGTTGTTCATGACGCTGGCAATTCTGATTTTCAACTTTTATCCAGTTACGGCGGTGATGATCGTGATGCTGGCGTTGCTCAACGACGGCGCGATTCTGTCCATCGCCTATGACAATGTTCATTACAAGGATGCGCCCGAGGCCTGGAACATGCGCCTGGTACTGGGTATCGCCACGGTGCTTGGCCTCGTCGGCCCCATCGCCGCGTTCGGCTTGTTTTTCCTAGGCGACCGCGTTTTTCACCTCAACCATCCGCATCTACAGACGATGATGTATCTGATGTTGTCGGTGGCGGGGCATCTGACGATCTTCCAGACGCGAACGCGCGGCCCGTTCTGGTCGATACGTCCTGCGCGAATCTTGTGGATGGCCGTGCTCGGCACGCAAGCGGTGGCGACGCTGATTGCGGTTTATGGGCTGTTCATGACACCCCTCGGCTGGGGCTGGGCGGTATTCGTTTGGGGATACGCCCTGGCGTGGTTCCTAGTGACTGATCCCGTGAAGCTTCTCGCTTATTGGATTCTCGACCCCGTCAAAGGTACGCCGAAGTCCGAAGTTAAAGCTGCAACACCGTCGCAATTCGCAACGCAGCAAGCCAAGTGAGTCAAGGATGAAAATCGTTTCAAAGGACTTTTGCGTTCGAGAGGGACACGCGGTCGACCTCAAAAAGTGGCCGACGAAGGTCGATCCCGTGTACAAGTCGAAAGAGCAATATAAAAGCCTCTTGGAGGAACACGTCGCGCAACTAAGTTCACAGCAGCAGCTGCTGTACGCGTCCAATCGCCATGCCGTCCTCCTGATCTTTCAGGCGATGGATGCCGCGGGAAAAGACGGTGCCATCCAGCATGTGATGTCCGGCGTCAACCCGCAGGGTTGTCAGGTGTTCAGCTACAAACATCCCAGCGCCACCGAATTGGAACATGATTTTCTGTGGCGCACCACGCGCGATCTGCCGGAACGCGGGCGGATCGGCATCTTCAACCGATCCTATTACGAGGAAGTGCTGATCGTTCGCGTGCATCCCGAGATTCTCCGCAGCGAAGCAATCCCGGAGACCCCGCATCACGACAAGAAGATCTGGCGCAACCGGTATCACTCGATTGTGGATTTGGAGAAACATCTTCACGACAATGGAACCCGCATTATCAAGTTCTATCTCAACCTCTCAAAGGAAGAACAGCGAAAGCGTTTTCTGGCGCGCATCGACGAGCCAGAAAAGAATTGGAAATTTAGTCTGGCAGACATTCAAGAGAGAAAATTCTGGAAGCAGTATGTGAAGGCCTACGAGGAATGCCTCAGTGCGACAACCACCAATCATGCTCCCTGGTACGTCGTTCCCGCCGACGACAAAGAGAATGCTCGGTTGATCGTATCGCGAATTGTTCTCGATACGCTGGAAGGTCTCAAAATGGCTTATCCGAAGACTACGGCGAAGAGGCGGCGTGAATTACGTTCGATCCGCGAGGGGCTCGAGGAGTGACATTTGGAGTGGGTGCTGGCCGTGGGCTTCTGTAACCACAATATAAAGCAAGTGGTAAGGGCAAACGGAAAGCGATGATGCTCAAGGTCACTGAGGTCCGCCGCCGCACGCGAAAAAGACTGGCTGTTTTTCGCACTGCAAAATGACGCGATTGGCCCATTTCGACGATAGCGGCACCGCAAAAGCATGTCTGATATTGGAGGGACAAACGGACGTAATGCGGACATCGCGCATCGACAGCGATGCACCCAAAAGAGACTTCGGTCGGTGCCTTTGTCGAAGCGCTGCCAACAAGAATCATGGGCTCGTTTGCAGACAGGGCAAGCCGAATCAGGCGATCCTGGCATTGCATGGAGCGCAGTCGCCTATCCAAGGCGGCCGCCCAGCAAACGAAGAGGACACTATGGCTAAGAAGGCAAAAAAGGCTAAGAAGGCAAAAAAGGCTAAGAAGGCAAAAAAGCTCAAGAAGAAGTAGGGTATCAGCTCGGGCGGCGATTCCGCCCGAGCGGTTCTGCCAACGCATCTTTTGGGGAAATATAAGTCCAATGACGAAGCTGATGTCGAAGTCCGAGCTGATTCAAAAAGTTGCTGATCAACACTCATTGCCAAAGAAACACGTTAAGAGCGTCATCGAGTCACTGGCATCCGTGGGTTACAGGGAATTGAAGAAGAATGGCGCATTCCTGCTGCCGGGATTTGCAAAATTTGTCGTTATCAAAAAGCCTGCCACAAAAGAACGCGCGGGAATCAATCCGTTCACGAAAGAACCAACCGTGTTCAAGGCTAGACCGGCCAGAAAGATTGTCAGGGCTCGTCCGGTGAAAGCAGCAAAAGACGCGGTGTGAGCATGCTGCTTGCGTTGCCTATTTGCCCCTTTCGTCATCCGCCGCGACGCAGCGATATGTCCGAAGTTGCGACAAGCCGACATTAAGCGGACATCGTCAATCACGCGCTGATGACACAATCCGGACTTCGCAGTTTGCCAAATCGTTTGGCTCAAGGGATAAGATATCTGAGGCGTCATCACTCCGGCACCCCGGCCTTGTGCATGCCCTCAAGAAGCCAATGTGGGCCCTCTGTGCTGGGGTCCCGATTGAATGCCGATCACCCCAAAAAGGGGGTCCTTTTTACATGCCGATTCACATTCTGCCCCTGTCGACCAACGGCGGTACATCTCGTGATGTCGGCAATCAGGTGATGAACGGACCTAGTGTTCGGAACCAAATGTTCGTTTAAGAATTTGCGTGAACAGTGAGTGTTCTTTGGCAGAATCTGGCGATTGAGCTGAAGATTTGATCTGCGGATTTGGTCCAGAGGAATGGCCTCGGTGCGGCATTGTGGTCGGCGATGAAGGCGGCGACGGCCAGCTCCAATTCCTTGATGCTGCGATGAACGCCGCGGCGGATCTGGCTCGGTCAGAAGCGCGAACCAGCGCTCGACCTGATTGAGCCAGGAGGCGTAGGTGGGAGTGAAGTGGAGGTGATAGCGAGGCCGTTTGGCAAACCAGGCTTTGATGGCCGGCGCCTTGTGGGTGGCGTAATTGTCCATGACCAGATGGATATCGAGATCGGCCGGCACGGCAGCGTTGACGGCATCGAGGAAGCGGCGGAACTCGGTTGCGCGGTGGCGTTTGTAGCAGCGGCCGAACACCCGGCCGGTGGCAATATCGAGGGCGGCGAACAACGCCGTCGTGCCATGGCGTTTGTAATCATGACTGCGCCGCTCGGCCTGGCCGGGTGAGAGCGGCAGCAGCGGCTGGGTCCGATCGAGCGCCTACATCTGGCTTTTTTCATCGACGCACAGCACCAGGGCATGGTCCGGAGGGCTCATATAGAGACCGACGACGTCGCGCACCTTGTCGACGAACAGTGGATCGGTGGACAGTTTGAAAGTTTCCGTACGGTGCGGCTGCAGGCCGAAGGCGCGCCAGATGCGCTGGACGCTGGAGGTGGAAATCCCGCTCGATCGCGCCATCCCTCGCGAGCTCCAATGAGTAGTGCCCTGCGGCATCGTCTCCAGCGTTGCGACGATCACCGCCTCGACTTTGGCATCGTCGATCGAGCGCGGCACGCCCGGACGCGGCTCGTCATGGAGGCCGTCCAGCCGCTGCGCGACGAAACGGGCTCGCCATTTGCACACCGTTTGCGGCGTGACTCCGAGCTTCCTCGCAACCACCTGGTTGGGATCGCCCGCTGCGCAGGCGAGCACGATGCGGGCTCGCAACGCCAAAGCCTGGGCCGTCGTTCGCCGCCTGGCCAAGCTCCGCAGCGTTTCCTCTTCAGCCTCGCTCAAAGTCAAAACCGATAAAGGACGACCCATGATCCAGCTCCTCAAATAAGATCATGAATCTTATGCGAATCTCTGATTCAGAACACTAGACCCGATGTTCGCTGAGTGATCGGCGGCCTGTCCTCGGCATGCATAATGTCGAGGGTTGTGCTGGATTGCCGGCACAGAGCCTCAAGCATGGAGGGCGGGCCTGATGAACGATATCACATACGTCGGACTGGATGTGCACAAGCAGAGGGTTTGCGTGGCGATTGCCGAGAGCGGCCGCGGTGGGGAGGTACGAGGGGTTGGCGTATTCGAGAACCGCCCCGACGTCCTGCGCAAGATGGTGACTCGGCTTGGCAAGCATCAGCGTCGTCTCAGCTTCTGCTACGAAGCCGGTCCTTGCGGATATGGACTTCACCGTTTGCTGACCGGTTTGGGGCACGACTGCGTCGTGGTGGCACCATCGTTGATTCCGATGAAGGCGGGCGACCGGGTCAAGACCGATCGCCGTGACGCTTTGATGTTGGCGAAGCTGCATCGTGCCGGCGAATTGACGCCGGTCTGGATACCCGATGCTGCTCATGAAGCGATGCGCGATCTGGTGCGTGCTCGGGCGACAGCGGTGAGAGCGCTGTCGAAGGCGCGGCAACATCTGCAAGGCTTTCTGCTGCGCCACGACCGGATTTACCACGGAGTTCGCGCCTGGACCCTGGCATATCGACGCTGGCTCACCACGGTGCGCTTTGATCATCCGGCGCAGCAGATCGTGCTGCAGGACTATATCCATGCTGTCGAGGATGCCGAATTCAGACGCGACCGGCTGACACGGCAGATCGAAGAGCTGATGCCGCTCTGGTCGATGGCGCCTGTCGCCGCGGCGCTCCAAGCGATGCGCGGGGTTGCTCTCGTCGTCGCGGTCACGGTGGTGGCCGAAGTCGGCGACTTTCGACGCTTCACCAATGCTCGCCAGCTGATGGCCTATCTCGGCTTGGTGCCGAGCGAACACTCGTCCGGAAGCACCGTCCGGCGCGCTGGGATTACCAAGGCAGGCAATGCGCTTGCGCGTCGCGTACTGATCGAGGGCGCCTGGACCTATCGCATGTCGGCGCGCGTGAGTCGGAAACTTCACGATCGCCTCGAGCCACTATCCGCGGCCATCAGGGACATTGCCTGGAAAGCGCAGGTCCGGTTGTGCGCGCGATATCGGCGCCTCGCTGCAGCCGGCAAGCCGAAGGTCGTGGTCACCACCGCGATCGCCCGCGAGATGGTCGGCTTCATCTGGGCGATCGCCTGCGTTGCACAGCCTGAACTCATCTGACCAGGCCGCCGAAACTGAACCAACGAAAAGGAGGTCGGCTAAAATCCGAGGTGCACATTGCTGGAGGCAGGACCACGGTGGGGAACCCTCGTGCCTGTTATGAGCCGGTCCCCGGACCGATGCTCGACCCTAGAGCGAGGCAGCCCCGAGACGGAACCACGGTCATGCGGTACCCAACCCGCGCATGAGAGCTTGTTCAACCGGCGTCTTCGGGTCCTGTCTCCCGCTGTGTGCACCAACGATCGGCGCAGTCCGCGGCGGCGGAGTGAAAAACTGCGCGCCGCCCCTTGAAAGCGAACATGAGAGCAGGCCGTTGAAGAAGAGTGCCGATTGGCGGCATCTATCACCAGTGCGATCGCAAAAGTCTGCCTTGATGATTCACCGGCGGCGGTTGCGTTGACAGTTCGCCGGTACGTTCATGCCGACGTCGCCAGCAGCTTCGGCAGCGGGGTCAGATTGTAGGCGGTGGTTGCGAAGCTGAAGGCCCATCCAGCGCGATCGCATCCTCGAAACTTGGTCTGCTCCAGTCGGGCGACGATCTTGATCCAACCGAAGGCTTCTTCGATTCGCTTGCGGATGCGCTGACTGAGGGCGTAGCCAGCATGGCGCGTGGTGCGGCCGTCAATCGCCGATGAGCGCCCGCTGGTATTCTGCGCCACATGCGGCGTCACCTTCATCGAGCGCAATTCGTTGACGAAATCCTCGGCGTCATAAGCCTTGTCGGCACCCAGCGTGATAGCCTGCGGCCGATCGGCGTGCGGCTCGATCATGTGTAGCGCTGCGACGCGCTCGGCGTGGCCATCGGCTGGTGTCAAACAAGCGTCGACCACCAGTCCGTTGCGGTTCTCCATCAGGGCATGCCCCATGAAGCAGAGCTTGGCCTCCTTGCCTGGCCCTTTGCGATAGAGCCTCGCCTCGGGATCGGTCGTCGAGGCATGGGTGTCGTTCGAGCGCTTCTCGCCGTGAAAATCCGCCTCCCGGTTGCGTCCGCCTCCGTCGCTGGGCGGTTCGTCCGAGCCATCCTTCGGCTTGAAGCTCTTCATCGACGCCCAGGCTTCGATCAGCGTGCCGTCGACCGAGAAATGCTCGGTGCTCACGCGCCCACAAGCGACGGGGGATCGGCTCGACCGCAACTGTAATGTGTGCCTTGTCTATTGAGGTCACATCGATGCAACGAAGAGCCTGGCATAGCCCCGACGAGCGAACAATTTCCTTTTTAAAGATCGTTGCGCCTTGCCTGATCAAATGTCTTTTGTCCTGACGTTCCCTTGGAGAGGTTTTGTCTTTTTGGAATACGGAACGGGGATCGTACCAATTTGGATGAGATCGCCATCTTTGCCTTTAACGTATGCACCGGCATCCGGCCTTCGATAGGTGCCGAGAATCTTATCCCAGAAGAAGTGAATTACACCAAAATTACTGTTCGCGTGACGGTGATGAACAAAATGCAGTTCCTGCTGGCGTCTGAACCACGCAAACCTTTGAAGGCGCGATCCCTCTACGTGATATTCCTTGTCGAAAAAGACGTGCGCGTAAAACGATGCCGAACCTGCAATTACCATCACCACAAAGAGATTTAGCGGCAATAAGAAATAAGCGCACCCTCCAACTAGAAATAACGGAATAAAGAAGTAGGGCGTAATGTTGCCTTCGTCACCGAGGTAAGTCCGAGAGACAAGATGATCGTCGGCATAGTACGAGCAGATTTTGAAACTTCTAAAGTGACCTAGCCGCCAACCGAGGCAGCTCTGAGCCGCTCCGGCACGATTAACGGCGGCTGTTGCCGTTCGGCAAATTCGCGTTCGCGCCGCCGCAACCGCTCCTTGGTTTCCTTATGCCGTTTGTTCGCTTCTTTGTTGCCCACGTACCCAGGCTCATAGGGCAGGATGATTTTGGACGTTGCGACCATGACTTGATCCCCTTAGATAAGTAAGGCTTTAGTCCCTTGGTTTCTAGGTCAAGCTAAAACCGGCTACCGCGATGTCCAAAAAAAAGGGCCACTCATTTTCAGGCCAATGGAAAGGGGCCAGTACCCCCGAGGGAAAGGGAACGTTCCGCGAAACGAGAACGGGAGACGGCGATGGGAACTGAAGGCCGTGAGGCGAGCCTTTATGCAGCGTATTGCCAGCGTGTTGCTTGGCATTTAACGAGCCTGCAATAATGCCTTGTGAGCGCACATAGCCTTGCGGAACGAAAAACAATAGGCTGGCATTTAGGAGATTGCGCAATGCAGTTTGTGCTTCCGTCAAGGATTGCTGATGCCAAACTGGCCGAAAATGATGCCTGGAAACGTTATGCTGCGGCAAAAGGCGACAATTGGCGTGCAGCCCTCGCCGAGTGGGTGGAAGCACGCGCAACAACATTGGCCGCATATCTCGATGAGGCCGCCGGTCGGCCCCGGTGAGACAGCTACATAATTCCGGTTTTCTCAGTCAAACCGGTCCCCTTGGATTATTCGGAACTGACGGCGACGTTAGGTGAGCGTTGGTATCGGCTTAGTCGGCACTGCCTTCGGCGCCGCTTCAATCAATTCGTCGATTGACCAAACGCGATCTGTGAATCCCGAGCGCCATCGTTGGCGTCGTCCGCAACGCTTCATGCGTGTGAGAGATTGTAGAACGCCACGTACAGGTTAACCGCCGCCAATGTCGGGATAATCCGCCCGTTGGTTATCATGCTGCGGCGCTCACCGAGATATTCCGCGCGATTGTTTGCCGTCACGGCATTCCGCTCTTGATGTGCGAGCTGGCGCTCGATCACGGCCGGACGAACGCCCATTTCATTAAGGGGAACGGAGGCGCACTGCAACATCGGTGGAGGCCACCTCGATAACCCGCGAAGGTAATGAAATTCCCTCTTGACGAATGTCCATTGCCATCCGTATACCATCCAAATGGATGTTAAAGGGATGGTTGGAATGGCAGAGAATGTACATCAGCTGCGCCCTAAACCGAGTGACAGCGAGAAGATCACGATCAACCTCGGCTATGTCGATCTTGGCCATATCGACCTGATGGTGCAGGACGGCTTTTACTCGAACCGGACCGATTTCATTCGCACGGCAATTCGAAACCAACTCGAACGCCATGCCGATGTCGTCAAACAGTCCACTGCCCGAAAGAGTTTAGATCTTGGTCTGCGGAATTATAGCCGCGAGGATCTTGAGGAGGCGCGTCGCGCCGGACAGAAGCTGGATATCAACGTATTGGGCCTTGCCACTATCGCTGCGGATGTCACCCCTGAACTCGCCCGGGCCACCATTGCTTCGGTCGTCGTGCTGGGTGCGTTGCACGCCAGTCCAGAGGTCAAGGCCGCTCTCGCGGACAGAATGCGATGATGAAGAAACGTGCACGCGAAAGAAATTTGATGCGGACTAACAGTGTCCGATGGCTCCGAGCAAAAGGTGGCTTTCGATATGAATGAGATGATGCTCCAGGCAACGCGGCTCACGCGAGCAAACCGACTAGTCGAAGCCACGGCGCTCATTCAGCGAATGCTTCGCGGCGAGACCGATTCTGAAATTGCTGGTTTCGAAAACGGGCCACCGACCATTGACGGGTTTCTAGAGGCAATCGATGAAACCGAGCATTTCAATGAGGCGCCTTCCGCTGAGCCGGATTATTTCCAGACGTTCCGCGATCCAACATTTCGCTTCGAATACCCGTCACGGCATGGACTGCAGGGGTGGATGCATCTCGCACGGTCATCCACGCCGGACATTGTGCCGGAGGGCGGAAGGTTTATTGAATCGTTTTATACCAACTCCGCGGGAAGCCGCGCCTACAAGCTCTACATTCCCAGCCGCGATCAGGGCCAAGCGGTTCCTTTGATCGTCATGTTACACGGCGGCACTCAAACGCCTGACGATTTTGCCGCCGGAACGCGAATGAACTTGATCGCGGAGGAAGAGACCTGTCTCGTAGTCTATCCCGCACAGCCCAGTCACGCGAACCCGGCGAAGTGTTGGAATTGGTTTCGCCCGAACGACCAGCGCCGGGACCGCGGTGAACCTTCGCTCATCGCGGGCATCACACGCCAAGTCATGCGCGACTATTCCGTCGATCCACGACGCGTCTACGTTGGGGGATTGTCAGCCGGAGCGGCTGCGGCCGCCGTGATGGGGGCAACTTACCCGGATCTATATGCTGCAATCGCAGTGCATTCGGGTCTGGCCTGTGGGGTCGCCGACGATCTTATTTCTGCATTCGCCGCCATGAGACAAGGTGATTCACGATGCGCTTCCGCGTCCTGGGAAGATACGGATGTTCTTGACGACCAGCAGCCGTTTGTCCCGACCATCGTTTTCCACGGAGATCGTGACACCATAGTGCACCCCCGAAACGCCGATCATGTCATCACCCGTTCTATGGGAACCACCAACTTGCAGAAGAAAATACGTCGCGGGCAAGTACCCGGTGGTCATGCCTACACTTGCACAATCCATACCGATGCGAATGGGCGGGCGATCCTAGAGCAATGGTGCATTCATGGAGCTGGCCACGCTTGGTCGGGTGGAAGTCCCGCCGGTTCCTACACCGATCCACGGGGGCCGGATGCGGCCAAGGAAATGCTGCGGTTCTTTCGTGATCACCCTGCGGTCGAACGCAATGCAGAAGCCGCAAACTGTGAGTACTCTCGATGAGGCAGAACCTTACGGCAGGGTTGGCCAATGTGCGTTTACATTCGAAATTGGAAGGGCAGTCATGTCGGGTGACCAAGAAGCAAACGAAGAACGGCCGTGCCTGCATTGTCTGATTGTCGAGTTGATCGATGACTTTTTCGCAGAGAACCCTGTGGCACCGCATGAGCCAAATGTAATCGATACCGATGAACTAGGGTCCAGACTCATTAGAGCCACCAGACGAGGGCGGCTGCAAGGCAGACGGAGGCGAGGTAATTTCGGGCGAGCTTGTCGTATCGGGTGGCGACGCGCCTGAAGTCCTTCAATCTGTTGAACGCATTCTCGATACGCCAGCGCAGCTTGTAGAGGCGCTTGCTGAAGCTGAACGGCTTCTTCCTGTTGCAGCGGTTGGGAATGACCGGCTTGGTCCCGCGCTCGTCCAACTCCTCGCGCAGTTCGGCGCTGTCATACGCCCTGTCGGCAAGCAACCGATCTGGTGCCCTAACTCGACGGATCAAGCGCTCCGCGACTGGACAATCGTGCGCTTGGCCTGCGGTCAGCAGGATAGCAATCAGGCGCCCCTTAGCATCTGCGAGTGCATGAATCTTCGTGTTGCGCCCTCCGCGCGAACGGCCCACAGCCTGATTTTTCTCCCCCCTTTTCCACCTGAGGCCGAGCGATGCGCTTTGACGTGCGTGGAGTCGATCATCTGCGTGTCCATCGATCGCCCGCAGCCGGCCAGTTCCCGGAATAGGTTCTCCCATAGTCCACGCCGCGCCCAGCGCACGAAGCGGTTATAGATCGTCGTGTGCGGACCGTACTCGGGTGGGCAATCGCACCAGCGACAACCGCTCTTGAGAACATGCACGATGCCGCTGATGACGCGGCGATCGTCAACCCGTTCCACACCGCGAACATCGGTCGGCAAATGCGGCTCAATCCGAGCCCACTGCTCGTCGCTCAGCCAAAACAAATTCTTGCGCATGATCCCGATCCCTCTTCCCAAAACGAATCAGGATCGTATTGTCTGAGCGCAAAAGTTAATGAGTTTTGACCCTAATTACTGCGGTCGCAAAGACCGTGGCGGAACTGACTTCCTGCCATAGTGGTGCGGTCCGCCAGAGAATGATCGAACAGCTGATGCGTGAAATTATGAAATACGATACGGAGTTTCGCAGACAAGACGCGATGTGCGCGCCAAGCTCAGATGCACGGCACTAGCTCACCCGTCCAACGCCGATTGACACCTTAGAGCCGATCCGGAAACTTCTTGAGTCGAATGAATCGGATGTGATTCCTTATTGGGCGCTTGATTCTTTTGGGAGCGCCCGATGTGGAAGCCTGAACACCGCCGTTCTGCGGATCGCAACGGCCTTCGTTATCCGAGTGATCTGACCGATACCGAATGGGGGATTGTCGAGCCGATGATTCCGCCTGCGAGACATGGCGGGCGGCGACGGTCGGTGAATGTGCGCGAGGTGCTGAACGGGATTTTCTACATCCTGTGGACCGGTTGCCAATGGAAGGCCTTGCCCAAGGACCTGCCGCCCAAGAGCACGGTGTATGACTATCTCGAGCTCTGGAACTGGGACGGCACGTTGGAGCGCATTCATCACGAACTGTACGTCGCGGTGCGCGAGCAGGAGGGCCGAGAGCCGAGCCCGACCGCAGCCATCATCAACTCGCAGACCGCGAAGGGGGCGCAAAAAGGGGGGCTTTGCTCGATCCTTCGGGCTACGACGCGGGCAAGAAGATCAAAGGTCGAAAGCGGCACATCCTGGTCGACACACTGGGCCTGTTGTTGAACGTCGTCGTTCATCCCGCTGACGTTCAGGACCGTGATGGGGCTTTCCACTTGCTGCGTCGAGCGCGACGACTGTTCCCGTTCATCGAACGCATCTTTGCTGATGGCGGATACGCGGGGCGCAAGATGGCGTTGACCGTGTGGCGTACCGGTGCCTGGAGTTTGCAAATCGTCAAGCGATCGGACATTGCCGGTTTCGAGGTGCTGCCAAAACGGTGGATTGTCGAAAGGACGTTTGCCTGGATCAGTCGCAATCGCCGCCTGGCCCGCGACTTTGAGCGCTACACCACAACCGTCGCTGCATTCATTCGCCTCGCCATGATCCGCATCATGCTCAGGCGACTTGCTGCAAACCCCTCGCCATGAATCCAAACTTCCCGGATGGGCTCTTAGAGCATGAGAACGAAGAGCAGCGTCCGACCGTCCGAAGGCAAGCGTCTGAGTTGGTATCCTTATTCCAAAATAGAACGTCCGACGGATCTTTTAAGTCGCTCGGCCTAATGCGACTTAAAGTAATCACTGATGCTGTTCATTCGGCCTACGGAGCCGGGCGAGGGTGTCGCGATATCGTTACACGATGTCGATCTTTTCAGCCTCATCGACCCTGCGTGATTGTCAAACTCAAATTGTTGGCACCTTCCCGGATCGTCGGGAGCAAGCTGAACGAGGCCGCTATATCTATCAGCGGGAGGGGGAGCATCGGGCGAAACAACAAAATTACGACCAATCATAGACGCGGCAGCGATCCCGCCGACGAAGATTGTGGAAAGGAGAATAATACGGAAGGCAGACTGACCGCTGCTTCGTCGGACACCGGGTTTGACAATCCTCGTGGGCATGTGTGGGTTGCCCGCCGAAAGCATATCCCTGACAGAATGGTGACGCTGGAATAGTTAAGACCCGATTTATTGCCGTGTGATTCCGGCCGCTTTTTCTAAGTGATCGGCGGCAATGCCGTCCTCTGCGGCAGCGCCTATGCATTCGGCTACAGTCTCGTCGAATTGTTCAAGCGCGCGCAGCTCCGCATAGATGTGGGCTTGTCGCCGACGTTCGAGGAATTAGATCGCAGTTTCTGCCATTAGCACTCTCCCTGTGGGGCCTACGGCGGTATCAGCCCTGCGATCTCGTGGTTTCGCTTCGTAGGTGCACCCAACTTCGATATGGCACTGGCGTATTCTCAGCGGCGTAGCGACAATCTTCTCCGCGATGGTGTCCGGCGACACCGACTATTCGGTCGCCGTGAAGCATAAGGGCTGTGGCGTTGATGTAGGCAGTCTTGCAGCGTCGTGCTGGCATGCACATGTAGTCAATGAGGCTGGCGGTTAGGAACAACACTAATGGTTTCGCCCCAGTGTTCTCGCGCTGCCAGTCCTCACCTTTCAATTGCTTCTTGTGGCAGCGTCCGCAGCCGTTTGGAAGGTTAGCGAAGTTTATCGCCGAAACGCCGGCGAGGCTTCTCTTCCTGATAGAAGCAGGCGAGCAAATGGTGACAACCTTAATCTTGATTTTGGGGGGCGCGTTACTTGCGGCCTTAGCCGTGATCTACTTCTCCATGGCACGGAGGAGGCAGCCCAGAAAATAAGAACAATCCGAAGGTAACACCGCTACGACACTGTTGAAATCGGTTCGAGTCGCCTCTGCGCGGAAATGGCGTGTTCATGTAGGACCGAACAAGGGTAAAAACGTGAAATGCGCTTTGCGCTGGAATAGAACGCAGTCAGGAAGTTGAGGCGTTGTTAGTGAGCCTCGTTATCGAAAAGCAAGAGGCGGCATTCCGCGATAACGAGACCGACGACGTCCGGCCGAGAGCCTGAAGCAGCTCAGAAGTCAGCGACCTGTCGAACAAGAAATCCGTCTTGACGGTTTCCAGTCGCGGGCCAACTGTTGTGCTTCTCTTATTTGTTCCGGCCTCATCTGTTTGGCGACTTCTTCCCGGTATTTTATTTCTTTGTGATTATTTTCCCGATTTGCGACGGGAGGAAGTCTATTTGTGCATATTTCATTTGTCGCAGCGGCGATATCATACCATTTATACGCCTGCACCAAATCCCGTGTTACGCCGTACTCTCGCGCATAGGACTCATTCTGATATATAAAACCAAGCCAAGTTTGCGCGAACAACTCGCCATAATTTGCGGCCAAGATATACCATTTGAGTGCGGCGGGATAATTGGGAGTACCGGAGTTGCCGTTACCCCGCGCACACCGGAGCATTTCATATGCTGACATCGTAGCGAGATCGTCGCCCGCACAATAGTCTCCGTCTTTAGTTTGCTTATGTAAGGGCGTTTGCGCCTGAGCTAAAAGTGAACTGCACGCGATTATTATCGCGAGATACATCTTCATGAAGCCTCACCACTTCATGCGCCCTCCCGACAAATGCTGCCAATCTTAAGATCGCCCGTGCTGAGGACTCTCACTGCTGAGTCGGCGCATAGGGTGACGGGTGTCACCTCGCTTATTTTGCTGGCGGACATAGGCGATCAGCGCCTCGGGGCGCTGCATCTTGACTTTGAGGGCGGCGATCAACGCATCCTCGGCGTCAACGACAACGTGTCCTGTTTTTCCCTGAAATTTGAAGCCAACGGCAAACTGCACGTGTGCTCTCCCGCTTTCAGCCTTCAGAAGGTAACACAATTCGCTTGGACGGTGTGAAGTAGGTCAATCGCACCGGGGATCGGGTCATTCACAAGATCGGTGGCCCTGACAGTGCTGGCGCCACTCGTAATTCGTTCCAAGCCTGGCAATCGAATGCTGCCATCGTCAATAGCAAGGCAGCGTATCTATTGATGTCACATCGATGCAACGACGAGCCTGTCATGGCCCGAACTAGCGAACAATTTCTTTCTTAAAGATCGTTGCGCCTTGCCTGATCAAATGTCTTTTGTCCTGACGTTCCCTTGGAGAGGTTTTGTCTTTGGAATACGGAACAGGGATCGTACCAATCTGGATGAGAGCGCCATCTTTGCCCTTAGCGTAACCACGCAAGACTTTCCTCATGACATTCTCCCTGTGACATCGCCCCAAACCCGAAGTCGCTGCACATCATCGTGCAGTCCGGAGAGGATGTCCAGGATGCTTCGGAAAGCGGCGAGGCGTCATCGTGACCTTTTGCGAGGGTCGCGCATTTGCCATTGGGTTGGTCGGTCTTGCAGCGTCGTCCTGGCGTGCACATTTAGTCAGTGAGGCTGGCGGCCAAGAACAACACCAGTGGTTTCGCCCAGTATTCTTGTGCTGCCAGTCCTCACCCTTCAACTTTCTTGCCATTGTGGCCGCGGACCGCGGCCGTTCCGCAGGTTGGCGAAGTTTACCGCCAGCCAGCGGCTGCGTCTTCTTTTAGCGGCAGGTTAACTGCTGAAACGCCGACGAGGCTCCTCTTCGTAACAGAAGCAGGCCAGCAAATGGTGACAACCGTAATCCTGATGTTGGGCGGCGTGTTACTTGCGGCCTTGGCCGTCATATACGTCTCCTTGATACGAAAGAGGCGGCCCGGAAAATAAGAAAGGCAGCGAACAAATAACTGGGGACCGGCTCGACCATCATTATAATATGTGCGACAATCTCGCATGTATTGGCTCTATATTCTGGCGCTCGTGATAATTTTGTACGTCCTCAGCTCGATTCGGGTGCTGCGTCAGTACGAACGTGGCGTCGTGTTTCTTCTCGGAAAGTTTGAAGGCGTTCGCGGGGCGGGGCTCACGCTTGTCTTCGTTCCCATCCAGCAGATGGTGCGCGTATCCTTGCGCACCGTCACGATGCAAATCCCCTCGCAAAAAATCATCACAAAGGACAACGTCTCAATCGACATCGCGGCCGTCGCCTACTACCACATTTCCGATCCGGAGAGAGCGGTGATCGTCATTGAGAACGTCTACAACGCGATCAATCAAATCAGCCAAACAACGGTACGCAACGTCGTTGGACGATTTAGCCTCGATCAGCTTCTTTCGGATACCGCGAGCATCAACGAACAGATCAAGAATGTGATCGATGGGCACACCGAGCCGTGGGGTACGCAGGTGACTGCAGTAGAGATCAAAGACATAACCCTCCCCGACAACATGCAACGCGCTATGGCAAAGGAAGCCGAGGCCGAGCGCGAGCGTCGGGCGAAGATTGTAGCCGCCGAGGGGGAATACCAAGCCTCGGTGAAGCTCGGCCAAGCGGCCGACATCATCACGCAGCATCCCGTGGCGCTTCAGCTTCGCACGCTGCAGACGATGGCCGAAATTGCGACCGAAAAGAACTCGACCATCATTTTCCCCGCACAATTTATGACGACCGTGCAGGAAGCCATCGCCATGTTGAATAAGGATTCAGCTTCCAAATAGCTTTGAATCTCTTTCTAGCCGACGCTCTTGCTATAACCGTTATGCCCGCCGCCGCCGCCGGCTCCGCCACCGTAATAACCATCCGCCGACGGAAAACTCGAATTGTGGTCGGTTCCCTCAGCTAGGCCGCCGCCACCGCTATAGATCCCGCCGTGCGGGTCAGCGCTGTTCAGAAAGGCACCGTTTCCCCCGGACGCTCCGCCCACGATGATGCCGGGCCCAGGGATCGATGTATCGTCGGTATGGTCGTAGTTGGTTACTGCCCTGTAGCTGCCGGTGCCGCCGAACGCCGTGCGTCCGACACCGCCGCCGCCGGAGAAATATATCCCGCCAAAGACAATGCCGGCATTGCCGCCGAGACCGCCGCCGCCCCAGCCGGCGGTTCCACCGCCGGTGTTATTACCGCCGGCACCGCCGATCGCCTTAGTGTCGGAAAACGAGACGCCATTCAGCGTGACATTGGCGTTCGCCGCGACAAATAAATCGCCGCCGAGACCCGCGCCGCCGCCGCCGGCAAAGCCCGCGTTGCTGCCGGCACCGCCTTGCGCCACCGTGTTCTGGATCGTCACGTTGTTGATGGTCAGGTTGCCGCTATAGGCAAACAGGCCACGCACTGTGTCGCCGCCGTCTAGCACGGCGTTGTTGCTGCCGGTGATGACCAGCGAGACGCCGCTGTGCAGGTTGACCGCCGCAATGTCTGGCACTGCGGTGACTTCGGTCACCCGGCCGACATTGTTTGTGATCGTCAGCAACTCGCCATCGGCGACCGACGACAGCGTATCCAGCGAGATAAACCCGCTGATATCGATGGTAAGGGTCCCGGCGCTGGTTTGTTTGTCAGCCGCCGTGATCAGCGCATTAAGGTCGCTCGCAGAAGTCGCGGTGGCCGTGCCGTTGGTGAACGTTGCGGCCATACTATTCCCTCCGGATCGCTCGAAAAGTTTGTCGCACTTCTAGCGGGTAGCTCTGATTTTCGGCGATATGAACTTATGGAAGTAATTCAAGCGCGATGCAAGCCGGCGAAGTTCCAGCTGACGGAAGCCAAATTCCTCCAAGGGCGCCGTCGATGGCGCGCCGCACTTAACTCGGGCGACCGTTTTGTTGCGCTTCCGTGAATGTCTCAAATGGGTCTTGGTTGTGTAAAAACGGCTTTCCGGAACGAGCGCATTTTGGCGAAGCGGTAATGCGAGCCATTTCCGGCTTTGACTATGCCCTGATTGCCGTCATGAGCGGCTGAATGCCGATGATGTTCATGACGCGAGTGAGATTGTAGGCCAGTACATGCAGCGCCATCTCAGAGGCGACCCGCGGCAGCGTCTTCATCAGGAAGTGCGTCGCGCCCATCCTCATCTTCAGCGTGCCGAAGGGATGTTCGACTGTCTCGCGCCTCTGGCGCATCTTCTCTGGATGCTCGTCGAGCGGGCGTTGTACGACTTCGAGTATGTGCTTATGCTCCCACCGCGTGATCCGTCGCTCCTTGCCTGTGGTGCAGCGATGTTTGATAGCGCAATGCTGGCAGATATTGGTCAAGTAGCGGTGCAGGACCAATCCGTGCTCGTGGGTTGTAAATGAGTCCTCGCTGGATACGGCCTACTCACTGTCTGGGCTCATCCGCGCGGCCCAAAGCTCGGTCCGGATCCGGCGCCGCTCGGCAGCCGCCTCGCGGCTGGGAACCTCGGGCTCCTTGCAAAGCGCCGCGGACCCGTATGCGGCATTAGCCGCCACTCAACGACAAGTGTTGAACTCACGCCCTGGCCTCTTGGTTGTGCTAGTTTCTCCGATGCTCATGATGGGCGAAATCGAGCGGCAATGACGAAACCGAATCAATCGAGCACCGAAGACGACCGCCTTCACCGGATGCTTCTCGCATACGTGCGCCAGGAATTCGAGGCGCCGGTCGGCGCTATTCTGGGTTATGCCGAGATCATGCTCGAGGACGCCGCGCAGCAGGGGCATCATTCGATTCTCGGCGACCTCAGGCGGCTTCATCGGGCTGGATCGAAGCTTAAGGAGCTGGTCTCGGGGCTGCTCGATCCAACTGCCATGCATCGAGATTTCACCGATTTTCGCCGGAATTTGCGCCACGACCTGAGGACACCGATCAGCGCTATCAAGGGCTTCGGAGAGATGCTCCTCGAGGACGCTCAGGAGGCAAACAACGAGGCGCTGGCGCACGATCTCGAAAAGATGCTGGAAGCGGGGTCACGCCTCCTGGCGCGGATCGATACGCTGGTCGACTTCACCGGAACGTCTGTTCCGCTGGCGACCGGCGGCAACCTCGAGTCGGCAGCGGTGAGCGCGGTCCTCAAATCGGTCCGGCCACTGGCGCCGGCGGCTTCCGGCGAAGCCGGCTCGAGCCGTATCCTAGTCGTCGACGATACCGAATCGACACGCGAGCTGCTGTCGCGGCGTCTGGCACGCGAAGGCCACCGCATCGTCGAGGCGGAAAACGGTCGGTCCGCGCTCGCGCGCATTGCGGTGGAGACGTTCGATCTCATCCTGCTCGACATGATGATGCCGGACATCAACGGCTATGAGGTATTAACGCAACTCAAAGCCGAGCCGCGTTTTCGCCACATTCCCGTCATTGTCATCTCAGCGCTCGACGAGATCGATAGCGTAGTGCGCTGCATCGAGGCGGGCGCTGAGGACTATTTGTCGAAGCCCTTCGACCCGGTTCTGCTGCGGGCGCGCATCGGCGCATCGCTGGAGAAAACGCGGCTGCGCGACCGTGAGCAGGCGGCCATTGCCGAACTCCGGGCCGAAAAGGAAAGATCGGAGACGCTGCTTCTCAACATTTTGCCCAAGTCGATTATTGCACGCATGCATCGCGGCGAGACGCCGATCGCCGACCGCTTCCAGGACGTGTCCATCCTCTTCAGCGACATCGTAGGATTCACGCGGATGTCAACACGCCGCTCGGCAAGCGACGTGGTGGCGTTGCTCAATGCGATCTTCTCGGCGGTCGACCGTCTGGCGCTTCAATATGGCATCGAGAAGATCAAGACGATCGGGGATGCCTACATGGCAGTGGCCGGCCTGCCAGAGCCGCGCGACGATCATGCGCAAGCGATCGCCCGCCTCGCGCTTGCCATGCGCGAAGTGGTCGGCGAGGTGTCGAAGGGGTATGGCGAGGATCTTAAGATCCGGATCGGCATTCACACAGGGAACACCGTTGCAGGCGTCATTGGCATGCACAAATTCGCCTACGACATCTGGGGCGATACCGTCAACACGGCAAGCGCGATGGAATCGCACGGCATTCCTAACGAGATCCAGGTGTCCCACGCGAGCTTTATGCGCCTTTCGGAAGGCTTCGTTCTGGAGCCTCGCGGCGCGATCGAGATCAAGGGCAAAGGCCAGATGGAGACTTATTTGTTGCGCGGCGAGCGGACGGCGTGAGCGGACGCGGCCTGTCGAACCGCGGCGCTTGTTGCTTGGTGCAGTGGAAAAACATAGTGCCCGTTTGGGGTTGGTAGCGCGGTTGAGGCAAGGGCCGCTCTAGGAAAGATCCGATGTCGTATTTCTCAATCCGCGTGCGACTGATCTTCCTTGCGATCATGCTGCTCGCGATCCTGGCGGTGGCGTCGGCGCTCCTGACACGCGAGCTCGCGCGCGACTCGGAGGCGCTTGCCGAAGAAGCGCGGCTAGTCTCTATCGTTAGAAATGCGAACAACGCGAGCAAGCATTTCGGGGATTTGAAGTATTGGCTGACCAATCTTGCGGTGACCTTGCTCGCCAGCTCGCAACAGAATGCGGAGGCGGCTAAAACAAAACTCGATGGAGACCTCAAGACCATCGCGCCCGTCGATGCGGAGGGCGTCGCCACCATCCAACACGACGTCAATTCGCTGTGGGAATTAGCGCTAAAGGCGTCCGAGGCGTACTCGAGCGACGACAGCGCCGGCGGAAACGCCCTCATGGCGCAGGCTCAGTCGCGCATTCTTAATGTCAACGAGGAGATCGAAAAGATCGTCGATCGGGTTGAGCGACAAGCGCTTTCCCGTCGCGATGCTTCAATGCGCGATGCCCGACGCGCGGTCGTTTTGTCGGTAACCGGCGGCATCATCGCTCTCGCTCTTGCGCTGGGCATCACGGCGCTCATCGTGCGTTCCATCAACGCTCCTCTGCGTGAGCTTGAGCGCAGCATGAGCGCCATCACGCAGGGCCGGCTTGACGTTCCCATCCCAAGGGCCGGGCGAGACGAGATCGGCGGTATGACGCGGGCACTGGGGATGCTGCGCGATAGTCTCATCGAGAGCCACCGGTTGGAACAGCAGCGCCAGCGCGCCGAGGCCGACGCCCGGCGCGCCCAGGCTCAGCTCGGCGAGGCGATCGAGGCCATCTCCGAGGGATTTGCGCTCTACGACGCGGACGACCGGCTGGTCGTCTGCAACCGCCGTTTCAAGGAGATGTACACGGGCGTCGCTCTCAAAATCCAGCCAGGGATGCAATACGAGACCATTCTGCGCGCAGAGGCAGCAACGGGAGTCACCCCCGCCGCTTCGGACGGGAGCGACGGCTGGGTCGCCGAGCGGCTCGATCGCCACCGCAATCCCAAGGGCGCCTTCGAACAGCAGGGTGGCCACGGCGTGTGGCTCAAGATCAGCGAGCGGCGGACGGCGGATGGGGGAATCGTTGGCGTGTTCACCGACATCACCGAGCTCAAGGATCGCGAGTTGGAGCTTGGACAGCTCGTCGACCGGCTGGCCGTAGCGCGTGATGTTGCGATGGAGGCGACGGTCGCAAAGAGCCGGTTCCTCGCCAATATGAGCCATGAACTGCGCACGCCGCTGAACGCTATCATCGGCATAACCGAAATGCTCATGGAGGATGCCGAGGATTCCGGCGACCAGGGCGCGCGCGAGCCGCTGGACCGGATCGCACGTGCCGGCAAGCATCTGCTGAAACTAATCAACGAGGTTCTCGACTTGTCGAAGATCGAGGCGGGGAAGCTCGAGATGAACTATGAGCCGGTCGTTCTGGCGTCGCTGGTCGGCGATGTCGTCGGCGAGGCCGAGCCGCTCGCGGCGAAGAACGGCAACCGGCTGGTGGTCGATTGTCCGCCCGACACCGGCACCGTCCGCACCGATCCGATGCGTCTGCGCCAAATCATGCTCAATCTCCTGAGCAACGCCTGCAAGTTCACCGAGAAGGGCAGCGTATCGCTGTCGGTCGGTCGCAGCCGCGCGGACGGCGACGACTGGATCTCGATCCGCGTTGTCGACACCGGCATCGGCATGACAAGCGAACAGCTCGGCAAACTCTTCCAGGAATTCAGCCAGGCCGACAGCTCGACGACCCGGAAATATGGCGGCACGGGATTGGGCCTTGCGATCAGCGACCGCCTCTGCCGCATCATGGGCGGCTCTATCGACGTCGAGAGCAAACCTGACTTCGGCACGACCTTTAGTGTGCGGCTGCCGGCCGACCGACCCGGTATACCGGACGCCGCGCCGATCAAGACAGCATCCGCTTTGGCAGGTCGCGCGCCCGCGCGCACCAACCGCGTCTTGGTGATCGACGACGATGCCACCGTGCGCGATCTGATGCGCCGCTATCTGAGTCGCGAGGGTTTCGACGTGGTCACCGCTGGCGGCGGGCTGGAAGGGCTCAAGTTTGCGCGCGAGCTAAAACCCTCGGTGATCACGCTCGACGTCTTCATGCCGGACATGGATGGCTGGAGCGTCCTTCAGGCAATCAAAGGGGACGCGGAGCTAAATGGCATACCGGTCATCATGATGACGATCTCCGATGAGAAGCAGAAGGGTTTCACCCTTGGCGCTTCGGGATATTTGACGAAACCGGTCGATCGCGCGCAACTTGCCCAACTGCTCGACCGCTTCAAGAACCAGGTGGAAACGCCGCGCGTGCTCGTCGTCGAGGACGATCTGAATGCCCGCGAAATGATGCGGCGGCTGCTCGTTGGCGAAGGGTGGGGGGTCAGCGTTGCTTCCAATGGACGAGAAGCGCTTGACCGATTGATTGCCGAACACCCCAATCTCGTCCTCCTCGATCTTATGATGCCGGAAATGGACGGGTTCGAGTTCCTCGCCGAGTTCCGCAAGAACCCCAAGTTCGTGTCGACGCCGGTCATCGTTGTCACTGCGGCCGATCTCAGCGTTGCGGACCGCCGCCGTCTCGACGGCGGCGTCCAGCACATCCTTCAGAAGGCGGCCTCCGAGCAGGAGGATTTCCTGCGGCAGATTCGCGATCTCGTCGCGCGCTATGCCGCCGTGGCGGACTTGAGCGTGATGGGTGCCTGACGATGGCGAAGATTCTCTACATCGAGGACAACGAGGACAATCTTTACATGCTGTCCAACCGCCTGACGCGGCGGGGCTACCAGGTCGTGTCGGCGCGCGACGGCGAGCAGGGGATCGCGATGGCGGCCAGCGAGGCGCCGGAGCTCATCCTCATGGATTTGAGCCTGCCAGTGATCGACGGCTGGGAGGCGACGCGGCGGCTGAAGGCCGAAGCCCTAACGCGGAACATTCCAGTGATCGCGCTCTCGGCCCATGCGATGGCAGGCGATCGCGAAAAGGCGATCGCGGCCGGATGCGATGACTACGATACCAAGCCCGTTGAGCTGCCGCGCCTACTGGAAAAGATCGCCACCCTGCTCGCCCGCCAAACTCCCTAGGTAGCTCTGGAGGATGAACTTATCCTGCCGCAAGGTTCTCGTCTGGGACGCTCCCACGCGCCTCTTCCATTGGTTGACCGTGGTGCTGGTGATCGCGGCCTATACGACGTGGCGGATGAATTTGATGGACTGGCATGCGTGGACCGGTGACACGCTGCTCGCCTTGCTGCTGTTCCGCTTGCTCTGGGGCTTCTTTGGCAGCGAGACGGCGCGCTTTTCAGCCTTTCTCGCCTCGCCGCGCGCTGCGGCGCTCCAACTCGCTGCTGGGCTTCGTCGCGAACCCGATCGCCAAGTCGGCCACAATCCAGCTGGCGGCTGGATGGTACTGCTCCTGCTCGCGTTCTTGCTCGCGGAGACGCTGACGGGGATCTATATCGCGAATGACGTGGCGGTCGAGGGGTCCTTGACCGAACTGGTTCCCGCACCGATCGCCAACCTCATCACCGACCTGCACTCGTATTTCTGGGACGCCCTAGTAGGAGCCGTGATTCTGCACGTGCTGGCGATACTGGTCTATGCCGTGGCGAAGCGGCACGACCTGTTGACCCCGATGATCACCGGGCACAAGGCCCTTCCGCAAGACGTAAAGCGGCCGCGCCTGGCGGGCGCGGCACGCGCAGCTCTTCTCTTTGGCTGCAGCGCTCTCGCCGCAGCCGCGCTGGCAAATTTCCTGTGAGGTCCGATCAGCCCTTCGGCGGCACGACCTGACCACGGATTTCACCGCCTGGATGCGCCTGCGTGTGCACGTTGATGTACCACTCGCCGGCGGTGAATTGCTGAGCCTGCTCGGGCGTCAGCGTAGCCTCGCCCTTGAACGGGCTCTCGGCCGAACTGCCCTTGTTGGACAGCCAGATTACCACCGGGCCGTTCTTGCCCTTGTCCGCGGGTCCATGGAAATGCGCCATAGTGGCCGGACCCGAAAGCCCGCTATAGGTGACCGTCCAAGTAACGACCCGCGTGGCCGGGTCATACGTGAGAGCGGCGCTTCCGGTGCCGGCGGTCTCGACCGCCGGCACTTGCTCGGCCCCAGTGAGCGGCACCGTGAAGGATTGCGGCGAAGCCTGCGCCAGCCCCGCCCAAGCAGCTGATGCTAGACAAGCTATAAGGATCAAGGCCCGCCGAGATATACCGCTATACATGTTTTTGCTCCTTCGATTGTCGATCACCCTACAAGTCTCCAACATACGATATTCTGTGACCGACTTCACAGGACCAAAACGGTGCGAGTAGGCAAGTTAGACGAAGTGGCGTGATATGCCGCCCGCGGCCTCGGTGCCTTTGTTTGATGCGATGATCGGCAATCTGGCAGTGCATGCCGGAGTTTTAAAGCGTCGGACGGCTGATCGTCGGCCGGCGCTGTGCGGCAGACGACCGCACCCACTGCTTAACACTAGGTGCAAATACGTATTGCGACCGTCGAACGCGCTTCGTATCTAAATGGGCAAGGCCCAACCGGGCGGCTCCCCATCCCCGACACCCACTGCCCGGCTACAAGAGTCGAAGTTGAGGCAACAACCTAAGCCAACAGCCCCAAGCGAGTAGACTGTGCGTTTTGTGGTAAGGACGGATTTCGCTCATGGGCTGCAAATACGGCTGACTGCGTCACTTGGGTCACGTGTTTAGTTTGTGGTCGCCTCTGCGTCGCTAAGTATCTAGCGCTTGCAGGCGGGCGCCGTAGTGCCTTAGCCGGCTACGCGCGCTTCGATCTTCACCACGCGCGGACCGGCCGAATTCGTTCAGCGCTTTAATCTCCCGAAGGGTTGCCCGGCATCTCCGCCCAGATGGCTTGCCGCAGCCGCTCTCTCGCTGCGTTTTCCCGCGCGCGCGAGGCGAAGCCGAGCGCGGCGGTGAATCGTGGCCGAGCGTTGGAGCGCAGCGGGCCGCGGTCGTTGTTTTTGGGAAATTGTTTTTGAGGTGATCGACGGCTTTGGCCGCGGCGGCGGCGCGATCGGCGGGTGCGGTGGCCGAGCGCAGCGCGAGGTACGGGGTCGACGTCGCCGCCACCCGATCGCAACATCATGGGCAGGGGGTTCGGAGGTGCACGCGCTCAGCTTTTGGCCAAGGCGGCCGATGCGAGCGCGACTGAATTTATTGAGAGAAAGGGGCCGCAGCCGCTCTCTCGCTGCGTTTTCCCGCGCGCAGCCCAAGCAGTGGTGCTAAAGCAACTTTATCGGATCAACGACTAAGCGTTCAGCCAGAACCAGCCGAAACGCACGCAGACCACACAGCGACCGAACTCATCAAGCGTTGGCGGAAGATCGCCGGCATGCTCGGCCAGATGTCTCAGATGGTCACCGTACGTCCAGGCTGCGGTGCGCGCCGGCACCACGATCGGCGCGGCGTCATCGGCCGTCTGAGGACTACGGTTTGCTTTGCGATCTTTGCTTCGGCTCATCGTACACCGTGAAGGCTCCTGCCCGGCCTGGGAATCGGATCAGTAGGGCCGCCCGAGGGTCGAGGCAGTTGCGAGCCGCTGCAATGCCCTTCAGATCAACGGTGGCGCGCGAAACGTCGGGCCCAATGGAAAGATCAGCTGGCGCTTTTCTGACGAGCGCCTGATCGTTGGAGTGGTCTTGCCACGGCTTCCCTGGCCTTCTTGCCCGGAATAGGAAGCAGCATCTCGCCCTGGCCTTTAATATGTCTGTGCTGCTTCGAGGAAGCGGTTGCGGCTTTTTCCTGCGCAAGGCTGCGGCGAAGCGCGTCCATGACGTTCACAGTATTCTGCGACCGCGGCAGGACCCGATTGCGCGATACCGGTAGGCCGGCCTGCTTCTTCTTGAGCATCTCGACAACGGCCTCCTCGTAGCGATCCACGAACTGCGAAGGATCGAAGTCCGTTGTTTTGCTCCGGACGATCTGCTCGGCCAGCTTGAGCATACCCGGCTCGAGCTCGACGTTCGGGATATGGTCGAAATACTCCTTCGCGTCCCGAATCTCGTATGGATAGCGCAACGTGGTTCCCGTCAGCCCCTTGTCCCAGGGCTCGAGCGTGATGACCCGCTCCCGTTTCGCCAGCACCACACGACCCACGCCCTTGCCGCGCATGGCATCGCGGATCACGGCAAATGCTTCCTGCCCGACCCAATCGTTCGGCGTGATGTAGTAGGGAGTGTCCAGATAGCGTTGGTCGATCTGCTCGCGGGGTACGAAGGAATCGATTTCGATGGTGTGCTTACTCTCGACCGCAAGGGCGTCGAGTTCGTCGTCGTCGACCGGGATGTAGGCGTTCTTTGCGTATTCGTACCCGCGGCCCTTGGCCTCGCCCTCGACTGGTTCACGCGAGACATCATCGACCAGCTGTTGGCGCAGGCGGTTGCTGGTCTTCTTGTTGATCTGGCGGAACGAGACCCGCTCGGTCGATGCTGTCCCGGTGTAGAGGGCGATTGGACACGAGACCAGCGAAAGCTTGAGATGGCCTCTCCAAAATGGACGTGCGGGAGCCATGGATATCTCCGCTTGGTTGCTGGCGCCACGTGGGCACCGGCCGCGTTTACGGACCACCTTGCTCGGAGAAGCGCAGGTTGGCGCGGGCCAATCCGTCGATGCCCGCCTCAGTACGCTACGAGTAATGTAGGGCGTAGTTTCTGAGAGGCGAATCCTCTTGGTTGCGGTGGTTAATCAGCCATTTCCGCCGCATTGCACCCACCCACCGAATTGACCTGATCAACTAAGACCCTTGAACTCGGTAAAATGCTGAATTTCACTGAGGAGGCTGGGGAGACGTGACGAAACCGGTGGCGAATACGACCCCGCCCGTCCAACGTGCGGAGCTATCGACTTGATCGGACCGGTACGGAGCCCATTCGAATCTGATCGGTGAGTCGAACTGAGCTGGTGTTTGTGACCTGAGGCGAGCGCGTGTGTTTAGACCGAACCTGGAGGTAGCGGATATCTTCCGCCGTCATGGCGAGGCGTGGCGCACAGCCAACGAAGGTCACGTCAACCTCGCCCAGCGACGTGTCATGACGGCGATTGAGATCTGCCGCACGGCCGCGCTCGGCGGCCACGTCGAGCACTGTCCGGACTGTGCGCACACCCGCATCGCTTATAATTCCTGCCGTAATCGGCACTGCCCTAAATGCCAGTCGCGCGCTGCAGCAGCATGGCTGGCGAAGCGCCAAGCCGAGGTGCTACCGGTGCCGTATTTTCACTTTGTGTTCGCGCTGCCGGCCGCAATTGGCGCGATGGCCTACCAGAACAAAGCCAAGCTCTACGGACTGCTGTTTAAGGCTGCGTCTGAAACGCTGATCAGCATTGCTGCAGATCGCAAGCGCCTCGGCGCAGAAATTGGCGTTGTTGCGGTCCTGCACACTTGGGGCCAGAGCCTACAACACCACCCGCATGTACACTGCGTGGTTCCGGGTGGCGGCATCTCGCCACACGGCAAGCGTTGGGTTGCCTGCAGGTCTGGATTCTTCCTTCCGGTTCGCGTGCTCTCGCGCCTGTTTCGACGTCTCTTCCTGGAAGGTCTGATGGCCGCGTTCGAGGCCGGTGAGTTGCGGTTCTTTGCAGATCTTGTGCATCTGAACCAAGCCAAGGTATTTGCGGCCGCGCTAACGCCACTGCGCACAGTCGAGTGGGTCGTCTACGCCAAAAGGACCTTCGCCGGCCCCGAGCAGCTATTGGCCTATCTGGCTCGCTACACGCATCGCGTCGCGATCACCAATAGCCGCTTGCTCGAACTCGATGAGACCCACGTCAGGTTCCGCTGGAAAAAGGTACGGCAAGGCGGCGGGTATAAGCGCAAAGTCATGCGCGTTCAGACCGCGGAGTTCGTGCGCCGCTTCCTTCTCCACGTCCTGCCGAATGGCTTCCATCGCATTCGTCACTACGGCTTCCTGGCGAACGGCCATCGTGCCAATAAGCTCGCGCTCTGCCGAAGCTTGCTCGCAGTGGCCACGGTGCCGGCGGCCCGTCGCAATGATCACGGCGACGATTCACGCAACCCCAAACACAAACCACCGCCTTGCCAATGCTGTGGTGGCCGCGTGAGGATTATTCAGACCCTTGAAGGGTTGCTCTGCCGGCCATATCCTGTGCGCAAGCTCGACGGTTTGTAGCCAGATTTGTTGAACACACCAACTCCAACAGCCGTTCAGATCATCCCCCATCGTCATGGCGGCGGCTACGCGTTGCTTGCTCTCTATTTTGCAACGTCATCCTTGGGCGTTTGTCGCAACAAGAATTTGCGTGCTAGCGAAAGCAACCCCCTGACATGCCCGGGATTCTTGGTTTTATGTCTGGCACACCGATCACTCGCAGCTGGATTAGTCGAATAGGCGACGAGACAGCTCACTGAATCTCCATAGCCCGTCCGTGGCCGGCAGTTCAGCGCGCCCGAAGTCAGGACAAATGACTCTGAGATTTAGTCAGGACAAATGACTCTGAGATAAATGAGGGTCGGGACTCCGCGAGAGACGGGCGAAACGAGCCGGGGGGAGTGGCCGCCTTACACGACCAAGGCATACCCCAGCAATTCACTACAGAGACGACTACAGAATACGGACTTTTCTGTAAAAAAGACTCATAGAATTCAATTACTTAACGGGTTGTGGGGCGTTTCCTCTCGACCGCACCATTTTTCATCAACACTGGCCCGGGGTTGCCGTATGACGCCGGCACTTTAGCCAAAGGCGCCGCGGTAAGACTTTGTTTCGCATACGCTCCTGGCCGCAAGGCGCTGTGATTTTTGTCAGGTTCGGCGTCCAAATTCGGCCGCTATACCGTCGTAGCTGGCCAATCGAGGGATGGGGAAATCTCTGCATGATCGTCCGTACTGCGAGTTTGATTGCGTTGCTGTTGGCCGCGCTCGAGATGAGCGCTTGCGCCCCGCCGAGGGCGTGCCCGCCGGGCTGGCACCCGGGGCCGTATGGCCGCAGATGCCACCCCGATGTCGGGCCGTATCCGCCGCCGCCCGGCTATGTACCGCCGCCTGGCGCACCGGGCTATGCCCCGCCGCCCGGGTACGCGCCGCCGCCTGGCGCACCAGGGTATGCGCCGCCGCCTCCGCCCGGTGCATACCGGCCTCCGCCCGGCTCACCGCCTCCGGCCGGGGGGCCACCTTCCTAATAGCAATCGTCCGCTGACACCGAGGTGCCGCATGCTTGGCGCCTTGGTCGCATGCTTTCTGGTCGCATGCTGTCCGGTCGCGCGCCTTATAGCGTCTCAGCGTGCCTGCCATTGCCGGACTTTCTTATTTTTCTGAGCGCGGTGTGGACGTGAGCGGAACGGCTTGCCGCCAACGTCCGGTGCGCATGGCTTCTCACGCTGAGCGAGAACGTTCTCGAGCGCGGCCACTCGATCCGCATGTCGGCTGCATTGAGATCTTTCAGATCCAGATTTTGCAGATCGGGGGCCGGCAATTCGGTTTCGTCGGCCTGCGCGGCAGGACCGGGCGGATTCGGCCATTCAACCGCCGTGGTGCCGCCGCGATATGTGGCGCCAGTGCTGTCGGCGAGATCAGCCGGCATCGGCCGCACCGCAGTCGGCGATCCCGGTTTGCTGACCGTTTCGATGCGCTGCGGCGCCGCGCCGGGGATGACATGGACGACGCGGAAGCCCTTCTCTTTGAGTTCCTTCAACAGTTCCGGCAGCGCTGCGACCGTCGACTTGTGAATGTCGTGCAGCAGCAGGATGCCCTTGCCGCGTTTCTCGAGCCGGGTCATGGCGCGTGAAACGATGTCGTGCGGCTTGATGTGGCGATGCCAATCATCGGCCACCGTATCGGAGCTGAAAATGACCAGTGAACGCGCGGCGGCTTCATCCTCGATCATCGGCGATCGGGCGAGGCCCGGAATGCGGATGAACGGCGCGACCTCGTTGGGGTCGCCGAGCGCGGCGCCGACATCGGCGATGCCCTGGTCGATCTCCCAACGCACTTTTTCGACCGGCAATTTCTGCATCCGCAACGGATGATCTTCGGTGTGGGTGCCGATGGTGTGCCCTTCCTGATAGATCCGGCGCACCACGCTGGGGAACGAACGCGCCATCTCGCCGACCAGGAAGTAGGTCGCCTTGACACATTGCTCAGCCAGGATGTCGAGGACCTGGTTCGAATAGGGCGGCAGCGGACCGTCGTCGAAGGTGATAACGACTTCCTTGTCCGCGAGCGGCAGGCTCTGCGGATACTGCATCACGCCGACCTGGGTCAGCTCGCCGGGTTCAAGCACCAGGACGCGGCTGGTGCCGAGCGCGTCGGGGTGGCCGGGACATTGTTGCGCCCGCGCCGCCGAAGCGGTCGCAAGCACACCGGCCAGACCAGCCGTTGCAGCGATGACAAAGACAAAAATCTTCGGAAAAGATGCGCGGATACTGTTCATTCCTCTTTGGTCCTCGGCGCGGCGACTGGCCGTGACCACTCCCTTGAACACGTTATCGGATGGCTTGATTAATGTCATGTTTACTAACAAACGACAGGCCGCGCATCTGTTGAAAACGGTGACGGCCCATTGTCTTTCCTTGTCGTTAATCCAGGACAATTAGACCTGCATGAAACATTCTGAACGGGGCGTGAACTATGGCGGCCGCTGCGGCAGCCGGGAGATGGTGGGCGGCGTACCGGTTGCTTTCGCGCTCGTCGATACGGTCCTCGGCCGGTGCCAGCGAAGCCACCAGGACGGCCTGCTTTATGCTTTTGCTGCCGGCGCTTTTTGCCGGCGCGACGATCCTTTGCGCTGCGATCGGTTTTGCCGTTACGCAACTCAGCGACAGTCGCCTCGAAGCCCAGCAGCACGCCGCTTTGCAGCGGGCGCTTGAACAAGTTCGCGGCCCGATCGGCGATCATGAGGACGTCGACGATGCGATGCTTCGGCAGGTCGAGCATCTTGCCGGCCTCAAGGGCCTGCGGTTCGACCGTGACCCGGTGCAGGACAGCGGGCGAGGGCTGCAATCTCTGCACGATGGGCGCGGCCGGATCATCGGCTGGTTCAGCTGGGTGATCGACAACGCATTCGTTCCCGCAATGAACTGGCTTTGGGGTCTGCTGGGCGCTGTCGGTATTGCGTTCGGCGTGGTCGGGTTTCTCGCCCTGCGGGCGTCGCGCCACCTTCTTCGTTCGCTCGATCAAAGCGCCGAAGCGGCTCGCAATCTGCTCGGGCAAGACGCCCTGACGGGACTGCCCAATCATCGCACCATGATGGAGCGTCTCGGCAACGCCCTGGCGCGGCGTCATTCCGGCGTCGTCGCCTTCGCGCTGATCGACCTCGACGGCTTTCACGAGGTCAACGATACGCTGGGGCGAGCCGGTGGCGACGCCGTGTTCAAAAATGTCGCCGAACATTTGCAGGCCGGATTGCCTGGCGACGCGTTGCTGGGGCGCTTCGAGGAGGATGAATTCGCCGCCATCATCAGCAGCGAGAACAAAACCGCCGTGATGGCGCTGATCAACGCGCTTCGTGCTTCGCTGCAGCGGCCGATCTTTGCTGACCGGATGTGGCAGATCACCGCCGGGATTGGTGTCGCGGAAGCCCCTGAGGAGGGGACGACAGCCGACGAACTGGCCCGTCGCGCCGGGCTGGCGCTGCGAGCGGCCAAACGCGAAGGGCGCAGCAGAGTGCGATTTTTCGAGCCGCAGATCGAAACCGATTACGCCGAGCGGCGGTCGCTCCTGAGCGAGCTTCAATCCGCGATCTCGCTGCAGACGTTTGACGTCCACTATCAGCCGATTGTTGCGGCCGACGGCGGCGCGATGGTCGGCGTCGAAGCTTTGCTGCGCTGGAATCACCCGAGCCGCGGTCCGATACCGCCATCGGTATTCATTCCGCTCGCCGAACAAAGCGGCCTGATGTCCCAGCTCGGCGAAATCGTCCTGCGGCGGGCGCTCGCCGACGGCGCGCGCTGGCCGGCCTTGTCGGTCGCCGTCAATCTTTCGCCAGTGCAAATTCGCGACCGCTGGCTGGTCGATCTGGTCAGCGTCGCCATGGCGGACACCGGCATCGCCTCTTCGCGGGTCGTCCTCGAAGTGACTGAAGGCATCCTGATCGACAACCCGCAGGAAGCGCTGGTGCGGCTTGAGGCGTTGCGCGCGCTCGGGGTCAGCGTCGCGCTTGACGATTTCGGCACCGGCTTTTCGAGCCTGAGCTACCTGCAAAAATTTCCCTTCAACCGGCTCAAGATCGATCGTGCCTTCGTGGCTTCGCTCGGCTCGTCCGGCTCGACCGGCGCCATCATCCAGGCAATCGTTACGCTCGGCCATGCGCTGGGCATGAAAGTTTTGGCCGAGGGCGTTGAGACCGACGAACAGCGGGTGTTGCTGCGGCTTGCCGGCTGCGACGAAATGCAGGGCTATCTGTTTGCCAAGCCCGGCCCGGCTGCCGAAATCGACAAGGTCGTGGACCGGGTCGCGCGCTCCATGGTCGGCTGAGAGAGCCTGCGCCACGCTGACACGGCGCGCGCTAACCGCTATCGTTTGGGCACATCCCGGCGTGAGCATGCGCCTGCAGAGCGAACAATGATCGCCAACAGCCTTCCCGGCCTCGCTTTCGATCTCGGCCAAGATATCGACATGCTGCGCGACACTGTCGGCTCGTTTGCGCAGGCGAAGATTGCGCCAAGCGCCGCCGAGATCGATCGCTCCAACAAATTTCCGCGCGAGCTGTGGCCGCAGCTCGGCGAGCTTGGGCTTCTCGGCATCACCGTCGAAGAGGAATGGGGCGGGGCAGGGATGGGCTACCTCGCGCATTGCGTGGCGATGGAGGAGATTTCGCGCGCCTCGGCGGCGATTGGCCTGTCGTACGGCGCGCACTCGAACCTCTGTGTCAATCAGCTCCGAAAGAACGGTAGCGCCGAGCAAAAGAAGCGCTATCTGCCGAAGCTGATTTCCGGCGAGCATGTCGGCGCGCTCGCGATGTCGGAGCCCAATGCCGGCTCGGACGTGGTTTCGATGCGCACCCGCGCCGACAAGAGCGGCGACCGCTACATTCTCAATGGCTCGAAAATGTGGATCACCAACGGGCCGCTTGCCGACACCATGGTGGTTTACGCCAAGACCGATCCGACTGCGGGCTCCCGCGGCATCACCGCCTTCATCGTCGAGAAGACGTTCAAAGGATTTTCCACCGGCCACAAACTCGACAAGCTCGGCATGCGCGGCTCCGACACCGGGGAACTCGTGTTCGAGGATTGCGAGGTGCCGGCCGACAATGTGCTTGGCGTCGTCGGCAACGGCGTCAACGTGCTGATGTCCGGTCTCGACTACGAGCGCGCGGTGCTGGCGGCGGGACCGATCGGCGTCATGCAGGCGTGCCTCGATCTGGTGCTGCCTTACGTTCATCAGCGCAGCCAGTTCGGCCAGCCGATCGGCCGCTTTCAGCTCATCCAGGCCAAGCTCGCCGACATGTACGTCACCCTCAACGCCAGCAAGGCTTACGTCTATGCGGTGGCGAAGGCCTGCGATCGCGGCGAGACCACGCGCGAGGATGCCGCCGGCGCGATCCTCTACGCCGCCGAGCGCGCGACCTGGATGGCGCTCGAAACCATTCAGATCCTCGGCGGCAACGGCTACATCAACGATTTCCCGGCCGGCCGTCTCCTGCGCGACGCGAAACTCTACGAAATCGGCGCCGGCACCTCGGAAATCCGCCGCATGCTGATCGGCCGCGAGCTGTTCGAAAAGACGCGCTGATATAGGCAACACTTTCAACTCCCTCTCCCCGCACGCGGGAAGAGGGTCGGGGTGAGGGGCCTCTCTGCCGGGCTCAGGACTGCCGCGCTCAGACTAGCTGAGAGGCCCCCGCACCCTCGCTCCGCATAGCCGATGCATGGCATCGGCGTTCCTGCACTAAGGACGGCGTCTAAACGACGCCTATGCTCTCCCCGCACGCGGGGAGAGGTGAACGCGCGGCATCGTTCCCGCGACGCGGATGCGCCCGGGTTTTTGCTGACGGCACGATCCGTAGCCCGGATGAAGCAAAGCGAAATCCGGGAACGGCATCGCAGCTTGAATGCTGCTCCCCGGATTACGCTGCGCTCCATCCGGGCTACGACGAAAAAGAAAAAAGGAAGCGGAACGCCGACAGACGTGTGCATCCAACCTCCGCATCTCGCGATGCGGCGCGCGCCCTGGTCTCTTTTCCCTCCCCCGCGTGCGGGGGAGAGTTAGGGAGGGGGCGCGCTCGCCTATCGGCGTTCCACCGCGGCTCTTACCGTCAGGGCTTTCGGCCCCTGGGCGCAACTCCAGGCCAGGCTTCCTGGGACGTGGCAGGACGCTTCATCCTGTAAGCGCACTCCAACCGGGGAGCACAGACTCCGCGTTCTTACACGGGCGTTACCCGCGCCCGCCTGTCCCAGTCCAGGGAATGCACCTCCCGGACCGGTCGTAGTGCCGGTCAGCATGATGCCCGAAGCTGCCCGGGGACGGAGTGTATCGTTCCGCCCGCGGGCACCGCACTCGCTCCACCTCTCGGAATACCTTCGCGACAGGCGTCCTCGGTGAGCGAGATTCGCCGCGCCTTGTATCTGAAATGGGGATGAAAGTCAATGGAAACGTGACGCGACGTAGCCGGGCGGCGCATAGTACTGAACTCGTGGCCATTCGAACATCGGCGCAACATGTGATATGGCTCGCCGCGCATCGTGCGCCGATAAAAGTGAAGCAGGCGGGTTCGCTTGAAGACCACGCGCTACTTCGAAGAGCAGGTGCTGCGCAAACGCCCCTACATACGGCGCGAATGGTGCCAAGACGTGCTCGACGCGCCAATCCGGCGCACGCCTCAAATGGACGGCCGCGTTCGCTTCTGGGGTAAGATTGTTGTGCCGGGTGAAGCTCGACCGCGATATCTGCGGGTTGTAACACTGAACGACGGAGAGACGGTCCATAACGCGTTCTTCGATCGTAACTTCCGCGAGGATGAGCGATGAAGCTGCATTACTATCCCGAGACGGATAGCCTCTACATCGAATTGACGAGCGCGCCCGGCGCCGAGGCACGAGAAATTGTCGAAGGCCTGATCGTCGATTTTGACGCTAATGGCAACGTCGTCGGCCTCGATATCGACCACGCTTCTCGCAAGCTCGATCTGTCGCGGATTGAGACGATAGCGCTGCCGCCGGTCAGTGCGGCGGAGTGATCTCGTTGAGGGCGGTAGGTAGGGTTAGAGCAGGCTGTTGAAGAAGTCATTTGCGCTGCCACGTGATGCCAAGCGTAGCCTGGATTGAGCGAAGCGAAATCCAAAGCACGCATGTCCGGGTCGAATGCCGCTCCCGGCTTTCGCTGCGCTCAACCCGGGCTACGCTCGCTATCGACGTGTAGCCCGTATGGAGCGTAGCGCAATACGGGAACGATCGAGCGGCTCAAGCGCCGATCCCGGATTTCGCTACCGCTCCATCCGGGCTACGCTCGCTACAGCTTTGTAACAGTTTCCAATCGAGGATGCGGATTCCAGCCGGCGTCGGTATCTATAAAAAGCTGGGCCAAACTTGCGTTTCCTTGCCGCCATAGATTTGTAAACAAACGCGGGCCGGCTGCGCCACCAGAGGATATTTTTTCCCACGCTCATCGATGAAAAACCATTCGTTCTTACGTCTTGTGCTCGTGAAAAAGATAGGAATTGGCTTTCGCTGCCCCCTGGAAAGTTTAAGGCGACCGGGGCGATTGCCTTGAATTTGACCAGCTGATCTTAGAGTTGCAGGCATTTTCATCCCAGCCGGAACTGTACCACTAAATTCCGTCATCTCGACCAAGCAATTATCTAGTTCCGCAACTGAGCCGCTGTTTTCAACATCGATTGCGCACACTACCTGATAATCATCGAGCTGCTTCAGGTCTTTATTTACCAACAAGCTGATATCCGGTCTTGGCATACTTTGTGGGCTAGGCAGCTTTGTCGAATCCCCCCAGTTCTCAAGTTGGAGAATATGATTTTCATCGACGAAGAGGCGACAATGGACCTCGTCAAGCGTGCCATCTTCCAGCGACCAAAACCTAAGCTGAAGGGTATGCGACACGAGGGGCAAGGTGCCTGGCAGAGTATTAAAATGAAATCCGGCCGGGATCGGTACGCATAGTTTGATCCATGGTCCAGGCAGCGCCTCCGACGTGCCTTCGCTATAGTAGGCAACATCGATGAACGTGTGTCGGCGTGGCCCAATTGTTATGTCGCCCTTTAGAAAGAAGTTCCTGTGGTCGTTTTGTGGGGGGTCCAAATTTAAGATACTTACTGTGCCGTTCGATATTTCTGCATCCGGAGCGTTTTCGATCTTTACTCGGACTGTCCGATTCTTATTTTTTCCAGCAACTGCGGTAGTTTCGAATGGATGGTCGGTTCCAAAAATGATCTTGGCGCGCACCGGTTGCTGATCGTTGAAGACTACCGCGGGCGCAGGCGCGCTAACTGCAATTGGAGAAAGCTGTCCGGCATCGCCCAGCCGGCTTTTAAGCGCTTGTACCAATTTACTCATGTCGCGGTGGAACGAGGCATGGCGCACATCGAGTCCATTGCGTCGCGAAAGTGCTTTAAGGTCTTCTGGTAGTTCACCGGCAGTTGGAATTCGTGCGCCGTCGATCAGAACCGGAATTACCGGAATGTCGCGTTCTAGCGCGGTGGCGATCTCGATGCGCACGAGGTCATCCGGATTGTCGAGACGACGATTTCCTTTTTTATCCGGTGCACTTAGCCAGTTCTCCCCAATGACCGCGAGCAGCACATCGCATTTGGAGACTTCTTCGCGTAATGCCTTGATGAAGTCGATGCCCAGCGGAATAGCTTCCACGTCCATGAAAAGCCGATCGATCCCAAACTCACGTTCGAGTCTATCATGGATGCTGCCAGCATAGGCTCTGCTGTCATTTCGGCGATAACTGATGAAAATCTTACCGGCCATATTTTTCTGGCTACATCATCATTAATTGATCCGAAGCAGCGCGAAGGGCGGATTAGCACGGCGCAATCCGCCAGACCACCTTGCCGATGCGGCGGACGGCGGGTTACGCCGGAGCTTGTCAACGGGCCGGCCACTTCGGGCCGGACCCGTTGGGCTAACCTGCTGTACTGGATTTTGTAAAACGAAGGACCACCAGCGGTGACCTCTCCCAAGCGCATTCCGATCTTCGACGGCCACAACGACGTTCTGCTGCGGCTGCATCTGCACGGCGGCGCGGATGCGGCGGCGGCGTTTCTGCGGGGCGAGGAGAAGGGCCATCTTGATCTTGCCAAAGCGCAGCAGGGCGGATTCGCCGGCGGCCTGTTTGCGATCTTTGTGCCTTCGCCCAAGCGGAAGGAGCCCGGCACCGGCGAAGCGCCGGCGCGAGACAGCGGAAGTATCATCGGCGACGATTCCGCGCCGCCGGCGGTCGAGATGGCGGAGGCGCAGCGAGTCGTGTTCGCCATGGCGTCCCTGTTGTTGCGGATCGAGCGGGAATCGGCCGGGCGCGTGCGCGTTTGCCGCACAGTCGCCGAGATCGAACGCTGCCTCGCCGACGACGCGCTGGCGGCGGTGCTGCATATCGAAGGCGCGGAGGCGATCGACGCGAATTTCACGCTGCTGGACGTGCTCTACGCGGCGGGGCTGCGCTCGCTTGGCCTGGTGTGGAGCCGGCCGAATGCGTTCGGCCACGGCGTGCCGTTCCGCTGCCCGTCGTCGCCTGACACCGGCCCCGGCCTGACCGACCTCGGCAAAGCTCTGGTCGGCGCCTGCAACCGGTTGCGGATTTTGCTCGATCTGTCGCACCTGAATGAGCGCGGCTTCTGGGACGTGGCGGACATCAGTGACGCGCCGCTCGTTGCCACGCACTCCAACGCCCACGCCATCAGCCCGCATTCGCGCAATCTGACCGACCGGCAATTGGCGGCGATCGGGAAATCCGGTGGCCTTGCCGGCGTCAATTTCGCCACGAGCTTCCTGCGTCCGGACGGCCGCCACGACCGGGACACGCCGGTCACACTCATCGTCGAGCATATCGAGCACATGCTCGAGCATGCCGGCGAGGACAGCGTGGGCTTAGGCTCCGATTTCGACGGCGCCATGATCCCGGCTCAACTCGGCACAGCCGCCGGATTGCCAGTTCTGGTGCAGGCGATGCGCAAGCGCGGTTTCAGCGAGCCGCTGATCAAGAAGGTGTGCTGGCGAAACTGGCTGCGCGTGCTGGCGCGGACCTGGGGCAAAATTTAATTGCCGCGGCTCGGCGTCACGCTGCTGCCAAAACGGCCCGCCTGACTGCTTGCGGCAAGGCGATCACGCGAAAGAAGGTCTTGGGATAGAGATAAATTCTTTGCGCCCGACCCTTTCGCGTCTCGCCGCGGCAGGATCAATCACTCATCCCAACCTTCGGTCATATTCCAGCACCGCGTTGAGCAACACCTGCGCGCCCGCGGCGCATTCGTCGAAGCTTGTCGACTCCGCTTCGTTGTGGGAAATGCCGCCGGCACAGGGGACGAAGATCATCGTGGTCGGTGCGACGCGGGCGATGTAGGCGGCGTCGTGGCCGGCGCCGGAGATCATGTCGCGTGATTTGAAGCCGGCCTTCTGGGTGCCGATGCGCACGCACTCGATCAGCTCCGGGGCGAATTTGACCGCGGGCGAATTCCAGATCCGCGTTTCTTGATAGGTGAGCTTCATCGGCTCAAGAATCGCGGCGAGCGAAGCGCGCAATTTTGCTTCCATCGCGTCGAGCACTTTTTCGTCCGGATGGCGGAAATCGACGGTGAAAAACACTTCGCCCGGCACGACGTTGCGGCTGTTCGGCTTGTTTTCGATAAGGCCGACCGCACCGACCGCATCAGGCGCGTGCTCCAGCGCGATCGCCTCGATACGCTCGATCATGCGGGCGGCGCCGAGGAGCGCATTCTTGCGCAGCCGCATCGGCGTCGCGCCGGTATGGGCGTCCTGGCCGGTGATGGTGACGTCGTACCAGCGCATGCCTTGCACGCCCTGGACGATGCCGATCATCTTGCCTTCGTCTTCGAGGATCGGGCCTTGCTCGATGTGGAGTTCGAACATGGCGCCGAACTTGCGCGCGCCCGCTTTCTCGTTGCCTTTGTAGCCGATGCGCGCGAGCTCCTCGCCGAAGGTCTTGCCGTCGCGGTCGGCGCGCGAATAGGCGAAGTCGGGCGTGAACACGCCGGCGAACACGCCCGAGGCCAGCATCGCCGGCGCGTAGCGCGAGCCTTCCTCGTTGGTCCAGTTGACGATCTCGATTGGCGCGTTGGTTTCGTAGCCAGTCTCATGAAGCATACGCAGCGCTTCGAGCGCGCCAAGCACGCCGAGCACGCCGTCGAACTTGCCGCCGGTCGGCTGGGTGTCGAGATGCGAGCCCATCGCAATCGGCGGCAGGGTCTCGTTCTTGCCCGGCCGGCGCGCGAACATGGTGCCGACCTCGTCGACCGTGACAGTGCAACCGAGCGCTTCGCAGCGTGCCTTGAACCAGTCGCGCACCTGGCGATCGAGGTCGGTCAGCGTCAGCCGGCAAATGCCGCCCTTTGCGGTGGCGCCGAACTTCGCCGTCTCCATCAGCGTATCCCAAAGCCGCTGGGCATCGATCTGCAGGTTTTGCATGTGTCGCTCGCTGGTTCTCCGAAGACGTTCAGAACGCATTTTTGTATGTTGTCGCCGGTTCGTCAAAGCGCGTGCTCCTTGGGGGTGGTCGATGTCGGCATGGTCAAACTGGATCGTGGGTTCATGCCTTGCGGTGTTACTCTTGGGCGGGACGGGCTCTGCGCGGGCCCAGGATGAAAAACCGACGGTGAAGCAGACCGCTGCCATTCACGCGTGCGCTGAGAAGAATCAGGACGATCTCACCGAGGCCGAACGGCGATGCCTGTTCGAACTTGTGGCGGAGCCGTGCCAGCAAACGCCCGAAGGCCAATCCAACGTTGGCATGGCCGACTGCTTTCGCCTCGAAGCGAAAATCTGGGACGATCTGCTCAACGAGAATTACAAGAACCTGCGCGACGTCATCGATGCCGCGCAGGCAGCCAAACTCCGCGACATGCAGCGGGCCTGGATCGCGTCGCGCGACGCCACTTGCGCGTTCTATGATGTCAAAATCCAGGGCACCATGGCGATCCCGATGGGTGCGGCTTGCATCGCTCGCGAAACTGCGCGCCGCGCGATGCTGTTAAAATTCTTCACCCGTTTGTGAAGCGGCCGTCATCCCGATCGGCTGTGATCGGCGCGGCAAGCTGACTACAATCCAGAGGTTGTTTGCGCTGAACCTGACCGGCGCAAAGGCCGGGTGTCCGGAACTACCGCCCAATCTGTTTCTTATCTCGAAAGTGCAGACAGCTGCGCCTCTCGGAACAACCCGTGGTACGGAGTCAAGCCATGAACAATTCGATCTCTCGCCGCTTCCTCGTTCTGGCGGCATGCACGGCCGGCGTCGCCGCGTGGACCGTCGCAGCGAACGCCGCGCCGGAGACCTTCAAGGTCGCGCTTTCCGGAGCCCAGCAGGTGCCGGCGGTCGAAACGCCGGGCAAGGGAACGGCCGACCTGACGTACGATCCCGCAACCCGGATGCTGACGTGGAGCATCAGCTATGAGGGACTGTCTGCGCCCGCCACCATGGCGCATTTCCACGGACCGGCCGCGGAAGGCAAGAACGGCCCGGTCACGATCTGGCTGAGCAAAAAAGGCAGCCCGGTCGCGAGCCCGATCAAGGGCGAAGCCACGCTGACGCCCGAACAGGCGGCGCAGTTCACCGCCGGCGAGTGGTATATCAACGTCCACACCCAGACTCATCCGGGCGGCGAGATCCGCGGTCAGGTGATGCCGCCGAAGAGCTGATGCTGCCGCGGCCGATCGCCTTCACATCATGGTGACGAGGACGGCGACAGCGAGCGCGCTGACGCCGAGGAGAAGGCTCGCGCGCATGAGACTTGCGATGCGCGGGCGCGGCACGTCGGGCGGCAGTTGCTTTCGTCCCGTGAGCATTGGCACGAGGAGATTGTGCCCCTTGGCGATGGCGTAGATGGCGATCGCGAGAACGTGCAGCGCTATGGCCGCCAGCAGCGCGTCCCAGAAGATCCAGTGCAGCGCCGTGATCGCGTTGGCGATCGGCGCCGGGACCAGTTCGGTGAGCGGTCCCTGGTCGGCGACGTCGTTGGCGACGTAAAGTCCGCTCAGCGTTTCGCCGAGCAGGAGCGCAAGGAGGAGCAGCACCATCCACGCACCGGCGGGATTGTGCCCGACTTGTCGATCCGGCTCGCGACGGAACGCGTCTCTGAGGTGACTGATCGCGAGCCGCGGAGCAGCAACAAAACGGGAGAACCGCGCGGTGTCGCTGCCGAGTAATCCCCAGAGCAGCCGAAAAATGACGAGCGCCAGCACCGCGTAGCCGGCCTTGGCGTGCCAGTCCATCCAGTCCAGTCGCCAGGTGACGTAGGCCGCAACAACCAGCGCCGCCGTCAACCAATGAAACAGCCGGAGCGGGGCGTCCCAAACTTCAATCGAACGGTCGGAAGCATTCACTTTGCTTGGTCCAGGGTGCCTTTCCTGCCGCTGCGGCATAGATCGCGCGTCAAGCCTTTCTTAAGCGGGCAATGGCCTACTCAGTCAAAGAATTAGTACGCCAGCGAACCTTATTGGCGGTGAAAAGCGGCCACTAACTCATTGAATCCAGGCGAATCAGCTATGCTGCTTTGCAGCCGGAAACGCTGGAGCTGAAAAGCCATGCTACGCGTTCGGTTGAAAGCTGACGGACGGTTGGTGGAAATCCTGCCCGATGGCAGCGAGGGTCCGCTGGCGTTTTCCAACAGCGCGTCGGCACGGCATGTCAACGGCGCCGCGCAGTCCGCGAATGGCCGTTTCGTCGACGCCGCCTACGCACGCAATGTGCGCGGGCAGACCGGGCTCACGCAGACCGCCTTTGCGGCGCGGATCGGTGTGCCGGTGGAAACCGTGCGCAACTGGGAACAGGGCAAGCGCTCGCCGCGCGGACCGGCTCGGGCGTTGCTCAAGGTGATCGAACGGGCGCCCGAAGCCGCCTTTGCGGTGCTGGGCGCCAAACCGCCGTAACAAGCCGCCTTAACTGGCGCGCCGCCCTGGGCTTCACACAATGGCCGATATGACCACCAAGAATGACGGCGTTCCGGCCGTTCAGGCCAAGGGCGCGCGAATTCCCTTGCTGGGGCTCGGCACCTGGGATTTGCGCGGCCGCGTTTGCGCGCGCGTGGTCGAGCAGGCGTTGCGGCTCGGCTACCGCCATGTCGACACCGCGGAAATGTACGACAACGAGCGCGAGGTCGGCGAGGGCTTGCGCAGCTCCGGCGTCAAGCGCGACGACGTTTTCGTCACGACGAAAATCTGGCCGACCCATTTTGCTCCGCGCGAGTTCGACCGCGCCACGCGGGAGTGTCTGGCGCGGTTGCGTCTGGCCGAGGTCGATCTTCTGCTGTTGCACTGGCCGAGCCCGCGGCTGCCGCTTGCCGAAACGATCGAAGTTCTGTGCAAGGCCAAGCGCGACGGACTGGCGCGTCACATCGGCGTCTCCAACTTCAGCGTGCCGCAGATCGAAGAGGCGGTGCAGGTCAGCAGCGAACCTTTGGTCTGTAATCAGTTCGAGTGTCATCCGTTTCTCGACCAGTCGGCGCTGATCGCTGCTTGCCGAAAGCAAGGCATGGCGGTGGTTGCCTACAGTCCGATCGCGCGCGGCCGCGTGCGTGACAATGAGGTGCTGGCCCGTATCGGCGCCGCGCATCGCAAGAGCGCGACGCAAGTCTGCCTGCGCTTTCTGGTGCAGCAGCACATGGTCGTCATTCCGCGCACCAGCAAAGTCGAACGCTTGTCGGAGAATGCCGCGATTTTCGATTTTTCGCTCAGCGATCCGGAGATGGCGGCAATTTCCGCGCTGGCGCAGCCCGGCGGCCAGTCTCGTTAGTTCAGCCTTGTTGAATCTCCGGCGGAGGCAAGTCGAACAAGCCGACGCTCAAAACTCGACGTCCAGCTCTTCCAGTTCGTCGGGCTCGACCTTGGCGGCGGCGATCCATTCCCGCATCAGCGGCATCGCCATGATGGTGCGGCAGTATTGCGCCGACGCCGGGTCGAGGGCGACGTCATAAGTGAGGAAACGCGTGCAGACCGGAGCGTACATGGCGTCGGCGGCGCAGGGCCTGGCGCCGAACAGGTATGGGCCTTTGTATTTTTCAAGGCACTCGCGCCAGATGGTGGTGATGCGCTCGATGTCGCCGCGGGCGCCGGCCCAGGACTTGAAGCCCGGAAAGTGCGCCTTGAGATTCATCGGCAGCGCCGAGCGCAGATTGGCGAAGCCCGAATGCATCTCGCCGCAGATCGCCCGGCAGTGGGCGCGCTGCGCCTGGTCGGCCGGCAGCAGTCCGGCTTCCGGCTTGATCTCGTGCAGATATTCGACGATCGCCAGGGAGTCCCAGACCTTGAGCCCGTCATGGATCAGGCAAGGCACCAGGAAGGACGGCGACAGCAACAGCAATTCCGCGCGGGTCGACGGGTCATCGCTGCCGACATGCTGCTCGTCGAAATCGAGCCCGGCCATTTTGCACAGCAACCAGCCGCGCAGCGACCACGAGCCGTAGTTCTTGCTGGCAATGGTGAGAGTGGCCTTGGACATTCATCGCTCGCGTGCCGATAAACTTCTATTATATCAATCCGTTACGGCTAATTTACAGGTTTCGGTTATGCTTTCCGCCGGGCACCGATTCCCGCGTTCCGCTCCCTTTATGCAGGATGTTCACAATTTTGTCGCAGCGCAACAAAAAATACACTAGCTTTCCCGCGCTTGGGGGGTCGCAGGTGCGCCGTCGTCAGACGGCCTCGGGCGCCCGTGGATAACGGATGCTGTACCTCGCTTATCAGGCCCACGCCGACATTATAACGCCGATGAAAGCGTGGGCGACCATGGCGCTTGCCGCCGGTCATCAGCCTGTTGTCGCCGATAATTCCGCAATCCGCAATTTGACCGCGGCCTATGAACTGGTCTCGCGGATGGGCCTCACCCATACCCGCCCGCCGTTTGGCATCCGCTCCATCAGTGTCGGTAACCGCGAGGTGGAGGTGCGGGAAGAGGCTGCGCACAAGACACCATTCGGGACGCTGCTTCACTTCAAGAAAGATGTCGCGACGCCGCAGCCGCGGGTGCTGCTGGTGGCGCCGCTATCGGGCCATTTCGCCACGCTGTTGCGGGCGACGGTGCGCACCATGCTGCCCGATCATGACGTGTTCATTACCGACTGGCACAATGCCCGCGACGTGCCGCTAATCTGCGGCCGCTTCGGCGTCGATGAATATGTCGACCATCTGATCAAGTTCCTGGAAGTGATCGGACCGGGTGGGCACGTGCTCGCGGTCTGCCAACCCTGTGTCGCCGTGCTCTCGGCGGTGGCCGCTATGGCGCAACAGGGAAATCCGGCGCAGCCGCGCTCGATGACGCTGATGGCCGGACCGATCGACTGCCGGGTCAATCCGACCAAGGTCAACGACCTCGCCAACAAACGCGACATGGCCTGGTTCGAGCGGATGCTCACCGCGTCGGTGCCGATCCGTTATCCCGGCGCATTCCGCCGGGTCTATCCGGGCTTCGTTCAGCTCACCGCCTTCATGAGCATGAACATCGAGCGCCATGTGAAAGCGCACAAGGAGCTTTACGAAAATCTCGCCAACGGGGAAACCGAAAAGGCGGCGACCACCAAAGCTTTCTACGACGAATATTTCGCCGTGCTCGATCTCACCGCCGAATTTTATCTGGAAACGGTGCGGCTGATCTTTCAGGAGTACGCGCTGCCGCTCGGCAAGCTTGAATGGCACGGCAGTCGCATCGATCCGAGCGCGATCCGCCGCACCATGCTGCTGACTGTCGAAGGTGAGCGCGACGACATCTGCGCCGTCGGTCAGACCGTTGCCGCGCATGACCTCTGCAGCAAGCTGCGCCCGTATCTGAAACGCCATCACATGCAGGCCGGTGTCGGCCATTACGGCGTGTTCTCCGGCAAGCGCTGGGAGAACCAGGTTTATCCGATCGTCAAGAACGTGATTTTATCGAGCGATTAGAGGCAGCGCCGCACGGGCTCTACCCTTGCTCGCGCGTCGCGCTGCTGTGCAAAACCGGGAGAACGAAATGGCCACAAGCGTCAAGCAGATGATGGAAGCGGCAAACGCCGCGGTGCCGAAGATCACGCCGGCGCAGGCGAAGGAATTGATCGCCAAAGGCAACACGCTCGTCGTCGACGTGCGCGACGTGCCGGAGGTGCAGGCGAGCGGCAAGGTGGCAGGCGCCGTCCACATCCCCCGCGGCATGCTGGAATTCCGGGCCGATCCCGATTTGCCCTCGCACGACAAGAATTTCAGCAAGGACAAGACCGTCATTCTCTATTGCGGTTCCGGCGGGCGCGCGGCGCTCGCCGGCAAGATGCTCAAGGAGCTGGGTTACGACCAGGTCTTTAATCTCGGCGGGTTCAAAGATTGGGCCGATTCCGGCGGCGCGGTCGAGAAGTAAAATCACCGCATCGCGGCGGCGATATTGCCGCCGTCGACGGTAGTGACGTCGGCGGTGGTTTTCAGCGCCAGCGCCTGATGCAAAAACGCCTGCGCGACGTCTTCCGCCGTTACTTCGCGGCCGAGCAGATTGCCGCTCATGTAATCCTTCTCGGTCAACCCCCGCGCCTTCGACCGTGCGGCAATCATGTCCGGTGTTAGCAGGCCGGAGCGGATGCGGTCGGCGTTGACCGCGTTGGCGCGGATGCCGTCTGCACCATAGTCGAGCGCGTATTGGCGCATCAGCGCCAGCAGCGCCGCTTTCGGAATGCCATACGGGCCGAAGTTTGGCCCCGGATTGACGGCTTGCTTGGAGACGTTGAACAAGAGGCAGCCGCCAGTCTTTTGCGCCAGCATCATTTTGATCGCCGCCTGCGCGGTGCGCTGCTGGCCGTAAAAATTCAACTCGAAGCTCTTGCGCAAAATCTCTTCGTCGACTTCGCCGATGCGGCCTTGCCACGCAGCGCCGGCATTGGCGACCAAAATGTCGACGCCGCCGAAAGCTGCAGCCACCCGGTCGAACGCCGTGCGCACCGAAGCCGGATCGGTCACGTCGCATTGCACCGCGAGCGCAGTTGTACCAATCGCCTGGGCTTGTTCGCGCGCGGCGGCAAGGTTCAGGTCGAGCAATGCGACTTCCGCGCCGGCCGTGGCGAACGCTTTCGCCGTCGCAGCGCCGATGGCGCCTGCCGCGCCGGTGACGACGGCAATCTGTCCGGCAAGCGGCGGCTCCTTGCGTGCGCCAAGCTTGGCCTGTTCCAGCGGCCAATATTCGACATCGAACATGTCGGCCTCGGAGATCGACTCGAAGTGGCCGATTGTTTCGGTCCCGGTCACAACGGAAATCCATTCCTCGGCAATGTCGGCGGCAATCACCGCGTCGCGCTTGGAGCGCCCCATTCCGAATAAGCCAAGATCGGGGACCAGCACCACGCGGGGCAGCGGATCGAGCTCATGCTTCATGCCGCCGACGCGGCTGTTGTGCTGCGAAAAATATTGGCGATAGCGGGCGGTGAAATCGCCCGCCGCCCTGCGCGTTGCTGCGGCAAAGTCATCAAGCTTGCCGGGCTGCGGCGCCGGCAGAACCAGCGGCCAGTTCTTGGTGCGAATGGTGTGATCCGGCGTCACCACGCCGGCTTGGCTGAGGCGGGACAAATCCTCGCCGTTGACGAAAGCCAGCACGCCATCGCCGCAACGAAAATCCAGCACCAGCCTTCGCCAGGCGCCTTCGATTTTCTCGTCCTTGTCACTGCACGCCCCGCGCACGATCGGAGCGACTTCTGGAAGCGTCGCCACTTCGCGCCGCAGAATGGCCGCAGCGGGTTTCTTATGTCGTTCGATAAATGCTTCAGCGAGCGAAACCATCTCGATCATGCGCTCATAGGCTTCGCGCGCGGTTTCGCCGAAAGTGACAATGCCGTGCTTGCTGAGAATGAGCCCGTCGCTCGGCTTTTCCCGGTCGAAGACTTCGATCGCCTTCTGGGCGAGGCCGAAGCCCGGCATTAGGTACGGCACGAAGGCGAGCCGGCCGCGAAAAACCTCGGCGCACTTTTCTTCGCTGTCGGGCTGATCGATCACGCTGAGCACCGCCGTCGCATGGGTGTGATCGATGAATTTGTGCGGCAGGAACGCGTGCAGCATGATCTCGACGGAAGGATTCGGCGCTGCCGGATCGATCAGGTTGGCGCGCTCGATGGCGACCAGGTCCTCGTCCGCGATCGCGTCGAGCGCGCGCAGCTGACGCAACGGTGCAAGGCGTACTGCGGGCAGCCCTTCGGGTTCGGCCGCAGCCATGTCGGCGCCGGTGGCCTTTACCCGCAACACCTCGACATTGTCGCCGAGCAGGTCAGGCGCGCGGGTCTTCAGCGAGGTGTTGCCGCCACCGTGGAGGACGAGTTTCGGATCGCGGCCAAGAAGCCTGGTCGTGTAGACCCGCAGCGCCAAGTCGCGCTCGACGCCAGCCTTGGCGGCGTGCGCGACAATTGTCTCGGCGTCATGGTCGACCCACGCGCTTTTCATAGCGTGTCGACCGATCGTTGATCAGCCGCCGGCGAAGCGGCGGGACCACCAGCCGCTGCGGCGCGGCTTGTCGGTGTTTTCGCTGTCGCCAACTTCGGTGATGACCGGTTGTGGAGGAGGCGACAATGGTTGCGCCGGTGCCGGCTGTGGTGCGTCGGCAGTACTCGCGGTAGGGGCCGGCTCACGCACAGTCGAACGCTTGCGCGGCGGTTCCGGTTGTTCCACCGGCGCTGAAGTGGGTGGTGCCTCCGCAATGGCCGGCTCGCTGGATGGTGCAGGAGCAACAGATGGCGGCGCGGCATCAAGGTCGGCAACGGCTTCCCTGAGTTCTACCTCGGTCGGAGGCGCTCCGGTCAGCTCCTCAGGTGGCGGAGGCGTGTAGTGGGACTCGTAGCTGCCGCCGTGCTCGTGCGCCGCCGGAAAACCTTCATCAATTCGTTCCGGGCGATTGCGCCGGCCGCCGCGGCGGCCACGTCGGCGGCGACGCCCGCCATCGCGCTGCGGCTCGTTTCGTGCAACGACGCCGGCTTCGCCGGGCTCTTCGGCAAGATCGTCCTCCGATAACTCACCGTTTTCGTCAGCGATAGGCTCGCCGCTGAGAGGCTCGCCGCCGGCGTCGGCTGTCTCTTCATGACGATCGGGTTGCGCATGAGTGCCGCCGCCATTGCGTCCGCGACGACGCCGGCGGCGACGCCGACGTCCGCCATTTTCCGCCGGCTCGCCGGAGGCTTCCGCCGCTGCCGCTTCCACGTCGGTTTCGGCTTCAGCGTCGGCCTCATCACTTTCCAGCACGGCGGCATCCTCGAGCTCGTCGTCCTCCTCGAGCGGGGCCACGGTGGTTTGGTTCTGCTCGGCGATTGCTCTGGCTGCCTCCGGGGTATGGACCTGCTCACCCCGATCGATCGCAAAAGCCTGAGGTGCAGCGATGGTCGCATCGGCGCTGACGGTGATGGTGATGGCGAACCGCTCTTCCAGCGCCCGCAAATGCGCGCGCTTCTGGTTGAGCACGTAGAGCGCGACGTCCGGGCGCGTCCGCGCGATCAGATTGTGCGTCGCGCCTTTCATCATCTGTTCCTCGAGTGCGCGCAGAACCTGCAACGCCAGCGATGAAACCGAACGGACATGGCCGGTGCCCCCGCAATAGGGGCACTTCTCCGTCGAGCTTTCCAGCACGCTGGTCCGAATGCGCTGGCGCGACATCTCCAACAGCCCGAAATGCGAGATGCGGCCGACCTGGATGCGGGCCCGGTCCTGCTTGAGGCATTCCTTCAGCCGGCGCTCGACCGAGCGGTTGTTGCGCTTTTCGTCCATGTCGATGAAGTCGATGACGATCAGCCCGGCGAGGTCGCGCAGCCGAAGCTGGCGGGCGATTTCATCGGACGCTTCGAGATTGGTCTTGAGCGCGGTGTCTTCGATATGGTGCTCGCGCGTCGCGCGGCCCGAGTTGACGTCGATGGCGACCAGCGCCTCGGCTTGGTTGAGGACGATGTAGCCGCCGGAGCGCAGCTGCACGACCGGTGAGAACATGCCGTCGAGCTGGTTCTCAACGCCATAACGCGACAACAGCGGCTGGGTGTCGGCATAGAGCTTCACGTTCTTCGCATGACTCGGCATGAGCATGCGCATGAAATCCTTGGCCTCGCTGTAGGCCTCCGGTCCTGCGACGATGACCTCGTCGATGTCCTTGGAATAAAGATCGCGGATCGAGCGTTTGACCAGCGAACCTTCCTCATAGACGAGCTTGGGCGCCGTGGATTTCAGCGTCAGGTCACGTACCGTCTCCCACAACCGCAGCAGATATTCGAAATCGCGTTTGATTTCGGTCTTGGTGCGGCTTGCGCCGGCGGTGCGCAGGATCACGCCCATGCCTTCCGGAACTTCTAATTCTTGCGCGATCTCCTTGAGCCGCGAACGGTCTTCGCCGCTGGTGATCTTGCGGCTGATGCCGCCGCCGCGGGCCGTGTTGGGCATCAACACCGAATAGCGGCCGGCGAGCGACAGATAAGTCGTCAGCGCGGCGCCTTTGGTGCCGCGCTCTTCCTTGACCACCTGCACCAGCATTACTTGCCGGCGCTTGATCACTTCCTGGATTTTGTATTGGCGGCGGTAGCGCGGTGCGCGATCCGGAACCTCCTCGAGCGCGTCGGCGCCGCCGACCAATTCCACGATCTCTTCGTCTTCGCCATTCTCGGCGGCGTTGTGCTGCTCCGAATCTTCGTGCGGGCTGGTCGCGTCGGGCGTCTCCGCTGATGCCTCGACGATCTCAGGGGCATGTTCGCCGACCGTTTCGATCGACGCGGGTGTGGTCCCCAACTCGGTTTCGAGTTGGTTGTCGTAGTGCGGCGTCAGGGCGACCGAAGGAACAACGGGCTCGGATTCGGTTTCACCCAAGGCGGGGGATTGGGCGCCTTCTGCGGACAATTCCGCGGCAATCTCTTGCTCGTGCTCTATCTCTCCCGACAACTCGGGAACCGTCGGCCCTTCGCTGTCCTCGGCTTCGATGGCTGCTTCATCCTCGACCGTGATTTCGTCGCCATGCTCCTGTGCTGCGGCGGCTTCGCTCGACGATGGCTCGGCCGCTTCGCCGCGTCTGACCTCGTCGTCGCGCCGCGCCGGAGCAGGCCGGCCGTTGCCGCGATGCCTGTGCTGGCGCCGATCGGCTTCATCTTCGGCCGCACGCTGGGCGCGGCCCTCTTCGTCGATCAGCGCCTGCCGGTCAGCGACCGGGATTTGATAGTAGTCGGGATGGATTTCGCTGAAGGCCAGGAAGCCGTGGCGGTTGCCGCCGTAATCGACAAAAGCGGCTTGCAGCGACGGCTCGACGCGCGTCACTTTCGCCAGATAGATGTTGCCCCGAAGTTGTTTACGCTGCGCGGTCTCGAAGTCGAATTCCTCGACGCGATTGCCGCGCAATACGACCACCCGGGTCTCTTCCGGATGGGTCGCGTCGATGAGCATTTTGTTGGCCATTGCAAATCTCGTGAAGGCGCTCATGCCGCACGCTCCGCGCCGCAGCGGCGAAGGAGGACGGTGAACTGCCTGTTAGTCGGTGAAGGAAAAGGATCGGGATTCCCGAAAGCGCCAAACGGAACTCGGTCCGCCGGCCGGAGAGCGCCCTTTGGACGCTGCCGCACCGCTGCGATCGAACCTGTTGCGCCTCGAACATGAACTCCAAACCGTGATGGTCGGCGGCGCCTTAAGCCGCCGCGATTACTCTCAGTGCTTACGGCACCTGCAATACCGCACCGGCAACGCATCTCACGCCGGCACGGCACCGCGCGGTAGGTTCCAGCTGCCCTGCTCCTTTAGGGTGTCGGCTTGCCTCTTCGTCCGTCCGTATCAGCGCGCTATCGCCGCCGGATCGGATCAAAAGGCGGCGTCCGCCAAGCTCCCGCTGTTGGAAGCAATCGCGGCGGACGTGCCGGATACCCTGACGGGACACAACCGGAACATTTGACCGTCGGCAAGCTCTTCTTAAGGCCGCCAGTACGGAATTGGCAAGCAGGATGTGCCATTTACCCAAAGCAGCCGCTTTTCGGGCTCATCCACCGCTTGTCCGCGTGGCACTAATCTAGGTACTTAAGTTTCGATTAACCACGCCTGCCTAATGCAGTAAGAGGGGCGCGGAGGCTGAAAACCGATGGCTGTCCGAGCGGCGGGCTGGGCTTTCCTCGGTCTACTCTTCACGACGGCCGCTTTGGCTGGGGAACGGCAAATAGCCGCATCGTCCCCCGGCAGCAATTCGTTCCCGGTCGCGACCGCTGCCCGGCTCGGCGGCGACGAATCGCAGACCCGGTTCGTCATGGACTTTACCCGCAAAATCGATCTTCACGCCTTCACGTTGGCCGATCCGTATCGCGTTGTCATCGACATGCCGCAGGTGACGTTCCTGCTGCCGCCGAAAACAGGCGAGAGCGGCCGCGGCCTGATCAAGGCTTTTCGGTTTGGCTTGGTGATGCAGGGCGGGTCGCGTTTGGTGTTTGACCTCGCCAAACCCGCGCGCGTCGAAAAGGCTTTTGTCGTTGACGCAACCGTCGACGCGCCGGCCCGGCTGGTGCTGGACCTCGTGGCGACCGATCGCGAGAGCTTCTTGCGCCGTGCCGCGCTCGACAACAGTCAGGCGCACTCCGAGCCGCCGCCCGAGAGCACCCCCGCAGCAAAGGACGACGATCCGCGTCCGCTGATCGCGCTTGACCCTGGCCACGGCGGCATCGACACCGGCAGCAAGGCGCCCAGTGGCGAACTCGAAAAGGATATTGTTTTGAGTTTCGCCCAGCGCCTGCGCGACTGCATCGAGAAAACCGGCAAGTATCGCGTCTTGATGACGCGGACCGATGACACCTTCGTGCCGCTTGCCGACCGGGTGCGCATAGCGCGAAGTGCCGGTGCCTCACTGTTCGTTTCAATTCATGCCGACTCGCTGCCGCGCGGGGAGGGCAACGCGCAGGGGGCGAGCATCTACACGCTGTCGGATACCGCGACCAACTCGGAGGCCGCACGATTGGCCGAGAAAGAAAACCGGGCCGACGTTATCGCCGGCGTCGATCTCAAGGCCGAGCCGGACGATGTCGCCGGGATACTGCTTGACCTTGCCGAGCGGGAGACCAAAGGTTTTTCGCTAAAGTTTGCGCATCAGCTGGTCGGTGAGTTGAAAACTGCGACCGTGCTGCACAAGAAGCCGCTAAAGTCGGCCGGCTTCCGGGTCTTGCGCGCGCCGGATGTACCGTCTGTGCTGGTGGAACTTGGCTATGTGTCAAATCGGGCTGATCTGCACTCACTGCTTTCCGAGACCTGGCGCAGTCGAACGGCGGAAACGATGGCCCAGACGATTGACTCCTTCTTTGCGGCCCGCATGACCGGCACTCGCACTGGCGCCAATTGAGACCCTCGATCGGCGCTGCCGCGCGCCTGCTAATGGCCTCAGTTTGAACAAAAAACGGAGCGACGACACGCGATGGCGATCAGGGTTGACCGGAAAATCAGGCCGATAGGACCTCAGAGGGTGTTCGCCGTGTGGCCGCGTTCGATTACACGCCGTGGCGGGGCGGGGCATCGGTAATGAAGCTTTTGCTGCGGTTTCTCGGCTTCCTGTTCGCTGCGGGAACCATCCTGTTCCTCGTCGGCATCGGCGGCGTAGCCAGCGTATTGTGGTATTTTTCCAACGACTTGCCTGATTATTCTCAACTGAAAAACTATGAGCCGCCGGTGATGACGCGGGTGCACGCCGCCGACGGCTCGCTGTTGGCGGAATATGCCAACGAGCGCCGGCTTTACCTGCCCATCCAGGCAGTGCCAAAGCTCGTCGTCGATGCGTTCATCGCCGCGGAAGACAAAAACTTTTACCAGCATCCCGGAATTGACGTCACTGGCATTGCGCGCGCGGCCTTTCTCTACCTTCAGAATTTTGGCAGCAGCCGGCGTCCGCAAGGCGCCTCGACCATCACCCAGCAGGTGGCGAAGAACTTCCTGCTGACGAACGAGCTGTCGATCACCCGCAAGATCAAGGAAGCTCTGCTCGCGCTGCGCATCGAGCGGGCCTATTCGAAAGACAAGATTCTCGAACTCTATCTCAACCAGATCTACCTTGGGCTCGGCGCCTACGGTATTGCCGCGGCTTCGCTTCTGTATTTCGACAAGTCGGTGCACGAACTCTCGATTGCCGAGATGGCCTATCTCGCCGCGCTGCCGAAAGGTCCGAACAACTACAATCCGTTCCGCCACCGCGACGAAGCGATCGCGCGGCGCAATTACGTGATCGACCGCATGGTCGAGGACGGCTACATCACCGCTCAAGCCGGCGATGACGCGAAGAAGCAACCTCTCAACGTCGCGGTGCGGCCGACCGGCGCCCACACTTTCGCGGCCGAATATTTTGCCGAGGAAGTGCGCCGCTATATCTTCGAGAACTACGGAGAGAAAAAGCTCTACGAGGGCGGCCTTTCCGTGCGCACCACGCTTGATCCGAAGATGCAGGTGCTGGCGCGCAAGACGATGACCGACGGGCTTGTGAATTTCGACGAGACGCAGGGCTGGCGCGGCCCGGTTATCAAAATCGAAATCGACGGCGACTGGGGCGTCAAACTTGCCGATGTGAAGTCGTTGTCGGATATCGACCCCTGGCGGCTCGCGGTGGTGCTCCAGGTCGACGATCAGTCGGCGCGGATCGGCTTGCAGCCGGCGCGCGATCCGGGCGGCGCCGTGGCCAAGGCTCGCGAGGTCGGTATCGTGCCGGCCGAAGGCGTCAAATGGGCAAAGCCGGCGGGTACGCCGGCAAAGCAGGGCGTGCGCGTGAGCCAGATCCTTGCGTCCGGCGACGTTATCTATGTCGAGCCGCTGAAGGACCGGCAGGGCCAGTTCCGGCTGCGGCAGATACCGGAAATCTCCGGCGCCATGGTCGTCATGGACCCGCACACCGGCCGTGTATTGGCAATGGTCGGGGGCTTCTCGTACGACCAGAGCCAATTCAACCGCGCCACCCAGGCGCTGCGGCAGCCCGGCTCGTCGTTCAAGCCACTGGTCTATGCGGCCGCGATCGACAACGGCTACACACCCTCGACCATCGTCCTCGACGCGCCGCTCGAAATCGACATGGGGCCGGGCGGTGGCGGCGTTTGGAAGCCGGAAAACTACGGCGGCAAGTTCTATGGTCCGTCGACGCTGCGCTTCGGCCTCGAACACTCGCGCAACGTCATGACGGTACGGTTGGCGCAGGATATCGGCATGCCGCTGATCGCCGAATACGCCAAGCGGTTTGGCGTCTATGACAATCTGCCGCCTTACCTTTCCTACGCGCTCGGCGCCGGGGAGACCACGGTGTTGCGAATGGTCGCCGCCTATTCGATGCTCGACAACGGCGGCAAACGCGTAAAACCGACGTTGATCGACCGGATCCAGGACCGCTACGGCCATACCATCTACAAGCACGACCAGCGCGAGTGCCGCGGCTGTGACGCTGATCAATGGACCAATCAGCCTGAGCCTTCACTGGTGGATCGCCGCGAGCAGGTCATCGACCCGATGACGGCGTATCAGATCACCTCGATGATGGAGGGCGTCGTCCAGCGCGGCACAGCGACCGTGGTTCGCGATGTCGGCAAGCCGATCGCCGGCAAAACCGGCACCACCAACGAAGAGAAGGACGTGTGGTTCATCGGCTTTTCGCCCGACATCGTCTGCGGTGTCTACATGGGTTACGACAAACCGCGCCACATCGCTCGCCTTGCCACCGGCGGGCATCTGGCTGCCCCGGTGGTCCGCGACTTCCTCAAGGTCGCGCTCGCCGACAAGCCGCCGATTCCGTTCCGTGTGCCGCCGGGCATCAAGCTGATCCGGGTCGATGCAAAAACCGGCATGCGTGCCACGGCGGGCGACACCCGCGTCATTCTCGAAGCTTTCAAGCCCGGCACCGCGCCGCCCGATTCCTACTCGGTCATCGGAACCGATTCCGCCAACGGAAAGCCGCTGCTCGGTCCCCCGGAAGCGGATCGCTCCGTGCCCGCCGGCACCAGCGGCTTGTATTGATTTCAGCGATCAGGCGTCGCCAATCACGGATCAGGTTGCGCGAAGTGTCGAACCGTGCATTGACACCTGATACCCGACACCTGATATCTGACCCTCAAAATGCGCGCGGAAATCACAGCCATCGTCGCCGAGATCAAGCAGTCCCTCGGGCTGCTGAGGAGGCATCTTTGACGTCGACAAGGCCCGCGTGCGGCTGGCGGAGTTGAACCGTCAGGCTGAAGACCCCGATCTTTGGAACGATCCGCAGCGCGCCGGCAAGGTCATGCAGGAGCGCACCGCGCTTGACGACCAGCTCAGCGCGCTGTCTCGCATCGAGCAGGAACTTGACGACCAGGTCACGCTGATCGAGCTAGGCGAGGCGGAGAACGATCAGAACGTCATCGCCGAATCCGAAGCGGCGCTGCGCAAGCTCAAGGCCGAGGTGTCGCGGCGCGAGCTTGAAGCGCTTCTGTCCGGCGAGGCCGACGCCAACGATTGCTATCTCGAAGTGCACGCCGGCGCCGGCGGCACCGAGAGTCAGGATTGGACCAACATGCTGCTGCGCATGTATGTGCGCTGGGCGGAGCAGCACGGCTTCAAGATTGACTACATCGAAGAAACCCAGGGTGAAGAGGCCGGCATCAAATCGGCCACCATCGAGGTCAAGGGCCACAACGCCTACGGTTGGCTCAAAACCGAGAACGGGGTGCATCGCCTGGTGCGCATCTCGCCGTTCGACGCCAATGCGCGCCGGCACACCTCGTTCGCCAGCGTTACCGTCTATCCGGTGGTTGACGACCGCATCAATATCGACATCAAGGAAGCCGATGTGCGCGTCGACACGATGCGCGCGGGCGGCGCCGGCGGCCAGCACGTCAACAAGACCAAATCGGCGATCCGCCTGACCCACATTCCGACCAACATCGTGGTGGTGTGTCAGAACGACCGTTCCCAGCACCGCAATCGCGCCCAAGCCTGGCAGATGCTGCGCGCAAAACTCTACGAAGCCGAATTGAAAAAGCGTGAGGAGAAAGCCGCCGCCGACCAGGCCGCCAAGACCGACATCGGCTGGGGCCACCAGATCCGTTCTTACGTCCTGCAGCCGTATCAGATGGTGAAAGACCTGCGCACCGGCGTCTCGACGTCCAACACTGGCGGCGTGCTCGATGGCGACATCGATCAATTCGTCGAAGCGGCGCTGGCGCAGAAGGCGTTCGGCGGCGAGCCGGCTGTGGTGGAGGATGTGGAGTAGGGGACGCGCTCATAAGTTCTACTTGTTGAGCGCAGCCGGCTGAATGTCCGCTTCTCTGCCCCCCAGAAGGCGACATCGCTTCATGTTTCGATCACCTCCTTGGCGGGCGTCAGAAATGACTTCGGAATCGTGAGCCCGTGGCCCCCACAGGGACCAATGCCTGGCGGTTCGATTTTGCGCGATGCTGTAAAGTCCCACGCGACCCACGCCAGATCGCTCTCGCTTGTTCGTACAGCGAAATTTTCGTACGCAGATTCTCTGGAGCGGGATGGGAGGGCAATTCGATGGGAAAGATGGTCAGTACGATCATTACTGTGATCGTCGTTGGAGCCATTACATCAAGCGTAGGAAACGCACAGTCAAGAGCACCGAAAAACGGCGTCTGCCCGCCCGGTACAGTTGTATACAATGTCGGGAGATTGCAAACCTGCGGCGCCACCGCGACGACGAGCCAATGGGCCAATTAAGCCAAAAGACGGCGTCTGCCCGCCCGGTACACAGTTGTATACAATGTCAGGAGATTGCAAGTAATAGCCTCAAGGGCCGAATGGTGCCTGCGATGAGTTCCTTCTCGCAGCAACCGCCCAGAACCTCCGAAAGCTGGCGAAGCTAATACCGATGCCAAGCCCTCGACCAGCCTGGGACGATCAGCGGCTCGAAATCGAGGCCCTTCGAACGGCCGCGCCGATTAATCTCAAATTACTCACCGACTTCTTCAACAAAATCTGCCAGAAGCGACCAAATTGCAGCGCAGCAAAATAGCGAGCTACTCGATCACCTCGTCGGCGCTTGCGAGCAAATCCGGTGGTACGGTAAGGCCGAGCGTCTTGGCCGTCTTGAGGTTGATGACGAATTGAAACGTTGTCGGCTGCTGCACCGGCAAATCGCCTGGATGCTCACCCTTGAGGATGCGATCAACGTACTCGGCCGCGGGCCGAAACACCCCCGGAAGGTAAATCCCATAAGACGCGAGCCCACCCGCGGCGCAAAAAGAGGGAAACGAATAGACCGCGGGGAGCCGGTATTGGCTCGCCAGTTCGACAATAGGCTTGCTGTTTTGCAGCGTGAAGGGTTCGGGCGGAAAGATCAGCCCGGCGGTGCCATCGCTGCCCAGATCCTTCATGGCCGCTTCAATCTCTTCCAGCGAATGAACATCAGACTTGACAGTTTCGACCGTAAACCGAGGACTGGCAGCCTCCACCGCACGGAAGAACAAGTCGGTTGTAATGCCCGTCGTCAAATTGAACATCACTGACACGCGCGAAACGCGTGGCGCGATCCCCTTCAGAATCTCCAGCCACTTTCCGCCAATGCTCGGTTCGAGATTGCTGAAGCCAGTAGCATTGCCGCCGGGGTGCGCGAGACTGGGCACGAAACCGTTGATTACGGGTTCACTTACCGCCACGAACACGATCGGAATTGTGTGAGTCGCCTTCTGGATCGCCGCTAGTGCGGGTGTGGACACTGCCACCAATGCGTCCGGCGCTGAATTTACGAGGTCCGCTGCCAGTGAGCGCATTTTTTGGATGTCGCCCATCGCCCAGCGATAGTCGATCTGGAGATTGCGCCCGGGTACCCACCTCAATTGCTTGAACGTGTTTTCGAACACGACAACTCGCGCCTTCGAGACCGCGTTGCCCTCTGATTCAGGCATCAGGACGCCGATGCGCTTTGTTGTCCCCTGCTGCGCGCGTGCCGCGAGCGGCCAGGCTGCCGCCGAAGCTACAATTGTTTTAACGAAATCGCGTCGTCGCATTGCCTGCCACCTAGCCTCGGGACCACCCCAACTGGCGTCGTGATTACAGCAGGGATTTGCGACAGGCGAAATGGGGTTTAGGAGTCACGCTGCGCGGCAGCAATCTTAGACTTTCCATGTCGGGTCCAGGACTGTCAGTTTCGGCCTCAGCCGGGCTAGTCCGCTTGCCCTCTCACAGTGACCGTCAAAGCGGACAAACTCCACTTCGCTTTGGTGCCAACAGGAGACATGCTCTGCGAACGCTTCAATAAAGTACGGAAGGCAGATACGCGCCCATCGGCTCGTTGTAGAGCCCAATGCTCATATGGGTCATTTGGTGGACAAGCTGTAGGTCATTCTGCAAGCACCATGTAAATAGGCCATGGTTGCGTGTGGGAACCAGGATGCCTGGCCCGCTGATTTCTGATGCTGCCGCGATGAGCGCCATCATGTCCTCGTTGGTTTCAGCGACCGCGTGGGCAAAGAATCCGATCGATGTGGCATAGCCGGTTACTCGGCCACCCCGCTCGACAAGAGTGGCGGTCTTTTCCCGAATTGCATCCTCGACTTCGCCAGCGCGTGCGTGGCCGTGGACGTGACGACAAACTTCATTGCATTTTTCAATATCGTCCTGGACCGCGCTGCGCACGCTGTAGCCGGCCAATGTTACCTTGGGCGGCGAGCCCCGCATGATCGAAAGCGGCTCGCGCGTACGAAACCCGAGTTTCGAATAGAGACAAAGGGTCTGATTGTTATAGGCAGCCTGCGCCAGCCGCACGCCTGGAAATCTCCGTTCTCTGGCACGAGAAAGCACGTCTTCCATCAAGACACGACCGAAACCTTTGCCTTGAATGTTCGGATCGACCGAAATCGGACCGATGCCTGCGATTTCCGAGCGTTCGTCCAGAAAATTGCTGCCGACAATTCGCCCGTCGAGCTCGGCAACCACTGAATAGAACTTGGGATGCGTTAGAAGGAACGACAGTACCATCGCGCCAACGTCGGGCGACGGAAAGTCTTGGGGAAAATTATGCTCGGCGGCGATGCCCTTAAAAGCTTCAAAGGCGATGCGGCCGCATTCCATCGCATCGGCGCTTACACCCGGACGCAATTTAAGAGTCATCGCAATTCCCCCGACCGGTAAATGCGAACGAAATGGCACAAACGAGCTATCAACAATAGCAAAAAGACGACCTAATTAAACCTCGAACGAAGGTCCGTTGTGGGTCAGGAGTGTTGGTTTCGGCCTCAGTAGGGCTAGTCCGCTTGACCTCTGACAGCGACCGTCAAAGCGAACAAACTCCACTTCGCTCTTGTTCCAAATGGGGAAGTCGCGTACGACGAGCAACGGCTTTCCCGCAAGCGCGAGCTGAATGCGCTCGAAAATCGCGGGTCGATCAACTAGTCAGCGACACGTCCGGCGACGGCGATCGGCTTCCAGCTCGTGCTCTCTGGCGCTCCGGCTACAAAATCGCAACCGCCTCGATCTCGACCAGCCATTCCGGGTTGATCAGGTGCGCCTGCACCGCCGTCGAGGCGGGATAGGGCGGTTTAAAGAATTCGCCGCGTACCTCGGCGAAGCCTGGATAGTTCTTCAGGTCGGTCAAGAACGTCGTGATCTTGACGATGTTGTCGCGGGTCGCCCCGGCCTCGGCCAAGACCTTTTCGATGTTGGCGAGCACTTGCCGCGTCTGTCCCTTGATGTCACCAGGCGCGACGGTTTTGCCGGCGGCGTCCACCGCGACAATGCCGGCGACGAAGATCATCCTGCTGCCGGCGACCTCGATGCCTTGTGAGAAATTCGCCGGCTTGGGCAGGTCCGATGGCTGCAACGCCTTCTTGGGCATATCGTGCCTCCTCGAGAGATGCCGCATCATAGGCGATCCCCCCGACCGGAAACGCAAGCTCCGTACCAGGGGCCCGCGCCACGGGAAAGATCGCCTCGCCAGCGAAATCAGTGCGACGGAATGACCAGCGCTGCCTGCGAATTCCGCGTAGTGATGCTATCACACTTTCTCCGGATTGCATGCGACTGCGCCGGCGGATTGGCACGGCTGTTGCTCCCCGCAGCGGCAGGAGCGGGTCAAATGCGGCTCTATGCGAGGTGTCCCCATGGAACTCGGTATCTTCATCCCGATCGGCAACAACGGCTGGATCATCTCTACGAACTCGCCGCAATATATGCCGAGCTTCGAGCTCAATCGCTCGGTGACGCTGCGGGCGGAGGCCTACGGCTTCGATTTCGCACTGTCGATGATCAAGCTACACGGCTTCGGCGGCAAGACGCAGTTCTGGGACCACAATCTCGAATCCTTCATGCTGATGGCGGCGCTTGCCCCTCTGACTAAGCGCATCGGCATCTATGCGACGGCGGCGACACTGACGCTGCCGCCGGCCATCGTGGCGCGCATGGCGGCGACCATCGACGATATTTCGGGCGGCCGCTTCGGCATCAACCTCGTGACCGGCTGGCAAAAGGCCGAGTACAGCCAGATGGGGCTATGGCCGGGCGAGGCACATTTTCATAATCGATACGAATATCTGGCCGAATATGCGCACATCCTGCGCGAGCTGTGGGCCACCGGGCATTGTGACTTCAAGGGCAAATTCTTCCAGATGGATCATTGCGTGCTTAGCCCGCGGCCGAAGGCGCAGGTCAAGCTCATTTGCGCGGGACAGAGCGACGCCGGCATGGATTTCCCTACGCGCCACGCCGACATGAATTTTTGCATCGCCAAGGGGATCAATACGCCAGGCGCGGTTGCGCCGACTATCGAGCGGCTGCTCGCCGCGGGCGCGCGCAACGGCCGCGAGGTCGGAGCCTACCTCCTCCTCACCTGCATCGTCGATCAAACGGACGCCGCGGCGATGGCGAAATGGCGCCACTATGTGGCGGGCGCCGACGAGGAGGCGCTCGCCTACGTCGCGGCGCAATCGGCGATGGACAGCACGCCCACGGCCAACGTCAAGCAGATCGTCGGCGGTGATGGCGCCATCAACCTCAACTTCGGCACTTTCATCGGCTCGCCGGCTTCGGTCGCGCATATGCTCGACGAGCTGGCGGCGGTTCCCGGCGTCAAAGGCATACTGCTGACGCTCGACGATTTCCGTGAGGGCCTCGACCGCTTTGGCCAGGAGGTCGTGCCGCGCCTGCGCTGCCGCTCGGCAAAGTCGGCGGTGGCTTAGGGCGATGAATCGCCATCATCGGCCCGGCGGTCGATCGGTGCGTAGCCGGCCGCTCCATGGCGGCCGATTAACAGGAGGGGAGCACAGACGATGACCGACGACAGCAGGCTTAAGCTTTTGCCACAGCAATTGCCGCGACCGCGCGATGCGCGAACGCTCAGAGCGCGGCCCGAGGAGTTTCCGCTGGTGCCGCGCGAGACCGCCCTCATCGTCGTCGACATGCAGAACGCCTATGCCTCGCCGGGCGGCTATATCGACATTCAGGGCTTCGACGTCTCCGGCGCTAAGCGTGTTATCGAACAGATCTTGCGGGTGATTGCGACGGCACGGGCGCTTGGTTCCCCGATCATCTTCTTCCAGAACCGCTGGGAGCCGGCCGGTCACGAAGCGGGCACGCCCGACTCGCCCAATTGGTGGAAATCGAACGCGCTGAAATTAATGCGTGCCGACCCGAAACTCGACGGCACGCTCATCACCCGCGGCACTTGGGATTACGAACTGGTGGCGGAGCTCAAGCCCGCGCCCGAGGACATCGTACTCAACAAGACCCGTTACAGCGGCTTCTGGGGAACGCCGCTCGACGCGATGCTGCGGGCGCGGCGCGTCCGCAACCTGCTTTTCGTAGGCATCGCCACCAATGTCTGCCTCGAGTTGACCCTGCGTGACGCCTATTTCCTCGAATATTTCCCGATCCTCATTGAGGATGCAGCGCTCTATGCCGGGCCGCCGGAGATGCAGGCGGCGACGGTCTTCAATGTCGAGAAATTCTTCGGCTGGGTGATGACGACGAGCGATTTCTGCGCACTGAGCAACCAGTAACCCCGACGCAACTCTGTGCCCGGTCACAAGTGAGCGAAGTGCTCAGGGCCTGAAATCTGCAGCGCGTCTTCGTTGCAAAAGCGAAACGTCGGCGAAGTTTTTGGACGGGGGTGCCTTGGCGCAAAGCCAAGGAGCAGCTTTGCTCGCCCCTCTATGCAAAGCGAAGGCCGCCATGTCGGCAAGGAGTCAATCGCTAGCGATTTACGATGTCCGCGATTTGCCCGTTCATCCGCCAATCGCAGACATGCGGGTGCGTGCCGCCGGGATTGAATACGATGTCAAACGCGCCCTCGCGAACCATCGAGGCCGCCCGCGCAATGGCTGCTCTAAGTTGGCACCGAACAGAGCCCACAAAGATTGGGGCACACCGGTTACAATAACAAGACGCGTTGGTTTAATGCGGACATAGTGAGCGCCCCTTCATTGGTAGAATTTTCGAAACAGCGGCAGCGTCCAAGAATCGAAAGCCAAAGTCGGCCCGCGTTCACCCGGTGGATCTCGTGCGCGATCTTTTGCTTTTCACCGCGCGGCTAAAATAATAGGATTGATCAAAATTCCGTCTCGGGCGAACTCGCGGTGAGCGGAAAACGAACCTGGCGGAGGGGCCGGAAACATGCGTCATCTTTCAATCCGAAAATTGGTGTGGATTTTGGTATTTGTCGGCGGTGTGTTGCCGACGATCGGCCATGCGCAGGTTGCAATAAACATGTCGCGCGTAACCTGTGCGGACTATCTCGCCATGAACGATGAACAATCCAACGTCTTCGGTGCATGGGTCGGCGGATACTTCAATCAAAAGACCGGCTACACGTGGATCGACCTCCACGCCCAGCGCCGCAACGTAGCGAACCTCAAGGCATGGTGCGCCGCAAATCCCCGGGAGTTCGTCATGACCGGTCTGGCGCGCGCTGCCGCAACCCCCGCCTTCCAGGGGGATCCGAACCGGGCCGTTGTGAAGGTCGAGATGAGCCAGATCACCTGCCGAGAATTCATCAACTACTCGTTCGACAAATCGGAAGCGATCGGCGCCTGGATGAGCGGCTACTGGAACGCCGCGAGAAACAATGAAACGCTCGACATCACCCGCTACAAGGCTAACAGCAAACGCGTCAGCAATTACTGCAAGAAGCACAAACGAGCCAAGCTGATGGGCGCGATCCAGAAGGTCGCAATCTGAGCTTGGCGCGGTTTGCTGTTACGCGCGGGATTAGCGTCACGGGGCTGCCGACTTGGCAATCAGGCGTCATGCGGCTTGGCGATGGGAAGCGCTATTCCCGCTTAAATCCGCGAGGCTCGGCCGCATAACGATTTCCATCCGCGCGTGCGGCGCAGTAAATCGGGCTGCTCGACTTCCGAATCGGGGTCAATCGCTGCTAAGCCATTAGGCGCTGCTGCGGATCAATGTCCGTTGTTGCCCGCAAGCGACCAAATTGCGGCATGACGCAAAGGGCCGATTTTGTTGAAAAACTCGCTAGTTGAAACGGTGAGAGCTCGCTGATTCAGTCCTGTTGAGAGGCAGGAACTGAGTCGATGATGGGACCACGGCAAATCGAACAGGGTGTGCTGTTCTACAACTTCTCGCTCGATGCACATGTGCCGGCGGATCATTTGCTGAGGTCGATCGACCGCTTTGTCGAGCTGTCGGAACTGCGCCGCGAACTCGCGCCGTTCTATAGCTCGATGGGTCGCCCATCGATCGCTCCCGAGCTGATGATCAGGATGTTGATTGTTGGCTATTGCTTCGGTATCCGCTCCGAGCGGCGTCTCTGCGAAGAGGTCCACCTCAATCTGGCGTACCGGTGGTTCTGCCGGCTCGGGCTCGACGGTGATGTCCCTGATCATTCCACCTTCTCGAAGAACCGGCATGGCCGTTTCCGGGAGAGCGATCTGCTCAGGCGCCTGTTCGAGACGGTTCTGCAGCGCTGTATCCGCGAGGGATTGGTCGGCGGGGAAGCTTTTGCGATCGATGCCAGTCTGATCAAGGCGGATGCCAATCGGCAGAAAGGGATCGACGGCGAGAAGGGGCTGCCACCAGAAGCGACCGGCCGGGCCGTCAAAGAGTATCTGGCTGTGCTAGACGATGCGGCCTTCGGCGCTGCGACCGATGTCGTGCCCAAGTTCGTCTCACCGGCCGATCCGGCAGCGCGATGGACCGGAGCCCATGGCGGGCAAGCCTTCTTCGCCTATTCCACCAACTATCTGATCGATGTCGACAAGGCGATCATCGTTGATGTCGAAGCCACAACCGCGATCCGGCAGGCCGAGGTCCTCGCCGCAAAACGCATGATAGAACGCTCGCTCGAGCGCTTCGATCTTTATCCCGCACGACTTCTGGGGGACAGCGCCTACGGTTCAGCCGAAATGCTCGGATGGCTTGTCTACGAGCACGGCATCGAGCCCCATGTGACGGTGTTCGATAAGTCCACCCGTCAGGACGGTACCTTCTCACGCGACGACTTCACCTACGACCATGTCGGCGACGTTTATTGTTGCCCCGCCGGCAAGATGCTGACGACGACCGGTTCACCTGTGAACGACGGAGCTACATTACGCTACCGCGCCAGCAAGTATGACTGCGAAGCCTGCCACCTAAAGCCGCGATGCTGTCCAAAGGAGCCGGCCCGGTACGTGCCGCGATCGATCTATGAAGGCGCCCGTGACATGGCACGCCAGATCGCAGGCTCGTGGCAAGGCCGCATCGCGCGGCGATTGCGCAAGAAAGTTGAAATGCTGTTCGCCCATCTCAAGCGCATTCTCAGGCTTGATCGCCTCAGACTAAGAGGACCAAATGGTGCGCGCGATGAGTTCCTTCTCGCAGCAACCGCCCAAAACCTCCGAAAGCTGGCGAAGCTGATACCGATGCCAAGCCCTCGACCAGCCTGAGACGATCAGCGGCTCGAAATCCAGGCCCTTCGAACGGCCGCGCCGATTAATCTCAAATTACTCACCGACTTCTTCAACATGGGGTAATTCCGGGATCGAGCCAGACGAAGGCCCAGGAATTCAGCTCTTCAGGACTTATGGGCCGACCTCTTGCGGCCTTGCAAAGATGGAGAGCTGCGATGGAGCGCTATGTTGGACTGGACGTGTCGTTGAAGCAGACGTCGATTTGCGTGGTGAACCAGACAGGAGTGGTGATGCGAGAGGGTGTAGTCGATTCTGACCCTGAGGCGATTGCCGCGTTCGTGAGATCGAATGCGCCAAACGTCGTTCGGATAGGCCTTGAGACGGGACCAACGACGACGTGGCTTTGGACCGAACTCAACCGACTTGGCCTGCCGGTGATCTGCATCGATGCGCGCCATGCCAGAGCGGTGCTCAAGATGCAGATCAATAAGAGCGACCGCAACGATGCTGCGGGGATCGCCCGCATCATGCAGAGCGGTTGGTTCAAGGAGGTGCGCGTCAAGGACTTCAACAGCCACTCAGTCAGAGCGCTCCTGACGAGCCGGGCATTGCTGGTGAAGATCAAGCGTGATCTCGAGAACCAGATCCGCGGCCTTCTCAAGAACCTCGGTCTTGTCATCGGCCGTGCCAAGTTCAATGTCTTTGCCGTGCGAGCCGAGGAATTGATCGAGAATCGCCCCGAGCTGATCGCTGCGGTCGGACCGCTGCTCGCGGCGCGCAAGGCCATCGAGCAGCAGGTCGGTGATCTCGACCGTAAGGTTCACAAGCTGGCGCGTCATGATCTGCAGGTCCGCCGGTTTATGACCGTGCCTGGTGTCGGCCCGATCACGGCGCTCTGCTTCAAGGCGACGATCGGCGATCCGACACGCTTCAAGCGATCGAGAAGTGTCGGCGCCTATATCGGATTGACGACCCGGCGCCACGCCTCTGGGGAGGTCGACTGGTCCGGCCGAATCTCAAAGTGCGGTGACGGTATGCTCCGCATGTATTTGTTCGAAGCGGCCGGCGTGCTGCTGACCCGCGTGCCGAAATGGTCGGCGCTGAAATCCTGGGGGACGAGGCTCGCCAAGCGCAATGGGCTTCGCAAGGCTAAGGTCGCCGTCGCGCGCAAGCTCGCGGTCATGCTGCACCGCATGTGGATCGATGGGACCGAGTTCACGTGGTCGACAAAGAAGGCTGCCGCGTAGCGCACATAGGGAGATCATAGGGTTCCCGCGACAAAGGCGGGAAAAGTCGTCCCTGCCGGGACGGTGGCGGTGGTGAGATCGTCCGATTTTTTGCGAGCGTTCGAACAGAGCGACCGCGCCTTCAACAGTGATCCGCCAACGTCATCTTACGCCATCATGCGGAGGGCACGCCCCTACCGCGGAGAGAACAATGGGCCCGGCAAGGATGATCGTGAAGAGCTTGACATCCAGACCCGGAATTAGAGAACAGAATCGGCCAGGAGGCGACATCAGTAGGGGCGGTGAATGCTATGCTGCTGTCGATACGCTGATCTTTCTCGCGCGTTCCGATACGGGCAAGATCGCTTGGTCGAGTGAACGCCTTACCTCCACCGCGGTAGGAGGAAAGGCAAGCCCGTCGGGCGTCGTGAACCTGAAGCTGTGGTTGCCCGTGCCAAGACCGGCGCACTCGAATCCTTGCGATAGCGGTTTGCCATGGTTTGCCCGATCAGCCGGCCCCCGGCGTAAACATCGAGGCACACCGCAGCTTCAGGATGATCGACATTCTGCGCCCAACCTTCGATTATGTCCGTGCTCACGCGATCAACATAACCGCGGAGCGTCCCAATTCGGGGGACAATATCACGCAACCCTCCTAGGTCGGCGCGCGCTGCAATGCGGACCCGCAACGCCTCCAGCTCATAGCCTTCGTCGAGGCGCGGCGCGCAATATCGTGCGATCGCTTTCGCAGCATCCTGCGGATACATCGCGCCGTATTCGTGCGCGTTGTGGAACGTCCCGCGACTCTCGTCGTCGATGAAGCTTTCCGACGGAGCGCCCTCGGCGAGGATCACGTCGTGGCTTTCGAGCTCGATGTGGAAGTAATCGACCTTTTCAACGTGCTCGGCTTGGACGATCGACACCCCGTTGACTAGATCCTTGGCCTCGATGAGCGTGCCATCCAGATACATGGCGTGATGCGGCGAAATCCAAAGGTCGCGCCGCGGCACGCTCTCGTCCAAAGCGCCGGCCCGGATGCAGATCGGCAGAACGTCCTTGCGTCCCACGACGAAGCGGCCGCCATAGCTGCGCCGGCCGATCCATTTGATCGGCCGCACCGCACCCGACATCGTGACGACCTCGTCGGCGATCGCCAATTCCTCAACCGCTACCTCGCCTAGCGCGGTAGCGATCAGCGTGCCGCGGCAATAGCATGGCGTGGTGTTCTCGGTGATGTCAGTGCCGGTCCCACCACTGTCGGGCGCCAGATGGAAATACTCGCCGGTGAAATCCTGCGTCGGATCGAACTGCAGCGTGTAGGTGCTGTTATTTTCATTCACGTCCAGAACATTGCCGCTCACCAGATTGGCGCTGCCGCTCGGGTCGTATGGGTCCGCCGTCAGGTCGATAGTGTCGCCGGCGGCAAAGCCTGTGATGGTGAAACTGGGCAAATACAGATCGTCGATCTCCAGCGTGCCGCCGACCGGGTCGCCAACAGGAGGGCCGAAATTAATGATGCCGGACCCGGAACTGCCGGAATTGAGGTCAAGCAGGCCGCCGCTCTGGATGAAGGTATCGTTGATCGTGGAACCGACATCGCCAAGAAGCTCGCCGCCGGCTTGCACAACGGCGCGATTAACCGTGGCGCCGCTTTGCGCCTCCACTTCGCCGCCGCCACCGATGACAATGCCGTCCGAGGTCTGACCGAAGGAAACCGCGAAATATTCGTCGGTCACCGGCGGCTCGACGACAGTGAGATCGGTGCCGGTCCCGGCGTTGTCCGGGTTCAACTGGAAGGACGGCGTGGTCAGGAAGACCTGCGACGGATCGATATCCAGGTAATAGGGGTTGCTGTTCTCGGTGACTATGATGGCTTGGTCATGTCCGCGGGGTCGACGCCAAGTGCAGCGCCGCTGACATCCTCGCTGACGCCGGTTGCGTCGTATGGAACGTCCGTCAGATCGATCGTATCGGGCGGCGAGAAGCCGTAGATCGTGCCGCTGCATCCGTTCCCGCAACATCGTCGCTGAGGGCAAGAGTCCCACCCGTGCCCGCAAAGGTGATGGTCTCGTTCGCCGGCACCGCGCCGCTGATCGCAAGCGTGATGCCGCCACTGATCGTCAGCGCGCTACCCCCGGACAGGTTGGAAACCTCGATGGTATTGACGCCGATTGCCGCGAGCCCCGCCACTTCGGTCGGCGTCAGGCTTGCGATTGCGGCCTCGGTGTCGGCGACATAGACGGTATCGCCAGGCGGCACGGAAATCGGCACAGGATCGTAGAGCGCCAAAGCCTGCGCCACCGAGAGCGTGATCGACTGATCCGTCACGTCGATCGCGGTGACGCCGATCGACGATAGCCCGCCTAGTTGGGCCGGGGACATGCCCTCGATATCTCCGGCGAGGGCGGAAAGGGTCACGGTGTCATTGGCCGGCGCCGTGATGCCGATGGTCTCGCCCAAACTGGCATCGGCGGTTTCGAGCGCCTCGGCCTCATTCACGCTCAGCGCAATGGAGCCATCGGTCGCCGCGATCCCGCTGACGTTGAGATCGTGCAGGACCGACGTCACCTCGGTCGCGCCCAAGTCGAGGAAGCCTTTGATGGAGGCCGCGAAGTCGCCGATGCTCACGGTGTCGCCGGTGGGCACAGAAAAGCCGAGATTATCGGTGGCGGCCTGTTCGGCTTGAGCGACGCTGAGCGCGACCGATCCGTTGACCGTAATCGTGGAGGAAATGCCGGTCAGACCAAAGTGAGCCAAGGCATCGATCTGGGCCGTCGTCAGACCTTCGAAACCCGCGACCGAACTACCGATAGTGGCCGTGAGGCTCGGCAGTTGGGTATTAAATTGGATCGTGGAGACGCCGAACTGGCTATAATATGGACCGACGATCGCTAGCGCCTGGTCGAGCGAAAATCTGAGCGCTGAACCTAAAGTGTCGGTGACCGGGACGGGGAAGCTCGCGTAGTTGACCAGCCCATTGATTTCGTTCGGGGTCAGCGTGTCAATCTGGGTCGCCGTATCGGAGATGGCCAGTGACTGGGTGACGAGGGGGATCGCGTTCTGCTCGATCGCTGCGTATTGATCGACACTGAGCGTGATTAGGCTCCCCGGGGAATTGTCGCTCGAAAAGATCCCGGCAAAGTCTGTCGAGAGGCCTGGAAGCGAGTCGATTTCATATTGCGTCAAGGTCTCGATCTGCCCCGGCATGTCGCGGATGATCACTTGGAGCGGCGCGCCCGTACCCTGGACGATGGTAATTCCCTCAAGCGCTGTGGCCTGTTGGACACTCAGTGCCAATTCGCCGGACGTGGCGATTTCAGTGACGCCGAACGGTGCAACCTCGCCGAGCAGCGTCGGGGAGGTCTGTTCGATCGCGGCGGCGCTGTCGGCCACGGTTACCGTCAAGGGAGGAGAGGCCGTCTCCTGAACGATCGCGAGCCCTGCGCCTATGAGCGCCAGCGTCTGTGCCATGCTCAACTGCAAATCGCCGTATGTGGCGATCTGGGTAACGCCAATCGACGCGAGTCCGCCAAGCAGCGTCGCGGACGTCGGCTCAATGTGGGCCGGGCTGTCGACGACGGTTGCGGTCACAGGAGGAGAGCCCGCCTGCTGAACGATCGGGATTTTCGCGTTTTCGAGCGCCAGCGCCTGAGCCATGCTCAATTGCAAGTCTCCGGTCGTGGCGATCGCAGAGACCCCGATCGCGGCGAGGCCGCCCAGCTGCGCAGCAGGCGTCGGCGCAATATCGTCCGGGATGTCGTCAACAGTGAACACCAGAGGGGCTGCGCCCGGCTGCGAGAGGATCGGGACATTCTCGCTTTCGAGCGCCAGCGCCTGTTGCATGTCGAGCTGCAAGTCGCCCGATGTCAGGATCGCGCTGACGCCGATCCCTGTGAGTTTGCTGAGGAGCGTATACGGCATCCCCTGAATAGCGCCGGCGCTATCGAGGACGGTCACGGTATCGCCGGGGGGCGTCATGACATCGACCGAAAGCTCGAGCGCCTCGGCCTGTTCGACCGTCAGCTCCACGGGAGCATCCGTGGAAACAATCGCCTCGAGCCCTATCGATTGCCCGCTAGTGATCTCGGAGGGCGTCAGTGATTCAATATCGAATGCGGTATCGGTAACGATGTAACCTTCGCCGGCAGGCGCATCGCCGCTTCCCGGATCGATCTGGTTGACCGTCTCGTCGACAAGCAATTGACCGACGGTGATCGATTCAGCGGTCGGGTTGGTGATATTGAGGGCGGTTATGTCGGTGGGCTCAAATCCCCCGGCATACGCCCCATTGATGCCGGTGAACTCAAGGCCGGATGCGGCGAGAAAAACCTGGCTACTGGAGGCGTTGAACGTTTGCTCCCAGAACGGTTCCGCAGGGGTGTTGGTCACCAGTTCCCAAAGTTCGGTTTTGCCTGCGGCGTTGACGCCGCTGAAATAGACGTTGCCGTCGAAGACGGTCATGCCGGTGGGGTTGAATCCGCTGCCGACGCTGTTGGGCTCCGCGTCGGGAAACCACGGTCCGAACGAATTCTGGGGTAGGCTTCGCCGGTGATAGGGCGTCCGGCGTGGTCGCGTACGAGACCTGCTGAGAACTTCCGTCGACCGACGTCAGATTGGAAAAGCCGCTCACACCGTCGCCGTCGATGTATGTGGTACCGTCGGGCGTTCCAATGACGACATTGAAAGTCGTTCCCGCCGCGGTGCCGTCGGTTTGATAAAGCAAGTCGCCGCCGGTGGAATTTGGCAAATATTGAAATGAAGGATCAGGAATTCCATAGAGCACGAGATTGTTGATCGCCTGACTTGATACGAGCTCACCGTTGTAACCCGGCGCTGCGTAATAGGTGACGCCGGAGTCAGCGCCGGTGCCATTCACCATGCCTCCGTCAAAAAGCCCGGCACCTAGCACCTGCAGCGATGTCCCATTCCAAGCAAACAGCAGCCGTGCCCAGGCTGGTGTTTGATCTTGAGTCTCGTTCTGGAGGATGACCGTGCCGCTGAACAGAAGCTTGCCGTTCACGACATCGAAGCTACTCGGGTCAAAGTTAAAGCCGCCGGGATATGTGTTGGGCCCGGGAGCGGTCATGTTATACGTGTCGCCGGCGAGGTAGAGGGTGTCGCCGCTGAACAAGTTGCTGACAGGGTCGAATTGACCGATCGATGAAGCTGGCGCACCGGCAATTTCGATGGTGCCGCCCGGCGTGCCGTCGGTCTTCCACAAACCGCCGTCGGTCCCGGTGAAATAAACCGCGTTGCCGTATGCAGTCATGTTGCTGGCGATCAGCCCCGGGACCAGCTCATTCGCTCCCGCCGCCGTGCCATCGGTTTCCCACAGTCCGACATTGCCGCTTGCATCCTTGCCTTCGAACCAGACGTCATTACCGACGACCGTCAAATCGGTCGGATCGAGTCCGCCCTGCGCCGCGCTCGCGGCATTGGCGATGCCTGTGATTTCCTCCGTTCCCGGTGCCGTGCCGTTGGAAATCCACAGGCCGTCATTGCCGTAATGATCGGCGCCGTTGAACAGAATGTTGCTGCCCAGGACCGTGATGTCGCTCGCGGTAACGATGTCCCCCGCAATGCCGTTGACGCCGACGAGCGCCTGCGTGGTGGCCGCCGTGCCGCCGGAGATCCACAGCGCGTTGTTGCCGTTGGCGTCCAAGCCGTCGAAATAGAGCACGTTCTCGAGCGACGGCAGCGCCGGCGTTTCGGAGGGACTGGCGAGGCCATAGCCGAGCACGTTCATCAACGTGGCATCGGGAGCGGTGAGCGGGTTCACAAACCCCCTATCGCTGGCATCGTTGTAAGCGTCGGGCGTATAATTTTTGCCGCTTAAATCGGGAACGCTGGGACTGGCATTCTCGGAATTTCCATACTCGGCCAGATCGGCCTTATCGCCGCCGCTGTCGATTTTGTTGTTGTTCCAATAGGTCAGCGGCGTGGCACCGCCGTCGAGGGAGAAGTAGGAGGGGTTGGCGCCGGGCGTCAGCGCGCGGTTGTCGTTCGTCCCGGAAAAGCGAAACAGATCGATCGGTGAATAGTTCGTCGTTGTTCCGCCGGATCCATCGTCATTAACGACAGAGACGCGGCCCATCCCTTCCGAGATCTCATGCTCCGCCACGCCGATGAGATCGTAGGTGTTGTTTGATGGGGTCTGGTTGGGGTCGGTGCTGGAACCGTAGAGTGCGGTGTCGGAGAAACCGATTTCGGCGTCGGGACTGCTTGCGGAGTCAGCGGGCGCGCCCGGTAGCCCCAAGGCCAGTGCCTCCGCATCTCGCAGGATCAAATTTGCGCCGCCAGTTGGATCGGTTTGCGGCATATCTGCAACGGCCAACTTCTGGGCGGCCGATTGGGCATTGTTTTGCAGCGCGGTTAGGAGCTGCGAGTAGGACCATGTCCCTGCAGGCTCATTGTAGTTGTCGCTTGATTCGCCGAGGTCGCCGCTGCCCAGCGCCCCGCCGTTCACTTCACCGAAGCCAACATTGTAGTAAAGCGTGATCGGATTGCTGTACTCGTCGGCATAGAACTGGAATGCCTCCTCGACGCCGGTTTTGAACGTAGCGGGCGCCGACGCGACCGATGAGTCCCAGGTGATGTCGAAGGTCAGGCCGCTCCCGTTCGGGCCGTTGATGACGGTCGTGCCGTCATTTTGGGTCGAACCGGAAGGCGCGACGATAGCGACCGACGCAAGGCCGAGCGCGTTCATCTGGGTGGCGCTGAACACCGGCAGCGTATCGTCCGCCGCGATCGCGGTGACTCCAATTGCGCCCAGCGCCTCCAATTGGTTGAGGCTCATGCCCTCGACATGGGCGGCGGTGTCGACGACGGTTACGCTGTCGTTAGCAGGTACGGTCACCGGGAGCGCAGCGTTTTCGAGGGCCTCGGCCTGCGCCACGCTCAGAACGACCGAGCCGTTGTTCGACACAAGCGAGGTGATTTCAGGCGACAGCATCTGAAACGTGCCGGCACTAGCGTCGTGGATGTCGGTTGCGGTGTCGACAATGCTGTAGGTGGTGCCCGGGAGGAAATCGTAACCCGGCAGTTGGGAGAGGAACAGCGGAGTAACCCCGACCGGCTCGTGCACCGTGATCGACGCCCCGACGATCGCGGCTTCCTGGTCGACCTCGAATACAGGGCGCAGGTCATCGTTGACGATGAATGCGGACACGCTGAGTTTCGGCAGTCCGGCGATGACAGTCGGGTCAAGGAGCGTCTGCAGTTTGGCCGCGGTGTCGGTGACGGTCACGGTGTCGTTCGTCGGCACGGTGATGCTGATCCCGGCGCCTGAGAGCGCGGCGGCTTCCTCCGCACCGAGCACTAGGGAGCCGTTGGTTGACGTGATCGTGGTTACCCCAAGCGCCGCGGCAGTCTGGATTTGGGCGACGGTCAGCTTGTCGATATCGGCGGCGGTGTCGGTGATGTTGATTACTTGGACGCCGTTATCCCTTTCCAGATCGCTTATCTGTTGGGCGGAAAGCGACAAAATATTGGCCGCAGTGTCGGCGACAATGACCTGGCCTTTGGGAGCGGTGACCCAAACGTCTTCATCGCCACCATAGCCGCCGGGGAGGATCCCTAAGAGCCCATCCGGGAAGTTTGGATTCATGGCGAGGGGTTTTGCAGCAAGTCGCCTGAGCATGATGCGGATCATGGCGAGGCGAATGAATGCAGCGACGGTTGTGGTGTAGCGCTCAAAGTCGCGGGCCAGGCGGCGATTGCGACTGATCCAGGCAAACGTCCTTTCGACAATCCACCGTTTTGGCAGCACCTCGAAACCGGCAATGTCCGATCGCTTGACGATTTGCAAACTCCAGGCACCGGTACGCCACACGGTCAACGCCATCTTGCGCCCCGCGTATCCGCCATCAGCAAAGATGCGTTCGATGAACGGGAACAGTCGTCGCGCTCGACGCAGCAAGTGGAAAGCCCCATCACGGTCCTGAACGTCAGCGGGATGAACGACGACGTTCAACAACAGGCCCAGTGTGTCGACCAGGATGTGCCGCTTTCGACCTTTGATCTTCTTGCCCGCGTCGTAGCCCGAAGCGATCGAGCAAAGCCCCCCTTTTTGCGCCCCCTTCGCGGTCTGCGAGTCGATGATGGCTGCGGTCGGGCTCGGCTCTCGGCCCTCCTGCTCGCGCACCGCGACGTACAGTTCGTGATGAATGCGCTCCAACGTGCCGTCCCAGTTCCAGAGCTCGAGATAGTCATACACCGTGCTCTTGGGCGGCAGGTCCTTGGGCAAGGCCTTCCATTGGCAACCGGTCCACAGGATGTAGAAAATCCCGTTCAGCACCTCGCGCACATTCACCGACCGTCGCCGCCCGCCATGTCTCGCAGGCGGAATCATCGGCTCGACAATCCCCCATTCGGTATCGGTCAGATCACTCGGATAACGAAGGCCGTTGCGATCCGCAGAACGGCGGTGTTCAGGCTTCCACATCGGGCGCTCCCAAAAGAATCAAGCGCCCAATAAGGAATCACATCCGATTCATTCGAACTCAAGAAGTTTCCGGATCGGCTCTAAGAGAGCAGCGGCCTGGCCATAATTAAGAACAAGCGACGTGTCCGTCGCCTCGATCGAAACAAGTGGCGGCAACTCGGGAGCATCAATACAACCCGTCGGCATCCCTTCAATAGCTGCAGCGGTGTCGACGATGCCGTAGAGGTCCGGGCTGCCTGTGAATGCTTCAACCAGCGCCTCCCACGGAAGGACTTTAAGATATACGATCATCGCACTGTCTCCTGTCGGTCGAGCCCGCTTCCTTCGCGCGGGGCGACCGGATCGGCTTCAAGGTGTCGTCGGCGGCATGGCCGCCGACCCGTTCTGCCGTCGAGCCTAAATGCCCAGTTTGGCTATTGAACCAATAATCGATATTCGCCGTTCCGACATCGTGCCGAACGAGCACTCTACGACGGCGCCAACGGCGGTTTCGTCATCAATTTTGATGACGCCAAGCCCGACTTTTTTGCTCACGGTAAGCGCGCATTGGCGCCGCCGCGGATCGCCGGCTGTGCGGAGGTAGCCGCGGAGGGATTTAACCTTCGCAACGCGCACTCGTCGGTAGCCATGGGCAATGACGGCACGGCGTCATAATTTGCAGTTAGTAGCTTCACAATACCCAATTTTAGTAGCTTCATGGTACCCAATTTATGGGCAACAGCGATCGCCTCATTGCGGCCATTTCCCGTATTCACGCCGCCGGCCTCGATTCGACTGTTTGGCCGGAGGCGCTGTCCCTGGTCACGGATTTGATTGGCGGCAACGGCGCTTCGCTGGAATTTCTCAATCGCCCGTCGCTGCAACCGCACGGCATGTACACGCATGGCCTGCCCGACGTCAGCCTGAACCCTTACATCGAACATTACGCCGCCGTTTGCCCGCGGCTGCCTTATGCGGCGCGGCAGGCGGCTGGCGCGATCTGCTTCGATGGGCTCTGTGCCAGCGAAGCCGAAATGGACAGCAATCCGTTCTACGCGGAACTGCTGGCGCCGCTCGACATGCGTTATTTCGTCGGCGCGGTCATTGCCACCTCGCCGCAAGAACTGGTGATCAGCGGCGTTCAGCTGTCACGCAAACAGGGGCATCCTGGCGCCGCGAAGATCAAGATCATGGCGGCGCTGGTGCCGCATATTCAACAAGCGACCGACGTTATGCGCCGGCTCGGTAACCTTGCGAACCTGCAGCGCTCGTTCGAAGACATCTTGAATTGGCTTGCCGACGGCGTGCTCAAGCTTTCGGCCGATGGCAGCGTGCGCTACGCTAATGTTGCCGCGCAGAAAATTCTTCGCCGTAATGACGGGATCGCGATGCGTCGCGGTGTCGTCGAGTTCGTGTCGGCGCAGGCGGGCGCACAATTCGCCGGCGCCATGCGGGCCGTCGCCAAGCTGCGCGATGGCGACGTGACCGACATGAAAGGCGCGGACTTTATCGCCGAGGCCCGCTCCGGCGCGCCACCGTTCTCGATCTCGATCCGACCGGCTTCGGCGGCAGCGGACCTGAGCGACGATATTCTGGCACTAATGTTTATCCACGATCCGCTGACCCGCGATGCCGCCTCGGTGGAATTGCTTCGCCAAGCCTTCGGCTTGACGCCGGCGGAAGCGGACGTGGCGAACGGGCTGCGCATGGGCCTGTCTCCCGACACCTTTGCGCGCGACCGCAAGATCAGTCCCAACACCGTCTACACCCATATCCGGCGCATCAAGGCCAAGGTCGGCTGCACGCGCATGACGGAACTGATCCGCAAGCTCGACGATATCCAGGTCACGGTGGTGCACAAACGCTGAGGCTATTTGGGTTCGCCTCAATCCCATGATGGTTGATCGTCGTGGAATAAACCGAGGGTCCTACAGTTTGTAAATGACCGCTATGGGTCATCAACGTCGTCTGAAGCATCCGGCAGCGACTTCCGCTATTACCCCGAACGCGACATTCGCTTGCGCTGCAATATCTGTCGCAACGGGGTCAAACGGCGAAGTGGCTGACTGCTCTCGCGGAGTCCGTTCTTCCCTCAACATCAGACATTCGGCAGCGCTCATCAGATGGCTGCGAGGCGCCTGCTTGATCTAACGGCAAGTCGCCAAGCGCGCAGACTGCAGCCTAAGCTGGCTAGACGGCTTCGGCGACAATCACACTGGACATGCCCGCGAGCGCCGTGCGTTCGCGTTTGCGCCAGCCGGTCTGCCCCAGCCACTGGTCAGCTTCCTGCTCGCTGTAAGCTTGCCCCTCGCCGGCCATGACCAGAAATTCCCCTGACATGAGGGCGGCGCCAGGGGGTTCGGTATGCGTTGAGTTCATCCAAAAGTCCACCAACAAAAGCCGCGCTTCTCGGTGCACCGTCGCGCGCATTTGTCTCATGAGCTCCAGATTGTGGGGCGCAGAAAGCACGTGGACCGTGTTCGCCACAAGCAGAACATCGTGATCGGCGGGAAGCGGCGTCGTGAATATATCGCCCTCAACGATTTCGATGCGTGTCCCCTCCGGCTCCGCCGACAAGCGCTGCCGAGCGACGGCGCAAGCTCCCGGCAGCTCAAACAACGTGCCGCGCAGGGTCCGATAGCGTCGCAGCACCGCCAGCAAGAACGAGCCGGTGCCGCCGCCTACGTCGAGCAGCCGTTTATGGCTACTGAAATCGTAGGCGGCCGCCAGCGATGCCGCCACTGGAGCTGTACGCGCCTCAACACCGGCTGAAAATATCTGCTGCTGCTCGCGATCGAATTTACCAAACTGCGCCTGACCCTCACCGGTGCGTACAGCGTCGGCGAACCTTTCCCAAAGCGGATAGCCGATGCTATTGAAGAAACGCAGGACGGGTCGCAGATCGTGGCCGGGCTTGCCGGCAAGGAATGTCGCTGCAACCTCGCCATTACGGTAGCGGCCGCCTTCGTCCTCGATCAATCCGAGGCTGACCATCGCAGCCGCTACGATTCCTACCGTACGGGCCGGAACCGCGGTCTTGCCCGCCAGCTCTTCCAGGCTTGCCGGACCGCTGGCAAGCGCCTCGAACAGGCCGATCTCGCTTGCAGCAAAAAGATGTTTTGCCGCCATGAAACCGGTGGCAATCTTCAAGATCGGATCGGGTGTAATCGTCGGCATGATGCGCCCCCACTTGCGGCAATCGGTGTAAACGCAGTCAGGTATTGCAGTCTGCGGATGCTTAACTGGCAACCAATAAGGCTGCAGCTTACCAATTCTGGCCGCGAGGCTGTAGCCCTCCGCTACTTGGGGTGCATGTCCGAACCGGGTGATCTGCGCCGCGGCGATGTCTGCCCGATGTCGGCTTTCCCACCGATCGCTACCAAATTGGCGCTGCACAATATCTGACGCTTCGGGCCAATAGCAGAAGTCAACGCTATCGTATTCCGCGCACCGCCTCTGAGGCCCCTGATGTAAATCAATACCGCCCAGCACAGTCTAGAGTGTTCCGACGAGCCGATTTCCAAACGCAGAGGGCGATCGATGAAAGCGAGGCGCGGGCGATATGCGGCTGCAGATGCTAAGAAGGTATTCTGCGTCAAGCACTCTCACGTCCACGTCGCAAGTTAGTAGCTGGCTCGGCTGCGGCTTGAGCAGATCGTGTCTTACACGTGCCGATTATCGGTCGAAATGAAGCGACACCGAGCCAAACGCGCCAAAGTCGGCATCGAAGCTGCTGCCAACTTCGGCAGCCACCATCTTCGCCATGGCGCCGCTCATGACGACATCACCAGCGCGAAGACGATCCCCCTGCCGCGTCAGAGCGCCGGCGAGCCATGCCACGGCGTTTGCCGGATTGCCCAGACAGGCCACGCCGCGTCCCTCGGCATTGACTGAACCATTCACGCGGACCTGGACCTGGAGATCGGCGAGTTCTGCCAAGGCCGGTTTCGATTTCCGAATGCCGAGAACCACCAGCCCCGACGAGGCATTGTCGGCGACGGTGTCTTCGAAACGGATGTCCCAGCCTTTGATGCGACTCCCACACACCTCGACGGCGGGCACGACGTAGTCGGTCGCTGCGATGACTTGATCGGCGGTTAGGTTCTCACCGGCCAGATCGGTCTTCAGCACGAACGCAACTTCCGGCTCGACGCGCGGCTGCAATACCGCCCGCGGGCCGATGTGTGCGCCATTCTCCAAAATCATGTCGCCGAACAGGGCTCCATAGTCAGGCTCGTGAACCCCGAGCTGCTCTTGAACTGCGTTCGAGGTCAGCCCGATCTTATGTCCCGCAGGTTTGCGCCCTGCTTTCAGCCATGCGTCAAAGGTGGCCCGTTGCACGGCATAGGCCGCTGCCAGACCAGAAACTTCCGTCCGTACCGGCGCGATCGGAACGCCGCTTTTGTATGCTTCGAGGATGCGATTGGCGATTTCAGCCGCGCTCATCGTTATAACCCTTTGGTGTTGAATAAGAGTAATATCGGCCGGGAGGCTCGATATTCCCGGCCGCATCGCATGGCATTCGTCGTGCAAACTTTAGTGGATATAGGCGCCCAGGCGTTTCAGAGCGCTTTGGGCAAAGCTTGGATCGACTAGGGTCTTCGCATCTATCTGTTTACCACCCATGACGCTGCCGTAGTAGGTCGCCATATCCTGCAGTCCTTCCATGTTGACGCCCGCGTCAGGGTCCGCATAAGCGAAGACGATTCGATCGTAGAGCGCGCGATTCTTAACCGGCGTGTATTTCATCAGAATCTCGGCCATTTCGCCGCGCCCCGCGGGTTTCTTCAGCGCGTCGAGGTAGTCGCGGGCGCCCCGCATATACGCCGCGATGACCCGCTCGCCGGTATCGCGGGATTTCTCCAAAAGATTGGGCCCGAATTGGAGAACAGCGACGGTGAGTCCATTCGGCGCATAGGCATTGACTGGTTTGAATTTTACCGCTGCCTGCGCGTCCGCGGCGATTGTCGCCAGCGGCTCCGAAACGTGCGCCGCGTCTGCGCCGCCGGTTTTGAGCGCGGCAATCATGCTGGGAAAGGGCACATTGACCGTTTGCACGTCGTTGAGCGTGAGGCCGCCGAGCTTGAGGTATCGCGTTGCAAAATAGTCGGTAAGGTTGGGACGCGGCTCGAGAATGGCGAGCTTGAGACCCTTCAGATCCGCGAAATCCTTGACTTTGCCCTGGTCGATAAGCTCTTTGCGAACCATCAGAAATCCCGACTCGAACCCAGGCACGTAGCTGCTGAGGCCGCCGGCAATACGCACGTTAATACCGCGCTCGATCGCGTTGATCATTTCCGGGCCGAAGGCGCCGCCGATCGCGTCGATCTGTCCGGTGGCGAGCGCAGGAAATGCATCGGGACCGAACATTCCTTTGACGAATTCAACGTCGAGGCCTTCCTTTGTGAAGTAGCCGCGCTCAGCAGCGACGTACAGGCCAGCTTCGGCAAGGATGCCGATGACGCCGATTTTCACCTTCTCTGCAGCGTTTGCCAGCGGCGATTGCGCGATGACGCAAAGCACCACAACGGCCGCCAGCAACACGCGGCCACTGATCGATGTCTTGTTTGACATGTTGGTCTCCTTTCGCTTCCTCCGGTTGACGATGATTTTTGTCGTTACGCGGGTGTGCCTTTATCTCAAGCGCCGCGCCGCTTGAACAAAATCGCTTCGGAATTGGCCCTCGGATTGATAGATCAGCGTGTCGTGTTCGTTGAAAATCCAGCGCGAAACATTGACGGTTGGCGCACCCAGCGGGATGCCGAGCAAAAAGGCCAGCTCGGCATCGGCGGTTCCGATGACAATGAGCTGATCGCCCCGTATCGCGTGGAAATACCGGGACGCCTCGATGGCGCGATAGAGTGAGCTGGTCTTGAAAACGTCGGCGCCAATTTCATCGACGACGCGCCCATCGACGTAAGAAATGCCGACCAGATACGGGACGCCGCCGCGTCGCAACAGACGGCGGACGACGTGATATCCGGGCGCCAGCCGGCCACGTTCGATTTGCGGCATCTCCGGTAGGCGGCCCGGCCTCGCCAGCTCCAAAACGTCACCTTCGATGCTGTCGGAGTCTTCGACAAGATCGGACCAGGAATTTGGAAGCGGTTGCCAGAGCGTTTCGCGCGGCGTGCCGATAACTTCGGTTCCGCGCCCGCGGCGGCTGCTGAGCAGGCCTTCACGCTGAAGAAAGCCGACGGCCTGCCGAACTGTCGACCTGGTCACACCGAACTCTGCTGCGAGATCTTCCAAGGCAGGTATCGTCTCGTGCAAACGCCATTTTCCTGTTTCGATTTGATGGCGAAAATGAACGATGAGTTGGACGTAAATCGGGGTAGTGCCGCTGAGTTGCAGATCGGCTCCATTAGACCGGTGACTCCGTCCCTTGCGTGCACTTGTAGAGCGCGCGGTCTTGGTTGGTCTCGCTTTCACCGTGCGCCCGCTTTGTTTCATTTCGCAAAGATAATCGGCTCGACGACGCGTATCGTGTCGCCACGGACATAGGCGATCAATTCGAGGCAGCGCAGGGACGTCTCATCATCGACCGACAGATGAACTGTCACCAGGGGCGCGTTGAGGGGTACGTTCAAGAGCCGCGATATCTCGCCGTCGGCGATGCCGAACCGCAGCATTTGGACCGCCCGTTTCGGGCTCACAAAGCGATCTACCAGTTTGATTGCCGGAGTCTTCCGCAGCCCTGCGCGGTCCGCCTTTTGGTAAGTGCGATCGTCGAGATAGCTGTCTTCAACGATCAGCGGAACGCGTCCTCGACGATACAGTCGTCGGGTATGTCGATAATGACGGGCGGGCGAGCCGTGTTCATGAAGCTCAATGGGAACATCCTTGACGTCTTTGTCTTTGAGTAATTTGAACGTTAAGCCGTCGTAAGATCGCACCGCACCCGACCAGTCCGTCGCAACGTCGTACCAACGCGTCTTCTGCGGTTTGGCAACGACGAAGGTTCCGCGACGGCGCGAACATTCGACCAATCCTTCTGTTTCAAGGGCGCCGATCGCCTTGCTCACGGTCGCGGGATTGACGCCGAACTGGGCGGCGAGCGCTTCCAGGTTGGGGATCCGCTGGCCCACCGGCCATTGATCCCGCACGATGAATTTACGGAACAACGTCGACAGTTGGACGTAGATCGGCGCATGGGTGTTCGATAGATCGACTGTCGGGTCTGCCAGTTCACCGAACGGCAGCTGATCTGATGCCTCACTGAATGTCATGTCCGCTTCCACGGGATCAACCGGCGCTCGGCCCAGTCCAACAATATCGACGAGGCGAAACCGAGAATGGCGGTTACAAACAAACCGACATACATCTTCTCGACTTCAAAAACCTGCCAGCTTGTCCAGATCAGGAAGCCAATTCCGCTCTTGGCGGCCAACAATTCTGCGGCGACGATGACGATAAGCGACACGCCCATGGCGACCTTCATCCCGGTGAAGATGGACGGCAAAGCCCCGGGCAGCGCTACGTCGGTGAACATCATGAGCCGTCCGGCGTGATAGTTTCGTCCGACGTCAAGATAGATGCGTTCGATCTGCCGAACGCCAGCCGCGGTATTGATGATAAGGAGGTAGACGACTGAAATCGCAATGATCGCGTATTTTGAAGCCTCGCCGATCCCAAAAATAATGACGACCAGCGGCAACAGCGCAACTTTGGGAATCGGAAAAGTCGCGTCGACCAGCGGCTGCAGCGCGGCTGATACGGTTGGGACGAGACCGATGGCAAGCCCCAGAGCGATACCGACCGTGGCGCCGATGACGAAGCCGATCAAAACGCGCGTCACCGTCACTGCTGCGTGGTACAATAACTCGCCATCGGCCAGCATCTCCCAGAATTGCGCGAAGATCCGGCTCGGCGACGAGAAAAAACGGGTGTCGATTGCGTGCGTCCGTGCCGCGACCTCCCACGCCGCGAGCAAAAGCAGTGGCGTCGCCACGGAGATGAGTCTGTCGACCCGAGCGTTGACGCCTGCGGACTTCATGCCGCCCGCTCAACCGGGCTAGCACCGGCGATGTTCTCGTTTCGCAATTCGCGCCAAATGTGGGCAAAAAGTTCGCCGTAGCGTGGATTTGACTTTACGGCGGCGACGTCGCGCGGCCTGTTAAAAATGCTCGCAATATCGATGAGGTCTTTCACGCGGCCGGGCCGCGCACTCATCACCAGCACGCGATCCGCGAGCGAAAGAGCTTCGTCGATCGAATGTGTGACATAGATAACGGTCTTGCCCGACGCTTCCCATATCCGCAGGAGCTCGCCCTGCAGTATTAGTTTGGTTTGCTCGTCCAGCGCCGCGAACGGCTCGTCCATTAACAAGATTTCCGGATCATTCGCGAACGCTCGAGCCAGCGCGACGCGCTGTTTCATGCCACCGGAAAGTTGATAGGGGAGAGCACCCTCGAATCCGGCAAGTCCCGCGCGCTCCAGGATCGGCTGGACCAGCGCATACCGCTGGCGCTTTCCGATGCCACGGGCCTTCAGTCCAAACGCCGCGTTGTCGCGAACTGTCATCCAGGGGAAGATCAATTCCTGCTGGAAGACCATGGAGTTGACGGGCTGCGAAGACGCCGCGGCGCGCACGACCTCGATCGTCCCTTCGGTTTGCGTATCGAGGTTAGCGACGATGCGGAGCATGGTTGTCTTGCCGCAACCGGACGGGCCGACGACGGCAAGAAATTCTCCGGCAGCGATGTCGAGGCTCACCCCGTCGAGCGCGTCGAAAGTTCGGCCGTGCAAGATGAAACTTCGGCGGAGATTCCGTATGCGCACTTTAAGTGCGGTGTCCGGTTTTGCGACGCTCACGTTCGGTCCTTTTCGCATCACTGACCATTGGTTAAGCGGAACGCTGCGGTGCCAGCGCGATAACGTCGAGCGCATAATGGGCCTTACCTCCCGGAGCCGCGTTGGCGTCGGCTACAGCGACTGCAATCCGCGCTGGAGGATCAGTGGGAAAAAACTCCATCCACGCTTGATGAAATTCCTTTCGGCGTTCGAGGTCGTGGAGATACAGCGTGACCTTCACGACGTGGGCACGCGTCGCGCCGGAGGCGGCGAGCACCGCGTCGACATTTCGCAATGCTTGACGTGCCTGCGCGAGCGGCTCCTCGACCATCGCGCCGGTTTTCGGATCACGTCCGCGGATTGCGGACAGGAACAGAAATCCGGCGGCACGGACACCGGGCACCATTCCTTCCATCCGGTCAGGTGCGTCCGGCGATTGAGGCATTGATTGGCGGTCTAATTTGCTCACCGTCCGTCCCTCGCGATCTCCGGCGGTAATCACGGCTGGCGTTGCGTTTCAGCTCAACGCGAAACTGCGAATGATCTCCGCGGATTCTTTAGGTTTGTCGGTTTGGACCTGATGTCCGGCGCCGGCAATCCAGTGGAATTTTATTGCGGGCACCGCCTTCTCGATGGCTTTGCCGGTTTCCGGAATGGCGAATGTATCGGCGTCGCCCCAGATAAATATGGTCGGAATCTGCTTGGCGATTGCCGGCAGGGAGACCCGCAGATCGAATTGCAACGCCAGGGCGGGATTTTTGCGGGCGGCGCCGGTGTTTTTGACGAATTCCCTTGCTGCCTCCATCGCTCCCGGCCGCGTCGCGGATTTCTGCCGGCGATCGATCAGAGCGTCGGTGATCCGCGACTTGTCGATGATAAGCGCGTCAAGAAGCTTGCTCATGCCCTCTCGCGTGCCGTCGTAGCCCTCGAGTGCGGCCAGCGCCGGCGTTCTTGGCTGGTCGATCCCCAGCCCCTGCGCGATCGTCAGCGACGAGATCAGGATCAGTTTCTCCACCCGATCCGGATGCAGGCAGGCATAGCGGACGGCAGCCCACGCCCCCTGCGAATTTCCGGTCAGCGTGAATTTGTCGAGGCACATCGTGTCGGCGAACGCCTCGAGCTGGGTGGCGCGGTTGATAAGGCCATAGGGAGCCGGAGCGTATGGATCGGTATCGCCGAAGCCGCCGATCGAATCAGGCGCGATGACGCGAAAATCGGGAGCGAGCAGTGGCATGACGAGGCCCATGCCTGACTCGCCCGAAGACCCGGCGCCGCCGCCATGCAGAGCGACGATGATAGGGCCATTCGCTCCCGCTTCGGTGTAGTGCGTATTGACGCCACCAGCCATGACCCGGCGTGACCGCAGCCCATCGCTCGCCATTTCATCTCTCCCTTCGCGTAATCTGTCATGCCGCTCGCACCGACATCGTTGCCGTTCTCACGCCGCGCGGCGTGTCGGTGCGGACAAGTGTCGCGCGAGGAATTCCAGCGTGCGTTTCCAACTCAATGCCGCAGCCTCAGGATGATGATTTGGGTGACTGTCATCGTGATAGGCGTGGTCGGCGCCAGAATAGACGTAGAATTCCACCGGCTGGCCCGACTTCTTCAGTGCTTCGACCATGCGCTTGGCCTCGTCGAGCTTCACCGCCCGGTCGGCGTCACCGTGATGCACTAGAAGCGGACATTGAAGCTTGTGCGCGTTTGCCGCGCGGTCCAGCGCCTTGCCGTCGGGGCGCGCCTGCGCCTGCACGGTGGGCGCGCCATAGAACACGACAGCAGCTTTCAGATTGCGGCTATTCCCGCAAATCCAGGCATAGAGCGTGCCGCCGCCGGAGCAATAGCCGATCGCGCCGATGCGGCCTTCGTCGACTTCGGGCAGTGCCGCCAGATACTCGCAAGCCGCTTGAAGGTCGGGCACCCCTTGCTCGTCCGGCGTAGTCAGAAAAGCTTTCAGGCGGCGTTCTTCCGGAGTTTTGAAATCGCGGGGAGATTGGCCGCCGATACGGCTGTACGGATCGACGGTAAGGACAGCGTAACCGGCCTTGGCGAGCCGGCGAGTGACGTCCTGCCGGTGCTCGATGAGCCCAAGATTCTCCGGCGCCATTACCAAACCCGGAAGGCCGGAACGGCCCTTGGGTTTAGCAAAATAACCGCGGATATCGTCCTCGCCGCTTTTAAAGACTACCCACCCGCAGTCGAGGTCCTTCTCCCATTTCGGGGGTAAAGGAAGAATGTGCTCGGGCATGTCGAGTATCCCTGCGTTAGACGGTCATCTCGATATCGAACAGCGGAGGCTCGGTTTTCAGTTTGATCTCTACCCAATGCAGCCGTGCGCATGCGGGGCACGCGTAGCGGATCGCCTCCAGTTCTTCATGCAAGGCCATACGGGGCCCCAGCTCCGCGGCGGTGGTCGTGGCTTGCCGGGCATAGGGCTTCCAGTTTTCGGCCGCCGGTGCCATCGCACAGCCGCAGTCGCAACGCAGATACGCGGCGCCGTCGATACGCGCGATCTTGGCGCGATCTCCCCAAAGCGAGATCATCTGGAACGCCGCGTCGCCTACGGGCGGACTGGCGAGGCTTTTCTGCTGCGGCCAGCTCAGGCGCTCGTCACGGATTGCAGCACGCCGCTCCGCTGTCGCCCTTTCGTCAAGCGATCCGTCGGATTTTGCTACCACACCGTAGATCGCACGTGCCATCGCCGCCGACACCGCGTGATCTCTTATATCAGCGATAACCAGCGCCGGGTCGCGTTCGATTGGATCGCCCCAGCCGCCGCCTGCCGAGGGGGTGGCTTCGTGATAGTCGCGCTCGTTGAATTCGATTGTGCCGCGGGTCTTGGCCGGCAGGATTTGCAGCGTGCCCTGGATCGCTGCTTCCTCGTAGGGGATATGCCCGCTGTTGATGGTTTCGCGCGCAGAAGCATCCTTAAGCATCCGACGCGTGTTGCACGCTGCAGGGTATCCGCCGAACATCCCGGTCGCGATGGGCGAACTCGTAGCAGTGGCAGGTAAACCGCGTCTGCATGCTCTTGACTTGATTGAGCACGTAAGCGTGGCCGACGGAAATACCGCCACGATTGCGGCCGGGCCCGGCGGTGTCCGCAATGAACTTTCGATAAATGTAAAGCAGCGGCAAATGCGCTTCGTTGCGCTCGACATTCTGCAGACGAATGGCGGGAATGTGCCGGTGCCCCTGCGGCGACAGCCCGTCATGGTCCACATAAGCGCCGCCGCCGACATATATTTGGTCGAGGTTGCTGCCGGTCGCGCGCTCGCCGTGCTGGTTGGTGCCGTAAACCGAAAAGCCGTCGGGCCCGCCGTTCGGGCCCGCTTGCGCCTCGCCGATGTATCGTTCGCTGGTCGACATCAGCAGGGACAACGCTTCGATGACGACCGCTTCGACCAGCCACATGGCGCCGAGCGGGCCCTGACTTACCGGCGCAGGAAATCGCGCCGAAACCATCGAGCCGGAGCGGGTCACGACCTCAATCGGCCTGAATACGCCCTCGTTCCACGGCAGATCATAGGCGATGATTGGCAATAGCGCGGCGCGAACGCCGGCCAACAAGCCGCCTTCCGCGCAATTCATGAAACGATCAACCTGGTCCGCGGACTTGGAGAAGTCGAGGCTCAGGTGGTCGCTCTTTTTTGTCATCTCGACATGAATGCGGAAAAGTTTGTTCGCGGTGCCGTCGTGGTCGAGATATTTTTGCGAGCGATAGACGCCATCAGGCAACTCACGTAGCCGGCCGCGCACGGTCATTTCCGACAGCTCGATCGCCTCGTCGAAGACCGAGAGCACGGTATCGACACCGTATTGGTCGATGGTGTCGGCGAAGCGACGAACGGCGACGCGGTTTGCCGCGATCATGCCGCGAAAATCGAGCGCGACGTTTTGTGGTAGCCTGGTCATATTGAGAATGGTGGCCATAATGTCACTGCGCAGCTCATCGTTCTCGACAATGCGCAACGGCGATATCAGCATGCCTTCCTGATAGATTTCCGTGACTTCAGCGCCACCCAGCCCGCCGACGTCGAGTTGATGGCAACAGACTCCGATCCAGGCGATCAGGGCTCCCTCATGAAACACCGGCGCGGTGATGCCGAAATCGTTCTGGTGGAGGGCGCCTTTGTATGGGTTGTTGACCAAAAACATGTCGCCGGGGCGAATGCCCGGGTTCGGATGACAATCTACGATGATGTGCTTGATCATCTCGGCGACTGACGCGGCATGGAACAGTACCGTTTTGCCAAGTGTGATTATCTCGCCGTGGACGCCAAAAATTCCGGTGTTGTAGTCCGAGGCGTCGTTCACCAGCGGCGAACCGGAAATCGCCGACAACGTCGCCGCCTGCTCTTCGCCGATGGAGATCAGGCGATGATGTATGACCTCGAACGTGATCGGGTCGACCGCTGCGCGCTTGTGCGGAAACAAAATGGCTTCGTAGGGCAGACGATCAGACATGAGACTGGATGCCGCTCTCGCTAAGGCGAAGGATGAAATTTCCGTAGGGCTCGACCTCAAGGCTTTGGTTGATCCCCACCAGGATGGTCGTATCGGGCCGCTCGACGATCACCGGGCCGTGCAGCATAGTTCCGGGTCCCAAATTCTCTGAACGGTAGACCGGTGTTTCCTTGAAGCCGAGCCGGTAGAAATAGACCTTACGGATCGACAGCGGCTCTGGTGCACCGTCTCGCTTCGGCAACAGCGAAAGGACAGGTTTCTGAACTGGTGCTACGGCCTCGGCACGCAGCACGTTGAACTCGACGCCCGTGCTGCGCAAAGCGGTGTTCTTGCCATAGATCTGTTCGTAACGTTCCACGAAACGATCGACCAACGCGTCAAGCTCGGCCGGCGTCAATTGCTTGTTCGGAGCCTCAACCGGAATTTCATGAACCTGAAAGCGGAACCGCATCGTCACCAGGTGCTCGATTTGCGCATTCTCTCCCAATGCGGCGCGGCAGAGTTGGTCGAGCCTGACAAATGCATCGTTCATGCCTTGCACGTCGACGTGATCGGACGCATTTTTGAATCGCGGTGGGGCGTGGTGGCCGAACGCAACTGAAAATGAACGGTGGCGATCGGCCGTAACTGCGCCTAGCGCTGAATGTCCCGATGCGGTTGTCGGCACGACAACGGTAGAAATACCGGCAATCGATCCGTAAAGATGGGCGTGCGTCGGCCCTGCGCCCCCGTAGGCGAATATGGCGAAACCACGCGGGTCGTAACCCGAACGCGTCGTCACCCGGCGTAGCAAGTCGGCCATCTGGTTGTTGGCGACTTCGCGAATACCGGCGGCTGCTTCGTGAAGATCGTAGCCAAGCGGCTCCCCGATGCGCTCCATGATTGCCGCCTCGGCCAGCCTGGCATCGAGCTTCATCTCGCCGCCGAGGAAGTAGTTTGGATCGATGATTCCGAGTACGACGTCGGCGTCGGTTATCGTTGGATCCGTTCCGCCCCGCCCGAAGCAGACCGGCCCCGGCTCGGCGCCTGCGCTGTCGGGGCCGACCGTGAGATGACCGCCGCGGACGCGGGCGATCGAGCCGCCGCCGGCGCCAATGGCCGTGACCTTGATTGCCGGCAATGCGACATGGAAGCGGCCGACTTCGCGCGATGTTGCAAGGATCGGTTGGCCATCGACGATTAGACCGACGTCGAAGCTGGTGCCCCCCATGTCACTGGTGATGATGTTCTTGAAACCGAGCCGCTCGCCGAGCTTCTGCGACGCGAGCACGCCGCCGGCTGGCCCGGAGGTCAGCAAGTTAGCGGCTTGGAATGCGGCCTCATGGGCCGGCAGCACACCGCCGCCAGACTCCATAATGGAGATTGGACCGTCATAACCGTATTCGCGGATCGATTTTTCCAGCCCGTCGATGTATCGGTGAATCACCGGACCGAGATACGAATTGATCGATGTAGTCGATGCGCGTTCGTACTCACCGAGAATGGGAACGAGCTCGCAGGAAATCGTCACGAAGACATTCGGCGCCTCCTCACGCACGAGCTCCGCGAGACGTTGCTCATGCATCGGATTGCGAAACGACCACAGCAGCGTGATGGCGATCGCCTCCACGCCCTTGGCGGCGAGCCGCCGAATGCTGTCGCGCGCCGCCGCTTCTGCAAGAGGTGCAATGATCGCGCCGCGCTCGTCGATCCTTTCCTCTATTTCCTCAATGAGATCGAGCGGAATGATCGGGGTCGGGATCGTGCGTTTCGAGAAGTGCGCGATTTCATGATCGGCTAGTCCGGCCCAACTCGCCATACAGCGCTCAATACGAAGTGTATCCGCGAACCCGCGCGTGATGAGGAGGCCTGTCTTGGCGCCCTTGCGCTCGATAAAGGCATTGGTCGCCGCTGTGGTGCCGTGTGCGAAATATTGAAGCTGTTTGATCAATGCCTTGACGTCAACGCCCTTCCTCTCGGCGGCAGTGTCCAACGCGTTTAGCACCCCCTGCGTGCGATTGCTCGGCGTTGTCGGCGACTTGACGATCGTCACCTCGCCGGCCTCCGACAGCATCACCAGATCGGTGAAGGTGCCACCGATGTCGGTACCAATGAAATATCCCATGGAACGTGCCGGTCCCCTTGGACTGCGCTTTCGGTGGAGCGAGCGCAAGATTCACAGAGCGTGAAAAACGCCGTAGCACGCCAGCATGCTCGCGGCGGCTCGTCGTCTCCTCCCTGAACAGAAACTAGCGAAGCCGGCAGAGCTGTCAACTGAAATCATTATATGACTATACATTTGCTTTTTTGCACTGTAATTTTGCAAGATAAAAGATGAGATGTGGGGAAGTGAAACGTCGGTGAGTTTTGCGCTTATCATGTTTTTGCGCGAGGCTGCGACCGTTGGAACTGAAAGCACATCGCTCAGATGCCGATGGGAGGATGAGAAATGGCAACAATCGTTTGGGGGGCGTGTACTGCACACACAGCGGCGATAAATCGCCTGCCGCCCGGTACCGATCCTGCCCAAGCTGATCGGGTTTTTGCAGCCTTTAAACATCTGCAGAGCACACTGACCGCGGCGCGACCAGATGCGCTGGTCGTGGTCGGAACGGACCATTTTATGACGTTCAACTACGATGCGGTACCAACCTTCGCGATCGGGACCGGAGATTACTTTCAGAGTTGGGGCGAGGCGAGTTCACCGGATCGCCGCTTTCGCGGTCACGATCCTCTCAGCCTGGAGCTTGTGGAAGGTTTGGTTGCGGCGGATTTTGATGTGCTGCGCGTTGACGAAATGCGCGTCGATCATGCCTTTGCGACCCCATTGGGATTCATTTTGGGGGCCGCGGACTTTCCGGTGGTACCCGTCTACGTGAACTGCACGACGGCGCCACTGCCGAGCCATGCTCGGTGCCGGGCCTTCGGTCAGGCGCTGGGTGGCGTGCTGCGCAGGCAGGATGCTGCTCCCCGCGTCGCCGTTCTTGGCACCGGTGGGCTCAGCCATTGGATCGGCGTGCCGCGAACGGGCGACATCAACGAGAACTTCGATCAAGATTTTCTGAATCGCTTCGTGGTCGGCGACGTATCGGGCCTCGTGGCACTTGATTCCGACCGGGTAATTGAAGAAGCCGGCAACGGCGCCGCCGAAATCCGGAATTGGATCATCGCAGCCGAAGCCATCCGTCCGCAGGGACGAACGCAGCTCGCCTACGAGCCGGTACGAAGCTGGAAAACTGGCATTGGTCTCGTGGAGCTCACGCCGTGAAACGTCGCCGTGCGCTAGAACGACTTTTGGCTCGTTTCGATAAGGATGCAGACCTGCGTGCTGAACTCGAAACGCGACCGCAGGCGGTCGCTGATCGCTTCGGACTCGCGCATGACGAACTTGCTGCTGTCCAGGAACGCAACGTCGTTCAGCTGTATAATTGGGGTGTGCACGCTCTTCTGATCCGTAACTTCGCGGGCTTCAATAAGATTGATCTCGCCGCTGCGTATCGGCATGCGGGTTTAGCTAAGGACACCTAGGCGGGCCGGTGCTCTCAGACCGGATTTCGATAAGCGAGCGTCAGGCGGCGAGGCATGCCATTCATTGATATCAAATGTGGCCTCGCATCACGCGCATTAGTAGGGCTTACGTTCAAAGCTCGCCGCATGTTCGAGATGGGTCATCTGCGTCACGGCGGCGTCGACCACATGTCCGCTATTGCCCTGATCGCTACCGACAGCTGACAGGCGATATCGGGAGCGATGGGCCAAACGCAGACACGCGGACTCTCCGGCACGACGATACGTTCGCCATGCAGGAGAGGCGGTTGACTTTGGAACACTACGCTCCTCTGCCGCGTCCTACACGAGAGCGCGCCGTAATACCCTGTGCACCCTCGCTTACTTGCGATGATGCTTCAAATAGTCGTGGAGTGAGGCGCTATCCGTTTCCTTAAGCAGATTCTTGAGCATTAAATCTCCCGGCCGACCCTCGGCAAAGTTCTTGCCGTATTCCTTGCGCAACGCTGCGACCTTTGTGTTGCCGTGATTGCGCTCGATGCGCCCGCTCTTGTCGCGGCGACGCCCGTCGAGACCCCTTCTGGACTTTGCCACCTGCCCTTCGGAAGTTCGATCCAACGCCCTTACTTTTACAGATACCAGTGCGGACAATGAACCCGAAGATTGCGACAAGCAAACTAGACGGCGCATTCCGTAGAGCATAAGGAACACCGAAGATGGGGTGGAACACGCATATTACCAATTTATCGCTTGAGGCTGACTCCGTAGCCGTTCAGGCGCGGGCTATCAAACACTGCGAGATTCATGAGCACATATGGATTGATCGGGGCGACCCCGAGGCCAACAAACACGTTTATGCGCTCGGCGCGATCCGCTGGCTGAACGGCGATATGGGCTGTACCCGCGAAGAGTTTATGGCCCCTATTGACGATGTAATCGCATATGCGGCCGATGAATGCCCCGCGTGTGCTAAAATGCCCCGGGGGGAATAATGCCATCTCAGTCGAGGCGCCGGACACCGCCTGGGCAGCCATCTAGGTGACCGGGGTTAGGTTTGACAGTAGTGACGAAGAGGCGCGTGCTGCAGTGGCGAAAATACATCATCGACTTGGCACTGAGGGGCGAGCGGGATCGCCAGCGTCTAATCGATAGCACTGTGCTTCGATTTAGGTTCTGAGGTCCACTTCAAACGCATCGGCACCGTTTTGGCGAGTGCGATTTTACCCGCTGACCATCTAAGGCCAATGGAACGACGGTTCGTTATCAGCTCTGCTGAATGGCCGAGAGCAACCAATTGCCGCCACGCGCCCGCATGAAGGTCCACAACTCCGTCACGGTACTCGGCTGGCCGCCCTCAACAGTTCGTCCGGTTGAGCGATCGACCATGCTGTCGTTGAGCGCAAACTTCATTGCCACGGTCGCGTAGTCCGTCTCGCGTTCGCCCCAGGCTTCCGAGAGATCGCCTTGCAGGAGCTTCACGTCAGTCACCTGATTGACTAGACCGCGGCTTGCATTGCCTGCAAGCTGCTCGGAAAAATACGACAGCATCTCGGGTGTCACCATCGTCCGCAACACCAAAAGATCTTCCGTCGAATACGCGGCCTGGACATTGCCGAGCAATCGCTCGAATGCGTCGTAGTCCGACTTGGCGATCGTGAGAGGCGCACCCAAGGGAGTCGCTTGAGCACTCCCGATACCACCAAGTGCACCCAAATTGTGCCCGGAAGGGGCATGGGCCCCGGCCAATACCGGTATCGGACTGCGACGCCGCTGCCACCAGGCAAAGATCAATCGAGCTACGATCGCCACTAGCACGATTTGAAGTAGCAGACCGATGATCGAGCCGAAGCCTGCGATGCCGCCAAAAAGTCCTTGCCCGAACAACAGACCAAACAATCCGGCGCCAACGAAGCCAGCGGCAAGCCCACCGAACAGTCCGCCTCCAAATAGACCCGGACGCGCTGCAGCCTGACCAAACGACGTAGCATTACCGGGTTGTGTCATCGAACGCTCGATTGGTGCGGCAGCAGGGGCGGTAGGTGTGGAAGGCGGCCGCGAGAAAGTGTTCATGCCTCGGCTACCTGCCGAGAACCCACCGCCGGCCCGTGCGTTCGCATCAGTCGCAAGGAACGCGAAGGCGGTCGCGAAAAGGACAATCGCAATCAGGTATCGGCGGGAAAACATCGTACTAACAATAGGTACGCACCGGCCAACTTGTAAGGTGCTCTCAGCGACGAGTCCGTTAAGCCAGCAACATCCGACATTCGACGTCGCGCACGGCGTTAGTGTATCAGGCCACTTACGCTTCAATGCAAGGAATAGCGAGTTTTAAATTGAGCCGGCGCGGGCACTCTGCACCGCTGACCACGAATTTTGATCGATCCCATTGTGCTCTGCGTCCGGCACCCCATGTAGTGTGCAAAGGCAAGCGCCGCTTGTCCGAGAGCTGCCCGTAAATCGGTGACGTACCGAGGTCTCCGTTCTCTCTCTTGGTGGCAGCGCATGTGTCGTCAGCAGGCACAATAGCTCCCTAAGTTTACGTTTGTGGTCGGTGCAGGTGCCAACGGTGTCGGCGACAGCGCTTCTGCGCGCTGTCGGCGCCGTGCCTTTGGAACGACCCACGGTAATCGAAACGCACTCCGAAAGCGTTCGATCCTTAAGCGCACTCTCGACCGGAGCCCATCCGGGTGTCCGTGGCCTCGCCCCGAAACAAGTCGGGCGAAAGGAGACACCATGCAAGCGCCTGCAATCTTCCAAGGCGAATCGCTGAAGCGTCTGTTGCAAGGTGCGGCAGCCGGGGCGGCCGTAACGATTATTATAGGCTTTGGCTGGGGCGGCTGGTCACTCGGTAGCACCGCCGAAAGGATGGCGAAAGAGCAGTCGGACGTTGCGGTCGTAGCGGCGCTGGCGCCGGTGTGTGCCGACAAATTCCGAGCCCTGCCTGACGCGGAGGCGAAGACAATGGCGCTTTCGAAAGCTGATTCGTGGAAGCGTGGTGACGAATTCCCCAAGGAGCTCGTGACCCTCCCGGGACAAAGCTACCCGAGTTCCGCCTTGGTGTCCGCCTGTACTACGCTGTTGCTGACGCCGAAGTCAGCGGCGCTGCAGTGAGAGACGCGTCCAGGAGTTACTAAGCGAATACCAGCAGTGCCGGAATGGACTTCTCGGTAGCCGCCAACCGGCAAACGATTGCGGAAGGATACTCACGCCATGACTAGGCGAACGACCCGCAAAATGGTGACCTTTGGTCTCCCATTTTTGTTGAAGGGTGTCGATCGGGTGTTGGCGGCCGGCGATTATCGAGTTGTCACCGACGAGGAACTCATCGAGCGACTGTCCTTCCCGGCCTATCGGCGCATCGCAACTTCGACATTCGTACCAGCACAGTCTCATCCGACATCCTCAGTTGAAATGGTGGGCATTGATCCACTTGACCTTCAAGCAGCAGACGACCGGGACAGGACGATGCATCAGAATGCATCCTCCTGACCCGCGTGCACCCGAACAGTGAAATTAGATCAGAGCGGGCCGTTGGCGTTGCGTCGCGCCGCATGGTTGCCCGCGCGCGTCTCCGCGCGGCGTAGTCAACGAAGCCGGGTGAAATGATGGCAATGTTCAAATGCCCCTATTGTCGCACCGGATACGAATTGACGACAGCTCACCTGTCTTTTCAGCAACGGAGCTACGCCAACTGCCAAGTGTGCCACCGAACAATGTATAGCTGGAGTTCCCGAACCGTGCCCTGCTTCACGCTAGTAAATCCAGCCGAGGGCAACCGCCACTCCATGCAAACCGCTGCGACGATCCGGCCCCGGCAACAGGGGCTTTATGATTTGATCGGCTGGCGGCGACGCCACTGATAATTAGTCGCGATTCTACCGCACAATGGGCGCGGCCGCAGATGGGCAGCCAATTTAAGCGGTTTACGTTTCCTCTGATTCTTTACGAACCTTATGTACCGCTATGCGGTCCCACTGCGCGGATATCCTGTGCCGAACTGACTAGGGTCAAAACTCATTAACTTTTGCGCTCAGACAATACGATCCTGATTCGTTTTGGGAAGAGGGATCGGGATCATGCGCAAGAATTTGTTTTGGCTGAGCGACGAGCAGTGGGCTCGGATTGAGCCGCATTTGCCGACCGATGTTCGCGGTGTGGAACGGGTTGACGATCGCCGCGTCATCAGCGGCATCGTGCATGTTCTCAAGAGCGGTTGTCGCTGGTGCGATTGCCCACCCGAGTACGGTCCGCACACGACGATCTATAACCGCTTCGTGCGCTGGGCGCGGCGTGGACTATGGGAGAACCTATTCCGGGAACTGGCCGGCTGCGGGCGATCGATGGACACGCAGATGATCGACTCCACGCACGTCAAAGCGCATCGCTCGGCCTCAGGTGGAAAAGGGGGGAGAAAAATCAGGCTGTGGGCCGTTCGCGCGGAGGGCGCAACACGAAGATTCATGCACTCGCAGATGCTAAGGGGCGCCTGATTGCTATCCTGCTGACCGCAGGCCAAGCGCACGATTGTCCAGTCGCGGAGCGCTTGATCCGTCGAGTTAGGGCACCAGATCGGTTGCTTGCCGACAGGGCGTATGACAGCGCCGAACTGCGCGAGGAGTTGGACGAGCGCGGGACCAAGCCGGTCATTCCCAACCGCTGCAACAGGAAGAAGCCGTTCAGCTTCAGCAAGCGCCTCTACAAGCTGCGCTGGCGTATCGAGAATGCGTTCAACAGATTGAAGGACTTCAGGCGCGTCGCCACCCGATACGACAAGCTCGCCCGAAATTACCTCGCCTCCGTCTGCCTTGCAGCCGCCCTCGTCTGGTGGCTCTAATGAGTCTGGACCCTAGAAATGAATGATCTCATGCGTATCCACGTCGGTTGCCAACTTGAATTTGAATTTCAGCAGATGACACCAATGATTTTGACGTTGAATGTGCATTTCTCGCGCGTCTCGGACCTGGAGCGTCCGGATTATCTGACAACGAATCCCTCGGTTCTTGTAAAGAGCTATCGCGATAGCTTCGGCAATTGGTGCGGTCGCCTCGTTACGCCCGCCGGCCGTTTCAGTCTCGGCACGGATGGTATCATTCGTGACTCCGGGATGCCGGACATGATCGAGTTGAACGCTTTGCAGCACCAAGTTCAGCATGTGCCGGCGGAAGTCGTACTGTTTCTGCTTGGAAGCCGCTACTGCGAGACCGATCGCCTATCGGACGAGGCGTGGCGGCTCTTCGGACATACGCCCCTCGGGTGGCCGAGGGCGCAGGCTATTTGCGACTTCGTACACAGCCACATAACCTTCAGTTACGAGCATGCACGTGCAACTAGAACTGCATTTGAAACATACGGCGAGCGTAGTGGAGTCTGCCGCGACTATGCTCATCTTGCCGTCACTCTCTGTCGCTGCCTGAACATCCCGGCGCGCTATTGCACTGGTTACATCACCGATGTCGGCCTTCCAGCCCCTTACCCACCTAATGATTTTGCTGCGTGGATCGAAGTATATCTCGGGGGCCGATGGTACACATTCGATCCGCGCAACAACGCTCCTCGGATCGGGCGTATTCTCATTGCGTGCGGTCGCGATGCCGCGGACGTGCCTTTAACACACACCTTTGGTCCATCTACCTTGTCTGGATTCCGCGTCTGGGCAGACGAAATACCATCTGAAATATCATCATGAATCTCCTTTACAATTTCCCGACGCTAATACTGCGGCGCGAAGCAGTCCCTTCTTTGCCGTCCGAAACTGCCAGTCAAGGTTTATGAAATACACGATTGGCGCGCACGCACCCCTTCTTCTAGGCTATCGTCTGCTTCCAGCATGATGAAGCGCGAGACCTTTTCGGTCGCCGACATTTACGTGCCGATCAAACGGCGCATCACGATCGAGCAAAAGCGTGTAGATGAGATAGCGGCGAGCATGCTCGACAGTGGCCAACGAACCCCGATCCTGGTCCGCGCCGACGGTGCGCGCTTTATACTGGTGGAAGGTCTGCACCGACTTGAGGCTGCCAACGCGCTTGGCGAGAAAACCATTGTCGGGTTCCGCGTCGACGCGCGTAAGCACTGAGCGATCACCCTTTCACTTTCGGCGGGCATTTGTCCGCTTTCGCTCCGATTGTGTTGCAAAACTCTCGTTGAGACTGCGTTAGAGGAGTGATTCCGTGGATCAGGATGTGATTCGGGGGGCGGTCGATGATGGGGCGGCGCGAACGCGGACAAGGCCAGTTCTTCTACGCGTTTGACCTCGACAAGGTGGTACCGGCAGATCATTTGGTCAGGCAGATCGACGGCGTTCTCGATCTGGATTGGGTGCACAAGGAGCTTGTGCCCTATTACTCGCACACCGGTCGGCCTTCGATTGATCCGGTCTTGATGATCCGGATGCTGATTGTGGGATACGTGTTTGCGATCCGCTCCGAGCGGCAGCTGTGCTCTGAGGTGCAGGTCAATCTGGCATATCGGTGGTTTTGTAAGCTCGGCATCGAGGACGGGATACCCGATCATTCGGTGTTCAGCCGCGCTCGGCATGAGCGCTTTCGCCAGAGCGACGCGTTACGCCGGGTATTTGAGAACGTCGTGGCGAAGTGCATTGCCGCTAGCCTGGTCGGCGGCGAGGGATTTTCGATCGATGCGAGCCTGATCAGGGCGGACGTGGACAAAAAGAAGCGGACGGCGGGCGATCAGCCAATTAGTTGGCCGAAGGCAGAGGAAGCGTCCCGTGCGGTCCGCGAGTATCTGACGGCTTTGGATGCCGCCCAAAACCATGCGGAGAACAGCGAAGATGACGACAAATTTGATGGGGGCAGCAGACGCAAGCCTCCTAAAGAGGTGTCGCTGACCGATCCGCAGGCGGCATGGGTTGCGAGGAAGAACACCGATCCGTTTTTCGCTTACGACGCCAATTATCTCATCGACAACAAAGTCGGCATCATCGTCGATGCCGAGGGCACGCGCGCCAACCGGATCGCTGAGATCGCCATTACAAGGACCATGCTGGACCGGGTCGGGAGGCGCTTCCACCTTCAACCACAGCGGCTCGCAGCCGACACTGCTTATGGTGCAGTCAGGCTGCTCAAGTGGTTGGTCGATCGTAAGATCGCCCCGCACATCCCGGTGTGGGACAAGTCGACGCGTTCTGATGGCACCTTCAGCCGCGCTGACTTCGTCTTCGATCGAGAGCGCAACGTCTATATCTGTCCAGGTGGAAAGCTGCTGCACACCACCGGCACAGTCATCGACGGTGGCACGCTTCGCTATCGCGCCTCCAAATCCGACTGCGATATCTGTGCTCTCAAACTGCGGTGTAGCCCCAACACGCCTGCGCGGCAGATTCCCCGCGATCTGCATGAGGATGCCCGCGATGTTGCCCGCGCACTGGCCAAGACAGAGGCTTACGAACAATCGCGTCGGGAACGCAAAAAGGTCGAGATGCGGTTTGCGCACATGAAGCGCATCCTCAGGCTCGACCGACTGCGATTGCGAGGTCTGAGCGGGGCTAAAGACGAAGTGCTACTAACCGCAACCGCTCAGAACCTGCGGCGCCTCGTCAAATTCCTCTGTCGTCCGCCGCCATCGGCGGCACTGCCCCGTGCGGCGTAGCGGTCTGCAACTGTGTGCAGGAATAAACCCTGCTCAGGCGCTGTCAGCAGAGAACGCCACAAGCTGACGAATACTCGAAACCGCCCCAGCCGCAAAAAAGTAGACTGGTTTTGCAACACAATCGCTCCGATAGCAACCAAAGAGCGGACGTCGCGGCATGTCGGCTAGCGGGCCCACAAGCAGAAGTCGGTCACTCACTCAATCACCTCGTCGGCGATGGCAAGCAGCCTATCTGGAATTGCGATGCCGAGCGCCTTCGCCGTCCTGAGGTTAAGCACCAGTTCAAACTTGGTCGCCTGCACGATCGGCAAGTCGGCAGGTTTGGTGCCGTGGAGGATTTGTCCTGCATAGATGCCAGCTTGATGGTAGGAATCGCGCAACGGCACGCCGTAACTCAGGAGCCCGCCGGCGACGACAAACTCACGTTCAAAGTAGACAGTGGGGACAGCATAGCGCGCCGCCAGCGCTACGAGCTGCTCGCGCCGCCCCAACAAAAACGCGTCAGGAGACATAAGGAGCGCGTCCGCCCGCTGTCGCGCGAGCTTCGCGAAGGCCGTGTCAATGTCGGTCACGTTAGCGGCGCTCACGATCAGAATTTGCGCCCCGACGGTGCCAGCCAGGGATTCCAACTGTCGCTGCTCAGCCGCAGCCGCTGCGCTGACTGGATTCACCAACAGGGCAATCACGCGGGCGTTGGGAACCAGCTCGCGCAGTATCTCCAGTCGCTTGGCCCCGAGTGGATCGGTTGTAAAGGTGACCCCGGTCACGTTGCCACCCGGCCTATTCATGCTTGCGACGATGCCTTGCTTAACTGGATCACCCCCCAAGGAGAAGATAATTGGAATCGCATTCGTCGCCGCTATGGCAGCTCGTAGCGGCGGCGTGCCTCCACTTGAGAAGATCACGGCGACCTGACGGCGAACTAGATCGGCCGCGAGCGCCGGTAGCCGATCGTATTGCCCCTCTGCCCAGCGGTATTCGATCGCCAGAGCAATTCGAGCGCCGTGGCATGCATGGCAGGGTCGGCCGCGAGCACCATCGGAAGAGCCTGCATGCTGAGCTCCCAGGTGGTGAGGTGTGCTGGATCCACGCCAGTGGCACGATCGATCTCGGCGTCACACACGACCGAACGAAGCGCGCCCGATACGATGTTGGAAAGCCAATCCGGCGAGTCGAACAGATCGCCCGCTGCACAATCCGTGCAATCCGCCCAGATGTAGCGGGACGTGGTTTGATCGAGTAGCGTTGCTCTGATCCGTAGTGCACCGGCGCCGTCATCCTTCACCCGCCCATGCAGGCTGTAGCGCGCTGCGCGAGCCGGCGCGATCCTGACCCAGCCGGTTCGGCCCAATGCCGCGGCGATCTCCTCACCGATGCTGATCGCGCAAGCCGCCTGCGGCCCAATAAGATCAAACGGCAGGATCGCAAGCGTCGCCCGCTCCGAACATGCAGCCAATCGGAAAGACGACGGATTTAGTTGCTGCGGAATACGCCGATATCGCAGCGTGTCGGAGGGACTTTCTCCGTAGCGCTCGCGATAGGTCACGGCAAAGCGGCCGAGATGTGTCAAGCCACATTGCGTGGCCACCCCGGTCACACTGGCGCCCGGCGCTGCCGCGATAAGCTTGCGCCGCGCCTGATCGAGCCGCGCGGTGCGCAAAAATTCCAGCGGCGCGCAGCCGGCGAAACGCCGAAAGTGCTTCTCCATTGTGCGCCGCCGCACGTCACAGAGACGCGCCAGATCCTTGACGGTCCAACGCCGCGCGAGGTCACCTCGCACGAGATCGATCGCTTTTTTCACGTCATGCGGAAGCGGCTGGCGCGGCATCGCGAGCATCTCCGTCAGCGACAATACCAGCCCAGCTCTGCATCGTCATTCCGATCGGCGCCGGCGCGGTATTTTTTGGGCGCAAATTGGATAGCCGCGGCGCAACTCGGATGGTCCGGCGGCGGCACGGGTGCGAAGCTGTTGGCACCAATGCGTGCGGCGCGCGCAGCGAAACCTCGATGAAAGGAACGATGCATGACCATCCAACCGATCGCCGACCTTGATGGCCTCAAGGCCCGCATCAGGGCGACCTGGATGGCGGGAGACTATTGCAGTGTGGCCGCGCTGACTGAATCCGCGGCGAACGATTTTATCGGCCGCCGCCAGATCAAGCCGAACATGCAGGTGCTCGACGTCGCCTGCGGCAACGGCAACCTTTCCATTCCCGCGGCGAAGGCCGGCGCCGCCGTTACCGGCGTCGACATTTCTCCCAATCTGCTCGATCAGGCGCGCGCGCGAGCCACGCGGGAAAAGCTAAACATCAGGTTTGAGGAAGGCGATGCCGAAAATCTTCCCGTTGCCGCCGGCGCCTTCGATCTCATCGTCAGCATGTTCGGGGCAATATTCGCGCCGCGACCCGACCTCGTCGCCGCCGAGCTGCGCCGCGTCTGCCGGTCCGGCGGGGAGATCGCGATGGCGAATTGGACGCCGAGCGGCTTCATCGGCGCGGTGTTTCGGGCCACCGCCAAGCACGTCGCACCGACCGTCGGCGTGCCTAGTCCGCTGGAATGGGGTGATGAGGCGACCGTTCGTGAGCGGCTCGGCGCCGATGTGAAGGACCTGCAGGTGACGCGTCGCTTAGCGCAACTCAAATTTCCATTCTCGATACCGGAAACGGTCGACTTCTATCGGGTTCATTACGGCCCGACTCTGAAAGCATTCGCCGGGCTTAGCGAAACGGCCCAAGCCGCGCTCCGCCGCGACCTGGAAGACCTCTACGCCCAGCACAACGACGCCCGTGACGGCACAACCTGTATCGCCGCCGAATACCTCGAAGTCGTCGGAACGCGAACCTAAGGGGGCTACCTCCGTTCTGAATTGATGGAAGCAGCGACGATGGTCCCTAACAGGGCGTCCTTGTCCCATCCGCAAGGTGACTTGCATTTCGGCTTCGGGGCATTCGCGTCGTTGACCCGTTTCAGCCGTGTCCGCTTTGCGCCAATTGGCGGCATTTCTGCGCCGGACGAGGGCACCTGCCAGTGAGCAAGGGCGTTGATGAAGGCAAGGGGCCCTCAACCCATCCCACATTCATCCCGCATATCGGTAGGCGCCACCTTTATCGAGCGCGCGCTGGTACGCCGGTCGGGCGTGAATCCGGGCCAGGAAATTCATCAGCTTCGGCCGCGTCTCGTCGAGACCAGCGCGGTCGGTGGCGACTTCGAGCGGAAAACTCAGCATGATGTCGGCGGCGCAGAAGTGGTCGCCGACAAACCATGGCGCGGGAGTAAGCTCGGCCTCGAGATAATCGAGGTGGAGCTTCAGCTGCGATCTGACGAAACTTCTCGCCGGCAGCGCCAGCAGCCCGAGCCGGTCGATGACAAGCTTGAGCAGGAGCGGCGGCATGAGTGAGCCTTCGGCGTAATGCAGCCAATATTTGTAGCGCCAATAAAGCTCGGAATCGCGGGACGGCGCCAAATTTGAGCCGTAGCGCTCGACCAGATATTCAACGATCAATCCGGTTTCGGCGAGCTTTTTGTCATTATCCTCGATGATCGGCGATTTGCCGAGCGGATGCACGCGGCGCAGTTCCCTGGGCGCGAGCATCGTCCTTTTGTCGCGCTCGTAGCGCACGATTTCATAGGGCGTTCCGGTTTCTTCAAGCAGCCAGAGCACGCGCTGACTGCGCGAATTGTTCAGATGATGGACCCGGATCATGATGTCCGCAGTGAGCGACGAGCGCTTGGCAAATCCTATCAACCCAAGTGCGGAATAGCGAGACCACTGTCCACTGTTCCCGATTGCCAAACACTTTCGTCGCTAAGGCGTGCTGACCGCCTCAAGTCTGGCGCCGGCGTTGAGGAACTTCTGCGGATCGACGGGCTCGCCGTCGATGCGAGTTTCGTAATGCACGTGCGGCCCGGTCGAGCGTCCGGTCGAGCCAAGGCGGCCCACAACCTGGCCAATCCGGATCTTGTCGCCGACATTGACGTCGATTTGCGAGAGGTGGCCGTAGCGGGTCGAAAGACCGTTGCCGTGATCGATCTCTACCATCTTGCCGTAACCGCCGGTCCAGCCCCCCACAGTCACTGTGCCCGCTGCGGTGGCCCGGATCGGGTCACCGACTTCACCGCGGAAATCGAGCCCGGTGTGCATTGCGGGGATACGCAGGAACGGATCGACGCGCACGCCGAACGGGGACGAGAGGTCGATCTCGCCGCTCACCGGCTTGCGTACCGGAACGTAGACCAGCGCGCGGCTTAGCTGCTGGGCCTGCGCGCGGGCGACAGCGAGCCGCATCAGTTCCTGCTCGAAGCTGCTGCTTTCTCCGGGCAGTTTGACCGGCACGAATGGCCCGCCGCTCGCCGCCGTCACCGGCGCACTGATTTTCAGCCCGAGATCGGCGAGCACGTTCCGCAGTTTGCGGGCTTTGCCCTCATAACGCTCCTCGATTTGCGCAAGCGCCTGCGATTGGCGTCGTTCGACATGCTCAAGAGAGGTTTCTGCGCGTGCGAGTTTCGCGGCCACGTCGCCGCCCTTGCCGACTTTACGATTTGTCCGCATCCAGTCGGGGTCGAGGAACGACTGGCGGTCGCGGCCGGATGACGGATTCGTCGTGGCCTCCGAGCCGCCGCGCACCGATGGCCGGATCGAACCGGTCGTCAGCGGATCGGCGGCACTGATCAAAGCCGCGGCTCGCGACTCCAACATTCCTTGACGGCGCAACAGGTCGTCGAGCTTTTGCTCGAATTGTTCCTGATCGAGCAATTGCCGGCTGGCGGTGCGATCGAGCCGGGCCCGCAGTTCGGCGATGCGGTCTTCGTAGGCGTATTGCTGCTCGGCCTGTCGGGCGAGGAGGCCTCGAAGAACATCGTCGCGGAATGCAAAATAAGTTGCGGCCGTCAGCGACCACCCGGCCATGATGACGACAGTGCCGACAGCGATCCAGAACGCGACCGGTCCGAACCGAATCTGCCGTCCCGCGTGGGCGATCGTGTAACCAGTATGCGCCCGGTTTTCGCTCCGCTGGCGCGAAAGGCTGTGCCCTTGATGGCGCGCGATCCCACGCGACTGCGCCGCTTTCCCACCCAACATTGACGCTCCCACCGAAGCCGGTTGTTTGGTCCGGCTCGCCCGGAAAGCGATTAGAGCGCAGTATGGTTAAAATTCCGCAAACTGCGGCTAACATTTTGTGGGCTTCGGTAAATGCTTCGGCAATTTGCGCTTTGGCCGCCGAAAAGTGGGCCGTGCGGTGCGCGAAACCGCCAATCCTTCAGAGCGCCTTGGCGGCAGCCAGCACCTCCTCGGCGTGTCCGGTGACCGAGACTTTCGGCCAAACCTGAGCGATGCGCTGGTTGGGCCCGATCAGGAATGTGGCCCGCACCACCCCCATGAATTTGCGCCCGTACATCGACTTCTCCTGCCAGACCCCATAGGCCTCGAGCATGCGATGCTTTTCGTCCGAGGCCAGCGTGATGGCGAGCTTGTGCTTGGATTTGAATTTGTCCTGCGCCGCTACCGGATCGGCGGAGACGCCCAGAATATCTGTGTCGAATTTTGCGAAAGCTGCCTTGAGTCGCGAGAAGTCGATCGCCTCCTTGGTACAGCCGGGCGTGTCCGCCTTCGGATAAAAATAGAGCACAAGTTTGCGGCCGGCGAAGTCGCCAAGCGAGACGGTTCCGCCGCTATCCTGTGGCAATGTGAACGTCGGAGCCTTCGCGCCGGGGTCGAGCTTGCTGGACATACGCCTTCCTTTCGACGCTTTCGACATGGCATTGTGCCGGGTAAGAATACGCGTGCGCGTCAACGGGGTCGATGGCGCCCGGTCGTTCTGAAATCACCGCGGATGAGGGGCCGCCCGAGGGGGCATGACCAGCCAAGACAGGCAGCGCGCGGCGCTTCCACGATGGAGGTCGGTTGTTCACCTGCGGCGGCCGGTACGTTCTGCTGCGACCGACAGAGTGGCCCGCGCCAGCGATGTCCAGCGTGTTTCCCGCTTTCGGCTGTTGCTGGCATTGCTGGCCCGTCACCAGAAATGGATCCGGCGCTCGCTAGTCGGAATCGGCGTTGTTTGTTTCCTGGTCGCTTCGGGTTTCCTGGCTCTGTGGTGGCGGCTTTCGAGTGGACCCATTCAGCTCGATATTGCGACTCCCTGGCTTGCTTCCGCCATTGAGGAGAATTTCGGCAGCAATCATCACGTCGCGGTCGGCGGAACGCAGATCGAGCGCACGGAAAACGGCGGCACCGCCGTGCGCATCCGCGACATCGTTGTGCGCGACGCCGACGGGACGATTGTGGCGAGCGCGCCGAAAGCGGAAGTCCGAGTTTCCAGTGCCGGCCTTCTGAGCGGCCATCTGCGCGCGGAAAGCCTCAATCTGGTCGGTGCCGAGATGGCCGTGCGCATCGAGCAGGATGGCGAAGTCACCGTTTTTGCCGGTGCCGACAAACGCCCCATCGCCACGGCGTCGGTGCCGGTTTCCGCCGCCACGCTGCTCCGTGCGGCCCAGGAACGACCCGGCGGACCCGCGGCTGCTGCTGCGGCGCCGCCGACCGCCTCGCGGCGCGCCCGCGACGTGTTCGCAGCACTGCTGTCATGGATCGACGGCATCAGCCAGAGCGGCCTCGATGGCCATGACCTGCGCGAACTTGGGCTCAAGAACGGCAATCTGACCGTCGATGACGAGCGCACTGGCAAGCGCTGGACGTTCAAGGACATCCACCTCAGTGTCGAGCGGGCCCATGGCGGGGTCGAGGTCAGCATCGGGTCGGACAATCCCGCGCGGCCTTGGGGTCTCGTTGCTGCGGTTACACCGACTCGCCAGGGCTATCGGCGCATACAGCTCGAGGCGCGCCGCGTCTCGGCGAGCGATCTTTTCCTGATCACGCGCTTTGACGAAGGTAACGTGCGGGTCGACATGCCGTTGTCCGCGAGCGTCGACGGGGAAATCGGACCAGACGGGCTGCCGCAGACCGCGACCGCCCGTATTGTCGCCGAGGCAGGCTCGATCGGCTACGCAAACGACGAAAATAGCCGCCTGACATTCGATCGCGCCGAGTTCAAACTGAATTGGGACGCTGCCACGCGCCTGTTGTCGGTGCCGTTCCAGATTTTGTCGGGCGGCACTCGCATTACGCTGTTGGGACAGGTCGAGGCGCCATTGGAGGCCGGTGGCATCTGGTCATTCAAGGTCGGCGGCGGCACGATCGTGCTGACCTCTCCAGGCGCCGCGAGCGATCCGCCGTTGGTCCTCAACCGCATCGTTATGAGCGGCCGCTATGATGCCGGCAAGCAACGTTTTGTCATGGAGGAAGGCGATATCGGCAACGCCAACGTCGGCGTCGCCATGTCCGGCAAGATGGATTTCTCCGGCGGCGCTGCGCGGTTGACGGCCGGCTTCGCCGGCACGCGCATGCCGGTTGCATCCCTGAAACGGATGTGGCCGGTGTTCATCAATCCGGAAGTGCGCAGCTGGTTCAACGAACATCTCCTGAGCGGTACCGTTGAGCGCATCGTGATCGCCGCGAACGCACCGTTCGATACGCTCAAGGCGGGCGGCCCTCCGGTTCCCGACGATGGACTTTCGATCGAAGCACTGGTGACGGGCGGCGTACTGCGGCCCGTTGACAGTCTGCCGGCGCTCCGCGACGCCGATCTCACCGTGCATATCGTCGGACGCGACGCCGTCGTCTCGGTCAACAAAGCGACCGCGGATCTCCCGTCCGGGCGCAAACTTTTCCTCTCGTCCGGCGTGTTCGAGGTGGTAGACACGGACGTGCATCCACCGCAGGCTCGCGTCCGCTTCAAGCTCGACGGGCCGGCGCCGGCCGCGGCTGAAATTCTCCGCTCCGAGCGCCTGCGCGAAATCGCCGACGCTCCCTTCGATCCGTCGACCATCCGCGGCACAGTCAGTGCGCAGGTGACGCTGGGGATGCCGATCAAGTCCGATCTGCCGCCCGGATCGACCACTTACGCGATTACGGTCGATGCCACGAATTTCTCCGCTGACCGGATGATCATGGGACAGAGGGTCGACGCCGCCTTGTTGCGGGCGACGGCCACCCCGCAGGGCTTCCAGCTCAAGGGCGATGTGCGAATCGGCACGACCCCGGTTAGCCTCGAATACCGCAAATCACGCGGTGATCCCGACGCCGAAGTCCGTATTGCCGGCACGCTCGACGAGGCGGCGCGCAACAGTCTCGGCTTTGATGTCGGCGATGCGATCACCGGCAACATTCCGATCCGGCTCTCCGGCCGTGTCGCCATGACTGCGGAGCGCGAGGGCCGTTTTGCCGTCGACGCCGATCTCACGCCGGCGCGAATTGACGGGCTTTTGCCCGGCTGGGCCAAGCCATCGGGCAAGCCGGCACGGGCAACGTTCACGCTGACGACCAAGCCGCAGTCGATCCGCATCGAGGATCTGCTGATCGAGGGCTCGGGCAGCGGCGTCAAAGGATCGATCGATCTCGACGGCTCCGGCGAGGTGCAGTCGGCGCATTTTCCGGCCTACGGCTTTTCCGACGGCGACCGCGCCAGCCTCAAAATCGATCGCGCCGCCGATGGGGCGCTGCGCGTCGTGATGCGCGGCGAAGTCTACGACGGGCGCGGCTTCGTCAAGACCGCGGCCGGCGCCGCTTCGTCAAACCCGAATGGCAAACATCGTGCTGTGGACGTCGATGTCGATATGAAGCTTGGCGCCATCGTCGGTTTCAATGGCGAAGCGTTGCGCAGCGTCGATCTGAAAATGTCGCGCCGGACCGGCGATATTCGCAGCTTTGGCCTCAATGCCAAGATCGGGCGCGACGCCACCCTCACCGGCGACCTGCGGCGAGGCGGGGGCCGGCAGCTGATCTACCTGGAGAGCAATGATGCCGGAGCGTTTTTTCGCTTCACCGACGTTTACACCCGCATGACCGGCGGGCAGGTGGCCATTGCGATGGACGCGCCGTCGACTGACAATTCCGCCCAACAGGGTGCCCTCAGCGCCCACAATTTCGCGATTCACGACGAGACCCAGCTGGAACGCGCGGTCTCAAACGGCAGCCAGCCCCGGCGCGGCGGCAGCGTCATCGATTTCTCGAATATGCGCCTCGATTTCACCCGCATGCCCGGTCGGGTCGCGTTGCGCGACGGCGTCGTGCGCGGACCGATCCTCGGCGGCACAATCGATGGCGTTGTCGATTACGCACGCGACGACGTACACCTGCACGGCACGCTGGTCCCGCTATACGGACCAAATAATCTGCTCGGGCAGCTGCCGCTGCTCGGGCTGTTCCTCGGCGGCGAGAAGGAGGGCCTAGTCGGCATTACTTACGAGGTGGTCGGTCGGCCGACCAGTCCGCAGCTGCGCATCAACCCGATTTCCGCGCTGGCGCCGGGAATTCTGCGCAAGGTGTTCGAATTTCCAACGGGCGGTGACGCCGGGCCGGTCGGGCGCGATCAATTTCGCTGAAAGCTCACACCGGCTTCAGCAGGACGTGACGCTTGCGGCCGAGCGAAAGTTTTATCACGCCTTCGGGCGTCATGTGCGAAGGCGTTAGCATCATGGTTTTTCGATCGACGATCACGTCATTGATACGCAGGCCACGTCCATCGATCAATCGAGCCGCTTCACCGTTAGACTTAGCGAAGCCAACTAATTGGGCAGCGACCATCGCCGGGAGGCCGATATCTTGGAAAAACTTTTCTCGTAAATAGCTCGGCATCTCCACTGTCGGCAGGTTGGTGCCGAGACCACCTTCTTCGAAGGTAGTGCGCGCGGTGCCGGCTGCTTCTTCGCCCGCCGCACGGCCGTGCACCAGCGCCGTCGCTTCCGTCGCGAGAATTTTCTTCGCTTCGTTGACGTCCGCGCCCTTGAGAGCCGTGAGACGTTCGATCTCGCCGAGCGGCAGCACGGTGAACAACTTGAGGAACCGCCCGACATCGGCATCCTCGGTGTTGCGCCAGTATTGCCAATATTCGTACGGGCTCACCAGGTCGGCGTTGAGCCAAACCGCGCCCGCTGCGGTCTTGCCCATTTTCGCCCCCGAAGACGTGGTGATGAGTGGCGAGGTCAGTGCGAACAATTGCGCATTGTGCAGCCTGCGGCCGAGATCGATACCACTGATGATATTGCCCCACTGGTCGGAGCCGCCCATCTGCAGCACGCAGCCGTAGCGCCGGTTCAGCTCGACGAAATCATAGGCCTGCAGGATCATGTAGTTGAATTCAAGAAACGACAATTCCTGCTGGCGGTCGAAGTCGCAGCTTTACCGAATCGAACGCCAGCATCCGGTTGATGGAAAAATGCCGGCCGACGTCGCGCAGGAAATCGATGTAGTTGAGGGTGTTGAGCCAATCGGCGTTGTTGGCCATGACGGCGTTGCCGCCGTCGCCCTCGAATTTCAGAAATTTGGCAAAGATCGCGCGAATGCCTTTCAGGTTTTCGTTGATCGCATCGTCGGTCAACAACCGGCGGCTCTCGTCTTTGCCTGACGGATCGCCGACGCGGGTGGTGCCGCCGCCCATCAGCGCGATCGGCCGGTGGCCGGTTTGCTGCAGCCAGTACAGCAGCATGATCGGCAACAGCGAGCCGACATGCAGAGATGCGGCCGTGCAGTCGAAACCGATATAAGCGGTGATCGCCGACGAAGTCGCAAGCGCATCGAGCGCCTCGGGCTCCGAGACCTGATGGATGAAGCCTCGGCTGGCGAGGACGTTGAGAAATTCGGACTTGTAGGTACTCATCGCATTCCGGTCATGATTGGAGCATGATCGCGCCGGAACAACCGGCTGGCGTCAAATGCTCTCGCCGCTGTTCGTCGCCGCGGCGGCGATGGTGTATCAGGTCCGGCGATTGTTTCAAACTTCCGGCGCCACCGGAGCGTCGCGCCCCGCTTGAGCGCGCCGGCGAGCGCCGAACGAGGCATCGGCACCATGGCGAGGTCATTTTAGGCCGGCCAAACTCGATTTCATTTCCGACAGGCCCATGTTCCAGGACAACGTCGCGATGACCGCAGGATCGCAGCCGTTCGATCCGCCGGTCGGCGATCCGGTTCCGGTTATCAGGAAGCAGCTTTGTTTCGACAGCGTGGTCGCATGGTAGCGCAGATCGAACGTGAGCGATTTATAAGCGTAGGAAAAGCCGGCATTGGCGTAGGTGTAGTCCGGCAACGCGATGGCGGGAGATGTTGTCGTCGCCCGTGTGGTGCCAAAGAATTGGTGGCCCAGTTCGGCGGAGAAAGACAGGCCCCAGCCGATGTCATATTTGGCGGCGAGCGAATTGTAGTTCTCCCAGGCTCCCATCCGGTAGTAATCGGGTGCGTAAAAGACGTTCAGGCCGACGGTGAGCTGTTTCGTCACCGTGTAACTTGGTGAAACGTAGACCTCCGCATAAGAGGGATCGTTCGCGCCGCCGGGATAACTGTAAATCGCGCCACCGGTTTCCACCGTGAGTGCACCGAACGCCCGGCGTAGTCCAAGCGTATCGGTCATCTGAAAATGTGAAAGATCCGGCATCTGCACCGACGCCGTATTCACGCTGGCAAACAAGATGCTGTAGGTGGCTTCGACATTGGCCGAGACGCTCGGCAGATGGTCGGAAAGGGTATAGCCGCGGTAATTGTAGTCGCTGGTGAGGGCTGCACCGAATTTGGCGTCGAATACGGACGCCGACGGCGTGTCTGCCGGCAGCGCTAGCGCGGAATCCGGCACCGGCATCTCTGCTGGAGCAGTCTTCACGACAAGCGGCTGAGCTGGAGCAGCCGAATTGCCGGATTGCTGGGCTCGAGCGGTCGGCGACGCAAGACTTGCAGCCGCTGCGACAAGCACGGCGACTATCAGCTGAAGTCGCGGCGCCACGCCAAGCGCCCCGCGGTTGCCGTGAATTTCATGCTGCGCCGTCGGCTGATCCATCGAATTGCCGCGTGCCTGGCTTTCAAAAAAAACGCACGCGGAACTTGCATGGAACGGCCCGAATGCCTGAAATCCGCACGGGCCTCCACATCGTCGTCGGAGGATGACGTTTGTCGAATCAGACCGTCGACTGGTGAGTTTAGCTGATTGCGGGATCAAGGCCCGGCGGGCCAACCGTCCTTACGGGTAACAAAGCAACGGCTTCTTTAGCCTGAGCGCACAGAACCGGGTCCCGGAACCGCTCCGGGCGGGCATTTGCCGGCAATGATCATGCCGAGAACTTCGTCCTTGGTGACGTCGGCGACGCGCGCGGTACCGACAACGCGCCCGTTCTTCATGACACAAATGCGGTCCGCCAGATCGAAGACGTCGTGAATGTCGTGGCTGATCAGAAAAATGCCGAGTCCGTCGGCTTTGAGCTTGCGGACGAGATCGGCGACCTGCGCGGTCTCCTGCGGACCGAGCGCCGCAGTCGGTTCGTCCATGATCAGAATTTGCGCATTGAACAGGATCGCGCGCGCGATCGCCACTGATTGGCGCTGGCCGCCGGACAGCGCTTTGACCGGATCTTTGAAGCGGTGGAAGTGTGGATTGAGGCGGGCCATGACCTTGCGGGCTTCGGCTTCCATCGCAATGTCGTCGAGCGTCCCCCAGCCGGTTCGCAGTTCGCGGCCGAGAAACAGATTGGCTGCGGTGTCGACATTGTCGGCAAGCGCAAGCGTCTGGTAGATCGTCTCGACGCTGTATTTTTTGGCATCGCGCGGCTTGGCGATGGTCGCTTCCTCGCCGCGAATGAGGATTGTTCCAGCGTCGCGCTGGCAGGCGCCCGAGAGAATCTTGATCAGCGTCGACTTGCCGGCGCCATTATGGCCGACGAGCGCCATGACCTCGCCTTCGTAAAGATCGACCGAGGCCCGCTCGACGGCGCGAATGCCGCCGAACGAGATCGAGATGTTACGCATTTCGACGAGAGGCACGTGGGGAGTGGACATCGCAGTCTGCTATTTGGTTCGCCGCCGATAGACGGTGTCGAGGCCCACGGCGAAGACCAGAATGGCGCCAACGACAATGTTCTGCAGCGGCGTATCGACGCCAAGCAGCACCATGCCCGATTGCAGCGATTGCATCAGCACCGCGCCGAGCATCGCGCCGGCCACGCTGCCGACGCCGCCCGAGAGCGACGTTCCACCGATCACGGCAGCGGCGATGACCAGGAGTTCGGCCAGCGTGCCTTCCGAGTTTGTCGCTGCATCGAGACGGGCGATCGAGATTGCCGCGCTGATGGCGGTGAGCAGGCCCATCAGCATGAAAATCTTCATGATCACCCAGCGTGTGTTCACGCCGGCAAGTTCGGCGGCTTCAGGGTTGCCGCCGATGGCGTAGGCGTAGCGGCCGAAGCGTGTTCGCGTCGCGAGGAAGGTCACCGCCACCCCGACGCCGACCGCAATGAGGACCGGAACAGCGATGCCGTGAGCGATGAAAAGGCCGCCCCCGGGAAGCGCGATATGGTTCGCTTGCGCATAGCGCCGCACGCTGCCGGCGGGCCATGGATAATCGTTGAAAATTGTGATGGCGGCGAGGATCAGTGCGCAGGCGATACCGGCGAGAAAAATCTCAGCCGCTATCGGCCGGAGCGGGAAATGAAACTTGGTGCGCCGGGCGCGGCCCAGCGCCAGCATCATCACGACCGCGACGCACCCGATGACGCCGACGACCCAGCTCCACGCCGCGCCGATCGAACCCTCGGTGCCGCCGCCCATCAGCCTGAACGTGCGGTCGAGTGGTGCGACCGTCTGTCCGTGAGTCACCCACCAGGCCGCCCCGCGCCACACCAGCAGGCCGCCGAGCGTGACGATGAACGATGGAATGCCGAGATAAGCAATCACAAAGCCCTGGAACGCGCCAAGCATGATGCCGAGGAGAAGCCCGGCCGCAAGCGCCAGCACCCATGTTACCGGATGTTCGAAGCCGAGAAGCTGTGGGAGGAGCAGGGTCTGGACGACACCCATGACCATGCCGATGAAGCCGAGCATCGAGCCGATCGACAGATCGATGTTGCGGGTGACGATCACCAGCACCATGCCGGTCGCCATGATCGCGACCGACGACGATTGCACCGAGAGATTCCACAAATTGCGCGGGGTGAGAAACAAGCCCCCGGAGAGAACGTGGAAAGCGATCCAGATCAGCAGCAGCGCGCCGACCAGGCCAAGCATCCGCGTATCGAGTTCAGTGGCTTTGAGGATCAGAGCAAGCGGCTGCCACCGGCTCGTCTTCATCGCCAAATCGCGATCAGCCGCAGACCTTGACCGTGCCGGGCTTCACGCCCTGGCAGACCTCGTCCTTCTTGATCCAGTCGGCATCGATGACGACGCCGAGATTGTCCCGCGTGATCGGGATCGGTTTGAGAAACAGCGAGTTCATCTCGACCTTCTTTGGGCCGCCGGAAAACTTCGCCACGCCGGGAACTTCGCTCATCTTCTTGCCGCTGGCGAGGAGGGCCGCAATTTCGGCCGCCCTTTTGCCAAGCTCGCGGGCATCCTTCCACACCGAGACCGTTTGGGTGCCAAGCGCCACGCGGTTGAGCGCGGCATGATCGCCGTCCTGACCGGATACCGGCACCGCGCCGGCCATGCCTTGCGCCGACAGCGCGGCAATGGCGCCGCCAGCGGTGCCGTCGTTTGAAGCGACCACTGCATCGATTTTGTTGTCGTTCTTGGTCAGGATCTGCTCCATATTTTTCTGCGCATTGGCTGGCAGCCAGCCGTCGGTGTACGCCTCGCCGGCATTTTTGATCTTGCCGCTGGCCATCGCGTTTTTCAGGACCTCGATCTGGCCGGAGAACAGAAAGTCGGCGTTGGGATCGGTGGACGATCCCTTGATGAAGGCATAATTGCCGGTCGGCTTTACCGCAAAGACAGCGCGGGCCTGCATCCGTCCGACTTCCTTGTTGTCGAAGGTAATATAAAACGCGTTCGGATTTTCGATCAGCCGGTCATAGCCGATCACCGGAATGCCTTCATCGACCGCTTTCTGCACGGCGGGTGCGATGGCGGACGAATCCTGCGCCAGCACGATCAGCACGTTGGCGCCCTGCGCGATCATGCTTTCGATGTCGGCAAGCTGCTTCTGTGCGGACGATTGCGCGTCGGCGGAGATGTATTTGTCGCCGGCAGCCGCGATAGCAGCCTTCATCGCCGCCTCGTCGGTCTTCCACCGTTCCTCTTGGAAGTTCGACCAGGATACGCCGACGACTTTGCCCTTGGCTTCGGCGGCGGCAAAGGAAGAGGCCAATGCGGCACATGCCAGCAAGGCGGCTGCAAGCTTGTTCATTCCCATCCCCCTCAGGCTGTTTTAGCTTTGTTATGAGCCTCTTGTAGCATTGTTATCGGCCCGCCAACACAAGCCTTTCGTCAGACCCGGCCGTCAACCATGAAGTTTTGAGCCGGGCGCATACGCGCGCTGTCCGAGGCAAGAAAAGCGCAACGGCGGTGACGTCTTCGCACGAACTCGTCCGGGAAGGCATTGTGCGCCGTCGACTTGGGGCTTTGAACAAGCAGCGCGGCATGTGGCAGGGGAGGCAGCTGGTGTGCTATATGGAAGCAAATGAACCAGACCGCCAAAGACATCCTGCGCCGAATCGAAGACTGGCCGCAAGAGGACCAGGAGGAACTCGCCGAACTTGCCCGTGAGATTGAGGCGCGGCGAAGCGGGGTGTATCGGCTAACGGATGATGAGCGTGCGGCAATTGCCGAAAGCACCGCTGATGTGCGCGCAGGGCGGTTGGCGACCGACGAGCAGATTGCAGAGATTTTCAAAAAAGCCCGCGCATCGCGGGCATGAAAATCCGCTACACCGCTACAGCGCGGCGTGAACTCAACGAGGCTGTCGATTATCTGCTCAAGCACGCGCCAACCTTCGCCGGCGCCTTTGTGGATAGTATCGAGAGTGCCTTGGCGGAACTGCTCGACAATCCTTACTCAGCCCAGGAAACTGAGCAGACAGGCATTCGGCGAAAGTACATCCACCGCTTTCGCTATGGCCTGTTCTATATGATTGATCGACGCGCCGAGGAGTTGATCATTTTGAATATTCGGCACGCGGCGCAGCGGTGGCCGTGGGAATCATGAGGGCACCTGCCGGGGCTCAGTGCCTCGTAATGGATGTGCGTTAGGCCGCGCTGGTCGCGCGCGCCCCCTTGGTGCTGAGGCGTTTGTCGAGATAGGCGCTGACCGAACTCATCAGCACATCGATCTTGCCATCAAAGAAATGATTGGCGCCGGGCACGACTTTCTGCTCGATGACGATGCCTTTCTGGGTCTTTAATTTCTCCACCAGCGTTGTCACGTCGCGGTGCGGGACCACCGCGTCCTTGTCGCCGTGAATGATGAGGCCGGAGGACGGGCACGGGGCGAGGAATGAGAAGTCGTAGAGGTTCGCGGGTGGCGCAATCGAAATGAAACCTTCGATTTCCGGCCGGCGCATCAAGAGCTGCATGCCGATCCAGGCGCCGAACGAGAAACCCGCGATCCAGCAGCTGCGCGCTTCCGGATTGACCGATTGGGCCCAGTCGAGCGCCGCGGCGGCGTCGGAGAGTTCGCCGATGCCGTGATCGAAGCCGCCCTGACTTCTGCCGACGCCACGGAAGTTGAACCGCAGCGCGGAAAAATTCCGGTGCACGAAGGCGTAGTAGAGCTGGTACACGATCGGGTGGTTCATAGTGCCGCCGAACTGCGGATGCGGGTGCAGTACGATGCCGATCGGCGCGTTTTTCTGCCGTGCCGGATGATAGCGGCCCTCGATGCGGCCGCCTGGGCCGGTGAAGATGACCTCGGGCATTTTTCCTTTAAGACCTCGATCGGTGTGAAGCGGGCTTGAGCGACGCCTTCGGCGTACGCTTGACGGCGCCAGGGGGCACACGTAAGTGACTACAACCACTTAGGTTTTGAAACTGGCGACGTGCTCTATGCCGGCGAATATATGCGCTGGCGACTTCTAGCACAGCCCAGGGGACAAAAAGCAAGCATAACCGGCATGCAGCAACGCAGCTATTTCGATTGGAACGCGACGACGCCGCTGCGACCCGAGGCGACCGCGGCGTTCGCCGAGGCAATTGCGGTCGTCGGCAACCCATCCTCGGTACATGCCGAGGGCCGTGCCGCGCGGCGCCTGGTAGAGCGGGCGCGTGAACAGGTTGCGGAACTCGTCGGCGCGAGGCCGGCCAACGTGATGTTCACCGGCAGCGGCACCGAATCCAACATGCTGGCGCTGACGCCTGCAATCGAGACCGCGAAAGAGAAACGGTCGCGCGACAAACTCTTGATGTCGGCGATCGAGCACTCCTCGGTGCGCGCGGGCGGCAGATTCCCGCGCGATGCGATCGAGGAGATCCCCGTCGATGTCGACGGGCGCGTAAATCTCGCGGCGCTTGCCGGCGCCGTTTCCAAAGTTGCTCGGCCGCTCGTTTCGCTCATGCTCGCCAACAATGAGACCGGCGTGGTGCAACCCGTTCCGGAAGCTGCGGCGATCGTGCAGGCGGCCGGCGGTTTTCTGCACGTCGACGCGGTGCAGGCGGCGGGGCGCGTTCATTGCGACATGGGTACCCTCGGCGCTGATTTGCTGACGCTGTCGGCCCACAAGATCGGTGGTCCCAAGGGCGTCGGCGCGCTGGTGCGCGGACGCGATGACCTTCATTTCACTGATCCGCTCATTCGCGGCGGCGGCCAGGAACGAGGCATGCGTGCCGGCACCGAAAACGTTGCCGGTATCGCAGCCTTCGGCGCAGCGGCCGAAGCGGCGCGGTGTCAGCTGGCCGACGAGGCCGCGCACATGCGGGGGCTGCGGGACTTCTTGGAAGTTGAGCTAACCGCGATCTCGCCGCGGGCCGTTATTTTCGGAGGTGCGGCTGAGCGGCTGCCGAATACGACCCTGTTCGCATTGGCGGGGGTAAAGGCCGAGACCGCCGTGATCGCCCTTGACCTCGATGGCGTGGCGGTATCGTCGGGGGCCGCGTGCTCATCCGGCAAGGTGCAACCCTCCCATGTCCTTGCCGCTATGGGGGTTTCGCCCGCTCTGCTACGCGGTGCCGTGCGCGTGAGCCTCGGCTGGACGACGACAAAAGCCGACGTCGAACGGTTTCTTAGCGCTTGGAGAAAGCTCGCAGGTGCACTATCTAAGGCACCAGGGATCGCGGCCTAACCGGCTGCACAAACGAGCGATTTTAGAGCCGTTGGAATCATTCAAACGGCTGGTATCGATGTCACCAGGGAACCGGACGAACCCAGGCCAGATCATCACCATACCGACTTAATCCAACCCGCGGTCCTTGAAACCGTGAGCGGAGGGACGAATGCCGGCAGTGCAAGAGACCGTCGATCAGGTCCGTCGTATCGACGTCGATCAGTATAAGTTTGGATTTGAGACGCTGATCGAATCCGAGAAGGCGCCGAAGGGCCTCTCCGAAGATACGGTCCGGTTTATCTCGGCAAAGAAGAACGAACCCGAGTGGATGCTGGCTTGGCGGCTTGATGCCTACAAGCGCTGGCTGACCATGGGCGAGCCGAAATGGGCCAAGATCGATTACGGCCCGATCGACTACCAGGACCTCTATTATTATTCCGCGCCGAAGAAGGCGCCGAAGTCTCTCGACGAGATCGATCCGGAAATCCTGCGCACCTACGAAAAGCTCGGCATTCCGCTGCGCGAGCGCGAGGCGCTGCTTGGCATTCAAAGGCCGGCGAACGAGGAGGGCGAGGCGGGCGGCTATGGCCGCGTCGCGGTCGATGCGGTGTTCGATTCCGTATCGGTGGCGACCACGTTTAAGGCCGAGCTTGCCAAAGCCGGCGTCCTGTTCATGCCGATCTCGGAAGCCGTGCACGAGCATCCGGAGCTCGTGAAAAAGTATCTCGGCACGGTGGTACCGATCAGCGACAACTTCTTCGCCACGCTCAACTCGGCGGTGTTCTCCGATGGCTCGTTCGTCTACGTGCCGCCGGGCGTGCGCTGCCCGATGGAGCTGTCGACCTACTTCCGCATCAACGAGCGCAACACCGGCCAATTCGAACGCACGCTGATCATCGCCGACAAAGGTTCATACGTCAGCTATCTTGAGGGCTGCACCGCGCCGATGCGCGAGGAAAACCAGCTTCACGCCGCGGTGGTGGAACTGGTGGCGCTCGACGACGCCGAGATCAAATATTCGACCATCCAGAACTGGTATCCGGGCGACGCAGCCGGCCGCGGCGGCGTCTACAATTTCGTCACCAAGCGCGGCGACTGCCGCGGCAGAAATTCCAAGATTTCCTGGACCCAGCTCGAGACCGGATCGGCCATCACCTGGAAATATCCGAGCTGCATCCTCCGCGGCGACAATTCGCGCGGCGAGTTCTATTCGATTGCCATCTCCAACGGCTACCAGCAGGTCAATTCCGGCACCAAGATGCTGCATCTCGGCAAGAACACGACGAGCCGCATCATCTCCAAAGGCATCGCCGCCGGCCACTCGAACAACACTTATCGCGGCCTTGTCACCTCGCACCGCCGCGCCACCGGCGCGCGCAATTTCACCAATTGCGATTCGTTGTTGATCGGCGACAAGTGCGGTGCGCACACGGTGCCGTACATCGAGACCAAGAACGCCTCGACCGTGTTCGAGCACGAGGCGACGACCTCGAAGATCTCCGAAGAGACGCTGTTCTACTGCATGCAGCGCGGACTTTCGCAGGAAGAGGCCGTGGCGCTGGTGGTCAACGGTTTCGTCAAGGACGTGCTGCAACAGCTGCCGATGGAGTTTGCTGTCGAGGCACAGAAGCTGATTTCCATCTCGCTCGAAGGCAGCGTCGGCTAGGCGCGAAGCGTTATGACTGAATATTGGTTCAAGCCAAGGCGGTTCGGCTACGGCGTCACGCCGATAACGTGGCAAGGGTGGCTTGTTACAGTCGCGTCGCTCATCGTGGTCGTCGGTTCGGCAATGATGGTGCCGCTGTTCGCCGACAAGACGCGCTGGGTGTTCGTCATTGTGCCGATCGACCTGTTGGCTGTCGTTGCGCTCTTGATCGTGAGCCGTTTGAAGACGGACGGCGAGTGGCGCTGGCGTTGGGGCGGACGCTGAAGAACGTTGGCTTCGTATTTCGCATAAAGAAGAAACCGGAGTTTTGTTGAATGCCGTTGCTGGAAATCAAAGACCTGCATGTCGAGATCGACGGCAGGGAAATTCTTAAAGGCCTTGACCTCACCGTAAACGCGGGCGAGGTGCATGCCATTATGGGCCCGAACGGTTCGGGTAAGTCGACGCTGGCCTACGTGCTTGCCGGCAAGGCCGGCTACACGCCGACTTCGGGCGAGGTCTTGTTCAACGGCCAGAATATTTTCGCCCTGACACCCGACGAGCGGGCTGCGGCCGGGCTGTTCCTCGCCTTCCAATATCCGCTGGAGATCCCGGGCGTGGCCTCCATGACGTTCCTGCGCACGGCGCTCAACGCCCAGCGCAAGAAGCGCGGCGAGGCCGAATTTTCCACGCCGGAGTTTTTGAAAAAGGTCCGCGAACTCGCCAAGAAGCTCGGCATCGATCAGGAAATGCTGCGCCGTGCCGTCAACGTCGGCTTCTCCGGCGGCGAGAAGAAGCGCAACGAGATCCTGCAAATGGCGCTGCTCGAGCCGCGGCTCGCGGTGCTCGATGAAACCGATTCCGGCCTCGACATCGATGCGCTCAAGATCGTCTCCGAGGGCGTTAATCGGTTGCGCTCGCCGCAGACGTCGTTCGTGGTGATTACGCATTACCAGCGGCTGCTCAACTACATCGTGCCCGACGTGGTGCACGTGCTTTCCAAAGGCCGCATCGTGAAGACCGGCGGCAAGGGATTGGCGCTCGAACTCGAAGCGCGCGGCTATGCCGAGTATCAGGAGGAGGCGGCGTAAGCGGTTTCGGCACGCCGCGAGCAAAGACGAATGAATGCCAGGACTGAATTCAGGACCGAATCTGGAATGGCCGACGTGAGGGTGATAAAGACGGCTGCCGAGACCGCACTGGCCGACGCGTACAGCACGGCGCGCGCGCACCTTCCCGGCAATGCGGCGATTGCCGAGCGGCGCGCGGCCGCATTCGACGTCTTCGCCAAGGAAGGTCTGCCGCACCGCCGCGTCGAGGATTGGAAGTACACCGATCTGCGCGCGCTGATGCGCGATGCAAAACCGCTCGCCGGACTGCCCGATGCCGCCGCCAAAGCGCGGGCGAAGGCTGCGGGGCAAACACTTGGCGATATCGGCGCGCGCCGGCTGGTTTTCGTCGACGGTGCCTTCGTGCCGGAATTGTCCGACACGGCGGCACTAGAGCCCGGCCTTTCGATCGTTTCGCTCGGCGACGCGCTCGCCGATAGCGACGCGACGCTCACCGCGCACCTGGGCAAACTCGCGCCAAGCGGCGATGTGGCGGTTGCGCTCAATACCGCGCTGATGGGCGACGGCGCTGTTATCCGCGTCGCCGCCGGCTCGACCATCGAGCGGCCGCTGCATCTGCTCTTCGTCGCTTCCGACAAGCCCGCGGCGAGCTTTATCCGTTCGCTGGTTATCGTGGAGCAGGGCGCCCGCGTCATGCTGATAGAGAGCCATGAAGGTTCCGCCGGTAGCGACTATCAGGTCAACGCGGCGCTGGAATTGTTCGTCGGCGACGAGGCCCATGTCGATCACGTCAAGATCATCAGCGAAGGCGCGGACGCGCTGCATGTCTCGACGCTGGCGGCGGCCATCGGGGCTAAAGCGCGGTTCAATGCGTTTACTTTCACCGCCGGCGGCGCCGTCGTGCGCAATCAGCTGTTTCTGAACTTCGATGGCGAAGACACCGTAGCCAACATTCGCGGCGCCACCCTGATCAACGGCCGGCAGCACGCTGACACTACGCTTCTCGTGACGCATCTCGCGCGCGGCTGCCAGAGCCGCGAAGTGTTCAAGTCCGTACTCGACGATGAAGCGCACGGCGTGTTCCAGGGCCGCATCGTGGTGCGCCCGCATGCCCAGAAGACCGATGCCAAGATGATGACGCGGGCGCTGCTGTTGTCCGAACGCGCCGAGGCCGACAACAAGCCGGAACTTGAGATCTTTGCCGACGACGTGCAGTGCGGGCACGGCGCTACCGCCGGCGCAATCGACGAGGAGCTGAAATTCTACCTGATGGCGCGCGGCATTCCGGCAGCGGCAGCGGAAGCGCTGTTGATCCAGGCATTCGTCGGTGAAGCGATCGACGGCGTCGAGCACGCCGGCTTGCGTGAGGCGCTGATGGATCAGGTCGCGGCGTGGTTGAAGGCGCGAGCTTAGCATCATGCATCCGGCAGTGACCAACGGAGCCTATGACGTCAATCGGATCCGCGCGGATTTTCCGATCCTTGGGCTTGAGGTCTACGGCAAACCGCTGGTGTATCTCGACAACGCGGCTTCGGCGCAGAAGCCGCGCGCGGTTCTCGACCGGGTAGAGCAGGCCTACACCACCCAATACGGGAACGTGCACCGCGGGCTGCACTACCTCGCCAACGAGGCGACAGAGGCTTACGAAGGCGCGCGCGACAAAGTGGCAGCGTTTCTTAACGCCGGGCGCAAGGAAGAAATCATCTTCACTCGCAACGCGACCGAGGCCATCAACCTCGTCGCCTATACGTTCGGCCGCGAGCGGATCAAACCGGGCGACGAGATCGTGCTCTCGATCATGGAGCACCATTCCAACATCGTTCCCTGGCATTTTCTGCGCGAACGGCAGGGTGCGGTGATCAAGTGGGCGCCGGTCGATGACGAGGGAAATTTCCTCGTCGACGAATTTGAGAAGCTCCTCGGGCCCCGCACTAGGATGGTCGCCATCACCCACATGTCGAACATGCTGGGGACCCTGGTGCCGGTGAAAGAGGTCACGCGGATCGCGCACGCGCACGGCGTTCCGGTGCTGATCGACGGCGCACAGGGCGCCGTGCATGCCGACGTCGACGTGCAGGACATCGGTTGCGACTTCTACGCCATCACCGGACACAAACTTTATGGCCCGACGGGTATCGGTGTGCTCTACGGCAAATACAATCACCTGGCCGCTATGCCGCCGTTCAACGGCGGCGGCGAGATGATCCGGGAGGTGTCCGAGGATCGCATCACCTACGGCGATCCGCCCTACAAATTCGAAGCTGGCACGCCGCCGATCGTGCAGGCGATCGGGCTTGGTGCTGCGCTTGATTACATCGCGTCGGTCGGCAAGCCGCGCATTCGCAACCATGAAGCCGGGCTCCTGCGTTACGCCCATGACCGGCTGCGGGAAATCAATTCGCTGCGCATCTTCGGCGCCGCCAGGCACAAGGGGCCGATCGTGTCGTTTGAAATTAAGGGCACGCATCCTCACGACGTGGCGACGATTATCGACCGCTCGGGCGTCGCGGTCCGCGCCGGCACCCATTGCGTGATGCCGTTGCTCGCCCGCTTCGGCGTGACCGCAAGCTGCCGCGCTTCGTTTGCGATGTATAATACGCGCGAAGAGATCGACTGCCTGGCGCAGGCGCTGGTCAAAGCTCAGGACTTCTTCACATGATGGACGATCAACCGAACCCGGATGCGGGCGCCGTCGTTGCCGCCGATGCGGCGCAGCCGTCGTCTGCGATGCCGACGGACGAAGTAGCGCGGCTGACGGATGAGATCGTTGGCGCACTCAAGACCGTTTACGATCCGGAAATTCCCGCCGACATCTATGAGCTCGGGCTGATCTACAAAGTCGATATCGACGACGACCGGGCGGTCAAGATCGACATGACGCTGACCACTCCGAACTGCCCGTCGGCGGCGGAACTGCCGGGCATGGTTGAGGATGCCGTCGCCAGCGTGCCCGGCGTACGCGAGGCGAAGGTCACGATCGTCTGGGATCCGCCGTGGGATCCGAGCCGGATGTCCGACGAAGCCCGTGCGGTGCTCAATATGTGGTGAAGGTGCCACGTTGCGCCTTGTGACGCGGTGCACTACATCAAGAACAAGTGTTTAGTACTTTTGAGTTATTCTGGATCTAACAGTGACGGAAGCGCCTCGTGAAGAGGCGAGGAGAATGAGACGATGGCCAGCCCCCGGCCCAGACCTCAGGTGATGCGGCTCACCGAAGCCGCCGCCGAACGCATCAAAGCAGTGATGGCAAAAGCCGAGCAACCGATCGCGGCAGTGCGCGTCGGCGTCAAAAACGGCGGCTGCGCCGGTATGAGCTACTTCATGGAATATGCGGAAAAGATCAGTCCGCTCGACGAAGTGATCGAGGAGAAGGGTGTCCGCCTCCTCGTTGACCCGAAGGCGGTGCTGTTCCTGCTCGGCACCGAGATGGACTACAAGGTCGACAAGCTGTCCGCGCAATTCACCTTCAACAATCCAAACCAGACGTCGGCCTGCGGCTGCGGTGAATCCGTGCAAATCGAGCCGGCGCACGACGCCGGCGGCGCCGAGGCGCATTAGACAAAGCTGCGATTACGCCACCCGCGCCCGAAATGGCGCCGCGGCATTTGACTCGTTCTCGCCGATGACGCAGTTGCGGCCGTGCCGCTTGGCGGCGTACAGGCAGGCGTCAGCGCGTTCGAGCAGCGATTGCGGCGTATCGTCGGGCCGCAGCGCCGCCACCCCGATGGAAATCGTCACCCGGCCGAGACGCTCGCCGCTCGAGCGTTTCATTAATTCCTTGGTCATGACGGCGTGGCGAATATGGTTTGCGATTGCGATCGCATGCTGCAGCTGGGTGTTCGGTAGCGCCACCATGAACTCTTCACCGCCGTAGCGCGCGGCGATATCGCGGGCCTTGACGTTTTGCTTCACGGATATGGCGACCAGTCGCAACACCTGGTCGCCGGTCAAATGTCCGTACTTGTCGTTGAATGCTTTGAAGTTATCGACATCGGTCATCAACAGCGACAGCGGCTCACTCATTAGCTTGGCCTCAGCTATGGCCCGGCCGAGCTCGATATCGAAGAATTTGCGATTTGCCAGTGTGGTCAGGGGATCGGTGAGGCTTTCGGTTCGTACCGCTTCGAGATTCTGTTGCAACTCCTCGATTTCCTGCCTCGACGCCGACAGGCGCGCTTCCAGCTTCTTGTTGTTGATCTCCATTTCCCTGGCGCCTTGAAGGAGCTGCGCAATGATGGCCCGCATCGCGGTGCCGTCGATGGTCTCTTGCAGCTGCTGGCTGGCGTCGGCCAGGCTCTCCGAATAGCTGGTCGCCGTGCCGGCGGCGGCGTCGATCATGTCCAGCACTTGCTTGATTTCGTCGAGGACGCGGGTGCCGACGGTCTCTATGCGCTCGTTCGCTCGGTTCGACGACAGGTAGGTCGTATGAATCTGCTCGATATCGGCATCGTCGAGCATACCCTTTTGCGCCAGCGTTTCGTTGATCGCCCGGTTCAGGTCCTGATTGTAGCCGGTGGCGTAGTGGTACCAGACTTCGAAATTTCGCGGCACAGCGGGCAGGCGCAGCGCCCGAATCTGCTGAATTGCGATCTCGGCGTATGCCCGAGTGCGTTCGTGCTCGTCGCCGGGCGCGGCCATGCAAAATCGCTCCGATTGCGCTGAAAAGCCTGATGAGTTCGGACGCACAGCCGCGAATACGTAGTAAAACCTAGGAGAAAGCCGTGAACGACCGGTAAACGGGAACTGCGTTCACAGCCCGTGAGAGGACGCGCAACCATTGCAGTTGAAGCTTATGCCTTCAGCGGCACCGGGCGCAGCAGGAAGGCCGGCAGATGAGAGGCATGCCCGTCTTCGTTGCGATTTTTGGCAGGCTGCGGTGGGCGCTGCGGGATGCGCGCGATTGAAGCAGACCGGTGCGGCTGGCGGTGGCCATCCGCGCGGCCGCGGCGCGGCTGTTGGCGCTCTCTTTGCGGCGCTGGCGCGGTATGCGATGCCGGGGCGTCCGGTGCCCGCCGCGGTGTCGAAGCCGCTTCGGCGGGCGTTGCATTCATCCAGGGGATCGGCTGCCCGATCAACTTTTCGATCGCCGCCACCGCCTTCTGGTCGTTGGATCCCGCCACGAGGGTGATCGCGGTGCCGGTTCGGCCGGCACGGCCGGTGCGGCCGATCCGGTGCACGTAGTCGTCGGCATGATGCGGGACGTCGAAATTGTAGATGTGGCTCACGTCGGGAATATCGAGGCCGCGTGCCGCGACGTCGGACGCGACAAGAAGCGCCACTTCGCCCTTGCGGAACTGCTCAAGTGCAGCGGTGCGTGCGGACTGGTCCATGTCGCCGTGGAGAGCCAGAACCGAAAAGCCGTGACGTAGCAGCGAGCGGTGCAGGGTCGCCACTTCACGCTTGCGGTTGCAGAAAATGATCGCGTTCTTCAACCCGTCGGCCGAGCGGATCAGGCGGCGCAGCACATCGCGCTTGTCGTGCGGTTCATGGCCGGCTTTGACCAGGAGCTGTGAGGTCGTCGCGACAGTAGTTGCGGGGCGGGAGACTTCGACGCGGACCGGATTGTGCAGAAACTGTTCGGTGATGCGCCGGATTTCCGGCGGCATGGTCGCGGTGAAGAACAGGGTTTGGCGCGTGAATGGCACCAGCTTGCAGATGCGCTCGATGTCGGGAATGAAACCCATGTCGAGCATGCGATCGGCTTCGTCGATGACGAGAAGCTCGACGCCGTTCAGAAGCAGCCTGCCGCGCTCGAAGTGATCGAGCAGGCGGCCCGGGGTGGCGATCAGCACGTCAACGCCGCGGGTCAGCTTGACGTCCTGATCGTCGAACGAGACGCCGCCAATCAGGAGCGCGACGTTGAGCTTACTGTTGGCGCCGTATTTGACGAAGTTTTCCTGCACCTGGGCCGCGAGTTCCCGCGTCGGCTCGACAATGAGCGTACGCGGCATGCGCGCCCGGGCGCGACCTTTCTCCAGCATGGTCAGCATCGGCAGCGTGAAGGCCGCAGTCTTGCCGGTGCCGGTCTGCGCAATGCCAAGGACGTCGCGCCGCGCCAGTACGTGGGGGATGGCTTGATCTTGGATCGGGGTGGGAGTTTGGTAACCGGCCGCCGCAACGGCGGCGAGAACTTTTTCGGACAAGCCGAGATGTGAAAAGGACATAAACCCTCAAATCAGGGTCCGCGCGGGGCGCCGGAACCACTGGAATAAACGGAGGAAACGCGTCGCAGGGCCGAATCCGCCGTGCTTTCGGTGCTCGGAACATAAGATCGAACCTGTGAAAGTCAACCTAACATCGCCCTGTAAGTAAAAGGATTGCTTCACTTTTTTCGAAGCTGGAAAGCGAAAAAAACCGATGCCCGATACTGCTTTTGACTATTTGCCGGTTGTTCTCGTCCCGGGCCTCAGTTGTTCGGCGCGCCTCTATGCTGAACAAATGCCGGCGCTGTGGCGGTTTGGCCCGGTCACCGTCGCGGATCACGCCCGCGACGATACGATCGCGGCAATCGGCCGCCGCATCCTTGCGGCGGCGCCGCCGCGCTTTGCCCTCGCCGGGCTGTCAATGGGCGGTTACATCGCTTTTGAGATCATACGCCAGGCGCCGGAGCGCGTGGCCAAGCTGGCACTCCTCGACACCGGAGCACGCCCGGAGACGCCGCAACAGACGGAAGCTCGACTGCCGCGGATCGAAATGGTCAAAGCCGGCCGTTTTGCCGAGATGGAAGACGCCCTGTTCCGGCTGCTGGTGCATCGCGACCGCCACGGCGATGCGGCCCTCAAAGGCATCGTGCACGCCATGGCGGAGGAAACCGGACCGCAGGTGTTCCTGCGGCAGACGCAGGCAATCATAGGCCGCGCGGATTCGCGCCCAACCTTGGCGGCTATTGCATGCCCAACGCTCGTCCTCGTCGGCGATAGTGATGAGCTGACGCCCCCGGCGCTCGCGCAGGAGACTGCCTCAGGCATCCGCGGCGCGCGGCTTGTCGTTATTCCCGACTCCGGCCACCTGTCCACGCTCGAGCGGCCGCACGCCGTGAACCAGGCGCTGGTCGAATGGATGGCGTCGTGATCGGAACAGGGCTTCGCGACCGCGGCGTTTGCCGCTCGTCGGTGTTGTTGGTTCTGACGATTTTCTTGGCGTCGGCGCTTAGCGCGGCGCATGCACAAGGCGATTATCCCAACCGGCCGATCCATATCGTCGTCGGCTTCGCGGCCGGCGGCGGCAACGATATTTTCGCGCGGCTCATTGGGCAGAGGCTCTCCGACCTCGTCGGTCAGCCGGTGGTGATCGAGAACCGCGCCGGAGCAGGGGGCCGGCTCGCTGCCGAATATGTTTCGCACCAGCCGGCTGATGGCTACACGCTATTGATCGGCGCCAGCGGTGCGATATCGATCGCCGCCGCCATCTATCCCGATCTGCCCTACCGGCCGACCGAGACGTTCATTCCGCTCGCCATGATCGCGCGCTTTCCGCTGTTCGTGGTGATCGCGGCTGACCACCCGGCAAAGAATGTGAAGGAGGTGGTCGCATGGGCCAAGGCGCATCCCGATAAAGCCAATTACGCCACCACGTCGCCCGCCTTCACCATCGCGACCGAACTTCTGAAATTGAAGTCCGGCATGCCCGGTGTCGCCATTCCGTACCGCAGCAGTACCGACATGATCCTGAGCGTTGTGAGCGGCCAGACCATGACGGCGATTGCCGACGGGCCGCCGGCCGTGCCGATGGTGAAAGCCGGCAAGGTCAAGGCGGTTGCGGTGACCGGCGCCGAGCGCTCAGCGGAGCTGCCGGAGGTCCCGAGCATGGCCGAGGCCGGCTATCCGGACGTCGACATTCATCTGTTCAGCGGCGTATTTGCGCCGGCGGCGACGCCGGCTGCCATCGTCGCCAAGCTTGAAACCGGATTGCGCGACGCGATCCGCGATCCGGGCATAGCAGCGAAGCTGCGCGCCATGGCGGTCGAGCCCGGCGGTGGTTCACCGGAAGACTTCAAGCGCATGATCGAGGCCGACATCGTCAAATACCAGGACGTCGTCAGGGCCGCGAACCTGCACTTCGAGCAATAGCGGGCGTTTAGGCGGCTCCCTTCGCGCTTTGTATCGCCTGCCACACCCGGCTCGGCGTCGCGGGCATATCGATGCGATCGATGCCGAGTGGACCGAGCGCATCAATGATCGCATTGATGACAACCGGGGGAGCCCCGATGGTGCCGGATTCGCCGATGCCCTTGACGCCGATCGGGTTGGTCTTGCAGCGAACTTCTTCCAGCGCGATCTCGAAGTTCGGCACCATGTCGGCGCGCGGCATCGCGTAGTCCATGAGGCTGCCGGTGACGAGTTGCGCCGTCGCGGGATCGTAGACGGCATGCTCGTAAAGCGCCTGGCCGATGCCTTGCGCCACGCCGCCATGCTGCTGGCCATTGACGATCAGCGGATTGAGCACCTGCCCGAGATCGTCGACCATCACGTAGCGGTCGACCGCGACCTCACCGGTCTCCGGGTCGATCTCGACCTCGACCGCATGGGCGCCGTTCGGGTGGCTCGGCGGCTCGGGCGAATGACTGCCGGAGCCTTCGAGTCCGATGCCGAATTGGGTCATCGGTCCCATCGGCGCGAACGATGCTTTCGCTACTTCAACAAGCGGGATGGCCTTGTCGGTGCCGGCTACCGTGAAGTTGCCGTCCTTGAATTCGATGTCGGCGGCGTCGGCCTCCAACATCGCGGCCGCCATCGATTTTGCCTTGTCGATGATCGCATCGGCGGCGCGGCGGAGAGCACTGCCTCCGACCACCGCACTGCGCGCTCCGTAGGTGCCGCGCCCGAATTGCACCTGGGCGGTGTCGCCCTGCACATAGCGGATCTGCTCGAACGGTACGCCGAGAAATTCATGGACCAGTTGTGCGAACACCGTCGCGTGTCCTTGCCCGTGGGAGTGGGTGCCGGCGAACACCGTGACGGTGCCGCCCGGATCGAAGCGGATATCCATGCGGTCGTTGAAAATGCCGCCAAACTCGATGTAATAGCAGACCGAGCGGCCGCGCAGCTTGCCGGCCTTTTCCGACGCCGTTTTGCGCTTCGCGTATCCCTTCCAGTCCGCCATATCCATGCACTTGTCGAGCAGGCGAACGAACTCGCCGGAATCGTAGCTGAACCAGGTCGGCGTGTTGTAGGGGAATTTGTCCGGAGCAATGAGATTGACGCGGCGGATCTCGGCCACATCCATACCGATCTGCTTTGCCGCATGCTCGATCAGGCGCTCGGTGAAGTAGGCGGCCTCGGGGCGTCCGGCGCCGCGATAGGGACCCGCCTGCGGGGTGTTGGTGAACAGGCCTTTGCACATGACGTGGATGGCCTGCACGTCATAGGCTTCCGGAATGAAGCGCATCGAAAACAGACCGCTCACCATGCCCGGTCCGACAAAATACGCGCCGACCTGGAATAGCGCCTGCGAGCGGATCGCCAGGATTTTTCCTTTCTCGTCGAGCGCGAGCTCTCCATAGCTCACCAGATCGCGGCCGGTGTGATCCGTCATCATCGCTTCGGAGCGCGTTGCAACCCACTTCACCGGGCGACGGAGCTTTTTTGAGGCCCACACCACCAGCGCATCGTCGGGAAACGCGCCGCCCTTGAGACCAAAACCGCCGCCGACGTCGGGCGAAACCACGCGCAATTGATTTTCAGCGATGTGGAGGATGTGTGCGATCTCGGTGCGGGCACCATGCGGATTTTGCGACGAGGTGTAGAGCGTGTAAGTGTCGTCGGCGCTGTTGTAATCGCCGATCGCCGTGCGCGGCTCCATCGACACCGGCGTCAGCCGGTTGTTCTCGATCCGCAGCTTGACGTGATGCTTGGCCTTCGCGAACGCCGCATCGGTCGCTGCCTGGTCGCCGATCATCAGCAGAAACGCGACATTGCCGTTCGGATTGTCGTCCCACACTTTCGGCGCGCCGTCCTTGGCGGCGTCTTCGAGCAGCGCCACCGCCGGCAGCGGCTCGTACTCGACCTCGACCATCTCGGCCGCGTCGCGCGCCTGCGCGCGTGTTTCGGCGACCACAAAGGCGATGCGGTCGCCGACGAAGCGCGCCTTGTCGGATTGCAGAAGCTGCTGATGAATGCGGTGACCTTTCGGCGCGCCGAGATCCTCCGGCATCATGGCGGCCGTAAACCCGCCGAGGTGATCGTGCGCGACGTCGGCGCCCGTCAGCACCAACAGCACCCCCGGCGCCGCTTTCGCCTTCGATGTGTCGACCTGCTTGATGCGCGCGTGCGCATGCGGGGACAGTACGTTCACGCCATGGCACATGGCGGGAAGCACGATATCGTCGACGTAGCGCCCCTGGCCGGTCAGGAAGCGTTGATCTTCCACGCGCCGCACCGCTTGCCCAATTCCGAATTTGATCATTTGCCGGAGCCCTCAGGATTGGAGATTTGCGCCCCTCCAACACGGCGACACATTCGCCATGCCAGGAAAGGTGGTTAAGTCCGTAGTAGAGTAGTCCGGCTGCTCGGGAAGGTGAAGCCGTTGTTCATTCCGCGGGATCGCTCGTGGTTTAGCGGCGGCATTTACGCGTCAAATGCCGCCAAATCTGCCTTTGTCCGCATGCCCAATGACAAGCATTAAAGAGGTTTGCAGGTCCGTTTCGTGCCCAATCGCTTCAAACCGCCGCCCGCCGCAGCACCGGAATCACCTCGCTCCCGAATAGCAAGTGCCCTTCCAGGATCGCAGGCTTCGGCGCCACCATATTGATGATGCCAAGGAAATGGCCGGCGCCGACGGCGCGGCATTGGGCGACGATCTGATCGGCGACATGGCCGGGATCGCCGGCGATCAATTCATCCTCGCTCACGGCGAAGCTATGCGACGGACCCGGCGCATCGGGAACGGGCTCGCGCGTCACGCGCGGATCGGCGGCCACGATTTGCGAGAGCACCTTGGCCATGATCGCGCCGGCCTCCTGGGCGGCCGCTTCGCGGGCGGCGATGGTCACGGTGCGGCGCAGCGCGAGCTGCTCGGGGCCGGACGGATTGCCGGCGCGGTCCGCCTCTTCGCGGTAGGCGTCGAAGATGCCCTTCACCCGCTCGACCGAATGGAACGACGTCGCGATGCGTGAGCCGCGCCGCGCCGCCTTTTTCGCGGACTCGATGCTGACCACGGTGGTCCATCGCGTCGGCGACGGCTGCTGCAGCGGGCGCGGCACGATCGGCAGGTTCTCGAACGACCAGTACTTGCCCTGGTGCGTCACCTTGCCGGTGAGAAGCGCCGCATCGATGATCGCGAGCGCTTCGTCGTTGCGGGCGCGCGCTTCGGCGACGCTGAGCCCGACCATCGCCATTTCGTTGGGGATGCCGGCGGAGGTTCCGATCTCAAGCCGGCCGCCGGTCAGATGATCGAGCATGGCGATTTCTTCGGCCACGCGCCACGGCTCGTAGTACGGCACGACCATGCCCATGACGCCGAGCCGCAAGGTGCGGGTGCGCGGCGCCATGGTCGCGATGATGAGATTGGGCGACGGGCTGTACGCCGGACCGAAATGATGCTCGCTGAAGAAAATGCCTTCGAAGCCGCAACCCTCGGCCTTCTGCCAGAGGTCGAGATACCAGTTGTAATGCTCAGTCGCCGCCTGCGGCGTCACTGCGGTGCCCGGCGGACCGGGCGCGACGAAAAACTCGAACAGCCATGGCTTGATCATTGTTTCCTCCCGGTGGAATTTTTCTTGAGCGCATTATTTGGTGGCGCGCCTCAGGGCGCGCCGAGCACCTCGTCGAACAGGTTTCGCATCGCGGTCCACGAGCGCGCGTCCGCCGCGGGCGAGTATCCGAAGCCCGGCATCGGGATCGAATCCGCTGCGGTGTTGGTGAAGGCGTGCTTGGCGCCGCCATAGGTGATGACCTGCCAGTCGGTGCCGGTCTCGACCATTTCCTTTTCGAAGGCGGTGACCTGGTCGCGCGGCACGATCGGATCGGCCGACCCGGTACAGGCGAGGATCTTGGCTTTGATCGTCCCCGCCGCGGCCGGCCGCTTGGTCTCGAGGAGCCCGTGGAAAGACACGACGCAGGCGACCGGCGCGCCGGTGCGCGCGAGCTCGAGAACCGAATAGCCGCCGAAGCAATAGCCGATGGCGCCGAGCCGGCCGCGGTCGACGCCGGGTACGGCCATCAGGGCATCGAGCCCGGCGCGGACGCGCTGGCGCAGCAGGTCCGGGTTCTCCCGCAACGGTCCCATCAGCGCGAACAACTCCTGGGGAGTACTGCCGACGACACCGCCGCCATAGAGATCGGCGGCCAGCGCGACGTAGCCGAGTCCGGCCAGCATCTCGGCGCGGCGCTTGACGTGATCGTCGCGCCCGGGCGCCTCGTGCACAACGAGAATACCGGGGCGCGCGCCGCTGCCGTCGGGCAGCGCCAGATAACCGATCGAGGTCTTGTCGCCGCTCTGATATTCATGAACCCTGGTTTCCATGCGTTGCCTCCTGCCGTTTTAAAAACTCAATCCGAGCCGGCCATCATGCCAGATCAGCCGAGCGTGCGATCACGCAATCATTGCGAAGCAGAAACGATTCCGGGATTGAAAGCAAAGTGGCTACGCACTCTGAGTAGGCTCGAGTCCTACTCTACCACCCGGAAAAAAGGCTGCCGGGCGAAGGGGGCGCGGCGCCGACAGAGCTTCCGACCAAGACGGCCAGGTGAGATGGCACATCGTCAGATGATCGGGCGGCGTTTCTTGGCCCAGATCATCCCGATTCGGGCGCCCACAAGCATCGTCAAGCGTTCCAGGATGGTCTGGACCACTTCGGTTTCAAAGCCGTTGTCGTTGAGGATCCGGATCAGTTCGCGGTGATCTCGGCCACGGCCGAAATCGTGATACTCAATGACAATGCGCTCGATGCGGGCCCAGTGTGCGGCGTCCAGGCTGCGCAGCACTTCGAACTCGCTGCCCTCGCAGTCGATCTTCAGGAAGTTAACCGTGGCGGCGGCGTGTTCGTCCATGATGCGCGCGAGTGGCATCTGTCGCACCACGATCGGCGTTGCGGCTGCGGCCTGAGGAGCGTGCCGCAACACGCGTTGCAGCAGCCAGCGCGTGAGCCTCCCCATTCTGGATTTGGTGTAGAACCATGGCACGTCGACGGCGGCGCTATGGGCGAACGCCTCCCAGCCCGGATGACAGACCAACTCCAGGGTACCGTTCTTGCTGCCGGCAGCGGCCGGAACGATGATCACGTTGCGCAGGCCGTTCTGAAAAATATTCATCCTCAGGCATTCGAGTGCGTGTGGATTTGGTTCGATGCAAATGAGCCGGCCTTGGGGAATCTGCGGCTCGCTCCATAACGCGAACATGCCGATATTGGCGCCGATATCGATCACCGTATCGGCGGCCCGCAATTCGAAACCCGGTCGCCGATATTGTCCGCGCTGGAATGTTTCCCAGCACAGGAACTTGGCGATCGTCCGCATTGCTGCGGAGGTGAGGTAACAAACGTTCCCATTGGGGAGTCCGATTTCCAAAAGTTCACTCAAAGGGTGCTTCCGCTGAATTGATTTCGGATTGACGGTTGTTTGGCGAAGTTGGCGAGGTCGACGCGGAACACCCGCGCGGCCGATGCTGGCTAAATGACGAGGCCGCCATCTGAGGCAGCCAGGTTTCTCTTGATTCCTTGCCGGCCTCGTGGGCGGCCAGACGGTCTCATGGCGCGGCGATCCTGAGCCGTGTTTCGCGCTCGAAGCTGTCGTGGGTTCTTTGGCGGAAGCCGACATCCATCGGCGCTTTGAACGACGAGGTGAGCCGCGGATTCGACATCAAATCGGCAACCTTTCTCAAAAGCCAATAGGCGGAACGGTGATTGGTTCCTCGTTGCGGCAAACAATCCCGCTACAAGCCACTGTTTTCGCTCGGGTCATTCGCGCCGTTGCCCCGGTTGGTGGCGAAATACAGCAGCATTCTCGTGGCGCATCGGCGCCCGGGCTATCTCTCACCACCAAAAAAATGCTCCCCGCGCAGGATCCCGAAAAGTCGTCACCGGTTCTCGGACAAGATCATGCGTCAAAAAACGCGAAGGGAGCGGAGCGCCGACAGGCGCACATAGTGCCGAAGGGGCATACCGGTTTTGCCTTGTGCAAACTGCGTGCACTTGTTTGCACTACCCGGACCGCCCGTGAGCGGGTTGCGAATCCGCCCGCAGGAACCGCACTCGCTCCACCTTCAGGATCGCATCTCGAAAGCGACCTTCGCTGAGCGAGATTCGAGCCTGGCTTGTAACTGAAGTAGAGACCAATGTCAAGAAAAACGTGACGCGATACGACGGCTTCGTTTCAATCCAGACCGCTTTCCTCTTTTGTCATTGCCGGACTTGATCCGGCAATCCATGCTGCCAGGCAACGCATGCGGCGAGTCAGCTTGGACACCGGATCAAGTCCGGTGGTGACGAGCAGAGCAGGGCTGAGTTGTCGCCTAGTGGCGTAACCCGCAGCCTTGATTTTCCGGCTCGGCATAGCGGCGGATTACGCTTTGCTAATCCGCTCCACCTGTTCTGCGGGCGCGAGGGTTCAAAGGAGAAGCGCATCGGTGCGGACAACCTCTGCGGTCCTGAAGATTGTCAAAATCGCCGGGCGCTTGACGATTGCCGTCGTCTTGATCGTCACGCTCTTGGCGCCGTCGTCCCGTTCGTTTGCTGCCGAGCACCAATCGGAGATTCCGGATTGGCTCAAGCCCGACGTCGGGCAAGGCGAAGGTCAAATCGCGCCGGTGGTCTTGCAGCGGGCGCGCGCGCTCTATTTGCAAAAGGTTCGCGCCGGCAAGGTCAGAAATCCCTGTTACCTCGCCATGGACGCCACCCGTCCCCACGATCTGGGCGGCGGCAAGGTGGGGCTGCGGTTTTACGTCGTCTGTGAAGCGAGCCAGTCGTTTCGTGCGTTTTCCGCAGGCCACGGCGGCGGCCGCGACCTCAAGGGCATCGCCGATTTCGGCAACGGCAAAAAGTGCGCGAAGAACTTTGGCAATGCGCTGGACTCTTTCCTGATGACCGGCGGAGCCTATGTGACCGGCGAGACCAGAACGTCATTCAAGGGCTATTACCGCATCGCGGCGAACCGCGTCGCGGCCTTGATACGCTCGTTCGTTCAGTTTGACGGCGAAGGCGAAACCGCCAACGCCAGACTGCGCGAGATCGGCGGACATGCGGCCGCATTGTTGCGCAACGTCTGTCTGCGCCAAGATCCGCACAGCGCCTATGCCGACCAGGACGGCTACGTTCCGTTCGGGCAGCTCGAGGAATACGCCAACGGCAGGAGCGACGGCTGCACCAGCTGGTCGCGGCCGGAGGCCGGGCAAATCGTCGCCGTCATCAAGGACAATCCGACGACGCTGTACATCTACCCGGAGAGAGCCGACATCGACGCGGTCGCGCGCGCGGTGAAGGCAGGCCAGTCGCTGCCATCCGCCGGACTTTACTGGAACGCGTCGTGTTTGAAAGAAATCGGCGCGCCGAAATTTTGGCCGAAGGAAACCCTTGAGCCGGTGCTGGCCCAATACAAAAAGACTCACCCGCCGCCGCCCCAAGGCCCGCCGCCGCTTTGCAAGGCGCAGTGACGTTGCCTGTAGCCCGGATGAGCGAAGCGAATCCGGGTATTTATCTGCGCATGGTCAGATATCGGCGCAATCGGGTCGCCGGCGGCACCTATTTCTTCACGCTGGCGGTATTCCTTATTTCTTTTCCAAATGCCATTTGCAATCCGATGCCGAAGGCGCCGCGGTAAGACAAGAGGAGCACGTGTCAGGGGTTCCGTGACCGCTCCAGGTGCACGTGCCATGAACGTTTTGCGGCTGCGACGTGACAAGCTTGCAACGCGAATCGAACATCATCTTCTCTTTGGGACTGCAGGTATAAGTCCTCAGGCACCCCAGTGACGGAGCTCCACTCGCGGTGAACTTGCTGCCCGCCGACCAAACACCTTGCCCCTTAGGGGAACAGTCGGCAGGCGAGTCTGCCGCGACCGGCATCACGGCCGACGATAGGACCGCAAATGCTAACAGTACTGTCGATGCGAATAGATGTGCGCGCCTCAACACCGAGGACGCAGTTCCGATCCGATGAAGGCTCATCCCTCCTAGGCCTGGAAGCTGTGCCGCCCCGAGAGTTTTCGAGCTTTATATTAATTCAGCAGGTTTCCAGGCGGTGCCAAGAATTCACTTTATGCTAAAGGTTGTATGTTGACGGAGACCGTGTCTTTTGACAAGGCCGTCGTTTGAACTGCCAAGATCAAATCAGTCCACTGCAAGAGTCGGCACGCGAGTAGCTAGTTGCGGAGCCTCAACAGATTGTCCTCGGATAGACCGAGGCGACTGATGGGGGTTTTGGCGTTCAGGCTACCGCCCGACGCCAACGGCTTCCGGCATGATCGCATGGTGCGCCTTCTCACCGGCATCCGTGACAACGTTTTGCTTCCGGCCATCTACATCGAACGCAGCGATCAGCGGCCGTATGGATGCGCGAAGGCGTGCACCGCCATCACGCGTCGTTCGCGCTCGGCTTCTCACACGTCCCGGCAGAAATCATCGAACGACTCGATTGAGCGAGCGACCAAACAAACCGGCTGGAAAAATTTTCCTTTTTAAGAACCGACAGGCTGCCGCCGGATGTCGCTGCGCTCATCCGGGCTACGCTTGCTTAACCAGGCACCTGGCACCCCGGTCGTAATGCCGGAGGGGACGATACCCGAGCCGCCCGGGAGCGGTTTGCGAACCCGCTCGCAGGTACCGCACGCGGTCCACTTTCAGGATCGCATCTAGAAAGCGCCCTTGACGAGCGAGATTCAATGATTTCGTATAACCGAAATGGAGACGTTTTGTCAAGGAAAATGCGACGCCACGAACGGCGGGTGCGGGGCGTTAGCGTGCAGCGATAGCGCTGGTATCACGCAGATGGCAGCTTCACGATCGATGGGCCCAGGTCACATCAGGCGGCCATCGCAATGCCAAGCGAGGCCGCCAACATATCAGCGACGAAATCGGCCCGCAGCGGCGACGTAACTTGCTGCGCCCGAATGCGTATGCTCTTTTCGCGGGCCGATAGGTCATTGGCGGGTTCCACCATCCACGCCTTCAGCCGCGTGGCAGCTTCTTCGTCACCACGCGACGCGCTGGCCAAGCTAATGACAACACCATCCAAGCCGTGCCATTGCGTGCTGAAACGCTGCATCGCTTCGTCGGAGCCGTTTCTAACCGCAGCTAAGTAGGCCACCGCATGTACGCTATCGTCGCTTGCGGGCTCAGTTATTCCCGCCGCGACGGCGACATAACGAGCGTACGCAAGATTCTCATCTTCATTCAAAATTGCCTGCACTTTTTCTTTCGCAGCCTCGCGTGCGTCCTGCGCGGCTGTCTGTACGCGGAACAATGCTCTACGCATGCGGGCGGACGCGGCAAGATCAACAGGCAAATCAACACTAGCGGCGGTGACCGCTGCCGTCGGCCTAGTGAGTGCGGCAGGCTGTGGTGCCGAGCTGGTCTGACCACGCTCGAACCGATGTTTCATGGATTGAGCGATTCGATCAGTCGGCGCAATCTTCAGAGTATCGTCAAGGACCGCGATCGCTTCTTTAAGACGTTTAGCCTCACGCCCGACGATTTCGGCGAGTTGGGTCCGCGCGACAACATTATTCGGAAATAGCTTCAATGTCCCTTGCAGCAGCGCTTCTGCCTCTTGAGGCCGATCGAGTCGGTCCACAAGTAACTGTGCAAGTTGGATAGCCACGATAACATCATCCGGGAACAGCTTCAATGTCTCGTGCAGCAGCGCTTCTGCTTCTTGGGGCCGACCAAATCGATCAAGCAGCGACGCAAGCTCCGAGCGCCACTGCGGATCTTCGGGAAAGCGCCGTATCGTTTCCCAACCAACCAACTCGGCCGCCTCCGCATGGCCTTCAGCTGCAAGCGCCTTACGCCAGAGTGTCCACGCATAGATGTTGGCGGGTTCGAAATGCAGTGCCAAGTGTGCAAGCTCGCGCGCCGTCGTTGCTCGGCGAACGAAATCATCACCTTCGCGTAACAATTGCGTCCCGATGTTGCAAGCGGTGCGCACAAGATAAAATGTGTCTCCAGTGATACTGGCGTAGCGTTCGTGCCCTGCGATCAAGGCCTGCAGACGCGGGCGGAGGCCACTGAATGGCTTTTTCGCCTCGATGTCGCCAAGGACAGATTGCAACAGTTCACGCGGCGGAGGCTCAAGTTCAGCCGCGCGCGGTTTTGCGCGGGCATCTCGGATGAAATCAACATCTTCAAGCCACCATTCGGCGGCATGGAATTTTTTCCGCGCGTTATTGGTCTGGCGCGCAATCTCTTCCCCAACTGACGCAACTACGCGAGCAACGAGATCAGTCCAGAATGTTGGGTCTCGCGGAAACGCGCCTTCGAGCACATGCCACTCTCGAAGGAACCGTTTTTTAGCTGGCCGCTGGGCGTCGGCCCAGCGTGCGAGCCCATGCAGAGCAGCTTCTTCATTCGCCGCCTCTTCTTCGCCGAGTGGTAGCGAGCGGATCCCAAGCAAGCCGACGGTCAAATAGCTTTCATCGTACCGCCCGCGCCTTCCCGCCTCACCGCACACATCAAGCCAGAACGGCAGCAGGCGACGCGGCGCCAAACCGGCCTCCGCAGCGATATCCTGGGTGAGCGCGAGGACACGCCAATATTCGCGTCGCAGATCAAGCCCGCGATCAAGGACCAGCGTTTCTGTCCACGCATTCCAATAGGCGAAACGACGATGAAGATCGATAACTGTATCGCGGGGAGCGAGCCGTTGCACTACGGTCATTAAATCGAGCGCCGCTAACCCAACCCGATAGCGCTGCTCTCGATCATTGCGCGCAGTCGCTGTCCGATAGTATGTCAGTGTTTCAAGCGCGCCCTCGTCGAAAGCGCGGAGGGCCGGATCGTCGGCCGCGAGTCCGAACAGTAACGCCACCGCCGCATCCGCCGGCTCGGCGCGCCGATAGGGGTGTATGCTTGCCGTGCCTTGCGTGAGCGCTCGGACCTCCGAACCCGGGGAGGCAATGAGCCGACCCAGCCACGGATGACGATACGGAGCGGCTATCGCGTCCATTTTACTCGTCCACTTCGCCGTTCATGCTGGCACCAAAGTCGACTCGCTTGGATTCACGCCGCAACTGTTCTAGGTGGCTGTCGCGCACGAAGCCGAGATGAAACGGGGCTAACGGACCGACGAGTTCTCCCACCTTCACCACATGATCGGGCATATAAGTTATTCTAATATGAAGCATTTCGCGAATGAAGGCCTTGCTTGGCCCGCCAAGGTCAACCGCAAAGCTCGACGCGAGTCCGCGCGGGGTTGGAAAGAAATAGGGGCTTCCCTGGCTCTCCAAAACCGTCGGAAAGGCAAACGGGCGTTGCGCCCCGCGCGTTTCTAGGGGTCGCCATTCGGCTATCACGTCCTTAACGAGATATTCCATCAGGGCAAATCTCAGCCGTTGGCCAGGCATCGGGCCGTGGTGGCCGAGGCCGAGCCGATTGCGCAGCCGTAAAAGCCAATCCGGCGCGCCGAGGTCCGAAGCCACTTCCGACTTGAACGCGACGAAGGCCGGTCGCGCCCCTGGATAGAGAGCGAACTGGTCGACGAGTTGACCAATCAAATCGTTGTCTCGCTCATTAGGTTTCGCGGCTCGTTCAATATCAGCAAAGCTGCGGCGAATGTTGTTCAATGCGTGATCGATACACTCAAGCCGGACAATCTTCTGGTTCGCCTCAATGTCAGGCTCGTAAATCGCGCCTTTATTAACGGTCGCGAATGTCACCGGAATGTGGCTACGCAATGCACCCTGCACCTGCATTCGGAAATGATCAGCCATTAGGGTCAACAGCTGGGCTATCGCCGGCCCGTCCGCCTCGAAAGCATCGCGGCGCGCGTCGCAGACACGTTCCTCAAATGCAAAATTATCTCCTACGGCATGATCTGGAGCAGAACGAGAAGAACGCAGGCGAGTAAGGTCGGCTTTCAAGTCAGCTCGCGAGAACTCCATTGAAGTCCATCAACCCCCTACACACAAGGCTTGCAATTACGCATTACTCAATCAAACAATGGGCGCTTGTGCAATTGTCTTTAAGCCCACTTGGCGTGCATCGATCATAAGCCGACTTAAAGCAGAAGATGTCTTTCGTGGGACATCGCGGCTGTCAAATTCGCCCCTTGAATGTCCGCTTGCGAAGCAAAGAAAGATGCGCATTTGTTAGCGCGATAATGGTCGTGGCAGCGGCGGACCTTCCGATTGAAGCCGTTCCACCGCGCTACGCCAGTCCCTTTTCCCCGCTTCGCGGGGCCAAGGGCAGCTACACATCCCGTGCCGCCTCATCGGCGAACTCGGCGCGCTCCTGATGAAATCCGTCCCCGCGAAGTGAAACGGAGCGGGGGAGGGGGACCATGCGAAGCATGGTGGAGGGGGCCTGCAGCCTCGAGGTTGACCTCGCAGCCGACGCCCCTTCCACCACGCTATTGCGCGGTCCCCCTTCCCCGCTTCGCGGGCAGGATGGAGGATCAAACATCCAGCGCCGCCTCATCCGCAAACTCCGCGCGCTCCTGGATGAAGGCGAAGCGCAGTTCCGGCTTGGTGCCCATCAGCCGCTCGACGGATTTTTCGGTATCCTTGCGGTCGTCGGCGATCAGCGTGACGCGAAGAAGGGTGCGCTTCTTCGGGTCCATGGTAGTTTCCTTGAGCTGCGCCGCCATCATTTCGCCTAAGCCCTTGAAGCGGCCGACTTCGACCTTGGCGTTGGCGTGAAATTCTTTTTTGAGAATTTCGTCGCGGTGCTTGTCGTTGCGGGCATAAAAGATCTTGCCGCCGTGGCTCAGACGGTAGAGCGGCGGCACGGCGAGATAGAGGTGGCCGTGGTCGATCAACTGCGGCATCTGCCGGTAGAAGAACGTGATCAGCAATGACGCGATGTGGGCGCCGTCGACGTCGGCGTCGGTCATGATGATGACTTTGCCGTAACGCAAATCTTCGTTGCGATAGTGGGCGCCGGTGCCGCAGCCGAGCGCCTGCACAAGATCGGCGAGCTGCTGGTTTTGCGCGAGCTTGTCCTTGCCGGCCGACGCCACGTTGAGGATCTTGCCGCGCAACGGCAGCACCGCCTGGCTGCCGCGATCGCGCGCCTGCTTGGCCGAGCCGCCGGCGCTATCGCCTTCGACCACAAAAAGCTCGGAGCCTTCGGCGGCCGAGTTGGTGCAGTCGGCGAGCTTGCCCGGCAGGCGGAGCTTGCGCACCGCGCTCTTGCGGGCAATGTCTTTTTCCTGGCGGCGGCGGATGCGCTCCTCGGCGCGCTCGATCACAAAGTCGAACAGCTTGTTGGCTTGCACCGGATTGCCGGCGAGCCAATGGTCGAACGGGTCCTTGATCGCCTGCTCGACGATCCGCTGCGCTTCGGCGGTGGCGAGCCGGTCTTTGGTCTGGCCCTGGAATTCCGGCTCGCGAATGAACACCGAGAGCATGGCGCCGGCGCCGGTCATCACATCGTCCGAGGTGATCGAGGCGGCGCGCTTGCCCTGGCCGACGCGCTCGGCGTGGTCCTTCAGGCCGCGAGTCAGCGCGGAACGCAGGCCGGATTCGTGAGTGCCGCCATCGGGTGTCGGGATGGTGTTGCAGTAAGAGTTGAGGAAGCCGTCGGCGTCGGCGGTCCAGGCGACTGCCCATTGCGCAGCACCATGGGTGCCGGTTTTTCCGGCGCTGCCGGTGAAGATGTCCGGATGCACCAGCGTGGCGCCGGCGAGCGTTTCGGAGAGGTAGTCTTTCAGGCCGTCGGCGAAATGAAACGTCGCCTGCTCCGGCACGTCCTCGATGCCGTGCAGCAGCTCTTTGGCGCACGACCAGCGAATTTCGACGCCGCCGAACAGATAAGCCTTCGAGCGCGTCATCTTGAACACGCGCTCGGGCTGGAAGTGCGCCTTGGCGCCGAAAATCTCCGGGTCCGGGCGGAAGCGGACTTTGGTGCCGCGGCGGTTCGGCGCCTTGCCGGCGTCCAGCAATTTGGTCTTCGGCTTGCCGCGCTCGAACGCCATCCGGTAGAGTTTCTGGCCGCGCGCGACTTCGACCTCCATGCGCTCGGACAGCGCATTCGTCACCGAAACGCCGACGCCGTGCAGGCCGCCCGAGGTTTCGTAGACCTTGGAATCGAATTTGCCGCCGGCATGCAGCGTGCACATGATCACTTCGAGCGCGGACTTGTTCTTGAATTTCGGATGCAGATCGACCGGCATGCCGCGCCCGTTGTCGGTGACGGAGACAAAGCCGTCGGCCTCCATCTCGACCTCGATCCAGTCGGCGTGGCCGGCGAGCGCCTCGTCCATGGCGTTGTCGATCACCTCGGCGAACAGGTGATGCAGCGCCTTCTCGTCGGTGCCGCCGATATACATGCCGGGGCGCCGCCGCACCGGCTCAAGCCCCTCCAGCACCTCGATGTGCTTGGCGGTATAGCCGGCCTCGCCGGCGGAGGCGCGCGACGACGTGGTGTCGCGTGCCGGACGGCGCGAGCCTGGCCGGGGCGCAGCAAGCCCGGCGAACAGATCGGGGCCGCTGGACGGTTTTGAAGTTTTAGCTGCTTTTCCCATGCGAAGCTTTTGATGTTACGCGCAGATCGTGGCGGAAGTAGCCCTGATGTCGGGACCAGGCCGAGCGAATCAAGTGCCGAACTATGCCATGCCTGAGGGGCAAAAGATTCCGCAGAATTTGACGGTATATTCCGCCTAGTGCCGCCCCGCGGGCGATGCGCCAACGCATTGACCATGCGCGGTTCGGCCTTTATATCGCCGCCCATGATACGGCCGTCCGACACCATCCCGTCATTGATGATCGCTACAGCGGAGCGCCGCCGCCGTCGTGGCACGGCACGGGCGCGCGCCTGACGCGTAGCAACTCGTGCCGCCGGTTTCCGCGGCACTTCCCTGATATCCTTCCGCGGACGCTGGCTTACTTCCAAAAGCCAAAGGTTCAATCATGTCTGCGAAAGCGAAAATCGGCATCCTCGGCGCGTCGGGCTATACCGGCGCAGAATTGGTGCGGCTTCTTCTGCGGCATCCGCGCGTCGACATCGCACTGCTCACCGCCGATCGCCGGGCGGGCAAGCCGATGTCGGACGTGTTTCCGCAATTCTCGCCGTACGCGCTGCCGGCGCTGGTCGCACTCGACGCCGTCGACTGGCCGGCGCTCGGGCTCGATCTGGTTTTCTGCGCACTGCCGCATGGCACCACGCAGAATGTGATCAAGGATCTACTGGCGCGCGCGCCGACAATAAAAGTCGTCGATCTGTCGGCCGATTTCCGGCTCGCCGATCCCGCCGCTTACGCCCGCTGGTACGGCCACCCGCATGCCGCGGTCGAGCTGCAGAAGAAAGCAGTCTATGGGCTGACGGAGGTCTACCGGCCGCAGATCAAGACCGCCCAGCTGGTCGCCAATCCGGGCTGCTACACGAGCTGCGCTGAGCTCGCGCTGATCCCGCTCCTGAAAGCCAACGCGATCGACCCCGACGAGATCGTTATCGACGCCAAGTCCGGCATGACCGGCGCGGGCAGAGCGGCGAAAGAGGAGATGCTGTTCTCGGAAGTCTCCGAGGGCTTTCATGCCTACGGCGTCGGCCATCACCGCCACATGGCCGAACTCGACCAGGAGTTCTCTAAGGCCGCCGGCCGCGAGGTGGTCGTGAGCTTCACGCCGCACCTCGTGCCGATGAATCGCGGCATCCTGTCAACGATTTATGTGCGCGGTGCGAAGGCATCGGCACAAGACTTCCACGCGCTCCTGTTAAAGTCTTACGCGAACGAGCCGTTCGTCCACGTGCTGCCGTTCGGCGCACTGCCGCAGACCCGCCACGTGCGCGGCTCAAACATGACCTTCATCGGCGTCGCCGCCGACCGCATTCCCGGCCGCGCCATCATCGGCTCCGCGCTCGACAACCTCACCAAGGGCGCATCCGGCCAGGCGGTGCAGAACATGAACCTCATGCTCGGCTTCCCCGAGACCATGGGGCTCGAGCAGGTGGCGCTGTTCCCGTAATGGATGGGCGATTTTGGCCGCGCCGCAAACCCCTTACGCCTGCACTTTCACGTAGCTTCCCGGGGCGTCTTCGATCGGCTTAAGCGCCCCGTCGCCGGGAACGCGTGCGGGCGCTTCGGTGGCGTCGTGCTTCTTGAGCCAGGCCAGCCAGTCCGGCCACCATGAGCCCGGATGCTCGGTGGCCTTCTTGAGCCAGCCTTCGAGGTTGGCGCTGCGCGGCCGCCGCCCGGTCCAGTACTGATATTTCTGCTTGGCCGGCGGATTGACCACGCCGGCGATGTGGCCGGAACCGGACAGCACGTACCGCACCCGGCCGCCGAAATATTTGCACCCGAGCAGGACCGATTTCGCCGGTGCAATGTGGTCTTCACGCGTTGCCAAATTGTAGATCGGCACTTTCACCGTTTTCAGATCGATCGGCGTATTGCCGATCACCATCTTGCCTTTGGTGATGGTGTTATCGAGATAGCAATTGCGCATATAGAACGAATGATTGGCGGCCGGCAGCCGCGTGGCGTCGGAGTTCCAATATAAAAGATCGAACGGGAACGGCGCCTTGCCGCGCAGATAATTGTTGATGACATACGGCCAGATCAGGTCATTCGAGCGCAGCAAATTGAAGACCGCGACCATCGAACCGCCTTCGAGATAGCCGCGCTCGGCCATCCTGTGCTCGATGGCTTCGACTTGGGCCTCGTCAATGAAGACCTTGAGATCGCCGGCGTAGGTAAAATCCACCTGGGCGGCGAACAAGGTCGCCGACGCGATGCGCTCGTCGCCATCCACCGCCATTTTCGCCAGCGCGACGGCGAGCATGGTGCCGCCGACGCAATAGCCGACCGCGTTGACCTTGTCTTCGCCGGTCGCCTGTTTGATCGCGTCCAGCGCCGCAAGTGGCCCCTCGCGGATGTAGTCTTCAAAGGTTTTTTGCGCGAGGCGTTCGTCGGGGTTGACCCAGGAGACACAGAACACCGTGATGCCCTGATCGACGCACCATTTGATGAACGATTTTTCCGGCGTCAGATCGAGCACGTAGTATTTGTTGATCCAGGGCGGCACGATGAGCAGCGGGCGCTTGAGTACCTTCTCGGTCGACGGCGCATACTGAAGGAGCTGCATGATGTCGTTCTGGAAGATCACCTTGCCGGGTGTGGTCGCCAGATTGCGCCCGACCGCGAACATCGAGGAGTCCGACTGGCGAATCTTCAGATGTCCGCCGCCGGCTTCCACATCCTCGGCGAGCATGTGCATGCCGCGCACCAGATTCTCGGCGTTGCTGGTCAGCGTCTCCCGCAGCAGTTCGGGATTGGTCAAAACGAAGTTGGACGGCGACAGCGCGTTGGCGATCTGCCGGATATAGAACTCGGCCTTGTGCCTGGTGTGCCGATCGAGCTTGCCGGCGTCGCTGACCAGCCGGTTGGCCCAGTCCACCGTGAGCAGATAGAGCTGCTTGAGGAAGTCGTAGAACTGGTTCGTGGTCCATTCCGGATCGGCGAACCGCCTGTCGTTCGCGGCTGGCGTGACGACGGGCGGCGAGGCTTCTCCGGAAAGCCGCCGCACCGCTGTGCCCCATAGCTCGAGATAGGACCGGCCCAGCCGGCTTTGCAGCTCGGCGGTGCGCTGCGGGTCGGCCAGCCAATATTGCAGCACTTCTCCGAGCGTCTTGACGACGTCGCGCAGCTCGTCGGCCATCTCGCCGCTGCGGCCGTCGTCTCGCGGCTTCATGTAGGCGGCAAGCGCGCGGCCACCCTCTTCGATGACGCGCGCGAGGTTGCGTGAAAACGCCTCGACGTCGACCGGCGCGACTTTCGTCGGTTGTTGCGATGGAGCTCGCACGAGCGTTCCTCACCTTCCGCGAGGTTTGCAGAATAGGCCCTCGCGGCAGAAATGGCCTGCGCAAATTATGCGCGCAAGTTAGGTCTTGCGGCATCCCGGAAGGCGGTTCAGCGTCCCGTCCGGCCAAGTCCTGCGGACCTTGTTTCCACCATATTACAGCGCTATTTCAATCGGTCGCGCCAGCTGCAGGTTGATATTTGTAAACCTTTGGGGCGGTAGATATTGAGTCGGATCGGTTGGGGGTAGGCACGGGTCTTGCCGGGCGAAAGCGAGTTGTTGGGGCCATCGGGGAACAGCGTGAACCGGCGCGAATATAGTCCGAAGCTGGTGCTTGGCGCCTTGCTCGCGGTGAGTTTGGCTTGTCTCCTGGCGGGCTGCTCGGAAGCGGGCTTCCCGGCGGTGCATGACATGCCGTTGCCGCGGGCGGATACAACTCTTACACCGGATCAAGTCAAGCAGGCGACCGACGACCTGATCTCCGAGCGCCAACACCTGCAGTCGATCCCGCCGGTCCCGCCGCCCACGCCCGAACCGCAGAAAACGTCGTTGCAAGCCCCGGTCGCTCCGGCCGGGACTCGGACTGCCGGTACTGACGACAACGGGCACTGATACGGTCTATAAGGTCGTTGATCCGACGAGCCGGTTGAAGCCATGGAAGAGTTTTATCGCATCCGCCGCTTGCCGCCTTACGTGTTCGAGGTGGTCAACCGGGCCAAGGCTGTGGCGCGCAATAGCGGCGCCGATATCGTCGATCTCGGCATGGGCAATCCCGATCTGCCCGCGCCGGCCCATGTGGTCGAGAAGCTCAAAGAAACCATCGGCAAGTCGCGCACCGATCGCTATTCCGCGTCTAAAGGAATCCCGGGCCTGCGGCGTGCCCAGGCCGCCTATTACGCGCGCCGTTTCGGCGTAAAGCTCAATCCGGAAACGCAGATCGTCACCACCCTTGGCTCCAAGGAAGGCTTCGCCAACGTCGCGCAAGCGATCACCGCGCCCGGCGACGTGATCATCGTTCCGAACCCGACCTATCCCATTCACGTGTTCGGCTTCCTGATGGCTGGCGGCGCCATCCGCTCGGTTCCGGTCGAGGCCAACACGGCGTTTTTCGGTGCGCTTGAACGCGCGATGAACCACACCATCCCCAAGCCGATCGCCGTCGTGACCTGCTATCCGTCGAATCCGACGGCCTCGGTCGCCGATCTCGACTTCTACCGCGATCTCGTCGCGTTTGCGAAAAAGCACTCGCTCATTATTTTGTCCGATCTCGCCTACGCTGAAGTCTTTTTCGACGACAATCCACCGCCGTCGATACTCCAGGTTCCGGGTGCGATGGATGTCGCAGTCGAATTCACTTCGATGTCGAAGACCTATTCGATGCCCGGCTGGCGCATTGGATTTGCCGTCGGCAATGAGCGCGTCATTGCGGCGCTGGCGCGGGTCAAATCTTATCTCGACTACGGCGCCTTCACACCGGTCCAGGTCGCGGCAACGGCGGCGCTCAATGGTCCCGACGATTGCATCCATGAGATGCGCGCGATCTACCGGCGCCGCCGCGACGCGCTGGTGGAATCGTTCGGCCGCGCCGGCTGGCAGGTGCCCGCACCGCAAGCGTCGATGTTTGCCTGGGCGCCGATACCGGAGCCGTTTCAGCCGCTCGGCAGCGTCGAATTTTCGACGCTTCTGGTCGAGAAAGCGAGCGTCGCGGTATCCCCCGGCGCCGGCTTCGGCGAGCATGGCGAGGGCCATGTGCGCATCGCGCTGGTCGAGAACGAGCAGCGTATCCGCCAGGCGGCCCGCAATATCCGGCGCTTTCTTGAAACCGGGCCGGAAATGCTGCACAACGTCGTACCCATGGCGACCCGGCGTTAGTCGAGGGCGCCTATTCCAGGTTAGCGACATCTATGGCCGAACCGTTGAAAGTCGGTCTTGCCGGACTGGGAACGGTCGGCACGGCTGTGGTTCATTTGCTGGAGCGCGGGCGCGACAAGCTCGTTGCCCGCTGCGGCCGGCCGATCGAGGTCGTCGCCGTCAGTGCGCGTTTCCGTAGCAAAAAACGCGACATCGATCTGAAGAAAATTCGCTGGGTTGCCGATCCCGTGGCGCTCGCCGCCGATCCCGCGATCGATGTTCTGGTCGAAGTCATTGGCGGGGAGGGCGATCCAGCCAAGCGGGCGATCGAGACGGCGCTCGCGGCCGGCAAGGCGGTCGTCACCGCCAACAAGGCATTGCTGGCGCGGCACGGTCACAAGCTCGCTTTGCTCGCCGAACGCCATCACGTTGCGCTCAATTTCGAGGCTTCTGTCGCCGGCGCCATTCCAATCGTCAAGACGTTGCGCGAGGGCCTCAACGGCAATTCGTTCACCCGCATCTACGGCATCCTCAACGGCACCTGCAATTACATCCTGTCACGGATGGAGGAGGATCGCCTTGCCTTCGATGAATGCCTCCGGGAAGCGCAGCGCCTGGGCTATGCCGAAGCCGATCCTTCTTTCGACGTCGAAGGTCACGACACCGCGCAAAAGCTTTCCATCCTGGCGAGCCTGGCGTTCGGAACGAAGGTCGATCCCGCTGCGGTGTATGTCGAGGGCATATCGTCGATCACGCTCGCCGATCTCGATGCCGCGGCCGAGCTTGGCTATCGCGTCAAGCTCCTGGGCGTCGCGGTGAAGACCGACGCCGGAATTGAGCAGCGTGTGCACCCGACCATGGTGCCGAAAGAATCCGCGATCGCGCAGGTCATGGGCGTGACCAACGCGGTGACTGTGGACGCTGACGGCCTGGCGCCGATCACGCTTGTTGGCCCGGGTGCCGGCGGCATGGCCACCGCTTCATCGGTTGTCGCCGACCTTGCAGATATCGCGCGCGGTGTTCGCACGCCGCCGTTCGGACGGCCGGCCGCGCGCATGACGGCAATCCGTAAGGCCCCGATGCAGCGCCATGAAGGCGGCTATTACATCCGTCTTTTGGCGCGCGATCGTCCCGGCAGCGCGGCGACCATCGCCCGCCGCCTGGCGCAGCGGCAGATTTCGATGGAATCGATCGTGCAGCGTCACGACATCCGCGCCCAAGGCACGGTCCAAGGCGCCGCCCAGCCGGGACGTTCGGGCGGGCCCGTGCCGGTCATTCTGATTACCTATGCCACCAGTGAGGATGCCGTGCGCAAGGCGCTCGCCGCGGTGCGCCGCGACCGTGTAATCTCCGGCCGGCCGCAAGTGATCCGCATCGAGAAGAACTAAAGCATGGTCCCGAAAAGCGGCTGCCGGTTTTCCGAAGAGATCTGCTCAACTTTGTCCAGTGCTGACACGCACAGCGAATTGCAGAGGTGAAGATGGCGTCGATTACCGTTCCGCACAGTCTGATGCTCGAGCGCATTCTGGCGATGGAGATTGTGCGCGTGACCGAGCGCGCGGCAGTTAATGCGGCGAGACTCCGGGGACGTGGCGAGGAAAAGGCTGCCGACCAGGCCGCTGTGGATGCCATGCGGCGCGAGCTCAACAAACTGCCGATCGACGGCACCGTGGTGATCGGCGAGGGTGAATTAGATGAGGCGCCGATGCTGTTCATCGGCGAGAAGGTCGGCGCCAAGGGTGGCTTTAAGGTCGACATTGCCGTCGATCCGCTCGAAGGCACGACGTTGTGCGCCAAGAACATGCCCGGCGCCATTGCTACGATTGCCATAGCTGAGGCGGGCACGCTCCTTCACGCGCCTGATATCTACATGGACAAGATTGCGGTCGGGCCCGGCTATCCCAAGGGTGTCGTTGATCTCGACGCGCCGGCGGACGAAAACATCCGCAGTCTGGCCAAGGCAAAGGGCGTCAAGCCGGAAGCCATCACCGCAATGATCCTCGATCGCCCGCGCCACGGCGATATCATTGCCGCGGTGCGCAAGGCCGGCGCATCCGTCAGCCTGATCAGCGACGGAGACGTGGCCGCAGCGATCCACACCGCCGACCCCGACAAAACCGGCATCGACATTTTTCTTGGCATCGGCGGTGCGCCTGAGGGCGTGCTGGCGGCGGCGGCCTTGCGCTGCATCGGCGGCCAGATGCAGTGCCGGCTCGTGGTCGATACCGAGGAAAGGCATGAGCGCACGGCGAAAATGGGCATCAAGGACCCGCGCCGGAAATATCAGATCGAGGATATGGTGCGGGGCGATTGCCTGTTTGCGGCGACCGGCATTACCGATGGCCGCATGCTGCAGGGCGTCAAGTTCGGCAACGGCATTGTCGGCACCCAGACGGTGGTGATGCGCTCCGTCACCGGCACCGTGCGCTGGATCGAAGCCGAGCACCGGCAGCTCGATAAGTTTTAGGCTGCGCAGTCGCTTTGCCGTTTGGCGGCTGGGTGCTGTCCCAAATCCAAATCTTCTGCCCCAAGTAATGCCGAGTGTCCTGATTTCCGTTGCGTTTTTGATTCACGTCAAAGCGCATTGCTCTCGCCCGGGCAAAATTCTACCGGGCCAAGCCGAAGCGTGGTTTCTGCGCCAGTAATTTCGGCTGAACTGCGCTGATGCGATTTAGGTCCCAGAAAAAGGAGAAGGCAACAATGGACCCGGGAATGTTAAATCATCCACTAGCAAAGCTGATTGCAGTGATGGCGGGCGTGGCTCTCACAGGCTTTTCAGCTCACGCCCAGGACTTCTACACGTTCAAGTCAGTCCTTTCCACGCCGAACGCCAGTTGGTGTATGACTGTTCCAGCCGATGATCCCAACACCCATCTTGTGGTGGCGGACTGCGATAGTCAGTCTCATCAGACCTTCGCCTACGAAAACTCAACTCTGACGGCCGGTGGATTTTGCGTCGGTGGCCTTAGCGGTGCGCCCAATCAGCCGCCAAGCGCGGGTGACCCGGTTGCCATGACCGACTGCAACGGTAACGATCAACAGGCTTGGCAGTTTCAGCCGTTCAAGAACACGCCGGACGTGTTCGCGATCGCCAATCCCGATGGCCTGTGCGTTACCGTTGAGAGCACGACAATACAGCCGAACACGCCACTGGTGCTGGCACAATGTACCGAGCAGCCAACCCAGGGATGGGTGAGAGGCAAGGTCGCCGCTGCCGAACCTCCATCCGAATTTTATTGGTACGGAGGTCACCGGTATTGTTGGTACGACGCTGGATGGCACGGCGGCGGCTGGTACTGGTGCGGCGAGAACTTCCATCGCGGCATCGGTTGGGGCGGACCCATCGGTTGGCATTGGTGGCATCACCGCGGCCATCCGGTGCGGCTGCGTCCGTTCCACCCGCATCCGTTCCATCCGGGTCCGCATAATCACCCACACCCAGGCCCGGTGCGTCATCCAAATGCGGCTGCAGTGCATCATCCGGGCGCGGTGCGTCATCCAGCCACGCACCCGCATCATCGCTGACCCGCGCTCGGATGCAGTGTGGTTTTGTGTCAGGTTGCTTTAGTTCAGCCCCGGGGCGATGTCCCCGGGGCATTTCGTTGGCGGATTTCCCAAGCGACGCGAAGCCCGCCTGGCCAAAAGCTTAAATGTTGCAACGATGGCCGAAGCCGTAGAGATGATGAACATTTGACGCTGCTTCGAGTTGCCGGCTGCGATAAGATCCAAGGTCGCCCTGTCGCTGTGTTCCGTTGTTTGAATTTGACCGCGGCGCAATGGTTGCGATTCCACGTCGCAAACTCGCTCGGAAAAACGCGGCCTTGATTGGTCAGCGCCGCTTTTGCTGAGGAGGATTTGACCGCGCCTCCCCCGGGGGAGCTAACGCAACGGCAGCCTCTGTCGTGAGTAAGAGAAAAGTGAATGTCTCTTGAAGGTAGAGCCGGACGGTCGCTTCGGTGTGACTTAAATAGCCGATGGAAACGTCCTGGCCGATGTACAAGCCGAAGTCACCGCCGCGCGTAGTGAGCACGAATGCGCCCGCGATCGCCGGCGCCCATATGATCTCGCCGTCCACGAGACGCTTGATGTGTTCGAGCACCGGGTAGCCGTGATCGCTGGTCTCGCTGAGGCCGGTATAGGCATCAGCGCTAAGCAGCACCGAATAGGGGCCGTTGACGCCAACCAGACGCAGCTGGCTCACCGCCTGGGCGATGGCGTCGGGGTAGGCGCGCACATCGGCCGGGAGCGCCGTCACCGGATTGCTGGTCCCTTCGCGGATGCCGCCGATTCCGCCGCTGGCATAGCCGTCGAAGATGGCGCGATCTTCCGCGAAAGCCAGCCGCTGTGCGGCGTCCTTCGCGGGCTGCCAGTCCGAGTTGTTCGCACCGCGCTCCACGTCGTCGATCTGCTGGCGGCTGAGATCGAAAGGCACCCGCAGTTCGACCAGCGCATTCACCTCGCGCTGGCGTGCAATAACGCCGTCGGCGGAACTTTTGATATCGCGGAGATGACCGGTGCCGATGGCCGGCAGCGCGACCCCGCTCGGCCCCTGCAGGTCGACGACGCGTCGCCCGGCGAGATACCGCTTAAACGTACGCGAGGTTTCCTCCTCGATTTGAGACCACGCCGCATCCGAAATCGGGGCCAGCTCGCGGTGAAGATTATTCATGAGATGGGTCTCCTTTGAGGGAACCAATACCGAGCGATCCGTCGCGCGCCGCCGATGCCGGTGTCTCCGGCGCGACAGTGGCTGGTGGCGGCACAGCCGCCGCAGGTTCGTCGTCGCCAACATTGTCGAGAAACGTCGCGGACGGCGCGAAGAAAAGACTGCCGCTTACAGCGCGGCTGAAATCCAGTATTCGGTCATAATTACCCGGAGGCCGGCCGACGAACATATTCACCAGCATCTGCTCGGTGGTTCGGGGTGAACGCGCATAACCGATGAAATAGGTGCCAAACTCCGCTTGTGACACGGAGCCGAACGGCATGTTGTCGCGAAGGATCTTCACTTCCTTGCCGTCCTCCACGATCGTGGTGAGCGCATTGTGAGCGGACGTCGGTTTGACGGCGTCATCAAGCTCGATGTCGGAAAGCTTGGTGCGGCCAATGATGCGTTCCTGAGCCTCGGTGGACAGCGTGTTCCAGCCGGCCAGATCGTGCAGGTATTTTTGCACGATCACATAGCTGCCGCCGGCGAACGCGGCGTCCTCTCTCCCGACCAGCGCGGCATCAATGGCCGCTTGAGCGGTCGGATTCTCCGTGCCGTCGACAAAGCCGATCAGATCGCGGTCATCGAAATACCGAAAGCCGTGCACTTCGTCGACCGGCGAAACCGAACCTTTAAGCCGCGCCGTGATCTGCGTCGCCAGCTCGAAGCAGAGATCCATGCGCTTGGCGCGGATGTGAAACAGCAGATCGCCGGGCGTGGCAACCGCATGACGAGGTCCGGCCTTGATTTCGCGGAACGGGTGCAGCTCGGCCGGGCGCGGCGCGCCGAACAGCTTGTCCCACGCATCCGATCCAAATCCCAGCACGCAGGAAAGGTCGCCTTCGATGTCGCGGAATCCGACCGCACGCAGCAGCGCCGGTAGGTCGCCGCAGAATGCCCGGACCGCGGCGCGATTTTCGGCACCGTCATTGATCGTCACGATGAGAAAGATAGCGGCGCGGGTCAGCGGCCGAACTATCTCCTGTGGCGCCGGCGGCAGTGCATTGGTTGCGTCGGATGCGGTCAACTCGCGCATTTTCATTGCCTACCCGTAGCTAGCGACAGCATCGTAACGGCTCAAACAAGCATTGGAAGCGGCCAATGCGATGAGTTTAGCGTCGGTCGACCTGCGACCCCGACGGCTTAAGTCGGTCAAAAGGCAGACGGATGGAGTAGGTTTGGATGCCTGCGTCTCCAGAAAGCATACATCCCCTGCGCGTCGATCAATCCACGCCCTTGGCAATCGAGCCGGTCCCGCGCGAATCGGTTAGGCTCGTTCCATGGGCTTTGAACCCCGCGAGTTTGCCGTGACGGACGGCCTTTTTCTTGGCGTCGAAAGCTCGGCGACCGGGCGGCGCTGGCGCGACCGCCTCGATCAGCGCGGCTCGGCGCGCGCGCTCGCCATCGCGCAGCGGCACGATCTTCCCGAGCTGCTGGCGCGTATTCTCGCCGGCCGCAATGTTGAGGTCGACGCGGTTGAGGCTTTCCTCGACCCGACCGTCAAGCGATCGATGCCCGATCCCAACGTGCTGACCGCGATGCCCGAGGCGGCGGCGCGGGTTGCGGACGCGATCGTGCGCGGCGAAACGGTCGCCATCTTTGGCGATTACGACGTTGATGGCGCGACATCGGCGGCCCTGCTGGCGCGTTTCCTGCGCCAGGCCGGCATTGAGCCGCTGATTCACATTCCCGACCGGCTGTTTGAGGGCTACGGCCCAAACGTCGAGGCGGTGCGATCGCTCGCCGCACGCGGCGCGACGCTCCTCGTGACAGTCGATTGCGGCACCACCAGCACCGAGCCGCTCGCCGAGGCGCGCGCGCTCGGCGCCGATGTCGTCGTCATCGATCATCATCAGGCTGATGAAGTGCTCCCGCCGGCTTTCGCCATCGTCAATCCGAACCGGCGCGACGATCTTTCCGGTCTCGGCCATCTCGCGGCGGTCGGGCTGGTCTTTATGACCGTGGTTGCAGTCAACCGTGAGCTGCGCGCGCGCGGGTTCTGGACTTCCTCGCGGCCCGAGCCTGATCTGCTCACGCTCCTCGACGATGTCGCGCTCGGCACGGTGGCGGACGTGGTGCCGCTGATCGGGCTTAATCGCGCTTTTGTTGCCAAAGGCTTGATCGCGCTGCGCCGGCGCGAGCGCCCGGGTCATGTGAGCCTGATGGATGTGGCGCGGCTTTCGGGTCCGCCCGAAGCCTGGCATCTCGGATTTTTGCTCGGCCCGCGCATCAACGCCGGCGGGCGCATCGGCCGCGCTGACCTCGGCGTGCGGCTGTTGCTGGAAGACGATCCCGACAAGGCCGCGCAAATCGCGGCCGAGCTCGACCGGCTCAACCGTGAGCGGCAGACAATCGAGATGGATACCCTGGCGCAAGCCGAAGCCGAGGCTATGGCTGCCCTCGGCATCGAGGAAACGGGCGCCGTCCTAGTAACCGCCGCAGAGGGCTGGCACCCCGGCGTAGTCGGCATCGTCGCGGCGCGGCTTAAGGAAAAATTCGGCCGCCCGGCGTTTGCCATCGCACTCGAGCCCGGCGGCACCGGCACCGGATCGGGCCGCTCGATTGCCGGCGTCGATCTCGGCCGCGCGGTGCGGCGCGCCGTGGTTGAAGGTTTGCTTATCAAGGGCGGCGGTCACGCCATGGCCGCCGGCGTTACCCTGCGCAAGGATGCGCTGGCACCGCTGCGGGCTTTCTTCGAAGCGGCGCTTAGCGCCGATGTGGAAGTCGCGCGCCGGGCAAACGGTCTTTCGATCGACGGCGCCGTGAGCGCGTCAGCGGCGGATGCCAGTCTTGTCGCGATGATCGAGCGCGCCGGCCCGTTCGGCTCGGGCAACCCGGAGCCGGTGATCGCGCTGCCGGCCCACACCATTGCTTACGCCGAAGAAGTCGGCCAGGCGCACATGCGGGTGCGGCTCAAATCCGCTGCCGGCGCCGGCGTCAACGCCATCGCCTTCCGCGCCGCCGGGCAAAAACTCGGCTCGGCGCTGCTGCAGAACCGCGGCCGCCAGGTCCATGCCGCCGGCTCGTTTGCGCTTGACCGCTTCCAGGGCGAAGAACGCGTGCAATTCCGCATCACCGACATCGCGCCGGCGGAGCCGTTTGCCGGGCCGTAAGCGGAGTTGCTAAGAGTGAGTACATGGGCGGCGGTACATCCGAGCTCGACATCGCGGAGCTGCGGCGTCTTGCGGCGCGCATTCGCATGCGCGCGACCGAGATGGTCGCGATCCAGGGCTTCGGCTATCTCGGGCAGGCGTTGTCATCCGCTGAGATTTTCGCCGTGCTGTTCGGTGGCGGCATGCGCTATGGCCACGACCGGTTCGTCGTTTCGCCCGGCCATTATGTGATCTCGCTTTACGCTGCGGCCGCCGAAGCCGGGCTGATCGATCCGGCGAAGCTCGCCGCCTATGGCAGCGATGGAGCCGACCTCGAGGCCATCGGCAGCGAGCGCACGCCGCTCGGCGATCTGGTCTGCGGTTCGCTCGGGCAGGGTCTGTCGGGCGCGATCGGATTCGCCTTGGCGGCGCGGTTTGCCGGCGAGGACCGGCATACTTTTGCATTTCTCAGCGACGGCGAGATGGAAGAAGGCCAGGTGTGGGAAGCGGCGATGTTCGGCGCGCATCAGCGCCTCGACCGCCTGATCGTTGTGATCGATGCCAACAATTCGCAGGTCGACGGTTCGGTAATGTCCGTCACGACGATCGAGCCGCTGGCGGAAAAATGGCGCGCGTTCGGCTGGCGCGTCGCCGAAGTCGACGGCCACGACGTCGAGGCGCTGTCGCGCGCGTTCGCCTCCCGGCATGAGGCTGCAGGGCCTTCGGTCATCATCGCGCGCACCGAGATATTAGGTCGTCTGCGCGCGATCCCGCCGACGGTCGACGGACATTTCATCAAGCTCGACGGCGATCTGAAAGCGGCGATTCTGCGCGAACTGGAGGCCGCGCTTGCGTGAACCGCCGTACCAGACCGTGCTCAAACCATATGGTGGCGCGCTTGTTGAGCTGGCGCGGCAGCGGCCGGAAATCATCTGTCTTGGCGCCGATCTGACCCGCCAGACCGAAACTGGTTTGTTTCGCGACACCATTCCCGACCGCTTCATCAATGTCGGCATGGCCGAGGCGAATATGCTCAGTATCGCCGGCGGTCTGGCGCGCGCCGGCCATATCGTATTCGTCAATTCATTCGGCGTGTTCACCACGCGCCGCTGCTACGATCAGATCGCGATGTCGGTCGCTTATCCCAATCTCAACGTCAAGATCGTCGGCTTCATGCCGGGCCTCTCCAGCCCGGGCGGTCCAAGCCATCAGGCGATTGAAGACGTCGCACTGATGCGGGCGCTTCCCAACATGACGGTCGTCGAACCGGCCGATGCCGTCGAAACGAAGCAGGTGGTGGCGGCGATCGCGGACCTTCCCGGGCCCGTCTATCTGCGCCTGAAGCGCGGCGAGATCCCCGTGATTTTTGATGACGACCACCGGCTCGATCCGACCAGAGCGCAGCTCTTAATCGGTGGCGAGGGCTGCGACGTCTGTATCGTCGCCTCGGGCATGATGATTCCCGCAGCGTTGGCCGCGGCTCGCACTCTTACCGAGAACGGCCTCGCCGCAGCCGTACTCAATGTGCCGGTGATCAAACCACTCGATAGCCACGGCATCGTGGCCATAGCGCGCCGAAGCCGCATCGTCATCACCGCCGAGAACCACACGGTCGTCGGCGGCCTCGGCTCGGCGGTGGCCGAAGCGTTGGCGGAGGCCGGAACTGCCGTACCGTTGCGCCGCGTCGGCATTGCCGACACTTTTGCCGAGGCAGGAAGCCGCGAATATCTGTTCGCCAAATACGGGCTCAGCACGCAGAACATCGTCGATGCCGCCTGGCGCGGCCTTGGCGTGAATCGGCCAGCGCCTGTCGCGCCTGTCATTGAAGCCAGCGCCGGCGCCTATGCGCCGGTGTGACTGCGATTCTCCGCTGTTACCTTAAACCGAGATGTGTCCTTCCAAGTAAAGCACCGCGCGGCCGCCAATGCCGACCCGGTCGCCGTTCAGCGTACAGCGGAGCGCGCCGCCGCGGCGGGAGAGCTGACGGGCTTCGAGCTCGGTTTTGCCGAGGCGCCTTGCCCAATAGGGCGTGAGCGTGGTGTGCGACGAACCGGTCACCGGATCTTCGGGTACGCCTTGTGCCGGAGCAAAGAACCGCGAAACAAAGTCGATGCCGTCCGCGCCCGGCGCCGTCACGATTGCGGCCCAGCAATCGACATTCGCGAGCGCGACAAGATCGGGCTTGAGCGTCGCGATCTCCGCTGCGCTGTCATAGACGACGAGATGATCGCGGGCGCGCAACACCTCGCGCGGATTGCCGCCCAGCGCGGCGAGAAGTCCCGGCGATGGTTCGGTAGCGGTTGCCGGTCGCGCCGGAAAATCCATGACCAGCATATCGTCACGACGGGCTACGGTCAGCGTTCCGGCTTTTGTCGTGCGAAAGTCTACGCTCTGGCGTTGCGGCTCAAGAAATTTCATGACCACATGGCCGGACGCAAGTGTAGCGTGTCCGCACAAATCCACCTCGATGGTCGGCGTGAACCAGCGCAGCGCATAGTCGCCGGCTTCACGAACGAAGAATGCGGTCTCGGCCAGATTGTTCTCGGCGGCGATGGCCTGCATGGTCGCATCCGGCAGCCAGGCATCGAGTGGGCAAACTGCCGCCGGGTTGCCGGCGAACAGGTGGTCGGTGAACGCATCGACCTGATAGAGCGGCAGGCGCATCGTTCAATCCCCCGGTAGTTGCACCATTGGCCTTATTGGCATAACCCGTCGCACGCGTCATCGCGTTCTGCTTGCGATGACGCCGGTAGGATAAGGGAAATTTGAATGGCCAAGCTCGATCTCTCGGTCGCCGTCGGCGACTATGACCGCACGCGACCGCTGATTGACGGCAGCGTCGCGATCGACGGCGTCAGCCCGATCTTCATGACGCTGAGCCCCGAAGAGATTTTCTTTCGTGCGTTCCGTGGCGCCGAATTCGACGTCTGCGAACTGTCGTTGTCGAGCTTCACCTTGAAAACGGCACAGGGCGATAGTCCTTATGTCGCGGTCCCGGCCTTTGTCTCGCGGGCCTTCCGGCACACTGCTATTTACGTGCGCACCGATCGGATAAAGAAGCCGGCCGACCTGAAGGGGCGCAAAGTCGGCGTGCCTGAATATCAGCTCACTGCCAATGTGTGGGCGCGCGCCTTGCTAGACGACGATTTCGGCGTCAAACCCGCGGACATTCATTGGATCCGCGGCGGCATCGAGGAGGCCGGCCGGCCGGAAAAGCTGACGATCAATCTGCCGCCCGGCGTTCGCCTCGACAACGCGCCGGAGGGCGCGACAATTTCGGCGCTGCTGGAGAAGGGCGAGATCGATGGCTTCATCGCGCCGCGGCCGCCGACTTTGGTCGAGAAAGGCCATCCGAATATCGGCTGGCTGTTCAGCGATCCCGTTGCCGCGGCCAAGGACTATTTCAAGCGCACCGGGTATTTTCCGATCATGCATGTGGTCGGCGTGCGCCGGACGCTTGCTGAGCAGCATCCATGGCTTCCCGGCGCGGTCTATAAGGCGTTCGAGCAGGCCAAAGCGCTCTGCGTCAAGAAACTCTCCGACACATCAGCCACGAAGGTGACGTTGCCGTTCGTCGAGGAAGCTCTGAGAGACGCCCGCACGTTGATGGGCGACGATTACTGGTCGTATGGGATCGAGCGAAACCGCAAAGTGCTCGATTATTTCCTCGGTCAGCATCATGCGCAGGGGCTTTCGCCACGCCGCGTCAAGGTGGAAGAGCTTTTTCATCCGGGAACGTTAGAGACGTTCAAGCTGTGATGCCGACGACATTGACCAGTTTTTGGAATCTGTAGAATTGGCCGCGATGGATGGTGCTCTCTGCGCCGCTTGGGTTGTACTACCTTGATTGGCGATGCCTTTGCCCTTGCTTCGGCCTTTCTCTTCGCCATGGCAAGTATCGCGATCGCCAAGGCCGCACACAACAGATCCGCTGATAACGGCGTTCTGCTCTCGATCGTCATGACGGGCGCTCTGTCAGCCGCAGCGCTCTTGCTTCATGGGAAGTTGCCGGCGGTTGACACCAAGTCAAGCATGGTGGCCGCAGTCGGTTGGTTCGCTCTGTCGGGCATACTCGCCATCGTTTGGGGACGGCTGACCATGTTCAAGTCGGTCGCGCTTGCGGGCGTTGTTCGGGCGACCACAATTCGACGGTTGACCCCCTTCTTTTCTGTATTGCTTGCCTGGGTATTTCTTGGCGAAACCATTTCGGAAGTTGGAGGACTAGGAATGGCCCTCATCGCGGCGAGCTTCGCCTTGCTCTATTACGACAATCGGCAAAAGCTTTCCTCGCCAGATTTGTTCCCTGGCGCGAATCTCCAGCGCGGTTACCTCTACGGTCTGATCTGCACCGCGCTGTACGCGACGAGCTACGTCGTTCGCAAGCAGGGGCTTGACGGTGTGCATGATCCTTTTTTCGGCGCCTTGACGGGGTCTCTTGCCGCGCTTGGATATTACGTCGTCGGTTGCCTGTTCAGCTCAAAACTGAGAGCCGAAGTAGGTTTGCTCACGTTGCGGCCGGATCCGTGGCAAGTCGCGGCTGCAACGCTCCTTGCCTTGGGGCAGATTTCGCAATTCGTGGCTTTCAACAATTCAGACGTCGGACGCGTTACGATCATAAACTCGATGGAGATATTTCTGTCGTCCTACTTGGCCATCATGGTTTTCAAAACGGAAAAGCGGCCATCGGCCCTTGTTGCCGGCGCGACGCTCGTCGCGACGGCAGGCGTCATATTTGTCGCGCTTGGTTGAACCGGGAAGAACGTCACCTGAGTACGACCTTTAAACGATAGTTGTACCCACGGGATTCTACGGCTTGTTCCGGCGTCCGAAAGGATGCGAAATTGCCCCCACGTCGCGACGCATGACGGCGGCGGACGGCTGTTATCGGCACACAGCAGATTCCAGCGATGTCGGCCGCCAAGTTGGCTTTCTTGGTTAAGCCGACATCTAGAATTTTACGACGAGGCGCCTAGTCACTTCGCCGGCTTCAGCCGCACGTGGATGTTCTTTTCCTGGGTATAGGCGAGCATTTCCTCGAAGCATTCCTCGCGGCCGATGCCGGACTGTTTGTAGCCGCCGAACGGCGCTCCGAGGAAATGCTTTGAGACCTCGTTGATCCAGACAAACCCGGCCTGTACCGCAGCGGCAGTGTTGTGCGCGGTCGACAGATCGTTGGTCCAGATCGAAGCGGTGAGGCCGTATTCAACCGAATTCACCTGTTCGAGCATCTTGGCCTGGTCGCTCCATTTGAAGATGGAGAGCACGGGGCCGAAGATTTCCTCGCGCGCGATCCGCATGTTCGGCTGTACGTCGGCGAACACGGTGGGCTCGATGAAAAATCCCTTGGCGAGCGCCGGATCGGAAGGCCGGCCGCCGCCGTGGAACAGCCGCGCACCTTCCTGCTTGCCCAACTCGATGAAGCCCAGGATACGCTCGTACTGGGACTTGGAAATGATCGAGCCCATGGTGGTCGAGCGGTCGGTGGCGATGCCAGGCTTGAAATGGGCGATCTTGGCTTTCACCTTCGCCAGTACCGCATCGTAGATTTTCTCATGGATGAAGGCCCGGCTGGTCGAGCCGCAGGATTGGCCGCACCAAGTGAAGTTCATGCCGCCGACAACGCCGCCCGCAACATCTTCGGGATCGGCGTCAGGGTAGGCGATCAGCGCATTCTTGCCGCCGAGCTCGAGCATCACCGGCTTCAACGTATCCGCGGCCGCCTTCATCACCGCGCGGCCGGTCGGCACCGAGCCGATCAGCGCGATCATGGCGACGTCGGTATGCGTCGTGAGCGCCGAGCCCGCTTCGCGGCCGCCCGGCACGACGTTGAACACGCCCGGAGGCAGGATGCCGCCGATCAGTTCGGCAAGGCGCAGCGCCGACAGCGGAGCCTGTTCCGGCGGCTTCATCACCACCGTGTTGCCGGTCGCAAGCGGCGCGCCGGCTTTGCCGGCGCAGAACATGAACGGATGATTGAACGGGATGATGCGGCCGACGACGCCGCGCGGCTCGCGCACGGAAAAGTTCACAACACCGGGGCCCATCGGGATCGAGGCGCCCTTCATTTCGGTGACGAGGCCGGCGTAGAAGTCGATCTGCGCCGCGGCGACGGTCGCGTCCATCACCATCTCATGCACCGGATTGCCGCAATCGGCGGCGTCGATCATGGCGAGTTCGTCGGCGTTTTCGCGCAATACGTTGGCGATGCGTTTGAGTAGCCGTGCACGTTCGAGCGGTGGTGTGTTGCGCCAGCCGTCGAAGGCTTTCTTCGCCGCGCCGACCGCGGCGTCGATATCGGCCGAACCGCAATCGGCCACCGGGCCCAGCAACTCCGCGGTACCGGGGTTGATCGAAGTCAGCGTAGCGCCCGGACTTTGGCTTGTGCCATTCACCGCCGTAATAGGCGTCACGGTGGTCGGGCAGGCGAAGCGTTTCGGCTTTGACGGATTTGAGCGGCACTGCGGTGTTCATGTTTCCTCTCCTTAGCTTTTGGCGCGAGTCATCGCCGCGGTCATGTTTGCGGTATAGCCCGGCTCAACGCGCACATCGACCACGGCGACGCCGCCGGCATCGACGGCAGCGATCGCCTGCTCCAGCGCGGCGGCGAGATCGGCCGGCTTGGTGATAGGACCAAAACCGACCGCGCCCTGGGCGCGGCCCATCGCGGCAAGATCGATTTCGGGATCGGCCATGCGCTGGCCGATCCACTTGTTCTCGACCGGACGCGCCCGCATCCGCGCCATGCGCTCCTGATGCAGTTCGTCATTGTAGAATGAGCGGTTATTAGCGATCACAAACAACAGCGGAATTTTATAGTGCACCGCGGTCCACACCGCGGTCACGCCCATCAGAAAGTCGCCGTCGCCGCAGACTGCGACCGGCAGCCGGCCGGAATTTTTCAAAGCGAGCGCCGCGCCGACCGAAATGCCCGGCCCGCCACCGACGCCGCCGCCACCGTCGGAGCCGAGGTAGTCAAGCGGATGGCGGAACGCCCACCAGCGATCCTCCCAGGAGATCGGCAAGTGGGTCAAACTCGTCGGCCGGTCACCAAGCACCTTGCGCAGCGTGTAGGCGATGATTTCGTTGGTGAAGCCCGCCGGCTCCTGATCGTTCGCCGGTGCGCGCGGGCTTGGCGCGACCCGCGGGCGGCTGCTCGCGCCGATCTCCTTGACGAGTTCGGGTACGACAAGATCGGGGTCGGCGGAGAGGAACAGATCGACCGGCGGCAAAGCCTGATAGTCCATGCTCCAGGCGCTGTGAATGTGGTAGTCGAGCGAGATCTGAATGATCTTTGCCGAAGGCTGTGGACCTACGGAGCGCAGCGCACCGGCGAGATCGACCCAGTCGAGACTCAAGATCACGTCGGCATTGCGGATCGCAGGCACGCTGTCCGGCGTCACGTCACGCGGCGCTCCGGCATAAAGCGGATGATCGGTCGGGAAGCTCGCGCCGATTTTCAGATCGGTGACGACGCTGGCGTTGAGCGCTTCGGCAAGCGCGACGCGTGCGTTCCACGCTTCCTCGCTGCGCGAGGCGCGGCCGGCGAGGATCACCACCTGCTTGGCGGATTTCAACATCGCGGCGGCCTTTTGCACCAGGTCGGCGGGCGCGGCCGTCGCGATCGGCGGCATGTACCGCGCGGCGTCGATCGGCGGTACTTGCTCGGCGAGTTTTGCTTCCTGCATCTCGGCGTCGAGATTGACGTAAACCGGACCCATCGGCACCGTGTTGGCGATCCAGGTCCCGCGTAACAGCGCTTCGCGGGCAGCGCCCGCAGAAGCTGGCTGATCGTCCCACTTGGTGTAGCCGCGAATGAGCGCGCCCTGATCGCGCGCGGTGTGAATCCAATCGATCCAAGGCCGCCGCTTGACCGCGTCGACCGGGCCCGTCGCGCCAAGCACCAGGACCGGCATGCGGTCGCACCAGGCGTTGAACATCGCCATGGTCGCGTGCTGGAGGCCGACGTTGGAGTGTACGGCCGCAGCGATCGCCTTGCCGGTGACCTTGGCGTAACCGTGCGCAATCGCGACTGCGGATTCCTCGTGGACGCAAAGCAGCATCTGCGGCGTAGAGTTGCCGAGATAGTTGACGATGCTGTCGTGCAGGCCGCGATAGCTCGCGCCCGGTGTCACCGCGATATACGGAATCTCGAGCGCACTGAGCGTTTCGGCGACAACGTCGCTGCCGAAACCGGGCGCATTGGCGCCGGCCGGGGTCGGGCGCTCAAGCGCCGCGATTGAGGCGTCGGCCGCGGCCGGCTTGTCCTTGCTGCGCGCGGTCGCGGATTGGGCGGGGGTCATCGATGGCGTTCCTCAAATTCGGCTTTGTCTGGGGGTGGATCGAACCGGATCACGAGCCTTGACGCAAGCGGGTGAAGAGCTTGACGCTTGCGTAGCCCTCCGTTGGCTGCATACCGACCTTGCGCTGGAAGCGTTCGTTCAACCTGCGCTGATCTTTCAATCGGTAGTGGCGGGGTTGAGGTATTACCAAAGCTGCAGGTCGAAATCAGCCTGATTGCGGATCGATTCAGGCCCGGTTGTGTCGGGGTACTGCCCGTACATGATGCGGGTGTAGGTCCCCTCCGTTACGCCCAGCGCCACGGCTTTCGTCGGAAATGCGGCGATCCACTGCTCGAATGAGGTGAGGGTGTCTTGCGCGACCGCGGCTTTCCGCAACATGAGGCTTGCAAGCGACGCGGCGATGGCCTTTGCCGACGATCGCCTCGCAATGCCCGGCGCTGGCGGTCTCAACCTCGTGGATTTTAGACTCAGTTCGAGTTCCGGTTGTGCTTGCGGCAATCGGCTCAATTTTGGCGGCGCGGTTTGGCTCGCCCTGCGCCGTGGTCTCCGCCGATCGTTGCGCCGGAACTTCGGGTTTGACGATGGCGGCCGCGGTCGAAGGGTTCATGTCGGCTGACTTCTCTGCGAGGAGCGACGCAAAATTAGCCGCCGGTGTCGCATCGATGTTGCCTTGCGCGACGGCTTCGGGCCACGCCGCCTCAGGCTCTTGCAGCTCTTTGATGAGCGCGTCGAGGCTGTTGGCAAAGCTCTGGACGTTGAAATTGAGCGGATCGTCGTGGCCGTTGCGGATGTGGGCATCGATCGCTGCGTGAAACGCCGGCACCAGCCAACGCCCGGCCCGAACGCTTGCAATGGTGTAGATCAAAGCCAGCCGATCGTACTGGGCGGTTGTGAAGCTTGGGTCTGGAGTCTGTGCGTCGTTGCGCCAGCGCCCGGCGCTCCGCCGCGGCTGAATCATCTCGACATGGAGGAAGAGCCCCTTCAGGGCTCCGGCGAAATTAACGGCGCGCTCGAACTTGGTCTCGCGCCACGGCACCGACAGCTCGTGATCCAGCAGCATGCCGCCTTCGCGATTAACGACGACATGGGCTTTGCCCCAGCCGTCGGTGCATTTGAAGCCGGCGAGGCTGTTGACCTTTGGGTTGACGTCGATGTCGGACGGAAACGATCGGCGGCCGAAGCTCGGTCCGCTGGTGTCGTGGATCACCAGATAACGCGCCATCGGCGCATCGGGATCGTTGTCCTCGGCGCGGGACAGCGGCTGCCAAAGATAGGCGGCGAAATCCCATTCCAGATTTTGCTTCGACAGAAAAGCGCTGAGCACGTCTCGCGCCGGAAGCCCGCTGTTCTGTCCGATGCGGCTTGCAAGTGCGGGCGGCAGGGCGTCAAGCGGGCGTCCGAGATTCCTGCTCGCGTCCATGCCGCGCATCAAACATCTGGCTTGCTCGGCCGGCTCGCCGGCAAAGCTCAACGTCTGAGGATCGAACCCGCAGGCGCCCATATCATTGAGGATGATCAGAGGCCGCGGGTGACTTGGCTTGCAGCCGTCGCTCAAAGCCGTACCGGCAGTGGTCGCCAGCATCGCGCATGACAGCCCGATCACGACCAGGCACAGGCGTGAATTACGCCCGCCAGAAGCACTCTGCGGAGCTTTTCTCCAAGAGGCTAAGCGCGAAGCGCCGCTAAATTTTGCCGCAGCACGCACGGCTTCGATCCTGATCGTCAACATCCTACTATCAGTAACAACTCGAGCTTTGCCAAGTGGTGCCATGTCGCCAAGGACCGAAATACACGTAAAACTTTCTCCATCGCGGTGGGCTGGTAGATGATGTTGGCTCGGTGAATGAATGTTCAGACCGGCAGCCCCCAGGGCGTGCGCTTGCGGTGCATGGTGGGTTTGAATGCGGGGGCGGTCGCCGCCTCTTACCCGGCTGCAGCCCGCGGTTTATGTTTGCTACGCGGATATATCGCGTCCCGCGCGAAGGAGTTGGCAATGGATCAGGTCCTGGAACGGCAGTCTGCCTCCGAAACGGTCCCGGAGATTGAGGCGACGCTTAATTATCTCGTTAACGATGGCGTGAAGATCTTCACCGAGGCGAGCGGCGGCGGGGCGCCCGACAAACGCGGCGGCACCACCGATCCGCGTCGTGTCGTTATTCACAACGGCCGCCCACACGCCGAGGACTTCGTCCTCGATCGCGAGGGCTTTCGGTTCGTGCGTCACGACACCAAAATGGCGGACTTTTTTGACGATGCCGAAATACGACGGGTTTATTATCCGGAGATGGAAGCGCTGGTGAAGGCCGAAAGCGGCGCTTCCCGTGTCGTCATCTTCGATCACACCTTGCGCACGGCCGACGACGCGGTGCGGGAGGCGCGCAAAATCCGCGAAGTCGTCCCGCGCGTCCACAACGACTACACCGAATGGTCCGGGCCGCAGCGGGTGCGGGACATTCTGCCGGACGAGGCCGAAGCACTGTTGCAGCGGCGGCGTTTCGCCATCGTCCAGGTGTGGCGGCCGATCCGCCTTCCGGTCGAGAGTTTTCCGCTGGCGATTTGTGATGCGCGAACTGTCTCGACCGGCGATCTGGTGATTTCGGAACGGCACTACCCCAATCGGGTCGGCCAGACCTACGCCATTACTTACAATCCGCAGCACAAATGGTTCTGGTTTCCGCAGATGCGACGAGAAGATGCGATCGTGTTCAAGGTGTACGATTCAGAAAAAGACGGGCGCGCCCGGTGGACTGCGCACACCGCGTTCGACGATCCGACTTCGCCACCGCACGCCCGTCCTCGCGAGAGCATCGAAATTCGCACGCTGGCGTTCTTCTGACCGGCAACGAGGCGGTCGGATTATGTCGACGCATCGACGGCTTTCCAGCCGGGCATATTCGCGAAGGTTTCGGCGTAGGAGTGCGAAAACGCTTCGATAATGTTTCCGAAGGGGTCTTCGCAATAGACCAGCCGATACGGCCTGCCGGGCAGGAAGGCGTAGATCTTCGTGCGCTGGCGGCCACCATTGGCGACGATCCGCGCCACAAGTCCATCGAGATCGTGTTCGGTCACGCAAAGATGGAAAATACCGGTCTGCCAGTACCGGAAGCTTTCATCCGGCGCCTCGACCGGCGGGTCGAGGAACTGGAAAAGCTCAATGCCGACGCCGTTTGCCGACAACAAATGCGCCTGATGCGCTCGGGTAAACTTCGGACCGAAAATTTCGCGGACCTCCGGCACTTCGGGCCGGTATTCGATGAGTCGGCGGAAAATAAGCCGGAAACCCAGCACCGAGCCGTACCAATCAACGGCGCGGTCGATATCAGGAACCGTTATCCCGATGTGATTGAACGCGAGCGCCGCGGTCATTTCGGCTCCTCAGAGACTGGGCCCGCGATCGAAAGTTGGCGGTACCCGCGACCCCGGCCTGCTACTTTGCCCGCTCCACGTAGCTGCCGTCGGCGGTCATCACCACGATCTTGGTTCCGGTCGTGACAAAGGGCGGCACCATGGTGCGCACGCCGTTGGATAGCACCGCCGGCTTATAGGACGATGCGGCCGTCTGGCTCTTGATGCTGGGCTCGGTCTCGACCACTTCGAGGGTTGCGCGCGGCGGAAGCTCAATGGCCACCGGCACGCCCTCATGCAGACTAAGCGTGACCTCCATCTCCGGCTGCAGATAGGCCGCTTGGTCTCCGACAATGTCGGCCGGCACGGCGACCTGGTCGTAACTCTCCATATTCATGAAATGGAAGCCATCGCTGTCCTGGTACATGAACTGGTGTTTGCGGTCCTCGACGAAGGCGCGCTCGACCTGCTCGGTGGTCTTAAACCGCAGCGAGACCTTGACGCCGTCGGCGATCCGCCGCACGTCCATCTGGGTCACCGGGGTGCCCTTGCCGGGATGGATATTCTCGGTCGAGACGATGACGCCGAGCCTGCCGTCAATCTCAACGATATTGCCTTTTCGCAGCGAGCTGGCGATGACTTTCACAGTTTCCTCGACATTTGGCGTCTTGCGTCGGGGCGCAACATAGCGATCTTGAGCCCGATCGCCACATATTTCCTCAAGCCCCTGTTTCCTCAAGCATTGCCGACAAGGACATGCCGGAAAGCTATCCTGCCGCTTCGCCGTTTTGGGCCCCGCATGTCCACGCCGACCGCCGGCCCTTCCTGCTGGCGCGCGGCCGGATCGTGGCGGCATTGCGGGCCTGGTTTGCCGCCAACAGCTTCATCGAGGTGGAGACCGGCGCCTTGCAGGCTTCGCCCGGCAACGAAACCCATCTGCACGCCTTTGCCACGACACTTGCGGCTCCGGATGGCGCTTCGTCGCGGCTTTATTTGCGCACCTCGCCCGAATTCGCCTGCAAAAAGCTCTTAGCCGCTGGCGAGCGACGAATCATCGAGTTTGCCAAGGTGTTCCGTAATCGGGAGCGTGGGGCGCTGCACCATCCGGAATTTACCCTCGTTGAGTGGTACCGCGCGGACGAGCCTTACGAGACGCTGATGGCCGATTGCGCGGCGATTCTGGCGCTGGCGGCAAAAGCCGCCGGGACACAACAACTGATATTTCGCGGGCTTTCAGCCGATCCGTTCGCCGAGCCGGAACGGCTGACGGTTGCCGAGGCATTTGCGCACTTCGCCAGCATCGATCTGTTGGCGACACTGCGGAACGACGGCGAGCCCGACCGTGACGGACTTTCCCACGCGGCGCGCGCAGCGGGTATTCGGGTAAGCGACGACGATACGTGGGGCGATATCTTTAGCCGTGTGCTGGTCGAGAAGATTGAGGGGCGGCTGGGCATCGGTCGCGCGACCATCCTGGATCGGTACCCGGCTAGCCAAGCCGCGTTGGCACGGCCGGCCGACGACCGGCGGGTTGCCGAGCGCTTCGAGCTTTATGCTTGCGGCGTGGAACTCGCCAACGGCTTTGGCGAATTGATCGATGCCGCCGAGCAACGCCGGCGGTTGGAACGGGAAATGGCCGAGAAGGAGCGCATTTACGGCGAGCTCTACCCGCTCGACGAGGATTTCCTTGCCGCACTCGCGACAATGCCGCAGGCTTGCGGCATCGCGCTCGGCCTCGACCGCCTCGTCATGCTCGCAACCGGCGCCGCGCGCATCGACCAAGTGCTATGGAATCCGCTGCGATGAAATCCGCCGCAACGACTTTGCGGAACGTGGATGAGCTTTGCGATCACGCGCTGGTGCCGCGCGAGCGTATCAAAGAGCTTGCGGATGTCGCCGCCCGCTACGCCGTCGCCATTACGCCGGCGATGGCCGACTTGATTGACCCGGGCGATCCGCTTGATCCGATCGCCCGGCAATTCGTGCCCGACGTCCGGGAGCTCGAGCAAGCTCCGCAGGAACGCGGCGATCCAATCGGCGATGCTGCGTTCAGCCCCGTCGAGGGTATCGTGCATCGCTATCCCGACCGGGTCCTGCTGAAAGTTGTCAACGCCTGCGCGGTTTATTGCCGGTTCTGCTTTCGCCGCGAGGTGGTGGGGCCGGGGAGGGGGGGATTGTCGCCGGCCGCGCTCGCCGCGGCGTTCGATTACATCCGTGCGCACCGGCAAATCTGGGAGGTCATCTTAAGCGGCGGCGATCCGCTCGTGCTTTCGGCGCGGCGGCTCAAGGATTTGGTTGAATCCCTGGCTGCGATCGAACACATGAAGGTGATCCGCATACATACGCGCGTGCCGGCGGTCGCGCCGGAACGCGTTTCCGCGGCCCTCGTCCGCGCGCTGCGTGCGCGGGAGAAGGCGACCTTCGTCGTCGTGCACGTCAATCATCCGCGCGAATTGACCAAAGACGCCCGCGCCGCCTGCGCGCGCTTTGTTGACGCTGGCATCCCGATGCTGTCGCAATCGGTGCTGCTGCGCGGCGTGAACGACGATGTCGAGACGCTCGGTGCGCTGATGCGTTCACTGATCGAGTGCCGCATCAAACCCTACTACCTGCATCACGCCGATCTTGCGCCAGGCACGGGGCATTTGCGGACCACTGTCGCCGAAGGTCAGGCGCTGATGCGCGCGCTGCGTGGCCGGTACTCGGGCCTGTGCCAGCCGTCCTATGTGCTTGATATCCCCGATGGCCGCGGCAAATCGCCGATCGGCCCAAACTACCTCAGCGAAGACGGTACGATGGTCGAAGATTTTCAGGGGCGGCGGCACCACTATCCGCCGCGGGCTTGAGCATCAAATATTCTTGAACGCTAAGCAGCGGCCTGCTGCGGCACGGCGAAGAATACCGTCGTCTCAAATCCGTAGCCGCAGCCATCGCACGACCAGCTGTGCCGCACGCTTCGTTCGTTGACGTGTTCCGACCAATCAGGCGCAAGCAGCCAACCGCTGCACTGCGGACAAATATTTTTATCGTAAGTGGCGAGACGCGCACGCGCTGTGTCTTTATGCACGGTTTCCTCCCTGTCTCCCTCCTCCCGAAGCGCAACGTTAGGCAGCGTCTGTGGCATCTCCATGACCCTACTGAGTCAAAAACCATACGGTGCACTGCAAAAATCTTTGCGCACAATAGCGCATCGCCAATATGTCAAGCGTGCTGACGCTTTCCGCGAAAACATCAGCAATAAAACATGGCCAACAATTAATTAGCCCGCCACTGAGCGGCAAGCTTCTGGAGCCTAGCCTCTTGGTCGTGTTGCATACTTTCCTGGACCTTTCTCGGCCCGCAACAATGAAGAGGAGCGTGTCATGAAATCTTTAATCATCACTGGAATCCTCGCTACGTCGCTGGCGTTTGTTGGAACCACTGCAATGGCGGCTCCGACCCCGGCCAACCCGGTTCCCGGGTACGCGCAGGCATACACGCAAACTCGGCAAACCCGCGCCCCGCTGCAGCTCGCGGCACGAAGGCCGTTGGTTCGCGGTCGGCTCAATGCCGATGTTGCACATTTCGTCCGGGGGATGCTCGGCGGCGGCCCGGTGCCGTACGCCCATCTGGTCCGGGATGTCCGTGGCCTGCGCGGCGGCGGCGGCGGGTCCTACGATTGGTCGTCTTCGCCGTCCTATGACAATTCGGCTGCGGCCAGTTCCGCCGCTGCCGATGCGCAGGCCGCATCCGACGCGGAGGTTCAAGCCATTACGGAAATGAACGACACCAACGCCTTGACCGCATCGATGGCGGCGGCCGAGCAGCAAAACGACGCAGCGAACGCGGCAACGCTGCAGACGGAGATCAACGCCCGCATGTAGTGATGCCGGCGACCAGGCCAGGGCGAGTGTAGTGCGTGCGTGCGAAAGGGCGTCGGCCTCGGCCGGCGTCCTTTCCGTTTCTACGTGCCGGTTGGCCGGTGCAGCGCGGTGCGCGTGCGCTGTCGAATGAGCCATTTCGACCGGCCCGCAATCCCGAGTGCGGCGGCACGCAACGCCGGCGGCCACGTCGTCGGCAACCCGAGAAAATATGAGATGCGTTGGGTGTGCTCAGTGAGGGGACGCTCGTTGCGCTCCCAGGTCTCGAGCGCCGCCGAAACTTCGCCCTCGCGATCGAGGTAAACCGACAGCGACAGCGCGTTCATCATGGCGCAACCGCCGCCCTGACCGATATTTGGCGGCAGCGCGTGCGCTGCATCGCCGATCACAGCAACCCGGCCGGCTGACCAGCGTTTGAGCTTGATGAATTCGAAGCGGTCATAGCGCCCTTGCGCGCCAATTCGGTCAATCAACGCCCCAAGGTGGGGGAACGCCCGCTTCCATTCATCCTTCCGCACCGGCACCGCTTTCGCCTCTGCGTCGCTATCGAGCATGGTGAGCGCGATATAAATCTCGGATTCGCTGCACGGCGTGTACAGCACCCGGCGTGTGCCCGACCAATATTCGATCGTCGTGGCGCCCGTGTTGGCACCCGTCTTTGTACCGCTGTTGGCGCCGTCCGCGGGTGCGCGTTCAGCTTCGGTCTTATCCAGCAGCAGCCGTGTCGAGCCATCGACCAGATATTTTCGTTTCGACAACAGGCCGAGCGCGTCGCGCAGCCGGGAATTGCTGCCGTCGGCCGCGACAATGAGATCGGCTTTGACACTCGGGCGATCGGCGAGCATCAGCTCGCCGTCCGGCGTTGCCCCCGTAGCGGTGGAGTCGGTGGAGATTTCGACGCCGGCTTTGGTCGCTGCCGCGGCGAGCGCGTTGATGACATTCTGGCGCACGATGCTGAACACGCGGCTTCCGGTCCAATGATGCTCCGAAATCAGCCGATTGTTGCCATCACGCACCTCGCGCGTGTGCGCAAATGGCGCGCCCTTGATCGCGGTGTCGTAGGCGCCGACCGCTTCAAGTACGCGCAGCCCGTTCTCGTAAATGTAGATGCCCGCGCCAGTAGTTCGCAGCCGCTCGGCGCGTTCGTGCACGCGCACGCTCCAGCCGCGCTGCGCCAGCGCACATGCCGCCGTCAGTCCCGCAAATCCGGCGCCGACAATTTCCGCGCGTCGATTTTTCACTCTGCTGTAAAGCCCAGCTTGCCGGCGTGACGCCGCTACTTGATGAACTGATTGGTATAAAGCTCGTCAAGTGGGGTCTTCCGCTGAATGATCCCTTTCGCCAGATAAAACTCCTGCAGCTTCGCGAGCCGCTCGGGGTTGACCTCGCCGAGTTGACTTTGCCCCGGATAAACAAGTTTGTCGTAATACGTGAATGCGGCCTTGATCTGCGCCGTCTTGCCCGTCCATTCCGGCACGTACTTGACGAAATCGTCGGCCGCCGCGCCGGGATCGTCCATAATGTCCTTCATGCCATGCAGGGCGGCTTTGACGAAGCCGCGAACCATGTCCGGCTTGTCTTTGATGATCCGGTCGGACGCGCCGATGCCCTGCGCCATATGCGGAAAAAATTCGTCGGTTGGAAGAACCTTCACCGCCACGCCGGTCGCTTGCAATGGCGCAATCCAATCCGGCACGCCCGCCATCCCGGCAGACTTTCCGGAGGCAACCATTTGCCACACCCCGACCGGCCCGGCCGCTTGAATGTTGACATCGTCTTGCGTGAGGCCCGCGCTCGCCAATAAGCCGAGCAGCGCGTAGAACGTCGTGTCCTGATAGGACATGACGGTAATGGTCTTGCCCTTCAGGTCGGCCGGCTTCTGGATATTGGAATCCGCGCGGACGACGAGCTGCATGAACCCCTTGCCGCCGAACACGGCGACGACTTTGATCGGCACGCCGTTTTGCCGCACGATGATCGGACCGTCTGCAACAATGCCGCCGAGCGGCGCGTTGCCGGCGCCGACCTCCTTGGCGACATCGACGCCGCCGCGACCGACTGCGTAGCTCACATCCAGCCCGGCTTGCGCGAAGTAACCCTTACCCTTGGCGAGCTGGATCGGCCCGAATGCAGGAAGGAGCGGCGGCGCCGGGAATAGATAGGTGAGCTTTTCGTTCGCGTGTGCCGGTAAAGCTGCTGGCAATGCACCAAGCCAAATTGCCCCACCGGCGACGGCCGAAAAGACCACGCCAGTGGATCGCCTGCTCACACGACCAAACATTATTCGCTCCTTCTGCGCGGATAGGGACGCATTGTTGCCGCTGCATCCTCAGCCACTATACTGAATTCACCGGACGCCGATACGCGGGCAATCGGCCCCAATAAGCGAGCTTTTGCGGTCGATTTGCCGATGTCGGACGTTGTACGCCTCGAATACCGCAACGTGACGATGCGTTTTGCGGAGCGGAGTGGCCGGGGCCTGCTCACCGCCGTGCGTGGCGTGAACTTTTCAGTCCGAGACGGCGAAGTGGTCTCCCTCATTGGGCCGAGCGGTTGCGGCAAGAGCACGCTTCTCAATATCGGCTCCGGCCTCACTGCGCCGAGTGAAGGCGAAGCCTTCATCGACGGCGAACGAGTCGCAGGCCCGCAAGCTCACGTCGCCTTCATGCTGCAGAAGGATCTCCTTTTGCCCTGGCGGACCGTCGCCGAAAACGTCATGTTCGGCGTCGAGATTCAGGGCGTCCCGGCTGCCGAGCGCCGCAGGCGCGCCCAGCAGCTTCTTGCAAATTTCAATCTCGCGGAATTTTCCGGACATTATCCGCACCAATTGTCCGGCGGCATGCGTCAGCGCGTGGCGCTTGCGCGAACGCTTGCGGTCGATCCGCATGTACTCTTGCTCGACGAGCCGTTCTCGGCGGTAGATGCCCAGACCCGCATGGTACTTCAGCGCGATCTCGCGAGAACACTCAAGGAGGCTGGCAAGACCGCGCTGCTCATTACCCATGATTTGATCGAGGCGGTGACGCTTTCCGACCGCGTGCTGGCGATGAGCCGGCGGCCAGGCAGGATCATCGACGAAATCGCTATTGAGCTGCCGCAACGCGACGACCCGATCGCGCGCCGTCAAAACCCTAAGGTGAATGACTACGTTGCCCGACTGATGGATCGGCTGGGCATCGGCCATGACGAGCCTGCACCGCAGACGGCTGGAGATGCCGCATGAACGGTGCGGCGCGATCCTCCGTCCTGCGTACCGGCAGCACTGCAAGCGTCGCGCTGCTCATTGCATTTCTTGCCGCATGGCAGTGGGGTCCGGGCTTGCTCGGTATCCCGCCTTTCATTGTGCCGCCGCTCTCCATGGTGGCCGCAGAATTTGTGCACGATTGGCAAACGAGCCATCTGCTGCTGCACACCGGCGTGACCGCGGGCGAGGTGCTTGCAGGCTTCCTCCTCGGCAGCCTGCTTGGCGCCTTCGTCGGCTATCTGCTGGGAATGTCGCCGACAGCTGAGCTTGCACTCTCGCCCTACATTCTGGCGCTGCAGATCGCGCCCAAGGTCGCATTCGCGCCGCTGTTCATTCTGTGGATGGGCTTTACGGTTTACCCGAAAATCCTGGTGGCGATCCTGATCGTGTTCTTCCCGGTCATGGTCAACGTCCTGACCGCGATCCGAGGCGTCGATCCGGATTTGATTAATCTCGCGCGCGCTTTCAAGGCGACGCGCGCACAGATCTTCTGGAAGGTCGAATTTCCAGCGTCATTGCCGCCGATGTTCGCCGGGCTCCGTATCGGCTCGACTCTGGCCGTGGTCGGCGTCGTGGTCGGCGAACTGGTCGGCGGCAATGTGGGGCTCGGTTATCTGCTCAGTTTTGGCGAAGGCCAGGCCAATACGCCGATGGTGTTCGTCTCAATCGTGATGCTGACCCTCGTCGGCGGCATCGCCTATCTCGGCGTCATCGTCGTCGAGCGGCGGGTGTTGCACTATCTGCCGGCACGAAGCGTTGGCGGGAATATCTGAACGCGAGGAACGCAATGAAACCCGTCGGGATCAACCGGCACGATGCAGGCACGGCGCGGAACATGATCGCGGAGGGCAGCTTCACCGCGACCGACTATCTGCGTGCCTGTCTCGATCGTATCGCCGACCGCGAGGCCGAAGTCGGCGCTTGGACCTTTGTGGCTAAGGAAGCCGCGCTGGCGCAAGCGGCAAAGGCCGACGCATCGCGAGGGGAGGGCGCGTTGCACGGCGTTCCGATTGCGATCAAAGACATTATCGACACGCACGACATGCCGACCGAGCACGGTTCGCCGATCTACAAAGGCATTATTCCATCCTCGGACGCGGCCTGCGTGGCGATATTGCGGCGGGCCGGCGCGATCATCCTCGGCAAGACCGTCACCCCGGAATTCGCCGCAGTTACGCCGGGCCGCACCGCGAACCCGCACAATACCAAGCACACGCCCGGCGGCTCCTCGTCCGGATCGGCCGCCGCTGTCGCCGATTTCATGGTCCCGGCCGCGATCGGCACGCAGACCGTGGGTTCGACCATCCGGCCGGCTTCGTATTGCGGGGTGGTCGGCTTCATGCCGTCGCATCAGATTCTGCCCGTGCAAGGCGTCAAGGTGCAGGCCGGCTCGCTGGACAATCTCGGAATCTTGACGCGGTCGGTCGCAGATGTCGCGCTGGTTGCCAATGCGATCCTGGGGTGTGATGCGCTGCATGCAGAGCCCACGACTCATGCACCACGCATCGGTTTCTGTCCGTCGCCGCATTGGCCCCAGGCGCAAGCCGCAACGCGGCAAGTCATGGAAGACGCGATCGCACTGCTGCGCAGCGCCGGTGCCACCGTCGAAACGGTCGATCTGCCAACGAGCTTTGATGCCGCGCTGGATGCGCACTGGACAATTCTCGCCTTCGAGTTTGCCCGGGCCATGGCTTATGAATTTTACAACCATGCCGACGAACTCAGTCCGCGGCTTGCCGGCCTTCTCGAACGCGGGTTCGCGACACCTTTTGCCGAATACGCGGCGGCCTGCGCGCTTGTTGTTGCGCGCCGCCGCGAGTTCGAGCCGATTGTGGCCGGCTATGATGCGTTGTTGACGCCGGCCGCCGCGGGCGAAGCACCCGAAGCGCTCACGGGTCCCAGCGATTTGCTGTTTCAGCGCTTTTGGACCGTACTGCACGTGCCCGCGATCACGCTGCCCGGATTTGTCGGTCCGCAGCATCTCCCGGTTGGCATTCAACTGATCGGCGCCCATCTCGAAGATACCAGGCTGCTTGGCGCGGCGGCGTGGGTCGAGCGCGCGATCCTGGCACATAAGCGATCCTGAGAGTTTGGCGGAAATGTCTCAGGCCGCCTTCATGCCGCGTCGGGCGTGACCGATCACCAGCGCCGCGATGGCGGCGATATACGGCAATATCACGAGAAACTGGTACGGCAGGTCAGGATATTGCGTCTGCAATCGGATCTGCGTCGCCTCGGCGAGTCCAAATCCGAGCGCTGCCAGAAACGCGACGACCGGCCGCCTTCGTCCGAGCATCACACAGGCGACGGCGAGAAAACCGCGGCCCGCGACCATGTTTTCAACAAACGCATTGACCTGCACCACGGAAAGATAAGCGCCACCGAGACCGGCCGTAATGCCGCCAAATAGAATACAGGCCGTCTGCCGCTGCCTGACTGGAATAGCCAGTGTCTCCGCCACTTCGGCGTTTTCGCCGCAGGCGCGGATTTCGAGACCGAACGCGGTGCGGTTTATGACCCATCCGGTAGCGATGGCGAGAGCAAGCGCGATGTAAGCGAGCGGGCTTTGCGCAAACAATACCGGGCCGATAATTGGAATGTGGGAGATAGCTCCGAGGTCGATCGGCGCCAGGCCCTGCACCGAAGTCGGCTTGGCGCCGATCGTCAAACGGGCAACAAAGCTGGAAAAGCCAAGGCCGAAGATGACCATGCCGATGCCGCTGACGAACTGGTCGATCCGCAGCAGGAGAACCATGAAGGCATGAACGCCGGCGAGGATGAGCCCGATGATCATGGCGAACAGCACGCCGAGCCACGGTGAACCCGTGCGCACCGAACCCCACGCAGCGGCAAACGCGCCCGATAGCATGATGCCTTCGATGCCGATGTTGAAAATGCCGGAGCGTTCCGAGGCGGCTTCGCCGATCGCTGCAAGCCCGATCGCCATCCCGAGCCTGATGGTGGCGGCGAGCAACGCGGTGATGAACAGCGCATCCATCAGGCGATCGCCTTTCGGCTTGGTAGTGCCCATTGCAGCGCCGCAACGGCGAAGATGACCGAGGCCTCAATGATCCATACCAGCGGGAAGGGTAGCGCCAGCTCGCGTTGAAGCGCGCCGGAGCCGGCAAAGAAAATCCCGAACAGGCAGGCCGCAAACGGAATCGCAGCGGCCTCGAGCCGGGCGATCAGCGCAACCGCGATAGCAGCGAGGCCGAAACCTTCGCTCATGTTGTCTTGCAGGCGCTGGTAGATACCGCCGACTTCAACCGCGCCCGCCAGTCCCGCGAGTTCCTCCGGAGATCGCCATGACGACGACAGTCAGTATTTTCACCCGAAAGCCGGCGTAGGCCGCGGCGCCCGGATTGGCGCCGAGCACGGAAGTCTCAAAGCCGAGCACAGTTCGCCGTTGCACGATGGCCGCCGCGACGACCATGACAAGAGCGACGAACAGACCGGCATGAAGCCGCGTGCCTTGGACGATGACCGGCAAAATGCAGTCGTCCGGAATGAGGTACGACTGCGGCCAGAACCGCGAGGTTTCCTGCATCGGACCGCGGATGAGATAGCTGATCATCTGAATCATGACGTAGTTCAGCATGATGGTGACGATGATTTCGCTGGCGCCGAACCAAGCCCGCAGGTAGCCGACCAAGGCTCCCAGTGCCGCTCCGCCGATCGATCCGAGGATGAGAAAGACGATAAGGCCGGCGATGCCCCAGCCGGCGAAATAAGGCGCGAAGAAAACGGCGAGGACGGCGCCTGCAATCAGTTGTCCGTCGGCGCCGATGTTGAACAGACCGGCGCGCAGCGCAAATGCAACGCCCAGGCCGATCAGGGTCAGCGGGATCGCGTGCACCAGCACTTCGCTCCAGCCCTGGGGTCCAAATGCATAGAGCAGCAGGGTCGCGAGGACGCGCCAGGGATTTTGCCCGGCAAGTAGCACGAACAGGCCCGGCACCAGCGCAGCAACAATGAGGATGACGCCGACACGAACAACGCGGGTCATGGCCGCGCTCATGGCGTCGTCATCCAGTGACCGATCTCCGCCAGCGTGGTCTCGGCGACCGGGACCGGGCCGCGCAGCCGCCCCCGCGCCATCACCATGATTCGGTCAGCAACGTCCCAAACTTCCGCGAGATCAGCCGAGAGAAGGAGGATCGCGACACCTCGGGCACGCTCCGCGACCAGCCGGTTACGGATCGCGACCACGGTGCGAATGTCGAGACCACGGGTTGGGTGTCCGGCGAGAATGACCGCAACGTCTTCGCCGAGCTCGCGGGCAATGACAAACTTCTGCTGGTTGCCGCCGGAGAGATCGGCCATGCGCGCCCGCGGTCCTGAGGCCCGGACGTCATTGTCTTTGATGGCGGTCGCCGTTGCCTTGGCGGACGCCTGACGTCGTAACAGTCCCCAAGTAACGAAGCGAGGGTTGCTCAACTTTCGCAGCAGCCAGTTCAAGGTCAGGCTGAAGGCGGCAACCACCGCGTATTGGAGCCGATCTTCCGGGATGTGGGCCACGCCGATCCGGCGGAGCAAGGCGGCGCCCGCATTCGTCACCGGCCTGCTGCCGACCGCATAAGTGATCTCGCCGGACTGGGCCGGCCGCATGCCGGCCAGGGCGTGCAGCAATTCGGTTTGGCCGTTGCCTTCGACGCCGCAAAGACCGACGATTTCTCCGGCATGCAGGTCGAAACTGCCGTGATCGACCGCAACGGTGCCGTTATCGCGATAAACGACAAGCTCCTTGACCGAAACGAGGGCCGTCCCGCGGGTGCCGTGCCGCGTGTCCGGTGGGGGCAGCTCGGCGCCGACGATCAGCCGGATAAGCTCGGCGCGATCGCCTGGACGAAGCTCGGACGTGCCGACCACGCGGCCGGCGCGCATAACGACGGCGCGGTCACAGCAATCATAGAGATCGTCGAGCTTGTGGCTGATCAGGATCGTCGCGGTTCCACGGCCTTTCAACAGACGAATGAAGCGCAACAGCCGGTCCCGCTCGTCCGGCGGCAACACCGCCGTCGGCTCATCGAGGATAAGAAGCCGGGGGTCGTGAAACAGCGCCCGGATCAGTTCGACCTGCTGACGGCCGCCGACCGAGAGCGTCGAGATGCGGCTGTCGAACGCAATGTGGGTGCCAAGGTCCTCCGCTACGCTCGCAAACTCGGGGCGCAATTCCTTGAAGCGCAGGATGCCGTGACGCAATTCAGGGCGGCCGAGAACCAGGTTCTCCTCGACCGTCAAATCCTCAATGAGGTTGAAGTGCTGGTGAACGAGTGAGATGCCGGCCTTTTGCGCGTCGGCGGGAGAGTGGAGCGCCACCACTGAGCCGGAGATCAAGATTTCGCCGGAATCCGCCGCCAGCGCGCCCCCCAGCATTTTGACGAGGGTGGATTTGCCGGCACCGTTCTCACCGACGATGCCGACAATTTCACCGGGAAAGATCGAGAACGAAACGTCATCATTGGCGCGCAGCTGACCGTAGGATTTGTTCAGCCCGCGCGCCTCGAGAAGCGGTGTCAACGTTGGTTCCGACCCTTAGCGGATTTTCGGCAGGTCCGGCGTCTTTCCGGCCTTGATCTCGTCGATGATGGCCTGGACCTTGGCCTTGCCGGCAGCCGGGATCTTATCTTCGAACTTGCCATAACCCGACCAGGCGATGCCGTTTTCCTTGAATCCCAGGTTGTAGATTTCCGGCTTGATCGATCCGTCCAGGATCCTGCCGATCGCCAAATCGATATTGACGTCGAAATTGACCAGTGCGGTCGCCACGATCGTATCGGGCGCAAACGAGGCGCTATCGAAAGCCGTGCCGATCATCAGCACGTGCTTCTCCTTCGCGGCCTCCAAAGTGCCGATGACGCTTTCGTTGCCGGTCGGCGAAACCACGTCGGCGCCCTTTTCGATCAACGCCAGGGTGACTTCCTTGCCCTTGGCGACGTCCGAGAACGAGCCGACCATGGCCGTCAGCATTTTGACAACAGGGCGCGTGCGCTTGGCGCCGCGCTCAAGGCCTTCGTTGTATTCCAGGATGACGGGGACCGGGATGCCGCCGATGCCGCCGATGATTCCGGTTTTGGTCACGACGCCGGCCAGTGCGCCGGCGACGTAGCCGATGTCGCCCCAGCGATTGTCGAACGATGCAAGATTCGGCGCTTCGGCGACTTTGGCGGTGTTGATGATGAACCAGGTCTTCGGGAACTGCTTGTGGATCTTTTTCGCCGGTTCGGCGAACTGGAAGCCGTGGCCGATCACGACGTCATAGCCGTTGCTGGCATATTCGAACAAAGCGGCTTCGCTCTGCGCCATCTGGGTGTTTTCGCGGATCGAGACGGTGATGTTGGGATATTTTGCCTGGGCGGCCTTGATGCCTTTGGCGGCCGCCGAATTGAAGGTGCCGTCGCTGACCGGCCCGGGCAGAATGAGCGCGACCTTCAGCGGCCGGTGCGGGTCAGCCTGGGCGAACGATGGAGCGGCAGGAAGCAAAACCAGTGAGAGCCCGGCGACCAACAACGCAACAAACAATTTTGTCATTCTTTCTGCCAGTTTCATCGTTCTCTCCACTCTTTCCTCGAAGTGCCGACAAGCGTTAGACGCCCTGCCACAATTTTCTGCGCCGCGGCAGGCGGAGCGAATACCTACTCGGCGGCCACCCGATCGTTGCGGCCAAGCTCGGTTCGCATTTCCTGCAGCAGATCATCGGTCGTCATGACGCGGCCGAAGAACATGTCGATGGTCTTGAGCGACGCCTCCTGCATTCCCGGATCGAAGGTCGCGTTGCAGTCACTCGGGAACGCGACCTGATAGTCCCGGAAAAATCCGGACCGCGCCGTCGACTCGCAGCAGACGTTGGTTGCCGTCCCGACAATGATGATCGTCCTGATCCGGTGGTTGCGCAGGATCGAGTCCAGATCCGTTTCGAAGAAGGCGTCGTACTTGTGCTTGACGACCCGGTATTCGGTTTCCTCGGGCGGGGGCATGTTCTCGTAAAGCTCGAAACTCGGCTGGCCCTTCCAGAGATATTTGTCCTCACGGATGGTCGGAAATTTCTTCAGCATGACGCCGCCGAACGGCGCGCTGTGGTCCGATTGCGTCCAGACGATCGGCATGCGCTGTTCGCGGGCAAAGCCGATGAGGCGCTCCAGATTGGGCATCATGGTGCGGGCACCCGGCGTTTCGTAGGTCGCGCCCTCGGCGACGAACGCGTTTTGCATGTCGATGATGATCAGAGCGGTAGAGCGCGGATCGACCTCGAAGAACTCACGGCCGAAAACAATGGGTGCTGCAGGCATGATGCTCGTCCCCTCGTAGCCAAGGCCCGGCGACAGGATCGAAGTCCGTTATGCATTCCCGCACAACCCGGCAGCGATGCCATGTTGCGCGGCGCACGCGATTTTCCCGGAAGTGCTAACGCCTGAGTTGAAGTGGATAAGGTCGGACGATCCCCTCACGCGACTGCAACCAACCCTTCTCTCAGGCGAGTATTTTAAGTGTAAAGTGTTGCTCGACGATTTGTCAATCGAGCGGCGACGCGACTAAGCTTCGAGCGCGGTCATGTGTTCGAGCTGGAATATGAAAATCATGGAACACGGAAGATTTGAATATTCGGCAATTGCCAAGCGTCCGAAATGGGAGCTGCCAGATGGCGCGCGCATCGCGGTGTGGGTGACGCCGAATATCGAGCACTTCCACTATGACAAGCCGGCGATGTCGATGACGCCGATGACGATGGGTTTGCGCCCGGACGTGCTTAACTACGCGTGGCGCGACTACGGTGCCCGCGTTGGCGTCTGGCGGTTAATGGAAATTCTGGACCGGCAGGGATTTGTTGCAACCGCCGCGCTCAATTCTGAAGTCTGTTCGCGCTACCCGGCGATCATCGAGGAAGGCAACCGGCTCGGCTGGGAATGGATGGCGCACGGCGAGAACAACTCGTCGCTGTTCACCGGCATGCCCGAGGGTGCCGAGCGCGGCATCATCAACAACGTACTCGACACCATTACCAAAGCCACCGGCAAGAAACCACGCGGCTGGCTCGGCCCGGCACTGACCGAGACCGACAACACGCTTGACCTGCTTGCCGAAGCCGGCATCGATTACGTCGCCGACTGGTGCAACGACGAACAGCCCTATGCGATGAAAACCCGTAACGGGCCGATTATCGCTATTCCCTACACTCTGGAAATCGGCGACATCCCGGTGTTTCTCCAGCACGGCGGTTCAGGCGAGGATTTTGAGCGCATGATCGTCGATCAATTCGACACGCTGTACGAAGACGGCAAGAAACAGCCGCGGGTCCTGTCGATCGCGCTGCATCCTTTTCTGGTCGGCCACCCGTTCCGCGCCCGCTACCTGGAACGGGCGCTGGCGCACATTCGCAAGCACGACGCGGTCTGGATCACGACCGGCAGCGCCATCGTCGACTGGTACCGGTCGAAACCACACTAGCCGGCATTTTTTGACAGATCGGCGTTGTCATAATCGCCGTTGTCATTGGGAGGAACGCTGCGATAACCTGTAATACCGTCACATCAAATAAAGCTGGCGCCGGCCCTTCCTATCGGGCACCAGTCAGCTAACAACGAAAGTGCGCCGATGCGACACGAACTCCCCGAGGACGTAACGTCACTGGTAAAGCCGGCAGCGGTCCATCGTTCGCTTTACGACGATCCGGCAATCTTCGAGCTTGAACTCGAGCGCATTTTCGGCCGGGCGTGGATCTATGTCGGGCACGAAAGCCAGGTTCGCGAGCCGGGCGATTATTTCTGCACCCAGGTCGGACGAAAGCCGGTCGTCGTCGTCCGCGGTCCCGACAACACGCTGCACGTCCTGCACAACCAGTGCGCCCATCGCGGTGCCATGGTGGTCGCCCTCGACAAGGGGCGGACAGACGAATTTCAGTGCTGTTATCACGGCTGGACCTATCACCTCGATGGCCGCCTGAAGGCTGTGCCGCTCCAGCACGGCTATCCGGCCGACTTCAACCCGAAGAGCGGGTCGATGGCGATGCTGACGGTGCCGCGGGTGTCGAGCTATCGCGGCTTTATTTTCGTCAATCAATCCGACGACGGACCGAGCCTTAACGACTGGCTCGGCTACATGGCGACCTCGCTCGACGACATGGTCGACCGGGCGCCGGATGACGAGCTGGAAATCGCCGGCGGCGTGTTCAAGCACACTTATAACGGCAATTGGAAGCTTTATCTGGAAAACCTCTGCGACGCCGCGCATCCGTGGTTCACGCACCGCTCGTCGATCGACGCGGCGCAGCAGCAGAAGGACGACGTCTACACCGACGGCGCCGGCGAGATCGCGATCCGGCAGATGCGGCAGAACGGCGCCCCCTACAGCTTCTGGGAATCGCAGGTTGGCATCTGGACCTACCCGAACGGCCACAGCTTTCTTGGCGATTATCACGACGACAAGAAGCTCGTCGCGGCGCTGAACGATCCGGTGTTCCGCGACTACGTGGAGGCTTTGGAGAAGAAGAAGGGCAAGGAGGAGACCCGGCGGATCATGGAAGTCCGCCGCTGGAACAGCAATGTCTATCCGAACCTGTCGTTCATGAGCCAGTTTCAGCAGCTGCGTGTGATCCATCCGCTTGCGGTCGACCGCACTTTGGTCTGCACCTACAACTTCCGACTGCGCGGCGCGCCGGAGCGGATGTACCACAACACCATCCGCTTTGCCAACATCGTCAACGGCACCGGCTCGCTGGTGCTGACCGACGATCTGGAAATCTACAACCGCATCGGGCTCGGCATATCGAGCGAGGGAGCCGAATGGCTGCAGATCGGCCGTGGTTACCAGAGCGACGTGCCCGATGAGCACGGCGGTCGCCGCGGCAAGAACTCGACCAGCGAGGTTTACATCCGCAACATGTTCGATGCCTGGGTCGGCTACATGGCCGCGACGGGGACCGGGACGAAGATGAAACAAGCGCAGCCGGAAAGCATTTCCGCGTGAATGGACCGCAAGGGGCGCAGGTGAAGGACGAACGTGCCGGCGTCGGGGTTGCGAGGCGTCTCGACGCTGCGGAGTGCGAGCTGTTTCTGCTTCACGAGGCCCGGCTGCTGGATGAAGCCCAATTCGACGCGTGGCTCGACCTTTTTACAGCTGAGGCCACCTACTGGGTGCCGAGCGAGCCAAATCAGGCCGATCCGCTCGAAACCGTATCGCTGATCTACGATGACCGCCGGCTCCTGGAGACCCGTGTCCGCCGGCTGGCGAGCCCGCGCATCTACTCGCAGGAGCCGCGGTCGCGAACCAGCCGCATCGTCGCCAACGTGACGGTCGAGGCTGATGCCGACCCGGCAACGATTCTGGTGCGGTCAAAGTTCGTACTGATCGAATTCCGCCGCAACGAGCAGCGGCTGTTCGGCGGCACCTGCTTTCATCGGCTGACCGTCATCGGCGGTGCCATCAGGATCGCCTCCAAACGCGTCGATCTGGTCAATTGCGACGCCTCGCTCGACGGTATCGTCGTGCCGTTCTAGCTCGCCCCGCCGCGACGCAATCAAAATCTGTTCAACAAACTTTTCATCCAACAAACAACGAGGAGTGAACGACCGTGGCCTACACCCATATCCTGTACGAAGTAGCGGGACCAGTCGCGACCATTACGCTCAATCGGCCGAAAGCGTTCAACGCCATCCTGCCGGAGCTTGAGAACGAGATGCATCAGGCGCTGGATGAAGCCGACGCGGACAAAAAAATTCGCGCCATCATCCTGACGGGATCGGGCAACGCCTTCTGTGCCGGCTACGATATGGCGACCAGCGGCGAATCCGACACCGGTCCGCTCGACCCGAGCGGCAAACCAGTCGGTGACTACATCGAATATTGGTGGCTCCTCGACAGCCGCATCGTCGAAAAGCTGATGCACATTTGGCAGCTGGCCAAGCCGGTGATCGCCGCCGTGAATGGATACGCCATGGGCGGCGGCTTCTGGTATCAAATCGCCTGCGACATCACCATCGCTTCGGAGCGTGCCGTTTTTGCCCAACCAGAAGTCAGGCACATTTCGAATACGACCTTCCTGTTCGCGGCACTATGCGGATGGAAGGTGGCCAACCGCTACGCCCTGACCGGCGATCACATCGACGCACAGGAGGCGCTGCGCATCGGGCTGGTCAACGAAGTGGTGGCGCACGACCAGTTGATTCCGCATGCGCGCCGCCTGGCCGAGCGCATCGCGATGGTTCCGGAAGCGTCAGTGCGGATGAACAAGGCCATTACCATGCGGGGATTGCAGGCGTCCGGCGTGTTGAGCGGGATGACCCTCAACGGCGCGTTATCGGCGATGGCCCACACGTCACATGGCCCGGAACGAGACAAGCTGTTTGCCGCGCAAAAGAAGGGCGGCATGCGCGGCTTTTTGGATGAGCGCGACACCCGCTTTCTGCCCGAGCCTTTCGGTCCAAAATCCAAGCCGAAAGCTTAAACCGACCGAGAGCGGCGCCGGCCGTTTCGACGCGCGGCCGGGCGCTGGACTAGATCGCCAGATAGCGGTGCTGGATGTCGGTCCGCTCTTGAAAATCGTGGCGGGCGCCGGCGAAGACGATGGCGCCCTTGTCGATCACGATGACATCTTCGGCGACAGTCAGCGCAAACTGAACATTCTGCTCGGTCAGAAGGAGAACGGTGCCAAACTGCCGGCGGAGCGTCTGGATCGCGTCACGGACCTGTTCGAGGATCACCGGCGCGAGTCCCTGCGAAGGTTCGTCCATAATCAGGATGCGCGGATTCGGCACCATCGCGCGAGCGATGGCGACCAGTTGCTGCTCGCCGCCGCTGAGCTGATTGCCGTAGCGATCCAACAGCGGCCCAAGCATCGGCAACGCGTCGACGAGATGCTGAACGCTGATCGTTTCGCGGGTGCCTCGCGCATAGGTGCCTAATTCCAGATTCTGGCGCACCGTCATCCGGGCGTAGATGCGGCGGTCTTCTGGCACGACCTGAAGGCCTTCAATGGCGCGCAGGTGCGTGGCCAGCCTGTCGATCCGTTGTCCGCAATAAGTGATTGAGCCGCGGCAACGGCAGCGTACACCCATGATGGCCCGGGTCGTGGTGGTCTTTCCGGCGCCGTTTCGGCCAAGCAGCGCGGTCGAGGAACCTTCGGCGAGCTCGAAATCCAGCCCAAACAGCACCTGTGCGGTGCCGTAATGAGCCGTGAGACCGGCAACGCTGAGCATCGCTACCATCACGCCGAGCCGAGATAGATTTGCCGCACGTCGTCGCGCTTCTGAATCTCAACCGGCGTGTCGGTGCACAGCACCGCGCCGCGGTGCAGCACCGTGATCCGCTGCGCCAGACGAAACACCATAGCGACGTCGTGTTCGGTGAGCAGCACAGTAATCTTCCGCTCCCGCCACAGACCATCGATCAGGTTGATCGTGCTCTGGGTCTCTTCGGGCGACATGCCTGCGGTCGGCTCATCGAGCAGGAGGAGGCGAGGGGACAGCGCCAGCGCGCATGCGATTTCCAGGCGCTTGCGGTCGCCCTGCGACAAGGTCCCTGCGTTCTCCGCGCCTTTGTCCCGAAGCCCGACGGTGTCGAGCACCGCCTCCGCGCGCGCCTGCCAGGCGCGAGACAGCGGCCACCAGAAGCAACGGTTGGCGCGGGTTGCCGCCAGCAGTGCAACCAGCGCATTTTCGAGAACCGTGAGCGAGGGCAGGATGCGCGTCACCTGGAAAGTGCGCACGACGCCAACGCGGGTCCGGCGCTGCGCCGACATCCCGGTGACGTCGCTGCCGTCGATGGCCACGGCGCCGCTCGCCGGACGCCGTTCGCCGGCGAGCACACTGAAGAGGGTCGACTTTCCGGCGCCGTTCGGTCCGATAACGGCGCGGAATTCACCGTTGTCGACTTCCAGACTGACGCCGTTGAGCGCCCACAACGCCCCATAGCGAATGCGAAGCTCTTTGACCGACAGATGCACGCCGCCGTTCATTTCGGCCGCCTGAAATGATGGACCAGCGAGCGGACGCGATCAGGCGTGCTCACCAATCCCTGCGGCAACGCGATGACCATCACGGCGACGACCAGGCCGAGGAAGAACGTCCACAGTGCCGGCGCCAGAGTGGACAGATAGTAGTTGAGCAGTACGATCATGATTGCGCCCAGCACCGGCCCCCAAGTCGAATAGAGCCCACCGACCAGCGCCATGATCAGCGCGCTGCCCGACACGGTCCAGTTAAACACCGCGGGGTCGACCGCCTGCGACGTGCAGGCGAACAGACCGCCGGAGAGGCCGCCAAAGCCGCCGGCGATGACGAACATGATGGCGCGAAACAGCCGGACGCTGACGCCGAAATGAATGACGCGCAGCGGGTCATCGCGGATCGCGCGCATCGAAAGCCCGAATGGCGAATGCAGAACCACCCACATCAGCAAGGCCGCGATCGCGCTGATCGCCAGCATCGCATACCAGTAGGCTATCGAAGTCGTGGAAAACCAATCAACCAGAACGACCGGCGTGCCATTGGCCCCGCCCATGAAGTTCGAGCGGTTCATCATCGAGAAAAGTCCCTGGGAGACCGCAAGCGTCAGCATCATGACGCCGAGACCTTCGGCGCGGGCTGCGATCGCCGCGACCACCACCGACGCTGCCGCACCCAGGATCACTGCGGCGACCAATCCTACTATGACCGCGACGCCTGCCTGGGACATGGCGGCGACGGCGTAGGCGCCGATGCCGAAGAACGCGGCCTGCCCGAACGTCGCGATGCCAGAGTGTCCAACCAGAAGGTTGACGCTCAACGCGAACACCGCCTGGAGGAGTACGGTTTCCCAGAGAAACAACTGAGCGCCGTTTGCGATCAGCGGAAACAGCAGGCCCGCCGCCAAAAGGATTACAAAGCCGCCCGGGCGATAAAACCGCGTCACAAGCTCTTGAAGATTTGTCATCTACCGAACAGGCCACGCGGGCGCAGCAACATCATCGCGGCCATGGCGAGATAGATGCTGACTTCGGCCATCGAGGGCTCGATCACGACCAGCACCGATTGCAGCACGCCCAGCACGAGCGACGCGATGTATGTCCCCATGATGCTGCCGATACCACCGACGATCACCACGGCAAAAGCTTCGACCACGTAGGTCGAGGCGACTTCGGGGGTCAATCCGTTCAACGGCGCGATCAGGCCGCCGCCGATTCCCGCTGCAAACGCACTCAGCGAGAACATCACGAGAAAGATCCGCTTGGTGTTGATGCCGAGCATTGCCGCCATGTCGCGGTCGTCCGTCACCGCGGCGACGAGCCGGCCAAACCGGCTCCAGGTGAGGATGGCACCGACGAGAACGGCAAACACCAATCCCACGCCGATCAACAGAAGCGCGTATGCCGAGACCGGGTAGCGGCCGATGCGCAGCGTGCCCTCGAGAACATCCGGTATCTTGGTTGGCAGCGGCTCAACGCCCCAGGTGATAACCGCAAAACCCTGGATCGTCAGCAGCACGGCATAGGTGCCCAACAGTGGAAACAGGTGCGGAAGCGCGTAGAGCCTCTGGATGAAGGCTGCCTCTACGGCTGCGCCGACAATCCCGGCGACGATGCCGCCGAAGCTGATGGCAAGAACCATCTGCCAGACGCTGATGTTCAACTGCGACACCGCGAGCGTCGAGACGTAGGCGCCCAACATGTAGAACGCGCCGTTGCTGATGTTCACGAGCCTCATGACGCCGAGCGTGAGGCTGAGCCCCAGCGCGACCAAAAAGAGCGCGGAGCCCTGGCTGAGGCCGTCAACGATCTGAAGAAATGTGCGTAATCCCACGCGCGGCTATTCCTCTCCAATGACGCGCGAACGCAGCCCCGACCAATTCGTTCTCCGGCTTGCCGGGAGAACGGCGGTATTACGTGGCCACGGTTGCAGTGTCGCCGGTCAGCGGTATTGCGGCGGCGTGACCGCCTCCACGGGCAACACTTTCCCCTCCGCACATGACCATCCCGCCGGGGCGGACGCGTCCCCCTTGCATTCGTAGCTCGCCGCAGTTTGCAGCAGATAGCGATTTTTAATTGTGATTGGACCTTTGACGCTGTCGAAGGTCAGGTCCTGCAGCGCGGATTGCACTTTGGCGAAGTCGGTGCTGCCGGCTTTGTTCATCGCGGCAAAGATCGCCAGCATGCCATCGTAGGTCGAATAGGCGAGCCAGGGAAATGCCACGCCATAGGCTTTCTGCCAGCCGGCGACCGCGGCCTTGTTGGCTGGACTAATGTCAGCGTAGGCTTGCGGAAAATACTCTCCGACGCTGAAGTGTGGCGGAAGTTTCTGTCCGACGCCATTCATGGTGACGTCCGCGCTGCCATGCCAGGCGAAGACTTTGTAGTGGGAAAATAGGTCTTCGAGGATCGCCTGCTTGATGAATGTCACGCCGTTACCCCCGTAGGCGTAGACATAGAGACCGCAGCCAGGATTGTCAGCGGCGGCAGCCGCGAGCGCATTGACGTAGGGCCGCACGTCCGCGGTGTTGAGCGGCGCAAAGACCTGCGCTGTAATCTTCACGTCGGGCAATTTGGCTTTGATTGCTGCGATGAAGGTGTTGGCGACCGTGTGCCCGGTCACGTAATCGAGCGAATAGACCGCCCAACAGGAAACATCGCGGTATTTCGATTCGACCGTCTCGGCGATGCCGAGAGCGGAGCTAAGCACTAGGTTCGCCGCCATGTAGTAATTCTGCGGGCCGGTAGCGGCGAGCAGCGATGGATCACTGCACTGGCCGAAATACAATATGTTCAATTGCTGCGCGATCGGACCAAGTGCCCGGCAGACTGCGCTTGAGGTAAATCCAACCGCGAAATGGGCGCCGTTGCCGGAGAGGTCGCGGAACGCTTGGGTGTCGGCCAGCGTACTTTCATTTTGGCTGTCCCTGGCGATGATCTTGACTGTTTTTCCAAGAATGCCGCCGTTGGCATTCACCATCTCGGCCGCGAGCTGTGCCGCGCGAACCTGATCGAGGCCGAATACCGCGCCAAGCCCGGACTGCGGGCCGACTACTCCGATGGTCAGATCTTCAGCGCGGCAAGACGTAACGGCAATAACGACAGCGACCAGACTTATCGCAATGTCGATAAACCCGCGGCGGCGCAGCATCGTCAGCATTGGCATTCTCCATCAGAACAGGACATTGCCCCAGCCGGTTATCACTCCGGAATCAGGCGTTGAGTTTTGCGGGGTCTTTCATTTCGAACAAAGCATCCACGGCGATCGCGCCTTGACCCTTGCGGCCAACCATCAAGGGATTGAGATCGGCCGAGATCAGTATTTCTTTATATGTCAAAGCGAGCTCGCCGAGCGCGACCAGCACCTTCGCCACGGCATCGATATCGGCCGGTTCGGTACCACGGCCGCCCAGCAGCACCGACTTGCCGCGAAGGCGGTGAATCATGTCCAGCGCCAGTCGTTCGTCGATCGGTGGAATCTCGGTCACCGTGTCCTTGATTGTTTCGATGAATATTCCGCCGAGGCCGAACACGATCGCAGGACCAAGAACGGGATCCGCGGTTATGCCGGCAAAGATCTCCACAACCTTGTCCGCCATCGGCTGCACCAGCACGCCGTCGATGACCGGCACTCCCGCTTTGGCGGCGTTGGCTTCTATTTTGGCGAAAGCCTCGGACACCTCGGCTCCGTTCTTGCATCCGAGAATGACGCATCCGGCGTCACTCTTATGCAACAATTGCGCCGAACTCGACCTTCAGCGCGACCGGATAACGCAGCGATGCGGCAGCTGCGACGGCTTCGCCGGCGGTGGTTGCCAGCGCCGTCTCCACCACAGGTATGCCGAACGCTTCGAGCAGTGCTTTCGATTGCAAGAATGACAGCACACCCGACGCGAATTTCGGTTCGGCCGGCTTCGTCGGCCGGCCGGCCGCGGTCGGGCGCCGGTCGCGATAGGCTGCGTAGTCGAGCAGCAGCGAGATCGCCTTCATCGATTTTTGTGTGCCGAGCAGAAACGGAATCCGCGCGGTGTGCAGCATATCGGCCAACCCGTGGTCGACCGCCCCGAGCGCACTCGTGGTATAGCCGATGAAGCGCCCGTCATTGTCTTTGGCGAAATCCGTCATGACCTGTGTGAAGCGCCGCATCGGGGCATAGTCGCCGCGCGGCGGATGGGCGCCGAGGTTTACCGCGATCAGACACTGGGAGCCGCGCAGTAAGCTTGAAAGCAATCGCGGCAGCAGCTCGGGATTTTCAAACATGGTCCCGGTGCCGTCGACCGGATTGTCCGCGGCGCCGAAATCGGGCAGCGCCGACGCAAGTGCTATTTTGGTTTCATCGGTAAGGGGCGCCAGATGCAGTCCGACCTGTTCCATGGCGTCGGCCACATGCGCGCCTTCGCCGCCGCTGCCGGTGACGACGATGATATCGCGACTGGGCGGCGGCCGTTTGCCGATAACCGCGAACAGGCAGATGGCCTCGCACAGCTCATCGAGCCCATCGACCTGCAGGATACCGTAGCGGTCGAGTATCGACGCCAAAATCTCGGTGCTGCCCGAGATCGAGCCGGTGTGCGACAGCGCAGCGCGTTTGCCTGCTGCGGTGCGGCCGGCCTTCAGCACAACGATCGGTTTGTCGAGTTGACGCGCGCGGGCCGCGATTTGCTCGAGCTTCCACGGCTCGCGAAAGCCCTCGACAAAGGCGGCAAGGACTTTCGTTCCGGGATCTTCGACGAAATACTCCAGATAGCTCTCGACTGATGTTCCGAGCTGGTTGCCGCAGGAGACGAGGAAACTGAAGCCAACGCCACGGTCCTCCATCAGCGGATCGGAAATCAGGCTGCTGAAACCGCCGCTCTGCGAAACCAGCGCAACCGAACCGGCGACCATCGGATCTGCGAGTGGGCCACTGAAGGTGGCGGCGCCAGTTTGCAGGTTAAAGACTCCGTAACAATTTGGACCGCAAATCGCCATGCCACCTGCGGCAAGGGCGCGAAGCCGTGCGACGCGATGTTCTTCCGCGTGTCCAGCCTCGCCAAACCCGCTGGCCAGAACAACCGCGGCCCGCACGCCCGCTGCGAAGGACTCTTCCAGCAGATCGGCAACGCCGGGCGCCGGAACCGCAGCGACCACCAACTCGACGCCACCCGGTATCGCGGCAACGGACGGATAGCAGGGAAAACCTTCAATCTCATCGTAATTCGGATGGACAGCGTAGACCTTACCCTTGAAGTCCGCGGTCTTTATGTTTTTGAGGACCAGGTTGCCGCGGGTGACGCGCTTGTTGGTCGCGCCAACAACAGCGATGGCGCGCGGCTTCATTAACGCATCCATTGATGCTGAGCCCTCCGTACTCGCGGATTTCACTTCGCCGGAATCGTGACCGGAACGCACGGAAAAATTCATTTCATCAACGATTGCTGCGGCGGCGAAGCCGTTCGAGGACTTCATCGCCGGTCATCACGTCGCCGAACTGCTGAATCATGTTCTCCAGCGCGGCGCGATGCTCGTCGTCGGACAGAGCTGCGCAACAATCCGAAACCATCACGACCTTGAAGTCGAGCATCATGGCGTCACGCGCCGTCGCCTCGCAGCAGATATTGGTCTTGGTTCCGGCAACCAGAACGGTGTCGATGTCGAGGCTGCGCAGCAGTCTTTCAAGGCCGGAAGAGCCGGGGATCAGGGCGCTATAGCGGTTCTTGATGACCTCGGTGTCGGCGGCATCGACCGTCAGCCCCGACCAGACCTGCTGACGGCCGGGCGCGAGACTCTGCTTGGTTTTCTCTCTCACTTCGTCGGCAACGATGTAATTGAAGAACAGCTCCCAGTCGCTGCGGCCGCCGCTCTGCGAGTTGGCATGCAGCACCCAGATGACGGGCACGCCGATCTTGCGCAATTCCTCGGTCAATTTGTTGATCGGGTCGACAATGTCACGCGATCCAGGCACCTCCGCGGCTGCTCCGGGTGCACAGAACAATTCCTGCATGTCGATGACGACGAGAGCGGTGCGCCGGGGGTCAAGTTCCTCGAACCAGTGATAGCGGCCGCGCCTGGCGAGGACCCGATCCATGATTTCCTGACGAACACTTACTTTGTGCATTGGTGTCCTCAACTTTCGCGCTTCGGCCCAGATCGCCGCGACGTCCTGAAGGGAAGCATTTAACGGACGGCAGGTCGCGGCCGCGTATTTGCGTTTTCATTCAGCTGTCGGCATCTTACGGGCAATGGCCGCGGGCCGATAGGACAGAGCGCCTGCCATCGTCAAAGCCATCGCGCTGCAACTATAATTATTCACCCGACGTAACCGCCAATTTGCAGGTGAGCCGATGAAGGGACCGCGCAAGAAGATCAGCAATCCGCGTACCGTCGCGCCGCCGCTCAAGCCCTATTATTCCAACGCCGTCCGCGTTTCGAGCGGTCCGTTGTTGTTCATCGCCGGACAGCTTTCGATCGACAAAACCGGCAAGGTGGTGGGGAAGGGGGATCTTCGGGCCCAGGCGGTCCAGGTGCTGGAGAACATCCGGGCCATTCTGCTTGCCAACAAAGCCGACATGAAGGACATCGTACAGGTGACGGTCTACGTCACCGACATGCGGGCGTTTCATGACATTGCAGACATTCGCACGAAATATTTCCCGAAGGATGGGCCCAGCAGCGTCATCGTCGAAGTCTCCAAGCTCGCGATCCCCGACCTGCAAATCGAAATCTCCGCCATCGCCGCGGTCTGACAGCGAACTCACAGGACCGGCCACCGTGATTGCGGCTTGACGTTGGCGCGCGCTGCGAGCTTCGGCGCCAGCTCCCGGCAGCGGGCGTGCACTTCGGTGAGATCGAGCGTGGTGAGCTGCCGGTTTTCCATCAGGATGCGGCCGTCGACGATGGTGGTGTCGACGCTGTCGCCGCTTGCTGTGTACACGAGGCTATAGACGTAATTGTACGTCGGCACCCATTCGGGCCGGTCGGTGTTGACCAGGATGAGATCGGCTTTCATGCCCGGCTCGAGCGAGCCGATGTCTTTCTGCCAGCCGGTGGCGCGATGGCCGGCGAGCGTCGCCATCTCCACCACTTCCTCGGCGGTGATGACTTCAGGGTCGATCTTGGCGTCCTTCGGCAGCGTTGCGGCAAGATACATCGAGCGAAACATGTCCTTGTGGTCGCCCGAATTGACGCCGTCGCAGCCGAGGCAGACGGTCACGCCCTTGGCGCGCATCTCCAGAAAATGGCTCATCTGCGTGGTGCCCTTGGCAAGCTTCAGGGCTGCCGGCGGGTTCTGACAGACCTTGGTGTCGGTCTCCGCGAGCATGTCGACTTCGAATGAATCGACCGCGGTCATGTGGTTCAGATAGACGTTCGGTCCGAGCGCTCCGATCCGGTACATGTGCTCGACCGGTCGGTGGCCGGTGACTTTGAGTTCGCTGGCAACTTCCTCGCGCGAACTCGCCTTGTGCATCAGCGTGAAAGTGCCGTAACGGTCCGCGAGCGCCTTGGCGCCGAGCATCAGTTCATCGGAGCAGGTACCGACGCCCTCGATGGTGGCGAAGCACTTGATGCGGCCATCGGCCATGCCGTCGAAAGCTTTGATGTTGCTTTCGGTGAGGTCGAGCGCCTGCTGCAGCGTCATTTTCTTGAAATACTCGGGACACTTGTGACCGTCGGGTCCGGCATGGTCCCAGACCCAGCTCCCGGTGGTGGCGCGTATCCCGCTTTCCTCGATCGCCTTGATCGTGGTGTTGAGCCACATGCAGCCCGGTTCGACAAAGCAGGTCGTGCCGGAGCGGATCATCTCGGCGATCAAACACTTCGAGTACCAGTACTCGTCCTCCTCGGTGATCGCCGCCATATACGGGTAGCACCAGAACTTCAGCCAGTCGCTGGTGCGCAGCGTATCGGGAATGAGGCCGCGGGCGATCTCGCCGAGGTGGGCGTGGCCATCGACCAGGCCGGGCATAACCAGCCGCATCGAGGCATCGATGGTCTTGGCGCCTTTGAACCGGCTGCGCAGATCGAGCGTCTTGCCGACCGCGACGATGCGGTCCTTGCGGATCGCGACGGCGCCGTCGGTGATGATGTGCCGATCTTTGTTAAGCGTGAGCACGATGCCGTGCTCGATCAGGATATCGACATTTTCCATCACGGCCTCGTCTTGGGCTGCCTCTGCGAATGCGCGGGTTATTTGATCGGCGAAAACGGCGCCGGAATCAAAATGCGGGTTTCCATCTTCAGAATGATGTCCGGCGACTGCTTGAGATAGCCCTGCCAATCGGCGTTCGCGGCCAAGAGAGCGCGGCGCCGCTCGCGTTCTGCGAGCGAGTCGTAGCCCCACATGTGGACGATCTGATTGAGTTCGCCGATCTCGGTGTGAAAATAGCCGATCAGCTTGCCCAGGATCGGTTGCTGGATTTTCAGGCCTTTCGCGCTGTAGTCCTGATAGTAGAGCTGTACCGTTCCCGGCTTCAGCGTGTAACAGCGTTCCTCGACGATCATAGCAAGCCCTCTCCGTTGCCTTCGTTTTTGCTCGGTATCAAACCATGACGTCGCCGCCGGCCGGACAAAGTGTCTGGCCGGTGAAATAGTCGCCGTCCTTGGTGGCGAGGAACAGCGCCGTGGCGACGACGTCCTCGACTTCGCCGACCCGGCCGAGCGGGTAGGCGCCGACGATGGAGTCGCGCACGTCCTCCGGCATGAAATTGTAGAGGTCGGTGCGGATGATCGCCGGGGCGATGCAGTTCACATTGATGCCATCGTGGCCGACCTCGCGCGCCAGCGCCCGGGTAAATCCGATCATGCCGGCCTTGGCGGCGGACATGTGGGTGAAATCCGCGCCGCCGGTCACGCCGAAAGTGCCGCTCATGTTGATGACCTTGCCGCTCTTTTGCTTGAGCATATGCGGAATGGTGAAACGCGTGCACAGGAACATGCCGCGCAGATGCACCTTGATCATGTCATCCCAGGTCTCCACCGACATATCGGCGAGTTTGGAGGAATTAAGCATTCCGGCATTGTTGACGAGAATGTCGATGGCGCCAAACCTTTTGACGGCGGCTTCGACCATGCGGGTCACGTCATCGACCTCGCCGATGTTGGCGCGGACGGCGATCGCGTCGCTGCCGTGTCTTTTGATCGCCTCGACGACCGCATTCGCGGCCTTCTCGTCTTTGAGATAGTTCACGACGATGTTGGCGCCTTCGGCGGCGAAGCCTTCGGCGATGCCGCGGCCGAGGCCGCGGCTTCCGCCCGTGACCAGCGCGACCTTTCCCGCCAGTTTTCCCGTGCTGCTCATGCTGTAGCTCCCTCTGTTGCGGCGAGATTGTCGGTACCGCCCTTCAGACGGCTCCACTCGCCGCGATCGACGGCGGTGAGAAATCCAAATACGACAGTGTTGAAGAGCGCCGGCTCTTCGAGGTTCATCAGGTGACCGGCGCGCGGCATCACGCAAAGCGCCGCGTCCGGCAGCGTTGCCTTGAGAAAGAGATTTGGTTCGAGGCACGGGATGTCCTCGTCGCCGGTGATGAGAAGCACCGGCACCTCAAGCGCGCGCAACGGGTCCGCGAGGTGCCAGAGCGATGGCCGCGTTGCCAGCACCCCCCGCAGCGTCATCGCCATGCCGGTCAAAGCGTGCTCACCGAGTTGCCCGGCGAAGCGATGCCAGCCGGCTTCGTCCTTGGCGCGCAGGCATTGCGCGTAGCTGCTGTTGGCAAGCTCGCGGGCGAAGACAGCCATGCCGACGGCCTCGGCGTGGGTGGCCTCGCGCTGCGTTGAGTTGCGATATTCGGTTTGCTGCTCCGGCTTGGCGCCATATCCGACGCCGGCAATGGCTAGCGAGCGGGCAAGTTGCGGGTAGCGAAGCCCGAAATGCAGCGCGGCAAAGCCGCCCATCGATAATCCAACGATATGCGCCGGAGCATCGGCGACGGCACGCACGACATCGGCAAGGTCTTCAGCGGCCCGGCTTTGATTGTAGGCGTCCACGGTCGCCGGAACATCAGACGGCGGATACCCACGCGCGCAATAGGTGGTGCAACGATAATGCTGCGCGAAAAAGTTGATCTGTGCATCCCAGCTGCGCGCATCGCCGGAAAACTCGTGCGCAAAGATCAACGGCTCGCCGCTTCCCACCGTGCGAACTTCAAGCCTGATCCCGTCGGACGCAGTGATCATCGGGCTTTTTCGTACCCTTGCGTTGCGTGCGGTTCTAGCTCGCCTGCAAAATCTTGGCCGCCGTCAGCGCATAAATTTGCGTTGCCGCTTCGATATCTGTCAGCGCAAGTGATTCATTCGGCTGGTAGACCGGTTCGCCGCCCGGACCAAAGATAACCGTTTCGCATAAGCTTCCGAAGCTTGCGGTGTCGCCGAGCCACGATCCGCCGCGGAAGGTGACCGGTTTGCCCATGACTGTCTCCCAGGCTGATTTCAGCGCGACGACGACCGGTGCGTGCGGATCGACCATGAAGGAATCTTTCACGTCCGCATCGACCATTTCCAGAACGATCTGCGGATCGCGCGCCTTGGCGCGTTCGAGCGCCCCGTTAATGATTGCCTTTACCTCTTCGATCGGGACGCCCGGCTGCGGCCGGGTGTCGACGCGGATGGTGCAGCGGTCCGGGATCATCGACGGGCCTCCCGGAAACAGCCCGCCGTAGATGCGGCCGACGGCGGTGTAGAGTTCCGGCCCCACCAAATCCTTCATCTCCTGCGAGATCTCCGGAAAGTATTTGAGCTTGGAGATTTCCTCGACCACCGGGAGCATTTTCTCGATCGCGTTGATGGCCTTGTATTTATGGCAGGTGTGGGCGGAATGCCCGATCGTGGAGATGTCGAAATAGTATCGGCCGCGATGGGCGATATAGATCTGCATATCGGTGAGTTCGGCAAGCACGCAGTGATCGAACTTGTGACGCCGAAACAGATCGATGCTGCCGGTTTGTTGTCCCATGTGATCGGCGACCGCGACGAAGGTGATCTTGCCTTTGAAATCGACGCCGCTGTCGATCATGGTCATGATGCCGCCGACCAAAGATCCAAGCCCCGCTTTCATATCCATGACGCCATGTCCAAAGAGCCGCCCGTTTTCGATCGCGCCATCGAACGGATCGCGTTGCCAGCCTTCGCACACCGGCTTGGTATCAAGGTGCCCAGTGAAAAGGAGGCTTCGGCCGGGTTTGCCGCTGTCGATTTCCCATAGCGTGTTGAGCCGGCCCTCATAGGTTTTCTCGCACCAGACTTTGCCGACTTTGAGCGACTTGAGCCGCGTTTCAAGATCGCGCGCCAGTGTATCTTCCTTGCCGTTGGTACTGTCGATGCGCACCATCTCCTGGGTGAGGCCGATCGCCGTTTCGGCCGCGGTCGAGGCGCCGATCTTGTCCAGGGTTTGCGTGTTCATTGTTTTTCTCCCGTTGGTTCGGTTGCGTCAGACAATCAGAGTGCTCCGGCGACGACCTTGCCAGCGGCAACGACCGTTCGATTAGCCGCGCCGGTAGCGACAAGATCGTCGATGTCTTCTGCGTCCGTGATCAATAAATCAGCGCGAGCGCCGGCGCGAATTCCCCAGTCGTTGCGAAGGCCGAGGATGCCGGCGGGAATGGCGGAAACCATGTCGAAGGCAGTGGTGAGATCGCCAAGTCCGAGGTGGCCGGCCACTAGCGTCCAGCGTGCGATCTCCAGAAGGTCGCCCGAGCCGATCGGGACGAACGGGTCCTGAATATTGTCGGACGCCGCAGCAACAGGCACACCGGCGTCGAGCAGTTCGCGCACACGGGTGAGTCCGCGCGGCGGCAGTTGCCCTGCATCACGGCCTTGCAAAAACAGATTGGCCGCCGGTAGCGTGACGACGGCGATGCCGGCGTTGGCAAAACCGCCGATAATGCGTTTCGCCACATCGGGCGTGGCCGCACTGAGCGCGCAGCAATGACCGGCGGTGACGCGTCCTTGCATGCCGTGGGCGAGCGTTCGCTCGATAATGGCATCGAACAGAAGATGGCTGGCGTCGAGGTGCTCGTCGATATGCATGTCGAGTGGCAGGCCGCTTCGCTCCGCGAATTCGAACAGGAGATCGAGGAAAACGAGCGGCTCATCGGCATATTGCGGAACGCCGCCGATGATATCGACGCCGGCTCCGATTGCCGCCTCGAGCCAGCGGCGGGACGCCTCGAGCTTTCGCGGCGCGTCGCTGGTCAAGTGCGCGACGACCTGCAACGTGAGGCGGTCGCGACAACGCTGCCGCAACTCAATCAGCGCTTCAATGCCGCGAATGTCACTTTCGGTTTCGATGTTGGTGTGGCTGCGGATCGCAACCGTTCCGAGCGCGAGACAGGCATCGAGCGTGCGTTCGGCCCGCGCCATGATTTGTTCGCGCGTCGCGGTCGCTGCGAGCGCACGATAGCCGGCGGAGGCGCCCTGCAACGTGGCGCCCGGATTCTCGACGAGACGCCGCGTGCGCGACTTATCGAGGTGCTGATGGGCGTCGACCAGGCCCGGCACAACAAGTCGGCCGTCTAGATCGGCGACCTTGCCAGCAATATCACCCGGTATCGCCGTTTCCAGCGCGGCAATGCGGCCATCCGCCCCGATACCGATATCGAGCCGCGCCGGCTGTTGGGCACCCGGTTGCAGCACGCGCCCGTTGCGGAGAAGAAGCGAAACGCCGCTCAAAGAGAAATCCTGAACCGCCGAGGTGTGCCGCGTTCGCAAACGTTGCGGGCAAGCGGCGTGTCGGAGTTTATTGTATACTAATCGAGCTTATGGGTATAATTTTTCGCGGTGACGGGTAACCACATAACAGCCGGGCTGCCACGCGAACGTTGCAGATGTGTGTTCCCGTTCGAGGCATTCAGAGGGAACCATGATCCACAAACAGCTTGTTCACCGGCGCGGCATTCTTCGCGGTGCCGCCGCTCTCGCTGCAACCGGGCTTGTCGGCGCCCGGTCCAGGTCAGCACTTGCGCAATCGGCACAAGGCGTCAGTGACAATGAGATCCTGATCGGGGCGCTTGGCCAGCTCAATGGGCCGTTTGCCTTCATCGGAGTGCCCGGCCGCGACAATATGCAGATCACGATCGATAAGCTCAACGGTGCTGGCGGGATCAACGGACGAAAGCTGAAGCTGCTGTTCGAACAAGCTTCGACCCCGGCAGAGTCGGTTGCGGCTGCGAAAAAGCTTGTTGAGGACGATAAGGTGTTCGTGCTGGTGATCGCCACCGGCAGCACGGGGGCGGCTGCCGCGGCCGATTATGTCCGGGCGGCAAAAATACCCACCTACAACACCGTTGGCGCAACGCCGATCATCCGCCAGCCGTTCGCGCGCAACATATTCCACGGCACCATTCCGCCGGCGAGCATCACCGGCCAGGCGCTGATCGACATCGGCTTTCAGGCGACGCCGAATGCGAAGAAAGTCGGCGTGCTTGCCGGCACCTATGCGTTTCCGCAGTCACATTTGGCTGAAATCAAGCCGCGGCTCGAAAAGCGGGGTGGCCTTGAGGTTACCGTCGAGCAGTTCGACGCTGCGGCGACGGACTACACGGCGCAGTTGGTCTCGTTCGTGCGCCATCGGGTCGAATTGGTCATCATCCTCGGCAGCTTCAAGGAAGCCGGCTTTGCCATCAAACAGGCCCCGGAGAAAGGCCTTACCGATGTGACCTTCGTGGTCGACGGCTCTGCGGTGAATAATGCGATCGTGCCGATTATCGGTGCCGAGAACACCAAAAACGTACGGGGCTATTTCAACGCGCCATACTTCACGACACAGGACGATCCGCCGATCGCAAACTATCGCAAGCTCCTGGTCGACAAGTACGGCGGCACGCTGCCGCAGGGCCGACCCAACATTTACGATCTGATCGGCTACGGCTCGACTTACGTGCTTGCGCAGGTTCTCAAAAAAGCTGGACGCGATCTGACCTGGGACGGCGTGATCGCCGCCTGGGAAACCATCAAGGACGCCAAGCCGTCGGATCTCGGCGGCTATGATGTGATCTTCCCCGAGACCGTCACGCCATCCGATCACCAGGGCAACAAGAAGGTCGCGTCGGCGAAGATCGTCAACGGCATGTGGCAGGTGGTCGGTCTGGCGTCCTAGCGCGGGCGTCTGCGGTGTTTGCCGAGTTCGTGATGATCATCATTGGTGGCCTCAAGATCGGGGCCATCTATTCGCTCGCCGCGCTCGGCATTGTCGTTATTTATAAGGCCACCCGCATCGTGAATTTCGCTCACGGCGCGTTCGTTCTCGCCGGCGCCTATGCGACCTATGGTGTGGTCGAAGCGCTTGGTATCGGTTATTGGCCGGCTTACGTGCTGGTTCCGATTGCAGCTGGCCTACTGGCGGCTGCCGTAGAGCTGATCGCACTTCGGCCAATCCGCCGGGCGGACATCTTTGCGCTGATCACCTCGACCATCTTCATCGGCATCGGCTTGTCGGAAATCTATCGGCTGGTCCAGAACACCGAAATGCTGAGCGTGCGCAATCCGGTATCGGGGCGACCGATCTTCGTCGGTGACGTGATCATCACCAAGGAGCAAATCTGGGTGTTTGCCGGCGCCATCGTAAGTTCCCTGATCGGGTTGGCGATCTTCGGCTATGCGCCACTCGGCCGCGGGCTTCGCGCGATCGCTGCCAATCCCCGCGGCGCTGTGCTCTGCGGCTATTCGATCGACGGCATGAACGCCATGGCGTGGTTTCTTGGCGGTGCACTGGCCGGTCTTGCCGGAGTCTTTGCCGCGCCGAGCCAGGGCGTTTCGCCGGAATTGGCAATTTCAATGATTACCGCGGCTTTCGTCGCCGCAGTGATCGGCGGCTTTGACTCGCTGCGTGGCGCACTGTTCGGAGGAACTCATTCTCGGCGTCGCCCAGACCTTGGCTGCCGCCTATATCTCGAGCGCAACGGCGAATGCCGCGAGCTTCCTGTTGCTGTTCGTGGTTCTGATGTGGCGCCCTGAGGGCCTGTTTCCGGAAACGAAGATCCGCGATGTCTAGCGAGCGGCCGCGCGCGCTGCGACAAATTCTGGCGCCGAGCGGGTTGCTGTTAGCGGTGGCGGTTGTCGGCCTCTTTCTCGGCAGCTATTGGCAATACGTGATGGCGATTTCGCTTGGCGCCGCTGTGGTCGGCGGCGCGCTGGCGATGCTGGTCGGCTATGCGCGCTGCATTACGCTTGCAACCGGCGCGATGCTCGCAATCGGCGCCTACGGCGCAACTTTGCCGGTGGTGCATCTGGGCGCGCCGTTCCTCGCGGCCTTGGTGTTCGCCACATTGGTTGGGGGAGCAGCTGGGCTGGTCCTGGCGATACCGGGAGTCCGGTTTCGCAGCCACAATCTCGCGATGGTCACCTTCGTTTTCCAGGCGGTGGTGATCATCGTGCTCCGCGAAAGCAAGACGCTGACAGGCGGCGCCGAAGGCATCCACGTGCCGCCGCCGGTGATCCTCGGCTTCTCGTTCGGCAACGATGCGAATTTCCTGCTGCTTTGCGCCACGCTGTTTTCGCTTGCCATTCTGCCGATCGCGGTTCTGCTTGCCGGACCATTCGGAAAAAACCTGCGGGCGATTGCGGCAAATGAAAATGCCGCCCGCGCCTTTGGCATCGACGTACGGAATTATCTGATTGCCGCCTTCACCTGGAGTTCGGCGGTGATCGCGTTTGCCGGCGCAGTCTCAGCGCCACGCTTTCGCATCATCGATCCTGACAGTTACGGGCTTATCACGTCGATCTTCACGCTCACCTATCCGATCATCGGCGGCATGGGCTCGATCTGGGGTGGTCTGATCGCCGGCGGCGTGCTGCGTCTGTTTCCCGAATTGCTGCGGCCGCTCGCCGACTACATCGAGCTGGTTTTTTGCGTGCTTGTGGTCGGAACGCTGACTTTTTTTCCGGATGGGCTGGTTTCGACAATTTTGACTTTTGGTCGCCGCCGCCAATTCAATGTTCTCGCCGGGTCTGCCAGTATTCAAGATAAGCGGCCCGCGAACATTGCGGGACTCCCTTCGATCGCGGAAACCTCACGGTCCACGTCGAGTGGAGAACTTTCCGCAGACACGCCAGTCCTCGCCATTCAATCGGTTTCGCGATCCTACGGTGCGCTTCGGGCTGTCGATGGTGTGTCGCTGACTATCGCCCGCGGTGCTTTGCATGGGCTCATGGGACCGAACGGCGCCGGCAAGACGACGCTGTTCAATCTCGTCTCAGGTTTCATTCCGCCGGAGAGTGGCCGTGTGCTGCTCGCCGGCGTCCCACTCGACAACGTGCCGATCGAGCGGCGTATCGGGCTCGGCATGACCCGCACGTTCCAGCATGCGGCGGTGTTTCAGCGCCTGTCCTGCCTCGACAATGTGATGATCGGGCTTGGCCGCAACACCGTACTTGACGGCACGCGCCGGAGCGTTGCGGCGGCGCTTGACACCAACAGTTTTCGCGCCGAGCGGCTGGCTGCGTACACGGCGTTGCAGGCGGTAGGATTAGGCGCCCGTGCGCAAGACACCGCCAGTGCACTTTCGCTCGGCGATCAGCGCCAACTCGAGATCGCCCGGGCCATCGTATCACGCCCAAAGATCATTCTGCTGGACGAGCCGGTATCGGGCGTTTCGGCTGACGAAGCCCAGCGCCTGCGCGAACTGCTGCTCACAATCAATCGCGATCTCGGCATCGCGATGGTCGTCATCGAGCACAATATCCGTTTCTTGGTGTCGCTGTGCGAGCGCATCTCGGTCATGAGCGAGGGCAAGGTCATCGCCGAAGGCGCGGGCGCTGCGATGGTCGACGATCCGCGGGTGCGTAGCGTCTACTTCGGCGAACGGGAGGCGGTGGCGTAATGCTGGAAGTGTCGAGCCTTCGGGTTGCCAGCGGCGCCATGACCCGGGTCGACGGGCTCGATCTGACTTTGCCACAGCGCGGCTGCATCGCGCTCCTGGGGCCGAACGGCGCCGGTAAGACGACGAGTGTCGAGGCGATCGCCGGGCTCATTCCGAAGGCCGCGGGGCGCGTGCTGTTTGACGGTGCCGATATCACCCGGCTTTCGCCGAGTAGCGTCGCGCGTTCCGGCCTGGCGCTGGTGCCGCAATGGCGGGAGCTGTTTCCCAATTTTTCCGTGGAGGAGACGTTGCTTGCCGGCAGCAACGCCGCGCGTGGCCGGCCCGCTGTTTCGGCAGAGGTCGTGTACGAGCTGTTTCCCCGGCTCGCGGAGCGGCGCAAGCAACTCGCCGGTTCGCTTTCCGGCGGCGAACAACAGATGCTGGCAATCGGGCGTGCGCTGGTGACCAATCCGAAGGTGATGCTGCTTGACGAGCCGTCGGCGGGTCTCGCCGTCGGCATCGTCCGCGCGTTCGTCGATGCGGTCAAACGTATTCGCGAACGCGGCGTTTCCATCCTTTTGGTGGAACAGAATCTCGAGATCGCGGCGGCGCTCGCCGATACCTGCATCGTGCTGGCTGCTGGACGCGTCGTTTGGCGCGGCTCGGCGCATGCGGCGACAAGCAGCGAGGAAATTCGGCAGGCCTATTTCACTTAGGACGTGTACGCATAAAATCCAGTCGACTGCTCGCTCGTGACCTCCCGCAGGGGGGCAGGGGCGTAGTATGGTCCCCTACACTCTGGTGGGGGGCGGATGAAGCGAAGGAAGGTCGGCAAAGCCGGACTGAAGCCGGCACGGGGCCAAGCCGCTGGCAAGCGGGGCCGTCCGCCGCGCGCGTCCGCTAAGGCCCGAGCCGCCTCGCCGCCCGATGCAGAGCGCGAACTCGGCGCTGCCCGCGCGCAGCTGGCGGCAATCTCGGACATTCTGCGTGTTATCGCCGCCCCGGCCGGTGACACCGAGGGTTCGCTGCGCAAGATTGCCGAAATCACCATGCGGCTGTTCGGCGCCGCCGGGGTTTCGTTCCGCATCGCGGAGGGCGATGAATTCAAGCTGTCGGTCGGAGTCGGCCAGGGCGCCGAGCAGATCGGCGCCAGTCTCTACGCCGACCCGGCGGTCCGTCCAACCGTCGGCGGCCGCAACTTGCCCGGGACTGTGGTCCGTCAAAACCGGCAAATTCATCTGCCGGACATCGACAACCTCGACGACGAATTCGCGGATTGGCCTGGACCACCGGTTGCCCGCCGCGCCGGAATTCGCACCATGATCGGCACACCGCTGCGGACCGGACGCGGCGCCATCGGCGCGCTGATGGTTTACCGCAACGTACTGCGTGCGTTCGAGCCGGTCGAACTGCAATTGCTGCAGAGCTTCGCCGATCAGGCCGTCATTGCGTTCGAGAATGCGCGGCTGTTCGAGTTGGAGCAGCAGCGTAGTCGCGAGCTTGCCGAGTCGCTCGAGCAGCAGACCGCAACCTCTGAAGTGCTCGGCATTATCAGCAGCTCGGCCGGCGATCTAAAGCCCGTGTTCAACGCGATATTGGCGAATGCGGCTCGCCTTTGCGAGGCCCAGTTCGGCAACCTGCTGCTTTCCGAAGGCGGCGGCTTCCGGTTTGTGGCTTCGCACAACGCGCCGGCGATATTTGCCGAGCGCTGGCAGAGCGAAGTTTTTCGCCCAGGTCCGCTGGCCCCCGTTGCGCGTGCGGCCGCCTCCGGGGATGTCGTCCATGTGATCAACCTCAAGGAGGATCCGGCGTATTTGCAAGGCGACCCTCCTATTGCTTCTTTGGTCGACGATGGGGGCGCGCGAACGCTTCTGATCGTGCCACTGATCAAGGACGCCGAGGTAATCGGTGCGCTAACCATCTTTCGTCGGGAGGTCCGCTCCTTCACGGACAAGCAAATCGATTTGGTCAGGAACTTCGCCGCGCAGGCTGTCATTGCCATGGAGAATGCGCGCTTGCTCGCCGAGCTGCGCGAATCGCTGGAGCAGCAGACGGCCACGGCGGACGTACTCAAGGTCATCAGCCGTTCTGCATTCGACCTGCAGGCGGTGTTCGATAACGTGGTCGAAAGTTCCTCCCGGCTGTGCTCGGCTGAGCGCGGCTTCTTCTTCCGTTTCGACGGTGAGGTGCTGCGCACCGCAGCCTCCTGCAACGTCAGCGACGAGGTGATCGAATGGTTTGACCGGAACCCGATCCAGCCCGACGGCCCATCCATCGTCGGCCGCTGTGCGCTCACGCGACACACGATGCATATTGCCGACACTTGGGCCGATCCGGACTACAAATACGGCGCCAAAGCGGTGGAGACCTATCGCTCCTTTCTGGCCGTGCCGGTGCTGAAGGGCAACGAGCTTCTCGGGGTGCTCGCGCTTTATCAGACGCAGGTGCGCCCCTTCACGGAGAAGCAGATCGCGTTGGTAGAAACTTTCGCTGACCAGGCCGCGATCGCGATCGAGAACGTTCGGCTGTTCGAAGCCGAGCAGCAGCGCAGCCGCGAGCTGACCGAATCGCTGACGCAGCAGACCGCGACCGCCGATGTGCTCAAGACGATCAGCCGTTCGACGTTCGACCTGCAGACTGTGCTGGATACACTGACAAGCTCGGCAACGAAGCTGTGCGCGGCCGACGAGGGAGCAATCTGGCAGCGCGACGGCGAATTGCTGCGGATGAGCGCCAGCTATGGGGTCCCGCCGGAAGCCGTACAGTACGCCCTCGAGCATCCGCTACCGCCCGGGCGCAGCACTGCGATGGCGCGTGCCGCCTTGGAACGCAGGCCGGTACATATCAGGGACGTGTTCGCCGATCCCGACTACAGCGCGACAGGCCTCGCCGATGCTGCCCAATATCGCACCGCGCTAGGCGTTCCGCTGCTGCGCGACGGAGTAATGATCGGCGCGTTCGCGCTGACCCGGACCGAAGTTAATCCATTCGTCGACAAGCAAATCGAGCTGGTGACGACGTTCGCCGACCAAGCCGTGATCGCCATCGAAAACGCGCGGCTGCTCGGTGAATTGCGCGAGTCGCTCGAGCAGCAGACCGCCACCGCCGACGTGTTGCAGGTCATTAGTTCGTCGCAGGGCGAGCTTGGCCCGGTATTCCAGGCCATGCTGGAGAACGCTACGCGTATTTGCAGCGCCAGTTTCGGGACGTTGCTGATGTACGAGGGCGATGAATTCCGCAGGGTCGCAAGGCACAACATGCCGCAGGTTTTCGCAGCAGATGCGGCGCGTCATCTGAGGCCGCCGTTCGATGGAGCGCCATCGCTCAAGCGGCTCGTTAGCACCAAGCGAGTGGTTCACATCACCGATATGGCCGCCGAGCATCCCGAAGATCCAATCTACGCGCTGGGCGGCGCCCGTTCAATTTTGGTCGTGCCGATGATCAAGGACGGCGCGCTCATGGGTTGCATCAATGTGTATCGCCGGGAGGTACGGCCGTTCACCGACAAGCAGATCGAACTGCTGACCAACTTCGCCGCGCAGGCGGTGATCGCCATCGAGAATGCGCGGCTGCTCAGCGAACTGCGCGAATCGCTGGAGCAGCAGACGGCGACCTCGGAGGTGCTGCGCGTTATCTCAAGCTCGCCCGGCGACCTCGAGCCCGTTTTTGACGCAATTTTGCAGAACGCGACTCGCATCTGCGGCGCGAGTTTCGGCAATCTCGAACTGAGCGAAAATGGCGCGTTCCGCGTTGGCGCCATGTTCAACGCGCCAACGGCGTTTGCGGAACAGCGCAGGCGAGAACCTTTGATACGACCCCATCCATTGTCGGCACTTGCGCGCGTGGTCGAAACCAAACAATTCTTCCAGGTCGAGAACCTGCCGGAACATCCGTCGTATAAGGAACGCTTTGCGCCCTACGTTCATCTCGTCGAAGGCGCCGGTGCGCGCACGCTTTTAGTCGTCCCGTTGCTCAAGGAAGACGAGCTTGTCGGCGTTCTCGGCATCTATCGGCAGGAAGTTGCGCCGTTCACGGAGGACCAGATCGCCCTGGTGCAAAATTTCGCTGCCCAAGCCGTCATCGCCATCGAGAACGCGCGGCTGCTCAGCGAACTACGCGAGGCGCTGGAGCAGCAGACTGCGACGGCCGACATCTTGAAGGTAATTGCCAGTTCGCCGTCCGACGTACAGCCGGTGTTCGATGCGGTCGTGCTGACTGCCCGACGGCTACTCCGCCGCGAAATGGCGGCCATCCTACTCTGCGATGACAACGCCACATTCCGGCCCCGCGCAATCACAGGGCCGGAGGGGCTGATTACCGTCCTCAATCCCGAACCCATTAAGATCGATCCCGCAGCCAACTTCCCATCGCGTGCCATCGTCTCGAAAAAGAATCAGCATTTTCCGGACTGGTCGACGATCGATCTACCGGAAGAAGAGCGCAACGTCCGGAACATGTACGGGCTGAATTCTTCGCTTTATCTGCCGATGGTGCGCGGCGGGGACTGCATTGGTGTGCTCCTTCTGGGCGGCGCTCAACCCGGCATTTTCAGCGAGGCCGACATCGCCCTTGCTGAAGCCTTCCGCGACCAGGCCGTGATCGCCATCGAGAACACGCGACTGCTCGGCGAATTGCGTGAATCGCTGGAACAACAGACGGCGACCGCGGAAGTGCTGCGCGTCATATCGCGTTCGCCCGGCGATCTCGGGCCCGTCTTCGCATCGATGCTGGAAAACGCCGTCCGCATCTGCGGCGCCACTTTTGGTACAATTTATCGTGCAGGCCCCGGCGGGCTACAGGTCGTGGCGACACAGAATATGCCGGCGGCGCTCGCCGAACACAGGCATTCGGCCGAATATAGTCCGGCCGCACCGCAAACGCCGCTTGGCGAGGTCGTTGCAACCAGAGCCGTCGTCCATGTCGCCGACATGGCGGGACATCCGGGTTACACCGAGCGTCGCGTTCCGGCGCTGGTGACGGGCGTCGAAGTCGGCGGCGTGCGAACGTGGCTTGGCGTCCCCATGGTCAAGGACGACGAGCTGATTGGAGCGTTCGTGCTGCACCGGCAGGAAATGCGCCCGTTCAGTGACAAACAAATCGCACTGGTCACGAATTTTGCCAATCAAGCCGTCATCGCCATCGAGAATGCGCGACTGCTTACCGAGCTGCGGGGGCGCACGGACGAGCTCAGCCGTTCGGTGAGCGAACTGAGGGCGCTCGGCGAAATCTCGCAGGCGGTGAACTCGACGCTCGATCTCGAAAACGTGCTTGAAACCATCGTCGCCAAGGCGGTGCAGCTTTCCAACACCGACGCCGGCGCCATCTACGTGTTCGACGACGCCAACCGTCAATTCCATCTACGCGCCACCTACGGCATGAGCGATGAACTGATCGGCGCGCTCAGCAACGCTGAAATCCGCCTTGACGAGCGCAACGTGACGCAAATGATGACCGAGCGCGCGCTCGTGCAGGTGGCGGACTTCGAACAGGAGACGCGCTCAGAAGTCGACGAGATCGTGCTGCGCGCCGGTTATCGGGCGCGGCTGGTGGCGCCGCTGTTCCGCGGCGACGACATCGTCGGCCTTTTGGTCGTGCGCCGTCGCAGCCCAGGCGCCTTCGCGCCGAACGCCATCGATCTGATGAAGACCTTCGCCGCGCAATCGGCGGTGGCAATTCAGAACGCGCGACTCTACGCAAACGTCGAAACGCGCACCCGAGAATTGGCCGCCTCACTCGCTGATTTGCGTACCGCGCAGGATCGTCTGGTCCAGACCGAGAAGCTTGCCTCGCTCGGTCAGCTCACTGCCGGCATCGCCCACGAGATCAAGAATCCGCTCAATTTCGTCAATAATTTCTCGTCGCTCTCGGCCGAACTGATCGACGAACTTACGGAGACGCTCGCGGCTGTTTCCGTCGACGACAAGACCAGGGCGGATATTGCCGAGCTGGCGAGCATGCTGCGCGGCAATCTTGAAAAAGTTGTGCAGCACGGCAAGCGGGCCGACTCGATCGTCAAGAACATGCTGCTGCATTCGCGGCAGGGCGCCGGCGAGCATCAGCTCATCGATGTCAACGCGCTGGTCGAGGAGAGCCTCAACCTTGCCTATCACGGCGCACGCGCCGAGAGGCAAGGCTTTAACATCACGCTCGAACGCTCGTTCGACCCGGACACGGGCAAATCGGATCTGTTCCCCCAGGAAATCACGCGCGTGTTGCTCAACCTCATATCGAACGGTTTTTATGCCGCGACCAAACGCAAGGCAGAGACGAACGGCGGCACCTACGAGCCGGTCTTGTCGGCGGCGACCAAAAATCTCGGCGACCGTATTGAAATCAGAATTCGCGACAACGGCACCGGCATTCCGCCCGGGGTCAGGGAGAAGATGTTCAACCCGTTCTTCACCACCAAGCCGGCCGGCGAAGGAACCGGGCTGGGACTGTCGCTGAGCCACGATATCATCGTCAAGCAGCACGCCGGGTCCATCGAAGTCGATTCGCGGCCCGGCGAATTCACCGAATTTCGGATCGTTCTGCCGCGCCGCGGAATGACCGCCACAGCAGGAGGAAGTGAGTGAGTTTTTTAATTCTCGTTGTCGATGATGAGCCGGACATCGAACAATTGTTTCGTCAGCAATTTCGGCGGGATTTGCGTTCCGGCCGCTTTGCCATGGAGTTTGCGCAATCGGCCGCGGCGGCGCTGGAAGGGATCGCAGCGGCGACCGATCGATCGCTGATCCTCGTCCTGTCCGACATCAACATGCCAGGCATGAGTGGGCTCGAATTGCTGCCGCGAGCGAAGAGCCTGCGCCCGGACGTGCCAATTATCATGATCACCGCTTACGGTGACGCAGAAACCAAGCGCAAAGCGCTGGAACAGGGAGCTGAGTTGCTGCTCACCAAGCCGATCGACTTCGGCAGCCTGCGCAGTGAAATCGACCTCCGGGTCGGAACCGCCGCATGACAGCGCAAATTCTCGTCGTCGATGATGAGCCGGACCTGGAGGCGTTGATCCTGCAGAAGTTCCGGCATCAGATTCGCGATGGGGCGGTGGCATTCTTGTTTGCCCGTGACGGTGTCGATGCGTTGACCGTACTGAAGGGCAACGGCGCGATCGACATGGTGGTGACCGACATCAACATGCCGCGCATGGATGGGCTGTCGCTGCTGCAAAAACTGCAGGATGGGGAGGAAAAGGTTTCAACTATCGTCGTTTCGGCCTATGGCGACATGAGCAACATCCGTACGGCGATGAATCGCGGCGCCTTCGATTTTCTCACCAAGCCGATCGACTTCCCCGATCTGGAAGCGACGCTTGCCAAGACGATTCGGCACATCCAAATCTTGCGCGAGGCGCGGGAGCGGCAGGCAACAGCGGAGCGCGCGCATGCTTCGCTTTCGCGCTACTTCTCGCCCAATTTGGCTCAACGGCTCGTCAGCGACACCGAAGCGCTGGACTTGCGCGGACAACGTCGCGAGATCGCGACACTGTTCACCGATATTGCCAACTTCACGACGCTGGTCGAGACGATTGAACCCGATGTTCTTGGCCCTCTGCTTAACGAGTATCTCGTCGGCATGACCAATGTAGTGTTCGCTCACGACGGAACGCTGGCGAAGATCATCGGCGACGCCGTTCACGTCATGTTCGGCGCGCCGGGCGAACAGCCGGATCAGGCCACGCGCGCGGTCGCATGCGCTTTGGCGCTCGATGAATTTGCGCAAAGCTTCCGCGAGCGCTGGCAACGGAAGGGGATCGCGCTCGGTGTCACGCGCATCGGCGCCCATGCAGGGTTGGCATTGGTCGGTAACTTCGGCGGCGACCGGTTCTTCGATTACACGGCGTACGGCGACACCATCAACGTCACGGCGAGGCTCGAGACTGCCAATAAGCAACTCGGCACCCGCGTCTGCGTCAGTGCGACTTTGGCCGGGAAAGTGGCGGACTTCCGCGGCAGGCCGATGGGCGACCTCGTTCTACGCGGCAGGACGGAGGCGTTGCGCGCTTTCGAACCGGTCTCCGGTGAGGATTACAAAAGTGATGCGATGAATGGCTATCGAGAAGCCTTCGCCAAGCTGGAGGCGAACGACCCTTCGGCACTTGCGGCATTCGCAGCGCATGTAGGCAAGAACCCCGACGATCAGCTCGCCGGCTTCCATCTCAAGCGGCTGCTGAATGGCGCCGCCGGAACTCGAATTGTTCTGGAATGAGGGCAGATTGCGGCGCGTCCGCTCACCTTGACTCCTTGACAGAGCAACCGCTCCGAGCGAGTGGCGAAAACGTAGCCAACCATCAGTATCAGAATCATAAGGGTTGGATCATTTGAGGGCCGACCATCGCACGTCCGTGGTTCAGGCGCCCGAACCAGGGAACATCTAATCGTGCGGCCTCAACGTGCCAGGCCCTGGTACCCCGCCATCGTGTCGACGGCGGCCGGCATTCTCGGCCGCAAGCTGACAAGCGGCGTAAATTCGCTCCGGCTTTAGCGGCAGAGTGAACAACGGCAATTCATGGCCGGTGCTGCTCGGTTCGATCGCGCGTGCCAGCGCGTTCGTGAGTGCCGCCGCCACCGGAATAATTCCGCCTTCGCCGACCGGGCGGACGCCAAGCGCATTGGTGCTTGACGGTGAATCGAGATGCACGACCCTGATGCGCGGAATCTCGGTCGCCGTTGCCACCAGATAGTCCGCCAGCGAACCCGTCAGCGGCTGCCCGTCTTCATCGTAGACCATCTCGGACAACATCGCGCCGCCGATGCCATCGGCTACCCCGCCGATAATTTGTCCGTCGACGATCATTCGGTTCAGCGCGCGCCCGGCATCGTGAATGACGACATAATCGTCGATGCGAAACAGCCCGGTATGCGGATCAAGCCGGACCTTCGCCACATGAACCGAAAAGCCGCTGGTCAGGACCTGCTTTGCTTCATAGACGGTGCTCACTTCCAGCGCGGCATCGCCGTCGAACAAAGCACCGCCCGGCTGCACCGCTTGCGCAATCTGAGCGATCGTCAGATCGGTTGCGCCGCCGTCACGGCGTCGTATTGCGCTATTCTCGATGTCGAGTTCACTGGCGCGACATTGCAGCAGCGTGGCGGCGCGTTCGAGAGCTTTGGCGCGCAGGGTTTGCGTCGCGCTGAAGACGGCGTTGGCGCCGATGACCGCGCCGCGCGCGGCGAATGCGCCGCGGCCGAACGGCATCAGGCCGGTATCCCCGAGGAGGACCGAAATATTCTCCAATGCTACGCCAAGCGTATCGGCGCAGACTTGCGCATAAGTGGTGAACTGGCCCTGGCCCTGGGACGACATTCCCGACTTGATGGCGACCGTGCCATCGGGATTGATCCGCACCTGCGCGGATTCTAAATTGACAAGGCCGCCGGTTTCGACGCCGCAACCGATGCCATAGGCAATCCGGTCGCCATTTGCGGCGACCTCGACCTGCTCGGAATAGCCGCTCGTCTCGATTGCCGTTGCAAGCGCGTGCGGGAAATCGGCGTTCTCCAGGACCATATCGTTACCGAGGAGGGTGGTGCCGACCCGGTATGGCATATCGGCCGGACGCACGAGATTGTGCGCCCGGAAGTCGGCGGCGTTCCAGCCGATCTCCTTGGCAAGCACGTCGAGCAGACACTCCGTCGGAAACGTGACTTCCGGCTGCCCGGCGCCGCGATAGGTTCCGATCGGCGTTTTGTTGGTCCCGATACAGCGGACGATGATCGAGATATTGGGAAAGCGGTAGCCGTTGGCGACGTGCGCGGCGGCAACTTGCGCGGTCGCGATCCCACTGGTGAAGACGTAGGCGCCGATGTCGACCAGGATCTCCGCCTTCAGCGCCGCAAGGCGGCCGTCTGCGTCACAACCGATCTCCAGATCGACGTCCATCGCGCGGGAATGCGTCGTAGCTTGCAAATTCTCAAAGCGATCTTCGATCCACTTCACCGGCCGGCCCAAGAAGCGGCTGGCATGGGCGACGATGATCTCTTCGGCATAGGGCCGCGACTTCGAGCCGAAACCGCCGCCGACATCTTCGGCGCTGACGCGAACCTGGTCCTCCGATAGCCCAAGGAGGCTGGCGAGGTTCTGCCGCACATTATAATGGGGCTGCGTCGACAGCCGCGCGCTCAAAAACGGGCGTTCCGCATCGAAATCGGCAACGACACCTCTGGTCTCCAGTGGAATTGGCGCTTGCCGAACGAAATTGAAGCGGCGCCGGGCCCGATGGGCGCAATCTGCGAGTGCGCGCGCGGCATTGCCGTGGTGATGTTCGAACGCCGCGGCGATGTTGCCGGTCCATTCGGCGTGGAGTGTCGCTGCGTCCTTGGCGGTCGCGTGGTCGATGGTGGCGATGACCGGCAGCGATCGGTACTCGACGGCCACAAGCTCGGCCAGGTCTTCGGCGCGGTAGCGATCTTCCGCCACGACCAATGCGATCGGCTCGCCGACGAAGCGCACGCGGTCGGTCGCGAGAAATTTCGGCAACCCGTTGCGAATGCTCGGATGCCAATAACGCACAATCCACGGCTGATCGTTGAATGGCAGATCGCATGCCGTCAAAACGGCCAACGCGCCGCCGGCGAGAGCGCGCGACGGGTCGATTGCGACAATGTCCGCGTGAGGCATTGGACTGCGCACGAACGCCCCGTGCGCCATCCGGTCGAGATGAACGTCGTCGACGAACCGGGCCGCCCCGCGCAGTAGTCGGCCGTCCTCCTTGCGGAGAGGGGGCCGCGCCTCAATGTTCATGAACGGATCTTATTTCATGGCGGAAAGCGGCGCCCGCTGTGTGCCGCTTTCATCAAAGTTCTCGGGCCGCAGCCACGCTTCAAATCTGGCCTTTCGCGCCGGCCATTCGTGATCGAGCATGGCGAACCATGCCGTGTCGCGGTTGCGGCCCTTTTAAATCATGTGCTGGCGGAAAATCCCCTCAAACGAAAATCCAAAACGCAGCGCCGCGCGGCGAGACGGCGCGTTGAGCGCGTTACACTTCCATTCGTAGCGCCGGTAGTTGAGGTCCTCGAAGACGTGCCTGGCCATGAGATACATGGCTTCCGTGGCGGCAGCGGAACGGGCAAGCGAGGTCGTATAGAAGATGTTGCCGACTTCGATCACGCGGTGTTCCGGCGCCATGCGCATGTAGGATGCATGTCCGACCGCGCGTCCGCTGGAATTGTCGATGATGGTGAGGGAGAGCGGATCGTCCGAGGCAGCGAGCTTGTCCAGATAAGTTCGGAACGCCGCGCGGTCGGCGAAGGGCCCGGCACCCATATAAAGCCACAGCTTCTCGCGATCCGGGCCGTGGGTGCCTTCAAACAATGTTTGTTCATGGGCTGCCGGGTCGAGCGGAGCCACGGTCGTCAGCCGGCCGCGCAGTGTTGTGCGCGCGGGCCGTTGCGCCGCCGATGCATCAGTCTCTGCGCCGATAGGCAGTCCGGACTTGGCGTGCGTAACGCTGTCAACCGGAGTCATATGCTCACGTCAATCCGCGTTCGCCAGAGCAAACACCGCTTCAGCCAGCACGCGCGTTCCGTCGAGCGCATCCTGCTCACGAATGCTTTCGGCTTCGTTGTGGCTGATGCCGTCCTTGCAGGGGATGAAGATCATCGCGGTCGGGCAGATGTAATGAAGATAGCGGGAATCGTGGCCGGCGAAGGACAATATATCCATCCACGGCACGCCGAGAGCAGTGGCGGCCGACCGGATGGTATCGCGGATCGGGATCGGAAATTCGAGCGGAGGATCGTGCAGCAGTTCTTTCACCGAAACGTCGCACCTGCTGCGCGCCTTCGCGCAGATGTCCGGGATGGCGTCGCCCAGTTTGCGCAACGTTGCTGCGTCCGGATGCCGAAGGTCGAGCGAAAAGATGACGCGGCCGGGGACAACGGACGGCGCATTCGGCGTCACAGTGAACATGCCGATGGTAAACCGCACGATATCGCCGTCATCCCACATCGTCTCCTGCAGCGCGCGCACGATGTCGACCGCGGCGACCAGCGCATCGCGCCGCGCGCTTCGCGCTGAAGTTCCGGCGTGATTTTCCTCGCCGTCGACCTGAACCCGAAACGTCCGTTTGCCCTGCATGCCGGTCACGACGCCGATAGTCTTGCCTGCGGTCTCGACAATCGTGCCTTGTTCGATGTGCATTTCCAGAAACGCCGCCGGTCTGCCGCCGAGGGGTCGCCGCGGCAAATGCGGCTCGGCGCCGAGGACTTTGTGAAGCTCGGTCTCGACGCTGATGCCGTTCTTGTCGCGAATGCCGAGAATGTCGGAGATTTTGCGCGCGCCCGAGTACACCGCCGATCCCATCATACCCGGGGCAAAGCGCGAGCCTTCCTCGTTCATCCAGGAAACGACGTCGATGGAACGGCGCGGGCGGACGCCACTGGCAATGATCGCCTCAACGCTTTCCAGTCCGGCCAAAACGCCAAGCGGCCCGTCGAATTTTCCGCCGGTCGGCTGGCTGTCGATATGAGAGCCGACCATCACTGGAGGCAGGCTTGGGTCGGCCCCGGGATAGCGCAGAAAGAGATTGGCGACCTCGTCAGTGGAGGCCTCAAGCCCAATCGCGTTGCCCCACTGCACGAGTTGTGCCCGCGCCGGAATTTCCTCATCGCATAGCGCCTGCCGATTGACGCCGCCCTTTGCCAGGGCGCCGAATTGGGCAAGCGCCATCAGGCGATCCCACAAGCGGATACTACTAATATGTCTGGCAACGTCGCCGACGATTTTACCGCGCTCTAGCATTGGTCAACTGTATTACTTGGGAGCCCAGTTGTATACAATCGCCGGCGCAATATCGTTGAACGGGCGAAGGGGAGGGATGTTTGGATCTGCAATTAGCCGGGAAAACTGCGCTGATAACAGGCGCTTCGAAAGGCATCGGCCGCGCCACCGCGCTGACGTTTGCGCGCGAAGGATGCTCGGTCTTCCTCGCAGCGCGGTCCGGCGACGAGCTTGAAAAGCTGCGCAAGGAAATCCTCGCCGAGCATAAAGTCAAAGTCGGTCTGCATCCCGGCGATCTCTCCACGACGCAAAGTATGGCGGCGCTGGCCGATGCTGCGGGCGACGTCGACATTCTGGTCAACAACGCCGGCGATATCCCGGCGGGAACGGTCGAGGCGCTGACCGATGAAGATTGGCGGCGCGGTTTTGACCTGAAGGTCTTCGGCTACATCAACCTGACCCGCGCGATTTACACGCGGATGAAAAACCGCGGCGCCGGCGTCATCATCAACGACATTGGCAATTCCGGGGAGAACTGGGACTATAATTATGTCGCCGGCAGCACCGGTAATGCCGCCTTGATGTCGTTCACCAGGGCGATCGGCGGCGTCAGCCTCGACTATGGTGTCCGCGTCGTCGGCGTTAATCCGGGACCGATTGCGACCGACCGCATGGTGCGGATGATGAAGCGGCGCGCCCGCGACAATTTCGGCGATGAGACGCGCTGGCAGACTTACCTGAGCGACTATCCGGCCGGACGCATGGGCACGGCGGAGGAAGTCGCCGACGTGATCGCGTTCCTCGCCTCGCCGCGCGCCGGTTATATCACCGGGACGATTGTCACCATCGACGGCGGCATCGCCGCCTACGGCTCGATCATCAAGCCGCGGCCAAAGCGGCAATGAGCAGCTTTGCCGAGCGCAACGCCCATTTCGACCGGCTCTTCGCGACCCCCGGCCTGTTCTGGCTCGGCCAGAACACCAATCACTTGCCGATGCACCTGGCGGTGCGCAAGGCGCTGATCGACGCCATCGATGCCGAGGAGTTTCACGCCTACGCACCGCCCGGCGGGTTCACGGCGCTGCTCGACGGCATCGTCACCGATCTCGGCCTGCCGCGCGACACGACAACAGCGCTTGTGACCGACGGCGCTGTCGCGGCCCTGGCCACGGTTTGTCGCACGTACTGCCAGCCGCATACCAATTTTGTGACGACCGATCCCGGCTGGAAATGGCCGATGCAATTCGCCCGGCAGGCCGGCGCCGAAATTCGCGAAATCCCGATTTACGACCCGGCTGCCGGATACCGCTTGACGCCGGAGCAGCTCAGCGAAACCGTCGACCAGAATACCCGCATCGTTTATCTGGTCGATCCCAACAACCCGTTGGGCGTCTGCTACACGCGGCAGGAAATTGAGGCGTTTTGCGCGATCGCACGCAAGGTGAATGCCTGTTTCCTACACGATTGTACCTATCGGGATTTCGCGGACGATCACACGCTCGCGGCGCGCTTCTATCCCGAACGCGCAATGACGATTTACAGTTTTTCCAAATGGCTCGGGCTTGCCGGCCTGCGCGTCGGCGCGGTCGTCGCCAATCGGCAGATCATCGAAGAACTGGCGGCCTATTCGACGGCGACGCTCGGCGCCAGCGTGCTGGCGCAACGCGCGGCGCAGGCCGGACTGGCGGTGAAAGCGGAATGGATGCCGGCAGTCCAGCGCACACAGCGCCGCAATCAGGCTGCAATAAAAGACGCTGTCGACAAAATCGCCGGCCTGTCCGTGCCGATTTATCCCTCGCAGGGCAACTTCGTCATTGTCGAGTGCGCGGAGCTTGGGCTGCGTCCTGAAGCGCTGGCCGCGGTTTTTGCGCAGCGCGGCATCATGATCCGTCAGGGCTCCTATCATACCCCGCGTTTCGGCTCGCGCTTCGTGAAGGTCAGCACGACGGTGCCGACCGGCTGGGTCGATGCGTTCTGCCGGCAATTGCCCGATGCGATCGAGGTGGCGCGCGGCTTGAACGAAGTGCCGGAGCTGTACTGACGAACCGCGCTAGCGGCGCGGTTCGGTTTCCAGAAGCACCGCCGCCGATTCAGTTCGCTTGTCGCGGAGCATCCAGCGGCCGCTATCGACTTGCGTAATAAAGTCCTGCACAGCGAAGTTGAAAAGCGCCGGTTCTTCGAGGTTGATGGTGTGGCCGGTCTTCGGAAACACCATCAGGCCGGCCGAGGGAATGGTGCGCTTGAGAAACGCGCCGGTGCCGAGGCACGAGCGGTCCTCATCGCCGTGAATGACCAGCGTCGGCACGACCATCTTCTCGAGCTGTGCGACGAGTTCGAACGGCGAGGGGCGCCGCGCCTGCACGCCGCGAAGCGTCAACGCCGCGCCTGTTGCCGAGTGCTCGGATAGCTGATCGATAAATTCCTTGAAGCCACGCGGGTCTTTCATTTCGAGTTGCTCGCGGCCTGGTCCCGATCCGTAAACCGGCGCAAACTTTGCCGCGCCTTCGGTTTCCCAGCGCCGCGCCACGACCTCGACTTCCTGCCGAAATTGCGCAGCTTTGTCGGGCTCGGCGCCCATCCCGGCGGCACCGACCACGAGCGAGAAGGCCCGCTCCGGATAGTGGATGCCGAAATTAAGCGCGGCGAAACCGCCCATCGAAAGGCCGACGATGTGGGCCCTCTCGATCTCGAGATGGTCGAGCACGCCGACTGCATCATCGACGGCACGGCGCTGCGAATATTTGTTGACCGAGTCCGGCACATCCGATGGCGGGTAGCCGCGCGCATTGTAGGTGATGCAGCGATAGCGCCGGGCGAAATAACGGACCTGCAGTTCCCAGGCGCGATAGTCGCCGGAAAACTCGTGGATGAACAGGATCGGGCGGCCGGCGCCACTGTCCTCGTAATACAACTTCACTTGGTCGTTGGTCGTCAGATACGGCATGCGCTCTTATGCTCCTTAGATCGCGCCCTCGGCCTTCATGTTTGCAATTTCTTCGCGCGAATATCCGCACTCCGCGAGCACGGCTTCGGTGTGTTCGCCAAGTCGAGGGGGCGGCTGTTCGGGCATGTCCATGTACGTCGAAAAGCGAACCGGCTGCCTGACGAAGGTGCGCTCGCCCACGCGCCTTAACAGGCCGCGGGCCTCGACCTGCGGATCTTCGGCGACCGCGATAATGTCGTTGAGGGGCCCCGCGGGCACCTTGCCGGCCTCGAGCGCCGCAAGCCAGTCAGTGCGGCTGCGCTTCGACAAAGCCGCCTGGAGTTCGGGCTCGAGGGCGGCGTGATGTTGGGTGCGCGTGTTGCTATCTGAAAACAGCGGATTGGCAATCAGATCGGTGCGTCCGATGATTTCGCAGAGCCGGCGCCACTGTGCTTCGGTGTCGACGCAGATGACGATTGGATCGTCTTTGGTGGCGAAGGCCTGAAACGGCGTGATCAGCGGATGGCGCGAGCCGCGCCGCTGCGGGCGATCGCCGGCATTCAGATAACGCGCAAGCGGGTTCTCCAGGAGCGCGATTTGTGAATCGAGCATCGCCACGTCGACTTGAGCGCCGTGCCCGGTGGTCGCGCGGTCGGTGAGCGCAGCCAGAATGCCGATGACGCCGAACAAGCTTGCGCCAATATCGCCGATCGAAGCGCCGACGCGGGCGGGCGGGCCGTGTTCCTCGCCGGTGATGCTCATCATTCCAGCCATTGCCTGGATCACTGCGTCGAACGCGGGCCGCTCCCGATAGGGACCGGTCTGTCCGAACCCGGAAATCGATGCGTAAACGACGCGTGGATTGATGCGCGCGATGGTTTGGTAATCGAGTCCCAGCCGCTCCATGACGCCGGGGCGATTATTCTCGACAAATACGTCTGCGCGCTCGGCGAGCCGCAGCACTGCAGCGCGTCCGGCCGGCTGTTTGAGATTGAGCGTGATGCTGCGCTTGTTGCGGTTGACGCTCGAGAAATAAATGCTCGCGCCGCCGGCGAAGGGAGCGATGCTTCGGGTAAAGTCGCCCTCGCCAGGCATCTCCACCTTCGTGACCGCGGCGCCAAGCGCGCCAAGGACCCAAGTGCAATACGGGCCTGCGAGCATGTGTGTCAGATCGAGCACGGCAAGGCCGGCGAGAGGTCCGGCGCGAAGTGCCAGAGCTTGTCCCGGTTCGGCCGAGGCGGGGCCGACGTCGGCTTTATTCACCTGTGAACTCTGGTTTGCGCTTGGCAAAAAAGGCGTCGAGCCCTTCACGAAAGTCGGCGCTGTGAAAGATTTCCGCGTACCACGGCGCCCCCGACACGACAGTGTTGCTGGGCGCGCTAAAGGTCTCGATGATCTGCTTGGTGGCCTTGATGGTCAAAGGCGCATTGGCCGCCAGAGTGGCAGTCAGCGCATCGACTGTCGCATCGAGGTGTTCCGCCTCGACGACTTGATCGATCAGGCCGATCGCCTTCGCCTCGGCGGCTTCGATGAGCTGGCCAGTCATGAGCAACCATTTGGCCTTGGCGGTGCCGATGAGCTGCACCAGCCGAAGGGTGTCGGGGACGGTGGCGAGGAAGCCAAATTTGGCAACCGGAATGCCGAACTTGGCCGTTCGCACCGCGATGCGAAAATCGCAGGAAGCAGCCACGATGGTGCCGCTACCTACCGCATGGCCCTGGATTCTCGCGATCACCGGTTGCGGCACCTCGCGCAGCGCCGATTGCAGTTGCTCGGCCGCTGCGTCGTAATTCAAGGCTTGTTCCGGTGTAGCGAGCTGCTCACGGAATTCCGTCACGTCCGCCCCGGATACGAAGACCCGATTGCCGGCGCCGGTCAGCACGAAGGCGCGCACCGAACGATCACGCGAAAGATCGCGCAGCGTTTGTGCAATCCGCTGGGTGATGGCGATGCTAAGTGCATTGCGTACCTGCGGTCGGTTGACGGTCAGGCGCACGACCGGCCTATGCCGCTCGATGATCAGCTCATTATCCACTTATTATCCCGGCGTTTCAGTGGTCATTTGCGGTCAGTCCACGGCATTGCCCTGCGTGGCGGCGAATGTTGCCTGCACCTCGCTTTCGAGCATCAAACCGATGCGGCGTCTGGTCTCGTTGAAATCGGCGGAGGTGACATCGCGCGGGCGGGGCAGATTGACCGTGACAATCTCTTTGATCCGGCCGGGGCGGGCGGTCATCACGACGATGCGATCGCCGAGCAGAATGGCTTCCTCGATATTGTGGGTAATGAATATCGCGGTCCGCCGCGCGGCGCTCCAGACCCGCAGTAATTCTTGCTGCATCAGGGTGCGGGTCTGCGCGTCGAGGGCGGCGAACGGTTCGTCCAGCAGCAAGATCTTTGGATCGTTAACCAGCGCCCGCGCAATGGCCACGCGCTGGCGCATGCCGCCGGATAGCTCTTGCGGATACCTACGCTCAAATCCCGACAGGCCAACGGAGGCGATTTGGTCGCGGACGCGGGTGCGGCGTTGGGCCTTGGCGACACGACGTTCGCGCAATCCGAATTCGATGTTCTGTTCAACGGTCAACCAGGGAAACAGCGCGTATTCCTGGAATACTACGCCGCGATCGGGACCCGGTTTGAGGATGGCTTCGCCATCGAGGCGCACATTGCCGCTGGTCGCCTGGTCGAAGCCGGCGACAATATTGAGCAGCGTCGTCTTTCCGCAACCGCTCGGGCCCAGGATGGTGAGGAACTCATCGTCGCCGATTTCAAGATCGATGCCATCGAGTGCAACGATCTGCTCCCGCCGCGAAATATCGATGAAGTGCTTTCGCAGTCCGCGAACGACGATGCGCGATTGCTGCTGCCGAAGCGCGGCGGGTGTCACGACCTGGTTCATAAGCCGCGGCTCCAGCGCAGCACCCAGCGGCCGATAAATCGGATAATCAGATCGCTGAAAAAGCCGAGCGCGCCGACGCTCAGCATCGCCGCGATGATGATGTCGAGGCGGAGAAAATAATAGGCGTCCCACATCGCAAACCCGAGGCCCGACTTCACCGCCATCATCTCGGCAACGATCACCAGCACCCAGGCAAGCCCGATGCCCAGCCGCAGCCCGGTGAAAATGGACGGCATGGCGGAGGGAATGACCACCCGCGGCAACAGCATGTAGGAGCGGATACCTAGCATACGGGCGGCACGAACCAGAAGCTTTGGCGTCGCGGCTACACCGGCGGCGGTATTGACGACGATGGGGAAAAACGCCCCGAGGGCGATCAGGAAGAAAGCCGAGCCGTCGCGAATCCCGAAAAAAATTACCGCGAACGGCACCCAGGCCGTGATCGGAATCGGGCGCACGATCTGAATTACCGGATCCAGGAGATCAGACATCGCCTTGAACCAGCCGATCAGGCAGCCGATGGTAACGCCGGCGGCTGCAGCGGCGAGAAAGCCGATGAGGACCCGATAGGCACTGTTGCCGGCGTGCAGGAACCAGGTGCCGGAGAAGGGTCCCGCTCCCGCAGGACCGAACATCCAGATCCATAGCGAGTGCAGCACGGTCAAAGGCGACGGCACGAACCGCGGATCGACCCATTGCAGGGTCGACGCCAGGTGCCACAGCAGGAGCACGACGAGCGGTCCGATGATCCGTCGGCCGACAATATTGGCGCTCGCAACGATGCGAGCGCTGTCCCAAAGACTTCGGCGGGCCGGGATCGAAACGACGGACACCATCGCCTCTTAGCTCACTCTCCGCCGAGCTGATTTTTCGGTTTGCCGGTCGCCTCCTCGAGGAGCGAATAGTCGAAATGTTTGTCGACTGCCGGCGTTGCATCGAGCTGGGTCAGCTTGGCCTCGTAGAGCATTCCCATCAGTGCTTTGGCTTCCTTGGAGTAGAGCTTGTAATCGAGCTTGCCGTGCGGGACGGCCTCTTTGGTGACGTCGAGCGAGGAGCCCGTGCCGCTCATGGCGACTGCAATGAATTTGTTGCGATCCTGGCTGAGAGCGTTGGTCGCCTCGATCAGCGCGCGGACGACGCCCAGCACGGCCGCCCGGTGAGCCTGAAGGAATGCCGCGTTGACGGTCAGCAGTCCGTTGACGTTGCGGGTCGGGTTGTCGCTGAGATCAAGCGAGCTGTAATAACCGTCGCCGGCGACGACCGCACCGGCATTATTAGGCTCCCAGGACGCAAAGCCGTCGATCTGATGCTTCTTCAAAGCGTCGAGCAGCGGCGGCCCACCAGCCGTGAAACTGACCGTCTGTATTTTGGACAGATCGGCGCCGCCGAGCTTGGCGCTCGCCTTGAAGAGGAGCTCGACATAACTATTCGGCGCGGTGCCGATCTTGCGGCCTTCCAGATCCTTCCACGTCGTCGCCTTGATATCTTTCGCCAGCGTCAGGCTCTGTCCGCCGGTGAACACGCCGGCAATGGCGCGGTAGTCGCGGAAGCCTTTTTCCTCCATGAGGCCGACATTGACGTAACCCATGACCGCGACGTCGACCTGGTTGGTCATCAGCGCCAATTGCTGATCCGCATACCGCCGCATCGGCACCGGCTCGATCTCGACGCCGTATTTCTTCGCATAGTCGGCAAGTACCATCATGTTGGCCTGATGCACTTGCACGGTGTAGGTGAGCCGAACTTTCTCGGCCGCTTGCGCCTGCGTCATCCATCCCGCCACAAGCAGTATGGCCGTCGCGATCGCTGCTCTCCACATCTCAATCTCCCGCTTCAGCCGCGCTGTCGGCCCGGATGGTTCGACTACGGCACCAGCGCGGTGAGGATGCCGTAAGTGTCGGGACGCCTATCCCGGTAAAACTGCCAGGCGCGCCGGCGTTGCGTGATCAAATCGAGATCGCAGTCGACGATGAGTACTTCCTCGTCGGTGCCGGCTTGCGCCAGCATTTCGCCAGTAGGGTCGAAGGCGACGCTGTGACCGTAGTAAAAATAGTTGCCTTCTTGGCCGGTCCGGTTCAATCCGGCAACGAAATATTCGTTGAAGATCGCGTGCGCAGCGAGCTCCTTCTCCCACACCTTGCGTGAGAGGCTCTTGTCGGGCGTAGCGCTGGGGATCAGCACGATCTCCGCGCCATTGAGTGCGAGCGCGCGGGCGCCTTCCGGATAGTGGCGATCGTGGCAGATCAGCAGACCGACCTTTCCATGCCGTGTATTGAAAACTGGATAGCCGAGGTTGCCGGGTTTGAAATACAGCTTCTCATAAAAGATGGTATTCAGCGGAATGTGGTTTTTGCGATAGACACCGAGCAGCGATCCGTCCGCATCGATGACCGCCGCTGAATTGTAATACACGCTCCGGTCCACGCGCTCGTAGATCGGCGCCACGATCACGATTTGCAGCTCGCGCGCGAGCTTCTGCATCGCCTCGGTGATCGGGCCGGGTATCGGCTCGGCCATGTCGAAGTAGCGGGCGTTGAGGTCAGTAATGAAGAACAGCTCGTGAAAGACTTCGGGAAGAAGCGCGATCTGCGCGTTCTTGCCGGCCGCTTCGCGGATCATCTGCTCGGCGCGGACCAGATTCTGTTCGCGCGCCCCCGAACAATTCATCTGTAGGAGAGCTAGTCGAACCGCCATTTCGCAATGCCCGCTACTACGCCAATAACATAATATACAATTTAGCTAATCAGGTATACAAGAGAGTTGCGATTACGCGGGAAATAAAGACAGTATTCCAATCTACATTGACGCGCCGGGAAGCAGTGAGTCCGCAATGGTGTCGATCATAACCAAGCCTGATAGCCGGGCCGTGCCTGGCAAGGCCGAAAATAATGACGTGCCGATCATCCGCTCTGACCGGGTGCGGCGGCAGATTGCCGATCAAATCATTTCCGGCGTGCTGCGGCCTGGCGAGGAACTGGACGAGAAGAAACTTGCCGAAGCCTTCAACGTCTCGCGCACGCCGGTTCGCGAAGCGCTGCGACAACTGGCTGCCGCAAGCCTCGTGGAGTGGCGCCCGCATCAGAGCGCCGTCGTTGCAAAAATTACCCCTTCAAAAATGGTCGAGATGTTCGAGGTCATGGCCGAGCTTGAGGGGTTCTGCGGCCGATTGGCGGCACGCCGCATGACGCCTGCCGAGCACGCCGCTCTCGATTCGCTGCAGAAAAAGTTCCGTCCCTATGTCGATGCAAGAGACCGAGAGGGCTATCATGAATTGAATAAATCATTTCATGAGGCGATCTATGCGGGGTCGCACAATGATTATCTGAAAGAGCAAGCGGCCGCGCTCTACGGCCGGCTTGCGCCATACCGGGCCTATCATTTAAAGCGGCCCGACGCCCTGCGCCGCGCCTCTGAGGAACACGAAGCGATCGTTGAGGCGATTATTGCCGGCGACGGCGATGAGGCGCATAGGCTTCTAGTGAGCCACGTCAGCCTGAGCAACGAGCTTTTCTCCGATTTGGTTGCGGCATTGAGCAGCGCTGAAGCAGCTCCGCCGCGCTAGTCGTTTAGACCGCCGCATGATGTTGTGAGAGCACCGGGGAGAATTTCATGCCTGACGCGCGGGTGAACGGCGTCCGCATCTGGTACCAGGAAACCGGTGAAGGCGATCCCGTCGTTCAGATCCACGGGGCCGGCTTCGGGCACTTCAATTTCGCCACCGCGACGCCGATCCTGTTCTCAGACCTTCCGCTGCGTCGATTTCGACATGCGCGGATACGGCCAGTCGGAACGGCCGTTTCAGCATTACGACATGGAAGTCTGGGCGGACGATATCGCCGGGCTGATGGACTATCTCGGTCTTGCCTCTGCACATATTCACGGAACCTCCATGGGCGGCATGGTGGCGCAGCAATTCGCTGCCAAGTATCCGGAGCGCACCGAACGCCTGATCATCAACTGCTCCGCGGCCAAGCTCGACTATGCGGGCGTTCTTACGTTTCGCGGCTGGATCGATCTTGCCGAGCAATACGGTGTCGGGTCGCGGACGCTGGCGGAGTTGATCGCCACTCAGGCGCTCTCCCGACGCTATCTGGATGGCCCGAACGGGCACAACGCCGTCGACATGATCCAGGACATCCTGGGCAAGTGCAATCGCGTCGACATTTTCAAACTGGCTTGTCAGGCCATGATCGACATGGACCTGCGCCCGCTCTTGCCAAAAATCGCTGCGCCGACCCTGGTCATCGGTGGTGATGAGGACGTGATGACGCCGTGGCAGCAGGCGGATAGTGGCGCCGGCCAGGAATATCTCGCGCAACACATCAAAAATGCGAAGAAATATGTGATCAAGGGGTCGAGCCACTCGACGCTGTTTGACGGCACCGAAGAAAATTGCCGCGTCGTCGCCGCTTTCCTCAAAGGCGAGTTTTGATGAAAGCGCCAGCCGGTCAGCTGTTCCGGCGTCCCGACGTCTCGATGTAGGCGAGGACTTCCTCAAGCGTGACGACATCGGCATAGCGGCGTCCTACGTCGCGCAAATTGTCCCGATGCGGGCCTTCGTCGACGTCGCCGCAACAAGGTTCCGGCACAATGACGCGAAAGCCGTAGGAAAATGCGTCGGTGATGCTGGCGCGCACGCACCCGGACGTGTTGCACCCGGATACGATCACGGTGTCGACGCCCTCCTTGATGAAATAAGACGCGACCGGCGTATTGAAAAAGATCGACGCCGCAGTCTTGCACACCACCATGTCATAGTCGCGATCGTAGATGCGTTCGTCGAGCTCCGTGCACGGCTGGCCGTGGTGGAATTCGTTGACCACGGTCGGTATCTTCCACAACGGCGCATCGCGCGCACTGGAATACGCGGTATAGCAGGAGGCGACCGGCAGTCCGGCGCCGCGCGCCGCGGCGACAAGCTTTGCAGTATTGTTGACTGCACGCTCGACCATCGGACTGCCGCCGAGTTTGAAGCGGCTCTCGGTAAAGCCCTTTTGAAAATCGACGACCACGATTCCGGCCCGCCGGCCGAAGCCGATCCGGTTGGAATCGAAGCCGATGTCTTTGTAGGGATCGCTCATTTCGGCGTTCACCAATCAAGTCTTCAACGTCACGCCATAACGGGTCGGGAAAACCCGCGCCAGATGATCGAAACAATGGCCGATGCGCACCACCGTGAAGTTGGTGAAGTCGATGATGGTGCTGGAAAGTCCGTCCGGATGCGCATATTTCGATTGACCGTAGTCGAAGGAAACCGCAGCGGCGTCGCGAATGGCAGGCTCGATATCCTGGTAGCGATACTTGCTGCCGGTGAGCGACAGGTTGGCGGACGAACCAAACACCGCGGTGCCGCGGGCAACCACGCCATCGGCGATGGCGTCGTGGAACTGGCCAGCATTGAGCAGCATGTCCAGGGTGCCGCTCTTCGACGAGTTCTTCAGCACGAACGGATCGACGGCGGCAAACAGCGGATGGTCGGCGCGAAACGGCGCGACGACTGAGAACGGAATCCGTTCCTGCTCGACGATGTCGCGGACCATGGCGTGCCGGGTCTCGTCCATGACATGGATTTCGCGGCTCATGCGCCAGTTGCCGAACATACCGGAAGGTTTGTCGTAAGAGCGCCGCTTGGTTTCGAAAATGCTTCGGATCCCGCCGGGCGTTGTGGCGACCACCGCATAGGCCACGTCGAGCGGCACGATGCCGAAGCCGCCGCCGGCGAGCTTATCGAACAGCTTCGCAATATCGGCGCGGAGTTGTTCCGGAGCGACGGGATCCGAGGTGAGCCTTGCCGTCGCGATTGCTTCTGCTGTCATTGGCGCCGCGCCCTGTTGAAGACCTCGCGAACTCTCGTTCCAGCTGTTACGACAGACGACGCCCTGGCGAGCCGAGCGAAGCGCGTGGCGCAAGCACGTCGCGCACCATATTGGCGTGAGTATTCGCGTACTGTCCGCCGTAAGCCGTCCGCTTGACGAAGGCGCCGTCGCCGGCGCGGCCGACATATTCGCCTTTCTCGATCACGACCTTGCCGCGCGAGATGACGGTTTCGGTGTAGCCTTTGACCTTGAAACCTTCGTAGGCGCTGTAATCGATATTCATGTGATGGGTGTGGGGGTTGAAAGCGCTGATGGTTTCTTCGCGGGCAGGATCGAAGATCACAACGTCGGCGTCACTGCCGACGGCGATCGTGCCCTTCTTCGGAAACAAGCCAAAGATTTTCGCCGGTGCAGTCGACGTCAGCTCAACAAAGCGGTTGAGCGAGATGTGGCCTTTGCTGACGCCATAGTGATAGATCAGGCTCATGCGGCTCTCGATGCCGGGACCGCCATTGGGAATCTTGCTGAAGTCGTTGCGGCCGATTTCCTTTTGCTCCTTGAGGCAGAACGGGCAGTGATCGGTCGAGATCACGTCGAGCGCGTGTGAGCGAAGCCCGCCCCACAGTTCGTCATGGTTCCACTTCTCCCGCAACGGCGGAGTGAGCACATATTTGGCGCCGTCGAAGCCCGGCTCGTCATAACGGTCGACATCGAGCAGCAAATATTGCGGACAGGTTTCGGCGTGCGCCATCACGCCGCGCGCTTGCGCCGTGCGCAACTCGTGCAGTGCGTCGTAACAACTCAAATGAACGATGTAGACCGGCGCGCGTGCGACCTCGGCGATGGCGAGCGCGCGGTGTACGCCTTCCGCCTCCAGCCGGGTCGGCCGGGTCAAGGCGTGATATTTCGGTTCGACCTTGCGTTCCGCGAGCGCGATCTTGACCAGTTCGTCGATGACGATGCCGTTCTCGGCATGCATGCAGACGAGCGTGCCGTCCTCGCCGGCCTTGCGCATCGCGCGAAAGATGGTGCCGTCATCGGAGAGGAAGCCGTTCGGATAGGCCATGAACAATTTGTAGCTGGTGATACCGTTGTCGGCGAGACTGCGCATCTCGCCGATCCGCTCCTGCGGCATGTCGGTCACGATCATGTGGAAGGCATAATCGATCGCCGTTCTGCTCTGGGCCTTGCCGTGCCAGTCGTCGAGTGCCTTCAGCGTCGATGTCCCGCGGGTCTGCACTGCGAAGTCGATGATGCAGGTGGTGCCGCCGTATGCTGCTGCGCGGGTGCCAGTCTCAAATGTATCCGACGTTGTCGTGCCACCGAACGGCAACTCAAGGTGCGTGTGCGGGTCGATGCCGCCCGGGATGACGAGTTTGCCGGCTGCGTCGATCTGCTTGTCGGCCTCGATCACGAGGTCCTTGCCGATCAGGGTCACCTGCGACCCATTGATGAAGATGTCGGCGTGGTAATCGTCGACTGCGGTGACGATCCGCCCGTTCTTGATCAGTACGCTCACGTTATGCCCCTCGACGGTTTGACAGGTCTCGGACCTGCTGTATCATTCGCAAATAAAGACGGGCGCACAAGAGGCTTGGCAGTCGGCGCACGAGCTTCAATAGCAAACAAAGCGGACGGCGGCGCAAGCCGCAGCAGAAACGGCAGTCGAGCCTGGTTTGGCTCGCGCTGCCGAGATCGCCGGATGTTTGGATATTTCGACAGGACCTCCATGAGAATGTCGACGCCGCAACCAGACGTTCCGGGTAAACAGGCAACCGATTACGCGCAGGGAGTTCACGAGATGAACAGCATTCCCGTTATCGACATCGCCCCCTTCCTGAACGGCACGGCAAAGGACCAGGAGGTGGTGGCGCGCGAAGTCGACCACGCCTGTTCCTCGCTGGGCTTCCTGATCATTTCTGGGCACGGGGTGCCGGACAGCCTGATCGATGACATGCGCAGCGTATCGCGCGCCTACTTCGATCAGCCTTTGGAGGAGAAGCTGAAGCTGCGAATGCCGCCGGATCGTTATCGCGGCTACATCTCGCTCGGCAGTGAAGCGCTGTCCTATTCATTGGACGAAGAATCGCCGCCCGACTTCAAGGAATCGTTCTCGATCGGACCGACCGGGGCACCGGATGACGACTATCACCGCGCCGCGAAGCCGGGGAAATTCTTCGCCCCCAACTTCTGGCCCGAAAAGCCGCCGAATTTTCGTCCGGTCTGGGAAAGTTATTATCACCAAATGGAGCGGGTCGCGACCGAGCTGATGCGCATCTTTGCCGTCGGGTTGGGCATGGACAAGCACTTCTTCGACGACAAGGTCGATCGCCACATCACCAATTTCAGTGTGCTGCACTACCCCGACCAGCCGAAGGAGCCGCTGCCCGGTCAGCTGCGCGCCGGTGCGCACACCGATTATGGCAGCCTGACCATCTTGAAGCCCGACAATGCGCCCGGCGGCCTTCAGGTGCTTAGCAAGGACGGCGCCTGGATCGACGTGCCGACGTTGCCCGGAACTTTTGTCGTCAACCTCGGTGACCTGATGGCCGAGTGGACCAATGATCGCTGGGTCTCGACGCTCCATCGCGTTATTAATCCGCCGCGCGACAAAGCTTTGGGCAGCCGCCGGATATCGATGGCGTTCTTCCATCAGCCCAACTATGACGCGATAATCGAATGCCTGCCAACCTGCAGCAGTGCAGATCGGCCTGCGCGCTACGGGCGGACCACATCCGGCGAGCATGTGTGGATGAAGATCACCAAACATCGCACGCCCGAACTCGCCCAGGCGAAGGCGTAACGTGCCGATCGAGCAGATCACTTATGTACTGCATCCCGGCAAGGCGCCGGCGCTGATCGCCGCCTACGAGCAGGAAGGTGCCGCGATCATTAAGTCCAATCTGGGACACTTGATCGCATTCCTGCAGGCCGAAGTCGGCGGCATGGACGAGGTGAGCCATCTCTGGCTGTTCGCGGATGCTGCGGATCGGGAAACGCGTCATGCAAAACTGCTGGCCGATCCCGCTTGGCAGCGCTTTGCGCAAACCTACGGGCATCTTCTGGTCAGCCGGCGTAATCAGCTTTGGCGGCCGGCGTCGTTTTCGCCGGGCTTGAGCCGCCCGGCGTGAACCGCAATCAGACGATATCTGTTGCTGAGGCAATTTACCGCTTCAGTTTGATGAACCTCGTCATTGCGGTTTGACAGGCCTAGGCCCTGATGTATCATTCGGCCGTTTGAAGCGGCGCACCAGAGCTTTGGCTGAACGCCGCACCGGGCTTCAATACACAAAGCGACTTTTGGCTTCTTCAACACAGGAGAGGGGCATGGCGTACGAAGGCCCAGGAAGTGTTCGGCAAGGAATGTTGTCACGCAGATCGTTGTTGAAAACCACGGCGGCCGGCGTGGCGGCCGGAGCTTTGACCAGCACGAACTTCCGGATCGCCGAGGCGGCGGACGGATTGCGAAGCATCGGTCTCGGTGTCAGCGAGGTCAACGAAATCCAGGCCAAGGCGACGAAAGATCTGGGCTTCCCAGTTGCCGGTCAGGCTATGGGTTACGGCGAAATGTTCGGCAAAATGCTGAACCAGAACGATCAATACGAAATCGCCGAGGGCTATTACAACGACATGCGGGTGATGCAGCCTGCTAAGGTGTGGCAGCCCGTTGACACCAAAAGGATTAAGGATTGGGAGAAGGTCACCAATCTAACCAAGACCGGCAAACTGACGCCGGACTCGAACGTAGGACAGGGCGACGCACCCTACAAGTTCCTATGGATCGATGAGAACGGCAACAAGGTGAAGGGGCCGTCGCGGTATATCAGCATGGTCCCGGCGTTCCATAACGCCAACTCCATAGGCTACAATCCGAAAGCGACCGGTCGCCCGATCGAAAGCTGGGGCGAACTCCTCAACAAGGACTTCAAGGGCAGGGTTGCATTGCTCAACGTGCCGCAAATCGGCGTGATGGATGCGGCCTTGGCGGTCGAAGCGCTTGGTCTCAAGAAGTTCGGCGACAAAGGCAACATGACCAAGCCCGAAATCGACTTTCTCATCGATTACCTCATCCCGCTCAAAAAGGCCGGGCACTTCCGCGCTTTTTGGGAAAACTTCGGCCAGTCGGTCAACTTGATGGTCAACGGCGAAGTGGCGCTCGAGAGCATGTGGTCGCCGGCTGTCGCCGCGATCCAGGCGGAAGGCGTGCCCTGTGTCTACGCGTTCCCGAAGGAGGGTATGCGCGGCTGGCACGGCGGGCTCGCCATCTCCGCGAAGGTCAAGGGCAAGCAGCTCGATCAAGCTTACGAGTACATCAACTGGTGGCTCGCCGGCTGGCCGGCCGCCTTTGTCGCGCGTCAGGGCTACTATCACTCGATCCCCGAGAACGCGAAGAAGTACCTTGAAGCGGCAGAATGGGACTATTGGTACGAAGGCAAACCGGCGGCGAAAGATCTGTCGGATCCGTTCGGGACCGTTATCATCAAGAAGGGCGACGTTCGATCCGGCGGCTCGTACTGGAACAGATATTCCAAGATCGCCGTCTGGAATTCGCTGATGGATGAGAACGATTATCTCGTCAAGAGGTGGACGGAGTTCCTGACCGCGTAGGGCTTTTTGCAGTCTGAAAATGGTGTAAAAATCGTACCGCCGGCCCGCAAGGAGCCGGCGGTATGTTTTGGGTTAGTTGAAAAGTGACGACGCTCGAGAGCTACGCGAAAACAACGAAGCTGGAGTTGATGCCGCGCGGGCTGGTCGGCGGCGCTCCGATTGCGAATGCCGAGAGCGATGTTGCGCGCAAGTATAGCCGCGAGCCAAGCTTTCCGGTACCGATTCTGATCGCGCCAGCGACGATCTGGCTCGTCGTTTTTCTCTTTCTGCCGCTTTTTTCAATCTTCGTGTTCAGCTTCTGGAAGACCACCGGTCACGGCATGGCGCCGGGCTTTACGCTGGAGCACTATCAGGCGTTCTTCGTCACGGAAGGTTTTTTCGACCCGAAGCATTCGGATTTCCTGACACCGTCGATTTTCATCCGCACGTTGTGGACCACGTTCCGGTTCACCATAACGGTGATGGCGATCTGCCTGATCCTCGCCTATCCGATGGCCTATTTCCTGTCGATGCAGGTCGAGGACTTCAAATGGCAGCTGGCGTTGTTCCTGCTGGTCATGGTGCCGTTCTGGACCAGCTATCTCATTCGCGCAGTCGCTTGGCTGCCGATGCTCGGGCGCCACGGCCTGATCAACGAATTTCTCCTCGACATCGGCGCGATAAGCGAGCCGGTGAGCTTTTTTCTCTATTCCGAATTCAGCTACACGATGGCCCTGGTGCAACTCTATGTCGTGCTGGCGGTTGGCCCGATTTTCTTCTCGCTGGCCAAGATCGACAAGACGCTGCTCGAGGCCGCGCGTGATATGGGCGCAACTCCGTTTCAGATCTTCCGCGAGATCATCGCGCCGCTGTCGCTGCCGGGCGTCGCCATCGGTATGATTTTCCTTTTCGTCATGCTGATGGGTGAATTCGCTACGGCGGTAGTGGTCTACGGCGGCAAGACCTCGACGACCGGCACCGTGATTCTGAACTATTACGCCATTGCGAATTATCCGTTCGCCGCGGTCAACGCCTTTATGCTGATGCTGGCGATGATGATTGGTGTCATCGTCATTCTGCGCGTGGTCGATATCCGCAAGGAGCTCTAGTAATGGCCCGCTCCACGCCGGAACGCCGCCGCAAGGCCCGGGTGAAGGCCGGCTTCAGCGTCTACTATGCGATCTTCCTGATCTTCGTTTATGGTCCGATGTTCGCCATGTTCACGCTGTCCTTCCAGGGACGGCGTGGCGGCGTGACGTTCCCGATGCGCGGGTTAAGCTTTTATTGGTGGGAAAAGCTGGCCGGTCCGTCGGCGGTCGGCGACATCAAGAGCTCGCTGGTCCGTTCGCTTATCCTGGCCGTGGTCGTCATGGTGATCACGGCGATCTTCTCAACCATGCTGGCGATGGCTTTCCGCAAGAAGTTTCGCGGCTCTGGAGTGCTATTCTACGCGATCATGTCGGGGCTCATGGTGCCGGGCGTTCTGCTCAGTCTCGGCTTGGCGTCGCTGTTACGGGTGGTCGGCATTCCCCCTGGATGGCAATATTCCGCCCTGGGCGTTCACGTGGTCTGGACCCTGCCATTCGGGTTCCTGGTCATGATGGCGGTGTTCAACCGGTTCGACGCGCGCCTTGAGGAGGCGGCGCGCGATATGGGCGCCGACGAATGGACCGTATTCAAGGAAGTGACTTTGCCGCTGATCACCCCGGGCATTGTGGCCGCGGGGCTGTTCGGTTTTACGCTTTCCTACGACGAATTCGCCCGCACCACGCTGTTGGCCGGGGCGGAAAACACGCTGCCGCTCGACATTAATGCGGCCATGACGCAACGGGTGCAGCCGACGATCTTCGCGCTCGGCACCGCCTCGACGATATTCTCGCTGCTGATGATCGGGCTGTTTATTGTAATCTATACGATCCTGTATCGGCGGTCCCGCTAGCCGCCGAACCCGATCGTATGACCTTGAGCACTCCGTAAATCAGGCAAAAGATCACCGTCAAAATCAACAGCGCGACCACGGCGCCGAGACGCGAGCCGAACTCGGAGTCGAGTGTGTAGCTTGGCTGCAACAGATAGACGCAAAGGATCTGCAGCGATTGTACCGTGGCGCCGGCGCAAAACAGGATGGCGATGAAGGCCGAGCCGCGCAAAGAGGCCAGCACCATGCCGTCGACGCTGTGCCGTTGCACGATATAGAGGCGATAGGCCCGCCAGTGGTAGCCGCAGAAGCCGATGATGGCTGCGAGCAGCACAACCCAAAACATGGCGTTGTCGTAACCCAGCCCGTTGATGACCAGAGTGAAGAAGTCCTCAAACGGCTTGTAGAAATACAGAAAGATCAGAACGACGATGAAGGCCAGATAGCCCACCAGCGCCCAAAACAGTCGCCAACCCGCCATTGTCGATGAGCCCCCGATTATTAAAGCGATTTTAACCCGGCGCCCAACTGGAGCATGCCCCGCCGCCATCGGCAAGAGGTTGCAAGCACGACGCGTATCGAAGCGTCGTCAGGCATAGGATTTCACGGCAACAATCAGCAGCACGGCATATATTACGACGAACACCACATCCTTGACCGCCGGCAGCGTCTGGCGTTCGCCGTCGGACGAGGCCAGCGTGACGGCCTCAAGAACGAAGAAAACGGCGGCGACGATGAGAAACGGCCACATCGTCGCCCACCACGATGCCTGCGCCGCTACCCCCAGAACCGCGTTCCAGATCAGGAGCAACACCGGCAGCAGGACCAGATAGCCGTAGGCAAACAGAAAACGGCCGCGCGCGGCGGTGCGGTCCACGATCCAGAATGCGGCAAAGAACAGCACGATGTTAAGCAGGTCCCAGAAGCTGACGGTATAAGCTTCCGGCTTGGCTATCGCGCGCAGATGGAGGAATGCGAGCACCAGCAGAAACACCAGCAGATCGCAGAACAGCCATTCGCGAAACGTCTCGGCGCCTCCTTTGGCGCCCCAGGTCCGGGTCGCTTTGTCGAACAGCAGCACCAGTGAGAGGCCAAGCGTGGCCGGATAAATCAGTTGAACGATAAGACCGTGCTGTTGCGCTGATGGCAAAGCGATCCAGCACAACAGGATAATCGCGACGACCAACAGAAGTAGGCCGAAGATTCGCAAAGGCGACGGTGCCGGCGCCGGCACAGCGCCGGGAGCCGCCGCTTCTGCACTTGCTGCGATTGGACGGCGCACCGCCGGGCCCGGCGCTGACTGAACCAGCGTATAAATGAGCGAGACGCCAAGACCGATAACGCCCAGCGCGACCATGATGGCGGCGAAGACGATGGTGCGCGTGTCGGTTTGCCAATTCTCGATGCTTTCGCCCCAGACCCACGGCTTGCCGGTGGAAATGATCCAGATCGCGAAAGCGGCAATGGCAGCGAGCAAAAGCAGCGCCAGGGTGAATTCATACCATCGCGGCGATTGCGACGGCTGGCCGGCACCGCTGACGCCCGCCTGCTGTCGTTGCGGCGCGCGTATCAATAGCCCGATCAAGAACGCCAGCACGCCGATCACGGCGATGACGATCATCGCTTCGACGAAGATTGTTCCTCGCTGTTCCAAAGTCGGTCTGACCTTCCGCTAAATCAATGGCACGACGGCACTACCGTCCGTTTCGCAGCAGCGTTTCCGCGCATTTGCGAAGGCTGTCGTCAGCGGCCTGTTGCAGTAATTCGCCGCGAGAGCGGCCTTGGACGTTCGTGGCGATTGCGGTTTCGCGGACGGTCGAACCGTTGGCGCGCAATTGGCCGACAACTTCGATTTTACCGCCGGAGCTGCCGTGTCGCACGACCTCGAAGCTCCAGGCATCACCATAGGCATGTCGCAGTCTACGTAGAGCGTCGTTGCCCGAGCGCCCGTTGGCGGTCGGTGGCGGCGCCGCTGTTGAAGAAGCGGCAGCGTGGATCGCTTGGGGGCCTGAAGGCTTGGCGCCATTGCCGGTCGGCAGAGGGATCTGCGTTTGCGGTGTTCGCCGCGGCGGTTCGGCGGACGCCGTCGGCTTTGGGCGCGGCGCTCCGCGCATGCGCTCGCGAAGTCCCTTGGTCGCTGCCTCGTCCACCGTCTCAGCGATCAGATCGACCACCACGCCGTAGGCGAGGCGGGCATGCTCGACAGTGCAGAAGCCGTCGAGCACGTCTTCCAGAACTTTAGCGGCGGGGCGTTCCAGCGGTTCGCCATAGCCGCCGCCGCAGGGTCCGTAAAACACATGCACGTCGCCCGCGGCCACCCGCAGTCCGGAGAATTTTGCCGGCATATGCCTGATGTCATTGGGGCGGGCGACGTTATAGATATCAACCTTGCCGACCTGTCCCGGATCGCCGCCAAAGATGCCCCACGGCACGTCGTGGTGACGCTCGTTCTCATGGGTGATGAAAGCATCGGTCAAAACCCGCTGCGCCTTGACCACACCGATGCCGCCACGAAACCGCCCGGCGCCCGGCATCACGTCGTCGCGCAGTTCGTAGCGGTCGCAGATCATCGGCAAATGCATCGCCAGATCTTCGATCGGATTGTTCCGCGTGTTCGCCATCAGATTGTCGATGCTGTCGGGTCCGTCCGCACGCGGGCGGCCGCCGTACGAGCCTTCGTTGACTTCGAGGAACACCCAATAATCGCCGGTGGGGCGGATGCCGGCATACGAGCAAAACGACAGGCTCGCAGAACTGCCAGCGATGATGTCGTTCGGCAGCACCGGCGCCAGCGCCTTGTAGATCAGATCGATCACCCGGTTGATTTGCGCAAACCGCGCCTCGGCTGCCGCCGGATAGATCGGATTGTAGATCGAGCCCTTCGGCGCGGTGACCTTCACCGGCCGGAACGATCCCTGATTGGACGGGACTTTTACGTCCGACGTGACGGTATCAAGCAGCAGTGAGCGGATGGCGCAGAAGCAGGCGACCTTGGTCGAGCCTTCGAACGGTACGTTAAACGCGGTTTCGACCTGCTTGGATGAGCCGGTGAGATCGATCTCGATGCCGTCGCCTTCGACCCTTACGCACACCCTGATCGGCAGGCGGACGTCGCGGTTCTTGCCGTCGTCGTCGAGGAAGCCCTCAGCGCGGTATTCGCCGTCGGGGATGGCGGCAATGCGCTGGCGCAACACGCGCTCGGTGTAGTCCATCAATTGCTGGGTCGCGTCGAGCACCATTTGCCGGCCGTAGCGGTCCATCAGCTCTACAAACCGCTTGGCGCCGAGCCGTGCGGAGGCGATTTGCGCTTCGAGGTCGTCCTGCAACTGCCGCGCGGCGCGGCTGTTGCGGCGGATGAATTCCCACACCGCCTCGTTACGTTTGCCGCGCTCAAAAAGCTTGGTGCCGGCGAACAGCATGCCCTCGGCGAAGACGTCGGGGATGTCGATGATCAATCCCGGCGTTGCTGCGCCGATGTCGAGATGGTGCGCGGTATTGGCCGAGTATCCGACCAATATGCCCTCATGGAACACCGGGACGACCACTGCGATATCCGGCGAGTGACTCGATCCGTGGTAGGGGTGGTTGTGAATAACGAGATCGCCCTCATGCCACTCGCCGCCCTGCAACGTATCGCGAATTCCTGCGAGATAGCCGGGAAGCGAACCGATGTGCAGCGGGGTCGATTCCAACTCGCACAGCGTGTTGAATTCGGTGTCGAACAATCCGGCGCCGAGATCCTGCGACTCGCGGATGATGGATGAAAACGACATGCGGTAGAGCACGTGCCCCATCTCTTCGGCGATGGTTTGCAGGGCGCCGTTGATCACCTGCAGCGTAATCGGATCGATCGGTTGTCCGGCCATGATACCCGCTCTTAGCCGCGATGAACGTGCAGGTTGCCGAAGTCGGTAACCTCGGCGACGTATCCGGGCGGCAACAAAGTTGTCGAGTTGTGTTGCACCAGAATCGCGGGCCCAGGAATGCGGTGTCCGGCTTTGAGGCGGTCGCGGTTGTAGCGCGGCGTCTCGACGGTCTTGCCGTCGTCGAACGTGGTCGGACGGGTGTAGAGCAGCGCGTCCGACACGCTGTGGCCGTTGGCTTTTTCGATCCGTGCGACCTTGAGCGGCACGACGTCTTCACGTCCGATGACGCGGACCGTGATCAATTCCACCTCGCCATCCTCGAAGTGATAGCCGTAGTCGAGGCGATGCTGCTGGTGAAAGGCGGCGACCACGTCACTCAGATTCGCCGCGGTGATTTTTCCGTCCGGGAGCTGCGCGCGTAGCTCGAAGCCCTGGCCATGATACCGACACTCCGCCAGTCTCTGAAATTTCTGTCGGTCCCCGCTCACGCCGTCCTTCTCCAGATCGCGCCGGCATCGCTCGACCAGTTCGTCGATGACGGTGTTGATGCGTCCAATGCCGGTTTGATCCGCGTGCTTGAGCGACACGATCAACGAACGTGCATGCTCGTATTGCATGTCGGTCTGCAGAAGCCCCATCGCCGCGGTGATGCCGGGAGCAACCGGCACGATGATCTCTTTTGCCGCAATGGCCTCGGCCAGCGCGATCCCGTGCAGCGGGCCGGCGCCGCCGAATGGCACCAGCGCGAATTCGCGCGGGTCGATGCCGCGGGCTACCGAGTTGGAGCGGATCGCCAGCGCCATGTTCGAGTTGATGACCTTGATGATGCCGAGCGCTGCGTCAGTGATGGACAGGCCGAGCGGCTTCGCCACCTTGGTTTCGACCGCCTTGTGCGCGAGATCGGGGTTAAGCGGCAGGTCACCGCCCAGCATCTTGTCGGCATCGAGGCGGCCAAGAACGACTTGCGCATCGGTCACGGTAGGCTCTTCGCCGCCGCGGCCGTAGCAGGCAGGGCCCGGCTCGGCGCCGGCCGAGCGCGGCCCGACGTGAAAGCCGCCGGCGGAATCGATATAGGCGATCGATCCGCCGCCGGCGCCGATCGAAACGAGATCGATCATCGGCACCAGAATTGGGTGGCCGTTCACGTAGGAGTCGCGCGCATTCATGATTTTGATGCGCCCCTCCGGGATGGTGCTGATGTCAGCGGAGGTGCCGCCGATGTCGACGGTGATGAGGTTAGAGCGGCCGCACAACAGGCCCTCGGCCCGCCCGCCGATTACGCCGCCGGCCGGGCCCGACATCAGGATACCCACTGCCTTTTGGGAACAGGTTTCGACGGTGGCAATGCCGCCGTTCGATTGAATGACGCGCAGATTGGCACGAAACCCGTTCTGACTCAGCTTGTCTTGCAGATTGTTGAGATAGAGCGACGTCTTGGGCCCGACAAAGCCGTTCATGGCCGCGGTCGAGAAGCGTTCGTACTCGCGGATCACATTGGCGACTTCGGACGACGTGCAGATGTAGGCGTCCGGCATTTCAGCGCGCACGAGTTCTGCGGCACGCCGCTCGTGGGCGTCATTGAGAAATGAAAACAGAAAGCCGATGACCACCGATTTGATGCCGCGGCGCTTGAACAGCTTGATCGCTTCGGCGACTTCCTTCTCGTCCAGAGCGACTTCGACCGTGCCGTCCGGCGGCAGAATGCGCTCGGTGATCGCGATACGGTTTCGTCGTTTGACCAACGGCCGCTGCTGCCACAGGACTTCAAAATGCAACGAGAAATTGTATGGCCGTTTGTGCCGGCCGATATGAAGAATGTCGCGGAAGTTGCGCGTCGTGAGCATCCCGACTTCGGCGCCGGTATGCTCAATGGTGATGTTGGTGGCGACCGTGGTGCCGTGCACGATCAGCGAGACGTCGTCCGGACGCACCTTTGAAATCTCGCACAGCTCACGCAGTCCTTTGAGAACACCCTCCGACTGGTCGTGGGGGGTGCTGGCGACTTTGTGCACAAAGACGCCGTGCTCAGCCTCGAGCACGAGGTCGGTATTGGTGCCGCCGACATCGACGCCTACGCGCGCCATGGATCGTTGATTATCCCTGCGCTGCCATGCCAACCCGGTAGCACAACGCCCTATTGTTCGATTTCGCGGCAAACATTGTCAGCATTATTTGGCTCGCGCAACCCCTGACGCTTTTTGCCGGCCATGGCAGCAGCGGTCGAATGCGTCGGTATGGAGTTGAGTGAAGCGAGTGAAAGGTGGTTGAATGCGACCTTGAATTGAAAAGGAGCATTGGGAGATGGCCTTAACCGCCAAATTTGTCTGCTCCGCGTGCCGGTGGTGGAACTATCACCCTACCGAAGGCGCCGATCCGGACTCGGACCAGGCGGTCGGATATTGCCGGCGGTTTCCGCCTGAACGCCGCGAGAACGGGGTTGGCGCCTGGCCGATAACATTCGGCAACGATTGGTGCGGCGAATACGCCGAGAAAAGCGAGGCCGCGAGGCAAACGACGCGCAGCGTCACAGCGGCGCACTGATTTCGCCACGTTGCGTCTTGCCTTAGGCAAGATCCGCGCAGTTGATCAGGGCCGCTTCGGTGGCGCGGCGAAAGGCGTCGCGTTCGTCGCTGTCGCCGCCGGCACCAAGCTTGAACTTGAGTCCGCCGCTGGCAGCGGCCACGGCTTTTGCACCGACGGTCGCCCGTCCGAACTGCGTTCTGACCGCGCCTTCTTTGCCAAAAGTGAGCCGGCCCAAAACGATGGCTTCGTCGCCATCGCGTTGCTGTTCGGCAATTTCAAAGCGCCAGTTGCCCGCGCCAAAACGTTCGTTAAGCCGGTGAACGGCGGGCGATTTTTGGTCAGGTAGCACAGTCGATGTTTTGGCGGTTGAGCCAAGCCGATCCCAGCTTTGTGGTGGCGCGACGCTGAACGACGCGCGGGTGTCCGGCCGCTGACGATCGTAAAGATCGTCAAAGCGTTTCTTGCTTTGCGCCAACATGTCATCGAATGCCGACGACAGTTGCGACGAGCGTTCGGAAATGGCCATGGTTCTACCGCTCAGGCCCGCTTGGCTTGCTGCCACCAAGTGTCGAAATCGTCTTGTGCCTTGGTGGCGAATTCCGCGGCGCCGGCGAACGATTTCAGATAGTCGAGCGCTTCGGAGAGATCGACGACGTCGCCGTACTTGGCATCAATATCGAACAGGTTCGCCTGATGCGGGCCGTCGGCGCGATCGCCGACAGCCTGGCGGACGACGATGGTCTGAAATCCGTATTGCAGGGAATCGATTGCCGAAGCCCGGATACAGCCGCTCGTCGTGCAACCGGCCATGATGACGGTGTCAACGCCAAGCGCTCGGAGGTCTACGTCGAGGTTGGTGCCGAAGAACGAGCTTGCGTACTTCTTTTCGACAATTCTCTCGCCGGGCAGCGGCTGTATTCTTTGATCGACCTCGACCAGCGGCGAGCCCTTTTGCAGGATCGCAAGCGAGGGGACCTTTTTGGCGAATACACCGGCGTCGTGCATGTCCTTGGCGTAGGCGGTCGTCGTATAGACAATTGGCAGATTGCCCGCGCGAAAAGCGTCCAAAAGCCGGCGCGTTGCGTTGATCTCCCAGGCGAAGTCCCCGCCCAGCGGTGTGGTGGGATCGGTAAAGCCGTTAATGAAATCGACGATCAGGAGGGCAGGGCTGCGGCCATAGCCCGACCGGGCGGCGAAGCCCTTCCGTTCGTAGTCTGCTCGGGTGCTGTTTTGCCGATCGTTCATCGCCGTCCCTCCGGACAGGTGTAAGGGATGACTGAAGATGGCGTCGCATGTGGCTGCTTGTCAACGACAGGCGGCTGCGAACAACCGCAGTCACAAATAACGTCGCCAGCTGGCCTCTTGCCGGTCCGCGCACAACGTGGGACTGTCCAATCAAATTCATCCCTTCGTTGCCGCTCGAATGGATGGCTATCGTTGCAACAAACCTGGGTTGAGTGGGGCACTTATGACCGACGACAATCGCATCCATCCGTCTTTCGGCTCCGTCCGCGCGGGCTACGGCGCGGCGTCCGGACCGCGCTATCAGCCTCGTACACTGGTGACGTCACGCGGCGCGGAAGCGGCGAGAAGCGCCCGGTCGATGCCGCGCTCCGGCGCCGGCGGCAAGAAGGAAATCCTTTGTGCCATCGGCGTTGATGTCGACGCCGTGGCCGGCTGGCTCGGCTCCTACGGCGGCGAGAATTCTCCCTGCGACATTTCCCGTGGGCTGTTTGCCGGCGAAGTCGGCGTGCCGCGGCTGGTCAAACTGTTCGATCGCCTCGGCATACCGACGAGCTGGTTTATTCCCGGGCACTCGATCGAAACCTTTCCGGCCCAATGCAAGATGGTCGTCGATGCCGGTCATGAAATCGGCATGCACGGCTATTCGCACGAGAACCCGATCGCCATGACGCCCGAACAGGAAGAGGCGGTCATGGACAAGTGCGTCGAACTGATCGAACGCCTCAGCGGCCGGCGCCCGACCGGCTACGTGGCGCCGTGGTGGGAGTTTTCCACCGTGACCAACCAGCTGCTGCTGAAGAAGGGCATCAAATACGACCACAGCCTGATGAACGACGATTTCCATCCGTTCTACGTGCGGGTCGGCGACAGCTGGACGCTGATCGATTACTCGAAGCAACCGCACGAATGGATGAAGCCGCTGGTCCGCGGCGAAGAAACCGATCTGATTGATATCCCGGGCAGCTGGTATCTCGACGACCTGCCGCCGATGATGTTCATCAAGAGCGCACCGAACAGCCACGGCTTCATCAAGCCGCGCGACATTGAGGAGCTGTGGTGCGATCAGTTCGACTGGGTCTATCGCGAATACGACTACGCCGTGTTCGCCATGACCATTCATCCCGATGTTTCCGGGCGTCCGCAAGTCCTGCTGATGCTGGAGCGGATGTACGATTACCTCTCCAAGCACGCCGGCGTGAAGTTTTGCACGTTCGACGAGATTGCCGACGATTTCCGCCGCCGCTTTCCGCGCGAGGCAGCACCCGCCCACGCGGTTGGCGAGCGCTAGCGGTCCTACTCATGTGCGCCCTGTGCGGGGTCCTCGGCGGCAAGGGTCATTGGACGGATAGCGCAAGCGCACCGGAAGTGTTCGCGAGCCGGACCGAACCGCAAACGCGGCTGCGCGAGCGTCAGGCGCGCGTACGCATTGTGAATGCAGCGCTCAAGCATCAAGGTGTTGTCGCCAAAGACTGGTCGGGCAGCGCCTACTTGTTGACCAGCCGTACCGGACGAACCGCGATCGTCGATACCGTCGCCGACGTCTGGCAGGCCGCAGAAAGGATCAGCGGCCGTGTCTGCGACCCGCTGGACGAGCAATATCTGAGCGCGCTCGCCGGCGCGAAACTTTAAGTCCGGCACGATGGCGAGCTACGGCGAGCTGACCCCGGTCAACGTCATCACCGGCTTTCTCGGCAGCGGCAAAACAACCTTGCTGCAGCGCCTTCTGCATTCGCCGGAATTGTCTGATGTTGCTGTCCTGGTCAACGAATTCGGCGAGGTCGGCCTCGACCACCATTTGTTGCAAGCTGTCGCCGAGAGCACGCTGCTGCTGAACAACGGCTGCCTGTGCTGCGCCGTTCGCGGCGATTTGCAACAGGCGCTGCGAAATCTGTTGTCGCAACGAACCCGCGGCGAGGTCCCGCATTTCCGCCGCGTCGTCATTGAAACATCCGGATTGGCCGATCCATCGCCGATCGCTTACACGCTGCTTTCGGAGCATGTTCTCCGCCATCATTTTCGTCTGTCCGGCATCGTCACGACCGTCGATGCCGTCAACGGCACGTCGCAACTCGGTGAGTTTGCCGAAGCGGTCAAACAGGTGTCGATGGCCGACCGGTTGGTTGTGACCAAGGCGGATTTGTCCGACGAGCCATCGCTTGCGGCGCTTCGCGCGCGGCTGCGCGCGCTCAATGGTTCTGCGCAGATCTTGGACTCGACGGAAATCCGCGGGGCGGTGCACCAGGTTCTGACCGACGATATCTACGATGCTGCCGGCAAGTTTCGCGAGGCCCGACACTGGGTGGCCGAGGAAATCGACGCCGGTGTGCCGGAGCATACGGCGGGCGTCGCATCCTTCACCGTCGTCTTCGATCGGCCGCTGGATTGGACCGCATTCGGCGTTTGGGCGAGCATGCTGCTGCACCGTCACGGCGCCGACGTGCTGCGACTTAAAGGTTTGCTCAACGTAGCGGGGGTGCCGACGCCGGTGTTGATCAACGGCGTTCAGCACATCGTCCATCCGCCGAGCCATCTCGAACAATGGCCGGACTCCGACCGACGCTCGCGGTTGGTCTTCATCGTCCGAGGATTGCCGCGCGCACGGATCGAGCGCTCGCTTGCCGTGTTCAACGACCTGGTCAATACGCCTGCGGCGGTTCTGGCCTGAAATAGGTTGCGCAGCGGTAAAGCTGCATTCGATGGTAGAAGATTAGTCAGCGCGCTCGCGGCGGTACACTTCGTGGTCGCCAGCCGGTGCGCAATGCACGCACCACGTAGTGCAGCAAAAAGAAAATCAGCGCCAGGATTACCAATAGGAAGATCGAAAGCAGCTTCTCACCAAATCCGGCGTCGAAGATCGGCCCGCGGTTGACGAAATATTCGCTCAACACCTCAATGGCTTGCAGCGTTCCGCCGGCACAGAAGATAACCGCGACCAGAATTGCGGCCTGCAGCGTGTCGAACACCAGCGCATCCACATTCAAATCCGTAACGTTGCGGAAAATCTCGTTGCGGAACGACTGCCAGTGGGCGAAGCCGTAAAGCACAATCCCGACCAGCGACGTGAACCAGAAGATGACGTTGTCAAAATGAATGAACGGGATGTGGGCGACGAGGTAGGTTTCAAATGGGCGATAAAAATAAAGGAAAATCAGCAGGATGATGAGGGCAATAAGCCCAATCCAGAATTGCTGCTGCTTTGTGGTCTCATCCGCCATAATCGTTGTCTCAGTCCCCGTACCTTCACAATGGTAAATCAATCCGGCTTCTTGTCAAAATTCGCATACATGCCGGAGTGTTAACTCCACAAGCTTGGCAAACGGAATGAGTTGACAATAGGCCGGCGCTCCGGGACTATTGAAGCGCCCCGGGAACCTTTGCCATAAATATGGGCGTGCATACAAACACGCCATTATCCGTGCGTGGACGGCGCGGACCCTTTAGGGAGGGACCACAAGAGGGCTCGCTCGAGCTTCGGCGCAACATTGCCCCGAAGTGGGCAACGCAGGGGGTGACATGAGCAGCCGGCTCGGCATTGACGTCGGTGGGACATTTACGGACCTACTTTTGTTCGATGAGCGTTCGGGCGCGATGCGCTTGTTGAAGACGCCATCAACGCCCAGCGATCAATCGGTTGGGATCCTCGTTGGCATCCAGCAGCTGATCGAAGAGACCGGCGTCCCTGCCTCCGAAATCTCTTCGCTTCTTCACGGCACCACGGTGTCGACCAACATCGTGTTGGAGGAAAAAGGCGCCAAGGTCGGCCTCCTGGTCACGGAGAATTTCGAGCAGGTGCTGCATCTGGCGCGCTCGCAGACGCCCGGACCGCTGGCCGGCTGGATTATCATGCAAAAACCAGATCCGTTGGCCGATCTCGAACTGACCCGCGGAATTCGCGAACGCATGAGTGCTCGGGGCGACGTCATCACGCCGCTTGACGAAGCCTCTGCACGCAAGGCGGTGCGAGAGCTGATCGAGCTTGGCGCCGAGGCCATCACCATTTCATTGATGCATTCGTACGCCAATCCGCAGCATGAGCAGCGGCTCAAGGCGATCGTCGAAGAAATCGCGCCCGACATGACGGTGTCGTTATCGTCTGAAATCCTGCCGGAATTCCGCGAATATGAACGCACGCTGGTCACGGTCATGAACGCCTATGTGCGCCCGAGTATGCGGCGTTACTTGAATGGTTTTGAGAACAAGCTGAACAGCATCCAGTTTCAGCCCAGCGTCAATATCGTGCGCTCCGACGGCGGTCTGATGAGCGTCGAGCGTGCCAGTCAGTCGCCCGTTCATACCATGCTGTCCGGCCCCGCAGGCGGCGTCTCGGGCGCCGCGTTTATGGCCTCGCTCGCCGGCTATCCGCAGGCGCTCGGCTTTGACATGGGCGGCACCTCCACTGACGTGTCGCTCATTCAGGATGGCAAGCCCACGATCTCGCGGCAGACTGCAATCGGCTACTACCCGATCAAGGTGCCTTCGGTTGACGTGCACAGCGTCGGCGCCGGGGGCGGCTCGATTGCGCATGTACCGATGACCGGCGCCTTGCGTGTCGGTCCGGAAAGCGCCGGCGCGGTGCCGGGCCCTGCCTGCTACGGCAAAGGCGGCGACCGGCCCACGGTCACCGACGCCAACGTGGTGCTCGGCCGTCTGCCGCCACGCCTGCTCGGCGGCAAAATGATGCTGGACACCAAGGCGTCCGAAGAGGCCGTGGCAAAGATCGCCCGGGCGCTCAGCCTCGATCTGCATCAGGCGGCGCAGGGCATTCTCGATATCGTCAACGAGAACATGCTGGGCGCGTTGCGGCTGGTCACGGTGCAAAAGGGCCTGGATCCCAGGGATTTCGCGCTGGTCGCTTTCGGCGGTGCGGGCCCGCTGCATGGCAATGCCATGGCCACGCTCGCCGGTTGTTATCCGACCATCGTGCCGCCGACGCCCGGCGTGCTGTCGGCCTTGGGCTTTCTCTATTCCGACGTGAAAAATGAATTTGCCCAGACCTTCGTCCGCACGATCGATGAGGCCGACCCCAGCCAAATCGCTGACATCCTCACCAAGCTCGGTCGCGACGCCAGAGCGTGGCTGCGCGAGGAGGGTGTTGACGAGTCACGGCAGCGGATAAATTACGAGGCGGATGTCCGCTACTTCCGGCAGGGCTACGAATTTTCCATGGAAATCGATCCCGACCGGCTTGGAAGTGGTGCGCTCAACGACCTCGCGGCGCGCTTCGGCCTGGCGCACGAGCGCGTCTACGGCTTCAAGCTCGATCACCCGGTAGAGCTGGTCAACCTTCGCGCAGTCGGCGTCGGCGCCGTGCAAAAGATGAACCTGCCGAAGTTTGATAAGGAAGGCCCCGATGCTGCGCATGCGGTGGTGGAGCAGCACCGCGCCTATTTCGACGGCGCTTTCGTTTCGGCGAATATCTATGACCGCAACTTGCTGCGCGCCGGCAACCAGGTCCGTGGACCGGCTATCGTCGTCCAGATGGACGCTACGACCGTGATCCATCCCAATCACACTGGCGAGGTCGACGAGTATTTGAGTATTCTGATCAAGCCCGACAGGGCGCACTGAGGCGCCGCGGAGAGACAATGCGATGAGCAATTTCAACCCTCTGAGCAGTTCGGTGAGTTTTGACGACCTGCTCAAGGCCAACAAACAACAGTTCGACAAAATTTTTTCAGATCAGATCCAGGAACTGGGCCTGTTGGGCTCAAGCCACCGGCCACCGACCAGCGCGGATTTGGCTTCCGCCAGTATGGCGTCCGAGGCGGCGGCGCAGCCTTCCGATGTCTACGCGACCCTCAATGACCGTTTTGGGTCGGAGTGGTCCTCCGAAGTCGTCGAGCACAAGAGCGAACGCGGGTCGGTGACCGTGCTCTGCAAGCTCACGGTCAACGGCAGCTCAAAGATGCAGTTCGGATCGGCCCGGGCGAACGGTGATGAGGGCGCTGCGCTGCGGCGGGCGACTGACGCTGCGCTTCGCAGCTGCGCGGACATGTTTGGCGGTGAGCCGGCATCGCACGCGCGCGCCGAACACCCCGCGCCGTCGCGTCCGTCGCTCGCTGGCACCAACGGGGGAGCGCGCGCCGCTCAGGTCGGTTCGACGCCGGCATCGCAATCGCGAGAGGCCCGCCGGCTCGATACCGTTTCACTCGACCTGATCGAGAACGCGCTGCGCAATGCGCGCCATGAAATGGATGCGGTGCTGTTCCGTTCAGCGATGTCGCCGGTGATCCGCGAACAGCACGACGAATTCCCGATGATTTGCGACGTCAAGGGCCGCATGATCGTCGGCCAGTTCGGCTCATACGTCTCCAACATGCTCAAGCAGAGCAACTTCGAACTCGAGCCGGGCGACGTCATCTTGCAGAACGATCCGTACGCCTGCGCCGGCGCAATCAGCCATCTCAACGACTGGATGGTGCTGGTGCCGGTGTTTCACGAGGGCGATCTGGTCGGCTTTACCTCGATGTTCGGGCACATGATGGACGTCGGCGGCTCGGTGCCGGGGAGCATGCCCACCGACGCGTCCTCGATCTTTGGCGAGGGCATTCGCATCCCGCCGATCAAGCTCTACCAGCGCGGCGAGATCAACAAAGCTGCGCTCAGCGTCATCATGAACAATACCCGCACGCCGGAGATGAATTACTCCGATCTGATGGCGATCATTGCGGGCTGCCGCGCCGGCGAGAAGCGCGTGATCGAGATTTGTAACCGCTTCGGGCGCGAAACCTACAAGCAGGCCTGCGAGGCGCTGCTCGAACGCACCAACCGCGCGATGCGCCAGCTGATCGTGAAGAATTTGCCGGAGGAGCCGAAATCGTTCGAGGATTACGTTGACGACGATGGCCGCGGCAATGGTCCGTTCAAGATGAAGCTCACGGTCTGGCGCGAAGGTGACAACGCCTACTTCGATTGGACCGGCACCTCGGTGCAAGCTCCCGGGCCGATCAACTTTTATCTGCACGAAGGCATGTTTAAGATGTTCATCGGTGTCTACATGATCATGGTCTTCGACCCCCAGATCCTGTTCAACGATGGCTTCTACGATGTCATTCACGTCACCCTGCCCAAGGGCTCGCTTGTGCACCCCGACTTTCCGGCTTCGCTTGGCTGCCGGACGCACACGCTGTCGCGTCAATTCGACGTGCTGGGTGGCGCGCTGAGCTATAACGCGCCGGAAATGGCGACCGCCGCGGGCTATGGGTCGAGCCCGCACTTCCTTTACTCTGGCACAGACAAGTCGGGGCGGAATTTCCAGCTGATGGAAATCCTCTACGGCGGCATCCCCGGCCGTCCCGCGGGCGACGGCATGGACGGTCATTCGTGGTGGCCGCTGTTCCAGAACATCCCGAGCGAATACCTCGAAACTTACTACCCGCTGATCGTCGAGGCTTACTCGACCATCATGGACACCGGCGGCGCCGGCAAGCATCGCGGCGGCAACGGCGTCGAGAAGATCTTTTTGCTGCTCGAGGAAGGCGACATTTCCATCCATGACGACCGCCATCTGTCGCAGCCCTGGGGCATTCTCGGCGGCCGGCCGGGGGTGTGCTCCGAGAAGTGGCTGGTGCGGAAGGATGGCAGCCGCGAGCCGCTGCCGTCCAAAGTGGACAACGTCCGCGTTCATTCCGGCGATCGCGTGATTTTTCGTACCGCCGGCGGCGGTGGCTGGGGCGATCCGCTCGAGCGCGACCCGGTGCGCACCCGCAACGACGTGGCCCGCAAACTGATGAGCGAAACCAAGGCGCGCGAAGAATATGGCGTTGTGCTGTCCGGCAGCCGTCTGGAACTCGATCATCGGGCCACGGACGAACTGCGCGAGAGCATGCGGCGCAATCGAAAGACTCCAAAGCTGTTCGATTTCGGCGAACGCAAAACCGGCGCTTCGGCGCTTCGTGCCGTTCAGGCGGCGTGAGTTAATATCGGCAATGGCAACGCAAGAACTTCGATAGGGGCGAATGCACGATGCTTGAAGTTGTAATCAGTCTCCTCATCGCCGCGATCATCCTTATCGCGATATTCTACATCATCTCGATTTGGATCTATAAGCGCGCGCCGTCGAATATGGGCTTCATACGCACCGGCTTTCTCGGCACCAAAGTGTGCCTGGGCCGCGGTGCGATCGTGCTGCCGGTCTTTCACGAGATAACCTGGGTATCGCTTGAGACCATCAAGTTCGCGGTCAGCAGGGCGCGCGAGCAGGCGATCCTGAGCGCTGACAATATCCGCATCGACGTGAATACCGAATTGTATGCCCATGTCGGCCATACCGAGCACGCCGTGCTGACCGCAAGCCGGACGCTCGGCGAAAAGACCTTCGACGCTGAAAAGGTTCGCAATCTTCTTGAGGCGAAAGTCGTCGGCGCGTTGCGCAGTTTTGCCGCCACCAAGACGCTGCGGCAATTGCACGAGAACCGCGACGCCTTTGCCAAGGAAATCAAGGAGAGCGTCAGCGAGAGCTTCACCGCCAACGGCTTGATGCTGGAAGAAGTGACCATCGTCGCGCTGGAACAGTCGACCAAAGAGTATTTCCGGTCCGACAACGTGTTCGACGCCGAAGGCCTCAAAGTGATCACCGAGATCACCTCGGAAGCCAGGCGCAAGGTACATACTACCGAAAAGCAGACCACGGTCGCGATCCGCAACAAGGACCTGACGACGCAACTCGAATTGCTGGAAATCGAGCGCCAGGAAGCCGTCGCGCGCGCGAGCCAGGACAAGGAAGTCGCCAACGAGCAAGCCAAGCAGCTGCGCGAGAAGCAGACCTTCGTGCTCGATCAGCGCCTGGCGGTGGAGCAGCGCGAGCTGGAGAACGAAAAGGCGCTCGAGCAGCTGCGAACCGAGCGCGACATTGCCTTCACGGCCGAAGCGAAGCGCCGCGAAATCGCGCAGGTGCAGAAGGAACTGGCGCTGGAGCAGGAACGCCGCGACCGCGAGATCGCATTGATCGACAAGGCGCGTGAAGCCGAGATTGCCGAAATCACCCGCAATCTCGCCCGTGAGCGCGCCGAACGTGACAAGGCGATCGATCTCGCGACCAAGGAACGGGAACGGCAAGAGGCGGAAATTACGCGGGCCACCGCGGTTGCCGCCGCCGAGGAACGAGCGCGCGACGAACGCCATCAAGTGAGCGAAGAGACCGCGCTCTCGGTGCGCAAGCGCAGCCTCGAGACCCGCCTTGGCATCCTCCAGGTTGACCGCGACGAAGCGGTCGCCTTGGCCAAGCAGGAAAAGGAAGTCTCCGACGAGCGGGCGCGGATCTTGAGCGAGCAGCAGCGCTTTGTACTCGACCGGCGCTGGGAGGTCGAGCAGGAGGAAATCCGCAAGCAGCAGGCGCTGGAGACGGCGCAGATTCAGAAAGACATCGCCATTATCGAAGAAGCCAAGCAGCGTGAGGCGGCGGAAATTCGCCGCGAGCTGGCCCGTCAGCAGGAGGAGATGAGCCGCGACATTGCGTTGATCAGCAAGGAAGGCGAGCGCGAGCGCACCGATATCGAGCGCTTCCTCGCCCGCGAACAGGCGGAGCGTGATCGCGAGATCGCTTTGGCTGCCAAGATGCGCGAACTCGAGATCGCCGAGACCAAACGGCTCGCCAGCACAGCGGAACGTGAACGTGCCGAGCATACGGTCGAATCCGTACGCGTCGTGGCGGACGCCGAGCGGGCACGGCAGGTCGAGGTCATCGAAGCCGGGAAAGAAGCCGAAGCGCGGCGCATTGACGAGGAAAGCAAAGCCGCCGTGATGCGCATGCACATGATCACCCAGTCCGAGGCGCGCAAGCTTGCGGCGGAACTCGAGGCGGAGGCGACGCTGACGCGCGCCCGCGCCACGACCGAAGCGCAGAAAATCGGCGCCGAAGGCATCGAGCGCGAGGCGGGTGCGCGGGGCCGGGCCGAAATGGCGGTCGACCAACTGCGGATCGCCAACACGCAACGTCAGCTGGAAGCCGAGGCAACCGGGCTTGAGGCCAAGGCCGAAGCGCTCAAGAAGTACAACGAAGCCGCCACCTTCCTCGAGCTGGCGCGTCTGCGGATTGAGGCCGAGCGCGATGTTCACATCGATCAGGCCAAGGCCATGGGTAGCGCGCTGTCCGGAGCGCAAATCCGGATGTACGGCAACGGCGAAGGTACCATGGACACGATCCGCGGGCTGTTCACCCAGGGCTTCGGGATCGGCGAAGTCCTTGAAGGCCTGGCGCAATCGCTTCCCGAGGGCCTGCGCCAGCGGCTGAGCGCCAACGGAATTCAAGGTCTGCTCGGGCGGCCGTACAACGGCAGCTCCCTGAAGCAGACCTACGAGCATCTCAATGCGTTGGTGCAGGAACATCTGCGAACCAAAAAGGCGCGTGATGTTCCATTCCCGGAAGCACTCGTCCAGCTCGAGGGCTTTGCCGGCGAAAACGAGGACCTGCGCCAGGCGGTCAAGGTGCTCACCGAATTCAACCGCGAAGGCGCACTCGATAATGTGCCGTTCGAGTCGGTGTGGACCATGATCAACGCCGTGGCCAAATCGGCGGGCTGATGCGGCAGTGATGAGTCAGTACGACGTCGTCCTCGAAAACGTCTCCAAAACCTATCCGGGCGGTGCCCGGGCGGTCATCGATTTCAATGCGGAAATAGAGCACGGCGAATTCGTCGCCATGCTCGGCCCGTCCGGTTGCGGCAAGACGACGACACTGCGTATGATCGGCGGCCTGGAAGAAGTGTCCGAAGGCACCATCGTCATCGCCGGCAAAGACGTCACCGATCTCCCGCCGGCGCGGCGCGACACCTCGATGATGTTCCAGAGCTTCGCGCTGTTCCCACATCGCACGGTCTTTCAGAATGTCGAATTCAGCCTGAAGATGAAAGGCATGGAAAAGACCGCGCGTGACAAGCGCGTGTGGGAAATGCTGGAGATGGTGGGACTGACCACGTTCGCCGACCGCCGGCCGGGCGGCCTTTCAGGCGGACAGCAGCAGCGCGTTGCGCTGGCTCGGGCGCTGATCAGCCGGCCCACCGTGCTCCTCCTCGACGAGCCGTTGGGTTCGCTCGATTTCAATCTACGACAGGCGATGATGATTGAACTGAAGAAGGTGCAGCGTGATCTGAACATCACCTTCATCATGGTCACGCATTCGCAGCAGGAGGCGATGTCGCTCGCCGACAAAGTCATCGTTATGAGCGACGCCGTCATTCAGCAGATCGGCACCTCGCGCGAGGTGCACGAGAATCCGCGCACCAAATTCGTCGCCGAGTTTATCGGTAACAACAATCTGTTCCAGGGCCGCATCAAGTCGCGTAGCGGTTCGATCGTGTTCGTCGAATCGCTCGGTCAATTATTGTACGTGAGGGTTCCCCCGACGTTCAGGAACGTGCCCGTTGGGAAGGACATGTGGTTTTCTGTTCGCGCCGATTTGATGAGTACCGGCGACAAGGAGGACATGGCGAACCGCGTCGAAGGCAAGTTTGTCGCCAGCGAGTTTCTCGGCTCGCTCGAGACCGATGTGTTCGAAGTCGCACCCGGCCAGTACGTCCATGTCGAGCAGCACCGGCATGCGCAGGATCGCGTCTACAAGGTTGGCGAGCGCGAGATTCTGTGCTGGCACGCCGAGTCCGGCATTCTGCTTGAAGACTCGCGGCGGCGGCCGGAATCGCTCGACGCGGCCTGACGGTCGCTTTGACTGACAGCATTTTCTCGCGATGGCGGCATGGTCCGCTTCCGACGGGTCATCGGCTACCGGTTGGTGAAATCAGAAGTGAGTCTCAATCGGGTGAGCAGGCTTTAGGAATGGCGGCGCCGCTTCCCTTTCCAAGCACGGCGACGTTTCCAGTAGGCGACTATCGCCTCATCAATGTAAGCGTTCCGGTTTGCCTCGTTGAAACCAAGGATGGCGGCAATCCCGCGTCGGATGCGCTTGCACCGGCCACGCTGACGATCGCTGGCGGAACAATCCGTGAGATTGCCGTTGGCGCGCAGGCCAATCAAGTCACGGATAGCGATCTGCCGGCGGTCGATCTTGACGCGGGAATGATTTGGCCGCTCTGCGTCGATCTGCACACCCACCTCGACAAAGGGCACATCTGGTCTCGGGCGCCGAATATGACCGGCAAATGGCAGGATGCGCTCGCCTTGGTCGCCAAGGATCGCGAGATCAACTGGACCGTCGAAGATGTTGCCGCGCGCATGGACTTCGCGCTTCGTTGCGCATTCGCGCGCGGCACCGGAGCCGTGCGGACCCATATCGACTCGATGGGCCCGCAGAGCGCGATCAGTTGGCCCGTGGCTGGCGCAGGTGCGGGATCGCTGGGCCGGCCGTGTCGCGTTGCAAGGTGTTTCACTCGCGATGCTCGATTCTTATCACGGTGAGGAGGGTGAGCAACTCGCAGATCTCGTCGCCAATCACGGCGGTATTCTGGGCGGTGTCGTTATCGACGATCCTGATCCGGCTCCGGCACTCGATCGGGTCTTTGCTCTGGCCCGCGATCGAAACCTTGATCTCGATTTTCATGCCGATGAGACCGATAACCCGGACTCAAACGGGCTCGAAGCGATTGCGGAGGCCACGATCCGGTTCGGCTGGGAGGGTAGGGTCACTGCGGGTCATTGCTGCAGCCTGGCGTCCCGGCCGGACGAGCACGCACAACGCACGATCGCCCGCGTGGCAGCGGCAGGCGTCGCCGTGGTCTCGCTGCCCATGTGCAACATGTACTTACAGGATCGGAACGCGCCCGGAAGTACGCCGCGCTGGCGTGGCGTGACCTTGCTGAAAGAACTCGCGGCCGCCGGCGTTCCGGTTTCCGTCGCAAGTGACAACACCCGCGATCCGTTTTACGCCTATGGCGATCTCGATCCGGTTGAAGTCTTCGCGCAGGCCGTTCGCATTGCCCAGCTTGATAATCCCCTGGGGGGCTGGGCGCGCGCGATAACGGCGATCCCTGCGGGCGTCATGGGCACCGCTGTGCGCGGTACGCTGGGGGAGGGGCACAGTGCGGACTTCATTCTGTTCCGCGCGCGCTCGTGGTCCGAGTTGCTGTCGCGTCCGCGCGGCGCTCGCCTGGTCGTTCGTGGCAGCCGGCCGTCGAGCGCGGAGCCGCCTGACTATCGCGAATTGGATTTGCTTCGCCGCTGAACGTTGTGGCACTGCCCAATCGTGGACGTGATAGGCTGGCCAGCCCCAGGCAGTTCGCGGGCGACGGAGGAACGCCATGAAGCGAAGGGAATTTTTAGCCCTTCTCGGCAGCGCAATGTTGGCGCAACCGCTCACCGCGCAGGCTCGCCAAACTGAGGGCGCAGACGTCGGCAAACACTATCGCTCACTTCCGCGCAACGAGCCGAGATTCGGCGTCACCTGAGCAATGACGCAATGAAAACGCTCGTGCCTGCAGGTTTGAATGTCGGTGAGGTCGTTCCCAATACCATGCACTTGCTGTCGTTTGCCCGCGCCGTCCGCAAAAAAATTCCAGCCATACGCCCTTATCTTTATGCGCTGTTGCAGGGCCAGGTGCTGATTGTCGATCCGAAGACCCGAAAGATCGTGACTGTTGTCAGCGAATAGCCACCGCGCCCGGCAAACAGAACTGCACCAAACCGGCAGTGCAGCAAGGCGCTGCACCCATTGCGTCGAGTTATTGTTGTTGTTGGCCCATCGGCGTGGAAGCCGGCCAGTAGTGTTTAACGGCTTGCACCGGCTTCGGCGGCGGTACCGGTTCGGGCGGTGGTGGTACGACGAGGAGCACTGCTCTGACCGGATTTGGCACCAAAGTCGGCGGCGGTCTCTTCGAGAAAAAGGAATGCGCAGGTGGCGGCTGATCGACGCTGATCTGAACCGAGTGCGACAGAAATCCGTTCTTGGTAAAGGTCACCAATTGGCTTTCAATCGGCAATGCGAGGGAGCAGGGTGTTTGACACGCCTGCCCCCGCGCGGTCCGTACCTCGGCGCCCGTTGGTTCGGACTGGAACTGCAAGGTCTGTGGCGACGCGGGCGACGGTCTTGGCTTCGACCAATCGAACATCAAAGCAGAGCATCCTGCGAGCGCATAACTGAGCGTGGCCACGATGACGAAGACGACAAATCCCATGCGCGACATGGACCGCCTCCGCCCGCGAAGGGCCGGCTCACAATTGGCTGGCGCGTATGCGACGACATGCATCGCCGCCGCCGCTCGGCTGAGGAGTGCGGCTTTCTCGCCGAGTCGGCAAGACACCGTCAGGCTTTGGCTTGGCGGCGACCCGTGGCGCCCGAACCACTACCGTTAACGAGCCCCAGCAACAGCCGGCTTCGGGAATAGTTCATGTGGCCAACCGACGCGCTGAAGGAGTGGCACGACTTCTATCTGCTGGTCGGAACGGCAGGAGCAACCTTGCTCGCCTTGCTGTTCGTCGCCGTTTCGCTCGGCACCGGTTTTCTAACCGAAGAGCGCCGGGCGGCGACGCGCACGTTCATGAGCCCGGTGGTCATCCATTTCACCAGCGTGTTCTTCGTGTCCGCGGCAGCCTTGTTGCCGTGGCATCACGCCATGTCCTTTGCGGCGTTGATTGCCGCAACGGCTTTGATCGGTGCGTCCATCTCCACTTACATTACGATCGAGGTCGTGCGCACCGACATGACGAACTATGTCGAAGACTACTTGGCCTACGGCGTCTTGCCCGGCCTCGGATACATCGCGTTGCTTGCCGCCGCCTTGTCGATCTATCTGGAAAAGGACTTCGGACTCGACGTTCTCGCCGGGGCTCTGTTGCTGTTGGCGGTCGTCAATATCCGCAATGCGTGGGACCTCACGCTCTCAATGGTCCGCCGGCACCGTCGAGAGGACTAGCCGACCGTTACATCAATCTTCGTCCCCGTGATCGCTTTCGATCGCACCGTCTAAGCGCGGCGCATCCGAGCTTCCAGCCAATTTGAAATGGGACTACCTGATCGGCAACGCCGTCTTAGAACCCAGAGAAGCGAAAGGCGGCCTCTTTCCCGCCACGACCCGTAGGCGCGAATCGCTCTCCCCCCAATTGCAGGCATAAGGAGCTTGGCCGTTGTAGCAATATCGAGCCTGGACAAGGTTAGCCGGACTTGGTGAACGATGTTGCTAAAACGCAACAACGACCGAAATAATGCCTTCTTGCACAGGCGGGGCGTCCATAACCATCTCGCCCGTGTCGCACCGGGTTATAATCATGTAGTGCTGGACGTGGGATTCGTGGGGCGCTCTCAATGTGGTGCGATCTGGCAGTCAAACCGGCCAAGGTGTCGGCCCGAGCAGCGGCGAGATCTGAAGAGTCCGTAAGTGATCTTCATGATTATCGCTCCCGATTGTTGGGGGAGTTCAAACGCTGTGTAGCTCTTACGAGCTTTGCGGTCTTCGGATTTGCGTTACTGCTTCTCGGCGCACCGAACAGCGCTCATGCCCAAAGCGCAAACGTAAACTGCAGCAACCCAGCTGCATTGAAAGGGCTACTGAACCCGGCTTTTACGTGGACGTTGCAAGCAGCTTGCTCGAGTCTCTCTACCGCAACGGGCGCCACCACCGCGGTCACTACGATCGACATTGCCTTCCTGACTCAATCGACTGCGTTCGTCAGTACTCCGGGCAACCCTCAACCTAATCAAATGGGCAGCGGCCTGTGGATTCGTGGTGTCGGGGGACAGAACACAATCAGCAGCACTGGCACCGCCACAACGCCTTTGGCACCAGGCACCTCGCTGACCGCGAACTCTCAGGCGCGGATGGATTTCGGTGGCTTTCAGGTAGGCGCCGATCTCGGCCGATTCAATCTCGGCGCAAGCGGGATCAATGTCATTGTAGGCTTGACCGGTGGATTGCTTGACGCCACGGATCACGAGCTCGCCGGCTCCGGAACTTTTGGTTTTGAGATTCCTTTTGTCGGCGGCTACGCGGCCGCGACTTGGGGGAACTTCTTCGCAGACGTCCTTGTTCGGGAGGATTTTTACTCAGAACAGGTGACCGCGGCGCCATTCGGCCTGTCAAGTGCGGGCGTTAGCGGAAACGCGATAAACATTACGGGATCAGCGGGCTATCGGTTTGACGTTGGTCGGTGGTTCGTGGAGCCTTCGGCTGGTTTGATCTGGTCGCGTCTTGATCTCAATTCGTTAAACGTGCCCGGTGTGCCTGGTGCTGGCCCTGGTAGCGTCAACGTTCCGCCAGGCGTCTACACCATTGATCCCGTCAATAGCCTGATCGGACGAGCGGGGGTAAGAGTCGGCACGTCTGTTCAGGCTGGCGACGTCGGGTTGCAGCCGTTCGTGGCGGCCAGTGTCTGGAATGAGTTTGCCTCAAACGTTACCTCCACTTTCACCACGACGGCTTGCCCATGTGGACCGGGTACGGTCCCACTGAACATCGACACGACGCGGGTTGGCACGTTCGGACAGTTTGGATTGGGGACCGCCGTCCAGCTTCTTAATACCGGTTGGCTGGGTTTCGTGCGCGTCGACTATCGCACCGGCGAATTCATACAGGGATGGGATCTTGCGGGCGGCCTAAGGTACCAGTTCGCTTGGGGAACTCCCGTCGCCGCGCCGATAGTCACCAAATAGACCCAATCCGCTCGCTCGGGTTAGTGATGAGTTCGCGAGCCGGTCAGATAGGTGGCAAGGTCAGTACGCCACTCCAAGAACGATCGGGAAGCCGTAGCCGAACGAACGAGTGTACCCGGAACCCACCTGCCAGCTTACCGCCGTAATGTGGGTAGAGTGATACCGCGCGCCTGCCTTTCCGGGCAGTGCGTTCTGCGTCGTTTGAACACTCCGCATCGGCAAATCGGCGGCTGAGGCCGGTAACGCAAATCCGGCCAGTAACGCCGAGGCTATGAAAGTTGTCGTAAATCGTTTCATGCCAATGCTTCCTTCGGGTGAGGAGGTCTTTGACGGGCCGCATAATACTCCAATGGCCAGCGCTTTCAATCGCACTACCGGCGGCTGCCGATCACAAAGCGCTTAGATGGCGCGCAGGCGCGGTCGGCGTGCCGGGAAAGCGGCAACTTCCCGGCGGGAGACGGCACGGCGGGGATTGCGAGACAACGCTGGAAAGACTATCCTGACCCAAGTTTCCGCTATGCTTAACCTCGTATCCGATCTTTCAGGTGGCGAAGGTTGGACACATAGGTCGCGGCGTGATGCAGCTGGCCAAAAAACCGATCTGGGCCGCAATTCTTGCCGGGCTTTTTTTGGTTTCGGTTTTCCGAATCGGTGTTGCTTTGGCCGACAAGCGCGTTGCGCTTGTCATCGGCAACTCCAATTATCAAAATGTGCCAAAGCTGCCGAATCCCGCCGCGGATGCGAGCGCAATGGCGCAAATGTTCAAAGATGCAGGTTTTAGCTCCGTCGATACGCAGATCGACGTTACCAATCTAGAATACAAGCGTGCGATCCGTAGGTTCGAAGACCAGGCTGCCGATGCCGACATCGCGGTCGTGTTCTATGCCGGCCACGGTATCGAACTGCGCGGGGTCAATTATATGATCCCCGTCGATGCCAAGCTGGCCGATGAGCGCGACGCGCCGGACGAGGCGATCGTTCTCGATCGTATCGTTGAAGCTGCCGAAGGTGCAAAGGGACTGCGCCTCATCATTATCGACGCCTGTCGCGACAATCCGTTCAAGGTCAGCATGAGGCGCCAGGCAGCGCAACGAACGATCTCAAGAGGTCTTGCCAGAATCGAGCCTCAAGGCGGCGAAACGTTGATCGCCTATGCGGCCAAGGCGGGTTCCACGGCCGAGGACGGAAATGGCCGCCATAGCCCACTGACGACCGCGCTGCTGGATAACCTGACCGTACCTGGCCTCGACGTGCGGCTGGCCTTCGGTCGCGTGCGTGACGAGGTCCTCAAGCTTACCGGGAACAGGCAGGAACCGTTTGTATATGGCTCCCTCGGAGGAGGCGTAACGGCGCTGGTGCCGCAGGTCGGCGAGGCAGCTGAGCCGGCCGCAGCGAATATCAAGGCCGATTACGAGTTGGTCAAAGAGGTGGGATCGATCAAAGCCTGGGAAGTTTTCCTGGGCAGCTACAAGACGGGATTCTACGCAGATCTTGCCCGAGTACAGCTAGAGAAATTGAAGGCGAACGAGAAGGTCGCGACGCTTGAGCCACCGCCGGCGCCCGCGCCAGCAGCCGTCACCGAAGAAGAACGAGAATGGGACAAGATCAAGGACGCCGCTGACCAGCGGCAAGCCTTGGAAGAGTTTATCAAACATTATCCCAAATCGACGCGTGCGATTGAGGCCGAACACCGGCTGGAGATCCTGAAGCAAATTGCCAGGGAGCAGGAGGAAAAGGCAGTAGCGGCGGAGTGGGATAAAATCAAAGACACAAGCGATCAGCGGACCCTTCAAGCGTTTATCAAGCGCAATCCCGGCTCGCAACTGGCGCAGAACGCGCGAATGCGGCTCGATACCCTTCAGCAAGAAGAAAAAGCTCGTGCGGAGTGGGACAAGATCAAAGGCTCCAGCGACCAAGCCGCTGTGGAATCGTTCCTCGCGCGGCATCCGGATTCGGCGCTGGTCCCCACAGTGCAGGCCCGCCTGGAGGCGCTGCAGCAAACAGCAAAAGAACAAGAGGCAAAGGCACAAGGCGAGTGGGGCAATCTGAAAGAATCCAGCGATCCGGCTGCGCTCAAGGCGTTTATCGCGCGGTTTCCGAATTCGGCACTGGCGCGAGACGCACAGAGCCGGCTTGAGACCCTGCAGCAGGTCTTGAGGGAGCGGGAAGCGAACGCGGCCGCGGAATGGGAAAAGCTCAAGGGCTCCAACGATCAGACCGCTTTGCAGACTTTCATCGGCCGCTATCTCAATTCGCCGTTTGTCCAAAAAGCGCAAAAGCGTCTCGATGCAGTGCAGCGAATCGCCAAGGAGGAGGAGCAGAAGGCGAAAGCTGACTGGGAAAAGCTTAAAAACTCAAGGGACCAGGCGGCGCTGCAATCGTTCATCGCACGGCACTCGAGTTCATCGCTCTTGCCCGATGCGCAAAGCCGTCTAGCGGAGGTTCAACGGATCGCTAAAGGTGAGGAAGACAAGGCCAGAGCCGAGCGCGAAGTTGCCCAAAAGCGAGCTGAAGAAGAATGGGACGCAGTTAAGAATTCCACTGATCAGGTCGCTTTGCAGCGCTTCATCAAAGGCAATCCCGGCTCGCCGCTGGCGGTGACCGCGCAGAGGCTGCTGGAAACGCTCGCCAAAGAGCAAGAGGAAAAAGCGCGAGCGGATTGGGACAAGATCAAAGACTCTACTGATCAGGCCGCTTTCCAGTCGTTTATAGCGGGCAACCCGAATTCGCCATTGGTCGCGCGAGCGCAGAGTCGTTTGGAAACCATTCAACAGATCGACAGGAAGCAGCAGGCAAAAGCGCGAGCGGATTGGGACAAGATCAAAGACTCCAATGATCCGGGCGCTATGCAGTCCTTTATTGTCCGGTATCCGAAATCGCCGCTTGGGGCGGAGGCTCAGGCGCGTTTAGAAAGCCTGCGACAGGCGGCCGAAGCGAATGACGAAGCTGCCCAGGCGGAGTGGGAAAAAATTAAAGACTCCGCCGATCAGACCGTATTGTCCTCATTTATCGCACGTTATCCCGGTTCTTCCGTTACACCCAATGCGCAAAGCCGCTTGCAGAACCTTTTGATACGCACCGCGCAGGCTGAACTAAGCCGTCTCGGATGCTTCTTGGGCGAAGCAGACGGCACGATGAACACCGAGACGCAGAGCAGCATCAGCCGTTACTTTTCGCGGCGCGGACACCGAACCTCGCAGGTTGCCGTCACCGAGAGCTTTGTTTCCGAACTGCGCAGCCAGAAGTCGCGCGTTTGTCCGCTGGAGTGCGGGTCTGGACTAAAGGCCGAGGGTGATACGTGTGTTGCCGATACCAAGCCATCGACGCCGACTGCTTCGACCAAGGAAGAAGACGAGGTGCAGCGTAAGCCTAAAACCGCCCACGGTCCGGTTAGGCAAGAATCAAGGCAAGGCGACCGGCGGACTCAACCGCGCCCGCAAGCGCATCAAGAGGTCGCCGCTGCGCCTCGGCAGATACACGGCGGCGGCAGCGCCGGCACCACAATTGGCGTCGGTTTTTAAGTTTCGACGCAACTACTCGGTCTTGCCAGTGCCGAATTTCGAGACCGGAGGTCGATGATTTAAAATCGTCCCAAGATGAGGATTTTCAGATCCTTGTCGGGTGTGAAGTCCTTTGCGGTAAACTCTACCACCGTGGGCGAGATCATCCTGATCGGGTTGGCGCAGAAGCTGACCAGCCGATCCGCCTTCTGCTTATCAACTCTCAGCCTGAAGTCCCTGATCGGACCAGCCCAATTGGCACCGGTCTTCAGGACGTAGCTGATCCTCCGTTCCTGAAGCTTCACTTTGTTGGCCTCTTCAGCGCCTGCTAGTCCGTCAAGTTCTGCAAGGAATGCCTCGCCGACGCAGTAGTCTTTGCGATAACGCTCAATCTCGGCGGCCATAGCCTTTTTTTGCCGGATTCCCTTGCGGAGTACGGTATCGAAGCTCATTCCGAGGCTGGTGTGATAGCGGTGTTCCACAGTGATCGGTCGATTGGGATCGAAGGTTTGCTGGCGGACAGCCGATGTCTTCACCGTCCAGGCACCTTCGTACATCTGCCGTCCTTGATCATCGGTTCCGTTCTTCAGTAACAGGCCTTGCTGGATCAATTGATCGCGGGTTGACTCCGGCAGGTCTGCCAAACGCACCTGGTCTGCTCCTATCGGCAGCAATGGTACTCCGATGCTGCGCAGAGCCGCGCTAATGTCCTTGGTGCCCAGCGACGCGGTCTGATAAATCTTGAAGCTTACCGACTTTCCGTCGACTTTCGTTTTAAAGCCGAGGAAATTCTTCGGATCGTTGTATGGTATCGAATAATTTTCACCCTCCGACAGGTCGATATCGGGCAGCGGAAATGCAATCGTCAGCGTAACGGGCTTGTCAGTTTCATTCAAAAACCGGTAGCGCACCGCCACGACATCCGGCGAAATCCTCAGGTCTTCAGATTGCAACGATACTTCGGTTGACTGAGTGAAAACGAGTCCGCCGGCCGAGAGCTCGGCAGAGGAATCATTGGCGATTGAAGGTGAAACGGTCGCGGTTAAGACAAAAGCAGCAATTGAAACCAACAAGCTGAAAACAATTCTGCACATTCTATTTGTCCCGTGTGCTCAACAAATCCCAATCGCGAGCCAATTGGCATTTAGCTCTTGCATGTGCTACTAATAAATGTGGCATGCTTTCAATGGAAATGCCATGCGGCCGGTAACATTGAAATTTGGTGCGTTCGCGCTGGGAGTAATATTCGCCCTGGCTCCGTTGCGCGATGCCGGGGCTTCAGATGTTGTCGTCAAGCGCTTCGCCGAAGGCAGCGGTCAGAATGCGGTAGGCATTATCGAGGCCAGTCAAGATACCGAGATCGACGGGCCACAGGCGCTGACAACAGGTGAAAACGGCGAAATTTACCTGCTCGACCAGGTCAACGGGCGAATTGTGAGCTTTGATCCAAAGAGTCCGTCGGCGGCACCCCGTGTTCTCGAATTGCCGGATCAGTTACAGCCGACTGACCTGATTGTGCGAAAATCCGACATTCTCGTGTGGGATGGATCCATTCATACGTTGCAAGCGCCATCCGGCAAGGACAGCACTTCGTTTCGGGGCTTGGAAGAGGTCAACACCCGCGCGGCCGATGATAATACCGTGGTGTCTGCGTTCGCGCAGATGGGTTCGGTAGCTCCAGGCGATGCAACTGAACTCCTCAACGAAAATACCCGCGCAGTGACAAGCCTGAAAGCTCGGTCACGGCCTCGACAGTACGTGGCCTCGCGCAGCGCCGGCTCGGTCATGGTCGATTTCATGCCGGAGAACGATAAATCGACCGCGCGTATCGAAGTTCGCAAGCAGGGCGAAACCGACGGTCCTCCGATGGCACGGCTTACCATAAAAGTCCGCGATCGGCTGGGCGCAGTCGAGTTCCTTGAAATCGACCGTAACGGGCGCATGTTTGTGTTTGCCGAAGATATTCCTGTTTCGGGAGGATCGGCCGGTGCGTTCGTCGCGCGCTTTTCGTCATCCGGAGCGCTTGAGGGCATTTACGAATTGCCCCTCAGTGACGTTCCGTTGTCGCGTCGCTTCGTAACCGTGTCGAGCGACGGCGATGTCTATTTTCTTCGCTCGCAAAGTGGTGGTGCTGAGGTATTGGGATTAGGCTTTCGAGCCTTGCCGAACGGTAAGACGATCGATGTCCGTGTTGGCACGGCCTCGGCGGCGTCAAACCGACGGGTACATGGACTTGTGACGGCGGTTCGGCCGCTGACCCGTCAGCGCGTCATCGAAACCGCTTTCGCGTTCGAGGGCTTTCAGTGGCAAGTCAATCCCGGAGCGTATGGCCAGGATCCAGACACCGTATGCACAGGATTCGCCGGTCGCACGCGACGCCCGTTCTATCTGCGGGGAAAGATCGGTCAGGAAGTCCGCGGCATCCCCTATTGTTGGGGATGTCATGGTTCGTTTGAGCAAATCCGCAACAAGATTGAGCACGGCATGCTCGCCGGGAACATATGCACTCACAACGCGCCACGAACAGATACTGCCGGTGTCGATTGCTCCGCGTTCGTCAGCGCCGCCTGGGGCCTCGCGACCCATTTCACCACGGCTGCAATTCCCGCCATTACCAACCCGGTCACCGATCCGTTGGAACTGCGTCCCGGCGATGCGTTGAACAAGCCTGGCTCGCACGTCATGCTGTTCTTACGATTTACAGCCGGACAAATGGCTGAGGTGATGGAATCCTCTGGCGCCTGCAATGGCCGAGTCTGTCGCAACACTTATCCGCTGGCGTCGCTGTTGGCGCGCGGCTACCGACCAGTCCGGTTTCGCGCCTTGGAGAACGATACCAGTGTGGTGGCGCAGGTTGCTCCCGCGCCACCGAAGACTCAGCAAGCGGCAAAACGAGCACACCGACGGTAATTGGTAACCAATCCTTGGCGCCTAAGGCACGTGAAAGCGCGATCTTCACGGCGCCGAAAAGCCCAGTCGACGTCGGCCTGCAATTTTTACTTCGTCGCGCTGCGCGTGAGCCATTCCGCGCTCGCCTTGGTTAAGTTATCCGGCGGGGTCTTTGGCGGCCTCGCCATCCGAGTTCCGCCGACAAAGTAAGCTGAAATTTTGCCGGGCAGGCCAATGGCGGGCTGGACTTGTCGACACTTTCCGAAGGCTTATAATCGAATGCGCAAGTCGTTCGAACTGGCGCTTTACACGGCGCCTTACATGACGGCGCATGTCGCGAGGTTCACGATGCGGCAGTTTTTTCGACTGCTTGTGACTCTTGCTATCGCTGTGTCCGGTACCGGCTTGTTGCCGGCGCTCGCGGTCGCCGAAGACTGCCAGGTTTTACTCGACAAATTCAACCGCACGATTGACTCAGGCGAGGAAGACCTAGCGCAAAAGCTGGTCGACGAGATCGCAACCAGCGCGGATTGTGGCCGATATCAGGTGCCGGTGCAGCGGCGACTCGCTGCGTTGCGCCTCAATGTAGCTCAACTGATGATGGCCCGCGGTCGCCCGGCTGCGGATTACGATCGCTTGCTGTTGGCCGCGCAATCGCCCGAGGTGCTGTGGCAGGCCCCGGCAACTGTCGGCGAGGTGCGATTTGGTGAACGTCGATTTGCCGAAGCAGCGCAAGCGTACGACCTCGCCATCGAGATTATCAAAAATGAATCCCTCACGCCCACTGCTCCCTCAAAATTCGAAATCGAAGGTCTCATCGAGCGTTCAGGCGAGGCGCGCCTTCTCGCCGCCAATGGCTCCGGGTCCGTCCATGATGAGAAGTTTGTCAAGACGGCGAAAGACCAGCGCGACGGAACGCTTGGGGGACTTTATTCGCGTTCGGTACGCGGGATTGTTCCACGTTCAATCCCGATACCGGTTACCTTCGCGTATCGCACAACATCGTTTACCAGCGTTGGACTGGATGCGGCACGCGAATTGCTCGGCGCGTTGCAGGAACAGAAGCCGTCGCGCATTCTGCTCGTCGGGCATACCGACGTGCGCGGCACGCCAGAGTTTAACATGAAATTGTCGCGTGATCGGGCAGAGGCCGTTGCCGCGTTTCTCCGGGAAAATGGATTGACAATTCCCATCGACACGGACGGCAAAGGTGCAAACGACCCTATGCATCTCTCTGACACATCAGGTCTGACTGAGGAAGATATCTACGCACTTAATCGGCGGGTCGAGTGGCACCGGGAATGATTTCCAATGGATGGTCCGCTGGCGATGTATGCAAAAGTTTGGACTTTGTTTGTCTGCCTGATGGCGGCCGGAATAGCGATCGCGCCGATTGAGGTGGCGGCGGCATCCAGCGCGAATGAAGCGCTGCGCAGCCCGTACGGCGGCGAGGTTCGTGCGCTGGTTATTGGCATTGATGCCTATCGGCACGTGCGACCTCTCAAGGGGGCTGCGGCCGATGCCAGGGATATCGAAAGTTCCTTGCGCAGGAGCGGGGTCGAGGATGTCACCGCTTTAATTGATGCCAAAGCGGATCGTTCATCGATCCTGTCGTCAATTAATCAGCTTCTCGCCCGCAGCAGTTCGCGCGACCTTATAATTCTCACAATCGCCGGTCACGGCGCACAAGAGCCCGAGCGGGTGAAGGGAACCCAACCCGATGGCGTCGAGAACGTATTCTTGCTTCCCGACTTCGCGGATAGTCCTGCCGGTTCGCAGGAACGCATACTCGGTGCCGAATTTAATCATTTCATCAAACAGTTCGAAGGACGAGGAGCCCATGTGCTGTTCGTCGCGGACACCTGTTTTGGCGGCGGGATGACCCGCGATCTCGACCCGCGCTCAGAGGAGATGAGCTTTCGCCAGGTGCCAAGTTACAGATTGTCTGCGGATTTGCTTAAGCCGGTGACCACGGTTGCGGATGAACTCTTGACAGAGGTGGATTTCGACCGGACCGCGTTCTTGGCGGCGGTCGATCGCAAGACCAAAGCACCGGAAGTCGAGATTCCGGGAATACCCGGGCTTCGCGGCGCATTGAGCTATGCAGTTGCCCGGGCGATTGAAGGGAATGCCGACACCCGCGGTGTCGGCAAGACCACGCTGAAAGAACTCTTTGGAAGCGTTCGTCAGGTGGTGTACCAGCTATCCAACGAACGGCAGAATATCGTCACCACGGCCTCTCCAAATGAGGATGTAAATACCGAAGTTGTATTTGAGACGGATCGTTCGGTCAGCATCGAAGGACCGCCTTCGGTTCCGGCCTTGAGCGCCTCGGCAGGTCCCAAGGCTGTCAGCGACGAACGCCCGGTCAAGATTGCCGCATTGGATGGCAATCCCTCACATTTCGTCGGGCTCAAGTCCCAGCAAGCATCTTTTGAGATTGTCCAGCCAGTCGACCATCCGGACCTGACGTGGGATCCGGCATCGCACGACATTCTCGCTTGGGGCGACGTCGTCGCCTATCGTGTCGATTCGAGCGATCTGCCAAGCGTGATCGATCGGACGAAGGCAATTCGCGAGCTTAAACTTATTGCCGGCAAGACGCCCCAGTCCATCAAAGTAGCTCCCGATGACAGCTTGCATCGCAATACGAGCCTCGTTCGCATTGAGGTCAACGATATTGCCGGACGTGCTTTGATCCTGTTCAACATCGCCGGCGACGGTACCGTTCAAATGCTGTATCCAATCGGCTCCGATCCGTATGTGGTCCGCACTGCGAACTACAGTTTTCCAGTGCGGGTTCGCAAGCCATTCGGCAGTGACCAGCTCATTGCCATAACATCGCTGCAACGCATGCCCGCCCTCGAGCAGGCGCTCCAGAGTCTGGATAAAAGAAGAGCGGCGCTGCAAATGATCAATATGATCGTGCGTTATGCGCCGGCCGATGCGCGGATCGGCTCGGCAGGTCTTTTTACTGCACCGTGAGGCTCCGGAGATGTCGCTCTCGCCAAAACGCGCCGCGCTCCTGAGTGCCGCCGCTGCCGCGCTTTTTGTTTCCGCTATGTGTGCCGCGGCGCAGAGCCAGACCAATCAGGATGAAGACAATTCGCGCGGCGTGCGGATCATTGCTGCGCCCACGCCGGCTCCGGCCGAAAAATCAGGGCCGGCGCTAAACGCACCGAATGGCGACCTCGCAACTCCCGCACTGCTTACGCCGGCAACGCCGGTTGCTCCGCTTGAGCCACCGAGCCCGCCAGCCGTGACGCCCGCGGCGCCTACGCAAGCCGTCGCGACGCCGGCGGTCGGCGTGCCGTTAACGCCCGCGGTCGCACCGCCGCAGAGCGAGGCCGTGGCACCGCCAGTTCCCGCGCCCGTTCCGCCAGCTTCCGACACTTTGGCCAAACTCCCGACCAAGGCGGATAACGGCGCTGGCCGCAGCCAACAGGACCTTGAGGCACTTGCCAGTGGCATTGTGATTCCGAACGCCGCGGGGCTTTCGATGAAAATCCTTCCCGGATCCGAGATTGCGGCCGGCTCTCAGGTGTCGTTTTCAGTTTCCAGCAAAAAGGAAGGCTATCTGATTCTCATCGACGTCGATGCGACCGGCAAGCTGACGCAGATCTTTCCAAATCCAATGTCGCTCATGGCGCCGGGCGCCGTTCGGGAACAATCGAATTTTCTCCGTCCCGGGAAAGTGCTGCAAATACCTGATCCGGCGAACCCGTACTCGGGATTCGAATTCATCGCCTCGCCGCCGACTGGCACCGCAATGCTGGTTGCCCTTCTCAGCGATCGTCCGGTTCAGTTGGTCGATTTGCCTGATGTGCCGGTGCCTTTGCTTGGCAGCGCATCTACTGTCGATTATTTGATTAAGGTCGCTAACGAACTGCGGATTCCGAACGCTGCCGGCGATGGCCGGTTGGACGACGCGCATTGGTCCTTTGGTGTGAAATTCTATGCCATCAGGTAGCGCATCATTTTTCCAGAATGAAATATCGCGCCGTCGCACTCAGCGGCGTGCGTGATTTCGCCGTTTCGCTCAAAACCCGTCCGAAGAACTCGTCCGCTTGGGTGGGCTCACCCGGCTGCAGAGCGCTGACGGTCGACGGACTTGCCACCGCGATCAGCAGCTGCGGCTGGCGGCCGCCGGCGCCGTCTGCGCGTCCGATGCCGATATTGAATGTCTTTGCGTCCGTGCCCGGCTTCAGCAGCTTTGAAACATTCTGTACGTTACCGGAATTGGAAACGAGCAGAAGAGCGACTTGGCGCGTACCATAGTGATCAACCATTCCGGTTAGCACTTCGCCGTCGCGCAAGGTTTCCCGGTCGATGTCGAGATGGGGGGCGCGCGCCTTCACGTGGCGGAGCTGAGAGAGAAAGCTGATGGCCGGGCACTGCTTTTCAGTAATCTCGCGTACGCCGATATCGGCCTCGAATCCCAGCGACCGTTGAAAGGCCGTGTCGAATGAATGGAATGGGTCGAGCGAAGCGCCAAAGCCCTCGATTGCGGCCGCGTGCTCACTGATGGCGATGGGCGCGACGAAGAAACAGTTTCCGCCGTCATATTGCTCGATATAGTTGCTGATCGCCTGTGTCGAAGGTACTGCAGGCGCAGGTATTGCCACGTCTGGTGAGTTCTTTCCGGATTCAGGACGCGCAGGTTCCTGGCTGGTCGGTGACGGTGTCGCCGAGGGGGTTTCCAGTTCAGCGTGCGGCGAAAGGATTGGCGGGGTTGGTGAAGATTCTTTCGCGCTCTTTCCGAACTCGGTACTTAGGGTTGTCGGCGATAGCGCCGGCCGCGGCGTTTGCATGGCATAGAAATAAAAGGCGCCCCCGCCTCCACCGCACAGTGCAATCAGAAGGACGACAGCCGCCGCGATTTTCACGCGTCGTGCCGGCGGGTTTTTTGCAGCGGAGCGCGCGGTCTCGGCTTTGTGTTCGGTCTGCGGGCTCCTGTCCGGCCCTATCGGTGCCAATGCGCTTGCCGACGCCGCCACCGCTGCCATTGATTCAGGACGCTGGTCGGGATCGGGTTGCAGCATACGTTCGAGCAGCGGGCGGTATGTCGGGTCGATGGCGCCGAGATCGGGCATTTTGCGCCGCTTCTCGATGACTTCGACCTGGCTGCCGCCCATGTCGAGCGGCTTACCAGTAAGGGCCTCAGCCGCGACCAGTCCTAAGCTGTAAATGTCGGATTTTGCCGTCACCTCGCCGCCGAACAGGCCGAGTTGTTCTGGCGAAACATAGCTGAACTTGCCGGCGAAGCCGCCGGCAATCACGGTGCCGTGCTGAGCAGTGCGGGCAATTCCGAAATCAATGATCTTGGCACGAGCTACGTCATTGTTTGGAACAATGATGTTGTCCGGAGAGATATCGCGATGGACGATGTTGTGTAAGTGAGCGGCATGCAGCCCGGAGGCGAGGCGATACAACAACCGGCCGACCGCTTCGGGCGATAAGGGGCCGTCACGATGAAGTATGTCGGCCAGTGTTCTCCCGTCGATGAATTCCATCGCGAGATAGGGCCGCCGAAGCTCTGGCTCGACGGTAATGACGTAAAATCGCACGACCGCATCGTGTTGAATGTGCTGTAGGGCAGAACCCTCTTTGCGAAAAAGCGTGAACGCCGCTTCATTCTCGGAGAGCTCGGGCAGCATCATCTTGATAGCCACCGGATCGCCGGTTTCGATCAGGTGGCCCTTGTAGATTTCTCCCATTCCACCAAGCCCGATGGGATGATCGATTTCATAAATTCCGTTAAGCCGCGTGCCGGGAGATAGCCGTGGCCGCAGGAAGTCCGATTGTGTACCGTTCGAACTCATGAGCTGCTCCGGAACGGCCCGGGGATCTGATCCGGGTGCAAACCGCGCCCGCGTTCAGGGCTGTATCGTATGACGATAACCGTCACGTTATCGACGGCGCCGCGCTCGAGCGTGAGCACGATCAAGCGGTCGCAGGCCGCCTGCGGCCCGTTGGCAGCGACGTGCTGCAAAATTTCATCATCTTTCACGTGCTGCGTCAGCCCGTCGGTGCAGATTACGAACACGTCGCCGGCATTGAGCGGACCGCTGCTCAGCTCCAGCTCGGGTGTGTCGACGACTCCGATTGCACGAGTAATTACGTTGCTGCCGCGCCACGTCGCGGCCTGCTCTGCGGTGATGACGCCTTTCGCCAGAAGGTCCTGTACTTCGGTATGGTCGCGCGAAACTTGGGTAATTTCGCCATTCCGAACCATGTAGATCCGACTGTCGCCGCACCACAGCGATGCAAAATAGCCATCAAAAGCGAGCAAGACCGTGACGGTTGTACCGATGATAATGCCGCCGCGCTGGCGGCTTAGTTCCTGAAGACGAGTATTCGCCTCGAAGATGCGGTCCTCGCAAAGCGACAGCAGTTCGCTGGCGGAATTGGGCGCTACAATCGACTTGAGTGCTTCAGTCACCGTGTAACTGGCGAGATCGCCGTCTTCGTGGCCGCCCATACCGTCGGCTACAGCCCAGATTCCGGCTTCTGGCCGGGTCAAATAGCTATCCTCGTTTCGCAACCGCACTTTGCCGACGTTAGTCGCCGCGCCGGTCTCAAACAGTTCTTGTGGCATTGCCATCCGGAAATCTCCGGGCTCTGTCAGGCGGCTGCGAAAGTGCCAGTAAGCATATTCGTGAATACGAGCGGGGCAGGCATTCGCCGGCAACAAAAACCGTAAGGTTGGTAGTCGCCGCCCCCTGCGGTCCACCAAAAGCTTGCCGCGGCATAGACATTGTGATGATTGGCAGTGCGCAGTACAGCAAAAAGCTCGGAAAAAGATCCGTTGCCCAGCGGGCCCGCCACGATGCCGCTCTCGAGGTTCGATAAGCCGTCCGGCGATGAAGCTGAGGATTGATCGTCGGGTCCGCTGAGTCGATCAAGCGCGCCTGAAATCGCCTCGAAGCTCACGTCCTTGTCGAGCGTTGTAAGGAGGAAATCCTCGGCGGTCTTGAACCATGCTTCGTGCGCGTCGATGTCGGGTGGAACAATTGCATCGCCGGGATTGGCATAGGCAAATAGCGTCAATGGGTAATAACGCCCCATACCGTCCAGCGAAGACATGAGCGCGCCGAGGACGGTCGCGCCGCAAATGTCCGCCCCAAGCCAGAAGCGCCAAATTGGCGCGGTAAGATAGGCTTGGAGCCACAACTCGCCGAGATTCTCGCGGCTGGCCGAGACACAGCCCTGCATCCAAGGCTCCCACGCGTTCAAGAAATCCCGGGGTACGGCAAAGGCGATAAAGTCACGTTTGGCGGAAAGCTTTCCGAACAGGCTGCAGCGCATGATCGAGTTAGATCCCGCTCGGACACTTAAATGCCCTCAAGGCTGCCAGATTCAGCGGATTGCGACTGGCCGCGGAAGTGAAATCGTAGCGCAGCACGTTTCCGCCGACGGCGAATTTCGCGGTCGCAGTCTCGCCGTGCACAGACACCGCGCCCGCCTCGAGCAGCCGGAACAGCGACCAAGGGCCCGTTCGTTCAAGCACGGAAGGCTGTCCGTCTGTGCCCGCCGCCGATATCGCAGCGCGCAGCGATGCGCCCGGCCACTGGACCAGCACCGGCGCCTGGCTGTGCTGCTGGTTGTTGCCAGCTGCGCCATTCGATGCCGATCCGTCAGTGATGACAGTCCCGCCGATCTCAAGCGTAACGCTTGAGTCGGAGGTGAACGCCGGCTTCACCGTCAATTGAATAATCGGAAGGTTGCCGCCGGTCTGGAAGAATGCGTCGCGGATCTCCGCCGCACGCTGGAACGATTGTAAGGTGTCGGGCGATAAGGTCTGCGCCAGCTCGGTGTTTTGGCGCCATGTCCATTGCGGCTTCGATCTATCGGCGTGGGCGTCCAGATACTGCTTGAAAAACGAATCAATCACGCCGCCCGATCCGAAAAGTTTGGCGAAGTCGGCGAGCGGAACATCTTTGTTGCTGCCGCGGACAAATGGATAGCGGTTCGCAATGGTCTGCTGACAGACCGGCGTGACCTGGTCGCGGAGCGCCACCTGCAGCTGTCCTGCGCTCGACACCGCCACTTCGCGCTCCACATCGCCCGCCAAATTCAACAACATGTCGGAGAATGGCTTGGGAAACCGCGCCGCGCTGCTTCTGAGCTTTGAAACGGAATCTTGAAGCGAAGCGACGGCGCGCGGAACCTGCGAAGGCGTTGTGGCCGCTAAGATCAAGCCTTGGGTAATCTCATTCAAAGTTGCGAGAAGATCATCGATTGGTCGCCGTGCCGCTCCCCCTTCCAGCAGGACCTGATAGGGCTTGAACGCTTCCTCAATCTCGGCACCTGGTGCGCGATCCTTGGCCTTGAAGAGTATGGCGGGGGCCGCCGCGGTGGCGAGCTTTGCCGCCGCCGCCGCGGGCGCCGCTTTTGCGGGCGCGCCGGCTGCGGACTTGTCGGTATTGGTGCGCTCGCGCGTCAGCGTGGTCTCAGCGCTGATGGATTCGATCAGCTGCGCCAGCGGAGAAGTCGGCGCCGAGATGGCGCTGAACGCGATGTATTGCGGCTTGTCTCCAGTAAGTTTGCGCAGGCGCAACTTGTCAAGCGCAGCTTGCCAGGTAGCAATGAAATCTTTGGAGTAGAGAGCGAGAAGCTCGTCGGGAAGATTGTTGTACTGGTCAGCCAGCGCCGGCTGGTCGCCGGCGGCACCCAAGACCCAGCGGTCACGCTTGATGCGGTCGGCAATATCGGCGAGCCGGTCAATAAAATCCTGCCGAAAACCGAGATAGGTGAAAAATTCCGGCACCCGCACGCTTTCCAGTGTAGGATCGCCTGCGGCCTCAAAGACGCGAGTGACGTCGGGTCCACCCTTTCGCGCCGCCACCCAATCTCCGGCGGTTGATGTACGCGCCTGCGATTTCAGGAGCTCATAGGCTCTCTGAGGGATGCTGAGCCGCGCAAGCGTCTTCTGACTTTCTTCGATCAGGCGGCCGTTAAGCTCGACCAGCGGGGGACCTGTTTCGAGGTCGAACAAGGCGTCCAGGTGCGCCTCGAGCAGTTTACGGCCCTCGGCGTTTGATGCACCCGGATAGAGATTTTCGGTCCAGTCGCGTTGCATCCAGGACTTGATTAGATCGCTATCAGCGGGATGCAGTCCGCCGAGCATCATATAGACCTTCAATGCTTCGTACAAAAAGCCGGGGTCGATATCCTTGGCATCAAGCTGCTCCTCCAGACGAAACAGCAAACGGGGACGGAACAGCCGTTCCAAAGCGATGTGATAGGCGTTCTCCGATGACGACTGCAGGCGTTCGCGCTGACTAAGACCGAATCCGGCGGCCATCGGCGTCGCCGACCGGCGTGCTGCGTATCCGGCCGGCATGTTGCGTAGTTCGTTCAGAAGCGGCAGCACCTTATGGAGATCGTGGTCGCCGATCAGTGTTTCCTTAACGTAAGGACCTGCGTCGGCGAGATACTTGCTGTCGGCCTCCGTGGTCAGCGCGATCAGTGCGCTGTTGCGATTGTAACTTGTGAACCAAGCGGCCAGCAGACCGGCGGATATCAGCGCGATGATCGAAAAGGCCGCGGCCTTGAGAATCATGGCCCGCCGCACCGCCGCGCGATCGCTTGACACCCATGCGGCCTCGCCGGTGATGACTTTCAGGATGAGATCGTGAAGGAAATAGCTTTTGCCGTGCCCGGAATAGGAGGACGTCGGCACTTCTTCGGCGCCGAAACTCTTGACCAGCGCCCCGATGAGCTGATCGATCGGCGTACCCTGTTGTGTTCCCGAGGTGAAATAGAAGCCGCGCAGGGTCGCATTGGCGTGATAACGGGTCGGCTCGAAAATCTCGCTGAGAAAACTATGAATCGATTGCTTGAGGCGAGCCATCTGAGCCGGAAAACCGAAAAGAAGAACGCGCGTGTTCGGTACCGGTTCGTCCTGCAAACGGTCGAGCGTCTCTTCGCTCAAACGCTCCAGCAAGGCGTCGTATTCGACGCCCACCTCGCTCACCATATTGCGCGATTTGTCGGCGGTCTGAAAAGTCGCGCCCCAAACCTGCTGCCGGCCCTGCTCGTTCAGATAAGCAAAATACTCCATGAAGCCGGCAACGAGATCGCCCTTGGTGAACACCGCGTAGACCGGAAAATCCACCTTCAGGCGTTCGTGCAGCTCAAGAAGCCTAGCGCGAATCGCGCCGGCATGTGCGGCGAGTTCGGCCGCGCTCACCGTCATCAAATCCTCGAGGCTGATGGCGACAATCACCCCGTTGATCGGCTGGCGCGGCCGGTTCTTTTTCAGGAGGGCGAGGAAGGCAAACCAGCTTTGTTTGTCGGCCTGGGCATCGGAGTCCTGGGTCGTGTAGCGACCGGCTGTATCGATCAGGACCGCTTCTTCGGTGAACCACCAATCGCAGTAGCGAGTACCGCCGACGCCGGCGACGGCGGTGGGAGAGGTGCCGCGCAGCAGCGGGAATTTCAGACCGGAATTAATCAGCGCCGTCGTCTTGCCGGACCCGGGCGGACCGATCAACAGGTACCATGGTAGGTCGTAAAGGTAATCTTTCTTGCCTCTGCTTGCCGATTTCAGCGTCGCAAGCGCATCCTTCATCTTGTCCTTGAGGACAACCTCGTCGCTTTCCTTCTTCTCAGCCTCGCTGATTCCTTCGGCGAGGACCTTGGCATTTTTCTTGCGCCGAAAGAATTTGAAGCCGCCGAGCGACGCCGCGCCGGCGACGAGCAGCACAATTGTGATCTCGCGGATGATCGGGTTTTCGAACGGCCGGAAATTTCCGATAGCGATGAGCGGCCCGGCCAAATAGATAAGCGAAGCAAGCGACGCAATCCCCAACCCGGCAAGAATAATTCGCGTGACGTCCTTGCTGATGGTCATCTGCTTTGCCGTCTTCTTTACCGTCGCGGCGCCGGACCCGTAAGTCCGGTTACTCGCTGGTGCGCCCGATCATCACTTCGACGCGCCGGTTCTTGGCGCGGCCCTCCGGCGTCGCATTCGAGGCAATCGGGACGTCCGACCCCTTGCCCTCGACGTCTATTCTACTCGGATCGGTCATACCCTGCTTGAGCAGCGCAGCGACCGCTTTCGCCCGCTCAACCGAGAGATGCCAATTGGACGGGAAACGCACGGTTTTGATCGGCGTGTTGTCGGTATGACCAATGACGCGGATCCGGCCCTTCTCGGTGTCCAGTATGGCGGCTATCTTCGCTGCCAAAGGCTTGAATTGATCTTTGACGGTGGCCTGACCGGGATCGAATGTGACTTGATCGCAAAGGCGGATCACGATCTGAGTCGGCGTTTGATCAACGACATTGCATTCGCCGTTCTGTAACTCCTCGCGTAGGCGCGCAATTTGAGAGGTCGGGGGAGGAGGCGGCGGTGGGGGAGGGGGCGGCACGTATACGCGACGCTTTAGCGCCAACTGGTCGTTTGAATGCAGCGTCGCAGTCGCCGCAGCCGCCGCTTCGGCGCTTCCGCTCAGCAAGATGCGCAACGTTACGAACAAGCCAAACAGCAGGGCCGAGGATATGGCTGCGACCGCCCATACCGGGACGCGGGACCTGGTAACGTTGAGCCCGAGCGCCTGACCGCGCCAGCGCGGCGAAAGATCCTTTACGACCTTTGGCCGGACCCGGTGCAGGGTCTCATAAAGATCGCGCTGAATTTGCTGGAGAGTGGTCAAACCCCCGTTTTGAGTCCGGTAGACTCCCTGGAAACCAAGTGCAAGGCAGGCATGCTGCAATTCCAGCAGCGGATAGTTGATGACGGGATCGAGCTTTGCCTGGTTGAGGACTTCGAAAAATCGTATCCCGCCGGTGCGCTCGCCGAAGAAACGGCTCAACATGCTGTATTGCGCCCAGACATGACGATCTTCAGTGGGGATGTGCTGGACGATGTCGTCTGCCGTGGCACACAGAACATACTTTGCGTTAGTTGCCTGCTGCTCGGAAATTCCAGCCGATCGAATATCCTTCTCAAAGAACTTGATTGCCTCGGCAACTTGCTCCGTCAGGCCCGCAAACGACGCGCGCAGAAGAGCGACGCGGAGGCGCCCAAGAAGCTGTAGAAGCGGCCCCGCAGCCCGCATGATCGGACTAGGATTGGGTGCGACGAGGTCATCCACCCGCAAGGTCGGACCCTGACCTTCTGCGGAAGCTGCGGCTGCGGGCGGCGGTGCTGCACTCTTGATCCACTGCTCGCCGGCGTGGGTGGCAGGCGCTGGTGCGTAGGCCGATTGCGCAGCCGGCGGGGTGGGTGGCGCTACGGAAGATGACGGAGGCTTTTGCGGAGGCGGCGCCGGATTGCCGGCTGGAAGCCGGCCGCCCGGATTGGGGCGAATAATGGTTCTCTCGCCGCGTCCAAAGGGATTGCCCGGTCGGTCCTGATCGCTCATTGACGATTTTCCAGAATCGCCCAGAGTTCCAGTTCCAGTTCCGGCCAGTCACCGGAAAAATGCATACCGATTGAGCTGGCTACGCTAAAATCCGGCCATAAGACAGATTTGCGGTCAAGAAAAAAGTACACATGATCCGTGATTGCGCGGATGTGCGGCGGCGGCGTTGGCAGATGCACGAGTGGCACACCGGGAAGATGGGCGTGAACTATTTCGTTCATCTTCGTATTGGGGCCCACCTTGAACAGGTGAGGGAACTCTTGCTGAATTTCGATCAATGGACGCTGTGCTGCGACTTCGAGGATGAACGTGGCGTTACGGAATAGTGAGCGGTCCCGTATCGGGGATACGAAGGCATTTCGGGCACGCTCGATGATCTCGAGACGAATTGCGCGTCGCCCAAGCTGCGCGCTCAGGAAATCCTGGATGTCGCGAATGAGTGGCGCGAAGACATTTTCCAGATCCTCGTGATCGTAGGCCGGATAATCGTGCGCGCGCCGCTCGCGCGTCGCGAAAGTCGCGAGTTCGCCGGCGAGCCTCAACAGTTCCTCGAACAGGCGTTCCGGGTGCACAAAGCGCGATCGCGCAAAGTGTTTCAGCACGGGAATCTGTCGGTTGAGCAGCTGTAGGACAAGGTAGTCGACGCTTTGCAAGCCCCCGCCAGCCCCGGGGTCAGCGGCAAAACGCGAAAGCTCCTCAAGCTTGTTGTCGATCCACCCCACGATGCGATTGATCCAGCCCTCAATCACTGGATGCGCGGAGCAAATCAGCATCGGGGGAACGAATTTCTCATCGAATAATACGTTCTTGTCGTGAACTTCCAGTACGCGAGCGATGCCGAGGCTGACGTACCCGGCCTTCGAGGTCCGTCGCAACTCGAACGCGAGTCGCGGATGGGCAATGTCGATCTCCTCCTCGATGCGTAGAGCGGAGGTCGAGTTGATGAACATCTCCGATCCCCTGACGTATCGGCTGGCGCTATCAGTCACACGGTCATCGATCTCGTTCGTATTCGGTGCTGCCAACGGCAGCGAGAGCCAGGCGATCTGGCCGGCCGCCGTTTCCGGGATATCGATCGGGTCCGGGATTGGACTGTCGGCCGGAAAATCAAAAGGGGTGCCGTCGGGCATCACGCCTGCGCCGCGTCGCAAAGCGAACTTGCTCTGCTGGGCAAGATCGCTGTCGATCTCCAATGACGAAAAGCCCCAAGGGTAGGGCGTGATCTGACCGACGCGCCGCTCGACAAAGTGTTCGACGTAACGATCGTTCTGCTGCAGGTGGTGCGGCCTGAGGAAAAGGCCTTCGGACCAGAGGACTTTGCTATACCAGGACATTTCGACCGGGCCGAAACATTGAGATCATATCTCTTTTTGAACGATCAGCACGATACCGGCCAAATTCGCGGGCGTTGCCCGGCCATGACCGAAAGACTTTGCAAGCGGGTACCATTACCACACCTGCCTATCCTCTACCCGCCTTGTCGGTCATAATATTCCGCAAAATATTGCATAAATGCCTCCATGGCATTGTCGCCCCTACGCCGGACACTGGAGTCCCATCGGGCCTTGTAGGTATCCCAGAGTTTCGCCTTGCGAGATAGGAGCAGCCCGGCCATTCCCGTTCCTCCCCCTCGCTCAGCTTCGCGTTCGATCGTGTTTGGATCAAGGTCCGCCAGCATCGTCGCGAGGGCCTGCTGCATGGCGGCATAAGTCCTGATCTCATGTTTCTTCAGGTCTTCGAACGCTTGGCCGATCGCCTTTTGCGCATCAAGGTAGCTGGCGGTCTTTGGGCCAAACATGATTGCCAGCGCGTCGCTGGCGGAGGGGCTGAACTTCAGCGGGTTGTTGTCCGTCGCCTGGACGACGGTGTGACTAGTGTTGCGCGCAAACCGCTTCGCCTGCTGCCGAGCGGTCAAGAGCTGCATCAAGTTCTCAGCCAAGAGCCGCAGGGCGGTACCGATTTGCTGCGCCAGATCCGCGCCGCTGGCGCGCTGCAACAGGTCCTCAGAGAGACCAGCGGATCGGGAGAGGTCGCGGAGGAAGGCGGTGAAAGCTTGGCTGGCGTCGGTCGGCAATGTGATCGCGCTACCCGAAGCGCCAATACTGTCAGCCATGCTGGGGGCAGACGAAGTTGGGACGGTCGGCGTTTGGTCCTGCCAGGGCCCGCCTTCGCTGGCGCCTAGTCCCTGACGACGCGGCGCTGGTGCCGCAACAGCGGCCGGCGCCGGCATCTGTGGCGTCGACTGCGCGCCGGCCCAGTCCACGTCGCTGGCTGCCAGCGATGGTGCCGGACTGGTTTGGGGCGGCGCCGGCCGGTCCGTTACCGGTTGCTGAAATGGATCAGGAAAGTCAGCTGACCAATCCAAAAAGTCGGGATTGATAACAGCACTTTGGCGTGCGGGCCGCAGCTCCTTGGGGTCGATGGCTGGTGCAATATCTCCCTCGTGCCCCCAAGGGTCTTGATCGCTCAACGCCTGGGCCGCCGGCGGTGTCGCGTCGGCAGGATTTTCATCGACCGCTTCTTCAGCACCCTCGAGGGTCACGGCAACAATGTATTGGCCGATACTGAAGCGGTCGCCATTGCGCAGCCGATGCGGCGCGTGCATGCGATGATCGGCGCCGTTTAAAAAGGTGCCATTGGTGGAAACATCGTGCAGCCAGTAACCGCCGTTGTTGTAGCGGATTTCACAATGCTTGCTCGAAACGTATCGAGTTGGATCAGGCAAGGTCCAGTCGAGATGAGCAGCGCGGCCGATGTCGATGCCACGCTTGCCGTTCAGCTGAATGCTCACGGGACCGCCATCCGGCAGGGTCGTTTCATTGACGAGTTGAAGGGTAAGCGGCATCGGACGTCAGTCAGCACCTCCCACCGTAAGCTTTTTGCGGCGCGTCCAGCTACTCGCCGGCGCGTCGGACCAGTTCAAGGCATTCGCGGATGCATGTTCTAAAATACTTGTCACGCGCGTCCCTTTCAACCGCCGTCGCCGCTATCAAGACCGCCGCGCGAGCGGCGCGCCCGGTGGCCTCAGGGAGGGCCCGCACCGGTCCCTTCGATGTATTACTCACTATTCCTCCGGAAAATGCGGCGGCTCGACAAGCCCATATTGCGCCGGAATCCGAGGGTTCATCGCCGCCTAACTTTAACGCCCTTTGGCGGAAGTCCTCTTCGGGCGTCTCCACCCACGCCTCGGCAGCTTCTAAGGCTTCTATTTCATCGCGGAACAAGTCTTTTTTGCTGGCGCGGACACATTGACAAGCCCACCAGACGGCTTCGCGCCTCGGCAGTAGGTAAGCACAGTAGGAAATTGCGTCGCGTAAGGCGCCCGCTGCCAAAAGTGCTTCGATGAATTCGACGGGCGGCTGATCGGTTGGTGCTGTTCGCACCTCGTGGCGCGCGTATGGAAACGCCGCGATTAAGTCCCTCGCCGTTGCAAAACGTGGAGGCGTCATGACCAAGCTTTAGGTGATGGGCATCGGCGGAGCCCCTATGACTCCCGGACCGCTCATCACCGTGGGGCCGTTAAGCAAGATCGAAGGTGACGTGAGTATAATCGATCCGGGCGTTATAACGATTGAGCTGGCGCCGCACAAAAGTGTGATTGTAGCATCGGCAGTGACCGTTTCCATCGCCGCGACAGTCACCGTCCGGTTCGCGCCCACCGTCAACGAGTCATTTGTTGCAATGGTCACACTGCGGCCCAGGTCGACCGTCAAAGAATCATTCATCATCACTGTCGCGGACCTGCTGTTTTGGATTGTCTCCGTCTGGTTGTTGCCGACCTTGCGCGTCTCATCGTTCTCGATGACCGAGTTAAGATCCTTCTGAGCATGGAAGCGAACCAGTTCCCCGCCTTTCTGGTCTTCGAACATTAATTCATTGTAGCCGCCGCCTCCTTTCGATGAATTCGATTTCACGCCGGATTGGGTTTTGTTGCCGGGCAAGTCGTAAGGGTACATGTTGTTGCCGTTGTAGAGGCACCCGACCACCACCGGATAGTCGGGGTCGCCTTGCTCGAATTCGACCAATACCTCCATGCCGACGCGCGGAATGAATTGGGCCCCCCATTGGCTACCAGCCAGGGGTTGGGCAACGCGGGCCCAAAATGACTGCTGCGCGCTGTCCCAAAAAAACTGGACTCGGACCTGCCCGTATTGGTTGGTGCTTATCTCTTCACCATCCTCGCCGGAATCGGCAACGACTTGACCAATGCAGGCGCCATAGACGCGCGGCTTCTCGGTCCGGGCTTGGCTACGGTACGGCGTGTCGCTGGGCTGGAATTCAAAATTACCCGAATGACTCTCGGTTCCGCCGCCGCCACCACCACCGCCGGCATAGCTCCCGGATCCGCCGGTTCCGGAGCTATAACTCTGGGTCCCAAATCGGTGGTGGGCGCGAACGAGCAGATATTCCCCGTTCTCGTCGGAGGTTGGGTGTTGCTCGAGAGTGATCAGACTGCCCGGGAATCCGGACGGACAATCGCCTTGGCCGTGGCGCCTGCAGTCCAGCGCCTGCTCCGCTTCAAGTCGAATCTTCGCAAACTGCTCACCCTTGTCCTTTTGAGTGTATTTGCCGCGCCACTCGGAAACTTCGAGCTTGGAATGGTTGTAGCTCGTTGCTGCCTCGTTGGTTGCCTGCAAATTCTGCGGTGGTTTGGTAAAGTCGTAGTCATTCAACGTAACCTTGCCGGTGCGGAAACGGCGCTGCGAGTTCCTCCACGAGCCAATCCGCTGCTGTTCGCGCAGTCCGCGCCCGCCGACCGGAAGATAGGGCACCTTCGGGATATCCAGGTTAGCTTCGTGAGAAGCGCGCGAATCTGCGTGCACCATCGTATGCTTGCCCTCGGAATGCTGAAAAAAATAATAAATGCCGTATTGTTCCATCAGGCGAGAGCAGAACGCTTGATCGGTCTCGCGGTATTGTACGCAATAAGGAATGGGGTCGTAGTCGGCGGTGGTCTTGAACTGGAAATCGCTGAAACCGGATCTGGTGTAGACGTCCTGAAGGATATCCTTGACGTTCTTGTTGAGATACGTCCGGGAATCGGACTTGTGGCCTAGCAGGGAGAACCACGGGCGCAGTACCAGATGATAGCGATAATGGTCGCGTATCTGATCCACGCCTTGCGCTTCTGTGAGGATGCCGTCGATTATGCGCGTCTTGTTCTGATACGTTGCTAGCTTGATGGTATGGGACTGGCCGAGCGCCTGGTCAAAATTAATGTTTGCCTGTTCACTCAAGGCGTCAACGTGAAATTCAAAGGGCTCGCCGAGGCCCTCGTGGCCGTCAAATCGGTGCAAAACAAGAACGTCTTTGCCTAGCGGAGTGATCAGTTGCCCGACGCGCCCGTCTTGAGTGATGGTCATGGTGCTCTTCCTATGCTTCAGCCCTGCCAAAGTGCGGACGATAGCGCCGCAGATCAATTTGTGTCTTTTTCGAACGACGTAAAGCGCGACCAGTGTTGTGGGGCTCCTCTACGGCCGGCAGATTGTCGGCGTTGTCCCGGGTACCCGGGCGGTTCGAGACGAGCCCGACCTCGAGATTTTTCTCGAGTCTTCGCTGCAGCGGCACGGCCGGTAACTCGAGCAAATGCATCAGAACAAATCCCGAATATCTTGGCCTCCAGCACCCCAGCTGGTAACTCCGGGCGCGTTGATTATTTTGGCGGGGACCCTGAACCTTCCAGTCCACTTCGATTTGATCTTGCCATCCTTGTCCTTCTCGGCCGAATAAGTCTCGTTAGCGTGCACACTGGTTGCGTGGTCTTGCGCCTGGAGGACTTGGCCATCGGCACACAGCAACCCAATGTGCTCCGTTCCCCGAACGAGAATATCACCGTCCTCCGGCGGGCCGTCGAGTGGCACGGATGTGGCGCTCGTCATTCCAGCTCCGTATTGCGAAATATTGAAAGTCCACTGCTGGCCCGTCGTTATGTTAAGAACGAAATTGAGGAAGCCGACGCAGTCAAAATGTCTTACGCCTCGGCAATCCTCTCCCCAAACGATCCGATTGTTGTCCGCGTCGAGGTTTTTTCCTTTCATGACGCGCGGCGTGAAGCGTCCCTTATAGGGGTACCAATGAGAGTGATCTGGATCCTTTCGAAGCATATCAAGATAGTCAGTGAGGTTTTTATCGGTGGCGGTCGTGTAGCCGCCGCCGGTATCATGTGTAAATTGCTGGAAGTTACCGGAGCATACAAAATGATCGTCGACGTCACAGGTGGCCGCGAACACTGAAGGCTGCTCATTTGATTTGGCGTCTGCGTCCAGTTCGACACTGCCGCGCCTGTAAAACGCACCATCCTGTCTGGTGGGTTTCGCGCCGGCCGATCCCCACAGATAATGGCTGCCGATGAAACGGCGCCCGAACTCGGTAATCCAGCCCATAGCCAACCTCGCAAAGCTGTCCCGAACTTGTCGCAAAATACGCAAAAGCGTAACCGCTAAACCTTCCGCTGCAAGCAAGTCGTCGGAGCAATAATATCTTACCACGCCGGCATTTCGATTTCGAGAAATCCGCGCTCGATCATCTTGCCGACCAAATCCACAAACATGGGAAGCGTAAATTCGGCCGGCACCTGAGCGGACTGCCGCGCCGCGTCGAAGGTCCGCACGACGGTTTGCTCTCCCTTGAGCTGTTCTAACAGACGCGCCGTCCAGACCTCCGGCTGCACTGTGGCGGAAAGCGGTCGCCCGACGCTGAAAACAGTTGAATCCGCCACCATGGTACCGTCGCGCACCACGTACCGGACATTCGCTTCCAGTTGGGGGGACAGGCGCGGCCGCGCCTCCGCCAGCCAATCCGCGAAATCCGCTCGGCGGCGGTACCGGCGCCAGGCGAAAACGCGTTCGAAATCATCCGCTGCCGCGCGAGACGACATGCGCAGGCGCAGCGGTGGTTCGGTGACTTCGGCGCCAGTGCGGCGGACGAACACCGCACCATACACGAAATGCTTGGTGCCGAGCTCGCGGAAGCGGGCGGCCATGCGTTCCGCCTTCGCGGCATCGTTTTCAAGATGTAATCGGCGTACAGAGCCAACGACGTCGTCGATCGAAAGCATTTTGTCGACGCCTAGGATCACGTCACAGTCGCGGCCTTCCTCGCCAAGCCAGCGGCGCACGCGATTTTCGTAACGGCCATCGTTGCCATCGCGTCCGAGCGAGACGACAACGGCGGTACCGTGAGCGCACAGATGATGGGGCATGCCGCAAAAGACACGCTGGACGATCGCCTCGCCAGTTTCACCGCCGTCACGAAATACCATGGCGTCGCCGCTCGACGGCACCCAGGGCGGATGAGCGCAGATCACGTCGAAGCGACGGTCGGCTATCGGAGCGTAAAGATCGCCGCGCGCGACCTCGATCTCAATCCCGTTCAAGCGCGCATTGAACGTGGCAAAGTAGGTCGATCGGGCGGTAATATCCGCAGTTGTGGCACGCATCCCGCTGCGGGCCAGGTGCAGTGCGCCGATACCGCTGCCGCCGCACAGGTCAAGTGCATTGCCGCCGCCGACAGATGGCGGCAACAGCCGCAGCAATTGCAGCGTGCCGAAGTCGTGGGCGGGAAACACGACCTCGGTCCCAAGCCGCGAAGCACTGTCTTCCAGATCGGTACGCCGGTCGGATGCGATGAAAAGCTGGTCGACCGGGTATAGCCAGACGGGACAGACAAGCGTGCCCGCCGCCAGCTTTTGAAGTGGCGGAAAATCATGCGCGTCGCGGATCAAGTCGAGGGCGGTAAAGGCGGCCACGGCAGCGTCGCCGCAACACGCGCGGAAATCGTCCGCGGTGACGACGTTGCCCAACACCAGGAGGTCAATGAGGGCGAGGAGGGCCGGGGAACCCGAACCAGTGTCGACGCTTGCGGCATCGGCCTCCGGGATTTGGCTCAAATCGGAGATCTTCAATGCCGCCAAGACTGAATTTTCATTGAATCCTGCTGCGCGCAGGAAGTCTCGAACGCGGGAAAACTCCTCGGCATTCCCGATGCGGATCGGCATGCGCTCGCCGGGCGCCACTTCCGGTGGTCTTGCGGCGGAGATCCTGCGTTCACCGTTGCTCATGGCGCGAGCCAGCGTTGGTCCCCGCGCACCAAATTTACGACAAAAGGACGACCATGTCGAACCGTAAGGCCAAGTCACCAATGGCCTTGTCAAAGGGGACTGGGTTCGGCATCGTGGCGGCGTTTGGCTTTGGGGCCCTATCGGGCGGAGTCCGCGGCCCATGGGAGCTGCCTTCCTGATAGAGCGCGCCGCCGGCACGAGCCAGGCAGCAGGCTACCAACGCTCGATCCGCATCGACATGCAGCAGCACAGGTGACTTAGAGATGCCTAGGGATCTGGATCGAACTAACATGTTTCTGTGGCTCGACGGTGTCGTCGGCGAGTCAGTCGACGAGAAGCATCTCGGCTGGATCGAGGTGAATACCTTTACTTGGAGCGTCACTAATAACGCCACGTGGCAATCAGGCGGCCAAGGTAGCAAGGGAAAAGGCGGTCAGGCCACGGTCCAAGGGAATGTCGCCGATATCGTGGTGACAAAAAGAATCGACTCGGCATCGGTCACGCTATTCCAGATCTGCATGATGGCCAGTCAGATTGACAAAGGAACCATAAGTTGTGTGAAAATGGACGGCGAGACGCCCCTCGAGTATTTCAGGATCGAACTCAAAAAAATCGTTGTGAAGGGTGTTGATTGGAAGAGCATCGGCTCCGACGACGTTACAGAGGAAGTCACGCTGAATTTCGGCCGGTTCATCGAATTGTACACACTGCAGGAAAACCTAGGCTCCCCTGGCGGCGGCACTCGGTTCGGCTTTGACCGCGAGACCTCGACTCCGATCTGAGCGGAGCGACGCCGGCCGGGTTCGAGGCATCGAAGCTAAGTCGTTTTGCGACCTGAAGCGGCGAAAACCGGCAACTGAAGCCAGGCTGTTTCAGGTCATGGATTGTTGAATCGGACGGTGAGCGTGCCGCCGAGCGAGCCCAGCGTTCCCGACTTCACGTTCCAAGTGAAGTTCGGCACGACCGACATGGTCTTGGTGAGCGGAAGGCCCTTCGCTTTGATCAGGTCGTTGATGAAGCCGGGCAGCTTTAGGCCTTCGCTCTTGTCTGTCGTTTGGCAGGTCAGGCGCAAAAGATCGATCTTGAGGAGATTGGTTTCGCGAACAATTGCTTCCTTGGCGGTCGAAATCTTTGCCTGCTTTTCCTTGATCTGCGCCTGGACGTCCGGCGGTGGCGGAGTTTGCACGTTGAGAACTGCAAGTTTGGTTAGAGCGTCATTGTATTGATCGGCTGCCTTAGTCACGGCATTAGCCCAACTCCCGACGCGCGCACTGAGGTCATGTTGGAACACGGCGCAGTCGGCATGTGCGGAATTGAGCGCGGCGCTGCCGAGTATTGTCGACAGTGCGAAGAAGGCAGCAAAGCAAAGCGCTGTGAGCTTTTTCATCTGCCCTGAACCTCCCCGGATGAAAGTCGAGTTGTAAGACCAATAATTATTCGCCCCTTCTAGGCTTGCCGCAAGAGGAGAAGCCCGCGGCGACCTGCAGTGCGAACGGCCTAAATGCGAACGTTGTTGGTGACGGCCTGCAGCCTTCGTCGTACCGGCCGCCGACCATTGTGGCGCGCCGAATTGATACGGCACGCGAGAGATACGCGGATTGTCTTTCAGATGAGCACCCGTCGGCGCGCAGTGGACGGAAATTCCCGAATATCCTTACCGATCAACGCTGTTTTCGAGCCTGTTTGCCCAATGCCTGTAAGAGATTGACTCTTAAATCGCTTAAGTCACAAAATGACTCGGTGTGCAGGTGCGTCCCCGATTTGGCGTTAATTCGTTAAAAACTAAGGCGTAGGTCGGGCCTTGAAAGTCACGGCAACGCATGACAATGGCGACACCAAACTCAAGCTCGACGCCCGTAGACTCCACCGCCGGGGAAAAGGCCTCGTCTGCACCTGAGGCCTTGCACACGGCTGACGCTTCGCTGTCCGCTGAAGCTGCGGAGGAGAGCGCATCTTCTGCAGCTGCCCTCGATCCTGCGGTCACCCTCCTTTGCTCACCGGTTACGGACGCGGAGCCATGCGGACCAGATCTCGAATTGGCCGGCGACGCCGATTACCTCAACTTTTTCGCGCAGGTTGAGGGCATCCTGCCGGGATCATTCTTCAATGCGTTAGACGGGGCGCCGTTCGATCCTACGTCGGTCGATCTAAGTCGTCAGCTCGACGCCATGCAGCCGTTGCTAGACCGCACACGCGACCTCAGGCTGCTGATCGTGCAGGCTCGCCTCCGGATACTCGCTCGCGACCTCGCAGGGTTCTCCGCAAGTCTGGCAGCGGCGGCCTATTGGCTCGACGGATTCTGGGATCAGGTACATCCGCGGTCGGAAGGCGGCGAGTTTATGGCCCGGGCGAATGCGATTGCGGCCCTGGACATACCGACGGTAACTTTCCCGCTGCAATACGCGCCGTTGTTTGAGGCACGGCGGCTCGGCATCATCACTTATCGCAGCCTGTTGATTGCATCCGACCAAGTCAAGCCGCGTGCGGGAGAGCAAAAACTCGACGCTGCGGCGATACTAGACGCACTTGGGGCCGCCGACCCGGCAGTCTTGGCAGCCGCGCGCCAGCACATCGCGATGCTGAAGTGGGCCATTGACCGAATCAGGAACGCGTTCGCGATGCACGGCGCCTCTGCCGGGCTCGAGATTCTTCCTTCGCTGGTCGGCGAGATGCAAGCCTTCATCGACCCTGTCGAGGCGGCAAAGCTGTCGGCCGCTGAGCCCGCCTCAGCTAAGGAGGCGATATCGAGCGAATCGACCGGGCCTGGGCCGACGTCGCTAGCCGAAGCACGCGATGCACTCGCCGCGATTGCCGACTATTACAGCCGGCGGGAGCCTTCGAGCCCAACCTTGCCGCTGGTGCGCCAGGCTCATCAGTTGATCGGTAAGTCCTTCATCGAAGTTATCAGCATTCTAGTCCCCGCCCACATGGAAAAAGCGGCATTTCAGATCGGCGGCGACCGAGTGTTCGAATTGCCGGTCAGCAAACTGTCAAACCTGTCCGGGGCCGCGGCGCTCTCGACCAATGGTGGCGGCGACGGGACGAACGGAGATGCGCTCGCGCCGGCGGGCGTAACGGCTCGCCCGTTTCAGGTCGGCTCCAGGGCACAAGCAATCGCGTTGCTCGAGCAGGTACAGCGATACTTCCGGGCGTCAGAGCCTTCCAGTCCCGTTCCGATGCTATGCGAGCGCGCCCGCGCCCTGGCGGAAAGGGATTTCATGTCGGTGTTGCGGGACGTGCTGCCGAAAGTGGCCTTGCGCGAGTTTGGCGCTGACAAGTAAGGGCTGGGCTAGGCTAGACTAGGGTTAATGTCATCCGGTCACTGCAATTGACCGCTGGCCTAAAAAGTCCTTTATGTGTTATACTTTGGTGGATGCCCAAGCCAGGGGTTTGAGAGCATGGCGCGAGATAGCGGTCAGAAATTCATCCGTAGGGTTCGTCCCCCACGGGTGCACATCTCGTACGAAAATCCGGCCAATGCTGAAGAGAAGATAGAAATCCCCTTCGTCATGGGGGTGATGTCCGATTTGTCGGGCAATTCGCCGGGCGTCGAGAAGGAGGATCTTGCCCAGCGCAAGTTTCTCGAGTTCGACATGGATAACATAGACACTCGCATGGCGGCGATTCAGCCCGGTGTGAGCTTTCGCGTCGCCAACAAGCTTTCCGGCAATACTGACGAACAAATGAGTTTGAAGTTGCGCTTCAATCGGATGGCGGATTTTGAGCCGGCCGCGATTGCGCGTCAGGTGCCGGCGCTCGCCAAGTTGCTGGAGGCGAGACAGCAGCTTGCGAATCTGATGCGGTACATGGACGGCAAGGTCGCTGCGGAAGAATCGATCCGCAAGTTGCTGGGCGATCCCCAGCTGATGATCGCGTTGAAAAACCGCGCCGCCGAGACTGGCACCGAGAGTGAGGGAAGCTCCTAGCCACCATTGATAACCTGAAGAGCATAGCGATGGCGACCGAGACGAAAACAGCAGCAGACCGTGCGCCCGAAGCACTGGTCGAGACGCGTGACGCCGATGAGTTTGCTGCGCTTCTGAAGAAGAGCTTCAAACCACGGACAGAGCGGGCGGCTACCGAGCTTGAGAACGCCGTCAGCACTCTGGTCGGACAAGCGCTCTCGGACGCCAATCTTGTCAAGGCCGACGTGATCGACACGCTTGAGGAGATGATCGCGCAGTTGGATAAGAATCTCTCGGCACAGATGAACGAGATCATTCATGCGCCGGAGTTTCAGCAAATCGAAAGTGCGTGGCGCGGGCTCAATTATCTGGTGACCCATTCCGAGACCGACGCGATGCTTAAGATTCGCGTAATGAACGTCTCGAAGAACGAACTGTACCGGCATCTGCGCCAATTCCCGGCGGCCGCCTGGGACCAAAGTCCGCTGTTCAAGAAAGTTTATGAAGAAGAGTTCGGACAACTCGGCGGTCAACCCTTTGGTTGCTTAATTGGCGATTATTCATTCAGTCACCTGCCGACCGACGTTCAGCTTTTGCGCGATATCAGCAAGATTGCCGCTGCCGCGCATGCGCCATTCTTCGCCGCTGCCAACTCCACCCTGATGGGTATGGATTCCTGGAACGAGCTGATGAACCCGCGCGACCTGAGCAAACTGTTTGACACGCCCGAATACGCCGCCTGGAAATCGCTGCGCGATTCCGACGATGCCAAATATGTCGGCCTTTGCATGCCGCGCGTGCTCGCCCGGCTTCCTTATGGCGCAAAGACCGAACCGGTCGATGAATTTGGCTTTGAGGAAGAGACCGACGGACACAAGGGCGAGAAATATGCCTGGATGAATGCGGCATACGCGATGGCTGGCAATATCAACCGCGCCTTCAAGGAATATGGCTGGTGCGCCCGCATCCGCGGTGTGCAGTCTGGCGGCGAAGTAGAGGACCTGCCGGCGCACACCTTTCCGACCGACGACGGCGGCGTCGACCTGAAGTGTCCGACCGAGATCGCAATCAGCGATCGCCGCGAGGCGGAACTGGCGAAATCAGGGTTGATCCCGTTGATCCATCGCAAGAACACCGACCGCGCCGCTTTCATCGGTGCGCAGTCACTGTCCAAGCCGAAAGCCTATCAAAACAATCCGGAGGCGACCGCTTCCAGCAATCTGGCGTCGCGCCTGCCTTACATGTTCGCGTGCTGCCGCTTCGCGCATTATCTCAAGGTCATGGTGCGCGATAAGGTCGGCTCCTACTATGAAGAGACACAGCTGGAAAAATGGCTGAACAATTGGATCGCTGAATATGTCGATGGCGACCCGAAAAACTCAACCGAAGCGACCAAATGCCGGCGGCCGTTGGCGGGCGCTAAAATCACCATTGTGCCCAATGAGGAGAACCCGGGATACTACGCGGCGACTTTTGAATTACGGCCGCACTTCCAGCTGGAAGGGATGGACATTGGCCTGCGTCTCGTGTCCCGGCTCCCGGTTGCTAAGTAGGCGGTGCATCGTCAACAGAGTTGCTTGGTAAATCAGGCTTGATCAGACGCGCGAAGATTTACCGGTCTCGAAGCTTCGCTAAGCTCGATATACTCATGGGGGTATTCAATGGCCAAGACTAATATGTATCTCAAGCTCGAAGGGATCGACGGCGAATCCGTTGACGAGAATCACCAGAACTGGATCGAACTCAATTCGTTCGGCTGGGAAGTGGCCGCGGAGGCGACTTTTGAAGTCGGGCTGGGGGGTCAGGCGAAGCAGTCGCATGTCAAGGAAATTTCGGCGGAGAAGAATTGCGACAAGTCATCGATCACCCTGTGGAAGAACTGCACGACTGGCAGGCACATTCCCAGCGGAATCATCAGCTGCATGAAATTGGATGGCGAAACACGGGTGCAGTATCTGAAAATCGATTTAAAGGACATCATGCTAAAGAAAGTGAGTTGGGCAGGTACATTCGATGGAGACATCTTAAAGGAGAATGTCTCACTGGTTTTTGCGGAATTCACGACAACTTACACGCTGCAAGCGGATCTGGGGGGTGCGGGCGGCGGAAAAGACTTTGGCTATAACATCCAGACGGCGAGGGCGCGCTGAACGGAAGGACGGCGGTGTAGTTCGGTTCAAGCGCGCCCGATCAGCCGTTGCGATTACGAGGCGCGACGATGGCTGCAATCAACAACAGGACCCGCCTCAGCCCGCCGCTGATGTACGTTTTCCGAGCGGCGCACGAGGCCAAGGACGCCAAGAAAAGCATCGATATCCGCGACCGGGCCGGCGATCGCGTTATCGCCGGGCGTAGACTGCGGGCGCGACAAGTCATCACCGAGCCGATCTTGCGACGGGAAGTAGCGCGAGACCTGGAAGCGTTGCTTAACGCGGTGGCGCTGGAATCCACCATCGCCATGACCGACATGCCATACGCGCGAAAGTCGATCATCAATTTCGGACTGCCCGACGTTTCGAATTGCACCATCGACAGCAAAGCAGTTGATGCCATCCCGGAAGAAATCAAGACTACGATCAGCCGCTACGAACCGAGACTGCCTCCAGCCGCGCTCGAAGTTACGCGCGATACGACGGTTGATCCGGCCGAACTGAAAGTGCGGTTTGTTGTCCGTGCCGATTTGACCTGCGAGCCCGTCCACGTTGCGGTGGAATTTGTTGCCGATGTCGTCGACACCGGCAAAGTCATAATTTATCGCCTGTGAAATTTCATGAATCACGAATTTCTCGATCTCTACAATCGGGAACTCAAGTTACTTTATGAGCAGGCGCGCGAATTCGCAGACGAGTATCCCGGCATCGCGGAGCGCCTCGGCGGCCTCGTCGAGGAACGCGTCGATCCACTAATTGGCGGTCTCCTGGAAGGGGCCGCATTTTTGGCCGCGCGTGTCCAGCTCAAACTCAAGCACGAGTTTCCGGAATTCACGAACAATCTGCTTGAGCAACTCGTACCCCACTATCTCGCACCTACCCCGTCGGCGATGCTGATAAAGGCCGTCCCGGAATTCGGCGACAAAGCGCTGCGCGATGGCCACGCTATTGCGCGCGGGTCCTATCTTGACGCCTCGTATCGTCAGCTTGATCGCCAGTTGGCTTGCCGTTATCGGCTACGCAACGACATCGTCATCTGGCCGTTTGATTTGATTGCGGCTGAGTATTTTCCCTCTCCGGCGCCACTACAGGCGCTCGGCACGGCGGTTGGCCGGGACGTGTTGGCCGGTATGCGGCTGACCTTCACCCATCGCGCGGCAGCTCGCTTGGAAGACGAGCCGCCCGACAGCGAGGCGTTTAAAAGACCCGATCTGATGTTCGCCGGCTGCCGAACCAGCAACCTGCCGCTGTATTTTGTTGGACCGGAGGCCGATGCCGCAGCCCTTTACGAGCAGCTTTTCGCCCACTGCCGCGGGATTTATTTCCGGTGTCTTGATTCCTTCGGCGATCCGATCGTTCATTCGGCTCCCCCGCAGTGCTTGCAGCAGGTCGGGTTCGAGCGGGAAGAAATGCTTTTTCCCAACGATAACCGCGTGTTCGAGGGATTCGATCTGCTGCGAGAGTATTTTCTCTTTTCGCGCAAGTTCCTCGGTTGCAATCTGACGGACCTTCAAAAGGTCTTGCCAAAGCTCCCGGCCAAGACCGTGGACGTCGTCTTCGTATTCGACGAGGTGAACGCGCGCCTCGCCGCGGCGGTGCAACCGTCCATGTTTGCGCTTTACGCCGCGCCAGCCGTCAACCTGTTTGAAAAAACCACCGACCGGGTACAGCTTAAGTCGAGCCAGCACGAATATCATGTCGTCCCGGACCGCGGGCACTATCTCGATTACGAGCCGCATCGCTTGCTGGAGGTCTATGCGCATTATCCGGGGGGCGGCGAGAAAGTGCCGGTGCGGCCGCTCTATTCAGCCTCGCTCGAAACGGTGCAACAGCGGTCGGGTCCCTATTACGTCGTGCGCCGGCTGCCCCGGCGTCGCACAGTCGAAGAAAAACGCCTGGGAGTGTCGTCGGATTACACCGGCACCGACATGTTCGTTTCCCTAAGCGAGCTTGGCGGCGGCGACGATGATGCCGCGATCGCCGAACTCAGCATGCGGGCACTGTGCTCCAATCGCCATTTGACCGAGCACTTGCCGATCGGCGCCGGCGGCGCAGATTTTCGTTTGATCGAAGATTCGTCTTTGGACCTCATGTGCGTTGCCGGTCCGACGCCACCGCGGGAACCCGTGGTCGCCGAACTGCGCAGCCGTAGCGAGACGGCGCACACTGGCACCGTGACCTGGCGCCTCGTGAACATGCTGAGCACCAATCATCTCGGCTTGGTCGAACGCGGTGCGGGCCGCAACGCTCAGGCGCTGCGAGAAATGCTATCGATGTTCGGTATCATGAACGATATCGCTACAGAGCGCCGCATTCGCGGTATCCGCGCGGTCGACAGCCGGCCGGTGGTGCGCCGGGTTCGCGAGCGCACCGGCGTTGGCGCAGCACGCGGCATCGAGGTTACAGTGACAATCGATGAAAAAGCTTTCGAAGGTACCGGCGCCTTCCTGCTCGGCGCCGTGCTCGACCGCTTCTTTGCTGAGTATTCCGGCTTCAACCACTTTACCCAGACTGTGATCCGCTCCGTGGATCGCGGTGAGATCATGCGCTGGCCGCCCCGCATGGGGACGCGTAAAGCCCTCTAATCCAGGCGAGGTTGTTGTGACGTTCTTGCGTAAACTGGAAGCCGAGCCATGGCGGTTTGATTATTTTACCGTTCTGCGCTTCCTCGAACGCACCAACGCCGATCGACCGCGGATTGGCGACAGCGCCGCGCTGCGCGACGAATTCGTCGCGTTTGGGCAAGATCCCTATATGGACTTTCCCGCCTCGAACCTCGCCCGGGTCGAGCACAACGAGGGAAAGCCGCTCAAGGTTTTGGTAAAATACCTTGGGCTTCTCGGGCCCCAAGGCGCCCTCCCGCTCGCGACGACGGAGGAAGCCTATCATTACCTGCTCGCCCACGATGACGCATTTTCACGGTTTCTCGACATTTTCAACAACCGGTTTGTTCAATTGTTCTTTCGCTCCTGGGCAGATGCGCGACCAATCGTTCAGCATGATCGGCCCGCCGCCGACCGTTTCGTCGATTATATCGGTTCGACAATCGGCGTAGGCTCGCGGCCCTACCGCGACCTCGATAGCGTTCCAGATGCTTCAAAGCTGAGTTTTGCCGGTATTCTTGGCTCGCAGGCAAAGTGCGCTTCCCGGCTTGCCAGCGCGGTTCGCGGCCTGTTCAATGTCCGAGCGGAAGTCGAGGAATTCGTCGGCTCCAAACTCAGCATCGAAGCGGCCGAATGGACCATTCTGGGCGGTCGCCACAACGTGTTGGGTGAAGACGCGCTTCTCGGCGCATCAATCTTTAGCGTTCAGGACAAGATAAGGATTCGCATCTTTACCAATAGTCTCGCGCAATATGTCCGCTTTCTCCCGACTGGCGATCTTTGTGAGCATTTGGTCGATCTCGTATTTTTCTACAATGGGGAGCAGCTCGATTGGGACGCCGAACTCGCCCTTCCGGCGGGCGAAGCTTCCCCGATCCGTCTAGGAACATTCGGGCAGCTGGGCTGGACGACCTGGATGGCGCCGAACTGGACATCGACCGATGAGTATCGGCGTGATGCTAGGTTTCACCCCGCGGAGAGAGTCCGGCACAAGCGCGCCTCTCGTCAACAAAGTGCCTAGGGGAGGGAGCAATGGCCGATATCAGCCTTGAGGCGGTCGCGGGCAAGCTAAACCGGGTCGGTTACGAGGCCTTCTTCAAAGCGTTGCGCCAAGCCAAGGGTGCCGGTAACCGAAATGTCGAGCTGGCCCATTGGCTGTTTCACATCTTGCAAGAAGAGCGCAGCGACATTGGCCTCACCGCCGATCACTTCAAGCTCGATCGTGGCAGGCTCATGTCCGATGTCACGGTTGTTGTCGGTGGCTTCCGCAAGAACGAGACCGAGATGCCGGCTGTCTCCAACACCGTCATGGATCTGCTCGATCGCGGTTGGCATTACGCAACTCTGTTCTTCGGCGAGACGCAGATTCGAACCGGGCACCTCCTCGTCGGCGCGCTGCAGTCGCGCGATCTGGCCCGTGCGCTGACCGATCTCTCGAAAGAATTCACAAAAATTCCAGTCGATACCCTGACCACGGAACATCGTCGGATCTGGGCGGGCTCGGACGAGGATAACCTGCGCCCGATGGACGGCTCGGGGCTGGTCGCGGCGGGCACGCCGACGGCGCAAGCCGGCGCCGGCCCCAAGGGCACGACTGCGCTGGATCGATTTTCCTCGGATCTAACCGCCAAGGCGAAATCGGGCGAGATGGACCCGATTCTGGGTCGCGACGGGGAAATCCGGCAAATCGTCGACGTCCTGATGCGACGGCGGCAGAACAATCCGATCCTCACCGGCGAGGCTGGCGTCGGTAAAACCGCCGTAGTCGAGGGCTTTGCCCAACGCGTCGCTTCCGAAGATGTACCGCCGCCGCTGCGTGGCGTAAGAGTTTGCATGCTCGATGTCGGCCTGATGCAGGCGGGCGCATCGATGAAGGGCGAATTTGAGCAACGTCTTCGTTCCGTGATCGACGAAGTGCAGCAGTCGCCAACCCCGATCATCCTGTTTATCGACGAGGCGCATACGCTGATCGGAGCGGGCGGATCGGCGGGCACCGGCGATGCTGCCAATCTGCTCAAACCGGCCTTGGCCCGTGGCGAGCTGCGCACCATCGCCGCGACCACCTGGTCGGAGTATCGGCAATATATCGAGAAAGATCCGGCGCTGACGAGGCGCTTCCAGCCCATTCAGGTCGGCGAGCCGGGTGTTGCGCAATGCTGCGACATGCTGCGCGGCATTCTCGGTCCTATGGAAAAGCACCATAAGGTGCGGATTTCCGATGCCGCTATTGTTGCGGCGGTGAACCTCTCGCATCGCTACATTCCGGCGCGCCAGTTGCCTGATAAGGCGGTGAGTTTGCTCGATACGGCAGCGGCGCGGGTCGCCATCAGCCAAAGCGCGGTCCCGGCAATGATTGCCGATACAACGGCCGCGATCTCCTCGCGCGAGCAGGAAAAGACCGGGCTTGCAAACGATAGCGATATTAGTGTCCAGGGCCAGGAACGCATCGGGGCATTGGACACCGAGATTGCCAAGCTGAAGGAGACCCTTGCCGAGCTTGAGGGCGAATGGGGTACCGAGCGCAAGCTCGTCAGCGAAATTCGCAGCCTGCGCGACATCCTCAATCCTACGGCAAAGGCGGACGGCAAACAGCCGGCGGAAGCCTCGGAGGCGGCCGCGAGCCCGGCGACGACGTCGGCGCTGGCAAACGCGGCGGATAAGGAGGAAGTGCGCAGGCAGCTGCGCGAGAAGTTTGAGGTGCTTGAAAGTCGCGATCCCGAGAAGCGCATGATTTACCCGCACGTGGACGAGCAGGTCGTCGCCGCGGTGGTCTCCGATTGGACCGGCATCCCGGTCGGACGCATGGTGAAGGACGAAATCGAAAACGTGCTGCGGCTTCCGGAAATCCTCAACCGGCGCGTTATGGGTCAATCCCATGGGCTGGCGATGATCGCGAAGCGAATCGAGACTAACCGGGCAAAGCTGGACAATCCAAATAAACCAATCGGCGTGTTCATGCTGTGCGGACCGTCCGGCGTCGGCAAGACCGAGACCGCCCTCGCGCTCGCCGAGGCGCTCTATGGCGGCGAGCAGAACATGATCACGATCAACATGTCCGAATTTCAGGAGGCTCACACGGTGTCCTCACTGAAGGGAGCGCCGCCCGGCTATGTAGGTTACGGGGAAGGCGGTCGCCTCACTGAGGCGGTACGGCGCCGGCCCTACAGCGTGATCCTTCTCGATGAGGTCGAGAAAGCGCATCCCGACGTCCATGAGATCTTCTTCCAGGTGTTCGATAAAGGCTTCATGGACGACGGCAACGGCCGCCGCATCGACTTCAAGAACACGCTGATCATTCTCACGACTAATGTCGGCACCAATCTGATCATGGGGCTCTCCGCCGATCCGAAATTTCGTGAGGATTCCGAAGCGCTGGCGCAGGAGCTGCGTCCTGAACTCTTGAAGGTTTTTCCCCCGGCCTTGCTCGGCCGTATGGTTTCAATTCCGTATTACCCACTATCGCACAAGATGCTGGGCGATATCGTGCGCTTGCAGCTCGATCGAATCGCGCGCCGAATCCGCGAAAATCATGCTGCCGCGTTCGTTTACGATCAGGCAGTGGTCGACCATATCGTCTCGCAGTGTAACGACGCGGATTCGGGTGGACGCATGATCGACAACGTCATTACCAATACTCTGTTACCCGCGCTCTCCCGCGAATTTCTCAAACGCACACTTGCGAAGCAGCCTCTGACAGAAGCCAAGGTGACGGTGGAGAACGGCGACTTGGCGTATGGCTGGGCATGACTGCGGCAAAGGGAGGCCCCCATGGGCAGGAACCGCTTCGAGCAGGTCGATGAGATTCAGTCCGATGCCATCAATCTGATGCTTGCTCAGAAAAGCGATGGCCAAGTCGGCATCATTCACTGTCCGAAAACAGCGGCCCCAGATAGGCTTCCAGCCAATTTGACCAGCCAGGAGATTCCGGTTCGTGACGCAGTCATAGGCGCCATCCAACTCGCCAACGACAAAAAACTTGCGATCGTGGTAATCGACCGCGACAACATCTGGAAAGCGGAGTGGGGCGATCTGTGGCGGTACGAGGAGGAGGACGAGTGAGACCGGGGGCGCGGTTCGACCAGATCGTCGATCTCGATCATGTGTTGGTGAAGCTCACGAGAGCGATCGATTGGCAGTGCCGGAGTAGAAATTTTGGTCCCGATCAACCGCGCCAAATCTTGCAGCGATGAGGCTCGTTGTCCGGAACGTTCATCTGCCTCTACGTCATGTGAAGGAGAAACGAAATGCCAGATCGCTACACAAAATTCGTGCTCACGGTGATCGCTATTTCGTTGGCAATTATCGCGGCACGGGGATTACCACTTTTAAAGGTCGCATCCGCTGCGGCGCCAGCGCACGTGATTGTTGACAAAGTGGACAATTGGGCATTCCAGAACGTGACCGTACCGCTGCCGGTAAAGATTCACCAGTAATCGAGAACCCGCCATCAATTGCGGGCAATCTCACTCCATGCCGTCGGCTCCGGACGTCATGTTGTTGGCCTGATAGGTCCGCGCTGCCAACCGAGAAGGTCAGGGATTGGACGCCATGACAGGCCAAGCGCAAAGCTTCGCCTTGGGAGCCTGATGACCCGACGGCGACATCATCCTTTGCGGTTTTCAAAAGTAGCGACGAAAAACCTAGTGTGAGGTTTTCGACTTCGTTGTCGTCGTGGTGGAGCTGCTGCTACTGGTCGAAGACGATGGTGGGGAATGCGTCGGAGCGGCGCCGCTTTTTGGCGGCGCACTGTGCGATGATGGCGAGTTGGTCTGCGCGAATGCAAGTACCGTCGACACAAGCAGGAAGCCGCCCGCTACCAAGGCAGGGGTAAGTCGTCCCATCATTTGAGTCTCCTTCACGGCTGTCACACGGAAGAACCAGTGCAGCCTAGACGAAAAACGCGCGCTCTCAAATTCAAAAGGCAAGGCACATTTGCGGCCGCCGGAGCGGTCACAGCCCGAAACGGCGACCGGTTTGCGCCAGGCCCAGTCCAGATTCGGCGCTGCTCCCGGAAGCAAATACTCGCATCTCGGGGTGACGAAATAATGAATGTTCCGATGGCGCTTCTTCTTTGAACGCAGTGCAAGACCGTTGTTCGCCGGCGCGAAGCTACTTGGGCTTCAGTTGGCCACCAGGATTGCCCGGCGAGAAAGATCAGCGGTGTCCGTTCGGATCTTTTGGATCTATGTCGGTAGCTGGCGGAATAGGACGGTTATCCCCGCTCGGATTATCGCCAAATTGGCAGCTCACGATCGTGCCGTCCCATTGCGCCTTCCCACGTCCGCACAGTTTTCGGCTTATGCCGTCGTATATTAAGTCGAAGGGATTCTTCGCTACATATGCCGGTGGCAGTTTGGACGTGTAGGGAATTCTCTCGGCTGGCGATAGATCGCCCATTCGTTTTTTGAGGCTGTCGATCTTTTTCTTGGCGTCGTCTGCTTTTCTGAGCGCCTTCTCGATCTCAGGTTTGGTTTTCGCATTCTTGGCAGCGTCCATCGCCGAGATATAGTCGTCTTCAGCCTGTTCAAGCTGTTTTTGCCAGTTGTCGGCCGCTTGCCTTGCCGTCGGCAGCGTAACTTTCTGGGGAAGTTTCTTTTTTGCCTCTTCAGCGGACCGCACCATTGACTGGCAGATCTTTTCGGCGTCGTCACAATTTCTGACGACCGGACTACCCATCCGCTCTTTCTCCAGGCCTTTGCAAGCGGTCTCGCCGTTTCGTTGGGTGTGGCAGCACGTCGTCGCGTGTTCGGTGGGCGCGCACTTGTCGCCCCACTTCTTACCCATTTCCTTTGCCAGAGGAGTTTCCGCGGCCGCAGGAACGATGATGAAGGAGATACCGGCAATCGCCGCGCTGCTGACGAGAATTCCGAGCAAATTTCTTTTCATCGTGCCCCCCGGCAACTTCAGGCTAATCGAAATCGGCGACATACCAAGTGTTCAACCCGCAGCTCGCCTCATAGCGCGCCGATTGCTGCGTGACGTCGTCGAGACCAGCCACGTTATATTGACACGATCGCTTTCCTCGGCCAAGGCCTACGCTCGGCGTGACTGACGCGACGTCGGACTTCACTTTGGCCTGGGGCGGTTTTTCATGAGAGCAGGAGCGCGAGCTTTTCTTCTTATCGCAATTGCATGTGCCGGTCTCAGCATGTTTGCTGTTACCCGGCCATCGGCCGCCTTCGAAGCGGTTGCGCTTTCAGCGCGCGGTGCTTTTTCGCGACCGGATGACAACACCTCTCATTCCAGGCAGAGCGGTCTCCTATTGGTGCAACAGAAAACAGGCGCCGAGCTCGTGAAGTGCAATCATGATTGCGAGGCCGAGTACCGGGACTGCACTGCACATGGCATCAAACGCGGAAAGGAAATGCGGTCCTGGCAGGGCCGAAAAGACATCACGCCGGGCGAGAAATGCACAATCCAAAAAGCCTTTTGCATCGAGTGGGAGTGCATCAAGGGGCTTCATCCGCCCGCGTCTTTTTACCAGCACTGAGCGGAGACTCGGCATTTCCCGTTCGACGCGAGATTTTGGGATGAGACTTCAGGTTGTGACATCCGCGGGGCAAGCTGTTCGGGTCACAAGGCCGTTGGCCGTGCGTTGCACTTGCGATATAAGGTTCACCATCGAAGCATTTTGGTGATTGGGTGCGCGGGATGCTTCAGTTGGGGGGCGCTCATGAAAACCGGGTTGAGTGGGTCGTCGCCGATTGGCGCGACATTCGCCGTAAGCTTGCTCGCAACGGCGACGTTCGTGTCCAGCCCGTCTTTGGCCGACGACAAGCCGCCGTGCAGCGGCGATAAAACGGCTTGCGATATCTTGCAGATAAGCCAACGTGGAACCGACCCGGCGTCGGGCGCCCACGTTGTCATCAAGTTTGATCGAAAAGTACCACCGGGCGTGCCGCAGCAGGCAATTTATATGCAGTTGTACCTTGCAAAGCAAAAAAGCCAATGCGGCGGTAACCTGTCGCCAACCTTGGCCAACGTCAATGAAGGATCGAGTGGAGTGCGCTCGATCGACGGATATCTGTGCAAGCTGAAGGCGACCTGGGAACGCCGCTGAAAAGGAAAGACGCGCATTTGCTCGACGGCCTTAGCACCGCCGAGCGCTGACTCGTTTGCGACTTAGGCCTGCCGGTATCGTACACAGACGCGTTTTAGTCGTGCGACGATCACGATCGTTGGCGCCTGAAAGTCGGTTCGCCGCAACGCAACGAGGGGCGTTATGAACAACGAATTACATGCCATGCTGGTCAGCGGCGCCGTGATTGCCGCCCTGTCTTTCATCGTCTTCCCTGCCGCAGCAGAAACTCCGCTGGCGAGGGAAATGGGCAAGAAGTGGGGCGACAGGTGCGCACCCAGCGGACATGCGACAACGTGCTGCTACACCCAACGAAACGGCGAGAGCGCTTGCAAGGGCCTGGAGAAAGAGCGGACAGGCAGTCCAGTCGTCAGAAATTGTGACGATGCCGAAAAGATTTGCCAGACCATGGTGCGGTCGGCGGCGGAAGCGAAAAAGGCCGAGGATGAGAAAAAGAAAAAAGCTGAGGAGGCTAAAAAGACAGAGGATAAACAGGGTAGCGGCCAGCAGAAGCAGCCACCGGACCTGCGCCTGAAATCTCAAGAGGCTTTGGAGCGGGAAATTGACGCCGCCGCAAAGGATCTTGATGAAGTTGGACGGGATCTCGACGGATTAAACCCGAAGGATCCGCAGGCAGGCCAGAAGGCTCAAGCCCTCTATGACCGGCTCAGGAAGGACGAAGAAATCATTGCCCGTGTCAGGAGCATTCTGGGCCAGCCGACCAGCCCAATTCAGCGCACCGACGAACACTGGACCCGACTGGAACAGAAATCAAAAGACATCAAAGGAAAGTTTCAGAAAGTATGCAGCCCGACTGGTGATGTCACGGCGGGCGACGATGCCGGCAGCAAAGTACCCCGTCAGACCAACATAGACCCTAGCACGCGCGGCAAGCACATTGTCGGCTGCAAATTCAACATCAATCTGGGGAACTAGAATAAGGGCCGGTTCCGCACGCGCCTTTCGCTCACCGCGTACCGGGCGGTGCAGCCGATTTGGCCAATTTTCGCGCGCCACGCTCTCTGGGTTCGGAAACGAAGGACCCGATTGACCCGTCGCCAGCGTGGCGAAACGCCACCGGTGCGCCCCCTACGCAAAAAGCTTAATGGGTTGCCGGTACGCCTCCGCCCGAGGCTGGAACATCACACCCTTTGGCACCGGACGAATTTGGGGTACCGCCACGGGACTTGCACTCGGTCACAGTGGCTACGCACCCGGCAGCGGTTCCTCTCACGCAGCACACCGGCACCTTGATAGCGTCGCGCATCACACCCCGGCAATTTGGAGTTTGCTGGGCGAGGCGGACCGACGCCGATGACGAATGATCAGGCAGCGGCTGGGCTCCGCTCGGAAGCGCCACAAGGCAGAGAGCAATACTTACCCCGATGATCGGGTATGACATTCGTCACTCCTGTCGCTCAGAGAAGTGGGTCGGATTAATCGTGGGCGTCGCGCCCTTCGAGGTGCTCCCGCCGTGGAAACCGAGGCCACGAATTCGCGCGTTGTACTAAGGTCTTGATATCGCTGGCGCGCCCTACGGGAATCGAACCCGTGTTTCCGCCGTGAAAGGGCGGCGTCCTGGACCGCTAGACGAAGGGCGCATGCCCCGCGCACCGGGCGCGAGGGAAGGGCGCGACATATAAAGAGGATTGCCGGAGGCGGCAAGCAACGTCCCGGGCCGTTCGCGGCTTACCAGTGCCCGGTATTGGGCATCGACGCCCAAGGCTCCTTTGGCGGCAGCGCTGAACCTTTTTGCAGCAACTCGATCGATTGCTTATCCGGTGAGCGCACAAACGCCATCATGCCGTCTCGCGGCGGGCGGTTGATCGTTACGCCCGCCTTCTTCAGCCGCTCGCAGAGGGCATAAATATCGTCGACCTCGTAGGCGAGATGGCCGAAATAGCGCGCCTCGCCGTAATCCTCGCCGGCATCCCAATTGTATGTGAGTTCCACCAGCGGCGCCGCCCGATTGTCCGGTCCTTTGGCGACCAGGTCGCCGTCGCCGGGCGCCGCCAGGAAGACCAACGTATACTTGTTCTTGTCGTCGACCCGCCTGCGGGTCTCCTTCAGCCCGAGCTTGTTGCAATAGAAGTCAAGCGCCGCGTCGAGATTGCGCACGCGGAGCATTGTGTGCAGATAACGCATGATGGCTCCATTAGGCTGGTGTGGAAGGTCGGCCAGTGATTTGCCGTTCGTCGCCAGGCTCTAGCTATGTAGGATAGTGCGATGCAGCCAGGAAGGATGTCCGCGCCGGATCTCGACGAGGCCATGGCGAGCCTGCAGGACATGATCGGCGAAGCCAACGCGATCCTGCCCTTCACCGGCGCTGGGATCTCGACCGAGTGCGGCATTCCCGATTTTCGTTCGCCGGGTGGGATTTGGACCAAGAACCGGCCCATCATGTACGACGACTTTCTCGCCAGCCAGGAGGCGCGTAATGAGTCCTGGCGGCGCCGCTTCGCCATGGGCGATGAGTTCGGCCACGCCAAACCGGGCCGTGGCCATCGCGCCCTCGCTTCCCTCTATCGCCTCGGCAAAGTGCCGGCGGTGATTACGCAAAATATCGACAACCTGCACCAAGACTCTGGCATCGCGCCCGAACATGTCGTCGAGCTGCATGGCAATACAACCTATGCCTTGTGTCTCGATTGCGAGCGGCGCTACGAATTGGCTTGGGTGCGCCAGCGGATGCATGCCGGCAACGGCTGTGCGCCCGATTGTCCCGATTGCGGCGGCTTTATCAAGACGGCGACCATATCGTTCGGTCAGGCAATGCCGGATACCGCAATGCGGCGCGCCGAAGAGCTGACGCGATCATGCGATCTGTTTCTGGCGATCGGCTCATCACTCGTCGTCTGGCCCGCGGCTGGATTTCCTTTGATGGCCAAGCGCAATGGCGCCCGATTGATCATCATCAACCGCAACTCGACCGACTTCGATGATATCGCCGATCTCGTGGTGCACCACGATATTGCCACGGTGCTCGAACCGTTCGTCGATTGCACGTCATGCAAAGATGTACACAGGCTGTGAGCTTTTGGGCGTTCGCTGCATTTTTCGCTTTTCCCCTTGATCGCCGGTGTTATGTTTGATTCAAGAGATTCGTGACGCGCCCGCGCTGGGCGTAACAACACAAGCTGCGGCGGCCACGGCCTCATGGCGTCGGACGGGATCGAACCAAAATCCACCAGCACGGGGCTCGGGCCGGACATTGATCTGTCCGACGAATCCGCAGCTCACGTCATCGAGGTAGCCGGCGTCATCAAATGGTTTGACGTCGCCAAGGGTTACGGTTTCATCGTTCCAGACAATGGCATGGCCGACGTGCTGCTGCACGTGACGTGCTTGCGCCGTGACGGATACCAGACCGCCTATGAAGGCGCGCGCGTCGTCTGCGAGGTGCTGGCCCGGGCGAGGGGCCTGCAAGCATTCCGTGTAATCTCGATGGACGAATCGACGGCGATTCACCCGGCGCAGATGCCGCCGCCGCGAACCCATGTTACGGTAACCCCGACGAGCGGTCTCGAACGGGCACAGGTGAAATGGTTCAATCGGCTTCGCGGGTTCGGCTTCCTGACGCGCGGCGAGGGGACGCCGGACATTTTCGTCCATATGGAGACGCTGCGGCGCTTCGGCATAACCGAGCTGCGGCCCGGCCAGTTCGTGCTGGTCCGGTATGGGCCCGGGCCCAAAGGAATGATGGCGGCCGAAGTCCGTCCCGAGAGCGGACCACTCGGTCCTTCGTCTCACTAGCGGCATTCACAGCCTGCTTGAGATGCGTAGCCGGCGTGAAATTGTGGATTCGGCTTGCGGCCGTTCTTGCTGCCGCATCACTTGTCGCCATGGTCGCTGCGGCTGGCGGTTCGACCGCGGCGCGGGCAGCGGAGGCGACTTTGGAGATCGTCAGCAAGACCGGAGTCCACGCCTTCAGCGTTGAACTTGCGACCAACGACGCCGAGCGTTCGCGTGGCCTGATGTTTCGCAAGGAATTGCCGGACGGACACGGCATGCTGTTCGATTTTGAGCGCGATCAGCCGGTCTCGTTCTGGATGCACAATACCTACATTTCGCTCGACATGATCTTTATCCGCAATGACGGCCGCATCCTGCGGATTGCAGAAAACACCCAGCCGCTGTCCGACCGGCTGATCCCCTCCGGCGGTCCGGTGCGCGCCGTCCTCGAAGTGATCGGCGGCACCGCGCGCAAGCTTGGCATTCGGCCGGGCGACCGGGTTGATAGCCCGGCCTTAAACGGCCACTGAGCCGGCAGGTCCGCTTGCCGCAGGCCGCCGAAACATGTATCCAGCGGCGCGCCCCGGCGGGGTATAGCGCAGCCTGGTAGCGCGGCAGTTTTGGGTACTGCAGGTCGCAGGTTCAAATCCTGCTGCCCCGACCATCCGGCTTTGCTGTGCTTCGGCGCAGTCAAGCGGCTTCGACAGCTCCCTAAGATGAGATCATGCCATGACAGCACGGATTTATAAGCCAGCCCGCACCGCCATGCAGTCCGGCCAGGCCAACACCAAAGAGTGGACACTCGACTATGAACCGGAGCAGCCGCCCACGGTCGAGCCGCTCATGGGCTGGACCAGCACCACAGATATGAAGCAGGAAGTGCACCTTTATTTCGACACTAAGGAAGAGGCCATCGCCTATTGCCAGCGCCATGGCATTCCGCATGAGGTGTTCGAGACCAAACCGCCGGTGCGCCAGCGCATCTCCTATGCCGACAATTTCGCCTATCAACGCCGCGAGGCTTGGACGCACTGAGCCCGGATGGACTGAGACGCGATACCGCGAGACTCAGGCGTGCTGTTCGTCCGCCGCGGCACGGGCGGCCTCGGCTTGCTCGGCAGCAAGCTGACGCCCTTGCGAGGCGGCCCGCTGGCGTAACAACGAACTGAAACGTTCCTCGGGCATCGGCTGCCCGAGCAGAAATCCCTGGCCGTAATCGCAGCCCATGCTGACGAGGGCGACGGCGTCGGATGCTTTCTCGATGCCGATCCCGACGGCGATGCTGCCGAAACTGTGCGCCAGACCGATGACGGTCTTGCAGAGTGGTGCGTTCACCTTATCGGACGCGCAGTCAGCCACGAAGGTGCGGTCGAGCTTGAGTTCGGCAAACGGCGATTCCTTAAGCTTCGTCAGCGCCGAATAGGCGCGGCCGAAATGGTCGATCGCGAGATAAACATTAAGGTGGCGCAGTTTCTTGGCGATCTCGGTCGCCAGCGGCAGTTCGGAGATGATCTGGTCTTCCGCAACATCAATGATGAGGCCGGGCCACTTCTCGAACTGGCCGCGGTAGGTCTGCACGATGTCTTCGAAGGCGATCTTGGCCAGTCCTTGGACCGGAATATTGACCGCCGGCCGCAGGGTGACGCCAAGGTTGGCGAAGTTTATGCTCGCCTTGAGCGCTTTCACGAGGGCCTGCTCGGACATCGTGATCAGGCTCGAACTCGGTGGCTCCCGGCATGAATGCATCCGGCATGAGGATGCCATGTTGCGGATGGCGCGCGCGGGCAAACGCTTCGGTGCCGATCAGCTGTTTTTTTCGGAGGTCGATCTTCGGCTGATACCAGTATTCGATCCAGCCGTTGCGCAAAGCCTCGTCGAGATCGACCCGCGCAGCAAGCGATTGCGGATGCCCGAGCTTAAGGTCCTGCAGGATTTTCAGGAGCACACTGGTATCGAACGGCTTCTTGAGCGGCGGCAGCATCTGTAGCCGCTGCTGCGCGCCGATGCTCTTGACGTTCTCGAGCACCGCCGAACCGCGGTTGCTCATGAGTTGGACGTACCCGCCGTAGGCCCGGCTGCCAAGCGCCATCACGCACTCGATTGCCTCGGTGGATTCAAGCGCGATATTGAGGAAAACCAGATCGGGAGCACGGCGCGCAAGCGCGAGGCGAAACGTCTGGCCGTCGGCGAACTCCTCGGTGTCTATTCCGGTGCCGTGCAGAACCAGCGACAGAAAACTCCGAATGCTGGCGTCCCCGTCAACGATATATCCAAGCGGCACGCGCGCCGCGGCATGGCCCTTCTCCGCCTCTGCCGTATCGGATGTCGCGGGCGCCGCTTTTGCGTTCGTTGCCAAGCTAATGCCCACCTGCGCTGCGTTACCAGGTACGCTTCAATGTTGTGGCCGCTCTGACCGCGCACCGCATCATTGAAGGAAATTGTTAACCGGCGGTTTCGGCGAGCCGCCGGCATTACGGGAATTGGGCTTCGTGGGGCCTGGGCAACGAGATTGAACTGCCGGGGGTCTCGACGTAGCATTTGCAAAACTAAAGCCGGCAACGGGAGGAAAACCTTGAAAGTATGCATGTTCCACCTGATGCCGTATCGCGATTTGCCCCACGATTTCGGGCAGCGCTACAGTTCGGCCTTTATCGATCCGGTGTGGTTCGATTTTGCCGATGCGGACAAGGTCGGCCAGTACTTCAACGCCACCCTCGACGAGTTGCTCTACGCCGCCAATGCCGGGTTGCATGGGGTCTGCACCAACCAACATCACCAGAACGTCTATGGCTTCATGGCCAACCCGAGCCTGATGGGCTCGGTCCTTGCCAAGCTCACCAACGGCCAAAACGTCGCCATCGTTCAACTCGGCTCGACATTGCCATCGACCACGCCCCCAACGCGCATCGCCGAGGAATACGCGATGCTCGACTGCATCAGCGGTGGACGGCTGGTTGCCGGCTTTCCGACCGGGCTGCCGACCGATGCCGCCATCTCCAATGCCGTGGTGCCGATCGAGCAGCGCGAGCGTTTCCGCGAGGCGCTTTCGCTGGTGACCAAGGCCTGGTCGGCGAAAGAAGTATTCGCCTGGAACGGCAAGCACTATCAGCTCGGCATGGTGAACCTGTGGCCGCGGCCGATCCAGCAGCCGCATCCGCCGATCTGGATCCCCGGCTCGGGTATCACCGCGACGGCGGAATATGTCGTCGGGCTCGACCATTGCTTCTGTCATCTGAGTTATTTCGGCGCCAAGAACGCCGCACAGGTGGCCGACCGTTACTGGGAACTGGCGGCACGCAAGGGCAGGGACGACAATCCGTACCGTTTCAGTTTTCTGCAGCTGATCGGCGTTGCCGAGACCGATGCCGAGGCCGAGGACCTCTACGCTCCTCATGCCGAATACTTCTTCAACAAGCTGCTCTACACGCCGCCGCACTACCAACAAATTCCGGGATGCCTTGAATATCCATCGCTGGTGCAGGCAATGCGGAACAATCAGCGGGCGGCGCTCAACCTGCGTGAGCTGAAGGCCAAGGACCTCTATGAGCGCGGCTTCATTATCGTCGGCAGTCCGCGGAAGGTGCGCGAGCAACTGATGGATGGGATGAAGCGGCTCCGTGTCGGCCACCTGCTGGCGCTGCTGCATTTCGGTTCGATGCCGACCGACTTATGCAAGGCGAATATCGGTCTGTTTGCGCGCGAGGTGCTGCCGCATCTTGAGGACCTGTGGGACGACCAATATGAGGACCGCTGGTGGCCCGAGCGTCTTCGGGCGAAGCGCCCGGTCGGGGCTATGGCAGCAGCGTCGTGAGCTTTCGCCTGGGGCAGCACACGAACTCGTGACCGTAACCGGCGCAGACTTCGCGTCAATTGTGATTGGCGCCGCAGGCACGCTTTGCCGTAACTGGTGCTCGAGTTGGATACCGCGTCGAAGGCGCCGCGAATGATTTCTTGGAGGAACCTAATGACACATGATGCGCGCTTTTCACCTCGGGCGGTCGTTCATGCCTTGTTGGTGCTTCCTCTGGTTGGGTTGGCGCTTGGCTCCGCTCGAGCCGCCGAGCCGGCCGTCGTTATACCGGCGCCGGCGGTTGACGCGGCGGCTCCGGCTGGCGCAGGGCCGCAAACTGTCGTGCTGGCGGGCGGCTGTTTTTGGGGCGTGCAGGCGGTGTTTCAGCACACCAAAGGCGTGACCGCGGCCGTTTCTGGCTACGCCGGCGGCGAGAAGCAGACCGCACGTTACGAGATGGTCGGCAGCGGCCGGACCGGGCATGCCGAGTCGGTGTCGGTGACCTTCGATCCCCGGCAGGTCTCGTACGGCCACATCCTGCAAATCTATTTCTCGGTCGCGCACAATCCGACTGAGCTTAACCGGCAGGGGCCCGACGCCGGCACACAATACCGCTCAGCGATTTTCTATGCCAACGACGAACAGAAGCGTATCGCCAGCGCCTACATCGCTGAGCTCGACAAGGCGCACGCGTTTTCGCAGCCGATCGTGACCAAGCTTGAGCCGCTGCACGGTTTCTATCCGGCGGAGGATTATCACCAGGACTTTGCCGTGCTGCATCCGTCCTATCCGTACATCGTGTTCAACGATGCGCCGAAGGTCGAAAATCTCAAGCGCTTGTTCGCGGCCGAGTACCGCGACACGCCGGTTACGGTGATGGCGTCAAGCAAGCCGAGTCAGTAGTTCTCTGCATCGCAGCGAACAGGCGCGCCCGCCCAAATTAGTGCTCCCTCTCCCTCGTGGGAGGGAGCCTCTGAACTTTCCGCTAGCAGGGTTCGGGGACGGTGGGCGCCGCCGTCATCAAATTCTTGTCGCCGTAACGCCAGATAACGTCCACAGACCGTGACGGTCGATGCACGCCTTCAGCCCTATAGCCAGCGCCCCACACCCTGAAGTATCGTTATTTTCAGGAAGCGGGGCGCCAAATGTCCGCTCCGCAACGGGGTCATACGGGGAGGTACGCCATGGCTATGGCTTCGACTTACATGCCGCTGCCGGAGGCTGAACACAGCGCACAGCTGCGCCGAGCGGTGATCGCGTCGACGATCGGCACCACCATCGAATGGTACGACTTTTTTCTCTACGGCACCGCCGCCGGCCTCGTTTTTGGCAAGCTCTACTTCCCCAATCAGAACCCGCTGTCGGCGACGCTGCTTGCCTTCGGCACCTACTTCATCGGCTTTGTTGCCCGGCCGATTGGAGCGGCGATTTTCGGTCATTACGGCGATCGCATCGGCCGCAAGGCGACGCTGATTGCGACGCTTCTCTGCATGGGCATCGCGACATTTCTGGTCGCTTTTGTTCCAACCTTTGCATCGATCGGTATTTGGGGCGCGATCCTGCTGACCCTCTTGCGTGCACTGCAAGGCATCGGCGTCGGCGGCGAGTGGGGCGGCTCGGTGCTGCTGGCGATGGAATGGTCGCGCACCCATGGCCAACGGGGCTTGGTCGCGTCATGGCCGCAGTTCGGCGTTCCTGCCGGATTGTTCCTCGCTAACCTGGCGGTCCTGGCTTTTAGCGCCTGGTCCGGCGATCAGTTCCTGGTTTGGGGCTGGCGTATTCCGTTCGCGCTTTCCATCATTCTCGTTGGCATCGGACTATGGATCCGGCTCGGCATCCTGGAAACCCCGGTGTTCCAGCAGCTCCTGAACACCAACAAGATCGAGAAGGCGCCGATCATCGAAGTGTTCAAGAAGCAGCCACGCGAAATCCTCCTTTCGGCCTTGCTGCGAACGTCCGAACAGGCGCCATTCTATATTTTCGTGGCGTTTATCTTTGCCTACGCGGTCGGCACGCTGCACATGTCGCGGAACCTCATTCTTACCGCGGTGATGGTGGCAGCCTGCGTTTCCTTCGTCACCATCCCGCTCTCCGGCCACATCTCGGACCGGATCGGACGCCGGAAAATGTATCTGATCGGCGTGGTCGTGACCGGCCTGTTCGGGTTTCTCTATTTCGGCATGGTGGATACGGCGATCCCGTCGGCGGTCTTCATCGCCATTGTGCTGTCGCTCATTCCCCATGACATACAGTACGGACCGCAGGCGGCGCTGATCGCGGAATCGTTCACGCCGCGGCTGCGTTACAGCGGTGCTTCGCTCGGCTATCAGCTGGCGTCGATTATCGCCGGTGGCCCGGCGCCGATCATCGCCACCGCTTTATTCGCCGCTTATCACTCCGGCTATGCGATCGCCATTTATATCGCCGGCTGCGCTGTTGTCAGCGCGGTAGCGACGGCATTCATGCCGGACTACACCGGCAAGGATATCACCGCAGAATATGACGCATGAAGTGCCTCCTCCCTCGTCCAGCGGGGGAGGAGAATCGTCCATCGGGGCGGTGGCAGGCGCGCAGCGGGTGAAATCATCGGCAGCGGCGCTGCCGTTTTATTTCCAGCTCTGGTTTTTGGTACTCGTGGCGATGGTGGCGGGTATCGCGCTCGGCGCGCAATACCCGGACATCGGCGCCCGTATGGAGCCGCTCGGGAGCGCCTTCATCAAGGCGATCCGCGTCCTTATCGCCCCGATCATTTTTTGTACTGTCGTCCACGGCATCGCCAGCATGGCCAATATGGCCAAGGTCGGCCGCGTCGCGCTTAAGGCGCTGATCTATTTCGAAGTGCTGACCACGATCGCGCTCGTCATCGGGCTGGTTGCGGTCAACCTGTTTCAGCCCGGTGCGGGCATGCACGTCGATTTATCGCACGTCGATACGTCGAGCATCGCGCAATATCTCGAACAAACCCACAAGCGCACCACGGCGCAATTCCTCCTGAACATCATTCCCAGCACCTTCGTCGGCGCGTTCAGCGAGGGCAACGTCCTTCAGGTTCTCTACGTCTCGGTGCTGTGCGGGTTCGCGCTGAGCTGGATGGGGCCCGCCGGCAAACCGCTCACCGATCTGATCGAAGTCGCGGTGCAAATGTTCTTTCGCATCGTCGCCATCGTCATGTGGGCGGCGCCGATCGGGGCGTTTGGAGCGATCGCGTTCACCGTCGGCAAGTTCGGCGCCGGATCGCTGTTGTCATTGGGCAAGCTCATTTTGAGTTTCTACATCACCTGTCTGGTTTTCATCGTCGTCGCGCTCTGGCCGATCTCCCATTGGTGCGGCTTCAGCCTCCTGAAATTCATCCGCTACATCCGCGAGGAGCTTTTGATCGTGATCGCGACCACGTCGTCGGAGACGGTGTTGCCGCGCATGATTGCCAAGCTCGAGGCCTTGGGCTGCGAAGAGAGCGTGGTCGGTCTGGTCATTCCCACCGGTTATTCGTTTAATCTCGACGGCACCTGCCTCTATCTCGCGACCGCAGCCGTGTTTTTGGCGCAGGCCACCGACACGCCGCTGACCTTCGAGCATCAGATCGGCCCGTTGCTGATCTTACTCCTGGCCTCGAAGGGAGCGGCCGGCGTCGCCGGCGCGGCCTTCGTCGTGCTCGCGGCGACGCTTGCAGCGGTCGGAACGATACCGGTCGAGAGCGTCGCCATTATTCTCGGCGTGCATCGCCTGCTGTCACAGGGGCTGACGCCGACGAATCTGATCGGCAACGGCGTCGCCACGCTCGTCATTGCCAAATGGGAAGGCGCGCTCGACGAGCGCCGCCTGCGCGCCTCATTGTAGGCGATGACGCCGTTTAAACTCGGCTCGGCGCGCATGCAGGATCGGCTCGGTATAGCCGTTCGGCTGTTCGCGTCCCTTGAAAACCAGATCGCAGGCCGCCGCGAACGCGACGGAATTTTCAAAGTTCGGCGCCATCGGTGAATAGTGCGGATCGCCGGCATTCTGCCGGTCGACGACACCTGCCATGCGCTTGAGCGTTTCCATCACCTGATTTTCCGTGGTGATGCCATGCCGGAGCCAGTTGGCGATGTGCTGGCTCGATATGCGCAACGTCGCGCGGTCTTCCATCAGCGCGACATTGTTGATGTCCGGGACCTTTGAGCAGCCGATGCCCTGTTCGATCCAGCGCACGACATAGCCGAGGATGCCCTGCGCGTTATTGTCGAGCTCCTGCTGCACTTCGTCGGGCGACCAGTTCACGCCGCGGGCGACCGGGACCGTCAGAATAGCGTCGATGCTGGCGCGGGGCCGGGACGCAAGCTCTTGCTGCCGCCGAAATACATTCACCAGGTGATAGTGTGTGGCGTGCAAAGTCGCCGCGGTAGGCGAGGGGACCCACGCGGTATTGGCGCCCGCCTCGGGTTGCGCGATTTTCTGCTTGAGCATCGCCGCCATCAGGTCCGGCATCGCCCACATGCCTTTGCCGATCTGGGCGTGGCCGGGGAGGCCGCAAGCCAGTCCGATGTCGACGTTGGAGTCTTCGTAAGCACGCAGCCACGGCTGATTGCGCATTTTGCCTTTGCGGACCATCGGTCCAGCTTCCATGGTGGTGTGGATCTCGTCGCCGGTACGATCGAGGAAGCCGGTATTGATGAAGAACACCCGCGACTTCACGGTGCGAATGCATTCCATAAGGTTGACCGTGGTGCGGCGCTCCTCGTCCATCAGGCCGAGCTTGATGGTGTTGAGCGGCAGACCGAGCATCGCCTCGACGGCGGCAAACAGATCGTTGGCGAACAGGACCTCGTCCGGTCCGTGCATCTTCGGCTTGACGACATAGATCGAGCCCGTCCGGCTGTTACGCGACGGACCCTTGCTCTTGAGATCGTGGAGCGCGATCAGGCTGGTGATCGCGGCATCAAGCACGCCTTCGGGAGCGGGCTTTCCGTCGCGGCCGATGACGCCTTCGTCCATCATCAGATGGCCGACGTTGCGGATCAACATCAGGCTCCGGCCCGGCAGGACCAGCGTGCTTCCGTCCGGCCGGGTATAGCCGCGGTCGGGACTGAGATGGCGGTTGACGGATTTGCCGTCCTTTTGAAAGACCTCGACGAGCGTGCCCTGGCAAAGGCCGAGCCAATTGCGATAGGCCGCGACTTTGTCGTGAGGGTCGACCGCTGCGATCGAATCTTCCAGGTCCATGATGGTCGTCAGCGCGGCCTCAATGACGATATCGGCAACGCCCGCCGCATCGGTGCGGCCGACCGGATGTGCCCGGTCAATGACCACTTCAACGTGCAGGCCATTGTTGACGAGCAAGATAACTTCGGGAGCGTCAGGGCGGCCACGATAGCCGCGCAGCTTCCCTGGGTCCGCCAGTCCGGTTGTTTTGCCGTCATGGAGCGTGGCTGAGAGCGCGCCGGCATGGATCGCATAGGTGCGCACGTCAGCATGCGAGCCCGAAGCAAGCGGCACGGCTTCATCCAGAAAGTGCCGGGCCCAGGCGATCACGCGCTTGCCGCGCTCCGGATCGTACCCTTTGCTTTGTGTCTCGCCGTCTCTCGGAATGGCGTCGGAGCCGTAGAGCGCGTCATACAGCGAGCCCCATCGCGCATTGGCTGCATTGAGTGCGTACCGCGCATTGCTAATCGGCACCACAAGCTGCGGGCCGGCGACAGCGGCGATTTCCGCGTCGACATTCGCAGTATCGATCTTGAAAGCCGGACCCTCGGGCACGAGATAGCCGATCTCCCGGAGAAACGCTTTGTCAGCGGCCTCGTCGAAGTCGCGGCCGCGCCATCCTCGATACCAGTCATCGATCTTTGCCTGCAGCTCGTCACGCCGCTGCAACAGCGTGCGATTGAGCGGAGCGAACTTTTGAATGATGCCGTCCAGGCCCCGCCAAAACGACGCCGCCTCGATGCCGGTGCCGGGAAGTACTTCATGGACCACGAAATCGTGGAGAACTTTTGCGACCTTCAGGCCGGCAACGGATACGCGCTCAACTTCAGACATCGGGCCGCTTCGTCCTTCCTGAAGTGTGCATTGCCTTCCAGATTTGCTCGGGCGTCAGCGGCAATTGAATGTCGGTAACGCCGCACGGCCTGAGCGCATCGAGGATGGCGCTGACGATCGCCGCCGGGGCACCGATCGATCCCGCTTCACCGCAGCCTTTCGCGCCCAGCGGATTATGGGTGCAGGGCTGGCTTTCATCGAGTTCCGATACGATAGCCGGCATGTCGCTTGCCCGCGGTAACGCGTAGTCCATGAAAGAACCGGACAGCAATTGGCCATTGGTCGGGTCGTAGACGCAACGCTCGCGCAGCGCCTGGCCAAGGCCCTGAGCGATGCCGCCCTGGATTTGTCCCTCGACGATCATCGGATTAATCACGGTGCCGACATCGTCCACGCCCCAATAGGCGATAACGCGAATGTCGCCGGTCTCGCGATCGATCTCGACTTCGCAGGCATGCGCGCCGTTGCTCCAGGCAAAGCCGGAAGGGTCGTAGAATGCGCTGTCCTGCAGTCCGAGTTCTTCCTCGGGCGGGTAGAGGGTGGGCACGTGGGCGACCCGCGCGACCTCCCGCAGCGTGACGCTGCGATCCGTGCCGGCGATGGAAAACATGCCGCCCAAGAACCTGATGTCGTCGGGCGCGGCTTCGAGGAGATGCGCCGCGATCCGTTTGCCCTTGTCGATGATTTTCCCCGCGGCGCGATCGAGCGCCGAGCCGCCGACCGCGATCGACCGCGACCCGAACGTGCCGGTCCCATACGGGACTTGATCGGTATCGCCCTCAATAATTTCGATGCCGGAGAGCTGAACGCCGAGCCGCGACGAGATGATTTGCGCGAACGTCGTCGAGTGGCCCTGGCCGTGATTGTGGGTGCCAAGGAGCGCCTGCACGCTGCCGTCAGGTTGAACGCGGATGGTGGCAGACTCAAAGAAACCGACGCGTGCGCCCAGTGCGGCGGCAAAGCGCGACGGCGCGACGCCTGAGGATTCGACGTAGCAGGCGAGGCCGAAGCCGCGCAGCTTCTCTTCGCGCCCCGCCTCGGTGCGCCGTTCGCTGAAGCTGTCATAGTCGGCGACCTGCAGGAGCCGCGACAGAATTTTCGGGAAGTTACCGCAGTCGTAGGTGGGGCCGATCGGCGTTTTGTACGGCATGGCGGCAGCGGGGACGAGATTGCGCCGCCGGATTTCAGCCCGGTCGAGTCCGAGGACACGCGCGGCTTCGTCTGCGAGGCGCTCCAGAACATAGCAGGCTTCAGGACGGCCGGCCCCGCGATAGGCATCAGTCGGCAATGTGTTGGTGAATACCCCGATCGATTGGGTGGCGATCGCAGGCGTCCGGTAAACGCCGGCCAGCAGCGCCGAGTAGATTGCGCTCGGGATTGCGGCGCCGAAGGTTGAGATGTAAGCGCCAAGATTGGCGATTGTGTCGACGCGGAGCGCGAGGAAATTTCCCTCGCCGTCGAGCGCAAGCTCCGCATGGGTCTGGTGGTCGCGCGCCTGATTGTCGGAAACGAAGCACTCGCTGCGGATCGCGATCCATTTGACGGGCCGCCGCAGGCGCCGCGCCGCCCAGGCGATGATGGTCTCTTCCGGATAGTGCTTGCCCTTGTAGCCGAAACCGCCGCCGACATCGGGCGCAACCAGGCGGATCGCGGTCTGCGGCAGATTGAGCTGTTCGCCGACGACGCGGCGGATGTGATGCGGCACTTGCGTCGCACAGTATAGCGTCAGCTTGCCGCCTGCGCTGTCGTCGGCGAGGAGCGCACGCGGCTCGAGCGCCGCACCGATCAGGCGATTGTTGACGAGATCAAGCCGCACCACGTGTGCCGCGCCGGCAAAACCCTTGGCGACGGCGGCTTGATCGCCGCGCGCGAAGCGAAAGCAGATATTGCCGGGGGCAACTTCGTGAAGCTGCGGCGCGTCCGCTGCGATGGCGGCCTTCGCATCGGTTACCGAAAGCAGCGGCTCATAATCCACATCGACCAGGTCTGCGGCGTCGCGCGCTTGCGCCAACGTTTCGGCAATGACCAGGGCCACAGGCTCGCCGACGTGGCGAACGGTCCCGCGCGCCAGCGCCCAGCGCGGCGGCTCTGCCATTGGCTTGCCGTCGGTTGATGTGATGGCCCAAAGCGGCGCCATCGGGCCGACTTTATCAGCCGCCATATCGGTGCCCGTGAGGACGGAAATGACATTGGGCGCGCGGGCCGCGGCTTCGCTATCGATCCGACGGATGCGCGCATGCGCATGCGGCGAGCGCACCAGAACGCCGTGCAACTCGCCCGGCAGTGAGATATCGGCGACGAAGCAGCCCTGACCGCGCAAGAATTTGTCGTCCTCGACGCGGCGAACCGGCGCGCCGATGCCCTGATGCGTCAATGTCGGGCGTGGATTTATTGGTATTCCTCGCGCAAGAGATCGAGGCGCTCGAACGCCACCCGATCCGAGACGATGAACAGATCGGCATCGCCGCCGGTCGCGGTGTGGCTGGCGAAATTCCAGTGCGGGATCGAAAACACGTCGTGCTGTTCCCAATCGAACGTGTGCTCGGCCACGGTCGAGCGGCCGGTACCAGAAACCACGAGGCACATCATGTTGCAGGTGGTGCGCTTCGGCCGTGTAGCTTGGCCTTTGGAAAGCCGCATCGCGTAGCAATCGAGCGCGGACATCACCGCGTCGCCGGTGGCGGGATTGATGTAGCGGACCGTGCGCGCGCCATCGTCACCGGCCGGCAGCGCCGCCAACATCCGGCGCGTGGCTGCGCCGGAGTATTGATATTTCGGTGAATGGCCGGCCGCGCGCTCAACACCGCTTCCGACCAGGCCGGACTCCGACCACAGTTTCTCGTCGCCTTCGTCCACTTGCCAGAATTGATTTGATTTGGGATCGCCGGGCTCGAAGAAATTGGCATCGAGGTTGCGGATCAGCGGGATGTTGGCGGCATCGAACCAGATGATGCGATGATCGCTGTCGTTGATATGGCCGTGCCAGCACATCGGTGGCGTCAGGATGAGGTCGCCGTCGTGCATGTCGAGGCGCCGGCCGTTGACGATGGTCGTTGCCCCCTCGGCCTGGGTGGCAAACCGGATCGCAGCAAAGGTGTGGCGATGCGGGCGGGCGCGGTCGCCGGGATCGAGCACGGTGAAGGCGCCGATCAGGTTCGAGGTCGTCACTGTCTCGCCGCCGAATGCGGGATTGACCAGGATCAGGGCGCGGCGCTCGACGTCGTCGATCGCCACCTCCGCGCCGGCGCGCTCGGTGAACGGCTCGATATCGCGCCATCGCCAGATCAGCGGTGGGTCTTTGGCTTGCGGTTCGACCGGCGTAAGCGTGCGGAAGCGATCCCACAGCGGGTGCAGATTGGCCGCCTCCAATTGAGCGACAAAGTCGCTCGGTTTGGCGGCGGTCGCGACATTGGCCATGCCCGGCATCCTCTACTTCGGCAGTTTCGCGTCAATGTTGGTCTTGTCGACAATAACGTGTTTGATGAACACGCGCGGTTCGACTTTATCGCCTTTGAGATATTGCGCGAGCACGTCGACACCGAGCCGGCCCCACAAATACGGATTGAGTTCGACAGTCATGGCGATCTTGCCGTCTTTGAGTGCGCGTAACGCCGGCGGTACGCCGTTCATGCCGGTCACGATGGTCTTGTCTGCTCGGCCGGCGGCGATGACGGCTTGCGCAGCGCCGAGCGCCACGTCATCGTTTGCAGCGTAGATCGCCTTGAGGTCCGGATTAGCGACCATCGCATCTTCGGCCTGCTTCACGCCGCGCTCGCGCGTCAGCGGGCCGTCGGCACGAAACGCGATCTGAATTTTCGGATATTTCGCCATCACTTCGGTGTAGCCCTCGGCCAGATTGCGGAAGGTCGGCGCGCCGCTCGGCCCGATCAGCATGGCCACTTTGCCTTCGCCGCCGATGGCCTTTGCGGTCCATTCGGCGATGTCGCGGCCGATCTGCTTTTCGTCCATCGCGACGTGAATTGTCTGATTGGGTGAGGTCGAGCCGCGCGCGACCGACACGATTGGAATATTCGCCGCTTTGGCAGCATCATAGGCGGCGTTGACGCCGACCGCGTCGATCGGCGAGATCAAAATCCCCTTTACCCCGCGGGCAATGAGATCCTGCACGCCATTGATTTGTTTGACCTTGTCCTCATTGGCCGAGACCGTCGCAACGTCCCAGCCAAGCTCTTGGGCGCGAGAACGGATACCCTTGAGCATCACGATGTAGAACGGGTTGTCGTCCTGCGCGAGCGAGACGCCCATAGTGATTTTCTGCTGTGCCGGAGCGGGTGCCATACCGAATCCGAACACGGTCGCCAGCGCAGCGATCGTCAGGGCAGCCGGACGAAGCTTCAGCATGGGAAATCCTCCCTCTCAATGGCGGGAGCGTAGCCGATCTGCCGCGGCGGCGGCAATAATTACGGTCCCGATTGCAACCCTCTGCCAATAGGAATCGACGTTAAGAAGGTTAAGGCTGTTGCCGAGCACGACCATGATGAAAACGCCGATGATGCTCTTGTAGAGCGTGCCTTCGCCACCCTGCAGGCTGGCGCCGCCGAGGACTACGGCCGCGATTGCCGTGAGCTCATAGAATTCGCCGGCAGTCGGCTGGCCGGACTGCAGCCGGGCCGCAAGCATCACTCCCGCCAAACCGGCAAGCCCGCCGCACCAAATATAGGTCGAAGCGATGATGCGCCTCACCGGCACCCCGGAGAGGTAGGCTGCCTCGCGATTGCCCCCCGTGGCATAGATGCGCCGGCCATAGGGCGTGGCGGCCATGACCCATGACAAAACCAGCACCAGCACCGCGGGAACCCACACCAGATAGTGGATTCCGAAAAGCCGCGCCGATCCGAAGGCGATGAAGATCGCCGGTAAACGGTCGTCTCCAACCGGCGCGCCGCCAGTGACGAGATAGACGAGCCCGCGCACCAGCACCATCATGCCCAGCGTCGTGATGAACGGGTTGATGCCAAGCTGGGCAATGATCACCCCGTTCGCCAGCCCGACCACGATCCCGGTCGCGATGCCGGCCACAACGCCGACAACCAAACCGAACTGCACCATCGCCATCGCGGCAATGCAGCCCGCCAGAGCCACCGTCGATCCGACCGAAAGATCAAAGCCGCCGCCGATGATCACGAAGGTCATGCCGATGGCGATGACCGCCATGATCGATGACTGCACCAAAATGTTGGTGAGGTTGAGCGGCGAGAGAAACCGGTTGGTCAGGAGTGCGGTGACGAGGCACAATACCAGCAGCGCGAGCAGCGGACCCTGGCCGGCCAGATTGAAACGCTTCGACAGCGGCGGCATGGTCATCCGCCGATCGCAGCATGCAATCGCTTCTCGTCGAAGCCATCGGAACGCGGCACGCGATCGGTAATGCGCCCTTGGTGCAACGCTAGGATATCGTCACAGATCAGCGTGAGCTCGGCGAGGTCGCTGGAGCGGACCAGAACGCCGCCGCCGCGTCTTGCGAATCCGCGGATCAAGGCGTGGATCTGCGCCTTCGCGGCCACGTCGACACCTTGCGTCGGCTCTTCGAGCAGAAGGACGCCGACCTCGCGCGCCAGCCACTTCGCCAGGATTACCTTTTGCTGGTTGCCGCCTGACAGCGCCGAAACGGGCAGGCGCGGCCGGCGCGGGCGGATATCGAGCAACTCCATCAATTGATCGACCAGCGCGTCGCAACGCGCGCCGTCGACGATTCCGCCGCGCGTCAGGCGGCCGAGGCTTGGCAGCACGATATTATCGCGCACCGACAAATTCATGATCAGGCCCAGCCGGCGCTCGCCGGGCATGAAGCCGATGCCGAGGCGAACCGCAGCCGCCGGACTCGCGATGCGCTCGGTCGTTCCATTGCGGCGAATATCGGTCGCCTCATCGCCGACACCGAACAGCCGCCGCAACACGCCGCTGGCACCGCTACCGAGCAGGCCCGCCAGCCCGGTGACTTCGCCCGCGCGCAGGCGAACGGCATCGGGACGGTCAGCGATGTCTTCGAGGACAACGGCGCCGGGTGCCGATACCTCCAATTCAATCTTCGTTGCCGCGCCGCCGGTCATGGCCGCAACCAGATCGACGACCTTGAAGCCGCCCCGGCGGCTGGTTGCCGCGATGCGGCCGTCGCGCAGTACGGTGCAGCGGTCGGCGAGCGCGACGACTTCATCGAGCCGGTGCGAGACATAAACGATCGCGGTGCCGTTCTCCTTCATGCGCACGAGTACGGCAAACAGCCGCTCGATCTCGCGCGTCTCCAGCGCCGCGGTCGGTTCGTCGAGAATGAGGACGCGGCATTCCCGGCGCAGCGCCTTGGCGATGGCGACAAGCTGGCGCTCGGCGAAGCTTAAGCGATCGACACGAGTGTCGGGATTTGGCGCAAAATCAAGTTGCGCCAATTGCTCGCGCGTCTCGGCGCGCATGCGCGCCCGATCGACCACCGTGACACCCAGGACGCGGCGCAACGGCGGGTCGCCAAGCGTGAGGTTTTCAGCGACTGATAGCGCGGGGACGAGCCGCAGCTCCTGCGGAATGGTGACGATGCCGGCTGCGATAGTGTCGCGCGGGCCGTTGAAGCGGCAATTCTCGCCGGCGACCGCGATCTCGCCTTGGTCGGGCCGGTGCACGCCGCCCAAAATGCGCACCAGTGTCGATTTTCCGGCGCCGTTCTCGCCGACGAGAGCATGCACCTCGCCGGGACGCACATCGAAGTCGACGCCATCGAGCGCGCGCGTTGCGCCAAACTGCTTGGTAATGCCGCGGGCACTGGCCGCCGCGATGGTCATGCCCGCAGCGTGTGCAAGCTATCGCGCCTCGCGGGCGACACGCATCTTGTCGTCTGTGAAGCGGCCGCGCTCGATAATCACGTCGTTGTCGAGGCTGACCGTGCAATCGCGCATCGGGACATCATAGTGGCCCTTGGTATTGCGCTTGCCGCCGCCCTGCGAGTTCGGGCCGGTGGAAAACAGGAAATTGCCGGCAAAGCAGCGCGCGCTGGCGTGATGGCGCGTCGGATCGGCGCCATTGAGCGCGATCGCATCCCAGCGGCCTTGGGGATTTAGGCCCCAACCGAGATGCGAGATGGCATGACCGTCCATGTCATCCGGGTTGGCGCGGTTGCCGTCGAGCCAGTCGCTCATCAGCTTGGCGTCGAGCCCGCCTTCGATTTTGCGGATAAACCCATCGCGGATGTCGAGCCGGACCTCGTCCTGCACGTAGCGGCAATAGGGCAGGATGACAATGTCGCCAGGCGCGAAAACGACGGTACCGTTGGCGGATCCTTCATTTGGGAACGTGTGCACGTGGCCGGCGCCCCAATGATCGAAACGGCCGGCTGATTCCGAGTAGCCGTACTGGATCATGGTCGGGTATTCGCCGGTCTTGACGGACAGGTCGGTCCCGCCCGGCCGGGTGATGCGCATCGACTTGGCGCGCTTGAGCCGGTCGCCGGCGTGCGTGACGGCTTCCTTCAGTCCCGCCGGCGCCATCAGCTGCTCCAGTTCGTCGGGAGCATCGATCACCATCAGCGCGCGGGTGCCGGCGTCGCGGGCTTCTTTCAGCCAGCGGGTGAACAGCGGGATGTGCAGGCAGACCAGCATGTCGGCAGACATGATTGCTTCGAGCGTGCCTTTACAGCGGCCGACCGTCTCGACCCCCACTTTGGTCCATGACGGCATCGAGTTGACGCACATCTCATAGGCGTCGGCACCCAGGTCTTCGGCGGCCGCAAAGGCTGCGGACACGTAATCACGGCGCGCCCCGAGATCGCTCAAGAGCACGATGGTTTCGCCTTTCTGCACGTTGCAAAGCTGAAACTCCTTGCGAAACAGCATCGCGAGTTTGGCGTGATTGATGGCTTCGGACATGGCGCGGCACCTCGTTGGTCAGGGTTCTGGCCGGACTTTACCAAGAGATTTTGCGCGACGACAGAGAGCGGAATTCAGCGATGGCGCGATACGGGCGCTGACCGCAACTTACGCGGCCATTTTGGTTTCGCGTCGGCGAACGAAATCGAGCGCCTTATCGTCGACGGGGCCGTAGCGCAGGCTGAGCAGGTCGCGAACATAGTTCTGATAGAGCCGCCACGGCTTTTTGGAGCCTTGGCGCGGGAATTGATCGATCGTGCGCTGGATGTAACCGGATGAAAAATCGATCAGCGGTTCCGCTTCAACCGCGGGATCGCGCCGCGGCGTGCAGCTCACATAGCCGCGTCGGTCCATATAATTGATGAGACGGCTGACATAGGCACAGGTGAGATCGCACTTCAGCGTCCACGACGCGTTGGTGTAGCCGAACGCGGCGGCGAGGTTCGGCACGTCGCTGAACATGACACCTTTGAAATTCATGGTGTCGGAAAATTTGACCGGCTTGCCGTCGACAAGGACCGAGATGCCGCCGAGGAGTTGCATCTTGAGACCGGTCGCAGTGACGATAATGTCGGCGGGCAGTTCGCGGCCCGATTTGAGACGGATTCCGTCCGCGGTGAAAGTCTCGATCTGGTCGGTCACAACGTCAGCCTTGCCGGACTTGATGGCGTGGAAAAAATCGGCGTCGGGCGCAAGACACAGGCGCTGGTCCCAGGGGTTGTAGCGCGGCGTGAAATGGGTGGCGACGTCGTAGTCGGCGCCGAGCTGTTGGCGCGCCTGACCGACGATCCAGTTTTTGACCGCTTCCGGCTTGCGGCGGGACAGATTGTAAAAATAAAGCCCGAACAGCACATTGTACCAGCGCGCCAGGCCGTAGGCGGTGCGCACCGGCAGATGGCGGCGCAACCATCCGGCGATCGCATCCTGCGACGGTCGCGAGACGATATAGGTCGGCGAGCGCTGCAGCATGGTGACCAGCGCAGCGGTTTTCGCCATGGCGGGAATAACTGTCACCGCGGTCGCGCCGCTGCCAATCACGACCACCCGCTTGCCGGCATAATTGAGGTCCTCGGGCCAATGCTGCGGATGAACCAAGCGGCCGCGAAATTTCTCGACGCCGGGGAATTCAGGCGTATAGCCGGCTGCGTAGTCGTAATAGCCGGTGCAGGAAAACAGAAAATTGCAGGTAAGGCGTAGCGGTGCCGGTTCGCTCGCGCGCTCCACCTCGACCGTCCACTGCGCATCGGCAGATGACCACGACGCGCTTTTGACCCGATGGCGGAAGCGTATCTTGCGATCGATGCCATATTCTGCCGCTGTTTCCCGAATGTAGGTGCGGATCGAGTCGCCGTCGGCGATGGCGGAGTCCGATTGCCAGGGCCGAAACGAATAGCCGAAGGTAAACATGTCGGAATCGGAACGAATGCCCGGATAGCGAAACAAATCCCAGGTGCCGCCGATGGCGTCGCGGTTTTCCAGGATGACGTAAGACTTGCCCGGACAAAATGTCTGCAGGTGATAGGCCGCATCGACGCCGGACAGTCCGCTGCCGACAATGACGACATCAAAATGTTCTTGCGTCATGGTTCGGCCGTTTCAAGATTTGGCGCACGCTGTTCGGCGTTGGCCGCAACACGTTGCGCCACGCGCGCGATGATGGCCACGGTGCGGTCGACCGACGAAATCGGCACCATGTGTCCGCCGCCTTCGATCAGTTCGAGATCAAGCCCGGTTACCTTCGCCGCCATGGCGGTGCCGTGTTTGATGTGATCAAGCAGGCGGTCGCCGGTACCAAACAGCATGCCGACCGGAATTGTGAGCTGATGATAGCGCTCCTGCATCTGGGCCATATCTTCGGTGGTTGCCATCAGGTCGCGTGAAGCGTTGACGTAGCTGTGCGGCCGCAGATTGAGCATCCCGCCACCGAGCGTCCCATAATCGGCCGCGACGGGCTGCGGACCAAACGCCTGGTCGAGCACGAACTGGCGATTTCTGATCGACAACGGAATGGCCGACGTCCAGGCGATGAAGTGGCGCATGAACGCTGACTTGACTGCGAGCCCTCTAAACAGCGGCGGCACCTCGTCCTGTGCGTGCGTCAACGGCGCCAGCAAAGCCAGACCGCCGACTCGGTCGGGATGGTCCAAGGCCAGCGAAAGCGCGATCGCGCCGCCCAATGAATGACCAACGACCAGCGGGCGTTCGAGGCCGAGTTTGTCAACAAAACGCGCGATAATGCCCGCCTGCGCGCTGATCGCCGCCGATGTCCCGCGCGGGCGCGTGGAATAGCCGCAGCCCGGCCGATCCAGAATAACGACGCGGTATTGGGATTTGAGCTTGTCGAGCAACGAATGGGTGAACACGCGGGTCTGTCCGGCCAGACCGTGAATTAACAACAGCGGCGGACCAGAGCCCTCATCGAGATAGTGGATGCGCGCTCCGTCGACTTCGATGAAGTCGCCATGGGGCGGCAAGTGCTTTTCGACCTGCCGCGCGGTCCACGCTGAAAACAGCGCCAGGCCGGCCAGCAGCAGGAACAGAAGAACAATGATGGCGACGGCGGCGATCCATGCGACTGTCATCGGCGGACCTCATGAGCTGGCCCTGGACCCGGCGGGCCGGTGTGCGTTGCGACAGCGCTCATTTCTTCAGTCTCCGCCCCAGCAGATTCCAGTAATTGACCGGCACCAGCCGCTCAATCAATGCCAGCACTTTAGCATCGGAACCGACCAGAACACGCGGTTTTCGACGTTCGATACCACGGACAATGGTCTCTCCGGCGATCGCGGGCGGCAGCTTGAGGAAGGACTCAAACGACTTTCGCTTCGCCTCGTCCTCCTCCGCAGAATTGGACTTCGGCATCCGCGCACTGCGGACGATCGAAGTGGCGACGCCGCCCGGATGAACCACAGTCACTCCGATGCGCGTTTTCTGAAGCTCATGGCGCAGCGATTCGGAAAAACCACGCACTGCGAATTTGGCCGCCGAATAGGCCGTATTGCCCGGCGGCGCGATAATTCCGAAGACGCTCGAAAGGTTGACGATGCGGGCGTCGTCGCTCTGATGCAGGAGGGGTAGGAACGCGCGCGTCATCGACACCACACCCCAGAAGTTGATGCCGAACAGCCATTCGAAATCGGTTTCACTGACCTGCTCGAACGTGCCGGCAAGCGCGACGCCGGCATTGTTGACGAGCACGTCGACACCGTCGTGCTCGGCGGTCGCCTGCTCTGGAAACGCGGCGACCGCTTCGCGATCGGAAACATCAAGATAATGTTTGCTGACACGTACGCCATATGTGGCGATCTCAGCCGCGGTCACCGCGAGCGCTTCATCATTGATGTCGGCGAGGGCCAGGTTGCAGCCGCGGCGCGCCAAGGATGTCGCAATCGCCCGGCCGATTCCCCCAGCGGCCCCGGTGACGACCGCGGTTCGGTCCTTTAGGTTTAGCAATTCCACGGTCTCCCTTAACAACCCTGACGGCGCGGCTTCAGTCGAGCACGGCGCCTTTATGTACCGGCTGCACGGCATTTTGGTAGGTTCGCAGCCAACCTTTCAGATTTTGCGCGCCGAACGTTTGCGGGACCGAGCGACGGCGCTCCATCTCATCGGCCGGCACGTGCAGATCGACGACCTTGCCCGGCACGTCGATCGTGATGAGGTCGCCACTCTCGACAAAAGCGAGCGGGCCGCCCGCGGCTGCTTCGGGCGAAGCCTCGCCGACGACGAGTCCTTTGTTGACCAGCCCCGACAATTGCCCTTCGGTGATCATCGCAACATCGTCAATCAGGCCGGCGCCGTCGAGCGCGAACACGACCGCAGATGTCAGCGCCATGCCGGGTCCGCCGATGACGCCAAGACCGCGCAGGATCACGACGTCGCCCGCGACCACGTCGCCCGCTGCGATCGCCGCGAGCGCTTCATCGCGTGAGTGGTAGAGCTTGGCCGAACCGGTAAATTTCACTTTGCGCTCGCCGACCCCCCCGAGCCGCACGATGCCGCCGCCGGGGAGGAGGTTGCCGCGGACGATATTGATCGACGCTCGCCGGGACAAAGGATCATCGAGCGTGCGGATTATCTTTTCGTCCGGCTCAGGTGCTTCTTTGAGCGCTTCCCCGATCGTTCCGCCAGTGACCGAGCGCGCGCCGAGATCGAGCATGCTCTGCAAGCGCTTCAGCACGCCGCGCGCACCGCCGGCGGCGTCCAGTTGTTCGATCAAAGTGTCGCCGTTCGGGCGCACCGCCGCAAGCAACGGAATCTTGTCGGCAAGCTCGGAGAAGAGGCCGTAAACATCGACATCGACTCCAGCCTCGTGGGCAATGGCTTGCAGATGCTTGACGCAATTGATCGAGCCGGACAGCGCGAGCACCATCATGACCGCATTGCGGATGGCGCCTGCCGCGATGATATCGCGGGGTTTCAAATCCTCCTGCACCATCTCGACGATGCGGCGACTGGAGGCGCGCGCAAATGCCAGCATCTTCGGCGAATTAGCCTCGACCGGAGCGCTTCCCGGCAGCGTCATGCCGAGCGCCTCGCAAACCACATGCATGGAATTGGCGGTGCCCATGCCGGCGCAAACGCCGGGTCCCTGCACCGCCACGTCCGCCATGCCGGCGAGGTCGTCGAGCGTGATTTGGCCGGAGGCGAGGTAGCCGGCCTTAAGGAAGACCTCCTCGATATCGACATGCTCGCCCCTATAGGAACCGCTGCGTTGATAGCCGCAGATCACCACAATGGTCGGAATATTCATCCGGCCCGCCGCCATGAGCTGGCCGGGGAGCGTCTTGTCACAGGAGGCGAGGCACACCATCCCGTCCAGCAAGGCGCCCTCGACCTGCACTTCGATGTCGGCGGCGATGAGATCGCGCGCCGGCAGAATGTAGGCGCCGTATCGGCCAGCGCTGGTGATGAAATCACTCGGCGCGGCGGTGCGAATCTCAAACGGCAATCCACCGGCGTCGCGAATTTGGCGCTTCACTTCCACGGCGATGCCGTCGAGATGGGAAAAACAGCTCGCCAGCTCGGATGAAGTATTGACGACGGCGATTTTCGGCTTCGCCATATCGGCTTCGGAAATGCCGAGCGCGTGCCACTGGGCGCGGCGAGCAGCCCACAGCGCCGTGCCGGGTTTCAAGTTGCTACGAAGCGGCCAATTCATTTTCTTGCGTTTTCCCCCTGTTTCCCGGGCGTTATGCTTTTAAGAAATCGCCGGGGTTAGGTGCCGATGCGCCGGGGCCATTTCAATGATGCCCGTTGCAGGTGCACAATATGCGGAACGCGGCGTCCAGGCGAGGGGACCCGAAAGTATGCTCACGCTCTATCACTGCCACAACGCGCGCTCGTTTCGTCCGCTGTGGACGCTCGAGGAGATGGGCTTGCCGTATGAGCTGAAAATGCTGCCTTTCCCGCCGCGGGACCTGGCGCCGGATTATCTCAGCGTCAATCCGCTCGGCACCATACCGACGTTTCTCGACGGGTCGATGCGGATGACCGAGTCCGCCGCAATCTGCCAATATTTGGTGACGCGCTACGGCCCGAGCCCCCTGGCGGTCGATTCCGCGGACCCGGATTTCGGTCCTTATCTCAACTGGCTGTATTTCGGCGAGGCGACGTTGACATTTCCGCTCGCGGTCGTGCTGCGCTGTTCGGTCTTCGCGCCGCCCGAGCGGCGTTTGGATCAGGTGGCAGCCGATTATTCGCGTTGGTTTCTTGCCCGGCTGCGCGGCATCGACGCGGTCGTCTCAAAGCAACCGACCATGTGCGCGGGACGGTTCACTGCGGCCGACATTTCTGTCGGCTATGCATTGTTGCTCGCGGTGTTCACGAAGCTGGACGCGAAGTTCACGCCGGCGGTCGCTGCTTACTGGAGGTCGCTCAAAGAGCGTGACGGCTTTCGCCGAGCGATCGCCAGGCAAGAGGCTGCCGGACGCGAGCAAGGCGTGGATAACCGGCTGAGCTCCCAGGCATAATTCCTCAAGCGCTCAGGTGTGCTAATCATCAGCATTGCTTAGGTCACGTCAGTCGGCAGGCGGACGCCAGCCGTAAATCCAGTCATAGTGGCGCAACAGCTGATTGCCGCCGATCATCCGCATTGCCACGTTGCGTGCCCGGCCGCTGACGCCGCCGAGTTGATAACGCCTGCCGTTGCGCGCGGCGAGGCGCTGGACTTTCCGGGTCCGCGCCTTCCGCAGCGCGCAATAAGTTTGCAGCGCCGCGGCGGGTTCGTCGGGTTGATCCGCCATGCATTGCGCGACCACCACGGCATCCTCGATGGCCATGGCCGCGCCTTGCGCCAGGTACGGCAGCATCGGGTGCGCGGCGTCGCCCAGAAGCCCCACCGGTCCTCTCGACCAGCGTCCGATTGCCTGGCGGTCATGGAGCGCCCATTTCAGCCAGGCCTCGGGCAGGCGCACGAGGGCACGTGGCGCTAGCGCCCAGGTATCGGCGGGAAGCCGCGGCACAAGATCCGCACGGCTCGCCGGTTCGTTCCAGCCCTGCGCGCTCCACGATTCGGTGGTAATAATAACGACATTAATCACCTGACCGGCTTTGACTGGATAATGCACGAGATGCGCGTCGGAGCCGAGCCAGAGATATACCAATGGCTCGCGAAATTCCGGCGCGACCTCGGGCGCCGGAATAAGGCAGCGCCATGCGGCACGGCCAGCAAAGCGCGGCGGCTCACCGTAACCGATGCGCTGGCGCACCAGCGACCACAGGCCGTCGGCGCCGATGAGCGCAATGCCCTCCTCGGTGGGGCCGGTGCCACAGCGTGCGGAAACGACGACGCCGTCCGGATGGGTGACGTAATCGTTCACGCCGGCGCCGAGCTTTAGGGTGATTTCCGGGCTTCGGGAGACCGCCCCCAAAAGCGCCGCCTGCAGATCGCCGCGATGAATCGCCCAATAGGGCGCACCGTAACGTCGTTCGGCGGCTTCACCAAGCGGCAGACGCGCAATCTCGCGCCCGCTCGCCGCACTCATCACCCGCACGGCTACCGGTCCGACGGTCAGCGGCCGCAACCGGTCTTCGAGCCCGAGGCCGATCAGGATGCGGGAGGCGTTAGGCGAGAGCTGAATTCCGGCGCCGGTTTCCTCAAGGCGTTCGGATTGTTCCAATACAGTGACGCGAAAGCCATTGCGCGCTAACGCCAGCGCCGCCGTCAGCCCGCCAATGCCGGCGCCTGCGACAATGACATGGCGCGAGGACGTCAGCTGTGCGCTCCTAGCGACAACGCAAGCCTAGACGTCGTGCAGCTCGCATTCCGCCGGCCGCGCGGCATTCGGCTTGAGGGATGGGTCGTGGCGATACAGCGTCGAGCAATAGGGACAAACGTATTCCGCATCCGCTCCCATGTCGCAGAACACGTGCGGATGATCGAACGGTGGCATGGCCCCGACGCACATGAATTCCTTGGCGCCGATATCGATCACAGCGACGCCCAGGTCATTGTGAAAATGAGGAACGATCGCGTCCGTCATGTGTGCTTCCGTTTTGCCGGCGGCACCATAGCGGCGCCGCCCACCGATTTCCAGCAATCCCTGGCCGATGAGGGGCTACCGCAACCCGTTTTGCTGGCCCAATGACGATCAGTGCTTGACCAGGGGACAGGCCGGGTTGGGCGGCCCGAACGCCTGGTCTCCCGGAATATGCGCGAGGATCTTGTAGTAATCCCACGGATACTTCGATTCCTCCGGCGTCTTGACCTGGACCAGGACAAGGTCGTGAACCATCAGATTATCGTCGCGCAGCTTGCCGTTGCGGGCGAAGAAGTCCTGGATCGGGGCTTCCCGCATCTTGGCGGCGACCTTCAGCGGGTCGTCGGTGCCGCTTGCCTTGATGGCGTTCAGATAATTCATGATCGAAGAATAAACGCCGGCCTGCCACATCGTCGGCATCCGGTTGATCTTGGCGAAGAAGCGCTTCGACCACGCGCGGGTCTGATCGTCCATGTCCCAATAAAATGAGGTGGTGAGCAGCAGGCCTTGCGCGGCTTTCAAACCGAGCGCGTTGATGTCGGTGATCAGCACCAGCAAGCCCGCCATTTGCTGACCCGCCTGGAAGATGCCGAATTCGCCACCGAGTTTGATTGCGTTGACGTTGTCGGGCGGCCCGCTGGCGATGCCGATGATTTTGGCCTTCGAAGCCTGAGCCTGGAGAATGAACGACGACAGGTCCGGTGTCGCGAAGGGATGTGCTACCGAGCCAAGCACCTTGCCGCCGTTTTGGGTAATGACCTGCGATGCGTCACGCTCCAGCGCGTGCCCGAAGGCATAATCGGCGGTCAGGAAGAACCAGCTGTTGCCGCCGCGCTTGGTGACCTCTTGCGCGGTGCCGACGGCGAGCGCGTGGGTGTCAAAGACCCATTGGATGGCGTACGGCGTACAAAACTTGCCGTGAAAATCGGCCGTGCCGGTCGAATGGGTGATGAAAAGCCTCTTGCGTTCGTTGGCGACGTTCTGCACCGCAAGACCCACTGCGGACACTGGCACGTCGACAATCAGGTCGACCTGGTCGCGGTCGTACCATTGCCGGGCAATTCCGGCAGCGAGGTCAGGTTTGATCTGATGGTCGGCGGAAATGACCTGAACCGGCTTGCCCAGAACCGTGCCGCCGAAATCTTCGACCGCCATTTGCGCCGCGGCGACTGAGCCGGGTCCGGTCGCCGTCGCCGCCGGACCGGAGAGGTCGGTCAGGACCCCAATCTTCACCACATCGTCGGAAATCTGGGCCCGCGCGATGCCGCTCGAAAGGGCAAACAGCGTAGCGAGTAATATGAGCCGCGTGCGTTGCATCAAGATCCTCCCCCAATTTTCTATAACGGCGAACGTTTTTGCGGCCGCCAGTCGGAAGCCTACCCTCATCCGCGGCCCGCATCACCATCTTTGTGCACCGGCACGCGCATCGACTATGTTCCCGGCATGCCGCGCTTTGTGCATGACGGTGTGGAGATCGCCTTCCTCGACGAGGGCGAGGGCGAGCCGATCGTGCTGGTCCACGGCTTTGCTTCCAATAAGGAGGTCAACTGGCTCCATCCCGGTTGGGTAGCAACGCTCAAGCGCGCCGGGCGCCGTGTCATCGCGCTCGACAACCGTGGTCATGGCGAGTTGTCCAAACTTTACGATCCGGCCGACTATCACAGCGCCACAATGGCCGAGGACGTACGTGCGCTGCTCGATCATCTTGGGCTCTCGCGCGCGGATGTCATGGGTTATTCCATGGGGGCGCGTAACACGGCTTTTCTGGTGATGGCGCATTCCCGGCGCGTCCGCGCTGCTGTGCTTGGCGGACTCGGCATCGGTTTGATTGAAGGCGTCGGCAACCCCGAAAAAATTGCGCGGGCGCTAGAGGTTCCTTCGCTCGCGGACGTGCCGGATCCAGACGGACGGATGTTCCGCGCCTTCGCCGAGAAGACGCATTCCGACCTCAACGCGCTCGCCGCATGTATTCGCGGTGCGCGACAGACTCTTGGCCGGGACGATGTTGGCCGCTTCGACGTTCCGTTTCTGATCGCGGTCGGGAGCAGCGACACCGTTGCGGGTTCGCCGGAGGCGCTGGCTGAACTTATTCCTGGCGCGCACGCATTGGTAATCCCGGGCCGTGACCACATGCTCGCGGTTGGCGACCGCGTGTTCAAGGCCGGCGTGGTGGAGTTTTTGGCCCAACGGCCTTGAGCCGCAGAATAGGCCGTTGGCCTCGGCCAAACGGCGCATTGACCGATCCTTGGCGGCTGCGGGGAACGGGCCCCCTGGTTATTATGTTGCCCCGCACCAATTATGCTAGAACCGTGTCCTCCGGGAGGCAGTCATGGCACAGCATCAGGCGAAACCGGTTCTTGATAAGCTCGATCCGGTCTGGGCACGGATCCGGCGCGAAGCCGAGGAAATCGTGCGGCGCGAGCCCGAACTCGCGACTTTCATCTATTCCACGATTTTACACCGTGACACGCTTGAAGCAGCAGTGGTTTACCGGCTTGCAGAGCGGCTCGATCACGCGTCGCTCTCGAGCGAGATGATCCGCCAGGCTTATGCGGACGCGCTGAATGAGGAGCCGGCGATTGGCGAGAGTTTCCGCGCCGATATTGCCGCGACGGTCGACCGCGATCCCGCGACCCACCGCCTTTTAGAGCCGGTCCTCTATTTTAAGGGCTTTCATGCCATCCAGACTCATCGCCTCGCGCACTGGCTTTGGAGCAAGGGTAGGCGCGATTTCGCGCTTTATCTGCAAAGCCGCGCCTCGGCGGTATTCCAATGCGACATTCATCCCGCCGCGCGCATCGGACGCGGCATCTTTCTTGATCACGCCACCGGCCTCGTCGTCGGTGAAACCGCGGTGATCGAGGACGATGTGTCGATGTTGCACGACGTCACGCTCGGCGGCACCGGCAAGGAGGCAGGCGATCGCCATCCGAAGATCCGCTATGGCGTCATGATTGGCGCCGGCGCCAAGATCCTCGGTAATATCGAAGTCGGGCATTGTGCACGCATTGCCGCCGGATCGGTCGTGCTAAAGCCGGTGCCGAACAACGTCACGATTGCCGGCGTGCCGGCGCGGGTGGTGGGAAAGGCCGGTTGCCCGGAGCCCGCGCGCCTGATGGATCAAATGCTCTACGACGAGATTTGATTGGTTCGGTAGCCCATTCGCCAGACACATTCCGACACGACGAGCTCGAAGGGGGCGCAAGTGGACTCGCCCTGAAACTGCGGCCGCATCATTGTTGTTGTCGTTGGGACCGCGTGCTATGCGGCTTGCGGCAGGAGAGACCGGTGGACGTCCAGGAAGTCAGAAAACTCGACGCTTATTTGAAGAAGCTGTTCGGCAATGCGCGCATCCGCGTGGTGCCACGGCCGAAAAAAGACGATTCGGCCGAGGTCTATGTCGGCGATGAATTCGTCGGCGTTCTCTTCGTCGACGACGAGGACGACGAACGTTCCTACAATTTCCAGATGGCGATTTTGGGCAGCGATCTCGACTGATCACGCTCCGCCCGCCGTGTCAACCGGCCTGGGGATGAAGCTGGCCGATTAGCCGATCGAAGCCGCTGGTGAGACTCCGCCAGTCCTGCAGCCATAGGCGGGGAAACCGCAATGTGATCTCGGCCGCATCGATGAGGCGCTCGTTGATGCACGTGCCTGGGACGGAGCGGACAGCGCGGGTGCAGCGGGCGAAGAAAGTCTCCGGCTGTTCCGCAAAATAGATCAGGTCTTCGCCTTCATACGGCGTGCCGGGCCGGAATGGCAGCACGGCCAGTCCGTCGGGACCCGCCGTCGCTTTCGTCTCGAAATAACGCGGATAGACGGTGCGCAGGCGTTGGGCGGGAGCGAGCAGCGGGCCAAGCGCGGCGATGGTCACGAACAAGCGATCCTCAGCGACGGCTGCCGGCAGCGCCTCTTTCTCAACGGTAACGACCGAAGCCTTGGTTGCACCTTTAGGCGCGGCCGGTGCCGGCGCTGGCCACGGGAAGACGAGGTCGAGCCGCTCGTGCGCTCCGGGCTGATGTTGCACGGCGGCGCGGATCGCTGCCGGCGGCACATTGAAAAGTACGCCTGCAACCGTCACCGGGATCGTTGGCGCATCCAGCGCGACGGTCCTGGTCGGCCAAGTTGGCCATAGCTCGATGGAGATAAAGGTTGCAGCGGCGGCAATGACGACGACAAGCAACGCCAGCCACAGCAGCAAGCTGTGTGACTTGCGGGGTAATCTCAGCCGGGGAACCGCGTACGCCGTCATGCTTTGCGTTGTCGCTCATTTCGAATCGGCGGCCAGTATCGCATGGGCCGGGGGCGGGCGATGTTAACCTTTTCTTAAGCAAGCTCTGGCGGGGCGGCGCCCGCTCTGCGATGCCTTTCGTTGGTAACTGGGAGGCGTCCGGAATGTCACAGGCCTTGATGCCGGCGATTACGCCAGAAGCCCTCGAGTCGATATTCGCCATCGCCTTCGGCTTTGCAGTCGCAGGCCTGTGCGCCAGCGGCTATCGCCTGTTCCGCTTGCGTTTCCCGAGTTTCCGGCTGCTGGAAGTCGGGCCGATGCCGACGCGTTTCGCCGTGGTCCCGGTGCTGGTGTTCTCGGCGCCGTTCCTGATCATGCGCAACACCTTGCGTGGACACCGCCTGGAACGGCGGAGCGTCGGATTCGTGATGATCGCCACCGTCGTCGCCGCGTTGTGGAGCTTGATGTCGGGCACCGTGGTGGTGATGGCGCTTCAGGCGCTGATCTGACCCGTCAGTCCGGTTCGGATTGCTGTTCTGCGGCTTTGCGACTGACCAGTAGTCGTTCATGCGCTCAATATCTTGCCACAGCGTTCCCGATTGCGGATGCTCGAAGCGGATGCGCGTGATGCCTGCGCATGAACGAATGAGAAAACCACAATGATCTACGAACTCGGCGGCCAGCAGCCGGACTTGCCGGAAGCCGGCCGTTATTGGGTGGCGCCGAGCGCCTCTGTCATCGGCAAGGTGAGGCTGAAGTCCGACTGCAGCGTCTGGTTCGGCGCCGTCCTGCGCGGCGACAACGAATGGATCGAACTCGGCGAGCGTTCGCAAATTCAGGACAATTCCACGCTGCATACCGATTTCGGTTTTCCGATCACCATCGGGCCGGATTGCGTGATCGGTCATAACGTCGTTCTGCACGGCTGCACCATCGGCGCGCACGCACTGGTCGGCATGGGGGCAACTATCCTCAACGGCGCGAGGATTGGTGCCCACTGCCTCGTCGGGGCCGGCGCGCTGATCACCGAGGGTAAATCGTTCCCGGAAAGATCGCTGATCGTCGGCTCACCGGCGCGTGTTCAGCGCACTCTCGACGAGGACGCTGCGGTCGCGATTGCCGCCGGCGCGGAGTTCTATGTCCGCAACTTCAAGCGCTATGCGAAAGGCCTAAAGGCGATCGGCTGACCGGTCCGCCCGAACTACTTTGCTTCCGCGGTCTCGCCCGCGCCGGGAACACCAGGCGTGCCGGCGATGCGGACTTTGTCGCCTGTCGCAATACCATCCGGCGGATTGGCGACTACCCGATCGTCGGCGGCGATTCCGGATCCGAGTTCAACCTCGTTACCCAGGTCGCGCGAGATAGTCACTTTTTTGAGCAGGATACGATCGTTGGCGCCGACGGTCGCCACCTGCAACCCGCGTTCGTTGAATATCAGTGCGCTCGCCGGGACGTTGATCGCGATCTCAGGATGCGGCAGCTCGAAAGTCACGTTGGTGAAGTCGCCGGTCATCAGCTCGTTGTTGGAATTGTCCACCACGAGCTGCATGCGTGTCGTACCCGACGCGATCTCGACGGACTGGGCCGACGCCTCGACGGTCGCCGGAAAGCGGCGTCCGGGATATTCCGGCACGACAATATACGCCTTGGTGCCGACCGGGATGCTGGGCACGTAGCTCTGCGGGACGCTGACATAGACCCGCAATTTGCTGATGTCGGAGACGACAAACAACGGCGGGCCGCCGCCGCCGGCGTTAATCAGCGCGCCGACATCCGTAGTGCGCGCGGTGACAAGCCCGTCAAACGGCGCGGTGAGCCGCTTGTACTGTTCCAGCACCCGCAGGCGATCGAGATTGGCTTGGGCGGCGTGGACCAGGCCCTGCTTGTTGGAAGAGTCGGCTGCTCTCTGGTCGAGGTCCTGCTGCGAAATGGCCAGGCTCTTGATCAATGACTGGCCGCGCGTCAGCGTCATATCCGATAGCACCGAATTGGCTTTGGCGCTCGCCAGATTGGCCTCCGCCTGCATGATCTGCTGGTCGAGATCCGGCGCGTCGATGACGGCGAGCAGCTGACCTGCTTTGACCGGCGTACCGATGTCGGCCTTCCACTCTTTCACATAGCCGGTGACGCGGGCGTAAATCTGCGCCTGGACATAAGCCTCGAGCCGCCCAGGAAGGCTGAAGGTTGCGGTTTTTCCACGGGCATCGGGCAGCGAGACCGCGACGACTGGCACCGCCTGATTTTCAGTCCACTCCTGGAGCTTGGCATCGGCGATCTTGCGGCTGGTAATGCCGAACACCACGATGATCACGGCGATGACCGCTGCAGCGAGGCCCGCGATATAGAGCGCGCGGCGCGAGACCGGCCGGGCGGAATCAGGCGGCATGGGGCTCTCCGATCACGCGGGCGCCCAGTGAGCCACGGCGTTGGTGAATGATGCTGAACACGACCGGTACAAATATCAGAGTTGCGATGGTTGCGAAACTTAAGCCGCCCACGACCGCGCGGCCGAGCGGCGCGTTCTGTTCGCCGCCTTCGCCCAAGCCGAGCGCCATCGGCAACATCCCGATGATCATGGCGAGCGCCGTCATGACCACGGGGCGCAACCGGACGAAGCCCGCCTCGATCGCGGCGGCGACCGCGTCGCCATGCTCATCAAGCCGCTCCTTGGCGAAGCTGATGACGAGAACGCTGTTTGCCGTCGCTACACCCATGCACATGATGGCGCCCGTTAGCGCCGGCACCGACAAGGTCGTGCCGGTGGCGAACAGCATCCATACGATGCCGGCAAGCGCTGCGGGCAGCGCCGTGATGATCACGAACGGATCGGCCCAGGATTGGAAGTTCACCACGATCAGCAGGTAGATCAGGACGATCGCGGCGGCGAGGCCGAAGATGAGGCCGGAGAACGAGTTATTCATCGTCCGCACCTGGCCGAGCATTGCCACGTAAGCGGATTTCGGCGCGTCCTTGGCAGTCTCATCCAGGATCTTCTGTACGTCGGCCGCGACGGCGCCGAGATCGCGATCCTGGGTGGTGCCGTAAATCTGAATCAGCGGCTGCACGTTGTACTGCGAATAGACCCCGGCGGTCGATGTCCGCTTGATGCTGGCAATTGCACCGAGCGTCTGCGACGGCGCGCCCGGTGCCGTGATCGGCAGGTTACGCAGAGCATCGAGCGAATCGACCTGATACTGCGGCGTTTGCATCACGATCGAATAATTCACGCCGTTTTCTGGATTGAGCCAGAACGTCGGCTGGACCTGGCTCGAGCCGGCAAGGTTGACGACCATGCTGTTGGTGACATCGCGCTCGGTAATGCCGACATATTGCGCACGCGTGCGATCGACGTCGACGTTGAAGGCAGGGGCGCTGAGCGATTGCTGGATACGCGCATCGACCAACCCGGGAACGTGCCTAAACCGCCTCAGCAATTCCTGCGCGTAGGCGAAATTCTCCGGCAAATTGGGTCCGCGGATTTGCACCTCCATCGGCGCCGGCGCGCCGAAATTGAGGATTTGGCTGATGATGTCCGCCGGCAGGAACGAGAAAGTCGTTCCCGGGAAACGGGCCGGCAGTTCTTCGCGAAGCGTACGGATATAGTCCGCAGTGGGCCGGTGATTCTCGTTCAACCCGATCTGAATTTCGCCGTCCTGCGAGCCAATGGTGCCGGTGTTGTTGTAAGTATTGTTGATGCCGCTGACCGGGAAGCCGATATTGTCGACCAGCGTTTCCAGCTCCTCGGGTGGGATGATCTGGCGGACGACCTTCTCGATCTCCGCAAATTGACGGGCGGTTTCCTCAACGCGGGTGCCGACATGCACGCGTGCATGCATCAAAATCCGGCCGCCGTCGACTGCCGGAAAGAAATCGCGTCCCAGATAGGGCGCCAGCGCGAACGAGCCGAACACAAAGGCAAGAAAGCAGGTGACGAAAACCGCCCGATGGCGCAGCGCCATAGTCAAGAGCTCGCGGTAGACGAGGCGCGTCCGCTCAAAGCCCGCCTCAAAGCCGCGCTGGATGCGGACCAATGGATTGCGCGAGCGCGGCAGCGGACCGTCAAGCCCGTGCATATCGGTATGCGGTTCATGCTTGCGCAGCATGTACTTGGCCATCGTCGGCACCAGCGTGCGCGACAGGATAAATGACCACACCATCGCCGACATCACCGCTTCCGCCAGCGGGACGAACAGGAAGCGCGGCACGCCGGTCAGGAAGAACATCGGCACGAACACAATACAGATGCACAGCAGCGAAACGAACGCCGGCGTCACGATCTGCTCGGCGCCGTCGAGGATCGCAGTCTCGACCTCTTTGCCCTGTTCGAGATGCCAATTGATGTTCTCGATCGTCACCGTCGCTTCGTCGACGAGGATGCCGACGGCCAGCGCCAATCCGCCCAAGGTCATAATGTTGAGCGTTTCGCCCAGCGCCCAGAGCGTCGCGATCGAGCCGAGCACCGAGAGCGGAATTGATGTGGCAATGATCAGCGTCGAGCGGAAGCTTCCAAGAAACAGCAGAATCATCAGGCTGGTCAGTGCGGCTGCAATGACGCCTTCGCGGATGACGCCGCCGATCGCGGCGTTGATGAAGATCGACTGATCCCCGATCGCCGTGAGCACGAGATTGCTCGGCAGCGTCCGCTTCATTTCCTGCACTTTTTTCTTGACGCCTTCGATGATGGCGAGGGTAGACACGGCGCCGTTCTTGAGCACGAACATCAGCACCGAGCGATTGCCGTCAACGTGAACGATGTTTTGCTGCGGCGGGCTGCCGTCGCGGACATGGGCAACGTCGTGGATATACACCATCGCGTTGTCGACAGCCTTGATCGGCAGATCGCCCAGCGCCTTGATCACCGATGGCGCGTTGTTGAGATTGATCGTGTATTCGAACGTTCCAACTTTTTCGGTGCCGACGGGCGTGATGATGTTCTGGGCGGCGAGTGCGTTGGCGACGTCCTGGCCGGAGAGGCCGCGGGCCCGCATCGCCGCCGGATCGACGTCGATCTGGACCTCGCGAAATTTGCCGCCAAACGGATACGGCATCGCCGCGCCTGGCACGGTGACGATTGGAACGCGGACGAAGTTCAGACCGAGGTCGAACAGCCTCTGCTCAGGCAGCCCCTTGCCCGAAAGGGCGAGCTGGATAATCGGTACCGTCGAAGCATTGTAGTTCAGGATGAGCGGCGGCAATGCTCCCGGGGGCATCTGCCGCAGCAGCGTCTGCGAGATCGCCGTTACCTGCGCGTTGGCGGTACGAATGTCCGCGCCCTGCTGGAAGAATATTTTGACGATGCCGAGGCCGGTGTACGAGTTAGCCTCGATGTGCTCGATGTCATTGACCGTCGTCGTCAACGCGCGCTGGAACTGGGATACCATCCGGCCCGCCATCTCTTGCGGCGGCAGGCCGGTATAACTCCAGATTGCGGCAATGACTGGGATGCGGATTTCCGGAAAGATGTCGACCGGCGTTCGCCAAGCCGCCAGCGGCCCAACGAGCAGCAGCAGCAGAGCGAGGACGACGAAGGTGTAAGGACGTCGCAGGGCGATCCGGACGATCGCAGTCATTCTGCACCGCTTCCCCAGTTCCCAACCGCGGTCGCCGCCGCAATCGGTCCGTACGTCACCCCTGAGCGGAGAACTTCCGCTGTGCGTTGCACCATAACGGTCTCACTGCGGGACACAACTCACAAACGCGTTCAAACTGCCCCACTTTTGCTCTTGGTTGGTCAGCTATGCGCATCCCAACAAACAGCTATGCGAATCTAGAAAATTCAGGCCCTCTGGCCGCGATTTGGATGCTAGACGCTGGGCCAACTCAGGGCATTGAGGCGGACGTGCCTGGAGCCTGGTCGCGCCCGACTTGTCGCCGGTGGTGTCGCGTTTCCCCACTTTTCAACGAGCTGCGGTCGCTTTCTCAGTTTGTTAGCCGGCAATTCGGCGTCCCGATGCGTTTTAGCGTGTGACCGGGCTGTAGAAGTTCCGCGTCCCGTGCGTGGGGTCATTGTACCCAAACATCGCCTTGCACCCCTGCGCGTCGTAGCCCCGAGCGATTTTCGCAACTGAGAAGGAGCAGACTGTGCCGAGCTTCAACAAACTTGGGCTGTTGTTGTGTGTGGCTTTAACTACTTTTGCCGCCTCCGGCCTGGCGCGTGCCGACTCGCTTGGTGAGCAGATCTTGGCGCGGCTCAAAACGCTGGAGAAGGAAAACGCCGCTTTGCGCGCGCGTGTCACTCACCTCGAAGCTTCCAAAGCAGCGACCAAAGAAGTCCGTCGAAGCACCGTTCTGGACAGCGCCGCGCCGCTCGCGGTGCTGCCGCCACCGGCTGCATTGGACGCCGGCAATGCGGTTATCCTCAAAACTGTCGCAACGATCCCTCGGCCGCATTTCGAAGTCAGCGGCTCGCTCTTGTTTTTGCAGCCCAGTGCCGGCGATTTCGAACAATACGCCACATTGGTAAGCCCCTTTCCGATACCGACGCCGAATTGGAGCAACCAGTCGATTGATCCAAAATACAGTCCGACCTTTCGGGTCGGGCTGCGCTACATGCCCACCGACGCCGACGATCTGAGCTTGAATTGGACGCATCTGCGGGCCACCGACGGCGCCTCAGTCAGTTCTGCTCCCAACCAGTTCGTCGGGCCGCCTTATTCGGTTGGGCCGCCTGCAGGCCTAGCGTTCACCAATGGCACCGCGACTGGCAGCCTGCAATCGTCGTTCGATGCCGTCAATCTGGATGCCGGACACACTTTCTGCGCCGATTGTCCGTTCCAATTGCGGGTCTTTGGCGGCGTGGAATTTGCGCGTGTCGGCGAGAATCTGACCGGCGCGTTCCAGAGCGGTGCGACTTCCCATTCGGACACGACGAGCTCGTTGTTCACCGGCGCCGGGCCGCGTTTGGGCGCAAGAGGTCAGTACAATGTCGGCCGGTTTCAATTCTTCGGCGAAGCCGCCGGCGCCGGGCTGATCGGGACGTCGCAGACCGGCATCAACTTTACGACGGCGTCGCCAACCCTTTCTGCACTCGGCATCACAACCAACAACCAGGGTTTGACATCGCCGAACGCGACAGAAGTCGTTCCCAGCTTCGATGCCAGACTTGGCGCCGCCTACGCGTTCCCGCTCAGCGACTACGGGTTCTTCAAGGTAGAGCTTGGCTATCAGGTGGCGGTCTACTTCGACGCAGTGAACCAATATGCGCTGAGCAACGTCGCCGGAAGCCCGCTCAGTGCGGGAGTTTACCTGGCAACAGAGCAACAGCTGAAATCCAACTTGACGATTCAGGGCCCGTATTTGCAAGGCAGCTGGCTGTTCTGACCGACAAGAAGCAATCAGCAGGCGAGCGTCACCGCCAGTATTTTCGCGGTCCCGAAAAAGGTACGGCCGGCTCCTGGGGGAGAACAAGTCGCAGTTCCGGAGGGTCAAAGGCTTACGAGCAACGACGCTTATCCACTGATCGTGTGCGACCGCATGTGCGTGACCGTCCAAAGATTACCAATCTCAGAACGGTCAACACTGCTTGGGAATCGACGATCAAGAACGGCGGCACGGCGACTTACTTTGAACTGAATCCACCGCTGAACGCCTTCAGCCGTGCCGCGGCTTGGTTTCTCATGATTTCACGCGTCGCGGTCTCGCAGTCGACGACGCCATTGTTGCGCTGTGATCCGTTCATGTTGTCGAATTCATATTCTCGACAGGTACCGCCGTCGAGTGAGGAAAACAGTATGAAGCCGATACGTGCGATACGGTTTGCCTCCAAGCGGGCGGCTGCGGACTCGCGTGTTCGAAAATCCAGATTGAAGTCGGGTATCCAGCCAAGCACGCCAATCAGCGGTGTGGTGAGCAGGAGCGTAGCCGCGCACAACACGACGAATGAGGATGCGCGTGATTTCCCTCGGGGAGTACGCCGGGCCGCGCGTAGACGTTGGCTTCTCATCTTTTGTGTCCAGCCGCATCCGCAAAAGTTTTCCACATCAGCGATGGCAGGTGTGGACGACGGCGAACCTAGAAGTGAAAGGCTGCAGGTCTGTGGTCGGATTTAGTACAAAATAATTGATTTACTTGTCCGGATTTTAGTGCGGGGAAGAAGGGCGGGTGAGAGGCGACACGGCTTTTTCTACGACTCGCTTTATCGCGCACGCGCTCGTCGGGTTCGGTGATGCCTCGCACGCGATACTCAAACTCGCCTTGTTGTTCCGGCTGTTGTCTGGCGATGACGTACGCTCCTCGCGGCGTGTCCCGCTCATGGGAGGGCTTGAGTAAAACGGTCTCGCCGATTTAAACGCGAGTGTCTTTAGGCCGAAAAAAGGTGCGGCCGGCTCCTGGGGGAGAGCCGGCCGCGCGAACCCGGTCTGGGGACGGGGAGGGGTGGGGACGTGACCGGGGTCGCAAACTCCTTTGTCTGGACAATCAGCGTGACGTTGCCGTCGCCTGCGCCGGATGCGGTTCGCCGAGCCCGACCCACACATTGGGATCGGCTTGCGACTGGCGCTTGACAAAGCGATAACCGGTATCCGACCAGAGCAAAATGTGATCGTTCTGATTGTCGAGGATGTATTCGCCCTTATCGGTTTTCACGGTGAGAACGGCGTGGCCGTCGCCGTGCCGGTCGCGCACAACCGTGATCAGCAAAGCCTCACGCGGCCAGCCGGCCTTGATGAGCATCTTGCGCTTGAGCAGGACGTAATCTTCGCAATCGCCGTAGCCGTCGTCGGGATAGTTCCAGCGCTCAACGACGCCCCAATGTTCCATGTCGGTCATCGGCTTGACATGGGTGTTGACCCAAAGATTGACCCGATCGAGATCTTTCAACGCTTGGGCCGACAGCATCACGTCGCGCGGCTGCGACGGCCTGGTTTTGCATTCCGGATCGTACTCGATGCAGAACTCGACCCAGCCGATCGGAGCTTTCGCAGTTTCGCCGAGCGATATGAACAGCGGGCGTTCGTCGGCTCTGCCAGTCGTCGGCATCGCCAGCGTGGCGAGCACGATCACGCTCGCAGCCGCACTGCGCCTGAGGAACGCCTTGGGGCGCGAACAAATGGCACCCGAACTCATGTGACCCCTCTCCCGTCTTCTTGGGGTCACGTTTCTCACAAAGCTTTTTCGCGGCAGCTAAGCCGAGTGCTTCAATTTGAAGTAAAAGCCCATCAACAGTCGAGAAGACACTCGGGTGATATTGGCTGGGAACTTCAGATAAAATTTTAGTCGTTCAAATTTGTTTTAAATTGCACACAGCGCCGGATGCTTGAAGCTGCGGCGTTTTGTGCGGATGCTTCTGGATTGGATCGGCGCGCCTCAATCTGCGCGCGTGGCTGATCGATGCGGCCGAGTAGTCCTCGATCGTCTCCGTGCGGACAAAATATCCTGGTTCCGTTTACTCGGCGCTGACGTTGCCGGTGGAATGACGGCCATGAGCCCTTGCGGCCTTGCCGGCGCCTTAAAGCTGCCGCGGCCGCTCAATTGAACTTCAGGGGGGAACTTGCTGGCCTATCAGAGCGCCTGTTAAGGTTAGAGCGAAACGGGCCAGCAAGGCTCGCCCCGAGGAATGGTTAATCTCGGGTTGAACAAGATCAAACGTGGAGGGACGGCCCATGAAGGTCACGATGTTTCATTTCATGCCCTATCGTGACCTGCCTGAGGATTTCCCCAGGGGTTTGGCGTCGGCTTGGGTCGATGCGCCCTGGTGGGAGTACGGCGACGCCAACAAAGTCACCGACGTCTACAACTGGTCGATCGACGAGCTGATGCTGGCGGCCAAGCTCGGCTTCGACGGCATCGGCACCAACGAGCATCACCAGAACCCTTACGGTTTCATGTGCAATCCGAACCTGTTCGGCGCCATCCTCGCCAAGATGACCCGCGATCAGGGCTTGGATCAGGTCGCGCTTGTCCAGCTTGGCGCCACGCTTGCCGCCACCTCGCCGCCGATACGTATCGCCGAGGAATACGCGGTGCTCGATTGCATCAGCGGCGGGCGACTGGTCGCCGGTGTCCCGCTCGGCCTCGGCTGCGACGCCAATATCAGCTACGGCGTTGCGCCGATGGAGCAGCGCGAGCGCTGGCGCGAGGCTATCGATCTCATGCTCAAGGCCTGGACCGCGAAGGAATTCTTCGCCTGGAACGGGAAGTATTATCAACTGCCGAAAGTCAATCTGTGGCCACGCCCGGTGCAGGATCCGCATCCGCCGCTGCTGGTCCCGGGCGCTGCCAGCTCGTCGACCTGGGATTATTGCCACGACCGCAATCTGCCCTACGCCTATCTCAGCTATTTCGGTGGCAAATCGGCCGACAACGTCATGGACCGGTTCTGGCAGCGCGCGGCCGCCAAGGGCAAGGACGCCAATCCGTACCGCGCATCGTTTCTCCAGATCGTGGCGGTCGCGGAAACCGATCGTGCCGCGGAGGAGCAATACGCCAAGCATGTCGAATATTTCTATCACAAGCTACTGCATCAGCCGACGTATCAAATCGCGCCTCCGGGCTATTCCGACTACAACAGCCTTTTGAACATCCTCAAAGGCGGCAAGAACTTCCTGCAGTTCGGCGATCTTTCGATCGAGCTTAAGCCGCTCAAGGCCAAAGACATGATCGACAAGGAATTCGTGGTGGTCGGCAGCCCGGCGACAGTGCGCGAGAAACTCGCCGACATCGCCAGGCGCCTCAACGTCGGCCATCTGATGGTGGCGCTGCAATTCGGATCGATGCCGCACGCGCTTGCCAAGAAGAACATTGAGCTGTTCGGGCGCGAAGTTCTCCCGCATCTGCAGAAGATCTGGGAGGACAAGCAGTGGGAAAACCATTGGTGGCCAAAGAAGCTGCGAAAACGGCCGGTCCGCGAACGCGAAATGGCTACCGCCTGACGATCCGCACGAACTTCCTTCCCGCCGGCTCGCGCGACCGCCGCGAGCCAATGCCAGCAAACGAGTTGGATGCAAACCATGGCTACGCCCAATATCCGAACCATCCCGATCCGCCATTGCGACTTTGAAGCCAAGGTGAGGGTGGGCGGCAGCGGTCCACCGCTGGTTTATCTGCACGCTGCCGGCGGTCCGATCTGGGACCCGTTCATCGAGTGGCTGACGGAAAGTTTCACTGTCTACGCGCCGCATCATCCCGGCACCGGCGAGACGGCGCGCGACGCGATTTACAAGGTCGAGAGCCTCTGGGATTTGGTGCTGATCTACGACGAAATCTTCGATGCGCTCAATCTCCGTTCGGTGCCGGTAGTCGGGACTTCGTTCGGCGGCATGATGGCGTGCGAGCTGGCCGCGCATCGTCCGGACCGCGTCAGCAAGCTGATCCTGCTTGATCCAATCGGGCTGTGGCGCGAGGACATCCCGGTTGCGCCCTACATGCTGATGCCGCCGGAAAAGCTCGTAGCCACGCTTTACAAGAATCTCTCGTTGGAGCCGGTGCAGAAGGCTCTGCAAATGCCCGACAATCCCGATGAAGCTGCAACGGTTGTCGCCGATCTGGTCTGGGCGCTCGGCGCCACCGGCAAGTTCGTCTGGCCGATACCGGACAAAGGTCTGAAGAAGCGTATCCACCGCATCAAGGCGGAAACGCTGATCGTCTGGGGCGAAGACGACGCCCTGGTATCGTCGGCCTATGCGAAGGAATTCGCCGCGCGGATCAGCAATTCGCGGGTCGAGATCATCAAGGATTGCGGCCACGTTCCGCAGGTCGAGCGACTCGATCTCCTCAAACCGATTGTGGCAAAGTTTCTTCAGATCCAGCGGGTCGCGGCTGCGGTCTGAGAAGGAGTGCAGGTATGTCGTTGAGCAATTTCGTCTCGCCGCCAAAATTCGAGGAATACAAGGAGCGGTTCAAGGATTTCTACAAAATGGAACGGCGGCCCGATGGCGTCATTCTGGTCCAGGCACACACCAAGGGCGGCCCGATCCAGCTCAGCGTCGAGAATCACCGCTCCGTCGGGCAGATGTTCAAGACCGTTGGCGCCGATCCCGAGAACGAGATCATGATCTTCACCGGGTCGGGCGACGAGTTCATGATGGATGCCGATCCCGAGGGCTTTAAGCTCGAGCAGGACGATCTGGCCTATTGGGCCTACGAATACGCCTACAAAGACGGCCGCATCAACGTCAGCTCACTGGTCAACGATCTGGAAATCCCGACCATCGGCATTATCAACGGCCCGGGCTTTCACACCGAAATGTGCCTGATGTGCGACATCACCATCGCCGCCGAGGACGCAATCATTTACGATCTGCACTACGACATCGGCTCGGTGCCCGGTGACGGCATTCACAGCTGTTTTCAGGAACTGCTTGGCGTCAAGCGCGCTGCCTATGCGTTGCTGACCGGGGAGGCGATCGACGCCAAGACCGCACTCGAATACGGCATGATCAACGAAATCCTGCCGCGCGCAAAGCTGATCGAGCGCGCCTACAAGATCGCCGATCATATCATGACCCAGCCGCGCACGACGCGACGCATGACAACGCAGATCGTCAGGCGTCCGTGGCGACGGCAAATCACCGACAGTCTTGACGGCGGTTTCGCCATTCAGATGTTCGCCCACCTGGCGAAAAACGCGCCCGCCCACGGGCGAAAGCATATCAGCGATGTCGTGGCTTATGTCCGCAAAGGGAAGCGGAACAACTTCGACTAGCGTCAGTGGTTCAGGCTAGCACCGGCCACCCAGGTTTCGAGTACTTCAATGTCGCCGTCGAACGCCACCATGTCGGCGCGAAATCCCGTTGCGAGCCTGCCGAGCATCTGACCGAGGCCGAGAAATTCCGCCGGATTGGCGGACGCAAACCGCAACGCGTCGGTCAACGGCGTGCCCAGCAAGTGCACGCAATTGCGAACCGCGCCGGCCATGTCGAGACAGGCGCCCGCCAAGGTGCCGTCCTTTTGTCGGACGCAGTGGCCGTCACTGACAACGATCGTCTCGCCGGCGAGAGTGAAAGACGATCGCGTGCCGCCGACCGGTGGCATCGCGTCGCTCACCAGGACCGGATGCCCGGTGCCGCGCAGTGCCAGCCGTAACATCGCCGGCGCGACGTGAACGCCGTCGACGATCAGGCCATAGAAGGCTTGCGGAGATTCCAGAGCCGCCGCGATCGGTCCCGGCTCGCGGCTTTCGAGCGGCCGCATCGCATTGAAGAGGTGCGTGAAGCCGGTCAGCCCCGCGACAATCGCGGCCTGCGTCTGCGTATACGTCGCCATCGAATGGCCGAGCGCAACGCGCACGCCGGCGGTGGCGAGCTTGCTGACGAAATGCGCCGGCACTTCTTCAGGGGCCAAAGTCACAAGCGTCACGCCTTGGCGCGGCGCGGTGAGCAGTGCAAGGTCTTCCGACGTTGGCCGACGCAGCGCGCGGGGATCGTGAACGCCGGGCTTTTTTGGCGACAGAAACGGACCTTCGAGATGAATTCCGAGCACGCCGGGCTCCGATCCAGCAAGGGATTCGATCGCGGCGAGCGCGGCCGCTATTTTGTCATTGCTGTCGCTGATCAGCGTCGGCAGCAACGCCGTGGTTCCAAGCCTGCGGTGCGCCGCGACGATCGCACGAACAGCATCCGGCGTCGGCGCGTCGTTGAACAACACGTCGCCGCCGCCGTTGACCTGGATGTCGATGAAGCCCGGCGCCAGCCAGACGTTGGCCTCGAGTTCACGGACTGCAATGGTTTCTCCGACTTCTCGGCGTGGAACGACTCCAACGATCCTGTCGCCGTCGATCAGCACCGCCGCGTCCCGATGCAGAGCGAAGCCGTCGAAAACCTGGCCCGCCGCGACGGCGTGAACGTTCGCGCTCATCGGGTGCGCGTGACTTTCTGCAGGTGCCGCGGCCGCTCGATGTCGGCGCCGCGGCGGGCGGCAAGGCCGACAAGAAACGCATAGAAGCTTTGGATCAGACAGATCGCATCGGCATCCGCTTGATCGGGCACGAGCGCCAGCAGCCGGCCGGGCATTTTCTCACCCGACTCGGCGACAAGCACGGAGGCGCCCTTGCGCCGCAAATCGGTGACGAAATCGGCGAAGCCGTATGCGGATTTATCGGTCGGAGTGAAGACGAGAAGCGGGTAGGTGCTCGACACCAGTGCGATCGGTCCGTGCCGAAACTCGGCGCTGCTGAACGCTTCGGCATGCAGCGCGCAGGTCTCCTTGAGCTTGAGAGCCGCCTCGCGCGCGATGGCAAGCGTCGGGCCGCGTCCGATGGCGACAAGGCTGGTTGCTTTGGCTAGTGGGCCGAGCGCCTCGCTCCAATCGAGATGAGCTGCATCGTCCAGGCGGTCGGGCAGTTGCTCGCAAGCCCTGAGCATTTTGTGGTCGCCGGCCCAGTGTGCCGACAGTCGCAGCACGGCGGCCAGCGAAGCGATGAACGACTTGGTGGCCGCGACGCTGAGCTCCGGTCCGGCGGCCATCGGCAGCACAATTTCGGACGCGGATGCCAGAGGACTCTCCGGATCGTTGACGATCGCCACCGTGAGCGCCCCGGCAATCCGCGCCGCACCGGTTGTTTCGACCAGATCGTCGCTCGATCCGGATTGCGAGATGGTGAGCAGCAACTGACCGCGAAGGCGGAGAGGCTGGCGATAGATGGTCGCGATGTTTGGCGCAGCGGCGGCCACCGGAATACCGAGGTGGCGCTCGATCAGGTGCTTGGCAAACGTTGCCGCGTGTGCGGAGCTGCCTCTTGCACAGGTGACGACGACATCCGGTGGCCGGCGGGCAAGCCGGGCGACAAGTTCGGCAAGCGGCGCCGCAAGGCTGTTTGCCTGGCGGCGCACGGCCGCCGGCGCCTCGCGCAATTCCGCCGCCATACCGGCGCCGAACCTTGTCATGCGAACCTTGTCACGTCTGAGTGCTTTCTCGGCCAGCCGCGGCCATCACGCCACGCGTGTCAGCGATTGCGCGGCTGAACGCGCAACGTGCAACGCGCCTTCTAGGGCATCGCCGCATGGTTCGACCAGATGTGACTTGGTCGTCTCAGCGAGAAAGCTTTGCAGGAAAGCTGAACAACCGCCGACCAGCGCCAGCCGCGCCGCGCCAATGTCGATGAGCCGCGCCGCGAGTGCGTCGATATGGCGGGCAGCACGTTTAGCCAATTCAACGCCGACCGGATCGCCACGAACGGCGTAGTCAAAGATTTGCGGTGTGAACGATCCGAAGTCGCGTGGCGAAGCGGTGTCGGCCCAGCGCACGACGAAATGCGGATCGTTGCCAAACTCCGCCCCGAGATCGCGCAACAGGCCGGTCCATGCGAGGCGGCCATCGAGCGCCCACAGCAACCGGCGTAGCGCTTCGCACCCGAGCCAGGCGCCGCTGCCCTCGTCCGAAATCGGTAATCCCCAGCCGCCGACCCGGTATGTCTGCCCTCGTACCGCCGCCCAGCCAACCGTCCCGGTGCCCGCTACGATGACCCCGCCGTCGCGCTGGCCGTGCGCGCCGAGGCAGGCAGCGTGGGCGTCGGTGATGACGATGGCTTTGCGGAAGGGGTGCGGATAGCTCTGCGCGGCGGCGAGGTAAGTCGGCTCGCTGGCGCCGGCCAGGGCCAGGCAGGCCACCACTCGTGTTAGATGAACGCTCGAAATACCGGCTTGGTCGAGCGTTTGCGTGGCAGCGTCCGCGATCGCGGAAAAACTTTGCTCCAGGCCCAGTCTTAGGTTCGCCGGACCGGTTGCCGCCTCACCAAGAACCTCGCCGGAAAGAGCGCACAGTCGTGCCCGGCAGCTGGTGCCGCCACCATCGATGCCGAGCAGGAGCATGTGAGCATCCACGCGAAAGTTCCTTCGGCAGTAGATCGCCTCCACCAAAGTTAAGAACCAATTGAGGTCAAAATGGTTTGCTTTCGCGTGCGCAGCGGATTTTACCGGTTACGATGACGCATATGGATACCGAGCGCGCCAGCCCCCGCTATTCTGACATCGACCTGTGGGAACCCGCAGAGGTCCTGCATGCGATGATCGAGGGTCAAATGGCCGCCGTAGCCGCCGTTCGCGCCGCACTTCCCGCGATTGAGGCGGCCGCGGTTGCGACCGAGCGGCGCGTCGGCGATGCAGGACGTTTGATTTACGTCGGAGCCGGCACTTCTGGCCGCCTTGCGGTCCAGGACGGCGCCGAGCTTATTCCGACGTTTAACTGGCCGGAGCACCGGCTGCTGCTGCTCATGGCCGGCGGCAAGGATGCCCTGCTGCGCTCGGCCGAAAACGCTGAGGACGAGTTCGATCAGGCGGCGAAGTTGGTCAAACAACACCGCATTGCTTCGCCTGACGTCGTGATCGGCGTTGCCGCCAGTGGAACAACGCCGTTCACGCTTACCTGTCTGCGCGAAGCCAAACAGCACGGTGCGCTGACAATCGGCATCGCCAACAACCGCGACACGCCGATGCTGCAGGAAGCTGATTATCCGATCTGGCTCGATACCGGGCCGGAGCCGATCGCCGGCTCGACGCGGATGAAGGCCGGTACCGCGCAACGCGTCGCGCTCAATCTGTTGTCGTCGCTGGTGATGATCCGCCTCGGCCGTGTGCACCAAGGCCTTATGGTCGATGTGCAGGCCATCAATGCCAAGCTTGCGCGCCGGAGCGAGATCATTTTGCGCCGGCTGACCGGGCGCGGCGATGACGAAGTTGCCGCCGCGCTTCGCCGCGCCAATGGCAGCGTGAAACTTGCGGTTCTGCTGCTGAAGGGCTGCAGCCTTCATGAGGCGGCGAGCGTGCTCGATCATGCAGGAGGGCGGCTGCGCACCGCACTCAAAAACATCGGCCGCGGTGATGCCACGGCGAAGGCAGCCGCGCCTGACACGCCGAGTATCGCAAATGAGCCGCCGTCGGTCGTTGGCCGCGACGACTGAAGTGATGGACTTAAACGGGAAGCCGGCTATGTGCCGCTGATCGCGTCTTCGAGGAAATCCGGGTGCTGCAACCGGGTGAACTCCATCGCAAACCCATCCTCGAGGTGACGCACGACGCGGCCTTGCACTTTGCCGAGCGTGACCAGAGAGCCGAGCTGGGGGCGCTGGTCGGTCGCGAGACCCGCGCCCGATTGCGAGATGTCGATGATGCGGCAGCTGACATTGAGACCGTTCGGCAAGATCAGCCGGGCGATCGGTTTGCGCGGGACCATGCGGCCGTGACGGCGATCTTCGGGCAGGCCGAGAATGTGGCGATTGGCAAGCCAGGTAAGTTGCGCGGCGAGTTTGTCGCGCTTGCGCGTCGTCGCCGAGATCGTCATTGCGAAGCCGTTCTGAAACGGACGCGCGACGTATCCTTCGAGCCGGCCCAAATGGTCGATATAGGCGATAACCCGTTCGCCAGGCTGCGCGCTAACCGGCGCGATCACGGCCATGCCGCCCGGGGACATATTCAGCACCTGACAGGGGAACTCGCGCCGATTGGGCAGCATGTAGCGGCCCAGCAAATCGACTCGCACGCGTTGGAAACGGCGCCGTTCCTCGCTGAGTGCTCGTAATGCTGGTCTTTGTTCAGCAGCTAATGCCATCGCCCATCCGCTTGCCGTCGCGTTCGGTCAGGCTAGGCGGGCGATCTTAATGTCCCGTTAGCCGCCGTTAACTTCCGAAATCGTTTTCGCCTACGCGGCGCTTGGCCCGTCTTCCTTGTTTGACGTCACGATAGGGGCAGCAGCGCGCCCGCCGTCATAGACAATGAAGCCGCTTCGCAGCCGTGACGTCATCAAGCGCGGCAGCAGACGCTTCTCAAGCTCGGCTCCGACATGCCGGCGGCCTCCAAGGGTCAGCGCACCGATCGGGCTTACACCGAGCCACGATGGAACCTTGAGCGGAGCCAACACGCCGATCGCACGCGCAAAGCTCGGACGTCTTGTACCGAGCGGCAACAACAGCAGCTCGAGGTCGATCAGTTCGCCGTCCGCATTCCTGGCAGTCACGCCTGCAACTGTTCCTGTGCATTCGTCGGTCAGCATGGAAAGCAGACTGGCCACGACCGGCCGACTTGCTGAACTCCAGAGATTGAGGAAAGGTTCCCCCTTCAGCTCGCGGTCGAACAATGCACAAACGCGCGTACCGGCAAGACGCATTGGGTGACCGGCGCTGCGATCGAGTGCGAGGATGAAGGCGTCGCTCAATATGCCGCGAATTGCGCCGGGTTCGATTTCGGCGCGCTCGGGCGCTGGGCGTGTTCCGCGCTTTTCCTCCCAATAGGCGTAAAGTTCGCGGCTCGCAGCGTGTTTCATGGACATGCTCCCGCACAGGCGCAACCGCTGCGTCAGTCCGTCCCGGTTTGAGACAGCAATCGCAAGGTTCGGCCGTGCGCTATCGGCTGGAGCAGGGGGTGTGCCGTGGCGCGCCTGGGCGCAGTCGCCATCGCGGCAACACTCAATTAATCCTAATAAAACGTTGACGTTGGCGCTATCGATGCGGCCGCTTAGGGTCGTTGACCGACATTCAACGCCCCGCCGATGGCTCGGTGGCGTTTTTCGACAAGGGGAGGCGAGGGATGTGACCTCAGCCGGTGGCCCGTCGCGAGACCGGGCCGCTGAAGCAATCAGGCCGAAGTATATCGTCCGGTGCGCGCTGCGGGAATCCCGCGCTAACTAGAAAGGGAGGGCTCACGTCCTCCCTTTTCTTTTTTGCTTGTCTCCGCAGGTGCCGGCACACCCTGCTTGCCGCCGAGACGATCGCGGCCTATGTCGTCCGAACAGGCATGCCTCGGTGACCCAACGCTCAGAACCGATGTTCAACGTACCACCTGTCGTCGTGGCGACGGTGGTCGTGCTGCTGCTTGTGCATGCGTTGCGCATTCTTGTGCTGACCGATGCCGAGGATCAGCAATTTCTGCTGACCTTCGCGTTTATTCCGGCGCGCTATGACACCGATCTTCTGGTTGGCGGCTCGTTCCCGGGCGGGTTCGGCGCCGATCTCTGGACCTTCTTCAGTTACGCTTTATCCACGCCGATCTCATGCATATCGGCCTTAATCTGGCGTGGCTTCTGCCGTTCGGCACAGCGCTCGCGCGACGTTTCGGGACCTGGCGCTATATCGCCTTCATGATGGTAGTTGCCGCCGCCGGCGCGTTCGCGCATCTCATTACGCATCCCGCTGCGATGGTGCCGATGATCGGCGCGTCAGCCGCCATTTCCGGAGCCATGGCCGCGGCACTGCGTTTTGTGTTCCAGAAAGGTGGTCCGCTTGGATTATGGCGTGGCGAGCGTCATGACGACGCCTATCGCGTACCGGCGGCCTCGCTTGCAGCGACATTGCGGGATCCGCGGTTCTTGATTTTCCTCGTCGCCTGGCTCGGGCTGAATGCGCTATTTGGGCTCGGCTCGGTATCGATCATTAACGAAGGCCAGCAGATCGCCTGGCAAGCGCATATCGGCGGCTTTCTCGCCGGGCTTTTCCTGTTCAACGCGTTCGATCCGGTCGCGCCGCGGCGAGAAGTCAATACTGGGCGGAGCGGTTAAGTCCCGGTAGGGGATATCGCTACTTGCACCACGCCGCGGCCGTATTCATCTGCTATAGTGTTGGTAGAGTCAGCGCTGGTTTTTTGGGCGATCCAAGCGAGAACTCGACGCTGCGCCGCAACATGGCGCAGGCAGCCGAGGACGGGCCCTCCTTAGTGTGGTCCGCCGGTTTCACATGCCCGCCGAAGGAACTTCGCGCCGACCCGAAACATAACCTTCACGTTGCGACCCACACTACGGGCGCAAACTGTGAAGTCAGGGAGGTCCGATGACTGTCGGTATTATTCTCGCGGGCAAGGGCCGCGAAGTCGTCACCATAGAACCGGGAGCGAGTCTTGCTGAAGCCGCGCAGTTGCTCGCCAGCAAACGCATTGGTGCGGCACTCATTCTTGGGGCTGACGATCGTATCGTTGGCATTATTTCCGAGCGCGATGTCGTGCGGGCTCTGGCCAGGGCGGCGCTCGCGCTCAATGAACCCGTAAGCCAGACGATGACGCGCAAGGTCGAAACCTGCAGCGAGAATGAAACGGTAGCGAGCATCATGGAGCGTATGACCCGGGCAAGTTTCGCCACATGCCGGTCGTCGAAAAGGGCCGCTTGGTCGGCGTCGTGTCGATCGGTGATATCGTCAAACACCGGCTCTTCGAGATGGAGCGCGAAATCGGTTGCGATGCGCGACTACATCACGACGGCGTAAACGACGCCGTCGGCGATTTTGCCACGGCAATCGATCGTGGCATCATGGTCCCGCTTGCGCATCGACGGAGATACTCATGCGGGCCTATGCAGTGATTTTATTCGCGGCGGCGCTCATCGTCGCCGCGCCGACCGGTGTGTTAGCGCAGGCACCCACACCCAGCGTTCCATCCACATCGGCCCCGCCGTCATCGTCATCCATCATCTCATCGACCGTCACCAATTGCATGATGACCTGCAATGCCACGGCCGCGCGCTGTCAAAGCAGCTGCCTGGTGCCGGGCGCATCGCTGATCTCCCCAACAGTGACGCCGAACAATGTGACACCGACGACCAATCCGACGGCCAATATCGCCTGTCAGTCGAACTGCACCACGACGCAGCTGTCGTGTCAGACGAATTGCGCCCGCCTACCGCCGTCACAATAGGCCTTTTTCGCCGTCAGCCATTCGGCGCTGAGCGGTCAGCCTAAGGCGGCAATCGTATCGGCGATCGGCTCCAGGGCCTTCTCGGTAGCAGCCTTGCCGGCAGCGATCGCCTCTGCCGCGCGATGGAAATCAAGCCAGCCGATATTGCCGATGTGCGGGGTAATGTGGATGTCGGGCGGATCGCCGGCCAGCCGCATGCGAGTGAGGCGGTCCTGCATGATGTTGAAGGCTTCGATCATCGGTCGAGAATCCCGGCCGGGCATCATTCGCAAGGATTTGGCGCTTCAGTGCCCGTTCCGCCCCGAATATGCCACCGAGGCCGAGGAACGCTTTGCGCGGCGTTCCCGGCGGGGGCTCCAGCGCCGCGTCGTTTGCATCCGCTCGAACCATGACTGGCGATGGTGGCGCCGCGGGCGAAACGATCAGCATCGAGATTGACGGCGATGACGACGCGCGCCCCGAAAGCGCGCGCCGCAGACACCGGCACGGCATTGACCAGCGCGCCGTCGACAAGCCAGCGTCCGCCGACGCGCACCGGCGGAAAGATTCCCGGCAACGCATACGAGGCCCGCATCGCCAAAGCCAGATAGAAAGGGGTCAGCCAGATTTCATGGCCTGTCCCTCCCAACCTCGGTTGCGATTGCCCGCGAGGAAACGGATTGGCAAATCCTCGATAGTCGTCGTGCCGATCGCCTCGGTCAGTTGTCGGCCAGCCGGCCGCCGCCGATCAGCCCCGAACTGCCCGAATTCTGACGTCGAGATAGCTGATGATACGGCGAACCGTGAGCGAGCGCGCCCCTAAAATAGCTTCCAATTTGTTCAGCTGGTTGTAGGCGTAGCAGCCGCCAATTAAAGCGCCGATTGAAGTCCCCACGCATAATGTCGGGCGTGTAATGCCGTGGTCGATCAGCGCGTGAATGACGCCGATATGGGCGAAGCCGCGCGCCGCGCCGCTGCCAAGCACC
>CAWBUO010000002.1:0-1518041 GCA_963791955.1 uncultured Alphaproteobacteria bacterium
GCGCCCGCAGCCGCCGCTCTCGATGGACGACCGTAAGAGGTGTACGTTACATTCCTGGAAGTGAGACCTACTGAAAGAACTCGGCAGTCGCCCGCGGCCGGCCCGTTGTGTTACCATCCGTCGATTTCGGTAAATCGGGGGATCGCATGCCCGCCTCGAAATCTTACCAGCGCATCGCAACGCGATGCCTCGAAGAGGCATGTGAAGCTTCAGACTTAAAGCAAAAAGCGCTTTTCGCCGAAATGGCTCAAGAGTGGCAAAGGCTCATTGAGCGAGCAACCGTCGCTCATCGCAATTGCACGAACACTTCTAATTCGGAGCCGGACCCAGGGGACTAAGAACAGCAAAGGAAAAAGGGCTCCAGCGTGCTGCCGCTCTCTGCCGCCAAAAACAAGAAGTATCGCCAGACCCGGGTTTTTCGTGGCGCATCGGAGGATCAAATGCGTGCCGATCCGAAACGCAAACCTCCTCCGAACGACAACCGTGCAGACAAAGGAAAGCGCGAGAGCGGGCTAAAGTAGGTCCTGTGAGGCATCAAAGATCGCGGTTGGCGCCAAGCTCCTTTCTAACAATTTTTCCGACACGCCATGTGGATTTTCGCAGCGGCAACAACAACGTGATTGCTGCGACGAGCCACAAATCAAGCCGGCGCACTGGCAAAGCGACCCGGTCCGTGCTAGTAATACCGGATGTTCTGGTGGTATTACTGAGGTGTGGAAATGACTGTAACGGTTACGCGCAAAGGGCAAGTGACGATCCCTAAGCAAGTCCGCGATCGCCTTGGGATCAATCCCGGCAGCAAGGTTGATTTCGAGCTGGCGGAAGATGGTCGCGCCTTTTTGCGCCGAGTTGGAAAGCGCGCGATCAAGCCGAGCCGTTTCGAGCGGATGCGAGGCACGGCCACAAGCGGCCTCACCACAGACGAGATCATGGCGCTGACCCGTGACCCCGCTGGATGACGCTCGTCGACACAAATGTACTCCTCGACGTCGCGACCGACGACGCGAGGTGGGCACGCTGGTCTGTGCATCAGCTGGACGCTGCAAGTATCCGCGGTCCAGTGCTGATCAATGCAGTAGTGTATGCTGAGTTCTCGATCAGTTACGTGCGTATCGAGGACGCCGACCGAGTTCTCGCCGACGTCGGACTTAAGCTGATTGAAATACCGCGGGCGGCGTTGTTTCTCGCCGGTAAGGTGTTTCGGCGTTATCGTACTCGAGGAGGTAGCCGCACCGGGGTATTGCCGGATTTCTTCATCGGCGCCCACGCCGCGGTCGCACAGATCCCGCTGCTCACGCGCGATCCGCGCCCTTATCGGACATACTTTGCAGGCATCAGGCTTATCACGCCGGACGAGACCGGAGCGCTCTGGTGAGGTCGCCACGGTAGACGTCGAAATTGGCAAAGCTTGCTGCTTAACTAAGATTGGTTGACGAGTTGCTTAACCGCCGGCGCGCACTGACGCTAAAGATGATGACTCGTAGCTAAATCAACGCCGCGCTAGCCGTCCTTGCCGCACCTGAGGATTTTGGACCTTGGTTCGCAGCCCAGGCCGGACGGCTGCCTAAGGACTTTGAGCTTGAGATCTGATGTTCAGTCGATCATCGCCAGAAATGATCCGGTCATTGGTCTCGACCTTTGGCGCATCGACGAAAAGCTAATCCTCCTTTTGATCCATTGCGGGTTCCCGCCGGGGTACCTCTGCTGTTTGATGCCACCGTCTATATCGATCAGCTTAAGGGCCAATTGCCTACCTCGATCATCGATTTGATGGCGTCGCGAACCATCCCGCATGTTGCACCGGCGCTTGCTGAACTCGCGGTCACCATCGGAGCTCTCGATCCGGCTGACCGTCGCACCCAGGCGACGCTGATCCCAATCGTCGAGATGCTCACGCGGATCAGCCCCACTCGGATTGTCGCGCCGAGTTACGAGGTGTGGTTGGAGGCGGCGGTGATGGCGGGCATTTTGGCGCGCACGCAAGCTATCCCAAGGCAAGATCGCCGGAAATTTCTCAACGACGCCCTACTGTTTCTGCAGGCAGCTGATACCGGGTCCGTCATGATCAGCAGGAATTCCCGTGACTTCGATTTATTATTGCAATTAAAGCCGCAGGTGCACGTACTTCTGTACGACAGGAGTTGATGAGCTGACTTCGGATTTAATCACTCAATATAACTGAAAAATGAGTGACGAGCTGTAGAGACCCACAAACCCGCGTTGACCCTCCACGGCGACAAAACCCCGGGCCACATTGCGCTTCTCGTCCTGCCCAGCACGGAGGTGGAACCAACTGTCGAGCGCGACCACACCACACGAAAACGCCGCGCAGTCATGCTTGCCGAGCCGCTCGATCGCGTCGATCATGCACGATCAGCCGAAGAGACGGCGATGACGCTTCAAAGCCTTGACCAGACGCGAGGATGGATCAGGACTTCGGCTGATGGCCGCCAGGAAGACGTCGCGATCCTCTCCAGACAGAACCATGCGCTGATGCTCGTCGAGAAGCCGACGCGCACCCTCATAGGCAAGATCACCGGCGGCAAGACCGGTGACTGACATGGCCTGCTGGATCACCTTCTTCGCTGACGGCGCGAGGCGCAATTCGAGCCGTTGCGATTTGTATTCCCGGGTAGGCAATGCTGGCTTCTTTCGCGCTGACCGCATGATCAATTTCCTCAAATCCATGTACGGCAATTTACCGTGCTTGCAACAGCAGCGGTGTACGACCATGGGATCGGGTGCACTTTTGGATTTTTTGGGCAATGCACTTCAATGAGCAATAGCGCACAGCTACGAGCAAGTATGAGACGCTTTGTCGGGGGCTGAATTGAACAACCGACATTATGTATATCAGCGCCTCATTTTCGATCAACTCATCCAAAACCAAAGGTCCAACAGGAAGCAAGCTAAGAAAGCTCAACTGAGCGCCGCATTTCCGTCGTTGTGGATTTCGTCGGATACTATCGAACTTTTGTTGCCCGTTTTCTCCGAAGCCTCCAGCAAGGGATGTGTCTTCAGCCAAAGTGCGCGAGCCGAGGCGATTGGATCCACTTCGACTTTTGCCCACCATGCGGCTTCGTTGCCATAGCGGTGGACCTCGCGATGATGACCTCGACATAAAGGGACGGTGAACTCATCGCTAACCTTGCGTCCAAGTGCACGGCTTTGCGCAAATCGGAGGTGGTGGGCATCGGCAGGTTGTCGGCCGCAAATCAGACAGGGATTTTGCGCGACAAATCTGACGTGGTCGCGGTCGCGAATCCGGCGCGGCGCCGGCAGCGCCAGCGCGCTCTTGTCGACTGCCTTGGCTTGCCGCCGACTGTACGGATCGCCTGTGCTGGGACCGGCCAATGTCCCCGGCAGCTTCGCGTCTGCCAGCACTGATGGCTCGGCGTCCGCGACACGGCCTGCGAAGGTTGCCACTCTCGCTTGGAAGGCTTCCTCGACTTTCCTGGCATCAGCTGCTGTCAGCCGGTTCTTTTCACCGAGGCAACGGTGCGCCCACATTGCGGCGTCATCGCTTGAGCCAAGGCCAGTGATTTCGGCAATAAGGCGATCACGCAACCCCGCCGATGGTTCGGCTTCCAGGATCGGCTTAGAGATCTGCGACTGCGGTCTCGCGTTACGGTGAACCGTTGGTCGTTGAGCGGGCCTTGGTTGACTGCCGTTGAGTTGACCCTTTCCGTTCGGCTGCGGCTTCTCAGGCTGCGATGTCGGATTCGTGGGCGTCACAAGGTCGGGCGCATCGAGGTCGTCCTCCCCCGCAATCCCAACGAGAGTAAAGAGGGCATAACGCCGGGCGTAGGTCAGCGCCGCTCCCATCCGGTGCGGGGTCGCGGTATCGCTGATGGCGCAAACCGGCCAATCCGAGGCAATCCATTCTCCCGATGCGTGCGCCAGTACCGTGGTGAGATTGATGATGCCGGCGGCCGGATCGATCGAGGTGGTTTGCACCGTCGCAATCTCGTGCTGGCCGAGGATTTTGCGGACGATGTCGAGCCCACTCGATAGCGGCGCATAGCGAAAGGTCCGCTCAGCCCCCACCTCGTCCATCCGCTCGGATGGTTGCGACCAGCGACTTCTCCGGATTGACGAGTTCGCCCTGTGCTTTGGCGAGCGCGGCCGCCAAAGTGCCGATCGAACTACTGCACCGCTGCATGGTCGTCTTCCGCGCTGACGAGGTCGAAACTGATGGCACCCGATTTCGAGCGCTTGGCTCGGACGCCATGGCCGATCGCCTGCTGCGCGTCATCGGGCACCAAGCCCTTGAGTTCCGCCCTCGCCTGCTCATGTTCAACGTGGGCCGCCCGGGTTCGCGAGAAGATCGCGGCCAATTCCGCCCATGCGTTCGATGAGGTCATGTCGACAATGCGGACTGCCTCGATGCGCGGCTTTGGTGGCTCGGCGCCGAACAGAACGGGAGGCTCACCGGTCTCAACGCAGCGCCAGAATTTGCGCTCGGCAGTGACGATGAGATGTTGGTAAAGCGGATCGGCATGGGTTTTGATTTCCACCCATCGGCCGCCGCCGCTGATCACCGAAAGTATCGCCCCTCTGGCTGCCACGACCCACATGTTGTGTTGCAGTTGCGCAGCATGCTTCACTGCGGCAGCCTCCTCCGAGAATTGCCAGGGCAGCATGAATTTGGACTCGAACACATCGCCGCCTTCGACCCTCCCGTCCAACGTTGCCGCCATCCAGTGCAGGGTTGGGTGCCGGCGCCACATTTGGACGTCGGTGACGACCCGCCCCGTATTGGCCTGATACCAGCGCCGATTCAGCTTCTCAGTGGCTAGGCCCAGTTGCACAATCAGGTTGCCGGATAAATCCTCCGGTTCGATCTCGCCGCGCTTTTCCTTCCACAGCCGGATCAGGGCGGCTTCGTCGTCGCCCATGATGATCCGAGCATCGGAGCCGCCGATGAAGTCCCGCCGGTCCGGTGAATTGGTTATTCTGTCGGTTACTGCGATCATTGCTCACTCCAGTAGATTAAGGTCTTCGGGCATCTCGGCCTCTACCCGATATGATGTATATGATATTGTATAAATAATATCAAGCCCCATGGCGAGGAAAATCTCAAGCGCTCAAATGCGGGCGGCGCGCGCGATGCTTCGGTGGACAGCGCTCGACTTGGCCGCCGCGTCCAAAGTGGGGGTCGCCACGATCCGACGGGTAGAGGTGCTGGACGGCGAAATTCCAGTTACGCCCGCAAATGAGGCCGCCATCCGTCGCGCGTTCGAATCCGCGGGATTGATTTCCTCGAGGGAAAACGGGGCCGGGGACGGTCCAGTGCAATTTCGCAGAGGCCGCAACAGTCAAAGCGAAAGTAGCATCCAAGCTAGTTATTCGATTAATCGCTAGTCCGGGCTATTGCTATTTAACCGTGGACTGCGTCAAGTTGCGACGAGAACGGCGGCGGCCTAGTTGTCCGCCTAGGAAAGAAGCAACAGAAACGATAGGTGCGGTGCCCAGGTTGACGCTGATGGCGCTCTGAATACGCGTAGCATCGAGCTCGAGTTTGTTGATTATCACTGGGAGGCATCATGGCCCGCGCCCCTATTCATCCCGGCGCACACCTCGCCGAAGAGCTGAAGGAACTCGGCATTTCCGCCGCCGAGCTGGCGCGACAGATCGACGTGCCCGTCAATCGCGTGACTACCATCATCAACGGTCAGCGAGCGATCACAGCGGACACCGCGCTGCGTCTCGGCCACTGGTTCGGCAGCAGCGCGGAATTTTGGCTCAATTTGCAAAAGCTTTATGAGCTGCGCTTGGCGCGCGAGGAAGTTGGCGACCGAGTGGATAGGCTTCCTCGCCGCGCGGCGGCGCCGTCCGCACCACGCCAGAGTGCACGATCGTGGAAAAAAGCGCAGCGCGGCTAAGCTTGCTCTGCCGGATTGGCGAAAGTCGCGTCCTGCGCGACGGGCGGACGCGTAGGTGGGGCCCCGGCGTCGAGTTCATCGAAGAGACCGGCAGCGGAGTGTTGCGAAGCCGCAACAGGTTGAAGCAGCAACAGCGTTGCGAAGCCGCAACAGTTTGCCGACGCGCCGCACCCGGCGTCGCAATCGAATTCGCCAAGATCGACGTAGAGGTATTCCGCCTTCGCCGACCAACGGCCCGCAAATGGGAAATCAAGCCCGGCTACGGCTGTCCAGCCGACATATGTTCGGCAATCCTTCTTGCTTCCGCTTCGGCCTCGGTTAGCGCATAGGAAATTCCAGCGCGCACCCGAGTCGTCGCTGTCTTCTCGATGCCGAGCTTCATCGCGATGGCGTCGGCGGACTGAAACCGATGCCACGGATATCGCGCGCCAAGCGATACGGGTTTTCGGTCATGACCTGGATGGCATCGGCACGATAGGTCTTGAAAATCCGAACCGCCCACTCGGTACCGGCGCTGTGGCTGTGCAGGAACACCATGATTTCCCGCACCGCCTTTTGCTCGGCCCAGGCAGCGAGAATGCTGGCAGCGCGAACCGGCCCGATGCCATCTATCTCGCGCAGTCGGTCCGGCGCCGCCTCGATGACGTCGAACACCCCCTCGCCAAAGGCCCGAACGAGTTTCTTCGCGTAAACGGGACCAACGCTCCGGATCATGCCGGATGAGAGGTACTTCTCATCGGCCGAAGTCGGCGGCGATGTGCGCAGGAACTGCGCCTTGAACTGCTGGCCATGGGTTCGGTCGTTGAGCCATTCGCCTGACGCCGTAATCCACTCACCGGCTGCAATGGTTGCCGCATGGCCGACAACGGTCACGACATCACGATGCCCGCGCGCCTTGGCCCGCAGAACGCAAAAGCCATTCTCGGCATTATCGTACGTGACGCGCTCGACGAGACCGGCAAGAACCTCCTGCGGCCGATTGTCGGACGGTATTTCATGGTCGGCCCGGCAGAATTGCCAGTTGCACGCATGCCATTCTGCTCAAGCCGGCGACTGGGTGGCAACATTGGTCGCGTGACTTAGCCTCGCGTCTTAAACTTTTCCAACGCAACCCGGACGGCGCTGTCCGCAGTATTGTCGAGCGTTGCAGCCATTGTAATGTTTCGCATGGCCCCTCGCTCGGCAAAACGGACACGGACGCGCATCACCACCGAATCGCTCGAAACCATGGGTGCGCCCGCCCTTGCGAGCTTGCTCGTGGATCACGCGAAAGTCGACCCGGTTCTGCGCAGGAAGCTACACTTGCTGCTCGCCAGCAACGAGGGCTCTGACAAACTCGTAGCCGAAATCGAGAAGCGCATTCGTACGATCGGCAGGTCGAAATCTCACATCGGCTGGGAGAGGACCAAGGACATCGTCCAAGAATTGGATCACTTACGCGAAACCATCGCCGGCCAGCTCGCGTCGCAGGATCGGATGGAGGCGGTTGAGCGCATGTGGGGCTTCATCGGCATAGCCGACGATGTGCTCGAGCGCACTGGCGACAACTACGGCACCATCGAGGAAGTTTTTGGTCAGGCGATGGTCGATCTCGGCCGCCTTTGCGCCGATGACCCTGGTACCGATCCCAGCGAGCTTGCCCGGCGCGTACTTTCGATCGTCGAAGGAGATGGATTCGGCTCCTCGGGGGCCACGATCCGGCACCTGAGCGAGGCTCTCGGGCCAAGCGGTCGCGCCGAGATTCAAGCCGCAACTAAAAAGGCGCTCGCTGCCGTACCGAAGTCGGAGGCCGCGGACAGATGGCAAGTTGATGAACGCCGTCGCCACCTGGCGCACCGGCTCGCCCTTCTCGCCGACATCGCGGGTGATGTCGACGATTATATCTCCGCGATGCGCGAGGGCGGGATGGAGGCGGCCTACGCCCCCGATATCGCCAACAAACTGATCCGAGCAGGACGACCGGGCGAGGCGATAGATTGGCTCAAGCGATCGAGACGGCCGTTCGATGATGACGACACCACGCATATCGACCTGATGGTTGAAGCGCTGGAAGCCCTCGGCAAGAAGGATGAGGCTCAGGACGCGAGGTGGCGGTATTTCGAGAAGTCACTGAACGTCGACAGTCTAAGGGCATACCTTAAGCGTCTGCCGGATTTTGAAGATTTCGAGGCGGAACGAAAGGCGTTCGAGATTGCGGCCAAGCACCGCTCAGTTGACGCCGCGCTCGAATTCTTCGTTGCCTGGCCGAACTTACAGCGCGCCGACGAGACCGTGCGGCTGCGCGAGAAGGAATTGAATGGTGGCGCTTACTATAAATTGCGCCCCGCGGCCGAGGCGCTGGAAGACAAATATCCGGCCGGTGCGACGCGCCTCTACCGTTGCTTGGTTGAGAGCGTTCTGCATCGAGGATCGTCAAAGCAGTACACCTACGCGGCCCGTGATCTGCAATCCTGCATTCGGTTGTACCCGCGCATTGCCGATGAGTCCGACATCGAGAAGCACGCAACGTTCATGGCGCGTCTGCAGCAGCTGCACGGGCGGAAGTACGGCTTCTGGGGTTTGATGAAGCCATAATTTGCGGATTTTAGTTCTATGTAGGTCTTTTTTGTACCAATCTGTTACCGAAGATTTCTAACCGCCGGCCCTACCAACTCGTTCCCACGCCGACTTACCACCAGCGGATGTGTCTCCAGCCAAAGCGCCCGAGCCGTAACGCTCGGATCAATACCAGAATTGCTCCACCGCGTGACTTCATTACCAGAGCGGTGGACCTCGCGATGATGACCTCGGCACAGAGGCACGGTGAATTCATCGCTGACCTTGCGCCCAAGTGCGCGGCTTTGCGCAAATCGGAGGTGGCGGAAAGCCCATGATCTTCGCCTGCGGAATTCCTTGCGCACTTCGGCAACAATGCGCGCACCATTTCCGGAACTCAATTTGCCAGCACAGCCAGCAACACTTAACGCCAAGGCCATGGAACTTAACGCCAAGGCCATGGAACAAATAACAGTGAGGCCCTTCTTCACGGCGAGTGCCTGTCGATGTTGCGGTTTTGAGAAGTCGAGGCAGATCACAAAAAGCAAAAATTTAGTGTGAAATCGCTAGGGAAACGGAACGGGGACGGGGGATCGTACTTGAGTAACTCGGGAAGATAGAGGACAGGAACCTATGGCGAGTAACCTTGTGAGTGCATTGTGGTTCGGTGCAGCCCTCGTAGGATTAGCTGTGTCGTCGGACCCGACAAAGGCGTCTACCTACGATATAACCGTAACACCGCGCTTCGGAGACGTCGGCGGTACTGGAGTGGTCAGTGTCGATGGCAACGGAGGTTTCAACGTCACGAGGTTGGATGTCACCATGGCGAATGGTGTCAACTTTGATTTTCCAGTTCTTGATCATGCTTCCGCTGTGATTAACTCCGAAGGCGACCTGGTTGACCTTCGGGCACGCGATGTCATTCCGGGTGACGCGTCCCTCGTAATGCACGGCCTGTTCGCGCATTTTGTCGAGGACCACGCTCTTTGGGAAAATACATTCGAGAGTATTGCGGATCCTGCATCTAATTTTCCAGGCGTGACGACGGCGATTGGAAGTACTCCGCTCGCCCCTACGCCGCTCGCCGCTACGCCGCTGCCCACAACCTGGACGATGATGCTGATCGGATTGGCCGGCTTTGGCTTCGTGGGCTATCGCGGGATGAAGAAAGGTTCCGCTCCTCTTACGGCCGCTTGATCGTTGCTGATCTGTTCGGCGGCTTGAATAAGGAAGCCTTCACTCCGCACAGATCCGATGACTTCAGCCGATGGTCCTTTCCTACCGTTCTTCGCGGTTCATCAATTCGGTCAGCCCCGGAATATTTCATCAGCGAGAAAGCGCATCTCACACGGCGGCGCGCGGATATACCTTTTCTGATGTTGCGGCGTTGCGGGCTGTTGCTCGGCGCTTCTCCGCACTTGGTTTTCTGCTGCCGCCCCGTCAGCTATTGGAGTTAGGCTACTGGGAGTTATTTGGCTTTCCTTATCGGCGCCGATAACCGGGGTGCTGGTCGTCTCGCCTTCAGGGCATTGGTCGACTTTTTCGCCGGGCCGCGCAGCGACGGCGTCGTAGCTTCTTTGCTCGGCAGTCTGTCGTATTCCGGTTCATATCGCCTGTGGCGAAAACGGGCCTCCGAAAGATCGAACTCCATCTTTCAAGAGCAACCGCCGAGTCGGGTGTTGACGCTAGAGGGCCACAGCCGTGGTACGCCGACGCTAACATGAACAGGCCTGCGAATCCCACAGCAGTGTTCCGAAACTTGCCATTTATGGGGCCGATTGCGCGGCCTCGATGACGACATTACGCTGATTGGGAGTATACGCGCACGGGGTCGAGCAGTGGCCGTCGTTGATGACGATGACGATTGCCGCGCTTTCCCACGGGGCGAGGGGTTGAGGTTGGGAAATGACAACCAACAAAGAGGCCGAACCCGGCATACGGACGACTAGGGAAAACGAAATTTTCCGCGATCCCCCAGGTAGCGGTAACTACAGCAGCAGCATCGGCGCCGCCCAGGGTATTGAGCTGTTTAGCGGCATTGATCGAGCGAAGCGCGTCCGCCCCAGCAAAACGATTTTCGAGCCTGCGCGCCAAGTTCCGGTATTTGCCGAAACCGATGTGCTGGTGGTCGGCGGTGGCCCGGCCGGAACGGCGGCCGCCATTGCGGCGGGGCGGCTTGGCGCCGAAGTGCTACTGGTTGAGCGCTACAACCACCTAGGCGGGCTCTCGACCGGCGGCCTTGTCATCTGGATTGACCGCATGACCGATTGGTCCGGCCGGCAGGTCATCCGAGGATTGGCTGACGAATTCATGGAACGACTGCCGCGGGATGCTATTCAAGGACCGCCGCGAGCCGATTGGGGAAATCACGACGCCGCGACCGCCGCCTATTGGGCCCAGCGGACCGCTGCCTATCATGGGATTGTGACGTGGTCGCCGACGATCGATCCCGAAGCGCTCAAGACGCTGTCCATGCGGATGGTGGAGGAGGCCAAGGCGCGGCTGCTGTTACACGCCTGGTGTACGGCGCCAATCATCGAGGATGGGTTCGTCCGGGGTGCGATTTTTGAAAGTAAGGAAGGTCGGCACGCGATTCTGGCCAAAGTGGTTATCGACACCACAGGCGACGCCGACCTGATCTCGCGGTCTGGCGCACGGTGCGAGTCTGATGTCGACGCCAGCGATATTCACCACTGTATGAATACCGTCTTCCTGCTCGGCGGCGTCGATATGGAACGATGGCTCGCTTTTCGCCGCGAAGAACCGGACTCGTTTGCGGCTTTCATGGCATTGGGTCGCGATCGCGTAAAATTCTTCGAAAAGCCGTTCGTGTCGTGGCGCAACGACGTGGCATTGTTCTTAGGGCCGCGCCTGGCAGGCTACAGCGCAGTCGATGTCGAGGACTTGACCACCGTCGAACTTCGTTCGCGTGAGCTCGCAGTCAGCCACCTTGAGGTTTACCGTTCCGCGGCGCCTGGTTTTTCTAATGCGTTCCTAATGCTTGGCGCGCCGCAGATCGGCGTTCGCCACAGCCGGCGGCTCGCTGGTGTGCGTAAGGTGACCCGGGAGCAATGGGACACCGGTCACGTGTGGGACGACGAAATCGGCGTGTCGACCTCCCTGGCGCCGAAGTTTCCTAATATCTCGGTGCCCTACGGAGCGTTGTTGCCGGAAACGCTCGATAACATATTGGGTGCCGGACGCCACGTTGCTTGCGATGCGAGTTCGCACACATTCCTGCGCGAGATCCCCCAGTGTTGGCTCACCGGCCAAGCCGCCGGCGTTGCGGCCGCTCTCGCGGTAGGAGCCGGCAAACGACCTCGCGACCTTACCGCGAGCGTGATCCAGTGCGAGTTGCTGCGCCAAGGAGCCTTTCTATCGACCAGCATCGAAACCGCAGTGCAGCAGCCTGCGGCGGCTGAGTGATAATCGATGGTACACCCGCGCTGGCCGGCAACACCGGCACTGAGAAGGGTCATCTCGCATCGCCGTAGCGCTCATTTGCTGCGAGACAGCAATTTAGTCGCAAACGGTGGAACAGCGGACGTCGCGCGATCGACAAATCAATCGCTCTTTGTCCCCCATCACGTCGAGCCCAAAGACTATGACGTCGTCAATCATGCCAGTCACGAGCACAAGGAAGAGAGGAGCCCCCGGCTGTTGGGGCCGAGGGCTCTGGCCGAACCGGGCCGCGTGGCCAGCCGCAAGGGGCATTTGGACGCCTGATCGACAGCAAGTCGAGTTTTGCGCGTTCCCCGTCGAGGTGCGGCATAACGGCGGGCACAGCTGGCGCCTTTCGTGAGGAAATTTTGCAACCACTGATTGGCGGAACACATCAGGAAATGCCGGGTAGGTGTCGAATTACCGTTCGGACCGCATCGGCAACGCATCACGAACGGGGGCTCAGACCTTGGATACCGATCAACGAAAGGAAATCTTACGAGACCCACAAATCCCCATGTGAGCCAGATCCAGCCCTTGATCGCGAGCAGCCGGTCTTGCCGGATGTTTGAGGCGTACCCGTGAGGGCAAGGCGGCGCTTGCGGAAATTCGGGCCAACCGGGCCGCTTGACGTGCTCAAGAAGATAAACGGTAACAGAGCGTGAGTAGGACGGAGCCAGCATCCAAGCGCTCAAGAAAGCAACCGCGATCGCCGGGCTGATGTCACGTTATGGGGTAACAGTTTCGCATGCCACTTTTCATATATCGCCGCGCCACGACCGGCTTACGAGTTCAGGGCTTCTCTGCCGAGGATACCTCGGAGGACCACCACGCATATGAGCCGGTAACGTGTCCGGTGTGCCGTCAAATCCATCACGTTAATCCGACTACTGGCGCCGTCTTGGGACAGAACACCGAGCACGAAAAAACGCCCAAAGATGGGGTAATCGGCCGACCAGCTTGTGGATAGCTGAAGATTTTGGGTGCTGCGCTTCAGGCTGATGGTGAAACGAGATCCGTGATTACGGCCTCAAGCATCAGAAGGAGAAGCGCAGCATGGACCATTTTGCTGGACTGGACGTGTCGGTCAAGGAGACCAGCGTCTGCATTGTGGATGACTCGGGCAAGATCGTTCGGGAAGTAAAGGTTGCGAGTGAACCTGAAGCGTTGTTGGCGGTGCTGAAGAGCCCCGCCTACCGCTTCAAGCGAATTGGATTGGAAGCCGGACCGTTGTCGCAATGGCTGTTCAGCGCTCTCGCCGGCGCGGAGTTACCAGTTGTCTGTGTCGAGACGCGGCACATGCAGGCGTTGCTGAAGGCCCAGATCAACAAGACGGACCGCAATGATGCGCGCGGCATCGCGCAGATGATGCGAGTGGGGCTTTACCGTCCACTTGATCAACTCGAACTCACGCTTGAGCAAATCAAGTCCGTGGAGACTGAGCGGGATGCGATGCTCAGCCAGTCGGACGAAGGCACACCGGCGCCAGGAGCGATGTTAAAGAGTTTGAAGGGGATTGGTCCGGAATTCGCCGGTGTCCTGTGGTCGGAGGATTGTTCCGAAGCTTTTCCAACCGACGGCAGGTTGCCTCTTATGCCGGATTGGCGCCGACGCCGTGGCGGAGCGGATCCGTCGCTCATGAACAAGGCGTCTCCAAAGCCGGAAACCCGCGGCTGCGAACAACCATGATCCAGCTCGCCTGGTTGTGGGTAAGGCATCAGCCCCGTTCGATACTGACCCTGTGGTTTCATCAGCGCGCACAGCTCAATGGCGAGTTCGGAAAGTACTGATCGTTGCCTTGGCGCGAAAGCTGATGATCGCCTTCTGGAAATATGTCACTGCCGGCGTTGTCCTTGAAGGAGCCGAGACAGCGGCCGCCTGAAAACAAAAGCCTTTCCCTTTTCAATCTTCCGGGCCTGATCGGCTCCGGCGATCCAGGTGAGCGGACTGAAATTTGGCCTGGCTTAAAAAGCCGAAGAAGAGAATTTGGTGCGGCCGTTAAGAGCGGCGACCGGATATGAGTTTGAAGCGGCATCGGAAACGGGCGGGGTTCACGCAAACGGGCTCAGACCTTGGATACCGATCAACGAAAGGAAATTTACGATATAATCCGATCTGAACATCTTGACCCACAAATCCCCATGTGAGCCAGATCCAGCCCTTGATCGCGAGCAGCCGGTCTTGCCGATGATGCCTGGCGTATCTGCACAGAAGAAAAAACCCGGCGGGGATAACCTTCGGGGAGGGAAACGCCGCGGCTAGTCAAAGTGCCGAGGGGAAAACGGTCCGATAAGTTTCAATAAACAATGCCCACGCATTCAAAGCCAGACCGGATCACCCTGCCGTCCGGTCATCGAGCGGCACTTGTTGGCAATTGAACCGGGCCAGAACTCGCTTAGCGCGCAGCGGGCGCCGCAGCTCACGCATTTTGGACATAGTGTATCAGATAGGGCCGGAAACGGGTTAAGCAACTGGAAAGCACAACTCCCAGCGCACGTCGGCTTTGCGCGCCCACGGCGAGGCGGAAATCGGGTTAAGCCGCCTGGACCAACAAGACGTCGAGGAAATCGTGGAGCATCCCTCCGAAATGCAGCGGCAACTAAAATCCCGGATACTTTAAGCCGTAGGCTAGGCGATCGACAGTTTGTGGCTTTGCGCGGCGCACAGCCCCGGCGGCTGGTAGTTCAAGTGATCATTGTTATCGGTACGCCGGGCGCGTCACCATCGTTTCGGTATTCTTCGATCGCACGCATGATTAGCTTTTTGATATTGTCGACTGTAACGTCACTGCGTCGCTGGATACCGACCTCCTCGCTCACGTCCTTGGGTTGCTTCGGATGACCTGATATGTCGAAACCGCTGCCGCTCGTGACGGTTACCATTCCCCCCTGCGGAACAATCAAATAGACCCGACTTTCGTGGCCCTTTCCATGGCCCGGCCGATCTTGCTGATCCTGCCGATCTGTTACGCGGAAGGCTACCGACGCGGGCTGTAGCCTCTTTCCGGTGCGACCGTACTGCCGAATATCTACTTTGCCACCAAGGGGCTCCAAACTCAGCGCGGCGGCCTGTAGCTGGGGCAGCACCACATCGCTCATTGCGGCGGCGTCTGCATCGGCTTCCGCCTGCAGACGCTTGGCTGCTGTTGGACTTTCTCGGTGTTGATCGTGTTCAAGCCTCGCTTTCTTGAACGCGTCACCATAGTCGTCATCATCGCCGGCCATGTTGAGACCTTTCCTCGCGCGCTTCACTTCCCCGCTCGCCATTAGGCGTTAACTCGTTGTGCTGAAACTCAACGATACTTGGAATCCCTACCGAGTCCAAGTCAGGCGGCTGGTTCCGCGCGGCAACGTTTCGGGACGATTGCTGCGGGCAAGAACGCGGTCGTATAGCATAACGAGCAGTCCGGGATATTGGTCCGGCTAAAATAGCTTGATGGCCGCGTATCCAAGAAGACCAATCCGGGCAACCGTCGCAATCAATGCAACAGCCAGACCCGCGACCGGCATGGCACGATGAAAAAGAGTATGCACGACACTCGATCCTTGTTTCTTTAGATTTTTAATTCCGCGCTTTTTGACACTGTGTTTTCATCAACATCCGCAACCGGAATAACCGAAATAGTTGACTGGATAATCGACAGTGGGGGCAACAACGACCGTGGTGCCGATGCCGTAACTAGGGTAGCCGTAATCAGCAGGGGCGTAGCCAACGGGGGCGTAGCCAACAGGGGCGTAGCCAACAGGGGCGTAGCCAACAGGGGCGTAGCCAACAGGGGCGTAGCCAACAGGGGCGTAGCCAACAGAGCCGTAATCAGCAGGAGCGTAACCAGCAGGCGAGTAGCCAACTGCGCCGTAACCGGCAGGATCGTAGCCCGCAGGCGCGTAGCCAACTGAGCCGTAATCAGCAGGAGCGTAGCCAGCATAGCCGTAGCCTTGCCTACGGTAGCCATACCCACCGTAGCCCACGGCGCGATAGCCGTAACCATGATAGCCCGCGCCACGATAACCGTAAGTATGGTAGCTCACGCCGCGATACCCACCGTAGCCCACGGCGCGATAGCCGTAACCACGATAGCCCGCGCCACGATAACCGTAAGCATGGTAACTCACGCCGCGATAACCACCGTAGCCCGCGCCGTGATAAGCACCGTAACCCGAGCGCGCGTACGACGTGTCGGACATCGCCAACGCAGATACGCCGACGATCGTCGCTCCGATGATTGCAGTCAAACTCTTTTTCATAGCATCACCTAGTTCTCACTCACTCAGCGCATTCGACTGATGAGATCAATGCTGACTATGGCCCAACGCGGATGAGAGGCCAAAAATTGAGCCGCTGGGTAAATGGATTAGGTAAACATCAACTCCATTCCATTTCCCAATTGCCGTTCTACCGAATCGAGGTTGTCTCGCCGCCAGACCAGTGCAGATTTCCGGAGCCGGCTCTGTGGCCTCAACTACGCCTCTACAAAATAGTCCGACCAGATCACCATCCGCAACGATACGCATGCCAGCGGCACCAGCGCCCGCCCCACCCTGGACGCGCCCAAGCGTAATAGCGGGTTCCGCCACGCCATCCGCCTCGCCAGCCCCAGCCTCCACGACGACAACACCACGCATCGACGATGTGAGCCGAAGCGGCCTCGCTTGCGACCCCCAGGGTAAGGGGTGAGATCGGGGCTGCCTGTGAAACTCCAGAGCAGCCGCGAGAAGCGCAGCCGCGACTGCAATTGCATATTCTACTCCTTGGCATCAATTCTCCCAAGGAGGCTAAACCGAAATTAGGACGTGGCACTGAGCAAAATAGAACAGTGCCCTGGAATTAAGACAGTATCCGCCACCGGAACTAAAGATAAATCTGTGGCATTCCCGTGACAGATAGCGGACTTTGCTCAGCGCCTTGGCGCCGTCGATGATGAACAGCCGGCAGACCGTCGGGTCGAGCCCGCGCTCGATCAGATTATCGATCAACGCCTCCACGAGAGCGGCATTCTCAGTCGCCCCCTCGACCAAGCCGAGCGGATGTTTGTCGCCATTCCCGTCAATGCCGAGTGCGGCAATCATTGGGTAGTGTCCTAATTGAATTTCTCACAGAAGGTGTCGCGCTATGTTGCCCCGAATGGGCACACTATTGGTCACTGCCATATGCGTGATGTGTCTGAGCGGGAATGCTGTGGCCGAAGATGTGAAAAACTGCGTGCAACGTTGTCAAATGCTTTGCGGATATTTTCCGGATCACCCCGTATAAGGTGTCTGGACGCCCGGTGGAAATAACTTGCCTATGTTCGGCAACTCCTGAATTACGTTGATCGCCAAAGCAGTTTTGAAAGCCAAGATCGATCGTCTCTCTGCTGCTGTGTGATCCGGTTCCGGCGTGCCAAGGTTAGAAAGCCGGCCGCGCCGCAAGAGGCCAAGGAGAAGAAGACGCACTGACCATGTGCAAACTGCTGAGGAGACCGCCATGGCCGTAACCTATTACGTTGCTCTTCCATTCATCCACACCGAAGACGGTACTGCGCCGGGTGAAGCACAGGAGTGCCAGAGCGAGAGCGCCGCGATCAGGCGGGCCGAAGGAATGTCCCGGGATCCTGCCAATGCGGGGGCCGTCGCATTCAAGCGTGCAGGCGATCCGAACGTTGGCGAGTTTTCGGACGCGGTCGTTCTGAAGAAGTTCGGCGATGTGCCGGAAGATTTGAGCGAGCTGTGACCACGGTCTTGATGTTGTCATGACCGGGATGGCCGCGGCTGGATATGCCGTTGTCATCGCCCGATCCTTGTCGGCTCGTCAACTTCCTCGGCTTCGCCGGTTTCGCCGTGTACTTCCTCGCGAATGACTTTCTCCGTGATCTCGGAGAGATAGGCCACCAAGGCGGCATTCAACTCCTGGAATTCCGGCCACAACGTCTGCTCGATGAAGCTCTTGGGGCCCTTGATCATGACGGTTTGACGGTGCGCCCGCTTGTGGCGGAATGGTTGCAGGCCGTAGCGTCGGCATAGCGCGATGAACAGCTGCCGGGACCAGATATCGGGAATCGAGAACTTCCACTCGATGAAGTCTTCCTTGCCGGCGGCTTGGCCGAGACGCTCGCGGATACGTTCTGCAGCCGCGCCCGCGGCAGCCTTCTCACCGGGCGTTGCGGCGCCAGCGAAAAGAGCTTCGATCTTGCGTAGTTTGTTGCGAAGAATTTGATCGGGGGTCATAAGATTTTGCTCACAGCTGCATCGCTCCCCCGATGCCGATCGCGGAGAGCGCGTTCACATGGGCGCCGATCCAGTCCGGCAGCGTCTCGGTCCAACGCGCTTCCGCGTAGGTGTAGTTCGACGCGCCGAGCGCCGCGACAAAAATGCGCGCACCATGCTCGGCGCCCGTGATGGGATCAAATACCGGGATGGCATCGCCGGCCCAATCGACGAACAGCTTCTCGCCGGCCACATGCGTCTGGCGCATCGTCGGAGTGATGCGCTTTCGCCAGTCACTGTACCGCTCGCAGAACCAACTGTAGGCATATCCGCCGCCACGATCGCGAGAGAGGACCGTAATGTCGGGATGACCGGCGAGCCAAGCCTCAACTGTTGCCATCTCTCGATCCGGCAACAGCGTCACGATGCGTCGTCGCTCCAGGTCGCAGACGATAGTTCCGTAGCTGTGGTTACGTCGGAAGGCCCAGTCGTCGATGCCAACCACATTCAGCGGTTCGGTGCGCGGGCAAGCGCGGGCTCGTACCACCCGGAGAACGGTATCATTGCTGACTGGCAGCATCAGTCGTTTGGCGAAGCTCGCTGCCGGCCTGCCGCCTAGAGCTAACCCGAGATGATGAACAATGCAGTCGAGTCGGCTGGTCCGCCGCGACCGGACGAGAAGCACTGTCTCGTCAAAGCGTTCGGCGAAGATCCGTCTCCGACAATGCTGGGTGTCGCAACGATACCGGCGCATCACAACTCGAAGCCGCACGCTCCGGCCAGAACACGGCAGGTCCGAAACCTCGCGAGCATACCGACTGTGAACGCGTCGCGAAAGCGATCCACACAGAGGACAACTCGCCACCTGGATACCGGCCCGAGCGGTTACAAGGATGGAATCCTCGAGCTGGACCACGCTCTCAACAATCAAACCCACGGGGACGAGAGCAGAAATCCGAAAATTGATTGGCATGGCGCTGATTCCTTTTGGACAACAGCGCGATTGCCATCAGTAAACTTCATCGAGATTGAGTCAGACCCGTTCTTGCACGCGAGACTGGGGGTCGGAGTCGGGTGCGATTTGACACCAAAACGGTCGTACTCGAAATCTAATACAGTGACGCCATGCTCACGGTGTTTTTGCGGTCTCTTGTCTTGACCGTTCTGGCAGAAACGCCAGAGAAGCAAACGCCAGCTCGGGCGACATTACCTCTCCATGTGATAATCGAGCGACCAGCCTAGCGCCGTCCCAAACCTCAACGTCGTGGTCATCAGTCAGCAGTTTAGCCGCGCTCAAGGCCGTGACATCATCCGGGTGATCGCTCAAAAACTTCTCTGCCCGAATAAAACGATGACCATCAATTCCGAGGATATATGCGCGATAATCGTGCACGATGCTCCCTTCCGGCCGCCAAGCGACCAGGCGCTGCCCAACCTCCAGCCGTGCTTTGCGACGAATGTCGAGCCACCAAGTTGGCATCCTCTCCAAAGGTTCCCAAGTTTTTCCACTTATGAACAACTCTGTTGAAATCAGAGCGCGGCTGCCATTGTTCTTCAGCCGCGACATGCCGCGCTAATAGCATTGAACGGCTTTATCGAACCCGCCGCACCCGCAAAACGCTCTTAAGCCGCGGCAAATCATTTTGATCGTCTCTGGAGACAGACTGGCGGCTCGAACTAATCCGCACCGGCGCAAGAAGTGTGCATCGGTCCGGCTGTCATTCTTGCTAGCCTCCCAAGTGCCCTATTTGCGCTTTCTGGGTTTGAAGCGATATTTGCGCCGAGCCAGCAATCGCCCGAATGAGGACGCGGCGGCGACGATGGAATGGTATTGCAAACGCGGCGACACTAGCGAGAATCGCATCAAGGACCTGAAGATCGGCTTCGGCATGGAATACATGCCGCGCGGTTCGTTCCACGCCAACGCCGTGTTCTTTGCCATCGGCGCCCTGACCTACAATCTGTATCTCGGCTTTCGCGCGCGGGCGCTTGGAAAATGGGAGCATTCGCAAGTGCAGACCGTGCGCTGGCGGTTGTTTCAGACGCCGGGCAAGATCGTTCGCCATGGCCGGCAGATGTTCTTGAAGATCAGCACCGCCATGTTCGATATGTTCGCCGCGATCCGCGAGCGTTGTGCGTGCATCATGCGGGAAGGATCAATATAGGCGAAAAGTGCCTCCCGACTGTACATACAACGCGTTCCGCAACCCTTGCCAAGCGCGGATGCCGTAAGGGTCATCAGGGCCGTCCGTGAATCCCGCGTAGGTTGTATCGTATCCAGGCTTCCCTTGGGCCTTGACGCAGGCGAGCGCGGCCATGCTCAGTGCGACGACGATGTCTATTCGATTTGATTGCCTGTCCTTGGCGATCTTCCAGCCGCGGGGACCTTCAACGGCGATGGCGTGTGAGACTGCGGTACGGATCTCGCTATCCGGATAGACAAGTAGATTGCGGCCCTTAATGAGCACGAACAGATTTTCAGCTACCGCGGTCAAATTACTGACGGTCTGGGGATATTCTTGCATCCGCAGACCTTCACGCAGCAGACGTTGGCTCGACGCCGCCATCTGATAGGGATCGTACAAAATAGCGCGAACATCGAAGCGTCGGCTCCACTCGCGCAGCGTCTGCTCAATATCGGCGGAAAAATCGATCGGCTGGTCCGGGCTCGGGGTGTAGATGCGATGATCGACCAGCCGCACCTGCTGATGCTCCTTCGACCAGGTGACGGCTGCGAGTGCGGTGGAGTCATGTTTGATCCCGACATCCACGGCCGCCCAGACCTGCAGCGTGCGATCGGCGACCACGTGGCCGATGCTGCGGTCGACGCATTGATCCCACGAAGTCATGTTAATGAAGCTCGCCTCATCACTGACAAAACGGTTCTCGATCATGCGTGAAAACTGATTGGGGCGCAGGCTGCGGCGCATCTCGGCGACCCAGGCATCATCTTGCCAGGGAGCGACTGGCTTGTGGCTCCAGAACATCAGAATGCCGTCACCGGCATGCAGATTGGCAGAGATTTGTGGTTGCTGCAGACCGCGCCTGTAGAGTTCTTCAAGGAGAATGCTTTCGCCGGTGAATCCGGCGTAAGTGACCACCAAACGGCAGGCGATCCGGCGTGTGGGGGGTGGTACCAATTCATCGAACAGCCGACGCAGGCGCTCGGTGCCGTACGCCCACAGCTCATCAAAGGTTGAGATGACTGGATTGCTGCCGGCCGCACTCGCGTAATTGCTGGTGATCGCGCTGATGACTGCGCCGGCGATCGAAATCTTGTCGGCGGTGATCTTGGCCTGGGTGCGCAGCAACGGCGAGCACTCTACGATTCGCTTAATCGCCGCGAAAACGCGACCCATGGCTTGCTCATGGTCATTGGCCGCGCAGACCGCCTCGGGATGTGTGCCCCCGAACAGCACCACCAGCGCGATCACGATGATGGCGGCAAAGGTCGTCTTGCCCGATTTTTTTGGGCAGGAATAGACCAGCTCCGGATAGAGCAGCCGGCCGTTCGCGCCGGTCGTGAATGCGTGCTTCAGGAACGCGCGCTCAGCATCGAGAAGCACAAAGGGGCTGCCCGTCTCAGGATCGATGAGAACCTCCTCGATGAAAGCAACCGGATCAGCGCGATAGCGCGCGAGTCTTGTCGACATTCTATTTACTCCTCTTCTGGGGATTGCAGATGATCGGCCAAACTCGGCGTAAGATTGCGCGACGGCGGCTTCCTTGTGGCTGCATTGCTGAAGGCATTCATCACCGCAGCCAGCTGAGCACCCTCCGCCGGGCTGATTGCTCCCTCCGCGACGGCCCGCATAATGCATGCGAGCGCTTCTGCTGCGTCGCTATCAGGAATGATCGGCGGGAGATCGATGGTGATGAGTCGGTCGCGCGGCAGCAGTCTACCGAGCAAAAACTTCAACATTTGCCGGTCGCCGCCCTTCGCAAGCTCGACCGCTTTGCGCACGAGCTCTTCACGTTCGCCTTCCAGCAGCGCCGCCGCGACTAGCGAAGTCTTGTTTTTTGAACCGGGCTTGCGTCCGCCATTGCCCCTTACGAAGGGACGACCTCGAACGACTCCAGGCGATCCGCGAGATGACATCACTTGCCAACGAATCTCTACGTTTTCGCCTTCATTGCCATCAGTCCAGCTTAAAAGTGTTCGCGCCCGATGAGGTTCCATGAAGCGGTCAAAGTTTCAGAACGAAGGCGGGAAGGCGGATCACGCAGAGCACCGTGGAAGTTCCCTATGATCTTCATTGCCAATAGCCTGATGTCGAATCATGAAATCATCGTGGACTCTACGGTCAATCAGCGTATCTCTTTATTCGCCATCCACCGTTTCGTGAAAAGAACCGGGATTAGATCATCTGCGCTTCTGAAGTCGTTGGCGCCGCCGCTGGAGTCGATTGAAGTATGGTAATTATACCGTTTGCGGCGATAATCCCGGCCGAGGAGATTCATCACCGTATATTGTCGCGATGCAGATGCGAGCCTTCACCGTCGGCAAGGTGGAATGACGAGGCTTCGTCCCTTCGCGGCGTGATCGTTAGCGCAACACCGCTCGCGGCTAACAACGGCACGCCTTGTGTCGAGCTGAGCGAGCGCCTAGCCTGCCCGAAAATGCGGGATAGGGAGGGCGCCGTGAGATTTCCGATCGCGCTCACTGCGGCTGCGATCATCGGTGCAGCGAGCGCGCATGCTCAGGTTTCCGATGACGTGGTCCGGATCGGCGTCCTCAACGACCAATCCGGTCTTTATGCCGATCTGGGCGGGCCAGGTTCGGTGATCGCCGCGCGCATGGCGATCGAGGACGCCGGCGGCGCAGTGCTCGGCAAGCCGGTCGAGTTGGTGGTCGCGGATCATCAGAACAAGGCCGACATCGGGGCGGCGATCGCCGCCAGTGGTTCGATGCAGAAAAAGTGGACATGGTCATCGGCTTCGACAATTCAGCCGTCGCGCTCGCCATCGAGCAGCTCGCGGCCGAACGCAATCGGATCGCCATCGCCGGCGCAGTCGGGAGCACGGCGTTCACGGGCAAAGCATGCACCGCGACCGAAGCGTCGTGGATCTATGACAGCTACGCGCTGACGACGAGCCTAGCCCGATCGGTCGTGGCAGAGGGCCGCGACACCTGGTTCTTCCTCACCGTTGATTATGCCTTCGGCCACTCGCTCGAAGCCGACGCGACGAACGCGGTGCTCGCCGCCGGCGGCAAAGTCCTCGGCAGCGTTCGCCATCCGCTGAACACCTCCGACTTCAGCTCCTATTTGCTGCAGGCGCAGGCGTCGGGCGCCAAGGTCGTGGCGCTGGCCAATGGCGGCGGTGATATGGTCAACGCCATCAAACAAGCCAACGAATTCGGGATCACGCGCGGCGGTCAGAGCGTCGTTTCACTGCTGGTGTTTATTTCCGACATTCACAGCATCGGCCTGCAGAACGCTCAAGGGTTGAAATTCGCAACCGCGTTCTACTGGGACCGCGACGAAGAGAGCCGCGCATGGTCGAAGCGCTTCTTTGCCCGGCACCAGGCGATGCCGACCCAGGCGCAGGCCAGCGTCTATTCCGCCATCCGCCACTATCTCAAAGCCATTGCCGCTGCCGGCACCGACGAAGCCATAGCGGTGATGGCCAAAATGCGGGACATCCCGGTTGATGACTTCTATGTCAAAAACGGCCGTCTCCGCGAAGACGGCCGTCTGGTCCACGACATGTATTTCGCCCAGGTCAAGAAGCCCTCGGAGTCAAAAGACCCTTGGGACGATTACAATATTCTCGGCACCATCCCCGGCGCAACCGCTTTCCGCTCGCTGAAAGAAGGCGGCTGCCCGCTGGCGCGGCAGTGATCCGTCGGCGAATTGGAGTCTGCGCGCCAAGGCCTGATTTGTTCAGGGCGACACTTCCTCGAGTACCTGTTGTTTCGTTTCGATCGCAAACAACGCAGTGACCAGCGCGGCTGCACAGGACACTAACCCGAAAGATATGAATACCGACTGGAGGCCGGATGCGATCATATATCCGACGGCGGTCGGACCGATCATCGAGGCGAGCCGAAGCCACGCGGTCGCCGTCCCAACGCCGAGCGCGCGAACGCGAGTCGGATAAAGTTCAGGCGTGTAAAGATAGACGCCCAGGTTGATCGCGCTGACGAAGAAATACGCAATGGTGATGTAGATCAAAGCTTGCTGTGCGGTCGGATGCGCGATCATCGCAAGGACCAAAAGCGCTGCCGCGCTACCAACAAACGAAACCGCGAACAGAGGCTTTCGACCGATACTGTCGATCAGGAACGCCGCAATGGCGGCACCAACAAGGCCAAATGCCGTGGTGATCATCCCGTATTGAAGCGAGACGCCCAAAGGAAGCTTGAAGACGGTGCGATAGACGGTCGGCATCCAGATCGAAAGGCCATAGTTCACGAGGTAGGACGCAAACCAGATCACCCAGACCACCAGCGTCCGGCGCAGATACAACGATCCAAATAGATCGGACAGCGCCGCGCGTCTGGTCTCGAGTTTCCGGCCGGGTTGCACCGGTGGAAGCGCTTTACCGCCCATGGCCTTCTGAGTTTCCCGCTCGATACGGCCGATGGCCGCTTCAGCGGCTTCGAGCCGGCCACGGCCGGCGAGCCAACGGGGAGATTCCGGTAGCGCGCGGCGAAGAAACAACACCAGGACTGCCGGCGCCGCGCCGATGACGAACATGAATTGCCAGCCCAAATGCGGGACGACCCAGACACCGGCCACGCTCGCAGCGACGATGCCGACCGGGAAAATCAATTCGTACAACATGACAAATCGCCCACGCACGCTGGGTTTTGCCAATTCACTGATGTAGGTGGCTGCGATCGGTACCTCACCGCCAAGGCCGAAGCCCTGGATCAGCCGGAAGATAAGCAGGAAATCGTAGCTCCAGGCGCCCGCGCAAACCAGGCTCATGATTGCGAAGATCAAGATCGACCAGGCCATTCCGGTCATGCGGCCATACCGCTCGGCAATCCAGCCGAAGAACACGGCGCCGAGCAGCTGGCCGAGAAAGCCCGCGGAAATCAGCAAGCCGATCTGCGGCGGCGTCAGTTTCCACATCGGAACGAGGACCGGCAGAACCGAAGCGATCGCCAGCGCATCAAATGCATCAAAGAAGGTGGCGACGCCAATGATGATGCGCGCTTTGACGTGCCATCGCGATACCGGCAGCCGGTCGACGCGGGCGGCGATTTCCTCCGCCGACGGCACGGCGGCAGAGGGAGATTTTTCGATCGCAACCATTCGGGCCCCTGCTCGCCTTCGCGCCTATAGCACTTCCACTGCCTCGAACGACCGCGGCGCGTGCCAGCGGCCGCAACAGGACGGCAGCAGACATCGGATCGCCAGGTGGCCGGGCGGCAATTCGTCGAGTTCACTGCGCGCAATCTTTCGCGGCGGCTGGTTTTGCTCAGCGATGCGGCGCCGGTGGACGTCGGCAAGTTCGCGGCGCAGTCGCGCGGTCGCCGCCACGTCAATGGAAAGCGTCTGTGGATCGAGAGCCACGCCGTAATAATCGCGCGCAGCCTTCAGCGACACATAGCCCTCCCTGACATCCCGCTGCACGCTTTCTGGCGGACGCTCAAGCGGCGAACCAAAGCCCCCGCCGCCGCCCGAGCGCAAAATGAACGCGTCGCCGGCCCCGACCTTGGCGCGGAAAACCTTCGCGTTCGGCACATCGTCTTGCACAACGCCGTCACGGCGCATCAGCATTTCATTGCCGGTGCCCTCAAGTCCGCCGTCGAGGCCCCACGGCAGACAGACCGCGCGTTCGATGCTGGTGTTGACGTTGAATTCGGTCAGGGCCTGCACGACGCACTCAATCCCCAAGCCGCCGCGGTGAAGACCGGGACCTCCAGAATCCGGAATGAGCGCATGGCGCTCGACCAGCAACGGAAACTTGGCTTCAAGCTGTTCGTTCGGGCTGTTGTGGGTATCGCCGTCATTGATGCAGACGGTTGCCGATACGCCGTCTTCACTGCGCTTCGCGCCCCAGCCGCCGCCCAGCGGCCCAAAACTGGTGATGAAAAGCTGCTTGCTGTCTGCATAGAAGCCGTCGAGCAGCGCTACGCAAAGATCGGCGTGATGACCGGCGATGACCTGATCGGGAATAGCCTTGGCCAGCGCCTTGAAGATGGTGTCGACCACCGTCATGGGAAATGTCATCCACCAGCGCATCGGGGCCGGGCGTACCGCGCTCACGATGCTGCCGGGCGGCAATACGACCTTCAAATTGCGGAACGAGCCGTCGTTCACCGGATAATCGGTCGGCGAGGTCACGCATTTGAAGGCCACCTGCGCGCAGGCGATCCCGGTACTCGGACCTGAATTGTAAAATCCGCGCACTTGCCTGGCGACCTCGGTCAGATCGACGGTCAGTTCGTCGCCCGATACGATCACCTTGACCCGGATGGGAACGCGCTTGCCGATCTCGACGGCGTCGTCGTCCATGAACGACTCTGCCTCATAGACGCCGTCGGGAATCGCTCGCGTGCGCTCGCGCGCCGCGGCTTCCGCCTGATCCATCAGTGCGCCGATGCAATCAAGCACAGCGACTTGACCGTAACGGTCCAGCAATTCGAGGAAACGGCGCTCGCCGGTCTTGATCGCCGTGATCTGCGCGCGCAGATCGCCCATGGCCCGCTCCGGCAAGCCGCACGTTCATGCGGATGATTTCGTGGATCTCCTGATTGACCATGCCCGCGCGCGCGTATTTTACGATTGGAAGCTGCAGCCCTTCGGAAAAGATGTCGGTCGTTACGCCGCCGAGCGTGCCGCCGACATCGGGCCAGTGCGCCATGCAGCACGAAAACCCAACCAGATTGTTTTCGTGAAAAATGGGAACGGTGAACGTCAGGTGATGAAGATGACTGCCGGTGATGTAGGCGTCGTTGGTCAGCAAGATATCGCCTGGCGCAAAGCCCTCGGCGCCGAAATGTCGAATTTTGGCCTTCACGGTCTCCGCCATGCCGCGAATGAACATCGGCAGGCCGAGACCGATCGAGACGGTGTCGCCGTTTTTGGTGAAGATGCCGACGGTGAAATCGAGAGCCTCATAGATGATCATGTTGTAGGCGGTGCGCATGAGGTTGACTTTCATCTCCTCAGTCACTGCCATCACGCCATTACGGATGATTTCGACGAGAACGGGATCTGGCGCGGTCTTGCGGTCTGTCATTGGCGTGTACCGGAAACGGCAATAATGAGGTTTCCCACGGCGTCGACCTCGACGCTGTCGTTGGGCAGCGCGACGGTCGTCGATGCGTGTTCCTCGATGAGCGCGGGCCCCTCGATGCGGTTGCCTGCGAGCAACGCCGACCGCGCGAATGTCGGCGTATCGACGAAGCCACCCGCGGCGGCGAAATAGGCCTTGCGGCTTCCGGTCTTCGCGGCTTCCGGCGGCACATCGCTGCCGCCAGCGATCGCTTCAAGATTGGGCTTCTCGACTTCACCGGTTACAGTGGTGCGCAGGCTCACAATTTCGGCCGGCTCCGCCGGTGCCGAGGTTCCGTAGCGTTGTTCATGCACCGCATCGAATAGCGCCTTAATCCCGGTGCGGTCGCGATTGGCGAAGTATTCGTGCGGAATGTCGACAGTGACGGAGTGTTCTTGTCCGACGTAACGCATGTCGAGCGATCGATGTACCACGACCTCACGCGGCATCACTGCCGAATCGGCGATGGCTTGCCGGCCTTGTCGCTCAAGCTCGCGATAGACCGTCTCGAAGGCCGCGAAATCGAGCTGATCGAGCCGGGTGAACCAGGTGCGGACGTAATCATATCGCAAGTCGGCGAACATCATGCCGAAAGCGGAAAAGTGACCCGGGGCCCGCGGGATGATGACCTTGCGAATGCCGATTTCACGTGCAACCGCGGTGGCATGCAGCGGACCCGCGCCGCCATAGGCGACCAGGGCAAAGCTGCCGACGTCGAGCCCGCGCTCCGTGGTCACGCCTTTGACCGCATACGACATCTTGGTAGCCGCTATGCGCAGGATGCCGTTGGCGGCGTCGGTCACGCTCAGCCCGAGCGGCTCGGCGATCCGTTGCCGCATGGCGTTCTCGGCGGCGGCAAAATCGAGCTTCATCTCGCCGCCAAGAAAGCGGTCGGCGCCCAGGCGCCCGAGCAACAGATTGGCGTCGGTGATCGTCGGTTCCTTGCCGCCGCGCCCGTAACAGGCGGGACCGGGTTCGGCGCCGGCGCTCCGCGGTCCCACGTGCAGCGCGCCGCCGTGCTCGACACGGGCAATCGATCCGCCGCCGGTGCCGACTTCAAAAATGTCGATCGTCGGCACCTGAACAGGCAATGCGCGATCATAGCCGCCGATCAAAGCATGCCCCGTTGTCAGGGCGCGACCGTTGAGAATGACGCCCGCTTTGGCCGTGGTGCCGCCCATGTCGAAGGCGATCGCATCGCTCATGGCGAGCGCGTGGCAAAGCGCCTGCGTGCCGATGACGCCAGAGGCCGGCCCCGATTCCAGGATGCGGATACATTCACTCTTCGCCTTGTCCAGCTCGAACAAACCGCCGGTCGACTGCACGACCAGAAAAGAGCCGCGAAAACCTTCACGCTCGATGCGTTCGCCGATCTCGCCAAGATAGCGCCGCACCCGCGGTCCTATGAAAGCATTGGCCACCACGGTCGAGCAGCGTTCAAACTCCCGATATTCCTGGGAGAGTTCATGCGACGTGGAGATGAACACCTGCGGCAACCGCTGCTGCAACAATCCCTTGGCGCGCAGCTCGTGCGCCGGGTTGCGGTAGCAGTGCAGAAACAGAACGGCCACTGCCTCGATCCGTTCCTGCTCCAGAACGTCTGCGAGCGCCAGCAGTTCGGCTTCATCGAGCGGTGTATGCACGCGTCCGTCGGCAAACATCCGCTCGGTGACTTCGTAACAGTGGCGCCGCGGCACGAGGGGGGCATGTTTCTGGAAAAACAGATTGTAGGAGTCGGGGCGGTTGATCCGGCCGATTTCGTAGACGTCGCGGAACCCGCGCGTCGTCACCAGCGCCGTCTTGGCGCCGGTGCGTTCCAGCATGGTGTTGATGGCAACCGTAGAGCCGTGCAGGAAAAGACCGGTTTCAGCAAAATGCGTGCCGGCCTTGGCTACGCTCGCCTCGATGCCCTCGACCATCGCTTGCGGCGTGGACAGGCTCTTGCCCAGCAGCAAGCGATTGCTCGCCTCATCGAATGCGGCAACGTCAGTGAACGTGCCGCCGATGTCGGCGGCAAGCCGCAGGCGCGGCTTCGCGAATTTCGCGTCTGCGGGAGACACTAGACGGTCCGTGTGACAGTGAGGAGCTTCCTCACCCCACATCCGTCGAGTGAAGGCGGCGCTCGCCGACGGCGATGGCCTCTGATGTACCGCGCAGCCGCCGGGCCACAAGCTTGTTGAGCGCGGCGAGATAGGCCTTGGCCGAGGCGACAAGCGTATCGGGATCGGCGCCCTTGGCGGTCACCGCGCGGCCGTTTTCCGACAGGCGGACCGAGACTTCCGCCTGCGCGTCGGTGCCCTCGGTCACGGCGTGCACCTGATAGAGCTCGAGCGTCGCGTCGTGCGGGACCATCGCCTTGACGCAGTTAAAGACCGCGTCGACCGGGCCGTTGCCCTCGCACTCCTCGATCAGCGATTTGCCGTCGATGTCGAGTTTCATGGTGGCGCGCTGCGGCCCGCGGGTGCCGGCGATTACCGACAGCGAGACGAGCTTGATGCGATCCTGCGCGGTCGCGATCTCTTCGTCGACCAGCGCCTCGATATCTTCGTCGTAGACGTGCTTCTTGCGGTCGGCGAGCGCCTTGAAGCGGACGAACGCTTCTTCGAGCTGGTTGTTGCCGAGGTGATAGCCCAATTCCTCGAGCTTGTGCACGAACGCATGACGCCCGGAGTGTTTGCCCATGACCAGGGAAGTCTGCTTCACGCCGACATCCTCGGGCACCATGATCTCGTAGGTTTGCGTGTGCTTGAGCATGCCGTCCTGGTGGATGCCGCTCTCGTGTGCGAACGCATTCCGGCCGACGATCGCCTTGTTGTATTGCACCGGAAACGAGGTGACTGCTGCAACGAGCTTGGACGCCCGCGTCAGCATTTTGGCGTTGACGCCGGTCCAGAACGGCATCACGTCGTTACGCACCCGCATCGCCATCACGACTTCTTCGAGCGAAGCGTTGCCGGCGCGTTCGCCGATGCCGTTGATGGTGCACTCGATCTGCCGCGCGCCGGCGCGCACGCCGGCGAGAGAATTCGCCACCGCCATGCCGAGATCGTCATGACAGTGCACCGAAAAACGCGCCTGATCCGAGTTCGGCACCCGCTCGCGCACCATCTTGAAGAGCGCGAAATATTCCTCCGGCACCGAATAGCCGACGGTGTCGGGAATGTTGATCGTGGTGGCGCCGGCCTTGATCGCAGCCTCGACGCAGCGGCAGAGAAAGTCGTGCTCGGTGCGGGTGCCGTCCTCGCTCGACCACTCGACATCATCGGTGTAGCCGCGCGCGCGCGTCACCTGCGCGATCACCATCTCGTAGACTTCGTGCGGCTCCTTCTGGAGCTTGTATTTCATGTGCACCGGCGAGGTGGAGAGGAAAGTGTGAATGCGCCGGCGCTCGGCGGGCTTGATCGCCTCGGCGCAGCAGTCAATGTCCTTGAATGCGGCGCGCGCTAGTCCGCAGACCACGGCGTTCTTGGTGCGCTTGGCGATCTCGTGGACAGCGGCGAAGTCACCCTCCGAGGCGATCGGAAAGCCGGCCTCGATGATATCGACGCCCATTTCGTCGAGCAGCGCCGCGACTTCGAGTTTTTCCTCGTGCGTCATGGTCGCGCCGGGGCATTGTTCGCCGTCGCGCAAGGTAGTGTCGAAGATAACGACGCGGTCCTTCTCGGACTGAACTGGGGTGGTCATGGCTTTTAGTCCTTCTCGTCTGCGCCCCAGGCTTTGAGCGCTCGTGGGTCCGGTAGCTTGCTTGCCGACCCCTGAGTGCCCAGGCGCAAACGCCCAGCCGGCCCTCAGGGGGCGATAAGGGGCAGCAGACCGTCGAGAAAAAGGACAGCGCCGGGACGAGCCTTGGCGGCTCCCCGCTCGTTCGCTTTGAAATCGTTGCGAATCGACATGCGCTTCCTTCGCGCTTCAAGGTCGCGGACAACGGTAAAGACCGCATTAATCCTTGAAGACGCGGACTTGTAACGGATAGATCGGCGGCAATGCAAGGCCCTTGCTGCACAGAGGGGGGCTGTTGCGCTATACTAAAAGAAGCGACAGGGAGGCTGACCTATGATCGTCGAATACGTCCAATTCAAATATCCGGCGGGCTGGACCCGCGAGCAGATTCTGGACGATGCGCGCCCAACCGCGGTGAAATGGCGGGCTAACGAGGAACTCTTCCGCAAGCACTACATTGCCGGCGAAAACGGCGCGGGCGGCGCGTTCTACATCTGGCCATCGAAAGAAGCCGCGCAACGCGGCCACAATGCGGAGTGGCGCGCCAATATCGAAAAGCGAACCGGCTCGACACCGGTGATCACCTATTTCGATTTGCTGATGATCGTCGACAACGAGGCCGGCACCACGACCGAGTTTCCGCCGAATGTCACGGCGGAGGCGGCGGAGTAACGCAAGATCTATTCAAGGCCGTAGTGGCGGTGACAGGCAGTGCAAATTCCGTCCAGCCGATCGCTGACCTCGGAGATCGTTTTCAGGTCGCGAGCTTCGGCGGCGACGTAAGCCTTATTCGCGGCTTCGGCCAGGTTTTTTGCGTAGACGTCCCATTGCGGATCTCGCGCCCTTTGCGGGATCATCAGCGCGTTGGTGGCTTCAGCAAGCGTTGCCGCGCCGCTCACGATCCGCTCCCAGTCTGCATCGGATTTGGGGGAAAGATCGTGCTCACCTTTTTCGTCGATCACGAGACCGTTGACGCTCCAGACGATGTTTGCCGCCGGCGTAAGCACATGCTCCATGAAAGTTTTCATGTCGACATAAGGCTGGAACGGCGGCGAGCGACCGGCGTCTTCGCCCAGCGATGCCCGCACCGTCGCGCCGACAATGATCGCTGCAGCAAAAACGACCGCAAGGGAGCGCGCGATCATCTCAGCCGGCCTCCATGGTGAAACCGATCCAGCGGCCGCATGCGACCACCGCAATCCAAAGCAGCATCGATATGCCGCCTGCCAGGCGTGCCGTGACCGGCGGCCGCGCCTGATTGTCCCACCGCGACTGATGCCTTGCGCTGATGAAATGAAAGACCAGCATGTTGGCGCCAGCGGCGGCGATCAGACAAAGCTTGGCGACGAAAAAGCCGTTGCCGAGATATTTGGTCGCGTTGGACATGAACATCAGGAACCCGGACGCCACCGCGACCACGAATGCGCCCCACGTCAGCGGCAAAATTCCGCGCGTGACGGCGCTGACCGGACGTTTCACCGAGGCAAACCCGAGCAGCCTGAGGTCGACCGCCATGATGGACCCGACCACGAGGCAGATCGCAAGCACATGCACCGACTCGATCACGGGAAACAGCAGATCGTTTTCGCGAATGGCGTCGGCGAGGCTATTGTCCTCGAAAAAGCCGATGACTTCCTTGAGGTACAGCATCATCCGACCTGGGTGTAGGCGATCCACCTGCCGGCAAAGATGACGCCGCACCAAACCACGATGGAAAGGGTCGCCGCGAGCCGCGCCGCAGTCCGCCGGCCACGGGTCTTTTCCCAAAATTCCGGGGCCGATGCCAACGACCATTGCAGGATGACGGTGAGCACAATGGCAGCGACGAGCAGCGTCATCTTCAGATAGAAGGTGGTGTTGAGCAGCGAGCGCCGCGGCTCGCCGATAATGAGCAGGCTTCCGCTGACCAGAAGGATCAGCAACACCGGCCAGATCACCGGCAGAAAGCGCCGCGCGACGTCTTTTAGCGGGACGTCGCGTTGCAGCACGCGCCACAGGCGGAGGTCGACGATGACCGCGGAAAAGAACAGCACCGCAATGCCAAGAATATGAATCGTCTGCAGCGTCGGAATGACCCAGCCGGCCGTCTGGATCGCGTGGCTCAATGCAGTCGCCGCGAGCCACTTGGCAAAGTCGCCGACGATGGCTCCGGTCATGACGTTACTGATCGGCGGGGGTGAGACTGAAGCTCAGTTCCTTGCCGTCCGGCATATTCACCTTCATCAGAAAGCCGCCCAGACCGCCGGCGCGCAGCGGCGCGTAATGAAAAACTGCGTGATCGCCGGGCTGCAACGACCGCTTGGTCCAGCCCGAGCGGGTGAGCACACCGGGGCTTGAGACTTCAAATATCCAGGTTTGCGCCGGTTTGCCGTCCTTGGCGTCGGCTTCGACCACGAAAGTAATGTGCGGGTTGGTCCAGTTGACCGTCTTGACGGTGCCTTCCAGTGTCTGCGGATGCTCGGTGTCATAGGCCGCGCCCGAATGGTGCGCGAGCGCCGCGCCACTCAAACTCGCCAATACGCCGGCTGCCAGGAGAATTTTTCTGAACGCCACTGCCTTGTCCTTACTTCACTGCGCGGACCGAACCGTCCGGGTTTTGGGGCTGGGAAACGAATATGTCGTTGCCGTACTGGTCCTTGCCGGGAACGAGGTCTTCCTGCTCGCATTCGCCCTCGGTGATCTCGTAGTGACGCTCGGGGTAGCGGCGAAAAATGCGGGTGGTTTTCCAGGTCGCGGTCAAGACTTTCGGCGCGGTGATTTCCAGATCGTCGTGAAGGATATTCGGCTTCGCCAGATAAAGCCGTTCGACGATATGCATATCGCCATCGTTCGGGATGCCCACCGCTTCGCTGGTCGCAATATAAGCCTGCGGCGCGATGGCGGTTGTGTCGATAATGAGGGCGTCGCCGTCCCAATGGCCGATCGAGTGGCCGTGCAGGGTCAGGTCGGCGTCGTCGGGATGCGCGCGGCCGTCCATATAGATTCGTCGCATACGGTTGCCGTCGACCTCACCGAGCATCGTGATACGGCCGGGCGTGGTCAGCCACTCGAATGCATTGTGCGTGATCAGCATCCAGCTCGGCATGCCGTGCGGCAGACAATGGCTCAATACCAGGAAAGGCCGACCGGCCTTTTCCTCGGCAATCAGACGCTGAACTTGCGGCAGGATATCGGGTTTCCACGGCGGAACGTTTGCGGTTTCCTGACGGTGCTGATCTTTGACATCGGGAATCCATACGCCGTCGAAATCCGATGGCGCGGCGCGCGCGTGAGACGCAAGGCCCATAAGCGCCACCAAAACAGCAAGTGTCGCCACGTTTTTCACGAAGGTATTCACAACCGCCAGTCCGTCTTTCCTGCGTGAGACAAGTGTAGTCTGCAAGGCACCAGGTGTGAAGCCACGCCCCGTCAACCCTCAAATGCAATCCTGGCAATGGCGCAAAAGATGCGCCATCTCAAAATGCCAATAAATGTCGAGACCGGCAGACGACGATCGAAAGCTCTGTCGAGCTTCCGTCTCACGAGGCGGAGCAGTTATTCTGTTATTCCGCGGTTTATTGTTTCAACCAGACTTTTCCGCCTTCAGCGCGCGCTCCACGTTCTTCATGCGGTCGAGCGCCCGGCCTTGCACTCTGGGAAAATCGACTTTGAGCGCCTCCAACGCCTCGATGATCACGGCGGAAACCACAAGCCAGGCGAGGCGCTTATGATCGGCGGGAACAATGTACCAGGGCGCATGTGATGTGGAGGTCGAACGAATCATGTCCTCAAAGGCTTCCATGTAGTCGTCCCACCGCTCGCGTTCGGTGATGTCGGCGATCGAGAATTTCCAGCGCTTACCCGGTTCATCGAGTCGCGCCAGGAAGCGCTTGCGCTGTTCTTCTTTGGAAATGCGCAGATGGAATTTGAGCACGATCGTCCCGTTGCGCACGAGATATTCCTCGTACGCACAAATTTCCTCGAAGCGATGCTTCCAGACCTCCTTGCCGGCCAGCGGCAACGGCAGCCTCTCATGCGCCAACAGGCTCGGATGCACGCGCACCACGAGAACTTCTTCGTAGTAAGAACGATTGAAAATGCCGATGCGACCGCGGGCCGGCAGGCGGGATGCTACGCGCCAGAAGAAATCGTGCTGCAACTCCTCTTCGCTCGGCACCTTGAACCCGTGCACCTCGCATCCCTGCGGATTGATGCCAGACATCACGTGTTTGATGACACTGTCCTTGCCGGCCGCGTCCATACCTTGCAGCACGACCAGCACTGCCCAGCGATCCTGTGCGTAAAGCCGCTGCTGCAAATCCGCGAGCCGGGTAATGCCGTCGGCGAGCATCGCCTTGACGTCTTCCTTGTCGATCGCAAGCCCGAAAGTTTCGGCGGGATCACAATCGGCCAGCCGGAACCGGCGCGGTTTGTCCACCCGACAATGTTTCAGGATTTTGGCGAGCTTCATCTTTGGCCCGCGGGCGCTTGAGTCGTTTTCATCGCCGCCAGGTTTCCTCCAAATAAGCAACCAGAAAGCGCGGCATACGGTCGTCGAGATCGGCACGTCCGCGGACGATGTGGATGTCGCAGAATTCCGGCCGCGCCTGAGTCGCGAGATTGTGCATGATTTGGGCGCGAAACTCCTCGGCATTCTGCCGTGTTGTGAGTAGCTTCATCAGGTTTAGAAAGCCGCGGTCGTGCACCATGGTCCAGCCTGGCCGGACTTCGAGTGCCGCGATTTCGAGACCGGTCTCCTCGAGAAGCTCGCGGCTGACGCTGCCGGCGAGGTCGAGGCTGCCGTCGGCACCGATGTCGTCAGGATCCGGCGTGCCGCAGGGGAAATAAACCGAGCCCGGGCTCGCGGTCGTCGGACCCATTTCACCGAGCAGGAAAGCCCCGTCGGCGGCTTGCAGGGCGGCGGAGCCGAACACGTTGAAGACGCCGGCGTCAGGAAAACCCCAATCTCGCCACGCCAGAAAGCTGGCATAGTCGGTCTCGAAGCAGGCGCCTTCCAGCACGCCATTGCGAACCGCATAGCGGCGAAGCAAAAGCACGCGTCCGTTCCAGATCGCAGAACCCTCGCTCTGACGGCGGGCAAAGTTCCGATCGATCTCGTCGCGCCGCGTCAGCGCAAACTCCCACGACCACGGCTCGACCGCGATTTCCACGCGATCGATTTCGGCAATTTCGATGTCCGCCCTTTCAGAGGGCATCAGCGCCCGGTGGCAGGCTCTGGCGTGGCCCGGTGCAAAACACTGTTGCGGATGCCGCGCTCACTCGTGCCACGGATTCACGAACAACCCGACCATGCCGGTTACGCCCTTCACATGCGCCGGCGGCGGTCCAAATTTTGCGATCACCTCGTCTCGCGTCAAACCCGGAGGCAGTTCTGTCGGCTCGAAATCTGAGGCGATAAGAATAAATGTGTAGTGATGCGGGGTCATATTGGGAGGCGTGCAAGGTCCCGAATAATGGCCGACACCCATCGTACTCTTGCCGCCGACGTATTTGTCCGATGGCTTGCTGGTTTCGCCCTCGGCGAAGCCGGTAACCGAGGCCGGGATCCCATAGGCCACCCAGTGACTCACGCCGGATGGCGCGCGGCCTTCAGGATCGGACATCAAAAGGACGAAGCTCTTGGTGCCCGCGGGCACATTGGTCCAGGAAAATTGCGGCGAAACATTTTCGCCGACACAGTTGGCATTGCCGGCCCGATTGTTGGCGACCTTTTTCGGCATGATTTTGCCGTCCTGAAACGTGGTCGAGGTCAGCGTGAAGACGTCGGCCGCGTGAGCTGCCGGTCCTGCAACCGCCATCGATGCTGCAGCGGCCGCCGCAAACAGATGTTGTTTCCCAAGCAAGATGAGCTCCTGTTATTCAATCTCGCCCATAGGCTTAGTGTCGGCCGCCAACGCCGCGAGATCAAGTCAGCCTGCGAAGCGGTCGACCCTCGGAAGACCGGTCTAGTTCCGCGACCGGTCCACCAGCGCCCGATCCTTGATCCACGGCATCATCGCCCGCAGCTTGGCGCCGACCTGCTCGATCGGGTGGGCGGCGCACGCGGCGCGCATCGCCTTGAATGACGTCTGGTTGACCTTGTTTTCCAGCATCCAGTCTTTGACGAACTTGCCGGTCTGGATGTCCGAAAGAATGCGCTTCATCTCGGCGCGGGTCTCGGCGTCGACGACGCGCGGGCCGGACACGTACTCACCGTATTCCGCCGTGTTGGAGACCGAATAATTCATGGTGGCGATACCGCCCTCGTAGATGAGGTCGACGATCAGTTTCACTTCGTGCACGCACTCGAAGTAAGCCATCTCCGGCGCGTAGCCGGCTTCGACGAGAGTTTCGTAACCGGCCTTCATCAGCTCGACCAGGCCGCCGCACAGCACGGACTGTTCGCCGAACAAATCGGTTTCGCATTCTTCGCGAAAGCTCGTCTCGATGATGCCGGCGCGGCCGCCGCCGATCGCGGCACCGTAAGAGAGCCCGAGATCGTGGGCGTTGCCGGACGCATCCTTGTGGATCGCGAGCAGGCACGGCACGCCGGCGCCGCGCTGATACTCGGAGCGGACGGTGTGTCCCGGGCCCTTTGGCGCGATCATCATTACATCGAGATCGGCGCGCGGCTCGATCAGGTTGAAATGAATGTTGAGCCCGTGCGCGAACATCAGCGCCGCGCCGTCTTTCATGTTGGCGTGGAGGTGGTTGTTGTAGATGTCGGCCTGCAATTCGTCGGGCGTCAGCATCATCATCACGTCGGCCCATTTCGCGGCTTCGGCCACTTCCATGACCTTGAGCTTTTCGCCTTCCGCCTTTTTGACGCCCTGCGAACCCTTCCGCAAAGCCACCGCGACGTTCTTGACGCCGGAATCCCGCAGATTAAGCGCATGGGCATGGCCCTGGCTGCCATAGCCGATGACGGCGACCTTTTTGCCCTTGATCAGATTCAAATCGGCGTCGCGGTCGTAATAAACACGCATGATGTCTTACCCCTGCCCGGAGGCCAGCCTTTGGCCTTTGTTTGCGGTTGCTGCTTCTAGTTTCTGGGAGCGGTTTGGACAAGCCCGGTCCGCACGCCGCGGCGACGTATCGGCGGCTTTCCGTTCGCTTCGCAATTACCGTCGAATTGCTCACGGGCGCGGGCGATTTTCGGCTGGTTACGGATCGCCCAGGCGCCAAGGGCGGAGACTGGATTCAACAAATCGCGGCCGAGCGGGGTCAACGCGTAATCCACCCGCGGCGGAATGGTCGGAAACGCCGTTCGTGTCAGCAGGCCGTCGCGCTCAAGACCGCGCAACGTGAGGGTTAGCATGCGCTGCGAAATGCCGCCAATCGACCGCCGCAGCTCGTTAAAGCGCATCGGTCCCTCACCCAGCCGCGAAACGACCAGTACGGACCATTTGTCGCCGACGCGGGCGAGCACGTCGCTGACTGCCCGGCAATCCCCGGGCAAATGGATGTCGCTTGGTTTCATCGATGTGCCTTCTTGCGCGTTTTCGTCATAGGCACTTATTTAGTGTGAGTTATCAATTTTAACCAGAGGAACCGCAATGGCAAAGCCACTTCTTGCCGTCATCGTCGGCAGCAACCGCCGCGAATCGATCAACCGCAAGCTCGCCCAGGCGATGATCAAGCTCGGCGCCGACAAATTCGACGCCAGGATCGTCCGTATCGACGATCTGCCGATGTTCAACCAGGACAATGAAAACAACCTGCCTACGGAAGTTGTGCGCTTCAAGGACGAACTGGCCCGCGCTGATGGCGTCCTGATCGTCACGCCCGAACACGATCGGTCGATTCCCGCGGTCCTGAAAAACGCGGTGGACTGGGGCGCGCGCCCCTGGGGCAAGAATTCGTGGGCCGGCAAACCGGGCTTCATTACCGGCACGTCACCAGGCGCCATCGGCAGCGCGCTGGCGCAGCAGCATCTGCGCTCGGTCATGACCGGCCTCGGCATGATCCTCCTTGGCGGCGAAGCCTATGTGACCTTCAAACCGAACCTGGTCGACGACCACGGCAACATCGCCGACGAGAGCACACGGAAATTCCTGCAGGATCACATCGACCGCTTCGCGTTTCTGGTCGGGCGGCTGATCGGGGAGCCGGCGCGCTCGGCGGCGTAGTATCATCTCATCCGCTCGTCCCCGCGCGGGGACCCAACTTTCGTCGCGTCTTGGATGCCCGCTTACGCGGGAATGAGCGGGTTTGCCTACAGCGCGGTTATTTTCAGGCAGCTTTCGCAACGTATCGTTTGACTTTGATCGTCTTGGCGCGTTTGCGGATTTCAGTGGCGTCGTAGGCCGCCTGAACCCGCAGCAAATGGTCGACCTCAGGGCCGAACGCCTTTTCGATTCTGAGTGCGAGTTCGGGCGATAGTGCAGCCTTGCCGTTCACCACAGCCGACAGCGTCGCCCGGCGCACGCCAAGAGCTTCAGCGGCTTTGGTAACGCTGAGGCCAAGCGGCTCCAGTATCCCCCAATAGATGATGTCGCCAGCGTGCGACGGCTGTTTCATTGGCATGAGTTCATCAGCTTCCGCGATCTCCAGCACGCCCCGGTCCACAACACGGAACGTTAGTCGATGGTTGCGGGTGACAACCATGCTCCTGGTATTTCGGCGGTCACCCGTCAGTGGATGCAAGCGCCATCCCGCGTACTTCTCGATTTCGCCTATGTTTTTCAGCTTGGGCAATTGCCGTCAGCATCGCACGAATCTTTTCGACATATCGTGACGGAAACTGACGATCCGCATGGCCCGATGTACGGTCTGACCGTACAGGTTTCAATGCCCGAAAGCCTACATCCCCTCGGGCCCGCGTCCGATGGCGACGACGCCGGTGCGTGAAACTTCGACGAGGCCAAGCGGCAGCATCAGGTTGACGAAGCTCTCGATCTTGTCGGTGGCGCCGGTGATTTCGAACACGAAGCTTTCGTTGGTCGCATCGATGACGCGGGCGCGGAAAGCGTCGGCGAGCCGCAACGCCTCCATGCGCTGCTCGCCCTTGCCGCGCACTTTGACCATGGCGAGTTCGCGCTGCAACGACGGCCCGCTGCTGGTCAGATCGACGACGCGGTGCACCGGCACGAGGCGCTCAAGCTGATTTTTGATCTGCTCGATCACCATCGGCGTGCCGCGGGTGACCACGGTGATGCGCGACAGGTGCTTCTCGTGCTCGGTCTCCGAAACCGTCAGCGAATCGATGTTGTAGCCGCGACCGGCGAACAAACCGATCACGCGCGCCAGCACGCCGGGCTCATTGTCGACCAGTACGCACAAAGTACGGGATTCAACCTGCTGCGACGTGGTCATCGCCGGATAGTGAGTAGTTGCGGAGGTGTTCACGTGGTTGTCCTCAATTGCGAATGGCGAGTAGCGAGTAGCTGCTTGGCGCTTTCAATTCGCCATTCGCCATTTCGCTATTCGCTGTCCTTTACACCATCACCTTGCCTTGTTCGGTAATGGCATCCTCGATCCGCGTCGCAGCGTCACCGAGCAGCATCTCATTGTGGGCGCGGCCCGACGGAATCATCGGAAAGCAGTTTTCCGCCGGATCAACCACGCAATCGAACAGCACCGGCTTTTTCACCTCGAGCATTTCGCGGATTTTCTCGTCGAGTTCGCCCGGATGTTCACAGCGGATGCCGTGGGCGTGATAGGCCTCGGCGAGCTTGACGAAATCCGGCAGCGCTTCGGTATAGGAATGCGAATAGCGCCCGCCATGCAGCAATTCCTGCCACTGCCGCACCATCCCCATATACTTGTTGTTGAGGATGAAAATCTTGATCGGCAGGTCGTATTGGACCGCTGTCGACATTTCCTGCATGGTCATCAGCACCGAGGCTTCGCCTGCGATGTCGACGACGAGCGAGTTCGGATGCGCGACCTGCACACCGACCGCAGCCGGCAGGCCGTAACCCATGGTGCCCAACCCGCCTGAGGTCATCCAGCGGTTCGGTTCCTGGAACCCATAGAATTGCGCCGCCCACATCTGATGCTGGCCGACTTCGGTGGTGATGTAGACGTCGCGGTCCTTGGTCTGCGCGTAGAGGCGCTCAATCGCATATTGCGGCTTGATGATTTCGTTGGAGTTGCGGTAGGCGAGCGAATTCTTCGTGCGCCATTTTCCGATCTGCTCCCACCACGCCTGCAGCGCCTTCTTGTCGGGGACGACGGCGCTGGCACGCCACAACCGCACCATGTCCTCGAGCACATGCGCGCAATCGCCGACGATACCGAGATCGGCCTTGACGTTTTTGTTGATCGAGGACGGGTCGATATCGATGTGGATTTTCTTCGAACCCGGCGAGAAAGCGTCCAGCCTGCCGGTGATACGATCGTCGAAACGGGCGCCGACGGCGATCATCAGGTCGCAATCGTGCATCGCCCAATTGGATTCCCAGGTGCCGTGCATGCCCGAGCATGCCGAGCCACTGTTTATCGGCTGCCGGAAAGGCGCCGAGACCCATCAACGTCGAGGTGACCGGAAAACCGGTGAGCTTGGTCAGCTCGCGCAGGAGCTGACATGCCGCCGGACCGGAATTGACCACGCCGCCGCCGGTGTAGAACAGCGGACGCTTCGCGGCCGCCATCATGTCGATGGCCTGTTTGATCTTGTCGAGATCGCCTTTGACCTTGGGCCGATAGCCGCGGTGCTGGAATTCCTTCGGCTTCGAATAAGTGCCCTTGGCGAACTGGATGTCCTTCGGGATATCGACCACGACCGGCCCCGGCCGTCCGCTTGCGGCGATGTGAAAAGCCTCGTGGAGCGCGCGCGGCAAATCGGCGATGGTTTTGACCAGATAATTATATTTGGTGCACGGCCGGGTGATGCCGACGGTATCGCATTCCTGGAACGCATCATTGCCGATCAGATGCGTCGGCACCTGCCCGGTAATGACGACGAGCGGAATAGAGTCGCAGAACGCATCGGTCAGGCCGGTGACGGCGTTGGTCGCACCGGGCCCCGAGGTGACGAGAACGGTACCGACCTTGCCGGTCGAGCGCGCATAACCCTCGGCGGCGTGCACGGCGCCCTGCTCGTGCCGCACCAGGATGTGATTCACCTTATCCTGCTGGAACAGCGCGTCGTAGATCGGCAGCACCGCACCGCCGGGATAACCGAAAATGTGTTCCACGCCCTGATCGGCTAACGCCGCGATCACCATTTCCGCGCCAGTCATTTCCGTCATGGCTTGCTCCGTTCGCTCCCAACCCGCCCCCTCCCATCGCTCCCCCCGCTTGCGGGGGAGACAAGCAGGGGATTCAGCAAATAAAAAAGGGCCTCAGAGGGCCCTTGTTTGCGCACCGCCTCGTTTCGCGGGTAGATCATCTACCCACGGCGGTGCGCCTTCCTACGAGTACGATCGACTTCAACACGGACTTCCGCACGAGATGTGCCCTCTGATTTCAGCTTGTTTATAAGCGTTGCAGCCGCGCGGGTCAAGCATTTGACTGCTGCAAATCCATAAATGCCTCGCCCGGCCGTCACATCGAGAACATCCGCAGCTGTCCCTCAACAGCGTCGAGCGCCCGCTCCGGCTCGACAAACGTAAAGCCCGGTAGCTGGTTGCGGAACCAGGTCGCTTGCCGCTTGGTGTATTGCCGGGTGTCGCGCTGACTTCCTTCGATTGCTTCCGCCAGCGTCAGCTCCCCTTTTAGATGGCGGATCAGCCATGGCACGCCGTGCGCCTTCATCGCCGGCAGATCGGGATCGAGATTGCGGGCCGCAAGCGTTCGTACCTCCTCGATTGCACCAGCGGTGACCATCGTCTCAAAGCGCGCATCGATACGACGGAACAGTTCGTCGCGGTCGGGCATCAGAAAAATCTTCGCGGCGCGCGATGCGTCGAGACTCGCCGGCATGCCGTCCTGGTGCCAGGCGAGCAGCGAACGTCCCGTTGCCAGCACCACCTCCAGCGCGCGGGTGATGCGGGAGCGGTCGCCTGGCATCAGCCGCGCTGCCATCGCCGGATCGCGGCGCTCAAGCTCCGCATGGAGCGCAGCGACGCCCTCGCTTTTAAGCCGCGCCCGCACCGTCGCGCGAATGTCCGCGGGGATCGGCGGCACCGCGGCAAGCCCGCGCGTCAGCGCGTTGAAATAGAGACCGGTGCCGCCGACGACGATCGCGGTGCGGCCCTCGCCTTTCGCCGCCGCCAGCGCCGCGGCAGCCTCCGTACACCAGTAGCCGACTGAGAAATTTTCCGCCGCATCGATGTGGCCATAGAGTACATGGAGCGCGCGCCGTTCATCGTCCGCGGTGGGGCGGGCGGTGATGACGCGCAGATCGCGGTAGACCTGCATGGAATCGGCATTGACAATCGTACCGCCGAATTTCTCGGCGAGCGTCAACGCCAGCGCGGATTTACCGCTCGCCGTCGGTCCGGCGATGAGGATTATGCGAGCTTTGTTCACGGGGTTGACGTAATGCGGATTTGCGCGAATTGAAATCCTGAAAGGCCGGTCCGGAACACTGCATGTTTTATGTGGCGACATTGATCTCGCATCCGGACCGACCCGCGGTAGACGCTGCGTTGGCTCAAAAAGTCGCCCGTTATCTGCCGCATGGCCGCCCCGTCGACTGGCTGGCACCCGGGGTCGCGGTCGACGTGGCGTTTCTGATCGATGACGACGATGCCGAGGCCACCGCCGCTTACAAAGAAAGTCTGCTGGGCGAACTCGCCACCGACATCCGCGACATCATCGCCGGCGAGCCGGTCGACGTCGTGATCCAACCGCATGACGGCCGCCGCAAGAAGCTCCTGGTCGCCGACATGGATTCAACGATGATCGCCCAGGAATGCATCGACGAACTGGCCGACTATGCCGGCTTCAAGACCCGCGTCGCGGCCATTACCGAACGCGCGATGCGCGGTGAAATCGCCTTTGAGCCGGCGTTACGCGAACGCGTTGCCTTGCTGAAGGGCCTGCCCGCCACGGTGATCGACGAAGTCATTGCCGAACGCATCAAACTCATGCCCGGCGGGCCGACGCTGGTCGCGACCATGCGCGCCAACGGCGCGTACACCTGCGTTGTATCCGGAGGCTTCACCGCGTTTACGACAAGCATTGCTGCCGCGATCGGCTTTGACGAACAGCGCGCCAACACGCTCCTGACCGACGCGACCGGGAGACTGACCGGCCAAGTGGCTGAGCCGATCGTCGGCCGCGAGGCCAAGTTCGATACACTGGTCGCGCTGCGCGAGCGTTTGCATCTTGGCCACGGCGAAACGCTCGCGGTCGGCGATGGCGCCAACGACATCCCGATGGTGAAGGCGGCCGGCCTCGGCGTCGCCTTTCACGGCAAGCCCGCCATCCGCGAGGCTGTGCCAACCGCCTGTATCGACTATGGCGACCTGACCGCCGTGCTCTACGCGCAGGGCTATCGGCGCGAGGAATTCGTCGAACAGCCGCCACGGGGGTAGCTGGCTTTAGCCCCGACGGGGCTGCCTGCAAAAACGCCGCAACGATAGGCGGAACAGGTTGACCGCTATCGGGAAAACGAACAACCCCAGGACGTGGATCACGATCCTGGGGTTGATTGACCGGGCACGGGGGCGACGGTGTACCCGAACAATGCGGGTTAAACTACTCCCGGATTCTTTCCCCGCCGAATTACAAATCGGTAAGGAAAGGGCACAGTTCCGTGAAGCTGCAGCGACAGCGCAGATGAGCCTCGTCACAACGGTGGCCAGCCAACTCCCATGAGGCTTCTTTCCGGAGGACAAAGCGGTGTTGACCGTGCGGTGCTCGATGTCGCGATTGCGCGCGGGATCGCCTATGGCGGCTGGTGCCCGCGAGGCGGCTGGGCCGAAGATTTTCCGCAGCCGCCGCGGCTTGCTGGCCAAATACCCGGATCTCAAAGAGACGCCCCTCGCCGATCCGGCCCAGAGGACGGAATGGAACGTACGTGACGCCAGCGCGTGCATGATCATCGTCGACGCTGCCGGACTGGAGATATCTGCCGGTACGACACTGGCCAGCCACCTCGCGCATCGCTATCGCAAGCCGCTCATCACGGTGAACTTGCAGCAGGCGGACATTCTCAAGCCCGCTACGCTTTGGCTCCGCGTCCAGCAGGCGAGACTTGACCAGGCGAACCGTGGCGACGAACTCAAGCTCGCCATCGGCGGCCCGCGCGAAAGCGAGGCCCCGGGAATTTATGAGCGGGCGGTGGCATTCATCGAAGCATTGTTGGAGTGATGCGGGCGAACAGGTCTCCTTTGCGGTTCTCGATTTCGTTCCCGTTCGCAGGAGAATGACAGGTCGCGCAGACCCAAGCCGATCCGGTGCAGCGCTATCCACCACGATCTTGCGTGCGCTTCGCGCGCTCCACATTTGGCGTTAAGCTTGTCACGCGACTCAATCCGAAAGTCGCGAAGCTGAAGAGCCGATGCGGCAATATCTCGATCTGATGGAACGGGTGCTCGCCGAGGGCGTGGAAAAGCGCGACCGGACCGGCGTCGGTACGGTGTCGATCTTCGGCCACCAGATGCGCTTTAATCTGGCGCACGGGTTTCCGCTGGTCACCACCAAGAAGCTTCACGTCAAATCCATCATCTACGAGCTGCTCTGGTTCCTGCGCGGCGACACCAACGTCAAATATCTCGACGAGCACGGCGTCACCATCTGGGACGAATGGGCCAACGCCGACGGCGATCTCGGCCCGGTCTATGGCCGGCAATGGCGCTCATGGCCGACGCCCGACGGCGGCCACATCGACCAGATGGCGAATGTGATCGCCGAAATCCGCCGCAATCCCGCTTCGCGCCGGCTCATCGTCACCGCGTGGAACCCTGGCGAGAACGATCTGATGGCGCTGTCGCCGTGCCACTGCCTGTTCCAGTTCAACGTCGCGGACGGTGCGCTGTCGTGTCAGCTCTACCAGCGCTCGGCCGACGTCTTTCTCGGCGTGCCGTTCAACATCGCGTCCTACGCGTTGCTGACTTTGATGGTCGCGCAGGTGACGGGGCTCAAGCCGGGCGAATTCATCCACAGCTTCGGCGACACCCACCTTTATCTCAACCACATCGAGCAGGCACGACTGCAATTGACGCGCAGCCCGCGACCGCTGCCGACGCTGCGGCTCAATCCGGCGGTGAAGGATCTGTTCGCATTCCGCTACGAGGATTTCGCGCTCGAAGGCTACGAACCGCACCCGCACATCAAAGCCGCCGTGGCGGTGTAGGAATGAACATCGTCCTCGTCGCCGCCGTTTCCGAGAACGGCGTGATCGGCAGCGGCAACAAACTGCCGTGGCGGCTCAAGTCCGACATGCAGCATTTTCGCTCGCTCACCATGGGCAAGCCGGTCTTGATGGGGCGCAAGACCTATCTGTCGATCGGCAAGCCGCTTGCCGGCCGCACCACCATTGTTGTCAGCCGCGATCGCACGTTCGCCGCACCCGGTATTTTGGTTGCGCCGAACCTCGGCGATGCCTTCACGACTGCGCGCGGCGATGCGCTGCGGCGCGACGCCGATTCAATCATCGTCGCCGGGGGCGCCGAAATCTATGCGCAGGTCATGCCGCAAGCGACGCATCTGGCGATCACGTGCGTGCACAAGAGCGTCGAGGGCGATGCGCTTTTTCCGGCAATCGATCCTAAAATCTGGCGCGAAACCTCCCGCGAGGAGCACGAACCGCAAGCCGAGGACGAGGCGGCGTTCGCTTTTGTCAGCTACGAGCGGACAAACTGACGCTGTTTGGGCCAGCAAGCGCGGCCAGCTGCGCGTTGCAAGGGGCTGCGCACTCCCCTATATCCCCCGGCAACCAAGCCGGCTGGTCCACCCGGCGTTTCAGGAGACATTTTGATGCCGTGGAACAACCAATCCGGTGGCCCCTGGGGATCGGGGCCCCGGGGACCTTGGGGTTCGGGGCCGCAGCAACCGGGAGGCGGGTCGCGACCGCCCGATTTGGAAGAGTTTTTGCGCCGCAGCCAGGACCGGCTGCGCGGCTTCCTGCCCGGCAATCTCGGCGGACGCGGCATCGCTCTGATTGCGCTCGTAGCCGTGGTGCTCTGGGGCTTTTCCGGCTTCTTTCGCGTCGAGCCCGACGAGCTTGGCGTCGTGCTTCGCTTCGGCAAGTTCACCCGCGAGGTACAGCCGGGACTGAACTATCACCTGCCCTATCCGATCGAGACCGTGCTGACTCCGCCGGCGTTGCGCATTAACAAAATAGACATCGGCATGCGCCCGGTGGAAGACATGCGCCGCGGCACGTCGGTGCGCGAGGTACCGGAGGAAAGCCTGATGCTCACCGGCGACGAGAACATCGTCGACGTCGATTTCTCGGTGCTGTGGAAAATCAAGCCGACCGGCGTCGGCGACTATCTGTTCAACATCCAGAATCCCGAAGGAACGGTGAAAGCCGTAGCCGAAGCCGCCATGCGCGAAGTCATCGGGCACGGGACCCTCCAGCCGATCCTCACCGGCGCGCGCCAGAACATCGAGACGGCGGTGCAGGAGCTGATGCAGAAGACCCTCGACAAATACGGCGCGGGGATACAGGTACAGCAGGTGCAGCTGCAGAAGGTCGATCCACCCACTCAGGTCATCGACGCCTTCCGCGACGTACAGGCAGCCCGCTCGGATCTCGAGCGCGCGCAGAACGAAGCGCAGACCTACGCCAACCGGGTCGTGCCTGAGGCGCGCGGACGTGCCGCCAAGATCACCCAGGACGCCGAAGCCTACCGCGAGCAGACCGTCGCTCAAGCCAAGGGCGAGACCTCGCGTTTCGTGCAGATCTACGAACAGTACAAGAAAGCGCCCGATGTGACCCGTGAGCGCATGTATCTTGAGACCATGGAGCGCGTTCTCGGCGGCAGCGACAAGACGATCATCGATACCGGACCGCAGGCCGGTCCAGGCGTGGTTCCCTATTTGCCACTGACCGAACTGCCGCGACCGCGTTCGGCATCGCCGGGCACCTCGTCGACCAGCGGCGCATCGTCAGGAGGCGGCCAATGAGACTTGGCCTCGCCGGCGGCGCCATCGCCATTTTGCTGCTGATCGCCGTCGTCGTCGGCTACAGCACATTCTTCACCGTCAATCAGACCAAGCAGGCGCTGGTGGTGCGGCTCGGACAACCGGTCCGCGTCATCACCGAGCCCGGTCTCAATGTGAAGGTGCCGTTCATCGACAGCGTCATTTACGTCGACAAACGCATTCTCGACCTCGAATCGCCGGCGCAGGAGGTCATCGCCTCCGATCAGAAGCGGCTCGTCGTCGACGCCTTCGCACGCTATCGCATCACCGACCCGCTCAAGTTCTATCAGACAGTTGGCGAGAACGGCGCCAATTCGCAGCTCGCGATCCTGCTCAACTCGGCGCTCCGGAGCGTGCTCGGCGGCGCCACCCTCGTGGACGTGGTGCGCAATATGCGCGAGCAACTCATGTCGCAGGTGCGAAGCCAACTCGGCCATGAGGCGCGGCAGTTCGGCATCGATGTCGTCGACGTGCGCATCCGCCGCGCCGATTTGCCGGAGCAGAACAGCCAGGCCGTTTACCAGCGCATGCAGACCGAGCGGCAGCGGGAGGCCGCGGAGTTCCGCGCCCAAGGCAGCCAGAAGAGTCAGGAAATTCGCGCCAAAGCCGACCGCGACGTGACAGTTTTGTTGGCCGACGCCACCTCACAGGCCGAGCAGGTCCGTGGCCAGGGTGACAGCGAAAGAAACCGCATCTTCGCCGACGCTTATAACCGCGATCCTGACTTCTTCGCTTTCTATCGCTCCATGCAGGCTTACGAAAAGAGCATGCAGCACGGCGATACACGACTGGTATTGAAGCCGGATACCGACTTTTTCCGGTTCTTCTCCAATCCTTCTGGTCGCGCGGAAGCACCGACGACGGCACCCAATGCAGCGGCCACCGCGTCACCCAAACCGGCAAACCCGAAATAGAGCTTCCGGCACGATTCCCACGACGCCACAGCGCATCGGCCCTCGCGTTCATGACCGACTTTCTCGCCGCGCTCGGCCTCGTCTTGGCGATCGAAGGAATTCTCCTGGCCGCGTTCCCGCTCGGTACCAAACGCGCCATGGCGGCCGCGCTCGAAACGCCGGATAGCCGGTTGAGAATTGCGGGGCTGGTTTCGGCTTTGATCGGTGTGGCTATCGTCTGGCTGGTGCGCCACTAACCCGCCACAGAGTCGCTTTTCCGCCCAAATCAAGTTCGTAATAGCGGGTGATTTGGCTTGGTTGCGGCCTTGCGTCTCAGGCAGGACGGGGCCACCTTTCCAGCACTTATCCTCAGGAGCAGCGACGACCATGCTTTGCCAATTCTCCCGGCTTATGCGCCAGGGCGCGGCCATCGCCGCGGTTTCCGTGGCGATCATCGTCCTGCCCGCCTGGACCGCCGCGGCACGGGGACCCGAGAACATCGCCGACGTCGCCGAACAGGTGATCGATGCGGTGGTCAACATCTCGACGTCGCAACGGGTAGACGCGAAACTTGGCAACATGCCCGATCTGCCGCCGGGCTCGCCGATGGAGGAGTTCTTCGAGGAATTCTTCAAAAACCGGCGTGGCCAGGGAGGACAAGGCGACCCGGATCGCACGCCGCGGCGGATCAACTCGCTTGGATCGGGCTTTATCATCGATCCGTCCGGCGTCGTCGTGACCAACAACCACGTGATTGCCGACGCCGACGAGATCAACGTCATCCTCAACGACGGCACCAAGCTTCCCGCCGAACTCATCGGCAAGGATACCAAGAGCGACCTCGCGGTTCTTCGCGTTCATCCCGACAAGCCGCTCAAGGCGGTGAACTTCGGCGACAGCGACAAGCTGCGGCTCGGCGAATGGGTGATCGCAATCGGTAATCCGTTCAGCCTCGGCGGTACGGTGACTGCCGGCATTGTTTCGGCGCGCCACCGCGACATCAATTCGGGCCCATACGACAACTACATTCAGACCGATGCCGCCATCAATCGCGGCAATTCCGGCGGCCCGCTGTTCAACCTCAATGGCGACGTGGTCGGCGTCAATACTGCGATCATCTCGCCGTCCGGCGGCTCGATCGGCATCGGCTTTGCGGTGCCGTCGAACTCCGCCGTCGCCGTCATCAATCAGCTGCGCCAATACGGCGAGACCCGGCGCGGCTGGCTCGGTGTGCGCATCCAGCAAGTCACTGACGACATCGCCGAGAGCCTCTCGATCAAGCCGCCGCATGGCGCCCTTATTGCCGGCATCGACGACCGCGGACCGGCGAAGCCCGGCGGCCTCGAGCCGGGCGACGTCGTCGTCAAATTCGATGGCCGCGACATCAAAGAGATGCACGATCTGCCGCGCATCGTTGCCGATACTCCGGTTGGCAAGGAGGTCGAGGTCGTCATCATCCGCAAGGGCAAGGAAGAAACCCACACGATCAAGATCGGCCGGCTCGAGGACGGCGAAAAGCTCGCGGCGGCGGATGCCAAGAAGAACGCCGCGCCGGAACAGAAATCCGTCGTGCAGAAGACACTTGGGCTCGAGCTTTCCAGCCTCTCGGATGACCTTCGCAAGAAGTTCAAGGTGAGAGACAGCGTCAAGGGCGTACTCGTCACCGCAGTCGACCCGAGCGTGGCGTCGTCCGCGACCGACAAGCGGCTTTCGCCCGGCGACGTTATCGTCGAAGTGCAGTACGAGGCCGTCGGCAATCCAAGCGACTTGCAGACCCGACTCGAAGCTCTGAAGAGCCAAGGCAAGAAGGTTGCCGTGCTGCTCGTTTCCAACGGCGACGGCGAAACGCGCTTCGTAGCGCTGAGCCTGCAATAGGGAAAGCGAATGGCGAATAGGGATTAGCGGATGGCCGGCAGCTAAATCGCCCTCTCCATTCGCAATTCGCCATTTCGCTATTCGCCCTTCTAAGCTCTTTTTTCGTCAACTTTTTGCGCCTATATTCTCGCTGCCGGCGCAAGCCGGCTATGGCGATAAATGGCCGTCGTAATAAACCTTTCGGACCCGGGGGCGGTACCCGGCGACTCCACCAGATCCAGGAGTCGGTAATCAGACGACAGTGATCAGAAAGCGCTTCTGATTACCGATCACTGATCACCGATTCCTGCTTACGGGGTCGAAATAGGATCGACGAGGGCGTAAAGGGCGTTCTTTTGCTCGGCATGGTTCCGCCGTTATCGGGCCAATTCATAGTTGCAAACGACAACTATGCTCCGGTTGCTCTGGCCGCGTAAGCGGCTCGAAAGACCGACTTAAAGCCCTAGCGGGTTAAGCTCCGTTAGGCGGGGTTCGGAGGCACCTGGCAACAGAAGCCTCCACTTTCCAGGAATCAGTGGCCGGTAATCAGGAGTGGAAGACACGCGTAGTCTGGACCACTATGATTTCCGTACCTATCTGATTACTGATATCTGACCACCGATTCCTGATCCTGACATGGCCACCGATCACATTCGCTATGACATCCTCGCGCAAGCGGCGTTGCGCGGCGTCGTGCGCACGGTGTTGGCGGACGCGGCGAAAAAAGGGCTGCCGGGCGAGCATCATTTCAAGATCACCTTCAACACCACAGCGCCGGACGTGAAGCTCTCCGAGCGAATGCGCAGCCGGTATCCGGAAGAGATGACTGTCGTCCTGCAGCATCAATTCTGGGACCTGATCGTAACCGAGCAGGGCTTCGAGGTCGGCTTGTCGTTCGGCGGCATTCCGGAGCGCGTCGGCGTCCCGTTCGATGCGATAACGGCGTTTTACGATCCGGCGGTGCAATTCGGGTTTCAGTTCGAGATCATCGAGGCCTCGCCGGCAGGCGATACCAACGTGAAGGCGACGGAGAATATCGCCGGCCCGGTGATGCCAAAGCCGGAAAGCTTGGCCACTCCAGCTCCTGCGCCAACGACGGAGGCACCCGCACCCGACGGCGGTGCCGGCGGCGAAGTGGTGCGGCTCGACCGGTTCAGGAAGAAGTAGCCGTGCGGCCTTCGAGGACCGCTTGGCGGCCACCTCGTGACGGCGACATATTTCGATGAAAACCCGCACCGAAACCGACAGCTTCGGACCTATTGAAGTCCCGGCCGAACGCTACTGGGGTGCGCAGACCGAACGCTCCCGCAACAATTTCCGCATCGGCGACGAACGCATGCCGCGCCCCCTCATCACGGCGCTCGCGATCGTCAAGCGCGCGGCGGCGGAAACCAACCGCGAGCTCGGATCGCTCGACACGCGGCGCGCCAAGGCGATCGTCGAGGCTGCGGAGGAAATCATCGACGGCAAGCTCGACGATCAATTTCCCCTGGTCGTGTGGCAGACCGGATCCGGCACCCAGTCGAACATGAACGTGAACGAGGTGATTGCCAATCGGGCCAACGAGCGGCTTGGCGGCAAGCTCGGCGCGAAATCGCCGATCCATCCCAACGATCACGTCAACATGAGTCAGTCGTCCAACGACAGTTTCCCGACCGCGATGCACATCGCAGCCGCGCGGGAAATTACCGAGCGTCTCATTCCGGCGCTGACGCATCTGCAGGCCGCGCTCGACGCCAAGACCAAGGCGTTCGCGTCAATTGTCAAAATCGGCCGTACCCATACTCAGGACGCGACCCCGCTTACGCTCGGGCAGGAATTTTCCGGCTACGCCGCGCAGGTCAAATCCGGCATTGCGCGCATTCGGGTGGGGCTGAAGGAGCTTTATCCGCTTGCACAAGGCGGCACCGCAGTCGGGACCGGGCTAAATGCCAAGCGTCAATTCGCCAAGCTGTTCGCCAAAAGGGTTGCTGCCGACACCGGCCTGCCCTTCGTCACGGCCCCCAATAAATTCGAGGCCCTGGCGTCGCACGGTGCGCTTGTCTTTGCTCATGGCGCGCTCAATGCGCTCGCCACCGATCTATTCAAGATCGCCAACGATATTCGCCTGCTCGGCTCCGGACCGCGCTCGGGCTTCGGCGAATTGATCCTGCCGGAGAACGAGCCGGGATCGTCGATCATGCCTGGCAAGGTCAATCCGACCCAAGTTGAAGCGTTGACCATGGTCTGCTGCCGCGTGTTCGGCAACGAAACCACGATCACCGTAGCCGCCAGCCAGGGCCATTTCGAGCTCAACGTCTATAAGCCGGTGATCGCCGACGCCATGCTGCAATCGATCCGGCTGCTGGCCGATGCGGCCATCTCGTTCACCGATCATTGCGTTGCCGGCATCCGCGCCAACGAGCCGCGGATTCACGAGCTAATGGAGCGCTCGCTCATGCTCGTGACCGCGCTTGCGCCTCACATCGGCTATGACAAGGCGGCGCAGATCGCCAAGGCCGCGCTCGCCCATGGCACCACGCTTCGGGAGGAAGCAATCAAGTTCGGCTACGTCTCGGGCGAAGAGTTCGATCGGCTGGTGCGGCCGGAGCGGATGACCAGACCGGATCGTTGATCGTTAACGATAGCCCGCCGTTCCCGTTGCAGGACCGGTGCGAAAACGGCCAAAAAGCTGGGTTGCGGTTAGTGCCGCGGGTACTGCCGTAATCGCAAGATCGTAAAACCTGTGACTGCCGTCACTGTTGGCTGGCGCGATCCACGTCAGTGTAGAGGCTAGTTCCTCCGGACCAGAACGGGCCGGAGGGGCGAAGGGTGAGTGCAGATGGGTGACCTCGTCAATCTCCGCGCCGCGCGCAAACGAGCTAAACGGCGCAAGGCTGAGCAAACGGCGGCCTCCAATCGACTCGAGCGCGGACAATCAAAGGCCGAGCGCGCGCTAGAGCGAACCCGCAGCGACAAAGCCCTTAATCATCTTGAACAACACCGCATCAAAACGGGAGACAGGCAATGAAATCGCCAGTCGTCAAGCGCTCTATCGTCATCGCCGGTCACAAGACCAGCGTCAGCCTCGAGGACGCATTCTGGAGCGCACTGAAGGAAATCGCCATAATCCGGCGGATGACCTTATCGGACCTGGTCGGCTCAATCGATGCCGACCGCCAGCACGGCAACCTATCGTCGGCCATACGGCTGTTCGTTCTCGATCATTACCAGGGCCGAACGAACAACGACAGTGAAACGACGCATCCGCCGGTCGGCGAGATCATATTGGCGCCGCCAATGGCGTCAGTTCTGGGAGCCGAATAACAGATCGAGCGGCGAGTGAACCGCCGCGGGTGCTGGGGCCTTGGCGCGCCTGCGATCCGGTTGAACCGTGCCCGTAGTTGCAGTTGCGTTCTCTGCCGCCGGCCGTGGCGTCGTGATAGCGGCAGATGGGGCGGTATCAGGGCCACCGCCAGGCGGGATCGGCGGCACGACACCAGGCCTCTCCGACCGTAACCGCTCGAAGGCGCGCGATCCCAGTGTCGTTCCCGCGAGAGTGTCGACGTGGTCCATTGTCTCCAGCGCCGTGCCCATCGGTACGAAGCGGATCGCCGGCGATCGCGGACGGAACACCGGACCCAAAACCTCAATGCGCCGGTTGGCCTCGATCAGCTCGAGGCGTCGGGTTTGCAGCTCGGCAGCGCGAAGCGCCAGCCACGCTACCAGCGCCGAGACGTCCAGCTTTCTCTCCGGCGCCGCCAACGGACCTTTTATATTTATGGCGAATTCCGGCCGGGCTGAAATCAAGGCATTAGCCGCCGGCTGTGCTGACAGCGTCAGGTGTGAATCAATCGCCAAACCGTTGAGATCGAGAATGCCATCAAGCGAAAGCTTCGCGCCGTCCTGAGCATTCACGGTCGTATTGGCAAGATGAACTTGCCCGGCCGCGATCGTGAGATCCGCCTTCGCTTGCGGCACCGCGAGCCGGCTGTTTTGCATGGCGGCGCTCACCGCGGCGTGGATATTCGATAGCTCGATCGTGTTGTTCTGGCCGGCCGCACGGATCGCAGCATTGAACGCCGCCGTGTCGATCCCGGCAAAACTTCCATCGTTCAGCGACATTGCGCCGCTGCCATGGAGTGAGCCGACAAGCGCGTCGGGAGTGGCTCCCAGGCCTTCCGCTTGCAGCTTCATCGTGATGAGGCCGTCGACCGCGCTGTTGCCGGAACTCAAAACCTTCGCTGCCTGCGCGCCAGCGAGTTCGATGCGTCCCCGGAGCGCAAAGTCGCCGGCGTCATGGCTGACTGCGATGTCGCCGGTCAGGCGTCCACCGGCGAACTTGCCTTCGAGGTCGCTCAACGCGATCTGCGCCGGCTGGAGGCGGACGACGCCCTTGAGATCGCGCACCACCCAGGCTGGCATCAATGTCGCACGACCGAGCTTAAAGGTGACGGCCCCGTTTGCCACGCCAAACGCGCCCGCACCCATCGGTTCGTGCGACCAGACCGCGCCGGAACCGGGAGCGACGCTCGGCAGCCCGAACAGCATTGCCGAGGCAGCCGCGACGTCCACGTCATCCGCCACGACGTCGCCACTGATGCCAAACGGCCTCATCAATTTAAGATCAAGCCGGCCGCGCACCGACGATTTGCCGGAACCTACATTGAGATCGGTGAGTGACACGTCGGCGCCGGCAAAGCCGACAATGGCGCTTGCGGTGGTCGCCGTGGCCGTACCGGGCTGTCCGGTCATCGCCCGGTGCAGCGGGCGAAGGTCAGCCGCCGTGGCTTTTATTTGCAAGCTGCCTGTCGGCGGCTGTTCCGCACTCAAATGCAGAGCGCCGTCGACGGCTGCGGAAAACCCGCCGGCAGCGGCGAGCCCATTGATGCGGACAGCTCCATCGAGCGGTCCGCTGGCTGAAAGCGTCAATTGGCCCGGCAGTTGATCGACGGCCAGCACGCGGTCGAGGTTGAATAGCTGTACCAACGCGCCGCCGTCATCGGCATCGAGCCGGCCGGTGACGCGGACAACGGCCGCGCCCAAATGCGCGGGATCGCCCGTTGCATCGCCGTTAAGTGTGAGGCGCGCCGCGCCCAGGCCGCCGCCGAGTTCAAATTTAGCGGCCGAACTGCTGCCGGCGCGATCAACCGTCAGGACCGCATGCACCTTCGCTGGCGCCAGACGATCGTTGAATGGACGGAACGCGTCAGCGATCTGCGGCGCCAACCGGCCGACGATATCGGTCAGACCGGAAAGCGTCCTGGCATCAAGGTCGAGCGTGACGCGCCCGCGCGGCTGCGACGACAGTTCGTCGATACGTCCGCTGATATCGAGCGCGGCGCCGCCCAGATCGCCGATCGTAAGCCGGTCGATGTGCACTATCCCGGCATCGAACTTGACCTTGGCATTGATCATTCGCGCGTCGACTCCGGCGAATGTCGCCTTGCCGACATCGAGGACGAGAGCGACCTGCCGCGGTAGCTCAAGGGCGCTGTCCGACAGCGCCGCCTTCACGAAGGCGCTCAACGCATCGACGTTGAGTGTCGCGGAGTGGAGTTCACCATCGATGGTCGCGGGCCGGTTGGCAGTCGCCCAGGTGTAGGCCAGTCGGCCCTGCACGCTCTCCTGATCGAGTGCAGCCGTCAGCCCTTCCAGCATGAAGCGATCGCTCGCGATCGCGATCGCACCGCGGGCGCTCAAGGTCTTGCTGGGACCGGGCAGCGGCTCGGTGCGGCCCTCGAGCCATGCCATGAGCATTTTCAGATCGGCAGATTCAAGTTTCGCGGGGCCGCTGAATGCGAGGCCGTGGGGTCCGTTGTCGAGCTGACCGCTCAGATTGACCTCGGTGAAGCCCGGTGCGCGGAAGGCAAAATCCTTAAGGACCCAGCTCTTGCCGTCGAAACGCACACTGCCGTGCAGCGACTGGAGCGTGGTGCCGCCGACCGTCACCGCATCGAAAGCGACGCCGACTGTACCCGGCAGCGGAGGTTTCACCGTCGCAACGAATGTTTCGAAGAAGCTCTTGATCATCAGCAACGGCGGCCGGTGTGTCACGTCGGGGTCGGCAAGCGCGCGATCAATGTCGACCTGCCGGGCCGAGATGTCGCCGTCGAGGTGCGGATGCTCGCCGAACGTCAGCTCGGCCTTACCGCTGAAATTGACCGCCCGCTCTTCCGGGCCGTACTGCAAAGCGAGGTCTTGCAGCGATGCCGACGCTGCCGTTGCGCGAAGCTTTCCAGTGAGCTGCCATGGATCGCTCATCACCCGCTCGCCGCGCGCCAGCGTCACGCCGACGGGCCGCGCCAGCGCCAACGTGCCTTCGAATTGCGGGAGACTGCGATCGAAGCCGAGTGTGCCTTCGATCTCGGCCGTCAGCGGATGATTGGACGGCTCGACAGCAAGCTTGAGTTTAAGGCCGCCGTCTTCAAACCGGCCGCCGGAAATCTGATAGCCATAAAGTTCGTTACCAACGACGAAGGTGCCTTCGCCGTGAAAGGGTCCAATGAAGGAGCGAATGTCGCCGTCAAATGAAAGCTTCTGCAGCGTCAGGCGCGCACCGGACCCGGCATCTGAAAGAGTGAGGCGGCCATCCTCAACATTCAGCCTGGATACGGTAAGCGCATCGGGCCGGAATGACGACGATAGCGCCGGCCAATCCACTGCTCCAGAGCGATCGAGCGCGAGATTGATTTGCGGCGCGACGAGGTGCAGCTCGGTGGCCCGCACTTCACCGCGCAGCAGCGAACCGAGCCCGAGTTCAAGCTCGACCGCAGCGGCCCGAACTTGCGGGGCCTGGCCGGCTTGGCCGACCTCGACCTCACGCAGCTCGACCCGGGGGCTGGGCAGGATGCGAGCCTCAATCGCGCCGTTGACGCGCACCGGCAGACCAACCAGCCGGGCGGCCTCCTGCTCGAACGCCGAGCGGTAATGACTCCAGTCGACGACGAGCGGAGCGACCAGCGCCGAAACCAGCGCCAGAATGATAACAAATGCCAATCCGAGCAGCGTCGTCTGCACGGCAAGCTTTCCCAATCGCTTGAATTACGGACCGCGAGCGCCTGCACAAGCCTAGAGCATGGCCGGCGGGAATGCACGCTTTCGCCCGTGGGCTAGCCACAATTGCCGGCGAATCTATGTCGATTTATCAGACGTTTGTGTTGAACGAGCGGCTCAGAGGTTAACGATCTTGCCCGGGTTCATGATGTCGAGCGGATCGAGCGCGCGCTTGATCGCGCGCATGGCTTCGAGCGCCGGTTCTCCGTGCTCAGCCGCGAGGTACTTCATCTTGCCCTGACCGACGCCGTGCTCGCCGGTGCAGGTTCCGCCCATTGCCAGCGCGCGATCGACCAGCCGTTCGAGGAATGCTTCGATGCGCGTGACCTCCTCTTCGTCATTCCGATCGACCAACAGCCCGACGTGGAAATTGCCGTCGCCGACGTGACCGACGATCGGCGCGAGGAGTTTACTCTCGGCGATATCGCGCTGCGTCTCGGCCACGCATTCGGCAAGCCGCGAGATCGGCACGCAGACATCGGACGCCAGCGCCTCGGCGCCGGGGCGAAGCCCGCGCTGCGCCCAATAGGCATCGTGACGCGCCTGCCACAGCCGGGTTCGATCCTCGGCCTTGGTCGCCCAATCGAACGGACCGCCGCCGAATTCCTGCGCGATTTCGCCAAAGCGCCGCGATTGCTCGGCAACACTCGCCTCGGTGCCGTGAAATTCCAGAAACAGCAACGGCGTCTCCGGCAAATTCAGCTTCGAGTACAGGTTGGCGGCGTGCACCTGCAGTGCGTCAAACAGCTCGATCCGCGCCACCGGAATTCCGGACTGGATGGTCATGATGGTCGCCTTGCAGGCGGCCTCGACCGAAGGAAACGGGCAAACGCCGCCGGAGATCATCTCCGGAATGCCGGACAACCGCAGCGTCAGCTCGGTGATGATGCCCAAGGTGCCTTCGGCGCCGACGATCAGCCGGGTGAGGTCATAGCCCGACGACGACTTTTTTGCCCGTGTCGCCGTCGTCATCACCTCGCCGTTGGCGAGCACGACTTTAAGCGACAGCACGTTGTCCTTCATCGTGCCGTAGCGCACGGCATTGGTGCCAGAAGCGCGCGTCGAGGCCATGCCGCCAAGCGAAGCGTCGGCGCCCGGATCGATCGGGAAAAACAGCCCCTGGTCGCGCAGGTACTCGTTGAGCTGCTTGCGGGTGATGCCCGGCTCGACCACGCAATCGAGATCCTCGGCATGGACGGCGAGCACGCGGTTCATATCGCGAAAATCGAGCGAGATGCCGCCTTGCGGCGCATTGACCTGGCCTTCGAGCGAGGTGCCGGCGCCGAAGCCGATCACCGGGACGCCCTCCGCCGCGCACAGCCGCACAATCTGCTGCACGTCTTCGGTCGATTGCGGAAACAGCACCGCGTCCGGCGGCTGGTTGCCGATCCAGGTCAGCGTGTTGCCGTGCTGCTCGCGAACCGCCTGCGAGGTAACCAGGCGATTGCCGAATGTTGCGGCGAGTGCCGCGATCACTCGCTCGATCGCCTTGTGGTCGTGCTTCAGTTCTTTCCACGCCTCGGTCATTACCATTTTCGTGCTTCCTTTAGAGGCAAGTTGGCCATGGCGCGAAGACCGGTCAAGTGGGACGCGCAGCCCGCTTGCATCGCCGGCGGAATCCGCCACATTTGCCGCCTCTCTGACCCGCGGCAGTGAACAGAAACGAATGCTTGATCGGCTCGACCCTGAACCGGCCTTTTTCGCACCTTTCGTCTCTTCGGTGATGCGGGTCGAGCCGGCCTGGATCGACTACAACGGCCATCTCAACATGGCCTATTACAACGTGCTGTTCGACCGCTGCGTCGATGAGGCCTACGAACTGCTCGGCATCGGCCTTGCCTATCTGGAACAAACGCGGCACTCAACCTTCACCGCCGAGGTGCATATCCGCTACCTGCGGGAGCTCCGTGCCGACGACCCGGTACGGGTGACGTTTCAGCTCCTCGATTACGATACAAAACGCATCCATTATTTCGAACAGCTCCATCACGCCGAGGAAGGCTGGTTGTCGGCCACCTCCGAGAACATGACGCTGCACGTTGACATGACCGCCAAGAAGACCGCGCCGTTTCCAGATTTCATCACCGCGCGGCTCGCCCGCATGAAGGCCGCGCACGCGCACCTGCCGGTGCCCGAGGGTGTCGGCCGGCGCATCGCGATGCCGGGTAAAGGCTAAGCCTTGCGGCGCTGAATTGCGGATGGTAGAAAGCAGCAGGATATTTCTACCATGGGCACGCCGCAGTTGAACATAAAGGATGCCGAGGCCACCCGGCTGGCTCGGCAACTTGCCGACCTCACGGGAGAATCTCAGACCGAGGCAGTCCGCAGAGCCCTGCGCGAACGGCTTGAACGGGAGCAGGCGGAGCGCGCAGCGCGCGATGTGGGTACTGCAGAGGAGAAGCGGCGCGAGTTCGAGAAAGTGTGGGCCAAAATCCAGAAAATTCAGAAAAGGGTCAAAAAACGGCGTTCCGGCGCGGGCGATTTCACCGAAGACGATCTTTACGATGAGAACGGGCTGCCGAAGTAATGGCCCGCGAGTTCGATACGGTAGTCGTAGATTCCTCGGCCGTTGTCGCTGTCTTCAAGGACGAGCCGGACGCGCACGATCTCGCCGAACGTCTTGCGTCATTTCCGAACCGGGTCATTTCAGCGGCCAATTTCCTTGAAGCAGCGATCGTGTGCGAGAAATGGGCGGGGCAACTAAGCGCTGGAAATGATTTCGATGTCGTGATCGCAACGCTCAAGTTGCAAGTCATACCGGCGTCGCCAGCGCAGATGAAAATTGCGCGCATTGCCCATCGGCGCTTTGGCAAGGGGCGAGGCAAGCCGGCCGTCCTCAACTTCGGCGATTGCTTCGCCTACGCGCTCGCCAAGGAGCTGGATGCGCCACTGCTCTTCAAAGGCAATGACTTCACGCAAACGGACCTGCAGCCGGCGTGACTGACGCAAGGTGTGCGCTTCGGCCGCCTCGCCTCGTAAAAGCCGCCGCTAAGTGCCATCTTTAGCCCGTGAGAATCACGGAAAACCCAGCGCCTTGGCTGACCCTTTGAGAGAGACCGATCCGCTCGAACGCCGGCGCCGACGCCGGGCGGTATCGCCGCCCGTGCGCGCGCCGGCGGATCGGGCGCAGCGTATCTCGCCGGGCTCAATCCGGAGCAGCGGCTTGCGGTCGAGACGCTGGACGGCCCGGTACTGGTGCTGGCCGGCGCCGGCACCGGTAAGACCCGGGTGCTGACCGTGCGTATTGCCCACATCCTCGCCACCGGCCGCGCCCGGCCGAGCGAAATTCTGGCGGTGACCTTCACCAACAAGGCAGCGCGCGAGATGAAGCATCGCGTCGGCGAGATCGTCGGCCACGTGGTCGAAGGCATGCCGTGGCTCGGCACCTTCCATTCGATCGGCGTGAAAATCCTGCGCCGCCACGCCGAGCTGGTCGGGCTCAAACCCGATTTCACCATTCTCGACGTCGACGATCAGGTCCGGCTGATGAAGCAGCTGCTCGAAGCCGAGAACATCGACGAGAAGCGCTGGCCGGCGCGCGTGCTGGCGATGATGATCGACGGCTGGAAGAATCGCGGCCTGACGCCCGAGCAGGTGCCGCCGGGCGAAGCCTCCGCCTTCGCCAACGGCAAAGGCCTTAAACTCTACAAGGCGTATCAGGAGCGGCTGAAAATCCTCAACGCCGCCGACTTCGGCGATCTCCTCCTGGAGAACATCCGCTTGTTCCGCGAACACGCCGAAGTGCTGCGCCAGTATCAGATGCGCTTTCGCTACATTTTGGTCGACGAATATCAGGACACCAATGTCGCGCAGTATCTCTGGCTGCGGCTGCTGGCGCAGCGGGCGAGCGCGCAAAGGGCGCCTTTACCCTCTTCCGTTCCGGGAGAGGGCGCCGGGCAAAGCGAGGCGGGTGAGGGCCCGGGCGCCGCCGCGCAAGAACTGCCCTCACCGGGCGCGCTGCGCGCACCGGCCTCTCCCGGAACGGGAGAGGGGAAAAATAAAAACATCTGCTGCGTGGGCGATGATGACCAGTCGATCTATGGCTGGCGCGGTGCCGAGGTCGACAATATCCTGCGCTTCGAGCACGATTTTCCCGGCGCCACGGTCATCAGGCTGGAGCGCAATTACCGCTCGACCGGCCACATCCTCGCCGCCGCGTCGCACCTGATCGCCCATAACGAAGGCCGGCTCGGCAAGACGCTGCGCACCGACGATGTGCCGGGCGAGAAAGTCTCGGTGACCGGCGCCTGGGATTCCGAGGAGGAAGCCCGCGCCGTCGGCGAAGAGATCGAGCAATTGCAGCGTGAGGGTCACGCGCTCAACGAGATCGCGATCCTGGTGCGCGCCTCGTTCCAGATGCGCGAATTCGAGGATCGCTTCGTCACGCTCGGGCTGCCCTATCGGGTGATCGGCGGCCCGCGTTTCTACGAACGCGCCGAAATCCGCGACGCGCTGGCTTATCTGCGCATCATCAATTCGCCGGCCGACGATCTCGCCTTCGAGCGCATCGTCAATGTGCCCAAGCGCGGGCTCGGCGACGCCACCGTGCAACTCCTGCACGACCACGCCCGCAAGCGCCGCGTACCGATGACCGAGGCCGCGCGCGCCGTGGTCGAAACCGACGAACTCAAGCCGAAGCCGCGTGGCTCGCTGCGCGGGCTCCTCGAAGCGCTCGACCGCTGGCGCAAACAGCGCGACGACATTCCGCACACCCAGCTTGCCGAGATCGTGCTCGACGAATCCGGCTACACCGAGATGTGGCAGAAGGATCGCTCCGCCGATGCCGCCGGCCGGCTGGAGAACCTGAAAGAGCTGGTCCGCTCGATGGACGAGTTCGAGAACCTGCAGGGTTTTCTGGAGCACATCTCGCTGGTCATGGATAACGAGAAGGGCGCCGCCGAAGACGCCGTCAACATTATGACGCTGCATTCGGCCAAGGGCCTCGAATTCAACACCGTGTTCCTGCCCGGCTGGGAAGAAGGCGTATTCCCGAACCAGCGCACGCTCGACGATCAGGGCCGCGCCGGGCTCGAAGAGGAGCGCCGGCTGGCGCATGTCGGCATCACCCGGGCGCGCAGGCGGGCGAAGATCTATTTCGCCACCAACCGGCGCATGCACGGCCTGTGGCAGACCAACATTCCGTCGCGGTTTTTGGACGAACTGCCGGAAGGCAACGTCGAAGTTACCGAGTCCAAAGGCGGCTTCGGCGGATATGGCGGCTACGGCGCCTCACGCTTCGACGCCGCGACCTCATTCGGCTCCAGCTACGACACGCCCGGCTGGCAGCGCGCGCAAGCGAAGAAGAGCGGCGGATTTTCTGAAGCAGACGACTACCACGAGGCCGAGGACCTATCTCACCTCTCCCCTCGCGGGAGAGGTCGATCGGGCGAAGCTCGATCGGGTGAGGGGCAGAGGCGCTCCGGCCCCAGCACCGAAGACGACACCTCCTCCCCGTCCCCCTGGCGCGCCCGCGACGAACGCCGCCCCACCCGCCGCCTGCCGCTCACCATCGAAGGCGAGTTGGTGGCCAAATCGACCGGCACCATTTCCGCCTTCACCCTCGGCGACCGCGTCTTCCACCAGAAATTCGGCAACGGCAACGTCACCGCGATCGACGGCAACAAGCTGACCATCGCGTTCGACAAGGCCGGAGAGAAGCGCGTGGTGGATAGTTTTGTGGAGCGGGTGTGAGTCGCTGGCGAACGAACGCCGATATCCGGCAGAAGCTAAACCAATCAAATCGCTGCTGCCTCGTAGAGCGAGCCGTATGGAACAACTGCCACGCAGACTTCCCCAATCCCGCCATTATCTGCGCGCCGCGCGGTATGGCATCGAGGAAATAGCGAAGCGGAAACCGATGGACGAAGGCTTCATGTTTTTCATCGTCGGCATCCTCGCCTCTTTGCGGGCCGTTCAGCATGCGCTCCTGAACGCCGATAGCCTTCTGTCCCCCAAGCACAAGACCGTAATCGACGAATGGAAGCGAAACACACCCATTGACGGGTCGGAAATCCGTTTCATCAAGTCGTCCCGTGATCTTTTGCTCAAAGCCGGCGCGTTCGAGGCATATGCAGGTATGCGTCAGGGCTTTTTCGACGACGCCGGAAAATTTACCAGAACACAGCCCTCTTACGAGATAGGCTATTACAGTGACGGCAAGCGTCGCGATTTGCTCGAAGACATGCGAACCGCAGCCGATTGGTGTGAGGAACAGCTTTCAATCATCGAGAAGAAAGTCCCACATATCGCCATGGCAGGCGACATCGCGTGATATTTCCAAGAATTCCCTCTTCATGGGCGTTTACTAACGAAGTGGTTGGAGTTGCTTCGCTAAATCCCGGAGACGAACGATGGCGTCCAAGACACCCAAGCCCGATGGAGCAACCAGTCTCTGCAATTTGAAGGTGACACCGCGCCATATGCATCCTGACTACGAGATACAGGTGCACGACTTAAAGCGCGGTGAGACTGGCCTTCTAAAAGTGTTCTCGTTGAGGCCGACAAATGCGCAACTCCCGAGTTTCTCGGCCCGGATCGACGATGGCAATTCTTATCGGCGGAAGACGCCAGAATTGGATATCGATATTGAAGGCGTAAGCAACGCCACCAAGCGGCATTTCAAGAACAATCTTAATGGCTATGGCGGCCACCATACCGACCGAAGCCTCGGCCCTGAGCACCGCATTTTCGACGTCAAAATAGTCATCCCGTCCAAGACAATATTCGACGGCGAGGTTTCCTTCAACGTTCACTTCACGATGTTGATTGAGCTCGGCATGTATTCGAGTGTTGGACTTGAAATGAGCGTGACACGTGCATCCGACAAGCCAAAATCAGACGAGCAAGCGTAGCCCAAATGAGCGGAAAGAATTCTGGGGTCGTGGCCCTTCCCGAGGATTCTTGCGTGACGCTTTGCTCGTACGGGCTAGTTGCTGATTGAGGTGCATCGATGCCGACTCCTGTCCGGCGAGCAGGAAATCTATCGCATCGCCGAGTGCCATGCGCTGCGTTTTGTGAACGTCGTGGCCGGACTTGTTTCGGCCATCCACGTCTTTCTTGTCCTCCACGTCTTTGTTTCGGCTCGGCCCTTAAGGCGTGGATGCCCGCAACAAGTGCGGGCATGACGCTGGCGGGGAGGCGTCGAGCACCCGAGTCCCCATGCGCTGTGTGAACGTCATGGCCGGACTTGTTCCGGCCCTCCACGTCTTTCTTTTCCTCTATGTCTTTGCTCCGGCTGGGCTCTCAAGTCGTGGATGCCCGCAACAAGTGCGGGCATGACGCCGGCGGGGAGGCGTCGGGCGCCAGAGTCCCCATGCGCTGTGTGAACGTCATGGCCGGACTTGTTCCGGCCATCCACGTCTTTGTTTCGGCTGGGCCCTCAAGTCGTGGATGCCCGCAACAAGCACGTAGGGCGGATTAGCGAAGCGTAATCCGCCGACGCGATGAGCGGCAAGCAAGTCGGCGGGTTACGCCGCTGCGCGGCTAACCCGCCCTACGGGCTGGACTGAAACGTGATATAAGAAACGGCTCATGCAATCCCGGACACGATGCTCACCAACAGCCGCGATATAAAACGCCGTCTGGAGCAGGAAGGCTGGATTCTCGAACGCGTTGCCGGCTCGCATCACGTGTTTAAGCATCCGCGGACAAGAGCCACCGTCGTTTTGCCCCATCCGAAGAAAGACTTGGGCCGCGGCTTGGTTCGTAATATCTATAAACAGGCTGGCTGGCAGCCCGATTGATGATGCCATTACTTGCGACGCCATGACCCACTATGTCGCTATTGTTGAAGATGCCGGCGCAGACAAGGCCATCGGCATCTGGTTTCCCGATCTTCCCGGCTGTTTTTCGGCCGGCGACGATATCGACGATGCGTTGCGCAACGCTCGTGAGGCGCTCGCGCTTTATGCCGAGGCGGAGGCGCAGGAAGGCCGCGCGTTGCCGAAGCCCCGCACTATTTCTGCATTGAAGTCCGATCCCGCCGTCCTGCCCGATCTTCGGGATCACATGGTGGCGTTGGTCGCGCTCGATAGCCGAGCGGTGCACTCGGCGGAATAGAATGGCGAAGAAACTGAAACCGGCCAAAGCGAAGCGCAGCCTCGCGGACGACATCCAAGCCAGCTTTCAGGAGGCGCTGACATATGCGCGCGGCGAGAAGGCTGACGTGATCGTCCATCGCGTCGTGCCGAGCGCCGCCAAGGCGCGCCGAGCACGCATTAAGCTTGGTCTGTCGCCGCGCTCGGGAAGGGCGTGAGTTCCGTCCTGCCGCCTTCGAACCCTATCTCCCTCTACATCGACGCCGATGCCTGCCCGGTGAAGCAGGAGGTGTATCGCGTTGCCGAGCGCCATGCGCTCAAGGGCGTCGCGCTGAAAGTCTTTGTCGTCAGCAACAGCCCGATTGCGGTGTCGCGCGATCCGCTGGTGGAGCGCGTCGTGGTCGGCGGCGGGATGGATGAGGCGGATAACTGGATCGCGGATCGGGCGCATGCGGGCGACATCGTGATCACGGCGGATGTGCCGCTGGCGAGCCGCTGCGTCAAAGCCGGCGCCGAGGTGATTGCGCCGAACGGGCGGGCCTTCACCAAAGATTCCATCGGCATGACGCTGGCGACGCGCAACCTGATGGACTCGCTGCGCAGCGCCGGCGAAATAACCGGCGGCCCGAAGCCGTTTTCGCCGCGCGACCGCTCGAGCTTTCTCTCCGCGCTCGACGCCGCCATCGTGCGGCTCACGCGCGCGGGGTTTGGCAAGACCGGTCATGACGAATGAACGGCGCCAAAGAATCAAGCGCGCGGATTGCACTGTCAGCAAAAACGCACTGCGCGAAACCTCCTGATTCATCGGCACAAATCGAAACCCTTTGACTTTGCCGCCGCGATGGCAATAACCGCGCCCCAGCTCGCTCACTTCAGGGACGTCTACCGGTGACAGCCGTTGGATGGAGCGAGTGCGGTTCCTGCGGGCGGGGCTTGTAACCCCGCTCCCGGGCGGCCCGGGCATCGACCCATCCGGCATTACGACCGGGGCGCCAGGTGTTTGGCTTAAGCGCGATCGACGGTGCGGATAGCGCCCGCATCCTCTCGACCGCGTGAAGCGCGGCCTGGGCTGAGCTGGAGCGTTCGATCGCTCCGGCAAGCGCCGCAGTGGAGCGCCGGAAGGCGAGCGGCTCCCGCACGAGCCGCTGCCGCGCCCCGGCATCGATGAGTGGCAACGCTCTTCGGTGTAGCGCGGACAAAGGATGGTGCGCCTTTCGGCGCTCCGCCTCCCTTTCCTTGCCGGGAGGCAAATGGCTTCGTGGCTTTGTGGTTCGCAGCACTTCGTGATTTGCAAGACCCGGGCGCCATCCGCGTCGCGGGAGTGCTTGTTGTTGTCCGTCATCCCGAGGTGCGAGCAGCGAGCCTCGAAGGATGAGGAATGACATGCGCGCCGCGGGAACGCCTCGTTACAACGGCGGTTAACCGAGCGATCTCGATCCGCAGGGAAAACGCCCATGATCCGCAAGCTGACCTCCGGCAAATACCGGCTGTACTCACGGAAGACGAATCCCAAGACCGGCCGGCGGCGCAATCTCGGCACCTTCGCAAGCCGCGCAGCCGCGGAAAAGCACGAGCGCGCGGTGCAGTACTTCAAGCGGCATTGAGTCGCGGCATCGCCGGGAGCAAGGCGGCGTGCGGCTCCCGTGCCTCATGGGTGCCGCGCCGGCGTCATCATTGTGCTGCGGGCAGCGCGTTAACATATTTGTTATGTGCTGCCCGGCCGCCGGATATTGAACGGTTGCTTTTGAACCAATTGGCCGCCGAAAGCTTAAACAGTTTGGGCGATGACAGCACCATCTGATGGGGTGTCCCAATGCGTTCCGGTGCGTTTCTTTCCACCTCGGTTGCCGCCGCGGCGCTGGCGGTTGCGTTTGCCGCTCCCGCGTCCGCCGCGATCATGGTCAATATCGACAAAGATACCCAGAGCATGACGGTCACGGTCGACGGCGCGCCGCGCTATGTCTGGCCGGTTTCGACCGGAAGGCCGGGCTACGACACGCCAAACGGCACGTTTCGGCCCAATCGCATGGACGCCGATCATCTGTCCCAGGAATGGGACAACGCGCCGATGCCGCACACGATTTTCTTCGATTTGCACGGCCACGCCATTCACGGCTTTAACGATACGCGCCACATCGGCAGCCCGGCCTCGCATGGTTGCGTGCGGCTGGCGCCGCAAAACGCCGCCAAGCTGTTTGCTCTGCTCGAAGCCGAAGGCATGAAGGACACGACGGTGGTGGTCAGTGGCCGCACGCCAACAGCCGCCGAGATGGCGCGCCGCGGTGGAGCGGCCAGGGAGGCCGCCGTCGGGCAGCCGGTGCAGATCGCACCCGGCAATGCGGCGATCGCCGAGCCGCCCCCGCCGCCCGACCGGCAGGAGGCCGTGGCCTACGGGCAACAGCAGCCGCCGACGTTGTTCGGCCTGCAGCTGTTCGGCGGACCGCAGCAGCCGGTCGCATCCGCGCCGCCGCAGGAGCGGACCGGGTTTTTTGGACAACCGCAGCAGCCGCCGCCTTACGGACAACAACAGCCTTATGGACAGCAGCCGGCTTATGGACAACAGCCGGGCTATGTGCGGGCTTCTGACGGGCAGCTTTATTACGTGCGGCCGGGCTACCAGCAGCAATACTACCGGTAATATTTGAAGCGCGCTTCACCCTCCCTCCCCCGCAAGCGGCGGGGGAAGATCGTACGCCGTCACATCGGCTTCTGGAATTTGAGCACGAAATTGTCGACCGGCATGATCGGCTTGAACGACACAAAGTCGCGGGTGTCCTCGGGGTGGCGCCAGAAGTCGCCTTCGGCTACGAGCCGGAAACCGGCGGCCTCGATCTCCTTGCGCAAGACGCTCTCCTCGATGCGATGCAGCGTCTTGCCGACCGAAGTGCCGGCGCCATCCTTGGCGTGATGATCGGCGATCACCAGAAAGCCGCCGGGCTTGAGCGCTGCGAACATTTTGCGGTCCATCGCGGCGCGATCGACGTTCATGTACGTGGTGTCGTGGTAGTAGAACAGGAACGTGATCAGGTCGAGATCGTGCAGGTCGGCCGGAACCGGATCGTCGAACGGCCGCGACAGCAGCACGACGTCTTTCATCGCCGGATTCTTCATGCGCGCTTCGAAGTTGGTTTTGGCGCGCTCACTGCCGTCGGCGGGATATTGCGCGTAGACGACGCCGTTCGGCGCGACCGCGCGCGCCATCAGTTCGGTCGAGTAGCCGCCGCCGGCGCCCATATCGAGCACCTTCATGCCGGGGCGCGGGGCGGCGAAAACGAGAAACGGCAGCGGCGGACGGCGCTGGTCGGCTTGCCGATCGGCATCGCTGCGGTCCGGCGCGGCAACGATGGCGGCGTAATCCGGCGCCGGCTGCGCGCGTGCTCCGGCTACGATAAGGAGCGCGGCAAGACCGCCGACGAAGCCGGCCAAAACGGCTCTCGATCTGGTGCGCGCGCTATTTTGGCTCATTGCATTCCTCCCGCGGCCGTCGGCCCGCTGTGCGTATGTTGTGCAGAACTATACGGGATCATGGTGGATAACTCACAGACAAACCTTGTATGGCGGCCGAACAATTGCGCGTGAATAGAGCCGAGGTGAATGCCTTCGCGGTTTGTGAAATGCGGGAATAACTTTCAAGGACTCTTGTTTAATCAATGGAGATCAAACCTCGCCGCACACGCGTTGCAAGTCTGCAGTTGGACGAACAACCTGTGCGCCGAATCGCAGCTCTGGCTGACGAAGGCTATTGCGCGGGCGTCGTAGTCGACTTTAGAAAAAACGGTGATGGATCGTGGCGTGTGCTATTCCACGTCGGCACGCCGCTCGATGAAAATTCCGTTCGCGATCTGGTTGCCGCAGCGGCCGGATCTGCTGCGGCCGCGGCGCTCGGCTTCGAAACTGTCGACGCCGCGGACTGGGTGCGCAACAGCCTGGCCGGGCTGGCGCCGGTCAGCGCCGGACAATTCATCGTGCACGGCGGCCATGATCGTGCGGGCATTCCAGCAAACCGCATCGGCATCGAAATCGAGGCAGCGCTTGCTTTCGGCACCGGTCATCACGGCACCACGCGCGGCTGTCTCCTCGCGCTTGATCGGCTTTGCAAGGCGTTAAGCAAGCCACGCCCTATTCGCCGTCATCCTGAGGTGGGCGCCGCTGGCGTGCCTCGAAGGATGCACGGCCGCGGCGCCGGGGCCGTCGCCCTTCGAGGCTCGTCGCTCCGCGCCGAGCACCTCAGGGTGACGGAACGCGAGCGCGTCCTCGATCTTGGTACTGGCAGCGGTGTCCTTGCCATCGCCGCCGCCCGTGCGCTGCACCGGCGCGTGCTGGCAACCGACATCGACATCAGCGCGGTTCACGTCGCGCACGCCAATGCGCGGCTCAACCGCGTTAGCGCGATGGTCGAGGTCGTGAAAGCTGACGGCGTGGCGGCGCCGGACTTGCGTCGGCAGGCACCGTTCGATCTGGTGTTCGCCAATATCCTGCTCGGGCCGCTATTGCGGCTGGCAGCGCCGCTCCGGCAGCTAACGGCCGCAGGCGGTCGCATCATCCTCTCCGGTATCGTGCCGAGCCAGGCCAACGCAGTGATCGCGGCCTATCGGCCGTTCGCGCTCGAACGGCGCCTCGACCTTGATGGCTGGACCACACTGGTCCTCGTGCGGCGGGCGAGATGCCGCCTCGGCGTTGCCGGGCGCGTCCGGGCCTCATAGATTGCCGCGCATGTTCGAGGCCCAGTTTCAATCGTTCGACGATCGCCGCGACCGCGGCGAGAGCGCGCCGCGCGTTGAGGCGCTGCGCACGGAACTTGCGCACCGCGGCCTCGACGGTTTTGTCGTGCCGCGGGCCGATCGCTTTCAGAACGAATACGTGCCACCAAGCGCCGAGCGGCTCGCCTGGCTCACCGGTTTCACCGGCTCCGCCGGCCTCGCCATCGTGCTTGCCGATCGCGCCGTCCTGTTCGTCGACGGCCGTTATCAGGTGCAGGTGCGCGATGAAGTCGACAGCGCGATTTTTTCGATCGCGCATCTTGTCGACAATCCGCCGCCGGCATGGATCGAAGCCAATCTGCGCGCCGGCATGAAGCTCGGCTATTCGCCGTGGCTGCACACCGTCGACGGCGCCGAGCGGCTCGGCAAGGCTTGCGCCGCGGCCGGCGCAAGCCTTGTTGCGGTCGACGACAATCCGATCGACGCCATCTGGACCGACCGGCCGCAGCCGCCGCTCGGCGCAGTGGTGCCGCACAGTCTGCGTTATGCGGGCGAAGACGCCCAAACCAAGCTCGAGCGCGTGCGTACGGAGCTGCAGAAGTCTACGGCCGACACGCTGTTGGTCGCGGACCCGCACGCGGTGTCGTGGCTTTTCAACATCCGTGGCAGCGATATTCCGCACACGCCGGTCGTGCTTGCCTTTGCTACCGTGCCGAAGGAGGGCCGGCCCGCTCTGTTCATCGATTTACGGAAGCTCGGCAACGAAATCCGCTCGCATCTGGAAGAGATCGCCGACGTGCGCCCGAACGCTGCATTCGAGCGCGATCTGGCCGCGCTCGGCAAGGAGCATCGCCGCCTGCAACTCGATCCCGCCACGTCTCCGGAGGCGATCGCGCGGCTCGTGATCGACAATGGCGGCGAGATCGCGCGCGGCGCCGATCCGATTGCGCCGATGAAGGCGGTCAAAAACGCAACCGAGATTGCCGGCGCCCGGGCTGCGCAGCAGCGCGACGGCGCCGCCGTGACCCGCTTTCTCGCCTGGTTCGACCACAACGCGCCGCGCGGCGAACTGACCGAGATCGACGCCGTCGAAGCGATCGAAAGCTTTCGCCGCGAAACCGGCCTGCTCAAGGATGTTTCGTTTCCGACTATCGCCGGCGCTGCCGGCAATGGCGCCATCGTGCACTATCGCGTCACGCGCAAAACCAATCGCCGCATCGCGCCTGATGAACTTTTTCTCGTCGATTCCGGCGGTCAGTACGAGGATGGCACGACCGACATCACGCGCACCATCGCGGTGGGTACGCCCAGCGCCGAGATGCGGCGCAACTTCACGCTCGTACTCAAGGGCCACATCGCCATCGCGCGTGCGGTTTTTCCTGAAGGCACCAGCGGCGCGCAGCTCGACGCGTTCGCGCGGCAGTTCCTGTGGCAGGCCGGTCTCGATTTCGACCACGGTACCGGCCACGGCGTCGGCAGCTATCTGTCGGTGCACGAGGGACCGGCGCGCATCTCCAAGCTTGGCGGTGCAACTCTTAAGCGCGGCATGATCCTCTCCAACGAGCCCGGCTACTATCGCACCGGCGAATATGGCATCCGCATCGAGAATCTGATTCTGGTGAAGGAGGCGGCTGCCGTGCCCGGTGCCGAAAAGCCGCTCAACGCCTTCGAGACATTGACACTGGTGCCGATCGATCAGCGCCTGATCGAGCCTTCGCTGCTGACCGCCGATGAGGCTGCATGGATCGACGGCTATCACGCCCGCGTGCATGAAACGATCGCGCCGCTAGTCGATGTGACGACGCGCGCCTGGCTGCTCGCGGCGACCGGCCCATTGGCCCGGACCAGTTAGCACGATTTCCTTTGCTGGAACTTTTGTTTGTTGGCGACGTTTTCTCGCAGGGTTGGGTATGAGCGAGGAAATGTCATGCTCGGGACTATTCTTATCGTTATTCTGATTTTGTTACTGATCGGCGCATTGCCGGCTTGGCCTTACAGTACCGGCTGGGGCTACTACCCCGGCGGTGGGCTGGGCCTTATTCTGATCATCGTCGTTGTCTTGGTGTTAGTCGGAAGGATATGACGGCGGCCCGCCAATGGGACCGGACCAGAATTAAGGCTGCAGTTGCCAGCGAAGCGAAGCAATCCCGGGCCATTCAACGGTCTCTGGATTGCTTTGTGACGCAGCGCCTCGCAACACGGCGGGAGCGAGGATCACCGTATCAGCTTCAACCAATCGTCCTCAGTCAGCACCGCAACGCCGAGCTTTTTTGCATCCGTGAGTTTCGAGCCCGCGCCGGGACCGGCAACCACGTAATCAGTCTTTTTGGAAACTGAGCCGGAGACCTTGGCGCCAAGACGTTCTGCCGACGCCTTGGCCTCGTCGCGCGTCATCTTTTCCAGTGTGCCGGTGAAGACCACCGTCTTGCCCGCGACGGCCGAATCGGCGCGCGGCTTTTCCGCGTCGCGGATCCGTACCTGTTCGGCCAGGCGTTCCACGCGCTTGCGGTTGTGAGCCTCGCCGAAATAGTCGCTGAGGCTTTCGATCACCGTATCGCCAATCTGATCGAGCGCATCCATCTCCAGTTTGGTTTCCTCATCGCCCTTGACGAGCTTCAGACAAGCTGCATGAAACGCGTCCCAACTGCCGTAACCGCGTGCCAGCGCAACCGCCGTGGTTTCGCCCACATGGCGGATGCCGAGCGCATAAATAAAGCGCTCCTCAGGAATTTCGCGCCGCGCCGCAATGGCGGCGAACAGATTGCGCACCGAGGTTTCGCCGAAACCTTCCACCTCTTCGAGACGAATTTTGTTGTTGCGTTGTTCAAGCGTGAAGATATCGGCCGGCTCTCTGACCCATCCTCGCTCGTAGAACAGTTCGATCTGCTTCTCGCCCAGCCCGTCAATGTCGAAAGCGCGGCGAGAGACGAAATGCTTGAGATGTTCCATCGCCTGGTACGGGCAGGCGAATTCGCCGGTGCAGTGAGCGCGGGCGCCCTCCTCGCCGCCGGCGATGACTTCGCGGACAACATCCGTCTTCAGCGGACACGGACATTTCTTGGGAAACGCATAATCCTTTTCGCCGCGCGGCTTACCTTCCACGACGCCCAGGATTTGCGGGATCACGTCGCCGGCGCGCTGGATCGTCACCGTATCGCCGATGCGAACGCCAAGCCGCTTGATCTCCTCTTCGTTGTGCAGCGTCGCGTTCTGCACCACGACGCCGCCGACCGTCACCGGCTCAAGCTTGGCGACAGGCGTCAGCGCACCGGTGCGACCGACCTGAATCTCGATGTCCTTGATGATCGTGGTCGCCTTCTCGGCCGGAAATTTGTGCGCGATCGCCCAGCGCGGATTGCGCGAGACGTAGCCGAGCCGTTCCTGCCAGTCGAGGCGATCGACCTTGTAAACGACGCCGTCGATGTCGTAGTCGAGGGTCGCGCGCTGTTCTTCGATTTCGCGGTGGAATTTCAGCAGCGCTTCAACCGAGTGGCACATCTTGGTCAACGGATTGGTCTTAAATCCGCACGACGCAAACCATTTGATCATGCCGGACTGGGTGTCGGCCGGCATCTCGCTCATTTCGCCCCAGGCATAGGCGAAAAAGCCAAGCGGCCGCGACGCCGTGATCGAGGCATCGAGCTGACGCAGCGAGCCGGCCGCAGTGTTGCGCGGATTGACATAAAGCGGCTTGCCGGCCTCGGCCTGCTTACGGTTGAGGTCGAGAAACGCGGCTTTAGTCATATAGATTTCGCCGCGCACCTCGGTCACTGTCGGCACGTTTCTTCCCTTGAGGCGATGCGGGATATCTTTCACCGTTTTGACGTTGGCGGTGACATCCTCGCCCTCGCTGCCGTCGCCGCGCGTCGCGCCGGTGACCAGCTCGCCGTTCTCATAGCGGAGCGACATCGACAGGCCGTCGATCTTCGGCTCGGCGGAAAAGATGATTTCCTCGTCGTCGGGAAGGCGCAAAAACCGGCGGATGCGCCCGACAAAATCTACTACGTCCTGCTCCGCGAAAGCGTTGTCGAGCGAGAGCATCGGCACAGCGTGTCGCACTTTGGCAAAGCGCGCCGAGGGCGCCGCACCGACACGCTGCGTCAGGCTTTCGCGCGTGCGGAATTCTGGAAAGCGAGCCTCGATCGCCCCGTAGCGCTGGCGCAGTCGGTCATACTCAGCATCGGAAACGGCCGGCGCATCCTCCTGGTAATAACGCCGGTCGTGTTCCGCAATTTCGGCCGCAAGCCGCGCGTGTTCGATTTGGGCCTGTTTTTCCGTGAGGCTTTCAACTGCAGCCTCGTTCTTTTCGCGACGCGTCATGACGAAGTGTCAGCCCGCCGCCCGGATCAAACGCTCCGCGGCGGCGCGGGCTTCGGCGGTGATCTCGGCGCCAGCCAACATGCGCGCAATCTCCTCGCGGCGGCGTTCGGCTTCAAGCTCGACGACGCGGGTGGCGACGCGCTTGCCCTTGGCCAGCGCATCCTTGGTGATGAGGTAGTGCCGGTCGGCGCGCGCCGCCACTTGCGGCGCATGCGTCACGGCGATCACCTGCACACCGGAGGAAAGCCGCGCCAGACGCACGCCGATCGCGTCTGCGGTGGCGCCGCCGACGCCGGTATCGATTTCGTCGAAGACGAGTGTTGGCGCCGAGCCACGATCGGCGAGCACCACTTTGAGCGCGAGCAGGAACCGCGCCAATTCGCCGCCGGAGGCGACCTTCATCAGCGGGCCGGGCCGGGTGCCCGGATTGGTGCGCACCCAGAACTCGATCCGATCCAGCCCCTCGGGACCTTCATCCTCGGAATCGATCTGCGTCGAAAATTGCGCGCGCTCGAGCTTGAGCGGCTTAAGCTCGGCGTTAACGGCTTTGTCGATCTTTTGCGCGGCACGGCGCCGATCGGCCGAAAGCGCCTGCGCCGCCTCGCGGTAGCGCGCGATCGTCGCCTGCGCCTCGGCTTCGAGCGCTGCGAGCCGCTCCGCCCCGGCGTCGATCAGCGCCAGATCGCCGGCGTATCGGCTCTTGAGCGTGGCGAGTTCATCGACCGGCGCATTGTATTTGCGGCCCGCGGCGCGAAGCGCAAACAGCCGTTCCTCGATGCGCTCAAGTTCCAGCGGATCGTAATGCGCGACCCGCAATGCATGGTCGAGATGCCTGTGCGCTTCATCCAAAGCATTGAGTGCCGAGTCGATCGCTTTGACGACCGGCTCGATCAGCGCCGGCGCCTGTGCCGCGCGGCGCTCCAGCCGCCGTACTGCGGTCGCAAGCGCCGGCACCGCCGATTGCGGCCCGGAAACGGTTTCCTGTGTGGCGCGCAAGTCCTCGGCGGCCTTTTCCGCCTGCATCATGGCGGCGCGCCGGTCGGCGAGTGAAGTCTCCTCCCCTGCCTCAGGAGCGAGTTTGCCGAGTTCATCGACCGCATGCCGCAGCCACTCCGCTTCGCGACGGGCGCGCTCGACTTCGGCACGATGCGCCGCAACCGCGGCCTCACGTTCGCGCCGTTCGTTCCACAACCGGCGCACTCCGGCGGCGTCGGCCTCGATGCCGCCAAATGCGTCGATGAGGGCGCGGTGAGTCGAGGCTTCGACAAAGGCCCGGTCGTCGTGCTGACCGTGGATTTCAACCAGCGCCACGCCGAGCGCCCGAAGTATCTGCACGCTGACCGGCTGATCGTTGACGAAGGCGCGGGTGCGACCGTCGGCGAACTGAACGCGGCGCACGATCACATCATCATCCGTGCCGAGATCATTCTCGGCCAGCACCCGACGCGCGGGATGATCTTTGGCGATTTCGAAGGTCGCGATCACCTGACCCTGCTCGGCGCCTTCGCGCACCAGAGCCGCATCGCCGCGCGCGCCGAGCGCGAGCGCAAACGCATCGAGCAGAATCGACTTGCCGGCACCGGTTTCGCCGGTCAGCGCGGCGAGGCCCGAACCGAAATCGATGTCGAGACGCTCGATCACAACGATATCGCGAATGGAAAGGCGGGCGAGCATGGAATCAGCCGGCAAATCACTGAGAGCGGGCAACGGATGATACTCGATTCCCCGGCCGGCCGTATGTCGTGTCGTCAGGCGCTCAGCCCAGGCGCCCCTGAAGGGCGCGGCTCATCCAGGAATTCTTGTTCTCGGCGGGCTCGCCGCCGGCGGATTTCACCAGCTTGTAAGCGTCCTTGTACCACGGGCTGTCCGGGAAATTGTGGCCCAGCAGGGCCGCCGCAGTCTGCGCCTCATCAATGATGCCGAGCGAGACGTAGGCTTCGGTCAACCGCTCCAGCGCTTCCTCGACTTCGCGCGTGGTCTGGTATTGCGTCACCACGACCTTGAAGCGGTTGATAGCGCCGGTGAAGTCGCGCCGCTTCATATAGAAGCGTCCGATCTCCATCTCTTTGCCGGCGAGCTGGTCGCGCGCCAGATTGATTTTCTTCTTCGCGTTGACGGCGTATTCGGTGTCCGGATATTTGCGCACAACTTCTTCGAGCGCGGTGATGGCTTTGTCCGCCCGCGCCTGATCGTGCATGACGTCGAGTATCTGATCGTAATACGACGCGCCGATCAGGTACTGCGCGTAGGCCGCATCCGAACTGCCGGGATGCAGCGTCACGTAGCGCTTGGCGGCGTTGATGCAATCGTCATATTTGCCGCCCTGATAATAGGCGTAAGCTGACATCAACAGCGCCTTGCGCGCCCAATCGGAATAGGGATTCTGGCGATCGACTTCGTCGAATTTTTTCGCCGCCTCTTCGTACTGCTCCTTGTTGTTCAGGAGGAAGAGACCTTCGTTGTAAAGCTTGTCGGCCGGATCCTCCGGAACGATGTCCTCTTCCTTCTTGAACATGTCGAGCATGCTGCAGCCCATGCTCGGCGCCGCCAACAGGACGAGCGCCACCACGCCGACCACCGCGCGCAGTTTGCGATTGGATCGCTGCGATCCTCGTGAATGCGGCATCATGAACTGATGAAAATCCCGCCCTGCCGATGCTCGAGTTTCCGGCTGCTTGCAGCGCATCGCGTGAAGCGCTTGTCGGCGCAAGTTTCGATAGCCAGACAATCGGCCCGGATTAAGGCTAAAAAGCCAGATAAATCAAGCAGGCTAAATCAGGAAATTTCCGGCCCGTAAGCCGGCACCGCCAAGCCCGCGACATCGGCGTGGCCGCGCACACGGCGCACTGGCTCTTCAAGATCGCTATAGGTCCATGCGCTTTGATCCGCCATCAGCGCCACGACGACAGCATGGTTAAGCTTGTGGCCGCCGCGCACCGACCGGTAGGCGGCAATCAGTGGCGCGCCCGCGAGCGCCAGGTCGCCGATGGCGTCAACCGCCTTGTGGCGAACGAATTCGTCAGGAAAGCGTGTGCCTTCGGTGTTGAGGATACGGTTCTCGGCGATGACGACGGTATTTTCAAACGAGGCGCCAAGCGCGTAGCCGGCGCTCCACAGTTTGGTTACGTCACGCATAAAGCCGAAGGTCCTCGCCCGCGAAAGCTCGCGGCGAAATACATTCGGTTCAACGTTGACAGCGAACGTCTGACGTCCGATCAGCGGATGATCGAATTTGATTTCGGTTTCGACCCGCAGCCCATAAGGATGCGGCCGCAATTCGCCATAGCAACCGTCGGCGTTGACCCGGACCGGCTTGAGCACCTTGATGCAGCGGCGCGGCTCCGACATCGTCGCGAGGCCCGCCTGATCGATTGCTGCGACGAACGGCGCCGCGCTGCCATCCATAATTGGTACTTCGGGACCGTCGACCTCGACGACGACGTTATCGAGACCAAGACCGTAAATCGCGGCGAGCACATGCTCGGTCGTCGATACGGCCGGACCGCTGCGGTCACCGAGCACAGTGGCAAATTCTGTCGCAGTCACCGAACGGAAGCTGGCGGCAAGTTCGCGATCTCTTTGGCCATCGTTTCCGGTGCGCCAGAACACGACGCCGGTGTCGGCTTCGGCCGGATGGAATGTAACGGTGACGGGTGAACCGGAATGGATGCCGATCCCGGAAACGGCTACCTGCTTGCGCAGGGTCGTCTGCCTGCCGGATTGCATGCCCCTCGTCATGCTCTCGTCCCAGAGCTAAGGCCTCGACCGCGAAGGTAGTCCAGACCAACCCAACTCGAAGAACAGCGGGGTTTGCAAAGCGCAAACAATTTCAGCGAGATCGCCGACCCCAAACCCATGCCCCGATACCGTTCCCCTCGTCCGAACAAAAACATACCGGCGACACCCTTGCAGGCCAAGACACGGTTTCTTACCGAGTGTTACCTTTGTCCGGCCCCATTTGGTTCCCAAAGCCGCCACATGTGGCGGCGGCAAAGCGCCTTTGTGCGGATCAGCCTGCGGCAACAAATCCGATCGGGCGAGCGGCCCGATGCTTAAGATTAAATTATAATATTCAATAACTTAACTAACACCTACCAGAGCGGAGGGCGGCGGAGTGGCGGTTTGCGCGTCACTCCCCGATCATAGCGGGACATCCGGTCAATTTGCCTGCCGGCGCAGGAATGCGGGAATGTCGAGTTGGTCCTCTTCGGCCCGGTTATGCACAGGGGCCTGTCGTCCGTGCTGGTCCAAACCCTGAGGCGACGACCGCTTGGCGTATTCGGACACCGGCTCTTGCCGCGACTCCAGCCGCGGCGACGGTCGCCCTGGAAGCCGTTCGCTGCCCGGTTGCGGTCCGCCGGGTGCTCTCCGCACCGCCGCGGGCGCCGGTGTCTCCTCCTCGTGCCGGCCAAGGCCCACAGATGCCAGCCGCTGCAAGAGCGACATGCGCCGCTTCTCAAGGTGCTGCTCCGGCGGCAGTTCTCCGCGCTGCGCGCGGATCTCGTTCTGCGCCGGGATCGGGAGCTCATCAATCCGCGGCATCCGCATCGCGCGCGGCGGGGCCCGCTCCGGTGCCGGCGGGATAAATGCCTCCGGCTCTTCCGGCTCCGGTCCGCTCGTGGCTGCGTCTATAAACAACGAAGGCTTGGGGCCGAGCGGGCGGATGGTCACCTCTTGGCCGGCAGCCTGGGGGAGGATGGCCGCCGCAACCGCCGCCTTAGCCGATTCCATGGAATCGCTGATCGGTAGCGGCGGCGGAGAAGCTGGCGCGGCGGCCGTGGACCGGCTTGGCTCCGCGTGTTCGGCGCGTTCCGCCAGTCGCGCGTTGTCGGCGCGCAAACGCTGCGCGACTTCGGCGATGCGTGCCTCGGCGACCGACACGGACGGCCGTTGGGTGAGCGCCTGATCGATTCCGGTCGCGACGACAGACACGCGGATGATGCCGTCGAGGCCTTCGTCGAAAGTCGCGCCAACGATGATGTTGGCGTCCTGGTCGACTTCCTCGCGAATCCGCGTCGCCGCCTCGTCAACTTCATAAAGTGTCAGATCGCGGCCGCCGGTGATAGAAATGAGGAGGCCCCTCGCTCCCTTCATTGAAGCGTCATCGATCAGGGGATTGGAGATCGCCGCTTCCGCTGCAGTAAGCGCCCGCTTGTCACCTTCAGCTTCGCCGGTGCCCATCATCGCCTTGCCCATTTCGCGCATGACTGCGCGGACGTCGGCGAAATCGAGATTGATCAGACCCTCCTTGACCATGAGGTCGGTGATGCAGGCGACGCCGGAATACAGCACCTGGTCCGCCATCGCGAATGCATCGGCAAACGTTGTCTTCTCATTCGCCACGCGGAACAAATTCTGATTGGGAATGATCAGCAGGGTGTCGACGCACTTGTGAAGTTCGGTGATGCCGCTTTCGGCCGTGCGCATACGGCGCTGACCTTCGAAATGGAACGGCTTGGTGACGACGCCGACAGTCAGGATGCCCATCTCCTGCGCCACCTTGGCGACCACTGGTGCCGCCCCGGTGCCGGTGCCACCGCCCATGCCGGCGGTGACGAACACCATGTGCGCACCGGAGAGGTGATCGCGAATCTCATCCATCACTTCTTCGGCAGCCGCGCGCCCCACGTCGGGCTGCGAGCCGGCCCCCAGCCCCTCGGTCACTTGCGCGCCCATCTGAATGATGCGTTCAGCTTTCGACATGGTGAGCGCCTGCGCGTCGGTGTTGGCGACGACGAAGTCGACACCTTGCAGACCGGCGCTGATCATATTGTTGACGGCATTGCCGCCGGCGCCACCGACTCCGAACACGGTGATACGTGGCTTGAGTTCACGGATGTCGGGGATTTGCAGATTAATGGTCATAGTTGCCTCTTCTTTCATGCGCAGGGGTCAGCAACGCCAAGCCCCGGCCGGTCCGCCACCGGCCGTGTTGATGTAACGCGCAACTTGCTGGATTCGCGTCTGGGGGCCATCAGAAGCTCTCGCGAAGCCATTGTCCGACCCGGGAGAAATAGCCGCCCGTGCCATTCATTCGATACCGCCTGCTGCCGCGCGATTCGAAATATTCGAGATGCGCTGCCTGCGGATAAACCAGAAGCCCCGTCGCCGCGGCGAAAGCCCCGCCCTTCGCGGCATCCGGCAGTCCGGCGATGCCGAGCGGCCGACCGATGCGCACCGCCCGGCCGAGAATGCGGGCAGCGAGTTCGGACAATCCGGTCATCTGACTCGCACCGCCGGTGAGAATGACGCGTCCGCGCGCTTCAGCGGCAAATGAAGTCGCCGCGAGCCGATCGCGCACCATCTCCAGAATTTCCTCGACGCGCGGCTTGATGATTTCCACGAGCGTTGATCGCGGAACGAATTGCGCCTGCTCGCGATCATCCGCGTTGACCGGCGGCACCGTGATCATGTCGCGTTCGTCCGATCCACCGGCCAAGACACTGCCATAAAATGTCTTGATTCGCTCGGCGTCGGCGATGCTGGCATTGAGCCCGCGCGCCATATCGAGCGTCACGTTCAGGCCGCCCAATGCGAAGCCTTCGGCGTGAACAAATCGGCCGCCGAGAAACACCGCCATCGTCGTCGTGCCAGCGCCCATATCGACGACCGCGGCACCAAGATCGGCTTCGTCGTCAGCAAGGACGGAAAGGCCGGCAACATACGGGCTCGCGACCATCGCCTCGACGGAGAGATGGCAACGCTCGACTGCCAGCATCAGATTACGAGCAGCTGCGGTCTCGGTCGTCGCGACATGCATGTCGACGCCGAACCGCTCACCCAGCATGCCGCGTGGATCGCGGATACCGTTGGTGCCGTTGATCGAATAGCCGATCGGCAGCGAATGCAGTACCGCGCGACCATCGCGCATCGAATGCCGATTACCGGCCGCCAACACCCGCGCGATGTCGCCCTCGGAAACGGCTGAGCCCGGGATTTCCACTTCCGCAGCAAACGACTCGCTGGCAAGCCGGCCGGCCGAAATCGAGAGCACCACCGATTCAATCTCGACCGATGCCATGCGTTCGGCGCCATCAACTGCCTGGCGGATGGCTTCCTCGGCCTGCGCCAGATCGGCGACGCCACCGGATTTGGTGCCGCGCGCAGCGGCATGGCCGAAGCCGACCACCTCGACGGCATGGCTTCTTCGGGTCAGGACTTGTTGCGGCGGATGCGGCCGCAACCGGCCTATCACGCAGGCAACCTTGCTCGAGCCGATGTCAAGCGCGGCGACGAGTGTGCTGCGCCGTGGCGAGATCGGCTTCATCTTCGGCGTCAGCCCATAGTGCAGCGCACTCATGCGTCGCCCGCCTTTTTCTTCTTCTTATCTTTTAGGACGTCCTCACGGGCCTGCGCTGCCGCATCGGACAATCGCACGGTCACACGGTCGGGGAGCCGCAGATCAACTGCAGTAATGTCGCGCGACAGCAGTTTTTTGTCGCGATCGAGCGCGACCAAACGATCGAGCGCTGCCTCGACATCGCCTTCCGGCAGGCGCACATCGATGCCGTTGTTAAGCAGCAGGTTCCAGCGGCGCTCGGCAACGAAAATCGAGGCTCGCAACTGGTTTTGGACATCGGGGTGGCGGGTGATGACGGCAAGGAAGCCCTTCGCCTGTCGCGCGGCGCCACGGCCGACGACCATCGGCAGGGTGCGATAACGATCTTCAACAAACGGCTCAAGGACGGTACCGTCTTCGGCGATGACACTGACGCGTCCGTCCTTCTGCCACAGCGCAAAGGCAAGACGCTCGGTGACGGTGATCTGCAGGCGGTCGGGATAAAGCTTGAGGACTGCTGCGTCGGCGATCCAGGGATTCGCCAAAAGCCTTGCTCTCGCCGCATCGGCGTCGAGGAACAGGAGCGACGCGCGGCCGGTGACGCCGGCTGTGGTGAGAATTTCTTCGCGGCTCACCTCCTTCGACCCGGTCAGTGAAACTGCATCGATTCGAAATCCGACAGCATTGGCGGCGCTATCACGGGCATCCTTCAGCCAACTGACAATATCGGCGACATGACCGCCGGTGACGGCGCCGTAACTGAGCGCCCCGGCGAGCAAGAGGATCGAGGCTGCGATACCGACACCGGGGGGCAACGGAAGCCGCACAAAGCGCAAAACCAAACGCCCGATCAATCCCTGCCCGATGATTCGGCGAGAGGGCGCCGCCCAGACAAAGCGACGGGTACGCTTGCGATTTTCGGCGCGCGAACGACGCGGCTCGTCAACGAGCGGGCCAGCTTCTTCCGCCGTTTTCGGCCCCGACCGCATCAGCGGTTGATCGAGGCGTCCTCCACCATCCATCGCACCAGCTCATCGAAAGTAATGCCCGCATGGGCAGCGAGCTCGGGCACGAGCGAGGTTTCGGTCATGCCGGGCTGTGTATTGATCTCAAGGCAGACCAGCTTTCCCGTCCCCCGATCGTCGTAGCGAAAATCCGCGCGGCTCACGCCGCGGCAGCCAAGAGCGCTATGGGCAGCCAAAGTGAGTCTGCGGACTTCCTGGTAAACATTTGGTAAAATTTGTGCCGGCAGGACGTGGCGGGAGCCGCCGGAGGCGTATTTGGCCTCGTAATCGTAGAATCGGGTCGCCGGCTCAATCTCGATGACATCGAGCACCCGGTCGCCGATGACAGCACAGGTTAGTTCCTTGCCCGGGATGTAACGCTCGATCAGAACCTTTTCGCCGAACGCCCAATCGTCGCGAAAAAGCTCCTGCGGCGGATGGGGATGCGCCTCGGTGACAATGAAAACTCCAACGCTGGAGCCTTCCGCGATCGGTTTCACCACATAAGGTGGCGGCATGAGGTGGCGTTGCGCCGCTTCAAACCGCGATGCCACGAGATCCTCCGCGACGGGAATATCGGCAGCTCGGAACAGCGCTTTGGCGTAAACTTTGTGCATTGCGACCGCCGAGGCGAGCACGCCGGAATGGCTGTAGGGAATGCCGAGAATTTCCAGCAGGCCTTGCAGCGTGCCGTCCTCGCCAGGGCGACCGTGCAAGACGTTAAGCGCGGCGTCGGGCTTTGTCGCGGTGAGCACCGCCGCAATGTCACGGCCGACGTCGATCGGCGCGGCCCGATACCCTCCGCGCGCGAGCGCGTCGGCGCATGCTTTGCCCGAGCGCAAAGAAACTTCGCGCTCGGCCGACCAGCCTCCCATAAGAACGGCGACGTGCTTGGCCATCGTTCAGCCAAAATATCCCACTCGGCGCGCTCAAGCCGGATCGCTGATTCGCTGGCACAGCAATAGAATCGACAATTGGCGAAAGGTCGAGAGTCTCAGTGGCCAGCCTTTGCCAGAACGGGGGCGCCGTCGTAGAGCCAGGACAGGCAATCGTATAGATGCGTCTCGTCCCAATCGGCCACTGTCGCATTACGGACGTCCCGAGCGACGCCCTCGTCGAGGTGGTAAAAATCCCACAGTGTTCGGGATTCAAGTTGCACGCGCGCCGTCCGCAACAGCCGCGCCGTCTCGAAGCGCTGGAACGCGGCCGGAAAGTCGCCGTCCGCAGCATCGATCAATTCGCCAAGGCACAAACCATCTTCGATCGCCATGCAGGCGCCCTGCGCCAGCGATTGCAGGGGCGGATGCGCAGCATCGCCGAGCAGAACGACGCGGCCTTTGTGCCAATGCCGCAGCGGAGCGCGGTCGCCAATCTGCCAGCGGCGCCCGAGATCCATCATTCCCAGCAGCCCGCGCATCGCGGGATGCGCGTCGCGGTAGGTGTGCTCAAGCTCGGCGCTATATGATGCCACGTCGCCCTTGTCGCCGTGCGTCGAGGTACGGAACACGGCGACGATGTTGAACAGCGTGTTGTGCCGCAGAGGATATTGCACGATGTGCAGACCCGGTCCGCTCCACAACGCCACGCAATCGCGCGGCACGTCGACTTTAAGTTCGGCCATCGGCACGATTGTGCGGTGCGCGACGTAGCCGATCGGGCGCGGATCGCCGTCTCCAACTAGTTTTTGCCGGAACAGCGAACGAACACCGTCCGCTGCAACGATGGCGGCACCAGAGAACGATCGGCCATCCCCCGTCGCCACCGCAACACTGTCGCCACGATCCTCGAAGCTCGTCACCATGGCATCGGGTACCAGCTCAATGTTGTCATTGTGTCGGCATGCATCGAGCAGGACGTTATGCAGATCGATGCGATGAACGATGATGTAGGGGTATTTGAACCGCGCCCGAAACGAGGCGCCGGTTGGGACGCGGATCAGCTCCTTGCCGGTGAGTGCATCGATCATCAAAACCGCAGGCGGTGAATCGGAGACCGCCAGGACCTGCTCCATCAGTCCCAAGCGGTCCAAGACGTGAAAGACATTTGGCCCAAACTGGATGCCGTAGCCGATGGCGCCGAACCGCGGCGCGCCTTCAAGCACGCGCGCGGGCCTGTCATGGCGCGCCAACGCGAGCGCGGTCGTCAGCCCACCAAGCCCGCCGCCGACGATGATGATGGGGTCGCGTTTCGACATAGATGAAAAATAGCACCTCGCGATGCTACTTCGCCACACCGATACGCTTGATCTCCCATTCAAGCTCGATGCCGGAATTTTCTTTCACGCGTCTGCGCACGGTCTCGCCGAGGGTCTCGATTTCGGCAGCGGTCGCGTTGCCGAGATTGAGCAAAAAATTGGTGTGCATCTCCGAGACCTGGGCGTCGCCGAGCCGCAAGCCGCGGCAGCCGGCAGCGTCGACCAATTGCCAGGCCTTTTTTCCCGCAGGATTCTTGAAAGTGGAACCGCCGGTGCGGGACTTGATTGGTTGCGTCGCTTCGCGCGATTTAGTGATCTCGTCCATCTCGGCCGCAATGACAACCGGGTCACCGCGCTCTCCGCGGAACACCGCTTGCGTGAAGACGTAGTCGTGTGGAGCACAGCTGTGCCGGTACGCAAAGCCCATATCGCTATTACTGAGCACATGGACGCGGCCGGTGCGATCAACAGCGCGGGCCTCGATGAGAGCGTCTTTGGTCTCACGGCCATAGGCGCCGCCATTCATGCGCAGCACGCCGCCGATCCCGCCAGGAATGCCGCGCAGAAACGATAAGCCAGCGATGCCGGCCTCCTGCGCCGCACGGGCGACCTTAACATCAGGCACTGCGGCGCCGACACGCAGATCGAGCCCCTCGATCGCGATATCGTTGAAACCGCGCCCGAGCCTGATGACGACGCCCGGTACACCGCCGTCACGAACGATCAGGTTGGAGCCAAGACCGATGACGGTTACCGGGATTTCGGCCGGCAGATGCGACAACAGATAGGCCAGATCGTTCTCGTCTTCCGGCATAAACAAGACCTGCGCCGGTCCACCGACACGAAACCAGGTCAGCTCGGCAAGCGACTGGTTTGCCAGCAGCCTGCCGCGAAGTGCCGGCACTTTCGACCGCATATCCGCGACGATGTCGGGAAAGCTCAAACGGCCGCCTCCACCGCCTTGTCCAGCCACGCCGCAAGCACTTTTTTTCCGAGTTCGCGCGTCACCGGCCCCATCGTCCGCGCCTGCGTGCGCAGCTCGCGTGGATCGAGGCCCGCTTTGGCGAGCTCTACGGTATGGCCCACAAGCCAGCTTTCAAATCGTGCCGGCTCGGTTTCCAGATGAAATTGCAAGCCGAGTTGCTGCGGCGTGCGCGCGAAGGCCTGCACCGGGCAGTGCGCCGTGGAGGCAAGCTGCGTGCAGCCTGCAGGCAGTTCGCAGTTATCGCCGTGCCAATGAAGCACGGGAGTAGCGCCGAGCGGCGCGAGCGCCGACTTCCGCCCAGCGGAGGACAGCGTCACCGGCGCCCAGCCGACCTCCTTGACCGGCCCCGGCGCAACGCGCGCGCCAAGCGCCGCCGCCATCATCTGCGCGCCAAGGCAGATGCCCAGCATCGGCTTGCCTGCTGCAAGTCGCGCCGCAATTGCCGCGATCTCATCGGCAATGAACGGATATGTGTCTTGTTCATAGACGCCGATCGGGCCGCCAAGCACGATCAAAAGATCGGGCGCCAGCAGGGTTTCCGGATCGAAAGGTTGGACACCCGCGTCATGATAGCGGACGCCATAGCCGCGAGAGGCGACGAGTAGGCCAAGCAGACCGAGATCCTCGAAAGCGACGTGACGAACCGCCAAACAGGTTTTGGTCGTAGCGCGACTGTTTCGGGAAGCGCGATCGGTTCGGAAAGCCCCGCTGCCGCTTCTCCGGATCATGCTTTTGCAGCCGCTAATTCTCCCGGCAGTGCGTAAGCCCATTGCGTAATCGAACCGGCGCCGAGGCAGACGACAAAATCGCCGGTTTTTGCCATTCCGGCGACAATCGGCGCAAGCTTCTCGGGGCCGTCAAGCGCAACGACGCGGCGATGCCCGTGGTTGCGCAGGCCCTGTACCAGCGCGTCGCGGTCGGCGCCTTTGATCGGCGCTTCGCCGGCGGGATAAACATGCGCGACAATCACCGCATCGGCATCGTTGAAGCAGGTGCAGAACTGCTCGAACAGATCAGCAAGCCGCGTATAGCGATGGGGCTGCACGACGGCGATTACCTGCCCTCTGGTCGATTCGCGCGCCGCCTTTAGCACCGCGGCGATCTCGACGGGATGGTGCCCGTAATCATCGATGATAGTAACGCCATTCCACATTCCGGTTCGGGTGAACCGTCGCCGAACGCCGCCGAAATTGGCCAGAGCCTCCTTGATCACTTCATCGCCGATGCCGAGCTCATGGGCTGCCGCAATCGCAGCCGTAGCGTTGAGGGCGTTGTGCCGCCCCGGCATCGGTAGCGCGACGTTTTTGATCTCGTGGGCGGAGTGACCGGTCCGGTCGCGGAACAAAACGCTGAACAACGAGGTCCCGCCGGCATGCGAGACATCGACCAGCCGCACGTCGGCCTGGGGATTCTCGCCATAGGTGATAACGCGGCGATCTTCGATTCGGCCGACAAGCTTTTGCACCACCGGATGGTCAGTGCACATCACCGCAAAGCCATAGAACGGCACGTTTTCGACGAAGGCACGAAACGCCTCTTGCACCGCTTCGAAAGTCTTGAAGTGATCGAGGTGCTCGGGATCGACGTTGGTGACAATGGCGATATCGGCAGGAAGCTTTAGAAACGTGCCGTCGGATTCGTCGGCTTCGACGAGCATCCATTCGCCAGCGCCCAGCCGCGCGTTGGTGCCATAGGCGTTGATGATGCCGCCGTTGATCACGGTCGGATCCAAGCCGCCGGCATCGAACAGCGCCGCCACCATCGACGTGGTCGTGGTCTTGCCGTGGGTGCCCGCGATGGCGACGCAGCTTTTCAGCCGCATCAGTTCCGCCAGCATTTCGGCGCGGCGAACGACCGGCAGCCGCTGCGCACGCGCGGCGACGAGTTCCGGATTGTCGGGCCTGATCGCCGAGGAAACGACCACGACTTTGGCGCCGTTCAAATTCCCGGCTGCATGCCCGATTGCGATCCGGACGCCTTTCTCGCGCAACCTTTTGACGTTGGCACTTTCAGACTGGTCGGAACCCTGCACGGTGTAGCCGAGGTTCACCATCACCTCGGCAATGCCGCTCATGCCAATGCCGCCGATGCCAACGAAATGGATCGGGCTAATATCGCGCGGCAACTTCATGCGGGCTCCTTTTACCGGCACGCGGTAGCAAACTTACCCGGGCCGCGGAAGGTAAGGTTGCGGTACCTACTGGGTTGATCCGATTCCCGCCACTTTGAGAACCAAATCGGCGAGGCGGTCGGCGGCGTCGAGCCTGCCCAAAGATCGCGCCGCCGCCGCCATGGCGCCGAGACGCTGCGGCGCCGCCCCTAGTGTTACGATCTCGTCGGCGAGCCGCCGTGGGGTAAAGTGATCCTGCACCAGCCGTATGGCGCCACCGGCTTTTTCCAGTACACCGGCATTGGCGAATTGATCCTGATCAAGCGCATGCGGCAGCGGAACCAGAATAGCGGGACGGCCGATGGCCGAAAGCTCGGCGACGGTCGAGGCGCCGGAGCGAGCGATGACGAGATGACTCGCCGCGATGCGAGCCGGCAGATCGGAGAAGAACGGCGCGACTTCGAAATCCATTGTCAGTTTACCGTAGACACCCCGTACCCGGTCTAAATCCTCCGCACGGGCCTGCTGAACGATGGCGAGCCGGGCACGCAATTCCGGTTCAATGAGTTCGATCGCGGCAGGAACGACATCGGCCATGATCCGCGCACCCTGGCTGCCGCCGAAAATGAGAAGCCGCAGAGGATCGGTCGAAGCCGGATACGACGTTGCCGCCGCCGTCACCACCGCCGGCCGCACCGGATTACCGGTGAGCGTGGCCTTGGCCGACAGAGTTGCGTCATTGTGGAAAAGATCGGGGAACGAGGTTGCGATTGCGGTAACGCGCGGCGCCAACAGGCGATTGGCACGCCCGATAACGGCGTTGGCGTCATGGATCAGCGTCGGAACGCGACGCCAGGCCGCGGCCAGTACCGGTGGAATGGTTGGATAACCGCCGAAGCCGATCACGGCCGCGGGCTTGAGCCGACCGATCAGGGCGAAGCTTTGCAAGACACCAAAACCGAGCATGAGGCCGGTTCGCGCCAAGGCGAACGGGCTGCGTCCGCGCAGGGTGGCGCTGGCGACAACGTGGACGGCGTCATCCGCAAACGTGCCACCGCCGTAACCGGCCGCACGCCGGTCGGTGGCGAGATGCACCGGGATGCCGCGCTTGATCAGCGCCGCGGCGAGCGCCTCGGCCGGGAACAAGTGACCGCCGGTCCCGCCGGCCGCGACGAGGACCGGCGCCAGGCCCGGTGCGTTCATCACACCGGACTCGCGGCGAACACCATCTCGCCGGAAAGCCGCGCTTGCGGCCGTTCTCGCGTGAGCGCGATCAGCATACCCATTCCGTAGGCGAGCGAGATCAGCGACGAGCCGCCATAGGAAATGAACGGCAGCGTCATTCCCTTCGCCGGCATCAAATGCAGATTGACCGCCATGTTGATGGCCGATTGCAGTCCAAACAGAATCGCAAGCCCGGCGGCGGCGAAGCGAATGAAGGGATCGTCGTTGCGCATCGCTTTGATCAGTGCCCGGATCACGATGAACGCGAACAAAGCCACAAGAATGAGGCAGAGCGCGACACCGAATTCCTCTGCAGCCACTGCAAAGACGAAATCGGTGTGACCTTCGGGCAGAATGCGTTTGATCGTGCCCTCACCCGGGCCGCGCCCGAACCAGCCGCCGCGGACGAACGACTCGGTTGCGATGTCGATGTTGAAGGTGTCGCCGGAAGCGGGATCGAGGAAACGATTGATGCGCTGGGCTACGTGGGGAACCGTGTAAAACGCGGTGACCAGGCCAGCGGTTGCGGTGACACCGAGCCCGAGCATCCAGATGAACCGCATACCTGCCATATAAAACAGCGCACCCCAGACCAGCGTGACGAGCATGGTCTGGCCGAAATCCGGCTGCAGCACCAGCAGCGCGACCACGACGACGAGCATCACCAGCGCGGCGGTGTTGGCCGGCATATCGGGGCGCTTGCCGGATTCACCGAACAGCCATGCGATCAGGATCACAAAGGCGGGTTTCAGAAACTCCGACGGCTGGATGTTCATGCCGAGGATCACCAGCCAGCGCCGGGCGCCTTTGATCTCGGCGCCGAAATATGGCGTGGCGGCAACGAGCACGAGGCTGACGAAGAAGACGATGAGCGCAAGCTTGCGGATTTCCCGCGGCGACAGAAACGAGGTCGCAATCAAAACGGCGGCGGCGGGGACGAGGAAGAGGACTTGCCGGTTGACGAAGTGGAATGGATCGAGGCCGATGCGCGCGGCGACCGGCGGGCTCGCCGCAAGGCACAGGATGATGCCGCCGAGCATCAGCGCGCCGAGCGCCGCCAGCGTCAGCCGGTCGATCGTCCGCCACCATTCGCTCAAAGGCGTGGGCTGCGCGCGCGAAGCCATCGTGTCCGAAATGGCATCCCAGAAGGAAATCCCCGCCTAGTGGTGACACCGGGATGGTTTAAGGGAGATTAAGAAAGGCTGTCATTCCAGCCCTGGCAGCGCGCGCACCAGCGCCCGGAACGCGTCGCCCCGAATCTCGAAATTACGGTACTGATCAAACGACGCGCAGGCTGGCGAAAGCAGCACGACCGGTTCCGCCGCCGTCGATTTCTCTGCGTCGCGCGCTGCAGCGGCGAGTGCGTTGTCGAGTCTTCCCGCGATCTCGTGCGGCACGCCCGCGCCGAGAGTAGCCGCGAACTCGTTCGCCGCATCGCCGATCAGATATGCCTTGCGGATCCGCGGAAAGAACGTCCGCAGCGATTCGATCCCGCCGGTCTTCGGTTTGCCGCCCGCGATCCAGAAAATGTCGCTGAAGCAGGCAAGCGCCTGCGCCGTTAAATCCGCGTTGGTCGCCTTGGAATCGTTCACGAACAATACCGTACCGCGCCGTCCGACTTCCTCCATGCGGTGGGCGAGACCGGGGAACGAGCGGAGCCCGGCCTGGATCGCCGCTGGCGAAAGCCCGAGCGCGAGTGCCGCCGCCGAAGCGCAGGCGGCGTTCTGCGCGTTGTGCAGCCCACGCAATGAACCGATACCGGCGATCTCTGCGATTGGAGAGGTCCCCCCGTCGACTGCGCGCATGATCAGTTGTTGCTCGACGTAGATTCCCTTCGTCAGCACATGCCGCACGGAAATTCGCACCACCGGCTTCCCGGACCTCTCCAGCCGATCGGCAATTTGCAGGCACCATTCGTCGTCAACGCCGACGATTGCGGTGCCCTGCTTCGGCACGCCGCGGACAAGACGTTCTTTTACCTCCGCGTAGTGTTCCATCGTGCCGTGACGATCGAGATGATCTTCGCTGAGGTTGATCAGGATTCCGACCGAAGGATCGAGCGATGGCGCGAGATCGATCTGATAGGACGAACACTCGATGACGTGAACTCTCCTCGCCGCCGGCGGCTCAAGGGACAGGATCGCGGTACCGATATTGCCGCCGAGCTGCGCATCCATGCCGGCCGATGCCGCAAGATGCGCAACCAGTGCCGTCGTCGTCGACTTGCCGTTGGTGCCGGTAATGGCGACGAATGGTGCATCGGGCGCGATGCGACGGCGCTCGCGGCAGAACAGCTCGATGTCGCCGATCACCTCGACGCCGGATTTTCGCGCCAGCTGAACGGTCCAATGCGCCGCGGGATGCGTCAGCGGAACGCCTGGCGCCAGCACCAGCGCCGCAAGGTTCGACCAGTCGACGCCGTGCAAATCGGCGACCGCAATACCAGCGGCTGTGGCCTTCGCTACGCTCTGTGCATCGTCGTCATATGCCAAGACATCGGCGCCACCCGCGACGAGCGCTTTCGCGCTGGCGAGCCCCGAACCGCCAAGACCAAACACGGCGACCTTTTTGCCGGCAAAGGTCGTGACCGGAATCACCACAAAGCTACCGCAGCTTCAGGGTCGACAGGCCCGCCAGCGCGAGTACGACCGAGACAATCCAGAAACGAATGACGATCTGCGGCTCGGTCCAGCCGAGCTGCTCGAAATGATGGTGGATTGGCGCCATCTTGAAGACGCGCTTGCCGGTCAGCTTGAACGACACGACCTGCACGATGACCGACACTGCTTCGAGTACAAACAACCCGCCGATCACCGCGAGCACGATTTCGTGCTTGGTGGCGACCGCGATCGCTCCAATCATTCCGCCAAGCGCAAGCGAGCCGGTATCGCCCATGAAAATCGAAGCCGGCGGCGCATTGAACCAGAGAAAGCCGAGCCCCGCGCCGAGCACAGCGCCGCACAGCACCGACAATTCACCGGTTCCGGCGACATAGTGGATTTGCAGGTAATCGGCGAACACCGCATTGCCGGAGAGATATGCGATCATACCGAAGCTCGCCGCCGCGATCATCACCGGCACAATGGCGAGGCCATCAAGACCATCGGTCAGATTTACGGCGTTGCCTCCGCCTACGATGATGAAAGTCGCAAACAGAATATAAAACCAGCCGAAGTTGAGCACGAACTCCTTGAAAAACGGAAATACCAGCGAGGTCGAGAACGGCAAATGTCCCAGTTGGACCATTGCCACGCACGCAACCGCTGCGATGATCGCTTCGATAACGACCCGCGTGCGGCCGGGAAACGCGTTGTGCGTCTGCTTCGAGACTTTCAGATAATCGTCATAGAAGCCGACCATCCCGAAGCCCAGTGTGACGCCCAGAACGACCCAGACATAGGGGTTGGCGGGGTTTGCCCATAACAAAGTCGAAACCAGCATGCCGGAAAGGATCATGAGGCCACCCATCGTCGGCGTGCCGGCCTTGGTGATGAGGTGCGATTGCGGACCGTCGGTGCGGATCGGCTGGCCTTTTCCCTGCAGCAGCCGCAAACGATCAATAATGAACTGTCCGAACAGAAACACGAACAGCAGCGCGGTGATGACCGCGCCGCCGGTCCGGAACGTGATGTATCGAAACACGTTGAGGACGGAAAGCTTGTCGGAAAGTTCGATCAGCCAATAGAGCATTACGACATCAACCTGGTGCAACGGCCGTTTCGAGAATGTCTGTCCCCGAACTTTCGTGGCGCACCGAGAGCCGTTGCAGCGCCTTGACGATCGGCGCCATACGCGAGCCCAGCGAGCCCTTGATCATAACGACGTCGCCGGCGCGAATCGCGGCCAGCACTTGCGCTTCGAGCGCGGTAGAGTTCTCTGCATAGCCGCCGCGGCGGCTGGCGGGAAGGGCCTGCCACAGCGCGCCCATCAGCGGACCGCAGCAGAAGACCAGATCGACCGAATTAGTGTTGACGTCGGCGGCAAGGCCGCGGTGCAGGGCCCGTCCCCGCGGCCCAAGTTCGAGCATATCACCGAGGACGGCGATGCGCCGTCCGCGCGCACCGACCGGCGTCTGACCGAGCAAAGCGAGCGCAGCCGCGACCGAAGCCGGGTTGGCGTTGTAGCTGTCGTCGATGATGAACGCCGAACCGCCGGGTAACTCAAGCTCGATCCGCGCACCGCGACCGGAAGCCGGCTTGAATTCGGAGAGCGCCAACGCCGCCAGCGCCAAATCGGCGCCGGCGAGCACCGCCGTCGCGAGGACGGCAAGCGAATTGAGGACCAGGTGGCGGCCCGGCGCGCCGATCTTGTAGGTGAGCTCAGTGCCGAGGATCTCCGCCTGCACCGTCGAGCAATTGTCACGTAGAGCGCATTTGATCAGGCGCGCGTCCGCTTTCTCGTGCTCGCCAAATGACACGATCCGGGCAACGCCCGCCTCTTTCGCTCGCCGTTTTAGATGAGCGAATTGCGAATTGTCGCGATTGAGAACCGCGGCGCCACCCGGTTCAAGCCCGAGAAAAATTTCCGCCTTGGCGTCGGCAATCTTGGCGAGCGAGCCGAAGAATTCCAGATGCACCGGGGCGATTGTCGTGATGACTGCTATATGCGGGCGCGCGAGCCGCGACAGCGGCTCGATCTCGCCGGGGTGATTCATACCCATTTCAAGCACCGCGTAATGCGCGTTCGCCGGACAGCGGGCGAGTGACAGCGGCACACCCCAATGATTGTTGTAGGAAGCGACTGAGGCGTGCGTTTCGCCGTCTTTGGAAAGTGCAAGCCGCAACGCTTCTTTGGTTCCGGTCTTGCCAACCGAGCCGGTCACGGCGATGACCTTGGCTCGTGTGCGCGAGCGCGCCGCCGCGGCGAGCGCACGCAGCGCGGCAAGTACATTGGATACCACAAGCAGCGGTGCGCCCGGCGGCGGCGTTACGGGCGGACCGGCGGCAACGACTGCGAGTCCCGCTTGGGCCGCGAGCGCAGATGCAACGAATTCGTGTCCGTCGCGGCGGTCGGCAATCGCAAAAAACGCTTCACCCCGGCCGATGGTGCGGCTGTCGATCGAGATGCCCTCGACGGTCGGCGGCAGCGGACCGCGGCGTTCAGCTCTCATCGCCGCCGCCATTTCGTCGACGGTCCACAGCGCGGAGACGCTCATGCGGCAAGCTCCTTAAGCGCGGCGGCGACCGCCTCATGATCGCTGAACGGCACCACCCGGTCGCCGACGATTTGGCCGGTTTCATGACCCTTGCCGGCGATCAGCAGCACGTCGCCGCTACGAAGCCCGGAAATCGCGGAATGGATCGCTTCGCGGCGATCGCCGATCTCGGCCGCGCCCGGGGCCGCCGTCATGATCGCCGCACGGATTGCCGCCGGATCTTCGCTGCGCGGATTATCGTCAGTCACGATCACCCGATCGGCTTTTGCGGCGGCAACGGCGCCCATCAACGGCCGCTTGCCGCGGTCACGGTCGCCGCCGGCGCCGAACACGACCACAAGCTTTCCCGTCGCGGTGGACCGCAACGCCTCAAGCGCCTTGGCGAGGGCGTCGGGCTTATGAGCGTAGTCAATAAAGATCGGCGCCCCGCGATTTGCACCGACCAGTTCAAGCCGGCCCTTGGCGCCGGTGAGACGTTCCAGTGCTGCAAACACCGATGCGACATCGCTTCCGGTCCCGATCGCAAGGCCGGCGGCAACAAGCGCGTTTTCAACCTGGAATTCACCGACCAGCGGCAGACGCACGCGAAAAGCTTTGCCCCCATGCTCGATCTGCAAAGTTTGTGCAAACCCTTCAATGATCAATTCAACGAGACGGATGCCAGTTCCCTTACGTCCGACACTGATGATTGAAAGACCGCGGGCACTGGCCGCCGCGATGACGGTCTCCGCGTGTTCATGATCGACGTCGATGACCGCGGCGCCATCCGCATCCACCAGCGCCTCAAACAACCGGAGCTTAGCGGCAAGGTAAGCTGCAAAACTCGGATGATAGTCGAGATGATCGCGGGTGATGTTGGTGAAAGCCCCGGCCGCGACGCGCAAGCCGTCGAGCCGGTGCTGGTCGAGGCCGTGCGAGGACGCCTCGATCGCGAGGTGCGTGACGCCGTCGGCGGCCAGCGCATCCAACGAACGATGTAGCGCGACCGGGTCCGGCGTGGTCAGCGAGCCATAGGTCTCGCCACGCGGCGAAACGATGCCGATGGTGCCGATGCTCGCGGCGCGATGTCCTAGCGCGGTCCAGATCTGACGTGTGAAAGCAACCACCGAGGTTTTGCCGCTGGTTCCGGTGACGGCGGCGATCGTCCGCGGCTGGCGGGGAAAAAACTTGGCCGCCATAAGCGCGAGTGCGCGCCGCGCGTTACCGACTCGTACGAAACATACATTCTTGGGCAATGGTGTGTCGGGACGCCGTTGCGCCACGACGGCGACGGCTCCGGCGGCGATCGCGGGAGCGACAAAGTTCAGTCCATCGGTCTTGCCGCCTTCGACTGCCACAAAAATATCGCCCGGCCTGATGGCGCGCGAGTTTGCCGACACGCCGCCGACTTCGATGTCGGCATAAAGCGTTGTGACTTCGGCATCTGCGGGCAGGACTTCGCGAAGGTTCATGGCGGTCGCTCGTGTGGTCCCCGCCTTACCGGCTTTCCTTCATCGAGGCCAGTATCAGGTGATCGGCATCCGGCAAATCGAGACGTGGCTCGATACCGAGAAGCGGGGCGATGCGAGCGATCACAGCGCCTCCGACCGGAACCGCATTCCAGCCGGACGTTTTGAAACCGTGGGTCTCCGGCAGCACTTTTGGGTCGTCGAGCATGATCAGGAGAAGATAGCGCGGCTTGTCGGCTGGAATTACGGCCATGAAATCGGTGAGCACGCTCGTTTTTGAATAGTGCCCGTTGATGACCTTATCCGCGGTGCCGGTCTTGCCGCCAATGTAGTAACCGGGGATTTCCGCTTTGCGGGCCGTGCCCTTTTCTACATTGAGGCGCATAAGATAGCGCATCATCTCGCTGGTCTCAGGCTTGATGACGCGTTTGCCAAGTGAGCGCGCTTCCTCTTCGGTGCGCTTGAGCAATGTCGGCGGGATCAAAAAGCCGCCGTTCATCAGCGCGGCCACTCCCATCAAAGCCTGCAGCGGCGCCACCGAAAGACCGTGACCAAAGGCGATGGTGATGGTGTTGAGCTCGCCCCAATGGCGCGGCACGATCGGTTCGGCGCTCTCCGGTAATTCCGTGCGTAGCCGATCGAGCTGACCCATCTTTTTCAGGAACGCCTTATGCGCGTCGACGCCCATGGCCAGCGCAGTTCGGGCCGCACCGATGTTGGACGAGTAAGTGAAGATTTCCGGGATTGTCAGCATCCGGTTCTCAGGTTCGAAATCGTGAATCTGGAATCTGCCGACATGCATCGGGCCGTGTGCGTCGAATGACGATTTGAGCGTGTACTTTCCGGAATCGAGCGCCATCGCAATCGTGAAGGCCTTGAAGGTCGAGCCCATCTCGAAAACGCCGGTGGTCAGCCGGTTGATGCGGGTCGGATCGAGCGCTTCGCGCGGATTGTTGGGGTCGTAATCCGGCTCCGAGACCATGGCGACGATTTCGCCGGTGCGCACGTCAAGAACCAGACCGGCGGCGGCCAGCGTCTTGAACTTGATGTGCGCGGCGAGGAGTTCGTCGCGCAACGCGTGCTGGACGCGAAGATCGACAGCAAGCTGAACGGGATTTTGCAGCCGATCGGTGGCAAGCCCGGCCATATGCAGAGCCGCGAGCCCGTGGCCGTCGAGCCACTTCTCCATCCCGGCGATGCCCGTGTTGTCGATATTGACATGGCCAATGACGTGCGAGACTTCGGGGCCGTTCGGGTAGGTGCGCTTGTTTTCGTTCAGGAAACCGATGCCGGGCAGGCCTTGACGATAGATCTCGCGCTGCTGCTCCGGCGTGATGTCGCGCTTGAGCCAAACGAAGCCGCGCTTGGAGGAGAGCCGTTCGCGCAGTTCGGTGGCATCGAGGTCGGGCAGGTCGGCGGTCAAGAACTCCACGGCCTCATCGACGTCGATCAGACGGCGCGGCTCGGCGTAGAGTGAGGGTACGCGCACATCGGTCGCCAGAATTTCGCCGTTGCGGTCGAGAATATCCGGTCGCGCCGTCGCAATCGCGTCGGTGACGACGCGGTGCGGATTGCGGCCGTCGGATGCGGCCGCAAACATGACCAGCCGCAGCGCAATGATTGAATAGATGGCGGCAAACAACAGGATCGCCAACCCTACGCGCGCCCGCGCTTTCGCGGCCCGGTCGATCTTGTTGTCGTACAGGAGCCAGAGAACCAGGCGGCGCCAGCGCGCTATCGACGGGCGACTTGCGTTTTGCGCGATTGCGGTCATCGCTTTATCGATCCGGATTTGCGGCGGGCAATGACCCCTCCGCAGGGCTCAAATGGTCTGGCGATGCCGCTGCGGGAGCGCCAAGACTACCGGTCGTATCGGGCTCCTCCAGCTTCTCGATCGCGGCGCCGATCGGATCGGGACTATCAAGCTTGAAGAATTGCGGCGGCCGGTCCGGCAGTTTGTCGAGTGAATCGAACTGCGTCGGCGCGATGGGCTTAAGTGGCAAGTAGCGTTTGGCGAGCCGTTCGATGCGCGCGGGGTTGTCTAGTTCGCTCCACCCGGCGCGCAGTTCCGCGATTGTGTCGCGTGCACGCCGCACCTCGCCGCGAATTTTTGCGAGCCGTTCCGCCTGCACCGTGGAATCGAATTTGATCCGATAGACGTAGGCCGCGGCGAGTATCAGAGCACCGATGACAATGAGATTGAGGATGCGAAGCGTCATCCACGCCCCCGCATGATATCACTCAGTGAAGACATGCGCGGCAGCAGCGTTTCTTCAGTCGCGAGGCGCGCCGCGGCGTCAGTCCGTTCCGCCGCGCGCAGCTTCGCCGAACGCGCCCGCGGATTGGCGGCGGTCTCGGCTTCATCAGGCGTTTCCGGCTTTTTTGTCAGCACGCGGAAAGTCGGCGGGGCGGAAGCGACCTCCGGCCGGTGGCGGGAGAATGCCGGTGCGCGGCTTCGCTCGGCAAGGAAGTTTTTGACGATGCGATCCTCGAGGGAGTGGAAAGCGACCGCGACGAGACGCCCTTCGGGCTTAAGGATACGTTCGGCGGCGATAAGCCCGCGCGCCAGTTCGGCAAGCTCGTCGTTGACGAAAATCCGCAGCGCCTGGAAGGTGCGGGTGGCCGGATGGATCATTCCCTCGCGCGCGTGCACCACACGGCCAACCGCGTCCGCGAGGGATCGCGTTGTGGCAATCGGCTGGGCTTCTCGCGCCTTGGCGATGGCTCGCGCGATCGCCCGCGCGTGCCGTTCTTCGCCAAGGGTACCGATGATGGCGGCGAGATCGCGCGCGCTTGCGTGGGCGACAACATCGGCTGCGTTAGGGCCGGTGTGTCCCATCCGCATGTCGAGCGGTCCGTCGAATCGGAACGAAAAACCGCGGACGGCCTCGTCAAGCTGCATCGAGGAGACGCCAAGGTCGAATACGACGCCGTCGACCGCAGCGACTCCGCAACTTTCGACAATTGCTTCGAGGTTGGAAAAGCGATCCTCGATCAAATCCAGGCGGCCATCGGCCGCGCTGACAAGCGTCGCGCCCTTTGCAACAGCGCTTTGATCGCGATCGATGCCGATCACGCGCGCGCCCGGGGTGGCGAGGATCATGCGGGAGTAACCGCCAGCTCCAAACGTCGCATCGACGTAGACGCCGCCTTCGTGCACTCCGAGCCATTCGACGGCACGGTGAGCGAGCACGGGAATGTGATGAGCCAGTCCGCCAGCGACAGCGTTGCTGTCGCTGCCCGTCATCATTCCCGTGCTCCCGGCGGTTTTGGTCCCGCCGTCTCGGCTCCCAATTGCTGCTTGAACGCGCGAACCTTCTCGGTGGCCTCCGTTAGCTCGGCGCGAAAGCGGTTCGGCTCCCAAATTCGGAATTTGTGGCCGAGGCCAACAAACACCGCAGCCTCGCTGATCCCCGCATGGCTCTTGTGAGAATCGGAGAGCACTACACGGCCCTCGCCATCGATCTTCAGGGTTTCGCTTGAGCCGTAAAGGGCGAGCGAGAACTGCTCGCGCTGTTCTGAGAACGGCGAAAATCCGGCGATCAGAGTCTCGATTTCCGCGAGCAGCGCGTTGCCACCGGCATCGATCGCTGGCCGGTCGAACGCGGGATAGCAATAGAGACCATCGAAGCCGTCGCGCGCCAAAACCGCGCGGAATGGAGCCGGTACTGACACGCGGGCCTTGGCGTCCAGCCGGAGCACATGGTGGGACACAAACCGATCCATCTCGCCCCCCGCCGAGCGGCTGACCTGACGGCCGCAGCCTTTGCAGTCGGCAATTCCCTGTTGAGCCCACCGCCGCAGCTCTGCCGCGCCTTGATCGAGGCCCAGGCTCATTTGGGAACAATTGGGCTACCATGGGATAATATGGGCGTCAACGTACCGGCCGTACTTCGCGACCGCTCCGTTCGAATTTGATTAGCGAGAGGTAAGCTTAAGGAAAGGTTGACGTTTGCCGCTTGCCGCTAACCTAAATCCGCGCGGTATCGCCGACACGCACAAATCGTGTTTGTGAGCGTGAACGTCGGGCTTAGACTCAAGCCTATGTTGAACCGCCCATTCCCGGCCAATTCCTCTGTCGTCGCCGACGTCCGGCCCTCGCCCAATCATGACGAGCGGGCAGGCGGCCGAAGCCCGGATATGATCGTGCTCCACTATACCGGGATGCTGGACGCCAAAGCCGCGCTCGACCGCCTGTGCGATCCGTTAAGCAAGGTTTCGGCGCACTACCTGGTTTTTGAGGATGGGCGTGTCGTGCAGATGGTCCAGGAGAGCCGCCGCGCCTGGCATGCCGGACAATCCTTTTGGTCAGGCGAAACCGATCTCAACTCCTGTTCGATCGGAATTGAGATCGTCAATCCTGGTCATGATTACGGCTATCCCGATTTTCCGAAACGACAAATCGCCGCGGTAACCACGCTTTGCCGGGGCATCTCGACGCGCAACACCATACCACCAGTGCGTGTGCTGGCGCATTCCGATATCGCGCCGTCACGCAAAAGCGATCCCGGCGAGAAGTTTCCCTGGCGGACGCTCTACGATTCCGGGATCGGGCATTGGGTCAAGCCGGCTCCGATCACCGAGGATAACGGCGTGCTCGCACTCGGTGATCGCGGCAACGGGGTCACTGCGTTGCAGGAATTGCTCGGCAAATACGGTTATGGCGTCGCCGCGAACGGGACCTATGATTCCATCACGCACGACGTGGTCGCCGCCTTCCAGCGACATTTTAGACCGGAGCGAATCGATGGTGTCGGCGATCAATCCACCTTCCGGACGCTACGCGACTTGCTGGCTCAACAGACGCGCGGACGGAGCATCGCCGCTCACGCGCGGCTAGGCTCCTAAATGCTTAAGCACTTGAAGCCTTGCCGCTTGACGGCGGCGGCCAATATTCCCATCCCTGTCATGTCAGTCGGTCGGACGGCCGCTCCGTCGAAACCGAAAGGTTGCCGGGGAGGAAAGTCCGGGCTCCATGGACAAGCGGTGCCGGATAACGTCCGGCGGGCGCGAGCCTAGGGAAAGTGCCACAGAGAACATACCGCCGCGGCGCGTTGCGTATTCCGCGGTAAGGGTGAAAAGGTGCGGTAAGAGCGCACCGCGCCAGCGGCAACGCCGGCGGCAGGGCAAACCCCACCGGGAGCAAGACCGAATAGGGACGGCACGAGTGTTGGTCGCGCGCAAGCGCAGCCAACAGTCAGGTCAATGTCTGGATCCGCCGTCCGGGTAGGTTGCTGGAGGCGCCGGGCAACCGGCGTCCGAGAGGAATGGCCGTCACGTATGCGGATCACTTGTCCGCATGCCATCCAGAACCCGGCTTATAGACTGGCTGATAATCTTAGGGCGCCCGCCGGAAATCCGTCGGGCGCCCGCCAAGCCATGCGGCCGAAGTCTCTTGCGATCGTCCAAGTGTTTTGGCCTAGCCGTTGGCGCGCCAATTGAATAAAAATTAGAGCGACGATCTCGGGCGCGGAACTTCTCTCCCGGGCGGCCCTTTGGATCAAATATGCTAGGAAATCCAATTGACGCGCCATTTCATCCCAAAATGGATCGCAACGATTGCCGTTCCAGGTAGAAAATTCTATCTGCACGGTACGAGGATGATGCCGTCATGAAACGCAAGCCCACCGAAATTCAGACGGCCAGGATTGGGCCCCTGGCGCGGCTGCCGGCATTCTTTGCACTGGAAGGAAAGCGCGTCGTCGTTGTCGGCAGCGGCCAAGCGGCGATCTGGAAGGCCGAGCTTCTTTCGGCGGCCGGCGCCCACGTCGATGTTTTCTCACCGGCCCGGTCAGACAGTTTGGACGCGCTCGCCGCCGCGCCGCCAGCCGGCGCCGTTATCGTTCACGAGCGGCGCTGGACGCCAGCCGATTTGGCCGGTGCGTCTCTGGCGGTCGCCGAATGCGTTGACGACGCCGCCGCGGCTCAGTATGCCGCCGCCGCGCGCGCAGCAGGCGTGCTGGTCAACGTCATCGACCGGCCGGCCTTTTGCGATTTTTCGTTCGGCGCGATCGTCAATCGCTCACCTCTTGTCATCGGCATTTCGACCGACGGGGCAGCGCCGGTATTGGGTCAAGCGATCCGCTCGAAGATCGAAGCGTTGATCCCGAAAGGATTCACGCGCTGGGCTGATGCCGCGCACAATTGGCGACCGCGCGTCCAGGCGCTCGCGCTGTCGTTCCGCGGCAGGCGGACGTTCTGGGAAAAATTCACCGATCGCGCTATTGCCGCACCCGATCGGGCCCCGGGCGAGGCGGACCTGGAGGCGCTACTCAGGCCGACTTCAGCACCAGAGGCCGGCTCCGTGGTTCTCGTCGGCGCAGGTCCGGGCGATCCGGAGTTGTTGACGCTTCGTGCGGTGCGCGCGCTGCAATCGGCCGACGTGATTCTGTTCGATAGTCTGGTGTCAGGGGAGATTCTCGATTTCGCCCGGCGCGAAGCAAAGAAGATGCTGGTCGGCAAAACTGGGCACGCGCCATCGTGCCGCCAGGACGACATCAATGCGCTGATGGTGTCACTTGCCAAGGCCGGCCGCCATGTGGTGCGGCTGAAAGGCGGTGACCCGATGATCTTCGGACGCGCCGACGAGGAGATCGCGGCATGTCGCGCCGCCGGAATCGCCGTCGAAGTCGTACCGGGCGTGACTGCTGCTCAGGCCGCTGCGGGCCGGCTAAAGGTTTCGCTGACGCGCCGCGCGGAGGCCCGCCGCGTGCAGTACATCACGGGTCATGGGCGCGATGGCAAGTTACCGGACGATATCGACTGGGCGAGCCTTGCCGATCCGGCGGTGACGACGGCCGTCTATATGCCGACGCGCACGCTGCCTGACCTCGTCGCCAAGGCGCTTGACGCCGGACTTGATCCGGCGACGCCTGCGGTAGCCGTCGCGCATGCAACGCGCGATGACGAACGCATTATTGGAGGCACGATCGCCGGGCTGCCGGCGCTTCTGGCCGCTCAAGCATCAACAGGGCCCGTCGTCGTGATGATCGGCCGGGTATTTTCTGACTACGCCGCGGACACGGCTCAGGCGGAGCCGCGCCTAGCGCACGGACAGGGATAGCCGCCCGCGCTCGAACCCTTCAGAATCATTCTTATCCGCCGTTACAGGGGCTGAAAGAAGCTGTTGCGAAAGGCCACCCTGCCTGCCTATTTATGACCTCATGGACACGATGACTGCACCCTCTGCCGCGCCAGTAAGCGGGCCGGAAACGGCGCACGCCGGAGCTTTGATCGACGTGCAACTCAGCACCATCGAGCCGGTCGCGCGCGACACCAATGTCTATACGTTCCGGCGGACCGACGGCGGGCGGTTGCCGCCCTACAAGCCGGGTGCTCATATCGACATCCATCTGCCCAATGGGCTCATCCGTCAGTTTTCGCTGCTCAACCCTGACGACAATCCCGAGAGCTACGTCGTTGCCATCAAGCTTGACGCAGCAAGCCGCGGCGGTTCGCGCTACATTTTTGATGATCTGCGCGCCGGACACACTCTGAAGATCAGCGCGCCGCGCAACAATTTCCCACTGGTCGAGGATGCCCCCGAAGTCGTTTTGTTTGCCGGCGGCATCGGCATTACGCCGATCTGGTGCATGGCGCAGCAGCTCCAGGCGCAAAACCGCTCGTGGAAGCTCTATTACGCATGCCAGTCGCGCGCCGATATGGCGTTCCTGGCGTCGATCGAGAAATTCGGCCCGGACCGCGTGCACCTGCATTTCGACAGCGAAGCCGATGGCAAGTTTCTCGATCTGGCGGCCGCCATTGGCGCCGGATCGGCCAACGCGCACTTTTATTGCTGCGGGCCAAATCCGATGCTGAAGGCGTTCGAAGCCGCCGCCGCAAGCCGCCCCCGCAATCAGGTGCACGTCGAATATTTCACGCCCAAGGACGATGCTGCGGCGGGGTCGTTGGGCGGCTTCTGGGTCGAACTCGCGAAATCGGGCGAGGAATACTTTATCCCGGAGGGCAAGAAGATCCTTGAAGTGCTCTACGAAGCCGGTGTCGACGTCGACTATTCGTGCGAACTTGGCATCTGCGGCGAGTGCGTCACGCGCGTCATCTCCGGCATTCCCCAGCACCACGATTCGGTGCTCAGCGAGGAAGAGCAGGCGTCAAACGAGACGGTCATGATCTGCTGCGCCGGCTGCAAAAGCGAGCGTCTCGTTCTGGATATGTAACTTGCCTCCCAACTGGGATGAAACCGCCGACATAGTGGTGATCGGATCGGGCGCCACGGGACTGCCCGCCGCCATCATCGCTCGCGAAGCCGGCGCATCAGTCATTCTGGTCGAAGCGCAAAGCCACATCGGCGGCCACGCCATCGTTAGCGGTGGCAACCTCCCCCTTGGTGGAGGCAACAGCTTTCAAAAAAAATATGGCGTCGAAGATTCGCCCGACTTGCTGTTCCGGGATTTGACCGACTGGTCGGTGGTCGAACCCAACGGCGCTCCTCCTTACCGCTACAACGATCACGAGATCGTCCGCGCCTTTGCCGACAACAGCGTCGCAACGTTCGATTTCCTGCTTGCCCACGGCGTGAAGATCGTCGATCGGGCGCCCGACAATCTGAGCGGACATGAGATCGGAATGTCGGTACCGCGAACGTTGCATTGCGCGGCTCTGGGCTTACCGTTGGTGCAGACCGGCGAGCCAGTTGACCCCGGCATCCAGGCCACAACATCGTCCGGCAGCGGGCTGGTGCAGCCGCTGCATAACGCCGCGCGCAACGCCGGTGTGAAAATACTGCTGCAGCATAGGATGACGGGCATCCATCGCGAGGCGCCGCCTTCCGGCCGCGTCACCGGCATTGCGGTCGACCACAACGGAACCGAGCGCAGCATCCGCGCACAAAAAGCCGTTATCATCGCCGCCGGCGGATCTTCCGGAAATGTGAACTTTCGGCGCATGTTCGACCCGCGTCTTACAGAAGAATATTGCGGTCTGGCCGGCATGCCGTGGTCCGATCAAGATGCCAGCGGCGAACTGGCCGCACTTGCCGTGGGCGCCTCGCTGTGGGGATTGGCCAATTTCGCCGGCGAGTACGGAACCGGAATTACCAAACCGGGCTCGATCGGCTGCCAGTACGGCTACGCCAATCTGCGTTGGTTGCCGGCCAGCAAGGTCTTCAAGCTGGCACGCGCCAGCGGCCTAAAAGTTGCCGATTGGCAGGACGTCATTCTTGTCAATATGCTCGGCAAACGGTTTTACGACGAAACCGGCCGCCAATTTACGCCGAATATCTTCGGCAGTTTCGAGCCCTACGAGCCTGGCAATTATCGCAATGCCAAGATCATCAAATACAATCCCAGCAATTTCATCAACGCCGCGCTTGCGGGCGTCGGCGACGGAAGAAACGGCGGTGGCCCGATCTGGGCGATCTTCGATGCCGACGCTGTCGCGCGCGAGACCTGGGACCCGACGCCGCCACATGTCGACGTGGACGCAGGCTTCTTCTTCAGCGCCAATAACATCGAAGAGCTTGCCGCAAAGATCGCCATGAAGCACCAGCGGGTCCCGATGCCGCCGCGGAATCTGGCGGAAACCGTTTCACGCTACAACGGCTTCGTCGAATCCGGGGCCGACACTGACTTCGAAAAGCCCAGGCCGCTTTACAAGATTGCCAAGCCGCCATTCTACGCGGCCTGGGCAACGCCCGTCATCCACGACACGCGTGCAGGTTTGCGCATCAATGGACGCTGTCAGGTCCTCGGGCTGGACGGGGCGGTGATACCGGGCCTTTATTGCGGCGGCGAATCGGCAGGCGGCTTTAGCATGCACGGTCTGCCGCGCGCCTTGTGCCAAGGCTTCATAACGGGCCGGAATGCCGCCGCGGAACGCAGTCGCGACTAAAGCGCCCGACACGTTGGGTAAAGTTGCGCCGTGTCCCGTTGCCCAGCGAGCGCAATTACGCTAAGCCCGCGGCCAACCGGGTAAGGTTGGAGGAATGCGATGGCCGACCACGGCGAAGTCGAATACGCGACTGCAGAGGGCATGGATTATGCTGCCCACGAGCAGGCGTACCGGGGTTTCATTACGCTGGTGAAGGGCGTCCTCGCCGCGGTTGTTGTCATTCTGATCCTGATGGCGATTTTCCTCGCCTGATTCGGGTTGTTTTGCCGCAAACGCGGATTGTCTTTGGCCCGCAGCTGGTAACGTACCGTCGCAAAACCGACCGCACGCACAGGCGGGTCTCGGAGGAATCATGAAGATCGCGGTTGCTGCCGAGGTCGATGCGAACGAGCCGCGGGTCGCGGCGACGCCCGAAACCGTCAAGAAGATGATCGGTCTCGGCGCCGAGGTTGCGGTCGAACCGGGTGCGGGGCTGAAATCGGGAATCCTCGACGCCGATTTTTCCGCTGCCGGCGCCACCGTGACCAAGGACGCCGTAAGCGGCGCTGACATTGTGCTGAAGGTGCGGCGGCCGCAAGCTTCCGAGCTGCCGCGCTTTAAGAAGGGCGCAATGGTCATCGCCATCATGGACCCTTACGGCCATGACGACGCACTGCAAGCGATGGCCGGCGGCGGAATCACTGCTTTCGCGATGGAGCTTCTGCCGCGCATCACCCGCGCGCAGGTGATGGACGTGCTCTCAAGCCAGGCCAACCTCGCCGGCTACCGCGCCGTCATTGATGCCGCCGCCGAATATGGCCGGGCGCTACCTATGATGATGACTGCGGCCGGCACCGTGCCGGCAACCAAAGTTTTCATCATGGGCGCCGGTGTTGCCGGCCTGCAGGCGATCGCGACCGCGCGGCGCCTCGGCGCCATCGTCACCGCGACGGACGTGCGGCCAGCGGCCAAGGAGCAGGTTGAAAGCCTCGGTGCGAAGTTCATTGCCGTCGAGGATGAGGAGTTCAAGGCGGCGGAAACGACGGGTGGTTACGCCAAGGAAATGTCGAAGGAGTATCAGGCCAACCAGGCAGCTCTCGTCGCCGACCACATCAAGAAGCAGGATATTGTGATTACCACCGCGCTCATTCCGGGCCGACCGGCGCCACGGCTCGTGTCGAAGGAGATGGTGGCGTCGATGCGGCCCGGTTCAGTGGTTGTCGATCTTGCCGTCGAACGCGGCGGCAACGTCGAAGGCGTCAAGGCCGACGCGGTCGCCGAAACGGGTGGCGTCAAGATCATCGGCTACGCCAACGTGCCCGGCCGGCTTGCGGCGACGGCGTCGAGCCTTTACGCCAAAAACCTTTATGCGTTCCTTGAAGTCCTGATCGACAAGAAAACCAAAGCGCTCGCCGTCAATTGGGATGACGATATTGTCAAGGCCACGGCGCTGACCCGCGACGGCGCCATTGTTCATCCGAACTTCAAACCCAAGACTGCTGCTTAGACATGCTGCTGCTTAGAAGAATGCGGCGTAGCGAAAGAGGAAACTCGGCATGGTGACTCTCTCGGTGCTCGCTCAGCTCGATATTGTATCGGCGGCGAGTGGCGGTGCGATGCACGCGATGAGCGACGTCGTCGACCCGTTCGTGTTCCGGCTTTCGATCTTCGTGCTCGCGGTTTTTGTCGGCTATTACGTCGTATGGTCGGTGACACCGGCGCTGCACACGCCCCTGATGTCGGTGACGAACGCGATCTCCTCGGTCATCGTGGTCGGCGCTCTGCTCGCGGTCGGTGTCGCGCTTGTCGCCGATGATGCCGGACCTATCTGGGCGCGCGCCTTCGGCTTCGTCGCTCTGATGTTTGCCTCAGTCAACATTTTCGGCGGTTTTTTGGTGACGCGGCGCATGCTCGCCATGTTTCAACGGAAACAGAAATAATCATGAGCGCCAACCTGGCCGCGCTGGCCTACCTGGTCGCGGGCGTCCTTTTCATCCTGGCGCTGCGGGGGCTTTCGCATCCCGACTCCAGCCGCCGCGGCAATCTGTTCGGCATGATCGGCATGCTGATCGCGGTTGCCACCACGCTTGCGGCCCATCCGCCGGCCGGGATTGGCTCCTGGGGGCTTGTTGTCGTGGCGGTAGTGATCGGCGGCGCAGTCGGCACGGTCATCGCCCGGCGCGTGCCGATGACGTCGATGCCTGAACTCGTCGCCGCCTTCCACTCGCTGGTCGGTATGGCGGCGGTTTTGGTCGCCGCCGGTGCACTCTATGCGCCTGCGGCCTTCGATATCGGGACCGAAGGCGCCATTCATGGCCAGAGCCTGATCGAAATGTCGCTCGGCGTGGCGATCGGCGCCATCACCTTTACCGGGTCAGTGATTGCCTTCCTGAAACTCTCCGGCCGCATGAGCGGCAAGCCGATTACACTGCCAGGGCGTCATGTCATCAATATTGCGCTCGCCGTTGCTCTTGTCGCGCTCATCGTCTGGTTCTTTGAGACGCAGCATCATCTCACTTTCTGGCTGATTACCGCGGCGTCTTTCCTGCTCGGCATCCTGATCATCATCCCGATCGGTGGCGCCGACATGCCGGTCGTGATCTCGATGCTCAATTCCTATTCAGGGTGGGCAGCGGCCGGCATTGGCTTCACGCTCGGAAATTCGGCGTTGATCATTACCGGTGCGCTGGTCGGCTCCTCCGGCGCGATCCTCTCCTACATCATGTGCAAGGGCATGAACCGTTCGTTCATCTCCGTCATTCTCGGCGGTTTCGGGGGCGAGGTGGCAGGACCGAGTGCGGGCGCCGACCAGCGCCCGGTCAAACTCGGATCGGCGGAAGATGCCGCTTATCTTCTGAAAAACTCCTCGCGCGTCATTATTGTGCCGGGCTACGGCATGGCGGTGGCGCAGGCACAGCATGCGCTTCACGAGATGGGCGACAAACTCAAAGCCGCCGGCGTCGATGTCGCCTACGCAATCCATCCGGTCGCCGGCCGCATGCCCGGCCACATGAACGTCCTGCTCGCCGAGGCGAACGTTCCGTACGACGAAGTGTTCGAGCTTGAGAACATCAATTCGGAATTCGCGCAGGCTGACGTCGCCTATGTGATCGGCGCCAACGACGTTACCAATCCGGCTGCCGAAGACGATCCGAAGTCGCCAATCTACGGCATGCCGGTGCTGCAGGTGTGGAAAGCGGGTACCGTGATGTTCAACAAACGCTCGCTCGCCTCGGGCTACGCCGGCATCGACAACCCGCTGTTCTATCGCGACAACACTATGATGCTTCTTGGCGACGCCAAGAAGATGACGGAAGAGATCGCCAAAGCTTTGTAAAGGCGAGGGCGAATGGCTGACGACGATGCTTCGCCCAAGCCGCCGACCAGAGCACGCGTCTCGCGCTGGTCCGCGTCGCGATCGGCGCCCGCTACCTCCAACCGTTTGTTGTTCCGCCTGATCGGCATTCCCGCGGTCGCGTTTGCCGGGGTGCTGATCTACCGTGGTGTCGCCGAGCGCCTGACCCTGCCGGATTGCGATTCATCGCGCGCCAAGTCGACACTGGCCGACGTGCTTAAACAGCTCAAAGTCGAGCCGCTTCGCGACGAGCCGATCAAGACGATTTCGAGCAGAAAGGATCAAGTCGAGTGCCGCGTGGCGCTGCCGCTTTCTGACGGCGGCATGCTCAACATCGACTACAGCTTCTTCTGGCAAGGCAGCACGGCGCAGATGAAGTATTCGATATCGCGACGCCCGGCGCAGAGCTCCGCAATCGCTCCGCTGCGCTCTGAATAGGCGTGTGGCTAAAGCTTTGCCGGAGCCCGATAGGCGGCGAGAAACGTCTTGATAGCGATCCGCACTACCCGCTCGATGCGCTCGGGGCTCGGTGCCGAAGCGAAATTGAACACCATCGATTTAAAGATCATCGCCTGGCACGCTTCCATGAGTTGCGCGGCGGCGATTTCGCAGTCCTCGACAACCAACGTTCCGGCCGCGACCTGAGCTTCGATATAGGCTGCAAGCTTCGCGATGCCTCTTGCCGGGCCGGTCGCATAGAACTTGCCACCCAGCTCCGGCATGCGCTCGGCGATGGCAATGACGGTGCGGATCGCCGAGGCCTTTTCTGGCCGGCACAGGAATTTGACATAAGCCACCCCAAGCTTCGTCAGCACCGCCTCAACATCGTGATCGTGGGCATCGAGATCGAAAATCCCTTCCGCTTGCGCTTCGCATTCCTGCTCGACGATGGCCTCGAACAACTCTTCTTTGTTCTTGAAGTACACGTAGAGCGTCCCCTTGGAGACGCCCGCGGCGCGGGCAATGTCGTTCATGCTGGCGGCGTCGAAGCCTTGGGCGAGGAAAACGGCTCGGGCCCCGTCGACGATCTGCCGCCGCTTTGCGCTCTCGTCGTCGGCTGGCGCGGCTGAGGCGCGCTCCAATGTGGCTGTTTCACTCATTTCCCTATGCCTTTTCCCGTATTTGGCTGTTTTCGAGGCGCTAACCCTTCGCCAACTACAAATCCCAAGCTTACATATATGTTGACCGAACGGTTCGGTCAATATTGACTTCCGCCTCTTATCTGCATATTGATGACCGAACCGTTCGGTCATCCGAGCTTTTGTTCGAAGCCCTTAGAGGAATGCGAGACATGTATCGCAACCAAGAGAGCACCCACTCCCGCCTCCAGGTCGTCTCTGCGGAAGCCCAAACCGGCGGCGAGGCCATCGAGGCACCAGTTGCGCCGGACCCAACGCAAGCACGCGGACCCGCACCATCATTGCCCGTTTCAACCGACATTCCGGCGACGCCGGTCGGCAAGGAGCAGAAAAAGCGTCTGAGCCGCCGCAGAATCGGCATGGCCTTGGTGGCCATTCTCGTGGCCGCCGGCGCTGGTTGGTACGGTTATGACTATGTGGCGGTCGGCCGTTTCATGGTTTCGACCGATGACGCTTATGTGCAGGCCTACAATACGACCCTGGCCGCCAAGGTGGCAGGTTATCTGGCCAGCGTTCCGGTAACCGACAACACCTACGTCCACACCGGCGATGTGATCGCCACCATCGATGACGGTGATTATCGGCTGGCGGTCGATTCGGCGCGTGAGAAAGTCGCGACTCAGGAAGCAACGATCGCGCGAATGGGACATCAGATTACGGCGCAAGAGGCGGCCGTTGAGCAAACCAGAACACAGCTCGTTTCGGCCCAGGCAGCCGCCACGCGCACCGAACTGGAGCTAGTCCGGCAGAATCAGTTGGTGGCGCGCGACGCTTCGAGCCGACAACTCCTGGAGCAGGCACAAGCCAACCGGGATCAAGCGGTGGCCGCCGTGCACGGCGCCCGAGCGGCAATCGAATCGGCCGCGGCCAATGTGGATGTATTGAAGGGACAACAGCAGGAAGCAATCTCCACGCTCAGCGAACTCAAGACCGCGCTCGCCAAGGCCGAACGAGATCTGTCCTTCACCGTCATCCGCGCGCCGCTCGATGGCGTGATCGGTAACCGCGCGATGCAGACTGGCGACTACGTGCAGACCGGTCAGCGGCTTGCGAGCCTCGTCCCGCTCGACGAGGTCTATATCACCGCCAACTTCAAAGAAACACAGCTCGCACACTTGCGGCCCGGCCAGACCGCCTCGATCGCAGTCGACGCGCTCCCCGAACATACGATCCGGGGGACGGTCGAGAGCTTCTCGCCGGCGTCCGGTTCGGTGTTCTCGTTGCTGCCGCCAGATAATGCGACCGGAAACTTCACCAAGATCGTGCAGCGGCTGCCGGTGCGCATTGGTGTGCCGGCCGACATCGCCCGCGAGGGATCGTTGCGGCCGGGCATGTCGGTGGTCGTCAGCGTAAACACCAAGGCGACCACGATCGCCGCAAACGGCCCCGCCACGAGAAACGCCGCGCGCTGACAACGCGCCGAAGTCCCGTCGGGCCTCAGCCATGACACAAGCCGCAACCGCGACCTTCCCGGCGCTCCCCGGCGTTGCAGCCGCGGACCCGGACCGCGTCGACCCGCTGCGCCTGGTCGCGTTCCTCGCAATGTGCTTCGGCATGTTCATGGCATTCCTGGATATCCAGGTGGTGTCGGCGTCGCTGTCCGAAATCCAGGCCGGACTCGCCGCTTCCAGCGACGAGATCACCTGGGTCCAAACCTCCTATCTGATGGCCGAAGTGGTCGCCATTCCGCTGTCCGGCTTTCTGTCGCGCGCGCTGGGCACCCGCATCATGTTCGCGACCGCCGCCGCCGGCTTCACGATTGCAAGCCTGATGTGCGGACTGTCGTCGTCGATGGGCGAGATGATCGTTTGGCGCGCGCTGCAGGGCTTCATCGGCGGCGGCATGGTGCCGACGGTATTTGCTTCGGCCTACGCGATCTTTCCCCGGTCACGCCAGCCAGTGATCACGCCATTGATTGGGCTCGTCGCCACGCTCGCACCGACCATCGGCCCGACAGTCGGCGGTTATCTCACCGACGCGCTGTCGTGGCACTGGCTGTTCTTCATCAATATCGTCCCCGGCATCATCGTGACCATCGCGGCGGTCACGCTGATCGACTTCGACAAGCCGAACCTCGCGCTGTTCGAGCGGTTCGACTATGTCGGGCTCATCTTCATGGCGCTGTTTCTGGGCGCGCTCGAATATGTGCTTGAAGACGGACCGCGCTACGACTGGTTTGAGGATTCCACCATCGCACTCGCGGCGGTCGTGTCGGCAAGCTCCGCCGTGATCTTTTTTATGCGTGTGCTCGTGGCACGGCAACCGATCGTGGATCTGCGCGCATTTGCCGACCGTAATTTCGCGCTCGGCAGCATGTTTTCGTTCGTGCTCGGCATCGGCCTCTATGGCCTGACCTATCTCTATCCGGTTTTTCTCGGCGAGATTCGTGGCTTCAACGCGCTGTTGGTCGGCAAGACCATGTTCGTTTCCGGCATTACGATGTTCGTCTGCGCTCCGCTCGTCGGCAGGCTGATGAGCAAGATCGATCCGCGCCTGATGCTGGCGGCGGGTTTCGCCATCGTCGCGCTCAGCAACTGGCAAGCGACCTACATCACCAGCAACTGGGATTTCTGGGAACTGTTCGTGCCGCAAGTGCTGCGCGGCTTCGGCATGATGTTTGCGATCGTGCCGATCACCAGTATTTCGCTCGGCACGTTGTCTCCCAACATGCTGAAAAACGGCTCCGGCCTGTTCAACCTGACGCGCAATCTCGGCGGCGCGGTCGGCCTCGCCGGGCTCAACACCGTGCTCGACAAGCGCATCGACCTGCACTTGGCGCGCCTGCACGATTCCATCACCTGGTCGCGGCAGCCGGTGATGGAGGCCTTGAACAATTTCGCTGCGCGCATGCCTAGTTCGGATGCGCATAACATGGCGCTCAAATATCTCTTCCTGTTTGCCCGCCAGCAGGGAACCGTCATGGCCTTCGCCGACGTATTCCTGCTGTTGGGCCTTCTGTTCCTGGTGTTTGCTCCCCTGGTGTGGCTCATGCGCCGTCCGCCGCCTGTTACGGCTGCTGCGCCTCTCGACGCACATTGAACCGAGGAAGACACCTCCCCCAACCTGTCATCCGGCTGTTTATGCCGGCTCGACCTGGGGTCGCGGCGCGGCACCGGCCGCCCTGCGCAGGAAGAGAATCTGCAACGCCGGCACGACCACGAGCAACATAATGGGTCCGATCAACATGCCGCCGACAATCACCGTGGCCAGCGGCCGTTGCACCTGGCTGCCGATACCCGAGGAAATCGCAGCTGGGAGCAGGCCGATGCAGGCCGACAGCGTCATCATCAGGATTGGACGCATTTGCTCCCCGACGGCATGGAACATGGCTTCAACCGGCGCCATTCCGCTCGCCGCCACGCGATAATAACCATTGATGATGAGGATGCCACTCATCACTGACACACCCAAGAGCGAAATAAATCCGATTGCGGCTGAGACACTGAAATCTAATCCGGTGACGTAAAGCGCCACCAGACCGCCGGAAACCGCAAATGGAAGTCCGAGCAGAGCCAAAAAGCTGTCGCGCCAAGAGTTGAACAGCCCGTAAAGCAGCACGATGATCAGGAGAAATGTTATCGGCAGCACGATCGCGAGCCTCTTCTTGGCTTGCTGTAACCACTCAAACTCGCCGGCCCAATCGATACGGTAGCCGGTCGGTAATTTGACATTCCGCGCGATGCGTTCTTGCGCCTCCGCCACGGCGCTGGCGAGGTCACGCCCCCGCACACTGAATTTAATGGGCAGGAAACGCTGGCTGCGTTCGCGAAATATGTAGGAGGCGCCGGTATCGAGCGAGATCGACGCGAGCTCGCTCAACGGAATGTAGGCATTAACGCCGATTGGTGTCTGATAGGCGACCTTGATGTTGCGGACCGAGTCGATGCTGCTGCGATATTGGGGAGCAAGGCGCACCACCACGCCGAATTGGCGGTCAGCCTCTAACAGCATTGTCGCGGTCGCTCCGCCCAAGGCCGCTTGAATAACGCCGTTAATATCGTTGGCGCTCAGTCCATAACGCGCCGCCTTCGCACGATCAATCTTGATATTCAAATTAGGCTGCCCACGCACCCAAAACGCACCGAGATCGGCAACTCCCCGCACTTTCTCCATTTCGGCCATGATTTCTCGTGCGATTTTCTCCAAGGTCACGAGATCGGGGCCGATGATCTTGACCGAGTTCGCGCCCTTTACGCCGGAGAGTCCTTCCTCGACATTGTCCTGAATGTACTGCGAGAAATTGAAGTCAATTCCGATGAATTGCTGCGAAAACTCGGCCTGCAAGTCCTCGATCAGTTTGGCTTTGGTATATCCCCGGGGCCACTCATCAAACGGCTTCAATGGTACAAAAAACTCCGCATTGAAAAAGCCGGCCGCGTCGCTGCCGTTGTCGGGCCGACCGTGTTGAGAAGTGACCGTAATGACCTCCGGATGTCGCAAAATAATTTCGCGAATTTTGCTGACGATCGGCATACCGGCTTCGAGCGATATGGTCGGCGGCATTGTCGCCCGTATCCACAGATTGCCTTCCTCCAGTGTCGGCAAGAATTCGCTGCCCAATCGCGAGCCGAGGAAAAGACTGAAAATAAAAAAGACCACTCCGATCGTGATTGTGATTCCAGTGTTCCGCAGCGACCAACGAAGTACCGGCGTGTAGATCACGCGCAAGCCCCGCACGACGATGGTTTCGACTTCCCGAACGCGCTCCGGAAGCAGCAGCGACGTGAGGCAGGGTGTCACCGTGAACGTCGCCAGCAGCGCTCCCACCAGAGCGTAAGCGTAAGTCCGCGCCATTGGCGCAAAAATCTGGCCTTCGACCCCCTTCATGGTGAATAGCGGAATGAACGCCGCCACGATGATTGCTGTTGAAAACAGCACTGCCCGATCGATTTGCAGCGCGCTGATAAGAATGAGCCGCAACCGATCTGTCCAGATTGGGTTTGGCGACGAACCAGTATGCGTCGGATCAGAACCCCACCGCTGTTCGGCAAGGTCGTGGTACAGCTGCTGCCGGGCCTCGGGCCTTGCCTGGAAATTCCGATAGACATTCTCGACGAGAATAACGGCGGTATCGACGATGATGCCGAAGTCGACCGCCCCTACGGATAAAAGATTCGCGTCCTCGCCGCGTAGCACCAGAATGATGATACTGAAGAACAAGGCAAACGGGATGTTTGCGCCGACGATAATCGCACTGCGCAAATCCCCGAGGAAGATCCATTGGATGAGGAAGATCAGCACACAGCCGTAGACAAGGTTGTGCAGGACGGTCCGGGTGGTGACGCCAACCAGATGGCTGCGATCATAATAAGGCACCAGTTTTACGCCGGGGGGCAGGGTTCCATCGGCGTTGATCTTCGCAATCTCGGCACGGACGCGAGTAATCACGTCATTGGTGTGCAACGTTCGATTCATGACGACGATTGCCGCAACGATGTCGTCTTGATGATCGCGACCCGCCTTGCCAAGCCGAGGAGCATAGCCGACCGAAACCTTGGCGACGTCCTTGACCAACACCGGCACGCCATTGGTCTGGCTTAGCGGAACATTCTCGATATCCTCGACCTTGTAGCCCTGCGTCAAATCCGCGGCGCCGCCGCTGTCCATTAAGCCCACTCCGCGAATGTTCACGGACTGCTGGCCCATGTTGATCGTGCGGCCGCCGACATTGATGTTGGCGTTGCCTAATGCGCTGATGATCTGGGGCAAGGTAACGTTATAGGCATCGAGCTTATGCAGATCGACATCGACATCGTACTCCTTGGTTGTCCCGCCCCAAGTGTTGATTTGCACGACTCCCGGTACGGTCAGGAGTCGTCGCTGCAAAACCCAATCCTGGATCGTCCGGAGATTGGTCAAACCGAAGTGCGGCGGTCCCTCGACTTGATATCGGTAGATTTCGCCGACCAGGCTGGTGGCCTGAATGGTTGGCAACACGTTATTTGGCAGAGTGACGTTCTGCTGCAGGTTGATCGCGGTTTGGGTAAGAGCGAAGTAGTAGTCAACGCCGTAGTAGAATGTCACACGGACGAACGAGAGGCCATAGAACGACGTCGAGCGAATAACGTCGACGCCAGGCGTTGCCGCGAGCCCAACCTCGATGGGGATGGTGAAGTAGCGCTCCATTTCCTCGGCCGAAAGGCCGGGCGCTTGCGCCGTGATCTCCAAAATCACGGGAGCGGGATTTGGATAAGCCTCGATGTTGAGCTTCGAAAATGCGAACAGACCAGCGCCGAGAAATACCAGGAGACCTAGCAGAACGAGGGGGCGACGCGTCAGCCCGAATATGAGCAGCCCCTTCAGCACAGTCCGTACCTCAGGGCGTTCCGACGCACCCTGCTTCCCCTTATGCGAAAATGTCGCTGAGACTTATCACCGTCATTTATCGCAGTAAAACTTTTACTATCTGGCTATTTTCCCGCGGGGGGACAACTCGCTAAGTCTGTGCATCACATCGAAGATTCGCATCGATGTTCGAAGCGGCGGCATTCGGCGACATGCAACAGTAACGATCCAATCGCTGTCGTTGCCGTGGTGGCTGAGATCGATTCCGAGCGGCCCGCATCAAGGCTTCCCGTAGCCACCTGCGGTCGGCGTCTGGATGATGATCGCCTCACCGGCGTCGATGGTCGTGGCGTCACAGCCGCCGAGTTTCTCGACGCCGCCATCGCGGCGCCGGACGAAATTCTCGCCAACCTGACCGTTGCCGCCGCCGGCGAGCCCGAACGGCGGCACGCGGCGGTGGCCGGAAAGGATGGTGCATTCCATTTTTTCCAGAAAGCGGATGGTGCGGATGATGCCGTCGCCGGCGCTCCATTGGCCGCGACCGCCCGAGCCTTTGCGGATGTGGAAATCCTCGAGCAGGACCGGATAACGGAATTCCAGAATTTCCGGATCGGTGAGCCGGGTGTTGGTCATGTGGGTGTGCACGGCGTCGGTGCCGGGGAAGCCGGGACCTGCCGGCGAGCCGGAGCAAATGGTCTCGTAGTACTGGTAGCGCGCATTGCCGAAATTGAGATTGTTCATGGTGCCCTGCGCCGCGGCCATCGCGCCGAGTGCACCGAACAGGCAATTGGTCACCTCCTGCGAGGTCTCGACATTGCCGGCGACCACGGCGGCAGGAAATTCCGGCGACAGCAGCGATTTTTTCGGGATGATGATGCGGATCGGGCGCAGGCAGCCGGCGTTCATGGGAATGTCGTCATCGACCATGACGCGAAAGACGTAGAGCACCGCGGCGCGGGTCACCGGCTCGGGCGCATTGAAGTTGTTGGGCTGTTGAGGGCTGGTGCCGGTGAAATCGACGGTCGCTTCGCGGCGCTCTTTGTCGACGCTAATGCGTACCTTAATGACAGTGCCCTGATCCATTTCAACCGCGAACGCGCTGTCATGCAGCCGGTCGATGACGCGGCGGACGCTTTCGGCGGCGTTGTCCTGGACGTGGTTCATATACGCCTCGACCACCGGCAAGGTGAAATGCTCCACCATCCTGCGCAGCTCCCGCACACCCATTTCGTTGGCGGCGACCTGCGCTTTCAGATCGTTGATGTTCTGGGTCGGATTTCGCGCCGGGTATTTCGTGTCAGTCAGCAGCGCAGTGACCTCCGGTTCGCGAAACAGGCCGCGTTCGACCAGCTTGAAATTGTCGATGTAGACGCCTTCCTGCTCGATCGTTGTCGCATCCGGCGACATTGAGCCGGGCGCGATACCGCCGACATCGGCGTGATGGCCGCGCGAGGCCACCCAGAACAAAATCTCCCCGGCGTTTTGCGGGGAGGAATCAGGCGCAAAGACCGGCGTGCAGACCGTGATGTCCGGCAGATGCGTGCCGCCATTGTAAGGCGCGTTGATGGCATAGACGTCGCCCGGACGGATCGCGCCGGCGTTTTCGCGGATGATCGTCTCGACCGCGCGGTCCATCGAGCCGAGATGCACCGGCATGTGCGGTGCGTTGGCGACGAGCGAGCCAGTGCCATCGAAGACCGCGCAGGAGAAATCGAGCCGCTCCTTGATATTGACGGATGACGCCGTGTTCTGCAGCGCGACGCCCATTTGCTCCGCGATCGACATGAACAGATTGTTGAACACCTCGAGCATGACCGGATCGGCGTCGGTGCCGACGGCGTGCACGCGCGGACGCGGCGCGATGCGGGTCAGCACGAGATGGTCCTTGGCGGTGACCTCGGCCCGCCAGCCGTCTTCGATCACCACCGTCTGATGCGACTCGACAATGATCGCGGGGCCGGTGACTTCGTGGCCGGGAGCGAGTTGCTCGCGCGTGAATACGCCGGCGTCATGCCAGGCACCGCCGGAAAAGAAGCGTGTCCGCCGCGCCGGCGCCGGCAATGCGGCGGTGGTAGCCCCGCGCTCTGCTTCAGTGAATTTCGCACCGCCGCCGATCGCCTCGACTGAAATGGCTTCCAGAATCACCGGGCGATTCGGGTCGCGAAAGCCGAAACGCTGGCGGTGATGGGCGTGAAACCACAACTGCATGCTATCGGCTTCCTGAAGATAGCCGAAAATGTGCCCGTCTAGTCGCAACGGCAGCGCGGGCGGAAAATCCTGGTAGGTCTGGGACGGCTTGTATTTGGCACTCAGTTCTTCGAAGTACTTCACGCGCGCCGCGTAGTCGGCGTCGGAGCCGCTCCATCCACCGTCATACGTCAATGCTGTATCCGTGCCGCTGTAGCGGGCGTGCACTTTGATGGCGAAGCGGATGTCATCCGGCGGGACATCCTGGTGCAGCAACTCATCGCGCGCCTCCCGCGCCAGATCTTCAACGATGGGAACAAGACGCTTTTCGAGTTCATGCTCAGATGAGCTGTCCGGCAATGGCTCCTCGATCGCGCGCTGGCGGACGCTACGAATATCGGCGAGCCCCATCCCGTAGGCCGAGAGCAGCGAGGAAAGCGGGTGGATGAGCACCGTAGTCATGCCCAGCGCATCGGTTACCAGACAGGCGTGTTGGCCACCGGCGCCACCGAAGCAATTGAGCGCGTAGCCGGTTACGTCATAGCCCCGCTGCACCGAGATTTTTTTGATCGCGTTCGCCATATTCTCAACCGCGATCTTGATAAAGCCGTCGGCGACCTGTTCCGGCGTGCGGCCGTCGCCGACGTCTGTTGCCAGCGCCGCGAAGCCTTCGCACACCGCCTCGGCGTCGAGCGGTTCGTTTTGCCGCGGCCCGAAAATCTTGGGAAAAAAATCAGGGATGAGCTTACCGACCATGACATTGGCGTCGGTCACGGCCAGCGGGCCGCCGCGCCGGTAACATTTCGGACCCGGATTCGCGCCGGCCGAATCAGGGCCGACGCGGAAGCGCGCACCGTCAAAATGCAAGAGCGAGCCGCCGCCGGCCGCCACCGTGTGAATAAGCATCATCGGCGCGCGCACGCGCACGCCGGCCACTTCCGTCACGAACGTGCGCTCGTACTCGCCGGCAAAATGCGACACGTCCGTCGAGGTGCCGCCCATATCAAAGCCGATCAGTTGCTTGAAGCCGGCCTCGCGCCCGGTCTCGGCCATGCCGACGACGCCGCCCGCGGGTCCAGACAGGATCGCGTCCTTGCCGCGGAACAAGCCCGCTGCAGTCAATCCGCCGGATGACATCATGAACATCAGGCGGGGACCACGCTCGCCTTCCCCTCGCGGGGAGGGGTTTAGGTCCCCCGCGACCTGCGCCACATAGCGGCGCAAGATCGGCGACAGATAACTGTCGACCACGGTGGTGTCGCCGCGCCCCACCAGCTTGATCAGCGGCGAGACTTCGTGACTGGCGGAAACTTGTCGAAAGCCAAGCTCGCGGGCGAGCGCCGCAATCTGCCGCTCGTGCTCGCTGTAGCGATAGCCGTGCATAAGCACGATGGCGACGGCAGCGATGCCGTCCGCTTGCGCGCGAAGAAGTTCCGCCTGCACCGTATCAGGGTGCAGCACACGTTCGACGGTGCCGTCGGCGCGAACGCGCTCGTCGACCTCGACAACGCTCTCGTAGAGCATGTCCGGCTTGACGATGTGGCGCGCGAAAATCTTCGGCCGCGCCTGATAGCCGATGCGCAGCGCGTCGCGAAAACCCCTGGTGATGAGAAGGAGCGTGCGGTCACCCTTGCGTTCAAGGAGCGCATTGGTGGCGACCGTGGTCCCCATCTTCACGGCGCCAACGTGCGAGGCCGGGATCGCCTCGCCGGGCTCAAGCCCGAGCAAGTGGCGAATACCAGCCACCGCCGCGTCGGAATAGGCTTCGGGATTTTCCGAAAGGAGCTTATGCATGACGAGTTTGCCGTCCGGGCGCCGGCCGATCACGTCGGTGAAGGTGCCGCCGCGGTCGATCCAGAACTCCCAGCTTCGGGACGACTGATCCATGGCTTGTGACCGCGGCTAAGGTAAGAGAAGATATGGCGAAGGAAAGCCGCCGCTAAACTTATTTGAACCCAGGATCAGGAACGAAATGCACAAGACCGCGCTGTCCGAAGCCGCCTTAGCCCGCGGTAAACGTCTTTTCGGCAAATTGCACCCGTTCGAGACGATCGATCCGCGTCGCACCGCACTTCTTGTGATCGACATGCAGAACTACTTCGTCAAGCCCGGGCACCAGGCCGAGACGCCGATGGCGCGGGAGATCGTTCCGAACATCAATCGTCTCGCTGCCGAGCTACGCCGCCGCGACGGCCATGTCTTCTGGATTCGCAACGGCACGGCCAATACGCGCCAGAGCTGGTCGACCTACCACGAACATCTGCTGACGCCGGAGCGCATGCAGCGCCGCTATGAATCGATGGAAGAAGGCCACGACGGATTCGAGTTCTGGCACCTCAACGATATCCGGCCCGAGGACACGCGTCTGACAAAGAAGCGCTATAGCGCTTTCATCCGGGGTTCCTCCGAAGTCGAACGGCATTTGCGCGAGCGAGATATCGACACCGTGCTAATCACCGGAACCGCCACCCATATCTGCTGCGAGAGCAGCGCGCGCGATGCGATGATGCTCAACTTCAAGACCGTCATGGTCGCCGACGGCCTCGCCGCAAATTCCGACGAGGAACACAATGCCTCGCTATCGGGACTTTATGGCCAGTTCGCCGATGTACAGACCGTCAATGAAGTCGTGCAGTCGCTGGAACGCGGCGATCAGGCGCGCGCGGCTGCCTAATTCGCAGGGCTAGTTATCTCGCGCCAGAAGCCCGGCGACCATCCTGATTTCGTTGCGGGCATATTTGGGCAAACCGGCGCTGATTGAATCGCCGGAGTTGAACGACGACTGTCCCATCAACACCTGCGCCGGCACCAGGTTGCGCAGCACTGGCACATTCTCGAACTCCTTCTGCTTGTCGAGCACGCTGGTTTCGACCGCCAGCGCCATATAGGCGGTGACCACGGTCTTGCCGGCATCGGCCGGGTCATTCTGAAACACCGCAAAGAATTTTCCGAACTTCACAATCTGGTTGACGTAGAAGATGTTCTGCTCGAGCGCGCCCGCGATCGGTGCATCGAGACCGGTCAAATCCTTCAGTCCGCCCTGATCGAGGTCCGCAGGCGCAGGCTGCGACAGCTCGCTTTCAAAATCGATGTGATCGGAAAGCTTCTTGGGGCTGTCACGCAGCTTGTTGACCAGCAGGATCCCCATCGGAATCTTGCCTTCGAGCTTGTAGCTCGAACTCGATGCAGACCAATGCCGGCCGGCCGGTGCACCATTTACGGTCTGGATTGGCGTTGCCCTTCCCCTGCCGATCCTTGAGCGGATTTACATCGGCGGCGGCAATCTGCTTGTGCTTGATTGCCGGATCGATCTTTTCAAGAAAGGCGAGCGTCACATAGTGCGCAAGATCGATCGCGCCGGGCGGCCGGTTAAGGATAAAGCGCGCCTGCGCAACGTACATGGTCAGCTTCTGGGTAACGGGGGCGCTGGTGGCGCCAGCGCTCGCCATTTTGGTCACCGTCGGTTCGGTATAGCCGGGAAACGGCGACAGAAACTTCTTCTGCGCGGGCTGCGTGCGCTCCCATTCCTGAAAGCTGATGAGTTTAGTCGCGTCGCCATCGGCCGCGGTGCTTTTTTGATCGTCGTTGAACGCAATGGCTCCGGGTTTTGCTTGCGCCAAGCCCAAATCACTGACGCCTGTCACATCATCAACGCGGAATTCTTGGGCGCCGGCGGCTGACAATGAACTTGTCAAGATCAAGCCGGATAGCGCGATCGAACAGGGAATCCGCATTTGAACTATCTTTAAACCCTGCTAAAAAATCAGTTGGTCCGCTTGCCCCAGAAATAATCCGGGTCGCGGCGAACGCCATTAGGCGGGCTTTCTGAAGAATCACCGAACAAGGGCGCAAACAGCCCTCGCAATGGCTGTGGCAACAAAGGTTGCGGAACCGGCGGCTGAGCCGGTCCCTGTTGCCAGCCCTGAGCGGGATAATAGGATCGGCCGGGCACAAAGCCGTCGTCGCCCTGCGCGGCCCAGTAGCCTTCGCTCACCGAGCCGGCGCGGGAGCCATAGGCGTCCTCGCGCGAAACCAGCTGATACTGCGTCTCTTCGAAACGGCCGGTGGCATCGAGGCGGAAGTGCTCGATAAAGCCGCGGCCATTGGTCACCCGATCGCCGGTCGCATAGTCGATTGGCAGATCGATGAGATGAAGCTTCGCCTCGCGCGATGGTCCGTTGAGCGGCGCCTTCGGGGCAATACCTTGCGCCCAGATCGCCTCGATGATCGGCCTGAAGATCGGCAGCGCCACCCTCGCGCCGGTAGCGTTGCTCCCGAGCGAGCGGCGCTTGCCGTCACCGTTGTCATAGCCGACCCAAACCGCCACGGTCACGTCGTTTGTAAAGCCGATGAACCAGCCGTCGACCGCGTCCTCGGTGGTCCCGGTCTTGCCGGCGACGTAAGGCGACAACGAACTGATCGCCCGCGCGGTGCCGCGTTCGACGACGCCCTGCAAGATCGTCTTGAGCTGATAGAAAGAGGTCCGGTCGGCAGCGCCGATCCAGGGCGCCGGCGTGGTTGGATACTGATAAATCGTCCGGCCCCCGGCTTCGATCGAGTCGATGCTGTGAGGCTGCGGCCGTTCGCCTTCATTGGCGACTGCCGCGTAGAAGGCGGCCAGATCAATCATCCGCACCGGCTGTGCGCCGAGCACGAACGGATAGTAGCGAACGCATTCGTTGTAGATCCTTGCCGCGACCGCGGTCGCGCAAACGTCGTCGAGACTTTTCTCGGGGTCTGCATCGATGCCGCCGTCAAGCAGGTGTGCGGTCACCATGTTGACTGAGTTTTCGAGACCGCGGCGTAGCGTCAAGGCGCCACCCGAGCCGTTGTCCGCGTTACGCGGCGACCAGAAATCTTCTTCACGCACTCTGCCGTTAAACTCGCGGTCAATCATGCCGCCTTGCGTACCGGAAGCGCCGATCGGCGGCAGCGTGATCGGATCATCGAGGATCAGCGTATTCGGCTGGAGGCCTTTTTGCAGGGCTGTTAGATAAGTCAGCGGCTTGATCGCCGAGCCTGGCTGACGCTGCGTCTGCACGGTGCGATTGAGCTGGCTCAACGGGTAGGAAAACCCGCCCGCCATCGCGAGAATGCGGCCGGTCTTGTTTTCCAGCACCAGCGCGGCGCCTTGAACTGTCGGCCGCACGCGCAACTGCGCTTGCGCCGAAGCGGCCCTGCCCTTCCCTTCAAGCACGTGCACATAGACCACGTCGTAAAGATTCAAGACCCGCCAGTTCACACGGCTGACCAACGGCACGACGCGACCGTCGGCAAGACCGACGTGGATCGCGCCCTTTTTGTCCAGGATAACTGCCGCCTGCCAATGCACGTCATAGAGCGGAAGATGAACGGCGGTGAGCGCCTGTTGCCAGGCGGGCATTGTGGTCGATGCGATGCTTGGTCCGATCCCCGGCGCGCCGGTCTGCTTGGCGCCGCCGAGTTTCTGCACCGCGTCTGCGATATTCGCCTCCGGCCCCTGATATTGCGCGCGCCCGGATGCCGTTTCGTAAAGCGCCAGCCCTTCCTGCAGCGCGGCTTCGGTCTCGTGTTGGAGGGCTGCGTTGATCGTCGAATGCACCGTGTAGGACTGGGCGGTCAGGCTCTCGACGCCATCCGACTTTGCCTCGCGGCCGACGTAGTCGACGAAGTCGAAGCCTGAATCGCGGTGCGGCCGATCGAAGGCGACAAACTTGGGCAGATCGGCGGCGGCTTGATCCTTTTGCGCGGCGCTGATCACGCCATCTTCCTGCATGCGGCCCAGCACATAGCCGAGACGTTCCTTGGCGCGGTCAGGATGCCGGTCCGGATTGAAATAGCTCGGCCCCTTGAGCAGTCCCGCCAACATGGCGCCTTGAGCAAGCGTCAAATTCTTGGCCGTTACGCCGAAATAGCTGCGCGCGGCCATGTCTACGCCCCAAGAGCCGCGGCCGAAATAGACGGTATTGAGGTAAAGTTCGAGAATCTCGTTTTTGCTGAGCGTACTTTCGAGCCGCGAGGCTACGATCATCTCGCGAATCTTGCGCTCGTAGGTCACGTCTTCGCCGACCAGGAGATTCTTCACCACCTGCTGGGTGATGGTAGAGCCGCCTTGCGGGCGCCCTGGATCGGCAAGGTTGCCGATGAAGGCGCGGATGATGCCGCGCTCGTCGATGCCGTGGTGCTGGTAGAAACGCCGGTCCTCCGCAGCGGTGAATGCCTTTTGCACGAAATCCGGAACGTCACTGAGCGACACCCATATCCGCCGGTTGCCGGGCTCGAACACTTCGGCAAAATTGCCACCCTTGCCGTCCAGCACCGTGCTCATGCTTGGAAGCTTTCGCCCCTTTAATTGCGTCGGGTCGGGCAGATCAGCCGCCGCGGCATTGAAGAAATCGATCACGTCGCCAAGATCGACGACCGACTGGGGCACGCTCTCGTTCTTGCAGAATTGCCGATAGGCGGTGTTCAGATCGGCGAAATTGATGCCGTGGAAGGCCTTGATGTCACCGCCGAGCGCCTTCGGGTCATCAAGGGCGGTCGAAATCAGGTCGTCGAGGTTAATCGATTCGATATCGAAGGCCTTGCGCATATGGGCGCAGCCATTGCGCAAAATCTGCACTACCTCGGCTTGATCTTGCACGCGATCGAAATGGGTCTTGACCGCCTGCGGCTGGGTCATCACCTCGCTCAACGCCAGCGCAGTCGCAAAAATCTTGACCAGAATCATGCCGATACCAAAACGGGGACATAAGCGACTTCGAGGGACGCCGATAGCAACAACGCCGAGTATAGCGATGTGATCCTTACAAAAGGACTTTTTTGCGGGCCTTTTGTGCCGTCTGCCTGTCGCGCTCTTTCGACGCGCCTGTTTCGCGCCAAGGTGGTCGGTAAGTACCGAGATGTTTATTTATTTAACCAGCCGGCCCAAAAAGCCGGCTCGGGAGCCTAGTTCTTGTTCGCCGGCTCCAAGCCGTCGAAATGATGACGCTGCTGCAACCATGCCAGCAAGATCAGCGCCGGTAGACCCGCGAACGCACAGATAACGAAGAACCAAACCCAGCCAGCCGACGCGGCAATAAATCCGGCTCCCGACGCGAGATAGGTCCGTCCGACTGCAGCGAGTGCGGTAAGGAGCGCGTATTGGGTCGCCGTGTGCAGCGGATTGCGGCATAGCGCGGAGAGATAGGCGACAAAGACCACGGTGCCGATGGCGCTGGTGAAATTCTCGGCGACGATCGCCACCGTGAGCCATGCAATGTCGTGGCCCACGACCGCCTGCCAGGAAAACGTCAGATTGGAGACCCCTTGCAGGAGACCGCCGATCAGAAGGCTCAACGGAAGTGAATACGCGCGGGCCAGAAAACCGCCGGCGAAACCGCCGATCAGCGTTGCCGCAAGCCCGACGCCCTTGATGATGGCCGCGTATTCGTTGCGCGAAAAGCCAAGATCGATCACGAACGGCGCGGTCATTGCGCCGGACAAGGCGTCGGTGAACTTGAACAGGATGACGAAAGCGAGCGCGACGAATGCCAGGTCACGCATCAAAAACTCGGAAAACGCGCCCACAGCGGCTTCAACGACGCGCTGCAGCGTATTTTCGCGCGCGTGCGCGGCATTGGCAGCCCGCGACTTTTCCGGCTCTGTCGCAATGAGCGTCGTCGCGACGCCGATCAACACCAGCACCGCCATCAAAGCATAGCCCGCGGCCCAGGCGCCGTGGTAGCTCAGGCCAAATCCCTGCAAGGCGCTAACCAAAAACAGCGCACCCGCCGTCGAGACGAGCATGCCGATGCGGTAGGCGGCAACGTAAGATGCCATGCCGGCCGCCTGCTCGCTCTCATCGAGACTCTCCACTCGGAAGGCATCGACGACGATGTCCTGGGTGGCCGACGCAGCAGCGACCAGCAGCGCGCCAACCGCAACAATCGACGGCGAAACCGCCGGATCGCTGGCGCCAAGCAGCACGATCGCCGCGATCAACAGAAATTGCGAGAGCAGAAGCCAGCCGCGCCGCCGGCCAAATCGCTGCGACAACACCGGCACGTCGAGCGCGTCAATCAGCGGCGCCCACAGGAACTTTATCGTGTACGGCGTGCCGACGAGTGCAAACAGTCCGATGGTACCGAGATCGACCCCCGCCTCGCGCATCCAGACCAGCAGCGTCGAGCCCGACAGCGCCAGCGGCAAACCCGACGAGAAGCCGAGAAACATCACAATCAGCACCCGCCGCTGCAGATAAACGGCGAATGTGTCGACGATGGAGGTGCGGGCCGGGGCGTCGGTCATTGATGGACGCCAATATCACAATCCGCAATTCCCAGGGCGGTCCAAAGCGGCCGGCCCGAAAGCCGTTACTCGCCCGCCTCTAATTTAAAGACCGGCGCGGGGATGACATTCGAATTGGCCGATGCCTGCGCGCCGAGTTCGACCTGCTGAATGCGCTCGCCATGCGCTTCGATCTTGTCGATCGAGATGATGGCCTGCCGAATGTCCTCGTTCGACTGGTTGAAATGGGTTTGCAGCCTGCGGACGCGATCGCCGAGCAGACTCACATCTTTCACCAGGCGTCCAACCTCGTCGCGAATCTGGTCGGCCGCTTCGCGCATGCGGGCGTCCTTCTGAATCTGCTGCACCACCTGAATCGCCAGCATGAGGATCGACGGCGACACGACGACGACGCGCGCGCGATACGCCTTCTGCACCAGATCATCGAAGCTGTCATGCAAGTCAGCGTACACCGATTCCGACGGCACGAACATGAAGGCGATTTCCTGGGTCTCGCCTGGAATCAAATATTTTTCGGCAATGTCGCTGACATGCTTGCTGACGTCGCCGCGCAGGCGTTGCGCGGCTGCTTTGCGTTCGTCATCTGATTTGGCGTCGCGATAGGCGGTAATGCCTTCAAGCGGAAACTTGGCGTCGATTACCAGCGGGCGCTTGTCGGGCAGGAAGATGCAGCAGTCTGGACGGGTCTTGTTGGCGAGCGTGTACTGAAATGCGTAGGCCCCTTTCGGCAGGCCGTCCTGGATGATCGTCTCCATCCGCCACTGCCCAAACGCGCCGCGAGATTGCTTGTTGGCAAGCACCCCCTGCAGCGATGTCACCTGGCTGGCGAGGTCGGTGATGTTTTTCTGCGCGCGATCGATGACCGCCAGCCGTTCGGCGAGCTTTTGCAGGTTCTCGGACGTGCTCTGCTTGCTCTTTTCAAGCGAATCGCCGAGGCGGTGCGAGACCGAATCGAGCCGCTCATTAACGGTGCGCTGCAGTTGCGACTGGCCGTTGGCCAGAAGCCTGATCGCGCCCTCGAGGCGTGCGGCGGCGTCCGCCTGAGCCCGGGATAGCTCGGCCATTGCTGCGTCTTCAGTCGGCGCGGGATTACGGGAGCGCCAGAGCACGATGGCCATGGCTGCCAGCGCCGCGACCGCAACAACAACGGCCACAATGGCGATAATCTGTGAGGCATCGGTCATGGGTTGCTTCTACGTGATTCGCCCGGGCCCGGACCCGACTGTCTTCATCATAACGCCTCTAGAACGAAAAGTGAACATCAACAACCCAGGCACTCCGCTAACGCAACAAATCGCCAACATTGACCGCGCTTTATGCACCGCTTACATCGCCTCCAAAGGCGTGGTGACATGGCTGTGCGCGAGATCCTCAAGCTCCCCGATAAGCGGCTGCGGCTTCATTCCGAACCGGTGAAGCGCGTGGATGCGGGTATTCACGTCCTGGTCGATGACATGTTCGCGACCATGTATGCCGCGCCCGGCATTGGGCTCGCAGCCATCCAGGTCGGCGTCGCCAAGCGCGTCGTGGTTATGGACCTGTCGAAAAAGGAAGACGCGCACAAGCCGCAAGTTTTCATCAATCCGGAAATCACCTGGGCATCGGAAGAGAAATCCACCCACGAGGAGGGGTGTCTTTCGATTCCGGAATTCTACGAAGAGGTCGAGCGGCCGACCGAGATCAAGGTCAAGTATCTCGACCTCGACGGCAAGACCCACGAGATTACGGCGAAGGGACTGTTCGCGACCTGTTTCCAGCATGAGATCGACCACATCAACGGCGTGCTGTTCATCGACCACATCTCCAAGCTGAAGCGCGATCGCATCGTCAAGAAATTCACCAAGGCAGCCAAAGCAGCGGGCAAAACGACGAAGAGCAAGGTGGAGGCCTAGTTGCCGCTGCGCCTCGTGTTCATGGGCACACCCGATTTCGCGGTGCCCACACTTCTGGAAATCGTTGGTGCCGGACATGAGATCGTGGCGGTCTATACGCGCGCGCCACAACCGGCCGGACGCGGCATGGAACTGCGGCAGAGCCCGGTTGCGCGCGAAGCGGAGCGGTTCGGGCTGCCGGTTTTAACGCCGAAAGCTCTCAATGGTGCCGACGCCGCAGCGACGATGCGCGCTTACGACGCCGATGCGGCCGTGGTCGTGGCCTACGGACTGATCCTGCCGAAACCGATCCTGGACGGTGTTCGGCTCGGCTGTTTCAACTTGCATGCGTCGCTGCTGCCGCGCTGGCGCGGTGCGGCGCCGATCCAGCGCGCCATCATCGCCGGCGACCGCGAAACTGGCGTGATGGTGATGAAAATGGAAGAAGGTCTCGATACCGGACCGGTCGCGATGGCGGAGCGCGTACCCATCGGTCCGGACGTGACCGCGGGCGACATGCACGACACTCTGGCGCGGCTTGGCGCCGACCTGATGCTGCGCGCGCTCGCCGCGCTGGAAAAGGGCGCCCTGCAGCTGACGCCGCAATCCTCGGGCGGCGTGACTTACGCCAGCAAAATCGACAAGAACGAGACCCGCATCGATTGGACCAAGCCCTGGCAGCAGGTCCACGATCATTGCCGGGGTTTATCGCCGTTTCCAGGCGCGTGGTTTGAGTTTTTGGGCAATGGCAGCACAGGCCGGGTTAAGGTGTTACGAACGACCAGGGGCGAGGGCGACGGCGAGCCTGGGCGTGTGCTCGACGAACGTCTGACTGTTGCCTGTGGCGAAGGCGCTGTGCGGCTGGTCGAACTACAGCGTGCCGGGCGCCAGCCGATGCGGACGGAAGATTTTTTGCGCGGAACGCCGATCGCCGCCGGCTGTTACCTCGGCGCGAACGCGTAAGCTCGGTCGCGCCCTCCAAACTAGGCAGCTTGATAATTGACCCACCGGTGTCGGGCAGATTCCACATATTCGACAAGATCCGCGTCGGTGATGCGCACCAAATCGGTGTGGCCGAAGCCCTGCGAATAGTCGAGGATCGACACGATTTCCGGCGTCAGCCGCATCACCGGAACTTCGGCCGGATCGGGCCGCGGCATGCTTTTGTATTCCGGATATCGCTGAAACAGGATTTCGGCGACGTGTTCGATCTCGTCTCGATCTTGCACTTCGCTGACGCGGCCAGCCATCGACAGACCCTGGATTTGCAATGGCTGCGGAAAATCGTTGCCAATAGCGGCGGACACCCGGGCGTCGCGGGTGACGTTGGCGAATTTCTGGCTGGTACGACCGATCACGAAGTAGATGATCAGCCCGTCATTGGCGTAGCCGACGATGGTAGCCTGCGGCCATCCATCGGGACGGTTGGTAGCGATTGTCATGATTCGGTGATGGTCGAGAAGGTCGATGATCTGCTTCTTGAATTCTCGCTTCATGGCCGTGCTCGTTACCATTGTGACGATTTCGCGTTGCATTGATTATTGGAAATATCGAACCGTCGCTTTGCGGTAAATCAATTATGCCTCGCTACAAGCTCACCATCGAATATGACGGCACACCATTCGTCGGCTGGCAGGTGCAAGACAACGGTGTCTCGGTGCAAGGCGTGATCACCGAAGCGATTGCGGCATTTACCGGCGAGCACGTCTCGCTGCAGGGCGCCGGGCGCACCGATGCCGGCGTGCACGCTCTCGGCCAGGTCGCTCACGTCGACCTTATGAAGGATTGGGACGTCGACACGGTGCGCGACGCCATCAACTTTCACCTGCGCCCGCAACCGATTGCGGTGCTAACAGCAGAAAGCGTCGCCGACACTTTCGAGGCGCGCTTCTCGGCGATCAAGCGGCATTATCGCTACCGGATCATCAACCGCCGCGCCGATCTCGCGCTCGAGCAAAATCGCGCGTGGCGGGTGCCGCGCCCACTTGACAGCGCGGCGATGCATACGGCGGCCCGACAGCTCATCGGCCGGCATGATTTCACCACCTTCCGCGCTACCGAATGTCAGGCCAAATCGCCGGTGAAGACGCTCGACCAGTTCGACGTCGCGCGCGATGGCGATGAAGTACGGATTACGGCGTCAGCGCGCTCATTCCTGCATCACCAGGTGCGCTCGATGGTCGGCTCGCTCGTGCATGTCGGCGAAGGCAAGTGGAGCGCGGAGGATCTTGGTGCGGCGCTCGCCGCCTGCGACCGCACTGCCTGCGGCCAGGTCGCGCCGCCGCATGGGCTTTATCTGGTGCGGGTGGAGTACTAACGCGGCGTAGCGAAATACTTCTCGATGATCCGCCGGTAAATCGCAGTCAGCGCGCGCAGGTCCGCGACCGGGGCGCATTCGTCGACCTGGTGCATGGTCTGTCCGACCAGGCCGAATTCAAGCACCGGACAATAATCCTTGATGAAACGTGCGTCGGACGTGCCGCCGGAGGTCGAAAGTTTCGGCTTGCGGCCGGTGACCTCGGCAATGGAGGCGATAGCGAGATCGGTGAATGGTCCAGGCTTGGTCAGAAAGACCTCGGCATTTGACGGCTGCCACTCGAAGGCAAATTGCACGCGGCCAGCGGCGGCGGTCTGCGCGCGGCGCTCGATCAAAGTCTTCAGCGCGATCGGGCTGTGGCAATCGTTGTAGCGGATGTTGAACCGCGACCGCGCTTGCCCTGGAATGAGGTTGACGGTTTCGTTACCGACATCGACCGAAGTAAATTCGAGATGCGACGGATCGAAATGCTCGCTGCCGTCGTCGAGTGGCGCCTGCAGCGCCGCAATCAGCGTCACCAGCCCGCGGATCGGGTTGTCGGCACGATGTGGATAGGCGACGTGACCCTGACGGCCGGTGACGATAAGCGTACCGCTGAGCGAGCCGCGCCGGCCGGTCTTGATGGTATCGCCGAGCGTCTCGACATTGCTTGGCTCGCCGAGGATGCAGTGGTCAAAAGTCTCGCCGCGTTCGGCCGCCCATTGCAAGAGCTTGATCGTGCCGTTGACCGCTACGCCCTCTTCGTCGCCGGTGATCAAAAGCGAAATCGAGCCATGCTTCGGCCGGCCGCCATCGGCGGCGAGATAGTCCAGCGCCGCCGCAACAAAGCAGGCGATGCCGCCCTTCATGTCGACGGCGCCACGGCCGTAGATCTTGTCGTTCGTCAATTCGCCGGCAAAGGGCGGATGATGCCAATTTGCCTCGTCTCCCGGCGGCACGACATCGGTATGCCCGGCGAACATCAGATTTGGTTTTGCAATGCCGACCCGCGCGTACAGGTTTTCGACCGGAATGGTGCCTGGCTCGGCAAAGGTCGCGCGATGTACGGCAAAGCCCGCCTGCGCCAACACGCCTTGCAAATAACCGAGCGCCCCACCCTCTTGCGGCGTAATCGAACGACAGCGAATGAGATCGCGCGTAATGGCGACGGGATCGGCAGTCATCGCCCCTAAACCTTCGCCAGCGGATCAGGACCGTTCTGGTTCGGGCCGACCGTGCCCCTGCGGAAACCAAGCTCGACGAGCAAAGCCAAGCCGAACACGGTAAACGGCACCGCGATCACCAGCGACAGCATGCTCGGCGCCTCATCGTTGCCGGCGACGCCAAGTACGGTGAAAAGATCAAGCAAGGCGCCGGCGCCGAAGAAAATGATCAACAGCCAAATCGGCATGTTGCGGTCGAGCGCGCGTTTCACCGCGACGGCAAATTCCGGATAGGTGAAGGCAAGATCGACGATGGCGCTTAGCCGATCGCCCTGAATCTCCTCCGCGATGAGATGGCCGAAAATCTCGGCGATCGCGAGCACGCCCATCGCGAACCAGAACGTCTGGCGGCCGATGCGGCCGTGAAAGCCATTGAGAAGGTAAGCCCAATCCATCGTCGCAACGCGAACTTTCAGTCCCGCAGCAATTCGTTGATGCTGGTCTTGGCCCGCGTCTTTTCGTCGACGCGCTTGACGATGACGGCACACGAGAGGTTGGGAGTCACGCCGCCTGCCGCGCGCGGCGCACCCGGCAGGCTGCCCGGCACCACCACCGCATAAGGCGGCACCTCGCCTTGAAAGATTTCGCCGCTGCTGCGGTCGACGATCTTGGTTGAAGCGCCGATGAACACGCCCATCGACAGCACCGCGCCTTCGCGCACGATCACGCCCTCGGCAATTTCCGAGCGCGCGCCGATGAAGCAATTGTCCTCGACGATGACCGGCTCCGCCTGTAATGGCTCAAGCACGCCACCGATGCCGGCGCCGCCGGAGATGTGACAATTCTTGCCAATCTGCGCGCATGATCCGACCGTCGCCCAGGTGTCGATCATGGTGCCGCGATCCACGTAGGCTCCGAGGTTGACGAAAGACGGCATCAGCACGACGCCCTGCGCTATATAAGCGGAACGCCGTACGACGCAGCCGGGCACCGCGCGAAATCCGGCGCTGCGAAAGCGCTTGTCATCCCAGGCGTCGAATTTCGAAGGGACCTTGTCCCACCATACTGCGCGGCCGGGGCCACCCGAGATCACGCTCATGTCGTTTAGGCGGAACGACAGCAGCACCGCTTTCTTGAGCCATTGATTGACGCGCCAAGCGCCGTCAGCCGCGCGTTCCGCCACCCGCGCCTCGCCGCGGTCGAGCAGGTCGAGCGCATCCTCGACCGCCTCGCGGACTGTGCCGGTCGTCGCCGGACCAAACTCATCGCGCCGCTCAAAAGCGTCTTCGATGGCCTCCGCCAGCGATTTTGTCCCGGTTTGGCTTTGAGGCTTGGCAAATTCGGCAGCCGGCATAAAGAAATCCCCAGTTGCGGCGGTTTGTCGGAGTGCGCTTGATCGATGTCAAGCACTGCGGTCGCTGTGGACCCTAAAATTGGAACTTTTCTTGCATAGCTCGCTTAGAAGCGATGCGACCAGAGGGTTTCCAATGATCACAATGGGAATAGCAGTCATGGCCGGCGTATTTTATTGGCTTGGCTGGTACAAACTGGCGTTCTGGATTTTGACCTATGCGATCGTTTATGGCGGCCTGAATGTGTTGCGCGGCGACAATCAGGCGCGGTGGCTGTTTCGACGTGATTCCGCGCTCACTATCGCGGTTCTCATTCCAGTGACCTGGCACATCGGCGAGCTTGCCGGCTACTTTTGATTGGCACCAAAACCTAGCTCCTCAGCGATACCGCGCAAAAAGCCGGTGAGATCGTCGGTGACGTGATCGACATGCGGGGCATCGCGCCCGGCAAGCTCCCACTCCTCGCGAAAGACTTCGCGAGTGCCATTCGGCACCACCAGCACGGTGGTCATTCCGAGCGCGTGTGGCACTTCGAGATTGCGCGACAGATCCTCAAAAATTGCCGCCTTCCGCGGATCGACATTGTGTCGGGAAAGGAAGCGATCATAGACCGACGGCCGCGGCTTCGGCTCGAACGCCGCTGAGGCGACATCGAACACGTCGTCGAAGTGTTCCGCGATTTCCAATCTCGCCGTCACCGCTTCGGCGTGCCGCCGCGTGCCGTTGGTAAGAATGAGCTTGCGTCCCTGGAGCTGAGCAATGGCAGCACCCAGCGCAGGGTCGGGAGTCAGCGGCGAATGATCGATCTGATGCACGACTTCCAGAAACTCGTCGGGATTGAGGCCGTGTTCCTCCATTAAGCCGCGCATGCTGGTGCCGTAGCGGCGGTAGTAATCCTTCTGCACCCGGAACGCCTCATCTGGAGTCACGCGCAGGAAGTTGGCGATGTAGTCGCGAATGCGCTCATCGACCTGCTGCCAAAGATTGATGTGGTGCGGATAGAGCGTGTTATCGAGATCGAATACCCAAGTTTCGACCGCGCCGAAGCCGCGAGCCTGAGTTCGGTCCCGGTCTTCAGTCTGACGCTCGATCATGCCCGGCGACTCGTCGTTGCCACACTTCCCGGCGATGACGCCATGAAGCTCGCGAATCAGTAATAGCAGCCGGTCAGCCGGGAGCAATGATCCAAAGGGCTTTGCGCAGGTCAGTTCCGTTTGTGCGGGCGGCGCTGTTCGGCACGTTGGCCGCCGCGGCTCTGGCCGGCTTCGCAATGTTGATTTCCCGTGCCTGAGGACGCTCTAGCGCGGCTTAGACCGCTTCGCGCCACGCCGCCGCTGGCAGCAGTCCCTTGAGTGCGCCATCGTGCAGACGCACCGGATCGCGCTCGCCTTCCATGGCCAGCCGTAAAAGCGAACGCGCCAGTTCGTCCGGCCGTACCGTGCTGTTGCCGACCGCCTTGAGCGTCAGCCATGCCTCGTCGAAGGCGGCCTCGAGGATCACCAGCGTCTGAGGGTCAAACGAAGAGCTTTGGAACCCGCGCATAGTCCGTTCCTTACCGCAATAGTACGGACAGATTTACGGAGTAGCAAAACATCGTCCTCAACTTGGCCGAGTTTGTGACTGAAAGCCCGTGACAATTTGCATCAAGAGCGCGCCGCCCCACGCGGCACCCAGTCATGATCCGGCGAATCGGACGCATGACACCCATGCGATTTGATTTCGTCATTTCCACAGCTGAAAGGCAATCAGCGCAGCCAGCATGATTCCGCTCCCGACCCCCTGCAGCGGCGTGATGACTTCTCCGAGGGCGATAGCGCTCAGCGCCATGGCAATCATCGGCTCGAAATTGGTGAGCAGCGCAGTACGGAACGGCCCGATACGGATCGTCGACACAAATACGAACAGTATGGCGACCGTAGTGACAAAACTCAGCGCGATCAACGCGATCCAGCCGCCGTCCGTTCGCGGCGGCTGCCAAGTCTGCGTGAGAAGCGACACGGCGGCAAATATCACGAGCTGCGCCATCACCGAGTACCACGTCGTCAGCCGCGCGTCGGCGCCGACAAGGAATGCGCGCGTGAAAATCAGCACACCAGTTCGGCAGCACGCCGCGCCGATCGCGAAGGCAATGCCGCCAAGCGCGAGACCTGCCGGGTGTGCACCGATCATAATCGCGAGCCCGACGAAAGCCGCGAGCGCGCACAGCACCCCTTGCCAGCGCAAGCGCTCGAGACCCGTTGCCGCAGCGACCAGTCCGGTCAGCAACGGATAAACGAAATAAGTCAGAACCGCCGTCGGTACATCATTCGCTTCAATCGCCTTGAACAGGCAAAAGATCAGCACCGAGAACAACACGCCAACGCCGATGGATATCAGGCGGACGCGCGCGTCCACCGCCGATGGCCTCGGCCCGAGCCGCAGCCATACACTCATCAAGACGAGCCCGACCACGCTGCGAAACAACAGCATGGTGAGCACGTCGCAGTGCGACGCGATGATGATCTTGGCGAGCACATCGGCCACGCCGAGCGAGAACGCAGCGGCGAGCCCGGGCACCACCGAAAAAACAAAGCGGGAGGCCAAGCAGAACAACCCGTGTGGAATTCCGCCCGACGCAATACGCGGCGACAGCCTGCGCCGCAACCCGGATTGTGAACTAGCGCATAACGCGAAAAAGATTAGGCGCGTTCGATAAAGACGCGTTCCTGTTCAGGTGCGGGACGGGCAGCCGGCGCCGCCGGCTTCTCGAATCGCTCCTTGAGCACCAGCGCCGCGCGAACGAACGGCGCAATCAACTCGCCTCGTATGGTGTGGGCGTGCTCACGATCCGGCTCAACTCCGAACTCAAGCGGTTCGCGATCTGCCGCCGGAATGTACAGCGTCCCAAACATCCAATCCCACAGCGCCAGACAGCTGCCCAGATTTTTATTGAAGTGAACCGGATTCCGCGAGTGATGAATCTGATGATGAGCCGGACTCATCAGCAGATGGCCGAGCCAGCCAGTGAACGAAATCCACAATTGCGAGTGCTGCAAGTGAACGTAAAAGTAGATAAAGAACACCAGAATAATGTTGGTCTCGGACAGGCCATATTGCGAGGCGGGCTGACCGAGCAGGTAGTCTCCCAGGCCATTCGCAAACCCCATCGAGGCTGCGAGAATGTTGATGAAGATGCACATATAGATCGGATGCACACGAAAGTTCGTCAGCGGCGTGAGCACCGTCGCCGAGTGGTGGACCTTATGGAATTCCCAGAGGAACGGTATGCGGTGCGAAAGATAGTGGTTGAGCCAGTAACCGAGTTCATAGGCCAGGAACAGCATAACCGTGATAATCGACCGGGAAACAAATACCGGCCACGGCGCCGGCGGCATGGCGCCGAACGCGTTGGTCAGCAGGTCCGCAATGCTACGGCTGAGCGTGTCATAGGACAGCAGAGCCCAGCCGAAAAAGATACCGAAGACGAAAACGTTGAAATAGAAATAGCCAGCGTCCGCCATGCTCGACTTGCTCAAGACGATTCGCTTCGGGAACAGCGCCCGAAGCAGCGGCTTTAGGCGAATGCGCCGGCCTCTTCTGTATCGCCGTGCGGCAAGGACAGCGAATGCGACGCACAGCGCGCTGAACAGCGAAAGCAGAGAAATATGCGAACCAGGCGACAGGAACGCTTTGCTCAGCTGGCCAAAAAAATACGAAATGCCGGGCGACAGATCCAAACGCGCCTCCGCAACGTGCGAGGAGCGTCAGTGTTACGCGGCCATTGGTAAAGGCGGCGTTGTCCGGCTGCACAGCGCGCAGTTAACGGCGGGTGAATCGGTTTCGGTCATTTCACGCTTAAGACGCGTCAGTTGTGGATAAGCGTACCGGCGCCGAGCTCGGTGAACAGTTCCAGCAGTACAGCGTGTGGCACCTTGCCGTCGAGGATGACGACACCCTCGACGCCACGCTCCAGCGCATCGATGCAAGTCTCGACTTTCGGAATCATGCCGGCGGAGATGGTGCCATCGGCAATCAAGCGGCGTGCATCATCGGCGGAGAGTTGCTTGATGAGATTCTTCGATTTGTCGAGCACACCCGGTACGTCGGTCAGCAACAGGAGACGCTTGGCCTTGAGCGCGCCGGCAATGGCACCGGCGAAGGTATCCGCGTTGACGTTGAAGGTGCCGCCGTTGGCGGCCGCAGCGACCGGCGCCAATACCGGAATGAGTTCGCGGCCTAGTATCTGGTTGAGCACGGTGACGTCGACTTTGTCCGGTTCACCGACAAAGCCGAGATCGACCATCTTCTCAATGTGGGAATCGGGATCGACCACAGTGCGCGTGAGCTTGCGCGCGATCACCATGTTGCCGTCTTTGCCGCAAAGACCGACTGCCTTGCCGCCGGCTGCGTTGATATAACCGACCAGTTCCTTGTTGATCGAGCCGGCCAACACCATCTCGACGATTTCCAGGGTCTTCTCATCCGTGATGCGCAGCCCTGCCGCATAGTGCGGTTGGACGCCGACCCGCTTGAGCATGGCTTCGATTTGCGGCCCGCCGCCGTGCACCACGATCGGATTGATCGCGGTTTGCTCCAGCAGCACGATGTCGCGGGCGAATTCTCGCGCCAGGCTTTCCTGGCCCATGGCGTGACCGCCGTATTTGATGACGATGGTCTCCTCGTCGTAGCGCTGCATGTACGGCAGCGCTTCCGACAGGATGCGGGCCTGCACCTCGGGGCTGATAGGATCGCTCTGGCTCATTGCCTCAATCTTCCGGCGTTCGTCGGGTGCAATTTGGCGCACTGTATGTAGCCGCGTGACGGCGTAACGACAATGCGTTTACGGACGACGCTCCGCCAATAGTCGCGCGATCGCCGCGCGAAGCTGCGGGATGCCGACGCCCGTGTGCGCCGAGGTGACGATCAGGTCTGGAAACGCCGCCGGCCGCTTTCGCACACCCGCTTTCACCGACTCGCTGCGTTTTTCCAGTTCTTCCTCGCTTACCTGGTCGCATTTCGTCAGCACGATTTCGTAACTGACGGCGGCCTCACCGAGGGCGTCGAAAATGGCCTCATCGACGCTTTTCAAACCGTGGCGTGCGTCGATCAACACATAGACGCGCCCAAGCGCAGTACGTCCGTGGAGGTAGTCGTGAATGAGGCGGGTCCAGGCCGTGACCTTGCTCTTGGCCGTCGCGGCATAACCGTACCCCGGCAGATCCACCAGCACCAGCCGATGGGATCCGCCAAAAAAGATCAGGTCCTGAGTGCGGCCGGGCGTGTTCGAGGTGCGCGCCAGCGCGCGGCGTCCGGTGATCGCATTGATCAGACTTGATTTGCCGACATTTGACCGCCCGGCGAACGCAACCTCGAGGCCGCTTGGCGGCGGGAGCGAGCCGACGGAGCTCGCCGCCGACAAAAAGCTCCAATCTCCGGCAAACAGCAGGCGCCCATTTTCAATTTCGGAGTTGGAGAAATCGGCCACGGTGCTCACGGATCGGCCGATGAATGGGGAAGCTCTTCGGCCGCCTATGCCTTATCGCATCCACCGGCCGGTTCGCCCATGCGGAATAAAAATGAAAAGGGGGACACGCTGCCCCCTTTATCGATTGTCGCAGGCAGTCCCGCCTGAACGCCGGTAGATTAGCCGACCGCTTCTTCTTCGTACGATCCAGTTGCGGCCGGCGCATAAGCCGGATTCTTGGCGCCGCCTTGGTAGCGCGCAGCAGCCGCAACAGCCGAAATCCCAATTCGGCCGTAGCAGAGCTGAAGCGCGATGGGCTGATCGGAAAACTTAGCCGGCTGACTTGCGCTATTGGCAGAGACGTCTTTCATGGTTGAACCCCGTTCCCATTCTCGCGAGATGTTGCCGCTCTGAGCGGTGACTGGGGCAGAAAAGAGCGGCAATTCGTCCACCGGCTTAACGTGTGCCGCCCATCCCAGCCTCCCCTGTAGCTGACAGGAGTCCCGGTAAACCCCCGGTTAACGAGTACGAAACATATTCTAATGCTGCCTTAGACCCCGCATGATCAGAACAGTGCGACATTCCTGCAACACATCACATTGACATCGATCAACAGATGCTTGCGCCGCTGGAATGATTGCAGCGATTTCGTTATGGGGGTCTGTTGAAGATCATGGGGCAGATTCTAGGCTGGGCGGGGGAAGAGCGGGTAAACTGATGATAATGCGTGCGCTTGCATTCGTAATTGCCGCCATTGCGCTCGGCGGCTGCATTCCGGACAGTGGGACTCTGGAGCCCTCGAGTCAGGTTGGCTGGAAGCAAAAAGACAAGGACCTGATGTCCAACCTGCCGTACAATCAGGCGGCAGTTCCAGAAGCTTTTCGCCGACGCATCGTTGAGTATCACCGGAAAGAAGCGCCCGGCACGATCCTGATCGATAGCGACTCCAAATACCTCTACTACGTGTTGCCGCAGGGCAAAGCCATTCGCTACGGCATAGCCGTCGGCGAGGAAGCGCAGGCCTGGAGCGGCATTGCCAAAGTCGGGCGTATGGAAGAATGGCCGCCATGGATTCCCACTCCTGGCGAACAGGCACGACTCGGTCCGTTGCCGTCCTATGTCACCGGCGGCCCGCACAACCCGATGGGTGCGCGTGGCATGTATCTTTACTCGGGGAATAAGGACACGCTCTACCGCATCCACGGCACCAATCAGCCGGAACTAATTGGGAGTGCCGTTTCTTCGGGCTGCATTCGCATGACCAATGAGGATGCCATCGACTTGTACAATCACGTCAAGGTCGGAAACCTGGTCATCGTTCTGGGCCCGCACCAAGGCGACGCGCCGTTCAGTCCGCGCCTGGCGCTCGCGCCTTCCGGCAGCAACTGAGCGCATTTCCGGAGATTCTGGTTGATAATGCCCGGCCTCTGCGCCGGGCATTATCGTTTTTGGAGGTCTCAAACGCCGAGTTGGATATGCACGATTTCGGGGGGCACACCGAGGCGGGCCGGAATGAGGCTGGTGCCCAGTCCTCCAGACACGATCAGGTGGCGATCCTCCTCGACCACATGACCGTAGGCGAAGCGCGCACCGTATTTGGAAGGAACAAAAGCCGGCCAAATCAGCGGTAGTCGAATTTGTCCGCCGTGGGTATGGCCACATAACGTCAGAGCCACGCGGTCGGGCACGCGTGGAAATACATCGGGCTCATGGGCCAATAGCAGAACCGGATCTTTGGTTTGAACCTGAGCCAGCGTTCCAGGCAAGTCGTCAACGCCGCGAAAACGGCCGTGTCCGAGCGGATGCGCGAGTTGGTCGCCGAGCCCCGCGAGCCAGAAGCGCTCGTCTTTCGTGCCCAACATAACGGCAAAGTTTTCCAGCACGGGAATGCGAACGTCAGCAAGCGCCTGACGGATATTCGCAAGGTCATTCCACCAATCGTGATTACCGAGGATTGCCCAGGTGCCGAGTTCGAGCCTGCATCCGCGCCATCTCGGCGGCCCAAACCGAATGCGGGACCGGCTTGTCCACGAACAGATGAGTGTTCGCGTAGTCGCCGAGCAGCACGACAAGATCGGATTTCAAGCCATTGGCGGTTTCGACGATCTGTCGAATGTGCGGCAGGGTCATGTCCGGCCCGCCAGCATGGAGATCGGCGATCACGGTGATCGAAAGCTTGCGGCCGGCAGGCCAAGCCGGTGGGCGAGGCGCGTAGTGCGTGACCACGAGTCCGTGCGGCTCGACGCCGCTGGCGTAGACGCTGGTCGCAACTGCGGAGAGGCCCAGCAGACCGGCCGTCCCGGCGAGCACGCGGCGCCTGGTCACGCGCGCGCCACCGACGGGCTTTGCGCCTTCTTCTAGTTCCGCCGGTGGCACGACCTTCATGCCGCTCGTCTTAGCGTGCTCAAGCCAACGCGGCACGTCGCTCCGGCGACATTTTGGCGTCTTTTGTGGTTATGGTTTCCGCGTTCGTGCTCCAAGCTGCAATGAGCGGTAAACATCATGCCTGCGCGAGCCGTTCGCGCGTAACCCAATCGAGCGTCTTATCGAGGGCGCGCGTTAGCCGATCAAATAGTTCTTCGATTTGTACCCCATTGATGATGAGCGGTGGCGACAGGGTTAATACGTCGCCAGCGACGGAACGAACGATCAATCCTTCATCTTCGGCAAAACGCACCGCGCGAGCGCCGACGCCGTGCTTCGGGTCAAACGAACGCTTGCTCGTCTTGTCGGCGACAAGCTCCACGCCGCCGATCAAGCCAAGTCCGCGCGCTTCGCCGACCAGTGCATGCTGATTGAGCGCCATGAGCCGCGCCTGGAACAAAGGAGCGCGTTTGGCGGCCTTCTCGATGATGCGATCGCGCGCGTAAATTTCGATCGCCTTCAGCGCGACCGCCGCCGAGACCGGATGACCGCCGTAGGTGAAGCCGTGGCCAAACACGCCGATCTTTTTGCTTTCGGCAAGCAGCGCCTCGTACATCAGTTCCGGAATCATTACTGCGGCGATCGGCAGGTACGCCGACGACAGCGCTTTCGCGACCGAGATTGACTGCGGGCGAAAGCCGAGCTTCTCGCATCCGAACATGGTACCGAGCCGCCCGAATCCGCAGATCACCTCATCGCTGATCACGAACACGTCGTGTTTGGCGCATACCGCAGTGATTTTCTGGAAATAGGTACGCGGCGGCACGATGACCCCGCCAGCGCCCATCACCGGCTCGGCGATGAACGCCGCGACGGTTTCCGGGCCTTCCGTAACGATCATCGCATCAAGTTCGTCGGCAAGCCGCGAGGCAAATTCTTCCTCGCTCTCGCCGACCTGCGCGAAGCGGTAATGGTGCGGACAGCCGGTGTGCAGGAAGCCGGGCAGCGGCAAGTCGAAATCGCGATGGTTGCCGACGAGGCCGGTGAGCGAGGCGGCCGCGATGGTAACGCCGTGATAAGCCTTTACCCGGCTGATGATCTTCTTCTTCCGTGGCAGACCCCGCGCGTTGTTCAGATACCAGACCAGTTTGACCTGGGTGTCATTCGCCTCCGAGCCGGAATTGCAGAAGAAGACTTTCGAAATCGGCACCGGCGCGATCTCTTTGAGCTTTTCCGCAAGCTCGATCGCCGGATCGTGGCTCCGGCCGGTGAAGAGATGCGCGAATGAAAGTTTGCGCATCTGCGAAGCGGCCGCTTCGACCAATTCCTCGTTGCCGTAGCCGAGCGCGGTGCACCAAAGCCCCGCCATGCCCTCGATATAGCCCTTGCCATCCGTATCGTAGACATGAACGCCTTGACCGCGCTCGATGATAACCGGCCCGGTTTCGCGGAAGCTCGCGAGATTGACATAGGGATGAACCAACGTTTCGACGTCGCGGGTCGCGAGATTGCTGAGCGGGGGCATTGAAGGTCTCTGAGAAGGTTTCTTGAACGTCACCTTGCGGCAACTGGAGTGGTTTGCAGGTCTATTGTGGCTAGAGCTGGCCGTCAAAGCCCGTCGGCGCATGAAAGCCGCACTTGAACCGCGAATTGGCAACCCGTAAGCAAGCACCTCACCGGGTTCGGAGTACCGCTTGTCTGAGAGCTCAACGCTAGAGCAGATCGTCGCCGGCAAAGCCGCGGCAGATGGCTTTGTGCGCACGAGCTGGTGGTGGATTCGCCATGCACCGGTACGTGCCGACGAGGGCCGCATCTACGGCCAGACGGATTTGTCCTGCGATTGCAGCGATGCGCGCGCCTTTTCCGGTCTTGCGGCGCTCTTGCCGCGCAAGGCGATCTGGCTCACCAGTCATTTGTCGCGCACGCATCAGACGGCAAAAGCGATCTGGGCGGCGGGAAATTTCGAGCCAACGCCAGAATTTCAGCAGGACAAAGATCTCGCCGAACAGCATCTCGGCGACTGGCAAGGACTTCGATCGCCGCGAGTTTCTGATGAACCGCGCGCAGGAGCCGGACTTTTTCTGGTACGCCAGCGCGGAAGAGCGCGCGCCGAACGGCGAGAGTTTCCTCGATCTGCTGGCGCGCGTCGGCACCGCCATTGAGCGTACAACCGAGACTCATCGCGGCAACGATATCGTTGCGGTTGCGCACGGCGGAACGATCCGCGCGGCCATTGCCATCGCGCTCGGGCTTAAGCCGCGCGGCGGCTTCGCGTTCATGATCGACAATTGTTCGCTCACGCGCCTCGACCACTATCAGGGCAAAAAAAGCTCCGGGTGGCGAGTTAAAACGATCAATCACCAGCCTTGAACGAGATCAAATGAGGGGGCGATCGCTCTCTCATCTGATCTGGGAGTCGAGTTTGCCAGACTGCGATGTCGCTTTGTCTCCGGGCACCAGCGGACGAGGACGCGGGAGCGGGACCGGGTCTTCAATCCGCGCCGCTACTTGCTCCGACGGCGGCGCGGGCGCCTTCGCCTCTACGATTGGCTCGCGCACGTCCCACTCGCACATTTTGAAACCCTTGCGGTGCTCGGCGAGATCGACGTGGACATGCTCCTCGTGATAGCCGTCGGAACCGGGACCAAGCACGGTCGAAAAGCGCGCGCAGGCGCTGGTCCGCAATGCCTCCCGCCAGGCTTTTGCGACCTTGACGTCCGTCAAGGCGAGCACCCTTCCGTCGGACACTCTGAAATCGCCGACATCGAAAGCATTGGCGCGACCATGTTCGCTCAGCCGGGCACCCCGAATTCGATTTTGGCTGCGGCATTCGTACGAATCCAGATTGTCGATCCTGCGTAGCGTCACGCGCTCGATGACTTTTGCGGCCAGCGCGACGTCCTCGCGGACCCACCGTGAAACCTGTTCGGCCATGGTGCAGCGCAGCGTTGCCGGCGGGACGACCGCAACCCTGGTCTTGTCGAACAGGGTCACACCTTGCAGCAGAACCACGTCGGCGGCCGCGCAGTCCCCGGCGGCGGCAATCGGCGGCAGCGGCTTGAACTGCGCGATTTGCGCCAGTCCGATTTGGCAGGCGGATGGAACGCGCGGCAGCGGCGATAAAGCATATTGCGCCGCAGCACTTCCCGCCGTGCCAAGAAGCGCGACGAGGAGAATAAAGCCCTTCACGCCGAAGCCTGTCTGGCAGTAAAGGCAGTCTCTATGGATTCGCGATCGCTAGAGGTTAACGTCGCCCGTGAGCCCAAACGGGGCCTAATCGTGTCAAAGAATGCCGGGAGCAGCACGGTTACCGAGAAACAAACCACCATTTTCATCGTTGCGCCATCGGGTTAGATTGGCGCAGCGTCGGCAGCCGTCAGCGGCGGCGCGACGGGGGCAAGAACAATACGCGCTGGAGGAAATACCATGCTCGGTCTTATGCAGGATTGGCCGCTCCTGTGCCACCGCATCATCGACCACGCCGCATTAAATCACGGCGGTCGTCAAGTCATCTCGCGCTCGATCGAAGGGCCGATCCACCGCACAACCTACTCCGAAATCCGCGCCCGCGCCATGCGCGTCGCCCAACGCCTTGAACGCGACGGCATCAAGCTCGGCGACCGCGTGGCGACGCTTGCCTGGAATACCTGGCGTCACCTAGAAAGCTGGTACGGCATCGTCGGCATCGGCGCCGTCTACCACACCATCAACCCGCGGCTGTTCCCCGAGCAGATCGTGTGGATCATCAATCACGCAGAAGACCGCGTCATGATGACCGACCTCACCTTCCTGCCGCTTCTGGAAAAAATCGCCGACAAGCTGCCTACGATCGAGCGCTACATCGTCTTCACCGATCGCGCCAACATGCCGGCAACGACGCTGCGCAACGCGGTGGCCTACGAAGATTGGATCGCCGAAGTCGACGGCGACTTCGCCTGGAAGGAGTTTGAAGAGAACACGGCCGCAGGCATGTGTTACACCTCAGGTACGACCGGCAATCCGAAGGGCGTGGTGTATTCGCATCGCTCTAACGTCTTGCATACGATGTTGTCGCTGCAGCCTGATGCTATCGGTATCTCGTCGCGCGACGTCATTATGCCGATCGTCCCGATGTTTCACGCCAACAGTTGGGGGCTCGCATTTTCCGCGCCCATGGCGGGCGCGGAAATGGTCATGCCGGGAGCCAAGCTTGACGGCGCTTCGGTGTATGAGCTGTTGAACGACTATAAAGTCACCTGCACGGGCGCGGTTCCGACCGTGTGGCTGCTGCTGCTGCAACAGCTGGAAAAGACCGGCGACAAGCTTCCGTACCTTGAGCGCGTCGTCATCGGCGGGTCGGCGTGCCCGCGCGCTATGATCAAGACTTTCGAGGAAAATTACGGCGTGAAGGTCTTCCATGCCTGGGGCATGACCGAGATGAGCCCACTCGGCACTGTCGGCACCATGAAACCGGAATATGCCAATCTAAAAGGTGACGCACTCTGGGATATCAAGCAGAAGCAGGGCTACACGCCGTTCGGTGTCGAGATGAAGATCACCGATGATTCCAACCGATCGTTGCCGTGGGACGGCAAGACCTTCGGCCGCATCAAGGTGCGCGGGTTTGCTGTCGCCAAAGGCTACTTCAAGGAAGATGGCAGCATCCTCGACGAGTTTGGCTTCTTTGACACAGGCGATGTCGGCACCATGGATCCGCTTGGCTACATGCAGATCACCGACCGCTCAAAAGACGTAATCAAATCCGGCGGCGAGTGGATTTCATCGATCGATCTGGAAAATCTCGCAGTCGGCCACCCCAAAGTGGCCGAAGCAGCCGTGATCGGCATACACCATCCCAAATGGGACGAACGACCGCTGCTCGTCATCGTCCTCAAGGAGGGGCAGTCTGCTACCAAGCAGGAAATACTCGGCTTCCTTGAAGGCAAGATCGCGACATGGTGGATGCCCGATGATGTCGTCTTCGTTGCCGGTATTCCCCATACCGCGACGGGGAAGATTCAGAAGACGACATTGCGCGATCAGTTTAAGGACTACGTGCTGCCGACTTCCGTCGCTGCGGAGTGAAAAAGCGCCGCATAATTTGCTGAACCGTTCCTGACCGTTGTTAGGTGCGCTGCAACCGGCGCACGGCAGAGGTTCGCCGCGATGACGGCGTGTCCTCACGAATTATTACGATTATATCGGTGAACTAAGGGCAGCAGGTTCAGGCCCGTCGCACAAATTAGACGTTTGTGCGTCGCAATATCCTCACATTGTGCAGTCACCAGACCGCTCGGCTCCGATCAAGAGCGAGCCGGTTCACTGTTCCCATCAACAGAGCAAAAGGACAGATATGGCTGGTCATGGCCTGGCTAGACTCGTGCTAGCCGCAACGATTGTTGTGTCGATCGTGGGTGTGCCGATGGCGGCATCAGCGCAAAGTGGAATAGCTTCGATCTATTGGGGAGGGCGGACCGCCTCCGGCGAACGGGTGCGATCCTCCGAATTAACGGCGGCGCATCGAACCTTGCCGTTCGGCACCATGGTGCGGGTCACCAACCGGGGCACCGGCCGTTCGGTCGTTGTTCGCATCAACGACCGTGGTCCGTTCAAGCGCGGACGCATCATTGACGTTACCGTCGCGGCGGCGCGGGCGTTGGGCTTTTCTGTCAACGGCGGGCTGGCTAGGGTAACACTCGCAGTGCTCAACACGCCCTGACACAGAGAGGTCCGGACAGGACCATGCGGTCCAAATTGCAAACAACACAGCGGGTGGTTTTTGCCTCCCGCTTTCGTTTATCAGTATCTCGGCGCACCGGAAGGCATTTCGGGTTGCGCCGACTGATCATGCCCACAAACGCCGATAGCTGAGCTACCGCCCCCATTCACACTCAAGCAACCATTGTCAGCGACCATGCCTGTCCCGGCCAACGGTCTGATTTGCCGCCATGGAACCGCTCGAACCAATTCCTGTCTACGAAGCTCGTCTCGCGATGCACAGGATCGACGAGCGCACCCGCTCCGTTCTTGCGGAGACTTGGCCGCTTTTGGCGCCACATCTCGAGCGTACCATCGACGAAGTTGTCGTGGCGATCACCGGATTGCCCGCGATCGGCGAAGTGGTCGCGCGGAATAAAGAGACGATCAAACGGCTCGAAGTGGCGCACTTGCAGGCCTTGTTGGGCGGGAGGCTTGATCGGAAATATGCCGAATCTTGCAGGCAGACGGTCGAAAAGGAAGCCGAGTTGGGGCTCGACGCCCGCATCCGCAGCACCACTGGAAGTTTTGTCGTCCAGATGTCGATCGAGGTTCTGGCGCGCAAGCACCGCTTTGCGCCCGCCAGAATGGCCGAACGCGCCAAGACCGTGGCGCAGGTCATCAGCTTCGACGTGTCGAACGCGATGACGCTGCACCGGCAAGCCGCCGAGCGAGCGGCGCTGCAACGACGGGGCGCAATCGATGCGGCGATCGCCGATTTCGACGCCGCCATCGGCGCAGTGATCGAGGCAATCAAGGAAGCATCCGCTTCGCTGACAATGACCGGTGAAACGCTCAAGCAGGTCGCTGATGAAACACTCGGCCGCATGGCTTTGGCTTCGTCGGCATCCCACGAGACCGCGCAACGTATGGACGCGACGGTAACCGCAACAGAGGAACTCTCCGGGTCGATCCAAGAGATCGGTCAACAAGCTACCAACGGACTGGAAATGGCACAGTCCGCGGTCGCCGACACTGAGCGTACGCAGCACGTTATCGGCTCGCTGAACGATGCGGCCGAACGGATTGGCTCTGTTGTCGGCACGATTTCCGCAATTGCAGCGCAAACCAACCTGTTGGCCCTGAATGCGACCATCGAGGCGGCCCGCGCGGGAGAAGCCGGCAAAGGCTTTGCCGTGGTTGCTGCCGAGGTCAAAACGCTTGCCAATCAGACTTCTCGCGCGACCGGCGACATCTCGCAGCAGGTCACGGCTATCCAGGAATCAACCAAGCGGTCGGTTGAGGAAATCTCATCGATCGCCCGCACCATCGGCAAATTGACGACGGTGTCGACCAGCATTGCGTCGGCGGTGCAACAGCAGAGCATGACGACCCGGGGGATCGCTGAAAGCATTCACAACGCCGCGGGTCATACGGCACGTGCATCAGTCGAGATCAATTCCGTCGACGAGGCAGTTAGCCGCAGCGTCGCCGCGGTCGGCGACATCACCACATGGACGGCACGGCTCTCGGCGCGCGCCAACGACCTGGAAACCAGGGTCGCTACCTTCTTTACCCGTGTGCGCGCGGCCTAATTGGTCTTTAGCGTTTGATTTCAGCATCGCGTATTTCTTCTGCGGGGCTCTGCGCTAGAGTGGCGCATCGCGTTACCGGGAGGGAGCCATGAGCGAAACTGCAGTCAAACAAATCGTGCTGGCATCGCGGCCGAAGGGGCCACCCACGGCGGAGAACTTCCGTCCGGAGACGGTGCCCATGCCAGCCTTGCCGTCGGGCGGGCTGCTGCTGCGTGTGCTCTACCTGTCACTCGACCCTTATATGCGCGGGCGGATGGACGACGCGAAGTCCTACGCCAAGCCCGTCGGCGTCGGCGAGGTGATGACTGGCGAAAGTGTGTGCGAAGTCATGGCGTCCGATCGCCCGGGCTATGCCGCCGGCGATATCGTTCTCGCCCACACCGGCTGGCGCACACATGCGGCCTGGAGCGGTCCGGCGCTCCGCAAACTCGACCCGAAACAGGCTCCGATCACCACCGGCCTGGGCGTGCTCGGCATGCCGGGCTTCACGGCGTATTCGGGCTTGTACGTCATCGGCAAACCGAAAGCCGGCGAGACGGTCGTTGTTGCCGCCGCCAGCGGTCCCGTTGGCGCGCTGGTTGGGCAACTCGCCAAGATGGTCGGTGCGCGGGCGATCGGCATTGCCGGCGGCACAGAGAAGTGCCGATATCTCATCGAGGAATTGCACTTCGACGCAGCGATCGACCACAAAGCCACCGACTTTCCGGAAAAGCTGGCAGCAGCCTGTCCAAAGGGCATCGATGTCTATTTCGAGAACGTCGGCGGCGCCGTCTGGCAAGCGGTTCTGCCTTTGCTCAACACCTATGCACGCGTGCCGGTGTGCGGGCTGATCGCGCAGTATAACGGCACTGGACAATCTGCCGGAACCAACCTCCTTCCAGCGGCGATGCGCGCCGTGCTCACGAGGAGCCTCACGCTGCGCGGCTTCATCAACACCGAATTCGTCGCCGAGCACTACACCGATTTCCTCAAAACCGTCTCGGCCGGGCTCGCCGATGGCCGCATCCGCTACCGCGAGGATATAACGGAAGGCTTGGAAAACGCCCCGGCCGCCTTCATGGGCATGCTGCAGGGGAAGAACTTCGGCAAGGCACTGGTGCGTATTGGCCGGTCGTGATGGGTTGCGCCGCTTAAGGCGCCCCGCCACGCGTACACAACGCGAACGGATGGACACTTAAACTCGGCCCATATCCGATCCGTCTGTGGTGATCCTTTATTCCGCCGGCTGTTTTGGCTTCGGCTTCAGGAAGGTGCGCTTGAGGTTATCCCAGAGTTCGATCTTGGCGCCGTGCCGGTGCATGATGGCGCTTTGCTGCATGACCGAGAGCGTGTTGTTCCACGCCCAATAGATCACCAATCCGACCGGAAAGCTCCCAAGCATGAAGGTGAAGATGATCGGCATGTAGTTGAAGATCATCTGTTGTGTGGGATCCGGCGGCGCCGGATTGAGCTTCATCTGCACCCACATGGTGACGCCCATGATCAGCGGCCAAATGCCGAGATGCATGAAGCTGCCGATCATCGGCAACACGGTTGGATCGAAAGGAATGAGCCCAAACAGGGTAAAAATGTTGGTCGGGTCCTTCGCTGAGAGGTCGTGGATCCAGCCGTAGAACGGCGCGTGCCGCATCTCGATGGTGATGAAGAGCACCTTATAGAGCGAGAAGAACACCGGTATCTGGATCGCAATCGGCAGGCAGCCGGCCACCGGATTAATCTTCTCCTTCTTGTACAACTCCATCATCGCCTGCTGCTGCTTCACCTTATCGTCAGCATAGCGTTCGCGAATCATGGTCAGTTCCGGCTGCACCGCCTTCATCTTCGCCATCGAAGCGTAGGACTTGTTGGCGAGCGGGAAGAACAGGAGCTTGACCAGCACTGTGACGATCAGAATGGCGATGCCGAAATTGCCGACCAGATGAAAGAAGAAGTCGATGGCAAGAAACATCGGCTTGGTGATGAAGTAGAACCAACCCCAATCGATCAACAGGTCGAAATGATTGAGGTGAAGCGCCTGATTGTAGCCGCCGGCGCTGGCCAACGGGAAATTTACGCCGACGACCGACACTTCCTTGGCGCCGGCGAACAGCCGCGCATCGGCGCCGCCGGTGGTGCCGGGAGCGATCGTAATCGGATCGAGCAGATAATCGGTCTGATAGGTCGGCTGCCCGCCAACTTCGCTCGCCGAGAAACGCGCATGCACTTTGGCGTCGGTGTTGGGCAACAGCGCCGATGCCCAGTATTTGTCGGTAAAGCCGAGCCAAGCGTCGGTGACGTCCCAATGCAATTCCTTCTTGTCGGCGATTTTCTTGTAGGTCTCTTCCTGCTCGCCGTCGCTGCCCATCACGCCGATCAGGCCTTCGTGGAGGATGTAGTAACCGAGCGTCTTCGGCGTGCCATGACGTGAAATTAGCGCATACGGAAACAGCGTAACCGCAGCCGTGCTCTTGTTCTGCACGTCGTCCCGGATGGTGAACAGATAATGGTCATCGACCGCGATGGTGCGACGGAACAGCAATCCGGTGCCATTGTCGTAAGTGAGCTTGATCGGATGGTCGACACCAAGCGAGCCGCTGCCCTCCTGCGTCCACAGCGTATCCGGGCCCGGCATTTTTTCGGTAGTCCCGGAAGCCGGTACCCAGCCAAATTCCGCGTAGTAGGCTTCAGGAGCGCCCGACGGCGAGAACAGTACAATCGGCGGTGAATTTGGATCGATCGTCTCCCGGTATTGCTCGAGCGAGAGATCGTCGATACGCCCACCCTTAAGATCGATGCTGCCATTAAGCCGCGGCGTAGAGATGGCAACGTGCGGCGAGGCCGCGATCAACGCCTCGCGCGAGTTCGTTAGTCCCTGAGGCGAAGTTCCGCCTGCGCCGGGTATCGCCGGGGCGCCGCCTTGCGGCGCCGGCATTGCCGGGTTGACCGGCTTGGCCGTCCCCGGCTGGACCTGGGACTGCTCCTGTTGCTGCTGCTTGAGCAACGCATCGTGGCGTTGCTTCTCCATCTGCGGATAGCCGATGAAATATTGCCACCCAAGCACGACGATGAGCGACAGCACAATGGCGAGGATGGTGTTCTTATGTTCGATCATTCAGCGCTCATGCGGCGAAGAGCCGGTCGGCCTTGAAGACGGAGCAGGTGGCAGCTTCCGGTTACGGCGCCGTTGTGGCGGCCGGGATGGCGAACCGGTTTCATGTAGGGCGTCTGGGCTTGTGGTACCAGTTCCCCCGTTGACCTGGGGGTAAATCCTGCTAAGCGCAGCATTGAAATCCTGCATCATATCGCCGAAAGAGGAGACCAGCGCCGCTCGCCGGCCGATCAGCACGTAATCGAGCCCAGGATACAGGCCTTCTGCACCGGCCGCCGCCGACAATCGGACAATTTCGCGAAGGCGACGGCGCACTCGGTTGCGTTCCACGGCATCACCTACCTGTCGCGATACCGTGAAAGCTACGCGAATCGCTCCGTCCGCAGCCCGGCGGCGCGCCTGCAACACGAAGGCCCTGCCGGAAACCCGCGCCCCACTACTTACAGCCCGAAAATCGCTCCGGCGTTTCAGCCGTTCAACGACGATGGCGAAACGCGCGTCCCGAATCACGCACTGAGCCGCTTGCGCCCATGCGCACGCCGCGCCGCAACGACCTTGCGGCCGCCAGTCGTCGCCATGCGTGCGCGAAAGCCGTGCCGGCGCTTACGCACCAATTTGCTCGGCTGGTATGTTCTTTTCACGGGATTTTCTCCGCCGCACGCGCAATTGGCGCGGCTTATACGGGACCCCTTTCCGCCCGTCAATGCGACGCTCCGACGGGCATTTTTAGGCGGCTTGCCCAGCGCATTGAAAGTATAGCACATGTGTGACACGGCTGAGACCTTGCCCCGCCGGGCGCTTTCGGCCGTTTGGCTTTGCTGTTTCGGGCGTCGCAACTGGACTTTTGCGCCGAGATATTGGCACCAAGTCTTACGCACCAAACGACAACGTATTATGTGCGCGCTTAAACACTTGCCGCCAAGATTTGCACGCATTGCGATGAGTTCTGCGGGCTGATGACGCCAGAGAACAAAGAGCTCAAACCGGCGATTTGCGTGATCGGAGCAGGCCCCGGCGGCCTTGCCGTCGCAGCCGCTTCGGCTCGGCGCGATGTGTCGACGGTGCTGATCGAAAAAGGCCGCATGGGCGGCGAGAGCCTCAGCCGCGGCAGCGTACCGGCGCAGGCGCTGATTGCTGCCGCCGAGCGCATCCGGGCGATGCGAGGCGGAGAGCCCTTCGGCGTCAAGACCCAACGCGTCACCGTCGATTTTGGCGCCGTCAATGCGCATGTCCGCGATATCGTCGGCTCGCTTGCGCCGAATGCGACGCGCGAGCGCATGACCGGCCTCGGGGTTCAGGTCGTCGAGGGCACCGCGCGCTTCACCGATCGATACACCGTCGCCGTTGGCGATCTCACGGTTAAAGCACGCAGGTTCGTGATCGCCACCGGCTCCTTACCGATCATCCCGGCGATTCCCGGCCTGTACAACACCCCGTACCTGACAGAGGAAACTGTTTTCGATCTTGCGGAAATTCCGCGACATCTCATCGTCATTGGCGCCGGCGCCGCCGGACTAGAACTGGCTCAGGTCTTTCGCCGGCTCGGTTCGGAGGTTACGGTGCTCGATGCTGCGGCAGCGCTGCACGGCAACGATGCCGAAGGCGCCGCTGTCGTCCTTGACGCGCTCGCGCGCGAGGGCATCAAACTGCGCACCGGCGTTGAGATCGCCAAAGTCAGCCGCGCTTTGGCGAAAGTGCGGGTCGTGCTCGGAATAGATGGCGGCGCCGAGACCATTGAAGGTTCGCATCTTTTGGTCGCGGTAGGACGTCAGCCAAATGTTGAGGATCTCAATCTCGACGCCGCCGGCATCCGCATGACCGGCCACGGTATCGTGCTCGACAAGTCGCTGCGGACCACCAATAAGTCGGTGTACGTCGTGGGCGACGCCGCCGGAGGCCCCAAATACACTCACGTCGCCGACTACCACGCCAGCCTGGTGATCCGGCACGCCCTTTTCCGCGTACCGGTGCGCGTTAACCAAGAGATCATCCCGAGGGTGATCTATACCGATCCGGAGTTGGCCCAGGTGGGTCTTCTCGAGGAGGAGGCGCGCGCGTATTCCGGCGCCATCCGGGTACTGCGCTGGCCTTATCGGGAGAATGATCGCGCCCAGGCCAAGCGCATGACCGAAGGTCACATCAAGATCATTACCGACCGCGCCGGCGAAATCCTCGGCGTGACGATTGCCGGCCCTGGCGCTGGCGAAGCCATTGCCGCCTGGACGCTGGCGATCACCGAAAAGCTCAATATCCGCGCCATGGCCGGCGTCGTTGTTCCCTATCCAAGCTATGCCGAGGTGGGAAAACGCGCCGCCATGACCTACTTCATCCACGGTTTGACAATTCCGCGGACGCGTCGCATCATGCGGTGGCTGCGTCGTATGAAATAGCTTGGCGTAGATACGCTTGGATAGCGCAGCGAGGCTCCATCGATGAGCGATGAAACCGCCGTGCGGCCGGAGCCGGTCCGTGCGCCGCGCTTTGGACTTTCCGGCAAGCTCCTCGTCCTCACGATCCTGTTCGTGATGCTCGGCGAGGTGCTGATCTATGTCCCGGCGGTAGCCAATTTTCGCGTCAATTGGCTGAAAGACCGCTTGGCCAGCGCCTATACCGCAGCCCTCGTGCTCGAAGCGGCGCCGAACGGCATGGTGTCGGATAAACTGGCCAAACAAATCCTCAATTCGATCGGCGCCCGCGCAGTCGCCATGAAGATGGGCAAGCAGCGCCGGCTGCTTGCCGTCGGCGACATGCCGCCACCCATCAATCATGACTTCGACATGCGCAACTTCATGACTTTCAATTCGATCACGGACGCGTTCATGCTGATGTTCGACACGCGCCAAAACGTGATGCGCGTCGTCGGCCCCGCCCCAATGGGCGGCGACTACATCGAGATCGTCATGGACGAGCCGCCGCTCCGCAAGGCACTGCTCCGCTATTCCGTGAATCTGTTGCTGATCTCGTTGTTGATCTCGGGCATTACCGCGGCGCTGCTTTATTTGACGCTGCACTACACCTTCGTGCGCCCGATGCGACGGATCACCGCCAACATGATGGCGTTCCGCGCCGACCCGGAGGACGCCGCGCACATCATCGTCCCCTCGGGACGCGCCGATGAAATTGGCTTGGCCGAGCGCGAACTCGCCAGCATGCAGACCGAGCTTGTCTCGATGCTGCATCAGAAGAACCGGCTCGCGGCGCTCGGTCTCGCCGTCTCCAAGATCAACCACGATTTGCGCAACTTGCTCGGCTCGGCGCAACTCATCTCCGATCGGCTTTCGAGCCTGCCCGATCCGGGCGTGCAGCGCTTTGCGCCGAAGCTGATGCGTGCCCTTGAGCGCGCCATCGCTTTCTGCCAGTCCACATTATCTTACGGCCGACTGCAGGAGCCGCCTCCGGAGCGAAAACCGATTCCGCTCGAGCCCTTAGTTGAAGAGGTGCACGAAACGCTCGGCCTCGGACCCGACGGGCCGATCCGCTGGATCAGTGCTGTTGAGCGCGAGCTAGTGGTCGATGCCGACTACGATCAGCTCTTCCGGGTGCTTCTCAATCTCGCCCGCAACGCCACGCAGGCACTGGAAAGTCGCGCGGCGCGCGATCCGGGCCGTGACCAGATTCGCATTACCGGCCGGCGCGAGGGCGCCGTGGTCGTGATCGAAGTGTCCGATACCGGGCCGGGCTTTTCTGATAAGGCGCAGGCCCACCTGTTCGAGGCGTTCCAGGGCTCAACGCGCACTGGCGGCACCGGTCTGGGCCTTGCCATTGCCGCCGAGCTGGTGCGCGCCCACGGTGGCGACATCCGCCTGGTCGAAGGCACGATCGGCGCGACTCTGCGACTGACTATTCCAGATCGCGCGGTGGAGTTGAGTGCCCGCCGCGGCGCCCGCGCGCAGGGCTGAACAGACCCGCGACCTCATATCTCAAGGAGCCGAGCGAGCAATGCCAGAGTCTTCAATTCGCGATCTCGGCACGCAGTCGCATCTCGATGCGTTGCTGACGACAGTTGGACCGGTCGACGGCCTCGACATCATCGACATGGGTTGCGGTGAAGGGCAGTTGGAGCGCGCTCTCGCCAATCGAGGCGCGCGGGTCACCGGCTGCGACCCGTTCATAGCCGAAATTGGATGGACCACGCAGGGCGCCGGCAGCTATCGCCTCGTCAAGGCTGCGGCCGATGCTATTCCGGTGCCGGATCAGTCGGCCGATCTCGTGCTGTTCGTCTTTTCGCTGCATCATGTGCCCGGACCTAAGCTCAATGGTGCGCTGGCCGAGGCGCGCCGGGTGTTGCGGCCCTCGGGCCGGCTCTACGTTGCCGAGCCGCTCGCTCAAGGCCCACATCAATCCATCATGGAATTATTTCACGACGAGACTGCCGTGCGCAGAGCCGCCGCCATGGCGCTCACCAACTTTGCCAAGCCCTATTTCGCAACGGACCAGATCTCCGGCTACACCGATGCGCGAAGCTATGCCGACTTCGACACATTCGCCGGGACCATGATCGCCAACATGCGTTTTAACGGCTACACCGAGGAAGCTGTCCTGGCGCCGGAGGTTCGCCGCCGTTTCGCCGAAACCCACGCAATGTACGGCGGTAAATTCGATCAGCCGGTTCGCATTGACTATTTCTGTCCCTGATCCGTCGCACCTCGATTTGATCAACGCCCGATCCCGGTTAGATTGCCGGTCGCGATTTGTACGGGGGGCTCGATGAACGTCGCAGCAGACGACGCGGGAACATTCACCTACGACGACTTCGCAGCGGCCGGTGCGTGGCCGAGCGATAAGTGGTACCGGCACTTGCCGACGCCCGACCTTTGGGATCCGGCGGCCGGCGTCACCTGCGGCGCCGGCACGCTTGCGGTCGAAGCGCGCCGCTTCACGCTGACGAAGCGCGACGGACACGACAACGTCAAGGCGCTGATCTATTCGACTGCGGAGTTTAGCCCCGGCGAACGCGGCCTACTGACGGTCGAGGCCGACATGCGGGTCGAAACCTTCGACACCGAGCGCAATCCGTTTGCCGCCGATGGCGGCGACGTACGTCTCGGTTGCGGTGCCTTCAACACCATCGATTTGAAGACTTTTATGGTGTTCGACTTCTTCGTCAGCGGCAGCCGCATTGTGCCGCTCTACGAGCGGCTGCCGTTCGGCCAGACCAAGGATAATCCATATCCGGCCTTCACTGAATTGCTTCCGGTTTCCTTACCGACATCGCAAGGTCGGTGGCATCACTACGCGATCACTTACGACCGCACGAATGACCGCGTTGCGTGGCTGGTCGACAGCAAAGTCGTGGCCGAGCGCGACTTCGTCGGGGCTCCGCCCGGCAAGCGCGAACCGATCGTGAAAATCGACAGCATCAAGGTGGGCGGCGGCCTTTTCACGTTGTTCGGCGACCTGCTCAACGATCGCGCCAAGGCTGGCGATCGAGACAAAATTCCCGGCCTCGATCCGCACTATGACCGAACTTTATTCGGCCAGGGAGCAAAGGTAGAATTCAAGCCATTCAAGATTACGCGACGATGAACGGTTTCGCGTCACCAAGGCCAAAGAAGAGAGATCACATGGTGCAGGCATCCCGGACCATCAAAGTCAACGCCGATCCGAACGCGCCGAAGTTGACCCGGGGCCTGGTCTGGCGTGGCCTGGTGATGAAAGCCGAAAACCCGCTCCCATTCGTTCCGGTGATCACCGCCTGCCGGATCGTCGAGCGGCAGGGCGACGAGCAGTTCGTGCGCGAGATCGTGGATAAGGGCGACACCATCACCGAGGTCGTCACCCTGCAGCCGCAGCGGATGGTCAAGTTCGAACGCACCTCCGGCCGCGTCCTCGGCACCATCCTCAACGAAATCATTGAGGACAACGACGGCGACCTGGCGCTCAAGTTCACCTTCGCGCTGGCGGTCGAGGGGCTCGAACCCGGCAGCGCGGCGGAACGCGATTTCGCCGGCCAGATGGAAGAGGGCTACCTGATGGCAGTCGCGGCGACGCTCAAGGCAATGCGCAAGCTTGCCAGCGAGAACGTGCTACCCGCCGCGTAGTAAGCCGAAAGCTATAGAGGACGACCACTCCGCTTCAACGCAACCCTGCCTGCTGCAGCAGCGGGAACGTCTCCGTCTGGAATCGCTTCATGTCTTCGACGTAGCGCGGCCAGGTGAGTACGATGCCGTCGAAGCCGGCGCTCTCCAGAATCGAAAGTCCGTCAACGACCTGATCTTTGGTGCCGATCAGCGGATAACCGACCCAGCCGGCGATGAAGTGCTCCTTCAGGGTTTGCAGGATCGGCGCCGGGATCGATTGCGAATTGATGCCCATGGTGTTGACGAGGTTTTCAACACCGACCCAGTCGCCTTTCTCGAACACGCACTCCTTGTAGAAGGCGCGCGCATCCGCCTCGGTGTCGCCCTGGAAAATGTACGCGTTGGTCCAGACCTGGATTTCGCGCTTGCATTCATCCCACGCGGTTTTGCGCGACCCTTCGACACGGGCGCGCATGCTGTCGAGATCGTGCGCTTCGAGATTGACGAAGTTGACGTCGGCATGATGCGCGGCGAATTGCCGGCCTTTGGGTGAAACGCCCGCGGCCATGATCGCCGGATGCGGCTTCTGAATGGGCTTCGGCGCCATGATCGCGCCTTTGACGTTATAGAATTTGCCGTCGAAATCGAACTCGTCCTCGCTGGTCCAAAGCCGTTTGATGATCTCGATCCATTCGGCCGCCATATCGTAGCGGGTGTCGTGCTCCAAAAGCGGCGCGCCGAACATCTCGATTTCCGGCCGATACCAGCCGGTCACAACGTTAAGCACGAACCGGCCGCCGCTGGCATGATCGATGGTGCCGGCCTGCTTGGCGGCCATGACCGGATGCATGGTCGGCACGTGCGAGGTGGCGAAAACGGCGGGATTTTTGGTCAGTGCCGCCATGGCGGCGGCCCAGGTGAAGCACTCAAAGCCTTCGCCGTTGAAATTCGTGCTGCCGCCAAAACCCTTCCAGCGCCCGACCGGAACGACGGCTTCGAGCTGCATTTCGTCCGCCATCATCGAAATCGCCGCCGTGCTCGGCCAGTTGGCCTGTAACACGCCGTCAACCGACGACATGGTGGCGCCGCCGGAAAGATTGCTGCAGAAGGTTCCGAGTTTCAGTTTGCGGTCGTTGAAAAGCGGGTTGCTTGCTTCACGTAATTGGTCGGCTCTGCTACGCGCAGCCATTCGGGGCGCCCTCGTTGGCTAAGTTTCCTCTATTCGCCGTTCGCCTTGGCCAGCCGATTGGCGACGGCGGCACGCTAATAGGTAATGGCGCCTCCGTCCACGTTGATGGCCTGACCGGTGATGAAGGCGCTCGCGCCCGACGCGAGAAACACCGCCGTGCCGCACAGATCGTCGGGTGTCATGTCGCGCTTGATCATGCGCGCGTTAAGCGTGTGCGGGCGGATTTTCTCCATCATCATCGGATGATTGATGACGCTGTTGCTGGCGGTGAAGCCGGCGATGATCGAGTTCACCCGGATGTTATCGGCGGCGAGCTCGGTCGCCATCGAACGGGTCATGGCGAACACCGCACCCTTGGAGCTCACGTAGTGCAACAACATCGGCGCGCCGCGCAGCACCGTTCCCGACGAGATATTGATGATCGATCCCCCGCCGGCGTGCTTCATGCTTGGGATCACCGCCTTGGTCGCCTGGAATACGCCGCGGGCATTGACGCGGAACACCGCGTCCCATTCGTCTTCGCTGATTTGCATCAGCGGCTTGAGCTCGAGCGTGCCGAAGATGCCGGCATTGTTGATGAGTACGCTGACCGGGCCGAAGCTTTTCTCGGCAATGGCAACGAGCGCAGTGAGCGATTTGTTGTCGGTGACATCCGCTTTCGTGGCGACGGCCTCCCCACCCTGATCCTTGATCTGCCGCGCGATATCCGACGCATCCGCCAGATCCGAGACGACGACCTTGGCTCCTGCGGCCGCCAGAGCAAACGCAAGCGCGGCGCCGATCCCTTGCGAGGAACCGGTCACCAACGCTACTTTTCCGTCGAGGGTGGCCATGTTTGATCCTTGCTGTGCGGCGGCGATCAGAACTTCGGGCACCAGCGCAAGATGCCCTCCTGAAAGCTCGGACGTTCACGGATAGCATCCGCCCAGGCGCTGACGTGCGGATAGCGGTCGAACGGAAAATCGACTCCGATCAACGTAAAGTGCAGCGGCACCCAGGAAATGTCGGCCAGCGAGAATTGGTCGCCGACAGCCATTCGTGCTGCGACAGTTCAGCTTCGACCTTGTCGAACAGTCGGAATAGCGTCGCTTCGGCTTTGTCGACATTCTCTTTCGGCAAGCCGCTTCCGCTCGTGGCGGCGGCATGAAAAGCGAGCAACTCGGGATCGCGCTGCAACGAACGGTACTTGGCGTCCTCGTTCTTGCGCAGCATTTTGCCGATCTTGCGGGTGTAGATCAGTGTCTTGACCGCGGGGACGTGAATTTCGGTCGCCGTCCGCAGCCAATCGCGCAGCTCGTCGCGTTCCTCAGGCGAGTCCGGCCGCAGCGGTGGATCCGGGAAAGTTTCGTCGAGATATTCGATGATCTCGTTGGATTCGATATGCACCACGCCGTCGTGCACTAGCGTCGGGACCAGTCCCTTGGGATGAATGCCGAAATAGTCCGGTGTCACCGCTTCTTTCTTGCGCAGGTCGAGATGATGACTGATCCACGGCAGATGCTTTTCCTCAAGCGTCATGCGCACCCGCATCGAACAATTGGACATATCGGCGTGGTACAGATGCAGGCCGTCGAGCTCGGTCACGCTTTTATTGGTCGGTGTGACGATCATGCCGGAGCCTCCCGCCCTAAAATGCTTTTGCCTTTGTTTATCGCCGTTGATAATAGATCAGGCAGAAAATTTTGATAATCGACCGAAATAGAAACTGATCGTTCTCAAATCGCGTACAATCGCCATGGACGAACTGGCCGGGATTCGCATGTTCGTTCGCGTTGTCGAAGGCGGCAGTTTTGTCGCCGCGGCGCGCGGGCTGGGCGTTTCCAAGTCGGTCATCACCAAACGCGTGCGGGAGCTGGAAGAACGGCTCAAGGCGCAACTCCTGGTGCGTTCGACCCGGCGCATGACGCTGACGGATGCGGGCGCGAGCTATTTCGAACGATGCGTGCGCATCGTTGCCGAACTGGACGAGGCGCAATCGGCGGTGCGCTCATTGACGGTGGAACTTACGGGAACGCTACGCGTGAGCTGCATCGCCTCGTTTCTGGCGCATCAGCTGTCGCGCGATGTGTGCCGGTTTCAGCAGCAGCACCCCGAGTTGGTGGTCGAACTGCACCATAACGACCGTATCTACGATCCGATCCAGGAAGGCTACGACATCTGCATCCAGCCGAGCGACATCGGCGGCGAGGACATCATCCGCCAGCCGATCGTGCCGCTGCAACGGCTCCTGGTTGCCGCGCCGGACTACTTCAAACACCACGGCCGCCCGAAACATCCGGACCAACTGATTTCTCACCGCTGTGCGCACAACAATTACATCCTGCCGATCGCCGACCTCGTGTTCAACGGACCGCACGGGCCGGTGCGCATTCCGCCGATCCGGCCGATCGTCCTGTCGAACAGCATCTGGATGATCCGCGAAGCGGCCCTGAGCGGCGACTGCGTCGCCATTCTTCCGGTCTATTCGATCGTCGACGAACTGCGAAACGGCGCACTTCTTCCGGTGTTCGAGGAGTTTCGGGTCGACGCAGCCGTGCTGAATGCGTTCTACCGGCGCTCGCCACAGGTGCCGGCAAAAGTGCGAATGCTGCTGAAGTATCTCAAAGATCAATATGACAGCGAGCCGCCCTGGGAGCGGCGTTTGTTCCGCGGCAGGGCTCACCTGCGCCGCATCGTCTATGGACCGGAGTGCGCATCGTCTGCGACGGGAGGAAGACTGCAATGATCACGCTTTATCATCATGGATCGTCGGTTTGCGCCGCCAAGGTCCGCATCGTGCTCGCCGAAAAATCTCTGCCGTGGGAAGGCGTTTACGTCGACATTCTGCGCGGCGATCAATTCGATCCGGCTTACACGAAGCTCAATCCCAAAGCGGTCGTGCCTACCCTCGTCCACGACGGCAAGGTCATCATCGAGTCGAGCGTCATCTGCGAATATCTGGACGAGGCGTTTCCCGATCCGCCGCTGAAACCGGGCGATCCCGAGCACCGCGCCGCGATGCGGCTGTGGACCAAAGCGGTCGACGAGTTTTTGCATCCGGCTTGCGCCGAACTCACCTTCGCCTCCTGTCACCGGTTCATCATCGGCCGTTTGTCGCCGGAAAAATTCACCGAATTTCTGGAGAGCACGCCGCCCGTTTCCGTGACCGTCGACTGGCATGCGCGCAAGAAGGAAATCGTCCGCCAGGGTATGGCGGCGCCGCGGGTCGACCGCACCTTCCGCCTGTACGACAGCTATTTGCAGAAGATGGAAGACACGCTCGCGCGTCGGCGGTGGCTTGCTGGCGACAGCTACTCACTCGCCGATATCGCGATGGCGCCTTACGTTAACCGGCTGGACATGCTCGGCATGTCGGAAATGTGGGTCGGCACACGGCCGCGGCTGACGGACTGGTTCGAGCGGATCAAGGCGCGCCCGAGTTTCAAGCCATCGCTGCTCGATGTATGCCCGCCCGATCTGACCGCCGACCTCAAGGCGTTCGGTACGCAAAGCTGGCCCGACGTCAAACGCCTGCTGGCGGCATAGGTTACTCCGTGAGCGAGGAAAAGCCGCTCGCCGGACGGGTCGCGATCGTCACCGGCGGCGGACGTGGGCTCGGCCGCGCCATGACGTTGGGGCTTGCGCGCGCCGGGGCCGCTGTAGCGGCAACGGCGGCGCGCGAGAACCGCGAAGTCGAGCGTGTTGCCCGCGAGGCAGCCGAAGCCGGCGCGCCGGAGCGCGTCGTGCCGATCCTCGCCGACGTCACCAAGGAGGCGGACTGCGCACGCGTCGTCGCGACGGCGCTCGAACGCTTCGGCCGCCTCGACGTTCTGGTCAACAACGCCGGCCGCGGCATGAAGTATGTCAGCGAAAATTTCATGACCGAGCCGACGCGTTTCTGGGAGACCACACCCGACAAGTGGCGCCTGGTGATCGACACCAATGTCGTGGGCCCGTTCCTGATGGCGCGCGCCGCCGTGCCGCCGATGCTGGCGGCTGGATGGGGCCGGATCGTCAATGTATCGATGAACGCCGCGACGATGCGGCGGCGCGGCTTCTCGCCTTATGGGCCGTCAAAGGCGGCGCTGGAATCCGAGACCATCATCTGGGCGCAGGATCTCGGCGACACCGGCGTCACCGTCAACGCACTCCTTCCGGGCGGCGCGACATTGACGGGAATGATTCCGGCGGGCTTTCCCGATCACTTGCGTTCAACACTGCTCGACCCGGCGATCATGGTGCCGCCGTTGCTCTATCTGGCAAGCGACAAGTCCAACGGCGTCACCGGCCGGCGCTTTATCGCCGCCAACTGGCGTGACGACGATCCGGAAGCACCCGCCGCCGGTTGGTAGCGGAACTGGAAATGACGTTACTTCTCAGCGCTATTCCGGCGGCTGCCAAACCGGCGCAGTGAGGCGGCGCTTACCGTCGGATGCGCGGCGCTCGCCGGCTTCTAGCGGAAGCTTGTCCCAGAGCTGGCAGGTGACCTGCTTGTGCTTCTGATCCAGACCCTCGCAGTAATTGGTGTATTCGCAGACGCGCACGTCCTTGCCGAAGCCGAGCTGAACCTTGCGAAACCAGTCCGGATCTGCCAGCGATTGGCGCGCGGCGCCGACAATGTCGCAGACGCCGCGTGCCAGATAATCTTCCGCCATCTCAAAGTTATGGATGCCGCCGGCGCACACCACCGGCACCTGACTGCCGGCCTCGCGCACCGCTTTGCGGACTGCCGCGGTGGCTGCAACGTTGCGACCGAACGGTCCGCGTTCGTCGGAAATGAATTGCGGCATGCACTCATAGCCGCTTGGGCCGGTGTAAGGATAGACTGCACCGCCAATGCCCGGCTGCTTGGCGTCGTCGAACTTGCCGCCGCGCGACAGCGAGATGAAGTGCGCGCCGGCGCGCGCGAAGGCGACGCCGAAATAGGTCGCATCTTCCGCGGTACTGCCGCCTTCAATGCATTCTTCCGCCAGAAAGCGGAGGCCGACGGCAAGATTTTTGCCTACCCGGCCGCGTATCTCAGCCATAACTTCCAGCGGCAATCGGGCGCGATTCTCGAGCGTGCCGCCGTAACCATCCGGTCGCGTGTTGGTGCGCGAGAGAAATGACGACATCGTATAGGCGTGTGCGTAATGCAGCTCGACGCCGTCGAAGCCAGCCGCCTCCGCGCGAACGGCCGCGTCGGCGAACAACCCCGGCAGCACCTGCGGCAGGTTCTTGATGTGCGGACGATCCATGTCGGTGACGCGCTCGCGATAGCCGAATTGCAATGCTTCTAATTCACCAGGCGTCAGCACACGGGCGAGATCATCTCCGCTCATGACGCTCAGGCGAGCGCGAACTTCGGCGTCGGACAAAAGTGGCTCACCAAGCGCAGCGCGGTGGCGGTCGGTGATCTCCAGGAAGCGTTCGAAGAATTTCTTCGGCTCGGGGCGGCGACGAACCGCAAGGAAATCGATAAGTTGAATAAGAAGTCGCGTGCGGCTGCCACTGGCCCGCCGCACCGTCTCGACCAGCCGCCGCAAGCCGGGCAGGAAGCGGTCGTGGCCGATGCGCAGGAGTGGTCCGCTCGGCACATCGCGGATGCCGGTCGCCTCGACAACGATTGCTCCGGGCATGCCGCGGGCGAAGCGCTCATACCATTCGATGACGTCTTCAGTGACGTACCCCTCTTCCGTTGCCCGCCACGGCACCATGGCGGGAACCCAGGTGCGCTGGGCCAGTGTCACCGGGCCGATTTCGACGGGAGAAAAAAGGCGCGAAGCAGCCGCCTCCGCTGCAGACGGCATGCGTCCGGCCGAGGCTTCGTATCGGATTCGTTGCGGGGGTCGCCACACGGCCTTTTTCCGCCTTGTTCACCATTCCAAGCCGCGCCTTATATCACGGCAGCAACACTACTTTGTCTTAACTTGTGCCGTTCGCCGGCGCTTGCCAATAGGCTAAGGAGCCGATAGCTATGGCCCACGCCGCAAGCGGCCATTTTTCCGCGCGGCGCCCGCGCCCGTAGCTCAGCTGGATAGAGCACCAGACTACGAATCTGGGGGTCAGGAGTTCGAATCTCTTCGGGCGCGCCATAACCTCAATGTTTTTCCAGAAGGATTTCGGTCATCGGTTAACCTGCCATGCAGAATGAAAAAATCTGCATGGCATCTGCATGGCTGCGCGCAAATTCGTTGCAATTCGGCGAATCCTCCGCGCTGTTGCTCAGCGAGCGCAGGCAAACCGAGCAACGGGATGGTTACGCCGAGAGCGACAGGACCGGCATTGAACTGACTCTCGGCGAATATATCTTCGTCGCCTTCCGCCAGCATGAATATCGAGCGAGTGCGCGCTTCGTTCGGAAACTGCCCACTTCCTCGAGCAGGCCACGCAAATAGCCGTCGGTGATCTTTTGCGCGAGCGCATGCGGCGCGACTGTTGCGAGGTATTCGGTTTCCAGCAGCGCGGGATCGTAAACGCCACGATCGATAAGGCTCGATCCACCGGGATAAACGTAGTCGACGCGTCATAGACCTCCGCGATGCGGCTGCCTCCGGTCGGCGCCGCCTGCATGGGTATTGCAATACCGACTCCAACTGGGGGCGTTACAAAATACGCGCTGATACGATCCGCAATGTGGCGTCCCTCGGCTGTGTCGACGCACGAGAAAAGCAGGTCTGCCTCGCAGGCAGCCAAGATCGCTCTTCGCGTACAAATTGGCGTGGGCGAGGCTATAGATTCGCAATGTGGCCAACGCCGTCAAAGGTGAACCGGAAGTGTTCGGACTCGTGCCCTGATCGCCTTGAACCATTAATTGTCTTGCATCGCCATGATGAGTAGGCTTGGTTCGATTTGGGCCGAGCGAAACCTTCGGCATATGCCAGCACACCGCCGATCAGCCGTTATTCTAACAGCGCTCGATGTCGAGACGCGTGCCGTATTGCGTCACCTGAAAAGAAAAGGTGAGAAAACAATTGATGGAACAGTGTTCTACCTCGGCAATTTTGAGAACTGGTCGATTGCGGTGGCCGAGTGTGGGCAGGAAACACAAGCGCCGCGGCCATCGCCGAACGCGCAATCGCGAACTTTAGACCGAGTGTAGCTCTATTCGTCGGAGTTGCGGGCGGCGTGAAGGACGTCGACATCGGCGATGTCGAGGTTGCCGACACAATGTACGGATACGAATCCGGGAAGGAAGACGACACCGGATTCCACCCACGGCCGGAAGTCAAGAATGCGGCCCATGACATCGAGCAACGCGGCAGAACGCTTCCGAAGAGCGACGATTGGAAAACACGTTTGAATCCGGACATCCAGCACAGCGAGCCCCAAGGTGCTTATTGGGCCAATTGCCGGTGGTTGTGTTTCGGCGCCGAGGTCGGGAGCCGATCTTGCTCGCCTGCAGCCGATTGATTCAATAAAAATTTAGCCCTTCCAGAGGGGTCCCAATCGGCGCCGATTCGGGACCCCTATGAAAGAGCAACTTCTCGAATGTTATCAGCGACCAGAAGACCGGCGTGGAGATCGTCCGCAAGGCGCTCTCGGCTCCGGCCCGCCAGATCGCGCTCAATGCTGGTGAAGACGGCTCCGTGATCGTCGGCAAGATCCTCGATAAGGATCAGTACGCCTACGGTTTTGACGCCCAAAATGGCGAGTACGTAAACCTCGTTTCCAAGGGCATCATTGACCCGACCAAGGTCGTTCGAGCGGCTCTTCAGAATGCCGCGTCGGTCGCCGGGCTACTCATCACCACCGAGGCCATGGTCGCCGAAAAGCAGAAGAGGGACACTGCAGCCCCGGCTATGCCCGGCGGTGGCATGGGCGGTATGGACTACTAAGCCAACCCTCAACAACCGAAGCGATGAAGGCTCGGGTTTATTCCGGGCCTTTTTCTTGTGCGCTCGAGCAGATTGTTCGGATTGCATATCCCGATAGAGGAGGACTTTAGTTGCCTTATCAAATAACCAGATTCGAAAGGGGCCAGTATGGCGACCGGCACGCAGCTTAGTCTTTTTGGCCGCTGTGGACGCCAATACAATTGGCTAGACAAACGACATTGATCATTTTCCGGTTGGTTGATCCTGACCGGGCTTCTGACTTTTAACATCACGCGAATGCGACGCAGTTGCGGGTACATGAACCTATGATGTCGCTTCCAGCAATGTCGCTGTATGGCCACCCAAATGCGAAGTACTGCAATGTCCAATTTACTTCTGCTCTCGGGGCATTAGCGGACTAAGAGCGACCGCCGCAAAACGGACGATGACCCCAATTCGGACATCGACCTTCTCAGAAATGCAGTATCGCGAGCGGCAATCGTTGAAATTGACGTTCATCCGGGACCTCTGGCGAGGACGTCAAAGGCCTGTTGCCGCTTAACCGCAGCACCCGCTTCGTACCAACGCCGGCTTCTGTTCACGATCTTGACGACAGAGAGCATGACGGGGACTTCGATCAAGACGCCGACGACAGTAGCAAGCGCGGCTCCGGAGTTGAAACCGAAAAGGCTTATTGCGGCAGCAACCGCCAGCTCGAAGAAATTGCTCGCCCCGATCAAAGCCGAAGGGCCGGCAACACAATGCGCCTCGCCGGCTGCGCGATTGAGGACATAGGCAAGCCCGGCATTGAAGTAGACCTGGATCAAAATCGGCACTGCCAGGATCGCGATGATCAGGGGCTGGGACAAAATCTGCTCGCCCTGAAAGCCGAACAGCAACACCAGTGTGGCGAGCAGTGACGCAAGGGAAATCGGCTGCAGCGCGGACAGGAGCCGCTTGAGCGCGTTGCCCCCGCCGGCCGCGATCACGCTCCGCCGAATGAACTGCGCAAAGATGACCGGCACGACAATGTACAGAACGACCGAGAGCAACAAAGTCTCCCATGGCACAGTTATGGCCGATATCCCAAGCAGAAGGCCCACAATCGGCGCAAAGGCGAACACCATGATCACGTCGTTGAGCGCGACTTGGCTCAGCGTAAAATGCGGCTCGCCATCCGAAAGGTTGCTCCACACGAACACCATCGCAGTGCACGGCGCGGCCGCGAGGAGGATCAGGCCGGCGATGTAACTGCTTATCTGATCCGCCGGAAGATATGACTTGAACAACCATCCGATGAATATCCAGCCCAGGAACGCCATGGAGAAGGGTTTCACTGCCCAATTAATAAAGAGCGTGACCCCAATGCCCCGCCAATGCTCCTTGACCCGCGACAAAGCTGCGAAATCAATCTTCACGAGCATCGGAATAATCATCAACCAGATCAGGAGGGCCACCGGCAAGTTGACCTTGGCGATTTCGATCGAGCCGATGCTGTGGAATACCGTCGGAAAAAAATGTCCAAGGGCGATGCCGACAATGATACAGAGGGCGACCCAGAGGGTAAGGTAGCGTTCGAAGGTGGACATGGAGCCTCGTTGGTGGGGAGGAATCGTTCGGATGCGTGATTAGGAAAGCGGGCCTGCCGCCGAGCCAACATCGCTTGTCTTGTCCTTTGTCTTGCCAATTTCGTCCAACTGCTTCTGTAACGTCAGTGCGTCGAGGGACTTTATCGGCAGGCTCACGAAAATATTGATGCGGTTCGAAAGCATGCGTAGTGCGTCCGCGAACGCGAGCCGGATTTCCGCCTCGGTCCCCGCCGCGGCGGCGGGATCGGGCAAGCCCCAATGGGCCGTCATCGGTTGGCCCGGCCAAACCGGGCAGCTCTCAGCCGCGGCGGTGTCGCAAAGCGTGAAGGCAAAATCCAGCTTGGGTGCGTTCTCGCCAGCGAACTCCAGCCAGCTTTTCGAGCGAAGGCCAGTGACCTCGTAATGCAGCCGTTTCAGCAGATCGATGGCATAGGGATGGATATGCCCTTTCGGCTGGCTTCCCGCTGAGAAGGCCCGAAACCTCCCCTGCCCGGCACGATTAAGGATCGCCTCCGCCATTATCGACCGCGCCGAGTTACCGGTACAGATAAACAGCACGTTGAAGATTTTTTTCGGGACGACTTCCATCGGCAACCTCTGGTCTTTCGCAGCGCGCCTACGAAACCCGATGGCCCGCGCTATCGACCACCAGTTCGCCGTCTTCCTTGCGAAATTCGCCGCGCTTTGGCTCGGGGAGCAGGTCGAGGACCGTCTCGGAAGGCCGGCAAAGCCTGACGCCGAGCGGCGTAACCACGATCGGACGATTGATCAGGATAGGATGTTCGAGCATCGCATCGAGCAATGCGTCGTCAGTTAGAGCGGGGTCGTCGAGCTTCAAGTCGTTATAGGGCGTGCCCTTCACGCGAAGCGCGTCACGCACTGAAACGCCCATGCGCGCGATGAGGGATTTCAGCAACGCGCGGCTTGGCGGGCTTTTGAGATATTCAATGACATGCGGCTCGATGCCGGCGTTCCTGATGAGCCCCAGCGTGTTGCGCGAGGTGCCACATTCCGGGTTGTGGTAAATGATAATCTCCGTCATTGGTCCACGCCATCAGTGTTTGCGACACGGTGACGATCGAGGCTGTGCTTTGCGAAACCGACTGCCATCGTCGCGATTGCGCCGGCTGCCAGACCGCCGAGGATTTGCAGGACCGCCTGGGTCACCGCGTCGGCATCTTGTTGCACGCTGCCCGTGGAGTTGACGACCGTCGCCACGATTGTCTGAAGAAAATAGCCGCTGACGGCGCCGCCAATTGCGCCGGTCACGCTGTGGCCGAGCACGCCGAACGAATGCTCTTTGACGGCAGTGGCCATGCCGATGCCGCCAGCAATCCCTCCGACCATCTCGATGAAAAAATTTGTCAGGGTCCAGGTCATCGTTTGCGTTTCTTTTTTTCTTGTGAGGCGGGGGCGCAGCCGCAATCGGCTTGCTCGATTGTCGTGGCCAGGCCGCACAGTTCCGGGCGGCCGTTGCAGCAATCGTTGACGAGAAACGCAATCAGCGCACGTGTGCCGGCCGCATCGGCGCGATAGGTGATGCTGCGGCCCTCGCGTCTTCCATTCACAAGGCCTGCGCGCACCAGGATCGCCACGTGGGTCGAGAGGGTGTTGTGTGGACAACCGACGGCATCGGCGAGCGCTCCCGCCGACAGCCCCTCGGGTTCTTTTTTCACGAGCAAGCGGAAGATCGCGAGCCGGGTTGGTTGGCCGAGCGCGGCCAGCGCCGCGAGCGCATGAGATGCGGCCATCGCGCCGCTGCCAAATTCCGGGCCGACATGGCCGACCACGGCTAAAGCTTCCGCTCCCATCCCGACCTCCGAGGCTCGTTCCATCCGCAACGTTATCGCCGGATTGTCACAAATTGATTATATATCTCTGTAATTCTCGACATATGGACAGTTAACAGGCTTGCAAGGGAGGATCAAGATGCATTTTTGCCCTGCAAAAGCTTGGGATTGGAACGCTCGCCGCGGGCCTCAAGGATTAGCGCCATGCAGCATCTGAGACCCGGCATTGCGGCGTTTGCCGCAACGCTCATCGCAAGCACCGGCGCGCTCGCGCTCGATCAAACTCTTCCCGCGTATCGCCCGGTGGGTTCGCTTTCCGGGCAAATCATATCTGTCGGCTCCGATACGCTGGGCCACGAAATGGCGGCATGGGCCGAAGCCTTTCGGCAGCTTTATCCCGACGTCAAAATTGCGGTTGAGGCTAAAGGCTCGGCCACCGCGCCGGGAGCGCTTCTTGCGGGCGCTTCCCAGTTCGGTCCGATGTCGCGCCCGTTGTCGATTGAGGAAGCTACCGCGTTCGAGAAGAAATACGGATATAAGGTCTCTGGCTTTCGCGTTGCGGTCGATGCGCTCGCGATCTATGTCAATAAGGACAATCCCATTCCTTGCTTGATCGAACCGCAGCTTAGCGGAATTTTCTCGTCGAATCGTAAGGCCCCCGGCAGCACCAACGCCAAAACATGGGGCGATCTTGGCATGAGTGGCGAATGGGCAACGCGGCCAATCGCGCTCTACGGCCGCAACTCTCTTTCAGGAACGTACGAGTATTTCCGGGAAACAGCGATCTACGGCGGCGACTACAAACCGGAAGTTCAGCAGCAGCCTGGCTCGGAAGCGGTTGTGCAAAACGTCGCTCACGATAAGTTCGCTATCGGCTATTCCGGCATCGGCTACAAGACCGGTGGCGTCCGCACCGTACCGCTCGCGGCCTACTATGGCGGCAAGTGCTATGACGCGGTCGAGGACGTAACACTGACGAACAAGTACCCGATCTCGCGCTATCTCTATGTGTACGTCAACAAGCCGCCGAACCAGCCGCTAGATCCGCTGCGCGCGGAGTTCATCAAATTTATTCTGTCGAAGGACGGGCAAACTCTGACCGAAAAGGGCGGCTTCTTCCCGATCACCAACGAAATCCGCGAAAGCGAACTTGCCAAACTGCGAATCTCGACTGCGCCTTAAATCTGCATCAATCGCAGCAAGGAGACGCCGCCGACGCTTGCGGGGCACAGCAGGATTTTTGGTGCGCGACGCGCACCACGCGTTCGCCCGAGCCGTCGCCGTAGTCGATGCTGTCGCCGGTCGTGTGGAACGTCTCCCAGGAGATGCCGGCCGGATCGTCGATCCATGACTTTTCGGACTTGGCGTAGCAGCAGGCCGTTTCCCCCTGCTCGATGACGGTCCCACCGGCTTCTCTGAGGCGGGCGTAAACTTCATGCAATTCCGTTTTGTCTTCAACCTGGATGCCGAGATGATCGAGCCCAGGCTCGCGGCCGCGGGTCGAGATCGCGAAATTTACGCGCGGATCATCGAGCATCCATTTCGCGTAGTCCGTCTTGACGACCGCCGGCTGAGTTGCGAACAGCGCCGAGTAGAAGCCGATTGAGTGTTTCAGGTCCGCGACCGCGACGTGAACATGCATGCGCTTCATGGGATACTCCTTTTCAAGCGGGAATCTTGGCGGCGCGTGAGCGCGCCGGCGTGCGAGCCGCGGCAGGCCGGCATTTGGCCGAGCCGCGGCAGCAGTTTTCGGTGAGGTAGGCAAGCAATCCGTTCATCACCTCGTAACGCGCGGTATAAATCATCGAGCGTCCCTCCCGGCGGACAGTCACGAGGCCCGCGCCGCGCAGCCGGTCGAAATGAAAGGTGAGTGTGTTCGGCGCCAGCTTCAGCGCAGCGGCGACTTCCCCGGCCGGCATGCCCTCCGGCCCCGCCCGCACCAAAAGCCGAAACACGTCGAGCCGATTATCCTGGGCGAGGGCAGCCAAGGCCGCGACGGCATCTCTCTTTTCCATATTTCAGCAATTACTGAATCATAGGTACTGGGGTCAAGTGATATTTCGGTAATGACTGAAATAAAATTGATGACCGCTTGTGGCCCCCCCTTTCGTCCGTTGTCCTAACGCAGCAAATCGGTAGATGGGGTAATCGGCCGACGAGCTTGTGGATAGCTGAAGATTTTGGGTGCTGCGCTTCAGGCAGATGGTGAAACGAGGTCACCGTGGTTACGGGCCTCTCAAGCATCAGAAGGAGAAGCGCAGCACCAGATTTGATCCAACCAATCTAGGTAGCTGTCGGGACGCGGTGGGCCTTTGTTCTGCGTGCTACCCCAAGGCACCCCGGCGAAGTCCGCCCTATTCTCGTCGATCGATATGGCGTGGCGCGCGTACCACACCGCGTTATCCAAGTGCTTGTCGTAGAATTGCACCTCCGGCGCTGTGAAATGGAGCGTCTGAAAGAAGGAGCACCCGGGAAGCCCAACGGCGTACTGCACATGTGTTACGGCGTACCAGATAACGCCAATGACAAATGCGATACCGACTGACCATAGGAACACTGGAAGAAACGCGAGGAGAAAAAGCGATCGTAAATAGCTAATCACTGCGATTATTGCGACGGCAAGAACGATGAGGGCTAAGGAGTATAAATAGCTGCCGAGTGCCGCGACAGTATCGAACACCCCGATGAAATGGGGATTGACGTTGGCCGCTCCGTTTACATCGGAGTGATATTTCTGCCGAAACCGAAGCGCGAGTGCCTTTCGTTGCTCGACGAACGCCGAATCCTTCGGCGAGCTGACATGCTGGTAGACTTTCTTGACGGCTTCCTTCGCAATCTTTCGAGTGGACCCGAGGTCCCTGAAGAGGGGCGTCCGCCCGTCCGCCATAGTCGTCGGGACACCGCACAGTGAAAGCACCGCAGCCACACAGCGAACCGTATATGCTGCGCGGCTAAAGCCGAACAGAAAGACGCGATCGCCTGGCTGCCACATTTGCAGAATAGCGGCGTAGCAGTCGACGATATTCTTCGTTATCCCGAGTCCGGTCGCTTGGCTAACGAGATTGTAGACCCAGCAGTCGGCGCGCTCAGCGCCGAAGACTCCGGTTTCGGGCTGCGAGCCCAAGCCTGGATCGTGGAATGTTAGCTGATCGCGCGGATCAATGTCTGAATCCGGCGCGCAGCGCGCTGCCCGAAATAGCTTATAGATGTTGCTTACGCTTTCATCGTCGTCAGTCCTCCGGCTTCGCCCGTTCCGTCCGAAAAAATCAAAATATTTTTGGCCATAGCATCTCTGGGGTGTCATTGCTGATCGAAATGGGGCCCCACCGCGCCTGGCGCAATTCGCTGATAACATTCGAGAAGTTGCTCTTTCATGGGGGTCCCGATCGGCGCCGATCGGGACCCCTCTGGAAGGGCTAAATTTTCATTGAATCAATCGGTTGCAGGCGAGCAAGATCGGGTCCCGACTTCGGCGCCGAAACACACCCAACAAAAGTTCAAATCGTCTCGATGGCGACTTTTTCCGCAGCCTGTTCTCATGTTCGCTTTCAAGGGGCGGCGCGCAGTTTTTCACTCCGCCGCCGCGGACTGCGCCGATCGTTGGTGCACACAGCGGGAGACAGGACCCGAAGACGCCGGTTGAACAAGCTCTCATGCGCGGGTTGGGTACCGCATGACCGTGGTTCCGTCTCGGGGCTGCCTCGCTCTAGGGTCGAGCATCGGTCCGGGGACCGGCTCATAACAGGCACGAGGGTTCCCCACCGTGGTCCTGCCTCCAGCAATGTGCACCTCGGATTTTAGCCGACCTCCTTTTCGTTGGTTCAGTTTCGGCGGCCTGGTCAGATGAGCTCAGGCTGTGCAACGCAGGCGATCGCCCAGATGAAGCCGACCATCTCGCGGGCGATCGCGGTGGTGACCACGACCTTCGGCTTGCCGGCTGCAGCGAGGCGCCGATATCGCGCGCACAACCGGACCTGCGCTTTCCAGGCAATGTCCCTGATGGCCGCGGATAGTGGCTCGAGGCGATCGTGAAGTTTCCGACTCACGCGCGCCGACATGCGATAGGTCCAGGCGCCCTCGATCAGTACGCGACGCGCAAGCGCATTGCCTGCCTTGGTAATCCCAGCGCGCCGGACGGTGCTTCCGGACGAGTGTTCGCTCGGCACCAAGCCGAGATAGGCCATCAGCTGGCGAGCATTGGTGAAGCGTCGAAAGTCGCCGACTTCGGCCACCACCGTGACCGCGACGACGAGAGCAACCCCGCGCATCGCTTGGAGCGCCGCGGCGACAGGCGCCATCGACCAGAGCGGCATCAGCTCTTCGATCTGCCGTGTCAGCCGGTCGCGTCTGAATTCGGCATCCTCGACAGCATGGATATAGTCCTGCAGCACGATCTGCTGCGCCGGATGATCAAAGCGCACCGTGGTGAGCCAGCGTCGATATGCCAGGGTCCAGGCGCGAACTCCGTGGTAAATCCGGTCGTGGCGCAGCAGAAAGCCTTGCAGATGTTGCCGCGCCTTCGACAGCGCTCTCACCGCTGTCGCCCGAGCACGCACCAGATCGCGCATCGCTTCATGAGCAGCATCGGGTATCCAGACCGGCGTCAATTCGCCGGCACGATGCAGCTTCGCCAACATCAAAGCGTCACGGCGATCGGTCTTGACCCGGTCGCCCGCCTTCATCGGAATCAACGATGGTGCCACCACGACGCAGTCGTGCCCCAAACCGGTCAGCAAACGGTGAAGTCCATATCCGCAAGGACCGGCTTCGTAGCAGAAGCTGAGACGACGCTGATGCTTGCCAAGCCGAGTCACCATCTTGCGCAGGACGTCGGGGCGGTTCTCGAATACGCCAACCCCTCGTACCTCCCCACCGCGGCCGCTCTCGGCAATCGCCACGCAAACCCTCTGCTTGTGCACATCCAGTCCGACGTATGTGATATCGTTCATCAGGCCCGCCCTCCATGCTTGAGGCTCTGTGCCGGCAATCCAGCACAACCCTCGACATTATGCATGCCGAGGACGGGCCGCCGATCACTCAGCGAACATCGGGTCTAGGCCACTCGTGATCTTTCTGTTTCGGAATCGCACCGAAACAAAATCTGATCTGGCTTCCAATGCTGGGACTCTTTGTTGCTCGCGATGCTAGCGGTCAACCGAACCCCCTTCGCTGTTGGGCAAAAACACTCGCCTGATTAGGAAACTGTAGTCCCAAATCGACGACGATGGTCATCGTCATCGGGGAAATGAGCAAAAACGTGCGGATGCGCGGAAGATAATTTAAGGGCTCAAGTGCAAGTTTACCTGGTCAACAGGCGGTCCGGCAACCGGTGGAGTTCCGAGGGTCGCTAGCGACTTTGCCGGCCATGCACGGCATATTAAACCAATTCTGAACTTAGTGGTGAACCAAACCACAAAGGCGGAGGGCGGAAATGAACGATTTGTCACGACGCTGTCTTCTTGTTGCAGGCGCCGGTAGCGTTGTTGGTTTGGCCGAAGTGGCAAGAGCTGCGGAATTCGGTAATCCCGATCAACCGGCCGAAGGTGTGGTCAATGTCACCAATCCCAAGGCACTGACCGATCCAAGGCCTCAGGATCAAACCCTTGCTGGCAACCAACCCTCGTTCCTCAGCCCGCCCGCGACCGACGTCAACGGGATGCCGCAGTTCTGGTCGTCGTTCAATCTTGCGCCCAAGCGCATTCAGAACGGCGGCTGGGCACGACAGATCACCCAGGACGATTTCAAGATTTCCACGACGATCGCCGGCGTCAACATGCGCCTGGGCCCAGGCGGCGTGCGTGAGCTTCATTGGCACCAGCAGGCGGAATGGGCGGTCATGACCTACGGCAATTGCCGCGTGACCATTCTGGACCAGGAGGGACGTCCGCAGGTGGCCGACGTGAAGGAAGGCGATCTCTGGTACTTCCCGGCCGGTCTGCCCCATTCATTGCAAGGCCTCGAGCCTAATGGCGCCGAATTTGTCCTCGCCTTCGATAACGGCGAATCGTCCGAATTCAACACCCTGCTCTTGACCGACTGGATCGCGCATACCCCGCCGGAGGTGCTTGCCAAGAATTTCGGACTGCCGGTGGAGGCGTTCAAGAATATTCCGGTGCACAACAAGTGAATCTACCAGAGCAATATCCCGACGCCGCCGCTGGCGGCGGTCGAGGCGCAAATCGCTGCCGCGGCCGGCAAACCGCCAAATTCCTTCGTGTTTCGGCTCGGCGACATGCCGCCAAACCTTGAGACCAAGAGCGGCATGGTGCGGATTGCCGACAGCACCAATTTCCTGGTTTCGAAAACGATTGCGGCGACGCAAGTCACGGTTAAGCCCGGCGGCCTGCGCGATATGCATTGGCATCCGAATGCCGACGAATGGACGTACATACTCAAGGGCACCGCACGCATGACCGTTTTCAACACCGGGCCAGCGGCGATCACCGCGGACTTTCGTGCCGGCGATATTGGCTACGTCAAAAAGGCGCTTGGCCACTACGTCGAGAACACCGGCAATACGGACCTCGTGTACATGGAAATCTTCCGCGCAGATCGGTTCGAGGAGGTGTCGCTGTCGGATTGGCTGGCGCACAGTCTCAGAGACATGGTCGCTGAGACGCTGAACCTCGATCAGTCCGTCATTGCAAAGTTTCCCAAGAATCGGCCGGACATCGTCCCGGCCTAGTAGCGCCTGGTTTTTAGTGACTCGACGCCAGGCGTAGCGCCGCGGAGAGCAAAATTTTGAAGCCGGTTTGCGGCGCGGCCGCGCCGCAAACGCCCGTTCAGCTTGCGACGGCGGCGCTTCCAACTTTCCTAGATGCCCGGAGCCGAGAGCGGTGAGGGAGGCGCCATCGCGGTCGATGCTATTGAATTTCAAGGTCGAATGTTGACGATGGATGGAAAGGTCGGTTCATCCGACGGCCTTTCCGACAGGACATTTTCCCGCTTCATCGCCGGTATTTTTTATGCGGGTCGCGACGCGTCCTCACGCAGCCCGACGGAGCCTGAACGTGGGGCTATATGTGAATGGAAATCCCGGTTAATCTTTCCGGATCGCCGGACCAATATTAAAATTGCACGTTCAAACGTGACTCTCGCGATTACCGCCGAATCCGAGACAAGATCGCTCCTGTTTTTCCCGCATTCCAGGGATACATAGGCGTTTGAAAATCGCCGGATCAACTTCGTCGCCTTTCCGGCACAGGAGTTCCATCTACGAACAAGGTCGAGGGTTGATTTCCTGATTGCTCTTCTGGCGTCTACGGCTGCACGCGGAGACTGGGCATGCTGCAATCTTGGATCATTATCTGGGTGGGTCACTGCACCCGCCATTATCGCGGCGTCATAGCGGCTGCGCTGCTCCTTACTGTCGCTTCCGCTATCTACACAGCGCGCCACTTCGCGATTGATACCGACATCAACGATCTCCTGTCCGCCAAGCTGCCGTGGCGGCAACAGGAGATCGCATTCCATGCGGCATTTCCGCAGACCGTCGACCTGATCTTGGTCGATGTCGGGGCACCGACGCCGGAGGCGGCCGAGGCCGCGGCGCGGGAAGTGCAGCACGGACTTGCCAACAAACCGGATTTGTTTCGCTCAGTAAGCGGCGGACTGGACAGTCCGTTTTTCCGCCGCAACGGGCTCTTGTTCCTTCCCCCGGAACAAGTCGAGCGTGTCGCCGGGCAACTCACGAGCGCCAGGCCCTTGATCTCCGAATTGGCCCGCGACCCCAGTCTGCGCGGCCTCGTCGGTATTTTGGTGGGAAGCCTTGCCTATGCAAAGCATCAGGGCAAGCCGCTCGATGACATGACCCGCTTGCTGAATTCAGCCGCGGCCACGGTTGAAAGCGTCGCTAAAGGCCTCCCGGCAGAGTTCTCTTGGAAGACCCTGGTGCAAGGCGATACGCGTCCGTTGGATCTGCACCGCTTCGTCGAAGTGTGGCCGGTCCTTGACCAGAATGCCCTCGAACCCGGCGGCAAAGCCACCGCCGCCATTCGCAAGATCGCCAGCCAACTTGGACTTCACACCAAGTTCGGCGCTGACGTCAGTCTCACCGGCCCCGTCATCATTTCCGACAATGAATTTTCCGGTGTGCACGAGGGCATTGTCCTCAACAGCATCGTGACCGGCGGGATCATCCTCTGCATATTGTGGCTCGCGCTACGGTCGGTCCGTCTCGTTGCCGCGGTTGCTGTCAATCTGGGTGCCGGCCTTGCTATCACGGCGGCCGGCGGGATTTTGATGGTCGGGGCTTTGAATCCGATCTCGCTGGCATTCGCGGTCCTGTTCGTCGGTCTAGGCGCGGATTTCGCAATTCAATACACCGTGCGCTATCGAGCGGAACGCAACGAGCGTGAGGATCTGGAACGTGCATTGGTCGGCGCCGCCGAATGGGTCGGCGTCCCGCTCACGCTCGCGGCCGGAGCCGCGGCGGCCGGATTTCTGTCGTTCACGCCTACGGCTTACAGCGGATTGGCGCAGCTCGGCATTATTGCGGGGTTTGGGATGTTGGTTGCTTATCTGTCGAGCTTGACGCTGCTGCCGGCGCTGATCCGCGCAGTCCATCCTCCGATCGAGCCGAAGCAACTCACCTTGCCGGCGCTTGCACCAGCCGACGCCTTCCTCAAACGCCACCGGGCTGCGGTCGTCGTTGTCACTGTCCTGGTCGTTCTCGCCGGTCTTCCAGCTCTGCCGCGGCTACAATTCAATTTCGACCCGCTCGCCCTGGAGAATCAGGCGTCGCCCGCACTGACCGCGTTGTTCAGGCTGGGCAAGGAAGTGCCATTGAACACCGCGAGAGTTCTCGTTCGAGCGGACGATGCCAGCGCGGTCGCTGCACGGCTTGTCGCGACGCCCGAGGTGGCGAGGATCTGGAGTATCGAGAGCTTCGTCCCGACCCAACAAGATCAAAAGCTGCGGATCATCGAAGCAGCCGAGAAGGCACTTGCTCCGGCCTTGCGCAGCCAGCCACAACCCGCCCCGAGCGATGCGGAGAACGTCGCCGCGCTCGAACGCGGCGTGCAGGCTCTCCAGGATGCCGCCGACCAGCACACCGGTGCTGGCGCCGAGGCTGCACGCCGCTTGGCAAACGCGCTTGGCAAACTCGCGCAAGCGGATACTGCGCAACGCGACCGCGCCACCGACGCCTTTATTCATCCGCTGCAGCTTGATCTTGACGACGTCGATCAGAGCCTGATGGCGGAGCGCGTCACGCGCGCATCGCTTCCGCCCGACCTGGTGCGCAATTGGGTCGCGCCGGACGGGAGAGTGCGCATCGAAGTCTGGCCCGAGGGCGACGCCAACGACAATGCCAACATCCGGCGCTTTGCCCGGGCGGTGCAGGCGGTTCAACCGGGCGCCACCGGAGAGGCCATCGGCAGCATCGAATGGGGCAACACCATCGTCGAGGCCTTTGCAGAAGCTGCCGGGCTGGCGCTGTTGTCGATCGCCGTATTACTGTGGATTGTGCTGCGGCTGCTGACCGATGTCTTGGTAACGCTGGTCCCTCTCCTCGTCGCCGGCCTTGTTACACTTGAGATCTGCGCGCTCGCGAAATTCCAGCTGAACTATGCCAACATCATCGCGCTGCCCGTACTGCTTGGCGTCGGCGTCGCGTTCAAGATCTACTACGTAACCGCATGGCGCCGCGGTCAGAGCAATTTCCTGCAATCAGTGCTGACGAGGGCGGTATTCTACAGCACGCTCCTGACCGCCACAGCCTTCGGCAGTCTGTGGCTCTCCAATCAGCCAGGGATATCCAGCATGGGTAAACTCCTGGCGCTTTCGCTTATCTGTACGCTCACCTCGGCGGCGTTGTTCCAGCCTGCCTTAATGGGCGAGCCGCGGCAGCCGGCCGGCGACGTTCCCGACGTGATCGGGAAAACGTCCGCTACGCATTCCTGAAAGTCGTCAACAGATAAAGCTGCGCGTCGATCAGGGCCAAACGGCGATTGAATTTCCAGCCCGGCGCCTATGACGTTGCCCGATCAGGCGCGTTCCTCACTCGGGATAGTCACTCAAGAGCAGGCTCAGCGCTACTTTTCCAGCGCGATTGGCCTCGCTTGCAGTCTCGAAAAAAGCTTTCGAGCGCTCGATCGCGCTGTTTCTGCCCGCGCGATAAATCTCCCACTGCCACGGTTTGGGCAGCGGCGCTCGATTCTTCACAACGACCGAGAAGTCAGCGTGATCCATCATGGCTAAAACACTATCGCACACTATCGCAAAACGACGCGAGGAGTTTTGACACGCATTGTCACAATTTCGCAGCACAGCCGCCGCGTTTGCGCGTTCTACCGCTCCATCACCACCCGCGTTCGCAGTTCGCGAAAGGAAATGAGCCGGCGCGCCGCCTCATCCCACAGCACGAGGCGCACGCAGGCGAGGCTCTGGCCAAGAGTGAGCCGGCCAACATCCACCAGATCAGCATGCTGGCGAAGCGCAAGCGGCAAACGATAAAATGGAATCCGGCTGCACAGGTGATGGATGTGGTGCACGCCGATGTTGGCGGTGAACCACATCAATATGGCTGGCAGGTCATAGTGCGAGCTGCCGTAGAGCGCGGCCGTAGCGCAGTTCCAATCCCGGTCTTGCGACCAGGCCGTGTGCTCGAACTGGTGCTGCACATAAAACAACCAGACTCCGATCGCTCCACCGACGATGGTGATCGGCAGGTGCACGAGCAGGAACGGGCCAATACCGACCCACCATATCATGCCCGCCGCCACCAGCGCGGTCGCGCCATTAGTCGCCATGGTGCTGACCCAGGGCATCCACCCTTCCCGCATCTGGCCGAACGGAAGGCGCTGGCGCAGGACGAACAGATAAACGGGACCAATTCCGAACATGACGAATGGGTGGCGGTAAAGGCGATAGGCGAGACGCCGCCAAAACGGCAACTCCAGATATTCGCCGACAGTGAGCGTGTCGATGTCGCCGGTGCCGCGGAGACCGAGATTGCCTGACGTCGCGTGATGGATGCCGTGCGCGCGCCGCCAGAAATCATAGGGTGTCAGCGTGAACACGCCGATCACGCGGCCGACCCAGTCGTTTGCCAGACGATTGCGAAACAGCGAGCCGTGGCCGCAATCGTGCTGTATCATAAATAGACGGACCAAAAAGCCGGCGGCAGGAATGGTCAGCAACAAGTAAAGTCCGTATCCGACGTGGAGCATCGTCCACATCAACAGCCAAAGCAGGATGAACGGCACGACCGTGACAAGAATCTCAAAGACGCTGCGCCAATGACGTGGCTCCCGGTAGCGGGCCAAACTCAAAGTCAGGGCGCGGATATCGGCCGCAGCGGCGGCAGCTTTCGTTTTATCGTTCAAAATTCTCTCCGGGGATGACGGCAACCGCGTTTGCTTTTCAACAGACCAAACGCGCCGCCCTCTGCGGGCACGCGCTGGTTTATCTTTTTCATTTTCGACAGAAAGGCGTCGTTTATAAGCCGCGCATCAAGTGCCGGCCTTGGCGGGAGCGGGCGTCTCTTTACAACCTACAAGCAAAACTCGCCCAAGCGCCGATGCTGTACGGTTCTGTACCGTATAGGACGCGGGCTTGCCCGTCTATGAGGCAAAAAGTGACAAAGTGAGACAATGTCGCGCGGTAGCGAGACGTTTCGGAATGTCGCGTGACTGGACTGGTAAAAGTTCGTTCGCACATTATATTTTTACGACGTTTGTCAATCTGCATTCAGACGACGATGTAGTCTTTGTTTCGCGAGGCACGGCCGATGGCCGATTTCGATTACGACGCCGCAGCCGAGTTGTTCCCGACGCGAAGGCGGCTGCCCAGGCGTGAGCCGTTCGGTTACAAGCGGTTTGCACAAGCTGCAGAAGCCATTCGATTCGCGATGGAGGACCTGCCGCCGGAATGTCTCGTCGGCGCGTTTCTCGAAGTCGACGAGCAGAGGTACGGTAGCAACGATATCCGCCGATTGTACGAAAGCGCCGAATACCCGCTGGCCCGCCGCGCTGCGCGATCATGACCGATAAGACGATCGACCTCGATCAGCATCGCGGGATGATCGCCCAAAAGGCGACCGAGCTTCGCCGGCTGTTGGCCGATGTTGAGACCAACGAGAAAACATTACGTCTGCGCCAGGACGAATTGGAGGCTCACTTACTTGCGGCGCCGGCCGCGAATTGGCATGAAGCCGCCGAAAAGGCCCGTTATCTGCTCAATCTCTTTGGCGCGACGCTTGCGGCACAGGATCCGCGGCGACAGAAGCTGATCGCGGCCGTTCTCGCCGATTTCAAGCGGCTTTCCGGCGAAAGTTAGCCCGATCACGACGGCCGCCAAGCGGGTAATTCCAATCTGACAAGTTGTCAGCCACGCAGTCGAAGCTCGGCGCGGTTGATCTTTCCGGTTTGCGTCTTCGGCAACGCGTCGACGAATTCAATAGCGCGCGGATATTTGTAGGGAGCGATCGATTGCTTCACAAATTCCTGGAGTGTACGTGACAGATCGTCACTTGCTTTGCCCGCGTCGCGCAGCACCACGAAAGCTTTGACAATCTGCCCTCGAGCAGAGTCGGCGACGCCGACGACGGCGCACTCGCTGACGCTGGCGTGCTCAAGCAAGACTTCCTCGATTTCCTGCCCGGAGATGTTGTAGCCGGCGCTGACGATCATGTCGTCGGTACGCGAGTGATACCAAAAGAACCCGTCAGCGTCAGCGTGAAAAGCGTCGCCGGTCAGGTTCCATCCGTTGACCACGTAAGCCTTCTGCCGATCCGGATCGTTGAGGTAGCGGCAGCCGATCGGGCCGCGCACGGCGAGCCGCCCGACGGCTCCGTGCGGCAATCGATTCATCGCCTCGTCGACAATCATGACCTGATAACCAGGCAAGGCGATGCCGGTCGATCCTGGACGAATGTCGCCGCGCGGCACGCCGATGAAGGCGTGCAGCATCTCCGTCGAGCCCATGAAGTCGAGGATACGAATGCCGGTCCGCCGCAGCCACTCATCGAAAACTGCGACCGGCAAATGTTCGCCGGCCGAGCAGCAGGTGTGCAGCGTCGAAAGGTCGAACCGCGCGGTGTGGGGCAACATGCCGCGGTACATTGTCGGACCGAGCAACAATGTCGTCACGCCGAAATCCTGAACGGCCTGAAGCATGATTTCCGGGCTGGCCTGCTCAAGCAGCACAGTGGAACTGCCGCGGCGCATCGGGAACAGCAGCAGCGAACCCAGGCCATAAGTGAAGCCGAGCGGCGCGCTGCCGCTGAAAATATCATCCGGGCTCGAGCGCAACGTTTCCGCCGGATAGGTGTCGCAGATGGCGAGCACGTCACGATGAAAATGCACGGTGGCCTTCGGCGGTCCAGTGGTGCCGGAGGTGAACGCAATCAGGGCAACATCGTCGTGCGAGGGTACGACGTTTGCGAAGGCGTCGCTCCGGTCTTGCATCAGCCGCTCCAGACCGCCGGAGGAGTTTGAATTGAAGTATCGGACCTGTTTGAGCGACGGACATACCGGCAGGGTCGCTTCAAGTTCGGCGCCGAGCCGGGCGTCACAGAGCGCGAGCTGTGCTTCGGTCTTGCTGCAGATTTGGGCAAGCTCGCGCGCGCGCAAAAGCGGCATGGTCGTGACCGCAATGCCGCCCGCCTTGAGGACGCCAAACCAGCACGCAGCGAGCATCGGATTGTTGGCCGAACGCAACAGCACGCGGTTGCCGGGAACAAGTCCCATATCGTTGACCAGGACACTGGCGACGCGGTTGGCCGTTTCGAGAAGTTTGGCGTAGGTCCACGTCGCCTGCGGTGAGCGCACGCACGGTCGCGGTCCGAGCCCCTCGGCCACGGCGCGATCGAGCAACTCGACCGCAGCATTCATCCGCTTCGGATAATTGAGGCGCGCCAGAGCCTCGTGGTCGATGACCGGCCACAGTTCAGCCGGCGGAAGGCCGCGGCGCGCGAAGTCATCCGGGTAGACACTTTCGTCGAGCACGACGATGTTCCGCGGCTTTCGCAATTATTTACAACTAAAATGTTTATATCTAAGGTATCGCCAAGTCAAACAGCTGCGATCGCGTGAGGATCTCATGAACGGCAAGCCGCCCTTTCGCGCCGACCACGTCGGCAGCCTGTTACGGCCGCAAGAAGTTATAGAAGCGCGTCACAAGCTTCGCGACGGTAAAATGAGCGAGAGCGCGCTGCGCGAAATCGAGGATCGGGCGATCCGCGAAGTAGTCAAATTCCAGGAAGACATCGGCCTGCAAGCCGTGACTGACGGCGAATTTCGGCGCGGCGCATTCTTCAGTCATTTCGTGAAAAGCGTCGCCGGGATGACCGTGAAAATCACGCCATTCACCTTCTCAAACGACGCCGGTGACAGCGTGCAGGCGTACGGGCCCTATGCCGCCGGCAAACTCACACGCAGCAAAGGTATCACCACGAACGAGTTCGAATTCGTCAAGACACTGACGGATCGAACCGTCAAAGTGACGATGCCCGCTCCGTCGTATGTGAATTTCCTGGGCGGCCGCGAGCGTGTCGACCAATCCGCTTATCCCGATATCGGCGAATACTTTGCGGATCTCGCGGCGGTGTACCGCGAGGAACTTGCCGACTTGCATGCGCTCGGCTGCACCTTTGTTCAGCTCGACGAAGTGCCGTTGGCGATGATGGAGGACCCGCGCGTCAACGACCAAATTCGCAGCCTGGGAGAGGATCCCGACCGCCTCATCGAGGTCTATATCGACGCGATTGCCGCCGCCGTCCGCGGCAAGCCGCGAGACATGGCCATCGGCATGCATCTGTGCCGCGGCAATTATCGCGGCCGCTGGCTCGCGTCCGGAGGCTACCAGCGGGTCGCAGAACGGCTTTTCAACATCCCGGGCATCGACGTTTTTTTCCTGGAATACGATTCTCCGCGCGCCGGAGATTTTTCGCCGTTGCGCCTGCTGCCCAGCGGCAAGTGGGCCATCCTTGGCTTGATCTCGAGCAAGACGGCCGTGCTGGAAGACAGAGCAGCGGTTTTGAAAAGAATAGACGAAGCCGCCAAGTCCGCGCCGCTCGACCAGCTCGGCATTAGCCCGCAATGCGGATTCGCGACCAATTTGACCGGTAGCCCGCTTACGCCTGCCGACGAGAAGGCGAAATTGCGGCTGGTCGTCGATATCGCCCGGGAAGTGTGGAATTGACATGCCGCTCGCGCGCAACAACAGCGCCCTCAGGCTGCGCCTCGACGATTTCGAGACCCGGGGCGCTGCAAGCGGCCACGGAGATTTGCGGCTCTGGCTGCGGATGATGGCGGTCCACAAGCTTGTCACCAACGAAGCGCGCCGTCGGCTACGCGCGTCTTACAACATGAGCCTTTCCCGGTTCGACCTGATGGCTCAACTGGACTCGAACACTGCCGGTCTGCGCATGGGCGAAATCTCAAATCGCCTCATGGTCACGACCGGCAACATCACCGGTCTGACCGACGAGTTGGAAGCCGAAGGCCTGGTTGAACGTTCCGCCGACCCTCGCAGCCGCCGCGCGCTTCTGGTGCGGCTCACGCCAAAAGGGCGAAAAGCCTTTCGCGCCGCGGCAAAGGCGAATGAAGGCTGGATCGCCGAGTTCTTTTCCGTGCTGTCCGCCAAGGACAAAAAGACGATGTTCGACATCCTCGGTGCGCAAAAAGCATTTCTGCGGACAAGGGTGCAACAGACGGGACGGTCTTCAGCGAAGTAGGCATCAGCCGTGATGAACATGGAACTTTGCTGATAACCGCGTTCTCGCGTCAAATGCCTCACGAGCGGCCGACACTCGCCTTGATCCGTCCACTGGCAAATGGTCTTATGAGTGAGCTGCATTGTTCACAATCGTGACTCTGGCGCTCTTTCGATCGCAAAGGGCCTACAACGGTGTTCGTCTCCATGCGCATCATTCGCGGCAAGAAGGCGATGGTCACTGGCGCGGCGTCGGGGATCGGCCGCGCAATCGCCTTGGAACTGGCCAAGGAAGGTGCGGATCTATTTCTCGTCGACATCAAGGCGGACGCGCTCGCGGTCGTTGCGCACGAGGCGCGAGGCCTTGGCGTCAACGCGATGACTGCCGTCGCCGATTTGGCCGACCCTTCCCAGATCAGCGGCACCGTTGAACAGCTCCGCAACGCCTGGAAACGGCTGAACATCCTCGTCAACAACGCCGGCACCACCTATTACGGCCAAACCCATCTGATGACCGGCAAGCAATGGCGCCGGATTATGGCCGTCAACCTGATGGCGCCGATTCAGCTGGTCCACGAATTGCTGCCCATGCTGCTGGCGGCCGAAGACGCTCATATCCTCAATGTCTCGAGCATTTTCGGACTGGTCACCTGGCGCAAGACGACAGCGTACCAGACCAGCAAATTCGGTCTGGTCGGTTTTACCAACGCGTTACGCGCCGAATATTCCGGCGAGAATTTCGGCGTCACGGCACTTTGTCCGGGCTTCGTGCGGTCATCGCTATTGGAGGATTGCGAGACCGACAAGGCCGATCGAACGGTGAAAGTGCCGGCTTGGATTTGCGCGACACCCGAACGGACCGCAGTCAAGGCCGTTCGCGCCATTCGAAATAACAAAGGGCTGGTGTTGGTTACGCCGGCCGCACATTTTTATTGGCGGTTGATGCGCTTTTCTCCCGCTCTGGTCGATTGGCTAACGCGCGAAGGCTGGCGCCGCCGGGGCAAAGCCGCCGTTGCCTCCCATACAGAGACCAGCGACAGCCAAGCAACTCCACCGTCGAGAGCAGCCGAGCAAATACGCGGTTCTCTCCGCGGCTGAGTGCAGCTTGCGCTCATTGTGCAACGCACATTTCGCTCGCCTTGATCCGGCGGGGAGCTAATGGTCTTATCGCGTGCTGCCAAGTCAGCGAGCATGATTTCTTGTCGATGCGCCGGGTGAAACGACAATGAATGAGATTCTCAATCTGCCGCGTCCCGCCTGGATGACGGAGGACCTCATTCTTCTCGAAGAGCAGGCGCGGCGCTTCCTCGCTGCCGAGTTCGGTCCGCATCTCGAGAAATGGCACGAAGAGCATTCTTATCCGCGCGAGGTGTGGACCAAGGCCGGCAAAGCGGGCCTCCTGTGCGCGTCAATGCCGGAAGAATATGGCGGCGCCGGCGGCACCTTTGCGCATGAAGCGGTCATCGATCGCGAGTATGCGCTGGCCGGCTTCGATACGTTCGGCGCCACGCTGCATTCCGGCATCGTCGCTCCATATATCCTTCGCTACGGCACCGAGGAACAGAAGCGGCGCTGGTTACCGAAGCTGGCGACTGGAGAAATGGTCGGCGCCATCGCCATGAGCGAGCCCGGCACCGGCTCCGACCTGCAAGGCGTGCGCACGACCGCAAAGCGCTCCGGCAACGGTTACGTGCTCAATGGCTCGAAAACCTTCATCACCAACGGCCAGCACGCCAATCTGATTATCGTCGTTGCCAAGACCGATCCCAAGGAAGGCTCCAAGGGCATTTCGCTGATGGTGGTCGAAACCGACGACGCATCCGGCTTCCGCCGCGGCCGTAAGCTGAAGAAGCTCGGCATGGACTCCGCCGACACCTCGGAATTGTTCTTCGAGGACGTATCGCTGCCGGCGGAAAGCCTGCTCGGTATCGAGGAAGGCCAGGGCTTTTATCAGTTGATGAAGGACTTGCCGCAGGAGCGGCTGATTGTCTCGATCCACGCAGTCTCGATGATTGAGCGCGCACTCGGCCTGACCATCGATTACGTCAAGCAGCGCCAGGCCTTCGGCAAGAAGATCATCGACTTCCAGAACACGCAATTCGTGCTGGCCGAATGCAAGAGCGAAGCGACAATCGCCAAGGTCTTTCTCGATCATTGCATCGAACGCCACGTCAAGGGCGAGCTCGACACTGTCACCGCTTCGATGGCGAAATACTGGCTCACCGATCTCGTCGGCAAGATCGTCGATCGCTGCCTGCAATTGTTCGGCGGCTACGGCTATATGGACGAATATCCGATATCGCGGCTTTATCGCGACGCGCGGGTGCTGCGCATCTACGCCGGAACCAACGAAATCATGAAACTGCTCATAGCCAGAAGCCTTTAGGGAGGAATTCGTGAAAAAGAAAAAGTCCGTCAAACGCGCAAGAGCAGTCAAAAAGGCGACTGCCAACAAAAGCGCGAAGGCCATCAAAATCCCGATCTTTCATCACGCGCTCCTCAAAACATCGCGGATGCAGGAAATGATCGACTGGTATGCGGCCGTGGTCGGCATCGAGCCGGTGTTTCAAGCGCCCGGGATCGCCTTTCTCAGCAACGACGGCGCCAATCACAGGATTTCGCTGGCCGGCGGCCCGCAGTTTCGCGACAACCCGCAGTTTCGCACTTTCGCGGGTCTGCATCATCTCGCTTTCGAATACGCGTCGGTCGACGACCTTCTTGATTCCTGGCAGCGGATGCGTGACCAGTACGGCTACGAGCCGCACGTCGCGGTCCATCACGGCATGACTTTGTCGTTCTATTACGTCGATCCCGACGGCAATAGCGTCGAGTTGCAGGCGGACGTGTTCGGCGATTGGAAAAAATCAAAGAAGTGGATGCATACGTCGCCGCAGTTCAAAGCCGACCCGATCGGCAAGTTTGTCGTTCCGGCCAAGATGGTCGAGGCGCGTTCTGCCGGCGTGAAGCAGAAGGAATTGCTGCGGCGCGCCTATGCCGGCGAATACGCCCCATCAGCTCCTTACGACTTCCGCGTCGATTTTTAGTTCTTTGGCGACCCAGTCGATCAAACCCCGATCAGCGCCGCGCGGCGCGATGAGCGAGAGTCCGAGGGGACAGCCCGCCATCGTGCCGAGCGGCAGCGAGATTTGCGGCAGGCTCGCCAGCCCGGCAACGCACAGCAACGCAAACGCCCGCGCGCGAAACACTTCGAGCTCGGCGACCGGCGTCGCAAGCTTCGGCGCAATGCCCGGCACCGTTGGCAAGCAAAGCAGCGCGTCGTCACCAAGAAGCGCGTCCATGTGTCGGGCGACGTCCTCGCGCAGCGGCCGCATACGTTCCACTTCAGCGGCGTCAATGGTGCGGGTCCAGCGGAAGCGCTCGGCAATGCCGGGACCGAAGTTCGGATCGTGAGTGTCGATCCACGCGCCATGCCGCTTGTGGATTTCATCGCCCTGCAGGATGCGGAATATTTTAGGCCACGCCGCCGGATCGCCGGAATAGACGGAAACCTCGTAGTGATCCGCAAACGCTTCCTTGAGGCGCAACACCGCTGCGGCTAGCGCGTCAGTGACATCGGAGCCTGCAAAGGCGAAGGCGTCTTGCGCGATCAACAAACGCTTCGGTTTGAAATCGGACACCGGCAACAAAACCTCGCCGACGCGCCGCATGGTCCGCGGATCGCGCGCAAACCAGCCGACGGAGTCGAAGCTCGCAGCGAGATCGACGATGCCGTCAGCCGGAATGAGGCCGTGCGTCGTGCGTATGCCGTAAATGCCGCAATAGCCGGCCGGCAGCCGGACCGAACCGGCGCAATCGGTGCCGAGTGCGAAATCCACAAGACCGCCGGAAACCGCCGCGGCCGATCCGCTCGATGACCCGCCGGGTATCCGTCCCGGCGCTTTGGGATTGATCGGCGTGCCGTAATGCACGTTCTCGCCGTTGAGGCTGTAGGCCAGCTCATCGGTGTGGGTCTTGCCAACCATCTGCGCGCCGGCCGCGAGCAGCCGCTCGACCGAGGATGCAGTTCGCGACGCCGGCGCATGGGTTTCGAGCCAGACCGGATTACCGTTGCCGGTCCGATGGCCGGCGATGTCAAAGACGTCTTTGACGGCGAAGTTCAGGCCGTGCAGCGGGCCGTCCGGCGCTCCGTTCAGCGCAACATGGGTGTGACGGCAGAACGCGTTGTAGGGATCGTGCACGATCATTGCGGGCGATGCAGCGTCGCCGGCAGCCGCGACACCGTCTTGCGGCCGCGCTTGAAGGCGTAGAGGACCGGCGTCAATTCGGCGACTGCCAGTTCCGGGCTCACTGAGTTCGAGCACCACGAAGTCGGCGGATTTGCCAACAGCGAGCCCATAGTCGTCGAGCCGCATCATCTTAGCCGGCCGCTGCGTCACCATACTAAAGCACTCACGCATGTCGGCCTGCTTCCCAACCTGACAGATGTTGGCATAGAGGTTCGCCATCCGCATCTGCGAACAGTCGCCGAACGGCGTGAACGGATTGAGAATGTTGTTGCTCGACAGTGAGCAGTTGACGCCATGCTGCAGCAGCTTGTGCGCCGGCACCACGCCGCGGGTGACATTATAATCGTGCTTGTGGTGGCGGCCCATCAGATAAAGATCGGTCGAAGGCAATACGGTGAGCGCGACGCCAGCGTCGGCGAGCCGCTTCGCCATCGCCTCGAACGCGGGCAGCGGCAGGCTGGTCGCCTTGGTGACGTGGCCGACGGCGACGCGGCCGCCATACTGAAATTCCTCCGTACGCTTGCAGACGTGATCGAGCGTCATGCCGTCCGCGGTCGGGCCGAAATCGAGGTGCATATCGATGTCGACGTCGTAGTCGCGCGCCAGTTCGAAGATGCGATCGATCTGGCCCGGCGGATCGCTGTCGACATAGGGCGCGCCGCCGATAACGCGGCAACCCCGTTCGAGGCCCTCGACCAGAAGCTCGTCGGTGCCGGGATTGTTGAGCAAGCCTTCCTGCGGAAACACGCAGAGCTGCAAGTCGATGGCCCAGGAATATTCCTTGATCAGGGGCAACACACCTTCAAGCCCGCGCAAGCCGACACCCGGATCGACCTCGACATGGGTGCGCATGTGCGTGGTGCCCTGCAGGACCGCCTTCTCCAGCGTGCCCACGGCGCGGGCGTGAACGTCCTCCGGCGTGAAAGCGGCCTTGGCCCTGGCAGCCTCGGCAATGGCCTCGTCGAGGTCGCCCTTGTCCGACTTCACGCGATCGAGGATGCAGGATTTGTCGAGATGAATGTGGGTCTCGACGAAACCAGGAGACACCAGCCGGCCACCGAGATCGATGGTTTCGCCGTCGGCGGCAAGGCCGGATTTGATGGCGGCGATCCGCCCATCGGCGATGCCGATGTCGGTCAGTTCATGCTCGGCGCCGATGCGGCGCGCGTTTCGGAGAATGAGATCCATGATGCCTCGCGTTACGGATTCACTCTAGCAATCACGCCGTGGTAGCGCGAACGCCCAAATCGGCACACACCAACGCCGGGTCCCGAGCGACCTTCATGTGGCGGCGAGCATCATTTCCGCGCCTTTTTCGGCGATCATGATCACCGGCGCGTTGGTGTTGCCGGAAACGACGGTCGGCATAATCGACGCGTCGATGACACGCAAGCGCCTGACGCCGTGCACGCGCAGCTTGTCGTCGACCACAGCCATCGGATCGCTGCCCATCTTGCAGGTGCCAACCGGATGGTACTCGGTCTCCGCGCTGGCGCGGATGAATTCGGTGAGCTCGGCGTCCGATTGTTGCGCCGCGCCGGGAAAACGCTCGTCGCGAAGGAAAGGTTTAAACGCCGGCGCCGCCAAGATCTCGCGGCCGCGCCGGATGCTGTCGATCAGGATTTTCAGATCGTAATCCGAGGCAAGATAATTTGGATCGATCACTGCCGGCTGCAGCGGATCGCGCGAAGCCAGGCGGATTTCGCCGCGGCTTTGCGGGCGCAAACAGCAGCCGTGCAGGGTAATGCCGTCGCCGTCGAGCTGGGTGCGGGCGTGATCGAAGACTTGCGCCGGGATGAAGTGGTACTGAATGTCGGGAGTTGCCGCGCCGGGCGCGCTGACGATAAACGCACCCGCCTCGGCCACGTTGCTGGTGCCCGGCCCGGTGCGCCGGAACAGAAATTCGAGCGTCGGCATGATCGGGCCAAGTCCGCGGCCTTTGCTGTCGAGCGTGACGCCCGGCGTCGCGTACTGCAGGATGTTGACGTTGAGGTGATCCTGCAAATTCTTGCCAACGCCGGGAAGATCGAGCTTCACCGGCACGCCGAGCGCCCCAAGCTCCTGTGCCGGGCCGATGCCGGTGAGCAGCAACAGCTGCGGCGAGTTGATCGAGCCGCCGGCAAGCACCACTTCCTGCGTGGCGCGAGCCGTCTGCAGCTTGCCGCCACGCACGTATTCGATGCCGACGGCGCGTCCGTTCTCGATCAGGATGCGCGTTGCCTGCGCCTTGGTCAGAATGGTCAGGTTTTTGCGCGACGCCGCCGGGCGCAGATAGGCCGCGGCCGCACTGTAGCGTTCGCCGTTTTTCTGCGTCACCTGAAACAGGCCGCAGCCCAGCTGCACCGCGCCGTTGAAATCCGGATTGAGCGGAATCCCGGCTTGCTGCGCCGCTTCAACAAAGACGTGGCTCAGCGGATTGGTGTAGGGCCGCTCGGCGACGTTGAGCGGCCCGGCGCCGCCATGAAATTCGTCGTGCAGACGCTCGTTGCGCTCGGCCTTCTTGAAGAACGGCAGCACGTCGGCGTAACTCCAGCCGGCATTGCCGAGCTGCCGCCAATGGTCGTAATCCGCCGCCTGGCCGCGCATATAGATCATGGCGTTGACGGAGCTCGATCCGCCCAAAAGCCGGCCACGCGGCTGATACATGCGCCGGCCGTTCATCGCCTTTTGTGGCGCTGTCTCGTACATCCAGCCGAACCGCGGCGTGCCGAGTCTCGCGATACCCGCGGGCATGCGCACGAACAACGACTTGTCGGAGCCGCCCGCTTCAAGGAGCAGCACTTTGGCTCCGCGCTTGACCGAAAGCCGGCTCGCCAGCACCGAGCCTGCAGAACCCGCGCCGACAATAATGTAATCGTAGCCCCGCTCCGCCATGAATTCGCGTCTTAAGCCATCGGATCGGCTGGCAGGCCGAGGCGAAACTTGCCGTGATTTTCGTAAGCCGTATCGCTCATCACCTGATGCAAACCGGCGGTGTTCACATCGCGCATCAGGCGACCGATCACGTGGGGATGATGCAGACCGGAATTGCCGGCGAAATGATAGACCTGCGTAACCGTCTCGATGGCAATGTCGGTCGCGTAAAGCGCGGCCGCCCGGACGTCGGCGATCGCTGCGGCGTCCGGAATTTTTCCGGCGCCGGCGATCTCATAGAGTTCTTCGTAGCGCTGGTGCAGCAGCGCCCGCACCGATCGCAGTTTCAAATCGGCCTGACCGATGAACCGATGCACGACCTGCCGTTCGTCAAGCTTCGACGCACGAAACGTGCCGCGCGTCGTGGTCGCCAGTTTGATCAATTCGTCGAGCGCGCGCCGGGCGGCGCCGATGACCACAGGCCCATGCTCCTTGGCGACGAAGGCGAATGGTGGAAACAGGTACGCCGCCCCGCCGCGCAATGGCTTCGACCCCATCAGGTCCCAGGCAAATGTCAGTTCGCTCGGCAGGTAGTAATTCTCCACGGAGAAATCGCAGGAACCAGTGCCGCGCAGACCAACGACGTCGCCCCAATTGTCGTGGAGCGTGATTTCGCTCTTGGGAAACGCGGTAAAGATGACTTGAGGGCGGCCGCCGTTGTCGCCTTCGCTAGCTTCGACAACCGTTCCGCCGATCGACCATTCGGCGTGCAGTATGCCGCTGTTGAAGCGCCAACGGCCATTCACGCGGTAGCCGTCGCCTTCGGGTTTGGCGCGGCCGCCGGGAAAGAACGAGAACGACGCGGTCGGGATGCGGCCGTTGGCGAATACCCGATCAATGCCGGCTTGCGGCAGAAATGATCCGAGCGACCCGATCGACGTGGCCCCGATCATGGTGCACCAGCCGCTGGCGAGATCGTGATAGCCCAACCGCTCGATCACCATCATTTCGGTCACAGGATCGGCCTCGGCGCCTCCCATTTCCTCGGCGAGCTTGAGGCGGAACAAGCCGGCCTCGCGCAGTGCGTTGACGGCTTCCGGCGCGAGCGTGCCGAGTTCTTCGCTCTTTGCCCCGGACGCGCGCAGCGTGTCGGCAATGCCGTCGACGGCGTCGAGCAGCATTTGGCGCTTTTCCAGGCGATCCTTCGGAAATGCCTTGATCATGTTCCCCCCGGGTTTCGCAGCGGCCTATCGGCTCGTCTGCGCTCGCGCGCGGGCGGCGGCGGTGCGCGTTGCCACCCGGTCGAGCAGCGCGATCATATCCTCGACTTCGGCGCGGTCGAAGCCCTGCGTGATGAATACGATCTTGCTGCGGTGGTCGGCGTCCGGCCAGCGCTCGAGCCACGACAGGTTGTGAAGGAGTTGTTGCGCGCCCTGGATCACGGCGGGGCGATCGGGCTCCTCGGCGACATTGACGATGCCTTTCACGCGCAACAGATTGGGCCCGAGATTTTGCTGCAAGGCGTCGAGCAGCAGCCGCAGCGCTTCGCGCGGGATCGGCTTGTCGCGGGTGAAGCAGAACGAAGCGATATCGCGGTCGTGCAGGTGATGATGATCGTGGTCGGCATGGTCGTGATCATGGCCGTCGTGCTGCTCGTAAGCGGCGGCGTTGAGCCAGGCGCGGGCGTCGGCCCCGGCGTCAGCCGGATTGAACCCATCGCCGCGCAAGATGCTGAGGTTGAACGAGGGATCGTCGATCCTTGAAATCTTCGCCGCCGGGTTGAGACGATGCAGCCGCGCGGTCAGTGATGCTTCGGCTTGGCTCGCTTTGGCCGGCTCGACCAGATCGAGCTTGGTAATCAGGATCTGGTCGGCGAGCGCGACCTGGCGCACCGATTCGATGTGCTCATCGAGCGTGTGCGGGCCGTTGACCGCATCGACGGTCGCGACCACAGCACCGATACGATAAAGCCCGGCGAGTGTCGGATCGGACAGGAACGCCTGAATGAGCGGCGACGGATCGGCAAGGCCGGACGTCTCAATCACCACGTGATCGAAGCGTGGAATCGCGCCGTCCTCGCGCTGGTGATAGAGGTTGTTCAGCGTGGTGACGAGATCGCCGAACACGGTGCAGCACAGGCAGCCGTTCTCCAGCACCATGATGGTGTCGTCGCTCTGCGCCGCCAGCATGTGATCGAGGCCGACTTCGCCGAACTCGTTGATCACCACTGCGGTGTTGGCCATCGACGGATCGCGCATCGCGCGATTGAGAAGCGTGGTCTTGCCGCTGCCGAGAAAGCCGGTGAGGATAGTAACGGGCGTGTGGGACAAATTGGTGTTCTCGCGGCAAGCCGATCCGATCTCTCCCATATATAGGAGAATCAAGCCGCCACTTTCATCCTGTCGCGCGAAGCCGGGGCGGATATCCTTCAAGCCACCTGCTGCGCCGGCACGGCAAACAGCTGCGCCACGTTGGCGGCCGGCACGGCTTTGCCGAACAAAAAGCCCTGGGCCTGATCGACGCCGTGTTCGAGCACCGCCTTCGCCTGCGCCTCGGTCTCGACGCCCTCGGCGGTGACCGACAAATTCAGACCGCGGCACAAGCCGACCATGGCGCGAATAAACACCGCACTTTCGCCGGTGGTAACCAGTTCCTGGATAAAGCGCCGGTCGATCTTGAGCTTGTCGAACCGCAGCTCATAGAGGTGATAGAGGCTTGAATAGCCGGTGCCGAAATCGTCGATGGCGATGCGGACACCGGAATTGCGCAGCGTCTGGATGGCGTGCCGCGTGGCTTCAAGGTCCGCGACCAGAGCGCTTTCGGTAATTTCCGCTTCAAGGCGATGTGGCGGAAAACCGGTGTCATGCATGACGGTGAGGATGGCATCGGCGAACGAGCGGTCACTAAGCTGTGACGGCGAGAAGTTAAATGTCAGCGAGACGTCCTGCGGCCAGCTGACGGCGTCGCGGCAGGCGTCGCCAAACAGCTGACCTGACACGACATCCAAGAGGCCAAGTTCCTCCGCAAGCGGAATAAAAGTATCGGGCAAGATCAGGCCGCTGACCGGATTGTGCCAGCGGGCGAGACTTTCGAAACTGACGATCCGCCGCGTTTTCAGGTCGACGATCGGCTGGTAATACGGCCGCAGCGTATCGCCGCCGATCGCTGCCCGCAAATCCTTCTCCAGCAACGACCGCTCGCGGATGTGAGCGTCCATCTTCGGATCGAAGAAACAGAACTCGGTGTGCAGCGAGCGGGCGCGTGACAGCGCAACGTGGGCGCAGCGCAGCAGCTCGTCAACGGTCACATGACCGCGGCCGGCTTGCGCGATGCCGACGCTGGCGCCGATGCTGTGCTGCTCAATACCGATCTGGACCGGCGCCCGGACCGTGTCGACCAGAGTACAAGCGATGCGGCGTGCGTATTCGGGATCGCCGCCCGCCAGACACAAGGCAAACTCGTCATCACCGATCCGCGCAAAGATGTCGCCCCGGCCGGCGCGTTCGCGGATGCGGGTGCCAATCTGCAACAGCGCCTCGTCGCAGCCGAGATGCCCATAAACCTCATTGAGCTTTTTGAACTGCTCGAGACCCAGCAGCAACACGCTCATTTTGTTGTCGGAGCTTTTCAGGACATTGCTGACGTCGTTCTGGAATTGGCGCCGATTGGGCAATTGCGTCAGCGGGTCGCGCATTGACGCCGTTTGCGCCTGAAGCTCGGCAGCGAGCCGCCTCGCCCGTTCGCCGCGCTGGTCGCTGATGCGGCGGAGACTGAAGACCACCAGCGCCACGCCAAAGAAATACATAAACGACGGGGTTTCGATCTGGGTGCCGAGCAGCTTCTGCAGCAGCAGCATGCCGCCCCAATCCGTGACGGCCATATAGGCCACGAGACAGACCGAGAAAATTACCAGGACGTCGACGATTTCCCGCCCGGACGATGCGGTCAGCGCGAAGGGAATGAAAAGCTTCGGGGATCTGCTCAACGGGGGCCTCTGGCAAAGTAGAGCTTGCCTGAAAGGCTTCACTTTTTCATGAATCAATAAAGCGGCATCATAGCTTCGATCGATGAAACCGGATCGCAACGTCGTTTGCGATTTGTTTACCAACCGGCCCTTGGACTTTCATGCCCGGCGCAACGGGGCTGACAAACAACATCGTTCCCGCGACGCGACCCGCGCCCGAGGTTTGCATACGGCACGAACTGTAGCCCGGATGAAGCGAAGCGAAATCCGGGAACGGCGCCGCAGCGTCAATGCTGCTCCCGGATTACGCTGCGCTTCATCCGGGCTACGACGACAACGAAAAAAGGAAGCGGAACGCCGACAGACGTGTGCATCAACCTCCGCGCCACGCAGACAAGTTTACGCAGTCTGCGCAAACCATCTGTGGGCGCGGCGCGCACCTTCGGGTGCGCTCGCCTGGCGGCGTTCCACCACGGCTCTTACCGTCGGGGCTTTCGCCCCTCGGGCGCAACTCCAGGCCATGCTTCCTGGGACGTGGCAGGACGCTCGATCCTGTAAGCCCGCACCTTACGTTCTTATACGGGCGTTATCCGCGCCCGCCTGTCCCAGTCCAGGGAATGCACCTCCCGGACCGGTCGTAGTGCCGGTCAGATGATGCCCGAAGCTGCCCGGGGACGGAGTGTATCGTTCCGCCCGCGGGCACCGCACTCGCTCCACCTTCAGGAGTACCCTCGGCCGAAGGCGTCCTTCACTGAGCGAGATTCTTTGCTGCGTAGCTGAAGTAGGGACTTTTGTCAATGAAAAAGTGACTAGCCCACTACGTGGCGCGCGCACCGGCAAACGGATGATGACATGACAATTCGGCTGCCTGGTAGCCGGAGTGAATTATTTTTGACACAAAGCGGAAGTGACTTCCTCGCGTCTTTGTGATGCTTCATCAAATATCGCAACGCATATCCTGCCGCCGTATCGCGCCCGCATTTCAAGCAACGGAGATTACTCCGATAAGCGTTCTTTGTAGCGCCGCCGCGCGATGACCCACCAAATGGAAATCTGGTTCGATAACAGGAGAAGCCAATGTCAAATCATTTCACTGGACTTAGTCTCGGACCGCCGCTGGGCGATCAACGATTAGACCTTTGCGACCTGTATGCGTTCCAGTCGCCCGCCGACAAGAACCGAACCGTGATCATCCTGAATGCAAATCCCAATGCGGATGCGCTTCATCCCGACGCCATCTACCGGGTCAATATCGATACCGACGGCGATTACCTGACCGATATCGCGTTCAGCTACGTGTTCTCCAAGCCGCAGAACGGCAGGCAGACCGTCAACGTATTCATGGCGACGGGCCCGGAGTTGCACGCGGTCGAGGCGGTAGGCAAGAAGATCGTCGCCGACGGCGAGGTCTCGTTCGGCGCCCAGCCCAACATCATCAGGTCCGGGCCCTATACTTTTTTCGCCGGCAGCCGCAGCGACGCGTTCTTTTTCGACTTCGACGGAATCAAGAACCTGTTCGATATCAGGGGCAAGCGGAACTTCACCGAGCCGCATCTCGGCGGCAAGTCGCCCTGGACCGGCGTCGATTCCAATACCGAAGCGAACGTGTTTTCGACGGCGATCGAGCTGCCGACGAGTGAGCTTAACCCAAGGCCCGAGATCCATGTCTGGGGGAGGTGCAGCGTCAGACGCGACGGCAAATTACTGCACGTCGACCGGGCGGGTCATCCGAGCGTCAGCAGCTTCTTCAACACCGACGATACCAAGGAAGAATACAACGCGAGCGAGCCGGTCAACGACCGCAATCGATGGCTCGATCAGTTCGTGCATCTGATGGGGCACACCGGCAATTACACGCGCGAGGAAGCGATTGCCGCGATCGATAAGGAGCGCACGCTTCCCGATGTCCTCAGTCTCGATCCGACAAAGCCCGCGAAGTATCCCAATGGCCGGGTCTTCACTGACGATGTGATCGACTATCGCATCGCCTTCCTGACGAAAAACCAGTGTCCGCCAACAGGGCTCAAGCCCCACACCGACGTTCTGAAAGAGTTCCCGTACTTGGGCACGCCGCATTCGAAACGCTGAGCGTGAAGTTCGGCGCAGGGCTTTCCAGTCCTGACCAGATCGTCCGAGCGCGGTGGCCTCGCGGGTCGATTTCATACCTTCCCGCTGGCAAACTGCATGGACCGGCATAAAGTCCCACACAGTGTCAGCTTAAGACACGGTGAAGGGAGGACGTCATGCTGGCGAACGCCAGAGGTCCGTTTCGGGCGGACCATGTCGGTAGCCTGCTGCGACCGGCCAAGTTGCAGCAGGCCCGCACGCAGCGGGAACGCAAGAACATCACCGCGGAACGCTTGCGCGAGATCGAGGACGAAAGCGTCCGCGAGGTCGTGAAGCTGCAAGAAGACGTCGGCCTCGAAGGCATCACCGACGGCGAGCTGCGGCGCGATTACTGGCACCTCGATTTCCTGACCAGGATCGGCGGCGTCGTATTCGAAGAGGGCCATAACCCGCTGAAATGGCACCGCCAGGACGGCGTCCAGCTCGAATGGGTGCCGCCCGAGGTCAAGGTCCAGGCGCGTCTCACGCGGCCGCATCCGATCCAGCTCAAAGACTTTGAGTACCTCAAATCAGCCACCAGCAGGACCGCCAAGGTCTGCATTCCCTCGCCGTCCATGATGATCGTGCAGGGCGGCGAAAAGATCATTGACCGAAAGGTCTATCCGGATCACGACCAGTTCTTCACCGATCTGTCGCGCGCATATGCGCAGGAGGTCGCCGATCTTGCGCGGGCGGGCTGCCGCTATCTGCAGCTTGACGACACTTTCCTGGCATTCCTGTGCGACGACAAAATCGGCGCCGCGATGGGGCGCAGCAATGAAGACACCCACAAAATGGCGCGTCTGTCAGCACGACTGATCAATCAGGCGATCAAGGATCGGCCGAAAGATATGGCCGTCTGCGTTCACCTGTGCCGCGGCAACTATCAAAGCTCGTGGCTGAGCCAGGGCGGCTACGATCCGGTCGCCGAGATTCTCCTGGGCGAGATCGCGGTGGACGGCTACTTCCTCGAATACGATGACGAGCGATCGGGCGGTTTTGCGCCGCTGCGGTTCCTGCCGAAAGGCAAGAAGGTCGTGCTCGGACTTGTCAGCTCCAAGTTCGCCGCGCTCGAATCCAAGGATGCTCTCAAGCGCCGCATCGCCGAGGCGGCCAAGGTCGTGCCGCTTGAGCAACTCGCGATCAGCCCGCAATGCGGGTTTTCATCGACCGCGGAAGGTAACGTTATCTCGGTGGACGGCGAGAGGAAAAAACTGGAGCTTTGCGTCAGTGTCGCGCGAGACGTGTGGGGCGGCGTATGAATTGAAAGGGGCTGAAGGTCTCACAGAATCCCGCAGCCGGCCTCATTCGCGCTCCAGAAAATTGCTGTGCTCTTCGAACGTACTGAGATTGGATTCCAGAAGGCGAAGTGTTCGCTCAGCGTCCGATGTGTCGAGGCCTGCCGCCCTCAACCTCCTCAACCGCGCAATCCTGCCCTTCTGTTGCCATACCAGCCGCCGTCCCTCCTCGACATGGCGCCGCGCTTTGCCCAAGGCATCATCGGGACCGGCAGACAGGTAAGTCCGCTCAACGCGGCAAGTTCGGCACTCCATTTTCGACCCCAGCCCGCAAAAGCCGGCGCTTCGACAGCGCTATTGACGGCTGATTGTCTGAACGCCCAAGCACGCTATGTCGTTCCGGCCATCGCCATGAGCCCAGCGGCGCCCGTCAGACGGACGTTTTCGGGCGCTGCGCGACGCCGGGTTCGAGCGACAGGCTCCGGATCTCCGCAGCAGAAATCGCATTTGCTCACGGACGGGTCGGCGCTGTTCGAAGCCAGATCAATCAGGCCGGCGGCTTTTTGCGATCTGTCTCCTTGGACGGTCCAGCCCATTCGGCCACACAACGTCCGAGATCTTTGAGGTTGTTGTGCATCTGCTCGATGGCAAATCCGAGCGCGAAGAAGCGTTCCGCCGCGTCGCCGGGAAGACTTTGCGTAAGACGGTCGCGACGAAGCGCGGCGACCTCGGCACCGTAGGCGGCAATCGCCATGTCCACAGCTTTGAGCGACGGCGGCCCGCGGCCCGCCTCCAGCGCGGCGCCGCTGGCACGCAAGCAATCGGCCAATGCCACCCCGACCTGCTGCAGCGGCAATTCCAGCCGCGTCCGGAATACCTCAGGCAATGGATCGATTGCCGCTCGTCCAATCATCACCAGGTCGTGGCGCAATCTGAGCAACGTGCGTAACAGCGGACCAGTGTCGGGCGCCGCGGCAACGTGTGCCAACTGCTCGCGCTCGGCCTCGATCCCCAACGCATTCAATTCCTCCAAAGCCTGCCGGATACAGTCCTGAATATAATGGAGCGAATCCAGGTCGAGACCTCGCGTCAAGCCCGCAAGGAGTTCGCCAAGAACCCGCGCCATCTGATCAAGCGTGCGCGCCGCTGCCGCCGCGACCAGGATATGGGCGTTCGACGGCAACAGAACAAACGAGACAACCAGACCCGTGACGCCTCCGAGCGCGACTTCTGCGACCCGATCAAGTGCCGAAGCGATCGGACTGACGTGGGTGATTATGGGAATCAACAGCACGATGATGGCGGTGATCGGTGCGACTGAAAATCTTGGATTGATTGCCGCGATGAGGGCAAGCGGGCCGACGGCAAGGGCGAGAACCGCAAGCAGCGCGATTTCGTTGGAGTGCGGGACCAGCACAGCGACGGCGCCGCCGTAGATCGCGCCGCCGACCGTCCCCACGAGATAGTCAAACGTTGCCTTCAGCGACCGCCCGACGCTCATCTGGGTTACGATGACGGCCGTCAATACCGCCCACAACGGCAACGGAAGTTGCAACAATTGAGCAAGCGCAAGCGATGCCAGGGCGGCAATCGTCACGCGGAGCGAAAGCGCCAGCTGGACGCGGCGGTGCTGCGCCAAAGCGCGCAGTCCGGTCCAAAGTCTTGTCGCGCGTCTCACGATCACAGCCCCGGTGCAGCAATTTGAGAGAGTAAGACGCGTACTTTTTACCAACAAAAAATCACATCAACGACAGGCATTGTTGTCTTTGGAGGACGGCAGGCTGTTTCCGCTCACTGATATTCGGTCGCTTTCATTCATGCCGCCAACGGAGCGGTCCAGGCATCATAGCCGTAGACCCAGTCCGGATTGGTCTGATCGCGGAGCCAGGTGTTGGTCCGCGAGCCGAGCTGGACCTGCGAGGTGCGCGGCTTGCGGGTCGACTCGAAACGGCGAAAGGCGTCCGCCACTCCCGACCGATCGGCGCCGTCGAGGCAGCGCGACAGCACGGCGGCATCCTCGAACGCCATGGCGGCGCCTTGCGCCATATACGGCGTCATCGGATGGCAGGCATCGCCCAACAGCGTGATGTTGCCTTCCGACCAGCGCGGCAGCGGATCGTGATCAACCAGCGGTCGTTTGTGCACGGCAGGACATGAAGCGAGCACCTGCTGCACCTGCGGATGGAAATCAGCGAAGGCTGAGCGCAACACGTTCACGTCGCCGGTGACGGACCAGGATTCGAGCGTGAAGCCGGGCTCGGGCTGACTGGTCACAAAATAGACTTCACTGCGGTCGGGCTTGACGTAATAGATGACGATGTGGCGATCCGGGCCCCACCATTTGGTGCAATCGTCGATCCGATATCCGTCCAGCAACGCCGCCGGATATACCGTGCGGTAGGCGACGCGGCCGGTAAACGCCGGCGTGTTCCCGCCGAACAGCGTCTCCCTGACGACCGAGTTAACGCCGTCGGCCCCGACGACGGCATCAGCATCGGCGCTCGCGCCATTGGCAAACTCAAGCCGGACACTGCCGTCCGCGCGCGGCGCGAGCGCGACGAGCTGATGATCGAGCCGCAGCGCGCTCTCGGGCACGATGCTCGCCAAGGCGGCGTGGAGATCGCCGCGGTGCGCGAGCAGATAAGGCGCGCCATATCGTTCTTCGGCAGCTTCGCCGAAGATCATGTCGAAGCGAACGTCGCCGGTATCGAAGTCCTTGTTGTTCCAGGAGCGGGGATAGAAGGCGGTCGCGCGCAAGTTCGGCTCGAGGCCGAGGCCGCGCAGGACCTTCATGGCATTGCAGCCGATCTGAATGCCGGCCCCGACACGGGCGAAGCGCCGGGCCTGCTCGTAGATGGTGACCTCAATGCCGACCCGCCGCAGCGCAGCCGCGGTCGCAAGTCCGCCCATACCGGCACCGATGATTGCTACCGAAAGCCTTTTCACGTGGGCATACCTTGATGCGGGGATGGCGTTGCGAAAGGAATCGAAAACAACCGCAACGCTTTATCTCGCTTGCTTCGTTTTGGCCGGGACCTTGACGCCCGCGAACTTCTCGAACTCGACATTATAAAGTTCGCCGTCGACCCTTTCGACCCGGCGGATATAGACATCCTGGATCATCTCACGGGTTTCGGGATCGATCGAGACCGGCCCGCGCGGGCTTTCCCACGCCATCCCTTTCATGGCGGCGATCAGGGCGTCGCCATTGCTGTTGCCGCCGGTCTTGTTGATGGCCGCGTAAATCAGGTGCAGGGCGTCGTAAACAGCGACCCCGATATGGTCCGGCCGGATGCCGTTGCCGGCATTCTTGAAGCCCTCCACGAAGGCCTTGTTCATCGGCGACTGATGCGCGGCGGAATACTGCATCGATGTGGTGACGCCGAGCATGGCATCGCCGGCCTGGTTCAGCACGGCGTCGTCGGTGATATCGCCAACGCCGATCAGCCTGATACCGGATTTGTTCAGGCCGCGCTCGGCGTATTGCCGCATCAGCGCTGCCGCGAGCCCGCCCGGCACCCACACGAACAGCGCATCCGGCTTGGCGTCGCGGGCGCGCTGCAGGTAAGGGGCATAGTCGGCATTTTGCAGCGGCACGCGCACCGCCTCCACAATCTCTCCGCCGTCGGCCTTGAACTCGTCGATGAAAGCCTTTTCGGCATCCAGGCCAGGGGAATAATCGGACACCAGAGTGACGACGCGTTTGATGCCGTTTTTTGCCGCCCATCGAGCCATTGGGACGGTGACCTGGCTCTGCGCATACATGGTGCGCACGATATAGGGCGAACGCGCCGTGGTGATCGTAGCTACGGACCCCACAACGATCATGGGAATTTTCGCCTCGGTGGCCAGCGGCGCAACCGCGAGCGCGTTGGGAGTAGGATTGCCGCCGGCCAATACCGCGACCTTGTCATTGACAATGAATTCCTGCGCGATGCGCCTGGCCTGATCCGGTACTCCGCCGTCGTCACGGATGAGGAGCTGAACCTGGCGGCCGGCGATTGACGCGCCGTTCTGCTCCAGGAACAGCTTTGCGGCGGCGATCTCCTGCTTGCCGTTCTCGGCGAACGAGCCGGTCAAAGGCGCCAACAACCCAATCTTGATCACATCCTGTGCGCCGACTTCGGCGCCGCCGGCCACAAGCAAGACAGTCCCGGCAACGACCGCGATGGCGGCCGAACGCAACCGTCTTGCAAATTGCCCGACTTGCAAATCTCCCTCCCAGCGCGACGGGTCAGCTCGTCGTCGTCGGCAAACGATACGCCCGTTTGGCGGCATTGAAGAACAGCTCCGACTTGTCGGTGGCGCTGTAGCCTGCTGCCAGTTTCTTGAACGCGTTCCACATCACGCCGTAGCTGTAATAGCGCTTGTCGACCGGGAAATTGCTTTCGAACATGGCGCGCTGCGGGCCGAATGCCTCAATGCAGGTTTCGACGTAGGGCTTCCAGATCCTGACCAGATCGTCCGACGACGGCGGCACCGGCAGCTTCTCAAAACCGAAGCCGAGGAAATGCATGCCCATGCCGCCGAGCTTCACAACGACATTTTGGCATTTGGCAAGCTTGCGGATGTTGCGCTGCCAGTCCTTGAATACTTCATCGGACTTGCCGGCATAGACGCCGATGCCGAGAGGACAGCCGATGTGATTGAGCACGATCAGGATATCGGGAAAGGTGCGCGCGAGGTCGGTCAGCTCGGGGATTTGGGTGTGATAAAGCAGCGCATCGAAGGAAAGGCCGTAACGCGCCAGCCGCGCGTAGCCGGAGCGGAACTTGGCGTCTAGCAGCAAGCCTTGCGGGAAATCCATCGGCGTCGATTTGATGGATTTGTCGGCATCCCATACCGAGCAATAGCGAACGCCCTTGAAGCGCTCGCCAGCGCCGCGCAGATGCGCCTCCAGTACGGCGTCGACTTCCGCGCCCATGAAAAAATTGGCAAAGCTGACGATGCCGGCACAGATCCGCGCCGGGCCGTAAAGGCCGCTGGCGCTCATCGCCGCAATGCCGTTGACGAATTCGCTCTCGCCGATCGGCGCGAAATTCGGATCGCCGTCGGCGCGATACATCGAGTCGCATTGCACGAACACGGTGGCGCGAACGTTGTGGCCGCCGGCATCGATGTCGCCCTTGATATCGTGAAGGAGATACCGCGCGCCGCCGCGCTCCCAGAGATGATGATGCGGATCAAGGATCGGCATGGCGGGATCGATCGGGTCTTCGCGGCGTCTGGCGAGCCAATCTTCCCTGACGTCAAACAAGACCTTCTTTTCGGTCTCGGTCTCTCCGATTTTTACGCCCAGCACCTCCATGACTTATCCCCTCCCCTAAAACTAGCGTGTTTTCATGGCTCGCGCGCAGGCGCGCGACGCCTCAAACCTAAGCGGCCGGCGTGAAGCGATCTAGCCTTATCCCGCGACGCGCGCAGCCGCCGGCGCCGCATGCCGACCCGGCGCTTTGCCCGGTGCCCGGCCCACCGCCTTGAACGCGGCCAGCAGCGCGCGCTGCAGCGCGGCAAGATCATACGGTTTCCGCAACACTTCAAATCCCTCGCGCACCGCATCTTGTGCGCCCGAACTGTAACCGGTCGTCAACAGCACCACGATACGTGGAAAGCGCGAGCGGAGCAGCTTCGCGAGTTCAAGGCCGTTCAACCCGCCGGGCATCAAAATGTCCGAAAACACGAGATCGATATCGCCTTCGCGTTCGATGCGCTCCAGACCGTCTTGTGCGCTCATAGCTTCGCGCACCGTAAAGCCGAGGTCGGCGAAGTAACCGCGGGCAACCTCGATCACTTCGGTATTGTCTTCGACCAACAGCACCGTGCCGGCTGGCAGTCCCGCCCCGATCGCGGGAGACGGCTCGTGCGGCTGTTCCGGCGTCTCGAAGCTGCGCGGCAAGAACAGCGTGATCGCCGTGCCACGTTTGGCTGTGCTGGTGATGGTGGCGGCGCCGCCCGATTGTTTGGCGAAGCCGTAGACCTGAGAAAGCCCGAGCCCGGTGCCCTTGCCGACGTCTTTGGTGGTGAAGAACGGCTCGAATACCCGCGGCAGCACGTCGGGCGGAATGCCCTCTCCGGTGTCGGCGACCCGGATGGCGACGAACTCGCCGCTCAAGCCGTCCTCGCTCGCCTTGCCGCGCAGGACAATCGGCTTGGTCGTGATCGTCAGCGTCCCGCCCGACGGCATGGCGTCGCGTGCGTTGACGGCGAGATTGAGCAAAGCGAGCTCAAGCTCGCTCGGGTCGACCTTGACCAGGCACGAGCGCTTGGCGGGAAGGACGCGGATCTCAATGTCGCCACGCAGCGAGCGGCTGAGCATCTCCCTGAGCTCACGCAACCATCCCGCCAACTCGATGACACTCGGCTGCAGCGTCTGCCGCCGCGAGAACGACAACAACTGCCGGGTCAGGCTTTCGCCGCGTTGGGTGGCGGTGGTGATGGCATCGAGGAGCCGGACCTGCTTCTCGTCGACGATATCGCGCCGCAGCCGGTGCGCGCTGCCGCTGACGATCATCAGCAGGTTGTTGAAATCGTGGGCGACGCCGCCGGTCAATTGGCCGATCGCTTCGAGCCGTTGCGACTGCCGCAGCGCGCCCTCCGCTACCTCGCGGCGGCCCGCCTCTTCGTACAGCCGGCGCGTTCGGCGCAGCGCCACCCAGAGCACGGAGAAGATCAGAATGGTGGCGGGCAGACCGAAGATCAAATGCACCGCCATGCTCGACAACCATTCGGCGCGCAACGCCGCGGTGGTCACGCCGGCGATAGCGTAGACCGGGTATCCGGGAAGCTTACGAAAGCCGAAGCGGCGCGACACACCGTCGATGTCGGAATTGGCCGTGTACAGACCGTGGTTGATGCCGCGGACGATCGTGCTGCGGAACGTGCTCGCCGAACTGAGCCGCCGCGAACGATCTTTGAGCGGAGGAAAGCGGGCGAGATAGGCACCGTCATCGCGGACCAAAGCGTAGAAGCTGCCGGGCGTCCGTCCGATCAGCTGATAGAAGTCCTCAAAATAGCGCGGCCGCACCGCAACCGCGATAACGCCGTTGAATGACCCATCCGGCGATTCCAGCCGGTGCGAAAGATCGAAGGAATCGGCGCCAACGCCCGGCAGCCGCGGGGTGCGCACGTCGCTGACGTAAGTCCCGGAATCCTGGTCGCGCTGAACCCCAAAATAATCGCGATCGGCGAAGGTCTTGTCGGCTGGCACGGAGGCAAGCGCGCTCGTCACCATCGGGCGGCCATCGCGATCAAGCAGCAGAATGCCCCGCAGCTGCGGCATCGTCGCAACGATGCCGGTGAGGCGTTGGTGCAGGCGCGGCTGATCGACGCGAATGTCGTCGTCCGACATGCCGCGCGTGATCTCGTTGACTTCCGCAAACGTGCGATCGACGGTTTGCAGAACCTTAAGCGCCTGCTCCTGCATCACGTCGAGCGAACGAACGATGCGCTCGTCGGCGACGGCGTGAATTTCGCTGTAACCGATCCAGCAGGCGTAGGCGAACAGCGCCGCCGGCAAGACCACCGCGGCGACCATCATGGATTGCAGCAGGCGAGTGGCCGATTCCCGTGCGCTGCTCATCAACTGCCAAGCCCCGGGGTGGTTGAGCCAATCTCCGGCGATTTAGCGGTAACGGAGTGTTCCACAGTTTACTGAGATGAACGAGGCATGAATGTGCCATGCGCGATTGCAATTTCGTGAGGGCAACGCCACGGCAGGGCCCGAAAATGGCCGTATTTAGCGGTCCGCCGGTTCCCTCACGCAACGCTCATGAGGAACCAGCTGAGCCTCGGCCCGGCGCGCTCTTGATCTGGATCGCTTGCCGCTACGCTGCCCGCGATGACGAACGCAAGACGGTATCTTCAGTCCGGCTTGAAGTTCATCGCCACGCCGTTGATGCAATAGCGCAGGTGCGTCGGCGGCGGTCCGTCGTCGAAAACATGGCCGAGGTGGCTGCCGCACCGGCTGCAGTGCACTTCGGTGCGGTCCATGCCGTAGCTGTCGTCGGTCGAACTTTCGACGGCGCCATCGACCGGATCGTTGAAGCTCGGCCATCCGGTGCCGCTCTCGAACTTCTTCTTCGAGGCGAACAGCGGCTGGCCGCAGCCGGCGCAAGTGAATGTTCCGGCGCGTTTCTCATAGTTCAGCGCGCAACTTCCCGGCGGCTCGGTGCCGTGCGCCCGCATGATGCGATATTGTTCGGGCGTCAGCAGCTTGCGCCACTCCGCCTCGGTATGGGTGACCGGGTAATGTTTGGTATCCGCTAGTGTTTTGCTGTCCATGGCCTGACGCCCGCTTTGCTACCGGCAATGTTCCGACACCGGCAAACGTAATCAGTAAAAGGCAAAGCGCAATCGCGAGGCGGGCTGGCATTGCGGAACTCCGTCAATTGCCGGGCTCGCATCGGGGGCCCCCTTCTAGCGCATACTGACCACCAGGGCGGCTTGCGATTACGGCAGCTTGTCGAAGCCTTCGCCAAAGCCCTTCAGGCTCATCGGGAAGCCGATGCCTTCTTCGGGCGTCTGGAAAATGATGAAGGTCGAAGTCTGGCCGTTGCGCAACTGCTCGATCAGCTTGTCGTCCATCACCACTTCGGCGACGCAGCCGTTCGGCAGGCAGCGCACGAAGCCGGCACGGCCGACATCGTTGTTGTCGATCTTCAGGCCCAGGCCCGACGGCAACAACACGCCGAGCGGAGCGACGACGCGCATCAGCCGGCTCTTCTGGTCGGTGGTCTTGAGCACGATCACCGTTAGTCCGACATTGGGACGGTCTTCTGCGGTGACGCTTTGCATCAGCGCGCATTGCTCGTTCTGGGCGCCCGGTGGCGTATCGCAGCGGATTTGCCAATCGCCATGAACCGCGCGGACGGCGCCTTGAGCGAACGCGTCGCCCGCGCCCGCCGCGAGCAGCGCCACCGCGATAACGCCGCCGCCGAGCGCCGTGGCCATTGGCCGCAGCGCGCGCCCGACATTGCAAAAGGCCATGATCGTCTTCCTTTGCCCTGCCCTTTGCCCGCGCCGCCGCCCCGCTGCCGGCCCTGCCGCATTCAGCCCGAATCAGCGAGCTTCGGCCGGTCGCCGCGCGGGCCTGCCTACATGGCGAGTCCGCGCTGTCAAGGTCGATGGAAATCAAGCCATTGTGGCCGCGCGAAGGAAGCGAAATTCTGGCGGCCCGCGGCCTTCGGACGCGCTGCGGATAGAGCCGCGGCGATGATCAAGAGTGCATTGCGGTACCGCGCGATTTGTGGTTTGAGGGGTTCGACCCCCGCCGATGCCCGTCAAGGACCAGACCGTGGCACAAACCAGTCGGCAGCAGGCAGCGTCGGGCCGGCGCCGTCGCGCTGCAGACACGCATTTCTTGCATGTTTCGGATCGCGCGGCGCCGCTTGGCGAAGCCCGATGACGAGGCGTGAGTGGACGAGACCTGACTGAACGAGACCTGACTGAAGGACGAGGAGCCGAGAAAGAGATGCCGCAGTTCTCACGCCTGACCGCCACCGCGTTGACGCTGGGGACTGTCCTCGCGAGCGCAGGATCAGCGCTTGCCGGTGTCGGCCAGCCGTCGCCGTGGGAGCTTGGCCTCCAGGACGCCTCTACCCCTGTTATGGTCGACATCGTCTGGTTTCACGATTTCCTGCTCTGGATCATCAGCGCCATCGCGCTCTTCGTTCTGGTGCTGCTTGCGATCGTGGTGCTGCGCTTTAACGCCCGCGCCAATCCCACTCCGTCCCGCACCACGCACAATTCGCTGCTTGAAGTCGCCTGGACCATCGTGCCTGTCGTCATCCTGGTGGCGATTGCAGTTCCCTCGTTCCGGCTCCTCTTTCTCGAGCTCGACAATCCGAAACCGGACCTGACCGTGAAGGCCACCGGCAAACAATGGTTCTGGAGCTACAGCTATCCGGACAACGGCAATTTCGAGTTCGACTCGCTGCTGGTTGCCGATAAGGACCTCAAACCGGGCCAGCCGCGGCTGCTCACCGTCGATAATGATTTGGTGGTGCCGGTGAACAAGGTCGTGCATGTGCTCGTCACCGGCGCCGACGTGATCCATTCCTTCGCGGTGCCGTCATTCGGCATCAAAATCGACGCAGTTCCCGGCCGCCTCAACGACACCTGGTTCAAGGCGACAAGCGAGGGCCTGTTTCACGGCCAATGCTCCGAGCTGTGCGGCAAGGACCACGCCTTCATGCCGATTACGGTCAAGGTCGTCAGCGAGCCCGAGTTCAACGACTGGATCGCCAAGGAAAAGAAAAACGCCGGTCTCGATAGCACGCCGCCGACTACACTGGCGGCGAGCGGCCCGCCGACCCGATAGACTTAAAAGCTAAAAACACGCGCCAAAACGCAGAATGCAGGATCTTCCCATGGACACGATGACACACGCGGCACACGGCGATGACAACGGACACGCCATCCCGCATGGCTGGCGCCGCTTTGTCTATTCGACGAACCACAAGGACATCGGCACGATGTACCTGGTGTTCGCGCTGATCGCCGGCGTGATCGGCGGCATCTTCTCGATCCTGATCCGGATCGAGCTGATGTATCCCGGCCTGCAGATCTTCCACGAGACCCACTACTTCGACGTCATCGTTACCGCACACGGCCTGATCATGATCTTCTTTATGGTCATGCCGGCGATGATCGGCGGCTTCGGCAACTGGATGGTCCCGCTGATGATCGGCGCGCCGGATATGGCGTTTCCGCGGATGAACAACATTTCATTCTGGCTGCTGCCGGCGTCGTTCGCGTTGTTCGTCGCCTCGATGTTCTTCGAGGGCGAGCCGGGCGCCAACGGCGCCGGAACCGGCTGGACGATATACGCCCCGCTGTCGACCTACGGCCATCCCGGCCCGGCGATGGATTTCGTCATCCTGGCACTGCACCTGGCCGGCGCGTCGTCGATCCTTGGCGCCATCAACTTCATCACCACGATTTTCAACATGCGCGCCCCCGGCATGACCATGCACAAAATGCCGTTGTTCGTATGGTCGATTCTGGTGACGGTGTTCCTGTTGCTGCTGGCACTGCCGGTTCTCGCCGGCGCCATTACCATGCTGCTCACCGACCGGAACTTCGGGACCACATTCTTTGACCCGCATGGCGGCGGTGATCCGCTGTTGTTCCAGCATCTGTTCTGGTTCTTCGGCCATCCGGAAGTTTACATCCTGATCCTTCCGGGCTTCGGCATGATCAGCCAGATCGTGGCCACGTTCTCGCGCAAGCCGGTGTTCGGCTATCTCGGCATGGCTTACGCGATGGTGGCAATCGGCGGCATCGGCTTCGTCGTCTGGGCCCACCACATGTACACGGTCGGCATGTCCGCGAGCGTGCAGGCCTACTTCATCGCCGCCACGATGGTCATCGCGGTGCCGACCGGCGTGAAGATCTTCTCGTGGATCGCCACGATGTGGGGCGGCTCGATCGACTTCAAGACGCCGATGCTGTGGGCCATGGGATTCATCTTCTTGTTCACCATCGGCGGCGTCACCGGCGTGGTGCTCGCCAATGCCGGCGTCGACCGGGTGTTGCAGGACACTTATTATGTCGTCGCCCACTTCCACTACGTGCTGTCGCTCGGCGCCGTGTTCGCCATCTTCGGCGGCTGGTACTATTGGTTTCCGAAGATGACCGGCTACATGTACAATGAGTTCGTCGGCAAGCTGCACTTCTGGCTCACCTTCATCGGCGTCAATCTGGTGTTCTTCCCGCAGCACTTCCTCGGGCTCGCCGGTATGCCGCGCCGCATCGCCGATTATCCCGACGCGTTCGCCGACTGGAATTTCGTCTCCTCGGTCGGCTCGTACATTTCCGGTTTCGCCGTGCTGGTCTTTCTGTTCGGCCTGATCCAGGCGTTCGTGCGGAAGGAGCGCGCCGCGGCCAACCCGTGGGGCGCCGGGGCCACCACGCTGGAATGGACGCTGCCGTCGCCACCGCCCTTCCATCAATTTGACACGCTGCCGCTGATCCGATGAGCGTCACCGCCGCGCGCGTCGAACCCAGCATTGCGGGTGTCGGCGACTATCTGGAGCTGATGAAGCCGCGCGTGATGTCGCTCGCGGTATTCACAGCGCTGGTCGGCCTCTTGATCGCCCCGACCCATCTGCATCCGGTCATCGCGTTAACGGCGCTCATTTGCATCGCGGTCGGCGCCGGCGCCGCCGGCGCGCTCAACATGTGGTACGACGCCGACATCGACGCGCGCATGGAGCGAACCGCGGCGCGGCCGGTTCCTGCCGGACGCGTGGCGCCGGGCGAGGCGCTCGCCTTCGGCGTCACGCTTGCGGTCGGCGCGGTGGTCGTGCTCGGCCTGCTGGTCAACGTCATCGCGGCCGCCTTGCTCGCGGTATCGATCGGTTTCTATGTCTTCGTCTACACAATGTGGCTCAAGCGCTCGACGCCGCAGAACATCGTCATCGGTGGCGCCGCCGGCGCATTGCCACCGATGATCGGCTGGGCGGCGGCGACCGGCAGCATCGCCATCGAGCCTACGCTCCTCTTCCTCATCATCTTCTTCTGGACGCCGCCGCACTTCTGGGCACTTTCGCTGTTCCGCTCCGAAGATTACGCGCGCGCCGGCATACCGATGTTGCCGGTGGTTGCGGGCGAGGCGGCGACGCGGCGCCAGATCCTGGTTTACGCGCTCGTTCTGGCGCCGCTTGGCGCTGCGCCATGGTTTCTCGGCTATGCCGGCGCGGTCTACGGCATTGTCGCGGTCGTGGCCGGCGCCGCTATCGTCGCGCTGGCCTTTCGGCTCCGCGCCGAAGCAAACGGCCACGCCGCCAGCAAGCAAATGTTCGCCTTCTCGATCCTCTATTTGTTCCTGTTGTTTGCCATGCTGCTGGTCGATCGGGTCTCCACAGTGCTGATCGGCCGGTTCGCGGCATGATGACGGACGCAGTCATGGACGAGAAGAAGGCTCCTCCCTCCCCTTCCCCGCGTGCGGGGGAGAATGGGGAAGGAGTCAGAACTCACCGAACAGCAATTGCGTGCGCGGCGCGCCCGCTCCATCGCCATTGCGGTCGCGCTTGGCGTACTCGTCGTCCTGTTTTACATCGTGACGTTGGTGAAGGGGCCCGGAGTGCTGGTGCGCCCGCTATGAGACTCTCAACGCGATGAGCACGGAAACACCGCATCCAGCGCCCAGGCTTCGCCATGACGTCTTCGTCGCCTTTTGCTGCGGCGGTTTGGTGGCGTCGATGGTTGGACTGTCGTTCGCAGCGGTGCCGTTCTATTCATGGTTTTGTCGTACCACGGGTTATGGCGGCACGACCCAAGTGGCCAAGGCAGCGCCCGCGCAGGTTTCCGATCGCACCATGACCGTGCGCTTCGACTCCAACGTCGCTGCCGGGCTGCCGTGGCGGTTCGAGCCCGAACGCCGAACCATTGACGTCAAGCTCGGTCAGGTCGTCACGGTCTACTACGCCGTCACCAACCAGGCTGCGCGCGTGACCGCGGGACAGGCCGGCTACAATGTCAGCCCGCCGACCGCCGGCATCTATTTCGAGAAGATCAACTGTTTCTGCTTTACCCAGCAGACCATGAAGCCGGGCGAGAAGCGCGACATGGCGGTGGTGTTCTATGTTGATCCGAAGCTCGCCGATGATGCCGAGCAGAACGGCGTCAAACTCATCACCCTCTCCTACACCTTCTATCCGGCGCAGGTGCCGGATCAGACGGCGGCGGAAGGGGAACCGCCGGCAAAGTCCGGCCGTATCTAGGGGCAACAAAACGGCGCGCCCGCTCTCAAGGTCGCGCCATGGTGGAGAAGACGACGATGGCTGATGCCGCACACGCCAAACCGCACCACGATTACCACCTGGTCAATCCCAGTCCGTGGCCGGCGGTCGGCGCCACTTCGGCATTCATCACCGCCTTCGGGCTGATCCTGTGGATGCATCACGTGGTCGCCTATGCGCCGGTCATTCTGGGTATCGGCGGCATCGGCATCGCCTACACCATGATCGGCTGGTGGCGCGATGTGATCTTCGAAGCCGAAGTCGAGCACGACCACACCAGGGTGGTGCAGATCTCGCACCGCTACGGGATGATCCTGTTCATTGCCTCGGAGGTCATGTTCTTCGTTGCCTGGTTCTGGGCCTATTTCAATACTGCGCTGTTTCCGGATGAGCTCAAGGACATAGCGCGGATCGCGGTGACCGGCGGCGTATGGCCGCCCAAGGACATTCACACCTTTGATCCCTGGCATCTGCCGCTCCTGAACACGCTGATCCTGCTGACCTCGGGCACGACGGTGACCTGGGCCCATCACGCGCTGCTTGAGAACAACCGCAAGGGACTGATCTGGGGTCTCGTGTGCACCATCGCGCTCGGCCTCACCTTCTCCTGCGTACAGGCTTACGAGTACGCGCATGCGGCGTTTCACTATTCGGGCAACATCTATGGCGCCACTTTCTTCATGGCGACCGGCTTTCATGGCGCCCACGTCATCATTGGCTCGATCTTCCTGATCGTTTGCCTGGTCCGGGCAATCGCCGGCCAATTCACGCCGACCCAGCACCTCGGCTTTGAATTTGCCGCCTGGTACTGGCACTTTGTCGACGTGGTGTGGCTGTTCCTGTTCGCCTGCATCTACGTCTGGGGCGCCGGCGTGCCGGTGGCTGAGTAGCGCCGCACGGCGACGGCTCTCCGCCTCATTCCGGCGAAAGCGGGAATCCAGGCGGAAGATCAAAGAATGGGTCCCCGCTTGCGCGGGGACGAGCGGCCGGACGGAAGCGTAGCCGGCTGAAAGCGCATATGACCGAAAAGAACGTTGAAAAGAACATCGATACGCTTTCAGGATCGATCCTCGCCGGATTGCTGTGCGCCTGTCCACGTTGCGGCAAGGGCAAACTGTTCCGCGGATTTTTGACCTTGCGGCCGCGCTGCGAGGTTTGCGGGCTCGATTATGACTTTGCTGATGCCGGTGACGGACCGGCGGTCTTTATCATCCTCATCGCCGGCTTCATTGTGGTCGCCGCTGCGCTGATCACCGAGGTCGTCTATCGGCCGCCGTTCTGGGTGCACGCGGTGCTGTGGCTGCCGCTCATCCTCATCGTCACGCTCGGCCCGTTGCGACCGATGAAAGGCTTACTGATCGCGCTGCAATACCATCACAAAGCTGCGGAGAGGCGGTTCCGCGCAGGCGAGCCGTGAGTGCGCCGGCGGCGATAAAAATAAAGAAGCGTTCGTGGCCGAGCCTGCTCATTCCGGCGGTGCTTGCTTTTGCAGTTCTGGTTGCTCTCGGCACCTGGCAAATCCAGCGCAAAGCTTGGAAAGAACAATTGATTGCGACGCTGACGGAGCGGCTGCAAGCGCCGCCCGTACAGTTGCCTTCTGCCGCGACCTGGCCCGCCCTCGATCAAACGGGCAATGAATACCGCCGCGTGACGTTCAGGGCCGAATTCGAGACCGCCAAAGAGGCGTTCGTCTTCGCCGCCGCTTCAGCCTTCCGCCCGGACGTAAAAGGTCAGGGCTTCTGGGTATTCACCCCGGCCCGGCTCGCGGACGGCAGCGTGGTGGTCGTCAACCGTGGCTTCACGCCGCTGGCGGCCGCAAAGACGCTGCCGAACCGGGTGAATTCGGGAATCGTCGAGGTCACCGGGGCGATGCGTTGGCCGGAAGCCTCCCATTGGTTCACCCCAAAGGCCAACCCGGCTGAAAACCTCTGGTTCGCTCGCGACCCGGCACCGATCGCCGTCGCCAAGAGCTGGGGTCCTGTTGCTCCGTTCTACGTGGAACAGGAATCGCCGGTGCCAGCCGGCGGCTGGCCCCAGCCCGGCAAGCTCGTGCCCAGCCTGCCCGACAACCACCTGCAATACGCGGTGACCTGGTACGGCCTGGCGCTCGTTCTTGCCGTGGTTTTCGTCGTATGGGCCGTCAAATCCGGCCGCGAGGGCTCGGGTAAAGCGCCTTCGTCTTCCTTGTGAAACGCTCCGGCCTTCTATAATTGTGGCTCAGGTCCGGGACGGGCGGCCGCGTGCCTCCCGCAGCGAACATCTCGGGAAATCAATAAGTTAGGCGTGCCCCGGACGGCTCGGGGCAGCAGGGAAGCTATCGGTTGCGTCATATTTCCACCAGAGGCGAGGCTCAGGCACTCGGATTTACCGAGGCGATGCTCGCGGGTCTTGCGGGCGACGGCGGTCTTTATGTGCCGGAAGCCTGGCCGCGGCTCGACCGGGCGACCATTCTTGGCTTCGCCGGCCGACCCTATGCCGAAGTTGCGGTCGAGGTGATCCGGCTGTTTACCGCCGATTCCATCCGCGACGCCGATCTCGCCCGCATGGCGCGCGAAGCGTACGGCAATTTCCGCCATCCCGCGGTCGCACCGCTCACCCAACTCGGCGTGAACACCTTCGCGCTCGAGCTGTTCCACGGCCCCACGCTCGCCTTCAAGGACGTGGCGATGCAGCTGTTGGCGCGGCTGATGGATCATGCGCTGGCGGCGCGCGGCGAGCGCCGGACCATCGTGGTTGCGACCTCGGGCGATACCGGCGGCGCCGCCGTCGAAGCGTTCCGCGATCGAAATCAGGTCGACCTGATCGTACTTTTCCCGCAAGGCCGGATTTCCGCCGTGCAACGGCGGATGATGACGACGGCGGCAGCAGCCAACGTTCACACGGTCGCCATCGATGGCACCTTCGACGACTGCCAGACGATTGTGAAGGGACTATTCAATCATTCCGCTTTTCGCGACCGGGTACGCCTGTCCGGCGTCAATTCGATCAACTGGGCGCGCATCGTGGCGCAGACGGTCTATTACTTCACCGCGGCGGTAGCGCTGGGCGCGCCTCATCGCAAGGTCGCGTTCACCGTTCCGACCGGGAATTTTGGCGACGTCTATGCCGGCTACGTAGCACAGCGCATGGGATTGCCGATCGAGCGGCTGGTGATCGCCACCAACGTCAACGACATCCTGGCGCGGACGCTCGCCACCGGAGCTTATGAACTGCGCGATGTGGTGCCGACGACGTCGCCGTCGATGGACATCCAGGTGGCGTCCAATTTTGAACGCTTGCTGTTCGATGCCTATGACCGCGACAGCAACGCCGTGCGGTCGCTGATGGGGTCGCTCGCGCAATCGCGGCGGTTCACATTGTCGGCGCCGGCGCTGTCGCAGATTCGCGGGCTGTTTACGGCGGATCGCGCCGACGAGGAAGAAGTCGCCGCGACCATGCGAGCGGTCAAACGTGAGACCGGCAATTTCGTCGACCCGCACACTGCAGTCGGCATTGCGGTGGCCGAGAAGGAACCGCGTGATCCCGCCGTGCCGATGGTGGTGCTGGCGACCGCGCATCCGGCCAAATTTCCCGAGGCAGTCGAAGCGGCCTGCGGGCAAAAGCCGCCTTTGCCGGAATGGCTTTCAGATCTTAGTGAGCGACCGGAGCGCGTCACAGTGCTACCGGCGGATCAGTCTGCGGTTGAGCGTTTTGTCCTGACGACAAGCCGTGCCGCACAGGAAGGAGCGGCGGCATGAGCGTAGCGGTGACGACTTTGAAATCGGGCATCAACGTGGTGACCGATACGATGCCGCACCTTGAGACCGCTTCGCTGGGCGTGTGGGTCAATACCGGCAGCCGCAGTGAACGGCACGACGAGCACGGCATCTCGCATTTCCTCGAACACATGGCGTTCAAGGGCACGCGGCGGCGCACGGCACGGCAGATCGCAGAGGAAATCGAGGCGGTCGGCGGCGATCTCAACGCGGCAACCAGCGCGGAGAGCACCGCCTATTACGCACGCGTGCTCAAGGCCGACGTGCCGCTTGCGCTCGACGTACTGGCCGACATTCTTTCCGAACCGGCCTTCGCCCGCGAAGAACTCACGCTCGAGCAGAATGTCATCGTCCAGGAAATCGGCGCCGTCGCCGATACGCCCGACGATCTCATTTTTGAGCATTTGCAGGCCATCGCGTTTCCCGACCAGCCGCTCGGCCGCTCGATCCTCGGAACGGCAAAGACCGTGCGCTCGTTCGACGGCGGGAAATTGCGCGACTACCTCGCCCGGCACTATCGTGGCCCGGACATCGTGATCGCCGCCGCGGGTGCTGTCGATCATGCGGCTGTGGTTGCCGAAGCGGAGAAGCACTTCGCGAGCTTCAAAGGACCCGCCGGACCTTCGCCGGCGGCGGCGCGGTTCGGCGGCGGCGCCCATGTGGAGAAGCGCGAGCTTGAACAGGTGCATATCGCACTTGCCCTGCCCGGCCTGCCCCAGACTGACCCGTCGCTTTACAGCTTGCAGACCTTCACCAACATTGTCGGCGGCGGCATGTCGTCCCGGCTGTTCCAGGAGGCGCGCGAGAAGCGTGGCCTTTGCTACTCGGTCTATTCGTTCCATGCGCCCTACTCCGACGTCGGCATGTTCGGGCTCTATGCCGGTACCGATGCCGCCGACACGTCGGAGCTGATGCGGCTCATTGTCGAGGAGATCGCCAACGCCGCCGAGACGATTTCCGAAGCGGAGATCGCGCGCTCGAAGGCGCAGATGAAGGCCGGGCTGCTTATGGCGCTGGAGAGTTCGGGCGAGCGGATCGGACAACTGGCACGGCAGATGATGGTGTGGGGCCGGCCGATACCGGTCCACGAAGTGGTGCAGAAGGTCGAAGCGGTGACGGTCGAGAGCGCACGCGCCGCTGGCCGCGCGCTGATCGCCCGCGGCAAGCCCGCGATAGCGGTGCTGGGACTGGGGTCAGGACTTGAAAGCGCGGCGGCGATTGCCGAGACTCTGACCCTCCGGGCCGCATGACCATAAAATCCGGATACAGGGTCCGCTCGTCACCGCGAAAGCGGGGACCCGGTTTTTGCATCACTAACGCTGGATTCCCGTTTTCGCGGGAATGAGCGGAGAATGTTTTTGCCACTGAGCACGGGCAATGGCGTTTTTTCGCACCATCAACTTCGTCGAGCCGCTGCCGTCTATTGTCGGCGAGGGCGTCGTGTTGCGCACGCCACAAACCACCGATTACGGCGACTGGGCGGCGTTGCGTGAGAAAAGCCGCGAATTTCTGACGCCCTGGGAACCGATCTGGCCGGCCGATGACCTGAGCCGGAGCGCCTTTCGCCGCAGGATCAGGCGCTATGCCGAGGACCTGCGCACCGACCAAGGCTATGCCTTCCTGATCTTCCGCAGTTCCGACAATGCGCTCCTTGGCGGATTGACGCTCGCCAATATCCGCCGCGGCGTCGCCCAAGCCGGCAGCCTCGGCTACTGGATGGGCCAACCGTTCGCGCGCCACGGCTATATGACCGCGGCGGTGCGCGCCCTTATTCCGTTCGCCTTCGGCACGCTCCGGCTGCACCGCCTCGAAGCCGCTTGTATCCCGACCAACAACGGCTCGATCCGGCTATTGGAAAACACCGGCTTCCTGCGCGAAGGCTATGCGCGGGAATATCTTTGCATCAATGGCCTCTGGCAGGACCACCTGCTTTACGCCCGGTTGAGGGATTCGAAACTTTAGGCACGCAATGTTTTGATGAGACTGTTGGCGAAATCAGCCTTAACCACTCGGCCGGCGCCGCCTTGGGATGGCCACGGTTCGCTTGATATAACAAAAGCATCGGTGGGTGTGACGAAGAGTGACGGGGGAATGTCGGGGAGCGACCGTCGAAAATTGTGGCACCCCCGCGCATGGATCGCGGGACCGTTTTTGTTCGCGCTTTGCACGGGGGCATGCTCCAGCGGCGGCGGTCTCGGCACGCCCGGTGCTGCACCCACAGCCGGCGCTCACGGTTTCGGCGGCTCAAGCTCGCTCTCCGATTTCTTCACTGGCTCGTCAGCAAAGGAGCGGCAAGGGGTTGCCGGCGCCCAGCCCGAGGTCAATTGCCCTCCCGTTGAAGTCCGCCAGGGTGCTTCCACACTGACCATCGGGCCGACCGGTAACACATCGGCGATGTCGGTGAAGTATCAGGGGGTGTTCACCCGCGAAGCCCGGAACTGCGCCGTGGTCGGCGGCGACATGGTGATGCGGATCGGCGTGCAGGGACGGGTCATAGTCGGACCTTTGGGCGCGCCTGGCCAGGTCGAAGTCCCGTTGCGGATAGCCGTCGTGCAGGAAACCCCAGGCGGCGCGCGACCGATCACGACCAAATTCATTCGCATTCCGGTCGCGGTTAGTAACGATGATACCGGCGGGCTGTTTACTCACGTTGAGGAGAGCGTCAGCTTTCCGCTGCCGACGCCGACGTCTTCACTCGACGACTACGTTGCCTACGTCGGTTTCGATCCGCTTTCGGCCCAAGCGCAAGACAAGCAAAAGGAACGTCCGGCACCGCGAGCCCGCAGCAGGCCTAAGCCGAAGCCGTCTGCCAGTGCGAACTGACCGGATTGGCTGTCATTGCCCGCGCATCGCTCCGCTCGGTGCTGAAGTGACGATTACCATCCGCGCAGGTCAATGATCGCGCCCTTGAGAGCGCGCAAATCGGCGATCACGGCACGTGCTCCGGCGGCGAGGAGGTCATCGGCGAGACGGCCCTCGGTCCGGCTGGGGCTGACGAAACCGATCGGTCTCATGCCCGCTGCCTTTGCCGCGATAACGCCCGCGGCCGAGTCCTCGACGGCGATACAATCGGTCGGTTCGACTTCAAGCCGCTCTGCCGCGAGCAGAAACAGGTCGGGCGCGGGTTTCCCCTTGGTCACTAAATCTGCTGAGAACAGGCGCGACTCGAAGAACCGCAGGAGATCAGTAACCTCAAGGCTCAAGCGGATGCGATCGAGCGCCGAGGACGATGCCACGGCCTTCGGCCCGCGGATCCAGGTGAGTGCGTGGCACGCGTGTGGAACGGCGCGCAGCTCGGCACGTAAGCGTTGGTGCATTGCCGTCGCAACCGTCGCTTCGAAATCGGGCGGCATGGTTCGCTTCGTCGCCGCCTGCACGACTTTGCAAATGTCCAACAGCCGGCGCCCATGAAACCGCTGCGCCAGCGTGTCGGCGGTCACGCTGACGCCGGCACGCCCGAAGGCGTCGGCCAGCACCGCGTTGGCAATCGGCTCGCTGTCAACAAGCACGCCATTGCAATCGAAGATGACCACAGGCCGCCCCGATGCTTCCGGCCAATAAACCCGGCCGTCGTACCGTCGAATCAAATCACCTTCAGCAACATACGCGGCAGAGAAGGCAAGCAAAGACCGTCAGCAGGCCAGCCGCAAAATTATTCACAAACGGACCGGCGCGGAGCGCCGCCAGCACTGGCTTTTCGCGGTAATTTTGAAGGTGTAGCGAAGTGACCGGCCGACGGCTCAGTTGAACTTCGTCTTCACGTCCTCGATGCCTCGCGCGAGCAAATCCTCAGCGACCCTGCCCTTGGCTGCGACACTGAGAATCTTCTCGGCGGCAGCGACCGCCGTGTCGGCTGCCGCAGCGCGGACATCGGCCAGCGCCTGCGCCTCGGCCTGGGCAATTTTGGCCTCCGCCATCTTGGTCCGGCGCAAGACGAAATCTTCCATTCGAGCCTTGGCCTCGACGGCGAGGCGCTCGGCCTCGGCCTTGGCGCCGGCGATAATGGAAGCGGCTTCGCCCTCGGCCTCGCGACCCTTGCGCTCGAACTCGGCCAGCACCGCCTGCGCCTCCTTGCGCAGCCGCACCGCTTCATCGAGTTCTGCCTTGATGCGCGCCTGTCGCGCGTCAATGCCGTCAATCACCCGGCGATGCGCGCCCAAATAAATGAGCAAACCGAGGAAGATAACGAACGCGATGGCGACCCAGGCTTCGGCTTCAGGCATGGCGCACCTTATCGCTTGCTGACGTCGCTCACGGCGGCGGCGGCGTCCTGCGCATTCGGTGCCGTGCCGATCAGACGCTCGACAATGGCCGCAGCGGTCTCCGCGGCGATTGTGCCGACGTTCTGCATGGCGGCCGAACGCGTTCCGGCAATCGACTGTTCGGCTGCCGCGAGTTTGCCGTGGAGCTCCGCCTCAAGCCGTTTGTTGGTCGCGCTGGCTTCGGCGGCCTGTTTTTCGCGCGTCTCGCTGGCGATCGCCTGCGCGCGGCCGCGCGCATCGGCAAGCGCCTTCTGGTAGGCGGCGTTGGCCGCTTCCGACTGCTCCTTGAACCGGTTGGCTTCCGCGAGATCGTCGGAAATGCGCTTGCTCCGCTCGGCGAAGATCGCGCCGATGCGCGGCAACGCAATCCGCGACATCAGCGCGTAGAGCAGCAGGAAGGTCAGCACCAGCCAGAGCAGCTGCGACGGAAAATGCTGCGACTGGAACGGTGGAAACGCGTGCTCTCCCGCGGGCGCCTCGGTATGGGCGGTCGGCTCGGCCATGCGAACGTCAGAGACCGAACAGCAGCAAAAGTGCGATCAGCAGCGAGAAAATGCCGAGTGCTTCGGTAATGGCGAACCCGAAAATCAGATTGCCAAACTGACCCTGCGCCGCCGAAGGATTGCGCAGCGCCGCTGCCAGATAATTACCGAAGATGATGCCCACGCCGACGCCGGCGCCGCCCATGCCGATACAGGCAATGCCTGCACCAATGTATTTTGCGGCAGTCGGATCCATAACAAAGCTCCTTTTCGAGGTTTCAAAATCGAGCCGTCAATGGCTCGGGTGTATCGCATCGTTGAGATAGATGCAGGTGAGAATGGCGAACACGTAGGCTTGCAGAAAGGCCACCAGAAACTCGAGTGCGGTGAGCATGATGACCAGAATGAGGGGCAGCGCCGCGCCAAACCAGCCGGCAATCCCGAAGCCCGCAAGCATAATGATGAAACCGGCGAAGACTTGAAGCGTGATGTGGCCGGCAAGCATGTTGGCGAATAACCGCACGCTGTGGGAGATCGGGCGCGACAGGAACGACAGCACCTCGATGACCACGATCGCGGGCAGGATGTAGATCGGCACGCCTTTCGGGACGAACAGCTTGAGAAAGCCCAGACCGTTCCGCCAGAACCCGTAGATCACGACGATGAAGAACACCGCGAGCGCCAGCGTCGCGGTAACGATCAGCTGGCTCGTCACCGTGAAGGAATAGGGAATGAGCCCGATACTGTTGGCGAACAGGACGAACATGAACAGCGTAAAGACGAAGGGAAAGAACTTCATTCCCTCGGTTCCAGCCGAGCTGCGCACCGTATTTGCGACGAATTCATATGACATTTCCGCAACCGATTGCAGCCGGCCCGGAACCAATGCGCGCGGTGTCGCGATCAACAATGCCGAAACCAGGAGAACGATGATCAGCATGAACAGCGCGGAATTGGTGAAATAGATCTGATAGCGGCCGATGGAGAACAGCGGCGCAATGTTGTGAATCTGAAACTGGTGGATCGGATCGACCGTCATGATTGCATCGCCGCCGTGCGCAAATCTGCCGTCACTGTTTTCGGCCTCCCGATGTGTCGTCACCGGGCGTCGGACCAGGAACGACCCCGGCGGAGCGCATCACGTTGAGCACGCCCGCGACGAAGCCGAGCAAGAGAAAAACGATAAACCCCCAAGGCGAGATGCCGAGCACCCGGTCGATCAGCCAGCCGAGGCCGGCGCCAACCAGCACGCCTCCAACGAGTTCGCTCGAGAGCCGGAAGCCCCTGGCGTAGCCCGATGCAGTCGCGGCCCGATCTCCACCAGGACCATCCGAAGACGCAGGCCCGGCACGCCCGCGTGCCTGGCCCAGACCTTCGCCGAGACGCTGGAGTCTCGCGGAGAGGGCGGCTTCATCGTTGTGCGCCTTGTCACGATCACCGTTGTCGCGCGTGCCGTCGCTCATCTGTTCGACACTCGCGGCTTACCGGCAATCGAGACGGGCCCGCCCCCTGAAGCCGCGCGGACCTTACTGATTGGGTTCCACCAAGTCAAGAAACCGTCGCCAATGCTAACACTTTGAAGTTATAAGAGATATCTCCCGCTTATGGTACGCTCCTGCAGCTCCATTGTGCAGCGCGAAGCGATTGCCGCTAAAATGGCCGGGAGCGGATGGCATCCGGGTCCCGGCGGATCAACGAATGGACCCGCCGTTTCGTTTCGCCAGCGAGGAGATCATGACCAACACGGTCTTTGCCTGTGTCATCGCCGGCTTTTGTTTGATCGCGCCAGCGCTCGCCGATGACGCCATGCCGGACAGCGGCAATGGGCGGTACACGTTCGACAAAGTGGCGGAAGGGTTTCTGCGCCTCGATACCCAGAGCGGCGAGGTTTCGGTGTGCAGCCAACGCACAATTGGCTGGGCGTGTCAGGCTGTTCCGGAAGACCGCGCGGTTCTTGAGAACGAGATCGCGCGGCTGCGCAAGGAAAACGGCATGCTTAAAAAGAACCTGCTCGCCCACAGCCTGCCGTTGCCGTCAGGGGTGATGCCTGAGCCGCCGAGCATGCGCGACGACGACCGCTCGCCACAGCTCGGTAGCAATCCCGAGATCGACCGCATGGTCGCGCTGGTCGGACGGATGTGGCATCAGCTGGTCGACGCCATTGTTCGCGCGCAGAAACAAGTACTCAACAAGAGCTGATTGGTAGTGCGTCTCAATCTCTCGGCCGTTCGCACGATACACGCGGAAATCATCGCCACCGCGGTCCTGACGATCGACACACCCGGCGAAGGGTTTTTTGAGATCACCGGCGACGTCGACCGATTTCTGAAAGAGAGCAAAGCGAGCGACGGCGGGCTCACGCTTTTTCTTCGCCACACCTCGGCGTCGCTCGTCATTCAGGAAAACGCCGACTTTGACGTGCGCCGCGATCTCGTCACGGCGCTCAACCGCATGGCGCCGGCCGATGCCGGCTGGATCCACGATGTCGAGGGACCGGACGATATGCCGGCCCATGTCAAATCGATGATCAATGGCGTTTCGCTCCATATACCGGTCATTGGCGGCGCCCTCAATCTAGGCACCTGGCAGGGCATTTATGTCGCCGAACATCGCCGCCGCCCGCACCGGCGCGAGGTGACGCTGCAATTTATCGGATCGGTCTAGATTTTCGTTTGGTCGCACGATCGTTTGCGAAAGCCGGGTTCCACGCTCGGATCAAGTCCGCGGGCAGGCTTTTCGCGATCACGCTCTAGCCGAAGCAGGCGATGAACCCGGCGCGGACGGTCTCGAAAAATACCGCGGTGCCGTAATGCACCCAGAGCCAGCCCGTACCGCCGACAACGACGGCCATTGCGGCGCTCACCAAAATGAGCGGCAGCGGTGTCGAGCGTTGGGCTTCGCTATCGCGCATGCGTACCTGTTCAAGCCGCAGCCGGGGCAGCGCGGACCACCGGTTTTTCAACGATCGGCATATTGATCAATGCTGACAGCACGCCGAACAGGATCGAAAGCCACCATACCATATCGTAGGAACCGGTGCGGTCGAACACGATGCCGCCCAGCCAGGCGCCGAGGAAGCCGCCGATCTGGTGGCTGAAGAAAGCGAAGCCGCCGAGCGTCGCGAGCCAGCGCGTTCCAAACATGACCGCGATGATGCCGTTGGTCGGCGGCACGGTCGACAGCCACATCAGACCCATGGTTGAGCCAAACACGATGCAAGTGACCTGCGTAGTCGGAAATGAAATGAAAGCGAAGATCGCAACGGCGCGCCCGAAATAAATGATCGAGAGCAGGTAGCGTTTCGGCATGCGGTCGCCAAGCCAGCCGGATGTGATTGACCCGACGATGTTGAACAGTCCGATCGTCGCCAGTGTCCAACCGCCGACGGTCGCGGACAGACCGCGGTCGACCAGATACGCCGGCAAATGCACGGTGATGAAGGCAAGCTGGAAGCCGCAGGTAAAAAAGCCCAGCACCAGCATGATATAAGAGCGATGCGCGAAAGCCTCTCCGAGCGCATGGCGCAGCGATTGTTGCGCGGCTGCTTTACTCCCGTCTGTCTTTGGCGTCGCCAGCCCGAGCGACAGCGGCAGCACAAGAAGCGTGCAGGCGGCAAAGATGATCATGGTCTGTTGCCAGCCGACATTATCCATCAGCGCAACCGCGACCGGCGAGTAGAGAAACTGTCCGAACGAGCCCGCGGCCGTACCCAAACCGAAGGCGACCGAACGCCGTTCCGGCGGCAGCAACTTCGCGAACGCCGCGAGAATAACCATGAACGAGGTGCCGGACAGGCCGAAACCGACCAAGACGCCGGCCGAAAGATCGAGCATCGGCGCGCTGCTCGCATGCGCCATCAGCGCGAGGCCGGCCGCGTACATCAGCCCACCGACGCAGAACACCCGGCCGGCGCCGTAGCGGTCGGCGATCATGCCGGCGAGCGGCTGGCCAATGCCCCACAGCAGGTTTTGCAACGCGAGCGCGAAAGCGAACACGTCGCGGCCCCAATGATTGGCGGCCGACATCGGCGTCAGAAAAAAGCCGAGCGAGGAACGCGGGCCAAAGGACATCAGCGAGATCAGGCAGCCGAAGCCGATAATGAACACCGGCGTGCGCCAGGAGCTGGCGACACTTGCGGATCGCACGGGGATGAGCCGATGATTGAGGCTGGTCATTTTATTCCCGGTTCGGAACGGCGCTTAGGAGTTTGTCACCGTAAAACCGGCGCGCGGCAATTTCGAATGAAAATTTCTAATCTCATGAATAGTTTTTCTCGGATATCGCGATCGAACCAGAAATGGCGTGACGCCGATCACACGCGCGCTTCAGCGCGGACATTGATCGGCAGACTGATGGTGAAAGTCGAGCCCTTGCCGAGTTCGGAATCCACCACGATGCGCCCGCCGTGCATTTCGACGATGCGCTTGGAGATCGCGAGGCCCAAACCGGTTCCGCCTTTTTGCTTCGTCAGTGTGTTATCGACCTGTTGGAACTCCTCGAAGATTTTCATCTGATCGGCGGCGGCGATACCGGGCCCGCTGTCGCGCACCGCCAATCGGAATGCGCCGTCGGCGAGCGAGGCTTCGATCGCGACTTCGCCCTTGTCGGTGAATTTGATCGCGTTGCCGACCAGATTGAGCAGCACCTGCGAGAGCCGGCGCTCGTCGCCATGCCCGGCCGGCAAGCTCGGCGCTATCTTGGTCGTCAGTGCGAGATCCTTCTTCGCCGCCAGCGGTTCGACTGCCGCGTAGACGCCGTAGACGAGGTTGGCGAGCGAATACTCGGACAGTGACAGCGACAGCTGGCCGGCTTCGATCTTCGACAGATCGAGAACATCGTTGATCAGCCCGAGCAGGTGCTTGCCGTTGGTCTGAACACGCTCCAGCACACCGCGCGCCTTTTCCGGCACTTCGCCGTAGATCTCGTCGAGGATCAGTTCGGTGTAGCCGAGAATGGCGTTGAGCGGGGTGCGCAACTCATGGCTCATATTGGCGAGGAATTGCGACTTATGCCGGCTCGCCACTTCGAGCTCGCGGCCCTTGTCCTCGATCTCGTGGAATAGCCGCGCGTTCTGGATCGCCAGCGCCGACTGCGCCGCAAAAGTCTTCATCAGTTCGACGGTGTTCTGCGGGAAAGCGCCGGGAGCGCGCCGACGCACCACCAATAGACCGACGATATCTTCGCCGCGATACAGGGGCGCCGTCATTCGTGCGCGGTAGCCGGCGCGCAACGTGATCGCGTTGATCGGGTTCGGGGCGTCGTCCCGCAAATCGGCGATTTGGAGTGGCTCGCGCTGCGCCAACACCGCGGTGACGGCGGCCTCATCAAGACCAATATGCCGCTGCGATAGCGCGTCAATCAGTTCCTGATCCATGCCGTAGGTGGCGCGCAATTGAAACTCGCGTTGGGCCTCGTCGAATACGTAGATCGCGCCGGCTTCGGTGCCGGAAAGCTGGACGGCCTTGCCGACGATGGTCTGAAGCACGGTGTGCAGATCAAGCGTGGAATTGACCGCCTGACTGATCTCGCCGAGAGCCCGCAGCTCCTCAACCAGTTGACCAAGCTCGTCGGTACGTTCACGCAGCGCAGTCAAGAGCCGCGCATTTTCGATGGCGATGACGGCCTGGGCGGCGAAGTTCTTGACCAAATCGATTTGTTTGTCGGCGAACGGCTGTACTTCCTGGCGGTAGATGATGATGCACCCGACCACCTCGCCATCCCTGAGCATCGGCACGCCGATCACTGAACGGGCTCCGGCGAATTCGATCGTAGCCACCCTTAATGTGTCTTGATAAGTCGCCTCGGCCCTAATATCGCCGACGTGATACGCCTGTTTTGTTACCATCAGGCGACCCATCCCCACACGCGGATCGACATCGAAAGCGGGTTGGCTATGCAGGAAATCAACATAGGCGGCGGGCGCGCCGTGCGTCGCGCCAATGCGGAACCGATCGCCCTCGCGCACGAACAGGTTACCGAACTTGGCGCCGCAAATGCGGACCGCATTTTCCAGCATGGCCGCGAATACCGGCTCAAGATCGCCGGGCGAACTCGAGATGACGCTCAGGACTTCAGCGGTCGCCGTCTGTTGCGCCAAGGACTCGCGCAGTTCGGTGAGCAGCCGCGCATTCTCGATGGCGATCACAGCTTGGGCGGCAAAATTTTTGACAAGGTCGATCTGCTTGTCGGTAAACGGCCGGACTTCCAGACGGCAATTGACGAACAACCCGATGCACACATTGTCCTTGAGCATCGGCATGCACAGCACGGTGCGCGCACCGGCTTGGTCGGCGAAGGCCACGACCCGAGGGTTGCCCTCGATATAGGCTGGCTCAGTGCGCACATCGGCGAGGTGAAGGGCTTCCTTCGACTCGAGAATACGGACCAGCGGGTGAGACAGATTCTCGGATATGACCAGTTCGGAGCCAGGCTCGAACAATCGGGTCGAAGCATTCGCCGGAACCCGGCTGGTGACGATGCGAAGGACACCCCCGTCGCGCAGGAACAGGTTGCCGAACGGCGCCTCGCAAAGCCGCCCGGCGTTCTCCAGCATGGCATCGAAAACCGGTCTCAGGTCGCCCGGCGAACTGGAGATGACCTTGAGAACCTCGGAAGTCGCGGTCTGCTGCGCCAGTGACTCGCGCAACTCGGTGAGCAGCCGGGCATTCTCAATGGCGATCACGGCCTGGGCCGCAAAATTGGTCAGCAGTTCGACTTGTTTTTGGTCGAATGCCACAGCTTCCTTGCGATAAAGCACGAGTGCGCCGACCAGCTCGTCCTCTTTCAGCATCGGCACACCCAGCATGGCACGGGCTCCGGCGACCTTGGCAAGCGGCGCGTCCGCGTAGACCGGGTCAGCCGCCAAGTCGCCGATGTTCACGGCCTTCTTTGTTTGATAGAGGCGACCGAGTGGCGATCGATGCAAGGGAATGACCGGATCGCCTTTGCGCAGTTCCAAGAATTCAGGTGGAGCGTTATACAGCGCGCCGGTGCGCATTCCGTTGCCGTCGGCCAGGGCGAGGTTGCCGAATTCCGCGCCACAGATGCGCACTGCGTTCGCCAAGATGGCGTCGAACACCGGCTTCAAATCGCCTGGCGAAGAACTGATGACGCGCAGTACGTCCGCCGTCGCCGTCTGCTGCGCCAGCGTTTCGCTCAGTTCGTGGGTGCGCTGCTCAACCTTTCGCTCCAGACCGGAATAGGATTCCTGTAGCCGGCCGGCCATATCGTTGAACTGATCGGCCAGCGCCTCGACCTCATCGCCCGTCTTGATCGTGATACGTTGCGAAAGATCGCCCGAGCCGATGCGCGCTGCGCCGGCGCGCAACGCCTGGATCGGCACCACCATGTGCCCGGCAAGAAACATCCCGGCGATGAACGCAAGCGCGAGCGCCCCGAGCAGCACCAATCCAGTCCGTTCGATCGACGCGTACAGCGGCGCATAGGCCTCCTCAATCGGGGTTTCGACGAACACCAGCCAACCGAGCGGCGCGACCGGAGCGTAGGCCGTGAGCACTTTTTGACCCTGAATATCGGTCGCTTCCTGCACCTGCTCGGCGGTGCTGTTGGCAATCGCGGCGCGTGCGCTCTGCACCTGCTTTAGCCGCGACATGTCGGTGTTGCGCAGCACCAGGCTGATATCGGGATGGGCGATCAGGCGGCCCTGGGCATCGACCACATAGGCGCGCGCATGCCCGACGGATTTGATCTGCGACAGCACGTCCTCGATCAGCTTCAGATTGACCTGGGCGATGCTCACGCCGGCGTCGCGCCGCGTGCCGGCCAGCGACAGCGTCATGTACGGTTCGGATTCGCGGCGGAAATAGACCGGACCGTAATAGACCTTGTGGGCCACGGCTTCGGTGAATGCCGGCTCCTTCGAGACGTCGGCATTGCTGCCAACGACGTCCATGGCAAGCCGCGATACCCGCAATTGCTCGTGGCCGGTCGAGTCGATCTCGGCTAGCTCGGTGATGGCGGGCACCTGGCGCAAGAGCCGCAGCGCATCGAAGCGCCGCTGTTCCAGCGTGCCGGCCGACCACGGCAGCTGTGTGGTCCAGCCGACCTGGCTCTCGATTTCCTGGATGAATTGCCCGATCTTGCCGGCGGCGGCCTGCGCCTGTTCGCGCTGAATCCGCACCAGCGCAGTTTTTTGCTCCTGATAGGAAAACCACACTTCGAACGCGGCATTGGCGATCAGCGCAACGCTGACCACGGCGACAAACAGCGCGATATATTTGAGAAACAGCCGGCTGCGCACAATCGACGTGCTGGCCGCCGGTGCGGCCGCAGTCTCTCCATCACGATGGTCGAGCGGCGCTCTCATGCTAGTCTTATTCTATCACTTCGTCGGCGGTCGCGAGCAGGCGATCTGGAATAGCAACGCCGAGCGCCTTGGCGGTCTTGAGATTGATCACCAGCTCGAATTTATCCGCTTGGATGATTGGCAGGTCGGCCGGCCTGTCCCCCTTGAGGACCCGCCCGGTATAGCGACCTGCTTCCTGCATGACGTCCAAAAAGTTATTGCCGTAGCTCACCAGGGCGCCGGCATCGGCATACTCACGGACATCAAATATCGCCGGAACCGCGTAGCGCGCCTGCAGCGCCGCGATCTGCGCGCGTCGACTATATAAGAACGCGTCCGGGCAGAACACCAATGCGGCACTCCCCCGTTGCGGTAGGCCCGCGAACGCAGCCTCAATCTCGGCATCAGTGCCGGCGTGAAGGACGTCGATATGAAGTCCAAGCTTCGTTGCACCGGCCTGCAGGTCCTTGATAAACGGTGCGCTCAATGGCGAGGCCGGGTTTACGACCACAAAATAGTACAGGGCTTTCGGGACCAGTTCGCGCAGCACTTCGAGCCGCTTGGCCGCCAGCTCCGAATTCATCGATGTAATTCCGGTGACGTTGCCGCCCGGCCGGTTGAGACTGGCGACGAGCCCCATGGCGACGGGATCGGCCCCGGTCGCGAACACAATCGGAATGGTCGTCGTGGCGGCTTTGGCGACGACGGCGGCTGACCCGCTGCCGGGCGTGGCTATCACCGCCACCTGGCGGCGGACCAGATCAGCGGCCATGTCAGGCAACCGATCGGTCTGACCATCCGCCCAGCGATACTCGACCGCGACGTTGTCGCCTTCGATGAAGCCTGCTTCTTTCAAGCCGCTTTGAAATGCAGCCAAACGCTTGGCGGTCTCTCGCCGCGAAGCGGAATGCAAAAATCCAATGACTGGCATCGCCCGCTGCTGCGCGCCCGCGACAAACGGCATTGCGGCTGCCGCACCGCCAAGAAGCGCAATGAAATCGCGCCGCCTCATTCGATCACCTCGTCGGCGGTCGCGAGCAGTGTCGGCGGCACAGTGAGGCCAAGCGCTTTCGCGGTTTTTATATTGATGACCAGTTCGAATTTGGTCGGCAGTTGCACCGGAAGGTCTTGCGGCTTTGCGCCGTGGAGGATGCGGTCGGCGTACGACGCCGCGCCGTAAAGCAGATTGCGGTAATCGACCCCATACGACATCAGGCCGCCATCCGCGGCAAAAAGTCGAAACGGATAAATCGTAGGCAAGCGGTAGCGCGCGGCAGAGCTGCGTATCGTTTCGAAGTAGGAGCCGCTGGAGGTATCCGGCATTACGATCACTCCGGCTCCGCCTTTCGGCCCAAGCTCCTTGATGAACGCGGCCACATCCGCGGTGTTGTGAACCGGCGCCTCGATTGGCTCGATCGCCATCGCCGCGGCAGCGGAGCGAAACGTGTCCAGATAATAATGGGCAAACGGCGCCGTCTGCGGATTGAACATGAAGGCGACGTGCGTAACGGACGGCGCAATCCGGCGAAGTAAATCGAGCCACTTGCCACTCAGCGACGCCTCAATGTCGATAAAGCCGGTGACATTGCCGCCCGGCTTCGGCAGGCTGGCAACGAAACCGCTACCGACCGGATCGGACACGGCGGCAAACACAATGGGGATCGCGCGCGTTTCCGTCTGCAACGCCGCCGTGGCAGGCGTGGTCATGGCAACCAGCACATCCGGCTTCAGCGCCACCAATTCCTTTGCCAGCATCCGCATGCGATCGACTTTGCCGTCGCCCCAGCGATAGTCGAGGTGGACATTGCGGCCGTCGATCCAGCCAAGCTCATGAAACCGCTTGTGAAACGCCGTATCCCATTCCTGCGCTAACGGTACGGTGCGGGCGATGGAATTGAGGACGCCGACCCGTGGCCGCTTCTCCGGCTGCTCTCCGCGTGCGGCAAGCGGCCAAACGGCGGCGGCCCCGCCGAGCAACGCGATGAACTCGCGCCGCCTCACTCGATCACCTCGTCGGCAAGCGCGAGCACGTTGTTCGGCACGGTGAGGTTCATCGCTTTGGCGGTTTTCAGGTTGATCACGAACAAATAACGCGTCGGAATTTCGAAGGGCAGGTCGGCGGGCTTGGCGCCTTGAAAAATGCGCGCAGCAAGCGCCGCGGCACGATCGAACAATTCGCCGGCGTCCGCGCCATAAGACATCAGGCCACCGTCGCGGGCTATAAAGTCCTGCTCATAGATCGCCGGCAGGTGGTGCGCGGCCGCGTAATCGAAGACACGCTTGCGATTGAGCAGGGTAAGCGAGTCGGTGACCATCAGAATGGCGTCCGGCGGCGTACGGTCCATCGCCGCGAAAGCCTCGTTGAAGTCATCGGGCTCTCGCACCCCGAGCGGCAACACCGTGACGTCGATATCCCGTGCGGCTTTCGCCGACGCGTCGTAGCGCTGCGACATGCCGAGGTCGTCCTTGTTCCACAGCATGGCGACCTTGCGAAGTTGCGGCGACATTGCTTTCAGCAGCCCGAGGCGTTTGGTCGAGAGCGCCGCAGCATCGTCGGATATTCCCGTGACGGTGCCGCCCGGCCGCGCCAGGCTCGCAACCAGCCCGGTCGCAACCGGATCGCCCGATCCGGTGCCGATCACCGTCGCAACGCCCGAGGCTTTGGCGGCCGCAGCAGCCGGATAGCCGACCGTTACGACCACGTCGACGTTGGCCGTTTTTAACTGCTGCATCAGGTTCGCTATCTGGCTCACATTGCCCGCGGCGCCGCGCGCCTCGTAGGCGAGATTATGCCCGAGCGTATAGCCCCGCTTCGCCAGCCCGGCGATGAGAATGGCCCCGATGCCCGCGGTGGGCGAGATCGGCGGACCGATGGTCAGCGTGCCGAGACGATAGGTCTTGGCGTTCGTCTCTGCGGCGGCACCGCAAGGCGCGGCAATCACAGCTCCCGCAAGCAGCCGAACGAAATCACGGCGTCTCATGGATTAACTCCCTGCTCACCGGCCTCGCCCGATCGTCTCGGCAGGATGGGCGACAAGCCTCGGTGGGATACTCAGCCCTTTGCGCTTTGGCGCTCTTGAGGTTGACGATCAGCGTATACCACATCCGCAAACGAGAACCGTGCGGTCGCCGCAGCGGCGCGCTGTGGACGGCGCCCGGCGATCGGCAGTAAAGTTACATATACGTGTTCCCAACATGTGATCGGCTGGGTCATCCCGTTGAGCGAGACGCAATCCCACCATCTGTTGATCGCCGACGATCACCCGCTGTTCCGCGGCGCGTTGCGCGAAGCGGTGACCGGACTGTTTGATCGCGCCGAAATTGCCGAGGCCGGCACCTTCGAGGAGGTCAGCGAAGTCCTCGATCGCGGCGGCGGCGATGTCGATCTCATCCTGCTCGATCTCTCGATGCCCGGCGTACGCGGCTTTTCCGGCCTGATGTATTTGCGCGCGCAATATCCGAGCGTCCCGATCGTCGTCGTCTCGGCCAACGACGACCCCGCCGTCATTCGCCGCTGCATGGAGTTCGGCGCGTCGGGCTTCATCCCCAAGACGCTGGGCATCGAAGCGCTGCGGGCGGCAATCGCGCGGGTGCTCCAGGGCGAAGTGTGGACGCCGCCCGATGTCGATCTCACGCGCCAATCCGACGCCGAAACCGCGGCTTTGATCGCGCGCTTGTCAACGCTGACACCGCAGCAGGTCCGGGTGCTGATGATGCTGTCGGGGGGATTGCTCAACAAGCAGATTGCTTACGAGCTTGGCGTGTCGGAGGCCACCATCAAAGCGCATGTCTCCGCGATCCTGCAAAAGCTCGGCGTCGAGAGCCGTACCCAGGCCGTCATCGCCGCCGGCAAGATCGAAGCCGGCCAATGGCCGCAGCTGCCCGCCCGGGAGGGGTAAGGCCGTCATCCCGGATCGTGCACAGCGCGAACCCGGAATGACGGCTATTTTACACAGTGACTACGCGCCGCGGGCGCCGCCTCTCTCAAGCAAACGAGCCGGAAACTGCCGACCGCCCGCGTACCAGGGTGCGGTCGCTTGGCGCGCGCAACAATTCCTTCAGGGCGTTATCGATGAACTTTGCGTCGTCAGGATTGGTGCCAGGCCCGCCAGCGAAGTGGCCCCATATCGAGGGGACTGGCAGGAACTTTGCGTTCGGCATATTGGCGACTTCAAAGGCACTGTCCTCGGGCGGGAAATACAGATCGGTTTGTCCGGGCATCACGTAAGCTTTGGCCTTGATCGCGCCCAGCGCTTTCTTCAAGTCACCGTTGTAAATCTCGTTGTCGCTGATGTCGCCGTTCTGCCAGGTCCACAGCATGGTGAGCAAGTTGTTGGGATCCCGCGGCAGAAACAACGCTTCCCAGAAGCCGACCAGAAAATCCTCAAGCGACGAAAAGCCCAACCGTTCGATGTCGAGGCGCGCGCGATAGAACGCCTGCGAGAAACCCCAGCCGGCATAGACGCGCGCCATGGCGCGCAACCCTTTGGCGGGTTTCTCCTTGTACCAACCGTCGGCGAAAGCGGCGTCGGCTGTCAGCGCCGCCTTCACACCTTCGAGGAAAACAAAGTTGTGCCGCGAACACTTGGCCGAGCGGCAGAACGGTGCGATGCGCTCCACCATGTCCGGATACAGCGCACCCCAGTGAAACGTTTGCAGCGCTGCCATCGACCAGCCGGTGACGAGCGCCAGCTTTTTCACACCGAATTTTTCCGTCACCAGCCGATGCTGGAGGCGGACATTGTCGCAGGCGGTGACTTGCGGAAAACGCGGTCCGTCATGCGGCGCGGGCGTGTTGCTCGGCGACGAAGACAGGCCATTGCCCAGCATGTTGGGAATGACGATGAAGTACCTGGCGGGATCAAGCGCCATTCCCGGTCCGATCAGCCACTCGTTGTCGTGGTGCTGGCCCGAATACCAAGTCGGATAGACGACAACGTTGCTTTTCGCGGCATTGATTTGGTCGTATGTCTTGTAAGCGAGCGTGCAATTCCGGATCGTGGCGCCGCGTTGCAGCCGCACATCGCCGAACTCAAAGATCTCGTAATCTTGCGCCACGCGTCCTCTCCGCCCCGGAACTATTTTCGATATTTTTGGGTCGCAGCGTGTGCTGAAAGAAGATGAGGGCTGCCGAAAAAAGCGGCAAACACAAGTCCTAAGAGCCGTGCGATCGCGTTTCGATTTGGGCCGGTGTTCACCCCGCAACCAAAGCAAATCCAGCAAAGAGCTACCGGTCTGCTCGAATAATGGCTATTCCGCCGCGACGCGTTGCACGCGCCATTGCGTGACGAGGGCGCGGAGCGAAGCGGGCTTCACCGGTTTGTTCAGGACCTGCACACCGCCGGCGCGGGCCTCCTCGCGGACGCGCACGGAGCGATCTGCGGTAACCAGAATGGCCCCGAGGTCGCGGCCGTAGCGGCGGCGCAGTTCGGTGATCGCGCCGAGACCATTGCCGCCGTCGAGGTGATAGTCGACCAGCAGCCCGTCCGGCTCCAGACCGCTGCCTTCAATCGCTGCCAGCGCTTCGGTGAGGTCCGCCGCCTTGAGCACGCGGCAGCCCCAACCGCCGAGCAGCATCTGCATGCCATCGAGGATCGTGCGCTCGTTGTCGATGCAGAGCACGACAGTTCCGGCGAGTTGTCCGGTTGCGGCTTTTCGAACGGCGTGCGGCATCGGCTCGACGATCGCCGCGGAGGCGCGCGGCACTTCGACCGAAAACCGCGAGCCGCGGCCGACGTTGGATTTGAGCGCCAGTTCGCAATCGAGCACCCGCGCGATGCGCTCGACGATCGACAGGCCAAGGCCGACACCGCGCGCGACCCGCGCACCCTGGTCGAGCCGATGAAATTCCTTGAACACCGCGCGGCGTTTGGCGTGCGGAATGCCGATGCCGGTGTCGTAGACTTCGACGCGTAGCTGTGAACCACGGCGCCGGCATCCGACCAGCACGGTGCCCTTGGGTGTGTATTTGATGGCGTTGGACACGAGGTTTTGCAGCAGCCGCCGCAACAAGCGCCGATCGGAACGCACCGCCAGCGAGCTGGGCATAAAGATGAGGTCGAGCCCCTTCTCGCGCGCCAGCGGCGCAAATTCCACTTCGAGGCGCTGCAGCAATTCGCTGATGCGGAAATCGGTCATCTCGGGCTTCATCGCACCGGTGTCGAGCCGCGAAATGTCGAGCAGCGCGGTGAATATTTCTTCGACTGCCTCGAGCGATGCGTCGATATTCTGCACCAGGCTCGCGTCTTCGCTGTCCTCCTCCTGCCGCTCGATCAGGCTGGTCACGTAGAGTCGTGCGGCGTTGAGCGGCTGCAGGATGTCGTGGCTCGCGGCGGCGATAAAGCGCGTTTTCGAAACGTTGGCATCGTCGGCCTCGGACTTGGCGCGTTCAAGTTCGGCATTGAGCCGCGTCAGCTCGCGGGTGCGTTCGCGGACGCGACGCTCCAGCGTGGCATTGGCGCGCTCCAGCGCCTCCGCGGCCTTCACGCTCGGCGTGATGTCGGTGAACGTGGTAACGAGACCGCCATCAGGCATGCGGTCGGCGCGGACCTCGATCACCAGCCCGCGCTCGGCAATGCGCTCGAGAAACGGCTCGGCTTCCGACGTATACTTTGCGAGCCGTTGCGCGACCTGATCGTCGAGGTCCCGCACATCGCTCGCTCCCTCGCTGGCGATGTGGCGAAGGATCTCATCGAGCGCGATACCGATGCGGGTGAGCGAATGCGGCAGGTCGAAGATTTCGCCAAACTGCCGGTTCCAACAAACCAGCGCCAGATCCTTGTCGAATACGGCGATCCCCTGCCGCACATGATCGAGCGCGGTCTGCAGGATCTCGCGATTGTAATAAATCGCCGCGTTGGCGTCGTCGAGCAGCTTGAGCGCTGCTTTGGTCGAGACGGTCCGCTTGCGCAAAAGCAGCGACAGCACCAGCCGCGACGAAGCGGCGCCAATCGCCGATGCCAGCAGATACTCGCCGTATTGCAGGACCTGAAAGTCGGCCTCGGCGTGCGGCGCCAGGCTGACGCGGCGCGAGGCGGCGAAGCTCGCAAACGATTCGCGCGTGCGCTCGTCCCCAAGATAGCGGGCGATCGTCGCGATCAACTCCTCGGTCGTGACCGAGGAACGCCGCAGCCGGAAACTCGGCGCCATCGGAGCAAGCGAAGACGGCACGAATACGTCGGCTTGCACGCGCTCAATCGCGGTCGGCCGGCGGATCAGCGAGCAGCCGACATAAAGCATGACATTGGCCAGAAGGCTTAGCACAACGCCGTGAACAAGCGGCGGCAGATCGAGACCAAACAACGCCTGAGGCCGTAACCAGGCAAGACCGAGCGGTCCATCATTGAGGATGTCGCCGACGACGCCAACGTCGGAGATGCTCGGCAGCAACAGCGTATAGGCCCAGACCAGAATGCCGGCAGTCATACCGGCGATTGCGCCTGGCGCCGTGCCGCGCCGCCAGATGAGCCCGCCGAAGAAGGCCGGCGTCAACTGGGTAACGGCGGCAAAGGACAGCAGTCCGATCGAAGCAAGCTGCGCCGGCCCGGCGGAGCGGTAATAAACGTATGCCAGAAACAGGATGGCAAAGATTGCGATCCGCCGCACGGTCAGGAGCTGTGTGCCTGCGCTGCTGGGCCCCCCGGAGTCCGCGGCGCGCCGCTTGAGGATCAGCGGTATCACGATGTCGTTCGACACCATGATCGCCAGCGCGACCAATTCGACGATCACCATCGCGGTCGCAGCCGACAGGCCGCCGATAAAAGCGATCAACGCGAATAGTTCGGAATGGGCCTTCAGCGGCAGCGCCAGCACGAACATGTCGCCATCGGTGCCGCCAGCGGGAAACGCCAACAGTCCGGCCATCGCGATCGGCATCACGAACAGATTGATGAGCACGAGATAGGCCGGAAACAGCCAGGCAGCCCGGCGAACTTCAGCCTCGCTGTGATTCTCGACCACGCCGACATGGAATTGCCGCGGCAGCAGCACGATTGCGAACAGCGACAGCACCGTCGTGGCAAGGAAGGTGGTCGCGGGCGGTATGCTCGTGAGGACCGCGGCGGTTTGCGGCCGTTGCAGCGCGTCGGTGAACAGTGCGAGCGGGCCGGGGTACATCACGAAGGTGACAAAGCTGCCGACGGCGAGAAAGGCGACGAGCTTGATGACCGACTCGGTCGCGATCGCCAGCATCAGTCCGTCCTGATGCTCGGTAGCGTCGATGTGGCGGGTGCCGAACAAAACCGCGAAAGCCGCCATCAACAGGGCGACGAACAGAGCAATGTCGCCCAAAAGCGGCTCCGCCGCGCCGTTTCCCGCCGAGACCGCCGCGAGAATAGTGCCGACCGAGCCCGACACCGCTTTGAGCTGCAATGCGATGTACGGGATCATGCCGACGATCGCGATCAGCGCGACCGTCGCCGCAACCGCCGGGCTCTTGCCGTAGCGCGCGGCAATAAAGTCGGCGATCGAGGTAATGTTCTGGCCCTTGGCCAGCCGGACGATCCGGATGATGAGCGGATAGGCCAACCCGACCATCAACACCGGGCCGATATAAATGGTGAGAAATTCAAAGCCGGTGCGCGCGGCAACACCGACCGAGCCGAAGAACGTCCATGACGTGCAGTAGATCGCGAGCGAAAGCGGATAAATCAAAAGCCGGGCGCGGCTGCCGCGCGCGAGCTGATGCCGACTGTCGCCATAGCTCGCAACCAGGAACAGAAAACCGATATAGGCGAGCGCAATAACGACGACGACCCAGCCTTGCAGCATGGCGTTTTCCTGGTCGTTTCCTTGGCCGATCCCGGCGCTTTTGCAGCCTCAGATGCGCTTGATTTCGACCAAAACACCATAGTTTGGCTGGGCTGTCCATTGGCCGGACCATCGTGTGCGCCGCAATAGCTCCGCCATGCGTGCGGCATATTCTTTGGCTGCGGCAGGGTCATTTGACGGCGTTGCCGCCAGTCGGCATTGATGGCGCAGCCGATGTGGCCTGCCCTTCCACCCCTTCGCGCGCTGATCGAGCCCGCCGAAACGCTTCTGATCGCCGCTGCCGGCGGGCTGATATTTACCTTGTTGGGATTTCCCGCGGGCCTGGTGTCCGGATCGGTGCTCGCGGTGACCGCAGCCGCGCTACTGGGCCGTCCGGTCAAGGTGCCGGTCGGACTTGCCCGTGTCTGCTACGTCATCGTCGGCATCCTGCTCGGCGCCGTGGTCAGCCCGCAAACGCTTAAAGGCTTCACCACCTACCCGGCGAGCGTCGCGATCCTGATGGTGGCTTCGATCGTCATGATCGTTGCGACCATGACCTATCTGCGCGTGGTGCATCTTTGGGATCCGCTGTCTGCGCTGATGGGTGCAAGCCCGGGATCGATGATCCAGGTGATCGCGCTATCGAGCGAGCTTGGCGCCGACCTGCGGGCCATTGCAATCGTGCAGACCATGCGCGTCCTGCTGCTGACGATCGGCATACCTGGCGGACTTGCGATGTTCGGACTGGTGGCTCCAGCGATACCGGTGTCCCGCGGTCCTGCCGGCCTGTCGTCATTGCCGGAAATGGTTGTCGTCGTCATCGTGTCGGTCGCAGCCGGCGTGGCGATGGCGCGAATCAGATTTCCGGGCGGGCTGCTGTTTGGCGCGATGGCCGGATCAGCCGTCCTGCATGGCACCGGTCTCGCCCAAGCGGTCCTGCCGTGGTGGATCGGCAGCGCCGCGGTCGTGGTTCTTGGCGCGGTGGTCGGCTCTCGTTTCGCGAATACCTCGCCGCGATTGATCGTCAGCTATCTGGGCGCGGCGTTCGGCTCGTTTGCCGTCTCGCTGTCCGTCGCCACACTGTTCGCGCTCATCGCGGTGCATTTCTTTCCGTTCCCGACCGCCAACGTCGTGGTCGCCTTCTCGCCAGGCGCGCAGGATACGATGATGGTCCTCGCGCTCGCACTCCATCTCGATCCGGTCTATGTCGGGGCGCACCACGTGGCGCGTTTTTTGGTCGTCACCTTCACGGTGGCGATGGCGGCGCGGCGGATCGTGAAGGATAAAGATTAGACCAGTTTAGCTCGAGCATTCGTCGCTGTGCCCTCTCTCGCAAGGGCGGCAAGGGGAGCGGGCAAACCCTCGCGACGCGGGATTACTCCGCGGCGAGCGCGCGCTGTTTGAACGGCAGCCCCAGCTTTTGCCAGACGTCGACGAGCGCCTCGGCCAGATCGTCGATCAAGCCGTCGTCGTGATAAGGGCTCGGCGTGATCCGCAGCCGCTCCTTGCCTTTCGGCACCGTCGGATAGTTGATCGGCTGTATGTAGATGCCGTGCTCGCTAAGGAGGAGATCGCTCGCCTCCTTGCACAGTTCGGGATCGCCAACAAACACTGGCACGATGTGGGTTGGGCTGGTCATCACCGGGAGCGCTGCGGCTGCGAGTACCGCCTTGGTTCGCGCGGCCCGATCCTGATGGCGATCACGCTCCCATTGGGAAGTTTTCAGATGCCGGATCGCAGCGGTTGCGGCGGCGCAGACCGACGGTGGCAGTGCGGTGGTGAAAATGAATCCCGGCGCGTAGGAGCGCACCGTATCGATGATCGCAGCCGAGCCGGCGATATAGCCGCCCAGGCAACCGAAGGCTTTCGCCAGCGTGCCTTCAATCACGTCGATGCGGCTCGCGGCGCCATCGCGCTCGCTGATGCCGCCGCCGCGCGGTCCATACATGCCGACTGCGTGAACCTCGTCGATGTAAGTCATGGCGCCGTAGCGGTCGGCGAGGTCGCAGATGCGATTGACCGGCGCGACATCGCCGTCCATCGAATAAAGACTCTCGAACACGATCAGCTTCGGCCGCTCCGGATCGGCGGCGGCCAACAGCTCTTCGAGATGCGCCAAATCGTTGTGGCGGAAGATGTGTTTCTCGCAGTGCGCCTGGCGCACGCCCTCGATCATCGAATTATGGTTCAGGGCGTCTGAAAGGATCAGGCAGTCCGGCATCACTTTCGCGAGCGTGGATATACCGGTTTCATTTGAAACGTAGCCGGAGGTGAAAACCAGTGCGGCTTCCTTGCGGTGCAGATCGGCGAGCTCCCGTTCGAGTTCGACCAGCGGGTGATTGTTGCCGGCGATGTTGCGGGTGCCGCCGGCGCCTGTGCCCATCCGCGTCGCGGTCTCGACCATGGCGCCGATCACCTTCGGATGCTGGCCCATGCCGAGATAGTCGTTCGAGCACCAGATCACGACATTCTTCGGCCCGTGCGGCGAATGCCAGACTGCGTGCGGGAAGCGGCCGGCGATCCGCTCGAGATCGGCAAACACCCGATAGCGCCGCTCGTCCCGCAGGTGGGCGAGCGCATCGGAAAAATAGGCACGGTAATCCATGAATCTTCCAGCCTTCCGGGACGGCCGGAGTCGGCCGCGGCTCTTTTTAGAGTGGTTCCAGCATAATTGTCGAGGCGCTTATCGATGTAAAATCGTCGCGTGGCCTTGCGGTAGATCAAATGCCGCACCGGCTGGTGAACAATCGGTTGAATAACGCCCGCCCGGCCAAATATGTAAGCGACGCGGGACTGCCGTCGATCCGCGCCGGCAGCAGCCGCGAGCGGGGAGAATGGACATGAAAGTTGGCATCCTTGGATCGAGCGACGTCGCGAAATCTCTCGCCGGCGGCTTTCTCAAGCACGGACATCAGGTCGCGCTCGGCACCCGCGACGCCGGAAAGCTGAAGGACTTCGTGACCCAGCACCAAGGCGCGCAGACCGGCAGTTTTGCCGATGCGGCGAAGTTTGGCGAACTTGTGGTGCTCGCGGTCAAAGGCTCGGTGGCGCTTGAAGCGCTCAAGGCTGCCGGCGCAGCCAACATGGCCGGCAAGCCGGTGATCGATGCCACCAACCCGATCGCGGATGCGCCGCCCGCGAACGGCGTGCTGAAATTTTTCACCAACCTCGATCAATCGCTGATGGAACAGCTGCAGGCCGCGATGCCGGCGGTCCACTTCGTCAAGGCGTTCAATTCCGTAGGCAACGCGGCGATGATCAATCCGAAATTTCCGGGCGGCAAGCCGACCATGTTCATTTGCGGCAACGACGACAAAGCCAAAGCCACCGTCCGCGGCATCTGCGATCAGTTCGGCTGGGAGACCGCCGATATGGGCAAGGCCGAAGCCGCCCGCGCCATCGAGCCGCTGTGCATGCTGTGGTGCATCCCGGGCTTTCTCCGCAACGACTGGTTCCACGCCTTCAAGCTGCTGCAGCCGGCTTGAAGGCGCATGGCGCGCGCGGATGTTGGCCCGGTCATTGTCGTCACCGGCGGCAATCGGGGCATCGGCTTCGAGATCTGTCGCCAGCTGGCGGCGCGCCGCGCGAATGTCATCTTGACCGCGCGCAAGCCCGCCGCTGGCGCGGCGGCGATCCAGAAACTTGTCGCACAGAAACGCGCCGCGGTGTTTCAGCCGCTCGACGTCACCGACGGGCAGAGCATCGCCGCGTTGCGCCATTTTATAGAAGACAAATACGGCCGGCTCGATGCGCTGATCAACAACGCCGGCATCATTGCCGAGGGTGAAGCGCCCGCGCTGAATGTTGAGCTCGCGACGGTGCGCACCACACTAGAAACCAATGCGCTCGGGCCGCTCCGCCTGGCGCAGATCCTCGCGCCGTTGCTCAAGCGCAGCAAATCCGCCCGCATCGTCAATATGTCGAGCGGCATGGGTGCGCTGTCGGATAATCACGGCGGCTATGCCGCCTATCGCATTTCAAAAACGGCGCTCAATGCCGTCACGGCAATTCTGGCGGCCGAACTTCGTGGCGCCGTCGCAGTTAATGCGGCGTGTCCCGGCTGGGTGAAGACCGACATGGGCGGCGCCGGCGCCGATCGCGACGTTGCGGAAGGCGCCGATACTGCAGTGTGGCTTGCCCTCGACGCGCCCCAGAACCTGACCGGAAAATTCGTACGCGACCGCAAAGTCATTCCGTGGTGAATTTTCCGGCCGGGACGAGCCCGGCCATCGCGTCGCTTTATCGAAACCGCGGGATGCCGCTATCAGTGCGCCGGAAGCTTGTCGTCGATCCCTTTGACGTACCAGTTCATGCTGCGGACCTGGCCGATATCGAGGTGGTCCCCGCCCTTGCATTCGACGGTCTTGCCGTCCTGGTTGGTGATCGGGCACTTGAACACATTCAGCTTGCCGGACTTGATGGCGGCTTCGGTTTCCGTCGCCATTTTCTTCACGTCATCCGGCATGTTCGTATAGGGCGACATCGCCACCATTCCCGAATCCAGGCCGCCAAAGGTGTCCTCGGACTTCCACGTGCCGTCGAGGACAGCCTGGGCAAGTTTTGCGTAGTAACCGCCCCAGTAGTCAGTGACGGCGATGAGCTGGGCGTGCGGGCCAAACTTGATCATGTCGGTGTCTTCCCCGAAGGAATGAACGCCGCGCTGCTCCGCGATCTCGGTGGGCGCGGGCGAGTCGGTATGCTGGGTCACGATGTCGGCGCCCTGGTCGATGAGCGCCTTGGCGGCGTCGGCTTCTTTACCCGGGTCGAACCAGGTGTTCACCCAGACGATCTTCACCTTGATGTCCGGCCGCACCGACTGGGCGCCGAGCACCATCGCGTTGATGTTGGCAATTACCGGGGGGATCGGAAACGGCACGATATAGCCGATGACGCCGGTCTTCGACATCTTGGCGGCGATTTGGCCCGACACATAGCGACCTTCATAGTCGCGGCGGTCGTAGGTGCTCATGTTCTTGGCGTGCTTGTAGCCGGCGCAGTGCTCGAAGAACACGTTCGGATATTTGTTCGCAATCTTTAGCGTAGCGTCCATGTAACCGAACGAGGTGGCGAAGATGAGCTTGTGGCCGGTGCGCACGAGTTGCTCGATGGAGCGTTCGGCGTCGGCGCTTTCGGGGACGTTCTCGATATAGGTGGTCTCGATTTTGTCGCCAAGCGCTTTCTCCAGGGCTTTCCGGCCGAGGTCGTGCTGATAAGTCTAGCCGAGATCTCCGACCGGGCCGAGATAGATGAAGCCGACCTTGAGCTTTTCGGCAGCGTGAGCCCCGCCGAAGGTTGCCCTCGCGAGCCCAAGCACCGCGGCGATAGCGACGATGTTCCATTTCTTCATGATTTAACTCCGGGTTGCGGTTCCGAAATTGATCCGGAACGCATTGCCCTCCGGATCGAGCAAGACCGACTGGTACCACCCGTAGTAGGTCGTGAAGGGCGCTTTCAGAAGCGTCGCGCCCTTTTCGACCGCTACGGGGGTTAGACGATCGACCTCTTCGACGCTGTCCACGTCGAATGTCATGAATGACTTGCTCCCGGCTCCGTCACTCGATTTCTGCAGATTAAGCAACTCGTAGGCTTCGTGAGCGTTGAACCCGATGTTCGCCTTCTTGGTCTTAAGCCCGCGAAATATCGGCGAACGGCTGGCGACAATCTCCTCAAGCCCGAAGACATCGGCGTAGAAGCCCGCGAGCCCAACCACGTCGTCGGCGATGATATTCAGATAGCCGAGTTCAGCCATCGGTCTCTTCCGGGCCAGCGCATGACACTGTCATTCGCACTTTTCCCGGCTCCTCACACCGCCGCCTCGTAAGTGCGCCGAACCATTTCCTCGAGATGTCCACGAACGGTGGTATCCGGGAAATGGCGCCTTTCGCCTGCGCACGTCGGAATGCAGGACACCAGATGGTCGGAACGCCCGTCGAGAAAGAACGGCACTGAGTAGCGATCACGGCCCGAAGTATTGACCACGCGGTGAACTGTTGAACGATAGATATTGTTGGTCCAGCGGGCGAACAGATCGCCAATGTTGACCACGAAAGTCCCGGCAAGCGGGGGCGCCGAAATCCACGAGCCGTCGGCGTGCCGCACTTGCAGTCCGCCGGCGTCGTCTTGCAGGAGGACCGTAATTCCTCCCCAATCGGTATGCGCGCCGCAGCCTTTTTCATTGGGCGCCGGATTGGCGGGTTGCGGCGGATAGTGCAGCAGACGCAGTGTCAGGACGGGATCGCGGCAGAAATCGTCGAAATAATTCTCTTCGAGATCGAGCGATAGCGCCAGGCCGCGCATGAGCGTTTTGGTCAGGCCCTTCATCTCTGCGACATAAGAAACCATAACTTCCTTGAAGCTCGGAAGCTGCGGTGGCCACTGATTCGGGCCGACATTGCCGGGATCGTTCAGCACCGCCGGGTGGTCGGCGGCGAGATCTTCGCCGGCGAGGTATCCTTCCTTGAGATCCGGAGGCGCGCCGGGCTCAAGCGTTTGTGCTTTCAAAGGCTCATAGCCGTGGCGGCAGCGCGAATTGGCCATCGCCAGCGCAAGTTTCTGCTCCATCGGAAGGGCAAAGAAGGTGCGCGATTGATGAAATAGCGCATCAATAAGCGAGGGCGGTGTGCGGTGTCCTTTGATGTAGAAGAACCCGGTATCGATGCATGCCGCGCGCAGCTGATGCGCGACCGAGCGGCGGGCAACGAAGTCGGCTGCGAGGCCGGCAATATCGATGACGGGAAGCGAGTTGCTTGCGATTGTCTTCGCGGCGAGCATGGCCATCGTCGTCTCCAGTACGGATTTTGTCGACAATTACGCCTAGACCATCACCGGGTGCTCGCATAGTCACATAAAAGAGCGGCATCCGTTGCCGAAAATGTAGCGCCCCCTTTTACGGCTCGGCGGCCTCCCGCGCCGCAAGCTCGTCGCTCAGCAGGTTTAGAAATGCGTCGACCGCGCTGGGCAGCGGCCGCCCGGCGCGGACATAGGCGCCCAATTCCGACACTAAAGGCACGGGATCATGCAGTGGAAGATGGACCAGCAATCCGTCGCGAAGCTCTGCTTCAAGTCCGAAAGCGGTCTGGAAGGCGACACCCAGACCTCGCAAGGCGAGCGATTTCATGAGTTCAATCGATGTCGCCTGAACCACTTTCTTGAGCGGCGCCCCATGGCGCCGCAGCAGCGGCTCCATCGACGCATGGATGGACAACGGTGGCGCACCAAGGATCAGCGGATAGCGCGCGCAAGCCGCGAACGTGACACGACGCTCCTGTGTCAAAGGATGGCCGGGCTGAACAACAGCGCCGATGCGAAATTTGCCAACCGCGCGCTGCTGCAAGTTCTCGTTTCGCGGCAGCGAAACCGCCAGGCCGATGTCGGCGTCGCCAGACAACACCACCGGCGGAATGTCGGTCGAGCCCGCCGTTCGCCTCGATCTCGATCATCGGGTAGAGCTGCAACATGCGCCCGATGATCGAGGGAAGGAAATCTGAGTTCACGCCTTCGACGGTGACCAGTGTAACCTTGCCCCGCCGGACGCCGCGGAGATTGTCAAATTCGGACGCTGTGCGTTGGGCGTCCTAAATCACCGTGATCGAATGCCGCGCCAATACTTCGCCGGCGGGTGTGAGCTTCATGCCGCCCGGCAGTCGCTCGAACAACGGCGCTCCAACTTCGGCTTCCAGATAAAGCAGCTGTCGATTAACGGCGGATGCCGAAACATTCAAACGCCGGGAGGCTTGTCGAACTGAACCGCACCGACGGACCATGTCGAAATAGATTATGGCCCGCGAATGTATTCGCATCACCACGGGGGAGCACCTTGAGAACGCCGCAACAGCACGCCGATTAGAAGTCGTCTGGCAAACCGTGACAACGTGTTTGTTGCCGATTGAGCTGGTGCTGCCGGTCAGGATTGAACTGACGACCTCTCCCTTACCAAGGGAGTGCTCTACCACTGAGCTACGGCAGCGGCCATGTCGGCCAAGTGCGGTGCACTGCGCGGGCGAGTTTGGCCCGGCGATGACGGCGCAGTATTAAAGCTCCGAGGCGAGCTTATCCAGCCCCATGACGTGGGCGAGGCTACGCACCTCATCCTTTTGCTCTTCGCTAAAGCTCATGATCAGCGGGACGGCCGCGGATTTGAGGCCCTGAACCTCTACGCTGTCAGGATCGGCGGAGGCAAGTTGCGCGGCGCCCCTCGGCGCGCCCGGCCGGCGCGCATCTCGCGCGCGCGCATACGCGACATTCCGCAACGCCGCCTCGACCGCAGGCCACATGCTTTCCTGATCCGCCGTCAGATGCAGACGCTGCTTGATGCTGGCGATCTGCGCGTCGTTGAGCAGGAAGCCCTGACGGCTGGCGTGGCGAGGCGCGCCATCCGCGGCCTGGACCGCTGGTTTTGGCTCGGCCCGCCGGCGCGACGCCACTGCGGCTTTTGCCGCGTGCGGGGCGATTGCGGGTTGCGGGCTTTGCACCGATGCCGCCGGCTCGGGGACCGGCCGCTGCATCGGCACTGGAACCATCGGCTCAGGATCCAGCAACGCGAGCTGAGCGCCGCCAAGCACTGCGGCGTCAGTCGTAGCGATTGGCGCAGCGGCACTGGTTTCTGCAGCTACGGTCGCGCCTGTTAGCGCAGTGTCAGACTTCGGCTCGGGGAATCGCAACGCGACATTTTGGGAGGCAGAAAGATCCGTGGACTGCCAGGTTGCGGCGTGGCGATCGCCAACCAGGAAACCAATCACGCCGGCAACAACAATCCAGAACCAACGGCCACGCTTTGACGCTTTCTCGCGCCGCATCTGCACACCCTGTCCCTTACCAACACCTTTCTCAGTCGTTGCAAATGAGGCTTAATTTATGACTAACGCAGGGAATTTTGCCGGCGGACCAATGCCTCGCTGCGAGCGACGGAACACGGAGACGGAGCAAATAAAAAAGGCCCGGCAGCGATGCCGGGCCTTGATAAATTACGCCGCCTGACAGGCGACGAGAGCGTTACGCCGCCTCTTCCTCGACAACGGCGTCTTCCTCCGCCGCCTCGGGCTTGGGACCGCGATGCGGCCCCTTGGCGAGTGCGGCTTCGATCTCCTTGATCGCCTCGGTCTCGGTAAGACGCTGAACGGCAGCGACCTCCCGCGACAGTCGATCGATCGCGGCCTCGTAGAGTTGCCGCTCGGAGTAGGATTGCTCGGGCTGCGACTCCGACCGATAAAGGTCGCGGACGACCTCGGCGATGGCAACGATGTCGCCAGAGTTGATCTTGGCCTCGTATTCCTGGGCGCGGCGCGACCACATGGTCCGCTTGATTCGCGCGCGGCCCTTGAGCGTCTCGAGCGCCCGCTTGACCATCGGCGTTTCGGCAAGCTTGCGCATGCCGACCGAGGCGATCTTCGAGGTCGGCACCCGCAGCGTCATTTTGTCTTTGACGAAGTTGATGACGAAAAGTTCAAGGCGCACGCCGGCGACTTCCTGCTCCTCGATCGACACGATCTGGCCCACGCCATGGGCCGGATAGACGATAAATTCGCTGGTCTTGAAGCCTTGCCGCTGCGTAGTCTTCTTTGCAGTCATTCCCAAAGTTACTCCTTCCGCCTCCGGCTTGCGCCGCGGGGCGGGTTTCGCCACGCTAACCCGGCTCCGGGCCGGTCGCCGCGTGGACTGTGGTGGCCTGCGGCTTGCGCCGGAGGCGGGTTTTCTTGCCTTCCGGCTCATGCCGGCCGCGCTCTTCTTCGAACGACGATGACGAGTTTTCTCTGCCACTGCTCTCGCGTGGGTCTCACGCCTCTTTATGACGATTCCTCGAAAACGCCCCGGAAAAATAAGCTCCCGAGGAGCGGGAGCGGCATATCGGGGGGTGTCCTTCTTTATGCGGCGCTTCTATAACACATTTTCAGTCAAAATCAAAGCGTTAACGTGTCGCAAAAGGGTCGCATCCACGAGACAGTTAAGGCGCTAATCTACGGTTGAAATCAGTCGCCTGTCCCCGGATTGGGCGAAAAATACTGTTCATATTTACCGGCCACGCCTTCCCAATCCTTGGCGTCGGCCGGCGGTTCCTTCTTGGCGGTAATATTCGGCCATGCTTTGGCGAAGTCGGCGTTGATCCCGAGCCACTTTTCGACGCCGGGCTCGGTGTCGGGCTTGATGGCATCGACCGGACATTCCGGTTCACAGACGCCGCAATCGATGCATTCGTCGGGGTGGATGACCAGCATGTTCTCGCCCTCGTAAAAGCAATCCACGGGGCAAACCTCGACGCAATCCATGTATTTGCATTTGATGCAATTGTCGTTGACGATGTAGGTCATCCGCTCACTCTGAAGCCCGGTTTTGGGAGCAGTTGCTCCTACCCCATGGCTGATGGCCACGCAAGTTTGACGGCCCACTTGCTCGGGCGCCGTTCACGTCAATTCCTCGTAGAGAACCTGACCGGTTTGTGCTGAGCCTCTGTGGTCGGCAAATCCCCTGACTTTGACCACCCGAACGCTGCGACCGAGCGCGACCGTGATCACGTCGCCGGTCCGCACTACGCGGCTCGGCGCGTCGATGCGGGCGCAGTTGATCCGCACGTGACCGGCGCTGACGAGCGATGCGGCCGCGCTGCGCGTGCGTACCAGCCGGGCATGCCACAGCCACCGGTCGATGCGTTGGCGGTCAGATGCGTCAGGCACACTAGCGGCGGCCTTTGGCGTCGGCTTCGAGTTGCGCCTTCAGGGCGGCGAGTTTGGCGAACGGTGAGTTCGGATCGGGCGCCTTCTCCCGACGTTCGTGGCGTTCGTAACGCGCTGCCGGCCCAGATGGCCTCTCCGGGTCGCGCCGTGGCCGATCGAACCGCTGATCGCCGCCGGGCCGGCGACGGTGGTGGCGTGCATGGCGTGCGGGCTTCGGCGTTTCAGCCTGAACGGGTTCGGAGTGCGAGGTCTCGACGGTTGCGGCCGCGGTCCCGTCGGAAGCCCCGTTGGTTGCGACGGCGGCCTGCGCTGCTGCGTCTTGCGGCTGTCCGAACGTTGGTTGCGGCGCTTGCTTGCGCGCCTCGCGCGGGCGAAACCGCGGACGTTCACGGCGCCGCTCGGAACGGCCGGGCCGCCACACCTCGATCAATTCGGGCTCGGCGGTTGCAGCCGTCTCCGCGGGCGCTTCGGCAGATGCCTCGGCTGCAAGTGAAGCAGATACGGGAGGCGGCGCGACCGATTCCCCCTCGCCGGAAGCGCTATCGCTCGAAGCAACTTCACTCGAAGCAACCTCGCTTGAAGCAACGTCGCTTGGGGCAGCCTCGACAATCGCTTCGGTTTCCAGGCTTGGCGTGTCCGGAGCCGCGACCAAAACCTCGGTCTCTTCACCGGTTGCCACGATCTCTGCAGGCGACTGTGAATCGGACGGCGACGGAGTTGTGGCGGGATCGGTTGCTGGTGCGTCTGCGGCCTCAGCCGCAGCTGTTGCCGTTGCTTCAGCAGCAGGCAGCGGCTCCGCGGGTTTCGGCCGCTTCTCCATCCGATAACCAAGCGAGCGCAGGATCGATGCAAAATCCTCACCTGCAGCGCCGGTCAACGACGTCATGGTGTTGACGACGGTGAAGCCGCCGCCGGCGACCGCGCCCGGCGGCTTTTGCCCGGCAGCGCCTTCACGCCAGGCGAGCGCGGGACGGATCAGATCGGCCAGGCGTTCGAGAATGTCGACGCGCACGGCGCGTTCGCCGCAAACGCGATAACCGGCCACATGATAGAGGGCGGCGTCGATCTCTTGGTTGACCGGAATCGAGGTGCGGCCACTGCCGGCGAGATGCAGCAAATCGTCAAAGCCTTTGCTTTGCGGCCCGTCACGGGACAGCGCCCAGAGTTGCGTCGCCAGCGCCCGTGGCCCGGGCTTCAGCAGCAGCGGAAGATAAATGTTATGGGCGCCAAACCGCACCCCGTATTTTCGCAAACTTGCCCGTTCCGGCTGCTGCAATCCCTTGACCTCGTCGGCGACCCGCGACCGGTCAAGCACGCCAAGCGCTTCGACCAATTGAAAGGCTACGCCGCGGGCGATGCCGCTGACGTCGGCGGCCGCCGACAACTCGAACAAAGAACCGAGCAGCTTGGTAATGTGGAATTTCACGAAAGCTTCGAGCCGCGCCTCTACTGCTTCGCGCGGCGCACCGGAAAGGTATTCGTCGGCAATGACACGCACCCGCGGCCGCAAGACCTCTTCGCCAGCGACGAGTTTGCCGACCGCAGCCCCGGTCCAGCGGATGGTGCCGTCGGCCGCCAGCACGAATTGTTGATCCGGCGCTTCAGCAAGCCGCGCGGCGCGCGCTGCGATCTCGCCGGCCAAAGCCTTCTGCGCCGCGTTCTGCAACGCTTTGGCTTCCGAGCCGCCTTGCGACGCGTCGGGCACGAAGACGAAACCGTCGAGGCGCCCGATGGTGTGCCCTTCGACCACGACCTCGCCGGTCTTGCTCATTTCCGGCTCAAGGTCGCCGTTCTCACGGAGCCGCCGCATCAGCACGCTGGTGCGACGGTCGATGAAACGCTCCGTCAGCCGCTCGTGCAGCGCGTCGGAAAGTTTGTCCTCAACGCCGCGGGTGACGCCCTGCCAGTACTCCGGATCGGCGAGCCAATCCGGCCGGTTCGCCGCGAAGGTCCAGGTCCTGATATGCGCGATGCGGTTCGAGAGCGTGTCGATGTCGCCATCGGTCCGGTCCGCGAGCGACACCTGCTTGGCAAACCAGTCGGTTGGAATTTTGCCTTCACGCTTGAGAAAGCTGTAGAGCGCAACGACCAGCTCGGCATGGGTTGCCGGCGCAATCTTGCGATAGTCGGGAATCTGGCAGACTTCCCAAAGCCGCTCGACGTCGGTGCTGGTTCCGATCAGTCCGCGCACTTCATCATCGCGCGCAGCATGGTCGAGCACGAGGATATCTTCGGCGACTGGCGCACGCGTCAGCGTATTCTCGGTCGGCGCCGTCGCGAGCGACGCCTGCAGCGCGCCAACCGAAGAGAAATCGAGATCGGTGTTGCGCCATTGCACGATCTTCACCGGCTCAAAGTTGTGCGACTCCAGCGCCTGCGCCAGTTCGGGCTCGAACGGCGGACAGCGGCCGGTCGTGCCGAACGTGCCGTCGCGGGTGGCGCGGCCGGCCCGGCCGGCGATCTGAGCCAGCTCGGCCGGGCTCAATTTGCGGAACTGGTAGCCGTCGAACTTGCGATCGGAAGCAAACGAGATGTGATCGACGTCGAGATTAAGTCCCATGCCGATAGCGTCGGTCGCCACCAGGTAGTCGACTTCGCCAGCCTGATAGAGCGCGACCTGGGCGTTGCGCGTCCGCGGCGACAGCGCTCCGAGCACGACCGCGGCGCCGCCGCGCTGCCGGCGGATCAACTCCGCGATGGCGTAAACTTCATCCGCTGAGAAAGCGACGATCGCCGAACGGCGCGGCAATCGCGTGAGCTTCTTCTCGCCGGCAAAGGTCAATTGCGACAGACGCGGACGGCTGACGATGCTGACGCCCGGCAGCAGCCGTTCGATAATCGGCCGCATCGTGGCAGCACCAAGTACCAGGGTCTCCTCGCGCCCGCGCCGGTGCAGGATGCGGTCGGTGAAAACGTGGCCGCGCTCAAAATCGGCGGCGAGCTGAATTTCGTCGACAGCGAGAAACGCGACATCAAGGTCGGACGGCATCGCCTCGACAGTCGAGACCCAGAACCGCGGATTGGCTGGTTTGATTTTCTCCTCGCCGGTCACCAGAGCGACCGCGTCCGCCCCCACCCGCTCGACCGCCTTGTTGTAAACTTCGCGCGCCAACAGCCGCAGCGGCAGGCCGATCAGTCCGGACGAGTGCGCCAGCATCCGCTCGATGGCGAGATGGGTCTTGCCGGTATTGGTTGGCCCGAGCACGGCGGTAACGCCGGCGCCGCGCGCGCGTAAATCTCGATCAGTGGCAGGCGAAAATGAAATCGGCATTGCAGGCCCGGACTGCCGCGCGTGCGCGGCGGTTGCATCTGTATCACAACAACACGACGGGAAAGCCCTGTGCTGGTCGGGAAAGGTCTGTGATTAAGATGTGGAACGAGTCTGGAACGAATCGCGGCCGAATCGGCGACTCGCACCGCGTTCGACTTCGTTCACGGCGACATATGGCGCTACCATCATTTGGCAACACAACATGGGGTGTCGGAAGCGGCTTTTCGACATCATTTTCGGGGCAAAAAAGTTAACGCCATGCGGCGACAGAGCTTTCCAATGAGTTAAGGGGTTCTTCCCTGTGGATAGTGGGGACGCCGCGCAGCGCGCAAGCCGCGTGCATGTTCCTTAACGCCCTTAGATGGCGGCCATCAACAGTAACGACGCCGGCATCACTGTATTTTCACGTTGGCCGCAGCGCGCGGTTTCGCGGCCGTGATGAAATGCGTGGCCTGGACCACCCCGGTGCCGACCGGCGTCGGCAGCGAAAAACGAAATGGCACCAGCACCCGGGTGCCGGTAATTGGCGCGAGCCAAACCTCGGCATCGCGTAACTGGGCAAGGTACTTGATGGCGTAACGATTCGGCACATAGCCGGAGATCGGCGTGAAGTAGATGGCGCAGACGACGACCGGGCCCTGGTAGCCCTTTTCGGCTTTGACCACTTCCATACGCTTGAATTCGCTGCGCAGATCAAAGCGCATGCGGCCGTCGAACACCGACACCTTGCGGCCACAAGCCTGCGGCGATAGCGGGTCGCCGGTGCCGTTCACCGGGTCAAGCGTCGAGGTCATCGGGTCGAGCACGTTGTGGCGATCGCCGTCGGTCACCGGAATGCGGTCGTTGCTCGGTCCGATTGGAGGGTCGACGGTGAAATCCTTGACGTTGCCGCCTGCAAACGACATGCGCACATCATCGACCCGATCCCGGTTGGTGATGGTGGAGACGTAGCTCGTCGGCAATGGCTGCCCAGAGGCTACGGTGCCCTGCACCTTGCTGACACCGTGTCCGTAGCTGAAGAAACGCAAAATGCCCGTCGTGCCGCCACTTGCCGACGCGCTGAACTGGTCCTCGGAAATCTCGATGATCCAGTTGCCGCGGCCGATCGGAATACCGGCGAGGGTCGCGGTATATTCGGCCTCGAGCCGCCCCTGCGCGGCAGCAACGTGGCCGGTGTCAACCATAAGCGCAATGATTGTAACGAAACACCCCGCGGCGAAGGCGGCGCAGGGTGCGGTGCAGATGAGCCGGCTCGGCAGGAAAGACACGGTGGTGACGAATCCCTCGGTGCCGCGGCTTAAGCTTGACGGTGACGTGGCTACGACGACGGGATGCCGTATCAGCCGCCGGAAGCAATAGTCCGGGCGCCGCGCTTTATCTCGTTGGGGAATGCGACGTTTCTGTGGTTTTACACCGTCTTAAGCTTGGGACCGCCGCTGCCGGTTTCGACCTCGCGCTTGACGCTTTTCAGCACCCTGACTATAGGTCCGCAAGCTTTTCTCCCTACATGTTGAGGGCTCGGAGCCGGCGGCGCCGAGGCTAAAAGGATTTCTGCTATGGCATGGCGCTGCGAACTGACCGGCAAGACACGTCAGATCGGGCATCGGGTGAGCCACTCGAACCGCAAGACCAAGCGGCGGTTTCTGCCGAACCTGCTCAACGTGACGCTGTTGTCGGATTCACTCGGCCGCTCGGTGCGGCTGCGGATTTCGGCCAACGCGCTGAAGAGTGTCGATCACCGCGGCGGCCTCGATGCTTTCCTGCTGGCGGCCAAGGATGCCGAGCTTTCGGCACGTGCGCTCGAACTCAAGCGCCAGGTCGCCAAGAAGCGCACGGCGGCCGCGGCCTAGCGCGCAAGCCTATCTCAAGTATTTGGTGAGCGAGTTTTGCGTCCAAGCCTGGCTTCGACGCGGGTGCTGTTTGGAATTCCCATCATCCTCAGCGGGATGGCTGACGAGGTTTTTACGCCTGTGCGCGGCGGGACCGAACCGGACGCGGCGCGCGTTCTTCGATGGGTTGTTCGTCGAACAGTTCGGCGAGCTTTTCGGTCATGACGCCGCCGAGTTCCTCGGCGTCGACAATCGTCACGGCACGGCGATAGTAGCGCGTGACGTCGTGACCGATACCGATGGCGATCAACTGGACCGGCGAACGCGTTTCAATATCCTCAATCACCCAGCGCAAATGACGCTCCAGATAATTGCCGGGATTGACCGATAGCGTCGAGTCATCGACCGGCGCGCCGTCGGAGATCATCATCAGGATCTTTCGCGTCTCCGGCCGGCCGAGCAGACGCTTGTGCGCCCAGTCGAGCGCCTCGCCGTCGATATTCTCCTTCAGGAGACCCTCGCGCATCATCAAGCCGAGATTCTTGCGCGCGCGCCGCCACGGCGCATCCGCCGCCTTGTAGACGATGTGGCGCAAATCGTTGAGCCGCCCGGGATTGGCCGGCTTGCCCTGGGCGAGCCAGGCTTCTCGCGATTGTCCGCCCTTCCAGGCCCGCGTGGTGAAACCCAAAATCTCGACCTTGACGCCACAGCGTTCCAGCGTGCGCGCCAGGATATCGGCGCACGTCGCAGCAACCGTGATCGGACGCCCGCGCATCGAGCCGGAATTGTCGAGCAGCAGCGTCACCACGGTATCGCGGAAGTCGGTGTCCTTCTCGCGCTTGAACGACAACGGATGCATTGGATCGACGATCACGCGCGACAGTCGCGCCGGATCGAGCAAACCTTCTTCCAGATCGAATTCCCACGCCCGGTTCTGCTGCGCCAGCAGGAGCCGCTGCAGCCTGTTGGCGAGCCGCGCCACGACGCCCTGCAGATGCGACAATTGCTTATCGAGATAGCCGCGGAGCCGGTCGAGCTCCTCCGGATCGCAAAGATTCTCGGCGCCGACGATCTCGTCGAATTTGCTGGTGAATGGACGATAGTCGGGACCGCGCGGTTCGTTGCGATTGTGCCGCGGCCGCCACGGTTCGGCGGCGGTCTCGGAATCGCCCATTTCCGCATCGTCGGCCATGTCGGACGCCGGCGCATCGACGGATTCCGCGGCGCTGTCGGGCAATTCGTCGGCTGAGCTCTCGGCCTCTTCGAGGCTCATGCGCTCGTTGTCTGCGCTCTCCGCCGCCTCGCCGTCTTGACCGGATTCCTCGCTGCGATCCTGCTGGTCGCCGTCCTCGCCCTCCTCCTCGTCGGATTCGCTCGATCGTTCCTCGCCCATGTCGAGGCAATCGAGCAGATCGTGCACCACGTCGCCGAAGCGGCGCTGATCGGTGACGACGCGTTCGAGCCGATCGAGATTGCGGCCGGCGCGTTCCTCGATCAGCGGCCGCCATAGCTCGACCACCTTGCGCGCGGCGGGCGGCGGCGTTTCGCCGGTGAGCCGTTCGCGTACGATCATGGCCACGGCGTCTTCGATCGGCGCATCGGCACGGTCGGTAACCTCGTCGTATTTGCCGCGATGAAAGCGATCGTCGAGCATGGCGGCGAGATTTTTCTTCACACCGCCCATGCGCCGCGATCCGATTGCTTCGACGCGGGCCTGCTCGACTGCTTCGAACACCGCGCGCGCCTGCTGACCGCCGGGGACGAGCTTGCGATGCATGGCCGGGTCGTGACAGGCGAGCCGCAGCGCGATCGAGTCGGCGTGGCCACGCACGATGGCCGCTTCCCGTTCGTTGAGCCGGCGCGGCGGCTCGGGCAGCCGCACTTTGTTGGCGGTCAGTCCGGGGCGCTCGGCGGCGAAGGCGACCTCGATATCGCTCTTGCCGGCGATCGCGCGGACGCACACCCCGACGGCACGCTTGAACGGCTCGGTCGGCGCTTCCTTTGCCGGGGTTTTGGTTTTGATGTTCGAAGTCATCGGACCCGTGTCGCTCGTTAATGTTCAGTGCGGAGGTGTCAGCCCGGCCCAGCCATAGACTTCGCTGGTCAGCGCCTCCACGAGGTCAGGACGGTCAATTCCGGCAAGATCGTCACGCACCGGAAACCCGGCGGACATGACGCAAAATGAGAGCAGGTGATAAGACGGACGAAACTTCTTCAGCTCCTGCGGCTCGATGATGACGGTCTGGCCCGGAATAACCGGTGAGATTTCGTCACGCTGATAGATCACGTCGAAGCCGGAGAGCCGCCACACCTGGTCGCGCCGTTCGGCGCGAAACAGAAATTGCACATAGCTCGAAAATATGACGGCGATCCCTCTCACCTTGGAGGGAATATCGATGACGCCGCCAAGCTGCGCGATGGCGCGGTCGCCAGCGAGCGTAACCAGAACAGGACCAAGCCGATGGGTTGCTTTGACGTTGCGCGCGGCCATTTCTTTCGAACGGCGCACAAATTCCGGGCCGCTGGCGTCGATCCAGCTTAGTCGCACTACCGAGTCCGCGTGATAGCAGTCGTGCATCTGCTCCCACAGTCCGAGATCGCGGCTCAACCGTTCGCGCACGACCAGTTGCGAAACTGCGGAGACATCGGCGGCGTCGAGAACCGCCTGGTCCTGCACGAAGCTTCGGAGTGCGACGTTCGAGGTCATGTTTTTCCCTCCCCCCGCACGGGAAGAGGTGACTGTCAGGACAGCGCAACGTTGACGGCAGATTCCGGCAATTCCTGCCCGAAACACCGCTGGTAAAACTCCGCCACGAGCGGGCGCTCGAGTTCGTCGCATTTGTTGACAAAGGTCAGCCGGAACGCAAAGCCGATGTCGCCGAAAATTTCGGCATTCTCGGCCCAGATGATCACCGTTCGCGGGCTCATGACGGTGGATATATCGCCGTTCATGAACGCGTTGCGCGTGAGATCGGCCACGCGCACCATCTTGCCGACGATGTCGCGGCCCGGATCGGTGCGATAGTGCTTCGCCTTGGAGAGCACGATATCGACTTCGTTATCGTGCGGCAGATAGTTCAGCGTGGTGACGATCGACCAGCGGTCCATCTGGCCCTGGTTGATCTGCTGGGTGCCGTGATAGAGGCCCGAAGTATCGCCTAAGCCCACCGTATTGGCGGTCGCGAACAGACGAAACGCCGGATGCGGCTTGATCACTTTGTTCTGGTCAAGCAGCGTCAATCGCCCGGACGATTCCAGCACCCGCTGAATCACGAACATCACGTCCGGCCGGCCGGCATCGTATTCGTCAAAGCACAGCGCGACGTTGTTCTGCAGCGCCCATGGCAATATCCCGTCGCGGAATTCGGTGACCTGCATACCGTCGCGGATCACGATCGCATCCTTGCCGATGAGATCGACGCGGCTGATGTGACTGTCGAGGTTGACGCGCACGCAGGGCCAGTTGAGCCGCGCCGCGACCTGCTCGACATGCGTCGATTTGCCGGTACCATGATAGCCGGTGACGATGACCCGGCGGTTGCGGGCAAAGCCGGCAAGGATGGCAAGCGTCGTCGGCTTGTCGAACCGGTAGTCGGGATCGAGGTCCGGAACGTGCTCGTCCGGCTCGGAATACGCCGGCACTTCCAAATCGCTGTCGATGCCGAACACCTGCCGGATCGAGACCTTCATGTCCGGCAAGCCGGATTCCGTTTCTGTTGCGAGACTCATTGCTCCTCCGTGACCCCGGAACGTCCGAGTGTCCCGATTAGCCGCGATCGGCCCTCTCTGGCGGTCGGATGTCGCGCCAAACTTACCAGAAGCCCATAAGGCCGCGAAAGCCGCTATCCACCGGTCAGCAGAATCCCGCCGACTTCAGGTAGTTGTAGGCCTGGATGATCTCCCGAAGCCGATCCTCGGAAGTGCGGTCGCCACCGTTGGCGTCGGGATGATGCCGTTTTACCAATACTTTGAACCTCGTCTTGATATCGGCCCGTTTGGCGTCGGCTTCAAGACCGAGGGTGTCAAGGGCTCGGCGCTGAGCGTTGAGAATTTTGCGGCCCTCGGCCGTCGGTCGCGCATGGCCGGCGCCGTTACCACCTACTGCGCCGAATAGACTAAACGGATCCTCTCCCGCCCACCCATCGGGGCGAAAGTCGGCAGAGCCGCGACGGTTGTTGCGGCGGCGGCCACTGACGCCGCCGATCGAGCCCATTTTCCAGGTCGGACGATGGCCGGTCAGGTCTTCTTTCTGGTACTTGGCGACTGCGTCATCGCTCATGCCGGCGAAGAAATTGTATGAATTGTTGTATTCGCGCACGTGCTCCAGGCAGAAGCGCCAGTACTCACTGGCGCGCAGCCGGCCTTTCGGCGCGCGGTGCGTCGCCGGCGCCCCGCAATCCGGCCACTGACACGCCGGCAACTCGGTACGCTGGCGGCGGTCCTGGCCCGGCTTGACGCGAATCCGATCGAACAGTGGCGAGTCGTTACTCATTGTTTCAATTATGAGGGTGCGTTGATGGCACCTTCAAGACTTGACAGATGATAAAACCCAAAATGCCGGCATTGACCCGCATCGCGCGCTCGCTATCTGTCGCCCATGCAAACACGCGATCTCATCACGGAAAAGTTGCGCAAGGCTTTCGCACCGGAAAGCCTTAACGTTGAGGACGAATCACATCGTCATGAAGGTCATGCCGGACACCGGCCGGGCGGGGAGACCCATTTCCGTCTCTATATCGTGTCGGAGGCGTTTCGGGGAAAGAGCCGGCTGGAGCGTCATCGCATGATCAACGCCACGCTCGCGGGCGAGCTTGCCGGCGGCGTGCATGCGCTGGCGATCCATGCGGCGGCGCCGGGGGAAAATCTGTAGCGCGCTAACTCGCCTTCGCTATCACCTTGCGCACCAGCGGCGTGACCCGCAGCGCCGTGATCCGGTTGCGGGTCTTGCGCAAAACCTGAAAACGGAAGCCGTGGAAAGTAAAACTCTGTCCGGGCTCCGGGATCGAACGCGCCTCGTGGATTACCACGCCGGCGATTGTGGTCGCCTCATCGTCGGGGATGTTCCAATCCATCGCGCGGTTGAGATCGCGCACCGGGACCGCGCCATCAACGTTGACTGAACCGTCCGGCAGCATGCGCACGCCGGGGACTGCGACGTCGTGCTCATCGCTGATGTCGCCGACGATCTCCTCGATGATATCCTCCAATGTCACCAGACCCTCGAGCTCGCCGTATTCATCGACAACCAGCGCCAAGGCCGTTTTACGGGCGCGAAACGCTTTGAGCTGCTCGTAGAGCGGTGTGGTGTCCGGCACGAACCAAGGCGGCGTTGTCAGCGACAGGATGTCGATCTTGGTGCCATCGCCGTCGGCCGCGTGCAACGCACGCAGCAGATCCTTGGCATGCAGCACACCGAGCACGTTGTCCGGCGAGTCGCGCCAAAGCGGAATCCTGGTCACTGCGGCGGCAAGGACAGCATCGACAATGTCCTGCGGTGGCTCATCAACGTCGAGCATGACCATTTTGGTGCGATGGATCATGACATCGGAGACGGTCAGCTCGCGCAGGTCGAGCAGGCCGCCCATCATGTCGCGGTCGAGCTTTTCCACCACACCGGCGCGGTGCATGAGATCGACCGCCCCGCGCAGTTCCTCGCGCGGCGAAAGGATCGAGTGGATACTGCCGACCGGCACGCCGACAACGCGCAAGATGAGACGCACCAGCCATTCGACCGCTTTCAGGATCGGCAAGAACAGTGCGACCGTCCGTTCGATCGGCTGGGCGACAGCAAGGGCCATGCGATCTGGTGTGTTGTAGGCGGCGGTCTTCGGCAGAACTTCGCAGAGAACGAAGATCAGCACCGTCATCGCGATGGTCGCGTAGATCACCCCCGCGTGGCCGAACAGCGTCAGCAACAAGCCGGTCGCCAAGGTCGACGCTGCGATATTGGTGACGTTGTTGGCGAGCAGCACCGCTCCAAGAAAGCGTTCGCGGGTTCCAAGCAGGCGATTGACGATCGTCGCGTCGAAATTGCCTTGCTTCTCCAGCCGCATCATGGCGGCGCGCGAGGACGCGGTCAGCGCGGTCTCACTGGCGGAGTAAAACGCCGACACCAGAAGGCAGATCACAACTGCCGCGACGGTCAACCAATCGTAAATCGTCATTGCCCGGCGAGCTTCTCGCTAAGGAACGCGCGCACATCCTGTTGATCAACACCGGTTTCGACAAACGCGGCGCCGAGCCCGCGCACAAGAATAAATGTAAGCCTTCCGCGCTTCACTTTCTTGTCCTGCGCGATCAAATCCATCAGCCGATCGACGGACGGCAGCCCGCCCGGAATGTCTTTTGGCCGGGTCGGCAGCCCGACTTCCGCCAGATGATGGACCGCGCGCTCGGCCTCAGCGGCGGGAATAAGCCCGAGCCGCGCCGAAAAGCCGAACGCAAGAGCGGTGCCCGCGGCGACCGCCTCGCCGTGAAGGAGCCGATCGGAAAACCCACAAGCCGCTTCCAGCGCGTGACCGAAAGTGTGGCCGAGATTGAGCAGCGCCCGGTCGCCGTTCTCCCGCTCATCGCGAGCGACGATCGCGGCCTTGGCGCGGCAACTCACGGCAATGGCATGCTCGCGCGCGGGACCGCCTTGAAAGACATCGCGCCAGTTCGCTTCCAGCCAGGAGAAAAATGCGGCATCGCCGAGCAGGCCGTACTTGGCGACCTCGGCGTAGCCGGCGCGAAATTCGCGCGCCGGCAGGGTGTCGAGGGCTGCGGTGTCGGCGAGCACCAGGATCGGCTGATAAAACGCGCCAATCAGATTCTTGCCGTGGGCGGAATTGATCGCGGTCTTGCCGCCAACCGACGAATCGACCTGTGCCAGCAGCGTGGTCGGAACTTGCACATAATCTATTCCACGCCGCACCGCGGACGCCGCGAAACCGGCAAGATCACCGATGACGCCGCCGCCGAGCGCGATCACAAGATCGCCGCGCTCTATACGCGCCGCGATGATCGCTTCACAGACCTGCTCGAACATACGAAAGCTCTTCGAGCCTTCGCCAACCGGAACGGTGACGCGGCTCGCGGGCACGCCGGCTCCTGCAAGCGCGGCTTCAGCAGCGGCCAGGTGGTGACGGGCGACATTCTCGTCGGTAACGACAGCGGCCTTGGCACCCGGGCGGAGCGCCGCAATGCGCGCACCGAGCGACGCGATCAGCCCGCGCCCAATGACAATGTCGTAGCTGCGGTCGCCGAGCGCGACCTTGACGGTTGCAGGATCGTTGCGGAGCGGCGCCGTCATAGACCGGCCTTTCGTTCGGGCGGTGCCGCCTCCTTCAGCCACGCGGCAAGCGCCGTCATGATGTCGGCAACGACAGCGTCGTGCGGCACTTCGCGCGACTGCACGATGAGATCGGATTGCGCATAGACCGGCTCCCGCTCGACCAGGAGCGCGCGTAGCGTCTCGCCCGGATCAGCGGTCTGCAACAGCGGCCGGTCGTTTCGGCGCTTGCTGATCCGACGCAACAGCACGTCAATCTCGGCCTTCAGCCAGACAGAGACGCCCTTCGCACGGACGAGGTCGCGGGTATTTGGATTCATGAAGGCGCCGCCGCCGGCCGCCAGGACCTGCGGGCCGCCCTCGAGCAGCCGCGCGATGACGCGCGCCTCGCCACTGCGGAAGTACGCCTCGCCCTGATGGGAAAAGATATCGGGAATGCTCATACCGGCCGCTTTCTCGATTTCCACGTCGGCATCGACGAACGGGATCGCCAGCCGGGCGGCCAATCGGCGGCCGACCGACGACTTTCCAACTCCCATCATGCCGACCAGCACAATTGAACGCCGCCCGAGTTGGGCCACGATCGCGGCCGGCGAGACGGTCGCATTGGTGTCATTTTGTAAAGTAATATCAGTCATATATCGTTAATGCCGGAGCGAGGGCCCAACGCCCGTTTGGCTCAAGGCTGGAACATCCGGGTTGCGTTCCGAATAAGTTGCCAGTTCCGGCCTGACATGATCGTACTCGGTCCCGGTCGCCGGCACCAATAGGATGAGCGCGAGCACCTGATGCCGAGCCTGCTGCGGTTTCTCACCATCGTTGTTGTGCTGGGCGGCGTCATCTTTGGCGGCCTTTATTCGCTCGCCCATTTCGTAAAGCCGAAACCGCGGGAAATCACCGTGTCGGTCCCGCCCGATAAATTCTTCAAGAACCGCTGAGGCCTGACGCATGGTTCGGGCGGCAACACTAGAAACGGAGCGGAAGGCAAAGCCTTCCGACGAGCGGCTGGTCTCGCTGTTTCTCGATATGCTGGCGGCCGAACGCGGCGCCGGCAACAACACGCTTGACGCCTACCGCCGCGACCTTGGGGATTTTGCGTCCTGTCTCGGCAGCCGCGGCGGCTCCATAGCGAACGCGGTGACCGATGATTTGCGAAGCTATCTGGGCGATCTGGCGCGACGCGGCTTGCGGCCGACGACGGTGGCTAGGCGGCTGTCCGCGATCCGGCAGCTTTATCGGTTCCTCTACGCGGAAGGCCGGCGCAAGGACGACCCCGCTGCCGTGCTCGACGGCCCAAAGCGCTCACGCCCGCTACCGAAAACACTCACGCTTGCCGAAGTCGATCGCCTGTTGCGCGTAGCCGGGCAAACCGATCCCGCGGCCCCGCTGCCGACGCGGCTTCGCGCCGCCCGGCTCGCCTGTCTCGTCGAGCTTCTCTACGCCACCGGGTTGCGCGTCTCCGAACTGGTTGCGCTTCCGGCTTCGGCGGCCCGCCGCGAAGCCCGAGTTATCGTTGTGCGCGGCAAGGGCAACAAAGAGCGCCTCGTGCCGCTCAACAACGCTGCCAAGCACGCGACCGCCGATTACCTTGCCCTGCTGAGCGAAGCGCGCGGCAAGAACGGCGTTAGCGCCGGATCGAAATGGCTATTCCCATCGTTCGGCGATTCCGGCCATCTCACCCGCCAGCATTTTGCGCGTGACCTCAAGGGGCTTGCAGCCGCCGCGGGCTTGCGGCCGGCGCAGCTAAGCCCTCACGTCCTGCGGCACGCTTTCGCCAGCCACCTTCTGCACAATGGCGCGGACCTGCGCGTGGTGCAGACGCTGCTCGGCCACGCCGACATTTCCACGACCCAGATTTACACCCATGTGCTCGAAGAACGCCTGAAAAGCCTCGTCCGCGATTTGCATCCGCTGGCGGACGTAAATACTTGATCGACTACGAACGACGAGGCTCATCCTCGTGGGAAGCAATGGGGCGAAGCCGTCCCGTAACGCAGTGCGGATTGCGGCTGCCCCGGCAATAAAAAAGTTGGAACCATTTTGTAATGCGCTCTTACCTCGACTTCGAAAAGCCGGTGGCCGAACTCGACGCCAAGGTCGAGGAGATGCGCGCGCTCCAGAACGGCGGCGAGGCCATTGCCATCGGTGAAGAAATCAACCGCATCGAAGGCAAGGCGGCGCAGACGCTCAAGGAAATCTATGCCGAGCTGACGCCCTGGCAGAAGACGCAAGTGGCGCGGCATCCGCAGCGGCCGCATTGCGTCGATTACATCACCCAGCTCATTGCCGATTTCACGCCGCTCGCCGGCGACCGCACCTACGGCGAGGACGCCGCAATCGTCGGCGGCTTCGGCCGCTTCCACGGCGAGAGCGTTTGCGTGATCGGCCACGAGAAAGGCTCCGATACCGACAGCCGTCTTAAGCACAATTTCGGCATGGCGCGCCCGGAAGGTTACCGCAAAGCGGTGCGGCTGATGGACATGGCCGACCACTTTGAAATCCCGGTGATCGCGCTGATCGACACCGCGGGCGCCTATCCCGGCATTGGCGCCGAGGAGCGCGGCCAAGCCGAGGCCATCGCGCGCTCGACCGAAGTCTGTCTGCGCATCGGTGTCCCCAACGTTGCGACCATCATCGGCGAGGGCGGCTCGGGCGGAGCGATCGCGGTCGCCACCGCGAACCGCGTCATCATGCTGGAGCATGCCATCTACAGCGTGATTTCGCCCGAAGGCGCCGCTTCGATCCTTTGGCGCGATGCCGCGAAAGCCCAGGACGCCGCCTCCAATATGAAGATTACCGCACAAGACCTGCTCCGGCTTGGTGTCGTCGACACCGTGGTGCCGGAGCCGACCGGCGGTGCGCATCGCGATCCTCCGGCGACCATCGCAGCGGCCGGGGCGGCAATCGCCGAAGCGCTGACCGAACTGCATGGGCTCGACCCGGCAACCATCGTCCGGCTTCGACGCGAGAAGTTCATGGCGATCGGGCGGACATTGAGCTGAACTAAAGGTCCGGACGGCTCGCGCAGCGGCCGGCTTTTCCGCCACAATCGTGCCGTGATCGATCGGCCGGACCGGTGCTACGCAACGGTGCATAAAATCTCGCCACTGCCCGTCAAATTTGCAGAAAATTTACCATTCGTTCAGCGCCGGCGTGGTCCCCTTGGGCTGCTCGGCTTGCGCAAGCCGCCTCGTAAGGATAACGATTGGTTCTGCGATGGCACGGGGACGGTTCCATCAGTCGGGGAGTATCGCGATTTGATCCGCGCCAGCCTGGTCCGCGCGCTGATGGCGTCGGCCGTGATCGCCGCGACGTTGGCGCTTGCCGGCTGCTACGGCGAGGACGCTTACCAGCTGCCGACGCGCGCGATGAAGGAGCTCTCGCCGCAGACGCTGGCGCTGCTCGAACAGAAGAAGATGCCGAAGGACTCCCCGATCCTCGTTCGGATCTTCAAGGAGGAATCGGAGCTCGAAGTCTGGAAGCAGGACACCTCCGGCCGATTCCAGATCCTCAAAGTTTATCCGATCTGCCGCTGGTCAGGTGATCTTGGACCCAAGGTCCACGAAGGCGACCGCCAGGCGCCCGAAGGCTTTTACGCGATCACTCCTGATCTGATGAACCCGAATTCCAATTACTACCTCGCCATCAATACCGGCTTCCCGAACGCTTATGACAAGGCGAACGGACGTACCGGAGCGCTTCTGATGATCCACGGCGATTGTTCGTCGCGCGGCTGTTACGCCATGACCGACGAGCAAATCGGCGAAATCTATTCGCTGGCGCGCGAATCGTTTCTCGGCGGCCAGCACTCTTTCCAGATCCAAGCCTACCCGTTCCGCATGACGCCGCTCAACATGGCCCGCCATCGCACCAATCCGAACATGGCGTTCTGGAAGATGATCAAGGAGGGCAACGACCATTTCGAGGTGACCCATCTCGAGCCCAAGGTCGACGTCTGCAATCGGCATTATGTGTTCGACGCCATGCAGCCCCCTGACGCGAAAAGGTCGCTGGTGTTCAGCCCAACCGGACCTTGCCCGGCCTATACCGTGGCACCCGAGATCGCCAGCCTCTCGCTGGCGAAACAGCAGAAAGACGATGCCCAGTACGCCCAGCTGGTCAGAATCAACGTACCGACCGCGCCGATCAGAACCGGCCTCGACGGCGGCATGAACCGGGTCTTCCTGGCGCAGGTCGGCGGCGGCATCCCGCCGGCAAGAAAGACTTCACCGTTGCCGCCGCAGCCGGCACCCGTCGTTATGGACAATGGCGGCGGCCAGCCGACGTTCGCCAGCCGGATGCTCGGCGGCCTGTTGGGATCAACGGCAGCCGCCGAGGCGCCGGCGCAAGTTGCCGCCACCGATACGCAAACGGTAGAACGAGGCGAAGCAAACTCCGGCACCGGCTTCTTCAGTAGCCTGTTCTCGTCGGGCGGAACGGAGCCGGCTGCTGCAGTCCCGGCACCGTCCCCGGTAACAACAGCAACGGTCGAGCCGCCGAAACACAAATCGGTCCCGCGTTATGAGACCGCTGCAGTCACACCAAAGCCAAAAGCCGAGCCGCGCAGCGCCGAACCGCGCAAGACCGAGCCGCAGCAAGAGACCACCGCGGCTGTACCGAAAGCAAAGCCGGCTCCGCAGCAACAAGAAGCCAACGCCACTGCGCCACCGGCAGCCACCGCAAGCCTGATGAATGGCGCGCAAGCCGTCGTGCCGTCGGGCAATTTCGCCAACCGCTGGAGCGGATTGCAGTAATCAGGCATCAGGAGACCGGGATCAGGTATCACTCCAGGCACTGCTGATTACTGATACCCGATTGCTACCTGATCCCCGATTACTGATACCTGCCATGGCAGTGCTTGAACTTCTTGCCTGAGCCGCACGGGCAGGCCTCGTTGCGGCCAACCTTGCCCCAACTCGCCGGATCTTTGGGATTACGTTCCGCCGCTGGGATGTTGCGCGGCATCGCCGTCGCGGCGGCGGCGGTAGCGCCGCCGCCGATGCCGTGGCGGGCCAGTGTTTCGGCGCCTGCCATTGCCAGCGCCATCTCGTCCTCGCCGGTGGTCGGATCGATCTTGTGCGCTTCCATCGGCGGCAGCGGCGACATCTGCTGGTCCGGCGGCGGCGAATCCATGACTTCCACCCGCATGAGCTGCGCCGTCACCGCCTCGCGCAAGTGCTGGCTCATCGCCTCGAACAAGGTGAACGCTTCCGCTTTGTACTCGTTGAGTGGGTCACGCTGGGCGTAACCGCGCAGCCCGACGACCTGGCGCAGATGGTCGAGCATGACCAGATGCTCGCGCCACAGGTGGTCAAGCGTCTGCAGCAGGATCGACTTCTCGATGTACCGGATGATTTCGGAGCCCCATCGCGCAACCTTCGCGGCCATGTGCTCGTCGGCACGGCGCTCGAACTCGGGCGAAAATCTCCTCGTCGGCAATGCCTTCTTCTTTGGCCCATTCATCGACCGGCAGATCGAGGCCGAGCACGCGGTTAAGTTCTTCCTTCAGGCCCGCCATGTCCCATTGTTCCGGATAGGCGTTCTCCGGGACATGCTTGGCGACCAGATCGTCGATCGAGGTGTGGCGCATGTCGGCAACGATGTCGGCTGTGGTCTGATCGTTCATCCATTCGACGCGCTGGTCGAAAATCACCTTGCGCTGATCGTTCATCACGTTGTCGAACTTGAGAATGTTCTTGCGGATGTCGAAGTTGCGCGCTTCGACCTTCTGCTGCGCCTTTTCCAGCGCCTTGTTGATCCACGGATGAACGATGGCTTCGTTTTCTTTCAGGCCGAGCCTGGTCAGCATGCCGTCGAGCTTGTCGGTGCCGAAGATGCGCATCAGGTCGTCTTCGAGCGACAGGAAGAATTTCGAGTGGCCGGGATCGCCCTGGCGTCCGGAGCGGCCGCGTAACTGATTGTCGATGCGCCGGCTCTCGTGCCGTTCGGTGCCAAGCACATAGAGACCACCGGCGGCCAGCGCCTTTTCCTTCAACCGCGCGACCTCCGAACGAATCTCGGCCGCGCGCGGCGACTTATCGCGCGCTTGCCAGTCGTCGACATCAGCCAGTTCCTGGCGAATGCGCATGTCGGCGTTGCCGCCGAGCTGAATGTCGGTGCCGCGGCCGGCCATGTTGGTGGCGATGGTGATGGCACCCGGCACGCCGGCCTGGGCGATGATCGCCGCTTCCTGCTCGTGATAGCGGGCATTGAGGACGGCGAACACCTTTGCCTCGGAGGCGTCCTCGTCGCCGGAGTAAAGCGCGGCAAACGCGTTGGGATCGGAGAAGTCGTGCTGTTCCCAGCCGTGCTGGCGCAGCATCTCGGCGAGCTGTTCGGATTTCTCGATCGAGGTGGTGCCGACCAGCACCGGCTGGCCGCGCTTCTTGCACTCCTCGATCAAAGTAAGGATGGCGCGGAATTTCTCGATCGCCGTGCGATAGACCTCATCATCGTCGTCGATCCGGACCATCGGCATGTTGGTCGGAATTTCCAGGACGTCGAGATTGTAGATGTCGAGGAACTCGTCCGCTTCGGTCGCCGCCGTTCCGGTCATGCCGGCGAGCTTTTCGTACATGCGGAAATAATTCTGGAAGGTGATGGACGCGAGCGTCTGGTTCTCGGGTTGAATCGGCTGGCGTTCCTTGGCCTCGAGCGCCTGGTGGAGCCCTTCCGAATAGCGCCGCCCCGGCATCATGCGGCCGGTGAATTCGTCGATGATGACGACCTCGCCGTTGCGGACGATGTAGTCCTTGTCGCGCTGGAACAGCTTGTGCGCGCGCAGCGCCTGGTTGACGTGATGGACGACCGAGACGTTCTCGATGTCATAGAGCGAATCGGATTTGAGCACGGCAGCGTTTCGCAGCGCCTGCTCCATTTTCTCCATGCCGACTTCAGTCAGCGTGACGGTACGCTGTTTTTCGTCGACCTCGTAGTCGCCCTTGTCCAGGTTCGGAATGTAGGTGTCGATGGTGTTATAGAAGTCGGAACGATCGTCGAGCGGACCGGAAATAATCAGCGGCGTGCGCGCTTCGTCGATCAGGATCGAGTTCGACCTCGTCGACGATGGCATAGACATGGCCGCGCTGCACCATGTCTTCGAGACGGTATTTCATGTTGTCGCGCAGATAATCGAAGCCCAGCTCGTTGTTGGTGCCGTAGGTGACGTCGCAGTCGTACTCCTTCTTGCGCTGCTCGTCGCCGAGGCCGTGCACGATGACGCCGACAGTCAGGCCCAGGAATTTGTAGATCTGCCCCATCCATTCGGCGTCGCGCTTGGCGAGATAGTCGTTGACCGTGACGACGTGAACGCCGCGGCCGGCGAGCGCGTTGAGATAAACCGGAAGCGTGGCGACCAGCGTCTTGCCTTCGCCGGTCTTCATCTCTGAGATCCTGCCTTCGTGCAGGACCATGCCGCCGATGAGCTGAACGTCGAAGTGGCGCTGCCCCAGCGCACGTTTGCCGGCCTCGCGTACGGTGGCGAATGCCGGCACCAGAATGTCGTCGAGCGATGCACCTTCGGCCAGCTGCTTTTTGAAATCGTCGGTCCGTGCGCGCAGCGCCTCGTCGGAGAGCTTCGCCAGCTCGTCTTCCATCGCATTGATGGCGTCGACACGCGCCCGATAGGTGCGGACACGCCGGTCGTTGGCTGAACCGAACAGCTTGCGGGCGACGGCGCCGATCATCGCATCAACATCCTTTTAATCTCGGACTGCCCCACGGGATTTGGCTCCTCGCCATCGACGCCTGTCCAACCGGCGGAAAATGCGGCGCTATTTGGGCTTCTGCAAGGCGACATGGAGCGCGTTGATATGCTGGAGACATAAGAGGGGGTGGGTTTTCTGTCAATGCGAGCGGCTGTTCACGCGCTCGTTAGGATCGCTCCCGAATCTGCCATTGCCAATGGAGCCCGATTCGGCGAGTGTCCGCGCCGGCAATCCGCGCTTTTAGACCGGCGGTTGCCGTCTTACCTAAAGGATCGCGTTCCATGGCCTTCACTCGCCTATCCGTTCGCTGCACGCTTGGCGCACTGGCATTTGCGGTGTTTTTCTCCGCGCCGTTTGGTCGCTCTTTCGCGCAGGACAGCGACCCGGTGGTCGCCCGGGCCAATGGCGTCGATATCCACCAGAGCGATATCGCGTTGGCCGAAGAGGAGGTCGGCGGCAACATGCCGAACATGGCGCCGGAACAGAAGCGCGATTACCTGATCAACTATCTGGTCGACGTCATCGTCCTGTCGCAAGCAGCCGAACAGCAAAAGCTTGCCGACCGCCCCGAGGTGAAGCATCGGCTTGCCTTCGATCGGAACCGGCTGCTGATGGAATCCCTGCTGAAGGATACCGGCCGCTCCGCCCTGTCCGATGCGGCCGAGCATCAGGTCTATGACGAAGCCATCAAGCAGGTGAAGAACGAGGAGGAAGTGCACGCCCGCCATATCCTCGTCCCGACCGAAGACGAAGCCAAAGCAATTCTCGCGCAGCTCAAGGGCGGTGCGGATTTCGCGGCGCTTGCCAAGGAGAAGTCCAAAGATCCGGGCGCTGCCGAAGGCGGCGATCTCGGTTACTTCACCAAGGAGCAGATGGTCCCCGAATTTGCCGAGGTCGCCTTCAAGCTCGACAAGGGTCAGCTTTCCGACCCGGTAAAGACCAAGTTCGGCTGGCACATCATCCAGGTCGAGGATAAGCGGATCAAGCCGACGCCGACCTTCGATCAAGTCAAGGGCCAGATCGAAAATTACGTCGCGCATCGTGCGCAATCGCAGCTCGTCGAAAAACTGCGCAGCGCCGCCAATGTCGAACGCACGGACAAGCCGATGGAGCCGAACACCACGCTCAATCCGGCAGCGCCGTCGAAGAAGTAGTCAGCCCCGCGGCGCAGCGGTATTAGCGTCATCCAGAGGTGCGCGCCGAAGGTGCGCCTCGAAGGATGCACGGCCGAGGCACTCGGGCTGTCGCCCTTCGAGGCTCGCGGAGTTTATCATCGGGCCGGCCACTCTGGACCGGACCCGTTGGCTCGCACGTCAGGGTGACGGAACATGGCTTCTCAAGTTTCCCCTCTCGCCCCCGCAGCTTTTCCGGAAATGCCGCCGATCGCCGGCGTGCGACTGGCAACGGCGGCAGCGGGCATTCGCTACCCCGGACGCACTGACGTTCTGCTTGCTTTGCTCGATCCCGGCACCGTGGTGTCGGGCGTGTTCACACGTTCGAAATGCCCGTCGGCGGCCGTCGATTGGTGCCGCGACCGGATCAAGGCGGGCGTCGCCAGTGCCCTCGTCGTCAACTCCGGCAATGCCAACGCCTTCACCGGCAAATCGGGCCGCGCCGCGACCAAGCTGACAGCGGAGATCACAGCGGAGGCCGCACATTGCAAGCCCGGCGATGTGTTTCTCGCCTCGACCGGCGTCATCGGTGAGCCGCTCGATGCGACCAAATTCGCGACCGTAATGGGTCGGCTGGTCACCGATGCGGCGCCGGGCAACTGGCACGAGGCGGCCAAGGCGATCATGACAACCGATACCTTTCCCAAAGGCGCCGCCGCCATGGTGCGGATGGGCTCGCACGCGGTGACGATCTGCGGTATTGCCAAGGGCGCCGGCATGATCGCGCCGGACATGGCGACGATGCTGTCGTTCGTGTTCACCGACGCGCCGCTGGCGCCCGCGGTGCTCAAAGCGCTGCTAAGGGACGGCGTCACCGACACCTTCAACGCGGTAACAATCGATGGCGACACCTCAACGTCGGACACGCTGCTGGCCTTCGCCACCGGCGCCGCCGAAGCGCACGGCGTGGCCAAGATCACGCGGATGTCCGACCCACGGCTGCCGGCGTTCCGCAAGGGTTTTAATGCCGTGCTGGCGGATCTCGCCGAGCAAGTGGCGCGCGACGGCGAAGGCGCGCGCAAGCTGGTCGAAATTCTGATCGAGGGCGCGGTATCGAAGAAATCGGCGCGCCGTATCGCGCTGTCGATCGCCAACTCGCCGCTGGTCAAGACCGCGATCGCCGGCGAGGACGCCAATTGGGGCCGCGTGGTCATGGCGGTCGGCAAGGCCGGCGAGCCCGCCAACCGCGATCGGCTTTCGATCTGGTTCAACGGCATTCGGGTCGCCCACAAAGGCGCCCGCGACCCGGGTTATGACGAAGCGGCGGTTTCTGCGGCGATGAAAAAGCCGGAGATCATGCTCAAAGTCGGGCTCGGCCTCGGCAAGGGCCGCGACCGTGTGCTGACCTGCGATCTCACCAAGGAATACATCGCCATCAACGGCGATTACCGCTCCTGAAAGCCAAGCCGATTCGCATCACGTTTTAATTTTCCTTAACCATTGCGGCGAATGCGGCAGGAGTACCTAGGGTGTTCAAGTTCGCCTTTACCGTAGTCTCTCTAGATTGAGGCCCGGTCGTGAGCGTCAAACTCGTGCTTGTCGCCGCCTGTGCCCTCATCGACCCCGACGGTCGCGTGCTCATCGCCCAGCGGCCGGAAGGCAAGTCGATGGCCGGGCTCTGGGAGTTTCCGGGCGGCAAGATCGAGGCTGGCGAACGGCCGGAAGTCAGCCTGATCCGCGAGTTGAAGGAGGAACTGGGAATCATCGTCAGGGAGGAGTGTCTCGCACCGCTGACATTCGCGAGTCACCTTTATCCCGACTTCCACTTGTTGATGCCGCTCTATGTCTGCAGGCGATGGGAGGGAATCGTCACCGGACGGGAAGCGCAAAAGCTGAAATGGGTAAGGCCGCATGATCTGCGCAACTATCCGATGCCGCCCGCCGACGAACCGCTGATCCCGCACCTGCTGATGTTGCTGTGATACAACCGAAGAGAAACAATGCCATGTTCAATTGTTCAAGTCGCGCGATCCGCGGAGCGCTCCATCGCTTCGGCAATGACGCGCAGGGCGCCACCGCTATCGAATACGCGCTGATCGCTGCCGGCATTTCTGTCGCCATCGTCGGAATCGTCGGCGGCGTCGGCTCGAACGTGACGAACATGTTCAGCAGCGTTTCCACGGCGCTGAAATAAGCCTATTCGCGGGCGAGCAAGATCTCCGCCTCGACCTAACCTCCGGCCTTTTCTCCCGTCGATATTTCGCGCGTGCCGAGTGCATCGGCGAGCCGAGCTTTGGCCGAGCCCGGCCGTAATGGTTGCTGCTGGCTTGGATGCGGCGCCCATCCTGAGAACCACACGATCTCGAAAGTCGCGCGCACGCGACCGTCGGCATCGCTGAAGCGTTCGCCGTAAATCTCCGCCATTCGCATCAGCGTCGCGCGCCGAAGCGGCACACGGCGGCGATCGATCAGCGCGTTGGCCGCACCCATCCGTCGCAGGTCGTGCATCAGCGCAAAAACCAATTCGTAACGCACCGTGACACGGTCGATATCGGTGACCGGAAGCGCAAAGCCGGCGCGCTGCAACAGTGCGCCCAGATCGCGCAGATCGGCGAACGGCGCGACGCGCGGCGAAACACCGCCTTCGACCTCGCTTTCAGCCGCCGCGAAGGATTGGCGCAGTTCGGTGAGCGTCTCACCGCCGATCAGCGCGGCAAGGAACAGACCATCCGGCCTTAACACACGGCGGATTTGCACCAGCGTGCCCGGCAGATCGTTGACGAACTGCAGGGCCAGCGCCGAAACCACAAGATCGAACGCGCCATCACCAAACGGCAGCGCTTCTTCATCGGCGACGACAAACGGCCATGCCGTCGAACCGGCGCTCGGTGGTGCTGTATCTGCCGCTATAATCGTCGCGACGGAGCCGAGGCTGCCAAGCGCCAGACGCGCGGCGTCGCCCCGTGTGCCGAGATCAAGCGCCAAATCGAACCGCCGCAGCACCGCGGCGAGGCGGTCGCCGAGATCGGCGGCAACGCGATCGAGCAAAAACGTCGCCGGCGCCATCGCCGCCGCGCGCCGGCGGCGGACGCGAAGCAGCGCACGATCGAAAATCAGCGGGCCACTGGTTATCGCGCCGTCGTTCATAAGCTAATTGTCTCACGTCTCGTCACAGCTGTCCTTAATGTGGTGCCGCAATGGCCGTTCCGCCGATGACAATTGCATCGCCGAACGGTAGCGTGGCGTTATGGGGGACGGAACCGCAGAACTGGCGAGCGTCGCCTTCGCGTCGCGGCTTAAACGCGCGGCAGACGCCGCGCGCACGATCCTGTGCTCAGCACTCGATCTGGCTTTGCCGCGGCTGTGTGCCGCCTGCCGGGCTCCGGTCGAGGGCCAAGGCCTTTGTCCGACCTGCTGGTCGAAGCTTTCGTTCATCAGCCGGCCGTATTGCGAGCGGCTTGGCATCCCGTTTGTTTATGACCCGGGGCCGGGCATCCTTTCCATGGAAGCAATCGCCGACCCGCCGGCCTACAACCGCGCCCGCGCCGCGGTTCGCTTTGACGAAGTATCGCGGGCTTTGGTGCACGCGTTGAAATACGGCGACCGTCTCGACCTCGCGCCGATGATGGGCCGCTGGCTCGGCCATGCCGGCCGCGAAGTCCTCGCCGACGCCGACGCCCTCGTCCCGGTGCCGCTGCATTGGCGGCGGAATTGGGCGCGGCGCTTCAACCAATCCGCCATGCTGGCGGCAGCAATCTCCGCTACCGCCGGCGTGCCAATCGCCGCCGGCGCGCTCAAGCGCGTCAAGCCGACCGTGCAACAGGTTGGGCTGAGCCGGTCCGAGCGCGCAGCCAATGTTCAGGGCGCTTTCCGCGTACCCGCCGAATGTAAGGCGGCGGTCGTCGGCCGCCGGCTTGTGCTGGTCGACGATGTGCTCACGTCCGGCGCCACCGCCGAAGGCTGTGCGCGGGCGCTGCTGCGCGCCGGCGCCGCCAACGTCGACGTGCTGGTGTTCGCCAGGGTTGCCGACCCGGTGCGAACATCCATATAAAGACTTGCTAGATATGGGGATTTGAGAGATTTAACGCGCCGTTATGACTTCTATTGAAATCTACACGCAGAAATACTGTCCCTACTGTCACTGGGCGAAGGACCTGCTTTCGCGCAAGGGCGTGGAGTACCGTGAGATCGACATCACGGGAAACGCGCAGATGCGGCACGAAATGTTTGAGCGTACCAACGGTCGCACCTCGGTGCCGCAGATTTTCATCGGCATAACCTATGTCGGCGGCTGCGACGACCTCTATGCACTCGAGGACGCCGGCAAGCTCGATCCGCTGCTCGGACCAAGCGAGAGCCAGCAAAGCGAAAGCCCGCCGGCATGAGTGCGGCCTCGCCTTCCACGTTCAAAGTCGGCCTGGTTCAAATGCGCTCCGGTGTCGATCCGCAGGCGAACCTCGCGACCGCGCTCGCAGCGATCGAAGAAGCGAAGCGGGCCGGCGCTGCCTACGTGCTGACGCCGGAAATGACCAACATCATGGAGATCAGGCGCGAGCGGCTGTTCGCCACGATCACCGATGAGGAAAGCGACCCGACGCTGGCGGCGCTGCGCGAGGCCGCGCGCCGGCTTTCGATGTACGTCCATATCGGCTCGCTCGCCGTCAAAGCCTCGCCCGAGCGGGCGGCAAACCGCTCGTTTCTGATCGACCCGCGCGGCGACGTGACCGCGCGCTACGACAAGATCCACATGTTCGATGTCGATCTGGCGAACGGCGAAAGCTATCGCGAGTCGCGCAATTACCGCGCCGGCGAACTCGCCGTGGTCACCGATCTGCCGTGGGGCAGGCTCGGTGTGACGGTCTGTTACGATTTGCGATTCCCGGCGCTTTATCGTGCGCTGGCGGAAGCCGGCGCTTCGTTCTTCTCGATCCCCGCCGCTTTCACCCGGCAGACCGGCGAGGCGCATTGGCATGTGCTGATGCGCGCGCGCGCGATCGAGAACGGCTCATTCGTGTTCGCCGCGGCGCAAGGCGGCAAGCATGAGAACGGGCGCGAGACCTTCGGTCATTCGCTCATTGTCGATCCTTGGGGCCGCATACTCGCCGAGGGCGGCACCGATCCGGGCTTGATCCTCGCCGAGGTCGACCCGGCGGAGGTGACGGCCGCGCGTTCGCGGATTCCCTCGTTGCTTCATGGTCGGCGCTTCGAGCTGATCGAACCCATGGCCGAGCCGGCTCATCTGCACGCGGTGCGAGAGCCGGTATGATCCGCTACGCGCTTAAATGCGAGAAGGACCACACGTTCGAGAGCTGGTTCCAGAATTCCGCGGCCTTCGACAAGCAGGCCAAGCGCGGTCTGGTCGCGTGCCCGATCTGCGGCTCCGTCAAGGTGGAAAAGGCGATCATGGCGCCGCGGCTGTCCCGTTCGGACGCGGAGGCATCCCCGGCCGCTCCGACGCCGCCGGTTCCGCAGTTGCCGGTTCCACAGCTGCCAGTTCCTGTACCGGCCAACGCGCCGCTCGCGGTCATGTCGCCACCCGAGCGCGAGCTGCGAAAGAAACTGAAGGAGCTGCGCGAACACATTACCAAGAACGCCGACTATGTCGGCGCGCGTTTTCCGGAGCAGGCGCGCAAGATTCATTACGGCGAGATCGAGCACCGCTCGATTTACGGCGAAGCTTCACCGGACGAAGCCAAGGAATTGCACGAAGAGGGTATCGAGTTTCACCCGCTGCCGATTTTGCCCGACGAATTTAATTAGGCGTCCAGTTACAAACAGCCCGATGAATGTCTTATCTGCGTGCACCCCAATGTCGTTATTTGGGCAGGGCGGACGTTTGGCGGGATTGCCGGTAAGCTTGATCAAAGCAAGGGCGCCAGATCGGGCCGCAGCGTTCGGAGAGAGGCAGAGGCGACAGGATGAGTATCGACCGGAAATCACCCAAGCACACCGACAACAAGAGCCTCAAACGTCGCGACGTATTGATCGGGACTGTGGGTTTGTCAGCGCTCGGTCTGATTCACGTCATTTCTGCCTCAGCGAAGGCAAAGCCGAATATTATTTTCATCCTGGCAGATGATCTTGGCTGGAAGGATGTCGGCTACCACGGCTCCGACATCAAGACTCCCAACATCGATGCGTTAGCGCAAGGCGGGGCTCGGCTGGAGCAATTCTACGTCCAGCCGATGTGCACGCCCACGCGCGCAGCCTTGATGACCGGACGCTACCCGCTGCGCTACGGCTTGCAGACCGCGGTGATACCTTCTGCCGGAAGATATGGCCTTGCCATTGATGAGTGGCTGTTGCCGCAGGCGCTCAAACAGGCGGGATACCAGACCGCGATTGTCGGCAAGTGGCATCTCGGGCACTTCGACCGGAAGTATTGGCCGAGCCAGCGTGGATTCGACTACTCCTACGGCCCTTTGATCGGAGAAATTGATCACTTCAAGCACGAATCGCATGGCGTGCGCGACTGGTTCCGAAACAACAAACCGGTCAAGGAGGAGGGCTACGATACCCAGTTGTTTGGCGCAGATGCGGTTCGTCTGATCAACGCGCACGACACCGCGTCGCCGCTTTTTCTCTATCTCGCCTTTACAGCGCCTCACACGCCCTATCAGGCGCCACAGAATTATCTCGACCGCTACAAAGAGATTGCCGATCCCCAGCGCCGCGCCTACGCGGCGCAGATCACCGCCATGGATGACCAGATCGGAAAAGTGGTCGACGCGCTTGCGAAGCGAGGAATGCGCGACAACACCCTCATCTTTTTTGTTAGCGACAATGGGGGAACGCGTTCGAACCTGTTCGCTGGAGAAGCGGCAGTGAAGGGCGAGCTGCCGCCGAACAACGGACCATATCGCGATGGCAAAGGCTCCGTTTATGAGGGCGGGACACGTGTGGTTGCACTTGCGAACTGGCCCGGCCGGATAAAGCCGGGCGTCGTGGACGAGATGATGCACATCGTCGACATGTATCCGACCTTCGCTGGTCTTGCCGGAGCCGAACTCGGCAAGAACAAGCCGCTCGATGGCATCGATGCGTGGAAGACGATCAGCGAAGGGAAACCGAGTCCTCGCGACACGATGGTCTACAACGTCGAGCCCTATCGAGCCGGTGTGCGAAAGGGGAACTGGAAGCTGGTCTGGACGACGCTGCTTCCACCGAAAATAGAACTGTTCGATCTCTCGAAAGACGTTTCGGAATCGACCAATGTCGCCGGCGAGCACCCGGACAAGGTCAAGGAATTGCAGGCGTGGACCGTCGATTTGGCAAAACAGGCGGCACCGCCGCTGTTCCTGATGGAATTGGTAAGGCTTGGACTGAGCCACGCGCCTGAATTTTCCGATCTCGGTGGAACGGACGATTGAGCCGTTGACTCGGAAACATGCTCTACGCGCCAGAGTAGCTGCTGCGCGGGTTTCCCCATCTGCCCTGAATTGATCAAAGTCGGTGTTCGCCAGCTCCGGAAGATTGATCTTGGTAATCCTCAATTGCTCCGGGCTTTCCATTCATTGCGTGACCATTTTAGGCGGGGTGCGACTTCCGGCGTCGCATAGATGGTGAACGGCCAATCTTCCGGCATGCAATTGTTAGGGCCGGTCTTTGTCAGCCCTTTACCGGCCAGTATGTCTCCATACCAGCCGTCACGACCGCCCTTGTCCGGATGATTATCTCGCAAAAAGGATTCCTGTCCGAGGTTTAACAGCGCCACAAAAAGTGCGGTCTTGTAGTTGACCGGATCTCCTCCGGCTTGAAAATCGACAGAATTATACCGCCTCTTCAGTTCCTCGATGAGGTCCGGGTCTGCCTCACCAATTCGGCACAAAGCGAGTGGAGGAAACATTCGCTCCCAGCCCCTGATCTCTCCGGCCATGATCTGGTCGCGGTAGAAAGGAAGCGTCATCGCACCGGCTTCTCCCAGGCGGATATAAATCACCGGGTATTTGTTTCTGGCCCGGTCCGGATCTTCCTTGACCGCGTCGAACAGAGGACCCGCGACGCTTACGAAGGCCTCGTGCGGCAATGCGCCGATGGCCACTGCGAGCGCCTCGATTTGCTCGCGCCAGTTTGGAACGGTCCTGGAGTCTGCACGGACCAAAGCAGCAAAGCGACGCGCCAGGCCCTCTGCGCGCGGCACCAGGCGGTCGGGATTGGTTGCTACCGAATAGCCGAGGTTAAAGGGCGGCTTGGGATTTTGTCCGTCGATAACGGCATCCAGGGCGTCGAAAACGCTATTCTGGACCCTCTCAGGCTCCTTATGGACGCTATCAAGTGCCGGCAAGTTGCTGTCGAAGCCGACAAAGTTCGCGAGATCGGCTGCAACATATTTTCGAATGCCAAGCATCACGCTGATCGGGTCGTCAAATTTGGCGCGATCGACGGTCTCGGGAATTCCGTAGATCGTCACCAGGTTGCGCGTGAAATCGGCAAAGCATTTCCAGCTCGACGGTTGATCAATGAGGGCGCAGCCGATGGCGAGAAAGGGAACGGCAGGCAATCTCCAAATGAACGCCCTGGTGAAAGAGCCGACGGTCTTGTCATCGACGCTGATCTCGGTCGTTTGTTGACGTATCCCCCCGTGACGCGCCCATATCTGTGGATCTCCCAGCAACGTCGCCTTTACAACTTCCTTGGTTGGACGCTCGGGGAATCTCAACAGGCAGACGCTTTCCTGGAAGATGCCGTTGAAATGTACTCCAAATGTAAAAACGCGATTCTGGGTATCTCTTTTGATGCCTCTGCATTGCGCCCGGGTAATAAGGCGCTCGGACAGATAAGCCTCCGGAAAGTTCTTATTAGGCTCGTAGACGACGGGGATATCATGCGTCTCGACGAACTCCTGCGCCCGAGCCGTCACGAGCGAGTTCACTGTCGGATTATAATCGTAGATCTTGCCAGGGTTGGTGGTTCGAAGTTGCCGCGACAGTCGCTCGACCTGCAGACCTTCGCGAAAATAGGCGGCATAATAGCCGCCATAGACAATGATCGGGACGACGATTAATGCCCGCGGGATGCGGCCCGTCAGAGCTTCAACGAACAGGCTTGCAAAAAACAGATGAACGAGCAAGCCGGCGAAAAGCGAACCACCGACAAACATCAAGAAAAGACCCGATAGCGGGAAATATTCCAAAGCAAGGAACGCAATCAGGGAAAGCAACACCTTGCTGGAAAACGGCGCCAAAAGGCGACGGAGCATGATCTCCTCCAGAAGCAATAAGTGTCTGAAGGTAGCCGCCCAGCCGTTAAAATCTCGGCAAAAGTGAGGTTGGCAATCCGATCCAAAGCGCTAATCAGGACGCCCAAAACCGGCTCGAGACTACGCGGTGCAAAGCCGAGATTATCGACTTCCGGCATTAAGGTGATAGACATGAGCCCAGTTCTCGGCGGGGGCCACGGATGAATTTGGCGCATTGGATTTGGCTGGCAACGGCAGCCTACGGTATTCATGCACTTGAGGAATTTATCCTCGACTGGCGCGATTGGGCGCGCGCCGTCATTGGGCTCCCCGTTGAATGGTCGCATTTCTATGTCGTTAATTTTCTTGTGATCGTTCTTGGATTTGTTGCCGCCAATCTTGCTGACGTTGCGCCTGCGTTGGCGTTGTCCTATGCCGCGCTGGTGCTGATCAATGGCATTTTGTTTCATATCGCGCCGGTGATCCTGACTCGCGGCCGATTTTCGCCGGGCCTGTTCACAGCAATTAGCCTGTTTCTGCCCATCGGATTCTTGTGTTACCGCGCCGCCAATAAAGCGGGACAGCTTGATGCTTTCTCGCTTGTCTCATCGGTTGCGATCGGTGCAGCGCTAATGGCGACACCCATCATTCTGTTACGCCTTAAAGACCGGCGGTATTTTCGTCAGACATAGAGGAACCCCGGCATCTGACTGCACCGTTATGCCGAAATGGTGAGCTGAAGCCGACGTTGAGCCGGATTTTTGTAGGCAGACGGCAGCTAATACGCCCGGAGCAACAAGCCGACCCCGGCAACCACCCGCACCGTGCCCAGGGCTTCGCGCACCGTGGTGTGGTGACAGCGCGTGCTCGCCGCAGTGGCAAGCGCAAATGTCACCGCAAGCGTGAACGTCCCAGCTGCGCCGATCTAGGTCGCGCTGCGCCGAGCGGCGAGGGCTGGCCTACTACCCGCCACCTGTGAACGCAGCAACAAGTAAAATGCGATGACGTGCGTGATCATCAATACAGGCACATAGATGACCGGGATCGCGTAGGTGGCGCCGAACTCCCCTGCGTGCGCGGGAAGACCGATCTGGATGGCGTGATAATAGTTGAGGATGAGGTCGGCCGCGCCTACGAGATTGAAGGCGACGACGAACAGCCAAAACAGCGGCCGTATTCTGGCCGTGAAAAGCGCCAGCATAGCCAGCACGCCGGTAGCGAAGTCGCCGTAGGCCGCGAACGCGGCGAAGTCAGCGGGCATATTGGGTCCGACGACGCCTGGCAGGAGGAAGACGAGCCCGAAGAAGCGGAAGCTGTGCAGCGTGGCAATAGCGCGGTGCGCTTCGAACGGTTCCGTCGACTTGAGCCTAGGCAGAACGTACACGCCGAAACAAAGCAGCCACGCGACGTAACCTAAGACGAGATGTATTTGGAAGATGGTTTCTGGCGACATTTGGCCTCCCAGCGAATGAGGACATCACCGTCATTTTCTGGTTCGTCTTAACAAGTATTATATCTGTATATGCAGGTATGTCAACATGCAAATGCTGTCTCGCCAAATGGATCTCCGCACAACCTTTTCGTAAGGTACATTGATCCTAGAAATTCCGCTGACAGAAGAGCAAGAGAGTGGACAAGAATCTTCAGGAAGTTATGGCATGCATGTGCCTGCGCATCAGACGGACAAGTCGTCTTGTGACGCAAATCTACGACCACGCGATCGAGGCTACCGGGTTGACGATCAACCAATTCGGACTATTGGCCAACCTTTATGGCGTTGACCTGATCCGGTCTGCCGGGCTGTCCATCGGCGCGCTCTCCGAACGGTTAGGGACGGACCCGACCACGCTGAACAGAACTCTCAAGCCGCTGATGGGGAAAGGTCTGGTAAAGGATCTGGCTAACCCAGCGGATGGTCGCGTGCGCATCGTTCGCATTACCGAGAAAGGAAAGCGCGAGTTTCTCAAGGCAATTCCATTGTGGCGTCAGGCTCAGGAGCGACTCGACGGCGTGCTCGGAACAAAGACGATGGCCACATTGAGCGATCTGCTCGATGTTTGCGGTAACGCGCTTGCGCATAGCGTTTGAGCAACTGCCTCTTGTCAAAGATCCTTCGGATGCAAACTCCGCAGACGGCGCACGTGACGCGGTTTCGAATTTCCGCTTACGAGGGCAAAGTGGACTCACCGCGAACCTCGCCGAATGTCCGAGTTTGCCCCGAAGCGCCCGATTGCCACCGTCAATTACTGCATTGCGAAAGATTTATTCGAAGATGGTCGCCAACCCTGGTGTTTACTTCGCCCGGATTAGTCCGATCCGTGGCTTTTAATTTGACCGTGCATGTTCGCCCCGCGTGTGGACGCTTGCCGTGCCGGTCTCGCATAGACGAGCGGCTGGCAGCAGGTTTGAATATCAGTCCACGACATAGCCGATATGCCGTAAGTTCGCGGCCAAAGTCTCATAATCAAAAGTCCAAAACACTATGAACGCCGGCGCTTCTGGAACGGTATGCTCGATGCGCAAGCCCTTGTTGAAAGCACCAGCATAGAGGCTTAGACGCACCAAGCGGCTTTTTGGGAATTCATAACGCAACAAACCCCCAAACAGAATCTTATGAGTGTCAGCGGTTAAGGTGACAAACGGCCAAGTTAGGTTGAGCCTGGCAATTCGGGATTTGCCTTCAATCCTAGCTCCGCCTCGCTGCCGAAATGCTCCCACCTGATACCTCAGCTTGCTGAAATGTGAACATTTGTGAGCAGTTGCCGCCTCTTGTGATCGAATTATTTGAAGCTAAGCCAATATTTTGAACATTCGGCGGCAAGAGCTTGGATTTTATTTCGACTTTTGAGCCGGACCAGTTTGACGCCTTAGGAGCCGTGATCTTGGGCGGAGTGTGGTACTTGGCGGGAACTGGTTTCTGGCCGGTCGGTTTTCGAGGGGCGGGAGGAAGCGTCGTCGCTTGGACCGCGCTCGGCGTTACTGTTTGCGCTTCTCTAGCAAAAGTCGAAGTGACAGCTAGCGCGTCAACAACTGACGAAAGCGAGATTATTGCAGGGAGAAGTCTCAAGTGTGGTTGCATTGTCGTCGAGGCTCCCGATGAGTGCGATCGGATGATATTATAGCACACTGTCCATTACTCGTCGGCGGCGTTTTCGGCGGGAAAGCCGATCGGAGACATCGCCGCGCAGCGGCACTGGCTCGGAGAGCACTGCCTGCGCCTTCGCAACCACGTCCGCGGCCGAATGCCTGCCACACTCGATATGGTCGTGTACCAGGGCCTGCACCTCTGCCGCGCGCTCGCAGATTTCCCAGACCGGACTGTCGACATCGGTGGTGGCCCCTGAGTCCCATCCGCAGCGGATCATCGGCATTCTCTCTGAGTGTTTGACTACTTGCCGCAGTGCGAGACGTCGCTGTTTGGCCCGTTTCGAAGTTTGCCGTGGTGCGGCGATACTTCCGTAGTTGGGGGTCAAGTCGACATTCGGGCATCGTCGATCTGAAGCGAATGACCCTTCAGAGACATTGGGCCTATGGCATCGGTCTGGCGTTCGCCGCGCCCAGCCTGCTCTTCTCAGCAACTGTTCCTTAAGCGACCTTTGCTCACGGCGTACCTGGCCTCCTGACGTTCCACGAAGACCTCTTCGAAGGTTATAATCGGGCATCCCGGGACATGGACGGCAGGCTTTTGGAACGGGAAAGGCGGAGTCAAATGGAAATGGCCTTTCATCGCGATACAGCAAAGCTTGCGTCCACCTACGACAAAACCAGTGTTCATCAGCTCGAGCACGGCAAGCAACTGATCTCCGCTCTGAGCGTCGCCAACGGCGATTGTGTCTTGGACATAGGCGCCGGAACCGGACTTCTCGCGGCGCACGTCGCGGAGATAGTGGGTCCGTCGGGTTTTGTGGTCGCCATGGACCCACTGCCGCTCAGGGTCGAGATCGCTCAATCAAAGGCCGCTGGCAATGTTGAAGCATGCGTTGGGCGAGCCGAGGATCTGTCCCAATTCACAGACGAAAGTTTCAACGTCGTTTATTTGAATAGCGTTTTCCATTGGGTGGAAGACAAGCCGCGAGCAGTCGCTGAAATATTTCGAGTTCTCACACCGGATGGACGGATTGGCCTGACTTACCCGGATCCGACGCGTCCGCACGAAGCATTTCAATTTATTCGGCGCGCCTTGACGGAAGTTGGAGCAAACCACAATCGCTCCATAGCCCGCCTTGACGTCCCGACTGATTATGAACTTGAGAGGCTCTTAACCTCCGCTGGTTTCGTAGCGTATGAAAGCGACTATTGGACTTTTGCCAACGTCTATCCGGACGTAGACACTTTATTGGCATCCATCGAAAGTGCCAGTTTCGGCATTTCCTCGTCAACTCCCCCGAACTACTCCGCGCTCGCGTGCGGGATGAACTCGACCGCTCGCTGGAACCGAAACGCGCCAGTGACCGAAGCATTCGGCTCGAACGGTACCTGCTGTTCGCAACGGCTCGAAAACCGACACTGGTTTGATGAGAGAGTAAGCAATTTTCCGACCGTACTCCAAACGCACGCGACCAAGATATGTGTCACGATAATCCCGATTGATGAGTACATGCCCTAATACGCCCAGAGCAACAAACCGACCCCGGCAACCACCAGCACCATGCCCAGAGCTTCGCGCACCGTGGTGTGGTGACCGAAGGCGAAGCGCGCGATCAGTTGCGCGAACAAAACTTCGATCAAAGCGAGCGTGCGCACGCTTGCCGCGGTGGCAAGCGCGAATGCCAGAAACCAGAACTGCGAGGCGACGGCTCCCGCCAAACCGGCGAGCAGCGACGGCTTCCAGGCGCGGATGATGGAAAGCATCACCGAAGGACTGCGCACGCCGAGATAGAGCGACAGCAGCACCGCCTGCATGGCAATGCCGATCGCAAGCGTGAATGTCGCGGCCGCAATGTAGTTGGCCGAGTCCAGGCTGAGAATGCCGCCGCGAAACCCGATTGCTGACAGCGCAAACATCCCGCCGGACGCAAGCCCAATGAGTGTCGGCTTCACGCCGCCGACCATGCCCCCGGGTTTGGTCGACATGATTACCACGCCGGCGGTGGCGATCAGGATGGCGATCATCATCGGCAAGGTCAGCATGTCGCCGAGGAAGACAAGGCCGAAGACGGCAACCTGAATCGGCTCGGTCTTGGTATAGGCGATGGTGACCACGAATGAACGCTCGCCCATGGCAGCGAGCATCAGCGCGGTGGCGGCGACCTGCGCGCAGGCGCCATCGATCACCCAGGGCCAGAAAATCAGCCCCGGCTTTGGCAGCGCCGCGTGGGTCGCGACAAGTTCGCCGATCAGAAAGATCAGCACGAACGGCAGGCCGAACAGAAAACGCACATGGGTCGCGCCGACGGTGCCAAGGCTTGTCGTCAGCTCGCGCTGCATTGCGTTACGCAAGGTCTGGGCAAAGGCGGCAATGACGGTGAAGACGGCCCAGAGCCAGGGCGTGGCCATTACGCCGCCTTCTCCGCGACCACCATGTAGTTCACATCCATGTCGGCGGAGAGCTGCCAGCGGTCGGCAAATAAATTATAGCTCACGCCGGTCTCGCCGATAATGCGCAGCCCGCCGTGCTCGATGGCGATCTCGAGTTCGTCGGGCATGACGAACTTGTCCCATTGGTGGGTGCCGCGCGGCAGCCAGCGCAAGACGTATTCGGCGCCGACGATCGCCAGCGCAAAGCTTTTGGCGGTACGATTGAGCGTGGCGACGAACATGAGCCCGCCGGGTTTTACGGTCGCCGCCGCGAGTTCGACGAACCGGCCGACGTCGGCGACGTGCTCGACCACTTCCATGGCCAAAACGACATCAAAGACCTCGCCCGCCTGCGCCAGTGCTTCCACCGTGGAGTTGCGGTAATCGATGGCGAGTCCCGACCTTGCTGCGTGCTGTAGCGCGACCGCAATGTTGCTTTCCGACGGGTCGACGCCAACCACCGATGCGCCGAGCCTTGTCAGCGGTTCGCACAGAATGCCGCCGCCGCAGCCGATGTCGAGCACCCGCAAGCCGGCGAGGCAGTCGAGCCGCGGCGGATCGCGGTCGAAATGCGCGGCCGCCCGGTCGCGGATGTAGGCAAGCCGGACCGGATTGAACTTGTGCAGCGCCGCCATCGGCCCGCGCGGATCCCACCATTGCCGGGCGACGCGCGAGAAGCGTGCGACTTCTTCCCGATCGACGGTGCTGGTCTCCGGCTGTTCTTCCGCCATGGGTCCGTTCATTTCGTTTCGGCTTTCGTTTTAAGCCGTGGGGCGAGGCAGCTCAATGACATTTGGGGCGCTGGCCCACTTTAACTGCGACAACGAGCGCAGATTGCGCTCGCGGTGAGCTTGACCGAGGATATCTGAACATCGGCTCCGCCAACGAAAAGAGAAGCCGGATGACTCGGGAAGAAGCGACAATGGGAGGAACGCACATGAAAATTTTATTGCAGAAGTCCTTGCAAAAATCCTTGCAGAGATTCTTGTACGGACTTGCCGGCCTGGCGCTGGCGCTATGCCCTCTTGGTTCGGCAAAAGCGCAGGACACCATCAAGATCGGCATCATCGATCCATATTCCGGGCAGTTCGCTGACACTGCCACCCAGATGGACAATGCCATCAAGCTCTACATCAAGCAGCACGGCGACACTGTCGCCGGCAAAAAGATCGAGCTGATCCGCAAGGATGTCGGCGGTGTCGCGCCGGACGTCGCCAAACGGCTGGCCCAGGAACTCGTCGTGCGCGATCACGTCGACATCCTCGCCGGCTTCGATCTCACCCCCAACGCGCTGGCGGCCGGCGCCGTTTCCGCCGAAGCCAAGAAGTTCATGGTGGTCATGAACGCCGCCACCTCGATCATCACCACCAAGTCGCCGTACATGGCCCGCACCTCCTCGACGACGCCGCAGCTCAATCAGACGTTGGGGACCTGGGCGGCGAAGCAGGGGATCAAGCGCATTTACACCATGGTCTCCGACTATGGCCCGGGCATCGACGCCGAAACCGCCTTCCATACCGGCTTCAAGGAAGCCGGCGGCGAGATCATCGGCTCGGTTCGCTTCCCGGTCGCCAATCCGGACTTCTCCGCCTTTGTCCAGCGCGCCAAGGACCTCAATCCCGACGCGATCTACATCTGGATTCCCGGCGGCGCGCAGCCCGCCGCAGTCGGCAAGGCGCTGGCCGAGCGCGGCATCGATACCCGCAAGATAAAAGTGCTGGGCCAGGACGTGCTGGCCGACGACAATGTGCTCAAGAGCCTGGGCGACATGGCGCTCGGCATTACCACGGTGTCGATTTACAATCACAGCCACAACTCGGCCCTGAACCATGCCTTCGTGGCTGCCTACCAAGCAGACTATCATCGCAATCCGGACATTTTTTCCATCGGCGGCTACGACGGCATGCATCTGATCTACGAGGCGCTGAAGAAGACCAACGGCAACACCGATGCCGAAGCCCTGATCGCCGCCGCCAAGGGAATGAAGTGGGAAAGCCCGCGCGGGCCAATCCTCATCGACCCGGAAACGCGCGATATCGTGCAGACCGTCTACATCAGCCGCGTCCAGCGCGTCGGCGGCGTGTTGCAGAACGTCGAGTTCGACAAGGTCGAAAACGTCAAGGATCCCGTAAAGGAACGCATGAAGAAGTGATGCGATTGGACTGACGCAACCCTTCCACAAAGCGCCGCGGGCGATACCGCTCGCGGCGCTTTTCTTTGCCGGTCAGGTGAGGCATTCTGACCATCAACTAAAAACACTGGAGGACATCAATGAAGCGTCTTTTGCTTGCCGGCGTCATCGCTTTCTCCGCAAACTTTGCGGCGACCGCCGGCTACGCCCAGGATACGGTGAAGATCGGGATCATCAATCCCTATTCGGGTCAGTTTGCCGATACCGGCAACCAATTGGACAACGGCATTAAGTTGTACGTGAAGCAGCATGGCGACACCGTCGCCGGCAAGAAGCTCGTATTCGTTCGCAAGGACGTCGGCGGCGTCGCTCCGGATCTCGCCAAGCGGCTGGCCCAAGAGCTTGTCGTGCGCGATCACGCCGATATCTTCGCCGGCTTTGCGCTGACGCCGAATGCGCTGGCCGCCGGCGACGTCTCCGCAGAAGCAAAAAAATTCATGGTGGTCATGAACGCCGCAACCTCGATCATCACCACCAAATCTCCCTATATCGCCCGCACCTCGACCACCACGCCGCAACTCAATCAGACTCTCGGCACCTGGGCGGCCAAGCATGGGGTGAAGACCGCGTACACGATGGTCTCCGATTACGGCCCCGGCATTGACGCCGAGGGCGCATTTCACCTGGGCTTCAAGGAGGCCGGCGGCCAGATCGTCGGCTCGGTTCGTTTCCCGGTCGCCAATCCGGACTTTTCCGCCTTCGTCCAACGCGCCAAGGATTCAAACCCGGACGCGATTTACATCTGGATACCCGGCGGCGCACAGCCCGCCGCCGTCGGCAAAGCATTGGCCGAGCGCGGCGTCGATCCAACCAGGGTCAAGGTCATGGGCCAGGACGCGCTCGCATTCGAGAGCGCGCTCAAGAGCATGGGAGATGAGGCCATCGGCATCATCACCGTCTCGGACTACGACTACAATCACCAATCCGCTCTCAATAAGGAATTTGTGAAGGCCTACAACGCCGAGTTTCACCGCAATCCCGACATCTACTCGATCGGCGGCTACGACGGCATGCATCTGATCTATGAGGCGCTGAAAAAGACCGGCGGCAACGCCGACGGCGATGCACTGATTGCTGCCGCCAAAGGCATGAGCTGGGAAAGCCCGCGCGGCCCAATCAGCATCGATCCGGAAACGCGCGACGTCGTTCAGACGGTTTACATCCGCAAGGTCGAGAAAGTTGGCAATGAGCTTTTGAACGTCGAATTCGACAAGATCGAGAACGTCAAGGATCCGGTGAAGGAGCGCATGAAGAAGAAGTAATGCGACAATACAGCACACCGCACCCCGGTATGGCGCTGTAGACTACCGCTCCATACTGCATTCGGCGCCGCGAATGGTTGAGTTCGCGGCGCTTTTCTTTGCTGGCAGAGTCGGGCATTCTCCGCATCAACAAAACCAAAGGGGAGGTTGCAATGAAGCGCCTTTTGCTCGGCGGCGTACTTGTTTTCGTGCCAGGCCTTTTGGTGCCAAGCCTTTTGGCCGGCGGCCTTCATGCGCAAGATACCGTCAAGATCGGTATCGTGATGCCTTACTCGGGCCAGTTTGCCGACCCGACGACACAGGGTGACGACGGCGTCAAACTCTATCTCAAGCAGCACGGCAACAAACTTGCCGGCAAGACTGTCGAAATCATCCGCAAGGACGTCGGCGGCATTAACCCGCCTGTGGCCAAGCGGTTGGCGCAGGAATTGGTGACTCGCGACAACGTCGATATCCTGGCCGGCTTTCAGCTCACGCCCAATGCGATGGCCGGCGGCGACGTTTCCGCCGAGGCCAAGAAGTTCATGGTGGTGATGAACGCGGCAACCGCCATCATCACAACCAAGTCGCCTTACATGGCGCGCGTCTCGTTCACGATACCGCAGCTCAACCAGACACTCGCCACCTGGGCGGCGCAAAAGCACGGGCTGAAGAACGCCTACATCATGGTCACCGACTACGGCCCGGGCATTGATGCCGAGGCCGCCTTTCTGAAAGGATTCAAGGAAGCCGGCGGCAACATTGTTGGAGCAGTACGGATGGCGGTCCAAAGTCCGGACTTCTCGGCCTATGTCCAGCGCGCCAAGGACCTCGGTCCGCAAGGCATCTTCATCATGATCCCCGGCGGCGCTCAGCCCGGCGCTTTCGGCAAGGCGTTGGCCGAACGCGGCATCGACCCCCGGAAAATCGAGATTCTCGGCCAAGCGGAGATCACCGACGAGCACGCGCTGGCCAGCATGGGCGACGTCGCCCTCGGCATCATCACCGCCGGCCACTACGACTACAATCACCACTCAAAACTGAATGAGGAGTTCGTGCAGGCCTACAAGGCGGAATTCCACCGCAACCCTGACTTCTTCTCGGTCGGCGGTTACGACGGCATGCACCTGATCGACCTGGCGCTGCAAAAGTCCGGCGGCAAGACCGACGGCGATTCGCTCATCAACGCCGCCAAAGGCGCCAGCTGGGAAAGCCCGCGCGGCCCAATCAGCATCGATCCCGAGACCCGCGACATCATTCAGACCGTGTACATCCGCAAAGTCGAGAAAGTCGACGGTCAGCTGATCAACGTGGAAATCGCCGCGATCCCGAACGTCAAAGATCCGTTCAAAGCGGCGATGAAACATTAAGAGTCGCCGTTGGGCTGCAATCCCACCGTTATTTGTCGAGGACTGATCGCGGTGGGCCGGAAATCGCTTGGCCGTCCGCCGCGTCGTCCGTTACGTTGTCCGCCGATCCATCGGGGCTAACCGACGATGCTCCCTCCCGTATTGGGCGTTCTGTTCGACGGCCTTGCTTACGGCATGCTGCTGTTCCTGCTGTCGGTCGGACAGTCGGTAACGCTCGGCATGATGAATTTCATCAACCTCGCGCATTGCAGCTTCGCGATGCTCGGCGGCTATGTCACCGTTGCCTTGATGAACCGGTACGGTGTGCCGTTCTTCGCCACCCTGCCCTGCGCCTTCGTCGCCGCGGCAGTAGTCAGCATCGCGTTTGAGCAGACACTCTTTCGCCGCCTGTACCGCGCCGGCGAACTCGATCAGGTGCTGCTGACCATCGGGCTGGTCTTCATTTCGGTAGCGGTTGCCGCCTATTTCTTCGGCACCGACCAGCAGCCGCTGCAACTGCCGCCCTATCTGCGCTCATCGCTTACTTTCATGGGCCTGCGCTTTGCCGTGTACCGGCTGATTCTGCTTGGCCTCGCGCTGCTCATTACCTTGGCGCTGGTGCTGGGGATCGAATACACCCGGTTCGGCGCCCGGGTGCGCGCAGCGGTCGATAACGAACGCATGGCGCGCGGTCTCGGCATCGACGTCGATCGCACTTTTGCGATCACCTTTGCGCTCGGTAGCGGGCTCGCCGGGCTTGGCGGCGCGCTGGCGATCGAAATCATCGGGCTCGATCCCTCGTTCGCGCTGACCTACCTGATTTACGTGCTGATCGTCGTATCGGTCGGCGGGCTGGGCTCGATTTCAGGTTCGTTCGCCGCCGCCGTCGTGCTCGGCATCAGCGATGTCGCCGGCAAATATTACATTCCCCAGCTCGGCGCGTTCCTCATCTATCTGGTGATGATTACACTATTGATGTGGCGCCCGCTCGGCCTGCTGGGGAGACGCTGAGCAATGGCGCTGGCCGAGAAGGTGACGAGTCCGCTCCTATATTTGCGGGCGCAGACACGGTGGCGGCCGATCGAGATTGTATTCTGGCTGGCGACGCTGCTGCCTTATGTGCTGTTTCCGAATTATCTCTCGCTCGCCAGTCAGATCGCCATTACCGCGCTGTTTGCGTTGTCGCTTGATTTGATCCTCGGCTATGCCGGCATCGTCTCGCTCGGCCATGCGGCCTATTTCGGCGTCGGCGCTTACACGGCCGGACTTGTTTCCAAACACGGCTGGGGCGAGCCGTTGACCGGACTGGCGATGGCGGGGCTTGCAGCCGGCATAGTCGGTTACGCCTCCGGCTTCATTATCTGCCGGTTTCGGCATCTCGCACTCATCATGCTGACGACCGGTTTCGGGCTGTTGCTGGCAGAGCTCGCCAACACGCTCGGTTGGCTGACCGGCGGCATGGACGGTCTGCAAGGCATCCACACCTGGAAGCTGTTCGGGTATTTCCACTTCGATCTGTACGGCTACACCGCATATAGCTACGCGCTTGGCACGCTGTTTGTGGTGTTTCTGTTTGCGCGACGGGTCATTCATTCGCCATTCGGCCTGTCGCTGCGCGGCATCCGCGAAAATCATGTCCGCATGCCGGCGATCGGCGCGCCAAGCCAAGCGCATCTGCGCACGATCTACACCATCGCCGCCTGCATTGCCGGGATCGCGGGCGCATTGTTGACGCAGACCACCGAAACCGTGTCGCTGGATTCGCTCGGTTTCGAGCGCTCCGCCGAGGTGGTGGTCGTGCTCGTGCTCGGCGGCGCCGGCAGGCTTTATGGCGGACTGGTCGGCGCCATCATCTTCATGGTCGCACGCGACCAGTTTTCCGGCATCGAGCCGCAATACTGGTATTTCTGGATCGGCATTCTGCTGGTCGGCGTGGTGATGCTGCTGCCGAACGGCATACTCGGCGGCCTGGCGAAACTCAGCTCGCGCTGGAGCCGATCGTGAGTTTACCGGCGCTGGCGACGCGCGGCCTCGCCAAGAGCTTCGGCTCGCTTGTGGTCGCAAGCGATATCGAAATCGAATTGCCGCAAGGCGTGCGCTACGCGCTGATCGGACCGAACGGCGCCGGCAAGACGACGTTGATCAATCTCATCACCGGAATGCTCCGCCCGGACGCCGGCAGCATCCTGCTCGACGATGCCGATATCACGGTGCTCGCGCCCGATCAGCGGGTGCGGCGGGGCCTGGTTCGCACCTATCAGATCAACTCGTTGTTTCCACATCTGACCGCGCTCGAGTCGGTGACGCTTGCGGTATGCGAGCGAACACGGGTCGCGCGCACGTGGTGGCGCCAGCTTCCCGCCTACAGCCACGAAATAGACGAGGCCTACGGCATTCTTTCCGCGCTCAACCTTGATACGGTCTGCAACCGCGTGACGCGGGAACTCGCTTACGGCCAGCAGCGCCTCCTTGAGATCGCGCTGGCGCTTGCCACCCGGCCGAAGGTCTTGCTGCTCGACGAGCCGGCCGCAGGCGTGCCGCGCGAAGAAAGCAAGGAGCTGTTCGCCGCCATCGCCGGCCTGTCGCGCGAGATCACCGTGCTGTTCATCGAGCACGACATGGAGCTGGTGTTTCGCTTTGCTTCGCGCATCATCGTGATGGTCGGCGGGCGTGTTTTGGTCGAAGGCAGCCCAGAAGAGATCGCGGCTGATCCGCGGGTGCGCGCGGTGTATCTCGGCAAGGCGCTGGACACGACGCCGGCGAGAGCCTTGCCATGACCGAGGTGCCGTGACCGTGCCGCTCCTCGCCCTCGATAACGTGCGCGCCGGATACGGCTCCGCGGTGGTGCTCGACGGCGTATCGTTCGCGTTGGCCGAACGCGGCAGCCTTGCCGTGCTCGGGCGGAACGGCGTCGGCAAGTCGACGCTCCTCCTCACCATCATGGGGTACACGCAAGTCAGTCGCGGACGCGTGGTCTGGCAGGGCGAGGACATCACCCGCCGGCCGCCGCATCGCCGCGCCCGCGCCGGCATCGGTTGGGTGGCGCAGGAGCGGGAGATCTTCGTGTCGCTCACCGTGGAGGAAAATCTGACTGTCGCGGCGCGCGCCGGCCGCTGGGACCTCCCGGCCGTGTACGATCTGTTTCCGCGTCTCGCCGAACGCCGCAGCAATTTCGGCAATCAATTATCCGGCGGCGAGCAGCAGATGCTGGCGATCGCGCGCGCGCTGATGACAAATCCGGCGCTGCTGCTGCTCGATGAACCGCTTGAGGGCCTGGCGCCGATCATCATCGAGGAACTCTCCGCCGCGATCCGGCGCATGACCAGCGAAGGCTCCAACGCCTTTATCTTAGTGGAGCAACACGCCGATATCGCGCTGTCACTGACGCAGGCCGCAATCGTGATCGAGCGCGGCCGCATCATCCACAGCGGCCCTTCCGCGCAATTGCTCACCGACCACGCCGCACTCGACCGACTCGTCGGCCTGCGGCTGGCGGAGGCGTGACGTATTGATGCCCGGCGTCGGCCTTGGCGGCCGCGGCCCGCTCGGAGTTTATATCAAGCACTCCCGGCTCAACCCGCATCGGCGGTTCGGCATCCGTTTCGAGTTCGGCCATCATGATTTCGAGGCGGCCGATGACGTCGCGCGAATATGGTCCGACGTGAAGATAAAGAGCCATTTGCCCAAGGATGCTGCGGATCGAGTCAGGGTTGCTCGAAATGCATTTCATCAGCGCGCGGCGAAATAAAGCACGTGGTTCAGGCAGATTTGCAATAAGCCGGCGCGTCACGTCGAGGCTGCCGTAGCTATGCTGCGAATGTCCGGGGCGGACCTGCTGTTTCCGGCCGGAATTGTCGAGCATCTCCGCCAACCGCTGCAGACGGCCGGCAAATGCGGCCGGCTGATAAATGCGATCGAGCACATGCACGTAGTCGGCGAGAATTTCCCGCCGCGGGCGCAGCGTCTCGTAGTTCAGACCCATGGTGCACTGATCTGCGCTCTTCAGATCCTCGCGTGCAGTAGGCGGATACAGGCGGCCCTCCTTTTCGAGCCGGCGGGTCAGCTGAGTGTTTGGCAAAGCATAGAGCAGACCCACCATGCAGACCGGGATAGCCGCCTCCTCGATCAGCTCGACCATTGCATCCGCCACCGACTCGGTTTCGCTGTCGAAACCGATGATGAAACCGGCGGTGACAAAAAGCCCGGATGCGTAAAGCTTGTGAATGCTCTGCGCGATGCTGCGCCGGGTGTTCTGCTTCTTGCGCATCGCAATCAACGTCGCGGTGTTGGGGCTCTCGATGCCGACGAAAACCCCGACGAAGTTGGCGCGATTGAGCAACCGTAGAAGCTCTGGATCGTCGGCGAGATTGATGGACGCTTCCGTAGTGAACGCGAACGGATAGTCGTGCGCTTCGAGCCACTTCGCCAGCTCCGGAAGGAACGCCTTGACGGCCTTTTTGTTACCGATGAGGTTGTCGTCGACGAAGTCGACATGGCCGCGATAACCGAGGTCGTAGAGCGCATCGAGCTCCGCAAGCATCTGGGCGTTGGTCTTGGCGCGCGGCACGCGTCCGTAAAGCTCAATGATGTCGCAGAACTCGCAGGTAAACGGACAGCCGCGAGAGAATTGCACGCCGATGTGGAGATAGTCGTTGAATTTCAGAAGGTCGAAGCGCGGGATTGGCGACTTGGTGACGTCAGTCTGAAATTTCTCGGCCTCGAATTGGCCTTCGCACGCGCCGGCTTCCCACGCCGCAACGAAATTGTCGATGATGTGTTCGGCTTCACCGATGACGCGAAAGTCGGCTGTCTGATAGAGATGCGGCGACGATGTGACGCCCGGACCGCCAACGACGACGGGCTTGCCGCGAGCATGGCAGAGGTCGACGACATCGAGCGTGTCGTTCTGTTGTGGCAGCATGCCCCCGGTGAAGACCAGATCGGCCCAGTCAATATCGTCGTCGCTCAATTCTTCCGTGTTGCGGTTGACCAGCCGAATCGACCACGAACGCGGCAGCAACGCCGCCATCGTGATGAGGCCAAGCGGCGGCGCTGGATATTTAGCGCCGAAGACCTCGGCGGTCCGCTTGAAATTCCAGAACGTGTCCGCATCGAATCGGGGATAGATCAAAAGCGCTTTGCACGCCTTTGCCCCCAATACGCGTTTCCCCGGCTCAAGCCCCATCCCGACTTGACGGTACGTGGTAACGGCGGCCAAGTCTAGCGCTCACGACAATTTCATTCATGGCAATTTCTGAACTTAGCGGCGCGCTTCCGAAAACGGACCAAAAAACAAGATTTTCACGCAACCCTGAACTCATGAGACCCGGATTTCCGGCAGTTTGACGCTATTTGCTTGAGCCATCATCGCCAGCTCCTCCCACAGTTTCGCCGGAATCGGAATGCCGGACTTGCGGCGCTTCGCTTCGGTGCGGCCGGAGCGCTCGCCGGGCAGCAGGATTTCGTCGAACCCCGCTTGTCGCGGCAGCGATTTGAGGATCGCCGCAAGCGCATCGGCGTCGTGCGTGAAATCCGCGATGGGCCGGAAGGTTTCGACGTCAATGGCGAGGATCGCGCAGTTCTGGGTGCGCCGCTTTCGCTGCTCCGGTCCAAGTGCGCGCGTCTGGATTGGCGCGGCGGCGAGTACGCTCGCCAGCATTTCAAACATCAAAGCGAGGCCGGAGCCCTTCGGTCCGCCAAGCGGCAGCAAAACGTCGGCGTGACGCGGGTCGGTGGTCGGCTCACCATCCGACGTCAGAACCGTGCCCGGCGGCAGCGCCATCCCGTTGGCGCGCGCCTGGATGATGGTGCCGTTCGAGATCGTGCTGGTGGCCATATCGAGCACGATCGGGCCGCCACCGCTCGGCACCGCAATCGCGATCGGACTCGTACCCATGCTGGCGACGCGCGCTCCGTGATAGGCGACAAACGCCGGACCCGAAACCATGATGAGCGCGGCACAACCGCGTTCGGCCAGCCATTGCGCGTAGCGTCCGACCGCGCCGGTGTGGGTGGTTTCGCGCACCAGCCCGAATCCGACGCCCAGCGTTCGCGCCCGCTCGGCAGCGATTGCAATCGCCTGCATCATCGCGGGCGGTCCAAAGCCAAATCCGCCGTCGAGGACGAAGATCGCGCCACGATCCTGCAGGAGACGCGGCTGCGCCTTCGGATCGATCTCGCCGCGTCCAATCAGCATCAAATAGGCGGACAGGCGCGCGACGCCGTGCCCGTCGACGCCGCGCAAATTCGCCCATACCAGCCCTTCGGCGACGCTACCCGCATCCGCTGCACTCGCGCCCTTGGCGACAAGCACCTCGCGGATAAAGCGCGAAAGCTCCTCGTGCCCGACGACGATACGGCTGCCACTCACGCTCGCCTCAACTCAAATCTGCAACAGGTGTCATTGCGGAATACCGGCCCCCACTGTTCCCGATCACGCTCGTGCCGGGAAATAAGCGTCCAGCCAGCCGCGCAGCAGGTTCCAAACCCGAGCAGAGTTTTCGTTGAACAGAAAATGGTCGAGGCCGCTGAACAGATGCAGTTCCGTAGGTTGGCCGGCGCGCTTGAACAATTCGACCGACTGTTCGGTCGGCGTCACCGAATCATTTGCGGCATGGATGAGGAGAAGCGGGCGCGGTGCAATCTTTGCAACCACCTCCTCGGCGCGGAAATCGAACATGCTTTGCGCGGTCTCCGCCGGAAACATTTCAACCGAGTTGGCGGACAGCATCTGCACATTCTTCTTGTCCAGGTTCTCGCGCACATGTGCCGGGATCGGCACGATGTCGCCGCGCGGCACCATCAGCGATTTGCCGGTGCGCGCGCGATAAGCGCGGCCTTCCTCGAGCATGGCGGTGAATTTCGCCCAGGCTTCCGGACCGGGATGCTGGCCGCGGAATTTGCGCTCGCCATGGCCCCAACCGCCGTTGGAAATGACGGCAGCGATCCTCGGGTTAATGCCGCCGGCATAGACCGCGACCGCGCCGCCGAAGCTCGAACCGATAACCCCGATGCGGTCGGGGTCGACGGCGGGATGGCGCGCCAGGAAGTCGAGCGCGTTGCCGAGGTCCTCGACCTGTTCGAGACAGATGACGCGGCCGAACTCGCCTTCGCTCTTGCCGCAGCCGCGCATGTCGAAGCGCAGCGTGACGTAGCCGAATTCGCTCAGCACCCGCGCCGGCTGGATGACGCTCGGCGATTCGCAATTGCTGCCGAACCCGTGGAGCACCAGAAATGCCGCCCGCCGCTCCGAGGGCCGCGAGTCCGCCGGTGTGCCCAGCGCCCCGTGCAGACGCAAGCCGGCGGATGGAATACTGACAATGTCCCCGTTCATGGCGGCTGTCCTGTCTGAGAAAACGACCCGATGTCCGGACGCGTGCCGGCGCTATTGCGGCTGATCTTTCCCCATATCGAAAGTCCGCACCCCTTCCCGCCGATCTGGAAGTCGCAAGACCTCGGGATTCGCCAGCGTATGCTGGGCATTGCGGTAGCCGGACGCCCAGTGCTCTTCCATCGTGCGCCGGGAAAATTCAAAGTCTTTGGCGACGCCTTCATAGCTTTTGGCACGGTAGATCAGGTGGACGATATTGCAGACTTTGTCGTTTGCTACCGTCTCGAGCAATTTTACCTCTTCACTGTCGCGGAGCTCAGGCGGCAGCTTGCTGATCAGACTTGCCGTCGCAATGCGCAGTCTTTGGGTATGCTGGTACTGATCCGTCGCGGCGCGGTTTCGGCTCGAATAGATGATCTCCTTCTGGCGCACTTCAACGTCGACCACGTCCTTGGGCAATTGGCCGCGTGCGCTCCAGAGGTCGACCTGAAGCGCCAGCGTATCCTTTCGCGGCCGGCCATCGAGCACCCATTGCAGCGGCGTGTTGGATATAAGTCCGCCATCCCAGAAATATTGTCCGTCGATTTCAGTCGGCGGAAAAGCGGGTGGCAAAGAACCGCTGGCGATGACATGCTCGACCCGGATCCGATCGGTGGTCGTATCGAAATAAGCAAAGTTCCCGCTGCACACGTCCACCGCACCGACGCTGAAGCGCGGATAGCCGGCGTTGATCCGATCGAAATCGACCAAGCGTTCGAGGGTCGGTTTCAAAGGGGAATTGTCATAGTAACTGGCTGTATCGACCCTCCCGCCGGGCCAGAACAAGGCTGGCGGCATTCGCGGCACGAAAAAATTAGGGGCGCCGTAGCACAGAATATTCCAGGCTCGGGCCAGATTGATCACCTGGTGATGGAATTCGTTCTGTAATTCCGCGGCCTTGAAATATGGAATTCCCAGCGGGGACGCGCTGACGATCTCCCAAAACTCGCGCAAACGCGCCACGCGCTCGGCGGGCGGATTGCCGGCAATGATCGCCGAGTTGATCGCGCCAATCGAAATTCCCGCCACCCAGTCCGGATGAAGATCGGCCTCCGCCAAGGCCTGGTAGACGCCTGCCTGGTATGAGCCGAGTGCGCCGCCGCCCTGCAGCAGCAGCACTATCTGCTCGAACGGCGTGCGATTTTGCCCGCCGCCGATGGCCCCGGGCGCCGTCGTGCCCGGCCCGGTGGGATCATTCTCGTTCATGTCATGTTTTCTTGGATGGCGACGCGATGGTGTGGCGCCAACCTAAAGCATGATCCCGAAAAGTGGAAACCGGTTTTCGGACGAGAGCATGCGACCGTCTAGGCCATCTTTGTCAGACCGTGCAGCGTCGGACGATGTCCGCCAACCGCGGCGCAGAAATCGGACTGAAGGCGCGTTCGCATCCGACCAGAACTTTTGCACGCGACCGTGACTGTTCGGGGGCAACCGGCAATCCAGGCTCATTCGACTTGGAGATTGGCGCGATGAGCGGGAGGCGGTCGCCTTTGAGCGTCCGATCGACGCTTACCGGCGCACTTGTGGTCAGCCACAGCGGCGCTGAATTTGGAAATGACGGGAAAGCAACAAACCCGGCGACAAAAGAAGCCAGTGCTACGCCAGCGAAGCGAACAAACAGTGGCACGCGCATCGGATGGTCTCCGCAACATCAACTCGACCCCCGCGTCCCCGAACAACGCCGAGCCGTTTCACCCTGGCGCGATCTAAAACGTGGATGCGCCCGGTGAGGTTCCGCGAGATGTCTGCGGGCGATTTCCAAATTGCTGATGCCGTACTCACAGCTGCGTGAAGGCGCGCACGCGAAGCAAACTTTCAGTCGATGTCCAGGAACCAGATGACGGCTCGCGGCTTATTGTGAGGACCGGCCATCCTTCCCCCTTCCCCCCGTGCATGGCTGGTCTTCTTGGGCGCAGCCGCTGGACCGAGTTCGGCTGCGCCCTATTTTTTGTCCGGCCGCCGAACGGTATCTGACGCCCTTCGAGCAACGTCCATTTTTCGTCTTGCTCAAAATCAAAGACGTCAACGGCCGGGCAAGGCCCGGCCACCACGTTGCCTGTCGAACGGAACCTTGAGTTTACGAGACTGCTTGCCGCTCGCGCTGCCGCGCCTTGCGTCCAAAGAACAGCGCCTGACTGGCGACGGCGGATACCACAGCGAGCTGGAACGGCTTGGCGATCAGGAACGCCGGCTCAGGACGTTTGCCGGTCAGGAATCGCTCCGGGTAGGCGGTGATAAAGATCACCGGCACCTCGAACGAATCGAGCAGCTCGTTGACAGCGTCGAGACCGGAACTGCCGTCGGCGAGCTGGATGTCCGCCAGAATGAGTCCGGGCGGTTTCTTGCGAGCGAGCGCGATGGCCTCGGCATGGGTGCGCGCCACCCCGATCACCCGATGACCAAGGCTTTCCACCAACGCCTCGATATCCATGGCGATGAACGTCTCATCCTCGATGATCAGCACGTCGGTTGCGATCTCGGCCGCGAGTTCGCGGCCGGATTCCTCAATCAGCCCCCGCAGCGTCGGCAAATCGCAGTCCAGAATCTGGGCGGCGTCATCCTCGGAGAAGCCTTCGAGGGCCACCAGCAGGAAAGCCTGGCGTGGCCGGGGGGTGATTTGGGTGAGGTGCTGTTGTGGAGTCGAGTTCGGCTCGGCAATGTCGCTTTTGCCGTTCACTTTGACCGAATTCCAGATTTTGGTGAACAGGTGATAAAGCGCAACCCTTTGATTAGGAACTGATTCCAGCATTTTTGGGCTGGCGATCAGCGACTCCAGGGCCGCCGCGACATAAGCGTCGCCTGACGCCTGGCTACCGGTAAGCGCGCGGGCATAACGGCGAAGAAACGGCAAATGCTGAAGTACGGCTTGCGATGTCGACAAGGGCACACCCTCCCACTTTCCCGATGCTATTGCCTAGAACGCCAGCGGGCAAACAAGGTTCCCTCGATTGTTCCGGCGGCCGGAACCAATGGCCGCACGGCGCGTTTGGGCTGAGGTGGGAGCCGGGCGACTTGGTAGCGAAGGGTTAGCGACGGGGGGATGGCAGAAAATGAATACGGGCAAACCAGTTAACCTCGAGCAGCCGGCTCCGGACGCGGACGGGCGAGAAGACCAGTCGATGGACACCCCAACCATTCAACCGAAACGAGAAGTCCGCCTCGGCCGCGAAGTTCAGGCTCGGATCGGGCAGCAGCTTCGCGCCATTTACGACGATGTCGTGAAGGAAGGCGTACCGGAGCACATCAGCGACCTGGTTCGCCGGCTCAGCGAACAAGAAGATGGCGGGGCAGCATGAAGCTCGATCCAGCCATCCGCGATCAAGTGCTCGCCACCGTGCCGAGCTTGCGCGCGTTCGCGATATCGCTGTGCGGACATGTCGATCGTGCCGACGATCTGGTGCAGGAAACGCTGTTGCGGGCGCTCGCACATATCGACTCGTTCCAGCCCGGCACCAACATGCCGGCATGGCTGTTCACCATCCTGCGCAATCTGTTCCGCTCCGAATATCGCAAGCGCCGGCGCGAGGTGGAGGATGCCGACGGCCGTTATGCCGAAACGCTGAAATCACATCCCGAGCAAACCGGTCGGGTTGAATTCTCCGAATTCCGCGATGCCCTGGCCAAACTGCCGTCGGATCAGCGCGAAGCACTGATCCTGGTCGGCGCGTCGGGTTTTTCGTACGAAGAAGCCGCCGGCATCTGCGGCTGCGCGGTCGGCACCATCAAGAGCCGGGTCAATCGCGCACGCACCCGCCTTGCCGACCTGCTCGCAATCGACACGACCGACGATTTCGGCCCGGACCGCGCGACGCGCGCGGTGCTTGCCGGCAGCGGGCGGAATTAAATCGCAACTTCGCGTGACCCATGTTCCGTCATCCCGAGGTGTGAGCGAAGCGAATCTCGAAGGACGCCGCCGAGACGCACGGCCGTCGTCCTTCGAGGCTCGCCGTTGCGCGGCGAGCACCTCGGAACACAGACTCGCGATTGCTTAGAACATGGTGTTGCTATTGGCGGACTGCTCGGGGATCTCCTGACGAACATCCCAGTGCTCAACCACCTTGCCGTTCTCGAGCTTGAAAATATCGATGATGGCGTTGCCGCGGCTGCCCGGCGTCGGCACGTTGTGAACGTGCAGGATCACATAATCGCCGTCGGCGAAGACGCGTTTGATGTCGCTGTGATAATCGGGAAATTTTTCGCGCAGGAAGGCGAGAAAGGCTTTCAGCCCTTCCGGTCCGTCCTTGGCCCGCGGGTTGTGCTGGGTGTAGCGCGGACCGAGAAATTTCGCCGCGGCCTCAAAGTTCTTCTGATTGATCGCAAGATCGTAGAATTCGACTACCGCTTTCTTGTTTGCTTCCATCTGCTTTGCGTCGGCGGCATGAGCGGCCGGCGCGAACGCGATCAGTACGGCGGCGATAAACAGGCGAAGCATGGCAACCTCCTGGTCGTTTGAGTTTCGTCACATATGCGACGGCAGATAAAGCGCGATCGCCGGGAAGGTAATGAGGATTACCAGCCGGATGAGGTCGGTGATGATGAAGGGGATGACACCCTTGAAGATAGTCGAGAAGTCGATGTCGCCGATCACGCTCTTGATCACGAACACGATCATGCCGACCGGCGGATGAATGAGCCCAAGCTCGACCGTCATCACAATGATGATGCCGAACCAGATCGGGTCGAACCCCAGCTCCTTGATCACCGGAAAGATGATCGGCACGGTCAAGATCACCATAGCGAGCGAGTCCATCAGGCAGCCAAGCACAATGTACATGACCATGATCAGCGCCAGCACGCCGTAGCGGCCGATGCCAAGTCCGGTAAGAATGGCGGTGACGTTCTGCGGCGTCTGCGTCACGGTGAGGAAATAGCCGAACAGCAGCGCACCGATCAGCACCGTGAACACCGCAGCAGCGGTGCGGGTGGCCTGCAACAGCGAGCGGCGGATGTCGCTAAACCCAAGCCGTCCACGCAGCACCCCGATGATCAGCGCGCCGCCGGCCCCGACACCGCCGGCTTCGGTCGGCGTGAACAGGCCGCCGTAGAGTCCGCCGATGACAAAGACGAAGAGGAGCAAGGTCGCCCATACGTCGCGAACGCCTTCCAGTCGCTGCCTCCACGAGCTGCGCGGACCGGCGGGAAGATATTTCGGCCGCGCCCAGCCGATGATGGCGACCGTCGTCATATACATCGAGGCAGCGAGAACGCCGGGAAGGATACCGGCGATGAACAGCTTGCCGATGTCCTGCTCGGTGATGATGCCGTAAACGGCCAGCACGGTAGACGGCGGCAGCATGGCGCCGAGCGTGCCGCCGGCCGCGATCACACCGGCGGCAAATGATTGCGGATAACCGTAACGGCGCATTTCCGGGTAGGCGACGGTGGAAAAGGTCGCCGCGGTCGCAACCGAGGAGCCGGAGATCGCCGCGAAGCCGCCGCAGGCGGCGATGGTGGCGATGCCGAGCCCGCCGCGCCGATGGCCGAGGAAGGTGTTGGCGGCGCGAAACAGCTCCTGGCTCATGCCGGAATTGGTGACGAAGGCGCCCATCAAGATGAACATCGGAATGACGCCGAAGGTGTAATCGGTCACCGTACGCATCGAGGTGTGGCCGATGATCTTTAACGCCGCCTCGCCGTTGACCAGATAGGAAAAGCCTACGACTCCGACGAGACCCATCGCCATGCCGACCGGCACGCGCATCAGCATCAGGCCGAACAGAACCAAAAACCCGATGATTGCAACGGTTTCGCCGCTCACATCTGTTACTCGACCGGCTTGATCTGATAACGGGTGCCGAATTCGCCCGGCTGGAAGATCAGACGGTAGGTGCGAATCGCGATCAGCAGCACGGCGGAAGCATCGCCGAGCCAGGCGACGAAGAAGAACGGCCAGGTCGGCAGCCGCAGGTCGAACGTCAGCACATGATCGGCGCGGGTGGTCCAGACTTTGTCGTAGAGGGTGTAGGTCTGCACCGTGACCACAAACAAAAGCACCAGCGTGGCGAATACGTCGATGAAGCGCTGCGCCCGCGGTCCGACGCTGGCGTAGAGAAGATCGACGGTGATGTGGGTGCCGCGATAGCTTGTGGCCGCGATGCCCCAGAAGATCAGAATGCCGAGCAACAACCGGCCGAAATCGTAGGCGTCCGGTATCTGCACGCTGAAGAAGTAGCGCAGCATGACTGAGATGAAGATGTCGGCGGCGACAATGCCGACAAAGCCGGCGGCAACCAGTTCAATGAAGTCGATCAGCCAGTTCATCGGGCCGCGCGCAGCGTGCGACGCAGTACCAGCGTGGTGTGCGTCGTTGGCTGCGGGCTCGGTCATTTTACCCTCCAGGACGGGCACTCCAGATGACGACGGCAGCGCCGATCCCGCTGCCGTCGTTCGACCGAGTGAGTAACGGCCGCGCGACATCCGCCGGCCGCATCGGATTACATCAATAGGCCGCCTGGTATTGCGCCAAAGCCGCCTTCAATTCCTTCATCATGGTGTCGGGATCGCCGCCGACGGCGCGCACACTATCGGCCCATTTCTTGTGCAGCGGCTCGGCCGACTTCTTCCACTCGCCGAGCTGCTCTGCGGTAATCGTATAGACTTCATGGCCGGGCTCGGCCCGGATCTTTTCAATTCCAGAGTGCTCGAAGTCCGCCCACGGATCGGCGAACTTGCCGGCCCATTCGGTGGTGCAGTGATCGTCGATTACTTTCTTCTGCGACGCCGACATGGCGGCGTAGACCTGCGGATTCATCAGCCACTGGAACGTCACCGTGTTGGTCGGGGCATCCATGTGGTATTTGGTGACTTTGTCGACGCCAAGCAGCGCCATCGATCCCCACGGGAAATTCACCGCTTCGGCCACGCCCTTAGCGAGCACATCGCGGACCTCGGTGGCGCTGGCCTGCACGTTGGTGCCGCCGAGCAGCGTCACCCACGCCGCGACGGTGGCCTGCGACGGCCTGATCTTCATGCCTTTGATATCGCCCGGCACCACGATCTTTTTGGTCCTGGAGTGCCAGGTCAACGGATCGAGGATGAAGGAGAAGCAATAGTGCACGTCCTTCATCTCGGTCGCGGCGTATTTCCGGTACCAGGCATCGACGGCGCGAATGCCGCCGTGTGCGTTGCCGATCAGGAACGGCAGCTCGCCCGCCGCGATGATCGGGAAACGGCCGGGCTGATAGCCGGGATTGACGTAAGTGAAGTCGGCAATGCCGTCGCGCGCCATATCGTAATGGTCGAACGCCTTGCCGAGCTGTTGCGACGGGAAGACTTTGTATTTGATGGTGCCGCCCGAGGCCTTCTCAACGTCAGCGCCCCATTCTTCGATCGCCTTCTGCAGCGGATGCGTCGGCGGCACCCAGTGCGAGAGCTTAAGCTCGAAGGTTTTGTCCTGCGCCGATGCCGCACCGATCCCAACCGCAAGCCCAAATATCGCCAAGCCGCAGAGCTTTAGCGGGTGCATCCGGCGCATTCGCATCCTCCCATTAATCTTTTAGTTGCATTGCCGACTTTCCATTTAAACGCAAATGCCACTGTCTGTATAGCCGCGGCCTTAACGAGCATTCCGTAAAACTTTTCGCCAAAGCGCAAGGAATTCTGCACGCTGTTTCCGATAGTTTTGGCGTCGGCATCGCCGCTTTAACGCGGTAGCAGCAGCGGCCGGGTTATCGCGTCCCCTGAACAACGAAAGAGCCGGGCGAGCGCTTTACGCGAGCGCGACGCCAGCCGTCGGGGACGTCAAATGTCTGGTTACGTTGCGGCGCGCTGCCTTGCGGTTTTGCCTGTTTTCTTGCTGTCGGTCGTCTGCGGTTCAACGATCGCGCGCGCGCAATATCAGGTGAACGTCGCTGCTACCTATGCGCCGGCGCCATTGAGCCAAGCCACGCCCGGGCCGGAACCGTTTGGCCTCGAAGTGTTGCCGGTCACCGCCGGCGAAATCTTAACCAAGTGGCGCGGCGTCGTTGCCGATATCCGTACCGAGAGCGACATTCTGACGCGCTGCCGCGACACCGCGCAACTCTGCCCGGCGGCGGCGCAAAAATTCCTCGCCGTGATCGCCGACGGTCGCGCCCACGAAGGCCGCGCCCGAATCGGCGTCATCAATCGCGCGATCAATCTCGCCATCCGGCCGACCTCCGACCTCGCGCAGTGGGGCGTGGTCGATCGCTGGAGCGCACCGCTTGCCACACTCACAACCGGCCGCGGCGATTGTGAGGACTACGCCATCGCCAAGTACGTCGCGCTCACTGCAGCCGGCATCGGCGAAGACGATGTTAAACTCATCATCGTGCGCGACCTTGCCAGCGGCGAAGATCACGCCGTTGTCACGGCGCGCCTCGACGACAAGTGGATCGTGCTCGACAATCGCCGGCTGACGCTGCTTGACGACCTCGAAATGCCTCACATTCGGCCGCTGTTTGTGCTCGGCCACGATGGCGTCAAACAATTCGCGCCGATTGCGGTGGCAAATGCCGCTAGCGCCAAAGCTCCGGCGCCATCTTCGGTTGACTTTTAGAACCCATAGCGACAGCAACTCGACCGAGCAAATAAGTTTGCTCAATACGCCGAATTGTACTTGGCGAGTTCGGCCTTGAGGTCGTTTAGAACGACGTCAGGATCGTTGCCGGTCTTTCTCACCGCAGCGGCCCAGGTCTGAACCACCGGACCGGCCGCGGCCTTCCATTCGCTGAGCTGTGCGTCGGTGAGCGGATAGACTTCGTGCCCCGGCTCAGCCTTGAGCTTGGCGATGCCGCCATGTTCGAAATCGGCCCAAGGTGCTGCGACGCGTTCAGCCCATTGCTCGTTGCAATGATCGTCGATCACTTTCTGCTGCGACGGCGACATCTGCGCGTAGGTCGACTTGTTCATGATCCAGACAAAGCCCGTGGTGTAGAGCGCGGCTTCCATGTGGTACTTCGTCACCTTGTCGATGCCGAACAGGATAACCGAGCCCCAGGGAAAGGTGCCCGCTTCGGCGACGCCCTTTTCCAGAATGTCGCGCACTTCGGGAGCCGAGGCCTGCACGTTGGTGCCGCCGAGCGAAGTCACCAATGACGCCATGGTGGCGTGCGCCGGACGGATCTTCATGCCTTTGATGTCGGCCGGCACCACGATTTTTTTGCTGCGCGAATGAAACGAGCCCGGATCGTGGGCGAAGGCGAAGCAGTATTTGACGTCCTTCATCTCCGCCGCAGCGTATTTGCGGTACCACTCATCAAGCGCTTTGGAGCCGCCCTTGGCGTTGGCGAACATGAACGGCAGGTTGGCGGCGTCGAAGATCGGGAAGCGGCCGGGTTGATAGCCGGGACTGACAAAAGTCACGTCGGCAATGCCGTCGCGCGTCATGTCGTAATGGTCAAACGCCTTGCCGAGCTGTTGGGCCGGATAGACCTTGTATTTGATGGTGCCGCCGGAATCCTGCTCGATCGACGCGCCCCAATCCTCCATCGCTTTCTGCAGCGGATGCGATGGCGGCACCCAATGCGAGATCTTGAGCGTAAAGGTCTTTTCCTCGGCCGAAGCTGAGGCGATTCCGAGCGCAAGACCGAGCGCGAGGCTGCACAATTGTAGATAACGGACTCGGCGCATGACGTCCTCCCAGACCAGCAACGTCAGAGCGGGACAACGCTGATGACGTTAAATTTCGCCGCCATAAGGCCCTTGCGGATCGGCCAGTGCCTGCAAGCGGAGCGCCGCAGCGTGCGCAAACCGCAACATCACGGTCTTGCGCCGGGCGGCCGCGAGCCGATGCTCGGGCGCCTCGCAAACGATCGATGCACCGAAGGCGTCGGCAACGATCAGGCCGGTGTCGGCGGGAAATATCTCGCACGACACATCGACGACGGTGGCAAAGAACAGCCGGTCGCAATGCAGCCGATACTCCATCCACTTCCGATCGGCGCGGAAATCGGCAACCGACGATTTGATCTCGACAATCAGAATTTCGCCGTCGCCGCCGAGCGCAACCAGATCGGCGCGACGGCCCGATGGCAGCGGCAGCTCGCTCACCACGCAATAGCCGAGCGCATGCAGGTAACGCGCCGTACCGCGCGCGATGGCAAGCGCCGTCGGGGATTGCCGGCCGTCGACCGGCAACGGCGCCGGTAACAGGTTGACGCTCATCGTCAGGATTCCGGGAAGCGGCAGGCCGGATGCCTGCCTCACTTCGAGCTTACGCATGTCACACAACTCCGACCGCGCAACCGAACAGTGCAACCCTACAAGATCATCATTTTGCCGCGGCGGCGCGTTCGGGGAAAGCCCCCGCGAGCGCAGAACGCGACGCCTCGAGCACTCCGCGCTCGGTGATCAGGCCGGTCACCAGACGGGCCGGCGTGACGTCGAAGCCGTAATTGGCGACCGGCGTGCCATCGGGCGCGATGCGCACAGTCTCGATGCGGCCGTCGGCGGCGCGTCCGCTCATAAAGGATACCTCGTCGCCGCTCCGTTCCTCGATCGGTATTTCGGCAACGCCGTCGGCAACGGTGAAATCGATCGTCGGCGACGGCAGTCCGACATAAAATGGAATATTGTTGTCGCGCGCGGCGAGCGCCTTCAAATAGGTGCCGATCTTGTTGCAAACATCGCCGTTGGCGGTGACGCGATCGGTGCCGACGATGACGAGGTCGACGAGGCCGTGCTGCATCAGATGGCCGCCGGTGTTGTCGGCGATCAGCGTGTGCGGCACGCCGTGCTGGCCGAGCTCCCAGGCGGTGAGCGAAGCGCCCTGGTTGCGCGGCCGCGTCTCGTCGGCGAAAACGTGAATCGGGATGCCGCTGTCGTAGGCCAGATAAATCGGCGCGGTGGCGGTGCCGACATCGACCGCAGCGAGCCAACCGGCGTTGCAATGGGTGAGCACGTTGACCCGCTCGCCCGGTTTTTTCTTCGCGGCAATAGCCTCGATCAGCGGCAGGCCGTTGCGGGCGATGCCATTGTTGATCGCGATATCTTCCTCGTTAATTTCGGACGCACGGCGATAGGCGGCTGCGGTGCGTTCGGCGCGCGGCCGGTTGCGCACCACGGCCATCATCTCGTCCAGCGCCCATTTGAGATTGATCGCGGTCGGCCGGGTCGCCAGCAGCGTAGCGTAAGCACGCTCAAGCGCTTCATCGGAAGCATCCGCACGGAGCGCCAGAGCCATGCCGTAAGCGGCGGTCGCCCCGATCAGCGGCGCACCGCGGATTAGCATGGCGCGGATCGCATGCGCGGTCTCGTCGAGCGTTGTCAGCCGCGCGGTGACAAAGCGATGCGGCAACGCGGTTTGATCGATGATGCCCACCGACCAGCCGTCCGGCTCGAGCCAGATCGTGCGCATCGGCTTGCCGTCGACTTTCATTGGGCCATCCTTCTACACGGACGACCTTTTCTTATGTCGCGCGGCTTGCCCGCGCAACGCCCTTGCCGCAAAGTCGCGCGCCGAACAGCTGGAGATACCGATGGCCGCCGCCGATCTGGAGAGCGAGTATAGTCCGCGCACGAGCGTGCCGGATTGCGACGAGATTTTTGCGCGCTGGGCGCGCGAGGCCGAGCTCTACCGCGCCGAAACGCTCAAGGTCGGCCGCGCCGAGCTTGGTCTCTCCTACGGTGATACGCCGCGGCAGATCATCGATCTGTTCCTGCCGAAAGCGGGCGAAGGTGCTCCACTCGCGCTCTTCATTCACGGCGGTTACTGGCGGGCGTTCGATCCTTCGTTTTCCAGCCAGGTGGCGCGCGGCCTCAACCAACACGGCATTGCCGTCGCCGTCGTCGGCTATGATCTCTGTCCGATCGTCACCATCGGTGACATCATCGAACAAATTCGCCGCGCCAGCATTTTTTTGTGGACGAGGTTCGGTAAACCCATGCTGGTATGCGGGCATTCGGCCGGCGGCCATCTTGCCGCGTCCATGGTCGCAACCGACTGGCGGGCACTTTATCCAAAGGCGCCGGCCGATCTGGTGCCGGCCGGCTTTGCGATCTCGGGCGTGTTCGATCTCAGGCCGCTCGTGAACTTCAGCCTCAATCAGGATTTGCGGCTCTCGGCTGAAGACGCGCAGCGGCTTTCGCCGCTGTTGTGGCCCGTCCCACCCGGACGCTTGCTCGACGTGACTGTCGGCGATCTCGAAAGCGCCGCGTTCAAGAGCCAGAGCCGCACGATGGCCGACACCTGGCAGCAGGCGAAGGCGGAAACGCGCTACGTGGAATATCCCGGCAACCATTTTACCGTCATTGACGTCCTCACCGATCCGAACAACGCCATGGTGACGCGCATTGCCGAATTGGTGCAGCGGATCAAGACGTAGTGCGGCCCGGCGAGTGCGGGAACAGCAGCACGCAAGCGGATGCGGCAAAGATAAAAGCAAAGCCGATGATGTCGGCACGGGTGAGCCGGTCGCCGACGATCAGCACCGTGGAAAGAACGCCAAGCACCGGGATGCCAAGAATGCCGAGTGCGGCGGTCGCCGCCGGCACCACCGGCACAATATCGAACCACATCGCGTAGGCGACCGCGTTGCCCATCACGCTGACAAAGATGAGCGCCAACCAGGCGCCCAAGCCGGCGGAGCTGAGATCGAGACGGCCGTCGAAGATCAGAAGGCAGGCCGCAATCACAACGAATCCGATAGCGAGTTGCCAGGCCGCGGCGCCCATCGGATCGCCGTTGATGCGCGCCCACTTGAGATAAACGGTGCCTGCGGCCCAGCTAAAACCGCCGCCGACCGCCAGCGCCAGCCCAAGCGGAATGCCGGTTGTCGCCAACGGCGCGACCAGGATCGCGATGCCGATGCAGCACAGCACAATCGCGAAGCCCTGCAATTTGCTCGGACGTTCGCCAAGCACCAGCCATGCCAGCAACAGCGTCCAGATCGGCAAGGTGTAGGTGAGAATTGCGACCCGCGAGGTCGCAGCCAGAATTTGCGCGAATGCGGTGAAAAGGCTGAAGGCCGAGATGTTGAAGAATGAAGCAACGAATACATGCAGCCAGTCCCGCGTTGTCGAAATACGCAGGCTGCGGCGCTTGAACAGACAGATCGCAAACAGACTGACGCCGCCGATCGCGGCCGTCATGGTGCGCATGCTCAACGGCGGAATTTCAGTCAGCGAAATCTTCATCATCGGCCACGTCATTCCCCAGATCAGGCAGAGCGTGACGAGCATCAGCCGCGAGCGGACATCCGCCGCACGGCCGGACTTTTGCAACTCCTGTTTCTCGGTGACGGTCACGGCGCTTTCGGTCCCGTGGCGCGATACCAGTCGGCGATCTCCGCGCCGGTCCAGAATTTCACGTCGCTCTTGTTGCGAATGACTTCGAAAACCGCGCGCAGATACTTAAGCCGATGCGGCACGCCCATGATGTACGGATGGATCGACAGCGCCATGATGCGCGCCGAAGGGCCTGAGTCCGCGTAAATCTGCTCGAACTGGTCGAGCGCACGATCGCGATATTCGGATGCCGAATGATGCTGGATCAGCATCATCGCCACATCGTTGCATTCCTGCGTGTAGGGCACGTTGAGAATCGGTTTGGTGCGGGTCTTAAGCCACACCGGCTGATCGTCTAGCACCCAATCGGCGACGTAGTCGTAGCCTTCCTCGACCAGAAGGTCCGGCGTCTCCCAGGTTTCAGTCAGGCCCGGGCCAAGCCAGCCGCGCGGCGGCTTGCCACTGGCTTTTGTGATCGCATCGCGGACTTTGCGGATGTCCGCGCGCTCGTTCTTCACCTTCTGCATGTTGCGCTGGGTGAAGCCGTGGCCCATGAACTCCCACTTGCGTTCGATCGCCGCGCGAACGATCGACGGATAAGCGGCGATGGCCGAGCCGTTGATGGCCAGCACCGCGGGTATTTCGAACTCATCGAACAACGCGACGAACCGCCAGAAGCCGATCCGGTTGCCGTATTCGTGCCAGGCCCAGTTGGGCACGTCGGGCATCGGCGAGCCGCCGGCGGGCGGCGTCAGCACCGTGCGCGGCATCGGCTGCGTAAAATCCCACTCTTCGACATTGATGACGACCCACACCGCCATGCGCGCGCCATCCGGCAGCTTGAGCGGCGCGCGCTCGGCGATCGCCGAATAGGCAAAGCGGTCGGTCGGCAGCATGCGCCGCTTCGCCGGGCTCTTTGATCGCGCTGTCTTCGGAGACGTCGTCATCGCATAGTCACCGCGTGCTCGTCAGTGTCCCGGCCGGCGGACGATGGCGCGCGGTGATCGAGCCGATCACCGTGAGCCCCACCGCGCACAGCGCCAATGGCACGAAGGCGGCCCACGGCTTCCCGGTCACGTCCCAAAGCGCGCCGCAGATCGTCGGAATGATAATCGCGCAGGTGTAGCTGATGGTGAACATGCCGGCGGCCGTGCGCGGTACGTCACTCGGCGCCACGAGCAATGCCGGCAACGCCAGCGTCGGGGTCATGGTGAGCGCGGTAGAGATGCCGATCAGTCCGGTGCTGACGACGATCGCTACAGGAGATGGCAGGAAAATAAGTCCGAGGAATCCCACAAGCATGACCGGGCCGAACAACAGGAACGGCCAAGCTTTCCGCTGCATGCGATCGGCCATGAGGATCAAAAAACCCAACGCCAGGATTTGCGCTCCGTTGAGCGAAGCAAGCGCGAAGCCGAGGACGCCGGTTTCCCGCTTGGTGGCAAGATAATCGCCGAGAAACGCATTGGCTCCGAAGAACGGACTGTTATTGCAGCCGAAGGTGAGGCCGAGCAGCCAGATCAGCGGATCTTTCCAGTCCGGCCACCACAGCCGGCCGAGCGTGCCGACGCCGCCGGTGAATTTTGCATCGGCGTGTGGCTGCTCCTTTGGACTGAGCAGCGAAAACGCCACCACCATGACGATGGCCGGCACCGCCCACACCACAAAATCAAGCCGCCAGGAGCCGCCAACCCAAGGCAAAACCAGCGGCAGCGTCAGGATCGGCGGCAGCGTCGCGCCGACCACCATGCCGTTCGAGTAGGCGACCGTGCCGAGGCCGACGCGGCCCGGGAGCCAGTTGCGCACCAGCGTCGGCATGCCGGGCTGCATGATCGCGATGCCGAAGCCGGTGACGATCGAGGCGGCGTAAAGCGTCCAGACATCGATCGCGGCGCCACGCGCTCCCCCGGCCAGCGCCGCGATGAACATGCCGAGAATGAGCGCCGGCTTGGCGCCGATGCGCGCGATCAGGAGCGATCCGGGCACGGCCGCAATGGCGAACATCGCCAGCGGCAGCCCGATCAACAGGCCGATCTGGGTCTCCGACATATGCAGCTGTTCATGCACCAGCGGAATCACCGGCGGCACGACCAACAGCGTCATGCGCATGGCGACACCGGCCAGCCACATCAGGCTCAAGAGCCTGACGAGGCGGCCGACCGACGGGCCGGCGGCGTGATTGACGGCTTGCAGCATCAAGTGACGGGGGTTTCGGGACGGCAGCTTTTCGAAGCAGCACCATGCTGCAAAAAGAGGCGGCACGTCAGGGGCTTTCTTTGCATGGCACGCTTGCCATAGCTCTTGCCGCGCGCAACTCTTGCCGCGCTCAAAGAACAAAGATAGAACAAATCGCTGGACGCTGACACATGCCTGACCTCGCCGCGGCGGAGCGGATCCTCCGCACCACATTCGGCTTCGAAGCCTTCCGGCCCGGGCAGGACGAGATCGTCGCTTCGATCCTGGACGGCCGCGATGTGCTCGCGGTTATGCCGACCGGCAGCGGCAAATCATTGTGCTACCAGCTTCCGGCACTGCTGCGCGATGGCCTGACCGTCGTGGTGTCGCCGCTGATCGCGCTGATGCGCAATCAGGTCGCGCAGCTTCGCGGCTATGGCATTGCCGCCGCTGCGCTCAACTCGGCCAACGATGCCGCCGACAATTGGTCGACCCGCGATCAGATCGCGCGCGGCGAATTGCGTCTTCTCTACATCGCGCCGGAGCGATTGGTAAAAGCCGAGACGCTCGATCTTCTCAAGCGCGCCAAGGTCGGGCTGCTCGCGGTCGACGAGGCACATTGCATCTCGCAATGGGGCCACGACTTTCGCCCGGAATACGCAACGCTCGGCGCGGTGCAGGCGGAGCTTGGCGATGTGCAGACGGTCGCGTTCACGGCCACTGCGGATGCCGGCACACGCACCGATATTCTCGACAAGCTTTTCAGCCGTCCGCCGGCGGTGTTCGTCCATGGCTTCGATCGGCCGAATTTACGGCTGGCGATGCAGGCCAAAGCTGGCGGGCGCAAGCAGATCGCCGACTTCGTCGGCGCTCATACGGGCCAAAGCGGCATCGTCTATTGCGCCTCGCGGCGCAAGACCGAGGAGCTTGCCGAAGCGCTGCGCGGCAGCGGCGTAACAGCGCTCGCCTATCACGCAGGCATGGACTCCGTGGAGCGGTCGCGCAATCAGGACAGGTTCCTGCAGGACGACGACGTCGTCATGGTCGCGACCGTGGCGTTCGGCATGGGCATCGACAAGCCGGATATCCGCTTCGTGCTCCACGCCGATATGCCCTCCAACATCGAGAGCTATTACCAGGAGATTGGACGAGCCGGCCGCGACGGGCTCGCTGCCGACACGCTGACGCTCTACGGCATGGGCGACATCCGGCTCCGCCGCCTGCAGATTGACGAAGGCGAATCCTCCGACGAACAAAAGCGCGTCGACCGCCAGCGGCTCAACGCGCTGGTGTCATTGTGCGAGTCGCCGCGCTGCCGCCGCCAGACGCTGCTCGCCTATTTCGGCGAGACGATCGAGCCCTGCGGCAATTGCGATTTCTGCTGCGACGGCGCCGAGGTCATCGACGGCACCATCGCGGCGCAAAAAGCGCTCTCCGCCATCGTGCGCACCGGCGAGCGCTTCGGCACCGAGCATCTCTCCCACGTGCTCATGGGCCATAACACCGAAGCGGTCGAGAAATTCGGCCACGACATCCTGTCAACCTTTGGCGTCGGCAAGGAATACGGCAAGCCGGAATGGCGCGCGATTTTCCGCCAGCTCCACGGCGCCGGCGTTGTCGCGCTTGACCTCAACGGCTATGGCGGCTGGACCGTCACCGACGCCGGGTGGCGCGTGCTCAGGGGGACTGAGAAGGTCACGCTGCGCAAGGACACGCTGAAGCCCGCGACCAAAAAAGCCGCCCGCGCGGCCGCAAATGCCACCGCTCTGGCGAACGGCGACGGGGGCGACACGGCCTTGTTCGAGGCGCTGCGCAAACGCCGTTCCGAGCTTGCGAAGGAGCAACGGGTCGCCGCCTACGTGGTGTTCGCCGACAAGACCTTGATCGACATGGTCCGGCGCAAGCCCGCGAACGCAGCCGAGATGAGCGGCGTGCACGGTGTCGGCGCTGCGAAACTCAAGCAGTACGGGCACATTTTCTTAGAGACAATCCGCCAACATGCAGCAACCCGCATCTAGCTCCCACCAAATGAACCGAGAAGCTCGCCGTGCGGGACATCGCAGCGCGGTCGAATGGCTCAGTCTCGCCGCGCGCTCCACCCTCGCCCCGCGCGCGGGGAGAGGGCAGGGTGAGGGGGCGTCGACGCATGCGTAACGCTAAGGTAACAACAACGAGTTTGGCAAGGCAATTGCGGAAGAACTCAACGCGCGCCGAACAAAAACTTTGGCGACACCTCCGTTCGCGGTCACTCGGCGGATTCAAATTTGTGCGTCAGGAGCCGATTGGGCGTTATGTCGTCGATTTTGTTTGTAGAGAGAAACGGCTCGTCGTCGAGGTCGATGGCGGCCAGCACGCCGAGAACAGACGCGACGCCGTCCGCGATCAATGGCTCGTTGAACATCGCTATCGTCTTGCGCTTCTGGAATAACGAAGTACTTGGAAATATCGAATGTGTTTGGGAAACAATCTTTGCAGCTGCGTCTGCGGCAGCGCCCCCTCACCCCAACCCTCTCCCCGCACGCGGGGAGAGGGAGTCGATACCAACATGATTGAAGGTTTCTGGTCGATCTTCAAACGCGGTGTCGTCGGCACCTTTCACAAGGTCAGCGCAAAGTATCTGCTACTGTATGTCGCGGAGTTTCAGTTCCGTTATAATAACCGCGCCAATGCGGATATCTTTGGCGCGGTGATCGGCGGATGCTGAAAGGGCTGCTAAATGCAGCAGTGATTGCACTGTTCGCGTGCCTTGTCTTCGCATTTGCTTTCGCAGTAGAATCGCCATCAAACGAACCTGAGAATGCCGCCGCACCACAAGCCGAGAAGTCCGCGGGCTCCTATCTGCAAAAATATTCCGCCTATTGTGCAGCAAAGCCCACAAAAGAAAATGACAAATGGCGCCACGATTTTTGGTGCGAGTTCAAGGTCACTGATTTCATCATTGCCATTTTTACGGTCGTACTCGCCGTCGTAACGGCCGGATTGATCCTTGTTGGCATCTGCCAAACGGGGCTGCTGCGAAGGGAATTTGTTGCTAGCCATCGCCCCAGAATACGCATTCGGCGGATCGTCCCCGCAGGCGATTTCGTCACTCGGGACGGGCAGCTCGTACACGACCAGCGGATTACTTTCACAATGGAGGTCGTAAATATCGGCGACGGAGCAGCTTTGGCGTTCGAGTTTGGATTCGACGTTTTCTTTCGAGGTGATCCATTTAATGCTGCGCGCGCCCCGCGTCCCGATTTCCCGCCGTTGCCCGCTGGCTTCGAAAATATTCTGACGCTCGTCAGTCATCGCCGCGCCCTTACCGACGCGGAGGTGGACAGCATAGAGCTGGGAACCGCAGAGTGGCGGGTACTTGGCATCATCAACTATTGGGATGAAAACCGGATACTCCGCGCCACAAGCTTCGCGAGGAAATACGACCCTACTTTGCGCCGGTTCGTTAAGATTCCAAAGAACGATCCGGACGCTGACCGCGAGTTTGAAAACTAACCATCCAAATGACAGCCCGCTTCCGGAGGTTTTTTTATTGCCACCATGTGGCGTCGGCCTGTCGGGACGTATCCGCACAAGCGACATGCCAATTATGTCAAGTACCGCATAATCGCCAAAATGCTGACAGTCTCTTGTTTATTGACTTTTGTCTCTATTTCAGCTACATTGCTTAATGCGAATCTCGCTCAGTGAAGGGCGCCTTCGGCCGAGGGTACTCCTGAAGGTGGAGCGAGTGCGGTGCCCGCGGGCGGAACGATACACTCCGTTCCCGGGCGGCTTCGGGCATCATCTGACCGGCACTACGACCGGTCCGGGAGGTGCATTCCCTGGACTGGGACAGACGAACGCGGGTAACGCCCGTGGAAGAACGCGGAGTCCGCGCTCCCCGGTTGGAGTGCGCTTACAGGATGAAGCGTCCTGCCGCGTCCCAGGAAGCCTGGCCTGGAGCTGAGCCTTCGGGGCGAAAGTCCTGACGGTAAGAACCGCGGTGGAACGCCGATAGGCGAGCGTGCCACCTCCCGACCCTCCCCCGCAAGCGGGGGAGGGAAACGAGATCAGGGCGCGCGCCGCGCTGCAAGGCGCGGAGGTTGATGCACACGTCTGTCGGCGTTCCGCTTCCTTTTTTTCTTGGTCGTCGTAGCCCGGATGAAGCGCAGCGTAATCCGGGAGCAGCATTGACGCTGCGGCGCCGTTCCCGGATTTCGCTTCGCTTCATCCGGGCTACGGTTCGTGCCGTATGCAAAACTCGGGCGCGGATCGCGTCGCGGGATCGATGTCGCTTATCCGCATGGTGGAGGGGACGTGCAGCAAAAAGGTTCGCCTCATCGCCCGAGCCCCATCCACCAGGCTGCCGCGCAGCGCGGTCCCCCTTCCCCGCTTCGCGGGGCAGGATGAAGAGTGCAGAGTTCAGTCATGTTGCACCGCATGGCGCTCTATGTTAGCAAACGCGCGATTTTCGTGGGGCGTGCGCGGAGCCTTCTGCAGCGTCGCCGGATTTCCAAGTCCCGCTTTATTCCCAAGGGCTTAAACAAGGACTTGCATAAGGGCTTGCACCGACGGTTTCCGCCGGTTGCTGGTCTTGCGGAATAGCTCCAAAGAAACCCGAAACCGCGGCACGCGACTTAAGGCGAGCATCAACTTTGGCAGGCGAAGCACCCATCATCCCAACCGACGCGGGCCACTTCGCGAACGCGCCGTTCGCAGGCACCGGCGTTGCGAACCGCTACGCGCTCGCTTTGTTCGAACTCGCCCAGGATTCGGGCGCCATTGACGCGGTCAAGGCGGATCTGGACCGCTTCGATGCGCTGGTCGCCGGAAGCCCCGACCTCGCGCGGCTGGTGCGCAGCCCGGTGTTTTCCGCCGACGAGCAATTGCAGGCGCTGTCCGCGGTGCTCGACCGCGCTGGAATCGGCGGACTGGCGGCGCGTTTCCTCAAGCTGGTGACGAGCAATCGCCGGCTGTTCGCGGCCGGCGATATGATCCGCGAATACGGCAAGTTCGTCGCCCGGCATAAAGGCGAGGCCACGGCCGAGGTTACGGTGGCCGAACAGCTCAAGGACGATCATGTCGCCGCGTTGCGCGCCGCGCTCAAGGCCGTCAGCGGGAAGGATGTCGATCTGCGCATCAAAGTCGACCCCGCAATCATTGGCGGGCTCGTGGTCAAGCTCGGCAGCCGTATGGTCGACAGCTCGCTGCGCACTAAGCTCAATTCAATCAGGCACGCGATGAAAGAGGCTCGATAATGGATATCCGCGCTGCGGAAATCTCCGCCATCCTCAAGGAGCAGATCAAGAATTTCGGCCAGGAAGCCGAAGTCTCCGAAGTCGGCCAGGTGCTGTCTGTCGGCGACGGCATCGCCCGCGTCTACGGCCTCGACAACGTCCAGGCCGGCGAGATGGTCGAGTTCGAAAGCGGCGTCAAGGGCATGGCGCTGAACCTCGAAGGCGACAATGTCGGCATCGTGATCTTCGGCACCGACCGCGAGATCAAGGAAGGCCAGACCGTCAAGCGCACCCGCGCCATCGTCGAAGTGCCGGTCGGCAAGGGCCTGCTCGGCCGCGTCGTCGACGCGCTCGGCGAGCCGATCGACGGCAAGGGGCCGATCAAGGCCGAAGCGAGATCGCGCGTCGACGTCAAGGCGCCCGGCATCATTCCGCGCAAATCGGTGCACGAGCCGATGGCGACCGGCCTCAAGGCGATCGATGCGCTCATTCCGATCGGCCGCGGCCAGCGCGAGCTGATCATCGGCGACCGCCAGACCGGCAAGACCGCGATCGCGCTCGACACCATTCTGAACCAGAAGCCGCTCAACGCGTCCAACGACGAGAAGATCAAACTTTATTGCGTCTATGTCGCCATCGGACAGAAGCGCTCGACGGTGGCTCAGTTCGTCAAGGTTCTGGAGGAGCAGGGCGCGCTCGATTACTCGATCGTGGTCGCGGCAACCGCGTCTGATCCGGCGCCGATGCAGTTCCTGGCGCCGTTCTCCGGTTGCGCCATGGGCGAATACTTCCGCGACAACGGCATGCACGCGGTCATCATTTACGACGATCTCTCCAAACAGGCCGTCGCCTACCGCCAGATGTCGCTCTTGCTGCGCCGTCCGCCGGGCCGCGAAGCTTATCCGGGCGACGTGTTTTATCTGCACTCGCGCCTTCTCGAGCGCGCGGCCAAGATGAACGACGAGCACAAGGCCGGCTCGCTCACCGCGCTGCCGATCATCGAAACCCAGGCAAACGACGTGTCGGCCTACATTCCGACCAACGTCATCTCGATCACCGACGGCCAGATCTTCCTCGAGACCGATTTATTCTACCAGGGCATCCGACCGGCGGTGAACGTCGGACTTTCGGTGTCGCGGGTCGGCTCGGCCGCCCAGACCAAGGCGATGAAGAAGGTCGCCGGCCGCATCAAGGGTGAGTTGGCGCAATACCGCGAGATGGCGGCGTTCGCGCAGTTCGGCTCCGATCTCGATGCCACCACGCAGCGGCTCCTTAGTCGCGGCTCGCGGCTCACCGAATTGCTGAAACAATCGCAATTCTCGCCGCTGAAGATGGAAGAGCAGGTCTGCGTGATCTATGCCGGCGTCAACGGCTATCTCGATCCGCTGCCGGTGCCGCGCATCCGCGCGTTCGAGGATGGCTTGCTCGGCACGCTGCGTCAGCAGCATCCGGAAATCCTCAACACCATCCGCACGTCCAGCGATCTCGACGACGCCACGGCCGGAAAGCTGAAAGCGGCGGTCGAGAGCTACGCCAAGACGTTCGTGTAACAGACGACAGACAACGGAGGACAGACGACAGATGAAGTGAAGATTGAACGGGGCACATCCTATCTGTTCTCCGTCGTTCCTCCTCCGTCGTCCGTCATCAGACCATGGCCTCGCTCAAAGACCTGCGCAACCGTATCGCTGCCACCAAGGCGACGCAGAAGATTACCAAGGCCATGCAGATGGTCGCGGCGTCGAAGCTGCGCCGCGCGCAGGTGGCCGCCGAGGCGGCGCGTCCTTACGCAACACAAATGGACAAGGTGCTCGGCAATATCGCCGCTTCAGTAGCCGGCTCGGAAAGCGCGCCACGGCTGCTGCGCGGAACCGGCGGCACCGACCGGCATCTATTATTGGTCTGCACGGCCGAGCGCGGCCTGTGCGGACCGTTCAATACCGCCATTGTGCGGCTTGCCCGCGAGCGCGCCGGTGCGCTGATGCGCGAGGGCAAGGAAGTCAAATTCTTCTGCGTCGGCCGCAAGGGCTACGATCAGTTGCGCCGGCTCTATGCCGACCAGATCGTCGAGATGGTCGATTTGCGCGCGGTGCGGACGCTGCGATTCGACAGCGCGGAAATGATCGCGGAAAAGGTCATCGCCCGCTTCAACAATTTCGAATTCGACGTCTGCACCCTGTTCTTCTCGCGGTTCCGCTCGGTGATCGCGCAGATACCGACCGCGCAGCCGATTATTCCGCCGGTATTCGACTCGACCGCGACCGACGCGCTCGGGGGCGCCGCCTACGAATACGAACCTGAAGCCGAAGATATTCTGCACGACCTGTTGCCGCGCAACCTCGCCGTACAGATTTTCCGCGCGCTTTTAGAAAACTCGGCCTCGTTCTACGGCGCGCAGATGTCGGCGATGGACAACGCAACCCGCAACGCCGGCGACATGATCCGCCGGCAGACGCTCACCTACAACCGCACCCGCCAGGCGATGATCACGAAAGAGCTGATCGAGATCATCTCCGGCGCGGAAGCTCTGTAAAGAATATCGGCGCTGTAATCACTCGAGAGGGCCATGATGGCGAACTTAGTCGGACATATCACCCAAGTCATCGGCGCGGTCGTCGACGTGCATTTCGAAGGCGATCTGCCGCCGATCTTGAACGCGCTCGAAACCACCAACCAGGGCAATCGGCTGGTGCTCGAAGTGGCGCAGCAGCTCGGCGAAAACACGGTGCGCACGGTGGCGATGGACACCAGCGAAGGGCTGGTCCGCGGTCAGGAAGTGCGCGACACCGGGGCGCCGATTTCTGTGCCGGTCGGTGCGGGCCTGCTCGGACGCATCATCAACGTGATCGGCGATCCGGTGGATGAGGCCGGTCCGGTCGTGGCGGAAGGCAAGCGGGCGATCCATCAACCCGCGCCGGCCTATACCGACCAGTCAACCGAAGCCGCGATCCTCGTCACCGGCATCAAGGTCGTCGATCTGCTCGCGCCCTACGCCAAAGGTGGAAAGATCGGATTGTTTGGCGGCGCCGGCGTCGGCAAGACCGTGCTGATCATGGAGCTGATCAACAACGTCGCCAAGGCGCATGGCGGCTACTCGGTATTTGCCGGCGTCGGCGAACGCACCCGCGAAGGCAACGATCTCTATCACGAGATGATCGAATCGGGCGTCAACAAGGATCCGCACAAGGGCTCGGTCGAGGGCTCCAAATGCGCGCTGGTCTACGGCCAGATGAACGAGCCGCCGGGCGCCCGCTTGCGCGTCGGCCTTTCCGGGCTGACCGTCGCGGAGCATTTCCGCGATCAGGGCCAGGACGTGCTGTTCTTCGTCGACAACATCTTCCGGTTCACGCAAGCCGGTTCTGAAGTCTCCGCGCTGCTCGGCCGTATTCCTTCGGCGGTCGGTTATCAGCCGACGCTGGCGACCGATATGGGCGCGCTGCAGGAGCGCATCACCACGACCACGAAAGGTTCGGTGACCTCGGTGCAGGCGATCTACGTGCCGGCCGACGATCTCACCGACCCGGCGCCGGCGACGTCGTTCGCCCATCTCGACGCCACCACGGTGCTGTCGCGCGACATCGCTGCGAAGGGCATCTATCCGGCGGTCGATCCTCTCGACTCGACGTCGCGCATGCTGTCGCCGCTGATCGTCGGCGACGAGCATTATGCGGTCGCCCGGCAGGTGCAGCAGGTGCTGCAGCGCTACAAGGCGCTGCAGGACATCATCGCCATTCTGGGCATGGACGAGCTTTCGGAAGAGGACAAGCTGACGGTGGCGCGGGCGCGCAAGATCGAGCGCTTCCTGTCACAGCCGTTCCATGTCGCCGAAGTCTTTACCGGCTCGCCCGGCAAGCTGGTCGATCTGCAGGACACCATCAAAGGCTTTAAAGGGCTGGTCGAAGGCAAATACGACCATCTGCCCGAAGCGGCGTTCTACATGGTTGGAACGATCGAGGAGGCGGTCGACAAGGGCAAGAAGCTCGCGGCCGAGGCGTAACGATGGCTGCGCTGCATTTCGAATTCGTTTCGCCGGAGAATGTACTGTTCTCCGGCGACGTCGATCAGGTGGATTTGCCGGGGTCCGAAGGCGACATGGGCATTTTTGGCGGCCACGCGCCAATGGTCACGACATTGCGGCCTGGGATCGTGACCATCTTCCGCGGCGGCGCGCGCGAGCCGGTGGTGATCACTGGCGGTTTTGCGGAAGTCGGTCCGGCCGGTTTGACAGTGCTGGCCGACCGCGCCGGCGCGCGTGAGAGCTTCGATCTCACCTTGCTCGCCACCGAAATAAAAAATGCCGAGGAGGATATCGCCGCTGCCACCGACCAAAGCGAGCGCGACAAGCTCGGCCGTCATCTCGAACAGATGAAGGCATTACAGGCGGCGTTGGCGCAGTAACGCAGCATTTGCCGCGATCTCACTCAGCGCCAAGCTCGCCGCCTCACTGCAAACAAAATACTCACGTAAACTTCAAAAACTCCGCGACCACCCGCTCGTAGACATCGCGCTTGAACGGCACGACAAGAGCCGGGAGGTTCGGGAGCTTCTCCCAGCGCCATTCCACGAATTCCGGCTCGTGGCCGCCGGCGGGATGCGCAACGTCGATCTCGCTGTCCGCGCCGGTAAACCGCAGCGCGAACCATTTCTGGGTCTGGCCGCGGTATTTGCCGCTCCAGGCAAAACCGGCGATCTCCGGCGGAATATCGTAGTTGAGCCATTCGGCGATTTCGCCGAGTCGCTCGACCGAGCTGATGTTGGTTTCCTCGCGCAGCTCACGCAGAGCCGCCGGCCACGGGTCCTCTCCCGGATCGATGCCGCCCTGCGGCAGCTGCCAGACATGGGTGTTGTCGATGTGCTCGGGGCCGCCGATGCGGCGGCCAATAAAGGCGAGCCCGGCTCGATTGAGCACCATCAAGCCGGCACAGGGCCGATAGGGGAGAGCTTCGAATGAAGTCATGGTGAACGGGGAATACGCGTGGTGAGTGGCGAAAAGCCGAAGCCGGCAGACCGCAATCTATTCGCAATTTCGCCGCTTCGCTATTCGCACTGTCTGCTAACTCTGCTTGGCCTTGGCGGCGACGGCCGTGATCGGCACCAGCAGCAAGCCGCGGCTTTCGGCCTCCCTCGCCCATTTCGCGATATGCTCGATCGATACCGGCAGCGCGGACGCTATACCGATCGCAAACGCGTGCTCGCGCGCTTCCATTTCCAGACGGCCGAGGGCGTGATCGATTTCGCCGGGCGTCGGCACCGCATCGAGAACGATGTCTGCTTTAGCAAACGCCAAACTGCTGCCGCCGGCAATGCGGCCCGCAACGCTCCTTGCATTGGCGCCATCGTCGATAAAGATCAGCCCGCGCTTGGCGATTTCGCGCATGACCGGAGCGAAAGACTGCTCCGAGGCCGTGAACCGTGCGCCCATGGCGCCGATAATCCCGACGTAGCCCTGCATCCGGCTCATCAGCCAGTGCAGCCGTTCAAGGTTTTGTTCCGGTGTCAGCGAGGTGAGCAATGTTTGTGGACCGGAATCGTTCTCCGGATAGCCGAATGGTTCCAACGGTACTTGCAGCAGAATCTCGTGGCCTTCCCCTCGCGCCTGCATGACCAGGCGCGCGACATCGGGACCGTAAGGCATGAATGCGAGCGTCACCGCCGCCGGCATCTTGGTGACCGCCTCTGTGGTGCCGCTCGCGCTCACGCCGAGCCCGCTGATGATCAGCGCGACGCGCGGCGCGTCCGGCTTGCCCGGGAGCGGTTTCACCGGCCGGGCAAACGCTTCCGATGGACGCGTGCCGTCCGCCGCGATTTTTGGAATAGGTCCCCGCGGCGTCATTTCGACCAAATTCTGATTAACCGGGGGAGCGCTCGTCGAATTGCCCGCATTCCCGCCATCGGGAATGACGACCTCCTGCCGGGCCCCCGTCTTGCCGTCGATGATGGTGACCGTCTTGGTGCCTGCCGCATTTTTCTGGCCCGGCGTCGGCGATGCCGGCGACGAACTGTTGGCCGCATCGTTATGCGGGACAGAAGCCTGAGCGCCGGGGGCGGCATCAGGCATCGGCGTGGCCGCGGATTTCTTCGCCGCAGTCATCGCGTGCAGGTCGATCGGCACGGCGACCACCGGCTCGCCACCGAACGGACTATCGCCGACGATCGCCCACACGGTGAACACGCCGAGGAACAGCAACAGCGCAGCCGCAATGACCTGAGAGAGCGAGATGGGCAACTTGCGCCGGCGCTTTGGCGGCTGCTGGCCGAGCGGCGCGCTCAGATCATCGGCCGTCATGGCTTGGTCCGGCTAATCGTATCCCGGCGAATCATTGCCGCAGTCTATCACGGCAGCCAAAACGCCCCGCACGGGCCGGGGCGGCCTGCATCGCATCTGGGCTCGCCTTGCAACCAGCAAACAAAAAAACGGGGTGGCCTGTGGCCACCCCGTATTGTTGGATCAAAAGCCGTACCTTTAGTTGGGAACGGCGGCTTTCGGGTTCGGCGGGAAGGCCGCGTCGCTGATCGCGCCACGCAGGAGGTCAAGCCCCTCCTTGAGCGCCTTGTCGTCCTTCTCATCCGGCGGCACGTAGGACTGCGAGCCCGACTCTTCATGGCCCTCGGCCTTGAGGTGACCGCGAAGCGATGCTTCGCCCTTGGTGTCGGTCCGCGCTTTCAAGTCTTCCGGCACGTCCTGCAGCACCTCGATGTCAGGAGTGATGCCTTTAGCCTGGATCGAGCGGCCGGAGGGCGTGAAGTAACGCGCGGTGGTCAGCCGCAGCGCGCCATTGCCGGCGCCGAGCGGAATGATGGTCTGCACCGAGCCCTTGCCGAACGAGCGCGTGCCGACGAGCGTCGCGCGCTTATGGTCCTGCAGTGCGCCGGCGACGATTTCCGACGCCGAAGCTGAACCGCCGTTGATCAGCACGATCACCGGTTTGCCCTTGGTCAGATCACCCGGCCGGGCATTGAAGCGCTGGGTTTCCTCGGCGTTACGGCCGCGGGTAGATACGATTTCACCCTTGTCGAGGAACGCATCCGATACCGAGATCGCCTGATCGAGCAGGCCGCCCGGATTATTGCGCAGATCGACGATGTAGCCTTTGATCTTGTCGGAGCCGAGCTGCGAATTGAGGTCGCTGATCGCCTTCTTCAGACCATCGGTCGTCTGCTCGTTGAACTGGGTGATTCTGATGTAACCGACGTCCTCACCTTCGTTGTGCGAGCGCACCGATTTGACGCGGATCACATCGCGCACGATTGATACGTCGATCGGTTTATCCTGCCCCTTGCGCATGATGGTGAGCTTGATCTTGGTGTTCACCGGGCCGCGCATTTTTTCGACCGCCTGGTTGAGCGTCAGGCCTTGCACCTGCTCATCGTCGAGCTTGGTGATGATGTCATTGGCCATGACGCCGGCCTTGGCCGCCGGAGTGTCATCGATCGGGGCGACCACTTTCACCAGCCCGTCCTCCATCGTGACCTCGATGCCGAGGCCGCCGAATTCGCCGCGGGTCTGCACCTGCATGTCGCGGAAGCTTTTCGGGTCCATGTAACTCGAATGCGGATCGAGCCCGGCGAGCATGCCGTTGATCGCCGATTCGACGAGTTTGCTGTCGTCGGGTTTCTCGACGTAGTCGGCCCGGACGCGCTCGAACACGTCGCCGAACAGGTTGAGCTGCCGGTAGGTGTCCGACGAGGCAGCCTTGGCGCTCGCCCCAACGAACGCGATGTGTGGCTGTGTCGCCAGGAGCGTTAGACCGGCACCTGCGACCGCGCCAAGGAAAATGAGGGAAGTTTTGCGCATCATCCGCGAACCTTTTCACCTTCGTTTGTTGCCCACCATGGGCTTGGATCAATGGGAGCACCGTCTTTGCGGAACTCCACATAAAGCACAGGCTGCTTGGACTTGGTCGCCGCGGCCGCGGATACCTGCGATCCGCCGCCCATCACCGCTACGGGTTCACCGGTCAGCACAAACTGGCCGAGATCGACGGAAATCCGCTCCATCCCCGCTAGTAGAACATGATACCCGCCACCGGCATTCAGGATCAAGAGTTGCCCATAGCTCCGAAACGTGCCGGCGTAAACTACCCAGCCGTCGCAGGGAGCGGTGATCTGCGCGCCGGCATGGGTGCCGATCGTTATGCCCTTTTGCGTTCCACCGAGGGCGTCGGAAGCGCCAAATTCCCGGATTTTCACGCCATTAACAGGCAGCCGCAGGTGTCCGCGCATCGCCGCGAAGGCGACCGCCGGCGAAAGGCGGCCCGGGTCCTTGAGCGCGGAAAGATCGGGACGTGTTGCGTCCTCCTCAATCGAACGCGCCTCGGCATGTGCCGTGCGGGTCGCCGAATCGAGGCCCAATTCGAGCTTGGCGATGAGTTCCTTAAGGGTGTCGACCTGATGGGCCAGGTCGGCGGCCCGCGTCCGCTCGGCATCAAGCTTCTGTTCGGTCGCCGTTTGCTTGCTTTGCCGCTCGTCGATCAGGACATTCAACCGCAGCTGCTCGCGCCCAAGCAAATCGAGATCGCGCGACAGGTGCTCATTCTCGCTGACGATGGTCTTGCGTACCCGCACGAGGTCGGCGAGATCGCCCGAAAGTGCGTCGGCCTGTAACCGCATGTCCGGCAGCATGGCGCCGAGCGTGATCGCGGTACGCACCGCTTGCAGTGCGTCTTCCGGTTGCACCAGAAGTGCAGGCGGCGGCTGATGCCCTACCCGTTGTAGCACCGCGAGGATTTCGACGATCACAGCGCGACGCTCGTCGAGCGATTTACGAATAAAAACTTGTTGCTCGTCGAGCGGCTTCAGGCGCGTTCGGGTCGCTTCGATGCTGGCCTCGACCGCGCGTACGCGTGCGGCGGTGTCGATGAGCTGCTGATTGAGTGCGCGCCGATCGTCACCAAGCGCGTCGATTTCACGCCGCAATTTGGCCTGGCTTTCCGCCGACTCGCGCTCTTGCGCGCGCGCGGCATCGAGCTCTTTATCGTGCTGTTTGAGAGCGTCGGCATCCGTCGCTGTCGGTGCGGCAGCTGGTGCAGCTGGAAGAAATGGCACCGGAGCCTGAGGGATAGGCGCTTGAACCGCACCGGCAGGCGGTGTCGTTTCGCTTGGCGCCGTTTGGGCGAGCGCACCAGAATGAGGGCTAAGCGGCAACGCCAAAGCCAAGGCCCATCGGAGCGCAAAGCGCGGATCGATCCGATGCGATCGGCGGAGAATCATGTTGTCCAAGAGTAGGCGCCAGGTTCTGGAACGCAAGATAATCACAAACATCAGACAAAGCAGGTGCGAAACGACCGGAATAAGACGCAAGGCCAGATCAACTCGTCACAAATCGGTGAGGCGAGATTAAGAAGAATTCAGGTCCGCAGGATCGTTAATCTTATGCCCGGTGATAGGGGTGGCCGGCGAGGATCGTGCCGGCGCGGTAAAGCTGCTCAAGCAACATGATGCGCACCAGCTGATGCGGCCAGGTGGCGGCGCCAAAGGCGAGGCGAACCCTCGCGCGCTCAACAAGACTTGGCGCAACGCCGTCGGCCCCACCGACGATGAAGCACACGGCTGCACGGTCCTCCGCCCGCCACTCTCGCAGCAGCGCCGCAAGCGCCAGGCTATCAAGATTTTCGCCGCGCTGGTCGAGAGTGACGACGATTGCGCCGTCCGGAATGACGTTGGCGAGCGCGATCGATTCCTCGGTGCACCGCCGCTCGGCATCTTGCGCGCGGTTTTCGCGGATTTCGACGATCTCGATGGTCCGCCAGCCGAGCGGGCGGCCGGTCGCCGTCGCACGCTTGCAATAGGAGGCCGCGAGCTCGCGCTCGGGTCCTTGTTTCAGGCGGCCGACAGCGGCGACTAGCAGACGCATAACGTGACACGCGAAAAGCGAAGGCGCGATAGCACCATGGCCCGTTTTCGAGCCAACACCAAATCGCCCTCACTGACGCGAGCGGGTTAGCTCGCGCGCTGCGCCGGCCTGCTCGCCAACCACATCTTTTCGATGTTGTAGAAAGCGCGAACCTCGGAGCGAAAGACGTGGACGATCACATCGCCGGCGTCGATCACCACCCAATCGCAATGCGGAACGCCTTCCACGCGGGCGGCAACGCCAACTTTATGCAGGTCCTCGACGACCCGGTCGGCGACTGAGCCGACATGGCGCTGCGACCGGCCGGAGGCTACGACCATGTAGTCGCCGATCGACGATTTGTCCCGAAGGTCTATGGTGAGGGTGTCCTCCGCCTTCATATCGTCGAGGCGGACGAGGACTAAACGAAGGATCTCCTCGGCGTCAGGACGCATTCTGGAGACCGGTTCGGGCACGCGACGTTCGGCCCGAAGAGTTACAGGTGTGGACAGGGGTCCTTATCCTTTCGCTCCTTTTCGGCCCCGGCCATCGATTCCGAGGCCACGACCTAAGATAGGCACGCCGGGTTAACAGTTTCAACTCTCTTAAGTCACGCAATTGCAACAGTTTCGCTTCCAGGCAGCCACTCATTCACCGGTCGTGCAAGGCTCGTGCCGCCCGTAGCGCCGTCGAGGACAACGGCGATTTGAGACCATGCAGATAAATCCACGCCGGCGGCGTTCGTTCCGGCAGGGTCCTTGCCGCCGGCTCCGGGATGCGAGCCCACGCCAGCGCCTGACTGGCGACGCCTGCCCTGGCGTAGAGGCTCGGTCCCAGGCGGTCGACGACAGCAATCGGCACCAGCGTCGCGATACCGCGCCAGCGCTGCCAACGATGGAAGCTGCGGAGATTGTCGGCGCCCATGATCCAGACAAAGCGCACGCGCGGACATCGCCGGACCAGATAAGCGACCGTCTCATAGGTGTAGTGGGTACCCAACTGGTATTCGAGATCGGTGACGTCGATGCGCGGATCGTGCGCGAGCGCCCGAGCGGCTGCTACTCGCTTGGCGAGCGGTGCAAGACCACTGGTGTCTTTCAACGGATTGCCGGGAGTCACCAGCCACCAGACGCGATCGAGACCGATCCGCTTCATCGCGAGCAAGCAAGCCGCGCGATGTGCCGCGTGCGCCGGATCAAATGTGCCGCCGAAAAGCCCGATGCGCACACCGGGCGCGTTCGGCGGCAGGACTACGCGGGTTCTGGCCATTTCCGACCGTCGCCCGTTTGTGGGTGAGGGAACAGAGGCAGCCGCGCGCGGAAGCGGAAACTCACGGTTCATGGCCGCCAGAAACAACCCCCTCCCTGTCTTTCATTCGCCGACCGCCATTCGCGACAAGTCGCGCCGGAGGAGACGAAAATTATGGTCGCGTCTGTCCGCTGCCATGGATGCGGTACTTGAAACTTGTTAGCTGCTCGACCCCAACGGGGCCGCGCGCATGCAATCTGCCTGTGGCGATGCCGATCTCGCCGCCGAAGCCGAATTCGCCGCCGTCGGCAAACTGCGTCGACGCGTTGTGCAGCACAATCGCCGAATCTACCTCGCGCAAAAACTTCTCGGCCGCGGAGCGATTTTCGGTGACGATCGCGTCAGTATGATGTGAACCGTAGCGCTCGATATGAGCGATCGCCGCGTCAACGCCATCGACCACGCCGGCGGTCAGAATGGCGTCGAGGTATTCGGTGCTCCAGTCGGCTTCGCTCGCCGGCTTCACGCGGGAATCGGCCGCCTGTACCGCCGCGTCACCGCGAACCTCACAGCCGGCCTCGATGAGCATGGTAATGAGCGGCTTGAGCAACTTCTTTGCGCCTGCCTGGTCGACGAGCAAGGTTTCCGCGGCGCCGCACACACCGGTGCGCCGCATCTTGGCATTGAGCACGATTGATTTGGCCATCGCGAGCTTGGCTGCGCCGTCGACATAGACGTGGCAGACGCCTTCGAGATGCGCGAACACCGGCACGCGCGCTTCCGTCTGCACCCGCCCGACCAGATCCTTGCCGCCGCGTGGAACGAGAACGTCGATCGCGCCATCCAGGCCCGCGAGCATCATGCCGACAGCGGCACGGTCTCGCGTCGGCACCAGCGAAATTGCGGCCGTCGGCAGTTCGGCTGCGGCGAGGCCTTCGACCAGCGCCGCATGGATTGCCCGTACCGACCGAAAACTTTCCGAGCCGCCGCGCAAGATGACGGCATTGCCAGCCTTCAGACAAAGCGCTGCGGCGTCGGCTGTGACGTTGGGCCGGCTCTCGTAGATGACGCCGACGACGCCGAGCGGCACCCGCACGCGCTCGATGCGCATTCCGTTCGGACGGCGCCAAGACGCGGTAACCGCCCCGACCGGATCCTTAAGCTTCCTGATGACGTCGAGCCCGGCCGCGATGGCTTCGACCCGCTTCGTATCGAGCGTCAGCCGGTCGAGAAAAGCGGCCGTCGCGCCCTTGGATTTCGCTTCCGCCACGTCCTCAGCATTGGCGGCAAGGATCGCCGACTGCGCGCCGCGGACGGCTTTGGCCATGGCGGCAAGCGCACGATTCTTCCGCGCCGTTGGCGCCAGCGCCAGCACATGGGCGGCAAGGCGTGCCTCGCGGCCAATCTCGCGCATGGCCGCATCAAGCTTTCCGGCACTCTCCACCGCCTTCAGCGGAGCGTTCATGGCCTTGATCCGTCTAACATTCGGACCGTTCCTACCATGTTCGGCAAGGCCGGGCGAGGAGGCTTCGCCGCCAGGGTTGTCCACAGCGGTCCACAACCATTCTTTGGCCGGTCACAGATTCGGGGGAACCTGCCTTGAATAGATGGCGTTTCGTTCCCAGTTCCAAAGGAGGGTCCTATGGCTCAATCGACAGCACGTTCTTCCGCCCATGTGCCACGGCGCCTGCCGGTTGGTGCCACTTATGTGGTTGAGGGATTCGGCGGCGGCGAAGGGAAACTGCGCGTGATTGCGCGCTATCTGCTGCTGCCGGACGGGAACCGCATCAATGTTCCAGTGGATGTCTCCCGGCCGACTTCGGTGAGGGCACCGCGGACACAAGCAGCCCGGCGCCCCTCCCATGCGAAGCGATCACAGCCGAAACGGCGCTCCCGAAGGGTTCGAGAAAAATTCTCCGCCCGCCGCGGAACCGCCTGACGACACCAACGTTGGTGGAATAGCGCCGGGCGAAGCCCCCCAGCCCCTCACCCTCAATCACCCGGCGTCGAACCCCGGTCGCTCATGCGACCGGGGTTCTCTTCTTTCGGCACCCGGCGTCATTCGGGGCTGACAACCAAATCGTCACGGTGGATCATTTCCGCGCGGCCATCGAAGCCGAGAAGCGCCGCAATATCCGCAGACGGACGGCCTCTGATCTTTTGCGCATCCTCGACGTCGTAGGCGCACAGACCGCGGCCGATTTCCGAACCTGTCGAACCGCGGATGATCACAGCATCACCGCGCGTAAAACTACCCTCCACCGCAACAACGCCAGCCGGCAGCAGACTCTTGCCCCGCCGCAACGCCGCGACCGCTCCAGCGTCGATCACCAGCACCCCCTTAGGCTCAAGCGCACCGGCTATCCATTTTTTCCGCGCCGTTACGGGATTCGCTGCCGTCAGAAACCACGTGCAGCGTGCACCTTCTTTGATGGCCCGCAACGGATGATCGACCCGACCCGACGCGATGACCATGTGCGTGCCGGCGTTGGTGGCAATCCGCCCCGCTTCGATTTTGGTCTGCATGCCGCCACGAGACAGTTCTGATGGCGCCACGCCAGCCATCGCCTCGATCTCCGGTGTGATCCGCGCGACGCACGGGATGTGCTGCGCCGACACAGCCGTATCGGGCGGGGCGTCATAGAGGCCATCGACGTCCGACAGCAGAATCAGGAGATCGGCGCTCACCATGGTGGCGACGCGCGCCGCGAGCCGGTCGTTGTCGCCGTAGCGAATTTCGTTGGTCGCTACCGTATCGTTCTCGTTGATGACCGGCAGTGCACGCCATGTCAGCAGCGTATCGATAGTGGAGCGCGCGTTGAGATAGCGCCGCCGCTCCTCGGTATCGCCAAGCGTCACCAGCACCTGACCGGCGACAATCCCGTGGCGCGACAGCGCTTCGGTCCAAGTACGCGCCAATGTGATCTGCCCGACCGCGGCAGCCGCCTGGCTGTCCTCAAGTTTGAGCGGGCCACCGGGAAGCTTGAGGACTGCGCGGCCAAGTGCGATGGCGCCGGAGGAGACCACCAGAACATCGCGTCGGTCGCGATGAAATTCGGCAAGATCCGCGACCAGCGATGCGAGCCAGGATTCCTTCAGGCCACCGGCCTGCGAATCGACCAGGAGCGAAGAGCCGACTTTCACGACGATGCGGCGGAAGTCGGCTAATGCAGGCGTCTTCATTGCGGGCCGAGCCGGAACGCGTACCGATGTCGTCACAGCTCGGCTTCTTGTTCCAATTGCGCCTTGTTCTCAAGGCAATAATATCCGGATAACCGGCTGACCAGTTTGCGGCGTTTCCAGTCATTGAGAATGCGGCTGACGTTCTCGCGCGCGATGCCGGCCATGGCGGCGATATCGCTCTGCCCAATCTTCTGGCGAATGACGATGCGGCCCGAGCCGACATCCTGGCCGAAATTTTCGGCGAGTTCGAGCAAGGTCGAGGCGACGCGACCCTTCAGCGGCAGGAAACTTCCGGCAGCAATCACCACGTCAGTTTCACGCAAACGCGTGGAAAGAATCGTGACCAGCGATTTGTAGACTTCGGGATTCTTTTGGGCAAAAGACTCAAAGGCGCTGCGGCTGAGAAAACTCAGCATCGCCGCGCGCACCGCCACCACCGACGCCGAGCGCGGCCGGCCATCGATCATCGAAAGCTCACCGACAATGGCGCCGGTCCCGAGGAACGCCAAAATGCGTTCGCTGCCGGTGCGCGAAACCATCGCCACCTTCAGTAAGCCTTCCTCGATACGATAACAGCCGTCGCCAGGGTCGCCGGAAAGAAAAAGAACCTCGTCGGCAGCAAGCCGCACCGGCTTGGCGCCGACAAACAGATCGGTCGCGAGACGCTTCGGCAAGCCCGATAGCAGGCTCGGCCCCGGACGGCTGACTTTTGGCGCAGACTCCATGACCCCCTCGTGCTGCACGCTTTTAACTCAGCATGCGGCAGAAATTACGACAATAAAAGCCCGCCCGGATCTTTCGATCCGGGCGGGTTCCAGTCGACCCTGTCAGGGGCCGTAGGGGTGTTTGGGGACCGAGTTTTCACCCCTTGGTGGCCGCCGCCAGCCCACGGGGGGGTCGGGGGGGATCGCGGAACCGCGCGGCGAGCCAAGCCATTTGCCTAACAACACCTTACTGGCCCCGCCGCGCGTGCGAAGTGACCCACGTCACAGAACGCAGCATTTCGGAGAACAATGCTGTTTGGTGCACCATTGAGCTGTCTCGACGCTCGCTGCGATTGCGCCTGACGCGCGCGCATCTTAACCTTCAAACGGCGCCACCGACCGGGACCTCAAGTTGGAGTGCATCGGGCATGACCAACCCATCTGCGTGTTCGCCGGCCAACGGGAGCGGATACGTCCCGGGTCCAAGCATCGAATACGTTCAGGATCTTGAGAGCGTCGGCTTGGGGCTCCGCAACTGGCGCACCGATCCGAAAGCTTGCGACGGCCCGTTGGTCTACCGGTCCTGGTCCGACAGGGCGATGGGCATTTTCGGCACCGACACGCGCAGTAGCTCGGTTGAGATCGAGGCGGAGGCGACGGAAGACCTGCTGGCGGTCGGAATCCCCCTCGGTGACGAAGACCCGGTCTTCCACCTCGGTAATTCGCCGTTTAGCGGCCAGGGTCTCGATATCATCTGCCTTCCACGCGGATCGCGACTGCAGATGTCGACCTGCCGGAAAGGCTTGCGCTCGGTTGCGCTGCTCATTCACCTCGACGCGTTGCCGGCGGTTTGTGATGCGATCGATTGGGAATTGCCGTCGATCGTGCGGAAAATCCGGTGCGAGCGCGCCGCATTGTCGTCGAAGGCCTCGGTGCCGGCCGCCGTGAAGCGGACAGCCCAAGAGATCATCAACAATCCGCCGGGCCCGTCTGCGACCTTCGAACGGCTCTATCGTCGCGCCAAAACCGCGGAGTTGCTCTGGCTGGTCATGAACCATTTGCGCCGCACAGATTTCGGACGCGACAACGCCGATAGAGAGATCAGCAGCGGGGCGTTTGAAGGAATCGAACGCGTGCGACGATTCCTCGAAGAGCATCCGCGTCGCAACGTCACCACCGAGCAGCTCGGCCGGCTGGCAGCGATGAACCGGACCAAGCTCCGGTCGCTGTTCAAGGATATCCACGGCATGACGATGTTCGAGTACCGCCAGGCCGTCATCATGAAATACGCCGACGAAATGCTGCGCCAGCAGAATTTCACGATTTCACAGATCGGCTACCGGCTCGGTTTCCGCGAACCGTCGAGCTTCAGCATTGCCTACAGGCGCTTCTACGGTCACGCGCCCAGCGCAGTGCGGCGGCTACGGTAAAAGCTGATCCTGCGCTTTTTAAAAGGGAAACTGCGGCCCGCCTTAGCGGGCGCGCCGGCGCTCGGCTATCGTCCCCAAGCGGCTAGCGGCGCATCGCGCCGCAACTTGCCACATCGCGGAGACTTCAGATGAACCAGGCGCCCACGCTGAGCGAGAAGGATATCGGCCATCTGCGGCACATGGCGCGATTGGCGAACCAGTTGCCCGGCGACTGGTCGGGAATGGGCTCGGACTGGTGGGATATCGGTGAAGGCGCGCATCAATATGAGCTTGCCTTCATGGCGTACACGCTCGGCATCGTCCAGCATCGGTTCACGCCCGCCTATCGGGACTTCTGCCGTGACATCATTGCCGCCCTCATTGCCAAGATGATGGTGCCCGACATCTGGCAGAAATGGATCAACGCCAGCCGCGGCGGCAAGGTGGTCGATCCCGACCAAGAGGAACTGAATCCCGGCTGGATCGATCCGCTGAAGAAACACAACATCATGTTCAAGGGCCATTTGCTGCAGATGGCGGCGCTCCACGAGGCGCTCTACCGGACCGGCAAGTACCTCGAGCCCGGCGCGTTCACTTTCGAATTCAAGGCGACCACCTGGGGAAACGGCAACGAGACCTTTGTCTACAACCTGCCCGAGCTCGCCCGGATCGTACACAATGAATACGTCGAGTCCGGGTACGAAGGCGTGCAATGCGAGCCGAACCGGGTCTACCCGATGTGCAATCAGCACGCCGTGCTCGGCCTCATCCACTGCGATCAGGTGTTCGGGACCGGCTTTTCGGCCGACGTCATGCCGAAGTTCAAGGCCGCCTGGCAGCGCAAGGGCTATACCGATCTGGATACCGGCTCACATATGCGCATGCGCTGGGTGCGGCAGGATCAGATCCACGCTTCGCAAGCGGCATGGGCGGACGGCTGGACGGGCATTTTCATGCACGCATGGGAGCCCGGCTTCATCGAGTTTATTTATCCGCGGCAGCGCGAGACCCATCTCGACAATCTGCTCTCGGGCAAGGAGGGAGCGCGGGTTTGCTGCGCGATGGTGCCGACCTCGGCGAAGATCGGTTTCGGCATGTTCGCGGCGCTGGCCGCGGAGGTCGGCGACAACGATGCGCGGGAACGTCTGCTCGACTATGCCGACCGGAATTTGGCGCCACGCTGGACCGAGGGCGCCTTCCATTTCCCCCGCAGCGACGACTGGATGCCCGACGAACATGGCAATTCGCATGGTGTCGACGTCCTCAGCGGCAACGCACTCCTGCCGATGACCCGGGTCAATGCCGGAAGCGGTTTATGGTCGCTGTACAACCAGCCCTGGACCGATGAAACACGGGCGGCGCCGCATTTCACCGGGATCGATCATAAAATAGCGGGAGTAGCGCGGGCCTATTATGACGCGCAGGCCGATGTGCTGCATCTGACGTTGCTTCCCGGACCGCACGCCGGCGAAACGTCGTTCTCGGTTCGCGGGCTCGATCCCAAGCAGCGTTATGTGGTGCGGCGCGACGACGCGCAGATCGCGACTCTGGAAAGCGGCGTGCGCACCGACGCGGCGGAATGGAATGGCGACGGGTTGGTCAAAGTGCGGATCGACACCGGCAAGCCCGGAGACTTCGTCGTCGCGTCCGTCCACTAGGATTATTGTTGGTGCTCAGTTGCGCGGTGCACGCACCTTGACGCCGGCGCGTTTTTCGATCGGCTGAATGATCGCACTGATGTCGGCGTCCGGTCCGATTTCATCGCAGGTCAGCTTCAGCGCCTTGGCTACGGTTGCGATCACGTCCGTCGGCACGCCAAGCGCTTCGCGCTCGGCGAGAAAGAGATTGACGTCCTTCATCAGCAATCCGGCGGTGAAGCCGAGATCGAAGGTCCCGGGCAGGACGGCTTTGGCGAATTTGTCCTCGGTCGCGGTGTTGCGGCCGGTCCCGGCGTTGATCACGTCGAGCATCAGGCGCGGATCTAGTCCGGCCTTTGTTCCCGTCACCATCGCTTCCGATGTCGCCGCCATGGCGGTAGCCGACAGCACGTTGTTGACGAGCTTCATGGTCTGTCCCGCCCCGGGATGTTCCCCGAGATAAAACAGCTTTCCGATCGCCGCCAACGCCGGCTCGATTTTCGCAATTTCGGCGCGCGGGCCGGAGGTCATCAGCGCCAGCGTGCCGTGCTCGGCGCCGGGCACACCGCCGCTGACGGGGCAGTCGATCTGCACGATGTCGCGCTGGGCAAGAAGTTTGAAAACGCGCTCGGCCATGACCGCGCCGGTGGTCGAAAGATCGACAAAGCGACGGACGCGCTTGCCCTCAATGACGCCGTTCGGACCGGTCGCGACCGCGAGCACGATATCGGGCGTCGGCAGGCTCGCCATGACCGTCTCAGCGGCGTCGGCGACTTCCGCCGGTGAACGCGCTGCAACCGCGCCAATCGCCGCGAGATTGCCGATCGCTTCCTGACGGGTGTCGTAAACGACCACATGGTGCCCGGCTTCGACGAGGCGGCGCGCCATGTGCGAGCCCATATTGCCAAGGCCAATGAAACCGATGTCCATTTGTATTTCTCCGCTCGCTACTGTGCTGTGATCGGCGACCGCAGGAACTCCGCACGGGCTTTGTCAGTATGTTCGCCGAGTGCAGGCACCGGACCATAATGCCGCGATGTCGCGGCGTGTTGTTCGGCTGGCGCCGGATATGAGACTGGACCGCTTGGCGTCCCCACCGTAATGCGCCGCAGATGCGGATGGCGCGCGAGGCCGGCCACATCGTTGATACGCGCGAACGCAATATCGGCGGCGGCAAGTTTTTGCATGAGCCGCTCCGCATCGAACGTGCGGGTCTTGGCGGCAACTTTGCCGTCGGTTTCCGCACGCCGCTGCACGCGGGCCTGGTTGGTGGCGAAGTCCGCATCGGCAGCGAGATCGGCATCGCCGAGAACTTTTTCGGCCAGCACGCGCCATTCGCGGTCGTTCTGAATGCCGATGAGGATTTGCGCACCATCCCGCGTCGGAAATGCTCCGTAAGGCGCGATGGCGGAATGCGTCAGTCCGACCCGCTGCGGTGGTTTGCCCGCTTCCTGCTGCATCAGCGGGACGGCCATCCAGTCGGCGATCGAATCGAACATGGACAGCGAAAGCTCGGCGCCTTCGCCGGTACGTTGTCGCGCCAGCAGCGCTTCGAGGATCGCCTCGTAGGCGTTCATTCCGGTCGAAACATCGACTACCGATACGCCGACGCGCGATGGCTCGGTGGTGCCGGTGATCGACGCCAAGCCCACTTCCGCTTGAATCAGCAAATCGTATGCCTTGCGCTTGGCAAAGGGTCCGCTGTCGCCAAAGCCGGAGATCGAGCAACAAATCAGGCGCGGATAATCACGCCGCAGTCGCGCGATCGGAAACCCGAGCTTGCCGATCGTGCCCGGTTTGAGATTTTGCACGAATATGTCGGCGCGTTTGAGCATGGCTTCGAGCAGCGCCTTGTCATCGGTTTTGTTGAGATCGAGCACCACCGATTCCTTGCCGCGGTTGAGCCAGACAAAGTAGCTGCACTCGCCGTGCGCGAAGCCGTCGTAGTAGCGGCCGAAATCTCCCTCGGGCCGCTCGACCTTGATCACGCGGGCTCCCGCATCGGCGAGCCGGCAGGTGCACATCGGTGCGGCGACCGCCTGTTCAAGCGATACGACCAGAAGACCGGAGAGCGGCAACGTCATCTCAATACGACATTTCAGTATGACCGCGGCAACCCGAGCACGTGCTCGGCGATATATGAGAGTACGAGATTGGTGGAGATCGGCGCTACCGTGTAGAGCCTGGTTTCGCGGAACTTGCGCTCGATGTCGAATTCCTCGGCGAAACCAAAACCGCCATGGGTTTGCAGGCACATATCGGCAGCCGCCCACGACGCTTCGGCCGCGAGGTGCTTCGCCATATTGGCTTCCGCGCCGCAATCTTTGCCGGCCTCGTAGAGGGCAGCAGCCTCCCGCACCATCAATTCGGCGGCGCGCATGCCGATGTAAGATCGCGCGATCGGAAACTGGACACCCTGGTTCTGTCCGATCGGCCGGCCGAACACCACACGCTCGCGCGCATAGGACGCTGCCTTGTCGATGAACCACTTGGCATCGCCGATGCACTCGGCGGCGATCAGAATGCGCTCGGCATTCATGCCGGAGAGAATGTAGCGGAAGCCCTCGCCTTCCACGCCGACGAGGTTGTCGGCGGGTATCCGCACGTTCTCAAAGAACACCTCCGTGGTGGCGTGATTTATCATGGTGCGGATCGGGCGGATGGTCAGGCCCTTCCCCTTCACCGCGCGCATGTCGAGCAAAAAGACCGAGAGGCCGGCGGTGCGCGACTTCGCCTGCTCCCGCGGCGTGGTGCGCGCGAGCAGCAGCATGAGATCGGAATATTCGGCCCGCGAGGTCCAGATTTTCTGGCCGTTGATAACGTAGCTGTCGCCATCGCGCGTCGCCGTCGTGCGGAGGCTGAGCGTATCGGTGCCGGAGGTTGGCTCGGTGACGCCGAACGCTTGCAGGCGGAGTTCTCCGTGCGCGATGCCGGGCAGATAACGCTTTTTTTGTTCGGCGTTGCCGTGCCGCAGCACCGTCCCCATCGTGTACATCTGCGCGTGGCAGCCGGCGCCGTTGCAGCCAGCCGCCTGAATCTCTTCCATGATCGCCGTGGCCGCGGTCATCGTGAGCCCGCTGCCGCCGTATTCTTCCGGGATCAGCGCGGCGAGAAAGCCGGCCTTGGTCAAGGCAGCGACGAATTCCTCCGGGTAGGCGCGCTCGCGGTCGAGGCGGCGCCAATATTCGCCGGGGAAATTCGCGCACAGCGCCCGCACCGCCTCGCGGATCGGTGCGAGGTCGGCGGCTTCATTCACGACGTCACCTCGGCGCGGCCGTTGTTGATTGCGACGACGTCACGTCCGATAACGCGCGCGCGAAAACTCATGACGGGACCGTCGCGCCACATCTCGGTGCGGATGGTCTCTCCAGGAAACACCGGCGCGGAAAACCGGCAGGAGAACGACTTAAGCCGCGCCGGGTCGTATCCGCACATGGTCTTGAGCAAAGCGTGGCCGGACACGCCGAACGTACCGAGCCCATGCAGAATCGGCCGGTCGAAGCCGGCGGCCTTTGCCGCGGCGGGCTCGGCGTGCAGCGGGTTGTAGTCGCCGCTCAAGCGATAGATCAACGCCATTTCCGGACGCGTACCGAAATCGCAAACCGCATCGGGCGCGCGCGAGGGAATCGGATGCGGCGGCGGCGACTGCCGCGGTGGACCGCCGAAGCCGCCATCGCCGCGACAAAAAATCGTCTGCGTCACGGTGGCGATCAGCGCGCCTGAGGCCTTGTCGGTGATCGTACGCTCGGTCAAAAGCAGCGCGCCCTTGCCCACGCCCTTGTCAATGACTTCGACGATCTTTGTTCGACCGATCAGCGCGCCCTCTCCTGAAAGAGGCCGCTCCAGCCTAAAACCCTGCTCGCCGTTGACCACCATCACCCAGTCGATGCCGCTGTCCGGGTTTCGCGCCAGCGAGCCGCTGTGCGCAAGCACGGTTGCCATGGTCGGCAACACTTTGAGATTCTTCTCGTAGACAAAGGCGAGTTCGTCCTCGTTCATCGGATCGTAGCCCAACCCGACGCCGAGCGCATAGAGCATGCAGTCCTTGGCGTCGTAAATCTGCTCGGCCGGCGCAATGTCGAGCGCCATCAGCTTGTCGTAGACAATGGTCATCGCATACCCGTCATCTCACACCGGATCCCATGAAAACACTTCGGGTGATCGCTCGAGCGGCGTGAACGAAGTGGCGAATGCGCTTTTGAGCTGGTCGGCGAGTTTTTGCGGCGTCCAGCCGTCGGAGCGATGCAAGGTGCGGATTGGCCGGTTCTGGTTGAACAGATAAATTTCGTTGTTGCGCGCTGAGAGAATCTGTCCGGTGATGCCGTCGGCTTGTTCGGACGCCAGATAGACCACCAGCGGCGCCACCTTCTCCGGTGTCACTTGGGCGGCGCGAGCGACCCGCGCCTTTTCATCTTCGGTTTCGGCCGGGATCGATTGCACCATGCGCGTCCAGGCGAACGGCGACACGCAATTCGAACGCACATTGAAGCGCGCCATGTCGAGCGCGATGCCGCGCGACAGACCGAGAATGCCGAGCTTCGCGGCCATGTAGTTGGCCTGGCCGAAATTGCCGATCAGGCCGGACGTCGACGTCATATGGATATAAGCGCCGGACTTCTGGTCGCGAAAGGCCGTCGCGCAGGCACGGCTCATGATAAAGCTGCCGTTGAGGTGGACGTTGATCACGTCCGACCAGTCGGACCAGCTCATGCGATGAAAAATGCGGTCGCGCAGAATGCCAGCATTGTTGACGAGGATGTCGACGCGACCGAACGCATCGAGCGCCGCCTGCACGATCTTGTCGCCATTGGCCGGCTCGCTGATCGACAGCGTCGAGGCGATCGCTTTGCCACCGGCCTTTGTTATTTCCTCGGCTACCGCCTGCGCCGGGCCGGCATCGGTGCCGGCGCCTTCAAGGCTTGCGCCAATATCGCAAACCACGACGCAGGCACCTTCCTCCGCCATCAACCGCGCGATGGCGCGGCCGATGCCGCGCCCTGCGCCGGTCACAATGGCGACTTTGCCCTCGACAATGCCCGACATCGGCTACCCCCAGACCTCCTTGGCGACCTCGACGATCATTCTAAGCTTCGCCCATTGTTGCTCTTCGGCAAGGGTATTGCCTTCCTCGGTCGAAGCGAAGCCGCATTGCGGCGACAGACAGAGCTGATCGAGATCGGCGAACTTCGATGCCTCCTCGATCCGCCGCTTGATCGTGTCCTTGCTTTCTAGCTCGCCGGTTTTTGTCGTCACCAGGCCGAGCACCGCGAGGCGGCCTTTCTGCAACCGTTTCAGCGGCTCAAAGCCGCCGGCACGGGCGGAATCGTATTCCATGAAATAGCCGTGCACCTTGATGCGATCGAACAGAACTTCCTGCATCGCATCGTAACCGCCGGTACCCATGAACGTCGATTTGTAGTTGCCGCGACACAGATGCATCGTCACCGTCATGTCGGGCGGAACATCCGACATTGCTTCGTTGATGAGATCGGCATAGACGCCAGCCAGATAGTCCGGATCGTCGCCGCGATCCCGCATCTGCTGGCAATATTTTGGATCGCACAGCATGGCGATGAACACTTCGTCGAGCTGGATATAGCGGCATCCGGCGTCGGCAAACGCACGCACTGCTTTCCTGTAGGCCTGACCGAGATCGGCGAAGAATGTATCGAGGTTCGGATAGATCGCCTTGTCGATCGGCGTCAGCGCCGGGCGGCCATAGAGCGCCGACGGCGCCGGAATGGTCATTTTCGGCGTCCGGCCGGTATGCGCTTTGAGAAATTTGAAGTGCTCCAGCATCGGATGGCCGGTGAAGCCGATCTTGCCGGTGACGCGTACGCCTTCGTTGCGGGTGGTGACGGCGGCAAACGCGATACCGGTATCCATCACGTGACGCTCGACGCCGTCGAGACCCCACAAGAAATCGAGATGCCACCACGAGCGGCGGAACTCGCCGTCGCTGATCGCTTGCAGCCCGACCTCCTCCTGCTTCTTGATGATATCTTCGATCGCGCGGTCTTCCACGACCTTGAGCGCATCGGCCGTGATCTCGCCCTTGGCGCGGCGCTCGCGCGCCTCTCTCAAGGCGGCCGGCCGCAGCAGGCTGCCGACATGATCGGTACGAAATGGCGGTTTGGTTCGTTGTGTCATTTTCCCCACACTTCCTCGGCGATTTCGACAATCATGCGCAGCTTCGCCCATTGCTCGTCCTCGGACAGCACGTTGCCTTCCTCGGTCGAGGCGAAGCCGCATTGCGGCGACAGACAAAGCTGGTCGAGCGGCACGAATTTCGCCGCCTGCTCGATCCGCCGCTTGATCTCGTCGCGGCTTTCGAGCATTCCGGTTTTGCTGGTGACCAGCCCGAGCACTACCGTTTTGTCCTTGGGCACGAATCGCAGCGGCTCGAAGCCGCCGGCGCGGTCGCTGTCGTATTCCATGAAGTAGCCGTGCACATTAATAGCGTTGAACAGCACTTCGGCCACCGGATCGTAGCCGCCGCTGGCCGCAAAGCTTGAGCGAAAATTGCCGCGGCAAAGATGCATGGTGATCGTCATATCGGCTGGGATACCGGCGATCGCGGCATTGATCATACCGGCATAGATTTTGGGCAAGGTTTCCGGATCCTCGCCGCGCGCGGTGATGTGGGTGCGAAGCGACGGGTCGCACAAATACGCGAGATTGACCTCGTCCAGTTGCAGATAGCGGCAACCGGCGTCGGCGAATGCGCGCACCACCTTGCGATAGGACTCACCGAGGTCGCGATAGAAGTCGTCCATCGACGGATAGATCAATTCCGGCACGACGTCGCGGCCGTAGCGGAAATGCAACGAGGACGGCGACGGGATTGTCACCTTGGCGGTCTGCCTGGTGTGCGCCTTCAGGAATTTGAAATCCTCGATCATCGGGTGCGGCTTGTAGCCGCCAAGCTTGCCGATCACGCGCAACAGGATCGGCCGCGGCTGCGGGCCGCCGCTGGTAAACTTGATCTTGCGCTCGCCGACGTAGGACTCGACGTTGTCGAGTTGTTCGAGAAAATCGTAGTTCCAGGAAATGCGGCGAAACTCGCCGTCGGTCACGCCATGAAGGCCGACCGCCTCCAGCTTGCGGATGATGCCTTCAATCTCGCGGTCTTCGACCTGCTTCAGCGCTTCCGGAGTGATTTCACTGCGAGCCCGCTTCTCGCGCGCCTCTTTGAGCGCCGCTGTCCGCAGCAGACTGCCGACGTGGTCGGCGCGAAACGGCGGTTTGGTTCGTTGCATGCTTCAGCCCCACACTTCGTCGGCAATTTCGACGACCAGACGCAGCTTCGCCCATTGCTCGTCTTCGGTGAGCACATTGCCTTCCTCCGTCGAGGCGAAACCGCATTGCGGCGACAGGCAGAGCTGATCGAGCGCCACATATTTGGTGGCCTCTTCGATCCGGCGCTTAATATCGTCCTTCTTTTCCAGCGCGCCGCTTTTGGACGTGATCAGGCCGAGCACCAGTTGCTTCTTGCCCTTGGGAAAAAACCGCAGCGGCTCGAAGCCGCCAGAGCGTGCGTCGTCGTATTCGAGGAAATAGCCATCGACGTTGACCTCATTGAACAGCCGTTCGGCGAATGGGTCGTAGCCGCCCGAAGCGATGAAGGTGGAGCGGAAATTGCCGCGGCAGGAATGCATGGTGACAGTCATGTCGGCGGGCTTGCCCTCAAGCGCACGGTTGATCATGCGCGCATAGGCGGTGGGAAGTTTTTCCGGCTGATCGCCACGCTCGCGCGAATGCGCAAGTTCGCGCTCGTCGCACATCATCGACCAGGTGGTATCGTCGAACTGCATATAGCGGCAGCCAGCATCGTAAAAAGCGCCCACCGCCTTGCGCGACGCGTTGGCGACGTCTTCGAAAAACGGTTCAAGATCGGGATAAACCTGTTTGCTGATCGAGCTCCGGCCCGGCCGGAAATGCAGCATGTTCGGCGCCGGAATGGTCATTTTCGGCGTAACACGCGTGTGCTCTTTGACAAAGCGAAAGTCGTCAAGGTGCGTATGCGTCGCGAAATCGACCCGGCCGATGGTGCGAACACTCTCAGCTTTGGTTTTCACCCCATGAAACGTGATGCCCTCGGCGACCTGATAAAGCTCGACGCCCTGCAATTCCTTGAGGAAGTCGAACTGGTACCAGGAACGGCGGAACTCGCCGTCGGTCGCGAGCTTGAGCCCGATGTCTTCCTGTTTCCTGATTGCTTTTTCGATCTCGCGGTCTTCGACCGCGCGCAGCACCTCTGCGGTAATCTCACTACGCGCGCGTTTCGCGCGCGCCTCCTTGATCGCCGGCGGCCGCAGCAGGCTGCCGACGTGGTCGGCGCGAAACGGTGGCGTAGTTCGTTGCATCCGCTTTCCTCCGGCCCGGCGCGTTATTGTTCTGAAATTGAAGCTGCGCCACCGCCCGCGCGATTTAGCAAGGGCTGCGCACAGCTGTAAACCCATTGCGCCCAAGCCCATCCGCGCGGAAACTCATGCCTCGTCCGCGCGTAACGCAGGAGGAGAACGCGATGTCCCCGGTGCTTCGGCTGTACGAGGATATATTGGCGAATGACGGCGCTGAGCTGTCGTTGCCGGCGGTCCCGCACATGATTTATGTGGTCCACGGCTCTGTCGCGATCGCCGACCGTATGACGCACAGCGACGAGGGTTTCGGCGGTGACAGCGCCACCCGGCTTAGGGGCGGTCCGGAAGGAGCGACGGTGTGGCGCTGGGAGCTTGCGGCGGAGGATTCCTCCGATCGAGCGCGGGCCGGCGCAACCATCGTCTCGCGTGAAAAGGTTTCGGCGCGTCTCGACACGCTGCCGAAGGGCCCCCTCCTTTTGCGCGGCGACAGCGTCGCCTTCCCGCCCGACGGCTGCGCCTATCTGCACCGGCATCAAGGACCCGGCATTCGCTGCCTGCTCGAAGGCGGCATCCGTATCGACACCTCCGGCCACTCGACTTCTTACGGACCGGGAGGCGCCTGGTACGAGAGCGGACCCGAGCCGGTCTTTGCCCAGGCCGCGAACCGGGAGACCCGCTTCATTCGCGTCATGATCCTGCCGATGGCCTATTTGGCGCGAAGCTCGGTGGAATATCTTCGCGACGAAGACAAAAACAAGCCGAGGACGCAGAAGTATAAAATCTACACCGACATGCCGATCGCGTTGAGTGGAACTTGAGCGTAAAAAAGCGGGACGCCTATCGGTTTTGCAGCAGATTCTTGGCGATGATGAGTTGCTGAATCTCGCTCGTTCCATCGAAAATTCGAAACGCCCGGGAGTGCCGAAACAGGCGCTCGACGGTTGAGCCTCGGACCACACCAAGCCCGCCGAATATCTGCAACGCCTGATCGATGATCTCGAAGGCCGTCTCGGTCGAGAACAATTTTGCGATGGCTGCCTCACGCGAAATGCTTTGCTCGGTGGTGTCGTGTTGCCAGGCGGCGCGGTAGACCAGCAGCGCGGCAGCATCGATGCCCACCGCCATGTCGGCAAGCTTGGCCTGGATCAGCTGATGTTCGGCGATCGGCTTGTTGAATGCCGTGCGCTCGAGGCTGCGCGCCGTCGCCTCTTGCATGGCGCGCCGCGCCAGCCCGAGCGTCGCTGCGCCCACGGTCGGCCGAAACAGCTCGAGAACCCGCATGGCGATCTTGAAGCCTTGCCCCAATTCGCCGATGAGCCGGCGCGCGGGCACCCTGCAATTCTCAAGCACCCAGGTTCCGACCGTGTGCGGCGGCAAAACCGAAAGCCGTTCCTCAAGTACGATGCCGCGATCGTTGCCGTCGACCGCAAACGCCGAAATTCCGCCGGCGCCCGGCTGGCTTTCGACGCGGGCAAACACAACGTACAAGTCCGCTAATCCGCAATTTGAGGTCCAGGTCTTGCGGCCATTGATGATATAACCGTCGCCGTCGCGATGCGCGGTTGTCGTGATCGCGGCCGCATCCGACCCAGCGCCGGGCTCCGAAAGAGCAAAAGCAGGAAGCAGCCGGCCGGCGAGATAGTCCGGCAACAGCTCATCTTGCATCTCACGCGAGCCATAGAGTGCAACAGGCAGGATGGCGAGCCAGGGTTCGGATAGCGCCACGTCAGCGATCGCCGACGAAAACGCGCTGATTTCGCGCATCAGGCTGACATGGCGGAGGCTGATCTTGGCGCGTGCCGGAGCCGTTTGCATAGGCAGGCTGCTTTGCAACCAGCCCGCGGCACCCAGCCGCTCAAAGATCTGCCGCGCGGCCGCGCCGTCCCCGCCCTCGTCGTGCTCGAAGCCGCCAAGTTCGGCCCGCGACCAACGACCGAAGCTGTTCGCAAATTCGACACATGCGGTATCAAAAAACGGCCACGCCAGATGGTTCAGGTCCATTGGGGCGAGCCTTCCAGGATTTAACCGTGACAGCCACTGCGCAAGTGGCCTGCTGGTACCGATGAATAGCTCAGAAATTTGGTGCCGCGGAAGGGATTCGAACCCCCGACCCCCGCATTACGAATGCGGTGCTCTACCAGCTGAGCTACCGCGGCGCGCCAATGCAATAGCGTCCTAGTAATACCCGTAAACTCTTAACGCAAGTAGCCGCATCAATGCGCTTGCGCCTCAGCCCGCAGCTTGAAGCGCTGGATTTTCCCGGTCGCGGTTTTCGGCAATTCGCCGCGGAATTCGAGCCAGCGCGGATATTTGAACGGGGCGAGCTTGGCGCGGCAATAATCCTGCAGCGTGCGCGCCAGATCGTCGCCGGCTTTTTCCGGCGCCTTCAGGACCACGAAGGCCTTCGGCTTGATCAGCGTATCAACATCGGGCCAGCCCACGACCGCCGCTTCAAGCACGTCGGGATGGCTTTGCAGCGCCGCTTCGACCTCGAACGGCGAGACATACATGCCCGAAACCTTGAGCATGTCGTCGCGGCGGCCGCAATAAACGTAGTAGCCGTCCTCGTCCTCGATGTATTTGTCGCCTGAGCGCGTCCATTCGCCGAGAAACGTCGTGCGCGACTGCTCGCGATTATTCCAATACATCACCGCGCTGGTCGGCCCGCGCACCTGCAGCTCGCCCATTTCGCCGCGGGTTTTCACAATCGCGCCATCATCATCGACGAGGCGAACATCGTAGCCGGGCACCGGTTTGCCGGTGGTGCCGTATTTCACTTCGCCGGCGCGATTGGAAACAAAGATATGCAGCATTTCGGTCGAACCGATGCCGTCGAGAATGTCGACGCCGTATCGCTCGCTCCAGCGGCGGCCGACATCGGCCGGCAGCGCTTCGCCGGCCGAGACACACCGCCGAAGTTTCAACGCCGCGCGCTCCGGTGCGGCCGAGCTAGCGAGGAAGCCGGCATAGAAAGTAGGCACCGCATAAAACACGGTGACCTGGTGTTGCTTGAGAATTTCCGCGACGGCTTCCGGCGTCGGCCGGTCCGGCAGCAGTACCGTCGTCGCACCAGCCGACATCGGAAAGGTGAGCGCGTTGCCCATGCCGTACGCGAAGAACAACTTCGCCACCGAATAACAAACGTCGCTTTCGGAGATGCCAAGGAACGGCTTGCCATAAAGTTCGTCGGTGAACTTCAGATCGGCGTGGGTGTGTACCGCAGCTTTTGGTTTGCCGGTCGAGCCCGATGTGTAGAGCCAGAAACAGATGTCGTCGCGTACGGTCGGCGCGGTCACGGGCGTTGCGTCGGCGTCTGCAAGCATGTCCTCGAAGCGCGGATGACCGTGGCCGTTGGCGCTGGACACGATGACATGGGTGAGGTCCGCGCTCGGGCCGATCAGATCGGCGAATTTGGGGAACAGTTCTTCAGACACGACCAGCAGGCGCGCCCGGCTGTCGTCGAGCATGAAGCGGTAATCGTCAGCCGTCAGCAGCGTATTGACCGGCACCGGCACGACGCCGGCTTTGATCGCGCCAAGAAACGCGGTTGGCCAATCAATCCCATCGAGCAAACAGATCAGGATCCGCTCCTCGCGGCGGACACCGAGTGAGCGCAACACGTGTCCGAAACGCTCGACGCGGGTGGCAAGATCGCCATAGGTCCATCCCTGGCGCGGATCGATGTACGCGAGCTTGCCGCCACGGCCGGCATCGAGATTGTGCGTGAGGATATCGGCAGCGAAGTTGTAGTCGCGCGGGATCTCCTCGCGGGAGACGTGCAGAGCCAGGCTCGGCTGAGCGACATTCATCGCGGCATTTCCTCCGGAGCCACCGTTCTGCCCACGGCATGCCCACCGTAACACATTATGCCGCCGACAAAAAACGGCGGCAAGGCAATGTCAGAGCGGCATAATTGCGCTATGAAAAGCCGCGATAACAAAGCCCGCCGCCGGAGCAAGTAGCATGATCATCAGTCGCGACCGCATCCTCACCACCCATGTCGGCAGCCTGCCGCGCAGCGAAGCCTTGAGCGAGCTTCTGGTCCGGCGCGAAGCCGGCGAAAGCTATGACCCTGCGCAACTTGATGCCGAGATGGACAAGGCGGTTCGTCACGTCATTACCAAGCAGAAAGAAGCCGGCATCGACAGCGGCAATGACGGCGAGCAGCAGCGGGTCGGCTTTCAGACCTACGTGCCCGCGCGCATGTCGGGCTTTGGTGGCGAATCCAAACGGCGGCGCGGCCGCGAGTTCGAGGAGTTCCCGGAACTGGCGCAATATATCAACCGCCGCTTTCCAAACGTGAGCCGTCAGCAGAACGCGCCGCAAGCGCAAAGCGAGCTGCACTATCACGACACGTCGGCAATCGAGGGCGAAATCGCCCGCTTCAAGCGCATTGCCGCAGAAGGCAAGCCGTTCGCGGAAAATTTCATGACCGCGCCCTCGCCCGGGATCATCGCTTCGACCATGCTCAACGCGTTCTACGACACCAACGAGGCCTACCTCGAAGCGCTCGCGCGCGAGATGAGCAACGAGTACATGGCAATCCACAAGGCCGGATTGGTCCTGCAGATCGACGCGCCCGATCTCGCCATGGATCGCACCATGTTCTATCGGGACGGATCGGATTCGGACTTCGTCAAGGCGGTCGAACTCCACGTCGCCATGATCAACAAGGGCATCGCCGGCATTCCGCGCGACCGCGTGCGGCTGCATATTTGTTACGGCAACTGGGAAGGTCCGCACATTCACGACATCGCGCTCGATAAGATCCTTCCGGCGCTGTACCAGGCTCATGTCGGAGCATTGTCGATCGAATTCTCCAATCCGCGTCACGCGCACGAATACACCGCCCTGCAGCGGGTCCCGTTTCCCAAGGACATAATCCTGATCCCCGGCGTGGTCGAATCGACCTCGAACTTCGTCGAACACCCGGAAGTGGTCGCGCGCCGCATCGAAGAGGCGGTCGCGGCAATCGGCGACCGGGAGCGTGTTGTCGCCTCAACCGATTGCGGCTTTGGCACCTTCTCGCGACGGGAATGGGTGGTCGAACCGGTGGTGTGGCTCAAGCTCAGGGCGATCCGCGACGGCGCCGATATCGCCTCCGCGCGGCTGTGGGGGAAGAAGGCGGCGTGAGCACGCTCGTTCTCTATGATTTTGGCAATTCGGTCTGCTGCCAGAAGGTCCGCATCACGCTGCGCGCCAAGGAGCTGGACTGGGAAGCCATCAGTATCGACCTGTTCAAGGCCGAGCAGTACGACCCAAAATATCTCGCGCTCAATCCCAAGGGAGTAGTGCCGACGCTGGTGCACGACGGCAAACCAGTCATCGAATCGACGTTGATCTGCGAATACATCGACCAGACTTTCCCGCATGCCCCAAAGCTAATTCCCGCCGATCCGTGACGGCAAGGGCGCATGCGGCTGTGGAGCAAAATGGTCGACGAGGACCTGTTTGATGGCGTCTCGGTGATCAGCTTTTCAGCCATGTTCCGCGAGCGGATGAAGGCCATGCCCGAGGAAACCCGGCAGGCGCGGTTTCGCAATGTCGGCGACCCGCAGCGCACCGACCGCTTAAAGTCGACTTACGAGCAAGGCGTGCGGTCTCCGTTCGTGGTCTATGCGGTCGCCTCCTACGAGCACGCGTTCAGGGCCCTCGATGACGCGCTCGCAGAAAGCGGCGGGCCATGGATCCAGGGCGCCGAGCCGACACTTGCCGACATCAACCTGATGCCGTTCGCAGCGCGTCTCGATTATCTCGGACTGCTTGATCTGTGGACCGGCGGGCGGCGCCGAGTGCAGAACTGGTGGAGTGCCGCACGAGCTTGGCCGAGCTTTCAGTCGGGGCTTTACAACCTCATTTCCGAAGCGGAATTCCTTGAAATGCGGGAGCATGGTCCAAAAATTCGCGACGGTATCGCCTCGCATCTCGCTACCTTGCGGAAAATCTCTGCTGCCTGAGCCTCGCTTGGCCATTTTCGTTTTTTGACTCCGATAAACTCAGGAATGACACCGTGATCGATCTCTACACCTGGACGACGCCGAACGGCCGCAAGGCATCCATCGCACTTGAAGAACTGGAATTGCCGTATACGGCGCATGCGATCGACATCGGCAAGGACGAGCAGTTCGCGCCGGACTTTTTGAAAATCAGCCCGAACAATCGCATCCCGGCAATCGCCGATCGCGATACCGGCATGACCCTGATGGAGTCCGGCGCGATCCTCATTTATCTCGCCGACAAGACCGGCCGGCTGATGCCGAAATCCGGCGAAGCGCGCTACCGTGTCATCGAATGGCTGATGTGGCAGATGGGCGGCCCGGGACCGATGCTCGGCCAGGTCCATCACTTCGTGAAGTACAACAAGGGCAAGGCGCCGTACGCGGAAGAGCGGTACCTCAAGGAAGGGCACCGGCTCTACGGCGTACTCGACCGCAGGCTCAAAGACCACGAGTTCGTCGCCGACGCTTATTCGATCGCCGACATCGCGATCTGGCCGTGGATCTCGCGCTTTGAATGGCAGACGATCGACCTCAACGCCTATCCGAACGTGAAGCGCTGGTATGTCGCGATCGCCAACAGGCCTGCGGTGCGCCGCGGCTACAAAGTGCCGAAGGACGTCGGTGAAATCCCGATGCCGTGAGGCTGTGAAGCGCGGGAGAGAGAGCTATAGTCTGCACGAGAGACACCGCGCGCAGCGCGCCGATGGATAAGCCAGGGAGCACGCCATGGATGAAATTACCCGCGACCCAACAACGATCCGCGCCGAGGACGTCAACCCGCGCTACAATTGGGGGCGGCATCTACCGGTGCTCGGCACCATGGGGGTCGATTTTGAGGAACGCGTCGATTACCGGCGCATGCACCGCTACCGGCTCGGCCGTGCGCAAGCGGCGCTCGAAGCCTCCGACCTCGGCGCGCTGCTGTTGTTCGACGACAACAATATCCGCTACGTCACGTCGACCAAGATCGGCGAGTGGGCGCGCGACAAGCTCTCGCGCTGGACGCTACTGCCCCGCGGCGGCGATCCTATCCTCTGGGACTTCGGCTCGGCCGCCGTCCATCATCGGCTTTATTCTCCGTGGCTCAAGCCGGAGAACTGCAAGGCCGGCCTCGTCGGCCTGCGCGGCACTGTCGATCCCGCTTTCGGCCTGATGAAGCATCATGCCGAGGAGATGGCCTCAATCCTGAAATCCGCCGGCCTCGCCAAGATGCCAATCGGCGTCGATATCATCGAACCGCCGATGATGTTCGAGCTGGAAAAGGCCGGGCTGAAAGTGAAGGACGGCCAGCAGATCATGCTCGAAGCGCGCGAAACGAAATCCGCCGACGAGATCGCGCTGCTGAACCGTGCAGCAGCGATGGTTGACGGCGCCTATCAGCTGATTGATGAGAAACTAAAACCCGGCGTGCGCGAAAACGACATCGTCGCGCTCGTCAACGAGTTCCTGTATCGCCACGGCTCCGACGACGTGGAAGCGATCAACGCCATCTCCGGCGAACGCTGCAATCCGCACCCGCACAATTTCACCGACCGCATGGTGCGCCCCGGCGATCAGGTGTTCTTCGATATTCTGCAAAGCTTCATGGGCTACCGAACCTGCTACTACCGCACCTTCAACGTCGGCCGCGCTACGCCGTCGCAGCGCGATGCCTACAAAAAATGCCGTGAGTGGCTCGATCTGGCAATCGACCTGATCAAGCCCGGCGTGACCACCGATGAAGTATGCAGCGTGTGGCCGAAGGCACAGGAGTTCGGCTTCCCTGACGAGCTGTCGGCGTTCGGCCTGCAATTCGGCCACGGCCTGGGCTTGAACCTGCACGAGCGCCCGATCATCAGTCGCGTGGTTTCGATGGATCATCCAACCGTGATCAAGGAAGGCATGGTGTTTGCGCTTGAGACCTATTGCCCGGCGAGTGACGGTTATTCGGCAGCGCGCATCGAAGAGGAGGTCGTGGTCACCGACAAGGGCCACACCGTTATATCGCTGTTCCCGGCCGAGGAACTTCCGATTGCGGCGCGCTACTGAGCGACGCCGATTTCTGCTTAGATTGGTCGGTAAGGTTATTCCAATTGGGGCATTTGTGCGGCGCACAAAATAGGTGGCTTTTGTTTCAAGTTTGGGTTACGGAGGCGTCTTCCATCAAATGAGGGGAACTGTTTTCAGCATGAAGATGATGATAGCCGCATGCGTGCTCGCCGGTGTTTGGACCACAACCGCCAATGCAATCGATCTCGCCGAATTGGCGCCGTGCAAACCTGCGGCAGCGAAGCTTTGTAGCCGCTCCGCCGGCATGACTTGGGATAGTCTGCTTCGTTGCGGCGCTACGCTTGCCGCGCACAGCTGGCGGGTCAGCAGCGATTGCCGGGCGGTGCTCAGGAAGTATGGGCAACTGTGATCCGCTGGCGGCAGACTAAAATTCCATCCATTCCCGAGCCCCGGCCACGGCCGGGGCTTTTGCTTTTGGACTTCGCATCTCTGCGCAGGCAGGGGTGAATGCGATTGCGAAATCTGCTAATCCATTCGCAGTCACGATCGCTTTAAGCAAGATCGCCATAAACGACGAACGCGCGTCAGTTGCACCAAGAGGTCCCCATGTACGCCAATCTCGAACTCTTTATCGACGGCCAGTGGCTCAACGGCGATGGCCGTGCCGGCGAGGACGTGTTCAATCCAGCGACGGAAAAGCCGCTGGCGCGCCTGCCGCATGCGAGCGCCGCCGACCTCGACCGTGCGCTTGAAGCCGCCAAAAAGGGCTTCGCGATCTGGCGCGCGGTGTTCGCCTACGAGCGCGCCAAAGTCATGCGTAAGGCCGCCGATCTGATGCGCGAGCGCCACGACGCGATCGCCAAGATCCTCGTGCAAGAGGAAGGCAAGGCCTATCCGGAAGCGCGGGCCGAGGTGCGTACCTCAGCCGATATCATCGAGTGGTACGCAGAAGAAGGCCGCCGCGCCTACGGCCGCATCGTGCCCGGCGCTTTCAAGGGCATCCGGCAGATCGTGGTGCAGGAACCAGTCGGCATTGTTGCTGCGTTCACGCCGTGGAATTTTCCCGCGCTGACGCCGGCCCGCAAGATCGGCGGCGCACTCGCCGCCGGCTGTTCACTCATCCTCAAAGCGTCCGAGGAGACGCCCGGCGCCTGCGTTGAGATGGTGCGCTGCTTTGCTGATGCAGGTTTGCCGCCCGGCGTCCTCAATCTCGTCTTTGGCGTACCGGCAAACATCTCCGAGCACCTCATCGCCAAGGATGATGTGCGCAAGATTTCTTTCACGGGCTCGATTCCGGTCGGCAAGCATTTGGCCGCGCTCGCCGCCAAGGGAATGAAACGCGCCACCATGGAGCTCGGCGGCCACTCGCCGGTCGTGGTGTTCGCCGATGCCGATCCGGAAAAGTCCGCCGATACCATCGCGGCATACAAGTACCGCAATGCCGGCCAGGTGTGCATCTCGCCGACGCGCTTCTATGTACAGGAGCCGGTCTATAGCCGCTTCCTTGCGCGCTTCACTGAATACGCCAAATCGCTCAAGCTCGGCGACGGGCTGGAAAAAGGCGTCGGCATGGGGCCTTTGGCCAATGCCCGGCGCATTGACGCCATGGACTCGTTCGTCAACGACGCCAAAGCTCGCGGTGGCAAGATCGCCACCGGCGGTCAACGCCGCGGCAATCAGGGCTACTTTTACGAGCCGACGGTGATCACCGACGTGCCGGACGATTCCAAGATCATGACGCAAGAGCCGTTCGGTCCGCTGGCGCCGGTGGTGACGTTCAAGACCTTTGACGAAGTGGTCGAGCGCGCCAACTCGCTGCCGTACGGCCTTGCCGCTTACGCCTTCACCGGGTCGGCGCAGACCGCCAACATGATCGGCGACGCGCTACAGTCGGGCATGGTCGGCGTGAACTCGATCAACGTCTCGACGCCGGAAACGCCGTTCGGCGGCGTCAAGGAATCGGGCTATGGCAGCGAAGGCGGCCTTGAGGGGCTACAAGCCTATCTGAACACCAAGTTCATTTCGCAGGCTTAGGCGTTGTCAGGCGTGATCGACGAGCCCGAAGTGCGGACCGAGCCGCCGCCGCACACGGTTCATTGCCGTACGGGCCGTGTAAGCATCTGCTGCGATGCGCGCCATCGGCGAGAGTTGCGACGGCCGCATCACGAGGTCGCGCACCACCGCCCAAATGTTGGCGCGTCCATCAGGCCGCATGTTGATGAGAGCGGCCGGCGGAACCGTCCGGTGTGCCGGATCGATGACGACCCGCGCGGCGGCAAAAGCGAGATCATGCGTCGCGGCGACACGCGCCACCATGTGGGATTCCATGTCAACCGCGACTGCGCCGGTCGTCTTGTACAGCTCGCGCTTTTCGGCCGGGTCGGCGATTGGCACATCGACGCCAAGGATCGGTGCATGGATGGCGCCAGAGATCTTGCCGAGAAGCTTGCGTGACCAGTTTGCATCGGTGGCGCGCACCGTCTCCGATTCGCGAACGGTCGAAGCAACGACCCAATCGCCGGCCCGCAGATGGGAAGCAAGCCCGCCGGCAACGCCGAAACTGATCATGCCGCGATAACCCTGCCGGACGGCGGCGTCGGCCACGGTCTCAAGTTCGCTGCCGGCGGTTCGGCAAACTACCAGCACCCCGGGACCGGCTGCGATACGTGCCTCGAAGGCCAAGCCAACGAATGCAATGACGAGACGCCGTGGACTTTCAACCGAAACATCGGCGACCTGAAAGGTCTGTTCCGCGTCGCCTACAAGTCCTTCTACGAAAGTTCCACCCGCATAATCCAATTGGGACGCCATTAGAAGCCCTGACCCCTCGCGTCTGTAGACCCAGCCTAGCCTAGACGCCCCCCGCGTTGCGTCCTCGCAGACGTACTCGGCTTCATTCCGGCAAATCACCGAGCTAGAAAAAGTCTATCACAAAACATTCCCATTGCCATTGCTAATGCGAATGCCTCAAATCGATTTCCCCGCGGAACCGCATGGCTGTTTGCTTGTAAAAGTGCTTGATTCGCGGCCCTATTCGCAAGGAAAACCATGGACGGCGGCGCAAAAACTCTGATCACCGGGGCGACGGGACTGGTCGGGTCCGCGGTGGCGCGCAGGCTCGTTGCCGAAGGATTCTCGGTGCGCGCACTGGCCCGATCCGGCAGTCCGCGTTTCCACCTCGATGGGCTCGATCTGGAGTTCGTCGCCGGAGACATCCGCGATGCAGAATCCATACGCCACGCCATGGTCGGTGTCCGCTACGTATTTCATGTCGCGGCTGACTACCGGCTCTGGGCACGCGATCCGAACGAGATTTTTGCCGCCAACGTGGACGGTACACGCATCGTCATGGAACAGGCGAAACACGCCGGTGTCGAGCGGATCGTCTATACCAGCAGCGTTGCGACACTCGGTTTGCGCGCCGACGGCAGTCCGGCGGACGAAATGGTTGCGCTCTCGGTTGAGCAAGGCATCGGCCCGTACAAGCGCAGCAAGATCGCAGCCGAACGGCTGGTCGAGACGATGGTCGCCAACGATGCGTTGCCCGCGGTGATCGTCAATCCCTCGACGCCAATCGGCCCCCGCGACGTCAAACCGACGCCGACCGGACGCATCATCGTCGAGGCGGCGCGCGGGCGTGTGCCCGGATTTCTTGATACCGGCCTCAATCTCGTCCACGTCGATGACGTTGCCGAAGGCCACCTTGCCGCATTAAAGCGCGGCATTATTGGAGAGCGATACATTCTCGGCGGTGAGAATGTGCTGCTGGCTGATATGCTGGCTGACATCGCCGGCATGGTCGGCCGTCGTCCGCCGCGTCTGCGGCTGCCGCGGGCCGTGGTCATTCCGGTTGCTTACGCAGCGGAGGCGACTGCGTGGTTCACTGGACGGGATCCGTTCACGACACGCGACGGCATCCGCATGGCGGAGCACCATATGTTTTTCACAGCCGCCAAGGCCGAGCGCGATCTTGGCGTTCGCGCGCGTCCTTATCGCGAGGCGCTTGCCGACGCCGTGCAATGGTTCGGCGCCGCCGGATATCTGGACAAAAAGCGCAAGCGCTAGCTCGTTATTGCAACGCGTGACGTCGCGGCGGTTCAGGTAATAAAATCTGCGTAACCGCCGAGCGGATAGCCCGATGCATGCGCCGCAGCGATGCACTCGTCGGCACAGAGCGCCGCGAATTCCTCGACATACCGATAACCCGGCGCCGCACCAAAGAATGTGTTCGTGGTCGCCGGGTGCAGATAGATTTCGACGAGGCCGCCAGGCAGCCGGCCAAGCAGAGCAGCGAGTCTTTGTTGTGTCATCGCACCGGACCACGCCAGTCCGAACACAGCGTCCGCGGTTATCAGTCCGGCGCGTCGGACGCGCCCGCGCAGCCAGGCGGCCCACGGCGCGACGATGCGGCCGGCCTGACGTTGCGTCTTTGGATCGATGTCAACGACGATGCGCCAGGGTTCGATCGGGACGCGCAGCGCCTTCATGCCGTAACGCTTTCCGATGCTGACAATTGCGGCGGCAACGAAGGGGTGCAGGTGGAAGTGCCGGTGGGTGTTGACGTGATCGAGCGGCAGCCCCGTGGCGCGGTAGGCATCGAACTGCGCGGCGATTTCCATTCCGATTTGCCGCCGGAGCGAAGGACGAATGGCAATCTGCGCCCCATACACGGCAAGATCATTGCGCAACCATCCGCCGGCGCCGACAAGAGCCGGAATCTGTGCGGGGTCGATCGTCGGCTTGCCATCGACCAGAACGACGTGCAGCCCGACGCGCAAGCCAGGCAGGCTTTGGGCTCGCTTGATTGCGTCGGCCGCGGCCGGGCCGCCGACCATCAGGCTCGCGGCGCTGAGTATGCCGCGGCGGTGCGCTTCCTCGATGGCTGCGTTGACGGGCTCGCTCAGCCCGAAATCGTCCGCCGTGATGATCAGGCGATTCAGTGCGCCAGCTCCAAATGTTTGGATTTGCCGTCAACTCTGCTGAAGGGCGAAGCCGGCAGGCGCAGACGTCGCGTCATGATCCGCGCAGGTCTTGTCCTTCGACCAGCGTACCATCCGATGTCACACGGTAGTCGGCGCCGCGCCAATAGACCGTCGCTCCGAAGAAGCTCGTCACATAGATAACGAACGCGATGAGATCATGCACTGGGACCAGCCAATAATTCTGTCGCGGCAAATTAAACCGCCATTCGACGCAGCCGCAGAGCAGGATACGGGAAAGCAGCACGGCGATTACCACCATGAACGCGGCCGAGCTTCCCGAAAGCAAGGCGAGCAGCGAAAGCGGCCAGGGATGCGTCACGATGGTGCCGGCATAGGCCAGCGGATAGATGCTCTTGATCGTACGGGCGACCCTAATCTGATGCCGAACGAGCTGAAGCAGGCTTCCCTCGAAACAACGATGCCCGACCAGGTGCGGTGCTGTAATCACATCGTAGCCGGCAGAGCGGACCGCAAGGCCGATAGCATGATCGTCGGCCAGCACGTCAGAGAGCGCGCCGAAGCCGCCGATCCGATCGAGCATCGACCGGCGCATCGCGATGGTAGCGCCACAACACGGTTTGGCGAGCCCGAGACTGACTGCAGCGATCGCCTGCGGCAGGAATTGCACGTTGATGGCGAGGGCGGACAGCCGCGTCCACAGCTCTTCTCCGCCAATGCCGTAATAGAGGCAGGTTACGGCGCCGACGCCCGGCGACCCCAGGAGCGCCGTAAGCGTCCGCAAATAGCGCGGCCCGACAACGATGTCGCTATCGGAGAGGACAAGGGTTTCGTGCCGGGCCTTGGGCATCATGTTGATCAAATTCGAGACCTTGCGATTGACGCCATGACTTCGGGGCTCGACCACAAGTTCAATGCCGTTGTCGGGGAAACCGGCCTTCACTGTTCGCACCACGGCAGCGGCGGAAGAATCGTGATGGTGCGTGCCGCATAAGACCTGGATCGGTCCGCGGTAGTCCTGCCGATGGAATGCGGCGAGACGCGACGGCAGGCCCGGCTCTGCATCATGCAGCGGCTTGAGCACGGTCACCGGCGGTTGTGCGGTGGCACTTTCCACATCCTCATCGGGAAAGCTGAGCACGCACGCCGCAGCAGCCAGCGTGAACAGGCAACCGACGATGGCGACGACCAGAAAGCAAATGCCTAACGAGTGCGCGAACGATGTTGCAACGGGAATAGTTTCGGCGATCGTCATGACTTCAACTTAAGCTCCAAATGCAAATTCATCCATTCAGCCAAATTTTCTTTCCAGGCTCCGGCGCGACATGTGGATCGGGACCCGCACGCGATTGAGCGTGTCGAAGTGGAGCGCGCCCGGATTGTGCGCAAGGAGGATCATCGAAATCAGGATGTTTTCGCCGAGGCGGTGCAATCGCTCGCCGACCGACAAATGTTCGGGCTCGACAATCGCCTCAAATCCATAGTGTGCCATGATCCGCGCTACCTGCTCGCTCCGCGCTCTGGTGCCCGAGGGGACCTCGCCGCACACCACGGCGACATCGGCGAGATCCGGCCGCGACGCGAGAAAGCTTGCAAGTTCGCGGAGCGAGATGGCGATAGCGCGCTGCAGCTGGCGCGCCCAGACGATGGTTGCCCCGCTCTTCGGTATGGCGGGCACCTGCTCGTTCCAGAAATGCAGGCGGGCAACGCGTTGACCCGTTTGCACCTGCGTTCCATCGCGAAGAACGAGTGCTTTGATCGCGTGGCCGATGTCGAGGCGGAACACACACGCCGGATGCCGGGTATATTCAAACACTGCCTGCTCGCGACGCAGTCGCCTATCAAGCAAGCCAACAGCACCAGCCAGCCAGCGTCGGTTGGGCCGCCACCGCCTCGTCCGTTCTGCGGAATCCAACACCGCCATTTAGCGGGTCTCCGCCTTCCTCAACCTTGCCTACAACCTCACGCCCCGGAGAAAGTTGCCGGCCTCCCACATACTATAACCGGGTTTCCGCCGGCTGCGCGAGGCCCAAAGAGCGGCATCGGCCCGACCCGGCCGTCTAATCGGTCGCATCGCCATAGATCGTCGCCAGCGTGCTCTTGACCACCAGAGCGACCGGCACCGCAAGAATGACACCGGGAATTCCAAGTATGACGCCGCCGGCCAGGAAACAAAAGATAATCAGGACGGGGTGCACATGCGCCGCGCGGCCGAGCACCACGGGGCCGACGATCTGATCGATCGAAAGACGCAACGCAGTCGCATAAGCCGCATATTCGACGATGTTGATGATCCCGTTTGCGGTGCGCAACGAGACCAGACCAGCGAGGATTGCCGCCGCAGTCGGACCGATTACCGGGACTGTTTCCAGAATGCCGGTCAGGAGTGCCAACAGCACGGCGTGCTGGATGCCAAGGATAACGCCAAGACCGATATAGGCTGCAACAGTGGCATAGATCACGACGCCAATCACGCCGATGAAATAGTGCATCAGCACCGGATCAAGCCGCTTCCAGATCCGCGCCGCCAAGGGACGCCGGTGTGGTGGCACGATCCAGAACAGGCCGCGCGCGACCTGTCTTCCGCTCACCAAAAAATAGAACAGCAGCACGATCGTCAGGAACGCGCCCATACTGGCGGCGAGGCTGTAGCCGGTGAGGATCGAGATCAGATCGGTTTGCCCGACCCACTGACGCACCCGCGCGAGCACCACCTGGGCAACCTCGTGTGCGTTCATGGTGTATCCGAACAGCGAAATGGGATGTTCGCCCATGGCCTGCCGGGTGAAATTCTCCAACAATCCTTGCAAATCCGCGGCAGTCGCCTGCGCTTCATCCACCAAGCGTTCGGCTGCCAGCACGACGACGAAAATCGAGATGGCGCAGAGCAGAAGAAATAGTGCGACGGAGAACACCAGACGCGGCCATCGCGTCCGCTGCTCGGCCCAATCCAAAATCGGCGTGCAGATATATGCGACGATCCCGGCGAGCACGAACGGCAACAAAATCAGCTTGATGAAATAAAGAAAGATCGCAAGGACGACGGCCCCGATCATAATTGCGCGCGTCTCACCGGAGTCGAGCGGTCCAGCGACGCGGGCGCGATCGGGTAGTCGCGCCTCCTCGTTCTTCCTTCGCACGGCCTTCATGAATAGATCCGGCCCTTCCAGGCCACCCGCCCGGTGCGGCGGCGGCGTACGCTGTCGAGAGCCATCGCGGCACCCGCAGTGTAGCCCAGCGGAAAGATCAGACCGTACCAGAACGGAATGCGAAAATAGAACGTGGCGGCAACATGCAAGCCGGTCGCCGCGGCTGAGGCTGCAAGTGCGAGGGGCAAAGCGAAAGTCGCGTCATTTACGTGCTGCCACCAGCCGGCCAGGTCGATCAGCGGGACGACCCATGCTGCCCACGCCAAAGTCACGCCGACGAAAGCGAGTGCTAATGTCGCAGTCTGCCCGCCCAGCGTATCGACGAGATTCTTGGCTAGCCCCGGCCACAGCGTGCGCCAGCCAGTGTACATGCGGGTTGATAAAAGCTGTTCGCCGCCCATCAGCAGGACCGAACGGCCGGATTGCTTGAGCCGCCGCGCGAACTCCAGATCCTCACAGATCGCGCGGCACACAGCGGCATGCCCACCGACCGCTTCGTAAGCATCGCGCCGGACCATCATGAACTGTCCGGTGGCGGTGACATCATTGCCCGATCGGGCCTGTACTTGCCGTAGATCCTGAAGAAACGACAGCAGAATAAGGCCGCACGGCAGAATAAGCCGTTCTGCAAAGCTTTGCAGTTCCTGGCGCGGCGCCAGCGACAGCAGATCGAGATGCTGGGTCGCTGCCGCGTGCATGGCGCTCGACAATGCGCCGGCTTTGGCTCTCACGTCGGCGTCGATGAAACAAAGCCATTGCGTTTGCGGCACGGCGGAGCGCACGCCGATCCAGCAGGCGTGCGATTTGCCAGTCCAGCGCGGCGGCAAGGCTGGAGTTTGAAGCAACGAAATGTGCGAATGACGCGCGGCCAATTCGCGAACAATTGTCGCGGTGGCGTCGGCCGAATGGTCGTCGACCACCAGAATGCCAAGCCGGTTCTGTGGATAGTCCTGCGCAAGCAACGACCGCAAGCACGGCCCGATATTGGCTTCCTCGTCTCGCGCTGGAACGATCACAGTGACGAACGGCGCGCGCAGGGCCGACGGAGGCGACGCGGCGAGCAGGCGGGGCAGAAGCCCGCGTTGCTTAAGGGCCCGGCCGATCAGCCACGCACTGATCGCGAGCCATGCAAAGGATAATAGAAGCTCCACAGCCTTAACGACAAATGGATCCCAGCCAAAACAAGCTGTTAAATCAACCGTCGGAGGCGGATTTAAGTTCCGCCCTGTTCACTTCCATGCAGAGCATAACCCTATTTCGCCGGCACCACCAACGAATAGCGCTCGTCGGCGGCCAGGCACTGGGCCTCGGGGAAACCCAATTCCTTGCGCACCATGTTGGTGCCGAGCACGAGCGAAACCATCTTGTAGTAAGCGTGGCGGCGGCTCATGCCCTCGCGGCCCATGCCGCAATCGGACGAGATCACCAGCCGCTCGGGCGGAATGAATTTGAGCGCGGCGCGGACTTGCGCAGCGACCTCGTCGGGGCTTTCGACCTGAAGCGTGTGGTGGTCGATCACGCCGATGGCGATCTTTTTTCCAGTGATGGTCTTGCCGATTGCCTCCAGGTCCATGCCGCCGGAGCTCGAAGACTCGAACGTGATTACATCAGCATCGACGTGGTTGTAGGTTTCGAGCGACGGCTTGTAGCTCTGCACCTTGGCGAACATGCGCTGCTGGGAGGGATTGCCCCAGCATGAATGCGCCCACACTTCGGTCTTGGCGCGCAGGCCCTTCACAGTGCGGTTGAATACCTCGACCATCAATTCCGGTGTGATGACCTTGTCCTGGATGCCGCGCGCGGCTGCGAGATGGATTTGCGGCTCCTCGATCTGGATCACCGGACAGCCGGCGTCGGCGAGCTCGTTATATTCTTCGTTGAAGGCGTCGGCGATCGCCAGCATGCGCTCGGGTACGCTCTTGTAGTAGCGGTCCTGCGAAGCAAACGCGACGATCTCCGCCGACACCGCGCCGAATTTGACTGGGCGCGTGGTCAGCCGCTGCGCGGTTTTCCATAGCGTGGTGTATTGCAGGTCGCCGCGCCCCACTGGGCCGATGATGACCGGCATCACCCGCGATTCCAGATAGTCGTGCAGAATGTGGCCGCGCGGAAACCACAAGCCGCCGCGCCCGGCCGGGGTCGGCCGTGGATCGCCGCGCTCGTAGCCGCTCATGTGGTGCGGCGGATAGCTGGTCCAGCTTTGGCCGCCAACGTCATCGTCGAAGCGGCAGTCGCCATCGGTTACGATATCGAGTCCGGCAAGTTCCTGTTCGCGCAGATAGCAGGTCAGCGCGTCGACATACTGCTCGCGGTAGCGGCGGCTCACCATCGCATCGAGGAACATGCGGGTGCCGAGATTTTCCGTATACCAGCTTGGCCGCGGCAGCGAGCCGGTGATTGTCGTCGGCAACATGATGTCTTTGGTACCGCGATACATCTTCAACGCCTCCCAGAATGTGGAGCGAGCCGCGCAGGCGGCTCGCGTTCGTCACCATGCCATAGCTTGGCTGATCACGTCCGACAATAACGAGCGCAGTTTCTTTGACGCTGTCGGCTTTCGCCAGACATCACGTATCAATCGCCCGTGGTGGGCGGAAGCCCCAGACCGCGCAACATGAAGTCGACAAGCTCAGTGATCAGTTTTTCGCGTGCAAGCCGATGGGGCAACGCCCAACGTCGCAACGCAACGATCGTTGGCAAATAGGTCACGATATTCGCCAGCAACCGGAAATCGCGCGACGGCCGCCTGCGGCCTCGATGCGCCTCCGCCACCAGCTGCTCAAAACTTGCGATAAACTCGCCAACGCGCGCCAGAATGACACGTAAGGACCGCCGATTGAGATTATGGCTCTCGTGATAGAGCAACAGGATCGTACTCTGCCGTTCGATCATCACTGTGACGATACCCCGCAACGCCTCGGCAAGCCGCTCGGCGGCGTCGCCCTTCCCGGACAACGCCCGCCGCACGCTGTCCTGATATTCGGCCACGACCCGATCGCAGACCAGGAACAGAATATCCTCCTTGCTGCGCACGTAATTGTAGATGGTGCCCTGGGTCAGACGCGAAGCGCGGCCGATATCGCGGACCGTAGTCTGATGAAATCCTTTCTCGCCGAACACCTTGATAGCGGCGCGAATGAGCTGCTCGCGCCGGTCGCGGATCAAGCTTGCGTCCTTGGTCGCCGTCTTGATCTGACGGAAGACCGGCGATTTCGGCGCCAAAGCGTCTTTCTTTGCTCGCTGCGCCAGCAACGGTGTCGCGGAAATGAAATTCACGGTTCAAATCTCCCATCGCTCAGCTGCCGTATATGCCACAACACGCCGCGGAAATCGCCTTGACTATTTACTTCACCACTCAATAGACTGAGCGCTCAGTCAGAAAATCCGCGCATAAAGAACCGGATGGTCGGAGGGAGCATGTTGGGCGCAGGCAAACTTTTCCTGACACTTGCGGCAAGTGCTGCCGTTGCGATGCTGGCGGCGATTCCGGCCGCCGCCGAGCAAGGCGTCACCGCCGATACAATCGCCATCGGCGCTTTCGGACCGATCACCGGGCCGGCGGCCTATATCGGGCTCGCTGGACGCGACGGCGCCACCATGGCCATCAAGGAGATCAACGCAGCCGGCGGCATCAATGGCCGCAAGCTCAACATGATCTTCGAAGACGACGGTCACTCACCCGCCAAAGCGCTCGCAGCCGTCAAGAAACTCATCGACGAAGACAAGGTATTCATGCTGTTCAATGTCGCCGGAAGCAACGGCACAATCGGCACCATCGATTACGTCAAGGAGAAGGGCCTTGTCATGTTCGTCTCCTTCGCCTCGGCGCCGGGCGTAACGTGGCCGTTCGCCAAAAATCTGTTCCGTGGCGGCACCACCGAGGTGCCGCGTTACGGCGAACTCTACGCCGAATACATTGTCGACGGACTGAAGGCGCAGAAAATCGCTATTCTCAGCGGCCGCGAGGAATATCCGAAGAACGAAGGCGACGCGCTCACCAAGCAGTTGCAGAAATGGTACAAGATCACACCGGTGAAACGGGCCGAGTTCAACATAGGCGATAAGGACTTCACCCCGCAGCTCCTGGATCTGCAACAGGCTGACCCACAGGTGATTGCGTTCTTCGGTAATCCCGCTGAAGCGGCGATTGCCCTTCGTCAAGCCAAGGAGCTTGGACTTAATCAGCAGTTCTTCGTCGGCACCACCATGGTCGATCAGGGGCTTCTCACTGCCGCCGGCCCCGCCGCGGAAGGCGCCACCGGTTTTGCGCTCATCCCGCTGTTGCCGGGTTCAAGCAATCCGGCGATGAAGGCGTGGCGAGCCAAATGGAGCGCCGAATATCCAAATCTGCCGGCGAACCGGCCCAACATTTTCGACGTGCTCGCTTACGCCGACATGTACGTCGTGGCGGAAGCGATGCGCAATGCTGGCAAGGACCTGACCACGGATCGGCTGATTGACGCACTGGAGAACCTGCACGATTACCGGGTCGGACCGATCGCGAGCCCGCGAAGCTTCGCCAAAACTCACCACATCGGCAATCTGCGGCTGCAGCCGATGCAGGTGAAGAACGGCGAATGGATTCCGGTCCCGTGGGAAAGCAAGCGGCCGAGCGATATCTTGCAGCGTTATCATTGATTGGGGCATCGCCACCGCGAAAATGAAACGCCGGTGGCCGCGCCGCATCATTCATGAGCAGTGTCGCTAATGACTTGGCGCATCGCGTTGCAGCTCGCCCTCTCCGGGCTCAGCGTCGGTAGCATCTACGCAATCGTCGCGCTCTCGCTGGCGATCCCGTTCAAAGCGAGCCGCGTATTAAACTTCGCGCAGGGCGAATTGGTGACGCTCGGCGCCTACATCGCGCTGGTGCTGAGCTCCTACGGCCTGCCCTATCCGGTCATGGTGCCGGCGACGCTTCTCATCGCCGCCGGATTCGGCATTTTGATCGAGCGGCTGTTCATTCGTCCGATCGTTGGCGCGCCGGAATTTACGCTGGTCATCGCAACGTTCGCCATCGGTCTGATCATCCGCGCGCTCATTCGCATTCACTGGCAGGACAATGTCTTCTTCCTGCCCGCGCCCTATAGCGGGCCGGCCCTTGCCGTCGGACCGCTTCGCGTCAATCCGAGTTATCTGGTCATCATCGCCAGCACCGCTGCCCTGGTGACCTTATTGGTCTTGTTCTTTCAACAGACCCGGCTCGGCAAGGCGATGCGGGCGGTTGCGTACAATCAGACCGCAGCACGGCTGATGGGCATCAGCGTCGGCAGAGTATTCGGCTCGGCCTGGGCGCTGTCAGCAGCGATCGGCGCGGCTGCCGGATTGCTGCTCGCGCCCGTGGCCGGCATCAATCCAGAACTCGGGCATCTTATCGTCAAGGCGCTTGTCGCAGCCGTAATCGGCGGTTTCGGCAGTCTGGGCGGCGCCGTGTTTGGCGGACTGCTGCTCGGGGTACTGGAAACCTACGCCGGCGCCCTGTTTGGCGCCGCACTGAAAGAGGTCATTCCGTTCGCCATTCTAATCGCTTTTTTGCTGGTGCGACCGCAAGGATTGTGGGGCGCGACGCAGGTTCGCGTCTAGTGCGATGCGTTTAGTCCACGCCGCCATCGCCGTCGCCGCAGTTTTTTCGGTAGCACTGCCGCTGTTCGGCAGCGACTATCAGATCTATCTGGCCGAACTGATTTTGATCAACATCGTCACCGCCATCGGCCTCAATCTGCTTACCGGCAATTGCGGACAGATTTCGCTCTGCCACGCCTCGCTGATGGCGATCGGCGCCTATACCACGGCGCTATTGACGACGCGGCTTGCCGTAACCTACGTGCTCGCGCTTCCCGCCGGCGTGGTCGTAACCACACTGCTCGGCGCCAGCCTCGGTTATCCGGCGCGCCGGCTTTCCGGTCTCTATCTCGCTCTGGTGACGCTCGGCTTTCTCGAAGTCGTGTCGATCGCGATCGAGGAATTCCCCGATCTGACCGGCGGCGTGCGCGGTCTCAAACTGGCAAAGCCGGAACTTGCCGGCCTGTTGTTGAAGGATAACGCGCTCTACTTTTTGGTCCTCGGCATGACGGCTCTCGCGATCTGCGCCGGCTGGAATATTCAACGCTCGCGCTACGGCCGCGCTTTCGATGCCGTTCGCCAAAGCGTCATCGTGGCCCAGGCACTTGCCATCCCGCCCGGGCGCACAAAACTGCTCGCCTTCTCGATCGCCGCTGCGTTCGCAGGCCTCGCCGGCGGATTGTTCACCGCCGTCGTCGGTTTCATCGATCCGACCGAATTCGAAATCTCGGCCTCCTTGCGCGACATCACCTTCATCGTCGTCGGCGGTCTGGGCTCGGTCGCCGGCTCGGTCGTCGGCGCCGTGGTGTTGACGCTCTTGCCCGAGACGCTGCGCGGCGCCAAGGAATACGGGGACGTTGTCTACGGCGTTATCCTGCTCGGCGCGCTCGTTCTGGCGCCGAAAGGCATTGTCGGCTCGCTTGCGTTTCTGGCCAGGCGGCGCGACGCCAAGGGCAGTCCAACATGAGTCTGCTCAGATTGGAATCCGTATCGGTCAGCTTTGGCGGCGTCACCGCGGTGCGCGGCGTCAGCATGAACGTGGAGCAGGGCGAAATTCACGGCCTGATCGGGCCAAACGGCGCAGGCAAAACCTCGCTCATCAACGCGATCACCGGGATCGTCCGGCCAAACGCCGGCGCGATCGTCTTCGCTGATGAACAGGTAACCGCACTTCCTGCCGAAGTTATTTCCGCGCGCGGCATAGGGCGGACGTTCCAGCACGTCGAGCTGTTTCGTGAAAGCACGGTGCTCAACAACGTCCTCACCGGTCTCTACCGCCATCATGTCTACGGCATCGGTGCCGCGCTTATTGGTCTTGGCCACGCCCGACGCGTCGAGCACGGCACCCGAGGTGAAGCGCTGGCGCTGCTGGAAGCGTTCGAACTTGGCGCACTCGCCGCAGCACCGGTTCGCGACCTGCCGTTCGGCATCCAGAAGCGCGTCGATCTCGCGCGTGCGCTTGCGGTGCGACCGCGCCTTCTCCTGCTCGACGAGCCGATCTCGGGGATGAGCGAAGCCGAGGCGGACACGGCGGTCGCTACCATTCGCAGCCTGGCGCGCGAGCGTGGCATCACTCTCTTTGTCGTCGAACACAATATGCGCGTCATGATGCGTCTTGCCGAGCGCATCACCGTGATGCACCAGGGCGAAGTCCTCGCCGAGGGCACACCCGCCGAAATTCGCGATCATCCCGAAGTCATCGACGCCTACCTCGGCGCTGCGGACGAACATGCTTGAGACGCGCGACCTCGATGCCGGCTATGGCCGCGTGCGCGTGCTGCGCGGGGTGTCGATCACGGTGCCGGCGGGCAAAATCGTGGCGTTGCTCGGCGCCAACGGCGCCGGCAAGACCACGCTGTTGCGGGCGATCTGCGGCCTCGCTTCGATTCAAGCCGGGACCATCAAGTTTGCCGGCGCGACGGCAACGGGCCGCGCGCCCGAAGCTCTGGTGCGGGACGGATTGGTGCTGGTCCCGCAGGGGCGCCTCTTGTTCGGCGATATGACGGTGCGCGAAAATCTGGAGATGGGCGCCTTTACGGTCAGCGGCCGCGAAACCTGGGACACGCAATTGTCGCGCGTCGAGGCGCTATTTCCGATTTTGCGCGAGCGCGCGCAGCAACCGGCCGGGCTTCTGTCCGGCGGCGAGCAGCAAATGCTGGCGGTTGCCCGCGCGCTGATGTCGTCGCCGCGCTGTCTGTTGCTCGACGAGCCCTCGCTTGGACTTTCGCCGAAGGCGTTCGGGACGATCATCGAAGCGATCCGCCGCATCAACGCCGAGGGCATTCCGGTGCTGATCGCCGAACAGAACGTCCGCCGTATCCTCCGGCTCGCCGACTATGTCTATGTGCTGGAAACCGGCCGCATCGAGTTTGAGGGCGAAGGAAGACAACTAATGAACGACGATCGTATTCGCGCGTCATATCTGGGAACGGGGTGACAATGAAAATCATCGACATGCACTCGCACTGGGGCACCAGGCGGGGCTATGTGCTGCAAACGCCCGAGGAACTGGCACAACAACGCGCGACCTGGCATTCCGATCCGGATTACAAGACCGAGGACGAGATGGCCGCGTATTTCCGCGCCAACAATGCCCGCGTGATCCTTGATCTCGGGTTCTCGAAATTCCTACCACTCGATGAGATGCAGAGCCTGCACGACTATTCGCTCGCCACCGAACGCGCCCACCGCGATGTTATTCTGGGTCACTGGTTTCACATCGACCCCGGCATGGGCACAGCCGGCGTCAAGGAGCTGCGCCGTTGCATCGACAACCGCGTCGGTTTTGTCGGCTATGCAGTGTCCGCTTCCAAATCGCCGCCGGGCAGCGATCCGTCCTACGCTCCGTTCTATAAATTATGTATCGAGGCGGGCATTCCGATCCTGTTCTTTGTCGGCACCACGGGCCTCGGCGCGGGCCTGCCCGGCGGCGGCGGCGTGATCCTCGACAATTGCCATCCGCGGCATCTTGACCTGGTCGCCGTGCATTATCCCGAGCTGAAAATCATGGCCGCGCGGCCGGGATGGCCGTGGCAGACCGAGACGCTCGCCGTGCTGATGCACAAGCGCAACATCTGGTACGAGCTGCACGGCTGGTCGCCGAAATATCATAGCGCCGATCTCAAGCACGACATTCCGCGGCGACTGAAGGACCGCGTCATGTTCGGCGGCGATTATCCGCTGTTCGGCTACGAGCGGCTGGTTAAGGACTGGATCGGCGAAGGTTATGCGCCAGACATGCTGGAGAAGCTCTTTCACCGCAACGCCGAAGCATTCGCTCAGACCCTGGGGCTGTCGTGGACCTGAAACTCAAGGACAAAGTCGCCATCGTGGGAGGCGCGAGCCAGGGCATCGGCTTTGGCATCGCCCGGACGCTCGCGGCCGAAGGCGTCAAGCTTGCGATCACGGCGCGCCGCGAAAAGCCTTTGCGCGAAGCCGCCGAAAAAATCCGCGCCGAGACCGGCATCGAACCGCTGGCACTGCCCGCCGATTGCCGCCGCGCCGAGGATTGTGCCGCTGTCGTAACCTTGACCACCGCCCACTACGGCGGCCTCGACATTCTTGTCAACAATGACGGCGCGCCGCCGCTGGGCGATCTGATAAGCTTCGACGACGCGGCCTGGCATCAGGCCATCGAACGCAATCTGATGTACGTCGTGCGCATGTGCCGCGCTGCAGTGCCACATATGACTGAGCGCGGTGGTGGCAGCGTCCTTAACATCACGGCGATTTCGGCCATTCAGCCGATCCCCGGCTTCGGCCTTTCGGTGGCCACCTGGGATGCAGTGATCGGATACGCCAAGACCTTGTCGCTTGAACTCGCCGCAGCCGGCATCAACGTCAACACAATCTGTCCAGGCTACATTGAAACCGAGAGGTTGCAAAAAGTCTTCACCGCCGACGGTCAGGATCCAAACCTGATGCGCGCCAAGCTCGTGGACGAGATAGCGATGCGGCGCATCGGCACGGTTGAGGATATCGCCGGTATCGTCGCTTTCCTGGTCTCGCCGCGCGGCAATTACATTACCGGGACCGCGATCCAGGTCGACGGCGGCCTGTTCCGCGGTCTTCGCTGAGGGGAGCACAATGGCCTACGTGAACATGGTCAGACCCGAACTCGCGCAGCGCTACGCGGCATCGGGCTTGTGGACTAACAAGACCTTCTTCGAATTTATCGACGAGGCCGCCGCGGCGCATCCCGATCGCGAGGTCTTCGCGGACGGGCGCCGCCGCATCAGCTACGGCGCGCTGAAAGACGAGATCCTCCGCTGCGCCGAATTTTATCGCCGCATTGGCATCAGGCGCGGCGATGTCGTCACCGTGCAACTGCCGAACTGGATCGAGTTCGCGGTGGCGTTCTTTGCGCTCGAGCTGATCGGCGCCATCGCCAACAAGGTCAACCCCGACTTCCGCGCCCGGGAGCTCGACTACATCCTGAAATTTTCCGGCAGCAGCGCTTACGTCTTTCCGCGCGAATTTCGCGGCTTCGATTTTCTGTCGATGGCCAAAGGCCTGCGCGCTTCCGTGCCCGGCCTTACCCATCTGATCGTCGCCGGCGAAGCGACCGACGGCATTCACAGCCTCGGCGAGTTGCGATCGTGTCCTCCGCTCGCGGCCGAGCACCACGTGCATATGGACCCCAACGAAGTCTGCCGTATGGCCTTTACCTCCGGCACGACCGGCGATCCGAAATGCGTGCTGCACAGCTTCAACACCACGATCTATGCGCCGTGGCTTCTGAACCGCGACATGGGGGTGACCGAGCGCGATGTGCTGCTCACCTATCTGCCGGTCGGGCTCAATTGGGGCTACATCACGCTGATGCAAACCATCATGGCTGGCGCGCGCGCCGTCCTGATGGAGCGGTTTTCTGCACGTGCGGCGCTGGAGCTGATTGAACGCGAGCGAGTCACCTATATTCCGACGGCCCCGGCGGCGATCGTTTCCATGCTCGCAGACCCGGAGCTTGGCCGGTTCGATCTTTCTTCGCTGCGCGTCGTAATCACCGGCGGTGCGTCGGCCGCGATCGAGACCATTCGCGACTATCAGGCGCGCGCCAAAGGACATCTGATCGAGCTTTACGGCATGTTGGAGACCGGCTTCCACACCTACACCGGTTTCACCGACGATCCCGAGAAGGTCAACGGCACCATCGGCCGCCTCGTCGGCGACATGGAAATCCGCATCCTCGATGCTGGCGGCAACGACGTACCGTATGGCGAGATCGGCGAAGTCGCCGCGCGCGGGCCGTCGGTCCATCTCGGCTATCACAACAACGCGGCCGCCAATGCCGCCTCGTTCTCCGACGACGGCTGGTTTCGCACCGGCGATCTCGGCCGCTTTGTTGATGCCGCGGGCAACGTTCAGCTGTCCGGGCGCAGCAAGGAGATCATCAATCGCGGCGGCAAGAAATTCTTCCCACGCGAGGTCGAGGAAATTCTCTACACCCACCCGAACGTCATGCACGCCGCGATGGTTGGCCTGCCCGATGCGCGTCTCGGCGAGCGCAATTGTCTTTGCGTCATCCCCAAATCCGGTCGCGATTTGTCGCTCGACGAGGCGGTGACTTTCCTCAAGGGCCAAATCGCCGACTACAAATTGCCGGAGACCATCGAACGCTTCGAAGAGTTTCCCATGACCGGGACGGGGAAAATACGCCGCCACGTTTTGCGCGATCAAGTACTGGCCCGGCACAAGCCGTCAGCGGCTTAAGACGACAGTGCGGCCTCGACCTCCTCGATCGCCTGCGCCACCGTCATGATGCGCGCGATCGGCCGCAGGCCTTCGATCGCGGCGCGGTGCACTTCGTCGGAGAAGGCCGCGCAGCCGTCTTCGAGCACGGTGCAGGAAAATTCGCGCACGTGGGCGTCGCGAATGGTCGAAGCGACACCGCCATTGGTCACGATGCCGGCGGCATAAACCCGCTCGATGCCGCATTTGTGCAGCACCCATTCAAGGCGGCTCATGTAGAACGCCGAGTAGGCGATCTTCTCAACCGAGACGTCCGCCGGCGCGAGTGTATTGATGAGTTGCTGGCCCCACGAACCCGGCGCGAAGTCGCCCTTGCCAAGAAACGGCCGCAGCTTTTTCAGATGCGGCGAGACGATCGGCTCGCCGCCGTGGCCCGGCACCAGCGTGAATAACGTCGCGACGATGAGACCGCCGCGTTGCCGCACCGCATCAGCCAGAGGCTTTAGCCGCGCCGGCAGCGCGCCGATGGCAGCGCTTTTTTGTCCGGCGCGCGCATAGGCGCCCTGCGGATGCAGAAAGTCATTCTGCAGATCGAGGAGAAGAAGTGCCGTGGTTTGAAAACTCATGCGCCACGCTCGACGATGACATTACCCAGTTCGTCGACCCGCCCGCGCAGGCCGGGCTCGATGAAGATCGTCGCGTCCGGTTGTTCGAGAATTGCCGGCGACTCGATCACCGCGCCGGCTGGAAGATCGAGCCGCGACCACACCCGGGTTGCGTGCCATTTTCCGGCGAACCATATCGGCCGCTCACCGCGCTCGGCTTTCACCATCGAGCCATCCGCAGACGGCGCAAAAGCGGTCAAATCGAACGCCGGGCGGCGGCCGATTGCGGCGGTGCGCAGCGACACGATCCGTACCGGAATGCCGGGAAGCAGGCGGCCGAAGGCGGCGGCGTAGGTTTTGTCGAAGGCCGTTCTGATCGCCGCTTCGCTGATGCCGGTATGGCCGTTCGTCAACGTGACCGGCAACGGCACGGCGACCGTGTGGGTCTGGCCGAGGTAATGCATGTCGAGCTCGTACAGCACGTCGATGCGCTCGACGGCGATGCCGGCCGCCGCTACCACTCCCCTCGCCTCCTCGCCCGCTGCCGCCATGCGCGCGTCGAGCGCAGCGGCCTCGAGACCGTCGAGCATGATGTTGACGGTCTGCACCTGGTCGTGCCGCAGATCGGCGATGACACAGCCGAGCGCGGAGGTGACGCCGGGAAAGCGCGGCACGATCGCGCACTTCAGGCCGATCTCTTTGATCAGCGCGCTGGCGTGCAGCGCGCCGCCGCCGCCGAACGGCATCGCCGCGAACTTTGCCGGATCGTGGCCGCGCTCGATCGAGACCAGCCGAATGGCGCCGGCCATCCGCGCATCGGCGACGCGCACGATCGCTTCGGCGGCTTCCTGCACACCAAGCCCGAGCGGTTCGCCGACGTGCGTGAGGATCGCACGCTTGGCCGCTTCGACATCGAGCTGCGCGAGCTTGCCGCCAATCGGCCGCGCCGCATTGATGCGGCCGAGAACAACGTGGGCGTCGGTCAGCGTCGGCCGCTCGTTGCCCTGGCCGTAGCAGGCGGGTCCCGGCACCGAGCCAGCACTTTCCGGTCCGACCTGCAGCAGTCCGCCGCGATCGACCGCGGCGATCGAGCCGCCGCCGGCGCCGATGGTGGTGATCTCTATCATCGGCGTACGGATCACGAGACCGAAGTCGACGACGGTCTGTGCCGCGAGCGATGGCATCGCGCCGGCGATCACCGATACGTCGAACGAGGTGCCGCCAAGATCGCAGGTGATGACGTTGTCGTAGCCGCTCGCGCGCGCAATCGCGGCAGCGGCAATCACGCCGGCCGCTGGACCTGACAACGCAGTGCGCACAGGCAGCCGACGCGCAGTCGCCGTCGACATCACGCCGCCATTCGACTGGACGATGTGAAAGGTGCCGGCGAATTTTTGCTGCGCCAATGCGCTTTCGAGCTTACCGAGATAGGCGCCGACCACCGGCTGCAGATAGGCGTTGAGCGCCGTCGTCGAGGCCCGCTCGAATTCGCGGATTTCCGGGAGCACCTGATGCGAGGCAGACAGGTGCTCGTTTGGCCAGACTTTTGCAGCAGCGGCGAGCGCGCGGCGCTCGTTCTCGGCATTGGCGTATGAGTTGATGAAGATAATCGCGAGCGCCTGCGCGCCGCGCTCATGCAGCCCCCTCGCCGCCGCCATCACGGCAGCTTCATCGACCGGCGTGCTGATGTTGCCGTCGGCGAGCGTGCGTTCGTCGACTTCAAGGCGCAGGTCGCGCGCGGCAATCGGGATGAATTCGCCCCACAAGCCCCAAGTCTGCCGCCGGTCGCGGCGGCGCATCTCCAGCACGTCGCGAAAGCCGCGCGTAGTGATCACGCCGATACGGGGGCCGCGCCGTTCCAGCAGCGTATTGGTGCCGACCGTGGTGCCATGGACGATGGCGCCGAAGCTTTCGATCGCACCGAGTGCGAGCAGGCCCTGCAGAAAGCCGGCGGCTTCATCACCGCGCTGCGACGGCACCTTGGCAAGGCGGAAGGCGCGCGCCGCGGCGTCGAACCAGAACAAGTCCGTAAACGTGCCGCCGACGTCAACGCCGACAATGGACCCGCCTTCCGAACTCATGCGCGCGCCTCACCGCGCAACTGTGCGGTCGCCGGCGCATCGACGCTGTCATCGTCGCAAAGCGCAACGCCGTAATCGCGCGACGCCGCTTGCCGCGACACATAGCCGAGCGCAACGTCGCGCGCGACGCGGGCTGGATCGCGCGTCCGCGGATCGCCGAAGCCGCCGCCGCCCGGCGTCTCCAGCCGCACGCGCTGTCCGCGCCGGATGTGCACGTCGGTGATCTTGGACGTCAGAGGGGGCGAACGCTCCTCGCCGTCGGCCGGATAGAAAAAGCGGTTGAGCGCAGCCGCCTTGCCGCCGTTGACGCCAAACGGCGGAAACTTTCCGCGCTCGCCGAGCAAAAACACTTCGGCGCCGCCGTCGGCCAGCGCCTCGACCTCGTAGATGGCGCCGAGGCCGCCGCGATGAAATCCGGGGCCCGCGGAATCCGGGCGCAGCGCCCATTGCGTGAACATCACCGGATACAGCGATTCCAGAATTTCCGTCGGCGGAATGGTCGCGGTCGAAATCGGATTGTTGCCGTGGTTGAGGCCATCGCCTTCCGGATTGCCGCCGAGGCCGCCGCCGAAGAAGCAGAACATGACCCAGCGCATGCCGTTGCTGCGCCACCCCGCGAGCGAGAGCGCATTGATCGTCGCATACGGGCTACCGTTGGCGCGTTCCGGCGCCGCCTGTGCGAACGCGCCGAACACAGTGTCGATCACGCGCAGGATGGTTTCGGTATATCCGCCGACCGGCTTTGGCGCCGACACCCCGAGCAGCGTGGTATCGGGAATGATGAACTCGATCGGCGCCATGCAGCCGGCATTTGCCGGAACATCGGTGAAGAGATGCTTGAGCGCGACGTAACAGCACGCGACCGCCGTCGACCGCGCGATATTGAGCGGACCCCGGCACGGCGGCGAGGAGCGCGAAAAGTCGAGCCGCATCGTCTCGCCGGCGATCGTAAGGTCAAGCGCGATGCGCAGCGGCTCATCGGTGACGCCGTCATTGTCGAGGAAGTCGTCATACGAGTAAGTGCCGTCTGGCAGCGACGCGATGTTGGCGCGCATCAGTGCTTCGGCGCGCGCGGTCAGCGCTGCGGTAGCGGCTGCGACCGTTTCGTCGCCGTACTCATCGAGGAGCGCATGAACGCGCTGTTCGCCAAGCCCGAGCGCATTGAGCTGACCGTTGAGATCGCCCCAGTTCGACAATGGCACCCGCGAATTGGCGGCGAGGATGTCGACGATGTCCTGTTGGAACACGCCGCCGCTGATGAGCTTCACCGGCGGCACGCGAAATCCTTCCTGAAAACTCTCCGTCGCCTTGGCATTGTAGTTGCCGGGCACATTGCCGCCGACGTCGAGCCAGTGGCCGACCGAGGCGAGCCAGGCAAACACCTTGCCGCCGCGTATCACCGGACGCACCAGACGGAAATCGTTCAGGTGAGTGCCGCCGTCGTAGGGGTCGTTGAACAGATAAGTGTCGCCTTCGTTGAGGCTGCCGTCCTGCGCAACTTTGTTGATAACCGCCTTGACCGCAAACGCCATGGCGCCGACGAAGATCGGCAAGCCTGATGAGCCCTGCACCAAAGTCGCGCCTGTCTCTGGATGATAGAGCCCGTGGCAGGCGTCATGCGCTTCGGCGATGATCGGATTGAAGGCGGAGCGATAAAGCGTCGCGTCCATCTCGTCGGCGATCTGCACCAGTCGGCCGTTGAGCACGGCCAATGTCACCGGATCGAGCGACCGCGTCATCGCTTCCCCGCGGTGCGGCTTGGCTGCGCTTCGATCGCCGCGTAACGGTCGCCTCGTTCCAGCATTTCCGGCGTTCCGATCAGGCGGTTGAGCCCGTCGAAGTCGAACATGCGGGCGCGGAACGGCTCGGTGGTGCCGTGCGCCTTCAGTGAGCCATAAAATTCCTCGGCCGCCTTGGCGAGCGCACGCACAATGGCGCCGGGAAAGATCACGAAAGCAAAACCAAGCAACTCAAGGTCACTTGCCGGCAGCACCGGGGTCTTGCCACCCTCCACCATGTTCACCATCAGTGGCAGAGAGTTACCCAACTGCGCGGTGATGCGGGCAAGTTCGTCGCGCTGGCGCGGCGCCTCGACGAACAGCATGTCGGCGCCGGCCTCGCGATAGAGCGCGGCGCGCGCCATAGCCCGGTCGAAACCCTCGACGGCGACGGCGTCGGTCCGCGCGATGACGACCGTGTCTTTTGACGCCCGCGCGTCCACCGCCGCTTTGACCTTGCCGACCATCTCCTGCGCTGAAATCAGCGACTTGTTATCGAGATGACCGCAGCGCTTGGGAAAGTCTTGATCCTCAATCTGGATAGCGTTCGCGCCGACGCGCTCCAAAAGCCGCACCGTACGCTCGACGTTGAGTGCGTTGCCGTAGCCGGTGTCGGCGTCGACGACGAGATGAGTACCGACCCGATCGCGGATCAGCGCGACGGTCTGAACCACCTCAGTCATGCTGACGAGGCCGACGTCGGGGCGCCCCAACCGCGAGTGCGAAATCCCCGCCCCGGAGACGTAAAGCGCTTCAAAACCCGCGCGCTCGGCGATGAGCGCAGTTAGGGAATCGTAGACGCCGGGCGCGATCAAAATCGGCCGATTGCGAAGGCGAGCTAACAAAGACATTTCGGTCATGCTTTACAGTCCCAAATGTTACAGTCCCAGATAGGCACGTTTGAGTTTCGGATCGGCGCCGATGTCGGCGGAAGGGCCAGACATGACGCATTGTCCCGCGGCGAGAATATAGGCGCGGCCCGAGATCTCGAGGCTCTGCATTACATTCTGCTCGACCAGCAAGACAGCGACGCCATCGGCGTGGATACGCGCGATCAGCGCAAACAATTCCTCGACCAGAATGGGTGAGAGTCCGAGCGAGGGCTCATCGAGGATGAGCAGCCGCGGCTCGGCCATCAGGCCGCGGCCGATTGCAAGCATTTGCTGTTCGCCACCGGACAAGGTCCCGGCGCGTTGCGTGCGGCGCTCGAACAGCCGCGGGAAGATTGCGAACACGCGCTCGCGGTTGACGGCACGGTGGCTAGCGGCACGGCGGTAGCTGCCAAGGTCGAGGTTTTCGTGAACCGAAAGGTTTGGAAAAATTCGCCGACCTTCGGGGACGTGAATGAGTCCGCGCGCCACAATCGCCGCCGGCTTTTCATGCTCGATTGCGGCGCCGTCGAAGCGGATCGCGCCCGCACGTGCGCGCACAATGCCGGAGATGGTGCGATTAAGCGTCGATTTGCCGACGCCGTTCGAGCCGAGCACGGCGACGATCTCACCGCTGGCGACGCTAAGATCGATCCCGCGCAGCACTTCCGTATCACCATAGCCGGCACACAGATCGTGGATCTCAAGCAGCGGAGCTGCGGCAAATTCAGTGGGCATGAACGGCCCTGGCCTTTGCCGCGGCGCCGTGGCCGAGATAAGCCTCGACCACAGCCGGATTGTCCACCACTTGCGCGGGGTTGCCTTCGGCAATGATGCGGCCTTCCGCCAGCACGAAGACGTGTTCTGCCAAACTCATCACCGCCTGCATGACATGCTCGATCATGACGATGGCGATGCCGCGCGCACTCAAGCCGCGGATGACTGGGACGATGTCGCGGATCTCGGACGGATTTAAGCCGGCGAGTACTTCGTCGAGGAGGAGCAGCGTCGGTTCGGTCGCGAGCGCCCGGGCAAGTTCGAGGCGCTTTCGTCCGGCGACGGTCAAAGTGTGAGCGGGGCGGTCGAGCATGTCGCCGAGACCGACTTCTTCTGCAACTTTCTCGGCGACAAGAAGGGCTTCGGTGCGCGCGCGGTGGCGCAGATGCGCGCCGACCAGAATGTTGTCGCGCACCGAAAGTCCGGCGAAAGGCTGCACGATCTGGAAGGTGCGCGCGATGCCGCGGCGCGCGAGCCGGTGCGGCGGCTCGCCTGTAATGTCGTCGCCGGCATAGCGGACGCGACCGGCGCTGGGTTTGAGGAATCCGGAGATCACGGCGAACAGCGTGGTTTTGCCGGCGCCATTCGGGCCGATCAAAGCGGTGATGCGCGCCGCCGGTGCCGTCAGAGATGCGGCGTTGACGGCCAGCAACCCGCCAAAGCGTCGCGATACGCTTTCGACCGAGAGGAGCGCTTCAGCCACGCACCACCTCCGCGGTTTTTCGCAGAAACCCGAAGCGACGCGTCAGTCCTACTCGAAAATCAGTCAGCGTCCCGACGAGCCCGCGCGGCGCGAAAGCGATGACCAGGATAAGCATGACGCCGTAAATCATCAGATCGAGGCCGGGAACATCGCCGGTCACGAGCTTCGCGCCCTCGCCGAGCGATTTCACCACCAGCGCACCGACCAGCGCGCCGAATACGGTGCCGACCCCGCCGATGATCGGCGTCAGCAGCGCTTCGATCGAAATCCATGTGCCATATGCGATGGACGAGTCAATAAAGAGAAAATACTGCACATAAAAACAGCCGGCAGCCGCCGTGATTGCGGCCGAGATGACCATGGCGATGAGCTTGATCGCGGTTGCATCGACGCCGAGCGCCATCGCGGCATCCTCGTTCTCGCGCACCGCAATGAGCCAGGTGCCGAAGCGCGAACGCTCGAGCCAATGCGCAATCAACAGCCCGATCGCAACAAGCGCGAGGACGACATAATAGAAGACCGCGCGGCTCTGAAACTGGAATGACTGCGCACGCAGATCGAGCTTGACCAGAAGGCCGACACCGGCTCCGGTGATCGGTGCGACGCTGGCCAGAATGCGCAGCACCTCGGCAAAGGCGAGCGTCACCAGCGCAAAGTAAGAGCTGCGCAACCCGGCGCGGAAGGCCAGCCCGCCGATGATGCCGCCAACCGCACCACCGGCGACGATGCCGGCAAGAAATCCGATCCAGGCATTGACGCCGTAGTGCACCTGAAGAATGGCGGTGACGTAGGCGCCGGTGCCGAAGAACGCCGCGTGCCCGAACGAATATTGTCCGCCGTAACCGCCGATGATGTTCCAGCCTTGGCCGGCAAGCGCGATCATCAGCGTCACGACCAGAAAATTGAGTACGACGTTCGAGTGCACCAGCAGCGGGACGGCCGCGAGTACCGCCATCACGACGCCAATGGCGAGCACCCCTCTCATGCGCTCGCTCCAAACAGGCCGCGCGGACGAAAGAGCAGCACCGCGATGAAGATCAGAAAAATGCCGACCTGGCCGAGCGACTCGCCGAAAAAAAACCCACCGAGACTTTCCACCACGCCGATGACGAGACCGCCGATCAATGCGCCCGGCACCGATCCCATGCCGCCGAGTACGACAATAGTGAAGGCGACCAGCACGAACGCGTTCCCGGCACTCGGGTTGACGTAGTAGGTTGGAATAAGCAGGCACGCCGCGATCGCGACACACGCGGTGCCGAGGCCAAACGTCATTGCGTAGATGTGCGCTACATCGATGCCCGCGAGCTCCGCCCCAAGCTTCTCCTTTGCGACGGCGCGGATCGCCTTGCCGGTGTCGGTCAGCGCCATGATCAGCCACAGCACCAACGCCACAAAGAACACGGCCACGAATGAAATCAGCCGCGAAACCGACAGGAACGTAAAGCCGAAATTGATCGTCTTGAATGAGTAAGCGAGATCGATGGTGCGCGTATCGGCGCGGAACTCATAAAGCAGCGCATTCTCGATCAGCACTGCCAAGCCGAGTGTCACCAAAAGCATATTGCGGTCGTCGCCGTGCGAGGCCGGACCGATAACAAATCGCTGCAGCGCGTAGCCCACTGCAAAAAAACCGGGCGCGAGGAGGAACGCGGCGACATAGGGATCGAGACCGAGTTTCTGGTAGGCCAGGAACGCGGCGAACAACGCTGCACTCAACAGGGCACCATGTGCGAAATTGATGATGTGCAGCACGCCATAGATCAGCGTCAGTCCGAGCGCGACCAGCGCGTAAACGGCACCGGTCATCAGCCCGTTAAGGACCGCTGTAATCAGGATGACGGGTGAGAGCACGGATCATGCACTCGTCATTGCGAGGAGAAAAGTGGCGAAGCAAGCCGATAGCTGCGCCGCCGACCTGGATTGCTTCGCTTCGTTCGCAAGGACGAGGTTTTCATAGCTCATGCAGGCATCGGGAAGACCGCCTTGGCGTTGGCAAATTGCGGCGGCAGGATCACTTTGATGTCGTTGTCGAGCACTTGGGTATTGACCGGCGCCGCGCCCTCGTTCTGGCCGTTGACGAATTTGGTCGGCCCATAAGGCATGATGTGACCGGAAAAGGTCGAGTTCGCCAACGCGGTGGTGAGCTTGGCGCGGTCGACGGAAGCCGCATGCTCCAGCGCATCGGCCACAAGGTGGACGGCGGTGTAGTTCATGTACAGCTCGTAGGTGAAGAACTGGCCTTTGTCCTCGACCTTCTTCTTCAGCTCCAGCGCTTTGGCGCTCTTCGGATTGAACCAGTGATTGCAGTCCATGATGTACTTGGCAGCGTCAGGAAATTCTTTGACGAACTTGTAGGAAGAGGCAGCGCCGCCCAGCACAGAATAAATTCCCTTCGGCCGTACGTGTTGCTCCAGCATGGTACGGGCAAGCAGCACATACTCATTGTAGTAGTCGGCGGGAATGACGAGATCGGGTTTCTGCGCCTTGATCTTGAGCACGACATTGTTGAAGTCGCGCGTCGGCGTCGGATGCGGGATGGTTTCGAGAATCTGAAAGCCTTTCGGCGGCAGCTGCGCGTTCAGAAGCTTGGCGAGGCCCGAACCGAACAGAGAATCTTCGTGGACGATGATGACCGTCTTCGCCGGCTTGCCGGCGGCATCGTTGAGCACGGTCAAATTCTCTAGCGCGGTCTTGGCAATGATGCCAAAGCCGGGACCGAAGCGAAAAGTGTTCTTGAGCCCGCGCGTGACAATGGAGTCGGCGACGCCGACATCAACAACATAAGGCAAGTCGTAGCGTGCCGCGGCCTGACTGACAGCGAGACAGATCGAGGAGGCATAGCCACCGACGATGCATGGGACGCCGGCGGCATTCATCTTCTCCACTTCCGCGGTGCCGCCGTCGGGCGTCGATTGTGCATCGCCAAGAACCGGATCGATCTTGGCGCCGCCGAGCGCTTTAATGCCGCCGGCAGCATTGATCGCATCGACCGCCATGGTCGCGCCGATGCGGCCTTGCTGGCCCGAATAGGACAGCGCACCGGTCACGGGATGAAGAAGCCCGAGCTTCACCGGCGCGCCTTGCGCGCGCAGGAGTGACGGCATCGCCAGGCTCCCCGAAGCGGCGGCGGCGCCCAGCGCGGTGGTGGTGAGAAATCGGCGGCGGCTGAATGGCATTTTTTCCCTCGACATGGCTGTCCTCTCCTCGTTTTGCGTTTTGGCGTCGGATTTGCGACGCGCCTCGTTGTCAAATTGCCGTTTCAGACCTCAGAGTGCGGTTGCGACCGGTCTTGCGAACCACCGGCGACCAGGACTTCGTCTCCTTGGCGCCCGAGCGGACCAAATCCATCTCGAAGGCGTAGCGGTCAGGCCGGTAAAGCGCATGCAGGTGTTCGACGGCGCGGCCCGATTGATCGCAGACGACGCGCACCAGTTCGATCAGCGGCGATCCAGCGCGCACATCGAGCGCTTCCGCGACATCGGGCGTCGCCAGCCCGGCGCTGATCCGCTGGCGCGCGTGCTCGACCTTCACGCCGGCACGCTCCAGAAGTTCAAGCAGCGGGCGTGAAGCCAGTTCCTGCCTGGTGAACGTCACCGCGACGCTCTCGGGAACATGCGTGGTCAGATACGAAAACGGTACGCGATCGACGGCGCGCACCCGAACCGATCGCTGTAGCAGCTGATCCGGTCCGACACCCAGCGCCTCGGCAACCGCGCCAGCCGCCGGCACATAGTCGAACGAGAGCAGCTTGACCGCCGTGCGCCGCCCCATGTCGGCAATGTTGGCCAGCACGTCGGAAATATCGGCCGCGATTGGCGCCGGCGCCGCACGATAAATCACCCGCGTCCCGGCACTGCGGCGGCGCTCGATGAACCGTTCACGGGCAAGCTCGCCAAGCGCGCGCCGCACGGTAACTCGCGACACGCTGTAATACTCAGCCAACTCATGTTCAGTGGGGAGCTTGGCGCCGAAGCCGAAGGCCCCACTGAGAATGCGGTCGCGCAGGATGAGGTAGACTTGCTTTGCCTTCGCTTCGCCGAGCCAATCGCGCAAGCTGATCTCCCGATCGAATACCGCCCGGCAGCGGCTGCTTTACTTGGTATTCTTTAGCGTACAATATTGCCCGCAACCTCTGCAAGCCCACAGCGAAACGTGCCCATGAGCCAAGCCCAAACCCTGATCGACAAGCTGTGGTCGGCACACGAGATCAGTCGGCGCGAGGACGGCGCCACGTTGTTATGGGTCGACCGTCATTACGTCCACGAAGGCTCGTTTCTAGCCTTCACGCAGATGAAAGAGCGCGGCGGATCGGTCGCCGAGCCCGGACTCACCTTCGGCACCGCCGATCACTATGTGCCGACGCGCCGTGACCGTCCAATCGCCGATCCGTCGATTGCGGCGATGGTGACGGATTTCGAGGCCAACGCCGCCGCCAGTCATATCAGCAACTTCGGCCTTGGCGATCCGCGTCAGGGCATCGTTCATGTGGTCGGGCCTGAGCAGGGGTTGACGCTTCCTGGCCTATTGATCGTGTGCGGCGACAGCCACACGTCCACGCACGGTGCTTTCGGCGCTTACGCCTTCGGCATCGGCGCTTCCGAAGTCGCGCACGTGCTGATGACGCAGACGATCTGGCAGAAAAAGCCGAAACGAATGCGCATCACGGTCGGTGGCAAGGCAATCGCTGGCGTTGCCGCCAAGGATATCGCGCTCGCGATCATTGCCCATATCGGCGCCGACGGCGCGCAGGGTCATGCCATCGAATATGCCGGCAGCGCCATTACCGCGCTGTCGATGGAGGGCCGTCTGACGTTATGCAACTTGTCGATCGAGGCGGGCGGCCGCACCGGGATGGTTGCGCCGGACGCGTCGACGTTCGCTTATTTGAAAGGCCGGCCGTACGCGCCCAAGGGGACGGCATTCGATCGGGCGGTCGAAGACTGGGCGGCGCTCGTTTCTGACAAAGACGCGGTGTTCGATCGTGAGGTCACGCTCGATGCCAGCGCGATCGCGCCGATCGTCACCTGGGGCACGACGCCAGACGACGCGTTGCCGATCGACGGCAGCGTACCCGACCCGGCGCGCGAGCGCGACCCGGTACGCGCGAATTATGTGCGCGATGCGCTCGACTACATGGGCATCACGCCCGGCAAAAAGCTCACCGACATTACCATCGACCGCGTCTTCATCGGCTCCTGCACCAATTCGCGTATCGAAGATTTGCGTGCTGCGGCGGCAGTGCTCGCCGGCCGTGTCAGTAAAGTGCCAGGTCTGGTTTCACCTGGTTCGACGATGGTGAAGCGGCAGGCGGAAGAAGAAGGCCTCGACCGCATCTTCCGCGAAGCCGGACTGGAATGGGCCGACTCGGGCTGCTCGATGTGCGTCGGCATTAACGGCGATGTTGTTCCACCGGGCGAGCGCTGTGCTTCAACCACCAACCGGAATTTCCGGGGCCGGCAGGGACCTGGCGCGCGCACGCATCTGATGTCGCCGGCGATGGTCGCCGCTGCCGCAGTCTCCGGGCATCTCGCGGACGCGCGGCCGTTGCTCGCCGGCCGCAAGCAGTAAGGATTTAAGCCGATGGAGAAGTTTGTTCGTCTCACCGACAAGGCCTGTCCGCTGCTTTTGTCCAACGTCAACACCGACATGATCCTGCCGGCGCGGTATCTGAAGCTGCCGCGCACGCCAGAACTCGGCGACACGCTGTTCTATGACCTGCGCCGCGACGGAGAGGGCAATAAGCGACCCGACTTCCTGCTCAATCAGCCGATGTGGCGCGATGCCAAGATCCTCATCGCCGGCCGCAACTTCGGCGGCGGCTCTTCCCGCGAGGCGGCCGTCTATGCGCTCTACGAAGCCGGCATCCGTTGCGTTATCGCCTCCTCCTTCGGCGACATCTTTGCGCAGAACTCGGTGAAAAACGGTCTGCTGGCCGCTGTCGTTGCCGAGTCAGATGCTCAGGAACTCGGCGCCGCCATCGCCGCCGATCCGGAGCTCCCCGTCACTGTCGATCTAGAGCAACAAACTATCCTGCGCGGCAATCGCAGCTTCAGCTTCACTATCGATCCGGTCAGCCGCAATCAGCTTCTCAACGGCTGGGATGACATCGACATGACCCGTAGCTACCGCGACCGGATCGCGGCTTTCAAAGCCGCCGATAGCGAACGGCGGCCGTGGGCGGGGCCGCCGTCATAACGTCGCAATTTTTGCCGCCAGAGACAGCTTCGCGCGATCAAGCTTCGATCAGCACCTTGAGCGCGCGCCTGCTCGCGGCCGTTCCGAACGTCTCGTGGGCGTCAAGAATGTTCAGTCAGGCGGCCTCGACAGCCTCGTAAAGTTCCTCCTCCTGGGCGACGTGGATTCTTACAAGGGTCTCGATCGATTCAATCGCCCGCTGAGCATCGCGGACGAGGTATCGGTCGATGCTCTGTGCGGACACGTCCTCAACCACGCGCGTGAGCAGGCGCGCGAGATGCAGGATTTCGCGGTGCGCGCGGCTCATGGCGGAAAGGCCATGACGATCGGTCAAAATTCGAGCGAGCGTGGGATAGACCTTTCCTTCGTCGTCTCGCTCGTGTGTGACCACCTGCTGTTGGACGATGGCGTTGGCCTCTTCGACCAGTTTGAGCGCGTTTTCCGGTGGCGTGTCGTCCAGGGCGTCAGCAATCGCCCGAAGCCGGTCGAGGCTGTAGCCGAGCCTCCGATGCTCGCAGTGCAGTTCGTGGCTGGTCGCAGTTGGGAGCGTGTTCCGGCGCCGCTTGTGAGCAGGCGTCAGCGCGCGCAACGCATTAAGAATCACGCCAACGTCAATCAATTCCTGTACCAACGCCGCCGGCACTGGAGCAATCCAACCGAGCATTGCCGCGATCATGGCGATGCCCGACAACCCGATGCCAGCGACTATGCTCTGCATCGCTATCTGACGTGCGCGCTGCGCGATCATGAGAGCTTCCGGGACGCGATCGAGCCGATCAGCAAGTATCACCACATCGGCTGCCTCGGACGAAGCACTTGCGCCGTGCGCACCCATTGCGATGCCGACATCAGCCGCAGCCAAAGCGGGCGCGTCGTTGATGCCGTCCCCGACCATAGTCGTCGGATAAAGCCGCTGCTCGCTACGCACGGCTTCAACTTTGTCTGCGGGGGCGCGGTCGGCGAGCACGACGTCGAGATCAAGTGCTGCGCCGATAGTCTGTGCAACGGCGGCGTGATCGCCGGTCACCATGCCGATGCGGGCAACGTTGGCGGCACGTAGCATCCGCACCGCACGCGGCGTCTCTGTCCGCAACTCGTCGGCGAGCAGCAAGGCACCGATCGGCCGGCCATCTACCGCTACGAATACGGCGAGCGCCGAGCGCCAGGAGGCACGGCGCATAACTCTGAGTGCCCACTGCTCCGGCTCCCGGTGCGCAAAGATCAAGTCGCGAGAACCCGCGCTGATCTGCATATCGGCAATTGCGCCGTGAATGCCGGATCCCATTACTTCCCGTAAATCGTGCGGCATGGGTAGCCGGAGGCCGCGATCATGTGCAGCCTGTACGATGGCGCCGGCAAGCACATGATGTGACGCCTGCTCCAGGGCGGCGCAGAGCCGGAGCACTTGTTCAGCTTGCTCGCCGGGCGCCGCCTCAATCGAAAGGAGACGAGCCCCACCGACGGTCAATGTGCCGGTTTTGTCGAACAGGACCGTGTGCGTGCGCGCAAGCGCCTCCAGCGGAGCGCCGCCCTTGACCAGGATGCCGCGCCTTGCCGCTTGAGCTACGCCGCCGATGAAGGCAACGGGAGCGGCCAGTATGAGGGGACACGGTGTAGCAGCAACAAGAACGGCGAGGCTGCGGATAAGATCGCCGGAAAGCACCCAGGCAGCGGCAGCCACCAGAAGTGTCACGGGCAGAAGTATGAGGGCGTATCGGTCAGCGAGCCGCACGAACGGCGCTTTCGCCGTCTGGGCCGCAGTGACCAGCCGCAAGATGCCGGCGTACGTACTGGCGCCAGCAACCGCAGTAGCCATCATTTCAAATGCCTCGCCGGCATTCAGCGTTCCGCTGGAAACAGAGGACCCTCGGGGCTTGGCCGATGTCATGGGCTCTCCCGTCAACGCCGACTCGTCGACCATCGCTGATGCCGAGCTGACGATGCCGTCAACAGGAATAACCTCACCGCCGTGGACGAGAATTGAATCGCCGATAGCGACCGCGCCAATCGGCACATCGTCGATCGTGTGATCACGCCGGCAGTGCGCAACGCGAGGCGCGCGATCAACCAGCGAGCGCAGATTGCGTTCGGCGCGCGCCACCGCAAAATCCTCAAGCACGTTACCGCCGGAGTACATCAAAGCAACCACAACACCGGCAAGCGGCTGACCAAGCGCCAATGCTCCGGCCATGGATAGGAGAGCGATAGCATCGACCCCGAAACGCCCGGCCATAACGTCACGAACGATCGAATAGGCCAGACCGGCGATTACCGGGATGGTGGCAAGGTTCCAGCTTAGACTGGCAAGAGAGGCGTATCCGATTAGTCGTGACACCGCGCCTGCCACCAAGCCGATAAGGGCGACCACCACGAGCAAGCGGGGCAGCAGACGATTTATGTTCGATGCCTTCATCACAAAAGCAAGGATCGCAAATGACCCCGAAGTCCTTCTTGAGCAAGATCAAAGCCCAAATTACTGACCACGCTCAGTCGCTATACGGAAAAACGGCAAGGTAAAAGGGCCGTGTTCACTATTGATCTGCGTCAATCCTGTCGAGGAGCTTGTGCGCTTTGTTGATTGTGGACTCCGCGTTTGAACGCAACCGAGGCTGACATGGAACTGAAGGAAGCGATTTACACCCGTCGTGCGGTGCGGGAATTCACAGCCGAACCGGTTAGTGAAGGCATTATTCGCGACCTCATTGACGCGGCCATTCAAGCGCCGAGCGCGGTCAATCAACAACCGTTCTCGTTTTGCGTGGTACGCGACAAAGCCACGCTCGAGACAATATCGCGGGAAGCGAAGGCGCACATGGTCAAGACGACGCCCGTCGGTCTGATGTCGCACCATTTCAGCGAAGTCTTGAATAATACAAAATTCGACATTTTCTACCACGCGCCGGCGCTGATCCTGATTTCCACCATAGCGGAGATGCCGTGGGCCATCGAAGACTGCGCGCTGGCCGCAGAAAACCTGATGCTGGCGGCGCGCGCGGAGGGACTCGGAAGCTGCTGGATCGGATTTGCTCAATCGTGGCTTAATACGCCCGAGGGTAAGGCGCTGCTGAAGTTGCCGGCAGCATACAAGCCGGTTGCCCCGATTATCGTCGGACATCCGAAAGCGGCGCCCCCGCCGGTGCCAAGAAAGCCGCCGGAAATCCGCTTTGTCGGCTGACAACCCGACTATTCATGCTTTTCAAGGTGACGCGGGCGGTTCCGATGCGCGACCTAGCCTTGTCCAAAGTCTATCAATTGCTGGAGCCGGGACCGGTGGTGCTGCTGACGACGGCGCACAGCGGACGCGCCAATGTCATGACCCTGTCGTGGCACATGATGATCGAGTTCGAGCCGCCGCAGGTGGCGTGCGTTGTCAGTAACGCCAATTACAGCTTTGCCGCCCTGCGTGCGACAGGCGAATGCGTCATCGGCTTGCCGGCACGCAAATTGGCAACCAAAGTGGTCAAAGTCGGCAATTCATCGGGGCGTGACCTCGACAAGTTCGCGGCATTCGGTTTGACCACAATGCCCGCCACACGCATCAAGCCGCCGCTTATCGCCGACTGCTTCGCCAATCTGGAATGCACGGTGACCGACAGGCGTCTCGTCAACAAATACAATCTTTTTATCCTCGAAGTGCTGAAGGCCTGGACTGATCCGGCGCAGAAGAATCCCAAGACCATTCACCATCACGGGTATGGCAAGTTCGTCGTCGACGGGAAAACGCTCATGCTGAAGTCCCGGATGCGCTGACCCGTGCACGGTCCTAATCGCCGATCGGCTCTCCAAAAGCGTCATACCAGCGAACAATACCATCCCAGATTTCCTGCGCGGTCTCGGCAAACCAAAACAGCTCGCGATCCTCGCGGTCGATCACGCCCTCCTCGACGAGATAGTCGAAATCGACGGCGCGGCGCCAAAAGTGCTCGCCGACCAGCACAACGGGGATCGGCTTGATCTTGCGGGTTTGAATAAGGGTCAAGACTTCGAACAATTCATCAAGCGTGCCGTAGCCGCCGGGAAAGGACACCAACGCCTTGGCGCGAAGCAGAAAATGCAGCTTGCGCAACGCAAAATAGTGAAAGCGAAAACAAAGATCGGGCGTAACGTAGGGGTTAGGGTATTGCTCATGCGGCAATTCAATGTTCAGCCCGATCGATCTTGCGCCAACGTCGAAAGCGCCGCGGTTGGCAGCCTCCATCAATCCGGGCCCACCTCCGGTCATCACCACGACGCGCGGCCGCCCGGCGCTCGCGGCATTACCGACCACGCGTCCAAACTCTCGCGCCACGTCATAATAGTGGCTTTTTGCGAGGACCCGTTCGGCGGTCGTAAGCCGGGCCAGCGTTTCCGCGTTGTCCGGATCGGCCCGGAAGGCGGCACGCAATGCTTCGACGTTGCGACGCGCGGCCGCCGGCTCGCAGATGCGGGTGCTACCGAAAACGACGATGGTGTGGTCGATTTGCGCGTCCGCGAGTAGAGTGTCGGTTTTGAGATATTCAATTTGCAGCCGCGCCCCACGACTTTCCGGGCGCGTAATGAAATCGGCGTCTTGTTCGGCGAGACGATAGGTCGGGCTCTCGCGAATCGCCCGGACCGACTGCGGCGCGCCGGGGTCCTCTTCGGCCGGCTTCGGCCGGTGCCACGGCAGCGGCTCGCAGCGTTGCTGCGGGTGCGCCGGACGCGGCACGCCGGTTGGTTGATTTGAGGTCAAGGCCCTTATCCTTCCCTCCAGCAAATGGCGTGCGCCGTTACTGTTATGTCGCCTGCACGGCAGTCGAGCGAAAACGCAGAATGGCAAGAACGAAGAACAGCCCGCCGACTCCGGCCACAAAAAGAAATTGCGGCCAGACAACGTCGATGCCGGCGCCGCGATAGAGGATCGATTGGGCGAAGGAAACGAAATGCGTTGAGGGCGAGACCTGCATGGCGTCCGCGAGCCAGGGCGGCATGCTTTCGAGCGGCGTGTTGCTGCCCGACAACATGTTCATTGGTAGAAACACCAGGAAGAACAGCAAACCGAGCTGCGGCATGGATCGCGCGATGGTGCCGAGAAATATGCCTATGGCTGAGGCAAAGAACAGATAGAACGCCACTCCGACCAGGAACAGCGGGATCGATCCGGCGATCGGGATATGCAGCAGGCCGCGAACGATCAGATAAAGCGAGAGGCCGACGGCAATGGTAATCACCAGCCCGTTGGCCCACACCTTGGACATAGCGATTTCGAACGGCGTTAATGGCATCACCAGCAGATGATCCATGGTGCCATGCTCACGCTCGCGCACGATGGCGGCCCCGGCAAGAATAATCGCCAGCATGCTGACATTATTGATGATGCCCATGACGCTGGTGAACCACGCTGTCGTGACATTCGGATTGAAGACGACGCGGACGGCGAGATTGACCGGTGGTGCCGACTGGGTGCTCTCCGCCCGCGCCAGAAAGCCGGCTATCTCGTTCATGATAATCTCTTGCGCGTATCCGGAGCCGAGTCCACCCTGCACCATGACGGTCGCATCGACATCGAGCTGGATTGCGGGGTTACGGCCGCCGAGCACATCGTGCTCGAAGTTCGGGGGGATATCCACCACGAATGTGTATTTGCCGGCGTTCATCAACGGAATGATGTCGCGTTCTGCAATCGGCCGCGGGTGCTGGAAGTAGGGAGGGAGAAAAGCGCCGGCAATCCGCCGCGACAATTCGGAGTGATCCTCATCGACCAGCGCCACCGCGGCGTTGTGCACTTCCTGCGAGTAGCTATTCGCTTGAGCCATGATTTGCAGTGAAAAGGCATAGACCACAAAGCCCAGCAAGACGTAGTCGCGCAGCACGCTGCGCAACTCTTTGGTGCCGAGCCAAAAAATATTTGCAATGGTGTTCATGGCTCTGACTAGCGTTCCTGCTTGCGCAACAGCACCAGGCTGATCAACAGCAGGGCGGGGACGAAGACGGAAAGCTCCGCCAGATTGATGGCAAGATCGCTGAAGCCCAATCCCTTGGTGAAAGTGCCGATGGCGATGGGCCGGAAATAGGACATCGGAAACGCCCGCCCCATAATCTGCGCCCCGGTCGCGAGCGAGGAAACTGGAACCTGCAGGCCGGAAAATTGCGACGCCGGCAGAAACGTCATTACGGCGGTGCCGAACAGCGCTGCGATCTGCGTGCTGGCAAACGACGAAATCACCATGCCGTAGGCCGTCATCGTCGTGACGTAGATCACAACACCAAGGAGGAGAGTGATGAAACTGCCTTTCAGCGGCACCTGAAACACGAACAGCGCCATCATAAAGATCACCAGGAAATTCAATACGGCAACGCCGACATAAGGGATCTGCTTGCCGATGAGGAATTCGAGCCTGGTAACCGGTGTAACGTAAAGGTTGGTGATCGAGCCCAGTTCCTTTTCGCGCACGATCGCAAGCGCCATGAGGATCGCGGGAAACAGCGCGAGCAAAATTGCCATCGTCGACGGCACCATGGCGTAGATGCTGTCGAAGTCCTGATTGTAGTTGTACCGAATCTCGATCCTGACAGGCTGCTTCGGCGTCGAATGATTTGTGGTCATCACCACCGGATCAGTCAGGTAGAGTTGATGCATGGCTTGCAGATAGCCGCGGATGGTCTCGGCGCGGAACGGCATCGCCCCGTCGACCCAGGCACCAACCCATGCCGGACGCCGCCGCTCGATATCGCGGCCGAAGCCCGGCGGAATTTCCACGGCGGCGTCGATGTCTCCGCTTTGCAGACGCTTATGCAGATCGTCGTAATTAGTGAGAGATCGTCTCTCCAGGAAGTAACTGGAGCCTCGCAGTTCCTCGAGATAGGCGCGGCTCTCATGGCTGTTGTCACGATCGAGCACCGCGAAGGTCAGATTGTTGACGTCGTTGGAAATCCCGAAACCAAAAACCAGCATCAAGAACGCAATGCCAAAAAAGGCGAACCCCAGGCGAATGGGATCGCGCACAAGTTCTATCGTTTCACGAATCGTGTAGGCGAGAACGCGCTGCGGACTGAAGGCGCGCTGCGGCGGCGACGGCATTGGCGCCGCCTCGGGAGGCGCCAAAGTCAGGATCGGCGTGGTCTTCGGCCTCGCCGTGCCGGTCGCCTCCTCCAGATAGCTGATGAAGGCGTCCTCCAGACTGGTGGCGTTCCGCGCCTTGACAACGTTGGGCGGCGTGTCGGTGGCAAGCACGCGGCCGGAATCCATGAGCGAGATCCGATCGCAGCGCTCGGCTTCGTTCATGAAGTGGGTCGAGACGAATATGGTCACGCCCTGCTTGCGCGACAGATCGATCAGCAGCTCCCAAAAGCGATCCCGCGCCAAAGGATCGACGCCTGAAGTCGGCTCGTCGAGGATAAGCATCTCTGGCTCGTGGACGACAGCGACCGCAAGTGACAGGCGTTGCCGGATGCCAAGTGGCAAGCCGGAAGCCAGCTGATCGCAATAGTCTTCCAGTTCGAAACTGGTGATCAGCTCGGCAAGCCGCGCTTTGGCTTTCTTCGCCGGCAGATGGAACAGCCGCGCATGCAGCTTGAGGTTTTGCCGTACGGTCAGCTCGGTGTAGAGGGAAAACGACTGCGACATATAGCCGACGCGCCGCCGCGAATTGATGTCGCGAGCGTCCGGCGGAACGCCGAACAACAGCGCCTCGCCCTCGCTCGGCTCCAGCAGGCCGGCGAGCATCTTCATGGTCGTGGTCTTGCCCGACCCATTGGAGCCGACGAAGCCGAAAATCTCGCCGCGCTCGATGGTGAAGCTGACGCGATCCACGGCGGTAAAGTCGCCGAAGCGGCAGGTGAGATCACGCGCGATAATGACCGGGTCGCGCTCGATCTCATCGCGGGGCGGGATTTCCAGCTGTTTATGGCCCGCCCGCATTTGTTCGGGCAACAGTGCGATGAAAGCGTCTTCGACGTTCCTGGTATTTGTCCGCGCCTTAAGGTCCGCGGGCGAGCCGACCGCCAGGATCCGCCCATCATTCATGGCGATGAGCTCGTCGAAGCGCGCGGCCTCTTCCATGTAGGCGGTGGCGACGACCACGCTCATGCCGGCGCGCCGCGCACGAATACGTTCGATCAATTCCCAGAACTGGCGACGCGACAGCGGATCGACGCCGGTCGTGGGCTCGTCGAGGATGAGAAGGTCCGGATCGTGGATCAGCGAGCAGCACAGGCCGAGCTTCTGCCGCATGCCGCCGGAGAGCTTTTTCGCCGGACGATCGGCAAATTGCGTGAGCCCTGTGCTCTCCAGAAGCTCGGCAATCCGCCATTCGCGTTCGGCCCGCGATTGTCCGAAAACACGCGCGAAGAACTCGATGTTCTCGCGGATGCTGAGGTCCGGATAGAGATTCTTCCCGAGCCCCTGCGGCATGTAGGCGATGCGGGGACAGATCGCGGCGCGGTGCGCAGGATCGGCGATATCGCCGCCAAGAACGAACACCGCGCCTGCTTGAAGCCGCCGGGCGCCAGCGACAATGCTAAGCAGCGTAGACTTGCCGACGCCGTCGGCGCCGATCAATCCGACTATGCCGGAGGCCGGCAACGCTATCGTCACATCATCGAGAGCGGTGACTCGGCCATAGCGTTGGCTGACGTGTTCAAGTTGCGCGACGGGCATTGCTAGCCCGCTCACTGCGTGGCCGACACGTGCAGCCAATCGGGCCACTGAGTGGCGGCGTCAATCAAGATATAGGCGACGCCTGGGAGCCCGCTGCTGACGGCGTCGCTCCGACCGCGCAGCCAATCGGCGTCGATACGTGCACGGACCCGGAACATCAGCTTGTCGCGTTCGGTCCGCGTCTCGACTGTCTTCGGCGTGAACTGCGCCTGCGTGGCGATGAACATGACCTTCGCCGGGATCGCGACTTTCGGGTAGGCATCGACCACGATGCGAGCATCGGCGCCGTACTTTACCTTTCCCGCTTGAGCGGTCGGCAGATAGACATCCATGTAAACATACGAGGTGTCGAGCATCGCAAAAACGTGACCGCCCGCCGGAAGCACCTCGCCGACATTGGCGACGCGGTACTGGATGCGGCCGTCAACCGGCGCCACCAGCGTGTCATCGTTGATCTCGACGGTGTAAAATTCAACGTCGTGCGTGGCAGCGTCGAGCGCATGCTGAAACTGGATTACCCGAAGGTTTGCGGCATTGAGCGCTGCACTGGCGCCGTCGAGCTGCTGTTGCCGCTGATCCAGGACTTCTTTGGTTTGAAAACCTTTCTGCACCAGAACAGTGGCCCGACCATATTCTTGCTGGGCAAGGAGAAGTTGGGACTTCTGCTGGGCGACGTTCTCGATTGCTTCGTCGACGGCGCGCCGGGCCTGGCTGACCTGAGCCTCCGATTTCTTTAGCGAGACCGAAAGGTCGCGCGTGTCCATGCGCGCGACGACTTGGCCGGCTTTAACCAGATCGCCCTCATCCGCCAGGATTTCGGCGACGCGGGCCGCGTATTTGGTATCGATATTGATCTCATCCGCTTCGAGCCGACCATTGCCGTAAGCAATGCCGGGCGGCACTAAAGGGTGCAAAGTTTGCCACCAGTAATATCCGCCGCCGCCGGCGGCCAAAACGGCAAGCGCGAACCCAATTCGAAGCCACCACCTGCGAGTGGGAGCCTCCTTGGCGACAACTGGAACCGGCAGGCCGGCGGGGCGCGCGGGCACCAACTCACGCATTTTGGAGAGCGTCGGCTGGTTCGGCCCTGCGGCCGGCGTTCGCGTAACATCTTCAGTTTCGGTGATGGGGGTCATTTCCGCGTCCAGAGCCAATGCAGCTGCAAGGGACAAGCCTTTAGGTTGATGCAGGCCAGGTTAGTTGCGCTGCAGCACGACAAAAATTCAGGAATTGGCCCTAGGGGATATTACGGGTGGCGCCGAACCCAGGTGTCGCCGTATTTTTCATAACTGCGCTTGACCGCGGCCCATGCAATCCGATGAGCCGCCTCCTCCTGCCTAACGTCACCCGCGTTGGCCGCGTAGGCGTGATTGAACGCCTCGCGATAGATGTCCTGGGCATGCTCAGGCAGGTGGTGCCTGACGGACGCAGGCAGATCCGCGTTCATTGCGTACGGCATCGGCAATCCCTGCACTTTCCGACTTCACAGCATGTCGCATGAGCCAATGGTTTCATTTGATACAAATCAAAGCGTGCCCGCCGCGAGCTGCACTAGCTTAATATTGAATAAGAAATTCCTGGTCGCCGCAGAGGAGCATGCCAATGCAGCAGGACATACCCGGTACGATCGTTTTCGATGGAGCCGAAGCGCAGAAGGGCTTGGCGCTCAACCGCATGTGCTACTCGTTCAACAGCGCTGAAAATCGCGCCTCGTTCCTCAAGAACGAAGATTCGTATTGTCGCAAATACGGCCTCAATGCCGAGCAACGGGCCGCAGTCAAAAGCCGCAGCGTCCTGAAGATGATCGAGGCCGGCGGTAACGTCTACTACCTCGCCAAACTTGCCGGCATCTTTGGTCTCAATGTGCAGGACATTGGCGCGCAACAAACCGGCATGACAGTCGAAGCGTTCAAGTCAAAGCTTTTGTCAGCGGGAGGATAATTATGGCCACAATAGTCGGCGGCGTCGGCTCGACGCATGTTCCCGCGATCGGCAAGGCGATCGCGGAGAAAAAGCATAACGATCCGTATTGGAAGCCGTTCTTCAAGGGCTTCGATTATGTCCATTATTGGCTAGCCCGAACCAGACCCGATATCGCCGTGGTTTTCTATAACGACCACGGGCTAAACTTCTTCCTCGACAAGATGCCGACCTTCGCGGTCGGAGCCGCCAACGAATATCGGAGCGAGGATGAGGGCTGGGGCATCCCGGTTTCGCGCCCAATCCCCGGCGATGCGGCGTTGTCATGGCACTTGATCAATGCACTCGTCGCCGATGAGTTCGATGTGACGATGTGCCAGGAAATGCTGATCGATCACGCGGTCACGATACCGATGGCTCTGATGTGGCCCGGCCCGGTCTGGCCGATCAAGATCGTGCCGGTAGAGATCAATACCGTGCAACATCCGCTGCCGTCGCTTGAACGCTGTCTCAAGCTCGGCCGCTCGATCGGCCGCGCGATCGAATCTTATGAGCAGGATTTGCGCGTGGTCGTCATCGGCACCGGCGGGCTATCGCATCAGCTCGACGGCGCCAGAGCCGGCTTCATCAACAAGGAATTCGATCTGCTTTGCCTTGACAAGATAGTGGCCGAGCCCGAGGCGCTCACCCACTATTCGATCCACGATTGGGTCAAAGAATCCGGTTCGCAGGGCGTTGAATTCCTCAACTGGATGGCGATGCGCGGCGCAATGACCGGACGCGTCAGCGAGCTCAATCGCAATTATCACATCCCGATTTCCAACACCGCCGCGGCAACGGTTGTCTACGAAAACCAGAAAGAGGTCGCGCGCAAGGCCGCATAATGCGGCCTTTGCACTTGACCTTTTCTGTTTATCCTTTTTTCCGTCTTTGGCTGAACTGAATCAGCGCTACATCAGCGTAGCGCGTGCTTGCCAAGCGGTTTTACCGTGCTTGCCTGCGGCCCCTTGTCGCCCATCTCTTCAGCAAATGTCACGCGTGAACCAACGCGCAGGTTCGCGTATCCCTCGTCGACGACACTGTTGTGATGAAAGTAGACTTCCTGGCCGTCAGGAGTTGTGAGGAACCCGAACTCGCCGAAGGGGTCAAGGCGCGCCACCGTTCCGATCGGCGGCCCGTTATGGCTTTTGACCTTTCCTCGCGTCCGCCGCACGCGATCTTGCAGTTGTCTACGGGCGCGCTTGAACGCATCGTTGACGGCGAATTCCAGGTCGGAACGCCGCTCGTCCGCCGGCGCCGTGCGCTCCACATGCACCTCGCGCCCTTCAGGCAGCGCGAGATGAATATGGATCTCATAAAGTCCGCCAACGCGGTGATGCTCACCCGGCCCTTTCACCACTATCCGGCACGCCGTAACGCGATCCCATCGCTGCTCGAGATCGGCAACATGTTTTTCGATGGCATCCTTGAGCGTTGCTGTCGGATTTATGTTTTGGAACTCGATCTTAGGGGCGGTTTGCATGGTCTACTCCAATTTGCGCGGTGCTTAGCTCAACTGTTCAAGAATTTTTCTGCGAACTCAGCGGCATGTGGCAGCTCACGGAATTGCCAAAGAACATTGCGATACTAAGAATTGATTCAAGATTCTCCTTGACGCAAATCAATGTTCGGCGGCCCGGCCGCGGCTAGACGAAGATGATCACCTATGGAGGAGTGTAACGGCTGAAGCCATTACCAAACTGCCAGTGAAGACCGAGGAAAAGAAGGCTGCAACCGCGCTCAGGCCGTGGCGACCGTTCGAAAATCTGCGCCGCGAAATCGATCGCGTCTTCGAAGATTTCGACGGCGGCATGTGGCGATCGCCGTTTGGGCGTTCTTTGTTCGACTTCCAACCTTTCACCCAGCGCGAGTCGAGCTGGGCGGCGGCGCCGGCCGTCGACATCGCCGAAACTGAAAAGGCCTATGAAATTGCGGCCGAACTGCCTGGCATGGATGAAAAGAACGTGGAGGTGAAATTCGCCGACGGCGTTCTGACCATCAAGGGCGAGAAGCGGGAAGAGAAAGAAGAGAAGAAGAAAGACTATTACTTGAGCGAGCGCAACTACGGATCGTTCCAGCGCGCATTTCAGGTGCCCGATGGCGTCGACGCCGACAAGATCGAGGCAACTTTCAAGAACGGCGTGCTCATAGTAACGATGCCGAAGAGCGCAGAAGCGCAGAAGTCGGCGAAGAAAATCACGGTCAAGGCGGCCTGAAAACAGGCCCAGTCTCATGATCCAATCCGGATTGCGTCAAATGACGCAATCCGGCGCTTTATTTGTCAGCTGCGTAAACCTCGACGTGCTGGCATGTCTTCCGAAGCTCGCATTGCCGAGGCTGGTATTGGCTCTCTGATCCATTGGACGATCGACGGCCAAATTTCCTCGAGCACCTTTTTACCCATGAACAGCGACACATGACGGCCTGACGCCGTCGCCTTGCGTATATTGCCGGCTGAAGTGCCGACCAGCCGTTCGATGGTAAATAGTTGTGCTGGCGCCACCAATTCGTCTTCACTTGCGGCAAGCAGAAAAATGGGCACGTGGACGGTCGCAAGATCGATCCGCTGCCCCAGAGCGACGAACTTTCCAAGCGCCAGTTCGTTGCGCTTGTAAAGTTTCTCGACAACTTCCAGGAAGTAGGCGCCGGGCAGATCTGTCGTCCACGCATACCAATCTCGGAATACCGCTTCGAGCCTGGCGAAGGCGGCCGATCCAGGCAGCTCATCGGTCTGTAGTACCTGCCGCAGGTCGTCTGTATCCACCGCGCCCACGCCCCAAAACTTTAGCACCTTCCGGCCGGGAATAATGCCGTCGCCGATCCGGACGAGTTCATCGAAGACCGCGATAGGACTTGTGCTGGCGAGCTCGGACAGAGCGGATGGGGCGGCCGCAATGTCGATCGGTGCGCCGGCGAGCACCATCTTGCGGACCTTTGCCGGAAACCGCGCCGCATAGGCGAGCGCCATCCAGCCTCCCTGACAAAGGCCGATCAAATCAACTGGGCCGCCGATATGATCGACGAGAACGTTTAGATCGGCGAGATAATCGTCAATGCCGCGGAAGCGCATCTCGGGCGTTGCAGCTCGCCAATCGGCCGCGAACAGTCGCCGCAATCCGACGCCGCGCAATGCGGCAACCAGACTGTGATCACTTGTAAGATCGGCGACGGCGGCGCCGTGCAACGCAAGCGGCGTGCACAACAGCGCCGGCGGACTGGTTTCGTCGACGGTAAAATCGCGAAGCCGGACGCTATTCAGCTCAAGCGCGACCGTGTGCGATGTTGACCATTTCGGCTCCGGTGCCGCCGCCCCGGCGGCACCGACAGCGAGATTGGCAAAATGTTTGGCGACCAGCGCCGACATATCGCTCGCTGAGGCGGCCACAAATGCCGGCCAGAGAAAGGCCAAATTGGCCGACTGACGACCCGCTGGCTCGTACATCTGATATCCGACTGGTTATGTCGTTATAGTGTCATCCGATCTGCACACATCAACTTTGATGTGCATCAAGAGGCTTGCGACCGAAGCGAGTCAACGTGCTTTTCCGCCGACGCTTTTGGGCATGACGTGAACGATCCGCTCTCCATCAACGCTGAAGCGCCGCGACCGCGAATGGCCAAAGGTGGTGTCGTTGGGCAAGCGGTGCCTGAGATAGCGGACTTGGCAGTTGTTTCGTTTCCCGACCTTTTTCAAAAGCTTCATTCAAATGCAGCCGGCCTCGGCGGCGCCGAAGCCGCTGCCCGCCTCGATGTAGCCGGGCCAAACCGAATCGACACCGCCAAGCCGAAGGGGCTGGCGCTCACCTTTCTCCTGCGTTTGATGAACCCGCTGGTCGCAATCCTGCTGTTCGCCGCCGGCGTGTCGGCACTAACCGGAGACGTCCCGAGCTTTGTCGTTATCGCCGCTATTGTTCTTATGTCCGTCATCCTGGACGTGACGCAGGAACGCCAGGCGCAAAATGCCGCTGAGCGTCTGCGCGAGCGGGTCAGTCTGACGGTCAAAGCGCTCCGGGACGGACAGAGCGTTGACATTCCGGCATCGGAGCTGGTTCCCGGCGATGTCGTTCTGCTTGCCGCCGGCGATCTCGTCCCGGCGGACGCCCGTCTGATCGAAGCCCGTGACCTTTTTGTCGATGAGGCACTGCTTACCGGAGAGGCCTATCCGGCGGAGAAACAAGCGGCGATCGTCAATCCGGCATCCGACACCGTCTTGCCACCTAATCTTGTGTTCATGGGAAGCTCTGTGGTCAGCGGAACAGCCAAAGCGCTGGTGTTCGCGACCGGACGCAAAGCGCAGTTGGGCTCAATCGCCAGCTCATTGCAAAAGCCGCCGCCGCCGTCCGCGTTCGCGGTCGGCATCCAAAAATTCGGCCTGATGATCGTGCAGGCGACAATATTCCTTGTGCTGTTCGTGCTGCTCATCAACCTGTTGTTTCATCGACCGCTGCTTGAATCCTTCCTGTTCGCCCTTGCGCTCGCCGTTGGGCTGACACCGGAGCTGTTGCCGATGATCGTATCGGTGACGCTGTCTCACGGTGCGCTGCGCATGTCGCACAAACAGGTGATCGTCAAACGCCTGTCCGCCATCGACGATCTCGGCAGCATGGACGTTCTGTGCAGCGATAAGACCGGTACGCTCACCGAAGCTCATATCAAGCTGGTCCGCGAGGTCGACCTTAAAGGGGAGAGCAGCGACGCCGTCATGCGCATGGCGCAGATTAACGCGGCCTTCGAAAGTGGGCTCAAGAGCCCCTTGGATGAAGCAATCCTGGCAGCAGGCAACATCGACCTTTCGGCTTGGCGCAAAATCGACGAGGTGCCGTTCGATTTCGAACGACGCCGGGTTTCCGTCCTCGCCGAATGCGAGAACCGGCGGATACTCATCGTCAAGGGTGCCCCTGAAGACGTGCTCGGTCTCGCCGCCACTTTCGAACACAAGGGATCGCCGCGGCGCGCGCTTGACGCCGCTGCCCGCGAAACCGCGGACGCGACTTTCAAGGCACTGAGCGCGGAGGGCTACCGCCTCCTCGGCGTCGCGTGGCGCGACGTCGAGCCGGATCGCCAGCAGGCGGACGTGAGCGACGAGAAAGAGCTGATATTCGGCGGGTTTCTGGCCTTTCTCGATCCGCCCAAGGCTGGCGTCCACGAGGCGCTGAAGGAGCTGGCGCAACTCGGTATCACGCTGAAGGTGGTCACCGGCGATAATGAACTTGTGACCCGGCATGTCTGCGGCGAGCTTGGTCTCGCCATCACCGGTGTTTTAACCGGCACCGAGATCGCCCACTTAACCGACGAGGCTCTGCTAGCCAAACTCGACGACACCAGCGTGTTTTGCCGGGTCACTCCGCCGCAGAAATCGCGCATCATTCGGGCACTCCGCAGCAAGGGCCACGTCGTCGGCTATCTCGGCGACGGAATCAACGACGCGCCGTCGCTACACGCCGCAGACATCGGCTTTTCGGTGGACACGGCCGTCGACGTCGCCAAGGAGGCCGCCGCCATGATCCTTCTGCGCAAGGACCTCGGCGTCCTGGCGGAGGGTGTGCGCGAAGGCCGGCGGACCTTCGCCAATATCCTCAAGTATATGATGATGGGAACAAGTTCGAACTTCGGCAACATGTTCTCGATGGCGGGCGGCGTTCTGTTCCTGCCCTTCCTGCCGATGCTGCCGATCCAAATTCTGCTCAACAATCTGCTTTATGATTTGTCGGAGACGACCATACCGCTCGACCGCGTCAGCGATGCCATGGTGGCGCAGCCACCCCGCTGGAACCTCAATATGGTTCGCAAGTTTATGCTTCTGTTTGGACCGCTGAGTTCGATATTCGACTTCGTTACCTTCGGCGTGCTGTTGTGGTTCTTCCAGGCGAACGAAGCGCTCTTTCACACTGCCTGGTTTGTCGAGTCGCTCTCGACCCAAATTTTGGTGATCTTCATTATTCGCACCGCTCACCCGCTGCGCGATAAACCGCATCCATTCCTGGTGGGAAGTTCTATTTTAGCCTTCGGTTTGGCTTTAGCACTCCCTTATTCGCCGCTCGCGCCCTGGCTGGGTTTCGTTCCAGTGCCGGCCATAGTGATGGGCTGCCTGATGCTTATAACGGTCACCTATCTTGCCTGCGTTCACGCGACGAAAGTTTGGTTCTTCGCGCGGCACAACCTGGGCTAGCGGCAGTCGTCGCGGCTTTGATCCAGATCAAGGTATTCCCGTCGCGCCGCTTCATTCTTTTAGAATGCCGTGGCAGCCCATTGGAACTGCGCCGTTCGACCGTGAGCTTGAACTCGCCGTCATTGATCGAGAAGGGCCGCACGCTCTGGCCTTTGCATGCCGTCGCGTCAGCAGCAGGTGGGTCGATGCTAAAACCAGACAGACGATTGAGGTAAATCCGACTCACTGGCGGGAGTGGCATGCAACGTCTTAGCATGCAAAAAGCGGGCGCTTCGGGTTTGTTCAACCGATGGCGGAATGTCGCGTTCATCGTAGTGACCGTCGTACTGTTGGCGCCAACCGCCTCTGTTGCACAAGAAAAGCTCGGTCCTCAGGAACGCCACGGCCGTGCATTAGCCGTGCGTATGTGCTCGCGGTGTCACGCCATCGGCAGAAGGGGATCAAGCCCGCAAAGCCCGGCCCCGCCATTTCGCGCGCTGGAGAATCGCGTCGACCTTGACACTTTCGCGATGCGATTGCGTGGAGGTCTGATCAGCGGCCATCCCGATATGCCAATGTTTCGTTTCACCCGCGATGACGCAAAAGCGCTTACCGCGTATTTGCGGTCGATTCAGGGGCCATAGCTCCGCGACAGAGGCTTGATCCAAATCAAGCTGCGCCACCAGCAATGAGCCTATGGAACGCTTAGAATTTCACGAGGTGCGATACCATGACAAAACCTATTCCTGATAAGGCCGAAGTGGCGGTGGAATATCCGGATAAGCTTTATATTGGAACATTCGAGCAAAGCGCGCGCTTCGACGCCCATCTGGATCAAAGCGGAATCTCTCTCAGCCTGCATCGGCAAGGTGACGCGGACACACGCAAATCCGTCCGCATGCACTTCCACTACATGCTGTTCGCCGAGATCCTGCACGATCTGGCGAAGACCGTCACTTCGCTGCCCCCTGCTGATGTCTCGCACCGTGAAGCGCTCCGCGACGCCGCCAAGGCTCTCTACAGCGCGCTCATCGCCGGTACGCGAAAAAATCACGATAAGGATGACATTTCCAACATGACACCGGAGCAGGAGGTGCGGCTCCTGCATATTATGGAATAGGCCTATCCGCAGCTGTCCGGGCCTTTTGTCACCATCGACGGCAAGCGTCGCGGATGCGGTCTACCAGTACATTGCCAAACAGCGGCTTCTCGACGATAGGAATGTTAGCTGTTGCCGCGCGGGCAGTCAGCGCTGGACTTGGCTGGCTGATGAGCAGAATCGCGGGTGTGAAGACCTTCTGGCTGCGCAATTGCCCAATCAATTCCATTCCGCTCATTCCCGACATCCGTTGGTCAATCACAAAACAATCGCAGCCGCCAAGGTCGGCGGCACGCAGCAGTTCGTCGGCGCTGCCGTAGGCCCGTACCACAAAACCTTCCAGTTCCAGCGAGAATTTCAGTGAGCCGCAGACCGCCGGATCATCGTCGACAACGGCCACCACCAGCGGGCGCCCGGTCAATCGGCTTTGCAGCTCTGTCCCTGTCGATTGCACCTATCGCCTCACATTAAGTGCCAATTTTATCCAGAATACTTAGCCAAGCGCGGCTCCGCATTGATGTGGCGCAATTCGTGAACGGCATTTCCTCAATTGATTTCAGCTCAATCTTTTTCACCGCGGCCTTGGCTAAAACTTCGCTATGGAAGTTGATCGCTACAAGCAACCGCCTGCTTGCCTGAGCTGTGGCAGGCCCATGCATTTTGCGAGGTCGGTTCCAAGAATAGGGGCCCAGCCGGAACTCTGGACCTATGAATGCAGAGTGTGTGGCGTGATGTTCACCGCAGCGTGGGAAGCGCGCGGACGCCGCGATATGTCAAAAAACTTCCGGTAACGTCGGCCCGTTACTCAGGCCCTACAATCCCGACGATCAGGGCCATCCGCACGAGATCGGACAGGCTTCCCGCCTGCATCTTGTTCATAAGATTTGCACGGTAAATCTCGACCGTGCGCGGGCTGATGCCGAGGTCGTAGGCAATCTGCTTGTTGGCCCGGCCAGCGACGAGGCCACCGAGCACGTCGCGCTCGCGGTTGGAAAGGGCCGCGAGCTTGCTTTCGATTTCGGCCCGCTCGGCATGACGTTTGCTGTCGCCGTCCTGGCGAGTGAGCGCGGAGCGCACGCTCGCCAGCAGCACCTCGTCATCAAATGGCTTCTCCAGAAAATCCATGGCGCCAATCTTCATGGCTTCGACCGCCACCGGAACGTCGCCGTGGCCGGTGATCACGATAACAGGAACGCCGATCTTGAGCTCCTGCAATCGCCGCAGCAGATCGATGCCGCTGATGCCGGGCATTCTCACGTCGGTGATGACACAGCTACCGCGCGTCTCGGGAAGCGCGTCGAGGAAGGCGCGTGCCGATTGGTACGTTCGCACCTCGATCCGGGCTGTGCGCAACAGAAAGGCCAGCGATTCCCGAAGGGCCTCGTCGTCATCGATGACATGGACTATGCCCTTTTCAGACGGCATCGCCGACCTCCTCTTTGGTCACGGCAGGCAGGGTGAAGCCAAAAGCCGTTCCGCCGCCGGGATTGGGTCGTGCTGCGATCGAGCCGCCATGCGCCTCGACGATGGTGCGCGAGATGGACAGCCCCACCCCCATTCCCTGGCGTTTCGTGGTGATGAATGGCTGGAATAGCTGGGCGCTGATTTCAGGCGCAATCCCGCTCCCGGTATCCGCGACGCCGATCTCGACCATGTCGTCGGGAGCCAACGACGCCGAGACGACAAGTTCCCGCCGCTCACAGTCTTCCATCGCTTCGATCGCGTTGCGCATCAGATTGAGCAAAACTTGCTGAATTTGTACCCTATCGGCGAGTACGGAATCCGCGCGCGGGTCGAACTCGAAGCGCACGCGTACGCCCTTGTCCTTCGCGCCGACCAGCGCCAACGCGCTCGCCTCTTCGACGAGCTTCTTAACATCTTCCACGCGCCGCTCGCTTTCGCCCCTGGCGACAAAATCGCGTAACCGGCGGATAACCTGGCCAGCGCGGAGCGCCTGCTCGGCCGCCTTGTCCATGGCCTCGCGCAAAATCGCTGCCCGCTCATCGGAACTGTCTTCGAGCAGCCGGCGCGAACCCTTCATGTAGTTGGCGATCGCAGACAGCGGCTGGTTGAGCTCGTGGGCAAGCGCCGATGCCATCTCTCCCATGGCCGTCAAACGTGACACATGGACAAGCTCGGCCTGCAATTCCTGCAGCCGCACCTCGCTCTTCTGACTCTCGGTGAGGTCGCGGATGAAACCGGTAAAGAAGCGCTGGTTGCCGGTTTTCATTTCGCCGACATTCAGCTCGAGTGGAAACGTCGAACCGTCCCTGCGCTCACCGACGACAACCCGGCCGATGCCGATGATTCGCCGCTCACCGGTGGTCAAATAGCGCTGAAGATAGCCGTCGTGGCCCTCCCGATAGGGCGCCGGCATCAGCATCTTGACGTTCTTTCCAAGGACCTCGCTGCCGCTGTAGCCAAACAGCCGTTCAGCCGCCGCGCTGAACGATTGCATGGCTCCGCGCTCGTCGATGACAATCATCGCATCCGGAATGGTGTCGAGGATTGATTTTACATGGGCTTCGCGGGCGGAGGCCTGTTCGGCGTTCGCCGCGGCTGCCAGGCGCGCACGACGCAATAGGTCGCCACGCCACGAAGTGCCGACGCCGACAAGGCCAAAGACGAAAGCGTTGACGATGTCTCCACCCGAAACGACGCGAAAGTCGGCGACAAAGAACACGCCGAGCAAAAAGCCGAGCGCGGTCGCGAAAACCCCCGGTCCCCATCCGCCGTATGCCGATGCGATCAGGATCGCCGGCATATAGAAGATGTAGGAAGCGCTACCGGCGAGAATTGGCTGAAATGCCAGTCGAATGAGTACCGCTAAGGTAATCGCGACGAGCGCAATGCCGTATTGCTCAATGATTCCGCGGGGCGCCGCGAAGCTCAACGCCGCCCTGGAATCGTTTGACCGTGATGGAGGGATGGCTTCAGTCATCGCAAAATCGCTGGTCGCCGGGTGTCCTGAGCGTTTTTTTGGTATCGCGCGCGATTGCAGGGGGCCGCCGCCCTACGGGATATCCCTTATGGACAATATCTGAATTTCTCAACGTTGGCGCGCCGATTATCGATGGCTGCAGACGCTCACGGAGGAAGAAACGATGCTCGCGCCAGCCCCTATCCGCACCAGCCAATTCCGACCGTTCATCCCTTTTGCCCGTAACCCGGCACCCGTTTCGGCCGACAGTCTCGACGCTCATGAGCCGCTCGCCCAGTCCATGCAGCTCATGGGCGCAGTCATGTCGTATCCGCGCAACACCGAGATTTTCGGCGAGAACGAGCCGGCCGACTACGTCTACAAGGTCCTCAGCGGTAGCGTGCGTACTTATAAAATCCTGAGCGACGGCCGCCGCCAGATCGGAGGGTTCTATCTGCCCGGCGACGTTTTCGGACTTCAGTTCGCTGAAGAGCATACCTTTTCCGCCGAAGCCATCGCCGACACCAAAGTGCAAGTGGTCAAGCGCAGTGCGCTGACGGCGCTTGCCGGGCGCGACGCAGGGATTGGCCGCGAGCTTTTCGACCTCACCAGCCGCGAACTGCGGTGGATGCAAAACCGTATTCTGCTGCTGGTCAAAAGCGCCCAAGAGCGCGTCGCCAGCTTCCTGCTGGAGATGGCCGAACGTGCCGCCGCCGGTAACGTCGTCGAGCTGCCGATGTCGCGGCAGGACATTGCCGATTATCTCGGCCTGACCATTGAAACCGTCTCGCGGACACTAACGGGTCTGGAAACCGCCGCCGCGATCGAGGTGCCGACTTCGCGGCGGATCGTGCTGCGTAATCGCTCGGCCCTGAACCGTCTGAACGGGTGATCCAGTCAAGGCTGTGCCCGCCGATCGCCCGATCCTGAAAGAGGGAAGATAAGATTATGCAAGTCCGTGATGTCATGACGCGGAACGTCATTTCCATAGCGGCCGGCGAAACCGTCCTGAGTGCCGTCAATGCGATGCTGCAAAACAGAATAAGCGGCCTGCCGGTCGTCGATCCGCAAGGCAACCTTGTCGGTATGGTGACCGAGGGCGACTTTCTTCGGCGCGGAGAGATCGGAACGCAACGCCGCCGGCCGAAGTGGCTGGAGTTTCTGGTCGGTCCAGGGCGTCTTGCTGACGAATACGTCCACGCCTCTGGCCGGAAGGTGGAAGAGGTGATGACGGCCGACCCGGTGACGGTTAGCGAAGACGATTCGCTCGAGACCGTCGTCGAGCTGATGGAGCGGCGTCGTATCAAGCGGCTTCCGGTCCTGCGCGACGGCAAAATGGTCGGAATCGTCAGCCGCGCCAACCTCATGCTCGCTCTGACCAGTCTCGCCCGCGATAAGGAAGCACCAGCCAGTGGCGATGCTGCAATCCGCGACCGTGTGCTGGCTGCGTTCGAAAAGCAACGCTGGGCTCCGCAGGTCAGTGTCGTGGTCAAGAACGGCGTTGCGGATTTGTGGGGCACGATCATGGATGAACGTGAACGCCGCGCTTGTTTGGTCATGGCGGAAAACGTCGCTGGGGTCACTGAGCTGCATGATCACTTGGTGTGGGTCGAGCCAATGTCCGGCATGGCGTTTCCGTCCGCGGAGGATGAAGCCAATCTGCGCAAGGATGCGCAGATTGCGGCGCACTGAACGCGGCGCTATCAAAATACCCCGACGCCAACTTGAAGAAGACAACCCATGCCTACGACTTTTACCCAGCGCAGTCTCTTTCGTGCCACGCTTGCAGCCGCCGCGTTTGCAGTTTCGCTGCCGCAGCTCGCGATAAGTGCGGAAGCGCTGTCGCCGGCCGCGCAAAGAGGCCAGGTCTTCGTCCTCACCAATTGTTCGCGGTGCCATTCGGTCGACAAAGTAAGTGAAAGTCCGCTCAAAGTGGCGCCGCCGTTTCGCACCCTGCACAAGCGTTATCCCGTAGAGAGCCTCCAGGAATCGCTCGCCGAAGGGATCGTCACTGGGCATCCGACGATGCCCGAGTTCCGGCTCGATCCCGGCCAGATCGCTGATGTGATCGCCTATTTGAAAACATTGGAGCAATAAGGCGAGGGTTCTTCCGCTTTCATTTCCCAAAGCGGAGCCGGGAACCGTACGTCATTCAACGGAGCGGCAAGAGACCGTAAGAACGGTTGACTACCAGAAACGCCGGGCTGTCCACGCGTTGCCGCTGACATTGATCTGCATCAACGCGGCGTGTTGCTGCTCGTGTTCCGAACCACTTTCAGCTCGCTGAAGCCGTCGGGGTGACTTATGGCGCAATCGCACACACAAGCAAAATACATGAGCTTCGGCGAAGGCGGCACGGCCGTTGCCTTCGCCGCACTCGCAATTTACTCGATCGTGGTGGCAGCCAGGGCCTACACGCCGGAATTTGCTTTCCACGCCTATCTGTTCGCCGCGGGAAGCGTGGCGGCCGTGTTCGTGATCCTCAATCGCTTCTTCGATCGCAGTCCTGCGCCGGTGCCGCTCATGATCGACGGCAAGCCCAACTACAACATGGGGCCGGTCAAGCTCGCCACCATCCTGGCGGTGTTTTGGGGCATCGCAGGATTTACGGTCGGACTATGGATTGCGCTCGAGCTGGCCTTCCCGGCGCTCAATTTCGATCTTTCGTTCATCTCGTTCGGCCGCTTGCGTCCATTACACACCTCCGCGGTTATCTTCGCGTTCGGCGGCAATGTGCTGATCGCTACGTCCTTCTACGTGGTGCAGCGCACTTGCCGGGCTCGTCTCGTCGGCGATCTCGCGCCGTGGTTCGTCGTACTCGGCTACAATTTCTTCATCATCATCGCCGGCACCGGCTATCTCCTCGGCATCACGCAATCCAAGGAATACGCTGAACCGGAATGGTATGCCGATCTCTGGCTCACCATCGTTTGGGTCGTTTATCTGCTGGTTTATCTCGGCACCCTGATGCGGCGCACCGAGCCGCATATCTATGTGGCCAACTGGTTCTATCTGGCTTTCATTCTCACCATCGCCGTCCTTCACCTTGGCAACAACGCCGCCGTCCCGGTGTCGATGTTCTCGCCGAAGTCCTACATCGTGTGGTCGGGCGTGCAGGATGCCATGGTGCAGTGGTGGTACGGCCACAACGCCGTTGGCTTCTTCCTTACTGCCGGCTTCCTCGGCATCATGTACTACTTCATCCCAAAACGCGCCGAGCGACCGATTTATAGCTATCGGCTGTCGATCATTCATTTCTGGGCGCTGATCTTTCTCTACATCTGGGCGGGCCCGCATCACCTGCACTACACGGCATTGCCGGACTGGACGCAGACCCTCGGCATGACGTTCTCGATCATGCTGTGGATGCCGTCTTGGGGCGGCATGATCAACGGCCTGATGACGCTGTCGGGCGCGTGGGACAAACTGCGCACCGACCCCGTGCTGCGCATGATGGTGCTGTCGGTCGCGTTCTACGGCATGTCGACCTTCGAAGGTCCGGTGATGTCGATTAAGGCAGTGAACTCGCTGTCGCACTACACCGACTGGACCATCGGCCATGTTCATTCCGGCGCGCTCGGCTGGGTCGGCTTTGTCTCATTCGGCGCGATCTATTGCCTGGTGCCCTGGCTTTGGAATCGCCCGCTTTATTCGCTGCGGCTGGTCGGCTGGCACTTCTGGATCGCAACGATCGGCATCGTCGTCTACATCACGTCGATGTGGGTCGCCGGCATCCTCCAGGGATTGATGTGGCGCGCCTACACCCCACTCGGCTTTCTCGAATATTCGTTCATCGAGACCGTGGAGGCGATGCATCCATTCTACATCATCCGCGCAATCGGCGGCGGCTTGTTCCTCGTCGGCGCACTGATCATGGCCTTCAATCTGTGGCGGACGATCTATCAGCGCGAGCAGCTCGCGCCCGCCATGACCATGGCCCCTGCCGAGTAGGAGATTCCTCATGACAACTTACACCTCGCTGTGGCAGCGGCACTGGATCCTGGAGCGCAACTCCATCCTGCTCCTGCTCGGCATTCTCATCGTCATCGCAATCGGGGGGCTGGTGGAGGTCGTGCCGCTGTTTTATCTGCGCAGCACGATTGAGACCGCTCCCGGCATGCGGCCCTATACGCCGCTCGAGCTCGCCGGTCGCAATATCTACGTCCGCGAGGGCTGCTATCTTTGCCACTCGCAGATGATCCGCGCCTTGCGCGATGAGGTCGAGCGCTACGGTCATTACTCGCTCGCCGCCGAAAGCGAGTACGATCATCCGTTCCAGTGGGGTTCCAAGCGCAACGGCCCGGATCTGGCGCGCGTCGGCGGGAAGTATTCGGACGACTGGCACCGCGACCACTTGATGGACCCCCGTTCGGTCGTCCCCGGTTCGATCATGCCGGCGTATCCGTGGTTGTTCTCGACCGACCTCGATTTCAGTCATATCGCCGAGCACCTGAAAGTGCAGGCGCTGCTCGGCGTGCCCTACACCGACGAGATGATCGCCAATGCCTCGGCGGACGTGCGCACGCAAGCAACAAACGACGCGCCCGACGCCGCTGCGTTGGCAAAACGCTATCCGAAGGCACAGGCGCGGAGCTTCTCCGGCAATCCCGGCCGCATCACCGAAGCCGATGCGCTGATCGCGTATCTGCAGATGCTTGGGACGCTCGTCGACTTCAAGCTCTACAACGACAAAGCCAATATTCGCTGAGGAGAGCATCGTGTCCGAGACCTACGAATTCTTCTCACGATTCGCCCAGACCTGGGGCCTCATCTACTTCGTCATTCTCTTCGTCATCGTGCTGGTCTACGCCCTGTGGCCCTCGCGCGCGCGCCAGCAGCAGTTCGACGAAACCGCACGCATGCCGTTGCGGGAGGACTGAACCATGGCTGATGCAAAGAAGTCCGATCACGCCGCCGCCGCAAAAGTCGGCACCACTGGTCACGAATGGGATGGCATTCAGGAGTTGAACACGCCGCTGCCGCGCTGGTGGCTGTGGCTGTTCTACGCCACGATCGTCTGGTCGATCGGGTACTGGATCGTCTATCCGGCTTGGCCGCTGGTCTCTTCCTACAGCAACGGAGTCTTCAACTGGCACACCCGCGGCGCCGTCGCGGCTCAGCTTGCGGCCCTCCAGCAACAGCGCGGCCCGATGATGGCGCGGCTCGCTTCAGCGTCGCTGCAGCAGATTGAGTCGACGCCGGAACTGCTCGATTTCGCCAGAGCGCTGGGCCGCCGCGCTTTCGCTGACAATTGCGCGCCCTGTCATGGCGCCGGCGGCGGCGGCGCCAAGGGATACCCCAATCTCAACGCCAATGGCTGGCTGTGGGGCGGTAAGCTTGACGAAATCGCTCAGACCATTCGGCACGGGGCTCGCTCCGGTGATGATGAAGGCCATCAAGGTTCGATGCCAGCCTTCGGCCACGACGGTTTGCTGAAACCCAACGAGATCTCGACCGTCGCTGATTATGTTCGCTCGCTGTCGGGTCTCAAGACGGAGCCCGGCGCCGATTTGGCACGCGGAGCAAAGATCTTCGCCGACAATTGCGCCGTGTGCCACGGTCCGGAAGCCAAAGGCAATCATGAGCTTGGTGCGCCCAATCTCACCGACCAAATCTGGCTTTATGGCTCGGAAAAGAAGACGATCGTTGAAGACCTCACCAACGGCCGCGGCGGCGTCATGCCTGCCTGGGGCCGCAAGCTCGACGACGCCACCATCAAGGCGCTCGCCGTCTATGTGCACACCTTCGGCGGCGGGGAGCAGTAACCGATGTCCCCCGGTGGCGATACAGCGCTCGGCATGCAGGATTTGGCTTCATCGCCCCAGGGTGAGCGGCATCCGCTTGCTGCGCTGGCCGAAGACGCCGCGCGCACGCCGCTCGCCCCGGGCTTCGAACCCGAGCCGCCGGATGACGATCAGCCGCTCTATGCCGCGCGTCAGAAAGTTTATCCGCAACGGGTGACCGGCACATTTCGCCGCGTGAAATGGGCGGTGCTGTTCTTCACGCTCGGCATCTACTACTTATTGCCATTCGTGCGCTGGGATCGAGGCCTGAACGCCCCGGGCCAGGCGGTGCTGATCGATTTCCCGAGCCGGCGCTTCTACTTCTTCTTCATCGAGATCTGGCCGCAAGAATTTTATTATGTCACCGGCCTTCTGATCCTCGCGGCGATGGCGCTGTTTCTGATGAACGCCGTCGCCGGACGCCTGTGGTGCGGCTATCTGTGTCCGCAGACGGTGTGGACCGATCTCTTTCAGGCCATCGAGCGATGGACCGAAGGTGATCGGCGCGAGCATTTGCAGCGCGACCGCCAGCCGTGGAACGTCAATCGTCTGGCTCGGGCGGGAACCAAACACTTCCTCTGGCTGATGGTTGCCTGGTGGACCGGCGGCGCCTGGGTTCTCTACTTCGCCGACGCACCCACTTTGGTGAAAGACCTGGCGACGTTTCAAGCGCCGCTGATTGCCTATGCCTTCATCGGTTTGTTGACGTTCTCGACTTACGTTCTCGCCGGATGGATGCGTGAGCAGGTCTGCGTCTACATGTGTCCGTGGCCCCGCATTCAGGCGGCGCTGACTGACGAATACGCCCTCAACGTCACCTATCGTTATGATCGCGGCGAGCCCCGCGCGTCGGTGAAAAAGGCAGCCGTTCTGCACGAGCAGGGCCTTCCCGCCGGTGATTGCATTGATTGCCTGCAGTGCGTGCATGTTTGTCCGACCGGCGTCGATATCCGCGGCGGCCCCAATCTCGGCTGCATTCAGTGCGGCCTGTGCATCGACGCTTGCGATGCGGTGATGGAGAAAATCGGGCGGCCCGCGCGCCTTATTGCCTTTGATACCGACATCAACATCAAACGCCGGCAGCACGGAGAAAAGCCGTTCTACAGTATCGTGCGCACGCGCACGGTGCTGTATGCCGCTATCATTGTCATCGTCGGTGCGGTGATGGCGTATGCGTTGGCGACCCGGCACAATGACGCCATGAACGTCCTTCACGACCGCAATCCGCTGTTTGTGCGTTTGTCGGATGGGTCGCTGCGCAACGCGTACACCGTGCGTATCCTCAACAAGAGTCTGGAGGGCAGAAGCTTCGTGCTCAAGGTCACCGGACTGCCGGATCCCGACGTCGACGTGATTGGCGGCTCATCCTTCAGCGGAGCAAATCCGCTGATTGACGTCGGTCCCGATCAGTCGCGCGAAGTACGCGTTCTGGTCACAGCGCGTGAACGGGTGCCTGCTGGAAGCCCGGTCCCCGTAACCTTCACGATCGTGCCCAAAACCGGCGGAACGCCGGTTAGTGTCAATGATCATTTCTTCGGACCGTGAGGAACGCCGTCATGGGCAGCACCGAACCGCGGCAACTCACAGGGCGAATGGTCCTCGCCATGATCGTCGCGTTCTTTGCGGTTATCATTGGCGTCAACGGGTTCATGGCCCATGAAGCACTGTCGACCTTCCGGGGCGTCGATGCCGATAGTGCCTATCGTGCGGGTCAGCTGTTTGAGCACGAAGTCGCTATGGCCAAGGCTCAGGATGCGGAGCATTGGCAGGTCGATGCCAAGGTAATGCCTGCGACCGACGGAACGACTGTCCTTGATGTCGTAGCGCGCGACGCCTCCGGCACGCCGCTTCACGGCATGACCACAACCGCCGTGTTCGCGCGGCCGACCGACCGGCACCTCGATCGCACTATCATTATCAGCGAAGATGGGCCTGGCCACTACCATGGCGCCGCAGCAATCGAGCCCGGCCAATGGGATCTCATTCTCGAACTGTCGCGCCAGGGCGACCGGCTGTTCCGGTCCAAAAATCGCGTCGTTATCAAGTGAGCATCGGCAATGGCCGAGACGGTTGACCTGTCGATGTTCGTTGAACCGGGCGCTGCGGGCGCGTCACACATGACGCTTGCCGTCGACGGTGTCGCGTGCGCCGGGTGCATCCGCAAAATCGAAAGCGGTCTGACCAAGCTGCCGGGCGTGATCGATGCGCGCCTTAACTTCACCCAGCGCCGCCTCGCGGTCGATTGGCGAAATGACGAGATCGACGCGCCACGGATCATCGAGGCGATCGAAGCGATCGGTTATCATGCCCACCCGTTCGCCCCCGAGCGTGTCGAAGCCGACGACACTGCGCAGGCGAGGTGGCTGCTCAAGTGCCTGGCGGTCGCCGGGTTCGCGGCGATGAACGTCATGTTGTTGTCGGTCTCGATCTGGGCCGGCAACGTCTCCGACATGACACCGGAGACACGCGATCTATTCCACTGGCTCTCCGCGCTGATCGCGCTCCCCGCCGCGGCTTATGCCGGCCAGCCGTTCTTTCGAAGCGCACTGCGAGCGCTGCGGGCGCGGCAGCTCAATATGGATGTGCCGATTTCACTCGGGGTGACGCTCGCGCTTGGCCTGTCGTTGTTTGAGACCGCCACCCATGCGACGCACGCCTATTTCGATTCGGCGATCATGTTGTTATTCTTTTTGTTGTGCGGCCGCTATCTCGATTTGACGATGCGGCGCAAGACTCGGCTGTTTGCCGGCAATCTCGCCAGCCTAAAGGCTGAATTCGCTCACCGCCTCGAGCCAAGCGGCGAACTCGTCCAGATACCGGCAGCCGCTTTGCATCCCGGCGACCGTGTGCTGGTCCGGCCCGGCGAACGCATTCCCGCCGATGGCACCATCATCAACGGCACTTCGGATATCGACGAGAGTCTGGTCACCGGCGAGACACTGCATCGCGCCGTGCGCAGCGGCATGACGATCTATGCCGGCAGCATCAATATGTCCGGTGCTCTGACCATGCGGGTCACTGCCTCCGGTACCGGTACGCTGGTGGATGAGGTCGAGCGGCTCCTTGACAAAGCCGTCGAAGCGAAATCGCAGACCGTGCGGCTCGCCGATCGCGTCGCGCGGCTTTATGCGCCCGTCGTGCACGCGACAGCGGCGCTTACGGCGATCGGCTGGCTCATCGCCGGAGCCTCGCTGCACGATTCGATCGTCATTGCCATCGCCGTACTCATCATTACATGTCCGTGTGCAATTGCGCTTGCGATTCCCGCCGTGCAGGTGGTCGCCGCCGGCTCTTTGTTTCGCAGCGGCGTCATTCTCAACGGGGGCGACGCGATCGAGCGGCTCGCCGAAGCCGACACGATCGTGTTCGACAAGACCGGCACGTTGACGCTGCCTGAACCGCGCGTGGATGGGAACGCCGGCATCGACCCCAATGTACTCGAACGCGCGGCACGGCTCGCCCTGTCGAGCCGCCATCCGCTGGCGGCAGCGCTGGCACGGGCAGCGCGTGATCGCAGCCCCTATCCGGGCGCCGTCGAGGAGCCGGGCCAAGGCGTTCGCGCGATCATTAACGGTACGGAAGCGCGGCTCGGCAACGCGGAGTTCTGCAACGTCGTCGAGAATCATCGGATTGCCGCGCGTGACGGCACTGCATCGTTCATTACCTTCACGCATGACGGAAGCGTTGCAACCATTCCGATCCGCCAGACGTTGCGGCCCGACGCGGCCGCAGTGACCAAAGCGCTTCGCGAGCGCGGTTTCGAGCTAATTGTGCTTTCGGGCGACCGCACGGCCGCTGTGGCGCCAGTTGCGGAACAACTCGGCATTCAAAATTGGCGTGGCGGCCTGACGCCCGCGGAGAAGATCGCGGCCATCGAGCAGATGCAGTCGCAAGGCCGCCGCGTCCTCATGGTAGGCGATGGATTAAACGACGCGCCGGCGCTCGCTGCCGCCTACGTCTCGTTGTCGCCGATCACCGCCGCCCATCTCACCCAGGCGCACGCCGACGCTTTGTTCCTTGGCGAACTGCTCAAGCCGGTTTTGCGGGCCGTGATCATCTCGCGCAAGACGCGGGCGTTGATGAAGCAAAATCTTGCGCTTGCAGCGATCTACAACGCGCTCGCGGTGCCGCTGGCAATTGCCGGCGTGGTCACGCCGCTGATCGCGGCGGTTGCCATGTCGGGGTCTTCTCTGCTCGTCACGCTCAACGCGCTGCGAGCGCGATCACGCGCGGAACCCCTCTCATGAATGTCCTGATGTATCTCGTTCCGATGGCTTTGCTGCTCGGGCTAACCGAACTCATCGGGTTTCTCTGGTCGCTAAAGAGCGGCCAATACGACGACCTCGACGGCGCTGCCGTACGTATTCTGCCCGATGACGACATTGAAGGTTAGAGCGACAGTGTCACGGCGACGCAGGATGGCTCCTGCGAATCGGTCGCAACCTGAAAGCCCAGCTGCCGGCACATATCCAGCATTGTCGTGTTCTCTTGCAACACCTCACCGTGAATGGATCGGATGCCCTCGGCGCGGGCGTATTCGATGATCAATTGCATCAGCAGCCAACCGAGCCCCCGTCCCTTCAGATCGGACCGGACAAGGATCGCGTACTCGCCGCTGGCGTAATCCGCATCAGCATGCAAGCGCACGACCCCCAGCATCGCTCCGGTCGCCTCTTCGATGGCGATAAACGCCATGGCGCGCGCGTAATCGATCTGGGTGAAGCGGGCAATGAAGGTATGGCTGAATTCCTTCACCGGCGCGAAGAAGCGCAGCCGCAAGTCGGCTGCGGTCACGGCGGCAAAGAACGGCACATACAAAGGCTCGTCTTCCGGCCGGATCGGGCGAACGAGGATCGCGGTCCCGTCGCGAAGCTTCATGTGCCGCTGCCATTCGGTCGGATAAGGCTTGATCGCAAATCGCGGGTTGCCTCGCTCTCCGCGTCGCGGCTTTGCGAACGGAGCGACTGATACGCGCGCGTCGACGGCAATGACGCCGGTCTCGTCGGCAAGAACCGGATTGAGATCGATTTCGCGAATCTCCGGAAAATCGGCGACGAGTTGGGCGAGCTTGACCAAGAGCAGTTCGACGGCGCGTTCGTCCGCGGCCGGCACGTTGCGATAGGCCTTTAGAATGCGGGAGACACGGGTGCGAGCGATCAGGGTGCGGGCAAGCGCAAGATCAAGCGGCGGCAACGCCAGCGCCTTGTCGCTGATGACTTCGACGGCAGTACCGCCCTGGCCGAACGCGATCACCGGTCCGAAGGTCGGATCATCGGCCACGCCGACGATGAGTTCGCGCGCCTTGGGACGGAGAATCATGGGAAAGACAGTGACGCCCAGGATGCGCGCATCGGGCTTTGCCGCGCGCGCCCGGTCCAGGATTTCCATAGCGGCCTCGCGCACCGCACGTTCGCTGGTGAGATTAAGCCGCACGCCGCCGACTTCCGACTTGTGGACGATGTCAGGCGATTGAATCTTGAGCACGACCGGGATGTCATTCGCCAGATAAGGCTTTGCGATCGCAATGGCTTCGGCGGCATCGCGCGCGAGCGCAGCCGGCGTGATCGGGATGTCGTAAGCGGAAAACACCCGGGTCATCTCGACCGGATCGAGCCAGGTTCGCCGCTCGCGCAGCGCGGCTTCAAGGACCGGACGCACCGCGGCCGTGTCCGGAACAAAATCCTGCGGCAAGCTCGGCGGCGTAGCCATCAGGAGGTCGCGCGATTGTTGGTAGCGCACGAGGTGCATGAAGCCGAAGACCGCGCCTGTCTCCGTCGCGTAGCTCGGGATACCGGCCGCCTCGAATGCTTCCGCCGCGCCGCCGCTTTCGCCCATCCACATTGCAAAGACCGGCTTGGCTGGTGTGCGTTTCTTGCGATGCCGCTCGGTCACGGCAATGACCGACTTCGCCGCGTCGACCGGCGAGGCCAGCGCCGTCGGCACATTCATGACGAGTACGGCGTCATTGGCGTCATCGTCGAGCAAGTGTTCGAGAGCGATCGCGTATCTTGCCTCGTCGGCATCGCCGGCGATGTCGACCGGATTGGCCCGCGACCAGATCGGCGGTAGCGCCACGTCGAGGTTCTTCATGGTCTCTGGCGAAATGCCGGCGAGTTCGCCGCCGAGATCGACCAGACGGTCAACGGCGAGGACCCCGACACCGCCACCATTGGTGAGGATAGCGAGCCGCGTACCGGCAAGCCTCGTCAAGCGTCCAAGTGTTTCAGCGGCGGCGAACAGTTCGTCGAGATCGAGCACCCGCAACAGCCCGGCGCGGCCGAACGCGGCATCATAGACCGCATCCGATCCGGCAAGCGCGCCGGTGTGCGTCAGCGCGGCCTTTGCGCCCTGGGCGTGGCGCCCCGATTTGATCACCAGTACCGGCTTGATTCGCGCCGCGGCCCGGGCCGCCGACATGAACTTGCGCGCATCCCTGATCAACTCGATGTACAACAAGATCGCGCGAGTGCCGCGGTCCACAGCGAAGTAATCGAGCAGATCGGCGAAATCGACGTCGATGCTGTCGCCGATCGAGACCACCGCGGAAAACCCAACACCCCGGACCGCGGCCCAAGCGACCAATCCCGTCGCGATGGCGCCGGATTGCGAGATCAGCGCAAGGTCGCCTGGCGGCGGAGCGGACGCCGCAAAGCTGGCGTTGAGCTTTGCTTCCGGCACCAACACGCCAAGACAATTAGGGCCGATCAGGCGCATGCCCGCCGCGCGCGCGTTCTTCTCGGCGATATCGGCAAGCGAACCAGGTCCGTGACCTAGCCCCGCCGTCACGATGATGGCAGCCGCGGTGCCTTTCTGCGCCGCCGCTGCCACTGCAGCCGGAACGCCCGCGGGCGGCACGGCGATGACCGCAAGGTCGGGCGCTTCCAGCAGAGCATCGTAGGATTTGACCGCGCCAATTCCCTCGATCGCGTCATAGTGCGGATTGACGACGTGAATCGGCCCCGGAAAACCTGCTCGCAGCAAGTTTTCGACCACGGCGCGACCGGAAGAGGTTTTGCGTGGCGACGCACCGACCACTGCGATTGACCTCGGCGAGAACAATTTGTCGAGATTGTAAGTTGACATCAATGAACCGATCGCAAGCGGCGTAAGTGTTTCTCACTACCAAACCAGCGCAACGGGGATCATTCTCCGTGCCGTACGAAAAAGATTGCTTAAAGGAAGATGCCCCGCCGATTCAGACGCTGATATGACAAGAGACAACAAAGCCTTGGCCCTTGGTGCAACATTGCCCAACGGCTCCGCCACGCAGGCGTTCCCTAGCGTGAAAATGACAAAATTCCCGACTTCCGGAAAAGCAGCATTGATCTGCCTCAACGCAGCTTTGCGGCGAGAGCCGGGCTCGGTGCGTTTCCAGTTGATCTACATCAAAGCCGATTGGCGAGCCGGCATCCATAATTTTCATAAATGGAGGTAGCCATGCCTATCACCGATGCACTTGTTCTTACTGCGATTGTCACCGCTTTTGTCGCCTTCGGGGTGGTGCTGGCGTGGGGTGAGCACCGGACAAGGAATATCCGCCCGATTATCCGTCCATCTGTTGCAAAAACGGATAGCAATCGTTCACCAACACGGCCGACGCTCGTCAACGCAACCGTCAACAAAAAGCTGGAAGCCGCTTGAGCTGGTCGCGCGTTCCCACAACACCACGAAGTTACGCGGAGGTACTGCGGTAACGCTGCCTCTATAACCCCTCGTCGTCATTTGTGCTGATGATGGGGTGTGTGCTGATAGTGCAGGCGCAATAGATCAATACCGTAGTCGTTCCCGTTCGGAGTTCGGACGATGGTGTGAACGTGGAATTTAGCCGGTTCGGGATTGGTCAAGAATACGCCGGCGTGGTGGTCAAATTCGATGAACACCACCGGACTCTGTATCCGGTAGTAGAATGGACTGGTTTCTTCGAAGCCGCCGATCCAGCAGAAATGAGTGTCGGCGAGGTGCCGTTCGACTTCGGAAAGCCTTGCCGCCAGCGGACCGGTCGGCAGCGGCGCGACGTAGGCGGCGACAAGGTCCATCAGATCGCGCCGCTGCAGCGCCGACAGTTCTGAAACACGCAACCCCTCATAGGGCACAATGCGATTGTCCTGATAGGCGCCGCCGAGATGCAGATTATCGGCGAAATGCCGGCGGTTGGGTGGCAGATCGCCGCCCATCATGGAATGCGCAACGATCGCCCGGGTCCGCTGCTGCGGCGACAGCGAACGCATCAGCTTTAATCCAGCACGCTCTTCATCTTCGAACAGGCGCGTGTCGGCAAATGGCCCGGTGTCGGCATAGTTAGGTTCGGCGCCAAAGAAGCACGGCGTCAGCACCATCTGCCGGCCGATGACGAAACAGTTGAGGCACAGATGGTGGCCGAACAACTGCCAGCCCCACGGATCGGATTCCGATGGATCGCCAAACAGGCAAAAGATGTAGGCCCATTCGCCAAGCACCTGCGGCCCGCCGACCAAGTCGCCGAGAAAACGATTGAGCCTCATGACGTCGCGCGTCACCTCGTAGCCCTTGCCGCTCAGGCTTGCGCGCACCACCGCCATCACCGCCGCCTGGATCGCGGTGTCGACCTCATCAAGCCGAAGGCCGTGATGCTCGACGTACAGCTCGGTGTTTTGCCAGTGCCGCCAAAATTGAGAGTCGACGGGAAAAGAGGTCGCGGCGCGTTGCGCAGGGTTGAGGCGCAGCAGCAAGTCCCTCACGGCTGCGACCATTGCCGGTGTCGGTGCATCTTCACCTTGCAGCGAAAACAGGCCGGGCTGAACGTGCCCGTCTGTTGTCATGCCGGCAAACGGCGCTGCGCCCAGTTTTGCCCAGGTATCGAACAAATCCTTGGCGCGCGGATTCTGCATCCGCGCTTCCGCATGCGCCCGCGGTGTCGGACCCGCGATGTTGCTTCGCCCCGGCGCGGGTACAAAAGAATGATAGTCGTTGTCGCTCATGTGACCTCGCAGGGGTTAACGGTCTCGAATACTCAAAGCGTTCTTTTCACAAAGCGGCCCCGACCCACTGCATTGTCCTGCAAACCCTTATCGCGCAACACCATAAATCCGCGCGACATGGCATGCACGATCGCGCCCCGGAAGTTCCAGCCCTCGTAGATCGAATAGCCGGCGCTCGAAACCACATCGTCGCGCTCGAGCCGCCAGGTTTCATCAAGGTCAACGAAAGTGAGGTCGGCGTCGTAGCCGACCGCGATGGATCCTTTCGATTGACCGAGCCCCATCAACCTCGCCGGCGCCGTCGCCGAAACCTCCGCTATTCGCCGAAGCGGCATTCCTCGCTTGTGATGGCCTTCGGTCAACAGCACCGGCAAAAGTGTCTCCAGCCCGGGACACCCCGGCGACGCGTTCCAGATGCCGCCCGTCTTGGACGTAATCTCACGATGAACGTGATCGGTTGCGATCGTATCGATGTCGCCGGTCAACAAGGCCTGCCACAGTGCCTCGCGATCCGACGACTCGCGCAGCGGCGGATTGATTTTGCCGACATCTCCACCGGACCACGCAATATCATGCGTCAGATAGTGCGGGCAGGTTTCGATATGAACCGTGGCGCCGCGGCGGCGATGACGGAGCGCCGCCGCCAATGCTTCTGCCGACGAGGTATGAACGACGTAAAGCGGGGCTCCGGCGATATCCGCCACATAAGCTGCGCGCTGCACGGCGTCTGCCTCGACAAACGGCGGCCGCGTCCCATTCCAGGTAGCCAGACCGCCGGTGCCGTCTCGATCCTTTTTCTTCAGACGATCGCGCAGAACCCAGGCGATCTCGATCGTCTCAGGGTGCGGGCAAACCATTCCGCCGCACGCCGCCGCCGCTTCACAGAGGCGAAACAGAAACCCGTCATCGATATCCGGCAGACCAAGACGCGCACCCTCTCCGCCCCGATTGTTCATGAAAATCTTGAAGCTCGGCACGCCGTAATCGCTGACGTAACCCGGCACGCCGGCGAGCTGAGCCTCTGTCGAGATAATAAAGTGGTAGCTGAAATCGATACGAGTGCCGGCCTGCGTGACCGAAATGACATCATCGAAGATTTCTTCAAAGGGCTCGGTCGCCATCAAATAAGGAATAAAACAGGTAACGCCGCCTTTCGCGGCGGCCGCAGTCTCGCGATCGGCATCCATGGGCACGCGAGGGCGCGCAATATCGCTGCCGTGGCCGAGATGAAGGTGAACGTCGATGGCACCGGGGAAAATGACGAGGCCGCGTGCGGAAATTTCTGATTGCGCCACGAGTTTTTCACCAGGCGCGGCAATCGCCGCAATACGCCCATCGCGGATTGCAATATCGCAAGGCGTGCGGCCGCACGCAGGGAGAATAGCTTCGCCGTTCCGTACCACCAGGTCGAAATCCAACATCAAGCTGACGCCCGCCTAAGCCACCGCCTTCAGGCCGCCCAGCACGGCCAGCGCCTCGTCGGTCGAAGTCACGTCGGCATACTTCGAAGCCATGTCGAACAGATTGACGGCGTGCGATGTAGCGCTGCGATCATAGACTGCGTCGTAAGGCACCAGGACGCGAAAGTTATAGGCAAAGCCGTCAACGACGCTGCCCCGCACACACCCGCTCGTGGTACATCCGGTAACCACGATGCTGTCGGCGCCCGCGTTGATCAGATAACTCACAAGCGGTGTACCGAAGAATGCGCTCGGGTGCTTCTTCGGCAGCAGGATGTCGCCTTCGCGCGGCGCCACCTCGGCAACAAACTCATAGCCTTTTTGGCTGATGTTCATGATCCCGGGTACCTTGTCGGACAGCCGGCCCTGGTCGAAGCTCTGTTTGGGCGAAACATAGGGGTACATTATCGGCCAATCATTGTTGCGGAATATCGCCAGGAGCCGCTCGATCTGTTTCACCGCCGACCATCCCACATCGCCGCACGCGGTCGGAAACTCCTTGATTGCCTCCCAGAACGGCCGCGATACGGTGCCGACGGTGCGGTACTGCACGTCGATGATCAGGAGCGCCGGCCGTTTGCCCAATCCGGTCGGACGGCCAAAGCCGGCCGCGTTATAAGCCTTCTGCTCGTCTTCCGAGATGATCCCGTCCCAAGGTCTTCTTAAGGTTTGTTTGCTCATGACCCGTTCATGGCCTGATCTCAACTATCAACTCGATAGCGACGTTCCAGTTCGTCCCACATCTCTTTTGCAACGGCATGCTGTCGCTCTTCAAACGTCGCAAGATGCTCCGCGACCGAAGCCAGCGAGCCGTTTTTGCCGAGCGCGCCGAGCACCACGTAGCTCGCTTTCAGCGCCGCCTGAAGCACGGCGTTGGCATAAAGAACGATTGCGTAGCCGTACTCCTTGAGTTTCTCCCGGCCGGGCTCCGGCGTTTTGCCGCCGTACACCATGTTCGCCACCTGCGGCACGCGGACCTCTTTGGGAATACGTGAAAGCTCCGCCAGATCGGTCGGCGCCTCAACGAACGTGACATCGGCGCCGGCTTCGGCAAAGGCCATCGCCCGCTCGATCGCGCGGTCGAGCCCGTCGATCGCCCGCACGTCGGTGCGCGCAATGATCTGCAGCGAACCATCGCGGCGGGTATCAACTGCCGCTTTGATTTTCGGCAGCATGTCGTGCAACGGAATGACTTCCTTGCCGGCAAAATGGCCGCACTTTTTCGGAAAGACCTGATCCTCGATCTGGATGGCGGCGGCGCCGGCGCGCTCGAAACTGCGCACCGTCCGCACCATGTTGACGACGTTGCCGAAGCCGGTATCGGCATCGACAATGAGGGGAATCGAAACGGTGTCTGCGATGCGTGCGACCGTATCCGCAACTTCGCTCATGGTAGTCAGGCCGATGTCCGGCGCCCCCAACAGCATGTTGGCGACGCCGGCGCCGGTGATATAGACGGCTTCGAAACCGGTCGCCTCGACGACGCGCGCAAACATGGCGTTCGCCGCACCCGGGACGATGACGGCGTCCCGCCGCGATATGATCTTTTTCAGATTTTCGGTCGGGCGCACTGCTTGGTTTTTTACCTGGGCCACTGCCGACAGTATACAGGTCGATGGTTTCCGGCAAGCAATCGCAGATTCGTCATGTCAAAATTCAGGACCTCAAGACGCGCGGCGAAGCGCTGTGCCCGAACCGCAGCGCTACGAGCGCGCGCCACTGTAGAGCTTCGGCATGTAGTGCTCCTGGTAGTGCGCGGCGATTTCATCGCTGGTCGTCAGCCAAACGCCAGAATGCCGGGAAATATAATTTAAAGCCTTGTCCAGATATTTTTGCCGGAACGGCTGGTTGATGATGAAAGGGTGAAGGCAAAGCGCCATGACACGCCCCGACTTCTTGCCGTCGCTGAACAACTGATCGAACTGATCGACCACGGTCTGGTAGAAATCCTGCCCCGACATGCCCTTGCCGACGAACATGGTCACGTCGTTAAGTTCGATGGAATAGGGCACCGACATCATGCCGGGGATCTTGAGCGGAAATGGCTGGTCGTCGGAGCACCAGTCCAGCACATAGGTCAGTCCAAGTTCCTTCAAAAGCCGCGGCGTTTCAAAAGTCTCGGTCAACGCCGGCCCAAGCCAGCCCTTGATCTGCTGGCGGGTCGATTGCGACGTGATGCTCACGACCTCCTTCAGATACTTTCGCTCGGCCTCGACATCCATGCCGGACTGGAACATCGAGTTGTTCTTGCCGTGCGCCATCCAGGCCCAGTTGCGCTCCTTTCCGGCCTCAATGATTTGCGGATAATGTTTGCAGCAATCGGCGTTCAGCAACACCGAAGCCCGCATGCGGTACTTATCCAGCACGTCCATCATGCGCCAAATGCCGACCCGCACCGCGTAATCCCGCCAGCCGTAATTGAGCGGATCCGGCGCCAGCATGCTGGTCCCGGCAAAAATGCTAGTCGATGGCTTATCCACCTCATAGTGTTCAATATTCAGGCCGACATAGAACGCCACGCGCGCGTTCTTCGGCCACTTCAGCGCCGGCCGCGAAACGATTGGCGAATAGTCGTAGAGCTGGTTATCCATGATCTCCCCTGAACTGCCCTGGCTGACGGAACGTCTAACGATCTATGGTATCCGCAACGGTGCGAAGGCAACACAAATCCGTGGCGCACGGTCTATTTCAACAGGCCATTGAGCAAAGCCTTATGAAAATCGCCGGGTGCCTGAATTTGCGGCGCATGGCCCGAATCGGGAAACTCAACAAGTTCGCTCGCGGAATGCGTGCAGCGGCCGCTTTTCCCAGGACCGGATAATTGCCCAGCGAAGCGCGTATGACTCGATCGATCCGCCTCGATCATCAACCACAAATACACTCATTACGACGCGCGAGAATGACCGCTAAGCCTTGAGACGAATGTGTTGGTGCAGGAACGCAAGCGTCCTAGAAATTATTTAACCACCCGACATAGTCCAAAGGTATCGCCAACACCAAGGTCTAACTGCATTAGCGATCGGAACAGGTCATCTAGAGCGCTGTGGTGATTGCTGTGCGCCGGCCGTAGCAGTCGGCGTTCCTTCAATCACACGATCAGTGGAGGCACTCATGAAGGTGTTGATGGTTCTTACCTCTCACGACCAACTGGGTAACACCGGACGGAAGACAGGTTTCTGGCTCGAAGAACTCGCAGCCCCCTATTACGTTTTCAAGGACGCCAGCGTCGAGATCACGCTCGCATCCCCGAAAGGTGGTCGTCCGCCGCTCGATCCCAAGAGCGACGAACCCAAGTCCCGCACGCCCCTGACGATCCGGTTCGAGAAGGACGCGGCCGCGGAAGCTCAGCTCGGCAAGACCGTTCGCCTCGACAGCGTCAAGCAAGACGACTTTGACACCGTCTTCTACCCAGGCGGCCATGGCCCGATGTGGGATCTCGCCGAAGACGAAAATTCCATCCACCTGATCGAGTCGTTCCTTGCCGCCGGCAAGCCAATCGCCATCGTGTGCCACTCCACCGGGGCGCTGCGTCACGTCAAGGCGCCGGACGGCGCGTTTCTGGTTCAAGGCAAGGAAGTTACCGGCTTCACCAACGGCGAGGAGGAAGAGATGGGCCTCACGAAAGTAGTACCGTTCCTTGTCGAGGATGAGATGTTGAAACTCGGCGCCGTCTTCTCAAAGGTGGCGGACTGGGGGGTCCACGTGGTCAGCGACGGTTTGCTGATCACGGGACAGAATCCGGCTTCCTCCGGCCCTGCCGCGAAGACGCTGATGGCAGCGGTAAAGCAGAAGGCCAGACCGGCTGCCACCGCTCGGGCTTCGTAGATTGAAAATCTGCCAGTGCTGATTTTCTACGGATGCGATGGCGGCTGTGATCGAAGAGCCGGCGGCGCAGTCGGCGAAGAGGTTGCCGTTGCTTGAAAACCATGGGGGCGGCAGATTTGCCGTCCCGCAGTTGGGGCGCAGATCGAGCACGGCCGGAGGATCGGACATGCTAAAGCATACGAGAACAGCGGCACTGTCGTTTCTGGCTGCTGCTTCGCTGTCACCAAGCGGCACGCCGGCTGCAGCCGCTGAATCGAGGCTGCCGGACGCGACGAGGGCTGGCTTCGCCGACAAACTGTATCGGTTGGATTGCGGTCACTCCCTTGCAAACGACGAGTCGGTCTGGACCCCTGGCGAAAATGTTGGCCGGAGCATCGAATTCTCGTCGACTTGCTGGCTGATACAGCGCGGAAACAAATGGTTACTGTGGGACACCGGTGTTCCTGAATCCACGTTGCACGACACCAAAGGCTGGTCGACCCTGCCTAAATTGATCGTCTACCATCTGGATAAGTCACTAACTGACCAGCTTGCCGCGATCGAACTTAAGACAGCCGACATCTCTTATGTTGCGCTATCCCATACTCACGGCGACCACATTGGCAACGTCCGCTTGTTCCCGAATTCAACGGTTCTGATGCAGCGGGCCGAGTATGCGTGGATCAGCTCCCCCGATGGCCCCAACGACAACGTAAATCAATTGAAGGCCCTCGCACGCAAGCTTTTGGGTACTCCAAAACATCTCAGCCTGCTCGACGGCGATACGGACGTATTCGGCGATGGCAGCGTCACCTTGGTTTCCACACCAGGACACACTCCCGGCAGTCAATCGTTGTTGGTGCATTTGAAGAATTCGGGCTTCATCATCTTGTCCGGTGACGTGGTTCATCTGGAAGAGAATTTTGAAAAGAACACGGTACCGTCCTTGAACACGGACAAGGCCGCGTCAATCGCCTCGATGGATAGGGTCAGGCGGATGATCGCAACATACAAGGCGAAGCTGTTTATCAATCACGACAAGGCACAATCTGACACGCTTAGGCTACTCCCCGCATTCTACGACTGATGTCCCCATCAATGCGCTTGAACTCGAACTCCGACGGCAGCGCCTTTTTAGTTGGCCAGTTGGATAGCGACGGAAGAAAGCCACTCCAAGGGAATGGCTGAGCGCCCGACGCGGAGCGAAATTATGACAAGCGAAACTTCTCCAACAGCTGCGGCGGCGTCAATCGAGTGCCATACTGCGCAGGGTGCTTCGCTAGAGTCGACGTCCGCGACAACGGCCTATCGCCGCGTGACGGTTGATGGCGTTGGTGTCTTTTACCGGGAGGCTGGCCCGAAGGAAGCGCCGACAATCGTTCTTCTACACGGCTTTCCTTCATCCTCCCGCGAGTTCGACGCACTGATTCCTTTGCTTGCCACACGCTATCATTTGATTGCGCCGGACTTCCCAGGCTTCGGTCACAGTGACGCCCCGCCGCCCTCCTCGTATGTGTACACCTTCGACAATTTAGCGAAGACGATGAGCCATCTCCTTGAACAGCTCAAGATCAACAAGTGCACCTTCTACCTTCATGACTATGGCGGGCCGATCGGCTTCCGTATCTTTTTGGCGCATCCGGAGCAGGTGCAGGCGCTCATCATCCAGAATGCCAATGCCTATAACGAAGGTCTCGGCGCCAAGTGGGCCGGTATCGCGCAGTATTGGGCCGATCCAAAGGCGCATCCCGAGGTGTTCGATGCGTTTGTGTCGTGGGCGGCGACCGAACAGCGTCACACCCTCGGCACCTCGCATCCTGATCGCTACAACCCGGATACCTGGACGGATGAATACGCTCATCTGTCGAGACCGGGGCAACAACAGATCCAGGCGGATCTTTTATACGACTACCGGACGAACATCGCTTCCTATCCGGTGTGGCAGGCGTGGCTACGCGACCACAGGCCCCCGACTTTGGTCGTTTGGGGACGCAACGATCCCTCGTTCGTCGCTCCCGGCGGAGAGGCATACAGGCGCGATCTGCCGGACGTCGAAATTCATCTCCTCGACGCCGGCCATTTTGCACTGGATGAGAAGAACGATGAGATCGCTGGTCTCATTCTCGAATTCTTGGCCAAACACCGCTACCGATAGACCCGGTAGGTCATGCCAACCGCTGGGCTCTGCTCGGTGAGCCCGTGGCGCGGAACGCAACACCTGCTTCCTCAGGGAACCGCGGCGACTTGCCCCTTCGCCGCTTTTTTCGAATTTTCTTAGCTCCGTGGACGATCGACACCAAGGTATCATGGATTTACTTGGGCAAGCGTTTATGACGTTGCGGTGTATGAGGAACTCAGCTGCGCCGACAAGAAATTCCGATCATCTTCATCGCGGCTCACGACTCTACGCGGTCGAGGTGCCGGGCCAGGGCGCCCTTGAGTGTCTGTCGAAGGCGATGCGGCACTACACGCAGCAATAACAACGGCCCTGGGGGAGCTGAAGATGCCTTTATCGCCCACAAAGTGTCGTAAGCGCTGTATGCGACTTGCGCGGCAAAGTGCGGACGTTGATTGATATCAAAGTACTATAGATATCCGTCCGTTATGCAGCCAATGATGACCACGGCCCCGACGCCGGGCCCTTGTCCCGACGCAGCCTTTTAACGCTTCATCCCCCGTGAAGCCGCGGACTTAACTGGTGTCTGCAGCATTGACGCCGCGCGGATGCTGCCGGGATATGCGTCATGAGGTTTCCATAATGAGTGAACGATTACTCGTGTCGGTCGTCGATGACGATGAATCCGTGCGCGAGTCGCTACCAGATTTGTTGAGGGAGTTCGGCTATGCGGCCAAAGCGTTCTCGTCGGCGGAAGAGTTTCTGGCATCCGATTGCATCGGTCGGACCAGATGCCTGATCCTCGACATCGCCATGCCAGGCATGTCTGGACCCGATCTGCAGCGAGAACTGAAAGTTCGCGGGCACAAAATCCCGATCATCTTCATAACAGCAAATCAGGCCGCTCGCCTGCGCGTGTTCGAACAGGGCGCAGTGGAATGTCTCAACAAGCCGTTTAGCGACGCGGCTTTGCTCGGCGCGCTCCATGCCGCTTTGGGCGTGAAATGAGCGATGCGTCCTCCCCCTTTCGCACCTGCGAGATACAGGCTAATCATATGAAGACTTCGGGGGCGACGACTGTTGCAGATGCTGACGTGAGGTCGTCTCACATGGCTCACGCTGTTCCGATCGTGTTCGTCGTTGACGATGACATCTCTGTGCGCGAGTCGCTGGAATTGCTGATCCGCAATGCCGGCTGGCAGCCAGAGCTGTTCGAAACCGCTCAGGATTTCTTGTCTCGCCAACGCGTTGCCGTTCCGAATTGTCTGGTACTCGACGTTACCCTTCCGGGTCTCAACGGCATCGATTTGCAAAAGCAGGTCGCGCGCGAGCGCACCGATATGCCTATCATTTTTATTACTGGTCACGGTAACATTCCCATGACGGTCCAAGCCATGAAGGGAGGGGCCGTCGAGTTCTTGACCAAACCATTCGGCGAAGAGGTGCTGTTGAATGCGATCCGGCTGGCCCTCGAACGTAGCCGAAACTGCACTTGATCAGGAGAACGCAGTTGCGGGCGCTCCGCGACCGTTACGCATCGTTAAGCCCCCGCGAGCGGGAGGTCATGGCGTTGGTGGTCCGCGGTCTGTTGAATAAACAGGTCGGCTTCGAACTCGGCATCAGCGAGATTACCGTGAAGGCGCATCGAGGCCAGGTGATGCGAAAGATGAATGCCGGCTCTTTCGCCGACCTCGTGAATATTGCTGCGAAGCTTGGGCTTGCGCGCGATCAGTGACGGCGAAAGCCTTATGGTTTCGAAATCGCAGGAGGCCCACGTTCGCTTCGGCCAGATGCAGGCGTTGTGGCAGGACGGCGAGCCGCGTCTTCTACAAAGCGTCGGATGACGAACCCGGTAGCGATCGGCGTACCGTCATTGTCGTTATTCTCGCCACCGAAAGCCCGACGATCGTCAGTCTCGACCGTCTTGCACACGAATACAGCCTGAAAGACCATCTCGACGCTCCCTGGGCGGTTCGGCCTCTGGATCTGGTACGCGAGCGCGGCCGGACTATGCTTGTCCTCGAAGACCATGGTGCCGAGCCGCTTCATCGCCTTCTGGGATCCCCGATGGAGCCGCCGAGGTTCCTTCGTCTTGCGGAGGCGCTGACGGCGGCTCTACGCGGGCTGCACGAACGCGGCCTCATTCACAAGGACATCAATCCCGCGAACGTCCTGGTGAACGATTCGACAAGTCAGGTTTGGTTGACGGGCTTCGGCGTTGCATCACGCCTACCGCGCGAACGGCAGGCGCCCTCACCGCCCGAGTTCATCGCCGGCACCCTCCCCTACATGGCGCCAGAACAGACCGGGCGGATGAACCGCTCGATCGATTCCCGGAGCGACCTCTATTCCCTCGGCATGACGTTCTACCAAATGCTTACGGGTTCGCTGCCTTTCGCCGCGCCCGACCCCATGGAATGGGTCCATTGCCATATCGCCAGAACACCGGTGCCGCCGCACAAGCGGTTCGGGAACATCCCGGCGCCGATTTCCCAGATCATCATGAAGCTCGTCGCCAAGACTGCCGAGGAGCGCTACCAGACCGCCGCCGGCGTCGAGCACGATCTTCGACAATGCCGCACCGAATGGGAAATGCGGGGCCGCATCGATGAATTCCCGCTCGCAGAGCACGATGTGCCGGCTCAGCTACTGATCCCGGAGAAACTTTACGGCCGCTCGCGCGAGGTCTCCGCACTCCTCAGCTCGTTCCATCGGGTCGTCGCCACCGGCATGCCGGAACTCGTTCTCGTCTCCGGATATTCCGGCATCGGCAAGTCCTCGGTCGTGAATGAGCTCCACAAGGTCCTGGTTCCGTCGCGAGGCCTCTTCGCCTCCGGCAAGTTCGATCAGTACAAGCGCGACATCCCTTACGCCACCTTGGCGCAAGCCTTTCAAAGTCTGGTCCGGCAGATTTTGAGCAAGAGCGAGGCTGAGCTTCAGGCCTGGCGGGATGATCTTCGCGAGGCTCTGGGTCCGAATGGGCAGCTGATCGTGGACCTCATCCCCGAACTGGAACTCGTCATTGGCGAACAGCTAGCCGGTCCCCGATCTGTCGCCGCAAGACGCGCAGCGCCGTTTCCAGGCGGTGCTGCGGCGATTCATCGCTGTCTTTGCGCGTCCGGAGCATCCGCTGGTGCTCTTCCTCGACGATTTGCAATGGCTCGATGCCGCCACGCTCGACCTGCTCGAAGATCTTCTCGCGCAACGGAACATTCCGCATTTGCTGCTGATCGGCGCCTATCGAGACAACGAAGTCGACAGCTGCGCACCCGCTCGATGCGCAAGCTCGACGCAATCCGTCGAGCCGGCGCAACAGTACAAGATATCGTATTGGCGCCTTTGACGCTATGACGACCTCGAACAACTGATCGCGGACTCGCTGCGCTGCGAGACCAAGCCCGTGACCCATCTCGTGCAGATGGTGCACGAGAAGACCGGCGGCAATCCATTTTTTGCCATTCAGTTTCTCTCTGCGCTCGCGGATGAAGCGCTGCTGATCTTCGATCACGCGGATGCGCGTTGGTTTTGTGACCTCGGGCGCATCCACGCCAAACGCTACACCGACAACGTGGTCGATCTCATGGTCGTCAAGCTCAATCGCTTGCCGGCAGAAACCCAGGCGGCGCTTCGCCAGCTTGCCTGCATCGGCTCCGGACGCCGAGTTCGCTCTCCTTGGGACCGTCTGCCAGACATCGGAAGAAGAGCTTCACGAAAGCCTCTGGGAAGCCGTTCGATCTGGGCTGGTGCACCGCTCGGGGAAGGACTATGCGTTCCAGCACGATCGCATACAAGAGGCTGCCTATTCGCTAGTCGCCGAGGACGCGCGCGCCGAAGCCCACCTCCGGATCGGCCGATTACTCGTGGCGCATACGCCGTCCGACAAGCGCCAAGAGATCATTTTCGATATCGTCAATCAGTTTAACCGTGGAGCCGAGCTCATCTCATCAGAAGATGAGCGCTACCAGGTGGCTGAGCTCAACCTCGTCGCCGGCAAGCGGGCCAAAGCGTCCACAGCCTACGCCTCAGCCCTTCAGTATTTCATCGCAGGCGAAGCACTTTTGGCTGATGAATGTTGGGAGCGCCGCCACGATCTTATCTTCCAGTTGGAATTGCACCGCGCCGAATGCGAATTTTTGACCGGCCAATTATCTATCGCGGATCAACGATTGGCTGCATTGTCAAATCGCGCCACGACAATAGTCGAGCAAGCCAGTGTCGTGTGTTTGCACGCGGATCTCTGCACACTCCTCGATCGCAGTGATCGCGCGGTTACTGTATGCCTCAACTACCTCCGGCAAGTTGGCATCGACTGGTCGCCTCATCCAAAAGAGGAGGAAGTGAGAGCCGAGTACGAACGCGTTCAGTCCTTGCTCGGGGGCCGCGCGATCGAGGTTCTCGTCGATTCGTCATTGATGCATGACCCCGCATCCCTCGGGACCATCGAGGTCCTAAGCAAGCTCACGGCGCCAGCCTTGTTCACCGATCCGAACCTGAGTTTCATGACGAGCTGCAAAGGCGTTAGTCTGAGCCTTGAGCACGGAAACTGCGACGCTTCATGTTTCGCCTATGTCACACTTGGCAGCCAGGTCGGAAAGCGCTTCGGTGATTACAACAGCGGATTTCGTTTCGCTAAACTCGGCTACGAGCTCGTCGATCGACGCGGGTTCAAGCGCTTCGAGCCTGGGACGTCTCTTCGCTTCGCGGCTGTCGTGGCGTGGATGAAGCACGTGCGAGCTTGCCGCGATCCGCTGCGCCGCGCTTTCGCAACAGCGAACCGGATCGGCGACCTCACAATTGGAGCCTTCGCGTGCAACCGTCTCAACACGGCCTTTCTCTTCGACGGCGAGCCGCTGCCCGAGGTGCAAGCAGAAGCCGAACGTGGCCTCGCATTTGCGGAGACAGCGCGGTTTGGGCTCATCGTCGATATCGTCACCTCGCAGCTGGCGTTGATTCGAATGCTCCGGGGCTCGACGCTGAAATTCGGTTGCTTTGACGACGGGCAGCTTGATGAGCTTCGCATCGAATCCCATTTGTCGAGCAGCCCCGCCTTGGCGAGCGCTGCGTTCTTGTACTGGATCCGGAAATTGCAGGCGCGCTACCTCGCCTGCGATTATCGGGGAGCCATGGACGCCGCATCGAAGGTGCAACCGCTACTCTGGACCTCATCGTTCTTGTTGGAGGAATCCGAATATCACTTTTACGGCGCACTCTCTCGGGCGGCTTCCTACGAACTCGCGGCAGCTGACGAGCGTCACCAACATCTGGACGCTTTGGCCTCGCATCACAGGCAACTGCAGACTTGGGCAGAGAATTGTCCGGAGAACTTCGAGAACCGCGCCGCTCTGGTCAGCGCCGAGATCGCCCGTCTGGATGGCCGTACGCTCGATGCCGAGCGCCTTTACGAGCAGGCTATCCGCTCATCACGCGCAAACGGCTTCGTCCACAACGAGGCGATCGCCTATGAGCGCGCGTCCGTCTTCTACCGGGACCGCGGGTTAGACGAATTCGCCGATCTTTATCTGCGCAACGCCCTCGACGGCTATCTGCGTTGGGGCGCCGATGGAAAGGTGCAGCAACTTGAGGAGCGCTATCCGCGACTGGCCATGGCGGATCCACGCGGCGGTACGAATGAAACGACGTCCGCGGGTCAACAGCTCGACGTTGCCGCCGTTGTGAAGGCATCACAAGCTCTGTCGGGCGAGATGCTTCTGCCGCGCTTGATTGAGCGGCTCATGACGATCGCCTTGCAGCACGCAGGAGCCGATCATGGCCTCCTGATCCTGCCGTATCAGAATGATTACCGTATCGAGGCCGAGGCACGGACTGGCGGCGAAGGGATCGTCCTGCATTACGACGCCCCCGCTGGTCTGGCAGCTCCTGAAACTATCATTCGCTACGTCATGAGGACGCAGGAAAGCGTGATCCTCGATGATGCCTCCAAACCCAACCTGTTCTCAGCGGACGATTATCTGCGCGATCGACGATCGAAGTCGATCCTCTGCCTACCGCTGATCAAGCAACAGCAATTAACCGGGATTCTTCTCCTTGAAAACACCTTGGCTTCTCACACATTCACCCCGGCTCGAATCGCGATCCTGGAACTGCTGGCGGCGCAAGCGGCGATCTCGTTAGAAAACACGCGTCTCTATGGAGATCTCCAGGAACGGGAGGCGAAGGTCCGACGCCTTGTTGATTCGAGTATTATCGGGATTTTGATCGGCAATCCCGATGGTCACGCCCAGGAGGCCAATCAGGCGTTTCTCCAGATGCTTGGATACGATCGAGCAGACCTCGCAGCGGGTCGATTGCGCCGTACGGAGCTAACGCCCGCGGAATGGCGTGACAGGGACGGACGGGCTGTAGCTGAAATGAGGGCAACGGGAACCGCGCAGCCATTCGAGAAGGAGTACTTCCGGAAAGATGGCAGCCGCGTGCCGGTGCTGGTTGCAGGAACAACATTGGATGAACGAGGAGACAGCGTTGTCATCTTCGCCGTCGACCTGACCGAACGAAAGCGCGCCGAGGCAGACATGCGCGAAAGCGAGCGGCGCTACCATGAGGCACAGATGGAGCTGGCACACGTGAACCGCGTGGCGACCGTTGGCCAGTTGTCAGCCTCGATCGCGCACGAGATCAATCAACCCCTCTCGGGCATTGTGACCAATGCAAGCACATTGGCGCGGATGCTCGCCGCCGATCCACCAAACATTACTGGAGCACTGGAAACCGCGAGGCGTGCGATCCGCGACGCCAATCGCGCGTCAGACATCATCGCGCGATTACGCGCGCTGTTCGCCAAGAAGGAAACGTCGAACGAGCTAGTCAACCTGAACGAGGCTTCAACTGAAATAATCTCCCTGTCGCAGAGGGAATTTCAAAGCGGCGGTGTCATCGTTCGATCGGAGTTCATGGACAACCTTCCCCCCGTCAAAGGCGATCGGGTCCAGCTCCAGCAGGTGCTCCTCAACCTTATCCGAAATGGCCTGGATGCAATGAGCGCCATCGACAATCTTCAGAGGCAACTGATAATCACGACCGCCAAAGCGGAACCCGATAATGTCTCGGTCGCGGTGCAAGATTCCGGCCCAGGCATCGACCCGACAAATCTTGAACGCATATTCGAGGCCTTCTACACCACGAAGCCCGATGGCTTGGGCATGGGTCTGTCCATCTGTCGCACCATCATAGAGGCGCACGGCGGGAGATTGTGGGCTACGCCGGCCGCTCCCCGGGGCACCATCCTGCAGTTCACTTTACCCGCCGTAGAAGTGTAACCCGGTCATTACCTGGGCGAAGACCAAGCCTAGCCCGAGGCGCGACTCAGTTTAGGCGAGCCGCCCGGCCGGCACGACGGCTTCGTTTTCGTTTCGCAATAGAAGCCAAAACATGAGTCCGTTCGTGATCAGAAAGAGCGGCACGATAAACGTTACGAGAAAGTAGGCAGCGCCCAATTGACCGGCCGGGACGCCTAAGTGAATGCCTTCGTAATTGGCATGGAGGATATCGGCGGTGCCCCAAAGATTGGATACCCAGGCCGCGACGATGCCAAGCCTGCCGGGTAGTAAGGCCAGCGTCAACAAAGCGAGGGTCGCGGCAATGATATCGCCGTAGGCGGCGCCTTCGGCGAAAACCGCCGGCAAATCGGGCGACACGACGCCGGGGACCAGGAACGCCAAGCCGACGAAGCGGAAAGAATGAAACATCAGCAGCGGCCGCAAGGCTTCGCTGCGGCCTCGGCGGCGCAGCTCCGGCCAGATCACGCTACCGGCGACTACACCCCACGCAACGAAACTGAAGACTATGCTGACAAAAAAAAGCAGATTTGCGCCCGCATGATCGATCCTCCGGTGAGCAGCCTTTATCAGTTCTGCAATAAACTGTGACGCCAGCAACCGGGCGAGATATGCGGGACGCGTCGGCGCATAGCCATTGAACCATAGTGTCGTCGATACCTTTGTATGGGTTAGGCAAGAATTCGAAAGGTAGGCAAAGAAACAAGAAGATGCAGGAGCGCGGCGTGGCGGACATCCGGTGCTTGATCCGTTTGGCATTAGGCGAAACGGATGAGTTGTTGTTACGCGCGATGCATTTTCGTCACGCCGATATGCTTATGGCGCTCGCGAGCTTATTCCGGCGCGAGTTCGCTGGAACGACGTCGCCAGATCCTCGAGCCTTGCTCGATCGACACGAGGCGAAGCGCTACTGAATTTCCGGGCCAAGTTAATGCGGTGGCGCACTTTTTCCCTGATCATTGCAACGGCTTGAGGTTACCCATCATGACCGGAATATACTCAGACACGGTGGGATGAATGTGCATCGCCCGCTCGATCAACGTGTACGGCGCCTTGGCGTACATAGCGTCCAGGACACAGTGAATGACCTCATCACCTGCGAGTCCCAGGAAGGAGGCGCCCAAGATCTGTTTGCTATCTCGATCCGCGAGGATTTTCATGAAGCCCTTGGTCTCGCCTCTCTCATATGCGCGACTGACATGTTGCATTGCCAGGGTTGAAATCAGCGCGGGCTTGCCCGTCTTGCGGACTTCAGCTTCCGTCATCCCGGCGCGGCCGAGTGGCGGATCGGTGTAAAGCGCGTAAGCCGTGATACGGTCACTCACACGCCTCTGATCATTGTCGAGCAGATTGGCCGCCACGATCTGGAAATCATTCCACGATGTGTGTGTGAACGCGCCCCGGCCATTGCAGTCGCCCATGGCCCAGACGCCCGAGACGCTGGCGCGCAACTGATCGTCCACCTGAATGTACCCGCGCGCATCGATGGCAATACCAGCCTTGTCGAGACCGAGGTCGTCCGTGTTCGGCCGACGACCCGTCGCGACCAGCACGTGCGTCCCGAGCACTTGTGAACGCTCCCCCGCGGATTCCACCCTCACGGCTATCGAGTCTCCCTGCATCTCAACGTCGACGACCTTGCCGTCAACGCGCACGTCGATGCCCTCCTCCTTGAGAAAATCGGCGACAGCCTCCGAAACGTCCTCGTCCTCACGCGGGATCAGCCGCGGCGAAAGTTCGATCACCGTCACCTCGCTGCCAAAGCGACGATACATCTGCGCAAATTCAAGGCCGATGTAACTGCCGCCCAGAATGACGAGATGCGACGGGAGGAAATCGATGTCCATCATCGAACTGTTGGTAAGATACGGAACCCGGTCGAGGCCAGGTATCGGGGGAATCGCCGCGCGTGCCCCCACGTTGATGAAGATGTGATCAGCGACGAGCTCAGAACCGTTCACTGTGATTTTCTTTGCCGCGACAAAGCGGCCATGGCCTTCATAAACCGTGCATCCTTCCAGCGTCCTTAGCGACCGCTCGAGACCATTGCGCGAAGCGGCCACTACAGCGTCCTTCCGCGCCTTAACCGCTTTCATGTCGACATTCACCGGTCCCTCAATTCTCACGCCGTACTCAGCTGCACGGTGCGCAACACGTGCTGCGTATGCGGTGGCGATCAGCGTTTTCGTCGGAGTACAGCCGGTGTTCACACATGTGCCGCCGAAAAGCTTGCGTTCGACGATCGCGACCTTCCAGCCTGCGGTCACCAATCGCCCGGCCAAGGCTGGTCCGGCCTGTCCGGTGCCAATGATGATCGCATCATAACGGGGCATAACGGACCTCCGGCTTTTTTCGCCTGTTCAAGCTAGTCGAATTCTCGGCCCGAAACTCCGCGGCTCCGGTATGGTTCCCGTCGTGCCAGAGCGAGATTCATGTATTGTCTCGAACGGTCTCATTCTTCAGATCGCTTTGCGCAATCTCGAGCAATGGAGCGATCCGCCGAAATCCGATCGCCTGGGTGCGGCCGAACCAAAGAGCCACCGCCTATTCGTGAAGCAGCGTTTGCCAGTTTGAAGGTACCGCTCCGGCCGGTCCGGGCGTCGGTTGATCCAACGGATGCGAGTGAGGGGCGTGAAGCTTCGGGCCGCTGAAAAATTCTTCAGTACGGTAGTCGTAAAACCAGTGCTCGCCTGGCTCGAAGCTCGTGATGATCGGGTGACCCGTGGCAGCGTGGTGTTTCGATGCGTGCTGACTTGGTGAACTATCGCAGCAGCCGATGTGACCGCATTCGGCACATCTGCGAAGATGCAGCCACCACCCGCCCGGAGAGCATTCGACGCAACCTGTTCCGCTTGGCCTCGCCGCCGGGTTGATACCATCCCTTTCGGACATGATAGGTTCCTCTCCGACCTCCATCTGCTTCCATTGCTCCGCATCGACGAGCGGAGCAATGGGACGTTATTCGGCCGCGGCATTCAGCATTCGACGGGCCATTCAGCCGTAAGCGACGCCCGGGTTGCTTTGCCCGACTTCTATAATATAGCCATCAGGGTCGCGAATGTAGCAGCGCGTCTCGCCGTATTTGGGCTTTGGCTCAGTGATAAACTCGGCTCCTCGACTTCGCCAAAGTTTGTAGCAGGCCTGAATATCGGCAACGCGGATATTCATAAAACTGCTGACTTCATCGGGGTTAGGAGGGACGCGGAGCGTTACCGTTGGTTTGTCGGGCGTCGGACCGCCCCCGGGGTTGACGATGAGCCACGTGTTCGCGATCTGAAGGTACCCCGGCGCGCCGCTCTTGTCGCCTCTGCTCTCAATGCGACCTCCGAAGACCGTTTCGTAAAATCGAAGCGATCGCTCGACGTCGGCGACGGTGAGAAAGTGCGCGATGGTAATCCCATCCTTCGGTGGCATTTGATAGGTTTTCTGCTCGACTTGTACTTCGCTCATAGACAACTCCCTTTGCTTGAGATCGATCAGATCCATCACATGAAATCTCGAGGAACAGAGCGTTCCCAGTCTCGATGACACACTTCGTTCGCGCCCTCCCAGGCGCGCAAACTTCCCTGCAGCAGGAAGGCATTGCCCGTGCACGACATTCGCAGCTGCGTCTCGACCCGGATTTGCCATTCGTTTCGTGATAGCGTCTGGGAATGACGCAGTTCGGCAAATGCGCTGAGCGGATCATTTTCTGCGACATGATACTCCGTCTTGTCCTGCGTGCCCGATTCCAGATCGATGCGGTCGATGCGTTCAACCCGCACAACCATCGCGACGAGAGAGCGTTGGCTTGTCGGGTGAAGCCGTCTCCGGTTCGAGAAAAGGCGAGAGCTTGGCGTCCATGATGTTGGGCGGGCGTTGCGGCAGATCGAGCGTGCCGGCATAGATGAGTACAGTCGCCGCTTCGGGGCTGGGCCAGACCATCGGCCAGTAAGTCGTAGATATCGCAAGCCTCACCTTGTGGCCTGCAGGAAATACCGAGCCTGCATCATTGAGCTGGATGCGGACCCGGTAGCGCTCACCTGGCGTTAGCAGTGTGGGCTGTTCGTGGCTCTCGCGATGCGTGAGATTGAGCACGCCGTAGCTGACACGCAGTGATTCACCGGACGGATGCACATCGCATAACCGAACTATCAGATTTGCAATCGGCCGGTCCGACGAGACGTCGAGCGCAACGATCGGAGCGCCAAGGATCTCGATCGGCTCTTCGAGCGGCGGTGTCTCGAAAGTAAGCGAGCGGACGTCATCTTCTTGCTGGTCACCGGCCTGATCATGCCCGCGGCCGAACGGCACCCAATAGCCCCCACACTTGCCGACCGTCTGCGGCGAGCATACGGCGCGAGCCGTCAAAGGTGCCGCGGCTTGTCGCAGCCCCCCATCGGTCAGGAACAGACGCCGCGGCATTATTTCTGGCGGTGGCCACGAAGGTTCTGCAATCCACCGGCCCGGCAACGTGTCGTGGTGGGTTGCCGGTTTCACACTCTCCGTCATCCACGCACGCAGCATTGGTTCATCCATCACGCCGGTATCGACGTCCTTCAGCCAATAGTCCCACCAGCGCAGGATTTCCTGGAGGAATCCGATCTGGGGCCCGGGCATCGCAAAGTGCGGATAGGCGTGTCCCCATGGCCCGACCAGACCCTTGCGGGGCACCGTCAATCGCTCGAGAAGGCGCTGGATTGCATTCTTATAACCGTCGGTCCACCCGCCGACCGCATAGACCGGGCATCGGATCGCTGCGTAGTCCTCGCATACCGATCCGTGCTTCCAATACGCATCGCGCCGTTGATGCTGCAGCCAATTGTCCTGGAACAGCGGTATGTTGTTTAGGCGCTCCAACCATGTCGCTCGCCAGCCATCGCCGACCAGCGCCGGATCGGGCGGAAGGCACATCAAGCTGAAAAAGAAAAATGCCCACTCGAGTCCTGCGGTTGTCAGAAACGCGCCGCCCATGTAGTGCGCGTCGTCGGCGTACCGGTCGTCGGTTGAGCAAATGGTTACGATTGCTTTGAGTGCCGGGGGACGGCGCGCCGCGATCTGAAGCCCATTGAACCCGCCCCAAGAGATTCCCATCATGCCAACGGCGCCATTGCACCAGGGTTGCGCCGCCAGCCACGCGATCAGCTCGACGCCATCGTCTTGTTCCTGTTGGGCGTACTCGTCGAACAGCAAACCGCTCAATTCACCGCTACCGCGAAGGTCGACGCGGACGCCCGCGTAGCCGTGGCCTGCAAGATAGGGATGAGTGAGGGCGTCTCGTTCGTAAGTCCCGTCGCGCTTGCGATACGGCAGATACTCCAGAATTGCAGGAACCGGACTCTGCTCGGCGTCCTCCGGCAACCAGATGCGAGCCGCCAGCATCGTGCCGTCTTTCAGCGGTATCAAAGTATGCTCGATGACCCGCACAGCTCTGTGGAAGGTCGTGACAATCACAAGGACACTCCCATTGGCGACGACTACGGAACCCGCTGAGGCGGTCAACCGGTGCGCCCAGTGAGACCCACGCTAAGTGCCAGCAGCAAACATATAAGGCCCGCGATGTTCCGTAAGACTACGCTGACCTGACTACTTCGGGACGCCTTCTGGATGCGCCTCGGCGTATTTTTTTACCGCGTCCATCGTTCGAACATTCTCCTTCTCGAAGGGTTCGGTAATTAGACGTCGGAGCGGAGGAAGGATTCCAGGCATAGTGATGTCCAGAACCAACCAGCGATTGACAAGCGTACTTTGCCCCTCCCATTCGAGGGAATAGTGAATGTGCACGTCAACTGTCGCCCGCAACTGGCCAATATGGATGACGTGGTGGAAGTCGATCGAGCCCGGAGGTTGGAATCCGATCACGGTTCCCCACCAGTCTTTTCCGGGCTCGGCGGGTTTCCCGTCATGATACTTACTACCCAATTGGACGGGGTATGGCACGACATCCGTGGTCTCTCCGAACGCGTCGGATTGAGGCAGCCAGCGTCCATAATTCGGCATGTCCGACAGCAATTCGAAGAGCACTGCGGGTTGAGCGGCTACATTCGCATTGTAGAATCTGTGCCACTGTGATCTTGCCATTTTGAACTCCTTTCGGATGGCATAGATGAGATGGGCTGAAAACATGGCCGTTTACCGCCCACCGACGAGCGAAAATCCCGTTGCGATCAGCCCGTTGAGAACTCACGCGCCGCCTCTGCCGATCAGGCCCCAGATCAAGGCATCAAGGCTGTAGGGTCCGGCGCCAGCGGAGACAATCAGGAGCAGCATGAAGGCGTACAAAGTTTCGGGCAGATAAAGCCAATCGTCGATCCGGTCTGCCCTATCGATCGGCTTGTAAGTTTTGATTCGCTGCCTTCCCGATGTCGCGCAGGCGACGAGAATGACGACAAGCAGGCCAAGCGCGGCAAACGGCGCGAGGAGCCCGATGACCACTGCCCCGCCGGCGGAGAACTCGACGAACGGCACCCACCACTGATTAATCCCGAGCGCATGAACGTGCAGTGCCTTTAGCTCGTCGGCGAACATGCGATGACGCGGCGCATTGAATAGCTTGTGGTAACCTGAGAACAGGAAGAATGTCCCGACCGCGACGCGGTTGAGAAGGAACGCGATGTCGGTCCCGCCGACCCCCTTGAAAAGTAGATCGATCATTTCAGCTCTCCGCCCACGGCACCCATTTTTGTGATCCAATAGTCGGCATCGTTCGCGCCGGTTATCGCAGCGCTGCTGTCAGAGATGACAAGTCGGGCGACGGCACGAGCGCCCAGGCTCCATCGCCCACAAGAAACAGCACGAGCAAGGCAGCCGCCCAGAACGCAGGATATTCCCAGCCGCCACCCTTGTTGGTGAATTCCCAGCCGTTTTTTCCGTGAACGGTCACAATGGTTCCGATCATTTCCGGAACGAGCAACAGCGCAACGTAACGCGGATAAATGCCGAAGATCAGACCAGCCGCACCGAGCAACTCGACCGTGATCGTGACGTAAAGGAGCCAGCCGGGCAGACCCAGTGATTTAAAAAATTCGACCTCAACGGGCGGCGTGAACACACGCCACTTGAGCAGGGCGTGGGCCGCAAACATTACACCAAGACATAAGCGAAGAAGCAGCGCGCCGTAGGGAGCGGTCACAACATCAATCATGGACCTCTCCTGGTGTCGAGACTTCCCCCGGATATTCCAAAATTCCAAGGCGACAGCCCGGCGTCACGTCAGTCCCCAACCGAGATTATTTGCCGAAAAGCGAGCCTTTCGGCCGCGTCGCCCCGCGGCGACTTGGTAGTATGGTCCGATTGTGCGGCTCCTTCTTTGGCGAGGATCACCGAGAACAGGTCCTCGTCGTCGGTCCACTGCGCGATTGGAGTCCAGCCGCCGGCCCGCAGCAGCACGCCGGCCTCCCGCGGCCCGTATTTGAGGCTGTTTTCCGTGTGAATAGTCTCACCCTTCGCTATCGAGAAATGACGCCCCTCAACAGCAAAGCGCGCGTCGCGAGCGGCAACAAGATGCATCTCGATCCGGGCCTCGACCTCGTTCCATCGCACGAGATGACGGAAGGCATCCACCGGCACAGAGCCGCTCAGCTCGCGGTTGATCCGATGCAGGAGGTTGAGATTGAATGCCGCCGTTACCCCTTGCTCGTCGTCATAGGCAGGCAGCAGCACATCTATGTCTTTGATGCGATCGATGCCGATCAGCAGCATTGAACCGCCGCCCAGAGTGTTCGCCATCGCGCGCAACAGATCGACCGCGGCTGGTACCACCAAGTTCCCGATTGTGGATCCCGGAAAGAAACCAAGCCGGGGCATGTTTCTGACTGCCGGCGGGAGTCGCAACGCGCCCGTAAAGTCGGCCTCGACCGGATAGATGGCCAGATTTGGAAATGTCTCAGACAGGCGCTCCACCGACTCCCAAAGAAAGTCGCTGGAGATATCGATCGGCACGTATGCGGACGGGTTCACCGCCGACAGCAAGATCGGCGTCTTGGCAGACGATCCCGAGCCGAACTCGATGACTGCACGTCCTCCGCCGGTCAAAACGGCGATGTCGTTTGCCGCCCTCGAAAGGATCGAGCGCTCAGTCCGGCTCGGATAATATTCGGGCAATGTAGTGATGGCTTCAAAAAGCGCGGAGCCCGAATGGTCATACAGCCAACGCGCCGGGATCGCCCGCGGCCGACGAGAGAGACCCTCCAGCACGTCGCAGCGAAACGCCGGATCGGCCTCGTCGACGGTCGTGTATCGGTCGTTGTCATAGAGAGCCATCAGGTGTCCCTTCGAAGTCTATGCCCGGTGAAATGCTGCGACATCCTGCTGCTTATGTCCGCTCGCACCCTATCATGGTAACGCGCTGTTGATCTTCTCGACGTTGGTCCGGGCGCAAGCTTTAGCCTTGCCGCCACTTCGACCGTCGGTGTCCGACATTCGCTCGACCCATTGGGAACGAGACGGGCCGGGGGCAAACGGGTCGCCGAAATATTGGGTCTCCCGCGCAACCTTTCCGCCCCTAAACTCCATTATGCTAACTGTGTATGACGGCTTCCCATCATAAGTGAGAATGAATTCAGTTACCCAGAGGTCGCCAGAGCCAACAATTCGCCGCACCGAAAACCGCTTGTAATTCGGCTGCGCCATGCGCGACGCCTGAATATTTTTGCGGCTGCGGATTCGTTCGCCGGATTGTGGATACTCAAGGACGGCGTCTTCCCGGTAAATTTGATGCTCGGTGTCAAAATCGTTGGCGTCCGAGGCCGCCCAATGGCGGTCCAAAGCGATGCGAGTTTTGGACACTGGCATTCTGCTCTCCCTTGCGCCGCCGCATTCGCTCGGGCGCCATTAAATGTCCGGGAACCGCCGATGCAAAACCATTGAACGATGGTGTCGCCGATACCTTTGTATTGGTTAGGCGAGAATTCTAAAGGCAGGCAAAGAATCAAGAAAATGCGGAAGCGGTGTAAGAGGAGCCAGCCAGGCGCTGGGTATAAACACGGACTTCTTCATCTCATCGTGAGGCGTACCGAAGATGCTGGCTGGATCCGAAACATATCGCTTCAAAGTGCCAATGTTGATGAACCTAGAGTGCAGGGCCGATGTGACCCTCTGCGCCTGTGCCCAGAGAATTGCCGCCGAAGTGGCCCTAGGTCGTCGTCGACCGATCCAAAAGTATCGACCACACCATCGTCCAATAGATTCGATTTCACCCTCGTCCCAAGCTATCGCCGTTCTCGCTTTTGCTGCTGCACCAACCACCGGTGTGCGAATTTCGGGAGGTGATTTTGTCCAACAGCATGGCACTTCGAGAATTCGATTGGCCCTCTCTCCGGATGGACGGCTCGGCATTACACGAAGCGGATCAGTGGTTGTTGTTACGCGAGATGCATCATCGCCACGCCAATACCCTTATGGTGCTCTCGAGCCTACTCAGGCGCGAGTTTGGCGTGACCACAGCGCCAGATCTTCGAGCCTCGCTCGAACGATGCGAGGCGAGGATAATCGCCTTCGGTAATTTGCATAGATCTCTCATTGTCGGGGCGGAAGATAGTTGGGTCTCAATTGAGAACTATGTTGAGCATCTGTGTGAGGTTCTATCAGAGGCGATTCTCGAGCCATTGGGCATCCGTTGCGAGGTCTTTGCCGATACCGGTGAACTCGCCGGCGTCTGGTGCGAACGATTGGGGCTTGTAATAACCGAGCTTGTGACGAACGCCGCCAAGCATGCGTTTCAAGGACGGAATAATGGCCTGGTGCGAGTGGAGCTTGTTAGTAGAAGTGACTCTTGGGTTTGTATCGTTTCCGACAATGGCGTTGGGACGAGGATGGCATCACGCGGCGCCGGATCGAAAATTCTCAAACGATTGGTCCGCACCTTAGGTGGCGATCTCGCCGTAAAGTCGGGACATAATGGCACATCGGTGATCGTTACCTGCCGAATGTAGCCGGGCACTGGTCATTTCCTGAAACGCCCCGTTGGGCAAAGCAATGTCGCGCACGAATGAAGATTTGGTGCTGGCGATGCAGCGACGGCTTGCTTCAATCGCTCAAGATCAGAGTTATCGAGCCAATTGATCGGATGAAACCCATGGATCAACAGCCACTGGGTGTGCTGCCCTGCTCGGAATTTTTGCGTTTTTGTCCCCTGCCGGTTGCGACCGAATGCCGCGTAAATGAAAAGGTCGACAACCCGCGATCAAATCGGCGAGAGCTTCCGAATTGACGAGAACCTTTTGGCGCGCTCGGCGGTTACAATCGGGGGGGCGCGAACGGCCCGGTCAAGGCGCAGCGAAAGTTAGAAGGCGGAGGTCCGAATGTCGGGGTCTCATCGGATTGTCTTTTTGCTCGACGTCGATAACACGCTGCTCGATAACGATGGAATCCAGCGGGATTTGAGAGACCATCTCGGCAGCGCTTACGGAGCAGACGCCCGCGATCGCTACTGGAGGATCCTCGGGGATCTGTACTCGGAACTCGGTTACCGCGACTATCTCGGAGCTCTGCAGCGCTTTCGCGCGGAGCATCCATGCGAAGTCGAGCTCTTGGCGATGTCGTCCTTTCTCATAGACTATCCATTCGCCAGCCAACTCTTCCCGTCCGCCCTTGCGGTACTAGCGCGGCTAGCCGGGTTCGGCCCGACTGTCATTCTTTCCGACGGCGACGTCGTTTTTCAACCCCACAAGATCGAGCGGGCCGGCCTTTCCGACGCCGTCGATGGGCGCGTGCTTGTTTATATACATAAGGAAGAAGCCCTCGACGACGTTGCGCGTCGTTTTCCAGCTGAGCATTACGTTCTCATAGACGACAAACTCCGCATTTTGGAGGCAGTTAAACGGTACTGGCGGGACCGGGTCACCACCGTGTTCGCACGGCAGGGCATTTACGCTCATGATTCGCAATTGGCCGAAGCGTTTCCGCCGGCTGACCTCACGATCGAAAACATCGGCGATCTTCTCCGCTTTGACCTGCCGCGACTGCGGCCAGTACCGCCAATGCCCGTTTCCGAGCTGGAGTCGGCGCGATGAACCCGACAGACACGTTGCACAATATCGGTCAGAGCCTTTGGCTAGACAATATTACCCGCGACCTTCTCAACAGCGGCACGTTGCAACGCTACGTCCATGAATTCTCCGTAACCGGCCTTACTTCGAATCCAACGATCTTCGATCTTGCGATCAAGAACAGTTCCGACTACGATGGTGATATTGCTCGACGCGCATCTCGTGCGAGGTCGGCGGAAGAGTTGTTCTTCGAACTGGCGCTGGCGGATCTGAGTAAGGCCGCTGATCTGCTGCGGAATGTCTTCACCCGCACCGATGGCGTCGATGGCTGGGTGTCGCTCGAAGTTTCGCCTTTTCTTGCGCGTGACACGCAGCATACCATTGCGGCGGCCCGCGATCTCAGCCAGCGCGCCGGCAAGTCCAACCTTTTCATCAAGATTCCCGGCACGAAAGAAGGATTGCCCGCAATCGAGGAAGCGATCTTCGGGGGCGTTCCGATAAATGTCACGCTTCTATTCTCCCGGGACCAATACGTGGCCGCGGCAGAAGCTTATTTGCGCGGGGTCGAGCGCCGTATCGAAGCCGGCCTCAATCCCGCCGTCGCCTCAGTCGCATCGCTCTTTGTCAGCCGCTGGGATGTCGCGACTACCGGAAAAGTGCCAGCCGAGTTGACCAATCGGCTGGGTATCGCGGTCGCCCAACGCACTTACAAAGCGTATCTGGAGCTGCTGACGTCGCCGCGTTTTCAACGTGCGGCCAATGCCGGAGCCCGAACTCAACGGCTCCTCTGGGCCAGCACCGGCACCAAGGATCCGAAAGCCTCCGACATACTTTATGTGAAGGCGCTGGCGGCTCCCCTCACAATCAATACCATGCCCGAGGCAACGCTCAAGGCATTCGCCCAACACGGTCAGGTCGGCGCAACACTTCCGCCTGACGGCGGCGATTGCGAAAGGGTGTTGGCCGCTTTCGCCAAGGCCGGCATCGATGTCAATGCGCTGGCGGAAAGGCTTCAGGACGAAGGCACTTTGTCCTTCAACACATCGTGGAACGACCTCTTGGGGCGCATTGAGACAAAAAGCGCGGCCATGCGCAGGGCGAGTTGATCCACATGACAATGGTGTCCGGTCAACGCAAGCATAAAGCCCACACCGCCGACGTTGGATCTGTGCCGCCTCTGCGGAGCCGTCCCGCCTGGACATTACTCGAGAAGCACCATCAGAAACTGGAAAGCACCCATCTGCGGCAGCTTTTTAGGGACGATCATGGACGCGGCGAGAGACTGGCCGTCGAAGCGGCCGGCATCTATCTCGACTATTCCAAGAACCGGATCACTGATGAGACGCTGCAGCTTTTGTTGCAGCTCGCTGAGGAATCGGGGTTGCGCGATCGCATCGACGCCATGTTCCGCGGTGACAAAATCAATGTATCGGAGAATCGCGCCGTTCTGCATGTCGCGCTCCGCGCGCCGCGCGGGGCCACCATTCTCCACGATGGCCGTAATGTGGTCCCCGACGTTCACGGGGTCCTGGATAGGATGACTGAATTTTCCAACCGGGTCCGCCGGGGCGATTGGAAAGGCCAGACCGGCAAGCGCATCCGCAACGTGATCAATGTGGGCATCGGCGGCTCTGATCTCGGGCCGGTCATGGCGTACGAGGCGCTAAAGCACTATAGCGATCGAGCCATGACTTTCCGTTTCGTATCCAACATTGACGGTACGGATTTCGTCGAAGCGCTGCGCGATCTCGACCCGACCGAAACGTTGTTCATCGTCTCCTCTAAGACCTTCACCACGCTCGAAACCATGACCAACGCCCGCACCGCGCGGGAGTGGCTTCTCGGTGCGGTGACGGGCGAACAAGGGGCCATCGCCAAACATTTTGTCGCTGTGTCGACCAACGCAAAGGAAGTTGCGAAATTCGGCATCGACACCAGCAACATGTTCGGTTTTTGGGATTGGGTCGGCGGCCGCTATTCCATGGATTCGGCGATCGGCCTTTCCACCATGATCGCCATCGGGCCCGACAATTTTCGGGCCATGCTTGGCGGCTTCCACGACATTGACGAGCATTTCCGCACTGCGCCGTTCGAACGCAATCTGCCGGTGCTGATGGGTCTGATTGGCATCTGGTACAACGACTTTTTCGGCGCGCAGACCGTCGCTGTACTGCCTTACGAACAATATTTGAAGCGGTTTCCCGCGTATCTTCAGCAGCTCACCATGGAGAGCAACGGCAAGCATGTCACACTCGATGGCGTTGCGGTGGATTATGACACCGGGCCGATCTTTTGGGGCGAACCCGGCACCAATGGTCAGCATTCATTCTATCAGCTGATCCATCAGGGCACGCGTCTTGTACCGTGCGATTTCATTGCTTTCGCCCGTTCGCTGAACACTTTGGGTCCGCATCACGACATCCTGATCGCGAATGCGTTCGCGCAGACAGAGGCTCTTGCCTTTGGCAAGACCGCGGAAGAGGTCAAAGCGGAAGGTACTCCGGACTGGCTAGTGCCGCATCGGCTGTTCGAGGGCAATCGTCCCTCCAACACCTTGTTGCTGGAAGCGCTGACGCCGGCAGCATTGGGGAAGCTCGTTGCACTTTACGAGCACATGGTCTTCACGCAAGGCACGATCTGGCAGATCGACTCGTTCGATCAGTGGGGCGTGGAGCTGGGCAAGGCCCTCGCCCAGAAGATCATTCCCCAACTGGAGAGTCCGGGCGAGCCGAAGCTCGGGCACGACAGTTCGACCAATGCGCTGATCCGGCGTTACCGCAAGTTGAAGGGAGCCGCTGATGCCGCGAGGGTATGACCGACCGCTGTATATTTTGCCGTTCGATCACCGCAGCTCTTTCCAGAGCAAAATGTTCGGTTGGCAATCGCCATTGAGCGCGGCGCAGACGGCGGAGATCGCTGGGGCGAAGCAAATCATTTATGACGGCTTTCTGGCCGCGCTCGCGGGCGGCGTGCCGAGAGACCGGGGCGGTATCCTCATCGACGAACAATTCGGGGCCGCCATCCTGCGCGACGCGGCATCGAGGAGCATTGTCACCGCTTGTCCAGCGGAGAAGAGCGGACAGGCCGAATTCGACTTTGAATATGGCGAGGATTTCAGGACTCACATTGAGACGTTCGATCCGACCTTCTGCAAAGTGCTGGTGCGCTATAATCCGGAGGGCGATCGCGCATTGAATAAACGACAAGCAGCGCGTTTACGGCGCCTGTCCGATTTTCTCGCTGCGCACGGACGCAGCCGCTTCTTGTTCGAACTCCTCGTTCCGCCGGAGAAAGCACAGCTCGACGGGCTCGGCAGCGACAGAAAGGCATACGATCTCGAATTGCGGCCGCATCTGATGGTCGAAGCCATTCAGGAGCTCCAGGATAGCGGCGTCGATCCGGATGTGTGGAAGGTTGAAGGTCTCGTCCGACACGAGGATTACGAACACGTGGCGGCTGCGGCACGGGCCGGCGGGCGGCACAGCGTCGGCTGCATCGTCCTTGGTCGCGGCGCGGATGATCAGAAAGTGCGCGAATGGCTCGAAATCGCGGCGGCCGTTCCGGGTTTCATCGGATTTGCGATCGGCCGCACTGTCTTCTGGGATCCGCTGATCGCCTGGCGAAACCAACAAGCGACGCGCGATCAGACCGTCGCCGAGATTGCGCGGCGCTACATTAGATTTGTGGATTTGTTCGAGCACAAACACCCAAGTCTGTCACCCGTCGCGACGTCGAGCGTCGAAGCGGACCACCGTTCCGCTGTGGAGGGCTAAAGCCATGCAGCTCGGAATGATCGGCCTTGGCCGGATGGGCGGCAACATGGTGCGTCGCCTCCTGAAGGGCGGCCATCAATGCGTCGTCTACAACAGATCGGCAAACGTGGTGGCAGAGTTGGTCAAGGAGAAGGCCGTCGGCGCTACGTCGACCGCGGATTTCATCAACAAACTCACGAAGCCCCGCGCGGGCTGGCTGATGGTGCCGACCGGAGCGGTCGATAATGTCATTGCCGATCTGCTGCCGTATCTCGAGCGCGGCGACATTCTGATCGATGGCGGCAACTCATACTACGTCGACGATATTCGCCGCGCCAAGGAACTGACATCCCACGGCATTCACTTTGTTGACGTTGGCACCAGCGGTGGCGTCTGGGGGCTGGATCGCGGCTATTGCATGATGATCGGTGGCAGCGTTGAGATCGTAAAGCATCTCGATCCAATCTTGGCCACACTTGCACCGGGTCGCGGCAATATTCCGCGCACGCCGGGCCGCGAGCATGTCGACGGCACCTCCGAGCAGGGGTATCTGCACTGCGGACCGCATGGTGCCGGCCATTTCGTCAAAATGGTACACAACGGCATCGAATACGGAGTGATGGCGGCTTACGCGGAAGGCCTCGGGGTCCTCAAAGCCGCCAACATCGGCAGGAAAACCGGCGCGGTCGACGCGGAAACCACACCGCTGCGCGATCCCGAGCTTTATCAATACGATTTCAATCTGGCCGACATCGCGGAAGTCTGGCGGCGCGGTAGCGTCATCGCGTCGTGGCTCCTCGATCTCACCGCCACGTCGCTGATCCAGGATCCCGCCCTGAGCAAATTTGTGGGGCGCGTCTCCGACTCCGGCGAAGGCCGCTGGACGATCAAAGCGGCCATCGACGAGGGCGTGCCGGCGCACGTTCTCTCGTCGGCGCTCTATGAACGGTTCAGTTCACGCGGAGACGCCGACTTCGCGGACAAACTCCTGTCCGCCATGCGTTACCAATTCGGCGGCCACGTCGAAAAGCCGCTTGCCAAGCGCGCCGGCTGACGACGGAGCGAAATGCCCATGCAACAGACAAAGCTGAAAGGCTTGACCAGCCAGGAGCTCGATGAGCTCGCGATCAACACGATTCGCACGCTTTCGATCGACGCAGTCCAGCAGGCGAACTCAGGCCATCCCGGCACCCCGATGGCGCTGGCACCGCTGGTCTACGTGATCTGGAACGAGGTCATGCGCTTCGATCCGCAGGACCCGATCTGGCCAAATCGCGATCGCTTCGTCCTATCAAACGGCCACGCCTCGATGCTGCTGTGGTCCGTATTGTATCTGACCGGCACGCGCGCCGTGAACGCGCAATACGAGCAGCTCGGCTCGCCGGCGGTTACGCTCGACGATATTCGCCATTTCCGCCAGCTCGGCAGCAAAGCGCCGGGACATCCGGAATATCACCTGGTGTCGGGCGTGGAGGCCACGACTGGCCCGCTTGGCCAGGGCATCGCCAACAGCGTTGGCATGGCGATCGCAAGGAAGTGGCTCGGCAGCCGATACAACAAGCCCGGGTTCGATCTTTTCGACTACAACATCTATGCCGTTTGCGGCGACGGCGATCTGATGGAGGGCGTCGGCTCGGAGGCGGCCTCGCTCGCCGGCCATCTCGGCCTCGACGATCTGTGCTGGATCTACGACAACAATCACATCACCATCGACGGCAAAACCAGCATCACCTTTACCGAAGACGTTGCCGCGCGGTTTCGCGCCTATGATTGGAATGTGCTGCGGGTCCACGATGCCAACGATCTCGAGAGCATCGCGGAGGCACTCGCGGCCTTTCGCGAAACCAAAGGACGTCCGACGCTGATTATTCTCGACAGCCACATCGGCTACGGCTCTCCGCACAAGGTCGACACCTCTGCCGCCCACGGTGAGCCTTTGGGCGAGGACGAGGTTCGGCTCGTCAAGCGCGCCTATCACTGGCCGGAGAACGCCAAGTTCCTGGTGCCCGATGGCGTCATCGAGCACTTCGCCGACGGAATTGGTAAGCGCGGCGCCAAGACGCGGCGTGACTGGGAAACGATGTTCGCAAAGTATCGCGAGCGCTTCCCGGACCTCGCGGCGGAGATCGACTTGATGCAGCGGCGGGAGCTGCCCGTCGGATGGGACCGCAATCTGCCGAGCTTTGCTCCGGATCTGAAGGGAATCGCCGGGCGCGATGTTTCGGGCCAGGTGCTCAATGTCCTCGCGCAGAATATTCCCTGGCTGCTCGGCGGTTCCGCCGATCTCGCAACGTCAACCCGGACGGAACTCAAATTTCCTGGCGCCGGAGAATTCGAGCCCGGCACGCCCGACGGTCGCAATCTGCATTTCGGTATCCGGGAGCACGCTATGGCGGCGATCATCAATGGTCTGTCGCTTTCGAAACTGCGCGCCTTCGGGTCGACATTCCTGGTCTTCAGCGATTACGCCCGGCCGGCGATGCGGCTTTCCGCGATGATGGAGCTGCCGACCATTTTTGTCTTCACCCACGACGCCATGGGCGACGGCGAAGACGGACCTACGCACCAGCCGGTTGAACAGTTGCTCTCGCTGCGCGCCATTCCCGGTATGGTCGTGATACGGCCCGCGGATGCGAACGAGGTTGTCGAAGCGTACCGGTACGTGTTGCAACTGCGCCACCAGCCGGCGGTGATTGCGCTTTCGCGCCAGCCGCTACAGACATTCGACCGCCGCAAGTATGCATCGGCGGCGGGCGTCGCGCGCGGCGCTTACGTCATGGCTGACGCTCCGGATGGCTTGCCCGAGATCATCCTCATCGCTTCGGGGAGCGAAGTTGCTCTGGTCATCCAAGCCTACGAAACGCTGACAGCTCGGGGGATTCGATCTCGCGTTGTCTCGATGCCGTCCTGGGACATTTTCGAGCAGCAACCCCAATCATATCGTGATGCCGTTTTGCTGCCTGCTGTGAAAGCGCGCGTCGCCGTCGAGCAGGGATCAATGCTCGGTTGGGACCGTTATGTCGGGGATGCCGGCCGCGTCATCGGCATGAAAACCTTCGGCGCCTCGGCGCCGCTCAAGGCGTTGCTGCAGAAATTTGGGTTCGAACCGGAACGAGTCGTCTCTGTCGCCATGGAGTTGCTCGGTCGCAACTGACGGCGTTCGATAAGCCGCGGCGATGTCGAACGCGTAGGGTAGAACATCGATGCTGGACAAACCGGAGCGTCAAGCCAAACCAAAATCCATTCAGCAGACCACGAGCGCTCCCGTGGCGCCGCCCTGTGCGATGGTCATTTTTGGTGCAGCCGGAGATCTGACGAAGCGTCTCGTCGTGCCAGCACTCTACAACTTGGCAAACGATCATCGGCTGTCCGACGAATTTCGTGTTGTCGGCGTCGATCTGACCGACATGACTACCGCGCAATGGCGCGCGAACCTCACGGCTGCGATGGAAGGATTCGTCGCCCGCGACGGCGAGTTCCACCTCGACGAATTCACGCCGGCCGTGTGGCAATGGCTTACCGAGCGGATGAGCTATCTTCCCGGCGATCTCAACAATCCGGAAACTTATCGCCGGCTCGGCGAGTATCTGACGGGATTGGATCAGACCGCTGGCACCGCCGGAAACCGTCTGTTCTATCTTGCGGTCGCCGACCGCTTTTTTGGGCCGGCGGTCGCCGCCCTTGGAGCCGCCAAACTCACAACCGAATGTGACCGTCAATGGCGCCGCGTCATCATCGAAAAACCATTCGGTCACGACTTCGCTTCGGCCAAAGCCCTCAACGCCGAGATCCTGAAAACGCTGCAAGAACGTCAAATCTATCGGATCGACCATTTCCTCGGCAAGGAAACGGTCCAGAACATCATGGCGCTACGCTTTGCCAACGGTTTGTTCGAGCCGCTGTGGAACCGGCAGCAGATCGAACACATTCAAATCACCGTCGCGGAAACGATCGGAGTCGAACGCCGCGGCAAGTTTTACGAGAGGACCGGCGCGTTGCGCGACATGGTGCCAAATCATGTGTTTCAGCTATTGGCGATGACGGCGATGGAGCCGCCAAACTCTTTTGATGCCGAGGCGGTCCGCGCCAAGAAGACTGAAGTGATTGAGGCCATCAAGCCGCTCGATCCGGCCGCGGTGTTCAAGGATGCCGTGCGTGGGCAGTATGATTCCGGCTGGGTTCTGGGCAAACATGTTCGCGCGTATCGCCAGGAACCCGATGTGGCGCCAAATTCGACAACCGAGACATATATTGCGTGCAAGCTGAACATCGACAATTGGCGCTGGGCCGGTGTGCCGTTCTACCTGCGTACCGGCAAATATATGAAACGCCGGTCGACTGAGATCGCAATCCGCTTTTATCAAGCACCGTATGCGTTATTCCGCGGCACCAACGTGGAGCAAATGCATCCCAACTGGATGATCCTTCGCATTCAGCCGGACGAGGGCATCGCGCTTGAATTCGCAGCGAAGCATCCGGGTCCGACCGTGACGCTCAACACCGTCAGCATGGACTTCGCTTACAGGACCTACTTCCAGGTCGCCTGCAATACCGGATATGAAACGTTGCTCTATGACTGCATGATCGGCGACGCGACGCTATTTCAGCGCGCCGACACCGTCGAAGCCGGCTGGAAAGCCGTACAGCCCATCCTCGATACCTGGGCAAACAGTCCGCCGCTGGACTTTCCAAACTATGCCGCCGGCAGCGACGGCCCCGCTGCAGCCGACGAACTGCTGGCGCGTGACGGCCGCGTGTGGCGGCCACTCGGCTGAGCGCGGGGAAACGAGACCGATGGCCGAACAACGCAAGATCTCATTGGTACTGGCGGATGTGGACGGCACACTGGTCACCGAAGACAAGATCTTGACCAAGCGGGCGCACGACGCCGTGAGTGCACTGCACGACGCGGGTATTCTTTTCGCGATAACGAGCGGCCGGCCGCCACTTGGCATGGCCATGCTGTTTGATGCGCTCGACGTCCAAACGCCAATCGCCGGCTTCAACGGCGGGCTTTTTGTCAGGCGCGATCTCGCCATCCTGGAAGAAAAAACGGTGCCGGCCGACGTCGCGCGTCAAGCGATCGATCTGATGCGCGCACATGGTCTCGATACCTGGCTCTATAGCGGCAATGATTGGCTAATCACCAAGGCCGTCGCGCCGCACGTCGCCCGCGAAGCCTGGACGGTCAAATTCCAGCCCAAAGTCGTGTCCGACGTTTGCGAACATTTGCAGGAAGTCGCCAAGATCGTTGGTGTGAGCGACGATCTCGAAAGGGTGCGCCGCTGCGAAGCCGAGGCGCAGGAAGCGTTCGGCAAGCGCGCGACCGCCAACCGGTCGCAACCCTATTATCTCGACGTCACTAACAAGAACGCAAACAAGGGCGCTGTCGTCGAATATCTCGCGCGGCATCTCGGCGTGCCCGCCGCGGAGATCGCGACCATCGGCGATCAACCAAACGATATCGTGATGTTCAAGCGCTCCGGTTTCAGCATCGCCATGGGTAACGCATCAGACGAGGTCAAGGCCCAAGCAGCGGCCGTCACGGCTTCCTACAATGACGAAGGCTTTGCCAAGGCGATGGAAGCTTTCATTCTTGGTTCGGCGAGGCACCGGGTACATGAACACGGCGATCGGGCATATTGAGATATTTCCAGATCCGCTCGCGCTGGCGCATCATGCGGCGGAATGGATGACTCGGGCCGCACTGGCGGCACCCGGCCCATACCGCGTCTCACTCTCTGGTGGTTCTACGCCGAAGGTGCTGTATGGGCTACTTGCGTCGGATGAATTTCGAACCCGTTTCCCTTGGTCGCGCGTGTCCTGGTATTGGGGCGATGAGCGCTTCGTCCCCTACGATCATCCCGACAGCAATTATCGGATGGCCCGCGAAGCCATGCTCGCCAAAGTTTCGGTGCCGTCGGAAAACATTCATCCGATCCCGACCGACGGTACTCCCGACGACGCGGCGCGCCGGTACGAGCGGACATTGCAGGAAGCCTATGGCGCTATAACGCTTGATGCCCGGCGTCCGCTTTTCGATCTCATGCTGCTCGGGCTTGGTCCCGACGGGCACACAGCGTCGCTGCTTCCCGGCGAACCGGTTCTGAACGAGCGCAAGCGCTGGGTGGCCGCGGTCTCGCATGGCCGGCCCGAAGTCCGCATCACACTGACTTATCCGGCGATCGAAAGCAGCCGGCGCGTTGCATTTCTGGTCGCAGGCGAAGAAAAGGCGACGATCTTTAGCGCGATCCGTGCCGGCGACAATCAATTGCCAGCGGCAAGGGTTCGGCCGGTTGGTGAATTGTTCTGGTTTGTCGATCGGGCGGCGGCCGGCACAGCGAAAGTCCCCCGTCGCGCAGTGGGGCGGATGCGATGAGGCTTGGAACATCGTCCATACTCGACGCCGCGCCCGCCAATCCGCGCGAGCGGGTGCCGTCGATCATCATAGCGCCCTCAATTCTATCAGCGGATTTCGCCCGATTGGGTGAAGAAGTGCGCGCTGTCGATACTGCCGGCGCGGACTGGATCCATGTCGATGTGATGGATGGCCGTTTCGTTCCCAACATCACCATCGGGCCGGTTGTAGTTCAGGCGATCCGCCGCTCGACCGCAAAGCCTCTCAACGTTCATTTGATGATCGTGGGACCCGAACGTTATCTCGCCGCCTTCGTCGACGCCGGCGCCGATCATCTTTTGGTGCAGGCCGAGCAAGGCTCTACGATCCATCTGCATCGGGTGCTGTCGAACATTCGCGCGCTCGGCAAAAAGGCCGGCGTCGTGCTCGATCCCGCCACGCCGCCGGAGCTTGTCGAATACGTCCTGCATCTATGCGACGTCATTCTGGTCATGACAGTCAATCCAGGATTCGGCGGTCAAAACTTCCTTCCCGAAATGCTGCCGAAAATTCAACGCTTGCGCGCGATGTGCGCGGAGCGCGGCCTGCGCCCAGTGATCGAAGTCGATGGCGGCGAGAACGCGACGACGGTCGCGCAGGCAGCCGCCGCGGGCGCAACGGCAATCGTTGCAGGCTCGGCAATTTTTGGAACAAAGGATTACACCAAGGCTATTGCCGCGCTTCGCGCAAAAGCCGCCGCGGCGGCCGTCGCATCATGAATGCGGCTCCTCCCTCACCTCACGTTGACAGGGATGCTCTCAAGCGTGCCGCCGCCGAAGCCGCCGTACAAATGGTCGAGAATGACATGGTCGTCGGGCTTGGCAGCGGCTCCACAGCGGCCTTCGCTGTCGAAGCACTCGCGCGCCGCCATCGGCAAGGCCTGCGCTTTGTCGGCATTCCGACCTCGGAGCGCACGGCAACACACGCGAGGGCGGCGAATATTCCACTGACCTCGTTCAGCAAACACCGCCAAATCGATCTGACGATCGACGGCGCCGACGAAGTCGAGCGCGGCACGCTCAATCTGATCAAAGGAATGGGGGGAGCGCTGTTGCGCGAGAAGATAGTCGCGGCCGCCAGCCACCGCCTCGCGATCGTCGTCGACGGCAGCAAGATGGTAGATCGACTTGGCACACGGACGTCGCTGCCCGTAGAAGTGGTCGCCTTTGGAATTGAAGCAACCGCCGAATCGCTCGAAGTGCTCGGCGCCAGTGCGCACATCCGCCTGTCTTCGGGCGAGCCCTTTATCACCGACGGCGGCAACCGCCTTCTTGATTGCGATTTCGGCCGCATCAACGATCCTGCGCGACTGGAAGAGCGCATCAGACGGATTGTCGGTGTGGTGGAAAGCGGGCTGTTCGTCAGCCGCGCCGATCCGGTCTTCGTCGCCGATGCAGCCGGCGTCCACCGCCTCGACAGCGCCCGCGCTCATCGCGGGACTCCGCCGATCCTGGTGATCATGGGCGTTTCCGGGTCTGGCAAGTCGACAATCGCCGACGAACTCTCCGCACGGCTCGGCTGGCCGTTCGAGGAGGGCGATTCACTCCATCCGGAATCAAATATCGCCAAGATGCATGCCGGAATTCCGCTCACGGATGCCGACCGTTTGCCGTGGCTTGAGCGCGTAGCGGCTTGGATCGATGGGCAGCGTGCCAAGAAGCAGCCGGGCATCATAACGTGCTCTGCGCTCAAACATGCCTATCGCCAAATCATCATCGGCAACCGTCCCGAGGTGCGCCTGGTTTATCTGCGCGGCGATCGAGACTTGATTGCCGACCATTTGGCCGGACGTCATGGCCATTTCATGCCGCCGGAATTGCTGCGAAGCCAAATCGATGCCCTCGAAGAACCGGACCCGAGTGAGGACCCGCTCACCGTCGATGTCGGCGCTTCCGCCAGCCAGGTTGCCGACGAGATCATCAGGCTTCTCGGAACCTCGGCGATCATTTCGCAATGGCCAAGGACCGAGCGTAGGCAAGGAGGAGGATTTCCGGTGACCACCGATGCTACCGGCGCCCGGACTGCGCACCGTCGATAACTAATCGATTAATCAAAGACAACGTGGCCTTCCATGGTCGAGAAACAAGACGCGGGTAATGACCAGTCCAGTCGTCGCGATGCCGCGCGGAGAACCGGGGAAGGCGTTCCGGATGAGCGCACGGCCGAGTCCGCGCCGACGGCAGCAGCCAAGCCGGCACGACATCCGCCTAGATGGATACAACGATTAGCCATCGGAGTGCTGGCCGCTCTGGTGCTCACGGCCATTTTGATCTTCGGCGTTCCCTGGATCCGGCTGACGCTCAACACCGTCTCGACCGACGACGCCTACGTGAATGGCCACGTCACTTTCGTTGCTGCTCGCGTGAGTGGACAAATCGCCCGTGTTTTGGTCGACGACAACAACCGCGTCCACAAGGGAGACCTTCTCGCTCAACTGGATAAGGAGCCGTATGAAGATGAAGTCGCTGTGAAGCGGGCAGCCGTCGACACGGCAAAGGCGGACCTGCAGGCTGCCATAGCCACGGTGCGCGCGCTTGAAGCGCAAGCCAGGAGCTTACGCTGGAAATTGCAATACGCCATTCAGGACGTCGACGACCGGGTCGCCGTGCTGCATGCCCGCGTTGCGGCGCTCGAAAAAAGCAAAGCCACGCTTAAACTCGCACAACTTGACTTTACCCGCGCGGAGCAATTGCTGCCGTCGGATACGATCACGCGGCAAGAATATGATCGACGGCAGGCGGTCCTTTCGGAATCTCAGGCTGAAGTGAAGGAAGCCTTGGCGGATGTCCGTCAGATCCGTGTCTCTTTGGGCTTGCCGGCACAACCGCAAAGCGGAGATCTCGGTGAAGTGCCGCCCGATCTCGATCAGACGTTCGCATCCGTCCGGGAGGCGCAAGCCGCTCTCATTCGGGCGGCGGCGCAGCTCGGCGTTGTTCATTCGTATGAGCAACTTCCGAAACAGATGGTCGAACAATTCGAGGAACTGGATCACGGCGACGTCAACCGCACGCTTGCCGGACTGACGGCGAACGCCCCGGCCGTCAGGGAGGCGGAAGCCAAGCTCGAGACCGCCAACCGCGACCTCGTGCAGGCCAAGCTCAACCTTCGTTACTGTGACATCGTCGCCGAAATTGACGGGGTTGTGACACGCCGAAATGTCAATCCCGGCAATACCGTGCAGGTTGGGCAGAGTCTGATGGCCATCCGCTCGCTGCGCGACATCTGGGTCGATGCCAATTTCAAGGAGACGCAATTACGCGATCTGCGCATCGGTCAACCTGTCGATCTCTATGTCGACATGTATGGAGACCGGCACGTCTTCAAGGGTCGGGTCTCCGGTTTTACGATGGGGACCGGATCGACGCTGGCATTGCTGCCGGCTGAGAACGCCACCGGCAACTTCATCAAAGTGGTGCAGCGGCTTCCGGTCCGAATCGAGCTCGAAGGATACGATCCAAACAACAATACCTTGTTCATCGGCACCTCGGTCGTGCCTTACGTCTATGTGAACAAGCCACCGACCGGGCCCAACGCCGGAAAGTTTTTGCAGGCCTATGTCCCGTCTTCTCCAGCCGTTGGCCCACCTCAGAAATCGGCTGGTCCTGACAAATGACAGACGCGGCTGTTTCGCTCCCACGAGCGTCCCGAGCCGACGCGAATCCCTGGCTGGTGGCAGCCATCGTCGTGGTGCCGACGTTCATGGAGGTGCTCGATACCACCATCGCGGTGGTGGCGTTGCGCTATATCGCCGGCGGTCTGTCGGCGACTGTTGATGACGGCGAATGGGTTCTTACCAGCTACCTCGCTGCCAACGCGATCATTCTTCCGATCACCGGCTGGTTGAGCGCGCATCTGGGCCGCCGCAACTATTTTTTGCTGTCGATTGCTATTTTTACTCTCAGTTCCGGATTGTGTGCGATGGCCGGCAGTCTCGGTCAGCTTATCCTGTTCCGCATCATGCAGGGGCTGGCAGGCGGCGGCCTGCAGCCAAGCAGTCAGGCCGTCCTGCTCGACGCTTTCCCGCGGGAAAAGCAGGGCGTCGCAATGACAATGTTCGGACTGGCGGCCCTGCTGGCCCCGGTTGTCGGTCCGACGCTGGGCGGCTGGCTGACGGACCAATACGAGTGGCGGTGGGTCTTTTTAATTAACGTGCCAGTCGGTCTCCTCGCACTCGCCGGATGTTACGCCGTTCTGCGCGACCCGGATTATCTTGTGAAAGAGCGGGCGGAGCTGAAGAAAAAGCCGTTTCATTTCGACTCGATTGGTCTGTCGCTGCTGGTGATCGTCATGGTCTGTTGGGAAGTGATGCTCAGCAAGGGTCAGGAGTGGGACTGGATGGGTGATCCATTCTGGCGCGTGCAGACATTGGCCATTCTCTGTGCGGCCGCCTTGGTGGGCTTAATCTTCTGGGAGTTGCGCAGCACCAATCCAGTGGTCAATTTCCGGCCGTTGGCTGAGCGTAATTTCAGCGCCTGCTGCATCATTATCTTTTTTGCTTATGCCGTGCTCTACGGCGCCAGCACGTCCCTGCCTGGCCTGCTTCAATCGTTGTTTGGTTACAACGCCCTGGCCGCGGGCCTCGTGATGTCGCCGGCCGGGTTCTTCGCCGTCCTTGCCATGCCGATCGTCAGCCGACTGCTGGGCCGAAAGACCGATGCGCGCTGGCTGATTGGCGCGGGTTTGCTGTTGATCGCCGTCAGCAATTATTGGATGTCGCAGATGAACCTCGACATCAGTCCTTACCAGGTCATCTGGCCTCGGGCCGGCCTGGTCGTCGGACTCTCGATCGTTTTTGCGCCGGTGAATGTTGCCGCTTATCTCTACACACCTCCCCTGTTGCGCGGGGCGGCCGTGGGCCTGTTGAGCCTGCTGCGCAACGAAGGCGGCAGCGTCGGAACGTCGATGGCCCAGACCTTGCAGGAAAGGCGGGACCAGTTTCACACGCTGCGGCTTGGCGAATCCCTCGATCCGTTTAACCCGGCCGTACATTCCTTCCTTGAGCAGGCGCAAGCGCGTTTCCTCCAACAGACCGGAGACCCGGCTGCTGCACAGCAACTGGCGTGGCAGGCGCTGGAAAACCTGCGCCACCAGCAGGCATCAGCGCTGGCGTATTTTGACAGTTTTTGGCTGTTCGCAGTCGTGATACTCGCGTTGCTGCTTGCCGTCTTCGTGATGAAACGGTCGGTGGCCGAGAAGGGCGCGCCGATCGGCGGCGAGTGAACAGTCTGGCACGACCGGCAACATGCTCGGGCGCGCGAAAGATGCTGCCCCAAAGCCGTCGCCCAACGCCAAACCTTCAATTCAGAATAGATTATCGGCTGTCGCTAACTTATGTCGCTAATGTCGCTGACGATGCAAGCCAAGTTATTGATTTTGTTGAATTGGCGGAGGGAGAGGAACTGGAAGCTAACATTCTCTCGCAGGATGTCGCGCGCTTTCGAAGCGCTACTAACGATGAAAATCAAATTCTGAAAAGGTCTACTTGCCGCGCACTTTGTTCTCATGCTCCCAGCGGAGAAGCGCCCAATGCGCATGGAAAGCGGCACTACTGCCCCCTTGCCTTCCTCGATTTCACGTAGGATTGGCAACACGCGATCAGGCATCAGTTTTATCAGGTAGGCTCCCGTTGAAGCACGCACGCGAGCGTCCGGGCTGTGGAGAAGGACGGCAAGAGAAGCCCGGCCAGCGCCCATACCGTCCAACGCCCCAGCGATGTCGTTCATCAGAGCTGTAACCTTGTTGCCTCCATCCGTGTCCAGCAATTCGTCATGAAGGGTGTCCGCCAGTTTAGCGGCGAATTCGAAGCCACGTATCGGCGCGGCACCGCCCTCGCCAAGCGCCGCGAATTGATGGATGCTTGGGCCACGTTCCTTGGGCCACGCTAACTGTTGCGCCAGCAATCGGCGAGCGCGGACGCTGTGGCTCTCTGCACGGAGGAATTCATGACGGAAACGCTCAGCCTCACTCCGGGCGAACAAAGATTTTGCGAAACAATTCGCGCAAAGGACGCAGCGTTGCGCTCATTCCTTGATGCCAACAAGCTGGCAAATTCCGTCGAGACTATCCAGTGGCTCAACTATCTAACTGGCGTCAAAGTCGCCCTCGGAAACCTGAATAACGATTTGAGCTTCATCGCGACGCTGCTGATTAAAACTTATCTGCATCGCAGGTTTCATGTCACAAATTTTGATGCAGCCGAAAAACCGCAAGGGGCACCCGGCATTGATATTGAATACCGAACAACGGACGGAAAAACCATCATTGGTGAACTCAAAACTACAAAGCCATATCAGCCTGGGTTCGGTGCCGCGCAACGCACGTCAATTTTGAAGGACCTTGCGAGACTAGTAAACACCCCGGCGGATCACCGTTTTATGTTTGTCATTGATCCCGACGCCTACCTTGCATTGTGCAGCAAAAGCTTTACCGCCAAAGCTACTGGCGTTGAGATTGTTGATCTTCTCGCAGGAAAGACTTTTGTGTGCACCTAACAGCGTTGCTGAACGGCGGCAGGCCACGCCGACACGGCGATGGCGGCTGCCTCTATCTGCAAGTCAACGGGCCTGATCGCGGCGCATGGGTTTTCATGACAAAGCGTGGCGGCAGGCAGCGGCCGATCGGCCTTGGCTCCGCGCACGACGTATCACTGAAGAACGCGCGGGAGCTGGCCGAACGCTGCCGGCGGGCTGTGCTCCAGGGCCATGATCCCCGAACCGTGCTAGTCGAGGCCGGAGGGGAGTTGACCTTTGACACTGCGGCGCGCGAGCTAATCGAGAGCATGGCGCCGGCTTGGCGCAATGCCAAGCACCGCGCCCAGTGGTGGATGACGCTATTGGGCGAAATGCCTTCGTCCGACGCGGACGTAAAGACAAAGCGAACCAAGCACGACTATTGTGCGGCCATTCGCAGCAAGCCGGTTTCCAAGCTCACCACCGAGGATGCGCTGCGTGTTCTGAAACCGCTGTGGCAGACGCGGCCAGAGACGGCGAGCCGGCTGCGGGGCCGGTGTGAGCGCGTGTGGGATTTTGCCAAGGCTCGCGGCCATTGTTTCGGGGAAAATCCGTTCCGATGGCGCGGCCATCTCGACAAGCTGCTGCCGAAGCGAGCACGACTGACGCGCGGCCATCACAAGGCAATGCCGTTTGCCGACGTACCAGCGTTCGTGGGTAGGCTTCGCGCGATGCAAGGTGTTGCCCCTCGCGCGCTGGAATTCACGATCCTGACGGCTGCGCGCTCCGGGGAAGTGCTAGGCGCGCGGTGGGATGAGATCGACCTGCGGGCCAAGGTGTGGACGGTGCCGGCAGAACGCATGAAGGCTGGCAAGGAACACCGCGTCCCGCTTTCCGATCGCGCCGTCGCCATCCTTAATGAATTGCAGCAAGCTCGTGTATCCGACTTCGTGTTCCCCGGCTTCAAGCGTGCATGTCCTCTCAGCAACATGGCGTTCGCAGCCGTGCTTCGCCGCATGAAGGCGGACAACGTGACGGTGCATGGCTTTCGTTCGTCGTTCCGCGATTGGGCTGGCGATCAAACGGGCTTTGCGCGTGACGTCGTCGAGGCTGCACTGGCGCATGCGATCGAGAACAAGACGGAGGCCGCCTACCGCCGCAGCGACGCACTGGAAAAGCGCCGCAGGTTGATGTGGGCATGGGCCGCATACTGCAGTTCTGCGCCGAAAGCGCGGGGCAACGTTACACCGCTGCTTCGTTTGACAGGCATTTGATCGAAATCAAAGCGCGGAGGCAGTTTCTACCCAAAATAAAAAATTAGCTACATTGGGCTGCTACCATGCGTTGTACGCTGCCTGCTGTCGTTGTTAGCATACTGCTTGGAGCCTGTGGCCTCTTTATCAGCATAAATGTTGCGGGCTCGGCCGAAATCAGTACCGGCTCGGGTGTGGTGATCGGCGCGCAAGGCGAAGTTCTTACGAATGCTCACGTGGTCGCGAACTGCGGGCAAATCACCGTTGGATCTCCATCCGGGCAGACCGCCGCGGCATTCCCAATGGCGCGCGACGAGAAAAATGATCTTGCCGTAATCCGAAGTCAGTTGCCTCCTTCCGCTGTGGCTACATTCCGAGACGCCCCCATTCGCGCTGGCGAGATGGTGGTAGCGCTCGGGTATCCGTTATCCGGCTTGCTGGCAACAACACCAAATCTTACGGTTGGAAACGTGAGCGCTCTTGCTGGATTAGGCGACGATACACGGTACCTTTCAGATCACCGCACCTGTGCAGCCAGGCAATAGTGGTGGGCCTCTCCTGGATGCGAGCGGTCACATCGCCGGAATTGTAACAGCTAAGCTAGATGCAGCATTGGTAGCTCACTTCACTGGAGATATTCCACAGAATGTGAATTTCGCGCTCAAGGCCGAAGTAGCACGAACATTCTTAGACAGCGCAGGCATTCCGTATCTGTCGGCACATTCCGATAAGCAACTTTCTGCCGCCGACGTGGGAGATATTGGTCGGCCCCTTACGGTGCTCATTGAATGCTCCGATCAGACGAGAGAGTCCGGACCAGCAAAGGAACCAGCACAAGCGGCTGTGCCGCCGCAGGAAACAACGCAGTTCAACTATCGCGTAACACAAAATCTTTTCCTACGAAGCGAGCCAGATAAATCTTCATTGAATATGCTGACTAACTACGCACCAGATTACATTCCAGAGGAGACAATATTTACGTGGAAGAACCGACCGGGCGCCAGCATCTGTACGGTAGGCCGTGGCGGTGAAATTTGGTGCCAAATCACCTATACACACGACGGCGGAATACAAACAGTTGGATGGGTTAGCGCGCACTTTTTGCGTTCTACGATAACCAATACGCTGTTGGCGTGCCTTTTCCAAAACTCCGACCCTGACTGCGCACCGCCGCCTTCATCTCTTTATTTGAAGTGCACTCCAACTGTGATCGCGAGTGAACCGGATCCAATCACAAGCATTTCCGTTGGGCTGATTCGGCAGGGTTCGCAAATTTCCTCCTTTGATGCTTGGCATCACAGCGCGAAGGGAAACATCTACAAGCGATCTGAGCAGTATGTAGACCGCCACTTCCAAATTCCTAATGTGCAGGAACCACATTGGCTGTGGGAAGGACGCTGGAACAAAGATCTCAACGTCTACATGATTGGCCAATTAGCAGCATTGGCTCGAGTTTATACATACAAGGAGTGGATATTTCATGGCGACCCCGTGCCCAGTCGCGCGGAAGTCACGAGCAGTATTTGCACAGAAGTTCGACAGATGGCCGATTGGGAGCAACCCGGTCCGCCCTCGGCCCAATACACGACGCCCGACCATCCAGTACCGACGGCGGGGACGTATTTCACTGTTGGCGATGTGGCCTTCTTAACAGGCCCGGGGGCGCAATATGCCCCTATCGGGCCTGGACGCCTACCTCCGCAATCTGCCGTGCAATGGCAGGGAGTATGTCGGGCGATTATCGATTCGCAGGCGCAGGTGGTTGCTCGTTGGTGCCAAGTGACGTACGGCGGACTAACGGGATGGGTGCCTGCCTATTACTTGATTGATGGCAATGGATGGCGACTTAGCTGCATGATGAGCCCGCCGACTCCCAGTTGCGTGGAGAATGCTCATGTGCAGCTCGAATGATGCGCCCCCATTAGCGAGGTTATCACGTCCGTTCGCGGCGGCATAGGCCGATCACCGAGCGCGCACCTGCCACAGCGTTGCCGCCGCTCGCCGTCATCGCGCTGCCTAGGCTGCTACGTGCGCTCGCGCTTTTGTGGTCGGCACGCTATCATTAGCTCGTGGAGGCTAGGCTGATCACCGAACGCGCAACTCCACAACTGCGTTGCCGCCGCTCCTCTCTTGTGGATGCGCCATGTGGAGGCGCTATGAGCAATCCGCGCGAACGAGCAGCAGATGAGTCGGAGTACACCCGAGCGCGCAAGCTTGTTGAAGAGGCAGTGCAGCGGCATATCTGTTCGTGGGCAGAGACAATCGAGCTGAGCGACACGGAAGCGCGGTTTGCGAAATTCCGCGAGGAAGTAACCGAGGCGCTGCACGCCTGCATGCGGTCTCACATCGCTGGACAGTATCGCCGATACGAGCGTTTCAGCAAGCTGCGCAATGACTTCGTTGCGCTCGCTAAGGCGGCCACGAAAGCAGGAAACGACTTACGCGGTGTTGAGGCCATCCTTAAACGCCTGCCGCCGATGCAGTACGATCCACCCTTCAGTCTGATGCACGATCCGCGCGCGACAGCATTTGAGCTGGACGGCCTCGCCAACGCGGCACGCCGACATGCCGATGAATGTAAGTTGGCTGATCCTGGCGGCCAGCCAAGAATGCGAGCCTTCGAGGCGCTGGCTGAAGGTCTAGTAAGCGCCTATCAGCGCGGCGCTCGACGAACAGGCGTCGGGCGTAGCGCGAGAGAAGGCAAGCTTCTCGATCTTGCCGAGGCAGTGCTCCCGACGGCCTGCGAGCTCGCCAAAGCCGTCACAGGAAAACCGTTGCAGGTTTCGAAGGACCTCGGCGATTACTTGCACAAGATCGCTAGACGCGGCCGAGGGTCATAACCCCGCCCCAACTTCTTAAGGCTTGCACCCTCCATCAATAGCCCGGAATTTGTTTAGCATCCTCCGTGCACGTCCACATCGTGCCGCTGAGGATCGTATGCCACACGCTCGCAAAGTCGATGTTCCGATCAAGGATCGCCGGGCGTATTCGTTTGCCGAAGTCGCCGGGATGACCGGATTCGCCATCTCTACGCTCTACAAGCTGATGGCGTCGGGCCGACTGAAAACAAAAAAGATCGCAGGACGGCGCATCGTGACATCTGAAGCGCTCGAAGAATTGTTAGCGGGGGAGTGAGCGATGGCTGCTGCCGAAATTGCCGCTGCACTGGGCGACGCTCGGCGAGAGGGCCGCGCCTGGCGCTGCCGATGCCCGCTCCATGGCGGCCGATCATTGGTGCTCCGCGACGGAGACGGCGGGCGAGTGTTGGCAACGTGCTGGGCTGGCTGCGATCGCCGCGACGTGCTCGCCGAACTGCGACAACGCGGGTTGTTTGACGCCCGCGCAGACGTTGTGACAGGCATCAATTCAGTACCGCGTCGCGCTGATGACGCATCTCGCACGGCGCATGCTCTCAAAATCTGGAACGCCACTCAGGGCGGCGCCCGAAGCATCGTTGAGGAATATTTGGGGAGACGCGGGATCGCGCCCGATCAATGGCCGGCGAGCCTTCGCTTCCACCCGCGCTGCCCACGGCCCAAAGATGACACAGGCAATTTTGTTGAGTCGCTGCCGGCGATGGTGGCGGTTGTCGAGCACTCCAGCATGGCCGGGTAGCAGTGCATTGCACCTACTTGAGGCAGGACGGCAGTGGCAAAGCGGACATCGAAAACCCGAAGGCGATCTTTGGGCCGGTTGCTGGCGGTGCTGTGCGGTTGGGCACACCGCGCGCAGGCGCTTGGCTTGCGGTCGCCGAAGGTATCGAGACTGCCCTAAGCGTCGGTGTGGCGTGCTCACTGCCGACATGGGCCGCGCTCTCGGCTAACGGGATCAAAAACCTAGTACTACCGGCCGAAGCGACGCACCTGGTTATCTGTACCGACCACGACGCGAGCGGTACCGGTGAGCGCGCCGCGCACGATGCTGCCGCGCGGTGGCTTGCCGAGGGTCGGCACGTGCGCATCGCAATGCCGTCTGAAATTGGCGCTGACTTCAATGACGTTCTCAAGACCAACGAGGCGCGCCATGTCGCGTGAGAACGTCCGCGCGATTGTCGAAGACGCCGATGAGATGAAGTCCGAACCGCCACGTCCGCTCGTCCGTAAGTTGCCGCCGGCCGATCCGTTCCCGGTAGATGCGCTCGGCAGCTTGCTCGCACCGGCGGCCCGCGCCATTCATGATCGCGTACAAGCGCCGCTCGCGATCTGCGGACAGTCTGTGCTCGCCGCTGCCACGCTCGCCGTCCAGGGTTACGCGAACGTCGAGCTGCCAACGGAGCACGCGAAGCCGTTGTCGAGTTTCTTTGTGAGTGTTGCGGCGACCGGCGAACGCAAGAGCGCCGTCGATCGAGAGGCATTGTCGCCGATGCACAAGCGGGAAGTAATGCTGAGTGAAGCTTCCCCCGGCGAACGGCTCAGGTATGAGAACGATAAGGACGCTTGGGAGGCCGCGCGCACAGCGGCGATCAAAAGCGCGAAGGGTGATCGCGCGCGAGGCAAACAAGCGCTCGACTCTCTCGGGGCGGCACCACTCCCACCGTTGGAGCCGCTACTGACGTGCGGCGAGCCGACTTATGAAGGCCTTTGCGAATTACTTGCCGTCGGACAGCCAAGCGTCGGCATTTTCGCCGCTGAAGGCGGACAGTTCATCGGCGGGCACGGTATGGCCGATGACGCAAAGGTGCGGACCGCCGCCGGCATGTCGGCGCTATGGGATGGCGATCCGGTCAAACGCATTCGCGCCTGCAAGCGAATGGTGCTGCGCGGTCGACGCGTTTCGATGCACTTGATGGCACAGCCAGACGTGGCCGCTATTTGGTTCGGAGATCGACTGCTCGCCGAGCAAGGGCTGCTATCACGCGTCTTATTAACGGCGCCCGAACCGGCAAGCGGTACCCGCATGTGGCGCGAGCCGAGGCCCGAATGCGACGGGAGCATGAAACGCTACTACGCCCGGCTGCTTTGCATGTTGGAACAGCCGTTCCCGCTCGCGCATGATACTCGCAACGAGCTGGTTCCCAGCAAGGTGCAGTTGTCGGCCGAGGCACAGAGGCTTTGGAAGGCGTTTCACGATCACGTCGAAAAGCGCCTTGGCGCAGGTGGAGAACTTGAGCCGGTGCGCGGTCTCGGTAACAAGCTGCCCGAACACAGCGCGCGCATCGCGGCGGTGCTGACGTTGGTGGGCGATAACGAGCGCGGGGAAGTTGGTGCCGGCGAAATGGAAGCGGGTATTGCCTTAGCGCAGCACTATGCGACCGAGGCCTTGCGGCTGTTTGGCGCAAGCCGTGTGAGCGGCGACTTACGTGAAGCGCAGCAATTGTTGTCGTGGCTGCAAACAACTTGGCGCGAGCCAATCGTGTCGCTGCCGGACATCTATCAGCGTGGCCCGAACTCGATCCGCGACAAAATGCGCGCTCACCGCGCCGTCACCATATTGGTCGATCACGGATGGCTTGTTGCTGCTCCCGCCACCGACGTTGACGGCACCTTCCGCCGCGAGGTGTGGCGCGTAGTAAGGGGATGACTCGATGACGGCTCCCGCGTTCACCAAGTTTGACCCGCGCGCCTTCCTGCAAAATGAGGAACGAAGGGGGACGGCTGCTAAACCTGCTAAAGCCGCTAAAGCGCCAGAACGGGAACCGGAGCCCAGCGCAACTTTAGCAACTTTAGCAACTTTAGCAACTTTAGCAACTTTAGCAGGCGGGCAGACTGAAACGCAAAATTTCGAGGCACCGTCTGACACTTGGATGGATGCTCAAGAGGAACGCGCCGCCATTGTCGAATACGACGGCGGTGCGCCGCGCATATGGGCGGAGGCGTTGGCGCGGCTCGATCCGAGCAAACCACCCGGCGACGTGCCGTCGCGGCGTTGGTTGCGTTTCATTGATGACTGCGGCCGTTTTCTCGACGACGGATGGGCCGATCGTGCGGCAGCTTTCGGCTGGGGGCCGCTTGATTTGTTCGGCTGCGATCGTGAGAGACCGTTCGCTCGCATCGATCACCACCTGGGACTGCTTTGGTTGCTTAACGGGGGCACCACGGTCGAATTGCACCGCGATCACGCGATCATTGAAACGGCAGGCGGCGCGGGTCAAACATACCGACGTCGGCCCGTCGAAATCGGCCGCATCGTGCTCGCGTGGGAAATTGCACCATGAGATCGAAAATTTTCGACAGGCTTCGCCGAAGCCGCTACTTCACGACCCGTGCCGCGCTTGTTCCAAATGTCATGCGCATAAGCACGCTAAGTCCTTCGTTGCAGAAGCGAACAAACATTGTAGCGGCATCATGGCCGTGCGTGAGCAGTATGTTATTCGTACCGACGCAGCCAGCCGAAGCAGGAATATCCAACGACGATGCACGATGAAGATAACGTGATCCACCTCCCTAACGCCGAGCGGCCCGGACTCACTGAAGCCGAAGTCCATCCGCGTGTGAAGAAAGAGGAATGGCTTGCCGAACAACGAGCACAGCACCGGTTGTTTTGCCTAAATCTTTTGATCTCGGCGCTCGGTCCCAACAATGATCTTTATGACGAGATCAGCGACAAAGCCGCATGCCCACTTGTCTCTTAAGCCAACACACTTGAGCATCTTTTCTACGCAATCAACGTCCTAAACGACGAATTGCTCGCATGGGCGAAAGAGAAACGCTCAGAAGCTCTACCGGATTGAATTAAATAACGCCGTTCGGTGGGTTGGGAAAATCTCGGGCGGGTTCTGCGATCCGGGCATTGACAGTCCGACAGCGGTGATGGCGCTCGGATTGACGCTTGCGAGCACCGCCGACGCGCGGTGACGAGCGTGGAATCTACTTCCGCTTTCGAGGCATAACCGACACGGCTGGACTTGCTGCTGGCGAAGAGAAGGGGAGCGGCGGCAGCGCAAAGTATGGAGCTGCGCATTCCGACCTGTCCAAACCATTGCGGTAAGGGCGAGGTGGTAAAGCTACCGAAGAGGGAGAAGTCCACCGCAAGGGGCGGTGATTTCCCCAATCCTCGTGAACCTTTACGGCCGCATTGTTTTGACTACCAACCTACCAACAAACTCATCCCGCGAACGACCACATCTTTATTGGCCCCTTTTCGGACCAATTGACCACCCCCCTTCCCGCCGGCCTCCCGCTCTTCGCCGGCGGCCTCGGCTTATTGGGCCTTCTTGCTCGTCGGAGGAAACAGAAGGGCGCAGCCGCGCACCCATCGCCTGATCTACGTTTACATTGAATTGGAAGGACCGCCGCGCGGTCTTTCTGTTTGCAGGCCGTCTAATTTGCTGCGGCGCATCAGTCTCTTTCTGGCCCTTTTCGTCGCTTTAGCGGTTGACCAAATCGGTAGCGATGAGAGGTAGAGCGGACATGCCTCGGACATCGTCAATCGGTCGAAATTGACCCCAAAGGCGACTCTCGGAATGAAATAAGCTGAAATCGTTGCAACTGTACGATCCACTCTTGCCGGACCCGTGCTCACCGGTTCTTCAGCGCGTCGCGGATGTCGGTCAGCAACTGCACTTCCTTGGACGGGGCCGCTGGTGCTGCCGGCGGTTCTGCTTTGTTCAAGCGATTGATGCCCTTGATAGCAAGAAACAGCACAAAGGCGATGATCAGAAAATTGAGGACAATAGTTAGGAAATTGCCCCATGCGAGCACCGCGCCCTGCTTCTTTGCATCGGCGAGTGCTGTCGCTGTAACCTTCGACGATAGCGGAATGAAGTAGTTAGAAAAATCAAGCCCGCCTGTGACTGCGCCGATAATCGGCATAATGATGTCGCCGACCAGCGAATTGACGATAGCGCCAAAGGCCACGCCGATGATCACGCCGACGGCGAGATCAATAACATTGCCCCGCATCGCAAATTTCTTGAATTCTCCGAGCATTACCCCCTCCCTGCCTGTTACATCACATGCCTAACCTCGGCGCGTGCCGTCACATGATATACTGCGAGAGCGGTCTCCGATACCGACCGACCGGATCGATAATTCCAAAACGTGAAGAGCTGCTGTGCACCTGCATGGTCAGCGTTAAGCTCGTGCCCCTTGTTACTGCGTCGCCCTGGGCGTAGGGTCTCAGTGTAGAGAGCTATAAAGGGGGCCATTCAATGAAAAGCTCCATATTGGCTGCAGCACTCGTTTTGATCATGGCGTGCGGCTCGGCGATTGCGCAGGACGCGATGTGCGCATCGAAAGCGGTCGGTAAGGATGGCAGGCCGCTCGCGGGCGCCGCGAAAACCAGCTTCATGAACAAATGCTGCGAAGACAGCGCCGTTAGTAAGGACGGCAAGCCGCTCTCCGGCGCCGCGAAGACCAGCTTCGTGAAAAAGTGCACAAGCGGATAGTCGACCAAGGAGGCTATAATGAAAGCTCCGCTTTTTGCGGCCGCCTGCGCGGCGATGGCCGCTTTTATTTCGATTTCATCGCAGTCGATCGCGCAAGAGAAGACCGTTAAGCAATGCCAAGATGAATGGCGTGCCAACAAGGCGGAGAACCAAGCCAAGGGGGTCAAGGAAAAGGATTATGTCGCAACGTGCCGTGGGGCGGCGGCAGCGACGCCACCTGCTGCTCCTGCGCAGGCGCCTGCAGCACCTCCGTCAGTGTCGGCAGAAAAGGGGAAGACAGCGAAGGAATGTCGAACCGAATGGCGGGCGAACAAGGCCGATAACGAGGCGAAGGGCATAACGGAAAAGCAATACGTCGAGCGGTGCCGAACCGGCGGTGTCACGGCAGCGCCAGTCCCGCCTCCGGCGCCTGCTGCTACGCCCGCACCAGCGCGCGCCCCCGCACCGGCAACCACCATCGCAACTCCACCGCCGGCCGCAGCGACCGCGCCTACTGGTGCTGGCCAGTATAGGACGGAGGCCGAAGCGAAAGGTCATTGCCCCGCGGATACCGTCGTATGGGTCAATTTGAAATCGAAGGTCTACCACTTCGCGGGGACGAAGAACTACGGAACGACAAAGGAAGGTGCTTACATGTGCGAAAGAGGGGCTGTGGCCCAGGGGGACAGAGCCTCGAAGAGCGAAAAGCATCCGTGACGAAGCCCTGAACGGCTTGGGCTGGCGGATACGTCCTTTGAATCCCGAAGGAGAAGTGCGATGGGATTCGACACAGTGAAAGGCGCGCTCGGCCAAGTCGACGCGGCTACCGTTCCCGCTCTCATAAACGCGGCGCTGGCCAAGACAAACCTCGGCGATCTGAAGCGAATTGACCCACCGCGGATCCGCCATGACCAGGGGGATGGAACTTCGCGGTGCTCTGTGGTTTTATACCGGTTAAGCGGCGGTATGCATTATGGGGAAAACGCCCAAGCCAGAAGCTGAAATCTTGTCGCGGATACGGCCCGCATTACGCTGTGAAGAACACAATCGTCGGCTCGGAATTCTGGAAACGAACATAGACCCCAACGAGCGAACACTCGGTGAGCAAAGTCGCCATTGGCTTGCCGCGATCGTCGGAGCCTCGCGTGATGCTATTTGGAGCTGGACGATCGATGGTACTGTCATCTCGTGGAATGCAGAAGCCGAACGGATGTTTGGGTATACGCCCGACGAGGTGATCGGACAGTCATTGCTGAAGCTGCTTCCGCCCGAACGTTTGGAAGCTGCCCGGGAAGTTATCGTCAAAGTCGGCCACGGCATCGGGTATGACCCGCTCGAAACGGTTCGGCTTCGTAAAGATGGCAATCCAGTTCAGGTCGAACTGTCGGTCTCTCCGATTCGTGATTTGGTCGGGCGAGTTGTAGGTGCGGCAACGATTTGCCGCGAGATTACCGAGCGCAAGCGGATTGAAGCTGAACTCCGCGAAAGCGAACAACGCTTTCGTTGGCTGGCGTCCATCGTGGAGTCTAGTGACGACGCAATTGTCAGCAAAAACCTCGACGGCATTATCACAAGCTGGAATAGGAGTGCCGAGCGTATCTTTGGCTACAGTGCCGAAGAGGCTATTGGCCAACCCATTACAATCGTCATTCCACAAGACCGGCGGGACGAAGAGCGTACTATTTTGACGCGCATCAGACGAGGAGAGCGTATCGAGCATTTCGAGACAGTTCGGCAACGCAAGCACGGCAGTTTAATCGTTGTTTCATTGACCGTTTCTCCAGTCAAGGATGCCGAAGGCAGGATCGTCGGCGCAGCAAAGATCGCCAGGGATATTACCGAGCAGAAGCGAAGTCAGGAGCAGATTGCCACCTTGGCCCAGGAAGCAGAGCACCGAAGTAAGAATTTGCTCGCAACCGTGCAGGCGACTGTCAATCTTTCTAAGTCCAACACGCCCGAAGGTCTAAAACAGGCTATCGAAGGACGTATCCAGGCACTTGCGAATGTTCACTCGCTATTTGCTAACACGCGGTGGATAGGTGCCGAGTTATCGACCATCGCGACCCAGGAGCTTGCTCCTTATTCCGAGAAGGACGAAAGGCAGGTGAAAATAGAGGGCGCGCAAACTTTGTTAGAGCCTAACTCCGCTCAGGCCGTTACCGTAGTCTTGCACGAGCTAGCGACCAACGCCGCTAAATACGGGTCTCTGTCAGTGCCGGACGGCCAGGTTGGCCTGACGTGGCTGCACGAAGCCGATGGGCGGCTAATCCTTCGCTGGACGGAGATGGGTGGTCCAGCAGTGAAGACGCCCACGCATCGGGGCTTCGGCGTGTGTGTCATTGAACGAATGATCGGCCAACTGAACGGCAAGGCGCGCTTTGACTGGCGCACGGACGGACTCGTTTGCGAAATTACCCTTCAGTCGTGAAATTCCGAACCTCACTAACAATGCGCATTTGATTCCCAAATTCGCTCGACTTTGTTGCAGCGCATGAAGTCCGAAACTGGCCCCAAAACCGAAGTGCCGCAGGGTCAATTTTGAGTCCGCTCTCGGGGTGTGAGTTGACTAAGAGAGGACATCGCAGCAGTGGAGCGGTTGATCCAAAGCGGCACTTGCCCACCTGGCCCGTAGCGAAAGCGCACAACTAACTTTCCGCAAGGACACCACTTTAGATCCGCAAAGCGAAAATTTCTTTCGGCTCGCGCACTCCGCGAAGTAAGTGCGCACCGAGTGGCTCAAGCTGACTTCTGTTGCTGGTCGCCGAGGCGAGATCAGCGGAGAGGAGAACCCTGCGGTTCAGCGGCTCGCACAAGGTCTCGATACGCGCTACCTCGTTGACCGCCGGTCCTATAACTGTGAAGTCGAGGCGATCCACTGCGCCAACGTTGCCATAGAGAACCTCGCCGAGATGCAGCGCGAGATCAACTGTGGCAATCGGCTTTCCCGTCCGCGCTCGATCCGCGTTAAGTCGGTCGAGGCCGCGCATCGCTTCTGCGGCGGCCGCGAGCGCGTGGTCACAGGTCTCATCGCGTGTCGCGGTAACGAAAGCAAAGCTTGCGAGCATTCCATCGCCGAGGAACTTCAACACCTCACCGCCGTGTGGACGCAGCGCGGCTGTCAGCGTCTCGAATATATCGTCGAGCATTTCGACGAGAACCGGCCCGGGCGTTGCGTCGGCTATTGGAGTGAAGCCTCGGATATCCGCGTACCATAGGACTGCCTTGATACTCTCGACCGAACCGCGTTCGACCAAACCTGCATGAACACGACGGCCAACGTCGCGGCCGAGATACGCTGCAAGCAAACCAGCGGCAATCGTGTGCTCGGCATCCGACACGATCGCAAGCGATACTGCCGGCAATACCGCTTCGATCAACCGGAGATCGTCGTCGCCAAAGCCTTCGGGGTGATCGGTCGCAAAGGAGAAGCCAATACCGCTGTCAGGGAATGCCTCCGTCACCATTCCAACTCGAATCAGTTCCGCGAAGTAGTCGGTCGCGCCGGCGATCGCCAACTCCTCGAGAATTGGGAAATCTCGCTGCGCACCGCGACCGGCAAGTCGGCGCCGCAAGCGCAGCGGCAAATCTCGTGCCCCGGCGGCATTGAGCAGATAGAAAAAGGGGCTATCTTGCAGGTCTTGATCATATTCTTCGCCACGCTCGCGTCGCGACGGATCCACCAAATTCCGACCGCGGCGCCAAGTGTAGGTGTAGCCGCCCCATTGCGGGTGCAACGTCCGCATCCCAACGAAGGCCCGCAAAAGCGGCACACCGGCAGCAGCAAGCCGTTGACAGAAATCCTCGAACACGGTCGCCGCCGGCGCTCTGCGCAGCCCTTCACGTACTGCCCAAAGGTGCAATTCATTGATCCGCGCTTCGGTGATCGCCGAGGGCGCGGTTGCGGCCGATGATTGAGTGCGCATTTAGAGGTCTCGCTACACCCGTCTTCTATACTTCATTCCGGTATGCGAGGCAGGGGCGCGGCCTACTGCCAAAGAGTGTCTATAAGTTCGGCCAGAGTTACTGTGGCCTGCGAACCACACCGCTGACATCTAAATGTCAGCGATTTAGCAGGACAACGATCAAGGCGAAGATTGGCATTCTCGTGTTTTTCGGACAGGCGCTTCGCTGCGGGCAGTGACGTGCGCGGATCGGTCAGAACGTCGGTCCACCATGCCTCCTCATCAATCTCCGGCCAGGGTCCTCGCTTTGGCAGGCTGGCGATTGCGGTTGCCAATGCAAGCGCAACATGGCGGGGCAACGGCCCTCGGAGATCGGGGCTTCGCCAACATATCGGCTGTCGTTGCGCCTTGGGATAAAGGCCCAATCTGCGCCAGCGGGAATCGACCATAGCCGCTATTGGACGCCCTCCGATCGCAGCCAGTCCAGCCGCTAGGTATTGGGGCGAGGTCGCGAGGGCCTACAAGTCGGCTCCGGTATCGACAACCGCCCTGGCCGTCCCTAATTTGAAGGCGTGTCAGTACAGCGTGAGCTACGGCGCCGAGTACGCGCCGAGCAGTCATCTCTCCGCTTCGAACCGTGCCTGCCCCGCCTCGCAAAAACGCCGCCGGCGGGACCCGGTTGGATTCACGAAATCAAACACGACGGTTTCCGGATCCTAGCGCGGCGCCATGGTTCTCGTGTCAGGCTGATTACCCGCAACGGGTACGATCTTAGCGAGCGCTTTCCTCTCATTGTAGCGGCTGTAGGAGCGCTGCCGGCGCGCTCCTGCGTCATCGATGGCGAGGCGATCGCCTGCGATGAAAACGGTCTCTCCGTTTTCGACATGATCCGCTGGCGGCAGCATGACCGGTCGGTCACGCTCTGCGCGTTTGATCTGATCGAACTCGACGGCGAGGACGTGCGGCGGAAGACCATTGAGGAACGGAAGCGGCTCTTGGCCAACCAGTTGCGCCGTTCTCATCCCGGGATCGCGCTCAACCAGCACTATGACGGTGATGGTGCCATCATTTACGAGCACGCATGCGCGCTCGGTTGCGAAGGCATCGTATCCAAGAAGCTCGGATCGACATACCGCGCTGGCCGCGTCGATCAGTGGCTGAAGATCAAGAACCCGGACGCGCCGGCCGCGCGACGAGAGGCCGAGGAGGAGTGGCGAGCCCGGTCGAGATAATGTGTGGGCGCTTCACCAACAAGCTGACCTGGGCGGAGATTGTTGCGCTCTACAAACTCGCCCTTACGGCGCCACCGCACAATCTCCAGCCGCGATACAATATCTGCCCCACCGATCCGGTTGACGTTGTGACCGAACAGGACGGCAAGCGCGACATCGTCCGCATGCGTTGGGGCTTAATCCCTCGGTGGTGGAGCAAGCCACTCAAGGAAGCCAAGATGGCGACCTTCAACGCGCGAGCAGAAACCGTCGAGACGAAGCCGTTCTTTCGCGATGCATTCAAGCGCATCTTGGCGTCCCTAACCATGTCGAAGCTCGCGTCCTTGTAAGCCCGCGCACCTGCCGTGAGCGTCAGTCGAGTCAGATAGCGATCTGTTCTATCAACGTCGGATCGTCGACCGGCGCCTTCGAACTGTTGACGCGCTTTGACACTGTCCAGCGCCGCTTCCACCTTCGACCACAGCGGCTCGCAGGCGACACTGTTTATGGCGCAGTCAGGCTGCTCAAGTGGCTGGTCGATCGCAAGATAACCCCGCACATCCCGGTGTGGGACAAGTCGGCGCGTTCTGATGGCGCCTTCAGCCGCGCCGACTTCGCCTTCGATCGAGAGCGCAACGTCTATATCTGTCCGGGTGGATCGGTGCTGACCAGCACCGGCAATATCGATCAAGGCCATACGATCTATTACCGGGCCAGCAAGAAGGATTGCTCCGCCTGCTCGCTGAAGCCGAAGTGCACGACTGCGGTCGCGCGCAAGGTGACCCGCGATCTTGATGAGGAGGTGCGAGATCGCGTCCGCGCGTTGGCCAACACAGACGCCTTCCATCAATCACGCCGGGAGCGCAAAAAGGTCGAGATGCGGTTTGCACACATGAAGCGCATCTTCAAGCTTGACCGGCTGCGGCTGCGAGGCTTGAGCGGGGTCAAAGATGAGGTGCTGCTGACTGCAACCGCTCAGAACCTGCGGCGCCTCGTCAAATTCCTTTGCCGCCCGCCGCCAGCGCCAGCAGTCCCCTGTGTCACGTAGCCGGTCAGCCAACCGTGTCTGTCGATAACGCCGTCAGACAGGCACGGTGGAGAACACGGCAAGCTGAGCAACGCTCAATTCAGGTCCAGCTAGAAAAAGCAGCCAAGTTTTGCAACAGATTCGAGGCAAGAGCGGACATCAATATACGGCGCGCGATCCAATAGGAAATGACCGCATCCTCGCGTCCGATCTCAAGAGGCGTGGGCTAATTAAAAAATGAGGCTCTCCCACAAGGGGTACTCAAGGATCGTGCCTCCCAACTCGAACAGTGCGACCCCACGTTCGAGCCCTACATCAGAAAGTCAAACTAAATTGGCGGCTCTATGTGGTTGGCGCTTTCGTACGCCGGCGCCGAGTGATGCGAAACTCGCCTGTGTCAATCGCGAACATAAGAAGAAAATATCGCGCAGGATCGGATAAGCAGAGCTGCTCAAGAGCGGCACTACCATGGCGCTCCCAGTTGGCCACAACGTCGCGAAGGAAATCCGGTGGAGCGTTGATCCTGGTCAGGCCGCCAAACGGCCGGCCGGGGCCTCCGGGCTTGCCCCGCCGGAAGCGGCCACGGTCGTCACGGGGGATGTCGTCGCTCGCCATTTGAGCCTCGGTAGCGTAACGCGTTACAGCGAAACGCAAGTCCATTTTTTTACGTTTTAATTTTATCACGCACCCGCACGCTTCAGCCAATCGCTGATGCTGCGCAGGATTGCAATGGCATCGGCGCGCTGCTCACGGGTGATCACTCCACCTTTGATAAGCCAATCCAGCGCTACGTCTGAAAGCTGTGCGGCGATGCATGCTTGCAGCACAACCCAAGGAGAGGCGCGATCTTCGGGTTTCAGTAAGCCGCGAGCAATCGCCTCATCGATGACGGCCTCGGGCACCTCGACGGTGAAAAGGCAATGGCGCTGGCGGCGGCGCTCGCGATGTCGGCGCACCCGCATCGTGCTCGGGCTGATACGAGGCTCCGCGGCGCTCTCGATAGCAGTAGTCATGGTGCGTGCGTAACGCCGCTTCGAGCAACCGCAACTGAGAGGACGGGATCGCCTTCAATCGCGCGCCGATGGTGACATTAAGGGTGACATCTTGGCGAAGTCTATCGCGTTTTATTACGTGTAATCAATAGGATATCTGGTAGGTTTGGCGGAGAGGGAGGGATTCGAACCCCCGATACGGTTGCCCGTATGCCGCATTTCGAGTGCGGTGCATTCAACCACTCTGCCACCTCTCCGCAGAACCGAGGCTAGGCTTGAGCGTCGCGCGTGTATTTAGAGCATGAGCCACGAAAGTGAAAGCCGGCTTTGCGGTACCTGCCGCCGGATAGTTGCCGGCAAAAGACCACCGGCTGCGCTTTAGTCGCGGGGCCTTCCAAGCAGCAACAGATTGGCGATCAGCGAAGCCACCGCGCCAGCGCAGATGAGCGCGGTCATCGGCCGGGGCGTGCCGTCGGCGAGCCAGCCGATCGCTCCGCTTGTTATGGCGCCGGCGCCGAATTGCAGTGCACCGGCGAGCGCGGCGCCAGCGCCGGCCCGGTTCTGCGCCACAGCGAGCGCGCCGGAAATGGCATTGGACGCGACGATGGTGAGGAGTGCCAGCACCACAAACAAGGGCAGCGCGATTCCGGCAACGCCGCCAAATCCGCTAAGTCCCGTTGCCAACAGAACGACGCTGCCGGCTGCACCGATGGTACAGGCGATGCGCAGCAGCCGGTCGGCACCGCGCCGCACCACGATCCGGCTGTTGACGTAGGTCGAAGTGATCATGCCGATCATGTTTACGCCGAACAGGAAGCCGTAATATTGCGGCGGGACGCCGAAATATTCGATGTAGACAAACGGCGAGCCGGCGATGAAGGCGAACAGGCAGCAAAAGTAAAGCGTGGAGCAGGTGACGTAGCCGACATAGCGGCGGTTGCGGAACAGCTCGAAATAACCAAGCAGCATCGTGAGCGGATTGGCTTCGTGGCGGCGCGAGGCGCTCAGCGTTTCCGGCAGCGCGAGGGCTGCGAACAGCGCCAGCACGCCGAAACCGACCAGCACCCAGAAGATCGCGCGCCAGTCGAGCCACAGCAGCACCTGGCCGCCGATCAGCGGCGCCACCACCGGAGCCGAGGCGGTCACGAGCATGTTGAGCGACAGGATCCGCGCACTCTGGTTGCGGTCGTAGAGATCGCGGACCATGGCCTGCACGATTGTCGGCACCACAGAACCGCCGAACGCCTGGACAAACCGCGAAACGACGATCGCCTGCATGGTGCTCGCCTCCGCGCACGCCACCGACGCGATGATGTAAAGAACGAGGCCGGCGATCAGCGGACGCTTGCGGCCGAAGCGGTCGGACAGCGGCCCGAGCAGCAACTGGCCGACGCCGAAGCCGATGAAGAAGGCGGAAAGGGTGAATAATGTCTGCGCCTCATCCGCGGCCAGCGCCTGGCGCAGCATCGGCAAGGCCGGCAGATAGATATCGATCGAAAGCGGCGCGATCGCCGACAGGAATCCAAAAATAAAAATCCGGCCGTTGGGGCCGATAATCAGTCGGGGCATTTCAGAGCCAAATTGTGCAAATTATAATAGATGGCGACAGGCGCGACACAAGAGCGCCGACCGGGCCCACGACGTTATTGTCCCGGCATCAAGAAACGCCGACGCGGGGGAAGACGAGATGATCGAAACTGATGTCCTCATCGTCGGCGGCAGTCTGGTCGGCCTTTCTGCCGCGACGTTCCTCGCCTGGCATGGCGTACCGACATTGTCGGTCGAGCGTCATGACGGGACCGCTATTCATCCGCGCGCCGGGCATTTTCATCTCCGCACGCTGGAAGTGCTGCGCTCCGTCGGTCTTGAAGCGCGTGTCCGCGCGGCGTCCGAGGAGCAGTTCGATCCCGATGGCGGCATCAATGCGGTGGAGTCGCTCGCCGGCAAGGAAATCGCCACCTACATCGCCAATCTGAACGAAGGCGTCGCCGCGATCAGCCCGTCAACGCGGCTGTTCATGACACAGCAAAGCCTGGAGCCGCTCATTCGCACCCGCGCCGAGGAATTGGGCGCGAAGCTCCGCTATGCCACCGAGCTGGTGTCGTTCGAGCAGGATTCCAGCGGCGTCACCGGTCACATACGCAACGTTGGGACCGGAGAGACTGATACGGTCCGCGCCAAATATATGATCGCCGCCGACGGCAACCGTAGCCCAATCCGCGAGCGGCTCGGCATCCGCACCCGCGGACCCGGCCATCTCGCCGACTGCGTCACAATCTATTTTCACGCCGACTGCGGCGCAGCGCTGCGCGGGCGCAATCTCGGCGTGATTTACGTCTTCAATTCCGATCTGCGCGGCTTCTTTCGCTTGGTGAGGACCGGCGATTCCGGCTTCCTCGCAGTGATGACGCTCGGGGACATGTCGAAGCCCGACGCGCTCAAAGTGGCGCATGGCATCACCGATGAGCGCTGCGTAGAATTCGTGCAATCCGCGATCGGCATGCCTGACGCCAAGGTCGAAATTGAAGACGTTGCGTCGTGGCGCGCGGTTGCCGAGGTCGCCGAGCGGTTTGCCGACGGCCGGGTGTTTTTGGTCGGCGACGCCGCGCACGTGATGCCGCCGATGGGGGGCTTCGGCGGCAACACTGGCGTTCAGGACGCGCACAATCTCGTCTGGAAGATCGCGCTGGTGCTCAAGGGGCAGGCCGGGCCCGATTTGCTCACAACCTACAACACCGAACGGCAGCCGATCGGCGAACTGGCCATACAGCAGGCCTATACGCGCTATGTCCTCCGCGTCGTGCCGGAACGCGGCAAGGAGGGGCTGCAGCCACTGGTCGACGATCTCAGCATGGAAATCGGCTATCACTACCATTCGCCTGCGATCATCTCCGAGGCTGGCACCGGCACCGCGCTCTATGAAGACCCACGGCGCTCGCAAGCCATGCCCGGCACGCGTGCACCGCATGTCATGCTGCAGCGTTCCGGAGCGCGCACTTCGACACTCGATCTGTTCGGCAAAAACTTCTGCGTGCTCGCCGCCGCTAACGGCGCAGCGTACTGCGAAGCTTTCCGTGACGCGGCCGCCGGTCTCGAATTACCCCTCGATACCTATCGGGTGGCTGAAGCCGAAACCCTCAGCGATCCTGACCAGCGCTTCGCTGATGGCTATGGCTTGTCGGATTCCGGCGCCGTCCTAGTGCGTCCGGACGGCTTTGTGGCGTGGAGAGCGAACGACGCGCGACACGCATCGAAGGCAATACTGAGCAATGTGCTGTCGTCTCTGTTGTGCCAGAGTGAGCGGGCGCAGGCTTCTGCCGCCGTCCGCTAATCACGTGCCGGTAAAGACCGGTTTGCGCTTCTCCATGAAGGCGGTGCGGCCTTCGGTGTAGTCGCTACTCTTAAAGCACGCCTCCACCAACTCGGTCATACGAACGGAGTCGCGCTCGGACTCGTCCTTGAGGGCTTCAGCGACGGCATATTTGACGGCCTTGATCGTAAGCGGCGCATTGGCGCTGATCATATCGGTGATGCGCTTGACCGCGCTTTCCAGCTCGGCCGGCGGCACCACACGGTTGACGAGACCCATGGCATAAGCTTCCGGCGCGTCGAACTGGCGCGCGGTGTAGAAAATCTCCTTGGCGTAGGACGGCCCGACCACATCGACCAGGCGCTTGAGCCCGGCATAACCGTAACCCAGGCCAAGCTTCGCCGCCGGAACCGCGAACCTGGAATTGTCGGAGCAAATACGCAGGTCGCAACAGACTGCGAGCGCGAGCCCGCCGCCGATACAATAACCGCGGATCATGGCGATGGTCGGCTTTGGAAATTCGTAGATGCCGTTGAACGTCGCCGCCGTCGTCACGTCATAGGCGCGGGTCGCTTCGAGTGTGGCGCGCTCGCTGCCGAACTTCGAGATATCGGCACCGGATACAAACGCCTTGCCGCCGGCGCCGGTCAGAACGACGACGCGCACTTCCGGATCGGCGGCGAACCCGTCAAGGGCGCGCTTGGCCGCCTCCCACATCTCCAGCGACACGGCATTCAGCCGCTCCGGATTGTTGAAAGTGACAATGCCGACACCGGCTTCCTTGTGCGCGAGGATCTTGTCGGTTTGGGTCATGGACCGTTTCCTTGCTTATCACTTCTTCCCGGCCAGGCTCATTCGAGCCATGACGACGGAAAGTCACTAAACCGCGCCGGCCTTGTGCAGCGCGGCGATCGCGCGGGCGGAGAACCCGAACTCCTTGAGCACAGCGTCGGTGTGTTCGCCGAGTTTGGGCGGACGCGCCACCAGACGCGAGCGGGTTCGCGACAGTGACACCGGCTGGCCGACCAGACGAAGCGCACCCTTGGTTTTGCCGCCGACGCTCTGCGCAATGCCAAGGTGCGCAACCTGCGGATCGGCAAACACCTGATCAATGGCATAGACCGGCCCGCAGGGCACGCCGGCCTTGTTGAGCCGTTCGACCCATTCGTTGCTGGCGCGGCTTTGCAGACGGTTGCCGATCTCGGCGTTGAGCGCGTCCCGGTTGGTCGAACGCGCCGCTTCGGTTTTGTACTGAGGGTTCTGCAACAATTCCTCTGCATCGATGGTGCGGCAAAATCGCTCCCACATTTTGCCGCCGGTGGTCGCGATGTTGATATAGCCGTCGCGCGTCTTGAACGCTCCGGTCGGAATGCTGGTCGGATGATTGTTGCCAGCCTGCTTCGCGACTTCACCCTCGACCAGATAGCGGGCGGCCTGAAAATCGAGCATGAAAATTTGCGCCTGCAGCAGCGAAGTTTCGACCGCCTGGCCCTTGCCGGATTTTTCCCGCTCCAGCAGAGCGACCAGAATGCCGAGGGCCGCAAACAGGCCCGCGCTGAGGTCGGCGACGGGAATACCAACGCGAAACGGACCCTGACCGGGCGGCCCGGTGATCGACATCAGTCCGCCCATACCCTGTGCGATCTGATCGAACCCGGGCCGGTCGGCGTACGGCCCGTCCTGCCCGAAGCCGGAGATGCTGGCGTAGACCAGGCGCGGATTGATCCGCGCCAGTGTCTTGTAGTCGATGCCAAGCCGCTTCTTTACGTTGGGGCGGAAATTCTCCACCACGACGTCGGCCTTTTTGACCATCCGCTTGAACGCAGCAACGCCCTCCGGCGATTTGAAGTTCAGCGTCATGCTGCGCTTGTTGCGGTGCAGGTTCTGGAAGTCCGATCGCTCCCGCGGACCGCCCATCGCGTCTTCCACTCCGGGCGGCGCTTCGATCTTGATGACGTTGGCGCCCCAGTCGGCGAGTTGGCGGACGCAAGTCGGCCCCGCACGCACGCGGCTTAAGTCGAGCACCGTGAAGCGCGAAAGTGCCTTCGAGGCGCGGGGAATGGGCACTACCGGCTACTCCGCAGTTTGTGCCGGCGAGAGCGCCGGAACGGGGCAGAACTTCTCCGATCCAAAGATCGTTGTCTACCGGCTCGCAACATACGTTCTGAAGTCGTTTTGCTCACCCCGATCCGATAAACTGTGCCGAATGCGGCCATCTTTCGGGCACTTTCGCCGGGCGATCATGAATGCGACCGACGCCAACACACCTTCATAAAACGGGTAACTGATATGCTTGCTTTTCACCGGGCAACCGCCGCTTTGGCGATTGCGCTTCTCACCACGGCGGCGGCCGCCCAGGAACACAACGGCCGGCCTGCGGGCGACCGGCCGGCGCACGGCGAACAAACCCGGCAGGAGACCGCTGGACCCGGCGTGCTCGCGTTATTGCCCAAGGATGCCGTCACTGAGCACAGCATTGACCTGCCGGCCGGCAAGCTCTCCTACACCGCCACCGCCGGCACGTTCTCGCTGTTCGATCAGTCCGGCGAGCGCTCGGCTGCAATTTTCTACACCGCCTATGTGGCGAAGCCGTTCGATTCCGGACGGCCAGTGACCTTCGTGTTCAACGGTGGGCCGGGCGCGGGATCGGCGTTCCTTAACCTTGGTCTGGTCGGTCCGCGCATCGCTGCGTTCGGCAAAGGCTTTGACGGCGCCAGCGTGCACCTCGTCGACAATCCGGATACCTGGCTTGCCTTCACCGATCTGGTGTTGATCGATCCGGTCGGCACCGGCTGGAGCAGGCCCGCCAAGCCGGACGGCGGCAGCGCATTCTGGAGCGTGCACCGCGACGCCGAGTCGATGGCAAAGGTCATCGCGCTCTACGTCGCCAAAAACGGACGCGTCAGCTCGCCCAAATACATTTTGGGTGAAAGCTATGGCGGCTTCCGCGCCGCCAAGGTGGCGCGGGTGCTGCAGAACAATCAAGGTATCGTGGCGCGTGGCATCGTCATGGTGTCGCCGATGCTCGAAGGCCATTTCCAGTTCGGCGGCGACCGCTTCGCGCTCGGCGCGGCGCTGGAATTGCCGTCGCTCGCGGCAGCCGAACTCGAACGCAAAGGAAACTTCAGCGCGGCCGCGTTGGCGCAGGCCGAGCATTTTGCCCTCACCGATTATCTTTCGGCGCTCGCCGGACCGCAGCTCCGCGGCGACGCTGCGCACGCGTTTTATGCGCGGGTGGCGCAACTCACCGGATTGCCGGAGGATGTCATCGCCCGGTCGCGAGGTTTTATTCATGATGCCTACGTCAAGGACCTGCACCTTGGCGACCACAAGATCGTGAGCCACTATGATGCGACGTTCGCGGTCGACGATCCAAATCCCGAATCAGCAAGCGCCCGCGGCCCTGATCCGTTTCTCGACGGGTTCATTCGCGCCTACGGCGGCGCCTTCGCCGTCTACGCGCGCGACGAACTCGGCTTCAAGACCGATATGACCTACAACCTGCTCGCCTCGGATGTTTCCGGGAAATGGGATTGGCAAGACGGCAGCGGACGCTCACCGCCGAGCGCCGCAGAAGACCTGCGCGACTTGCTTGCATTCACCCCGTCATTCCGGCTCATGATCGCACACGGCTATAGTGACATGGTCACGCCCTACGCGGTTTCCGGCTACGTGCTCAACCATCTTCCGGCAAATATCGATGGAGAACGCGCCGAGCTTCGGCTCTACCGCGGCGGTCACATGTTCTATGTCGATCCGCAATCACGCAAAGCCTTCACAGCGGACGCGCGGACGATGTATGCATCGCCGTAGCTAAGCTCGGCGATGCCCTCGATAAGCTCGAACGCTTCGGCATGATCGAACGCGAAGGAAAGCGGCTCTTTGTCTCACCACGGGACGGGGCGCTCGCCGAGCTGCACCGCGTGTGGGATAATTTGTACCCTGGCGAGACGCGGGCCACCGCCCAATGAAAACGGCGCGGCCGTCGACCCGCAATGTAATTTTTTGATTTCTTTCGGGTTATTCTGCGTGGTCAGGATGCTACATTTGCTCGTTGAAGTAGCAGTCGCTCACGAAGATAAAAGAACATCGCAACGGAGGATACCATGTCCAAGGAGGATTCCATGTCCAAGGACCTAATCGGCCGCCCGGTGCAGCGCCGAACCGTACTCAAGGCCGGTCTTGCGATTGGCGCAATGCAGGTCGCGAGCCCCTTCCTCGTGAAGGCGCTCGGCGAGGAGCCGGTCAAGATCGGCCTCGACGATCCGTTTACCGGCACTTATGCCGAACTCGGCAAGAACGAGCAAATCGGCTGCCAACTCGCAGTCGAAGAGATTAATGCCAAGGGCGGCATCCTCGGTCGCCAGGTCCAGCTCTTCGCCGAAGACTCGACCAGCTCCGACACCGGTACCGCGGTGCAGAAAGCGCACAAGCTGATCGACCGCGACAAAGTCAATTTCCTGCTCGCCAACGTGAACTCGGCGATGGCGCTGGCGACCGGCGAGATCTCAAATCAGGCCGGCATTTTGCATATCGTCACCGGCGGCCATACCGACGCGGTCACCGGCAAGGATTGCCATTGGAACGTGTTCCGCGTCTGCAACACGACGCGCATGGAAACCAATGCGGTATCGAAGACGCTGTTCTCGAAGTACGGCAAGAAGTGGTATTTCCTCACACCCGACTACGCCTTCGGCCATACTCTGCAACAAGGCTTCGAGGCATCGCTCAAGAAATTCGGCGGTACCGAGGCCGGCGCTTCGCTGACACCGCTCGGCACCACCGACTACTCGTCGTATCTGATCAAGGCACAGGCGGCCGATCCCGAAGTCATCATCTTTCTTCAGGCCGGCCAAGACGCGGTCAATGCGCTGAAGCAAGCGGTGCAGTTCGGTCTCAACAAGAAGTTCCACATCGCCGGCGCCCAGCAGGAACTCGAGGTCCTTGCGGGTCTGCCGCCCGAAGCGCGGACCGGGACCTGGGTGTTCGAGTGGTATTGGAAGCAGCCCAACGTCCCGCATTTGAGCGAGTTCGTTGCGGCGATCCGTAAACGCACCGGCGGCAAGGTGCCGACGGCACGGCACTGGTTCGGTTATGTCTCAGTCTGGACTTGCGCACACGCGGCCAACGGCACGAAATCGCTCGAAGCGATGAAGATGGCAAAGTTCCTGCAAAACTGGAAATTGCCCCCGGAAATCGCCTTGATGCCGAACCAGCCGTTTTATCGCGAGGGCGACAATCAACTGATGCCGACGCTCTATGTCGGCCACGCCCAGGAACACGGCAAGGACGACCCCGAGGATCTCTTCGTCGTCGACGAGGAGGTAAAGGGCGTCGATGCGGCGCTACCCGTGGCTGAGACCGGCTGCACCATGAAGTGGCCGGCCTGAACCGCCGACTGATGCCGGGCACGGCAAGCACGCTGCCGCGCCCGGTTGCCGCTCTCGGCGGCGGGGGTCCCTACGCCAATTGGTTTATGCTGTGGATTGGCCGCAAGAAATATGCGGCCAATCCACATGTTGTATGATTGCATATTGACTCGACCGCGGCGAAGCCCAGCGTCATATGAGCCAGCTCGTTTTTTACAACATCTTCAACGGCCTCATCATTGGGGCGTTCTACGCCCTCATGGCTTTGGGGCTTTCGCTGATCCTCAATCTTTCCGGCGTCATCAATTTCGCCCACGGCGGATTTCTGGCGGTCGGCGCCTATCTCGCCTTTGTGCTGATGCCGTATGTCGGGTTCTGGGGTGCCTTGGCGATCTCTCCGATTTTAACCGCGGGCATCGGATTGATCATTGAGCGTCTTCTGATCCGCCGGCTCTATGGCCGCGATCCGCTTTACAGTCTGCTGCTGACCTTCGGTCTGGCGTTCATGCTCGAAGATGGCACGCGTTTCATCTGGGGCCCGCAGACGCTGCCGTTTTCGATCCCGAGCTGGCTGTCGAGCCCTCTCAGCAACCAATTCTTTTTTCTCACCGGCTACCGGCTGTTCATGGTGCTCCTGGTCACGGCGGCGGTGATCGCCCTGTTTGTGATTCTGAACTACACGCGGCTCGGCGTGCGCATCCGTGCCGGCACGCTCGATCTTGAGACCGTTGCAGTGCTGGGAGTCGATGTGCGCATCCTGCGCAGCCTCAATTTCGGCCTCGGAATTTACCTCGCCGGCCTCGCCGGGGTGCTCGCGGCCGGGATGCTCGGGCTGCAGCCGACCATCGGCAACGATCTTATCATGCCGAGCTTCGTCGCCATCATCATCGGCGGCCTCGGCAGCCTGCCCGGCACGCTCCTGGGCGGCCTGCTCATTGGCGTCGCTTCGGGAGTGACTACGGTATTCTTCCCCTCGGCGAGTGAAGCGGTGATCTATATCATGATGGGCCTGGTGCTGCTGGTGCGGCCTCGCGGTCTTTTGGGCGAGGAGGGGCGCTTTTGACGGACGGTCCTTACGGCAAGCGCGCCGCCGATATAGTGATCTGGCTGCTGCTCTTGACCATGCCCTATTGGCTCGAGGCGGTTGGCGGCTACACCCAACTCGGCAGCCGCGTCATGATCATGGCGCTTGCCGCCATGTCGCTCAATTTCCTGCTCGGATATACCGGCGTGCTGTCCTTTGGACACGCCGCCTATTTCGGGCTCGGCGTTTACGGCATGGGATTGACCATCAAATATCTGGTGCCAAGTACACTCGCCGGCATGGCCGTTGGCGTGCTCGCCGGCGCTGCGGCCGCCGCTATTATAGGTTTGCTGATCGTTCACCTGCGCGGCATCTATTTCGCGATGGTGACGATCGCTTTCGGCCAGGTGTTCTATTTCATCGCCTACCGCTGGAACAACGTCACCGGCGGCGACGACGGTCTATCCGGCTGGAGTCGCCAGCCGATCGATTTAGGCTTCGCCAGCATCGATATCCTGCATAACCAGACGGCGTTCTACTATTTCGCGTTATTTTGCTTCGCCGTGGCCGTTACACTCATGGCGGCGCTGCTGCGCTCGCCGTTCGGGCGCACCCTGCTGGCGATCCGCGAGAATGAGCGCCGCGCCCGTTTTCTCGGCATACCGGTCGACCGCCATATCTGGGTTTCGTGGCTGATCTCCTGCACCTTTGTCAGCCTTGCCGGCACGCTGTATGCGCTGCTTAACAATTTCGCCGACCCGCACGATTTGCGCTGGGACCAGTCCGGCGATTTCGTGATCATGGCGGTGCTCGGCGGCATGCGCAGCTTCTGGGGGCCGCTCGTCGGCGCTGCAATCTTTGTCGTGCTGCAGGACTACGTCTCGAGTGAGACGCAGAACTGGATGTCGTTTATCGGCCTGTTCTTCGTGATCGTCGTGCTGTTCTTTCCGCGCGGCGTCCTCGGCATCGTCCGGCGGAAGGCGGTTTCATGAGCCTGCTGCAGGTCGAAGGCGTCTCCAGGCATTTCGGCAGCCTGATCGCCGTCAACGCCATATCGATGACGGTGGAAGCGGGCGAATTGCGCGCCATCATCGGGCCCAACGGTGCCGGCAAGACCACGTTCTTCAACCTGATCAGCGGCTTTCTGCGTCCAAGTTCCGGCCGCATTATTTTCGATGGCGAGAATATCACCGGCCTGTTGCCGGCGCGACGGGTGTGGCGCGGCATTGCTCGCACGTTCCAGGTCACCGAAGTGTTTCCCGAGCTTTCAGTGCGCGAAAATCTGCGCATTGCGGTGGAAGTCGCGTCCGGATTTCGCTTGCGGCCGTGGCTGTCGCGCGGCGCCGACGCGACGGTCGGCGCCCGCGTCACCGAGTTGCTCGATATGGCCGGCCTCGCTGTCAAGGCGGATCAATTGGTGGGCGAGCTCGCTCACGGCGATCAGCGCGCCACCGAAATCATGATGGCGCTCGCGCTTAAGCCCCGTTTGCTGCTGCTCGACGAACCGACGGCCGGCATGGGCGATCAGGAGACCTACGCGATTACGCAGCTGATCCGGCGCCTGCACAAGAACGGCGAGCTGACAATCGTGCTGATCGAGCACGACATGCGCGTCGTCTTCCATCTTGCCGACCGCATCACGGTGCTCGATCAGGGTAGCTTCCTCGCCGAAGGCACGCCGCCAGAAATCGCTGCCAACGAAGCCGTGCAGAGCGCCTACCTGGGCAAAGCAGCATGACCGCCGCACTCATCGCCGAGGGGCTGCACACCTATTACGGCAAGAGCCACATCCTGCACGGCGTCAGCCTCGAGGCCGCCGAAGGCCAGGTGACGGCGCTCCTGGGCCGTAACGGCGCCGGCAAGACGACGACGCTGCGGAGCATCATGGGACTGACGGCGCCGCGCGAAGGCCGTGTCACCATCTTCGGCACGGAGACGACACGCTGGCCGCCATTCCGGGTCGCTGCGCTCGGCGTCGGCTACGTTCCGGAAGGCCGCAAGATTTTTCCCAATCTCACCGTGCATGAAAATCTCCTGGTGCCGCTGGAACGCCCGGGCCCGTGGACGCCGGATAGTGTCTACCGGCTGTTTCCGCGGCTCGCCGAGCGCCGGCTCAACCGCGGCCGCCAGCTATCCGGCGGCGAGCAGGAAATGCTGTCGATTGCACGGGCGTTGCTTGTCAATCCCAAGCTCCTCATACTCGACGAGCCTTCGCAAGGGCTTGCGCCGCTCATTACCCGCGAAGTGTTTCGGATCGTGGCGCAGATGCGCAGCGAAGGAATCTCCGTCCTGCTGGTCGAGCAAAATGTGCGCATCAGCCTGGAAATCGCCGACCACGCCTATGTGCTGGACGACGGCCACGTCGTCTATTCCGGTCCCGCCCGCGAGCTTGCCGACGACGAGGCGCGCGTCCAATCGCTTGCCGGCGCCAGCGCGGAGGAATGGACGGTGCAGTCACATGGCTAGTCATTCGCCGAGATAGGCAGCCCTGACCTTTTCGTCCTTGGACAGTGCCGCCGCGGTATCGGCGCCGACGATATGGCCATTGTCGAGCAGATAGCCGCGATCGGCGATGGCGAGGCTCTGCTTGGCGTTCTGTTCCACCAGGAAAATCCCGACGCCGGCTTCCTTGATCCGCGCCAGCGTACGAAACAGTTCGGTGCACAACAGCGGTGCGAGACCGAGCGAAGGCTCGTCAAGCAGAAGGATGGTCGGCGCCGACATCATCGCCCGTCCGATTGCCACCATCTGGCGTTCACCGCCGCTCATGGTGCGCACCAGCTGCTTCGGGCGCTGCTTGAGTTTGGGAAACAGGCCGAGCACGCGCTCCAAATTTGTCGCCTCAAGCTGGCGCGCGCGTTGCGGATAGGCGCCAAGGATAAGGTTCTCCTGCACGGTCAGGTCGGCGAAGATGCCACGATCCTCGGGCACCAGCGCGATACCGGTTTCGACGATTTCATATGGTTGACGGTGCGTGATGTCGGCGCCGTCCATGAGCACGGTGCAACCCTCGGTCTTCCGCGTCTGCCCGGCAACGGCCCGCAGAAAGGTGCTCTTGCCGGCGCCGTTGGCGCCCAGCATGACTACGATTTCGCCTTTTGCGATCGTGGCAGAAACGTTCTCCAGCGCGCGATGGCGGCCGTAGAATACCGATACATTGCGGGTCTCAAGCATTCTCGTCCCCGAGATAGGCCCGGATGACACCATGATCCGCCAGCACCTCCGTCGGCGTGCCCTCGGCGATTTTGGCGCCAGAGTTCATTACGATGCAGCGGTCGCAGAGGCTGCGGATGGCGTGCATGACATGCTCAACGATGATGATGGTGCAGCCCTCGGCGCGCAATTGTTCAATCAGGGCAATTCCGATTCGAAGTTCGGTCGGATTAAGGCCGGCGAGCCATTCGTCGAGCAGGAGGACCTTCGGGTCGGACGCGAGCGCACGTGCAAGCTCAACGCGCTTCTGGTCGATATACGTCAGCGCCGAGACCGGCATGTTGGCGGCGTTGGGCAAACCGACCCGGCGCAACAATGCGTGAGCGTAATCGTCAAGCTCCTTGCCCCAGCGCCGGGCATGACCGAAAACGCCGCCCGCACTGACATTCTCGAGTACGGTCATCGCCTGCAGCATACGCACCAGCTGGAAGGTGCGGGCGACGCCTTTCCTGGCGACATGGCTGGCGCCGGTACCGGCGATGGCGTCGCCGTAAAGCCTGATCTCGCCGGAGCTGGGCTTCAGCGCACCCGAGATCAAATTCATCATTGTCGTCTTGCCGGACCCGTTCGGACCGATCAGGCCCAGAACTTCCTTCTCGACAAGAGTGAAGGACATGCTCTCGACCGCGACCAGACCACCAAAGCGCTTGGTGACGGCGGCAGCGGTCAGAGCTTCGGCGGCCGCAGCGTCAGGCATCATTGCTCTTCCGCCTTTGCAACAAATTCCGGACCGAAGCGGTCGAAACATCGAACGTGTGTTGCAGCGCGCCGCGCGGCGAGCCCCCGATCTTGGCGCGACGTTGCAAGGCGCCCTCGATGAGGCCGGTGATGCCGTTTGGGATGACATATACGATCAGCAGAAAACACACGCCGAGCAGCAACGTGGTCTGGTCCGGAAACTCGATCGAGATCAGCTCCCACAACAGCGTAAAAGGAATGACGCCCAACACCGGCCCCCACAAACGATGGGTCCCGCCAAGAAGCGCCATGATGACGACCTGGAACGACAGAAACGGATTGAACGCGACGACCGGCTCGACATAACCCCAGCGTGGCGCAACCAGAGCGCCGATAATCGAAGCGAAGGTGCTGGAAATGACAAACAGAACCACCTTGGCCCGCGCGGTATTGATGCCGCAGTGCACCGCGACGAGCTCGTCGTTGCCGATGATGCGAAGCGCGAATCCGAGCCGTGAGCGGCCGATTCTCCAGCCGACCAGATAGATCACCGCTGTCAGCAGCAAAAGTTGCCAGTAGTACATCGGTTCGCTGCGGTCGATCGTGACGTAAAGGCCGCTCATGGTGCCGAATACGTGCTGCGCCCAGGTCATGAGCTGCCGAACGAGTTCGGCAAGGCCAAGCGAAAATATGACAAAGTAGACGCCAGATACGCGCAGCGTAGCCAAGCCCACGACGACCGCCAGCGCCGCGCCGGCAACACCTGAAGCAATGATCAGTACCGGATACGGCACGAGATCGATGCCCGCGGCCGTCACGTACATGCCGATACCGAAGAATGCCGCCGTTGAAAGGGCGATGTAGTTGGTCGGCCCGGAGAACAACAGCCAGGACGTGGCGAACGCCGTATACATCACGATGGAAATCGTCACCTGCAGGACATAGCCGCCGAAGACCAGGGGCACAAAAGCCGCAGCAACAAAGATTACAACGCTGGCCAAGAGCGCGCGCCATTCGGTGGTCGTGATGCGAAGTCCAAAGGCGCTGACGGCCGGTGCCTTTTCGATGCTGCTCACGCCGTGCGCCTCCCGAACAGACCTTCGGGCCGCGCCAGCAATACAACCATGAACAGGACGTAGGCCGCCGCAAGCGTGAGACCCGGATCGATGAGCGATGCAACGGCGGTCTCGGCGAGGCCGAGGATGAACGCCGCAACAATCGTGCCGCGAATATCCCCCACTCCTCCGAGGATAACGATAATCAGCGCCTTCAGGGTGAAGACGACACCATACGAAGCGTCGAAGGTCAGATACATGCTGAGCAAAACGCCGCCTGCCGCCGTCACCGCTCCGCCTAATGCAAAAGCGAGCGCGGACGCGCGCGTGACATTGATCGAAACCAACCCGGCCGCCGACGGATTGACCGAAACGGCCCGCAACGCCAAACCGGTTCGAGTTTTGTGCAGCCAGAGATACAACGCAGCACAGAGTGCCGCGGAACCCAAAAAGGCTACCACGCGGTTGAGGCCGTAGCGCTCACCGAAAATGAATATCGGTTCCGACAAGTAGGCGTAGTCGGTATATTGGGCGCCGAACACCGCCACCATGATGCCGATGAAAATGAAGCTCAGGCCGAATGTCGCCAGAATGGCGTCGACATCGAGCTTGCCCTGGCTCTTGGCGCGACGAACCAGCGGCAAGATCAGCACGCGGTAGATTGCCCAGTTCAGTCCAAAAGCCAGCGGCACCACAAAAAACAAGGCCACGAGCGGGCTTACCTTGGTGCCCGCGTAAAACCAGAACGCGCCGAACGCGCCTGCGATCAGCATCTCGCCGTTGGCGAGATTCATGATACGGGCGACGCCGTACTGCAATTGCAGGCCCATCGCCATCAAGGCATAGGTGCCGCCTAGCAGCAGGCCGATGATGACGATGTCCATGTCGAACTGGTTTGTCGATTACGGATGCCCAGAGCGTACGCTCTCTCCCCTCCTCCGCAGGATCGCGAGCGGAGGACGACGGACCGAGTAAGCTTCAGTCAACTCCTCATCGTATTCGTCCCCGGCTTTACAGCACCGGGGACGATCGCCTTACGTGGGAGTCTTGGAGCTCGCCGACACGCGGTCGTGAACTCAGGCTTTCTCATCCCCAGCTGGTCTTCAGCTTGACCTGCGAATAGCTGGAGAAGCCCTCGCCATTGACGGCGGTGAAGAATCCACCCTGCCACTGGCCGACCGTGTAGACCTTATCGAGGATTTGGCCGGGCAACTCGACTTCGCCGACGAGGGTCTTGAACTTGCGGTTCCGGAAATGGGCCGCAATGGCTTGCCGGTCAGTTGTACCGACCGCCTCGATCGACTGCGTCAGCATCTGCAGCATCGAGTAGTAGAACGGGCTGCCCCAATAGTCCGCGTCCACCTTGGTAACTTCTTTGTGCCGCTTGTAGAAATCACGGATCTCCGGCGAGTCGACAACGCCGCCGGCGCCGAGAATGTTTTCAGCAGCAGCACCGTTCTTCTGCGAGAAGCCCTGGAAAGCGCAGCCGACAGCGCAGTAATAGGCTTTAACGTTGAGGCCCTCGATCTTCGATGCATCCGCAAGACCAAACGTGTCGGGCGGATAGGACCACGCGACGAAAGCGTCCGGATTGGCGGCTTTGGCGGCCTTGACCACCGGCGTGTAATCCTGCGTGCCGAGCGGATAGGACTTGTCGTAGACAATCTCGAAACCGTTCTTTTTGAAGAGCGGACGTCCGGCATTCGCGAGCTCGATGCCGAAATCGTCACCAACGTTGACAACCGAAACCTTGTTGCCGATCTGGCCGCTGTCTTTCAGTTTCTTGAGCACGCCGATCGCGCCCTCGGCGTAGGCGGTCGTCGAAGACTGGAACATGAAGAAGCCGGGAAACTGTTTGACGAGCTTCGGTCCCTGATCGGTCACGCAGGCCTGCGTGAGCTGCGGATAACCGTGTTTCGAAAAGGTCGGCGCCCCAGCAAGATTGAAGCCGGTGGCGTACAATCCCCCGATCCAATCGCATTTGTCCACTGTCGCGGCACGCTCGACGGCCTTGATGGCCTCTGGCGGTTGCGTGCGGTCATCGTATTCCACCAATTCGATCTTGCGCTGGCCATTCTTCAGCTTCAGACCGCCGCGCTCGTTAATTTCATGTGCCCAAAGTCTATAGGGCGGGAAATGCGTTACCGCGGCGCCCGGTGCGAGCGGTCCGGTCTTGGCGCCGATCACGCCGACTTTGTAGACGCCGGCATCCGCACTCGCGACCCGCACGAATGGTGCGGTGACCGCGGCCACGGCAGAATATTTCAGAAATTCGCGTCTTCGCATGAATACCTCCCTGAAGGTCTTGCTGGCAGGGGTTTATACCCCCGTCGTTCTGACACGCCCGCATGATAGCGAGATAAAATTCGATTGCATAGTGCTTCGCGGGCGCGACATGTTGTTTATTAAAGGCTGCGGGCACAGTTATTAACGAGCGATCGCTTATCGAACATTCGCAGCCAGTATTTGCCGCGATCGGCTGACTGAAATAGTTGTTTTTACTGCTTGACTGCGAGCAAGCTGATTATATTTTGGGCGATTGCCCATTTCGTGGCAAAAACATCAGCAACAAACAAACACCGATGCCCCGCCAAAGTGATCGCTTTTCTTACCGCGCATGGATGCCGAGCTGAATGACGTTGGCGACCTAAAATTTCGGGGTGGCGTTTGCTTCGCGAGCTGATGGTAAACGCGAGCGCTGATCTGCCGCGGCGCCGGATTTCGAACAAACTGTCAGTGCAGCCAATGGGGCGATGTTCGCTGCCGCGTTTTGCCGCGGATTAGCCCGTACCGCCAGGATCGAGGTCGTATTTCTTGCACATCTTGCGAACGATCTCGACGTCCTTGCCGCCGGCAATAAGACCGACTACGGCCGAGGAGACTTTACCACCGCTGACTTGGGCTTCGACGATATACGCCTGCCAGCCGTTGTATGCGGGGTAAGGACTCTTGGCATTGACCATCCCGCAGTAATTGACCTGCCCCTCGTCAGATGCCGGAATCGTCGGCCAGCGATATTGCGCCGAACCCGGATCCTTGATCGAAAGCGCGACTGCATCGCTGATGATCTTCTTTTCCGGCAGCGTGAGATCACGGTGGGGCTGGCCACCCAGGGAAACGGCACCACTCAGTCCGAGCAAGCCCTCCGCGCTCGACCGCGAGGACGACGAAGACGACGACGATGAACTCGATGACGAACTGAAAGGAACGTTCATCGAGCCGGTGCACCCGGCAAGCGCGAGACCCGCAGCGAACACCACGACCATCGCAGACCGCATGGAGGGCAAGTCGCTACGGCTTAGACCTTGCTGAAGTGGAGGTGACTCAAACCGGATTGAGAGCGGGCATGGCAGCAACCAATGATTCGCGATCTTCATCGGACTTCTGTGGATTCCGTTCATGATGGTCGGCCACTCGCCTCGATACTGAATTCCCGGCGTCGCAGGCCGCGGTGGAGGCTGAGGCAAAGCGTGAGACAGAGTTGCAACTTATGCAGACTTTGGCACTTGAGCCGTGCCCCTCATAATCCAATCCTGCTGGCTACGTCCAATCATACTCGCGACCGTGCCGTCAGAACAATCGGGACATGCCAGCGGTGATTCGCCGCTGGCCCCGCTTACGCCTTGGATAGAGGCGGACGGCAACATTTCACAACAATCGCCGATGATTTTCGCCGATGCGGCATATTTGCAACGCTCCAACGGATATGCCCGGTTTCTGCGGCATTACTGGCAGCTCAAACTCCGTACTTTCGAGGTGGTCGTGCGTTTAGGCGGGTATTGTGGCTTTTCTGCACTAGAGGCTCAGCATCGATGACCTGTATGGCTACAACGTCATCGAGGCCTCCAAGGGAGTGGGATTTATGAAGAAGTTGGCCCTAGCACTTGCGGCGGTGCTTTCTCTCCTCAGCATTGCCGGCTGTGCCACTCCGCCTCCGCCACCAATGATCCACAAGGGGTGAGGTTCGGAAGTTGTAGGGGAAGGACCGGTTTCGCGCCTGGTCCTTAGTTGGGGAAAGGGCCGGCCTCGTGCCGGCTCCTTTTCATTTTGGACCTACCCTTCGGCTGACACCGACGGGTCCGGCGCTTACATTACCTGGCACATTGGCGACGCACCGTTTCGCTGGCGCGATAAAAAAACGGGAGGTCCAATGCCTCGCGTCGTTGGGATTGACCATCTCGTCCTGAGTGTCGGCGATTTCGCGCGCTCGAAGGAATTCTACGACAAGCTGCTTGGCTTTCTCGGCTTCACGCGCAAGTACGACTACGAGGACATGGTTGGCTGGAGTAACGGCAAAACCCTCTTCTGGATCGCCGCCGCCGACGCACAAGGCCGCAAGCGAAAATACCGTAAGGGCGACATCGGCTTCCATCATTATGCCTTTGAACTGGCAAGCCGCGACGACGTCGACCGGCTGGGCGCCTTCCTTGAAAACAACGGCATGACCGTGCTCGATCCGCCCGGCGAGTATTACGACCGCAACTACTATGCGGTCTATTTCGCGGACCCCGACGGCATGAAGCTCGAAGGCATGATCTGGGCACCTCCCAAAAAACCAAGGAGACCAACGCGCCAGGCCGCACCGAAAAAGCTGCGCACGCGAAAATCGTGATCGGCGCGCATTCAAGAGGTGATGGCGCTCAGACCGACTCGCCGGCCACAGCTTCTGCCGGAAGATGCGCGATCACGGCGTTGCGGCCGCAACGCTTTGCGGCATACAGCGCACGGTCTGCAGCTTCCACCAGTTCGGCGGCCAACTGACCCGGCTTCGGCACCATCGATTCGACGCCGATGCTGATCGTCACCAGCCCGCAAGCCGCTTCGGCGTGGGGAATGAGGAGATCCTCGATCGCTCTGCGCGCCTCTTCGGCGAGGGCGGCGGCGCGTTCGAGTTCTAGGCCCGGCAGTAGCAGCGCAAATTCTTCGCCGCCGTAGCGGGCAACGACGACTGCTTCCTCAAGCGAGACCAAAGAAAGGGTCTCGCCCACCGCGCGCAGGCAAGCGTCACCCTGCACGTGGCCATAACGGTCGTTGAACAGTTTGAAATAATCAATATCGATCATCATCAGCGCGAGCGGCTTGCCGCTTTCGGCCGCACGCTGCCATTCGACGCCCAGCTCGCGGTCAAAGCCCCGCCGGTTGGCCAAACCGCTCAGACCATCAAGGCTCGCCAGTTCCTCAAGGTGCTGGTTGGCGATTTGCAATTCCTCTTCGCGCGCCGCGAGTTTACGGGCCATGTCGTTGAGGGCGGCGGCCAACGGCTCGAATTCGGAGATCCATGGCTTTTCCGTTGCGCGCACACGCAGATCACCGCGGCCAAACCGCGTGGCCGTTCTCACCAGCAACCTGATCGGCCGCAGAATGAGACGTTCGCCGCCGAACCACGCCGTCAGCAGGACGAGCATGCCAAACACCGTCAACTGCGCGTAGGCGATGCTGATCTCGCGATCAATGCCGCTGTGGACGACCTGCTCGTCAAGCCCGACGGCAAGCCGCGCCCGCGTCCAGGGCACCCGCAAGTAAGCGAAAATGCGCCGGATGCCGTCGAAGCCCGCGGCCGTCAGCGTGCCTTCGTCATTGGCCAGAATGTCTCGCGCAAGCATGTGGCCGGCGAAGTTCTTGCCGATCAGCGGCGCTTCATCAGCCGATGCGGCAATGAGTGTGCCATTGCCGTCGACCAACACGACCGAGGTCCTGCTACGCTGCGCGGCGGTTGTCGCGAGATCGTCAATCCATTGCAGATTGATCGATCCAAGAATCACGCCGCTGACCGAGCCATCATCCTTCACGATCGGATAGGTTGCGATCAACGCGGGCAACTGGCTGACCCGGGTGACCAGATAGTCGCTGAGCGAAAAATCGCGAGAATGAAGCGCGTTCTGAAAATAGGCGCGGTCCGAAATGTTCAGTCCGACATTACGCGGATCGGTCGCGCATTTTATTCGGCCATTCGTGCCGGCGACATTTACGCCATGGAGCCAGGGGATATTGCTCGTGAGTTCGGCGAGGGTCCGGTTGCAGTCGGCCGGATCGAGCGGCATTTTCGCGTAAATGCGCGCGATGACCTGGAGTAGCGCGCGCATCGAATAGACGACTTCGCGCTGTGCCTCGGCGCCACTGCGCGCCAGATCGGCCATTCTGGCGAGAGTGAGTTCGACGCGTTCGGTGCGAGTTCGTTCGAGCCCGCGCACGCGCTCGAGCATGAGCGGGGCGATTGCCAGAAGAGCAACGACGATCAGGCGGGCGCGGATGCTGAGGAACGGCTTGCTGCGCCAGGACGTGTTACGCCAAGTTCGCCAAGTGTCGATGAGCCAGGACGGCTTGAGCCAAGCAGTGTTGGACCAAGCCTTGCTGTACCAGGTCTTGTTCGGCCAAACCGGGTTGAACCAGGACGCCTGGAGACGCTTTGTTTGGACGTCCGGCATGTGCATTCCCCGCCCCGGGTTCCACAACCTAATAGAAGCGCGTAAAGACCACCTTCGCGATGTCGTTAGAGTTTGAATTGTGCGGCTATTGACCAAATGGAAACTATAGGCCGAGAGGTCGGGCTGGCGGCGGTGCGGGCTGACATTGCACGCGCCTGCAGCGACGCCGGCCGCGATCCGCAAAGCGTAACACTGGTGGCCGTGTCCAAAACATTTGGCGCCGATGTAATCGAGCCGGTTATCGGCGAAGGTCAACGCGTATTCGGTGAAAACAGGGTGCAAGAGGCCAAGTCAAAATGGCCGCCGCTAATCGCGCGCCATCCGGGTCTTGAGCTTCATCTCGTCGGCTCGCTGCAATCCAACAAGGCAAAGGAAGCCGTCGCGCTCTTCGACGCGATCCATTCGCTCGACCGGGCGAGCCTCGCTGAAGCATTGGCCAAGGAGATCACCAAACAAGAGCGGCGGCCGCTGCTGTTCGTCGAGATCAACACCGGCGCCGAGCGGCAAAAGGCCGGCGTCGAGCCGCAACACGCCGATGCCTTTCTGGCGTCCTGTCGCGACACTTACGGCCTGACGATTTCCGGGCTGATGTGCATCCCGCCCGTCAACGAGGCCCCTGCCCCCCATTTTGCGCTGACAGCTCAAATTGCCGGCCGCAACAGGCTCGCCCTTCTCTCGATGGGCATGAGCGCCGACTTTCCGATAGCGATTGCCTTTGGCGCAACGCACGTGCGCGTCGGCACGGCAATCTTTGGCGGCAGGCCCCACTTGGCTAGCTATAAATCATAATTCGCGTCTTCGAACCGATCCGGCCGACAAGCTTCTGTAAGTCGGGCAACCGCACCGCGATACAGCCTGCGGTCGGTGCAAATCCCGGTCGTGCGACATGAATGAACACCGCGCTGCCGTGTCCTGCGATACGGGGCTTGGTGTTGTGATCGATCTCGATGAACAGGTCGTAGAGTCCGTCGTCCCGCCAAAGACGATCGCCTGGTTCATTGGCCGAGCGCTCAAAGGGTCGATTGTAGCGCCGATCGGACGGATCTTCGCACCAGGCGTCGGCAGGACCGATCCGGCGCAGCGGCAACGATGTCCGCGGGCGCGGAATCCGGTCGCTGCGCCACCAAACCCGTACCGGGAAAAACCGACCGCGGGGGGTGCCGCCGTCGCCCTCACGCTTGTTGGCCTTGATGCCGCCGCGCCCCAGCGCCAACGGCACAACCCGTAGACCGGCACGCATAAAGCCCTGCGAGCGCCGGCCCGGCCGCATGTTAACCTCTAGTCCGCTGAGGGAAGTCCGCCGCATGCAATGTGGGCCTCGCCGGTAGGAAAATTTCCCAACTCGCGCTTGCTCTTGTATCTTTTGATGTTCTACTTCGCGCCGAGCGGCGTAACAAAATCGCAGCCAGGCGATTTGAGCCCATTGCGAGCAATTGGGACCAAGTTGACGGGCATTTCATTGACCGGCGGACAAGCAGCCGCGGGGACCGGGGCTAATGCCGAACACACGTAAGATTCTCATTGTCGACGACGATGCCGAATTGCGCGACGCGCTGACTGAGCAATTGTCTCTGCACGAGGAGTTTGAAGCCGTTGCGGTAGAGAGTGGCAGCAAGGGCGTGCAGACTGCGAAGACCGGGCAGATCGATCTGGTGATCATGGACGTCGGGCTGCCGGACATCGACGGCCGGGAGGCCGTGCGCATTCTGCGCAAGAACGGCTTCAAGGCGCCGATCATCATGCTCACCGGACACGACACCGATTCCGATACGATCCTCGGGCTGGAATCGGGCGCCAACGACTACATCACCAAGCCGTTCCGTTTCGCCGTCCTCCTCGCCCGGATCCGGGCGCAACTGCGCCAGCATGAGGCGAGCGAAGACGCCATTTTCACGATCGGACCATACACATTCCGGCCAAGCTCGAAACTTCTGCTCAACCCCAAAGGCAACAAGGTTCGCCTGACCGAGAAAGAAACCGCGATCCTGCGCTACCTCTACCGCGCCAGCCAGCGGCCGGTATCGCGGGAGACGCTTCTGCAAGAAGTCTGGGGTTACAATTCCGGCGTGACCACGCACACGCTCGAAACCCACATCTACCGCTTACGGCAGAAGATCGAGAAGGATGCCGCGGCGCCTGCGATCCTGGTTACTGAAGCGGGCGGGTACAAGCTTGTGCCGTAACTTGCGGCCATCATGACGATCGAGGACGACATCGCGTTCCTTGAGCGGATACCAATTCTCCGCACGCTCGGCGCAGCGGCGCTGCGCATTCTGGCCATCAGCGCCGAGAGCTATCGGGTTGAGCCGGGCGAAGTACTGTTCGCGGCGGGAGACAGCGCGGAAGGGGCTTACGTCGTGCAGCGAGGCTCGTTCAGTCTCCGCCCGGAGCGAAGCGGTGAAGCCGAGGTGCTCGCCTGGCCGGGCACTTTGCTTGGCGAATCCGCGTTGTTGGCGGAAACGCGCCGCCCCGCCACTGCTACGGCGCGCGAGGACTCAGTGGTGCTGCGCATTTCCCGCGCGATGTTTCTAAAAATGCTCGATGGCTATCCTGAAGCCGCGCAACGGCTGCGCGACGTCATCGCGGCGCGCGCCGATCAATGGGGCCGCGAGATCGAAAACGTTCGCGCCGCGCTCGCTCCCGGGACCAAGCCTCGTTAGTCCAAGCCCCAACTCCGCTAAACGATCCGCGTCTTGTGCCCTTGCCAATAGCGGTCGCGTAACAGGCGCTTGTAGAGTTTCCCAGTCGGCAGCCGCGGCAGCTCGGCTTCGAAATCAATCGAGCGCGGACACTTCTGCCGCGCCAGATGTTCGGCGCAGAACGCCAGCAGCTCCGCTTCCGTGTCCGGACCGGGCGCGATGCCGGGCATGAGCTGAATTGCGGCCTTCACCTCTTCGCCGAGATCGACGTTCGGAACGCCGAATACTGCGGCATCGGCAACCTTCGGATGGGTGATGAGCAGGTTCTCGCATTCCTGCGGATAGATGTTCACCCCGCCGGAGATGATCATGAAAGTCGCGCGGTCGGTGAGGTAAAGATAACCCTCTTCGTCAACATAGCCGACGTCGCCGACCGTGCTCATGGTGCCATCGCTGGAGCGCGCCAGCGCTGTCGTCGCCGCATCGTTGAAGTATTCAAAAGGCGTAGCGGTCTTGAACCACAGCGTCCCCGCCGTTCCGGCCGGGCAAGGCTTCATATTCTCGTCGAGGACGTGCAGCTCGCCCAGCAACACCTTGCCAACGGTGCCACGATGCGCCAGCCATTCGGCGCTGTCAGAGGCGGTGAAGCCCAATCCCTCCGTCATGCCGTAATATTCCAGAATGATCGGACCCCACCACGCGATCATTTGCTCCTTCACTTGCATCGGACACGGAGCGGCGGCGTGGACCGCGGTTTCGAGCGAGGACAGGTCGTAACGGCACCGCGCGGCTTCCGGCAGCTTGAGCATGCGCGAGAACATGGTCGGCACGAGCTGGCTGTGCGTAACCTTGTAGCGCTGCACGAGCTGCAAATACGCCTCGGGGTCGAACGTCTCCATGATGATGGCGGTACCGCCGCGGTCGATGGTGAGGCTCACAGCCGCCTGCGGCGCCGAGTGATAGAGCGGGGCCGGCGAGAGATAGATCATGCCTTCGCGATAGCGCCAAAGCTTATCCAGGAAAGCGTAGAGCGGCAGTTGCTGCGAAGGCGGCTGGAGCGGCAGCGGCCTTAAAATACCTTTGGGCCGTCCGGTGGTGCCGGACGAATAAAGCATCGCGGTTCCGAGCGCCTCGTCGGCAACCGGCGTCGCAGGATATGCCGCTGTCGCTGCTTCGAGATTTTGCACCTGCCCGCCGTCGCCCGGTCCGTCGACGATCAGGCAAAGTTCGATCTTTGGACAGCTTTTAAGCACAGCCGCCGCCACGCTGCGCTTGGCTTCCGATGTAATCAGGATTCGGGATTCGCTGTTGTTGAGGATGTAAGCCAGCTCTTCCGGCGTGAGAAACGAATTCACGCAGGTGTAATAGATGCCGGTCCGCGCACCGGCGCTGCAGCACTCCACATAGTGCGCGTTGTTTTCCATAAAGATCGCATAGTGATCGAGACGGTTGAGCCCGCGGGCGCGAAAAAGGTGCGCCAGGCGGTTGCTGCGCGCCTCCAGCTCGCCGTAGGTCAAGACCTCGCCGGTCCGCGCCATGATCACGGCCGGATGATCCGGCTGCCTTGCGGCATGCTTCCCCGGGTACACCGCGTTCCTCCTTTTTTCCTCGTGGCACCAGCATCGTTTGTCGCGCAGCGCCGGCGCCCCGTCTTATAGCTCCAGCGTCGCCGTCACTGGAACATGATCCGAGGGCCGCCTGGCGCTGCGATATTCCCTGGCAACCGCGATCCTCGAGACCCGATCGGCCATCATGGAAGATGTCCAGATGTGGTCGAGGCGGCGACCCCGATCTGATTTGGTCCAGTCGGGCGAACGATAGCTCCACCAGGTGTAGAGCTTGGTCGGCTCAGGCACATAACCGCGCACCGCGTCGACCCAGCCGCCGGCCTTCTGCAGGCCGAGCAATTTCTCGCACTCGATCGGCGTATGCGACACGACGGATAGAAGCTGCTTGTGGCTCCAGACGTCGCATGCGAGCGGCGCGACATTGAGATCGCCGACGATGATGGCGCGCTCGGACGACGTCGGCTGCAGCGTTTCACAGGCGCGCATTTCGTCGAGGAACGCGAGCTTATGGGCGAACTTCACGTTCACCGACGGGTCCGGCACATCGCCGCCCGCCGGCACGTAGAAATTATGCAGCGTTATCGGATCCTTCAGCCCGGCGCACTCGCCGAGCGTGATCGCAACATGCCTGCAGTCGCTTTTGCCGCAATAGGCTTTGATCGCCGTAGACTCGAACGGTAGCCGCGAAACCACCACGACACCGTGGTAGCCCTTCTGGCCGTTCAGCGCGAAATGCTCATAACCGAGCCGCTTGAATTGTTTGCGCGGAAAACGGTCGTCCGGACACTTGGTCTCCTGCAGGCACAAAATGTCCGGCTGCGCCGCTTTGATGAATCTGGCGACGAGCCCGATACGCAGGCGTACCGAATTGATGTTCCAGGTCGTGACAGTGATTTTCATGCGCGCCGTGCGTACCGGGATTGGGGGATAATCTATTGGTGATAGCTCATCATGGCTCGATGATCATCTTGCGGCCGCGTGGCCCCTCGCCGATCGCGATATCCCGGATACTCGGATGTGTTCCGTTTCCGCTAAAGTAACGGTTCAATTACGCAAAAAATAGCGCACATCCACAATCTATAGTTGCATATAAGAAGGAACGCAAGCTGCAAGCCAGCCTTCTTCAATTGCGTCGTCGCTCGTCGAAATTAATCACTGGAGTTCGGCCAAACGCTTCCTCGACGAGCTCGCGCGCCACTTTAAATAGCTGCGCAAGCGTTCGTTTCACTTGCCGATTCTGGTACCGTTACGTTGCTCAACCACATCACGGTTTGGGTCAAAAGTTCGGTGTAACAACAGCTCGCGTTCCACCGGGAGCGGGGGCGCAAAGTTTCATTTTTCATCGCCCAGTTCGAGCCTCAACATCTATGGAGCGGCGGGCAGCTGATCAGCCCTCTCTTTCTTTGCCGCTTGCGCAGCCGACCCCCGCCCCTGTCCCCCGCTATTTTTTCGATGAAGGCCTGCTGCTTCGTGGCGCCCAAAATTACTCGCCTGCCGCCCTCCCCCACTTTCTTATTCCGTCGTTTGGAAGTCGTACGCGACCGCCACCGTTTTCGTCGATGAACTCGACGCCCGCGTCGGAGCCCTTCTGCCGAGGCCGGTTTCAGGATAAGGGTGGCCGTTTGGGTTCGTTCTGGCAATTGGTCTGCGCTAGCTCGCCCGCCTACCGAGCATCGTATCGGGGACTAGCTTTTTTTCAGTTGCCGCTTTCGTAGCCGGACACCCGGGCCGCCTCCGTTCTCCTCGATGAACTCCACGCCGGCTGCCTCGAGCGCCGTACGTATCTTGCTTCCGGTTTCGCTGCGGCCGCCCAACGGCCCGTCCTGGGCCTCTAGGCGTTTGATTGTTGGGATCGAGACGTCTGCTTCAGTCGCCAACTGCTCCTGCGACCAGGCCAATAAAGCCCGGGCTGCTTTTACTTGGCGTATCGATACTTTTAGTATTGACTTCGACGCCATGATATAAGATACTTTTAGTATCGATATGAAAGCCCATTGCGGTACTTACTGGAGAATCACCAATGTCTCAAGAATCCCCAAACTCGGGCATTCACGATCGCCGGTACTTTATCGGCGGCTCCGACGCCCGGATTATCATGGACGACGACGAAGCCGCCCTCATCCGGCTTTGGAAGGAAAAGCGCGGGGAGCTCGAGCCGGAAGACTTGTCCGGCAACCTCATCGTCCAGCTCGGTTCGGTCACAGAGGACCTCAATCGACGTTGGTACGAGGCCAATACCGGCCAGAGCGTCACCGACGTCCAAAAACACATCCGACACCCGGGACTGCCGTGGATGGCGGCAACTCTCGATGGGCAGGTTGAGTCGAGCGGGGCGGTGTTCGAAGCCAAGTTCATGCTGCCCTGGCACTTCTCAGAAGAAGCCGCCCTCGAGAAATATGCGCCGCAACTGCAGCACAATATGTGGGTCGTAGCGGCCCGCAGAGCTGTGCTTTCCGTGATCACCGGCGGCGGCAATTGGGTCGAGATTTCGACCCACGCCGATCCGCTCTACCAGCACCTGATCATCACCGCCGAGCGGAAATTCTGGCGCTGTGTCGAGAACGGCGAGACCCCTACCCTGTTTGGTATCGAACCGCCGAAGCCGCGTATTGAGGCGGTTCGTATTGTCGATATGAGCTCTTCCAACGCCTGGGGTGAATTCGCCGCGATCTTCTTGCGGACGAGGTCAGCCCACCTCGAACACGAACAAGCCAAAAGCGAACTCAAGAGCCTGATGCCCGACGATGCTCAGCAGGCTATCGGTCACGGCATCCGGGGTAGCCAAGCGGTAAGGCAGCGGATTTTGATGCCGCGGCCAAAGCAGCCAAGGACAGCGGTCTAATACCCAGGGCGTTCGCGACCTATTGGGCCTTGCGGGACGAGCAGGCACCTAAGAAAGCCAATATCGCGCCACTTGAACTGGCCCGGGAAATCGAGGCTTTGCTGGCTCGATTCCCGAACGCCGCTGTGAACCCGGACGAGCAAAGCCGATTACGTGCCGCACTCTATCGCCCCTTGCTCGATCTCCCGAAGGACAGTGCACGCGCTTGGTAGACGCGATCGTGGCGATCTTGTTTGGCTGAAGCCGACATGAAGCGTTCAGCGTCCAAGTTTGCGCCGCTAAAACGGCGAGCCTCGGATTGGACCGTCCGCTTGAAGGTTCGACCGCGCATCGTGCGCGTTCGAAAAATGACCCGAAAATGGGGCTCATGCTCGAAAACCGGCACGGTAACTTTCGCGGCCGACCTAGTCGAGCAGTCGCCGCGATTTCAGGATTTCGTGGTCGTCCATGAGCCGCTGCATCTGCGTGTGCAGAATCACAGTCGTTTGTTCAAATCGCTGATGTCAGCGTGCGTGCCAGATTTACTGACTCAAGACCAGGAATTCGCGAAGCCGCGCTCGTTGTCGAAACCGCCAGGGACGTTTGGGGCGAGTAAGCCTCCTGCCGGCCGTGACGCCGCAGCCTGACCTGGCACCTTCCGACATGCCGACCGTGCCACCGGGATTAGAGGCATCAGCTTTGCAGGGACAGGCAGAGCCATACTGGCCGGCCCACCACCCGCACCGCCTGGCACCGTGCAATCCGTTGCTTCCGGCAAGTGCCTCGATCTTCCTCGCGGTCAGCGCGACGATGGCACATCCCCCACTCAATACGACTGCCACAGCGGCGCGAACCAGTTGTGGAAAATCGTCGCTGTCGGCGATGGCGGTTACCGGATCATCAGTCGCTTAAGCGGCAAATGCATCGGCGCCAACTCAACGAATGGTAAATCCGCCAGCCGCGTCGCGCAGTCGGAGTGCAAAACGTCTTCCGATCAGCTTTGGCAATTGAATGTTATCCGGAATGTAGCGAGCCGACTATGTCTGGACGTGCCGGGCGCATCGACCGCCAACGGGATCGAGCCAACGACATGGTCCTGCAATGCTGGCAACAATCAAATTTGGCGCTTCCTGGCTTAACGACAACAAGCAAAAAATCATGTGGCGCTTCAACCGCCACGGTTTCAGCGCGGCACGGCAATTGGTTTGGGCCTGAGTTCCGATTTGGCCCGTTTCGACGTTCGCGACAGTGCAACATTATGTCTCAAAGTGGGGGTGAACGGACGCAACGCGGACATCGCTTGCCGAGTAGGCCCGGGGAATTGCACCCCGAGCCTCTCACAGATCCGGACGTGAACCTCTCAATTCATCCGGCTCTTGCCACCGCGTTTTGTAGCGCATCTTCTTGGCGACGAGACTGCTTGGAAGCTTGGACGTGTTAGTTTCAACCCCTTCAAGCATATCGACCCCTTTGGGACGGTCTTGTTGCCCGGCCTCCTGCTACTGGCGCACTCGCCATTCCTGTTCGGCTATGCCAAGCCGGTGCCGATCAATTTTCGGGCGCTACGCTGGCCGCGAGTCGGTATGGTGTTGGTCGCTGCCGCCGGACCCGCAACTAATCTTTGGCTTGCGGTCGTGACCGGTCTGTCGTTCCATTTCATCGACTACCTACCCGCAACCATCGGGCCATGGCTCGCCGAGAATTTAAAGAATGCGCTTATCCTCAACGTTGTATTGGCGATCTTCAATTGGGGTGCCGCGAAATCCTTGGCTAGGAGGTTCGGTTCAGCCTTCTATCTACCGAGCCGGGTGCGTGCTGAAAATCTGTATAAAACGGCTCAGTAGACGTATTTATTGAGGTAACGAAGAGACTGGCTTGGCCAGACTAGTGAACAATTTCCTTTTTGAAAATCGTTGCGCCTTGCCTGATCAAATGTCTTTTGTCCTGCCGTTCCCTTGGAGAGGATTTGTCCTTGGTGTACGGAACAGGGATCGTACCAATTTGGACGAGATCGCCCAGCATGAGGGTCGCGCGCTGCTCGCCGTGCGATCTATTATGCACAGCGCAACCGCCATTTCTGACGGAAGCGAGAACGTACAATGCTGTACCGTGTGCGCCGCCACGGGCGCTATATAATGCAGCGACAAAACTTTAATCCAGAATATTGCCGCTGCGGGAGACCGGCATGCAGAACCAATCGCAGCGGCCCCAGGTGGTGATCGTCGGTGCCGGCTTCGCCGGCCTGGAAGCGAGCAAAGCGCTCGCCAAAGCCACCGTCGATGTGACGCTTGTTGACGCGTACAACCACCATTGTTTTCAGCCACTGCTCTATCAGGTCGCAACGGCGGCGCTGTCTCCCGCCGATGTCGCCTGGCCTATCCGCGCCATTCTGCGCGCGCAGCAGAATGTCCGCGTGATCATGGCGCGCGTTACTGCGATCGACGTGCAAGCCAACCGCGTCCACACCACCGAGATCGATCTGCCATACGACTATCTGCTCCTCGCCACCGGATCGACGCACTCGTATTTTGGCCACGACGACTGGGCGCCGTTTGCGCCCGGCCTCAAACATATTGCCGACGCGACCGAAATCAGGCGGCGCTTCCTGCTCGCCTTCGAGCGCGCGGAGGTCGTTGAGGACGAGGCGGCAAGGGAGCGTTTGTTGACCTTCGTCATCATCGGCGGCGGTGCGACCGGCGTGGAAATGGCCGGCGCCATCGCGGAGGTGGCGCAGCGAACCCTGCAGCACGATTTCCGCCGCATCGATCCGCGCAAATCGCGCATCATTCTGATCGAGGCAGGTCCACGCTTGCTGCCGACGTTTCCCGAGGTGTTGTCCGGCTATGCGCGGCACTCGCTGGAAAGCATGGGCGTCGAGGTTGCGCTCAATCGCAAAGTCACCGGCTGCGACGCGGATGGTGTCACACTGGATGGCGGCCGCATCGAGGCCGCGACGGTGATTTGGGCCGCCGGCGTCGTCGCCTCGCCGGCCGCAACATGGATCGGCGCCGAACACGATCGCGCCGGCCGCATCAAAGTGAATCCCGACCTGACGGTCCCGGGACATCCCGACATTTTTGCCGCCGGCGACACCGCGAGCGTTGCGGATCGCGACGGAAAACCCGTTCCCGGCATCGCGCCCGCGGCCAAACAGATGGGCCGTTATGTCGGCCAGGTCATCGCCGCGCGGGTCCAGGGAAAGCCGTCGCCATCGCCGTTCACCTACCGTCATCTCGGCGAACTCGCCGCAATCGGCCGCAAGTCCGCCGTGGTGAAGCTCGGGGTTTTTCAGCTCACCGGATTTCCAGGCTGGCTGTTCTGGAGCGCGGTTCACATCTATTTTTTGATCGGATTACGCAATCGCTTCGTAGTCGCGCTCAACTGGCTGTGGAGCTACCTCACCTTCCAGCGCGGCGCCCGGTTGATCGGCACCGCGCCGCGTTGAAACTGCAAACCTCGCCAAACCTTATTTGCAAGTGTTGCGCCTGGCGCAATACCGCGCATTGACGCTCCTTGCGCCCCTCATAGAGTTTCCGCGGTCATCAGCAACCGGGCGGGCCGCGAGAGACGGTCCCAGAGGGGTCCTGTCGTGAAATTTGGGATGTTCTACCCGGTCGCGGTCGCGTCGGAAGCCGACCTTGGAAAAGGTCTGTGGGGACTGGATCGCACGCGTTACAGGACCGCCATCGACGAACTGCGCGAACAAGCCATCGCCGCCGATGAGACCGGCTGGACCTCGATGATGTTCGCGGAGCATCACTTCGAGATCGAGGGCTATCACGTCACACCCAACCCGCTGATGTTGAACGTCTATCTTGCGCAGCACACCAGGCGGCTGCGGCAAGGACAGATGGGGCTGGTGCTGCCGAACTGGAATCCGCTGCGGCTCGCCGAGGACATCGCGATGGCGGACCATCTCACCGGTGGCCGCCTCGATGTCGGTCTCAGCCGCGGCTACCAGCCGCGTTCGGTCGGCGTAATGGGTCAACATTACCGGGCCAACGCCGCCGGTACCGGGCGTGAGGAAGTCGAAGCCATCAACAGAAAGATCGTCGAGGAATGGTTCGAGGTAATGCGTCGCTCCTGGACGGAAGATCTCTGGAACTATGAAGGCGAGTTTATTTCGGTGCCGCCGCGCGGTCTGGAATGGAAACATCCGATTTCAACGCGGCTCAACGCCGGCGTCGAGGACGGTATCTTGACTAAGGTGGCAACCGTACCAAAGCCCAAGCAGTTGCCTTACCCTCCGCTGTTCACGACGCTGAGCCAAAGTCCGGAGACGATCAATTGGTCGGCTCGGATCGGCGCCTCGGTCGTTACGCTCGCGGCCGACCACGATATCTTGCGCTGGGTATTCCAGACGTACGTCGATGAGGCTGCCAAGTATGGGCGCAAGCTTCGCCCCGGCGAATATTCCACCAAAGGCGGCATGGTTCTCTGCCGCAACGTGGCCGTCGGGCGCACGCACGAGGAAGCAATGGAGACAGCGCGCCAGGGGGCGGCGTTCTGGACCCACTGGCTCGGCGAGTTTGGCTTCTTTGAAGCGCTGCGGATGAAAGGCCAGGAAGGACCGGTGCCGAAGACATTCGAGCAAATGCTCAAGAGCGGAATGCAGATCGTCGGCACACCCGACGAGGTCGGCGAGGAAATCCAGCGGCTGAAGGACACGCTCAACGTCGACTACATCATCTTCATTATGTATGCTGGCATGACTGAGCATAAGCGCATGCTGGAGAGCATTCGTCTGTTTGGCGAAAAGGTCATACCCAAATTCGCGGATGCGGTGCCGGCCAGCGGGTGAGTGCCGATGATTGAGGATCGAGTGACGGGGGACAACGGCGAAATCCGCTGCGTCGGTCGCGCACTCGATCTGCTGGAGATCATGCAACGCGCCGCTCCGGCCGGCATTCGCGTGGCCGATGCGGCCGCCCACCTCGGCGTCGATCCGGCGACCGCATCGCGACTATTGGCGACCCTGATATCGCGCGGCTACGCGAGCCGGACGCCGAACCGGCGCTACACGCTTGGCGCGCGTTCGCTACGGCTGGCGACCGGCTGGGTGGATCGCCTAATGCAGGTGGCGGCGGCGCCAATGGCCCGGATCGCCAATAGCTGTGGCGAAACCGTCTATCTGCTCCAACTCATCGGTACGGAAGCAGTGACAGTGGCTCGGCTTGCCGGCAATCGGCGTGCGATGGTCGCCGGAGAGATCGGGCCAAGCTATCCGCTGTGGGCGACGGCGGCCGGACGCGCTTTGCTCGGCAGTCTGCCGCGAACGCAAGCGCCGTCGTTGCTGCCGCCCGAGCCCTTCCCCGCTTTCACGCCGCGTACAAAAACAACCTGGGCGGATGTCAGCGCGGCCATCGCAGAAGGCCGCCGCAACGGCATGTACGCCGAAGAAGGCGAGATCGATCCGTTTCTAAACTGCTGCGCGGCGCCGCTGCTGCACGGCGAACGCGACGAGAAGCTGGCGCTGGCTGTCAGTTTCGAGGCCGGACGTCCGGAGCGGGACCGGCGCGCCATCCGCGAGGCGCTGCGCCGCGAACGGCGGGAGCTGACTTGGCAGATCTGAGCTCAAGCCGGCGCACGTCGGAACGAATGCACAATCTCCCAGAGCGCTAGAACCAGCGTTCGCGTTTTCGGCAAATAGTTCCACCGACGTGCAAACATCTTTCACGCTTGAACAGCTCGCGAAACCCGGGATCGCCGAAGCGGACGGCATTCTCAAGACCTGCGTTCACTACGGCTTCTGCACCGCCACCTGTCCGACCTATGTCTTGTTCCGCGACGAGAACGATTCTCCCCGCGGCCGCATCGATCTCATTCGCGCAATGCTGGAAAAAGGCGGCGCGCCGGAAGCGAAAACCGTCCACCATCTCGATCGCTGTCTGTCGTGCCTGTCCTGCATGACGACGTGCGCGGTGAAAGTGGACTATGTCCATCTGATCGACATCGCGCGCGCCTATATTGAAGACCATTATCGTCGCCCGCTGGGCGAGCGGCTGCTGCGGCGCACGCTCGCCGAACTGCTGCCATATCCGCATCGCTTTGCCTTGGCGCTTTCGCTCGCGTGGCTCGCACGGCCGTTCGCCGCCGTGCTGCCCCGGCGCTTGCGCAATCTCGTGGAGCTTGCCGCCAGCCGGCCGCCGGCAGGAGAAATTCTGCAGCCCGCGACGTATCCGGCAAAAGCTCAACGGAGAATGCGAGTCGCCTTGCTGTCGAGCTGTGCGCAGCAAGCCCTCGATCGAAATATCAATGCGGCGACCATCCGCCTGTTGCAGCGATGTGGCTGCGAGGTCGTGGTTACAGCCGGTGTCGGCTGTTGTGGCGCGCTGCCGTTGCACATCGGCCGCGAGGCGCAGGCCAAGGCGCTGGCCCAGGCGAACATCGCCGCGTGGAGCGGGGAATTCGCTAACGGGCTAGACGCCATTGTCATTAATGCGTCGGGCTGCGGCACCACCGTGAAAGATTACGCACACCTGGTCGGCGGCGCGGCGGCGAAACAGGTTGGTGCTCTGGCGCGAGACGTAACCGAACTCCTCGCCGAGCTTGGTCTGCCGGCCTGCGATGTCGAGCCGTACCGGATCGCCTATCACGATGCCTGTTCGTTGCAGCACGGCCAGCGTATTGACCGCCAGCCGCGGCTGTTGCTGACACGCGCAGGCTTCGAGGTAGTGGATGTGCCCGAACGGCATTTCTGCTGCGGGTCAGCCGGAACTTACAATCTGCTGCAGCCGGACATCGCCACGTCGCTTGGCGAACGCAAAGCCGCCCACGTCGACAGCGTCGACCCGGACATTGTCGCCGCCGGAAATCTCGGATGCATGGTGCAGATCGCGCGCTTTACGCATACCCCCATCGTTCACACCGTCGAGTTGCTCGATTGGGCGACCGGCGGTCCGATGCCACCGGCTTTGCGTAACAGGCCGTTGCGCCGACCGACACGGGCGCTGGCGCACTTCGAACAAACCAGCGCTGGCGGCTCGCCGCCAGCCGCCGATCCAAATCCAACCGCCATCTGGTGAACGCGCATTTGCGCCGCATGAACTCAAACGAGGTCGTCAATGAGCACAGCAAATCTCGACGCATTCTTTGCCACGGTGGGCGAACTGCTCGGCGGTGAGGGAGTCGAATCTTTCCGAAGAAACCATCCGGCGTTACGGCGAAAACACCATGCCGGGCGGCGACCGTCCGCCTGCCGGCGTGATCTACCCGGCGTCGACCGCCGACGTTCAGGCGATCGTCCGCGCGGCCAACAAGCACAAAGTGCCGCTTTATCCGATCAGCACCGGCAATAACATCGGTCTCGGCACACGTTCCGCAGCAGCGGCGGGCCAGGTCGTGGTCGACCTTGGTCGGCGCATGAACCGCATCCTCGACATCGATGAAAAGCTTGCATTCGCCGTCGTTGAACCCGGCGTGAGTTACCAAACGCTCTATGACGAACTGGTCCGGCGCGGCAACCGGCTGATGCTCGATGTCACGTCGGGCCCGCCACAAGGTGGCATGATCGGCAATGCACTCGACAAGGGCGCGGGCTACTCGCCCTATTTCGATCACTTCGGTTTTTCGTGCGGACTTGAGATCGTGCTCGGCAACGGCGAGGTGCTGCGCACCGGCGACGGCTCGCTCGATTCCAAAGATCTCGTCAACTGGCACACCTCCAAATACAGCTTTGGACCGATCCTCGACGGCCTGTTCACGCAGTCAAACTACGGCATCGTCACCCGCATGGGCCTGTGGCTGATGCCGCGGCCGCCGGCGGTACGCTCGTTTCACTTCGCGTTCCCCGACGACGACGATCTGGAAGCGATCATCGAACTTTGCCGTCCGTTGAAGCTGTCGAATTTCGTGCCGACGCTGTTTCGCGTCGCCAACGATCTCTATCTGTGCGGGTCCGAAGGCGAGAATCCGGAATACAAGGTGAGTGGCGGCAAACGCTCGATCTCCGAGGACGGCCGGCGCAAGCTTCGCGACAGCCACGGCGTCGGCGCCTGGAATGTCTCCGGCGCGTTTTATGGCCCAAATGCCGCGGCGATCGAACCGATGATCCAGCGGGTCCGCGATTTATTCGCGCAAGGCGGCAAGGCCCGCTATATCCCGCACGACGACGCGACTGCCATTCCGCCGCTGCAGACCGCCATCAACGCTTTCTCAGGCCTGCCGAGTATGGGCGAACTTGGGTTGCTCAAGTGGCGCCCGGGCGGCGGCAATATCTGGTTTGCGCCCGGAACGCCCATGGACGGCCGCATCGCCAATGAGTTTCAGCACCTGTGCCGGAAAATCTATGTCGAATTCGGCCTCGACTATACCGCCATGAACGTTTGCAGCGCGCGCTTCGCCCGCGGTTTGCATGTGATCACCTTCAACCGCGAGGATGCCGATGAGCGGGCCCGCGCCGACGCCTGCTATCGGAAGATGTCGAAAGAAGTCGGCGCGCGCGGCGTGTTCGTCGGTCGCGCACCGGTCGACTATCACGACTTTCACATGCAGCAGACCATGCCGGCATTCCGCGATGCGTGTGTTGGCATCAAAACGGCGCTCGATCCGAACGGCGTCATCGCACCGGGCCGTTACGGCATAGCCGCCAGGGCCGCGCCGTGAGTTCGGCTACTTCAAATTGTTCTGATAGTTGATCACGAACAGGTTCGGATCCGGCTTCTTCGCCGTATCGAGATTGTAGACGGCGACAGTGGTATCGAGCCCCTGCGGATCGGTGACGGTCCACTGCTTCAGCGTCAGCGTCTTGGCGTCGAACATCAGCATCAGCCGGTTGGTGCCGACCATGACCTGGGTTTCCTCGATCACCACGGTAATGAACGTGTCGTCCGCCGATACGCTGACGACGTCGGTGTCGCGCAGCAGATCGATGCGGTCAGCCAGCAGATAGCGCAGCGGCGTTTGCGACAGCGGGTAGAAGTCCGCGGTTTCCAACGAACGATCGCGCACCACAACTGACGAGCCGTCGGCGATGATATCGATCGGGCTCGGCGGCTTGTACTGGAAGCGGACCTTGCCGGGCTTTTGGATCGAGAAAGTACCTTCGACACGCCGTCCGTCCGGGCCGATCTGCACGAAATTTCCAACCAGCGTCTGCACGCTGGACAGATAGCCGCTGACCTTGTCGAGGAGTTCGCGCTGCTTGGCGTCGAAGGCGGTGGCCTGGCTCGGCGCAGTGCCATTGTCGGGCGAAAATGAGAACGGAAAAAAGCCCTTCGGCGCGGCCGCAGCCGTCGTGGCGGCGGGCGCGACCGGCGTCGTAGCGGGCATCACCGACCCGGCTTTTGGACGCGGCGTCGGCAGCGGCACGTCTTGCGCCGCGGCGGAAGCAGCAACGCCCACAATGCACGCCGTCGCCATAATAGCCGCCCGCGCGCCCGGTCCCATCATTTTGTCTGCTCCCGCATCTTCGCGCGCACGCCCTACATCGTGCTCAACGACTAACAATGCGATATGGCGAATTCACGGCTTGGCAAACTCGCTTAAAGATCGACTGGTTGATTCTCAATAGGAATCGTCCTCGGCGGCCTCGACGAGGATTTCCCTTTTGCCGGCGTGATTGGGCTGGCCGACAATTCCTTCCTTTTCCATGCGCTCCATCAGCGAAGCGGCACGATTGTAGCCGATCTGCAGGCGGCGCTGGATGTAGCTGGTCGACGCCTTGCGATCGCGCGTCACCACGTGCACCGCCTGCTGGTAAAGGTCGCCGCCCTCGGGCGCGCCCATGGCGGTCGCGTCGAACACCGGATTGCCGTCTTCGTCCTGCGGCTCCTCGGCGGTGACCGCTTCAAGATATTGCGGCACGCCCTGCGACTTCAGATGCCGCACCACCTTTTCAACTTCCTCGTCGGATACGAAGGGTCCGTGGACGCGGCTGATGCGGCCGCCGCCCGCCATATAAAGCATGTCGCCCTGGCCGAGCAGCTGCTCGGCGCCTTGTTCGCCGAGGATGGTGCGGCTGTCGATCTTCGAGGTGACCTGGAAGGAGATGCGGGTGGGAAAGTTGGCTTTGATCGTGCCGGTGATGACGTCGACCGAGGGCCGCTGTGTCGCGAGGATCACATGCAGCCCGGCTGCCCGTGCCATTTGCGCCAGCCGTTGCACGGCACCCTCGATGTCCTTACCAGCGACCATCATCAGGTCGGCCATCTCGTCGACGATCACGACGATATAGGGCAGCGGCTCGAGATCGAGCTCTTCATTTTCGTAGATCGCTTCGCCGGTCTCGCGATTGTAACCGGTGTGCACGGTGCGCGTGAGCCTGTCGCCCTTGGCGTTCGCTTCGGCGACGCGTGCGTTGTAGCCGTCGATGTTACGCACGCCGAGCTTCGACATTTTCTTGTAGCGCTCCTCCATTTCGCGCACCGCCCATTTCAGCGCAACCACGGCTTTCTTTGGGTCGGTGACGACGGGCGTGAGCAGATGAGGAATGCCATCGTAGACCGAGAGTTCCAGCATCTTCGGGTCGACCATGATCAGCCGGCACTGGTCCGGATGCAGCCGATATACCAGGCTGAGGATCATGGTGTTGATCGCGACCGATTTGCCCGAACCGGTGGTGCCGGCGATCAGGAGATGCGGCATGCGCGCCAGATCGACCAGCACGGCTTCACCGCCGATTGCCTTGCCAAGGCAGAGCGGCAGTCGCGCGCTGGTGTCGGCGTAGTCACGCGAGTTTAGCAATTCACGCAGAAAAACTTTTTCGCGGGTCGGATTCGGCAGTTCGATGCCGATCGCGTTTCTCCCGGAGACCACAGCGACGCGCGCAGACAGCGCGCTCATGGAACGGGCAATATCGTCGGCCAGGCTGATAACGCGGGAGGACTTGATGCCAGGCGCCGGCTCCAACTCGTAAAGCGTCACCACCGGCCCCGGCCGCGCATTGATGATCTCGCCGCGCACACCGAAATCGGCCAGCACGCCTTCGAGAGCAGTCGAATTGGCCTGCAAAATATCGTTGCTGACAGTAGCGCGGGCGTTTTTGCTCGGTTGGCTCAGTAGATCGAGCGGCGGCAGAATATAGCCGCCGTTCGAGCGTCGTGTCGGCCTTGCAGGAGCACGCGGTTTGCGCGCGGCGCGCGGCGCGGCTGCTGACTCATCGGCTTCCTCGTCGTCAGATTCCTCTTCTTCGGTTCGGGAGTCCGCTCCGCCGTCAAAGCGCGGCTCGACCCGCCTTTGCGCAGCAGCGTTGCCGCGCCCCGACGCCGTCTGCTGAGCCGGCGCACGGCGCCAGCGAAACATGCGAGCGAACCGCGAGCGGAAGCTCAGCACGGTGTGCATCAGACGACCCAGCGAAATCCACGTGCCGTCTTCTTCCTCGTCAGCTTCCGACTCAGCCGCTTCTTCTTCATCGTCTTCATCGTCTCTTGAGCCGGGCAATAAAATTCCCGCTGCGCCGCCGAACGCAACCAGCGCTGCGACACCAAGAATAACTGCGGCGACCAGACCGTATGTTCCCTTGAGCGGCGCGCCGAAAAACACGGCCGGCAGGCGCAACATCGCGTCGCCGACCACGCCGCCCAATCCGCACGGCAACGGCCAACGGATGCCGCGCGGCAGACACGATGCGAACGCGGCTGCAAGCACGGCGCCGAATAGCCAGAGCAACACCCGCAACCGTTCGCGGCGAAGCGGCCGATGGCCAAGCAGCCGATAACCCCACACCGCGATCGGCAACAGCAGCGCCAGCGAGCCCAATCCCAGAAGCTGCATCATCAGATCGGCAGCGATTGCGCCGGGACGGCCGAGCAGATTGTGAACCGGTGAATCGGTGGCGTGGCTGAGCGAAGGATCGTCGACCGACCAGGTCGCGAGCGCCAGCGCCGCGATCATGGCAACACTGAGTAGTGCAATGCCGCCAAGTTCGCGCAAGCGCCGCTGCAACATGGCGCCAAGCTGGCCCGAGAGAAAAGCCATCCCGTCAAGGCTGCGGTCGATCATCGACATCGCGCTTGCCGCCAGTTGTTTAGTTCGAGCATGATCTTGTCCGAAAACCGGTTTCCACTTTTCGGGATCATGCTCTAGCCCAGCACCGCAACGAGGCGATGCAGCGCCTCGGCGGTGACGTCTTTACTCTGCACCATGGCGACGCGGATATAGTCGGCGCCGGGATTTTTACCGTCGGCCTGTTCACGCGCGAGATAGCGGCCGGGCACCACACGCACGCCGGCCTGCTTCCACAGCGCAAGCGTTGCCGCCCCGCTGCCGCCCTGCGCCGCGACATTGAGCCAGAGAAAAAACCCGCCGGCCGGCCGCCGGTAGCCGTAGCGGTCGCCGACGATCTGATCGGCGAGATCGAATTTCTCGCGGTAGAGCCGGCGATTTTCGTCGACGTGGGTCTCGTCCCCATAGGCCGCGATGGCGACGCGCTGCGCCGGCATCGCCACCTGCGGTGCGGCCACGTTACGCAATTCCAGAAAGGCCGCGAGAAATCGCCGGTCGCCCGCGGCAAAGCCGACGCGCAGGCCGGGCAAGCTCGAACGCTTCGAGAGCGAATGAAAGACGACGGCGTTGGCAAAATCCGGCGCGGCCGCCTCCAGCATTCCGGGCGGCGGCCGGTTGCTGTAGATCTCGCAATAGCATTCGTCGCAAAACACGAGGAAGCCGAAGCGTTGCGCCAGTGCGGCGAGCTTGGCGAGATAGGCACGATCGGCCACTGCACCCTGCGGGTTTGATGGCGAGGCCAGATAGCAGGCGACAGTGCGCGCCAGCAGATCGTCGCTCAACGCGTTGAGGTCGGGCAGAAAGCCGGTCTCCGCGGTCGCCGGCAGATAGACCGGCTCGCAATCGGCGGCGATCGCGCCGGCCGAATAAGCGGCATAAAACGGATTGGGAATGAGCACGGCGGGCCGGCCGGCGCGTGGCTTCACCCAGTTCTTGGCCGCAAGCGCGGCGAGAAAAAGCCCCTCGCGGGTGCCATTGAGCACCAGCACTTCGGTCGCCGGATCGACCGGGCGCTCGAGCGCGTAGCGGCGGTTCAACCAATTCGCCACAGCTTCGCCGAACGCCTCGAGGCCCCTGTTCATCGGATAACGTCCGAACTCGTCGATGTGTGCCGCAATTACCGGCCCGACGAATGGCGGAATCGGATGCTGCGGCTCGCCGACCGCCATACTGATTGCCGGCTTGCCGGGCGGTAGGTCGCCGAGAAGCTCGCGCAGGCGTACGAACGGCGAGCGCGCGTCTTGCGCCCGAGCGGGCGAGGGAGAAGCCTGGCGGGTCATCCTATACATCTTGAACAGCGGGGCCGCCCGCCGCACCAGCGACTTCGATACCATAGGAGGGGCGAGGTTAAGACCCGATTAACCATCGCCGTCCAACGGGCGTCGCGAAGCCAATCGGCCAAACAACCGGGACTTCGGATCAGAAGTATTTCTCCTGAAGATCGACGGTCAATTCGACGCCGATGCGGTCGAAATTGGCCGCCAGCCATTTGTCGGCCCGCCGCCGACCCATCTCGTGAAGATGCTTCAGGAAGTCCCAATCGCCGTTCAGTCTGCTCGACCATGACAGCTTCCGGATCAAATCCTCGGCTTCGATCAGGTGGACGAGCGTACGCTTGCCGCCGTCCACCTTGCCGGCGTCGATCAGCCTCGTCAGATAGGCGATTGAGCGCATTTCCCGAATGAGTGACGTGTTGAAGCTGATTTCCTGCATGCGATTCATGATCGAAGGCGACGTGGTCGGGACTCCGGGCCGCTCGGCCGGCGTAATGTGGACCATCAGGATATCGGCCGCGTCGCAGTCTAAGACCAACGGAAACAGCGCCGGGTTGCCCGAAAAACTGCCGTCCCAATAACATTCGCCCTCGATCTGAACGGCTTGCATCATCAGCGGCAGGCATGTCGAAGCCAGCACATGTTCGACGTGAAGTTCCTTGCCTTCAAAAATCTTGACTTTGGCCGTCTCCACGTTGGTCGCACTAACAAACAACTTGACCTCTTGTTGCCGGCGTACACGATCGAAGTCGACCGCCTCCGCAAGCAGCTGCTTGAGCGGATTAAAGTTGAGCGGATTCATCTGATAGGGTGATGCGAAGTAAGTCAGCGATTCCATAAAGACGTAGCCGGGCGAGTGTTCGAGGCCAAAGTTCGGATTTGCCTTATCGAACACGGAAGGCTGGAAGACGCCGCGAGACGCCAGCGCGGATACTTTTTGCCAATAAACGCGCAGCGCTTTCTTTGCTTGTTGGCGGCCGCCTGCCGCCAATCCATCGGCCAACACAACCGCATTGACGGCACCGGCGCTCGTTCCGGTGATGCCGTCGAAAGCCAGTCGCTCCTCTTCGAGCAGGCGATCGAGCACACCCCAGGTGAAGGCGCCGTGGCTGCCGCCACCCTGAAGCGCCAAATTGACGACTTTCTGTCCGACAACCGGCCCCCGCTTCGAGCCGACCGCGCCGACCGGTTCGTCCAATTGCTTCATCACGGCTTCACTCGCCCGTGCATCAAGATGCTGTTGGCCGTCTGAATAATCAAAAGCCTGACGCTACTCAAAATCACAACGCCTGGCGACTGAGTTAGCTCCACGAAAATAGCCGGTTTTCGGGGCTGTTGGAACGGCTTGGGATTTGCGGCGCGGCCCTTCGCGCGCCCCCGGACAGGGCCCTGGGAGCCGCGGCCGGTGTCGCAGAAGCTATGCATGCGCCTTGCGCTGCGGGTCGACGATGCTCTCGAGCTTGCCGAGCACGCGCATGCAGGGCAGCACTTGCGCGAGGCTTGAATTCGGCTCGCGCTTTTCCTTGATCGCGGCAATGAACTCGCGGTCCTCAAGCTCGATGCCGTCCATGGAAACGTCGACTTTCGACAAGTCGATTTTCTGGTCTTTGCCGTCGGACAGGTCGTCGTAATAGGCCTTGAAGGTGCCGTTGTCGCAGATGTAGCGGAAGAACGAGCCCAGCGGCCCGTCATTGTTGAACGACAACGACAGCGTCAGAATGGCGCCCGACGGCACTTTGGCGACGATGCCCATGTCCATGGCGATGCCAAGCTGCGGATGGATCGGCCCCTGCACCGCATAGCAATCCGAGATGGTCTCACCGGCCTGGTACTGAAACAAATCGATGGTGTGCGCCGCATGGTGCCACAGCAGATGGTCGGTCCAGCTACGCGCCTGACCGGCGGCGTTCATGTTCTTGCGCCGGAAGAAATAGGTCTGCACGTCCATCTGCTGAATTTTCAGCTCGCCTTTGCCGATCTTCCTGTGAATGTACTGATGGCTGGGATTAAAGCGCCGCACGTGGCCGGCCATGGCGACCACGCCGGTTTCCTTGGCGATACGCGCCAGTGCTTCGGCATCCTCAACGCTGTCGGTGACGGGAATCTCTACCAGCACGTGCTTGCCGGCGCGCATCACCTGCTCGCCCTGGCGAAAGTGCATTTTGGTCGGGGTCGTAAGGATCACTGCATCGGCGCGTTTGATGCCTTCTGACAGATCGCCGGTGAAGTGCGGGATGCCGTATTTTTTGGCGATTGCCGCGGTGGCGTCCTGGTTGCCGCCGACAAGCGACGTGACTTCGGCGTCCGGAATACGCTTGAGCGCATCCAGATGCTTTTGACCGAACGCCCCTTGCCCCGCTACGCAAATTTTCATCGGCTACCTCTTGGATTCAATTTTCCTATCGTGACCCACCAGAGCAGCGTCATTGCGAGGAGCGAAGCGACGAAGCAATCCGGTTTCGCGGCCGAACTGGATTGCTTCGCTCCGCTCGCAACGACAATTAACTGCGGACCCGGTGGATCTTGCCGCGCGCTGCAGCGCGCTTATGCTTTGCCGGCGACCTGGCGCCGCGCCGGTGGTTTTCCAGAATGATGTGCCCGACGGCAGTATTCGAGGCCGGCACCGTGTAGAAGCGGTAGACCTCGTCGACCTTGTCATCGAGCGCGCCGCGCATGATCAACCACATCACCATCTCGATGCCTTCGGCGCCAGCTTCGCGCATGTAATCGACATGCGGGATCTTGGCGAGCTTTTCCGGATGCTTCGACAGATTATCAAGAAAGGCCTTGTCCCACTTGCTGTTGATCAGGCCGGCGCGCGGACCGGAAATCTGGTGCGACAGTCCGCCGGTGCCGAAGATCACGACCTTAAGGTCTTCCGGGTAGGACTCGACCGCCCTGCGGATCGCCTTGCCCAGCATGTAGCACCGATGGCCGGTCGGCGGCGGATACATCACGACATTGACCGCGAGCGGAATCACCGGACACGGCCAGTGTCCGTTTTTGTCGATCTTGCCGAACAGCAGATTCATCGGCACGGTCATGCCGTGATCCACTTCCATCTTGTTGCAGATAGTGAGATCGAATTCATCGAGAATGACCGATTGCGCAATGTGGGTGGCAAGCGCCGGATAGCCCTGCACCACCGGGACCGGTCGCGGACCCCAGCCTTCGTCGGCTGGCGGAAATTCCGCGGCACAGCCGAGCGCAAAAGTCGGAATCATCTCGACCGAGAACGCCGAGGCGTGGTCGTTGTAGACGATGATCGCGACATCCGGCTTGGTTTCGCGCATCCATTCCTTGGATTTCTCGAAGCCCGAGAACACCCGCTTCCAATACGGTTCTTCGGTCTTGCCATTGTCGATCGCAGCGCCGATGGCCGGCACATGCGATGACCCGATACCTGCGACGATTCTGGCCACGGCTTACTTCCGCTTTGCTGACTTGGATTTACTGAGCTTGGATTTACCGAGCTTGGTTTTCGCTTTTGCTTTCGGCTTGGCAGCAGAAGCCTTTTTAGCCGCGGTCGCGCCGAGAAACTTGGACGGCGCGTTCTTGCCCGAACGCGAGCGATTGCCTTCGACCGAGCGGCCACCGCCAAGCATCATCTTGGCGTAACCCTCTTGCGTACTGCCGGTCATGAGCGCGGCAAGATGCTGGAACGAATGCCCGTCAGTCGCACCGAGCTTAGCAGTGAAGTAGATGTTGCCTCCCAGTTCAAGCATCCGATTATAATCGCGCTTGAGGATCGCTTCAGTCTGCTCCGGCGTCAGGTTGAACTGTTTCAGGTATTCCGGCTCGTTCGCCTTGAAGGCCTTGCGGTTCTCGTCCTTCATCAGCGACATGCAGAACATGTTAATGCCGAAACCGTGGCGGGAGCGTTCGGCGTCGAACACGAAGGTGCCTGGAATGTCATCGTACACTTGCTCTTTACGAGCCATCTTGAGTTCTCCGGGGTCTTTCCGGTTGGGCATCACATATATAACGCATCCGAGTATAGCGCATCCAAGCTTGGCAACGTAAGCCGCTGTCGGTGTCGAATCCGTCTCGAAGTCTGGATGCAAGCCCATGAAGACCTCTGTCCCGGACCGTCATGCCACTTCCTGCAAGATCTCGGTCAGGCGCTCAGGCATATCGAGCATAACGTCGTGGCCGCACGGCACCTCGTAGGTGCGCCAACCTTCGCTGCGAGCGGCTGCCAGCGCGGCATCGAATGACTGGCTTGGATATCCGGTAGCCCTGATATAGGCCTTCCTGGCGATGCGCTCCCGGGCGCCGGTGAGCGTCAGCTTCCGGACAAAGCAATCGAGTGGTTGCGGCGTGCACTGGGCGTCGACCCAGGCGCGGTCCTTTTCGTTGACCTTGAATATCGCGGCCGACCGCGGCGGCAAGGTTTGTGCGCCGTCGCGTTGCGCCGCAGCGATGGTGTCCCGCATTGCGGGCGGCTGCAGATCGACAATCGCCTGTCCGTCTCCGGGAACGAACGCATCCAGCATCACGATCGACGCGATTGCCTTCTCCATTTTCTCGGCAACGCCGGAAATTACCATGCCGCCGTAAGAGTGACCGACCAGCACGACGTTATTCAATTCCTGCCATTTCATTTCGTTGACGACATCGAGCACATGAGTGTGGAGACCGACGGCCGGGGCCAGCAAATGCGAGCGCTCGCCGACCCCGGTCAGCGTGGGCGCGAACACCTCATGTCCATTGCGGGTTAGCAGGCGCACGACACGGCGCCAGCACCACGCACCGTGCCAGGCACCATGAACCAGAACGAACGTCGCCACGCACTCCTCCCACCTGCCATTGTTATCAGACACCGGCCGGCGCAGTTACAGCCACTAGCGCCAATAAAGCCGCATCGGGTTGTCGACCAGGAGCTTCTGCTGCTGCGCGGCAGTGGGCGCAATCTTGGGGATGTAATCCACCAGCACGCCGTCGTCGGGCGCGACCCGCACGTTGGGATGCGGCCAGTCGGTGCCCCAGATGACGCGATCGGGGAATTTTTCCACCAGCGCACGGCCGAACGGCACCACGTCGTCGTAGGGCGGCCCTGCGACCGTCATGCGTTCCGGGCAAGTGGCCTTGACCCAGAAATTCTGGTGCTGGTCGAGGAGCCGGTGAAAACGCTGGTTGTCGGGGTGATCGACGCCCTTCCTTACGTCCGGGGTGCCCATATGATCGACGACGACGACGGTCGGCAGCGAGGTGAAAAAATCCTCCAGCTCGGGCAAATCGTGCATCTCGAAATACACCACGATGTGCCAGCCGAGCTTCTCGACTCGCGCCGCGATGCGGTTGAGTACGTCGCGCGGGGTGAAATCGACCAGCCGTTTGAGGAAGTTGAAACGCACGCCACGGACGCCGGCCGCGTCCATCCATTTCAGTTCGCGGTCGGTCACCTCTTCGCCGACGAAGGCAACGCCCTTGGCGCGCCCTTTGGAGGCTTCGAGCGCATCGACCATCGCCCGGTTGTCCTTGCTGTGGCAGGACGCCTGAACAATCACGTTCTTGTCGAAGCCAAGAAAATCGCGCAGCGCGAACAATTTCTCCTTCGGTGCGTCACAGGGTGTGTATTTGCGTTCAGCGGCGTAAGGAAACTTGTTCTCCGGGCCGAACACATGGCAATGCGCGTCGACCGCGCCCGACGGCGGCTTAAAGTTCGGCTTCGAGGGATCAGGATCGAACGGAATGTAACCGGGACTCATCGGCACGTAAAATGTCTCCTAATCGAAAATAAATAAGATCGCCGGCATGATCGTTTGGGACGTGAGCAATGGGATACGCGTCTGAACTCTCCGCGCCCGCGTCCAATCACTCAAATGCGCCAATCAATCGGATAATTCACGATCGGAATGAAACTCACCCCCACAGCCTCGGCATCTCGTCGGGCATCTACGATCATTTCCTTGAGCTGTCCCATCTGTTGCGCATGGGCGTCGCTTTCCCAGAGGCTGACGTGGACTGCGGAGCCCGTCGAAGAGGTGCCGGCAAAATAGCCGGCTAGTCCCGGCAGCCTTTTGATCGCCGGAATTAGATACGTGCCGGTATCCCGGGTCATCGCTTTGACCTTCGCGAAGTTCGCCGGGTCAAAATCACCGCGCGAAATCCGCACAACGGCCGTCGGCAGCAATTGCAAAGTCATGGCTAGGTTCTCCTATTTTGCTCGTCACTGTTCCGCGGCGCGTCCACTCGCGTCAAATTCTCTCGAGCGCCATCGATACCCCTTGGCCAACGCCAACGCACATCGTGGCGAGCGCGCGTTTACCGCCGCGCTTTTCCAGGCCATGCACGGCGGTTAGCGCCAGCCGAGCCCCGGACATGCCGAGCGGATGCCCCAGCGCAATGGCGCCGCCGTGCGGATTGACGTAGTCGGCGTCGTCGCCGACGCCAAGCTGTCGCAGGCACGCCAACCCTTGCGACGCGAAGGCTTCGTTGAGCTCGATGAGATCGAAATCGCCGATCTTGAAGCCAAGCCGCTGCATCAACTTGCGGGTGGACGGCACCGGACCAATCCCCATGATCCGCGGGGGCACCGCCGCCGAGGCCATGCCGAGCACGCGGGCGCGCGGCGTAAGCCCCAGCTCTTTCGCTGCTTCTTCGCTGGCGAGGATGATGGCGGCCGCGCCGTCATTGACGCCCGACGCGTTGCCGGCCGTGATGGTGCCCGGATTGCGCACGATCGGCTTGAGCTTCGCCAGGTTTTCGAGCGTTGTATCCGGGCGCGGATGTTCGTCCTTGTCAACGACGACGGGACCGGCTTTGCCACCCGGCGCTTCGACCGGAACGATTTCCTCGGCGAAATAGCCGGCGGCGATCGCTTTGCCGGCGCGCTGCTGCGAGCGAAGCGCAAACGCGTCCTGGTCCTTGCGTGCGACTTGAAACTCTTCCGCCACATTCTCGCCGGTCTCGGGCATCGAATCGATGCCGTATTGGGCTTTCATCAGCGGGTTCACGAAGCGCCAACCGATCGTGGTGTCGTAAACCTCGGACGTACGGGAAAACGCCTCACCCGCCTTGCCCATGACGAACGGCGCCCGCGTCATCGACTCGACGCCGCCGGCGATGGCGAAGTCCATTTCGCCGCTGCGTATCGCGCGCGCAGCGTCGCCAACGGCATTGAGACCGGAAGCGCACAGCCGGTTGACGGTAACACCCGGAACGGTGTCCGGTAGCCCGGAAAGCAACAGCGCCATGCGCGCGACGTTGCGGTTGTCCTCGCCGGCCTGATTGGCGCAGCCGAAAAACACTTCGTCGAGGCGCGACCAGTCCACCTTGGCATTGCGGGCGACCAGCGCTCTGATGGGAGCGGCGGCCAAATCGTCGGTGCGTACCTTGGCGAGCGCGCCGCCGTAGCGGCCGATCGCGGTGCGCGCCGCATCGCAAATAAAGACCTCTCGCATCGCAATCTCCTCGCGGCGGCGGCTTTTTGTAGGTTTGGTCGTAAAGCCTTGACTTCGGCTCGATGGCGCCACCGGATTTTTCCGGGTAAGCATTTTATTTACGAGCGAGCGTGAACAGGGTCAAACGCCAAACCCGCTGGTCTATTCAGCTCCCGACTTGACGCCGTTCCTCAGTAATGTCAGGCGGATAAGGACCAATACGCTTGAGTAACCGCGCCGCATAGCGCGTAGCTGGTATGATGCCCGGGACGCTCGCCAAGAAGCATTCAGCGCCAGAGCGGCCGCCGCTGCGGCCGGTCAATCTCGGCCGCCCGGAAGTTTTGATCGAACGCCGGGCTGGCGGCACCATCTTGATGCGTTCGCCGCGCACGCTTGAACCCTACGCAAAGAGCCTCACCGAGCGCCTCGCGCACTGGGCAGGCGTAGCACCCGAGCGCGTTTTCCTTGCTCCGCGCGACCGCACCGGGGAATGGGGAACGCTGACCTACGCCGCGGTATTCGCTGCCGTGCGTGCCATTGGTGCCGCACTGCTAGATCGCAAATTATCCCCGGAACGCCCGATCGCGATTCTATCCGGCAATGACATCGAACATGCACTCCTTGGCCTCGCGGCCATGCATGTCGGCATTCCTTATACGCCGATCTCGGTGCCCTACTCGCTGCTTTCGCAGGATTTCGTGAAGCTTAAAAGCATCATCGATGTCTTGAGGCCCGGTCTCGTGTTCGCCGCCAACGGAACCGCGTTTGGGCGCGCGATTGCCGCAACCGTACCGCCTGACGTCGAACTGGTCGTCACCGCGGATCCTGCGCAGGACCGGCCGGCGACCGCGTTTGTTGAATTGTTGGACGCGCGACCGACGCCGGCGGTCGGCGAGGCGCACGGCAAGATCGGGCCAGACACCATTGCAAAGGTCCTGTTCACATCCGGTTCGACCGGGCATCCGAAAGGCGTGATCAATACCCAGCGCATGTTGTGCTCCAACCAGGCGATGGCGCGTACCCCGCTTCGTTTTCTCGCGGAAGAGCCGCCGGTCTTGCTCGATTGGCTCCCCTGGAACCACACCTTCGGCGGCAATTTCACGTTCAACATCGCGCTCCACAACGGCGGCTCGCTCTACATCGACGAAGGCAAGCCGCTGCCGGGTGCGATCGAAATGACTGTGCGCAATCTGCGCGACGTTGCGCCGACGATCTATTTCAACGTGCCGAAGGGCTTCGAAATGCTGGTGCCCCATCTGCGGGCAGATCGGGCGCTCCGCGAGAAATTCTTCAGCCAGCTCAAGGTCATGTTCTATGCTGGCGCCAGCCTGCCGCAGCACGTCCGCAACGAGCTTGAACAATTGGCGGCGGAAACGACGGGAGAGCGCATCATCTGTCTCTCAAGCCTCGGCTCGACGGAGACCGCGCCGTCAGCGCTGTTTTGCAGCTGGGATTCCGAACATGCCGGCAACATGGGCCTACCGCTTCCAGGCGTGACCCTGAAACTCGTTCCACGCGACGGCAAGCTCGAGGCGCGGCTCAAAGGCCCGACCATCATGCCCGGCTATTGGCACGCGCCGGCGCTGACCGAAGCTGCGTTCGACGAGGAAGGCTTTTACAAGATCGGCGATGCGCTGAAGTTTGAGGATCCGGACGATTGGACCAGAGGCCTGATCTTCGACGGGCGTCTCTCGGAGGATTTCAAGCTCGCAACGGGCACGTGGGTCAGTGTCGGTTCGTTGCGCTCCGAGGTTATCGCACATTGTGCTCCGCTGGTGCGCGACGTGGTGCTCGCTGCGCCGGATCGAGACGATGTCGCGGCTCTGATCATTCCCGACATCGAGGCTTGCCGGAAGGTCGCAGCTGATCTCCCACCCGACGCGCCGGCCACGTCCGTGCTAAACGACGCGCTAGTCCGCAAAAAGTTTGCCGCCTTTCTTTCCGAGCTGTCGGCACCGAGCCGCGGCACGTCAGCGCGCATCCGCCGCGCCATTCTGCTCACCGAACCGCCGTCTCTGGATGTCGGCGAGCTAACCGACAAAGGATCGATCAATCAGCGCGCGGTACTCGCTCATCGCGCCGGGTTGGTTGAAGACCTTTACGCCAACCCGCCGCCGGCGCATGTGATCGCCGGCAGCGATTCAACCCACTCTAAAGCGCAAGCGAGTTGAGAATGGATATTCGTGGACACGCAGCCCTCGTTACGGGTGGAAGCTCCGGTCTTGGGGCAGCGACGGCGCGGATGCTGGCGGAGGCCGGCGCCAAGGTCGCGATTCTCGACGTCAACGCAAAAGCCGCCGCCGAGGTAGCGATCGATATCAACGGCCTTGCCATTCAATGCGACGTCGCCGACGCCGCTGCTACTGAAGCGGCAATAGCCAAAGCCGCGGCTGACCATGGCCCGGCGCGCATCGTCGTGAACTGCGCCGGGATAGGCGGAGCCAAACGCATTGTCGGCCGCGACGGTCCGATGCCACTCGAGTTTTACGAGCGCATTATCCGGGTTAATTTGATCGGCACTTTCAACACAATGCGGCTTGCCGCCAACGCCATGCAATCGCTTGCACCGCTCACCGACGGCGAGCGCGGCGTCATCATCTGCACGGCGTCGGTCGCCGCCTTCGAGGGACAGATCGGACAGGCGGCCTATGCCTCGTCGAAGGGCGGCGTCGTCGCGCTGGTCATGCCCGCGGCGCGCGAATTCGCCCAGTTCGGCATCCGCGTCAATGCGATCGCTCCCGGCATATTCATGACGCCAATGCTGTTCGGGCTTTCTCAGGAGGCCCAGGAGAGTCTCGCCGCTTCGCTGCCGTTTCCGAAAAAGCTCGGCGATCCGTCACAATATGCTGCGTTGGTGCGCCACATGATCGAGAACACCTACCTCAACGGCGAAGTTGTCCGCATCGACGCGGCCTTGCGCATGGCGCCGCGATAGCCGACGAAGATCGCGAATTCTGATGCTCAGCAACGTCCGCAACATCAGGATTGAGTGGTGCGATTGCGATCCGGCGGGTATCATCTTTTATCCGCGTTATTTCGATATTTTTGACACATCGACGACGGTTCTGATCGAGCGCGCGCTTGGGATGAACAAGATCGACTATCTGAAAGCGTACAAGTTCGCCGGGCACCCGGTGGTTGAGACCCGGGCGCGTTTTCGTCAGCCGACGCGGTTCGGCGACGAAGTGGCGATCGAAACGACGCTGGTCGAATGCGGCCAGTCGAGCTTTCGAACTCGAGCACCGCATTACCAAGGCCGGCGCGCTGGCGGTCGAAGGTTTTGAAACACGCCTGTGGGCGGTCAATCGAACTCGACGACCCCAAGCACATAATGCCGCAGCAGATCCCGTCCGAGGTGCTGGCGCGTCTCCAGCGGCAATGACGTTCCCCGCCGCTGCCGACCATTGCGCCTCGCTCCATGCAGCGCTGCGCTAAGGACGCGTTCAAGAAGCCGTAAAAACCCTGTAGAAGCCCGGTTGCCAACCAAGGAAAGAAACCCCCATGCGCATCGACGCGTACACGCACTTTTTCCCGAAGAAGTTCTTCGACAAGCTCAATGAGGTGGCCGGCGACTACAAGGATATGGGCAAGCGTGTGCGCTCGCTGCCCGCGCTCTACGATGTCGACGTGCGCAAGAAGATCGTGGACGGCCACAAGGACTATCAGCAAATCCTGTCGTACCCGCAGCCGACGATCGAAAGCTTCGCCAAGAGCCCGGCCGACATCGACGAGTTCTGCCGCATCATCAATGATGGTTTCGCCGAATTATGCGCCAAGGAAAAGGATCATTTTCCGGGCTGGGTGGGTCACGTTTCGCTTGCCGCGCCGGACGCCGGCGCCGCCGAGGCCGAGCGGGCCGTGAAGAAACTCGGCGCGCTCGGCGTGCAGATCTACACCAACGTCAAGGGCAAGCCGATCGATCTCCCGGAATACTTGCCGTTCTGGGACAAAGTGAACGAGCTTGGCATTCCGGTTTGGCTGCATCCGACACGCGGCGCCGAAACGCCGGACTACATCTCCGAGCAGAAATCGCTTTACGAAATCTGGTGGACGTTCGGCTGGTCGTACGAAACCGCGACCGCCATGATTCGCCTGGTCTACTCCAAAATCATGGATACCCACCCCAATCTGAAAATCATTACGCACCATTTCGGCGGTATCGTGCCGATGCTTGAAGGCCGCATTGGACCCGGCAACGACGTCATGGGTTCGCGCACGACGGATGCCGACTACGTGACGCTGCGCAAAAGCCTGAAAAAGCGCGTGCTCGATTATTTCAAGCAGGATTTTTGGGCCGATACGGCCGCCTTCACGGCTGAACCTGCCACCAAAGCAGGCCTGGAATTCTACCCGCGCGACAAGATCGTGTTCGCTTCCGATTGCCCGTTCGATCCGGAGGGCGGGACCATGTTTCCGCGCGAGACCTTGCGGATTCTCGAGAAGCAAAATTTGTCAAAGACCGACCAGGACAAGATTTTCTACAAGAATCTCGAAGCCGTCACCGGCCGCAAGCTGGTGAAATCGTAACCGGACAGCGCATGGCGAAATAGCGAATTGGGACAGCCTTTTCATTTGCTATCCGCCAGTCACTATTCACAATTCGCCGGCCGCCATTTCGCATGGCAGGCTGGTGGGCAGCGTTCCTTGCCTCGTCCCAACCGGCTTCGTATTGTTCACTGATGTCAATATCGGAATCGCAGCCCGCCGCTGACGACGCGGTAACCCACGAGCGCTTTCGCCGGGTCATGGCGTCATTCGTCACCGGCGTAACCGTCGTCACAACGCAGGCACGAGGCGAGATCCGCGGCATGACCGCAAATGCGTTCATGTCGGGGTCGCTTGATCCTCCGTTGTGCGTGATCTCGGTGGCGCTAAAGGCGCGCATGCATGGTTTCCTGGTCGAGGCGGGCCATTTCGGCGTGAATATTCTGGCCCGCGGTCAGGAATCCCTGATCGGTCATTTCTCGGGACGGCCGGTGGAGGGGATCGACCCTCAATACGAATACGCCGACAATACGCCGCTTCTCGTTCAGGCAAACTCTACAATCGCCGCCAAGGTGGTTGCACAACATGCCTGCGGCGATCACTCGCTCTTCGTCGGTCACATCTTCGCGCTAAGGCACACGACCGGCGTTACGCCGATCGTTCTGCACATCGGCCGACTGGCGTCGCTGCTGCACACCCACGAGCAAACAATTTGGCCGACGCTGGATTTTTGGTGAACGCTTCGTTGTTGCTCCGAATGTGACAGTGATTTCGGTTTGCTGCTGTGGCAGGTGGTTGTTAGCGCGAAAGGGATTGCCAATCGGGCCGCGGGCGGACCGAATCAGGTTCTTGATTCGCGGTGGATAGGAGCTCATCCGTGGGCGTTGACCGAACGCTCGGGGCAAGCGGATTGGCCATCGCGGCACAACTAATCCCGAAAGCGACGTAGCTAGCTAATGCATTGTTTCCACAAGACTTTTGTGAACGAAAACAGGCCCCTCAATAGCCGCTAAGTGCCGTTTATGCTCGTGGCATTTTTGCAACTACCGCCACATAAATGACATTTACCCCCGTCCCGAAGGCTCCAAAGCATTGCTTTCCTAACTTCTTTGGCGGACCTTGCGCGAAGTTGGCAGGCTGTGCCGACGAGACAAGTATCATGCGCGATTCTCACGCATGTCTTGGGGAAAAACAGGTGGAGGGGCAAATGACCCGACTGAGAAATGTAGTGCTAGGCGGTCTTGCGGCGCTCGCCATCGGCGGCGTGGCAAGCTCAGCTTCAGCCATGGAGTCCGGAACGTTCCAAAACCGCTTGAACGGCGCCACCATCGGCTTACCGTTGGGCGCATTGCCGCCTCCCGGCCTCTATACCGGCTTGGAAACGGCTTACCTTGGTCAGCTCGGGGTTGGGCCGAACGGCCGGGGCAACCAGGCTAATGGTCTTTATCTGCCGGCGATCGCTCAAGCCGTACCACTGTTGTGGGTGCCCGGGTGGAATTTCTTGGGCGCTACTTACGCTATGTCGGTCGTGCAGGCATTCTATGAGTTCCAAGTTCTCGGAGCCCCGGGGCCGGGCGCTCCTTGGGGTGGATCTCCTGGAGCGTTGCTGGCAACGGGTTATACGACTGCCAACACGCTGTGGAACCCGATCGCCTTGTCGTGGAATCTTGGCGGCGGCTGGTTCGTGTCAGCGGGCTTCAACTTCACCGGCCCGGACGGCACAAAGTATGTGGGTACGCCGAACCCGGATTATTGGACTTTTGAACCGACGTTTGCGGTATCGTATCTAGCTAACAACTGGAATCTTACCGCGAACTTCTTCTACGACATCAACACCAAGTCGAACGGCACATGCTGCGCGGGTGCTACTGTAACCAGCGGCGACGCGCTCTACGGCGACTTCCATGCCCTTTACAAGTTCGGCAAATGGTCGCTTGGCCCGGTGGGTTACTTCGAGGTACAGACGACGTCTGACTCGGGCTGCCCGGTGGCGGCTGTGTGCGGTAACTTGTCGAACGTCGCAGTCGGTGGCTTGGTTGGCTATGACTTCGGACCGGTCGATCTTCAGCTTTGGGTGACGGACAGCGTCGCCCGCTCCAACGCGATCGATGGTTTGAACGTCTGGACGCGCCTTGGCTTCAGGATTTGGGGCCCGGAAGCTCCGAAGCCGCTCGTCGCCAAGAACTAACAGCAGTCTAACTACTGGTTCTGAAGGCCCCGTGGAATCCACGGGGCCTTTTTCTTTTGCGGATTGCGGAGCTTTATCACTGTTTGAATGCAGGCTTTGGCGCGCTCGCTCGCCATCAGCCGGGCCAGCAGCTTCAACCAAACCCTTTGTGTTGGCCTGAGACCCCCGCGGAGAGAAGCCGCAGATCTTTCGTTCAAATGGGCTCTAGCGGTCGCGTGCGCTTATTGCTTGCCGCGCATGACGTGATAGCTGAGTTCACCTGGATCAGTCAGGTCTGGCACCTTCCAGCCATCGAGATCGTATTCGGCCATGCAATCCTCGGCGAAGCCCTTGAAGCGATCGGCATTGCCGGACGCCTGCGCGCCGAACAGACAATAGCGGCGGATCTCTTCAGTCGAGCCGCCGTAATTGATTTCATAGAGCTCGTGCCGGCCGCCAAACTCGGTGGCAATGCAGTCCCACAACAGTTTCATAAGCTTGACCCGCTCGTCGGCCTTGTAGCCGTTGGAGCCGCGCATATAGCGATCGAGATACGGCCGGATTTCGGGATTCTTGAAATCGCGCGCGTGCGAGTTGAGGTAGATCAGACCCGACGCCACGGTCTGCTCGATGATGTATTTGACCTTGGTGTACGCCATCGTCGCGATGATCGCATAGGCATTGCCCGGATCCATATTCGGCAACACGTAATCGCCGATCCAGGGCTTCGGATCGCGCACCATCGCATCCGATAACGCCCAGAACAGATTGCGCCAGGCGATTACTTCGCCGACGTTGGCTTGCACGCCGCGGTAGTCCTTGGTGCCGGACGCTTCGACCGCCTTGAGCAGCAAGCCCGCGATAAAGTCGAGCTTTACGGCAAGGCGGGTGCAGCCGTGAACGACGAAGCGCGGCAGGAATCCGGTGCGCGGAAAGAAATTGTTGGCCCTGTCGATGTCGCCGTAGACGAACACGTTTTCCCAAGGAACCAGAACCTTGTCGAGGATGAAGACGGCATCATTCTCGTCGATGCGGCTCGACAGCGGATAGTCGAACGGGCTGCCCATCGCAGTCGATGTCATCTCGTAGGAGGTGCGGCAGATAAACTTCACGCCCGGCGCATTGGTCGGCACCATGAACACGACGGCGAATTTCTTGTCCTGGACCGGGAGGAGGCCGTGGTGAGCGACAAAGGTGTAGTTGGTCAGCACCGATCCCGTCGCCACGACCTTGGCGCCGGACACGACAAGGCCGGCGTCGGTTTCTTTTTCGACATGGCAGCAGATGTCGGAAACTTCGTTCGGCGGGCGGTCGCGGTCCACCGGCGGATGGATGATGGCGTGATTGACGAACGGCACTCGCTCCTGGCTGAATTTGTACCAGTGCCGCGCGTTGTCTGTGTAGGGCTCGTAGAAGTCGGCATTGGCGCCGAGCGTCGCCAGGAACGAAGCTTTGTAGTCGGGTGAGCGTCCGAGCCAGCCATAAGTGATCTTCGCCCATTCGGCGATCGCGTTCCGTCCGGCCAACAGATCATCGAGCGTTTTAGGCGCCTTGAAGAACGCATGGGTTTTGCCGCCGTTACCGGTGTCGGTCGGCACCATGATTTTGTCGGCGTGTTTCGGACTGTGCAGCGCGTCGTAGAGGCGCGCCACCATGCGGGCGGTGTTGCGGAAGGCTGGATGTGTGGTCACGTCCTTCACGCGTTCGCCGTAGATGAACACGGTACGGTCGTCGCGCAGCGAGTTCGAGATATTCCGCGCCGGTTTGCGGCGTTGTTAGGCCGGTTTTTCCGGCGGTTGCCGGCTTGGCTGCCGTTCCCTTACCCCCCTTTGCCGCTGCACTCATGGCGTTCACCCCTGATCCATTGTTCGTTTATCGAACTCTCGTGCGGTATTCGACCGCAGCAAAACGATACTCTGGCGCCAGCAGACAGGCAAGGCGCGGCCACATCAGATGACGGAAGATGAGATCTGCGCGGCAATCGCTCGCAAATTTGGCAGAAAGCGCTCGCGCAATTCGTTGCGCGTCGTACGCGTCGAATGGGTGCTCAAGTTGAGCGCTGCCACCACTTGGCCGCCGCGGTCAACGACCGGCACGGCGATCGAGCGCAGGCCGCGCTCGAGTTCCTCGTCGACGATCGAAAACCCTTGCGCATGATCCTCGCGCACCCGATCGAACAGCGCCTGCACGTCAATGATCGTCGACGGCGTGAGCGGATCGAGGCGTAATGAGCGCAGCCGCCGCCAAAGCTCCGCATCGTCGAGAAAGCCGAGCTGAATGCGCCCCAGCGCCGTGTGAAATGCCGGCAGCCGTGTTCCAACCGCAAGCGCGACCGACATGATGCGGCTTGCCGGAATGCGCACGACATAGACGATCTCGGTTCCCTGCAAGATCGCCGCCGAGCACGATTCGTGGAATTGCTCGCTCAATTGCCGCATCAGCGGCGCGGCCTGCTCGATCCAGTTCTGGGTCGCCAGATAGGCAAAGCCGAGTTTGAGGATGCCGGACGATAACGCAAACTGCCGGCCGTTCTGTTCGACGTAACCAAGCTCGGTGAGCGTGCGCAGAATGCGCCGCGCCGTTGCGCGCGACAGCCCGGCCGCAATCGCAGCCTGCGATAACGTCATGGTCGGACGGTCTTTGTTGAAGGTGCCAAGCACGGCAAGGCCTTTGGCGAGCGTCGCCATGAACTCCTTGTCGTGCGCTTTTGCGCCGTCGTCGGGCTCTGCCTCGCTGTCCTTGCGATTGACAGAAACACGCCGCTCGCTAACATGGCTCATAAGCGAACCTTCGTTCGATATTCGAACATAACGAACGCCACCAAATGGTGCAAGTCGAGGGTATCGCGTTCGGAGTGAAACGCCGCGGCACGGCCCGATAACGGGCAGCACTGCCCGCGGGGCAGGGAGGGAAGGCATGGCCAAAAAATCAGGGACTACCAAATCGGACACACTTTGCGTGAACCGGCGCGGCTTCATGAAGGCGTCGGCGGCAACGGGCGCCGCACTTGCGACCGGCTCCGTGTTCGCCCCTTCGGTGCGCGCCGCTCAGAGTCTCAAGCTCGGCTACGTCAGCCCGCAGACCGGGCCGCTCGCTCCGTTTGCCGAAGCCGACAAGTTCGTCATTTCCGGTTTCTTGGACAAGGTGAAGGGCGGCGTCAAAGTCGGCAGCGCGACGCTTCCCGTCGAAGTCACCGTCAAGGACAGCCAGTCCAATCCCAATCGCGCCGCTGAAGTCGCCAAGGAACTGATCGTATCCAACAAGATCGATCTGATGCTGGTCGCATCCACGCCGGAAACCACCAATCCGGTGTCAACACAATGCGAGATCGAGGAGGTGCCGTGCATCTCTACGGTGGCGCCCTGGCAGCCCTGGTTCATCGGCCGGCAAGCCAATCCCGCCGGCGGTCCGCCGGCATGGAAACCCTTCAACTACACCTACCACTTCTTCTGGGGTCTCGAAGACGTCATCGCCGTTTACACCAACATGTGGGGGCAGGTTAAAACCGACAAATCTGTCGGCGGCCTGTTTCCCAATGACGGTGATGGCAACGCCTGGGGCAGCAAACAAGTCGGCTTCCCGCCGGTGCTTGATAAGCTCGGCTACACGCTCACCGATCCGGGCCGTTATCAGAACCTCACCGACGATTTCAGCGCGCAGATCGCCGCCTTCAAGAAGGGGAATTGCGAGATCATCACCGGCGTGATGATACCCCCGGATTTCACGACGTTCTGGAACCAGGCGTCACAGCAAGGCTTCAAGCCGAAGGTTGCCTCCATCGGCAAGGCGATCCTTTTCCCGGTGGCCGTCGAGGCGCTGGGAAAGAACGGCAATAATTTGTCTTCAGAGGTCTGGTGGTCGCCGAACCATCCGTTCAAGTCGTCGTTGACCGGACAGTCGGCGAAAGAAATTGCCGAGGCTTACGAAAAGTCTTCAGGCAAGCAATGGACCCAGCCGATCGGGTTCGTGCATGCCCTGTTCGAACTCGCGGTAGACGTGGCGAAGCGCTCCGGCAATGTCGGCGACAACAAAGCCGTGGTAAAGGCGATCGCCTCGACCAAGCTCAACACCGTGGTTGGACCGATCGCGTGGGACGGCAAGAACCTGCCGCCGTTCGCCGCCAAGAACGTCGCCAAGACGCCGCTGGTCGGCGGTCAGTGGCGGTTGCGCAGCGGAAACAAATACGACATCGTCATTACCGACAATAAGACCGCACCGGAGATTCCGGTCGGCGGAAAAATGGAGCCGATCGCGTAACGGCCGGCAGAAATCTTCGTGCCTCTTGCGTCCGAGTGGATAAAATCATTCGGGTGAAACAATATCAAACGCCGGTCCATGAGGGCCGGCGTTCGTCTGGGCGGCCGTCGCGTGATCCTGAGGTTGGAAAATCTGACAAAATCGTTCGGCTCGCTCAAAGCCGTCGATGGCGTCGAGCTTGAAGTCGCGCGGGGCGAGGCCCTCGGCATCATCGGGCCAAATGGCGCCGGCAAATCCACCTTGTTCAATCTTATCACCGGACTGCAAAAGCCGGACACCGGCACTATCCATTTTGACGGTCACGATATCACGCGCGCGCCACCGCGGGCCCGTTGCATCGCCGGCATCGGCCGCTCGTTCCAGATTCCACAGCCGTTTGAAAACCTCACCGTTTTTGAAAACCTGCTGGTCGCCGGGATCCACGGCCGCAAGCAACGCGAGGCGCAAGTGGTTGACGTCTGCGGCGACATCCTCGAACGCACCGGACTGATTGGTTCCGCCAACCGCCGCGCCGGCACGCTCAACCTGCTCGGACGCAAGCGTCTTGAGCTGGCGCGTGCGCTGGCGAGCGCGCCCCAGCTTCTCCTCCTCGACGAGATCGCCGGTGGCTTGACCGAAGCCGAATGTGCCGAACTCGTCGAGTTGATCGGGCAGATTAAAAATTCGGGCGTGACCATCGTGTGGATCGAGCACATCGTGCATGCGTTGCTGGCGGTCGTGTCCAGGTTGATGGTGCTGAACTTCGGAAGCAAAATTGTCGAAGGCGAGCCGCGCACGGTGATGGCCTCTGATGAGGTCAGGGCGATCTATATGGGCATCGCGGCGTGATGCCCTGAGGCGTGAGGCGATAAGAATTGGCCGTCCTGGAAACCGACAAACTCACCGCTTTCTACGGCGACTTTCAGGCGCTCTTCGGCATTACGTTTGCGCTCAACGAGGGCGAGACCGTCGCCATTATCGGCGCCAACGGCGCGGGCAAATCCACCTTCCTGAAGGCGATCGTCGGATTGCTGCCGCGTGCTGCGGCTTCGGTACGTCTCGACGGCCGCGATATCGCAACGATGCCGGCCTACGAGATCGTCAAGCTCGGCGTTGCGCTCGTGCCAGAAGGCCGGCGCCTGTTCTCGTCGCTGTCCGTCGAAGAAAATCTGTTGGTCGGCGCTTACGGCCGGCACAGCGAGGGACCGTGGACTCTGGCGTCCATCTACCAACTCTTTCCGATGCTGCGCGAGCGTCGCAATACGCCGTCGACGGCGCTGTCCGGCGGACAGCAGCAAATGGTCGCCATCGGCCGAAGCTTGATGTCGAACCCGCGCATCTTGTTGTGTGACGAACTCAGCCTTGGTCTCGCGCCGATCGTGATCCGCGACATCTACGCCGCGCTCGCCGAGGTCAAGACTCGCGGCACCAGCGTCGTTCTGGTCGAGCAGGACCTTGCGCACGCCATGTCGGTCGCCGATCGCGCCTATTGTTTCATGGAAGGGCGTGTGAGCCTCACCGGCCGGCCGCAAGACCTTACGCGCGACGCCATTCACGCCGCCTATTTCGGATTGTAAGCGGATGCTGGGCTGGATCGACACGATATTGCAAGGCGTGCTGCTCGGCGGGCTCTATTCGCTCTATGCCACCGGCCTCTCGGTCATCTTCGGCATCATGCGTCTGGTCAATCTGGCGCATGGCGATTTGATCGTGCTGGGGGCGTTCCTGACGCTGGCGTTATCCACTTTGGGGGTGCCCCTTGTTCTCGCGCTTTTGATCGTTGTGCCGCTGATGTTCGCCGCGGGCTATGCGCTGCAAGCCGTGCTGCTCAATCGAGCGCTGGGCCGCAACATCCTGCCGCCGCTGCTGATCACCTTCGGACTTTCGATCATCGTGCAGAACGGCCTCCTGGAAACCTTCTCGGCCGACACGCGCTTTCTCAACGTCGGGCCGCTGCAAGGCGCTTCGCTGCCGCTTGGTGGCGGGATCGCAATCGGCGTCATGCCGCTGCTCTGCTTGCTCGCGGCAATCGCCGTGATCGTGGTGCTCAACGGCGTGTTTTATCGCACCGCCCTCGGCCGGGCGTTCCGCGCCACTTCAGATGACGTGGAAATCGCCCAACTGATGGGCATCAACAACAAGTCGATCTACGCTTTGACCATGGGCATCGCGCTTGCTGTTTGCGCGGTCGCCGGATTTTTCCTTGGCGCGCGCGCCAATTTCGATCCGAGCATCGGACCGGCTCGTCTGCTGTACGCCTTCGAGGCGGTGATCATCGGCGGGCTTGGCAGCCTGTGGGGCACGCTGGCTGGCGGCATTGTCGTCGGCCTCGCCCAGACCATCGGCGCGCACATTGATCCCGAATGGCAAATTCTTTCGGGCCACATTGCGTTTCTGATCGTACTGGTGATACGGCCGCGCGGGCTGTTTCCGCGCGCCGTGGATTAGGGCCGGCTGGTCGTGCGCTTCACCGACATCATCCCGGCCGGGCTCAATGCGGATCGCAAACGCGGCTCACGCTTTGCCGTGACGACGGCGACGCGGGCATCGACCATCACGATGCTGCTTGCCGTCCCCGCGCTCCTGTTTCTCGTAGCGCTGCCGGCATTCGCCAGCCGTGTGCTGCTGCAGGAGCTTTTCTATGTGTTCACGATGCTGGCTTTGGCGCAGCTCTGGAATTTGCTGGCCGGCAGCGCCGGACTGATTTCGGTCGGGCAGCAGGCCTTTGTCGGCATCGGCGCTTACGCGCTGTTTGCGTTTGCCGTCGTGACCGGGCTGGGCCTTGTCGCATCAATCATATTGGCCGGCGTCATCGCCGGAATCGTCGCCGTTCCGGCGGCGCTGATCGTCTTCCGCCTGCGCGGCGCCTATTTTGCCATCGGCACCTGGGTGGTCGCCGAGGTGTGCCGGCTCATCCTCGCTCAAGTCAAACAACTGGGCGGCGGCACCGGGACGTCGTTGCCGCCGGACGTCGCCGGCTCCATCGCCGGCATTGATGTTGTCCGCAACCTGTTCCAGGTCCGCGGTCCCGTAGCGCGCGATATCCTGTCGTATTGGCTTGCCCTTCTGCTCGCGGTCGGCACATTCGTGCTGATCTACCGCCTGTTGCGGTCGCGCTACGGGCTCGCGCTTTCGGCGGTTGGTGACGCCGAGCCGGCTGCCGAGAGCGCCGGCGTCGACGTCTTCCGCACCAAGCTTTTCATCTACGTCGTCACCGCCGCAGCCACCGGCATGGTCGGCGCTCTGATTTTTCTGCAGAAGGCCAGGATTTCGCCCGATGCCGCATTTTCGCTGGTCGATTGGACCGCCTACGTCATCTTCATCGTCGTCATTGGCGGCATCGGCACGATGGAAGGGCCGATCATCGGCGTGGCGATTTTCTATCTGCTGCAGTATTACCTGGCATCGCTCGGCTCCTGGTATCTGATGATTCTTGGATCGCTCGCCATTGTGCTGATGCTGTTTGCGCCCACGGGCGTGTGGGGGGTCATTTCACAACGTTACGGCATCAGCCTGTTTCCGGTTCGCCGGCGGTTGATCCTTCGCGGCGCGCAGGCGGGGGAGAACGAACGCGAGACTTAAGAGCGACGCAAGTCGGACACTTGAAGCTCTCGTAAGTGTGATGCACCTCCTCCCGGAACGGATCCGCGTCGGACGAATTGTCCGTCATCAGTCCCGAATGCCTTATGCGACCGCGGAGCCTTGGAGATCGCTGTGCCCGGCAAGTTGATAACAGCAGTGGCAGCGGGTGCGATGCTTCTCGTAACGATGGCTTTTGCGTCGGCCCAGACGCGCGCATTTCCACTGGATCGCTATTGGAGCGATCACGGATATGACGCGCAGGGGACGGCAAATTCCGGCTTTGGGGTCACGCCACATGGATATCATGGCCGAGATTACTACAACTCGGCATCGGGCCGGCGCTACCGCAACAGCCGAAATGGTTCGAACGGCTGGCACGAAAACCGCGGACAGTAGCAGCAGCCACTAAGCCCATTGCTCGTCATACAGCCGCCGAGTGCGGCTGCGGCGGGCGTTACCAGCTGCTGGGCTTTTGCGCTTACTGCGCCTCTGCTAGCGTCCGGCCTTATGGATGCCGCACGCCCCATGGCGATTGACGCGACCGGGCCTTCACCCGAGCCGGCGCGGGTCACGCCCATGATGGAGCAATACATCGAGATCAAGGCGGCTAATCCGGATTGCCTCCTGTTTTACCGGATGGGCGATTTCTACGAATTGTTCTTCGACGATGCCGAAGTCGCCTCCCGCGCGCTCGGCATCATGCTCACCAAGCGCGGCAAGCATCTCGGCCGCGACATTCCGATGTGCGGCGTGCCGATCGAACGCGCCGACGAATATCTGCATCGCCTGATCGCGCTCGGCCACCGCGTTGCCGTGTGCGAACAGCTCGAAGACCCGGCGGAAGCGCGCAAACGCGGCGCGAAGAGCGTTGTGCGCCGCGACGTGGTGCGGCTGGTCACACCCGGCACGCTGACGGAAGACTCGCTCCTCGATGCCAAGAGGAACAATTATTTGCTGGCGGTGGCGCGGGTACGGGCATCCTCGGACGAGGATCGTTTTGCCCTCGCCTGGATCGACATTTCGACCGGCGAATTTCGCGTCGGAGAGTGCGAGCGCTCTACGCTTGCCGCCGAGATCGCCCGCCTTGAACCGGGCGAGATCATCGTCTCCGATGCGTTTTATTCGGACGCCGAATTCTCACCTTATCTGCGCACCCTGCCCGCCGTGACGCCGCTCACCCGCGACGTCTTCGACGGCGCGACTGCGGAGCGGCGACTGGCAGCGTTTTTCGGCGTGGCGACAACGGCATCGTTCGGCGCTTTCTCGCGAGTCGAACTGACCGCGGCGGCGGCTACGGTGACCTATGTCGAGCGCACGCAGCTTGGCAAGCGTCCGCCGCTATCACCGCCGGTGCGCGAGGCCGCCGGCGCGACGCTCGCAATCGATCAGGCAACGCGCAGCAATCTCGAACTCATCCGCACGCTCGCCGGCGAGCGGCGCGGTTCGCTCCTTGCCGCCATCGACCGCACGGTGACAGCGGCCGGCTCGCGGCTATTGACGCAGCGATTGGCGGCGCCGCTCACTGATCCAGGCGAAATCGCCCACCGGCTTGATGCCGTCGCGGCGCTAGTCGACGACGGCGTCGTGCGCGTTGATTTGCGCGAACAGCTGAAGGCGGCGCCCGATCTGGCCCGGGCGCTGTCACGCATCGTCGTCGGCCGCGGTGGACCGCGCGACCTGGCCGCCATCCGGGACGGCATTTTTGCCGCAGCGCAAATCGCCGGGCGCATTTCGGCACCGGGGAACATTCCACATGAGCTGGCGCAGGCCGTAATCACACTGCGCCGTCCTAACGCCACGCTTGCCGCCGAGCTTGAGCAGGCGCTTGCCGACGAACTGCCCGCGCTCCGCCGCGACGGCGGCTTTGTCCGCGCCGGCTACGAGGCGGCGCTCGACGAAGCGCGAGCGCTACGCGATGAATCGCGCCGCGTCATCGCAGCCCTTCAGGTGCGCTACGCCGAGGCCACGGGCGTCCGGTCGTTGAAGGTCCGGCACAACAACGTGCTCGGCTATTTCGTCGATGTCACCGCCCAGCACGGCGACAAGCTCATGACTGCGCCGCTCAATGCGACGTTCATCCATCGCCAGACGCTCGCCGGCCAGGTGCGCTTTACAACCACGGAACTTGGCGAGCTGGAAGCAAAGATCGCCAGCGCGGCCGAGCGCGCGCTGGCGCTGGAGCTTGAGACTTTCGATCGTCTCGCCGCCGCAGTGACGGCGGCCAGTGTTGCGATCAGAGCGGCGGCCGACGCGCTCGCCATCATCGATGTCGCCGCGGCGCTCGCAAGCCTCGCCGTCGAGCGCAATTACGTGCGTCCCGGAGTCGATGACAGTCTCGCCTTTGTCATTACCGGCGGGCGTCATCCGGTGGTCGAGCAGGCACTCGCGCATGACGGTGGCCCGTTCATCGCCAACGATTGCGACCTGTCTCCGCCGACACCTTTTTCCAACGCCCCGGCGCTTGCGGCAGAGAGTGGGGAGGGGGCCGGACGCATTTGGCTGATCACCGGCCCCAACATGGCCGGTAAGTCGACGTTCCTGCGCCAGAATGCGCTGATCGCCGTGCTGGCGCAGATGGGCAGCTTTGTGCCGGCCCGAGCCGCTCACATCGGCGTCGTCGATCGGCTGTTCTCGCGGGTCGGCGCCGCCGATGATCTGGCCCGCGGCCGTTCGACGTTCATGGTCGAAATGGTCGAGACAGCGGCAATCCTCAATCAGGCCGGGGAACGCGCGCTGGTCATTCTCGACGAGATCGGGCGCGGCACCGCGACCTTCGATGGTCTCTCCATCGCCTGGGCGACGATCGAGCATCTGCACGAAAGCAATCGCTGCCGCGCACTGTTTGCTACGCACTTTCACGAGATGACCGCGCTCGCCGCCAAGCTGCCGCGGCTGCATAACGCCACCATGCGGGTGAAGGAATGGCAAGGCGAGGTGGTGTTTCTGCACGAAGTCGTCCCGGGCGCAGCCGATCGCTCATACGGGATCCAGGTAGCGAAGCTCGCGGGTCTGCCGTCGAGCGTGATCGATCGCGCCAAGCTGGTGCTGGCGCAACTGGAAGCCGAAGACCGCATATCGCCGGCCCGCAAACTGATCGACGATCTGCCGCTGTTCGCTGCAGCGCGACCCGCCGCGGGAACAACGGGGCCGCAGGCCGACGCGGGTCTTGCGGCGCTGGTCGAAGCACTGACCGCACTTAATCCAGACGAAATGTCACCGCGCGACGCGCTCGAAGCACTTTACGCGCTCAAGGGACGGCTGGCGAAGAGGTAGCTCCGCTTCGTTTTTGCATCCGCAAACGAACCGCCAACAGCCCGCCGCTCCAGGCGACGTTGGCGGCAATGCCGACAACAAGCGCCAACCATACACCGAGCGGTGCGACCAGATAGTGCACGACAAGAAAGCCGAGCCCGAGCCCGATCAGCGGAAGCTGCGCATGCGCAAGCATGCTTGCAGTGACTTTGCCGCCGATGCGCGGATGCATGATGACGATCGAACTGCCGAGAATGATCGGAAACAGCGCGAACATGCCCGATGCAAACGAGCCGATGCTGGAACTCGCCGTGGTCACGACGGCCACGACGATGCCGGCTGCGAGCGCGCGTAACGGAATATCAAGGCGCGTCCGCCGGAACTTCGCCGGCACGCCGCCGGCGCGGTAGCGCCAAGTCAGTGGAATGGTGATGCCGAAGACCACAACGTTGAGAATTACGGCGCTGAGCGGCGTCCAATCGATCAGGCGGAGTGCCGCCGCCGCGGCGAGCCACACTACGCTCGCCGCCCCGAGGCTCACAAACAGGCCTTGCCGCTGCGCCACGGCGGCATAGGCAGCGGCGAAAATGGCGACAGCGGCGTTGACCGCCACGCTGCCGACCGCGCTGGCCGCAATGAAGTCAGGCGAATGTTCGAGGGCGAGGATCGTGTAGGCGGCGCCCGCGGCAGTCGGCGCAGCGCCAATCAGCGCGCCGACGAACGGACCACTCCGCTCGACCGCAAGCGAGGTGACGACGACAACAGTCGCCGTCAGCGCCATTTTGAGCGCGAGGCCGTACCAAAAGAGTTCGGCGGAGGTCACGCGTGATTGAGTAGAATATCGACCGGCGGGCCGTTCTTGATCGTCTGATAAACCACGCAGTACCGCTCTGTGAGTTTGAGCAACTGATCGAGCTTGTCCTGCGGCGCGTCGGTTTCGAGATCGAACCGCAGACGGATTTTCGCGAAGCCAACCGGCGCATCCTTGGCGACGCCGAGCGTGCCGCGGAAATCGAGATCGCCTTCGGCCGACACCGCGCCGGATTTAAGCGGAATATCAAGCGCGGTCGCCACCGCCTTGAGCGTCACGCCGGCGCAAGCCACCAACGCTTCGAGCAGCATGTCGCCCGAGCACAACTCGAACCCTGAACCGCCGGTGGCGGGATGCAAGCCGGCGACCGCAAGCGCGCGGCCGGTCTCGATCTTGCACGCAACGTTGGTGTCATCGAGCATCCCCTTGGCTCTCAAGGTGACCAAGGCGGCGTCGGGAGCCGTCTTGTAACGCTCCTTGATTGGCGCCTGGAGCGCGCGCAGCCCGGCGGAGTCCATCATGTGATCCTTCCACTACGCAGGTTGACCAGCCATCGTGACGCCGATGTGGACGTCCGCCAAACATCTGGCAAGCGTTGTCAGTTCATCCCGGTGTCAGCACCAACCGGCCAATAACCTTACCTGCCTTGAGGTCGTTGAGCGCTTCGTTGACGGCCGCGAGCGGGCGGGTTCCGACCGGAAGATCGGGCACGCCCTTGCGCCGCACCAGATCGAGCAATTCCGCGAGCTCAGGCAAACTGCCGACGTAGGAACCCTGAATGGTCATGGCGCGCAACGGAAAGGACGGCGTCGGCACCGTGATATCGCCGCCGAACAGGCCGACGATAATCACCTTGCCGCCCTTTACGATCGAGTCGAGCGCGAGCTGCACGGTGCGCGAAGCGCCGACCAGATCGATGACCGCCCAGGCACCGCCGTTGGTTGCCTCGATGATCTGCTTGGCGGCATCGGCCGCACCGCCGTCGATCACAGCCTGCGCACCGGCCTTCAACGCCGCCTCGCGCTTGACCGGATCGATGTCGACAACAATTGCGCCCTTGCCGCCCATCGCCCGGTGCAGCGCGAGACACATAAGCCCGAGACCCCCGGCGCCGATAACGACCACCGGCTCCTCCTGCAATAACGGTCCGACCTTCTTCAACGCGCCGTAAGTCGTGATGCCCGAACAGGCGAGCGGCGCCGCCCGTTCTGGCGGAATGTTGCCGATGTCGAACAGGTAACGCGGGTGCGGAACCAGCAGGTGGTCGGCATAGCCGCCGGCGCGAAACACCCCGATACTGAATGGCGTGCGGCAGAGCTGCTCGTCACCCCGTCGGCACACCGCGCACTTCCCGCAGCCGAGCCACGGATGGACCAGCCGCCGGTCGCCGATCTTGACACCGGTTGCATCGGGACCCACGGCGACGACTTCGCCGACATTCTCATGGCCCATGGTGAGCGGAAGTTTCACGCCGCGGTCCGCGAGCTTCAGCCGCTTGCCGCCGCCGATATCGTAAAAACCTTCCCAGATATGCAGATCGCTGTGGCAGACGCCGGCGGCGACGACCTTGAGCAGGACTTCGGTCCCGGTTGGCTTTGGGGTCGGCCGCTCCATCAGCCGCAGCGGTGCTCCGCACTCGCAAACGTCATAGCTTTGCATCGGACGTACTCCTCCCGGCGGCGTTTCTCATTCTCGCACGGGATAATGGCAGCATCGGCATCCCTGTCCATCCTTCTCGACCGTGCGGATTGCAGTGCGCCGCAGCAATAGCTTTTCAAGCATGGCCGCAGGCGGCCGATGACAGCGGCTGGCGGCTCGGTTATGACGGGGCGCAATGCTGGACATCCAACGCGGCACGCGGCCCGCCTCCGAACTCCTCGACAGCGCGGCGATCGTGGCCGACCTCAAGGCCCTTGCCGGCACCCATGCCGGGCGCGATCGCGAATTGCGCGCCGCCGTCGCCCGCCGTCTCAAGACGTCGCTCACCGAGGCGCGCGCGCAAGCCGAAAAACTGCTGCTGAAAGACCGCCACGGGCGACGTTGCGCCGAGCGGCTGTGCCAGACCCAGGATGAGATCATCCGCATTCTGTTCGAGTTTGCCGCTGAGGCGCTTTATCCGCCGCAGGCGCGCTCCACCGCCGAGCGCATGGCGGTGATCGCGACCGGCGGTTATGGCCGCGGGCTGTTGGCGCCGGGCTCCGACATCGATCTGCTCTTTGTCCTGCCCTACAAGCAAACCGCGTGGGGAGAATCGGTCGCCGAGACGCTGCTCTATTGCCTGTGGGATATGGGCCAGAAGGTCGGTCACGCGACGCGCTCGGTCAGCGAGTGCATTCGCCAGGCCAAAGCCGATATGACCATTCGCACTGCACTGCTGGAATCGCGTTATCTGTTCGGCGACGCCAAGCTCTACGCCGAACTTAATGCGCGTTTCGAAAAAGAAGTGGTGCACGGAACCGCGGCGGACTTCGTCGCCGCCAAGCTCGCAGAGCGCGAAGAGCGGCATCGCCGCGCCGGTCAGTCGCGCTATCTGGTTGAACCCAACGTCAAGGACGGCAAAGGCGGCTTGCGCGATCTGCACACGCTGTTCTGGATCGCCAAATACGTCTATCGCGTCCGCGAGCCCGAGGAACTGATCGCCCGCGGCGTATTCGATCGCGACGAATACAATATGTTTCGCCGCTGCGAGGATTTCCTCTGGTCGGTCCGCTGCAACATGCATTTCCTGTGCGGCCGCGCGGAGGAGCGTCTGTCATTCGACATCCAGCGCGATATCGCGGTGCGGCTCGGCTACACCGAGCATCCCGGACTGCAGGATGTCGAGCGTTTCATGAAGCATTACTTCCTCACCGCCAAGCACGTCGGCGATCTGACCGCCTTCCTGTGCGCCGGTCTGGAAGAACTTCAGGCCAAACCCGCGCCGGTGTTAAGCCGCGTGATCGCACGGCTGCGTCCGGCGCGCAGCCGTCGCACGCTGACCGAAACCGACGATTTCCTCATCGACAATAATCGCATCAACCTCGCCCGCGCCAATGTCTTCAAACGCGACCCGGTGAATCTCATCAGGCTGTTTTACCTGGCGCAGAAGCACAATCTGGCAATTCATCCCGAAGCGATGCGCACCGCATCCCGCTCGCTGAAGCTGATCGATGCCGAAGTCCGCGACGACAGAGAGGCCAATCGCCTGTTTCTCGAGATTCTGACCTCGAAGAACGAGGCCGAAACCGTGCTTCGCCGCATGAACGAGGCCGGCGTGCTCGGCGAATTCGTGCGCGCATTTGGCCGTATCGTGGCGATGATGCAGTTCAACATGTACCACCATTATACGGTGGACGAACATCTGGTGCGCTGCATCGGGGTACTCAATGAGATCGAGCAGGGCGACAATCGCGAAGTAGCGCTGGCGAGCGAGTTGATAAAGACAATTCAGCCGCAGCATCGCACGGTGCTTTATGTGACGCTGTTTCTGCACGACATCGCCAAGGGACGCATCGAGGATCATTCGATCGCCGGCGCACGCATCGCCCGCCGGCTTTGCCCGCGGCTTGGATTCAATACTGCCGACACGGAACTGGTCGCCTGGCTGGTCGAAGTGCATCTCGTGATGTCGACTGTCGCGCAATCGCGCGATCTCTCCGACCGCAAGACGATCGAGAACTTCGCCGCCGTCGTGCAGTCGCTTGAGCGCATGAAGCTGCTCGCCATCCTGACGACGGCGGATATCCGCGCCGTCGGACCCGGCGTCTGGAACGGATGGAAGGCGCAGCTGGTGCGCACGCTCTATTACGAAACCGAGCCGGTGCTGACCGGAGGCTTCTCCGAGGTCAACCGCGCCGAGCGCGTGGCGGCGGCCAAGGCGGAGTTCCGCGCCCAGACCCGGGATTGGCCCGTCGATGTGCTCGAGGCCTACGTCGCCCGCCACTATCCGGCCTACTGGCTCAAGGTCGACTTGCCGCACAAGCTCGCCCAGGCCCGTTTCGTTCGCGAAGCCGAAACGGATGGAAAGCGTCTCGCAACCAGCGTCGGCTTCGACGCAGGCCGCGGCGTCACCGAGCTTACCGTGTTCGCGCCCGACCATCCGTGGCTGCTTTCGATTATCGCCGGCGCCTGCGCGATGGCCGGCGCCAATATTGTCGATGCGCAGATCTACACCACCACCGACGGGCTCGCGCTTGACACCATCGCGGTGTCGCGCGAATTCGAACTCGACGAGGATGAAGCCCGCCGTGCCGCACGCATTGGCGACGTGATCGAAAAAGCGGTGCGCGGACAGATCAAGTTGCCCGACGTAGTGCCGAAGCGCGCGCCGCCGAAGGGACGGCTCAAGGCTTTCGCCATCGAGCCGGAGGTGACCATCAACAATCAATGGTCGCAGCGTTACACGGTGGTCGAGGTCACCGGTCTCGATCGGCCCGGCCTGCTCTATGAGCTGACCACAACGCTTTCCAAGCTCAACCTCAACATCGCCTCGGCCCATGTCGCGACCTTCGGCGAGCGCGCGGTCGACGTCTTTTACGTAACCGATCTCCTCGGCGCGCAAATCACCACGCCGACCCGCCAGGCTGCGCTCAAACGTCCGCTGATTGCCTTGTTCACGTCGCCCGGAGCCGAAAGTAAAACCGGGCGAGAAGCAGCCGCCGACTAATTTCAGGTCGGGCTGTCGCGTTTTGCAACTCGTTCCGGCCGCCCCTCACGGCAACGGAGCAAGGACCGGTAACGCCCCCTTAAACCGCACTGTCTAGCCTCGCCGGTGCGCGTTTCGTGCGCGGGGATGGACATGGCGCTGCGACAGGCCGGATGGAAGCGTGTACGCGACGCTGCCCGCCTTGATCTGCGGCTGCGCCCGCAAGACCGCACCGGCGGTCCGCTGAAAGGACGCAGCGACAGCGGGCGCCGCCGCAGGAAGGATTCTCCGCCGCAAAAAACCAGGTCACGGCGCGGCGGCGGCGGCAAAGGTCGCTCGGCTCTCAGCCGCCTGTTCTATTGGGGCGCCGTGCTGACACTATGGATGGTGATCGCCGGAATCGGCGCGCTCGTCTGGGTCGGCATCCGCTTGCCGCCGATCCAGTCACTGGAAATTCCGAAACGTCCGCCCTCGGTTCTCATCGTCGGCGCCAACGGCGCGACCCTCGCCACACGCGGCGATATGGGCGGCGCCGCGGTGCAGTTGCGGGAACTGCCGGACTATGTGCCAAAAGCTTTTATCGCCATCGAGGATCGCCGCTTTTATTCGCACCATGGCGTCGATCCCTTCGGCATCATCCGCGCGCTCATCGCTGACGTGCTCCGCCGCGGCGCCTCGCAAGGCGCTTCGACCATCACGCAGCAACTGGCCAAAAATCTGTTCCTGACTCAGGAACGCACCGTCTCGCGCAAGCTGCAGGAAATGGTGCTGGCGTTCTGGCTCGAGCACAGATTTTCCAAAGCGCAGATTCTCGAGCTTTATCTCAACCGCGTCTATTTCGGCTCCGGCGCCTACGGCATAGAAGGGGCCGCGCGACGTTACTTCGGAAAGCCGGCGCGGCAGCTGACGCTCGCCGAGGCGGCTCTGCTTGCCGGCCTTGTGCAATCGCCGTCGCGGCTGGCGCCGACCCGCAATCCGGACGGGGCCGAGCGCCGGGCACGCGTCGTGCTCAACGACATGGCAGAGCAAAAACTGATCGGCGAAGACGCCGTGCGGTCTGCGCTTGCGCATCCCGCGCGTGCGGTCAAACCGGCCGGAGCCGATTCCGTCAATTACGTCGCCGACTGGATCATGGACGCGGTCGACGATCTGGTCGGGCGCTTCGATCAGGATATCGTAGTCGAGACCTCGATCGATCCGGCACTCCAAGGTGCCGCCGAGCGCGCGCTCGCGGACGCGTTGGCGCAAAAAGGTGAAAAACTCGGTATCGGCGAAGGCGCACTGGTCGCCATGACGCCCGACGGCGTCGTACGCGCGCTGGTCGGAGGCAAGAGTTACGCCGACAGCCAGTTCAACCGCGCCATCGCCGCCAAGCGCCAGCCGGGTTCGGCCTTCAAGCCGTTCGTCTATCTCACCGCACTCGAACACGGATTGACGCCTGACACGGTGCGCGAAGACGGGCCGATTACGCTGAAAGGCTGGAAGCCGGAAAACTACGAGCACCAATACATGGGCCCGGTAACGCTGACGCAAGCGCTCGCCAATTCTCTGAATACTGTGGCGGTCCGCCTGACGCTGGAGTTCGGGCCGGCCGCAGTGATCCGTACTGCCTATCGGCTCGGCATCAACTCGCTGCTCGAACCGAACGCCTCGATCGCGCTCGGCACTTCGGAAGTGTCGGTGCTGGAGTTGGTCACTGCCTACGCAACGTTCGCCAACGGCGGATTTGCGATCTCGCCGCACGTGGTCGAACGTGTGCGCGGTGCGGACGGCAAGACGCTTTACGCGCGCTCCAGCCAGAACCTCGGCCGCATCGTCGATCCACGCTACGTGGCGATGATGAACGCGATGATGCACGAGACGCTGGTGAGCGGCACCGCGCACAAGGCCGATCTTCCCGGCTGGCCGGCCGCCGGCAAAACCGGCACCAGTCAGGATTATCGCGATGCCTGGTTCATCGGCTACACCTCGCACCTTGTCACCGGCGTCTGGCTCGGCAACGACGACAACACGCCGACGCACAAGGCGACCGGCGGCGGGCTTCCGGTCGAAATCTGGAGCCGCTTCATGAAGACCGCACACCAGGGTGTTCCGCCCGCCGCACTGCCAGGTGTCGGCGGCGGAGGCTGGATGGCGTCGTCGCCGCGGCCGGATGCCGGAAGTGCCGGCGCCCCAACCGCACCGCCCTCGCCCCCCGCGCTTGACTCCTGGCTGCTCGACAAGCTGTTCGGACCGCGGTGACGTTACGCGCTGCGCGGTTACTCCAGGCGTTCAACATTTCGCAGCGTAGGAAACAACTTCATCCAAAGTAGCGCCACGGCGATCGTTCCGACGCCGCCTAATGCGGCCGCCGGCACCGCGCCGAGCAAAGCCGCGGCCACGCCGCTCTCGAATTCGCCAAGCTGGGAAGAGGCGTTGATGAAAAGATAGTTCACCGCACCGACCCGGCCGCGCATCTCGTTCGGCGTACCGAGCTGGACGAGTGAAAGCCGGATCACGACGCTGACCATATCGGCTGCGCCAAGAACGATGAGCGCCAGCATCGAGAGCCAAAGCCAATGCGATAGTGCAAAAATCACAGTCGCCACGCCAAAGACGATGACGGCCTGGAACATCCGCATTCCGACGCGGCGTTTGATCGAATGGCGCGCCAGCAGCGCCGCCATCAGCAGCGCGCCGACGGCGGGCCCGCCACGCAGCACGCCCAAACCCCAGGCTCCGGTATGCAGGATGTCGCGCGCGTAAATCGGCAACAGCGCGGTCACACCGCCGAGCAGCACTGCAAAGAGATCCAGCGATATCGTTCCCAATATCGACGGGTTACGGCGGACGAATCCTACCCCGGCGAACACCGCGGCGAGGGTCGGCGGGTCGGCGACGGCGGCATGCCGCTTCAACGTAATCGCACCGTTAAGTGTGGCCGCCAGCAGCCAGACGGCGGCCATGACCGCGTATGGAACGCCGGGCGCGACGGCGTAAGCCAGGCCGCCCAGTGCCGGCCCGACGATGGTCGCGATCTGAATCGTCGCGCTGGAGAGCGCCGTGCCGCGTTGCAAAAGCCCGTCGGGCGTCACCAGCGGCAGCATCGCCGCCGACGCCGGGCTTTCGAACGCCGTCGCTCCGCCGAGGACCGCCACCGCGGCAAAGATTTCCGCCGCGTTCAACCAACCGGCAAAGCTCCCCCAAGCCGGAAAGGAAGCCACCGCCGCGGCTACAAGCTGCGACATCTGCACCACGCGCCGGCGGTCGAACCGGTCGGCGGCGTGTCCCGCGACGAACACCAGCATCGCCATCGGAATGAACTGCGCCAGCCCGACCAGGCCCAGGTCGAACGCACTACTGGTCAATTCATAGATTTGCCAGCTGACCGCGACGGCGCCGATCTGATAGCAGAACCTGGAAGAGCCACGTGCCGTGAAAAAGAACAGGAAAGGCCGATGGCGGAACAGGTTTCCGGCAGTGCCGGATAGTTCAGAGGACATTGACCAACGGTATCACAAAAACCCACGAAGGTCGGACTCCACCGAAGGCAAGCAGCTGCGAACATCAGCCCGCCGTCACGCGAGATGAAACTCGACGTTCACCTGGCCGGTACCGCTGGACGAAAAATAATCGCAGAGCTGCTCGGCAGTTCCGCCATAGCTCTCCCAGCCAAGAAGCCCGAACAGCATCGCCGTGTCGGCCATCAAAGCTTCGCCGCTACATTTGGTGGCGTATTCCGGCAACAGGCCGACGAATTCCCGGTAGCGGCCCGCCCCCCACAGTTCGAGCACGCGAAGATCCATCTGCCGGTTGAACTCGCTCGAGACGATATCCCACTGCCCTTCGCCGACCTGCCGATTGCTGACAATCTTGTGAGACAGCGAGCCGCTCGCCAGGACGGCAACGCTTGCGTCCGATCGAGAAATTGCACGGCGACACGCTTCGCCGAATTTGCGGTTTTCCTCGACGCTGGCAAATAACGGCGACGCGACCGGCAGAACTTTAAGGCCGCTATCGGCATTCATGTATCGCATCGGAACGATGCTGCCATACTCGAGCGCCAGGCTGCGGACGCGATGGGCATGAACCTCAAGGCCTTCATCGGCCGCTTCTTCAACAATCAGATCGGCCAGCGCCGGATTGCCCGGATAGTCGTAAGTCAGGTCCTGAATCATGTGCGGCGCTTCATGGCTGGTGTAGCTGCCGGTGTGCCGCGCATTGGCGTTGATATGAAAGCCGAAGTTCGACAGCCAATGGGTGTCGAAGATGACAAACGTGTCGGCGCCGCGCTGGTGCGCTCGCTTGCCGATTTCCTTCAGTGATTCGATGGCGAGCTTTCGCCGTCCCTTGAGCGCGCCCTCGCGCTCCGACAACAGGAGCGACGGCACGTGCGTAACTTTGGCAGCAAGTACAACCTGACCCATTTGCTCCCCTCGAAGTCGCGCCTCGCGAACGTCAGAACGTAACGCTGCCGTTTTTGTAATTGCTCAAATGGAGCAACGCGATTCGCTCGATTGCTGTGGGCATCGCCGCGCCAGGAACTAAAGGCGGCGCGTTACCCCCGTAACCGCGCCGCCCACTCGCAAAGAGGAAGTCGCGAGACCAGATCGTTGCGAGCGCAACAAACTCGCTCCGGCGCGTAGGCGGCGCTTTGATCTAGATCAATTCGCCCGGGCGGCGGAACTGAGCCGACAGCACTAGCTGGCGATGCGGAGCCGCTCGCCGCTTAAATGCCGCTCACCCCATTTGCGAATTTCCGCAATCACCGGAATGAAGCTGCGGCCAATTGGGGTCAGGTGATATTCGACCTTGGGCGGCACAACGCCATAATCCTTTCGTCCGATCAGCCGGCTCCCGGCGAGCGCCTTGAGCTCGCGACTGAGCGCCCGCGGCGCGATTTCGGCCGTCCCCTCGGCGCCGCGGAGGAGACCGCTCTTGAGCTCGCCGTAGCGCTTCGGCCCGTTCTGCAGATCCCATAGAATTCGCAACTTGTACTTGCCGCTGATCATCTTCTGGAACGCGCTGACCGGGCAGCGGTGCAGGCGTTTCGACGGGGCGTTTGGCATCGGGGATCGTGCTCCAGCGTTAGAACAGCGCCGATAGTATCTTTTTTGTCCGTACTTGCATCCATGTTCGTTCTCCTCCTAAGTACATCGCGCCACGAGGTATTCAGCATGAAGCAATTTCTCATCAAGTATCGCCTGCAGAATGCGACGCCGGAAGCCTGGCACAAGGATGTCGCGGAGTTTATCGCCGCGCTCGACAGCGATCCGGCGCTGCAGGGAAAGATCAGCTATTGCTGCATGAAGAACCGCGACGGATCCGATTACTATCATCTGGCGACGGCAGCAGATGATGCAGCCGTCAAGGCGCTGCAGCAGAGCGGATTTTTCTCGCGCTATTCGGAGAAAACCAGACAGGTGGCTGGAGGCGCGGTGGACGTGCTGCCGCTCGAGATTGTCGCCGAGACCAAGCACACAGCCTGAGCTGCCAGGTGCCGTCCATTAAGCAGAGACCGCGCGAACGTTGGATGCCCTGACCGGGCGGTGAAAGCCCTTCAGTGTCAGTGCGTCGAGCGGCTCCAGTTCCGCGATCGCCTCGACCGCGATGCCGACCTTGCCGTCGATCAAGATCTGGCCGTCCTTTGCCTCCGAGCATAATCGCGCGGCAAGGTTGGTCACCGAGCCAATGGCGGCGTAATCGAAACGGCCTTCGAAACCGATGCGGCCGAGGGTGGCATAGCCGTGCGCGATGCCGATTCCAAAGCCAAGTTCAAAGCCGTGCTTGCGCCATTTGGCGCTCAGGTCGCCGACCGCGGCGCGCATCTCATCCGCCATCCGCACCGCCTGCCCGCACGGGTCATTGCACGGCACCGGATCGTTAAGCATTGCCATCAGGCCATCACCCGCGAAGCGCTCGATGGTGCCTTCGAATTTATGAATGATGGCGCCGACCGCGGCGTGATACTCGCGCAGAGTACTCATGATTTCTTCGGGCTCGGCGGTTTCGGCGAACGAAGTAAATCCGCGCAGGTCGCAAAACACCACCGTGACCTCGCGGCGGTGACTGTCGAGCACCCGATCGTCGCCGGACGATAGAATCAACTCCGCCACCTGCGGCGACAGAAAGCGCCTCAAGCGATCCATGCGTCCGATCTGCGTCAATTGCTGCGTCACGCGCTCTTCGAGTGTCCGATTCCAGCTCGCCAGATCCGCCGCTTGCGCGGTGACGCGGTCCGTCAACTCCTTCATTCGCAGCATCGACTTGACCCGCGCGACCAGTGCCGCCTGATCGACCGGCTTGGTAAGATATTCGTCGGCGCCGGCTTCAAGGCCGAAGACGACATCTTTGGAATCGGCTTTTGCGGTCACCAGAATGATCGCCATGAACGGCAGGTCGGTGTCCGCCTTCAGCCGGCGGCAGACTTCGAAGCCGTCGAGCTTCGGCATCATCACGTCGAGCAGGATCAGGTCGGGCAGCTTCTCGCGGGCGACGGCAAGAGCTTCCTCGCCATCACAGGCTTGCAGGAGCTCGTAGCCTTGCGGCCCCAACCGCATCACCAGAATGTCGCGATTGGTCTCGTTGTCATCGACGATCAGAATACGCGGAGGATTGTGCATCGCGAGTTTGCCGCCACAATTAGTGCAAGTGCTGTTTGATCTTTGCCAGCAACGCGCGGGGACTATAAGGCTTGGTGATGTAATCGTCGCAACCGGCCGCACGGGCTTTGTCTTCATCGCCGGAGAGTGCGTATGAGGTTACGACAATGATCGGGATCGCCATTAGATCGGGGTTGGCCTTGATCCGCCGGGTCGCCTCATAGCCGTCCATGATCGGCAACTGGATATCCATCAGGATCAAATCGGGCCGCTCGGCCTCGGCGGCGGTGACGCCGCGGGCACCGTCCTCGGCTTCCACGATCTCGTAGCCGACCGTCGTCAGCAGATCGCGCAGGATCCGGCGGTTATCTTCCTGGTCTTCCACCACGAGAATGCGTTTGGTCATGCCACGTGCCCCTCACCGCCGGCATTTACGGGAAGCTTAATCGTAAATGTCGAACCTTTGCCAAGCTCGGAATCGACCGAAAGGCGGCCGCCGTGCATCTCGACGATACGCTTGGAGATTGCGAGCCCCAGGCCGGTGCCGCCCTTTTCACGGGTCGAGGTGTTGTCAACTTGTTGGAACTCCTCGAAAATTTTCGCTTGATCGGCGGCGGCAATGCCCGGCCCTGAGTCGCGCACCGCGACTCGAAATGCACCGTCCGCACAGGACGCCTCGATCGCCACCTCGCCTTTGTCGGTGAACTTGATGGCGTTGCCGACGAGATTGAGCAGTACCTGGGCGAGACGGCGTTCGTCGCCGTGCCCGCCTGGCAAGCTTGGGGCTATCCGGGTTTTCAGGGCGAGATTCTTCTTCGCGGCCAGCGGTTCGACTGCCACATAGACCCCCTGCACCAGGTTGGTCAGCGAATAATCTGACAGCGACAACGTCAGCTGCCCGGCTTCGATCTTCGACAGATCGAGCACGTCATTGATCAACCCCAACAGGTGCTTGCCGTTGGTTTGCACGCGTTCGAGAACATCCCGCATCTTCTCCGGCGCTTCGCCATAAATGCTGTCGAGGATCAATTCGGTGTAGCCGAGAATGGCGTTGAGCGGCGTGCGCAGTTCGTGACTCATATTGGCCAGGAACTGGGACTTGTGCCGGCTCGCCACCTCGATCTGCCGGCCTTTGTCCTCAATCTCATGAAACAGCCGCGCGTTCTGGATCGCCAGCACCGATTGCGCCGCGAAGGTCTTCATCAGGTCGACCGTATTCTGCGGAAACGCGCCGGGCGTCTTGCGCCGCACCACCAGCATGCCGATGGTTTCTTCCCCACGGACAAGCGGCGCCATCAATCGCGCCCGGTAACCGGCGCGCAGAATGATTTCGCCCACCTCGGAAGAGGCCTCATCTCTCAGGTCGGCGCGCTGAACCGGTTCGCCATGCGCAATGCCCGGTGTAAAGATCGGCGCGTCGAAGCCGATATGCTGGCGCGAAAGCGCCTCGATCAATTCCTGGTCCATGCCGTAGGTGGCGCGCAGATGAAATTCGCGCTGCACGTCGTCGAAGACATAGATCGCGCCGGCCTCGGTGCCTGACAGCTGCACCGCTTTGGCGACGATGGTTGAGAGCACGGTTTGCAGATCGAGCGTCGAGTTCACCGCTTGCGAGACTTCGCCGAGCGCTCGCAATTCCCCGACCGAACGGCTGAGATCGTCGGTGCGCTGCCGCAATTCGCCAAGCAGCCGGGCATTCTCGATGGCGATGACGGCTTGAGCCGCGAAGTTCTCGACTAGCGCGATCTGCTTGTCAGTAAAAGGACGAATTTCCTGGCGTAACAGGGTGAACGCGCCGATCAGTTCGTTCTCCTTCAGCATAGGTACAGCGAGAAGCGTCCGTACGCCTCCGAGTTCAACGGCTGCCACGATTTCGGGAACGCGTTCAATGTAGCCCCGGTCGGCTGCAATATCGGCAACGTGAACCACCGTTTTGGTCGCTGACATGCGACCCAGGAAGGTTTCCGGAATAAGACGCGTGTCGGGCGAACGCCGACGAAACTCGGCGAAGGCGGGCGGCGTATTATGCCTCGCGACGAGGTGCATACCTTCGCTGTCCCGGCGAAAGATATTTCCAAACTTGGCGTCGCAGATGCGAACCGCCTCCGCCAGCATCGTTTCGAACACGCGCTCAAGTTCGCCCGGCGAGCTTGAGATCACCTGAAGTACCTCGGACGTGGCGGTCTGCTGCTGCAGCGACTCGGTGAGATCGGCGGTGCGCTGGTGCAATTCGTTGAGCAGCCGCGCGTTTTCTATGGCAATCACGGCCTGACTGGCAAAGCTTGTGACAAGCGCGATCTGCTTTTCGGTAAAGGGACGCACCTCCTGGCGATAAATGGCGATGCCGCCGATGGCTTCGTTCTCCTTGAGGAGTGGGACGATGACGAACGTTCGAGCCCCGGCAAGGTCGCCGAGCGCTATGGCTGCAGCGTGTCCCTGCTTGTAAATCGGCTCGTAGGTAAAATCGCGTACCTGAACGGGCGTTTTCGCGGTCACCGCGCGCAGTAGCGGTGCTCCCGGATTAAGCTCAATGACCGGCTCTCGCTGGTAGAGCTCGGCGAGGGCTGGCGGGGCATTGTGCAGACCGACAAAGCGGAAATGCGTATCGCCTTCACGCAACAACAGATTACCGAATGCGGCCCCGCAAAGCCGCGTTGCGTTTCTCAGCACGCTTTGAAACACCGGGGCCAAAGCTCCGGGCGAACTTGAGATCACGCTTAGCACCTCCGACGTCGCGGTCTGATGCTCCAGCGATTCAGTGAGATCATCGGTGCGCTGGCGCAGCTCGTTAAGAAGCCGCGTGTTCTCGATGGCGATCACCGCCTGCGCCGCGAAGTTCTGCACCAAAGCGATTTGCTTGTCGCTGAACGGCCGTACCTCCTGACGAAAGATTGTAATTACGCCGATCACGTCGTTGTCTTTGAGCATCGGCACAAGGAACAGCGTCCGGGCGCCGGCGTGCTCCACCATGGCTACGAACGACGGATCCTTTTCGAGATACAGCGGCTCCAATCTCATGTCGAAAATCTGCTGGACCTGACCAGTCGCGGCAACGCGGGCAAGTGGATGGCTGTCGACGACGCGGAACTGCGGATTGAGCCGCCGGAATTCGGCGTATGCTGGCGGGACGTCGTGCATCGCCGCCACCGGGAATGTGCCGTCCTTGTACAGGTTGAGGGTACCGAAGTTGGCCTCGCAGAGACGTGTCGCATTCGCGAGCATGGTCTGGAATACCGGGCCGAGCTCGTTCGGCGAGCTCGATATGACGCGTAGCACCTCCGAGGTTGCGGTCTGCTGCTCCAGCGACTCGAAAAGTTCGCGGCTACGCTGCTGTTCAGCTTCGAGCAACCGAACGTTTTCGATAGCGATAGCGGCCTGGTCCGCGAAGGTCTCAACGAGAGCGATCTGTTTCTCGGTAAAGGGCCTGACCTCCAGGCGATAAATCATCATGACGCCGAGCAGTTCGTCCCCTTTAAGGATCGGCACTCCCAGAATCGTCCTGATCGGCTCGACATCCTTGGCGCCGTAAACGTATTCGGGGTCGGCCTGCACGTCCGCAATGTGAATGGTGCGGCGTTCAAGCGCGGCGCGGGCGCTGCCGCTTTGACGCCCTGGACGTATCGGATGTTGTGCGACCCACTCCACGAATTCAGGATTGCAATTGAAGGACGATGCCATCCGCAAGACTTCACCGTCGCAGCGGAAGATGAAAGCGCGGTCAGCCCCACATAGCCGAACCGAGCTTTCGCAGACCGCTTCAAACACCGAACGCAGATCGAATGCCGACCTGCTGATGACTTCGAGAACCTTCGAGGTCGCGGTCTGCTGCTCCAGCGACTCGGTGAGGTCGTCGGTGCGCTGGCGCAGTTCGTTAAGGAGCCGCGTATTTTCGATGGCGATGACGGCCTGGGCGGCGAAATTCTCGACTAGCTTGATCTGCTTGTCGGTGAATGGCCGCACCTCCTGACGAAAGATGCCGATCACTCCGACCAGCTCATTGTCCTTAAGCATGGGCACGGTGACGAGCGTACGCGCACCGGCAAATTTGGCGAGCGGGTTGTTTGGGTCATCCGCCAACAGATCGGCCGCCTGCACCGGCCGCTTCATGCTCCACACGCGCTGGAGGCTCGCGGCAACCGCCCGATCGAAAACCGGCGTCTTTGCGGCGTATTCCGCATAGACCGGCGGCGCGTTGTACATGGCGCCGCGCCGCAATCGCTCGCCCTCGCGAAGCAGCATCGTACCGAAACTGGCCTCGCAGATGCGGACGGCATTCTCCAGCATGGTCGCAAACACCGGCTCAAGATCGCCGGGCGAGCTACTGATGACCTGAAGCACCTCCGAAGTGGCCGTCTGCTGCTCCAGCGACTCGGTCAGTTCGCGCGTGCGCTGCTGCTCGGCCTCGAACAGCCGTACGTTCTCGATGGCGATCACCGCCTGATCGGCGAAGGTCGCCACCAAATCGATTTCGCGGTCGTTGAACGGTTCAACTCGACCGCGTGCCAGCGCAATGACGCCGATCGGCTCACCGTCACGCATGAGCGGTACGCCGATCATCGAGCGAACCCCGCCGAGTTTGGCGTCGTCCTTTTTATCGTAAAGCGGATCGGTCCAGGCATCGTCGATGCGGGCGACTTGCCGGGTCAAGGCGGCACGGCCGACGACGGTTCCGTAGCCAGGCAAAATCGTTGTTTGGCTCTCGACTTCCAGATATTCCGGTACGGAACTGTGGCCGGCCGCGAAGCGGTATACGCCGTCCTTCAGCCGGTAGATCACCGTCTGTTCGGCCCGGCATAGCCGCTCCGCGGTATCGACCACGCTCTGCAGAATGGGCTGTAGCTCGAACTTGGATCGGCTGATGACGCCGAGAACCTCGGAAGTGGCCGTCTGCCTTTCGAGCGACTCGCGCAACTCAGCGAGCAATCGCGCATTCTCGATGGCGATCACGGCCTGAGCGGCAAAATTCTGCACCAGCTCGATTTGCTTGTCAGTGAACGGCCGAACCTCCTGCCGATAGATGCTGATGGCGCCGATCAACACATTGTCCTTCAGCATTGGCACGTCGACGGTGGATCGCGCGCCGCCGAGCTTGACCGCCATGCCGAGGGCGGCTTCAGCAGCATAGTCGGCGGTGTGGCACACCTGCTTTGTCCGCATGACCCGGTCGAGCAGGCTTCCTGGCACTGGTTGAAACGATCCACGCCGCTGTCGGAGAAACTCGGCAAGTGCTGACGGTATCCCGAATTGCGCCACAGGATCGAAAGCCTCGTTGTCGTATCGGAACAGAATGCCGAATTTCGCGTCGCAAATCCGTACAGCGCTCGCCAATATGGTCTGGAATACGGGCTCTAGATCGCCCGGCGAGCGGTTGATGACCTGCAGCACCTCCGAAGTGGCTGTCTGCTGCTCCAGCGATTCGGTGAGATCGTCGGTGCGCTGGCGGAGCTCGTTGAGAAGCCGCGCATTTTCGATGGCGATGACGGCCTGGGCGGCGAAGTTGGTCAGCAGCGCGATCTGCTTGTCGGTAAACGGCCGCACCTCCTGACGATAGATGCCGATAACGCCGATCACCTCGTTGTCCTTGAGCATCGGCACGCCGACGAGAGTGCGCGCCTTGGCGATCTTGATGGTCGCTACCCGCGCCCTCATGCCATAGGTCGGCGCTTTCCGGATGTCCTCGACTTGCACCGCTGCCCGTGTGCGTATGACCTGCCCCAGCGAAGTCCGGGGATCGGGAACGACCAGCGGGTTACTGAACTGATAGTCGCGATACTCGCGCGATCCGCCGTGGATAGCGACGATGCGGAATTTGTCGCCCTCGCGGAGCCAAAGATTGCCGAATTTGGCCTCGCAGATGCGGGTTGTGTTCTCCAGTATCGCCTGAAAAACCGGCTGCAAGTCGCCGGGTGAAGTCGAAATGATTTCCAGAACTTCCGAGGTTGCAGCCAATTGATCAAGCGCGGCGTTCAGCTCGCGCTGCAGCTCGGGAGCGGAGGGAGGCCGAGCCTTCGCGGGCGGCCGTGCACGCCGGACTTTTGCCGGCGCAACACGGCGCCCGGTCGTGGGCCGCTGTTTGATTGCTTTGCCGCGCCGCTTCATCGAGCCTCGCCGAAAGCCGTCAGATCACGCCGATTTTTGTTGAAGCATACTCCCTCGCGTTGCACGGGGCGAGGTCTTCCGCCCCCGCGAAGCGGGGGAGGGGGACCATGCAAAACATGGTGGAGGGGGCGGGCATGCTCCGAGCGAGCCGAACACTTGCCCCTACCGGCGAGCTTCGCTCGCCACCTCCCCCGCAAGCGCGAGAGGAAAGAAGTTCACGCGCGCCATCAGATCGCTTTGGTCAAATCCTGGTTCTTGACCGGCAGCGAGCGGATGCGCTTGCCGGTCGCGGCAAAGATCGCGTTGCACAAGGCCGGCGCCACCGGCGGCACCGGCGGCTCACCGACGCCGCCCCAGAAATCGCCGCTCGGCACAATCACGGTTTCGACCCTGGGTGCGTCGGCAATGCGCAGCATTTCGTAATCGTCGAAGTTCGCCTGCTCTGCGCGGCCGTCCTTGATGGTGATCTCGCCATGGAGCGCAGCGGTCAGCGCATAGATGACGGCGCCTTGAGTCTGCATTTCGACCGAAAGAGGATTGACCACATGACCGGAGTCGAGCGCGGAGACGACGCGGTGCACGCGCACCTCGCCGCGGTCGACCGAGACCTCGACCACCTGCGCGCAGTAGCTGCCGCAGGCTTCGTTGACCGCGATGCCGCGAAATACGCCTTTCGGCAGCGGACCAAACCAATCGGCCTTTTTGGCCGCGGCGTCGAGCACCGCGACGCATTTGGAATCACTGCGCAAGAACCGCCGCCGGTAGAGATATGGATCAATTCCGGCGGCGTGCGCCATCTCGTCGACGAAACACTCTTTGTAAAAGGCGTTCTGGGTGTAGTTGATCGCGCGCCAGACGCCAACCGGCACCGGCGTTTGTCTGATCACGTAGTCGACCAGATAGTTCGGCACGTTGTAAGGCATCTCCTCGGTCATGCCGCTGAGGAACGTGCGGTCAAGAATGCGCGTGCCGAAGCCGGCCACGAACACCGCAACGAATGACGGGCCGGCCAGCCGTATCCGCCACGCGATGGGCATGCCTTCGGCATCGAGACCGGCGACGAGCCGCGCCATGCCGCACGGCCGGTAGAAGTCGTGGCGGATGTCCTCCTCGCGGGTCCACACCAGCTTGACCGGCACATCGACCTCTTTGGCGATCAGCACCGCCTGACGCACATACTCCTGTATCGGTGCGCGGCGGCCGAAACCGCCGCCGAGCATCATGGCGTGGATGACGACTTTTTCGTTCGGCACGCCGGCCGCGACGGCCGCGGTTACGAGCGCCGTCGAGGCGCCTTGTGTCGGCGCCCAAACCTCGACCCGATCCGGCGTTACGTGGGCGGTGCAGGTCTGCGGCTCCATGGTGGCGTGGGCGAGGTAGGGGACGATGTATTCCGCTTCGACGCGTCGGGCGGCGCGCGGCAGCGCGGCAGTGACATCGCCGTCGGACTGGCCGACCTGGGCGTCATCGGAGTCGAGCGCGGCGCGCACGCGTTCAAAGATGGAGGCACTCGAAAGGCCGCCGTTGCCACGATCGTCCCAGACGATCGGCAAAGCTTCGAGTGCGCACTTCGCGCGCCACCAGGAATCTGCCACCACCGCGACCGAGTCGGCCATGCGCACCACGCGATGCACGCCTTTCATGGCCGCGATGGTGTTTTCGTCGACCGACTTCAGCTTGCCGCCGTAAACGGGACATTGCACGATGGCGGCGTACAGCATGCCCGGCAGCCGCACGTCGATCGCATAGACCGGCTGCGCGGTCACCTTGGCGAGCACATCGAGCCGCCGGCGCGGTTTGCCGGCGAGCGTCCACTCGCTCGGCTCCTTCAGCTTGACGTCCTCCGGCGGCGTAACCTTCGCCGCATCTTCGGCGACGGCTCCGAACGTCAGCTTGCGGCCGCTCGGCTGATGCGTGATCGTGCTCATGCGAGCAAAACATTCCGACGCCGGCACATTCCATCGCTCCGCGGCGGCGGCGACCAGCATCTCCCGGGCGGTGGCGCCGGCTTGGCGCAGATAAAGCTGCGAGGACGAGATCGAGCGGCTGGCGCCGGTCGACATGTCGCCCCAGATCTCATGGCGGCGAAGATTTTCAACCGCCGAAACGAATTCGGTGCGGACCTTCGCCCAGTCACATTCGAGCTCTTCCGCGACCAGCATGGCGAGCCCGGTCTGCGCACCCTGCCCCATCTCGGCGTGCGCGACGCGGATCACAACCGAATCGTCGGGATGAATCACCAGCCACGCGGTAATTTCCGGCAACACACCCGCCGCACGCGCGGGGCTGAAAGGAATCTTCAAGGCAAGCGTAATACCGCCGCCCACGGCGCTGATTCCGGCAAGAAAGGAACGTCGGCTAATCGGATAGCCCGATATCATCTCGTTCTCTTTAATCTCAACGCCGGGCGGGCGAAGCCCTTGGGGGACGTTGATAGACAATATCAGCCGTCAGCCGCACATAAATTCATCCCCCCGCATCAATCCTAACAAACATGATGTCGCAGGCAAAGCCGGAGCTCACGCACCCCCGCCCTCCGCCGGGTGTGCGCGAAGGTGGCGGGTGAGCAGCCAAATGAGAAAGGTCAGGCAGCTCATAGTGACGACGACGCCGGCAACGGGCCAGGCGGAATGGCCGAGGTAATCACCTACGGCGGCCGCGACGATCGCGGCGGCGGTTTGCTGCACCAGGCCCATCAACGAAGCCGCCGTCCCGGCCCGATCGGGAAACGGCGTCAGGGCTCCGGCCATGGCCTGCGGAATGGCGAGCCCCATCCCGGCGAGATAAACCGCCATCGCGATGACGAGCCAGATCCCGTCGACATGGGTGGCAACCACGGCCGCGAAGCCGAGGCCCCCCACTGCGATCGCCGCCACGCCAAGCGCCATCATCCGATCGAGGCCGAGCCGCACCACCAGCCGAGTCGCGATCATCGCCCCAACCATGTATCCCGCCGCGCCGAGTGAAAAGGTGAAGCCGAACTTTACCGGCGAGAAGCCATAAACCCCTTCGAGCACGACGGCACCGCCGGAAATCCAGGCGAACAATCCGCCGAAGCTCATCGAAATGATGGCGAGATAGGCGAGAAAGCCGCGATGCCGCAGCACCGAGCCGTAGGACGTGAACAAAAATGCCAGCGAAAACGGCTCGGCAGTACGCGCGCGCACTGTTTCCGGCAACAATCGTCCGGCCAGTCCGGTCGCAACAACCGCGGCAATCCCCATCAGGATAAAGCTGGCGCGCCAACCGAAAGCGATTTGCAGAACGCCGCCGATCATCGGCGCCACGATCGGTGCGAAGGCGCTGATCGAACCCATCAACGACAATTCGCGCGCCGCGCGTACACCGGCGTAAAGGTCGCGGACAATGGCGCGCGCCAGCACAATCGAACCGGCGCCGCCGATGCCCTGAAGAAAACGCGCCGCCAGCAGCGGATCAATCGATTGCGCGGCCGCGCAGACGGCAGTGCCCGTCACATAGATCGCGAGCGCTGCCAGCAGAACCGGACGCCGGCCGTAACGGTCGGACATGGGACCATAAAACACCTGTCCGACGGCAAAGCCGATGAGATAGTACGACACTGTCAGCTGAACGCGCGCTTGCGGCGCTTCGAGGACGTGGGCGATGTCCGGCAGCGACGGCAGATACATGTCGATCGACAACGGGCCCAGCGCGGTCAGCGCGGCCAGCAGCAGAGTGAGTGCAAACGTGCCGGGGCGAAGCATCAACAAGAATCCAGGAGGCGAATCTCGCGTCATCGACAGCGCGGGTTATGTTCCTACGCGACGCAGACCGTAGTAACAGATGCAGGCGAAATATCTGGAAGAAAGCGGCCTTCAGCAGGCGGTGTTTTGCGTTATATAAAGGGCCGGCCCCGACCCCAATAGAGTGTTCCGGAACAGAGCATGGATGCAAAAACGGATGGCCGCGCGGCGCATGAGCCGCGCGTCGAAGACGATGTTTTGGTCCGCGGCCGCGGCCGTTACGCCGCCGACGTCCCACTACCGAATCAAGCATATGCCTATTTTGTGCGTTCACCGCACGCATTTGCCCGCATCGTAAGCGTGGACGTGACGGCAGCGCAAAGCGCAACCGGCGTCGTCGGTGTGTTGACCGGGAAGGACATAGCGGGGACCGGTAGCCTCGGGCGCCATCCGCCGCTTTCCGGGCGTGGCGGCAAGGGGTTGGTGGTGCCGCACCGGCCGGCGCTTGCCACCGATCGGGTCGTGCACATCGGTGAGCCGGTAGTGATGATCGCCGCCGAGACCGCGGCCGCAGCGCAGGATGCGGCCGAGCTTGTTGCGATCGAATACGAAGCGCTCATGCCAGTGACCAACGCGCGCGCCGCACTGATTCCGGGCGCGCCGCAAATCTGGCCGCAAGCGCCGGGAAACGTCGCGGTCGATTGGCCCGGACCAACGGCCGATCCCGAAGCCAATGCGCGGCAGGTCGACGCCAACTTCTCCGGCGCGAAATTCGTGGCGCGGATCGCGTTGATGAACCAACGGATGGCCGTGGCTTCGATGGAGCCGCGCGGCGCGACCGCAAGCTACGACGCTGCGGCCGACCTTTACACGTTGCGGGTCTGCTCGCAGGGCACGAGCGCCATGCGCGACCCGGTGGTTGCGATCATGCAATTGCCTAAGGAGCGCGTGCGCATCCTGACCGACGATGTCGGCGGCGCCTTCGGCCTCAAGACCGGACCCTATCCGGAGTACATCGCGCAGATGGTCGCGGCGAAAAAATTCGGGCGGCCGATCCACTGGATGTCGGGCCGTTCGGAAGCATTCCTGAGCGACAACCAGGCCCGCGATATTTATTCGGAAGCCGAGCTCGCGCTCGACGACAACGGGCGTTTTCTTGCGCTGCGCATCCGCAATACCGGAAATCTCGGCGCCTATGTCGGGCCGGTCGGCGCCAATATCGCGACGCTCAGTTTCACCCGTTGCCTGCCGGGCATGTACGACATCAAACACATCGACATCAGCACGCGCTGCGCCTTCACCAACACGATTACCACCGCACCCTATCGCGGCGCGGGACGGCCTGAAGCGAATTACGTGCTCGAACGTGTTGTCGAAGAGGCGGCCCGCGTCACCGGCATCGACCCGGCCAAGCTGCGCCGGCGTAATCTTATCCCCGCTTCCGCCATGCCGTATCAGACTGCCGTCGGTACGACCTATGACAGCGGCGAATTTGCGCCGATTTTCGACAAGGCTTTGGCGCTGGCGGACTACGACGGCATCAAAGCGCGACGGCGGGAAGCAAAGAAGCGCGGCAAATATCGCGGCATCGGCCTTTCGTGCATGGTCGAGCACGCCGGCGGCGCGCCGCTCGAGGGCGCTCTGCTCACATTTCCGGGCGACGGCACGCTTGTCGTCAATCTCAACGTGCAGTCCACCGGCCAAGGCCACGCTTCGGTCTTTCCACGCATCGCGGCCGAGCAGCTCGGCATTCCGCGCGAGAAGGTGACGCACCGGCACGGCGATTCGGCGCTCGAGATCGCGGGCTATGCCTCGGTCGGCTCACGCTCGGCCATGACGGCCGGCGCATCGCTCCTCAAGTGCATTACTTTGATCACCGAAAAAGGCAAACGCATTGCGGCAATGGTGCTGGAAGCAGCCGAAGGCGATATCGCTTACGAAGCCGGCGCCTTCGGTGTCGTCGGCACCGACCGTCGCATCTCGCTGTTCGATCTTGCCGCAGAAGCGGCCGAATTAAAAAAGCGCGGCGCGATTGAGGAAGACCTCGACACCAAGACCACGACGGAGACGCCGCTTTCGTTTCCGAATGGCGTGCATATCGCCGAAGTCGAGATCGACCCCGACACCGGGCACATGGACATCGTCGCCTATACGGCGGTCGACGATTGCGGCAACACACTGGACGCGATGATCGTCGAAGGTCAATTGCACGGCTCGCTGGCGCAAGGGTTTGGGCAAGCGTTGATGGAGGAGGTGTTCTACGACGAAACCGGCCAGCTCGTTTCCGGCTCGTTCCAGGACTACGCCATGCCGCGCGCGACCGACATGCCGCCGGACATCCGCGATGCGCTTCACAATGTCCCGGCAAAAACCAATCCGCTTGGCGTCAAGGGAGTCGGCGAGGCCGGCACTTCAGCCTCGATCGCTGCAGTGATGAACGCCGTCGCCGATGCGCTGCCCGGCGGCGCCGGTGCGCATCTCGATATGCCGGTCACGGCTGCACGACTCTGGGAGGCCTGCCGGAAGGCGAAAGCGTCAGCTTAGCCATTCTACGATGGTCGCGTGTCCACCGGGCAAATCAGCTTCGGATTTGGTGCGGACCGTTTGCGGCTTCCATCGCCGCGGGCAGCGGCAATTCCACGGTGCAGACCAATCCATCCGGCCGGAATTCGCGCTCGACATGAGCGCCGGGGATGACGCGATCAATCAGCGCGGAGCCGAGCCCGTCATTTGTTGGCTCGGCCGCCACAGGACAACCGCTCTCGGCCCAGACGACCCTGAAGATCCGTTGCTGGTTCCGAGAAGTTATCGTCCAACTCAAGCTCACCGTTCCGGTCCCGACCGACAACGATCCGTACTTTGCCGCATTGGTCGCGAGCTCGTGGAGAACCAGGCCGAACGGCGTGACCAAATCCGCCGTGAGTGACAGCAAAGGGCCCTGCAAGTGCAGGCGGTTGGAATTGTCGCTGATGTATGGCGCAAGCTGTTGACGCGAAAGCTCGGCGAAGTCGGCGCCGGTCCAGTCGGAACCCACCAGCAGGCTGTGCGCGCTCGCAAGCGCGGACAGCCGCGCCTCGAAGCGCTCGCCGAAATCCTCCTTCGATTTGCTGTTGCGCATGGTATGACGCGCAATTGCCTGAATGACCGCAAGCGTGTTGCGGACACGATGGGTCAGTTCGCCCAGCAACAGGCGAAGGCGCGGTTCCGCTGCCAGAGGCGCAGTCATGTCGCGGGCGCTTTCGAGCACAAGCCGCCGGCCGTCGATATCTTCAAGCTGGAGATGGCTTTCGACGGTCAGTTCATGTCCGCCCTTGGTTCTCTGCCGCAACTCGCCGGCCCAACTGCCCTCCCGCAACAGCTGCGCCTTCAACACCGCGAACGAGGAACCGCGTACGGCGGTACCAAGCAATTGTTGCTGCCCCTTGCCGAACGCTTCATCGCGAGTAAAGCCGTAAAGCTCTTCGCTGCCGCGGTTCCAGTCGAGGATGCCGCCATCAAAATCCCACACGAAGATCGGATCGCTCGACCGCTCGATGAGCTGCTTCAATTCCTCTTGGTTCGTTTCACGCCCATCACGCGCCGGCTCATGCTGTCCGCGGCCGTCCCTGCCGTCGTTGCCCGCCACGAGACCACTCCACCTGCCGCGAAACGCTCAAGATATCCAGAGAACCGGCAACCCCGCCAGCGCGTTCCGCCAAGTCGCGACAGCGCACGCCACGCCGTGCGAATCTGAACCCCGCTGCGGCTCGTTTGTTCAACCGGCGCGACGGCTTAATGCCTGCGCCGGCAATTCCTATTCGGAACGAAGCCGGTCTTTCCCGAGCGCAGACAGCGCGGTATTTCGCAATCGGGTTACGTCACGTTCGCCTTTGCGGGCGGCGGCAATGATCCGCTTGGCCATGACCTCCTGAACTACGGCCGGCTGCCCAGTGTCGTGCAGTGCCTTGCACGCCGCGTCAAAAGCCTCACCCATGATGCGGGTCGTGGCGTCGTCAAAGACGCCGCGGGGAACGAACGGCAGAATTGATCCCACGCGCACCCCCTAGTGGGCGCAATCATTGTCAATCTTAGCGCGAAAAACTTGAGTTAAAAAGAGCCGCTGCCGCTTGCGCATCAAGTCTCGCCGGAACGTGACGCCTGCCAGGAGAGTTCGTTACCGCGGGAACACCGCCACATCCACAATTTAAATCTGGTTTTCGGATTTTGCGCCAGGATTTGCACGACAGGTCGAATGCTGCGGTTCTTCCGTTTCGAGACAAAGTCTCCGTTTCTGAACCGACGCAGGACGTTAAGCGCAATGCATTCACCGCCTTGCCACCCCTGGGCGTGACCGTATAATGCATCGCTTCCTTTGCGCAGGGGATTTTCTTGGCGCCGCCGGGAGCGAAATCCGTAGCCATTCTCATGGGCAGCCAATCGGATTGGCAGACCATGAAGCACGCTGCCGAGACACTCGATGCGCTCGGCGTTGCCTATGACGCGCGCATTGTTTCTGCTCATCGGACGCCTGAACGCCTCTACGCCTTTGCCAAGGCCGCAAAAGGCTCGGGCTTCAAGGTGATCATCGCCGGCGCCGGCGGAGCCGCGCATCTGCCCGGCATGACCGCTTCGCTTACCAGCCTGCCGGTGTTCGGCGTGCCGATCGAGTCAAAGGCGCTGTCGGGGCAGGATTCGCTTTATTCCATCGTGCAAATGCCGCCGGGTATTCCGGTCGGCACGCTGGCGATCGGGCAGCCCGGCGCCGTCAACGCGGCGCTGCTTGCGGCGAGCGTGCTGGCGCTGAGCGATCAAGCGCTCGGCGAACGGCTTGAAGCCTGGCGGCAGCGCCAGACTGCCGGCGTTGCCGAAGTGCCAAAGGATCCCGGCGCGTGAGTGCTGCGGCGCCTCCGCTCGCGCCCGGAGCGACGATCGGCATCCTTGGCGGCGGTCAACTCGGGCGAATGCTGGCGCTTGCGGCGGCGCGGCTTGGCTTCAAGTGCCACATCTTTGCTCCCAATCCGGATTCGCCCGCCTTCGACGTCGTGCACCGCGTCACTTGCGGCGATTACGGCGACACCCAGGCGCTCGACCGGTTCGCCGCCGATGCCGACGTCGTCACCTACGAATTTGAAAATGTGCCGGCGGAAGCCGCGACGTTTCTCGCTGCTCGGGTTCCTGTACTGCCGGATCAGAATGTTCTGGCGACGACCCAGGATCGCCTTGCGGAGAAAAATTTCATCGCAACGCTTGACATCGGCACAGCGCCCTATGCCGCGGTCGATGCGCCGGGCGAATTGGCCGGCGCGCTGGCACGGATCGGCCGTCCGGCGGTCCTGAAAACGCGGCGCTTCGGTTACGACGGCAAAGGCCAGGCGACGATTGAAAATGGCATCGCTGCCGAAGCAGCCTGGCGCGAAGTCGGCGGCCAACCCTGCATCCTCGAAGCCTTCGTGCCGTTCGCGCGCGAGGTGTCCGTTATTGCCGCCCGTGCGCGCAACGGCGCGGTCGAATGTTTCGATGTCACCGAGAATGAGCACCGCGATCACATTCTGAAAATTTCGCGCGTACCCGCCGACCTGCCGGAGCAGACGGCGCGGGAGGCGAGGCAGATCGCCGAGACGATCGCGCAGAAGTTCGCTTATGTCGGCGTGCTGGCAGTGGAGATGTTCGAGTTGCGCGACGGCGGCCTTCTGGTCAACGAGATTGCGCCGCGCGTACACAATTCCGGGCACTGGACGCTCGACGGCGCCTCAGTGTCGCAATTCGAGCAACACATCCGGGCGGTGGCGGGCTGGCCGCTCGCAAAACCACTCCGCCACGGCCGCGTCGAAATGATCAATCTCATCGGCAACGAGATTGAAGATTACCGGGCCTGGCTCACAGTGCCGGGTGCCGCGGTTCATCTCTACGGCAAGGCCGCGACCCGTCCCGGCCGCAAAATGGGGCACGTCACGCGGGTTTTCGCCGAGTGAGGCGGCAGACCTGTTGGTGGACTTTCCGGCGGCTTTCTGCTACAGAGCGCGCCGCGTAGCGCCGGCGTGTATGCCGACACCACGATCCCATTCCCCAAGCGCACCACACCAAGCGCACTGAAGAGGAGGATGCGTGCAGGTTCTCGTTCGCGACAATAACGTCGACCAGGCCCTCAAGGCGCTGAAGAAAAAGATGCAGCGCGAGGGCATTTTCCGCGAGATGAAGCTCCGCGGTCACTACGAAAAGCCATCGGAGAGGAAAGCGCGCGAGAAGGCGGAAGCCATCCGCCGCGCCCGCAAACTTGCGCGCAAGCGATTGCAGCGCGAGGGCCTGCTGCCGATGAAGCCGAAGCCAACCACCACCAATGGCGCGGCTCCCGGCCGGTCTGGACCGCCACGCCAGCCGCGCTTCGGCTGAGATACGGCGGGGCATTTTTGCTGACGGCGCGGGCGCTTGCCCGCGCCTTTGTTTTGGCGGGACTATCGCCCTATTCATCCCTGATCTACCGTTGGCGCGAGCGGGGGGCGCTGCGGTGCCGGGAGCGGCAGATGCCTGGACCAAGAACCGGAGCAAGCAAGCGGCAAGGCCGCGGCCTGACAAGGCGGATCGGCGCGCTCACGCTGCCCCTTGTTGGATTGTTGGCGCTAGCCGGCTGCGCATCGTTTAGCGGTTTGTCGTCATCCGAAAACGACGACACCGCGCTTACGCCTTCCCAATCCAATCTGACGTCGCTCTCCGCCGTCGTCGAAAAACACCCCGACGATCCCCAAGCCTATAATGTACGCGGTTCGGTGCTGGCCGAGACCGGGCACCCCGAAGAGGCACTTGCCGATTTCAACAAGGCGATCAGCCTCGATGCCAATTACGCTCAAGCCTACGCCAACCGCGCGCTGCTTTATCGGCATACCGGCAAACCCGATTTGGCGCTCGCCGATTACAACAAGGCGCTCTCAATCGACGGCAGCTACGTGCCCGCCGTTCTCGGCCGCGGTACTATCCACCGCGAACAAGGCCGGAGCACGCAGGCGCTTGCCGACCTGAACAAGGCCATCGCTCTCAAACCGGACAACGCCCAGGCATATTATCAGCGCGGCCTCCTCTATCAGAGCCAGCATCAATACCAATTCGCCATCGACGATTTCTCCACATCCATGGGGCTTGCCCCGCGCAAGGCCGAGCCGCACGTGGCACGGGCGCTTAGCTATCTGGCGATTGGCGACGCCAAATCGGCGGCGTCCGATCTTGACGACGCCGTGCAAATCGATCCTGGAAATCTGCAGGCGTGGACCAGCCGCGGCCTTGCCTATGAACGCCTCGGCCAGAAGGACAAAGCCGCCGGCTCATATGCCAAGGCGCTCAACATCAACGAAAAATACGAGCTGGCGCGAGCCGGCTTTGCGCGTGTCGGCGGCAAGGTTGGGCAATCCTACCAGACGTTCTGAGACACGCAGTCCGAGACATGCAGCTAAGCGAGGCAGCTTCATGACCATCACGCTCAATCACACCATCGTCTCGGCGCGCGATAAAGCCGCGTCGGCAAAATTCTTCGCCGACATCTTCGGCCTCAAACGCGCGCGCAGCGCCTATTTCGCGCCGGTCAAAGTGAACAAATCGCTGACGCTTTTGTTCGACGAGGATGACAAGTTCGAGAGCCATCATCTGGCGTTTCATGTCAGCAACCGTGAATTCGACGCCATCTTCGGCCGCATCAAGGCCGCCAAAATCGCTTTCGGCAGTGCGCCGTGGAGTCTCGACGACGGCAGGCTCAACGATTGGGGCGGCGGCCGGGGCCTGTATTTCCGTGATCCGAACGGCCACGTGTTCGAGCTGATGACAGTGCCGCAATAAGAGCCGCGACCTAATCGAGGTCGCCGGCAAGAAATCGGCCGACGGCGTGCAGCGCGCCGTTCTTGTCGAGATCTTCGTGGCCGCCGTCGAGAAAACGCACAATGTGCTTGCGCGCCTTGGTCAGATCGAACATCCGCTCGCCCATCGCGTAGGGAACGATCCGGTCCTTCGCGCCGTGCAGGATGAGAACCGGCGCGGTGATTTTGCCGATGCGCTCGTCAGAGCGGAATTGATCCTTCATCAGCAGCCCAACCGGCATGTACCAATAGGTCCTGGCCGCGACGGCGGCTGCAGACGTGAACGGTGCCTCGAGAATAACGCGTCCGACCGGCTTCTCAGACGCCAACACAACGGCAACGCCGGCGCCGAGCGATTCCCCCCAGAGGACGAGTTCTCCCGGCCAGTAGCGGGCGATAGCAAAGGCATACGCAGCCTCGGCATCGGCGATCAGGCCGGCTTCGGTTGGACTACCACTTGAGCCGCCGAAGCCGCGGTACTCAAGACCAATCAAACCGATGCCGTTGGCGATAAGCTTGCGAAAACGCTCGACGCGGTAGCGCAACGCACCGCCGTTGCCATGAAAATAGATGATGACGGGTTTGCCGAGATGCGGCGCGACGTGCCAGGCAAAGATCCGTGTTCCATCTGATGCCGTCAGCGCCACTTCGTGCGCCTCGGGCAAGCCGGCTGCGGCCGGAGTCGTGTGGGTCGTGTCCGGGAAATACATCATTGAACGCTGCGTGAAGTACAGGAGCGCGGCGAGCCCGACATAGAGAGACGCGAGGACGATCGCCGCGCTCACGAGTGCCGTCACTGTCCACGCCGGCCGGTTCGACCAGGCGCGTACCGCATGAGTGTGCAAGACGGTAACAAGAGGCCGCGCAAATTCCCGCGCTTGCGCGGTGAGATCACGCGACACGATGACGGCACCCCGCGTGACATCACGCACGCTCTCGGCGAATTCACGATACGCGAGACTGCCGCGCCTTTGCGCATTGGTGGCCCAAGCGTCACGCCAAGATGAGAGGGAGCGGCCCATCAAGCCTCGCGGCTAAAATCGAAGAATCGCATGCTGACAAAAACAAACCGGCCGGCTTATGCAAGCCGACCGGTTAAATTCACGGTTATGCTGCGCGTTCAGGGACAGACCTGAACCGTTCGCAACCGATATCCGGCGCCTTCGACCCAGACCTTGCGCTTCGACCAATGGCAGCCCGGCGCCAATTGCGCATAGGCGGCGGCCGGTGCCGGCGGCAGAGCCGCGCCCGGAGGCGGCGGTGGATAATAGGCCTCGGGAGGCGGCAGGTAATAACCGGGCGGCGGTGGCGGATAGTAGTAGCCGGGCGGCGGCGGGTAATAGTACGGGCTGTTTGCTACGGCGCTCCCGACAATGGCTCCGGCGGCAATGCCGCCGATGATTCCCGCGCCTACTGCGCAACCTACACACCAGGCGTTTGCCGGGCTGGGCGTCGCAGCGACCGACACCAGTCCGATGCTCGCCGCGCCGGCCAGCGCGATCAGCGACTTATGCATGTGCTCTCCTCACGATTGGGCGGCTACCACTCGCAACTGCACATCAGTGCGACGAGCGCGAGCCCCAAATTTTTGCCGCCCACATTATTGAGCAGCAATTCTTAGGCAGAAGTTAGGTGCGGCGAGTAATCCGCCGCCGGCAGCAAAAATCCTGAGACAATCGCCGCCGGGTGACGGGTAATGTTTAAGGAAACGCGCGCATGACCTGCTTAGTAGCAGGCGCGCGTCCAGTAATAGCCGTTCCACACGCGGCGGCAGCCGCGGTAATAAGGATACGGGCCATACGGGCCATACGGGTAGTAGCCGTTGTAGTAGTAGGGCCGGGACGCCACTGCAGCGCCAACGACCGCGCCACCGACCACCGCGCCGGCAACCCATGGACCAGGACCGCGCCATCCCCAGCCGCCCCAGCCACCGCGCCAGCCCCAGCCACCGCGCCACCACGCGTCTGCAGGGCTAGACGTCGCCACTGCCGTTACGCCGAGCGTTGCGGCCAAGGCGATAACTGTCAAAACCTTTTTCATGGCATCACCTCAACTTGCATCCGATATCCAACCGACCCCGGGACCTAGGTTCCCATCTGCGAGTTGAACGGCAACTGAACAATGCCGCCCGATTGTGGCCATCATTGGAAGCGCGAAAACTAGTGTTAAGCAGGCCTTAATGTCACTGATTTTCGCCATTGCCGATATCCATGGTTCGCTGCGCAAGCTGCAGAGCCTGATCGAGCGTTGCGAGCGCTACGCGGAGGAACGGCCGACAACCTTCGTCTTTCTCGGCGACTACATCGACCGCGGGCCTGAGAGCGCCGGCGTCATCGGCTACGTGGTCGGTCTCCAGTCCCGGCTGCCGGAGCGGGTCATTGCACTGAAGGGAAACCACGAGGCGATGGCGCTCGATGTCATCGACGGCACCATCCCGGCGAACTATTGGTTTGCGCAAGGCGGAGCTGAGACGCTCCGCAGCTACGATGCCCGCAGCGCGGCGGACCTGCCCGACGCGCATGTGGATTGGCTGCGCTCACTGCCGCTGAAATACGACGATGGCCGGCGTTTTTTCGTCCACGCCGGCGTCGATCCCGACCAGCCACTCAATGCGCAGCGCGACGCTGATCTGTTGTGGATCAGGGAGCCGTTCCTGTCAGACCGGCGCGATCATGGCCGACTGATCGTCCACGGACACACCCCAACAAAAGGTCGCAAGCCGGATTGGCGAACCAACCGGCTCAACATCGATACCGGCGCTGTCTTCGGCGGGCCTTTGACTGCGGCGGTCTTTGAGGACGCGGAAATCCAGCCAAAGTCCTTCATTCAGGCCGATTGAGCTGCCAGCTTTGGGACCTGCGTCAATCCGCCGCACAACCGGACGTCTGACGATCATCCTGATTTTGCGCGTGCCCGGCGCGCTAGTGTTCTCAAACGATTCGAACTGGGGACTGGCGGCTGGTGAAGCACAAATCGGCCAAACACAGACCGACGAAGTCGCGGAGAAGAAAGCCGCTCGCTGTGCGGTCAACCCAGCCGGTGCGGTCCGGTGGGCAAAGCCAAAAGTCCGCCAGCCCTGCGCAATCCGGCGCCCCGAAGCCACGTTCGCGCGCGGTCCCGGTGCGGCTCGCCGCCGAAGTGGAACGGCTTGCGGCCGAACTCAAAGCCTCGCAAACGCGGATCAGCGAACTCGAAGCGAGGATCGACGTCGATCCCCTCACCGAGACGCTCAATCGCCGCGGCTTCGAACGCGAACTCAAGCGTTCGCTGGCTTACGTGAAACGCTATGGCGTCACTGCGGCGCTGATCTACCTCGACCTCGACGGCTTCAAGCCGGTCAATGATCGTCACGGCCACGCCGCGGGCGATACCGTCCTGAAGGCGATCGCAGCGGCGCTGATCCGCAAGGTGCGCACCTCCGACATCGTCGCCCGGATCGGCGGCGACGAATTCGCGGTGTTGTTGTGGAACGTCACCGAGGACGAGGCTGCGGGCAAGGCGGCGGCACTGGAAGCCGCGGTGTTCGCTACACCCGTGCGCTGGAGCACTTCGACGCTGGTCGTCGGCGCGTCGGCGGGCGTCGCATCGATCGGCCCGCTCGATTCACCCGCTGAACTCCTCGCCCGCGCGGATGCGGCGATGTACGCGCGGAAAACACAGCGGCACGGCAAAGCGGCGCGTCGCGCCTAGAGCATGATCCGGAAAAGTGGAAGCCGGTTTTCCGAAAAGACATGCTCCCACCAAAACGACAGCTATGCAATAATATCCGGTGTCAGCTGGTCTTCGATGAAGGTGATGCGGTCGCGCAAGTGCAGCTTGCGCTTCTTCAGGCGCTGAACCTGAATGATGTCGGCGCCCGGAGAGCCCTGCAGCGCCGCAATCGCGGCGTCGAGGTCGCGATGCTCCTGCTGCAGGCGCGCAAGTTGCGCGCGAAGCTCGCGCTCTTCCTCTTGTGTCATCGCCGCCCTGATCGCGCCTTGGTCACGTTCTGGACGCCCTTTGGCACGGGCTAACGGCCGGTAAGTTCCTCTTAATTATCGCGTTTTGGATAAAAACCCACAAGGGCGCAGGCCTACGGTGCACAGCGGGGATTTTCGCCGCCGATAAAAAGGAGTATGTTGGCGTTTAGTCATACTTGTGTAGCATCCCGCTTAAAAGGGGCAGGGGTGGCAACAGACGCAAGGAGGCGGCCATATGGCGATCGAAGCTCATCTTGTAGAGCTAGAGAAGCGGCACCAGTCACTCGACCAGGAAATCAGCGAAGCATTAGCCCACCCGTCAGCGGACGATCTGAAAATCGCGGAACTCAAGCGGCGAAAGCTGCACGTCAAGGATGAGATCGCCCGGCTCAAGCAAGACGCCAGCGTACATTAATCGGTTAGTTTTGAAGCTTATTTACGCGGCGCTAGGTCCCGTAAAAGCGGGGCAGTCTGAGTATTTTTGTAAAATCAAACCTTGTCAGTCTTCCCGCTAGCCCGGGAGCGAACAGTTTTCTTTGCTGCTCGCCACTACTCTCCCTACTACTCTTGACATTCGGACATTTTTGTCCGATGATATGGGCACAGCGGGAAGCGATCCTGCACTGCTGATGGACAAGCGCGACAAATTCATCGCCGAATTGCGGGAGGAAGCCCGCCGCAAGGGGCTGCCATTCAGAGCTGAGAAGTGGCGCGGCAAGGGCGGTCACATGATGGTTTTCGTTGGCAACCGATTGACCACGGTGCCATCGCGCGAAATCGATCCAAAGACGGCCAGGAAGATCAGGAAACAACTCGGCTTGGCAGACTGAAGGGGACGACTATGAAAGCTTATGCCTATTGGGCGCAGTTTGAGCCGGGAGACCGGCGCGGCACTGTCGTCGTCTCGTTTCCCGATGTGCCGGAGGCGATCACGCAGGGTCGCGGCGAAGCCGACGCGCGCGACATGGCTGAGGAAGCGCTCGGCCTCGCGCTCCTGAGCTATCTGGAACGCGACAAGCCGCTGCCGAAGCCGCGCGCCAGAGGCCGCGACCTGATTACCATTTCAGTTGCGCCGGACGTCGCTGCCAAGCTTGCGGTGCTCGAATCCTTCGCCGGGGCCGGAATCACCAAAAGCGAATTGGCGCGCCGCATCGGCAAGGACGAGAAGGAAGTGCGTCGCATTCTCGATCCCAAACATCCGACCAAGTTGCCGGCGCTTACTGCGGCACTACGCGCGCTCGGCAAGCGGCTCGTGGTCGGGGTGATGGAGGCGGAGGCGGCCTAACCGCCTGTCAACATGTCGTCGTCCAACCTTTCCGGCCGCATCGCTTGCGGCATTCTCAAAGTCCCGTCTCTTTCACGATCGCACCAAATTGTTCGCGAAACTTTGTCTGCCGGCCGTTACTTGGAAAGTAAACGTCGCGTCCGCGATTTAGCACATTGAATTTATCTTCTACTAATTTAGGTTCCAAGAACCGGCAGACATTCGCCTTGATCAAAATCAACGGTACCGAACGATCGAACGTCAACCTTTCGAGATCAGCACGAAGCTGCGGATAATCTCGGCAGATCACAGCGTTACGCTTCGAAATTGTCATGTAACGCCTCGAACCGGCGTGTTTGTCCACTGGTTCGTAAGTTGCGTCAATCAAGAGCCAGCCCCTTCGCTGAAACACCCTCAGACCGTCTTGCTTTGTAGGCCGGGAAAGGTCGAGTTGCTGCATCAGTGCTGAGAACAGTGGTTCGCTTGAGAGACCCTCTGGATTGTAAAAATACTTCCCGGATTCTGGTGGAGACTCGGCGATGATGATTAGCTTGATCCGTTCCGGCGTATAATCGCGCCGGAGCAACAGGTAATACTCCTTTGGGTTTGTTTCCGGCATGATCGGCTCGCTTCTTAAATCGAACAGGAGAGATGCCGGGAAAACGTCACACTCCCTTCGCCACACCGCGCAGCTTGAATTTTTGAATCTTCCCGGTGCTGGTTTTCGGGATCTCCGAGAACACCACGAAGCGCGGGCATTTGTAGGCGGCGAGATGGGAGCGGCACCAGGCGATCAGCTCTTCCGGCGTGGCCTTGGCGCCGGGCTTGAGCTCGACGAACGCGCACGGTGTCTCGCCCCACTTTTCGTCGGGCTTGGCAACCACGGCGACGGCGGAGACCGCCGGATGTTTGTAGAGTGCGTCTTCCACCTCGATCGAGGAGATGTTCTCGCCGCCGGAAATGATGATGTCCTTGGAGCGGTCCTTGAGCTGGATATAGCCGTCGGGATGAACCACGCCGAGATCGCCGGAGTGGAACCAGCCGCCGGCGAACGCCGCTTCGGTCGACGACTTGTTTTTCAAATAGCCCTTCATCACCACGTTGCCGCGGAACATCACCTCGCCCAGCGTCTGGCCGTCGCGCGGCACCGGCTGCATTGAGTCCGGATCGAGCACGTCGAGCCCTTCCAGCACCGGATAGCGCACGCCCTGGCGGGCTTTTTTCTCCGCCTGTTGGTCGGAGGCAAGTCCATCCCATTCGCGATGCCAGTCGTTGATGCTCGCCGGGCCATAGGTCTCGGTGAGACCGTAGAGGTGCGTGACGTTGAAGCCGGCGGCCTTCATCTCCGCCAGCACGGCTTCCGGCGGCGGCGCCGCGGCAGTGGCGAACTGCACCACATGCGGCAACGGCTTTTTCTCCTGGGTCGCTGCGTTGAGAAGCGTCGACATCACGATCGGCGCGCCGCACAGGTGCGTCACCTTGTGGGTCGCGATCGCATCGAAGATCGGCGCCGCGCGGACTGCCCGCAGGCAGACATGGGTGCCGGCGACGATCGACAGCGTCCAGGGAAAGCACCAGCCGTTGCAATGGAACATCGGCAGCGTCCACAGATAGACCGGATGTTTGGCCATGCCGCAGGTCAGGACATTACCCATGGCGAGCAGATACGCGCCGCGATGGTGATAGACGACGCCCTTGGGATCGCCGGTCGTGCCGGACGTGTAGTTGAGCGAGATCGCATCCCACTCGTCGCCCGGCATTTGCCAGTCGAAATCGGGATCGCCTTCGCGGAGAAATTCCTCGTATTCGAGGCTGCCCAGGCGGTCGCCTGCGCCGGTGAATTCCGGATCGTCATAGTGGATGATCAAAGGCCGGGCTTTGGCGCCCGCCAGCGCCTCCTTCATCACCTTTGAGTATTCACGATCGACGATGAGCACTTTCGATTCGGCGTGGTCTAGCGTGAAGCCGAGAATGGCGCCATCGAGCCGCGTATTGAGCGTGTTAAGCACGGCGCCCGCCATCGGCACGCCGTAGTGCGCTTCAATCATCGCCGGCGTATTGGCGAGCATGACGGTGACGGTGTCGCCGCGCTTGATGCCGCGCCGCGTCAGCGCCGACGCCAGTTGCCGGGCGCGCGCATAAAACTGCCGGTAATTCCAGGACCGCGCGCCATGCACGATCGCGGTCTGGTCCGGATAGACGGCTGCCGCGCGCTCAAGAAACGTCAGCGGCGTCAGCGGCTGGAAATTCGCCGCGTTGCGGTCGAGATCAAGGTCGTAGGCTGTCGCCATGGTCGTCGCTTCCGTAACAATGCAGCGTAGCGAAAATCGCGAATGGCGAATAGGGAGATGGCGAATGGGGGAACCGGGAATAGCGAAGTCACAAAAGCACTTCTTCCCTATTCGCTACTCACCATTCGCCGCTCGCGCTTGTCAGCGAACGAAGCCCCTCGCGCCCTGCCACAGCAACGCAATCGCAATCAGCAGCATCAGCACGTAGGCGATCTTATAGAATTGCTCGGTCGGCGTTTTGCGCACGAGCCAGATGCCGAGAAAATTGCTGCCGACCGCAATCGGCAGCAACACGACGGAGGTGGCGAGATTGCGTAGCGAGAACTCGCCGAGCGCGGAATACGGCACGATCTTCATCAAATTGAGAATGGCAAAGAAAATGACCGTGGTGCCGACCAGCGTGAATTTGTCGAGGCGCTGCGGCAGCATGTGGATCTGAAACGGCGGCGAGCCGACCTGCACCAGGGTCGATGTAAACCCTGACAACGCGCCCCAGACGATGCCCATGGCCGGATGCGGCCGCTGCGGTTTCGCCGGCGGGTGACCGAGATAAGCACGGCGCCAGCTGCCGAACCAGGCGTAAAGCACGAACAGCAGCGCGATTGCACCGACGGTCAGTTCGATTGAAGCGTTGGAGAGATATTTTGCGAATATCCAGCCGGCACCGACGCCGAGGACGGAGCCCGGCAGCAACACTTTCAGGTTCCAGGCACTCCAGGCGCGATGATAGGTCCAGACCGAGATCGCGTCCTGAACGATCAGGATCGGCAGCAGAATGGCGGCGCCTTCCAGCGGCGGCACCACCAGCGCCAGCAGCGGCGTCGAGATCATCCCGAGGCCTGCGAACCCGCCCTTGGCGAGGCCGATCAAGGTCACGGCCGGAATGGCGAGGAGATAAAACAGCGGATCGGCGATCACTTGGACTATGAAGCTTGAGCTGCGCGGCTGGAACGAAGGAATGCTGACATAGATCAAAGCGAAGGCCTTGACGCCAGCGTTGTGATGCATGGCGGAATTGCCGGCGCGGCACGGCTTGCAAACCCTTAGTGATCCGTCATCCTGAGGTGTGAGCTGAGCGAACCTCAAAGGATGAGCGGCCCCGGCGCGCACCTTCGAGGGCCGTGCAACGCACGGCAATCTCAGGGGTAAGGAGTAGTGGAGGAAGTCATGGACGCCCGTTCGAGCCGCTACCACGAGGTTTACGCGCGCTGGCAGCGCGATCCGCTGGGCTTTTGGGCCGAGGCGGCCGCCGATCTCGCATGGTTCGAACAGCCCAAGGCGACGTTTGATCCGAACGCCGGAATTTACGGCCGCTGGTTCCCGGGGGGCGTCACCAACACCTGCTTCAACGCCGTCGATCGCCAGGTCGACGCCGGGCGCGGCGATCAGGCCGCCATCATCTACGACTCACCCCTCGCCGGCAGCAAACGCACCATCACCTACCACCGGCTGCTGACCGAGACGCAGGTACTGGCGGTATTGCTGCGCGATCTCGGCGTCAACAAGGGCGACCGCGTTATTCTCTACATGCCGATGGTGCCGGAGGCGGTGTTCGCGATGCTCGCCTGCGCCCGCATCGGCGCGGTCCACTCGGTGGTGTTCGGCGGCTTTGCCGCCCGCGAACTGGCGACCCGCATCGACGACGCCAAACCGAAGGTCATCCTGTCTGCAAGCTGCGGCATCGAGCCGGGCCGCGTCGTGCATTACAAGCCGCTGCTGGATGAGGCGATCACGCTTGCGCAGCACAAGCCCGGCGCCTGTCTCATCCTGCAACGGCCGCAGGCGGAAGCTTCCTTCGTTGCCGGCCGCGACCACGACTGGGCGACGATGCGCGACCATGCGCTGATTCATGCCCGCTCGGTCTACGATTGCGTGCCGGTGGCGGCAACCGACCCGCTGTACATTCTCTATACCTCGGGAACCACCGGACGCCCCAAGGGCGTCGTGCGCGACAATGGCGGCCATATGGTCGCGCTCAAATGGTCGATGAAAAATCTTTACGGCATCGAGCCCGGTGAGGTGTGGTGGACCGCTTCCGACATCGGCTGGGTGGTCGGCCACAGCTACATTGTCTATGCGCCGCTGCTGCACGGCTGCACCTCGATCCTCTACGAAGGCAAGCCGGTCGGCACGCCTGACGCCGGCGCGTTCTGGCGGGTGATTTCCGAGCACGGCGCACGTGCGCTATTCACGGCGCCGACGGCATTTCGCGCCATCAAGAAAGAAGACCCGCAAGGCAAGCTCTTCGCGCAGTACGATCTGTCGAAATTCCGTACGCTGTTTTTGGCCGGCGAGCGCGCCGATCCGCCGACGCTCGAATGGGCCGAAGATTTGCTCAAGGTGCCGGTGATCGATCACTGGTGGCAGACCGAAACCGGCTGGGCGATCGCCGGCAATCCGGTTGGCCTTGGCATGTTGCCGATCAAGCACGGCTCGCCGACGGTGGCGATGCCGGGCTACGACGTGCGCGTCGTCGATGAGGCGTGTCGCGACGTGCCGGCAAACAAGATGGGCTCGATCGTCGTCAAGCTGCCGCTGCCGCCGGCGTGCCTGCCGACCTTGTGGCAGGCCGACGAGCGCTTTCAGGAAAGCTATCTCGCGGAATTTCCCGGCTACTACAAAACCTCCGACGCCGGCTTTGTGGACGAGGACGGCTATCTGTTCGTCATGGGCCGCACCGACGACATCATCAATGTCGCCGGCCACCGCCTCTCGACCGGCGGCATGGAAGAAGTGCTCGCCTCGCATCCCGACGTTGCCGAATGCGCCGTGCTCGGCATCAAGGACGAGCTCAAGGGCGAAGTGCCGTGCGGTTTCATCGTACTCAAATCCGGCGTCAACCGGCCGCCGACCGAGATCGAGAAAGAGTGCATCGCGCTGGTGCGCGACAAGATCGGGCCGGTCGCCGCTTTCAAGCTCGCGATCACCGTCGGCCGCTTGCCGAAAACACGCTCGGGCAAGATTCTCCGCGGCACCATCAAGAAGATCGCCGACGGCGAAAGCTGGACTATGCCGGCGACCATCGACGATCCGGCGGTGCTTGAGGAAATCGGCGGCGTGCTGAAAGACAAGGGTCTCGGCGTGTAGCCGCTTTCGTTATCGGGCTGCAGGGCGAATCCGACAAACGACTGCGCCGCAAGATTTACGCGTATTCTGAACCGGCTTTGTCGCGGCTTAGTTACGTCGCGACGGCACGTCGGTTCAGGCCGGCGCCCGCTCGTGGCTCAACGCGAACTGCGAAACATACCAGGTCGTGAGCCAGTACAACGTCCACGGAATCGGGATGATCACGATGCACGACAGGATGAACAGCCACGATCTCCAGAGAATGTCCAAACCGCCGGCGGTAAAGAACAGCTGCCGGTTGCCGCCTTCAATGTGCCGGCACATCCAGCGGATCCATGCCGCCGCAACCCAGGCCCAGCCGATGATCGTGATCGCCGAGATGATTGTCAGGACATACCAGCCGAGCAGCGACAGGTAGCTTCCGGTGAAGGTGAGCGGACCGCTTTGGCCCTCCCACACCACATTCCGCAGGATCCATTGCAGGATGAGGAGGAGAAACAGCACCGACAACGGCACCGTCACCAGCCAGGTGTAGCCGCTCAGCCGCCAGAGGAACGGGATAAACACAAGGTGCCGGAGGATATAGCTGAGATACGTGAGCCCGGCCGCCGCCATGAAAACGTACCAGATATCCATCGGCTTGCCGGTAAACCCGACGCGCTGCTGGCCGGGAAGCTCGAGATTGTCGAAGAACCACTGATAGAAGTTGGTCATGGTCCAGGGCGACGGGATCACCGTGATTTGCCCGATAGCAACCAGGATCGCGCGCCCGAGCAGCGGCCACATCGAGATGTGCGTCGTCAGCGCCTCGGCGTCGGCCGGCGTTTGCGATGAAAACGCCTGGCTCATCTCGTCCATCGAAAAGGCCTGGCTTTGGGCGAAAGCCTGACCTTGCGAGGACGCCTGGTCTTGCGGCTGGCCCTGGAACGGGCGTTGGCCCTGGAACGGAGCCTGGCCGCCGGCTTGCCGCGGCGCCGCCGCCCGCGCCGGGCCGCGCGGCGCCTGTGGCGGCCCTGGCCGCGGCGGCGGCGGAGGTGTCGGCCGTGCACGCGGTATCAGGCCCGGAATATCGCCGGCCGTCGCCCAATCGGTCATGCCGGCGCACCAGACGAAAGTATCCGCGCGCACGGCTCCGGACGCGATCATTTCGCCCAGCCGCTGATCCGAATACGGACCGGCCTGCTGGCCGCCAATCGCGGTGTACCATTGGCGATCAGCCATGACGTCCCCCCACTAAAACCGCCGCACAATCGCGCGGCCGCCCTACCCCTGTCGCGCGATTTTCACCGTGCGGCGGTGATACTTATCACACCTGATCCGGAAAACGATGAGCCGCGGCGCCGAACGCTGGTGATAACCACCGCCACCGTCGCCTGCGCGCCATCGCTGCCGCAAGCTGAACTATGAGGAGTACGCGGAACTACCTACCCGGTTCGCTAAAATTCTAACGATTCCCGCCACGCCCCGTTAGCGCGCGGCGCCTTATTGGAACCGGCATGAGTTCCATCTTGTCGATTGCCGCTTCCGGCCTGGCTGCCGCTTCGCAACGGTTGCAGGTTTCGGCGGACAATGTCGCCAACGCCAGTTCGGATGGCCCGTCGCCATCCGCGAGCGCGGCGGTGCAAGCGCAATATCAGCCGGCCTATATCGCCCAGCAGGTCAACCAGGTTGCGACGCCGGGCGGCGGCACGAAGGCGGTCGTTTCCAACGCCCAGCCGGGCACGGTGACGGCGTATGATCCGACCGCGCCCTACGCCGACCAGAACGGCAACGTCTCCGCGCCGAACGTCAACGTCGGCAACGAAGTGGTGCAGCAGGCGATCGCGAGCTACGCGTACGCCGCCAACGCTGCCGTGATAAACGTCCAGCAAAAGACGACGCAGGCGCTGCTCAACATTCAGACCTGACGCCACGCGCTGCGCGCCGCGCCTGCCAGCTCTTATTGTGATCGTCGCTTTCTCTCGGTTGTCATTGCCGGACTTGATCCGGCAATCCACGCTGGCATTTGGCCTGACAGACTTTGCGGTCGTGCACCCGCGCTCCGGGGGTCAGCATGGATACGCGGGTCAAGCCCGCGTATGACGGCCAAGATTGCGTCGACCGTCGCCCGGTCAGGAGGCGCGATCCATTTTGGCGCTCACCTTCCCGGTTCCGGCGCAGACTTTGCAAACAATTTGATGACCGCGCTCGCGGACGCGGCCGGTGCCGCTGCACCGTTCGCAGGTCTGTTTGATGACCGGCGTGGGGCGGTTGTTGTGCTTTGAAAATCGTTTCCCGAAATCCATTTGGATCGGCCTCTGCGCTGTATGAATGTTGAAAAGCCAGTCGACCTTATCGAGGGCTTGTTAAGGCTACAGGGGCCGATTGCCTAAAGTTGGATGTAAACGGGGGCGTAGCAATAGCTCACATAGAGCGAAGCGAAACGCGGGCTTCTCATGGTTCGTCATTGCCGGACTTGATCCGGCATCGTCAGCTTCTTAAATAATCCCGACGAAGATGGTGGGTTTTGGCTTCCAAATATTCAGCGGCCGTTTGTTTGGAGCGAAGAACAAACCTGTCGATTGTTCGATTCTATTCTTCGCGAATATCCAATAAGCACGCTTCTAATTTGGAAAACTAAAAGCGGGATTCGCCGTCGCAAATTTATTGATAATTTTCGGTCGGAACACCGCCACCACCTATCAGACTTCTACGTTCCAGAGGACAATAAAAGAAAGTGTCTCGTACTCGATGGTCAACAGCGTCTTCAAAGTTTGTTCATTGGCCTCATCCTTCCCGCCGGCATTATGACCGGCGCGCGGGGTGTTCCGCTTAAGCGCGATTGACGGCGCAGGTAACGCCCGCGTTGTTTGTCGATCGCGCGAAGCACGGCCTGGGCTGAGTTGCGGCGTTCGCTCGCTGCGACAAGCGCCGCCGCGAAGCGCCGGAAGGCGAGCGGGCTCCGCAACGCCCGCTGCCGCGCCCGGCATCGGCGACGTTTGCTGATGCATGCGCGGCCAATGGATGGTGCGCCTTTCGGCGCTTCGCCTCCCTTTGTTGTTGTTACTTGGTACCGCAAGCCTCGGGCGCTGATGCGCCGCGGGAATGTTTCTTGTTGTCCTGAGGTGCGAGCGGGAGCGAGCCTCGAAGGACGACGGCCCGAGCGTTGCGGCCTGCATCCTTCGAGGGCCGCTTGCGCGGCCACCTCAGGATGAGGAATTGGGGTTGGCGGCGCGCCAGTCGTGGCGCATATGATAAAATGACCGGGCGCGGTATACAGCCGCCGGCCTCGCAAGGTATCGCTGAAATGAACGCCCCCCTCACCTCCCATCCGACGCCGCCCTACAAGCACACGCCGCTGTTCCCGCTTGGCAAGGACGCAACGCCGTACCGCAAAATTTCCGCGGACGGCATCCGCGTCGAGCGTGTCATGGGCGAGGAGGTGCTGGTGGTGCCGCGCGAGGCGATGCGGGCGCTGGCGGAGGCGGTGTTCACCGATATCAATCATTTACTGCGCCCCGCGCACCTTGCAAGCCTCAAACACATCGTCGAGGACCCGGAGGCGTCGGACAATGACAAGTTCGTCGCTTATGACTTTCTCAAGAACGCCAACATCGCCGCCGGCGGCATTCTGCCGATGTGCCAGGACACCGGCACCGCGATCATCATGGGCAAGAAGGGCCGGCTCGTTTGGACCGACGGCGGCGACGAGGCGGCGCTGGCCGAGGGCGCGCGCGATGCGTATCTGAAACGCAATCTGCGCTATTCGCAGCTGGCGCCGATTTCGATGTTCGAGGAAAAGAACACCCGCTCGAACATGCCGGCACAGGTCGAACTCTACGCTGAGAGCGCCGGTGAGCATGACGCTGCCTACAAGTTTCTGTTCATCGCCAAGGGCGGCGGCTCGGCCAACAAATCGTTTCTGTTTCAGGGCACGCCGTCGATTCTGACGCGCGAACGATTGCTGCCGTTCCTGAAAGAGAAAGTGCTGACGCTCGGCACCGCCGCCTGCCCGCCCTACCATCTCGCCATCGTCATCGGCGGCACCTCGGCCGAAATGACCATGAAGACGGTCAAGCTCGCGTCCTGCAAATATTACGACACGCTGCCGGACCACGGCTCGGAAGACGGCCATGCCTTCCGCGACAAGGAGATGGAGCGCGAGATCCAGAAGATGACGCAGTCGCTCGGCGTCGGCGCGCAATTCGGCGGCAAATATTTCTGCCACGACGTGCGCGTGATCCGGCTGCCGCGCCACGGCGCCTCACTGCCGATCGGGCTCGGCGTGTCGTGCTCGGCCGACCGCCAGGCGCTCGGCAAGATCACGCGCGACGGCGTGTTCCTGGAAGAGCTTGAGCACAATCCGGCGAAATATCTGCCCGAGATCGATACCTCGAAGCTCGGCGGCGAGGTGGTGCAGATCGACCTCAACAAGCCGATGCAGGACATTCTGGCGCAGCTCGCCAAATATCCGATCAAGACCCGGCTGTCGCTCTCTGGCCCGATGATCGTGGCGCGCGATGCCGCCCACGGCAAATTGCGCGAGCGGCTCGAGCGCGGCGAGCCGCTGCCCGATTATTTCAAGAACCATCCGGTGTATTACGCCGGCCCGGCAAAGACGCCCGAGGGTTATGCGTCCGGCGCGTTCGGGCCGACCACGGCCGGCCGCATGGATTCGTTCGTCGCCGATTTCCAGGCCGCCGGCGGCTCGATGGTGATGCTGGCGAAAGGCAACCGCGCCGCGACCGTTCGGGACGCCTGCAAGAAATACGGCGGTTTCTACCTGGCTTCGATCGGCGGCGCCGCTGCCAACCTCGCCGAGCATTGCATCAAGAAGGTCGAGACGGTGGAATATCCGGAGCTCGGCATGGAGGCGATCTGGCGCATCGAGGTGGTCGACTTCCCCGCCTTCATCGTCATCGACGACAAGGGAAATGACTTCTTCAAGGAATTGAATCTGGGGTAATGGATTGCCCGCCATTCACCGTCGCGAAACCCTGTCGGGGATTGCCGCATTCGCGGCAATGAGCGGCATAAGCACTGTAGCTGGGAGAGCCGAGAACCACATGCAAGAAAAAGCAGCCGCGCATGGTCCCCTAGTGTGGCGTGATATGGACCAGAAGACGCTCGACGACGCCTACGATCAATTAATCTACGCGCCCAACCGCGACCTGGTGCTGGCGCGGATCGCCGCCGCAAGCGTGCGGGCCCGCTCGGCGCTCGGCGCGCCGCAGCGCGTCGCCTATGGGGCGAGCGAGCATGAAATGCTCGACATCTATCGCACGCCTTCGCGGCCGGCCGGCGGCGCGCCGATCAAAATCTTCATCCACGGCGGCGCCTGGCGTGTCGGCAGCGCCGCCACCAATGCGCTCGTCGCCGAACCATTCGTCGGCGCCGGCGCCCACGCCGTCGTGCTCGACTTCATCAATGTCGATCAGGCCGGCGGCGATCTGTTCCCGATGTACCGGCAAGTCAGCCGCGCGATCGCATGGGTGTGGCGCAACGCCGAAAGTTTTGGCGGCGACCGCAACCGGCTTTACGTCTCGTCGCACTCCTCTGGCTCGCATCTTTCCTCCTGCGCGCTGTCGCGAGGCTGGCGCGAAGAGGGCCTGCCGGCCGACTTCTGCAAAGGCGCGCTGCTCATCAGCGGCATGTACGATCTCGAGCCGGTGCGGCTGTCGAAGCGCTCGGCCTACGTCAAATTCACCGACGAGATGGAACAGGACCTGAGCGCGCTGCGCCACATCGACGGCCTGACCATGCCGCTTCTCATCGCCCATGGCACCTGCGAGTCGCCGGAATTTCAGCGCCAGGCGCGCGATTTTTTTGCCGCGCTCAAAGCAGCCGGCAAGCCCGCCGAACTGATCGTCGGCGAGAACTACAATCACTTCGAGATTTTCGAGACGTTCGCCAATCCCTACGGCCTGCTCGGCCGCGCCATGCTGCAGCAGATGGGACTGAAGTGAACTTCAGGCGGCTTCGGCGCTTTTGATCTGGCCCGGCTTGCCGGCATGGCTTGCGGAGGTGCGGATCAATTCCGCGCCGCAGCTGCGGCAGGCATAGACGGTATCTTCGACTTCGGAGGTAATCGGCCGCCGCGCCTGGTAAACCATGCGTCCGGCGCATACCGGGCAAGGCATCATCAGCGAAGGCAAACTTGACGGAGGCACGGCCGATTGATGACGCATGTGGACTTACCCGGGTCTTTTTCACATTTTGGTAATGTTCCGCCTCTTCAACCCGGAGTCAATGACTTTTGTGCGTTGCACACACCGATGCACTGCATTGCCGCAAGTGTATGCCGGGGAGGCAGTTTCGGGAACTTCAGGCCGCGGTCAGCGCGGAAATGCAGGCTACGCCGAGACTGGCCAGACTTGCCCGGGTCGCCGCAACCGAGCCGTCAACGTTAATGCCGCGGCAGGCGTCCTCGACCACAAAAACCGTAAAGCCCTCGCGCTGGGCGTCTTCGGCCGAATAGCGTACGCAGAAATCGAACGCGAGCCCGGCCACGAACACGCGGCTCAAGCCGCGTTCGCGCAAATAGCCAACCAGCCCGGTCGGCGTCTTGCGGTCGTTTTCGTAGAACGCCGAATAGGAATCGATCGTAGGTTCCATACCTTTGCGCAACACCAGCGCCGCATGCGGAATGTCGAGCGCCGGATGAAACGCAGCGCCCGGTGTGCCCTGTATGCAATGGTCCGGCCACAGCACTTGCGGACCGTAGGATGCGGCAATGACATCGAACGGATTTTTACCGGCATGACTTGAAGCAAACGAGAAGTGTCGGCGCGGATGCCAGTCCTGGGTCAGCACGACATGACGAAAACGTGCCGCCAGACGATTGACGATCGGGACGATCTCATCGCCCTGCGGCACGGCGAGCGCCCCGCCCGGACAGAAATCGTTCTGCATGTCGATGACGATCAAAACTTCGTTGCCGCCGATGGTCGCGCCCTCGCCCATGTTTCAACAATCCGCCACTCGCAAACCTGTCACTTCATCGTTTGCAGGCGCCGGTCGAACTCTGCCGCAAGCGCTCTGAGTTCGTCGGCGATTTCCACCGGATAGGTCATGTCCGGATCGAGCCTGCGCAAGGGCTCCGGCAATCGTTCAAGCTCGCGCTTGGCGTGACGCCGGATGTCGTCGAGCGACGGCGGCGGACCCAAGCGTTTGCCGTTTTGCATGACCGGCTCGAGCAACGGGTCGCCGCCACCTCCTTGTCCTCCCCCGCGCGCGGGGGAGGATGGGGTGGGGGCTTCTGCCGCGAGCAGGTCGCCGACCATCCGGCCGTCGGCGCCATAGCGGCGCCAGACCTGTTTGCGTCCCGGCCAGGTCGCTTTGTTCGCCGAGCGCTTGCGCCGCGGCAGGCCAGCGTATTCCTGCAATTTGTACACGCAATCGAGCGTCGGCACGTCCGCCGACGTGGTAAGATTGGTGCCGACGCCGAGGCCATCAATCGGCGCGTTCGCCCGCACCAGCGCGGCGAGCGAGTCCTCGTCGAGACCGCCGCTCGCAAAGATCGTCACCTCGCGCAACCCACCGGCGTCGAGGATGGCGCGTACGCTGCGCGACAGCGCGGCGAGATCGCCTGAGTCGAGACGCACACCGCGTATCGTAATGCCCTGCGCTTTAAGCCGCGGCGCCAGCGCCACGACTTTATGCGCGGCGACTTCGGTGTCGTAGGTGTCGAGCAGAAAAACGAGGTTGTCCGGTCGCGACTGCGCGAAGGCCGCAAACGCCGTCATCTCATCGTCGAACGCCTCGATGAAAGAATGCGCCATCGTGCCGTAGAGCGGGATGCCGAATGCTTTTCCAGCAAGCACGGTTGCGGTGCCGGCGAAGCCAACAAGGTAACTTGCCCGCGCCGCCATCAGTCCCGCCTCAGCGCCATGCGCACGGCGGAAGCCGAAGTCGACCAGCAGCTTGTTCGGCGCCGCCAGCACCACCCGTGCCGCTTTTGCGGCGATCAAAATCTGGAAATGCAGGATGTTGATCAGCCGCGACTCGACGAATTGTGCCTGCGGTAGCGGCGCGGTGATGCGCAGAATGGGTTCGTTGGCAAAAAACACCGTGCCTTCGGGCATGGCTTGCACACCGCCGGTGAAGCGAAACGCCGCGAGATAATCGAGCAGATTTTGACCGAACCGGCCGGTGCTCTTGAGCCACTCGATCTCGGCCGCGGAAAAGTGGAGACCCTCCAGATAATCGAGCGCCTGCTCCAGCCCGGCGGCAACCAGGAAGCCGCGGCGCGGCGGCAGGTTGCGGACAAAAAATTCAAAGACGGCCGTCTTGGTCTCGCCATAGTCCAGGTAGGCCTGGATCATGTTGATCTGGTAGAGGTCGGTCAGCAGCGCACTTGGCTGCTCATTCATTGTCAACCGCTCCCGGGGTTTCCCCCAATCGTCTCTGCAAGCTGGCCAGCCGGCGGCCAAGGCCATTTCGGCAGCGCAGCATCCCTATACCGCGCAATTCCTTAGGCTTTGAAGTAGTGGAAAGCGGCGAACCTCGTTCACTCTTCATTTACAATGACCTTGCCGCAGGGGCCAAGATAATCGCATACCTAGCATTGCGCTGCGGTGCGGGGACCTGACGTTCGCGGGAGGCGTGGTTAATGGCTTACGCGTCTGCGTCGCCGGGTGGTTACGGCGGTGGTCCGACCGTCATTCACACTGATGCGTCCCATGCGGATGCGGTCAGCATTGCCGACGCCGAACTGCTGTTCACCGGGCATCTTGAACGCAAGGGTCCGGACCTGTTCCTGACCGGCCATGACGGCCACCGTCACATCATCCCTGACTACTTTGCGACCGAGCATCACGCCGACCTGGTGGCGCCGAACGGTGCACGCATCGCTGGCGATCTGGTTGATCTCCTCGCCGGTTCACCCGCCCCCGGACAATATGCGCAGGCGCAGGCGACCGTGCCAACCGGCGCGATCGGCCGCATCGAGAAAGCCGTCGGCGATGTCACAGTGATGCGCAACGGCGTATCGGTGGCGCTGCACGTCGGCGACGCGGTCTACAAAAATGACGTCGTCCAGACCGGGGCCGATTCCTCGGCCGGCATTGGCTTTCCCGACGGCACCGCGCTCAATCTCGTCTCCAACACCCGGATGGCGCTGAACGACTACGTCTACGATCCGAACGGAACCTCGAACGACGCGCTGTTCAACCTGGTCCAGGGCGGCTTTGCCTTCGTCGCCGGCAAGGTCGCCCATACCGGCGACATGAAGATCGGGACGCCGGTCGCGACCATGGGCATCCGCGGCACCACCGGCTATGCGCTGCAGCAGGTCGCCGCCGTCAACGCCAATGTCGGCAATGTGACGATGTCGTTTGCGGTGGTCGCAGACCCCGACGGTAACGGCCGCGTCGGCGCTTACGTCGTCATCGATCAGTTCGGCGACGAAGTCGCCATCGATCGCGCCGGGATCTGGACCACTTTGTCGTTGAACGGCCCCAACCAGCATCCGACCGTCCACAGGGAGCCGATGACGGCGGCGAATTACGCGATCGAGCAGGCGCTGGTTCCGGCGCTGGTTCAGATCCTCAACAACATCAACAATCTCAATCCAAATCCGCAATCGGGCCCCAACAATCCCGGCAGCTCGACGCCGCCGATGTTCGAGCTGATCAACCTTCAGCAATACCTGCAGCAGAACGGCAACATCCAGCAGACGAACATCGATATTCAGAACGGCGGTACGAATACCCAGACTCAACTTTCGGTCACATATACCGTCGTGATAGGCGCGTCCGCCACGCCCGCCACGTCGATCGTCACTTGGACTTCGCCGGTCAGCGGAACTTGGGAGACAGGGAGAAACTGGAGCAGCCTTAGTACGCCTGCGGCGCCGCAATACGTCAACATTGCCCAGCCGGTCAAAGTAACGGTCCAAGGGAGCGAGAGCGCCTACGGTCTTCGTATTGGCGCCGGCGCCACCCTCAACATCGCATCCGGGGCCACGCTGGAAGTATCGGGCGGGATCGCCGACTTCGGCAGATTGCAGCTCAATGCGACGGGCTCCGATCCGACGCTGGCGATCAACGGCACCGTCTATCTGCTGAACAACGGCACGCTTGCGCTGGTGGGGCCGACCCACGAGAACCGGATTATCGGCGTCGCCGGCACCGCCGCGACGCTGGTCAATGTCAACAACACCATCACCGGCAGCGGCACCATCGGCAAAGGCGACGGTACGCTGACGTTGGTCAACGGCAAGGACGGAACCATCGAGGCAGCGCCGCTTCTTGCCTCCGATACCGGACTGCTGATCATCGATACCGGCAATACCGACAGCAATTCCGGCCTGTTCGCAGCCGCCGCCACGGGGATGCTGCAGATCGACGATGCCGTCATCAATCTGGGCCGGATTCAAGCCCAGGCCGACAGCACGGTCCTGATCGCCAGCCGCATCCACAACAGGGCGGGCACCATCAGCGCCGACGGCGCCGGCGCAAATGTCGATCTGGAAAAGGCGGCCATCGGCCACGGCACGGTGGCATCGAGGGACGGCGGAGTCATTACGACAACGCAGGGTCAAAGCACCTTTGTGGATGTCGCCATTGCCAATAACAGCATCGTAGACACCCACCAGGCGAGTTCGCTCGACCTGCGCGGCACGACCACGATCGATGGCACGGTGACGTTCGAAGGCCAGGGACGCTTTGAGCTTCACCACCAGGCCGCGATCGTCGGCGGGTCCCAGCACGCCGAACTCGACAATTTCGGCACCATCGCCGGCGCCGGCACGATCGGCGGCGGCAACCCGAATTTTGTGCTGGTCAACGAGCAATCCGGCACCATCGACGCCAGCGGCCACCGCAGCCTCACCATCGATAATGACAGCCCCGGAACCGCCAGCACCCAGCCGGGCAACGCCATCATCAACACCGGAACCATCGAAGCGACCGGCAGCGGCGGATTGACGATCGCGAACACCACGATCAGCAACGCCACCGATCCGGCCCACGATACCGGCCACCTCGACGTCCTCGCCAGCTCGCACATCAATCTCGATAACGCCACCATTCTGCACGGCTTTGTTTCGATTGCGGCCGGCGGTGAAATGCTGACCGTAAGCGGGACCAGCAACACGGTCGAAACTTCCTACGGTCAGGACAACGTATCCACCGTTACCATCAGCAATGCCGGCATGCTCGGCGTCAGCGACGGCAGTTCGCTGACGCTGGCTAGTCCGGATGCGATCGACAATGCCGGCACCATCGGCCTGAACTCGACCGGCGACGCCACCGATCTCTACTTCGACCAGCCGGATACCGGGATCGCGGGTGGCGGGCAGATCATCCTGTCCGCCAACGCCCATAACGTCATCGCCGTCACGCAAAGCGGCGATCGGTTGACCAATTTCGACAACACCATCTCCGGCGCCGGCACCATCGGGGCGGGCGGGATGATTCTGATCAATCACGGCGTCATCAATGCCGACCAACAAAATGCCGCGTTGACGCTAGATCCGGCTTTTCTGGCGAACACCGGCACACTGGAGGCGACCAACAACGCGACGCTGGTGCTCAACCAGACGATCGTGGGTAATTCCAGCGCCACGACCGACCCCGGCGGGAATTATTCGTTCACGACCCTCAACGATCCTGCGGCGACCGGCATTACCGGCGCTGCCGGCATCAACGATGCTAGCCAGGTCGTCGGCTCTTATTTCGCCGGCGGCAATTCAAACGGCTTTCTCTTCGACAGCGCCTCGTATGTCGCGCTCGACGACCCTGCGGCGACCGGCGGCACATCCGCCAACGCCATCAACGATAGCGGTGAGGTCGTCGGCACCTACTTTGTCGGTGAGACGCAATTGGGTTTCCTGTTCGACAACGGCATCTTCACCGCGTTGAACGATCCCGTGGGCACCGGCACGCTGGCCAACGGTATCAACAACGCCGGCCAGATCGTCGGCGAATATCTCGACGCCCGTGGAAGCCCGCACGGCTTTCTCTTCAGCGCTGGCGCCTACACGACGCTTGACGATCCCTTGGGTGTCAACGGCACCGACGCCAAAGGCATCAACGATGCCGGCGAGGTCGTCGGCTACTATCTCGACTCGTCCTCCGTCGCCCACGGCTTTCTCTTTAGCAACGGCACCTACACCGCGCTGAACGATCCGGCGGCCGCGGGCGGAACCTATGCTGAAGGGATCAATGATGCCGGCGAGGTCGTCGGCCATTATCTGGACGCGTCCGACGTCGCCCACGGCTTCATCTACAGCAACGGAAAGTACGTCAATTTTGATGACTCGTCGGCTGGAACCGGTGCCGGTCAAGGCACGCTTGCGTTAGCCATCAATAATGCCGGCCAGGTCTCCGGCTACTCCGTCGGCAGCGACTTTGATGTCACGGGCTTTCGCGCCGATCCAGCGCGATCGCCGGCTTTCGGCACGATCGTTGCTCACGCGGGTACGACGATCGATCTCGTCGGCACCTCTATCGTCGGCGGCGCCGTGAACATCGCCGGCATACTCGATTCGACCGGCACGAGTTTCATCACTAACGCGACTATCACCAATACCGGCACCATCGAGGCGACCTCAGGCGAGCTTACCGTCGATTCGAGCAAGGTCACCAACACCGGCACGCTCGGAGCTGCCAACGACGCGACGCTGGCGCTCAGCAACACGATCGTCAGCAACACCGGCGGTACGATCGATGCCGGCATCGCGGTTCCGGTATCCCCTGGCCGCGACAATGGTGACGATGGCGATGGCAGCGCAACCTTAACCGTAGTTTTCGCGCTGGGCCCAACCTCGCAGGTAAACCTCGACGACGTCACCATCACGGGCGGTACGATCGAGGCTTTTTCTTGGCTTGGCCCCGAGAGTAGCCCGCCCGACTATGCCATGGGCGTTGTCCAAATAGTCGCGAACGGCGACGGCAGCGCCAGTACCAGCACATTCGATGGCGTAACCATCGAAGGCTATGTCCAGGTCAACGACAACACAACGCTCACGCTACGCGACACGATCAACAATGAAGGCCAAATTCTGTTCGCGTCCGGCGCCATTGGCACGAACCTGGTAATCGATGGCCGCGTGACGTTGACTGGAGGCGGAACGATCACCTTGCACTCGTCGACGTCTAACCTGATTGGATCGTCCGGTTCGGACAATATTCTTGAGAACGTCAATAACTTTATCGGCGGCGCGGGTTACGTCGGCGGCAATTTAAAACTTATCAATGACGCGACGGGAGTCATTCAGGCGGCCAGTGCCGAGGTGATCCTCGATACCGGCGATCATGCCATTACCAACGCCGGTCTTTTGCTGGCGATCGGCATCCCCTTCAACGAGTCGCGGGCCACAATTGTCGACGTCGTCGACACTGGCGGGATGCTCGAAATCAAGAGCAACGTTGACAATTCAGGCGGCACGATTGCTGCTGTCGGCGCCAATTGCGTTGTCGAACTCTTCGACGTCACGATCACGGGCGGCGTAATCGAAGCTGGCAGCAGTATTCCGTATCAAGACTACACGCTGGAGGCAGTCGGCAGCGGCGGCATCGTGGTCGTCGGCGCAGCGACGCTCAACGACGTTACACTGACCAGTTCCGGTACGGTGACGATCGACGGCGGCGCCACGTTGACGCTTTCCCACACTACCGCCACCGGCGGCGCCATCGACGATACCGGGACTTTGTCGGTCAGCGCCGACAGCGAGATCAAACACGCCACAGTCGGTGGCGGCGGCGATATCACGGTCGCCAACGATCAGACGCTGACGTTCGACACCGTGACGCTCGACAATGTCACGCTCGCCGGCAGCTTCAGCAATGCCGTGGCAACCCTGACGATTGATGACACTGTGACGCTGAACGGCGCAACCATCGCTGGCGGCATCATCGACGTGGCTGGGATCTTGGATTCGACCGGCACCAGCTTCATCACCGATGCGACCATCACCAATACCGGCACAATCGAAGCGACGATAGGCACCCTGACCATCGATCCCAGCACTGTCACGAACACCGGCACGCTCGCGGCGGCTAACGGCGGCGAGCTTATCGTCTCCAGCCCGGTTAACAATTCCGGCGGCATCGCGGGGGCTTACGCGGCCGGCTACGTCGATTTGCAGGGCACGATTGCTGGCGGCACCGCGATCATCAATGGCGGCACCCTGGAATACGGAAGCAGCGCGAGCGTAGCCACGAATTTCAACGGGCCGGGAACGCTCGTGCTCGATGGAACCAACGAAACCAGTTTCCACGCCGGGACAAACAGCTTTACCGGCGTGGTATCCGGGTTCGGTGACGGAGACATCATCGAACTCACCGGCATTCCCGACACGTTCGGCACGATTCTGAGCTACAATCAGCATACCGATCTGCTGACGGTGAGTAATTTCCTCCACGGCGATTCCGTCAACGTTCAACTATCGGGAAACTACTCCCCGCTGGATTTCCTTCTCTTACCCGACGGCAGCGGAACGGATGTAGCATTCACTAACCCCATCTTCGTCACCGGCTCCTGCCAGACCGCCATTGCAGACACTTACGGTGTGAATGGCACTGTCTCCTTCGCGGACCTGGATTTTCATCCTCAGTACAGCCCGGCCTTCACACCCGACGGCACCGGCTATGTCGGCGACTTCTCGCTTCAGCTGGAGCACACAAGCTTTGGCGGTGAGATGCAATGGAACTTCACGCTTGGGAACGACCAGATCAATCTCGCGCCAGGCGAGACACTGACTCAATCGTACCAACTCTCGGTCAGCGATGCGCAGGGCTCAACCTTGAGCGAGACCGCATCGATTTCGATTGGCGCGCCTGGCGCGGACAATTTTATCTTCCACCCCGGCATCGGTGCCGACACCATCGTCAACTTTAGTCCGAGTGCCGGCGACACCATCGAACTAAACCACTTCGCCAACATCCAATCGGTCCAGCAACTGGCAACGCTCATCACCACCGACACGCACGGCGACGCGGTGATCGGGCTTGGGCATAACGACAGCATCACGCTGCCGGGCGTGAGCGCGAACTACTTGCAGGCGCATCTGCATAGCCTTGTGCACCTGGCCTGACGTTCACCGCTCCGCATTACAGCGAGCGCCGGACGCCGCGACGCTCGACTTCATAACGTACCGCCTTGAAGCTCGCCGGTAGCGAGAAGCGCTCCGACACAACCAAAAAACGCGCAACGCCTGGGGACAAAATGGGCGTAGGCGCGTCTGGCGCTTCAGACGGCCGTCGCCTATCATTCGTCCAAAGGAAATACGGAGACAGCCTCATGGCCAAGCTACGGCATATCGCGATCCAGGTTCCCGACCTCGAAAAGGCGGCCGCCTTCTATGAAGGTGTGTTCGGGCTGGAGCGCGTGAACAAGGTCGACAGCCCGATCGGCAATGCGATCGCGCTGTCCGACGGGATCGTGAATCTGACGCTGCTGCATTTTCCGGAAGGCACCAAGGGCGGCAAAGGCGGGCCGGACTGGGCCGGTCTGCATCACATCGGCTTCATCGTCGAGGACGAAAAGAAGACCGCGGAAAAGATCGAGCATTTGGGTGGCGAATTCTTCATGGAACTGCCGAATTATCCGGGTGTCGACGCCGAAAAGAAGTTCAAGGATCCGAACGGCATCGTGTTTGATGTCGCCGAGCATGACTGGCGTCAATCGCACCACGGCTGATGCGCATCGTCGCCGCCAAGGCGCAAACGATACGGCTGGGCGCGGCGGCGCGGAGCGCGAGTATCAGCTTCGATGATATGACGGCGACCGCGCTCGCGATCCATACCGACGCCCGCAGCAACGGTAAGGCGCTTGCCGGCTTGGCGTTCAACTCGATCGGCCGCTACGATCACAGCGGCCTGCTCAATGACCGCTTCATTCCCCGGTTGCTGGCCGCCGACCCGCAAACCTATGCCAGCGAAGATGGCGGTATCGATCCGTTCCGGGTCTGGGCCATCCTGATGAAGAACGAAAAGCCGGGCGGCCACGGCGAGCGCTGTGGTGCGGTCGGCCTGATCGATGCGGCCTTGTGGGATCTCTCAGCCAAGCGCGCGGATTCGCCGTTGTGGAGGCGGTTGTCGGAGCTTGAGCCGGGAAACGACAACGGCCGCACGACCGCAGACGTTTACGCCAGCGGCGGGCATTATCGCCCCGACCACGACGTCCAAAGCCTTTGCGACGACGTCCGGCGCGCGATCGCTCAAGGACACCGGCGGTTCAAGATCAAGATCGGCGGCGCCGCGATCGACGACGACCTCAAACGCATCGAGGCGGTGCTGAAAATTCTTGAGCCGCACATGAGTCTGGCCGTTGACGGCAATTGCGCCTTCGACCTCGACACTGCACTGCGCTATGTCCAGGCACTTGTCGCGTATCCGTTGATGTGGCTTGAAGAGCCGGTCAATCCCCTCGACTACGAAAGTCACCGGATCGTTGCAGAACGATCCAGCCTTCCGCTCGCGGTCGGCGAGAATCTGTTCTCCGCTGACGATGCGCGCAACCTGCTGCGCTATGGCGGTCTCCGGAGCGACCGCGATATGTTGCAGTTCGATATTTCGTTGAGCTACGGGATCGTCGAATATCGCCGGATTCTTGATGAGCTAGCCGAACGGGGGTGGAGTAGAAGCCGTTGTGCTCCGCATGCGGGGCATCTTCTGGCGCTCCATGCGGTTGCGGGATTTGGCCTTGGGCTCGCAGAACTTGCAATGGACACGACCACGCTGTTTGGCAAACTGACCTCTCACGTCACGCTGTGTGAGGGAAAGGTGACGATGCCCGACACTCCCGGAGCCGGCTTTGAAGCGTCGCCGGCTTTTTCCGAGATTTTCGGCAGGCTGCTGAATTGAGCAGCCTGAAACTTTGACCACGCTCGATTTATAAAGGGCACGACGGAGTTCAGATGACCGGCACAATTGATCAGCCGTTGAGCCGCGACGAGATACGAACGCTGGTGCGTCCGGATCACGTCCATCGCCGCGCCTACGCCGACCCCGAAGTGTTTGCGCTCGAGCAGGAGCGGATTTTCGGTCGGCTGTGGCTGTACGTTGCTCACGAAAGTCAATTGCGGAATCCGGGCGACTTCGTCCGGACCCAGCTGGCCCAGCATGAAGTGCTGGTGACGCGCCATCAGGACGGCAAAATCTATGTTCTGCACAACCGCTGCCCGCATCGCGGCGCCAGGCTCTGCATGGTCGACAGCGGCACAAGTCGGCTTTTGACCTGCCCCTATCACGCCTGGGCATTCCGCCCGGACGGCACGTTGGCGGCCGTGCCGCATCCCCAAAGCTACCCGGCGAACTTCAGTCTTGCCGATCCGCAGAACCATATGCAGCGGGTCAGGAGTGTCGACAGTTATCGCGGCTTCGTGTTCGCCAACCTCGACGACAGCGCTGCGCCGCTCACCGAGCACCTCGGGCCGATGCGCGAGGTGATCGACAACCTGATTGAGCGCGCGCCCGACGGCGAAATCGAGATTGCGGATTCCAGCTTCACGCTCGAGTATCACGGCAACTGGAAGCTCCACATGGAGAATGCCAATGACATTTTCCACCCGAGCTTCGTGCACAGCTCCTCGGTCGCGCCAGCGCGCGCCGCGCCGGCGAACGCATCAATCCTCGATCAGGATCAGACCCGCGAAATGCTGCTGGCCAACGGCTTTGGGCAAGCCGATTGGGAAGGCATCCAGCTCACCGGACTCGCCGGCGGCCACACCTTCATGACCAGCTTCTACAAGAAGGGCGTGCTGGTGAACGAACAACAGGATCCGGTGATGCAGCGCTACCGGGCCGCCCTGACCGAGCGGATCGGCAGCGAGCGGGCGGCCGCCGCGCTGGCCATGAACCGTTTCAACAACATCATCTATCCCAATCTCATCATTAACGCGCAGCAGCAGCAGATGCGCGTCACCATTCCGCTCGCCGTCGATCTGACACAGGTTCACGTGCATTGCTTCCGGCTCAAAGGCGCGCCTGAAGAAATGTTTCACCGCGCCATCCGGTTTTTGACCACCATCGGTTCGCCCGCCTCGATGATTTTCTCGGATGACGTTGAGATGCTGGAGCGGTGTCAGCAGGGACTGGTCAAGCAGGCCGGGCCGTGGGTCAACTTCGAGCGCGGCCTCGACAACGATCGGCGGGAAGGCAACGGCAGCATCGGCGGCGCGGCCAGCGAATTGCCAATGCGGGTCCAGTTCGAGGCCTGGGTCAATTACCTCACTCAATGACACCCATGACGTTGCCGTATGAAACCCAGCGCGATGTCGAGCTATTCCTGCTGCGCGAAGCGAAGCTCCTCGATACCGGCGAGTTCGAAGCCTGGCTCGCGCTCTACGCCCCGCACGGCATTTATTGGATGCCGAGCAAGCCCGGCCAGACCGACCCGAAGGGCGTTGCTTCGATCATCTACGAGGATTATGCGATCCTCGCCATTCGGGTGCGGCGCCTGCTTGAAGCGCGGGCACTCGTGCTCACACCGATGCCGCGCACGACGCATCTCATCAGCAACATCGAAGTGGCGGCGGGCGGCGACGGCGAATTCGCCGCCGAGGCGACTTTTATGTGCGTTGAACACCAAGGCGACCAGCAGCGGCTCTATTCCGGCCGCCACACCCATCAACTGGTTCGGCAGAACGGCTCGTTTCGCATCGCGCTCAAACGCGTCGAACTCATCGACTGCGACGGCAAGCATTCGCCGATGAGCATACCGATTTGAATTTGGTCCGGCCGCAAAGGAGAAAGAAATGACGGCGAAAGACATCAGCACGCTCAAGCTTGGTCCGATCGGCGATCGGGTGATGTACGAAAATGAGATGGTGCGAGTTTGGGACTTTGTGGTCGAGCCCGGCAAGAGCAAGGGCTGGCACCGGCATGATCTGCCTTACGTGATCATCCCGATGACCGACGGCGACATTGAGCTTAAATCAGCGCTTACCGGGGACATTGAGCGGCCCAAGGGTAAGATCGGCGAGCCAATCTGGCGCGACGCCGGCGAGTTGCACGATCTTCGCAACGTCGGAAATGCGACTTATCGGAACATTCTGGTCGAGATCAAGCAGCGCTGATTGCGGCCTGGCGTGCTTCAGTGCGACGGGTCAGCATGCTTGGCCCGGATCGCCAGATAAGGGTCCCAGGCGCACGCTGAGGCTGCGAGTACCGCATAAGCCCCGGCATCGAAAAATGCGCTGATGTGTTCGGGCGTGTTTACCCCGCCGACGGCAAGCACGCGAAGATTCAGTTGGTCGTGCTGGACGATCTTCACCGCGCTGCGCACGCATTTCATGGCAACATCGAAGGTCGCACCGCCCATCATGCCGGCATACGGGCGATCAGCGCCAAATGCCGGCGCCCCGCTTTTGTCGACGATCATGCGGCGCGGCGCATTGATCATCACGACACCATCGACGACGCCGGACAGGCCTTGCAGCAACCCGGACATTTGCTCGTGCTGTTCGATCGGCCCGACCTTGACCAGCAACGGAAGCGATCCGGCCGCATTGCGGGCGGCCCGGGCGATTTTTCCCGCCATATCGGCGTCGAGGTAAACCTGGCTCTCGCGCTGGCCGACGTTCGGGCACGAGAAATTCAATTCGACGACCTGCGCGCCGGCGTCCCGTGCTTCCGCCGTGAGCGCGCCGAAGTCTGCAATGAAATCGGTTTCACTGCTGCCGGCATCGGCCGTGCCAACGACCGACACGATCAAAACCTGGCCGGCCCGCAAGCGCGCGCGGCAATTGCGGATATCGCGGCGCCAAAATTCGGGCGCGCTAGACGGCATGCCGATCGAGCCCGCGGCGGTCGCTGCTACTGGTGCGACGGGGATATCGCCGAGCGTCTCAATCGGAGCATCGGCATTCGCCAAGACGCTTGTTTCATTGAGGTAAAGCCAATTCGGGGACGGATGCGCGCGCCGTTCGCGGCTGCGTATCGTTTTATACGTCAGCAGATCGAAGCCGAGCCGGCTGTAGAGCTCGAACCATCGCTCGTTCAAGACCAGGCTCGCTGCGATACCGAACCGGGATGCAACGCGATAGCCGAGAAAATCCTCGATCGGCGTCTTGGGAACGTCCGCGTAAGGTCCGGTGAAGCTTGGCCCTGCGGCCGCATTTTGCTCGAAGCTCCAGTCGAACCGATAGAGCGGTGCCGTCAAAGGCGGCAGGACGATCGAAGACTTGCGTACCAACTCCGATGCGACGCTAACGTCGGCGGCCATGGGTCCTGATCCACATCGTTCGGCAAATCGCAATTTGCGATTGCTGAAACCAAGCAACGCTCCCGGAAGTGAGCTGATTATCGCTCGGCGTCTTTCACCGTCAAATGGTCGCGCCGGGCCGCCGTTTTCTCGGGCTTGCAATTTACTTAGGATGGCAAACTACGACAGAGATGGCACGTCTTTTGCCACATCGGCCACGAACGTATACGACATAGAAGGCAAAGTTTTACAGGGGACACGCGATGAAACCGCTCGTCTATTTGAAGGCTTTGGGCTGCGGCTTATTGACTGCCGCGTCGCTCAGCGTCACGGCGTTCGCCGCCGAACCGTTCGTCGTCGGCGTGATCTCGCCGATGACCGGACCGATGGCCACGGTGGGTGCGCAGAGCACGGCCGGTCTGCAATTATGGGCCAAGGCCTTGAATGCGGCGGGCGGCATCAAAGGCAGACAGATCGAACTCGACGTCTGCGACGATCAGGGCACGCCGGAAAACGCCGTGACCTGCGCCCGGCGCCACATCGAGCGGCACGCCGCCATCATTCTCGATAACTCCATCAGCTCGACCATTCGCGCCATCACGCCGCTCCTGAAGGACGGCCCGGTGATGGTGGTGGTTTCTCCGATCATCGATCCCGATCCGAAGAGCTACGTCTTCCAGACCAGCGCGTCGGACGTGGAGATCACCAGGGCGCTGCTTGCTTATCTGCAGGCGAACAAGATCAGCAAGCTGGCGATGATCGCCTCGACCGATACGACCGGTGAAGCCAATGCCAGCCATGCGCAAAAAGTATTTACACCGGCTGGAGTCGCCCTGTCACTGGCGCGGATCGATTTGAAGTCGAACGATGCCTCGATCCAGCTCGCCAACGTCGTCAAGGACAATCCGATCATCTATTCGGCTTATTCCGGCGCCGGAGCGGCGACGGTCGTCAAAAGCTTCAATAATCTTGGACTCACGATCCCGTTCGTACTCAGCAACGCCAATTTATCGGACGCCTTCATGGCGCTGATCAAGAACGACATGCCACCGCGGCTGCTCGGCCTGGGTCTCAATTTCATGCTGCCCGAACTGGTCGTTGATCCCGACGAGCGGGCGCGGCTGGAGAAATTCCGCGCTGCTTTCCAGAAAGCGAAGAACCAGCCGCCAAGTCTGTTGGCCCTGATGGGCGTGACGCTCGCTGACACCGCGGAATCGGTGCTTCGCAACGTCGAAGATACCAATGACGCCGCCGCCGTAAAAAAATATCTGGAATCGACGCCGATCCAGAGCATTGCGGCGATCCGGTTTACGCCCGAGAGCCACGTCGGCGCCGGCGCCAGCACGATATCGGTTGTCGAATACAAGAACGGCCATTGGACCAAGGCCGACCCGATCAAATAGTGTCGGGCGCCGATCTTTCACGGAGGCGTTGCGACTTGCGTAGGGGCCGATGAATCCGCTCACTCAAGCAATCATGAGCGGAATCATGATGGGGGCCGTCTACGCCATGCTGTCGATCGGTCTGGTGATCGTCTACCAGACCGCGCACGTCATCAATCTCGCTCACGGCGAAACCTACTCGATCGCCGGCAGCGTCGTGGCAACCGTCGCCGCGGCGCAAGTTCTGCCGATCTGGCTTGCGATTCTTGCCGCCATTGCCGCCGCCATTGTGTTTTCAATTGCGGTCGAGCGCTTCCTGCTGCGGCCGCGTCACGCCTGGTCGCACAATGCGCTGATCCTGATCACGCTCGCCGCTGCGCTCTTCATCCACGGCGTTCTCTATACCCTGATCGGGTCGGACGCCGTTTCGTTTCCGCGTTTGGTGTCAGGTGCACCGTTTCGCATTGCCGGCGGCGCGCTGCCGCCGCAAGGCTTGCTGCTCGTCGTGGTCGGCTTTGTTCTGGCACTCGCCGTACCGCTGTTTCTGTCAGGCACGCCGCTCGGCCGGCAGTTGCGCGCGGCTGCCGAAAATCCCGATGCGGCGCAGCTGATGGGCGTCAATGTCGATCGCGCGCGTGTTCTGGCGTTCGGTATCGCCGGCGCTTACGGCGCCATTGGCGCGGTGCTGCTGGTGCCGCTGGTGTCGGTAGACTTCCATACCGGCCTCGACATGACCATGCGCGGCTTCATTGCCGCTGCGCTTGCCGGAATGTCGCCGCTGTGGGCCATTCTCTGCAGCCTTGGTCTGGGCCTTGGCGAGGCTTTCGTAACCACCTATTTCGGCACGCTCGCCAAAGACCCAATCGTATTTTTCATTCTCATCGGCATTGCTGTGTGGCGCAGCAGGAACATTCGCTTCGGTGGGACCCGACGCGCATGAAGCCGAGCCGAATTGTTTTGGCCGTCCTCGTCATCGCCGGAATTGTCGCGCCATTCACGGCGCTGATCCCCGGATGGACGGTGGGGTTGGCAACCATCGTCTATTTCAACGCCTTGTCGGCGATTGGTCTTAATCTCATTTTCGGCGTCACCGGGATGCTGGCGCTCGGACAGGCAGCCTTCATGGTGGTGCCGGCATATTGTGTTGGAATACTGGATAATTTCGGCATTCCCTTTATTGTCAGTGTTGCCGCAGGCCTCGCCGTTACTCTCGTTCTGGCAAAATATACCGGCCGCCTATTCGTCAGATTGCCGGGCATTTATCTTGCCGTCGGCACCTTGGGCTTCGGCTACTTCGTCGAGGGCGTCGCACGCGGGTTCCCGTCATTTTCGGGCGGTGCGTCGGGTCTTATTTTTGAGCGCGGGCGCGGGATCGGCGATCATTTCTGGTATGCGATCGCGCTGATCGCGCTGATCGCCGGCATGCTCATCTACATGCGTCTGGTCCGGGGTGCGTTTTGGCGGCGCCTGCGCACGATCCACCATGACGAACTTGCCGCCGCCGTGCTCGGTATCCATGTCGGCAAAACCAGAGAGCGGGTGTTTCTGATCGGGGCCGCTTTTGCGGCTGTGGCCGGCTTGCTCAAGGCCTACTACGTCGGCCTTGCCATTCCAGAAGACGGCGGCGTCGACCGGTCGCTGGAGCAGCTCGCCATGGTGATGGTCGGCGGGCCCGGTTATTTCTTCGGTCCGCTATTTGGCACGGCGGCGCTGCAATGGCTGTTCGTGATCACAGGATATGCCGAGAGCTACGTATTGCTGGTCTACGGGGCAGTGTTTCTCGCTGCGGTGCTTTATCTGAAGGACGGCATCGCCGGTTGCGTCGCCAAAGGATGGCATGAACTCGAGCTGAGGCTCGACGGGCCCAAGACTGCGGTGACTACGATGACTGCGGTGACTGCCGCACCGCCGGTCGCCGCGAATATGGCGGGGCGGCGAGATATTAGGCGTTCCGGCAAGTGTCTCGAAGTTTCAGATATCTCCAAGCGCTTTAAGGGCGTATTGGCACTTGATCGCGTCGGCTTCAGCGTGGATTTCGGAGAAATATTCACCATCGTCGGTCCGAACGGGGCCGGGAAATCCACGTTGTTCAACATCATATCGGGTATCGAGCCGCCAAGCGGCGGTGTGGTGAAGGTTGCCGGCAACGATGTCGACTCCTTGTCGATTTCGGAGCGCGCCCGTTTCATCGGCCGGTCATTTCAGATCGCACGGCTGGTGCCGGATTTGACCGTCGTCGAAAACGTGTCGGTGCGTCTCGACCAGATCGCGGCAAATCTGACTGAAAGCCAACGGTTGGCCATTGCGCATGAGCAAATCGCTTCTTTCGGTCTCGCTCGCGTCGCCGACACCGTGGTGAGCAAGCTGTCCGCCGGACAGCACAAGCTCGTCGATCTGACCCGGGCCGCGGTCGGCAATCCGGCGCTCGTGCTGCTGGACGAACCGGCTGTGGGATTAGCCGCCGACGAACTCGAACACTTAAAGTCGCTGTTGCTTGAATTGCAGACGCGCGGCTCCGCAGTCGTCATCGTCGAACACAACATCGAGTTTGTCGCTGAAGTTGCCAGACGGGGCATTGTGCTCGACGGCGGACGGCCGATCGCATCCGGTCTGACCACTGCAATCCTGGCTGACGAAACAGTCCGGGAAGCCTATTTCGGTGCGCTGGTATGACCGCGCCAATTCTCAGAATCGAGGGGTTGAGCGGCGGCTATTCGAGACTGCCGGTATTCCGCGATGTTCACATCAGCCTGAGCGCCGGCGAGACACTGGGAATCTGCGGGCCAAACGGCGCGGGCAAAACCACACTCCTCAAGACCGTTGCCGGCCTCCTTCCTCCGCTCGCCGGGCATGTCGCGTTTGGCACGCGAACGCTCAGCGCGACAAAGGCCTACGAGAGGACCCACGCAGGCCTCGTCCTGGTACCGGAAGGCCGGCAGATTTTTGCTTCGCTCACGGTCAAACAGAATCTGGAGCTGAGCCGGGCCGCGCGGCGCATCAGCACGGCTTCTTATCCGCAGCGGCTCCACGACGTATTGGCGCTGTTTCCAAAATTGCGCGAGCGCCTCGATCAGTCCGGTGGCGCGCTCAGCGGCGGCGAGCAGCAGATGCTGGCCGTCGGTCGGGCGCTACTGCTCGATCCAAAGGTGTTGATGCTGGATGAGCCTACCCAGGGACTGGCGCCGATCATGGTCCGGCAGGTCCTGACCGCTCTTCAGGCGCTGCGCGGCAAAATCTCGATCATCGTTGTCGAACAAAATCGCGGGTTTCTCGGCGAACTCGCCGACACGATATGCGATATGCGCGGCGGCATGCTGTTTCCTGAAGCGGAATCAACGGCGCGCGCAATCTGATCGGCGATGTCTGACCACGAAACCAGGGCCCAAATTTCCTTCCAGCTCAACGGCAAGTCCGTCTCGACACGCGTACCAGCCCGGCTGAACCTGGTCGATCTGCTGCGTACTGAATTTCGGCTGACCGGCTCACACGTCGGGTGCGAACACGGCGTGTGCGGCGCCTGCAACGTCATGCTCGACGGCATCGTCGTTCGCGGCTGCCTGACACTTGCGATCCAGGCCGATGGCCGAGACGTTGTAAGCATCGAGGGACTGACGGCAACTGGCCAAATCCGCGAATTGCAGGAAACATTCGTGCGGCGAAACGCGCTGCAATGCGGCTTTTGCACGCCGGGAATGTTGTTGACCGCGGCGGAATTGCTGGCGCGCGAGCGCACGCCGTCCCGTGAGCAAATCCGCGAAGAGATCAGCGGCAATTACTGCCGCTGTACGGGGTATCAGGCGATCGTCGACACCATCGAGGCTGTTGTCGCGCGGCGAAACGGCCGCGATGCGCCCGAACCGCTCATCGAGATGCGTGCCTTGATCGGCACGTCCCGGCCACGACAGAACGCGGCGCGGCTGACGGAAGGCCGCGGCACCTATACGGACGATGTCGCGCTCCCCAACATGGCGCATGTTGTGTTTCTGCGCAGCCCGCACGCCCATGCCCGTATCGTGTCAATCGATGTCGGTGCTGCGGGAGCCGCATCCGGAGTGATCGCAATCTTCACCGGCGCTGACCTCGCCGCAGTCTGCCCGGCGTGGCAGACGCGGCTGGCAATGATGCCGTCGCATCATTCGCCGCCACAACCACCGATCGCCATCGACGAGGTCGGCTGGCAGGGCGAAGCAATTGCTGCCGTCGTCGCCGCTACTCGGAGAGAAGCGGAAGACGCTGCTGAGTTAATTGAGGTCCAGTGGGAAGACCTCCCCGCGGTCGCCACCCTATCGGAAGCGCTCGCTCCAGATGCGCCGCTCGTCCACACGGCGATGACCAGCAATCTGGCGATCGACCACCGTATCGAATCCGGCGACATCGCCAAGCATTTTTCCGAAGCCGCCGCCATCGTCGAACACAGTTTCCGCTTTGAGCGGCAGACGGCCGTAAGCCTCGAACCACGCGGCATCGTTGCATCGTTCGATCGAAATCTCGGCGAGCTCACGATCTACCAGTCGCACCAGGCGCCGTTCCAGATGCGTGAGGTGTTTGCAGAACAGCTTGCCTTAAGTCCCGAGAGCGTAAGAGTGGTCGTCAAGGATGTCGGCGGCGGCTTCGGCCTGAAGCTGCATGCCTTCGCCGACGAGATGGCGGTCGCCGCCATCGCCACGTTGCTTCCGGTTCCCATCAAGTTTACTGCCGATCGTCTGGAAGCCTTTGTCAGCGACGCTCACACGCGCGAGGCGGACGTTCACGGCCGTATGGCGCTCAATGCAAATGGCAAAATTCTCGGCTTCGAGATCGACATGCTGGCGGGTTTCGGCGCCTATTCGATCTATCCGCGCAGCAGCGTCGGCGAGGTCATCCAGACGCTGCAGATGGTGGGCGCACCTTACGAAATAGGCGCTTATCACGGACGGGTCCGCGGCGTATTCTTGAACAAGCCGCCGACCGGCGCCTATCGCGGCGTGGGTCAGCCGCTCGCCTGCACGATCACCGAGCAGTTGGTCGATCTGGGCGCCGCCGCGTTGCAGATCGATCCGGCCGAGCTTCGCCGGCGCAACTACCGGCGGACGGGTCCAGGGATCGGCAAGACCATCAACGGCATTGTCATCGAAGAACTGTCGCTCGACGCCTGCCTAACCACGATCCTTAAGCGCATGAACTACGGCGAGCTGCGCGAACAGCAGCAGGCGCTTCGGAGGACCGGTGTCTTCAGAGGCATCGGGCTATCAACTTTCGTCGAGATCACCGGCGTCGGTTCGGCGTTTTATGGCTCGCAAGGCTTGCGGGTGGCGGCCAACGAAACCTGTCGCCTTACGCTCGACGGATCTGGGCGGGTGCGGTGCGAAACCAGCATTACCGATCAGGGCCAGGGCACTTCGACCGGCATTGCACAGATCGTTGCGGACGAATTGGGGGTTCCGATCGACGCTGTCAAAGTGGTCACGGGCGACACCGCCATCGTGCCTTACGGCGGCGGCGCCTGGGCTTCGCGCGGCATCACGCTTGGTGGCGAAGCGGCGCGCCGCGCAGCGCGCTCTCTGCGCGAGAATGCGCTGAAGATCGCGGCCTCGCTGTTGCAGCAACCTGCATCCGTGCTCTCCGTCCGGGATGGATCGGTCATCAACGCGGCTGGAGCCGAGCAAATATCGCTGGCGGAAATCGCGGCTGCGACGCGGTATCGACCGCACACGATTCCGCTCGACGAGATCCCGCCGCTGGAAGTGATTGCCAGCTACGTCCCGCAATCCGTGCCATACGTTGTGGCGAACGGCGTCCAAGCTGCGTCGGTGGAGGTCGACCCGGACACCGGCGTGGTCAAGATTCTGGATTTTTGGATCGCGGAAGACTGCGGGCGTGTCATCAACCCGCTGCTGGTGGACGAGCAGCTGCGCGGCGGGGCCGTCCAGGGTATCGGCGCCGCGCTGTACGAGCACTGCGCATACTCGGCGGAAGGGCAACTCCTCAATGGCAGCCTCGCTGACTACCTGGTGCCGATGGCCTCGGAAATGCCGGATATCGACATTGCCCACGCGGCAACACCGACGAGAATGACCGCTCTGGGCGCAAAAGGCGTCGGCGAAGCCGGCACAGTCGGCGCACCCGGCGCGATATGGACCGCCGTGAACGACGCGCTGCGGCCGCTCGGCATCCAGGTCAAGCAACAACCGATTACGCCGGACCACATCGCCGGATTGCTGACCAAGAAAAATTGACTGCCGAGCCGGGCAGAAGCGCGACAGCTTCAGCCTGCCGCAGGCGAGGCGATGACGCCTGATTTTTCGTGCAACCGCCGCGAAGTATCAGTGCCGCTTTTGTCAACCAGAACCAGCGGGGCCGAGGCGACACGATTTCGACCGTCGGCCTTGGCGCGGTAGAGCGCCCGGTCAGCCGTCGCCAACAGCGTCGTCAGACTCCGCTCGGCTTCGCCCGCCATAGCAACCCCGACGCTCACTGTGGCGTTAACCTCCAGCCCGGGAAACTGCATTGCCGCGAATTCACGGCGCAATCGCTCCGCGATTTGCAACGCTTGCGCCATCGACACGTCCGCCACCAGACAGGCGAACTCCTCGCCACCGAGGCGGCCGAACAGATCGCGCGACGTCATCGATGTGGCAATCAGTGCGCAGAATTCCTGCAGCACGAGGTCGCCGACTTGATGACCGGCGGTGTCGTTGACATTCTTGAACCGGTCGAGATCGAACAGCAGAAGCGCTGCGGAACGGCGATCGGCGAGTGCCGCTTCAAGCAATGGAACGCCGCGATCGAAGAAGGCGCGGCGGTTGGCGACGCCGGTCAGCAAGTCGGTCAGCGCCGCCTTTCTTTGTTCCAGCTCCGCCCGCTCCTTGGACATGGCGACGCGCAGAAACGGCAGACAAAAGGTCGTGAACAAGGCCTGAAAAGCCAGGAGGGTGACGATCATGCCGTGCGGCCGACCGGAGCTGACTGAAACCGCCAACGCACCGGCAAACGGTATGCGCAAGAAAAGAAAGCATGCGTGCGAAACGACCAGCGCCATCGTCGGCCAGCGCGAGATCAGTTCGCGGTCACGCGCGTACCAAAGTTCGCGCGCGCTGAGCAGCGCGTAGCTGCCGACAATGGCAGACACCAGCGCAACCCACGCCGTCGGAGATGCATCAAAGCTCTTGAACTGAAAGGCGCCAATCCAGATTGCCGCACCTGCCCCAACGAGGGGGATATGGACGCGCCGGCCTTCGAACGAGCGCGCGCCGGCCCACATCATGCCGTACGCACCACAGACCAGTGCGTTCGCAACGCAAAGCGACCAACCATGCGGTATCAGAGCGGCTGATCCGAATAACGCCGCCGCCGAAGCTCCCATGAGGTAGCCGATGCCCCAAAGAGCCAGCGCGGTGGTGCCGCGGTTTTGCAGCCACGCAAAGATCAGCAACAGACCGCCCGTCGCCGACAGGAAGACCGTGATGACAAACAGCGTCGGCAGGTCGATGACAAAGTGTGAGGCGGGTACGGTGGGCACTCAAATCCCCGGACGCGTTTCGCGAGCGAGCCTGGGAGTTGGTACCATCCCAGTCCTGAACTCTCATTGAAGCTTTGCTTAAAATTGTAAGCATTCCGACGGAGCCGCTGTCGCGCGGTTCACTTTCGCGAGCGCGGCTATCCAACTGCAGTTTTTGTTAGGGTGAATATTGCGTTGAGCCTAAGGGTCGGCTCGCTCGCGGGCCGGCGGGGCAAGCAACGGCCGCTATTTGCCCCAGCCAAAGTGGTAATTCACGCCAGCGCGAAATACGTTCTCCTGCAGCGAAACGTTATCAGGCTGCAAGGCGCCGCAGCCGGTGCAATTGAAGCTGCCGAGATCGACGCGCAGATATTCGGCCTTGGCGCTCCAGTTGCCGGGCAGCGCAACTTCAAGGCCAGCGCCGACTGTCCAGCCGGGATTGGTAGCGGACCCGCCGGCGAAACCGGGCGCCGCCGCACGTATATCGCCGACAGCGAGGCCGCCGGTGACATAAGGCATGACCCGGTCGAACGCATAGCCGACCCGGCCACGTACAGTCGAAAGCCAGTTGTTGCTCGTGCTGCAGCCGGCGGGACAGCCGGGAGATGTGCTGCTTCCGTTCAAGCCGGACCAGTCGATATCGCCTTCCACGCCCAGCACGGCTCTGCCGACCTGAAAATTATAGCCGGCCGTGCCGCCCGCTTGTGCTCCCGAAAGATTGATACCGGTCGCGGTGGAGTTCCACCAGGAATGGCCCCAGCCGCCACCGCCATTAGCGCCGAAATAGATGCCGCTCCAGTCATAAGGCTGCGGCGGCAGGGAGGGGGGCGCTTTGTACAAAGGGGCCAGCGACAAGTCGGCCGCAGCGGCGCAATGCGCGGTCAGAACCGCGCTTAACGCCAGACATCCGGCCAAAATCCGCTTCATTGCGCCTTCCGAGGCTCCCGTGAGCTACGTTCCGTGCTCGCAGCACATACGATACTGCACGCGGGTTCGTTACCCCGGTCTTACCGGCGTGATTAACGCCGAAGTTCCCGGTGCCATTGCCGCAGCCTTACTCTATCGCCGAGCGCGGCGGAATTTAGCCGTGCCGTAGGCTGCATATAGGCGGGAACTGCGCTTTTTGTCCTACCTCCGTCGCCGATTTGCAGTTTGCGGTGTCAGGCGGCAGTGTCCCGGCGGTAATTCAGCGAAAGACCTCGGCGGATTTAGCGCAACGATGGCTTGGCTCGTCTTCGCGTTTTCAGGGCCAGTGCTGTGGGCCATTTCCACCCATTTCGACAAATATCTGGTCGAGCGATTTTTCAGGCACAGCGACGTCGCGCTGCTGCTGCTGTTCACGGCGTTCATCGGCGTGTTGACGCTGCCGTTCATCGCTTATTTTGAACCTGAGTTCGCCAGTATCCCTCCACGCAGCATCGCGCTCATCGTGCTTTCCGGCATCCTCTACATGGGCGCGATGCTGTTTTATCTGCGGGCGCTGCAATCCGAAGAGGCTTCCGTGGTGGCGCCGTTCTTCCAGGCGGTGCCGCTGTTTGGTTACGTGCTGGCCTATTTCTTCCTCGGCGAGACGCTGTCGCTGCGGCAAATGGCGGGAGGCGCGATGATCGTGCTCGGCACGTTGTCGGTGTCGGTGCGCCTCGACGGCGGCGCCCGGGTCTTCAAGCTGCGTCTGGCGCTCCTGATGCTCGCTTGCGGATTAGCGGCCGCACTCTCTGGACTGATCTTCAAGATCTTTGCCATCGAGGTCGAGTTTTGGACAACCACGTTTTGGATGTTCGTCGGCGAGGCGATGTTCGGGATCGCACTTCTCTGTTTCGGCGCCTATCGTAAGCAGCTTGCCGTCATGCTGCGCAAAAACGCCGCCGCACTGTTGACGATCAACGGCTCGAACGAACTGGTCAATCTCGGCGGCACCCTCGGAAACCGCTACGCCTTGATGCTGGCGCCGTTGAGCCTGGTTCAGGCCATCGGCTCAACAACGACATTGTTTGTGTTTGCCTTTGGCGTCGGACTAAGCATTTTCTTTCCGGGCGTCGGACGAGAGACATTGTCGCTTCGCGAACTGCTGCAGAAAGCTGTCGCGGCACTGTTCGTCGCCGCCGGCGTTGCCCTGGTGGCGCGCTAACCTTCATCCTCGCAGGAAATCCCAAACTGCGAGATGGCCTCGTCGAGATAATCGGCGAGCAGCGGAATACCCAACAAATATGCCGCCGTGCGCCGGTTGTGGGCGCGCGCCGCTTCGGCCCGCAAATCGCCAAAGTCCCCGATTTCGCCATCGCCACGGCCAAGCCAGGTCAACGCTACGAGGTCGACCTGCTCATCGATGGTCATCGAGTTGATCACGGCTGCCAACTCCTGCACCACCGGATCGTCTCTGTGATCCTCCAGCACGGCCAAGTTCGCATCGTCCGACGGGTTGGAGGAGTCGTCAGGGTCGGTAACGACGTCCTTGACGTCGAACTGGCGCGCTTTGGCGATGATGAAGCAAAGCTTCTGGTCGGAGATCGACAAATCGGGAAGTTCGTCTTGGGCCATGGCACACCAACTTTGCGAGGGCGGTCGCGCGTTCCGCAAACTGCGAATTACGGCGCCGCCGCGCAAACTGCAACCAGCGGCTTGTTGGCCGCAGTCGCGTCAATGCCGCATGTCGCCTGACGTTCGCCGAGAAACGTTGCCGGATTTCGCGATGGCCCGCAATAAGCGTTGACCAGCACTTCGTCGCCGCGGCACATCACCGAGCAATAACCGGCCAGGCAATCAGACCGTATCACGCGAATGGTCGGACTGGGCGGCCCCTGGGGGCCTGTGGGGCCTTGCGGACCAGGCGGTCCGACCGGTCCCGTTGCACCCGGGGTTCCCGGGTCCCCTTTTGGCCCTTGCGGCCCTGGCGGGCCCGGATCGCCCTTTTGACCCTGACCACAGCCGACCAGCGCTAACGCCAATGCCCCCACCACCAGCAAATACCCACTGCGCATTTAAGTCAGCCTGTCGCTTGGAATAACGGCACCGACGCCCCACATCGGTGACAAAGGTAGGGTAGCAGCATAGCAAACTTTGCCCCTCATTCCAGACACGTGCAGCAGGCTGTGTGAAACAACCCGGCAAATGTAGCTGTATCTCGGCAAGATGCGCTAAGACGCGCGAGAAAAAAGCCGCCTTTCAGGTCTAAAGCGACAACATGAACTGGATCTCCAACGTCGTACGTCCGAAAATCCGCGGCATATTGCGGCGCGAGGTACCGGAGAATCTCTGGATCAAATGTCCGGAGAGTGGGCAGCTGGTGTTCTACAAGGACGTCGAGGCGAACCAGTTCGTCATCCCCGGCTCCAACTATCACATGCGCATGAGCGCGGCGGTGCGCCTGAAGTCGATGTTCGACAACGAGACCTGGTTCGACATTGCCGTTCCCGAGGTGCCGTCCGACCCGCTGCGATTTCGGGACGAGCGCCGCTATGCCGATCGTCTCAAGGACGCGCGCAGCAAAACCGGATTGAATGACGCAGTAAAGCTCGGCTACGGCAAGCTCGACGGTCTCGCCGTCGTGTTGGCCGTGCAGGATTTCGATTTCATGGGCGGCTCGCTCGGCATGGCGGCGGGCGAGGCGATCGTCAAAGGCCTCGATACCGCGGTTGAGAAAGGCTGCCCGTTCGTGTTGTTTGCCGCGTCGGGCGGCGCCCGCATGCAGGAGGGAATCCTCTCGCTGATGCAAATGCCGCGCACCACCATCGCCGTGCAAAGGCTGCGGGAAACACGCAAGCCCTACGTTGTCGTGCTGACCAATCCGACGACGGGCGGGGTCACCGCCTCTTACGCCATGCTTGGCGACGTTCACATCGCCGAGCCGGGTGCGTTGATCGGTTTTGCCGGCCCCCGCGTCATAGAACAGACCATCCGCGAGAAGCTGCCGGAAGGCTTTCAGAAGTCCGAGTACCTGCTGGCCCACGGCATGGTCGACATGGTGGTGCATCGCCACAATCTGCGCGCGACCATCGCGCGGCTTTGCCGGCTGTTGCTGAAGGCACCGGCTGGCGCCGAAAAGCAGCGCTTCAGCCTGCCGGCGCCGGCGTGACCACGCCGCGTTCCGGCGCGACGTCCATCGACGCAATCCACACGCGTTTGCTGGCGCTGCATCCCAAGCGTATCGATTTGTCGCTTGCGCGCATCGAGCGTCTGCTCGCCGCGCTTGATCACCCCGAACGGCGCCTGCCGCCAATCATCCATGTGGCCGGAACCAACGGCAAAGGATCTACCATCGCGTTTATGCGCGCGATTTTGGAGGCCGCAGACCAGCGGGTTCATGTCTACACCTCGCCCAATCTGGTGCGTCTCAATGAACGTTTCCGTATCGCACACCCGGGTGGCGGCAAGTTCGTCAGCGATGACGAACTCGCCGATGCGCTGACCGAGTGCGAAGCGAAAAACGGTGACGCACCGATCACTGTGTTTGAGATGGAGACGGCGGCGGCCTTTCTGCTGTTCTCCCGTCACCCGGCCGAAATTCTGCTCCTCGAAGTCGGACTCGGCGGCCGCCTCGATGCCACCAACGTGGTCGAAAAGCCGATCGCCAGCATCATCACCCGGCTGTCGCACGATCATCGGGATTTCCTTGGCGACACACTGGTCGCGATCGCCGCCGAGAAAGCCGGCATTCTCAAATGCGGCGTGCCGGCCGTGGTGGCGAGCCAGTCGCGCGACGCGCTGGCGGTCATCGAGCGGCAGGCTGCGCGCGTCAAAGCGCCGCTCATCATCGCCGGCGAGAACTGGACCGCGACCGAGGAGCGGGGGCGGCTGGTTTATCAGGACGAGAATGGGCTGCTCGATCTGCCGGCGCCGAAACTTTACGGCCGGCATCAATTCGAGAATGCCGGGGCCGCGATCGCGGCTCTGCGCAGCAGCGGTCTGAAGCTCCCCTCCGCGGCCTTCGAAGCCGGCATGATCCACGTCGATTGGCCGGCACGGATGCAGCGGCTGTCGCAGGGACGCCTTGCGGCGATGTTGGTGCCGGAGAGCGAGCTCTGGCTCGACGGCGGTCACAATGCCGACGGCGGCCGCGCCATCGCGGCGGCACTCGCCGACCTTGAGGAGCGGGTGTCGCGGCCATTGGTGCTGATCGTCGGCATGTTGTCGACCAAGGACAACGAGGGCTTTCTGCGCAACTTCTCGGGCCTCGCGCGGCGCGTCGTCGCCGTGCCGATCCATCAGGACAAGGCGTTGCCGGCCGCGGTGCTTGCCGACATAGCGCGCGGCATCGGCATTCCGGCAATGACAAGCGATGACGTTGAGCGCGCCCTCGCCGTCGCCGGCAAGCTCGACCTTCATCCCGCGCCGCGCATCCTCATCACCGGCTCGCTTTATCTTGCCGGCGAGGTCTTGGCCGCCAATGGCACGCCACCGGAGTAAGGAAAACCGTCGACGTTACCTCTCAATGCTTCACGACATTGCGCATCTGGTCTTGCTCTCCGGCAGCAAACAGCCGCATGTTGTCGAGGATCAGTGGCATAATCAGGTCCTCGTATTCGATGGTGTAGCCGCCGAGATGCGGGGTGATGAAAACGTTCGGCAGCTCCCAAAACGGGCTGTCTGCCGGCAGCGGTTCGGTCTGGAATACGTCGAGACCGGCACCGGCGATGCGGCGTTCGCGCAGCGCGGCGATCAGCGCCGGCTCGTCCACGGTCTGACCGCGGCCGGCGCTGATGTAATAGGCAGTCGGTTTCATCGCCGCGAACACGGCGCGGCCGAACAGCAGCGCATTATCGGCATTCGCCGGCAACACATTGATCAGAAAATCGGCGCGGCGCGCGGCCTCGACCAGCTGATCGGTCGGCATTATTTCGTCAAAACCTTCGACAGCGCGCATCGTGCGGGTGACGCCGACGACATACATGCCGAACGCCTTCAGCAGCTGGCCGATGGCAATGCCGACGACGCCGACGCCGACGACGACCGCGGTCTTGCCGGTAAAAAGACTGTAGAAGCGGCGGTTCCAGTGATGCGCTTTTTGCTCCTCGACCAGCCCCTTCACGTCGCGGCTCACCGCCATCATCAGATAAATCACGGTCTCGCGCATCGGCGCGCCGTGAACGCCGCGGCCGCTGGTCAAGACCGTCTCGGGCCGGAGCGACGGACAACGCAGCACGTGATCGACACCGGTCGCCAGACACTGGATCCACTTCAACCGCGTTGCGCGCTTATAAAATTCGTCGGTCAGTTCGATCGCGAACGAGATCAGCACGTCGATATCAGAGACGTCGTCCGGCAAGTCGGACAGTCCGTGCGCGAGCACGAATTTCGCTTTGGGAAATTCGGGCTGCAACCGATCGCGATAAATCTCGGCGTGTCCGTCGAGAATAAGAATTTTCGTGGTCATCGTGCGGGATGGCGGGAGTGAGCGGAGAGGATCGAAGCGGGATGTCGGAATCCGATACCGCAAAATAGCGACCAAATTTCGCAAATGCTATCAAATTTAACTAAAACCGTCGCCGGCAGTTAGCCCTGGTTTCAAGCCATCGTTGAACATCCGCAAAAAACCGGGCAAGCCCTACCGCGCTATTACGGTGGGGATGCTTGTTGCCATGTTTTGCCGGATTATCAGCCGTGAATAACTTGCGCTGGCTTTTTATCGCAGCCCTGGTGCTGCTTCCAGGCATCGCTCCAGCCGATGAAAATGAGCATCTGGAACGGTATAGCTACGAGGAGACTAAGCGCCTCGTATCCTTCGTCGACGATGCCGCGGCGCTGATCGAGCGAAAGGGCGAAGTCGCTTTCCAGGACTTCAGTGTGCCGGGCTCGAAATGGCTTACCGACGACTACTACGTTTTTGTCTACACGCCGGACGGTACAAATGTATTCCATCCGGTAGAAACCCAGCTCATGGGGCGCGATTTGCGCGATCTACGCGACATGAACGGCAAACCGGTCGTTCGAATGATCACGGATGTTGCCAAAAGGCCGGAACGTGATGCGAGCGGCTGGGTGTTCTATCTGTGGGAGTACAAGACGCAGCTCATCCCGTTGTGGAAGAGCTCGTACATCCGCAAAGCCATAGCGCCGAACCGCAAGACCTATCTGGTCGGCAGCGGACTCTACAACCTGAAAACCGAGCGGGTGTTTGTCCACGATCGGGTCGCTTTGGCTTGTGACAAACTGCAAAGCGAAGGCAAGGACGCGGCATTCAAGGAATTCCGCGATCCCGCTTCCCCCTTCGTCTTTCTCGGCGCTTATATTTTCGTACTCGACCCGAGCGGCCACACCGTGGTCGATCCATCGTTCCCGAACGGCGCCGGGCGCGATCTGTCGGCGTTCCGCGACGCGGTCGGAATGCCGGCCGTCAGCGACCTTCTGGAAAAGCTCAATCACGCCGACGAGGCGTGGGTCCAGTATCTGTGGCCGAAGCCGGGCAGCCCGGTGCCGACGCGCAAGCTTCTGTATGCCCGCAAGGTAACCGTCGGCGGCGAGACTTTTATCGTCGGGTCCGACTTCTACCTGGCCACGCCAATCTGGATGCACGTCTAGGATCGCGTATGAGAAAGCCATCCAATCTGATTTACGGACTGGAGGACAGGCCGCCGTGGTCGGTCCTCGCGGCATTGTCGGTGCAGCACATTTTTTTGATGTCGAGCACCTTGGTGCTGCCGGTAGCGCTGGTGACCGAGATCGGCGGCAGCCTCACCGAGGTCCAGGCCGCGGTCGCCATGACGATGGTGGCCTGCGGCATTGGAACAATCATCCAGGCCGCGCGCTGGCACGGCATCGGCTCCGGTTATCTCTGTCCCAATCTGTGCGGACCGAATTTCTTCGCTGCCTCGATCGGTGCAGCGTGGCTGGGCGGACTTCCGCTGATGCGCGGCATGACGATTGTTGCCGGCCTGGTCGAAGTCGTATTCGGCCGTGTCGCCCATCGGCTGGCTTTTTTGTTTCCGGCGGAAATCACCGGCCTGGTCGTGTTCATGGTTGCATTCAATCTGGTGCCGCTGGGCGCTTCCAAATTTCTCGGCGTGAATTATGCCGGCGATCCGATCCAGCCCAAGACATTCGTGATCGCCACACTCACGCTGCTGGTGATGGTCGGCATCAACGTATGGGGATCGAAGCAGCTCAAACTCTATGCGATCCTGATCGGGCTGGTCGTCGGCTTTGGCCTTTCGCTCGGCCTCGGCGTTCTGACCGGCGTGGATTTGCGCAACGTGACCGATGCTCGATGGTTCGGCTTGCCAAGCTACGACGGGATGTGGAGTTACTCGTTCCGCTGGTCGCTGGTACCGCTGTTCGTCATCGTGTCGATTTGCGGCGCATTGAAATCTTTCGGCAACCTGGTGCTTTGCGAGAAGGCTAATGATTCCGACTGGAAACAACCGGACGTCAATCGCATCGGCGATGGCCTCGTCGCCGATGGCATAGCCGTCGCTGTGTCAGGCGTGCTCGGCGGTGTCGCTTCGGACACGTCGGCCAGCAACGTCGCCTTGAGCATCGCGTCCGGGGCCACCAGCCGCTCAATCGCTCTTGCCGCCGGCGGCCTGTTTTGTTTCCTCGGCTTATCGCCAAAGCTGACGGCACTGTTGGCGATCATGCCGAGCGCCGTCGCCGGAGCCATTCTCGTGCTTGTGGTCTGCTTCATGATGATCTCGGGCATCCAGATCATCCTGAGCGCGCAGATGGACACGCCGCGAACCTTCGTCATCGGCATCGCGCTGATCTTCGGCATGAGTCTCGATGTGCTGCCGGAGCTGTATTCGCACATCTATTCGTGGATGCGGCCGTTGGTCGAATCGTCGCTCACGCTGTCGACGGTTCTGGCTGTCGGCATCAATCAACTGTTGCGGATCGATTGGAAGCGATCCAAGGCGACCGTGAACAACGCGGCGCCCGCGACGGCGCCGTCACTCGATTCACACTACGTCTGAACACCCGGAAGCCGAAATAGCGGACTTCGCTGGCGGACCGGGATGGCTAGCTGGTCAGCCCAAGGTGCGAAAAGGCGTTACTGAACGCAATATCCTTCCGGAGACCTTCGTCGAGCGGGGTCTCGTCCATGAATTTACCGGCCTCGGCAGCCTGCTCGAATGGATAGTCGGCAGCAAACATCACGCGGTCGGCGCCGAGTGCGGCCATTGCGCAGGCGAGCGGCTCGGCGGAGCACATGCCCGACGTCGTCACGACGATATTTTGCTTGATGTAGTCGGACGGTTTCTGGCCGAGCTTCACGCCGTAGAGCTTGGAGCGGCTGTCGAAACGCCACAGCAGGTAGGGCAAAGTCTCGCCGAGATGGCCGAGCGCAATCCGCGTCCGCGGATAGCGGTCGAATAGGCCGCTAAAGACGAGGCGCAAGGCGTGGGACCCGGTTTCAAAACCCCATTCCCAGGTCGAGCGGCGGAGCCCGTCATAGCCGTCGAGCACGGGCGCAGGCGTCACCGGGTCGGTCGGATGAATATAGATCATCGCCAGCAATTCCTCCGCCCGCTCCCAGAACGGGTGGAGCGACGGGTGGTCGAGGTATTGACCGTTGGTGTGACCGTTGATCATGGCGCCGCAGAAGTTGAGCTCGCGCACGCACCGCTCGAGCTCGTCGGCCGCTGCACGCGGATCCTGCATGGCAAGATGCGCGAAGCCCGAATAGCGATCAGGCCGTTTTCCGATCTCGCGCGCCAGAAAATCATTGGCCTCGCGGGCGCGCCGCACGGCAGTCGCGGTATCGCGCTCGGCTTGTACGCCCGGCCCCGAGATCGAGAGGATCGAGCGGACGATGCCCGCGCCATCCATCGCCTCAAGCCGCATGTCGCCGAAATCGGTCAGGCGTTCGTAAAGGCCGTTCGCCACTTTCGGATCGATGGTGGCAACCGTCGGCCGCCAGTAATCTTCATAGCCGGGCGCCAGGAAATGCTCTTCGAGCGCAATTTTACGGACCATGCGTCTTTATTCTCCCCCCAAAGTGAGACTGAAGCGTTACCCCGGCTAATCGATAGCGGTCTATAGCCGATATGCTGTGCAATGGTATATGGCCCAATGCTATAAGCGGTGCCCCACGTGGGCGTGTATAGGGAGGATTGAGTGGTCAAGAAAATTCGCGGGGTCTCGTTCGAGGAAAACGAGAACAACACGATGGGGCTGTCGTTCTACAATTTGTCCCATCGCTTTGGCTATCAGTCGCCGAACTGGCCGTATTTCGAAGACGTCAAAATCGAGCGCATCCATTACATGGCGAAGTCCGGCGTGCTGTCGCAGCGCATCACGACGTCGATGCACAACACCACGCATATCGACGCGCCGGCGCACGTCGTCCAGGGCACGCCCTTCATCGACGAGGTGCCGCTGCCGCACTTCTTCGGCTCCGGCATCGTCGTTTCGATCCCTAAGAAGAAATGGGAGCAGATCACCTATGACGATCTGGAAAAGGCGGCCGGCAAGGTGGTGCGGCCGCGTGACGTGGTGATCGTCAATACCGGCTGGCACAAGAAGTACGAGGACAGCGAAGACTACTTCTGTTACGCGCCCGGCTTCGTGCCGTCGGCCGGCGAATGGTTCGTAGAAAAGAAAGTCAAGGTCGTCGGCCACGATACCCAGGCCAACGATCATCCGCTGGCGACCGCGATCGGCCCGCAACGCAATGGACCGCTGCATCCGCATCTGGCCGCGGAATACAAGAAATGGTCCGGCGGCCGCGACTGGAAAGACGATTTCCCGGACTGGGAGCCGGTGCACCGCATCCTGTTCAAGAACGGCATCCTCGGCATCGAGAATGTCGGCGGCGACATCGACAAGGTCACCGGCCGGCGCTGCACCTTCGCGTTCTTCCCGTGGAATTGGGATCGCGGGGACGGCTGCATCATCCGCCTGGTCGCCATCACCGACCCGAAGGGCAATTACCGGATCGATAAGGGGGAGAAGTTCTGATGCAGGTAAAGCGTTTCTCAGACGCCAGGACATACGAAGCGCCCAATCACCGCAACTTTACTGGGTTGCGGTTGTTCGGCGCCGAGGCGGGCGGTTCCAAGAGCCTGATTGTCGGCATTTCTCACTTCCTGCCGGGTGGGGGCGCCGGGCCCGACACGTCGCCGCCGGAGAAAGTCTACTTCGTGCTCGAAGGCGAGTTGACCCTGATCGTCGACGGCAAAGAGACGGTGCTGAAAAAACACAATTCATGCTTCATCGGTCCCAACGAGAGCCGCGAGATCGTCAATCGCACCAACGAGGTGTGCTCGATCCTGGTCGCCATCGCACCACCGCCGAAGTGAAAAGCCCTCATCCTGAGATGCCCGTGCGAAGCACGGGCCTCGAAGGACCCCGACGCCCCGGCCGTCGCCCCTCGAGGCTCGCGGAGTTTATCATCGGGCCGGCCACTTCGGGCCGGACCCGTTGGCTCGCACCTCAGGGTGACGGTACAAAATCAGAGTGAGAATCATGTCCGAAGATTTCCTGAAACACCCGCTGTCGTTGTTCGACGTAAAGGGCAAGACCGCGATCGTCACTGGCGCTACCGGCGCGTTCGGCGCTGTCGCGGCAAAAACACTCGCAGCTGCCGGGGCCAATGTAGTCATTACCGCGAACAATGCCGACGGATTGAAAAAGCTCGCGGCGGAATGCGGCAAGCTTGGCGGCAAATCCGAAATTGTCGCCAAGCGCCCGAGTTCGGAAGCAAACTGCGACGCCATTGTCATGGCAGCGGTCGAAAAATTCGGCGGCCTCGATATCCTGGTGGTGGCATCGGGCCAGAACAAAATTTCGAAAATCGTCGATCAAAAACCCGAGGACTTTCTCGACGTGATGGATGCCAATGTCACACAATCCTGGCTGATGGCGCGCGCCGCGTCGCGGCAGATGATCAAGCAGGGCCGTGGCGGCAAGATTATTTTGATGTCGTCGGCGCGCGGGCTGCTCGGCCATCCAGCCGGTTACAGCGCCTATTGCGCCTCGAAATCGGCGGTCGACGGCATCACCAAGGCGCTCGGCTGCGAACTTGGCGCCAGCGGCATCACCGTCAATGCGCTGGGGCCGACGGTTTTCCGCTCGCCGCTGACCGAGTGGATGTTTGCCGATGACGAGCGCGGCAAGACGGTCCGCACCGGCTTTTTGACACGGGTGCCGAAGGGTCGCCTCGGCGAGCCGGAAGACCTCGCCGGCCCGCTCCTGTTCCTCGCCTCGAAGGCGTCCGACTTCTACACCGGCCACATCCTCTACGCCGACGGCGGCTATACGGCGGGCTAAACATGGCAGTCGATCCGGAAAAAGCGCGCATCGCCGTCATCGGCGCGGGCCTGATGGGCCACGGCATCGCGCAAGTGTTTGCGCTCGCCGGCCATGCGGTGACGATTACTGATTCTGTCGCGGCAAGTCTCGACGCAGTGAAGTCGCGTATCGCGGCAAATCTGCGCGATCTCGGCGAGGACGAGACGGCCGTGACGCGCGTGCAGCCCCGCGCCGATCTCGCCGACGCCGTACGCGACGCGGACTATGTGGTCGAAGCGGTGTCCGAGCATTTGGCGCTGAAGCAGAAACTGTTCAGTGAAATCGAACGCCACGTGCGTGCCGACACCATCCTCGCCAGCAATACCTCGGTGATCCCGATCACCGCAATCATGCAGGGGCTTTCGAGGCGCGAGCGCGCGCTCGGCACTCATTGGTGGAATCCGCCGTTTTTGATTCCGCTGGTGGAGGTGATCGAAACGCAATGGACCGCGCCGCAGGCGGTCACTTGGACCATGAAGCTGCATGAGACCGCCGGCAAGAAACCTGCGCATGTGAAAAAAGATGTGCCCGGCTTCATCGGCAACCGGCTTCAACATGCACTATGGCGCGAGGCGATTTCGCTGGTCGAGAACGGCGTCTGCGACGCCGAAACCGTGGATGCCGTGGTGAAATCCTCGTTCGGTCTGCGACTGCCGGTGCTTGGTCCGCTTGAGAATGCCGACCTGATCGGCACCGATCTCACGCTTGCCATCCATGGCAATGTACTGAAGGAGATCGAGAGCCGGCCGGGAGCGTCACCCTATCTGCAAAAGCTCGTCGACGACGGTAAGCTCGGCTTCAAATCCGGCGAAGGCTTTCGGAAATGGAGCCCGGATGAGCAGGCGGCGTTGCGCGCGCGCCTAGTGCAGCACCTGAAGTCGATACAGGACTGACAAGCCCACATCCTTAAGGTGCCCGCGCGCAGCGCGGGCCTCAGGATGACAGAGCGGACTATTTGATGAACGTCCCGTTGCGCAGCTCGGCGACTGCCTGACGCAATTCGGCCTGCGTATTCATCACAATGGGGCCGTACCAAGCGACTGGTTCTTCGATCGGTTTGCCTGAGACCAGCAGAAAGCGGACGCCTTCGTCGCCGGCCTGCACCGTGACCTCGTCGCCAGAGTCAAACAACACCAGCGAGCGATTGCCGGTCTGCTCGCGGATCAGAATCTCGTTTTCGCCATCGGTCTTTTCGGTCAGTACGCCGAAGGGCTGCGACGCGGCGCGGAAATTGCCAGAGCCTTCGAACACATAAGCGAAAGCGTGCCGCTCCAGCTCCACCGGCAACGTCTTGCGCTTGCCCGGCGGCACGGAGACATCGAGATAACGCGGATCGGCGGCAACACCCTCGACCGGACCGCGCTTGCCCCAGAAATCGCCGCAGACGATGCGCACCCGGGCGCCGTCATCGTCAGTGATTTCCGGAATTTCGCCGGCCTTGATGTCCTGGTAGCGCGGCGGCGTCATCTTCAGCGACGACGGCAGATTGGCCCAGAGCTGAAAACCGTGCATGCGGCCCTGCGCATCACCCTGCGGCATTTCCTGGTGCATGATGCCGCGCCCCGCCGTCATCCACTGCACGTCGCCGGAGCCGAGGTTACCGCGATTGCCGAGGCTGTCGCCGTGCTCGACGTTACCGGCAAGCACATAAGTAATTGTCTCGATGCCGCGATGCGGATGCCAGGGAAAGCCGGCGACATATTCGTCCGGCCGGTCGTTGCGGAAATCGTCGAGCAGCAGGAACGGATCGAACTCGGTGGTGTCGCCGAAGCCGAAGGCACGCCGCAAATGCACGCCCGCCCCTTCCATGGTCGGCTTCGAGGTAACGATGCGTCTGACGGGTCGAATGGACATGAGCCTGATCCTCACTAGGTAGTACCGATTTGTTACCGCATAGGTGGGCGACCGGAAGGCTCTCACAAGAAGGCACACGCTTGATACCGGAAGCCCGTGCGACAGTCGTGCGGCGCCAGGCCCGAACGGCGCATAAGCTCACTTCTTTTCTGGCACAACGTCGTTGAATTTGGTGTAGTCGAGCTGGAACCGGCCCTCCGGCGACACGCCGGTAATGTCCCGGTAGCGGTATCCCCAGCGGATATCTTCCGCCGGATAAACGCGCCGCGCGTAGAGCTGTTGCGCGGACGCATCGTCGAGGCCGCTGACATTCAGGACGAGCGAAGCGTCGGCCTTGGCCATCTTCTCCGCGGTCGCACCGTGCAACGGACTTTCCGCGTCGATGGTGTGAAAGATCGTCCAGCTGAGCATGAACACCGGATGTTGGCCGCGCTCCACTTTGAGTTCATGGAAGCGGCGAAACTGATCCCCCTCCATGCTCTTCTCGATACGTAAGAGCCAGAGCCGCACAGTGGCGCGCGAAATAGTGTTGTGCCGTGCATTGGCCAAGCGGATCATAAGTGTCGGACGGCCATCACGTGTTGCCACAACGGGGTTCTCGGCGAACACGAAGCGGGCGCGCGGCCGCGAGAAGCGGGCAAATACCAGCCCGGTCAACACCGCCAGGAAACACATGCCGGTGAAGATTTCGATGGTGGCGATGAAATGCCCGTAGTCGCTCTGCGGGTGCATGTCGCCGTAGCCGACCGTCGCCAGCGTCTCGATGGAGAAGTAGAACAGCTCGAGGAAGCGCTCGCTGCTGACGTTGGCGATCGGATCGGCGCCAAGCGAATAGAGCAATGCGAAGACGCCATTTAATGCGATGAAGATAACGGCGGCCGCGCCGAAGAACACGGGCCAGTACACGGTCATCGAGCGGTGATAGAGATCGGTCCAGAAACCCTGATTTAAGCCGAGCGTCTCGATCTCGCGATCACCGATGCGGATGAGATGGGCTTTATTGTTCCTGTGCTTTCGTCGCAGCTTTGCCAATACGGGGTGCCTTGGAATTTCGTCGTTGCGAGCGAAGCAAAGCAATCCAGTTTCGTGTCGCGAAGTCTGGATTACTTCGTCGCTGTCGCTCCTCGCAATGACGCCTAAACTGCCGCCGGCGCCAGCGCTTTGGTCTTAAGACGACTGAAGACCCTCCGCGCGTTGCCCTCGAAAATCTTTTGCCGGTCGGTCTCGTTCAATTTGGGCGAGTTATCGACGTAGCGCTTGGTGTCGTCGAAATTAAAGCCGGTCTTCGGGTCGATACCCTTGACCGCGCCGACCATCTCCGAGGCGAACAGGATGTTGTCGGCCGGCACCACTTCGGCAAGGAGATTGATGCCGGGCTGATGATAAACGCAGGTATCGAAGAAAATATTGTTCTTGATGATGTCGACGAGTTCCGGCCGCCCGTTGTTCAGCGCCAAGCCGCGGAAACGGCCCCAGTGGAACGGCACTGCGCCGCCGCCATGCGGGATGATCAGCTTGAGCGTCGGAAAATCCTTGAACAAATCGGACAGGATGAGCTGCATGAACGCCATGGTGTCGGCGTTGAGATAGTACGATCCGGTGGTGTGCATCGCCGGATTGCAGCAGCCCGACACGTGGATCATCGCCGGCACGTCGAGCTCGACCATCTTCTCGTAGAACGGGTACCACCATTTGTCGGTGAGCGGTGGCGCATTGAAATAACCGCCCGAGGGGTCGGGATTGAGATTGCAGCCGATGAAGCCGAGTTCCTTGATGCAGCGTTCGAGTTCGCCGATCGAGTGCTTCGGCGGCACACCCTGCGACTGCGGCAGCTGGCAGACGCCGATGAAGTTCTGCGGGTAGAGCGAGACGACCCGCGCAATCAGATCATTGCAGATCTGCGACCATTCGAGGCTGACGCTCTCATCACCGACGTGGTGGCCCATCCCGGAGGCGCGCGGCGAGAAGATCGTGAGATTGGTGCCGCGCTCGCGCTGCAGCTTGAGCTGGTTCTGCTCGATGCTCTCGCGGATTTCGTCATCGGACATTTTGAGCGAAGCACGCGACGGCATCGCCGCCTTGTCCTTGGCGTTGGCCGCTGCGGTCTGCTCCTTGCGGAAGCGGTGCAGGTCTTTTGGCTCGGTGGTGTAATGGCCGTGACAATCGATGATCATGACAACATCTTTTCCGGAGTTTTTGGCGCGGCTGATGCTACGGGGCGCAGCGCGATTGTCAAAGGGGAACGGCGCTCATATAGGATGCCGCCGGGATCATTTGGAGAGAGGAAATGGCTGACCTACCGCGCCTTAACGGTATCATTCGCGCACTCGAAGCCGGCCAGCACGCACTGACGTGTTTTGCGCCTGCCGAAATCACCAGCGCGGTGGCGATGGCCACGACGAAATTCGACGGCTGCGTGTTCGAGATGGAACACCAGCCGTGGGACGGCCGCCTGCTGCGGGACTGCCTGCAATACATGCTCAACCGGGCGCAGATCGCCAAGGCGGCGTCGGTGGTGCCGGGCGTGACACCGCTGGCGCGTGTGCCGGTCAACGGCGTGGAGATGGCGCAGTGGCACGCCAAGCAGGCGCTCGATATGGGCTGCTACGGCATCGTATTCCCGCACATTTCGACGGTCGAGGAAGCGGCCAACGCGGTTGGCGCCTGCCGGTATCCGCGGCTCAGCGATGCTTCGTTTTTTCACCCGGCCGGCATCCGCGGCGATGGCCCGACCACAGCGGCGCGCTATTGGGGCCTGACCCAGCAGGAGTATTACCAAAAGGCCGACGTCTGGCCGCTCAATCCGCAGGGCGAGATTTTCTGCATCCTGCAGATGGAGGATACGCGGGGTATTGAGAACCTCGACGACATCCTCAAGAACGTACCGGGCATCGGCTGCATTCTGATCGGTGAAGGCGATTTGTCACAGGAGCTGGGTTATCCGCGGCAGTACGAGCACAAGGTCGTGCTGGAATGGATGAAGCGCGTCGTCGATACCTGCAAGAAGCACAACGTCGTCGTCGGCCACCCGCATGTCGAGCAGGGCAACGCCGAACGCATCGTCAAGGAAGGCTACCGCTTCCTGATGTGCGCGCCGGTTCAGAGCTACGGCCATCTCGAAGCCGCGCGAAAGCACACGGGTAGAGTATAGCTCTCAACAGGCGAATGCTTCGGGATGACCCGCAGCGGATGTTACTCGGCGTGCCGCAGGAGCCAAACTTGGCTGTCGGACGATTGCTCCATTGCAACGCCCACGCTTTATCGAAGTCCGCCGTTCTCCTCGATGAAACTTGCGATCTCATTCACGCCCTCGCCCGCACGAAGGTTGGTGAACACGAAAGGCCGCGCGCCGCGCATGCGCTTTGACTCGCGCTCCATCGTTTCCAGCGATGCGCCGACATAGGGCGCGAGATCGACTTTGTTGATCACCAGCAAATCCGAGCGGGTGATGCCGGGGCCGCCTTTCGAGGGAATCTTGTCGCCGGCGGCGACGTCGATGACGTAGATGGTGAGGTCGGCGAGCTCCGGCGAAAACGTCGCCGCAAGATTGTCGCCGCCGGATTCAATCAGCACCAGATCGAGCGCCGGGAATTTCTGCCGCATGTCGGCGATCGCCGCGAGGTTGGCAGAAGCGTCTTCGCGGATTGCGGTGTGCGGACAGCCGCCGGTCTCGACGCCGGCGATGCGGTCAGGCACCAGCGCACCGGAGCGCACCAGATATTCGGCGTCCCATTTGGTGTAGATATCGTTGGTGATGGCAGCGATCTCGTAGCGGTCGCGCAACCGCTTGCAAAGTGCATCCATCAGCGCCGTCTTGCCGGAGCCGACCGGACCGCCGACGCCGACGCGTAAAGGGCCGTGAGATACAGACATAGGCAAACTCCCGTGGGGCCCACAAGCTTAGAGCGAGTGGGCCGGCCGGGCAAAGCGGAGCGGAACTTTACGCGTCACTTGTGATGATGCCTCAGGTATTCGTGCAACGAGGCCGATCCCGTTTCTTTGAGCAGATTCTTCAGCATCAGATCCTTGCGGCGACCCTCGGCGAAGCCCTCGCCATATTCCTTGCGCAGCGATCCGACTTTGGTGTTGCCGTGCTTCTTTTCGATCTTGCCGGACTTATCGCGATGGCGGCCATCAAGGCCGCGATGTGCCTTTGCCATGGTGATCTCCCCTGCTCCCGTGCGAGTTGAAGATTGCGCGAGATACCCTAGCTGCGGGTAAAGCCGCGCGCCATCCTGATTTTCATCGCGGCGATCTCCGTGATGGTCGTGACGGCGTCAGGACCCGGAGCCGCGGTCCGTATGCGCCTGGCTCACTTTCTGCAGATAGGCGACGATGTCCCGGCGCGACGGAGCGTCGATCACGCGTATCGGCATTTTGGCACCGGGAATAAATGCCCGCGGGTCGGCAAGCCAGCGGTCGAGATTGTCAGTGGACCAAACAAGGCCGGCGTCGCTAAGCGCAACCGAATAGTCGTAGCCCGCGGCGGAGCCGGCTTTGCGGCCGACCACCCCGCCGAGCATTGGGCCGATCTTGTTCCGGTCCAGCGCATGGCAGGCGCTGCATCGTTCGGCGAAAAGCGCGTGGCCACGCGCTGCATCCGGCGCGGCATTGGCGAGGAAGCGCGATAAATCCTTGGCGTTCGCCGGCCTGGCCGAACGAAAGAACGTATAGCCGAGCGTGATCGTGGAGACGCCGCGCATTTCCGGATCCTTGCCAAAGGCCGGGTCGACATAGAACACGACCGGCATCCTGACTTTCTCGTGCGCGTCGAGGCGCTCTTCGTTGAAGCAAAAGCACTGGATCTTGTTGAAATAGATTCCGCTCGATTGCGGGGCGACGTTAAAGGTGGCGTGACCGACCATTGCTTCGTTTCCGGCATTCTCGGCGGAAAAGAACACAAGCCGCTGTTCGCCAAGATGCACGCTGACCGAGCGTTGCACCGGCTCGAATCGCCAAGGCAGGCCGGGGGCGACGTTACTGTCGAACTCTACCGTCACGGTCTTATTTGCAACAGTCGCTGTGTCGGCAAGCACACGTTGGGTCGTGCCGCCGTAGCCGGTCGCAGCGCAAAACATCCGGTACAGTGTGGGCGAATAGGCCACGATACCGCACATCATGCCGAGCATGACCAGGAGCGGTGCGATGACTTTCACGTTTTGCCATCGCCTGGTCTGCATCGCTTGTGCCAGCTTTCCTTGGGACGGGGGGCCTCACCGACGCCCGGCGAGATCGATGTCCAATATAGCCTCGCGGCTCACATTGTCGGCAAAATGATGAGGACATGCGGCCTTTTGTCCGCAACGCCGGCACCGATGCGCAACGCATCGTGTGAGGGCGGCGTGTCAAGACTTCGACGCGCGCACAATTTGGTGCGAGCGCTGCGGCTAGGCAAAGTCGCGCATTTCCGCCAAGCTGGACGGTGTTTGCGGCGATTGCGAGGGGCGAAACGTTGGCACCGGCAGACCTCCTTGCGATCCTGCTCGGACTGGCCGTGGCCATCGGGTGCATCAACCACCTTTGGATCAGGCTGCCGCCGGCGATTGGCATGCTGCTTGGGTCGCTCGCTTTATCGGCCGTCGTTGTCTCCAGCGATCACGTTTTCCATCTGCATATCATGCGCTGGTTTCGCGCGACTTTCGCGGCCGCAGACCTGCCGCATTTCTTCCTCGACGGGGTGCTTGCGTTGCTGTTGTTCGCCGGCAGCCTGCACGTCGACGTCAGGGAACTGAACCGCCGGCGGTGGCTAATCTTGCTGCTGGCGACCACGAGCGTAGTCCTGTCCACGCTGCTGTTTGGCGCCGGCATGTGGCTCACGTTCACGATGATTGGCGCGGCCGTTCCTCTGGTGTGGTGCTTTGTCCTCGGCGCCATCCTCGCTCCCACCGACGCGGTCGTGGTCGAAAACCTCTTGCAGCAGGTGCGACTGCCGGCGGAGCTGCGGGCCGCTATTGTCGGCGAGAGCCTGTTCAATGACGGCGCCGGCGTGGTGCTGTTCCTGCTTGCGCTCGGCGTGACCCAAGGCAACACACTGGTGCTCGGTCATGGATACGTCCTGGCGGCTTTGTTGCGCGAGATCGTCGGCGGCGCCGCGCTCGGCTTGATCGCCGGCTGGGCGGCGACGCTGCTGATGCGGCGCGTTCCCGACGATGGCTTGCAGCTCTTGATCTCGCTGGCGCTGGTGTTGGGCAGCTATCGCCTTGCCAATCTCTGCGAAACGTCGGGCCCGATCGCGGTCGTCAGCGCCGGGTTGTGCATCGGCTCGGCCTCGCAGCGGTTCGGAATCGGCTCCGCTTCGCGCACCGCATTGGTCGGTCTCTGGTCTTTGCTCGATCAGCTTTTGAACAGCATGCTGTTCCTGCTGATCGGTCTGCAGCTGCTCGCTCTGATCATTCACCCCATGGAATTGCTGCCGATCGCCTTTGCCATACCGCTCGCCGTCGTCTCGCGGCTGATCAGTGTCGCCGTGCCGCTGCTGCTGACCCGCGAAAACCTTCGCGACAAAGCGCGCGACTCGCTCGTGCTCACCTGGACTGGCCTGCGTGGCGGCATTTCGATTGCGCTCGCCCTGACGCTGCCGGACTCGCCGTGGCGCGTGGATCTGCTGGTCGTCACGTACGCCGTCGTTATCTTCACCGTCGTTGTGCAGGGCCTGTCCATTACACGATTCCTGCGCGCCGCATACGCGACACCGAAGCTCGCATAAGCGACAACGATCGACGGTGTCAGGAACGAAACAGGCGAGTGTATTGGGTCTCGTGCCGCATGCCGGCGATATCGGCACGAAGGGCGCAGGTGCCGACTTCCTCAAGTGGCGTCGCCAGCGCCCGCTTTGCGGTTGCGCCAATTATAGGTTCGAGCGCGGCGAGCACACGCTGGCCATCGGTCTGGCCGAGCGGAATGAGCCTCACACCGGCGAAGATCCAGTTGGCGGCAAGCGCATGCAGAAAAGCATGCAGCGCCGCCTCGCAGGCGATGTCGTGGCCTGCACAAGCTACACCGACGGCAATTGGCAGCGCGACCGGCCCATCCCAGACGGCGGCAAAGTGCGGCAGCGCCGGACAGGACCAAGCCGCGCGCGTCACTTCGAGGAAGGCGCGCCCTTGTGCTGTGGTTTCCAAGAATCGCTCTTTCGATGGAACGAACGCAGCGGCAAGCTCGGCGACAGCGCGCAGAGCCGGATCATCGTGCGCAGCAGCGGAGCGATGCGCGTGAGTGAAAAAAACCGCATCGGAAAAACCGCCGCCTTCGCTCAACATCACTTCCAGCCATGCCCGTAGCGTCAGCGCGTCTTTGATGTCGCCGGCTTCAACCGCCCATTCGATGCCGCCCGAATAGGAGAACGCACCAACCGGATAGGCCGGCGACAGCCAGGCCATCAAACGATACAGCGCCGCAGAGTCCATTCGCTCATTCCCGCGGAGAAATGCTCAGTCGTGGTCGTGACCGTGGCCGTGATGATCGTGACTGTGGCCCTGCTGGTCGTAGGCGCCATGCTCCGGATCGAACGGCGCTTCGAGCGGCGTAAGCCGTCCGCCCAGTCCGCGGAGCATATCCTCGATCACGTGATCGCGCCGGATGCGCAGCCGGTCGCCGACGATCTGAACGTCGATGTGGCGATTGCCGATGTGCCAGGCGAGCCGCGCGAGTTCGCGGGAATCCGCCGCCGCGATCTCGGTCAGCGCCTCGGCGCGGCCGACGATCCGCACCATGCCGCCATCGTCGAGCACAAGCCCGTCGCCATCGTGCAAAGCCGTGGCCTGCGGCAGATCGAGCAGAAACCGCGTGCCACCCTCGCCGCTCAGGACAACGCGGCGGCGGTGCCGCTCGTAGGCATCGAGCGTAACGGAATCGACGGCGCTCGCAGCGTCCCAGTGGCCGGCAGCTTTGACTTCGTGCGCACGCTTCATGCTTGAAACCTCGCCGCATTTTAACGCAAGAGCCATGCCGTCCGGAAGCCGGATACATGCAGCAGTGGGTGTTGGAGGCCGCTGCGGAGACCGATAAGGTTGCGCCCGCAAAACAGGGGGGAATCCCGGCATGAGCGTAAAGGGTAAGGCCTATATCGCCGGCGCCTTCGAGCACCCGACGCGGCACGCGCCGGACAAGACCGTGGCGCAGCTTCACGCCGAGGTGGCGATCGGAGCGGTCCAGGATGCCGGACTGACGCTCAAGGACGTTGACGGTTATTTCTGCTCCGGCGATGCGCCCGGCCCCGGGCCGGCGTCGATGATCGAATACATGAACCTGAAAGTCCGCCATGCCGAGTCGACCGAGCTCGGCGGTACGTCTTATGTGACGCTCGCCTCGCATGCGGCTGAAGCAATCGCGGCCGGCAAATGCGACGTGGCGCTGATTACGCTCGCCGGACGGCCGCGCAGTGAAGGCATGGCGACCGGCACCGCGCCCCGCGCCCGCCCGGCGGACCAGCCCGAGGCCGGCTTTGAGGTCTCGTACGCCATCACCACCGCCAACGGTTATGGCATGTGCGCGATGCGCCACATGTACGAATACGGCACCACCAGCGAGCAGCTCGCCTGGGTCAAAGTCGCCGCTTCGCATCACGCGCAGCACAATCCGCACGCCATGCTGCGCGAGGTCGTGACTGTCGAGGAGGTGCTTAACTCTCCGCTGATCGCCGATCCGCTGCACCGGCTCGATTGCTGCGTCATCAGCGACGGCGGCGGCGCGCTGATCCTGGTGCGTCCGGAGATCGCCAAAAAGCTAAAGCGCCCGCTGGTGAAGATCATCGGCGCCGGCGAAGCGGTGAAGCACCTCGCCGGCGGCACCTTCGATCTCACGACATCTGGCGCCGCGCGCTCCGGACCGATCGCATTTGGCGAGGCCGGCGTCACGCCCGCCGACATCAAATACGCCTCGATCTACGACAGCTTCACCATCACGGTGGTGATGCAGCTCGAAGACCTCGGCTTCTGCGCCAAGGGCGCCGGCGGAAAATTCGTCGCCGACGGCAATTTGATCTCGGGCACCGGCAAGCTTCCGTTCAATACCGACGGCGGCGGGCTGTGCAACAATCATCCGGCAAACCGCGGCAGCATGACCAAGGTGATCGAAGCCGTGCGACAGCTGCGCGGCGAGGCGCACCCGGCGGTGCAAGTCAAGAATTGCGATCTGGCGCTGGCGCAGGGCACCGGCTTTCAGCTCGCGACGCGTCACGGGAGCGCCACCTTGATCATGGAACGGGAGTAAGGCGATGACACGCAAGCTCACGTCGCCGCCGGTGAACGCCGAAACCAAGGCATTCTTTGACGCCGCGCGACAAGGCCGGTTCATGATTCCGGTTTGCACCGCATGCGGCAAAGCGCACTGGTATCCGCGCGCTATTTGTCCATTTTGCTCGAGCGACAAGGTCGAATGGCGCGAAGCCTCCGGTAAAGGCACCATCTACACCTTCAGCGTCATGCGCCGCGTCAAGGAACCTTACGTGATTGCCCACGTGACGCTCGCCGAAGGCCCGACCATGCTGACCAACATCGTTGACTGCGACTTCGATACGGTGCGCATCGGCCAACCGGTCGCGGTCGTGTTCGCGGAAACCGAAAACGGCCCGCCGGTGCCAATGTTCAAGCCGGGGTGAACAGGCAAACTGCCACGACCGCCCGATTTGACTTGGGTGACGTGGGCGGCGCGATTATTTCTGGATCGGTGGGTTTATCTGCGGACGCGTTCGATGCAGCCGCAGAATTTCTTGCGCGGTCGCGGCCTGCAGACGGTTAAAGCGCGCCAGCCGCTGGACGATCTCGCCTTGCGCGAGGAAGCCCCTCCTGGCGCGCAACACCAGAATGTCATTGACCGTCGACCACGACAGGCCGATTGCCTTGGCGAGTACGGCCAGGTTCTCCGATCGGTCGCGCGTCATGGAGCGCTCGACAAATGGGATCGGCAGACTGCACATGACCGCCAGCGCGACTGTGACCTCCTCGAAGGCGCCGCGTTTCGCAAACGATGCCAACGCAGCCTCGTCGAGTTTCCCTGACTGCCGCAGGCTCTCGATCGACGCCATTGCTGCGGTGTAGTCGAACATCGGCGAAGTTATTCGCGCTTCGACGTGACCCGCAGCCTCGGCAACGACACGGTGGATTTCCGTTTTTGCCTGCGGATGCACGGCTTCAAGTTTTATACGAACCGCCGACGATGCTTTTGCAATCAATACGCGGAGCAAAGGCGCGGGAATTTCGGGCCGTGAGCCGACCAAATCGGCGAGCATATCGTCGCCTTCGGACCGCCGGATCAGCGTCGAAAACCCATTGTCGGAAAAGCTGGCGCCGAAGTTATCGATGGTGTTGATCAGGACCTCGCGATTTCCGAGTTCGACCAACACGTCGGTCACCGGCTCGTTCAAGGAGGCGCGGTTCGAGATCGCGAGCATATGACCCTGACCTTTGGTCCGCGCTATTTCGACAAGGGTCTTGTCATCGAGCTGCACGGCTTGGGTTAAAACCGGCCGGGCCACTGCGACCGCGTCATCAAATGCCAAAGCGCGAATGATCTGCGGCGGCGAATTTCGAATCGGGGCAAGGCGTTTGGCAAGCAATTCGCGGGCGGATTGCTCGATCTCAACCGCGAGTCGAACAAGGACGCCGTCGAATATCGAAATGTCCTCGTCCGTGAACTGATCCGAACCGTCGACGAATAAATCAGTCATCTTGCGCAGCATTTCGCTGCGCCGGCTGCTGGACGCCCGGGTGATCGGGCCGTCGATTTCGTCGATAAAGGCGAGTTCTGCAGTCATTGCTGCCACAGTCGGCGGCCATTTGAGCGATCGATAGCCAAGCGATCGATGGCGGCGCGAATGGCCGCTCCGCGACCCGCCGTTGCATCATCACGCAATAGGGTAAACCAAAGATTGAGGGGCAAGGCTCCCCGGGGGTCGGCTGGCTGGTTGCGCTTTTGAAACCGCCGATGCCCCAGTAAGATTATTGAAATTGCGCAAGAAGTCGAACTAATGCGGTTCGGTCCGTTCGGCGGCGCCACCACCCTCAATGGGGCCCGGCGCCGACCGGACTTTGCTCGTCCGGCCGCCGGCCCTGAGGTCGGATCTGTTGGCTCGGACCGCGGGGTGACGGGGAATCGATGATCAACAAAATCGTACAGACCATGGCCGAGGCGCTGGCGGGAATCCGCGACGGTTCGGTGGTGCTGATCGGCGGCTTCGGCAGCATCGGCCAGCCGAACGCGTTGATCTATGGCCTGATCGAGCAAGGCGCCAAAGAGCTGACCGTGGTCGCCAACAATGCCGGCGTCGGACACGTCGGCCTGGCGCGATTGATGGAAGTCGGGCGCGTGCGCAAGATCGTCTGCTCTTATCCGCGCACCACCGATCCGGTGGTGTTCGAGGAGCTTTATCGTGCCGGCCGCATTGAGCTCGAAGTCATCCCGCAGGGCACGATGGCCGAGCGCATGCGCGCCGCCGGTGCCGGCATTCCGGCGTTCTACACGCCGACCTCCGTCGGCACCAAACTCGCGGAGGGCAAGGAGGTACGTGAATTTCACGGCCGGCAATATGTGCTGGAGGAGGCTTTTTTCGGCGACGTCGCACTGGTCGAAGCCTGGGAAGCCGATCGTTGGGGCAATCTGACCTACAATTCGTCCGCCCGGAACTTCAATCCGGTGATGGCAACAGCGGCGAAGTTGACCATTGCGCAGGCGCAGCACATTGTTGATTTGGGTGAGCTTGATCCGGAGAAAATCGCCACGCCCGGGATCTTTGTCGATCGCGTCGTGCACGTGCCCTACGGCGAACCGACGATCACGTAAGGAGGCTGAACATGAACGTGCATGCCAACGTTTTGGCCGCCTGCAAGCCATGGATGCGGGAGGAGATCGCCGCGCGGGCCGCCCGCGATATTCCCGAAGGCTTTTACGTCAATCTCGGCATTGGCATTCCGGTGCTGCTCGCGAATTACGTGCCGCCGGAACGCGAAGTCATTCTGCAGTCGGAAAACGGCGTCCTCGGCATGGGAGCGACACCGGAGCCCGACAAGATCAATCGCTGGCTGATCAACGCCAGCAAAAAGTACGTCACGCTGGTTCCCGGTGGTGCTTACATGCACCACGCCGACAGCTTCGCCATCATCCGCGGCGGCCACCTCGACCTTTGTGTGCTCGGCGCCTTTCAGGTGGCCGAGAACGGCGACTTTGCCAACTGGGCGATGTCGGATACCGACATGCCGTCGGTCGGCGGCGCCATGGATTTGGCGGCTGGCGCCAAAGCGGTGTGGCTGCTGATGGAGCACACCGCAAAGAATGGCGCGAGCAAACTGATGCGCCGCTGCACTTATCCGCTCACAGCGCTTGGCGCTGCCAAGCGCGTCTATACCAATCTCGCCGTGCTCGACATAACCGCCGACGGCTTCGCCGTCCGCGACATTGTCCCGGGCTTGACATTCGAGGCGCTACAGGACGTGACCGACGCGCCGCTGCATCGGGCGAATTAACTTCGCTTTCGCTACTCCGGGCGAAGCTAAATCAGCAGATTGAGGGCCGGATTGCTTGCTATTGCGCCGGCGCGGGTTTTGCCGCGGGTTCGGCTTTCGCCGCTTTGTTCGGCTTTTTCTTCGGCGTTTCGGCTGCGGGTTTGGCTCCCAATTCGGAAGGCGGAGTTGTCGCCAGCGTCGATGACGACGTCGGCGTCCATTTGACCCTCGGCTTATTGCCGTCCGTGGCCTTCCGGTCCGTGCTTTTGCCGCGGGTAGAATTGGTATCGATGGTCTCTTCATCCGCAGGCTTGGCCGCCGTTTTGGCGCCTTTTTTCTTATGATGGGGAGCCGCTTCCTCGATCGCGCTCAGCGCAGCGATCTGAGCCTGGGTGCGCGTTGGGCCGGTATAGACGACGATAGGCGCCACGGCGGGCTGATCAGAGAGCAGCGCTGCGCCTTTAGGCGTCGGCGCCCGCAGGCTTGAGAGTAGCACCGAGAACGGCGTACCTGCTTCCGCACCGCCATTCTCCTCGCTTCCCGCCGCCTCTTCCTCTTCCACGGCCCGCTTCTTGCGATGCGGCCCGCATATTTCTTCATGCAGATTGGGCGGGGCCGCTTCGATTGGCGCAAGCGACTCGACCGTTCCAAGCGACGGCGTGAGCCACGACAGGCGATCCTGGGTAAAGCCGGCCTCCAGCAGTTCCGCGGCCTTCACCGCACGTGCCGACGACGACGGCGCCCCGAGCACGACGGCGATCAACCGCCGGCCGTTGCGGGTGGCAGTGGCAACGACGTTGTATCCAGACGCGCAGATGAAGCCGGTCTTCATGCCGTCAATGCCCGGATAGCGCCCGATCAGCGAGTTGGTGTTGCGCATCACGCGCCTGCCGAACTTGATCGCAGGGATGTGCCAGTAGGAGTCGTACTCGGGAAAATCGTGAAGCAGTGCGCGCGCGAGGATGGCGAGATCGCGCGCCGAAGTGATCTGGCCGTCGGCCGGCAAGCCGTTGGGATTGACGAAATTCGATTCGGTCATGCCGAGCGCATGCGCGGTGCGCGTCATGTCATCGGAGAAATTCTCGATCGAGCCGTCGACGCCTTCGGCGAGCAGAACCGCCATGTCGTTTGCCGAGTGCACCATCAGCATCTTGAGCGCGTTGTCGACCGTCACCTGCGTACCCGGCGGCAGACCCATCTTCGTCGGCGACTGCGCGGCGGCGGCGTGCGAGACCGTGAACAGCGTGTCCATGGTGATGCGGTGCTGTCTCACCGCTCGCAGCGTGAGGTATGCCGTCATCAGCTTGGTCACCGACGCCGGATACCAAGGATAGCTCGCATTCTCGGCGCGGAGCACTTTGCCGGTATCCGCTTCGACGAGAATCGATGCGCCGGCGTGCGCAGGAGCGGATCCCAAGACTAACGCGCACAACGGCGTCAGAGCGATAGCCAGCGTCAGCACTCGAAACGTCTGCGATTGATTCACGCGTCGTGGTCCGCTCGTTTGGTCGGGCCCCGGAGAGTGGTCTCAGGCGTAGCCCGAGACTGACACAAGGGCCGCGAAATGTTCACAAAAGGTTCCGAAGCCCAGTTAGCGAACTACCCAAGCGTAACTATCTAAGCCCAAGAACCGCTCGAACGCAAAGGTGAATCCAGGTATCATCAAGCGGCAACACACGAATTGACGCAGCCAAGTGTGCCGCGATTCACCACCGCGCTAAAGTTCAAGGAAAAGCGACCAAAGTTCGGCAAAGGCGCAAAATCAAGGGGAGCGATTATGACCGCGTGTATCGTGGGTTGGGCGCATACGCCCTTCGGCAAGCTGACCGGCGAAACCGTCGAGAGCCTCATTGTCAAAGTGGCGGCCGAGGCGCTGACCGATGCCGGGATCGAGCCGCGCGATGTCGATGAGATCGTACTTGGCCACTTCAATGCGGGCTTCTCGGCGCAGGATTTCACAGCCTCGCTGGTGCTGCAGGCCTCGCCCGATTTGCGATTTAAGCGCGCGACCCGCGTGGAGAATGCCTGCGCGACCGGTTCCGCCGCGGTGCATCAGGGACTGAAATCCATCGCGGCCAAATCCGCGCGCATCGTGCTCGTGGTCGGCGTTGAGCAGATGACGACGACGCTGGCCGCTGAGATCGGCCGCAACCTTTTGAAGGCGTCTTATGTCCGCGAAGAAGCCGACATCGAAGGTGGCTTCGCGGGGGTTTTCGGCCAGATTGCCGGGCGCTATTTCCAGCGCTGGGGCGACCAGTCCGACGCGCTCGCGCAAATCGCCGCCAAGAACCACAAGAATGGCGTCGGCAATCCCTACGCGCAGATCCGCAAAGACCTCGGCTACGAATTCTGCCGCGCCGAGAGCGACAAGAATCCGCGCGTAGCGGGGCCGCTCAAGCGCACCGACTGCTCACTCGTCTCCGATGGCGCCGCCGCTTTGGTCCTCACCGATGTCGAGACGGCGCTGAAGCTTGGCAAGGCGATCGTGTTCCGCGCCGCCGAGCACGTGCAGGATTTCCTGCCGATGTCGCGGCGCGACATTCTCAAGTTCGAAGGTTGTGCGGTAGCCTGGCAGCGCGCGCTCAACGAAGCCGGCATCGGGCTTGCCGATCTTTCCTTCGCCGAAGTGCACGACTGTTTCACCATCGCCGAATTGATCGAATACGAAGCCATGGGCCTTGCACCCGAAGGCCAAGGCGCGCGAGTCATCGCTGAGGGGCTGGTCAACAAAGACGGCAAGCTGCCGATCAATCCGTCCGGCGGGCTCAAGGCCAAGGGTCATCCGATCGGCGCCACCGGCGTTTCCATGCACGCCATCACCGCGATGCAGCTGACCGGCACTGCAGGCGACATGCAGGTCAAGGACGCCCGGCTTGGCGGCATCTTCAATATGGGCGGCGCCGCAGTCGCGAATTACGTCAGCATTCTGGAACGGTTGCGCTGAGACGCGAACTCATAATAAGGCCTTGAATACACTGAAATTGAAGAGCCAGATTTATTTGGTGGTTGGTCCACGCGCCGGCCAGCGATACTCGGGCAGTTGCAGAGCGTCGAGGATATCCCTGCCGAACGCGAGCCTTGCCAGCCCCGGGATTGCGCAGGCCTTTATTACCTGATTGCGCACGAACAATCCCCATTGGGTCTTTGGCGCAAAGGCTGCGGAAAAACGCTCGGCGCCCTTTTGTTTGGAAACGATGTAGCTTCGCAACAGCATTTCGTAATTGTGGAACGCTTCTTGGTGCCGTCCCTCCGCTTTGCCGAGTTCGCCGGCCAGCACATAGGCAGCCGTCATCGCCAGCGCAGAACCTTGTCCCGCCATCAACGACGCGCAGAATGCAGCATCCCCGACGAGCGCGACGCGGTCTCGCGACCAAGAATCCATTTTGATTTGACTGACGCGATCGAAATAAAGGTCTTGGGCGCGGTCCAGTTCACCGAGAATGCTGGCGCATTCCCAGTTCCCGTTGCCGAACTCCTCGTGCAGCATCGCCCTCTGCTTCGACGGCTCGTCGATTGCGAGTGCTGCAGCATCGGCGGTGAAGACGAACAGGAACAGCGTCCGGTCGTCGTGCAAGGCAAAGCGCGCCAGCATCCGGGCGGGCCTGCTGTAAATGACGTATATCTCTTCGTCCCGCGGGCGATAGCCACGGACCTCAAATGCCGCGACAATGTAGCCGAGTGGCTTTTCAAAACGCTGCTGCGGTCCGAATACAAACCTGCGAACGCCCGAATGCAGACCGTCGGCCCCGATCACCAGATCGAACCGACGCTCGCCGCCGCGTTCGAATTGAACCACCACACGGTCCGCGTCCTCCTGAAGGCCGACGATTTCGTCGCCGAAAATGACCTCCGTTGTGCCTTTGATCTTTTCGAACAGCATTCGTGAAAGGTCGCTGCGCCCGAGGGTCACGAAGCGCCCGCCGGTCAGCTCGCGAAACACCCGCGTGCCAAAGCTCGCGACGCGCTCCCCTCGATCGCCGACAATCCGCAGTTCCCGCATGTGATAGCCGATGCGGTCGATCTCGCTTCCCAGGCCCATGCGCTCGGCGATATCGTAGCCGAGGCCCCAAAAGTCGATGACGTAGCCGCCGGTGCGCAGCGTCCGCGCGCGTTCAATCAACGTGACCTCGAGCCCCGCCGCGTTCAGCCAGAACGCGAGCGTCGGTCCGCCGATGCCCGCACCCGAGATGAGAATTTTTTTGGCGCTCATGCGGCTTCGCTATCACCCGGAGACAGCAAGACTAAAGGGGCTTTGCCGATCATAATCCGCCTCACGTCTCCACGATCGGGCTTTTCACTGCCCTACGCAGCGGCGCGTGCTCCGCGGTTCCGAATTGTGCATGCACGAGTTCCGCAAAGTATCCGCCGCGTTGCACGAGCTCGTCATAAGTCCCGCTCTCCACAGCGCGGCCGTTATTGAACACCAGAATGCGGGTCGCACTGCGGACCGTCGCCAGGCGGTGGGCGATCACGAAGGTGGTGCGGCCTTTCATGACCTGATCGAGGGCTTGGGAAACCCGCGCCTCGGTCACCGGATCGAGCGCGCTAGTGGCTTCGTCGAGAATGAGGATCGGCGGATCTTTCAAGAGCGCGCGGGCAACGGCGAGGCGCTGGCGCTCGCCGCCGGAGAGAAGACGGCCGCGCTCGCCGATCCGTGCTTCGAGGCCTGCCGGATTGCGGTCGATGAAATCGAGCGCCTGGGCCCGCGCCGCGGCCTCGCGCAGCTCGGCGTCGGTTGCGTCCGGCTTGCCGACCCGCAGATTTTCGGCGATCGAGCGGTTGAACAGGAGCGTCTCCTGAAAGACCACGCCGATGTTGCGGCGAAGCCCGGTCAGCGTCAGTCCGCGGATATCCATACCGTCGACGGTGATGAAGCCTGTTTGCGGATCGAAGGTGCGATGCAGCAGCGCAAGCGCTGTCGATTTGCCGCTGCCGGTCGGCCCGACCAGCGCGACGCGATCGCCCGGCAACGCCGTGAAACTCAAGTCCGTCACCGCGGGACGCCTGCCATCGTAGGAAAACGACACGCTCTTGAATTCGACAAGGCCGCGCAAGCGGCCGGGATCGACCGCATCGGGCCAGTCCCGCACTGCCGGCACGGTATCGACGACGCCGAAAAACTCCGCGAGTTTCGGCGCATCCATGAACAGGCGGTTGGCAAACCCGACCACCTGCTCGAGCCGGCCGATCAACAGTGCCGCAATCGCCATGAAGCTGACGATCTGGCCGACCGATGCCAGGCCTATGAGCTTGAGATAGGTTCCGACCAGGAGGATGGTGAGCAAAGCAAGCGTGGTGGCGGTGCGCGTCAGCACGGCGGCCACCGCCCACCATGACAGCACCGGCATTTGCGCGCGCAGGAGCGAGTTCACCAGGCCCTTGAGCGCCGATACTTCAAGTTCGATGCGGGCAAAGCTCTGCACCACGGCGACGTTGCCGAGCGTGTCGGCGGCGTTCTCGGCGAGATCGGAGTAATGCTGCTCGACCGCGCGCTGCATCGCATCGGCCCGGTGCATGACCAGTACGGTTACCGCCGTGAAAACGGCGCACAGGCCGAGCAACGGCAGCGCCAGCCGCCAGTTCAAGATCAGGGAGGTCGGCAGCAGCACGACGATGAAGACGAAGGCGGCAAAATGCTCGCGGAAGAACGAGACCCACAGCCACCACAACGTGTCGGTGCCGGTGAGCATGATCTTCAATTGCCGGCCGGAATGCGCGCCGGAATGGTAGGCCAGCGGCAATTGCAGCACATGCTCGAAGAAGTCGGCGAGCACGAGGTTGCGGCGCCGGTGCGCGAGGCGATCGGCAAACCATGCCACCAGGGCCGCGGCAATGATGATGAACAAGCCGAAGCCGACCCACGCGCCAATCAAGGGTGCGAGCGCGCGTGCGGCAGACCACATGCCGGCCGGCAGCGCGCCGGACAACGCATCGATAATATGGCCGAACAGTACTGGTTCGACGAATTGCGCCACCGCCAGCGCGATGTTGGCAAGCGCCAGCGTGATGGCGAGTCCGGCTTCCGGTTTGAGAAGGCCGAGCAAGCGCAGATAGATTCGCAGAAACGACATGATTCCGCAGTCACAACCGTTGATCGTGCGGCTTCGATCTACGCCATGCGGCGGGCGCTGTCAGCTCAACTCGCGTAGGCTTTTACGCAGGCTGTCGGCATTGGTGCTCCGCAACAGGCGCTCGGTCTGCGCGTGGGCGCGCTTCCAGATCGGGGCCGCGGCGACGAGCGCTGCGCGCCCCGCCGCGGTGAGGATGAGCCGGCGGCTGCGTCTGTCTTTGGCGTCGACTTTCACCTTGATGAAGGCGCGCCGTTCCAATGGCTTCAGATTGGCAGTGAGCGTCGTGCGATCGAGCACCAGCAAGGTTGAAACGTCGCCGATGGTCGGCGGCATCGGCCGATTGAGCGACATCAGCAGGGAAAACTGGCCCTGGGTCAGCCCGACCGGACGCAGCGCATCGTCAAAGCGGCGCGCCAGCGCCCTCGCCGCCCGTTGCACGTGCAGGCACAGACAATCGTCACGAACCTGATGCGTCAATGCGAAGGGCAGCTCGGTTGACATGGCTTTATTATGTTGATATCAACCTATCGTGTCAAGTAGTGCGGATGAAGGGAGATTGCCATGCACGTTCAGCCATATCTGGATTTCAACGGCCGCTGCGATGAAGCGCTTGAGTTCTACAAGAAGGCGCTCGGCGCCCAAGTCGGCATGGTGATGCGTTGGAAGGATAGTCCCGACAAGACAATGTGCACCCCGCAGAACGCCGACAAGGTGATGCATTCCCAGTTCCAGATCGGCGACACCACCGTGATGGCGTCCGACGGCCGCGGTAGCGGCACCCCGAACTTTCACGGCATCATGCTGTCGATTTCAGCCAACAGCGAAGCCGACGCCGACGAGCTGTTTACCGGTCTCGCGGACGGCGGCCAGGTGCAGATGCCGATGGGCAAGACATTCTTTGCACCGCGCTTCGGCATGGTGGCCGACAAATTCGGTGTCGGCTGGATGATCGTTGTGGCAAACTAAGGCCTACGCCCATGGTGGGCGGAGGCAAGCGTAATGGGTACGGAACCGGCGGATGGGGATTTCGTCATTTTCCGCGTGCTGGATGCGCGACGCGAGCGCGTCTGGCAGACCTTAACGGACCTCGAAGCCATGAAGCATTGGTGGGGCCCTGCCGGCTTCACCATGATCGCGGGCAAAATGGATTTGCGCCCCGGTGGTTTCTTTCACGGCGGCATAAAATCCCCCGAAGGCTTCAAGATCTGGGGCAAGTTTGCCTATCAGGAAATCGTCCCGCCGGAGCGGCTGGTGTTCATCAACACCTTCTCGAACGAAGCCGGCGGGGTCAGCCGGCACCCCATCATTCCCACCTGGCCGACGGAAACGATGGCGACACTGACGCTCGAGGAGCTGCCGGACGGCAAGACCAAACTCAATGTCCGCTGGTCGCCGCACAATTGTACCGATGTCGAACGAAAGACTTTCGACGCCGCCCATGTCGGCATGAAGGCGACGTGGAACGGCACGTTCGACCGGCTGGCGGCGCATCTCGCGAAAGCGACTTAGCGTTTGGACTCTTTGGACACGCAACATCCGCCGCTTCGCCTGGAAATTTCCGGAAGCGCAGCCTTAGCGGTGATCGGTCCCGGCATGCCTGCGATCAAACCTAAAATCACGCCCTGCCTGTGGTTCGATACGCAGGCAGAGGAGGCGGCGAATTTTTATATTTCGATATTCGAGGATTCGGGGATCAAGCGAATAAGCTGCTACGGCAAAGTTGGCCACGAGACACATGGCAAAGAAGCTGGCTCGGTCCTGACCGTTGAATTCGAGCTCGGCGGGCAGACGTTCGTCGCGCTGAATGGCGGTCCGCTGTTCAAGTTCAACGAGTCGGTCTCGTTCCAGATATTGTGCGGTACGCAAGAGGAGATCGATTATTTCTGGAACAGGCTTTGCGACGGCGGCCAGGAAGGCGCTTGCGGCTGGCTCAAGGACAAATACGGGGTGTCCTGGCAGGTTGTGCCATCGGTGTTGTCGCAGATGCTGACGGACGCCGACAGCACCAAATCCGAGCGCGTGATGGCTGCGTTGCTGAACATGAAAAAGTTCGATTTGGCGGCGCTGCAACGCGCTTATGCGGGGCAATAGCACGCAGCGTCTATCGGCAAACGTTCCTCAGCGGCGCCGGCTCAGGCGCGCAGCGTCAGGACATCAGCATCATCTGTTCTTTATCGCCGCTTTGGCCTCGGCGGTTGCCTGGCGGCGCAAGTCCTCGAACTCCAGCCTGCCCGCGTCGATGTCCTGCCCTTCGGGAAAACCGGAAACGATGTCGTCGAACAGGCCCTGCACTTCGTCTTTGAATTCGCCGTGCGGCAGGATGTAGGCGTCGTTGCGCTGAATGCCGAGCAAGACCCGTTCGCCGAGTTCGATCGGATCCATTCCGCCGGTCATATCGCCGGTGAATGACCCGTGGGCCTCGGAATCGGTGGCTTCGTTCACTTCATGCCCGGGGCGATGCATTTCTGCTTGTAAAATTCGCGTCCGCGTCATCCCGGGGCACAACACCGAAACGCCGATGTTATGTGCGCCCAAAGCGAGCCGCAGCGAGTTGGTCAGGCCGCGAACTGCGAATTTGGAAGTGGCGTAAAGGCCGCCGGCAGACGGCAGCGGAATAAGTCCCGCCATCGACGATGTATTGACGATATGCCCGCCCTCGCCATGCGCGATCATCTTGGGAAGAAAGCTGACGACGCCGTTGACGACGCCGCCGAGATTGACGCCCAGCACCCAATCCCAATCCTCGTAGCTTGCGGTTTCGATCGGCAGATTTCCGAACACGCCGGCGTTGTTGCATAGCACGTGCACCTTACCGAAAACCTGCTCGGCTTCCGCCGCCGGCGCGGCCATGGCGTTGCGGTCGGTTACATCGACCCGAATGAAGTGATAGTCGCGATTGGTGCTCTGCGCGAGAATGCGCGCAGCCTCGTCGAGGCGCTCCTGCAGAATGTCCGCGATGACGACCTTCATCCCGGCTTTGAGGAAGACTTGCGCCATGCCAAATCCGATGCCGCTGGCGCCCCCGGTGATGAACGCCACCTTTCCCTCGACGTGTTTCATGGTCCCCTCCCTGTTGGGTTTCATGTTTTCGCAATGGTTGCGACACGACCGTCGCGGGCGGTATCCAGCAAGCGCTGGCGTCGCATGCCCCTGCATTCGGCAACGGCGCTGACGCGCCCCGCTTTCTGACAACAAGCACACCCGCCATCGAGCAAACTTACTGAGCCCGGCACGCGGGACCCAACACGGGTTTGACACTCTGGTTGGTCGCAGAGCCTGGAGAGCTTGCAATCGCTTGTGACGCGGGGCGGCCGGGACATGGAACTTGCAGCAGACGTTGTCCGCAGCTTAGGTGGTTCCACATAAGGGCTTTTGTAAACTATAAGGCAGAAGTCCGTACATTTACTTAGCTCTTATTGCCGTAATAATAACCGCGCTCCCGTCTACTCGATTGTCGCTTGCGCATTCCGCCGCAATTCAAGGCCGCTCGGCGCGCACCCAGCTTATGTAGGCGATATGCGCAACGAATCATTTTCCGCACCGGGCGCGACTCCGGCAAACCAGCCGGAGTTCCAGGCGGCGGTGCGTACCGAGCAGATCAAGGCGCTCTATCACGCGCCTCCGATCATGCTGGTCAACCCGATCAACGCGTCGATTCTTGCCGCGGTGCTGTGGCAAGCCTATCCCGCATGGATACTCGTGCTCTGGGTCGGGCTGATCTGCGTCGTTGTCGGCGCACGCTTTGTCGATCGGGCACGCTATCTGCGGCAGCCTCCCAAGAGCGGGCGCGAGGTCAGCTGGACCAGGCGTTTTACCATCGGCGCCGCCGCGACGGGTTGCCTTTGGGGCCTCTCCGCATCGGTCGTCTTCGTATCGCCGGATCCGGTCCTTCAGGTCGTCGTCACGTTCGTGCTCGGCGGCATGACAGTCGGCGCGATCTTCCAGCAATCGGCGTATCTGCCGGCGTTTTTCAGTTACGCGTTGCCTGCCACCGTTCCTCAGGTCGTTTGTTATTTGGCGAGGGGGGACCGGATCTCGATAGCGATGGGCGTGATGCTGGCGGCTTACGTCGTCGTCGTCGCGCTGATGGGACGCTACATCAATCGCTGGATCGTTGAGACCTCGCGACTTCGGCTAAACCAGGCCGCCGTCAACAGCGAACTGCAGACTGCTGTCGCCGAGAGCAAGGCCGTTCTCAACGAAATCGAGCAGATCTACCAGCATACGCCGGTCGGCCTGTGTTTCATGGATATCAACCGTCGCATCGTGCGGATCAATGAGCACATGGCCGAGATCAACGGACAACCCGTCAGCGCGCAAATCGGCCGCACGCTGCGCGAGATCATCCCCGGGCTTGCGGACGAGGTCACGGAGCTTCACCGGCCGGTCTACGAGCGCGGCGAGCCCGTGCTGAACGCGGAAATTCATGGTGTAACTCCCGCGGCTCCCGACGTCCCGCGTTATTGGCTGGCGAATTTCTTCCCGTTCCGGTCCGGATCGGGGGAAGTAACCGGCCTGATCGGGTCGATATTGGACATCACCGATCTCAAGCAAACGCAATTGGCTTTGCAGCAAAGCGAGGAGCGCTTCCGTACCATTTTCAACTCCGTGAGCGACCTCATAATTCTGCATGATTTCGACACCGGAGCCTTCCTGGAGGTCAATCAGCGCGCCAGCGAGATGCTCGGCTACACGCGCGATGAACTGCTTAAGATGACGATAGGCGACCTTTCAGAGAACAAGCCGCCTTACACGGGCCCAAACCTGTTTACCGAAATGCAGAAGGCGCGATCCGGGATGCCGCAGACGTTCGATTGGCGCAGCAAGACCAAGGACGGTCGGCTGCTCTGGGTCGAACTCTCGATTCGCCGCACCACCTTCGGCGGAAGGAATTTCCTGCTTTCAACAGCCCGCGAAATTTCGCGACGCAAGGAAGCCGAAGGTCAGCTCAAGCGGATGGCGGAGTTCGACCTGCTCACCGGTCTGGCCAACCGCGGCGTATTCGTCGCCGAGGTAGCCCGGGCCATCGAACGCGCGCGCCGCGGCGAGCGCAGCTTCGCCGTGCTTTATCTCGATCTGGATCACTTCAAGGATGTCAACGATACGCTGGGACACCCTATCGGAGACCGGCTGCTCCAGTCGGTTGCCGAACGGCTGCGGGCGAACATGAGAACGGTCGACACCATCGCCCGATTTGGCGGTGACGAATTCGCTCTGCTGATGTTGGCAATCAGCGATCCGACGGATGCCGGAGTTCTGGCGGACAAGCTCCTGCAAATCATGGCCGAGCCTTTTCTGCTCGGCGGCAACCAAATTCAATCCGGCGTCAGCATTGGCGTCGCGATCTACGAGCCGGACGCTGCGGATGCGGAAACGCTTCTCGCACACGCGGATGTCGCACTTTATCGGGCAAAATTGGAAGGCCGGCACACCTACCGGTTTTTCACCGAAGCCATGGATACCGAAGTACGCAAACGTGTGGCCCTGACCTCTGAGCTGCAGGCGGGGATCGCGGCCGGCCAACTGTTCCTGGCGTACCAGCCCCAGGTGGATATGGAGACCAGCCGTCTCATTGGATTGGAGGCGTTGGTCCGTTGGAATCATCCGACGCGCGGCGTGCTGTTGCCGTGCGAATTCCTGCCCGCCGCGGAGCTCAGCGGCCTCATCGTCATGCTCGGAAATTGGGTTTTGCGCTCGGCTTGCCGGCAGGCAAAGCAATGGCTGGACAGCGGGGTCGCGCTTCCCTCAATAGCGGTCAATGTTTCGCCACTTCAGTTCAAGGCGCCTCGTGCGCTGGAAAACGAGATCATAGCTGCGCTCGACGAGACGGACCTCCCGCCCGCAACGCTGGAAATCGAGATGACAGAAACCGCGTTGATGGGCACGTCAAGCGGGCACGACAACGTTATCGAGCGGCTGCGCGCCCGCGGGCTCCGGATCGCGATTGACGATTTCGGCACGGGCTATTCGTCGCTGCTCTACCTTCGGCGCTTTCCGGTCGATCGGATTAAAATCGCCCAGGAATTCATCAAGGATATCGGCGTCGAACCCAACGATACGGCGATCGTCAAGGCGGCGATCGGCCTGGCGCGCGAATTGGGAATCGGAGTCCTCGCCGAGGGCGTTGAAACAGCAGAACAGCTGCGATTGCTGCACGAGTGGGGATGCCGACAGGCACAGGGATTCTATTTCGCTGCGCCGATGTCGGCGGAAGAAGTCCTGCCGCTCCTGCGCGGCGGCAACGTCATGCGTTGGCTGGCGGCCGCACCAACAACTCCCAGCCGGCCGCGGCGCTTGGGAGTTGTTAGGCCGCGCCGTGCCCATCAAGCCCACAAAAGTGGCGCGTCGCATTGAGCTAACGCTCGAAATTTATGTGCAGACGCCCTGGCAAACTCGTGTAGCTGTTAAGCAGCACGAAGGAGGCCAACTCGGCTCAGCACGATTGTCAGTCCCGCGTTGTTGGCGAGTAGCTGTCCCAAAATAGATCGCGGCCCACCGTAACATCGACTAGCCTATATACTGAGATAATATCGCCTCGCCGGACATCAGGAGCTCTCGGAATGAACGACACGCCCGCATTTACGCCGCCGAAAGTCTGGACCTGGAACAAGGAAAGCGGCGGCCGGTTCGCGAGCATCAATCGCCCGATTGCGGGACCGACGCATGACAAAGAACTGCCGGTCGGGCGTCATCCGCTGCAACTTTATTCGCTCGCCACGCCGAACGGCGTCAAGGTCACGGTCATGCTGGAAGAACTGCTGGCGCTCGGCCACCGCGGTGCGGAGTACGACGCCTGGCTGATTAAGATCATGGACGGCGATCAATTCGGCAGCGGGTTCGTCGCGGTCAATCCAAACTCCAAAATCCCGGCGCTCTTGGACCGCAGTGGACCAAAGCCGATTCGGGTATTCGAGTCGGGCGCGATTTTGCTCTACCTCGCCGAAAAATTCGGCGCCTTCTTGCCGCGTGATCCGTCGACGCGCGCCGAATGCCTGTCGTGGCTGTTCTGGCAGATGGGCAGCGCGCCCTACCTCGGCGGGGGCTTTGGCCACTTCTACGCCTACGCTCCGATAAAGATCGAATACGCTATCGATCGCTTTGCCATGGAGGTGAAACGCCAGCTCGACGTGCTCGATCGGCGACTGGCGCAGTCCGAGTATCTGGCTGGACCCGACTACACCATCGCCGATATCGCGGTGTGGCCGTGGTATGGCGGGCTCGTGAAAGGCCGGCTCTATGGCGCGGGCGAATTCCTGCAGGTCGAAGAATATGCCAACGTGCAGCGCTGGACCGACGCGATCGGAAAACGCCCCGCCGCACAGCGGGGGCGCAAGGTGAACTGTGCCTGGGGCAAGCTCGCAGATCAGTTGCATGAGCGCCACCACGCCAGCGATTTCGAAACCAAGACGCAAGACAAGGTTGGCGACAGCAAAGCGCCATAGCGCTCGAGGCTGATCCAAGCGGCCGCGCCCCCACCAGCTTTTTCCGCCGCTAAAACTCAATCGACCCTCCTCGTTCGCAAACGCTTGACATGCAACTCATTGGCTCGTATTTAACCGATTAGTTATTTAACCGATTGGTAAAATGCGTCTCGACACGACCTTTGCCGCCCTCGCGGATCCCACCCGTCGCGCCATTCTGGCGCGGCTCGCGCGCGGCGAGACCACGGTGCAGGACCTGGCGAAACCATTCGCCATGAGCCTCCCTGCAGTGTCGAAGCATCTCAAGGTTCTCGAACGCGCCGGCCTGATCGCGCGTTCGCGCGAAGCACAGTGGCGGCCATGCCGGATCGAAACGAAAGCGCTGAAAGACATCGACACCTGGCTCGACCACTACCGGCGTTTTTTCGACGAGAGTTTTGATCGCCTCGACGACTATCTGAAGAAACTTCAAGCCAAAGGACCCGGCACCAGGGAGAAGAAGCATGGCCGCAAGAAATGACGTCGATACCGACAGCGATCCGCGGTCGATCATTGCCTCGCGCGTGTTCGACGCGCCGCGCGATCTCGTCTTTGCGGTCTGGACCGATCCAGAGCATTTGGCGCAGTGGTGGGGGCCGTACGGCTCACCACGACCACGCACAGCTTCGACATGCGATCCGGCGGCGTCTGGCGGTTCGTGATGCACGGACCTGACGGCCGCGACTTCCAGAACCGCATCACCTACGAAGAAGTCGTGCCGCCGCGGCGCATTGTCTACCGCCACGGCGGCGGCGAAGACGTCGAGCCGGTGCAGTTTAAAACCACCGTCACGTTCGAGGAATTGGGCGCTGCCAGGAACCGCATCATCGTGCGAATGGATTTCCCGTCGTCCGGCGAACGCGATCGCGTGATCAAGGAATATGGCGCGGCCGAAGGTCTGGCGCAGGCGCTCGCGCGGCTTGGCGAATACGTCGCCGCAACCAGCCCGCACAGTTCACTGCACACCGCAAGCGCTCGATAGTAGGAGTGATCATGGCTTCGACCACAGGCTCGGACTTCATCATCACGCGCGTGTTCGACGCGCCGCGCGAATTGCTATGGAAGGCATTCACCGAGCCGAAGCACATGAAGGAATGGTGGGGGCCAAAAGGCTCCACGATTGTCGCGGCGAAAATGGACCTGCGGGTAGGCGAAACATATCACGGCGCGATGCGCACGCCGGACGGCAGTGTTATGTGGGCCAAGCTTGTTTATCGCGAAATCGTCGAACCCACGCGCCTTGTTTGGATCCATTCATTCTCGGATGAAGCCGGCGGCCTTTCGCGGCATCCGTTCAGTGCAACGTGGCCGCTTGAATTGCTGACGACCGTAACCTTCAATGAAGCGCCAGGCGGGAAGACCAAACTGACGCTGCGATGGCTGCCGGTGAATGCCACCGAAGACGAGCGCAAAACCTTCGATGCCGCGCACGACAGCATGCGCCAAGGTTGGGGCGGTTCTTTCGATCAGCTCGCAGCGTTTTTGGCGAAACGCCTGAACGCTGCCCCTCCGAAGCCGACTTTTGCCGAGCGAGAACTCACGATCACGCGCGTCTTCGATGCGCGGCGCGCTCTGGTGTTTCAGGCCTGGATCGATCCAAAGCATCTGGCGCAATGGTGGGGGCCCCACGGCTTCAACAACCCGGTGTGTGAAATTGATGCCCATGTCGGCGGCGCGATCCGCATTCACATGCGCGGGCCAGACGGCGTCATTTACAAGATGAGAGGCGAGGTCCGGGAACTCGTCCCGCCGGAGCGGCTGATGTTCTCGAACGTTGCCCTGGACGACGCCGATAATCCCATCCTTGAGGGACTGACCACGGTGACTTTCGCGCAGGAGGCCGGAAAAACGAGGCTCGTCGTGCAGACCCGCGCAGCGGCTGTTGTCGAATACGCCGTCGCCCACATCAAGGGAATGGAGGCCGGCTGGACGCAAAGCATCGAGCGCCTAGAATCGCTTCTGGGGGGCGGCACTTAGTCAACGTTGCTATATGAGTGCAACTGGCGCGCAGCATCAGCGCGTCCAGGAGCATTTGGAGGCCGCGATGACGGCCACCGCTTCCGAAGTGCCGCCGTTTCGGGCGCCGTTCGCGCCGCCCGACGAGGACTTGGCGTCCCGCTTTCTCGCGGAAGCCAAACGAGACATCGATGCCGAACGCCGCGTCGACATCCGCGCCCGCTCGTTTGTTGAGGCGATCCGCGCCAAAGCCGGCGGCCTTGGCGGCATCGAAGATTTTTTGCACGCCTATTCGCTGTCGACCAAGGAGGGGCTCGCGCTCATGGTGCTGGCGGAAGCGTTGCTGCGCGTGCCGGATGCAGCGACCGCCGACCGCCTGATCGAAGACAAACTCGCCGCCGGCCGCTGGCTCGACGGCGAACTCAAATCCACGGCGCTTCTCGTGTCGGCTTCGGCGTGGACGCTCGGCATTGCCGCCCGCATCATCCATCCCGGCGAGACGCCGGAGACGATCCTCGACACCATCGTTCGCCGCGTTGGACTGCCGACTTTGCGCACGGCGACGCGCCAGGCCATGCGGCTGATCGGCTCGCATTTTGTCCTCGGCCAGACCATCGAAGAAGCGCTCTCGCGCGCCCGCTCGCATCACGACGTCCGCTACTCGTTCGACATGCTCGGCGAAGGCGCGCGCACCGCGGCCGGCGCGGAGAAATACTTCACCGCTTACGCCGGCGCGATCGACGCAATCGGCGCGAGTACCGGCAACGCCGTGCTGCCGGCGCGCCCCGGTATTTCCGTCAAGCTCTCGGCGCTGCACCCGCGCTTTGAAGCGATCTCACACGACCGCGTCGTCAGGGAACTCACGCCGCGCCTTCTTGAACTCGCGCGCATGGCCAAGGCACACGAGTTGCAATTCACCGTCGATGCCGAGGAAGCGGATCGGCTCGAATTATCACTCGAGATTATCGGCGCCGTTCTGTCCGACCCGTCGCTGCGCAGCTGGGACGGATTTGGGCTCGCCGTGCAAGCCTATCAGAAACGCGCGCTGGCGGTGATCGGCTGGCTCGAAGACGCGGCCGCGGCGGTCAGTGGCAGGCTCACGGTCCGGTTGGTGAAGGGCGCCTATTGGGACACCGAGATCAAGCGCGCGCAGGAGCGCGGGCTTCCCGACTATCCGGTGTTCACGCGGAAACCCATGACCGACCTCTGCTACATGGCCTGCGTCAAGAAACTGATTGCGGCGCGCGATCGGCTTTACCCGCAGTTCGCCACCCACAACGCGCTGACCGTGGCTAGCGTCATCGAGGATGCCGGCGGCGTCGAGGGCTTCGAGTTTCAGCGCCTGCACGGCATGGGCGAAGCGCTCTACGCGGCGCTGCTGGCGGAGATGCCGGATGCGGTGTGCCGGGTCTACGCGCCGGTCGGCGGCCACCGCGATCTCCTCGCTTATCTGGTGCGGCGGCTTCTGGAAAACGGCGCCAATTCCTCGTTCGTTTCGGTCGCCGCCGACAAAAGCGTGCCGATCGAGGAGATTTTACGTCGGCCGTATAGCCGGCTGGCGAGCCATCGTGACGCGCGCAATCCAAAAATTCCGCTGCCGCGCGACCTCTATCAGCCGGACCGGCGCAACTCGGCTGGCGTCGAGTTTGGTGATCGCGCGAGCCTCGAGGCGCTGCTCGCGGAAGTGCGCAGCCACACCGCCGAAGGCCCCGTGGCCGCACCGCTCATCGACGGCATCGCGCTGATCGGCAGCGAACGCTCGGTCATCTCGCCGATCGATGGCCGCGCGATCGGGCTGGTGCGGGAGGGCGATGACGCGATCGTTCAGGCGACGATGTCGGCTGCAGCGGCCGGCTTTTCTACGTGGGAGGCGACGCCTTACGCGGATCGCGCTGCGGTGCTCGAGCGCGCCGGCGATCTCCTGGAAAGCAATCGCGGGTCCCTTCTTGCGCTCCTGCAAACCGAGGGCGGCAAGACGCTCGACGATGCACTTTCGGAAGTGCGCGAGGCCGTCGACTATTGCCGCTACTACGCGGCGGAGGCGCGACACTCGCTGTCGCCCAGGCTGATGCCGGGGCCGACCGGCGAAAGCAATGTGTTGCGCTACCGCGGCCGCGGCGTTTTCGTCTGCATCAGTCCATGGAATTTTCCACTTGCGATCTTTCTCGGTCAGGTTAGCGCTGCGCTCGTCGCCGGCAATGCCGTTGTCGCCAAGCCGGCCGAGCAAACACCGTTGATCGCCGCCCGCGCGGTCGCGCTGCTGCACCAAGCCGGCGTACCGGTCACGGCGCTGCACCTCGTACCCGGCGACGGCAATGTTGGAGCAAGCCTTGTCGCCGATCCGCGCGTCGCTGGCGTTGTGTTTACCGGCTCGACCGAAGTTGGCCGCGCCATCAACCGGGCGCTGGCCGAAAAGGATGGCCCGATCGTGCCGCTGATCGCCGAGACCGGCGGTATCAACGCCATGATCGTCGACGCCACGGCGCTCCCTGAGCAGGTGATCGACGACGTGATCACGTCGGCGTTCCGCTCCTCCGGTCAGCGCTGCTCCGCGCTGCGGCTCCTTTGCCTGCAGGAGGATATCGCCGCACCGATGCTCGACATGCTGATCGGGGCTGTGCGCGAACTGAAAGTCGGCGATCCGCGCGAGCCCGCGACCCATCTCGGTCCCGTGATCGACGACGAGGCCAAACAAAAACTCGAAAGCTGGATCGCGAACATGGAACGCGCCGGGCGCGTGCGCTTCCGCTGCAATCGCGAAGCCGCGCTGCCGGCCCGCGGGACCTATATCGGACCGGCCATTATCGAACTCGACAACGCGCGCGAGCTTAGGGAGGAAGTATTCGGACCCCTGCTCCACGTCGTGCGCTGGGGCGCAGAACAACTCGACGCGCTCGTCGACGACATCGCGGCAAACGGCACCGCGCTTACACTCGGCATCCATTCGCGGATCGACCTCACCATCGAACAGATCGCCGCGCGGCTTCCGCACGGGAACATCTACGTCAATCGCAGCATGATCGGCGCCGTCGTCGGCACCCAGCCGTTCGGCGGGACCCATTTGTCGGGCACCGGACCGAAGGCTGGCGGACCTAATTACCTGCGCCGCTCGGCCGCCGAACAGGTCATCACGGTCAACACCGCGGCGGCAGGCGGCAATGCCGGCCTGCTGGCCCAAGAGGAATAGCGACAAATGCGGATTTTTAGGACCGATTAACCCCGGATAAGCTCTCGCCTGGGCAGCGGATTGCTACTTTAACACAATTGCGACGTTATCGCGTTATTCTGATGGGCGATGGCTGATTCGATCGCCCACCTGTATCAAGCGGTGCTGGCCTGCCGGCACGACGATCCGTCGACCTCACGGACCGCGCGGCTGCTGCGCTCCGGCCGCAGCAAGATGGCCAAGAAGCTCGCCGAAGAAGCCGTCGAGGTGGTGATCGATGCGATGCACGGCGACCGCGACGCCGTGATCAAGGAGAGCGCCGACCTCCTCTACAACTTGATCGTATTGTGGGTCTCTGCCGGTATCCGCCCCGAGGACGTCTGGAAAGAGATGGATCGCCGCGAGCGGCTCCTGGGCATCGCCGAGAAGGTCCCCAAGAAGGTCGCCGACCACAGCGCACGCCGTCAGATCATCGCCCTCGAAAGCCGCCGTCTCCGCAAACGGCGCTGACTGCAGCATCGGCTCTATTCTCGCTGAATCGTAGAGGTGTGATGGTCCGCTCGTATTGATTGGACAACCGCGTGCTCGCCCGCTACGAGAGCCGCCCATGCTCCGCGCCCCAAGCCCGCGATGATCGACCAAATCATTTCAGCGCTCGCTTCCTGGATCGTCGAAGTCATTTCCGCCGCCGGATATTTTGGCGTCGTCTTTCTTATGGCGATCGAATCCGCATGCATTCCGCTGCCTTCGGAAATCATCATGCCGTTCGCCGGCTATCTGGTCTCCATCGGCAAGGCGAACCTGATCGGCGTCGCGACGGCGGGAGCGCTCGGCTGCAATGTCGGGTCGACCGTGGCTTATTATGTCGCCGCCAAGGGTGGCCGGGCCGTCCTCGAACGCTGGGGGAAGTACATCCTCATCAGCCGGTCCGAACTCGCACGCACTGAGCAGTTTTTTGCCCGCTACGGCGCCGCCACGGTGTTCTTCGGCCGGCTGCTTCCGGTCGTGCGGACCTTCATCGCCTTCCCGGCCGGTCTCGCGCGAATGCCGATGATGAAGTTTCAAATCTACACTTTTCTCGGCTCCTGGCCGTGGTGCTTTGCGCTCGCCTATGCGGGTTATCTGCTTGGCGCACGCTGGGAAAGCGATCCCACCATGCGCAAACTGTTCCACGACTTCGATGCCGTCATCGTCGTGGCATTCCTTGTCGCGCTGATCTGGTTCGTGTGGTCACGCTGGCGCGAGCATCGCACTTGAAGTGCGGCGACCGCGGCCGCACCACGCTCGTGGTTGGCTTTATTGCCGTCGTCCGGGTATTCTGACGACGGCTAGCGTTCCGCTTCTGCAGCCGTGGCTGCGCTGACATGCCGACCATGCCGAGGTTAGTCAAACGAAACAGCTTTTGCCGCGCTGCCGTCGCGTGGCTCGGCGCTGCGACTATTTCGGTACTCGCGGCCGGACCTGCGCGCGCGGAAAACGCGCAAGCGCCGCCTGCCGCTGCGGTGCAGGCGCCCACCCCGCCGGCTGCGCCCATTGCACCGACTGCCGCCGCACCGCGACCACCGCACTCATCCGCGCCTGACAAGCCGGGCTTCTTCCACGATTTGGGACGCTGGTGGGATGGGTCGATCGGCTATCTTCATGACAAGATAAAAGCCACACCTGGTGCATTCGAAGATGTCGGCAAAAAAACCGGCGACGTTGCCAAGGACGCGGCGGTCGCGACGCAAGAGGGAATGAAAAAGACTTTCGATGTGAGCAAGGACGCCGCGGCTGTGATTGGGCGATTGCCGAATACCCGCGTGGTGGACGTTCACGAGCGTTGCGCCACAGCGGCAAACGGCGCGCCTGACTGCGCCGCAGCAGCGACGGCAGCCTGCCGCAGCAAGGGTTTCAACGGCGGCCAGCCGCTCGATTCGCGCACCGGAGAGGCATGCCCCGACAAGGCGCTGGTGTCCGGAAGACAACTTGCCGAGGGCGAATGTCCGCTCGAAACGGTCGTCCTCCGCGCCGTTTGTCAGTAGGCCGTTTGTCGGTAATCTGTCTGCCGGTCATCTTCAGCAATAAGGGAGCGCGTCCTCGGCCATGATGTCAGAAGCCGATCGCAACAAAGCCGCCGATATCCTCATCGCCGCCGAGAAAGCACGCAAACAGGCGGTGCCCCTGACCAAGACCTGGCCGGACATCACCATGGACGACGCCTACGCGATCTCCACCGCGGTGGCCAACCGCAAGATTGCCGCCGGCGCCAGGCTGATCGGCCACAAGGTCGGGCTGACCTCGAAAGCGATGCAGCGTTCCTCGCAGATCGACGAGCCGGATTATGGCCACCTGCTCGACCACATGATGGTCGCCGACGGCGGCCGCGTCGCGCATGAAAATTTTTGCCTGCCGCGGGTCGAGATCGAGCTTGCGTTCATTCTCGGCAAGCCGCTGCGCGGCCCCGGCATCGGCCTGCCTGACGTTCTGCGCGCCACCGAATATGTCGTGCCGGCCATCGAGATCGTCGACGCGCGGCTCGCCGACCCGCGCAAGATTTTCGACACCGTGTCCGACAATGGCGCCGCCGCCGGCATCGTCATCGGCGGCCGGCCGGTCGGTCCGCTCGATGTCGATCTGCGCTGGGTCGGCGGCATCATGTATCGCAATTCCGAAATTGAGGAGACCGGCGTCGCCGCCGGCGTGCTCGGCCATCCGGCGCTTGGCGTCGCCTGGCTCGCCAACAAACTCGGCCAGCACGGCGTCTCGCTCGAGCCGGGTCATCTCGTGCTTGCCGGTTCGTTCACGCGCGTGGTGTTCGCGAGAAAAGGCGACACCCTGCACGCCGATTTCGGCACGCTCGGCGGCATCGCGGTACAATTCGTCTAGCGGTCACGCGCGGCGCGAATCCGCGCCTGACATAACAATGAGTTGAACCATTCTCGCTTTGGAGGGATCATAGTCACGGGCATAAGTGCCCGAGGCGCGGCGATCGTGTGGTCGTTTGTTCTCAAGCGTTGGGTTCTGGTCGCCGCGGCGATTTTTTTGCCGGCGACACTGCTCCACGCCGCGCTGCCGACCGAGACCGAGATTCCAACCCACTCCTGGCTGAACGGCCAGCTGCTGATTGCGTCGCCGCAACTGCACCAGGCCGCCTTCTATCGTTCCGTCATTCTGCTGGCGCGGCACAATCGCGACGGCGCGTTCGGCATCATCATCAACCGGCCGGCCGGCAAGCGCTCCGTCGCCCGCATGCTCAAGGATTTCGGCGTGGATGCGGCCGGCGTCACCGACACCGTCCGGGTGTTTTCCGGCGGCCCGGTCGACCGCGACGTTGCGCTCGTGATCCACAGCATCGACTACCGTCTGCCCGACACGCTCGACATTGACGGCCGCGTTGCGCTCAGCGCCGCCGCCGATGTGCTGCGCGACATGGCGATCGGGCAAGGGACCAAACAAAAGTCTCATCGCGTTCGGATATGTCGGCTGGGCCGCGTCCCAGCTCGAGGATGAACTCGCACATGGCTTCTGGGTGACGGTGCCGGAAGATCCGGCGCTGGTATTCGACGACGACCGCTCGAAGCTATGGGCCGACACGCTGGCGTTACAGAAGAGCATGCACTGAGGCGCGGTGCAGGCCGCCACTTGCAGCAGACGAATTAGTCATCGCCTGCCAGCGCGATCACACCGGCCTCTGACAGCAGTCTGTCTTTTGCTTCCGTCACCGCTTCAGCACAGCCCCGGCACTCATAGGTCCACAATTCGGGAAGCGCGCCGATGCCCGGAATGATGCCGGCGAGCCGCATGGGCCTGCCGCAGTTCGGGCAATGCACCATCGGATGAGGTTTTGTATTGATCATAGCCGACACATTATTGCGCCGGCGCCGCCCTGCATTGACGTGGATCAACCGCCACGTGTGCCTTTGCGGCCAGGGGGCGGCTTGGAAGGCTCGGAAGGCTTCGCCGCCATTGCCAACGCCTCCTTGCGCCCGAGCGCGATGCCATCCGCGACGGCGCGCGCGACCGTTTCGCTCTGCTTTCCGGCCGGCCCAATCAGCAGGCCGTATTCGCCCACGATGACGCGGGCTTTATCGAGGTCGTCCTTCCGGCTCGGCTTGTCGTTTGCCATCGCCCCACTCCCGGCGGTTGAACTCACCAACCTTACCGCGCGTTGACACGCCCCGCCATCGGCCTACATTAAATGTGTTCCGAGGGGAGCTCCCAGGAGGGAGCTGAGAGACCGCCGCGCCCCCGCCGTTGCTTCCCGTGTTTGCGCGGGAGGATCAAGGTGGGCCGCGACCGCGAAAAACCCTTTGAACCTGATCCGGGTCATGCCGGCGAAGGGACAGGAATGATTCCGGCCTCCAGAACACGACAAACCCAGCCCCGCGATCGCATAGTTGCGGCGCGGCGAACGCGGCGCTGAGACGCGAGGATCAAGCCATGCAACCCGTTGTCTTCATCGCCCGGCTGGTCGGTCCGCTGTTTGTCGTGCTCGGCCTCGGCTGTCTGATCAACCAGACGGTCTATGCCGACATGATCGGCCAGGCCGTGCTGGTTCCGGTCATCATCTACCTGTCCGGACTGATGTCGTTTCTGGCCGGTGTTGCCATGCTCAACGGCTATCATGGCTGGACCGCGGACTGGCGGATCATCATCACCATTCTTGGCTGGCTCCTGGTGATCGCCGGCATCATCCGCATCGTGCTGCCCGCGGCCACCGCCGTGCTCGCGATCACGATCTATTCCGGATCGTATGCGATGGCGATCGTCGGCATCATCGTTCTCGTCATCGGCGGCTGGCTCAGTTTCAAGGGCTACCGGACCGCGACCGAATAGCCGGCAACAACAACACGCGCGCGCATGATAAAGGCCATGCGTGAATGGAAAATCTTGAAATGGAAGACTCTGGAGTGAACCGATGAACAAGCATATCGCCGAATCCGATCTCGCCACGCCGAAGGTCACCACCGGGCCGATCATGGGCTCGCGCAAGATTTACGCACGGCCGGACGCGGCGCCCGAGCTGAAAGTGCCGCTGCGCGAGATTGCGCTCGATGCCTCTTCCGGCGAGCCGCCGGTTCCGGTCTACGATCCCTCGGGCCCTTACACCGATCCCGACGCCACGCTTGACCTGGAGAAGGGTTTGCCGCGCACCCGCATCGAATGGGTGCGCGAGCGCGGCGGCGTCGAGGCCTATGCGGGCCGCCCGATCAAGCCGGTCGACAACGGCAATGTGTCCGGCAAGCACCTGGCGCGCAACTTCGCCAACACCCCGCAGCCGCTTCGCGCGCTGCCTGGCAAGCCCGTCACCCAACTGGAATGGGCGCGCGCGGGCGTGATTACCAAGGAAATGATCTATATCGCCGAGCGCGAGAATCTCGGCCGCAAGAAAATGCTGGAAGTGGCGCAGGAAGCCCACGACGACGGCGAAAGCTTCGGCGCGTCGGTGCCCCTCTTCATTACGCCGGAATTCGTGCGCTCGGAAGTGGCGCGCGGCCGCGCCATCATTCCCGCCAACATCAATCACGGCGAACTCGAGCCGATGATCATCGGGCGAAACTTCCTCACCAAGATCAACGCCAACATCGGCAATTCCGCGGTCACCTCTTCGGTCGAAGAGGAAGTGGAGAAAATGGTGTGGGCGATCCGCTGGGGCGCCGACACGGTGATGGACCTCTCCACCGGGCGCAACATCCACAACACCCGCGAATGGATCCTGCGCAATGCGCCGGTCCCGATCGGCACCGTGCCGATCTACCAGGCGCTGGAGAAAGTCGACGGCGACCCGGTCAAGCTCGACTGGGAGTGCTACAAGGACACGCTGGTCGAGCAGTGCGAGCAGGGCGTCGATTATTTCACCATCCACGCCGGCGTGCGGCTCGCCTACATCCACCTCACCGCCAATCGCGTCACCGGCATCGTCTCGCGCGGCGGCTCGATCATGGCGAAGTGGTGCCTGGCGCATCACAAGGAGAGCTTCCTCTACGAGCGCTTCGACGAGATTTGCGATCTGATGCGCAAATACGACGTTTCGTTCTCGCTGGGCGACGGCCTGCGCCCCGGCTCGATCCGCGACGCCAACGATCGCGCCCAGTTCGCTGAACTGGAAACGCTTGGCGAACTCACCAAGGTCGCCTGGGCCAAGGGCTGCCAGGTGATGATCGAAGGCCCCGGCCACGTGCCGCTGCACAAGATCAAGATCAACGTCGACAAGCAGCTCAAGGAATGCGGCGAGGCGCCGTTCTATACGCTGGGCCCGCTCGTCACCGACATCGCGCCGGGCTACGACCACATCACGTCCGCGATCGGAGCCGCCATGATCGGCTGGTTCGGCACCGCCATGCTCTGCTACGTCACGCCGAAGGAGCATCTCGGGCTGCCGGACCGCAACGACGTGAAAGACGGCGTCATCGCCTACAAGATCGCCGCCCACGCCGCCGACCTCGCCAAGGGCCACCCGGCGGCGCAGCTGCGCGACGACGCGCTAAGCCGCGCGCGGTTCGAGTTCCGCTGGGTCGACCAGTTCAACCTCTCGCTCGATCCCGACACGGCGCGCTCCTACCACGACGAAACGCTGCCCAAGGAAGCGCACAAGGTGGCGCACTTCTGCTCCATGTGCGGCCCGAAATTCTGCTCGATGAAGATCACGCAGGACGTGCGCGATTACGCGGCGACGCTGAATGATCCGGCCAAGCGAGCGGTCGCTGGCGCGGATGCGCTAACCGCCGAAGAGGGAATGGCCTCGATGTCGAAGAAGTTCATCGACATGGGAGCGCAGGTTTATGTCGAGGCGGAGAAGGTGAAGGAGAGCAATAAGGCATTGTGATCTGGGACAAAATCAATCTTCAGGCCTATGATGGTGAAGTGGCCTCCGTCTGCATCGTCGGGTTCATGACATGAATCTGGACCTTGGGACCCTTACGGGTGTTCTTGGCGTCGTATTGACCGTCATCTTCTTTTTCGTCGGGTACAGGCAAACAATCGGAGCAAAAAAGGAGCGAGCTGCCGCAGCAAATCGACAGATTATCGAGACGATGCTTCGCCGATTTACCTTGGATTCTGACTTTGCGCTGCAGTTCGATGAGGTCGAGCGTTTCGTCGCCGGAACCGCGCTGGATAGCCGCGTAAAAAGGTCTGACGTTTATTCCATGGATGAAATTTTTTCTCTGCTGTATTCCCACATAGTAATCAGTGATTACGTTCCCGCCAAGAAAAGGAAGTCAATTCTCGAAAAGCTCGGTAAATCATTCAGGCCGCCGCCAGCCGAGGCGCGCGTATTGGATAGTATGGCATCAAGGCCTGTTGAGAACACTCGCCTTATATCTGTTGAAGCACTTCTCGGGATCGGATCAGGGCTTCTTGCTGCCGGAGTGTCTGCTGCAGCAGGTTTCTTGGCGTCTGGATGGCTCGATAGACTTTCCGCCCCATCAGTGCGGTTCGCATTGGGCATGGCGATCGGGGTAAGCGCGATGACAGCAATCGCTCTTGTCGCGTATGTCAGGGTACGAGACAAAGCTGTCGCTACGGCGCCCGACGCTGCACCTGCCGACAAAGCGCAAGAATTTGAGGCGCGCTTTACAGAGCGTCTCCGCGCAGTCGGCATTCCGTTCATTCAAGAACGCGACGTTGACCTAATTATTTTAACAAAACAGAAGCGGATAGCTGTGGAGCTGAAATTTACCGCAGTTCCTCACAATGTGCGACCAATGCTAAATCAACTCAGACGCAGCCTCGGTAAATATAAATGTGACGAGGGATATCTTGTGCTTTCGATGCCTGTACCGGAACGAATTAGTGCCTTGAGTGATGCACAGATCAAAATAATGAGCGCTGATGAATTTCTCGCGCTTCTAACGGGTCCAGAGCCAATCCGAGAGGAGCAAGCCTAGCCCGGATGGCTGAAACGACGTCCGGCGCAACCTTGTTCGTGCCTCACGTAATCGAGAATCCTCGCCGCTTACTACACGCATCAACCCTGCGTTTGTGCTCCCCGACGAGTTTGTATGCGTTGTCCAGCCAATCGATCGTCATTTTCTGATTCAAAATGATTGGAACACGGCCCTCTTTCTGCTGACCGAATTTTGTGAGGGTCCACGGGAGTGCCAATTCTGGCGAATGAAGGCGCCCATGGGCCAATCCGTCACGTATATCCGTAACCTCTTGAGTGATTGAAAATTCCAGACGCTCAATATCCGTGAGTTCTCCATTGTATTTTTTAATTAAGTCTGCCAGCGAGACCCATTTGGTCATCCAGTTTAACGGAGCATCGGCATCCCCAGGCTTCGGAACATGAAATGCTTGGCCGCGCAATTTGAGCATAAAGAAGCGCAATGAAGACTCCAGCGCGGCTAGATTCGTATGAAGGTAACCGATGCGAATGGCGTGTTCATCTAGGGTCATTAGTTTGTCGATTGACAAGCCATCGTGCGAACTGGGTAAGCCCGACCTGCCGTTCCAGCCGGTTCATAACGGCTTGAATGGCAGATTGGGATTTCCTCAAATCGTTGGATGCCTCGAAGTTTTACTCGCCAAGGTCGTAATATTGCGAGTGTACACTATTTTCCTACCGCTAAGGAATTAGGGCCCTTTAGCCACGTGAATGGCTTTCCAAACCACGTCTGCCATTCTGAGGGAGAGGCGTTAAGAGCCACAAGAATAATTGTAATCGCCACAGCAATCGCAAGAATCAACAGCGGACGGCTGGCTACCTGAATGGCTTTATTGCCCTCAGCGTCAACTCTTATGAACGGAAGTTTGTAGGTAAGCTTTTGAGATTCGCCGCTGTGATACACTTCTCCAAAACCGGGAGCCGGAACAATGAGCGAGCGCGCACTGGCCTTTGTCGAAGAATGGGTGTCCGACCACGTCCGCGCCGAAGACAAGTCGGGCGACGAACCGGCGCGCGCGAGCGCGCTCGCCGATCGCTGTCGCGCCGACGCGGCCACACACGGCATCACCGCGAACGAGATCGCAGACGCGATCGACGATCTCACCGCATTCATGACCGGCGCGCTCGAGGAGGCTGCGGAGCGCAAGGCCCACGCCGAAGAGAGCGAAGACGTCAAGCCGGTGCCGGACCTGGTGGATGTGGAGGGCGTGGAAAACGCCGAGCAGGATGCCCTCGAAGATGAGGAAGAGGAGCAGCACTGACTCTTCGTAAGCAAGCGTAGCCCGGATGCAGCGCAGCGAAATCCGGGGTAGTCGTCGCCGCACGGATTGCCGGATCGTTTGACACGAAGACGGCGCTGCGAAACGCCTCCTTCTCCCCGCGTGCGGGAAGGAGGTTGGGATGAGAAGGCCTAACCGCCGGGCTCCGGGTGGCAACGCTCAGACTCGCTTTGGGGCCGCCTCACCCTCGCTCCGCATAGCCGATACATGGCATCGGCGTTCTTCCACTAAGGACGGCGTCCAAAGTACGCCTATGCTTTCCCCGCACGCGGAGAGAGGTGAAGAGCCATCGAATCATGCGCACCGTGCGCCTTTGTGAGAAAAACGCGCGGCGCGAAACGTCCTAATTCACCGGCACAAATTCAAACCGTTTGACTTCGCCGCGGCGATGACCATAACCGCGCCCCGTCTCGCTCACGTCAGGGACGTCGACCGGTGACAGCCAGTTGATGGAGCGAGTGCGGTTCCTGCGGGCGGGGCTTGTAACCCCGCTCCCGGGCGGTCCGGGCATCGTCCCCTCCGGCATCACGACCGGGGCGCAAGGTGCCTTGCTTAAGCGCGATTCTAAGCGGAGGTAACGCCTTCGCATCGTGTTTCGCGTGAAGCGCGGCCTGGACTGAGTCCTGGCGTTCGCTCGCCGGGGCAAGCGCCGCCGCGGAGCGCCGGAAGGCGAGCGGTCCCCGTCGGGATCGCTTCCGACCCCCTCCCAACCCTCCCCGACAACGGGGCGAGGAACAGGAGGAGCGGGCGGACAGTGGACGGCATGCGCCTTTCGGCGCTTCGCCTCCCTTTTTTTGACGGAGGCCCGTTTTTTAGAGGGCTTCGGTCAACGGTCTTGCAGAGGCCGCTTCGTCGTTCAGCAAGCAGAACTCGGACGCAAGCGCGCCGCGAGAATGATTTTGCTTTGTCATTGCCGGACTTGATCCGCAGACTGCCGGATCAGCGCGAGCTGGCCAATTTACGCACCCAACCGGGCGCCATCGAGTGAGCGGCAGATCGTGATCGTCCGGCGCGCGTCTTCGGTAAGAGCGTCGGGCAAACGCACCTGGAAGGCGTGATGACCACTTCCCAGTCCAGCCCGTTCGAGGTCGGCGCGGTAGCGGTTGGCCAAGGTGGACGCGATCAGCACGTCGTTGACAAAGATATCGAGGCAGACCGGTGCTTCCGGGTGGTCGGGGTTTTGCGCCCAGCCGCCGACGAGGTCGGGCGCCAGGCAGTCGATCTCGCCTTTCAGCGGCAAGGCGCGGCGCGGCTCGCGGGTGCCGGCGCGCTCACCGAGGCGTTGGCGGATGGTCTCGAGCTGGTAGCCTTCGGTGATACGGGGGGCGCAGAACAAAGCGGCAGGCACGGACCAATCGGTATGGCCGCGCCGGTAGTCGGCAGCGTTGTCGAACAGCTGGCGGCTGTCATCGTCAATGAAAGTTTCCGACCAGGCGCCCTCGGCGAGGATGGCGTCATGGGCGGCCAACTCGACGTGGATATAGTGGATATCGGCTGGCGGCTCGGGCTGGGTGATGGTGCGGCCGTTGACCAGCAGGGCGGCCGGGACCAGCAACCCATCGATGAGCATGGCGTGTTCAGGGGATACGAACAGGCCCCGCGTCGGGATACCGTCGGAGAGGCAGCCGGCGGCGAAGCGGATCGGGCGGATGGTGGCCGGCTCGGCGGTGAACGGCGGATGATAGGTGCGGTGGCCGATCCATTTGATCGGCTCGGCGTGGCCGTCGCGGGTGACCACGCGATCGCCGACCGCCAAGCTTTCCACCGGCACTTCACCATCCGGCGTGAGAATGCGGGTCCCCGCGAGATAGCAGGGGGCGGATGAAAAGATGAAGTCGGCGGCTTGCAGGTTGACGCTGCCGGGCATCTGGATTTCGAAGTCGGCGCCGCCTGGGCTGGTGACGTCGCCTTCAACGTAGGTGTAGCCGCCGGAGCTGAATTCATCGACCTGGCCGGGGGCGGTGAGCGGCGCGGTGCCGATGAAGGCAAGCTCATGACCAGCTTTCGCGAAGGCGGAAAAATCGAGCTTGTCGGTGCCAGGCTTGAAATCGCCGATATAGTCCGGGCTGTTGACCGGCGCGTCGCCGGGCGCGAACACGAAAGTGTTAGCGCCGGTGCCGCCATACATGATGTCGATGCCGGTGCCGGCAACCAGTGTGTTACCGCCGCTGCCTCCAACAATATAGTCGTAGCCCGAGCCGGCGATCAGAGTATTCGAATAGACGCCATCGCCGAAGATGCTGTCCTTCTGATCGTTGTTGCCAGTGCCGGTCAGGCCGCTGCCGTAGAGGTAAAGCGTATCGACGTTTTCCGGCAACGTCGCATTCACCCCGCTGGCGTAAAGTGTGTTGTTGCCGCTGGTGTAGGCGTCCGTGACCGTGGTCTGATTGCTATAGACGTAAAAACTGTCATCGCCAGCGCCGCCGACGAGCGTGTTGGTGTCAGGGCCGCCGTAGAGAGCGGTGGTGCCGGAGCCGGCATAAAGGTAGTTGGTGCCGTCCAGGCCAAACAGGGCGATGGTGCCGCTGGTGGGCGCACTGCCGCCGTAATCGTAGCCGTAGATGATGTCGTCGACCGAGGTGCCGTGAATAGTCTCGTTGGCGGAAACAGCGGTCTGGGTAAGTGTCTGGGTGGTGGCGTCCCACGTCCAATTCGACACCGAGTTGGCGCCCGAGGCGGATGTGGTTTCAACGCCGCCGGTACCGGCGGGGCCATAGAGGTCGGCGGCCGCGAGTTGGTCGAGCGGGAAGAGGCTGGCGTTGCCTTCATTGGCGGCGTCTCCGGTCTCCGACATGATGGTGAGGGTGGAGCTGTCCTCCATCGGATTCAGCACGTGGTTGTGTTCGACGCCGTCAGCGGTATAGACGACCTGGTCGGGGTGCTTCATGCCGATGGCATGGCCGATTTCGTGCAGCAGGGTGCCGAGATCGACCGTGCCGTTGTTGATGTAATCCGAGTTCATGTAGACGTCGCCGCCTGTACTCAGGTCGCTGGTAAAGCCGTAACCCGAGCTGGCGTTGCTGGTGAGATAACTCCAATCGCCGAATGGATAGAAACCGATACCGCCGGCGCCCTGATAGTCGCCGTTCTCCGACCCCGTGGTCGTGGTGCTGAAACTGACATTCGCGAACGTGATGTCGCCCTCACCCGGCGGCACTTCGATGAAGACGATGCCGGACGCGGCGGCCCATTGACCTAGTGCCGCAAGCGCCTCGGCCTGCTCAGCCGCAGTGAACGCCGTGAAGCTGGCAATCGTCGCCGGGGTGAATCCGCCAATCGTTGTGTCATAGGCGGGCAGCGAGGTTGGGAAGGAGAAGGTGACGATGACGGGCGCGCCCGCGGTGTCCAGGCCGTTCCATGAGTTGCCGCTCTCGATGGCGGTGGGATCATTATTGGAGACGACAACGCCGTCGGACATCGACCGAATTCCTTAAAATAGCCAAACCGCGAAAAGTTTCGGATGGAAGCGGAGAGAAAGTCAAGATCGTGATAAGAGTAGCATCATACCGGCTCGTCGCGCGAAACCAGGCACAGGCCTATCTTGCTCCACCGCTCGCGCAAACGTTCTGCAAGTGCGCGCCGCCTTCAGCTTCCGCGCCTCCTCAAATCCGGGTTGATGCGCATCTGCCAGCGGTCGCGGGTCTTTCGGTACGCCGCGAGCCCGTCGGCGTCGGGCAGCAGTTTCACCGCCTGCTTCGGGTTATGATGACGGAGCCGTTGCATTCGGCCGACTTCGACCGGGGACACACACATGCCGGGACTTCTGCGTGGCCACATCGCCGCCATCACCGGGGCCGGATCGGGCATTGGCCGCGCCATTGCGCTCGGTTTTGCGCGCGAGGGCGCCAGCGTTGCCGCGCTCGATATTGACGGCAGCACCGCGGCGCAAACCGCCGCAGCAATCCGCGCCGCCGGCGGCACGGCGGAGGCGTTCACGCTCGACATCGCCGACCGGACAGCGTGCGCGGCCGCCGCCGCGGACGTGGCGCGCCGCATGGGCGCAGTCTCGGTGCTGGTCAACAATGCCGGCATCAACCGGCGCACGCCGTTCACCGGCGAGCCAGCCGCCGTCATCAAGGACTGGACCGACATCATGGCAGTCAATCTCGACGGCATGTTCAACGTCACGCATGCCTTTCTCGCGATGTTGCGCGCGAGCAAGGGGCGGATCGTCAACATCGCCTCGGTGCAGTCGTTCGCGCACATGCGCACGCCGAACTCGGCCGCCTACACCACCGCCAAGCATGGCGTCCTCGGCTTCACCCGCGCGCTCGCCGCCGAGCTTGGCAAGGACGGCGTGCGCGTCAACGCGGTCGGCCCGGGGCTGATCGAGACGCCGCTCAACGCGCAGGCGCGCGCCAACAATCCGGACATCGCGCGGCTCTCGGTGGAACGCACGCCGCTCGGCCGCACCGGCCAGCCGGAGGACGTGGTCGGCCCGGCAATCTTCCTCGCTTCGGATCTGGCGGCCTATGTCACCGGCACCATCGTCATGGCCGACGGCGGCTACCGGACGGTGTGAAGCAAAGCGCGAGCGGAGTATTAAGGCGCGCGCCATAGGCTGCCGAAGGATGCGTATTGGCGGGAGCCCATGAACGCTTTCGATGTCGTCGTCGTTGCCGTGGCAATTGTCGTCACTGTCATGGGCTTTAGCGCGGGCCTGTTGCGCAGCCTGGCGACCATTCTCGGCTATCTGATCGCCGCGCCGCTTGCCGTTGCGATCGCGCCTGCACTGACCACGCTCATCCTCGCCCAACACATCGTGCCGTCCGATCAGTCGTCGGCCAGCCAAGCGTCGCTCAGCCAGATCTGGCTGGTGCTATGCATCACGTTTATCGCGGCCGGAATCGTCATCAGTGCGCTGCTGCGGGCCGCGGTCGGCGAATTCGCCGGTCACGAAATCGGTCTGTTCGATCGCCTGGCCGGCGCTGCGCTCGGCGCCGTGCGCATCGGCCTGATCGCCGTGCTGATCGTCGTGATCTTCGACCGCGTCATCCCTGCCGACCGCCAGCCGCAATTCCTCGCCAACTCGCGGCTGCGGCCCTATCTGTCCGCGGCCGGACAAAAGGGGCTGCAATCCCTGCCGCCGGAGATCGACGATTATATCGATCAGCTACGGCGCCAGCGCGGGATTTAGCGGGCGTAGCCATCGCCGCCTTAAACCTCGCCCCGTCTTCAGCTTCCGCGCCTTCCTCAAATCCGCGTTGATGCGCGTCTGCCAACCGTCGCCGTTCCTTACACCGTTGCCGGCGTCCGCACCCGCGCGCCGGGGGCAAGCGTCGGCGGCGCCTTGTTGACGGCCTCGATGGCAAAGCCCGCGGCGGCCTTGTAGCCGGCCATAAACGCGGTGCGTTCCTCAGCCGGAATCACGTCGTCGATGTTGTCGAACGTACCGCCGCAACGCTCGTCGACCATGTTGAGGAGCCCGAACGGACCGGCGCCGCGGTTGCGCAGAATGAGCTGTGAAATTGGGCCGCACAGTTTGGCGTCGTAGGCGGCAAGCGCCGCCTGACTAACGCCGTGCTCGACCATGCAGGCGCCGAGCACGCGGGTATCGACGATCGCCTGGCTGCCGCCGTTGGAGCCGGTCGGATACATCGGGTGCGCGGCATCGCCAATGAGCACCACCCGACCGTCGCACCAGGTCGGCACCGGGTCGCGGTCGATCATCGGGTTTTCAAACGCGCTGTCGGCGCCGCGGAGCAGCGCCGGCACATCGAGCCAGTCCCAGATCCAGTTGTCGAAGTGGTAGACGAAATCGGACGTCGGGACCTCGCGGAACCAGCCGCTCTGTTTCCAGCCCTCGGCGTTGTCCATCGTGACCTCGGCGATCCAGTTGATCATCGAAAGGCCGGTCTTCGGATCGGGATGCGAGATCGGATAAAACACCACGCGATGACGGTGCGTGCCGAGACCGACAAACGACGAGCCGGTGCGGATGGGTTTGCCCCAGGTCGTGCCGCGCCACATCACCGCGCCGCCCCAATGAATCGGCGGCTGGCCGGGATGCATTTGCGCCCGCACCGCGGAGTGAATGCCGTCGGCGCCGATCAACAACGCGCCGCGCGGCTCCGAAGTCGTGCCGTCGGCGTGTTCGACACGCGCGCTGACGCCACCGTCGGCATGCTTGCGATAGCCGGTGACGCGGCTTCCAAGTCTCACCGCCTGCGGGCCCAGCCGCTCCGCGACCTTGTCGTGCAGCAGCATGTGGAGCAGCCCGCGATGCACAGCATATTGCGGCCAGTTGTAGCCCGCGCGTTTTCCGCGCGGCTCGGAATAGATGTCGTTGCCGTTGAGCCCAACCAGCGCCCATTCTTTCGCCGGCAGGCCGATGCGGTCGAGGTCGGCTTCGGTGATGCCGAGGTCATAGAGTTCGCGCACCGCATTGGGCTGCAGATTGATGCCGACGCCGAGCGGGCGCATCTCGCGGACCGCTTCGAAGACGACCGAGCGCACACCAATCTGATGGAGTGTCAGCGCGGCGGCGAGCCCGCCAATGCCGCCGCCGGCAATGATGACGCGGCCGTCGGTCAGACCGGTACTCATAACGCAACACCCTCCCCGCCCGCTTTTTACGTCCGGAGGCGCTCGCCGTCCACTTCCAACAAACCGTGATTTTGGTCACGGCGTCTCGCCCCTTGCCCCGCAATAATGAATAAGCTGTGCGGGCTCACCGCCCGAAGGCGCGGGCAGCAGCAAACCGGGGGCGAATATGAAAGCGTTTTCCGCACGGGTAAGCGTTGGCACGGGCATTCTGTTCGCGCTTCCGCTGGTGGCTTTGTTATCGGACATAGCCGCCGCCGATACCGCGATGCCGGCGGCAAAAATGAACGCCTATGTCGGCTGCATCAACCGGCTGTCGGCGCGCGCCTTCGACTCGCGCAAGCGCTATTTCAGCTGGGCCGCGCCGAGCGGCCCGACCGGCCGCGAACGGATCATCTACGGCACCTACACCATCTACGACACCCCGCATTGCCGCAACGACGTCGAGAAGGCCAACGCAATGGAGCCGCACGACGCGGCGCTCGAAGCCGCCGCCACGGCCTATGCGGCGGCGGTGAGCAAACTCGAACCGCTGCTCAAGGAGGCCGACGACTACTACACCGCCGAGAACTACAAGGACGACAGGATGGCCAAAGGCCGGGCCATGCATCCGCGCCTGGTTGCGGCGTGGGATGAGTTCGCTGGCACCGACCAGAAGCTGCGCGACGCGATCGAAACCATCAACGACAGGAGCGCACTGCAAAAGCTCGCCGCCATCGAACAGAGCGAAGGCCGCAAGGCGCATTATTATGTCGAGGCGCTGATGATCAGGGCCAAGCGCCTGTTGCACGCGCAGGACACACCGACGCCCGATCTCGCCGCGATCACGCAGGCGCTCAATGAATATGAAGAGGCGATCAAGGGCGCCGAGCAGGCGTCGGGCGCAGACGGCGGCGCGAAGATCGGTTCGATCTTCATCAGCGACGCCAAGTCATACCTGGTCACGGCAAAGCAACTGATGCGCCGCATCCGCGATCATGTGCCCTACAGCTCCGGCGACAGGATGATGCTGTCAAACGCCGGCAGCGGCTGGATGGTCGAAGGCTCGCCGCCGCGGCTGGTGCGCGACTACAATCAGCTGGTCGACGCCTACAACCGCGGCCCGGGGATTTAGCGCTTGCGTAGGCCGCAAACGTTGCCGATCGTTTGCACCGGCTACGCCTGTCCAACTTTATTCCGCCGTGCGCGCACCACCTCGAATCAGTTATGAAGCGGCATGGGAAAGTCGACACGGATGCCGGTCTTGGCCGCCGGCGGTATCGTCATCAGCAACGGCCGCAAGCCGCTGATCGCAGTCGTCCAGCGCCGCCGCGACAGCGCCTGGGTGCTGCCAAAGGGCAAGCTCAAGCCGAATGAACGGCCGATCGCGGCCGCCAGACGCGAAGCGATCGAGGAGACCGGCTGCGACGTGCGCGTGCACGAGTTCCTCGGCGTGATTTCCTATATCGGCGGCAGCGGGCCGAAGATCGCCCACTTCTGGCGCATGCAGGCGATTGGCGAGCCGATCGGCAAGCCGACGGCCGACATCAAGGCGGTCGAATGGCTGCCGCTCTCCGCGGCGATCGATCGCTTGTCGCTGTCGCACGAGCAGTTTTTTCTCCACCACATCGGCCGCCACGCCGTGCGAAGAACGCTCAAACGGACGCCGATCAGGCCGCCGGTGAAGGTCTCGGCACAACCGCCCGCCGGCGAAACGCCGCCGTCCGGCGCCAAGTCACATCCCGCGCGCAAGCCGCGCTGGCCGATGATCGAGCGCCTGACCAGGCGCTGGCAGGCGGCGGTCGGCCGGACCAGTTGAACGAGTTCGCCTCGCCGGTCAGTCTGTGGAGCGGCGCAGTCGCGCGCGCTTGTCTTCAAGTTTCGGCAGCTTGAGTTCGCGCTTGGCGAACGCCGGCATTAGGTTTAGGGCCGACGCTGTTCTTTACGAAAATGTAAGTCGCCGCCGCTGCAATGGACTCGATAGATCTGTCGTGTCACAGGTTATTGCTGCTGCAGATTATTTGTTCACAGGAGACGTGCGGTGCTTCGCAACACTGCGGATAGTTGGGGCTGGCCGGCGCGGCTGCTGCACTGGCTGTTGGCGGCAATGATCCTGGTGCTGCTCGGTCACGGCTGGTGGATGACGCACATGATACCGGCGTCGCCAGCGCGCTTTACAAATTTTTCGTGGCACGGGGCATTAGGTTACGACCTTTTCGTCCTCATGGTGCTGCGGATGCTGTGGCGGTGGTTTGCCGGCGTGCCGGCGCTTCCCGATGACACCAGGCGCTGGGAGCGCATCGCGGCCCACGTCGGCCACATGCTGCTTTATGTTTTTACGTTTGCAGCAACTCTTGTCGGCTGGGCGCTGGCCGGGACGCTGCGTACACCACTGACCAAGGATCTGTTCGGCATCTCGTTTCCGCCGATCTACGCCAATCAGGATCGGGCGGTCCACGAACTGCTCGAAGACAGTCACAGGATTTTGGCCTACCTCCTCCTGATCATCATAGTCGCGCATGTTGCCGGAGCGCTCCGGCATCATTTCATCAAGCGCAATAACGTTCTGCAGCGGATGCTGCGGCCGGTTACCGCCGCGTGAAGCCGCAAACCTACCGGCTAGCGGCTCAACCGTTACGGCCCTCCTTGGCTTGTCCGTCCAAAAAATCCGACAGACTGCCGCCGCTGCCTTTTTTCTTGCTCCTGCCCTTCGGCGCGGCGGGCGCCGGCGGGGGCGCGGCGGCGTCGCGGGCGAGGCGCAGCGCTTTCAGCCGCTCGGTCTTGGCGCGCAGCGCCACGGCGTTGGACTCATATTCTGATGCCGCCTTTTTGGCGTCATCGGCGCGTTGCATTTTGGCGAACTGAGCGTTGCCGTCATATTTCTTGGATTTCTCGGCCATATCGCCATCCTTCTCGTTGAATCGTCCGTTTGTATAAGGGCATACAGGCCGCGGGACCGGTTGGCGAGGTAAATCGGGACCGGCAGCGGGCGAATGGACCGTCGGATTACGTGATCCGCGTGCCAAGCGGCGGCTGCACGGCGACCCGCATATATTTGTGGACGAACGTGCCCGAAGCCGACAATGTCTTGATGATGCTGAAACCCCGGCGGGACTGCACCGCGCCAGGCGTAAAAAAGGGATCAGACGGGATCATGAGCAACGGCCCTCTCGTTTCGCTTAAAGAACTCGACAAGCGCATCGCCATCACGCGCGACAATATTCGGCAGTTGATCGAACAGGCGGCGGCGTACTCGGGCGCCGAGGACGAGGAGCGCAGCGCCGACCGCCTCGCTCAACAAAACGAGGAGCTGGAGCGGCTGCTCAAGCAGCGCGAGACGTTGTTGAAGAAATAACGCGGGAGCGATGCAGGATGGGTTGAGCACTTGCGATACCCACCACTTTAACTGCGGCGCCGGATGGTGGGTTTCGCTGGCTCAACCCATCCCACGAGAGCGCCGCAAATCAGAACGCGACGCCGATGCGCCGGCCTTTTTGCCAGACAATATGACAGTTTTTTTTGACGCCGCCGTGGTTGAGCACGAACCGCTGCGGAATGGCGTCGCTGCCCGGCACTTCGATGCAGGCGCCCCCCGCGCTGACATCCACGATCCTGCAAACGGTCGTCGGGCTTTTGACGTCGACAAAGATCGTGGCGGTCTTCGACATCATTCCGGTGGGCCGGACCCGATGAAACCTTCTGTGCTCCTGCATTTCATTCCATCACAAAGGTTCTCGCGTACGGGATTATCCTAACGCCCGTGGGACGCGGACGCAAAATGCCTGCCGGCCAAACGGGTTATTTGCTCACATATTTGTAAATCGGCCTTCTTTGATGATCTGAAAATTTGATATTGTTTAATGATCGGAAAATGACCGTGTCGTCCCAAAGGACCGACGGACTGTCATTACGGGTTAAATTATTCCCGCGACCGGCCGCGCCAGGTTGTCAGCTCTGGCCCGAAAGATGTGCGAAGCCGCCGCCGCAAACGCGCACAGCGTCGGAACCACAAGCAGCGAGCGCAACACCGAGAAGAGCAGCTGATTGGCGCCGCCAAATCCTGCTGATCCACAAGGTGAACGAGAACAGGAACAAAATCACGAACGCGACGCCGGCCACGAGCGGCATCGCGACGATCACCCGGAAGGCGTCCAGCCAAACCGCCACCGCCGTGCCGATGATCGCCGGCTTTGATTGCGGCATCATCGCCTCACTCCGGTCCGCCGTGCCATCGGCACTGTAATCGCAATTCGCCTGTTGAAGCGGTACAATTATCCGACCGCATCCCGGATTGCGGGCCATGAGGCGCAATGATTACGCTTTATTCCTACCCCGAACTGTTCGGCGTTGCGGACAACAATGGCTATGGCCTGAAGGTGTTTGCCTTGCTGCGGCTGACCAAAATGCCGTTTATCCATGAGCATATTTTCGACGCGTCGGCGGCGCCGCGCGGGCAGTTGCCCTACATCGTCGACGATGGCGAGACCATCGGCGACAGCGAAACCATTATCGCTCATCTGATCCGCAAGCACCGGCTGACGATCGACGCTGGCCTCGACGCGCACCAGCGCGGCTTGAGCCTGCTCGTCACCCGCCTGCTCGACGATCTCTATTGGGTGATGTCGTATTCGCGCTGGAAAGACGACCGTTTTTGGCCTGCGTTCCGCGCCGCGCTGATGCGCGAGCATCCGATGCTGACCGAGGAAGGAATGCACAAAGCGCGCGAATTCAATTTCCAGCGCTACCACTTTCAGGGCATCGGCCGCTATGCGCCGGAGGCCGCTTACGCACGAGGCCTCGCTGATCTCGCCGTCCTTGCCGATCTGATTCCGGACGGCGGCTACGTCCACGGCGGAAATCCAACCAGCGTCGATGCCGGCATCTACGGCTTCATCGCCAACATTTACTTCTACGCTATCGATACGCCGCTGAAGCAATTCGTGGTGTCGCGGCCTAATCTGGTGCGCCACTGCACGGCGATCCATGAAGCGGTGATGCGGTAATAAAACAGGAGACAGACATGCGCGCGTATTGGCGATCGATCGGCGTCAGACATTTGGGCGGCATCGGCTTACTCGCCGCAATAGCTGTGGTCGCGGTTTCTGCGCACGCGCAGGAGTCCGGGCCGCGATACTACAATTCACCGGCGCTGGCCGCGATGAAACCGCCGTTCAGCCAGGCGGTGCGCGCCGGCGACATTCTGTTTATGTCCGGCACGATCGGCATCGTGCCGGGTACTCGGGAGCTCGCGCCTGGCGGCATCGAGGGCGAGACCAGGCAGGCCATGGACAACATCGGCGCCGTGCTCAAAGCTAACGATTTAGGCTTCGACAACGTCGTCAAATGCACGGTGATGCTCGCCGACATGGCGAAGTGGGGCGACTTCAACAAAGTCTATGTCACCTTTTTCAAGCCCGGCCGCCTGCCGGCGCGCTCGGCGTTCGGCGCCAGCGGGCTGGCGCGCAACGCGCAAGTCGAAGTCGAGTGCCTGGCCTATGCGGGAAGGTAACCGGCGCCGGTTGATATTTGCCTGCGCGCTGTTGGTTTCGCCGCTGACCAGCGTTGCCGCCCAGGACAACGGCCCGACAGTGACGACGCTGCTCTCGACCGGCACCACGATTGCCGGCGAAACGCTGCACTATCCGGCAAGCGGCCCCGCTCACGTGACCGCGGAGATTGTTACGCTCCCACCCGGCCTGCGAACCGCGCTGCACAAGCACGGCGTCCCGATGTTCGCTTACATTCTCGACGGCGAAATCACGGTCGATTACGGCGACCGCGGCAAGCGCACTTATCACAAGGGCGACTCGATTATGGAAGCGATGGACGTGGCGCACTTCGGCACCGACACCTGCGCACAGCCGGTGCGCATCCTCGTCGTATTCATGGGCGCGGAAGGCGTGCCCGATACGATACCGATGAAGTAGCTGTGCCGCGCGCCGTCTGCTAGCCGCGGCCGATAAACGATCGCTGATGGTTTGGCAAAATCGTTGCTTCGTACAAATTCACTTCCGGCGGCAGCGATGCCATCAGCACGGCGACCTTGGCGACTTCTTCGGCGCTCATGACATAGTCCTCGGGTTTTTCGCCCGCGCCGGCTTTGGTGCGGCCGGTCCGCGTCGTGAACGAGGACAGCGTCGCGCCCGGATGGATGATCGAGGCGACGATGTTGTGCTTGCGTCCGTCCATGGTCAGCTGATGGGTCATGCCCTGCAGCGCAAATTTGGTCGTCGTATAAGGCAGCGAATCTGGCCGCGGCGTCTTCGACGAGATGCTGCCCATGTTGATGATGCGGCCGCCCGCCGGGACTTGCGCCTTCATCAGGCGGATCGCTTCGCGGCTGCACAGAAACGGCGCGGTGATGTTGATGTCGAGCGCTTCGCGCCAGTATGCCAGCGTGATCTCCTCAGTATCTTTGTGCGTCGCGATGCCGGCGTTGTTGACCAGCACGTCGAGGCGGCCAAAGGTTTTCTGCACCATTGCGAACAGCGCAGCGACGGCGTCTTCCTTCGTCACGTCGGTCGGCGCCGCGAGCGCCTGCCCGCCCCGCGACCCGATAGCGGCTGAGATCTCATCAAGCAGCGCGCCGCGGCGCGCCACCAGCACGGTCTTTGCACCCTCAGCGGCAAATGTCTCGGCGATGGCCCGGCCGATCCCGTTGCTCGCGCCGGTGACGATGGCGACCTTGTCCTGCAATTGTCTGCTCACGTGCTTCTCCCGGATTGCCAACTCCGCGGCGCCGGCCGCGAACATCTGCTGAGGCCGCATCATGCCATTCCGCGGTAGGTAGTTCCACGCAATAGCCGGGTGGGCCATCTGCGGGCATGCAGGCGATTGTGTGCCGCTTGTTGATTCGCGCGTCCCCGCAACACAGGCAATGAGACACGCCATGCACACCATCGCTCTGGTTTCGCGCAAGGGCGGCACGGGCAAGAGCACGCTCGCCATCGGGATGGCGATCGCCGCCGTGGCCGACGGCCACAAAGTTTGCCTGCTCGAAGCCGACCCGCTCGGCACTCTTTCGAACTGGCGCCGGCGCCGCGTGGAGCCCGAGCCGACTGTCGAGACCGTTCATGACGGCTATGCGCTCGCCCGCCGCGTCCCATTTCTTGCGCACTGCGGCGTGACACTGACGATCATCGACACCGCGGGCGGCTGAAGCGATACCGCCACAGCGGCGATCGGCGCAGCCGATCTGTGCCTGATCCCGGTGCGCCCCAGCCCGGCCGATATCGAAGCCGCCGTGCCGACACTCGCCGCCATCCGCGAACGCGGCAAGCCATTCGCTTTCGTACTCAATCAGACGCCGGCCCGCAGCGCCCGCCTCGAGGGCGCCGCAGCCTCGCTCGGCGAAACGGCGGCTTCGCTGCATGTGACCGGCGTACTGGCGCTACCCAGGATCGTGCTCCGCAATGACCAGCAGGATTCGCTTGGCAAGGGCCTCGCGGTTACCGAATATGCACATGAAGGCAAGTCAGCCGACGAAATACGCGGGCTGTGGCAATGGGGCTGGGGCCGGCTGACGTCGCTCGCGCCGCAAGATGCAGAGGTGCCCTCGCAAGCCGCGGCTTCGCCAGCCAATGAGGAGACTGAATTTCGCGCCGTCGGTTAGGAAAATCCGCGCCGCGGGGAGGCGCTAATTGCCGACCGGCAACGGCGGACGGGGCACTTCGCCATCGGGCGCGGCGGAACTCGGCCGCAACAGATCCGGGATCTTCTTGATCATCGAGAAAATGTCCCGGTCCTCTTCCTTCGCCGTCGACACTGGCGCCACTGGCGGCGACGCCTCAACGGCCGCCACCGGACGCGACTTGATCTCGACCGGGGTGAGCGGCTCGGGTTCCGGCGGAGTTTTCTCGGCGACCGGGACCACCGTTTCGACGGCGGGAGCGACCGCGGCGACGGCAGCCGGAGCGGGCGCGCTCTCGGCCGGCTTTGGCTGAGCCATCACGGCCGTCGGCGCCGGCATGACATCGAGCTGGCGCGGTACGGCCTCGGCCGGCGCCGGACGGCTCGCGTCAACGTCGGCAAGGGCGGCGCGGACCTGGGCTTCGACCAATTCTTCTTCGTGCGACTTACTCTCAACCACGGGAGCTTCGGCCGGCGATTGCTTGCGTGAAGCGGCCGATTCTTTGGAACTGACAACCGTTCGTGCAGGCTGGATGACCGGAGGATTAGCAGTCGTCAGACGCTGCTCTTTCTCTTTCGCGTTGGTCGAAGCGGCATGAGCCGGCTGGGAGCGCTGGCTCTTTGACACGACACTGGTGGTTATGGGAGCCATCTGCACAACGGGAGGCTTCGACGCCGGCGAGGACCAATAGCCGCTGAAATGCGCGAGCAGGTAGCCGCTGAGCGCCGTGGCGACGCCGGCGCCGACGACCTCGACGAACTTCACGGCGAAGCGCTTGAAGAAAGCAGTCACGACCGGCTCGGACATCCCCAAAATCGCCCCAGAATCACTTGGCTAAATCGCTTCACCCTGGTCCTGATTAAAACCGCAAGTATCAGGCGAAAGTTTGATCGTTTCGGCCCCTAACGCAGCCCAGCCTGCGCCAAAAGCGGCATTACCTCGTCCCGGAAGCGCATCATACCGTCCAGCCAGCGCGGCCAAGTCAAGAGAATACCGTCGAACCCCGCCCGCTTCAGCACCGCAACCCGTCGACGATCTGCTCCTTGCCGCCCACCAGCGGATAGCCCGCCCATCCGGCGATAAAGTGCTTGAGGAAGTCGAGGACCGACGGCGGCACCAGTTGCGAGGTCACGCCCATGACCGCAAGCATGTTGGTGACGCCTGGCCAGTCTCCCAACTCCTGAACCGCATGATGCCAAAGTGCCTTGCCGTCGGCCTCGGTGTCGCCGTGATAGACATAGGCATTCGACCAGACCTGGATTTCGCGCCCGAATTCCTCACGTGCGAAATTGCGATATTTGTCAACTTTCGCCTTCAGCTCGCTGAGCTCGTGACTCTCCGGTGCGATGAAGCAAATATCGCAATATTGTGCCGCAAAGCGGCGCCCGCGGTCCGAGCCGGCCGCGCTCATCAGCGGCGGCCGCGGCCGCTGGATCGGTTTCGGCGCGAGTTCGGCTTGCTTCATTTGATAGAAGCGGCCGGAGAAATCGAACGGCTCGGGGTCGCTCCATAACCGCGTTGCGATCTGCACCCATTCTTCGGCCATCTCATAGCGGCTGTCATGGTCTAGGAGCGTGATGCCGAACATCTCCATCTCGGGCGTATACCAGCCGGTCACCAGATTGAGCGTAAAGCGGCCGCTGCCGATGTGATCGATCGCGGCGGCCTGTTTGGCCGCAAACAATGGATGGACCGTCGGGATATGCGAGGTCGCAAAGACACTCGAATGATGCGTGTTCGAGGTCAGCCCGGCCGCCCAGACAAAAACCTCAAAGCCCTCGCCGTTGAAGTTGGTCTCGCCGCCAAAACCCTTCCACCGTCCGACCGGGACGACGGCCTCGAACTTCATCTCATCGGCGAGGCGGGCGAGTTCCAGAGTCGCCGGCCACTCGGCTTTGAGCAGACCGTCCATCTTCGAAATGGTGCCGCCGCCGCTCAAATTGGTGGAGAAGCTGCCAAGTTTGAGCGGGCTGTCGTTGAAAAGCGGATTGGTCATCGAAGCCGATGGCGGCATGGGCGCGGCGGTCATCAGTGACGCCGATCAAACGAATTTTTTGTTCCGTTCCAAAAGCTCGATCGAGATGCCCTGCGGTCCGCGCAGAAAGCAAACGCGTATGCCGGGACGGACAGTGCTCGGCTCCATCGTGAACTCGGCGCCTTTGGCTTTCAGGGCAACCGCAACGCTGTCGATGTCGTTGACGTGAAATCCGAAATGGTCGAGCCCCTGATAGGGTGTCACCGGCGGCGGGTTGACTTTGTCGCTTGCGCCGACCGGCATGATGAAGATATCGGCGCCACCAAGTTTGAGATCGACGCGCGGCTTGCCTTGCTGCATCGAACGGATCACCTCAGCGCCCAGGATGCGCTCGAACCACGCGGCCGTCGCCTCCGGATCCGGGCTGCGCAGATGAATATGATCCCATTTGTAGTTCGGCACGGCGTTCGGCATTGGCAATGTCCTCCTCGCCGCCAGCGTAGCGCGAATGGAGCAAAGCGCAAACGGGCTGTCGCGGTTGTGAAGTTTGAGAATGGCGTGCGCTCGATGCAAACTCATGGCCGCATCGAACGACAATACGATAGCGTCGATTTGGGCGAAATCCCACTGCGCGGATAAGCCGTCAGCGCCGCGCAAAGGCCGCCAGCTACGCCGATGGTTACTTCCCCGCTGCCTTGCGTAATGCCGCGTTGATGCGGTCTTGCCAGCCCGGACCATCCTCCTGGAAAAAGTCGAGCACGTCGCGGTCGAGGCGAAGCGTCACCGTTTCCCTTACGCCGGGGAGCGCCGGCGGCGGCTTCGGTGGGCCCTCCACCGGTTTTGTAGTCACCGTCTTGAAGGCCTTCTCGGCCGCGGTGCGGGTATCGATGGGACGTCGCGCCATGACAAAAGTATAACAGACAGAGCCAGCGTAGCGCGAAGGAAATTCCAACTGCCCGCGACGACCGTGCGCGCCGCGCATGCGTGCCTTGCGCCGTGAACCGGGCTTGTTTGACAGAAATCAAATTTTCCCGGCTTTGAAGAGCGCCGGTTTATCACTTCGTCCTGGCGCGGCTCTGTCATGCCCGCGGGTCACTAAACTAAAAAAGGGAATGCGAAATGTCCGTGAAATCACTACTGGCGAAGCCAGCCGTTCTGGGATGCGTGGCCGCAACCGCGTTGTCGCTGCTTGTTGTCGCCGCACCGGTCAAGGCTGAAGAGCCGATCAAGATCGGCATTGGCATGTCGCTTACCGGTCCACTGGCCGCCAACGGGAAAATGTCGCTGGTGGCCATGCAAGTCTGGGAAGCCGATATCAATGCGCAAGGCGGCCTGCTCGGACGACCGGTTAAGCTTGTCTATTACGACGATCAGAGCAAACCCGCCGAAGTCCCGGCGATCTATTCGAAACTGCTCGATATCGACAAAGTCGATCTGATCGTCAGCGGTTACGCTTCGACGCAGATTGCCGCGGCCATGCCGATCGCTATTGGAAGAAACAAGCTGTTCGTGAGCCTGTTTGGGACCGGCATCAATGACACGTTCAAGTACGACAAATATTTCGCAATGATCCCGAACGGTCCGACCCCGAAGCCTGCCTTCACGCGCGGGTTCTTCAAGGTCGCCGAGGCGCAGAATCCAAAGCCGGAGACGATCGCGCTGGCCTATGCAGACGCCGAGTTCGGACAGAACGCCTGCGAAGGTGCACGCGAAAACGCCAAAGCATCCGGATTCAAGGTGGTCTACGACAAGAGCTATCCGCCGGCCACGGTCGATTTCTCGCCGATCGTGCGCGCCATTCAGGCCAGAAATCCCGACCTGCTGGTAATCTGCTCTTACCCGCTCGACACCGTCGGCATGATCAAGACGATCAACGAGATCGGCCTCAAGCCGAAGATGTGGGGCGGTGCGATGGTCGGCCTGCAGGCGACCGCATTCAAGACCCAGCTTGGACCGCTGCTCAAATGGGGTCGTCAACTTCGAAACCTGGCTGCCGGTCAAGTCGATGGAGTTCCCGGGCTCGATGGAACTGCTCAAGAAATATCAGGCACGCGCCGGGACCGCCGGTACCGATCCGCTCGGCTACTACATGCCGGTGTGGGCCTATGCCGACCTTCAGGTGCTTGGCGAGGCAATCGCTGCGACCAAGAGCCTGAAAGACGACGTGCTCGCCGCCTACATGCACAAGCACACATTCAACACCGTGGTTGGCGAAGTGAAATTCGGTCCGTCGGGCGAATGGACCGAGGAGCGGACGCTTGCGGCCCAATTTCAGAACATCAAGGGCAACAGCATCGATGACTTCCGCGACACCAAAACGGAAGTGATCATTTATCCCCCGCAATTCAAAAGCGGCGAGGCGATCTATCCATATCAGAAAGCCATAGCGAAGTAGAAACTGGCTCAGCGCGCACTGACGAGCCGGCCAGAGATGACCGGCTCGACTACCAGGAGCGCGCATCATCGGGACGTGATCGCCGGCGTGGCGCCTGAAGACTTCCGCGAAGTGTCACCGCTTTGCCTCACTGTCTCGCAATCGCCACCGCCGCGGCGCATCGCCGCGTTTCGGCGTCTTATTGCCACGACGACGCCTTGATTGACCGCAACTTCACAACCTTCCAACAAGAGGAAAGGGTCTTGGTATGAAGTCTCGCATTTTGTGTGCTGCCATTGTCGCCGCGACATTCGCCTTGCCGCTGGCGGCGCAGGCGCAAAGCATTCCTGAAGGCATTGCGCACGGCGGTTCGGTCGGCATGCATACGGCGGGGCCGATTGGGGCGGTTGTTGGCGGCGCGGTCGGTGGGGTCGTCGGCGGCGTTGAAGGGATGTTCGGCATCCACCCGGTCTACGCCTCCTATTCTGAGAGTCAGCCGCGCGGCGTACATCACCACGCGGTGAGGCATACCTATCGTCACGTCCATCACAAGGCGACCACAAGCTAGGCGCGGTATGAGGCGGGATGGGTTGAACGCAAGCGAGACCCATCCACTTCGCCGCGGCGAATGAGGAGGGATCGGCGGATCGGCGGGCTAGAACGGCCGCGAAGCATTCTTACTGACTCCGTCCGTCCTCCCGAGCGCAGCGATAGCGCGACCGCTCCAGCGCCGCATCAATCGCCGTCGCATTTGCCGCGGGCAGCATGCAGTTCGGCGAACCATCGCGCGGCGGATACGACACGTCGCAATAACTGGGTGACAGCTTCAGCTTGCCGAGGCAATTGGCGCGATCTTGCCCGGTCTGATCGGCGAGTCGTTTGCACTCCGCCGCATTTGAGGCCTCGTGCACGAGGCGCGCATTGTTGATGCAGGTCTCATAAGCGCTCTCGGCAACCGCTACCCGCGCCGGGCTCGGCAATAGGATCGCCACGATAAGACCGACTTTGCCGGCCGTGCCGATCCTTGACACCTGGTCCTGCCCCGCGACGTTCACGCTACCACTGAGCACAAAGGGGTGGGTTCATCTGCGCCGCCGCCCCGAATGTTCTACAACATCGGCGTCAGGATACATCGGCGTGTCGGGCTACAAAAGCGCGCAGCCGCGGCAGAAATCGGGTGGGTTTGCGCGGCCGGTGAAGTCATCTGTCCTCTCGCGGATTAACCAAGGAGGACCATCATGCACTTTCGCATTCGCGGCCTGCCGGCCGAACAATTTGCTCCGCTGTTCGCACTCTCCGACGAGGAGCTTGCTGCCCGGGGCGCAGTACGGCGGATCGCCGACGGACCCCGTCCTTGCCGCATCAGCCTCACCGATGCGACGCCCGGCGACGAATTGATCCTGGTCAATTACGAGCATCACGCCGTCGACTCGCCCTACCGGATGCGCTTTGCCGTCTTCGTGCGCGAGGGCGAGCAAACATTCGACGGGGTGGATGATGTACCGGAGCAATTACGTAAGCGAACGCTCGCGGTCCGTTCCTTCGACGCTGACGCCATGATGGTCGGCTGCGAGCTAGTCGAGGGCGCCAAACTGGAAGGCACGATTGCGCGCCTGTTTTCCGATCCGCGCGCCGCCTATCTGCACGTGCACTTCGCGGCGCCCGGATGCTACGCAGCCCGGATCGAGCGGGCCTGATCCGTCGTAACAGCGTTGCTAGGGCGGTTTTAACGACGATGCGGTTCGAACCTTGTCATGGGAGGGCCCTGAGCTATTAGTACGCGCCGCCGCTCATCCTGGGCGACAGCATAACGCCGAGGAAACGACCCATGAAACTTGCTGCTGCTGTATTGATTGCCGCCGGTTGCACATTTGCGGGCTCCGCATTCACTTCGGGACAAGCCGGCGCGGCGACTGCCGACGACGTCAAATGGATCAATCAGTGCCAGGCCGACAACAAGGGCGACGCAGCCGAGGATGTCGTGCGCAAATACTGCACCTGCATGAACAACAAGATGAGCGACAACGAGACCCAGTCGATCACGCAGTGGGAGAAAACACACGTCGCCGAGCGCAAGGCGTGCGATAAGGAAGCCGGTTGGAAGTAGGGGTTTTTTGCCCCAAAATCGCTCTTCCTCCCACCGAGGAGGGAGAAAACGATTGCGCTACTTGCTGTTCAACATTTTCGCCGGCGGATTGCCCCGCCAACGATCGAGATAGAGCGTACAGACAAAAGCCAGCACGATTGCCGCGACGACACTGGCGATGTTCTCGATCGAGCGCAGCAAAAACGCTGCTCCAAGCGCCCAAAGGGATTGCGGCTCCTGATCCCACGACACCGGCATCACATCCCACAAAAACGTCCGCCGCAAGGCCAAGGCCGTCGCGAAAACCAACAGGCTCACGACAAATAACACCCACGCGTCGTGCAGCTTCATTTTTGCCTCCACGACTGAGCCTATCATCGCTCAGCCGGGGTGGCGGCGGTTTGATACTGATCAAAATCAACCGCGCCGCCGGCGCGGTCGCGTTGCTCACGGTTTGTGAAGACGACCAAGTTCTCAGAAGCGCGTAACGCGTCAGCACGGCGCTCCCAGCTGCCCAATTCGCCGCAGTACGCGCCCGGAACGCGCTGCGGCGCCGGAACTTCACGCGGCCAACTTACTTTGCTATCACGGGCTTGACCGGCAGATGCCGCTGGTAGCGAAGCGAAGAGCCAAATCCATGGTCCATGTCACCTACAAGATCGTTCGCCACGAAGACGGTTGGGCCTACAACGTCAGTGGCGTCTTCTCCGAAAGCTTCCCTACCCATGCCGAAGCGCTCAATGCGGCGCGTCGTGCCGCCGCCGAGCAACGAACGCCCGGACGGACCGAGGCGATCGAATACGAGGACGAAAAAGGCAAGTGGCATACTGAAACGGCCCGTGGCGACGATCGTCCGGAAACCGACGTTGAGGACAGCGCCTAGACAGACTGGCTGGCTACCGCGAGACCGCTTCCGGCTTTGAAACGACCGGCTGCAAATTACAGCGGCCCGCGGTAGTAATGGCAGCGATACGGACCAATGACGAGGTCGCGGTAGCACTTCACGATACCGTGGCGGGTTTTGCGCTCGGCGTATTGAGCCTGCTGCAGCGGCGAAATCACGGTCGCGGCGTCGCGCACCGCGATCCCACTGACCGGCGCAGCACCGGCGATCTGGCAACAAACAAGACCAATTCCGGCGGCAAAGGTCAAAGCAGCTAACGTCTTTCGCATGGATGTCTCCTGATCCCTGAAACCGGAACAACTAAGCTCATGATCTCCGGTTCCATAAGTTCGCACCCCGGATAGGTCTAAGCTTCACTTGGGTTTGGTGCCTCGTCGCAGCACTTCGACCCGCAGCGGCAAGACGGCGCCGAACCAGCAGGCGTGCGCGGTGTGGTCGGTGTAGTCATCGCCGGTCTCGGGGTGAAGCAGTACGGTCAGCCCGTTGCGATTGAGCATCAGCCACGGCAGGAAAGACCCCACAAGATCGGTCGGAAAGGCGATCTGGTACATCGATTGGGTATGCGGCCCCACCAGTTCGTCATGCCAGCGGCCAAGCTTGGCGCCGGGAAATTCGGTCGCGACACGCTTCCGCAAATGTTCGGCCCGATCACGGGTCCTGCTGGGGTCGTAATAAACATGGGCATGATACGCGGTGACTGGGGACGGCGCGCCGGCACTTTTCTCGGGCATCGGTGACCGGCCTCATCAGTACGAATAATCAAGAATGTCACCATCCCCGATCGTGAGATCGACGTCAGGCGAAAGCTCCAGGACCGACGGGCTGGGTGGCGGAGCACTGATCGGCCCGGAAGGCATTGGCGGTGGCGATGGGGGGTTGACCAGATCCCGATAGTTTCGCATCGCGCTGTCGCCACCAAGAAAGACGCACCGGCAATAATCGGGATCGGCGTAGATGTAGTAGCGCCTGCCCCCCTTGGTGCGCGCGATAAAGGTGCGCGGTGGCAATAATCGCAAGCGCTCCAGCTGTTGCGGCGTGTTCGCCGAACGCATTACGAAGCCGACGTCCTCGAGCTTCATGTCTCGAGCTTCCTGACCGAGCGCGGCGTCACCGAACAGGCCGCAGCCGAGGAACGCCAACAAGGGTACGCCGTAAAGATGCATGGAAACCCTCACGCATGCGCTGCGCTGTTGCGCACCTTGCCGAAATGTCTCGCCAACCACATCGCCATGAGCAATGCGCCGAACGCGGCTGAGAGAACAATGCCGACCGGCCGCGGCGGCGCGGAGAAAAAGTAGCGCATCAAAGCGGCAGCGACGACGAAGTTGAAAAATCCCCACAGGACATTGACGATCGCCGAAGACTCGCCGACGCCTGACGGAGAGGCGAACGGCGTCTGGAATTTGTTGCCGCAAATACCCTGCACGAAATGCGGTATGCCGTTGGCGAACAACGCCCCGGCAAAGAAATGCGCGAGATAGAAATACCACGGCACGACGTGTGCTCCTTAGTCTGGCGCCCAATCCCTGGAGGCGCAATTAGTCGGCGAGAGCCGTGCAGTTGCCACGGCTGGCAGGCTCCGTCACTTTCGCCGCCGCCAAGGCTTTGCTATGGGGGCGGCGAGGCCAATCTTGCAAGTTCTCCGGCCGGCCAGCAATGCTCTGCTGCTCGCCGATCGGTGCCGTGATCCTGAATCATGCCGTGATCCTGAATCATGATGTATCTCGTCTCCGTCATTCTGCTGCTTTTTGTTCTGCCGACGGCCTGCGTCGCTGTCGAAGCGCTTTGGGTCGGCGGCGCCGACCTCCTCCTGCTGATCGGCAAGTGGTTCGTGTTCTGGGCCGTCGGCGTGCGACTTTTCATGGCTGGCCTCCGTCAGGTCGTACAACCGCAATTCACGTCCGAGAGCATTTTTGAGATCAAAGATCGCGCCGCGTTCGCAATTGTCCGTGAGGTGGGATTCGGCAATCTGTCGATGGGGACGTTGGGATTGGCGAGCTTGGCGATATCCGGGTTTCTCGTGCCGGCAGCCATTGTCGGCGGCCTTTACTACGGCCTCGCCGGAGTCGGCCATTTGCTGCGCGGCGGCAGAAACTTTAACGGCCAGACGGCAATGGTCTCCGATCTGCTTATGTTCGTTGTGCTCGCTGTCTTCGTGGCGAGCCGTGTCTTCTGATCCCGCATTGATAGTAAACGTCAAGGCCATGGTGCCGTTGCGGCGGCACCATGAGCCGCGTCATCCCCACGGCCGTGGCACCGATCGCGGCGACGGGAACAAGCTTGCGAGCAGCACGGCGAGAATGCCGGTGAGGAATATGCCGTCAAAAGTGCCGGCGCCACCGATCGAGGCGACCGGAGCACCAAGGCCGCGCACCTTGTCGAGATTGGTCAGGTCGGCCCCGATCAGCGTCCCCAGACTGCCGGCGATATAGGCCAGCGGCGCGGCGTTCTCACGCGACAATACTATCGCAACGACAGCGGTAATCACCGCCGGCCAGAATACCGGCACCGCAATGCCTAACCCGGGGACAGGATTGGCGAGCCAGTGCAGCGCGATCGCGACGACCGCAGTGGCGATCGCACCATTAACCCATAACCTTCGTACAAAGAGAAGATAGAGCGACATCAGCGTCGGGATGACGGCGCCGCCGACGTTTATTGCGATCACCGTGCCCGCCCAGTCCTCGACCACCGGTAGGTTGTATTGCATGCCAAAAAAATCGATGACCTGGTTGGACATGACCTTTTCGTGCGGCAGGATCGCGATCGGGATGTTGAAATAGCTGCCGATCAGAGAACCGAACAGCAGCAGCATGGCGGTCGAGGAGCTGATTCCAAGGCTGAGATAGGCTTGGCGCAACGCGCGCAGCACCACAACAAAAATGAGCAGAACGAGGAAGAGGCCGACCAGAATGGAGAAAAAGCCGGGCGTTAGCGGCAGATAGTGGTAGTGGCTGATTTGCACGGATGCGGCTCCAAACTACAGTTAAGCACGAAATTGGCGGGTGGCGAGATATGCGATTGCCGAACCGCACATCGTCGAGAAAGATCCGGCCCCAAGCGGCGGAGTTATCCATGACGGAAGCTGCATCGGTCCACGAGGTTCCGCTACCGCGCCTGGTGCCGGCGCTGCTCAGCTTCGTTGCCGGCTATGTCGACATGTACACGTTCCTGGCCTTGTTCGGACTGTTCGTCGCTCAGGTGACCGGAAGCTTTGTGACTGCGGGCGCCGAGCTTGTCACCCACGACCTCGGTATCACCGGGAAGGTGCTCGCAATCGTGGCCTTCCTGTTTGCGGCAGCACTGACCGCCGGCCTGATCGGCCTCGTCCGCGATCGGGGCGGCGCGCCGCTGCCGTGGATGCTCGCGTTCGAAACGGCGCTCCTGGCGACATTTACGGTCCTGTTGCTGAGCGGCCCTCCAATCACCGGCGTCCAGGACTGGCGTGGCATCTTTGCCGGCCTGTTCGGTGCAATGGCGATGGGTACACAGAGCGTGATCGTACGGCTGCTGATGCGCGGCATCCCGCAGACCAACGTGATGACCGGTAATATGACCCAGCTCGGTGTCGAGACCACCGCGCTGTTGTTGGCCTGGCGACGGCGCGCGCGGGACCCGCATGATCAGGAGAACGAGCGGGAATTCGCCGCGGTACAATCGCGGTTGCTCACTGTTCTCACTATTGCCATAGGTTTTGTGCTCGGTGCTGTTTTCGGCGCCATCAGCTATGCGAAGGCAGGACTGGCCGGTGCTCCGCTCGCCGTTGTAATTGTCGGCGCGCTGACGCTGTGGGCAGTCCGGCGTGAGCAGCAGGTTGAAAGTTAGTTATAAGAACGAAAGCGGAGCAGTAAATGTCGGAGCATCCCGAAGCAATCGTCGCAGGCAAGAATCGCCCCTTTACCGGAGCCGAATTTCTGGAATCGCTGCGCGACGGACGCGAAGTCTACATTTACGGCGAGCGCGTCAAAGACGTCACCACGCACCCGGCGTTCCGCAATTCGGCGGCTTCGGTCGCGCTGCTTTACGACGCCTTGCACGACAAGCAATTCAAAGAGGTGCTGACGGCCCCAACCGATACCGGCTCGGGCGGCTTCACCCACAAATTTTTCAAGGCAGCGCGGTCCCGCGACGAGATTATCGCGCAGCGCGACGCCATCGCCGCCTGGGCGCGGATCACCTATGGCTGGCTGGGGCGCAGTCCGGACTACAAAGCCGCGTTTATCAACACCCTCGGAGCCAACGCGGAGTTCTACGGCAAGTTCGCCGACAACGCCCGCGCCTGGCACAAACGGGGCCAGGAGGCGGTGCTGTTTCTCAATCACGCGCTGGTCAATCCGCCGATCGACCGCAACAAGCCGATCGAGCAGGTCAAGGACGTCTACATCACCATCCAGAAGGAGACCGATGCCGGCATCTACGTCTCCGGCGCCAAGGTCGTGGCCACCAATTCGGCGCTGACCCACTACAACTTTCTCGGCCAGAACATGAGCGTGGAGATCACCGACCCGAGCATGGTAGTGATGTTCATCGCGCCGATGAACACGCCGGGCATCAAGCTGATCTGCCGGCCATCTTATGAAATGGCCGCCGCGGCCACCGGCTCGCCGTGGGATTATCCGCTGACGTCGCGCTTCGACGAGAACGATGCCATTTTCGTTTTCGACAATGCGTTCATCCCGTGGGAGAACGTGCTCATTCATCGCGACGTGCAGCGGCTGAAAGATTTTTACCCGAAGTCGGGCTTCTTCAACGGCTTCACCTTCCAGGGCTGCACCCGGCTCGCAGTGAAGCTCGATTTCATCGCCGGCCTTCTTTACAAAGCCGCGCGCACAACCGGCGTCGAGACGTTTCGCGGCGTGCAGGCGCAGATCGGCGAGGTGATCGGCTGGCGCAATCTGTTCTGGTCGCTCACGGACGCCATGGCCTGCAATCCCGACCCATGGGTCAACGGCGCGGTGCTGCCGAACGTGCGCGCCGGCGCCACTTACCGGCTGTTCATGACCGAAGCCTATCCGGCGGTGCGCAACATCGTTGAAAAGGTCATCGCCTCCGGTCTCATCTATCTTCCCTCGCATGCGCGCGACTTCAAGAACCCGGAGATCGACAAATATCTGGCGCGTTACGTGCGCGGCTCGAACGGCATCGACTACAAGGAGCGCATCAAGACCATGAAGCTTCTCTGGGATGCCGTCGGCACCGAGTTCGGCGCCCGCCACGAGCTCTACGAGATGAACTATTCCGGCAGCCACGAGCTGATCCGCGTCTTTCAGCTACAGCAGGCGCAAGGCAACGGAGCCCTTAAAGAGATGGTCGGGCTCGCCGAGCAATGCATGGCCGATTATGACGAGGACGGCTGGAAGCATCCTGCGTATCAGGACGGCGCCGACATTACGGTGCTGGGGAAGGACTAGGGCGGGTACTCATAAATCGGCCCTTTAATCTAACTTCAGAATGTCTGCTCTTCCCTCAAAAAAGCGGACATCGCGGAGTACGACTGGAATGTCACCTTTGGGCCGGTGTGATAGAGAGAAACGATGATGGGGTGGTGTGAGCGGGAGAAAAGAACAGTTTTATAAGTTGATCTAGACAAGGAGGACATATCCGAGATCATTTGGTCAGTCAGATAGAGGGCGTTATATAACAGGTATAGGTCCACTAAGAGATTGCGATCTATAATAACATAAGCGGCTAGATCCACGGAGTTATTACGGACGACAAGAGCGGCCATAAAGCGATTGACCTACATCAAATGGGAAAGGTTCAGCTCTGGTACGGACCATATAACTTCCATCAAAAAGGACCGGGCTGATGCTGACCAAACGCAAATTACTCGAGACTGCCACATTCGCCACAGTCGCGGCGGCAGGAATAACGCCTCAGCCGCTACTGGCTCAGGAACGGGTCGCCCAGACGGCCGCATCGGCCAGTTCACGTGATGATATTCGTGTACGCGACGCCCGGTCTGAAGAGGAATGGTCTTACTCGGTCGGCATACAGAATTACGTCTTCACGCTCCCCCTCACCATGTTGGAGAGGGAGCGGAAGATACGTCTGAATTCAGTTGCGCTGGAAAAGGCAAAGAAATTTGCACCAGCGGCGCCGATCAATCAGATCGGTCACATGAAGACGCTCGCGACGGCCGACGATGTCATGCCTTACACACCCAATAATGACACCGTTTATAGCGGTGCGCTGCTTGAACTCGCAGACGAACCGATCATCCTAACAGCACCCGACATTCTAGACCGGTACTGGTCGGTCGAAGTCGCCGACGTCTACACCAATAATCTTTTCTACATCGGTACACGCGCAACTGGCGGCATGGGCGACGATCATGCGTTTGTTGGCCCCAATTGGAAAGGCCAGCTTCCAAAGGGCGTGGTTGAACACCGCGTGCCCAGCAATACCGTCATATTTGCCATTCGCATCGGCGTTGTTCCGCAGGACAACGATGATCTGCTGAAGGTCAATGCATTGCAGGAAAAGTTTTACCTGACCTCGCTGAGCAACTTGGGTAATAAGAACAAGTTTGGTAAGGCATCGATGCCCGAGCTCGCAAAGGGCCCCGATTACGAGGGAGACTTGGCCTACTTCCAAACAGTGGCCGACCTGCTCACCGAGAACCCCCCACCGAAGGACCAAGAGGCTGCCGTAATATTGCTCAGCCGCGGCGGCATCAATGTTGGTCAGCCTATGGACATCTCCAAGCTGGACGAAGCGGCCCATAAGGGACTTTCCCGTGCAGCGGAGATGGGGCCCCAGATCATGAAGTGGAAAGTGAAGTTCCGCGGCACGCCATATCCCACACGTTGGAACAATCTACGCCCAGGCACCTACGGTTTTGACTATTTCGACCGAGCTGCGGGGGCTTTAGAAGGCCTGTTCGTTCATGATCGTGATGAGGCAGAATATTTCAGCACCTATGAAGACGGCAGCGCCCAATTGCTCGATGGAGTGAACAAATATGTCGTTCACTTTAACAAAGACGAAATCCCGCCCACGCTGAAGCACGGCTTCTGGTCGTTCACGATGTATGGCTCCGACTTTCAGTTGGTGAAAAATTCCATCAATCGCTTCTCGATCGGCGATCGGACCAAGGGTCTGACCTACCATCCGGATGGATCACTAGACATCTACATCCAGAACCAAGCGCCATCGGGGCACGAAAGTAATTGGCTGCCTTGCCCGTCGAGCGGACTATTCCGGATCAACTACCGCATCTACTTGCCGACAAAAGAAGCTCAAAATCCCGCGACATTGGGCAAGTATCTTCCGCCTATCAAAATTGCGAGTTGATATCGGGTAAGTCCCCAGGGGAGTAGTGACGGGTGGCCCATGTCTGCTTCGGGGTCAATCGCGCCATATCGAGAGTGCCGGCCACTTCCGCTACGGCCTCAACTCCGGACATGTCGCTGCGGCGCGCTAAGTGACGTGACGGGCCATGAGCGACACTTTTGCGTGGCAAAATCCCGCCCGGACTGTGCCCGGGCGGGTGGCGTTGCGGCAATATTCAGACTGGCCGCTGTTCCTTAGTTGCCGACCAACGCATGCCGGGCGGCTTCGATCTTCGCCTTCACGGCATCGAGGTTGAAGCTCGCGCCCTTTTGCATCGGCGGGAACTCCACTGCTGTCATTGCGAGCTTCTCAATCTGCTGCTGGACAAACACGAAGCGCCAGAATTCATACTTGAACCAATCGAAGTATTGCTGCGCCCCGTACTTGGTTCCGCTATCGGGCCAGCCGGTGCGCTCGAAGGGATCGAGGCGCAAGTTGGTCAGGTAGGGCACGTCGGGTTTGGTTTTTTCACCGAGCCATCCCGCGGGTTGATCGATGAAACGATACTTGAAATCGTCGATGCGCACTGCGCCAAGTTCGCTTTCCCCGAAGTACAGGATTTCGTGTCGATTCGATGGCCCCTTACCGGTGATCATGTCCATCTGGTTGTAGCCGTCCAGATAAACCTTGTACGTCGTGTCGCCGATCTTCTTGCCCTGCTTCAGTTCAGCGGCGATATTCGGATTGCCGGCGGCAGCCACAAAGGTCGGGAACCAATCGAGCCCGGAGATGATGCCGTTCTCGACCTTGCCTGCCGGCACTTTGACTGGCCAGCGGATGATCGCCGGCACGCGGAAGCCACCTTCCAGGACCGTACCCTTGCTCTGCGCGAATGGCGTCTGTCCGCCATCCGGCCAAGTGAAGACTTCGGTGCCGTTGTCGGTGGAGAACACGACGATGGTGTTGTTGTCCACGCCCAAGTCCTTGAGCTTCTGCATCACCAAACCGACGTCGTCATCGAGTTGCGCCATGCCGGCTTCGTGAATGGTCCAGCCGTTCTGCGAATTGCGCAGCGCTTCGTATTTGGGCGAAAGGTGCGTAACGATATGCATACGCGTCGGGTTGAGCCAAACGAAGAACGGCTTCCCATCGGCTTTCGCCTTGTCCATGAATTTGAAGGACAAATCGCGAATTTCGTCATCGACGGTCTCCATCCGCTTGGGATAGAGCGTGCCGGCGTCTTCGATTTTTTGTTTTCCGATCTTGCCCCAACGCGGCATCACCGTCTGGTCCTCGGTGTCGGTGGCCCAGCTATGGACCATGTTGCGCGGGCCGACGACGTTCAACAAATCCTGCGGGTAGCCGGGATGCGCGGGGTCTTCCATCGCGTCGAGGTGGTACAAATAGCCGAAGAATTCGTCGAAGCCGTGTACGGTGGGCAAGAACTCGTTGAGGTCGCCGAGGTGGTTCTTGCCGAATTGGCCAGTGGCATATCCCATTGACTTCAAAACCGTGGCGATGGTCACCGCCTGTGCCGGAATGCCAATGGGCGAACCGGCCTGGCCGACGGTGGTCATGCCGGTACGGATCGGGAGCTCGCCGGTGATGAATTGCGCCCGCCCGGCGGTGCAACTCGCTTCGGCATAGTAGTCGGTGAACATCATGCCTTCGGCGGCTAGCTTGTCGATGTTCGGTGTTCGGCCCGCCATCAGGCCGCGATGGTAGGCACCGATGTTCCACATGCCGATATCATCACCCATGATGAAGACAATATTCGGCTTTTGCCCGTTTTGCTGCGCCGCACTTGGTTGCTGCGCTTGCGCAGGGGTCGCAATATCCGCGCCCAGCAGCGCCGAAGCAGCCATAAGCGATGTGCCGCTCAACAGCAGATCACGCCGCTTCAGACCTTCGCTTTTTTGCGGAATGCTGTCCTCGGATTTTCGGTCCTTGCCCATGACGAGTCCTCTTTCGGTTGAATTTTGCCGATGATTTCGGCCGACGCACCGGAAGCCGATTTAACGGATCACGGCCACGCCCGGCGGAGAGCGACCGCGCCATCGATCAAACGCGCAGAAATTAGGAACGCGAATTTGATCGTTCTACTTTACCTAAGTACTAGGGTCGTATCGTAATAGATAGGGCGGCCTCCACCTGCACACGCCTACGGACGTCGCCTTTCTTCGACCGATTGACGACGTCTGCGCGATGTCCGTTTCGCCCCCGACTTCGGACGTATTGCTGTCGCAGCAAAGACGTTCCGGGCCAGGAGCAGAAGTCGTCTGGTAGCGCGGAGCAAGCCGTTCGCGCAGTCGACTGCTATATAGCTGAGCGGAAAGGCGGCTTCCGGGTGTCGTCAAGGATCGAAGGCGGTGTTTTTTTGAGCCAGTATCGACGATACTCAAGAAGCGCAGCGAATAATCAGAAACCGCAAGGTTCGTTCGATAGCGCGATTGAAAACCGATCTGGCGCCGTTATTTTACATAGCTGATTCGCTCTGATTGGGGGCCCTGATGGACCCGGCAACAAGCCGTAGACCTTTGGACTCCTTTCCAGTCATTCGGTCTCGCAATATCGACGAAATCCGACAGGCTTTCATCCGATCTTACGATGCGCGCCGTCTCAATTTGCCTCGCCAGGCCAGAAGCTCTGAATTCCGCCTTAACCACTGGCAATCAGAAAATGTTGCATTGCTCTACCTCACCGGAGCCCCGTTTGAATTGGAATTTCCTACTGCGAATTTTTTCAGACAGGCTTTTGTTCGGGGTGGCGCCGATATCAAGTTTGATGGGATCGAAAGGCAAGTAACGAACGAGAAAAGTTGCGTCCTGCCACCTGGCGCATCAGTTTCAGCCGCTTATGCCCCCGGCTTCGAACATTTCGGACTGAGAATAAGAGCTGATTCTCTGCTGAGCAAACTTGCGGCACTCATCGGCGTAACTCCTTTACGAAATTTGCAATTTGACCAGACGACGCGCGCTGACGATGCAGCAATCGGCAACCTTCGACGCATGATGATGTTTTTTGCACTTGAATTGGATTCGACGACGCCGGCTCTAGCGATCGCCGAGCTTGAGCAGGCACTAATTGTATCATTTATCTGCAACAATAGACACAATTACAGTAACTTGCTCGATGGTCGCACGCGTCCAATAGCTAGCTGGCAGGTGCGCCGCGCCGCGGAATACATCGAGGCTCATTGGAATCAACCGATAACGATTGAAGAACTCGCACGAACTACGTCAGCTAGCGCGCGCAGCATCTTTCATCAATTCAAAAAGGACCGTGGACAGTCGCCAATGGCATTCGTAAAACAGGTGCGTCTCCGGCATGCGAGAGACATGCTCGAGCGGAAAGATCAAAACCCTTCGGTAACAGCAACCGCCTTTGCCTGCGGTTTCACCAATTTGGGCCATTTTGCTCGGGATTACTTCAAACGTTTTGGTGAGCGGCCGTCGGATACAGTCAGGCGCAGCAAAAGGTGATTTACGTTCACGTCATTGAAGTGACGCCTGCCTGAGCAGATCCTTTGGAGGCAATTGTTTCAGCTCCGGTGGATGAAAAAAAGCCCCGAAGAGTGCTGACTTCGCTCAATAACTGCATCGTTAGTGATTTCGTGAGCAAACAAGAAGCAGGCGATAGCAAAATTCGGTGCAGAGATCGTATCGATTGATAAGCGCCAAAAATACACAGGCGGTTTCTGAGCAGCCATTGCGCCCATTGGGTAGCCTCTTGCTGGCCATCGTCGTAAGCACTCAGCGCGCCAAGCCACTCCCAAAATTTGGCTTCGGCGCGCCCTGGCGGGCTCATTCCCGCCGGTGGCGGTAGATAGGATGTTCATTCGCATACGCCAAATTATTTGGATTCTAGACCGCTAGGGAAGCCGCCCGTAGCCCCGCGGATAAACTTGGACAGGTTTCACGGTGAGCCAGCGCGATGCGTGTTCTAGAGACGGAGTCACAGACCGCTTTTTTGCTCACCAAGGTCAAAGGCAAACGTGACGAATGGATCGTTGAATCGTCTGATCAAAGCACAAGGGGGCCTTATTTCAATGCGGCTGTCGCACTGCAAGCAACTGCTGTCGAAGTCTTGTCGTCGCGCAATCGAGGTTTGAAAGCGGATATTTTTGTCCGCGATAATAATGACTGTCCCCGCTTATGTCGGTTGATCGATAAAGTCGACGGCTTCGAACGCTGCACTACATGTCAAAGCTCCTGGCCGGCGTCGGGCTTGCTGCCGCCACGGTGTCCGCTGTGGGAAGCTTTGGGCGGCCGGTGAGTTAGTGGTGTCGCTTGACTTGCAATAACCGGGCTTGAGTATTGGTATGCGGGTATCGTGGCTTCACCTCGTTACTCGACCAGCGAGACAGAGAGCTTATCCAATCGATGGATAGGCGTTGAATTGCGCACGCTGGGGATAGCTTCGTGCTGGGCATGCTTGCGCCTCGGGTCGGAAGGCTGACGCAATCCCGACTTCCGGTATGGGTTCATTAGCGGATGTCACGGACCGCTTGAACCATGTCGACGTTGCCCCCGAAAGCGGACATCAAGCGCTTATGAGGGACGCCATAGAGCGTTCGCCCTATTATAGACCCGTATCAAAACCGACGGTGATCTGGACTCGTAACGTGTCTTCGCCGCTGGCGATCGGCACCGGCGCCGTCATCGCGCCCGCGGCTCGCAACGTTTTCATCCCGGCGAGCGGAGCGAAGCCCGGATCTTCGGTGATCCATGCAACGCGTCCAAGCTCGAGACCTGCCGCGCGCGCATAAAGTTCGGCTTTGCGCCGCGCATCGGCGACCGCGGCCTCGCGGGCCCGATCGAGCGCTTTTGACAGATCGGAGTGCAGAAATTCCACGCCGCCGAGGTCGTTCGCCCCGGCCGCGATAAGCCGGTCGAGGATGGTCCCGACCGTTGCGATCTGGCGGATGGTCACGCTGAGCTGGTTGGAAACGCTGAAGCCGGAAAGCCTCGGTTCGGTATTTGGCTGCGGCGGCGCATAGACCGGCTGAACTGAAAAACGCGATGTCTGAATGTCTTTGGGTTCAATTCCCGAATCCTGTAGCGCGGCAGTAATGGCGGCCATCAGCTTCGTGTTGGCCTCGGTGGCGTCTTTGACGGTCTTTGCCCGGGTGGTCACGCCAGTCGTGATCCGGGCGTAGTCGGGCTGCACGGTGACGCTGCCTTCGCCATTCACGATCACCCGCGCCTCGGGCCGCGCTTGCGGCCGCTGCGCGTGCGCTTGCTGGCCCCCGACAAGGACAATCGCTGCAAGAATGGCTGCTCCGAGTTCTGCGGCCCGAGATATCAGCCGCAGCGAACTAACCCGGCGGACGAGCATTGTTGTACGGCGCGATGCGGCCATCGTGGTCTCCGTTAAAATAACTGCAAGAAAACAGTCGCTTCCAAATGAGGCGCATGTTTGTGAACCGCGGACGACCCTCATTCACCCGCAGCCGAAAACATGCTTCACATTACCATAGTGCCGGCGCGGAACGCGCACAGGCTGGGACAGTTATGGACAGACGTGATGAGGCACATCGAACGCGTCAGCAACGAGTTCACACGGCAAGCGCAAAACTTCGACGCCTGGGCGGTCAAGGCTGACGACCAGGTAGCGGCCCGCTTTAGCGCCGCGCTGGGGGAAGCTGGCCGAGGCCAATTGCTCGACGTCGCTTGCGGACCCGGCGTCGTGACCGCGGCGCTGGCCCCGGCCGCTGCATCGATCGTCGCCTTCGATGCGACCGAAGAGATGCTGGAAAAGGCCAAGGCACGCTGCGCGGGAGCCGGCCTGAGCAACGTCGAGTTCAGAACAGGTGACGCGGAGAAATTGCCGTTCGACGACGGATCGTTCGACGCCGTCGTCACGCGTCTCGCGATCCATCACTTCGCCGCGCCACAACGGGCGATCGACGAAATGTTCAGGGTGCTGCGTCCCGGCGGCGTCGCCGTCATCGTCGACGTTATTTCCTCGGAGGATGCGGTCGAATCCGGCCTGCACAACGCCATCGAGCGGCTGCGCGATCCGTCGCATGTGCGCATGTTGCCGGCTTCCGAGCTTGCCGCCTGCATCACTCGTGCCGGGTTTCGGGACATTGAGCACGCTGCGCCATGGGATATGAACCGCGAGCTCGAAGAATGGCTCGCCATTGTCGACGATCCGGCGCGGGTCGAGCCGGTGCGAACGGTCGTGCGCGCGCTGGCGCAAGCAGGTCGCACCGCCGGAACCGGCCTTGCGGTCAAGGACAGCCAGGTCGTGTTCTTCCACCGCTATTGCCTGGTTAAGGCGAAGAAGATCGTCTGAGGCCCTAAAGCGGCCCGAGCCTGAAAAACCGGACAATGTTAGGTCGCGTACTCATAAAGCCGATGCTGGCGCGTGCCTCAATGTCCGCTTCGCTAAACAATTGCCGGGCTGGCGCTCGACGCTATTCGCCATCGCACGTTTTAACTTCCGGTCTCGAGCCACTTCTGCTCGCGCGCGTAAAACGCTTCCAGAAGATCGGGCCGATCGTCGCCGAGCAATTCCGGGTTGACCTTGTAGCCGCGCTTGACCTGGGTATAGCCGATAAATTTGTAGGATGGCCGCAACGATTTGACGATGTCCCAGTCCACCGGCAGTGGGTCGCGCGGATCCACCGTCTGCATCTGATCGCGCTGATAGATGCCCTCGAACGAGCCGAGCTTCCAGCCGCCGGCAGTCTTGATGACGCGCGAGACAAAGCGGCAATACTGAAACGTATCGAACGCGATGCCGTCGAAGCTGAGCCGATCAAAAATCAGCGCCGGGCTCTCAACCAGCGCGCGGCCGTCGTTGATCTCGAGCCGCGCCGGCATGATCCAGTGCTTGGCCTGGCTGCCCGATGTCATCTTCCGGCGTGACGCCTCGGCGAAGTCCTCCACTGTGCCGTCGAACCAGGTGGTGCGCACCGGCGCGTTCGGCACAAAGCAGCCGAGCATGCCGGGAAAGTCGCGCTGGTCGCGACACAATCGCTCGAACCGCACCAGGTCGAATATCTCGGTGCGATCGAGCAGCCGTTCGACCCTTGCCTGAAATGCCCCGTCAGCAAATGCCTGCTCAACCATAGCCGTTCACTCCCCTTTTTGTTTGGAGAGAGCCTAGCCCGGATCGAACGATGGTGGAACGCCAGTCCGGCGACACCGGGATGACCACGGTGCCGCCAAATATTCTTTGTCAGCGCGGTTTGGGGGGTTGTGATCTGTGAAAGATTATGCGGCCGGACCATGCCGATCCGACCGCATGTCTTGAAAGCTTGCTGTCTCGCCCTGATCGCGATCAGTTAGGCCAGCACCGGCCGCCTTCATGACCCAAATGATAGCCTCGCGGGCATACGTGGCCGTGCGCCATCGGATGGCAACGTCCATTCGGACCGCGCCACCATCCGGCACCGCAGCCTTCCGCGACCTTGATGATCGCGCCATTGGTGTTGCCGAGCGGAGCGGGAGCAATGCCGGCGTTGGCGGCAGTCGCAAGTCCAAATGCCAATGCGCTGCTCAAGATCAGTGATCGAACCATCAGTTTTTCCTTTTGCTGCTGCCTATCATGTTCAGCCGGGCAGATATCCTTCCTACTGCTTATGCCGCCCCTTATTGCGGGGGTGGAAATAGCGGCCGCATAAAGCAATCGGAGCAATGAACCCAAGCTGAATAACTCGTGCAGGGTTGATGTAGCCTGACTACCGAATTACCGGTGCCGCTTGCGGCGATTCCAGGCACTGAGCAAATCGGCAAAGCGGTCGTAGCCGCTGTGCGCGATGGCAGTGCGGCCGCAAATCTGGTGCGGGATTTCGTCAGCCACCAAGCCGTGCGGCGGCAAGCAGAAGCGTGACGCCAAACCACCGGCCGAGCATTGGCAACGCTCCAATTGTGCAACCCCAGCATAGGCGTCCGCCGGACGGCCAGATAGGGCCGCCCGGCCTTGACCCGGCATTCTATCCTCCTGCAAAGATGGAGGCCGGGCGCGGCGTTGCCGGTCCGCAACAAGCGCTGCCAGGGAGGTGATAGATGCCCGACGCCGTCATTGTGTCCACCGCACGCACGCCGATCGGCAAAGCCTATCGCGGCGCCTTCAACATGACCCACGGCGCCGATCTGGGCGGCCATGTCGTGCACCACGCGGTGGAGCGCGCAGGCGTCGAGCCGGGCGAGGTCGAGGACGTCATTCTCGGCTGTGCGCTGCCCGAGCGAGCGACCGGCGGCAACATCGCCCGGCAGGCGGCGATCCGCGCCGGATTGCCGGTCACTGTTTCTGGCATGACCGTGAACCGCTTTTGCAGTTCCGGCCTGCAAGCGATTGCGCTCGCGGCGCAGCGCGTCATCGCCGGCGAAGCGTCGGTGATCGCCGCCGGCGGGCTCGAAAGCATCAGTCTGGTGCAGGACGGCAAGAGCCTGCAGGCCCCGAGCGAATGGATCGTCGAGCACAAGCCCGCAATTTATATGCCGATGATCGATACCGCCGACAACGTAGCGCAGCGCTACAAAGTCAGCCGCGAAGCGCAAGACGCTTACGCATTGGAGAGCCAGCGCCGCACCGCGACCGCCCAGCAGGCCCGGCGCTTCGATAGCGAGATCGTGCCGTTGCCGACCACCAAAAAGATCGTCGACAAAGAGACCAAGGCCGAGAGTTTCGAACCGGTCACGCTCAAAAGCGACGAAGGCAATCGCCCCGACACCACGCTCGAAGGGCTTGCGTCGCTCAAGCCGGTCCGCGAGGGCAAATGGATCACCGCCGGCAACGCCAGCCAGCTCTCCGATGGCGCATCGGCGTGCGTGGTGATGGACGCCAAGCTTGCCGAACGCCGCGGCTTAAAGCCGCTCGGCACATTCCGCGGCTTTGCCGTCGCCGGCTGCGAGCCTGACGAGATGGGCATTGGACCGGTATTCGCCGTGCCGAAGCTGCTCGATCGTCAGGGACTGAAGATCGGCGACATCGATCTCTGGGAGCTCAACGAAGCATTCGCGAGCCAGGTGCTCTATTGCCGCGACCGTCTCGGCATTCCCCAGGAACGGCTGAACGTCGACGGCGGCGCCATCGCCATTGGTCATCCCTACGGCATGAGCGGCGCGCGCATGACCGGCCACGCTTTGATCGAAGGCAAGCGCCGCGGCGCCAGGCTCGCTGTCGTCACCATGTGCATCGGCGGCGGCATGGGGGCCGCCGGTTTGTTCGAGATAAATTAGGATGCAGCATTCCGTCTGATCAGGAGAGCATCATGGACCTTCGCTTCACGCCGGAAGAGACCGCGTTCCGCGACGAGGTCCGCGCGTTCATGAAAGAGAAACTGCCGGCCGCGATCCGCACCAAACTGATCGAGGGGCGGCGGCTCGGCAAAGATGACCTTGTCAGCTGGCAGCGCATCCTCAACGCCAAGGGCTGGGCGGTGCCGCATTGGCCGAAGGAATGGGGCGGCACCGGCTGGAGCCCGGTCGAGGTTTATCTGTTCCGCGACGAGATGCAGCAGGCGCCGGCCCCGGAGCCGCTGCCGTTCGGCGTCAACATGCTCGGCCCGGTCCTGGTCGCGTTCGGCAATGAGGCGCAGAAGAAAAAGTTTCTGCCGCGGATCGCCAATCTCGACGATTGGTGGTGCCAGGGCTTTTCCGAACCTGGCTCCGGGTCCGATCTCGCTTCGCTGAAAACCTCCGCGAAACTGGTCGACGGTCATTACATCGTCAACGGCCAGAAGACCTGGACCACGCTGGCGCAATATGCCGACTGGATTTTCTGTCTGGTGCGCACCGATCCTGGTGCCGCCAAGAAGCAGGAAGGCATTTCGTTCCTGATGATCGACATGAAAACGCCAGGCATCACCGTGCGTCCGATCCAGACCATCGACGGCGGCAGCGAAGTCAACGAGGTCTTCTTCGACGACGTGAAAGTGCCGGTGGAGAATTTGGTCGGCCAGGAGAACAAGGGCTGGGACTACGCCAAGTTTCTGCTCGGCAACGAGCGCACCGGCATTGCCCGGATTGGCGCTTCCAAAGCACGCATCCGCCGCCTGAAGGAACTTGCCGCGCTTGAGCAAGCAGGCGGCAAGCCGCTGATGGCCGACGAGCGCTTTCGCGCCAAGATCACCGCCGCCGAAGTCGAACTCAAGGCGCTGGAAATGACCGAGCTGCGCGTCGTCGCCGCGCGCACCAGGAGCAACAAGCCAGATCCCGCCTCGTCGATCCTCAAGATCAAGGGCTCGGAGATTCAGCAGACCATCACCGAGCTGCTGCTCGAAGTCGTCGGCCCTTACGCACTGCCCGATCAGACCGGGCACGACGAGAGCGAGCGATGGAACGAGCCGCCGATCGGTCCCGATTGGGGCGGTCCGCTCGCCCCGCAATATTTCAACACCCGCAAGACGACCATCTACGGCGGCTCGAACGAGATTCAGAAAAACATCATCGCCAAGGCGATTCTGGGATTGTGATGCCCGCCGTTACAAAGCTTGAAGTGTGCCCTCTCCCCCTGCGGGAGAGGGCAGCGCCGCGTTTTGCGCACCCACCGTCGGGTGAGGGGTTGCCGCAGCCCCCTCACCCATTCTTTTTGTTGTTGCGCTGATCGGCCCTCTCCCACGAGGGGAGAGGGCAATATTGGGGGCTGAGGAACTCACAGATGGATTTCGCGCTGACTGAAGAGCAGCAGATACTGCAGCACAGCATCGAGCGTCTGTTCGCCGATCATTACGCATTCGATGCGCGCAAGCGCTACATGCAGGAGCCCGACGGCTGGAGCCGTACGCTGTGGCAGCGTTACGCGGAGCTTGGGCTCCTTGGACTGCCCTTCGACGAAGAGCACGGCGGCTCGGCGGGCGGGCCGGTCGAGACCATGATCGTGATGGAGCAGATCGGCCGCGCGCTGGCGCTCGAGCCCTATCTTGCAACCGTCATGCTCGGCGGCGGTTTGCTTCGGCTTGGCGGCAGCAAGATGCTGCGCGCCGAAGTGATCCCGCAGATTGCCGCCGGCGATCTTCTTCTCGCCTTCGCTCACACCGAACGGCAGGCGCGCTACGACCTCGCCGACATCGTGACGACCGCGCGCCGTGACGGCTCCTCCTACGTGCTCGACGGCGCCAAGACTTTGGTGCTGCACGGCGATGCCGCGCAGAAATTCATCGTCTCGGCGCGGCTGTCCGGCGGGCAGCGCGACCGCGACGGCGTTGGACTTTTTCTGGTCGACGCCAAAGCGAACGGCGTGGCGACACGCGGCTACGGCACAGTCGATGGCCTGCGCGCCGCCGAGGTGGCGTTGAGTGGCGTGCGCGTCGATGTAAGCGCCGCGCTCGGCGAGCCGGGCGCAGCCTTCCCGTTGGTCGAGCGGATCGCCGACATGGCGATCGCGGCGCTCTGCGCGGAAGCCGTCGGCGCCATGGCGGCGATGCAGGAGACTACCGTCGAGTACCTGAAGACGCGCAAGCAGTTCGGCGTCACTATCGGCAGCTTCCAGGCGTTGCAGCATCGCGCCGCGGAGATGGTGGTCGATGTCGAGCAGGCACGCAGCATGGCGATGCTGGCGACCATGATGGCGGAGGAAGACGACGCCCGCGAGCGGCGGGCGTCGATTTCGGCGGCGAAGGTGCAGATCGGCCGCTCCGGCCGCGCCGTCGGTCAGGCAGCGATCCAGCTGCACGGCGGGATCGGCATGACCATGGAGGCCAAGGTCGGCCATTACTTCAAGCGCGTCACCGTCATCGACACCCTGTTCGGCGACGCCGATCACCACCTCGGCCTGTTGGGCGCCTCAGGCGGCCTCATCGCAGCGTAAGCCAGCGCGCGGCGCGTTATTGAGTGCCGCGCGCTGTGCCTGGTCAGGCCGGCTCCGGTTGTTTGGCCAGCACCGGATAGTCGGTGTAGCCCTTCGGCCCCGGCGTGTAGAACGTGGTCGGGTCTGGCGCATTAAGCAGCGCGCCGGTCTTCCAACGCTCAACGAGATCCGGGTTGGCGAGGATCGGACGGCCGACCGTAATCAAGTCGGCCTTGCCCGCCTCAAGATCACTTTCGGCGCGGGCGGCGTCGTAGCCGCCGGAGAGAATAAGCGTGCCTTTGAACTCCTTGCGGAACATATCCTTGACCGACGCCGGCACCACCGGCGCACCCATCGACGAGTGATCGACCAGGTGGATGTAAAACAACCCGGTCGCATTGAGCGCGCGGGCGAGATAGGTGTACTCGGCCTCCATCTCCGGATAGGGCGGCATGTCGTTAAATGCGCCAAACGGCGACAGGCGGATGCCGACTTTGTCCTTGCCGATCGCCGCGATCACCGCGTTGACGACCTCGATCACGAAGCGCGCGCGGTGCTCGATCGATCCGCCATACGCGTCGGTCCGCTGGTTCGAATTCGGGCGGATGAATTGCTCGAGCAGATAACCATTGGCGCCGTGCAGCTCGACGCCGTCGAACCCGGCGGCGACGGCGTTCTTTGCCGCCTGCACATACTCGCCGATGGTGGTCTTGAGGTCCGCCTCGGTCATGGCTTTGGGCGTGGCGTGCGGCTTCGGCCCTTCCGCATCGGTATAGATCTCGCCGGCGGCCGCAACGGCCGATGGCGCCAACACCGCGGCGCCGGCCGGAAGATTGTTTGGATGTCCGATCCGCCCGGTGTGCATCAGCTGCACGAATATCCTGGTGCCGGCGGCATGTACGGCGTCGGTTACTTTTTTCCAGCCCGCGACCTGCGCCGCAGAAAAGATGCCAGGGATGCGCGGATAGCCGAGACCGTTCGGAGACGGCGAGGTGCCTTCGCTGATGATGAGCCCAACGGACGGCGCACGCTGCCGATAATATTCCACCATCAAATCATTCGGAACGTTTCCGGTCGCTCTGTTCCGGGTCAACGGTGACATGACCAGATGATTTCTCAGCGCGAGCGGTCCGAGCTTGGCCGGCGAAAACAACAGCGACATGGATCCTCCTGGATTCGATAGACCCGGCGTGACGATGTCACGTACATGGGAGGGCTCCGTCCATCTCGCAAGCGCAGCAATCAGCAAGGCCGCCGAGATGTATTTGTCGAAAACGCATGATCCTCCTTAATGATGGCAGGGAGAAATTCTTTATCGCGGCGCGGCAAAACAAGCACCGATCTTTCTTATTTTGCTCTGCTCGCGCCGTTGCTGTGCCGTGCGCGCCGCGTGCAGACGCCGCGTCGTCAGACGACAGCCGTTTGCATGGCTGGAATTCCGTTTTGTTGGTACCCTTGGTGTAACCGGAATTCTTTGTTGGTACCCTCGGTGTAACCGAAATTTCGCGGCTTACACGCCACGGCGGAAGATGACGCTGAGATTATTGGCCGGCATCGGGATCGTCTCGGCCAGAGCAAAACCGTGACGCGCAGCCAGATCAGTCACGTCGCCGAGATCGCGAATACCCCATTCAGCGTTTCGCGCCCGCAGTGAAGCGTCGAAATCTTCGTTGCTCGGTGCGGTGTGGCGGCCGTCGATCCGGTAGGGACCGTAAAGAAACAGAATGCCGCCGCTGCGCAAAACGCGGTTCGCGCCGCGCATCAGGCCTTCAGTCACCGGCCACGGCGAAATGTGAATCATGTTGTTGCACACCACCGCGTCGGCCTGCGCGATCGGCCACGGTTGCGCCGTGGTATCGAGCCGCAGCGGCGGCAGCAGATTGGGCAGAGCGGCGGCAGCGCGATGCGCGGCGATGCTCGCGAGCGCGCTGGCGTCGAAATCGGTGGGCTGCCAGGAAATGCCGGGCAGAGCGCCGGCGAAGTACACGGCGTGCTCGCCGCTGCCGCTTGCGATTTCGACCACAAGGCCCGAGGCCGGCAGCACACGCCTGAGCACGTCGAGGATCGGCGCACGGTTGCGCGCGACGTGCGCGTGGTAGAGCCGCGGATCGGTTGCGTCCGGCATTTTGTTTGCTTCCTCTGGCGGCAGAGCGTAGCCCGCATTTTAATGCGCAGAAATAAGAGTTACACACTGGTCGCAGCGGCATGGTCCGTCATCCTGAGGTGGCCGCAAGCCGGCCCTCGAAGGATGCCGGCCGCAGCGCACGGGCCGTCGCCCTTCGACGCTCGTTGCACTCGCACCTCAGGGTGACGGAGAACAGGAGGCTCGCGTGCGCACGGCCATTACCGAAATGTTCGGCATCCGCCACCCGATCATCCAGGGCGGCATGCACTTTGTCGGCTTTGCCGAGCTTGCGTCCGCGGTGTCAAACGCCGGCGGGCTCGGCATCATCACCGGCCTGACGCAGAAGACGCCGGAATTGCTGGCGCGCGAAATCGCCCGCTGCCGCGACATGACCGATCAGCCGTTCGGCGTGAACCTCACCTTCCTACTGGCGCTCAAAGCGCCGCCCTATCCGGAATACATCGCCGCGATCGTCGACGGCGGCGTCAAGATCGTCGAGACCGCGGGGCGCAGTCCCGAGCCATATCTGCCGCCGCTGAAGGGAGCCGGCATCAAGATCATCCACAAATGCACCTCGGTGCGGCACTCGCTCAAGGCGGAACGGATCGGCTGCGACGCGGTCAGCGTCGACGGCTTCGAGTGCGGCGGTCATCCCGGCGAGGACGACGTGCCCAATATGATTCTGCTGCCGCGCGCCGCCGACGAATTGAAGATTCCGTTCGTGGCCTCGGGCGGCATGGCGGACGCGCGGAGCCTTGTCGCAGCGTTGGCGATGGGCGCCGCCGGCATGAACATGGGCACGCGCTTTATCGCCACCAAAGAGGCGCCGGTGCACGACCATGTCAAACAGGCAATCATCGCCGCCTCCGAGCTCGACACCCGGCTGATCATGCGCGCACTGCGCAACACCGAGCGCGTCCTCAACAACGCCGCGGTCGAGCGTCTGCTTGAGACCGAACGCGGCAAAGGTGCGGCTCTGACGTTCGCCGATATTCAGAGTGAGGTCGCCGGCGTCTATCCGCGGATCATGCTCGACGGCGAGATGGATATCGGCGCCTGGAGCTGCGGCATGGTCGCCGGCCTGATCCACGACATCCCGACCGTCGCCGAACTGATCGAGCGCATCATGGCCGACGCCGAACGCCTGATCCGCGATCGGCTTGTGGGGTTGCTCGGTGATGCGGCAGTGCCGGCGGCGAAGGTGGCGTGATAACCAATGTCATGATGGCCGGATTTGATCCGCGACGACGGGGACGCGCGCCATGAAGGTACGCGAAGCAATCAGGATGATCGAGGAGGACGGATGGTACGTGGTAGCGACGCGCGGCAGTCATCGCCAATATAAACACTCGACGAAACCGGGGCGCGTCACGATCGCCGGTAAACTTTCAGACGATTTGGCCCCGGGGACGCGAAACAGTATTATGAAACAGGCTGGGCTGAAGGAGCCGCGCTGATGCGTTATGTTGTTGTGATCGAAAAGGCGGACGGAAACTACTCCGCCTATGTGCCGGATTTGCCCGGCTGCGTCGCGACCGGCGATACCGTGGAAGCCGTTGAAGCTGAGATCCGCGGCGCCATTCGCTTCCACATCGACGGGCTTAAGGCCGATGGTTTGCAGGTGCCGGAACCGACCAGCATCGCCGACTACGTTGAGGCTTAGGATCGTTAGCCTGATCCACGATATTCAGCCGTCGCCGACCTGATCGACTGCATCATGGTCAGCAGGTAACGAGCTAATCGACGCCAGCATTGAGCCGCTTGTTCTCGCCATTCGAGACGTCCACGAGAGGAAAACAGTCGGCCCGAGTATGTCGACCGTAACGCAATCTCGTGGCGCATGAGCTACAACGCCGTTTCACAGTCCATATTGGAATGGCCGCTCAAGCGGGCTCGGCGACCGCACCGTTAGGCGAGCTTGCGACGGCGGGGACCGTAAGTGAGCGCGCATATTCGCGGTTCCCCGCCAATCTTGGCCACTGATGAGACCCTCACGTCGTCTTATTTTCATTGACAATGGTCTCCATTTCGGATACGATTTCGGCGAATCTCGCTCGTAAGGGACGTGATCTCGAGACACACCTGATTGCGAGGCGAGTGCGGTTCCTGCGGGCGGGGCTTGTAACCCCGTTCTCGGGCGGTCCGGGCATCGGTCCCGCCGGCATTACGACCGGCGCGCGGGGTGCCTCGCTTAAGCGCGACCGACGGCGCGGGTAACGCCCGCGTTGCTTGTCGATCGCGTGAAGCACGGCTTGGGCTGAGTTGGAGCGTTCGCTCGCTCTGGCAAGAACCGCGGCGAGGCGCCGGAAGGCGAGCGGGCGCCGATACGCCCGCTGCCGCGTGCGGCATCGGCAGGCGGCGACGTCTGCTAGTGCTGCGCGGACATGGCTGGTGCGCCTTTCGGCGCTCCGCCTCCCTCGTTTTATTCGCGAGGGCGGCGAATTTTTGGGTGGATGGTGGCTGGCAAAACCCGGGCGCGGAGCGCGCCGCGGGAACAGTGTTGCTTGTCCGCCCCCGCGTAGTGCAACGAAGCGGGGGAGGATGAACGGCGCCTCATCCCGACCTTCTCCCCGCGTGCGGGGAGAAGGAGGACCGCAACGGAGAAACCCATGACCAAGATCTACCTCGCCGGCCCGCTGTTCACGCTGGCGGAGCAGAGCTTCAATGTTGATCTGGCGCGGTTTCTGGAAAGCGAAGGCTTTGAGGTGTTTCTGCCGCAGGAGCATGAGCCGCGCAGCAAGGCCGCGAAGTCGATCTTTGAGATGGACGTCGCGGCGCTCGATTGGGCCGACATCGTGGTCGCCTGCATGGACGGTCCCGATCCGGACAGCGGCACCGCATGGGAGTGCGGCTACGCCTACGCCAAGGGCAAGCCGATCGTGTGCTACCGGACCGATTTCCGCATTTCCGGCGACACCAAGGGCGCGCCGTATAATCTGATGCTCACCGAAAGCGCTGCGGCGCGCATCGAACTGCCGTTCCGAACCAAAGCTCCCACGTTCCACAAACTCCTGCTTGCGGAAATCCGCAAAACATTGCGGCCGAGCCGCGGGCAATCGAAGCGCAAGGTCAGGTAGTCCGCGCGTTATATTCGCCCATCCATTTTGTTGCTGGTCTTTTTGGCATTTGAAAAGGATACTATCGCCGCTCAGTCGGTGGGCTAACCCACGCGATTGTTCGATAACAACATGAAATGGGAATCCGGGAGGAAGAGTATGAGACAATCGGCAAGAGGCATCGTGCTTTCATTTGCGATTGGCGCCGCCGCATTCGGCGCCATGGTGATAGCGGCACAGGCGCAGGAGAAGGAGATCCACCGTGTCGTGACCGCACTTGATGCGAACAACAAATCGACGGCGTTGTTCAATTCCATGGTCCCGCTCAAGATCGGCGGCGCCGGCGAGGGTGCCGCGACCGTATGGGTGACGCAGAAGACGCCGGCGGACTTTTCGTGGAATGCGGACCGCTCCGCAGAGCGGAAGGGCTTTTCGCCGGTGCCGAACGGGACGCAGTTTCTGATCGTCGATTTCCCGCCGGTCGGCGCGGACGTCGACAAACTCCCGATGGACCTGATGATGAAGGTGGTGGGCGCTGACGCGCCGAAGCGCGGGATGCCGCCGAGCAATCCGCTGATGCACCGCACGCGGACCGTGGATTACGCCGTCATCATGCAGGGCGAAATCGACATGATGCTCGATACCGGGCCGGTCCATCTCAAGGCCGGAGACGTCGTGGTCCAGCAGGCGACCAACCACGCCTGGCTCAACCACAGCAAGGAACCCTGCCGTATCGCTTTCGTGATGATGGATTCGCAGGAGCCCTAGAGCATAGCCAGGAACAACGCAGCGCCTTAGGCAACTTTGACAGGGATGGCGCCGATAAAGTCGCGCTTGGCGAGGTCCACACCGCAATGACGTAGGATCGCATAAGCGGCGGTGAGATGGAAATAGAAGTTCGGCAGCACGTAATGATTGAGATAGTCGCTCCCTTTCATGCGGCCGGTGGCCGGTCCGATCGGAAACGCGATCTCGCGATCGGCTGACGCGTCGATCTGCTTGCCGTCGAGCGTTTTCAGATAGGCGACGGTCTTGGCCAGGCGGGCCTTGAGCTGGTCGATCGTAGTCTCGGTGTCTTCGTAACTTGGCGGCTCGGCGCCGGCGAGGCGGGCGGATCCGCGCCTTGCCTGATCGGTGACGACCTGCACCTGACGGGTGAGGTCGAACATGTCCGGCGCAAGCCGCGTATGGAGCAGGACACTCGGGTCGATCTTCTTGGCCGCCGCAAACGCGGCCGCTTTATCAAGCACGGCAGACAGCGCATTGAGGCCGATTTCAAACACCGGAATGGAAGCCTGAGACAGCGATGACGGCACGAAATCCTCCCTGGACCAATGAAGTGCTGGATTGATGAAGCGGTTGCACGAAGTGGTTTTATGCGGAACGCCGGCTGCCGGCCGGACTTCGCTGATAGCGCAACCGGTAATCGTCGGCATCGACGATCATTTTGCCGATCGGCCACAGCGCCAGTCCGGCTAGCTTCAGGTGAGCCCATGCGAACGGAATGCCGATGATCGTCACAGCCAGCAAAATCGCGAGTATCAGGTGGCCCAGCGCCAGCCACCAGCCGGCAAGGATGAGCCACACAATATTGCCCAGGAAGCCAAGCGGCCCGGTGCCGATGTCGCCGCTGCCGAAATATTCGGCGCGCGATACCGCCCGTCGGCCGAACGGCAGCAATGCGTAGGAGGCGATGTTGTACGCCGCGCGCGCCCAGGGAATGCCAACGATGGAGATCGCCATGATGACGGCAGCGATCAGCCAGCCGATCGCCATGCAGAGGCCGCCGAAGACAATCCACAGGATGTTGAGCAGGAGGGACACGGGCGACATGAGAAGCTTTCGGTCGCTTTGCAACGTTTACCGGCGTGGCAGTGCCGGGTCGGCAGATGATCTAGGCATTCGGCTTCGCCACCGCCAGCCCCGGGCGCGAACCGTGACCGACTCGCGCGGGTTGGCGACCGGCGCAAATGGAGCCGATACAGCGGGCAACAGGAGAGCGTCCGAGACCGTCCGATGCGGGAGATAGCGAAAATTGCCGCGATGGCGCTGGCCTGCACCGCCGGTATCACGCTAACGGCAATGCCAGGCGCTGCGGAATCGACCGCGGATCTGATCAAATCCACGCAAGAGGAGTGGGTGCGCTGCCTTAAGGATGCATACCCGTTTTATGCAAGGAAAACGCCGAGCCCGAATTACGCTGCGGAAATGACTTTTGGAGCTTGCTCGGTCTACGAGGAAAAGCTGTGGGCCTTTTCCGCCGAGACCGGCGCTTCACGGAGCGCCTTTGAGAAGCTCAAGGCGGCGACGAAAAAGTCGTTCATGGGCGCGAAGTGAACGGCCGCGCCGGCTAGATGACCGCGTCGGACACATCAAATAATTGTTTTGCCATCTCGGCAATCTTGGGATCGAGCGGGCGCGGTTTCAACGGTATTCCCTTGCCGAGGACCTCGGTCATGATCGTGAACACCGCGAGGCGGCTGTACGGCTTGTCGTTACTCGGCACCAGATACCACGGTGCTTTTTTGACCGAGGTTTTCTCGATCATATCCTCCACCGCCACCTCGTAGTCCGCCCAGCGCGACCGGTTGCGAAAGTCCTCATAGGACAGTTTCCAGCGTTTCAGCGGATTGGTGAGGCGATCTTTAAAGCGGCGGACTTGCTCGGCGGGCGTGATGTGAAGAAAGCATTTCACGAGGCGAATGCCGTCGGCAACCATCATGCGTTCAAATTGATTGATTTCCTCATAGCCTCGCTTCCACTCCGGCTTGGCGGCGAACTTTTCCACCCGTTCAACGAGGACGCGCCCATACCACGAGCGATCGAACAACACGATCTGGCCCGGTTCGGGAAGCTTTTCCCAGAACCGTTGCAGGTAGTGCTTGCCCTGCTCATGCGACTTCGGCCCGGCGATCGGATAAACCTTGAAACTCCGCGGATCCAACGCCCAGCCGAGCCTGCGGACGATGCCGCCTTTGCCGGCGGTATCCCAGCCTTCAAGCACGACGACCGCCCGTTCCTGTGTCCCCAGGTAGGCTTGCTGGATGGCTTGCATGGTGGACTGCATCGCCAGCAGCCGGCGCTCGTAATCGGCAAATACGACTTTTGGGTGCTTGCCGATGGCGGCCAGCGTCGGGCGACCGGAGGCAATAAAATCTTTGGCTTTCATGGTTGCAAAGAATGGCCAAGATTGCCACCGCGCTTTGATCAAGATCAAGGCGGCTCACCACCGCAACCGTGGCGGTCCTTATCGGACCTGAAAAATCAGCTTGCCGCGGAAATGCCGGCCTTCACTGAGCCGATGGGCTTCGATAGCTTGCGATAGACGAAAAAGCCTCAGCTCGGGCGGACGCACGGCGCCGGCCGCAACCAGTTGCCCGATCCGCTCAAGCGGCTCGCGGGCGCGGATCACGTTTGGCCGCAGCGACGTCACATCGCTGCGTGCCGGTTGCGGGGCCTTCCAGCCGGAGGCGATGAAGGCGGCACGGCCGCCCGGCTTGAGCACCTCGAACGATTTGATCGCAACCTCGCCGCCAACGGTGTCGAACACCGCGTCACAATTGCTGACCGCTTTGGTGAAATCGGTCGCGTTGTAATCGATGACTTCGTCGGCGCCGAGACCGCGCACATAAGCGAGGTTCGCGGCGCTCGTGGTGGTGATCACGCGGGCGCCGAGATGCCTGGCAAGCTGAATGGCAAAGCTCGCGACGCCGCCGGCGCCGCCTTGGATGAGGATGGTTTCGCCGCGCTGAAGCCTCAGGGTGTCTTCGATGCTCCTGATCGCGGTCAGACCGGCAAGCGCCAGCGCCGCGGCATCGATATGCGAAAGCGCATCGGGTTTTTTGGCGATGATCGCGGACTTGATCGCAACTTTTTCGGCGTAGGCGCCCTCCTTGCCGACGTCGAAGACGCCGAACACCGCGTCGCCGATTTTCAGATCGCCGACACCGGCGCCGGTCGCGGCTACCGTTCCGGAGAAATCGCGTCCGAGAATGAGGGGAAACGTCGCTTGCGCGTATTCGCCGGCCCGTACCTTCCAGTCGGCGGCATTGACGCTCGCCGCGACCACGTCGACGACGACTTCACCCGGCCCCGCAACCGGGTCCGGCATGTCGCCGTATTGCAGAACCTCGGGGCCGCCAAATTTTTCAATGTAGATCGCTTTCATGGATGTCACCTCGTAGCCGCATGATCCTATAGACTGGGCTTGATACGGGCTACGTCTTCGGACGGAGGAATGGGTATGGCGCACGGGCTTTATGTCGACGGCGTTTGGCGCAGCGAATGGTACGACACCGGCACGACCGGCGGGCGGTTCGTGCCGACCGAGCCGGTATTTCGCAATTGGGTGACCCCCGACGGCAGCGCCGGCCCTTCCGGCGAGGGCGGTTTCCCGGCCGAGCGCGGCCGTTACCACCTCTATGTCTCGCTCGCTTGCCCTTATGCCCACCGCACCGTGATCTTCCGCAAACTCAAGGAACTCGAGAGCGTGATCTCGATGTCGGTCCTTGACCCGGTGATGGGCGACCAGGGCTGGCAGTTCGGCGACGGACCCCTCACCGATACGGTGAACGGCAAGCACCGGCTCGGCGAGATCTATCTGCTCGCCGATCCGCGCTATACCGGTCGGGTATCGGTCCCGGTGCTGTGGGACAAAGAACGCCACACCATCGTCAACAACGAATCGCCCGAGATCATCCGCATGCTCAATGCGGCGTTCGCAGGTCTGACCAACGACCGCACTGACTATTATCCGCAAGAGCTGCGCGCCGAGATCGAACGCATCAATGCCCGCGTCTATAACGATGTGAATATCGGCGTCTATCGCGCCGGTTTCGCAACGATGCAGCCGGCGTATGAAGACGGCTGCCGCGCGGTCTTCGCCGCGCTCGATTGGATCGAGGAGCTACTTTCGCGCCAACGCTATCTGATCGGAGCTCGGCTGACCGAAGCTGATTGGCGGTTGTTCACGACGCTCGTTCGCTTCGACGCGGTCTATTACAGCCACTTCAAATGCAATCTGCGCAGGATCGTGGACTATCCGAACTTGTCGAATTATCTGCGCGATCTTTATCAGGTGCCCGGCATTGCCGACACGGTGAATTTGGATCACATCAAGCGGCACTATTACATGAGCATGACCGCGATCAATCCGACCCGCATCGTGCCGCTCGGGCCAAAGCTCGACCTTTCAGCACCGCATGATCGCGGGAAATTCGAGCGACAAGCTTAGCGCGCGGCGGAGCAGCTCCGACGTCAGACGCCGGCAAGACATGCTCGCCGTTCATGGAGCCGTGGCGGCGGCCGCGCACTCGCCTTGCTCAGATCCCGACGATTGCCTGGCCGCAATTGGGGCTGATGTTCTGGCCAGTCACGGCATCAGCCTCGCGGCTGGCGAGCCAGGCGATCGCATAGGAAATCTCCTCCGGCAGCACCTGCCGCTTCAACGCCATGCCCGCGACGATCTCTTTGAATATTTCAGGCGTGGCGTCGGCGCGGGTCATCGGCGTATCGGTAAAACCGGGGGACACGGTATTGACGGTGATCTTGAAGGGGGCGAACTCACGCGCCCAGGCGCGCGCCAGAGCCGTCAGCGCACCCTTGGCGCCGGTGTAATGGCTCATGGCCGGCGAGCCGGTCATCGCAAATGTCGACCCGGTATTGATGATGCGGCCGAACTGCCGCCGTTTCATTCCGGGCGCCACGGCCTGGACGGCGAAGAACGCGCCCTTGACATGGGTGTCGAACAGGCTGTCGAAAAATGCTTCATCGACCTCGTCGATATGGGCCATCATGCCGCTGATGCCGGCGTTATTGACGAGAACGTCCAGCCTGCCGAACTCGGCCTCCGCCGTCGCCACGGCAGCCTTCACCTCCGCGACGACACGGTTGTCCGCCTTCAGGCAGAGCGCAGCGACCCCGTCACCCTTCAGCGTGGCCTTCGCCTGATCGAGATTGTTCTGATTGATGTCGGTAACGGCTACCTTGGCCCCGCGCGTGCCAAGTACCCGCGCATGTGACAGCCCCAATCCGGTCGTGCCCCCGGTGATGAGAACGGCGTAACCATCGAGGCTGTTGTTCGGCATGCGTCCCTCCCGCTTAAGCGTTATGGACGCAATGACTACCCATTCAATGTCGCGCCGCCAAGCGGGCTTCGTTGTTGCAGTCCGAATTTTACAGATGTCGGATTAGGCGGGCCATCCGGCGGCGTGAGTGCAGGCGCTCTGCTCTTCAGCCGGCGCTTGCCGACAGCACCAGCAATTCATCGGCCGGGTCGATGATGCCGCTCAGCGGTATTCTGCACCCTTTGCATTTGAGGCTGTAGCTTTCGAATCCGCATTCGTCGATATGCGGCGCATCGCTCCGGCGGAACATGAATCGAGCACTGCATGTCGGGCATGCGACGAGTTGCGTGCCCGATGGCGCGACCGTCTGTTCCAAAATCAACACGCGCGACAATGCCTGCTCGGAAGGATCGTTCAACTCGACGTCGGTACGCTACGCGTACGCCCACAGCGAACAAGATAACTGATGGCTGTCAATGGCGCGTAAAGTTGGAACGTTGCATTTGATCGTGCGAATTTAGTGTTGGGCAACCGTCGCGCCCTGCGCGCGGGCTGGTGCGGGTGGCGCGGCCATCGCTCGGGAAGTTGGCCGCTTGGGTCAAAGAGCCGAAAAAGGCGGAGCTGACAGCGCGCGCGACTGAGCGTCATCCGGCCAGGCGGACGTCACCCGACGGAACGACCGGAAGCTCCGCTTCCGGCTGCCCCATCGGCCCCGGCGTCTCTGCGGATTCGTCGTTCAGATGGAGCGTGGCGCGCCGCGGCCGCTCAAACAACTTACGCTGCTCGAAAGATGTCGATCGGTAAAACGGATAGCGGCGGTACAATTCGGCTCCTTGAGTGGGGAAATAGACCGTCGTCAGGCTGATCGGCTTCAACAGCGGAGGGTAGGGGCGTGATTTGCAAAGCACTTGGCTGCCGAAGGAGCGGATGTAAAACGCCCGATGCTCATCTCTCACCGCCGCGAGGAGATGATGCCCGCCGAAATACTCTCCCGCTGCCACACAGAGGCGAATGGTTACCAGCGGCAGGCCGCGATAGAGCCGGGAAAGCCTTTCGTCTGCGACGAACCTGGTCGTATCGACCAGGACCTTGCCGTCATCGAGCAACGGCTGCAGGATGTCGGAGAAGACGTGGAGCGAGGGACAATCAGGAATGCCCCGATTGGAAGCGATGTGCAGCCGCAGAGAGGTTGCCAACTCACCGTCGATATACAGACCTATCAGGTGGGCGTTGTCGGCTTCATCGTCATCGTCGGCAAATCGCCCGGACGGATTTTCGGCAATAGCGCCTTCGCGTCGATAGGCCTCATAACGGAGGCGAAATATCGCCTCACGCTCAGCGTCGGAGTCTGCACGCCGGAACTCAATTCTGGCCGCCAGTTGCGCAAGCCGGGCGGAGAAGCTCCCCTCCGGACTTGCATGAGCAGAGTTGGCCGATTGTGTTTGACGCGAAGTTTCTGCTACTGGACCCATCACGACCCATTTGGCACCACTAGCGCCAGGAGCAGTTAGGTTAACACTTTCTTAACGCAATTACAATTTAGGTCGTTAATTTAAGCCTATATTAGGGTTAATCAGCCGCACGCGCCGGTGTCGACCGGCGGCAAGAAGCTCATATAAAGAACCCAGGATTATGCCGCGTCGCTGCGGATTCCAGCGGGCCACGCCGCCGGTTGAGTGGGCGCGACGTAGAATGCGTAGAGCAGCTTTCGCAGATCAGCCGCTGGCATAGGTCGACCAAGCAGGTAACCCTGCACCTCGTCGATGCTGTCCTCCGCAGCAAGAAGCTCAAGCTGTTCCTGCGTCTCCACGCCCTCGACAACCACGCGCAAACCCAATTGCGCGCTCAAACGCGTCATGCCCCGTAACAAGGTCACTCTGCGTTCGTCGTCGCCGAGACCCTGGAGAAACGATTGATCGATTTTCACTTTGTGAAACGGAAAGCTGTGCAAATAGCTGAGGCCAGAGTAAGCGGTACCAAAATCATCCAAAGACACCTTCACCCCCAACTCGGCAAGCTGATCAAGATCGGCCCGAGTCCGCTTGGTGTTCTGCAGCAAAGTTGATTCCGTAATCTCAACCTCGAGCCGGCGCGCCGGCAGATTGGTGGCGGCGAGCGTTTCGCGAACCAGCGCCGGAACATTGGAGCGATCGAACTGAATCGACGAAAGATTGACCGCCACGGCAATATCGCCCGGCCAGCGCCGACATTCCAAACACGCATTATACAAAACCTGATTACCGATCTCGACGATGAGGCCCATTTCCTCGGCAACCGGAATGAACTCAGCGGGCGAGACCATTCCACGCTCGCGGTGCGGCCATCGCAGTAGGGCCTCGCAGGCCTCTATGCGCCTGGTTTTCAGGTTGAAGATCGGCTGATAGTAGAGTTCAAACGCCTCGCTCTCGGTCGCGCTGCGCAGATCAAATTCGAGCGCCCTGCGCGCCTGGGCGTTGGCTTCCATTTTGGCTTCGAACCAGCGCCACGTCCCACGGCCGTCGGACTTCGCCTGATACAGCGCAATGTCGGCGTTACGCAGAAATTGCTCCGGATCGATCGGGGTTGTTGCAAGGGCAATCCCGATACTAGCGGTCACGACGACTTTGTGGCCGTCGAGATCGTAAGTGCCGCCCACAGCGTTGAGGACGCGCGTGGCAAGAGCCTCGCCTTGCTCGATTGACTTGACCGGCGCCTGCAGGATCACAAACTCGTCGCCACCGAAGCGGGAAATGACGGATGCGTCGCCAACCTGTTCGCGCAGACGATGAGCAACAGCCTGCAGGAGCATGTCGCCCCGCGTATGTCCGAGCGTGTCGTTGACCTGTTTGAACTGATCGAGATCAATAAAATGAATGGCGCACATATTGTCCGGTCGCCATGCGGCAATCGCCTGCTCCATGCGATCGCGCAGAACGTTGCGATTGGGCAAGCCGGTCAGGGCATCGAAGCGCGCCAGATGGTTGATTTTGGCCTCGGCGATCCTCCGCTCGGTGATGTCCTCTGCCAGAACGACCATGCCGCCGTTTTCCATCGGCTGGACCGCGAATTCGATCGTTCGGCCGTTCACCAGATCGACGACAAACGGAGCTTCTTGCCCGCCTGAGAGCTGTGCGTGCAGGTGGGCAATCAAACTCTGCGCAGGGGAATCCGCGAGCGAACCGGTCTTCACAATCCGGTCCACCAGTTCATCGATGGTCAAGCCCCTTAATTCAAATCCAGGCTCCAACCCCAACAGCTCATTGAACTTGCGATTTACGACGACGATGTGGCGCTTGGAGTCGAACATGCACAAGCCGTGTGGCATGTTGTTCAAGGCCGTATCGAAACGTTTTGCCAGCAACGACATGTCGTGCGTGGTGACCACGGCATCGAGCAGCGTACGACGCAATCTATCCGCTATCAGTTTTGTTCCGAGGAAAGTGGGGACAAGCAGGACGGCGAAAATCCAGTAAAATACATTTCCGTAAAGGATCAGCGCCGCCGTCATCGGCGCCCAGGTGCATAGAATTTGGATCACCACAAACCGCGGATTCGCAAAGTTGCGACCGAAAATTCCCGCCGCGTAAGTCAGCGTCATCGCGAAGCTGACCAGGTCGGCAAACGGATCGTTGGTGCGCGAGAAGGCGACAAAACACCAGATGCTCAGCAGCGCAAGGATCACAGCCGCCCCGACGCTGTAGCGATATTCCCAGCGTCTGGCGGCTTCGATGGTCGTGACCGTTGTACGAACGCGGGCGTATGCGTTCATCATGATCCCGCGCGCGCAGGCAACAACGGAGATCGCTACTGCGCAAACCAGTATCAGCGGATCGCCGGTCTTCCAATAGGTGCTAAGAACCGAGCCGACGACGAAGATCACGCCCATGAAAAGGGCGGTGCCTTCCTTGAACAGCGAGTCGACCAGCGGAATATAGATTTCCGGCGGAAGCGCGCCGTGCGCAGATTGACGAGGCCGAAGCTCGGGACCCATACTGCTTTGTACCGCTGACAATCGACACAACTTTAAATGGTACTAATAAGTATCGCTTAAAGGTATCTCCACCGGGTAAATGGGGATGGCGATATTTTGCGCAGCACAGAAATGCGGCGAGCGCCCGATTAATAAAATTTGTAGCCCGCGATTAGGACAGAATTATCCATCCAGGCTCGCGCAATCGGTCAAGGATGACCAACGCGGCTCGGTAGCTGGACGGAACCGCAATTCCGGCTATTTTGCGGTTAGCTTTGCGGGCGTATTCAGCGAATTTTTTGGAAGTCACCGTGACGGCCAAGGCCGTCCTTGAAGCGTGTGGCGCCGGCAACTCCGTCCGCGATCAGCGCCTCCCGCCCGTTGTACCATTCTTGGATTAGCGCCTCGCGCACACTGAGCCCATGGCTTTTGATCGCTGAGCGGCGGTCCGCGCGCGCGCAGACCTGCGGGAACCGCGCAATGTCCTGGGCCAACTCCTCCGCCTTCCGGCGGGCACCGCCCTTCGGCGTAACGTATTCGCACAGGCCGATGCTCAGGCATTCCTCGGCAGGAACCTTGCGGCCGGTGAGGATAATCTCAAGCGCGCGCCCCTGACCGACAATTCGCGGCAAACGCACGGTACCGCCATCGATCAGCGGGACTCCCCAACGCCGACAATAGACACCGAAATAGGATTCCTGCGCCATTACGCGAAAATCACACCACAGTCCGAGTTCCATGCCGCCCGCGACGGCAGGACCTTCGATCGCGGCGATGACCGGCTTGTCTAACTCGAGCCGCGATGGCCCAAGCGGTGCGCGCGGAATTTCGCCGCCATTGCCCCGCGGTCTCGCGGGCGGGATATCGAGTTCGCCGAGCGGATTCGCGGTATTCAGCGTACTGACATATTTGAGATCCCAGCCGGCGCAAAACGAGCCACCGGCGCCATAGAAGACCGCCACGGAAGCATTCTTGTCAGCGTCGAATTCCAGAAACGCTGCGGTCAAAGCGTCAGCGCTCGCCGGGTCCATCGCATTGCGGGCTTCGGGCCGATCGTGAATGACGGTCCACACCGATCCGTTCTTCTCAACTCTGACTGCCATATTCGATTTCCTCTCCCTCAACGGGTCTTTAGTAATTTGCGCGACCGTCTCGACGGCTATCGGCTTTTGAAAATCGGCACGCGCCGTTCGGCCATCGCTTTCACGCCTTCCTTGAAATCATCGGTTTTGCGCAGGCGGGTTTGTTCGGCGAGTTCATGTTCGGTAGCTGCACGCACGCGATCGGCCAGATCGCCGCGCAAGGTGGCGCGCGTCGCGATCAGGCCAAGCGGCGAATTCTCGGCGATCTCGGCTGCAAACGACAGCGCGGCAGCGCGCACCTGATCCTGCGGTACCAAGAGGTCAGCAAGTCCCATGGCGTGAGCCTCGTCGCCGGGAACGCGGCGACTGGTGTAGAACAGCATCGCCGCTTTGGTTTGGCCGATCACCTCCGGCAACGTCACGGTCAACCCGAAGCCCGGGTGAAAACCAAGTCGGGTGAAGTTGGCGCAGAAACGGGCCTCGGGACACGTCACACGGAAATCGGCCATCATCGCCAGACCCAGACCGCCGCCGACGGCGGCGCCGTGAACTGCGGCGACGATGGGCTTTTTGGTTCGAAAGAGACGATTGCCTTCGATGTAAAGATGCGCGGCGCCGGGCCTCGGCCCGCTGAGAAGTTCGCCACCGCCATCGTCATCGCCGCCGAAATTCGCCCCGGCACAAAATGATTTTCCTTGGGCTGCCAGTACCAACGCCCGACAATCGGGATCGGCGTCGAGTTCCTCGAAGGCGGTGGCGATTTCCCTGATTAGCGCGACGTCGAAATAATTATTCGGCGGCCGCCTGATTTCGACGAGCGCAACGTGGCCCGTTTTCTCCACGCCGATATCCTTGAAGGGGCCCATTGCACCTCGTCCTTGCCAACTATTATTCGGCCACGCCGCGGCGTTGCGGCAATTGCGCATTACGCTTGACGATCAGGGCATCGACAACGGAAACGCCCTCGCCCTCGCCGTGGACGATGACGGGATTAAGATCGATAGAGTCAATCTCGTCGGCATGATCGGCCGAAAACCGTGACAAGCGCACCATCAGATCGGCGAGCGCGTTGGTATCCGCAGGCTGCAGTCCGCGATAGCGCCCGAATACCGCGGCGGCCTTGAGCCGGCCGATGAGCGCGCGGGCGTCGGCTTCGTCGAGTGGCACCGGGGCAAGCACAACATCGTCGAGCGCCTCGACCAGCACGCCGCCGAGACCGACCATCAGCAATAACCCCCACGTCGGGTCGCGATTGACGCCGAGAATGACCTCGCGCCCGGCCGGCACCATCGGTTGCACGAGGACGCCATCGATCCTGGCCGTTGGCGCGGACCGTTTCGCTGCACAGAGCACACGGTCGAAAGCCGCGCGCACGTCATCGGCACCGATGAGATTCAAAGCGACGCCGCCGACTTCGGTCTTGTGCGGAATGTCGGCGGATTGCACCTTGAGCGCGACCGCCCGTCCAATCGCCAACGCCTTGGCTGCGGCCTCATCGCGCGAGTGCACGAGCTCACCGGCATTGTCAGCGCCGATCCCGTAGGCCGCGAGCAAAGTACGCGCCTTGTGCTCGCTCAGCACTGATGGCGAGGCCGCAAGCAGTGCGGCCACTTTCGTCCGAGCGTATGTGTCGGAGGTGGCATTGTCGCCCGGCCGCAACGAACGTTCGCGCAGCGCGCGGTAGTCGGCCATTGCACGCATGGTGCGGGCGCAACCGTGCGCGCCGGTGAACAGCGGATTGCCGGCCTCGTTGAGAATCTCGATAGTGCGCTCAGCCGGCAGCGTGTACGTCCACATAAAAACCGGCTTGTCGCATTCACGCGCCAGGTCTTTGAGCTTCGGCAGATCGGCTTCGAGAAATGCCGAACGGCGCGCGGTAATCACGACGATGACGCCGTCGACCGAAGGCGACTGAGCGACCAATCGCGCGAACTGCGCATAGCCGAGCTTCTGCACGCCTTGAGCCGTGGAATCGACCGGGTTCTGCGTCGTGCCGTAAGAAGGCACATAAGCATCAAGCGCCGCGCGCGTCGCGTCGTCGAGCACCGGCACTTCGAGCCCCGCTGCCGCACAGGCGTCGGCCATCCAAATGCCCGCGCCGCCCGAAGCGGTGCAGATGCCTACACGGCGCCCTGTAGGCAGGCGGCCGCCGCAGGCCAAAAAGGCAACCGCCAAATCCAGCATCTCGTCGAAATCGCGTCCTTCGATCAATCCGTAGCGATCGAAAATGGCGCGATAGGCGGCTTGCGAACCGGCGAGCACGGCGGTGTGGGAGGCAGCAGCGCGGCGGCCCGGATCGGTCTGGCCGATCTTGCCGACGATCAGCGGCTTGCCGGCTTTGAGCGCCTTCTCCGCGACACGCGTGAATTTCTCTGGAGTCTTTACGGCTTCGACCAGCAGCAGAAAGACGTCAGTCCCGCCTTCGTCGAGCATGTAATCGACGAAGTCCGCGATCTCGAGCGCGGCCTCATTGCCGGTCGTGGCGATGTGGCGAAACCGGATGTTGCGCGGGCGCGCCCGGTCGAGGAACGCAAAGCCGAGACCACCACTTTGCGAGATCACCGACACCTGGCCGCGCCCCAGCGGTTTCGCGGGTGTAAGCGGTCCGGCGCTCTTGTCCGATGCGGGGCTGAAGTTCGCGCATAGCGCAGCCGCGATGTTGGCGAAGCCTTCGGAGTTTGGCCCGCTCACCGCCATATCATAGCGCTTGGCGGTCGCGGCGATCTCGCGTTGCATGCGGGTACCGGTGTCGCCCTCCTCCGCAAAGCCCGAACTGAGAATGGCCGCGGCCTTGATGCCGGCGCGACCGCAGCGCTCAAGCTCCGCCGGCACATAGATGGCAGGAACAATCAGGATGGCCAGATCGACGAGCTCGGGAAGGGCGTCAACGGAGGGATAGGCTTTTACGCCCTGCACTTCCGTCGCGCTGCGGCTCACCGGATAGATATTGCCGGCAAACGGGTGGCTGCGAACGATCTCAAAAATTCGTCCGCGCAGCCCGTGTGTATCCGACGACGCACCGACGATCGCCACCGACTTGGGCCACAGCAATTTGCCGATGTTGGGCACCGCCGGTCAGCCTCTCAACGCAAGCCGAGCCCACGCGCGATGATGCCGCGCAGGATTTCGGTGGTGCCGCCCTGAATCGTGAGCTTGGGTGCAATCGTGGTGGCGAAGGCGAGCTGATCCTCAAGCGTAGCGCGGTTCAAAACTTCCGGCTCGATGAACGCAACCAGCTCACGCACGCGGCCAGGCAATTTCTGCTCCCAGATCGTACCGAGGTCCTTCACGATCGAGCCCTCCACTACCGGCTCTTTGCCGGCCTGCAGCATGCCCGCAACCGAAACTGACATTCGCCGCAGCGTATGCAGTTGCGCGACTAGGCGGCCGAGTCCCTCGGCGCTACGCAAATCGGGCTCCGGGCCAAGCACGCGGATGAGTTCCAGCAAAACGTAGAACGTTTCCAGAAAACGCTCCGGCCCGCTGCGTTCGTAAGCGAGTTCGCTGGTCGCCTGTTTCCAGGCGCCGTCGATCTCGCCCATGACATGATCGTCGGGCACGAAAGCATCGTCGAACACCACTTCATTGAAGCCGGGTTTCCCGGTCATCTGATTGATCGGGTTTACGGTGATGCCGGGCGTCTTCATGCGCACCAAAAACTGCGTCAGTCCATGGCGGCGGTTCTCTCTGGTCGGCGGCGAGGTGCGAAACAGCGCGAGCATGTAATCCGCGACCTGAGCGCTGGTCGTCCAGATCTTGCTGCCGTTGATCCGCCACCCGCCGTCGGTTTTGGTCGCTTTGGTCTTCGCCGCGAACAGATCGGACCCCGAACCTGGTTCACTCATGCCGATCGAGAAGCACACTTCGCCGCGGCAGATGCGCGGTAGCACGTCATTTTTGACGTGCTCGGGAGCATATTTCAGCAGGATCGGACCACTCTGGCGGTCGGCAACAAAATGCAGGTGTGATGGCGCATTGGCGACGCGAAACTCTTCCGTGACGACGTAGCGCTCCAGTTGGGTGCGTTCGTGTCCGCCATATCGCTTCGGCCAAGTCATGCCGATCCAGCCTCTTGCGCCGACACGCCGGCTGAAGCCGCGATTGTATAATTCGCCATGCGCGGCCTGATGTGGATCGAACGTGCCAGCTGCGATCTCTTCGGCGAGGAAGGCGCGCACCTCTGCGCGGAGTGCCTCGCATTGCGGCGGCAGGCGGATCGGATCGAACTGCAGGCTGGCGGTCATCGCGACGCAACCAACGGCCAGAATTCGTCAGCGCCGCCGCGAGCCACGTGTTTGCCGAGCTCGGCCGCCCAATAGCTTTCGTTGCCGAAATCGTCCCGCCAGGACAGCATGCGCAGCGTAAAGCGGTGCAGGATGTGTTCCTGCGTAAAACCGATGGCGCCCAAAACCTGATGCGCAATTGCAGCGCCTTCTGTGGCGGCCTCGGCGGTGCGAATCTTCGCAGACGCTGCTTCGAAGAACACAGCAGCATCGAACGTGTCGGCTTGGGCGACGGTGTCAGCAGCCGAACCGGCAACCGCGAGCGCAGCGGCGACTTCGCCGGCGAGCCGCGCGAGATTTTGTTGCACCGCCTGAAATTTGCCGATCGGCCGTTCGAACGCCACGCGCTCATTGGCGTAGGCGACGCCGAGCGACAAAATCGCCTCCAGCGCGCCCGCGGTCTCGACACTCCGGATGGTCGAGCCCATCAGCATCAAAGATGATTGGTCAAATCCGTTTGGCGCCAAAGCGCTGGCGAGCGGCTTGATGTGATCGAACACGACGACATTGGTGGCGTCGCCAGCGAGATTGCGGCCTTCACCAATCCTACAGTCTGTGGTGTCCACGAGTGCGACCAGTTGCTGCCGACCTCCGTCGGCAAGCACCGCTATGCGTGGAACATCGCGCGCGAACGGAATACCGGTCGCGCGGCCATTCAGCGTGCCATCCGCGACGACCGTGATGCGGTCATGCGGCCGAGCGGGAGCGAGCGTCATCGGCGTCGCCGGCGCTTCTATGCCCGCGCGCGCAAGCAGCCAGCTGGCCGCCAGCGTCTCCGCCAACGGCACCGACAGGGCGAATCGTCCGGCAACGCCAAGAATAGCGAAGCCCTCAGCCAAACCAGCGCCGGAACCGCCCAGTTCTTCAGGCACCCAAGCAAGCGGCAGGCCCGCGTCACTGAGCGCACGCCACAGTGGTTCCTTCCACGCGCCGTTTGCTGCTTTGTTGATCGTTTGCGGATCAGCGAGATCAGCGAGAATGCGCGCCGCCGCATCGGCTACGATATGTTCTCTTTCATCCGGCACGATTTACTGAATCCTGGCCCTAAGCCTGCGAAACCGTTGGTGCATCAGTCGCAGATGATTGCCGCGCTATGGTGAGCGGAAGCGCAACACTTGGCAAGTTGGTTCGTTTGCACGTCCGTTGTGCAAACTGGACAGGTGGCGCAAAATGCCCAGGCGTAGCGTCAGCGAAGCTGGAGAGCCCCATTGGTGAAGCGAAACGCGACCGTAGCGGTTATCGGCGCGGGCGATTTCATTGGCGCAGCGATCGCCAAGAAATTCGCAGCCGAGGGTTTTGCAGTCTTCGCTGGCCGCCGTAATGCCGAAAAGCTCGAGCCGCTGGTCGCCGATGTCGAGGCTACCGGTGGCGAGATCGTGGCGCGCAGCCTCGATGCGCGAAAAGAGGACGATGTAGCCGCGTTCCTTCGCGCCGCCGATGCGCACGATCCGCTCGAGGTCTGCGTCTTCAACATCGGCGCCAACGTCAACTTCCCGCTGCTGGAGACAACCGAGCGTGTGTTCCGCAAGGTCTGGGAGCTGGCCTGCTATGCCGGTTTCCTGAGCGGCCGCGAAGCCGCACGCCTGATGCTGGCGCGCGGCAAAGGCTGCATCTTTTTCACCGGCGCCACCGCCAGCGTCCGTGGCGGTATCGGCTACGCAGCGTTTGCGAGCGCGAAATTCGGACTACGCGCCGTCGCGCAGAGTATGGCGCGCGAGCTCGGTCCCAAAAATATCCATGTCGCACATCTGATCATTGACGCCGGCGTCGATACCGCTTTCGTCCGCGACCGCATCAAACAGCGGGGCGGCGCTGAAGCGCTGGAGAATCTCGAGCCTGACCAGCTCATGAACCCCGGGTCAGTTGCGCAAGCCTATTGGCAACTCTACCAGCAACCGCGCGACGCCTGGACCTTCGAACTCGACGTGCGCCCCTATCGGGAGGTCTGGTGAGATGGCTCCCGGTGAGACGGAAAAAGTGGAATTTCATTTCGACTTCGGCAGCCCGAACGCCTATTTGGCGCATCAGGTCATTCCGCAGATCGAAGCCCGCACCGGCGCCAAATTCGAATACGTGCCGATCCTGCTTGGCGGCGTGTTCAAGCTGACCAACAATCGCTCGCCGGCCGAGAAGATGGTCGGCATAAAGAACCGGCTCGAATACGAGCGATTGGAGCTGCAGCGCTTCGTCCAGCGTCACGGCGTCGTATTCAATTGGAATCCGTTCTTTCCCGTCAACACGTTGTTGATCATGCGCGGAGCGGTCGCGGCAAAACTCGACGACAAATTCGAGCGCTATGTGAATGAAGTGTTTCGGCATATGTGGGCAGAGCCGAAGGACATGGACGATCCCGCCGTCATCGGCGCGGCACTCGCGGAATCCGGCTTCGATGCCGCCGCTCTCTTCGCGGGGACTCAAGACGCCGAAGTCAAAGACCGGCTGCTAAAGAATACGGAGAGTTCGGTTGCGCGCGGCACTTTCGGGGCCCCGACATTTTTCGTTGGCGATCAAATTTATTTCGGCAAGGATCGGCTGCGCGACGTTGAAGAAGAGATCATGCGCACCAAATAGCGATGGCGTGGGACAGTTGCCCGCGCGACTTGTCGATGTTCGCCTAAAATGGAGTAGTTAAGTGATATCTCCGGCGAAACCCTCGATCCTCGATACGCGACACGACCAGATGTTTCCGGTTCTGGAAGCCGTGGAAATCGAGCGCGTTCGCCGGTTTGGATCGGTGCGTTCTTTCGCGATCGGCGAGGCATTGGAACAGGCTGGCGCCGTCGGCAGGGGCTTGAGCATCATCCTGGAAGGGCAGGTCGAGGCCTTTCAGCAAGACACCGCGGGCCGCAAGGTGCCGATCGTCACCCAAGGACCGGGATCGTTCCTCGGCGAGCTTGCGCAACTGGCCGGGCGGACGGCGCTGGTGAATGCGTATGCCCGCGAACCGACCAAGGCTCTCATTATACCGCCGGACCGGCTGCGCGCCTTATTGATCGCCGAGGCGGAGCTCGGTGAACGGATCATGCGTGCCTTGATCCTCCGCCGGGTCGGCCTGCTTGAGAGCGGCACCACTGGGCCGGTGATCGTCGGCCGCGCCGACAATGGCGACGTGCTCCGGCTGGAAAACTTTCTGCGCCGCAACTCGCATCCGCGCCGGACCTTCGATCCCAATACCGACTCCGAGGCGAAAGCGTTGATCGAGCGCTTCCATGTCGATCCTGGCCAGTTGCCGATTGTGCTGTGTCCGCAAGGACAGTTGCTGCGCAATCCGAGCGAAGACGAACTTGCACGCTGCCTCGGTCTGGTCGGCCCGATCGATCCGGATCGCATTTATGATGTTGCTATCGTCGGCGCCGGGCCGGCGGGTCTGGCTGCTTCCGTTTACGCTGCATCCGAGGGACTTTCGGTTTTGGTTCTGGACTGTCGCTCAAGAGGCGGCCAGGCCGGCGCTTCCGCGAGGATTGAGAATTATCTTGGATTTCCGACTGGCATCAGCGGTCTTGCCCTGATGGCGCGAGCCGCCAACCAGGCGCAGAAGTTCGGGGTTGAGATGGCGATCCCGGACGAGGTGGCAAGCGTTCAGGCGTCGGATGGTTCGTCGCCTGGACAATTCATCCTGAAGTTATCCAACAATGAAACCGCGCGCGCGCGCGCGATCATTATTGCGAGTGGCGCGCGATACCGGCGCATTGCGCTGCCGAACCTGGACTCTTTCGAGAGTTCAAGCGTGCACTACTGGGCGTCTCCTCTGGAAGGAAAGCTTTGCGGCGGACAAGAGGTGGCCTTGGTGGGCGCCGGAAATTCGGCGGGTCAGGCGACTGTCTATTTGGCCAGTCAGGCGGCCAAGGTCTGGCTCATTGTTCGCGGCGCGGATTTGGCGGCGAGTATGTCGCGCTATCTGGTGGACCGCATCAGTGGACTTGCCAACGTCGAGGTACTGCTGCGCACTGAAGTCACCGGCCTGGAAGGCACCGACGGCATGATGCAGTCAATCCGCTGGCGATCCGGGTCTTCCGGCGAGGAAGTCCGCCGCGACGTGCGTCATCTCTTCCTGTTCATCGGCGCCGAACCAAACACGGATTGGCTTGCCGGAGCCGGCGTGGCGCTCGATCCTCGGGGTTTCGTGCTGACCGGCCCGGACGCTGGCCCCAATCTTCGGCAGCTGGAAACGACCCGCCCCGGCATATTTGCGATTGGTGACGTTCGCTCCGGCTCGACCAAACGGGTGGCGGCGGCGGTCGGCGAAGGCGCGCAGGTCGTGGCGGCTCTGCATCGTTATTTGGGTGCGGTCGCTGGTAAGCCAGCCGCAGCCACACAATAAGATTGCGGGTTAGCGCCGAGTAGCCACAGCACGCGTTGTCGGCGCATCGCCGGAGCGGGACACGACATGCCGAATGATGCACCGGCGGTTTGGGTAGCGGCCGGCCTGCGTACGCCGTTCGCCAACGTCGACGGTCCATTTGCCAATCGCGATTCCCTGGGCCTGTCGGTACCGGTGGTCCAGGCGATGGCGCGACTGGTCAACGGTTCGATCGACTTCGCGGTCTGGGGTTCCGTTGTCGTCAATCTCGCCTACGCCAATTTGGCGCGCGAGGTATGGCTCGACAGCAAACTCGATCCGCATGTGCCGACGTTCACGACCATCATGCAGTGCAGCACCAGCATGGTTGGCGTATTCGAAGCTGCCGGGATGTTCAAGGAGCGGCGCGCGGCTTTGGCCTTGGTCGGCGGTGTCGAAAGCATGAGCCGCGTTCAGATCGGCCTTGGACAAGATCTTTCGGCCTGGCTTCGACGCATGTTCCAGTCGCGTAGCGCTGCCGAACGTCTCCGCATCCTACGCCGGTTGCGTCCATCCGATATTCGTTTGTTTGTGCCGGAAGTAAAGAACCGCGTTACCGGCCGCAGCATGGGCGAACACACCGAAGATATGGCCAAGGACTGGCACATTGGCCGCAGCGAGCAGGATGAGCTCGCGCTTGAAGGTCATCAAAGGGCGATCGCGGCCCAAGATCGCGGCTTCTTTGCTGATCTGATCGTGCCGCTGGATGGAGTGGCTACGGACCACTTCCCGCGCCGGGATACGTCGCTCGAAAAGCTTGCCAGACTAAAGCCCGTGTTTGACCGCACCAGCGGAGGGGGCACGCTCACGGCGGGCAATAGCTCGCCACTGACCGACGGCGCCGCCGCCATTTGGGTCGCCACTGAACAAGGCCTTGGCCGTTTGCCGGCGCAGTTGCCACGCGCGCGTCTGGTGGATTTCGAGATGGCGGCGGTCGATATCTTCCACGAAGGGCTGCTGATGGCGCCGGTCACTGCGATTCCGCGGCTGCTGGCGCGGCACGGGCTCACGTTCGACGATATCGCGTTGTGGGAAATCCATGAGGCATTTTCGGCGCAGGTGCTCTGCCACATCAAAGGACTTGAGGATAAGGACTTCGTCCGCGCCAAATCGGGCGTCGAGCATAATTTCGGGAGTTTTCCGCGCCAGCGGATGAACCCGAACGGCGGCAGTGTCGCGCTCGGACATCCGTTCGCCACGACCGGCGCGCGAATCTTGAGCCAGGCGATCAAAGAACTTGCGGCGTTGCCGCAAAGCAGCCGCGCAATTGTCAGTATCTGCTCTGACGGCGGCCTCGGCACGGTGGCGCTTCTGGAGCGCTGATCGCGCCGTCAATCCGCCGCAGCGATAGCGTGAAAAAACGTCCCGGTGACACGGCCACGCCGGCCCCCGGTTTTTTCCAGCACGCGACCCTCGCCATCGGCAAGCTCGGCGAACGGCTCATCGTCTCCGGCGCGTGTGAGTGAGGCGTAATGAAATTCATGGCCGCGAATGAGCGAGCCGCGGACGCCAAGCGGGTCATTGGCTAAGAGCCGCGCGGTGCGATAGCCGAGATGCAGCTTCCCCTTCGCAAAGCTGGTTGCATGGCCAAGCAACCCGGTCATGGCGAGACGCCGCCCGCTCGTGTCTTGGAGGCTCTCCCCGAGCACCATGTAGCCACCGCATTCGCCGTGGACCGGCCGCGTTTCGGCGAAGCGCCGTAATCCATTGCCAAAACGGCGGGCGCCGCTGAGTACATCGGCATGCAGTTCCGGGTAGCCCCCCGGCAGCCAGCAGCAATCGGCACTGTCTGGAGGCGCCTCGTCAGCAAGCGGGGAGAATCGTAAGATTTCCGCGCCAGCCACGCGCCAAGCGTCGATCACGTGCGGGTAGATGAAAGTGAAGGCGCGATCGTTGGCGAGCGCAATACGCTGACCCGGCGGTGGCAGCGCGCACGCTTTCTGAGGAGCGCCCGCAACCTTCAACGGCGCGGCACACGCCGTGATGGCGTCGAGATCGAAATAGCGCTCTGCCATTTCGACGAGGCGGTCGGTCAGCGCAGCAAGATCGGGATGCTCGCCGGCTGCAACGAGACCGAGATGCCGTTCCGGCAGCGCGAGCACCGCTTCGCGCGGCAGCGCACCGAGGACCGGAATATCGAGCGCGGCGATCGCGCCTGCGACCAGCTCGCGGTGGCGCTCGCTGCCGACGCGATTGAGGATGATTCCGGCGACGCGCACGGCGGGATCGTGCACGGCAAAACCGCGCACCAGTGCCGCCGCCGATTGTGCCTGCCGTGCAACATCGACCACCAGCACAACCGGCACATGGAAGTGTGCGGCAAGATCGGCTGTTGCGCCGCGCCTGCCGGGTCTCCCGGCGCCGTCAGGCGCACCATCGAACAGACCCATGACGCCTTCGATGACGAGGATGTCGGCGCCGTCAGCCGCTTGGGCGGCGAGCGTATCGAGAAGCCGTTGCGGCATCGCCCAGGAATCGAGATTGACGCTCGCGCTGCCGCTCAACGCGGCGTGGAACGCCGGGTCGATGTAGTCAGGCCCCGCCTTTGCCGCGCGCACCGCGGTGCCGCGGCGCTTGAGTGCGGCGATGAGGGCAAGTGTCACTGTCGTTTTGCCGGCGCCCGAATGCGGCGCGGCGACGATGAACCCCCGCGCCGTCATTACCGCCAGCTCCGATGGTGACGCTGGTGGCCGACGGGACTAAAGGAAGCGGCATGGAGCGGCAGGAACGTCCGTTGCGCCGGGGCTGGACCACCGGCACTTGCGCCGCCGCGGCGGCGAAGGCAGCGTTCACCGCGCTGATCACTGGAGAATTTCCCGATCCGGTGGAAATAACGTTGCCGCGCGGGGAGCGTCCAAGCTTCGCCCTGGCGATGACGCAGAAAGATCGAGACGCCGCGACCGCTGGAATCATCAAGGATGCCGGCGACGATCCGGACGTGACGCACGGTGCGCTCGTCATGGCCACGGTGCGTGCGGGCGCGGCCGGGGCGGGCGTCACGTTTCACGCCGGCGAAGGTGTCGGCACCGTCACCCGGCTCGGGCTTCCGCTTCCGCCAGGCGAACCGGCGATCAATCCAGTGCCGCGCCGGATGATCCGTGACGCCGTCACCGAAGTCGCCGCGGCTGCCGGATGCGCCGCCGATGCGGCGGTCGAGATTGCCATTCCCGGCGGAGCTGAACTGGCGGCAAAGACGCTCAACGGGCGGCTCGGCATCGTCGGCGGTTTGTCGATCCTCGGCACCACGGGAATCGTCGTGCCGTATTCCTGCTCGGCCTGGATCCATTCGATCCATCGCGGCATCGACGTCGCCCGCGCCGCGGGTCTCACGCATATTGCCGGCGCGACCGGCGCCAACTCTGAGGCCGCTGCACAAAAGCTTTACGGCTTCCCCGAAATTGCACTGATCGACATGGGCGATTTCGTCGGCGGCATGCTCAAATATCTGCGCCACCATCCGGTGCCGCGCGTCACTATCGCCGGTGGCGTCGGCAAGATGACCAAGCTCGCGCAGGGTCTCACCGACCTTCACTCCAAGCGCGGGGAGGTCGATTGCGCGCGTCTGGCAAGCTTTGCCGAAGCCGCGAGCGGTTCCGCACAACTTCGCACGCGGATCCTGGCGGCCAACAATGCCGCCGAAGCTTTTACGCTTGCACAGTCGGAAGGCATTAGGCTCGGCGACGAGGTTGCGCGCGCCGCTCAAGCGACTGCAGAGCGCGTCGTAGAAGGCCGCAACATTGCTATCGAGGTCGCGCTGTTCGACCGCGATGGCGCGCTCGTCGGCCGCGCGCCATTCAAGAACGTTCAGCAAACCGCTCACGCTGCGCCTCCCCGGAACCGGCGGCGATAATCAGGATCGTAGAGCGCGCTGTCGCGAAAATCGTCCGCTGCAATCGCGCGGCCGACCAGAATGAGCGCCGTGCGCTCGATATGCGCGGCGGTAACCTTTGCAGCGATGTCGGCGAGCGTGCAGCGCAGAACGCGTTCTGCCGGCGAGCTTGCCTGGACGACGACCGCGGCGGGGCAATCAGCGCCGTAAAACGGCATCAATTCCTCGACGATCTTCTCGATCGCGTGGATCGCGAGATGGATGACGAGGGTGGCGCCGCTCGCTGCAAAGGTCGCGAGTTTTTCAGATTCCGGCATTCGCGAAGCGCGACCGGACATACGGGTGAGTACCACGCTTTGCGCGATTTCCGGCACGGTAAGCTCGCACTGCAATGCCGCTGCGGCGGCGGCGAACGCCGGCACGCCGGGCGTGAGCGTGTAAGGTATGCCGCGTCGGGCAAGGCGGCGCAGCTGTTCGGCGAGCGCGGAGTAGATCGAGAGGTCGCCGGAATGTAGCCGCGCGACGTCGCGGCCGGCAGCATGAGCCGTGGCGAACTCGGCCTCGATTTCGTCGAGCGACATCGGAGCGGTGTCGACGATCCGGGCGCCGGTCGGGCAAAAGCCAAGCAATTCGCGCGGCACGATCGAACCGGCATAAAGGCAGACCGGACAGCGCGCGATCAAATCGCGCCCGCGCAACGTGATGAGGTCTGCCGCACCCGGACCAGCGCCAATGAAATGCACGGTCACCGTGCCGGCTCCGAGGCCGCGAGCGCACAGGTCGCGGCGCCGATCACGAGGCGGGAACCAATGAGGCGGGCCGATGGTCCCGCGGCGGCAAGTGCAGCAGCCTCGGCGACTGACGACACGCCGGTAAGCGCGCGCACGCGCTCGGACCGCGTGTGTGTGCGAGGCTCCGCCGCCTGCAAGTCAGCATCAGAAACCAGAACAACCGACACACCAAAATTTTTTGCCGCCGTTTGAATGCCGATCTCGGCGTTCTTGGCGGCTGTGGTCGCAATGCCGTCCAGCGCGTCGGCGGCGAGAGCCGCGCGAGAGAGCGCGGCGCGGATCGCGGCTTCGATGTCAGAAGCGGGCGCACCCCGTCTGCAGCCGACGCCGGCGACGATCATGGTTTGGCCCAAACCCATTGTGTGACCGGCATCGCTGGTCGCCAGCCGGCTTTTTCACCGATTGCGCCGGCCCGCGCGATGGCGACGCGAATGAGTTCGCCGCCAAGCGCCGCGTGACGCTCGATCAGCAGCGCCTCGGTCGCAAGCGTCACCGCGTTGACCACGAGACGTCCGCCGGAGCGAAGGGAAGCGATGGCGGTTTCGAGCACTCTGTGCTCGCTCGCGCCACCGCCGATGAAAATGGCATCGGGCGGCGCAAGGCCCGCAAGCGCGGCCGGCGCCGCGGCTTCCACGATCTCCAGCCCCGGCACGCCGAAGGCTGCGGCGTTGCGGCGGATGCGCGCGGCGCGGTCTGCGCGTTGCTCGATTGCGACGGCCCGCATCGACGGGTCGGCGAGCATCCATTCGATGGCCACCGATCCGGCGCCGGCGCCGATATCCCACAATAGCTCGCCGCGCCGCGGCGCCAGCGACGACATCGTGATCGCGCGTATCTCGCGCTTGGTAATCTGGCCGTCGTCCTCGAACAGATCACCGCGAAGACCGGCCGCACGTGCAATCACGCGAGCGTTCGACGCGACCGCGACCTCGATTGCAATCGTGTTGAGTGAATCAACGGCATCGAAAGCGTACGCGGCCGCAGTCGCCATACGAACCCGCTCGCGCGGGCCGCCGAGACACTCAAGCACCGTCAGCCGTGATGCGCCGAAGCCTGTTCCCTCGAGCAACCGCGCCAGCGCCGCCGGGCCGTCACTGTCAGACGTCAACGCCAAAATGCGCGCGCCAGGTTGCAAATGAGGGCGCACCAGATCGAGCGCGCGGCCGTGCACCGAGAGCAGCACCGTTTCCGGCAACGACCAGCCGAGCCGAGCCGCTGCCAGGCTGAAAGCCGAGGGCGCCGGCACCACCATCATCTCGCGCGCATCGATCGTTCGCGCCAGGACGGCGCCGACGCCATAATGAAACGGGTCGCCCGACGCGAGCACGCAGATTTGCCGGCCGCGGTGATGCAGCACCTCGTCGGCGGCGCGGTCGAACGGGGTGGGCCATGGCCGCGCCGCGCCGCGGATAAGTGCCGCAGCGAGGCTGAGGTGACGCCGGCCGCCGAACACGATCTCGGCCGCACCGATCAAGCCGCGCGCCACTGCGCTCAAGCCATCGACACCGTCTTCGCCGATCCCGACGATGGACAGCCAGCGCGGCGATGCGGCAGTGTCGCGTGCGATCGCATCAGGAAGCGGCATGAAGCGCGTCCTCATTCTCGGCGGCACCACAGAAGCGCGATTGCTGGCGGAGCGGCTTGCGGACCGCGCGGACCTCAACGTGATGCTTTCGCTCGCCGGTCGCACTGCCTCGCCGGCGCGGCAGCCGGTGCCGGTTCGAAGCGGCGGCTTTGGCGGCGCTGCCGGGCTCGCGCGTTATTTGGTGAGCGAGCGCATCGGCGCACTGATCGACGCCACCCATCCCTATGCCAGTATCATTTCGGACAATGCGGTGGCGGCCACCCGCCAACTCGGCGTCCCTCTCCTGGTGCTGCGGCGTCCGCCATGGATCGCGACCGCCGGCGACCGATGGACCGAAGTGGCCGACGTGCGTGACGCAGTGCGCGCGCTCGGAGAATTGCCGCGCCGCGTTTTTGTTGCGCTCGGCCGCAACGAGCTCGCGCCATTCAATGAAGCCGCGCAGCACTTTTATCTGATCCGGAGCGTCGATCCGATCGATCCACCGCTGCCTTTGCCGCACGTCTCCTATGTGACCGGACGCGGTCCGTTCAGTGAGGCGAACGACCGCGCGCTGATGACCGAGCACCGCATCGAGTTTGTCATCGCGAAGAACAGCGGCGGCGCGGCCACCTACGGCAAGATTGCCGCCGCCCGTGCCTTGCAAATTGGCGTGATCATGCTGCGCCGACCGCCGGCGCCTGCAGCGCCCAACGTCGAAACGGTGGAGGACACACTCGACTGGCTTGATCATGCGCTCACCTTGGCCACCGCACGCCGCGTATAGACCAGCGGTGGGCGTCCAGGGCGATCAATCACCCGCGTTTCGAGCGAGCCGACGATGATCAGCGTCGCCATGTCCGCATCGGCCGCATCGGCCACATCAAGCGTCGCAATGCTGACCCGTTCATCCGGCCGGCCGACGGCCCGACCAAACACCACCGGCGTCGCCGCCGGCAGATGGCGCCTCAACCGCTCGATCGCGGCCGCGAATTGCCAGGGGCGCCCGCGAGAGACCGGATTGTAGAGCGCGATCACAAAACCAGCGCCCGCCGCTGCGTCAAGCCGTTGCTCGACCAGTTCCCAGGGCTTGAGATTGTCGGAGAGCGAAAGCGCACAGAAATCGTGGCCCAAAGGAGCGCCGATCCGTGCCGCGACCGCGAGCATTGCAGTGATCCCCGGCACGATCGTGACCTCGAGCGAACGCCAAGCCTCCGGTCCGGTTTCAATCTCTTCACACACCGCACTTGCCATCGCAAAGACGCCCGGGTCGCCACCAGAAACAACGGCAACGCGTGTGCCCGAAGCAGCTTCGCGGAGCGCGTCGCAAGCCCGTGCACGTTCTTCGCGGTTATCTGATACGTGACGACTTTGGCCGACGCGCAAAGGCACGCGGTCGAGATAGGGCCCGTAGCCATAGAGCGCCTGCGCATCAGCGAGCGCAGCGTCGGCTTCCGGCGTGAGATAGCGCGCGCCGCCCGGCCCCAGACCGATCACGTCAAGACGTCCGCTCACGAGCGTCCCTCCCAGCCCGGCACCAGCACGATTGCGAAGTAGGGCGCGTGATCATCCACCTTCGCACTGAGCGAGATCATTTTCGCGTCGGCCATCGTGCCGCGCTCGACATACAGAGCGCGCGGCAAGCGGCCACAGGCTGCGAGTGCGCGGCGTACTTTCGGCAAATGGCGTCCGACCTTCATCACCACTGCGGCGTCCGCGTTGCCAAGCCGGCGCACCAACTCGCCCTCCGGCAAAGTCGCCGGAAGCACGGTGAAAACATCGTCGCCCTGTGCGATCGGCATTCCTGCCGCCGACCAGCATCCGGACATGCCGCTCACACCTGCAATAATTTCAGTCGGGAAACGCGGCGCGAGCCGCGTATGCAAGTGCATGTAGGAGCCGTAGAACATCGGGTCGCCTTCACAGATCACGGCGACGGTGCACCCGGCTTCGAGATGCGCGGTAATCTTGGCGGCGGATTCATCATAGAATGCGCCGATCGCATCGCGATATTCATTGCTGCATTTCGGCAGCTCGATCGTGACCGGGTAGAGCAGCGGCAACTCAATGACGCCAGGGCGCACGTGCGCTGCGGCGATCGTGCGCGAGTGGCTTATGTTTCCTGCCTTGGCGAAGTGCGCAACGACTTCAGCGTCGCCAAGTGCGCGCGCCGCCTTCAGCGTCATCAGTTCGGGATCGCCCGGTCCGACACCGACGCCCAGGAGCTTCCCGGTGTGCGTCGTCATATGCCCGCCCTCGCCAACGCGTTGATCGCCGCCGCCGTCATGGCGCTGCCACCCATGCGGCCGCGCACGGTGAGAAACGGCACGCCGCGCGGATCGGCGGCGAGCGCGTCTTTGGATTCGGCAGCGCCGACGAAGCCGACCGGGATGCCCAAGATTGCCGCCGGTTTCGGTGCACCTGCGTCGATCAGATCAAGCAGGCGAAATAGTGCGGTCGGCGCATTGCCGATGGCGACGACCGCGCCCGCGATGCGCTCAGCCCACAAATCGAGCGCTGCGGCCGAGCGGGTGGTCGCCAGACTTTGCGCGAGGTCGACGACACGCGGGTCATTGAGCGTGCAAATCACTTCGTTCCGCGCCGGCAGACGTGCGCGCGTGATCCCGCGCCCAACCATCTCCGAGTCACAGAGGATCGACGCACCGCCCGCGAGCGCGTCGCTCGCAGCGGCGACAAAATCATTGCCGAATACGATGCTCTGCGCCACTTCAACGACGCCGCAGGCATGGATCATACGCACCGCGACGTCGGCTTCTTCCGGCGAGAAATGCGACAGATCGGCCTCAGCACGGATGATGGCAAACGAGCGCTCGTAGATCGCCGTGCCGTCGCGCAAATATGCCGTGCGCTCAGACATGCTTGTCCTCGCGCGTCGCATCGCGAAAATATCGCTCAATCGCGACCGGAAGTTCGTCCATCGAAATCACAGCGAACGGAGTGTCGCGCGCCGCGCCACTGGCGATCAGCGCGCACCCATCAGGCGAGCCGACAATTGTGAGCGCCGCGCTGCCGGCGTGAGCGCAGCTCTTGGCACAGCCGGAGATGTGAACCTCGGGCAAGCCGTTGAGATGTGACGGCGCGATTTCAGCGGCCCGCGGCGCCAGCGCGCGCGCAGCAATATACGCTGACGAACAGATCGGCGCGCCGGCGCAAGCGATGATGCGGCGGCGTGGATCGTCGGCAGCAACGATGAAACCAAGACGTTCGGCGGCATTGCCGAAAGCGGGTACCGCCGCTTCCCGAAGCCCGATAGTCATGAGTGCGCGGTCCGCGGCTGCACGTATGCCGATCGCGCCGGCGGTGCCCGCGGCGTCCGCCAGACGCTCAAGCGTCACGGCATCGGCGTGACCGAACGCAAGACCGACGCCGCACGCGAGCGATCCATCGCGTAGCGGATGCGATCCGATTGGGTCGCGGCGGCTGCGTTTGCCGAACGGCGTTTCATCCTCGATCAGGAACTCAGCGAGCGCCTCGCGAAACGGCGCATCGCCTTCGGCGGCCAGAATATCTCGCGCCCGCGCCGCGCGCCCGCGTTGCGCGATGATTTCGAGGAGCCTGATGACTGCGTCAACCCCATCAGTGGGCGCGATCGCGCCAACTTGCCTCGAACTCGTTTCGTCCCCCGCGATACTCGACTCGAAGAACGGCACCGATACCGGTCGCTTGGACGCGTAGACGCACGTCGGCGGAAACATTCGCCAGGCTGAGCACGCCGCCGCCGTCGATGGCGATCGAAACTTTGGGCGCGAGTTTTGCGGTCAGCGATGTTCGGGTGAGCGCGCGCCGCAAATCGGCGGCAAGCGCGTTCGCATCCAAAATCTCCAGCCCATCGAGGCCGGCAAGCGCGTTGCTGACGACGGGAACGCCGTCTTCCGCCGCGATACCAAGCGCCGCGACGGCAACGGCGAAGCGCCGCGCCGAAGCGGCGTTTAGTCCGCGAACCTGAATGCTGCCGCGCCCAGTTACTTCGATGATGCCGTTGCCTTCCCGCCGCGCCGCCGCGCACAGTTGCCCGAACGCCGCAAGTGGAATCGTGTCAATCGGCAGGAGGCGGACCAGCAAGCCATCACCGGTTGGCATCGGCGCCGATAGTCCGGGACAGGCGCCCCGACGCTGCGAACGATCGATAGCGAGCGCCGTCACGCTGCCGCCTCCGCGCGAAAGGCGGCGAGGTCGGCGTCGACATCGTTGCGCCGCGGATGCCAAAGACCCTGCCGCCGCGCCGCGTCGAGCCGCTCAGCAATGGCGGCGGCGGCCTGCGGGTTTTCGCGCAGTAAGAAGGCATGCACATCGGCATCGGCGACATAAGCGGCGTGCAGGAGATCAAACAATTCGCTTGCGACCGCGTCGGTCGTTTCAGCAAACGCAACCAGCCGGTCGACCGTTTCGGCAAGCTCGGCGGCGCCCCGCAGACCGTGGCGCATTTGCCCGGCGATAAAGCGCGGGTTGATCGCGCGTGCGCGCACGATACGGGCAAGCGATGCAGAAAGCGTTCGCGCCCGCGGCCGCTGCGGATCGGTCACATCGAGCATCACGAGATCAGCCGCGCGGCCGAGCATCTTCGCGGCCGCCGCAAAGCCGCCGACAAAGGCCACATCTTCGGCACCTTCAAGCAGATCGCGCGCTGGATCGTCGCCCGGATGCACCAGAAGGTCCGCACCCGCGACGCGTTGCGTGAATGCCCCAGGCGCGGCGCTGCCGTCTCCTTTGGCGCCGCCATAACTGTGCGAAGCGGCGGCAAGGTACGCCGCGCCGACGGCCTCGGTCTCGATGCCGCGGCCGAGCAGGTCTTCGACGCCGGAACCGTAGGTGCCGGGCGCGGTACCAAAGATGCGATCAAGGCGCATGGAGTTGGCCGCCCGGCGCGCGCCTGCGAGCGGGTTTTCGTCGTCGGCTTCATCGCGTGCAGCGACGGCTTGCACCGCGGCATCGATGAGCGCGATTTGCGCCGGGAAGAGGTCGCGGAACAATCCCGAAATGCGCCAAGTGACATCGACACGCGCCCGCCCGATGGCCGCGTTCGGCAGCACCTCGACGCCGGTGACGCGTCCGGTCGCATGGTCCCAGATCGGCCGGCAGCCGAGCAGCGCAAAGCCTTGCGCGATCTCCTCCCCGCCGGTGCGTAATGTCGCGCTGCCCCACAGATCGATCACGACGCTGCGCGGCGGCTCACCATGCATTTGCAGATGCGCGCGCAGAATTTCGTCGGCGGCCAGCCGGCCAAGGTCCATCGCGGTCGGCGTCGGCAATGTGCGCGGATCGGCGGTGAAGAGATTTCGGCCGGTCGGCAGCACGTCGCGGCGGCCGCGTGTCGGCGAGCCGGCGGGGCCGGGCGCGATCCGGCGGCCGTCGAGCGCCGCGAGTAACGCTTTGCGTTCGGCATCCGCGCTGGCCTCCCACAGCCGATCGTCGACGTTCACCGGCATGCGGGCATAGATGTGCAGCCCGTCTTTGATGGTGAGGTCTTTCAGATCGCACAGCCAGGCATCGATGCGGCGGAGCGCGTCGTCGGACGGTGAGGCGCCATCGACGCCGGCCTCGCGCGCCAAGCCGGTGCGCTGCGCCGTCTCGACAATCAGCTTCGCCAAGCGTTCGCGCCGGCGCCGGTCGAGGCCGTCGGCCTGGGCGTATTCATCGACCAATCGCTCAAGCTCGCGCGCGTCGCCGGAGAGGCCACCGGCGACGAGCGGTGGCGGCAGGTGGCCGATGGTTACGCCCGCAATCCGGCGTTTTGCTTGTGCCGCCTCGCCCGGATTGTTGACGATGAACGGATAGATCACCGGCAGTGCTCCGGTGACAATCTCAGGAAAACATTCCGCGGTAAGCGCGACGGCCTTGCCCGGTAGCCATTCCAGCGTGCCGTGTGCGCCCATATGGACAAGCGCGTCCGCCTTCCACTCATGTTGCAACCACAGCCCAAAGGCGATTAGGGCGTGCCGCGGCGGCAGGACTGAATCGTGATAATCGGCGCGACGCTCCGTGGAGCGGCCACGGTCGGGCGGCAACGCAACCAACAGTTTGCCGAATTTTTGCGCGCGGAAGAAAAACGCCCCATCGTGGAAGTCAGGATCAGCCGCTGGCTCGCCCCAAACCTCCCGCAATCGCGCGACAGACGCGGGTGGCAATCGGGCAAGCCGGCTGTCGTATTCCGCCAATGAGAGCTTCGCTTCGGCCGCGCCGGCTGCAAGCACGCCCAGAAGATCGCGCGACGTACCTGGCGCGTTGCTCGTGTCATAGCCAGCGGCAGCCAGGTCTTCGAGAAGCGCAAGTACGCTCGCCGGCACGTCGAGACCGACCGCATAACCGGTGCGGCCGGGCGCTGCAGGATAGTCCGGAATTAGCACGGCAATGCGCCGCTCACTCCGTGGCAGTGTGCGCAATCGAATCAGCGCAGCGATGCGGTTGGCGACCATCGCGATCCGGTCCGCTTCAGGCCGGCTTGCCAGCGCCGTGAAAGAAAGTCCCTCCAACGGCGGCAGCTCGTCCTTGAACGCGACTGCGCCGGCGAGCACGCGGCCATCGAGCTCGGGAAGAACGATGTGCATCGCGAGATCGGCAGCACCGAGGCCGCGTGCGCTCTCGAACCATGATGCGCGGCGCGTGGTCGCGCTAATGACCTGCAAGACCGGGACGTCGACGGTGTCGAGTGGTGACAGTTCACCGTTACTGCCACTAGCTGCGAAGGCCGTGTTGGTGACGATGAGTGCCGGATCAAGCCGCGTGAACGCGTTTTGCAGGAACGCGGCAGCTTCTTTGTCCTTGAGGCTGGTGACAACGAGCGGAGCCGGCGCCAAACCACGCGCCGCTAGCGCCACGCACAACGCGTCGATCGGCGCGGTATCGTTCGCCAGCAACAAGGCGCGGTAAAAGATGATTGGGACGACCGGTTTGCCTAGATCGAGCGAAGCGCAAAACCGATCGAGCTCAACGGCGCCGGTACCGGGCAGATAGCCCGCAAGCCGCGGCAGCGGCTTTGGCTCGCGGCCTTCGACATCGGAACCGGCATGACGAGCAAGCCGACGCAACAACGCGCGCAGATTTTCGCGGCCGCCTTCGCGGAAAAATCGCAGCAGCGCGTCCAGTTGTTCTCGCGGCAGCGTCGAGGCCGCCGCAAGCCGAACGTCGTCTCGATCTTCGCCAGGCAATACTGCAAGCGCAATATCGCGTTCCCGGGCCAGCGCTGACAGTCGCTCGATCCCGTACTTCCACCAATCGAGGCCGCCAAGAAGACGCACCACGATCACCTTGGCGTGCGCGCCGACGCGATCGATCCACAGATCGACCGACATCGGATGACGAAGATCGCGCAAATGCGCGAGACGGACGCTCGGCAGTGCAGCCCGTTCCGCCTCCCAGGCGGCGGCAAGGCCGGCAAGGTCGCTGTCGGCAAAGGACAATATGACGATGTCGCCCGGCGACTGGCCCAGGTCTACGGCTTCGACAATCTCGTCGAGGTTGGTCGAAGTCGTCGTGAGCAGATGCATCCCTCAACCCGCCCCTTAGCCAACCAGCGCTTGCGTCACCGCGACGCGATCGAGTCCCTTCAATCCAATCACCACCAACTGCCCACGGCGCGCCTCGCCGGTGGTCCAGGGCCGGTCGTATTGGTGGGTCACCCGCGCACCCACAGCCTGAACCAGCAAACGCAACGGCTTTCCGGCCACCGCCGCGAAACCCTTCACGCGCAGCACGTCAAAATTTTCGGCTAGTTCCACGACGCGGGCGGCGAGCGCCGACGGATCGGCGATCTCGTCCATCGGCACGACAAACGAGTCGAAGTCGTCGTGATCGTGGTCTTCCTCGGCATCGTGATGGGTGCGCCGGTTGGCAATATCATCTTCGGTGCCGACGCCGAGCCCGAGCAGTAGTGCATGATCGACCTTGCCGTCAGCGGCGGTGATCACCTTCACGCTGCGCGGCAGCATATCGGCGATCGCGGCTTGCGCTTTCTCGATACCGGCCCGATCGATCAGGTCGCGTTTGTTGAGGACGACAAGATCGGCACAAGCGATCTGGTCCTCGAAGACTTCTTCGACGGGATCGTCGTGGGCCAGCGCCGAATCGGCCGCGCGCTGCTGCGCCAGTGCGCCGAGATCATTCGCCACGCGACCCTCGGCGAGCGCGGCGCCATCGACGACAACCACGACGCCGTCGACGGTAACGCGGCTCTTGATCGCCGGCCAATGGAACGCTTGCACCAGCGGCTTCGGCAGGGCGAGCCCCGATGTTTCGATGACGATATGCTCGATGCCGTCGCGCGCGAGGATGGCGTTGAGCGCCGGAACAAATTCATCGGCGACCGTGCAGCAAAGACAACCATTCGCCAGTTCGACGATGTTCTCCTCGGGGCAAGCGGAATTGCCGCAGCCTTTGAGAATGTCACCATCGATGCCGACATCGCCGAACTCATTGACGATGACCGCAAGCCGGCGGCCCTGCGCGTTGGCGATCACGTGGCGAATGAGCGTGGTTTTGCCGGCGCCGAGAAAGCCGGTGACGATGGTGCAAGGAATGCGCGCGAGCGTGTTGTTCATAGATCGACCTCTTGGAAATCCAGCGGCGGAACGCGCGCGATCAGACCGCGCTTGAGCGGCGCCGGCCGCGCGCGCCACGGCAGAATGCCGTCGGCGGCATTGGCCAGAAGACGCGCGCCTTCGATGAGAGCCCCGGCGCACGTGGCATCCAGTCCGCCGAATACGTAAGTCCATGAACCGTTGCAGCGGAGCGCAGCACTTGGACCGCGCGAGCAATTGGCGAGGCAACGCATCGGGCGTACCTCGACCTCCGTGTTGGCTGCGGCCGCCGCAGTCGCCGCGGCGAGGATCGCTCCGGGCCGCACCGGACTGTCCGGCTCGCCGACAGGCCTGCAAGAGACGCACACATAGACGATGGGTGTGGCGGAGTGCACCGCTTTGGTTTCGAGCGTTTCGTCGGAGGAGATCGTCATTCGCCCCTCCTACGCGCGCTCGACCACTGGCCGGTCGAGACCCTGCCAGCGATAGAGCAGATAAGAGAGCGCCCAACTCGCGAGGAAAACGCCCACGACGAGATATCCGAAATTGGCGATGCCGCCGTTGAGATCGCCAATCGTGTTCCAGAACGCACCTCCGAGACCGAGCTTGCCGGCGATAAGGCCCAGCGCCTCGAGACCGCCAATCAGCAGCGCGACCACGACAGAAATGGCCGTGATGGTGAGATTGTACCAAATCTTGCGGATCGGGTTCAGAAACGCCCAGCCATAGGCGCCGACCATGAGCACGCTGTCGGTGGTGTCGATCAGCGTCATACCGGCGGCGAATAAAGCCGGAAAAAGCATGATCGTACCAAAACTCATGCCGCCGGAGGCTTGGCTCGCGGCGACAGTAAACAGGCTAATCTCGGTCGCCGTGTCGAAACCGAGGCCGAAGAGAAAGCCGACCGGGAACATCTGCCAGCTCCGCGACACCATGCGGAACAGCGGGCGGAAGATGCGGGCAAGAAAACCGCGGCCGGAGAGGAGAAGGTTCAATTCATGGTCGGCAACAGCCTCGCCGCGGCGTGCGCGGCGAAAGCTTCCCCAAATGCCACGGAGCACAACGAAATTGATGCTGGCGATGGCCAGCAGAAAAAACGCTGAGGCACCCGTGCCGATGACGCTGCCGATCATTTTGAATTCGTGGAAGTGACTGCGCAGCGCGAACGCCGCGGTCGCGATCGCTGCCACGGCGATCGCCACGACAAACGAATGGCCCAGAGAGAAAAATAAGCCGATCGAAACCGGCCGCTTGCCCTCCTGCATCAGTTTGCGCACGACATTGTCGATCGCGGCGATGTGGTCCGCATCGACGGCGTGGCGCAGGCCGAGTACGTAGGCGAGGATGGCGGTGCCGAGCAGCGTCGGGCGTCCTGCCAAGGCAATGACGGCCCAAGCCCAGACTACGGCATTTCCGAGCAGCAGAAGCGCGTAGAGGGCGGCAACCTTGGTGCGCTGATTGGACGACGCGTCGTCGACCGCCGCTTTCAGGAAAGTGAACATGACTAGTCCTCGCGTAACCAAACGCCGGCGCGAGCGAGGACCAAAAGACTTCCGTCTTTCAGATCATCCACCGATGCACCCCGAGCGGTGTTTGTCGCGTCGACTAGGCCCGACGGCAGGTCTCCTGGCTCGCGGATCGGCGCCTCGGCCTGCCTTCCCGGCGGCAAGAGGGCCGCCAGTGGCTTATCCGGACGAGACTACCCGCTTACAGTTGCGGGGGCAGCTGCGGATTAGGAACTCGCGTTCCGCACCGCATTCCCTGTTCGCTCTCTCACGAGAGACCGTCGAAGGTGATAGTAACAGTCGAGGCTGCGGCTTTGTCAATGGCGCCCAGTTCCGTCATGCTGATCTTGCTGCAAAATCGGCCCTTGGAAAGGAAAACCAAGCCGCGTGAATATCATGTGGATTGCCCTGGATAACGTTCAGTGAGCGTGCCGCTGACCTTCGTGCTCGGCGGGGCGCGGTCAGGCAAGAGCCGGTATGCCGAGGGCGTGATCGCCGCTTTGCCGCCACCTTGGGCCTACATTGCAACGGCGGAAGCAGGCGACGAAGAAATGTTCGTGCGCATCAAGGCTCACCGCGAGCGCCGTGGCGCAGACTGGCGAACGATCGAGGCGCCACGCGATCTTTCAACTGCGCTGGCCGGATGCGGGCAGATTCCGGCGCTGGTCGATTGCCTGACGCTGTGGCTCTCGAATCTTGTGCTCGCAGACGCGGACATCGAAAAGGAAATGCAATCTCTGGAAACAGCATTGGCGTCGAGGCCGGCGCCGACCGTGCTGGTCGCAAACGAAGTGGGCTCCGGGATCGTGCCGGCCTACCCGCTCGGCCGGCGTTTCCGGGACTTGCAGGGGATTCTCAACCAGCGCATTGCGACGCGGGCGGATCGCGTTGTCCTCATGGTCGCGGGCTTACCGCTCGCCGTTAAAGGGACGTTGGAACGAGCGTCATGACGCAAGCAATCGACAAAGCCGAAGCCGAGCGCCATCGCGCCAAGATGGCAAAGCGCAAAGCCGTCCAGGATGCCGAGGTCGCCGATAAGAAGATCGAGAAGGGTCTGCTGATCGTGCACACCGGTTCCGGCAAAGGAAAGTCGACGGCTGCGTTCGGGCTCGCGTTGCGCATGTTGGGGCGCGGGCAACGCGTCGGCGTGGTGCAGTTCATCAAGGGCGCGTGGCACACCGCCGAGCGCGACGCATTGGCGAGGTTCGGCGATCAACTCGTTTGGCACACGATGGGCGAAGGCTTTACCTGGGAGACGCAGGATCGCGCGCGCGATGTCGCGGCAGCCGACCGGGCTTGGTCGAAGGCCCGCGAACTCATGGCCGATCCAAGCTTTGGACTTGTCATTCTCGATGAACTTAATATCGCGCTTCGTTACGACTATCTGAATCTCGCCGATGTCGTCGCCGTCTTGGCTGGCCGTCGCGCAGGTCTGCACGTGGTCGTGACCGGCCGCAATGCCAAGCCGGACCTCCTTGCCGCCGCTGATCTCGTCACCGAGATGACGCTGGTGAAGCATCATTTTGCTTCCGGCGTTAAGGCCCAGCCGGGCATCGAGTTCTGAACGCATGGCGGCGCGCGCGCTCATGTTCCAGGGCACCGGCTCGGACGTGGGCAAATCGCTGATTGTCACCGGGCTCGCGCGTGCGTTGACGCTTCGGGGTCTGGTCGTTCGCCCGTTCAAGCCGCAGAACATGTCAAACAATGCCGCGGTTACGGCGGACGGCGGGGAGATCGGCCGCGCCCAGGCCTTGCAGGCGCGCGCCGCACGCACACCGCCAAGCATTCACATGAATCCGGTGCTGCTGAAACCGCAGAGCGAGATCGGCGCGCAGATCGTGGTGCGGGGCCGCGTCTATGGCAGCGCTAAAGCTGCCGCCTACCAGCACGTGAAAAGCGAACTTTTGCCGTATGTACTCGAGAGCTTTGAAAAGCTGCGGCGCGAAGCTGACATTGTGCTCGTCGAGGGCGCCGGCAGCGCCGCTGAAGTCAACCTGCGGGCAAACGACATCGCCAATATGGGATTTGCCCGCGCGGCCGATGTACCGGTGGCGCTGATCGGTGACATCGACCGTGGCGGTGTGATCGCGAGCCTCGTCGGCACCAAAGCTGTTCTTGCGCCAGAGGATGCGGCGCTGGTTCGCGGCTTCATCGTCAACAAGTTTCGCGGCGATGCGGCGCTGTTTGCTGCAGGAATGGAGCGCATCGCGCACGCGACCGGATGGGAAGGTCTCGGCCTGGTGCCGTTCTTTGCCGCCGCGCGCTCACTGCCGGCGGAAGACGCGCTCGCCCTTGAGCAAAGCCAGCCGCGCAAGCCGCGAGCCCGGATCCGTATCGCGGTTCCCGTTCTCCCGCACATCGCCAATTTCGACGATCTCGATCCGCTCGATGCCGAGCCGGACGTCGAGCTCGTGCGCGTACGTCCGGGCACGGCACTTCCCGGCGACGCCGACCTCATCGTGCTGCCCGGCTCAAAGGCGACCATCGCCGATCTTGCGACGTTGCGTGCCGCCGGCTTCGATATCGACATTGCCGCGCACCGGCGGCGGGGTGGAACCGTCCTCGGGCTTTGCGGCGGCTTTCAAATGCTCGGGCGCAGCATTGCCGATCCTGAAGGCATTGAAGGTCCGCCGGCGAAGGTCGAAGGGCTTGGGCTTGTCGACGTCGCGACGACGCTGGCGGCGGAGAAGCGTCTTGAGCCGGTGCGAGGCGTATCGAACGATGGCGCGCCGTTTACCGGCTACGAAATGCACATGGGCTTAACCGCGGGACCGGATTGCGCGCGAGCTTTTGCGCACCTCGCGGACGGATCGGCGGAAGGCGCGGTTTCGCCGGATGGTCGGGTCATTGGCACTTACGTCCACGGCTTGTTCGCCGATGACCGCCAGCGCGCGGCGTGGCTCGGGCGTTTCGGCGGCACTGCGAACATCAGCTATGACTTGTCGATAGAGAACACGCTAGACGCGCTTGCCGCACACCTAGCGGCGCATCTCGATCTTGATCGCCTGCTCAAATTGGCAAAATAAGCAAGGCCTCGATCACAGCCAAAACCGCAATCAGGATGGCGTCGGCGCTGTGAAACAGCGCGAGTGCGCGGCGGATGTCGGCGGCGTTGGCATCGCGGCGCCCGGCACCCATCAGGGCATCGTCGACGCTTACGCCGCCGTAGCTGCGCGGACCCGCAAGCGAGAGGCCGAGCGCTCCTGCCATCGCCGCCTCGGGATAGCCCGCGTTGGGTGAGCGGTGGCGCGCGGCATCATGGCGCACCGCGCGCCACGCTGCGGCCGGGTCGGCATCCTTGGTCAACGCCGCCGCCGAAACGAAAAGGAGCGCGGAGAGGCGCGACGCCGGCAGGTTGATGAGGTCGTCGAGCCGCGCAGCGGCCCAACCGAAGGCCTCGTGGCGCGGAGTGCGATGGCCGATCATACTGTCGGCGGTATTGATTGCCTTGTAGAGTGCAGCGCCAGGAAGTCCGCCTATGACCATCCAGATGACCGGCGCGACGACCGCGTCGGAAAAATTCTCAGCGAGGCTCTCGATGGCCGCCCGCGCAACGCCGGCCGCATCAAGTTCCGCCGTATCGCGGCCGACGATTCGTGCCACGGCGACGCGGCCGGTTGCCGCTCCGTCCTTGTCGAGCGCGGTTGCGACATCCGCGACATGCCGGTTGAGACTCCTTTGTGCAACGAGGGTGCTGGCAAGGACACCTGCGACGAGAATGCCAAGCGGCAGACGCAACAACTCATACTCGACCACCAACGCAACCCCGCCCACCACCGCGGCAACGATCAAGATCGTACTAATTCCGGCCGAGCGGCGCTCACTTGGTCCGGCCGCGTCCCGATTAAGCCACTTGTCGAGCGCGTCGATCAGCCGCCCGGTCCAGGTTACCGGATGGCCAATGACATTCAGCACAGCGTCCGGGTAGCCGAAACAAAGCTCGATCAGCATGGCGATGAGAGCTAGCGCGACAGACATGATCCTTACCGGCGGCGAGGACGAACCTCTGCTGCATGGCGGCGACATCGGCGCAGCCCGGCGCCTGTTCCCGGGCGCACCGGAACCTTTCATCGACCTGTCGACCGGGATCAATCCCAATCCCTATCCGTTGCCCCGGTTTTCACCTGTACTGTTCGCCCGCCTGCCGGAGCCTGCTGCCGCAGAGGCGCTCGCCCAGGCGGCCGCGCGCGCTTACGGCGCCCCCACAGCGGCGCATATTGTGCCTGCACCCGGCACACAGATTCTGCTGCCGCTCGTCGCCGGCCTGGCCCGGCCCGGGCGCGCGGCCATCCTGACGCCGACCTATCCTGAACTCTGCCGTGCCGCGACGCTGGCGGGACATGCTGTTAAAACAGTGCGCCGCACCGAAGACTGCGGCGATGCCACGCTTGTCATTGTTGGCAACCCCAATAATCCCGACGGGCGGCTCGTTCCGCGGCCGACTTTGCTCACGCTCGCGCAAGATCTGCGCCGTCGCAGCGGTGTGTTGGTGATCGACGAGGCTTTCATGGATGTCGAGTCGCCGGGCGCAAGCCTCGCCGCCGACGTGGCGTGCGGAAATATCGTCGTGCTGCGCTCCTTCGGCAAATTCTTCGGTCTCGCCGGAGTGAGGCTCGGCTTTGCCATCACGGCACCGGCGCTCGCGGCGCGGCTCGGTGCTTTGCTTGGCCCCTGGGCGGTCTCAGGACCCGCACTCGCGGTTGGTACAAAAGCGCTGGCGGACACGGACTGGATCGAGCGGACGCACAAGCGTCTTGAGGAAGCAGCACTGAAACTCGACACCATTCTGAACGCATCAGGTCTTCACATCACCGGCGGCACGAGCTTGTTCCGGCTCGTGGAAACTCCTGCAGCGAACGCGTTGTTCCGCCATCTGGGACACGCCGGAATTTTTGTTCGGGCGTTCCCGGACCATGCGAGCTGGCTGCGCTTCGGCTTACCGAGGAGTGCACGAGAGTGGCGGCGGCTGGACGCCGCGATGGTTTCCTTCCGGAACAATTCCAAACATGGCAACTGACACCGTCGTACCGGAAAGATCTGTCGCCTTTGATGACGCCTTTCGCGCGCGGCTGCGCGATCTTCTGGTCTGGCGTCGGGATGTTCGGCGGTTCCGTCGCGATCCGTTGCCCGGCGGCACGCTGGAAGCCCTGATCGAAGTAGCATGCCTCGCGCCGTCGGTGGGGCTGAGCCAGCCGTGGCGCTTCGTTGTCGTCGACGACGATGCCGCCAGAGCGGCGATCCGCGGCAATTTCGCACGATGCAATGCCGATGCGCTCAACGCTCAGAACCGCGAGCGCGCCGGGCGTTACGCGCGGCTCAAGCTCGCCGGGATGGAGGAAGCCCCCTGCCATCTGGCAGTCTTCGCCGATCGCGCAACCGACCAGGGTCACGGCCTCGGACGCCTTACGATGCCGGAAATGATCGAGTATTCCGCCGTCACCGCGGTCCACACGATCTGGCTTGCCGCGCGCGCCCAGGGCATCGGAATGGGCTGGGTTTCAATCCTCGAACCAGCGACTGTGGCGAAGCTGCTCCGCGTTCCTGCTGAGTGGAAATTCATCGGCTATTTCTGCCTCGGCTACCCGGAGTGCGACGATACCGTGCCGGAGCTGCAGCAAATGGGATGGGAGGAGCGCCGGCTTCCGGCGTCCGTGATCATTCAGCGCTAACGGATGCGGCCGCGCCGCGACTCCGGTCTTGCCGTGATCCAGGCCTGTGCCAAAACAGGGCAAATGCTCTGGCATTTTGCTTGCTCGCTGTCGCTCGAGACCTGGCACGTGTTCGGCGTCGGGCAGGTCCGCCGCCGGATGATCAGGGAGCGAGGAGAGCGGTGTTAACCAATCGTCTTGCCAAAGCGGCTTCAGCATTGCGGCCGGCCGCACAACTCGCCGCCGCGATTGTGCTCTCGGTCGTTGTTTGCGCAACCGCCCGTGCCAGCAACGTCGCGGCAGAGAGCTGCGTCGGGTCCGCGCGAAGCTTCAACTGCGTGGACAGCTGGACAACGTCAGGCGATCCCTTCGTCCGGATAGTGCCGGACGCCCTCAGCGAGGCCGAAAGGGCGGAACTGGCCGAACGCGATCATCGATGGCTCGCCCGCTGCCGCCCTCTGGTCGAGCGCGATAGGTATGGTGTCGCTCGCTATCACTACGCCGCGCCGGGCTGTGAATTCGGCATCGGCTCGGATTGAGCACCGGCTGTTATCTCCAACCGGGGCCGACAGTCCTTACGACTGCGCCTTAGCGAACCGTATCCGCCGATCTTGTGTTTCTTGGACGTAGCCGCATCGCCGATTTTGGCGGCGGTGCCGGCAGGTACCGGGCGACGATGGTGGGATCGAGCGCCCCTGCTGCGCTGTCCGGGAGACGATTCCAAACTTCATCGCGTCCAAGTAGCGGTATGCCGAGATATCCACGCACCGTCAGCGATTGACCGTCCGGGCTGAGCGTCATCATGGCGTGGTAAATATTGCCGTCGCGCGGATCCAGGATATTCCCGTTTTGATACTTCAAGCCGACGCGTTGCATGTCGCGGATGATCGGCAAGCCGAGCAACGGCGCATTCTTGCGGTCGTCTTCACAACGGGTACAGACCGGCGGCGTCGGGCCGTCGGTCGGTAACGGAAACAGCTTTGCGGCGACGCCTTCATATGTGGCCCCGTTTTCGAAAAACAGGAACCATATGACTGGTTTGCCGGTTTCGGCGTCGGTCTTTTGCCAAAGCCCGGCCACCGTCGGCTCTGCGGCTGCCAAGGGTTGAGTAGCGGCTACGAACGCCACCAAGCCAGCGATCGCCAGCCGCGCGAATCGCGCTGCCAATGCCTTCTCCATTTGTTCGCCGCCTAGAATCGAATCCATTTCCGTTGATTGGCCCGGATCAATCTTTCGACAATACGGTGATTTGACGACGCGAGGAGCGGGAACCCGTAACTCCGCCATCCCCAACCCGAACGAACTTGCCGGTCTGCACAGGCTCACGCTCGATCGAACTGGGGCTCCGCCAAAGTCCGTGTATATTATTCGATTTTCTTGCTTGCAACGGCGTCGTAGCGTTTGAATGATCGGTGGGGACGCTCTGGGATCACATCGGGTAGTCGGGATTTAAAGGTTCATGCCACGCGCCATCACCATGTCGCGCTCGAGTTTGGCGCTCGACAATTTGCGCGCGGTCGTCATCCTGATCGTGCTCGCATTCCATTCGGTGCTTGCTTACGTCCAGTCGATACCGCCGAGGACGGTCGGTTTCAACGATCTGCCGTACCAATGGCGGTCGTTCCCAATTCTGGACAGCCACCGCTGGTTCGGCTTCGACCTGTTCTGCGCCTGGCAGGACGTCTACCTGATGTCTCTCATGTTTCTGCTGTCGGGCCTGTTCGTATGGCCGAGCCTTGCGCGCAAACGAAACTGGAGATTTGTACGCGACCGCTTGCTCAGGCTTGGCGTTCCCTTCGCATTTGGCATCATCGTCCTGGTTCCGGTGGCGATCTATCCAGTGTATCTCGTCTCGGCGACAAACCCGAGCGTGCCCGATTATATCGACCACTATTTGGCGCTGCCGTTTGTGCACAACGGACAACTTTGGTTCCTGTGGCAACTCCTCGCGCTGAACATCATAGCGGTCGGCATTAACTGGATCGCGCCTGACGCGCTTCCGGCTCTAGGCCGCTGGGCGGCGGCGGCGGGAAAGCGCCCTGGCTTTTTCTTTGCCGTCCTCGTCGCAGTTACGGCCGTTGCCTACGTTCCGCTCGCGCTCATCTTTACCCCATGGGAGTGGACGGATACGGGTTTCCTGCCGCTGCAGCTCTCTCGGCCATTGCTGTACGCCGTGTATTTCTTCACCGGGATTGGGATCGGGGTCGAGGGTATCGATTGCGGCCTCGTGGCAGCGGATGGTGCGTTGCCGCGGCGCTGGGGGCTGTGGCTTGTTGCGGCGCTCGGTTCGCTGGTGCTCTGGATGGCCGCGACATCCTTGACCCTCAATGGTCCGGCCCCTGTCGGCATTCGGATCGCCGCTGATTTGAGTTTTGTCCTGGCTTGCGCCTGCGGCTGCTTTTTCTTTCTTTCCGCCAGCTTGCGCTTCGGCACCAGACGCTCACCGATGCTCGCAAGCCTTTCGGTCAACGCCTACAGCCTTTACCTTCTCCACTACGTGTTCGACGTTTGGCTACAATACGCGCTCCTGCCTTTCGCACTGTTCGCTGTGGTGAAGGGAGCGATCGTCTTCAGCTGCACGGTCGTGCTGAGCTGGACAACGACGCTGCTGGTTCAGCGCACGACAATCGGCGCGCGTCTTATCGGCTCGACCCTGCCGGCTGCCGCAGTGTTGCGGCCGCCCTCGCCATCCCCGGCGGGTTTGTACGCCCGGCTCCGGCAGTTCGTTTCACAATAGCTCCAGCTTCATTGCAGCGCTGTACGCGCCGCCTTCACGATTGCGGCAAGGCCGGCATCGACATCGCCGGTGATGTGTGCGTGCAACACACGGCGGCCGCACTCGGCAAGCACGCGGAAATCACCGCGCGCCTGCGCCGCCTCTATGATACCGAAGCTCGCCTTGCGTCCAGGAATGTCGAGATCGGGATTAGGGTCGGCCGTGATTTCAAGAAACACGCCGGAATTCGGCCCGCCCTTGTAGGCTTGTCCGGTCGAGTGCAGAAAGCGCGGGCCGAATTGCAGCGCGGTTGCGACCTGCTTCCGATCACGGACAAACGCGCGCAACCCTTGCAGAGCCTGCGTCCGCTTTGCGGTGGCGTCAATGTAAGCAAGCATCGCGAAATAGTCGTTGTTATCTATTCGAGCCAAGTGCGCCTTGAACCAGCTCTCCAGCGTCGAGTTCGCGCCGGTGCTCCGCAACGCCCACGCATTGCGTTCGTCGGTGTACAGCACGATGCCATTCCCGGCGCACACCGGCGGTTCCAAGGGGAGTGAGCCGGTTTTCTCGAACGCGTCCGTCATGGCGCGTGTGGCGATCTTGCTCGCTTCGACGTCGGGCTGATCGAACGGATTGATGCCGAGGACAGCGCCGGCGACAGCGGTCGCAACCTCAAAACGGAAAAATTCCTGCCCCAGATGCTGCGCTGAAGCCAGGTCGACGCGCACAACAGGATGTCCGGCACGCGACAGCGCATCGACAGCCTGCTCTTGAGCCGGATCCGGATTCTGCTGGTCACGGACGAATACAAACAGCCGATGCGAGTCATAAACTGAAGCTTCGCCAAGCGGTTCTCCTGCGAAAGGAATGACGCCCTTGGCGTTCTTGCCGGTCGAACTCGGCGATAAGTTGCTCTGTCCAAGCACCGAATGATGCAAGCGATGGGGAGCATATGATCGTGAGCTTATCGCGCCGGCGCAGAGCAAGAACACCGATAGTCAGGCCGAGAGTGACGGCCGGATTTTGCGCGGGGGTTACGTCGGGCCCACAGGCTCGCGCCATAACGCGCGCCGCGTCGAGAAACGCCTGCACGTCGTGACCGCTCGCCGCGAGCGGCACCATGCCGAAATTCGACAGCACCGAATAACGCCCGCCAATGCTGGGAACTCCGGAGAACACGTAGCGGAAGCCCTTTTCTTCAGCCGTTTTCTCCAACCGGCTTCCAGGATCGGTAATGGCGACGAAGTGCCGCCCGGCGGCGCCACCGAGTGCGCTCGATGCTTTGGCGAAAAAATAATCCATCAGAACGCTCGTCTCGAGCGTCGTGCCCGACTTGCTGGAGACCACGAACAGCGTCCGCGCAATATCAATGCTGCTCTCGAAACGCCGCACCTGCTGCGGATCGGTGGAATCGAGGACCCGCAGCTTTGGATAGTGCGGCGCCGATCCCAGACTCTCCGCCAGTACTTCGGGACCGAGACTCGAGCCGCCCATGCCCAGCAACAGCGCATCGGTAAAGTTTTCGGGGCGGAGTTGCCGCGCGAATTCCCGGGTAGCACCAATGTCGCAGGCTTTATTCCCGGCGATGTCCAACCAGCCGAGCCAATCGCTCTCACCGTGGCTTGTCCACAGTGTCGCATCAGCGCTCCAGAGACGGCGCGAATTGCCGTTCGCAAGCCAGGCGTCCTGCGCCTTCGCGACCTCGCCTGTGTACTCCTGGGGCAGCGTTATCGTCTGTTGGTTCAGCTGATCGCCCAAATGCGCCTCGATTGGTTATGAAATGGACTTATGGCGGTCTTGGTCTCGTCGCCGCAACCGATTTCAAACTCGTACGCGCCTCCGGAGTTTCGACTTCACAATCTAGACAAGCGAACAAAATATGGCATCGCCCGCCTCGTGGGAGGCTGAGGCGATGCCGTTACCGCATGCTTGTTGTTACGACTTCACCGGTGCAGGAGCGGCGTCGGTGAATCCGGCCACGGTCTTGATCCGGCCATCGGGCGCCAGCGTGGCGAAATCGGTGCCGCCCAGATAAAGCGGCGCCTCGCTCGTTCCGCCTGCTTTCCAGGAAAAGCGCACGAAATCGTTGTGCGCTTCGATCCCGCTGATCAAGTTGATGCGGTAACCTGGGAACTGTGCCTGCGCAGCAGCCAGCATGGCGTCGATGGCGCTGTGACCGGTGCCGCGACGATGCGCGTCGATATAGCTGCCGTCGTCGGTCCAGGTCTTGGCGACGAGATCGCGGCGACGTTTCGGGTCTTGCTCATTCCACGCCGCGATGTAGCCGACGACGGTTTCGTTGACGTTGGTCATGTGACCTCTCCTTGCTTTAAAACATTCCGGCCTTCATGGCCGTGCACCCAATCTCGCTGCGGAGAAGCCCGAAAGCGATTACGCGGCAGGTAAAGAAAATGCGCTAATTCGCGCGGCTCGTCGTAGCCTTCAGCTGCCGGACCGCTTCGGCAGTCGTGTCGTCGGCGGGAAAGAAAAGCTCCAGCGCCAGTTCGGACAACATCACGTCGACCGGCGTGCCAAAGACCGTCGTCATGCTGAAAAAACACAAGACCTCACCGGCGATTTTGATTCGAAACGGCACGGCAATTTCATGTTCAAGCTGCGCCGCCTGCACCGGACATGCGCCGCCCGCCGGATAGCCGCTCACTTCGCGGAGGAGCTCGATCAATACCGCATCGGCGGTGAGTTCGACTTGGCGGCGCAGCCGGTGCAGAAGATGTGCGCGCCATTCGGCAAAATTAACAATACGCGGGGCGAGACCATTCGGATGTAGCGAAAGCCGCATGGCATTGAGCGGCGGTTCCAGCAAATCGGAAGCGACGCCCGTGTACAATTCGGGCAGCGCAGCGTTGCTGGCGACGATGCGCCAGTGCCGATCGAGCGCAAAAGCCGGATAGGGCTTTTGCCGGTCCAGGACGAGATCGATGGCGGCGCGTGCGGCAGCGAGCGCCGGATCAGCAAGCGGCCGCTCGGGAAAGATCGGTGCGTATCCCGCCGCTACCAACAGCACATTGCGCTCGCGGACCGGAACTTCGAGCTGCTCCGACAGGTGCAGAAGCATCTCCCGGCTTGGGTGCGAGCGGCCGGTTTCCACGAAGCTTAAGTGCCTGGTCGAAATCCCGGCATCACCGGCAAGATCGAGCTGACTTAGTCGCCGGCGCTGCCGCCATTGGCGCAACAGTCCGCCGACCGGCTGAGTGCGATTGAGCATGACCCAAGCCTAGCGGGGAGCGGCGCTGACTTCAAATTACCTCGCAGGTAAAGAGCGTAATAATGTTTGAATGACCGCGCGCGGGTGTTATGGGATCGCGTCAAGTTCGCGGCTGCAGATGGGGAACTGAGCCGCGATTTCGATGACGATCGTGTGACAAAATTTCAATAAAAATGGACATCGCCGCCAATGCGACTGATCGTGCCAATTTCCGTCGGCGGGTGGCCCCGTATGTTCACCCGCTGGGACGTGCTGGCCGTGCTTTTGATCCTCGGCCTTTTGGTATTTTTCGCCGAGGCGAGCCGGCACCTCCTGCAGCCATTGACTGAGCTGCAACTGAAGCCGGTCTCGCTCGATCCCGCCAATCTGCCCGAATACGCCGCGCGCACGACGCTCCGCATGTTGATCGCGATGCTGCTGTCGCTGCTGTTTACTTTCACCTACGCAACCCTCGCGGCCAAGAACAAGCGGGCGGAGCGCTTGCTTGTCCCGCTGCTCGACATCCTGCAATCGGTGCCGATCCTCGGCTTTATCTCGATCACGATTGTGTTCTTCATGGCGCTGGCGCCCGGACGCGTCCTCGGCGCCGAATTCGCAGCCATTTTCGCGATTTTCACCAGCCAAGCCTGGAACATGGCGTTCAGCTTCTACCAATCGCTGCGCACGGTGCCGGCGGAACTGGTCGAGGCGTCACGCAACTTCCGGCTCAGTCCATGGATGAGGTTCTGGAGGGTCGACGTACCATTCGCGACGCCGCAGCTGATCTGGAACATGATGCTATCGATGTCCGGAAGCTGGTTCTTCGTTGTAGCCTCCGAGGCGATCAGCGTTGGCAACACAACGATCACGCTGCCAGGCGTCGGCTCCTATATTGCGCTCGCCATCCAGCATCAGGACCTCGTCGCCGTCGGCTATGCGATTCTCACCATGCTCATCGTGATTCTGATCTACGACCAGATTCTGTTCCGGCCGCTGGTGGCCTGGGCGGACCGCTTCCGCTTTGAGCAGGAGCCGGGCGTGCTGCCGCCACACTCGTGGATGCTGACCGTTCTGCGCCGCTCGCGCCTTGTCGATCGCCTCATCCGGCCTTTCGCGTCGGTTTGGCGGCGAGTACTCCTGGCGCGTTGGTCCAAACGAACCGCTCCGGTGGTGCGCGAACCGCAGAAGCAGCATGGCTGGATCACATTCCAATGGGCGATCGTCGTTACGGCGCTCGGCGCGTTTGCTCTCTGGCAAGTCGGACGCTTTGTCGTTAACGACGTCACGCCTTCCGACATCGCCACCGCTTTGCTTCTCGGGCTCGCGACCCTGACCCGCATTGTCGTCCTGATCGCCATCGCCAGCGTGATTTGGGTGCCGATCGGCGTATGGGTCGGCACGCGCGCGCGTGTTGCCAATATCGTTCAGCCGGTGGCGCAGTTTCTCGCCGCGTTTCCGGCGAATGTACTTTTTCCGATTGCGGTATCGTTGATCGTCATGTTCAGGCTCAATCCCGATATTTGGTTGAGCCCGCTGATGATCCTGGGCACGCAGTGGTACATCCTGTTCAACGTCGTTGCCGGCGCGATGGCTATTCCTGCCGAACTGCGCGCCGCCGGGGCCAATTTCCGCGTTCGCGGCTGGCTGTGGTGGCGGCGGATCGCGCTTCCGGCCGTGCTGCCATACTACGTGACCGGCGCGATCACGGCTTCCGGCGGATCGTGGAACGCCAGCATCGTTGCCGAAGTGGCGAGTTGGGGTAACGACCATCTCCAAGCGCAGGGGCTCGGCGCCTATATTGCGCAACAGACTGAAGCCGGCGATTTCCACCGCATCGTGCTCGGCATCGCGATCATGAGCTTGTTCGTCGTTCTCATCAATCGCACCTTCTGGCGCCCGCTCTATTTATACGCCGAGCGGAAATTCCGGCTTGGTTGAGGTCTGATATCGTTGAGGTCTGATATGAGCAACGCGCTCCTCGACATTCGCGCACTGCGGCAAACCTTTCCGCGCGCCGACGGCGGCGAGCTCCTGGTCCTCGACGGTATCGACCTGCAGGTGACGCAGGGGCAGATCGTTGGCCTCCTCGGTCGGACCGGATCGGGCAAGTCGACGTTGTTGCGCTCGATTGCCGGCCTGATGCCGCCGTCTGCCGGCAGCATCACTTATCTCGGTCAGCCGGTCGTCGCACCTGCACCTGGCATCGCCATGGTGTTCCAATCGTTCGCGCTGTTCCCCTGGCTGACGGTGCTGGAAAACGTCCAGCTCGGCCTTGAGGCGCTCGGACTGCCGGAAGCGGAAATCAGGAAGCGCGCATTGGCGGCAATCGATCTCATCGGGCTCGACGGCTACGAATCCGCTTATCCGCGCGAATTGTCCGGCGGCATGCGCCAGCGCGTCGGTTTTGCCCGCGCCCTTGTGGTGCATCCTAACATTCTCCTCATGGACGAACCGTTCTCGGCGCTCGATGTGCTTACGGCGGAAACTCTGCGCACCGACTTCCTTGAGCTTTGGGGCGACGGCAAGCTGCCGATCAAGGGCGTCATTTTGGTCACCCACAACATTGAAGAAGCGGTGCTGATGTGCGACCGCATTCTTTTGTTCTCGTCAAATCCGGGGCGGATCATTCGCGAGATTGCGGTTGACCTCAAACAACCGCGAAACCGCCTCGATCCCAGCTTTCGCGATTTGGTCGAGAAAATCTATGTCGCTATGACGGCCCGTACCCAGACGCCGCAGCGCGTTGGAACAACGCCCGGGGTAGTGGCGACAAGCATTAGTACGATCCTGCCGCGCGTGTCCGCCAATCTTCTGTCCGGACTTTTGGAAGCGCTCGCCGCGGCACCTTTCAGCGGCAAGGCCGACCTGCCTGTTCTCGCCGACGAATTGCACATGGATGGCGACGACCTCTTCCCGGTTTCAGATGCGCTACAAATGATGCATTTCGTCGAAATCGAGGGCGGCGACATCAAGCTTACCGACACCGGCAAACAATTCGTGGAAGCCGATACCGACGAACGCAAAAGAATCTTCCAGCGCCAGCTTCTATCCGCGGTTCCGCTTGCTGCCCACATCCGCCGCGTGCTGCAGGAGCGCGCCAATCACGGAGCCCCGAAAAGCCGCTTCTTTGACGAGCTGGAAGACCACATGAGCACCGAAGACGCAGAAGAGACGTTGCGTTCGGTCACGGCGTGGGCTCGTTACGCCGAAGCATTCGCCTATGACGACGACACGCAGACCTTCAGCCTGGAAAATCCGACCTAGGCCAACTCAGCCGTCACGCCGCGGTGCGTCGCGCCTTCATCGCTATTGATAACAGCGCGCGCTCGGCGATGGTGTCGGCGAGGGCCGCGGTCTTTCGCGATGCCAGAACTGCAGCGGCCAGTTCCGTCATGGCGTTGGCAAGCCGCGTCGCGGTCCACTGCTTGAGCGCCACCTCGACGAGGTTTTTGCGGCTAAAATGCACCGGCGGCTGCAAGCGGTCGAGCGAAAACGACGCGCCCTCTTCGATCATCGTCCGCCACCGGTGCAGTTGCGCGAGCTGACGCTGGGCGGCGAAAAAGATCGAGCCAACCGGAGTGCCGGCAACGCGGACCTTCGCCAACTGTGTCTCCAAATCAGCGGGCCGGCCGGCAAACGCCGCATCGACCAGATCATCGAGCGCAAAGTCCGAGGCGTCGGAGACCACCGCGATGACATCGTCGACACCGACTTCGGAGCGGCCGCGGGCGTAAAGCGCAAGCTTACGGAGTTCGTTACGCGACGCCACCCGGTCGCCGCCCAGAAGCGGAATGAGCATGGCACGGGCGTCGGGTTTAAGCGTCAGATCGGCGCCGCGCATTTCGGCATCAATGAGCTTTGCCAGCTCTTTCTCGCCGTCGGTGTAGCAGGGCAACGCGGCAGCGTTTTTGGCGCGCTCGACGAGTGCGCGCAATGGCGCGGTGCGGCGCAAGTCGCCAGCTTCAATCACCACGCGGCATTCGCTCGACGGCAATGCAAGCAACGCCTTGACGGCCGGCGCGATGTTGCGGCTCCCGGCCTTGACCCACACCGCCCGCCGCCCGCCGAACAGAGCTATGGTCTGGGCCTCTTCGACCAGTCGGCCAGGATTGGCGCTGACATCCTCGGCTTCCAGGCGGACCAGCGAAAACGGATCGTTCGGGTCATCGACCGAAGCCTTGACGATAGCGTTGACCCGCTCGCTGACGAGGCCGGCATCCGGACCGAACACCAGTATCACCGGCCGCGCCGAATCGAGGCGCGCGATGAAGGCGTCGACGTCGGCATTTTTGACGGCAACCATGCGCCGCACTTAGGGCATGATCGACGAAAACGGAAGCGGGCCTTGCGAAAGAATTTTAATCCGGTTCAGGTGCCGGCGACAAAGTATGAAGCCAGTCTGTTCCTGATAGACTCGGCCGCCACCGTCACCGCTCGATCTTCGGCGTCACGCCGTGCCCGTTGCCCGGCGAACCGCTGCTGCGAGCCGGGAATATCGTAGTCGACGTGCGAGGTGGCGTTGTCGGTTATGACCATCTTACCGGTCGCGATTTCGGTCAGCTGGAAGCTTGCACTAACCACCTCGATGGCCGCATCCGGCCGACCGCTGGTGGGGTTGATGACTGCAGTGAATTGCGAGCTTGAGACGTCTACCGTGAGCCGATAGGTCGGTGGCGCACCATTGGCGCCGTTATGCAAGTCGTAGCTCAGCGCATTATACATCGCGACGGCGATGCGCTCGGTTGGCGTGCCTTTGGGAGCGCTGATCGGCCGAATTTCGACGGCGGCGAACTTGTCCTGCACGCCTTCGCCGCCGATGGAAGGGTGACTCTTGTACAGCGGCTCGAAGCAGCCGGCGGTGAGGCCCGCGGCAGCGAGCACCACGACGAGCCGGGCGGACCGGCGCCAGTTCAACAACAGCTCACGCCACCACATTGACGATCCGTTGCGGCACCACGATCACCTTTTTGGGCACCCTTCCGTCCAGTATCTTTTGCACCGCCTCAAGCGCGAGAACAGCCGCCTCGATCTCGGGTGCCGCTGCATCGCGCGCCACGGTCACATCGGCGCGCTTTTTGCCGTTGATCTGCACCGGCAGCGTCAGCGTGTTCTCGATCAACAAGTCGCGCTCGACCTTGGGCCAGTCCGCTTCAGCGACCAGCGTATCATGGCCGAGCGCGGCCCAGCACTCCTCGGCAAAGTGCGGCATCATCGGGTGAAACAGTTGCACAAGAACATTAACCGCTTCGCGCATGGCCCAGCGAAAGTCGGGTCCGAGAGCAGAAACGGCCCCCTCAGGCTCTTCGATTTCGCCAATTATCGTACTGATCCTGTTGGCGAATTCATAGATTTGCGCAACACAAACATTGAAGTGCAGCTTTTCGATGTCATCAGTCACGCGCGAGAGCGCGTAGTGGGTCGCCTTGCGGAGCGCCATCGCAGCAGGCGCGAACTGGCCGGGCCGATCGGCCGGTGCGGATCGCGCGATTTCGGCCGACTCACCCACCAGGCGCCAGAGCCGCTGCATGAAGCGCCAGGCCCCTTGCACGCCGCGTTCCGTCCATTCGACGTCGCGCTCCGGCGGCGAGTCCGACAGCATGAACCAGCGCGCGACGTCGGCGCCGTATTCTTTGATGATGTCGTCTGGATCGACAGTGTTTCGTTTCGATTTCGACATTTTCTCGATCGGCCCGATCTCGATCAGTTCGCCGGTCGAGATCAGCGAAGCGCGCCGCACATCGCCCTCCGTCTCGATCTTGACGTCAGCGGGCGTCGCCCACTCGCCGTCCAGCTTGCGATAGGTCTCGTGCACCACCATGCCCTGGGTGAACAGGCCGGCGAACGGCTCATCGAGTCCGATATGCCCGGTCTTCCTCATCGCGCGGGTGAAGAAGCGGCTGTAGAGCAGATGCAGGATCGCGTGCTCGATGCCGCCGATATATTGGTCGACCGGCATCCAGGCGTCGGCCACCTTACGGTCCGTCGGCGCTGTTTTGATCCACGGATCGGTGAAGCGGATAAAATACCAGGACGAGTCGACGAAGGTATCCATCGTATCGGTTTCACGCGTCGCCGGCGCACCGCATTGCGGACACTTCACCTGCTTCCAGGTCGGATGCCAGTTGAGCGGATTGCCGGGCCGGTCGAATGTCACGTCCTCGGGCAGCGTGATCGGCAGATCCTTTTCCGCCGCCGGCACTACGCCGCAGGATTCGCAGTGAATCACCGGGATTGGGCAGCCCCAGTAGCGCTGGCGTGAAATGCCCCAGTCGCGCAGGCGGAAATTGACCTGACGCTGAGCCACCGGGCGATTGCCGGCGCTCTCGTTCTCGAGGCGCCGGGCGACTTCTTCTTTTGCTTCGGCGATCGTCATACCGTCGAGAAACCGCGAATTGATCATCCGGCCATCGCCGTCATAGGCGGTGTCGGTAATGACGAAAGTCGCCGGGTCCACGTCGGGCGGGCAAACCACCGGGGTGTTGCCGAGCCCGTATTTGTTGACGAAATCGAGGTCGCGCTGGTCGTGCGCCGGGCAGCCGAAAATCGCGCCTGTGCCGTACTCCATCAAAATGAAGTTCGCGACGTAGACTGGAATCTTCCACGTTGGATCGAACGGGTGCAGCGCCCGGATGCCGGTGTCGAAACCCATCTTCTCGGCAGTATCGATGTCAGCCTGCGCGGTGCTGTGGTGTCGGCACTCCTCGATGAAGGCGACGAGCGCCGGATTGTTTTTCGCCGCGGCTGCCGCCAGCGGATGATCCGGCGCCACGGCCATGAATTTGGCGCCAAACAAAGTGTCCGGCCGCGTGGTGAATACTTCCAGTTCGCTGGTGCCATCCGGCACGGTCGACGGATCGAGTGCGAACCGCACCAGCAGCCCTTCCGAGCGACCGATCCAGTTCTTCTGCATCAGCCGGACTTTTTCCGGCCAGCGCTCGAGGGTATCGAGCGCATCGAGCAGATCCTGCGAATAATCGGTGATCTTCAAGAACCATTGCGTCAGCTCGCGCTGCTCGACCACCGCGCCGGAACGCCAGCCGCGGCCGTCGATCACCTGCTCGTTCGCCAGCACGGTCTGATCGACCGGATCCCAGTTCACCTTCGACTTCCGCCGCTCGACCAGGCCGGCGCGCATGAAATCGAGGAACATTTTTTGCTGGTGCTTGTAGTAGGCCGGATCGCAAGTCGCGATCTCGCGGCTCCAGTCGAGCGACAGCCCCATCGATTTGAGCTGCGCTTTCATCGCCGCGATGTTGTCGTAGGTCCAGACCTTGGGGTGGATGTTGCGTTCGGCAGCGGCGTTCTCTGCCGGCAGCCCGAAGGCGTCCCAGCCCATCGGATGCAGCACGGCAAAACCCATGGCCCGCTTCACCCGTGCCACCACATCGCCCATCGTGTAGTTGCGTACATGCCCCATGTGAATGCGTCCCGACGGATACGGGAACATCTCCAGCACGTAGTATTTTGGGCGCGCGTGGTCGTTCGAGGTGGCGAAGATGCCGCGCTCGTCCCAGACCTTCTGCCAGCGGGCCTCCGCTTCGGCAGCGTTGTAGCGTTCACTTGCCATCAGGAATCGCACTCGTTTCCGCGGATGTCCGCAGCCTTTTAGGCGGCGGGACGTGACACGAAAGCGCGTGGCTGGTCAACGGAATCTAACGTGTCGCTAATTCGGGGGCGGCAACCAGGCCTAGATCCGCAGTGGCGATCATTCTTGCGTGCGAGCACGGCACCCATCATATCAGACCCGCCAATATTTCCCCCGATCAAGCAAAAGCGAGCCGAGGGCGCGCTGACCATGGCCAGCGAACAGACCCGCACTGTCGTTACTCTTCTCGACGACTCGACGCGGCCGAAGGCGCCCAGGATCGAGGGGGTAACGCCGTCGCAGCGCCGGGTCGGCAAGCGGCTGGCGCTCATCCACGCCCATCACCTCGAGCAGATGAACCATGTGCGCTGGGTCATGGAGCAGGTCGAAGCCGGGGAACAAAACGCCGCGAAGCTCCTCGATGCGGTCTCGTCGATGCAGATGACCGCCAATTACCGGCTGTTCGGCAATCTGTGCGGGCGCGAGTGTCAGATGTTGACCCTGCATCACACCATCGAGGACCAGCACATGTTTCCGGCGCTTCGCGAGGCAAGCGGCACGCTGAAGGAAGTGGTCGACCGGCTGAGCCAGGAGCATCTGGTCATCCATCAGCTTTTGGACGCACTGGAAGCTGCCGCGGTGAACGCAATCCAACAGCCCGGCGGCGAAACGTTTTCAGACCTTAAGGCGGCATTCCTTGCGCTTGAGCGTTTCGTGCGCTCGCACTTCGGCTACGAACAAGAAGAGCTTGAGGAAGCGCTCGGTTACTACGACATTCCGCTGTAACCCGCCCGCTGCACTTCTCTTGCAACAACGACATACGCAACCGTTCTCGCGACGCGGATCCGCGCCCGAGTTGTGTCAAAAGGGCGAGTGGGGAATGGCGAGTGGCGAGTGGCGAGTGGAAGAAACCTTCTTCACCATTCGCTATTCGCCAGTTCGCAATTCGCTATGTGACCATTCGCCACGACAACGAAAAAAGGAAGCGGAACGCCGACAGACGTGTGCATCAACCTCCGCGCTTTTTAAGGCGCGGCGCGTGCCCTGCGGGGCACGCTCGCCTGGCGGCGTTCCACCACGGCTCTTACCGTCGGGGCTCTCGCCCCTTGGGCGCAACTCCAGGCCATGCTTCCTGGGACGTGGCAGGACGCTCGATCCTGTAAGCCCGCACCAACCGGGGTGCAGAGACCTTACGTTCTTCCACGGGCGTTACCCGCGCCCGCCTGTCCCAGTCCAGGGAATGCACCTCCCGGACCGGTCGTCGTGCCGGTCAGATGATGCCCGAAGCTGCCCGGGGACGGAGTGTATCGTTCCGCCCGCGGGCACCGCACTCGCTCCACCTTCAGGAGTACCCTCGGCCGAAGGCGTCCTTCACCGAGCGAGATTCGTTGGGCCTATACCTGAAACGGAGACGATTGTCAATGAAAATAGGACGCGCATCAAGCCTTCTCGTTGCCGAATGAGAGACCCGGCGGGGCAGCGGCGACTTTCGCACCGGCCAAAAGCTAGCCGGCGTGCCGATTGAGGAAGCTCAATGTCTTCTCGTTGAAATCGGCCGTGCTCTGGTAGATGGGCGCGTGCGCGCAGGTCTCGAAAACGAGAAGCTCACTGCCCTTGATTCCGCCGGTCAGCGCGTCGGCAAAGCGCAACGAGGTGACCTGGTCGTGGCCGCCGAAGGTGATCTGGGTCGGCGCCTTGATTTTGGACAGTTGCGCAGCGGCGTCGTGGGCGATCACCGCGTTCGATTGGCGCATGAAGGCCTCGAGCGGCTGCTTCGGGCGGCTGCGCACGAAGGCGACAACCTGCTCCATGAACTCCGGATTGCCGGAATAGAAATCCGGCGTGAAGCACCACGGCAGGATTCCCTGAATGATCATTTCGGTGACGCTGTTCAAACCCTTGGCCGTGCTCTGCCAGCCGCCCAGCACGGTCTTGAGGTAGGCGTCGCTTTTAGGCCAGCAACTGTGCAGCGACAGCGACTTCACGCGCTGCGGATATTTGCCGGCAACCCAAATCGCCGTCGCCGCGCCGAGCGACAGGCCGCTCACATGCGCGCGTTCGACGCCGATCGCCTGCATGAAGGCGGCGACGTCGTCGGCAAACAATTCCATCGAATAGGTGCCGTCCGGCTTGTCGGTCTCGCCGGCGCCGCGGGGATCAAGCGAGATGCAGGTGAAGTGCTTGGCGTAATCGGCGACCTGAAAGGCGTAGCAGGCGTTGTCGGCGGCAAGATAGGGAATGAGAACCAGCGGCTCACCGCTGCCCTGCTGCTCGTAATTGATGGTGATATTGTTGGCTTTGACTTTCGGCATGGGTACCTCCCGGCGGGTTTGTCTTTTTGGACTCTGACATCCGCTCGCTGGCTAGAGCGCCTTCGCCAATTCCAAAGGCGCTTTGAGCCGCGGATCGTTCAAGAGACTGATAGCGAAGCACACCACTGCGCCCGCTGCAAACGGCCTCATAAGCGAAAATTCCAGACGAAGGCGCTGGCGGCACTTTCATCGCCCGGCCGGCAATTGCTAGCCTTGCGGCGGAGGCTGACCACATGGACCCCGAATTCATCCGCGAACTTTTCGCCCCGTTCGGTCCGGTAACGGTGAAACGCATGTTCGGCGGCGCCGGCATCTGGTCTGACGGCCTGATGTTTGGCCTTGTGTTCGACGGTGCGATCTTTCTCAAAGTGGACGAGGCCAGCATTCCAGATTTCGAGCGCGAAGGAAGCAAGCCGTTCGTCTACACCCGGGCGAAAAGCAAAGGCCGCGTCGGCCGGGCGTCGCTGTCGTACTGGCGGCTGCCCGAGCGGCTCTACGACGATTCCGAGGAGCTCGCGGTCTGGGCCGGCCGCGCGCTCGCGATCGCACAGCGCAAGAAATTCGCGCCCCGCGCGCGTGTCAAACGGAAGCCGCGGTCAAAACACACCAAGTAGTCCCCTTAAATGAAAACAATGAGCTTCAAATCATCGAGTGATTTCCGGACATGGCTCGCGGAAAACCACAGCCAATCGGAAGGCGTTTTGCTGCGCATCTACAAGAAGGACTCAGGAGTAGCTACCGTGACGTACGCAGAAGCGCTTGATCAAGCGCTTTGCTTTGGATGGATCGATGGACAAAAAAGGCCGTACGACAAGCAATCTTGGTTACAGAAATTTGGACCGAGGCGTTACAAAAGCCGTTGGTCCAGGACCAACACTCAGCATGCCGAAAGGCTTATCACAAGCGGAGAAATGGCTTCCGTCGGACTACGGGAGGTGAACGCCGCAAAGGCAGATGGCCGCTGGAAGGCGGCTTATGATTCCTTTAGCAATGCCACTGTGCCGGACGATTTCTTAAGGAGACTCTCGTCCAACAAAAAAGCGCAGGCCTTCTTTGAAACGCTCAACAGAACCAACCTTTATTCGATAGCTTACCGGCTCCAGACGGCAAAAACGCCCGAAACCAGAGAGAAGCGAATCGTGGCGATGATCGAGAAGCTGGCCCGGGAGGAGAAGTTTCACTGACGGCAACGTAGCGTAGCGCGAGTGACAAGGACGATAGCACCGATGATTTAGCGATATAGCGACCACGCCGCGAACGAGCGGACCTTTCTGGCTTGGGTCCGCACCGCAATCGCAGTCATGGCGTTTGGCTTCCTGGTCGAACGGTTCGACTTGTTCCTGCAGATCGCCGGACAGACGCTGGCAAACCGGGTATTGTCGCCAACCGGACAACTCGTCGGCAACGTCGCCGGCTTGATCCTGATCGCGCTCGGCGCCGGGTTGATGATTTTGGCGATCGTGCGTTTTCGCAAGACCGCGATTGAAATCGACAGCGCGGAGACGCTGTCCGGCCCGGGCGAGCGGGCGGACATCGTGCTCGCCAGCCTCCTCACCGTGCTTGGCTGCGCTTTGTTCGTCTACCTGACCTACACGGTGATCAGCAGACTCTGAGTGTTTGACGGCGCATGACCAGAGAGCGCCGGCGCGGCAACGCAAAAGCCGCATGTCGGGATTTGCGCGTATGCCGATTTTCAAATCCCGCTAACGATGATCGACCTAACACGGCATCATGGCCGCCATGTCCGTGGAGGTCTTGAGCGCGCGCGGGGTCGATCGTGGAACAAAAGGCGCCAGCCCCGCGGACCGAGGTCAATTGCCCGGCCTGGATCGATTTCCGCGACGGCTCTCCGCTGCTGAAGTGCACCGCAGTCAATCTGTCGAGGACCGGTGCGAAATTGACCGTCAATGTACGCACCCCATTGCCGGACGAATTTATCCTCCGGTTCACGCCGAACGGCGACATCGCGATGCTTTGCAAAATCGTATGGTCGAGAGAAGGTGCCGTCGGTTTGCGCTTTATCGGGCGTGCCGGCAACGACGCCGCGCAGCAGAGCTAGTTGCGACAGCAGATAAAGTCGTCGGCGGCGCTGCGCTGGGTCAGCCTCGCAACAGCATACCGCCAACGACCAGCATCCGGGCGGCTTTACTCGATCTTGCCGCCGGCTTTCTTGCAGGCCGAGCGGAATTTCTTCCGCGCGTCGCCGTGCAGCCCCTTGGCGTTGGCTTTGTCGCTGCAGGTTTTGGAAATTGCTTTCTTTTCGGGGCTCATCATTTTGGACGTTGCCGCCGGCTTGTCCGATGTGGCGGGCGGAGTGTCCTCCGCCAGGGCCGCTCCGGTCCCGAATGCGAAGGCTAAAACAATTGCCGCAACAATAGTCGATCTCGTCATGTCCGCTCCTCAGTTTGCAATTTTGATTCGTGTTGACTTTATCAGGCTTGGGGGTTCGCAAGTATACCGGACGGGGTCACGAAAATGTCAGAGCGGAAAATGTCAGACTGTCAGTCGGTCCAGACCACGACGCGTCGGCCCTCTTTATCCCTGAAGGCGCCAACGATGATCATGATGAAATCGATAAACGTCCAGACGCCCAAGCCGCCAAGTGTGAATATCTGGAGGATTCCGGTACCGACTTTGCCGACATAGAACCGGTGGGCGCCGAATATCCCCAGGAACCAGCACAACAGAAGCGCGGCCAGGCGGCTCTTGGGACTGGCGTCGGGCGGCGCCCCGCGCACGCCGGTCGGCGCGCCGCAATGCGGACAGGTCGGCGCGAGACTGGAAATGATCTGGCCGCAGCTTCGGCAAAACTGCTGATTGGCGGCCAGCGCCGGCATCGGCTGAGACATTGCGCCCCCTCAGGCCTGCTTCAGTAGCATCAACTCTTCACAGCGGCGAGACACTCGCGCGTGCTAAAGCGGCGGGTCGGCCTCGCTCGTCCTTTTGAAGGCGAGGCTTTCCTCTTCGAGATCAAGTTCGCGTTCAATGCGCCGGCGTGCTTCGTCGGTGATGATCCCATCCTGCAACAGGCGGTAGATGTATTTGCGCTCGGCGGCGATCAGATCGGCGCGCAGCTCTGCCGCCGCAGCAACCGCCTCGCGCCCATCCGCCTCTCTTGCCACCTGCCCGGCCCGATGGTCGTGCCGCGCACGCAGGATCGCGAGCACGTCGGGATCGGTGTCGCCGTCAGCGGCAAGTCCATCGAGCTGGCCTTGCGCCACCTTCAAAGCTTCGAGCCGCGCCGTAATTTCGGCATCCTGCTCGCGGCGGCGCTCGTCCTCGGCGTCGCGCGGTAAAGCGAGCCAGCGGACGACCGCCGGCAGCGACAGGCCCTGGCCGACCAGGGTGACGACGATAACGCCGAACGTGACGAAGATAATGAGATCGCGGCCGGGGAACGGCGCCCCGGAAACGGTGGTGAACGGAATGGCAAGCGCCGCAGCCAGCGAAACCACGCCGCGCACGCCGACGAAACCAAGCAGGAAGTCCCATTTCCGCGGCGGCAGCGGATCGCGGCGCGCCAGCGACGGACTCAACCAGCGCGGCAGATAGACGGATGGATAGACCCAGATGAATCGTGCGGCCACGATCACGGCGACGGTGAGCGGCACGGCCACCGCGAGGTCGCGCAGCAGGACCGCATCGCTGCGTTCAAGGAGCGGCCTTGTCTCCATGCCGGTCACCAGGAACAGGATGCCTTCGAGCTGATAGACCAGGAGGTCCCAGAAGAAGATGCCTTGCAGCCGCGTCGCCGCCGGAATAAGCAGCGGCCCGTTCCAGCTCACGAACAGGCCGGCGGCTACCGTGGCGAGAACGCCCGATCCGCCGAGATGCTGCGGCACCAGGAATGCCGCGTAAGGCGTCAAGAGCGACAGCGTGATCTCGACCCGCGGATCGTGCGCCCAGCGGCGGAGCCGGAGACTCGCCCAGCCGACGCCGATGCCATAGGCGATTTCGCCGACCACGATGAGAGCGAACGTACCCGCGGCCTCGCCAAACGAAAACAAGCCGCTGCCGACGGCGGCAACCGCAAAGCGATACAGGATCAAGGCAGTGGAGTCGTTGGCGAGCCCTTCGCCTTCGAGCACGACAATCAGCCGGCGCGGCAGACCGAGACCACGGACGATCGCCAGCGGAGCGACCGCGTCGGTCGGCGCCACGATGGCACCGAGCACAAAGCCGACCGCCCAGGGCATGCCGAGCACGAAGTGCACGGCAATCGCCACCGCGCCCGTCGTAAAGATCACGCACCCGAAGGCAAACAGCGTGATCGGCCGCAGGTTGAAACGAAATTCGCGCCAGCTCATGGCAACGCCCGCCGAATAGATCAGCGGCGGCAGGATCCCCAGCAGCACCAATTCCGGGGCAAGCGCGACACGCGGCAGGCCGGGAATGAGCGCCAGCGCAATGCCCGCGACCACGAGCAGAATGGACGGCGCCGTGTTCAGCCGCCGTGCGACCACGGCGACGACCACCAGCACGGCAAGCAGCAGCAATATGGTCTGGATGGTCGCCGTCATCGCTCACACGATGCCGGATGTTTATGGACGGTCAAGTCTGGAACCGACGAAAGCGACCCGTAGGTGCGAGTTATTTGTATTTAGTGCGCCGCGCCGCTCTTGGCAGCGTGGTGAACGCGGCGCGACTTGACGACGCCGAGATGACCCGCGTAGCTGGGACCGGTCGACGGTCCCGCCAGCCAGCGCAGGACGCTGCCGCTGCGCAGCAGCGGTAGAACATCCTCGGCCGGCATGGGTGCGGCAAAGTAGAATCCCTGTGCTTGTCGGCAGCCCCACCCGTACAGCAGGCGCAGTTGATCTGCGGTTTCCACGCCTTCGGCGAGGATTCCTATACCCAGCTCGCGCGCCAGACCGATTGCCGCCTTGACGATCGCCGTGTCGTTGAGTTCGACGCCGATATCCTTCACGAATTCCTGCGCGATCTTGATCCGATCGACCGGAAAGCGCCGCAGATAAAGCAGCGACGAATAGCCGGTGCCGAAATCGTCGATCGCGATGCGCAGCCCGCGCTGCCGCAGTCGGTCGACGACGTTGTCGTGCGCGCTCGAAGTTCCCATCAGCGCGGTTTCCGTCATCTCGATTTCCAGCAATCCGGGCGGCAGCCCAGTGTCCGCGAGCACCATGTCGATTTCCTTTTCCAGCTCGCGGGGCGCCTTGAACTGCAGCGCCGAAACATTGATCGCGACCGGCGGCAGCGTGATGCCGGTTTCCAACCATTGCTGCGCCTGCCGGCAAGCCGAGCGCAACACCCAGTTGCCGAGCATGACGATGAGGCCGCTGCCGGCAGGAACTCGCCGGGCGAGAGCACGCCACGCGTCGGATGATTCCAGCGGACCAGCGCCTCCAGCCCGACCAGGCGACTGGTCTCCATGTCCACCTGAGGCTGGTACACCAGAAACAACTGGCCCGCCGCGATTCCCGCGTACAACTCGGATGTCAGAGTCACGCGTTGGCGCACTTCTGCATCCATGGCGTCAGTGAAAAACCGATAGGTGTGACGGCCTTCCGATTTCGCCAGATAAAGCGCGACGTCTGCATGGGCGAGGAGGGATTCGGCGTCGGCGGCGTCCGGATCATAGGTCGCGATGCCGATGCTGACACCGGCCTGGACTTGGTTGCCGTCAAGGACAAACGGCACGGCCATGATTTGCAGGAGTTTGTTCGCCAGTACTCCGGCGTCGGCGGGATCGGCAATATTGGCCATCAATAAAGCGAACTCGTCGCCACCAAATCGCGCCAGGGTGTCGACCACTCTCACATTCGTCTGCAGACGCTCGGCGACTGACTGAAGGAGCCGGTCCCCGATCGGATGTCCCAGCGTATCGTTGACATCCTTGAAATGATCGAGATCGAGATAAAGCACCGCGAAGCCGCGTTCACCGCGGCGCGCGCGCGCGATGGCACGCCCAACCTCGGCGACGAATACGCCGCGATTGGTCAAGCCGGTAAGGAGATCGAACTGCGCCAGCTTCTTAAGTTTATCTTCGGCCTCTTTGCGCCGCGAAATCTCGCGGGCCGTCGACAGCAGCAAATCCCGTCCGCCGAACCTGGCGCGGCGTAGCGAGACTTCGACCCACAGCAACTGCCCGTCCTTGGTCTTGACGCGCCAGTCGAACGTCCGCGGCGTCTCGGATTGCACCTTCCCCAGCTCAGACAAAAAGTCCGGGCCGGTGTAGAGCGGCTGGTCTTCGGCGAGAGCTCCAGCTTTCAGATCGAACAACTCGTCACGCGTGTAACCGAGCATCTCGCAAGCGCTGTGATTGACCTCAACGAGCGCGCCGGTTTCGCAGTCGCGGACGAATATGAGGTCACTGACGGAGTCAAAGATGGTGCGAAAGCGCTCCTCGCTTTGCTGCAACGCCAATTGCGCATTCTTCAGAGCGGTGATGTCCAGCACCATCCCGATCAGGCCGGTCACTTCCCCCGATTCAGACCGGAACGGAAAGAAATTTGCCAACCAATAACGCGGGACGCCTGGAGCTGCCGGCGTTGAACCATGAATTTCAGCGTTCAGCACCGGCTCGCCGCGCTCGTAGACCGGCCGGTGCAGTTCGAGGACCTCGTCCGCAAGGCCGGGGATGATCTCACGCAACGTGCGGCCGATATGAGCACTGACAGGCAGTCCATTGATCTCCGCCATATGCTCGTTGATGCGCACGAAACGATGGTCACTATCCATGAAGCAAAGACCCACCGGCGAGTACCGGTAGATCTGCTCGATTTCGTTGAGTATGGCCTTACCATCGGCTACCGCGGTGCGCAGTTCGGTATTCGCGGCGATGTGGTCGAGCCTCAGTCGCACAGTCTCGACGATCCAGTTGTTGATGTAGCGTCCCATCAGTGCGACGACCATCGCGTAAGCCGCCAGCAAAAGACCCATGGCGACCGAGGTGCGGTCTCCTCTCACCAAATAACAAACGACTTGGGGGACGACGGCAGGTAGCGTGAAGGCGAGAAAGGCCGGCAGATACGCCGATTGTTGGAAGACCGCGCCGACCGTCATCCCGCCAATTGCAAACGCGACGACGACGTGAGCGACCGGATCCGGCGATACGAAAATGACGGATGCCGACAGACCCCAAAGGAAACCTGTCGCAGCGGCGCCGACGGTAAAACGCCTGGCCCAGGTAACGTCTTGCCCGCTCTCGGGCGGTTGCCGCAGAAAACGTGCGCGATCCCCGAACCGCACACCCACCACGACGCAGAACAGCCCGACCCAAAGCAAGAGAACCCAGGCCGGATAAGCTTGCCAAAGCGCAGCCGCGAGAATTGCTGCGTTGATCGGATTAGCCAGCATGATCGCTGGGGCATGATAGAGCGCCTTGATCTGCTCGGCGCGGACAGCCGGCTGCAACTTCGTCCGGTTCGGACGAGTCGGGCTACCCTCCAAAACAGAATCGTTGCGCATAAAGTCGACGGGTGCCCGGCTCGCGCCATGCAGCCATCCACTATGGCGGACTACGCAAGCGCAGCATCACCAGACTGGAGCGCAGTTAATTATCGCGAAAATAGGCACTTAGTACTTGCACCTATGAGCCGTGTTAAAGTTTGGCTACAAAACCCGCCACATCGCAATAACCGCCACGCTGACGCTGGATTTTCGCCGCCGCTGCATCTCGGCTATCCTTGCGATTGCACGGCCGGCCATATCACTGGAAACTTCTTGATGGGCCAACTTCACCTCGCGACGTTTGCCGTCCCGCTACTGGCATTGCCGCTTTTTGCCGGTGGCGCGTCTGCGGTAATGGGCCCATGTGAGCCGGCGACTGATTTCGCAGTCGTACATCCATTTCGATCATTGTTCACTAGTGGCTACAGGCTCTAAGGACAATGGCCACGCAGCCGCGGTCGATCCGTCGCGTCGCGCTCACCGTAATCCTTGCGTCCTTCGGCGCCGTCTCGCTGTCGCGCGCGGGGTTTGCAGCGCCGGCGCCACATGAGGGCCCGCGCGCCTATTGCGCCGGCGTCGGCACTGACGACACGTTGCGGACCCCGCCGCCTTCTCTCGCGCCCGCCATCCGGCGCCTGTTCAAGATCCACGGCCATTATGCAGCCAAAGCGGCCTACTATCGCTGTGCCGAAGGCGCCGTGAAAGTTTGCGTCGTCGGCGCCAACCTTCCTTGCGGCAAGGCCAATACCAGCAAAAACCTGCCGGCAGTGGCGCACTGGTGCGAAACGCATCCGGATACAGAGTCCATCCCGCTTTATGTCACCGGCCATGACTCGCTCTATTCCTGGCACTGCATCGGAGCCAGGGCCGAGACCGGCGCGCCAGTCGGCACGATCGATGCCGGGGGATTTTTTGAGGAATACTGGAAGACGGTGAAATAGCTGCGCCGCACCGTATCCGCGGCTGCGTGCGGCATCTTCACGCCAGCGGCTAGAGCGCCGTCGCCACGAGCGCGGTGTCCATATTTCGAACAGCTCCCGCAAACCCAGCAATGCCCCATTGGTCATCTCATCATTCTGAGTGCGCGACTTAAAGCATGCGCGGCCCATTAGGACGTCGGAAACCCACGGATTAGATAGCCCGGAAAATGCGAGCTGCACGCCATGACGTGGGTGATGGCCTCGCGGTCATATTCATCGCCCGACCGGTAATGATCAAAAAAGCTGTTCAGCCGCGACACCCGTTCGCTCATCGCTTGCGCGGATTGCAGGCCAATCGAAACGCCGTAATTGGTGAAGGCGAACTTGACGTAAGGGAGATCTGGCTCGCGGCAGAAATAGCCGTCCTCACGCCACATCAGATCGAGCATGGCGAGGCTGTGGCGCCGCTGCACCACGGCCCATTGCTCCGACGGAAAGAAGTGGGTCAGCCACAGCATCATGCCGAGGCCAAGGTCCTGGGTGGTGCGCAAGCCGGCTGCGGTGGCGTCGATGAGCGCGCGCATCTCCGCGATCTCGCGAGCCAAGGTGTGCTCATCAAGACATCGATAGGAGACATAGCCATCGAAGGCATCGAGCGCGCCGAAACCAAAGCCCGGATATGGTGCGCTCAAATCCTCCTTCATCTTCCAGACAACACCCCTGCCCGGCATGACAAAGGCGGAGTGAATCTGGCGCACCAGATCGACGCCCTTGCGTCGATAGTCCGGCACTTGGCGCGCCAGTACCGAGAGCGCGTACAGCCAAATCGCCAGATAGTGAAAATATTGGCCGTCCCGGTCAGGCGCTTCGCCGATGCGAATGCCGCGCGGGCGCCCGAGCACCCGGTCGACCTCGGACACCACCCACTCGGCTTCGTCGAGGAACCGCCGCTCGCCCAGTGCCGCATGGAGCGAAACCAGCAGCACGACGCCGAACGCATCGGTCCACAAGTACCGAAGGCCGTTAGGCCAGATGCGCTCCGTGCGCATCCAGTTCAGCTTGTCGAGAACGTAACCGATCTCGTTGCAAGCGGTCACGGCAGCGCCCCCTGGCCGCCTTCACACTCCGAAGGGATAGGTATCAGGCAGTCCGGCGAGCTCCGCGGTATCGAACGGCGTGACCGCGCGGGTTTCATCGAACCAGATGTACTCGTCGAATTGCTGCGGCAGGATGGCCTGGAAATAGTGACTGGCGCGCTCGGTCTCCGGCCGGTAGATCACACCGATCGCCCGCTCAAGATGCGGTCTGCTCAAACCTTGCGGACCGGTCAGATCGGCGCGATTGCGCAAACCCAACGTAAAACGGGGCTGCCCGGTGGCATGGCACAAGCGTTCATAACTCTTCGGTAGTGCGGGCTGGACGTTCTTAATTTCCATCGGCCCGTCCCAGTCGGATGCCGCTGCCACGGTGCCGCTGTTGGTGCCGAAGCCAATCAGGTAGGCGCTGCCGCCAAATTCCTGACGACACAAGTGACCGATATTGTGCTCGCCGCGCGAGGCCATTTCGGTCGCCGCCGCATCGCCGACGTGGGAGTTATGCGCCCAGACGATCGCCTTGCTGTCGGTTCCGTAAAACGCCAGCAGATTCTTCAACGTCGTGAACATATGTTCGTCACGAAGATTCCACGACGCGCGCGAACCGTAATACATGATCCGATAATAGCGCTCGGCATTAGTGACGAGGCGGGCATTCTGCACCGCGTCGAAATAGCGTTCGCCGTCACGCCCGACATAAGCGAGGCGCTTCGCCAGCAAATCCTTGAGCGCGCCCACGACATTCGGTTCACAGGTCCTGTAAGCGCCGATCAGCGCGGCTTGCCCATAAGTCGCCGGGTCGCCCTGCCACGGCGTCAGGCAACCGTAGCGCTCACGCGCAACCCGGGCGGCGTCCGGATCGACCTCGTCGAGATAATTCAGAACCGCGCGGATCGACACATACAGGCTGTAGAGATCGAGACCGTGAAACGCCACCCGCGCGCTTGGCGCAGCCGCGGCATTGTGCTCGCGCAGCCAGTCGACGAAATCACGCACCTCGTTGTTGCGCCACATCCACGTCGGGAATCGTGCAAACGCCGTCCATTCGGCGGGAGGATATTCAAGATGCCGCACGTAATGATCGACGCGCGCGGCATCCGGCCAGTCGCCCTCGATGGCGATGAAGCGGAACCCTTTCTTGACAATCAGCTCGCGGGAGATGCGCTCGCGCATCCGGTAAAATTCCGAAGTGCCGTGGGTTGCTTCGCCGAGCAGGACGACCCGCGCATCGCCGACCCGTTCCAGTAGCGGGCCGAGATCGGCGTTTTCGATCGAAGGAAACGGCTCGGCTGCGGCCGCGATCTTTTTGACAAGCTTTTCTTCGCTGACATCGCCCGTCGGCCGCACGTAGCGACCGCGGGCCGGCTTCGCCTCCTCAGGCGCCCACCCCTCCTCGCCAAGTAGCGGGACAAAGCGCACATCGAGGAGGTCTTCGCTCCGATACTCATCCTGCGCAATGCGCGTCACCCGTAACAATTCCTGGGTACGCTGATCCGCACCTACTGGGATCACCAGCCGGCCGCCGATTTTGAGTTGGTGTTTCAGAGATTCGGGAATCGCCGGGCCGCCGGCAGCAACTATGATCGCATCATAGGGCGCGTGCGCCGGCCAACCGAGGGTCCCGTCGCCGTGCAGAACGTGGACATTGCCGTAGCCGAGATCGGCAAGCGTCGCGGCGGCCTTCTCGGCCAACGGACCGTGACGTTCGACGGTGTAGACGTCGGCGGCGATTTCGGAAAGAACTGCCGCTGCATAGCCCGAGCCGGTGCCGATTTCGAGCACCTTTTCCCCGCCACGAAGCGTCAATGCCTCAGTCATAAGAGCGACGATGTAGGGCTGGGAGATTGTTTGGCCCTCTTCAATCGGCAACGCTGTGTCTTCATAGGCGAACTCGCGAAGCTGCTCCGGCAGAAAAGCCTCCCGAGGCACATTGCGCATGGCATCGAGAACCAGTTCCGAGCGGACGCCGCGCTCGCGAATGGCGGCTTCAACCATCTCCTTGCGCGCTCTGGAAAACTCGCTCTTCGAAAGCTCGTCCATGTCTAAAACCGAATCTGAGTACTCGCCGACACAATGCAGCATCCATACTGTTTCGCCGGTCCAGCATTGATCTAAGTCAATTGCAGCGTGTAGCGGTCCGGACGCGACCTCGGCATTGCTATGCGATGGCCGGTTGCAGAATGACAGCCGACATCGCCGTGCACGCGGAAACGGCGCTCAACCGCTCACAAAAAACTCTGCGGATCGACGTCGATGTCGAGCTTGATGTCACGTTTGGTCTTTGGCGCGGCAGCGAGCCACTCACGCAAATAGGCCGAGAGATCGAACGCGCGCGGCGCTTTGACCAGCAAGCGCAGACGATGGCGGCCGCGCACGAGCGACAGCGGCGCGTCCGCGGGGCCGAGGATGCGCACGTCGTCAAGTGGCGGCGCCGCGCGCGCCAGCGCCCGCGCGTAAGATTGCGTCTCGTGTTTGTCGCCGCCGGAGACGACAAGGCTCGCGAGGCGCCCGAATGGCGGATAAGCGCTGCGCTCGCGCATTGCGATTTCGGCGTCATAGAACGCCTCGCGGTCTTGCGCGATCAGCGCGCGCATCACCGGATGCTCGGGCTGGTGGGTCTGCAGGTAGCCCCGGCCGATGCCGGCGTCGCGCCCGGCGCGGCCCACCACCTGATGCAGCAGCTGGAAGGTGCGTTCGGCGGCGCGCGGGTCGCCGTTGTTGAGCCCGAGGTCGGCGTCGACGATGCCGACGAGGTTGAGCTTCGGGAAGTGATGGCCTTTCGCCACCAGCTGCGTCCCGATGACGATATCGAAGCGGCCCTGGGCGACGTCGTCAAGCTCCTGGCGCAGCTGCTCGACCGTAGCGATGAGATCACTGGAGAGTACCAGGAGGCGCGCCTGCGGAAACAGCGCGCGCACTTCCTCTTCGAGGCGCTCGACGCCCGGCCCGATCGCGGCGAATGAGTTGGCGGCGTGGCAATTCGGGCATTCGGCCGGATGCGGCATGGCGAAGCCGCAATGGTGGCAGACCAGCTGCCGGCGGAAGCGGTGGTCGACCAGCCAGGCGTCGCAGTTCGGGCAGGAAAAGCGAAAGCCGCAGACCCGGCACAAGGTCAGTGGCGCATAGCCGCGGCGATTGAGGAAGAATAGCGCCTGCTCGCCACGCTCGATCGCGGTTTGCACCGCACCAGCAAGCGTCGGCGCGATGAAACGTCCGGGCGGCGGCCGCTCGCGACGCAGATCGATGGCCTCGACCGAGGGCATACGCTGGCCGCCGAAACGCTCCGGCAGCGCCAGCCGCCGGTAGCGGCCGCGGCGGGCGTTGACTTCAGTCTCGAGCGAGGGCGTCGCCGACGACAGCACCACCGGGATGCGGGCGATGTGGCCGCGCACCACCGCCATGTCGCGGGCGTGGTAGCGCACTCCGTCCTCCTGCTTGTAGGCGGCGTCGTGCTCCTCATCGACGACAATGAGGCCGAGATCGGCGTAAGGCAGGAACAGCGCCGAGCGGGCGCCGACCACAACGGACACCTCGCCGTCGGCGACCGCGCGCCAGGTGCGTGCGCGCCGGCGCGGCGACAGCTCGGAGTGCCATTCGGCCGGGCGCACGCCAAAGCGGGCGGCAGAGCGGTCGAGGAACTGCGTCGTGAGCGCAATTTCAGGCATCAGGATCAGGCTCTGCCGGCGGGCGCGAATGGTGTCGGCCACTGCCTCGAAATAGACCTCGGTCTTTCCCGAGCCGGTGACGCCGTCGACGAGCGTTACGGAATAGCCGCCCTTGCCGACCGTCGCCTTCAGGTCCGCCGCGGCGGCACTCTGGTCGTGGGTGAAGTCGGGCGGAGCGAAATCGGGATCGGGCCGCTGTGCGACCGGCTCCGGCGGCAGCACCAGAGTTTCCAGCGTGCCTTCGTCGATCAGGCCGTCAATCACGCCGGTGCTGACACCGGCTTCGCGGGCCGCGTCGCTTTTGCTGCGCAGCATTCCGTCTGCAAGAAGCGACAGCACCCGCTGCCGCGCCGTGGTCATCCGCTCCGGGGGCGGACCGGCAAGGCGCACGCCGACGCGCTCGCGTTCGGCGCCCAGATGCTCGCCCATGCGCAGGCACATCCGCAGCACCATGCCGCGCGAGGCAATGGTGTAGTTCGCGACCCAATCGACGAAACTGCGCAGCTCGGCGCGCAGCGGCGGCAGTTCGAGCTTTGCTTCGACGTCTTTGAGGCGGTTGTCGAGCCGGGGATTGGGCTTCGGGTTCTCCGCCCAGACCACGGCGGTAGCCTCGCGGGCGCCGAGCGGCACGCTGACGATGTCGCCAGGTGCCAGCTCGAGCGCCTCGGGCACCCGATACGAATAGGCCCGGTCGAGCGCGACCGGGACCAGGACATCGACGACGCGCCGGATCATGCCGCAGGTTGTGCCGATTCTCTGCGCTTAGGAAGTTTTTTGGGCTTTAGGAAGGGGAAAGGGTGTCGCTTCTATCCTGCACCAAGACGCCGGGAAGTGGGGCGCAAGAGGCGATGCCAAAGACTGAACTCGACTTCATCACACCCAAAATCGCCGCCGAAATCGAAGCCTGGCTCCGACATCTCGGCGACGAACGCCATTACTCACCGAAGACGCTCGCAGCCTATCGGCGCGACGTATTGCAGTTTCTGGCCTTCCTTGCGGAGCATCTCGGCGGCCCACCGTCGCTGAAAGCACTTGCCGAGCTGACGCCCGCCGACGTGCGCGCGTTCATGGCGGCACGGCGCGCAGCAGACATCGGCAGCCGCTCGCTGATGCGGTCGCTGGCCGGTGTGCGCGGCTTCGCGCGCCATCTGGAGCGCAACGGCAAGGGCAAGGTCGGCGCGCTCGGCGTGGTGCGGGCGCCGAAAATCGGCAAGACCCTGCCGCGACCCCTCGCCGCCAGCGCCGCAACCCGTCTGGCTGACGCGGATCTCGCCGCCGGGGACGACCGCGAGCCATGGATTCATGCGCGCGACGCCGCCGTACTGGCCTTGCTCTATGGCAGCGGCTTGCGGATTTCCGAGGCGCTCGGCCTGCCGCGCGCCGCTTTCGGCGCCGGTGCAGGCGATGCCATCACCGTAACCGGTAAAGGCCGCAAGCAGCGGATGGTCCCGGTGCTGCCGCAGGTCGCCAAACTGATCGGCGACTATCTCGCGCTCTGCCCGTACGATCTGCCGCAAGACGGCGCGCTGTTTGTCGGGGCCAAGGGTGGTCAATTGTCGCCGCGCGTCGTGCAACTGGCGATGGCGCGGCTGCGGGGCGCGCTGGGCCTGCCCGAAACGGCAACGCCGCACGCGCTGCGGCATTCTTTCGCCACCCATCTCCTCACCCGCGGGGGCGATTTGCGCGCGATCCAGGAGCTGCTCGGACACGCTTCGCTGGCGACGACGCAGATCTACACTGAAGTCGACGCCGAGCGTCTGATCGAAGCTTATCGCAGCGCCCATCCGCGCGCCTGAACCAAATTCATGCTATCCCGCCCGTCATTCCGGGACCGCGCAGCGGTCCGATCGGAATGAGCGGAGGGGGGCCAGCCATGCCGGAAGCGACGGAGCAGATGGACCATGCGATCCATGCCGAACATGCATCGCACTCGAACCGCAAGATCGGCCTCGTGATCGCGGTGCTGGCGCTGTTTCTGTCCTTCTCGGAGACTCTGGGCAAAAGCGCGCAGACCGAGGCGATCAGCGCCAACGTCGAATCCTCAAACCTCTGGGCTTTCTTCCAGGCCAAGACAGTGCGCATGACGACGGTGCGGACTGCCGCTGAAGAACTCAAGCTCACGGCGGAAAGTGCCAGTGATCCGGCGGTCAAGGCGGCAATGGAAAAGCAGATCGACGTCTGGCAGAAGAATGCCGCGCGCTACGATTCAGAGCCGGACACCAGCGAGGGCCGCAAGGAACTGGCCGCGCACGCCAAGGAGGCGGAGGCAAGCCGCGACCTCGCGATGGCGAAATATCACCACTATGAGGTAGCGTCGGCGGCGTTCCAGATCGGCATTGTGCTCGCTTCGGCCGCGGTTATCACCGAAGTGATCGGGCTCGCTTGGTTTGCGGGCGTATTGGGTGTTGCCGGTATCATCGTAACGGCGCTCGGTCTGTTCGCACCGCACCTGGCTCATCAATTGCTGTAGACGCGCAAGCACGATGGTTTCACGCGGCAAAGCTGAGCAGCAGGCCGCCCGCACCGCGCGGCTGGCCGCGGCTTTGCGCGAAAACCTCAAGCGCCGCAAGGCACATGCGCGCGGCCGCAAGGAACCCGTCGGCGCCGGGGAAGCTGGCTCGATCGGAACACCAGGCAGCGAAACACCCGCCGACGAGTCCAAAGCTCCTGACTTTCGCCGCAATCGCGGACGCGACTAGAACCGGCGAAAGCGCTTGGTAACTGTGCCGATCGTTGCGCTTTGCGCGCTGGCGGCGGCCGGTTCATAAGTCGCGACGGGGTTCGGTCCCGGGACGGACCGTGGGGGACAGACAGTATGGATCGCATTCGTATCGTCGGCGGCCAGCGTCTTAACGGCACGATCCCGATTTCGGGCGCCAAGAACGCCACGCTTCCCCTGATGATCGCGAGCCTCCTCACCGAGGACACGCTCATTCTCGACAACGTGCCGCGGCTCGCCGACGTCGGGCTGTTGCAGCGAATTCTCGGCAATCACGGCGTCGACATCATGGTGAGCGGCAAGCGCTCCGGCGAGACCGCCGATCATGGCCAGACGCTGCACATTTCAGCCGCGCGTATTGTCGACACCACCGCGCCTTATGAACTGGTGTCGAAGATGCGCGCGAGCTTCTGGGTGATCGCTCCGCTCGTTGCCCGCATGGGCCAGGCGCGTGTCTCCATGCCGGGCGGCTGCGCCATCGGCACGCGGCCGGTCGATCTCCTCATCATGGCGTTGGCGCGGCTCGGCGCCGACATCGAAATCGATGGCGGCTATGTGGTCGCGCAGGCGCCGCACGGGCTCAAGGGCGGCGAGATCGTGTTTCCCAAAGTCACCGTCGGCGGTACTCATACCGCGCTCATGGCAGCCGCGCTCGCCAAAGGTACGACGGTGATCGAGAACGCCGCACGCGAGCCGGAGATCGTCGACGTCGCCGATTGCCTCAACAAGATGGGCGCACGCATTTCCGGCGCCGGCACCAAGCGCATCATTGTCGACGGCGTCGCCAAACTAAACGGCGCGCGCCACGCAGTGCTGCCCGACCGGATCGAAACCGGCACCTACGCCATGGCGGTCGCGATGGCCGGCGGCGACGTCCTGTTGCAGAACGCGCGCCCGGAACTGTTGCAAGCTGCCCTCGACGTGCTCGTCCAAACCGGTGTCACGATCGCGCCCACCAATCAGGGCATCCGCGTCGCGCGTAACGGCGCCGGCCTGCGGCCGGTCGAGGTCACGACGGCGCCCTTCCCGGCTTTTCCGACCGACTTGCAGGCCCAGCTGATGGCGCTGATGACGCGCGCGCGCGGCACCTCGCACATCGTCGAGACAGTGTTCGAAAACCGTTTCATGCACGTGCAGGAGCTGGCACGGCTCGGCGCGCGCATTCAGCTTGAGGGCGAACGGGCCACCATCGAGGGCGTCGAACGGCTCAAAGGCGCGCAAGTCATGGCGACGGATCTGCGCGCTTCAGTCTCACTCGTGATCGCTGCGCTCGCTGCCGAGGGCGAGACCTTCGTCAACCGCGTCTATCACCTCGACCGCGGCTTTGAGCGGCTTGAAGAGAAGCTCGGACGCTGCGGCGCCGCTATCGAGCGGCTACCAGGGTAGCGCGCGTCGAGGCGCGCTTGTTGGAAAAAAGGGCGGCCCCGCCGACCCAGGAGCACGGTCGCTGCATTTTTGGCGGGGCCGCTCTTGCCAGAAGGCTTGCTAGAAGTCTTGCCAGTCCGATCTTGCCGGTCAGGCGTCCACGTTTGCGGGACGGACGTTAGGCCGCCCAATCTTGCCGAATGGCTAATTGCGGAATAGGCGGAAATTGGTACGTAGAAATACCGGGCAGCATGGCTTATCTGTCCCGATGAAACGCCAAGATCAAACGCCCCAAAGGCAATAAGAATCCGGGAGTCCCGTAATGGCCGCTACCCCCATCTCGCTGATCGATCGCGCCGGGCTTGATCGGCCGCGCCTCGCCAACATCATATCGAGCGGCCTTGAAGGCGCCGACGACGGCGAATTGTTCCTGGAGTATCGCCAGGCCGAGATGCTGGTGTTCGACAACGGCCGACTGAAACAGGCGACCTACGACACCTCTCAAGGCTTCGGACTGCGGGCGGTCAAGGATGAAGCGGTGGGCTACGCGCACGCCTCCGATGTATCGGAGGCCGCGATCGCTCGCGCGGCAGACGCCGTACGCGCCGTCAAAGGCGGCTATACTGGTCATTATGCTGGCCCGCCGCCGCGGACCAACGTGAAGCTTTACGGCGAGGACAGTCCGCTCGGCAGCCCGAGCTTTGAAGCCAAGGCGCGATTGCTTGAGACCATCGATGCCTATGTGCGCGCCAAGGACCCACGGGTGCGCCAGGTCTCGGTCAGCCTCGGCGCCACCTGGCAGGCGGTGGAAATCGTGCGCGCAGACGGCGAGACCTATCGCGATGTGCGCCCGCTGGTGCGCCTCAACGTTTCGGTGGTGGTCGGCGACGGCGACCGCCAGGAAACCGGCAGCTCCGGATATGGCGGCCGCGAAGGCTATGAACGCTTCATCGTCACCGACACATGGCAGCACGCCGCCGACAATGCGGTCCGGCAGGCGCTGATCAATCTCGAAGCGGTGCCGGCGCCGGCTGGTGAAATGGACGTGGTGCTCGGCCCGGGCTGGCCGGGCGTGATGCTGCACGAGGCGGTGGGTCACGGGCTCGAAGGCGATTTCAACCGCAAGAAGACCTCGGCCTTCGCCGGACTGATGGGCCAGCGTGTCGCCGCCAAGGGCGTGACTGTCGTCGACGACGGAACCATGGCGCTCCGCCGCGGCTCGCTCTCGATCGACGATGAAGGCACGCCAACCAACCGCACCGTGCTGATCGAGGACGGCATTCTGGTCGGCTACATGCAGGACCGGCAGAACGCACGGCTGATGGATATGAAGCCGACCGGCAATGGCCGGCGCGAGAGCTTTGCTCACGTGCCGATGCCGCGCATGACCAACACCTACATGCTGGCGGGTACCCGCGATCCCGAGGAGATCATCGCTTCGGTGAAGAACGGCATCTACGCCGTGCATTTCGGCGGCGGCCAGGTCGACATCACTTCGGGCAAATACGTGTTCGAATGCACCGAGGCCTATCGCATCGACAACGGCAAGCGCGGCGCGCCGATCAAGGGCGCAATGCTGATCGGCAACGGCCCGACTGATCTCAACCGCATCTCGATGGTCGGAAACGATCTTGCGCTCGACGAAGGTGTCGGGACTTGCGGCAAGAACGGCCAGGGCGTTCCGGTCGGCGTCGGCCAGCCGACGCTGCGGATGGACCGTATTACCGTCGGCGGCACGGGCTAGACTGACGCGACGAAACACCGGCTCATCAGCGCGCTTGCACGCTCAAGCGCGGAAGTGCTTCGACAGTTTGAGGCCTTGGGCCTGATAGTTTGAGCCGATGCCGCTGCCATAAAGCCGGTCGGGACGCGCCAGCATGTTCTCGTAGACCAGGCGGCCGACGATCTGGCCGTGTTCGAGAATGAACGGCACTTCGCGTGAACGGACTTCCAGCACGGCGCGTGCGCCGAAGCCTCCCGCTCCGGCGTAGCCGAAGCCCGGATCGAAGAACCCGGCATAGTGCACGCGGAATTCGCCGACCAGAGGATCGAACGGCACCATTTCCGCGGCAAAGTCCGGCGGCACTTGCACCGCTTCGGTCGAAGCAAGGATATAAAACTCATCGGGATCAAGGATCAGGCTTTGGTCCGCGCGTGCGGTGATCGGCTCCCAGAAATCTGCGACGTCGTAGGCAGCGCGGCGCTCGACCTCGACAACGGCGGTGTGGCGCTTGGCGCGGTAACCGACGACACCCTTGCCGCTTGGCAATCCGCCGGCTGAAAGGTCGACGCTCACCGCAACGCCGTCTCCCATGACCGCCTCAGCACGATCGACCAAGCGTTCGCGGGCGTGCAATGCGCGCAAGGTCTCGGCATCAAGCACCGCATCGCCGTGGCGAAAGCGGATTTGTGACAATCGCGATCCTTCGCGCACCAGCACCGGAAACGTCTTGGGACTGATCTCGGCGTAAAGCGGCCCGCGATAACCGGGTGCGACGCGATCGAAGCCGCGCGTCTCGTCCGCGATCACCCGCGTGAACACGTCGAGACGTCCGGTAGAGCTCTTCGGATTTGTCGATGCGGCGATATCCGCCGGAAGCGCCAAGCCTTCGATCAGCGGCACGATATAGACGCAGCCCGTTTCCAGCACGGCGCCGTTGGCTAGTCCAAATTCGTGCAATTTCAGTTCGGCGATGCGCCGAGCTACAGCGGTGCCCGGGCCCGGCAGAAAGCTCGCGCGCACGCGATAGGCGATGCCGCCAAGCCGAAGGTCGAGACTGGCCGGCTGGATTTGATCGGCGGCGAACGGTTGCGATGGGCAAATCCCACCGGCCTCAGCCAGTGCCGCAATCATGCGGTCAGGCAGAATTCCCTTGTCGGCGGGCTTAAAGGACAGCGGCACGCAATCACCACTTCGGCCACGCAGGCGGTGGCGAAAAACAGGCAGTGGCGATCTAAGCCGATGCTCGGCTTGACGGAAAGGCAGGCGCGGCGTATGAGCCACTTTATCCCGTGGTCATTTGAGCCGGCCGGCTTGCAGCCACGTAAAACAAATTGCTAAAAGGCCGGGGACGCGTGAGCCCGGCCTGAGGATCATTCCTCCCGGCCGGGTTTTTGTTTGGCCAAGGAGGGCCGTATGACCGCGTCCGCGCCTGATCGTTACCGCCCCGAGACCCGTCTGGTGCATGCCGGCACGTTGCGCTCGCAATTCGCCGAAACTTCGGAAGCGCTGTTTCTTACCCAAGGCTACGTCTACGACAGCGCCGCCCAGGCCGAGCGCCGTTTCAAGAACGAAGAACCGGGCTTCCAGTATTCGCGCTTCGCCAATCCGACCGTCGCAATGTTGGAAGAACGGATGGCGGCATTCGAAAACGCCGAGGCTGCGCGCGCGACTGCAACCGGCATGGCCGCCGTAACGCTGGCGCTGGTCGGACAGCTCAAGGCCGGCGATCACGTGGTGGCGTCGAAGGCGCTGTTCGGCTCGTGCCGCTATATCGTCGAGGATTATCTGCCGCGTTACGGCGTGGCCTCGACGCTGGTCGATGGCACCGATCTCAACCAGTGGCGCGACGCGGTGCGGCCGAATACCAAAACGTTTTTCCTGGAGACACCGACCAATCCCACGCTCGAAGTCATCGACATTGCCGCCGTTGCGCAGATTGCGCACGAAGGCGGCGCAACGCTGGTGGTCGACAATGTGTTCGCCACACCGATCTATCAAAGCCCGCTCGCGCTCGGCGCCGACTGCGTGGTCTATTCGGCCACCAAGCACATCGACGGACAGGGCCGCTGCCTCGGCGGCATTATCCTGGCGTCACAGGACTTCATTCAGAAGCACATTCACACCCTGCTGCGTCAGACCGGCCCGTCGCTGTCGCCGTTCAATGCCTGGGTGCTGCTCAAGGGCCTCGAGACCCTGCCGGTGCGGGTGCGGCGGCAGACCGACAGCGCAGCGACGCTCGCGGTCACCTTGGCCGAACACCCGAAGATATCCCGGCTGATCTATCCGGGCCGGCCCGATCATCCGCAGGCCAGGATCGCGCAGAAACAGATGCGCGGCGGCTCCACACTGGTCGCCTTCGAGATCACGGGCGGCAAGAAAGCGGCGTTTCGTTTTCAGGACGCGCTCAAGCTCATTCGCATCAGCAACAATCTCGGCGATGCCAAGAGCCTGATTACCCATCCGGCGACCACAACTCATCAGCGCCTGACACCGGCGCAGCGCGCCGAGCTAGGCATCAGCGACGGCTTTGTGCGGGTTTCCGTCGGCCTCGAACATCCCGACGACATCATTGAGGACGTGCTCGCCGCGCTGGAAGCGGTGTGAGCCATTGCAGAGGCGGTAGCAAAAGCCGGCCGGGCGGATCAACGGCCGGAGGCGGCCGCCGATGCTGTCGGGCGGGTAGCCGCTTCGGTGATCGCAGTGGCGAGGAGCTTCGCCACACAGGCATAGCCCCAATCGTTCATGTGCAGCTGATCCGGCGCAACAAAGGCCGCGAACGGAATGTGTTCGACCTCGCGCCAGTTGCGCATGACTGCGAAGCGGTTGAACAGATCGACATTCGCCTCCTTGGCGACGAGCGCAATCTGATCTTCCATGCTTGGCGTCTCTGACTTCGCGATCACCCGTGGGGCAAACTGCATGTCGATCAGCACCACGTCGGCGCCGGCCGCCTTAAGTTCCGCAATGCCTTCGTGCAGCAACACCGAATGCGGCTTCAGCGGATGGTCGCGCAGCACCGAATTGGTACCAACCTGCCAGAGCACAAGGTTGGGGTGCGCCGAGAGAACGCCGCTTTGGAACCGCGCCATCATCTGCGCGGTCTCTTCGCCGTTGACGCCGCGATTGAGCACGGTGATGTCGAGCGCCGGGAAGCGTTGTTTCAGCTCGATCGCCAGCCGGCTCGGATAGCTTGCCGCTGGCGAACTCGCGCCGGCGCCGGCAGTCGAAGAAGAACCGACCGCTACAATTGTCAGCGGCTGGCCGGCGGCGATGCGTCGGGCAGTGTGGCGAAGCGGGTTGCCGAAACGCGCGAACTCCGCCGGCGTAGTGCATGAGAACGTTGAAGCTGAAGGCAGCGCCGCAGCCGGCGGCAACGCGGCGGACGTTACCGCACCGCCCGTCGAACGCGCAGGTGAGGCGGTAACGGCGGCGGGATTGCTACCGTGCACCTGCGCCTGCGCAGTGGAAAGGAATGCCAGGGCGGCCACCCACGCTCCGGCACAGATAACGCGACCGATGGCCATTTTATTGCGTCGCAACATCAGCGCGTCGTCTGCATTTTATCGGCTTCCAGATGACCCGCGTTAATGATCTGTGACGCCAAGGCCTTGCCGATACATTCGTGGACACGCCGGGCCATAGCATACCCACTGGTCGTGGCATAGAGATCGAAAACCCCCGCATCGCTCCAATAATGCATGATGGCTAACCGATCAAACAACACGACGTTGCGTTGTTCCGCGACCCACCGCATCACGTCCGCGTAAGTGGAAACATTCAACATGGTTTCCGTGCGCGGACTGTATTGCATATTCATCATCATCGCGTCGGCATTGGCGGCCGTGATCGCGTCGATGCCCTGGTCCAGGCTGGCACGAAAATCGTCGGGCTCGACGCCGCGCATCGCATCGACCGTTCCGGCCTGCCAGATCACCAGTGCCGGCTTGTCTTGCGCCAGGACTGCCGGCAAGACCCCCACCATGTCGGCCGTTGTTTGCCGCGACTGAATGTGTACCGTCACTTTGATTTCGTTGCCCGGTAAGCGCTCCTTGAGCGCCTGTTGCAATTGCGCCGGATAGGCAAAGCGTGCGCCGTCGGGACCGGTGAGCACCGAAGATGCCGAGCCGACGACGCTGATATCGAGCCGATGATGGTCTTTGATATCGGCCGCCGCGTGCGCCAGATCGGTTTCCGCAGGGATCAGCGATTCCGGCACGGCGCAGTCCTCCGCCGGGGTCGCTGCAGCGGCGCCGTTAACGAGTGCGATCGCGGCCAGGATTGCGATAACGAACGTCATGCCTCGCCCCCCGCGAGGTCCGTGCCGGGAGTTTTGACGCGGACCACGGGACGTTTTCCTTCGATGGTCTTGTACCACGATGTCAGGTACGCCGTGCCAGTCATGATGAAAATGCCTAACGCGCTGACCGCCGTCTGCAGCAGCGGGCCGCCCGACGCTTCGGCTATGATGAATTGCCCGGCGAAGGCCAAAAACACCCCAAGACAGAAGATTTCCAGCGAGTGCTGACCGCAGCGGATGGCGGGTTGCAGGATCGGCGACTTGAGGCCGGACCAGGTGCGGGGGATGAAATACACTGTTACGACCGCCAGCGCGAGAAAATGCGCGAAACGCAGCACGTCGAGATTGGTCTTGTCGACCGGATACATCCAGTCCTTCAGCAGGGTCGGCACAAAACGGTCGAGCGATTCGAAATGCCACGTCAGGGTGATGGCGAAGGCGAAAATCAGGTAGGCGACGGCTATTCCAAGCGCCACGCGCGAGCGCGTCACGACGGCTAGCCGTTGCGCGCCGCCAAGTGCGCACCAGGCGCCGAACACGAACAACAATTGCCAGGCAAACGGGTTGAAGAACCAGACGCCGTTAGGATAAGCCGGCAGATTGAAATCGAGCTTCCAGGTCAGCGCATAGAGCACCGCCGAGCCCGCCAGCGCCACGTTCGGCCGCCGCAGCAACAGATAGAGCATGGGGGGAAACAGCAGCAACAGCACGATGTAAAGCGGCAGCACGTCCATATTGACAGGTTTGAACTTCAGCAACAGCGCCTGAAAGATGGTGACATCCGGCTGCTTGAGAAAATCGAGGATTTTCATTTCCTCCGCGTAGAGCGGATTGTCGAAAGTCGCCGCGACATAGGCGATCTCCGCCATAAAGATCGTGAACAGGAAAATGTGCGCCACATAGATTTGCCAGGCGCGTCTGAGGATGCGGGCGCTGGACAGCACGAAACCGCGCTCGCGCATGGTACGGCCGTAAACAAAGGCCGCCGTATACCCGGAAATAAAGATGAAGATTTCGGTGGCGTCGCTGAAGCCGTAATTGCGGATGGTGAACCAGTTCAGGATATTTTCGGGAATGTGGTCGAGGAAAATCAGCCACAGCGCGATGCCGCGGAACAGATCGAGCCGCAGGTCGCGTTCGCTCGTGACCGTCTGAGCAGGAAGTGCCTTCGTCATGAGGTCCGCTATTGTTGCCCGCGATTGCGGTCAGGCAGCACGACGGCGCGACCGGTTCCGCTAAGGCCGGTCCCTAGCTATGTCCTGATTCTCAGCTTTGCACGCAATTGTGGCACACTCTGATGCGTGTGCTGACCATGCGGACGCCGCGTTCGGTGCGCAAGCTTCGGCTTGAGAAAGCGCGTGCGCAAGTTTATTGCAGCATTCGATTCGGACGCTGCCCCTCCCGGGGTGGATCAACCAGCAGCGCCAGCCGGATCGGGGGCTACAGGATCCAAGCCATGTATCGTGCCGTCACCCGCAACATTGAAGTCGTGGTGACCCCGCGCTTTGTCGCCGACCGCTCATCGCCGGAAAACAACTATTTCTTCTGGGCCTACACCATCGCCATCACCAATCACAGCGATGATACGGTCCAGCTAAAGACCCGCCACTGGCGGATCACCGACGCGACCGGCCGCCGCCAGGAAGTCCGCGGCGCCGGCGTTGTCGGCGAGGAGCCAGTACTCAAAGCCGGCGAATCGTACGAGTACACCAGCGGCGTCCCGCTGCAGACGCCGTCGGGCTTCATGACCGGCACCTACGGCATGGTGGGCGCCGGTGGCGAGCATTTCGATATCGAGATACCCGCTTTCTCGCTCGATTCCGGCGATAGCAAGCGCACGCTCAATTAGATCCAGGCAATAAGCCGCGCTACGGGCGGATTATCGAGCCGAACCAGGCAATGAACCTTTCCCGGGCCAGCCGCGACTAATGGGTATCGAGCCCCATCAGTTCGGAGAACGGCCATGTCCAGCAAACTTATTCTCGCTCCCGAGAAAGCGGTTCGCGATCACGTCGGCACGCTCTTGACTGAGCGGTTCCGCGAGGGAATTGCCGGTCAACGAGCGGACGCAGCGAGTGAAGGTGCGCCACGCAAACGGCTGCGGTGGCGGCGTCTTCTGAGCGGTTTGCGAACACAGGCCAACAAGCGCAGCGCTTAACTACCAGCCAAACGCCGCCAGCCGGAATTCAGGCGTCGGCAGTGGCCGCTGTCACTTCCTGCGGCTGGAACTCGTACATGGAGCTGCAAAACTCACACGTCACTGTAATCTTGCCGTTCTCGACCATGTCATCGCGGTCTTCCTGCGGAAAACTGCGCAGCATGTTTTCGACGCTTTGCCGCGAGCACGAGCATTGCGCCTCAACCGGCGCGGCGCGGAATACACGCACCCCGCGCTCGTGGAACAGACGATAGGCAAGGCGTTCGCTCGACAGGTCCGGATCGATCAACTCGATATCGTCGACAGTGGCTACGAGCGAGCGGCCTTCGACCCAGGCGTCGTCCTCGGGTTGAAGATGAGGCTCGGAGCCGGGCGGCGCGTCGCCAGGATCGAGATCAGCCTGGCGGGCGCGCTCGACCGATTTTGGCAGAAACTGCAGCAATATGCCGCCCGCGCGCCAGCGCCGGCGCGCGCCGCCATCACCGCCGCGGAATTCTTCCGCGACCGCAAGGCGCACGCGGGTCGGAATTTGCTCGGAGCGCAGAAAGTATTCGTGCGCGGCATGCTCAAGGTCTTTGCCTTCGAGCGGAACCAGCCCCTGGTAACGGCTCATGTCGGGACCCTGGTCGATCGTCATGGCGAGGTGGCCTTTGCCGAGCAACTGGGCGGGCTTCGCCTCGCCGGCGGCGATCGCAGCGGCGACACGTTCGGCATCGAAGCGCGCGCAGGCGCGCACCTTGCTCGGCGAGGTGAAATCGGCCACCAGCATGCCCACCGGCCCATCGCTCTGAGTCTGCAGGATGAAACGGCCCTCGAATTTGAGCGCCGAGCCGAGCATGACGGTCAGCACGATCGCCTCTCCGAGCAGCTTGGCGACCGGGAGCGGGTAATCGTGATTGCTCAGGATGGCATCGACCGCCGGCCCGAGCCGCACAATGCGGCCGCGCAGATCCAGCACGCCCACTTCGAACGGCAGGATCGTGTCATCGAGGCCGATTTTCGCCGGCGCCCGAACCGGGATGTCCGGATTGGGATTATTCATCGCCAACAAATATAGGCGACAGCGGCCGAATTGGGAGCCCTAGAGCGCAATCGCTTCAAAATGAAGCGAATGACGCTCTATGATGTTGGCGGAGCATGATCTGGTCCGAAAGCCGGCTTCCACTTTTCGCATCATCCTGCAGCCGACGCTTTTCGGCTTACCTCGCATCCGCAAGGCACCAGGTCAGGATTCCCTTTTGCGCATGCAGCCGGTTCTCGGCTTCGTCGAACACCACCGAATGCGGCCCATCCATCACTTCATCGGTGACTTCCTCGCCGCGGTGCGCCGGGAGGCAGTGCATGAAGATGGCATCGGGCTTGGCTCGGGCCATTAGCCGCGCGTTGACCTGATAGCGACGCAGCAGATTGTGGCGGCGGGCGCCATTACGGTCGCCCATGGAAATCCAGGTGTCGGTGACGACGCAGTCGGCGCCCTTCACCGCTTCCTCCGGGTCGGTGGTGAGCGAGATCGTGGCGCCGGAAGCTCTGATCCAGTCGATCAACGGCTTTTTGGGCGCCAGCTCCGGCGGAGTCGCGACCCGCAGGTGGAACGCAAACCGCTCGGCGGCCTGCATCCACGACGTCAGCACGTTGTTGGCATCGCCGGTCCAGGCCACGTTGCGGCCGCGGATCGGGCCACGATGCTCTTCAAACGTCATCACGTCAGCTAGGACCTGGCACGGATGCGAGCGCCGCGTGAGACCGTTAATCACCGGCACCGTGGCATAGCGCGCAAGTTCCTCCAGGTCGCCAGGATTGAGCGTCCGGATCATGATGGCGTCGACGTAGCGCGACAGAACGCGCGCCGTATCGGCTATGGTTTCGCCGCGGCCGAGCTGCATTTCCTCGGCCGTCAGCACGATCACGTCGCCGCCCAGCTGGCGCATGGCGACTTCGAACGACACGCGGGTGCGCGTCGAGGGCCGCTCAAAGATCATCGCCAAGGTCTTGCCGGCGAGCGGGCGATCGTTGCGCTGCCGTTTTGCTTTCATGGCGCGCGCCGAGTCGATCATCTTGCGTAAGTCGGCAGCCGGCACATCGATCAGGTCGAGGAAATGGCGCACCGCGCTCATCGAGCCGCTTCCTCTTTGACCGGCGTTTGATGTGCCTGCGTGAGCCGGGCACAGGCGCGGTCGAGACGGGCGATACCTTCGGCGATTTCCTGCTCAGCGATGATGAGCGGCGGCAGCAGCCGCACAACGTTGTCGCCGGCGGATACGGCAATCATCCTTTCCGCACGCAATGCGTCGACGAGTTCACCCGCCGGTACGACGGCACGCAAGCCGATCAACAATCCTTCACCGCGTACTTCGGCGATCACCGCCGGGTAGCGATCCTTGATTTCCGCAAGCCGCTGCTTGAACAGGAGCGCTTTGTGACGCACGTCATCAAGGAATCCCGGCGCGAGCATTACGTCGAGCACCGCATTGGCGGCGCTCATCGCCAACGGATTGCCGCCGAACGTCGAACCGTGAGTGCCGGCGGTCATCCCCTTTGCGGCTTCGGTCGTCGCGAGACACGCGCCGACCGGGAACCCGCCGCCGAGCGCCTTGGCGAGCGCCATGATGTCAGGCTCGACGCCGACGCGCTGATACGCGAACAATTCGCCGGTGCGGCCCATGCCGGTCTGCACCTCGTCGAACATCAGAAGCAAGCCGGTTCGTTCGCAAAGTTCACGCAAAGCCCGCAGGAACGACGGCTCGACCACGCGCACGCCGCCTTCGCCCATGATCGGTTCGATCAGGATCGCCGCGGTCTCATCGGTGATCGCATGCTTGGTCGCATCGAGATCGCCGAACGGCACTTGATCGAAGCCTTCGACGACCGGACCAAAGCCTTCGAGATATTTTTTTTGTCCGCCGGCCGCGAGCGTGGCCAGGGTGCGGCCATGGAATGCGCCCTCGAACGTAATGATGCGATAGCGCTCCGGCCGTCCGCTCGCCGACTGGTATTTGCGCGCGGTCTTGATCGAGCATTCCATTGCCTCGGCACCGGAATTGCAGAAGAACACCACGTCGGCAAAACTCGCCTCGCACAGCCGCGCGGCAACACGCTCCGCTTCCGGGATTTGATAAAGATTGGAGACGTGCCACAGCTTCTGCGCCTGCTCGGTCAGCGCGGCGACAAGATGCGGGTGCGCGTGCCCGAGCGCATTGACGGCAACGCCGGAGGTAAAATCGAGATAGCGCTCGCCGCTGGTCGCGATCAGCCAAGCACCCTCGCCTCGCTCGAAAGCAAGGTTGACGCGGGCATAAGTTGGCAACAGATGCGAAGTCACGGTTAAGCCTGCGCATGCTGCGCAGCAGCAATCTCTGCGCTGAAACGAAATGTGCCGCCTCTCCGGGCGGCACTATCACAAGATTTTATTTGCGGTTGCCGCGGCGGTCAACAGCGTAAAATCGAATCTTTCACGCTGGTTGTCCCCACATCGTCCACATCAGGACCGGAACATGTGGAAGCGTGCAGGGCGACTCTTGCGCGCGACTCCCGCCATATTGTAGCTTGTTGCTTGTCAAGTACGACATCTCGTGCGGCGGACACTTATCTAAAGCGTTGGTGAAGCGTGCATGTTGGGCGGCGAGCGCTGCCTGGCTCGATGGCGGATTCCGCCAAGGCCAAAAGCCCGCATTTGCTGAGGAGGACTGAGCATGTCGTGGACTGATGAACGGGTCGAGCTGTTGAAGAAGCTCTGGGCCGACGGTCTTTCGGCGAGCCAAATCGCGGCCGAACTCGGCGGCATCACCCGTAACGCCGTGATCGGCAAGGTGCACCGGCTGGGTCTGTCGGGGCGCGCCAAGAGTGCGTCGAGCGCCGCGCCGCGTCCGCGCAAGCCACGTTCGGCCACACACATGCTCCGGATCGGACGCGGAGCGATCCGCGGAAATACCGCACTCGCCCACGCGTACGAAATCGAGGCCGAGGCAACGCCGGAGCTGATCGAGAACATCATTCCGATCGGCCAGCGGCGGACCATTCTTGAGCTGACCGAGCAAACCTGCCGCTGGCCGATCGGTGATCCAGGCAGCACCGAGTTTTTCTTCTGCGGCGGCAATACCATCACTGGCCTGCCCTATTGCGCCTACCACTCGCGGGTCGCGTATCAGCCCGCCAGCGAGCGCCGCCGGGATCGAAGGCCGATGCGCTGACAGCCGACCTGTCAGCTCGCCTTGCCGAAACGATCGTCGAGCGAATAGCCGGCGCCACGCACGGTGCGGATCGGATCGGCGGTGCCGTGGCCGCGGTTGAGCGCCTTGCGCAAGCGGCCGACATGCACATCGACGGTACGTTCGTCGATGTAGACGTCGCTGCCCCATACGCCATCGAGCAATTGCTCACGGGAGAACACCCGGCCGGGACGCTCCATCAAAAATTCGAGCAACCGGAATTCCGTCGGACCGAGATCGACCGGACGGCTCGAGCGCGAAACCCGTTTTTTCTCGCGATCAAGCTCGAGATCGCCGATCGCCAGCACCGTCGCGACCCGTTCCGGACTGGCACGGCGCAGCAGCGCACGAATGCGGGCCAAGAGCTCCGGTACCGAGAATGGTTTGACGATATAGTCGTCGGCGCCCGTCGCCAGACCCCGCACGCGCTCGCTTTCCTCGCCGCGGGCCGTCAGCATGATAATCGGCAACGATTGCGTCTGCGGCCGGGCTCGCAAGCGCCGGCATAATTCGATGCCGGAGAGACCGGGCAGCATCCAGTCGAGCACGATCAAATCGGGCGCGGTTTCGCGCAGCCGCGTGTCAGCCTCGTCGCCGCGGGCTACGGCATCGACTTCGTAACCTTCCGCTTCGAGATTATAGCGCAACAAGGTGGTCAGCGGCTCCTCGTCTTCCACGATCAGAATATTGGCGCTCATTGCCGGTCTCCTTGTCATTTCTGCAGCAGCGCCGCGCCAAAGTTTGTCGGGTCGCCCTTTGGACGCTGATCGGTGATCGGCCGGCCTTCGATGATGTAATAGACGGTTTCCGCGATGTTGGTGGCGTGATCGCCGATGCGCTCGATGTCCTTCGCACAAAACATAAGATGCATGCAGAACGTGATGTTACGCGGGTCTTCCATCATGTAGGTGAGCAGCTCGCGAAACAGCGCGGTACAAAGCGCGTCGACCTCTTCGTCGCCATTCCAGACGGCGAGTGCGGTTACCAGATCGCGGCTGCCGTAGGCATCGAGCACCTGCTTGAGCAACGACAGCACCAGCGACGTCATCTGCTCTACGCCGCGGATCAGCCGTTGCGGATGAAGGTCGAGGTCAAGCGCGACAACTCGCTTGGCGACGTGCTTGGCGTGATCGCCGATCCGTTCGAGATCATTGCAGACCCGCATCGCGCCGACGATCTCGCGCAAATCGACCGCCATCGGCTGCCGTCGCGCAATCGTGAGAACCGCCTTTTCCTCGATCTCATGCTGCATGGCGTCGATGGTGGGGTCGGTGGCGATCACATGTTCTGCGAGATCCGTATCGCGATCGGTCAGAGCCTGGATGGCATCAGCGATCTGCCGTTCCGCAAGCCCGCCCATCTCGGCGACCCTCCGCGTGATCTCCTGCAGATCGACGTCGAACGCCTTAGTAGTGTGGTCTATACGAGGGCTAAGATCAGTCATGGCGGTTATCCAAAGCGGCCGGTGATATAATCCTGGGTGCGCTGATCCTGCGGCGCCGTGAACATCTTGCTGGTAGAATCGAATTCGACCAGCTCTCCGAGATACATAAAAGCAGTGAACTCGGACACCCGCGCCGCCTGCTGCATGTTATGGGTGACGATGACGATGGTGTAATCGTCAGTTAGCTCATCGATCAACTCTTCGATCTTTGCGGTTGAGATTGGATCGAGCGCCGAGCACGGCTCATCGAACAGGATGACTTCGGGCCGCACGGCGACGGTGCGCGCAATGCACAGCCGCTGCTGCTGGCCGCCGGACAGGCTTAGTCCATTGGTGCCAAGCTTGTCTTTGACTTCATCCCAGAGCGCGGCGCGCCGCAACGATGTTTCCACCCGCCCGTCGAGCTCGGATTTGGGCAGACGCTCATACAACCTGATGCCGAAGGCGATGTTCTCATAGATCGTCATCGGAAACGGCGTCGGCTTCTGAAACACCATGCCGATGCGCGCCCGCAGCAAATTGAGATCCTGCTTCGGCGACAGAATATTGGTGCCGTCGAACATGACGTCGCCGGTCGCGCGCTGGTTCGGATAGAGGTCGTACATGCGATTGAGCACCCGCAACAAGGTCGACTTGCCGCAGCCCGATGGGCCGATGAAGGCAGTGACTTTGCGCTCATAAAGCGACAGGCTGATCGCTTTGAGGGCTCTGTTGTCGCCGTAGAAGAAATCGAGATCGCGGATCGTAACTTTTTCGGCGAGGCCCGATCGATCGGTCGGCGCGGCAGAAATGGAGGGAACGGCGACTGACACAACGCTCATGATTGTCTACCCGTTGAGATAAGGCTGCGTGCCGTGATGCTCAACACCAACACAGCCAAGGTGATGATGAGTGCACCGGTCCAGGCCAGCGATTGCCAGTCTTTGTACGGACTGAGCGCGAATTGAAAAATAATGACCGGCAGGCTCGCCATCGGCGCGTTGAGGTTCGTGCTCCAGAACTGGTTGTTGAGCGAGGTGAAGAGCAGCGGCGCCGTTTCGCCGCTGATCCGGGCCACCGCCAGCAGCACACCTGTCACCATGCCGGCGCGCGCGGCGCGGTAGCAAATCCGGGTGATCGACATCGAGCGCGGCAGGCCGATCGAGGTCGCGGCCTCGCGCAACGCGTTGGGAACGAGCGTCAGCATATCCTCGGTGGTGCGCACCACTACCGGTATGACAAGAACGGCCAGCGCGACGCCGCCAGCCAAACCGGAAAAATGACCCATCGGGGCGACCATGACTTCGTAGATGAACAAGCCGACCACGATCGACGGCGCACTCAGGAGGATATCGTTGATGAAGCGCACCACGCTGGTCAGGCGGTCGTAGCGGCCGTATTCGGCCATATAGGTGCCGGCGAGGATGCCGATCGGGGTGCCGATCGCAACCGCCAGCACGGTAAGAATCAGACTGCCAATAATCGGATTGAGCAATCCGCCGGCCGAACCCGGCGGCGGCGTCATCTGCGTGAACACTGCAAGCGACAACCCGCCCAAACCGTGCCAAAGCAGCGCGCCGAGGATCAGGACCAGCCAGCCCATACCGAATACGGTAGCTGTCAGCGACAGCACCGTCGCGATAGCGTTTCTCCGGTGACGAGCGTTGTAGCGGGCGTCCATACGGTTCATCCGATCCGCCGCTCGATGCGCATCAACATATAGCGGGCCGCCGCGAGCACGATGAACGTGATCACGAACAGGATCAATCCGAGCGCGATCAGTGACGACGTATACAGGTCACCGACCGCTTCGGTGAACTCATTGGCGATGGTAGCGGAAATCGTGGTACCGGGCGCAAGCAACGACGCCGACACTCGGTGCGCATTGCCGATGACGAAGGTCACCGCCATGGTCTCGCCCAAGGCCCGGCCCAGGCCGAGCATCACACCGCCGATGACGCCGACCCTGGCATACGGCAGCACGACGTTGCGGACCACCTCCCAGGTCGTGCAGCCAAGGCCATAGGCCGCCTCCTTGAGGACCGGCGGCACCGCTTCGAATACGTCGCGGGAGATTGAGGTCACGAACGGCAGCACCATGATGGCCAAAATCAGCCCCGCGGTGAGCACGCCGATACCGTAGGGCGGTCCCGAGAACAGCGGTGCGATCCCGGGCACGTTACCGAGCGTGTTGATCAAGAACGGCTGCAGCGTTTCCTGCAGGAACGGGGCGAAAATAAAAAGCCCCCAGATGCCGTAGATGATGCTGGGAATGCCGGCGAGCAGCTCGATGGCAATGCCAATCGGCCGCCGCAGCCATTGTGGGCACAGTTCGGTCAGGAAGAACGCTATCATCAACCCGACCGGTACCGCGATCAACATGGCGATCAACGAGGTCACGAGGGTCCCGTAGATTGGAGCGACCGCCCCGAACTTCTCGGTAACCGGATTCCAGCGCTCGCCAATCAGGAAGCCAAAGCCGAAGGCCTTCAAGGCCGGCAGTGAGCCGTCGATCAGTGAGACGATGACGCCGCTGAGAAGAATAAGCACACCGGCAGCCGCGGCGCGCGTCGTATGGCGAAATATAGCGTCGCCCAGACGCAGCCGATCGAGAACTTTGGCGCGCGTGGTCCCGGCAACCGACACGACCGCTCCTTCCTGCAGTGCCATATCAACCAAGGACGGCCTCCGGACGGAACCCATGGAGGCGCTCCTGTACGGAAATCCAGGAGGCGCCCTACTCAAACGATCATCCGGCCGCCGCACAAGAGCGTGCGGCAGACCGGGCAGTATATAAGGCGAGGCACCCGAGCTTTCTGGCGGCGGCTCGCCAGCCTTGCGTCGGACCTACTGCGCCATCGTAACGTGGAGCGGCTTGCCGCTTGCGTCCGTGATCTCTTTGGCCCACATATTCTCGATCAGCCCGACAACTTTTTTCGGCATGGGAACGTAATCGAGATCCTCGGCCATTTTGTCGCCCTTGGCATAGGCCCAAGCGAAGAACTTGAGCGCTTCGGACGCGGCCGCCGGGTCCGTCGGTTTCTTGTAAATGAGAATAAATGTCGCGCCGGCAATCGGCCACGAGGCGTCGCCCGGCTGATTGGTCAGGATGACAAAGAAGCTATCCGCTTTTTCCCAATCCGCGTAGGCGGCGGCGGCCTGGAAGGAGGCCGCGTCTGGAGCAACGACCTTGCCGTCCTTGTTGATCATGCTGACCGTCGTCATCTTGTTCTGTTTCGCATATGCGTATTCCACGTAGCCAATCGAACTTTTGGTGTTGGCGACGTTATTGGCGACGCCTTCGTTGCCCTTGGCCCCAATGCCCGTCGGCCATTCAACCGAGGTGTTGGCGCCAACGTCGGACTTCCATTTGGCACTCACCTTCGACAGATAGTCGGTCCAAATAAACGTGGTGCCGGAACCGTCTGACCGGTGAACAACGACAATAGCCTGCCCCGGAAGCTTGGCGTTCGGGTTAAGCTTCTTGATTGCAGGGTCGTCCCACTTCGTGACCTGGCCAAGGAAAATTTTCGCGAGCGTATCCCCGTCGAGCTTCAGTTCGTTGGACTTGATGCCTTCGAGATTCACGACCGGCACGTCACCGCCAATCACCGTCGGGAATTGAACCATGTTCCATTTTTTTAATTCCGCGGGCTGCAGCGGCATATCGGAGGCACCAAAAGTCACAGTCTTATTTTCGATTTGTTTGATACCGCCACCCGAGCCGATCGATTGGTAGTTCAGGCCGAAGCCAGTCTCTTTCTTATAGGCATCTGCCCATTTGGCATAGATCGGATAGGGGAAGGTGGCACCGGCGCCAGAAATCTCGACGGCGGCCGCCGGTAGGACCGTCGCGGCCACGAAGCCGGCAACGGCAATGGCTGTCAGATGTTTCACGGAATCTCTCCTGTCAGCGGAATTTTGGGCGGCGCAGGCCACCGACCCACGCCGGCCTCGGTCCCGTTCGGGACCTTTTCGCTTTGGTTGACGCCTTCGGCAACGCGCTGCGGCGAGGAAATGTCGGCTTCCAGCAGAACCGCAGCAGCGGGTTGTTTACGTTGACCACGTCAAGGTTCTATGAGGCCAGCATGACAATTAGATGACAGTGGAACTAATTGATTTATCAACCGATTTGTTCAACGGGCTGGGTAACACTTGTGGGCAGCTGGACAGTAAAAGTGGCGCCCGCGCCGAGCTTGCTTTCAATCGATAGCCGGCCGCGGTGACGGTTGAGTATGTGCTTAACAAGCGCCAGACCGAGTCCTGTGCCGCCCTGGGCGCGACTCTCAGTGACATCCACGCGATAGAACCGCTCGGTCAATCGCGGCAAATGCTCGGGCGCAATGCCCGGCCCGTAATCGCGTATGGCAACCTGCGCTTCGAGTTCACCGTCGGCGGATTCGCGCCGGGCAAGCGTCACATCGACACGCTTGCCGGGGGCGCCATATTTGAGCGCGTTTTCCACCAGGTTCTCGAATACCCGCACCAGCTCGTCGCGATCGCCAAGAACCATCATCGCGCGCGCTGCTTCGATCTGAACGGTTACACCGCGATCGCGCGCCAAGGTCTCAAGGCCGTCAACGACCTGACGAAGAATCGGCACTAGGTCGACCTGCAAATCCGGCCGGCGATGGGCATTGAGCTCGATCCGCGACAACGACAACAGGTCGTCAATCAGCCGCGCCATCCGGCGCGCCTGCTCCTGCATGATGGCGAGAAAGCGCTCACGCGCCTTGGCGTCTTCCCGCGCCGAGCCCTGCAAAGTCTCGATGAAACCGGAAAGCGCCGCCAGCGGCGTGCGCAGTTCATGGCTGGCATTGGCGACGAAATCTGCTCGCATCTCCTCGACCCGTCGCAATGGCGTGAGGTCATGGAATGTCATCAGCACCAGTTCGGGCCGGCTCGGGTTCGGCTGCCGCTTGACCGGCACCACGATAGTTTCGAACCAGCGGTCAAGCGGAACACGCTCAGAATATTCGACCCGTTGCTCTTCACCGGTAGCGTAGGCACGGCCAATCGCCTCGATCAGCTCGGGCATCCGCAGCGCGAGCGAGACCGGCTCGCCTTGCCGGAGCGCCGGCGCCAGCGAGCGTGCGTGCTCGTTGAGTGTGAGCACCCGCCCGTTCCGATCAAGCGCGATCACCGGATCAGGCAAGCCGGCGACAACCGCCTGGAGCGAGTCGCCGGCACGTTCGGATACTGCGACAGGTCGCGCCAGAGGACTCACGTCGCGGTCGGCGCGCATCGAAAGGTAAGCCGCGCCGACGACGATGACGAAGCCGGCGACTGCGTAGCCGATGGCCAGAGCGTTAAGGATCGCCAATCCCGCGAACACGGCCGCCGCGGTCACGACCATCAGGCGCAGCCGACGCCATCCTCCGCTTTGGTGCGCGACGCGATCGTCATTCAGGCTCATCGAAACCGCCCCGCGCAGCCACCCGGTCGCCAGACGGATCAAGTCACGTCCGATTTTTCCTGCACCAGCCCTGCGACGGAGCGCACCGGCTCTGCGACGGGTGGCGTGAACTGCCGCACATTACGACCGAGCAGGACTTCGCGCACTCCAAGGATCGAAAGTGAAAGGATGAACGGGACGATATAATAGAGCAAGCGAAACAGCAGGAGGCCTGCGAGCAAATCTTCCTTGTCGAATTGCCACAGCGCCACCATCATGGTCGCGTCGAACACACCAAGGCCACCGGGCGCGTGGCTGGCAAAGCCCAAAAGAGTAGCGGCAACGAAAATGACCGCCACCTGAATGAAGCCGAGATGCGGCTCGTCCGGAACCAGCCAGTACATCGCCATCGCGCAGCATCCCAGATCGAGAATGCCGATCACGATCTGAACCAGCGTCAGCGGTCCGCCGGGCAGCGCCACCTGCCAGCCGTCGCGGCCAATGATACGGGGCTTCACCCAAACCCACGTCACGTAGGCCGTGAGCGCGGCGAGAGCAGCAAACGCCAGCACGCGATTGAGCCAGATCGGCAACTGGTCGATGTCGCTTGCCGGTTGCGGCGAGTGGAGAACGCCGAGGCCGAGCACGGTGGCATTGCCAAGCCAGAAAGTCAGGCCGGCGACAAAACAGATCTTGGTAACCTCAATGACGCTCAGGCCCCACGAAGAATAAATGCGATAGCGCACGGCGCCGCCCGAGAACACGCTGGCGCCGACATTATGTCCGACCGCGTAGCTGGTGAAACTCGCAAGCGCCGCGATGCGATACGGTATCTCGTGCCGGCCAATCGTTCGCAAGGCAAACAGATCGTAGAAAGTAAGTGTCAAATAGCCCGCGGCAACAAAGAAGCCGGCGATACCGACTGTCCGCCAGTCGGCTGCCTCGAGCGCGTCGATGACCTCTTCGGGATCGATATCGCGCAGGATTCGATAGAGCACCACCACCGCAACGGCGACAATGATCAGGCTGAGCGCTACACCGATTCGACTAAAGCCGACCTTTTGGTTGAAGAAGTGCGCGGACATGTGCAATCTCTTCAGCATCCCGCACTCCAGACCAGCTGTTTGTGCATCAATCGACCGTTCGCCCTGCCCACTCGGCGCAACCGGTCCCCACGTAGCAGAAGTAAGGTCTGGGCGCGAGTATAACGGCCGCGGGCCCAAGGCGCGCTGTTTGGCCACACCCAACAACAAGGTGCAATTGCGAACGGTCTGCGGCGGACAAGGTGAGACTCATCGGTCCAATCGTTCTTCACCAGTTACAGCGGCAATAGCTTTGTCTCGGCCTTGCGGCGTTTTTGGGATGGCGCCCATGCGGCACGCGGCTTCGTTTTGTAGTTGACGAAACAATCAGTCCCCGCTTGTTACTGGCAAAAGCGTTCCAAGGAGAAAGTACCCGATGACCAGAAACAAGCCTCCGTTTCGTGCCGACGTGGTCGGCAGCCTGTTGCGCACTGCGCCGCTGAAAGAAGCACGCGCGAAGCGGGAAAAGGGCGAGATCACCGCCGCGCAGCTTAAAGAAGTCGAAGACCGCGAGATCGAAAAAATCATCAAAAAGCAGGAGGAGGTCGGCCTCAAGGTCACGACTGACGGCGAGTTTCGCCGCTCGTGGTGGCATTTCGATTTCTTCGGCATGCTCGACGGCGTCGAAATCTACGAGGTGGATCACGGCCTGCCATTCCAGGGCGTACAGACCAGGCACAGCAGGCCCCGCATTAACGGCAAGCTCGGCTTTTCCAGTCATCCGATGCTGGAGCATTTCAAATTCCTCAAGGCGCACACGCGCGTGACGCCGAAAATGTGCATCCCGAGCCCGGCGATCTTGCATTTCCGATTGGAGCCGGATGCTCTGATCACGAAAGAATATGCCGACCGCGACGCCATCTTCGACGATCTCGCAAAGACGTATCGGCAGGCCGTCCGCGCCTTTTATGACGCCGGCTGCCGCTATCTGCAGTTCGACGACACAGCCTGGGCCTATCTGTGTTCGCAGACCGAGCTGAAGCGGGCGCGCGAGCGCGGCCTTAACGCCGATCATCTGGCGAAAGACTATGCCCGAGTCATTAATCAGGCGCTCGAAGGCAAGCCGGCAGACATGGTGGTTACCACGCATGTGTGCCGCGGCAATTTTCGCTCCACCTGGATTTCCGAAGGCGGCTACGAGCCGATTGCCGAGATCATGCTCGGCGAACTGAACTACGACGGCTATTTCCTTGAGTACGACAGCGCGCGCGCCGGCGGCTTCGAGCCGCTGCGGTTTGTGCCGAAGGGCAACAAGATTGTCGTGCTCGGGCTCGTGACCACCAAGAGCGGCGAGCTGGAAAATAAGCAGGACGTCAAGCGGCGCATCGACGAAGCGACCAAATTCGTCGCACTCGATCAGCTCGCGCTGTCGCCGCAATGCGGATTTGCTTCGACCGAGGAAGGCAACGTGCTTGCCGAGGAAGAGCAATGGGCGAAGCTTCGGATGGTCGTCGAGATTGCCGACGAGGTGTGGCGCTGAGTTGCGGCGGGACGTGATCTCGTTCGGTGCTCGATGTGCCCAAACGCCTAGGAATTTAAACCGGGACCGGCCCCGTTAACCAATATTAATTTGAAATCGTGGGATCGGTGGCAAACCGACGATGACAAAACGGTTGCGGTGAAGTAATACTTAATTAAGGCAGTTAAGCCTGTGAAAGTTGCGGGGAAAGGGGCCTCAGATGTCGTCCACGGAACACTCCATGCCAGACGCGAACCGGCTCTACATCGGTGAAGGCGTCACGATCAAAGGCGAGATTTCGGTGCCCGATACCTTGGTGGTGTGCGGCAGCCTTGAGGGCGACGTGTCCGTGGGCAATCTTGTGGTCGGCGAAACCGGCACGATCAAGGGCAGGATTACCGTTGCCGAGAACGCCGAGATTTCGGGAAAGGTGTTCGAGAAGCTCGAAGTCAAGTGCCTCTTGATCCTGCGCTCGACCGGCCGGGTCGACGGCAATATCAGCTACGGCCTGCTGCAGATCGAACAAGGCGCAAGCATCGCCGGCGGGCTCTCCTCCACCGAGTACCGTCCGGAGCAGAAGCCCGCAAAGGGCGATATCTTTCCCAGGCAGGATCAGAAGGCTGCCAAGCCGGACGCTTCCAGGCCTACGAAGCAGCCGAGCCTGACCGCTTTGGAACCGTTGCCGACGCCAGCTGCCCCTCCCACAACCTGAGCTGCAAATAAACTGAAAGTCGCCGGGCGCGATTTTCGCGCTAGAATGCGCGCGTGCGCATTCCCCTCATCGGCCTCAATCACGCCGGTTGCGCGATCCGTTTACGCCCACTGATCCGCTTATGGACGTGCACCATGAGCCCCATGGCAAATAGCGGCGTGGCCAGATTGACAATCGGGATCGAGACAAAGGCGGCAATCAATAGTCCGGCCATATAGACCGTCGCCCCGTTGAGCTTACGCAACGCCTTGGCCTCCTGAGGCGGGCGAAAGCGCATCGCGGCAAGTTCAAAGTACTCACGGCCGAGCAGCCACGCTGCAGCAAGAAAGAAAATCACCGCGCCCGCTCCCGCGAACAACAAAAACGGCGCGACGCAAAGATAGATCACAATCGCGAGCAGGGCGGTTTTGCCGCCTTCAAAAATCGCTCGCGGCAGCGGCAAGGCGATTCCAGGCGGATCCTCCGGATAAGACGCCCGCTCGACCTCCTCCGCAATCTGGTCAGCAAAGAAGCTTGCGACCAGCGCGGTCACTGCCGGCATCAGCATGACACCGCCGGCAACGATACCCAACGCGGCTGCGACCGAAAGCAGCCAGGCGACCGCATTCACCGGCAGGTGGGCGGACGAACCAAGGCCGGTTTCAAGCGACGCAGTAAGCCATCCGACCAGCCAGATCAGCACCCGATCGAGCGCGATGGCGACAACAAAGATGAGCGCGAGCGCAAGCGCGATCGATTTCCACAACACCGAGCGCAACGGCGGCGAAAACATCTGACTGAGCGCTTTTGCCGCGTCACTGAGCATGAGTTCTTCCGCACTGCCACGCAGAGGTAGAGGCAGCGTCTCGCAAGCTCAAGGGTGTTGAGTGGTTTTCAGGCCACCATCGCGGTCGTCTTGTCGTTCGCGCTGGCGACCGGCGGAACCAGCGGAATTGGCACGCCGTCGATCAGTTCGGGGAACTCCGAAGCATCCGGTTGATCTGCCTGCGGCAGATCGGCCCAAGGCAGCGCCTTATAATTGAAGCCTCTGGCGATGGTCGGTTTCACGACGTTGAAATAGGGCGAAATGTCGAAGTCGCGCGGGCAATAAAGCGAGGAATGGCGAATCTCCAGAATCTGCTCCAGCGCTTGCCTGCTGCGGGTCAGCCTGATCTTGGGCAAGATCGGATAATGCACAACGCGAAACGCTTCCGCGATCAGCGCCGAACAGATCAGCCGCGACGGATCGCCTGAACCAAGTGCAATCAGTCGCCGGCGCCAGCGCTGCGGCACCGGAAGCGGGAACAGATAGCGCATCAGGTCGACGATATTCTTCAGATCGTAGGCGAAGCCGATGCGCGCGATCGCGTACGTGCATACCGTCGTACAGTCTTCCTCGGTAAGGCCGACGGGCCGGCAAATGCGGGTGTGAAAGCGAAAATACTTCGACAGCGGCGCCGACACTACGCCCTCGCCGGCATTGGCCTCGATGAGGACGTGCGGTTCGCCATCAGGCGCGGCTTGACCGGCGATCGGCCCCACATAGAGCGCCGAGTGCGACCAGGTCGATTGGGTCAGATATTTGATCACGCCGGAGATGTGGTTGTTGCCCTCCACCAGAAGTACGTCGCCGGGCTCCAGTGATAGACGCAACGCGTCCGGGTCGCTCGGCGTGAACGGCTCATAGCCGTGCACGGGCCGATCCAGATAACGGACGATGACCCGCCCGATGCCATCGAGCATCCAGCTCATGCCGCCTCCCGGTGTGGCGCGCGCCTTGGTCGCATCTTCTTTGCGGGCATTTTAGTCGAAGGCCCTTGCAATTTGGTTCACACAATCGGGCATGCTTGATGAAGTCTCTACGGTTTGCGCGGCCTGCATCGTTCGGGCAGTCTGCCGTAAAATGGAAAGCATCTGGAAACCATGCCGCGACTGACGCGCCGCTCATTTCTTGCTACCTCGGCCGCGGCGCTTGCTACACCGGCGATTGCAGCGCCTACGCCGGCGGCGGCCGATTTTGATGTTGTGATCGTTGGCGCAGGAGCTGCAGGCATCGCTGCGGCGCGCCGGATCGCCGCCGCCGGACGAAAGTTCGTGTTGCTCGAAGCCGCCGGCCATGTTGGTGGCCGCTGCATCACCGACAATCGCACTTTCGGTGTGCCCTACGACCGCGGCGCGCATTGGATCCACACGCCCGAGCTCAATCCGGTGGCGAAGCTTGCGCCGCACCGCGGGATCGACATTTACCCGGCGCCGCCCAGCCAGAAGGTGCGGATCGGCCGGCGCTATGCGCGCGAGGGCGAGCTTGAAGATTTCTTAGCCATACAGGTGAAGGCCAATCGCGCCATCGCCGACCTGGCCCGCAAAGGCGATGTTGCATGCGCGCAAGCGCTGCCGAACGACCTTGGCGACTGGCGGCCCTTGGTCGAATTCGTGCTCGGCCCGTTTGGCTGTGCCAAGGAGTTGACGCAAGTATCGGCGGCCGATTTTGCCAAATCAGCCGAGCGCAACACCGACGTTTTCTGTCGTCAGGGTTTTGGCAAGCTCATTGCCTCACTTGCGGACGGGATTGCAGTCAGGCTGTCGACCCCCGTGATCTCGATCGATACCAGGCGCGGACTTATGGTGGAGACGCCGAAAGGAACGATCTCCGCGCACGCTGCCATCGTGACGGTATCAACCAATGTGACGACATCGGGCGCGATCAAATTCACGCCAGAACTGTCCAAGCGCCAGCTTGACGCCTTCGCCAATCTGTCGCTTGGCAGCTACGATCACATAGCGCTCGAACTCGCTGGCAATCCGCTGGATGCCGACAGCGACGATCTGATATTCGAGAAAGCCGCCGGCGAACGCACCGCTGCGATCCTCGCCAATGTTTCCGGCACGCAACTTTGTCTGGTCGAGGTCGCTGGCAGTTTCGGGCGCGAACTCGCCGAGCACGGCGAAGCGGCGATGGTCGATTTCGCCGCCGACTGGCTTGCGGGGCTCTACGGCTCCGAGGTGAAAAAGGCCATCAAGCGTTCGCACGCCACGCGCTGGAACCATGAACCGTTGGCGCTTGGCGCCTTTTCGGCCGCGGCGCCGGGATGGCAGGGTGCGCGGCGCATCCTGATGGAGCCGGTCCAGAACGCCGTCTGGTTCGCCGGCGAAGCCGTCCACGAAACGTTGTGGGGCACTGTCGGCGGTGCTTGGGAATCGGGAGAACGCGCCGCCGACGCGGTTTTGCATCGGCTTGGGCCGGCCAAAGAGCCGGAGGCGCGCCGCGCCGCACCGCAACCGCGACGAAGATCTCAGGCATCGCCGAATAACGTCCGGCGGTAAAAGCACCGCCGCTCATGCCCGCAGTACGCCGCCGGTGCGTTTGCCGACCTCGGCGACGATTTTTGCCGCCAGCGCTTCAATCTCGGCGTCGGTCATGGTCTTGTCGCGCGGCTGAATGGTGACGGCGATGGCGATCGACTTTTTGCCGGGCTCAATGCCTGGACCTTCGTAAACGTCGAACACGGCCACGCCTGCGATCAGCTTGCGATCGGCGGATTGCGCGGCGCGCACCAGATCGGCCGCCTTTACGCTGCGGTCGACCACGAAAGCAAAGTCGCGATCAACCGGCTGGAATAGTGAAAGCTCGAGCGCCGATTTGGCGCGCGTGGCTTTCGCCTTCGGCTCCGGGATGCGCTCCAGAATGACCTCGAAGGCGACCAGCGGACCTTCGGCGTCGAGATCCTCAAGCGCGCGCGGATGCAACTCGCCGAAATGGCCGAGCACGTTCTGCGGCCCAATCTGAATTGTGCCTGAGCGGCCGGGGTGAAACCACGCCGGCGCGCTTGGCACCACTTGCATCGCTTGCGCCGACGCTCCAACCGCCATCAGCACCGCAAGCGCGTCGGCTTTGACGTCAAATGCGTCGACGTCACCGTCGCGTTTGGTCCAGTGCCGGCCGATGCCGGACGGTTTGGCCAGCGCGCGGCGGATTCCAGCGGCGGCCGTGAACTGATCCTGCGGCCCATCACCGCGGAACACCTGACCGACTTCGAATAGCGCAACATCGGGAAAACCGCGATCGGCATTCTTCTGCGCAGCAGCCACCAGACCCGGTATGAGGCTCGGCCGCATGTCGGAAAGTTCGGCCGCGATCGGATTGGCAAGCGACAGATCCGCCTGACCGCCGCCGAATTGTTCAGCCTGCTTCTTGCCGATGAACGACCAGGTCACGGCCTCGACCAAGTTGCGCGCGGCGAGCGCGCGCCTGGCCTTGCGCGTTCGCTGCTGGATCGGTGTCAGCACCGGCATGCGCGGGACTTCGCCACGATCGAAGGGCGTCAGCGGCACCCGGTCAACGCCGAGAATACGTACGATTTCCTCGACGACGTCGGCTTTGTTTTCCACATCGGCCCGCCACGACGGCGTTGCGACCTTCACCCGCTCACCGTGACCGGCGACGAAGAAGCCGAGACGCTCGAGCGCACCGCGCATCTCCGGTAGCGGCACGGCGAGGCCAGCCAGGCGCTTGACCTCAGACAACGGAAAATCGATGACGCGCTCGAGTGGCTCGGCACTGCCGACGACGACGACCTCCGACGGAGAGCCGCCGCACAGTTCAAGCACCATGTGCGTCGCCAGATCGAGTCCTGGCACCATGAAGATCGGATCGACGCCGCGCTCAAAGCGGTAGCGGGCATCGGAATTAATGCCAAGCTTGCGTCCGGTTTGCGCAATATTGGCCGGATCCCACAACGCGGATTCGATCAGCACATCGGTAGTCGCGGTGGAGCAGCCGGTTTTCTCGCCGCCCATGATACCCGACAGAGATTCAACGCCCTCCTCGTCGGCGATCACACAGATCGAGTCGTCAAGGGTGTAGGTCTTGCCATCGAGCGCGAGCAGCGTTTCGCCGACGCGCGCGCGGCGTACCACGAGATTGCCCCGCACTTTGGCTGCATCGAACACGTGCAGCGGCCTGCCACGGTCGTAGGTGACGAAGTTGGTGATATCGACGAGCGCATTGATTGGTCGCAGCCCGATCGCAATGAGCCGCTTTTGCAGCCAATCGGGCGACGGCCCGTTCTTGACGCCGCGCACCAGACGCAGCGCGAAAGCGGGACACAGCGGCGGCGTGGTGCCGAAGTCGAGCGCAACATTCACCGGACACGGAAATTCGCCTTTGATCGGCCTGACCGCGGCGTCCTTGAAGCTTCCCATGTCGGCGGCAGCGAGATCGCGGGCGATGCCGTGCACGCCGGTGCAATCGGCACGGTTCGGCGTCAGGTTGATCTCGATCAGCGGATCGTCGAGACCGGCCCATTGCGCGTAGCTGGCGCCGACCGGCGCATCATCGGGCAATTCGATGATGCCCTCGTGATTGTCGGAGATTTGCAGCTCGAATTCGGAGACCAGCATACCGCGGCTTTCAACGCCGCGGATGGTGCCGACCTGGAGCGTCATGTCTTTGCCGGGGATGAAAGCGCCCGGCGGCACGAACACACCCTTCATGCCGGCGCGCGCATTCGGAGCGCCGCACACCACCTGGATCGGCGCGCCGCTGCCGGTGTCGACCATGCACACGCGTAACCGGTCGGCGTTCGGGTGTTGCTTCGCCTCAATCACGCGCGCAATGACGAACGGCGCGAGGAGTTTGGTCTTGTCCTCGATGCGCTCGACTTCGAGCCCGATCATGGTGAGCTTGTCGGCAAGCTCGCCGAGCGGACGATCAGTACCGAGATGCTCCTTGAGCCAGCCGAGGGTGAATTTCATCATAGGCGCGCATCTCCGCCCACGCGCGGCAAAGTCACGAGCTTAATCCCCCCGCCAGCGTCGGCAGGTCGAGCGGGCGGAAACCGTAATGGGAGAGCCAGCGCACGTCGGCCTCGAAGAAGGCACGCAGGTCGGGCATGCCGTATTTGAGCATGACGATCCGGTCGATGCCCATGCCCCAGGCGAAGCCTTGATACTCGTCGGGATCGAGCCCGCAATTTCGCATCACGTTCGGATGCACCATGCCGCAGCCGAGGATTTCCATCCAGTCATCGCCTTCGCCGAAGCGAATCTCGCCCTTGTCGCGCCGGCACTGGATGTCGACTTCGAGCGACGGTTCGGTGAATGGAAAGAACGACGGCCGAAAGCGCATCTTGACGCGATCGACTTCGAAGAACGCCTTGCAGAACTCTTCCAGAATCCATTTCAGATGGCCGAGATGCGAGCCCTTGTCGATGACCAGACCCTCGACCTGATGAAACATCGGCGTGTGGGTCTGATCTGAATCGCTGCGATAGGTGCGGCCCGGAATGATGACTCGGATCGGCGGCTTCTGGCTTAGCATCGTGCGCACCTGAACCGGCGAGGTGTGGGTGCGCAATAACAGGCGCGAGCCGTCCGGCTTCGGGTTGAAGAAGAACGTGTCGTGCATGTCGCGCGCCGGATGCCCTTCCGGGAAATTGAGCTTGGTGAAGTTGTAATCTTCGGTCTCGATGTCGGGGCCTTCGGCGACAGCGAAACCCATATCGGCGAAAATCGTGGTCAACTCGTCGACCACCTGGGTGATCGGATGAACGCGCCCGATCTCGGCCGGCGCCTCGCGCACCGGGAGCGTGACGTCAACGCTTTCGGTATTGAGCCGCGCCTCAAGCGCCACGTTCTTCAACGCCTCGCGGCGCGCACCAAGCGCCGAATTGACGCGGTCCTTTAGGCCGTTGATCAGCGGCCCTTGAGTTTTCCGCTCCTCGGGCGGCAGGGTGCCAAGGGTCTTCAACAACGCCGTAACCGAGCCGCTCTTGCCGAGCGCCGCGACGCGTACGGCTTCGATCGCGGCCTCATCGCTTGCGGCGGCGACTTCGGTCAGGATTTGCTGTTCAAGCTGGGCGGTATCGGACATGTCAGTCGGCTTTGGCTGCGGTCAATCCGGCATGACCGGGAGATCGGTATCGTGCGGCCGGCCGCCCGCTTGCGTCAGCATGCAGTGGACCTGACCGCGATGATGAGTCTGGTGATTGAACATATGAGTGACGAGCATCCAGCGCGGCCTGGTCCATTCGCGTTTGGTCGCGGCCGAATAGTAGGTTTGATCAGCCGCGAGCCAAGCGTCCTCGATGGTGTCGGCCCAGTCGATGATTGTCTGATCGAAGCGCACCCGTTCGGCCATTAGTCCTGGCCAGTCCGTATAGAGCGTGACCGATTCCGGAATTCCCCCCTGCGGTTTTGGTACATCGGTGAAGCGGCTCATCCAAATCTGGTCGCCCCACAGCAGATGGCTGAGCGTTTTGTGGACCGAGCCGAAGAACGCGCCGCGGTCACGACCGCGCTCCTCTGCGGACAGCTTGTCGGCGACGCCGTAGAGGTTTTGGTTCTGCCAGCGATTGTAGCGTGCCATCCGCTGCACGTAGGCGCGGTCAATCATGGCGCGCTCGATGGTGGGCGCGGCCGGTCATGACCTCACGCCGCGAGTGCGGACTTGGCCTGCCCGACGATAGCCTCGAATGCCGCCGGTTCGCTAATCGCCAAATCCGAAAGCACCTTGCGGTCAACCATGATGCCGGCCTTGCTCAACCCCGCAATAAAACGGCTGTAGTTGAGGCCAAAGGGCCGCACCGCGGCGTTGAGGCGCTGAATCCACAGCGCGCGGAAGGTGCGCTTCTTTCGCTTGCGGTCACGAAAAGCGTATTGATTGGCCTTCTCGACCGCCTGCTTGGCGATCCGGATGGTGTTCTTGCGCCGGCCGTAATAGCCCTTGGCGGCCTTGAGCACTTTCTTGTGCTTGGCATGACTGGTGACGCCGCGTTTAACGCGTGCCATGGCTGATCTCCTCTAAAATCGCAAAACGCTAGAATGAACGACGGCGGCAAGCCGCTGGTCGTCAACCGTTCGGCAAGAAGTACTTTTTGATGTTGTCGCCGTCGGTCTTGAATAGCACGTTGGTACCGCGCAACTGGCGGATCTGCTTTTTCGTGCGCTTGATCATGCCGTGGCGTTTGCGGGACTGCGCGTAGAGGACCTTCCCTCCAGCCGTCACCTTGAAGCGCTTTTTGGCGCCCGATTTGGTCTTAATCTTGGGCATTTGGCTCTCCTGATTGATGGCGTCCCCCTCCTCACCTTCCCGCGTTGAGGAGGTAGGGAGGGGGCAGCGCCGACGATCTGACGATCGTGTGCTGATGAGCACTTGGCCGACGCCACGGCAGCCCTGATCAGCCGGGCGTCGGAAAGGGCGCGGTTATGGCAGAGGCGGCTTAAATTGGCAAATGCCGCCGCGCCGCTCTAGCGCGGCGCCAGCACCATCACGACCTGGCGGCCCTCGAAGCGGGGCTCCTGCTCGATTTTGGCGATCTTGGATGTGTCACCCTTGACACGATCCAGGAGCTTGTAGCCGAGCTCCTGATGCGCCATTTCGCGGCCGCGAAAGCGCAGCGTCACCTTAACCTTGTCGCCTTCCTCGAAAAATCGCTGGATCGAGCGCATCTTCACTTCGTAGTCGTGATCGTCGATCATCGGCCGCAGCTTGATCTCCTTGATCTCCACGATCTTTTGTTTCTTGCGCGCTTCGGCAGCCTTCTTCTGGGCCTGATATTTGTATTTGCCGAAATCAAGGATTTTGCAAACCGGCGGTGATGAATTCGGCGCGATCTCTACCAGATCGAGGCCGGCCTCCTGCGCCATGGCCAGAGCGGCGTTAATTTCGGTGACGCCCTTGTTGGCGCCATCCTTGTCAATGAGCTGGACCTCGCGGACACGGATCTCATCGTTGATGCGCGGACCTTCCTTGGGAGCGGGTTGCGCGGTTCTGATCGGTCGACGAATGGTACTTGTCTCCTTTGGTCGTTGCTGAGAGTGCGGAAGATCGGGAGTTTCCGGTCATAAGTCAACGCAATTGCGCATCGGATCGATGGCGAACCGGTGGGTGACGTGATTATGTTCTGTCGATCTGCGGCACGCTCCGGGTGATGATACGCAAAGTCCGATGAACGATAACAGCCTGAAATTTCTGGAAATTGGATCGGGAAGCGCGCGCCGCCGCGTTGCGGTGCGGGAGCGCTCGGGGACGCCGCCCGGGCTGTTTTGGCTGTCCGGCTACAAATCCGACATGAAGGGCACCAAAGCCGCCGCGCTGGCGCACTGGGCCGAGCAAGCGGGCCGTGCGTGTGTCCGCTTCGACTATTCCGGCCACGGCGAATTGGGCGGCGAATTCACCGAGGGCACGATCGGCCGCTGGCTTGCTGATTGTCTCGGCGTGTTCGATGCTTGCTGTCGGGGGCCGCAGATTTTGATCGGTTCGTCGATGGGGGGCTGGCTGGCGCTGCTGATGGTCCGCGCACTGCGGGCACGCCCGCAAGCGCCGCCGGCTTCGGTGATCGGCCTGATGCTAGTCGCGCCGGCGGTGGATTTCACCGAGGAGCTGATGTGGAAGCACTTCACCCCAGCGATCAGGCAAGAGCTGGAAGAAAAAGGAGTTTGGTCGCGACCTTCGGAATATTCGCCGGAGCCCTATCTCGTAACCCGGCAATTGATCGAAGAGGGCCGCAATCATCTGCTGCTGGGCGGCATGATCGAAACCGGCTGCCCGGTTCGCATCCTTCAAGGGGTTGAAGACCCCGATGTACGGTGGCGGCATGCGGTCGAGCTGGTTTCGCGGCTCGCCAGCGACGATGTCGTTCTCACCCTGGTCAAGGATGGCGACCATCGCCTGTCGCGGCCCGAAGACATCGAGCGGCTGATCCGCGCCGTGGCGGAGTTTTAGCGGTGCCGTCGTTGCGATGCCGGCTCCAAGCTTCACTCCCGCAGCTCTGAGATCTCAAACGCAATGCCGAGCTGATCGTTCGTTCGCCAGATCACACGGCAAGAGCGGCGGGTGCGGCCATGTTCGAACGTCAGTTCGAAGGTCTCGGGCAAGCCGAAGGTATCGGCCACCTTCAGGCACGCGCCGGCGCCGGTGATGTTCTGGACTGTGCAGTGAACGACCCGCGAGCGGCTTGGTACGATGATCTTGGCGCACCGCAACACTCGCGTGCGTTGGAGAGCGCGGCGGTCGTTTTCCATGACACGGCCTATTTACAACGACGGCCGCCGCGCGATTTCGCACGCCGGGCACCCCGCTGATACGGGTCATGTCTTACAAATGGTCGAACGGATCAGCGCCCAGGAGGTTAACGGAGCGGAACCATCCGCCCCGTTTCGTATCCGTTTCTAACCTTGGTTCGATCCCCGGCCGCCTACGCGGCCTTGTCGGTGCCCATGGCGCCGTCGACGCTGAAGCCGCCGGCCCCGTGCGCCACGACGAACAAGAATCCGCCAGCCATCACAAGGTTCTTGTAGAAATGGATCATATTGGCCTGGTCGCCGACCGGCAGATGAACAGCAAAACCGGTCACCAGACACCAAATCGCAAGGACGAGCGCGACCCACCGGGTCTGGTACCCGATGAGAAGCAATATTCCGCCGAGCAATTCGACGATGATGGCAACCCATGCCGCCAAGGCCGGTAGCGGCATGTGCACGCTCGCCATGTAACCAGCCGTCCCCGACGGACCAAACACGAAGAGCTTCGTGTAACCCGCCCAAATAAAGAGGCTGCACATCAGCAGGCGTCCGAGTGGAGCCGCGTAGGTTTTGATACTGTCCATATACATTTCCCCCAGCTTTGGTATCGGCGCTTCCCTGCGCCATCGGCATAAAGACTAACAGCCGGTCAACATGCAGCACAATCACAAGCGCGTTTGCATATCGCGGGCTTCCCTGGCGACTATTGACGGGTCCGAACTCTACGACAGGAAGCGCTGCACCGCGTCGACCGCTTCCCGTTTCTCGTCGAGCACAAGGTGGCCCGCGCCCTTGAAGATTTGAATGTCCGCCTTGGGAATATAGCGGCGCCAGATCTCAGACTGTTGCACCGGAATGAGGCGATCCTCTTCACCCCACACCAGCAGCGTCGGCATGGTCAGGCGGTGAAGGTAGCGCGGCAATTTCTTGTCCCAGGGATGCTCCCACAACAGCCGCGCCAGCATTCCGCCTTCGCGATAGCGCTCTCCCATGAAATCGAGATCGGGCTTTTCCGGCAGATACGGTTTGATGACGTCGAAATTCGAGACCAGCATCGCCGGAATCTTGTCGGGCGGCAGCATGAACAGGTCCGGTCCGGGATGGGCTTTGTCACGCAGGCCGGCCGGGCCCACCAGCACGAGCCGCTCGACCCGATGGCGGTGTTCGACTGCAAACTTCGCCGCCATGCAGCCGCCGAGCGAGAACCCGACGAGGCGCATCCGCTCGATGCCGAGCGTGTCGAACAGGTCGAGGTAATGCATGACGTAATCGTGCATCTCCGAAATTGACGGGTCATCGCCGGATTCGCCAAAGCCCGGATGGATCGGCACGATGACGCGATATTTCTCCGTCCACGGCATGGTGAAATTGATGCCGTGCCAGATGCCGGCGCCATGCAGAAAAACCAGCGGCTCGCCGCGACCGGCAGTGAGCACGACGGTCTTCACGCCATTGATGGTGTGAACTTCGCGCTTGAATGCGGCGGGAAAGGGATTGGCCATCAGCGTCCTCCCTTACTCGGCGGCCGCGCGATGATGCACGGGGGCGGCGGCGCGCACACGTGGAATAACGTCTTGTGCAATCAAGCTCAGGTTTTTCACGACTTTCCAATTCGGCATATTGCCGATCGCAGCGAACATGACGAAATGGTTGGTCCCCATCTGCTCGGCCCATTGTTCCAGGCGCTCGACGACCTGGTCGGCGGTGCCGACGGCGACGAAGAACGCTTGCTCGATGTTCTCGAAACTAAAGGCGCCGTGGAGCTTGTCGGCCAGCGCAGCGCGCTTTTTCAACTGATCGACCGAAAGATAACCGGGCGGAGCAAGGAAGGTTGGCGTCGTACGCAGCGCATCCTCGAAGAAATACTGGATGTGCTCGACGGCTTCTTCTCTGGCTTTTTCTTCGGTTTCCGCGACGTAGGTGATGACTTGCAGCGGAAGCTGGTCCGGCCGGATGTGGTGGCCGTGCTCGGCTGCGCCCTGGCGCAGCTCCTGATTAAGCTCGCGCGCCCGTTGTTTGGTGACGAACACCGACGCGTAGCCGAAACCGAGCCTCGAGGCGAGATCAATGGTCTCCGGACTGCCGGTGCCGACGATGTAGCAGGGCGGATGCGGCTTCTGAACCGGCCGCGGCCAGGGATTAAGATAGCGATAGGTGTAGAAGTCGCCGTAGTACGACGTCGGCCCGTCCTGGGTCCAAGCCTGCAAAATAATCTCGATCGATTCCCGGTGGCGCTCGCGGGCGGTGGCCGGATTGACCGAATTGGACCAATATTCCATGCCGGTGCCGAGCGGGAACGCGACTTCCAGACGGCCCTGCGAGAGCACGTCGAGCATGGCGTATTCTTCCGCCAGCCGGTTGGGGTGTTCGAGATTAGGCGGTGTCCCCCACACGCAGATCTTCGCGTTCTTGACGCGCGGAATGAGCGTCGCCGCGATCAGGTTCGGCGCCGGCATCATGCTGTAGGCCGTGTTGTGATGCTCGTTGACGACGACGGCATCGAAACCAAGCTTGTCGGCGAGCACGAGCTGCGAAAGATAGCGCTGATACAACTCATGTCCGCGCGCGGGATCAAAATACTTGTTGGGGAAATCCACCCACAGTGATGGAAATTCTTTCTGATTTTCCGGCAAGGCCGTGTAGTGCATAAAATGGATGAAATCGAAACGGGCGCTGCCGATCATTGCAAATCTCCCTATTGCGTGACGCCGTTTACGCGCAGAACTGATTAAGGGCGAAAGGCGCCGCCAAGTTCTGTTGTTTTCGCTGCCGAGTGTTATGAGGTCGTGCGTTGAAGTCAAGCGCGCCGCAATGCGCTTGCCGATGCACCAACGATGCAGCGCTGAGTGATGCAGCGCTGAGAGAAGAAAAACGGGAGTGGCCTATCTGCACTGGCACTGATCGGGCGAGTGTTCGCCAATCGAACAAATAAGACCGGCGGAAGTATTCCACGAGAAAGCGGCTGCCGTCATTGCGGGGTGGGCGCGCGACGTCCGAAGCGGTGGGCGCCTCGGACGTGGGCACAGCGCGAAGACTGCTGACACTGCGCAATAGCGGCTATAGGATTGCCGACAGGGGAAACGTTCAAGCGTCCGGCGGGGTGTCCTACCAATGAACATTGGTCGGCATTCAACATGAGTTTGCTTCCTTTCATCGCGTCCGGAATCGGACTGGGCGCTGTCTACGCGCTATCCAGCGTCGGGCTGGTCATTCTCTACCGGGCATCGGGTACACTGAATTTCGCCTTCGGTGCATTCGGCGGCGTGTCCGCGTTCCTGGCTTGGGAGCTGACGCAAGACGGGCTCCCTGCGCCTGTCAGCTGGATTGTCGGCGTTGCCGTTTCGACCGGCCTCGCCTACGCCTATGGCCGCATTTTCGCTCCGCGCCTGGCGCATCGCGACCGCGTCGTGCGCGCCATCGCCACCCTCGGATTGGCGCTCTTCCTGTTTGGCGGCATGGCGCTTTACTGGGGCGTCGGCGTGGCGCGGCGCCTCATGCTGCCGACCGATTTCAGCGCCGTCACGCTGTTTGGCGTCCGACTGACGATCACGCGCTTGATTGCCCTCGGCCTGTCTTTGGCGATGGCAACCAGTATCGGTTTGTTGTTGAGCCGCACCAGGATCGGGCTCGGGATGCGTGCGCTCGCAAGCGACCGGCACATCAGCGCCGCCATTGGCGTACGTGTTGTTCAGATCGATTCCATAGCCTGGCTAATCAATGGCATGTTTGCCGGCATCGCCGGCATCCTCTTGGCCAACATCAACCGGCTCGATCCGGGCACGTTGACCTTCCTCGTTATTCCAGCGATCGCCGCCGCGATCATGGCCCGCTTGTCGTCACTACCGGGCGCGTTCATCGGCGGCATTGTCGCCGGCCTCATCGAGGCGCTGCTGATCGCTACCTCGCCCGAAATCGCCAACTTGCGCAGCGCGGGACCTTATGTCGCGGCTCTGATCTTCTTGATGATCGTCGGCGCTGGTCAAGGCGTTGGAGCCCGGGAATGAACGAAATCGCCAAGACCGAAATCATCAAGACCGACGTCATCCCGCTGGTACCCCAAGAAATTACCCCGGGTATTCGGGCAGTCGCGATCGTCGCCGTAGTTGCCGTCGTCTCCGGAGTTATTGCTTCAACATGCGGCGGTTATTGGCTATCGAATTTCACCCAAGCCTATTGCATGGTAATGGCCGTGCTCGGGTGCGCGCTGCTGTATGGGCAACTTGGCCTGGTATCGCTTTGCCAATGGGCACTGGTCGGCGTCGGCGGCTGGGTCAGCCTGCGCGTCTATCACTACATTCATCCACCATTCTTCGTGACCATACTGGCCGGCGGCGTCGGCGCATCGCTGATCGGTATGATCTGGGGACTGCCGGCGCTTCGCATGCGTGGGCTTTATCTGGCGCTGGTCACGCTGATGCTCGCGGGCGCATTTCAAACTCTGGTCTTCGTGATCAGCTTTCCGGTGGGCGGTCCCGGATTTCTGGGACAGGTCGGCGCCAGCGGCAACGACCGGATCAACATGGCGCGGCCGATCTTTGCTTCGAGCGACAGCGCCTATTTTCTCTTCGTTGCCGGCGTGACAGTGCTCTGCATCTTTTTGATCGAGGCCCACCGACGTACCAAGCCGGGACGTGCCTGGGCCTTGATCCGCAAAAGCGAGCAAATGGCGATCGCCTCGGGCGTCAGAATTGTTTTCTACAAGGCTTGGGCATTTGCGCTCTCCGGATTCGTCGCCGGAATCGCCGGGGCGCTGCTGGCCGGCCTGTTCGGCCAGCTCGACGCTTCAGCCTTCCCGACCACGAACTCCATCGTGATTTTCATCGGCATGCTGTTAGGTGGATACGACGTCTGGCTCGGCGCGTTCCTTGGCGGCCTGTTAACGCGATTCATTCCGGCGCTGTTGATCGACCTCAACGTCAACACCAACGTCGGCTTTATGATCTTCGGCGCGGCTTTGTTGTTCGCTTTGCGGGATCCGCTTGGCCTCGGCGGCCAACTCACAATTCTGGCCGAGCGTCTCTACGGCAAATTCCAGGCGCAGCGCGCGCCATGATCAAGATCAACTCGCTAACGGTGCAATTTGGCGGCATCACGCCGCTTGACGCACTCGATGCCGAATTCGTCGCGCCGATTTGCGGGCTGATCGGCCCCAATGGCGCAGGGAAGACGACTTTGGTCAATGTCCTCTCCGGTTTTGTCACTCCGGTCAAAGGCACGATTTTTTTGAACGACACGTCGTTGCTGACGCTGTCGCCGCGTCACCGCGTCGGCATCGGGCTGCGCCGCACCTTTCAGCAGGAACTTGTCGTCGACGAATTGACGGCGATGGAGAATATCCAGGCGATCGCCGATCATGTTTCTGCCGACCGCGGCAGCGCCCGGCGTGAAGTCGACGCGGCGGTCGATTTCGTTGGCCTTGGCGAACGGCGCAACACACGCGGCCGGCAGCTCAATCTGTTCGAGCGCCGCATGGTCGAAATCGCCAAGACCCTGATCGGTCGGCCCACAGTCATTCTGATGGACGAGCCCGGCGCAGGTCTCAACGAGTCCGAGACCGATCGGCTGCGCCGGCTACTGGTCCAGATTCCATCGGTTTTTGCTACCCAGCTGGTGCTGATCGACCACGACGCCGATCTCATCGCCTCGGTCTGCAGAGAAACGCTGGTCCTGGATTTCGGCAAGCGGCTTGCAATGGGGCCGACGCGCGCAGTGCTCGACGATCCTGTCGTGCGTCGCGCCTATCTGGGACGCGAGTGAGCCGATGGCGGAGCAGGAACTGTCGGTACGCAATCTCTTTGTCGCCCGCGGCGGCCGTCCTGTGCTGCGCGATGTTTCGATCAGCGTTCCGCCCGGGGAAATCACGGCGCTGCTCGGCGCCAACGGCGCCGGCAAATCGACGCTCGTACTCACCATCGCGGGCGCGTTGCCGGCGATGGGCGGCGATATCGCCTGCGACGGTATGCCACTGTTGGGCCAGCCGCCCGACGCGGTGCGGCGGCAGGGCGTCGCTCTGGTGCTTGAGGGCCATCCGGTACTGATCGGCCTGTCGGTGCGCGACAATCTCGCGGCCGCCGCATTGATGCACCCGCGGCGCGAAGCCGATCGCGAAATCGAGGCGGCGTTGGAAATCTTTCCGGAACTGCGCAATCGCCTCTCGATCCCGGCGCAGCTTCTGTCCGGCGGACAGAAGCAGATGGTGGTGATCGCACAAGCACTGATTTCGCGGCCACGCTATCTCCTGATCGACGAATTGTCGTTCGGACTTGCACCGTCCATCGTCAGCCGGCTGGCCGAGACGATCCAGATCATCGCCGCGCGCGGCGTCGGCATCCTGCTGATCGAACAATTCACCACTTTGGCACTGAGCCTGAGCAAGCGCGCCTATGTGATGGAGCGCGGCGCCGTGGCATTCGCCGGCAGCTGCGAGGAATTGCAGCTGCATCCGGAGATCCTGCACGGCGCGTATCTGGCGTCGGGCCAGGCAGCCGCCGCAGCGGCGGCGCACACCTAGACTTTCGTCTTGCGCAGCATGGGAATCGTGACCGCGCCGAAATCGCGGTAGCATTCCGTCGAAGCCGGCCGGCTCCGTACTGGTCCAGAGATCGAGATAGGCGTTGAAGTAGCGCGGCGATTCAGCGGGATCGAACTCTTCGGCAAGCGCGTCCGGCGTGACAAGAAACTCAAATACCACGATTTGATCATTCACTCGCCCCGGCGTGCCGTTTCACGCTATCCCAAAGACGCCTTCAAAACGCACCGAGGATTTTCATGGTCGCAATGACCACGAAAATCCTCGGGCACTTGCTGGTACGTTTTAGGACCGCAGCGCCGCGCTTATTGGAGCGGAACCTGGTCGTTGATCTTGATGCCCAACTTCTTTTCCAGGGCCTCGATGCTGGCGAGACCCGGATCGGCGTCGTTCACACAACCTTCCAGATTCTTCCATTTGCCGTCATGGATCCCAACAGTACGGGTCACGTGGTTGGCATTGTGCTCGGTCGCCTCCGGACCGCCCCAATACCATGGCTGGCAGAGGATATCGGTCTCATATGGCTTCATGTTTTGAATCGCCGCCGTCACCGTGTTGCGGTTGATGTCGTCCGGGTTCTTGATCGTCAACATGGCGTTGACCGCGATCCGGCCGGCGATATAGCCCGCCTGCGAGAAACTGTCCCGCAACGACTTGCCGCCGTAAGCGTCCATGACTGCGATCCAGTTCTGATTGTCCTTGCCTTTGGAGTCGAGCGGCGCCAGTTCGGCGTTCACCCATAAGCGGTCGTTCCAATATTTGGTATCGATCGCGTGGGGAAAACGGACAGTGTAATACGAGGTCGGCGTCGTCCACTTCATTTTGGCGGCGGCGTCCTGTTGCTCCGCAGCATCCAGAATTCGCGCGCCGGTATCGTCGGTGCCATAAATCATGATGGCATCGTCCTTGGTCGCCAGAAATTGCAGAACCAGCGAACTGTAGTCGGGGGAAACGGGGTCGGAATAGATGCTGGTGACCTTGACGCCGTATTTTTTGCCCCATTCCTCCAGCCCGTTGCAGCTATAGTCAGAGCCGGGGAATTTCGGAATCGAACACACGAGAGTCTTGGCTCCGAGCTTGCGGCGCGCGTAGTCGGCGCCACCGATACCGCTTTGTCGCGGCCCGGCGTTGATCTCGGCGATGTTCTTCGACTGATAGCATTGCGAGGGAATGCCCAGCCCTATCTCAAGGATGTTTTGCTTAAGATAATAGTTGGCGTTGGGGATACACTCGATGAAGCTGGTGCTGCCGATCATCACATAGACGCCTTCATCGCCGACCAGCTTCTTGGCGGCCTGCGCGGCGACATCGAGTTGGCTCTGATCGTCTTCGTCGTGGTAGGTGATCGGCCGGCCGTGAATGCCGCCGTTGTCGTTGACGCACTTGAAATAAGCTTCTGCCGCTTCGTCGGCTTCCTTGAAGCTGCCGATGCCGCTCATCGACGTAACCGCGCCAATCGGGATTGGCTTGCCGGTCGCCTTCTTTCCGGTATTTTCGCCGCAATCCGGCTTTGCCAAAGCCGGTGCCGTACCAAGCCAGAGCCCAAGCACGAGTGCTCCGGTCAAAAACGCAAGAATGCGCTTCATTGCTTCCTCCCTGGGTTCGTTTTTGGGGTCGGTTTTTTGAACTGTTTTTGGTCTGCTTGATGCGCCATTTTTGGCGATACATCACAGCCCCAACTTGCAATCTTACGTATGCAAGCCGAGTGCGGTCAATGAATGTCTTGCGGTTAACGTCCCCAGATCGAGGTGACGTGGGCAGCGTTCCAAGTTTTGGTATGCTTTTTCATTGCCGCCCTGCCCACCAAAAAGCACACCTGATGCACGAAACGGTGTTTGCGGCGATCGCTCGCACATGCGCGCTTTCCCGCGATCAGATTCAAAAGTTGAAATGCCGGATCGGCAATCCGAGATGCGCGCGTCCGACCGGCGCCCAGAAATTCTCGAACAGCGACGAGGGGTGCGCGCGATACATCTGCACGTCGCGGAAGTAGCGCTCCATGCGGCTGCCTTTGCGCGTCACCGACGTGCCGGCGTTCTTGAACAGAAGCTCAACGGCATCGCATGCCATGCGGCCGGCCTGCTGCATCATCGCCCATAGCCGCAGGTTCTGCTCCACCGTGATCAGCGTGCCATCGGCCGCCCAGCGCTGGCACATTTCCATATAGACCTCGCAACCGCGGATCATCAGATTCTCGGCTGCATCCGTCAGGGCCATCGCCTGCCCGAGCGCGCGCTGAAAGTCCTCGTGTTCGGCGCGCGGGATGAACGGCGGAAAGGTGGTCTTCTTTGCGCGGATGATGTCTTCGTATTCGTCGAGCGCTGCTTTGGCCGCGCCAGTGACCGTCGTGACCAGGGATATGTGGTAGGGACCGGAGACCCGCCCCAGATACATCGGGTTGCCGTGGAGCCGGGTGCCCGGCGTGCCATCGCGCATATCTTCCGGGCGGGTGAACATGCCCTGCAGCGGCACCGCGTGATGCGCGGGAATGAAGGCATCGTTGATTTCAACGCTGTTCGAGCCGCTGGCGCGCATGCCGAGCGTTTGATCGCCGCCCCAATCGTCCAGGATGCGCAAATGCTGGCGCGGCACCGCGACGCAGAAAACTTCCGGCGGCCCGTCAGTGGTCGGCAGCCGGGCACCGCAGACGAGATGCGTGGAGTAAGGTATGCCGGAGCAGAAATCCCACAAACCGCTGAGCCGGTAGCCGCCTTCGACCGGCGTGAGCACGCCGCTTGGCGGCACGCGATGCGGTGCGGCAAAGTGACCGTCTGCGCCGAACAACTCGCGCTGCGCCTGCTCGGGCCAATGCGACGCAATCAGAAATGGATGCGACGCACAAAGCGTAAGGCACCAGCCGGCCGACGGATGGCCATGCGAAATTTCGAGCATGGCCCGGTAAAAGGTCGGGATATCGAACTCATAGCCGCCGAACATGCGCGGCTGCACGGTGCGATACAGGCCGGCGTCGAGAAACGCCTGGTGCAGTTCCGGCGAATAGGAGCCGCGTTCGTCGTTCTCGGCCTGCTGCCGTCGCAAGAGCGGCTTGAGTGCCGCTGCGCGCGCGATCAATTCTTGCGGCGTGAGATCCGGTTCCGGGACCGGCACGACGATTCGCTCGGCTGGCCGGTTCGCGAAAGCTAACGCCATTTGTCTTTCCCGCATTCGGCAGCAGATTATTCAGGTGCACAGCATAGCGGCATTCCAGGGCGGCGGTAGACCGAAAGTCTGCGTCGGCAAGCGGCGGGCGCAGCAAGACAAGTCTCCTTCCTCATGCTAGCTTTCGCCGCCGAACCAAGGGAGGAAGGAATGCACAAGGTGGCATTAGGGGCTGTGGCACTGGCTTTTAGTATGCTCGCTGCGCCGGCGGCTTTTGCGGCGGGCATGAAACTGACCAGCGCGGAAATCACCAACGGCGCGACCATCAAAAACGCGCAGGTGTTTAACTCGTTTACCTGTACCGGCGACAATATCTCCCCGTCGCTGAGCTGGACCGGAGCGCCGAAGGAGACCAAGAGTTTCGTGATCACGGTCTACGACCCGGATGCGCCAACCGGCAGCGGCTGGTGGCACTGGGTGGTGATCAACATACCGCCGTCGACCACGTCGATCCCGAAAAACGCTGGAGACCCAAAGGCCAACCTCCTGCCCGCGGGAGCACTCCAGACGCGCACCGATTTCGGCGCCCCCGGCTATGGAGGCCCGTGTCCGCCGAAAGGCGACAAGCCACATCATTATCACTTCACGGTGTTCGCGCTCGATGAAGACAAGCTGCAGTTTGCCCAGAATGACCAGGCATCTGCCGCCCTCGTCGGGTACGAACTGCATTTCCACACACTTGCGAAGGCGAGCCTGATCGGCCGCTACAGCCGTCTCGCCGACAAAAAAAAGTAGGGCGCACCTCGGACACAGCGCGGCCCGCCGCGCTGTGTCCGCCGGAGTCGAGGGATCGCTTGGCTACGGGCGCGACACCGTCGCGTTCTGGATCAGCGCGGTAGACCATCCGGTCCGGCCGGACATGCAATCAGGCCTGCACTTCTGTTTCGTCGCTTCGAAGCCGAAGAGTGCCTCTGCCTTCCACGCCGCGGCGCTCGCTGCCGGCGGCAGCGATGACGGCAAGGCCGGACTGCGCGCCGATTACGGGCCAAGCTGTTACGCTGCGTTCGTCATTGATCCGGACGGTTACCGGATCGAGGCCCATTGCGGGTAGCTAGCCTTCTTCCGAGGGAATAAAGCGCTGCTGGATCTGAATTTCCGATACGTTGGTCGGCCGATCGAACGCTGGCGGTAGCGGCTCTCCCGGCTGCCGCGGGCGGCCTATCGCACCGAACCAATCTTCGAGGCCAGGCGGGCTGATGAACCAGATCAGCCGCATCTGCCCGGTGCCGGTGTTGGTGACTTTGTGCTGCAGGCCGCGGCCGATCAGCATCATCGTCTCCTCGCGAACGTCATAGGTTTTGCCGTCGATCTCGGCCGTACCGGTGCCGCGAAAGCAGAACAGAATTTCGTGGCTTCGTTCGTGGCCGTGACGGCGGATATGCGCACCCGGCTCCAGCACTTGAATCCCGATCGAGAAATTGTCGTAAGGCGACGTATAGGGACTGAACTTGTTGACCACATAGCCACGGGACGGCATCGGCTGCCAGAACGACTCGCCGTCGTCCGGACCGAGCACAATGGCGGTTCCCTTGGTGAAGCTGTTCATAAAGTGAACTCCCTAGCTGCTGCGTTTCGCGCCGCGCGTCTCACGAATATCCGTTACCGCCTGCGGCTCGGCCATGCCCTCGTAACCATAGGTCGCCATGAAATCTTCCGCGATCTGGTGCAGTTCGTCCCACGGCGCGTTGATGAAATTATAGTTGCGCACCGCAAAGGCGGGACCGACGAAAAATTTCTCGTACGACGTCGCGCGGCTGGCGTGATCGGACCCGATCAGGTCCCAGGCCAGCTTGAAAAGCTTCATGCGATCGACGGCGCTTTGCTCACCGGCCGTCCAGTACGTTCCGAACAGCTCGCCGAGCGCGGGATCATCCAGCACCTCGATGCTTGCCGGGAATTGAAACTGCCCGCCGCCCATCAGTTCGCGCATGATATCGATCACCGTGGAATGATTTTCCATCGCCCAATTGATTGCGGCATAGAGATAGCGGCGGTTATAAAGAACGAAGCCGTGATCGACCTCCAGATAGGCCTCGATTTGTCCGTCGATCATGGCGTTGTAGCCGGCCTCCATCGCGGCCAAACGCCCGAGCGTGTCGCGCACCGCGGGAATGTCGCGCGCGCCGGTCGCCTGCGCCAACAGACTCGCTATCGCCACCATGAAACGCAGCTTGGTGCCGAACCGCACATTGCACTGATGATTGGCCATTACGTGCGACGGCGTCTGGATGTAGATATTCCGGCTCAGCCCGGCATTGTCGTGCACGATCACCTTTTCCCAAGGCACTTTGACGTCCTGAAATACCAGCATGCAGTCGGATTCGTCGAAGTGATAGGTCAGCGGACTGTCGAACTCGATCGTATCGGCCCGATTGAAAGGCCGTCGCGACCACAGCGAAAGACCGGGAAGATTGAGTGGTATGACGCAGGTTATCGCTTCTTTGAGCTGATCGGGCGCGAGCGGCATGACGTTGCCGATCAGCACTTCGTGGGCATAGGTGGCGCCGCTTGCCAGCATCTTCATGCCGTTAAGCGTGACGCCGTTGTCGTCTTCGGCGGTGACGCGCAACGCCGGCTGCTGGATGCCTTGCGCCTGATAATACTCCTTGTTGCGCGCCGCCGGCGGCGGAACCAGCGCATAAGTGGTAAAGATGTCGTCGCGCCGCATGTGCCGGTAGATGTTCAGCAGATTGGCGCGGTTACCTCCCGGCTCGGCGTCGAACACTTCTGGCTTCATCGACAGGCCGGTGATGTTGCCGGCGATCGCATCGGGCGTCCGGCCCATTAATCCGAAGCAGAATTCGGCGATCTTTCGATGCGCGCGGGTGCGCCGCCGCAGATCTTCCTGCGAGCGCGGTTGCAGGTAGTAGATGTTGTACCGGCCATCGGCGTCTTCGAACGTCATGATATCGCGCAGCGCCGGATCGCATTTCATGTCGTAGAGTGCCGCATAGGTCCGCGCGCCACCGGCGAAAGCCGGGTGCCTGGTTTGATCGGCAATGCGCTCACGGCCGACATAAAGTGTGCGGCCGTCGCGGATGCTCTCTAAGTATTCCTTTCCCGTCATCAACATGACGATTTGCACTCGGTTTCAACGGGCTCGGGATTCGCTCTACCCATTGCTCAAGCAGCCGCGATCTTGGCCGGCTTGGCATCGTCGTGGCTGTAGCTTGCCATCAAATCCTCGACGATCTTGTTGAACGCGCCCCAGTCAGTTTCGCGGTACGAGTGATTGCGGATGATGAAGGACGCTCCGGCGTAGAACTTCTCGTATTGCTGATGTCGTCCGGCAAATTCCGATCCGACCATATCCCAGGCGAGCTTGAACAGCTTCATGCGGGTAAGCGCGTCCGCCTGCGGCGTTTGCCAAAATGTCTGAAAGTTCTTTGCCAGATCGGGGTCGTTCATGACCGAGATGTTGGCCGGCATCTGGAACACGCCGCCGCCGCACAGTTCGCGGAGATCATCGACGAACTTGCTGTAGTTCTGCGTGCACCATTCCAACGCGCCATACATCATCCGCCGATTGAAGCAGACGTAGCCTTCGGGGCCGCCGGGCCATGTTTCGCAGGCATTGATCTGACCATTGACCATGCCGGCGATCATCGCCTCTTGTGCCGATATACGGCCGAGGGTCTCCTTCACCGCTGGGACTTGATCGGCGCCGGTCGCGTTCGCGATCTTGCTCGCCAAACCCACCAGCAGCTTCATCTTCGACCAATAGCGGACGTTGGACTGGTGGTTGCCGAAGCAATGGCTCGGCGTCTTGACGTAGATGTCGCGCGACAACAGCGCGTCGTCATGGACGAAAACGCGCTCCCACGGCACCTTGACCTCATCGCACAGCAGCATGCTGTCGCTCTCGTCGTAGCGATAAGCGAGCGGCGAATCGACTTCCGAGATGCAGCCGAGTTCCGCCGGTTGCCGCGACCATAATTGCAGGCCCGGCGCGTTGCAGGGAATCGCGCAGGTGATCGCTTCTTTCTTCTGATCCGGCGCCAGCGGGATGACATTGCCGATCCAGATTTCGTTGGCAAAAAGCGCGCCGGTGGCGAGCATCTTCATGCCGGAAATCACGACACCGGTATCGTCCTCGCGCACCACCCGCAGGGTCGGCACCGGGATGTTTTGCCGATGATAGAACTCCGGGTTGCGCGCCGCCTGCGGCGGCACCACGGCGTAGACCGTGTAGATGTCGTTGTCGCGGATGTGGCGATAATAGGCGAGCAAATGATCGGGATGCCCGCACGGCGCCTTCAGCTCGTCGGCCTTCATCGCCATGCCGGTGACGAACGAGGAGACGTGATCCGGCGAACGTCCGAACATGCCGTAGGTGAAGTCGGCGATCCGGCGGTGACCATTCATCCGCCGCTGCAGGTCCTCGCGCGAACGGGCACGCAGATAGTAGATCGAGTGGCGGCCACCGTCTTCCTCGAACGTCATCTCGTCGCGCAGCGCGGGGTCGGCTTTCATGTCGTAGAGCGCCGCCACGGTTTGCGCGGCGTTGCGGAACGCCGGATGCTGGGTGACGTCATCGACCCGTTCCGATCCGATATAGACAACGCGTCCATCACGGATCGATTCGAGGTGCTCCTTGCCGGTACGCAACATGTCAGAGACCTCCCGCGGTCAGATCGCCCGCATCATGTGTTGCATGAAACGCTTTAGGCTTCGGGGAAGAAATGCACTTCCAGCAAGATACAGCCGTTTTCAGATTTGAAAGGGCCGTGGTGCACACCCGGCGGCCGGACGGCATAAGTGTAGCCCTCGAACTTCTCGCCGCCGTTGCCCTCTTCGTCGTTGCCGACGATCAGGTCGCCCGAGACAAGAAACACCTCCTCCCAATATTCATGGACGAAAGGTTTGGTGGTGTAGACGCCGGGAGCGAAGCGCAGAAACCGGGTGCGATTGCCGCACCGCGCCTGCTCGTCGAGTTCGCCGGCGATGATTTTTTGCTGAATGCCCGATGGATAACCGGGCGGTGTGTGCCAGCCCTTCTCCATGTCGAGGGCGTGAAATTCCTTATGTCCCTTGTGGTAGCCCATTGTTCACCTCCTAACCCTGGTCGGGCAGCGTCCGTACCCGATAGCGGTGGGTGATTTTCCGGTGCAGCACCGGATCGTCCAATTCCATTTCGAACGTCTCGGCTGGCGCGATGCCGCCGTGGACCGCGAGCGTTCCGCAGAACATTGCGGTGCCGGCGGGCAATTGCTCGCGGTTGCTATAGAGCTTGAAAAGCTCAGGCAGAGGCCGCATCGCCGCGACCGGGCCTTCCTGATAAAGCCGCCGTTCACCGTTGACGCCTACATGGGAACGGAGGATCAGGGCGTCCCAATGTGGCGCTACATCTTCCCATCGCCAGAGGTCGGAGCTGACCGGCTTGGCGCACATTTGCTTGGACAGCGACACGCCGACCGCTTCGGCCTTGCGATCGGTGTGGTCCGAGCCGAGACCGACGAAGGTGCAGTCATCGAATGAATAGGCGACGCATTCGATCTCGCCGCTCGAATTTTCGCCCAGCACCTCTATAGCGTCGTCAGTCGTGAGCAACGACGCCGATACCCGGTAGAAAATCGGCGTGGTCTTGGGCCGCTTGACGCCGATCGCCTCAAGCTCGCGGATGTGCTTCTCCAGCGCTGCAACGTCGCGGCCGGTCCATCCGGCAATAACCAGTTGCCGGATGCGCCGAACGTCGAGTTTTGCTTCGCGATGCAAGTCCGCTCCTCCGTCAAGGGTAGGCAAGTATGCGGTCGAGACTTCGCAGCCTGTCACCGCGGAAAGATTTCACAAGCATTTTTTCTGAGCACGAAAGGGGCTCGTGCGACGGGAAGACGGCAAACTCCGTCGTCACTACTCCGCAGCTTCGCGCCAGGACTCGAACTCGGATTCAACTTCCGGACGATGAAGCGATGCCGTCGCCCGCGCCGAGCCGCGGACCAGCGCCGCCATTGCCGTGGATGCGGCGACGAACATCGATGGCGTCAGTGTGCCGAAAAAAATGTCGTTGACCGCTCGAATCTCGGCGCTATGGCGCGTGATCAAGCCACGGCCGGCGCGCGTCAGGCTCAACAGCACCGCGCGCCGGTCTTTCGGATCGGATCGTTTGGCGAGCAGCCCGGCTTGCGCCAGCTTGCCTGAACTCGGTCGCGACAAAGGCGCTGGACACGTGCAGTACTTTGGCGACGGCGGTGACGCCTACGCCGCGCTCACCCTGGAATTGGCCGACCGCCATCAGCAGCGAGTATTGCGGCGCGCTGATGCCCATGCGACCGCCCAGATGTTCGCGCACCGTCGTCATCCGGCTCGCTATGGTGAGCAGGTCGTAGACCAGGCGGCGGAAACGAGCATCGGAACCCTTTTCCAGCAGTGCCGGCCGCGACGCCGTTGCCGGCAGTCGAGCGCTGGTCGATTTGAGCTCGCTCGCGAGCGGAGTGTTTCGCCGCCCGCGACGTTTTTTGCCCGGCGCTTTAGAGATCGACATAGCCGGTGTCTTGCAGGAGCTGGCTCTCCACCGGAATGTGCAGGCTGTCGTGCACAGTGTTGTAGAATTTCCAGAAGCCGACGACGCAGGAAAGCTCGACGATCTGTGCCGGCGTCAGGTGCTTTTTCAGCCGCTGCAAAATCTCATCAGGAACCGAGGTCGGATCGGCGGACGCAGTACGCACATAATCGAAACAGACCCGCTCGAATTCGTCTTTCGGTTCGATGTCGCCGGTAATCAGCGCCTGTAATTCTTCCTCGCTGACACCCCAGCCTTCGAAGTCCGCATCGCGCGGCTTTTTCAGCATCGAGCAGCTATGGGCGGTGCAATAGGCGCAGCCATTGGTCGCGCAGGCGATCGCGGCGAGCTTGCGCTTGAGCATTTGATCAAGTGTCGACGACGGATCGCGCATGATGTTGCTGTTGAGCTTCCAGAGTGTCTCCGCGATCTCCGGACGATAGGCATAAAGCTTCAACGCATTGGGCAGAAAGCCCATGCGCTTTTTGTAAGGCTCGACGACCGGCTTGAGCTTCGGCGAGAAATCTTCCTCGCGCACATAGGGAATAAACGGCTGGGCTTCGACCAGCACATGCGGTTTAGGCGGCGTTACCGGCTTGTTCATCGCTTTCACTCCTATTGATGGTGCACGATCAAATTCGCGCGTTAGAGAAAATCTTCGAGGCGGACTTTGCCCCAGTTGACCGGCCATGCCCGCTCGAAATCGGCAAGGTTGTGCCGCGACTTGCGCGTCGCATCGATACCGATCTTGCCGACGGTGCGAAGCGGCGCCTGACCCTCGATCGGCTTGCCGGATGGATCGAACGGCGACCCGCGGGTATGCGGCACGATGATGATGTCGCGCGCCGGATCGACCCGCGTCGCGATCGCATGATAAACCTCGCGCGCATCGTCGATATTGGTATCGGGACTAACCGCAACCACCATCTTCGTATTGAGCCATGGCGCGCCCATCGCCGTCATCAGCGCGTCATTGACGAAACCTTCGCGCGGATAATCGAACTGCAAAATGCAGGACAGCGCCGCGCCCCAGGTCGGAAAGCGCACATCGGTGACGGTCAGCCCGATTTCGGTGAGACGGTTATACAATACCGCCTCATGACACAGGCGCGGCAGCGTTTGGTGATCGGTGTCGGGCGTGGTCTGGTGATTGCGGTAGATTGGCCGGTCGCCGCGCATGGTCATTGCCGTGATGATGACCTCCGGGACCTGCTCGGAATGCGGCAAGTGATACATCGATGGCGACGTCACCTCGCCGACCGGGAATTTCTCGCCGAGATGCACGTATCCTTCGACGACGATTTCAGCCTGCGCCGGAACGGTGAGATCGATCGTCTCGCACGGCACCATCTCAACATCCCGGTCCATGATGGTGCCGACCATTTCCATCTCGCCCCACATATCCATGTGCAATCCGGAAAAATTGCCCATGATTTCGTAGGCCGGCGGAATGCCGAACACGAAGGCGATCGGCATCCTGTCTTTGCCCATCGCCCGGTACTTGTTCATGATGATGTGCGAGTGCGGCGTGATGAAGCTGATCAAGCCGCGCCGCGGCCCGATCGCGTAGGTGCCGGCGTGGCATGAATTGTAGAAGCCGGTCTCCGGATCGCGGATGATGTTCATTGCCGTGACGTAGGGCGCGGCGTCCACGTCCTTGTGGCGGGGGATCGGCAGGATCGTCCAATCGGCGTCGCTGCCGGTGCGGATCACTTCCTTCACCGGGCCGGTCTTGACGTTTATCAGTCCGCGCGGCGGCTGCCGCAGCCGGAACGCCAGCGTCTTCAGGTAATTTTCCGGCGTCACCCCGAGTGCTCGGGCCTGGGAGCGGCGGTTCTTCACGAACATGTCGCAAAGGCGGAAGCCCGGCTTCTCGACAATATTCTCGAACACGATCGGCTGGTCACTCTGCGCCGAGAGCGCGCCAACGTCGTCCAAGCGCACCGGCTTGGTGATGCGCGTGACGATATCGGCATTGGTTTCCAGGTAGCCGCGCAGGCTCGCATCGAGCGGCTGCTCGTTCGACTGCGTTCCACGTTTGACCGCTGCTGCGACTGTCTCTGGCGGCATCGCGTCGCTCCAGATAGCAAAGTAAGTTTATTATGCCGGTTTATTATGTCAACGGCGCTGAGCGCCGTCAGGCGCCGGCATGGCGCTCGCTGGCAAGCGCGGCGGCGATGAGATGCGACGTCAGATCCGGCTGGCCGCCTGCTATTCCATGAGTTGCAAGCAGCGCCGCAAGGTTGGCCGCCACGGCCGTTTCGGGCGCTGCGCGCGGCCATGTGTCGAGGCGCGACGCGCTCCACGCTTCAAGCATCATTTGCTCGATTCGCTCGGCCTCCAGCTCGGCGGCTTTGACGCCGGTGCGCAATGCCGCAGCCGATGCGCCCGTCGCCGAAGGGCCCGCCGCAAACGGCTTAAGCGCCCGGCGGGCTTCGCGCAGACTGCAGACGATATTTTTGTTCCATTCTGTGGCGGCGGCAATCGCAGCGCGCACGTCACGGTCAGACAACAGCGCGCCATGAACGCCCCCGACATAGGCGCACAACAGCAGGACATTGATGTCGACGCCGTAAAGATCTTGAAGGCGCAGGCACTCCTCCTGAATACCCGGAGCGCCGTACACGGTCAGCGAAAATTCCCAGAAGCGCGACTGGACCTCCGGCACGGCGGGACTACGCGTCGCTCTCGGTCCGCCACCGTTTGACCAGCCCGACGTCGATATCGAACAGGTCAAGACAGCGCCCGACGGTTTGATTGACGATATCGTCGACGGTCTTGGGCCGATGATAGAAAGCCGGCACCGGCGGAACGATCACGGCTCCGTTCTCCGTCGCCGCCAGCATGCTGCGCAAATGCCCCGCGTGCAGCGGCGCCTCGCGCACCACCAGGACAAGGCGGCGCCGTTCCTTCAGGGTGACGTCGGCAGCGCGGCTCAGCAAACTGTCAGTGGTACCGTAGGCAATGTCGGATAGAGTGCGGATCGAGCACGGCGCGATCACCATGCCGCGGGTGCGGAACGATCCGGACGAAATCGCCGCGCCGATATCCGTGTTCTGGTACGTGGTTTGCGCGAGCGAACGGACATGATCGATCGAGACGTCGGTCTCTTCTTTCAGGGTCAGCGCCGCCGATTTCGAAACGACGAGATGCGCGGCGATTTTTTTGCCGTGCAGCGCCTCAAGGAGCCGCACCCCATAAATGGCGCCGGAAGCTCCGCTGATACCAACGATGATGGGAGGGTCCGGGCGCATGACCCGAATGTGACTGCTTTGTCCAACGATCGCAACAGAAGCACGGCGTGGCGCAGCTATTGCGCCATCGCGATCTGAAATGGCCCGCCGCCACCTTCGGTTGCCTCGCCGGTGCCGCCGGGGGCATCGTGCGAAACATCGTTTGGCGCCGGCTCGTTGCGCGGCGAGATCACGAAGCTGTAGGACTTTCCGGACTCGACATTAAAGCGGTAGCTGGTGCTGCCGGAAGGCAGTCGATGGCTCCCCACGCTAATCGGTGCCGTCCAGGATGAGACTTTGAGCACGGCCGGTCCCGGAGGCACTGTGCCGGTGTATGATCGGCCGGCTGCAAGCGTTGCAACCTGGTTACCATTGATCTCGACGGTCGCCGCTGCCGGCCGATAGCTGAGGTCGTCCGATCGGCTGACGGTGATCGACGGCTGTCCAGACGTCGAGGCGGCCGGCGGTCCGAACTGATCGGTGATGCAGCCGCTGCACGCCAACAATATCAACAGCAAAATCGATCGGTAGATTTGGGTCATGCGAAGCCGAAGCGTGGCGAATCGCCTAAGCAAATTAGGATGATTGATGGTTACCGAAACGTTAACCCCGGCGCGAGGTCCTAAACTTGCTGTTCGCTGCCGGCGCTCAGAAAAGCCGTAAACAGAGAACCGGCCGCCCTCGCCTCCTCCGCCGTTCCGGCAAACACCTGGACGCCGGAAGACAACACGAAGACACGATCGGCAACATCCAGCGCACGGGCGGTGTTCTGCTCGACCAAAAGAATGCTCAGGCCTTCGTCCTTGAGCTTCATCAGCGCGTCGAGGCAAAGATCGACCATTTTTGGCATCAGCCCGAGTGAGAGCTCGTCGACCAGAAGCAGTCGCGGCTCGGCCATCAAAGCACGGCCGATGGCAAGCATCTGCTGCTCGCCGCCGGACAGCGATCCGGCAAGCTGGCTGCGCCGCTCGTAGAGCCGCGGAAAATAACCAAACACCCGATCCCGCTTGGCTGCATCGTGCGCCAGCGGGCGCGCATAGCCGCCGACAGTGAGATTCTCGCCGACGGTCAGATCGGAAAACAGCTGACGGCCTTCAGGCACCAGCGCAATGCCGAGGCCGACGCGTTCGACGGCGCGGCGATGCGTAATGTCGACGTCATCGAACACGATGCGGCCGGCGTAGATGTCGACATGACCCATGATCGCCATGATGGTGGAGGTCTTTCCGGCGCCATTGGGGCCGAGCAGCGCAAACACCGAGCCGGCCGGCACATCGAACGAGACATCATGCACGGCGCGCACCGAGCCATAGCCGCAGTTGAGGTGCTCAATGCCGAGCATGGCTCGCAACCCCGCTTCCGACATAAGCCTCGCGCACAACGGCATTCGCCATGACCTCGTGCGGCGCACCATCGCCGATAACGCGGCCATCATTGAGCACGATGAGGCGCCGGCAGGAGCGCATCACCTCCTCGAGATTGTGCTCAACCAGCACGACGGTCATGCCCTGTGCATTCACGCCGGCGATGGTCTCGATCTGTCGCGCCGCTTCGGCCTGGTTGAGGCCAGCCAGCGGTTCGTCGAACAGGATGATTTGCGGATCGACGGCCAGTGCCCGCGCCACTTCGAGCCGCTTCATCTGACCGAGCGGCAGCGAGCCGGAAAGCTTGTCTTCCGTGCCGGCCAAACCGACCCGAACGAGAATCTCGGCAGCGCGTTCGCGCTCGGGTTTGCGGCCGACACTGAGCACGGCGCGCAACGGGTTTGCCGTGCGCCGATAACCGGCGGCGAGCACCACATTGTCGAGCACCGTCATCTCACGAAATGGCCGCACCATCTGGTGCGTCAGCGCGAGCCCCTTGCGTACCCGCGACGCTGTGGAATTTTCGGTGACGTCGCTGCCGGCGAGCACGACCCGTCCGCGATCCGGCTTGACCGACCCTGAGACGATGCGAATGAGCGTCGTCTTGCCGGCACCGTTTGGCCCGATCAGTCCGACAAATTCACCGCGCGCGATCGAAACAGTCACGCCGTCGACCGCATTCACACCGCCAAAATGGACCGCGAGATCCTCGAGTTGCAGTGCGGTAATCATGGCTTTGCCATCGGCACGGTCAACCGCCGGGCCAGGCCTGCAAGACCGCCGGGCGCAAGACGAATGACCAGCACCAAAAGGCCGCCGAAAACCAGTAGCCGGTAGTCATTGACGAAACGGATCGCCTCCGGCAGCAGCGTCAGCGCGATTGCGGCCACGACGACGCCGAACGTGGAGCCGATGCCACCAATCACCACCATCGCCATCAGCAGCACGGAAAATATGAAATCGAACGTGTCGGCCGTGATGAATTGCGTGAAGAAAGCGTAGAGGCCGCCCGCCAAACCGGCGAGCGCGGTGCCGATGCCGAAAGCGGCAAGCTTATAGGCGCCGGCATTGATGCCAAGCATCGCCGCGGCATCTTCATCCTCACTCACCGCGCGAAACGCAAAGCCCATCCAGGACCAGTTGATATACAGGCTGAGAGCGATGGTCGCGCCGGCGAACAACAGGATCATGACCATGTTGCCGTTGCCGCCGAAACCTGAAGCGGGAATGCCGCTGATACCCATCTCGCCGCCGAGCCACGCCTGTTTGCGCACAAAGCCGGTGAATAGAAAATTTACGCCGATCGTGGTGACGGCGAGAAAATCACTGCGCACCCGCAGCGAAGCAAAGCCGACCACGATCCCAGCCAGCGCTCCCACAGCCGTCGCGCAGACGAGCGAAAGCGGGAAATTCCGGGTCGCGATCATGGTCAGTGCAGCGGCATAAGCACCGGCGCCGTAAAACGCGCCGTGGCCCAGGCTGATCTGGCCGCAAAAGCCGCTGATCATGTTGAGGCTGACCGCAAGGATCACATTGAGACCGATCACCGACAGGAGACTGACCTCGTACGCGCTCATGTGGCGCGCGCTCCGGTAAATCCCTGCGGACGGATCATCAGGAGCGCAATCAAAGCGAGGAACGCGATGGCGTCGCGGTTGAGCCACGAGCCGATGAAAATCGTGCCGTAGGCCTCGACCATTCCCAGCACCAGGCTCGCAATCAATGTGCCGCGCACGCTGCCCAGGCCGCCGAGTACAATAATGGCGAGCGCCTTGTAGCTGACAACGTAGCCGATCACCGGATCGACCAGATTATTGAGAAGGCCAATCAGGCCGCCGGCTAAAGCTGCCAGCGCCGAGCCGACAGCGAAATTGAGATAACGCACTTTGATGGCATCGACGCCGAAGCTCGCGGCGATCTTCGGCCGCGACACCGTGGCCCGCCAGGCAATGCCGATGCGCGTGCGGGTGGTGAAGAGATGCAGTCCGATGAAGACCACGATGGCGCAGACGACAATCGCGATCTGCACCGCATTCACCCGCACCCCGGCAATGTCGTAAATCCTGAAAGCGTAGATGTTATTCTTGAAGGTGACGCCCTGTTCGCCAAAGGCGATACGAAAGGCGTCCTGCATCAGGACCAACAGTCCGACCGAGGCGATCATCGGCACGTCAGGCCGGTAGCTCAACAGCGGCTCGTACAGCAGGCGGTAGATGGCCATGCCAAACAGCGGTGTCACCGCAATGGCGGCGAGAAAGCCAAGGCCGATGCTGCCGGTCGCGTTAGCGACGATCACCGTAAGATAGGCGCCGAGCGCGAACACTGCGGCGTGGGCGACGTGCAGGATGCGCAACAGCCCGTAGACGAGGGTCAGGCCGATCGCCATCATGGCGTACATACATCCGAAACTCAGGCCCGTTACCGCGAGATCGATGTAGTACACCGCTGCGTCCTTACGGTGGAAAAGGCGCGACGCGTCTTGAACGGCGCTGACGCTTACTTCTCCGGCGGCGCAAACGCTTCCAGATTGCCCAGTTTGGCGAAGAATTTCATCTTGCCGTCTTTGATGGTGTTGACGCTGATATTCTGGATCACTTCGTGCAGCTTATTGAAGCCGATCAGCTCGCCGGTAAGCAGCTGATAGTTCTTGGTCGCTGCCAGCGCATCGCGCACCTTCGCCGGATCGGCGCTGCCGGCGCGTTTGATCGCATCGGCCATCAGCATCACCGCAGAGTAGCTGATGGCTGCGACGTTCTCGGGCGGATAGCCCGCACGTTTGGTGAACTCGGCAAAGAAACGCTGCAGCGCCGCGTCATTGCGGGCGCGATCGAAGCTGTCGACGATGTAGGTTCCCTCCGACGCGGGACCGGCGATGTCGATGAATTTTTGCGAATCGAAGGCTTGCGACCCGATGATCGGCGCGGTGACGCCGCCGCCGCGCAATTGTGCGACCAGCGGCCCGCCGGTAAAGAAATATCCGGTTGCGTAAACGCCGTCAGGATTGTCGCGCTTGACGCTGGCGACGATCGAGCCGAACTGACGGTCGGTCAGAGAGTAGCTGTATTTGTTGAGCACTTCGATGCCGTACTGGGGCGCGGCTCCGAGAAACCCGTCCATCGTCGCCTGCCCATAGTCGTTATCCATGGTGATGGCGGAGATCTTTTTCAGCTTCAGATCCTTGCCGATGAACAGGGCTGCGGCGCGTCCTTGTGGCGGTCCAAGATGAACCAGCCGGAACATCAGATCGCCGGCGCGCGTGATGTCGGGATGCACGCCATAGGCGGAGATCATGACCACGCCGGCTTTCTGAAACACCGGCGCAGCGGCGCGTCCGGACGCTGAGTAGCTGGCATTGACGACGAGCTTGACGCCGTCCTCGCCGATCAGCTTGTTCGCGGTGAATATCGCCTGATCGGATTTGGCCTGGTCGTCATAGGGAATCAGCTGCAGCTTTTGCCCTAGCTCACCGCCGGCGGCATTGATTTCCTCGATCGCCATATCGGCCGCGATTTTGGCCGACTTGCCGTCGGTCGCGGCAAATCCGGTCAACGGCGCCTGAAAGCCGATCTTGATCTCGGCATTCGCGGGATTGGCGGCGACCAGCGCGAAGGCCGCGAAACCAATGAGGCCGACGAGCGCAGTCCGCCCCAAACCAGATGCCTTCGACACTTGATGCCACATCGTTGTCTCCATCATTGGGAATCGGACGGCGCGTCCCCGGCTCGCGGCGGCGTCCTATTGGAGCGCAACAGCTCGCGGGCACGACGTATCGCCTGCTCGGGCGGTTGCGCTTTGGTCCAATCGGACCGGTCACCTTCGCGCCGCGTAGCGTCGATGGCAAGCTTGGCGATCGTGCCGCCGGATTCCAACGGCTCGGAGCGGTCGGTGCGCGCGCCGGGCACGACGATAAGATCGCGATCGGCCTTCATGCGCGTCGCCATCGCCCATTCGACCTGCGTCTGATCCCAGGGGTCGATGTCATCGTCGACGACGACGACTTGCTTGATCAGATTCACCGACGCCCAAATCGCAAACGCTGCTTTGCGCGCGTCGCCCGTTCTCGGCTCGTGCAGCGACACCACGGCATGCAACCGGCCGGCGCCGCCCATGCCCACAGCGACCTCGCGCACCGCCGGTAAGCTGGCCCGCGCCGAACGCGCCAGGCCGGCACCAATCGCCACGCCGCCAAGAAGACAATGTTCAGAATGATAGCCGGGAAGCACGACCTGAAACAACGCGTCATGCCGCCGCGTCAAACGTGTGAAAGTCGCCGCGATGCCAGCGCCGTAGTTTTCATACAGACCGTGAAACTCACTAACCGGCCCTTCTTCAATATGCTCGCCAGCATCGAGGGTACCTTCCAGCACGCATTCGCAATGCGCCGGCACCAGGAGATCGGAACCGACACAGCGGATAACCTCAAGCGGTTCGCCCATGAGCGCACCCGCGACTTTCAGTTCGTCATCGCCCAAGCCGAGATAAAGACAGGAGGCGACCAGCACCGCCGGGTGATTGCCGACGCAGACGGCGATATCGAGTGTTTCGCCGCGGGCATGCGCCTGCCGCGCCAGCACGGCAAGGTGATGGTTCGGCGCAATGCCGACGAAAGCGCGATTGCCGCCAAGCGGCATCAGCCGCGCGATCGAGAGATTGGTCTGACCGGTGTGGCGGTCCTTTGCAACGATCGCGCCAGCGGTGATATATGGGCCGCGCTCATGCTCAAAGAAACGCGGTATCGGCAATTCGCCGATCAAATCCGGGTCAGCGACAATTTTCTCTTGGCAAGGCGCCGATGTCAGCACGCGATGCGCTAAAGGTGCTTCGATCGCGGCAATAATCGCGCTTTGCAGCTTCGCTTGCGTCGTCCCGAGCCCCATGGCGAACCGCGGTAACGAATTAAGCAAATTGCCGACAACCGGCATTTCGTGTCCGCTGACATGTTCGAAACGTAGTGCCGGTCCTGTATCCAACTCCGCCAGACAGGCCGCGATCTCAAAGTCGGCACTTACCGGCTGCGCGATCGTAGTTACCTGACCGGCCGCCTCCAGCACGGCGAGAAACGCGCGCATCGATTGCGGGGAAACTCCCGCGGAGCGGCGCTGCTCGTCTCTTACCTCGCGGCCTGGAACGTCGTCCATCTGATGATTACCTAAGACCGATCAACCGCAGGATGGCCATCGTGCTCGCCCGCGCTCCTCAAGACAATTCGAAGTGATTGACGCCCTTGTCTCTGGCCTCGGCGAGCGCCTCCGGATAGCCAGCGTCGGCGTAACGCATCACGCCCAGACTGGTGTCGTTGGTTAGCGCAAGGTCTAGTCGTTGTTCCGCCTCGCCAGTTCCGTCGGCAATCACGGTCACGCCCGCGCTGGTCATATAGCCCGAATAGCCGCCGCCGCCGGAATGAATCGCGACCAGATCGGCTTGCGACGAGCACATCGCCATGGCGTCAAGGAGCGGCCAGTCGGCGATGGCGTCAGAACCGTCGCGCATCCGCTCGGTCATGATATTCGGGTGCGCCATGGCGCCGGCATCGAGATGATCACGGGTGAAAGCGATCGGCCCCGACAGCGTGCCTTCGCGCACCATGCGATTGACCCCAAGCGCAAGCGCGGTGCGCTCGGCATGTCCGAGCCAGGCGATCCGCGCCGGCAGACCTTCGAACGGCACATGCTGCCGCGCCAAGGCGATCCAGTTGGCGAGGATGCGGTTATCCGGAAACGTCTGGAGCAGATAATCGTCGATCTTGCGGATGTCGTCGCGATCGTTGGCGAGCGATATCCAGCGGAACGGCCCGATGGCGCGCGCGAACAACGGACGCAGATACGCCTCGGTGAAGATCTGGATGTCGAAGGCGTCAGTCACGCCGCCATCGCGCGCCTGGGTGCGGATCAAATTGCCGTTGTCGAAGACGACGGCGCCGGCGCGTTTGAAGCCGAGCATGGCGCGGACATGGCGAACGATGGTGGCGCGGCTCTCTTCCATAAGCGTGTTTGGATCGTCCCGCCGCATGCGTCGCACTTCGGCGAGGCTTCGGCCCGACGGAACGTAGCCGTAAACGAGATCGTGCGCCGAAGTCTGATCGGTGACTACGTCTGGGACGATGCCGCGTGCGAGCAACGTCTCGTAAACGTCAGCCGCGTTGCCGAGAACGCCGATCGACGTGGCGCGGCGCTCGCGCTTCGCCGCTGCGACCAGCACCAGAGCGTCGTCGAGATCGCGGGCGTGGTGATCGAGGTAGCCATTGGCGAGCCTTTTGGTGATGCGTTCTTCGTCGATCTCGATACACAGAATGACCGCGCCGGCCATGCGTCCGGCCAGCGGCTGCGAGCCGCCCATGCCGCCGAGCCCCGCGGTCAGGATGAAGCGGCCGGCGAGACTGTTGTCGAAGTGGCGTTCGGCAATACGGACAAAAATCTCATAGGTGCCCTGAATCACGCCCTGAGACCCGATGTACTGCCAATCGCCGGCTGTCAGCCCGCCCCAACAGATCAGATTGCACTTCTGCAGCTCATAAAAGTTCTCTGCCTTGGCCCATTGCCCGACCATGTTGCAATTGGCCATGATCACGATCGGCGCTTTGTCGTGGGTCTTCAAAAGGCCGATCGGCTTGCCGGACTGAACGACCAGCGTTTGATCGTCCGACATTGTCATCAGCGTTTCGACAATCTTGTCATGCGACGGCCAGTCGCGCGCGGCTTTGCCCAGCGCCGCATAGACCACGAGATTGGCCGGGTCCTCGCCGACCGCAAGCACGTTTTCCAGAAGCCGCAGCAGCCCTTCCTGGCGCCAGCCGCGGCAGCGCAGATTTGATCCCGACGTGACGCCGAAGTGTTTGTTCATCGCGACTCAGGCCAGAGCGTAGCGCGCGATTGGAATGCCGAGCGCCGCCTCGCACACGGGATAGACCGCGGGATCTTTCACCGACGAACTCAGCGGCAGGTGCGACTTTTCGATATGAAAGAGCGAAAGCTCCACGCCATCTTTGATATGACCAACGCTGACCGGACGCCCGTCGGCGCCCAATGTCGTGATCACGTCGGGAAATGTCGCCAGACGTGAATTACCCTCGTCGACCGCCATATATTCGTTCATGACGTGGAGAACGAGATCGCGCGCGCCGCAGCGGATGGTGATGGTGCCGATATCGAACGCGCCTTCGGTGTAAGTGACGGCTTTGCGCATGACTTTTCCTTCGCCGAGGATTTTCCCCGCGGTCGTGCGGCAGATGGCTTCGATCACGGCGCGTCCGCCTTGTGCCTCGGCGGCCATGATCGCATGCCCGAGTTCGAGCGCGCGCGAAATGCCGCCGAGCGCCGCGTGCTTCTTGACATACGACGCCCGCACCGGATTGCGGCAGCTGGCGATAAAGCCGCCCGACATATCGGCGGCCTTGCGCAGGATTGGCGAAATTTTGGCCGTGGCGCCACGGACGACAAGCTCAATATAAGAATGACTGGCGCGATGGCCGCCGACCGCAACCTGGATGGTCGCCTCGGGGCTGCTTGCCATTCCGATCGAGCCCATGTCGCCGGTCGGATGCGCGCGGATGTCGCCGACCGCGTCGACAACTTTAGTGCCAAGGAGCGCCGACGGCAGCCACGCGTTCATCGTGCTCGACATGCCGTTCTGGCCGATCATCAGCCCGTAGATCGGCGCGCCCAACGCTTCCCGCAGCATCTTGACCGCTTTGACATAATCGACGCCGAGCATTTGCCATTCGGTCGTGCCGGCCGGCGCGCCGATGGCGGCAGCGGTTGCGATGTAAGCGTCGTCCGGCACTTCATCGATGCTCACCAACTCGGGATGGCCGATGGTGACAGCGGCAGTGCCCAGCATGCGGCCGTGATCTGCCCAGCCGCCGCCGCCGGCAGCAAACACCGAACCGCCGCGGATCGCGGCTTCAACATCTTGCAAACCCAGAATGCGGCCCATCAGCGCGTTTCCCTGTCCGCTCGCGGCAATAACTGATCGAGCGACGCGATTGTTTGCAACATCACCGCAGCGCCGGCGGCGATTTGATCGCGATCGGCCGATTCTTCCGGTGCGTGGCTTTTGCCATTGCGGCAAGGTACAAACACCATCGCCGTCGGACAGATGCGCGACATGAACGCAGCATCGTGACCCGCGCCGCTGGCGATGTCGGTAACGCGAAGACCGAGTTCATCGGCGCTGTCGTGCAGCATGGCGCGCAACGCCGGGTCGCACGCCGCGGGCGGTCCATCAGATAACGTGACCAATGCCACGCGCGAGACTTTCGCCTCCGCCGCATGCCGTTTGCTCTCGCGCTCGACCTCATCGACAAACTTTTGCGTCAGCGCCGGATTGGTGGTGCGGGCGTCGATGACCAGCCGGCATCTGCCGGGCACGACATTGGCGGCGCCCGGCTGGACATTCAAAATGCCCACCGTTGCGACGAAATAATCCGAGCCCGCTGAAGCCAGTTGCTCGGCGATGCGGCGCACCGTGACGACAGTGTTGGCCGCGGCGACCAACGCATCGTGCCGTAACGCGAGCGGCGTGGTGCCGGCGTGATCGGCCGCGCCTTCGAACGTGATCTCGATGCGGCGGATGCCGACAATCGACGTGACAATACCAACATCGAGCGATTGCGATTCCAGTACGATGCCCTGCTCGATGTGCAATTCCAAAAACGCCTTGATGTCATCGCGACGCGCCGACGTGAAACAATCCGGATTGCCGCCGACCCGGCGCAACGCCGTGCGCAAAGACTCACCGTGAGGTTCGGTCATATCGAGCATCCGTGCCTCAAGCGCGCCGGCCATGCCGCGGCTGCCAATGCAGGATAAGCCATAATCACTCGGCTCTTCGGCAAGAAAATCGATAACTTCCAGGGTGTGATCGAGTGTGACCTTTGCGTCGCGCAAAGCGCGGGCGACTTCGAGGCCGGCCGTAACGCCCGCGATCCCGTCGAAGCGGCCGCCCGACGGTACTGTGTCGCTGTGCGATCCGGCCGCGATCACACCAAGTGCGGGATTTTTGCCTTCTATGCGCCCGATCAGATTGCCGGCGGCATCGATACGCACGGCGAGCCCTGCTTCGGCGAGTCGCTCGGCGAGCCAAGCGCGGCCTTTGAGGAACAGCGGGCTGAACGACCGGCGGGTGTAGGGACGCTCGGGCTCGGTTATTTCCGCCAGCGCGATGATGTCGGCCCATAGACGGTCGGCGTTCAGCGGCAGCGCGGTCGGCACTTGCGGTTCCCGCTCAATGCGCCGGAAGCGATGGCGCAACGAACCGGCCGGTGCCAGGCGCGGCAGTAACGTGACCGTCTGCCATCACGTTTGCGCCGCGGACAAACGCAGCAACAACGCGGAACGGCAATTCGATGCCCTCATAGGGGCTCCACGAAACATAATTATTGCCGCTGTCGGCGGCCTTGTAACGATAGGGGTCGCGCCGCATCAGCACGATATCGGCGTCGCGGCCGACGGCGAGCGCGCCTTTGACGTCGGCGATGCGAAACAGCGCGGCGGGATTATGCGCCAGCAGCCGAGCCGCATGCGTCAGCGGCAAGTTGCGCTCGCTCAATCCCTTCATCAGCAAAGCATACAGCACTTCGAGGCCGGGAACGCCAGACGCGTTCTTGAGCATGTTCGGATCGGTCTTGCGATCCTCCGACCAGCTGACGTGATCGGTGGAGACGATGGTTACGTTGCCGGCGGCAAGATGATGCCAGATCGCCTCGACTTCGCGGCGCGAGCGCAGCGGTGGATTGATCTTGGCCTTGCCGCCAAGGCGGCGCACATCGTTCTCCTCGTCGAGCGTCAGATAATGAATGCACGCCTCGATCGTCGTTGCGTGTCCTTGCGCACGATACGCCGCCGCCAGTTCATAGCCACGGCCGATCGACGAGTGCACGATATGCACCGGACATCCGGCGCCGGCGCCAAGCTCGAACACTTCGACGTCCGCCAGCGCCTCGGTAATCGGCGGCCGCGACAGGCCGTGGGCGCGATAGTCGGTGATGTTGCTCGCTTCGATCTGCGCGGTGAACGCGCGCACCATCTCGTCGTTCTCGTTATGAATGCCGGCGATCAAGCCGCGCGGGCCGATCAGACCAAAGCACGCATAGAGGAGCTGCGGCGGAATGCGCGGGAAGCGCTGCGGGTGCGTGCCGAACGTGGAGAACTTGAAGGCTGCCGCGCCGGCATCGATCAACTCCGCGATCCGCGCTGTTCCTTCCACCGGGTCGATCGTGGCGTACAACGCGAAATCGACACGCGCCTGTGCACCGGCTTCCTGTTTCTTGCGCACAAAGCGCTCGGCGTTCGCGATCAAATCGCCGTCGTCGTAGGGCATGTCGACGATGGTCGTCACACCGCCGGCGGCGGCACTCCGCGTCGACCAGATGAAATCCTCCTGGCCCTTTTGGCTCCGGCTATGCACCTGCGCGTCGATCGCGCCGGGCAGCACCAAAAATCCGGCGCCGCCATGCTTCTCGCCCGCCGGCGACGGCCCGGAACCAACCCGCCGCACCACGCCATCGCCGACCAGCACATAACCGTCGTCGATGACCAGATCCGGCAACACCACCGTGCCCGCGAACACCTGATCGGCCATCAATCTTCTTTCTTACTAAACGCTTTCTGCACGGACCAAGCTGATAATGGCGCGCCCGAAGGGATTCGAACCCCTGACCTCTGCCTTCGGAGGGCAGCGCTCTATCCAGCTGAGCTACGGGCGCAAAATCGCGGCGTCGGCCGTTCAATAGCGGAAGCGCGCCGGAGCGGCAACGGCCCCCGAGTGCGCTTGCCGCTTGCCAATAGGGCTCCTAATGTCCGCCCGACTTCCTCATCCTGAGGTGGCCGCGAAGCGGCCCTCGAAGGATGAGGATACGAATAAGGAGAAACCCAATATGGCGCAGCTTGCGGAAAAGCGCGAAACCAAATCGGTCCAGATCAAGGACGCGGCGTTCAACTGGGAGGACCCGCTCGACCTTGAAAGCGAGCTCACCGAAGAAGAGCGCATGGTGCGCGATACCGCGCGCGATTATGCGCAGGACAAGCTTTTCCCGCGCGTACTCAAGTCCTATCGCGACGAAAGCTACGATCCGGCGATCATCCGCGAGATGGGCGCGCTTGGCCTCCTCGGCTCGACCATCCCGGAAGAATACGGCGGTGCCGGGCTCGGTTATGTCTCCTACGGCCTGATCGCGCGCGAAGTCGAGCGCGTCGATTCCGGCTACCGCTCGGCGATGTCGGTGCAATCCTCGCTGGTGATGCACCCGATCTACTATTACGGCAACGAAGCGCAGCGGCGCAAATATCTGCCGAAGCTCGCGAGCGGCGAGTTCATCGGCTGCTTCGGCCTCACCGAGCCCGATCACGGCTCCGATCCCGGCTCGATGCTCACCCGCGCCGAGAAAGTCGCCGGCGGCTATCGGCTCACCGGCAGCAAGATGTGGATCACCAACGCGCCGGTCGCCGACATTGCCGTGGTCTGGGCGAAGCTCGACGGCAAGATCCGCGGCTTCGTCGTCGAACGCGGCACCAAGGGATTCTCCACGCCGAAGATCGAAGGCAAACTGTCGCTGCGCGCCTCGATCACCGGCGAGATCGTGCTCGACGGCGCCGTCGTGCCGGAAGAAAACCTGCTGCCGAATGTTTCCGGCCTCGCCGGTCCGTTCGGCTGCCTCAACGTCGCGCGCACCGGCATCGCCTGGGGCGCGATCGGCGCCGCGGAGTTCTGCTGGCATCGCGCCCGCGACTACGTGCTGACCAGAAAGCAGTTCGGCCGGCCGCTTGCCGCCAACCAATTGATCCAGAAAAAACTCGCCGACATGCAGACCGAAATCACGCTCGGCCTGCACGCCGCGCTCCGTCTCTGCCGGCTCATCGACCAGGGCAAAGCATCACCGCCGGCGATTTCGCTGTTGAAGCGCAACAATTGCGGCAAGGCGCTCGACATCGCCCGGATGGCGCGCGACATGCACGGCGGCAACGGCATTTCCGACGAATTCCACGTCATGCGCGTCCTCTGCAATCTCGAGACCGTCAACACCTACGAAGGCACCCACGACATTCACGCGCTGATTCTCGGCCGCGCCCAGACCGGCATCCAGGCGTTCATGTAACCTCCACGCGTCGCCACCGGGCATAGCTGTTCGAAGAACGGCGTCGCTTTGCTCGCCTATGCCCCGGTGGCCCATGCTGACATGCTGCTTGTAAGCATCCATCGGACAAATCCGGCGCGCCTGTCGGCTGCATGGATTGCCGGGTCAAGCCCGGCAATGACGCATTTGATTTTTTTGTCACCGACCTCTCTCCGTCGGAGAGAGTCAAAAAATCTCCCGGGAGAAATGAACCCATGACCGAAGCGCTCGCGGCCGTCGTCACCAAATATCGCGATCCGACCGAACTGTGGAAGGTGCCGCTGCCGGAGCTCGCGCCGGGCTCGGTGCTGATCAAAGTCGATGCCGCGACGCTGTGCGGCACCGATGCGCACCGCTGGATGGGCCACCTCAGCGAGGAGGGCGGACCCGATCAGCCGTTCATCGAGCCGCTGAAACTGCCCTACACGCCCGGCCACGAAACCTGCGGCACCATCGTCGAAACGCGCGGGCCCGTCACCGACATTCTCGATCAGCCGCTGAAGCCCGGCGACCGGATCATTTCGTCCTATTCGCATTGCGGCCACTGCTATTACTGCCGGGTGACCCGGCAGACCACGCTCTGCCACGCCAACACCAGCTTCGGCCATTCGCATCCCAGCCGGATGATGGGCGGCTGCGCCGAGTATCACTACTTCCCGCCCGGCGGCACGTTCATCCGCGTGCCGGACACGGTCGCGCCGGAGCTTGCGGCATCGGCGGCCTGCGCGCTGCGGACCATGATGCACAGCTTCGAGCAGCTCGGCGGCATTGCGAGCCATGAATCGATGCTGATCCAGGGCTGCGGGCCGCTCGGCCTCTACGCGCTCGCCATCGCCAAGGATCGCGGCGTCAAGAACGTGATGGTGCTCGGCGCACCGGCGGCGCGGCTGGCGGTCGCGAAAGAATGGGGCGCCGATCACGTGCTCGACCTCACCAAGAACGAAAAGTCCACCGACCGCGTTGCCTGGGTCCGCGAGCTGACTTCGGGCCGCGGCGCCGATATCGTTCTGAACTGCGCCAATTCGCACGCGCTGCCGGAGGGGCTTCGCATGGTGCGGCCGGGCGGCCGGCTGGTGCAGGTCGGCGTCTCCGGCGGCGCCGACGTCGCCGTGCCGCCGATGCTGTTCTTCCGCGGCGTGCAGATTCTGTCGACCGTCATGGCGGAAGCCCGGCATTTCTATCAGGCCGTGGAATTCATCGCGACGCGCAGCAAACAATTCGACTTCAAGAAGCTGATCTCGAACACCTACACGCTCGACAAGCTGACCGACGCACTCAAAGCCATGAGCGAATTCCGCGAGGTAAAACCGCTGATCCTGCCCCGCGCGGCGTAAATACTTCATCCTGCCCCGCGAAGCGGGGAAGGGGGACCATGCGAAGCATGGTGGAAAGGGCGACGGCGGTGCCACTCGCACTGCATCAGATAGCGTCTCTCCTTATCCTGCCCCGCAAAGCGGGGAAGGGGGACCATGCGAAGCATGGTGGAAGGGGCGACGGCCGCAGAGCTGGCACCACGTCACAGATTAAACCTCCTCGCTGCACGCCCCCTCCACCGCGCAAGTGCGCGGTCCCCCTCCCCCGCTTCGTTTCACTGCGCGGGGGCGGATAAGCGCGCGTGTTCCCGCGACGCATCCGCGCCCGAGTTCTGCCGCCACCACCAACAACAAAAGAACAAAAGAGGGAGGCGAAGCGCCGAAAGACGCATGCCATCCATTGTCCGGACTGCACCGGCAACATTGCTGTCGCCGACATCGCCACGGACGCGCGCCAAACGGGGCGCGCTCGCCTTCCGGCGCTTCGCCGCGGACTCGCCACGCCGGTCGCAACCAGCATTGGCTCTGCCCCGGGCCGTGTTTCCCGGAACGCGGCTGGTGCGGCGTTAGCCGCCTTCGCCTGTCCCGGTTAAGCGCGCTCCGCGCAGTCCGGTCCTGGTGCCGGACGAACGGTGTCCAGAGCCGCCCGGGAACGGAGTGCAAATCCGCACGCGGGCCCCGCACTCGCTCCGTGTTCAGGTGTGCCTCGAGAACACGACCCTCAAGTGAGCGAGATTCTTGGCAACGTACTCGAAATCGCGACGAAAGTCAATGAAAAAGGGACGCCCCTTCCGTCATGGCCGGGGCTCGTCCCGGCCATCCACGTCTTACCTTTCCCTCGCTTGCGAAAGACGCGGATGCCCGGCACAAGGCCGGGCATGACGATCAGGAAAGCCGCAATTCCTCCCGAGGTGCGTGAGTGCCTGCGCTTGAAGGTCGGAGGTACGCTCCGCCTTCGCATAACGGAAAGCGGCGTGCTGCTCGACAGGGCGCCGGCGAACGCGGCTGCCGATCCGTTCGCGACCTTCTCCGAATGGTCAAGCGGGGCCGACGAGAAGGCTTATCGCAATCTCTGAAATCCCGACGCACTGGCCGACGAAACACGAGTGGAATGTTCTAAGCTTTTTCAAAATGCAATTTGCCCGCATCATCGACCCATAACTTGCAGACCACATCGCAAGGGCCGGTTTCCTTACAAATTGCTCTCAAGGTCAATGAATACGCTCCGACAGGCAATTGCCACGGCCAACCATATCCAACATCGTAACCAACCCCTACTGGTATATGCAGGTTGATGGAGTCGCCAGCGTGTCGACTAATGGTCGCTGGCTCGTCATAACTAACAATTGGAACATACCTTTCTTCGGAAGCATTTAAGGTGAACGTGTCTACGAGTAAGTAACTTTTTAGAGTACCGTCATTTAGATCCGGAAGGTCTAAAAATAATTTGCAGTTGGAAACGAAATGCTTCCGATCGCTATTCTTGACAGCGATGGAAAATGTGTGTCTGGTTTGGTAGAGACCGTGGGAACGTTTTTCCTCGAATGCGCCGCCACCACTAACGACAACGTCGAGAGGCGCGGCGACATTTTCTTCAATTTCAATCTGACCGTCTTCAACGTCGTTTCGATCGGCAGCAGCCCATTTGGTTCGCCATTTTTTTAGTTCAAAATCAGGAAACAAAGCGTATCCAACAAATAGACCCTCAACAGTCTCGCCAATAGCGTTTGCTACGTCGTTTAGAACCGCGCCGCCGACGGTCACGTGAACAATCGTACCCGAGGACCCAGGACCACGTGGTTCGGAGATTCCTCGATGCCACTCAAATCGCTGCGCGATGAAGTCTGCGAAATAGCGATCTGCAGATTTTTCGCCGAAATGGTTAGGGGGATAGAATCGTGCGAGTTGAAGCCAAGCACGCTCTAACGTTTCAATGGCGTCATATGAGCCTTGACGCATTTCTGATGTGATGCCGGTATCCCAAAGCCGTCGAGCCGCTACATTCGCCGCCGTTCGGATGCTCGGCAGCGCATCTAAAAACCCAATTATTCTTGCTTGGGAAGGCGCTTGCCATTCTTGCGCGCTCGTTTGCGCGGCGGCTGCGCCAGCCATGTGCTGAATTACGATCTCATCGGCTTTATCACGCCGCTCGCTAACCCTGCGAACCCAATCATCACGAAAGCGTATTATATCGGCCGCTTTTAATTTCTTCGCAAAACCGCCTCGTATTTGCGTCTCTTCATGGTGCTCTAAGCAAAGCACAGCAAGATTATTAATTGCATGATTCGATGGGTTTTCATCAATGTGATGAATTTGGACCGCTAGGCCTCGATCGCGACATACACAACATGTCCGATCATGCTGAAACATTACTTCGGCAGATATTGCGTCGGGTACAGGTGTTCGCACACCGTTCATGTCATGCCACCTGTTATTGCTGGATAGGGCCTAAAGGCAAATTTGTTTAAAGCTATCCAGCTTGAATTGCCTCGTCGCGTCGCTCGCAATGACAAGCGCCACTCCACCGAGCTACACGCCCTCCTTCTCCCCCGGTTTGCGAGGACGGAAAGAAGCTACACCGCCGCCCTCGGCTCCGCCGCATCATCCGCCGGCTTGTCCGACACGCCGGCCTCCGCGAACGTCGCCATGCCGGTGTGGCAGGCGAGCGCGGCGCGGAGCAGCGGCAGCGCCACCGCGGCGCCGGAGGCTTCGCCGAGCCGCATGTTGAGATCGAGGAGCGGCTCCAGTTTCAGTTCGTCGAGCAGCATGCGGTGGCCTGATTCGGCGGAGACGTGGCCGGCGACGGTGTGCGCCAGCATGTCGGCGCGGAGTTTCGCCAGCGGCGCGACCGCGGCGGTGCAGACGAAGCCGTCGAGAATGACCGGAATGCCGTAGCGCCGCGCCGCCAGCACGGCGCCAAGAATGGCTGCAAGCTCGCGGCCGCCGAAGGCTGCCGCGATGCGGAGCGGATCGTGCAGGATCGCTGAGTGGCGGGTGAGCGCGCGGTCGATGACCTCGCGCTTTCTTTGCAGGCCCTCGTCGTCGACGCCGGTACCGCGGCCGGCCCAGCGCGCGCCGCCGCCGCCGAACAATGCCGCCGCCAGCGCCGCCGCCGCGGTGGTGTTGCCGATGCCCATTTCGCCAAGACAAATCAGATCGCTTTGCGGCGACACCGCTTCAAAGCCGGTCTGCACCGCGTCGAGGAATTCGGCTTCGGTGAGCGCAGGACTTTCCGTAAAATCCGCGGTCGGCTGGTCGAGCGACAGCGGAATGACGCGCAGCTCGGCGCCGGCGTTACGCGCGAGCTGGTTGATGGCGGCGCCGCCGGAGGCAAAATTCGCCACCATCTGCACGGTGACTTCCGACGGATAGGCGGAGACGTCCTGCCGGGTGACGCCGTGATTGCCGGCGAACACCAGAATGTCGACGCGATCGAGTTTCGGCGGCGCGTGGCCCTGCCAGTGGGCGAGGAAAGCGACCAGCTCCTCGAGCCGGCCGAGGCTTTTCGGCGGCTTGGTCAGCGTGTCTTCGCGCTGCGCGACCGCTGAGCTCGCGGCCGGATGTCCGCTCGGCAGATCGAGGCAGACGGCGCGCAGTTCGGCGAAGCTGGTGAAATTCGTCATCGGGGTACCCTTGTATTGTCCTCATTGCGAGGAGCCAACGGGTCCGGCCCGAAGTGGCCGGCCCGATGACAGGCTCCGCGACGAAGCAATCCAGGCTTCGATTGCTTCGCTGCGCTCGCAATAACGAGACTATAATCTAGCAAATTCCGGCGCCGGCCGGAAAAGTAAGAGGCAGCCACTTTGGCACCAGGTTCGGCGGCCTCTCAAGCCGATTTGGACTTTCGCCGGTCGGCGGTTCTTAAAGACTAATTCTCAGATCCCTCGACCATGAAGGCGAGCGAGTCCGTCGTTTTGGCACGGATCGCATCGACCTCTTTCTGGGCCGTGGAATTGTGCCAGGCCTGCGCTTTCTCGGGGCTGTCAAACTTGAGAAGGACGAAGCGCGCCGGCGAGGGGCCGTCGAGACTGGTTATCTTGTCGGTGCGGACGACGAACGTCGCGCCGGCCGCCTTGGCCGAGGCGGGCCCTTTGACCATGACTTCCTTGTAACCGCCGGCGTCGCTTATCTTGCGAATGGCAATGACAACATAAGTCGGCGGCTTCATTTGGGCATGAAGCCCCTCGATGACAGCGCCCCCCAGCGCAACACCTGCTAGGAGCGTGAATGCCAGTTTGTAGTTCTTTGTCATGGCTTCCTCTTCCTGTTTGGTTGCAAGTTTGGTTGCAAGTTCGGTTGCAGGAGCGCTTTACCACACCTTGAACGCCGGTTACATGACATGATGCGCGCGCCGCCTTACATGAGGACGAAATATGCTGGCGCAGGTTGGCAACGGTGAACCCAACGCAGGCGCCGCAAAGCGGTGCGCTCGCGCTTGCCGCCACTCCTCGTGCCGCGCTATCTGCGGCCGGGTTTTTCGGACGAAACAATGATTCCCCGCACGCTTGACGATTGGATGTCCTGGGCCGCCGAGCGCGGGCGCGAGATCGTGACCGCGGTCGCGTTTTCGACGCGGTTGCCGCTGGCGCGGGTCGTACCGGCTGAAGCTTCTTCGGCAGATCTGGCGACGGCGATCTGGGCGCTGCCGCTTGCCGGCCTTCTGGCCGGCGCCATCGGCGCCGTGGTCTATGCGGTGGCGCACCGGCTCGGCGTGCCGGCGTGGCCTGCGGCCGCGCTCACGGTTGCCGCCACCCTCGCGCTGACCGGCTGCCTGCATGAAGACGGGCTCGCCGATACCGCCGACGGCTTCGGCGGCGGCGCGACCCGCGAGCGCAAGCTCGACATCATGCGCGACAGCCGCATCGGCGCTTACGGCGTGTGCGCTTTGGTGGTCTCGATCCTGATCCGCGCCGGCGTACTCGCAAGCCTCGCCGATCCGGGATGGGTAGCGTGGGCGCTGATCGCCGCGCACGGCGCCGGCCGCGCCACGCTGCCGGTGCTGATGTTCCTCGTCCCGCCGGCGCGCGCCGACGGCCTGTCAGTCACCGCCGGCCAGCCGCCGCGCGAACAGGCGATTGCCGGCGCGGTGCTCGGCGTTGTTATTCTGTTTGTTTGTCTCGGCTTTGGCTCCGCGCTGATCGCTGCGGTCCTGCTCGCGGTCGCGGTGGCGCTCGTTGCGCGATTGAGCACGGCGCAAATCGGCGGCCAGACCGGCGACGTGCTGGGTGCGCTGGAGCAGGTGAGCGAGATTATCGTTTTGCTGGTCGCGGTTGCATGACTCATTCAGTCCTCGCCAGGCGCGGGGTGTGTGCCCTCGCCCCTTGCGGGAGAGGGCAGCGCTAGACTCTCAGCAACCACGATCGGGTGAGGGGTTGCGGCGCCCTTCCCCTCACCCATTCTTATTGTTGCGTCGCCGGGCGGCCCTCTCCCGCAGGGGGAGAGGGCAGAAAAAATTCACGCCGATTTCCGCGGGCTCAAATAGCGCGCGCCGCCGAGTAGCGCGAGGGTGAAGACCGCCGGCGCGATGGCGAGCCAGAGACTGACGGCGGCGACCGCGGCGGCGGCGGCCCAGCCGATCGAGGAGAACGCCTCGGCAAACGTCGCGACCCGCGAGGAGACCTGGCGGCGGCGGAATTGGCTTCGTTTGGCCTGGGTGCGGAACCAGAGCTGAATCGCGGTCGCTGACGCCGCAGCAATGACGACGCCCAGGCCGGTAACGAGCGCGTGCCACGGCGAGACGATGGCTAGCGCCGCGACCAGCGGCGCGAAGATCGCGGCGATGATGCCGAGCACCGCCTCGATCTTGGCGCGCAGGATGAAGCCCGCGGGCACCGGCGCGGTGGCGACGAGATCGGGCGCGTCTTCGCCGGAGATGGTGAGCCAGGCGAGACCGCCGGACAACTGGCCGGCCGCCATCACCAGCACCGGTACCAGCAGGTTCACCGCGCCGCCGCCGGCCTGAAAACTTCGCCACAGCAGGATCGCCGGCGGCACCAGATAAAGCATCTGCATCAGCGTCTGCGAAACCAGCCACGGATCGCGGCGCAGCAGAATCCATTCCTTGCGGCGCAGCGCCCGGCGCGGCGAAGTGATGCGGAAGATGGTGCGCCGCTGCGCGCGGCTTGTCGGTGCATTCTCGGCGCCGGCCGCGGCGACGGCATATTCGCCGAAGCGCGGCGCGACCAGCGCGACCGCGATGGCGAGCAAGACGAAACTAAAAACCAGAACGCCGGCGAGCGGGCCAATTTCGCCGAGCACAGCGCGCGCCGGCCACCAGAAAACGCTGCCGGCATTTGGCGCGAGCGCGAACAAGCCGTCCGACCGCAACACACTCGCCTGCGACAGCGTCCCGTAGGACAGGATCGCCGCCACCTGCAGGCCGATGACGAAAGCAGCGCCAATCACGGCGGCGACGACCTGAGCAACGAGGCGGGTGCGCTTCGGGCCGATGGCGCGGAACAGCGCGACCGTTAGCGCCACCGCAAGCGCGGCCGCGGCCGTGCCCATGGCGACGATGATTCCGTAAGCACCGAGCCAGCGGATGCCGCCGCGCCAGATCAGCATGTCGATGAACGGTCCGGCGAGCGGCAACGCCATCACCGCAACGGTGAGCGCCACGGTCGAGATGCGGATGGCGAACAGCTTATGCGCCGCGGTTGGCGAAGCGAGGATCAGATCGAGATCGGCGCGGGCATAAAACGCGCGCGTCATCGATTCCATCGCCTGCGAGATCATCAGGAGCCACGCCAGCAGCAGCGTCGCCGTGATCGTAATCATGGTGTGCTTGTCGGGCGCGGCGGTGGCGGACGGGCCGACCACGAAATACGCCACTGCGTGCATGAAGATGATGAAGGCGACAAAGCCGATGGCGACGCCGCGGGCGCGGGCGCGCCGGCCGGCAGTCATCATCGAAAGCCAGTCGCGCCAGGCGAGCCGCGATTCATGCCGCGCGAACCAGACTGCGGTGCCGGCTTGGATCATAGAGACACACTCCGGTTGACCGTCATCCTGAGGTGCGAGCGTGAGCGAGCCTCGAAGGATGCACGGCCCGGGCCGCCGCCCTTCGAGGGCCGCTGCGGCGGCCACCTCAGGGTGACGGCTATCCTTCATCACGCCGCTTGCGCCGGCTGGGCAACAAGCGCGAGGAAGGTGTCTTCGAGGCTCGCGGCGCTTGCTGCGCCTTCGCCGATGGCTGCGCCCGCGCCGTTGCCGACCTGCCGGCGCAGCTCGTCGAGTGTGCCCTCGGCGACGAGCCGGCCATGAGCGATGACGCCGATGCGGTCGGCCATCCGCTCGGCGACTTCCAGAATGTGCGTGGTCATGATGATGGTGCCGCCGGCGCGGGCGCGTTCGCGCAGCACGCTTTTGACCTGGCGGGCGGAGCCGGCATCAAGGCCGGTGAGCGGCTCGTCGAGAATGATCAGGCGCGGGTCGTGCACCAGCGCGCCTGCGAGCGCCACTTTCTGGCGCATGCCCTTGGAGAATGTTTCGCAACGCTCGCGTGCGTGCGCCGCAAGCCCGAGCCATTCGAGAAGCTCTTGTGCGCGCGCCTGCGCCAACGTTGGCTCGACGCTCCACAGCCCGGCGATAAATTCGAGATATTCTTCCGGCGTCAGCTTGTCGTAGATCATCGGCTCGTCGGAGATCCACGCCACCACACGCTTGGCCGCTACCGGGTCGGCGAGCGCGTCGATGCCGGTCACATGGATCGAGCCGGCGTCGGGGCGCAAGAGCCCAGCGATCATTCGCAGCGTCGTGGTCTTGCCGGCGCCGTTCGGGCCGAGCAGCGCGTAGAACTCGCCGCTGCGCACCGCGAGGTCGAGGCCGTCCACGGCGGGACGGTCGAAACGCTTGACGAGGTTGCGGACCTCGAGGGCGGGGGATGGAACTGGAATCACTGCGGTCCTCATCCTGAGGTGCGCGCCCAAGGCGCGCCTCGAAGGATGCGGCCGAAGCGCCCGGGCCGTCGTCCTTCGAGGCTCGCCGCTTCGCGCCGAGCACCTCAGGATGACGGATACGAATGGAGCTAGCAGAGAGTGGTTGCGGGCCGGTGAATCCGCCGACGCATTTTTTGCGGGATCGCTTAAGCAGTGATGCGGTCGATTTCCGCGAGATCGGCCGGCGATAATGTCCAGCGGACAGCCGCAACGTTCTGTTCCACCTGCTCTGGCCGGGTCGCGCCGGCGATGATACTCGACACCGGCGAGCGGCTGGCGAGCCAGCTCATCGCCAGTTCAAGCAGCGTGTGGCCGCGCTGCTTCACAAAGTCGCCGAGCGCGTCAACGATCTCCCAATTGCGCGCCGTCATCACACTGTCGGCGAGCCGCTTGGTGGTGGCGAGCCGGGTACCGGCCGGCGGCGGCGCGTTATTTTTGTACTTGCCGGTCAGTAATCCGCTGGCCAGCGGAAAAAACGGCAGGAGGCCGAGGCCGTACTTCTGCATCGCCGCAATGCGATCTTTTTCCAGACCGCGCACCAAAAGGCTGTACTCATCCTGACAGCAAACAAAAGACGTCAGGCCGTTCTGGCGCGCGACGCTCTGCGCCTCTTCAAGCTGCGCCGCGGAGAAATTCGAGCAGCCGATGTAGCGGACCTTGCCCGCCTTCACCAGATCGTCGAGCGCGCGCAGGGTCTCCCCGATCGGCGTATTCGGATCAGGTTGGTGAATCTGATACAGATCGATCCAGTCGGTCTTGAGCCGGGTGAGGCTCGCTTCAACCGCCTGCATGATGTAGCCCCGCGATGCGCCCTTGCGGGTGCCGGCGTCGTCCATCGCCATGCCGAATTTGGTCGCCAGCACGATATTTTTGCGGCGCGGCCCGAGCACTTTGCCCAACACTCCTTCCGAGCCGCCGTAATTGCCGTAGATATCGGCGGTGTCGAACAGCGTGAATCCGAGCTCCAGCGCCTTGTCGATGACGCGGCGCGAGGCTTCCAGATCGATGCGGCCGCCGAAATTGTTGGTGCCGAGACCGACGAGCGAGACCTCCGGACCCGAGCTTCCGAGCTTGCGCTTTTCCATGCTGATTCCGCCGCGGCGTTTGCTTCAACCGCTGACATTGTAGGCAGCAAGCGCCGCCATGTTGACGAGCTGCGCGTCGTTGGCGGAGAGCGGCACGATCTGCACCGAGCGGTCGAGGCCGACCAGGAGCGGGCCGATCACGGTGGCGCCGCCGAGCTCCATCAACAATTTGGTCGAGATCGAAGCGGAGTGGAACGCCGGCATGATCAGCACATTGGCCGGACCTGAAAGCCGGCAAAACGGATAGGCCTCGCGCAGCTCCATGTTCAGCGCCACGTCGGCCGCCATCTCGCCGTCATATTCGAAATCGACGCGGCGCTTGTCGAGGAGCCGCACCGCCTCCTGCACGCGCTCCGAACGTTCGCCCGGCGGGTGGCCAAAGGTCGAGAACGCGAGCAGCGCCAGCCGCGGCTCGTAGCCCAGCGCGCGCGCGACACGCGCCGCCTCGACCGCAATCTCGGCGATGTCGCCGGCGTCCGGCATCTCGGTGACCGCGGTGTCGGCGACGAGGACGGTGCGGCCGCGCGCCAGCACCATCGAGACGCCGATTACCCGATGGCCGGGTTTCGGATCGATGCAGCGCTGGACGTCTTCCAGCGCCACGGAGAAATTGCGGGTCACGCCGGTGAGCATGGCGTCGGCATCGCCGAGCGCGACCATGCAGGAGGCGAAATGATTGCGGTCCTGGTTAACCAGCCGCTGGCAGTCGCGCTGCAGGAAACCGTGACGCTGCAATCGCTCGTAGAGATAAGCCGCATAGGCGGCGTTGCGCGACGACAGCCGCGCGTTGATGATTTCGATGCCGCCGCCGAGTTCGACGCCAAGCGCCTGCGCGGTCTCCTTCACGCGTTCCTCGCGGCCGACCAACAGCGCTGTGCCGAGGCCCTGCTGCACGAACGACGCCGCGGCGCGGATCACTTGTTCCTCTTCGCCCTCGGCGAATACGACGCGCCGCGGCTGGCGGCGCACCACTTCGAACACCCGCTGCAAGACGCCGGCGATCGGATCGCGCCGGGTGCGCAATTGCTGCCGGTACGCATCCATGTCGACGATCGGCCGCCGCGCGACCTTTGAATCCATCGCCGCCTGGGCCACCGCCGGCGGGATCGACGAGATCAGGCGCGGATCGAACGGCACCGGGATGATGTAGTCAGGCCCGTATTTCGGCCGCGCGCCGTAGGCGGCGGCAACTTCGTCAGGCACATCCTCACGCGCGAGCGCGGCAAGCGCATGCGCGGCGGCGATCTTCATTTCCATGTTGATCGCCCGCGCCCGCACATCGAGCGCACCGCGGAAGATGTAGGGAAAACCGAGCACGTTGTTGATCTGGTTCGGATAGTCCGACCGGCCCGTCGCCATGATGGCGTCCGAGCGCACGGCGGCGACGTCCTCGACGGTGATTTCAGGATCGGGGTTGGCCATGGCGAAGATGATCGGCTTCTCCGCCATCGCCTTCACCATGTCCTGCGTCACCGCGCCCTTGGCCGAGAGGCCGAACAGCACGTCGGCGCCGACCAGCGCGTCGGCAAGCGTGCGCGCGTCGGTTTTGACCGCGTAACCCGACTTCCACTGGTTCATGCCTTCGGTGCGGCCTTCGTAAATCACGCCCTTGGTGTCGCAGAGGATGAGGTTCTCGGGGCGAAAACCGATGGCGCGCAACAGCTCAAGGCAGGCAATGCCGGCGGAGCCCGCGCCGTTGCAGACGACCTTGGTGGTTTTGATCTCGCGACCCGTGAGCTCGAGCGCATTGATCAGCCCGGCCGCAGCGATGATGGCGGTGCCGTGCTGGTCGTCGTGGAACACCGGAATATCGAGGAGTTCGCGCAGTCTTTGCTCGATGATGAAGCACTCGGGCGCCTTGATGTCCTCGAGATTGATGCCGCCCCAGCTTTTGCCCAACAATTTCACGCAATCGATGAACGCGTCCGGATCCTCGGTCGAGACTTCAAGATCGATGGAGTCAACATCGGCGAAGCGCTTGAACAGCACCGCCTTGCCTTCCATCACCGGTTTCGCGGCGAGCGCGCCGCGATTGCCGAGACCGAGAATGGCGGTGCCGTTGGTGATCACGGCAACGAAATTGCCCTTGGTGGTGTAGTCGTAGGCGCGGCTCTCATCCTCGGCGATTGCGAGCACCGGAACAGCGACGCCTGGCGAATAGGCGAGCGACAGATCGCGCTGCGTCGCCATCGGCTTGGTCGCCACGACTTCGAGCTTGCCCGGCCGGCCCTGGCTGTGAAACAGCAAGGCTTCCTGGTCGGTAAACGTCGGCCGGCGCGAAGAGGTGCCGGGTTTCGATCCGGGTTTCGAAGCCATTTCAATTCCTTGCTGCTGGCGCGCCGATCGAACGGGGCGGCGGGCTTGACGTTAGCGGAACCGACCGCCTGTGCTCAAGAGAGCCGCGGATCACGATCCGGCGCTCCTTCCGCAAAACATCTCCGCATCCTTCAGTGCATTGAATAAGCCACCGCGGGGTAGTATTGGCTGCGTGCAATCTCGACCATTGAGGAGCTTGCTAAGGTCGCCATGCTCAGATTTCTGCTGCGTCTTATCGGCCTTGGCCTGCTCGCTCTAGCCTTTTTCTTTATTGTTTACGACGGCAGCAGATCGATCGCCAACCAGCGCCTGGCTTACACGGACGTGGCTCAAGCGTGGGCCATTGTCGATCAGAGCGACCTTAACCTTGCGCAAAACTGGCTGAACCAAAAGGTCGCTTGGGCAGATCCTTCCATTCAGAAGGCATTCGAATTGCCGATTTGCGCAATTCTTGCGATCGTGGCGATGATCCTGATGCTGTTAGGACGCAAAAAGAAGCCGCTCATCGGCTATGCACGCAACTGACCGCGCGCCGCGCGCAATTTCCATCCCGTCCGGTCTGCGCCGCTCGCTTCTTGTTCTGGCTATTATCGTCATCATTCTCCTCGCGCTGCCCTACCTGATCGCTCCGCTGTATCGGTTTGTGCAGCCGGTTTCGACCCCGATGCTGTGGCGCTGGGCAACGGGCCAGCGGGTCGATCGCATCGTCGTTCCGATCGGGCGCATCGCGCCGACGCTGCCGATTGCGGTCATCGTCGCCGAAGACGGCACCTTCTGTCATAATCGCGGCATCGACCTGGGCGCGCTCCGCGAGGCCATCGAAGAGGCCGACGAGCTTGGCGACGCGCGCGGCGGCTCGACCATCACCCAGCAGACCGCCAAGAACCTCTTTCTGTGGCCCGGGCGCAGCTTTGTGCGCAAAGTGCTCGAAATGCCGCTGGCGGTGTGGATCAACCTGGTGCTGCCGAAGCGCCGCGTGCTGGAGATTTACCTCAATATCGCCGAGTGGGGTCCAAACGGCGAGTTCGGCGCCGAAGCCGGCGCTCGTTGGGCCTTCGGGAAGTCCGCACGCGATCTGACGCTGCACGAAGCGGCAGAACTGGCGGCAATCCTGCCGAACCCGGTGCGCCGCAGCGCGCGGACGCCGAACTCCCTGGTGCGCCGGCTCGCGACCCTCTATCAGCACCGGGCCGAAGCGTACCCGACGCGCGACGCCTGTATCCGCCACCGCGCCCCCGCCCCCTAGCTTCTGCGCGGCCATTCTTCTATAAGCGCGCCATTCCGAGCACAGGGACCTGCACCAGGAGAGCGACACATGGCCGTTCCGAAGCGAAAAACATCACCGTCACGGCGCGGCATGCGCCGGTCCGCCGACGCGCTCAAGCGTCCGACCTACGTCGAGGACAAGGATTCCGGCGAGTTGCGGCGACCGCACCACATCGACCTCAAGACCGGTATGTATCGCGGCAGGCAGGTGCTCAACAAGAAGGCCGAGGCATAGCGCTTCGGAAGCGCCATGTTTGTTCTAGGCTTCCCTCTGCTTCTGGTTCCTTTCGCGATTTACAACATCATCGTATTTCTGACGCCGGGCGTCGGCTGGACCACCCCGGTGACGACCGTGCACATGATGTCCGGCCAGGACTGGGTGCTAACCTGGGAGGATTTGCTTCTCGCCTTCGCCATCCTGCTGCTCGCAGTAGAGATCATCAAATCGACCCGCATGGGAATGCGGTCGATCGTCGATCACGTGTTGGCCATGGCGCTTTTCATTGTCATGCTGGTGGAATTTCTGCTGGTGCAGCGGGCCGGAACATCGACGTTTTTCCTGCTGACGATGATCGGGCTGGTCGATGTGCTGGTCGGCTTTATCGTCAGTATCCGCAGCTCGCAGCGCCAAGTCGAAGTCCAAACTGAGCGGACGGTCTGAGGGCCGAATAAGCCCCGCGTTCCAAGCAGCTGTCAGAGCGAGCGACGAACCGCGCCGCCGGTAGACGTCGCCGTCCGATCGCTCGAACTATAAGCGGCAATCGCCACCTCCGGCTCGGCCCGGCGGCGGACGCGAGTCTGCGGTGCCTTTACGGATGTGGCGATAAGCTGGGCGAGAAAATCGGCCCGCGGGCGGCTTCCGACCCGCAAAACAGATGTGCTGTCCGCGGTGGGCGTGATAGGGACCAGGGCTGTGCTCATCTGACGCGCTTCCCGTCCCAAAATGGGACTGCAACGTTCCTTAAGCCCCCACATCGCAAACGGCATACCGCAACGCCCGTTGCATCAATTCGGCGTGCGAATTTTCCAATTCTTTAAATTCTTCTGCTACTTTGCCGCGTAACCGGCCGTTTGCTGTCGCTCCTGCGGACTGCAACACGTCAATGAGACGACCGTGAACGACAACAGCCGCCAAGATTCTATTCATCAAGATGCAAACCATAACGACGGCGACGTGAGCGGGACCGACGCGGGCTCCCGGAGCGTCGGTGGCGTCGAAGCCGGCGATATTCTCGCCTCGGTGGGCGATGCACTCTACCGCTGGGACATCGAGAGCGACGCGCTGAGCTGGAGCGCGAACGCCGGCGATGTTCTTTTGATCCGCGATCCCGGGACAATCGCCAGCGGCCGCGGTTACGCACAGCTGGTCGAGAAAAACAATGCGCAGACGCGTTTCGACGCGGTCATGCGATCCGAGCAGCGTGATGGCGGACGCGGCGTGAGCTATCGTATCCAGTACTGCATCCGCCCCGAACCCGGCGCGGAGCAAGCGCTCTGGATCGAAGACACCGGCCGATGGTTTGCCGGATCCGACGGAAAACCGGCGCGCGCCCACGGCGTCGTGCGCGCTATCAATGAGCGCTACGAAAGCGAACGCCGGCTCAACTACCTTGCCCGTTACGACAGCCTCACCGGCGAACCCAACCGGGCTCACCTGATCGAAGTCCTCGAAAAGTCTCTCGAAGACGCAATTCGATTCCGCTCTTCATGCGGCTTCCTTCTGATCGCGATCGACAATCTGGCGCAGATCAACGAGTCGTATGGGTTCGAGACGGCAGACCAACTGATCGCTGCGGTCGCCAAGCGCATCCGCAAATTGATGCGGGGCAAAGACACGCTGGGCCGTATTTCCGGCAACAAATTCGGCATCGTGCTGCGTGATTGCACGCCTGAAGATCTCGCGGTCGCCGCCGAGCGCATGCTGACGGGAGTGCACGACGAGATGGTGCCAACCGCAAACGGCGCGATTGCGGTGACGGTAACGATCGGCGGGGTGACGGCGCCACGCCATGCGCGCACCGCGGCCGAAGTGCTCGCGCGCGCACAGGAGGCACTCGACACCGCCAAAGGCAAGCGCCGCGGCTCGTTCGACGCCTACCGGCCGAATATCGAACGCGAAATGCTGCGCCGGGAGAACGTGCGCGCGACCGACGCGATCGTGGCCGCGCTCAATGAACGCCGGATTTTTCTCGCCTACGAGACGGTCGTGACTGCCATCAATCGCGCCCCGGCGTTTTACGAGTGCCTGATGCGCGTCCGCGGCGCCGACGGCAGCCTGCTCGGGGCCAACGACGTGGTGCCGGTCGCCGAACGGCTTGGACTGGTGCGGTTGCTCGATCACCGGGTGCTCGAACTCGTGGTTGAGGAAATGGTTGCGGCGCCGTCCTTGCAGGCAAGCCTGAACGTCTCGCCGGGCTCGACCACCGATCCGGATTGGTGGGCGGGTCTTGACTCGCTTCTGCGCGCCAATGCCGGGGTGGCGGAGCGTCTGATCGTCGAGATTACCGAGAGTGCCGTGATCCACGACATCGACGAAACCCGCGGCTTTGTCGCTCGCGTCAAGGATCTCGGTTGCCGCATTGCGATCGATGACTTCGGCGCGGGTTACACGTCGTTTCGCAATCTGCGCAAGCTCGGCGTCGATATTCTGAAAATCGACGGCGCGTTCGTGCAGAACATCAACCGATCGGAAGACGATCGTGCCTTCGTGCGCACGCTCACCGATCTTGCCAAGCGGCTCAAGCTCGCCACTGTCGCCGAATGGGTCCAGGACGAGCAGGCTGCCAGGACCCTGGAGTCGTGGGGCTGCGATTACCTGCAAGGCGCGTTCGTCGGTCTCGCCTCAGTGGAGCGGCCGTGGCGTGCTGGGCCGATCGCCCAGACGGTGTGAGCCGAAAGCAAAATACAGTTCCCATTCGGCTTGCGGGACGAACGCAGGATCCAGCAATTGCCCGCATGCAAGGTCATAAGCGCGGCGGTGGTGGCGTCCCGTAGTCATGTCAAAGTAAAGGGGCTCACGCGTCGAAGGTGGCGCCATGGGGTGATCGGGTGATTGGGATTTTCTTTAAATACTTTGGGCATAGTGAAGCACCTGTTCACACCTTGGGGCGCAGGTAGAAACACGTACTGGCGTAGTAATCCTTAGCCCCGGTCTTGCCCCAAGCAGACCGGGGCTTTTTTTGTGTGAGACAGGAAAGGGTGGCTTGCTGGGAACGCTTGTGGCGCTTTGCACCACACCGCGATTTTCGTCATTGCGCGCCAACGGCCGGCGCCATGTCGATACGTTCGCGCGCGCGCAAGCGTGGCGCCAGCTTTTAGTCCGCAGATTGTATTTGCGTTACTGCGACGGTTCGCCGCCGGCCGCGCCCTTTTCAGACAGGCGATCGACCTTTTTCTGCATCTCATCGAGCTGACGCTTGAGATCGTCGATATCGCCAGTCTTGGTCGGCACCTTGTCCGCTTCCGCCGCAGCCTCGGCAGCCTGACTCTCACGCCGCGCAAACGGCGCGAACATCGTGAAGGCACGTTCGAACATCTCCATGTTCCGCCGCACCTGGTCTTCCAGCGAAGGAAAGCCACCGACCCCGAACGCCTGAGCCATTTGGTGACGGAATTTTTCCTGCTCGCGCGTCAGTGACTCGATGGAGACTTCCAGGTAGCGCGGAACCAGCATTTGCATGCTGTCGCCGTAGAAGCGGATCAGCTGGCGGAGAAAGGCGATCGGCAGAAGGTTTTGCCCTTCTTTGTTTTCCTGCTCGAAAATAATTTGAGTGAGCACCGAGCGGGTAATGTCTTCACCGCTTTTGGCATCGTAGACGACAAAATCCTCGCCGGTCTTGACCATTCCCGCCAAGTCCTCGAGCGTGACATAAGCGCTCGTGCCGGTATTGTAGAGGCGGCGGTTGGCGTATTTTTTTATCGTGACCGGCTCGGCGGTCTTGGTCGTCGTCTTCGTCGTGGTCGTTGTTGCAGTCATGGGTTCCGGCATGGCTTGCTTCAGGCTTGGACCGCGTTTCGCGGGTAAAGTAGGCGGTTTCCGCCGACTGGGCTACCATTTTATGTGAGGGGGCAAGACCGGGCGGACAGCGCTCCGGGCGGCATGGCAGCATTGCGACATGCTTTCGCCTTGTCGACCGGCGGTCACGTCCTTATGACATATATCAACGTCGCCGCGGCGATCCGCGTCATAACCCTGACCCGAACCAGACCCGAAAGGACATCGTATGAAGGACGATATCGTCATTGTCGGCGCGGTACGCACGCCGGTCGGCGCATTCAACGGAGTGTTCGGAACGACGCCTGCCCACGACCTCGGCAAGGTCGCGATCAAAGCCGCGATCGACCGGGCCGGTGTCGAAGCGCCACGTGTGTCCGAAGTGATATTGGGTCAGATTCTTCAGGCCGGCCAGGGCCAGGGCCCGGCGCGGCAAGCTTCGATCAATGCGGGCATTCCGGTTGAAGTCCCCGCTTGGAGCGTCAACCAGCTCTGCGGCTCAGGACTGCGTGCGGTCGCGCTGGGCTACCAGGGTATCGTCAATGGCGATTCCGAGATTGCAGTGGTCGGCGGCCAGGAGTCGATGAGCATGGCCCCGCACTGCGCCTATCTGCGCAGCGGCGTGAAGATGGGCAATTTCGACATGGTCGACACCATGATCAAAGACGGCCTGTGGGACGCCTTCAACGGCTATCACATGGGCAACACCGCCGAGAACGTCGCGCGGCAGTGGCAGATTACGCGTCAGCAGCAGGACGAGTTCGCGGTTGCCTCGCAACACAAGGCTGAAGCGGCGCAAAAAGCCGGGAGATTCAAAGACGAGATTGTGCCGGTCACGATCAAGAACCGTAAGGGCGACATTGTCGTCGATACCGACGAGTATCCGAAGCACGGCACCACGCTCGAAGGGATCAGCAAATTGCGCCCCGCCTTCGACAAGGAAGGCACCGTCACCGCGGCCAGCGCCTCAGGCATCAATGACGGCGCGGCCGCCATGGTGCTGATGAAAGCAAGCGAAGCCGCCAAGCTCGGCAAGACGCCGATGGCGCGTATCGTGTCGTGGGCCCAGGCCGGCGTTGACCCCAAGATCATGGGCACCGGACCGATCCCGGCTTCACGCGCCGCGCTGAAGAAAGCGGGCTGGAGCGTTGGCGATCTTGACCTGATCGAGGCCAACGAGGCCTTCGCCGCGCAAGCCTGTGCGGTCAACAAGGACCTCGGCTGGGACACCGGCAAGGTCAACGTCAACGGCGGCGCGATCGCCATCGGTCATCCGATCGGTGCATCGGGGGCGCGCGTGCTGGTCACGCTGCTGCACGAGATGCAGCGGCGCAACGCGAAAAAGGGACTTGCCACGCTGTGCATCGGCGGCGGCATGGGCATTGCGATGTGCGTGGAGCGATGAGCGGCGGCAATTTAGGGCATTAATCGGGGTCAGGGCCGGGCTTTGTCCCGCTCATCTATCTCTTTAAGCTATCTTTAAAACCAAGACGTGGGTGCCCGGCACAAGGCCGGGCATATGACGACGATGGACAGGGAGGATTATCATGCCACGCGTCGCACTAGTGACGGGCGGGACACGCGGTATTGGCGCGGCGATTGGCAAAGCGCTGAAGGCGGCCGGCTATAAGGTCGCCGCCGTTTATCACGGCAACGACGAAGCGGCGCAGAAATTCAAGGCCGAGACCGGCATCAACGTCTACAAGTGGGACGTTTCGTCATTCGAGGCCTGTGCGGCGGGCGTCAAGCAAGTTGAAGCCGAGCTCGGCCCCGTCGACGTGCTCGTCAACAATGCCGGCATCACCCGCGATTCTCAGCTTCACCGCATGAAGCCCGAGCAATGGACTGAAGTGATCAACACCAATCTCGGCTCGCTGTTCAACATGACGCGCCAGGTGATCGAGGGCATGCGCGCGCGCAAGTTCGGCCGCATCATCAATATTTCGTCGATCAATGGGCAAAAGGGCCAGTTCGGCCAAACCAACTATTCCGCAGCCAAGGCCGGCGAGATCGGCTTCACCAAAGCGCTGGCGCAGGAAGGCGCGCGCGTTGGCATCACCGTCAACGCGATCGCACCGGGATACATCAACACCGAGATGGTTCAGGCGGTGCCGAAGGACGTACTGGAGAAAAGCATCCTGCCGACCATTCCGATCGGCCGGCTCGGCGAGCCGGAAGAGATCGGGCGCTGCGTCGTGTTTCTTGCGTCCGACGATGCCGGCCTGATTACCGGCTCGACGCTGACCGCGAACGGTGGGCAGTACATTACCTAAGCGCATCGCATCATTGCGGGCGGCGCTGGGCTGTCCCGCGTTCTCGGCGCGGCTTCCAACTATATATGGCCGTGCTCGCGATAGTACCGTTCCGCGCCTTTGGCCAAGGGAAGCGACGTCGCCGCGATCTTGCGCGGCTCTAACGGATACGTCACCGGACTGTCTTTGGGCGGAATGTGCCGGTATTGCGCTTCAAGCAGCTCCGGCGTTTCACATAGCAGCGCCGCAATGACATAGGCGATATCGTCGGGAAAATCGTCGCGGCAGAACAGCAAAAAATCCGAAAAATCGAGTGCCTGGAACGGCCCGGTCAGACCGGGAAATCTGTCACCGGACACGTCCGCCCGGCGCCAGGCGAATTTGTTTTCAACTTCGCTTAGGGCTGCATCCTCGAACGGCAGGAAATTCATTTTTCGTGCCGCGCACATATCCCGCCAAAACGGCGTCATGACGGCTTCAAATAAAACCGCGTCGGCGTCGCCGCGGGTCACCAGCGGAACGATATCCCACGGCGCCTCGCCCAGTACGACCTTGCCACCCCACGATTCGATCGTCGCCGCGGAAACGTTTTCGGCTTCAAGCAACCGGTGCGCGGCAAAGCCCGCCATGTTGACGCCATCGTCGTAGGCGGTGGCAAGGCGCAGCGCCGGACGCTTGGCCCGCAGCTCGGCAAAACTTGAAATGCCGAAACTCGCATCGATCGCGAACACCATGCGGTCGTCTTGCGGCAGCGTGCCAAGCGCGCGCAGCCGGCCGAAATCGGCGCGCTGACAAATACCGCGGCCCTCGAAGATGGTACGCGCGAAACCGGCCGGCACGAACAGCGCCGTTTGCACGTCGCCGTCGAGCACCGCGTCGATCGCATCGGTGCCGCCACGCCCCGCCCAGGTCGCGAACTTCGAGCCGGCCGGCGACCGCCGCCACAGCTCGGCGCCGATCCAGCCGCAAATCCGGTGCAGATTGGCGATACCCCAATCACCCATCATGTGCAGCGTGATCGGACGTTCCAGCCGGGCTTCCATGTTCGGGTCCTTTGACAGGTATGGCGGTCGAGGCTAAACTGAGATTAGTAGATATCTATCGAATTGGCATGAGCAATCTTCGCGCCCTCTCTCGCCCGGTTTCACCGGATGTGGATGCCGGCCTCGTCCCGTTGGAGCGGAGCGTCGGCTACCACGTGCGCACGCTCGCCGAGACGTGGCAGGGCGTGATGGACCAGCGTGCGGCGGCGAACGGCGTCACCATCAGCCAGTGGCGCTATCTGCGCGAGCTATGGGAAGATGACGGTCTTTCAATCGGCGAGCTGACGCAACGCGTCGGCCGTCAGGGTCCGACCACGGTGGTAGCGGTTCAACTGCTGGAAAAGGCGGGGCTCGTAAGTATCGCCAAATCGGCTGAAGACCGCCGCAAGAGCTTCATTCATCTGACGCGACGCGGGCAGCGGCTGGCGGCAGCCATGTCGCCGCTCATTCGCGACGTCAACGATCTGGCCATGGCCGATCTGACGGAGAGCGAAATGCTCACCTTCAAGCGGCTCATCGTCCGGATCCAGCGGACGCTCGATACCGAAAGCGGGCACCGCAACGGCTGGTCGGAGCGGCGTACGCAGCGATTGGCCGAGGAGGTCGGGCTGTAGAGACTGAACGCGAACAAAAATTTGGACTGCAAAAATCAGGGTGGAACACATGCCGCAATTCATCACCATTCACCGCGCGCCGGGATTAAAACGCGACGAACTGGCGCAAAACGCGCCGCACGTGCTCGGCGCCAAGATCGCGACGTTCAAGCAAATTTACGCTAACATCGCATCGGGCTTCCTCGTCTCGGTGTTCGAGGCCGAATCCAAAGAAAAGCTCGAGGAGCAGATGGAAATCCTCGGCTTTCCCATCGACGAAACGCACGAAGTGCACTTTGCCGCCTCGCGCGCCGAAATGGAGCAGATGCTCAAACAACACAGCAAATGACCGACGGAGGACTCCTGATGTCCGACGACAAACTCGTTATCCCGCCGCCGCGGCCCGACCGGCCGCCACTGCACGCGAACGCGTTTGACGTGGCGCAAGGGAGCAATACCCAGCTTAAGCCCCTGTTCCCCTATCTGCATCCGGGCGCGATGGTGCCGGCCAGTGCACTCCTGATCGGCGGCCCCGAGGCCGATTACGGACATTTCTTCCATCACAATACCCAGCACGAAATCGTCATGACGTTGGCTGCGAACGGCGCGATGCTGGCGACAGGCCAGCTCTTCGTCGGCGCGCTGATCCATGGCGTCAATTCGTTTTTGAAGAACGAAAAAGACCCGAAGTCATTCGCCACTTTTGTCATTACCCAGATGCAGGCCGAATCCGGCGTGCAAACGGAAGGCTGCAGCCTGCGCTGCGAGAAGTGCCACGAACAAATCTTCTTCAAGGAGTTTGACGCTACGCCGCATCCCGATTCGACCGAGGGTAATTTCCCCTTTGTGTCGGTCGCGGCATTGCCGGGGCTTTTCGGGGAGTACAACAACGATCCGACGAAACACGTCTGCTCAAAGTGTGGTCATGTGAACCGCGACTTTCCCGTGGCCGCCTGGGGCTGGGACAAATATGCCGATCAAAGCGCGGCGGCGATGGCCGCGCGGCGGACTCTCACCGACGCGGCCCGCCCCGCCTAAGACTTGGCGCGACGATGCGGAAAAAAACATTTCAAGCGTTGCGTGAGGGGGCGAAGGTCGGTCCGTATGACGAAATGCCGATGTTGCCGGACGACAAGCAGGTGCAGGTCCATCTCAGCAAAAACGACCGGCCGCAACCGTTCTACCTGATCTGTGGCAAGGACACCTTGCTTTCACTCGTGTCCGGTGCCGCGACGGTCGAGTTCAAGGGTACGGCAGTCGATCACTTCGCGCTGACGCCGGGAAGTTTTGTTTATGTGCCCGCCGGCGCCCCGCACCGCATTGTTCCCGCGGAGACCAGCGTCATGATGCGCTATAAGCAAATGGATGCCGGGCTCGAGGGCCTCGCTTGGTATTGCGACAATTGCGACGCTGAAATCCGTCGAGAGGTATGGGATACCGCTACAACAGTGTCGCAAGCGAAATACGCGGAGGCGACGTCCCGTTTTGCCGCCGACGCAGCGCTGCGAACGTGCCGCCAATGCGGTTCGGTCCATCCGGCGCCCGATCTGGAAGGTTTTCGCTGGTCCGAAGTGGCTCGCGATCTCGCAGCTGAGGCATCCGCTGCCTGAGAACCGACGCGAATGACATCGTTCACGTACCGCTGTCCGAATACTGGAGCCATGGTTCAGGGCTTCATTGTCGTCGAGGATATTCCGGAGAGCTTCAACTTTGAGCCGGAAGACGGTCCTTATGAGTCGATGTATTGCGAAATGTGCCGGCAGGCTCACATGGTGAATGTACGGACCGGCAAAGTATTGGGCGAAGATGACGACGACGTGGAGGCGACCAATTCCGGCTGAGCGCGCGCGATGCACAGAGATAATTCTTCAGCCTGGTCGCCAGCCCTTCGGCGCCAGTTCAAATTTCGCAAACTCAAAACCCGGCGCGACCGTACAGCCGACCAGCGTCCAGTCGCCGAGACTTTGTGCGGCCTGCCAGGCGTGAGCCGGCACGATGGCCTGCGGCCTCTCGCCGGCGCCGAGATCGCAGCCCAGCATCACGCGCTCGCGCTGCCCGCCCGCCGGTGCAATCTCAAGCTCGAGCGGTGCGCCGGCATGCCAGTGCCAGATTTCAGCGGCGTCAACGCGATGCCAGTGCGAGCGCTCGCCGCGTGCCAGGAGGAAATAGATGGCGGTGGAAGCGGCCCGGCTAGCCCCCATCCTACCCTCCCCCGCTTGCGGGGAAGGGCTAACCAAAAGCGCATCGCGGAAGGTTTCGCGAAAATGCCCGCCTTCCGGATGCGGTTTAAGATCAAGAAGCTGAATTACATCTGCGGCGTTAAGCGGCGGCATTAGAACTTATTTTTGCGTTCGCGAATCTCCGCGAACACTTTCCAGGCCGGACTGCCGGCGAGACCGACCGACCTGGCGACTTCAGGCAGGTCCGCGCGCAGAAACGGATTGTCGGTTTTCTCGGCGCCGATCGTTGTCGGAATCGTGGGCTTGCCGGCGGCGAGCTGCTGCTTCACTTCCTCGGCGCGCGCGGCCAACGCCTTGTTGTCCGGCTCGATGGTCTTGGCGAAGCGGATATTGGCATCGGTATATTCGTGGCCGCAGTAAAATCTGGTGTCGTCGGGCAAATTGCGGAGCTTCAACAGCGATTGCCACATCATTTCCGGGTTGCCCTCGATGACACGGCCGCAGCCGATCGAGAACAGGGTGTCGCCGACAAAGGCAAGCTTATCCGCCGGAAAGAAATAGGAGATGTGGCCCGCAGTGTGGCCGGGCGTTTCGATGACGCGCCCTTCGAGCCCGCCCACGCGGACCACCTCGTTCTCGCCGACTGTCTTATCCACGTCGGCGATCCGCTGCGCTTCATTGCGCGGCGCGACCACCCGGCACTGGTAATGGCGCTTTAAGTCCGGAATGCCGGCGGTGTGATCGCCGTGATGATGGGTCACCAGAATGTCGGTCAGGCGCCAGCCGGTTTTGGCGAGCGCCGCCTCGACCGGTGCGGCTTCCGGCGCGTCAATGGCGGCGGTCGCGCCGGTCTCCGGATCGTGCAGAAGCACGCCGAAATTGTCCTTGAGACAGGGGAATAGATAGATCTGCGCGGGCATGAGTATTTCTCGTGACTTGGTGATCGAACATCATCCGCCTTCGCGGCCAAGGGCGCAACGTGCATGGTTAACGCGGCAGCGCGACGGAAAGATAACCCATTCCATGCTATTTAGGTGTCATGGACGTCGTCGATCTCCGCAATTTCTACGCCCAGCGGCTGGGCACGGTGGCGCGGCGCTTCATCAGCCGCGGCATCCGTGCGCGCTGGGGCGATACGAGGTCGCTGCGTGTCCTCGGCATCGGCTATGCGACGCCGTATCTTGGTCTGTTCCGTGAAGAAGCCGACCGATGTCTCGCGATGATGCCGGCACCGCAGGGGGTGGTGCGCTGGCCCTCGACCAAGCCGGCATTGGCCGCTTTGGTCGAGGAGGATGACCTGCCGCTCACCGATTCCGCGGTCGACCGTGTGCTGCTGGTCCATGCGCTGGAAAACTCGGCCGATCCGGTCAACCTGTTGCGCGAAGTATGGCGCGTGCTGGCCGGCGGCGGCCGGTTGCTCGCCGTGGTGCCGAACCGGCGCGGCCTTTGGGCGCGCATGGACACGACGCCGTTCGGCCACGGCCGGCCGTATTCGCGCCCGCAGATCACGCACCTGTTGCGCGAGACCTGGTTTACGCCGACCGGCTGGGGCGAGGCCTTGTACGTGCCGCCGATCTCGCGCGGTTGGTTTCTCCGCTCGGCCGTAGCCTGGGAGCGCACCGGCGCGACGCTGTCGGCGCCGTTTGCCGGCGTCCATATCGTCGAAGCAACCAAGCAGGTCTATCGCGCCATCCCGGCCCGGCGCGAGCGGCGGCGGCTGATGCCGGCGCTGCAGCCGGTACTCGCGCCGTCGCCCGGCGCGGCGGCGCTGCGCCGATAAGGCAGCATTCATCGCCGCGAAGTGCCGACCAGCCTGTGCGACGGATAAACCCCGGCGGGCGGCGGGGTCGCTGGGGATACGCCGCGTCGCACCGCCTCTACCTTCAGGAATGAAATGAATGCCCGCAGCGGACCCGTCATCTGCCGCCGGCTCGAGTGATAAAGAAAGAAACCCGACAGCCGCGGCGACCAATCCTCCAGCAACGGGATAAGACGTCCTTCCTTGAGATCGGAAGCCACATAGTCGTGCAGCAAGTATGCCAATCCAAGCCCGTCGCGCACCGCACGGATCGACATTTCGATGTCGTTGACAATCAGGCGGCCTTCGACCGCGACATGCAATACCTTGCCGCTCTTTTCAAAGTCCCATCCGAAAATCGCGCCATTCGGCAGCCGGTTGCGGATGCAATCATGATGACGCAAGTCTCGCGGTGTCTTGGGCCGCGGCCGGCGCGCCAGATAATCAGGCGACGCAACAACCAAAAATCGCACTTCGCCCATGACGCGCATCGTGATCATGTCACGATCGATCTGTTCACCGAAGCGAATGCCGGCATCATAACCCTCGCTGACGATATCTGCGGGCATCTTGACGACGGCGACATCCAATTGGATTCCCGGATATTCACGAAGAAAACGCGCAAGGATCGGCTCAATCAATAAAGTACCCACCGGCGGCTGCACCACCAGGCGCAACAATCCGGTCGGGCTTTGCCGATAATCCGCAAGCTCGTCGACCGCCGCGTTCAATTCGACGAGTGAGGGGCGCACGCGCGCCAATAGCCGTGCGCCCGCGGCGGTGAGTGAAACGCTGCGCGTCGTCCGATTAAGCAGCCTGACGCCCAGCCGCTCCTCCAGCGCTCGCAGATTTTGGCTGAGCGTCGAGCGGCCGATCCCAAGGTGCGTTGCGGCTTTGGCAAAGCCGCCCTGCTCGGCGATCGCCACGAAGGCGGACATTTCGACGAATTCCGCACCGCGCATTGTTCTGCCCACGCGAACAGCCCGTTCGGATAATAGTGGATTATCATACAAAGGCCCGGCGGACTACGGTCCATTCGCTGTCTCCGTGATGGAGTTGCCAATGTCTCGATCGCATTTCATTTTGGTGACGACGGTGCTTTGCGTTGGGCTGGGTTTCGTCGGCGCCGCCGGTCAGACATCGGCGCAATCGGCAACGCAAAAGTTCGTCGGAACGTGGAGTCTCGGCTCAATTGTTTATGTCAGTCCGGACGGACACAAAATCGAGCCGTTCGGCCACGATGCGAAAGGCCTGCTCTATTTCGACGCCGGCGGCCATTTTGCCACCCAGGTGATGCGCGTTGACCGGCCGCCCTTCGCATCAAACAATCGGATGCTGGGGACGCCGGACGAAAATAAATCCGCGTCACAAGGCGTGGTCGCCTATTTCGGCACCTATAACGTCGACGAGAGCAATCGCATTTTGACGCTCCATATCGAGCAGAGCTCGTTCCCGAACTGGAATGGAACGGATCAAAAGCGAATGTTTGCATTCTCTGGAGATCAGCTGCGTTACACTGCGGCGAGCTCCACCGCCAATCCTGCTGAATCCGCCGAATTGATCTGGAAAAAGCTCCGCTGAGTCACTCCGGCCACGGCTCCGCGGTGACGGCGGCGGCATCGATGCCGACCAGATCGTTGAGAGTGTCGAGGCGATCGCGGTCGAGTGCAGCAAGGAGCGCGGCTTTGATCTCGGCGACCAGGCCGAGACCGCGGAAGATGAGCGCCGAATAAAGCTGCACCAGGCTCGCACCGGCGCGGAATTTGGCGAGCGCGGCGGCGCCGGAATCGATTCCGCCAGCCCCGATCAACGGGAACACACCCTCCACCCGTACATAGGTCTCGGCCAGCATACGGGTCGCGAGCGGGAACAGCGGCCGGCCCGACAAGCCGCCGGCCTGTTTCGCCATTTCGGGTTCGCGCAAGCCCGGCGGCCGCGACAGCGTGGTGTTGCTGACGATCATGCCGTCGACCCGGCGCGAGCGCGCGATGCCGACGATGTCGTCCAGATCGGACAGCGAGAGATCCGGCGCGATCTTCAGCAGCACCGGCGTCGGGCCGGCATTCTCCACCACGCGCTCGCGCGCATCGACCACGCGGGCCAGCAGATCGTCGAGCATCGCAGCCTGCTGCAAATCGCGCAGGCCGGGCGTGTTGGGCGAGGAGACATTGACGGCGACATAGCTTGCGACCGAGGCAAAGCGTTCGATCAGCCGCACGTAATCGGCGACCCGATCCGGCGTATCTTTGTTTGCTCCGACATTGATGCCGACAATTCCCGCTCCCCACCCTCCCCCGGTTCCCGGAGCGGGAACCAAGGGAGCTCCGGCTCGCGCGGCGAGCCGCTTGAGAACCGCGTCGGCGCCCTGCGAATTAAAGCCGAGCCGGTTGATCACGCCGCCGTCGGCCTCGAGCCGAAACACCCGCGGGCGCGGATTGCCCGCTTGTGGCAGGGGCGTGATGGTACCGACTTCGACAAAACCGAAGCCGAGCCGCAGCAGCGCGTCCGGCACTTCGGCATTCTTGTCAAATCCGGCCGCCATGCCGACCGGATTGGGAAAATTCAGCGCGAAGGCGCGTACCGCGAGCCTTTTGTCATCGCGGGCGATTCCGAGCAGCGGCGCAAATTTCAGCATTTTGAGCGTGAGCCCGTGGGCGTCTTCCGGATCGAGCGTTCGCAACAGCGGCCGGAGCAGCCCGTCAAACAGGCCGATCACGGCTCCAGCTCCGGAAGCGCTCGGCGACCGTCGATTTCATCCGGCAGCGGGCGCGCCCATTTCACGGCCGAGAGCAGCAGTACGCCGTAGAGATGCGGAAAAAGATCGTCACCGCGCGAACGCTCCCAGACCAATGTCATACCTAGGGCGTCGGCGTCGACCGCGACCAGCACCAGATCGGTCTTCCCGGCATAATGTTTTGCGACCGTCTCGGCGAGCTGGCCCGCGGTGGAGAAATGGATGAAGCCGTCGCGCTCGTCGGCCTCCGTTCCGAGCAATGACTGAGCGGCCTCGGCCGCTTGCCACACCGCCCGTTCGCAGATTTTGTAGATCGTCGTCACCTAAGCCTTCCGCTTTGACCCTATCGGCGCGGAATCCCCTGCACAACTGACAACGCTCGCCATTCGAGCACTGTCCACGAACAAAGCCGCGCCGCTCTTGACTTGAGCATGCAGGAATAATTCCCTACCATCCCTTGGAGGCTGAGGGGTAAGCATGCTCACCCACGCGCAGGTCTGGTCGGCCATCGATCGTCTGGCGGCCCGCGCCGGCCTGTCCGCTTCGGGACTGGCCAAGCGTGCCGGGCTCGATGCGACCACTTTCAACAAATCAAAGCGCGTCACGGCACAGGGCCGCGCCCGCTGGCCTTCGACGGAGTCGATCGCCAAAGCGCTCGCCGCCACCGGCACGACGGTCGAGGTCTTCGTCGACCTGATCAATTCCAGCGGCGCTCCTTCGGCCCGGGCGGTGCCGCTGCTTGGCTTCGCTGAGGCCGGCGCCGGCGGTTATTTCGACGACGGCGGCTATCCGGTCGGCGAAGGCTGGGACGAGATCGCGTTTCCCGCCGTCAGCGACGACCACGCCTACGCGCTGGAAGTATCCGGCCAATCCATGGAGCCGGCCTACCGCGACGGCGACGTGATCCTGATTTCACCGGCAGCGCCGATCCGCCGCGGCGATCGCGTCGTGGTGCGAACCCGAAACGGCGAAGTGATGGCGAAAGAACTAAAGCGCCGAACCGCGAAATCGATCGAACTGCGCTCGCTCAATCCCGAGCACACCGACCGCACGCTTGCGGCGACCGACGTGCTCTGGATCGCGCGAATTCTTTGGGCGAGTCAGTAACGGCGCAGCCTGCACCAACGGCGGCCGCCAACGCGCGTCGGCATCGATTTCCAAATCCGTGCCGGACTGGCTGATCTCTTCTTGATCTATATCAAGGAAGGATCAGGCGCGGTGTCAGCTAATTCCCGGGCAGCCAACGCTGCGCAGATCCGGGGGAAGAATTGCTGCAACTGAAAGTCGATCGGATCGAGGCGGCGACACCACGCGTTCGCCGTATCGTGCTTTCATCCGCGAGCGGTGGCAATCTGCCGGCCTTCGCAGCGGGGGCGCATATCGACATTGAGCTGCCGAACGAGGAGACGCGTTCCTATTCTCTGCTCAACGATTGCCCCGAGGCGGATCCGCTACATCGTCGGTGTGCTGCGCGAGCCCGACGGCTTCGGCGGTTCGGTTTATCTGCATGACAGGCTTGCGGTCGGAGACATCCTCAAGGCCTCGGCACCGAGCAATGACTTCCCGCTCTACGAGGCCGGAGAAGCCAATATCCTGATTGCGGGCGGCATCGGCATCACGCCGATCATGTCAATGGCCGGACGTCTTGCCGAGCTCGGCAGAGATTACACCCTGCATTATTGCGCGCGCTCGGAGGAAGAGGCGGCCTTTCTGGACGAACTCCGGGCGCGGCATCGCGACCGGCTCAAGACCCACTTCGACGGCGGCGATGCCGCACGCGGCCTCGATTTAAAGGCGCTGCTCGGCGCCCGGCCGCCCGGCGCCCATGTCTATGTTTGCGGCCCGATCGGTCTCATCCGCGACACCATCGCCGCGACCGCCGATTGGCCGCAAGGCACGGTGCACTACGAGTTGTTCAAGGGCAGCGCCGCCGATCTCACAGCCGAGCACCATGATCAGCCTTTCGACACCGTGTTGAAGAAAGCCGGCAAGACTTTCACTGTGCCGGCCGACAAAAGCATCCTCGCTGTCCTTAAGGCGGAGGGTTTCAAGATCAAAACGCTCTGCACCAGCGGGCGCTGCGGCACCTGCCGGGTCGGATATTTGTCCGGCAAGGTCGATCATCGCGACGAGGTGCTCGACGATGATGAACGACAGACTTTTCTGCAAGTGTGCGTCTCGCGCGCCATGCCGGGTGAAACGCTTGTGCTCGATCTGTAACGATAACATCAAGGGAGATCAGCGATGAACATGCAATTCAAATCGGGCGTCAGCTCGCCTTACGTGAAAACGCGGTCGATCGTTTGCGGCACGCTCGTGACGACGGATTTGAAGCGCGCGCGCCGCATGCAGGAAGAGGCATTCGACATGGAGTGCGTCGAGCCCTCCGCGGACCTGATGTATGTGCGCGAGAAAGGACATCGTGCCGGCGAGGCCAAACACGGCAAACCTTATTGGGTGCTGGAGGTTCGCGAGGTCGCCAGTATCGCGGTGCCGCAGGAAATGTTGAACCATTGGGGCTTCGAGGCTTCGAGCCAGGCCGCCGTCGACGACGCCTACCAGAAGCTAAACGCCAACAAAGCGGAATACGGCATTACGCGGGTGCAAAAGCCTGCCTTTCGCAATGGCTCTTACGCGCTCTATTGCGTGGATAAAGATTCCAACTGGTGGGAAGTCGAGTATCGCACGCCCGACCTCGTCTACAGCGCACTGCGCGAAAAGGGCGACCAGTTCGCCGACTGATCAGAACAGGGAGACAGGCAATGTCCACAGCCGCACCGCTTATCAAGAATGAACTGTTTTCGCACGGCACCTATGAGTGCACTGAAATGGCCCCCACGAGGCGATTTTTGGTCGACTTTCTCGGCCTTGACCTCGTCCGACCCCTGCAGGAAGCGCAATATATGTGGAAGGGCGGGCCATGGTCGGTGATCTGCGTTCGCGTCCAGGATGGCGAGGCCAAGGAACAAGGCACGCAAAATCATTTCAAGCTGTCGGTCGCGACCGACGCCGAGGTCGATGCCGCCCATGCGGCAGCGCTCGCGCACCAGGACGAATTTGGCATCAAACGCGTGCTCGATATCGCGACTTCGGACGGGCATCGCGCGTTCAAGCTGCTTGATCTCAACAACACCTGGTGGGAGATCAGCACGGTTTCGCAGGCCTATTTCGACGATGTGTTCGCCAGTGGCGATGCGAAGCACTGACGATCCGTAATCCGCAAAGGCGAGCGGGGCCATCCGGGATGGCGCAAGCCCGTAGTCAGGCGTAATTCGTCATGGAATTCGTCACCGAGAAGGTACAGCCGCCTGAAATATTGACAGTATACGGAAAGAATGTATACTGTCGAATAGATTAGGGAGAAAGCTGATGCCGCCTGTCCGGAAAGTTGGGCCGTCTGTAATTATTGCCGGCGGTGGAATTGGTGGTTTGGCGGCCGCGTTGGGCCTTGCCAACAAGGGCTGCCGGGTCACGGTACTGGAGCAGGCCGACGCGTTCGGCGAAATCGGCGCCGGAATTCAGGTCGGGCCCAACGCCTTCCATGCCATGGATTATCTCGGGATCGGCGACGCGGGCCGTGCCAAAGCGGTCTATATCGATGCCTTGATCATGATGGACGGCGTGACCGGAGAGCGGGTGTTCCACGGTCCGCTCGATGAACCGTTCCGAAAGTATTTCGGCAACCCGTACGCCGTGATTCATCGCGCGGATCTTCACGGCGCGTTTCTCGATGTCTGCCGGTCCCATGAGGCAATCACACTCGTCAATAAGGAACGAGTGATTGCATACGAGAACGCAGCAAATCGCGTGCGCGTACGCACCGAGGCCGGACACGTTTATGAAGCCGACGCAGCGATCGGCGCGGATGGGGTGCGTTCCAAAATCCGCGAGCAGCTGACCGGCGGCGATCCGCTTCGGCTGTCCGGTCACGTCGCCTATCGCGCGGTGCTGCCGATCGAGAGCATGCCGGAGGACTTACGCTGGAACGCCGCAACGCTGTGGGCAGGACCGAAATGCCATATGGTGCACTATCCGCTGCAAGGCTGGCGATCCTTTAATCTCGTCGCCACCTTCGTGACCGATATCGAGAATGTCGGCAGCAACGAACCGGGCCAACGCGATGAGGTGCTTGGCCGCTTCGCCAATATTGTGCCGAAAGCACGCGCGCTCCTTGAAATTCCGACCGAGTGGCGCCGTTGGGTGCTTGGCGACCGCGACCCGATCGGCAACTGGACCGATGGTCTTGTCACCCTGCTGGGAGATGCCGCACATCCGACCTACCAATATTTTGCGCAAGGCGCCTGCATGGCGATGGAAGATGCGGTTTGTCTGGCCGACAAATTCGCCAATGCCGGCGGCGACTTCACGACAGCGTTCCAGGCTTATCAGAATGAACGCATTCCCCGCGCCTACCGGGTGGTGCTGTCCTCACGCGAGCTGGGGCGGGTCTACCATGCCGATGGTGTCGAACGCCTGGTGCGAAATGCCTGGCTCAAGGGCAAGACCGCGCAGCAGTTCTACAACAGCATGTATTGGCTCTATGGCGGAAACGGGCTTGCAAGCGCCGGACAGCAGCGTGCTGCCGCCTGACGGTTCGCACCCTGACGCCGGTGCGACGCAAGTCGATGCAATGGAGGACGAAAGATGAGCGCTCTCGGGACATTGGCCGAATTGCCAACTGCCTATGTCGACGGACTTGCCGCTCATAATTTGGTGCCGCTGTGGCCTAGTCTGCGCGCCGCGCTGCCGCACTGCGCCCCGCTTCGCCGTACTCGTCCGGTTGTCTGGCACTATGCGGACGTGCGCCCGCGGCTGCTCGAGGCGGGTGAACTCACCCCGATCGAGAAGGCCGAGCGCCGCGTCCTGGTGCTGGCTAATCCCGGGCTGGGCCTTGAGAATATGCAGGCGACCCCGTCGATATACATCGGCTTACAATTAATCCTGCCGCGCGAGATCGCGCCCAATCACCGCCACACGCCAAGCGCGGTCCGCTTTGTGGTTGAAGGCGAGGGCGGCTTTACCATAGTGGATGGTGAAAAGCTGCCGATGGAACGCGGCGACTTGATCCTGACCCCGGCGCTGCTTTGGCACGAACACCGCCACGAGGGCACCGGCCCGGTGATCTGGCTGGACGCGCTCGATCTGCCCACGGTTTTCGCGCAAGAAGCTTCTTATGCCCTGGAGGGTCCGCCGCAGACTGTGCGTAACCAACCGGATTCTTCGCAGACCCATTATCGGCGGGCGGGACTTCTGCCCTACCGCGCTTTGAGCGGTCCGCGCGCTTCCTATCCACTGTTGCGCTATCCCTGGAAGGAAGTGCGCGAAGCACTGCTGGCGCTGGCGCCGGTGACCGAAGCCAACGAATTGGTGCACTTGGCTTATGTGAATCCCCAGACCGGCACGGAATGCCTGCCCGTGCTGGGCTTCTCGTCGATCATGTTACGACCAGGTGAAACGGCGCGGCCGTCGCGCCGCTCGGCTTCCGCGGTGTTGCATTTGGTCGAGGGCGAAGTCGAAGCCGAGATCGACGGGGTGACGCTGCACGCCGATGCAAACGATACCATGGCAGTGCCAACGCATGCCAAAGTGTCGATTGCGAACAAGTCGACACGCCAGCCGGCGTTTTTATTCCAGGTGGACGACGCGCCGATGCAGCGTAAGCTCGGCTTTTACGAAGTGCTCAACTAAACGCGCTTGGCAAACCGCATTCGTCAAGCTGACGCCCGGGTTTCTGGCCGTTTCCGAAAGGTACGATCCATGCTGCTGCAGGATTTACATTCCATGCCGGGCCATCTTATTCGCCGTGCCCAGCAGATCGCGGTGGCGATTTTCATGGAGGAATGCGCCGACTTCGACCTCACACCGGTACAGTATGCGGCACTGGTGGCAATCCACGAAAATGCCGGCGTTGACGCCACGCGATTATCGGCGCTGATCGCCTTTGATCGCTCCACCCTGGGCAACGTCCTGGAACGCCTCGAAGCGCGGAAGCTTCTGAAGCGTTATTCCTCCCCGGAAGACAAACGGATCAAATTATTGAAGCTCAGTAGCGCAGGCACCGCGCTCGTCAAGCGCGCCGAAGCTGCAGTGCGCCGCGCCCAACAACGAATGCTGTCGCCGCTGCCGCCAAAGGACCGGGACAAGCTGATGGAGCTTCTTGGTCAACTGGTCGATCTGAACAATGAAGCTTCGCGAGCGCCGCTACGTCTCGCGGGCTAGTGGATCTGGCTCAGCCTTCCAATTCTGAGACCAGTAATTTTTCGCCGTTGGGATCAATAATGCCGGCGAGCAGGGTCCCGCATTCCTTGCATTCGAGGCTGTAGCTTTCGAATCCGCAGCTGTCGATCCTGGGAATAGGGCTTCGACAAAAGGCAAGCTGCGCGTCGCACTTCGGACACACAATCACTGCCGCTGTCGCAATCGCTCGGACGCCGCTCATAGGGATAGTTTATCCGCACAAATTCACGCCGCCAAGATCAGACGCGTCGCAAACAGTCGGTGTCACGTTTTCGGCGCGATACCTGAAGTGTCTAGCGTCTTGTTCTGATTAGCTTGTCGAGGCTTTCTGCGGCGACACGACGCCGACCGCGCGTTGGTATCAAATTACCTCCTCGGCATTGAGCGACGCGATGCGGTGGCGCGTTTTGCAAAGAAGGCGCTTGAGCGCGACGCGCCGGTCTAAACGAAGAGCCGGATTTTCCGGCCAGGCGTGCTGCCTTCAACTTGCGAGCAGTTCCGCCATCGGCTGCGTGAACAGCATCCGCCGTTCAGAGAGCGTCGACCGGAAAAACGCGTATCGCCGGTTCAACTGCTCCGCGGCGGCCTGATATTGCAGCGTCATCAGGCTGATTGGCTTTGCCAGCAGCGGGTAAGGCCGCGATTCACTCATCTGGCGGTAGTCGAAGGCGTGCTCATAAAACACCCGCTGCTCCGCCCCTACCGCCGCGAGAAGAAGGTCGGCGCCGAAGTTTCGCGCCGCCAGCATGCAAAGCCGGAGCGTCGCATACGGCAATCCGCGATGCAGCCGAGAAAGCTTCTCATCGGTGACAAAGCGGGTCGCATCGATGATGACTTTGCCGGCATCGAGTTCAGGCCGCAAAATATCGGCGAAGGCTTCAAACGAGGGAAAGTCGGGATATTCGGGCGAGGCGACGTGAAGGCGGATTGAACTCGCCAGCTCGGCGTCGATATACAGCCCCAGGAGATAGACCTTACCAATTTCGTCGTAAGCATCCGAAAACGTTCCGGAAGAATTTGGGGAAATCGTTCCGTCGCGGCTATAGGCCTGATAGCGAAGGCGAAAGATCGCTTCGCGTTGTTCGTCGGAATTGGCGAGCCGCACGTCGATCCGGTCCAACAGCTGCGCCATGCTGTCGGAAAAGCTGTTCGGCGAGCCTGAGGATGCGAATGACGCGAACGTTTCCGATCCCATACCCCACCTCGCCTCGAGACCCGGCTCAATTTCCGCTGGGTGAGTTAAATTTCTATAGGGCCGGCAATGACATCGTCGACCCCCCAAATTTGGGGGGTCGATCAGCCTCGGGGCCCGCCGCCCAGTGCGTGCCCCGGATTGAGTGAACGGAGCTTCCGGCTACAATCGCAGCGGCAAAACGCGGAGAAATCGCGATAATGCGCGTTCTGGCGATGGCGACACTATTTGGCTTCTGTGCCGCGCTGCTGGCACCGACCAGCGCATCGGCCGTATGCGACTGTTACAATAAGGGTCGCTATCTGAGATGCCAGCCAAGCCCGCTTGCGTGCCGCGCCGCGGGTGGCGACCGCTGTTATGAAGGTTGCCGCACGAGCGGCGGACCCTGACAGGAAAAGGCACAAGAGAGCCACCGGTAGAGCGGGCGTACCGTGCCTGTTTACTGGCGGCAGACCGTCACCCTGCGCGCGCACCAGCTGATAACTATTGCAGTACGCGCTGCGACCACCCGTTCAATTATTGCCAATACCGCGGCGGGTCACTTGACTACTGCCCCATTTGATTTCGATCGATCTCCCCACCAACGTAGGAATTCAAGAATCAGCCATAAATCACGCCGAACGCGCCAGCGCGCCGTCGATCATGTCGATGGTGTTTTGAATGCCGTAAGCGGCGACGAACGAGCCAAAGCGCGGGCCCTTCTCCTGGCCGAGCAGTACCTGATAGAGCATGTTGAACCAGTCGAGCGTGACGCCCGGTTTGCCGTCCTTGGCCTTCTTCTTCTGATCGAGAAACGGCTCGCGCCGGCCGACCTCATAGACCACGTTCTGAATCTCTTCCGCTGGCGCATCGGCGGGAAGTTGCGAGAGCGCGTCGCGCAGATCGATCAGCGCAGCGCGTTCGCCCGGAACGGGCTCGCGGAATTTTTTTGCCGGCAGCACGAAATCGCGGAAGTAGTGGATGGCGTAATCGACCAGGGCGGCAAGGTGCGGATGGGTCTGCCGGGTCACGCCGGGCCGGTAGCGGCCGATGAAGCCCCACAAGGTGTCGGCGTTTTCGGCGTTTGACGCAGTCACCAGCGACAGCAGCATCGCAAACGTCACCGGATTGTCGGCCTTCGGCGGCGCGCCGCCGTGAATGTGCCAGACCGGATTGGCGAGTTGCTCCTTGGGCGCCTGCCGCACGTAGGCCTCAAGGTATTGCTGATACTCATCGACGTGCCGCGGGATGACGTCGAAATAGAGCCGCTTTGCCGCCTTCGGCTCGCGATACATGAAAAGCGACAGGCTTTCCGGGCTGGCATAGCGCAGCCATTCCTCGATGGTCAGGCCGTTGCCCTTCGACTTGGAAATTTTCTGGCCGTTCTCGTCGAGAAACAGCTCGTAGTTGAAGCCCTCTGGTGGCGAGCCGCCGAGCGCGCGGCAAATCTCGCCCGACAGCTTGACGGAATCGATCAGATCCTTCCCGGCCATTTCGTAGTCAACGCCGAGCGCGACCCAGCGCATCGCCCAATCCGGCTTCCATTGCAGTTTGCAGCGCCCGCCGGTGACGAGCGTGGTGACGCGCTCACCGTCGTCCGGATCGTCGTAGGTGATGGTTCCCGCTCTGGCGTCATGGGCAATTACCGGCACCTGTAGAACAATGCCGGTGCGCGGCGAAATCGGCAGGAACGGCGAATAGGTTTCGGCGCGCTCCTCGCGCAGCGACGGCAGCATGATATTCATCACCGCGTCGAAGCGCTCCAGCACTTTCAGGAGCGCGGCGTCGAAGCGGCCGGACGTGTAACATGCGGTCGACGACATGAATTCGTAGTCGAAGCCGAACTGGTCGAGGAAGGCGCGCAGCCGCGCATTGTTGTGCGCGGCAAAGCTGTCGTGGGTGCCGAACGGGTCCGGTATTTTGGTCAGCGGCTTGCCGAGGTGCGTCGCGACCATCGCCTTGTTGGGGATGTTGTCGGGCACCTTGCGCAGCCCGTCCATATCGTCGGAGAACGCGATCAGGCGGGTCTTGATGCTATCGTCGGTGAGCACGCGGAAGGCGTGACGCACCATCGTGGTGCGCGCGACTTCGCCGAAGGTGCCGATATGCGGCAGGCCCGAGGGGCCGTAGCCGGTTTCGAAAATCACTTCCGGCTTCGGATTGCGTTTCAGCCGCGCGACGATTTTGCGCGCTTCGTCGAACGGCCAGGCGTGCGATTGCTCGGCGAACGCACGCAAGTCCGATGCATTGTCAATGACCGTGGCCGTCATCGCTCAAGTCCATAGACGCTTGTCAGTTCTGATCCAATCAAAACGGACTGATCGGGAAATAGCGCAGCCACAAATCGGTGTAGCTGCCCTTTTCCCACAACTGGAACAGCGCCCAGTTGATCGCCAGGCGCAACAGATCGTTGCCGCGCTTGACCGCAATCCCGATCCCTTCGCCGAAATAGCGGCTCTCTAGAAACGGTCCGCTGCGAAAAGCGCAGCAATTGCCGGAGTCGGAGCCATTGAGCCAGAACGCGAGCGCAATGCCATCGCCGAACAGGAGATCGACGTCCTTTTTGCGCAATGCCTCGCGCGCCGCCTCGGCGTTGGGATAAGGCCGCACCTCGGCTTCGGTGAACATCGCCTTGAGAAAAGCCTCGTGCGCGGTGCCGGCGATCACGGCGATCTTCTTGCCTTCGAGCCGCTCCGGCAGCACGTCGCCGATCGGGCTGTCGGTGCGCGCCACAAAGCGCGCCGGCGTGCGGTAATAGGGGTCGGTGAAATCGGCGCGGCGGCGCGCCTCCGCTGTCGGCGCAATCGAGGCGATCACGGCGTCGCCGCGGCCGTCATTGAGGGCATCGAGCAGGCTGGCGAACGGCCGCGCCTGAATCGTGCAGCTGACCTTGATTTCGTCGCAAATGAGCCGCGCCAGATCGACATTGAACCCGGCCGGGTTGCCGTCCGGGCCGGAATAATCGAACGGCGGATAATCAAGCTCGGTGAGGAAGCGGATGCTGCCGAGACGCGAGAGATCCGGCCGCTCCGGCCGTCGGCGCGGATCCCAAAAGCCCGGAACCACGACGGCGCGCGGCGGCGCAACCCCCTCCACGGCCGCCGCAGCCGGATGCATCCCGGCCGCGATCGCAGCGAGGCAAACCACGGCGGCGGCGATCAGCCGGAACACGGTTAACCTCGCAAGTGAGACTGCACGTCCCGACATGATTTCGCGCGCTTGTTTGCTGCGGCCCGATTAGCGGGATCGCGGCGAAAAGTCGAGACAAGTGACGTTTGGCCGCCTGATTTAATTACCGATCGGATGCGAGCGCCGCGTCAGCCCGGCAAGCTGACAAAGACCTGGCCGTCGCGCACCGCGACCTTGACCGGCGTCAACCGCACCGATGCATCGCCCGGATGACAGCCGGTCTCCAGATCGAATTCGTAACCGTGCCACGGGCAGACAATATGCCGCTGCTTGCCAAAGCGCAGGCCAGCGCTCTTTTTGTCGGCGGTGATCAGCTCTTCGACCCGATTGAAGATCTTGCCCTGACAGACCGGGCCGCCGGCATGCGGGCACACATTCTCATACGCGACCACCCGATCGCCGAAGCGGAACACGCCGACTTCCAAAGCATCGAGCGCAAAGATGCGATAATCGCCTTCCGGGAGATCGGCGAGTTTGGCGACCGCGACTTCGTCCATGACCATCCCCGTCTTTCAAATCTTACGAAGCTGGGCGATGAAACCACATCGCAACGTCGAAGATGTTGAGATCGGCCGCACGGATCATGGCGCAAGCCGCGACGACCGTTTCCGTCGCGGTGATCACACCTTCCGGGAACGGTTCCAAGCCGCTGCCGCGCCGCTCCGCTTTCGCCGCGTAACATTTCACCGCGGCGGCCAGCACCTTCTGCAGTTCTTGATCGGGAATCGCATCTGGTTCACCGCGGGCGAGTGCTGTTTGTACGCGCGCAGCAAAATCCGTCCCTGGCGGATTCGCTCGCGCGCGGACTGGTGCCCTGCGCGCTTTCGCCTGTTTGATCGCCTTGCGCATAGGAGCTCGTGGCATCCGCAACATCCTTTACCCGACGACTACGCCGTCACCGGCTCGCGCCGCAGCGGCGCTTTCTTGACCTGCTTGTGTGCTGGAACCGGCAAGCCGAACAGCCGCGCGGCATTCAGCCCGAGAATGTTGCGCTTGGCCTGTTCAGAGAGGAATGGCAGCGTCGTGATCGCATTCGGCAAATCGAAATCCCAATGCGGCCAGTCGGACGCGAACAGAAGTTGCGTCTCGGCCCTGATCGCGTCGAAGGTCGCCTCGGTGAGTTTCAGGTTCGAGCGTTCCAGCGGCTGGCTGGTGAAGTACATGTCGGCGATGTACTCGCTCGGCCGGCGACGCAGCAGCGGCGCTTCCGAGGACCGCATCATGTACTCGGAATCCAGCCGCTGCATCAGGAACGGCGCCCAGGCGAGCCCGCTTTCGATCCAGATCACTTTGAGCTTCGGAAACCGCTCCGGGATGCCGTTGATAATCCAGTTGGTGAGATGCACCAGATTGAAATGCACGAACGAAATCGCGTGCATGGAGATGAAACGATTGCATTGCTGCATCGACTGATCGCCCCAATGAAAACCGGAATGGAAGCTGAGCGGCTTGCCGGTCGCCTGGATGGCGGCGTAGAGCGGCATGTAGCTGTCGTGGTGGACCGGACGGAACCGGGTCGAGGTGACGGTGAAGCCGATCACCGAGGGATTATCGGCATATTGCTCGACGACTTTAACGCACGCTTCCGGCTGATTGAACGGCAGATAGAGCATCGCCCCGATGCGCTCATCCTGCGGCAGGATCTCTTCGACAAGCCAGCGATTGAACGCATTGCCGATCGCCACCTCCATATCGGCTTGCGGATGCATGCCGAGCACCAGCATCGGCGTCGGGAATACGGCCATGTAGTCGATCCCCATCGAGTCCATCGCGCGCTGCACCAGCGTCACCTGGGCGTGGGTGCGTCCGCCCGGAACGGCTTCCGCCAAACGCTGCTGATGCGGGATGCGGCCGAACACGTCCTGGTACAACAGGCCGGGCGTCGCATTGAGCAGGCCCGGAGGCGAGCCGCCACGATCCTTGAACGCGCTCGCCATCTGCCGGTAGACATCGCTGTCCATGCGGTCGACGATTTCCGACCAGAACGCCGTCTCGGTGACGTGGGCATCGACATCGACGATGAAATAATCGTCGAGGCGGGCTTCTTTGGCGGCGTGGGCAAGAATGTCGCGCGTATCGGTCTGGTTGGTGATCTTGGGCAGCTCGCGCACGCGCAGAGCGCGCTTGCCGTTCTTGCCATTGCGCGGCACGGGCTTCGGCATGGCTTCCTCCGATCGCGGGGCGGGCGCGCGGGCGCCTCGGCCAAGGGATCAAAATATCAGCAAACGCAGCGCGGCGAAACGCTGGCTGCTGCGGCCCGGCCGGATCGAGCTGAGCCCGCCGCATCACGTTGACCGGCCGATCATGCGAGTGTTACGAAACACGGGACAGATTTCGCTGTCACATTTCGAAGCGGACATTTGGCCATGAAATTGCCGCCCTTCGAATATGCCTGCCCGACCAGCCTGTTCGACGCAATCGCGTTGCTTGCGGCACACCGCAGCGATGCAAAGCCGCTCGCCGGCGGCCAGAGTCTCGTGCCGATGCTGGCGTTCCGGGTCGCTTCGCCTGCCGTCGTGATCGATCTGCGCAAGCTCGAAGAGCTGCGGCAGATCAAGATTTCCGAACAGGGCGTCACGCTCGGCGCCATGGTGCGCTGGCGCGATATTCTCGACGACGCGCGGTTGCGCGCAGCGCATCCGCTTCTGGTCGAGGCCATCTCGCATGTGGCGCATTATCAGATCCGCAATCGCGGCACGGTGGGCGGCAGTCTGGCGCATGCCGATCCCGCCGCGGAAATGCCGGGGATTGCGGTCACCTGCGAAGCTGAGATCGCAGTCGCCAGCAAAGCCAGGACGCGAACTATTGCGGCGAGCGACTTTTTCCGCGGTCCGCTGATGACGGCGCTCGAGCCCGACGAGATCATCACGGCGATCCGTTTGCCGCGCTGGCCCAAGCAGCGCCGGTTCGGCTTCGCGGAATTCGCCCGCCGCCGCGGCGACTTCGCTACCGCGGGCGTCGCTTTGTTTTATGACCAGGCCGGCGACGGAAGAGTTAAAGGCGCCCACATCGGTGTGATCGGCGTCGCCGAGCGGCCGTTGCGCCTCGCTGCGGCAGAGGATGTGCTCAACGGCAGGCACCCGGACGATGCCACGATCGCGGCGGTTGCCGCAGCAGCAAGCGCCGCCGTCGACCCGCCGGACGACATTCACGGCAGCGGCGCCTATCGGCGCGTGCTCCTCGGCACTTTGGTCGAACGCGCGCTCAAAAGCGCTTGATCGCAACGCGCCTGCCCCACCCTTCCGTTGCCGCCGGGCCCGCGAATACACAAATTAGGCGTTGGCGTTTGGCCCGATCGATCGTTTGTGCGGGGTGACATGTCATGGACCAGATTTACGTCAAGCACCAACCCGCAGGCGCCGTGAGCGCGCTGCCCAAGCTGCCCGGCCAGGTGGTTTTGGTATTTCAGGGCGGCGGCGCGCTTGGCGCCTATCAAGGCGGCGTTTATCAGGCGCTGCATGAAGCCGGCATAGAGCCGGACTGGGTTGTCGGCACGTCAATCGGCGCAATCAACGGCGCCATCATCGCCGGCAACGAGGTTGGAAAGCGGCTCGACCACCTGCGCGAATTCTGGGATCGGGTTGGGCGCAAGCCGCTCTGGGGCGGTACGCCATTCGGACAGCTGGCCGGAAGTGCGGCGTCTTATGTGATGTCGATCTTCAACGGCATTTCCGGATATTATGCGCCGAACCGCGCGCTCGCGTGGGGCGGACTGGGCGCGCTGGTGGGCGTCGAGCACGCTGCCTTCTATACGATCGACGATTTGCGAAAGACGGTCGGCAACCTGGTCGACTTTACGCGTCTTGATGTCAAGCACATGCGTCTGACCGTCGGTGCGGTGAACGTGCGAACCGGCAAGATGCATTATTTCGACAGCCGCAGTCTTCCGATCACGATCGATCATGTGCTGGCCTCGGGCGCATTGCCGCCGGGATTCCCGGCGGTGCGTATCGACGGCGATCCGTATTGGGACGGCGGGCTCTACTCCAACACCCCGATCGAGGTGGTGTTCGACGATAATCCGCGACGCGACTCCGTGGTGTTCTCGGTGCAGATCTTCCCGATCGCAGGCCCCGAGCCGGAATCGGTCTGGCAGGTGTTGAGCCGGCAGATCGACATTCAATACGCCAGCCGCGCCGACAGCCACATTCCGCGGCAGGAGCATATCCATCAGCTTCGCCACATGGTGCGCGAACTGGTGCGCATGTTGCCGGAGGATCAGCGCAACTCGCCCGAAGTCAGAGAGATGGCCGGTTACGGCTGCGGTACCTTGATGCACATCGTGCGGATCAATGCCACACCGAGCAAAAACGACGATTATCTGCGCGAGATCGATTTCTCGTCGGAAGGCATCCAAAGGCGCTGGCGCGCCGGCTATGACGACACCGCGCGCACACTCGAGCGTCGGCCGTGGGAAGTGCCGATCGATCCGATGGTCGGCGTTGCGGTGCACGATTCCGACGCGCCGGATCTTCCCAACAGTCTGGAAAAGGCCAGCTGAAAGTGCCGCCTTAAGAAGGCAGCGCTACTCATTCGATTATCAGAAACATTGGAGCGATGTGCCGGAGAAGTCACTCGACGAGGCTCAACGCTTGGTCGACGAGGCGATCGCCAAAGATGACAAGGATGCATTCACCCGTTTAGCTGCTGCCGAGCGCCCGCGACGGCAGCTCGCCAAACGCCTGAAGGTAGTCATTAACAAAACGGTCGAGATCGGCGAAGCCGCAGGCCGAAGCGACCCCTGCGACCGTGGTAGCGGCGTGTGGATGCTGCAACATCTCGCGTGCACGGCGTAGCCGTAGCCGGCTTACGAACTCCATCGGCGAGCAGCCATGGCTTTTCCTAAATGAACGAAACAACGCGAGAGCGCTCACCCCTGCGACCCGCGCAAGTTGTTCCAGCATAATCGGCCGCTGCCAATTCGCTTCCATGTATTGCTCCGCCCGGCGAAGCTGCCACGGAGCCGCTTCTGCCGATTTCTGCTCCAGAAAATGACTGTAATTGTGCCGATTGGCACGCAGGAACCAGACCATGAGGGTCTGCTCGTACTCCGCCAGCACCAATTTTGGAATGGGCACCACGGACGTGCCAACGATTTCGACCAGAAGCAAAAAGTGATCCCGCAATGTTTTCGCTGCAGGGTGCGTCCAATCCTGCGGCGGTTGAAACTTCAACGGATGTCTGATCGATTGTCCGGTGATCGCAGTCAGCTTGTCGATCAATGCCTGCGGTTTTATCAGGAGCAGCAGTGTTTCATAATCGGCGGCGAGTTTTGCTGCGAAATACGTGTGCGGCGATACCGTCACACTGTGGTCGGGATTCAACAGACCGACAAACTCGTCGACACTTGCGTGTGCTTGCCCACGAACCGGAAAGGACTGTAAAAAAACATCGCTCTCGGGATATTCCAAGCTCACGGCTGTCCCATACTTTGTGTTCCCCAGCCCAATACAGTTCATGGGATAGTAGTTGACAGCCACGTCAACCTTCCTGGTCCGGGCCTCAAGCTTCAGCATCGGCTTGGCGTAGATGCTTTCGAGCGCCGCACACATTTCCTCGGCGTCCTGGGTGCGAACGACCGGAAAGCGATCGAGCCATCGGGTCGCTTTTGTCATCGGGCTCCCCCGCCCTTCGAGCGGACCTGCCGTATAAACTCCAGCGGAGAACAGCCCCGGTGCTTGCGAAATGCGCTGAATAAGCTGAAAGCGCTCACCTCAGCGACTTCCGCCAGTTCCTCCAGCGTAATGGCGCGCTGCGCATTTGCCTCGATGTACTCCTCGGCCCGCCGGACCTCCTGTGGCGCAGCGTCCAACGCTTCGGCCTCCTCCAGCAGGTGACTGTAATTGTGCCGGGTACCGCAAAGGAACATCGTCATCAGAAGCTGTTCGGTTTGCGCTATCCACCAATCCGGAAATAGCGACTGATCATGGCTCAACGTGTTGATGAGCATCGGAAGGTATTGTTGCAGCATACGCGCAGCGGGGCGCTCGAAGTCTTGCTTAAGAGTCATCCGCAGGGGTTGGTTGATCGTTGCCCCCGTCATAGTCGTCAGCTTTTCGGTCAAAGCCTTGGCGTCGATTCGCCACACGAGATGCGCGTAATCGGAAGTGTAGACGATGCTGTAGGGCGCCCCGGGCGAAATCACCGCAGAGGCGTGTGGAATCAATGTATGCGAAGTGCCGCCGCTAGCGACCTCTGCTGCTCCACTGATCGGAAACATCTGTACGCAAACATCGGCTCCGGGATACTCAAGCGCCGTCGGGGCGCAGTAGGTGCCGTACGCCAGCGAGATATGTTGAAGCCGGCAATTATTGATGGCTGCGACGGCAGCCGTAGCGCGGCAAGTCAAGACCGGTCTGGCATAAACGCCTCCGATTGCGTCGCACACCTCCTCCATATCGCTGGAGCGAATGAGCGGGAAGTTGTCGAGAGGGTTCGAAGCATTCACGGCGCCGCACCTCAAGGCTTGAGTGCGAGGTTTTGCTGCAGGCAATACCGGACGACGAATTATCCAAGCCGGGACGTTTAAACGCTTCCTAGTGAGTCGCCGACTTTATATCGGTTTTGTGAAACGCTCGGAAGCCAATAGCTAAAGTTATGCGCACTCTTCACATTACCTGATCGTTTGCATTGCGACTTCGGCGTTCGGGGAAGCGGTATAAGTTAGTCGCTGTCGGAACAAAATGGGCGGCAGGGCGATTTTTTCGATGTCTGGCAGCGGGAGATTACCAATGGCGCGGACAGCGACACGACCCAAGACCACACGGCGAAAAACCACGCGCGGAAAGGCGACGGCGCGAAGACGCACGAGCCGCAAAGCCACGCACTATTGGTCGGGTCGCGTGACGCGAGAAAGCAACGCGCTTGATCTTGAAAGTGGTGTCTTCAGCGGCAAAGACCCGAAGCGGATTGCGGCGTCGTTGAAGCGCTCGGCGGAGCGGAGCAAGCGGCGTAAGGCTGAGCCTTACCGCTCGGCGCTGTCGATGCTCGTATTCTACATCAATCGTGCCGGCAAGAAGCTGACGGCAAGCCGCCGCCGGACGCTGGAGCGGACGAAAACCGAGCTGCGCAAACAGTTCGGACGCGACTAGGCATCCGCTGGCACGTGCCGGCCGACCATTCCTCAAAAGATTCAAAGCCAGGCCGATTTCTCGTTCAGCGCCAACGATTTTGGCGTCGGCGACCGGCTGATTTTACTGCGAATTAACCACCGCCGTTAATCATGCTCCGGACTGCCAAAGGGCCCCTCGATGGCCAATTTCGATCTATCTATTCGCAACAAACTCGCCCTTTGCGCCAGTGCCGGTGTCATCCTGGTTGCCGGGATGCTCATCAACGAACAAATCGGTGACCAATGGGCCGCGCGGCAACGCACCGACGCCGACAGCAAGCAGCTGGCCGCCGTAGAATCACTCCGCGCCGCGGACGATCTGCGCAGCATGCAGATCGAAACCCGCGAAATTCGTCTCGCCATCTCGCCGAGCGAGGTCGATCGCGCATTGCACCAATTCCATGCCGACCACGCGGCAGCTGCCGGGCACATCGACATCGCGCTCGATATGACCAAAGAGGCTGCCGATAAAGCGCGGCTCGAAACGCTGGACGGGCTGGTGCGCGACTACGTCGGCGTCGTCGGCGATCTCGCCGCCGCGGCAAAGGACTACGGCGACACCGTCGGCAAGATAAAGCGCATCGGCCAACTTGGCGACCAGATGAACGGGCTGATCGAGACAACAACAGCCGCCTTGATCGCAGCGGCGCAACGGCACAAGGAAGGAGCGGACGCCGAGAATGCATTTGTCAACCGGCTCGACCTTGGCATCGGTCTTTTCATCACTGCCGTGCTCGGCCTCGTTTCCGTGTTTGGCACGGTCACGGTCTCAAGACCGATCAGTCGCATTGGCGAAGTGTTGTCACAGCTCGCCGCCGGCAACAAAAATATCGATGTGCCGTATACGCAACGCAGCGATGAAGTCGGCGACGCCGCCCGCGGAGCGCAGGCGTTCAAGGAAAAGCTCATCCGCATCGAGCAGCTCGAGGCGGCCGAGAAGGAGGCCGCGCGCCGCGCAGCCGAACAGCGCCAAGCCGACATGCAGTCTCTCGCTAACGCGTTTGAGGGGACGGTCGCCAGTGTCGTGCGATCGGTGTCATCGTCATCGGTCGAGCTTGAAGCCGCGGCCGAGGCCTTGAGCGCAACGGCGGGGGCGACGCGCGATCTCTCCGGACGCGTTCTATTGGCGTCCACCCAAGCATCGGAGAACGTCCGTTCAGTCTCGGCTGCCACTGAGCAGCTTATTGCGTCGGTTGGCGAGATCTCCCGGCAAGTGCAGGAATCGGCCCGGATAGCGCTCGAGGCCGTGGCCCAGGCCGAGCAGACCGATGGGCGAATCGCCGAGTTGACGCGCGCGGCCGGCCGCATCGGCGATGTTGTTAAGCTGATCACCGACATTGCCGAGCAGACCAACCTGCTGGCGCTCAACGCCACGATCGAAGCGGCCCGCGCCGGCGAGGCCGGCCGCGGTTTCGCCGTGGTCGCCCAAGAGGTCAAGGCGCTGGCGGCGCAGACCTCGAAGGCTACCGAAGAGATCGGCGTCCAGATCGCCGGCGTTCAGGCAGCGACGCGGGATTCGGTGGCAACCATCAAGGTGATCGGCGCAACGATCGGACGCATTTCGGAAATCGCCGCCGTCATTACCACCGCCGTCGACGAACAGGCGGCGACCACGCAGCACATCGCCGAAAACGTTAATGCAGCTGCCGGAAGCGCCGCGCACGTCGCCGCCAATATCGGCGAAGTCAACGACAGCGCAAGCGCCATCAGTACTGCTTCTTCGCAGCTCCTCTCGTCGGCGCAGACGCTGTCGCAGGACGGTAGCCGGCTCGCGGCGGAAATGGAGAAATTCCTCGCCGGCGTCATCGCCGCCTGAGAGACGGCATGCAAGGCATTACAGATGTTGCGCACGATGGTTGCCGGAACATTGACGGTGCAGTCGGCCTACCCCGATCCGCCATTCGATCTGATGCGCAACGGTGTCGCGACCGGGTTCGACATTGAGCTTATGCGCGCGGTCTGCGATCGCCTTGGCCTCAAATTGCGGCCGGTTGCTTATGAGGGTGACAATTTCAACGATATTTTCAATGGCTTGATTGAGGGGACCTGCGACGCGGTGATTTCGGGAACAACAATTACGCCTGAACGATCCGCGATCGTGAAATTCTCGCAGCCCTATCTGGTGTTCAATCAGGGGATCGCGGTGAACCGGCGGCTCACGCCAAAGCTCGCGTCAGTCGCGGATCTGCGCGGTCTGACAGCCGGCATCCAGTCGGGGAACACCTCAGACATCGTCGCACGACGCCTGCTGGCGGAGCGCGCCATCGCCGATATTCACTACTACCCCTATCACGGCATCATGACCGCGCTCGACGATCTGGAGGCCGGTCGCATTGGATTGATCATCAAGCTGTTTCCAGTGATCTCCTGGCTGGTGCAGGACCGGACCGATTTGGCCGTGGTGATGCAGGAGCCGACCCATGAGCGCCTGGGAATTGCCTTTGCGCCAAACCGTGTCGACCTGTGTGACGCGGTCGACGACGCAATCCGGCAACTGCGCGCAAGCGGAAAGTTTGCGGAGCTGCAAGCCGATTGGCCAGGCACTGAAGCCAGCATGTGAATGTTCAAGCCATGAACGCGGTCAAGCTCTTTACCGGCTCCGACAATGCATCGCATCTTCTGCGAGGAACGCTGACCTTCGACCAGACCACCGACGTTGTGGCGCTGCACTTCAAAGAATCGCCGCCGCGTTCGGCGTTCGACTGGCATGAGGCGCCTGTGCGCCAATACGTCATGACGCTTGCCGAAACGCTCGAATTTACCACGCGCGATGACGAAACCTGCATCATCCGTCCAGGCGAAGTTTTGGTGGCGACCGACACGGCAGGCAGCGGACACAAATGGCGGCTGATCGACGATCAGCCGTGGCGTCACTGCTACGTGGTGTTAAAGCCCGGGGCGCCGGATTTGTTCGTACCAAAGCCTTAATAAATTCCGCCGGCGGCTTTAGTCCAACGGGACCCGGATATCGACCGGCCCGGACGGCGGAAATTCGCCGGCATAGGCGCGCCGGTGCAAATCCTCCGGTGAAGCGCCTTCCGCGCGCGCCTGCACCATCTTTGCCGGATCGACCAGCATGCCAATCGGATTTTTGGCGAAAACCGGTGAGGTTCGCATCCACTCGGAAGACGCGCGCCAATCGCCGAAATTGTCGTATTGCAGCTCGACGCTGTTGCCGTCCGGATCGACGTAATAGAACGACATCGTCATGCCGTGATCGAGCGACATATGCGACACAATGCCCAGCGCCTTGAGGCGCGTGTATGTATCAAGAAGTTCGTCGCATGATTTGTATTCGAATGCGATGTGATGCATTCCTGTGTGCATCAGTTTGTCCGGATCATCCGTCATTTTCGAGGACGTGAGCAGCGCAATGCGGTGATTGGCGCCGTCATTAGTCAACCAGGCACCGCCCGGAAACTGGAAAGTCGGTTTTGTTCCGATCACTGTTCCGTACCAATCGATCATCTCCTGAAGCCGCCTGGTCTTTAGATTGACATGATGAAAAACCGGCCCGTGAGCCTGATCGGCGTGGCTATTCACTGTTTGCTCCTTTCACTGTCCGATAGTGCTTCGCGCTAAATTCATCGCCAAAGCTGCTTGCTGGCAAGCCGTGCGCCTTCTTCGAGCGCCTTGAGCTTCGACCACGCGATCTCCGGATGCACCCGCCCACCAAGCCCGCAATCGGTGCCCGCGATGACATTCTCGCGGCCGACTGCGTTGGCGTAAGCCACGATGCGATCGGCGACGAGCTCAGGGTGCTCGACCACGTTGGTGGCATGGCTGACGACGCCCGGAATGAGAATCTTGCCGTCAGGCAGTCTGACCTCGCGCCAGAGCTTGTGCTCATGCTCGTGACGGACGTTACCGGCCTCGACCGAATAAGCCTGCGCCCTGACCCGGAGCATGACGTCGACAATGTCGCGGAGCGGAATGTCGGTGGTGTGCGGACCGTGCCAGCTGCCCCAGCAGATGTGATAGCGGACGCGATCCTCGGGGATACCCGCGAGCGCGTGGTTGAGCGCATCGACGCGCAGCGTTGCATAACGCTTGTAGTCCGCCAGCGTCGGCTGCGGATCCAGCATGTCCCAGGTGTCGGGCAGGCCGGGATCGTCGAGCTGCAACACGAAGCCGGCGTCGACGATGGCCCGATACTCGACGCGGAGAGCCTCGGCAATGCCTTCGAGGAACGCTTCCGCATTGGCGTAATGCCGGTTCTGTCCGCGGCAGAACATCTCCAGACTTCCAACCGCGATCGATGTGACAAAGGCCTCCTGTACGCCGGCTGCGTCCGCGGCGGCCTTGAGGTTGGCAAGATCGCGGCGCAGCGCGTCCTCGCCGCTATAAGCGAGCGCAGCAAGGCACGTCGGCCGCCCGGCAGGGCGGGCGATCCCGGAAATGTATTCGGTGTAGAAGCCGGGAAACTCGCGCTGCTCCCAGCGCAGACCGACAATACGCGTGGGCTCCCCGCTCTTGGCTTTGTCGGGCGCTTCGGCGCCGGCTGGCGTTGGGCCGAAGCCCGACAGGCGGCCGAAAATGTAGGTGCCCCAAGCCGCAAGATCGGATGCGGCCCGCATCGGCTTGCCAAACTCGCCGTCGTTAGGAATGTCGACGCCGACCTTCTTTTGACCGGCGACAATGTCGGCGACAGACTTTTTCAGAAGCGCATCAAGCTTTGCCTCCTGTTGCGCGTCGTTCGCCGGCTGCGACCACGCCTCGCGAAGCGCGTCGGGCCGCGGCAGGCTGCCGGCGTGCGTCGTCAACACGCGGTCGATACTCCGTTGCATTCACGATTCCTTCTTTATGCCAACCGGCCCGCCGCAGGGCCGTCCTTGCCTCAGGAAATCTTCGGACTTGGGGTGAGCGTACCGACGACCTTGGTCCGGTCGGCATGAAAGGTGAAAGCGAGGATGAAGACGGCAGCGACGAACGGAGCCAGCGCCGTCGCGAAGAAAATCTGCGTGGTTCCCCAACCCAATCCCAGCATCATGCTGATGATCAGCGGCGCGATCACCTGGCCGCCGCGACCCAATCCCATGGCCCAGCCAACGCCGGTCGACCGAAGCGCCGTCGGATAATTCAGCGCGGCAAGAGCGATCGCTCCCGAGGCGCCCATGCCGACGAATAAACCGATCAGCGCCAGAACAATCGACATCGACACCAATGACGTCGCCGCGATCCCGATCATGGCGGTCGTCAACGCGCCAAGGATGAGAGCCGGCACCAGCGTAGCGGTTGTCCCAAACGCTTCCATCAGCCGCCCGGCGCTTCCCATCCCGACCAGCGCGCCGATGCCATGAAAGCCGAGAACGATTGCGGCCTGCGACGGCGCCATGCCGTTGGCGCGCAGCAACGCCGGCGTCCACAGGACCGTGATCGCGAGCGTAGCGAACGCGGTGATGAACGGAACCCAGAGCAACAGCGTGCCGACGGCGCGGCCCTCGCTGAACAAATGTTTGAGCGTCGCGCCGGCAATGTGTTCCTCGTCAGCAACGATTTTCGCGGTCGGCGCGACCGACGGCACAATGCGTTGCGCGATGGCGCGAGCTTTCTCGGGGTCGCGATCCTCGGCGAGAAGAAAGCGGATCGATTCCGGCAGCCAGATCAGCAACGCACCCGCGACCACGAGTGGAAGGACGCCGCCAACCAAAAATATCACCGGCCAGCCGAAATTGGCGAGGATGTAAGCGTTAAGAAATCCGCCGGCAGTACCGCCAAGCGGGAAAGCCGACCAGATCAGGCTTGCGATCATCGCGCGGCGGCGCTGCGGCGCGTATTCGGAGGCAAGCGCGATGAAGCACGGCGTTGCTCCGCCAAGTCCGATCCCGGAGACAAAACGAACCGCGAGCAATCCATTATAAGAGTTGGCGCGTGCCGTCAGGAGCGTGCCGATGCCAAAGATGATCGCTGCCACGATCAGGCAGCGCTTGCGACCGAAGCGATCGCCGAGCGGCCCGAAGGTCAGCGCACCAATCATGGCGCCGAGAAGCGCCGCCGAGAAGATCGGACCCAACGCCGTCTTGGCAAGGCTTAGCTTGTCGGCAATCAGCGGCGCTGCAACCGCTATCGACTGGCTGTCGAGCCCATCGAGGAACGCGACCAGCGAGCAAAGAATGATCGCGCCGATCTGAAAAGCGGTGAACGGGCCTGAAGTTCGATCGCCTGCGTGATGTTAAGGACATCGCGTTTTTCGCCGTTCATGCGGTTCGCTCCCGGAGTTCGCTGGTCAGGGCTTCGTCGAGGTGGGCGCCGCGCAGGATCGCCATGATGCGGTCGGGATCGCCAGCCCGCGCTCCGCGCCAGGCCACATATTGATCCGGCCGGATCAGCGCGAGCGGCGCGCCGTAAAGTTCGCGCAAGCTCGGATCGCGAAAATTGAGCACGGTGAGCGGCACGCCGGCGCGCCTGGCGGCCGCCACCAAACCATCCGCCGGCGCCGCCTCGTCGAGCACGAGCAACGTATAGCCACGGCCGAAGTGATCGTAGAGCGACGAGCCGTCGGGCAACCACGCATGCGGCGCGAGGCAACCCGGAAATGCCGAGGGCTCGAAATTCGCATGATGCTCGGCAGGCGGGCTGGTACCGTCGTCGACGATGATCGGCGATTCCCGGTAGCGCGAGCCGAGCACGACGCCCAGCGTCTTGAACTCGCGCGTCTTGGTGCGCTCGATCTCTTTGCCGACCGCGCGCCGGGCCTCCTCGCCCGCTGCGCTGTCCTCGTCGAGGTTATCTTTGAGGAGCTGTGCGCTGAGCGTGCGGTAATTCTCGACCGCTTCGGCGATGGTGCGCTGATGCACGGCGCGGCGTTCCTGCTCGTAGGAATCGAGCAACTCCTCGCCGCCCCAGCCGGCCAGCGTCGCCGCGAGCTTCCATCCGAGATCGACGCCGTCGGCAATGCCGAGATTCATGCCGTAGCCGCCGAACGGGGGATGCAGGTGACAGGCATCGCCGGCCAGGAAGATGCGGCGGTCGCGGTAATGATCGGCGATCAGTCGATGTGCGGCCCAAACGTCGCGAGTAAGGATCTCGATGTCGATCTCGCGGCCGACCGCCTCGCAGACCCGGCGGCGGATCGTGGCGTCATCGGGCTCTTCGACCCCCGGCGGCAACGTCATGCCGAAATACCATCGTCCTTCGGCATCCATCGGGCCCATGACGGCCGGCGCTTCTTTGTTGATGAGCCAGTACATGATGGCCCGCCGGCTGGGCGGCGTGCGCACCAGCTCGGGTACGCGCATGATGAGGCTGTAATTGATCCCATAGGCGTGCTCGCCTTCCATCTTCGCGCCCATGATCTGGCGGACATTGCTCCGCGCGCCGTCGGCGCCGATCAGATACTTGGCGTGAACAATCCGCTCCTTGCCGTCGGTGACGTCGCGGACCCGCGCAGTCACTTTGCCGTCCGACTGTTCGGCTGCCACAAGCTCGGTATTGAATGCGATCTTGACCGAAGGAAACGTCTCGACGCGCTGCCGCAACACCGCTTCGACGGTGAATTGCGGCACCCATTGCGCAGGCTCGGGAAACCGCGGATCGCGCCGCTTCGCGCCTTCAAACGCGTTTTCGATGACCGCAAGCGTGCGGCCGAACAGCCTGGTCGCAAATACAATATCGGTCGGATAGTCGGACGGCAGCGGTGCCGCGGTACGCAGTGCCGGCGCAATGCCCCAGCGGCGAAAATGCTGCAGCGACCGCACATTCGTGGTCTTGGCCCGCGGCTGATTGCCGGTCCGCGGGTGCCGCTCGACGACCATCGCCGTGACGCCGCGAAGGCCAAGCTCGATCGCCAGCGAAAGCCCGGTCGGCCCCGCGCCCACGATGAGTACGTCGGTTTCCGCTTCGTCAGTTGCCATCAGCGTTTCCTTGCCTGCAGCGCATGGTTTCTTGTTATTGGGGAACGGACCGCACCCGATCCATCCCTTTTCTGACCCCTAAGACTGGATAATGCATGAGTCAACAGATCATGCATATTTCTCTTTTTGTGCACGATCTGCTAAATGGGCGGAGGAGGATTGCATGGCCGCCGGGTCCACGCTCACGCAGAACGTCTATCAGCGCTTGCGCGCCGATCTGCTCGCTTGCCGGCTGATGCCCGGCCAGAAGCTGAAGATCGAGGAGCTGTGCGCGCGCCTTGCCGCCGGCTCAAGCGCGGTGCGCGAGGCTTTGTCGCGGTTGGCGGCCGATGGCTTCGTGGAGGTGGAACCGCAGCGCGGATTTCGCGTCACGCCGTTGTCGTTCGCCGAGCTGCGCGATCTGACCAACGTCCGCTGTGAAGTCGAGGGCCTGTGCATCCGCGACGCGATCGAGCACGGCGACATCGATTGGGAAACCGCGCTGATCGCGGCGTTGCATCGATTATCGCGGACGCCGGAGCGCGCCCCCGACGATCCGAAGCGCTACAACGATGACTTCGCCGTCGCGCACAAGGCATTTCATGAGGCCGTCGTTGCCGCCTGCGCGAGCCCGTGGCTGCTTCGCATTCGTGCGCAATTGTTCGCGCAGCATGAACGCTATCGCTGGCTGTCGAAGCCGTTGGCGCAAATCGAGCGCGATCTCAAGGCCGAACACGGCGGCATCGCCGAAGCCGCCATCGCGCGGCGCGCCGACGAGGCGGTCGAACGGATGAACGCGCATCTGCAGCTGACCGCCGACATCATCCTGAACTCGCCGCTGCTGTCGGAAGCGTCCGGCGCACTTGAGCCAGCGACATCAGTGCGGAAACGGCAAAAAGTCGCGGCGCGAACGGTCTACTGATCAAGTCAGCGCGAGAGCTCGCTGAAAGTTGCTTAGTTGCCGGCAAACATTGCACGCAAAGGCAGCCTATGAGCGTTCGAGGCCGCGAATGCGCGCAAGGCTTTATTTGGCGTCCGGTGCAGCAGCATCGCCTTTTGGTCCCGCCGGCCCAGGCGGCCCCGCAGATCCGACCGGGCCCGGAGGTCCGGCAGAGCCAACCGGCCCTGGAGGTCCGGGCGGCCCTTGGGGACCAGGAGGCCCAGGAGGCCCCGCAACGCCGGCAGGGCCCGGCGGTCCAGCGGGACCTTGAGCACCAGTGTCACCCTTCGGCCCAGGCGGACCTTCTTTTCCTTCGAAGCAACCGCCAAGCACGAGACAAGCAAACAGCACAATCAACGTCGCGATACGCATGCGAGCCCCTCATCCCCAATTGGTCCCCACGCAAAGCCAAGCCAATTCCGGACGCATGTCAACACGGCAATTAGCATACGTCTATTTTGAAGTTGGGATAAAGGGCGCGGTACTCAGACAGTAGCCTGGGAAAATTTGAACGGCCGCCGTGCCGATCAGGCCGTCGGCCAGTTCATGTCGGCTCCGCCCTGGCTTTCCTCGCCGCGCGAGTGCTGCGTAACAGCTTGTCGACCTTCATGGCGCATCGCCGCGTTTCGCGGATCAACCCTTGCGGCCGACCCTCTCTTGGCTATGCTGAACCGGCGTGCGGGCGTAGTTCAGTGGTAGAACATCAGCTTCCCAAGCTGAGTGTCGTGGGTTCGATTCCCATCGCCCGCTCCAACACAACAAGTCCTGTGAACCGGGAGATAGCATGGATCAGCGCAGCGAGCAGCGAGGCGGCTGGAGCTGGTGGTATCTGCTCTTCGTCGTCCAGTTCGTCGCGGTACTGTGGCCGCCGTTCTACAACACGCTCGAGCCGTCCTGGATCGGCATTCCGTTCTTCTATTGGTATCAGCTCATGTGTGTGATCGTCGGCGCGATCCTCACCGCAATCGTCTATTTCGGCACCGAAGACAGCGCGTAATCACGTTCGGGGCCACCAACAAAACGAATAACGACCAACCCAAAAAATTCTTTCGGGCGAATGTTTGGGGGAATGCCGTGCAGGACGTGAACTGGGTCGCTCTGGTCATTTTCGTTGCGCTGTTCGCGTTCATCACCTGGCTCGGATTCGCCGCCGCGCACTGGCGCAAGGGCGATCTCGATCTGCTGCATGAATGGGGGCTCGGCGGGCGGCGCTTCGGCACCTTCATCACCTGGTTTCTGATCGGCGGGGACCTCTACACCGCCTACACCTTCATCGCCGTTCCGGCGCTGGCGTTCGGCGCCGGCGCGGTCGCGTTCTTCGCGGTTCCCTACACCGTCCTGATCTATCCGATCTTTTTTCTAGTGTTTCCGCGGCTCTGGCACGTCTGCCACAAGCACAATTACATCACCGCGGCGGATTTCGTCCGCGGCCGGTTCGGCAACCGCTGGCTGGCGCTTGCGGTCACGATCACCGGCATTGTTGCGACCATGCCGTACATTGCGCTGCAGTTGGTCGGCCTGCAGGTCGTCATCGGCGGGCTCGGGGTCCCGAGCAGCGGCTATGTCGGCGATCTGCCGCTGATCATCGCCTTCGTCATTCTCGCCGCCTTCACCTATTCGAGCGGCCTGCGGGCGCCGGCCTCGATCGCCGTCGTCAAGGATCTTCTGATCTACATCACCGCCTTCGTAGCGGTGATCGTGGTGCCGATCCACATGGGCGGCTTTGCCAAGATCTTCGCCGCCGTGCCGGCGCAAAAACTCCTGCTGGCGGTTCCCGGCCCCCATTCGACCGGCTCTTACGGCGCTTACGCGACGCTGGCGCTCGGCTCAGCGCTGGCGCTGTTTCTTTACCCGCATTCCATCACCGGAATCTTAAGCGCAAGCAACGGCCACATTCTGCGCCGCAACGCGGCGATGCTGCCGGGTTATTCGTTCCTGCTTGGGCTGTTGGCGCTGATCGGCTTTTTCGCCATCGCCGCCGGGGTCGGGAGCCTTCCTGAATACGCCGCGGGCTTCAAACAATTCGGCAACAGCTTCGCGGTGCCGGCGCTGTTCCTGCACAGCTTTCCATCGTGGTTCGTCGGCATCGCCTTTGCGGCCGTCGGCATCGGCGCGCTGGTGCCGGCGGCGATCATGTCGATCGCCGCGGCCAACCTCTACACCCGCAACATCCATCGCGAGTTCATCAACAACAACCCGACCGACAAGCAGGAAGCGCAGATGGCGAAGTGGGTGTCGCTGATCGTCAAGTTCGGCGCACTCGCCTTCATCGTCTTTGTACCGACGCAATATGCGATCCAGCTGCAGCTTCTAGGCGGCATCTGGATCATCCAGACGCTGCCTGCGGTGATGCTCGGCGTCTACACCCGCTGGTTCAACGACTGGGCGCTGCTGATCGGCTGGGCGGCAGGTACCGCGGCCGGTACCGCGATGGCGGTGTCGACCCATCTCACCACGACCTACCCGCTCGCCTTCGCCGGCTACAGCTTCCCGGGCTACTCGGCGCTGTACACCGTCGTTCTCAACCTCGCGATTGCGGCGGTGCTGACGCCGGTATTCAACGCCATGCGCAGCAGCCCGGCGCCGGTCGACGCCACCGCCGCAGCCGATTATCACGCGGCTTAATCGCTTCCGTTTACAACCGCGTCACCGGAACGTGCAGCAGGGCCGCGCGGCCGCCGCGGACTTCCTTGGCGCAGCGGGCGATCGCGGCCGGCACGCCGGCCGGATCGGCGACCTTTTCGGCAAAGGCGCCAAACGCTTCCGCGATCTTGGTGAACTCGACCCTGGGCGCGAGCACCGCCTCGAACTCGTTGGCGGCATTGGCTTCGCCTTCGGGGAACACGCGCAAGGTCGAGGCCTTCACCGCACCCCAGCCGGAATTGTCGAGCACGATCGACAGTAGCGGCACGTTGTATTGCTGCGCCACCGCAAAAATCGAGGTCGGATTGTTGAAATAGAAGCTGCCGTCGCCGGCCACCTGCACCATCATGCGGTCGGGCACCGCAAGCTTGGCGCCAAGCGCCATGCCGCCCGACCAGCCGAGCCCCGCACCGTTGGTGTTGAACGCGGTGTTGGGCAGCCGGCGCGGTATCTGCAGCAGCACCGCTCCGGTGTTGGTGACGGCCTCGTTGAAAATGATGTCCTCGTCATCCAGCACCTTGGCAAGCTCCGCCATCAGATAATGCGGGTTGATCGCTCCGGGCCTGCCCTGGTCGGCGGCGAGTTTTGCAGCGCGCGCCTTGCGCTGGTCGCGGACGGTTTTCAGGCGGTCGAGCCGCGCCGCGGCTGCCGCCTTAAAGCGCGGCGTTGCTTTCGCCTTCAGCTCGGTCAGCAATTGATCGAGGATGCGGCCACTGTTGCCCTGCATGCGCAAATGGCCCGGGAACATCCACATCGGCGAGCCGACTTTGAGCACATCGACGTCGATGTGCGCCCAGAACGACTTTTCATTTGGCTCTACTTCGGCGGGGAACCACGGCACTTCAACATCGACCAGCATGCCGACATCGGCGTCGGGCAACGCGTCGTCGGCCGAAAACCCGGCAAAGCACGGGCTCTCGTATGAGACGTTGTTCTTCGAATTTGCCTCGTACACCGGGATGCCGGCGAACTCGCCGAGCTCGATGATCTTGTGCGCGGTCGCGACGTCAGTCCCGCCATATCCGGTGATCAGGATCGGATTCTCCGCCGTCAGCAGACGTTCGGCGAGCGCCGCGATGAGCGAAGGATCGGCGCCGCCGCCGGCAAGCGGACCGAAACGATCGGCCGGATAGCGGTGAACCTCGTCGACGTCCCAATGCTCGGTCAACGTCTCGCGCTGCATCATCAGATAGACCGGGCCGCGCGGCTCGCTCTGCATGATCGAATGCGCGCGCCGCAGCACTTCTTTCACCACAACGCCGGACGGAAGTGTCCATTCCCACTTCGTATACGGCCGCACCAGGCTGCCCTGATCGAACGGCTCCTGGACGAAATGCACGTGGGTGTCGCGTGAGCCGACCAGTTCGCCGTGGGTGGTATACGGCGCCTTGCCGGCCATCAGCAGCACCGGCAGCCGGCTGCGATACATATTGTGCATGCCGTTTGCGGCATTGGCGGTGCCGACATCGACGTGCACCAGAACACCCTGGCCGCGCCCGGTCACCAGCGCGTAGCCGGCGGCCATATGTGCAGCAGTGTTCTCGTGCGGACAGCGCACCACTTTCGGCATCACCTCGCCGCGCTGGCGGCGATGCGCCATCTCCTCGATGATCGGCGCATGATCGGTGCCGAGATTGCAAAACAAATACTCGATGCCGATCTCGTTCAAGCCTTCGAGAAAATAATAGGCGGTGGAGAAATCGGTAATGTTGGTGTTGCGCCCGACAGATGTATCCATTGCTGCAGCCGATCATTCCCTGGTTTCAGTTTCACTCTATAGCATTGGCCGGCCGCGCGGTTTGCTTGGCCGACCTCCCCGCACGACAGTATGGCACAGACGTTGAAGACGGTCTGGTGTGAAGTTCCCCACCAAAGTTCCCCGGACACGCGCGTTTACGACGCGGAGAATCCTCCTTTCCGAACTGTCGCCACAATGGCAAAACAGAGTGACGGACGGAACGGGGAAAGGGTTCAACATGAAATGGCAGGCGGCCGTGGCCGGCGCTTTGGCGTCGGCCCTCATCGTTACTGTGGCTTCCGCAGAGGTGCGCGTCACCAACGATCCCGGCGGAGAAATATCCGCTTATGTCAGTAAGTTCCAGGATCTACGCGAGACAGGAGAGCGCCTGGTGATCGACGGGCCGTGCCTTTCGGCGTGCACGTTGTTTACCGCGTTTCTTCCCCACAAGCAGGTTTGTGTGACCCCGCGCGCGATTCTCGGGTTCCATGCTGCGTCTTACTATGATGATGCGCGGCGTTCGCTGATACCGACCCGGGCCGGTACCCGGCTGGTAATGCGCCTCTACCCGCCGGCAATCCGCAGCTGGATCGAACGTCACGGCGGGCTGACCCCGCGGATCATTGCCATGCGCGGCCGCGAACTCGCCGGGCTCTATAACACCTGCCGCTGAGGATCCGGGGAACTTTACGCTCGCCTGGCGTCGCGGCGTTCCTTACGGTTTGCGGATGCGGCGGCGGTCGCTGCGTGAGACTGCCGCATGATGCTTGATGTCGCGCCCCCTGATGGCGGCAGGCCGTGGGGTCTATAAATCGTTCGCCGGCCGACATATGTCGCGATTGGCTAGGCGCTTGTATTGGTCGAAACCGCTTCGCCAGGCCTTCCGGGGTGCGTCAGTCTGAGGAGGACGCTTTGAGCGGAGGAATAAAAGCTTCCCGCTTTTTGCCCATGCTGGGCGCCTTTATCTGCGGGCTCGTGCTGGTGTTTGCCGCCATCTTGTACGTTACCGGCCGCTACCCGTCGCCGATCGGCTCGGCGGTTGCCGCTGTCGGTGGTCCGTTTCATCTCGAGGACCAGAACGGCAAGCCCTTCAGCAATGAAGACCTCAAGGGACGCCCGTTTCTGGTGTTCTTCGGCTTCACCCATTGCCCCGACATCTGCCCGACCACTCTGTTCGAGATTTCGCAGGTCATGCAGAAGCTCGGCAAGGACGCCGACCGCACCGGCGCGCTATTCATTACCGTCGATCCGGAGCGCGACACGCCGGCCGCTCTTAAGGACTATCTGTCAAACTTCGATCCGCATTTGCGCGGCTTGACCGGAGATCCGGCGGCGGTTAACGCGGCGATCAAGGCTTATCGGGTCTACGCCAAGAAAGTTCCGCTGGATAACGGCGACTACACCATGGACCACACCGCCATGGTCTACCTGATGGACAAGGACGGCCATTTCGTCGCGCCATTCAATATGAAGCAAACCGCCGACGAGGCCGCCGCACAAATTCGGCGCTATCTCTAGGTGCGTTCAGTCCGCGATCTGTCCGAGCGCGTAAACCGCTTCCAGGAGGAGGCCGGGATGGCCACCGAAGAACCATCGCTCGAACAATTCGCGCGTCCGTCCACTGCGAAAGATCTGGGCGAGCCCGGTGTTTACAGCAAGCCGCATGGCCCAGTCGCCACGCGGCACCGCGATTGCGTACTGTTCGATCGACAGATCATCCGGTAGCAGCACCAGGTCTTCGGGTTTTTTGAGCTGGGCGCCGACCAGCAACAGCTTGTCGCTGGCAAAGCCATCAACCCTGCCGGCCTCGAGAGCATCGACACCCTCGTCGCGGTCTTTCACCAGCACCAGCGTTACGTCGAGCTTCCGGTCGCGAACTCGATCGGCAACGGCGCGGGCGTTGGTGGTGCTGGCGACCACGGCAATTTTCTTACCGGCCATCTCGGCAAACGAGTGAATATTCGACGCTCGCGTCACCATCACGCCGGTCGATTCCACAAAGACGAACATCGAGAAGTCGACTTCTTTCATGCGGCCGAGCGTAACCGTCGAAGAGCCGCACTCCATGTCAGCCTTGCCGCCGGCAATTACTGAAAACCGGGTGTCCACGGTGACCGGCACCCATTCGATCTTCAGGGCCGGCAGGCCGAACTGATGCGCGATCGAGTCTGTGACCTGCTTGCAGAGGTCGATCGTATAACCGAGCGGCTCGTTGGCGTCGTTGAGGAACGAAAACGGCCGCGCATCGGCGCGATACGCGATCCGCATGACCTTTTTGGCGATGATGGACTTCAGTCGGCTGTCCGACGGCACTTGCGACTGCGCCGACCCCGCCGCCACTGACATCAAAAGAGCGCCGGCGAGGATCGCCAAACCCAGCAACGTCCGCTTGCCCCGACCGTCAGAAATTTCACCCGGCATCGTCACACCATCAGTTTGTTTGCTGCATCAGTTGTATTGATGACTGCCTCGAAAAGGCGCGACGTTCGCGCCAGGCCGTGCTCAGTTTTTTCCCACCGCTGCGGATCATACAGGAGCTGAAACAGCGCCCGCCACGCCGCGAGCGAAAGCAGAAACCAATAAAGCGGCGTCAGCACGAGGACCCAGGCGTGGGCCAGCAGTCGCCGCCGCTTGAGCCCGATGACATCGAGCGCGATAGTGGAGATATAGCCGCAGAGGAGGGTCGCGGCAAACACCGGCGCGGAATCGATGGCACCGACCGCCCGCAGCGGCGTCTTGGCGAGCAGCGAATAGCAAAGCCCGGCCATGAAGATCGGATGGACCAGCGCCGCCAAGACATTGCAGGCAAGAAACAGCTGGAAGGCGAGCGCACCGGCGACGGTGAGCTCCCGCACGAGACGCACCGGATGGCGCATGTGCACCAGCCACGTCTGCATCCAGCCCTTGTACCAGCGGGTGCGTTGCTTGAGCCATGGCCGGAACCGCGCTGGCGCTTCTTCATAGGTCGCCGACGACAGCGCCGCGCACCGATAACCGAGGCGATGCAGACGAATGCCGAGATCGGCGTCCTCGGTGACATTGTAGGGATCCCAGCCGCCTGCTTGACGCAGCACCGCGGTGCGAAAATGGTTCGACGAGCCGCCCAATGGGAATGGCAAGCGCAAGGCCGCCAACCCGGGGAGCAAAGCATCAAACTGACCGGCGTAGCTTGCCGTGAACATGCGCGCGAGCCAGCTGTCCGTGGGGTTGTCGATCGTCAGTGACGCTTGGACGCAGGCGAGCCGCTCATCGGCCGCGGTGAAGGCCGCGAAAGCGAGCCTGAGCTGATCGGGCTCCGGCACGTCTTCGGCATCATAGACGACGGTGAACGAGCCGCGCGCAAACGGCAGCGCCACGTTGAGCGCCTTCGGCTTGGTTCGCGGCCCGAACGAAGGTGCATTGATGATTGTGAAGGGTGGGCCCAGCTCGAGTTGCGCAAGCGCGCGCCTCGTCTCGTGATCGTCGGCTTCCAGAACGAGCTTCACATCGAGCTTTTCGGGCGGATAGTCGAGCGCACGGATCGCCGCGACGAGATTGCCGACAACGTTCGCCTCCCGATAAAGCGGACACATGATGGTGTAGATCGGAAGCTCATGATCAGCGACGCGGACCGCACGGTCAGGCTGGCGCGGAGTGAAGGCAACGCTCAACAGCCGCAAAGCGGCCGCGGCCAGGAACACCACGCACAACACCGCAGCAAAGACGTCGACTGCCGCGGGAACAACGGCAAAAATGCCGATCGCCATCAGCATCAGCGCCGCGGCCACCAGTCGCCTCATACCCGCCGGCCGCGGCGCGTTCGACAGCGACGGTCTGGCGCGTCGGAGAGCTTCAACCGCTTGCCGCCCCAGCGCCTGTTGGGTGTGACGCGCGACGAACCGCGATAGCAGCTCGGACGACGTCAAGCGAAAGGAACGCAGTGCGCGCGGCAAAGACTGCCGTGCACCGGTGAGATTGCGCGCCGTCAAGTGACGGGGAGCGATAACCCAGACTACTTCACGGCCTTGGCGCAATGGCAACAATCCGACAGCGGCCGCCTGGATCAGTTGATTGTCGTCGAGCGGACAATTCCGGCGGGAGATGCCGTCAAGCGGTTCGAAAGATGTACCGAGAGACCCGGCAAGAGCCGTGAGGTAGGCTTCTTCGGTTATCGCATCGGCGCAGATCAGGAAACTATCGGCGCCCAGCCCGGTCGATCGCGCCCGTTTTTCCGCGGCGGCAATGACCCGGCGCGGCAAAACATTGCGGACGCAATCAATTTCCGGACAGATCAGTGGCGGCGCCTTCGGCAGTGCGCGCTCCCGGGAGCGCTGCAAACGCTCCGGGCTTCGCCCTTCGCGATCGCGCGTCCGGCTTAAGCCGGCGGACGACTGCCCCTTTCGCACTACTCAACGCCACCGCCGGCCCCCCGCCGCAACGGACAGCCTCATCCGGCCCCCTATCTCTGCGGCCAACGCGTCGCCAAGGGGCGATCAGAGCTTAAAGCATCGTGATGCATGGCGCCGGCAATGGCAATATGCGAGCGTTGACGGGGGCGTGCCACACCCCTATAAGCCCACCTTCGCAAAACTCTCGCGCAGGAAGCTTTCGCGCAAAGTCATGGCTAATACAAAGTCGGCAAAGAAGGCCGCTCGTCAAATTGAGCGCCGCACAGTGATCAATAGGGCGCGCCGCTCTCGTCTGCGCAGCGCGGTACGAAAGGTCGAGGAAGCAATCGCATCGGGCGACCGCTCGCGTGCGCTCGCCGCCATGGCAGAAGCCGAGCCGATTATCGTGCGTGCGGCGCAAAAGAACGTTGTGCATCGCAACGCCGCCCGCCGTAAGGTGTCGCGCCTAGCGCATCGGATCGCCGCGCTCAGCAAGTAGAGCGTTTCAACCTGGACTGCTCACGATTTCTTGCTGTTCAAAGCGACCGGTTGGCGGTTGTCTTGTGAACCTGATTAGGTCTCGAGCGGTACTATTTGACCTTGCCGGGCCGACAACGAGCGTCCGAGATTTTGTGGACGCGGCTATTCTGTTGCAGAATTGTCACGGCTCACCTAAAACATCGCAATTGCCGCGCTTCTCGAGACTTCACGTGTCAAGAGTGTGAAGTTTTTATTTGCTCCGCATGACCGGGCATGGGGCTACCCTTCATTGTCGATCAAAATAATCGACGTGCCGAGAATGGGTTATTCCGCATGCAAACCTCGGCGTTTCGACTCGTATGAAATTTCAGTGCCTGCGGGTTTGTTTGCTCCGATGGGGAATTTCGCCAATTTGAGGGCGGGTGCGGTCATGAGGTGGCGTTTGATTCAGCCCGTTGAGTCAAAGTCTTGCGACATAGATCGTCGGCATCGTTGGTGCGCTCGTTTTCGCGATGGCGACATCGATCACTGCGATTTTGCGGTTGCGGGCCGAAAATAGCGTGCTAGCGTCAAATCTCCTTCGGCCTCCGAGGGTGTCTTTGGAAAATGTGAGTCTCGTCAAACTCATCGAGGGATGGGTGGGGAAGAGCTGTCTCCGGTAAAGTGTTCGGCGGGCGAAAAAGCCGTTCGGTGTGCTTTGGTCGAGTTCCGATTTGGAAGCGATTGAAATGCGCAAAGGGAAGACCTGACGGTCTCACAATCTCTCAGTGAGACATCAGCGATTGCCATCGAATTTGGGAGCGATGGAGTGGGGCATGAAAACTGCAAATCAGACAATCATAAGATCAACTAGCGTCTCCTCGTCCAACGCGTCGCGGTTCGTTGCGCTCCCGGCGTCGTCGGCGCAGTGTCGCTATCGCGTGCGAACCATCACCTCCAGCGGCTGAACGCCGCCGATCTGATCGGCGTCTGCAGTTTTCCTGCGCGCGCCGGCAAACCTCAATCAGTCGAAGCGTGGGTGGCGTTAGCCCTGTGTCGGGCAACGCGGGTTGTATGTCGCCTTGAGTTGCTCGCTTGAATCCTTTTTCCGACCATAAAAAGCAGGCCAAAATGACGAGCCCGGATCAAGATTGCTGGCAGCGGGTCAAGAACCGGCTGCGCGCTGAACTCGGTGACGATGTGTTTTCCAGTTGGTTTGCGCGGATGGAAATCGAAACCGTCGAGAAAGGTGCAGTGCGCCTGTCGGTACCGACGCGTTTCCTGCGCAACTGGATCCAGTCGCATTACAGCGAGCGTGTCCTGAGCACTTGGCAGTCGGAAGAGCCCGCGATCACGCGGCTGGAGCTGAGTGTCCGCTCAGCCGCCATCCGCCCGATTGCCGTCAAACCGAAGATCGCGGAGGCAGCACCGCCCTCGCGCGAAACACACGAAGGGCATCTTAACGGCGCTGAGTCGCGCACGAGCGTCCCGTTTATGACGGTGCACGAAGCCCTCGGCGGCTCTCCGCTCGACCCGCGGCTTGCGTTCGATACTTTCATCGTCGGTCGGTCAAACACGCTCGCACATGCCGCGGCGCGCCAGGTGGCAACGAGCCGACGCGGCGATCCGCTGATGTTCAACCCGCTCTACATCCACGCCGGCGTCGGTCTCGGCAAGACGCATCTGCTGCAAGCGATCACCTGGGCCGGCAACGGCAGCGAACGCAAAGTGCTGTACCTGACTGCAGAACGGTTCATGTACGGCTTCGTCTCGGCGCTGCGTACCCAGACGACCATCGCATTCAAAGAAGTGTTGCGCGGCTTCGATGTCCTCATCATCGACGACTTGCAGTTCCTTCAAGGGCGGTCGACGCAGGCCGAGTTCTGCCACACGCTCAACGCGCTGATCGACGCCGGCCGGCAGGTCGTGATCGCCAGCGACCGGCCGCCCTCGGACCTCGAGAAGTCTTGACGATCGCGTCCGCTCACGCCTTGCCGGCGGACTGGTGGTGGAGATCGGCTCGCTTGGCGAGGAGCTGCGGCTCGAGATCCTCAAGAGCCGGATCGCCGCCGCCTGCACCCATCATCCCGGCTTCGAGGTTCCGGGCCCGGTACTCGCCTTCATCGCGAGGTCGGTCACTCACAATGGGCGCGACCTCGAAGGCGCCGTCAACCGGTTGCTGGCCCATAACAAGCTGACCGGCCAGCAGGTGACGCTTGAGATGGCCGAACGCGAAATGCGCGACCTGATCAGGCCAGCCGAGCCGAAACGGGTCAGAATTGAGGATATTCAGCGGATTGTCGCCCGCCAATACAACGTCAGCCGCGCCGATTTATTATCCTCACGGCGTACAGCCAATGTCGTGCGTCCGCGCCAGGTGGCCATGTATCTCGCCAAGGTCCTGACGCTGCGCTCGCTCCCCGAGATCGGCCGCCGCTTCGGTGGCCGCGATCACACCACCGTGCTGCACGCCGTGCGCAAGATCGAGACGCTGGTCAGCAACGATAACACGCTCGCCGAGGAGATTGAGTCGCTCAAGCGGCAGCTCCAAGACTGACGGTACAGGACTGTCGTGCCAGACTGACGTACCGGGACTAGCGTTGCCCCCTCCGGGCCTGTGAAACCCGGCCTTGTGAAACTCAGGGGAAAAGGCCGCTCCATTCCGGCTCCCGGCCTTGCCGAAGGCGGCGGGCCGCGCCACCTTTACTACCCCTCGGCAACGGATTTCGCGATGAAGGTCACCGTAGAGCGCTCCGAATTGTTGAAATCGCTTGGCCACGTGCATCGCGCGGTCGAGCGGCGCAACACCATTCCGATCCTCGCCAATGTGCTTATTCGCGCCGACCGTTCGAAACTCAGCCTGAAGGCCACCGATCTCGATCTCGAAGTGACCGACGCGATCGCAGCCGAGGCGGCCCCCGGCGGCTCGACAACGGTGCCGGCGCATATGTTCTACGACATCGTGCGCAAATTGCCCGAGGGCGCGCAGATCGTGCTTAGAATCTTCCGGCGACCGCGCTGCATTGTCGATCCGAGCGGGCAGATCGCGTTTCACTCTGCAGACGCTGCCGGAGAGCGATTTTCCCGATCTCGCTCCAGGCGAAATGACGCATAAATTCACGCTCAAGGCCGCCGACCTCAAGCGGTTGATCGACAAGACCCAGTTCGCCATCTCCACCGAAGAAACCCGTTACTATCTCAACGGCATCTATCTCCACATCGCCGGCACCGGGCAGACGCAAACGCTGCGCGCGGTCGCGACCGACGGCCACCGTCTTGCGCAAATGGAACTGGATTTGCCGAAAGGCGCCGCCGGCATGCCCGGTATCATCGTTCCGCGCAAAACCGTCGGCGAGGTGCAGCGGCTTCTTGAGGACGGCGACGCCGAAGTCACCGTTGAGCTTTCCGCCGGGAAGATTCGGTTCTCGGTGGGCGAGGTGATCCTGACGTCGAAGCTGATCGACGGAACGTTTCCGGATTACGCGCGCGTCATCCCGGTGGGTAACGACAAGGAGCTTATTGTCGACAAAAAAGAATTCGAAGCCGCGGTCGACCGTGTCTCGACGGTTTCGAGCGAGCGCGGCCGCGCGGTCAAGCTGTCGCTGACCGCAGGAAGGCTTTTGTTATCCGTTACCAATCCCGACTCGGGCAGCGCGACTGAGGAACTCGAAGTCGAATACGGGTCTGATCCGATCGACGTCGGCTTCAACTCGCGCTACCTGTTGGATATTGCCACCCAGATCGAAAGCGAAGCCGCAGTGCTAAAGCTCGCCGATCCCGGCTCGCCGACGCTGATCCAGGACAAGGAGCCGCGGGGCGCATTGTACGTGCTGATGCCGATGCGGGTCTGATATCGGTCATCGCAATCAGTCATCAGAAGTTTGGAATCCGGGCGGCGACGCATATCTCGTGTGCTGGGATTCTGATTGCTGACAGCTGAATACCGATTCCTGGATGATCCGCCGCCTGACACTGACCAACTTCCGCAATTATCACGCGGCAGCACTTCAGACCGACGCCCGCATGATCGTGCTGTGTGGGCCAAATGGCGCCGGCAAGACCAACCTGATCGAGGCGATCTCGTTTCTCGCCCCGGGCCGCGGCTTGCGGCGCGCCACCCTTGAAGAGGTAGCATTCAACGAGGGCGACGGCTCCTGGGCCGTGGCCGCGGAAGTCGAGGGCGCGCTTGGTCTCGCCACCCTCGGCACCGGCGTCGAGCGCAAGCCCGAAGATGGCGCGACAGGTCATCGCGCATGCCGCATCGATCGTGAACCGGTCAGTTCGGCGTCCGCTTTCGCCGACCATCTTCGCGTGGTCTGGCTGGTACCGGCGATGGATTCACTGTTCGTCGGGCCGCCCTCGGAGCGCCGCCGCTTTCTCGACCGCTTGGCGACGGCGGTCGACGCCGAACATGCCAGCCGGGTCAATGGGCTCGACCGGGCATTGCGTTCGCGCAACCGGCTGTTAGAGGAGGCGCGGCCCGATCCGCACTGGCTCGACGCCGTCGAGCACGAGACCGCCGAGATTGCCGTCGCGGTTGCCGGGATGCGGGCGGAGACCGTGCGGCGGCTCTCCGCCGTGCTTGCCGCGCGTCGGGATTCAGCGTTCCCGAGCGCCGAGATGACCCTTGACGGCTGGATCGAAAAGCTGGTCCCGGCCCATCCTGCAATCGAGATTGAAGAACGCTATCGCGCGCTGCTGAAGGAGAACCGCGGGCGAGATGCAGCGGCCGGGCGCACGCTCGACGGGCCGCACCTGACCGACCTTTCGGTTGTCTATACGCAAAAGGGCGTCGCCGCCGGCGACGCTTCGACCGGCGAGCAAAAGGCGCTCCTCATCGGCCTTGTGCTGGCGCATGCGCGTTTGATTGCCGAAATGACGGGTTCGGCTCCGGTGCTTCTGCTCGACGAGGTTGTCGCACACCTTGATCCGAGCCGACGCGCTGCACTGCACACGGAACTTGGTCAACTCGGTGCGCAAGTCTGGATGACCGGCGCCGACCCGGCCCTGTTTTCGGAGATCAACAAGGCCGATGCGACAATGGTTGAGGTCCGCTCCGGCGATCTGCGATTGAGAAACAGTTAAGCGTTCGGCATCGCAGAAAGAGTTCCGATACCGCTTTTAGAGCCGCACCCGATCGAAAAAATATCTGGCGGAACAAGTGCGCCCAGAACCTCTTAGTGTTGGAGGAGCAGAACATGTCCTTTACGGGACCGAGGCCTGATGACGATGCCGGAACGTGCGGCAGATATGATTGTTCGTAATCTCGTGGAGGCGTTGAATTGTCTGCACGATGATTTGGATCGTGTAGAATTGTGGACGATCGCACTGAGCAGCTTCCAACAGCCGCCGCCGGAATACCGGCCGGACAGTGACCACCTCCTACCTGTCCCAAAGGACCGAGCGTCCTGAGATTTGAACCAGCATCATCCGGCTTGATCGATGCTGTCTCAGCGGCTATCCGCCGATCGGCATCAAAGAGCAGGTCGTCGACGGTCTGAAGACGCTCTCCGCCACGGGACTGGAGGCCGTGTCGCTGTCGTCGGCGCGCTACGAAGAAGTCATGCGGGAATTCAATGCCTAAATTCCGGTGGTGAGCCCACTCTCCGAGGCCACCTGTTGCGCCTTTTTCAAGCTGACAAGATAGCTATTTTTGGTTCCGCGGACGTCGAGGCCGTAATTGGCTTCCCATTCCGGCGGCGTAAAGTTTACCGTTATGCCGTTCGCGCCTGAGTCAATCAATAAGGCCTGTCCGCTCTTTCCGTTCTCTTTCCGGGGCATTAGCGGGCTGTCCGCATTGCTGACCGCAGGGATGCGAGCCTCGGGGAAGCATAGGTGCAGAAGCGCAATGAAACGACGCGTTTTGCCGAAATCGCCAGGCGGCGTTTCGCGGGCGTCCTGCGGCAATTCATCGGACGGTGTGAACGGCGCGCAGATGACCATTTTGATAATATTGAATCGGCCAAGAAAAAGAATGTCGTCGGCGAGATCTTCATCAGTTCAATTCGGAAGGCCCAAAATATTGCCCGACCCGATCTCGAAGCCCGCTTGCCGCGCCATGATCATATGGTCCACGCGATGCCGGAGGGTTTCCTCGCGCTGTTGCTCGTGAAGAATTGGATTCGCAGTCTCGTGCTTTATGAGATAATTTCGCGCTCCGGCCCGACGCAAGCTGTGATACTCGTCGTTGGACAACGCGCCTAAGTTCAGTGTGACATTAAAGTCGGGATGCGCGTCCGCCACCGCCGCGATGGCTTTAAGCACCTCGGCCACAAGGCGCGTGTCCTCTCCCGATTGCAAAAATAGTTCCCGAAAGCCTAGCTTATAGGCCTGCTCCGCAGCCTCAACGGTCTTGTCGGCGCTTGCGCGATACGCCGAAATCGTGCTTCGACCGTTCTTACCGATGTTATAGAGATTATCGCGGCGCATTGGGCAATAATGGCAATTCACTCGGCACACATTGCTGACATCGATCGTCGCACGTAAATCGATGCGCGTCCCGACGTGATGATCCCGAACGGAGCGCGCCGCCGCAAAAATTTCTTCTAAATCTTCAGCACTCGCGTTTAGCAACTGCACCAGTTGATCGCGCAACACACCCTCCAGCGCCTCGATCGCTTTGTCTGGGCGTGCGAGTGGGTCGTCATGCGCGCGCGAAAAAAAGCCACGTCCGGCGTAGTTGCGACCAGGAGCGAAGCAGCGCTTCAACCTTGGAATGCCCAGAGGCCTGTTGCGGCGGCCGGAACTTGCCCTGGTTGTGCAGCATCGGAAACCTGCTCCTGTGGACGGAACTCGTTGCGATCGCGCAAGCCTGCTACACACCCTGCCACGATGAGTGATGCACTAAGGCAATACACTATGAAGTGACCGCCATCACGAACCTGACTTTTCACGCTCGCGCCCGACGGAATTTTCTCGAAGCGCGTCCGCGTCGTATGCAAAGCGAAACCCGGACGATTGCGCGGTCTTTACGAAATTTTTATTGAAGTCACTTCGTAACCAATTCCACGTCGCGAGACCTTGACGATTTTTTTCGGCTTTCTTGCCTGCCGATTTGGCGAAGAATCGGCTTCGATCTGGCGCTGCCAAAGGCCCTCAAAACGAGGCCTGGTGATCGTGTCGAACCCGCCTCATTTTGGTCGTGTCAAACCATTGAAAAATGCCGATTTGACAATATCTTACCCCAGTCACTTTGCCCTGTACCGGGCAGCATTTTCGTGTACAAGAAAACAGCGATTCTCCGGCATTTTTAGCGCCGATTGAAAGCCTCCTGAATGGCCGAGCCAGCCCGTAAACCAGCCCCCGCTGCAGCCTCCGATTACGGCGCAGAATCCATCAAAGTTCTCAAGGGACTTGACGCCGTACGCAAGCGGCCGGGCATGTATATCGGCGACACCGACGATGGCTCGGGCCTGCATCACATGGTCTACGAGGTCGTCGATAACGCCATCGATGAGGCGCTCGCCGGCTTTGCCAAAGAAGTCGCTGTAACCCTCAATCCCGACGGCTCCTGCACCGTGCGTGACGATGGCCGCGGTATCCCGACCGGCCTGCACGAGGGCGAAGGCGTGTCCGCAGCCGAAGTCATCATGACCCAGCTGCACGCCGGCGGAAAATTCGACCAGAACTCCTACAAAGTTTCCGGCGGCCTGCATGGCGTCGGCGTGTCGGTGGTCAATGCGCTTTCAAGCTGGCTCAAGCTGACGATCTGGCGCGACGGCCATGAGCATTTCATGGAGTTCCGTGACGGCGAAGCGGTCGCCCCGCTTGCGGTCGTCGGCGCGGCCTACGACCGGCGCGGCACCGAGGTGAGCTTCCTGCCGTCGACCAAGACCTTCACCATGACGGAATTCGACTTCGCCACGCTGGAGCACCGGCTGCGCGAGCTTGCGTTCCTCAATTCCGGCGTCACCATCGTGCTTTCGGATATGCGTCACGCCGTCGAGAAGCGCGAGGAGATGCGCTACGAGGGCGGCGTCGAGGCGTTCGTCAAATACCTCGATCGCAACAAGACCCCGCTGGTGCCGCAACCGATTGTCATGAAAGCCGAGCGCGACGGCGTCGCTGTCGAATGCGCGCTGTGGTGGAACGACGGCTACCACGAGAACGTGCTGTGCTTCACCAACAACATCCCGCAGCGTGACGGCGGCACCCATCTCGCCGGCTTCCGCGGCGCCTTGACCCGCCAGGTCACCGGCTATGCTGAATCCGGCGGCGCCGCGCGCAAAGAGAAGGTCGCGCTCACCGGCGACGATTGCCGGGAAGGCCTGACCGCCGTGCTCTCCGTCAAAGTGGCCGATCCTAAATTCTCCTCGCAGACCAAAGACAAACTGGTTTCGTCCGAGGTGCGGCCCGCGGTCGAGGGCATCGTCAACGATATGCTCAAGGCCTGGTTCGAAGAGCATCCCTCCGAGGCCAAGATCATCGTCGGCAAGGTGATCCAGGCTGCGGCGGCGCGCGAAGCCGCGCGCAAGGCGCGGGAAATGACACGCAAGAGTGCGCTTGGCATTACCTCGTTGCCCGGCAAGCTCGCCGATTGTCAGGAGCGCGATCCGGCGAAGTCCGAACTGTTCATCGTCGAGGGCGATTCCGCCGGCGGCAGCGCCAAGCAGGGCCGCAATCGCGAATTCCAGGCCGTGCTCCCGTTGCGTGGAAAAATACTCAACGTCGAACGCGCGCGCATGGACAAGATGCTCTCGTCCGAACAGATCGGCACACTGATTACCGCGCTCGGCACCGGCATCGGCACCGACGAATTCGCCATCGACAAGCTGCGCTACCACAAGATCATCATCATGACCGACGCCGACGTCGACGGCGCCCACATCCGCACGCTGCTGCTGACGTTCTTCTACCGGCAGATGCGCGAGATCATCGACCGCGGCCATCTGTTTATCGCCCAGCCGCCGCTCTACCAAGTCTCGCGCGGCAAATCCGAGCAATATCTCAAGGACGAGCGTGCGCTGGAAGATTATCTGATCGACACCGGCCTCGAAGAGACTTCACTGCGGCTGTCGTCCGGCGAAGTCCGCGCCGGCAACGATCTGCGCAAGCTGGTCGAGGAAGCGCGTTCGATCCGTAATCTTCTGAACGGCCTGCACAGCCGCTATAACCGCAAGGTGATCGAGCAGGCTGCCATTGCCGGTGTGCTGCAAACGCGTGTAACCAGCGATCCCGCGACGGCCGCGGCCGCGGCCGAATATATCGCCAGGCGCCTCGATGCTCTGACTGATGAAACCGAGCGCGGCTGGCACGGCCAATTCACCGAGGGCGTCGGCTTTGAATTCGAGCGCACGCTGCGCGGCGTCAAGGAAGTCGCGGTGATTGACCAGGCGCTGCTCGGCTCAGCCGATGCCCGCAAGCTCGACGAATTCGCCGCTTCGCTGCAGCAGATTTATCCACGGCCAACGCCGCCAGCGATGCTGCGGCGTAAGGACGAGGACACGCCGATCCATGGTCCGGTCAGCCTGTTCGAAGCGGTAACCGCGGCGGGCCGCAAGGGCGTCGCACTGCAACGCTACAAAGGCCTCGGCGAAATGAATCCCAGCCAGCTCTGGGAAACCACGCTCGACAGCAACGCCCGTTCGCTCCTGTGCGTGAACGTCAAGGAAATTGACGAAGCCAACACTATCTTCGACGAGCTCATGGGCGACAAGGTCGAACCGCGCCGCGTGTTCATCGAGGAACATGCGCTCACCGCGAGCGTGGACGTTTAAGCGATTATCCTTCGCCTGCTTGCGGCCGCGGCGCCCTGGGCGCTGCTAAAAACTACTTTAACTGTGAAATTTTTTGACGGCCGCGGGGAAACGCGGGATAACATTGCCCTTCTTCCGAGGAACAGGGGTGTGGCGTCATGGAATTCAGCATTTATTCCGAGCTTCAGACTTGGCCAGGCAAGACCCAGCAGCAGGTTTATGCCGAAGCGCTTGAGCAATGCGTCAACGCCGACCGCCTCGGCTACTCGACCTACTCGATCATCGAGCACTTCTTCTTCCCGAAATTCGGCGCTTCGCCGAACCCGTTTGCGTTCTTCGCCAAAGCCTCGGAGCGGACGCGAAACATCAAATTCCGCACTCTCGTGCACGTGCTTCCCTTCCACAATCCGACGGTGCTGGCCTCGCAGATCGCGCAGTTCGACATGCTGGTCGATGGCCGCTACGAGTTCGGCCTCGGCCGCGGTCACGGCTGGATCCCGCTGAAGGGCGGTGTGCCGGTCGAGGAGTCGCGCGAACGCTATGAGGAGTCGCTGAACATCCTGATCGACGCGCTCGAAAAGGACCGTTTCTCGTGCGACGGCAAGTTCTACAAAGTCGTGGACTCCCACATCGTGCCGCGGCCCACACCCGGCCGGAAATTCCGCATCTTCGTCGGCGGCACCAGCGACTACACCTATGAACTGGCCGGCGCGCGCGGCTACTCCGTGGTGGTTCCACCGCTATTGCCCTATGAGGCACTGCGCGCGCAGCTCGACATCTACCGGGCGTCCTGCGCCAAGCACGGCAACAAGCCGGACATCGTCTGGATTCACGCCTGTCATCTCGACTTCGATCGCGACACCGCCAAGCGCGAGGCCGAGAAGATGATGCGCGGCTTCCTCAAGGGCAACGCCTCGGTGCTGCTGGAGAACAAGGACGAGATGCCGCCGAAGGCGGTGCTCGAGGCCGCGGGCTACGGTTTCTATGCTTCGGGCATCATGGAGAACTTCTCCGACATGCCGTACGACGAGATGATCAAAAATGACATTGTCTGGGTCGGCACCCCGCAGGATGTCATCGAGCGGATCGAAGCGGTGCAGGAGCTGTGCGCAGGCCTCACCGAAGTGGCGATCACCGTCAATCCGGGCGGCGTCGAACACTGGAAGACGATCAAGACCCAGGAGATGTTCGCCCACCACGTCATCCCGCACTTCGCCGGGAAGAAAGCGACGAGCGGCGCGCGGGCGGCTTAGGCGGGATCGCGGTTTTTCTCGATCCGTCATGGCCGGACTTGTTCCGGCCGTCCACGTCTTTCCTTTGTGCTCTCAAGACGTGGATGCCCGCTACGAGCGCGGGCATGACGCGTGCCAGCGAGCTAGAACAGATCGAAATATTCGTTCTGTTCCCAGGCGGTAACGTCGGCCTCTTTGCCGCCTTCGGTCATGAACCGGGCGTACTCGGCTTCTTTGATGTGGGCGAAATACTCAATGAAGCCGTCGCCAAAGCCTTTGCAAAACACTTGATCAGCGCGGAGCGCGGCGACCGCTTCGCCCAGATTCTTCGGCAGCAGCGGAGCATCGGTCTCGTAGGGCGTGTCGGCCGCGGGTCCGGGATCGCGCTTCTGCGCGATGCCGTCGAGGCCTGCGTAAATTTGCGACGCAATGTAGAGGTAGGGATTGGCCGCCGGCTCGCCGACGCGGTTTTCCAGCCGGGTCGCCGGATCGCCGGGCTCGCCGAGCACACGCACCATCACGCCGCGATTGTCGCGCGCCCAGATCGCGCGATCGGGAGCGAGCGTGAACGGCCGGTAGCGCTTGTAACCGTTGACAGTCGGGGTCGTGAACGCGACCGCAGCGCGGGCATGTGCGAGCAATCCGCCAAGAAAGCTTCGGCCGGTTTCGGATAATCCGCCGCCGCCTCTGTCGACAAAAGCGTTGGTTCGGCGTTTGCGGTCGATCAGCGATTGATGCAGGTGCCAGCCGCTCGAAAACAGATTGGGCAGTCCCGGCCGGCACATGAAGCTCGCCAGCAAGCCATGACGCCGCGCGATCTGCTTGGTCGCCGCCCGGAACAAAATCATCGTGTCGGCAGCGGCATGCCCAGGCAGCGGGCGGAAGGTGAATTCGCACTGGCTCGGCCCGAGCTCGATTTCTAGCGAGCGCTGCGGCATGCCGAGCGCCGCGACGCCGCGCCGGATCGGCTCCAGCGCCGCGTCGATCTGATCGAACCGCGTTTCGGTCAAATACTGATAGCCCTGATTGAGCAGCGACACTTCGGGCGCGCGCGGCGGCCACGTCGCATCTTCCGGCGCGAGCCGCGGATTCTCGAGCCTGAAGAGATGAAATTCAACTTCGAGCCCGGCGAGGAAATCAAAACCCTGGGCCGCAAGCCGCGCCAATGCGTCGCGCAGGATCTGCCGCGTCGAGAACGGCACCGGTTTGCCGTTGGTGAAAAAGATATCGCAGAGCAACCAGCCGGTGTTAGGCGCGCCGTTATTTTGCGTCCACGGCAGCACCTGAAACGTAGCTGGGTCGGCGACCATGACAAAATCGCCGCCGCCCTGCATCTCCGCCATGTCGAAGCCGCCGCCGGCGGTGAATACCGGATAAACGGTTTTGTGCGCGGTGTCCTTGGCAAGGAGCGTGGTTGTCATGGTGACGCCGCTCGTCATCGCGCTCAGCGCGTCAGCGGCCACCAAAGTCTTGCCGCGCAGCACGCCGTGCTGGTCGGCAAACGAAAAGCGCACCAGTTCAAGCTTGTCGCGTTTGATCTGTTGCGCGACGGCCTTGGCCTGCCGCGCCTGTTCGGCGGACCAGAGACCGTGACGCTCGACGAAGGTTGTGGAGGTTCGATTTCGCGGAGGCATTGTTGTGGCGAATGGGGTGTGGCGAGTGGCGGATGAAGTGTACTCGCGTTTTCGCTATTCGCCATTTCCCATTCGCTAATTCCAGCTTTTGGTATCCTGCCGGTGCTTGTTGGTCGTCTGCCAATAGCCCTGCCAATCCGCCGCCGGACCAATGCCGTCGACGCAAGCCGGGCCGGTGATCTTCGCAGCACCCGCCGCATCAAGCACCATCATCGGCCGTTCACCCTTGCCGCTTTGATCAAGCGCCTGCCGCAGCAGCCGGCGATACGCGCTGATCGCCTTGTCCGAGGTGCCCAAATGCTCCTCGGTGCGGTCCTGAATCGTGCCCATAGACTCGCAGGCCCACTGGTCGTGCACGTTGATGTCCGTGCCCATGCCCGTGTAGGTCGTGTGCTCCTGCTCGTGCGGATCGAAGCCGTAGTCGTTGTCTTTGTTCCGGCGCGGAACATAGTCCGGCAGTTCGTAGAGTTCGAGCCGCTGCCGTCGCATCTCGTCCTTGTCCACCGGCGCGCCGAACGACGTGAAGATCGCGTACCAATAATGTTTCACATCGTCGATCGGCACGTGCCATTGCGAGATCGTCATCTCGCGGCTCATCGGAATGATGAAAGCGTTGGGGAAGATCAGATTGGTCACCCGCACATGCGCCTTCTCGCCGCCGATCTCGCGCAGCGTTGCCAGCCGGAAGCCGTAATCAGTCGGCTCGATTTCTAGCCGCGGCCGCGGAAATTCGCGCATGATTTTCGTCATCGGCATGTCCGAGTCCTTCGAGATATCCCGGAACATCTTGCCATAGCCCTTGTCGGGATCCTCATCCTCGAAGAAGCGATGCAGGAACGAGGTGTGCACCGGATCGATGCCGACTTCGAGCGATTGCAGCCAGTTGCAATCGATCATGCCCTTGAAGGCAAAGGTGTGGGTGCCCGGTGCGACGAAGCAGTCGAAATCCGGAAATGCCGGCGGCTCGCCGGCACCGAGATAAGCCCAGATGATGCCGCTCTTCTCGACCACCGGATAGGATTTCTGTTTGACGTTGGCGCAGAGGTTACTGTCGTCAGGCTCGGCCGGTGTCTGCAGGCACTTGCCGTTGACGTCGAACAGCCAGCCGTGAAACGCGCAGCGCAAGCCGCCGTCTTCGAGCCGCCCGTAAGCGAGATCGGTGCCGCGGTGCGGGCAATGGCGGCCGATAAGCCCGTAGCGGCCCTGGTCGTCCTTGAATGCAACGAGATCCTCGCCGAGGAGCCGGACGGGCTTCACCGGCCGATTGCCCGACAATTCGTCGACCAAAGCCGCTGGCTGCCAATAGCGCCGCATCAGTGTGCCGGCCGCGGTTTTGGGACCTGTACGGGTTATGAGATCGTTTTGTTCCGCGCTCAGCATCGGCAGTTCTCTTCCAATCTGATTTGAAGCTTGGATCTGCGAATGTTTATACGATGATTGGCGCGCCAGCGGAAGGCGACACAGCCGAACTGGAAGTTTTAAAATCCCGGCAGCACCAGCACTTTGGGCGCCGCCGGCAATGTGGTCTTTGAGACCACGACCGACGGCACCTCGGCTCTTTCGACCGGCCATTGCTGCTGCGCCCGCTCGAGAAACCGGTCGAGCGTGTACCACCCGAAAAAATGCATCGGGATGATGAGCTGCGGCTTAAGCGCCGTCAGCACCTCCATCATGCCGTCGAGGTCGAGCGTGTAATTGCCGTCAACCGGCGCCATTACCACGTCGATGCGGCCGATCTCGTTGAGTTGTTGCTGGGTCAAGGTGTGATGCAGATGCCCGAGATGCGCGATGCATAGATTGGCGATCTCGAAAATGAAGATCGAATTGCCGTAACGCTCGGTGCCGCCGCTCCAGTTGCGGATATTGGTCGGCACGTTACGCACCCGCACGTCGCGATATTTCAGATCCCAGACCGCCGGCTGTTCCGGGCTCGGCCCCCAGCCGCGCAGCACGTGTTTGATCGCGGGATCGGGATGGTCGGTGTAGTGGGTGTCGTGTGCGTGGTTCATGGTGATGATGTCGGGCAGAACCGGCGGGTGCACATAGTCGTTGTAGTCGGTGACAATCCGCACCAGTTCCGGACTCTCGATCAGGAACGTGGCGTGCCCGATGAACGTGATCCGCACCTGATCCGGATTGAGCGCCGCAAGCCGTAACGCCGCAGGGATCAGTGGTGGCCGATTTCCCGCGACGAGACCGGGACAATTCGCCTGCATTTCCGGCTGCGGCTGTTGGGCGAGCGGCGATGGCGGGCCCTCGGGCGAATGCGCCGCCGCGATGCCGGCAAACGCGACGCATGCGACGACGGTGACGGCAAGCCGCGTGACCGCCGCGAAAACGCCGATGTGCGAGAGGCTCAATTGGCCAACTCCCCTGTCTGCCAGCCCGGCGCAGCTATTTTAATCGCGCATGATCTTATCGGGAAACCGGCTTCCACTTTTCCGGATCATCCGCAGTGGAACCAACAAATTGGCATGGATTGAGGCGAACGACTACGGTCGGGCGCTCAAATCCAGCGCAAGCCCGGAATGCAGAAGGAGCAATACTGTCGGCAGGAAACGCTGTTAGCGTTCCGACGTGATCACGCCACGTGCGGTGACAACGACCCATCGGCCATCCTGCCGCGTGATCGTTTCGACGCGGCCGAGACCGGGAAGAAAGCCGCCGGCAGCGACCGCAAACATGCCGCCGTAGCGGCTCGCGACCAGCGCGCGGTTGCCGCGGACGTCCTGCACGATCCAGTCCTGCAGCACGCGGTCGGGCGGCTTCGTCTCGCTTGCCATCGGCGGCGTCGGCGCGGGCGCTGCGGCTGGCTGGTTCGCCGCGATCGAGCCCGTAATTTCCGGCACAGCCGCTGCGGCCGCACTGCGCTTCTCCAACCGATCGACCGCATCGGCGATATGCGAAATCTTGGCCGCAGGCTCTGCCTCCGCCCGCTCGACGCGATCGAGCCGGTCTGCGAGCTTGGCGAACTGGCCGTTAGCGCTCCTGGTTGCGTTGTCGAGATTCGCCTTCAGCGACGCAAGATCGGCAAGTTCGGCCTTCAGCGACGGCACGACCTGCAGCGTCCGTGCGTCCGCAACGTGAACCTTCACCATTGGACCGGACATAAAATAGGCAAATCCGGAAGCCGACAGCGACCCGAACAGTGCGCCGACCGCGGCCGCAATCGCAACCGAAGCCGCCAGCAGCATGAAGCGCGACGGCGGCGAGGAGGACGCAGGCGCAGCGGACTCGGCGGTCGTCTTCCCGGCCGCCTCCTTGACTGCCTCATCCGTGGATGACGACGCTGCATGTTCGCCACCGGACGGCGGAAAATCTTCCGTCACACCCTCACCGGCATCGAGTTTTGGCGACCAAACGACCGGCAATCGGCTACCGGCGGGGGTCCCGCTGATAGGCTTGCCGTCCTCGGCGTCGTTCATTGTCGGATCTCCCGGATTGCGGATCATCCGTCGGTAGACCGGTTCGGTTAGTAATTCGTTAGCGAAACCGGGTGATGCGGCCGATCAATCGGAAGCCGCACACTCCTAGGTGGGCCGCCTCGGACGTCGGTTATTGGGCGCAGGACCAAACATCGCCTGGGCCCGTCAACAAGTCGCTTTGTGACTCCGTGGCACCGCTACCCGATCGCCACCACAGCAGACCATCGAAGCGAAAAGTCGGGTCAGTAATTTTTAGGTCCTCGCTCTGCCCGCGCGATCTGAACAAACAACTCGTCAGCAAAGTGCGGCGCAAGCGGCGCGATCCGGGAAAGAAGGCACTTTTTTAGATCACTCAATCTGATATCATGCGTCTATGGCCGACGCAGATCCTTCAGCGCCACCACAAAAGCGAACTTCAGTACCGGTATTCAAAGCCAATTCCAGCACGAGTACAAAGCCGAGATCGGTAGCGGGATGGGTTTTCGGTGGACTGTCTTTTATACCGCTGATCGGCGTCTTGTTTGGTATAATTGCGATCGTCATTGGAGCCGTTAAGAAAATACCGGGACAGATATACCTCGGAATTGCCGGCATCCTTTTTTCGGTTCTCCTATACGGAGGGGTGTTTTATTTCGGCTTCATTTCAAAGACGGGACGCTTCGCCGAGTTAAAGATCAGGCTCGTGCAACAAGAGATGAGGATCGATGCGGGGCAAATTGCCCTGTACAAGAGTCAACACGGCAAACTGCCCGCGGCGCTCAGCGATTTAGGTCGGCCGTCCGAAAAGAATATGTTCATGACAGCCGATCCTTGGGGGACGCAGTTCAAATATACGCAACTTGGCGATGACCACTTTGAACTGACGAGCGCGGGGCCAGATGGCAAATTTGGCACGTCAGACGACATTACGGAAAAGTTCTGATTTTCTCATACGACAGGACGTGCTGGGCTTAATACATTGGCTGTTTGCCATCGCCGCGTTGATGATTTGCGCCGTGATCAATTTCATTCCGACATTTGTTGCCTTCGCACGCGATCATCACAGCACAGCTGCAATTCCGGTCTTTAATCTGCTTTTGGGCTGGACCGGAATCGAATGGGTCTTGGTCCTTGTCCGGACATTGACCTCGGTGGGTCCCGAGGCGCGAACTTGGGAAACTTCGCTCCGGACGCCGCGTTTAGGCTAGTCAGACAGCCCGTTCTCCCGCGCGAGGTCGCGGAGCGAAGTCTCCGGGCGGGCGCCGAGATGCTGGATCACCTCGGCCGCGGCCAGCGCACCGAGCTGGCCACAGGTGCGATCGTCGGCGCCGCGCGCAAGGCCGGAGAGGAAGCCGGCCGCGAACAGGTCGCCGGCGCCGGTGGTGTCAACGACGCGCTCGACCGGGAAGGCCGACACCGCTTCGGTCCCGGCCGGACTGACGACCACGCAACCCTTTTCGCTGCGCGTCACCACGGCGGTCGCGATATCGCGGCGCAGCGCAGCCAGTGCGGTGTCGAAGTCCGATGTTTGATAGAGGCTGTGCAGCTCCGCTTCGTTGGCGAAAATGAGATCCACCGTGCGCGAGCGCATCAGATGCAAAAATTCGTCGCGCCAGCGGTCGACGCAGAACGCGTCCGACAAGGTGAGCGCCACCTTGCGCTCGGCCTGATGGGCAATCTCTGCCGCCTTGACGAACGCGTCCTTGGCGTTCTTCGGATCCCACAAATAACCTTCCAGATAGATGATCGAGCTTGCGCCGATCATCTCGGGATCGATATCGGCCGGATGCAGATTCTGCGCGGCGCCGAGAAACGTATTCATGGTGCGCTCGCCGTCCGGCGTCACCAGGATGTAGCACCGCGCGGTCGGCGCACCATCGGGGGCCGGCGGCGTGGTGAAGGCAACGCCGGCAGCGCGGATATCGTGGGCGAAGGCACGGCCGAGACCGTCCTCCTTGATCTTGCCGATAAACGCCGCGCGCGCGCCAAAACCGGCGACACCGACGATGGTATTCGCTGCGGAGCCGCCGGACGATTCGATGGCAGGACCCATCGCGTCGTAGATCGCCTCGGCGCGCGGCGCGTCGATTAGCGCCATGGTGCCTTTGTTCATGCCCTGCTTGAGCAGGAAATCCTCTTCAGTGCGGGCGATGACGTCGACGATTGCGTTGCCGATGCCAAGAACGTCGTAACGTGCGGATGCCATAGAAGACTCTTTTTGAAAAAAACCGATGCGCGGGAGGCGCACTATAGCGGCCGGCCCTTGCAGGGCAAGCCGAGTACGTGGCATGTGGCGTTCGCTTTTTTAGATGGGAGTTCGCCCATGGTGTTTCAGGAACGGGTTTTTTCCGGCGTGCAGCCGACCGGCAACCTGCATCTCGGCAACTATCTTGGCGCCATCAAGCGCTTTGTCGAATTGCAGGACCGCTACGACTGCATTTATTGCGTCGTCGATTTGCACGCGATCACGGTGTGGCAGGATCCGGCCGAATTGCCTCACACCATCCGCGAGGTCACCGCGGCCTTCATCGCCTGCGGCATCGATCCGGCAAAACACATCATCTTCAATCAGAGCCAGGTGGCCGAGCATGCCGAGCTTGCCTGGGTGTTCAATTGCGTCGCCCGCCTCGGCTGGCTCAACCGGATGACGCAGTTCAAGGAGAAGGCCGGCAAGGATCGCGAGAACGCCTCGGTCGGTCTTTACGCCTATCCGGCGCTGATGGCGGCCGACATTCTGGTCTATCGCGCGACCCATGTGCCGGTCGGCGAAGACCAGAAGCAGCATCTCGAACTGTCGCGCGACATTGCGCAGAAGTTCAATAACGACTTCGGCAAGTCGATCAGCAATCACGGCTATGGCGACACGTTCTTCCCGCTGCCGGAGCCGCTGATCACCGGCGAGGCGACCCGCGTCATGTCGCTCCGCGACGGCGCGAAGAAAATGTCCAAGTCGGATGCGTCCGACTATTCACGCATCAATCTCACCGACGATGCCGACGCCATCGCGCAGAAAATCCGCAAGGCCAAAACCGATCCGGAGCCGCTCCCGAGCGAGGAGGCGGGCCTCAAATCGCGACCCGAGGCCGACAATCTGGTCGGTATCTATGCCGCGCTGGACGGCAGCTCGCGCGCCGGTGTGCTGGCGCAATTCGGCGGTGCGCAATTCTCCACGTTCAAATCGGCGCTGGTCGATCTTTCGGTGGCCAAGCTCGGCCCGATCGGCACCGAGATGAAGCGGCTGTTGCGCGATCCCGTTGCCATCAACTCCATCCTCGCGGAAGGCTCAAAGCGCGCACAAAAACTCGCCGGCGAGACCATGAAGGCGGTGAAGGACATCGTCGGCCTGGTGCGATCGTAACGCCGGTTCATCCCCAGCCCGGCTTGTCGGACCAGCCGCTGCCGTGGCAGCATTTCGACCGCCGGAAAAACTCGATGCCACGCAGGCGCCGCAGCTACGAAGTCGGTCACAAGCCGAAGCTTCTCGTCGTGGTCGATGACACCGAGGAGTGCGACCGCGCCATTTATTTCGCCGCGCGGCGAGCAGCACGCATTGGCGGCAACATTGTCCTGCTGCGGGTGATCGAAACCCTCGACCAGAGTCAGCAATGGCTCGGCGTCGCCGATATTATGCTGGCCGAGGCTCATGGCGAAGCCGACGCGGAGCTTGGTAAATACGCCGCCCGCGCCAAGGCCATCGCCGGCATCGACCCGGAAAGCGTGATCCGCGAGGGCGACAAGGCGGAAGAAATTCTCAAGCTGATCGACGAAGACGAGGATATCTTCATTCTCGTGCTCGCCGCTGGTACAGGCTCGGAAGGCCCGGGTCCCCTGGTCGCAACCATCGGCCGGACCGCGGGCGATTTTCCGATCCCGGTGGCGATTGTGCCGGGCCATCTCACCGACGAAGAACTGGACGCACTCAGCGGGTAACCGTGCCACGGCCGGATGCGGCTTCCTTCCCGTCATCCGGAGGTGGCCGCGAAGCGGCCCTCGCGGGATGCGGCCGCGGCGCCCGGACCGTCGCCCTTCGAGGCTCGCTGCGCTCGCGCCTCAGGGTGACGGGATTACAGTGCCACTTGAACTTCCAACGGAATTCGCCACGTAATACACTGGATTTGAAGGTCACGGGCACGCCGGAATCAGCCGGCGCGAGGTGACGGAGGACGCCATGTTCATCCAGACGGAAGCGACGCCGAACCCGGCGACCCTGAAATTCCTGCCCGGCCGGGCGGTGCTTGAAGGCGGAACGCTCGATTTGCGCGATCGGGACGAAGCCGCCAAATCGCCGCTGGCCGAGCGGCTGTTCGACATCGGCGGCGTCAGCGGAGTGTTCTACGGCTCCGACTTTATTGCCGTCACCAAAGACACCGGCGAATGGCAGCAGCTCAAGCCGATGATCCTCGGCGCGATCATGGAGCACTTCATGTCCGGGGCGCCGTTGCTCGCCGAGGGTAACGCCGAGCAGAGCGACGCGGATGAGTTTTTCGATGCGGCCGACACCGAGACCGTCGCCACCATCAAGGAACTCATTGAAACGCGGGTGCGGCCGGCAGTAGCCAATGACGGTGGCGATATTACCTTCCGCGGCTTCAAAGACGGCGTGGTCTACCTCAACATGAAGGGCGCCTGCGCCGGTTGTCCGTCATCGACCGCGACATTGCGGCATGGCATCCAGAATTTGCTGCGGCATTTCATACCCGACGTCACCGAAGTCCGGCCGATGTGACCGACAAATCTGATTTTGCAAAACGGATGCGCATTGGTCTCATAACCCTTTATGCGCGTACTTGCCATTGATACGGCGCTGGCGGCTTGTTCCGCAGCCGTGTTTGACACCGAGCACGGCGGTCTTGTCGCGAGCGAGAGCCTGCCGATGGCGCGCGGTCATGCAGAGGCGCTGATGCCGCTGCTAAAGCGCGTAATGGATCAAGCTGGCAGAGGATTTTCCGCCATCGACCGCGTCGCCGTAACTACCGGACCCGGCAGCTTTACCGGCTTGCGCGTCGGGCTTGCGGCCGCGCGTGGCATTGCTCTGGCGGCCGACAAGCCGGCCGTGGGGCTATCGACGCTTTCGGTCTTTGCCGCTCCGCACATGGCAACTGACGACAGTTTTCCGGTCGTTGCCGCCATCGACGCGCGGCATGGCCATGTCTACCTGCAGGTCTTCAGCGCCGGCGGCCGCACGTTCAGCACACCACGGCTTGCAAGCTTAAGCGAAGCCGCGGCGGCAGCAGCCGAAACACCGGCCTTCATTGTTGGCTCCGCGGCGCAATCCGTAGCCGATGCTTTGACAGACGGTGCCGCTCCGCCGGTCACCGTCGACACCCGGCTTGCCCCAGATATCGCCTGGGTCGCGCGGATGGGGGCGGTCGTACCGGAAGGGCAATCGCCGCCGACACCGCAATATCTGCGCGCCGCGGACGCGCAGCCGCAATACGCGGCGCAACTGCCGCGCCGATGATGAACTTCGTTGCCCGCCTGCTGACTCGACCCGAGCCGAAGATCTCGGAGGTGGTCAAGAACGATGCCGCCGTCATTGCCGCCGTGCATGCCGCTTCGTTCCGGCATGGCTGGAGCGAGGATGAGTTTCGCCGGATGCTCGCCGACCGGAATATTGTCGCTCATCGCACCATGATCGGCCGGACGCTGATCGGGTTCATCCTGTCCCGCCTTATCGACGATGAAGCGGAGATCCTGTCGGTCGCGATCGCGCCGCCCTGGCGCGGACGCGGCTTCTCGCGGCCGCTGCTGGATCTGCATCTGCGCCGCCTAGCCGGGCTGGGCGCCCGCACCGTGTTTCTCGAGGTGGACAAGCACAATGCGCCTGCTACCCGGCTCTATCGGCAAGCCGGATTTTACGAAGTCGGCCAGCGCCAAGGCTATTATGACAGCGGCGCGGCGGCGCTGGTGCTGCGCCGCGACCTCGGCTGACGCGCCGCGGCAAACAAGGTATGCCGTGACCGAAGCAGAAAGGCTTCGAAAACGACCGGAATGAAAGGTACTCGCAAGCTCTTCGTCAAATCCTTCGGCTGCCAGATGAACGTCTACGACTCGCAGCGTATGGCGGACACCCTGGCGCCGGAAGGATATGTTGAAACCGCGGCGCCCGAGGACGCCGATCTCATCATCCTCAACACCTGCCACATCCGCGAAAAGGCGGCCGAGAAGGTCTACTCCGAACTCGGCCGTATGCGCCGGCTGAAACAGGATGCGGCGGCCAACGATCGGCGCGTTCTCATTGCGGTCGCCGGTTGCGTGGCGCAGGCCGAGGGCGAAGAAATCGTCCGCCGGGCGCCCGCGGTCGACCTCGTGGTCGGTTCGCAGAACTATCATCACCTGCCCGACCTGCTTGCCCGCGCCGAGCGCGACGGCCACACGGTCGATACCGAGTTTCCGGCCGACGACAAGTTCGACCACCTCGCCGCACCGAGCCCCGCTGCCATGCGCTCACGCGGCGTCAGCGCCTTTGTCACGGTCCAGGAAGGCTGTGATAAGTTCTGCACGTTCTGCGTCGTGCCGTTTACGCGCGGCGCCGAAACCTCGCGCCCTGTGGACAAGATCGTGGCCGAGGTCGAGCGGCTGGCCGATTCCGCCGTGCGGGAAGTCACGCTGATCGGACAGAACGTCAATGCCTATCACGGTCCCGGGCCCGATGGCCGGCCGCGGTCGCTGGCCCAGCTGCTCGAACGTCTGGCCGAGATCCGCGGCGTTTTACGGCTGCGCTACACGACCAGTCATCCGCTCGATATGGGCGACGATTTGATCGCGGCTCACCGCGATTTGCCTGTGCTGATGCCGCAATTGCATTTGCCGGTGCAATCGGGCTCCGATCGCGTTCTCGCGGCGATGAACCGCCGTCACACGCGTGCCGATTACCTCGCTGTAGTATCGCGGCTCCTTAACGCGCAGCCGGACATGGCGCTCACGTCTGATTTCATCGTCGGCTTTCCGGGCGAGACGGAAGCTGATTTCGCCGCAACGCTCAGCCTGGTCGACGAGGTCGGCTATTCCGGCGCGTTTTCCTTCAAATACTCGCCGCGGCCCGGCACCCGCGGCGCAGAGATGACCGATCAGGTGGACGAGGCCGTCAAATCGGAGCGCCTGTACCGCTTGCAGCATGCGATCGATAGCCGACAGGCCGCTTTCAATCGCCGCTGCGTCGGCCGCACCTTCGACGTGCTGTTCGAACGGCCGGGCCGCCATCCCGGACAGATCGTCGGCCGCTCGCCCTATCTCCAGCCGGTCCAGGTCGAAGCGCCGCGTTCGTTGATCGGCGAGATCGCGTCCGTCACCATCACCGACGTCTCCAGCAACAGTCTGTTTGGCGCGCTGGCGCGAGAGCCGGCGCTCGCCGCCGCAGGAGCCTGAATGCGAACCAAGACCGATGAAACACTCATCGCTGCGCCGGACAACACCGCTCAGGTCGCGCTCACTTTCGACGACAATCGCCTCGCCTCGTCCTTGTTTGGACAATACGGACAAAACCTCGCGCTGATCGAGCGCCGGCTTGGGGTAGTTGCAACCTCGCGCGGTAATCAAGTGACGCTGGAAGGCCGGCGTGAAGCCTGCGAACAGGCGCGGCGCGTGCTGGAGACGCTTTACGAGCGGCTCGCGCGCGGCGACGAGGTGGCGCAGGGCGACGTCGACGGCGCGGTTCGCCTCGCTTTGTCGCAAGGTCTGCTGTTCGATTTCGATCCCGCCGCCGCACGGGAAAACTTCGAAGAGATCAATCTGCGCAAGCGCCGGGTGCGCGCCCGCACCCCGGCGCAGGACGCGTATGTGCGCGCGCTCAAGCGTCACGCGCTGGTTTTCTCCACCGGCCCGGCCGGCACCGGCAAGACCTGGCTTGCGGTCGCTCATGCGGTGCAATTGTTCGAGCGCAAGGAAGTCGATCGCATCGTGCTGTCGCGGCCGGCGGTCGAAGCCGGCGAGCGGCTCGGCTTTTTGCCCGGCGACATGCGCGAGAAGGTCGATCCTTATCTGCGGCCGATCTACGACGCGCTGTACGACCTGATGGACGCCCGCATTGTTGAGCGGGCGATGCAGAGCACCGAGATAGAAATCGCGCCGCTTGCCTTCATGCGTGGCCGCACCTTGTCGAACGCCGCGATTATTCTCGACGAGGCGCAGAACACGACGGCGATGCAGATGAAAATGCTGCTGACCAGGCTCGGCGAAAACAGCCGCATGGTTGTAACCGGCGATCCGAGCCAGGTCGACCTGCCGCCGGGTCAGACTTCCGGCCTCGCCGAGGCCGTCCGGCTCCTCGATGGCGTTGAAGGGATCGCGCACGTCACCTTCTCGGCCGCCGATGTCATCCGCCACGAGCTGGTCGCGCGAATTGTCGAGGCCTACGACCGGGCCGCGGCATCAAAGCGCGAGCGGTCGTAAATGGCACAACCGGCGCAGAAAGCGCGAGCGGCGCCAAAAATCGATGTGCTCGTCGAATCCGATCTCTGGAAAGGCAGCCGCGACGCCGAACCGGCTCTCCGGCGGGCGATCGCCGAAGCCGCCGCTACCCTGTCAACACCGGGGGCGGAGCTTGCTATTGTGCTTACCGATGATTCGGCTATCCGCCTGCTCAACCGCACCTGGCGCGGCGTGGACGCGGCCACGAATGTGTTGTCGTTCCCGACCGGCCGCAGCGGCGGCGACCCGCCGCTCATCGGTGACGTCGTGCTGGCCTACGAAACCGTCGCCGCGGAAGCCGGCGCAGAGGGTAAACCGTTCGCCCATCATGTCGCCCATCTTGCCGTACATGGCTTTCTGCATCTGTTGGGCTACGACCACGAGCGGAAGAAAGACGCAGAAGCCATGGAACGCCTCGAGCGCGACATTCTGCAGCGGCTTGCGATCCCTGACCCATACCGGCGTGGCAGCAAGGCCTGAAGTCTGACGTCCGGTTCGACGTTTGACCACTCACATATACTGATCATGAGCCAATCCCCGACCCGCAGCGAATCCAACGAGACCGAGCATCACGGCCTGCCCATGCTGGTGCCGGAGCATAGCGAGCTGCACGAGGGCTGGCTCACGCGCGTCATGCGCATTCTGTTTGGCTGGAAGGCGGCGGCAACCCGCGCCGACCTTGAACTCGTCCTGACCGCCGAGCAGCCGGAATCGGGCTTCTCGCCCGCCGAAGCCACCATGCTGAAAAACATTCTCGGTCTGCGCGAGTGCCGGATCGAGAGTGTCATGGTGCCGCGTGCCGATATCGTTGCGGTACAACAGCACATCACGATCGGCGAACTCGTCATGGTCTTCGCCGGCGCCGGCCATTCGCGGCTCGTGGTTTATAACGACACACTCGACGATCCGACCGGAATGGTCCACATCCGCGATTTGCTCGCCTTCATGGCGGCGCGCGCGGTGATCGATCCGGGCGCCGCAAGCACTGAAGAAAAATTGCCGACCGCTGATCTCGATCTGGCAAAGATCGACCTTTCCATGCCGTTGGCCACGACCAAAATTGTCCGCGAAATGCTGTACGCGCCACCGTCGATGCCGGCGCTTGATCTGCTCGCCAAAATGCAGGCGACCCGCATCCACCTGGCGCTTATCATTGACGAATACGGCGGCAGCGATGGCTTGGTCTCGATCGAGGACTTGGTCGAGCTGATCGTCGGCGACATCGCCGACGAACACGATGAAGCTGAATTGCCGGCGGTGACGCGGCAGAACGACGGCTCGTTCCTCGCGATCGGCCGCGCCAGCCTTGATGATGTGCGCGCGGTCGTCGGCGACGAGTTCGATGTCGGCGACGCCGCGCAGGACGTCGATACGCTCGGCGGATACCTGGTGATGCGAGCGGGTCACGTCCCAGTCCGCGGCGAACTGGTACCTGGACCGGACTCTTTCGAAGCGGAAGTGCTCGATGCCGATCCGCGCCGGGTCAAGCGCGTAAAAATCTATCGCAGCAAGGACCGGCGCCCAGCCTCGGCGCCGACGTTAGTGAAGCCGGTGGTTTCACGACCGGCGGCCTCGCGTGATGAGGTGACACGGCAAAATCCCAACTCATCGCCGGCGCCGTGAAACCGGAGCGTGCGATCCACGCAATCGTACTGTCCTGGGGATGGCGGCGGTGGCTCATAGCATTCGCCGCAGGTGCGCTGGCGGCGCTTGCCATGGCGCCGTTCAATTTTTGGCCGATCCTGTTTCTGACGTTCCCGACGCTGGTCTGGCTGATCGACGGCACCGGAACCGGCTATGGGCGCGGAATAAGGAGTTCCGCGGCGATCGGCTGGTGGTTCGGCTTCGGCTATTTTCTCGCCGGCCTGTATTGGGTTGGCTACGCCTTCCTGGTCGATGCGCCGACCTTCGGCTGGTTGCTGCCAATCGCAGTGCTTGGGCTCCCGGCGGGGCTTGCGATTTTCACGGCATTCGGCACCGCATTGGCCCGCCTGTTGTGGACGCGCGGAGCGACGCGCATCCTGGCCTTGGGTGTGGCGCTCACCGCCGTCGAATGGTTGCGTGGGCATGTGCTGACGGGCTTTCCGTGGAATGCCTTCGGTTATGCGCTCACCGCACCGCTCGTGCTGGCGCAAAGCGCCGCGCTCATCGGCATCTGGGGTCTCACATTCATCACCATTGTCGTCGGCGCGAGCCCCGCCACGCTCGTCGACGATCGCACTGAAACCCGCTGGCCGTGGCTGCCAATTACCCTCGGCATCGCAATCCTCGCCGCAATGGCAGGCTTTGGTGCGGTACGGCTTGTGCGCGCGCCAACGCGGTTCGTCGAAGGCGTCGAGTTGCGGATCATGCAACCGGACCTCCAGCAGGACGTAAAGTTCAACTATGCCGCCAAACAGAAAGTCATGGATCGCTACATCGCTCTGTCCGAGCGCGCATCCCGTCCGCAACAATCCAATTCGAGCGATGCAACAATTTTGATCTGGCCGGAATCAGCTTTTCCGTTTTTCCTCGCGCGAGAACCCGACGCGCTCACCCAGATCACCCAGCTGCTCGGCGAGCACACTGTGCTGATTACCGGCGCGGTGCGGCTGGCCGAACCAGTCAATCTCGCCAATCCGACGGTCTACAATTCGATCTACGTGATCGACCACGCCGGTTCGATTGTCTCGATCTACGACAAAGTTCATCTGGTGCCGTTCGGCGAATATCTGCCGTTCCAACATCTGCTCGAAGCCATCGGCTTGCAGCAACTCACCAAGCTGCCCGGCGGCTTCTCCGCCGGAGACCGGCGCCGACTTATTGCCGTTTCGGGCGCCCCGCCGGCGCTTCCTCTAATCTGCTACGAGGTTACTTTTCCTGACGAACTGATGCCCAAAGGCCGACGGCCCGGCTGGATGGTAAACGTCACCAATGATGGCTGGTTCGGCATTTCGACGGGACCGTTTCAGCACCTGCAGCAAGCGCGCGTTCGCGCCATCGAGCAGGGCCTGCCGCTGGTTCGCGCCGCCAATACCGGCATCTCGGCGGTCTTTGATCCGCTTGGGAGAATAATTGATTCATTGCCGCTTGGCAGCGAAGGTCTGCTGAGTTCACGATTGCCGCGATCGATCGGGCGCCCGGTGTACGCGCGCGTCGGAGATATCCCCGCGGCCATAATTGTGGTGTTCGCGCTACTGGCGGTTGCGCGGCGCCGATTGCAACCAAATACCTCCAAATCCGGAAATTTTGCCGCGTGAAGTGCAAAATCGGCAACGATTGTCACCCATTAAGATGATGTGCCACTCCGCCTATGGGGCACATAATATTTTAAGATGACGCGCCACGTCAGTGGCGCGCATATAATATCTTCACCGCAACCAGCCCGCGCAGACGACGCTGTTATACTCGCCTAATTACGGTTAATTCTATTCCCGGCTGTCCAAAAAGGGGAGGATGGTTGGCATGGCCAGTATTCAACAACGCGATATTTGATATCCGCAACTATTACGCTACAGAAGGCCAGCATAGGAGAACCGCTTAAGATGATGATGGCCAAAAAGGCGCCCAATCCCATTGACAGGCACGTTGGCAGTCGCGTGCGGATGCGCCGCATGATGCTTGGAATGAGCCAGGAAAAGCTTGGCAACGCGCTTGGCCTCACATTCCAACAAGTGCAAAAATACGAAAAAGGCACCAACCGAATCGGCGCGAGCCGGCTCCAACAAATTGCAAATATCGTCCAGGTGCCGGTGTCATTCTTTTTCGAAGGCGCACCAACGGTTCCCGGTGCCGGGCGTCACGACGGCATGGGCGAGGCGCCCTCACCCGCTTACGTCTCCGATTTTCTCGCTACTTCAGATGGCCTGGCGCTCACCAAGGCCTTCATGCGCATCAGCGACTCGAAGCTGCGGCGCCGTATTGTCGATCTTGTTGAACAGATTGCAGTTGGTGAAAAGCGCTGACTAAGGCTGACGGCCGCATCCGCACGCTCCCCCATTCCGCCCACGTTTCGCCCACATCTTGACCGCGCGGGGCGGCGCTGCAACAACCGTGTCATCAACCAGCGCTGGGTCTCGCCAGCGCGCGTTCCAAACAAGCTCCGACGCAATCGGGCGCGGCTTGACGAGGGGAGTGCTTTCGCAGTGCAACGTACAAATTATCTGTTTACTAGCGAATCCGTGTCGGAAGGACATCCGGACAAGGTTTGCGACCAAATCTCCGACGCCATTCTCGATGCCTTTCTGGAAAACGACATCAAGCTCGGAATTGCCGACGACAGCAAAGTCAACACCAGGCTGGGCTGCGAGACGCTGTGCACGACCAACAAGATTGTCATCGCCGGCGAGGGCCGCGGTCAGTCGCCGCTATTCCTCAAGCATGGCGACAAAGCGGTCGTTAATCGCGAACTGATCGCCGAGACCGCGCGCCAGGTGGTCAAGGACATCGGCTACGACCAGGATGGTTTTTCGTTCTACGGCGCCGACGTCGAAGTGCTGCTGCACGGCCAATCGCCCGACATCGCCATGGGCGTCGATGCCAAGAAGCACAAGAAAGGCGACGAGGAACACGAAGGCGCGGGCGACCAGGGCATGATGTTCGGGTTCGCCTGCAACGAGAGCGAGGTCTACGAGAAGGGCTCGTTCATGCCGGCGCCGATCTATTTTGCGCACAAAATCCTGAAAGTACTATCGGAAAAGCGCCGCTCCGGTTCGCTGGCTGACCTGCAGCCCGACGCCAAGAGCCAGGTGACCGTGAAATACGTCGACGGCAAGCCGGTCGGCTGCACCAAGGTCGTGGTGTCGACACAGCACAAGGCGGAAAGCCGCAACGGCAAGAAATACACGCCGAGCATTGTGAAGGACATGATCGCGGATTCCGTCGAATCGGCTCTGCCGGAAGGCTGGATGCCGAAGAAGCCGAGCGATTTTCTGGTCAATCCGACCGGTAATTTCGTCGTTGGCGGACCGGATGGCGATTGCGGCCTCACCGGCCGTAAGATCATCGTCGATACGTACGGCGGTTATGCGCCACATGGCGGCGGCGCCTTCTCCGGCAAGGATCCGACCAAGGTCGATCGTTCGGCGGCCTACGCCGCGCGTTACCTAGCCAAGAACGTGGTCGCTGCCGGCCTTGCTGACAGCTGCACCATCCAGATCGCCTACGCCATCGGTGTGGCCGATCCGATGTCGGTCTATGTGGACACCCACGGCACCGGCAAGGTCGACGAAGCGAAGCTGCAGAAGCTTTTGCCCGAACTGTTTCCGCTCCGTCCGACCAACATTCGCCGCGCGCTCAAGCTCAACCGGCCGATCTACCGGCGCACTTCCGCGTATGGCCATTTCGGCCGTGCGCCGGAGAAGGACGGAGGCTTCTCCTGGGAGCGGACCGACCTCGCCGACGCGCTCAAGCGCAGCTTGCGCTGAGCTAATCGCCACCACAGATTCCGGCTATTCGGAGTACCCCGGCTATTGCCGGGGTGCTTCGGCATTGGTTTTGGAACGAAACCCGCAGATGCAAATTGGCAGAATAATCGGCGGAGATCACGGGCAATGAAATCAATTCTTGCAAGCTTGGCGGTGGTGTTTGCCATTGCAAGCACGCCCGGCGTTGCCGATGCCAAAGGCTGCATCAAAGGCGCGATCATTGGCGGCATCGCCGGACACTATGCGGGTCACCACGGCCTCCTTGGTGCGGCTGCAGGCTGCGTGATCGGCCACCACGAGGCCAAGAAGCACGCGAAGGAGACCCAAAATCCTTCACCAGATGCCTCGCATTAAGTCGAAGCGGAACTAATCTGGACTTCTCTGGCTGCCGAAAGCAGCAACGACGATGGGTCCTGCACAACATCAGGCGCGGGCTTTTTTCGGGCGCCGCAAGGGACACAAGTTGCGCCCGCGACAGGCGCAGCTCTTCGAAACGTTGTTGCCCCACCTTGCGATCGATCTCTCACACGCTCCTGTGGCCGGTATGCAAACAGTTTTTCCGGCACCCGTGAGCGAGATTCAGCTCGAGATCGGCTTCGGCGGCGGCGAGAATCTTCTGGCGCAGGCGAGAGCACGGCCGCTGACCGGATTCATCGGGGTCGAACCGTTCGTCAACGGCATGGCCAAGGCGCTGGCGGCGATCGAAATGGCGGATCTGAAAAATATCCGGCTGCATTTCGATGACGCCACAAGCCTGCTCGCCTGGCTTCCCGATGCCTCGCTGGCGCGGATCGAATTGATCCATCCGGATCCCTGGCCGAAGCGGCGGCATTGGAAGCGTCGCTTTGTTCAGGACACGACGATCAGGCAATTCGCCCGAGTTCTGCGAAGCGGCGGCGATTTTCGTTTTGTGACCGATATCGCCGACTACGCATCCTGGACGCTGCAGCGTCTCCTGCGGTGCCCCGATTTCGAGTGGACCGCGAAGTGCGCGGACGATTGGCGAAAGGCTTGGCCAGATTTCGTCGGTACCCGCTACCACGCCAAGGCTGCCAGTGCGGAGCGCGCGCCGTGCTTCCTGGTGTTCCGCCGCCGCTAAAGTCCGGCCGACCCGACGGCGATCATTCGCCCTGCCGCAGCTGCCAAAAGCGGACCACGCGATGCGCGGTTGAGGCCGAAAGCTGTGCATAGTTCGCGAACGCTGCATCAAGCCCCTGCGAGGACGTTCCGCCCGTATCTGGACGCGCCAGGACGAGCGCCTTCACCGTAGGCCAGCTTAGATTGGCCGCTTTGCAAAGGATCAGGACCGGATCGGGCCGGTCGCCGCTCATCAACCGGTCGACGATTTTGATCGGCACTTTGGTGAGCGCGGCGAGTGCAGCCACTGTCTCTTCGTATTTGTGCTGCGCGCAGAATTCCGTCAGCGTCGGCTCGTCCAGCCGGTTCGCCCGGTCGAGACTCATGATCGTGCGCTGCGCCGCGCGATAATCGCGTGGGCCTACGCGAGCGCCAACCTCGGTCGAGACCTTTAACAGGATTTCGCAGATCGCCGTTCTCAGTTCGGGTGTTGCCGAGGCGATCAGCCGCTTGTGGACGACCGCGGTCGCTTTGGTCAGCAAATCCCGGAACATCGGCGCCGGAATGTCGGGCCGCAGCCCGACCTTTTCGGCGAGGATGCCATCCTCTTCCGCGCGCTTTACAAGACCGTGGAAACCTTTCTCGGAAATACGGGCGCCACGATTATCCGCAACGCGGCGCGCGACATCCCGATTGCCGCGGCGCACCAGAACATCCGTCACCGCCTCACCCAGTGCGCGCCGTCCCGAGATCGCGTGCAGATGCGCCTGACTCTTGGTCTCGGCCAGGTCGATAAGATCAGCTTCCGGAAGCCGTATTGCCTGTTTCAGCACCGGCCCGGCGACTGCGATATCGTCGTCGCTGGCGAGACGCCGCAGCACTTTGACCGGCGCGTTGCTGACGGGAGCGAGGCGGTTCGAGAGTTCGGCGCGCGCTTTGTTCTCGATCTCCTCGATCAGCAACCCGAACACTTCGTCAAAGACATCGACGTGCTCGTCGTTGTAGCTGCCAGCGCCGTTGACAAAGAGAGCCGTGATGCGTTGGAGCGCCTCGGTCCGCTTTTCGCGGGAGCCGTGTTGGACGACCTCTTCCAACTCGGGAATTAGCGAGAGAGTGGCGTCCATTGCGATATCAGTGTTCAGAAATTGATAATCATCAGGTCCGGTTTACTGCGTATCTGATTACTGATGACTGATTACCGATCCCTGAAGGGGCACTTGCAAGAATGGCAGGAAACGCTATATTTGCCGCATCCGTCATGGATACCTCATAGCGGTCGGTTGATCCGAGCGGTTTTGAGAGTGGGCCCCCCGGGACCCGCTCTTTTTTATTACCTGAAACCGGCGGTTCCTTTGACGGCATGGTGAAGAAACAGTGGTCGCAAACGGCATGGACGACAGGCCGACAGCTTTTGCCGAAGAGCCGCGGCTCATCATTGAGCCCGGGCGCGCAGCGCGCGTTGCCGCAATCGCGGCGCCCGTATTGGCCGAGCTCGGCTATCGGCTGGTGCGGGTACGCATTTCGGGATTTGCCGGCTGCACGGTCCAGATCATGGCCGAGCGCCCGGACGGCTCGATGGCGATCGAAGACTGCGAGGCAGCATCACGCGTATTGTCGCCGGTGTTTGACGCCGCCGACCCGGTTGAAGGCCCCTATCGCCTGGAGATCTCTTCGCCCGGCATTGATCGGCCGCTGGTGCGGCGTTCCGATTTCGATCGCTACGCCGGTCACGTCGCCCAGGTCGAGATGAATGTCGCCGTCGACGGACGCAAGCGCTTTCGCGGCGAACTCCTCGGCAGCGAGGGCGAATGTGTTCGTCTTCGCTGTGACGGGCCGGGCGATGTGCTGCTGCCGATCGACGACATCATTGAAGCGAAGCTCGTTCTCACTGATGCACTCATTTCCGAAACGCTGCGTCGGCAAAAGCGCGGCAGCAAGGAAACAGCGGAAACACCTAACACCCGATCAAGGTCGGCGCGTAACGAAACGCAAGGGAGATTGAACGATGGCGACGGTCAGCGCCAATAAGCTCGAACTGTTACAGATTGCAGATGCGGTCGCGCGGGAAAAGGCGATCGATCGCAAGATCGTACTCGGCGCCATGGAGGAGGCGATCGCCAAAGCCGCCCGCTCGCGCTACGGCAGCGAAACCGAAGTTCGCGCCGAGATCGATCCGAAGAGCGGCGAACTTCATTTGTCGCGCCATATGCTGGTCGTCGACGCCGTCGAAAACCCGGCATTCCAGATCACGCTCGAGGAAGCCCGCCGGCATCACCCGGCCGCCCAGGTTGGCGACACCATCGCCGACAAGCTGCCGCCGCTCGAATACGGCCGCATCGCCGCACAATCAGCCAAGCAGGTGATCGTGCAGAAAGTACGCGAGGCCGAGCGTGATCGCCAGTACGACGAATACAAGGATCGGATCGGCGACATCGTCAACGGCATTGTCAAACGCGTCGAATACGGCAACGTGGTGGTCGATCTCGGCCGCGGCGAAGCCATCGTGCGGCGCGACGAAATGCTGCCGCGCGAAGTCTTCCGCAATGGCGATCGCATCCGTGCCTACATCTACGATGTGCGCCGCGAACAGCGCGGGCCGCAAATCTTCCTGTCGCGCACCCACCCGCAATTCATGTCGAAGCTGTTCGCGCAGGAAGTGCCGGAAATCTACGACGGCATCGTCGAAGTAAAGGCAGTCGCGCGCGATCCGGGTTCTCGCGCCAAGATCGCGGTGGTGTCGCGGGATTCTTCGGTTGATCCGGTCGGCGCTTGCGTCGGCATGCGCGGCTCGCGGGTGCAGGCGGTCGTCAACGAGCTCCAGGGCGAAAAGATCGACATCATTCCGTGGTCGCAGGATATCGCGACGTTTGTCGTCAACGCGCTCGCGCCTGCCGAAGTCGCCAAGGTCGTGCTCGATGAGGAGCGCGAGCGCATCGAGGTCGTCGTCCCCGATCAGCAGCTTTCGCTCGCCATCGGCCGGCGCGGCCAAAACGTGCGGCTGGCTTCGCAGCTCACCGGCTGGGACATCGATATCCTGACCGAACAGGAAGAGTCGGAACGCCGTCAGGCCGAATTCGAGAACCGTACGCGGATGTTCATCGATTCACTCAACGTCGACGAGGTGATCGGACAATTGCTGGCCTCGGAAGGCTTCGGCTCGGTGGAGGAGTTGGCGATGGTGGATGCGAAAGAGATTGCCGGCATCGAAGGCTTCGATGACGACACCGCAAGCGAACTACAAAGCCGTGCGCGCGATTACCTTGCCAAGATCGAAGGCGAGCTTGACGCCAAGCGTAAGGAGCTGGGCGTTGAAGACGCTCTCAAAGAGGTGCCCGGCGTCACCACGGCCATGCTGGTCCAATTCGGCGAGAACGGCGTCAAGACGATCGAAGATCTCGCCGGCTGTGCGACCGACGACCTTGTCGGCTGGACTGAGCGCAAGGACGGCGAGAGCGTGCGCGCGGCTGGCATTCTCGATGGCATCGATATCTCCCGCGAGGAGGCCGAGGCCCTGGTCATGCAGGCCCGGCTAAAGGCCGGCTGGGTTAATGAAGCCGATCTCGCTCCGCCTTCCGCTGAGGAGGCTCCGGTCCCCGAGGTGCTGGCATAAAGGAGCCCAACGGGCGGATGATCGCAGGAGTTCAACACAGCGAACGAGCATCGGAGCTCGATGGCGGGCCGCGGACGCGGGAGCGCGAACGCATGTGCGCGGCGACCCGTACTGTGCGTCCGGTATCTGAGCTGATCCGGTTTGTCGTCGGACCGCAGGGTGAAGCGGTCGCAGACGTCAAAAGCAGGCTGCCCGGACGCGGCATCTGGATTACGGCCACGCGGGACGCCCTGAGTGAGGCAATCAAGCGTAAAGTGTTTGCCCGCGGCTACAAACGGGAGGTTCGCCTCCCGTCGGACTTCGTCGCCAGTACCGACCGGCTGCTCGAACAGGCCGTTCTTGATGCCTTGGCGGTGGCTGGAAAGGCCGGGCTGGTCGCCGCCGGGTTTGTCAAAGCCGAGAAGGCCCTGGAAAGCGGCGACGCTGTCGCCCTTTTGCATGCCGTCGAGGCTTCGCCCGAAGGAACCCGTAAGCTCGATGCGGCATGGCGCAGGCTTACAGGCCGCCCCCCCGTGGTGATCGGATTCCTCACCTCCGCGCATTTGGATTTGGCATTGAACCGCCCAAATGTGATACATGCAGCCCTGCTCGCCGGCCCAGGTAGTGAAACCATTTTGGCGCGTTGTCGGCGCCTCGAACGGTTTCGGACCGGTGATCTGAACAATTAGGCCGGAAGGCTGCGCCGACTTGAAGCCGGCCAAGGATATGATGCGTAATGACCGAGACGACCAAAAATAGCGGCGAGAAGCTGAGCGTGACTTCGACCAAGACGCTGACCCTGAAGCGGGGCGGCGTCGAGCAGGGCGTCGTGCGCCAGAGCTTCAGCCATGGTCGCAGCAAATCGGTTGTCGTCGAGAAGGTAAAGCGGCGCGCCGGTCCGGGTGACGCAAGGCCAGAACCCGCAGCTCCCGTCGATCGCACTGCGGCGCCGAAGCGCGTGGTCACAACCGCCAGGGCGCCGGCAGCGCCGACAGCTGCACCGGCCGCCGCTCCCGGCGCTGCTCTGAAGCCTTCCGGCGTCGTGCTGCGCACGCTCACGGATGAGGAGCGCAGCGCCCGGGCGCATGCGCTCGCCGATGCGCGCCTGCGTGAAGCCGAAGAGCGCAAGATCGCCGAGGAAGAAGCACGAATTCGGCAAAGCCGCGAAGAGGCCGACAAGTCTGAACGCGCCAAAGCGGAGGCGCGCAAACGCGACGAAGAAGAACGCCGCAAGCACGACGAAGAAACCAAGCGGAAGGCCGACGAGGTTGCCAAGAAGCGTTTCGGCGCTGAGACCGTAACGGCAAAACCCGGCGCCGCGCGCCCCGTGCTTGAAGCCGACGAAGAGGAAGCTCCGCGTACCGCCCGCCGCGGCCCCGGCGGCGCGCCAGCGCGTCCGGCACCCGCACCCAAGACGCCGCGCGTCGGCGCCGAGAAGCGCCGCGGCCGGCTGACCGTTGTGACCGCCCTTTCCGCCGATGAAGTACGCGAACGCTCGGTGGCTTCATTCCGCCGTCGCGTCCAGCGCATTACCGGCCATCGCGACAGCGAGCCGAAAGAGAAGATCGCCCGCGAAGTGACGGTCCCGGAGACCATCACCATTCAGGAACTGGCCAATCGCATGGCCGAACGCGCGGTCGACGTGATCCGCATTCTGATGCAGCAGGGTCACATGGCGAAGATCACCGATACGATCGACGCCGATACCGCGCAGCTCATCGCCGAGGAACTCGGCCACACCGTGCGTCGCGTCGCCGAGTCCGACGTCGAAGAAGGCATGTTCGACGCCCCGGACGATCCGGCCAACCTGCTGCCGCGCGCCCCCGTTGTCACCATCATGGGCCACGTCGATCACGGCAAGACATCGTTGCTCGACTCCATTCGCTCGACTGACGTAGCGGCCGACGAGGCGGGCGGCATCACCCAGCACATCGGCGCTTATCAGGTCACCGCGCCATCGGGCGGCCGCATCACCTTCATCGACACGCCCGGTCACGCCGCCTTTACCGCCATGCGCGCACGCGGCGCGAAGATCACGGACATTGTCGTCCTTGTGGTCGCCGCTGACGATGGCGTGATGCCGCAGACCGTGGAAGCGATCCAGCACGCCAAGGCGGCGAAGGTCCCGATCATCGTCGCCATCAACAAGATCGACAAGCCCGACGCCAAGCCGGAGCGGGTGCGCACGGAATTGCTGCAGCATGAGATCCAGGTCGAGTCGCTGGGTGGCGACGTTCTCGAAGTCGAGGTGTCGGCGAAAGAGAAACTTAATCTCGACAAGCTGCTCGATGTGATTGCGCTGCAGTCTGAAGTGCTCGATCTGAAAGCTAATCCGAACCGTGCCGCCGAAGGCACGGTGATCGAGGCGCGACTTGATCGCGGCCGCGGTCCGGTCGCGACGGTTCTCGTGCAGCGCGGCACGCTCAGACCCGGCGATATTGTCGTCGCCGGCTCCGAATGGGGCCGCGTGCGTGCGCTGGTCTCGGACACCGGACACTCAGTGGTCGCTGCCGGGCCTTCGATGCCGGTCGAAGTGCTGGGTTTCAATGGCACACCCGAGGCAAGCGATCGGCTCGCCGCAGTCGCGACCGAGGCTCGCGCCCGCGAGATCGCCGATTACCGCGCGCGGCAGCGTCGCGAAATCATGGCGGCGCGGCAGACCGGCATGCGCGGCTCGCTTGAGCAGATGATGAATCAGCTCAAGACCTCCGGTCGCAAGGAATTTCCGCTAGTCATCAAAGGCGACGTGCAAGGCTCGATCGAAGCCATCGTCGGCGCGCTTGAAAAACTCTCGACCGATGAGGTCGCGGCCCGGGTGATTTTCTCCGGCGTCGGCGGCATTACCGAGTCCGACGTGACGCTGGCGGGAGCTTCAGGCGCGGCCGTAATCGGCTTTAACGTTCGCGCTCACAAGGAAGCCCGCGAAGCCGCCGAGCAGGCCGGCATCGAGATTCGCTACTACAACATCATCTACGACCTAGTCGATGACGTGAAGAAAGCGATGTCGGGATTGCTGGCGCCGACGCTGCGCGAGACCATGCTCGGCAACGCCACGATACTCGAAGTTTTCAAAGTCTCGAAGGTCGGCAATGTTGCCGGCTGCCGGGTCACCGACGGTGTTGTCGAGCGCGGCGCCCACGTCAGGCTCATTCGCGACAGTGTCGTCGTCCACCAGGGCAAGCTGTCGCAGCTCAAGCGCTTCAAGGACGACGCGCGCGAAGTCGTTGCCGGTCAGGAATGCGGCATGGCGTTCGAGAACTACCAGGACATGAAGGTAGGCGACACCATCGAGTGCTACCGGGTAGAGAGCGTGCAACGGACGCTGTGACCGTCTGCGACAATTTTGGCCGGCTTTATGCCGGCCGCCCGCGCCTCTCACGGTAATCGACAATTAAAAGATCTGAATGGCCGGGAAACGCCCGGCCATGAGCGGCAAGAAATAAACTACCGAAAGCAATGGCACGTCATCGCCACCACCATCGTGATCAGTCTGCAGGCGGTTCGGCGCGACAGTTGCGCGTCGGCGAACTCATTCGTCACGCGCTGGCCGAAATGCTTGTGCGCGGCGATATCCACGATGCCGTTATCGAAACGCATATGATCACGGTGCCCGAGGTGCGGATGAGCCCCGATCTGCGGCTTGCTACGATCTACGTTACGCCGCTTGGCGGACGCGATGAAGAAGAAGTGCTCGCGGCGCTGGAAAACAACAAGCGCTACATGCGCGGCGAAATTTCCCGGCGCGTTAACCTCAAATTTGCTCCTGAAATCCGGTTTCGTATCGACGAACGATTCGACGAAGCGGAACGGATCGGGAAGCTTTTGCGAACACCGGCAGTCCAGCGCGACTTGCAAGGCCGGCATTCCCACGAAGAAGACCCGCAAGACCTGGATGTGGGCGGGAAAAAGGACGATTAATGTCGGTAATCAACCCTATTCGATCGGTCAACGAGGTCGACGGCGACGGAGCCACCGAAATCGCGCTCACGGTGACGGCCGATTCGTTGGCCGACAAAAAGAAATCGGACAAGAAACGGCAAAAGCGCGATGTGCACGGCTGGGTCGTGCTCGATAAACCGGTCGGCATGACCTCGACGCATGCGGTCGCGGTCATCAAACGTTTGTTCGCCGCAAAGCGCGTCGGTCATGCCGGAACGCTAGACCCGCTCGCCTCGGGCTGTCTGCCGATCGCGCTCGGCGAAGCGACCAAGACCGTCCCGTTCGTGGTCGATGGCCGTAAAACTTATCTCTTCACCGTGCGCTGGGGCGAGGAGCGCGACACCGACGATGCTGAGGGACGAGTAGTAGACACCAGCGACCGCCGGCCCGATCGGGCGGCGATCGAGGCGTTGCTGCCGAGCTTTGTCGGCACGATCGAACAGGTCCCGCCCCGGTTTTCGGCCATAAAGATCGATGGCGAACGGGCCTACGATCTCGCCCGCGAGGGCGAAATGATCGAAATCGCACCACGCCCGGTAACCATCCACCGGCTCGACCTGGTCGACATCCCGGACGCGGATCATGCAGTACTCGCAGCCGAATGCGGCAAGGGAACCTACGTGCGCGCAATTGCGCGTGATCTTGGCCGGACCTTAGGCGTGCTTGGTCATGTTTGCGCGTTGCGGAGGAGCCGGGTCAGTCCGTTCGCCGAGAGCGACATGATTTCGCTGGAACGGCTCGAATCTTTATGTCATAGAGCGGCCGCCGGTGAGGGAAACCTCGCCGATATGCTACTGCCGGTCGAGACCGCGCTGGACGACATCCCGGCGCTGGCCGTGAGTCCGGCAGATGCGGCAAGGCTCCAAAGGGGCCAAGCCGTTTTGTTGCGTGGAAGGGACGCCGCTATTGTTCGCGGCACGGTCCAGGTCGCTGCAAGCGGTCAGCTTGTGGCCATTGCCGAGGTCGACCGCGGCGAGATCGTCCCCAAGCGTGTGTTCAATTTAAACGGCGTGACAGGTCGCGCCGACAGACAAAAAGGTTGGTGACGATGTCGATTACGACCGCGCGTAAGGCGGAGGTTATTAATACGTATGCCGTCAAGTCCGGCGACACCGGATCGCCCGAAGTGCAGGTCGCGCTGCTTTCGGAGCGGATTAATAACCTGACCGATCACTTCAAGACTCACATCAAGGACAACCATTCGCGTCGCGGGCTGCTTAAGCTCGTGTCGCAGCGGCGTCAGATTCTCGACTATCTGCGGCGCACCAATGAAGGGCGCTACAAGGACTTGATTGAGAGATTGGGTATTCGCCGTTGACGAATTCGCGCGCGGGAGGTCCCGCGCGCGCCGTGGCGGACTGCAAGATGCAGCCGCCGTTTGTAAGGCAGCATGAGCTGCCGATTAGAGCGACGGGCCGAAGCCCGTCAATATCACGGTAAGGCCGATGGCCATGGCAGGATCGCCGGATGCTGTTTGGATTCGCAACGCAGTTGCAAACGACAGCCTCTCGCCGTCTTGCTCATGGCTCTCGCGCCACCGCGAAAACCATGAGAGACAATCGCAATGTTCAACATTCATCGTGTACAACTTGACTGGGGTGGCCGCACACTCACGCTAGAGACCGGTAAGATCGCGCGGCAGGCCGATGGCGCCGTCCTCGCCACCTACGGCGAGACCACAGTCCTTGCCGCCGTTGTGGCGGCCAAACAGCCGAAGGAAGGAATCGATTTCCTTCCGCTCACTGTCAACTACACCGAAAAATACTACGCGGCGGGCCGGATACCTGGCGGCTATTTCAAACGCGAGCGCGGGCCGACCGAAAAGGACACCCTGACGTCGCGGCTGATCGACCGCCCGATCCGTCCGCTGTTCGCGGAGGGCTGGCGCTGCGATACCCAGGTAACCGTCACCGTGCTCTCGCACGATCAGGAAAATGACCCCGACATCGTGGCGATGGTTGCCTCGTCTGCTGCGCTGACGCTGTCGGGCGCTCCGTTCATGGGACCGATCGGCGCCGCACGTGTCGGCTTCATCAACAACGAATACGTGCTCAACCCACAAATCGACGAGATGGCGGAGAGTCAAGCTCGATCTGGTCATCGCCGGCACGCAAGATGCCGTGATGATGGTGGAGTCGGAGGCGAAGGAGCTGTCCGAGGAGATCATGCTCGGCGCGGTGATGTTCGGCCATCGGCACTTCCAGCCGGTGATCGACGCGATCATCAAGCTCGCCGAGAAGGCCGCGAAAGAACCTCGCGAGCTGGTCACTGCCGATAACACGGCCATCGAAAAGGAGATTCTTGGTCTCGCCGAGCAGGACCTGCGCGCGGCCTATTCGATCGTGCGCAAGCAGGATCGCCAGGATGCGGTAGCCGCGGTCAAGAAGAAGGTGATGGAGCACTTCTTCCCCGAAGGCGCCGAACCGAAGCACGACAAGCTGGCGGTTGCCGCCGTGTTCAAGGAGCTCGAAGCCAAGATCGTTCGCTGGAATATCCTCGATACCGGCAAGCGCATTGATGGTCGCGACGTGAAAACAGTGCGGCAGATCGTGTCGGAAGTCGGCGTACTGCCGCGGACTCACGGTTCGGCGCTGTTCACCCGCGGCGAGACGCAAGCTTTGGTGGTTGCGACATTGGGCACTGCCGAAGACGAACAATTCATCGATGCGCTGCAGGGCACCTACAAAGAAACATTCCTGCTGCACTACAACTTCCCGCCGTTCTCGGTCGGCGAAACCGGGCGCATTGGCGCGCCGGGCCGCCGCGAAATCGGGCACGGCAAGCTCGCCTGGCGCGCGATCCATCCCATGCTGCCGTCCAAGGAAGAGTTTCCCTACACCATCCGTCTGGTCTCCGAGATCACCGAGTTCGAATGGATCGTCGTCAATGGCGACGGTGTGTGGTTCTTCGCTTGCACTGATGGATGCCGGCGTGCCGCTCAAGCGGCCGACCGCGGGCATCGCGATGGGCCTCATCAAGGAGAATGAGCGCTTTGCCGTGCTCTCCGACATCCTCGGCGACGAAGATCATCTCGGCGACATGGACTTCAAGGTGGCCGGCACCGACGGCGGCATCACCTCGCTGCAAATGGACATCAAGATCGCGGGCATCACCGAGGAGATCATGAGGGTCGCCTTGGCCCAGGCCAAGGATGGGCGCCTGCATATCCTCGGCGAAATGGCAAAGGCGCTGAACACGGCCCGCGCTGAACTCGGGCAGCACGCGCCGCGCATCGAGACGTTCAAGATCCCGACCGACAAGATCCGCGAAGTCATTGGCACCGGCGGCAAGGTCATCCGCGAGATTGTCGAAAAGACCGGTGCCAAGATCAACATTGAGGACGACGGTTCGGTGAAGGTCGCGTCTGCCGACGGCGAGTCCATCAAGGCGGCAATCAACTGGATCAAGTCGATCGCCTCGGAGCCGGAGCTCGGCCATATCTATGAAGGCACCGTCGTCAAGGTGATGGATTTCGGTGCTTTCGTGAACTTCTTCGGCGCCAAGGACGGGCTCGTTCATATCAGCCAGCTGGCGCCGCGACGGGTGCAGAAGACCAGCGACGTCGTAAAGGAAGGCGACAAGGTCAAGGTCAAGCTCCTTGGCTTCGACGAGCGCGGCAAGGTCAGACTGTCGATGAAAGTCGTCGATCAGGAGACTGGCGAGGACCTCGAGGCGAAGCAGAAGACAGAAGCCGAGCAGCCGCGAGAAAGCGCGGCTGGTGGCGCGGCGGAATAGCCCTCCCCCCGCAAAATTCAATCGACAAGACGACAAGGGGCGGCCCGCAAGGCCGCCCTTTTTTCGATCGGCAGACCGCGCGGTTGGATTTGATCGGCTCGTCGTGCCAGCGCTTGAAGTGCGGCTATCACGGCATTGAAACTGAGCGTGCGGTTAATCGACGATGACCGGAGCGGGCCCGCCGCCGCGCGACATCCGTTTGAACACCACGAGCAGGGGGATTACCGCAAGCGTCGCGACCATCAGAAGCTTGTAGTCGTCGATATAGGCGATGATCTCCGCCTGGCGGGTTATCACCGCATCGAGCGCCGCGCGTCCGGCCGCAGTCGCGGGGTTCCAGGCACGCGCAATGAGCGGATTTTCCAACGCCCGATTGACCGCCGAAACATGCGGCACGATCGAAGCGTGATTGGCTTGGGTATTCTGTACCAAAAGCGCATTCACCACCGAAATCCCGACGCTGGAGCCAATGTTGCGCGACAGGCTGAAGAAGCCGGCGCCTTCGGTGCGTTCGGAAAGCGGCAGTGTCGCCAGCGTGGCCGCGCTCAGCGGTACGAACAGGAAACCGAGGCCGGCGCCCTGGACCATCGTCACGCCGATAATCGAAGCTTGCGACACATCAGGCGTCCATTCGGTCATGGCGTTAAATGACCACGCCGTCAGCACCAGACCGATCGCAAGCAGGATGCGTGTATCCACCCGTCCGACCAAACGGCCGACGATCAGCATCGAAGCCATGGTGCCGACGCCGCGCGGCCCCATGACGAGACCCGCCGTCACGACCGGATAGTCCATCAGCCCCTGCAGGTAAGGTGGCTGAAGTGCCATCGACGCGTAATACGTCAGGCCGACGAGGGCGATGAAGATAATTCCGGCGGAGAAATTGCGGTCGCGAAACAACGACGGCCGCACGAACGGATTATCGGCCGTGAAGGTGTGGACCAGGCAGAGGTAGAGCGCGGATACGGCGACGATCGCTTCGATGATGATTTCACCGGAGCTGAACCAGTCCAGCTGCTCGCCACGATCGAGCACCAACTGCAGCGCGCCGATCCCGACGCTCAGAGTGCCAAAGCCGAACCAATCGAGCTTCGAGCCGGCGTTTTGCGACGTCTCCGGCAGGAAGATGATAATGCCGATGAGGTCGAGAATACCGATCGGCAGATTGATGTAGAACACATAGCGCCAGCTGTAGTTCTCGGTAAGCCAACCGCCGAGCACCGGACCCAAGACGGGGCCGATCATCACGCCAATGCCGAACAGGGCCATGGCAAAGCCCTGGCGCTCCCGTGGGTAGCTTGCGAACAGCACGGTCTGCGAAAGTGGAACAAGCGAGGCGCCGAATGCGCCCTGCAAGATGCGAAACAGCACGATCTGGTCCAGCGACTGCGCCATACCGCACAGCATCGAGGCGACCGTGAAGCCGCCGATAGCGACCAGAAAAAGACGCTTGAGCCCGAACCGACTGGCCAGAAAGCCGGTGGGCGGCGTCATGATGGCGGCTGCGACGATATAGGACGTCAGCACCCAAGCGATCTGATCCTGGCTCGCTGCCACACTGCCCTGCATGTAAGGCAAAGCGACGTTGGCAATCGTGGTGTCCAGCGCTTGCATCAACGTCGCGAGGATCACGCAGACGGTGAGCGCCCCGCGATTGGTGCCCGCTGCTGCAGCCTCGCCGTCCATCAAGGCGCCCGATGTCTGCCGCCGAACAGCGAAGTCAAAAAGTGCGGCAAACCGCGCGCGTGTCCCGTGTCGATGTCGACGATGACGCTCAATCCGGCACGCAGCGGTGGCAGATTCTTGTCGCTGGTATCGATGCGCACGCGCATCGGCACACGCTGCACCACCTTCACCCAATTGCCGCTGGTATTTTGCGCCGGCAACAACGCAAATTCCTGGGCGGCGGCCGGGCTGACGCTTTCCACCACACCATGCCATTCGAGGTCCGGGTAAGTATCGACCGTGACCGTGGCCGGCTGGCCGGGCCTGACATAGGTCAGCTCGGTTTCCTTGGGTGTGGCGTCGACCCAGACGTGTTCGGTATCAACGAGAAAAAAGGCGGTCGTCGACGCCGCAAGGTATTTTCCCGGCGCAATCGACGGCACGTCGGTGACAACGCCGGCGAATGGCGCCGTGACGACGGTGTGATCCAACTGACGCTGCGCCTCATCGACCTGCGACTTCGCCTGCAAGTATTGCGGATGTTGGGTGACCACGACGTCCGGATCGCCGCCGAGCTTGGCGAGCTGCACCTGCGCCTGCTCGCGCAAGGCGGCGAGCTTGCTCCTGTCGTTTTGCAACGTGTACGCGGCCTGGTCGTAAACGGCTTGCGTTGCAGTGCCGGTCTTCAACAGCATCTCTGCGCGATTGTAATTGGTCTGATCGAGATCGACCTGCGCCTGTTGAGCGGCTGCATCGCTGATCATGCGCTTGTAATCTTGCTTCATCGACTCGATCATCAGCGCGATCTGCGCGAGATTGGCCTTGGCGTTGTCCAGCGCAATCTGGAATTGGCGGGGATCGAGCCGGTAGAGCACCTGCCCGGCCGCGACGTGGTCGTTGTCTTTCACCGCCACGTCCTGGACGATGCCGGAGACGTCGGTTGAAATACCGACCTTTTCCGCATTGACGTATGCGTCGTCGGTCGACATCACCTGACCGCCGGTAACGTACCAATAGCCGCCGAAGATCAGGGCTGTCGGAAGCAGCGCGAACAGCGTCCACCGAATCCGTTCGCGACGCCGCAATTGGCGAACTTTGTCGGTCGCAGCGGTTCGCTGGTTGGAGCGCTTGTCGGCGGGAGCGACCGGCGTGATGGGCGGCCGTGGCGTTTCAGGCGCTTCATCGTGCGGTACCGGTTTACGGAGAGCTTCAGCCATAGCGCCGCTCTCCTGCTGCAGCGTCCGTTGCGCGCTGCTGAATCAGCCGGCGCAGGTTCTCCTTCACCACCCCAAGCTCGGAAACCATCAGCTCGACGCTCTCGCGCTCGACGCCGGCAAGCGCGCCTGCAACTGTTTCCTCGCCGAGTACGCTGAGCCGCTCGAGCAGAGGCCGGGCAGCCGCCGTTAAGAACAGCCGCTTGGCGCGCCGGTCACTTGGATCCGGCCGACGCTCGATCAGACCGCTGTCGCAGAGCTTGTCCAGCAACCGCGTGAGGGTGATGGGCTGCAGGTCCAGAACCTCGGCAAGTTCGGACTGATTGAGGCCTTCAGAGCGGTCAACCCGGACGAGTACGGCCCATTGGGCCCGGGTCATGCCGAATTGCGAAGCCTTATAGTCGGCATAGGTTCGCAGTAATCGCGCCACATCATTGAGGATAAAGGCGAATTCTCGGTTAAGGGAAGGCGGGGGCATTACGATAACCTTAGTTGCATAGCCTGCATAATATAAGGGAGCTTAATAATTTGTAGCGATGCTGTTGCAAGGCAGCGTTGCAAATGGCTCAGAGGACTGTTTTGGGCTCAGACCAGACCGAGGTCGGCGAAAGCATCGATGTGATGGTCAGCAGCTTCCTGGGAAAAGCAGCAGAACACCACATTCTCCAAGCTACCGCGCACCGAGGCCAGTTCGGCCGTCACCGTCCCGACAGCAATCCGCGCGGCCCGATCGGCTGGAAATCGATAGATGCCGGTCGAGATCGCCGGAAACGCAATCGAAGCCAGCCTATGCTGGGCGGCAAGACCGAGCGCCGTCCGATAGCAGGACCCCAATAGCTCCTCCTCGTTCTCGCTGCCGCCGCTCCACACCGGTCCGACCGCGTGGATAACATGCTTGGCCAGCAACCGATAACCGCGCGTGATTTTGGCGCTACCAGTTTCGCAGCCGCCTAGAGTGCGGCACGCAGCAAGTAATTCCCGTCCCGCTGCGCGATGAATCGCGCCGTCAACGCCGCCGCCACCGAGCAGCGTGCGATTGGCCGCATTCACGATGGCATCAAGCCCAAGCGTCGTGATGTCGGCAACGCAAACATCGAGCCGGGCGGAGCCGACTTCAGCGGAAACAAGCGGCGTCAAATTCGCCATCGCAAACTCGCCTAGCATGAAACGTATCACGCCCACTCGGCGCGCGCTTCTGCGGCCAGGTCGACCGTGCTTTTGACGCCGATATCGTCGAAATGGTCGTCGAGGAAACGCCGGGCGGCGCGCTTGCCGTTGATATGCAGTGTTTCGAAGAAACTGTAGTCGGTCAGCAATTTGCTGGAGGCATCGAAACTGGTGCCGAAGCGGTCGAACAGAATACGGTGAACGTTGACGCGGCGATACTGGCCGCGTCCGGTGCCGCGGGGCACACGGCCCTGATCGATCAGGCGGGCAACGAACTCGATCGCACGGTATTCAGCCAGAAGCGAGGAGTTGAACGTGATCTCGTTGATGCGGTTCATGATCGCGCTGGCTGAAGTTGGCGTTGCTTGCCGTACCAGCGGATTGATTTGCACGACGAGAACGTCTTCGGTCGTCGTCGTTCCGAAAAACGGAAAGATCACGGGATTGGCGAGGTAGCCGCCGTCCCAGTACGGCACGCCGTCGATCTCGACCGCGTGGAACAACAGCGGCAGACAGGCCGACGCCATCAGCGCTTCGGGAGTGATCTTGTCGCGCGAGAAGATTCGCACCCGGCCGGTCTGCACGTTGGTTGCGGAAATGAACAGCTGCAGATCGGCAAACGTACGCAACGCCTCGAAATCGACGAAGCGCTCGAACAGGTCCTTGAGCGGATTGATGTTAAGCGGGTTGAAATCATACGGCGAGAAATAGCGCGCCATCATGTCGAGCCACGCCTGCATCGGCGTGCCTTCGAGCGGGACAAACGACAACAGCCGTTCGACCACGGCGCGCTGCAATGGCGGCAGATTGCCGTTGTTGCTCACTGCGCGCCAAAAATCGGCCAGCCGCTTTTGCGCTTCCGCACGCCCGCCGCGCGCCATTCCGTCGGCCAGCATCACCGCGTTGACGGCTCCCGCGGACATACCAGAAATCCCCTCGAACGAAATCCGCTCGTCGCTCAGAAGATGTTCCAGTACACCCCAGGTGAATGCGCCGTGCGCACCGCCGCCCTGCAGCGCAAGATTGATGTGCTTGGTGGTTGGCGAAGATTGCGGGTTCGCTGCACGGCCGGGCAGCAGCGATGCGAGGGGATTTTTCATACTTGTCCCGTCACCCTGGGCTGCCCAGCGCGAACGCCGAGCCCCGCGGGACGACCGCGCAGATGCCTCGACCGATTTCTCTTATTCAGCGGTCCAGCCGCCGTCGATCGAAAGATTGGCGCCAGTGATCGCCTTCGCGGCGTCGGAGCAAAGATAAACGGCGAGCGCGGCGACTTCTTCGACAGTGACAAATTCCTTGGTCGGTTGCGCGGCAAGCAGCACGTCGCGCTTGACCTGCTCGGCGGTCATGTTGCGCGCCTTCATGGTGTCCGGGATCTGCTTCTCGACCAGCGGCGTCCACACATAACCGGGGCTGATGCAGTTGGCGGTTATGCCAAACGTCGCGACTTCGAGCGCCACCGTCTTGGTGAGGCCCGCGAGCCCGTGCTTGGCTGAAACATAAGCTGCCTTGAACGGCGAGGCGACCAGCGAATGCGCTGAAGCGGTGTTGACGATACGGCCCCACTTACGTGATTTCATTCCCGGCACCGCAGCGCGGATGGTGTGGAATGCAGACGAAAGATTAATCGCGAGGATCTGATCCCATTTCTCGATTGGGAACTCCTCGATCGGAGATACATATTGGATGCCGGCATTGTTGATGAGTATGTCGAGCGAACCGAAGGTTTTTTCGACCGTATGCACCATGTCGGCGATCTCTGCAGGCTTGGTCATGTCGGCCGGCGAATAAAATGCCCGCACGCCGAAGTCCTTTTCGATGGCGACGCGCTCCTTTTCGATAGCCGCAGCGTCGCCGAATCCGTTGATCGTGATATTCACGCCTTCTGCCGCGAGAGCGCGTGCGTAGCCCAAACCGATACCGGAGGTCGAACCCGTTATCAGGGCGGTCTTTCCTTTCAACATGATGATCACCAATTCATGAGGTTGCGCGACTGCACGTTGCCGGGACGTATCGTTGTTGCATGACTTCTGCGCGACGTGGCGGCAATGTGAGACGCTTTTTGCTGCAACGCAACATGAAAAGCGAGGACTGCGTCACGTTTTCGCTACGGCCGCCGAAGCGCTAGAATGCACGCCAGGAGCGATCAACTGCCGATGACGACAAAGTCGCAAGTAGTAGTTTTCCCGGCCCCCGACCACGATCACGATACCTGTACGAGCGCCGCTATCGCTCACGCCGAAGCACTCTGCGTCTCGCGGGCACAGCGGTTGACGCCAATGCGCCGTCACGTGCTCGAAACCTTGCTCGCAAGCCACAAGCCGCTCGGCGCCTATGAAATCATGGAACAGTTGGCGGGGAACGGACGCCCGGCGCCGATCACGGTCTATCGCGCGCTCGATTTTTTGCGCAACAACGATCTCGTCCATCGCATCGAGAGCCGCAACGCCTTCGTCGCCTGCGTTCACGATCATGCCGGTAATGATCCTGTCGTGTTCCTGATCTGCGATCATTGCGGCGCGGTTGGTGAAGCGCCGGGAGCTGCCGTCGCAGATGCGCTCAAGGCGTCCTGCGGCGCGGCGGGTTTTGCATCGAGGACTCCGGTAATCGAAATCGCCGGCACCTGCTCGCACTGCCGCGAATGACGAATTTGGGCCCTCCACCATCGGAACGTCGGTTCCGGCCGTAAGTCTTGCATGTGACTGGAATCGAGTAAGTGGCCATCGCCCAATCGCCGTCATCTCGTCCGCTCGATGCGTTCGCAGTCACCGTGACCGTCGGGCTCTGCCTGTTTTGGGGTTTCAACAACGTCGCCATCAAGCTCGCGATCCACGACATCCCGCCGCTGATCCAATCGTCGACGCGGTCGGCTATTGCCGCGATTATTGTCGGCACCTGGGCGCAAACCCGCGGCGTACCGCTGTTCAAGCGCGACGGTACGCTCGGTGCCGGCGTTCTCGCCGGCGTGCTGTTCGCGCTTGAATTCCTGCTGATTTACCGGGGCCTCCTCTGGACGACGGCAACGCGCGCGGTTCTGTTCCTCTACCTTGCGCCATTTTTTGTTGTGGTTGGATCGCGCTGGCTGATCCCCGGCGACCATTTTCATGTGTCGCAATGGCTCGGCCTGCTGTTGTCTTTCATCGGGCTCGCTATCGCCTTCGGGCTGCCGACGCCCGCCGCCGATCCCCGGCAAATGCTCGGCGACATCATGATGGTCGGCGCCGGCGCGGCATGGGGAGCGACAACGCTCGTCATCAAGGCAAGCGCGCTCAACCGCGTCAGCGCGGAAAAAACCCTGCTCTACCAGCTCGTGGTTTCGGCGCCACTGCTCGCCGCCGGCGCGCTCATCTTCGGCGAACATATCGACAAAATGCCGTCCGCCGTGGCGCTTGGCGCCTTTGCATACCAGACCATCTGGGTTGTCAGCGTCACGTTCGCGGTCTGGTTCGCTCTGATGGTGCGCTACTCTGCCGCCCGGCTGTCGGTGTTTACGTTTCTGGCACCATTGTTTGGCGTGGCCGCGGGCCATCTCGTGCTTAACGACCCGCTCACACCCGCCTTTGCGCTGGCGGCAGGATCGGTGGCGGCGGGCTTGGTGCTCGTAAACCGGCCCCGATAGGGCTATATCGGTGTCGTGCCAGCTACCCCTGCCGGGGCTGCGATAAGGAGCCAAAGGATTGTCCCGATGATGCAATTTTCCGGCCCCGCGGAACGGCATCGGACAGTCGCCGTGAAGGTGGGCAACGTCACTGTCGGCGGCGGCGCACCGGTCGTGGTGCAGTCGATGACCAACACCGACACCGCTGACGTCGAGGGCACGACCAGGCAGGTGGCCGCGCTCGCGCGTGCAGGTTCGGAACTCGTTCGCATCACCGTCGACCGTGACGAGGCGGCTGCCGCCGTACCGCACATCAAGGAGCGGCTGCTGCGCATGAACGTCGACGTGCCCATCGTCGGCGATTTTCATTACATCGGCCACAAGCTTCTTGCCGATCATCCCGCTTGCGCCGAGGCGCTCGACAAATATCGCATCAATCCCGGCAATGTCGGCTTCAAGGAAAAGAAGGACCGGCAATTCGGCGCCATCGTCGAAACCGCGATCCGCCACGACAAGCCGGTGCGCATCGGCGCCAATTGGGGCTCGCTCGATCAGGAGCTTCTCACCCATCTGATGGACGAGAATGCGCGCTCCAATCATCCAGTGGACGCCCGCGACGTGACGCGCGAAGCCATGGTGCAGTCAGCGCTGTTGTCCGCCGAGCGCGCCGAGGAGATCGGCTTGCCACGCTCGAAGATCATCATCTCGGGCAAGGTATCGGCGGTGCAGGATCTGATTGCGGTTTACACCGAGCTGGCGGAGCGCTCGGACTATGCGCTACATCTCGGACTAACCGAAGCGGGCATGGGCTCAAAAGGCATCGTCGCATCATCCGCGGCAATGGGATTTCTGCTGCAGCAAGGCATTGGCGATACCATCAGGGTTTCGCTGACGCCCGAGCCGAACGGCGACCGCACCCTGGAAGTGAAAGTCGCACAAGAGCTGCTGCAGACACTGGGGCTGCGCACATTCGTTCCGCTGGTCGCCGCCTGCCCGGGCTGCGGTCGCACCACCTCAACCACATTCCAGGAACTTGCCTCCAGCATTCAAAGCTTCATTCGCGACTCGATGCCGGAATGGAAGACGCGTTATCCCGGCGTCGAAGGCCTCAACGTTGCGGTGATGGGCTGCATCGTCAACGGGCCGGGCGAAAGCAAGCACGCCGACATCGGCATCTCGCTTCCCGGCACCGGCGAAGCCCCTGCGGCGCCGGTCTTCATCGATGGCAAGAAAGCCATAACGCTGCGCGGCCCGACTGTGTCGGCCGATTTTCAGAAGCTGGTCATCGATTATATCGAGCGGCGGTTTGGCTCAGGCGCCGGAAGAACGGCGGCAGAGTAACCCGCTTTCGCGGCGCCGAAGCGAACGTCCGGCTTGCGCTCAGTGCCCGCGGACTAATCGCTGAACCAGATCGTCAAGCTGATCGAGATTGTTGTAGCGGATCGTCAACGTACCGCGATCGTTGCGATGATCGATGCTGACGACCAAGCCGGTCGCATCTGAAACTTTTTTCTCAAACGCCAGAACGTCGGCAGTTTTGGCGTTCGCACTGCGCGCCTTACGGCCACTGGCGCCTTTGCTTTTTGCGTTGGTTTCGCGCGCTATCGCTTCGACCTGGCGCACATTGAGGCCGCGCGCGACAATCTCCTCAGCGAGTTCTTCCGCGTTCGGTGCACCAATCAGCATGCGCGCATGCCCGGCGGTCAGCTTGCCGCTGTGAATGTAGGCCTTCACCGGATCGGAGAGTTTCAGGAGCCGCAACGTGTTGGCCACGTAGCTGCGGCTCTTGCCGACGGTCTTTGCAATCTCGTTCTGGCTGTTGCCGAACTCTTCCACGAGGGCGCGATAGCCTTCCGCTTCCTCGAGCGGATTGAGATCGGCGCGCTGCACGTTTTCGATGATCGCAAGCTGCAGCGCTTCCGCGTCAGTCGCATCGATGACGACGACCGGGACTTCATGCAGGCCGGCACGCTGCGCCGCGCGCCAGCGGCGCTCGCCGGCGATGATTTCGTAACCGTCGGCGACTCCGCGCAACGGCCGCACCACGATCGGCTGAATGATCCCGCGCTCGCGGAGCGAGGCAACGAGTTCGTCCAGTTCGGCGCTGTCGAAAGCGCGGCGCGGGTTGCGCGCATTCGGTCGCAGCGATCCGGTCGGCAGCCGCCGCTGCCCGCGCGGACGGTCGCCCGAAGTTTCAGTGCCGACGTCACCGATCAGCGCGGCAAGGCCGCGTCCCAGTCGCGAGCGCGATCCCTCCTCGGCCATCGCGGTTTCTCCCGAGCTTTCGGTCACGCGCACAGTTCTTTCTCGCGCTGAATGATCTCCGTCGCGAGCCGCAGATACGCTTCGCTACCGCTGCATTTCAGATCGTAGACCAGCACCGGCTTGCCGTAGGACGGCGCTTCGGAGACCCGCACATTGCGCGGGATGATGGTGTCGTAGACCTTGCGGCCCATGAATTCGCGCACGTCGGCGACAACCTGCGTCGAGAGATTGTTGCGCGAGTCGTACATCGTCAGGACAATCCCGTGGATCGTGAGTTCCGGGTTGAGCTGCTCGCGCACGGAGTCGACGGTTTTCAAAAGTTGCGACAAACCTTCGAGCGCGAAGAACTCGCATTGCAGCGGCACCAGGATCGCATGTGCCGCCGCCATGGCGTTGACCGTGAGGAGATTGAGCGAAGGCGGGCAATCGACCAGCACATAGGTGAAGTTTGTTTGGTCCGGTGCGCGCGTCTTGAGCGGCGCGAGCGCATTGCGCAGACGATAGGCGCGATCGCGCGCCTGGCCGATTTCAAGCTCGAGGCCGGTTAGATCGAGCGTTGATGGCGCAAGCTGCAGTCGCGGCACCGCTGTTGCAACGATCGCGTCGCGTAATGCTGTTTCGCCGGCGAGTACGTCGTAAGTGGAGTAGCGGCGGCTGCGCCGGTCAATGCCAAGGCCCGTTGACGCATTGCCCTGCGGGTCGAGATCGATGATCAGGACTTCCTCGCCGATCGCGGCGAGCGCGGTGCCGAGGTTGATGGCCGTCGTGGTCTTGCCGACCCCACCCTTCTGGTTCGCGATTGCGAGCACCCTGGGGCCACGGTCGATATTCATCTGAATCGGAGGCACGTCGAGGATGGATGTTTCGCTCATCGCGGCCGGCTTCCTTTCTCCCGCGGCTTGGGCGCGAGACCTCGCACAACAACGATTTGGCCCCTGACGTCCGTCCGGCTTTGGACCAAGCTTGACTGAACTCTCCAACATTTAGCGGCTTCGGTCAATTCAGACCCAACATCTTGACCCTTCAGGAACAGGCCGAGCGTGCCTTTCTTCAACAACGGATAGGCCATCGTCAGGAGCTTGGGCAATGGAGCCAAGGCACGCGCGGTCACGACATCGAATGTTTGCACCGCTTTTTCCACAAACTCCTCGATGCGCATTTGATGCACAATCACCGGCGCACCGGTGGCATGCGCCGCCTCGCGGAGAAATGCAGCTTTCTTTCCGTTGCTTTCGACGAGGTGAACCTCAGCGCCGGTTCTATCCGCGAGCGCGCAGGCGATGACCAAACCGGGAAAGCCAGCTCCGGCACCCAGGTCGGCCCATACCTTGGCTTCCGGCGCCAGCGGAAGAAGCTGCAACGAATCGGCTATGTGGCGGGTCCAAAGGACCGCCTCGGTCGAGCGCGCGATCAAATTCACCCGCTGCTGCCAAGCCAGCAAAGTAGCGACGAAGCGATCGAGCCGTTCCGTTGTTTCACGTGAAACAGGGGTCAGGTCCAGCGCGCGATCGCGGTCGGCTGAAAGGCTTTCGGGAGATAGCCGGACATGGGCGCGGTGCGACGCTGGCCGCTCGCGATCGCCCGTGGTTGTCATGCCGCGCCGCGGCTGGGCTTCCGGCCTTTTCGACGGAGATGCGCGACCAGCAATGTCAGCGCCGCCGGTGTGATGCCATCCAAGCGTCCGGCATGGCCGATGGTTCGCGGCCGATGGGCTTGCAGCTTGTGCCGCACCTCGTTCGACAGGCCGGGCAACGTCGCATAGTCGATATCGTCGGGCAGTGTCAGGCTCTCGTCGCGGCGATATGACTCCACGTCGGCAGCCTGGCGCGCAAGATAAACGTCGTATTTCGCATCGATTTCGAGTTGTTCAGCGATCTTTGGGGCCAAGTCGCCAAATTGCGGCCAGATCCGTGCCAGCTCACCGATGCCAATATCCGGATAGGACAGAAGCTCAAACGCGGTTCGGCGCTGCCCGTCTCTCCGTAGCCCAAGACCGTGGCGCGCTGCCTCGTTCGGGGTGACGTTCAGCGTGCGGGCCATCTCCTGCCCCGCCCTGAGCGCCTTCATTTTCGCCCGATGAGCGCACCCTCGCGCCGGGCTGACACAGCCCAACGCAATCCCTCTATCGGTCAGCCGCTGATCGGCATTGTCGGCCCGCAGAGTCAGCCGATATTCGGCACGGGAGGTGAACATGCGATAGGGTTCGGTCACCCCGCGCGTTACCAGATCGTCGACCATCACGCCGAGGTAGCCTTCGGCCCGGTCGAACACGACCGGAGCCCCACCGCCGGCCTGTGCTGCCGCATTTAGGCCGGCAATCAGGCCCTGCGCGGCGGCCTCCTCGTAACCGGTCGTGCCGTTGATCTGCCCGGCCAGGAACAGCCCTGGCAGCCGCCTGGTCTCCAACGTCGGGTGCAGCTCACGAGGATCGACGTGGTCGTATTCGATCGCATAACCGGGCCGGACCACCCGCGCGTGTTCGAGGCCGGGAATGGAGGCGACAACAGCGTGCTGCACCTCCTCGGGAAGCGATGTTGAGATACCGTTGGGGTAGACAGTGGTGTCGTCGAGCCCCTCCGGCTCAAGGAAAATCTGGTGGCCTTCGCGGTCACCAAAGCGGACGATCTTGTCCTCGATGGAGGGGCAGTAGCGCGGCCCGCGGCTTTGAATCTGGCCGGAATACATCGGCGAGCGATGCACGTTTTCCCGAATGACCGTGTGGGTGGCCGTGGTCGTGCGGGTAATGGCGCACTGAATTTGCGCGTTGGTGATCCGCTCGGTCAGAGTGGAGAACGGCTCCGGCGGGTCGTCGCCCGGCTGCATTTCCAGCGCCGGCCAATCTATTGTCGTGCCGTCGAGCCGCGGTGGAGTGCCGGTCTTCAGCCGGCCAAGTGTGAAACCAGCCCGCTCCAGCGCAAGCGAAAGCCCGGCGGATGGCGCCTCCCCGGCCCGGCCGGCCGGAATCTGGCGTTCGCCGATGTGGATGAGCCCCCGCAGAAATGTACCGGTCGTCAGCACAACGGCCGCCGCACCAAAGCTGCGGCCATCGACCAGCCGCACCCCGGTTACGCGATCATCCCCAGGCAGATCGTCGACTTCGCCCTCGACAATCGTGAGATTCTCCTGGTGACGTAGCGCGTCCTGCATGGCCGCGGCGTAAAGCTTTCGGTCAGCTTGCGCCCGCGGGCCGCGCACCGCCGGCCCCTTGCGACGATTGAGCAGCCGAAACTGAATGCCCGCCGCATCCGCCATCCGGCCCATTAAGCCGTCCAGTGCATCGACTTCGCGAACCAGATGCCCCTTGCCAAGGCCGCCGATGGAGGGATTGCAGGACATCGCGCCGACGGTGGCGAAGCGCTGGGTGATTAGCGCGGTTCGTGCGCCCGTCCGCGCAGCCGCAGCCGCGGCCTCGCAACCGGCATGGCCGCCGCCGACGACAATTACATCGAAGCGCGCATTCATCGCATTCTCCGCACTGGTGTGCTTGTAGCTGCCGCCAAAACCGCGGTCAAAAAGGCCTGTTTCACGTGAAACATTGTCTGCCCGACAGTACGGTCGTTTGGGAGCAGGCCCGCATGTAACCAATCATTTACCAATGCAAAAATCGCGGAAGATGACATCGAGAATGTCCTCCACGTCGACCCGGCCCGTAAGCCTGCCCAGCGTCGTCGCGGCCGATCGCAATTCCTCGGCGATCAGTTCCTCGCTCCCGCCGGCAGAGTGCGCCAGCGCCCGATCGAGCGCCGCAACGGTTTCTTCAAGCGCCTCCCGGTGCCGCGCCCGGGTAACAATGGAGCTCTCCGTCGCCGAAAAATACTGCTCTGCATAGGTGCCCAAGGCCGAAACCAACGCGTCCACCCCATCACCCGTCGCCGCCGAAATTGCAAAAGCTCTAGTGGACCCCGATTCACTGTTTTTGCACACCTTATCCACAGCTAAATCGATCTTGTTTCGCAAGACCCAAAGCTCTGATTTAATGCGATTTCTTGGCGTTTCGCCAGCCGCTCCCCCAGTGGCCGATCCGTCAATGACCCACAGCACTAGGTCGGCCGCCTCCACCCGTACCAAAGCGCGGCGTACTCCCTCCTGCTCCACCGGATCACCGCTTTCGCGGATTCCGGCCGTATCGAGCAGCGTCACCGGGTAATCGGCCAGGTTCAGGTGCACCTCGATGATATCGCGGGTGGTGCCTGGGATCGCCGATACGATCGCGGCCTCGCGCCGCGCCAACCGGTTCATCAACGTGGATTTGCCCGCGTTCGGGGGCCCGGCGATAGCGACGACCAGCCCTTCCCGCAAGCGCTCTCCGCGGCTATTCGCAAGCGCTTCACCAATCTCGCAGCGCAATTGCTGCGCAGCATAAAGTGCCGGCCCGACCAAATCCTCGGGCACATCAGCCTCGTCAGAAAAGTTGATGCGAGCCTCGACCAGCGCCAACGCTTCGATGATTTGCCTCCGCCAGACCTCGGCCCGGTCGCCGATCAGGCCCTTAAGCTGACGGAACGCGTGACGGCGCTGGGCTGGCGTTTCCGCAGCGATCAAGTCGCCCAGACCCTCCACCTCTGTGAGGTCAAGGCGGCCATTCTCGAATGCCCGGCGGGTGAACTCACCAGGTTCAGCGAGACGGCAGCCGCCGACCCTGCCCAAGGCATCGAGCACAGCAGCGATCACCGCCTGACCGCCGTGCACCTGCAGCTCGGCCATATCTTCGCCGGTCTCGCTGCGGGGACCCGGAAACCAGAGCGCGAGCGCCTCATCGACCACCTCACCGCTCGCCGGTTCGCGCAGACGCGCCAGCGTCGCCTGCCGTGGCCGCGGCGCGCGGCCGATCAATCTCTCAAGCGCAACTGACGCCTTCGGTCCGCACACCCGGATCACAGCAACCGCAGCCGGCGGCCGTCCGGACGAAAGCGCGAAAATAGTCGGGCGATCACTTTGCATGTGCACCTTGTCGAACGAATGCGGGATGCGGACAAGTCGGCCGTAATCGGAATGGATTGTATTGCGGGCTCGCCAATTGCGTAATACACTAAAGTTCATAAGAACCCTGACAGTCCGGCTACCTGATGCGTTGGTCAGCCAAATCGAGGTTGAATCGCGCCGTCGAAAGCTTTCGAAATCCGATGTTGTCCGCGAACGGCTAAGCGCCGGCGCCGCATCAACTCCGGCGTCCGCAACACTCGATGCCATCGCTGATCTGGTAGGATCCGTGGACGGTCTCCCGACCGACCTGAGCGCAAACAAGAAGAAATATCTGCGCGTGACCGGCTATGGCCGCAAACGTCATCGTTGACGCCGGGTTCATCATCGCCCTGCTTGTCCGCCGCGACACGAATCATAGCTGGGCAGTTGCCCAGTCATCTCACCTACCGCCGCCATGGAAGACTTGCGAAGCAGCATTATCGGAAGCATTTCATCTTTTGGGCGACGCAGGTGGCCACGCATTGGCGGCCCTGCTGGAGCGGCGCAGCGTCTCCTCGATGCTTAATCTGAGCGAGGAAATCGACGACGTTCTCAACCTTATGCGGAAATACGACAACGTCCCGATGAGCCTCGCCGACGCCTGCCTCGTGCGGATGACAGAAACCCTGGCAGATCCAGTCTTGCTGACTGCGGACCCCGATTTTTGCATCTATCGACGCCACGGTCGCCGAAGTATTCCGTGTATATTGCCCGCCTGACCAACCGAACGGTGTTCGTGAGTTTCATTTTGCCCAACTCGTCAACCCACCAGAATCGTCTCGCGCGCGAGACGAGCCCTTACCTCCTTCAACACCAACACAATCCCGTGGATTGGTGGGCTTGGGGCCCCGACGCATTGGCGGAAGCAAAGCGCACCAACAAGCCGATCCTCCTCTCGGTCGGCTATGCCGCCTGCCATTGGTGTCACGTGATGGCGCACGAAAGTTTTGAGGACGACGCCACCGCGCACGTGATGAACGAGCTGTTCGTCAACATCAAAGTCGATCGCGAGGAACGCCCGGATATCGATCAGATTTACATGGCGGCACTGCATCATCTCGGCGAGCAGGGTGGCTGGCCGCTGACCATGTTCCTTACACTTGGCGGCGAGCCGATCTGGGGTGGCACTTACTTTCCGAATTCCTCGCGCTACGGAAGGCCCGCTTTCGTCGACGTGCTCCGCGAAATCGCCCGGCTGTTCCGCGAAGAGCCGCAGAAGATCGAGGACAATCGCGCCGCGCTGATGGAGCGGTTAGCCGGAGCCGCGCGGAAGCCGGGTACCGTCACTCTTGGGGCTGCCGAACTCGATAACGCCGCGCGTCAGCTCGGCGGGCTGATTGATCCGGTCAACGGCGGCACCCGCGGCGCGCCGAAATTTCCGCAAGCTGCTTTGTTCGAGCTTCTGTGGCGCGCCGGGCTGCGCACCGGCGAACAGCGCTATTTTGCGGCTGTCGAGATTACGCTCGACCACATCAGCGAGGGCGGTATTTACGATCATCTCGGCGGCGGCTTCTCGCGCTATTCGGTAGATGAGCGCTGGCTGGTCCCGCATTTCGAGAAAATGCTTTACGACAACGCCCAGCTCCTTGAGCTACTCGCAATTGCGCATCTGCGCTCCAACAAGCCATTGTACCGGCAGCGTGCACAGGAGACGGTTGCCTGGCTGGCGCGGGAGATGACGACAGGCGAGGGCGCGTTTTCCGCCTCACTCGATGCCGACTCCGAGGGCGAAGAGGGCAAGTTCTATGTTTGGTCCTATGGCGCGGTGCTCAAATCGCTGGGCACAGAAGATGGTGAATTCTTTGCCCGCCACTATGACGTGACGCCGCAGGGAAATTTCGAAGGCCACAACATCCTCAATCGATTAAAGCCGCTGCCGCGTTCCAGCGACGACGAGGCGCGGCTTGCTGCGCTCCGCGCCAAACTCCTTGACGTTCGCGCGACGCGCGTGCGCCCCGGCCTCGACGACAAAGTATTGGCCGACTGGAACGGATTGATGATTGCGGCGCTCGCCAATGCGAGCCTGATGCTCACCGAACCATCATGGCTTACGATGGCGCAGCGCGCCTTCTCGTTCATCGCGCGCGCTATGACGCGCGGTGATCGGCTCGGTCATTCCTGGCGCCAAGGCCAGCTTAAATTTCCCGGACTTGCCTCCGACTTCGCGGCCATGATCCGCGCGGCATTGTCGCTCTACGAGGCCACGGGCGAACAGAGCTATCTCGATCAAGCCCTGGTCTGGCAGCGCGCACTTGATCGCGATTATTCGAATGCGGAAACCGGAGCGTATTATCTCACCGCCGCCGATGCCGAAGGTCTTGTGATCCGCCCAGCCTCGAGCGCAGACGAGGCGACGCCGAACCACAACGCGGTCGCCGCACAAAATCTCATCCGCCTGGCGCTGCTCGCGGGCGACGATAACTGTCGGCAAAAAGCCGACCGGCTGATCGCGGCCATTGCGCCGCACGCGATCGAAAATCTGTACATGCACATGGCGCTGCTCAACGCCGTCGATCTGCGGTTGCGCGCGGCAGAGATCGTGGTGACCGGCGAGGGCGCTGCCGCGGCGGCATTGCTCTCCGCCGCACGCGCGCTCGCACCGCTCGACCGGATTGTATTTCACGCTGCCTCCGCGGGCGCTTTGCCGCCGGCCCATCCAGCGCGCGCCCAGGTTCAGGCCTCGCGTGGCGAGGTGCAGGCTTTCGTCTGCGTTGGTGAGACGTGCTCCTTGCCGGTCACCGATCGCGACGGCCTTATTCGCGCCATCGCCGGCGTGCGACATCGCTGACGCTGCAGTCCAATCGGCGGCGGTTTATATTTTGTTGAGTCGGCGGGCCGGAACCGAGGGAGATCGATTTCATGTCGTTGGGAATCCTTTTTGCAGCCGCCCTGAGCCTTCTTATGCTTAGCCCTGCCTCCGCCGCCGATTGGTGCGGCTACGGTTCGCACGCAAAGTCGCTCATCGAATGCGGCTATTCCAGCGTGGCCGACTGCGAGAGCGCCGTCGGCAAGGGCGGCATGTGCTTCGTCGATCCCGAGATCGCGGAGAACGTGAAGAACAGCGGGCCGTCGCGGCTCGCCCTGCCGCGGAAATCTTCACTGTTGGTTTCCACGCACAGCTAGTGCGTCACCCAACGGCCCAATGTCCGGGCGCGACGGACGATACGCAATGCTTCGCCCTACGTATTCATCGAGTCGAAGAACTCGCCGTTGTTCTTGGTATTGCGCAGCTTGTCGAGCAGGAAATCCATGGCGTCCATGGTGCCCATCGGATTGAGGATCCGGCGCAGCACGTACATCTTCTTGAGCTGATCGGGCGGCACCAGGAGCTCTTCCTTGCGCGTGCCGGAACGGGTGATGTCCATCGCCGGGAAGGTGCGCTTGTCGGCCACCTTGCGGTCGAGGATCAGTTCCGAATTGCCGGTGCCCTTGAACTCTTCGAAGATCACTTCGTCCATGCGGCTACCGGTATCGATCAGCGCCGTGGCGATGATGGTCAGCGAACCGCCTTCCTCGATGTTGCGCGCGGCGCCGAAGAACCGCTTCGGCCGCTGCAAGGCGTTGGCATCGACGCCGCCGGTGAGCACCTTGCCGGATGACGGCACCACGGTGTTGTAAGCGCGCCCGAGCCGGGTAATCGAATCGAGCAGGATCACCACGTCGCGGCCGTGCTCGACCAGGCGCTTGGCCTTCTCGATCACCATCTCGGCGACCTGGACGTGACGCACCGCCGGCTCGTCGAAGGTCGAGGAGATCACCTCGCCCTTCACCGAGCGTTGCATATCGGTGACTTCCTCAGGCCGCTCGTCGATCAGGAGCACGATCAGATAACACTCCGGATGATTGTGCGTGATCGAGTGCGCGATGTTCTGAAGGAGCACGGTCTTGCCGGTGCGCGGCGGCGACACGATCAACGCGCGCTGGCCTTTGCCGACCGGCGCGACGATGTCGATCACCCGGGCCGAGAGATCCTTCTTGGTCGGATCTTCGAATTCCATCTTCAGCCACTCGTCGGGATAGAGCGGCGTCAAATTGTCGAAGTTGACCTTGTGGCGCGCTTTCTCCGGGTCCTCGAAGTTGAGCGAGTTAACCTTGAGCAAAGCGAAGTAGCGTTCGCCTTCCTTCGGACTGCGGATGTGACCGTCGATGGTATCGCCGGTGCGCAGGCCGAAGCGCCGGATTTGCGAGGGCGAAACGTAGATGTCATCGGGGCCGGGCAGGTAGTTCGCTTCCGGCGAGCGCAAAAAGCCGAAACCGTCCGGCAGCACTTCAACAACACCTTCGCCGACGATGTCGGTTTCGCGCGCCGAGAGTTGTTTCAGGATGCCGAACATCAACTCCTGTTTGCGCATCGTCGAAGCGTTCTCGACTTCAAGCTCTTCGGCAAAGGAGACCAGCTCCGCCGGAGTTTTGGTTTTTAGTTCTTGGAGTTTCATTTCCCGCATACAGGAATGTCCTATGGAAATCGGGCCAGCGGGGTGAGGGACAGAAAAGCGACGCTGGCTGGAAGAAAGAAACCGCAGGTCTTGGGCAAGAAGGAGCGTTTAAGCTCCCGGCCCGATGCTTAAGCCGGCTCCATTCCGTGGAGCCAAAGACTCAAACCGCATCCGCCTACGTTCGGTGGGATGCCATCAACATAGGAAAAGAATGCACTTCAGGCAAGAGGTTAGACAAACTGTGCACCGTAAAACGCATCAACTTCAAAACGGTTTCAGCACCACGAGCAGCACGATAAGGATCAGCAAAACCGTTGGTATCTCATTGATAAATCTATAGAATCTATGAGAATGCCGGTTTCGATCGGCGGCAAAATCCTTAACCCATCGGGCAAAGAATCCATGCAACGCCGATAGTACCAAAACCAGGACGATCTTGGCCTGCAGCCACCCGGAGCCGAACCATCCGTACCGAGAATCAGGCCCCAGCCAGGCCAGTGAAAGCCCCAGCACCCAGGTTGCGATCATCGCCGGATTGATAATGCCGCGGAGCAACCGGCGCTCCATGAGCTTGAAGGTTTCCGACTGCACCGACCCTCTTTCGGCAGCACAGTGATAGACGAACAAACGTGGCAGGTAGAGCATTCCCGCCATCCAGGCGATGACGGCGATGATGTGAAACGCTTTGAGCCAGAGATACAGGTTCATCCGCTTTCAATCCTGCGGAGCCTAACCGCTAGGCTCGCGCCGACGTGCCGCGCACGCGTGCAACCAGACGCTCGACGTGCGCCATCGGTGTCTCCGGCATGACACCGTGGCCAAGGTTGAAAACGAACGGTCCTCCCGAAAAATTTTCAATGATCGCATCGATCGAGCGATCGAGCGCTTCACCTCCGACCAATAGCGCCAGCGGATCGAGATTGCCCTGAATTGGTCGTCGCGTCTGGATGTGATCGCGCGCGAACGCAAGCTCGATGGTCCAATCCAAACCGACTGCATCGACCGCCACGGCTCGAAGATACGATTCCAGCCCGGTACCAGCGCCGCGCGGAAAGCCAATGATCTTTGCGCCAGGAACTTCTTTGCGCACTGCGCCGACAATACGCGCACATGGTTCCACACACCATTTTCGGAATTCACCCGCCGGTAAATTTCCCGCCCAGGTGTCAAAAATCTGAACTGCATCAACGCCGGCTGCAAACTGGCGGATCAAATAGCTTATTGACGCCTCAACAAGCGTGTCGATGAGTCCACCAAACTCGTTCGGAAATCGATAGGCAAACAATCGCGCGGGCTGCTGATCGACAGTTCCATGTCCCGCAATCACGTAAGTAGCCAGAGTCCACGGTGCCCCGCAGAATCCCAACAGTGCCACCGCCGCTGGCAGGTCTTGCTTGACCCGTGCAATTGCCTCGTAGACCGGTTCAAGTTTTGCGTGATCGATGTCCGCCCGGAGGCCTTTCAGCGCGGACGGATCCTTCATCGCATCAAGCTTCGGACCACCACCCTCCTCGAAAGACACGCGCTGACCCAAGGCGTGTGGGACCACGAGAATGTCGGAAAACAGAATCGCCGCATCAAAACCGAAGCGACGGATCGGCTGCAACGTCACCTCCGCAGCCCGTACAGGATCGAAGCAAAGATCGAGAAAGGTCTCCGCTTTCGCCCGAATTGCCCGATATTCGGGAAGATATCTCCCGGCTTGCCGCATCAGCCAGATCGGCGGGATCGGCTCACGCTTGCCGGCTAGAACGCTTAGTAGCGGATTGCGTTCGAGAACTGTCACCACGCTCCCATCCTAACTCAAATCAAATCTATTAGAATCTGTTGTAGTTGTTAGAGCCGTTGATTGGACTCATATCTTTGTCCGCACACGTCATCCACGGTCTACCCACATATTCCCAATGACACAGCGATAATCGATCCATGCTGTTGGGGTGCGTATTCAGCTGCTTTTTTGCGCCGATCTTGTCAGGTTCCGCAGCTCTTATCCACATTTCACCGCTTCTCGGCTTGAGACGCCGTTTCGTATACCGAACGGTACGTATGTGGATGGATTCCCCGTGATGCCGGCTATTGCCCTTGCATGACCGCAAAGGCCGTGGCCTTCTCCCCAGTCATCAACAGCTTCTTCAACCATTCCGATGACACTTACAGCCGGATACTTTCACCTGCATCTGGTCTCCGACGCCACCGGAGAGACCTTGATCACCGTCGCGCGGGCCGCGGCGGCGCAATACACCAAGGTGATGCCGGTCGAACACATTCACCCTCTGGTTCGCACGCAGAAGCAACTTGATCGTGTCCTCGCCGAAATCGAGGAATCGCCCGGCATCGTGCTTTATACGCTGCTGCAGGGGAATCTGGTCGCCAAGCTCGAGGAAAAGTGCCGGTCGCTTGGTTTGCCGTACCTCTCGATCCTTGGTCCGGTGCTGCACCTGTTCCAAGCCTATCTCGGCGCCGAATTTACCCACAAGGTCGGCGCTCAACACACCCTCAATGCTGAATACTTTCGCCGCATCGATGCGCTCAACTACACCATGCTGCATGATGACGGCCAGTTAACCGACGATCTTGAAGAGGCTGACGTCCTGCTGGTTGGCGTGTCGCGGACCTCGAAGACGCCGACTTCGATTTACCTAGCCAATCGCGGCGTGAAGACGGCGAATGTTCCGCTGGTCCCCGGTGTGCCGCTGCCACCTCTAATCGAGCACCTGAAGCGTCCGCTGGTCGTCGGCCTGTTCGCGACGGCCGAGCGCATCGTGCAGATTCGGCAGAACCGCCTGCTCGGCCTCAAGGCACACCGTGACGACGACAAGTACATCGACCAGCAGTCGGTGGCAGAGGAAATCGCTGCCTCGCGGCGGCTTTGCTCCAAGCACAATTGGCCATTGATCGATGTTACGCGCCGTTCGATCGAGGAAACAGCCGCCGCAGTCATGGCGCTCCTCGGTGAGCGTCGCCGGCATATGGCCTCGTGAGCGATGTCGCTGTGGCTTGCTTCCGATCCGCTTTTGCTTGCATCACGGAGCGCCGCGCGCCGGACACTGCTTGAAGCTGCGGGTATTCCGATCGAATTACATCCGGCCGACATTGATGAGCGAGGTTTGGAAGCAGGTGCGGAGTTGGCGGCCCCTGCCGAAATTGCTGCATTGCTCGCGCGAGCGAAAGCCTCGATGATCGCGGCATTACGGCCCGGACGGTTGGTTTTGGGCGCCGATCAAACCCTGGCGCTGGGCGCCAAACGTTTTGCCAAACCGGCGGATCGCGCGGCGGCCCGCACACAGCTTGGCGCGCTTTCGGGCCGCACCCATGAGCTCCATTCGGCCATCGCGTTCATGAAGGACGCGACGATGTTGTTCGAATACGTCGGCTCGGCGCGGCTGACGATGCGCGCGTTATCCGATCGGTTCCTCGATTCGTATCTTGATATGGTTGGCGACGCGGCGACGGCGAGCGTTGGCGCCTACCAGATTGAAGGCCCTGGCGTTCAACTGTTCGAGCGTGTGGAAGGCGACTATTTCACGATCCTCGGATTGCCGCTGCTCGCAGCGCTCGATTTTCTCCGGCGGCGTGGATGTCTTACATCATGAGCGGTTCATGAGCCGTGCGCGGCCTTTCATTCTTTGTCTGACCGGCTCGCTCGGCATGGGCAAATCGCGGACCGCGCAGTTTTTTGCCGAACTTGGTGTGCCGGTTCATGATTCCGATGCGGTTGTGCATGGGCTTTACGAGGGCGAAGCCGTGCCCGCTATCGAAAGCGCATTTCCGGGTGCCACCGCCGACGGCAAAGTCGATCGTACCAAACTTGCAAAAATGGTTCTCGGCGATCATGCAGCGCTCGCCCGGCTGGAAGCCATTGTGCATCCGCTGGTCGCGGCTGCCCGCGACAGATTTCTGGCAGATGCGGCGACCCGTGGTGCGCCGGTGGTCGTCCTCGATATTCCGCTGCTGTTCGAGACTGCCGGACAGGCCGGCTGCGACGCCGTCGTTGTGGTCTCCGCGCCTGCCGAACTCCAGCGTCAACGCGCGTTCGAGCGGCCCGGCATGACCGAGGAGAAATTCAGCGCGCTTCTTGCCAAACAGATCCCCGATGCCGAAAAGCGCCGGCGCGCCGACTTTATCGTGGATAGCTCCCGATCGTTCGATCATGCCCGGGCGCAGGTGCGCGACATCTTGCTGGCGGTGACTAAGATGCGCGAAAAGCGCGGGTGATTCGTGAGTTGAACTCACGACATTTGCCGCCGCATGAGACGTTAGATGCGCGAAATTGTACTGGATACCGAGACAACCGGTCTCGATCCCCTGGACGGCCATCGCCTGGTCGAAGTCGGCTGTGTCGAGCTGGTCAACCGCATCCCGTCCGGCCAAACATTTCACCGCTACTTCAACCCCGAACGCAGCATGCCGGCGGAGGCCTTCGGGGTCCACGGCCTCAGCGATGAGTTCCTCAAGGACAAGTTCTTTTTCGCCGAAGTCGCCGACGATCTGATTGCCTTTCTCGGCGATGCACCGCTGGTCATCCACAACGCCGCATTCGATATGGGATTTCTCAATGCCGAGCTTGAGCGCGCCGGCCGGCCGCTGATCGCGCGCGAACGCATGGTCGATACGCTGTTGATTGCGCGCCGAAAACATCCCGGCGGATCAAACCGGCTGGACGATCTCTGTGCGCGGTATGCGATCGACAATTCCCGCCGCACCAAGCATGGCGCGTTGCTCGACGCCGAACTTCTTGCCGAAGTTTACGTCGAGCTGATCGGCGCACGCCAGGCGCAGCTGGTGCTTTCGCAGGCTGCCTTGCCGGAGCGCGCGTTCGGCGAGCCGATCATCGTGCGCGAGCGTCTGGTCCCGCTTGCCATTGCGATCACCCACGAAGAGCGCGCGGCGCATCGTGCGTTTATCGCGACGCTCGGCGAAAGCGCAATCTGGCGGGATTACGTCAGCTCGGATTGAGCGGCGGACGGCGGCACGGGTTGAGCGGCCGCGAGCCGTTGCCGGTACAGCGCGACGAAATCAATCGGATCAAGCAGCAGCGGAGCGAAACCGCCATTGCGCACCGCGGTCGCGATAATCTCGCGCGCGAACGGAAACAACAGACGCGGACTTTCGATCAGCACGACAGCCTGCAGGCTTTCGGCCGGCACATTCTGGATCCGGAAGACACCGGCAAAGATCAGTTCGAAGCTGAACAGCATCATGCCTTGCGCTTCGGCTTTGCCTTCGATGCGAAGCGTCACTTCGAAATCGGTTCCGGGCGTGGGACCGGCATTGATCGGCGCGGCATCCACATTGACCTGGATGTTGATGCTCGGCTGTTGCGCGCCGGGCCCCATTGAACGGGGAGCGTTCGGATTCTCGAATGATAAATCCTTCACATATTGAGCGAGCACGCCGATGTGAGGGATTGCCGGCTGCGGCTGAGGACCGCCGTTCGTGGTTGACATGCCGTTGTCCCGGAAAGGTAGGCTTTCGGTTGCTATCACAGCCAAGCGGGTCGAACAATGGCGTGACGGCATCGCAGGCGGCGACATATAGCCAATTTCGGCGCGAATGCCTAAAAGCACGTCACCAAAACACCGCTCTTCTTCGGCTCCTGCCGCGGCACTACCGGGAAGGGGTCATGCAGCTACGATGTTGGCGCGGCGATAGCGATCGTCTAAGGTTTGGCTTAAGGCACGCGTTTTGGAAAACCGCTACTGGATGGTTCTCCCTGGGTGCCTACATAGAGCGGGGACCGGCTGCTCTCCCGCGGATTCCCCACTTGGGAGCCGCGATTACGGTCTAACGTCCCCAGCCGGGTCTGGCGCCGAGAGATTTGAGACTTGTTCGACATTTACACCATCATCTTCCTGGCGCTCGCAGTTTTCATTTTCCTGCGGCTTCGCAGCGTTTTGGGGCAGCGCACCGGCCGCGAGCGGCCGCCTTATGATCCTTATTCGGCCCGGGACGCGGTGCGCAGCCCGGCAACCGATAAGGTCGTAACCTTGCCGCCGCGTCCGGCCGAACCGGCGCCTTCGCGGCCCGCCGAGGTCACGCCGCCGCCGGCGGATCGCTGGAAGGGCGTCGCCGAAACCGGATCGAGCGTAGCGACGGGACTGGACGCCATTGCGGCGGCGGATCCAAGTTTTGACGGCAAACATTTCATTACCGGCGCACGCGCCGCTTATGAAATGATTGTGACCGCTTTCGCCGAAGGCGATCGCCGCCAGCTTCGCAGTCTGCTGTCGCGCGAAGTCTTTGACGGCTTCGATACCGCAATCACCGAGCGCGAAAGCCGGGGCGAAACCGCCGAGACGCGATTTGTTTCCATTGATGGCTCGACCATTACCGCCGCTGAACTACGTGCCCGCAACGCTCAGATCACAATGCGCTTCGTCTCCAAGCTTGTCTCCGCGACACGCGACCGATCCAGCAACGTGATCGATGGCAACGCCGAGAAAGTGACCGACGTCACCGACGTGTGGACGTTCGCGCGCGATGTCTCGTCGCGCGATCCCAACTGGAAGGTTGTTGCAACCGAAGCCGGACAGTAAGGCCGATGGCGGCACGTTGTTGCGTTTTGCTCATCGCCATTGTGGTCGCTGGCGCCGCTGGCTTGAGCGCGGCCAACAGCGCCGGCCTGGGGTTGCTCAAATCACCCGACATCCAATATGAGCCGGTCGAGTGGAGCAAACTCGACGGCTGGGCGGGCGACGATCACGCGACCGCCTTTGCGTCCTTTTTGGACAGCTGTCGCGCGCTGAAACATCGCCCGGCCGCACGCAATTCATCGGCGATGGGCGATGCGCTGAGAGCTGTCTGCGAACGGGCCGTAGCCGCCATTCCGCTCGAGGAGGACGGCGCGCGCAGGTTCTTCGAAGAAAATTTTCGCCCGCTGCGCATCAACAAGCTCGGCGACACCGACGGCTTTCTCACCGGATACTACGAGCCGATCATCGACGGCTCGCGTGTGCCTACTGGCGAATTTACGGCGCCGCTTTATCGTCGTCCGCCCAACCTTGTCGCCTCAGGCCGCCGCAAACTTGGCGATATGTTCCCGAGCAAGGGCGTGAAGGTCGGTCGGCGCTTCGGTCGCCGCCACATCGTGCCGTATTACGACCGCGGCGAGATCGAGGATGGCGCACTCGACGGCTGGCATCTGGAGATTTGTTGGGTGCGCAGCCAGGTCGATGTCCTGTTCGCGCAGATCCAGGGGTCGGCGAGGATCAGATTGGAAGATCACACCATCCTGCGCCTCAACTACAATTCGCATAATGGCTGGCCCTATACGCCGGTCGGCCGGGTCCTTGTCCAACGCAAGCTGATGCCCAAGGACGAAGTAACGATGCAGCGCATCCGCGAGTGGATGGAAGCCAATCCGGATGCAGCAAAGGATGTGCGGCGGCAGAACAAATCCTACGTCTTCTTCCGCATTACCGATCTGTCGACCGAGGACGAAGCGGTCGGCGCGCAGGGTGTGCCGCTGGTGCCCGGCCGTTCGATTGCGGTCGATCGATCTCTACACGCTTATGGCACGCCATTCTTTATTTCGGCCGATCTGCCGATCGCCAACGAAAAGGCCGGCACGAAGTTTCGCCGGCTGATGTTCGCGCAGGATACCGGCTCGGCTATCGTCGGACCTGCGCGTGCAGATATCTATTTCGGCGCCGGCGAGGAAGCAGCGCAGATCGCCGGGCGCATTCGCAATCCCGGCCAGTTCGTAATGCTGGTGCCCCGCGAGCTCGACCCGGTCGTGGCCGCGAGTGATGTGCCGTTGCCGCCGGAGCGCCCAACGAGCTTCTTCGCACGCTTCGATACCACGACAATGATCGATCCGACCGTGGAGGACGTGCCGCTTCCGGAAGCCAAACCGGTGGAAGCGGATCAGAAAGCGATCGCGCAGCGAAAACGATGACCCGGCGGCGTTCTTTGAGCGACGAAGAACGCGCGCTGTGGACCGGCATCGTGCGGTCGATCAAGCCGATGCACCGGGCGCGAAAGGAATCTGCCGAGCCGGCTGAGGCAATCGCAATCGGCGACAGCGGCGAAACCGTGTCAGCACCGCGCGAGGCGACGCGCCGCGTTGCGACAGCACCGGCAGTACCAGAAAAGCACGCGCCGCCACTCGCGCCACTCGGCCGAAAGTTGAAGAAACGGGTGGCCCGCGGCCGCGAGCCGATCGAGGCTCGGCTCGATCTGCATGGCCTTACGCAGACCCAGGCGCATGCAGCGCTGTTGCGCTTCCTGCGCGATGCGCAGTCAGACGGCGTAAAGATAGCGCTCGTTGTGACCGGCAAAGGAACCGGCAAGGCAGCGGACCGGAACGATGGCGCGGGTGAGCGGGGCGTGCTGAAGCGCCAGGTGCCAATGTGGCTTTCACTGCCGGAATTTCGATCGCTCGTTGTCGGCTTTGAGGATGCTCATCTCGGTCATGGCGGGCAAGGCGCGCTTTATGTCCGGTTGCGGCGCGCCCGTTAGCCGAGCATCCGCAACAATCGCCGCCCGTTTCCAGAACGGACCCACGCTTCACTGTAGCGGCGTTTCTTAACCTTAACGATCGGAAAATCGGAGCGGAGACGACAAACCGCCATCAAAATCGGCGAAAATCGCTCCCGTTGTTGGAGCATCGTCGCCATGTCTGAAACCGCCGATCTGCAGCCGAAATCCCACGCAACGCGCAACGATACCGCCGACAAGCGCGCCTTTGCGCAGGTTGAGAAGTGGATGGCGATCATCCGCGAAATCAGCCGCGAGCGGCAGGGACCGACGTTTCTCCGCGGCTGATGTCCGCGCAACGCCTTACAGAATAAACCGGCTCAGGTCGGTGTTCTTGGCGAGATCGCCGACGTGCTGTTGCACATAAGCGGCATCGATCTTGACGGTTTCGCCTGAACGATCGGAGGCCGTGAAGGAGACGTCGTCGAGCACCCGCTCTATGACCGTCTGCAGCCGCCGTGCACCGATATTCTCTACACTTGAATTGACCGCTACCGCGGTATCGGCGACTGCATCGATCGCATCCTCGGAGAACTCCAGCACCAGGCCTTCGGTGCGCATCAGCGCGATGTACTGCTTGATCAGCGAGGCTTCGGGCTCGGTGAGAATGCGGCGCAGATCGTCGCGCGTCAGCGGTTTTAATTCGACGCGGATCGGCAGCCGGCCTTGCAGTTCGGGCAGGAGGTCGGACGGCTTCGCGGTGTGAAACGCGCCTGACGCAATAAACAGGATGTGGTCGGTCTTCACCGGGCCATGCTTGGTCGCGACCGTGGTGCCTTCGATCAGCGGCAAGAGATCGCGCTGCACACCTTCACGCGAAACGTCGCCACCGATGCGGCCGTCACGCGCACAGATCTTGTCGATCTCATCGAGAAAGACGATGCCGTTGTTTTCGACTGTCTTGATGGCTTCCTGCGTGAGCTGCTCGGTGTCGAGCAGCTTGTCGGATTCCTCGTTGATCAGGATTTCGTAGGAATCGTGCACCGTGACGCGCCGCGTCTTGGTACGCCCCCCGCCGAGCTTGCCGAAAATGTCGCCGATCGAGATGGCGCCCATCTGCGCGCCAGGCATGCCGGGGATTTCGAACAGCGGCATGCCGCCGGACGATTGCACCTCGATCTCGATCTCCTTGTCGTTGAGTTCGCCGGCGCGCAGCTTGCGGCGGAACGCTTCCTTGGTTGACGCACTGGCATTGGCGCCGACCAGCGCATCGAGCACCCGGGCTTCGGCGGCCTGCTGGGCTCTGGCCTGAACGTCCTTGCGTTTCTTTTCGCGGGTCAGCGCGATGGCAACCTCGACCAGGTCGCGGACGATCTGTTCGACGTCGCGGCCGACGTAACCGACCTCGGTGAATTTCGTCGCTTCGATTTTCAGGAACGGCGCGCCGGCGAGTTTTGCCAAACGGCGGGAGATTTCGGTTTTGCCGACGCCGGTCGGACCAATCATCAGAATATTCTTCGGCAGCACTTCCTCGCGCAGCCGATCGTCAAGCTGAAGCCGCCGCCAGCGATTGCGCAATGCAATCGCGACGGCGCGCTTGGCGTCGCCCTGTCCGACGATAAAGCGATCGAGCTCGGAGACGATTTCGCGGGGAGAAAAATCACTCATGCGTCGCGTACCATCAGGACTGCGCTGCCATCAGGCGTCTGTATCGGGCCATGCGTTTGAAAGCCGGCCTTTTCGTAAGCCTTGATGGCGCGGATGTTTTCCGGACTGGGATCGGTCAGGACCAAAGGTGTGCCGGCCTTCAACAGGTCATCAACAAAAGCGCGCATGAAGCGCGAGCCATGGCCTTGGCCGAGGAGGTCGGGCTCACCGATAAATTGATCGATGCCGCGCGCATCGTCCGCAATCGCGCCGAAGCCGTGATTGGGCCAAGCCGCCGGATCGTAGCATTGCAGATAGGCGAAGGAACGGTCGCCGATTGCGACGATGAATTGTTGCATCGACGGGTGATCGAGATCGCCGCTCACCAAGGCAAATTGTTGTTGTGGATCGCCCCACCATTCCGCGACGTGCGGCGTCGCGAGCCAGCGCTGGATCGTTGGCAGATCTGCCACTGCCATCGGGCGAAAGCTGTAGAAGCCAGGCAGCATCGTTCAGGCGCTCTTCAACGTTTCGACGGTGACATTCCGGTTGGTGTAGACACAGATGTCGGCGGCGATGTCGAGCGACTTGCGCACAATCGCCTCGGCATCGAGCGGACCGTCACTGAGCGCGCGGGCGGCGGCTAACGCATAATTCCCTCCCGAGCCGATGCCGACAATGCCCGCCTCGGGTTCGAGGACGTCGCCGGTGCCGGTGAGCACGAGCGACACGTCCTTGTCGGCGACGATCATCATCGCTTCGAGACGGCGAAGGTAGCGGTCGGTGCGCCAATCCTTGGCGAGTTCGACAGCGGCGCGCATCAGCTGGCCGCGGTATTGTTCGAGCTTCAATTCCAGCCGCTCGAACAGCGTGAAGGCGTCGGCAGTCGCGCCGGCGAAGCCGCCGATCACCTCGCCGCTCCCAAGACGGCGCACCTTGCGGGCATTGGCTTTGACGATGGTCTGGCCGATCGACACTTGGCCGTCGCCGCCAACGGCGACGACGCCGTCCTTACGGACAGTCAGGATCGTCGTGCCATGCCACAGGGCGGATTGGCCGGATTCGGCAGGTAACATGTGCTGAAAAGCCTTTGTTCAGCGGATGATTTATGACTTGGTTGCCGGTATTGCAAATCCGCTGCGCCGACGATGGCGAAGCGGGTAAACCCCTGATAAAAAGCGCCGCGCGCCGCGGAGAATACGATGCGTAAGGCATCCGTGAAACGGACTACAAAAGAGACCAGCGTTGAGGTCGCCGTCGATCTCGACGGCGAAGGGCGAGCGTCGATCGCGACCGGCATCGGCTTTCTCGATCACATGCTCGATCTCCTGGCGCGTCACTCGCGGATCGACCTCGACATCAAGGCCAAGGGCGATCTGCATATCGATCATCATCACACCACCGAGGATGTCGGCATTGCGCTCGGCCAGGCGGTGAAACAGGCGCTTGGCGACATGAAAGGCATCACCCGCTACGCCGACGTGCATGTACCCATGGACGAGGCGCTGACACGCGTCGCCATCGACATTTCCGGCCGCCCGTTTCTGGTGTTCAGCGCCGAGTTCGTGCGCGACAAAGTGGGCTCGTTTGACACCGAGCTGGTGCAGGAATGGTTTCAGGCCTTCGCCATCAACGCCGCCATGACGCTCCATGTCGCGACGCTTTACGGCACCAACGACCATCATATTGCCGAATCGTGCTTCAAAGGTCTGGCGCGTGCGCTGCGGGCGGCGATCGCTATCGATCCGCGAGTCGCCCATGAAGTACCCTCGACTAAAGGTACGCTCGGCGGCTGAGCCCCGGCCTTGTATGTGCTGCTGCCTCTAACAACATTGGAATAAGCAATGTCCGTTTACACCGTCCATGAGCCGCCGCTGCGCGCTACGGAAGCTGCGCCCAACCCGGAGCGATTCGTCTTCGTCCGCGACGGCTTCTATTTCTGGGCGTTCGTGCTTTCGGTGCTGTGGATGCTGTGGCACCGGATGTGGCTGATCCTGCTGATCTACGTAGCTGTCGTTGTCGGCCTGGAAACGGTGCTGCGGTATGTTGGGGTTTCCAGTCCGCCGCTCGCCTTGATCGGATTTCTGATCGCGCTGCTGGTCGGCATCGAGGCAGCGACCTTGCGGCGCTTTAAGCTGGCGCAGCGCGGCTGGAAGTATGTCGGTGTCGTCAGCGGCGATACTCTTGAAGACGCCGAGCGCCGTTTTTTTGATGCCTGGCTCGGCCGCACTTCGGGCGCGCGTCCTGGGCCGTCCGCCTCGCCTCCGGGTCCGCCACCGGCGCCACAGCCGCCAGCGCCACGGACATCTCCGGCGCCCGACGTCGTCGGCCTGTTTCCTGAGCCCGGAGGCGCGGGGTGAGTGTCGCGATCGTCGATTATGGCTCGGGCAACTTGCACTCGGCGGCCAAAGCTTTCGAGCGCGCCGCGCATGATGCCGGCCTCGATCAGCCTGTTGTCGTAACCAACGATCCGCGCACGGTGGCAGCGGCCGATCGTGTGGTGCTGCCGGGTGTCGGCGCCTTCGCCGATTGCCGGCGCGGACTTGATGCTGTCGATGGCATGGTCGAGGCGATCGAGGAGGCCGTGCTGCAGAGAGGTCGGCCTTTCTTCGGCATCTGCGTTGGCATGCAGCTTCTCGCCGACCGCGGCCGTGAATACGAAGTCACCGACGGGCTGGGCTGGATTGCCGGCGAGGTCGATCGCATTGCGCCCGACGATCCGCAGCTGAAAATTCCGCACATGGGCTGGAATACGCTCAACGTTTCCCGGCCGCACAAGCTGGTCGACGGTCTAACGCTCGGACCGCAGGGCCTGCACGCTTATTTCGTGCACTCGTATCAGCTCAACCCGGCACGGCGCGATGATCTAATTGCCGACGCCGATTACGGCGGCGCGATCACCGCGATCGTGGGGCGCGATAATATTGTCGGCACACAGTTCCATCCTGAGAAGAGTCAAAAGCTCGGCTTGGCGCTGATCGCAAATTTTCTGCAGTGGAAGCCGTGATCCTCTTCCCTGCCATCGATCTTAAAAATGGCGAAGCCGTGCGTCTGGAACAGGGCGACATGGCGCGGGCGACGGTTTTTAATCGCGATCCGGCTGAGCAGGCCCGTTTGTTTGCTGCCCAGGGTTTTGAATACCTCCACATTGTCGATCTCGACGGCGCCTTCGCCGGAAAACCGCTGAACAGTGCAGCGGTGGAACGTATCCTCGCTATGGTGAAAATCCCGGTGCAGCTCGGCGGCGGCATCCGCGATCGCGTCCGCATCGAAGGCTGGCTCGATAAAGGCGTCGCGCGCGTCATCATCGGCACCGCTGCGGTGCGCGATCCGGCGCTGGTGAAAGATGCGGCGAAGTCATTTCCCGGCCGTGTTGCCGTCGGTCTCGATGCCCGTGACGGCAAAGTCGCGGTTGAGGGCTGGGCGAAGAGCTCCGAACTCACGGCACTCGATATCGCGCAGCGCTTCGAGGACGCCGGCGTCGCCGCCATCGTCTACACCGACATCGCGCGCGACGGCATGCTGCGCGGTCTCAATCTCGATGCCACGGTCGCTCTCGCCGATGCCGTGTCTATTCCGGTCATTGCGTCGGGTGGCTTTGCCGCGCTCGATGACGTGCACGCGCTTCTTGCACCTCGTGCGCATCGCCTGGCAGGCGCGATCGTCGGCCGCGCGCTCTACGACGGCAGGCTCGATGCGGCGGTGGCATTGGCGCTGATCCGCGCGGCCCAGGCTGCGTAACGTGTTCAAGGTACGCGTCATTCCCTGCCTCGACGTGAAGGACGGCCGAGTCGTCAAGGGCGTCAATTTCGTCAATTTGCGCGACGCCGGCGATCCGGTCGCCGCGGCCATCGCCTACGACGAGGCCGGCGCCGACGAGCTGACGTTTCTCGACATCACCGCAAGCCACGAAGATCGCGACATCATGCTCGATGTCGTGCAGCGTACAGCCGAAGCCTGCTTCATGCCGCTCACGGTCGGCGGCGGCGTGCGCACAATCGAAGACATCCGCGCCCTGCTCTCCTCAGGCGCCGACAAGGTGTCGATCAACACCGCGGCGGTCGCGCGCCGTAGCTTCGTCAAAGAGGCCGCGGAGAAATTCGGCGATCAGTGCATCGTGGTCGCGATCGATGCCAAGAGAGTATCAAAGACGCCGGAACCGGACCGCTGGGAAATTTTCACTCATGGCGGGCGCAATCCGACCGGCCTCGATGCAGTCGCTTACGCGCGCGAAGTGGTCGCGCTCGGCGCCGGCGAAATCCTGCTCACATCGATGGATCGCGACGGCACCCGCACGGGCTTTGATATCGCGTTGACGCGCGCCATTGCGGACGCCGTCACCGTGCCGGTCATCGCCTCCGGCGGCGTCGGCAATCTCGAACACCTGGTCGAAGGCATTCGCGACGGTCATGCAAGCGCGGTGCTGGCCGCCTCGATCTTTCATTTCGGCGAGCATTCGGTGCGTGAAGCCAAGGTCTACATGGCGCGCGCTGGCCTGCCGATGCGGCTCGATCCCTAGCCCACAGCCTCTGAGCGGCCGATCGGGCAGTACTTACATGCGTATCGGCCACTCCCCGCGTCGGCGGAGAGATGATAAGGGTCGTTCATGACTTCGTTCACTATCCACGACCTGGAAAAGCGCGTTCGGGACCGTGCCAAAGCAAGCGCGGACGTTTCGTATACCCGAAAGCTCATCGATCGCGGCGTGGTTCACTGCGCCAAGAAATTGGGCGAAGAAGCCGTCGAAGCGGCGATCGCAGCGGTCGGCGAGGATCGGGATCGCATGACCGCGGAGGCCGCCGATCTGCTCTATCACCTGCTCGTCGTGCTCCACATCCGCGACGTTTCGCTTGCCGACGTTGAGGCTGAGTTGGCGGCGCGAACGCGCCAGTCGGGCCTCGACGAAAAGGCCGCGCGCAAGGGCGGCTGAGGGCACTCCCCATGGAGCAACGTACCGAGCCTGAGGTCTCGCCGTATCGGGTGTTCTCGCGGGCGGAATGGGCGGCCTTACGCGCGGACACGCCGATGACGCTCGAGCGCGAGGAGATCGCCCGGCTGCGCTCGATGCATGACCGGCTCGACATATCGGAGGTCGAGGAGATCTATCTGCCGCTGTCGCGGCTCCTCTCGCTTTACGTAGCTGCGACGCAGCGGCTGTTTCACGCGCAGCAAGGCTTTCTCGGCACCGAAGACGCCAAGATGCCTTACATCATCGGGGTCGGTGGCTCGGTTGCGGCCGGCAAGTCGACCACCGCTCGCGTGCTGCAGGCGCTGCTGGCGCGCTGGCCGAACGTGCCCAAGGTCGATCTCATCACCACCGACGGATTTCTCTATCCCAATGCGGTGCTCGAACGCGAAGGCCTGATGGAGAAAAAAGGCTTCCCGGAGAGTTACGACCTCCCGGCGCTGCTGCACTTTCTGTCTGACATCAAAGCGGGCCGCCGGCCGGTCTTGGCTCCGGTCTACTCACATCTCGTCTACGACGTCATCCCCAACAAATGGATCGAAATCGACCGGCCGGAGATTCTGATTGTCGAGGGCCTCAACGTTTTGCAGGCCGGCCGCCTTCCCAGGGATGGTAAGGCCATTCCGTTTGTCTCAGACTTCTTCGATTTCTCGGTCTACCTCGACGCCGACGAGGGTGTGTTGCTGTCGTGGTATGTCCATCGCTTTTTGGCGTTGCGGAGTACGGCATTCGCCGATCCGAAATCTTATTTTCATCGCTACGCGGGTTTGTCCGACGACGAGGCCATCGCGACTGCAACGTCGATCTGGAATCGCATCAACCTCGTCAATCTCCACGAAAACATTCTGCCGACGCGGCCGCGCGCCGATTTGATCCTGACGAAGGGTGAGAGCCACGAAGTCGAGGAAGTGGCGCTGCGAAGATTATGAGGCCGGTGGCTTAGGCTGCGGCGCGCCGCCAGCTTTCGACTTCCGCCAACTCGGCCTCCGGCCGTTCGGTAACGACGTCGCCGCGGCCGAGATAGATGGCGCCTGCTTCGCCATCGATCGAGAGCCAATCGCCTTCCTTGATCGCAGCACTGCCGAGTTGCGCGCTATGACCGGCGACGTCAATCGACAAGCCGCTGCAGCCGACGATGCACGGCTTTCCCATTTGCCGCGCCACCAACGCCGCATGAGCAGTTCGGCCGCCGACCGCCGTGACGATACCGGCGGCCGCAGCAAAGCCGCCGACGTCGGCGGTTGTGGTATCAGGGCGCACGAGTATGACCGGCTCACCGCCGGCCGCCTGGCGGACAGCGCTTGGCGAATCAAACGAAGCGCGCCCAACCGCGATGCCCGATGAGGCGCAGATGCCACGCAGAGCCGGCGCCTCGGTCACGATCAGCCGCTTGCTGACGAGCCCGCCCAAGTCCACGCCATTGAGGCGCTGCAGTGCCTCGGCATGCGTAATCCGGTTTTCCCTCACGAAGTCGATGGCCAATCGGAGCGCTGCCTGCGGCGTCCGTTTCGCTGCGCGGGTCTGCAAAATCCACAGCTTGCCGTTCTCGATGGTGAATTCAACATCCTGGACGTCGGCGAAATCCTGTTCGAGCCGCTGCAACCCCTCGCGCAATTGCGCCGCGACTTCGGGAAGCGAGCGGGCGATGGCCGCTTCGGTTTCGGGGTTGTGTCCCCCGGAGACGACATCTTCGCCCTGAGACTCGAACAGCACGTCCACCACCGGCTTATTGGCTCCGGTCGAAGGATCGCGGGAAAATGCCACGCCCGCTCCCGATGAGGCGCCGTCATTTCCAAACACCATCGCCTGAACCGTGACCGCGGTACCTTGCAAATACTCGAGGTGTTCTAGCTTACGATAAGTACGAGCACGGTCGCTCATCCACGAGCGAAACACGGCCTGCGCCGCCGATCTCAGCTGATCGGCGGGATCATCGCTGATGACGTGTTCTTCATCCTCGATAACCTGCTCGTAGGCCGCCGCCAGACGTTCGAGGGCTTCGGAATCAAGCAAACGTTCGGCACCGGCGCTTTCGGCGGCGATGAGGGCGTCGCGCTTGCGCGTAAAGTTCCCCGGATCGATGTCAAGCACCACGGTCCCATAGCTTTCGAGAAAACGCCGGTGGCAGTCGTGAGCGAAGCGCGGGTGGCCGGTCATGCGCACCAGACCGCGAACCGCAGTGGACGTGCAGCCGACATTGAGGACCGTATCCAGCATTCCCGGCATCGATCGCGCCGCACCCGACCGCACCGATACCAACAGCGGGCGGCGCCGATCGCCGAACTTTCTGCCGGTAGCGTTTTCAAGAAATTCGATTCCCTCGGCCAGTCCGCCCACCAAATCCCGAACGGCCTTGGCGTCGTCATTCAGCGTCGCGGCGCAAAGGCTGATCGGCAACACAAACGCGGGTGGAACTGGCAGACCCAGCGCAGCCATCCGCGCCAGATTGGCGGCTTTGCCGCCGACCATATCGGCCGAATATTGTTCGGTCGCGCCGTGACCAATGCGTGCGATCTGCATGTGCAGTCCTATGATGATAAGTCGACGAGCACATGCTCGCGGAGAAGATGTCCAAACGCCGCCAGTCGGTCGGTTGAGCGTTCGAGTGCGCGAGCGAGCTCCAAAACCGACAGTGCGGTTTTGAGATCGATTTCGCCGGTGAGGATTCTCGCCGTTACTGCGCGCTCCGCGGCGTCCGCTCTATGTTCCATATCGATCAGCCGCCCGACCGCGGCCAAGGCATCTTCGGTGTCGACGCGGTGGCCATCGGGCACGTCCGCTGCCGCGACCACTCCGGTGGCGACGGCCTCGGTGCCTGACACCGTTGCGGTACAAAGCTCGGCCAGCGGCTCAAGCAGCTCGGGTGCAATTTCGGCTGGCACGAGCGAAGCTACAAACGCCGCTTGCTCGAGCTCGTCGATGGCATCCTCGACTTGATTGATCAGGCGCTCGATGCCGCGATTGGCGCCGAACCGTGCAACTTCGCTGCGCGCTTCGATGGCGATCCGATCGGCTTTTTCTTCAATCCGACACGCCCGATCCGCCAGTGCGGCGCTGTCAAACGATCGGCGCGCCTGCCGGTCGGCGACACAGTGCGCAATCCCGGCGGCGATCTCGCGCGCCAATCCGGCTTGGCGGACGACGATGGCCAGCAACGTACGATCGACTCGCTGGAGATGCGCGACCAGAGCGGCTTCGATGCGATCCCGTGCCAGCCGGACCGAACTTCCCTGCAGCAACGCTTCGGCCGAGACGCGCATGACGGTTTTGAGAAAATCGACCGCCGCATCGCGGCCGAGCGCGCGGTCGAGGCGCTCGCCAAATCCGATCCGCGTCGGGGTTGCGTGATGGACTGCGGACGCAACCAGTTCGCCGCCGCCAAGTTCAAGGAAAGCTCTGTGGCCGACGCGATGCAGCGCCGCCCAGGAGAGCACGTGCACGGCGTCGGCCTTGGAAACCCATTCTTTGAGGATTTTGCGCGCCTTGTTCCAGTCGATCAGAAAAACCAGCGACGCGCCAAGCCTCTCGAGGAACGCGTCACGCTTGGCCGGGTCGTCGAACTGGAAGCGTCCACTGACCAGATAGAAAGCGCCGTCGTCGCCGAGGCCAGTTGCGCTTTTGCGCTCAAGCCCGCTCCAGTCGACCGCGAAGTCGCGAAATAGTCCAATGAAGAACTTGGCGCGCGGCACATGCACGTCGGTATAGGTGACAGTTACGGCATCTGTCTCTACGGCGATCACGACGACGTGCGCATCGGTTTCGCCAATATCGTTCTGGATCGAAAGCCGTGCGCCTGAGCGCGCCGCCGTGGTCGCCAATCCCGGATGGCCGAACTTGAGCTTCTTCGTAGCCTCGACGCCGCGCATGAATGCCTCGACGGCAGGCCGATCTTGCGGCAGCAGCGCGTGGACGTGCGCACCCGCGAGCACTTCTTCCGCATGTGTGGCGGCGAGGCGATTGAGCGCTTTGTGCAGATCCATGATCAGCCCATGCAGGCTGTCGCTATTGTTGCGATCCGAAAGCCCGGTCAGCTGGATGATTTGTTCAAGCGCGACGGCGTCCGAAGAACCGAGCGGCGCCAATGCACGGATCGCTGCGAGGCGTGCTACCGCCGGGTCCGCCGCGTCGCCGTCACCGGCTTTCACCCCGCGAAGCATGGCCTCCATGTCGTCCCAGATGGCAACACAGAGATTTGCCAAACCGGGCGCCGAGATTTGGTCGCCGGCCAGTGTGGCGTGGTTGACCAGGGTTTCCAGTACGACGTGATCAAGGCCGGTATCGCGGCATTCGCGCGCCATATCAAAGCGCGCACTCTTCGGATCGCGGGCACGGCGTGCGGCCGCCTGCAAAATACTCAGCCGAACTTTGACGCGGTCGTTGGCCGCCAAGCCCTCAGCGATGAGCGACGGCAGCAACAGATCGACTTGGCCCAACTGCTCGATGATTTCGGATTTCATGGCGTCAACACCTGAAAGCGTCAAAAGCTACAAAAGCAGGTTTAGATGACGCGCTTATTGACCTAGGTCATTCATACGACTGTCATAATTAGAGCTGGAATGCCGGGATCGAACGTCGAGCAGATGCGTCGACGCTACGCCGCGAGCGCCGCCGTCCCCGGTGCTGCCAGTGCCGCGGCGAGGCGCTCGCGGTCGAGCGGCTTGACCAGAAAGCCATCCATGCCGGCTTCGAGACAGGCGTCGCGATCCTCGGCGAACGCATTCGCGGTCAAAGCCAGGATCGGCGTCCGCGCGGCGCCGGTTTCGGCTTCGATCGTTCTGAGCCGCCGCGTTGCTTCCAGGCCATCGATGCCGGGCATGTGCAGGTCCATCAGTACGCGGTCGTAAGGCATACCGGCGGCGCGCGCCGCGAGCCACGTTTCGATCGCCGCGGTGCCGCTTTCCACCAACGTCGGGCGGTGGCCGAGTTTGACCAACAGGGCGCGGGCGAGCAGCGCGTTGATTTCGTTATCCTCGGCGACCAGGATCGACAGTCCGCCGCCGGGGCGCCCGACGCTTGGCGTCTCCGCAGGCTCAATGGCAGCGCCGGGGTCGAACACATCATCCGTCGAGAAACGTGCGGCGAGGGAGGCCGCGCGGATCGGCTTGATCAGGTAGCCGGTAAAGCCCGCCTGCTTGAGGCCCGCAAGTTCACCGCGCATTGCCGGCGTGATGAGGATGAGACGCCGCGGAATCGCTGCAGCCATCCGTGCCAGCGCTTCACTCGCGGACGTGCCGAGGGTGTGATCGACCAGCACGGCGCTCCACAATTGCTCTGGCACCAACGCCGCTGCCACTTGATCGTCGGGAACGATTTTGGTGCGTGCACCCCAGCGCTGCAGGCGGCGCACAATCAAGGACGGTTCGATCGCAGCGGGTGCGACGATCAAAATGTCCTGGCCAGTAAGATCGGGCACTGCGAGCAGCGGTTCGTCGTTATCGTTGCTGCGAGGCAGCGGAACGATGACGCGGAATGTCGCGCCTTGGCCGGGCGCGCTCTCGACCACGATCGAGCCGCCCATGCTCTCGATAATTCTCTTCGAGATCGTCAGACCAAGTCCGGTGCCGCCAAACTTCCGGGTTGAACTGCCGTCCGCCTGCTCGAATTCGAGAAAGACGCGGGCTTGATCCTCGGCCGAAATACCGATGCCGGTATCGGTGACGGAGATAGCGATCGCGTCGGGCGCGCCTGGTTCGACAATGATCGAGACGCCGCCTCGTTCGGTAAACTTGATCGCATTGCCGGCGAGGTTGAACAGAACTTGCCGCAGCCGCGCGGCGTCGCCAACCACCCGCGCGGGCAAGCGCTCGTCGACGTAGCAGCAGATATCGAGGCCCTTGGCCTGTGCGCGAGGTCCGAGCAGTTCAACCGCTTCCTCCACAAAATCGGCGAGCGCGAACGGCCGCGCCGCGAGATCAAGTCTGCCGGCCTCGATCTTGGAGAAATCGAGCACCTCTTCGATCAGCGACAGCAGCGTTTCACCCGAGGTCTTCACTGCCTTCAGATAGGTCGATTGCTCGGGCGACAGCGGCGTGTCGCCGAGCAGGTCGGCCATGCCGAGGATGCCGTTCAGCGGCGTGCGGATCTCGTGCGACACCATCGCCAGAAAGCGTGACTTGGCGCGGTTTGCCGTTTCAGCCTGATCGCGCGCCTCGGCGAGCGCCCGCTCGGCGTTGACCCGGTCGGTGACGTCGCGGCCGACACTTTGCATCTCGCTTGAGCCGTCGGAACGCACGTTGACTTCGCGCCAGGCGATCCAGCGCGCGCCGTCCGCTGCGGCGATCTTCTGATCGTGGGCGCGCGTGCCGTCGGCAAGAAGCATGGTGCCGCCTTGCTCCAGAACCGGCAGCGAGAAACTCGTGGTGAGAATTGCGTCGCGGTCGCGGCCCGCAAGCGCGCAGAACGCATCGTTGGCGTAGGTGATCGCGCCGAGGCCGTTCCTGCGCACGATCACGTCGTCCTGGGCTTCGAAAAAGCTCGCGGTGCGTTCTTGTGCTTCGCGGATTTCCCAATTGCGGTCCGCGGCCTCGTCGAGGCGCGCTTCCAGCGCCCGCAGCTCGGCTTTCATCTGGCGGATGCGCGAGATCAGGATCCCGATAGCCCCGCAGGCGGCGCCGAACAGGGATGAGACGCCGATAGCGAACATGTAGGGATCGTAGTGAGCCGAAGGCGAAGTCGCTCCCGATAGGAAGCCGAAAGCGACCGCAAACGCCATCGTCGTGATGACGATGGCCCGGATGATGAGCGAGTACAGCCTGCGGCCGAGGATGGCGGGTTTTCGAAGGGTGGCGCGAGAGCCCATGGTCCCTGTCCCGCTCGGCAAACGCGGCGCGGGTGTAAGTCAAAATCCGCGCGGTGCCCGTTGTTATCGATGCAGCGATGCGTATGTTGCCCGGGGAACCCTTGCGTATCCCTTGCCAGAGGGCCGGACGATTGGAGCGAGGGATAATGCTTTGTTAACATCGCGCCGGATCAGTCGACTGGACATTGCGAGAACAAAGGCGCGGCCGGGAGAGCTAGGAATGGACAGTATTGTGAATTCAAAGCGCTCACGCGCAAAGTCAGGCGGCCCGGCCGAGCCGGCGCGGCCGACGCGCGAGCAGGCCGAAGCGGCGGTGCGCACGCTGATCAGTTGGGCGGGCGACGATCCTGACCGCGAGGGGCTCCGCGCCACGCCTTCGCGCGTCGTGCGCGCTTATGAGGAATGGTTTTCAGGCTACAAGGATCATCCGCGCGAGTACCTCAAACGGACGTTCGAGGAGACCGGCGGCTACGACGAGGTCGTCGTGTTGCGCGACATTCGTTTCGAATCGTTTTGCGAGCATCATATGGCGCCGATCATCGGCCGCGTGCACATCGGCTATCTGCCGCGCAATCGTGTGGTCGGCATTTCCAAGCTAGCGCGGCTGGTGGAAGTTTATGCGCGGCGGCTGCAGATCCAGGAGAAGCTGACCGCCGAGATCGCGACCTGTGTCGATGAGGTGCTCAAGCCGCACGGCGTTGCCGTCGTCACTGAAGCGACCCATCAGTGCATGACCACGCGCGGCGTGCATAAGACCGGCGTCAGCATGGTGACGAGCCGCATGCTCGGGGTATTTCGCGATCACGCCGAGACCCGTCACGAATTTCTGTCCGCGATCGGCATGCGCGGCGCCATCAACGTCGCCAACGGCGGCGGGTAGGTCAACTTACGCCGCGCGTCTGATCTCGTCGGCGAGCGCCCGGTACGACAACGCTTCGGCGATGTGCACGCGGCCGACTTTCTCTGCGCCATCGAGATCGGCGAGCGTGCGCGCGACGCGCAGCACCCGATGATAGCCCCGCGCGGATAACCGCATTGCGTCGGCAGCTTCGCGTAACAACGTGAGTCCGCCGAGTCCGGTCTCGCCACATCTTCGAGCACCGCGCCGGAGACCGCCGCGTTGCTGCGGATATGCGGCAATCCGATCGCAGCATAGCGTGCGGCTTGGCGTTCGCGCGCCTGAGCCACGCGTTCGGCCACTTCGCGGCTTCCCTCGGTCGGCGGCGGCAGGATGAGATCGGCGGCGGTCACGGCAGGCACTTCGATGTGGAGGTCGATGCGGTCGATCAGCGGACCGGAAATGCGCGCTTGGTAATCCGCAGCGCAGCGCGCATTGGGGCCGCGGCGACAGGCGAAGCCGGGTTCGTCGGCGCGGCCGCAGCGGCACGGATTCATCGCTGCAACCAGCATGAAGCGCGCCGGATAAGTGACGCGGTGATTAGCGCGTGCGATGGAAACTTCGCCGGCTTCAAGCGGCTGACGCAGCGAGTCGAGTGCTTGCGCCTGGAATTCCGGCAGCTCGTCGAGAAACAGCACGCCATGATGTGCGAGCGAGACTTCTCCCGGTCGTGCATGCAGCCCGCCGCCGACCAGCGCCGGCATGCTCGCTGAGTGATGCGGCGCCCGGAACGGACGCCGGTTGGTCAGGGCGCCACCTTCGATCTGGCCGGCGACCGAGGCCACCATCGAGACCTCAAGCAACTCGGCCGGCGCCAGCGGCGGCAGGATCGACGGCAAGCGCGCGGCAAGCATCGACTTGCCCGCGCCGGGCGGTCCGACCATCAGCAGATTGTGACCACCGGCGGCGGCGACTTCGAGCGCGCGCTTGGCGCTTTCCTGGCCCTTGATGTCGGCAAGATCGAGCAACGTGCCTTGTACTTCCAGTATCTTCGGCTGCGGGCGCGATAGCACCTGCGTGCCCTTGAAGTGGTTGGCGAGTTGAATAAGCGAGGACGCCGCGATGATCTCGATCTCGGGGCTCGCCCAGGCGGCTTCCGGCCCGCAGCGCGCCGGGCAAATCAACCCCTCGCCACGGGCATTGGCGCCAATGGCAGCCGGCAAGACGCCGGCGACGGCAGCGATCGAGCCGTCAAGGCCAAGCTCGCCCAGCACCGCAAATCCTGAAAGCGCGTCGTGAGGAATGGCGCCGATCGCTGCCATCAGTCCGAGGGTAATCGGCAGATCGTAATGGCTGCCTTCCTTCGGCAGATCGGCTGGCGCCAGATTGACGGTGATGCGGCGAGCCGGCAGCGCCAGTCCTGAGGCGATCATCGCCGAGCGCACGCGCTCGCGCGCTTCGGACACCGCCTTGTCGGGAAGGCCGACAATGGTGAAAGCCGGCAGACCCGGCGCGACCTGCACCTGAACATCGACGGGCCTGACCTCGATGCCCTCGAACGCAACCGTGGAAACGCGCTGGACCATGTCCGCCCCTGCCCGCGGCGCAGAGTAGCGGAAGTCATACCAGCACGCAAGAACATTTAGGGAACAGAATGTGGGATCGGCTGCATCAGCGGTAAGACGCGTCCCGCAACTCGTGGCGTACGGCCTCGAGGATTTCGTTCGAAAGCGTTTCGTCGTCGACGGCACGCGCCAGTGTCAGCGCGCCGACAAGGGCCGCCATGGCTGCAACCGCTTTGCGGCGCCGCGCGGCTTTTGAGAATCCCGGAAGGGCGTTGGCAAGAATATCGAGGAGCGGTTGCAAGCCTTCCGCGAAGGCCTTGCGCACGGCGCTGCCGCCGCGCGCCGCGTCGGTCCCGAGCGCGGCGAATGCGCAACCCTTGCCCGGCTCGTCGCGATGAGCCGGCGATAGATAGTGCGCAAGGAGGGCGGCGTAGGGCTTGTCCGGCGCGTCGGCAACAACACGCGCCCAGTTTGTCGCTGCCCGGGCCATCGAGCGCCGGCTTGCTTCCGCCACCAGATCGTCCTTGGAGGCGAAATGGCCGTAAAAGCCGCCGTGTGTGAGGTCCGCCGCCTTCATGATGTCGGCGACACCAATGCCGCCGAAGCCCTTGGCGCGAAACAGCCCGCTGGCCGCATCGAGAATGCGCTCGCGGGTCTCGGTGGCCTTCTCCCTGCTCACTCTCATATGCGGTCCAGCCATGCATCGAAAAACAATTGACAGCTTATATGACGATGATCATGAATGTTCAAGAATAAAGATGATGATCGTCATCTATCGAATTTAGCTGGCCGGGATAAGATCAACATGGTGTCCACCGGGCTCGCGGCTTTTCTGGCCCGCCGTAACATCCACTACGGCTGGGTCGTCGTCGCCGTCACCTTCCTCACCATGCTGGTCACGGCAGGTGCGATGGGCGCGCCCGGGGTGCTGATCGTGCCATTGGAGCACGAGTTTGGTTGGGCCAACGCGCAAATCTCTACAGCGTTGGCTATTCGCCTGCTGCTGTTCGGCTTGTTCGGTCCGTTCGCCGCAGCCTTTATGAACCGCTTCGGGCTGCGCCGGGTCATGATCAGCGCGGCGGTCCTGATTGTCACCGGACTCATCGTCTCGCTGGCGATGACGCAGGTGTGGCAACTGGTGCTGTTGTGGGGCTTCGTCGTCGGCATCGGCTCCGGCCTCACCGCAATCGTTCTCGCGGCCACGGTGGCGACGCGATGGTTTACGCAGCGCCGCGGCCTGGTCGTGGGCCTGCTCTCGGCGAGTTCGGCGACCGGACAACTGGTATTCCTGCCGCTGATTGCAGAACTGACCGAACGTTTCGGCTGGCGCATAGCGCTGGTTTTCGTCTGCGCCCTGTTGGTGCTCGCCGCCATGACCGCGCTCGCGCTGATGCGCGACCGGCCGAGTGACGTCGGTCTGCCGCCTTACGGGGAAACAGCGGTCACACCGCCCCCGCCTGCAGGCGTCGGCCTTCTGTCGTTGCTGTCGTCTCCGCTCACTGTGCTTGCGGACGTGGCTCGCGTGCCGCTGTTCTGGGTTCTGTTCGCTACCTTCTTCATCTGCGGCCTGAGCACCAACGGGCTGATCCAGACCCACTTCATCACGCTGTGCGCGGACTACGGTCTCGCTGCAGTGACGGCGGCGAGCGTGCTCGCCATGATGGGGGCGTTCGACTTCGTCGGCACGATTGGCTCCGGCTGGCTGTCCGACCGCTTCGATAATCGCTGGCTGTTATTCTGGTATTACGGGTTGCGCGGGCTTTCGCTGCTGTTTCTGCCCTTTACCGATTTCTCGTTTTACGGCCTGTCGCTGTTCGCCGTGTTCTACGGTCTGGACTGGATCGCGACCGTACCGCCGACCGTGAAGCTGACCGCCGACCGTTTCGGCCGGGAACGCGCGGGCATTGTGTTCGGCTGGATTTTTGCCGGCCACCAGATTGGCGCGGCGACCGCAGCATTCGGCGCCGGCTTCTCGCGCACTGAGTTTTCGAGCTACCTGCCGGCGTTCTTTATTGCCGGCGCCATGTGCCTTATTGCGGCTGGGTTGGTTCTGACGATCGCCAGACCGTCGTCGACGGGCTTTGGCGCGGCCACACCGCAACCGGCCCGGGGCTGATAGCGGCGGCAGCCGTCCGCGCGCTGGAAGTTGCCGTTTCTTGCCGCCCAGAATAAACGGCCACTAAACGACATTCGGCGAAATGTCGTACAACGAGGCGCATGCTCGCGCCGCCGCCGCCAAAGGGAAGCAACCGTCACGCACGCATGAAAGCCTGGCTTAGACGCCATCGCCACTCCGGGCTGCCGCCGGCAGCCGTCGTAATGCTGACGTTGCTGTCGGGGCACTGTGGTGCTCAGACCGCGACGCCGCCCGATGCGACCATTTGGACCGTGCCCGAGGTTGGCGCGCTGCCTGACAACGATTACGGGCGGATGGTGCGGCGAGGCCGCGATCTCGTCACTGCGACCTACGCGCATATCGGGCCGGAGGTGAACGATCCGGCAAAGCGCTACGCCGGCAACAATCTTGCGTGCGGCGATTGTCACCTTGAGGCCGGAACAAAAAGATTTGGCCTGCCGGTGTTCGGTCTTTACGGCGACTTCCCGAAATACAGTGCGCGGGCAGGCGCTGAGATTACCATCGAAGATCGGGTCAACGCCTGCATGACCCGCAGCATGAATGGCCGCCCCATCCCGGCCGACGCTCCGGAGCTGCAAGCCTTCGTCGCGTACATCAAATTCCTGTCCACCGGCGTGCCGCCCGATCAGCGCATTCCGGGACTCGGCGCCGGCAACATTCCTGAGCTTCATCGCGCTGCAGATCCCCTGCGCGGCCGTGTGGTCTATGAGGCGAAATGCGAAGGATGCCACAACACCGACGGATCGGGCATCCGCCGCAGTCTGCCGACGACCGATCTCGGCTACGTGGTGCCGCCGCTATGGGGTTCGGACTCGTTCAACAATGGCGCCGGCATGAACCGTCTCATCACCGCAGCGAACTTTGTCCATTCCAACATGCCGGAGGGCGCAGATTATTTGAATCCGATACTCCCAATAGTCGATGCGTGGGACGTTGCGGCTTTCGTGGTCTCGCAACCGCGGCCGCTCAAACCTGGATTAGAGAAGGATTTTCCCGATCTCGCGCTGAAGCCCGTCGATACGCCGTATGGCCCCTATCTCGACCGCTTCAGCGCGCAACAACACAAATACGGCCCGTTTGGGCCAATCCGCGCGGCGCTCGCACGCTTGAAAAGTGAGGCAAAACCCGCCACGGAGCCGCGCCACTAGCTACTGGCGCGTATCTTCTCGATCTTGTCCCAGATCAGCGCCGCGATATCGGGTCCGCCGAGATTCTTCACCGCGCGAATGCCGGTGGGGGAGGTGACGTTGATCTCGGTGAGGAAGCCGTCGATCACGTCGATGCCGACGAACAAAAGGCCGCGCTCGCGGAGCGCTGGTCCTAGTCGCGTGCAGATTTCACGCTCGCGGGCGCTGAGGCCGGTCGCCTTCGGTATGCCGCCGCGCACCATGTTGGAGCGCAGATCGTCCGGCGCGGGCACGCGGTTGACCGCGCCGGCAAATTCGCCGTCGACCAGAATGATGCGCTTGTCGCCGTCTTTCACCGCGGGCAAGAATTTTTGCACCACCCATGGCTCGCGAAACATCGTGGCGAACAGGTCGTAGAGCGAGCCAAAGTTGAGATCCTCACGCTCCAAACGGAAGACGGCTTCGCCGCCCTTGCCGTAGAGCGGCTTCATGACGATGGCGCCCTGCTCGGCGCGAAACGCCTTGATCGCTCCCAGGTCGCGAGTGATGACCGTCGGCGGCATCAGGTCGGGAAATTCGGTGACGAAAATTTTCTCCGGCGCATTACGCACATGGGCGGGATCGTTGACCACCAGCGTTCGCGGGTGAATGCGCTCGAGCATGTGCGTCGTGGAAATGTAAGCGAGGTCGAACGGCGGATCCTGGCGCAGCAGCACCACGTCAAGCGAAGCAAGATCGACGTGCCGCGGCTCGCCGAGCGTGAAATGATCGCCGACGGTATCGCGCACTCCCAGCGGCTGGACCGACGCTGAAACTTTGCCGTCGCGCAACGCGAGCCGGTCGGGTGTGTAGTAGGAGAGCTTATGGCCGCGCTGCTGTGCCTCCAGCAGCAGCGCGAACGTCGAATCGCCACGAACGTTGATCCGCTTGATCGGGTCCATCTGTACGGCGACGTTTAGGGGCATGTGAGCAATCGGACTGAGGGCAGGGACGCCAACGTCTACGCAATTTCTGCGTCCGCCGCTATGGCGATAGTCCCGGAGCCGGAAATTCAGCGGCTTGCATCGAAGGCGTTGGCAATGTGCTGCGGCATGCTTCCGGGCGCCACAAGAATGACGTCGAAACGGATGTCGCGCTGCGCGTCATCCGGATGATGCGCGAGCCAGAGTTCGGCGGCGGCAATGATGCGCCGTTTCGTCCGTTCGGTTACGGCTTCCGCGGCGTCATCGGCGCGCTCGCGCGCTTTGACTTCGACAAAGACCAATATGCGGTGGCGGCGGGCAACGACGTCAATTTCGCCAAGCGGAGTTTTCCAGCGCCGGGCCACGATCCTGTAGCCCTTGGCGATCAGCAATATGGCGGCGCGGCTTTCGGCAGACAGCCCAAGCCGGAACGCCGCCACGCGGGCGGGGCGCGGGGGTTCCGCAATACGCTCCGATGGCTTAACGCGCCGGGCGATGATCCTGCTCCTTCGCGAGCGCGAGTGCCCGCTGATAAAGGTCGCGGCGGGACAGTCCGGTCGCAAGCGCGACTTCGCCCACGGCGTCCTTGAGCGAAACCCGGGCGAGCGCCTGGCGCAGCAGCGTCTCGGCATCGTCAACGCTCGGCAGCACCTGTCCGGCGGGTGGTGCGATGACCAGAACGATTTCACCGCGCGTTTCGCCCGTTTCCCCGAAAGCTTGTGCCAGTGTGGCGAGGTCACCGCGCCGCACTTCCTCGTGCAGCTTGGTGAGCTCGCGGCACACGGCGGCTTGTCGCGGTCCAAGCCCAGCCGCAAGGTCGACGAGTGTCGCCGCGATCCGCGGTCCGGTTTCAAAAAACACCAGCGTTGCCGGGATGCGGGCAAGTTCGGTGATGCGCGCTCTTCGCGCGGCTTGCTTGGGGGGCAGGAAGCCCGCGAACAAGAACTGATCGGTGGGCAAACCGGCGACCGCCAATGCCGCCAGCGGCGCCGATGCGCCAGGCAATGCAGTAACCGAATATCCGGCTTCCTGGACAGCACGAACCAGCTTGAACCCGGGATCGGACACCAGCGGAGTGCCGGCGTCAGACACCAGCGCGATGGCGGCTCGCTCGGCAAGCCGCTGCAGCAATTTGGGGCGCGCCGCCATTGCGTTATGGTCGTGGTAGGGCGTGAGCGGCGTGCCGATGGCGTAACGGTCGAGCAGCTTGCGGGTCACGCGGGTATCCTCACAGGCAATCAGATCGGCGCCTGCCAGTGTCGCGAGCGCCCGCAAGGTGATATCGCCGAGGTTGCCGATCGGGGTCGCCACGATATGCAAACCGGGCGCGACCTTGGCGACATTGAAGGCATGGCCGCTGAGGGTGTATTGGCGTAGGCGATCCTCGTCGCCGGGCGGGTTGCTCATGGTCGCAGCCTAGCGCCACCCTCCGGGGCCGTCATGCGTGCCAAATTCCTTATCTTTTTCATTTAGTTAACCATTCGCCGCCAGAATGACAGATTGGGGCTACCTTAATACTCGGCGCTTTCGCTGCTGGGAGGGGAGAACCGGAGTGTCCGCCGAGTTGCCGGTTAGGGAGTCGACCGCCATGGCAACACGGCGCCGCGCGCTTGGTGCTTTGCTGATTATAGCCGGTGCTCCATTGGCCGGCTGCTCGAATAGTTCCAACTACTTTTCTTCGCTCCCATCATTGTCTTCGACGCCGGGTGGAGCACCGGTGCCGGCGGCAACGGTTGGTACCGGCCAGGTCAAGGTCGCGGTCATTCTGCCGCTGTCGGCGCCCGGCAATGCCGGCCTCGCCGGTCTGGCCATGCGCAACGCGGCGGAGATGGCGTTCGCCGAATTCAACGCGACGAATATCCAGCTGCTCATGAAAGACGACGCCGGCACGCCTGAGGGTGCGCGGGCTGCTGCCGAGCAGGCGCTCAACGAAGGAGCCGAGATCATTGTCGGGCCATTGTTTGCCCAGTCGGTCGGCGTCGTCGGCCAGATCGCGCGCCCGCGCAACATTCCGGTGATCGCGTTTTCGACCGATACCAACGTCGCCACCAGTGGCGTTTATCTGTTGAGCTTCCTGCCTGAATCGGATGTGCAGCGCATCGTGCAATATGCGACTTCGGTCGGTAAGCGATCGTTTGCAGCGCTGATCCCCGACAATCCCTATGGGACGGTGGTTGAAGGTGCGTTCAAGCAGGATGTGACGCGCCGTGGCGCCCGCATCATCGCGCTGGAACGCTACTCGCACGACAAGGCCGCGATGACGGCCCCGATCAAGGCCATCGCCCAGGCGGCGGCTCGCACCGATGCCATCTTCATTCCCGACGGCGGCGATGCTGCACCTGAGGTCGCTCAGGCGCTGGTCGGCGACGGCGTCAACACCAAAAAGGCCCAGCTCCTCGGTAGCGGATTGTGGGAAGACGATCAGCGCATCTCCTCAACTGCTGCGCTCGACGGCGCCTGGTACGTCGCACCGGATCCCGCCGGATACCGCAATTTCGCCGCGCGCTATCGCGCCCGCTTCAAACAGGAACCGCAACGCACCGCGACGCTGGCCTACGATGCCGTTGCACTCATTGCCGCCCTGGTAAAGACGCAAGGCGCGCAACGCTTCTCGCCCCAGGTCTTGACCAACCCGTCCGGTTTCTCGGGCATCAACGGGCTGTTCAGATTCCGCGCCAACGGGACCAACGAGCGCGGGCTTGCCGTGCTGCGTGTTACGCCATCAGGAGGCCAGATCATCTCTCCGGCGCCCAAAAGCTTCACCGGCTCGGGGGCCTGAACCGCGTTCACGCCGCAAGATCGGCGACCACGGCATCAAGCACCGGAAAGCCCGGCATACTGACGCGAAGGCGGCCTTCGGCTGTCGTTTCGATGAGACCATGCTCGCGAAGCGCCGCGATCCGCGCCGGATCGAGCGAGCGGTTCATCAGCGTCGCATAGCGCGCCGGGTCGATGCCTTCAGCCAGTCGCAGCCCCATCAGCAAAAACTCATCGGCCATTTCTTCGCGCGTCAGCACATCATCGGTGATGAGTCCGTGCCCGTTGCCCTCAACGCGCTGGAGCCACGTTTCAGGGCGTTTTTCTGTTGCAGTCGCATGCCGCGAACCTTCGATATCCAGACGGCCGTGGGCGCCTGGTCCGATGCCGGCGTACTCTTGGGCGCGCCAGTAGACCAGATTATGCCGGCACTCGCTGCCGGGACGCGCATGATTGGAGACCTCATAGGCCGGCAAACCATGTGCCGCGCAAACGTCCTGCGTGGTGTCGTATAGCGCACGCGCTGCGTCATCGTCGGGGATCGTGAGCTTGCCTGCCGCATGCAGCGTGGCGAACGGCGTTTCCTGTTCGATGGTCAGTTGATAGAGCGAAAGGTGCTCCGCGGCTTCGTTCAGTGCGCGCTTCAACTCTTCCGCCCATTGCTGCGGCGTCTGCTGCGGCCGTGCGTAGATGAGATCGAACGAGTAGCGCTCGAAAACGCTGCGCGCGATCGCCACGGCATCGAGCGCCTCGCGCGCCGAATGCAGCCGTCCAAGCGCTCCGAGCGCGCGATCGTCAAGCGCCTGCACGCCGAGCGACACGCGATTGACGCCGGCGGTCCGGTAGCCGCGAAAGCGTGCGGCTTCGACGCTGGTGGGATTGGCTTCGAGCGTGATCTCCGCATCGGCAGCGACGTGCCAATGCCGCGCTACGGAATCGAGCACTGCCGCAATCGTCGCGGGCTGCATCAGCGACGGCGTGCCGCCACCAAAGAAGATCGTGGATACGGTGCGACCGGGTACGCGGGCGGCAGTCGCTGCAATCTCGCCGGCGAATGCGCGCGCGAAGCGGGCCTCGTCGATGGCGACGTGGCGGACGTGGCTGTTGAAATCGCAGTACGGGCACTTGGACAGACAGAACGGCCAATGGATGTAGACGCCGAAGGCCGCCGGTTCATCGTTCAAGGCAAGCCTCCGCGAGTTTCAGAAAGGCCCGAGCGCGATGCGATAACCCTTTGCCGCGCGGCGGCAGACCGTGTTTTTCGTCGCCACTCATTTCGCCGAATGTACGCGTGTGACCGTCCGGCAGGAACATCGGATCGTAACCAAAACCTTTGTCGCCGCGCGGTGGCCAGACCAGCGTGCCGTCAACGCGGCCCTCAAATTCTTCCACATGGCCGTCCGGCCAGGCGACACAAAGTGCAGAGATGAAATGCGCCTTGCGACGCCCGGGCGCCGTCGCGCCGAGCGCACGCAACTTTTCTTCGATCGTCTGCATGGCTCGGCCGAAATTCCGGTCCGGTCCCGCCCAGCGAGCGGAATAAACGCCAGGTTCACCGCCAAGCGCATCGACCGCGAGACCGGAATCGTCGGCAAAGGCCGGCAGGCCCGACGCATGCGCCGCGGCTTCCGCCTTGATTCGCGCATTGGCGGAAAATGTCGTTCCGGTTTCGTTGGGTTCGTGAAGGCCCATCTGTGCTGCTGATATGGCCTCGATCTGGTGGGGCGCCAGCAGTTCGCGCATTTCTTTGAGTTTACCCGGATTATGCGTCGCGATCACGAGGCGGTCTGTGATCCGGCGATGACCCTCACTCACATCACCGCCATTTTTTGCAGGTCAATGAGCTTGGTAACGCCTTTGCGCGCGAGCGCGAGCAAAGTGGTGAGTTGCTCCTCCGAGAACGGGACCTTTTCGGCAGTGGCCTGCACTTCGACGATGTTGCCCGAGCCGGTGAGGACGAAGTTGGCGTCGGTCTCCGCCTTGGAATCCTCGGCGTAATCGAGATCCAGCACCGCGACGCCGCCGCACACGCCGCAAGAGATCGCCGCGATATGATCGCGCAAAACGTCCTGACTGATCATTTCGCGCGTTTTCATCCAGGCGAGAGCGTCATAGAGCGCAATCCAGGCGCCGGTAATCGAAGCGGTACGCGTGCCGCCGTCGGCCTGGATGACGTCGCAGTCGATGGTGATCTGGCGCTCGCCAAGCGCTTTCAGATCGACGACTGTGCGCAGGCTCCTGCCGATCAGGCGCTGAATTTCGACAGTGCGGCCATTTTGTTTGCCGGCTGAGGCCTCTCGGCGCGTCCGTTCCAGCGTTGCGCGCGGCAGCATGCCATATTCGGCGGTGATCCAGCCGCGGGCCTGACCCTTGAGCCACGGCGGCAGACGATCCTCCAGCGTTGCAGTGACGAGCACATGCGTGTCGCCGAATCTCACGAAACACGAGCCCTCGGCGAACTTCACGACGCCGCGCTCAAGCGACACGGGTCGTAATTCGTCGGGCTGTCGGCGACTCGGCCGCATGTTAGACCTCCCTACCAGGCGGCGGCCACGCCGCGCCGAAACTATTCGCTAGTGCCAATTGGCCCAGTGTTTTAGGGGCGGGAGCCAGGGCCGACAAGGGCAGGGCGGCAGGGCGCGCGGATTGACTCAGAGTCCGATGGCCGCGAGGCCGACCACGACGATCAGCACTATCCAGCCAAAATGCCGTCCGCGCGTCGCCCAGGCGTTGCCGATGGCGCCGAAGCCAAACGTGACGATGCTCGTTGCGATGATCCAATTACGAGCGGCATCGGAACCGAGCTTGGGCGCGGCAATGAGGAGGATCGCAAGACTGACGCACGCGATCGTGCCCCATAGCCAGACCAGCCGGATCAACCGGCGGACCCATTCCGGCTCGATCCGGGCGCGGGCAAAAACTTTGGTCTCACCCAGCACGCCGTGCAGGATGGCTGCGGCCACGGCCAGTATTCCAGCGAGCTGCACGGCGAGGTCACGCATTGCCCAACTCCATACAGTGATGTATGGTTGCGTATCATCCCGTTCATTGCGCGTCAATACAGTGGTGTATGGAAATGGCCGACAACCGCCTCCGGCCGGCAGAATGGGTCGACGCCGGGCTCAAGGCGCTGGCAAAATCCGGATTTTCCGCACTCAAGGCCGACACGCTCGCCAACCGGCTGGGTATCTCACGCGGCAGCTTCTATTGGCACTTTGCCGATGTGCCGGCGTTCCACGCCGCGATCCTGCGGCGCTGGCGCGAGATCGCGCTGGAGAACATCATTGATGAAATCGAGGCGGCCTCTGACGACCGCCTCGAAGCGCTGGCCTCGCGCGCCTTTTCACGCGACACCGGCATTGAACGCGCGGTGCGGGCCTGGGCCACGGCCGACGGGCGGGCGAGAGCTGCGGTCGAAGCGGTCGACGCTGAGCGGATCCGGTATCTGCGGAAACTGCTGATTGATGCGGGCGTTCCACCAAACGTAGCGGGGACGCGCGCGCGCCTCATCAACTGGTGCTATCTCGGCTTCGCGTTGTCGTCGAACAAACTGGATCAGGAAGTATTGAAGCAGGTGATTGGCGACCTCTCGCAATTAGCTCGCGCGAAACCTCTACGGGTCGGTGAACAGGTGCGCGAGCCGGAAACGGCCGCGCGAACCACGCGCCGCAAGACGCGGCGCGCTTCACGATAGGCGGCAGTGCATCATTAGCAGCGGGCCGCAGTTTCAGCTTTGGCCTGCGGCGAAACGCTCGTTGAACATCCACAGCCCTATTGCGAAGGCAAGCATCAGGAGGTCGCCAATGAGAACCGAGATCGGCTCCAATCCCAGCCGCTCGAACCATTGCGCGTAAAAAAATGGATGGCCCCGAACGCCGCGGCTACATTGACCACCCATCGCCTGTTCTCCCGCACGGCCCAGATGCCTGCGGGATTACTTGAAAATGCGCCCCGATATCCATTTTTTCCCCAAAAACGGAGCATTGCCCCGCCCGGCTACGAGTACAAGCTGCGATCGATTTGCCCCGATCCTCGTCCTGCCGATAAGCTTGCCTTGAAACAACCGTCACGAGTCGACAAATCTTGTAAAGAAGTCTCGCAAACAAGTATCCAAAGTGAATTCTGCGCCGGCTTCTGGAGCTAACCTTGGCCAGCCACGACCTGCCTCTTGCAACGAGCCAGTTGAGCCTTGCCCAGCTCAACGAGCGCTCGCGCGAGATCTTTCGCCAGATCGTGGAGAGCTACCTCGCGACCGGCGAGCCGGTCGGCTCGCGCAATCTGTCGCGCATTCTGCCGATGACGTTGTCCCCGGCGTCGGTGCGCAATGTCATGTCCGACCTTGAACAGCTTGGTTTGGTCTACGCCCCGCACACCTCTGCCGGACGGCTACCGACCGAAATAGGTCTTCGCTTTTTTGTCGATGCGTTGATGCAGATCGGCGATCTTACCGAAGACGATCGCAAGGCCATCGAGGCACAGGTTGCGGGCGCCGGTCAGTCGAAGTCGCTCGAAGGCGTGCTGACCGAAGCCTCGGGTCTGCTCTCGGGCTTAAGCCGAGCCGCCGGCGTCGTGCTTACCGCGAAGTCCAACCAGCGACTCAAACACATCGAGTTCGTGCGGCTCGAACCCGAGCGCGCGCTCGTGGTTCTGGTTGCGGAAGATGGTCAGGTCGAGAATCGCGTCCTTGATATTCCGGTTGGCCTACCGACCTCGGCGCTGATCGAGGCGGCCAATTTCCTCAATGCCCGCATTCGCGGCCGCACGCTTGCCGAGGTTCGGACCGAGATCGAGCAGCGGCTGCGCGAAGGTCAGGCCGAACTCGATGAGTTGACGAAAAAGATCGTCGCCGCCGGCCTTGCCAGCTGGTCGGGCGGCGAACGCGACGAGCGCAAGCTGATCGTGCGCGGCCAGGCGCACCTGCTCGAAGATCTCAAGGTGCTCGCGGATCTGGAGCGTGTCCGCTTGTTGTTCGATGATCTCGAGACCCGGCGTGAAGTGGTCGATCTGCTCGGGCGCGCTGAACAGGCCGAGGGCGTCCGGATTTTCATCGGCTCGGAGAACAAGTTGTTCTCGCTTTCAGGGTCTTCAACGATTGTCGCGCCATACCACGACGCGTCAGGCGAGATTGTGGGCGTACTGGGCGTGATTGGGCCGACCAGGCTGAACTACGCGCGGATCATCCCGATGGTGGACTACACCGCCAAGGTGGTGAGCAAGCTGCTCGGGGGCTGAAGCTGGTTAATGCGGGTCCCATTCCCGTTCGGCCGCCGCGCTTGATTTTTGCGGTTCGAACCCTGATATGCCGGGACAGCAACGGATGGGTATTGATATGACGGAACAGACCGCGCGCGCCGAGGACGCAGCGGGTTCGCCCCAGGAAGCCGCGTCTTCGGCCCAGTCGGCCGCGGCTCCAGAGGGCGATGCAGCCGCGCTTGCCGCCGACTTCAAGGACAGGCTCCTGCGGACGCTTGCCGAGATGGAAAATCTGCGCAAGCGGACCGCGCGCGAAGTGAATGACGCCCGCGTCTATGGCGTGACGTCGTTTGCGCGTGACATGCTGGTCGTCGCCGATAACATGCGTCGCGCGCTCGATGCGGTGTCCCCCGCGATGCGGGCCAGCGCTGAAGCCGGCGTGAAATCGCTGATCGAGGGTGTCGAACTGACCGAGCGAGAGCTTCTCAAGGGGCTGGAGAAGAGCGGCGTGCGCCAGTTTACCCCGCGGGGCGAGAAATTCGATCCGAACGTCCATCAGGCGATGTTCGAAGTGCCGAATCCGTCGGTTCCGGCCGGCAGCATCGTCGAGGTCGTACAGCCCGGCTACATGATCGGCGAGCGCGTGCTGCGCCCAGCCATGGTCGGTGTATCGAAGGGCGGTCCGCGGGCTGCGCCGGTGCAGCGGTCCGCCAACGACAACGCGACGGGCAATTCCTAAGGAAGCTTCGCTACGACGCCGGCTTGAAGGTTCACCTCAGCTCGACGCTATCGCGAACCGTTCGTAGCCGCGACAAAACGCTCGTCCACGTGTCGGCGGGACCGACACCAATCATCTGCATGAACCCCCCACTGCCGAACCGCAGCCACTGCACCACCATGACATCGGCGCCACTGCGCGCGTCCTTGGCCTCCGCCATGGTCTGGTACCCCGACTGACCGCCAATACGCAGCGGCTCGGACATCGTCACATGAACGTCTCTGATCCCGCCGATTTCGTTGAAAGACAGCCGGGCAAAATTCGCATGGTCACCTGGTTCTGTCGGACCGCCCGGCAGCGCCGCAATGAGCAAACGCGCGTCGGGAGTACCAATCAGGAGCGCTCCCTTGGCGTCGTCCTCGGGATTTTCATTGTGCAAGTCGCTCAAGACGAGCATCCGGCCACGAAGGACACCGTCGATGTGAAAGCCGGCGAGGTCGGCGACTGCAAACGGCAGGAGGCTTAGCTCCTCAGCCTCCGGTACCTTGGGACGCACCGATAACGTTGCGAGCGCCGCGCGCACGATGCGATCCGAATAGAGCGTCTCCTGCTCTGGGACCTGGACTGTGACCAACGCGGTAAGATCGTCGGCCGCAGCGACCAGCAGCCACTTGCGGTAATGGGTCTTGTCGGCCACCTGCCGGCCGCTGATGAGAAAACCCTTGCCGGTGTCGAGCTTGATCGGCTCGCGTTTCTCCAGACTGACGCCCTGCTTTTTCAGGACGTTGCTGTCCATGGTTTTCTCGAACTGGGAATAGGCCGCGGCCGGCAGCACGGTGATGAGGATGGCCGCGTCCTTTCCTGGATCCGCAAAACCGTCGAACGCATTGCTTGGCATCATGCCGGGTGGCGGGACCAGTCCGACGCGGGAGCCGGGCGGGAAAACTGCGTCGGCCGCCGTAGCCGCGGTCGCCAAGATTGTGCAGAAGATCGTCGAGGAAACGATAAGCGCTGTTACGGCGGCGATACCCGAAGCTCGGATAGGGCGGAAAGTGCAATAGCTGAGCATGCCGAGCCTCTAGTGACGGTGAAAACTGGAGCCCTCGGGCGCGCTGCGCGTCACCCGGCGCAAAGTCAGATTGATCCGTCCGCCCTCCGGGAGCAAGCGCGATGTTCCCGGGTAAATCCGGTCGACGCCGTGGAGCGCAAGGCGCGCCGCGCCGCCGAGAACGAGCGCAGCGCCCGAGCTGACGCGAAAGGCGCGCGTCGGCTCGGCACGTTTTTGACCGCCGATTCGAAACAGGCAGGAATCGCCGAGTGAGATCGAGATCACCGGTGCGGCAAAGTCCGCCTCGTCCCGATCCTGGTGCAAACCCATTTTTGCAGTCGGACCGTAAAAGTTGATGAGGCAGGCTTCAGGCGCCTCCGGGTATCCGCCAAGCTCATTCCATGACCTGAGTAGTGCTGCGGGCATCGACGGCCAAGGGCGTCCGGTCTCAGGATGCGTCGCTTGATATCGGTATCCGGCTTCGTCGGACACCCATCCAAGCGCTCCGCAGTTCGACATGCGCACCGAGAACGGCCGCCCGGATTTCGGCATCCGCGGCGTGTAGAGCGGCGCCGAAACCAGGACGTTGCGCACCGCGGCGAGCAGCTCCATCTGTGCCTCGCGGTCGAGATATTCGGGATGGATTTGCAATCCGGAAACGTCCGTCGACGGGTTCATCCGCTCTCTCGTCCGGTCGTCGGCACGTCCTACTGTAACCGTGCGCTCGCTTGAACGTCGAAGCTGTCTTGCGGCCTGATCATGCTCTCCTATATGACCCAAGGATGTCGCCTGGAAATGGGCCGGGCGACTAAAAGGGGGTCGGACGAAGGGTGCCTTTGGGGCCTGCCCGACCTGCCGCGAAAGAGAGGGTTAACACCATGGCCAAGGTTATTGGCATTGATTTAGGAACCACGAATTCCTGCGTCGCGGTGATGGAAGGCAAGACGCCTAAGGTTATCGAGAATGCAGAGGGAATGCGTACCACGCCGTCCATCGTCGCTTTTACGGACGAGGGCGAACGGCTGGTAGGCCAGCCGGCTAAGCGCCAGGCGGTCACCAATCCCGAGCGAACGATTTTTGCTGTCAAGCGGCTCATCGGCCGGCGCTATGACGATCCGATGGTGGAGAAGGACAAGAAGCTTGTCCCCTACAAGATCGTCCGCGCCTCCAACGGCGACGCTTGGGTCGAGGCCGAAGGCAAGAGCTATTCGCCGTCGCAGATTTCCGCCTTCATCCTGCAGAAGATGAAGGAGACGGCAGAAGCTTATCTCGGCAGCAAGGTCGAGCAGGCTGTCATCACCGTTCCCGCTTACTTCAACGACGCGCAGCGGCAGGCCACCAAGGACGCCGGCAAGATCGCCGGTCTGGAAGTCCTGCGCATCATCAACGAGCCGACGGCAGCGGCGCTCGCCTACGGACTCGACAAGAACAAGACCGGCACGATCGCGGTCTACGACCTCGGCGGCGGCACATTCGATATTTCGATTCTCGAAATCGGCGACGGCGTGTTCGAGGTGAAGTCCACCAACGGCGACACCTTCCTCGGCGGCGAGGACTTCGATATGCGGCTCGTCAATTATCTGGCCGACGAGTTCCAGAAGGAGCAGGGCATTGATCTGCGCCGCGACAAGCTCGCGCTGCAGCGGCTCAAGGAATCGGCCGAGAAAGCCAAGATCGAGTTGTCGTCGACGACACAGACCGAGATCAATCTGCCGTTCATCACGGCGGACGCGTCCGGTCCGAAGCATCTGACCATGAAGCTCACCCGCGCCAAGTTCGAGGCGCTGGTCGATGATCTCGTGCAGAAGACCATTGAACCGTGCCGGCAGGCGATCAAGGACGCCGGTCTGTCCGCGGCCGAGATCAACGAGGTGGTTCTGGTCGGCGGCATGACCCGCATGCCGAAAGTGCAGGAAGTCGTCAAGCAGTTGTTCGGCAAGGAGCCGCACAAGGGCGTCAATCCCGACGAAGTCGTCGCGGTTGGTGCTGCGATCCAGGCCGGCGTGCTGCAGGGCGACGTCAAGGACGTGCTGTTGCTCGACGTGACGCCGCTGTCGCTCGGCATCGAGACGCTCGGCGGTGTGTTCACGCGATTGATCGATCGCAACACCACGATCCCGACCAAGAAGAGCCAGGTGTTCTCTACGGCCGAAGACAGCCAGACCGCGGTGACGATCCGGGTGTTCCAGGGCGAACGCGAAATGGCGTCGGACAACAAAATGCTTGGCCAGTTCGACCTGGTCGGCATCCCGCCGGCGCCGCGCGGCGTGCCGCAAGTCGAGGTCACGTTCGACATCGACGCCAACGGCATCGTCAACGTGTCGGCGAAAGACAAGGGTACCGGCAAAGAGCAGCAGATCCGCATCCAGGCTTCTGGCGGTCTCAGCGAGGCTGACATCCAGAAGATGGTCAAGGACGCCGAAGCTCACGCCGAAGAGGACAAGAAGCGAAAGGCGCAAGTCGAGGCCAAGAACCATGCCGAGGCTCTGGTCCACTCGACCGAGAAGACACTCGCCGAGCATGGTTCGAAGGTCGGCGAAGCCGACCGGCGTGCGATCGAGAACGCCATGGCCGACCTCAAGGAAGCCTTGAAAGGCGCTGACGCCGACGCGATCACCGCCAAGGCCAGCGCGCTGTCGCAGGCTTCGATGAAGCTCGGTGAGGCAATGTACAAGCAGTCGGCTGAGCAACCGGGCGGCGGGCCCGAAGCCGAAGCGAAGCAGGATGACGTCGTCGACGCCGAGTTTACGGAAGTTGACGACGACAAGAAGAACAAGAAGTCGGCTTGATCCGGCGAGGCGTTTGATGCTGGCTATCGCTAACGACAGGCTGCAAAAGTCTTCACCCCCGGGGTTGACCCGGGGGTGCATCTTTTTTGCGAACGTAAGGGCGGGCTTTTGCTCGTCGAAGGGCTCATGCCCGTAGGGGGATCGTGCGCAGCTATGATGCTGCGCGGGTAAGGCAGGGTAAGAGCGGGAATGGTCAAGCGCTGCTATTACGAAACGCTGTCGATCGAGCGCACGGCAAGTGATGGTGACATCAAGGCCGCCTTTCGCAAGCAGGCCATGCAGTGGCATCCGGACCGCAATCCGGGTGACGACACTGCCGAGCACCGCTTCAAGGAGCTCAACGAGGCCTATGAGATCCTCAAGGACCCCGACAAAAGAGCCGCTTATGACCGCTTCGGCCACGCTGCATTCGAGCAGGGCGGCGTAGGCACCGCGCACGGTTTTGGCGCGGATTTCGCCACCACGTTCTCCGATATTTTCGACGATCTCTTCGGCATGAACGGGCGCCGCGGCCGGGGCTCCGGGCGCGAGCGCGGTGCTGACCTGCGCTACAACATGGAAATCTCGTTGCAGGAAGCCTATTCCGGCAAGACGGCTTCGGTCCGCATCCCGACCTCGGTCACCTGCGAAGCATGCTCAGGCACTGGCGCCAAGCCCGGCACTAAGCCGAAGGCCTGTTCGATGTGCGGCGGGCAAGGCAAGGTCCGTCACGCGCAGGGCTTCTTCACGCTTGAACGCACCTGCCCGAGTTGCCACGGCCGCGGTCAGGTGATTGAGAGTCCGTGCGCGTCGTGCAGCGGCTCAGGCCGCGTGACGCGCGAGCGGACTTTGTCGGTGAACATTCCGGCCGGCGTCGAGGATGGCACCCGCATCCGGCTTGCCGGCGAAGGCGAAGCGGGCGTTCGCGGCGGGCCGGCGGGCGATCTCTACATCTTTCTGTCGCTGGGTGCGCACGAGTTCTTCCAGCGCGATGGTGCTGACCTGCATTGTCGTGTCCCGGTCTCGATGGTGACCGCGTCGCTCGGTGGCGAGTTTGAAGTGCCGACGATCGACGGCGGCAAAACCCGGGTCAAAGTGCCGGAGGGTATGCAAACCGGTCAGCGCTTTCGTCTACCCGGCAAGGGAATGCCGGTGCTGCGGTCGCGGCAAAGCGGCGATATGTACGTGCAGGTCGTCGTCGAAACGCCGCAGAAGCTCAGCAAGAAGCAGCGCGAACTTCTGGCCGAGTTCGACCGCCTCTCCTCGCCGGATACGCAGCCTGAATCCACGGGCTTTTTCGGCAAAGTCAAAGAACTGCTCGGAGGCAAGAGCACGACCTCCGCGTGAATGTATCGTACTTCCAAGAACTTGTGAATTTCGGCAGGTATTAGCGGGCGCGCATCGTCTGCGCTCGGCTGGTCATAAGTCTGCGGATGTTCTAGAACAACACCATTGCGTTGTAGGAAGCTATGCTGGTTCCGGGGCTGCAAAAGTTCGAACAGAAGGTCGGGCGACAGCTCCGCTTATTGGAGCTGAGCAAGACCCTTATCGAGCGCAAGCTCGAACGCCAGTTTCGGTTGCTCGACCAAAAGCGCGGCGGCATCGGCAGAAAGATCGAGCAACAAATCCGTCAATTCGAACGCAAGCGGGGCATTCGGCTCGACGACGAGGTGCGCTTCCTGCGCTCCTGGCTCGAACGGCCGCTGACCGTCGGCGCGGTAACGCCTTCGGGAAAACTTCTCGCCCGTACCATGGCGCGCTACGTCGATCCCGACAGCGACGGTCCGGTTGTCGAATTAGGGCCGGGTACCGGGCCGGTCACTGAAGCGCTGGTCGAAGCCGGCGTCGCACCTTCACGTCTGGTGCTGGTCGAATTCAATCCGACATTCTGCCGGCTGCTGCGGGCGCGTTATCCGGACGCTACTCTGGTGCAGGGCGATGCCTACAGCATGCGCCGCCTGCTGGAAACGCTGCTGCTGCAGCCCGCCGCCGCCGTCGTCTCCGGCCTGCCTCTGGTGACCAAGCCGATCAAAATGCGGCTGCGGCTTATTCGCGATGCTTTCGATTTGATGCTGCCCGGCGCGCCCTTCGTCCAGTTTACCTATTCGGTGGCCTCGCCGGTGCCGCGGCGGTTTGGCGGTTTCTCAGTGGAAGCATCCGAACGGATCTGGATGAATTTGCCTCCCGCGCGCGTCTGGGTTTATCGCAAGGCTTAACTTTTAAGGCTTGAAATTATCATGGTTGCTCCGAAAATTCTGGTGATGGCCGGCTCACTGCGCTCGGGTTCGCACAATGTGCGGCTTGCCGCGCTTGCGGCCAAGGAACTGGCGCTGGCCGGCGCCGAGGTCACGCGCATTTCGTTTGCCGATTATCCCTTGCCGCTGTTTGACGCCGATCTCGCGACTGACAGCGGCCTGCCCCGCCACGCGCTTGAGCTTAAACAAATGCTCGGCGCGCATCCGGGCGTGTTCGTCGCCAGCCCCGAATACAGCGCTTCGGTACCGCCGCTAGTCAAGAATGCCATCGACTGGATTTCGCGCGGCCGCGACCGCAACGAGCCGGCCTACACGGTCTTCAAGAACCGCGTCTTTGCAATCGGCTCGGCGGCCAATGGCTCAGCAGGCGGCTTGCGCGGACTGATGGCGCTGCGGCAAGTGCTGGAGCTCGGCTGTGGCGCGCTGGTGCTTCCGGAGCAGGTGACGGTCGGCCGCGCCGCCCAGGCGTTTGACGACATGGACAACCTCAAGGATGAAACGCCGGCAGCGGCGCTCAAGGCGATGGTGCGCCGGCTCATTGACATGGCTGGCCTGATGCCGCACGCAACCGCGTGAAAAGGGGCGCAAAGGGATAGGCAATGCCGATCGAGCTGCGCGACCGGTTGATCGTCGCGCTCGATGTTTCGTCGGTCGAGGCGGCGCAAGCCATGGTCGCTCGGTTGGGCGACGCGGTTTCTTTCTACAAGATCGGCTACCAGCTCGCCTTCGTAGGCGGCCTTGCCTATGCGCAGAAGCTCACTGACGCCGGCAAGCGCGTGTTTCTCGATCTCAAGCTGCATGACATCGGCACGACTGTGGCGAACGGCGTCAAAAGCCTGGCGCCCATTGGTGCGACCTTTCTCACCGTGCACGCCTACCCGCAGACCATGAAAGCCGCGGTCGACGCGCGCGGCAACGGCCTGCGCATCCTCGCCGTCACGGTGCTGACCTCCTACGACGACAACGATTTGGCCGGCGCCGGCTATGATCGCTCGGTGCGGACACTTGCCGCCGAGCGCGCGGCGCAGGCCCGCGAGATCGGTGTGGACGGGCTGATTTGCTCCGCCGAAGAGGCGGCAAACCTCCGCGCCATCGTCGGGCCGCAGATCGTGCTGGTGACACCGGGGATCCGCCCGGCCGGAGCCGAGAGCGGGGATCAGAAGCGCATCATGACGCCGGCTGCCGCGATTGCCGCGGGCGCCGACTATCTCGTCGTCGGCCGGCCGATCATCGCCGCCAGTAATCCGAAGGCCGCCGCAAAGGCAATCGTTACGGAAATAGCGCAGCAAGCAACCAGGGAGAACTGACGATGGCCAAGGGTTATTGGATCGCGCACGTCGACGTCCACGACCAGGAGGGCTACAAGCCCTACGCCGCGGCCAATCCGGCGATCTTCAAGAAATTCGGCGGCCGCTTCGTTGTGCGCGCCGGAAAGTCCGAGACGATGGAAGGCGCCAACAAGTCACGCAACATCGTGATCGAATTCGCCGATTACGCGACGGCGCTTGCCTGCTACCACTCGCCTGAATACCAGACCAACATCAAGGTCCGGCAGCCGCATTCAGCCGTCGACCTCATCATCGTTGAGGGTTACGACGGCCCGCAGCCCTAGCGTTGCTGCCGGTCGGCAAGCCCGGTATATCCGCGCCTGGCGGAGATAGCGTTATGGCTGCGGCAAATTCCGACATGCGACTGGTGATCGCCGGCGCGGGCGGGCGTATGGGTCGTACGCTGATCCATGCCATCGCCGCCACTAAAGGCGTAACGCTTGCCGGCGCGATCGAGGCTGCGGGCTCCGCGGTGATCGGACGCGACGCCGGCGAACTTGCGGGCCTGGGCGCAAACGGCATCAAGGTGGTCAGCGATCCCGCGCCGCTGATCGAGGCGGCCGACGGGCTGATCGAATTCACCATCCCTGCCGCGACGCTTGCGCTCGCGGAACTGACAAGCGCGGCCGGCATCGTGCACATCATCGGCACCACCGGCCACTCCGGCGAAGAAGAAGCATTGATCGCGCAAGCTGCGACCCGTGCGCCGATCGTGAAGTCCGGCAATATGAGCCTCGGCGTCAATCTGCTCGCGGCCCTCGTCAAGCGCGTGGGGCAGACTCTCGATGAGAATTACGACATCGAAATCCTGGAAATGCACCACAACAAGAAGATCGATGCGCCGTCCGGCACGGCGCTTATGCTCGGACGCGCCGCCGCAGCCGGGCGCGGCATTAATCTCGCGGCGCATTCGGTGCGGAGCCGCGACGGCATGATCGGCGCGCGCCGCGCGGTGGATATTGGGTTCGCATCGCTGCGTGGCGGCACCGTGGTCGGCGATCACTCGGTGATTTTCGCCGGCCCCGCCGAACGGCTGGAGCTCACCCACCGCGCCGAGGATCGTATGATCTTTGCGCGCGGCGCGCTGCACGCGGCGCTGTGGGCGCGCGGCCAAAAGCCCGGGCTCTATGCGATGGCGGATGTGCTGGGGCTTAAGGACATCTGAAAATCCCCGCCGCAATCCGGCACCCTCCCTCCGCGGCCGGCGTAAGCTGAATTTTAATCGTTCGTCGCTATTGATGCGGGCGTCGCGGGCGATTCGGCGTCGTCTGGCGCAGCATTGCGTATCCCAACGTTGGGTATCCCAATGTTGGCCTCCCATGGCGCCGCTGTGTTTTCCCCGCAGCAGAGGTAGTCATGGCGACGATGAAGCACATCATTCTTTCCGCGATCGGCATCCTGGTTTTTGGCGCGTCGGCGGCCTGCGCGGCCGATATGGCACCGCCGGTCTACAAGTCGCCCTATCTGCCACCGCCGCCGCCGATCTACAGCTGGACCGGCTTCTATGCCGGCGGCAACGGCGGCTTTGGCGGCAACGACGTCAGTTATTCGAGCACGCTCGCGGGCGTCACCGGGAATACGTCGCTCAACTCGAGCGGGTTCTTCGGCGGCGGCCAGGTTGGCTTCAACTGGCAGGTCGCGCCGCTCTGGGTGATCGGCGTGGAAACCGATTTCGATGCCGCGGACATCGACAGCAACGCCAGCGCATCGACGGCAATTGCCTCTGCGAGTGCCGGAACCAAAATAGACTGGTTCGGCACCGTGCGCGGCCGTGCCGGCTTCCTCGTCACGCCCGTTGCGCTCCTGTACGGAACCGGCGGCTGGGCCTATGGCCACACGACGTCATCGGCGACAGCCACGGCTTTTGGCTCGACGGCTTCGGTTTCGAGCGGCAATGAGCAAAATGGCTGGACTGCGGGCGGCGGGCTCGAATACGCCATCAATCCCTGGCTGTCGTTCAAGACCGAGTATCTCTACGTCAATCTCGGCTCCGCCAATGTCGCCGGCAGCGTCGGCGGCGTGCCATTTTCGCTCAGCGAAAAGACCACCGCTCATACCGTCAAGGCCGGCCTCAATTTCAAATTCGGCGCCTGGACGCCGTAGCGGCGTTTCCACGCAGCAAAAAAGCCGTCCGCGCCCGCGCCGCTTCAAGGGCGCCAATTCCCCTGCCACGAGACCGATCGCCCGCCTTTTTTCACGGCGGCGTTCGGCTTTTAACTTCTCGGCCGCTGGCTTATAGCCATTCGCGCTGGCAATTGTCCCGGCGGGAACCTGACGTGGAATTGAGCGAATGAGCGATCGTCTTCTTGTGCTCGTGCGCCACGGCGAGAGCGAGTGGAACAAAAAAAATCTGTTCACCGGCTGGCGCGACGTCGGCCTCACTGAAAAAGGCATCGCCGAAGCGCAGGCCGCCGGGCGCAAGCTCAAGGCGCAAGCTATCCGTTTTGATGTCGCGTTCACCTCGGCGCTGGTTCGCGCCCAACACTCGCTCGACCTCGTGCTTGCGGAAATGGGACAGACGGATATTCCGGTCGTCAAGGATCAGGCGCTCAATGAGCGCGACTACGGCGACCTGTCAGGGCTCAACAAGGACGACGCCCGCGCCAAATGGGGCGCCGAGCAGGTCCATGTCTGGCGACGCTCCTATGATGTCGCGCCGCCCGGCGGCGAGAGTCTGAAGGACACTGCCGCGCGCGTCCTGCCGTACTACATCCAGGAGATTCTGCCGCGGGTGTTGCGCGGCGATAACGTGATCGTCGCCGCGCACGGTAATTCGTTGCGCGCGCTGGTGATGGTGCTCGAAAAGCTGTCGCCGGAAAAGATCGTCGCCCGCGAAATCGCGACCGGCGTGCCGCTGATCTACCGCCTCAACACCAACTCCACCGTCGCCGAGAAGCGCGACCTCGCCGCCTGACTATTCCCTCTCCCCGCGTGGCGGGGAGAGGTGAATTTTAGTTACGCCGCAGCTCCGACGCGTCCCGCTTCCCAGCCGAGCATGGCCTGCTTGCGGGTGATGCCCCAGTGATAGCCGGTCAGCGCGCCGGCTTTGCCGATGACGCGGTGACACGGCACCACGAACGACACCGGATTTTTGCCGACCGCGGCGCCGACGGCGCGTGCGGCGGCAGGTTTGCAGACTCTGCCGGCAATGCCCGAATAGGTCGCGACCTTGCCCATCGGAATTTTCAGCAGCGCCTCCCAGACCCGCACTTCCCAATCGGTGCCGATCAGCACCACGCGCAGCGGCCGGTCCTCGCGCCATTCTCTCGGATCAAAGATGCGTCGCGCGATCGGCGCGGTGCGGGCAGGATCGGCGACGTAGCTCGCTTTGGGCCAGCGCCGCTTCATGTCGTCGAGGCAGGCGTCTTCCTCGCCGGCGTCGGCAAAGGCGAGGCCTGCGAGGCCGCGCTCGGTCGCCATCACCAGAGCTTTGCCAAACGGCGATGGATGAAAGCCGAACCGGACTGTCAGGCCTTCGCCGCCGGATTTCCATTCGCCCGGCGACATCGCTTCGTGGGTCACGAACAGATCGTGCAGCCGGCCCGGACCTGAGAGACCAACTTCGTAGGTGGCATCGAGCACGCTTGCGGAATCGCGCAGCAATTGCCGCGCGCCGTCGAGCGTCAGCGCCTGGACGAAAGCCTTGGGCGTCAGCCCGGCCCAGCGCCGGAACAAATGGTGCAGTTCGGTCGGGGTGACGCCCGTGGCTTCCGCGATGGCGTCAATCTCGGGCTGCTCGCGCCAGTGCTTGCGGATGTGGCCGATGGCGCGGCGCACCACGTCATAATCGGCCGCTGCGGTATCGAGCAGCGTCAGGTCGGAGATACGATCGGGTGACAACATGGGTGCCTCCATTGATTGCTCCCGATCTAGGCCGCGGGCGAAGCGCAAACCACCCGATTTCTGCGGGCGAATGGCGAAATAGCAATGGCGAATAGTCGGGGCGGCAGGCGCTTTATTCGCTATTCGCCATCCGCCCTCCTATTCCAGCACCGTCCGCGTCGGTCCCCGCTTCGCCTCGCCGAGCGCGCTCGACAACGCTTGCGCAAAGCTCGCCTTCTCGTCCGGCCCGAGGAACGCGGCAATCGGCAGCCGCCGGCCGCGCGACACCAGGAACAGCCGCTCGATGCCGAATTCCTCGTGCACGATGCGGTCGAGCTGGACCCAGACCGGGTTAAGCGTCCATTCGCGCACCCCGCCGCGCTGATTGACCTTGCGCACCGTGAGTTCGGAGGCCGTGATCGTCACTTCCTCATAAGCGCGCGCGGCGCGAAAATTGGCGCGGAACGCAAAGTAGATCAGCGCCACGTCGAGGCCGAGAAAGCCGAACACCGGCCACGCGCCCAGCAGCAAAAACACCATCCCGGAGACAAAGCTCACCCCGCCGATGCCCAGCATTAGAATAAGGAAGCCGGTCGAGCCGAGCGAGCGGTGTGGCGTGATCACGGCCGAAAAGATCGTCGGCTCGGCGAACGTCGCGCTGTCATTGCGGCTGTCGCCTGCGGAGCTGTTGTCGGCGGTCATGACCGTCACTATAGGGGAAACATGGCGCGCAAAACCACTGCCCCCTCCTCACCCTCCCGCGCGCGCGGGGGAGCGAAGGGTGGGGGTAAAGCTGCCGCCGGAGGTAAGGCTCAGGTCAAAGGCGGCAAGGCCCGCGCCAAGGCGGACGCCGAGGCCGCCCATGGCGAATTGCCGCAATGGACCAAGGCCGAGGTCGAGGAAGCGTTCCGCCGCTTTGCCGCCGCCAATCCCAATCCCCGCAGCGAACTGCAATACATCAATCCGTTCACGCTCCTGGTCGCGGTCGTTCTGTCCGCGCAGGCGACCGATGCCGGCGTCAACAAGGCGACGCCGGCGCTGTTCAAGCTCGCCGACACACCGGAGAAAATGGTCAAGCTCGGTGAGCCGCGGGTGCGCTCGCTGATCAAGACCATCGGCCTCTACCGCACCAAGGCAAAGAACGTGATCGCGCTATCGAAGAGGCTTGTCGCCGAGCACGGCGGCAAGGTGCCGGCCGACCGCGAAGCGCTGGAAGCGCTGCCCGGCGTCGGAAGGAAGACCGCGAACGTGGTGCTCAACGTCGCCTTCGGCGAACCGACCATCGCCGTCGACACCCACATTTTCCGCGTCGGCAACCGCACCGGACTTGCGGTCGGCAAAACCCCGCTCGACGTCGAAATGAAGCTGATGGAAGTCGTGCCGAAACGTTATCTGCTGCACGCCCACCACTGGCTCATCCTGCACGGCCGCTACACCTGCCTCGCCCGCCGCCCGCTGTGCGAGAAGTGTTTGATCGCCGATCTTTGCAAATGGCAGGGGAAGACAACTCTATCCGCCCCCGCACAAAGTGCGGGGGAGGGGGACCATGCGAAGCATGGCGGAGGGGGCGTGTAGCGCAAGGGCTAACTTCATGTTGGCCGATACGGCAATGCGGTATACTCACAATTGCTGAGCGCAGCGAGCTGTCACCATGTCTGCAGGCGATGCGGTGTCTTCGTCGTTACAGCCCGTCGACAAAGCGGGCCTGCCCGGCCAGGTCGTGCTGGTGATGCAAGGCGGTGGCGCGCCCGGGTGCTACCAGGCGGGCGCCTATCAGGCGCTGCACGAGGCCGGCATCGAGCCCGATTGGGTGATCGGCACCTCGATCGGCGCCATCAATGGAGCCATCATCTGCGGCAATAAGGTTGAGGACCGGCTGGAGAATTTGCGGGAATTCTGGGCCCGTCTGGAAACGCCGCCATGGCCGCTCGGGCAAATCGCGCCACTGACGACCGGCGTGCCGGGCTTCTATAGTATCAACCCGGCGCTCGCCTGGGGCGTCGAGGCCAAAGTCGGCATCGAGCTCGCGGCGATGTACCTGGTCGATCCGCTCAAGAAGCTGCTGCCGCGCCTGGTCGACTTCGACCTCATCAATGCCGGACCGGCGCGGTTTACGCTTGGCCTGGCCACGGTCCGGACCGGTCAAATCCGCTATTTCGACACCACGCAGGACGTGATCGGGCTTGATCACGTGCTTGGCTCGAGCGCCATTCCGCCGTGCTTTCCGGCCGTGCAGATCGATGGCGAATATTATTGGGACGGCGGCATTTACTCCAACACGCCGGTCGAAGTCGTGTTCGATGAAGACCCGCGGCAAAGCTGTGTCGTGTTCGCGGTGCAGATTTGGCACCGGCGCGGCCCGGACCCGCAATCGCTCGTGCATGCCTTCATGCGCGAGAAGGACATTTTGTTCGGCAGCCGCAGCAGGAGCCACATTGCCCGGCAGGCCGAGCTGCACCGGATGCGGCGGATTGTGCGCGAACTCGTCGACATGCTTCCAGAGGAACAGAAGAACTCGCCGCGCGTTCAGGAGCTGGCCGGCCGCGGCTGCGGCACGACGATCCATCTGGTCGAGATCAATGCCCAGCCGCTTCCAGGCGAGACCAACGCCCGGGATTACGACTTCTCACGCGCCGCAATCGAAGCACGATGGCAGGCGGGCTACGCCGACACCTGCCGCATGATAGCGCGACGGCCTTGGGAGGATCCGATCGATCCGGCGACGAATGTCACCGTGTACGAGTCCGATGCGCCCGCTTAGACCATTGTTCGACCAATCATCCGCTAAGGGAAAATTCGATGTCCGACCGCACCAATTCTGAGGAACAACCGGTGATGGAGCCGTTCCCCGACAAGACCGGGACCGGTTGGCATGTGGTCATCAGATATCACAAGGGCCATGAGCGGCTGATCGAGGGCTTTGCCAGCAAAGATGAGGCCGTCGACTGGATTACCGCCAACGCCGCGCAGGTCGATGAATAATCCGCGTGGCGCCGGTCATTGCAAGGAGACTTTCAGAACAAAAAATACCGTTGCGCCATCGGCAGAACCTCCGCCGGCGCGCAGGTCAAAAGCTCGCCGTCGGCGCGGACTTCGTAGGTTTCCGGATCGACTTCGATATCGGGCGTCGCATCGTTGTGGATCATGCTCTTCTTTGAGATTTTGCCGCGGGTGTTCCGGACGGCGACAAGTTCTTTCTGAATGCCGAGCTTTTTGCCAAGCCCGGCCTTCACCGCCGCCTTCGAGGCAAACACCACTGACGATGCGGTGCGGGCGCGGCCGTAGGCGCCGAACATCGGCCGGTAATGGATCGGCTGCGGTGTCGGGATCGACGCGTTCGGATCGCCCATTTGCGCAGCGACGATGGTGCCGCCCTTGATGATACATTCGGGTTTGACGCCAAAGAACGCCGGCGCCCACAGCACGAGATCGGCCAGCTTGCCCTTCTCGACCGAGCCGATGAGTTTCGAGACGCCGTGAGCGATCGCCGGGTTGATGGTGTATTTGGCGACGTAACGCTTCACCCGCGCATTGTCGTTGTCGCTCGTTTCCTGTTTCAGGCGGCCGCGCTGCTTCTTCATCTTGTCCGCGGTCTGCCAGGTGCGGATGATGACTTCGCCGAGCCGGCCCATCGCCTGGCTATCCGACGACATCATCGAGAGCGCGCCGATGTCGTGCAGAATATCCTCCGCCGCGATCGTCTCCTTGCGGATGCGGCTTTCGGCGAAGGCGAGATCCTCGGCGATCGATGGATCGAGATGGTGGCACACCATCAGCATGTCGAGATGTTCGTCGATGGTGTTGCGCGTATAAGGCCGCGTCGGATTGGTCGACGACGGCAGCACGTTTTTCAGTCCCGCCACCTTGATGATGTCGGGCGCATGCCCGCCGCCGGCGCCCTCGGTGTGGAAAGCGTGAATGGTGCGGCCCTTGAACGCCTTGATAGTGTCCTCGACGAAGCCGGATTCGTTGAGCGTGTCGGTGTGGATCATCACCTGGATGTCGTAGTCGTCGGCGACGGACAGACAGCAATCGATCGCAGCCGGCGTCGTGCCCCAGTCTTCGTGCAGCTTCAGCGCGCAGGCGCCGGCCTTGATCATTTCCTCAAGCGCCGCAGGTCGCGAAGCGTTGCCTTTGCCGGCGAAACCGAGGTTGACCGGAAAATCGTCGGCCGCCTGAATCATGCGCGCCAGATGCCATGGCCCGGGCGTGCAGGTGGTCGCAAACGTGCCGTGCGCCGGTCCGGTGCCACCGCCAAGCATCGAGGTGACGCCGGACATCAGCGCTTCATCGACCTGCTGCGGGCAGATGAAGTGGATGTGAGTGTCGAAACCGCCGGCGGTGAGGATTTTGCCTTCGCCGGCGATTACTTCGGTGCCAGGCCCGATCACGATGGTCACGCCGGGTTGGATGTCAGGATTGCCCGCCTTGCCAATGGCGGCAATGTTGCCGTCCTTGATACCGACGTCGGCTTTAACGATGCCCCAGTGATCGAGGATCAGCGCATTGGTGATGACGGTGTCGACCGCGCCTTGTTTGTTGGTGATCTGTGATTGCCCCATGCCGTCGCGAATGACTTTGCCGCCGCCGAACTTCACTTCTTCGCCATAAGTCGTGAAGTCCTTTTCCACTTCGATAATCAGATCGGTATCGGCAAGCCGCACGCGATCGCCGGTGGTCGGGCCGAACATGTCGGCGTAAACGGCGCGGCTTATGTTCGATGGCATGATGGTCCCCGTCGTTTATTGCGGCTAGCTTGCTGTTCGTCACTGCGAGGAGCGAATGCGACGAAGCAATCCAGAGCCGCTTGTAAAAGCCTGAATTTCTTTGCTTCACGCGCAATGACGAACAAAGAAATCCCCAATGTTATCCCCACCGCGTTGCACAAGCGTTTGGTTGCACGCTTTTTCTTGCATCACGCGGCAGCTGCGGTATGCTGACTTTCAGATCGCTCACGTTTGGTTCCGCCAGATGAGAGAGGTCGCCAAGGTCAGATCGGTCTGGTGTTGAAGCCGCTACCGGTGTCGCACCAATCACTGATGAGATCCTGGTCCCAGTCGCGGTAGCAGCGCTGAGAACTTGACGAGCGAGCTTGCGCAAGCCCGCTCGTCACGGTTTTTTTGCTCCCGGTTTTGCGGCCTTTGAATTTGCCGCCTTTGCTTTTTCCAGCTTTCCCATGATGTCCTGTCGGAAGCCGTAGACCGTGCGCGTGCCGGCGAGCGCAACGAGTTTGACCTCGCGGGTCTGGCCGGGCTCGAATCGCACCGCGGTTCCGGCAGCGATATCGAGGCGCATGCCGCGGGCCGCTTTGCGGTCAAATTTCAGCGCCGGGTTGGTTTCAAAGAAATGATAGTGCGAGCCGACCTGGATCGGCCGGTCGCCGGTGTTCGAGACTGTCAGCGCGATGCTCTTGCGGCCTTTGTTGAGCTCGATCTCGCCGTCTTTGATGAAAAGTTCGCCGGGAATCATGTGCGCCTCATCGTATCGGCTCATGCACGGTCACAAGCTTGGTGCCGTCCGGAAACGTGGCTTCGACCTGAATCTCCGGAATCATCGCGGCGATGCCGTCCATCACCTGCGAGCGGGTGATGACGTGGGCGCCCTGCTCCATCAGCTCGGCGACGGTGCGTCCGTCGCGCGCGCCTTCGAGGATGAAATCGGAAATCAGCGCCACGGCTTCCGGATGGTTGAGCTTCACGCCGCGCTCGAGCCGGCGCCGCGCCACCATCGCCGCCATGGCGATCAACAGCTTGTCCTTTTCGCGCGGGGTGAGATTCATGGGCTGTCACGTTACCGATTGGCGCCTGATGTTATCCGAAAACCGGCCTCCACTTTTCGGGATCATGCGCTAGTTCAACCATAACCGCGGCAGCGGCATTACATTCAAGGCCGTCAACACGCCAACGAGATCGCGATGCAACGCGGCACCGTCGGGCGCGACCAGACGGGCGACAAGGAGATTGCCCCACGCCGATACGCCGACTTCACCGACGAAGTCTTCTGCGATGTCACGAACCGCCGCGGCGCCGGACTCGTCGCCCGGAACTTTGATGACGCTGGCAATGGCGACGCCTTCGCCGACAGCGGCACGACGCGCCAGATGCTCCGCGATCGCGCCATCGAGACGCAATGCTTCAGCAAAAACGAGCGCATCACCAACGCGCACCCTCCAGCGGTCGAAGAGATGCCCGTGGAGCACAGTTTCGCCCATAGCCGACCGTCCAAATACGATCGCCTCGGCGAGAATGAGATCGGCATCATGCGCGAGATCGACGTCGATCATGCGGCGAAGCCGCACCTGATCGAACAATATCGTCTCCTGAGGCAGCCATGCGAGCGCGCCGCCAGGTCCAACGTCGAGCTTAACGCCGACCTCCGTATCCGGTCCCAGCGAGCGATAGATCTTTTCCGAAGCTGCCGTTGTCACGGTCAGGCGCGCGCCAGCCTCGACGGCCACATCGATGTCGAAGCGGTCGCCGCCCGCCATTCCGCCGGCCGTGTTGACGATGACAGCCTCGAGCACCGCTTTGTCGGCAGCATTTGGGAAACGCACCCGCAAGGAGCCGGCTTCATGCACGTTACGGCGGCGGCTCTCACCGGAGTCGGCCGCTACTGCAAGCGTCACGCGCCCGATTGCGCGATTGCCGGCGAAAATCTGACTGTCGGCCGGCGTTTTCGCCAACACGTTCGCTCCCCCCGCAACCAAAATCACTCAGTCGAGATCAAATCGCCATCGCCCGCTGCAGCGCGCCCTCGTCGAGATTGTCGCGGTCGCAGGAATAGACAATGGCGCCACGCTCCATGACGGCGAAATGGTCGCCGAGTTCGCGGGCAAAGTCGAGATATTGTTCGACCAGCACGATGGCGATCTTGCCAAGCGAGCGCAGATACGAAATGGCGCGGCCGATATCCTTGATGATCGAAGGCTGAATACCTTCGGTCGGTTCGTCGAGCAGCAGCAGCCGCGGCCGCATCACCAGCGCCCGCCCGATGGCAAGTTGCTGCTGCTGGCCGCCCGACAGATCGCCGCCGCGGCGGCGCAGCATGTCGTTGAGGATCGGAAACAACGTGAAAACGTCGTCGGGAATACTGCGCTCATCGCGCCTGAGCGGTGCAAAGCCGGTGCGCAGGTTTTCCTCAACCGTCAGCAGCGGAAAGATTTCACGGCCCTGCGGCACATAAGAAATGCCGCGCCGCGCGCGTTCCGGCGGCCGCAGTGCGGTGATGTCCTGGCCCTCCCAGGTAATCGTGCCCCGGGTCACCGAGTGCTGGCCGGCGAGTGCGTCGAGGAGACTGGTTTTACCGACCCCATTTCGGCCCAGCACGCAAGTCACTTTCCCAGGTTCGGCCTTGAGCGAAACGGTGCGCAGCGCCTGCGCGGCGCCATAGTGGAGGCCGATGGCGTTGACGTCGAGCATAACCCTGTTCCTAACGCCCCAAATAAACTTCGACCACCCGCTCGTTGGCCGAGACCTGATCGATTGTGCCTTCGGCCAGCACCGACCCTTCGTGCAGGCAGGTGACTTTGACGCCAAGCTCGCGCACAAACGCCATGTCGTGCTCGACGACGACGACCGTGCGCTCGCGATTGATCTCTTTCAGCAATTCGGCGGTTTGCTGGGTTTCCACGTCGGTCATGCCGGCGACCGGCTCGTCGACCAGCAGCAGTTTCGGTTCCTGCGCCAGCAGCATGCCGATTTCGAGCCATTGCCTCTGTCCGTGCGACAGGCTGGCGGCAAGCCGGTCGCGCACGGCAGTCAGGCGGATGATCTGAAGCAACTCGTCGATGCGCCGCCGCTCCGGCGGGGTTTCCTGCCACCATAAGGCGGCGCGGGCGCGGCGATCGGATTTCAGCGCAAGTTCGAGGTTATCGTTGACGGTGTGGCTTTCGAATACCGTTGGCTTCTGAAACTTGCGGCCGATACCGAGCTCTGCGATCTCAGCCTCGTCGAGCTTGGTGAGATTGTACGAGCCATCGAACAGTACGTCACCGAGATCCGGACGGGTTTTGCCAGTGACCACGTCCATCATCGTGGTCTTGCCGGCGCCATTCGGTCCAATGATGGCCCGCATCTCGCCAGACTCGATGGCAAAAGACAGATTGTTGAGCGCCCTGAAGCCGTCAAACGAGACGGTGACACCATTCAGATACAGCAGGGAGGTAGTAAGCGGTTCCATGGCCTGATGCCTATTCCGCTGGCAGCGGATCGGTCACGCCTTCCTCGGCCGCAGCCGAGGCCCGATCACGGCGCAGTGCCGTCCAGTGATACAGCGTACCGACGATGCCGCGCGGCAACAGCAACGTGACTCCGATGAAGAGCGCGCCCAACATGAACAGCCAATAGGGCGCGAGAAAGCCCGAGGTGAAATACGTCTTGGCGTAATTGACCAGCACGGCTCCGAGCGCAGCGCCGGTGAGCGTGCCCCGGCCGCCGACCGCGACCCAGATCACCGCCTCGATGGAGTTGGCCGGGGCAAATTCGCTCGGGTTGATGATGCCGACCTGCGGTACGTAAAGCGCGCCCGCCACGCCCGCCAGACATGCCGATAGCGTGAACACCAGGAGTTTGTAGGATTCGACGCGGTAGCCAAGAAAACGCGTGCGCGCTTCAGCGTCGCGGATGGCGATCAGTACCTTACCGAATTTCGAAGTGACGATGGCCCGGCACAGAAGAAAAGCGATGATCAGCGCCACACAGGAGATCGAGAACAAAGCGTTGCGGGTCGTCTCGGCTTGCACATTGAAGCCAAGGAGGTCCTTGAAATCAGTCAGGCCGTTGTTGCCGCCGAAACCGAAGTTGTTGCGGAAGAAGCCGAGCATCAGCGCAAAGGTGAGTGCCTGGGTGATGATCGAGAGATAAACGCCGGTAACGCGGCTGCGAAAGGCAAACCAGCCAAACACGAAGGCGAGGACGCCGGGCACCAGCACGACCATCAGCAGCGCGTAGGGGAAAAACTGGAAGCCGTACCAGTAGACTGGCAATTCCTTCCAGTTCAGGAACACCATGAAGTCCGGCAGGATCGGATCGGCATAGACGCCGCGGGTCCCGATCTGGCGCATCAGATACATGCCCATCGCGTAACCGCCGAGCGCGAAAAAGGCGCCGTGACCGAGCGAGAGAATGCCGCAAAATCCCCAGATCAGATCGATCGACAGCGCCAGCAACGCGTAACAGGTATATTTGCCGAACAGCGCGACCAGATAGAGCGGAATGTGAAAGTCGGAGGAGGGCGGCAGCGCCAGATTGAGGATTGGCACGCCGATCGCGATCACCGCAACGATGATCAGGAAGATCGTAGCGCCGCGATCGATGGAGCGAATGAGAATGTGCGCCATCATGCTTCGACTGCCCGGCCCTTCAGCGCGAACATGCCACGCGGCCGTTTCTGGATGAAGAGAATGATGAGCACGAGAATTGCTATCTTGGCGAGGACAGCCCCGGCATAAGGTTCGAGGAATTTGTTGGCGATGCCGAGTACGAAAGAGCCGACGAGCGTGCCCCAAAGATTACCGACGCCGCCGAATACCACAACCATAAAGCTGTCGATGATGTAACCCTGGCCGAGATTGGGGCTGACGTTATCAATCTGCGACAGTGCTACGCCGGCCATGCCGGCGATCCCGGAACCCAGGCCGAAAGTGAGTGCATCAACGCGGGCAGTGCGGATGCCCATCGAAGCGGCCATCGGACGATTTTGCGTCACCGCCCGCATCTCAAGGCCAAAGCGCGTGTAGCGCAGCAGCGCCAGCAGCGCGATGAACACCGCAAGAGCAAAACAAATAATCCATAGGCGATTATAGGTGATGGTAATGCCGCCCAAATCGAATGCGCCGCTCATCCATGAAGGATTGCCGACCTCGCGATTGTTCGGACCAAATGCGGAGCGCACGGCTTGTTGCAGGATCAGTGAAAGTCCCCAGGTGGCCAGCAGTGTCTCCAGCGGCCGCCCGTACAGGAAGCGGATGATGGTGCGCTCGATGATGATGCCAACGCAGCCGGCGACCAGGAAGGAAAGCGGAATGGCGATAGCCAGAGAATAATCGAACAGCGCCGGATTATTCTGGCGTATCACCTCCTGCACGACAAAGGTGACGTAAGCGCCCAGCATGACCATCTCACCATGAGCCATGTTGATGACGCCCATGACCCCGAAGGTGATGGCGAGCCCGATGGCAGCGAGTAGCAGGACCGAGCCAAGAGAAATTCCATACCAGGCATTCTGTACGGCTTCCCACAACACCAGACGATTGTTGATCGCGGCGATGGCGGCAGAGGCGCTTTTTAGGACCGGCGCCGAGGTATCAGCCGGCAGACTGGAGAGCAGCCCAAGCGCGTCCTGGTCGCCGCGCTGGCGGACAACCTCTACCGCCGCCAACTTGTCCTCGTCGCTGGCCTTTTCGCTGGTCAAAATGACCGCAGCTCGCGCCTGCAAGAGCGCCCGCTTGATCCGCGGATCCTGCTCCTTGGCAATGGCCGTCTCCAGCGCCGGCAGCGCGCTCTGTTCGCGTGACTTGAACACGGCCTGCGCCGCGTCGTATCGCGCTTTGGGATCGCTAGCGAGCAACGTCAGTCCGCCCAGCGCTGCGTCGATCGCTCCCCGCAGGCGATTGTTGAGGCGGACGTTGTCAAGATCGGCTGGCGCCTGGCCGGCAATCGGCGCACCGGTGGCCGGATCGGTCAGCTTACCGGAATCGTCTTTGATGTAGACCTTCTTCGCCTCAGCGCTGAACATCAGCGCACCGTTCTGCAAGGCGCGGATGATCGTCGCGGCGCGCGGGCTGCCGCTGGCAGCGACTTCGCCGATGCCGGTGAGGGTCTCGTCGAAATCGTCTGCCGTAAAATGGGTGAGCGCGTCAGCGAGGGTCGCGGCACGCGCTGTTACGCCGCCCAGCCCAAAGCTGAATGCCAGTAGCAGACCAACGAGGCAAGCTCGGCTGAAGCGCATCGCTAGTTCCCGGCCTTGGCGCGGGAAGGCGATACGCCGTCTTCCCGCGAGCTCACTGTTATAGTGTCGACGTTACTAGGCGCCGCCGCACTTTTTGGTCACTTTATTATAATTGCCGCACTTGAGCGTCACCCAGTCGGATTCGAGATCTTTCGATCCGGGCAGATAATCCGACCACGCATCGCCGGGGACTAGGCCCTTGGTCTTCCACACCACGTCGAACTGGCCGTCAGCTCTGATTTCGCCGATATAGACCGGCTTGGTGATGTGATGGTTCGGCAGCAGCGTCGAGATGCCGCCGGTGAGATTCGGCGCCTGGATGCCCGGCAGCGCCGCAATCACCTTGTCGGGATCAGTTGATTTGGCCTTTTCGACCGCCTTCACCCACATGTTGAAGCCGATGTAGTGAGCTTCCATCGGGTCGTTGGTGGTGCGCTTCGGGTTCTTGATGAACGCGTGCCACTCTTTGATGAAAGCCTCGTTCGCCGGCGTCTTGATCGACTCGAAATAATTCCAGGCGGCAAGGTGCCCGACCAGCGGCTTGGTATCGAGACCGGCGAGTTCTTCTTCGCCGACCGAGAACGCCACCACGGGGATGTCGGTCGCCTTGATGCCCTGGTTGCCGAGCTCCTTATAGAACGGGACGTTGGCGTCGCCGTTGATGGTCGACACCACCGCCGTTTTCTTGCCCGCCGAGCCGAACGCCTTGATCTTTGAGACTTCGGTCTGCCAGTCGGAGAAGCCGAACGGCGTGTAGTTGATCGTGATGTCCTCGTCCTTCACGCCTTTTTGCTTAAGGTAAGCTTCGAGGATCTTGTTGGTGGTGCGAGGATAGACGTAGTCGGTGCCTTCCAGCACCCATCGCTTGACCGATCCGCCGTCCTTACTCATCAGGTAGTCGACGGCCGGGATCGCCTGCTGGTTCGGGGCGGCGCCGGTGTAGAATACATTGCGCTCGCTCTCTTCGCCTTCGTACTGCACCGGATAGAACAGGATGCTGTTGAGCTCCTTGAATACCGGCAGCACCGATTTGCGCGACACTGATGTCCAGCAGCCGAACACAACGGCGACTTTGTCCTTGCTGATCAGCTCGCGGGCCTTTTCTGCGAAGAGCGGCCAATTCGAGGCCGGATCGACGACGACTGCTTCGAGCTTCTTGCCGAGCACGCCGCCCTTCTTATTCTGCTCGTCAATGAGCATCAGCATCACGTCCTTCAGCGTAGTTTCGCTGATGGCCATGGTTCCGGATAGCGAATGGAGAATTCCGACCTTGATTGTGTCCTCGGCCTGAGCGGGCAGCGCCGCCGTCAGGCCAAAAGCAAGACCCGCCGCGGCGGCGAGCCAGCGGCGACCTCGCGGTCGCCTAGCGACCGCGCCTATCGAGTTAAGCATCGCGTTTTCCTCTGTTAGACGCGCGCAACCGGCGTAAGGCCGTCACGCACCGAACAAATCGCAAGGAGCGTGCCAATCAATGACGTGCGCTAAACCATTGCTTTCAAGGCGAAATTTGCGTGCGAGGCTCGCAACCGATACGAGTCGCGCCCATTTTGAATCCGAATCGCGCGAGCGCGCCGCCCATTGCTTGAGCAGCGCCATAAATATAGTTGGAAAAACGTGATGAAAAATTAGGCACTAATCTAATAGAGCGGACTAGGGGTTTCAAAGCAATGAGATGACGCACGTCGGTAGCCGACGGGCGTTTGGGATCGAATGGGCTCATTGCGAGCCGAACGGCAGCGTTTTTGAGCGCCGTCTGTTCGAGATGGGCTTCGGCGCAAAATCGTCAGAGCTTGCGCGCTTTCGGGATCGCTCCCCGTGGTCGACGCCGGCGCGCGAGTTCTCGCCACGGCATGATTCGGTGACATTGTGGAGTTGGAATCACGGGTCAAAGAGTTTTGCCGATCAAGTTTCGACGTGTAGCGCCATCTGCTTGCGCGAGGACGCTTGCCCTCAAGGGTTGGACGATGAGCGATTTGGCCGCGCTGGCGAGATAAGCGCTTATGGCGTGCCGGATTTGAACAGTACTGCGCTTGCTGGTATGACACTCCGCATCAATAAGAAAAGCGATCAAAGGCCTGCATGACGCGTATTCTTCAGCTCACGCTCAACGGCCGCGCTCGCAGCGATGCGGTTTCTGAAAACTTGTTGCTGCTGGATTATTTGCGGGAAGCCGTCGGCCTTACCGGAACGAAAACGGGATGTGATGGCGGCGAGTGCGGCGCTTGTACTGTGCTCGTTGACGATCAGCCGCGCCTGTCATGCCTCACGCTCGCCGCTGTGGTTGATGGACAGCGCGTGGACACCGTCGAGTCGCTTGTCACTGACGGGCGTTTGTCGGCGGTGCAGCGCGGCTTCCATGAGAAGCTCGGTTCGCAGTGCGGCTATTGCACGCCGGGATTCATTATGGCGTCGGCTGGTCTACTGCGGCGCCTTCCGCGTCCAAGTGAAGATGAAATTCGCGAGGCACTCGGCAGCAACATCTGCCGCTGCACCGGCTACGTGAAGATCATCGAAGCGGTGAAATATGCCGCAGATCTGCACGCGGCCGGGGCGCCGCCGTAGCCGGGCAACGATCAAAAAAATGAAATGGATAGAGGGACGGAAAGACTGCAATGAACGAGATGGTACCCGCGCACACGATCGGCGACTACGTACCGTTGGTCGACGGACCGGAGAAAGTCTCTGGACGGGCCAAATTCACCGCCGATTTCTCAGTGCCGGGAATGCTGGCTGGACGCATCTTTCGCAGTCCATACTCGCACGCCGAAATCCTTGAGGTGGACGTCTCCGAAGCGGCGAAGCTGCCGGGCGTGAAGGCGATCGTCACCGGTGCCGATTGCGACAAAGGTTTCGGCGTCCTTCCGATTGCCCGCACTGAGTATCCGCTGGCGCGCGACAAGGTGCGCTATTGCGGCGAGCCGGTCGCCGCGGTCGCCGCGATCGACGAGGCAACGGCAAAGCAAGCCGTTGACCTGATTAGGCTGAAAGTTCGCGCGCTACCGGCCTACCACACTGCGCGCGCCGCGATGGCGCCCGATGCCGTCGATCTGCACCACCATCGCCCGAAGAATATCGAGCGCGATGTTTTCTTCGAGCTCGGCGATGTTGAGGCCGCTTTCGGCGACGCGGACCTTGTGCGCGAGGGTGTCTATAATTGCCCCGAGGTTTGCCAGAACCAGATGGAAATGCATGCCGCGCTCGCCGACTACGATGCGGAGCGTGAGCGCATTACCGTACACGCTTCGACACAGGTGCCGTACTACGTGCATCTCATGCTGTCGCAGATACTCGGCATGGATATGTCGCGCATCCGCGTAATCAAGCCGCATGTCGGCGGTGGGTTCGGCTGCCGCACCGAGACGCTCAATGTCGAACTGATTGCCGCGCTGCTCGCGCGCAAGGCCAGTGGCTGCGTGCGCATCGCCGTCAACCGCGAGGAGACATTCATCACCCATCGCGGCCGGCCGGAAACGGATGTCCGTCTTAGGATCGGCATGCGCAAGGACGGCCGCATAACCGGCGTCGAGTGCGAAGCGATTATGCGCGGCGGCGCCCATTCGGGCTATGGCGTTGTCACCATCCTCTATGCCGGCTCAATGCTCTATGCGATCTATGACCTGCACAACGTGAAATACATTGGCAAGCGAGTGCTCACCAACACGCCGCCTTGCGGCGCCTTTCGCGGCCACGGCACCGTTGACGTGCGCTTTGCGTTCGAAAGCTTGCTCGATGACATGGCACGCGCACTGGAGCTCGATCCGTTTGCCGTGCGCCGCGCCAATCTGTTGCCGAGCGTGCCGATGTTCACCGACAACGATCTCATGGTGAACAGCTACGGGTTGCCCGAATGCCTCGATTGGGTCGAGCGCGAGAGCGGCTGGAAAGCACGCCGGGACAACATGTCAAAGGGCACCGGGCATGTACGTAAAGGTCTTGGTATGGCCTGCTCGCACTACATCAGCGGCGCTTCGAAACCGGTCAACTGGACCGGCGAGCCGCACGCTACGGTCAAGATCAAGCTGGATTTTGACGGGTCGATTGTCGTGCTTTCGGGCGCGGCCGATATTGGCCAGGGCTCCACGACTTTGCTCGCCCAATCAGTGGCGGAAGTCCTTGGGCTCGACCTTGCGCGCCTTCGTGTCGTCACCGGCGACAGCGAGGTGGTGCCGAAGGACAACGGTTCCTATTCCTCGCGTGTCACTTTTCTGGTCGGCAATGCCGCGATCGATGCAGCAAATAATCTCAAAGCGGTGTTAATCGCTGCGGCGGCGCGAAAGCTTGAGGCCAAACCCGACGAGATCGAGTGCCTCGGCGAACTCTACCGTGCGGGCGCCCAGGACAAGGGACTGACCTTCAACGAGGTCGTCACCGAAGCGTTGAAAGACACCGGCACGATCACCGTGACCGGCAATTATTCAACAATCCCGGAATCTCACGGCGGCAAGAAATATCGTGGCGCTGCGATCGGTGGCACCATGGGCTACAGCTATTCGGCTCAGGTCGTCGAAGTCAGCGTCGACGAGGAGACCGGTGTCGTCACCGTCGACAAGGTCTGGGTCGCACATGATTGCGGCAAGGCGCTGAACAAGCTTTCGGTCGAAGGCCAGGTGCAAGGCTCGGTGTGGATGGGTATGGGCCAGGCGATGAGCGAGGAGACCGCCTACCACGACGGTCTCTTGGTTACCGCCAACATGCTCGATTATCGCGTACCGACGATCCAGGACTCGCCGCCGATCGAAGTCGGTATCGTCGAAAGCAACGATCCGCACGGACCGTTCGGCGCCAAGGAAGCAGGCGAAGGTTCGCTTGCCGCATTTTTGCCGGCACTCACCAACGCGATCGCCGATGCCACCGGGCTCCGCTTTAACGATTTGCCGGTGACGCCGGATCGCGTTTTCGCCGCCGTTGAGAAGCGGGCGCGCAGCCGCAAGAGCGACGGCGCTTTGTGATGGATGCGTTGCCGGCGTTCGATCTGGCCCGGCCGCGGACGCTCGCCGAACTCATAAAGCTGCGCGGCACGCATCCTGACAGCCGTCTTCTTGGCGGCGGTACCGACCTGATGGTGAACATCCGGCGCGGGATCGTCGCTCCGCGGGTGCTGATCGATATCAATAACGTGACCGAACTGCGCGGCATCAGGGTTGACGCGGCTGCCATCGAGATCGGCGCCGCCGTAACGCTTTCCGAACTCGCCGCCGATCCCGGTGTGCTGCAACACCATCCCGTGGTGGCGCAGGCGGCCGGCCAGATCGCCGGTCCGACCCACCGCAACATGGGAACGGTTGGCGGCAATCTTGCGCTCGATACCCGCTGCATTTTCTACAATCAGAGCGAATGGTGGCGCGACGCCAACAATCATTGTCTGAAGACCACCGGCGAGATATGTCACGTCGCACCAAAAAGCCGCGGCGTGTGTTTCGCCACGTTCAGCGGCGATCTGGCACCGGCGCTGCTTACTCTTGATGCCGAGATTGAAATCGCGGGCCCTGCCGGCGCGCGCAGTATGCCGCTCGCCGACCTTTATATCGGTTACGCGCGGCAGGACGAGCCGGTAACGGAAACGCGCGGCGACGGCAAATATTTTCTGGCACTGCGGCCGGGCGAAGTGATTACCGCGGTGCGGGCGCGAAACCCCGCCGGACTTCGTTCTGCCTACGATAAGATTCGCATCCGCCGGTCCATCGAGTATCCGGTGACCGGCGTCGCCGTCGCCTTGCGGCGCGAGGGCGCCAAACTTATCGACCTGCGGGTCGCCTTCACCGGCACCAATCCGCGGCCAGTGCGGCTTTCGGGTACCGCCGAACTGTGCGGTGGTGCGCTCGACGCGCGTGTGTTCTCGGGCCTCGATGCTCTCGTTCGCGATCAGATCATGGCGATGAAGACGACTTTCACGCCCGGCCATTATCGCCGCCGCGTCGCCGGCGTGCTGGCGCGGCGGTTGGTGCAGCGCCTGTTCGAAGTGTGACAGTCGCCGCAACATCTGGAAATGGCGATTATCGTTCCAGTTCTCTCAGCTTGTATCGCTGAATCTTGCCCGTGGCGGTGCGTGGCAAATCAGGGCGTATATCGATCCAGCGCGGATATTTCCAGGGTCCGGCGCACGCTTTCACGTGCACCCGCAACGTTTCGATCAATTGGTCATCCGCGAGATAGCCATCGCGCAACACGATGAAGGCCTTCGGCTTTACGAGTCCGTCGGCGTCCTCCTTGCCGATGACGGCGGCCTCAAGCACGGCCTCATGGGTGGCGAGTACTGCCTCGACTTCGAATGGCGACACCCACATCCCGCTTACTTTGAACATGTCATCGGTGCGGCCGCAGTAATGGTAGTAGCCCTCGGCGTCGCGGTAGAATTTATCGCTCGTATAGGTCCATTCGCCCGCAAACGTGTGGCGGCTCTTCGCCCGTTGATTCCAATAACCTTCGCCTGAGGTCGGTCCGCGGACGATCAGTTCGCCGATCTCACCGTCGGCAACCCTGCTGCCGTGCTCGTCGACGATGCTGATCTCGTAGCCGGGAACGGCTTTGCCGGTCGTGCCATAGCGGACGTCGCCCGGCTGATTGCTCAGAAACGTCTGAAACATCTCGGTCGAGCCGATGCCGTCGAGCACATCGACGCCTGCTGTTTGACGCCAGCGTTCGCCGAGATGGGGCGGTAGTGCTTCGCCCGCAGAGACGGCAAGGCGCAAACGGTCGGAGCCGGCGCCGCGCGTCATGTCCCTATGCGCCAGCAGTGAGGCATAAAGAGTTGGCACCCCGTAGAAAATCGTCGGGCGATGCCGGCGCATCATGTCAAACACAGCGTCGGGAGTCGGGCGCTGTGACAGCAATACCGTCGTTGCGCCGACCGACATTGGGAACGCGATTGCGTTGCCCATCCCGTATGAGAAAAATAGCTTGGCGGCGGAAAACACCACGTCGTTCGCGCCGATGCCGATGACGCGCTGACCCATCAGCTGCGCCGCGGCCATCAGAGTGGTGTGGACGTGCTTTACTCCTTTGGGTTCGCCGGTCGAGCCCGATGTGTACAGCCAAAAAGCGACTTCATCGGACAGTGTCGGTGCCTTGAAGAGCGTCGAAGGTCCCCGTGACGCGAGTTCAGCGAAATCATGGACCTCGCGACCGGCAAACGCGGCGCGCTCTTCGGCGCTGGCGTTGACAAGAATGATGGTGCGTAGGCGAGGCAGGCGATCGAGGATAGGCACAACAGCTTTGACGAGGGGCGCCGCAATGACAACTGCAGAGCTGCGGCTGTCGCCGAGGATGTAGGCGTACTGATCTGCGGTGAGCAGCGTATTGAGCGGGAGAGCCACAATCCCGGCACGCACACTGCCCCAGAAGGCAACTGGAAAGTCTACCGTGTCGTACAGGAGCAGCGCGAGGCGCTCTTCCGGCCGCAGCCCCAGTCCCTTCAGCGCCGCCGCGAACCTGCAGCTACGCGTCTGAAGTTCACCATAGCTGAGCGAACCCTCCGCATCGATAAACGCAATCTTCTCGCCAAGGCCGCGGGCGACCGGGGCGTCGATGAAATCAGAGACGGCGTTATACGGCTTGCGCTGCAGCAAGTCGTCCAGCATCAAACCCCATCCTCCCGAAGCGCCCCATGAATCTTTTCCACATGATAAGCTTCCGTCGCACGCTGACAAACTGCTCACGCAAAAATACTGTTGCGACCGCCGGTTTCGTACCGGCGTCGCCTTATTTTGTCCCAGCAGGCGATGGGGCTCGGCGGGCTCGGCCGCAAAAGTTCGTTGTTAGCGGTGCGTGGGGAACAAAGCCGCCGGAAAATCCGCTGCGTAACGCGGTGTTCGCTCGCGCGGGCGATACTCAAGCTGCGACGCCGGATCTGGCTCCACTGCCTTGCGGTAGAGGTGCCACGTGGCATGACCGAGCACCGGCATCACGACTGTGAGACCGAGGAACAACGGCAACGAGCCGATCAGCAGCAACGCCGCGACAATCAAGCCCCACAACGCCATGGTCAGCGGATTGGCGACGACAACACGGATCGACGTGAATAGCGCGACCGCCGCGCCGACGTCGCGATCGAGCAGAAGCGGAAAGGATATCGCACTGATGGTGAGGACCAGCGCGGCGAACAGGAAGCCGACGCCGGTGCCGACGACGATGAGGTGCCACCCGGGCGTCGTCGTCAACACATCCTCGACGAAGTGGCGGATGGAGGCCGGCGCGGCGTAGCCAAAATTGGCGACGTAGATCGCTTCCGCCACGGCGAGCCAGACGAAAAAGATCGCCATGAGCAGTATGCCGAGAGCAACGATGGCGCCGAGCGAAGGCGAGTGCAGAACGTCAAGCGCATGAACGGAGGAGGTATCGAGTCCGGCTTCCCGGCGTCGGCTCAGTTCGTAAAGACCGATTGCGGCGAGCGGACCGACGAGAGCGAAGCCGGCTGCAAGCGGGAACGCAAGCGGCAACATCGAATAACCGGATGTCAGCGAGAGCAGGCACAGGCCGAGCAGGGGATAGACCAGGCAAAGAAACACGGCGTGGCTTGGCATTGCAGAAAAATCGTCGAGACCGCGCGCCAGCGCCTGCAACAAATCCGCGGGCGTGATGCGGTTGACGACAGGGCGCGCAGGATTTGAGCTCGCTCCGACGAGAATGTGTGAAGAAGCCATCGGCTACCTCCCTGAATTTTTATTTGTTCCGGTTGCGTCTCTGCGCGCCTATCCGCGGGCGCGGCGAGATCCAACCCTCGGCATCATGGCAAGACTGCTGTTCGGATGCCACAAGCGCCGCTATGGAACCGGCTGGCGGCTCGTTCACAAAGCGGTGTTCAACAAACGACGGATTTCGCATTTGTGCGCCGCAGCGCGGTCCAATCCGGAACTCCAAAGATTAAGGGCGCCGGAATGATTCCGACGCCCTGTTGCCGATACGAAGAATAGAACGGTCGAGGCAGCTAGAAGATCGACGAAAACGCCCAGTACAGCGTGCCGGAGATCGCCATCGCCGCCGGCAGCGTAAGCACCCAGGCCAGCGCGATATTGCGCACGGTCGAAAGCTGCAGCCCGGAACCGTTCGCTGACATCGTGCCGGCGATACCCGACGACAAAACGTGGGTGGTCGAGACCGGCAGTCCGTACATATCGGCGGCGGCGATGGTCGCGGCCGCCGTAATTTCGGCGCAGGCGCCTTGCGCGTAAGTCAGATGCGTCTTGCCGATCTTTTCGCCCACGGTGACGACGATGCGCTTCCATCCGATCATCGTTCCGAGGCCGAGCGCGATTGCCACCGCAACTTTGACCCAAGTCGGGATGAACTTGGTCGCCGCATCAAGCGAAAGCCGGTAAGCGTTAAGCGTCTTGATTTCCTCCGGCGACAGCGTGCTGGCACTGTCTTTCATCAGAAAGCGAATCGCCTCTGATGCAAGGTACATGTCGTTACGCGTGTTGCCGACCGCCTGGGACGGCATCTTGGAGAAAGATCCATACTGACCGATCTGGCTTGAGATATCGCGCACCAGAACCGCCAGCGACGGGTAGGTTCCCTCGTTGATAGTGTGACTGGAGACATAGGCGGTCACTGCCGGGCGCGGATTCCCCATCACGTTGTAGCCGGATGCTTTTTGCTCGATGACCGCGCTCGCAGCATGCGACCGCGATACAAAGGTCTCTATTTGGCTCGCAGGCAGCGCACGATTGAGCGCGTACGCTGTCGGCACGGTGCCGATGAGGATGAGCATGATCAGGCCCATGCCTTTCTGGCCGTCGTTGGAGCCGTGGAAGAAGCTTACCAGCGTGCAGGTGAGGATCAGGATGCCACGAATCCACCACGGCGGCGGATGATCACCCTTCGGCTCGGCGTAGAGCGCCGGAACGCGGACGATGGACCGGAGCAGCAACAGCAGTGCGGCTGCGAGCAGGAAGCCGAACAGCGGAGACAACAACAGCGCCTCGCCGACTTCCTTGGCTTTCGACCAGTCGACGCCGGATGTCCCGTTGCGGCCGTGCAGCAGCGCATTGGTGACGCCGACGCCGATGATCGAGCCGATCAGGGTATGCGAACTCGACGCCGGCAAGCCGAATGCCCAAGTGCCGAGATTCCAGATGATTGCCGCGATCAGCAGCGCAAACACCATGGCAAACCCGGCGCTGCTGCCGACCTGCAAGATCAACTCGACGGGAAGCAGCGAGATGATGCCAAAGGCGACAGCGCCGGATGACGCGAGAACCCCAAGGAGATTGAACGTGCCCGACCAGACCACCGCGAAGTTGGCCGGAAGCGATCGCGTATAGATGACCGTTGCAATTGCGTTGGCGGTGTCGTGAAAACCGTTGACGAACTCGAAGCCCAGCGCGATCAGAAGCGCCACGAAAAGCAGCAGGAATGGCGCGATTGTCGTAACTTTTGTGCCGGTGGCGTCAATGTCGGCATAGATGCTGTAGGCAACGAACAGCAGCACCGCCGCGATTAAGCCGCCGAAGATAATGCCTGTAATCGGATTAACCGCGCCGGTTAAATCCGGTCCCTTGCGGGCTGCCGGTTCGATCGAACCGGGTAAAGCGATATCACTCATGAGGGGGCCCCGTTGGCTCAAAAGGGCCCCGACTGTGCGCGGGCTATATGACAGCTGGATGAAGGTAAGCCTTCAATCGCAAGGCCGCGGTCGCCGATGCTTCTCCGTCACTCAGTTGACTCCGACGTCGCCATCGCCTGGCCCGGCTTCCCAATTTTCGAGGTTCATTTCCCCGCTCTTCAGGATGTAGCTGTAGGTCGTCGTCGGCTTCTTGAGCGAAATGCTCAGCATTGCCGGGACGGCTGCCTCGATCATCGGGGTGTAGGGCCGCACCACGATTGATCTTGCGTGATTTTGTTGCGCGAAATCGCGCGCCGCCCAGAGCAGTTCCCGCGCGATCTCGGGGTCTGCGTCGCGACAACGGCATTCCAGCAAGTAGTAGGAATTCCCGGCCCACTGCTTCATGGCCAGATAGCCGACGAGCCGATTGCCGGATCGCGCGACCAGCACCGCTCGAGTCTGTTTGACATTTGGCGTCCCAAAATACAGCCAGTTGAGCGTGGGCACGTCACGGTAGGCGTAAGTCGTTGCATGCGAAGCCCTGCACGCATCGAGGCTGTCGGCGTCGAACGCCGAAAAGCCATCGATGCGTTCGACCGACAGTGTTTTGGAGCGGCGGGTTACGAAGGCTATCGTATCGAGCGCAAACCCAAGCGATGTTCCGGCAATCCGTCCGACAAGACGCGATAAATCTTCCGGCATCGAATGACCTTCAACTAAGGAACGACCGTGAGCGAGCACCCGATAGTTGCTGCGCTGCCAGCAGGCGTCCAAGGACTTCATGCCAAGAGAGCGCCAAAGACCGGCAGCAACGAGCGTCGAATCGGTGCCGACCAGCAGGTCGCCGGCGCTTTGACTCAAGAATTTCCGGCCAACCGTTTTCGCCAGTCCAGCGCCACGGAAATGCGGGTCGACCGCGGTGCTACCAGTCGCGCAGCAAAGCGCCGGCTTGCCATCGATCACGTATTTGAAGGGAATATTCGCGGTAAAGGCGATGATCGCTTTTTTATCGGAACGAACGAGCCAACCGCGCGGGATCGAAGTATTCCAGCCCGGGTTGAGCGTCCACCAATGGGCGAACCAGTTTTGCAAGAGCTGAGTCTCCCCGCCGAACACGGAGGCGAGAAAACGCGCCAAGTCACTTAGTGCGCTCCGCTCCAGTTCCGTCGCCGATCCCTGGAATGCCTCGATGGGCGCTTCGGTTCTGCAATCGACCAAGGTCGTGGCACGGAACTCCGGCGTGACAGCTCACACGAGCTCATCAGAAAAACGAGAGAGAAAAAATTGCTGGTCTGGCCTTATAGAACGAACGCCGTTACCTCGGTCCAAATAGCGTGGTTAACGCTAACGGCAATGCTCGCCGCGGAGTTGGGACCGCCGTGCGATAACGGAAGCTCCGATGAGCACGTCTGCGGTTACATCAGCTATGAAGGCGGAGCCTGGCGCGATCGACGACGCGACGGCGGTTTTTGCGCTTTCGCGTCCCGCTGATGGCGAACAGTCCCGGTTTGGGCGATTTGGCGGCAAGCTCTCGCGGTTCCTGGCGCGGAACGTTGCTACCAAGACGCTGGCGATGCGCAACGACAGGCCGCTGGCCACATTCACGTTTGACGATGCGCCGGCGTCGGCGTGCGCGATCGGGGCGGCGCTCCTGGAGCGATACCAGGTGCACGGCACGTTCTACATTTCCGGCGGCGGATGCGGACTTATGAGTCCTGGCGGCCGGCTCGCCAGCACCGAGCAACTTAAGGCGCTTTATGCCGCGGGCCACGAAATCGGTTGCCACACTTTCTCCCACGTGGCAGTCGGCGCGGTCAGCCGCAATACGCTCATCGACGAGCTTGAGCGCAATCGAATATTTCTGCAGGCGATCCATCGCGACATCGGTGTCCGCAATTTCGCCTATCCGTATGGTGACCTTTCGTTTGCCGCCAAGCAATCTGTGGCAGCGCATTTCAACTCATGCCGATCACTCCGTCCCGGTGTGAACGCCGGAGTTATCGATCTCGCGGCATTGAAGAGTTGCGAACTCCAGAACTCTTCGATTGGACGTCAAGGAATTCAAGACATCATCGCTGAGACCGTTCGGCAGAACGGATGGTTGATCTTTGTCAGTCATGACGTGGACGATCAGCCAAGTCGGTTCGGAACCTCGCCGGACCTTCTCGAATTCACGCTGCACACCGCTGCGGCCGCCCGGTGCCAAATTGTGAGCGTCGGAAGCGCCCTGCAAATATTAAAGGGCGCCGCCGCGCGCTAAGCCATTTACGGCGGATACTTGTAGATTACACGGGTCTGTTCAGCCGTTGCTGACGTCCACTTCCAGCGATTTTTGACATAGGCCGGCCAACAGCGGCCATCCCGCCATGTCTGAGCCACCCGAAATAGGTCCAACGACGGACCGCGAACAATATCTGCGGCGGGTCCGCCCCCAAAAGGGGCAGAAATCACCGAATCGCGCATGTTCAAGCGAGGATCGCTTGATCAAAAAATAGCTTTACGAATTACTAAACAACCCTGAGCTAGGGTCTTAATGGCAGCAATCGTCGTGGGCGAGCAAAGGTTTGGCAACCTGCGCCACGCGACAGGGCAATTTGGACGCACGACCCGTCGGCAACTTTAAGCGAGCGGCTCAGTGTACCGAGCCAGACCATGACGACGCACACTTCGCTCATCCCCGAACTCGAACTCGCGATAGAACATGGCTCACCCCAGCGACGCGCCGAGATACTATCGGCCGTCACTGATCTTTTCGTCCACGGGTCGGTTCGATTTTCAGACGACGAGATTGCTTTGTTCGACGATGTCCTGACCCGCCTGGCCCTGGAAATAGAGGTCTCGGTCCGATCACTGCTTGCACGACGCCTGGCGCCGATAGCCAAAGGACCACCCAATATTATTCGAATATTGGCCACTGACGATGAGATCAGCGTTGCCTGCCCGATTCTTGTTCAGTCCGAGCTGATCGACGAAGCCACTCTCGTGCAATGCGCTCGATCGAAAACCCAGGAACATTTGCTGGCAATCTCGCGCAGGAAATCGCTCAGTGAAGTTGTTACCGACGTGCTTGTCGAAAGGGGAAACAAACAAGTGGTGCTCAGCACCGCAAAGAATCCCGGAGCCAAGTTTTCCGCAAACGGCTTTTCTCGGCTCGTCAAGCGCTCAACGGGTGACGACGCGCTTGCCGAATGTGTTGGTTCGCGGCCCGACATCCCGCATCCGCTGTTCCTGGCATTGCTCGCAACTGCATCAGAACTGGTACGGTCGAAGCTGATCGCCGAGAAGCCGCACATCCGACGTGAAATTGATCAGGCCGTCGCGAAGGTTGCCGGCGATATTCGGGCCGCCGCCAATGCCGGCTCGACGAATTACGAGGAGGTGCGGGCCGCCGTTCAGCTGAAGTTTGATTCGGGTGAGCTCAACGACGCCACGGTTCAGTCATTTGCTGAAAGCAAGAGATTTGAAGAAACCATAATCGCGCTGACATATCTCTGCAATGTGCCTGTCGAGGTTGTCGAACAGGCTCTGATTCAGGATCAGTTGGATATGATCCTAGTGCTTGCGAAAGCCGCGAAGCTGTCGTGGGCGACAACCAAGCTCTTGCTGTCGTTTCCGATCCGGCAACGACGGATCGCGTCGGGCGAGATTGAGCAATGTCTGGCCAGCTTTGAACGCCTGAATGCGGCCACCGCGGAGCACATCATCGAATTCTACCGATTGCGCCACGCAAACAGACCGTCCCGGCCTGGCGGATCGCGGACGGCAGAGCTATCTCCGCGACATTAGATCGGCCGCGGGCGTAGGCGCCTTTGGCCGTTACGCGGCCAAGCATTTCGCGAGCGCGGCCCACAGCGGTTTTCGGTCAAGGCCTGCATCGAGCGGGAGCGGCCGCAACGGTGATCCGTCCCATCGTTTGTAATATTGGCGGAGCCAGGTGTAGCGGTCGCTCAGGCCCCAGGTTGCGATCGAGATCGGCCGTGCAACAGAAAATACAATGTCGAGATACTCGGCGGCATGGCGCGCCACGGCGAGATCGCATTCCGGCGCGCTGCCACGGATCTTGACGTCGTTGACGTCCATCTCGGTGATCAGCAATCGATAACCGAGCTTGACGACGCTGCGGAGAAACGCCGTCAATTCGCGATGATCCAAAATCTGATGTGCTTCCAGATGCGACTGTAAGGCCAGGCAGTCGATGGGCGTGTTCCGGTCCCGCAGCCTTTGCAGCAACGCAAGCAAGGCTCCCCGGCGGCGTTGCGAAGTCGTTGTCGCATATTCGATGCCGTACTCGCTCAGGCACAACGGCGCTGCCGGATCGGCTGCGCGCGCCAGTCGGAATACCAGATCGATGTAGTCGGCGCCAAGAGAACGAAGCCAGACTGAATTGCGATAGCCGTTGTCGAGGCGCTCTTCCGGCTCGATCGCTTCATTGACGACGTCCCAGGCCCAGATTTTTCCGCGATATCGCGAAACTTGCGTGGTGATATGTCGCTCCAGCGCCGTTTTGGCTTCTCGGCTGGTTGTTATCTGAGCGACCCATGGGGGAATGGCTGCATACCAGACGAGCGTATGCCCGTGCATCAGCATATCGTTACGCGCCGCAAACGCGGCGATGCTGTCACCCTCGGCGAAATTGAACTCTCCAGGTCGCGGCTCGGTGTGATCCCATTTCAGCGATGTTTCGGGAACAAAGATGTTGGCCTCAGTGGCGAACTTTTCGAGCAGAATGCGGTCCGGCTGTGCGTTTGGCGCAGCTCCGGCGCAGCCATATTTGATGCCGGAGACGCGCGCATGGCTGCGCAATGGCGGCGCCAGCTCCAGATCAAAGTCGGCCCGCGCCGGCCGAACGCGCGACGCTGTCAACAAGCCGATCGCCGAGCTTGCCAGTCCAAGGGCGGCCGAGCGCCTCGATAGCTGATGTAGACTTGAGCACATCACTTCATTCCCGCACGAAATCTACAGATACGCATTTTAGTGGCGCTGATGAGGATTCGGCGCGGACGTCGCGCAGCAAGTAGTAACGGTGGTTAATTTGAAAGCCTGCCGTGTTAACGACGTGCCCGGAACACGGATTTGTTAGCTCGCGGCACGTTGTCTTTTGATCTATGAACATCGGACAGGAGCCATCTCCTGCCTTCTCGTTTTAATTCTTGGGTCCCGCGCCATTAAGCGGAGCAGGAAGCTTACGTATCGTTTATGATCAATCCGTACGCCCTGATTTACCTGGTTGCGCATGTCATCCCGGCAATGATCGGGTTCGTTGCGCTGATCCTTTACACGCACCTTTTGTCTGCCGCCGAATACGGCATCTACGTGATTGGCGCGAGCATCGCCGGCATCGTCTCCGCGGTATTTTTCGCCTGGGTTCGCCTCTCGGTCGCGCGCTACCAGGCAAAATCGCCGGAGCTTGACCTCCGTCTCGAGGCGATCGTCGCGTATGGCGGCACGGTTCTGGTTATTGCCTGCCTTACGCCTGTGGTTTTGTTCATTATTCGTCCGAATATCGGTTATGGCATCGTGGCAGGGAGTCTCCTGCTGTCGTTGTCCTTCACCGCATTTGAGATCAGTCAGGAGTTCCGGCGGGCGCAGCTCAACCCGCTTCGCTATATGACGATTAGCGTCACGCGGGGAATATTGGGTCTGGCTTTTGGGTATGCGGCTGTCGAGTTCGGCGGCGGCGGTCTCGGCTTGCTCGTCGGGATCGGAGCGAGCTTCCTGGTCGTCAATCTCCTGAGCTTCCAGGGCAAGGCCAAGAAGCCGTTTCAATCTCTTTCTATCAGCTACCTCAAGAGGTTTGTCCGTTACGGATTTCCTTTCCTGCTCGGTGCGGCCGCTTTTGCGCTGCATGGCGCGATAGACCGATTGAGCGTTGCCTACCTGCTGGGTCAAAGCGCTGCCGGCTCTTATGGTCTCGCTGCTGACCTGACCCGTCAGATCGCCACGGTTTTGGCCTCAAGCGCCGCTTCGGCCGTGTTCCCGATTGCGTTTCGCAACCTCGCCCAAGCCGGTGTAAGCGTTACCCGTGCGCGACTCGCCGAAGGCGCCGAGCTTTTGCTGGCATTGATCGTGCCGGTCTCGGTCTGGATTGCGATCTCTGCTGATGTGGTTGCTGGCAGTTTGCTGGGAAGCGAATTTCAGACCAGTGTTGCAGCGCTTCTGCCGCTGCTCGTCCTCGGCCGGATGTGTGGCGCCGTCAATCAGTACTACCTGCACGTGAGTTTTCAACTGGCCGAAAAGCCGATGCTTCAAGTCGTGCACGATAGCCTGATCCTGGTTCTGAATATTGCTCTGCTCTTTCCCTTGACGTTTGCGTTCGGATTGCCCGGTACCGCTGCGGCGGTGCTGATCGCTGAAGCGCTCGGCATCCTGATCGGGATCGGCCTGTCGCGGCGGGCTTTCAAGTTGCCCTTCAATGCGGGGGGTATGGCGCGGGTCCTGGCGTCGACGCTTGCAGTGGCGGTCGTGACTTACGCAGTCAAAACCGTGTCCGCCGGCCACGGATTTTCGGCGCTGCTCAGTTTAGGCGCTGCCGGTTTCGTTGCTTATGCGGGCGCGGCGATGCTGTTCGACGTTGCCGGTATCCGGACGATGGTTGCTTCGTTTCTGAGGCTGCGCAGGCTGGCGGCGGGTTAAGAGCGACGTGATCGTGTCTTGGCGATCGCGCGATTGATCAACGGTAGCCGAGTTTATGAACCGGCGCGGCGGCCGGCCGGGCGTCCGATTTGCTGCTGCAGCGCACGAAAGAACAGATAAGCCAAGCGTGGCCGCAGGATGCTATCGGGATAGCGAAGCGCGCCAACGATCAAGCAGGCCCAAAATTCGATCATCCGGCCGTGAACACACGCGTTCCGGGCTCCGGTCCAGAAGGCATCGATCTGAGCAAGCCGCCGTCTGCGCTTGAGCTCGCCAGGCGTAAAGCGCTGCCGGATTGCCGGGTTCGAGTAGACGGCTTCGATAGCCTTGAAATTCGGACGGAGTGGCGAATTCTTCAGCCGAAAATTCGCGCTGCTGAAGTGCTGACGATAGAGCAGCACGACGTCGTCTCGCATGGCTGCGAAATCACCCTGCACCGCGAGCCGGCACCAGAACTCCCAGTCCTCGCCCCATTTGAGCGTCGAATTGAAACCGCGAACCGATCGCGCCGTATCGGTCCTGATGCAGATAGCGCCGCAAACAATGAAATTCTTCGAGATCAGATAACGAAGCGTGTCGTCGGGGGGAAAAAGCTTCCACGCAAGATCAGCACGCTCCGTCAATTCAGCGCCATCCTGCCTTATTCTGATGTGATGAGCGAAGCAGGCAACGTGCCGCGGGTTCTCGTCCAGCACTGTGACCATCCGGTGCAGCGCATCGGGCAACAGGATGTCGTCGGCGTCGAGAAAGAACACATAGGGCGCACCGGCCATGGCCAGACCCGCGTTTCGCGCTGCGCTCACGCCGCCATTTGCCTGACGAAGCACGCTAACGCGGTTGTCGGAATAGGTCTCCAGAATTTCCGGCGTGCGGTCGGTCGAACCGTCGTCGACAACAATCACCTCAATGTCCGTCAGACTCTGCGCCAGCACACTATCCAGCGTTTCCGGAAGGAAGGTCGCCGCATTATATGCGGCGATAACGACTGTGACTTTGGCTGGCATCGGTCTATCCAAATTTCACTTGAGGTTTTGCCGTCACCGGCAGGCACGAGCCTATTTGGTGGCACGTCTGGGGCCGGCAGCATCGGCTGCATCGGTTTCGCCGCCAACGAGCCGCAGCCCCTCGGCGATAGTCGTCAGCGTACAACCGGCCGCCTTTGCAGAGTTGACAGCCAATTCGAGCAGATCTGGCGACACGCCAAATCTGGTCGGCTTGTCTGACACATCGTGGCTGTAAAAAATCAGCCACGCACCGCTGCGAACCGTCTCGGCGATCAGTTCAGCAACTTTTTGTCGGTCCAACGACGCGTTCTCCAGCGGCCAGGCATTGAGTGCGCCGAGGTCGGCGACCGCGGTATTAAAGCCGGCATGAGAGGAGCGGCAGGAATCAAAGCGCGTTTCCAGGTATCGTTTGGTCCGAACCGACAAATCGCCGTACGGATAGGCAAAATTTCGCACTACGATATCGCCGTTGATTGTTTTCAGAACGGACTGGTTTTGATTAAGCTCCGAATCAAGCTCGGCGAAGCTCATGTAGCGCACGGCCGGGTGCGAAAAGGTATGGCATCCGATCTCGTGTCCGTTCGTCCATATGGTCCGCAGCTCATCGATTGTTGCGCGGAGCGGCCCGCCGGCGTTCGCCGAGCCGCAACCACTGCCGGCAACGTAGAATGTGCCGCGGGCGCCATACTGCTCGAGGATGCGCGCTCCAACGTCGCAGGCCGAGGCAGGTACATCGTCGAAGGTGAACGTTACGATCGGCTTGCTCTGCCGCATCGTCAGCACCTTGCTGCGGCTGCGGCGCGCAAGGAACCGCGATGCCATGTTGGTGACTCGGGTCGGCAGCGGGCCGCTGTTCGGGTCCTCGGTTCGCGGCGCCAGCATGGCTATCGATATTCCTCATAGAGAATACCGAACTCCGCGGCGATGCGGCCGGCGCCGCGCGCTGCCAGGGTCAAACTGCGCATGATCGCGCTCCGACCGCCGAACGCGGTGATGGGCAGGATCAGAATAGCGGAGCCGATCAGGCCGAGCGCTTTACACCAGCGGCGCACGGTGCTGCCTACACTGCCCGCGAACCTGCGTTCGACCCGGGTGGCGCCGGTGCCCTTACGGAATCGTCGACGGAGAACGTAACCGACGCTGATCCGCGACAATGGCATCGTCTCGAACACGTGCGCGTCGTCGGCCCAAGCGAAGCTTCGGCCGTCTCTGCGGCAGCGATAGAAAAACTCCTCGTCGCTTCCGCCAGTGAAGGCGTAATCGTGCTTGAATGGTTCGTCGAGGTATTGTTCGAGCGTGGACCGCCGGATCAGCATACTTCCTGTGCCGTAGATCATCGAGACCGGCCCGGTCGTAAACTGGGTCGGCGCATAAAGGCCGCTCTTTGCCAGCCAGTGATCCGGTGCATCGAAAACCGGAAACACCGGACCGCCGACGATCTCCACGTCGTAGTGCAACGCCACCCTGACCATTTCAGTGAGCCAATTCGGATCAGGGTACTCGTCGTCATCGAGAACGGCGATGAAGTCGGGTGCAGGCGCCGCGCGGCAGGCGCTCATGAAAGCGCGGTTGTACGCATAAGTGTGACCGCGGCGCGGCTCGACAATGCAGGTTACAGGGAAGCGAAACGTTCGCGAGACGTCTTCCACAACGGCCGCACCGGCGCGCGCCGCCGGATCGTTATCAACCACGATGATCTCGAGGCGGCCGGCGTAGTTCAGCTGCTCGACATGGATCAGCAATTTGCGCAGCCCGTCCGGGCGGCGAAAGGTCGGCACGCACAAACACACGCTGGGCACTGAGCGTCCGGTCATCGGCAAATCGCGCTCCGGATCATCGGCTCACTCTTCGATCATCAAGTTCGAGGGTCCGGCAGGCGTGCACTTCTGGAACGCACATCTAGGCGCCAAGCCACGGCAAACAAAGTTAAACCAGCCGTTAGGCTTAAGACGGAGATGACCTGCCCGGCGACTGACCCATGGCCAGCGTTAACTAAGTTGCGTCGCTTACGGCGTCACGCGCGTGACCGACATAAGGCGCAAGCCGAAAGCTGCCATGAAGAGAAAGAGCCCGAGCGTGCTTTCTTCAATCAGCATGCTCTCAAAGCAGGAGCCGAACGCTGCGAACATGCAGACCCGCAAGAACAGCATCCTCAGCGGTGCTGCGCTCGGCTCGTCGGCCGATCGGTAAAAGTCGACGAGCGGAAGCACGACCAGCCAGAGCGTGGCCAAGATCGACCCAGGAATGCCTACGGTCAAAGCCAGGTTGAGATAAGCGTTGTGCGCGTGTGCGGCGGTGTTGGCCCAGATCGAAGTGCCGCTCATTCCGTAGACGACTTGGGGGGTGCCCCAAAACGCAGCGAAGCCGTATCCGGTGATCGGACGCTGCGCCACCCTATCCAGCGCAAACTGCCAGATGTCGGTTCGACCGGTGAAGGACGAATCCGTCAACACCGTGTCGAGGAGATCGCGGACCGGTTCGAAATAAATCGATCCGATCGATAGGATATTGAACGCGATCACGACCGAAAGGGCCAGCGCAATTCCGACGCTCGGTCTGCGAATACGGGTGAGAAGGACCGAGACGATCAGCGTGATTGGCAGCATGGCGATCGATGTCTTGGACTTGGTGAACAAAAGAAATACCAAAGCCAGCGCCACGATCAGTCCACCCAGCCGAACACTGCGCGCCCGCGCGATGAACAGTCCGAGGAAAATGAACACGACCGTCGCTGCGCTCGCTTCGTTCTTGTGCGAGAACACACCGCGCCAGTCTCCGGCAAGTTCCGGTTCCATGTAGTCGGTGGTCTGGTGGATCGCCTGCTCAGGCAGCAGAAAGACGCCTAGGTAACACGCGGCCAGCACAATCAGCACCACCACGGCCATGACATCGCTGAAGTGGCGAATGTTCTTGGGCAGCAGCAACGCCATGGCCGCCAAGCCCAACGTTACCAGAGTAAAAGCGAATCGCCGGGCAGAGAGCGACGGTTCCCAGGAGGTGACAACGCACAACGCGAACCACAGCAGCGTTACAATCAAGACCGGTCGAACAAGAAGCAATAGACGGCCTGGATTGTGGTTCAGACACCACGCCGCCAGCAGCAAGAACAGCAGCGAATAGCTGATTTGGTTGACCAGGTTGCCGGCGTCCGTCACCTCAGGCGCGATAGAGAGGTTTTCAAACGGGCGAAACGAGATCCACAGCAGCAAAAATACGGCAGCGAGGAGCAGGCTGCGGATCAGCGTGCCGGCATCGATCGCCGGGGCGATTACGCGATTTTCAAGCGGCAGGAGACCGAGCTGTGCCAGGGCTGCCTCGTTCGCGATTATGCGGACCGCAATTGGGCCGGTCTCGACGTGGGGACCGTATCAGCGCCGGTCAGGATGGCGCCGCGGATTTTTTGCGCGTCAGCGCCAAGCTGCGAAGCGAACTGTTCGATGGTGCTCGTATCCTGTTTGTCGGCCGCTGCGACCAGCAGGATGTGATCGACCAGGTCGGCAAACAGCTGCGTGCCGGGATTGCTGTCGAATCCCACTACGGCAACGATCACCATGTCGAAGCGTTTGGTCTGTCCGAACGCCCATTTGATGTCGGCTTCCGTGATCGGGCGGTCGCGCCTGCTGTCCGGCGAAACAAACGATGCCAGATGGATGGCGGTCTCCCGATCGCGGATGGTGACTTCGCTAAGCATCCGGCTTCCCACGGCAACGTCGATGAGCCCGCATTCGTTGCTATCTGCATCGAGCGCAGCGAGCGTGCGACGCCTGAGATCCGCGTCGATCAGCAATACCCGCTGTGTCGTGGCGGCGGCTGCGGCAAGCGTCAGCGCGACCGCTACCGTGTCATCCTCATCGTCAGCGGCGACGACGAGGATGGTCGGATTGGCTTTGCTCTTGTGGCTTGCAGAAACTGCCTCGAGCACCCGGCCGATTTCCCATGCCAGGCGCGAATTCGGGTCTTGCGCGGCGCCAAGCGCAAACGAGGTATCGGTTTGCGGCAACGTCGCAAGGATCGGAATGGAAGACGGAGCAGCCGTGGCTGGCAATACTCCACCGACAGTTCCTGCCAGTCTGCCGAGGAGAGCGTTGCTTGCTGCGGCGCGACGCGGAGGAGGCGTTGAGTCATCGCCCGCCGCCCGCAACAGCACAATGCCGGTGCCGGAGGCTATTCCAATAAGGAGAGCGCCTACTGCGAGCAGTGTATTTGACGGCGGGAAGCTGCGGCGAGCCGGCGGTTCGGCCGGCGAGATCACGCGGATGTTCTTGGTGTCGACACGCTCCTGCTCGCCCGTCTCGCGCGCCCGGACCAGAAATGACTCATACACCGCGCGGCTCGCGACCACATCGCGCTCGAGCTCGCGCAGTTTCACCATGGCTTCGTTCGTGGTGACGGCGTTGCCCTTGAGCTTTTCCAGGTTGCTGGCCAGTGTCGCCTCGTTGGCACGTGCGCTCTCGTACTCGCTGCGTGCGGAAAGTGCGATGCGGTGGACTTCGTTCTCGATCATATGCCGCAGCCGCTCGGCCTGCGCCTGGATTTCGATGACCGCCGGATGCCGCGGCCCGAGCGAGGACATCTGTTCCGCCTCGCGGCGCATGATCTCTGCATATTGCGTGCGCAGCGCGGCGATGGTTTGTGACTGCACTGCCTCGGGGAATGAGCCGATATCGTCTTGGGATACGTGCACGTGCTCGACCTGGTCGAGGCGGGCTTTTGCCGCGGCCGTGCGCGCACGCGCTATTCCCAATTGATTGTTCAATTCGGATAGCTGCTGTTCGTTGACCAGCTGTCCGCTGGCGCCGAGGATATTATGTTGGGCCTTGTATGTTTCCACCCGATCTTCGGCTTGGCGTACCCGTTCCTTGAGTTCGTTGAGACGTGCTGACAACGATTGCGAGATCTGACGGGCGGCGTCGGATCTCACATCGGTTTGTTCCGCCAGATAGGCTTGCGCAATTGCGTTGGCGATGCGCGCTGCCTTTACGGGATCCCGGGTGGTGACGCTCAAATCTACGACGTAGGTGCGCTCGGCTCGCTTCACCCGGACGGCCCGTTTGAGCGCGTTCAACGCTGCTAGGGAGTTGTCGCCATAGCTGGCGCCGCCGAACCACGATTGCTGCCTGGCAAATTCCGGATCGTGGTCGAGCGATTCAGCCTTGACCACCCGCCGCAGAACGCTGTCCGAGGTCAAGACCCGGACCTGGCTTTCGACTTGCAGCACCGCCGCGTCGTTGGCCTGATTGGCCGGGGCAAGATCGGTTGCGACTGCGCGCAAGTCCGTCGGGTCGATGAGAATCTGGGTCGTAGCGGTGTATCGATGCGGGACGAAGGCGACGAACAGTACAGCTGCGAGTAAGGAAATCGCCGTCGTCCAAAGAATCGTCGCCTTGCCGCGCCAAACGATGGACAGACTTCTTTGGAAATCGAATTCGGTGCCGGGAATGACCGCAGCCGGCATTTCGGCCGTTCCAACGACACCGGATCGGCTTTGGCGCGGCGCCTCGAACATTGCGTGCGTGACTTTCTAACAACCGGCAGCGCTGGTCGCGCTGGCGATTTCCGATCAGCGCCGTGATCAGGCGCAATTAATCCGCCGCACGCGCACTCAAAGGCCGGGCCGCCCGGCGGGTCCAGCCAAGACCTTATGGTTAACCAATTGATAAAGCGATTAGTGTTAACGAGACGTATACGCCGTCCCCCGGGCGGCTGGGCCGTCGCGCCGTGCGGGCGCGGTTACCGGCGAAGCAGCCGGAACATAGCGCCGGCGGCAATCGCCAGCACGAGGATCGGTATCCACAGCAAGACCGCGCCGACCACGGTGAGCAGTATCAGCGCCGCAAGGACGCCGATCATCAGGATCAACAGCGCCAAGCCAAACGGTCCAATCCGTCCAACATAGATTCGCTGCGTCCCACCCACCCCGGCTGAGCCATCCGGCTGCCAGGCGCGCCGCTGCCAGCCGGACGCGCGGCCAGTCCGGTCTGGGGGAATGATTTCCGGTTCGGCTCGTGGCCGTTCCGGGATATCTGATTCGTTCGTCATGGCCTGGCTGAAGCGTCCTTTACGTACTGCGGTATGTAAGCTCCGCCGAGAGCGTCACAAGCGGCGCGCCGGAGCTATCTTCATGACGCAACACATTCCGCGTGGTAGCGTTTTACTATGACAACACCCGGTTTCGATGTGGCTCGACACGTCGTTTTTGGCATCGCCGTCATGGCGGGCCTTTCTGGCAGCGCTCTCGCACAGGACAAGCCGGCGATGAGCGAGGCCGCCAACGCCATGATCGGCGCGTGGGAATTCTCCAACGCCGATCGCGACAAAATCTGCCGCTTTAATTTCCGGTCCGAGACTGTAACCGGGGGCTACAAGCTCGACATCGACAGGAGCTGCGCAAGCATTTTTCCGACGACCAAAGATATCGTTGGGTGGACAGTCGACAATTTCGGCGGCCTTCGCCTACTCGACGCCGGCGGCAACGCCGTGATTGACCTCAGTGAAGCCGAGGTCGGCCTGTACGATGGTTTTGAGCCGGAGCAGGGTCGCTATATTTTGCAAAGTGCGGCGGCTGTACCGGTTCGCTCAGCCGAGGAATTGGTCGGCGACTGGGCGATTGCGCGTGGCACGGGCAAGCCGCTTTGCATACTGACGCTCGCGAACAATCCGGCCGGCACCGACGCCCTGATGCTCAAGGTCAAACCCGGCTGCGATAGCATGGTTACGCGTTTTGCGCCGAATTCCTGGCGCATGGAGCAGAGCGAGCTGGTTTTGCTTTCGGTGCGCGGACAGACCTGGCGCTTCGAAGAGAACGACGCCAATACCTGGCAGCGCGTGCCGGAAAGTTCAGACCCGGTTCTGCTGGTCCGTCAGTAATTGCGGTTACGATACTCTACGGGGAAAAGCATGAGTAATGTTGCTGCGGAATTCAGCACCAAACAAGCAGGATACCTTCCGGCAATATTGGGGTTCGACTGGATTGATGTACGGCACGGCTTTGCCCGCGGCCGGTTCGATGTCGCCAAGCAACACCTCGCTCCAAACGGATATCTTCACGCGGCGACGGTGGTTGCGCTGGCGGATACCGCTTGCGGCTATGGATGCCTGACGTCGCTTCCGGAAAGCGCCAGCGGTTTCACCACTATCGAACTGAAAGCCAACTTTCTCGGCACCGCGCTTGAAGGCGGGGTCATCTGCGAAGCGCGGCTACTGCACGGTGGACGTACCACTCAGGTCTGGGACGCTGAGGTGAAGAGTGAAACCAGCGGCAAGACGATCGCGCTGTTTCGCTGCACGCAAATTCTTCTCTCCAAAACACGGGGCAACCAGTAAAGCGGGGTAAACGGAGTCATCGCGTGAGCGTAAAACCCCCGCCAGGCGACGGGTTTGCAGTCAGTGCGCCGCTCGTTATCATCGGCGCCGGTGCAGCGGGTCTTTGTGCGGCGCTGGCGGCGCAAGAAGCCGGTGTGGAAACTGTTGTTCTCGAGCGCGATTCCGTGCCGCACGGTTCTACGGCGTTGTCAGCCGGGCTCATTCCCGCCGCCGGGACGCGGTTTCAGAAGTTGCTCGGCATCGCCGACAGTCCCGCGTTGTTTGCCACCGATCTCAAGCGCAAAGCCCATGACGAAGCCGACCCGGCGATCGTCGACCTGATCGCCCGTGAGGCGGGACCGACGATCGAATGGCTGGCGGATCGCTACGGCTTGCCGTTCTCCGTGGTGCACGATTTTGACTACCCCGGACATTCGGCGCGGCGCATGCACGGTTTGCCTACCCGTTCAGGCGCGGAGTTGATCGACCGGCTGCGGCAGGCGGCCGAGGAGGCTGCAATTCCCATCATCGTGGACGCAAATGTGACGGCGCTCCATGCCGACGCCGAACGCTTCGTCCGCGGGGTGGAAATTACCCGCCCGGATGGCGGCCGCGATTGGTTGGGCTGCCGGGCGCTGGTGCTCGCTTGCAACGGCTATGGCGGCGCTCCCGATCTCGTTGCCCAATACATTCCTGAGATGAATGGCGCGCTTTATTTCGGCCATCCCGGTAATCGCGGCGACGCCGTTCTATGGGGGCAGGCGCTCGGCGCAAAACTTCTCCATATGTCCGGCTATCAAGGACACGGCTCCGTCGCCCACCCGCACGGCATCCTCATCACCTGGGCTGCGATCATGGAGGGCGGATTTCAGGTGAACGAAAGCGGCGTGCGGTTCTCCGACGAAAGCCGCGGCTATTCGGAACAGGCGGCCGTCGTTCTCGCGCAGCCGGGGGGCGTCGCCTTCGACATATTTGACGAACGCATTGCCGCAATCGCACGGCAGTTCGAGGATTTTCGGCAAGCCGAGGCGTCAGGCGCGGTCATCGAAGGGCCGACCATTGAACAGCTGGCGAAGCGGCTGAACCTGCCGGCGTCGGCGCTTGCTCAAAGCTTTGTCGAAGCTGAGCAGGCAAAGCGCGCGGGGGTGCGCGACCGTTTTGGCCGATCCTTCGCCGGCGTGGCGCCGTTGTCACCGCCGTTCAAGGCCGTCAAAGTCACCGGCACGCTGTTTCATACCCAAGGCGGTGTTGCGGTCGACCAACAGGCTCGTGTGATGAGCGCTCAAGGCACACGATTGCCGAACCTGTTCGCCGCCGGCGGTGCCGCTGCCGGCATTTCCGGTTCGCGTGCAAGCGGCTATCTGTCAGGCAACGGATTGCTGACTGCGACTGTGCTTGGCCGTATCGCCGGTTCAAATGCGGCGGCGCTCGCTAAGAGCTTTGACGCTCCCTGACGCGCAATTTGCCAACAGTCAATTCGTCGACCTCCAGCGAGCCAAACCGCGCCTTCCTGATCGCCAGCCGGCCAATCGCAATTTGACCGATTGCGAGCGCGCCAATGGCCACGGCACCGACTGCCATAGCGCCGACCGCGAGCGCCAATAGCCTGCTCGGCGGGAGAGTATCGGGCTGTCTTGTGATGTCGCGCGCCATTGCTGCTCTCCGGGTTTGTTAAATCAGTTTCAGCCCCTTGAGGCTGGCGTGGCCTTCCTTGCCGACGATGATGTGGTCGTGCACCGAGATGCCGAGCGGGCTCGCCACCGCGATGATTTGTTGGGTCATCTGGATGTCGGCGCGCGATGGCGTCGGATCGCCGGACGGGTGGTTATGCACGAGGATAATCGCGGTTGCCGACAATTCCAGCGCCCGCTTGACGACTTCACGCGGATAGACCGGCGTGTGGTCGACCGTGCCGACCTGCTGCAACTCGTCGACAATGAGCTGGTTGCGTTTATCGAGAAACAGCACGCGAAACTGCTCGCGATCGGCAAACGCCTGCGCGGTGCGGCAATAGTCCAGCACTGCCGACCAGGACGAGAGCACCGGCCGTTTTTTTTACTTCGCCGCGGACCAGCCGGCTCGCCGCCGCCTGTACGAGCTTAAGTTCGGTGATCGCCGCGTCGCCCAGCCCCTTCACGCTGGTGAGCCGCGCGACCGGCGCTGAGATCACCTCCGCGAACGAGCCGAAGGTTGAGATCAGCTGTTTGGCAAGCGGCTTGACGTCGCGTCGAGGCAGCGCGCGAAACAGCACCAATTCGAGCAACTCGTAGTCGGATAGCGCCTCGGCGCCGGCTTCGCGAAACCGGTCACGCAGCCGTTCGCCATGGCCGTAATAATGCGGCGGCGCCTCGGCTAGACCGTGCTCGCTTGCGTGCTTTTTTTCCAGCATGGAAATCCGGACGCAACTCCAAGGTCGCGGTGAACCTTTAACCCGGCCGCTCCCAAGGATGACCGGATTGCATGATTTTGCAATCGGATTGCGAAGCCCTACTTTTGACGATGCCCTGCGAGAAGGGTTCAAAGGTGCGGAGAGGCAAGGGAAGAACGCCATGCCAAAGGCCGGCAGCTATGCCTACCTTCCGCTGGAACGGGTCGTGTTTGGCCGTCCTGCCGCCGAAGCTGCGGTCGAAGAGGCGGCGCGCGTCGGCGCGACGCGCGTGTTTATCGTTGCTTCAAAGAGTCTGGCGCGGAATACGCCCGTCATCCGCACCATCGCCGATGCGCTCGGTTCAAGCTATCGGATTGTTTGATGGCTGCGTGCAGCACAGTCCGCGCGCAAGTGTTATCGAAGCGGCGCGCGCCGTCCGGGCCGCCAAGCCCGATCTTATCCTGACGGTTGGCGGCGGGACCGCACTCGATACTGTCAAGGTCTTGCAGATCTGTCTTGCCCATGACGTCGACAGCACCGAAGCGCTCGACAGCCTGCACGCTTCGGTCGGGCCCGACGGTAAACGGGTCGTGCCGCACATCAAGCCCTCTCCCGTGCGCCAGGTTGCCGTGCCGACGACGCTCTCTGGCGCTGAGTTCTCAAACCTTGCCGGAGTGACCGACGAACGTATCCGCCAGAAGCATTCATTCATCGGTCCCGACGTCGGCGCGCGTGCCGTGATCCTCGACCCCGAGGTGACGGTGCACACGCCGGAATGGCTGTGGCTCTCCACCGGCGTGCGCGGCGTTGATCATGCGGTGGAAACACTCTGCTCGATCGATGCGCATCCCTATTGCGACGGTCTTGCGCTGCACGCCTTGCGGCTATTTGCGGAAGCGCTGCCGCGCCCGGATGATCTCGCTGCCCGGTTGACGTGCCAGGAGGCATCGTGGTTGGCCGCTTCCTCGATCGCGCGGATCAATTACGGCGCAAGCCACGGCATCGGCCACGCCCTCGGCGCTTTCGCCGACGTGCCGCATGGCCACACCTCTTGTGTCATGCTGCCGCACGTGATGCGTTACAATGAACCCGCGACGGCAGCGAAGCAGCGGCTGATCGCCGAGGCGATGGGCCGCCCTGGCGTCGCGGCCGCCGACGTGATTGCCGAATTGATCGCGGCGCTCAAGCAGCCGACGACGCTGCGTGCCGTCGGCGTCAAGCGCGAGCAATTGTCAAAGATCGCCGAAGCGGCGATGAACAATATCTGGGTGCGTAACAACCCGCAGCCGATCCGCTCGCCCGACGACGTGATGCAGATACTCGAAGCCGCGTGGTGAACGGCGCAGAATACCGGCGGCGTCTATCGGTCCGGCCGCCAGTCTTCGACCGGCGTAAGTGGGTGAAGCTTGAAATAGATCCGTGCGGCGTCGATGAAAGCAGCGACGTTGGCTGAAGCGATCCGGCGCGGCGGATAAATTGCATTGACCGGTGATTGCGGCGGCGCAAATTTTTGCAAGAGCAGGGTCAGCCTGCCCGCGAGCACAGAAGTTCTCACCTGGTACGATAGTGCGCGTGTAATCCCAGCGCCGTCCTCCGCCGCAGCAATCGCGGCGTCGGCGCTGTTTACGGTCAAACGCGGTTCCACGCGCACGAGCTCTCTGCTCGGACTGAATCGCCATTCGTCGGTCGCGCCGATGCCCTCGAAAGCGATGATATCGTGGCCGGTGAGTTCTTTCGGCGATCTCGGGATGCCGCGCTCTTTGAGATAGGCGGGGCTGCCGACGACGGCTCGGCTGACTGCGCCGAGTTTGACTGCAATCAAACTGCTGTCTGCCGGCTCGCCAATGCGTATGGCGACATCGACGCCTTCATCCACAAGGTGGGCATTGCGGTCCGAGAGGCTTAACTGAATGGACAGCGCCCGGTGCATCTGCAAAACGCGGTTGATCACGGGCAGTACATGCAACCGCCCGAACAGGATGGGAGCGGCAATTTTCAAAAGGCCGCGGGGCTCAGCATTTTCGCCGCGAGCCTGTCGCTCGGCGTCATCGATGTCCGCCAAAATCTGCCGGCAGTTTTCCAGGTAAACCTTGCCGCGCTCGGTCAAGCGGAGTGATCGCGTCGTCCGGATCAGCAGCGTGAGGCCGAGTTGATCTTCGAGGCGGGCGATCGAACGCGTAACGACCGAGGGCGAAAGCCGCAATCGCCGCGCCGCTTCGGCGAAACTCCCGAGATAAGCGACGGTGGTGAACGTCCGCATCGCTTCGAGGCGGTCCATTCCATTATTGCTGAACCAGCAATAATGTCTTGTCAATGCCACCGATTATCGCTTCCGTCGAATAATCATATAAGCGTTTGAGCAGGTGCGCAGATTGACCGTGAATTACAAGTTTCTCGACATAGCCTCGACGCCAAGCGTGCGCGCGGCTCAGGTTGCGAATGGCAGCCGCGAAATGTGGGAGCAGTTCAAAGGTCACCGTACCTTCGACCGCTTCACCGACAACGAGGTTGCGTTCATCACCGCGCGCGACAGCTTCTACATGGCGACAGTGTCGGAATCTGGCTGGCCCTACATCCAGCACCGCGGCGGCCCTCCCGGCTTCCTCAAGGTCCTCGACGAAAAGACCCTCGGCTTTGCCGATTTTCGCGGCAACCTGCAATATATCAGCGTCGGCAATGTCGCCGCGGACGATCGCGCCGCGCTAATCCTCGTCGATTATCCAAGTCGCGCGCGGTTGAAAATTCTGGCGCATGTGGAGGTCCGTGACATCGCAGGCGATACCGAGCTTGCGGGGCGGCTCGCCCTGCCCGGTTATAAGGGAAAGCCCGAACGGATGTTTCTGTTGCACCTTGAAACGTTCGATTGGAACTGCCCACAACACATCACGCCACGGTTCACGCTGGCCGAGATTGACACTGCCGTATCGTCCCTACGGACCCGTATTGCTGAGCTTGAGGCCGAGAATCAGGCGCTGCGCGTACAAAAGAACGCTCACGCCCGATAAGGCGGCTTCGTGTAACCCTTCGGCGACAGCGTGAACACCTCGACGCCGGTGTCGGTCACACCGACCGAGTGCTCGAATTGCGCGGACAGCGATCGATCGCGCGTCACCGCGGTCCAGCCATCCGAAAGCACTTTAACGTGCGGCCGGCCGAGATTGATCATTGGCTCGACGGTAAAGAACATGCCGGGCTTGAGCACAATACCTTCGCCGGGCCGGCCCACGTGCACGATGTTGGGCTCGTCGTGGAACAGGCGCCCCAGACCATGGCCGCAGAAATCGCGCACCACGCTCATGTGCTGAGCCTCGACATAAGTCTGGATGGCATAGCCAATGTCGCCGGTCGTCGCGCCCGGCTTGATCACGGCAATACCGCGCATCATCGCTTCGTAGGTCACTTCGATCAGCCGCTCGGCCCGTCGCGGGATTTCGCCGATGGCGTACATGCGGCTCGAATCGCCATGCCAGCCGCCAAGTATGAGCGTCACGTCGACATTGACGATGTCGCCCTCGCGGAGCGGCTTTTCCGAAGGAATACCGTGGCAGACCACGTGATTGACCGACGTGCAGGTTGATTTTCGGTAACCGCGATACATCAGCGTCGCGGGCGCGGCGCCGTGATCCATGCCGAATTCGTAGACCAGCTGATCGATGTGCTCGGTGGTAACGCCGGGCCTGATTTCATCGGCCAGCATGTCCAGGCATTCGGCCGCGAGCCGGCCCGCTTTTCGCATGCCTTCGAAGGCCGCGGGGCCGTGGATCTTGATCTGTCCGGTTTTACGCAACGGCGCGACGGCCGAGTCGACATAGGTCATGGCGGTGGAGCTTTATGCGGCGGTGAAAGGCGGCCAAAAGCCGCCGAACGACGGGAAATGTAAGCATGCACGCGCCCAACGCAAGCAACTTGCGTCTGCCTGCCGAAGGCCGTTTAGCTCTCCTCGATCGGAACTGGCGCCACAATTTCGATCCCGTCGAGGCCGATCTTGCAGCGCCAGGCCAGCATCTCAACGCCTCGTGCGCGTGCCTGGTCGAAGGCGGCCGCATAGACCGGATCGATGTCGCTCGCGACGGCAAAGCGGTCAGCCGAGGCAATCTGAATGACGAAAAGCAGAACCGCGCGCGCTCCGGTTCGCCGCACGGCAGCCAGCTCGCGGAGATGCTTGGCGCCGCGTTCGGTCACGCTATCCGGGAATTCGGCCAGTCCACGCCTGCGCATAAGATGGACGTTCTTGATTTCCAGATAGCAGGGCTTCCGCGCCGGGTCTTCGAGCAGAAAGTCGATGCGCGACGCCTCGCCGTATTTCACTTCCCGGCGGACCGTCGGATAGTTTCGCAGTTCCGGGATCAGCCCGGCTTCAAGTGCTTCGGCGACCAGCTGGTGGGGGTGGCCGGTGTTTACGCCGACCAGTTCCGGGCCGTTGCCGAGATCCGTCTCCACTAGCTCCCACGACAGCGGAAGCTTGCGCAGCGGATTACCGGAATCAGACAGCCATACGCGCGACAGCGGCCGGTTGAGGCCGGTCATCGCTCCAGGATTAGCGACGTGCACGGTAATCACTTCGCCGGACTCAAGCACCACGTCGGCGAGAAAGCGCTTATAGCGGCGGGCAAGCGTTGCCGGGATCAGAGTCGAGACGAACTGCATGCCGCACTTAAGCCGCCGAATCGCGCGCGGGGGAAGAGCCTTGGATCGAACTTTAAGCTGCGATCCGTCCGCCCAACTCGTCGTCGATGTGGGCGCGGATGATTTCGTCAAATGATGACTCGGCCTGGAAGCCGAGCGCGCGCGCGCGCTGGGTGTCGAACCGGCTTGGCCATCCGGCGACGATGCGAATGACCAGCGGATCAGGCACGTGGCGGATGCGGGAGGCGATCTTGTCACCGGCAACCCGGCGTAAGGCGGCGATCTGTTCAGCCACGGTGCAGCAGAAGCCGGGCATGGTGAGATTGACGCGCTGCCCGAGCGCTTTGCTGTCGAGACCCGCTGCGTGGATCAGAAAGCCGACCGCGGCGCGCGGGCTGGCGTGCCAGCTGCGTACGCTTTCATCGACCGGCAGGTCGGCTTCCTCGCCATTGAGCGGCTCGCGGATGATTGACGAAAAGAAACCCGAGGCAGCCTGATTGGGCTTGCCGGGCCGCACGACGATATTCGGCAGCCGTACGCCGACGCCGTCGAGGAAACCGCGGCGTGTGTAATCGGCGAGCATCTGCTCGACCATCACTTTCTGCGACCCATATGACGTGAGCGGCGTCAGCGCAAAATCGTCGGGGATCACTTCCGGGAACGGTGCACCAAACACGGCGATCGACGAGGAGAACACCAGCCGCGGCCGATAATCGTCGCCGGAGGCGCGAATTGCTTCAAGAAGCGCACGCGACCCGTCGAAGTTCACGTGCATGCCCTTCTCGAAATCAAGCTCGGCCTCACCCGATACGATCGCAGCGAGGTGGAAGACCACGTTGGGCCGGCCGGCGACTGCCGAACGTGCGGCGGCCGCATCCGCAATATCGGCCCCGATCGTCACTACCCGCCCGGTGAATTTCTCGGGCTGCTGCGGTGCCTTCACGTCGAGGAGGGTGAGCTTCTCGATCTGCCGATTGTCGAACGCGCCGAAGGCGACCAGGCGTGTCGTCAGCTTACGCCCGATCATCCCTGCCGCGCCGGTGATGAGGATATGCATTGCTCTGTGCTGCGGCGGCTACAGCGCCATGCCGCCGTCGACGAGATGCGCCTGCCCGGTAATGTAGCTCGCCTCATCGCTGGCAAGAAAGAGGGCAAGCCACGCGACCTCCTCGGGCGTACCGAGCCGGCCCATCGGCTGCCGCGCGACGAAATCTTGCCGCACGGTGTCGAGAGCCTTTCCGGTCTCCCGCGAAACCGCGGTAATGCGTTCGCCGAGCGAGGGCGATTCGATCGTGCCCGGACAAACGGCGTTGCAGCGAATGCCCTGCTTGATGAAATCGGCGGCGACGGCTTTGGTGAGGCCGATCACCGCGGCTTTGGTTGTGCCATAGACGTAGCGGTTGGGAACGCCGCGGATCGAGGACACCGCGGAAGCGATATTGACGATCGAGCCCGATTTTTTCTCCAGCATGCCGGGCAAGAATGTCTTGATCATGTGGTGCATCGATTTGACGTTGAGGTCGAAGGAGAAATCCCAATCCTTGTCGGTGCAGTCGAAGATCGAGCCTTGATGCACGTAACCGGCGCAATTGACCAAAATATCGAGCGCGCCAAAGTCACCGGAAACCTCCTGGGCGAATGCCTCGATGTCGGCCTGCGAGAGGACGTCGAGCTTATGCAGCTTGCCTTTCAGACCTGAGAGTTTGGCGGCGTCGAGGTCGGTCGCGATCAATTTCGCACCTTCGGCCGCAAACCTTTCTGCGATCGCGCGGCCAATACCCTGGCCTGCGGCAGTGACCAGAGCGACTTTGCCTTGCAGTCTGTTGCTCATGCTTGCGTCTCACATTCTGCATCTTTGATGCCGCAGTAGTAGTAGCCTAGCGTTTGCGGGATCAACGCATCGAAGAGCCTTGTGTTCAAACTATCTGGGGCTCGACCCGGTCGCGGCACGGTCATGATAGTTTCTGGCGATCCTCGCTGAAAAACTGGTTCAGCTCGGCGTTGGTCACAAGCCCGGCAAAGCCGTCGAACTTGCCGTTGTTGGCGATCTCGGTCGCGGTGCGGATGAAGGCGTGCATTGCCACCCGCGCCAGCGAGCCGCCGACGCTGATCCGGCGCACGCCCATCGCCGCAAGATCGCTGACCGTGAAGCCGAACGCACCGCCGCCGAGGAAATTCACTGGCTTCGGCGCCACCGCCTTGACCACCACTTCGATCTGTTCGCGCGTCTTAATACCCGGCGCATAGAGACAATCGGCGCCGCCTGCGGCGTACGCCTTGAGGCGCCGGATCACGTCGTCGAGATCTGGCACGCCGCGGATGAAATTCTCAGCGCGCGCGGTGAACACGACATCGCCGCCGGCGCGGTCGATCGCGGTCCGCGCGGCTTTGACGCGCGCCACCGACAAGTCGAAGTCATAAAGCGGCGTGTCGGTCTTGGGCGAATCTTCGATCGACAGCCCTGCCACGCCCGTTGCGATGCAACGCGCCACGCTGTCGGCCACACCATCGGGATCGTCGGCGAAGCCGTTTTCGAAGTCCGCATTGAGCGGCACGTCGGTCGCTTCGACCAGCTCGCGGTAGTGCGCGAGCACCGCGTCGCGGCTCTGCGCTCCGTCGGGGTAACCCAGCGAATGGGCATGACCGGCGCTCGTTGTTGCCAGCGCTTTGAACCCCAGGCCTTGCAGATACCGGGCGGTGCCGACGTTCCACGGATTGGGAATGACAAAGCAGCCGGCTTCGTGCAGCCGGCGAAACACTTTGCGCTTGTCGGCAACGGTCGGACGGGAACTGCTCATGTTGCACCCGGCATTTGCAAAAAGATGGAAGTCAGTGGTTATTTCGCGGCACGAATGTCTGCGCTACACGCTGAAATTTTACCGCCGGCTCGAGCACCATGCCATCGGCCAGCTGATCGACCATTTCGCGCTGGATTTCCTGCCACGGCGTCTGGCTTGGCGGATAGTGATAGCCGCCGTTTTTCTCCAACGCCGCATAACGTTCCGCCAGTTCCTCGGCCGAAATCATCACATCGGCGGTGCCTTTCTTGAGATCGATGCGTACCCTGTCACCGGTTTTGAGCAGCGCAAGACCGCCGCCGGCCGCCGCCTCGGGTGAAGCATTGAGAATCGACGGTGAACCCGAAGTGCCGGACTGCCGCCCGTCGCCGAGACATGGCAGCGAAGTCACGCCGCGTTTGAGCAATGCGGCCGGCGGCTGCATGTTCACGACTTCGGCCGAGCCGGGATAGCCGATCGGACCTGTGCCGCGCATGAACAAAATGGTGTGCTCGTCGATGCCGAGTGCGGGATCTTCGATGCGCTGGTGGTAGTCCTCGGGCCCGTCGAACACCACCGCGTGACCTTCGAAGGCATCTGGGTCTTTCGGATCGCTGAGATAGCGCTTGCGAAATTCATCCGAGATCACGCTCGTCTTCATGATCGCGGAATCGAACAGATTGCCATGCAGCACCCGGAAGCCCGCTTCCGCCTTTAACGGTTCGTCATATGGCCGGATGACGACGGGATTGCTCGCCTTCGCCCGGGCAACGTTGTCGGCAATGGTCTTGCCGTTGATCGTCAACGCGTCGCCGTGAAGCCGGCCGGCGTCCAGGAGTTCATGCATCACTGCCGGCAGCCCACCGGCACGATAATATTCCTCGCCGAGATATTCTCCCGCCGGCTGCATGTTGACGAGGAGCGGCACGTCGAAGCCGATCTTTTCCCAGTCCCCGATCGAGAGCGGAACGCCGATGTGCCGCGCGATGGCGTTGAGATGGATCGGCGCATTGGTCGAGCCGCCGATCGCCGAGCAGGCGACAATGGCATTCTCGAATGCCGCGCGGGTGAGGATGTCCGAGGGCTTGAGGTCCTCGTGCACGATCTCCACCGCGCGCACGCCGGTGGCGTAGGCCATCTGTCCGCGCTCGCGATACGGTGCCGGAATCGCGGCGCAGCCGGGCAGTGACATGCCGAGCGCTTCCGCCATGGCGTTCATGGTCGAGGCCGTCCCCATCGTATTGCAGTGGCCAATGGAAGGCGCGGAGGAGGCGACGAATTCAATAAATTCCTGGTAGGTGATCTTGCCGGCGGCGACCTCTTCGCGCGCTTTCCAGACCGCAGTGCCGGACCCTGCGAGTTCGCCCTTGTAGTAGCCGTCGAGCATCGGCCCGCCGGAGAGCACGATCGCCGGTGTGTTGACAGTCGCGGCCGCCATCAAACAAGCCGGCGTCGTCTTGTCGCAACCCGTCATCAGCACAACGCCATCGAGCGGGTAACCAAACAGCACTTCGACGAGACCGAGATAGGCCAGGTTGCGATCGAGCGCCGCAGTCGGCCGCTTGCCGGTTTCCTGAATCGGGTGGGTCGGAAATTCCAGCGGGATGCCGCCCGCATCACGGATGCCGGCGCGCACACGATGCGCCAGATCGAGATGGTGACGATTGCAAGGACTGAGATCGGAGCCCGACTGCGCGATGCCGATAATCGGCCGGCCTGATGTCAGCTCGGCGAGTGTCAGGCCGAAATTGAGATAGCGCTCAAGATAGATTGCGGTCATGCCCGGGTCGTCGGGATTGTCGAACCACAATTGCGAGCGCAGCCGCCGCTGCGAACCGATGGAACCGTTACTCTTCGCCATCGCCGTCTCCGGATGGTCTCACCCGAAATTCATAAATAGTCCGATTTGCCATTGGCGCGAACCCGCCACGCAGCAATACAGCCCCTAAAAGTACGACGATCATATTGCAGCGCAGCATTGCAAAGGTGTTTGCGTTTTTCACGCAATTTGGGTTCAAGTTCCAGCCATGTTGAAAACCGTAGCCGCCTTCGATCGTATCGGTGAAGAGAACGCTTTCGCCGTGCTCGCGCGCGCGACGCAGCTTGCGTCACAAGGCCGCGACATTATCAATCTCGGTATCGGCCAACCCGATTTCCGCACGCCTGATTTCATCGTCGAGGCTGCAGTCAAGGCGCTACGCGACGGTCAGCATGGCTACACGCCGGCGGTCGGCATTTTGCCGTTGCGCGAAGCGGTCGCCGCGGACCTGCACAAAAGGTTCAAGGTCACTGTATCGCCCGATACGGTGATGATCTTTCCCGGCGGCAAGCCGACCATGTTCATGTCGATCTTGATGTTCGGCGAGCCGGGCGCCGACATCCTTTATCCGGACCCGGGCTTTCCGATCTATCGTTCGATGATCGAATTCACCGGCGCACGGCCGGTCCCGGTGCCGATCCGCGAGGAAAACAATTTCGCGTTCTCCGCCGAGGAAACGCTCGGCCTGATCACACCGCAGACGCGGCTTCTGATTCTCAACTCGCCGGCCAATCCCACCGGCGGCGTGACGCCGAAGGCGGAAGTCGACAAGCTCGTCGCTGGACTGGAGCGTTATCCCAATGTCGCGGTGATGTCGGACGAAATCTACGACCACATGCTCTACGACGGCGAGACCCATGTCTGCCTGCTGCAATATCCATCAATCCGCGACCGGCTCATCCTGCTCAACGGCTGGTCCAAGACCTACGCCATGACCGGCTGGCGGCTCGGCTACGCGGTTTGGCCGGGCAAGCTGTACGACTACGCACGCAAGCTCGCGGTCAATTTGCATTCCTGCGTCAACGCTGCGACGCAATTTGCCGGGCTTGCCGCACTGACCGGTCCGCAGGACGAGGTGACAAAGATGGTCGCCGAGTTTGACAAGCGGCGAAAGGTCGTGGTCGACGGCCTCAACCGCCTGCCGGGAATATCGTGCGCGACACCGAAGGGGGCGTTCTACGCGTTCCCCAATATCAAGCGCACCGGCTGGAAGGCGAAGGTGCTCGCCACTTCCCTCCTGGAAGATTCCGGCGTCGCGCTGATCGGTGGGCCAGACTTCGGCGTGCTCGGCGAAGGCTACGTGCGGCTGTCCTACGCCAATTCGACCGAAAATATCTTGCGGGCACTCGATCGCATGGCCGAGTTTTTGCGAACCCGCAAAGCGGCTTGATCTCAGCCCCGCTGCGTCAGCTGAAAACCGGCGACGACAATCACCAATCCGACCAGTTGCGAAACGCTCGGGACGATGCCCAGCGCAACGAACCCGATCAACAGTACGAACGGCGAGACGAGCGAGGGAAACAGTGCTGCACGGGAGACTCCGAGCAATACTACGGCGCGCGTGAACAGATAAGTAGCCGCCGGTCCAGTGAGGGTGCCCTGGACGACGGCCTGAAACAAATTCTCCCAAAAGCCGGCCGCGACCATATTGTCGAAGGTGAAAAACAGCATCGGCAGGCCGACCAGCGACAAGATGCTGGTGACGGTGACGGCCTGCATCGCCGCGACCCGCCACCGCCGCACCAGCATGCCGAAGACGGCAAAGAAACAGCCGGCGGCAACAAACAGGAGATCGCCTCCGACCCCGTGCGCACCTATCGTCCGGAACGCTTCAGCGCCGATCACTGCCAAGCCAAGAACGATGACGAGCGCACCAACGACCCGTCGCGCCGGCAACGGCTCATTTAATACGAAGCGCGCCAGGATCATGCCGCCCAGCGCTGCACAGGACGGCTGGATAATGCCGCCATGGCCCAGCGGAACAAACAAATAACCGAGATAGCTCAGAAGCGCGAGCGGCAGCCCGCCAAACACCGCAAGCGTAAATCCACGCCTCCATCCCATGCCGGCGAGATCGCGTAAGCCGCTGGCGGCAACGAAAGGCAGCAGCACCAATCCGGGCCAAACATAACGGTGCAGCGCAAGGACGAAGGGCGACATTCCGACGTCGATGCCATGCCGGGCGGCCACAAAACCCAGCGCCCAGCACAACGCGGCGCCCGCACCGCAAGCCACACCCAGCGCCTTTGCATGTTTTACCGGCGGTGAAGCAAGTTCCATTCAGGCGCGGCACCGACAAGTGCCGGCGGCCGCCCTGCTGTGTTCGACAATTTTGCGCCAGAATTCGTTCGTCATCGACAATCCGCATTCACGACTGGCCCAACATAATCTGTTGTTGTCGCGTGCGACAGTGTGCGAATTGTCATGGCAGGCTTCGCCAGGCGCGAAGTTCATTCCGGCCAGTAAGCGTCGGCGTCTTTGAGAAGCTCAAGCCCGCCGATGGCTACTACGCTACCAGCCTCGAGCCGCACCACCTTGGTCGCGATCCGCCGGAGCTCCGCCGCGGTATGGCTGACGTAAACCATGGGCACGCCAGAATCGTCGCGCAGCCGCACGAGGTAAGGAAGGATTTCACGTTTGTGCCCTGAGTTCGAGCGAGGCCAATGGTTCGTCAAGCAGGAGCAGCCGCGGGCGCATCAGCAGCGCGCGGCCGATAGCGACGCGCTGGCGCTCGCCACCGGACAGCAGGCGCGGCCGCCGATCAAGCAAGCTGCCGATATCGAGCAAAGCAACGACGCGCTCAAATTGAGACGCGTCATAGGGATGGCCGCTCATGCGCCGTCCGTAGTCGAGATTTTGACGCACGCTCAAGTGCGGAAACAGCCGGCCTTCCTGGAACACATAGCCGATTCCACGCCGATGTGGTGGCACGTTGATCCCGGCGGCGGCATCAAACAGCACCACATCGTCAAACCTGATGGTGCCGCGATCGGGCGTCAGCAGTCCGGCGATCATGTTGACGATTGTGGTTTTGCCGGAGCCCGATGGTCCGAACAAAGCTGTGACGCCGGCCGCGGCTTCGAAGCGCGCGGCCAGCACGAAAGTGCCGAGGCGCTTCTCGACGTCCACGGCCAGCACGATCATTCCCCCCGGAAACGCATGCCGGCACGGCGCGCGAACCATTCCGAGGCGATGAGCGCGGCAAATGCGATGACGATCGCGATCAGCACCAGGCGCGCCGCCGCCGCATCGCCGTCGGGAACTTGCAGGAGGGTGTAGATCGCTGCGGAAATCGTTTGTGTCTCGCCCGGAATGTTGGAGACAAACGTGATCGTCGCGCCGAACTCTCCCAACGCTCGGGCGAAGCACAGGACCACACCAGCGATCACGCCCGGCAAAGCCAGCGGCAATGTAACCGTTAGGAACACCAAGGCTCGGTTGGCGCCGAGCGTTGCGGCAGCGTCTTCGAGACGGCGGTCGATCGCCTCCAACGCAAGCCGGATCGGGCGGACCATCAGCGGAAAACCCATGACACCGCAGGAAAGTGCCGCGCCGGTCCACCGGAATGAGAACACGATGCCGAAATAGTCGGCGAGGAACGCGCCAATCGGTCCTCGGCGGCCGAAAGATATCAGCAACAGATAGCCGGTAACGACCGGCGGCAACACCAGCGGCAAGTAGACGATCCCGTCGAGCAGCGTCTTGCCCCAGAACTCCTTGCGCGCAAGCAGCCAGCCGATCGCAATGCCGAACGGCAGCGCACAAGCGGTGGCGACAATCGCGATCCGCAGCGACAGTTCGATCGCGGTCCATTCGGCGGGGGAGAGGCCAAGCACGATGGCTTTTTACCTGATCGGCTGGTTTTCGGTTGTGACCGGTGTGAAATGAACCGTCACGACGCCGGCTTTACCAAAAAACTGAAACCGTAGCGCTCGAAAATCGACTTCGCCGTCGGCGTGCGCAGGAACGCCAGGTATGTCGCCGCATCGGGTTTCGCGATCATTGTCAGCGCCACGGGATAAATGATCGGGGGGTGAGAATCTTCAGGAAATACACCGACGATTTTTACGCCACGCTCGATCTTGGCATCGGTCTCATAGACGATGCCAAGCAGCGCTTCGCCACGCGCAACCAAAACCAGCGCCGCGCGTACATTTTCAGCCATCGCCAATTTCGGCTCTACCGCTGCCCAGGCGCCCAGCTTCTGCAACGCCGCCTTGGCATAAAGCCCGGCGGGCACCGCACGAACGTCGCCAACCGCAATACGCCCGCTCCCGGCTAGCGTACCGAGATTGAATCCCGGGCCGATGCTCACGTTGTCGATCTTTGAATCTTTGGGCGCGATCAGCACCAGCCGATTGCCGAGCAGATTAAAGCGCGAGCCATCCTTTGTGAGCTTCTTCTTTGAGCCGTAGTCCATCCAATCGACGTCGGCGGAAAGAAATACGTCGGCCGGGGCGCCCTGCTCGATCTGTTTCATCAATGCCGAACTGGCGGCATAGCTGGCGACGACCTTTATGCCGTCTTTCGCGGTGAATGCCGCGTCGACCTCGTCGAGGGCATTCTTCATCGAGGCGGCGGCAAAAACGACGATCGATTTTTCCTGCGACACTGCAGCGAGTGCGGCCGCCGCAATCGCAATGGCTGCGGTGAAGGTCGCGAGAATAAGCTTTTTCATGACCACAACGGTTCTCCGGCGTGTTCGGTCTTTCACGGGTCACACCGATGACCACGCGAATACAAGATCGATACGACCGCCTTAAGGGAACCGTCGTTCCAGGCTCGTGCGGTACGCGCCCAGCGCACCGCCCGTCGCCCTTGGAGGATAGGCGTTCGCTCAGGCGCGAACAAGCTGTAGCTACGCCACATGGCAATGGATGCCGTGCTATGATTTCGGCAAGATTTGAGGGAGGGACGAATGCAGGAGCTGTGGATCGGCATTTTGGGTACCGCCGGCACGATTTTGTCGACCTTCTCGCTGATGCCCCAGGTCCTGCGGACCTGGCGGACGCGCTCGGCCAATGACATTTCAGCGGCCTGGCTGGTCGCGGCGATGGTATCGATGGCGGTCTGGATCGGGTATGGCGGCTTGATCAATGCGCCGGCGCTGATACTGGTCAACATTCTCTGTTTCGTTCAATGCGCCTACATTCTGTTTATCAAGTTGCGTAGCGAGCGGAGGCTGATCGCCAGGCGTTCCTGATACCGCGGCGATTGCGTGGAGCGTGATATGGCCGAAGCAAAACCGATCGACGGCGAGTACGACTACATCATTGTCGGCGCCGGGTCGGCGGGTTGCCTGCTGGCCAATAGGCTCTCTGCCGACGCGGATCGTCGCGTGCTCGTGCTCGAAGCCGGCGGCCGGGATAACTGGATCTGGTTTCATATCCCGGTCGGTTATTTGTTCGCGATCGGCAATCCGCGTTCGGATTGGTGCTTCAAGACCGAACCGGAGGAAGGCCTCAATGGCCGCAGCCTCAGCTATCCGCGTGGCAAGGTGATCGGTGGTTCGTCCGCCATCAACGCCATGGTCTACATGCGCGGACAGGCCGCCGATTACGATCATTGGCGACAGCTCGGACTGAGCGGCTGGGGTTGGGACGACGTGCTGCCCTACTTCAAGCGGCACGAAAATCATTTTCTCGGCGAAAGCGACTCGCATGGAATCGGCGGTGAATTGCCGGTGCAGGAGCCACGCGTGCGCTGGGATCTGCTTGATGCGTTCCGCGCCGCTGCCGAACAGGCCAACATCAGGTCCGTCCCGGACTTCAACACCGGCGACAACGAAGGCATTTGCGCCTTTCATGTGAACCAGAAGCGCGGCCGGCGGTGGTCGGCCGCGACGGCCTTCCTCAAGCCGGTGCTCAACCGGCCTAATCTGCGGCTGGAGACCGGCTGTCTGGTTGAAGGCGTTGTGTTCGACGGTAAGCGCGCCGTCGGCGTGCGTTGGCTACAAAGTAACGAAAGCCGCATGGCGCGTTGCCGCGGCGAAGTGATCCTGGCGGCCGGTTCGATCGGCTCGACGCAAATCATGCTGTTGTCCGGCGTCGGGCCGGCGCAGCATCTGGCCGAGCGTGGCATTTCGATTGTGGCAGACAGGCCAGGCGTCGGTGCGAACCTGCAGGATCATCTGCAACTTCGCCTCATCTACAAAGTCGATGGCATCCGCACTCTCAACGAACGCTATCACGCGCCGCTGGGCCTTGCCGGCATGCTCGCCGAATATGTCTTGTTCCGCCGCGGGCCGCTGACCATGGCGCCGTCGCAGCTTGGGCTGTTCACCCGCTCCGATTCCGATCAGGCGCGCGCCAATCTTCAATATCACATCCAGCCGCTGTCGCTGGATCGCTTCGGCGAACCGTTGCACACCTTCCCCGCTTTCACGGCAAGTGTCGCCAACCTACAGCCAACGAGCCGTGGACACATCCGATTGCGCTCGCGCGATCCGGCCGATCCGCCGGCCATCAAGCCCAATTATTTGTCCACCGATCAGGACCGCCGCATCGCGGCACATTCCATACGCGTGACGCGCCGCATCGTGGCGCAGCCGGCGCTGGCGCCTTACCATCCGGCCGAATATCTGCCCGGCACGGCCTTTCGAGACGACGATGAGCAAGCCTTGGCGAAGGCTGCAGGCGACATCGGCACCACCATCTTTCATCCGGTCGGCACCGCGAAGATGGGACTTGTAAGCGATCCGATGATGGTGGTGGACGGCGATCTGCGCGTCGCCGGAGTTGAGCGGCTTCGGGTCGTCGATGCCTCCGTCATGCCAACCATCCCCTCCGGCAACACCAACGCCCCGACCATGATGATCGCCGAAAAGGGCGCTGAAGCGATCCGCGCTGCCGCCAAGGGGCTGCACGGATGAACGTCACTTTGCGTACGAGGGCGATTCTCGCGGAACCTTCTGCCACATGGAGGCGGATCGAGAACGAGCCTGGTGATGCAGCTTATTTGTTGGCGAGCTATGTCGCGATTCTCGCGCTGGTCCCGGCAATCTTCGGCTTCGTCGGCGGCTGTATTGTCGGAGCCGTCGTGCCGGGCATCGGCCTGGTCCGAGTGCCGATCCTGGATGGCTTGTTCGGCGCCGTCTTTGGCTACGTGGTGACGTGCGCTACCGTGCTCGTGCTTGGCCTCATGATATCTCTGTTGGCGCCGGCGTTCGGTGGCCGCAGGAGTTTTGATAACGCGTTCAAGCTCGCAGTCTATTCCTATACGCCGGTATGGCTTGCCGGGATTTTCCTGCTGGCGCCGGGCCTCCGCTTTCTCGAACTAACAGGCTTCTACGGCGCCTATCTTCTGTGGACCGGAGTGCCGCGGCTGATCAAACTGCCTGAGCGCAAAGTCCCGGGTTTTACTGCGCTGATTGTCGCCAGCGCCGGCGTGCTCACCCTTGTGGGCGGCACGTCCCAACGCACGCTGTTCGGTCCAGCGCCGTTTTAGCTCAAGGCCGAGCGGCGCCGTGCTCAAGGTGCCATCAGAACCTGACGACATGCCGCCGGCAGGCTCGCCATCGTCATCAGGTGTTTTGCTCCGCCGGACAGATTCGGATGCAGGTTCGCTTCCAGGAACCAGTGATCGAGCTCGTGCCCGCAACCGTCCTCCGAACCTGGCGGAGGTTGCGGCTCACAGCCCTTGCTGTCGGGAGGGCAGTAGATGCGGACGTGGAAATGATAATCGTGTCCCCACCAGGGCCGCACCTTGGCGAGCCAGCCGCGATCCGAACCGGCCTCGCGGCACAGCGCCTTCTTGATCGCCGCATTGACGAAGATGCGCTCCACGTCGGGGTCTTCGGCCGCGGTGCGAATGAGTTCGGTGCGCGAATGCGTCCACACCTTGGGATCGACGTCGAGGCGATTTTCCGCGACCATGTCGGTTGCTGACATGAACTCGCGCTCCTCCGTCGAAAGCTTGCGGTCAGGCATCGGCGTCAACCAGATATCGGCGTCGAGGCCGATCTGATGACTGGCGTGGCCGGTGAGCATCGGTCCGCCACGCGGCTGCGATACATCACCGACCAGCAAGCCGTTCCACCCGACCTTTTTTGCGTTTCGCGCCAGACGTTCGAGAAAAGCGATCAGGCGCGGATGGCCCCAATAGCGGTCGCGCGACAGCCGCATCACCCGCCAGGTCGGCCCGTTGATCGGCAACGCAACCGCGCCGGCGAGACAGCCCTTCGCATATCCGCCAATCGATCTCGCGGCGAGCGGAGCTGGCGTGGTTTCGCGTCCAAACAGCTCTTTCGCCGGCGTCGACGGCGCGTCGGGATGTTCGAGCGGCGGCAGCGGCTTTTTGTCCAGCGTGCCGGCGTCCTGCGCCAGCGCCGGACCTGCCCCGGCAAGTAAAACGAGCAGCATCAGGCGAAGCGAAATGCGCATCATCCATTCTCCGCGGCGACGTCCGGCGTTGGAACTTTTTGCCGAAACGCGACAGTGCGCGCCCGGTGATGATACGCTGCCGCGATTAGCGCGCGCTGTCCAGACGTGAACAGGTCGCAGTCCTCGCCGTGCCACGCCAGCAGCCGTCGTTCGGTCGCCGCGTGCGGCTCGATGGTTCCGTCATGCAGGATATGGCCGATGGCAAGGCCGCGCTCGGCGAGGCTGCGCGCTACCAGCAGACAGCGGTGGCAATCGAGCGGCTCGCGCTCCGCGCACATCAAGCAGACCCGTGATCGCGCCGCTATATCGATCAGTTGACCGAGGACGGTTTGATAGTGTGGTTGCGCAGCCATGCCGTCGTAGTCGGCGATCCCGTCGCGGTAGAGGCAGTCGTCACGCGGGCGGCCACCGAGCGTATCGCCCATCGCCATGTAGGTAATGCCATCGCCGGTAAGACGTGCTTCCAGATTTTGTTTTGAGAACCACGGAAATCGGCGCGAACGTGGCGCCGACCGTACATCGGCGACGGCATTCACTTTGGCATCGCGCAGCAGCGCCACAAAACGATCGGCGGCAATATTGGAATGACCGATGCTGAAGATATCGAACGAATGCATGTTCGACGGGATCGCTCTCGCTGCGGCCCAAGCCGCGTGTCAACCAAAAGCGCGCTTGCAAATGGCGTCGGTGTAGAACGTCGCACCCGGCATTGGCTCGATAATCTTGGCTTTGACCATGAGATCGTAGGCCGACGTCCAGCTGGCGGGGTTCGAGGCAAGCTTGTCCCGATAGACCGGACGAAAGGCGTCGATGGTCAAGGCCAGGATGTTTTCACCGCCATCCGGCTTGCTGCGTTCGACGATCTGGTATTTGCCGTCTATCGACTCAATGATCGGCTTTAAGTCTTTGGCGGCGGTCATGACGCCGAGCGCGTCATAGACGCCGCGCAGGAAATTCGCCAATTCCTCCGGCCGCTCGGCAATCGACTTTTTCGATGCGATGTAGACCTGGCCGGGGGAGGGCGCGACTTTGTCGGCACTCCAGGCAACAAACGGCCTTTTGGCGGCCTTTAGCTGCGCCACGGTTGAGTAGGTCGCGATGTAGGCATCGATGCGGCCCTGGGCGATGAACTCGAACGGGCCGGGGCCCTCGCCGGTCGGCTGCCGCTTGACGCTGTCGGGAGCGATGCCCTCTTTCGCCAGCATCATGTTGAGAATGTTTTCGGTGGCGCCGCCGACGGAAACGACCCCAATGGTCTTGCCGGCGAATTGCCGCGGTTCGGTCAAAGGCTTGTCCGCGGCGCTGATGACGAAAAAGATGTCGCGCTGAAAAACCTCGGCGAAGGCGATGATGTTCGGATCCTTCGCCACCGCCTTGATCATGTCGGTGCCGCCGGTGCGCGATACCAGAACGTTGCCGGCGGCGATCTGCTGGACCGCCATGGCCGAGCCGCGTCCGCCGCGGATCTCGACGTCAAGGTCGTGCTTGGCAAAGAAGCCGCCGGTCTCTGCGTACATCGTCTCCGCAAAGCCCATGAGAAAGCCGAACGGCGTCAGATAGACCATCTTTTCCGCCGCGGCCGTTGTTCTCGCGCCAAGCGAAGCAGTCGCCAGCGCCAATCCAAGACCTGCGGCGCCCTGCAGCGCCTGCCGTCGATCTATTCGCGAAACCGGAAATTGCGTGGACAAAGTCATGCTCCCAGGACACATCGAGGTGACGCCGCCGGCAACAATACACACGATTTGTATCGCGCGCAGCAATCCACGCCGTATCGATGACGAGCAGAGCGCGCTGTTTGCGGCGGCAGCATTACGCCTCCACCGGCAAGAGAGCCAACAGCTCGTCTTTGCTGACTTTGCCGGCGCTGTTGCGCGGCATCGCTTCGACCACATTGATGACCTTGGGCTGTTTGTAGGGCGCAAGCTTGCCCTCACACCATTGGCGCAATGCGGCCGTCTCGGTCGCGTTACGCAATTGCACGAAAGCGGCCACCTCTTCGCCGAATTCTACCGAAGGAATGCCGAACACCGCGGCCTCGGCAACCGCTGGATGAAGCATCAGCGTGGCCTCGATTTCCGCCGGATAAATGTTGACGCCGCCGCGCAGGATCATGTCCTTGCGGCGGCCGCGCAAAAAGATGTAGCCGTGCTCGTTGCGGGCAGCGAGATCGCCCGGATAAAACCAGCCGTCGCGAAACGCTTCGCGCGAGGCTTCCTCGTCCCGGTAATAGCCTTCGGCGACGCCCGGACCGCGGTAGCGCAGCAGCCCGACTGTGCCGGGCGGCACCCCCTCACCGGCGTCGTCCACCACTTCCACTTCGACTGAAAATATCGGCCGCCCGACCGAGTTGAGATAATGGGCGTGATCCTCGGGACAGAGCAGCGAGATGCCGCCGCCTTCGGTCGAGGCGTAATACTCGTAGAAGTTGCGGCACAGCCGTTGTTTGATGTCGCGCCGCTCCGAGGGCGTCAGTGGCGCACCGCTCGAAATCAGCAAATCAAGTTTGCGCAGCGGCGCAAGCTCGGCGTCGCTCCGCTCCAGCAAGCGCCGCAACGTCGTCGGCACCAGAAACAGGCTGGTCGCGTTGGTCTTGTCGACGGCGGCGATCAGATCAGGCGGCTGATAGGGCGGCGGATGCATGATCACTGTTCCGCCGCTGAACAGGATCGACATCGCAAAGGTGCGGCCGCCACCGAAATAAAGCGGCGTCGCCGACATGTATCGGTGACGCCCGTTCAAGCCGAGATTGATCCAATGCGTCATGAAGCGGCGGAAAAAGTGCTTGTGTGCAATCAGCGGGCCTTTGGGGCGCCCGGTGGTGCCCGAGGAGAGCGACAGCAGCAATGGCGTGTCGCCGCTCGACGAAAAGCTGCGCGTCGCCGGCAGCCTTTCGACCTTCGTCAGCCAATCGCCGTCAATAGTTTTCGTAACGATATCCGGCGCCAGCGTATCGCCCCGCTCACAGAGCGTGAGGCTCGCGCCGAAATGCCGCGCGACGCGCTCCTTTTCGACGGCGGTCCAGCGACAATCCATCGGCAGGATCACAAACCCTGCCCGCGCCAGTCCGTAAAGAATGCTCAGATGCAGGCCGGTGTCGCGCAAAGCGACGCCGACGATGGCATGCGGCGGGAGCGCCTTCGCCGAAAAATACGTCGCGAGCTTCAGAACCCGCTCATGCAGCGCGCCGTAACTCAGCGTCTGCCGCCCTTCGACGATGGCGGCTTCGTCCGCAATATTGCGCGCGTGGCTCGACAGCGCGTCAGCGAGATTCAGCAACCGAGGGACTCCTTTGACCGAGAGGATGCGCGGCAGCACAGCCGCGAAGCAAGAGGCCGAGCACTATTCCGCCCCCCAGTAAGGGAAGGCGCGATGCCCCTTATTCCTCATCCTGAGGTGCCCGCGAAGCGGCCCTCGAAGGAGGTAGGCCAAGGCGCACCGGCAATCATCCTTCAAGGCTCGTCGCTACGCGCCGAGCACCTCAGGATGAGGGCAAAAAATAATGCGCTCTCGCGATGCTTCCGCATCCGAGTTTTGCCACCACCATCACGAAACAACCAACACGAAAAAAGAGGGAGGCGGAGCGCCGAAAGGCGCATGCCATCCACGATCCGCGCTGCATCGGGCAAACGTCGCCGTCCGCCGATACCGGGCGCAGAAGCGGGCTGTATCGGCGCCCGCTCGCCTTCCGGCGCTCGCGCCGCGGCGCTTGTCGCAGCGAGCGAACGCCGCAACTCAGCCCAGGCCACGCTTCGCGACAACGAGAAGATGCGGGCGTTACCCGCGCCGTCATTGCCGCTTAAGCAAGGCACCTTGCGCCCCGGTCGTTTTGCCGGAGGGGATGATGCCCGGACAAGTGAGCGAGATTCGCGATTACTCAGTAGCCGATATCGTGACGAAAGTCGATGGAAAAAGGACCACAGGGCGCAAAACCCTGATCTCCTCGCCGCCGCCACATCACGCGGTTACACATCCACCTTCAGCGCGGCAATAAAAGCCTCCTGCGGGATGTCGACCTTGCCGAACTGGCGCATGCGCTTTTTACCTTCTTTCTGCTTCTCCAAGAGCTTGCGCTTGCGCGTCACGTCGCCGCCGTAGCACTTTGCGGTCACGTCCTTGCGGAACGCGCGCACGGTTTCGCGGGCGATGATCTTGCCGCCGATCGCGGCCTGGATCGGCACCTGGAACATGTGCGGCGGAATAAGCTCTTTCAGCTTCTCCGCCATGGCGCGGCCGCGGCTCTCGGCGCGGGTGCGGTGCACCAGCATCGCCAGCGCATCGACCGGCTCGCCGTTGACCAGCATCTGTAGCTTGACCAGATCGGCCGGCTTATAGTCGGTGAGGTGATAGTCGAACGAGGCGTAGCCGCGCGAGACCGACTTCAGGCGGTCGTAAAAATCGAACACCACTTCGTTCAGCGGCAGATTGTATTTCACCATGGCGCGGTTGCCGACATAGGTCAGCTCTTTTTGATCGCCGCGGCGGTCCTGGCAGAGTTTCAGCACCGCACCGAGATATTCGTCAGGCGTCAAAATGGTCGCCTCGATCCACGGCTCCTGCATTTCCTCGATGTGGTTTGGGTCCGGCATGTCGACCGGGTTGTGAATTTCAAGCTTCTCGCCGTTTCGCAGCTTGATCTTGTAGATCACCGACGGCGCGGTCGCGATCAGATTGAGATTGAACTCGCGCTCAAGCCGCTCCTGAATGATCTCAAGATGGAGAAGCCCGAGGAAGCCGCAGCGGAAGCCGAAGCCGAGCGCAGCGGAGGTTTCCATCTCATAGCTGAAGCTCGCGTCATTGAGACGAAGCTTGCCCATGGCGGCGCGCAAACTCTCAAAGTCCGCAGCGTCGACCGGGAACAGGCCGCAGAACACCACCGGGATGGCAGGACGAAAACCGGGCAGCGGCTCGGCCACCGGCTTCTTGTCGTCTGTAATGGTGTCGCCGACACGCGTGTCCGCCACTTCCTTGATCGAGGCGGTGAGAAATCCGATTTCGCCGGGGCCAAGTTCGCCAAGTTCGACGCGCTTGGGGGTGAAAACGCCGACGCGATCGACTTCGTAGGCGGCGTCGGTCCCCATCATGCGGATGCGCTGGCCCTTCTTCAGTGTGCCGTCGACGACGCGGAAGAGCACGACCACGCCGAGATAGGCGTCGTACCAGCTGTCGACGAGCAACGCCTTGAGCGGCGCTGCGGCATCACCCTTGGGCGGCGGCAGGCGGTTGACGATCGCTTCCAGCACCTCGGGAACGTTCAGCCCGGTCTTGGCGGAGATCAGGATCGCGTCGGAAGCGTCGAGCCCGATCACGTCCTCGATCTGCTGCTTGACCTTGTCGGGCTCCGCGGCCGGCAGGTCGACCTTGTTGAGCACCGGCACGATCTCATGGTTGTTGTCGAGCGCCTGGTAGACGTTGGCGAGCGTCTGCGCCTCGACCCCCTGGCTTGCATCGACGACCAGCAGCGAGCCCTCGCAGGCGGCGAGCGAACGGTTGACTTCATAGGCAAAATCGACATGGCCGGGCGTGTCGATCAGGTTGAGCACGTAATCCTTGCCGCTGCGGGCGCGATATTTGAGCCGCACGGTCTGGGCCTTGATGGTGATGCCGCGCTCGCGCTCGATGTCCATCGAATCGAGCACCTGATCGACCATCTCGCGCGCCTCAAGCCCGCCGGTGAGCTGGATCAGCCGGTCGGCGAGCGTCGATTTGCCATGGTCGATGTGGGCGATAATCGAGAAATTGCGGATGTTTTCGATGGGGACCGAGGTCATGCGGCGCAGATAACACTCGCGTTCCACAGCGGCAAGACAAGCTCTTCATCCGCCCCCGCGAAAGCGGGGGAGGGGGACTATGCAAAGCATGGTGGAGGGGGCTTCTGAGATACCACTGCGATTGGCGGAGAGGTAAATATCGGAGCGAGCTGCCGAGAGCTTAAACGGCCACGATTTTATTTCGACGCGGCCGTCGCCCCCTCCACCACGCTTTGCATAGTCCCCCTCCCCCGTACTGCGTACGGGGGCGGATGTTCGTTACCGCTGCCGCCAGACGAAGGCGGCGCTGACCACGAAGTTCCAGACAGTCCCGATCATTGCCCCGCCGAGGCCGGCGATCCACCACACGTTGTCGTAGTCGTAGATCCAGGTGGCGATGCCGACGTTGGAAATGGCGCCGATGGCGCAGATCACCTGAAACCAAATGAGCCCGGTGACGAAACGCCAGCCGGTGAGGCGCTGGTCGCGGTAGGTGAACAGATTGTTGAGCACGAAATTCCAGGCAATGGCGCCGACGGTGGCGATCGCCTGCGCCGCGCCGAATGACAGCGTGGCGGCGAGCAGGCTGCTCAGCAGGGTCAGATGCACGGCGATGCCGGTCACGCCGACCAGGCAGAACAACAGAAAGCGCGCGGAGACGGCGTCCTTGGTAAGCTTCGCGGTCACCAGCGCGGCAAAATCGAGCGCAATCTTTGAATCGAGTTTGCTCTCGCCGTGCTGCCGCTCGCGAAACGTGGTTGGCAGTTCGACGGTCCGCAGCCGGCCGCGTCCGGTAGCCAGGATGTCGAGCAGGATCTTGAAGCCCTGCGAGGAAAGCGAGGGGGCGAGCGTTTCGAACACATCGCGCCGGATCATGAAATGGCCGCTCATCGGATCGGTGAGATCGATCCCGAGCAGGAGACGCACCAGTGTGTTCGACGCTTTGCTGACCCGTGAGCGTTGTTTCGAGAGGCCTGCGGCGGAGCCGCCGTAGAGATAGCGGCTGGCAATCGCGAGATCGGCACGCCCGTCGCGCAAACAATCGAGCATGCCAACGAGCAGGCTTTCGTCATGCTGCAGGTCGGCATCCATCACCGCGACGTAGCGCGCCTGGCTCGACAGCATGCCCTCGAGACACGCGCCGGCAAGACCGCGGCGGCCGATGCGGCGAATGCAGCGCACCCGGCTGTCGGTCTCGCCGATGGCGCGGGCGGCTGCGGCGGTGCCGTCGGGAGAATTGTCGTCGACAAAGATGATCTCCCAGTCGCACGCCACGAGAAGACGTGAAAGCCGCTCGACCAGGATCGGAACGTTGGCCCGCTCATTGAAAGTGGGCACGACAATGCTCAGCTCCGGCGCCTTGCCTATGCTCGCGGCCGGTTCCGTGCGCGCGGCAGTCGCGCTTGCCGTTGGCAGGTCACTCGTTGCCGACTGAGACAAATCCATCCGCTCCGATTTCGGCGCCTTTATTGCTCTATCCGCAAGCCCACGCTAGTAGCTTTCGCAAGTCTTGGAACGACCGGTTTCGGAACGAACCTCCGCCATCCTTCTTAGGTCGGCCGAAAATGGCCGTTCGCCGAGAGAGATCATGTCGAGTGCCGGGCGCGAACTCCCCGACCGGACACATTCAGGGTTCGCCGGCGTGATCGACCGGCTTGGCCAACCGGGCAGCCGTTTCATCGCCGAACATGCCGAAGGCGCCATCGTGGCGTCCGCGCTCTCGGCGTTTGTCGCGCTGTGGATGGTCTTTGATGTCGTCTCTTTGGCGTCGGTCGATCTGCATCCCGATTGGAGCGAGGCCGCGCTTTGGGCGCATCACTTTGCGTTCGGCTACAAGCATCCGCCGATGACGGCGTGGCTGTTTATTTTATCGTTCGCGGTGTTTCCACGTCAGGATTGGGCGGCCGATCTTTTGAATGTGATGGTCGTCGCCGCCGGTCTCGCCATTACCTGGCGCCTGTTGCGCGATCATCTCGACAAAAATCGCGCTTTGCTGGGGCTTGTCGCTCTGGTTCTGATTCCGTTCTATGACATCAAGACCGCGATCCTGAACGCCAACACCGTGATGATTCCGTTCTGGGCGGCGACGTTGCTGTTCTACCTGCGGGCTCGGCGCGGCCTTGGTGCGTTGGATGCTTTTCTGGCTGGCGCATTCGCGAGCCTGACGATTTTCGGCAAGTACTGGGCGCTGTTTCTGATTGCCGGCATGGCGATTGCGTCGGTTGCCGGCCCGGGGACGCGGCGCTTCTGGCGCTCGCCCGCGCCCTACGTCATGGCGCTTGGGGCTGCGATCGTCATTGCGCCTCACGCCTGGTGGTTTGTCAGTGAGCGTGGCGGCACGAGTTACACATTCATGCGCGATACCGTCGTGGTCAACCAGTCATTCGGCGCGGCTCTGCTGCGCTCGGTGCGTTATCTCATCAACGCCGTGGCCTACGCGATCGTGCCGATTTTAATTCTCGCGGCGCTTCGGCCGAGCCGGGCAGCGCTCGCCGAAATGGTGTGGCCGCCCGGCGACGATCGCCGGCAAGCTTTATTGCTATTTTTGGTTCCGCTGGTGCTACCGGCAGTGGTCAATCTCGCCCTTCCTTACCGGCTGACCGCGGACTGGACCTATCCGAACTGGGCTCTGCTGCCCGTTATCCTCTACGCTTCGCGCGACATCGTTGTCGATGAACGCACCGTGACGCGGGCTGGTCTCGTTGCGCTTGCAGTTACGCTGGCCGCTATCGTTGTCTCGCCGGCTGTCGCTTACGCCAGGCTGATGCGGGGCGAGGACCAATATCGGGCGCATTTTCGGCAAGTCGCCGAGCTAGCAGATCGGCTCGCCGGGGAGCCTGTACAGCTGTTCTGGGGCTCGCCAGAAATCACAGCGGGGCTGCCGTTCTATTTGCCCGCGGCGCGCCCTTTGGCGACCGACCCGTTGTCGGCTGCCGGCCAGGCGGCGATCAGCGCACACGGGCTGGTCGTCGTCTGCGTGAGCACCGACGCGCCCTGCCGGAAAACCGGCGCGGCGCTTGCAGTCGCCGGCGGGCACGCGGCGAACGCTTCGTTCACGCGCCGCTTCCTGGGCGTCGCAGGCAAGCCGATGAATTTCGAGATCACCGTAGTGGCGCCGGCTTCCGCGCCGGCGCGCACCACGGAGACGTCTCAGTAGCGGTAGTGATCGGTCTTGAACGGCCCCTCGATCGGGAGACCGATATAGGTCGACTGTTTGTTGGAGAGCTTGGTGAGCTTCACGCCGATCTTGTCGAGATGCAGCCGCGCGACTTTCTCGTCGAGCTGCTTCGGCAATGTGTAGACCTTGTTCTGATATTTGCCCTGATTGGTCCACAGCTCGATCTGCGCCAGCGTCTGATTGGTGAATGACGATGACATCACGAAGCTCGGATGACCCATGGCATTGCCGAGATTGACCAGCCGCCCCTCGGACAAAAGAATAATACGTTTGCCGTCCGGGAATTCGATTTCGTCGACCTGCGGCTTGATGTTTTGCCATTTGAGGTTCTTCAACGCCGCCACCTGAATCTCGCTGTCGAAGTGGCCGATGTTGCAGACGATGGCGCGATGCTTCATCTGGCGCATGTGCTCGATGGTGATGACGTCGACGTTGCCGGTGGCGGTGCAGAAGATATCCGCGCGCGGTGCGGCTTCCTCCATGGTTACGACTTCGTAGCCTTCCATCGCCGCCTGCAGTGCGCAGATCGGATCGATTTCCGAAACCAGGACCCGGCAGCCGGCCTGACGCAGTGACGCGGCCGAGCCTTTGCCGACGTCGCCGAAGCCCGCCACCATCGCCACCTTGCCGGCCATCATCACGTCGGTGCCGCGGCGGATGCCGTCGACCAGCGACTCGCGACAGCCGTAGAGATTGTCGAACTTCGATTTGGTGACGCTGTCGTTGACGTTGATCGCGGGGAACAGGAGCTTGCCCTCCTTTTCCATCTGATAAAGACGATGCACGCCGGTCGTCGTCTCTTCGCTCACGCCGCGAATTTCCTTGGCGGTCTTGCTGTACCAGCCCGGCTTTTTGACCAGCCGCTCCTTGATCGCGGCGAACAGCACCTCCTCCTCCTCGTTGTTGGGATGGTGAAGCACGGTCGGAGTCAATTCCGCCTGCGAGCCGAGATGCATCAGCAACGTGGCGTCGCCACCATCATCGAGGATCATGTTCGGGGCGCCGCCGTCGGACCATTCGAAAATGCGGTGGGTGTATTCCCAGTAATCGTGCAGCGACTCGCCCTTGACCGCGAAAACCGGCGTGCCGCTGGCGGCCACGGCTGCGGCGGCGTGGTCCTGTGTCGAGTAGATGTTGCAGGAGGCCCAGCGCACGTCGGCGCCGAGCGCCTTGAGCGTATCGATCAGCACGGCGGTCTGAATGGTCATGTGCAGCGAACCCGCGATGCGCGCGCCGCGCAACGGTTGTTCCGGGCCGTATTCGTCGCGCGTTGCCATCAAGCCGGGCATTTCGGTTTCGGCTATGGAAAGTTCTTTCTGACCCCATTCGGCGAGGCCAAGGTCCTTGATGACATAATCGGCCTGCGAAGCTTTAGTATTGGTCGCGGTGCTCATGATACTCCTTGGCAATGGTCTGATCGTCCTTGTGCATTCTGGGAAGTTAGTGGCTGGGCTCTTGCTCGCAGCCACCCTTCGGCGCGCGGCACTAAAGACATAAAGATAGCTTTATGTCTATCCTCAAACGCTGACCATGGGATAGGCACTGATACTCATTATCTCCGTCATCTTCGTCCCCGCGCGGAAGCCCATGCGACGAATGGCAGTCCGTGTCGGGGGCGACAATTAGCGCTTACCTCCGGCGCTTGATTACCCTCAATGAACGCTGTTCAAGTCGGGCGGCGAGCGAACGTTAAGCTCTAAAACCGTGTGCTTTGGGCAGGAGCCTACGGATAGAAGCTGGGCCATTGCGGAATTGGGCAAGAGTTTTTCGAGGAAGAGTTTTTCAGGGAAGAGCTTTTTTCAGTGAAGCTTCGTTTGCAATACAAGGCGCCGACCGGGCAATGGCGGTGGATGCTCGCGATCGATTTCATCATCGCGGTATCCGGGATTCTCTACACGGTCATTGTCGATTCGCCACGTCTCGCCTCCTACATGCAGCTGCTGGTCACGTATCACTTCGGCTTCACGAGGCGCGCTCTTGTTGGCGCGATCGTGTCCGCATTTACCAACGTCGTTCCATTTTGGTGGCTCCACGCGATTGCGATCGCCGCCTGGATCGTAACTCTTATCCTCTTCATCGCCGTGTTCCGGAGAGTGTTCGGATTTAACGAGAAAAACCTTCCGCTGCTGGCCTTTGTGTTCGGATCGCCTTTTTTCTTCAAGAACTTTGCGATTTCGCTCGGACACTTTGACATTTTCGGCTGCCTTTGGGCGCTCGTTGCGTTTTTGATCCCGGTCGGGCCGCTCTATCCGCTGCTCATTGCGGCTGGCTGTGTCGGTCTGGTCTTGATGCACAATCTTCATTTTCTTCTGTACTTGCCGACGATCGGCTTCATCGTCCTGGTGCGCTATGGTCTGGTGCCGGGCCTTTCAACCGCAAAGGCCATCTACGGCCTGGCTCTCATTGTTCTGGTTTCAGCGATTTTCCTGGCCACGGCGTTTTTCGGCCGCGTGCCGGTCCCGCGGGAAACATTTTTGGCCTATCTAAGGGCTCGCGCTTCGGTCCAGCTCGACCCGCAAAACACCTGGATGTGGTATTCGACCATCCCGGACGAGATCAGATCTACCTGGGATCACGCGGGAATCACGATGATCCGGTTACCGGTCTACGCGGTGTTGATCGCACTTCACATTCCGGTCGCGCGATATCTCAAATCCATGATCCTCGCGTTGCCGACGCCGTTGCTCCGAACTGTCTGCATTGCTGCATTGGCGGGAATATCGGCCGGCTATGTTGTGATTTTCATCGTCGCCTACGATTACTCGCGATGGGTTTCGAGCTGGGGCGTCTGCATGTTCCTGATGATGCACGCCATCAGGCTACTGCCCCAGACCGGGACGAAAGACGATCCGCCGATCCGCCCCGACAAAACGGAGAACCTGGTGCTCGGCTGGATCGTTACAGTGATACCAAGGGTGGGAGTAACGATTCCATTCTGAGCCGGATATGAAAGCGAAGACACAAGGTCCAATCGAGTCACTCCGCGATCTCACTCGGGCCGAGCAAGAGTGCACGCGCTGTCCACTCTATCGCGACGCCACCCAAGCAGTGCCGGGAGAGGGCCCAAGCGGCGCCGATTTGATGCTGGTGGGCGAACAGCCAGGCGACAAAGAGGATCTCGCCGGCAAGCCGTTCGTTGGGCCGGCGGGTCGAATTCTCGATCAGGCGCTGCAAGACGCTGGAATAGCGCGGCAACAAACCTTCGTCACCGGCGCCGTGAAGCATTTCAAGCATGAGATGCGCGGCAAACGCCGGCTGCACAAGCGCCCGAACAATTACGAGATCGAACGCTGCAAGATTTGGCTCGATTTCGAGCGCAGCCTGGTGAAGCCGTCAACGATTGTCGCGCTCGGGGTGACCGCGGCCCGCAGCCTGACCGGGCGCACTGTCACCATCAGCAAGGTACGCGGCAAGCCCCTCGCATTGGCGGATGGGACGAGGCTTGTTGTCACCGTTCACCCCGCGGCTCTCCTCCGCATCCCGGATGAGGACGAGCGGCACGCGGCGTATCGAAAATTCGTCGCCGACCTCAAAGCCGCCGCCGCAAACGGTATTCGCGCGCCAATGCATAGCAAGGCGCGCTGACGATTAATCCTTCGGCGGCGTTTCACCAGGGCGCGGTGTGGATCTTGTCACGCCGGCCTGCGTCAGCGCCGCCCCGATCTGTTGCATGCGGTTGATGAGTTCCGCAGCGGCGGCCGGCGGAAGCACGAGGCGGCACGCCGGATAACGGCGCCCGGTGATCGGCATATTCGGCTTGACCTCGTCAAGACGCGTGACCGCGAATTCAATCCGCAGCGATTGGCCGTCAAAGATGAGACCGCTGACCGAGTCGGCGAACGTCTCGGAGATGTCCGGACGATCGACGTACCGGATCGTCGCGGGCTGTCGTTCACGCGGTGCGCCAGGCGTCGGCGGGGCAGTCGATGCAACCGGAGTAGTTTGGTCGGCAGCCATTAGCTTCTCCCTCGGCTGTTTGCAAAAAATTGTTTGATCAATCGTCTTCGCCAAAGCGCGTGTCGATGAGTGTTGTCAAAGCATCGACAACTTCGGCCGCTTCTCGGCCCGTTGCCTCGACGGTGATCGAAGTACCGGGCGAGGCTGCGAGCATCATCAGGCCCATGATCGAAGTGCCGCCGACGGTCTCACTGCCGCGCATCACGCGGACGTCGGCATCGAATTTTTCGACCGTCCGCACGAACTTCGCCGAGGCGCGCGCATGCAGCCCCTTGCGATTGCAGATGCAGAGTTTGCGGACGACAGCGCCGTCCCGAAACGCCTGTTCGGCCGGTATGGTGTCGTCGCTGCGTTGGGCAGGTACGCTCATTTTCCGCTCAGCACACGGCTGGCGATGGTCACGTATTTTCGTCCGGCGTCCTGGGCGGCGGCGACCGCCTCGGCGAGCTGACATTCGTCGCGAACCTTGGCGAGCTTGACCAGCATGGGCAAATTGATGCCGGCGAGGACTTCGACCTTGGGCCGGCTCATGACGGAGATGGCAAGATTCGACGGCGTGCCGCCGAACATGTCGGTCAGAATGGCGACGCCGTCGCCACTGTCGACGCGCTTGACCGCTTCAATGATATCTTTGCGGCGCTCCTCGACGTCGTCGTCGGGGCCGATGGTGACCGCTTCAATCTGGTCTTGCGGCCCTACCACGTGCTCCAGGGCCGCGCGGAACTCGACAGCCAGCCGCCCGTGGGTGACAAGCACAAGACCAATCATGGAACACCCCGCGGGCGCGTCCCGGTTGCACCGCACGAAAGGGTGCTCATCTTGACCATCCGAAGCCCAAGCGCAAGAGGCATTTTCGGCGGAATCTGGCGGCTGCTGCATTGCGGTAGCGCAAAGTCGAATTCAGATTAATGACGCCGCCGGGGACCGGGCACTCGCCCGGTCCATGACAAAAAGCGGCCCTATCGGAGTCTAACGGCGTTAGGGTTAAGCAATCTCCAATCAAGCTGCCTTGGTGCTAAATCCAAGCATTCCCGGCCGAATTGAGTTGCGCCAGTACGGCCGGCAGGGCCGCGAAGTCGGCTGCAACCGGCAGCCGCGGTAATGAGATACCGTCGATCTCTGTTCGTCTCTGGTCGGCCGGAGGCAATCTTCCGGCATCCGCTGCGGCGAGATCGACCACCATTCCGATCACTGCGCACGGTTCGTGCGCGACACGCAGGAGTCCGACCCCGCGTACCTCGATCAGGCCGGCGAGCGCCTCGGGGGGGCGCGCCAGCAATCGTCCGCTGACCGCTTCGAGATAGACCCGATCATCGGCGACAAGTCTGGCAAAGCGCAGAACGCCGGTGCGTGCCGCTTCCAGAAGCTCGAGCGCAAGCTGCGATTTCCCGGCTGCCGAAGGTCCGCGGATCAACACGGCGCGCGAGCCAACCAGCACGGCCGAGGCGTGCACGGTCGCTGAATTGGCCATCACATTGCCGGCAGACGCACGATAAAGCGCGCACCGGCGATAGTCGCAGCGCCTTCGGCGTCCGGCGCACCGGTTCTATTCTCTACCCAGATGGCGCCGCCGTGCGCGTCCACAATTTGTTTGGAGATTGAAAGCCCAAGGCCGGAGTTTTGCCCGAAGCCCTGCTGCGGACGATCGGTGTAGAAACGTTCAAACACTTTCTCGAACGCGTCCGGCCGCACACCGGGGCCGTCATCGTCGACGTAAATTTCGACATGACTCTTCAGTCGCCGGCAGGTGACACGCACGGTACCTCCGGCCGGGGAGAAGGAGCGCGCATTCTCGATCAGATTGTCGACGACCTGGCCCAGGCGAAGAATCATGACCCGGCACCTGGAACGCGCGCGCACCACCGCCTTCGAAACGGAGCGTGACGCGGACACCGTCGTCACGCTTCACTTCGTTCGCGACTGCGACCACGGTGTTGAGGAGCTTCGCAACGTCAACCGGCGCCGTCTCCTGACGCTGCAGTTCGGCGTCCAGACGGCTGGCGTCGGAAATATCGGAGATCAGGCGATCGAGCCGTTTGACGTCGTGCTGAATGATGGCGAGCAATCGCCCGCGGCTCTCTTCGGTCTTGGCAATGGGCAATGTCTCGACTGCCGACCGCAGCGACGTAAGCGGATTTTTCAGTTCGTGTGCAACATCGGCGGCAAAGCTCTCGATCGCTTCGATGCGGCTATAGAGCGCGCTGGTCATGTCGCGGAGCGTGCCCGAGAGGTGTCCGATCTCATCGCGGCGTCGCGTAAAATCCGGGATCTCCACCCGCGACCGGATCCGGCGGCGCACGCTTTCAGCGGCATCGGCAAGGCGTCGTACCGGCTCGGCAATCGTGCCGGCGAGCAAGATCGAGAGCACGACCATGACGCCGGCGGCGACGATGAAGACCTTGAGGATGGCAAGCCTCTCTGCCTCCACCATGTCGTCGATATCGGCACCTTGTGTCGACAGCATCAGCGCGCCGCGAACGGCGCGGAAGCGCTGAACCGGAACCGCGACCGACACGATCACGTCGCCGCGGTCGTTGATACGCACCATGCTGGCATTCTGGCCGTTCAGGGCCTGTGCGACCTCTGGATAGCCGCGTCCGTTTCCGGCAGCGAGTTCCCGATAAAGCGGCAGGTCGCCGCGCCCGAGCCATTGCCGGACGCCCATGAAAGCTCGTTCAAAAAAACTCGGCTTCTCGGCGTTTGGCGCCGGCAAGTCGAAGCGCAACACATCGCCGCGTCCGAACAGGTTACGGCTATCGACCAGGAGCACACCGTCGCGGTCGTAGATTCGCGCGCGGGTTTTTGTCGGCGAAACCAGCCGCCGTAGTACCGGGGCGACGCGCTCCGGATTGATCGGAAAATTGATCCCGTAGAGCGCGTCCTCGGACGGGCCATAGCTTTCGCCCGGATGCAGTTCAATCAGCTTGTCCGGATCAATGGTGATCGATGAATCGGTCTCGACCGTCGCCGAGGCGGCAATCGCGCCGGCGATGATTTGCCCTTGAACCAGCAGGCTCTGGATCCTTGCATCGATCAGTCCGGCGCGGAACTGCGACAGAAAGGTAATGCCGATGGACAGCGCCAGCAGGCCCGCGACGTTGAGAAAGACGATGCGACGCGTCAGGCTCGAGAAAGTCTGCGTGACGAAGAACTGCCAGGCGCGCTGCAGCCAATGGCCTACCCTGGCGAGGCCCCGCGGACGGACGAGCACGGAAACCTCATCGAGACCCTCAGCCTCGATTTGGCTTTCGACCGGAGTCGACTGTGGGGCCTTTTTCTCGGCCCCTACGATTTCCACGGTTCGATCAAGCACGTCGTCTGCCGGGGTTCCGATCAACTCCCACCCAATGGTTGGAGCCGGACGCTATTAGGGTCAAAACTGATTAACTTTTGCGCTCAGACAATACGATCCTGATTCGTTTTGGGAAGAGGGATCGGGATCATGCGCAAGAATTTGTTTTGGCTGAGCGACGAGCAGTGGGCTCGGATTGAGCCGCATTTGCCGACCGACGTTCGCGGTGTGGAACGGGTTGACGATCGGCGCGTCATCAGCGGCATCGTGCATGTTCTCAAGAGCGGTTGTCGCTGGTGCGATTGCCCACCCGAGTACGGTCCGCACACGACGATCTATAACCGCTTCGTGCGCTGGGCGCGGCGTGGACTATGGGAGAACCTATTCCGGGAACTGGCCGGCTGCGGGCGATCGATGGACACGCAGATGATCGACTCCACGCACGTCAAAGCGCATCGCTCGGCCTCAGGTGGAAAAGGGGGGAGAAAAATCAGGCTGTGGGCCGTTCGCGCGGAGGGCGCAACACGAAGATTCATGCACTCGCAGATGCTAAGGGGCGCCTGATTGCTATCCTGCTGACCGCAGGCCAAGCGCACGATTGTCCAGTCGCGGAGCGCTTGATCCGTCGAGTTAGGGCACCAGATCGGTTGCTTGCCGACAGGGCGTATGACAGCGCCGAACTGCGCGAGGAGTTGGACGAGCGCGGGACCAAGCCGGTCATTCCCAACCGCTGCAACAGGAAGAAGCCGTTCAGCTTCAGCAAGCGCCTCTACAAGCTGCGCTGGCGTATCGAGAATGCGTTCAACAGATTGAAGGACTTCAGGCGCGTCGCCACCCGATACGACAAGCTCGCCCGAAATTACCTCGCCTCCGTCTGCCTTGCAGCCGCCCTCGTCTGGTGGCTCTAATGAGTCTGGACCCTAGTACCGCACGTCAGCCGCCCAGTCAGGTACGAGTTTGTGGGTCACAGGTCTAGTTCAGCAGCCCATGGCCGGTGCGCAAATGCTGCGCCTACTCCTTAAAGCGATAACCAACGCCGTACAGCGTCTCGATCATATCGAATTCCGTATCGCTTGCTTTGAACTTTTTGCGCAGCCGCTTGATGTGGCTGTCGATGGTACGGTCGTCCACGTAGACCTGATCATCGTAGGCCGCATCCATCAACGCGTTGCGGCTCTTCACCACTCCGGGCCGGCTGGCCAGGGCATGGAGGATCAGAAATTCAGTGACGGTCAGCGTCACCGGCTCGTTCTTCCAGGTGCAGGTATGACGTTCCGGGTCCATGCGCAGCAATCCGCGCTCCAGAACCTTGCTGTCGGTTTCCTTCGGCGCAGCGCCATCCTTCGGCGAAACGCGGCGCAGGACCGCTTTGACCCGTTCGACCAGGAGCCGTTGCGAAAACGGTTTGCGAATGAAGTCGTCGGCCCCCATTTTCAGGCCGAACAATTCGTCGATTTCCTCATCCTTCGAGGTGAGAAAAATGACCGGGAGGTCGGACTTCTGCCGCAGCCGGCGCAAGGTTTCCATCCCGTCCATGCGCGGCATCTTGATGTCGAGAATGGCAAGGTCCGGCGGGGCACTCTTAAAGCCGTCGAGAGCGGAGGCGCCGTCGGTATAGGTCGTGATCCGATATCCCTCGGCCTCAAGTGCGATCGACACCGAGGTCAGGATATTGCGGTCGTCATCGACCAGAGCGATTGTCGGCATGGCGGCCTTCTAACATGAGTCGGCCGCAAGCATTACTTTGCCCCGGCCCCGTAAGCCTTTGAAAACCCATGTAGGGGCGGAAGTGTGACGAGACAAGGCAGAATTGAGGCAATTGCTGTGGCACGCCTTGAAGCCGGAGAAGCTTAGAAGTGGCCGAAGCTGACGACGCAGCGCCCCTGCCAGGCTTTATGCCGAACCGGCTGCCGGAAAACGCTCCAGCAGCCGAGTTTGACGCGAAGGGAGTCGCCAAATCGCTGTTGCGGGCCACACGAGCAGGCGCGCTCGCGACCATCGACCGCGATACCGGATACCCATTTGCGTCCTTGGTTAACGTCGCCACCGATGTCGACGGCTCGCCGTTAATTTTGGTTTCCAGGCTTTCGACCCATACCGCAAATCTTGAAAACGACGGCCGCGCGTCGCTGCTGTTAGCATCGGTTGGCCGTGGCGACCCGCTCGCTTATCCACGTCTGACTGTGCTCGGCAGATTTGAGTCAGTCGCGCGTCAGGATGCTCGCGAACCTCGGCTGCGCCGCCGGTTTCTCGCCCGCCATCCAAAATCCGAGCTTTACGCCGACTTTGCCGATTTCTCGTTTTGGCGGCTTGATATCGTGTCCGCTCACCTCAATGGCGGCTTTGGCCGTGCTGCAGATCTGAAAGCTTCAGACATGGTAACCGACGTCACCCACGCAACAGACCTGGTTGAGGCGGAAGCGAGCGCCATTGCGCATATGAACGCAGATCATGCTGAAGCCGTGCGGCTTTATGCCACCAAACTGCTTGGCGCCGAGGATGGACGATGGCGGCTGACCGGCCTTGATCCCGAAGGTCTTGATCTGGCGCTCGGCGATGCGACGCTTCGCCTGGCGTTTCCTGAGCCTGTGTCCAATGCGGAGCAGCTCCGCAAAACGGTGGTGGATCTGGCGAAGGCCGCGCGCGCGACGTAGGCGGTCGCTGCCTTTTCCGGCAGCAAGTGCTTTCCGGCGGCCAGTGCGATCTGTTGCAATGCAGCGCGGGACCGTCGAGACGTCGTCGCGTTAGGCTTGCGATGCGGTCCGCCTTGGCACGTGCTAAGATGCCGGATATAGGGTCGCGTCGCCCCACCCCCGGGGGGCGAGGCTGATGTAAACGCGAGTTGCGGAGGCGAGTGTGAAAGAAACGGGTCTGCGAAATAGTGCCCACGGGGCCGACAAATTTGGGCTGAAAAATCTCGCAGCAATTCACTGGAATTTACCCGACGCTGCGCTGGTCGAACACGCGATCGCCGATCGCGAAGGGTTCCTGGTTCAAGGTGGCGCATTCTGCGCTGAAACCGGGGTCCATACCGGCCGCAGCCCGAAAGACAAATTCGTCGTCGCCGATGGGCAGACCGAGAAGTCGGTTTGGTGGGAGAAAAACGGCCGTCTCCCGCCCGAGAAATTTCAGTTGCTGTTCGACGATTTCATTGCCCATGTCAGTGGCAAGACCTTGTACGCGCAAGACCTCTACGGCGGCGCCGACCCGCGATACCGCATCAAGACCCGCGTCTATAATGAGCTCGCCTGGCATTCGATGTTCATCCGCGCGCTGCTCATCAGGCCGGAGCGCGCCGAACTCGCTCATTACGTCCCTGATTTCACCATTCTGTCGCTGCCTTCATTCAAGGCCGATCCGAAGCGTCACGGCGTGCGCAGCGAGACTGTCATCGCGCTCGATTTTACCCGGCGCATTATCCTGATTGGCGGCACCTCTTATGCCGGCGAGATGAAGAAATCGGTGTTCACGACGCTCAACTATTATCTGCCGGCCGAGAGCGTGATGCCGATGCACTGCTCCGCCAACGTCGGTCCGCATGGCGACGTCGCGCTGTTTTTTGGTCTGTCCGGTACCGGCAAGACGACGCTGTCGGCTGATCCCAAGCGTACGCTGATCGGCGATGACGAGCACGGCTGGGGCCCACAGGGCGTCTTTAATTTCGAGGGCGGTTGTTACGCCAAGTGCATCAAGCTCTCCGCCGAGGCAGAGCCGGAAATTTACGCCACGACGAAACGTTTCGGCACCGTGCTTGAGAACGTGGTGTTCGACCCCGATACGCGCGTCTGCGACTTCGACGATGAATCAAAAACTGAAAACACCCGCGCGGCCTATCCGCTCGAATTCATTCCGAATGCCTCGCGAACCGGCCGTGCCGGCATGCCGAAGAATATCGTGCTGCTCACCGCCGACGCCTTTGGTGTCATGCCGCCGATCGCCAAGCTGACGCCGGCGCAGGCGATGTATCACTTTCTGTCCGGCTACACCGCCAAGGTCGCGGGCACCGAGAAGGGCCTCGTCGGCGTGCAGCCCGAATTCTCGACCTGTTTTGGTGCGCCATTCCTGCCGCGGCACCCTTCCGTCTACGGCAATCTGCTGCGCGAGCTAATCAGCGCGCACGAAGTCGATTGCTGGCTGGTGAATACCGGATGGACCGGCGGCATTTACGGCGTCGGACGGCGGATGCCGATCAAGGTCACGCGCACGCTGCTCACCGCCGCGTTGAACGGTTCGCTCAAGAACGCGAAATTCCGCACCGACCCCTATTTCGGCTTCTCGGTCCCGACGCAGTTGACTGGGGTCGAGCCGCATCTTCTCTATCCGCAAAAAACCTGGCAGAACAAACTCGAATTCGACCAGACCGCGTGCAAGCTGGTCGATATGTTCCAGAAGAACTTCATCCAGTTCGAGAACCACGTCGAAGCCGACGTCCGCGCCGCCGCGCCCGAAGTGCGCATCGCCGCCGAGTAATCTTCCGGGTGCTTATGTCGTCCGGTCGGCGTTCCAGGGATCAAGTACCGGTGCGCGGGCTGTCTGCCATGATCGCCAGGGCGTTTCCGGCACCGGGGTAAGCGGCGGCTTGCCGTCCGCCCAGGCGAGAATGTTGTCGACCAGTAGCTGATCCATCTTCTCGCGTGTGAACACCGACGCCGAGCCGAGATGCGGCAGCAGCACGACGTTTTCCATCGCCAGCAATTCCTCTGGCACCTGCGGCTCATTGACGAACACGTCGAGGCCTGCGGCCGTGATCTTGCGCTCGCGCAGAGCCGCGACCAGCGCAGGTTCGTCGATCACTGAGCCGCGGGCGACATTGATCAGGATGCCGTCGGGACCGAGTGCTTCGAGCACTTGCGCATCGACCATGTTTTTGGTCGCGGCGCCCCCTGGCACAATGACGATGAGGGTGTCGACGTCGCGCGCCATGTCGAGGAGCTTCGGATAATGCCGGTAGGCGAGCTCCGGTCGTGCTCGCCGTGTGTGGTAGACGATCGGCACGCCAAAGGCGTCCAGCCTGCGCGTAATCGCTACGCCAATGCGGCCCATGCCGACCAGACCGACGGTGCGGTTGCGGAGTGTCGCGCGGCTCAACGGGTAATTACCCTCGGGCCATTTTCCGGCGCGCACATAGCGCTCGGCCTGCGGCAGCTCGCGCACGGTGCAAAGGAGGAGGCCGATCGCAGTGTCGGCGACCTCTTCGGTCAACACGTCCGGCGTATGAGTCACGACGATGCCGCGCTGCGCGGCTGCGTTCGTGTCGACGTGGTCGTAGCCGACGCCGAAACTTGCAATGATCTGAAGGTTGGGCAAACGCGCCAGCAGGGCATCGTTGATTGGCTCAACGGGGGCAGTCACCGCCATCGCGCGTACATCAGCCATCGCGTTCAAAAACGCGTCGCGGTTTGCCGCTGTCGCAAGACCCTGCATCGCGAAATTCGCGAGCCCTTTAACGATAACCGGTCGCGCCGGGCCGATCAGCAACACCTCGGACTTGTTGCCGGCCATTCCGCAATTACACCAGCATCGTCACCGGCGTTTCGATCAGCGCCCTGATTGCGGCCAAGAGTTCCGCGCCGAGCGCGCCGTCAACGACGCGGTGGTCGCAGGAGAGCGTCGTGGTCAGCACGCTGGCGAAAGCGACGCCGCCGTCAGCTTTCTCGACCGCTTGGCGGCGCGCGGCGCCGACGGCAAGGATAGTCGACTGCGGCGGGTTGATGATCGCGGAAAATTCGCGCACGCCGTACATGCCGAGATTGGAGATTGCCGACGAGCCGCCCTGGTAGTCTGCAGGCTTCAGCTTCTTGTCGCGCGCCCGCCCGGCCAAATCCTTCATTTCCGCGGAAATTGCGGTGAGCGATTTCGTCTCGGCGTTGCGGATGATCGGCGCGATCAGGCCGCCGTCGACAGCGACGGCGACGCCGATGTCGGAATGGGTAAAACGCAGAATGCGGTCGCCCGCCCAGGCCGCGTTCGCTGCCGGTGTGCGTCGCAGCGCCAGCGCCAGCGCGCGGATGATGAAATCATTGACGGAGAGCTTGAATGCCGGATTGCCGTCCCGATCTTTCGGCGCTGCGGCGTTGGCTTCCTCGCGCACGGCGATCAGGCGATCGATGGTGATGTCGGCGGTAAGATAGAAATGCGGGATCGTCTGCTTCGCCTGCGTAAGCCTGGCCGCGATGGTCCTGCGCATGCCGTCGAGCGGGATTTCCTGGTAGCTTCCCGGTTCGTAGAGCGCCTTGACCTGCTCTGGGCCCGGCCCTTCAGCGATCGCGGCCTGTGTAGGCCATCGCGGCGCGCTTTCCACGTCGCGGGCGACGATGCGGCCATGCGGTCCGGAGCCGCGCAATCGTGAGAGATCAATGCCGGCTTCTGTGGCGAGCCGGCGCGCCAGTGGCGTAACAGTAATGCCGCCGGACAACCGTGCTGATCCAAAGTTACGCGGCGGCGTGCGTACCTCGAAAAACGGATCGAGCTTGATTGGTTGCTGCGGCGTGGGCGCAGACGGTGCTGTATGTGCCGGCACCGGCCGTGCTGCAGCAGGGGACGCGGGGGTCTTTGGCGCTTCCGCTGCCGCAGGTGCGGGCTTGGGGGCACTCGTGGTAACAACCGCACCAGCGCCGCCGATGACAGCGACGATGGCGCCAACCGGCACGACTTCGCCCTCGGAAACGCGAATTTCGCTCAAGACGCCGGCTTCGGTTGCCGGCACTTCCATCGACACCTTGTCGGTCTCGATCTCGAACAGATTGTCGCCGGGCTGGACCGCGTCGCCGGCCGACTTGAACCATTTGGTGATTTTGCCTTCGGCGACGGTTTCGCCGAGTTGCGGCATCAGGATGTTCATTGGACTGTTTCCTGCTGCCGGCTCACTTGATCCGTTCCCAGGTGACTTCGAGCGTCGAATTCAGCCCCCGAAGCACCAGACGATCGCCGGCAAATTCATAGCGCCGGACCAGATCACCAGCGTCGCCCGGCTGGATGCTGTCTTGGCGGTGATGCGTTACGGTTCCGGCCTGCTCGTCGATCGTGTAGGTGCCGAAATAGGCGATGTAATCGCTCAGCGCGATTTTGGCTTCTTCCGGTGTCATCACCGCGCCGGCGCGTTTTCGCTGTACATCGGGCGCGACCTGCACCGACATTTCGCCGTGCGGGCCGTAATAGATCATGCCCTTCGGGTTCGGTCCGCGATCAAATCTCTCGCCATCGACCCTCGTGCCCAGGTAGCGCCAGGCGCCGATCAGCTTGTCAGCTACTTCAGAGCCGGTCATAGCGCCCGTCGGCGTCACCACGTCACCGACACGTATTGCGTATCCAGAAATTCCATCAGGCCTTCGTGCCCGCCTTCGCGGCCGAGGCCGGACTGCTTCATGCCGCCAAACGGTGCGGCGGGGTCGGAAACGATGCCGCGGTTTAGTCCGATCATGCCGAAGTCGAGCTTCTCCGACACGCGCAGGCCTTTGCTGAGATCTTTGGTGTACAGGTACGCGACCAGGCCATACTCGGTGTGGTTGGCTCGGGTGACAACTTCGTCCTCCGACTTGAACGTCTGCAACGACGCAACCGGACCGAAGATTTCCTCATTGAGCATTTTTGCGTTGTCGGACACGTTTGAAAGCACGGTCGCGGGGTAGAAGAACCCGGGTCCGTCAGGCGTCTTGCCGCCGGTCAGCACTTTGGCGCCCTTCTGCACCGCGTCGTCGACCAGTTCGATGACCTTGTCGCGGCCTTCCTTGTTGACCAGCGGGCCAAGCGCCACACCGTCATCGAGTCCGTTGCCCATCTTCAGGCCTGACATTTTCGCGGTGAGCTTCTTGGCAAACTCGTCGTGCACTTTCTCATGCACGTAGAAACGGTTCGCCGCGGTGCAGGCTTCGCCCATGTTGCGCATCTTCGCAATCATGGCGCCGTCGATCGCGGCATCAATGTCGGCGTCATCGAACACGATGAACGGTGCATTGCCGCCGAGCTCCATCGCCGGCCGGATGATGTTGTCGGCAGCTTCATGCAGGAGCTTACGTCCGACTTCGGTCGAGCCGGTGAACGACACCACGCGTACGCGCGGATCGTGGAGCATCGCGCCCACGACCTTGCCGGACGAGCGCGAGGGAATAACATTGACGACGCCAGGCGGCACGCCGGCCTCTTCGAGGATCGGCATCAGCGCCAGCATGGTGAGCGGCGTATCAGACGCAGGCTTCAGCACCACCGAACAACCGGCGGCGAGCGCGGGACCGATCTTGCGGGTGGCCATCGCGGCGGGAAAATTCCACGGCGTCACCAGCACCGCGATGCCCGCAGGCTTGTGATGCACGAGGATCCGGGCACCGGTCGCCGGCGCCACCGAATTTTGTCCGATATTGCGCACCGCCTCTTCGGCGAACCAGCGGAAGAATTCCGCGGAATAGGCGACCTCGCCGCGTGAGTCCGATAGCGCCTTGCCGTTCTCGATCGTGATGAGCTTGGCGAGCCGTTCGGCGTCGCGCATGATCAGTTCGAACGCCTTGCGCAAGATCTCTCCGCGTTCGCGCGGCTTCTTGGCAGCCCAGCCAGGGAATGCGGCCTGCGCGGCATCGAGCGCGGCCTTGGCATCTTCGACGGTGGCACTCGCCACCGAAGCGACCTTGTTCTCGGTCGCCGGGTCGATCACGTCGAAACGGGCGCCATCTGAGGATTTGCGCCACTTGCCGCCAATCCAAAGATCGGTCGGAACGTTGGCGAGGAGATTGTCGTACATGGCCATGGCACTCAATCCTGTTCGGCGTCACGCGTTACGGAGTCACTTGCCGTTTTTCAGCTCAACAAGGATGTTCTGATACATGTGACCGCTTAAATTGCGCAGCTCGTGTTTCTGGCCGGCGTTGTTCCAGATCACACCACCCACTTTGTCGTCGGCGATGATGGCGTGGCCGTCCACGTTCTCAAGCTCGATCTTGCCGCCGGTGACGTTGATGATCACGTAGTCGAGCTTGTGGTGATGCCAGGCCTTCTTGCCGCCGGCCGGGACTTTCATGTCCCACACCCGCACCTGGTCGTTCTCGAACAGAACTTCGGTGCCGATTGGTCCGCAAGGATTTTCGCGCGTCGGTTCGTTGGTCGCAAGCTTGCGTTCTGCCAATTTCTGCTCTGCCATGGTTTCCTCCATTTGCGACTTAAGCGTTAAGACTGCGCTGGACGCGCTCGGTGATGCGGTCGACGCTCGGCAGCGCGAGGTCTTCCAGGATATCGGCCGACGGCAAGGGAATATGCGGCGTTGTGATCCGCACCGGCGGCCCGTCGAGATCGTAGAACGCTTCGTCGGCGACAATCGACACGAGCTCGGCGCCCCAGCCGCACAGCCGGGGGTTTTCCTCGACGGTGAACAGGCGGTGCGTGCGCGCCACCGATCCCAGGATCGTCTGGGTGTCGAGCGGCACCAGCGAGCGAACATCGACGACTTCGCAATCGATGCCGTGTTCGCTCTTGAGTTTTTCCGCCGCCGCCAGCGCCCGCGGCACCATTAGCGCGAGCGCAAGAATAGTTGCGTCCTTGCCGGGCCGTACGATCTTCGCGGTGCCGAGCGAATCGACGATCTCGCCGTCCGGCACTTCGCCTTTGACCGCATAAAGCGATTTGTGTTCGAAGAAAATTACTGGGTCGGGATCGCGCACTGCCGCCGCCATCAGCCCGATCACGTCGCGAGGGGTTGACGGCGCGACGACCTTTAATCCGGGAATCATCATGCACCAATTCTCGACGCTCTGCGAATGCTGGGCGCCAAAGCGCGCGCCGCCGCCATTGCCGGTGCGCACCACCAACGGAACTTTTACCTGGCCGTTGGTCATGTACCGGCTCTTGGAAAATTCATTGGCGATGTAGTCGAAACACACCGCGATAAAGTCCGAGAACATGATTTCGGCGATCGGCTTTAAGCCCGTCATTGCGGCGCCCATTGCGGCGCCGAGAATGGCCTGCTCGGAGATCGGTGTATCGCGCACTCGCACCGGGCCGAACTGCTCGAACAGCCCAACAGTCGCCTTGAACACGCCACCGGCTTTAGCGATGTCCTCGCCGAGAAACACCACGTCGGGATCGCGCGTCATTTCCTGCGCGATGCCGCGGATGACGGCGTCGCGATAGCTCAGTTCCGCCATGCGAAACCTCCATCGGCGTAAACGTCGGTGGTGAGGAGATCGAGCGCCGGCGGCGGCGCTGCCTTGCACGCTTCGGTCGCGTCATCCACTTCCTGCTTCACCTCGGCGTCGATGCGCTGGATAGCGTCCTCGCCTATACCGAATTGTTTGAGGCGCTCGCGATAGAGTTTGATCGGATCGCGCGCCTTCCACTTATCCAGCTCGCCCTCGGGCCGGTATTTGGCCGGGTCGGCGCGCGAATGTCCGCTGTACCGATAGGTCATGCACTCGATCAGCGATGGGCCGTCGCCAGCGCGTGCTTTGTCGTAGGCTGCGACGGCGGCGCGATAGACGGCGTCGGCGTCGTTGCCGTCCACGACGATGCGCGGCAGACCGTAAGCCGCGGCACGATCGGCCGCCGGGTGCTCTACCGCGGTGACATCGCCGATCGGCGTGTATTCCATGTACAGATTGTTCTCACAGACGAACACAACCGGCAGCTTCCAGACGACTGCGAAATTCAGCGCCTCGTGGAAGGCGCCGATATTGGTGGTGCCGTCGCCGAAGAAGCAGACCGATACGTCCTTGGCGCCCTTGTACTGGGCGCGCCAGGCAGCGCCACAGGCGATCGGCAGATGCGCGCCGATGATGGCGTAAGAACCCATGACGCCATGGTCGACCGAAGTCAGGTGCATCGAGCCGCCCTTGCCACGCATCAGGCCGTTGTCGCGGCCCATCAACTCGCCCAGCACTTTGGTAATCGGAACGCCGCGCGCGAGCGTATGGGCGTGTCCGCGATAGGTGCAGAACGAAAGATCGCCCTTGCGCATTGCGACCGCGAAGCCCGCCGCCACCGCCTCCTGGCCGAGCGAAAGGTGGCTGGTGCCTTTGACGAGGTTTTGCAGGAACAGATCATAGGCGCGCTGCTCGGCCTCGCGGATGACGACTTGCGTGCGGTACATGGCAAGCCGCTTTTCCTCGCCGATGTCGTCGTTGAGGGTGAGGTTCGCAGCCGGCACGCGGTCCTGGAGATTGGCCATGAAATATCCTTTGAGGAGCCCAATATGATGCAGCGGGCGCGCGCAACTTAGCGCCACTTGCAAAGGTGAGGCAACGGTCCCTGAAGCTAGCCTTGCGCGTGGGCGGCGTTCTATCCGATGTCCCGCTTGCGCGCGGCCCGCGGGGCCGAGCCGCAATCTACAACCCCCGAGCTTCTCGGAAACAGGCGCTCGACGTTCTGTCTAAACGGCACCGAGGACTTCCGGGCGCGCCGCCTTTCGACGCCCCGAACGCCATCAGTCGTCGGATGACCGCGGCCCGGACGGCGCATCTCCATCGCCCTGCATCGAATGATCGCGCGGGCCGCGATGCCGCCGGCGCCGTCGATGCAACGGGAAGCGATCGGCCGAACCATCGTAACCGTTCTGACCATTCGAGCCGTCGGGACCGTTGCCGCCGTTGTGGCCTTGACCCTGCTGCGTGGGCTGCTGCTGCTGTGGTTGTTGTTGCGGCTGGCCGCCGCCACCTGTGATGAATGACGGCAGCCTTTCAACGTCCTCTTCGTTTGAGGAATCGTTCTGCTGGCGCGGCTGAAATTGCTGCGGCTGGTTTTGCTGGTGTTGTTGTTCGCGCGGTGCGAACGGCTCGCCGCTGACCGGAGGCTGTTCGTCACCGTCGTCGTAGCCGTCGTCGCCGAGGTTGCCGCGCTGATCACCACCCTGCTGAAAATAAGGCTGGCTCTGTCGAAACTGCTCCTGCGCCGCCGCAATCAGGCGAAAATAATGTTCGGCGTGCTGATAATAGTTTTCGGCGGCGACCGGGTCGCCCGAACTCTGCGCATCCCGGGCCAGCTGGAGATATTTTTCGGCAACGTGGGATGCGGTTCCGCGAATCTTAATGTCCGGCCCATTGGACTCGTACATACGCGACAATGGATTTTGATGATGATGGCCACCACCTTTGCGGTTGCGACCCCGCATGCGCTTGTTCTGACCGTTTCTCATGATTTGCTATTCCGCCAACCCCTTATGTGCGACGGCGCGAGTGCCGCCCCTCTAGAACTCACAGAATGTCACTCCACCGCGATGCACTATTCTCGACAGCTTCAATTCCCGACAATGTTTGCCGGCGGAGGCAGCACAACGCCACCGGGCAAACGGTGCTCTGTAAACGTCATCGTCATTCGCCGTTACCGCAGCGCGGCCGTTAACCTTTTGAAACCTTCAGCAATGCAGCCCTAACCGGCGGTTTCGCCGCGGTATTGCGAACCCCTCTTGGGGCGCAACGTACAACGTGCGCCGAACCGATGGAACTTTTCGGTCTGAATCTGGCGATCCCGTCTGCCGTCTGTCCGGCTTTCGCTATTCCGGCTTTCGTTTCACCTGGCCTGCGCTGCAAAGCCTCTAGGAGGGTCGCTCCGGGCGTTCGAGGCGGCGCGGCACCCAATCGTCTCGGGCCGATTCCGTAAGGCGGAAGTTAGTCGGTTCCAGACCATATTCCAAGTGCTTTTTTGCTGCTTTTTTGCTGGGGCCCAATGCTGCAAATTCATGTCCCTTTTATGCAACTTTCTTCGCAGTCAGCGCCCGGGGCAGACCACGAAGATCAAGGCGAGGCGGCGACGGCGCAAGCTGCGCTTCTGAGAACAACGCGGCGACCACGGGCGCCTGGCCGACACCGAGTTCGACAACGAGGGTGCCGCCGGGTTTAAGGAGCGCGGGCGCCGAAGCGGCGATCAGACGATAAAACATAAGTCCGTCCACGCCACCGTCGAGCGCTACCCGCGGGTCGAAATCGCGCACTTCAGGCGCGAGCGTGGCGATATCGCCGGATGCGACGTAGGGCGGATTGGATACGATCAGATCGAACGGGCCATGCACCGCCGCGGCCATATCGCATGCCACGAATGCCGCCTGTGTGAACTTGAAACGTTGGGCATTGTCCCGCGCCGTATACAGCGCACTGAGATTCGTATCAGTGCCGACGCCAAAGGCGTTCGGTAATTCGGCAAGTAAAGCCAAAAGCAGCGCGCCCGAGCCGGTGCCGAGATCGGCTATTCGCAGCGCCCGGGTGCGCGGGCCGGGCGCCTCGATCGCGGCAAGCGCGGCCTCGACCACCGTTTCAGTCTCAGGCCGTGGCACCAGTGTTGAAGAATCAATTTTGAGTTCCAGGCTCCAGAATTCTTTTCTGCCGACAATGCGCGCGACCGGCTCGCGTGCCAGCCGGCGCCGTGCGAATTCCGCTATGGCTTCTCGCTCCGTAGTGTCGAGCACGCGCATACTGGCCGCCGCAAGCGCAGCATGATCGAGCGACAGCGCGTGGCCCACGAGAACGCGGGCGTCCAACGCGGGCGAGTCGATGTCCGCGGCGCGGAATTTATCCGTCAGCGCGCGGCGTATCCCGGCAATTGTCAATGCACTGTCGCGCCGCATCAGCACCGCGGCATCTGAATCAGGCATCACGCGTCCTCGGCGGCGAGCTGCTCGGCCTGACGCTCGGCCACCAACGCATCGATTACTTCGCCCAGCGCCTCGCCCTCCATGATCTGCGGCAGCTTGTAGAGCGTGAGATTGATGCGATGGTCGGACAAACGGCCTTGCGGAAAATTGTAGGTGCGAATGCGTTCCGAGCGGTCGCCGGTGCCGACCTGGCCGCGGCGTTCGGCGGCGCGTGCGGCTTCCAGCTTCTGCCGCTCGAAATCGTAGAGCCGCGTTCGCAGCACCGCGAGCGCTTTGGCACGGTTGCGATGCTGTGAGCGATCCTCCTGCATCATGACCACGATGCCGGTCGGCATGTGCGTGATCCGGACCGCCGATTTGGTCTTGTTGACGTGCTGCCCGCCGGCGCCGCTAGAGCGCAGCGTGTCGATCTTCAGGTCGGTATCGTTGATGGGGACATCGACCTCCTGCGCTTCGGGCAGCACCGCGACGGTCGCGGTCGAGGTATGAATGCGGCCGGAAGCTTCGGTGTCGGGAACGCGCTGCACGCGGTGGACACCGGATTCGTATTTGAGCTTGGCGAAGGCTCCACGGCCGCGGATTTCGGCGATGATTTCCTTATAGCCGCCCATTGAGCCTTCGCTCGCGGTCACGACCTCGACCTTCCAGCCCTGCTTGGCGGCATAGCGCTCGTACATGCGGAACAGATCGCCGGCAAACAGCGATGCCTCGTCGCCGCCGGTACCGGCACGAATTTCGAGAATGACGTTGCGCTCGTCCATCGCGTCCTTGGGGATGAGTGCGACGCGCAATTCCTGTTCGAGCGCGGCGCGGCGCGCTTCGAGTTCCGGCCGTTCCGCAGCAGCGATCGACCGCATTTCCGGATCCGTCGCCGGATCGTCGATCAGACTGTTGATGCCTTCGAGTTCGCGCCGCGCGGCGCGATAGGATTTGACCGCCTCGACGACCGGCGTCAGTTCGGCAAATTCGCGCGAGAGCTTCACATAGGTGTCGGTCGGCAGTGAAGCTGCAAGCTCGCGTTCCAGCGTCGCATGGCGGACAATAAGGGCTTCGAGTTTCTGATCGGGCAGCATGGTTTTCTTGTCGTTATGCGCGGCTTGCGCCGGGCATCCACCTTTCACTTTTTTGCTTCTTTCACGTTGAGTAAAAGACGCGGAGGGCCGGGACAAGCCCGGCCCTGGAGGCGTCCTTAAATCTGCAAGCCGTTCTCGGCCGCGAACTTTTGCAATTGTGCGCGGATCGGCACCGCCCCGGTCGACTTCTCGATCAGCGGACATAAGAACGCGGTCGCCTTGCGGCAATCGAGTTCGAGAAGCATCGCCTTGACCGGCCCCATTGCCGATGGCGTAAGCGAGAGCGAGCGATAGCCGATGGCGGCAAGCGCGATCGCGCCAATCGGCTGTGAACCCAGCTCACCGCACAACGTCACCGGCTTGCCGTGCTCGCGGCACTTATCGGCAATGTCCTTGAGTGCTCGCAACACCGGCGCCGACAGTGGATCGAAACGGTTTGAGACCCGCGGGTTGCCGCGGTCGGCCGCGTAGAGGAACTGCACGAGATCGTTCGAACCGACGGAAAGAAAATCGACGCGTTCCAGCAAATCGTCGAGCTGGTACAGCAGCGAGGGCACTTCGACCATGCTACCGACCTCGACCTCTTCGGGCAGCTTGTGGCCGTGCCGCCGCAGATGCGTCAGCTCGCGTTCGACCAGCTCTTTGGCCTGATCAAACTCGTCGACGGTCGCGATCATCGGGAACATGATCTTTAGCGCACGCCCGGCCGCGGCGCGAAGCAGCGCCCGCAGTTGCGTGCGCAGCAGCGCCGGCCGGTCCAGTCCGAGACGGATCGCCCGCCAGCCCAGTGCGGGATTCTCCTCCTCGATGTTGCGCATATACGGCAGCACCTTGTCGCCGCCGATGTCGAGGGTGCGAAACGTCACCGGCTTGTCGCCGGCACTATCAAGGACCGAGCGGTAGAGCGTGAATTGTTCGCTCGCTCGCGGGAAATTCGGCGCGACCATGAATTGCAGCTCGGTACGGAACAGGCCGATGCCCACGGCGCCGGTATCGGCGATGTGAGGAAGATCGACGTTCAAGCCGGCATTGATCAGCAGCGCGAACTCTTCGCCGTCCTTGGTCACGCATGGAATATCGCGCAGCGCTTGATATTGCTGTTGCCGTCGCGCGCGCAGCCGGACGCGCTCGGCATAGGCGGCCTCCATGTCGGGCAGCGGCCGCAGGTGCAGATCTCCCGACGAGCCGTCGACGATGATGGCGTCGCCCGGGTCGGCGATGCCGGTGGCGTTGTCGACGTCGCCAATTGCTGGAATGCCAAGCGCGCGTGCGACGATGGCGACGTGCGAATTCGGGCCGCCTTCCTCCAGCACCAGACCGCGGAGCCGTTTGCGGTCGTAATCGAGCAGGGCCGCAGGCCCCATGGAGCGGGCGATCAGGATCGCATTCTCAGGAAGATTCTCGCGCGACGGTGCGTGGTCGCGGCCGGTCAGCTGGCGCATCAGGCGGTTGGCGAGATCGTCCAGATCATGCAGGCGCTCACGCAGATAGGGATCGGTCTGCCGCAGCATGCGCGCGCGCGTGTCTGACTGCACACGCTCGACCGCGGCCTCCGCGGTCAGCCCCGTCATCACCGCTTCCTCAAGCTTGTGCACCCAGCCGCGGTCGTAGGCGAACATGCGGTAGGCTTCGAGCACGTCGCGATGCTCGCCGCCTTCGACGACGTCGCCATGTTCGAGCAGTTCATCGAGCTGCGCGCGCAGCGACTCGACCGCCGTTTCCAGATGTTTCAGTTCTTTTGGGACGTCATCGGCGATGTAATTGGTGACGACGACCCGCGGTTCGTGCAAGACCACGTGGCCGAGCGCGATGCCTTCCGAGAGCGCCTTGCCGGTTAGATGAACCGAGCGTCGTGCTGCTGGTTCGGCGCCGGGCGGCGCCAGCGCCGACAATTCGCCGGAGGCGATCATCTCCGCCAGCACCATGGCGGTGGTCTGCAGCGCCTCGACCTCTTCCTCGGAATAGGTGCGCCGGGCGCGGTTCTGCACCACCAGCACGCCGAGCGTATTGCCGGCGCGCAGAACCGGCACCCCAAGGTAGGAGTGATAGATCTCTTCGCCGGTTTCCGGCCGGTAGGAATAGGCCGGATGTGCCTGCGCGTTTGAGAGGTTGATGGCGCTGGCCTGGCTTGCGACCAGGCCGACCAGGCCCTCGTCGGAGCGCATCACGGTATGATGCACCGCATTGCGGTTGAGACCCTCGGTGGCATAAAGTTCGAGCGTGGAATCGACGCGCAACACATAGACGGAGCAGACCTCCGCAACCATGTTGGCGGCGATCAGCACCACGATCTTGTCAAGGCGTTCCTGCGCACTGACCGGCTCCGCCATAACTTCGCGAAGCCGGCGCAACAGCACGCGAGGACCGCCGAGCGCGCCACGCATGACGTGAGGTCCCTCGGGCTTGCTTTGACCGGATGCGCAGCCCGCATCGCCCCGGCGCCATCGAAGATGGATTCACCGAGACCCAGAGCCTGCGGCGAGCATCCTCACGGCTATATCGAATGCGGTATGCAAACCGCAAGCCAGAGACACGGTTATGACGGCGGTGGAATTTGTGCGCCGCAGCGAGAACGCGTCATTTCTTGGGCTTAGCGAAGGAATGGTTGGGCTTGGCGAAGGAATAGTGTCTCGAATCGCGAATCAGGACGTCGCTTTGTCGAGGCCGTAGAGGGAGTGCAGCGTGCGCACCGCAAGTTCGGTGAAGGCCGCGTCAATCAGAAGCGAAAATTTGATCTCGGAGGTGGTGATGGCTCGGATATTCACAGCCCGCTCGGCGAGCGCGCCGAAGGCTTGCGCCGCGACGCCGGCGTGACTGCGCATGCCGATGCCGATCACCGACACCTTGGCGACGTCGGTAGCGCCATCGAGGCGCTTATATCCGACCGCGCTTTTCGACCTGGTCAGGACATCGAGCGCACGCTGATAGTCCGCTGCGGGCACGGTGAAGGTGAGATCGGTCGTTTTTCCGTCCGGGGAGACATTCTGCACGATCATGTCGACGTTGATGTTGGCGTCGGCCAGCGGAATAAAAATAGCGGCGGCAACGCCGGGCTTGTCGGCAACTTCGCGGACCGAGATTTGCGCTTCGTCGCGGGAGAAGGCGATGCCGGTGACCACTTGCTGTTCCATGATCTCTTCCTCGTCGCAGATGAGAGTCCCTGGCGGAGTGCCGTGCGGGTCGATGTCTTCGGGCCGGTCGAAACTTGAGCGCACGAAAATCCGCACGTTGTGCACCATGCCGAGTTCGACGGAACGTACCTGCAGGACTTTGGCGCCGAGCGACGCCAGCTCCAGCATCTCCTCGAACGCGATCTTGGCGAGCCGTCGCGCCCGCGGAACGACACGCGGGTCCGAGGTGTAGACCCCGTCAACGTCGGTGTAGATGTCGCAACGGTCGGCGCGGATCGCCGCGGCCACGGCTACTGCCGAGGTATCGGAGCCGCCCCGCCCGAGCGTGGTGATGCGACCGGTGTCCTGGTGCAGGCCCTGAAAACCGGCGATGACCGCCACTTCCTTGCGCTCGCTAAAACGGCGGATCAGTTCGGCGCCATTGATCTCAAGGATGCGGGCCGAGGCGTGAACGTTCGAAGTCAGAATCGGAAGTTGCCAGCCAAGCCATGAGCGGGCGTTGACATCCATGTCTTGAAGGGTGATCGCAAGCAGGCCCGCGGTCACTTGCTCGCCCGTCGCAATGACGGCGTCGTATTCCCGCGCATCGAACAATTGCCGCTTCTTCAAAGCGGCATTGCACCAGCCGATAAGCTGATCGGTGACGCCCGACATCGCCGAGACCACCACCGCAACCTCGTGGCCGGCATCGACCTCGCGCTTGACGTGGCGAGCGACGTTGCGAATGCGATCGATATCGGCGACCGAGGTTCCGCCGAACTTCATGACTAGACGGGCCATAGTCGTCTTCTGCGCTCTTCCACGGCAAGCGCGACGCCCTGCTGATGCTGCGGGACGGCACGAAAAGGCGCGTATAGATACCGGCGGTGTGCGCGCCCTGCAACCTGCTCAGGCGAAGAGCGTTAAGCCTTTCCCGGCTTCTGCGGGAACGACAATCAACCCGGATCAGCTAGGGAAACAATCACTAATCGGCCGAATGATCGCGGCCGTTCTTGGCCCTCACGCGAATTGGCGAGGCGGTTTCCTGCCAACCCGCCGCGATCCCCATCAAATTAGACCAGAACGTAATCCATATCAGGATCGGCATGACCAAAACTCCTTGCGGATCAGAACAATCAATCAACGTTCTTGGCTTGCTGAAGTTCCTTCTATGCTGACGCCGCAGCAAAGATGCTTGGGTCGTTATTTTTTGCTTAGTTGTTGGCCGGAGCGGGGTGTATTTTTAGTTCGCTCGCTCCGGCAGCAACGATGGATTTCGCTTGCTGCGGCTCAAAGACGATCTCTCGCTCCTGGAGCCTGTCGGCCGATTTCGGGTCATGCGACGGCAAATAGATGGTCGGACGTTGCGCACACAACGCGCGGATCTCCGCCAGTGTTGTTTGTGCTATGGCCTCGTTGGCGCTGACACCGTCGACGGCGCCGCCCAACATCGTTCTCTGAAGATAGGACGCGTCACCGGCGAGCATGATCTGTCTGTCGCCGTCGAACACGATGACTGACAAGTGGTGCGGCGTGTGTCCGGGAGTAGGCACCGCGATGAGATCGCCAGCGCTTGTTATGCGAGCACTGCGCTGAAACGGTCCCAAAGACGACGGTTGCCAGACCAGCGGTTCGGGATCGAACCGTTTGGGCCACCGGTTCGGCAAATACCCGAGCATTGCGCCGCGGAGGCCAGACGCGCGCCTTAGCTCCCCACCGCTTGCGAGGATGCGGCTATGAGGGAAGTGCGCGAGGCCGCCGTCGTGGTCGATATGCAGGTGGGTCAGCACAACGGTCCTGACGTCCCGGGCGCCGATACCGAGCTGCCGCAATCGCGGGCCGAGCTCCTGCTCGGGCTCGATGTCAAAACGAACGCTGAATTGAAAATACGGATGCCAGCGCGGCAGTGATCTCAGGCTGGCATTGGCGCCGGTGTCGACGACAATAACGCCTTCCGGATGTTCGATCGCCCAGGCATACACCGGCACCCAGTCCGCCCATTCCGGCGACAACATCGGCTGCAATTGGCGGAGTAGCCCGTGGCCGCGGCCTTCGATCTGCGCCTGCTTGATGCGAACGCGGCCGGTCGTGATGGCGTGAATGCGCATGATGTTTTCCTGCTGCGTACGGCTAGTGTCGGCCAACGCCGCCGAGATGCGTGTCGCCGAACGCGGTTGGATATTTCAGGCCATAGCCGAGCGCGCGGTCGAACCCGATGTGTGCGATCCAAATCAGGCCGCCTGCTGCGGCGAAGGGCACGCCGCCGAATAAGCCAAAAAGCGTAACGGCGAGCGCCGGGACATAGGTGTGCGCGAAATTATAGCCGAGTGCGCCTGCCCGCGGTCCGGCGAGATAGGCAAGCATCGCAAAATCGGGGGTCAGGAAGAAAAGCGCGAAGGCGAGCCAGGAGAAGCCGTTGTGCCAATAGACCGCCAGGGCGGCGGCGAATGCGGCAAACCCTTCGAGCCGCAGAAGAAGGCGCACGCCGCCGCTGACGAACCCGCGTTCGGCGCCTCTCAGCGAGAGTGCGGAGCCGGTGGCGAGCGCAGAATGAAAAGTGGATGCGGTCATGGAAGCCTCGTTGCGCGTTGGCGAAATCTCGGCGAACGATCTTTAGGTAGTCCCAGCACGTGATAACCGGAATTGCATATTTTCGTCGATTAGCTATACATTTTCGTATGATACAACGTGCCCCAAGCTGGGACGAATTGCGCACCTTCGTTGAGGTTGCTCATGACGGCAGCCTGTCCGGCGCGGCGCGAAAGCTTGGTCTCACGCAGCCGACGGTCGGCCGCCACATTGATGCGCTCGAAGCGGCTCTGGGCTTGTCGCTGTTTACCCGCTCGCCGCGCGGTCTTACGCCAACGACCGCGGCGTTGGCGCTGGCGCCGCACGTGGAAGCGATGGCGGCATCTGCCGCTGCACTTGCCCGCACCGCATCAGGTGAGGCCGCGGCCGACCGCGGCGTGGTCCGGGTCACGGCAAGCGAGATTATCGGCTGCGAAGTGCTGCCGCCGATCCTCGCCGCGTTCCGCGCTGAGCATCCGGGCATTGCGGTCGAACTTGCATTAACCAATCGCAACGAAGACTTGGCGCGCCGCGACGCCGACATTGCGGTGCGCATGGTGCGACCGATCCAGAGCGGTCTGTTCGCGCGGCGGATCGGAGTCTCGCGCATCAATCTTTATGCGCATCGCGATTATCTCGCGCGCTTCGGCGAACCGCGCTCGCTCGCGGACCTGCCAGGCCACTGTGTTATTGGTTTCGACCGCGACAGCCGCTCATTTCGCGCAGCGGGAGATTTTGCCCGGCGACTGACGCGTGAGGATTTCGGCTTCCGCTGCGACAGCGATCTTGCTCAACTTGCTGCGTTGCGCGCTGGCGTCGGTATTGGCGGCTGTCAGGAAAATATTGCGCGGCGCACGCCCGAGATTGTCGCGGTGCTGCCGAATGCCATTCAATACGCGCTGGAAATCTGGCTGGTCATGCACGAGGACTTGAAAGCGACGCGCCGCGTGCGCTTGCTTTTCGATCGCCTCGCGACCGGGTTGACCAATTACGTCAAGGGGCGTCCGCCGGTCGCCCGGGCCGCGACGTGATTGGCGCGCCTTATTTTGGCGCGCGTTTGGCGAGGATGCGCTGCAAAGTGCGCCGGTGCATGTTGAGACGGCGCGCGGTCTCTGAAACATTGCGACCGCATAATTCGTAGATCCGCTGGATGTGCTCCCAGCGCACGCGGTCCGCCGACATTGGATTTTCGGGCGGTTCGATTTTCTTGTTGTCGAGCGCAAGCAGCGCCGCCGCGACGTCGTCGGCATCGACCGGCTTGGCGAGGTAGTCGACCGCACCGAGCTTAACCGCATTAACCGCGGTTGCGATATTGCCGTAACCGGTGAGAATGATGGCGCGGGCCTCGGGCCGGCGCTTTTTCATGGCAGAAATAACGTCGAGGCCGTTGCCGTCGCCAAGCCGCATATCTACGACCGCGTAGGCAGGCGCAGCCTTCTCGACCTGAAGCAGGCCGTCGGCCACCAATTCGGCCGTAGTAACCACGAAGCCGCGGCCTTCCATGGCGCGCGCCAGCCGCTGGAGAAACGATGCGTCGTCTTCGACGATCAGAAGCGAACGCTCGCTGGAAGGCATCGCATTTGTTGAACGGCTGTCATTGGCAACCGAGGCCGTTAACGCGTGGGTCATGGCGATTTATACTCCACAGCGCGCCCCCCTGATCGCTAATAACTAAGACGCCAGCGCGGTCAACTCAAGGGGGCTCGAGGCGGCAACCGCCGATTGCTCAAAATCCCTACGGCTCCAAGAGACGGCGATCGTGGCGCCGTGCAGTGGCGGTAACTGGTTTGTCAGCGTCAGCGTGGCACCGGAACGCTCCAGCAAGGTCTTGGCAATGAAGAAGCCCAAGCCGAGGCCAAAGGCTCCATCTTCATCTTCGTCGGGGCCACGCGTCTCCGGCCGCCGGTGCGTGACATAGGGGGCGCCGATGCGATCCAGGACTTCAGGAGAAAAGCCCGGACCATCGTCGCTGATGGTGATGCTGACTTCGTCTGCCGTCCATTGCGCGAGAATTTCCACCCGCGCATTGGCGAAATCCACCGCGTTTTCGATCAGATTGCCGAGGCCGTAGCGGACGGCCGGATTGCGGGCGCCGGCCGGCTCCGTTGCGCGGTCGGGTGGAAGTTTTACCGTGATCGATACGCCAAAGTTACGATGTGGCGCCACCGCCTCTTCGACCAGTGCCGACAGCGGTGTGTGATCGAACGGCTCGGCGGTCGGCAATTCGGTAATTTTGGCGAGGATCTCGCGGCAACGCCGCGCCTGTTCGCGCAGTAGTTTGACGTCATCAGCATGTGGCGAGGTTGCATCGAGCGCGCGTTCAAGCTCCCGCGCGACCACGGTGATGGTCGCGAGCGGTGTGCCAAGTTCATGCGCTGCCGCCGCCGCAAGACCATCGAGCTGGGAGAGGTGCTGTTCGCGCGCCAGGACCAATTCGGTGGCGGCGAGTGCATCCGAGAGCTGTCGCGCTTCCTCGGCAACCTGCCACGTGTAGACGCCGATATAACCGATTGACAGCAGAATCGAGAGCCAGATTCCGACTACATAAATCTCCGGCAACTCCAGCGGTTCTTCGGCCTCCCAGGGAAGCTGATAGTGAAAAAACACCAGGAGCGTGGTGCACACCACGGCGAACAGGCCTATCACCAGAGTCATGCGCGGTGGCAGTGCGGTCGCCGCGATCAGCACCGGCCCAAGCATCATGAAGCAAAATGGATTCTGCAGTCCGCCGGTCAGAAACAGCAGGGCCGTGAGTTCGGCGATGTCGAAGGCCAGGACGTAGGCGGCGCGGTCCGGCTCGAGCCATTGCGCCTTCTGAAAGTTCAAACGTAGCGCCACGTTAAGTAGCGCCGACAACGCGATCACCCCCAGGCAGGGCCAAACCGGGACGGTGAACTCAAGGCCGAAGTGCACCACCAGGATGCCCGCGACCTGACCAAAGATGGCCAACCAGCGCAGCCGCACCAGCGTATCGAGCCGCACATTGCGCGGCCGATGGGTTGTTCGTGGCAGACCAAACATGCGGCTAATGTAGCGATTGCCGAAGGTTAATCCAAATAAAGCGGTGAAACGGCCGGCAAGCACGCGATGCCGGTAGGCATTCGATCAGGAATGCCAGGCAGTTCCCGCTGCCGATTCCTCAACACTACCATCGCGGCGAGCTTCCTCGATCACTTTGAGCAGCGCCCGCAGAACATCGGCGACGCCTTCGCCGCTGACGGCGGAGACGACCAGCGGCGATTTTTTTGCCACAAGCTTGAGCCGGGTTACTTGTTGTTTGATCTCATCCGCACTTAGCGCGTCGGCCTTATTGAGCGCGACAATCTCCGGCTTGTCTACAAGACCGTGGCCGTAGGCTGAAAGCTCGGCGCGCACTGTCTTATAGGCCTCACCCGCATCAGCCGTCGTTCCATCGATGAGATGCAGGAGAACCCGGCACCGCTCGATGTGACCGAGAAAGCGATCACCGAGGCCAACGCCTTCATGCGCCCCCTCGATCAGACCCGGAATATCGGCGAGCACGAATTCACGCCCGTCACTTCGGACTACGCCGAGCTGCGGTTGCAGCGTAGTAAATGGATAATCGGCAATCTTCGGTTTGGCGGCGCTGACCGCTGCGAGGAATGTGGATTTTCCCGCATTCGGCAGCCCGACGAGACCGGCGTCAGCGATCAGCTTGAGCCGCAACCGGATCGTGCGCTCGTCGCCGGGGAGCCCGGGATTGGCGCGGCGGGGCGCGCGATTGGTTGATGATTTGAAGTGCGCATTGCCAAAACCGCCATTGCCGCCATGGGCGAGTACGATGCGTTGGCCGAGCGCGGCGAGATCGGCAATGAGCGTCTCGCCATCCTCCTCGTAGATTTGGGTGCCGACCGGCACCTTGAGCGTAGCGTCGGCGCCATTTGCGCCATGACGGTCCTTGCCCATGCCGGCGCGGCCATTCTGGGCAAAGAAGTGCTGCTGGTAGCGATAGTCGATCAGCGTGTTGAGGCCCTCGACCGTTTCGGCGATCACATCGCCGCCCTTGCCACCGTCCCCGCCATTCGGTCCGCCGAACTCGATGAATTTCTCGCGCCGGAATGAAACGCAGCCATTTCCTCCGTCGCCCGAGCGAATGTAGACCTTGGCCTCGTCGAGGAATTTCATTTGTCCAACATTAAAGCGCGGCTTGCTGCAGCCGCAGCGAGCCCCTGATATAGTGCAGATCCTAGCAATGCGGCACTCGGATTAGCGGCTTCCGAGCGGGGAAAGGTAAGCGTGGGGTCTGTGCTTAAGCTTGCGTCGCGCGCTGCAATCTGGCGTACGACGCCCGAACCGCGGCCGGTTGGCCTGCCAGGCCTGCTGACCCCGATCATCGCCCTCGTGGCGCTCCGTATGGCATTGCAATTCGCAGCGGCCGGTCCGGGTTGGGCCTTCAACCCCTACGGCATTAACGCCGTGGTCGCCTGGGTTGCGCTCGAGGCCGTTGTTGTCGGGTTATTTGTGCCGCCGGCAGCACGCGCGACAGCACTGTCGGCGACATTCGCGCTCCTGTTTGTTGCTGAGTTTGTCGCCTATGCCGCCAAAATTGCCGTTACGCTGCTGCCAACGGGGGTGCTGTCGAGCGCTGTTTCGAGCGCCGCATCGATCGCAATCTTTGCTGTGATCTCGGTTTGGTGGATCGGAGCGACTGTCGCGGTGCTGCGCAGTTGCGCGCCGTTGCAATGGCTTCCTGTTCTTGGCCGCGTCGTCGCGCTCTGGGTGGCGCTCTTGGCGGTGACCGTGATCGTGCCGCACGCGCCGGTCTTTGTTGGCCGCGACTTTGACGTTCGCAATGCCAATGCGTGGGAAGCGCTGCGTACCAGGACAGCGGCGTCAGCGGCGAATGGCGGCGCCGCGCCAGCCGAATCGGCGCGTTTGGAGCCATCTCAGCGCGCGCTGCTCCGCGCCGAAGTCGCCGACCTTACGCCACCAAAGCATGGCGCGAGCAATGTCTACGCCATCGGCATCGCCGGGTGGGCGGGGCAGGATGTTTTTCGAAAAGAACTTGACGGCGGACTGGCCGTACTCGGCGATATCCTTCCAATCAAGGGGCACACGTTGCGCCTCGTCAATCAGAGCGAAACGCTCGAGAACCTGCCGCTCGCGAATCCGACCAATTTTGCTGCCGCGGTCCACGCCCTCGGCGAGGCGATGAACAAAAACGACGACGTGCTTCTTCTGCTGATGACGTCGCACGGAGAGCCGACTGGCTTCGGCTTGCGCCTGCCCAACGAAGCTGTTGTCGAACTGACGCCGAGGGAGGTTGTGGCCACGCTCGATAACGAGGGCATCAAGAACCGCATCGTCATCGTATCGGCCTGCTTTGCAGGGATATTCGTGCCGCCGCTCGCCAACGACAATACGATCGTGCTTACGGCCGCGGACGCAAAACATACCTCTTTCGGCTGCGCGCCCGAGCGCGACTGGACCTACTTCGGCGATGCTTTCTTTCGGCAGAGCATGCGGCCCGGCAGGGATTTGCAGCGTGCGTTCGACAATGCGCGCATGCTGATCCAAGGCTGGGAGCTCATGGATCATGCGACGCCGTCAAATCCACAGGGTCATTTCGGGCCGGCGCTTGTCGCTAAACTGGCGCCGTTCTTCAGGTCTTCATCTGTCGGCGGGCAATAGCTTACGCCACCTGTCGCGCCATCCCCCAAGCTTTCAGCGACGCCCACAATCCGCGATCGAGTCGAAAGCGATCGACCGGCGCCGCCGAATTGATGGCGCGGATGGGGTGAGCCGCACGCCGGTCCATTGGAACGCGCATTTCTCCAGCACGCGGCGCGACGCCGGATTGCTGACGCGCGCGCCGGCCCGGAGCGTTTCGTGCTCAAGCTCGCCGAACGCGTAGTCGATCACCGCGCGCGCAGCTTCGGTGGCGAAGCCCTGGTCCCAATAGGGCGCTCCGAGCCAATACCCCAGCTCCGGCCCGTCCTCCTGCGGATCAAGTCCGCAAGCACCGATGAGCCGGTCACCGAGCATCATGACAAAGCAGGTTTCGCCGTCGCGCCGGTTGACCGACGCAACGAATTCCTCCGCATCGGCGGCGCTATACGGATGCGGGATGCGGGCCGTGTTCGCGGCAATGCGACGGTCGTTAGCCAGGGCGGCAATCGTCTTTGCGTCGCCGCGACACGGCGCACGCAGTGTAAGCCGCTCGGTCTTAAGAACGGGAAGGGTGTTCTTGTGCCGGGTCTGATCGACGCTGCCTTCCAACAGGGTCATGACGGGCTCCTGCAAACAAATCGAAAGGGGGAGCCGGCAAACCGGTCTCCCCCTTTTCGAAGCCCATTTGGGCCCGCCGGTTCGACTGGATGCCGGCGGACTCATATGATCCACCGTATTACTGGGCCGCAGCCGCCTCCGTCATCGGAAGTACAGATACGAAGACCCGCCCCTTGGCTTTGCTACGGAACTCAACGCGACCGTTGACGAGCGCAAACAGCGTGTGGTCCCGGCCGACACCGACATTGCGGCCGGCGTGCCACTTGGTGCCGCGTTGGCGCGCGATAATATTGCCGGCAACGACATCTTCGCCACCGAAAATCTTGATTCCCAAGCGTTGACCACCTGAGTCGCGGCCGTTACGCGAGGATCCGCCTGCTTTCTTGTGAGCCATCGCTCAAACCTTTCTTGACCGTTACCTACACCGGATTCGTGACAAAAACATCACCACATCCGGTCATTTTTTCGGCTTAGCCTTCGGGCGAGCGGCCGATTTTTTCGCTTTGGCCGCCTTAGCTTTTGGCGTCTGGCCTGCGGTATCGTCCGGGGTGTCCGAGGCCGAGGATTCCAGTGCCGCAGAACCTTCAACCTTGGGCGTCGAGGCGCGCTTCGGCCGCGGCGGAGGCGTCTGGCTCGGCTTTTTACCGTCGGTGAGAATCTCGGTGATACGCAGCAGCGTAAATTCCTGGCGATGGCCGCGTTTGCGGCGCGAATTCTTTCTTCGCCGCTTCTTAAACGCGATGATCTTTGGACCGCGCGTTTGGTCGAGCACTTCAGCGGCAACCGTTGCGCCAGCGACGGTTGGGGCGCCAAGCGCTATGCTGTCGCCACCGACGACCAAAACCTCGCCGAACTCGACAATCTCACCGGGCTCGCCCTTGACCTTCTCGATCTTGAGCACGTCCTCGGCGGCCACCCGGTATTGCTTACCGCCGGTTTTAAAGACCGCGAACATCTTTTGTCCTCGTGTTCGACCCCGGTGCTCGGAAAATGCATCCGGACCGGCTTTTTGCAGTCAATTCTGCTGGTGAATTTTAGGGGCGCGCGCCGGCAAACCTTAACGGCAGCCCAGCGGCGCCCGCGTCCTTATGACGGGGCTGTAAACCGCTGTCAAGAAAAGCAAAGCTGACGTCAACGGGGTGCATAGCCCGGCCGTTCTCCTCGCGGACAAGCTTTCGCGTCCTGTGATAAGAGAGCCCCGACAAAACAGGAGCTTGGCATGGCCACGAACGGGAAAGACAACAAACCGAAGATCGGCTGGATCGGTGCGGGCCGCATGGGCATCCCGATGGCCGAGCGGCTGATCAAGGCCGGCTATGACGTCACCATCTGGAACCGGACCCGTGCCAAGGCCGAGCCGCTTGCAAAAGCTGGGGGGAAGCTGGTCGATCATCTCTCGGAATTGAAGAACGTCGATGTGCTGTTCTCCATCGTCGCTACCGGCAAGGATGTTCAGGAGGTGCTGTACGGCAAGAACGGCGTCTGCAGTCAGGGCGGCAAGGTGCCGCCGACGGTGGTCGATTGCTCCACCATCGCGGTCGAGGAATCGGCTGCGATCCGCGACAAGCTCCAGCAACTGGGCTCCAAATTTGTCGCTGCTCCGGTCAGCGGCAACGCCAAGGTGATCAAGGCTGGCAAGCTCTCCGCGGTCGTCTCGGGCGAGGAGGCGGCCTGCAAGGCGGTGATGCCGCTGATCGAAGTGTTCGCCCCGCGAGGGGTTGCGTATGTCGGCGACGGTGAGCTCGCGCGCGTGTGCAAGATCGCCCACAACGTCATGCTCGGCGTGATCATCGAGAATCTGATCGAGATGACGCTCCTGACCAACAAGATGGGTGTCCCGCGTCACGCCTGGCTCGCCTTCTTCAACAACAGCGCCATGGGTTCGATGTTCACGGCCTATAAATCGCCGGCCTTGGTCAATCTCGACTGGACAACGACGTTCACGCCCGAGCTTTTGCGCAAAGACCTCGATCTCGGCCTAGAGCTTGGCCGCGAGATCGACGTGCCGCTGCCGGTGACCGCCGCTGCGCGCGAAGTGCTGCAAAGCCACTTCGGCGCCGCCATGTTGCAGAAGAATCCGGAGGAATATTTGCAGAAGGATTTTGCTGCGCTCGCCGAAACCATGGCGCTCGCCGCCGGCATGAAGCTCGAAAGCGAGAACAAGAATGTGCCGACAGGACTGGAGAGCTAAATTCGTCGTTCCGCTCACGGCGCGCCGATGATCCGAAAGGTTATTTGACGTCGGTGTGGACGCTGATCGCCATCTGCCACTGGCCGTTGCGCCGGACCCAGACGCGCGCTGCGCGGTACGGCGGCCGCGAATTGTCCGGCAGTATTTGAGACGCGGTCATCGCCGCGCCATCGCCGTAAACTGCAAGCCGCATCGTTTCAATTTCGCCGACAGTCACCGCGCTATTGGCTTCTTTTTGACGTTCGATCGCAGCGATCCGTTCCGCCTTCGGCACCGGGTCCTGACCGCTTCCGTAACGCACGAACTCGTCGGCGACATGTTTGCTCCATTCGGCGGCGTCGTGAGCCACGACTGCCTTCTCAATCGCCTGGAAGGCGAGCACAATCTCCTGTTCGGCTGAGGAGCGCACGCGATAGGGGATTGTCTGGCATGGATTTCGGCATTCGACCGGGTGCGACTCGACGGAAGGCTGAGCATGGCCAACCTGGGCAACCGGAGCATCTGCGGCGGCCATCATAGCCTCCTGAATCAGCAACGCGCGCCAGGTGCCCTTTTGTTTGGCCCAGATGTCGAGGAAAAACACCGCGGTATCGGGCGCCGGAATGCGATGGCCAATCACCGTGGCAAGACGGCCATAGAGACGTACCGACGGGTCGTCGGCGGATGCTGCCGCATGGCTCTTGAGATCGGATAGAAAATCCCTGCGCGTCCCGCTCTTACCGTTGGCGTCGATGAAGCTGAATTGCAGAGCCAGAAGCCGGCGTGCGGCGGTTTTGTCGCCGGCGCGCATGGTGTCGGCGAGCGCGCCGTCGGCGGCGAGCACCTGCACTTCATCGCCCGCGACCGTCTGTGCCCTTGGTTCAGTTTTTGAGAACGCGAAAGCGGCGACGAAGACGCCCGCGACGAGGGCACCCAGCCACCCCCAACGCATGGCCTGCCGCAGCGCCGCCACGCCGGCTGCCGACTTGCCCTTCTGCTTGGCGCCCGCCATAGCGACGCTACGAACTCCACCCCCGACAGTCCGCCAGCCCCCGTGACTGTCGCGACGATACAATGCATTTTCCCCGAAAACGCTCAAGCTGTCGGGTTCGCGACGCCGCGCCGCGCTCAAAGCAGCGTCAAGGTTGGAGGCCGATCAGAGGGTCAGTGACAATTCCAACCCTCGCAAGCCGCTTTGGGCTTGCGGTGGTGATGGTGGTGAACCTTACGCTTGCAACTCATCGCAAGTCGGCACGCTTCACTGAGTTGCGGACGCTTTGCGATCATGCATTTGGTGATCTTCGGCACGTCTGGAATAAAGTCGGAACAAAGCCGCATCGCATCCGGCGCACAGGCTTGGCGTTCTTCCGGAGTTCCTTGGGCAGCGGCGCTGCCCAAGCTTGCGAGAAGTAGCCCGGCCGGCAACGCCAGCCAGCAGACAAGGTGCGCTCTGCGCAGCATGCATTGGTTTCCTTTTATGCGCAGGACCACCCCGCCGCGGCGCACCCTAGTGCATGATGCTCACAAGGGGAAACCGGTTTTGGGGGAGGGCGATGCGCCTCAATGAGGAACCCGCCGAGAGGACCATTTCGTGGGAAACGACGACATCCAGCGAGCAGAGCGCAGCCTCTGGTTAGCGACGTGCCGCGTCCTTTTCCTACTTTAAATCAGGTTGTGGCGAAAGTGAGCCGAGATAGCCGGCGCGCCTTAGCGGGAGCCCCAGGCAAAGCCTGCCCTGGCGTGCTCGCGTTTGCCGATCTTCTGGTCGCATTGCTCGATCGCGCGTTCCGTGACTTCGCCGGTCATGTTGTCGAAAGCAAGGTGCCGGCAAAACGCTCCGTCGGGCATCGTATAGACAATTTCGCCGACCCGGTTCGCTTCGCGGTCACTGGCGGCCGACTGTAGCAGCGGATCTATTACTGCACGCCCGCCAACCAGCAATGCGCCCGTCAGCAGCAAAAGAAACAACGACAGGACGATGCCGGTGCGCACCGCCTTGGCATGCTGTTCATCGCGCCGCGCACGGATCGACCAGTTCTCGAGCTTGCGCACGCTGACATGCTTGACCGCTTCGGCCAGCCACTCCGCTCTGGTTCCGGCATGTTGCTCGACGCGCATGACGCCATGAAGCGAGAAAACGGTTGAATAGCCGATAAATAATTATCTTGGATTTGAGCGAATGCGGGAGTTATCCGAAGCCGGCAGGGCCGTTACGACGGGGCGCCGCGTGCCTTTTTTGGAATGGCTTCGTGAACACCATCGAATAGTGCGGCGCCGCTTTCGAACTCGAGCGGGTCCAGCACCTCTGCAACGGCTCTCGTTAGCTCGCCCACCAGCAGCTCTCGGAGCGGTCCCGCAATGCGGTGGCGAGCCAAGGTCTCCGCGATCGCGGCCGCAAATTGGTCGATTATGGTCTCGTCCAGAGCCATCCGTAGAAGTTGTATAATAGTATGATGACTCTTAACAGTAGCAGCTTCTCCCTTCTTCGACCTTTCCACCGTCCGAAAAATGCGCCCGCGAAATCTATGAAATCTACCTTCCATGCCCGATGCGTGGAGTGAGATAATTGATCGTAAGAACCAACGTCCGCCGAAGTGAGGGAGGAAACGTTTGCTCACAGCCGCCCGTAACGAAATGCTCACCCGGGTTGGCGCCGGCACGCCGATGGGTGAACTCCTGCGCCGCTACTGGCAGCCGATCGCGGGCGCAAGTGAACTTCATGCTAATCCGATCAAGCCGGTACGCATTATGGGTGAGGACCTTGTCCTCTACCGCGACCACCGCGGGCGGTTCGGCCTCATCGACCGGCACTGTCCACACCGGCGCGCCGATTTGGCTTACGGGTGGGTGGAGGAAACCGGTATCCGCTGCAGCTACCATGGCTGGTTGATGGACGAAGCTGGCCGCTGTGTGGAGCAACCTTACGAGGACATTGCCAGTTCCAAGCCATCACGCGCTGGCTGCGAGGCGAAAGCCTATCCGGTCAAGGAGTGCGCTGGTCTCATCTTTGCGTATCTTGGCCCGAAACCTGCGCCCGAACTGCCGGTGTGGGAGCCTTTCACCTGGCCCAACGGCTTTCGTGAGGTCGTGCTCGCCGACGTGCCCTGCAATTGGTTTCAGTGCCAGGAGAACTCGATTGATCCGGTGCATTTTGAGTGGATGCACGACAATTGGGGTAGCCGGCAGAGCGGCAATGATCGAAACGCCGCGCCCAAACATCTCAAACTGAAATTCGAGGAATTCGAGCACGGCTTCGTCTACAAACGCGTGCGCGAAGGTCAAAGCGAAGAGGATCGCTATTGGACGGTCGGGCGCGTCGCGTTGTGGCCTAACGGCTTCTATCTCGGCAGCCATTTTGAGTGGCGCGTGCCGGTCGACGACGAGAATACGCTGAGCGTTGCCTGGTTTTTCATGCGCGTGCCAAAAGGCCGTGAACCCTACGAGCAGCCGCACGTGCCGACCTGGGTGAGCCCTCTTAAAGACGAAAGCGGGCGGTTGATTACCAGCCACATCATCAATCAGGACATCGTCGCCTGGACCGGCCAGGGCCGCATTGCCGACCGTACCAAAGAGAATCTGCGGTCGAGCGACATCGGCATCACCATGATGCGAAAGCGCTTCTTTGCGGAGATGGACGCGATGGCGGCCGGCAACGAACCCGGCGGCATTATCCGCAGCGCCAACGCGGCACAATGCATTTCGCTGCCGAACATGGCGCGTGAACTCAACACCGAAGGGGTTTCGCTCGCCGAGTTTGAGAAGCACCCGCTTCTTAGCCTTCGCCTGAAGGATTTTCGCTTCCATTACGGTCAGCCGCCGGAAGTGCGACAAGCCTTTATCGCGGCGATGGGGATTGGGAGATAATGAAAGCAACCGGTATAAAACCGGGGATTATTTTATCGGCCTACGACAAATCCGGTTGATCGAAGTCAATTTTCAATTCAGGCGCCAACGATAACTTTCCAAGGCATCCAGCCACCGGCTAATGAGAAACATGCGTACCCAAGTCGCCATCATTGGCGCCGGCCCTTCAGGTCTGCTGCTCGGCCAGCTCCTGCACAAACACGGCATCGACAACGTCATTCTTGAGCGGCAAACCGGCGAATACGTTCTCGAGCGGGTGCGTGCGGGAGTGATCGAGCAAGTCACGATGGATTTGCTCGACGAGGCCGGTGTCGGTGTCCGCATGCACGAAGACGGCCTGCTGCATGAGGGCGTGCAAATCTGCGTGAACGGTGTACGTCACCGCATTTCTTTCAAGGACATGACCGGCAAGTCGGTGATGGTCTATGGGCAAACCGAAATTACCAGGGACCTCATGGACGGCCGCGCCGCGGTTGGCGCGCCAACGATCTACGCCGCTTACGATGTCAGCTTGCATGGCATCTTGAGCGACACGCCGCACGTGACTTTTCGCGCCGACGGCAAAGTCCAGCAGATCGAATGCGACTTCATTGCCGGCTGCGACGGCTTTCACGGCGTCAGCCGCAAGAGTGCCCCGCACGCGGCAATCGTCACGCACGAGCGCGTCTATCCGCTCGGCTGGCTCGGCATATTGACCGATACGCCGCCGGTCTCGGAAGAACTAATCTATGTACGCCACCCGCTTGGGTTCGCGCTTTGCTCGATGCGAACGCCGACGCGCAGCCGCTACTATCTGCAATGCAGCCTCGCCGAGGACATCGAGTCCTGGCCGGATGAGCGGTTCTGGGAGGAGCTTAAGCCCCGGCTGGATGAGGAGGCACGCGATCGTCTGGTCACCGGCCCGTCGATCGAAAAGAGTATTGCGCCGCTGCGGAGCTTTGTTGCCGAACCGATGCGTTTTGGCCGGCTGTTTCTTGCCGGCGATGCCGCCCACATCGTGCCGCCGACTGGCGCGAAGGGGCTCAATCTCGCGGCGAGCGACGTGCGCTACCTTTCACAAGCGCTGATTGAGTACTATGCCGAAAAATCCGATGCCGGCTTGAAGCACTATTCCGATCGCGCATTGGCGCGAATTTGGAAGGCCGAACGCTTCTCCTGGTGGATGACGATGCTGCTGCATCGGATCTCCGAAGACCCGTTTGATCAAAAGATTCAACTGGCGGAGCTTGACTATCTCTTCCGCTCCAAGGCGGCGGCGACGGTGTTTGCTGAAAACTACGTTGGCCTTCCGTACTGATCTTAAGTTTGCCGCGTTTTCTGTTATTTTTGAGCGGTTCGGCAACGGTCGCCCCGCCCGCGCTAAGGCCAGCGGTTCCGAGCTGGAACCAAGATTAGCTCGTGGCGTTTAGGCGGAGGATGCAAGTTCCGCGGGTCCCGATGAAATTGTTCGCAGTTTGCAGCGCGTCTGCACTGGCTTTTCTGGTCGTCGTCGGCCCGGCGCAGGCCGATCCGAGAGGCCTTTGGCTCGCCCAGGACGGAGCGAGGGTGCGCGTTACGGATTGTGGCAGGGGGCTATGCGGTATTATTGCAAGCCCCAAATCGGACATTGATCCGTCCACTGGCGCGTCGTGGACTGACAAGCATAATCCCGATCCCAGCAAACGCGGGCGGCCGTTGGTCGGTGTGGAGGTCTTTGCCATGGTCCCGGATGGCCCGGGAAAATGGTCGGGATCACTCTACAATACGGATAATGGTCAAACTTATTCGGGACACGTCGTCGAACTCGATAACAATACCATCCGGGTCGAAGGCTGTGTCCTTATTTGCGGCGGCCAGAATATGAGACGCATTGAATAGCGAGGCGTCTTCATCAACCGCACGGCGAAAGCTGCCTGATCCGACGCCTGCCCCGATTTCAGGCGGCCTTCCTGCCCCACAATTCCTGCGAGGCAATCCTCGCGCCTTCGGCGAGCGCCTCAAGCTTGGCCCACATAATCGAGGGATGCACGCGCCGCACATAAGGCGATTGCGCAAAGCCGCAATCGGTACCGCCAATAACGTTTTCGCGCCCAACCAGCTTGGCGAGACGGGTGAGGCGTTCGGCGACCAGCTCGGGATGTTCGACGACATTGGTCACGTGGCTGATAACGCCGGGAATAAGCTTGCGGCCGGCGGGCAATTTTATGCTTTCCCACACGCGCCACTCATGTTCGTGACGCGGATTGCCCATTTCTATGCAGTAACCGCCGGCCTTTACCTTGAGCACCAGGTCGACGATGTCCTTGAGCGGCACATCGGTGACGTGTGGGGTATTAAAGCTGCCCCAGCAGATGTGGTAGCGGATACGATCCTCAGGCAATCCGGCAATGGCGTGATTGAGCGCGTCGATGCGCACCGCCGCCCACTTTCGATATTGCGGCATCTGGTCGGCTGTGAACGCCACGTCGTACATGTAAGGCAGGAACGCGTCGTCGATCTGAACGATCAAGCCGGCATCGATGATGGCTTTGTATTCCTCGCGCAAGGCTTCGGCGAGCTTGAACAGGAACTCCTCGTCGTCCTTGTAGTATTCGTTTTTTGAGCGGGGAACGGCGCTCGCCGGCGCAACCACCGGCAAGAAAGCGTCGGTGACGGAGGCGCCTTTCAGCGCGGCCTTGAAGATGGCGATGTTTTTCTGGACCGCTGCCTGGCCTTTGTAAGCGATCGGGCCGACGCAAACCGCCGTTCCACGCTTCGGCAGCTTCTGCGTCGGAAAGTATTCGGCGTAGAAGTCGGGAAATAATTGCAGATCGCGGCCGGCGCCGCGCGCGGTCTCGATCGCCCGCTCCTCGATGCCGGAAAGACGATCGAGGATGTAGAACGACCAGCTGCGGAATTTACCGAACTCGCCGTCGCTGACGATGTCGACGCCGGCCTGCTGTTGCCGCCTGACAACCTCGGCGACGCTGTCGGCCAGGCAGCGGTCGAACGCCGCTTGATCAATTTTGACGCCGTTATCGATCGCCTCGATATATCTGGTTAGCTCGGGCGGCCGCACCAAGCTGCCGACATGTGTGGTGAGGATGCGATCGAAGCTTGTTGCCATAATACCGAACCTCCCAAGGCGGCACAAAGGCCGCTTGTGACAAGACTGTCTAGTATAAATTATTTCGACTCGGCTTCGTAGACGCCATTCCAGTCGGACGGCGGCGGGTCGATTTGATAGGCCTCCATCCGTTCAATGTACATGTCATAGAGACCGGCAACACCGAAACCGTTGGCGACCTTGCGGCAGCGATCAATTAACTTCCTGGCCTCGTCCCATTGCTGCTTGCGATAGGCCGCAAGCATTTGAGCGTGGAAATCGCGCAACTGCCCGCAACGCGGATCCTGTTCGACTTCAGTTGGCCCGAGCACGGTGTAAACCACTTCCGGCTGCTTCTTGCCCTTCACCTGAATGAGATCGATCTCCATGGTGGCGTACTTGCTTTTTGCGCCTTCCGCGGTGCGTGAACCGATCACCATCGGGAGCCGATAGTCTTTGGTCCGCGATTCCAGTCGCGAGGCAAGGTTGACGGTATCGCCCAGCACCGAATAGTTGAAGCGGAAGTCGGAGCCCATGTTGCCGACAACGCACGGGCCGCTGTTGAGCCCGATACCGATGCGAAGCGGCATATAAACGCCGCCGGTGGTCTCCGCTTCGCGCTTGAGTTCGACGTTCAGGTCCTCGGCGCGGCTCAACATTTCCAGCGCCGCGGCGCAGGCATGCGCCTCGTGCTCGCCGTCGTCGAGCGGCGCGTTCCAGAACGCCATAATGGCGTCGCCGATATACTTGTCGATCGTGCCGTTACGCTCGATGATGGCGTTGGTCAGCGGCGTGAGGAAACAATTCATCAGGCGCGTGAGACCCTGCGGATCGTCCTTGTAGTGCTCGGAGATTGTGGTGAAGCCGCGCACGTCGCTGAACAGAATGGTCATGCGACGTTCTTCGCCGCCGAGCACCAGTTTTTCCGGAGATTTCGCCAACTGTTCGACCAGCGGCGGCGACAGGTAAAACCCGAACGCCGAGCGGATCTGCTGGCGTTGCCGCTGTTCGCGGAAGTAGTTCACGAACGTGAGCACAAGATAAATCAGCCAGCTCGACATCAGCGGATAGGTGAAGTCGATCAGCAGATTGTGGGCGACAAAGAAGTACCACGACATGCCGATGAGGCCCGCGATCAACAGAGCCCCGAGCGCGACGACGATTGCGGCCGGCAACAGCGGGGCGGCGATAATGATCGCCAGGCCGAGGACCAGCGCGGTGACGATCTCGGCCCCGATCGCCCAACTCGGCGCCGAAAGCAGCGTGTTGGTCAAAACGTTCTCGATGACCTGGGCATGCACCTCGACGCCCGGGATCACCGAATCGAGTGGCGTGGTCCTGAGATCCAGGAGGCCGATGGCCGACGTGCCGATCAGAACCAGCTTGCCCCGGATACGGTCGTCTGGCACGCGGCCGTGCAAGACGTCTCTGGCCGATACATAGCGCTCCGGATCGGTGTGATTGAAATAGATCCATAATCGACCCTCGCGGTCGGTGGGCAGCCGAAAGCGGCTGAAGCTGACGCCTTGAATGCCGTTTTTGTCGGAGCGAATAACCGGCGAGTTGGAGTTGGTCGCCACCCGCAGCATTTCCAGCGCCAGTGAGGGAACAAACGCGTTTCCGGCGTGCATGATCACCGGGGCGCGCCTGACAATTCCGTCGCGCTCATCGGCCTCGGTGAAGACACCGGCGCCGGCAGCGGCTTTTTCAAGGATCGGAATATTGGTCACGAGGCTTGGAAACGAGACCAGAAAAGTGCGCGCGTCCGGAGCGCCTTTGGTGGTGATGACGCCGTAGCCGGATCCCTCGATCGCGACATCGTCGGAGCGGCTGTCGGACACCAATTCGCCGAGCACGACGCGCGAGCGGCGAATCGCCGCAGCAAAGATCTCATCATTGCTGGGCAGGCTGCGCAAACGCGCGCGCGTCGCATCGTCGAGATCGCGCAGCGTCAGTGCGACGAGATTGGGCGACAGCTGGTCGGGCTCGGCGAAGACCGCGTCGAAGCCGATGGCGACGGCACCCATGTCGGTGAGGCGGTCGACCAGATCGGCCAAGATCGTGCGCGGCCACGGCCACTGTCCGATCTGCTTAAGACTCTCCTCGTTGATGTCGACAATGACGACCGGTCGTACCGTCTGCTCGCGCGGGCGCAAAACCTGGAAGTGATCGAACGTCCGCAGCCGCACCTCCTGCAACAGCCGCGGGTCGGCAATTCGCAACGGCACCAGCCCGAACAGGAGCGCAAGGCAGACGGCTCGGGCGATCCCGAATTGGCGCGCCCAGCGGGCAATTCGCTTCATGGTTCAACGGCCCTGCTCTGCACGAGCCGATATTATAGCAGGCAGACGGCTACGGGGAGAATCCAGGTTCGCGCAGTATGCGTCCGGAAACGATGGATCTTACTTTTCCCGAAAGGCGCGCATCAGTTGATCGCGCAGCGGTTTGACCAGGTACGAAATCATGGTGCGTTCGCCGGTCTGGATGAAGGCCTCAACCGGCATACCTGGGGTCAGTTTGACGTCGCCGAGCCGCCCGATCTGGTCGGCCGTCATCGAGATGCGGACCAGATAGTAGCTCTGCCCGGTGCGTTGATCGGTGGTTGTATCTGCGGCGATCCGCACCACCGTTCCGTTCAGCTCGGGTGTCGTTCGCATATTGAACGCCGAGAAGCGAAGCACGACCGGTTGGCCAAACTGCACCTGATCGATGTCCTTGGGATCGACCTTGGCCTCTACCAACAGATTATCGGATTCAGGCACAATGAGCATGACGGTGTCGCCGGCAGCGATGACGCCGCCGACGGTATTGACCGTCGACTGGAACACGACGCCGTCTTGTGGCGCGCGCAGATCGGTACGTTTGAGCTGATCTTCCGCGGTCACCTTGCGTTCGACGTATTCGCCGATCTTGCTGTCGGTATCGCGCAACTCCTTGGCGACGTCGCTGCTTAGTTCCTGATCGACCTGAATGATTTGCAGTTGCGTCTCAACGATTTTGCCCTTCGCTTCGGCGGCGGCGGCAATAAGCTGGCCGCGCTCGCCCTGTAAACGCGCCGCCTCGCGTTCGAGCGAGGTGAGCCGGTTGATCTGCACCAGATTCTTCGCCCACAGATCGCGCACACCCTGGAGTTCCTGATCGATCAGCGACATTTCCTTGGCCTTGGCGTCCTGCTGAGCGGTCAGTCCGGCGATCTGCTCATTCAATTGTTTGATACGCTGCTGCAGTTGATCTTTTTGCCCCAGTCGTGCGTTGCGCCGCAGGTCGAATAGCTTGCGTTCGCTCGACAGCGCTTCTTGCACGTCCGGGTCGTTGCCCCGATTGGCGAGTTCCTTCGGTACGGCGACGGCATCGGCGCCGTCGCGTTCGGCGGCAAGACGCGCCCGGCGCGCATAAAGCTCGGTGAGGCCCTTGGTGACGATCGCCAGATTGGCGCGCGTCACCGTCTCGTCAAGGCGGACAAGAATGTCGCCCGCTTTGACGTGATCGCCCTCGCGCACGCGAACCTCACCAACGACGCCGCCGGTCGGATGCTGCACTTTCTTGACGTTGGAATCGACGACCAGGGAACCCTGCGCGATCAGCGCGCCGGAAATCTCGGCCGTCGACGCCCAGCCGCCAAGTCCGACGGCAAGAAACGCCACGACCACACATCCCACGACGATGTGCCGGTGGATTGACGCCGACCAGACTGCCCGCGGCTGGCCGCTCATCCGACGCCCCCTCCCTGTTCCGGCACGACTTTCAGGGCGCGTGGCGGCGTAGTCGGCTGGATGACACGATTGAGAATTTCCTCTTTCGGTCCGAACTGTTGCTGGCGACCCTTGGCCATCACCAGAATGTAGTCAACGCCGGCGATAGCGCTAGGACGGTGAGCGACCACGATGGCGATGCCGCCCCGTGCGCGAACGCCGAGTATGGCCCGGGTCAGCGCCTCGTCGCCTTCGGCATCGAGATTGGAATTTGGCTCGTCGAGCACCACCAGGAACGGATCGCGGTAGAGCGCCCGCGCCAGCGCGATGCGTTGGGCCTGACCGGCTGACAAGGCGCTGCCGTGATCGCCGACGCTGGTCTCGTAGCCGTTCGGCAGGTTGACGATGAGATCATGAACGCCAGCCGCCTTGGCCGCGGCAAGCACCGCCTCGGCATCGGGTGGGTCCTCGAATCGGGCGATATTCTGCGCCACATTGCCGGGAAACAGTTCGACGTCCTGCGGCAAATAGCCGATGTGCCGGCCGAGCGCTTCCGGCGACCATTGTTCGAGTGCAGCGCCATCAAGACGCACGCTGCCGCGTGCCGGCGTCCACACGCCAACCAGCATGCGCGCCAGCGACGATTTTCCAGAAGCCGTCGGGCCGATCACGCCGAGCGCCTTGCCGGCGGCGAGGGTGAAATTCACATCCTGGCATACGATCTTCTGTTCGCCTGGCGGATTGACCGCCGCGTTTTGCACAAGCAGCGTCTTGGTCGGGGGCTGGAGCGCCATCGGTTCAGTGCGTGCCGGCAAATGTCCGAGCAATCGCGACAACCGGTGCCAGCTTTGCCGCGCGGCAACGAAGCCCCGCCAGTTGGCGATGGCAAGATCGACCGGCGCCAGCGCCCGTCCGCCGAGAATCGAGCCGGCAATGATGATGCCGGGCGTGGATTCCTGATGAATTACCAACCAAGCACCGACCGCCAGAATGGCCGACTGCAGCAATAGCCGCAGAACTTTCGAGAAGGCGCCGAGCCCGCCGACAACGTCGCTCGCCTGGCCGCCCGAAGCGACGTAGTTGTGATTAAGATTGTTCCAGCGTTGCGCGGTGCGGGCGACCATACCCATCGAAGTAATCGCCTCGGCATTGCGCCGGCTCAATTCCATCAGCGCGTTGCGCGCCACCGCGAATTGCGTCGCGCTCTGGGTCGGACGTCTGGTCCATAACTCGGTCGCAACGGTGAGAATGACGAGAATAATCGCACCCGCCAGCGCGGTCAGGCCGATATAGGTGTGAAACAGAAAGCAGATGGCGAGGTAGACCGGCATCCACGGCAGATCAAACAATGCAACCGGTCCAAGGCCGGAAAGGAAGCCGCGCACGGTATCGAGGTCGCGGATCGGTTGGGTACCGTCTCCTTTGCTGCCGACTTTAAGCGGCAGCCGGATGATAATGTCGAACACACGGAGACTCATCGCCTCGTCGAGGCTGTGCCCGATGCGCACCAGAATGCGGCTGCGAATGGCGTCGATGACCCCTTGCGCGGCGTAAAGGCCGCCCGCCAGGATCAACAGGGCGACGAGCGTTGGCACACTTCGGCTGGGCAGGACCCGATCGTAGATTTCGAGCATGAACAGCGCGCCGGTGAGCATCAGGATGTTGCTCATGCCGCTGAACAGCGCCACGGCGAGGAAGGCACGCTTGCACGAAGCCAATGCCGCGGCGAGTTCGGAACTGGCTGGTTGCTGCCTCGGCTGGCCTGGAACCTGGCTCATCGTGGGGTGCCTGTCACCGTAGCACGTGTGATAGCACGATCCGCCTTACAAATTACTAGCAGCTGCTGCGCTCTATCCTATTTTCAATGAAAACCAGACCGGATTACGGCGACAAGGCCTTTGCCAACGGCCCCTGATACCGGTCGGGCAGCGCTGGCCCTGACATCATCCCTAATCCGACGGGGTCCGCTGGCCGCGGCGCTCGGCACTTCGACGCGGGGGTTCAACAACAACTCCAAACGACATCGCGCCGAGCCTGGTAATCCAGGCCGGCGTCGATTCGCGCTCAGAGAGCTTGGTTGTTTGGTTGTTGGAGAAAGTCAGGAACGGGAGTCGAGCGACAGCCCAATGCTGAACGCCTTTTGCCTCGTCGCGCCTTCCGTCCTTTTCAACTTCTTGGCGATTTTTGCCGCGGCGGTTTTCTTCTTCGCCATCGACTTCAGCTCACGAACTTCGGTTGCCGTCCAGGCGCGCCGCTTCTTTGACTTCTTAGCCATAATTCCTCCCTTTCAAGAAAGGCAACATTAATCCCATAGCGGGGGTGAAAGAAACACAACAGATCGGGGTAGAGGTGGCGAGGATCGCTGTCATATTCTACAAACGAACCTCGCAGATACGGCAGGAGTAGTTAACAAGCAGTGTTGTTAGGTTGGTCTTAGCAACCTCTCGGGCCAGACGCAAATCCAACTTGTACAACTAATGAGCCTTTGTTGATAGCCGAGCCGCTGGGTCATCGACGGCGCGCGTGATCCACAGCCGCGATCCGGCGGCGTTTTCCTATAGTGCACTGCACAGGACGAACTAACGGCCAACAAACTGATTAGGACCGGTCCATTCGTTCTTTCTCATCCGGCCGGACCGCCGCGTTAGCATCAGTGCCGTGGATTCTCGATGTTTTTGCGGGTCTTGCAAGCCGGTTGGGTCCCTACTAACTTTTGCACCAGAGAGGTGTCGAAGCCGGGGACGCGACATGGAAGAACTCAAACTCGTCGCCCTCGACAAGGATGACATCGAGGTCGTTTCGGCCCATGTGCAGGACGCCCTCGTTCGAGTGACCGATATTTTCTGGCAACCGCGCGAACATCGCTTTGTGATGGCGCTCAATCGATTCGACTGGATGAATGCGGTTGATGCGGGCGGTATTAAAGATGCGAGCGGTGTTAAAGACAGCTGTTCGCCCGACTACCGTCGTTGCAGAACAGCGTTGCGATTCGAGCGGGTTAATAGCTGCAAGTGCCGCAACCTCGATCAGACCAGGAAGGACGCGACGCTCAATCTGCTGGCGGTCGAATTCGCCGAGCGCAACGGCCCTGCAGGCGTCATTACTCTGACATTCTCAGGAGGCGCCGCCATTCGTCTCGATGTGGAATGCCTGGAAGCCGAACTCGCCGATCTTGGCGAAGTCTATGCGGCGACGGCGTGTCCCGATCACTTCGCGAATAGTACGAAGACGGTTTAACGCAAGGTTCAGACTGTCTGCGGGCGTGGCGCCGACGGCACGGCAAAGAGCTTCATCAGCCCAGCTATCACTACAAGCGTCGCCGCATAAACAATGAGCTGCATGGCGGTCGGCTGGTCCACATAGCCGACGAGCGTGTGCATGGCGCGGCCGAGAAAGCTTTCATCGCTCAGGATCCAGGAAGTATCCCACACCGTTTGGTCGAATGCGGTCAGGATATCGGCCTGCTGCAGGAAAGCGATCGCCTGTGCGGCCATGCCGGCGGCCAACAATGCGATGAGGGTGCTGGTGACGTTGAACAGATACCTCATCGGTATGGTGATGAGACCGAGGTAAGTCAGCAGGCACACAAACGCGCCAAGAGCGAGCCCAATAGCGCCGCCGATCAACATGCCGACGCTGGCGCCGCCTTCCGCCGCGGCCACGCCATAGAGAAACAGCACCACTTCCGAACCCTCACGCAGCACTGCGATCGTCACAACAAGCGCCAGTGCGGCCAGCGACTTCGAACCGGCCGCCACCGCCTCGCCAGCGGCGCGCATGTCGGCGGCAAGCTCACGGCCGTGCCGCGACATCCAGACATTATGCCAGCCGAGCATCAGCACTGCGAAGCCAAGAATGGCGGCGTTGAACAGTTCTTGCCCGCTGCCGCCAAACAGTTGCGACAATCCACCGGCAAACAGCGCCACCAGACAAGCCCCCAGCACACCGGCCACAACGCCGCCGGCGATCCAACGGCCGCGCCCGGGCACGCCCGAAGTCACCGCCATGACGATGCCGACGATCAACCCGGCTTCGAAGACCTCACGGAAGACGATCAAGAGCGAAGGAAGCACGGACACCTCACGGTACGACTGCTCGAGCACTCATTGTACGACCAGAAATCCCTGCGTCTGGCGATGAAAATCGTCGAAGAAATTATAGCGTCCCGGTTCCAGCGGTCGAACGTGAACGACCGCTTGGCCGCCCGGCGGGATCACCTTTTCGACATGCAGCGCGCCGCTTTCGAATTCGGAGGCGATCGAGCCGAGATTCCTGACGGTAAAAACGATCGGCTTTCCGGCCGGGGCATGCACTTCCGCCGGTTCGAACTGATGATCTCTAATCGCGAGCGACAGCATCACCGGCTCGTCCGCGCACGCCACGCCCATGCTCAAAACAAATACGCAGGCGAGTATTGAGCAAAGCGCTGCAGGTGTGCTTGTTGTTGTCATGACCCGGCACGGGAGCTGTTTGCCGCCCCTAAATAACGTGGACCTACAAGGAATTGGTGAACGGCGCGCCTTTTGTCAATCAGAAAGCCCAATATTAGAATTGTTATAATAAAAGAGACGCTCCGCATCGCTGCACAGCAGCGCAAAAGGCATCAGAATGGCCACTCGCTTCGACACACGCGCTGCGGATTTTGCCGAAAAATTCCGCGCCTTTCTCGATACCAAGCGTGAAGCTTCGGCCGACGTTGAGGCAGCCGTGCGCGCGATCGTCGCGGATGTGGCTGCGCGCGGCGATCATGCACTGCGCGACTACACCCGACAGTTCGACCGTTTTGATCTCGACGCCTCGGCTCTTCGGATCACGCCGGAAGAGGCCGACGCGGCGTTGAAGAGTTGCAAGCGCGATGTACTCGACGCCCTCAAGTTCGCCCGCGATCGCATCGAGGTTTTCCACCGCCGGCAAATGCCCGAAGACGATCGCTTCACCGACGCGCTGGGTGTCGAGCTTGGCTCACGGTGGACGGCGATCGAAGCGGTCGGGCTCTACGTGCCGGGCGGGACCGCTGCTTATCCTTCATCGGTTCTGATGAATGCGGTGCCGGCCAAGGTGGCCGGGGTGCCGCGCATCGTCATGGTAGCGCCCGCCCCTGACGGCACGATTTCGCCGCTCGTCCTCGCGGCCGCGAAACTCGCTGGCGTCGACGAGATTTATCGGGTCGGTGGCGCGCAAGCGATTGCCGCGCTGGCGTACGGCACAGAGACCATCGCTCCGGTCGCCAAAATCATGGGACCCGGCAACGCCTACGTCGCCGCCGCCAAGCGGATCGTGTTCGGCAAAGTCGGCATCGACATGGTAGCCGGACCGTCGGAGGTGCTGATCATCGCCGACTCCGGCGGTAACGCCGACTGGATTGCGGCCGATCTGCTGGCGCAGGCCGAACATGATGAGAGCGCGCAGGCGATCCTCATCACCGACGATGAACCGCTCGCCGCTGCGGTCGAGCGCGCGGTCGAGGATGCGCTCGATGGGCTTCCCCGCGGCAAAGTCGCCGGCGCGTCGTGGCGCGATTTCGGTGCGGTGGTCCTGGTGCGCGATCTCAATGAGGCGCTGCCGCTTGTCGACGCGATTGCGCCGGAACATCTGGAAATTGCCGCCGCCGATGGCGAAGGTCTTGCGCGGCGCATTCGCAATGCCGGTGCGATCTTCATCGGCTCGCATACGCCGGAGGCGATCGGCGACTATGTTGCTGGTTCGAACCACGTGCTGCCGACGGCGCGTTCAGCGCGTTTTTCTTCGGGCCTTGGCGTCCTCGACTTCATGAAGCGCACCTCGATCCTCAAATGCGGCCCGGCGCAATTGCGGGCGCTCGCCGACGCGGCGATCACCCTGGGCACTGCGGAGGGGCTCGACGCCCACGCCCGTTCGATTGCCATTCGGCTCAACCGCTGATGGCGCGCGCCGGTCGCGACAAGAGCGAAACCCACCGCCTGGTCGCGGTGACGCTCGACGAATCTTCGATCGGGCGCGCGAGCCGCGATGTCGAGCACGAGCGTGCCATCGCGATCTACGATCTCATCGAGGAGAATTCGTTTCGGCCGCAGGACCACGACGCCGGACCCTATGCCCTCAATCTCCGCATTGACGGCAACCGTCTCGTTTTCGATATCAGGTTGGCTGACGGTACGTCGGTCATCGCGCACCTGCTCTCACTCGCGCCGTTCAGTCGCATCGTGAAAGACTATTTCACGGTGTGCGACAGCTACTACGCCGCAATCCGTGGCGCGACCCCGGACCGGATCGAAGCGCTGGATATGGCGCGCCGCTCGCTGCACGACGAAGGCTCGCGCATCCTGATGGAACGGCTCAAGCGCAAGGTCGAGGTCGACTTCGATACCGCGCGGCGTCTGTTTACCCTGGTCACGGTGCTGCACTGGAAGGGGTAGGCAGCCGCAATGCCGGCGTCCGCAGCACAACCTTCGACGCGGCCCCTCGCGGTGCTGTTTGCGTGTGGACGCAATTCCATACGCTCGCCGATTGCTGCCGGGCTGTTTGCGCAGATGTTCGGCCGCACCATCTATGTTGGCTCTGCGGGCGCGCGAAAAGGCGAACTCGATCCGTTTGCCGTTGCCGTCATGGCCGAGATCGGGGTCGATATTTCACGCCACAGGCCGATGACTTTCGAGGAGCTCGACGAGCTGGAGGGGCTCAGTTTCGACCTCATCATTACACTCGCGCCCGAAGCCCACCATCGCGCGCTCGAACTCACCCGCGTGAGCGCCGTCGATGTTGAGTATTGGCCGACCGCCGATCCAACCGATGTGGAAGGCAGCCGCGAGCAGCGTCTCGACGCTTATCGCGAAATACGCGACCAGCTTCTGAAGCGAATCAGGGAACGGTTTGCCGGCCAGCGTCCGGGCAACGAGTGACAGATTGCGGATCGTCGCAAGGCCTTAAAGACGCTGATTCTGCAGCGCAGCAGATCGTGTGCGCTTGGGCAAAAGCTCTCAAAACTGGCGTTGTGGAACCTTTCATCATCCGCTAGTTTCCGCGCAATTTTCGGCCGGGATGCGAGCCAAAGGCGCGGTCGATGTCAACGAGTCCGGATCACGAATGGCGAAGGAAGAACTGCTGGAATTTCCCGGTGTGGTCACGGAATTGCTTCCGAACGCCACCTTTCGCGTCAAGCTCGAGAATGAGCACGAAATCATCGCCCACACCGCCGGACGCATGCGCAAGAATCGCATCCGCGTGCTCGCCGGCGACAAAGTGCTGGTGGAAATGACGCCATATGATCTGACCAAGGGCCGGATTACCTACCGGTTCAAATGATCGGCCGCTCAAAATTGGTCCTTGCCTCAGGCTCGCCGCGTCGCCTGGCGCTCGTCAATCAGGCCGGCATCGAACCCGACGCGCTGCGCCCGGCCGATATCGACGAGACGCCGAAACGGGGTGAGCTGCCGCGCGCCTGCGCCACGCGGCTGGCGCGCGGCAAGGCCGAAGCGGCGCTCGCCATGGTGCGGCTTGATGAGGAGCTGAAAGGATCTTTTGTCCTTGCCGCCGACACGGTGGTTGCCGTCGGCCGCCGCATCCTGCCGAAGGCGGAGCTGCTCGACGAAGCCGCGCAATGTCTGCGGTTGTTGTCGGGCCGCAATCATCGCGTTCACACTGCGGTGTGCCTGGTGACGCCGAAGGAAACGTTTCGGCAGCGGTACGTGGAGACGCGTGTGCGCTTCAAGCGGCTCTCTGATGAAGACATCGAGGCCTACCTCGCCTCCGGCGAATGGCGCGGCAAGGCCGGCGGCTACGCGGCGCAGGGCATCGCCGGCTCCTTTATCGTGAAGCTTGTCGGTTCCTATTCCGGCATAGTCGGGCTGCCGCTCTACGAAACTGTGGCGCTCCTCGGTGGCGAAGGTTATCCGATTCATTTCGGCTGGCTCAACGCGCTGTGAACGGCGACTGGCCGGCCGCCGCGCGCAACCCATATTCCGTCGATGCCCGACGCTCGCCGCCGCAACGCCTGCCCGATCTGCGGCAAACCTGCCGCCGAGGGGTTCCGTCCGTTCTGCTCGCCGCGTTGCGCCGACGTCGACCTAAATCGCTGGCTGTCGGGCGTTTATGCCGTGCCGGTGACCGAAGATGAGGAAGAAGACGAACGGCGCGACGAGGGCGGCGAAGCGGCGAGCTGAGTGCCGGTGCCCATTCTGGACAGCCGGGAATCGAGCCTCTATAAAACCGCCGCTCGTACGTGCCAATGAACGGCGCGTCTGGCGGGCGCCCAGGTAGCTCAGTTGGTAGAGCACTGCACTGAAAATGCAGGTGTCGGTGGTTCAATTCCGCCCCTGGGCACCACCACAACTTCTTGATCAAGCCGCGCGCCACTGTCGGCGCCATGCTTGGTGGTTGTGAAGATTAGGGCGCGATCAATCATCTCAGGCTTCAACACTTTGACCAGGGTTGTTTGACCTGTATCAACAGGCCGGCCGGAACTCAGTTTAATTTATTGTGGTGTGGTGCAAGCGGAGTTTGCAATGACAGACAGAGTAGCAAACGTCGGCGAGCGGCCATCTCAAGCGGCTTTGGCTCCCGCCAGTATCATGGTCTATGTCGATTTTGATGCCGGCTGCGACGACAGAATTAGGCTCGCGGCGAATTGGGCCGCCAAATTCGATGCGGCCCTCATCGGCGTCGCAGGGTGGCTCCCTGGGCGAGAAGTGGGAGGTTGGTTTGCGGCTGAATTGGAACGGGCAGCAGACCGTAACGACCGAATAGCGGCGGAAATGGCGAAGTTGGCCGAGGATTTTCGAAATCGCGTAGGCCGAACAGTCCGGACGGTAGAATGGAGAGGGAGCCTTCATTTCCCGCGCGAGGTCATTCCAGCCGAAGCGCGAGCAGCTGACCTCGTCGTCATCAGCTCGCACACTGTGGCGGAAGATGTTTATCATGCGTTTGACCCCGGAGAAGTTCTTCTCAGCGTCGGCAGGCCGGTTCTTGTCGTGCCGGACAACGTAGTCGGTAGCAGCGGGCAACACGTCCTAGTCGCCTGGAAGGACACGCGTGAGGCACGTCACGCGGTGCAAAACGCGCTGCCGTATTTGAGCGTCGCGAAGCATGTGTCGCTCGTTGAAATTGCCGAGGGCGTCCTGGAATCGGCAGCTCGGAACCAGCTCGACGATGTGGAAAAATATTTGCTCCGACATGGAATAAAGGTGAGCGAAAAATCGGTGTTGAACCCGAAAGGATCGGTGTTGAATCAACTGATGAGCCTTGCCAAGGGCGAAGGAACGGATTTGATCGTCGCCGGCGCTTACGGACACACGCGGTTAGGTGAATGGGTATTCGGCGGCGTCACGCGAGACCTGTTGCAGAGATCCGATATCTGCTGCCTCTTGTCCAATTGATCGAGCCGGTTATTGGTGTCGGCAAGAACCGAACTTAATAGAATTAGCCGGCGTGATCGCCCGGCTTCCATACCCCAACGATCGCCCAATCGCCAAAAAGCAAATTACTCGTAAGCGAGTTTCGATGGCGGGACTAACCGATATTCCCACCTTATATCGTCTTCCTCCAGTTACGGACGATCGGTCTTATCCCCGGGCGGCGGATAGTCGCTCAATTTGGGCCGCTCCAACCACTTCAAGCGCCTTTCAGCAAACAAAGCGTGCCAATCGATCCGCGTAAAAGCGTAGATGCGGGAAATAAAAGCAATTGAGAAATGAGATAGTAAGCGACGAAATATGGTGCGGACTTAAACCAATCCACATCCGCATCCAGCCAGTCGCCCACCGCAGATGCTGTCCTTATCCAGAACGCGTAGCTGGCTAGTCGTCCAACAAAGAAGGGTAGCGATAGGAAGCTGATCGGCAGCGAGGTTAGGCCGTAGGCGATGAACAGGTAATTCGATGGGAGCGGGCTAAGCGCGTAGCCGAGGAAGGTGCCAAACGTCAAAGCGGGTCGACGCTCAATACCGATCCTAATGGCATCCACATTGCGCCGCGACTCGTCGCTCAGCAATCTGCGCCGCACCAGCGCACGCGAAAAGTTTGCCAATACGACGCGTCCAGACGTGGCCGCTATCGCAGCCACAAAGGACAATAAAACAAAATTATTGTTTGGAATTGCGAAACCAACGAACGACATTGTCGTCCAGGTTGGGGGAGCAAAAGCAGGCAAGACATTAAGTGCAAAAACAACAATGAACAGTCCAGCGGCAATTTGGAACTCAGTCGCGGTGAAGTTGGCTTGAACGGTCATCATTCGCTGCACGGTCGGTGAGTACAACACAAGCGGCGAGTTTCACTGCCTTGTTAGTTTCGGGTGTCCGCCATTCCAAGGCAGCTTCGCATAAGTCGGCGGCCGAACGTCCGCTGATCGGCGGTTCGGGGTCATTGGGTACGATGACCGGCTGTGACTGCGATTGACGTGTATCAATGCGGGGGGCCTCGAAATTCAATGGCTTGGAACTTTCAAGAAGATAGCCATGTCACCAAGTATGCATCGTCCATGGCGAAAATCTTACCCTGACGATGATCACTGGGTGCAAGCGCGCCGAGCGTGATTTATTGCAGTAAGAGGGCACGACAACATGGATCCATTTGGAGAGCAATCATGACGCTCACAGTCTATTTGGCACGATTCTTTGGCGTCTACATCGCCGTGATGGGCATTGTCATGATCGTCAGACGGGAGGCGATGCTCCAACTCATGTCCGCCTTCATCGATCAGCGCCCTCTGATTTTCGTTTTGGCGATGCTTCGCGTTCTGATCGGCCTAGCTGTTGTGTTGGCCCACAACGAATGGCGAGGGACGGTCGCGATCGTGGTCTCATTAATCGGTTGGATCACGCTGTTGCGCGGCATAGCGCTCATGTTGCTGCCAGCAGACACGGAACGAAAGGTGCTCGTCTTCTTTGAACGGAGCAGCCAATATCACGTGGCGGCGATCATCGCGATCGCGTTTGGTCTATGGTTAAGCTACGCCAGCTTCGCCGTCTGAGGTATTGAGTGCCTCACGCGCCGCCGACCAGGAATTGCGGGAGATAAGGGTACAAAACGACGTGGAGCACGGCCAGCCGTTCAAACGCCTTCGTGCGCACGCAGCGCGAATGCTGCCCGGGCACGCCTTCCCACTTAGCTGGAATTGTTTGAAAGCAAGGTCGCTGCGGGATGGTCAGGCTCCGCCGACGCGACAGGAGACGCCGTACTCGGGCATGCGGGCCAATGTCTTCTCGGTGAGGGCCTTCAGGTCGTTCGTGTAGTCCGGCACGATCAGGATAATCCCGTCGAGTTCGCAGTCTTTGACGACCTGGGCGATACGTTTGGCGAGCGAAGCGTATGAGCCGACAAACGCTCCCGGCGTTACGGCGCTCCGCTTCTCCCTGCCCGCGGCGAGACGCAGCGATACAGAGCTGACATCTTTAATGTTGGGGTTCAGGTTGTATCCCAGCGCGATATCGTCCAGGCATTCGATATCGACGCCTTCGTCGAAGTGATCCTTCCGGTCCTGTGCGTCTTTGTCGGTCTCGCCAGGGATCAAGGTGACAAGGCCGTAGACCTTTAAATCTGGCTTCCCCATTGATCGAGCGGTCGCCTTCGCACGTATCGCGGCTTGCTTGTCCTTTGGATCCTCGCTGCCGGAGACAAAAGCGATGTCGCAATTCTGGACGGCGAATTTGAAGCCCCGCTCTGAAGCACCGGCGTTCGCAAGCGGCGGCACCCGCGATGGTTTCGGCCCCATCGTGGCTTCCGTTAATTCATAGAACCGGCCCTTGTGCGAAACGATGTCTTCTGTCCAGAGCCTCTTGACGACTTGTATCCACTCGTCCGCCAGATCGTAGCGTTCGTTATGGTCAAGTCCGTCGCGCCAAAGGCCGACATGCGACAGATCAAGGTAGCTGGAGCCGGTGACTAAATTCAGTCCGACACGACCCGGCCCGATCTGATCCAGCGTCGTCATGATCTTGGCAACGACGGCGGGCGGGTAGACGGTCATGTGGACCGTGCCAAACACCGCTATTCTATCGGTGGCTTGAAGCAATGCGGCTGTGGTCGTCAACGATTCCAGTGAACGCATCCAGTGTTCCGATGAACCCTTGCGTCCGCGCCAGATGCTGGGGCTGAGCACGAAGTCGAAACCCAACGCTTCTGCCCCTTTGGTCACCTCAAGCACGCGCTGGAACGAGCCGTCCTCCACCGCCGGCGAGTTTACCGAATGTATCCACCCGTGATTGCCGACCGGAATGAAGACTCCAGCATCGATCACCTTCGCCATGTTCTTCAAACTCTGCGATGCATGATTGGTTAAGCGCGTACGCAACGCGGTATTGGGATGGTTGGAGCTTTAGCTCTTGGCATTGAGAACCACTGCGCTCGGATTGATCACCGCATTGGGCGCATAGGCAATGGCATCGATCTCGATCAAGAGTTCGGGAAGCATCAACGCGGCCACTCTTACTCCCGTGCTCGCGGGACGATGCGTTCCGAAGAATTCCCGTCTTACATCCCAGTACTTGTGGATCTGCTCCATGTCGTCGAACGGCACCGTGAGGTAGTTGGTCAGACGAATGACCGAGGTGAGATCGCAGCCGGCAAGACCGAGGACTCTGCGCATATTGGTAAAGACTTGCCTCGCCTGAGCCTGAATATCTCCTGCGCCAACGACTTTTCCGTTTTCGTCTAACGGGACCTGACCGCTGAGCCAAAGGAAATCGCCGGCTTTCACCATATAACACATCGGCGAATCTTCTCTCCACCGAAAGTCGTCTCTGAGAAACAGTGGATCGTTCATATAGACTTATCCTGTTGCTGGTATTTGAGAGCGCGCATTTTCCCCGGCACGTGGCCGCCGCTTCCATCGACACCTGCAAGATTCATGCATCATCAATCACGGCATCTAGGTCCGGCGTCCTTGCGCGTCTAATCCTGAAGACCTGGCGGCTGTTAGCGGACCAGAAGGCCGGTGTCACGCGGTTTTGCCGTCATGACGCTTCCGCGTCTTGCCGGCGCTTCGCAGCGGAGTCCGCAACCTCTGCTTTTCTGTCTGCTGAAATCGGCGGTTCGCTTCAAGGGATAATCAGGAACGCTTTTCGGCCGCAGGAAGTTTCTTCCTTGCCGGAGAGAAACGCGGCAGGTTAACAACCAGGATGACGGCCGCGAGCCGAGGCGGTTTGAAAATAGAAATCACACCATGACTGCAGCAGAGGAATCCAGCATGAAGGACTGCACCGAGCCGATTGCCGTTTGGGAATGGCGGGGACCACCAATGACGGTCATCACCGCCGCCGCTGTCCCGATAAGTGCCGACCAAATCGGGAGCGTCAACGCCGATGACGATCCCTAAACCACTGCGTGGGCAGGGCAAGCCATTACCCCCCGATTTCGGCTATGACGGACAATGGATACTAGAGGGACGGATCTTTTTGTACCGACCGGCCGCGCAGCAAATCCTTGGTGGCCTGGACGTAACCGCAATAGTAGACGGCAGCGGTTCGGATTGGAGTCTTGGCATAAATTCGATGCAGCTGGCATGGCAGCTGGGCGTCGGAAGCGAGGAAATATTCGAGCACAATCGTTTGGCCACGTTATTGCTGGTCGGATTTGAGGACGTTCCGCCCAGCATGGATGCAAGCTTCGCCAAACGTTTCACTTTTCAGATCGGCGACAGGCAGGGCGGTCTTACGGTTGAAGGCGGCGAACCAAACCGGAATGGATGAATTCCCGTATGCAATCGGCAAACTCGAGCGGCGGAGCTGAAGCCGCATACTCAAACCGCCATTGAAGCGGTGCGCCGACTGGGCCCGAATGTCGTAGAGATGCCTTGAACCGAAGATTGTCGCAGACCGGCTATCAGCCTTAGCGAGCGGTCAGAACTGACGCCGAGCTGGCGCGCAGGTGCCTTGAAGGTCTCCGCCCTTGTCGTCCGGATTGGCAGCCGTCCAAGTCAGCTGGAATTGGCCAGTAACGCGGTCAATTACCAGATTTTGAGCGCCACCAGCGTCTTCCTTGTCGCTTGCGGCAATGATCGTTTCGGTGAAACGCTCGGTTTCTACTTTGCTGCCATACCCGAAGCCCAGGACGGCTCGCTTGGCTGTATCAATCAAGACGGAAAACGCCAGTGACCGGTTGGGCGTATCGCAGCGCAGAACCAGCTGGTCGGCGAGGAGTGGAGTTGAACACAGCCAGAGAATCGTGGCGGCGATGACCGCACGCATTATCTTTCCCCGAGGCGCCCCTGGGTTCGCAAGATTGGGTATTAGCGGGCAATGGTTAATAGTCGCCAAAATTCTGGCGTGCGCGGCGACGATGTCGCATTGGTGCATGTTCTGGTGCGGTCACGAATGAGATGCTCAATTCCTGAACTGTTCAACGCCGCGGCTGGGCGCGACTGCCATTTAAGACACTCGGCGTTGCTCACACTCCAAACGGATAGGTATCGGGCAATGCGGCGCGTTGTGCTGCATCGAACGGCGTAACGGCGCCCGTTTTGTCGAACCAGATACTCATCGAACGGCTACGACGCGCTCTTTTCCCACCCGATGATTGTGGTCACGGGGGCTGGATCCGACGGGCAAATGGTACATCTCTGCCTCATCGTCGGGATCGCTGCTGTTGTTATCAGCTTAGCAGAAACGTCCCGATCGATCTATGCGTGTCCGGTATGATCGTGCGCGCCTCCGGTATCGCTTCATCCCCGCGAACATCGTCATGCGGTCGAGCGGGGCTTTCGATCCCGAGAACTCTCGATACAAGGCCGCGACGTTGATGACCATGCGCTCCGGATCGAGCCACGAGGTAAAGCAGTCGAGACTTATTTTCTGCGCCGCGATTTCGTAGGGCATGTCGTTGTCGAAATGCCGGCGAGCCTCGGCGGCAATATACTCGAAGTAGGCTTTCAGCTCGCGAACGGCAGGCTTTTCCGCGATCGGTCCGTGTCCCGGCACGATGATGTCGACGTCGAGTCCCAGAATGTAATCGCACGCCTTGATCCAGTTTCCGACCGGGCCCGACCAGATCACCGGATGGCCGCCGACGAACAATAAGTCTCCGGCGTAAAGAATCCGGTCGCCCGGCACATGGACCAGGACGTCGCCCCGGGTGTGCGCCGAGCCGAGATGGGTCAGGACCAGGCGCTTGTTGCCGACCGTGACTTCCATCGTTTGGTCGAACAGGGTTGTCGGCGGCGTATTGACCAGGCCGCGCCAGTCGAAACGGCTGCCCATAATTTCATGAAAGAACGCACCGCCCTCGCCGGCGAGCTGCCATGCCGCGGCGCGCGCCGCGAACGCTTCTGGTGGCGCTTCGGCATATTCCTCTGCGCAAGCGCGGCAAGCAATGATTTCGGCGCCTTCCACCAACTGATTCCCGAACGTGTGATCGCCATTGGCGTGCGTGTTAATCAGCTTGCGGATATGACCTGCTGCCGGAACCGCATCACGCATTGTATTCAGCATGGCTGCGGTGAGCGGGAGGTCGAAAAGCGTATCGACGAGCAGTGTCTGGTCGCCGTCGGCGACCAGACCGGCGTTACTCCAACCCCATGAACCGTCGGGCTGCAAATAAGCAAAGCAACCGCGCCCGAGATCATGGAGTCCCTTGGTGTATTGCCACTTACTCATTACAATTCTTTCTGTGGTGCTGATGCGGATGTCAGGCGGCCCGCTATTATATGCTTTGGCTAGCTGAAATCCTGCAGCATTGCCTCGCGCAGGAATTTCGGCAGCTCGGCAAGATCGCGGTCGCCGTAATTGGCGGCGACCGCTGCCGACAGTGAGGCCAGCGTTCCGGCCGCTAATGGCATCGGCACGCCCGCGAGTGCGCCGGTCGCCACTGCCGACATGAGATCCTTTCGAAGCGTGCGAATGTCCAGCGTCATCTCGGCCTTGCCGCCTTTGAAGACATCGAGCTTGCTCTTGAGCCAGCCGCTGGCATAGGGCCCGTCCTGAATGACATCGAGCATCTGTTCGAGCGAAAGGCCTTGCTTCAAACCGAGTGCCAGCGATTCCGCCAGGGCCTGCACATAGCTGCCCAGGCCGAGATTGGCCGCAAGCTTCATCGCATAGCCGGCCCCGCTCGGACCCATGTAGGCGATCCGTCCGGTCAACTTTTCGAGCACGGGGCGTGCGCGTTCGAGATCCTCAGGCCGTCCGCCGACCATCGCCAAAAGTCTGCCCTCCCGCGCCTGCGGAATTGTCCCAAGCACCGGAGCTTCGAGCAGCCGCGCGCCCCGCGCTTCGACCAGCGGCGCCAGTTCGTGGCCGGTCATCGGTTGGAGCGTGCTCATTTCGATGAACAGCTTGCCGTTCACATCGCCTTCGAGGAAGCCTGCCGGGCCGTTGAAGATTCGGCGCACGCCATGGTCTTCTGTGATGCTGGAAATGACCATCGTTGCATCGGCTGCAACTGCCCGGGCATTGGCGGCGATCGGCAAACCGTCCGCCGCCAACTTGCGGTTGCTATCTGCATTATGATCCCAGCCGGTCACCTCGAAACTTTGCTGGCGCAGCCGCTGCGATATCGCCGCACCCATTCGACCCAGCCCGACAATTCCAATCTTCATTGACTTCCTCCCCATCGCGCCAACGAGCCCGACGCAAGCAATTCACCGCGCTGATGTCGATACTATAGTCGAGAAGGACCATTGCGCCGACCCGGCTTGCGTCGCTAGGTTCGCGGCAGTGGGAGGGGATCAATGGCGAAACAAATGCAGGGCAAGGTCTGCGTCGTCACCGGCGGCGCCGGCAGCATCGGTCTGGCGTCGGCAAAGCTTCTTCACGCCGAAGGCGCGAAGGTGATGCTCAGCGATCTGAACGATGCCGCACTTAAGGAAGCGGTGGCAGATATCGGCGGAAATTCCGGCGCCGATAGCATCGCCTGGTGTGCGGCCGACGTGACCAAATCGGGCCAAGTCAAAAGTGTAATCGCAAGTACGGTAAGCCGGTTCGGCAAGATCGACGTCCTGTTCAGCAATGCCGGAAATTTCGGCACCGTCGCGCCGATCAGCGAATATCCGGAAGAGGTATTTGACTCGGTCCTTGCCGTGCACGTCAAAGGCGCATTTCTCGCCGCCAAGCACGCGGTGCCGCACATGAATGACGGCGGCTCGATCATCATTACGTCCAGCATCGTCGGGGTGAAGGGCGATCCCGGCGTCTACGGTTACATCACCGCCAAGCACGCTCAGGTCGGCCTGATGCGCGTGTTGGCCAAGGAGCTCGCGGGGCGAAACATCCGCGTCAACACCATCCATCCCGGCCCGGTGGACAATGACTTCCAGTTGAACGTGGAAAGGAATCTGACCGGCGTGATTGGGCGCGACGCTACGCAATTTTTCAACGACATCATCCCGCTGCACCGGCACGTGCGCGCCGAAGAAGTAGCGCGCTCGGTGCTGTTTCTCGCCTCCGATGCCTCCAGCTTCACCACCGGCAGCTTGTTGATGGTGGATGGCGGCTTGAGCGCGTAATGTTGATTAACGAAGCGTAAATGGATGTCGGCTAGCTACTTGGCGGGGAGACAACGACCAAGCATCAGCGACGATGTCCGGTGTCCTCAACCACGTGACGCGATGGGCCAGGGGTCTGGGGCTCGAACATAGGGGCCGCCTGCTGGCGCTCGTGCTCGATAACATGACCCAGGGCGTGGTCCTGTTCGACATGACAGGATGGCTCCTGGTCTGCAACGATCAATACCGCAGCATGTACGGTCTGTCCCCGGACGTGGTGAAGCCCGGAGCTATGCTTTTGGATGTCATCATTGAGCGTAGCAAAACCGGCAACTTGGGACGCGACCCGGCGAAGTATTGCGCGGAAATTCTTGGAAATATGGCCGCCGGAAAAATTTTGAGCTTCGTCGCCGAGGCGCCGGATGGGCGCGCCGTCTCGGTCGTCAACCGGCCGATACCCGGCTCTAATTATTGGGTCGGCACCCATGACGACATCACGGAGCGCCGCTCCGCGGAACGAAAAAATGCTTTGCTCGGCGAGCAGGAGGCGCGTCGCGCGGTGTTGGAGGATGCCATCGCCTGGTTCCGCGAAAGCGTCGAAGGAGTCCTGAAAACCGTCGCCGATAGCGTCGGCGCGATGAAATCGACGGCAACGGCTCTCTCGGCCACGTCGAACGAAACAACCGCGCATACTTCCGGCGCCGTCGAGACCTCAAACGAGGCGTTCGGCAGCGTCGAAGTGGCCGCGAGCGCGGCGGACGAATTGGCCAAGTCGATCGGCGAGATCAACCGCCAGCTGTCCCGCGCCTCGGAAGTGGTCAAGGCCGCTGCGACCGAAGCGCAGTCGACCAGCCAGGACATCGCCGGGCTCGCGCAGGCCGCGCAAAAGATCGACGATGTCGTAAAGCTCATTCAAAGCGTCGCCGGCCAGACAAATTTACTGGCGCTCAATGCAACCATCGAGGCGGCACGCGCGGGAGCGGCCGGCAAGGGCTTCGCGGTTGTCGCTTCCGAGGTCAAGGCGTTGGCAGTGCAAACCGCCAAAGCGACTGACGACATCGCCGCCCAGATTACGGCGGTGCAGTCGTCGACGCAGAGCGTGGTCGGCGCTATCGGAAACATCACCGGCCGCATGCAGGAGATCAGCCAATTTACGGCCGCCATTGCGACGTCAGTCGAACAACAAACCGCCGCGACCCAGGAGATTTCAGTAAACGTTGACGCTGCGGCGTCGGGGACAAGATCGATCGTTACAGTGCTGCAACGCGTTTCGAGCGCAATCGTAGACATGCATTCGTCGGCGGATACGGTCCTGGTCGCGTCGCAGGCGGTCGAGAAAGCTGCGGACTCGTTGCGCGCCAACGTCGACGGATTTCTTCGCAAGGTCTCGGTCTAAAAGTGCGGGGCTAGGACAGGCCGCCCGCCGGTTCCATGGCGACGCGGGCGAAGGTCGCAACGATCCGCGATCCGGCCCGAAGCGACCCACGCAAGTTGCCGGCAACTTTTGATTCGCCGCCGCTGCGGCGGCGGTACGGGACCGGCAGTTCGAGGACGCGGAGACCGGCGCGCGCCACGCGCATCTGCATTTCAAGATTCCAGCCATAGGTGAGTTCGCGCATGCCGAGCGCGAGCAACTTATCGCGGCGCATGGCGCGATAGGCGCACATGTCGGTGTATCGCACACCGTAAAGAAGGCCGATCAGCGCGCCGGCGGCGAGCCCGGCAAGGATTTGATGGCCGGCCATGCTGCCCGGTTCGCGGTTTCCCCGCGCACGTGAGCCGATGGCGAAGTCGTAGTCCCCCGAGGAAACCGCTTGCACCATCGCGGCCAGCGCAACGGGATCGTCGGCGCCATCGCCGTCCATGAACGCGACGATATCGGCGTCCTCGGCCGCCTGCGCGCCCGCAAGGCACGCACGGCCGTAACCCCGGCCGACGGTGATCACTTCGGCGCCTGCGCGGCGCGCGACGTCGGCCGTTCCATCACCGCTGCCGCCGTCGGCCACGATCACGCGGTTGGCGATGTTGCGGGGAATGGAAGCGACGACCGCCCCGATTGATGCGGCTTCGTTGAACGTCGGAATGACAACGGCTGCGCGCATGACGGCCGCGACTACCTACAAACTCCAGCGCAAGCCGCAACTTGCGCACGCGGCCGGCGGCTGTTCCGAGGTGAGCGCCTGACGGAAATCGCGGTAGGCTGGCCCGCTCCAGATTTCGCGCAGAGTCTGCTGCGTCGCGTCGCCCAGCGTGTAGTTCTCGTAGCCGCGTTGCGAAAACGGCGCGATGCAGCACGGCAGCGCGCGGCCGTTGGCCGTTATATACATCACGGTCCACGGCCTGCGGCACAGCGACCACGGCGAGCCGCTGTCGTGGCGCTTCAGACTCATGCCGGGCTCGGAAGCGGCACCCGAGGCGCTGAAGGTGATCCCGAGCGAGGCAGCGACCGCGGTAGCGCGATCGATATGGATCGCTTCATCGGCCGACAATTGTTCGTAGAGCGCCTGGTCGGGCCGCGCCTTGCCGATCGCATTCTCGGTAAAGAACACCAGGCGTTGCAAGTAGACTTCCCTGACGCCGGTCTCCGCCGCAACGCGCACGAAATCGGGCAACTGTTCGATCGTCTCGCGCAATCCGGTCAGCCACGCCGACACGCGCGGCTTAAGCTTGCCTTCGCGTTCCTGCAGTTCGCGGAAGGCGCGTACGTTTTTGAGGATGCGATGGAAATAGTTTTTGCCGCGAATTGCGCGATACGATTCGGCATTGGCGGCGTCAAAGGAGACCCGTAATTCGTCGAGTTCGGCCGCGATCAGCGCCCGCCCGTTCTTTTCATTGAGCACGGTGCCGTTGGTGTTGAACAAAACATACGTGCCGCGGTCCTTCAGATAGCGCACCATGCGCGGCAGATTCTTGACCAGCATCGGTTCGCCGACGCCATGCAATACCGCGCGTTGCAGATTGGGAACCTGATCGACGATCGAACGAAACAGGTCCCAGCTCATATCGGCCGGCGGCTCAAGCTCCTCATAGGTGCGCGGGCAGGTCGTGCACAGCAGGTTGCAGCGGTTCGTCGTCTCCAGATACAGGCAGACGGGCTGGTGCGTGGGAACGTCGCTGTCGGTACGCACACTCTCGAAATAACGCCGAGGGTCGATTGCCGACTTCGCTAGTGTTGCAGTTTCCATCTCGCTCTACGGGCCTTAATGGATATTTCGGCAGAACACGCAGCTAAGCGTGCATGAGGTCTTCGCGGCGGCGTGAGAGTTCGCCATTTGGCCAGAGGCTTTGGAACAATTCCGCAGTGGCCGAGGGGTAATTCGGCTGGCGCGAATCAAGCCGGGCTTTTGATCTGCCGAGCCGACGCAATTCGCTTCCGAGCCGCCGCAAGCCGTCAACATCGTCTACGTCGTACCAGACCGGCAGCATGTGAACGTCGAGCTTGATCTCGCGGGCCCGCTCCAGCGTTTGTTGCGCGACGCGTTCAGTGCTCCAGGTGATGTCTTCGAACATATGGCTATGCGCAGTTTTGAGACCCAACAGATAATAGCCGCCGTCGCTCGACGGACCGAGCACAGCGCGGTCGCCCGGTTGCGCTAATACTCCGGCCGTCTCCATCAGAAAAGCCGTCGGCAGAGTCGGGCTGTCGGAATTGAGAACGACCGCCGAACCATGTCCACGGGCAAGAATTTCTTCGATGGTCCGTAGCAAGCAGTCGCCGAAATTCGGCAGGCAGGCATCGATCAAGCCGATCGCCGGCGGGAAAATGCGTGAAAAAAAATCTTCGGAGCCGGATGGCGCAAACGCGGCGTAGCCGGCAATGTCGGCATGGCGTCCGGCCAGCTGGAGATTCCCGGCGATATCCTGGAGAAACGCGGTATTGAGCGCCGCGGCTTCGTCGAAGGTGAGTGGCGGCACCAAACGAGTCTTTGTGCGCCCCGGCGCTGAGGCCTTGGCCATGATGGCGATGCCGCAGGTTTCGCTCGTCGTGGATCCTGCAACGGACCCATTCGCACCGGCCATACGATCACCCCCCCCGAAAATGCTCGACTGAAATCGAATCGCAAACCAAGCGAAAACTTTACCGGAGTGTTGGGCAAAGCCGGCTGCCGCGCCAATCACTTCCGGCTCAATGCCTTCAAGTCAGCGCGCACCAAAAAGTTATGGACTTCACAAAATTGTGATCCGGCGGTCGCGCCGACCTAGCGCCGAGCCAGTGCGATCTTGATTGTGGAGTCGGAAGGCAGGATCTGCGCGTTCGAATCGTACCAGGTCGGGGCCTTTGCATATTCGGCCGGCGGCATGTCAAGCGACGCCAGTTCGCGGCCCTGGATGCCAACAACTTCGATTGGAACAGCAACGGGGCGCGTGTCCCAGCCCAGGAAGCCGCCGTACCCAACGATCAATTCGATCTTGCCGCCTTTCGTGCGCACGACTTCGCGGACGTGGCCGAGCGTGCGTGAGTTGTCGTCGAGAACCGGCAATCTGATCAGGTCGCCGACGCGCACGTTCTGCGGAAATCGCGCCTGCATCCGCTGCTCAGCCGTCATCGGCTTCTTTTCAGGTTCCATGCCGGTCGGCGGTACCATGGCTTGCGCCAGAACGAGCCGCGAAGCGGCCGTGCCGATCAAGCCAACCACCAATCCAGCTGCTATCAGTTTTATCCGCATTCACGGCTCTCCGATCAAACCTGCCACGCGGTTTTGTGAAGCCCAGTTTATTTGCGAACAGAGTTCTGCGAACTTAGAGTCATGATCCGCGCATCCAATCCCCGCGCCGGGAACATGTTGATGGCAGCGCCGTCGGTCAAATCACTTGCACGTCACGAACGACGTCTTCATCCCTTGCCGCTGCGCATTATGCACTGGACCAACGCGGTCGCCATTTTCATCATGATCGGCAGCGGCTGGAAGATTTATGACGACGACGTGATTTTCGGCTGGCTGCATTTTCCGGATGCCCTGGTCATTGGGAAGTGGGCGCAATATGGCCTGCAATGGCACTTCTTCGGCATGTGGATTTTTGTACTCAACGGGCTTGCCTATCTTGCCTACGGCATCAGTACCGGGCGCTTTCGGCAAAAGCTGTTTCCGATCTCAATACGCGAGCTTCTGGCGACCGTGCTCGACGCGCTGCGGTTCAAGCTTGGCCATGACGATCTGACGCACTACAACGCGGTGCAGAAGGTTCTTTATCTCGGCATCATTCTGATCGGGATTCTGATCGTCATCTCCGGGCTGGCGCTATGGAAGCCGGTGCAATTCTCCGAACTCGCTGCGCTGTTTGGCAGTTTCCAAACCATCCGGCTGGTCCATTTCCTGTGCATGTCCGCGATCGTTCTGTTTCTGCTGGTGCACGTGGCGCTGGCGCTCCTGGTGCCACAAAGCCTCGTCGCCATGCTGACCGGTGGCCCGGTGGTGCGGAATGAGTCAACGGCTGTCGCCGACGCGACGCCAACGTCCTCACGTTGAATTAGATGTCGCTTCGCACCCGCACCCCATCGGTTTTTCGGCCGAAAAAGCCGATCGACCAACGTGTGCTCACGACGAACCGTGCGCTGATCGAAACCATCAATCGGCGCAACGTGCTGTGCGGCGCCATCAGTCTCGGCGCGCTGACCTTATTGACCGGCTGCGATGTCACCGAAGAAGCGCCCGTGCAAAAGTTGCTGCGCACGGTATCGTCCTGGAATGATCGCGTTCAGGCGACGATCTTCCGGCCCGATCATCTGGCGCCGACGTTCGACGTCAGTCAGGTCGTCAAACCGCCGCGCTTTAACGCCCATTTCGATATCGAGGACGTAAAGCCGGTTGACGGCGCGACCTGGAAGCTCGAATTGGCGGGTCTTATCGCCGACAAGCGGCCCTGGACCGCGCAACAGATTTACGACCTGCCGGAGCAGGAAATCATCATCCGGCACGTGTGCGTCGAAGGCTGGGATTACATCGGGCAATGGTCCGGTCCAAATCTGCGCAGCTTCTTCGAACGCATCGGTGCGGACTTGAGCGCAAAGTATGTCTACTTTCACTGCGCCGATGACTACACCGAGAGCATCGACATGGCGACGGCGCTGCACCCGCAGACCATACTCGCGACCCGCTACGCCAATGAGAAAATCACCGACCCGTTCGGCTTTCCGCTACGGCTGCGCACGTCCACCAAGCTCGGCTATAAGAACGCGAAATGGGTGAAGGCAATCGAGGTGACCAATACCTTCACCGAGACGTTCTGGAGTGAGCAGGGCTTTAACTGGTTCGCGGGGATTTGACGCGGCCGAACATCACCGACGGCGCACATAAATTCGCCAGCGATCGTCGCGGCTTTCCGCAAGGCGATAGTCGGGACTGGCGGCGAACGGGTCTTTTTCCCAGGCCCCGTCCTGAGGAACGACAACGACAACTTCGCAATCGTATTTGGCCGCCATGTCGCCGACATCGCCCTCTATGGCTTCGCCTGCGAATACCCGGACGAATTGGGCGTTGATGGTCTCACGGCGCTCGCGTGGGAGCGGAGCATAGGCCAGCGCCAGATCGTCGTTGGCGAAGCACGAACTGCGGTTGGCGAGCAGGGCCCAGGATATATTCGCCGGCCATGGGGTCACGTCTTCGAGAAACAGCGGATTGTTGGCAACGCGAACGCCGGGCGCGGCATAGCGGCGGACCGCCGCCCACAATTCAGGCGCTTGTGCGAAAATTTTCCCGTCGGGTCGCGACATACCGACGACGTTGTCATGAATCGTTGTTGCAGTATCAGGCAGGCTGAGAGCGAGCCCCGCGAAAGCCGCCACGAGGATCGCGCGTCGCGGCATGCTCGTCAGCACGGCAGCCACGACAACGATCAGGACGACTTCGGCCGGGATAATGGCGCGCAAACCGAGATCGTTGTTCTCGCCCAGCGTCGAGACCAGAAGCCACGAGACGGACAGTCCGGTGCCGGCCAGACAGGCGAACAACATTATCGCGAGCTTTTCAGGCCCGGACTTCATGCTGCGTAGTGCGGTCGCCAGCGCGAGCAGGCCGGCGACATAAACTGCCGGGAGTTCGATCGGCAGGATGATGAGCCAATAGCCGGGTATGTCCATAATGCGGCGGAGCCAATTCGGGAACCGTTCACCGAACACCGCGTAATGGCTGACAGCCAATGGGCTGCCGCCGCCGCGCGCGGCCACGGTAGCGAACTGGTCCCGCAAAAACGGCGCGATCAGGCAGATCACGAGCAACGCGGCGATGGCAAGTGCGCCGGCGAGGCGCAGGCGTTGCCCCGGAGATGTTGCGGTGAAAACGATCGGCGCAGCGACCAGACCGGCGATTGCGAACGTCACGCCGCCGACGAAGGTCGAGCTTTCAAACCCGGCGACGACCACCAAAGCGAGCATCAAGCTGAGCGTCAAGTTCGGCCGTCGCGCAAACCGGGTCAGCAGCAGCATCGCAGCGACGACGCATGATGCCGACATCAAATGCTGCGGCACCCAGCTAGCCTGGAACAGCCAGCCCGCCATGCCGATCGGGTCCAACAGCACCGGTTTGAAATCGTCGGTTTGAAATATCCAGTACAGCGTGGTCCAGAGCGAGGCGGCCGTCGCCAGGGCAACGACCAAGATTGCAGCGAGCGGTCGTTTGCCGAGCCAAACAGCAAGTCCCATCATCAAACAGAGCGACGCGAAGGCGGTAAACCAGGTCAGCCCGATGTCGGCTTCCCAGCCGCTCACGCCAAGCGTCAGTGCGACCTCGGCTGCGCCAAAATGCCAGAGGTAATAATAGGCGAGGCGATCCGGCGCGCCGATTTGTCCAAACACCGGATTGACCGGCGGCAGGCCGAGCCGCGTCATCGCGTCGATCAGCGCGGCCTTGGCGTGATCAAAGATCGGGTCTGCAAGTTGCACGGCACCGCCGGAAAACTTCGGCAAGATGGCGACGGCAGGCACGAGAGCCAGCACCGCCGCGGCGGCGAACATCCACGCCGGAATGGCCAGGTCGCCTTCGGTCTCGCTTAACGGAGCGGGTCGCGTTAGCGAAAAGCCGGCGGCGAGGAGGCAAATCAGACCGCTCACCACGACCGTTGTCTGGGAAAATCCGATCAGGGTGAAAATCGGCAGCGATACGGCGCTGTGGGCTGCCCAACCGATCACGGCCGCTGCGCCGATCGCGAGCACGCGCGGAAACAGATGTCGGCCAATGGCGTAGCCCAGAAAAGTCCAGAATGCAGTGGCGATCAGCGCGCAGAGCGCGGCATTGACGGGCGACGCCATGGCTAGTCCGCACCCAAGCTCATTGAGGCTTGAGCGGCTTTCGATTGCTATTGGGCAGAAGCGACGGGAGCAGAGACGGTTGGCAGTACCACAACTTTGGTCCCGACCGGCGTGCGGTCATAAAGGTCGGTGATGTCTTCATTGGTCATGCGAATGCACCCGGCGGAGACGTTGTGGCCGATTGTCCAAGGCTCATTGGTACCGTGGATCCTGTACAGCGTATCCTTGTTGCCCTGCCAGAGATAGAGCGCCCGGGCGCCGATCGGATTTTCCGGCCCGCCATGCATTCCAAGGCCGCTCTGCAGCTGGACCATGTGTTCTTTAAGGTCCGGTTTCCGTTCCAGCATTTCCGCCGGTGGATACCAGTCTGGCCATTGCTGCTTGGTGTGGACGGTCGCTACGCCCGACCAGCCAAATCCTTCGCCGCCGACACCGACGCCGTAACGCACGGCTTGTCCGTCTTGCAGGAGGAGATAAAGGTAGTGGCTTCCCGGATCGACGACGATCGTGCCAGGCGCCTCGCGTGAGGCATAAGTGACCAGCCGGCGGGCGAACGCCGGATCGGGCTCCCGGCTCTGTTGCTCCGACGTGGTGACGCAACCGCCCAGGCCGAGTGCAAACACGATGGCAACGACTGCCGGAGCCAGGATGCGGCGGTGCAACTCGATCTGGGACTTTGTCTTCATCGATGGAACCCAGCGTGCAAGGTCAAACCTTCACCGCGCCAGCAAACCAAAAATTAATCCAGAAAAAGTGAATTTTAGGGCGCGGCCCGTCGCGTGCCGCGTTGCGATCCGGCAACTTAGGCCTCAACTCTCGCAACGCCGTTCGATTCGAACAGACAGCCGCCTTGCCGGTCTTCTCGGCAGCTTGCCGGGCGATTATCTTTGGGCTGTGACCGAACGCGGCAAAGCCGCAGACTGTGAAGAGGAGGTCGACCGTGGTCAGATTGCGCTTTTTGGCGACTGCCACTGGATGCTTGGTCGCCATTACCATGAGTGCCCAAGCCGGGCCGTGCACCAAGGAAATTATACAAGTCCAGCACCGCATACGCCGCGCCGCGCCTGGGCCGAGTACCGGGCCAACCGGCACCCAGACAATCGGCGCCCAGCTTCATCATCAGCCGACGCCGGGTTCAGTAGAAACCGCTGAGACGCGGGCTAAGGCCGATGGCCGGGCGGCACTTGAACGTGCACGTCAGGCCGACGCTGCAGGCGATGCCGACGCCTGCGCGAAGGCACCCGGCGAGGCGAGAGCGCTGTACGGGCTTTAAGCCTCGGGCCTCAAACGACGCCGCGGATAAGATCGGCGGCACGTTCGGCGATCATGATCGTTGGCGCATTGGTGTTGCCGCGCACCACGCTTGGCATCACTGAGGCATCGGCCACCCGCAGCCCATCGATGCCATGCACGCGCAATCGATCATCCACCACGGTCCCGATCGCGCAGCTGCTGGTCGGATGATAAACGGATTGGGCGTGCCGCTGAACGTACGCCCAGACATCGGCCTCGGAGGCTGATGCCGGAACGAGATACGGCTCCCTGATATGTGCGCGCATCGCGGGCCGAGCGGCGATTTCGAGGCCGATGCGGATACCGTCGATGATGGTCTGACGATCTTCCGGATGCGCAAGGTAATTGTGCATGATCTGCGGTTTCGATGTCGGATCGGCGCTGCGAAGAGAAACTTTGCCGCAACTCTTCGGCTTCAGCACACACGGGCCGAAGGAGACAGCGTGGGCGGTTGGTGGACTCAAACCTTGCTCGTGAAACATCAGCGCCGCGGTAAGGAATTGCACATCCGGCGCTTCCAATCCGGCGCGGGTACGAAAAAACCCTCCGGTCTCGCCGCCATTCGAGCTTAAAGGACCGCGGCCCTCGCTTTCCAACAGTGCCACATCTTCGGCGGTCGGCGGGGTCATCAGACTTTCCGTGTCGGTGTACCAGCTCATCATCACCAGGGGATGATCTTGCAGTCCGAAACCAACGGGCAAATCGTGACGGACGGCAATCTGCAGCGCTGCCAAGTCGGCCGCCGGCCCAATCCCAGATAACAAAAGCAACTGCGGGGAATTGTAAGCGCCGGCCGTCAGGATGACTTCGGTGTCAGCGCGAATTTGTTCGAGCTGTCCACCTCGTGCTATCTCGACGCCGGTTGCGCGATTGCCGTCGAACAGGATCCTCGTGGTGAGCGCGTGGCTCAGCACTTTAAGGTTGGGGCGGCTCATCGCCGGATGCAGATACCCAATTGCCGTGCTGCAACGCTTACCCTTGCGCTGGGTAACTTGATAAAGCCCGACGCCATCCTGACTGGCGCCGTTGAAATCCGGATTCATGCGGTAGCCGGCCTCAATAGCTGCCTGCATGAACGCATCCGTCAAAGGATGCCGCGTCCGCGGATCGCACACCGAAAGCGGCCCGAGCTTGCCGTGAAACTGGTCCTCGCCGCGCTCGTTGGCCTCGGCCTTGCGAAAGTAAGGCAGAACCTCGTTATAGCTCCATCCTCTCGCCCCGTCGGCAGCCCAGCCGTCATAATCGGCGCGATTGCCGCGAATATAGATCATCGCGTTGATCGAACTTGATCCGCCGAAGATCTTGCCGCGCGGCAGATAGACAAATCTGCCATCGAGGCCGGGCTCTGGCTGGCTCATATAGTCCCAGTCGTATTGATTTTTGCGGATCAGGCCCCACGCCAACGGAACGTGAATTTCCGCCGCGTCGTCGGGGCCGCCAGCCTCAATCAACGTCACCTGGACCGCCGGGTCTTCTGTGAGCCGCGAGGCCAGAACACAGCCGGCCGAGCCGGCGCCGACGATGACGTAATTAGTCATGTTGCTTTCCCCCTGCGCCATTTTTTGCTTTTTGTACGCGAAGCGACTTGGATTGCCGCCATGTTAGCAGATCAGCCTCCGAAGCACACGCTGGCTCGTGAATGGCGGAGCGACCGCTTCAAGTTCGTTTGGCGGGCCCGCCATGCGAAGGCGTTATGCGCTGTCGATCAATGTAGGACCTAATACGATTCTTCCGCGTAGATCGGATCGACAGTGCCGGCCCAGGGTCCGTGGAATTTTTCCAACAACTCCTGCGCCGGCGTCGTAGCACGGGCAAGCCGATCGTCCAGAATGTCGAGGTACCTTCCTTCGTCTTCGCCGCTAATGTCGAGATGCTTGCGGCGCGTCAGGCCGGCCCGCGCAAGGCGGAGAACGTCGGTTGCAATATCAAATACGGTGCGGCCACCGACTTTGGCGGCGAGGCCCGCCTTTGGCACGGTGTCGCGAAGTCCCTGGCGTTCATCTGCGGTCCAGTTCTTGACCAGGTCCCAGGCGGCGTCGAGGCTGACGTCATCATAGAGAATGCCGACCCATAACGCCGGCAGCGCGAGTAAATTTGGCAGCGTGCCTGAGTCGGCGCCGCGCATTTCCAGGTAACGCTTGAGACGCACCTCGGGAAAAATCGTCGAGATGTGGTTCGCCCAATCGGAAATCGTCGCCCGCGCGCCGGGCATGCCGGGGAGCTTGCCCGCCATCAGGTCGCGGAATGATTGGCCGGCCACGTCGACATACTCATCGCCGTGTTTGACGAAATACATCGGCACGTCCAGCGCGTAGTCAACCCAGCGCTCGAAACCCATTCCCTCCTCGAACGCCCATGGCAGCATGCCGCTGCGGGCATTATCGGTGTCGCGCCAGATTTCCGCGCGGAAAGAAAGAAAGCCGTTGGGCTTTCCTTCGGTAAACGGCGAGTTGGCAAACAGGGCGGTCGCAACCGGCTGCAGCGCGATCGATACTCGCAGCTTCTTGACCATGTCGGCTTCGGAAGAAAAGTCGAGATTGGTCTGCACCGTGCAAGTGCGATACATCATATCGAGGCCGAGCTTGCCGACCTTCGGCATGTAGTCGGTCATGATTTTGTAGCGGCCTTTCGGCATTCGTGGCATCTCGGCGCGCGTCCAGCTTGGCGTCATGCCGATGCCGAGAAATCCGATGTGCAGCGGCCGGGCGACCTCCCGGATTTGTGCGAGATGTGCCATCAACTCGCTCGAGGTCTGGTGAACCGTCTCGACCTGGGCGCCGGATAATTCAAACTGGCCACCCGGTTCGAGCGAGATCGCACCGCCACCGGTCACGTCGAACAGGCCGATGACGTTTTCGCCCTCCATGATGGGTTGCCAGCCCAGAAACAGGTTCATGCCTTCGAGCAGCGCCTTAATTCCGCGCCGGCCCTCGTAGGGCACCGGCCGATGCCCTTCGAGGGTGAAGGCGAATTTTTCGTGCTCGGTGCCGATGCGAAATTGCGCCTTCGGCCTGATGCCTTGCGCAATCCAATCGACGAGCTCGTCGCGCCGCTCGATCGGCGTCAGGTCGACTTGATCACGCGCCATGGGATCCGGGATGCGTGGCGGTGATGATCGTCAAGCAGCTTTGCGCGTTTCCGATGGGAAGCGGTGATAGAAGGTATCGCCCGTTTTTGCCATCTCGCGCAGCAGCTTGCCCGGTTTGAAGCGGGGGCCGTATTTCTTTGCCAGTCCATTGCACATATCGACGAAGGCCTTCGTGCCCATGCCGTCGATATACGAGATGGTGCCGCCGGTGAACGGCGCGTAGCCGAAGCCGAGGATCGAGCCGACATCGGCTTCGCGCATGTCGGTAACGACGCCCTCTTCGACACAGCGCGCGGACTCCAGCGCCTGAATCGCCAACAGCCGGTGCTTGAGTTCATCGACGTCGATGGTGTCGGGATCGAGTTTGGTCGGCCGCAATTCGGCAAGTCCGGGCCACAGCCGCTTCGGTCCGCTTTGCGGATAGTCGTAAAATCCCTTGCCGTTCTTGCGCCCATAACGTCCGCGCTTCTCCACCATGTCTTCGAGCAACAACTTCTGCCGCGGGTCGATGGCCTCCGCGCCAAGATCAGCCTCGGTGGCCTTCAGGACTTTCCAGGCAAGATCGACCGCGACTTCGTCGTTGAGCGAAAGCGGTCCCACCGGCATGCCGGCCATGCGTCCGACATTTTCGATCATCGCCGCCGGCACGCCCTCGGTCAGCATCAAGTGACCCTCGCGGATATAGGTGCCGACGACGCGCGAGGTGTAGAAGCCGCGCGAATCGTTGACCACGATCGGGGTCTTGCGGATCGCGCGCACATAATCGAGCGCCATTGCGAGCGCGGCGTCGCCGGTCTGTTTGCCGAGAATGACCTCGACCAGCATCATGCGGTCAACCGGCGAGAAGAAATGAATGCCGATGAAGCGTGGCGTATCTTTGAAGGTTTTCGCCAACGACGTGATCGGCAGCGTTGAGGTGTTGGAGCCGAAGATTGTCTGGTCGCCGATAGCCGCCTGCGCTTTGGCGATCACTTCTTCCTTGACCTTGCGGTCTTCGAACACCGCTTCGACGATCAGGTCGCAATCCTTCAGCGCCGCGTAGTCCGGCGTCGCGGTGATGTGCGCGAGCAGCGCGTCACGGTCGGCGGCCGTGGCGCGCCCGCGATTGATCTGATCCGTAATCAGCTTCTGCGAATGCGCCTTGCCCTTGTCGGCCGCTTCCTGATCGCGGTCGATAAGAACAACATCGATGCCGGCCTGGGCGGTCACGTAGGCGACGCCCGCTCCCATGAAGCCGGCGCCGAGCACGCCGATTTTTTTGATCGGTTTTGCGGGTACGCCGGCGGGTCGGCGCGCGCCCTTGTTCAGCTCCTGCATCGAGACGAACAGCGAACGTATCATCGCTGCAGCTTCGGGCGAGCGCAGGATCTTGGCGAAGTAGCGCGACTCCACGCGCAGCGCCTGATCCATCGGCAGTTGCAGGCCCTCATAGACGACCTGCATGATGGCGCGCGCGGCGGGATAATTGTCGTAGGTTTCGCGCCGATAGAGCGCGTTCGCCGGCGGGAATACCATCATGCCGGCTTTCGAATAGACCGCTCCACCCGGCAGCCTGAAGCCATCGACGTCCCAAGGCGCCGTCGGCTTGCCGCCCGCTTTAATCCAGTCCTTGGCCTTTTGAACCAGCTCAGCCGGCGGGACGATCTCGTCGACAAGCTTCATCGCCTTGGCGCGATTGAGGCGAAGCTGATCGCCCTTGAGCAGGTATTGCAGCGCGTCGGCTGGCGGCATCATGCGTGCAATGCGCTGGGTGCCGCCACCACCCGGGAAAAGACCGACTTTGATTTCCGGCAGGCCGAGACGTGTCTTGTCATTCTCGGAGGCAACGCGGTGATGACAGGCGAGCGCGAGCTCGAAGCCGCCGCCCATGGCGGTGCCGTTCAGTGCTGCAACCCACGGCTTGCCGCAGGTTTCCATACGGCGAGCGATCTGCGACAGCTTGCGGCTCTCCTCGAACAGATGTTTGTTCGCGGCCTCCTCGCCCTGCGACTTGAGCATCGCGGCGAAGGCACGACTCTGCGTTTCCAGCATCGTCAGGTCGGCGCCGGCGCAAAATGCGTCTTTGGCGGAGGTCAGCACCGCGCCCTTGATGGCAGCGTCGGTCGCGACCTTCTCGACGATGCCAGTGAGTTCCTCCATCACCTTCGCATCGATGACATTCATCGAGCGCCCCGGCATGTTCCAGCTGACCAGTGCGATGCCGTCGGCGTCGATCTCGAAGCTGAAATTCTGGTACGTCATACTGATCTCCCCGTCGCAACTCTGTTCGCCTCGCCCCCGCGGGTGAGGGAGAATTATTTCGGATACGGCTTGCCGTCCTTGTGGGTGTAGCGTCCACCGGTTTCGTCGCGGATCACAATAAGGTCGACATCCGGATAGTCGGCGCGCTCGAGTTTTGAGCGCGTGCCGATTTCCAGATAGACCGCGTCGCGCCCCGATTTGTTGACCAGGTGATGTCCGTTGCGGACGCTAGCCTTGAAGCCGGCCGCATCGCCTGCCTTGAGCACAGTTTCGCCGCCGTCCTCGATCAGCACCACTTCGCCTTCGAGGACATAGACCAGTTCATCTTCTTTTTCGTGCCAGTGCCGCAATGCCGAGGCGGCGCCCGGCTTGAGCGTCGTGAGGTTGACGCCGAATTGGTCGAGGCCGGCCGCATTGCCGAGCCGTTTGCGCGAACGGCCTTCGACCACACGTTTGAAGGGCTCCGGATAGGTCGAGCGGCTGTCAACCGGCAGATTGGCGATGTCGATCTTGGGCATACCGCGCTCTTAAACTCGCCTCATCCTGAGGCGGCGTAGCGCCGCCCTCGAAGGATGACGGATCACTCCTTACACCCGCTCGATAATCGTAGCGGTTCCCATGCCGGCGCCGATGCAAAGTGTGACCAGCGCGGTCGACAAATTGCGACGCTCGAGTTCGTCGAGCACAGTGCCGAGGATCATCGCGCCGGTGGCGCCCAACGGATGACCCATGGCGATGGCGCCACCGTTGACGTTGATCTTGTTCGGATCGATGTCGAACGCCTGCATGTAGCGCAGTACGACGGACGCGAACGCTTCGTTGAGTTCGAACAGGTCGATATCGCCGAGCGTCATGCCGGAGCGTTTCAGCACCTTCTTGGTAACATCGACCGGCCCGGTCAGCATGATCGCCGGCTCCGAGCCGATATTGGCGAAGGCGCGCACGCGTGCCCGGGGCTTCAACCCCGCTTTTTTGCCGGCGCGGGCGCTGCCGAGGAGAACCGCCGCCGCACCATCGACAATGCCTGACGAGTTGCCGGCGTGATGGACGTGATTCACGGCTTCGATCTCGGGATGCTTTTGAATGGCAACCGAATCGAACCCGCCCATTTCTCCCATCTGCACGAACGAGGGCTTGAGCGCGCCGAGCGACTGCATGGTCGTGTCCGGCCGCATGTGCTCGTCTCTGTCGAGAAGGGTAATCCCGTTTACATCCTTTACCTTCATAACCGAACGGTCGAAGCGGCCTTCACTCCACGCCGTCGCGGCGCGCTTCTGACTCTCGACCGCGTAGGCGTCGACGTCGTCGCGCGAGAAGCCGTATTTGGTCGCGATCAGATCGGCGGAAATGCCTTGCGGCACGAAATAGTGCGCGACCGCGATCGTCGGATCGACCGCCCAAGCGCCGCCCGATGCGCCGATGCCGACGCGGCTCATCGATTCAGCGCCGCCGCCGATCGCCATGTCCTGCTGCCCGGACATGATTTGCGCGGAGGCGAAGTTCACTGCGTCGAGGCCGGAGGCGCAGAAACGATTGATCTGCACGCCCGCGACGCTGTCGCCATAACCGGCGACGAGCGCCGCTGTGCGCGCGATGTCGGCGCCGGCCTCGCCGACCGGATCAACCACGCCCATCACGACGTCATCGACCAAAGCAGGATCGAGCTCGTTGCGGCTCTTGATGGCGCCAAGCGCCTGGCTGGCGAGATTGAGCGCGGTCACTTCGTGAAGCGAACCATCGACCTTGCCGCGGCCACGGGGAGTGCGCACGTGATCGTAAATGAAGGCGTCCGGCATAGCGTTTCCTCCTGGCGCAGGTGCGTCGCTATAGGTTTGTGGAAACCGAAGCCTCCATATAGGCCAAGTTACGGAGAATTGCAGTAGCGGCTAGAATGCCTCCGCGGGCAAAACCATAGTCGAGGCGGCGCCGGCCTTGATGCGTGCGAGATGCGTCGTCGTCGCCGGCAACAGACGCTCGGCGAAGAAGCGGCCGGTGGCAAGCTTCGCTGCCATGCGTTCGCCCGAGCCGTTGGCGCCCTCTGCCGCCTTGGCCTTCGCTGCCTCGGCAATAAGGCACCACATATAGCCGAGCGCGACCAGACCGAAGAGATGCATGTAATCGGTTGAGGCGGCGCCGGCGTTGTCGGGATTGGCGAGCGCGTTTTGCATGAGCCACATCGTCGCTTGCTGCAATTCACCGAGTGCCTGACCGAGTGGCTTTACGTAGGGCGCAAGCGCTTCATCGGCGACTTTGTCTTTGATGTAACCCGAAACCTCGCCGAAGAACGCTTGCAAGGCCCGGCCGCCATCTCGCGGCAGCTTGCGGCCGACGAGATCGATCGCCTGAATGCCATTGGCGCCCTCGTAGATCATAGCGATGCGTGAGTCGCGGACGAATTGCTCCATGCCGTGCTCGGCGATGTAGCCGTGGCCGCCGAACACCTGTTGCGCCATCACGGTGTTGGCGAAGCCCTGATCGGTGAGGACGCCTTTGATCACCGGCGTCATCAGGCCCATGTGATCGTCGGCCGCCTGGCGTTCTTTGGCATCACCGGAACGGTGGGCGACGTCGCTGCGCAACGCGGTCCACAGCACCAGCGCGCGCGCCGCCTCGTTGAAGGCGCGCATGCTCATCAGCATGCGGCGCACATCCGGCTGCACGATGATCGGATCGGCAGGCTTGTCCTTGAACTTCGCGCCGGTCAAGGCGCGGCCGGCGAGGCGCTCCTTGGCGTAAGCGGCGGCGTTCTGATACGCGACTTCAGAAAGCGCAAGCCCCTGCATGCCCACGCCCAGCCGCGCTTCGTTCATCATCACGAACATCGCGTTCAGACCCCGGTTCGGCTCCGCCACGAGCCAGCCGGTGGCGTCGTCAAAGTTCATGACGCAAGTCGAATTCCCGTGGATGCCCATTTTCTCTTCGATCGAGCCGCACGAGACCGGGTTGCGCGCGCCGACGTTGCCGTCTTTGGCCGGCAGGAACTTAGGGACGATGAAGAGCGAAATGCCTTTGGTGCCCTGCGGCGCGCCTTCGATGCGAGCCAGCACGAGGTGGACGATGTTCTCGGCAAGATCGTGCTCGCCGGCAGATATAAAAATTTTGGTGCCGGTGATCTTGTAGCTGCCATCCGCCTGCGGCACCGCGCGGGTGCGGACCAAACCGAGATCAGTGCCGCATTGCGGCTCGGTCAAGTTCATCGTGCCGGTCCATTGACCGCTGATGAGCTTGGGCAAATAGAGCGCCTTCTGCTCGGGTGAACCGTGGACGGAGATTGCGGCCGCGGCTCCCTGCGTCAGGCCGGGATACATCGCAAAGGCCATGTTCGCCGAGCAAAGGAATTCGCTGATTGACTGCGTGAGCGCCATAGGCAGGCCCTGGCCGCCGAATTCGGCCGGCGCCGACGCGCCGATCCAGCCACCTTCCGTGAGCCGCTTGTAGGCGTCCTTGAATCCGGTTGGCGTCGTGACCGAGCCGTCGTCGTGGCGCTTACAGCCCTCCTTGTCGCCGACGCGATTGAGCGGGGTTAGCACGTCCTCGCTAAACTTGGCAGCTTCGTCGAGGACCGCTTCGATCAGATCGGGAGTGGCGTCGGCAAAGCCGGGCAGGTTGTTGTAGCGCTCGATATGGAAGACGTCGCTCAGCAGAAACATCACGTCGTCAACAGGAGCCTTATAAGTCGGCATGATGTCTCCCTCCCGTGCCGCGTCCGCCGGTCCCCGGCCAATCAATAGGTATAGGGTAGCGAGTTTGCGTCAACGGTAAGACAACGAGTCTCGGCGCTTCCGGCCTCACGCCACGCCCATGGCCGCAAGCGAGGTGGACGACCGGGTGGCCCTTCCGGTGAACAATAGGTGACCGGCCGCACCGACTTTTAACGCCTTATTTACCGTAATCCTGAACATTCCGTCCGAGGACAGAGAACCGCGCCTCCGCGTCGTCTGTTTCGGGCTTTGGCTCAAAACAGGGGGCACATCTCCTCCTCACGATGTGGCTTGGACGCGAGAATGAAGTCGAGCGGTCCGTGGAATCTCAGAGGTCTCCGCCCGGAAGCGCGGGAGGCCGCGCGCGATGCCGCACGCCGCTCCGGCATGTCGGTCGGTGAATGGCTAAACAGCGTCATCCGGCCGGCTGATGAGGAGAACGAATGGTCGGCAGATCTCGCTCACGGGCCGGAAGAACGATGGCAGGACCGCCGCCGCCATGATGAGCCGGAACGCGAGCGATATCCCAGTGCGGATCGCCGCCGCCGCGAACCGGACGATTATTGGGCGCAGAGCCGGCGGCAAGATGAGGGCGAGGGCGAAAGGTACCGCGAAACGAGTCGACGCCGCCGCGATCGCAACCGGGATGAGGAGCCACCGATCCGCCCGGAGGGGGCTCCCCATCGCGAAGACTATCGCGGTTCTGGCCAGCCGTATTACGATGAACCGCGCCGCGAACGCGTGGTCCAGCCGCGTCGCGAACGTGAGTATGCTCGTCGATACCATGAGGAGAGCCATGCTCGCGGACCGCGCCACGAACCTCCTGTTTTCGAACCGCCTTTCGAGCCGCCTCATCAACGCCCCACCCCCAAGCCGCGCAACCAGCGTGCCGCCCCGGCGCCGCCCGAAAATGATCGAGATGCGTTCGTCGACGATGCCGTAGCTGAGATTGCGGCGCGCCAGCGCGCGCTTGAAGCCGGCGTAGGTGCTCGGCCGGAACCACCGCAGCGCACGAGCAAAGCCAACGTCGGTGCCAAGATCCCGGCGGCCCGTCGCGCGGTCAACAAGGCGATTGCCGAGCTGACGGCTCAACCTCAGCGCGGAACCGACCTCGACGTTGGCGCCGCGGTCCCGGCGACCCATCGCGCAGTCGACAACGCGACCGCGGAGCTGGCGGCTGCGCCTCAGCGCGCAGTCGACGTTGACGTTGGTGCTGCGGTCCCGGCGGCCCATCGCGCGGTCGACAATGCGACCGCGGAGCTGGCGGCTGCACCTCAGCGCGCAGTCGACGCTGATGTTCCAGCCGCTCGCCGTGCGGTCGACAATGCAACCGCGGGGCCGGCGGCTGCACCTCAGCGCGCGGTCGACGCTGGCGCCAAGGCAAAGGTGCCACAAGATGCGCCCGACAGCGAGTTGACTGCTCAGATCGCGGCGCGGCAACGGGCGCTCGAGGTCGATACAACCGCAACCGAAACTTCATTCGGTCAGCGCGAACCGTTGCCGCTGTCGTCGCTGCCGCCGGAGGTTCCTGCGGCCCGCGAAAAACATCCGCGATCTCAAGACGTGCCAATCCAAGCGGTCGATCTCAGCGGTCTCGAACAACAACTGCGCCAGATCACACTCCGGATCGAGGCGCTGCGGCCGTCTGCCGAACTCGAAAACGCGATCAACGGTCTGCGCGCCGATCTCGCCGAGATTGGTCGCTCGCTGACCGAGGCGTTGCCGCGGCATGCAGTGGAATCGCTCGAGATTGAGATCAAGGCGCTGGCGCAGCGCATTGATCATAGCCGTCAGTCCGGCGCCGATACGGCTTCCCTCGCCAGCCTCGAATGCGGGCTCCTGGAGGTCCGGGAGACATTACGCACGTTGACACCTGCCGAAAGCCTGATCGGCTTCGATGAAACAGTCCGAGGGCTCACCAGGAAAGTCGACGCCATCGCTGCGAGGGACGATCCGGCCACGCTCCAACAGCTGGAAACGGAAATCGGTTCCTTGCGCGCCATTGTCTCCAACGTTGCCTCGAACGACGCGCTGGCGAAGGTCGCAGAAGAAGTTCGGGCGCTGGCCGCGAAAATCGACAATCTCGCCGCCAGTGCAGCGACCGCGCCCGCGCTTTCGAACCTCGAAAACCGCATCAACGTTCTCACCACCGCGCTCAACGCCTCGACCGAAGCCGGCCACGCGGTGCCGCGCGAACTCGAGAAGCTGCTTTCGGGGCTGATCGAGAAGCTCGAATGGGTGCAGTTGACGCACACCGATCATACAGCCCTCGCCCATCTTGAGGACCGAATCGCGACACTGGTCAAACGGCTGGACGCTTCCAACTCCCGTCTCGGACTGCTCGAAGGCGTGGAGCGCGGTCTCGCTGATCTGCTGGTCCACATCGAGCATTTGCGCGGTACCAAGGGCGAGGCGGAAGGCGTCGCCGGCAAGCCTGTCGCCGCCGCGGTAATCGAGCAAGAGGTTGCCCGCACTCAGGATTCTCTTGAAGCGGTGCAAGACACGGTCGAGCACGTTGTCGATCGGCTCGCAATGATTGAAAGCGACATGCGTGTCGACCGGGCCAGGACTGCGCTGTCGGATGAGCCGATGCCCGAGGAGGCGGAAGCGCCGCCGCCGTTACCGCTGTCGGCAGTAACGGTGACCGCAGGTGATGCTTCTGGAGCTTCCAGCGACTGGTCCGCCCAGCAGGCTGTCGAAACCGTAAGGCCCGTGCAGGCAGAGTTTGCACCGCGCCGGCTCGCCGTTGCGCGGGCTCCGATTGATCCAAACCTGCCGCCCGATCATCCGCTGGAACCCGGCTTCACAGCCGCGGGTCGCGCCCGGAACTCGCCGTCGGCTGCCGCGCGGATTGCAGAGTCGGAAGCTGCCATTGAATCGAAGCCTCCTGTAATCCCGGATCCGGGCGGCGGGAAGTCCGATTTCATTGCCGCAGCCCGCCGCGCCGCACGCGAGGCGGCCATGGCCGCGCCCAACAACAAATCGAACGCGGCATTCGCTGGCGTTTCAGCACCACCTAAGAAAATGTCCGACCGCTTGCGCACCCTGATGGTAGCAGCGGCCGTTGTCGTTATTGTCGTCGGCGGCTTCCATATTGTTTCGCGCATGCTGGAGGACGGGGGCTCCGGAGCCCCATCGCCAGCGGTTAAGCGGCCAGAGCAGACCAGACCCCCCGCGGCGCAAATCGCGCCCCATGTGCAGCCAGAGCCTGCACCGCCGCAGACGCTGCCGCCGCACGTGCAAACTGAGACACCCTTGCCACCGGCGAGCGCGGCACCTGCCGCGGATCCCCGGTCCACTGCGATACCGCTTCCGGGCGAAGATTCCGTGCAGCATCCCGGTGCGGCACTATCGCCAAGCAGTGTGCCAAGCCCGGCGCCAGCCGCTGGTCCCGGGAACCAATCCAAGTTGGATTCTGGCAGCTGGCCGCCGCCGGTAACTGCCGCCGCGCGGTCTAACACGCCGTGGTCCGCCGCCGACGTTACAGGTTCACTGCCGCACGCCCCTGCGCCACACAATGCGGCGCCGCCCCCGACGACAGGCATGGGCGACAAGCTACCGCCAGCGATCGGCAGTTCGGCTTTGCGCTCAGCGGCTCTCTCCGGCGACCCATCGGCGGCTTACGAGGTAGCGGTTCGTCTCGCTGAGGGCCGCGTTGTTCGCGAGGACGACGAAGCGGCCGCCCGCTGGTTCGAGCGCGCGGCCAAGAAAGGGCTGGCACCGGCGCAATTCCGGCTTGCGAGCCTCTACGAAAAAGGCATCGGCGTAAAGAAAAACCTCGCCACCGCCCGCGATCTCTACCGCGCGGCAGCTGACAAAGGTCACGGCAAGGCGATGCACAATCTGGCCGTCCTCTATGCCGAAGGCATCGCCGGCCCGAGCGACTATCGCACTGCCGCACAATGGTTCCGCAAGGCCGCCGAGCGCGGCATCACCGACAGCCAATACAATCTGGCCGTCCTTTATGCGCGCGGCGTTGGGGTCGAGCAGAATCTCACCGAATCCTACAAGTGGTTCTTCCTCGCCGCCAAGGAAGGCGACAAGGACGCGGCGCAGAAGCGCGATGAAATGGCAGCCCGTCTCGACGAGCAATCGCTCGCGGCAGCGCGCATTGAGGTTGAAAAGTGGGCACCGCTGCCGCAGCCCGCTGAAGCGATCGTTGTGAAGGGCAACTGGGATGCGCCCGGCAATCCGACTTCGGTGGCAAAGTCGAAAGCGCGAACCTCCAAGGCTTCCGTACCGGACGCTGCCAAGACCGATTGACGGCCCAGCGCGATCAAATTTCCGCGCTGTTCGCGGCGGGATAGTTGTCACCCGGCGTTCCGGGCGTAGAACCGTCCAAACCGCCTAAGCGAGCGCCAGCAGACCAGCCGTGCAGATTTATCTTCCGATCGCCGACATTCCCGTCAACATTTTTCTGCTGCTGGCGATGGGACTCGCGGTCGGATTCATTTCCGGCATGTTTGGGATCGGCGGCGGGTTCCTGATGACGCCGCTGTTGATCTTCATCGGTGTTCAGCCTGCCGTGGCAGTGGCGAGCGTCACGACGCACGTTGCGGCTTCTTCGTTTTCCGGCGCGACCAGCTACTGGCGCCGAAACGCCATCGACGTGACGCTGGCGCTCACGCTTCTCGTCGGCGGCGTCTTTGGCAGCGCGGGCGGTGTCGCGCTGTTCACTTGGCTGCGCGCGCTCGACCAGATCGACCTCGTCATCGGCTTGTCCTATGTGACGCTGCTGAACGTCGTTGGGGTGTTGTTGATCGGCGAAAGCGCGCGGGCGATTGTGCGAAGTTTTCAGGGCAGGCGAGCCCAATTGCGGCGGCCGGGCAGTCACACCTGGATCCACGGTCTGCCGCTCAAGCTGCGGTTCAAGCGTTCGAAAATCTATGTTTCCGCAATCCCGGTGCTTGCGATCGGGTTCATCATCGGATTTATCGGCGCCGTCATGGGCGTTGGCGGCGGCTTCTTGCTGGTGCCGATGCTGATCTATTTGCTGCGGGTACCGACTGCGACAGTGATCGGGACGTCGATGGTTTTGACGTTCCTTACCATGGTGGCCGCGACCGTATTGCACGCGGCGACCAACCACCTCGTCGACGCTGTACTCGCGTTGATCCTGATGGTTGGCGGCGTGATCGGCGCCCAGTTTGGCGCCCATGCCGGGCAGCGTATCCGCGGCGAGTGGCTGCGGCTTTTGCTCGGCCTGCTCGTTCTGGCGGTCGGGCTCCGCTTTGCGGGTCAACTGGTGTTGCCGCCCGACAATCCCTATTCGATCCGGCTGATCGGAAGCGCGCCGTGAGATCGGCGCTTGCCGCAGCGTTTATTTTTGCGAGCCTGATGGCCGGCATGGGTTCGGCCGCGGCCGAACGCCTGATCGTCTCTCTGACCAATCAACAAGTGTTGATTACGTCGAATTACACCGGCGTGGAGCTGGTGCTGTTCGGTACTGTCGAGAGCGACGCCGCGGCCTCGGTGCTGATCGGGCCTTACGATATCGTCGCCACCATCACCGGGCCGCGGGAATCGCTGCGCACCCGGCGCAAGCAGCGTGTGCTCGGCATTTGGGTGAACACCGCCGCACGTACTTTTGTTGATCCGCCTTCCTACCTCGCGGTGCTGGCGAGCCATCCGCTCGACGCCATCACCAACGCCGAGAACCGGCGGCGGTTGCAGCTGGGGATCGCCGATACGCCGCTACCGGAAGTGATCCACAACGATATCGGCGAGGTGAGCGGCGATCCGTTCCGCGCCGCGCTGATCCGGATCATGCGGCAACGCGACCTTTATAGCGAAGAGCCAAGCGGCGTGACGTTTCTGACGCCGACCCTGTTCCGCGCCACCATCGCACTGCCGGCGCAGGTGCCGACCGGCAACTACACGGTTGACGTCAAGCTGTTTGCAAGCGGCAATCTTGTTGCGCAGACCGACTTAGCCTTCGAGATCGCCAAGTTCGGCTTCGAGCAGTTCGTGGTCAATGCTGCGCGGGATCACGGTCTGCTCTACGGATTTGCGACTGCGCTGATGGCGCTGGTGACCGGGTGGATCGCAAGCGTAGCGTTTCGGCGAGACTAATTCGTTCGCCAAGGCGCGCCGGTCAGTCAGTCCGGCAAGCATCGCTCAGCGGCGATGGCGAACAGCCGCCGCTCACCGAGCATGTGCGCGGTAAACGAAAGCGTCCCGAACAAACCGAAGATCGCGCGGTCGCGGACGTTGAGGCCGCCGGCATAAGCACCGAATGCCGGCATGACCAGCCGGCGGCCGTCGGTGGCAAAACAGCGCCGGCTCATCGCGCGTCCGCGCTGCGCCACGCGTGCGACGGGATGCAAATGACCGGCGATTTCGCCGTCGCACGGCCGTTCGGACGGCGCGTGGCGCAGCGTCAGCGGACCAAGCGCCATTACATCGGCGTAGCTTCCGCCGATGCCGTCAGGAAGATTGGGATCGTGATTGCCCGCGATCCAGATCCAATCGCGTCCGCGCTGGAGGAGCTTGAGCGCAGCTCGATCCGCGCTCGACATGCGCAACGGTCCGTGATCGTCGTGGAAGTTGTCGCCCAGGGCGACAACTAGGCGCGGCGCGTAGCGTTCGATGAGGCGCGCGAGACGTGCCAAAGTAGCCGCTGTGTCATAGGGAGGAAGCAGCACACCGCGCGCGGCGAAGGCCGAGCCTTTTTCCAGATGCAGGTCAGCAACGAGAAGCAGTTGCTCGTCCGGCCAATACAGCGCTCCGGCGCAATCGGCGAGCAGGGTCACATCACCGAGGACAACCGAGCCGGATTTCGGCGCGTGCTCGTCCTCTGAATTCCCGCTGGTGCGGGCATGAGGGGCAAAAGCGCCAGCGCTCATTGCATCGCCTCCTTGACCAGTTCAGCTTCCGCCTCGGCAAGAAGCGAATCGGCGGCCTCGCCGTAAACCATCTCGCGCCCGATCTCCAGCATCACCGGCACGGCGAGCGGCGACACATGGTCGAGGGCTTTATGAATGATTCGCCCCCTGATGCGCGAGAGCATTTCGGATACCCGGCGCACCTCCAGGAGTCCCGTCGCTGCGTCGGCGCGGGCGGCGCGCAGGAGAACGTGGTCGGGCTGGTGGCTGCGCAGCACGTCATAAACGAGGTCGGTCGAGATCGTGACCTGCCTCCGCGATTTTTCCTGTCCCGGGAAGCGGCGCTCGATCAATCCGGCAATGATCGCACAATTGCGAAACATCCGCTTCATCAGCGCCGATTCGGCGAGCCAGGCTTCGAGGTCGTCGCCGAGCATGTCTTCGTCGAATAGCGCTGCGAGCGACAGATCCCCGCGCTCGATGCGCTGACCGACGTCGCCGAGGCCCCAGACAGCCAGCGCATACTCGTTGGCGACGAAACCCATGGGCCGGAGCCGCGCGCGTTCAAGGCGTCGCGTCAGCAGCATGCCGAGTGTCTGATGCGCCAGTCGACCCTCAAAGGGATAGCAGAGAAGGTAGTGCTTGTTGGCACGCGGAAACGTTTCGACCAGCAGCTCGTATTGGCCCGGCATCTGCGAACGCCATTCCTGGATTTCGAGCCACTCGCGAACCTGCGCCGGCAGTTCCCGCCACTCCTGCGGATGCGCGATGATTCCGCGCACTCGCGCGGCGAGATACGTCGAGAGCGGAAATTTCCCGCCCTCGTAGGCCGGTACTTTCGGATCTTCGGCGGCAGAGCGCGAGACGTAAACCTCGTCCTCGACCAAAGCCTCGTATTTGAGAATCTCGCCGGCAAAAACAAAAGTGTCGCCCGGCACCATGGTTTCGATGAAATACTCTTCGACTTCGCCCAAAAGGCGTCCGCCGCGCGGAATGATCTTCGAGGCGCGCGAGCGGACCAGGCGCACTTTCAGCATGTCAGCTTCAACAATGGTGCCGATGTTGAGCCGATAGCGCTGCGCGACATTGGGGTTGGTGATGCGCCAGCGTCCGTCCTTGCCTTCCCGGATGCGGGCAAAGCGGTCATAGGCTTTGAGCGCGTAGCCGCCGGTGGCGACGAAATCGACCACGGCGTCGAAGTCGGCACGCGTCAGGCCAGAGTAGGGGGCCGCGGTTTTCACCTCGGCGTAAAGGTCATCGCTGAAGAACGGCTCGCCGCAGGCGCAGCCGAGCAGGTGCTGTGCAAGCACATCGAGTGCGCCAACCCGCAGAGGGGGCGTATCCTGGGCATTCTCGGCGATCGCATCAAGCGCAGCGCGGCATTCGAGCACTTCGAAGCGATTGGCGGGAATGAGCACGCCTTTCGACGGCTCATCCATCCGGTGATTGGCGCGGCCGATGCGCTGCAGAATGCGCGAGGCGCCTTTCGGCGCGCCGACATTGATCACGAGATCGACGTTGCCCCAGTCGATGCCGAGATCGAGCGAGGAGGTGCACACAACGGCGCGCAGACGGCCGCCCGCCATCGCCGCTTCCACTTTGCGCCGCTGGGCGACGTCGAGCGAGCCGTGATGGAGCGCGATGGCGAGATTGTCGTCGTTGATATGCCAAAGCTGCTGAAAGATCGCCTCAGCCTGACTGCGGGTGTTGACGAATACCAGCGTCGTCTGGTGCTCATGAATGAGCCGGTAGATTTCATCAAGCGCGTGCCGCGCCGAATGTCCGGCCCACGGCAGCCGCTCGCGGGTATCGAGCATGCTGACATTCGGCGGCGCGCCGGCTTCGGCGATGATGAGATCGGCAGTTACTTGCGCCGCTGCGCCGCCGCGTTGCGGCACCATGAAGCGTGCGAGTTCCGCGGGCTCGGCTACGGTCGCGGAGAGACCGACGCTGGTGAGGTTTTCCGCCAGCCGGAACAGGCGGGCGAGGCCGAGCGAAAGCAGGTCGCCACGCTTCGATGTAACCAGCGCGTGCAATTCGTCGAGGATCACGCGCTTAAGCGAGGCGAACAGATAGGGCGCATCCGCGGAAGCGAGCAGCAGCGCCACCTGCTCCGGCGTCGTCAGCAGAATCTCAGGCGGATCGCGGCGCTGGCGCTGACGTTTTGAGGTCGGCGTGTCACCGGTGCGGGTCTCGATCCGGATCGGTAGCTTCATCTCGGCGACCGGCGCCTCGAGATTGCGCGCAATGTCGACGGCGAGCGCCTTCAGCGGCGAGATGTAGAGCGTGTGTAGTCCGCCCTCGCGGCGGACATCGCGGCCAACTGAAATCAGTTTTCGTTTTTCTGCTGCGGTGCCCGCGGAGGCGGCAGATGCAGCGCCGCTCAGTTCCACAAGGCTCGGAAGAAAGCCCGCGAGTGTCTTGCCGCCGCCGGTCGGAGCGATCAGAAGGACCGAGCGGTGCGCCTGCGCTCTTGCCAAAAGCTCAAGCTGATGGGTGCGCGGTACCCAGCCGCGGCTGGCGAACCAGCGCGCGAAAACATCCGGCAGAACTGCAGCGCGCTCGATAACGGTCACGCATCAGAACTAGCGGGTAGTTGCATGGCGGTCGAGGGCTGTGCAACCACGACTAGGCTGTCGACGGGCACGCCTTTTTCGCTTCGAACCGCCGCCTTCGCGATTGACGCGGGAGTAAGGCCAGCTTCGGCCAGCACGCGCCGAACGTACGGTTCGCCATGGGCATAACGCAGCGTCGGCAGAAGCTTCACCCCGTCGCCGGAATGGGTCTCGACCGTGAACGCGAACAAGCCTCCGGCCGAAAGTACGCGCGTAACGCCAGCCATGATCGGCGCCAAGTTGCTGACATAGACGAACACATCGGCAGCGATGACGAGATCAAATTTCTCTGCGTCTGCGGTTCCATCTGAAAGAACCGACATGAGGTCAGAGGTGATGAGGCGATTGTAGAGATCTTTGGCCGCCGCCTGCGCGACCATCGCTGGGGAGAGGTCGACGCCAACGAGCCGATCGACCACAGCGCGAAAAGCGGCGCCGCCAAGACCGGTTCCGCAACCAAGGTCGAGCATGGAACCAAAGTGCGGCTGGCGTTGCGCCGTTTGCATGGTTTTTTCGATCGCCTCGCGGAGCAGTACCGGTCCGCGATAAGCGAGGCGCTCGGTGAGTGCCGTGTCGTAGCGCGTGGCGTATTGGTCGAACAGCCGCCGCACGTAGGTTTCGCTCATTGCCGGCGTGGCATCGCCGGCGCCCAGCCGTGCGAGGTGAAGCCGGGCGCCGTGGTAGTCTTGGGGGTCCGCATCGCGGGCTCGCTCAAATGCTGCGATTGCGCCGCTCCGATCGCCGAGCCGGTCGCGGATGGCGCCGAGGGCGAACCAGGCGGTGGCAAAGCGTGGCGCGAGCTCCACGGTCTGCACCAGAACATCCGCGGCGCCGGCGAAATCGCCGCGCGCGGCCTGGTCGAGTGCCCACTTGTAGCGCCGGTCGGCGATCAGATCGCCGGAGGAGACGAAAAGCGGTCCAGTGTCGGTCATGGCGTGCTCGCGTCCAGAAGCGAAATGCCTATTTATGACTCTCCATGCGACCTGAAGACATCCTGGTGCCGACGCCATCCGGCGTGTGCTGCAAGCTCGGTTCCTTCCATATCGATCCGACACGGCCGGTTGAGCGGGCGTTGATCACCCACGCTCATTCCGACCACGCGCGCGCCGGCCATGGCGCGGTGCTGGCGACGCAGGAAACGCTCGATCTGATGCGGCTGCGTTACGGCGAGAACTTTGCCGGCACGACCCAGGCGATCGGCTACGGCGAAAGCGTCAGCCTCGGCGGCGTCGAGGTCACGTTCCGTCCCGCCGGTCATGTGTTGGGCTCGGCGCAGATCGCGGTCGAGGCGAACGGTCTGCGCATTGTTGCTTCGGGTGATTACAAGGACGTCGCTGATCCGACCTGCGTGCCGTTTGAACTCATCCCGTGCGATGTCTTCGTCACCGAGGCGACATTTGCGCTGCCGGTGTTCCGGCATGGTGACCCCAATGACGAAATCGCCAGGCTTCTGCATTCGGTCGCGGTATTTCCGGAGCGTGCGCATCTCGTCGGCGCTTATTCGCTCGGCAAGGCGCAGCGCGTGATCGCGCTATTGCGACAGGCCGGCCACGCCGCGCCGATTTACTTGCATGGCGCCATGGAAAAAATCACGATCTATTACGCCGAGCGTGGCATTCCGCTTGGCGAGCTCCGCATCGTGCGCGGGGCCGCCAAGGCGGAGCTCACCGGCACGATCACGCTGTGTCCGCCCTCCGCGCTGAGCGATCTGTGGGCGCGCCGCTTTCCTGATCCGGTGACCGCATTTGCTTCCGGGTGGATGCGTATTCGCGCGCGTGCGCGGCAATACGGGGTCGCCTTGCCGCTGGTGATTTCCGATCACGCCGACTGGGGCGGTCTTACCGCGACCATCGCGGCGACCGGCGCCGGCGAAATTTGGGTGACTCACGGCCAGGAGGATGCACTGGTGCATTGGTGCACCACGCGAGGATTGAAAGCGCGCCCGCTCGACATCGTCGGCTATGGCGACGAGGAAGACGAAACCGTTTCTTCCCGACAAGGCGAGGCGGAAAGTATCGACGGTCCGGAAGCATGAACCGCTTCGCCGAACTTTTAGACCGCCTCACCTATGAGCCGGCACGGAACGCCAAGCTGCGGCTGTTGACCGATTACTTCCGCCCAACGTCCGATCCCGAACGCGGTTGGGCGCTCGCGGCGCTGACCGGAGCGCTGAGCTTTCCCCATGCCAAGCCGGGCCTCATTCGCAATCTGATCGCCGAGCGCACTGATCCGGTATTGTTCGAGTTGTCCTACGATTATGTCGGCGACCTCTCCGAAACGGTCGCGCTGATGTGGCCGGCACCGCGCGCTTTTGCCCCCGCGAGCGGCGGTGCAGAAGAACTATCGCTAACCTCTGTCGTCGAGACCCTCTCCACGCTCGGCAAGATACAGTTGCCGGCACGGCTGGCAGGCTGGCTCGATGCACTCGACGAGACCGGGCGCTGGGCGCTTATCAAACTCGTGACCGGCGGCCTGCGCATTGGCGTATCGGCGCGCCTCGCCAAGGCCGCCGTAGCGGCGCTCGGTGCAACCGACGCCCAGGACATCGAGCTGCTTTGGCCCGGCCTGTCGCCGCCTTACGTCGAGTTGTTTGCATGGCTTGAAGGCCGCGCTGACAAGCCGGCCAGCACCGATCCGGCGCCGTTCCGGCCGGCCATGCTGGCGCATGCGCTCGATGAGCCAGATCTTGCGACGCTCGTGCCGGCCGAGTTCATGGCCGAATGGAAATGGGACGGCATTCGCGTCCAGGCCGTCGCCGCGGCGAGCAACGGCGGCAAGATCGCGCGGCTCTATTCGCGGACCGGCGAGAATATTTCCAAGAGCTTTCCCGATCTGACCGACGCTCTGCATTTACCCGGCGCCATCGACGGCGAGCTTCTGATCATGCGCGATCGGCGCGTGCAAACGTTCAACGTCTTGCAGCAGCGGCTCAATCGCAAGAGTGTCACGACGAAACTGATGACCGAGTTTCCGGCACATCTTCGCGCCTACGATCTACTTGCCGAAGGCGATGAAGATTTGCGCGGGCTTCCGTTTGTCACGCGCCGCGCGCGGCTCGAAGCGTTTATCGCGCGCCTCAATGAACCCCGCGTTGACCTTTCCCCTCTCGTCAGCTTCGCAAGCTGGGACGATCTCACCACCTCGCGCAACGATCCGGCAGCGGCCGGCGCGGGGGCCGATGCCGATGCGGTCGAAGGCATCATGCTCAAGCAGCGCGATGCACTCTATGTGCCTGGCCGGCCGAAGGGGCCTTGGTGGAAATGGAAGCGCGATCCATTCATCGTCGATGCGGTGCTGATGTATGCACAGCGCGGCCACGGCAAGCGCTCCTCATATTATTCCGACTACACGTTCGGCGTCTGGACGCGCGGCGACCAGGGCGACGAGCTGGTGCCGGTCGGCAAAGCTTATTTCGGCTTTACAGATGAGGAGCTATTGCAGATCGACCGGTTCGTCCGCCGCAATACTGTCGACCGGTTTGGTCCGGTCCGCGAGGTCGTGCACGAGGCGGGCGAGGGGCTGGTGCTTGAGGTTGCCTTCGAGGGGCTGCAACGTTCGACTCGGCACAAATCCGGTTTGGCGATGCGCTTCCCGCGGATCAACCGGCTGCGTTGGGACAAGCCGCCGGGAGAGGCCGACCGGCTGGAGCGGCTCGAGACAATATTGGCAGGCATCGAAGCGGGGCGTCCGTCGTGAGCCGATCACCGCGGCGACGCTCGCCGGCGGCAAAACTTCGCCGCGGCCGCCTCAGCGATCTCGACGACCTGATCGCGCTGGAGAACGCCGTATTCACGGTCGATCTGGTTTCAAAGCGAAGCTTTCGTCATTTCCTCGCCTCGCGAAACGCGGCCGTCATCGTCGCTGAGGAAGGCGGAAAACTCGCGGGTTATGCGCTGGTGCTCTATCGGTCGCGCTCCCGCATGGCTCGGCTGTACTCCATCGCGGTCGCCCCCCACATCGGCAGACGCGGTGTCGGGCCGCTGCTCTTGGCGGCTGCCGAGGATGATGCGCGGCGGCATCGGTGCCGATCGATGCGGCTCGAAGTCCACCAGCACAACACCCGGGCGATCGCGCGCTACGAGAAATCGGGCTACCGCCTGTTCGGCCGGCATCCCGACTATTATGACGATCATGCGACGGCGCTGCGTTTTGAGAAGCCTCTCGCCGTCACAACACGGCGGGGTCGAGCTGGTCCGGCGAAAAAATCTGGCTCGGGCGCGCGAATCGGTTTTGATGGTGGACAGCGCGGACGGAACGGTCGCCACTCGGCTCGCTTTTAGCTATGACACCTTGTGCCTTGCCTGACCCCGTACGCATGATCGGCTCAAATCCGCGCGGCGCTTTCTTTCCGGAAGGGACCCATCCATGACCGGCTGGGTCATTCTTGTCGACCAGCCGCGCGACCTGCCGAACGCGGAGACCCCGCACAAGGTCATCACCACGACCGAATACCTGGCGCGGCCTCGTCTGTTTGAGATGGCACGGCCGAAGCTTGTCAACCTCGCCCGTTCCTACGCTTATCAGTCCAAAGGCTACTACGCCTCGCTGCTCGCCGAGGCGCGCGGCCATCGCGTCGTGCCGACCGTCGAGACCATGTTGGAACTGCGCGAGCAGAAGCTCTACGAGTACGCACTGCCTGATCTGGAAGATGAACTTAATCGCTGCGCCCGGCGGGCCGATTTCCAGCCCGATAACGAGATGCGGATGCTGGTTTGCTTCGGCATCGCCCGCGATCAGCGTTTTGAGTCGTTTGGCCGGCTGTTGTTCGACATGTTCCGCTGCCCGGCGCTGGAAGTTACCGTCGAACCGGGCGATTGGCTGTCAATTGACCGCATTCGGCCGCGCAATATCACCCGGCTTGCCAATGGCGAAGGCGAGTTTTTCCGCCAGTCGCTGCACAATCACACCAAGCGCGAATGGCGCGATCCTAAAGCGCGATCGATAGCCAAATACGATCTCGCGGTGCTTTACGATCCGAACGAAAAGACCGCGCCGTCGTCGGCCGCCTCGATCAAACATTTTGCTCGTATTGCCGACAAGATGTCGGTCGATGTCGAACCAATCACCAAGCGCCAGCTCGCCGAGCTTGCCGAATTCGACGGCCTGTTCATCCGCGAAACCACATCGATCGACAATCACACCTACCGCTTCGCCCGCCGCGCCTGGCAGGAAGGCATGCCGGTGATCGACGATCCGATCTCGATGATCCGCTGCACCAACAAAGTGTTCCTGATGGAGTTGCTGCAGCAGAACCAGGTGCCGACGCCGCCGACCGTGATCCTCGCCGAGGACACCGACCTCGAAAAAGCGATTGATGAACTCAGCCTGCCGATGGTGGTGAAAATTCCGGACGGCTCGTTCTCGCGCGGCGTGCACAAGATCGAGTCCGCGGCCGAGTTCGCGCGCGTCGCCGATGAACTATTCGAAGAAACCGACCTGGTGCTGGCGCAAAAATTCCTGCCCACCGAATTTGACTGGCGGGTAGGCATTCTCGCCGGCGAACCGCTGTTTGTCTGCCAATACCGCATGGCGCGCGGACACTGGCAGGTGGTGAAATACCGGCCCGACGGTTCGTCGCGCGAAGGCGGATTCCGCGCCTTTGGTCTCGATCAGGCGCCGCGCGAGGTGATCGATCTCGCGGTTCGCGCGGCGCGGCCGATCGGTGACGGTTTCTACGGCGTCGACCTCAAGCAGACCGATCACGGCATCATTGTCATGGAGGTCAACGACAATCCGAGCCTCGAACATGGCATCGAGGACGCCGTCGGCAAGGACGAGGTCTGGATGCGCGTGCTGCGCTGGTTCGTCGACCGCTTTGAGCAGTAATTGACGACGCTACCGCGCGGCAGCTTTGGCCGACGCCTTTGTCACTTCCTCCAGCGGCCAGCGGGCACGCGGAGCGGTATCGAGCGGATCGGTCAGCCCCAGCGCCAGTCGCTCGGCGCCGGCCCAGGCGATCATGGCGCCGTTGTCGGTGCACAGTGCCGGCGGCGGCGCAACCAGTGCCACACCGACCTCGAAGGCGACGCGGTGCAACACTTTGCGAACCGCCTGGTTGGCCGCCACACCGCCGGCGCAGACGAGCGCCGTTGGCGTGCCGACGCGCTCGCGGAAGATCCGCAACCCGATGCGCAACCGGTCCATGATCACGTCGCTCACCGCCTGTTGAAACGATGCGCAGAGGTCGGCGACATCCTGGTCGCTCAAGGGCGCGATTTTTTGCGCTTCGAGGCGCAGCGCGGTCTTGAGGCCTGACAGCGAGAAATTGGCGTCATCGCGTCCGGCCATGGGTCGTGGCAGCGCAAAGCGTTTGGGGTCGCCATTCGCCGCCTCCTTCTCGACCAGCGGCCCGCCCGGGAAACCGAGGCCGAGCAGCTTGGCGGTCTTGTCGAAGGCTTCGCCGATCGCATCATCGACCGTGCCGCCAAGCCGCACGTAGTCGCCGACGCCAAGCACCCCGAGGATTTGGGTATGGCCGCCGGATGCGAGGAACAAGCAGTAAGGGAACGGCGTCGCGTCGGTAAGCCGTGCCGTGAGCGCATGCGCTTCGAGGTGGTTGACCGCGATCAACGGCGTGTCGTTGACGAGCGCAATCGCCTTTGCGGTCGTCAGGCCGACAATAACGCCGCCGATCAAGCCTGGTCCCGCCGCGGCGGCGACGCCGTCCAGCGAGGCGAAAGAGACCTGTGCTTCGCGCATCGCCGCGGCGATGATCGAATCTAGTGCCTCGACATGAGCGCGGGCGGCGATTTCCGGCACGACGCCGCCGAAGGCTGCGTGTTCGCTGATCTGAGACAGCACAACATTGGACAGGATGCGACCGCGCGCGTCACCGGTCCGCTCGACCAGGGCGGCGGCGGTTTCGTCGCAAGTAGTTTCAATGCCGAGAACGATCATCGGTGTACTATGACATGACCTTGCGCCACTGCGCGCGGCGTAGCACCTGAAGGTCCGATGACACAATCCGCCAGCCAGCAATCAGCCCTGCGCATCGGCTCGCGCGGCTCGCCGCTGGCGCTGGTGCAGGCGCGCGAGGTGCAAAGCCGGCTCGCCACGGCGGCGGGACTGGAAGCGGACCAGATCGCGATCGAAATCATCCGTACCACCGGCGACCTTGTCCAGGATCGGCCATTGGCCGACGCTGGCGGCAAGGGACTTTTCGCCAAGGAAATCGAGGAGATGCTGCTCGCCGGCAAAATCGACCTCGCGGTGCATTCAGCCAAGGATCTGCCGACCGAACTGCCGGAGGGGCTCATGCTTGCGGGTTTTCTGCCGCGCGAGGACCCGCGCGACGCTTTTATCAGCCGCAAAGCCAAGACGTTCGGCGAACTGTCGGTGGGTGCAGTCGTCGGGACTGCTTCGCCACGGCGGCAGGCCTTTGTCAGGCGGCTCCGGCCGGATGTCGGCATCGCAATGCTGCGCGGTAATGTTGAAACCCGGCTGCGCAAGCTCGATGCCGGCGAAGTCGACGCCACGCTGCTTGCGGTCGCGGGCCTCAAGCGGCTCGGGTTGCTTTCGGCCGCCACTGCGATTCTCGATCCTGAGGAGTTTCTGCCGGCGGTCGGGCAGGGCGCGATTGCCATTGAGACGCGAGCCGATGACGCCCGCACTCGTGCGCTCGTCGCGATGATCGACGATGCCGAAACAGCAACGGCTCTCGCCGCCGAGCGCGCTTTTCTCGCCGTGCTCGACGGCTCGTGCCGCACCCCGATTGGCGGTCACGCGAGACTGCACGAAGGATTACTTTACTTCCGCGGTGTGATCGTCAAACCGGACGGTAGCGAGGCGTTTGAAGCAGTGCGCAAGGGCCGCCGCGAAGACGCGGCGAAGCTTGGCGCCGATGCCGGCCGCGAATTGCGCGAACGCGCCAGCGCCGACTTCTTTGTTCGGAGCTGACGATGCGGGTGCTTGTAACGCGGCCCGAACCTGATGCGGAACGAACCGCGACGGGGCTACGCGCTTGCGGGCATACCGTCACCATCGCGCCGCTTTTGCACGTCGAGACATTGGCGGATGCGGAATTGGGCTCGGGGCCGTGGGCGGCAATCCTCGTAACCAGCGCTAACGCCGCGCGCGCGATCGCCGCACACAAACGCGTCGCAGAACTCCGGCCATTGCCGGTGCTAGCGGTCGGCGAGCGCAGCGCAGACGCGATGCGCTCCGCAGGCTTTGCCGACGTCAGCTCGGCCGCGGGTGCCGCCAACGATCTAACGAGACTCGTCGCCGAGCGGCTGAAACACGGTGAGCCGCTCCTTTATCTTGCCGGCGCAGATCGTTCCGAAGATATTGCTACCGACCTTGCCGCCCAAAACTTTCTTGTCCGTACCGTGGTGGTCTATCGCGCAGTCCGGGCAAATGCCCTGCCGGCCGCAGCGGCTGAAGTCTTGAAAGGCGGCATCGACGGCGTGCTGCATTTCTCTCGCCGCAGCGCGGAGGCATACGTGAAAGCCACACTCGCCGCCGGTTTGTCCGAAGCCGCCATCAAAAAGCCGGTTCACTTTTGTTTGTCGGGTGGGGTAGCGCAGCCACTCACTGAAGCCGGCGCCGTGGATATTCGCATCGCCAGGGCGCCGTCCGAGGCGGCGTTGCTCGAACTCATCCCTGCGGTCTGAACCTGCAATTTTGCGTCTTGCCAGTATGCGGCTGACGTGTTGCCGCCATCGCATCTGCGTACTATGCCGTGGCGAGTGAGCGGCCAACGGGTCGAATCGGTAGGTCCCAGCTTGGAGAGAGTAATGACGAGCGAGCCCGACAGCACCCCGCGTCGACGGCCGCCGACCATTGATCTGACGGCGAAGGAGGTTGAAACGGCGCCAGCGACTCCCGCGCAGGATCCCGCCGCAGCGGAGTCGGCGACAGCCGGCGCCTCGCGCGCCAGCCGGAGTTCTGTCGGCGGTACTATTCCTTATGTCATCGGCGCCGCCATCGGCGCGGTTCTTGTGGCAGCGATCATTGCCGGAATTTGGTTTGGCGGGTTGGTTCCGGTGCGCGAGGCTCCGCGAGAAGCGGCGGCCGCCGGGACGCCTGCGGCAAATGCGACACGCAGAACGGACGAGATTTCCTCCCGCCTTGAGAAAATCCAGGAAACGTTGAAGACGCCGCATGTCGACGAGGTGCTGGTCAATCGTGTCGCAGCGGCGGAAGCCCAAACCCGGGCGCTCGGCGATCATCTCTCCGCACTCGCGCGCCGCGTCGATGATGTCGCAGCGACTTCGCAGGCCGCGTTGGCGCAGGCCAAAACTGCCGCGTCTGCCGCGGAGGGAGCAAGGAGTGCTGCGCGAGCGGCCGCACAGCACGATGATCTGGATGCACTTGCCCAGCGCATTGCGACGCTTGAAAGCGCGATCAAATCACTTGGCTCGGAGCTGACGCAACGGACGTCCAGAGCCGACGACCGCGCCACGCGGGTGACCGTCGCCGCCGAGGCGCTGCGCGCGACGGTCGAGCGCGGGGTGCCCTATCAAGCGGAGTTGGCGGCGGTGAAATCGCTCGGCGTGGAAGAGACGGCGCTGGCGCCGCTGGTTCCGTTCGCAGCTGAAGGATTGCCGAGCGCCGCAGCACTCAGCCGCGAATTCGCGACGCTGATCCCGTCGATGTTGCAAGCATCCGCGACGCCGTCGCGCGACAGCTCCCTTTTGGGAAAGCTGGAGGCGCGCGCGCAAAATCTGGTCCGCATCACGCCGGTCGATGCCCCGGCAGTCAATGACGCGTCCGCGATCGTCGCCCGCATCAACAATGACGTCGCGCGCGGCGATTTTGCTGCGGCACTCGCCGGTGTTGCTTCGTTGCCTGAGTGGACACGATCGGCGGCGCAGGGCTGGGCCAAGAAAGTCGAGGCGCGGGAAGCGGCGCTCGCAGCGAGCCGGCGCATTGCCGCCGATGCGCTCGCTGCCCTCGGCAGGCCGGCATCACAATGATCCGCGTCGTCTTTTTTCTGCTTGTGGTCGGCGCGCTCGCCCTTGGCGCGGCTTGGCTCGCCGATCGTCCCGGCGACGTGGTCGTCACCTGGCAGGGCATGCGGATCGAAACATCGCTCATGGTCTTGGCCGCGGCGATCCTGGCCGCCATGGCGGTGCTTGCAGTTATTTGGACCCTTGTTCGCGCGATTTTCAGCTCGCCGTTTATCTTTCGCCGGCATCTTCATCGTCGCCGTGGTGAGCGCGCCTATGAGGCGATTTCGCGCGGCCTGATCGCTGTCGGCTCAGGCGATCTCGTTGCCGCGCGCCAGCACGCCGCCGAAGCCAAACGCATCGCGCCAGCTGAACCGTTGGCGCTGTTCCTCCGCGCACAATCCGCGCAGCTTGCCGGTGATCGTGAAGCGGCGGATGCGGCCTTTCGCGCCATGGCAAGCCGCGCCGATACCAAGGCGCTCGGCCTGCATGGACTTTTCGTCGAGGCCCGGCGTCGCCACGATCACGTCAGTGCGCACGCATTTGCAGAAGAAGCGGCTCGGGTTAATCCGTCGCTTGGTTGGGCCGGCAAGGCGGTGCTCGAATTCCGTTGCGCGACCGGTGATTGGGCCGGCGCGCTGGCACTGCTCGAAGGCAACAAGCGCGCGCTCGACAAGGACAGCTATCGCCGCCAGCGGGCGGTCATGCTGACAGCACGCGCGCTGGCTGCCGAGGAAACCGATCGCGATAATGCCAAGGCCTTTGCGCTCGAAGCGGCAAAGCTCGCGCCGACTTTTGTGCCGGCAGCGACGATCGCCGGCCGCATGCTTGCCGAGGGTGGCGAGCTGCGCAAGGCAACGCGGGTGCTGGAGAAAGCCTGGCGGGCTAGTCCGCATCCCGATCTCGCCCAGGTGTTCTCCAACCTGCGGTTCGGCGATACGGCGCGCGACCGGCTCAAGCGCATCGAAGGGCTGGTGAAGAAAATGCCCGGTCACATCGAGGGCGCGCTGGCGCTCGCGCGCGCCGCGATCGATGCGCAGGAGTTCGGCAAAGCGCGCGCTGCGCTTGCCTCCTATCTCGCCGTGCCGACCAAGCGAGTCGCACTGCTGATGGCCGAATTGGAGCGGGCCGAAAGCAACGACGAAGGACGTGCCCGCGAATGGATCGCTCGCGCGCTGCACGCTTCGCCCGATCCGGCTTGGACGGCCGATGGTCACGTATCCGATCGCTGGTTGCCGGCGTCGCCGAGCGGCCGCCTCGACGCTTTCGAATGGCGCGTGCCCGTGACCGGTATTACGAGTACTGCGCCGGTGATCGAACCCGAAGCTCCCGTCTCCGTAGCTGCACCGGTCGCTCCCGCAAGCGAACTCGCCACCGGCAGCGCACCGATGCTCGAGGAGAAAGTGGAAACTTTACCTCCCACGCTGACGCCCGCGGCTGCCGCCCCGGCTCAGCGTCGCGTCGGCGCGGCACAGCCGAAGCCGGAAGCGGTAATCCCGCTCGTTCACGCGCCGGACGATCCAGGCCCCGAGGCCGACGTAGTCGAAGATATCGAACCGCAGCGGGATCCGCAGAGCAGCGGTTGGCGGAAGATGTTCGAGCGGAAAATGTTCGAATGAGCTTCAGCGCGAGCGAAGCGAAGCAATCCGATTTCACTACTGGGCGCTCCGCTACTCGTTGCCCGTTGCAAAACCGCGATTTTTCATGCATTATAATTCATGCGTTATGATGCATCAGAGCGATAATCGGTGGCCAATCCAACGCCAACGGCTATGCTCGCTCAAGTGGTAGGCCGCGTTCCAACCGGCGGCGATCTTGCGCAAACGACTGCTTTCCTTGCCGCCATCGGGCGTGAGGTGCGAAAGAACCGCGCCAAGCGCGGCATGACCCGCCGCCAGCTAGCTCAGGCGTCCGGCACTTCGGAGCGGTATTTGGCGCAAATCGAGAGCGGCGCCGGTAATCCCTCGGTCAGCGTGTTGCGGGCGATCGCGCAAGCCCTCGATCTTCCGGCTTCGGCGCTGCTGCCGGAGACGGGTGCCCGTTCCGCAGAACTCGGCTCGATCCTCGATCTCGTGGCGCAGGTGCCGGAAATGGAATTGCCGGTGTTGGTCAAAGAGCTTGCCGCGCGCGTCGCGCGCGCTGGCGGCGCCGATCGCGGTCAGCGCATTGCGCTTGTCGGTTTGCGCGGGGCCGGCAAATCGACGCTCGGCCGAATGCTCGCGCAGCATCTCGACTGGCCGTTCCTTGAACTCGATCGTCGCGTCGCGGAGGATTATGGGGCCAGCGTTCCCGACCTGATCGAGATGGCCGGCATGGCGACGTTCCGCCGTCACGAGCGCGATGCGCTTGATCGCGTTATCGCAGGCCACGAGTCAGCCATCATCACTACAGCCGGCGGCATTGTTTCGAACCCGGAGACCTACGCGCTCCTTCTGCGCCGGACCCACACGGTGTGGATCAAAGCGCGGCCCGACGAGCACATGAGCCGCGTGATGGCGCAGGGCGATTTTCGCCCCATGGCGCAGAACCGTGCCGCCATGGCCGACCTGGTGGCGATCCTCGAAGCGCGGCGTACCGATTATGCGCGCGCCGAAGCTGAGCTCGACACTTCGGGCGATGCGGTCAAGCAGAGCTTCGCCAAACTTCTGCGCATCGTTACGCCATTCACACGCGAGCAGCACCCGTGACGCTCGCCGACAGTCTTCCAGATGCGGGCTTTCTCGAGCTGCCGCCGATGCGGCTCGAATATCGCATGATCGGGCCCCGGCCGGACGCAGCGCCGACTATCGTCATGCTGCATGAGGGGCTCGGCTCCGTCGGACTATGGCGCGCGTTTCCGGAACAGTTGGCAGCCGCGACTGGCGCCGGCGTCTTCCTCTACTCACGCGCAGGCTATGGCAGATCCGATCCGGTAAGGCAGCCGCGCTCGATCAACTTCATGAACGAGGAAGCGCTCGATGTCCTGCCGCGTGTGCTTGAGGCGATCGGATTCCAGCGCGGCATCTTGTTCGGTCACAGCGACGGTGCCTCGATCGTGACGATTTACGCGGGCAGCGTCCAGGATCATCGCGTGCGCGGCCTCGTGCTTGTGGCGCCGCATTTCTTCACCGAGCCGACGGGTCTTGCCGCGATCCGCCGCACTCGCGACGAATTCGCGGCCAGCATTTTGCGCGAAAAACTCACCCGCTGGCATGCCGACGTCGATGGCGCGTTCCGCTCCTGGGTTGGGCCGTGGCTCGATCCGGAATTTGAGAAGTGGAACATCACCGAAGCGCTCGGCTACATCCGGGTTCCGGTTCTGGTCGTGCAGGGCGCCGACGACGAATATGGTACGCTCCGGCAGGTCGAGGCGGTGCGCGAGGAGTGCTACTGCCCCGTCGAGGTGGTCGTGCTGCCGGGAGCTCGCCACTCGCCACATCGGGACGCGCCCGAGGCGACGCTCGAAGCGACCGCCGGCTTCATCAATCGGTTGCTGCGCGACCACCACGAAAGCGATCGGCCGACCGATTCCGGGGTTGCGGCCTAATGCATTATAGTGCATATAAGCTACGGAAACGTTCATGCATTATAATACAGCCGAAGGTGCTCTTTGATGGGCGATGCGCCGCATGCAGCCGAGCGCCCGCTGGCGAACGGCGGGACGCGGATCGATTTCCAGACTGAGCCTTCGCGGTACCGGCACTGGAAGCTCAACATCGACGGCGATGTCGCCACGCTGCTGCTTGACGTGGACGAGAAGGCCGGGCTGTTCGAAGGCTACGAGCTGAAGCTGAACTCTTACGATCTTGGCGTCGATATCGAACTTGCCGACGCAATTGAGCGGCTGCGCTTTGAGCACCCGCAAGTGCGTGTCTTGGTGTTGCGGTCGGGCAAGCCGCGGGTGTTCTGCGCCGGCGCCAATATCCGCATGCTCGCTGGTGCGAGCCATGCGCACAAAGTCAATTTCTGTAAATTCACCAACGAGACGCGCAACGGCATCGAGGATTTGAGCGAGAACTCGGGCCTGCAGACCATTTGCGTGATCAACGGCACTGCTGCCGGTGGCGGCTACGAGCTCGCACTGGCGGCCGACCATATCATGCTGGTGGATGACGGTTCTTCCGCCGTCTCCTTGCCGGAACTGCCGCTGCTTGCGGTTCTGCCGGGCACCGGCGGGCTGACACGCGTCTCCGACAAGCGAAAAGTGCGGCGCGACCATGCTGACTTTTTCTGCACTACCGAGGAGGGCGTAAAAGGAAAACGCGCGGTCGATTGGCGGCTGGTCGATGAAGTCGTGCCGGGTTCGAAATTCGAAGACGCCGTTGCTGCGCGCGCGCACGAGTTCGCTGACCGGTCTCGCCGCGGTAACGGAGCGCAGGGCATCAAGCTAACTCCGCTTAACCGCACCTTCATGCCGGACGGTGTCGACTACGGCGACGTTTCTGTTGAGTTCGATCGTCGTGGAAGAATTGCCACGGTTATGTTGCGCGGGCCTGATGCTCCGCCGCCCGCATCTGCCGACGCCATGGTGGCGCTTGGTGCGGAATTCTGGCCACTCAGGCTCGCGCGCGAACTCGACGATGCAATCCTGAACATACGTCTCAACGAGTTCGATGTTGCGGCAATCGTGTTCAAATCATCGGGCGATCCGGCCGATGTGGTGGCCTACGAACATTTCCTCGACGCCAACAAAAATCACTGGCTGGTGCGCGAAATCCGTCACTTCTGGAAACGCGTGCTCAAGCGCGTCGATCTGACGTCGCGCTCGCTGGTGACATTAATCGAGCCCGGCTCGTGCTTTGCCGGCACACTCGTTGAACTCGCGTTTGCGAGCGACCGCTCGTACATGTTCCTCGGCAAGCGTGAAGGCGACAACAAGCCGCCGGCGGTGATCGCACTGACCCCGGCCAATTTTGGCGCCTATCCGATGTCGAATGGGCTGACGCGCCTCGCCAGCCGGTTTCTTGCCAATCCGGCCGATGTCGAAGCCGCACGATCCGCGAGCGAGAAGATGCTCGATGCCGAAACCGCGCAGCGGCTCGGCCTCATCACTTTCGCGCTCGACGATATCGACTGGGACGATGAGGTGCGCGTCTTCCTCGAAGAGCGCGCGAGCTTCTCGCCCGATGCTCTCACCGGCCTTGAAGCCAATCTGCGCTTTGGCGGACCCGAGACCATGGAATCAAAAATCTTCGCCCGGCTGACCGCGTGGCAGAACTGGATTTTCCAGAGGCCCAACGCGGTTGGTGAGGAAGGGGCGCTCAGGCGCTACGGCACCGGCCAACAGCCGGTGTTCGATACCCGCAGAGTCTAGGCCCGAGAGGAGCCAGCCATGATCATCGAGAACGTCGACTACTCGACCAAGATCCCGAACAACGTCAACCTGGTCGAAGATCGGCAAGTGTTGCGCGCGCTCGAGAGCTGGCACCCGGGCTACATCGACTGGTGGATGGACATGGGGCCGGAAGGCTTTCAGCAGGCGCTGGTCTATCTGCGCACTGCGGTCTCGGTCGATCCGAAGGGCTGGGCGAAGTTCGACTATGTGAAAATGCCTGAATACCGCTGGGGAATTTTGCTCGCGCCGAAGGAAGAGGATCGGAAAATTCCGTTCGGCCATCATTACGGCGAACCGGCGTGGCAAGACGTGCCGGGTGAATATCGCGCTATGCTGCGCCGTCTCATCGTCATTCAGGGCGACACCGAACCGGCTTCGGTCGAGCAGCAGCGCTATCTGGGCAAGACCGCGCCGTCGCTTTACGATCTGCGCAACGTCTTCCAGGTCAACGTCGAGGAAGGCCGCCATCTCTGGGCGATGGTCTACATCCTCCAAAAATATTTTGGCCGCGACGGCCGCGAGGAAGCAGCCGAGCTTCTCCAGCGCCGCTCCGGCAGCGCCGACAAGCCGCGCATGCTCGGCGCCTTCAATGAGGCGACGCCCGACTGGCTATCGTTCTTCATGTTCACGTTCTTCACCGATCGAGACGGCAAAATGCAGCTCGAAAGCCTCGCACAGTCGGGCTTCGATCCGCTTTCGCGAACCTGCCGGTTCATGCTGACGGAAGAAGCGCATCACATGTTCGTCGGCGAGACCGGTGTCGGACGCACCGTTCAGCGGACTTGCGAGGCGATGCTGGCGGCCGTCATCGACGATCCGAACGAAATCGATAAAGTGCGGGCGCTCGGCGTCATCGATCTGCCGACTATTCAGAAGAAGCTCAATCTGCACTACTCGCTGTCGCTCGATCTGTTCGGCTCGGAGGTTTCGACCAACGCCGCCAATGCCTTCAACGCCAGCCTCAAGGGTCGCTTCCAGGAGAACAAGATCGACGACGATCATCGGCTCGATCACGCCACTTATCCGGTGCTCAAGCTGATCGGCGGCGAGATCAAGCGGGTCGACGAGCCCGCGTTGACCGCGGTCAATATGCGGCTGCGCGACGACTACACGGCCGATTGCCAGCGCGGCCTCGACCGCTGGAACAAGATCATTGCCAAGACCGGCGTCAACTTCAAACTTGAACTGCCGCATGTCGGTTTCCACCGCCAGATCGGCGAATTCAGCGACGTGAAAATCTCCCCGGCCGGCCTGATTGTCGACGCCGCGACCTGGAACCGGAATCTCGACAACTGGCTACCGTCTCGCAGTGACGGTGATTACATCGTCAGCCTGATGAAGCCGGTTTCCGAGCCGGGCCAATTCGCCAACTGGATTTCGCCGCCGCGGCTGGGCATCGACAACAAGCCCGGCGATTTCGAATACGTGAAGATCGCCGCGTGATCATTATTCCTGGACGCGCTCAGGCGCGCGCCCAGCAGCTGTTGGGTCGCTCTCGAGGGCGGCGCTACTCGCCGCGCTGCCGTGTCGCTTCGAACAGGAACCAGGTTCGCCGCTCCGCCTCATCGATCCACACCTCGATCAAACTCGCCGTCGCGACATCGCGGTGCTCATCACAAAGGTCGTACGTCTCGCGCAGGTTTGCCACCAGCTGCTTGTTGTCGTCGCGTATCTCGGCCAGCATGTCCATTGGCGTCACGAAATCCGCGTTATTATCCTGGATGCGCTGCAGACGTCCGATGTGCCCGATCGAGCGCAGCGTAGTGCCGCCGATCTTGCGCACGCGCTCTGCGATGGCGTCGGTGGTCGCGAAAATCTGGTCGCCGTGCTCGTCCAGCATCAGGTGGTAGTCGCGGAAGTGCGGGCCCGAAACGTGCCAATGAAAATTCTTGGTTTTCAGGTACAAGCTAAACATGTCCGCAAGCAGCATATTGAGCGCGCCGGCGAGGTCACGGACGGCGTTTGATTTCAGGTCCGTGGGCGTTGCGAGTGCAGCGGTCTGCAGCGACTTGGGATCTTGGGCTTTCATTTCAGTCTCCCTGATAAGACGTGAGCGAAATCGTTCACGGCGCAAATGCCGAGTACTTAGCTAGGACTTGATGAATTCGAGCAGGTCAGCGTTGATCGTGGCCGCTTCCGTTGTCGGCATGCCATGCGGATAACCCTTGTAGGTTTTCAGCGTTCCCTTCTTGAGAAGCTTGACCGCCAGCGGGCCAGAATCGGCATAGGGCACGACTTGATCGTCTTCGCTGTGCATCACCAGCACCGGGACAGTGATCTTCTTGAGATCGTCGGTGAAGTCGGTCTGGGAGAAGGCGACAATGCCGTCGTAATGCGCCTTGGCGCCGCCCATCATGCCCTGGCGCCACCAGTTCTCGATGATCGCCTCGGAAGCCTTGCCGGTCTTGTTGAAGTTGTAGAACGGACCGGCGGCGAAGTCGCGAAAGAATTGTGAGCGGCCGGCGGCGAGCTGCGTCTGCAGCCCATCAAAAAATTCCTTGGTGAGTCCGCCGGGATTGGCCGTCGTTTTCAGCATGAACGGCGTCACCGCGCTGATGAGGGCTGCTTTGGACACGCGGCTTTGTCCGTGGCGCCCGATGTAACGTGCCACTTCGCCTCCGCCGGTGGAATGGCCAACATGAATCGCATTCTTCAAATCAAGGTGCGCGACCACGGCGGCAAGGTCGTCCGCGTAGTGATCCGCGTCGTGGCCGTCGCCTACTTGCGTCGAGCGGCCGTGACCGCGGCGATCATGGGCTATCACGCGGTAGCCGTGATTGAGGAAGAACAGCATCTGGGTGTCCCAGTCATCGCTAGACAGCGGCCAACCATGGCTGAACACGATGGGCTGCCCTTTGCCCCAGTCTTTATAAAAAATATCAACACCATCTTTGGTTTTAACGAAGCTCATCCTCCCCTCCAATAAATGCAGCGTATTGCTGAAGACAACTCAAGCTACTTGAGAGGGATCGCGTCTCTATTGTCCGTTGGTGTGGTCGATATCTTCGTATAATGAGCCTAAAGAGCACAAGGATTTGCGACACTAGTCCAGGAGTATCTGCCTTTGCGGGACCATTATCCCGGCAATGGGCCCGCCTGCAGTCGCTTCAAATCGAAACGATCCACCTCACTTAGCAATTCGACGAATGCTTCGGCACCGTGCGCCAGCGCCGCTTCGCCTTTGGCCGCGCTTGCCAAGGTCGCGTCACCGATCGCGCCGGTCGCGTTAATGTCCTGGGTCATCCAGCCGAAGCCGGCAGGGCGATACGCGCCGAGCCACTTAAATTCGCCTGCCATCGCCAGGGTAGCAGGCGTCGCGTTGGGAGCCTTATCCACGTGCACTGTTTCCGGTACCGCGGCGAGCATCAGCGACGTTTCGATATCGCCGCCGTGAATGCCGTGCCTTTTCTCTTCGGCCGAGAATGTGCCATCCGGATAGCCGAAGCGATGCCAGCCGACGGTGATCACGAGCATACCCAGCCTCGCGCGGAGATCGCGCGCCACCAGTTCCATGGCGGCGACATTACCGCCGTGGCTGGTGACGAGAACGAGCTTGCGCAACCCGCAACGCGCAAGGCTCTCGCCGAGTTCCGTCCAAACCGCGATCGCGGTCTCGGCCGACAGGGTGAGCGTGCCGGGAAAGGCGAGATGTTCGACGGAAACGCCGATGCGCTGCACCGGAAGAAACGTAACCGGAAGCTCGTCGGGCAGAATTTTGCCCACCCGCGCCACATAGGCTTCGGCGATGAAGCTATCAACGCCGAGCGGCAAATGCGGCCCGTGCTGCTCCACTGCGGCAAGCGGTAGCACGGCGATCCAGCGCGCGGTCATTTCGCCGGCGCCGGCAATCTCTTGCCAGGTCATTTCCGTCCAGTCGCGTCTCGGTAAATTCATTGGTGTGTGCTTGTTTTGCGATCATTTTGGCTTTGACAGCATGATCTTATCCGAAAACCGGTGACCACTTTTTCGGTATCATGCTGTATTGTCGCCGCGCCGGCCGAAAGGAGCAACCTATGCGGTTCGCCACGACATTCCGGATAGCTCTCGCGGTTTTTGGCTTATGGGCGGCGGCCTTGTTAGGTCCGGCGCACGCCCAAACGCTCGACAAGGTCACCTTAGGCACCAACTGGGTGGCGGAGGGCGAGCATGGCGGCTTCTATCAGGCGCTCGCCGACGGCACTTACCGGAAATATGGCCTCGACGTGACCATCCTGCCCGGTGGGCCGAATGCCAATAATCGCATGCTGCTTGTGGTCGGCAAGATCGATTTCTTCATGAGCGCAAACACGCTGCAAGGCTTCGACGCCGTGGAGCGGAATGTGCCGACCATCGAGGTCGCCGCGATGTTTCAGAAGGACCCCCAGGTCCTGCTCGCTCACCCTGACCAGGGCATCAACAAGTTTACCGATCTGAAAAACCTGACGCTGTTCGTATCGAGCGAAGGCGTGGCGACCTATTTCCAATGGCTCAAAGCCGATTTCGGCTTCAAGGACGATAAAGTAAAGCCCTACAACTTCAATCCGCAGCCTTTTCTCGTCGATAAGACGAGCGCGATGCAAGGCTATGTGACGTCCGAACCATTCGCGGTCGAAAAGGAAGGAAAGTTCAAACCGAAAATCTTCCTGCTCGCCGACGAAGGGTTTTCCGCGTATTCCACCTTGATAGAGACGCGTCGCGAGCTGGCCGAGAAGAAACCCGATCTGGTGCAGCGTTTTGTCAATGCGTCGATCATCGGCTGGTACAACTATGTCTACGGCAATAACGCTCCGGCCAATGCGCTGATCAAGGCGCAGAACCCGGAGATGACGGACGAACTCTTGGCCTATTCGATTGCCAGGATGAAGCAATATGGCATTGTCGATTCCGGCGACGCTGCCACGCTCGGCATCGGTGCCATGACCGACGCCCGCATGAAGGATTTTTTCGAGAAGATGGTGCGTGCCGGCGTGGTCAAAGCCGGTCTCAATTATCGCAAATCCTACACGCTGCAATTCGTGAACAAGAAGGTCGGGTTCGACCTGCGGCCGAAGCAATAACGATCCTGATGCAGCCGGCGACCGCATCGCGTCCCGCGCCGCTCGTTGCGCTGCGCGGCGTCGGCAAGGATTTTCCCAATGGCACGCGTGCGCTCGCCGGGCTCAATTTTGAAGTCCGGCCGGGTGAATTTGTTTCGCTGCTTGGCCCATCCGGCTGCGGGAAGTCGACGGCGCTGCGCATTATCGCTGGCTTAAGCGAGCTTACTGAGGGCGTCATTGAATGGTCGCAGGCCGGCCCGGCGGCTGGCGGCGGCAGCAGGATCGGCTTCGTGTTTCAGGAGCCGACGCTGATGCCCTGGGCCACAGTGTTCGATAACGTGCTGCTGCCACTCAAGCTGAAAGGCGCGACCGGAGACGTAGCGGCGAAACGCGTTGCGGCGGTCCTCGATCGCGTGGGTCTGCAGGCATTTGCCGCCTCCTATCCGCGGGAATTGTCCGGCGGTATGCGCATGCGCGTTTCAATAGCGCGGGCGCTCATCACCGAACCGCAGCTTTTGCTGATGGACGAGCCGTTCGCAGCACTCGATGAGATCACGCGGTTTTCGCTCAACGACGATCTGCTGCAGATGTGGCAGGCGCTGCACACCACCATCATCTTCGTCACGCACTCGGTGTTCGAGTCGGTCTATTTGTCGAGCCGCGTTGCAGTGATGGCGCCGCGTCCGGGCCGGATATTCACCGAGCTTGCGATCGATGCGCCATACCCTCGCGACGGAAATTTTCGCATGTCGGCCGAGTACGCGGTCTTCTGTCGACGCACGTCGGAGGCGCTGATTGAGGCGACGGCGGCTGGAGGTGCCCCGTGAAGCCGCGCCCTATAAGAGCGCGCCGCGATCACCGCGACCGGCGAGAACGGACATTGCGCATAGCCTTGCCGATCATCGTACTTGCGGTCGGTCTCACCATCTGGGAGCTTGCGGTGCGGGTCGGCGGCATTCCGCCTTATGTGCTGCCGTCGCCCGACCTTATCGTGCAGACGCTCATCTCCGATTGGGGACTGCTGTCGCGATCGCTGCTGGTTACGCTCACAACAACAGTCGAGGGCTTCCTGCTCGCGGCAGCCGGCGGCGTCGGCCTGGCGGTGCTGTTCAACCAATCGCGGCTGGTCGAATATTCGCTCTATCCGTATGCGGTGATCCTGCAAGTCACGCCGATTGTCGCCATCGCGCCGCTGCTGTTGGTCTATCTTCCGCAGTATGCAGCGGTGTTGGTATGCGCCTGGATCGTGGCGTTCTTTCCGGTGCTGGCCAATACGACGCTCGGACTGAATTCGGTCGATCGCAATCTCGCCGACTTGTTTTCATTGTACGGCGCGTCGCGCTGGCAAGTGCTGCGGCATCTCAAACTGCCTTCCGCGCTGCCCTACATCCTAGGGGGTTTGCGTATCGCCGGTGGACTGTCACTGATCGGCGCCGTGGTCGCTGAAATAGCGGCAGGCTCGGCGGGAGCCGGTTCAGGCCTTGCCTACCGGATCGTTGAATCGGGCTATCGGCTTAATATTCCGCGGATGTTTGCGGCGCTGCTTCTGCTCTCGCTCGCCGGCATCGTGATCTTCTATTTTCTATCGCTTGTCAGCCACCTTGCGCTGCGCCGCTGGCATGAGAGCGCACTCGCGGCGGAACGCTGAAGCTTTACGATGCAGCGGCACGCACTAGCCGCTGGTCGGCGGTCAGGTGGAGGCCGCATTCCTTCTTGTCGTCTTCTTCCCACCACCAGCGTCCGGCACGCTCCGGCTCGCCTGCGGCGACCGCTCGCGTGCACGGCGCGCATCCGATCGAGACGAAGCCTTTGGCATGCAGCGGATTGATCGGAACTTTATTGGCAACCGCGAACGCATAAACCTGATCGCGGGTCCAATCGAACAGCGGACTGAGCTTCAGCAGCTTGCGCTCGTCGACGCTGACGAGTTCGGTGCTCTCTCGGTGGGTTGATTGGTCGGCCCGCAGCCCGACGATCCAGCCGGCGGCGCCGGCAAGCGCGCGATTGAGCGGTTCGACTTTGCGGGCGTGGCAACAGGCAAGACGGGCTTCGCGCGAATTATAGAAGCCGTTTACGCCGTCTTTCTTCACCAGGGCTTCGAGATTGGCGTGCTGCGGGTAGATCGCCTCAATGCGCCGTCCGTAGCGCTGCTCGGTCTCCGCCCACAGCGCGTAGGTCTCTGGAAACAGCCTGCCGGTATCGAGCGTGGCAATGTCCACGTCGATGTCATGCTCGGCGATCAGGTGGAGAATGACCTGACCCTCCACGCCGAAACTTGTCGTGAGCACTACTCTTCCGGTGATCTCGTCACGAAAGCGGGCGAGGCGCTCCCACGGCGTAAGCTCGATCAGTGAGCCGCTCAGTAACGAAGCCTGCTCGGCCAATGTGACAGAGCGGGAATGGCTCAACATTCCGTGGCCGTTCGCAAAGGGCCGCGAATTATTCGGCCCCACGCCGTCAGCTGCTACCGGCGGGAGGCCACTGTCGTCGTCAGAAAGAACAAGCGGCGCTTTTCTCGGCAAAATTCCCATCTTTTCTTCCAACCACCACTTAAGCCAAGGAAAGAATTTTCTTCTATTTTTGTCGCCTTACCCTGTTTTATATGGAAGATAATTGCTGTCAAACAAGATTTCAGTTGCGATCACTTTCGCGCATTCGAGTGTCGATTTTCCGTGGCGAGATGCCGCGTTGCGCTTGCCCGATCTTATTATGGTGAGACTTGACCCACGGCGCGCATTCGGGGAACAAAGCGACGCCGCGGCGCTCTCGGACCAGGCGCGGCCGGGATCAAAGGCGTCCGCAGGAGTTCGAAGAAATGCCGCAGAATGCATCGCGTCTTCCCGGACGCCATTTTTTGCAAATTCCCGGGCCGACGCCGCTGCCCGACCGCATTATGCGTGCAATCGATATGCCGCTGATCGATCAGCGCGGCCCGGAATTCGCCAAGCTCGCCAAGCGTGTGCTGGAAGGCATCAAGACGATCTTCAAGACCACGCAGCCGGTGATCATCTACACCGCGACCGGCACCGGCGCCTGGGAGGCAGCCCTGGTCAACACGCTGTCGCCCGGCGATCGCGTGCTGATGGTAGAAACCGGCCAGTTCGCGACTTTGTGGAAAGTGATGGCGGAGCGGCTCGGGCTCAAGCCTGAATTCATCAAGACCGACTGGCGCGTCGGCGCTGATCCGAAGATCATCGAAGAGCATTTGCGCAAGGATAAGGCGCACGAGATCAAAGCGGTTTGCGTGCTGCACAACGAGACCGCGACCGGCTGCCTGTCGCCGATCGATCAGATCCGTAAAGCCATCGACGTCGCGGGCCATCCGGCGCTGTTTTTGGTCGACACGATCTCATCGCTCGCCTCGACCGACTACCGGCACGACGAGTGGGGCGTCGACGTCACCATCGGCGGCGCGCAAAAGGGGCTGATGATGCCGCCCGGCATGTCGTTCAACGCGGTAAGCGAAAAAGCCTTGCGAGCATCGAAGACGGCGAAGCTGCCGCGGTCGTTCTTTCAGTGGGACGACATGCTGACGATGTACAAGCAGGGCTTCTTTCCCTACACGCCGGCGACGCAGATGCTTTACGGCCTCGATACCGCGATCGAGATGCTGCACGAGGAAGGGCTCGATAATGTCTTTGCTCGCCACGACCGTCTCGGCGAAGCGACCCGCCGGGCCGTGCGCGCGTGGGGACTGGAAGTGCTTTGCCGGGATGCGAAGTACTATTCGCCAACGGTTACCGCGGTGCTGTTGCCGGACGGCTACGACGCTGATCAATTCCGCGACGTCGCGCTCAACACGTTCAACATTGCCTACGGTGCGAGCTTCGGCCCTTACGCCAAGAAGTATTTCCGCATCGGCCATATGGGCGATATCAACGACGCGACGTTGATCGGGGCGCTGGCGGCGACCGAAATGGCGTTAGCGGTTGCCGGCGTGCCGCACAAGAAGGGCGGCGTCCAGGCGGCGATGGACTACATCGTGTCGGCAAGGTCCGGCGCTGCGCGGGTGGCGGCGGAGTAGTGGTTACGCCAGCGCTATGGCGGCGACCTGTTCCTTGAACGCCTGACGCGCGGATATTGCCGCGTACCACCGCTCGAAATTGGGCAGCGGTGGCCGCTCGGGCACGAGTTGCCGATACCGATTGGCCATTACCGCCGCGGGTATGTCGCCGTAAGAGAAACCGCCTCCGGCGAGATAAGCGGTCTTGGCCAGCTGCTCGTCGAGAATGCTGATTGCCGCCGTGGTTTTCCTTTTTGAGTCTTCGATCGCTGCGTGATCGCGTTTTTCTGGCGGTGTGCGGATCAAGCCGACGAAGCCGGGAGTGATGGCCGGAGCAAGGACGCTGAGCTGCCAGTCCATCCAGGCGCTCGCCCGCGCGCGCGTATGCAGATCGACTGGTTCGAGCGCCGTGGCGCGATACTTGGCGGCGAGATAACGCACGATCGAGTTTGATTCCCAGAGCAGAAAGCCGTCTTCTTCTTCCAGGGTCGGGACCAGCCCGTTCGGATTCATGGCGAGATAGGCCGGCTCGCGGGTTTTGCCGAACGGGCCGCCGATATCGATGCGTTCATGCGGCGCCCCGATTTCGCCAATCGCCCACATTACCTTTTGCACGTTGGAAGACGTGTTGCGGCCCCAGATTTTGATCACTTACTTTGCTCCTGAGATTCCTGTTGTTCGTCGTTGCCGGACTTGATCCGGCAATCCATGCGGCGGCGATAAAGGCTCGGCGGATCGGCATGGACCCGCGGTTCAAGCCCGCGGGTGACGAGTGAAGGCTGACGCATGTCGCGGATTCATTCGATCCGCCGCGCTTCCTCCGGCAGCATGATCGGGATGCCGTCACGGATCGGATAAGCAAGCTTGGCCGCGCGGGAGATCAGCTCCTGCTTGTCCGCGTCGTATTCGAGCGGCGTCTTGGTCAGCGGACAGACCAGGATTTCGAGAAGCTTCGGATCGATCGTGTCGCCGGGGTGGTCGGATGACATTGGCAAGCTCCAATGCAGGTCACTTACCACAAATCACAGCGGTAATCTCGTCCGCTGCGCCAGCGTCACGTCACTGAAGCATGGTCTCGCCGGTTCTGCCCTTGGCGAGTTCGATCTCGGTCACGGCCACCAGAATCTCGGCGCGGGTTTTCAGGTCCGGCGCTTCCAGCAAAGCTTGCTTCTCGGCGCTGCCATAAGGCGACATCATCGCCAGCGCATTGACCAGCGCTTCGTTGGGTGCGTTCTCAATGCCGTCCCAGTCGGCCTTGAGATTGTTGGCCTTGAGGAAATCCGCGAGCGCGCGCAGCAGCGCCTTGCGGTCAACCTCGTCTTCGCCCTTGCGCGCCGTAAAGTCAGCAATGAAGGGCTGATAGGTCACGCGGCATTGCCGATAGGGTGTGGTGACGGCAAGCTCTTCCTCAATGCGGAAGCGGGCGATGCCCGTAAGCTCAAGCAGGTAGCGGCCATCGCCGCTCTCCGCAAATTGGGTCATGCGTCCGACGCAGCCGATACGAAACAGTTGCGGCTTCGACTGATCCGGCCCTGGATGCGCCGGATCGGGCTGGATCATGCCGATGAGACGGGATCCGGAGCGGAGCGTGTCGTCGATCATCGCCAGGTAGCGCGGCTCGAAAATATTAAGCGGCATTTGCCCGCGCGGCAGCAGTAACGCTCCCGGCAACGGAAACACCGCGATCACGCCGGGCAGATCTTCAGGCCCCTTATAGGTGGCATTGATCGGCATGTCGTACTCCGTACGCGCGCGTTTCACCTCCGCTATGGAGGCGCAATCTTACGCGAACAGGATCGACGAAAGCCGCTTGCGGCCCTCAATCGTGGCTTCGTCGGTCGGACCCCACGCATCGAAGAACTGCACCAGCTGTTTGCGGGCGCCATCGTCGTTCCATTTGCGATCGCGCTTGACGATGCTGATGAGATGTTCCAGCGCCTCCATCCGGCTGCCCTTGCCATTGAGCGCCAGCGCGAGATCGAAGCGTGCCTGATGGTCGAGCGGATTGGCGGCGACTTTCTGCTCCAGCTCGGCAACGGGCCCGAGCGTTTTAGCCTGTTCGGCCAATTCCAGCGCGGCGCGCGCCGCGGCAACGGCGGTGTCGTTGCGTTTGGCTTCCGGCACCATCGCCAGCGTCTGCTTGGCCTGATCGATCGCGCCGGTTTCGACATAACAGCGCGCCAGTCCGGCCAGCGCCTGGATATTGGTGTTGTCCTCAGCGAGCAGCTCGGCATAAAGCGTTGCCGCATTGGCGGCGTCGCCTGCGGCGAGTGCTGCATCCGCCGCCTTGAGCAAATCTTTCGCCTCGCCGCCGATGCTGCCCTTGGTCAGCCGTTCGAGAAAGGCCATCACCTGGCTTTCCGGCAATGCCCCCATAAAGCCATCGGCCGGTTGCCCGTTGACGAAGGCGATCACGGCGGGGATGGATTGGATGCCCATCTGACCGGGAATCGCCGGATGCTCGTCGATGTTCATCTTGGCGAGCTTCACCTTGCCCTTGGCGGAGCGAACCGCCTTCTCGAGGATCGGCGTGAGCTGTTTGCAGGGGCCGCACCAGGGCGCCCAGAAATCGACCAGAACCGGCTGCCGCTTCGATTCCTCGATAACGTCCTTGACGAAAGCTTGGGTCGTCGTGTCCTTGACGAACCCGTCCGCGACGGTGGTTTGGGCTTCCTGCAACATCTCCTTGAAACGCCTTCCGTTTTGGCCCCGGCGGGGCGCCAACTTCCCTCTTCATCCAATTAAATGGGAAGAAGGCGGCCGAATGCAATTGGAAGGTTCACGGAGCGGCGGCCGAAATCGCTTCGATCCGGGGATGGTGCCCGGTGGCTTCGAGGAATTTGAGCAGGCCCTCGCGGGAAATCGTTGTGGTGCCGGTGTTCACCAGCGGATGAAAGTTGAGCACATCGTGCACCATCAGGGCGGCGTCGAGAATGACCGTCACGCGGCCAGTCTTGTCGTTGATGACGGCAAACGGCGTGACCGAGCCAGGCTCGACACCGAGCAGTTCGCGCATCAGTTCGGCCGAGCCGAACGAGAAGCGGCCGGAGGCGCCAAGCAGCCGGTGCAGCGATTTCAGCTCGATCGTCGCGTCTTCCGGCGCTACCACCAGATAAAGCGCCCCTTTCTTGTCGCGCAGGAACAAATTCTTGGTGTGACCGCCGACCGCGTCGCCGCGCAGCGCGCGTGCTTCCTCAACGGTGAACACAGGCGGATGGGTCACCGTCTGGTGGGGAATGCCGAGGTCATTTAGATATACGGCGAGTTCGTCTGGCGAGACGGGCGGCATGCTTCACCACGTGCAAGTCTTACGTGCAAGTCATGAGTCTGAATGCAAAAGCCGGGCTCGGACTGATCTTCCTCGCAGTAGTGATGGGTCTTTGCATTTTCATCCCTGCAGGAACGATACGTTACTGGCAAGCGTGGATTTTTCTGGCGGCGTTTTTCGCGCCGTCCGCGTTGGGTACCGCCTATAGTGCCCGGCACGACCCGGCGCTGCTCCGGCGCCGTCTGCGTGGCGGGCCGATGGCGGAGAAGGAAACCGTCCAGAAGATCATCGTGCTCGTTATCTCGATTGACTTCGTCGGCCTCCTGGTCGTGCCGGCACTGGATCATCGTTTCGGCTGGTCGAGCGTGCCGCTGTTTTTCGTCTCGCCGGCGACCTTCTGGTCGTGGCCGGCTTCTACATTACCTTTCTCGTCTTCAAAGAGAACACATCCGCCGCGGCGACGGTCGAGGTTGCGCCCGACCAACGCGTCATCACCACCGGGCCCTACACGCATCTGCGCCATCCGCAATATGCCGGCGCCTTGCTGTATCTCGGCGGCATGCCGCTGGCGCTCGGTTCCTGGTGGGCACTTTTGGTGTTCGCGGGCACGGTGCCGTTTCTCATCTGGCGGCTGCTGGACGAAGAAAAGCTGCTGGCAGCGGAACTGCCGGGGTACACCGAATACCGGCGGAGGGTGCGGTCGCGATTGATACCCGGCATTTATTAGCAGGAAACGCGGGTCGGCCCCGTGGTTGCAAAACACCGCGCTCTTTGGCATAGCTTTGCGGCGCGGTGCACCTTGCGCCGTCGCCCTACCCATACGGATGCGGGTGTAGCTCAGGGGTAGAGCACAACCTTGCCAAGGTTGGGGTCGAGGGTTCGAATCCCTTCGCCCGCTCCAATTCGATCAAGCCGCAACTGCTTGTCCGCTCCAGGCTTCCGGGTCTCTAGGCCTTTAGGGTCAGAACCAGAAGAAGTCGAACGAAGCGATGGACCAAACCCACCACGCTCCCGGTGGCAAGTTGCGCGACCAGCGCAAACCACCGCAGCGAGGGAGAACGGTCGACCGGAATTGGGTTTACCCGGGCGGGAGCCCGAAGGGCGTGGTCGGAGCGCTGTTCAAATCGCCTCCCGCGAGCACCGCGTCCTGACTGAACACGGCGGATGGCAGGTCGAGCGCCCTTTCCCGGCCATCGCGTTTCGGCGCGACGACGGGATGCGCCTTCAAATATTCCCCCAGGGCGCCATGGATGGACATTGGCAGAACTTCCGCATCGTGCGTGCCGCGATGCCGGCAGATCACATCCAATGGCTCGCCTTCGCGTTCGCATCCGGCGATAGTGTAACGACCATCCTCATCGGCTTCGCGGCCGTTGATCTTCATGGACACGACCCTTTGTCCATAATCGGCCGCTGCATTGAAGATGATCGCCATTCCAGAAGCGCGCGGTCCCCATCCGCCGTTGAGCTTGAATGGTGATTTTGAGTAGACCATCTCCAGCTCCGTTTCCAAATATGCTCTGAGTTCTTTGCCGGTTACCCAGCCGCGCTTCATCCTTGCATCCATCGGCAGCAGGTTCCAAAGATCGGCCTCGGTGATTGCTTGCGGCGGAACAGGCACGCCGAACCGAAATCCGTTGGTGAACCCGATGTCGGCGTTTCCGGTTTCGCGCACTGCGTCGGCGATGAAATCGTCGGCTGTGGTTTCCAACAGGTCATAGCGCATCAGGACGGTTTCGGTCCTTCCGGCCTGTTTGGCCATCCGCGCCCGATGCGGGGCCAATGACTTGTCGACGAGCTTCTTGACCTCAGCATCTTCGTCATAACGGCTCGCCAAGATCGGGATGAGCCGGAAATCATGTCTGGCAATACCGCCACCGCGTTTGATGACGAGATCGAGCCGGCCCAAGAACGACCCGAAGCAGCCAGGCTCGACGACGATGACACCCCCCTCAAGGATTGATCGGGCGGTGCGCTCATGGGTGTGGCCGGACAGAACCACGTCAAGTTCCGGCGTCTCGCGGGCGATTTCGCGGGCAATCGATAGCCCGGTATGGGTGAGCGCGATCACGACGTCCGGCCGCTCGCGAGCGCGCAACTCTTTGACGAAATCGCGCAGGCCCTCCATGTGCGTTGTGTCCATGCCATGGAATTCCGCGGGCGGTTGTCGTTTGCTGGCTCCAATATCGGTGACGCCGACGACCGTTATTTTCACGCCCTGCCGCTTAAGCGTGACCGACGCGGGGAACAGGCGGCTGCCGGTGGCGGTGTCGTGAAAATTATAACAAACAACAGAACAGTCGAGCCGTGCCATGGTTTCCTTGAAACGTTCGGGGCCGTACGCCGGCTCCCAATTCCCAGGCGTAAAAACGTCGACCCCGAGCGCGTTGAGAGGTGCAAGGATCGCTTCGCCCTCAGACCAGGCGGCCGGTCCCGAACCTTGGAATTCGTCGCCTCCGTCAAGCAGGAAGGAGGCCCCTTCACAATGCGCTCGCTCACGTTCGATCGCAGTCTTTAGACGCGCATAGCCGCCCATCATCTGGATTTCTGGAGTCGCGCCCGGCAGATATTCAGGGTGTGTTTCGAGTTGCGCGTGCGTGTCAGTGAAGTGCAACAGCGTCAGGACCTTGCCTTCTGCAATCTGATCTGCCGTTGCGGGCGTCGTCACGAGAGCGCCGGCCGAAATACTTGAGCTGATGGCCGACAGACTTACAGATGCGATGAGCTGTCTGCGCGTCAAATTTTTGCTCATGAGCTTTCCATTCCTATCCAAAGAGGCCTGAGCAGCGCTTTGCCAAAATCGGCGACGGGCATCTTGAGATGCAAGCGCGCTCGATCATTTCGTTACCGCTACTGCCTAGGTCACGAACAATCAGTACCGCGCATCCTTCGGCTTGCCGCCGTTCGGCCAGTCCTTGACCTTTCCGGGAAAATCGGGGCGAGGCTGATGGCTGAAATATTCCGCCACATCTACCGCGTCCTGATCCGACAGAGCACCGCCCTGGCCGAGCGGCGCGTTCAGGCCGTATGCGATCGGCATGTTGTTCTTGATGAACGCAGCGGCGGTATAGGTTCTCGCCATTCCTGCACCGATATTGAACGATTGGTCTCCCCAAAGTGGAGGAAAGACGAACTCGCCCTTCGCGTTTTTCAAGCCCTCGCCGTTGCCGCCATGGCATTCGGCGCATTTTGCTTCGTAGAGTTCCTTGCCATGAACCGGGTCGGGCACAAGATTATGATCGACTTTGCCGATGCCCGCCCCCTCGACTTTGGCGTTTTTCGGCAGTCCGGCGGATAGCCAGTTGAAGTAGGCGATCATGGCTTTCATTTCAGGTGAATCCGTCGCCAATGGCTTGCCGTTCATCGACCGCAAAAAGCAGCCGTTGACGCGTTCCTCTAACGTCACCGCTCGTCCGGCGCGCGGATTGTCGCGTGGGTACTTGATCGACATGCCGAGATAAGGCGACGCAAACGGAACGTTGCCGCCGTTCAGATGACAACTGTCGCAGTTGAGCGCGTCGCCGACATTGTTGGGCAGCAGCTTTTTGGTGTCGGCCAACAGGCGTCGGCCCAGCAAGATTTGTTTGCCATGGGCGTCATCTGGAATATCGGCAATGTGCGGCGGAGCCAGTTTGACCGTTCCGGCCGGTTGCGGCTGCCGTTGCGTAGCCGGCACTTCCGCTCCCTCGGAAAGGGTAGCCCGGAGTTCGGCCACCTGTTTGGCAGCAACGAGGCCAGCCGTGTTGCCCCAGGCCGTTCGAATGTAAGTGACGACCGCGGCGACTTCGTGGTCGTCCAATGTTTTGAAAGCGGGCATGGCGAATGCATTGGGACGAGCGGCCGTTCGTGGCCTGCGTCCACCGCTCAGAACAACGTGGATCAGAGAAGTGGCATCGGCGGTGTCGACCACGTCGTTGCCAGCCAGAGCCGGAAATATGCGCGTCACCCCGCTTCCGTCGGTTCGGTGGCAGGTCACGCAGTATTCTTCGTACGTGGCGCTTGCATCGCGGCTTTGGTCTGGGGCCGAAGACCCTTTGGCAGCGACAACCGGCTCTGCGGCGCGCGCCGGAAGCGACTTCAGGTAGCGGGCGATGGCGTTCAGATCGCCGTCGGTCAAATATTGGGTGCCATGCTCCACAACATCGGCCATGTTGCCGAAAGCGGCGGTGCGATCGGTGCTGCCGGCTCGCAGGAAGGTGGCGATGTCGGCTTCGCTCCACTGCCCGAGGCCGTCCTTGTCGCCGCGCAGGTTCTTGGCATACCAGCCCTCGATAACGGCGCCGGCTAAAAAGTCCGTTCCGTCACGCTCGCTCAGCGCCTTTTCCTGCAAGGTGAGAGCACGCGGGGTGTGGCAGGCTCCGCAATGTGCGATAGCCTGCACGAGATAGGCGCCGCGGTTCCATTGTGCATCTTGGGCAGGATCGCTCTGGAATGCCCCCCGGTGCAGGAACATGGCGTCCCAAGCAATCAGCGGGAAACGGAAATTCAGCGGAAAAGGAATGTCAGCGGGACGATTCGCCTGTCGGACTGCGGCGACCCCATGCTGGAAATAGTTGTACAGTATTGCAATGTCGGCGTTGCTGATCTTGGCGTAGGACGGAAACGGCATGGCCGGATAAAGACGACGCCCATCCTTGGCGACGCCCTGACGCACCGCTCGGGAAAAATCTTCGATGCTGTAAGAACCGATGCCGGTTTCCGGGTCCGGCGTAATGTTGGTAGTATAAATCCGCCCGACCGGGGTCATCAGCGGACGACCCCCGGCGAACCTCTCGCCGCCGGCAGCCGTGTGGCAGGCAGCACAGCCCGCGGCTCGCGCCAGATAGAGGCCTGGCTCCATGGCAGCGTCCGCCGTAGACGCCGTTTCAGCCCGCGCAACCGTCACCGTCAGAATGAGAAAGGCGCAGCACCAAAGCTTGGCCGTCAAGAATTTTTCCCTTCGCATCCGACGTCTGATCATTGCGTGTAGGGCTTGAAACCGTAGCCCTCGAATATTTTCAGCGCCTCGGGCGAGTGAATGAAATCAAGCCATGCGTGCGCCGCTTCGGGATGCGGGGCCCCTTTCACCTGTGCGCCGGCGTAGGTCGCCGTGACATTGACGTTGTCGGGGATGGCAACATGTCCGATTGGATTGCCTACCTTTTCTTGGAACGCCGCTTCAGACTGCCATGTCACGCCCGCGTCGACGCAGCCTTGCATGATGGCCAGCGGAGTTTGACGATGATGAATGAGCGTCAAATATGTGCTGCCATCCTTGACCTTGGTGTCGTAAACTTTCTTGACCAACTCGTCGCCGCCCGCCTTGGCTAACGCCACCTTGATCTGACGCCCAATGCCTTCATATGCAGGGTTCGGCATCGCCAGGCGAAGGTCCGGTTTGCCTAGATCGGCCAAGCCGGTGATGTGCCTGGGATTGCCCTTGGGCACCATGATGGTGAGGTTGTTGGTGACGTAGGGCAGCGGCGGTCCGACCAGAAGTCCCTTCTCGATGTTTTCCTGCACTTTCTTCATACCGCCGAAATAAACGTCGGCCTTGGCCGTCCACGTCATGTTACCGACGGTGATGCGTCCGCCTTTCTCAATCTGTTCGATCAAGCGTCCTGGCGGGATCGTCTCCCAAAAGATGCGGCCCTTGAATTCCGGGTGAGACGCCTCGAACGCCAAAACCAGAAACTTCGTCGCAAAGAAGTAGTTGCCGCCGAAAAAGAGAACCAGTTTGGGATCGGTCAGATCGCCGTGGAAATCGGCGAGAACGTCAATCTCCGGGATGGTGAACAGCAGTCCGCGCTCGGTCGCGTCGTTGTTGGTTCCCCCTTGCCACGGCGGCAATGTGTGTTCGTCGAAGTGCGGCGGTTGTTTGCACATCGACGGCAAAGCCTTGCCCGCCTGTTCCTCGGCCAGGGCAGGGCCGGCCAGCAGTATGCAGCCAATACAAGCGAAGAAAATACGGCGTACTGCAGACCGCATCCCATCACTCCTGATGATTGAGCGCAGTGACTTATCTTGCGTAGTGGAAGCCTGCCTGCTGCAACAAAGGCAGAGTGGCGACCACGCCGGGCGTGAGAACGACCTCCGGGATCAGATGATTGGTCAGTTCGGCCGTCAGCTGTTCAAATGAGAGCTTGTCGGGATTGATGCCCTTCTTCATCAGCCGGTCCGCCAATTCCGCGATGGCGTTATGGCAGGCGAGGAACACGACGCCACGCCGCATCAGCGTCGGGATGGCATTATCCGCTGCCGAAAACACGCCTTCCGGATCTTCGAACTTTGCTGGATCGGCCGAACTAAGCTTCGGCTGCTCGATCAGCGTGTTGGACTTGAACTTGTCGCCGGTCATGCTCGCAAGCTGATATTTGTCCCAGGTGGCCTGGTCGTAGAGCGCGAGATGTGCCGAGCCGTGGGTACCTGAAACACAGAGAAAGTCCGGGTTCTTGTAGGACCAAATTTGCGCGTTGAGCGAATTGCGCGCCAGATTGAGCCAAGGCCCGGAGATGTCGGTGTTGTCCCACACCTGCTTCGGCTCGCCGCGATAGGTCAACACCTCCGATAGTGCTTCGTGGTCCCACTGGTCAGGGCTGGTCAGGATCATCGGGACCGATTTGAAATCGCGGCGGCGCTGGGTTTTGCTTAGTCGTTCGGCCAACGCCTTCAGCTTGCCGGCTCCGGACGGGGCGAGATCCGGGCTCGTAGCCGCGAGCACCGTTCCAGCCTGAACTCGATGCTATTGCGAGTCCACCGCCCGCAACCATTGTGCGACGACTGATCATTAGTTCCTCCCTTTATATGCAGAATCTAAAATGTGATGCCGTACTCCGCAAGCACGAAGGAATGCCTGCGGCATTTTCAGCTCGCAGCCGCGGTAACGTTGCGCTCGTGCAGTGCCATCTCGATGACCTGTCGAAAATCGCCGGCGCCCAGACTCAGGAAGTCGGTCGAAGTGCGAGCAAAGAAGCTTTCGATCGCCTGCCCGGCATCGGCAATGTTCAAGCCGCGAAGCGATGCTTCGAGATCGAATACGACGCGCGGCGGCGTGATGAAGAAGTCGCCAGTGAAAAGGGCTTCGCGTATGCGGTCGCGGTGTGGTCCCTCGAGGCGAATATCGGCGCGCACTGTGCCGCCTCGGCCGGTCAGCGATGCACTAACCAGCGCGTCGCCGGCTGGCGGCGCATCGAGCATGGTAACGAAAGCGTCGGTGCCAATCTCCTCGCGAAATGCCCGCTCGGCCAGTTCCTCTTCATAAGGCGTAATCGGTCCCCATTGCGGAGCGATGCCTAACCCGTCGGCGAAGCCGTCGACCAGACCGGCATAAATGGCCTCGAGAGAGGGCAGGGCGTCGCCCAGGATTTCGCGCATGGTGACGACGCGTTGGGCCGCCGAATCGATGCCGCGCTTGGCTAGCTTTTCAGCCGGCACGTTGAGGCAAGCAAGCATCTTGGCGGGATCGAAGTCGATCAGCAACGTGCCCTGATAGAAGATGAGATTGCCGTCGAAGAACCCGCCGGTGCCGCTGATCTTGCGCCCTTCGACTTCGATATCGTTCCGCGGCCGATATCGTGCCGGCACGCCAAGCTTTTGCAGGCCGAGCGCTGCAGCTTCGCAGATGCGCCGGGTCGCTTCGGCAAGATCCGTCACGCCCAGGCTGGCGCGATCAAAGACCAGTTCCCAGCCGATTTGCCCCTCATCGAAATAAAGGCCGCCGCCGCCGGTGATCCGCCGCACGATCTCGATGCCATGTGCGGCACAATAGTCGAGCTTGATTTCGTGGCGGAGGTATTGATGGACGCCAATCAGTGCGGAGGGCCGAAAGCGCAGGAAGCGAATCGTGTCGGGAATCTTCCCTTCCCGGCGCGCGTCAATCAGCGCTTGATCGAAAGCGATATTGGCGCGCCCGCCGCGCAATCCGGTTGAGATAACGCGGAACGGCTTATCCGACGATTTGGCCATGTCGTGCCCTCTGCCTGATCGTCCGACTATCCTGCGCCAGGCGCCAAACCGTCGGGGTTCATGCCGATGTCGATTTGCCGACGGACCTTACGGATGTCATTGCGGTTTAGCTTAAACGGATAGGAGGCAATGTCGCGTGGCGGAGAATCCCCGTACGGCCGATCGCACGCGGAAATATCATCCGCCTCCTTGCCGGGGCAGCCTGATGTACGAAAAGCCGTGCCGGCTTTAATCACGGTCTCGATTTCGTCCTGCGGCAGCCCGAAGTCGGTCAATCTGCCAGTGGCATCGAAGCGCATTTGTTCCAGCCGATGGCTGCGATAATCGATGAGATAGCGCGCAAGCTGGATGCGCCGCCATTGCGGCCGTGGTGCCGATGGCAGATGGTCCATCAGCGAGCCGCGCTCCGGAAAGAACGCGAACATATGGCTATGACCGCCGAGGTCGCGGATTTTCTGCACTTGCGTCAGAACATCGTGATCGCTTTCGCCCATCCCGACGATCAGGTGAGCGCCAAAACGCTCCGGCCCAAATATTTCTGCAGCGGCGTGAAGGATTTCCCAATATTTGTCCCAGCTGTGCGGCGATTGCACGCCAGAGCCGCGGGTGCGGTCGAAAACGTCCGGGTTGCAGGCATCGAGCGCGACGGTGAAGATATCGGCGCCGATGTCCTTCAGCTCCTGCACGTCCTGCCGGGTCATTGTCGTCGGATTCGACAGAATGGAAACCGGCACGTGTTTGATGCGATCGACCCACTTTTGCAGCACGACCCGGGTGTCGGCGTCGGAACGCGGATGCGTGATCATGCTGATGCACATGCGGTGGAAGCGCCCGCCGTCACCACCTGCGGCGACGATGTCGATCACCTGGTCGTAGGGCACCGCAGGCCAATCGACGCGAATGAAATTGCGGTCGGCGTAGTTGCGTTCCGCTTCGCGATGACGCGCCAGCCCGCAATAGGCGCAGTTGGCGCGGCAGCCTTCGGGATAAGTGAGCAGTAAATTCAGGCAACGGGTGCAGCCGGTGCGATGCATGTAGCCGCCCATCACGCCGAGCGTGATTGCCGCCGCCGTCGACATTTGCACGTAATCGGGCGACCGCATGTTCGGCGTCAGGAAATTGTAGTTGGGCCGATAGACGCCTTCCGGCTGAACGTCCTGCGACTTTACGCGTGCGCCGTTGCGCGCGTCAGCCGGCACCGTAGCCGGCGCGCGGGGCTGCATGGCCCCCGCGTCGTTGAACTCGCGCTCCGGCTCACTGAGGAAATCCGGGATCGGGCCGCGGGGCATTTCGAGACAACTCATCACGCCTCCTTCATCAGTGTTTGATGTTCACGCGGCCCAATAATGCGGTGAGCCGATCCAGCCGTCGCTTAGTGCGCGCGCGTCCGGACGCCCGCCATTTGCATAGCAAGCCAGCACGTCGCTGCGCCGCCGCAATGCGCGATTGAGCGCGACGTCGAAAATGTCGCCGAGTTCTTCTTCGTAATCTTCAATCGCCCCGGCGCCGTCGCTTAGAAAATCCGCCGCCGCCCGGCCAGCAAGCGCGCCGGATTGCACCGCCGAAGCAATGCCGGCGCCGGTCACCGGATTGGTCAGACCGGCGGCATCACCTGCCAGAAGGACTGCAGTGCGTCCAAGAAATCCGACGGATTGCAACCGCCCGCCAACCGGAATTGTGCCGCCGGTCAGAGCAAATGCCCTGGTGCCGATGCGGCGCTCGTTCGCGAGCTTCTCACAAAGCGCGGCGAGCATCGGCTTGAGCGAGCTGCGCGCTTCGACGGCGACGCCGAGACCGATATTGGCGACGGCGCCCTTGGGAAACAGCCACGCGTAGCCGCCCCGATAATCCGCACTCAGGAAAATGTCGGTCGCATCATGCGGCAGGACCAAGGCCACGGTGACTTGCCGGGTCTCGACGAGAGCGCGATTGATTTGCCGGATTGCCGTACCGACCGCTGAGTGCGGACCGTCGGCCCCGATCAATACCTGGGGACGCAAGAGCGCGTCGGCCGATGTTTGCACAGTGCCGAGAGCATCGATCGACCAAACGGCTTCGCCGTAGCGGCACTCGGCTCCGTTTCGCGCCGCTTCCTGCGCCAACATGCGGTCGAATCTGGCGCGATCAATCATCAGACCCTGAAAATGCTCGGTCAGCTCCGGCTGCTGCTGCCCGACAAAGGTCAGCATGCGCGTGACTTTTTGCTCGGTTACCGCATGCACCCCGGCAATATCCTGCTCGATCAAGGCCGGCACGAATTCCGCGCATTGCACCGGCGTGCCGGCAGTCCGCCGCCGCTCCAGCGCGATGACGTTGAGGCCGGCGGCCGCCGCCGTCGCCGCAGCGCGGCTTCCTGCGGGCCCGAGCCCGACCACAACAACGTCCGGCGTTTCGATTTGCATGCGGCTCCCTTATGCGGCGCAAGCGCGCCGGCCGGCGAGACCGTCCAGGGCGATTGAACAGCACGCGTGGTTTTGTTCGATTGGCCGGCCGATGGCACTAGCGAGCGCGACGATGCCCTCAGCCGGATAGGCGATACCGTCGAATCCGGCCATCACCGCATAGGCGTCAGTGATCAGTTTGTGGCGGCCGGGCGGACGGATGCAGCCGAGCTGAACGGGCGCGCGCCGGATGCGGTTGCGCGCGGCAACGAACACTTTGGCGACGTCGTCCGTGGAGACCGTGGCAAACGGTTTCTCCGGCGGCGCATAGATCGGCGTGACCACGACCAGCACAAGTCCGGCAACCGCATGCCGCGCTACGATATTGAGGGCGTTTTCCTCGCCTACCAGGCGCCCGTAATGGAGCCCGATCACGATATGTGGCACGACTTCCATCGATGTCGCCGTCAGAGCGGCAAGCGTCGCCTCAAAGTCGGCGACCGGCCGGTCGAGGTGATAAACGTCGCGGATCGTCTCCTGCGCGCCGATGACGTCCGTCATGGCTACGTCGATGCCGGCCGCCTCCATCTGCTTGGCGCGCCGCTCGTCCAGCAGGGCGGAATGGGCGGCGATGCGCAGGTAGGGGAACTCGCGCTTGAGCTTTTCGATTGTCGGATAATAGCGCTCGTACGGCACTTCATTGCGCCGATTGGATCCTCCGGAGAGGAGAAAGCCGCGCAGGTCTTTGAGGAAAACCAGATCGCGCACTTTGCGCTCGAGCTCGGCCGGGCTCGTCGCCGCGATCATCGGTTCGAGGATTTTCGCCTGGCAATGGTCGCAATTGAGCGCGCAGGCGCCGCCGGTGATCGAGAAAGCTGGAAAGCTCGCCTTGCCGCAGCCTTTCAATTCGTCATTGGCATATGAACGGAACGTTGGGGTGAAAAACCGCAATACGCCAAGCGGTTGCTCACGCGCCGCATCCTCCAGCGCTTCGACGAGCGCTGGGTCGAATGGCAGCTCGTCGAACGGCTCGATCTCCTGCAGCAATTCGAACCAGGCCATTGTCTCCCCGTCTGAATCTTCTTCTTCAGTTTATCATATTCAGAAACTCATATATGTTTTTCCGATGCGGCGCTAGTGTCACGGCGCCGCCCGTCCCACGGATCGAAATCGAAGCATGAAAACGCTGTGTGTCCTCCAGCACGTCGAAGCGGAGTATCTTGGGCTGATCGAGGATCATTTTGAGGGCCGCAATATCCGCTTCCGCTATTGCCGGCCGTTCACACCGGGCGCTTCGGTTCCGCCGAATGCCGACGATAGTGACGGGCTCGTTCTGCTCGGCGCCGGTCCCAAGGGCATCGTCAGTGGCGATTTGATTCCAAGCCTCGGTGCGGAATTGCGTCTGACGCGGGATTATCTCAATCGTGGTCTGCCGATCATCGGGCTCGGCATCGGAGCTTGCATACTCAGCGTCGCAGCCGGTGCAGGCGCAGAGGAGCGCCCGCTGCGCTTTTCGCTCGACAGCGCCCGGCGCATCGTTCCCGACGCGCTCAATGGACATTTGCCGCAAATCTTTCCGGTCGCGATCTATATGCGGGATGGTCCGGTTTTGCCTAATGATGCCCGAGTGCTGGCAGTCGGCGCCGGCGATGAGCCGATGCTTTTTCAACTCCGCGACAATTGCTTCGGCTTTGTCGGCCATCCCGGCATCAAATCGGCGATGGTCGAGGATTTGATCATGGAATCCGACGACGTGCCTGAAAATACGGCCGAAACGCTTGCCGAATTGCGCGCCGCGCAGGGCGAGATCGCGGCGGCTTTGGCCGCGATCATGATCGGCTTGGTCGACGCAACCGGTCTGATGAAGCCGCATCGCTAACACACAGCGCCGTGGCCGCAAAACACATTCAAATTTTTCTATTCCAGCTATGGCATTCATTCAAATTTTGGAATATGTAATCGCGATCGATCAGTCGGCCTATATGCTGATTAGACTGATGGCCGGCAACATTGACGTAGATCAATGAGGCCGATTTGCATCGCGCGATATTGAGGAGGGACGCCCGGGAAAATGGCAAAAAAGCTCATCATCATCATGGTGAATACTGATCCGCGCAATGGCGAGGAGCTGGGCGCCCCATTTTTTCAGGCGACGGTCGCCGCGGCGATGGACTACGAAGTCGATGTCGTGTGCACGGCGACTTCCGGGCAGCTCATGAAAAAGGGCGTCGCCGAGAAGCTGTTCGTCAAACCGGGCTCGCGGAAATCTGTTTATGACTTCATCAAGGATGCGCACGGCGCCGGCGTGAAATTCTACTGCTGTTCGCCCAACCTCGACCTTTTCGACATGACCGAAGCTGACCTCATTCCCGAATGCGAAGGCATCGTGGGTGGTGCCAAAGTGATCGAGGACGTTATGGAAGACGATAATGCGAGAGTGCTGACCTACTAATGGCTGCGAATCTGGTTCACACCGCCGAGCATAGCGACCTCATTGGCGATCCGGTGTCGCCGATGCCGGTCGTGCCGTACGAGAAGCTAGAGGAAGTCTTCGACGATATCCGGTCGCATGTTTTATACGACCACGAGCTCCACGGCTGCCTCAATTGCGGCATCTGCACCGCAACCTGCCCGTCGGCGCACTACTACGATTATTCGCCGCGCGAGATCGTGCAGCTCCTTTGGACCGAAAATCTCGAAGGCATCTACGACGCGATGCAGGAGAAGATCTGGTCCTGCGCCCAATGCTACACCTGCGCCGCACGCTGCCCGTTCAGCAATTCGCCGGGCGGCCTCGTCATGATCATGCGCGAGGTTGCGATCAAGCACGGAATGCAGTCGGCCAAGGATGTGCTGCGCCCATTCTCCCGCGTGCTGCTGAAGGTGATCTCCACCGGCAACCAGCTCGCTCCCAACATGATCACACGCGACGCCTTCCCGGATTGGGGCCCGAACGTCACCAAGGTCGACGCTCCGCTTAACATCCTGCGCAAGGCTATCCCGGTGCCGACCATGCACACCATGGATACGGCGTGGGAGGTCAATCTGAAAACTTCAGTCGAGCTCTACACGATCTGGGAAGCTACCGGCGTGCTCGATCAGCTCGAGATGGTCGACGAGAACCTGTTCGACGTTGTCAACGACGTGATGGATGAGAAGCGCGAAGAGTACAACGAATGGCTCGAGGAACAGGAAGAAGAAGACGACGCGGCAGGGTGAGATGAGACGCTTTTGCGCGTCGATCGACGGAGGAAGCAATGGATGACAAGCGTAATGACGGCCAGCCGGCCTTTACCGGCTTCGGCGCCGAATGGCGCCCATCCAATCTGACGCCGAGCGAGGCTCGCGCGGCCACCTCGTGGGTGGAAGCGAAGATCGATCGCCGTTCGATGCTCACCAACAAGGATCGTGTCGCCGACGTGCGCGACGCCATGTGGCAGCTCGAGAAGGATGGCGAAATTCTTGTTCACCGGCTCGACGAGCGGCACGAGCCGGTCACCGCACGCACGCTTTACGGCTGGGAAAAACGCATTCCGACGACGAACCTCTGGCACCACAAGTCGTGCGGCCAATGCGGCAACATCCCCGGCTATCCGTCGAGCGTGATGTGGCTGATGAACAAGCTCGACGTTCGCTATATCGATGAGACCGATCAGACTTCCTGCACGGCCTGGAACTATCACGGCTCCGGCATCGGCAACGTCGTCAGCCTCGCCGCCGTGTTTCTGCGCAACTTCCACCAGGCCTATATGTCGGCAAAGGCCCAAGGCCTGCCGGTCGGCACCTATTATCCGCTGGTTCATTGCGGCACCTCGTTCGGTAATTACAAGGAGATGCGCATCTTTTTGATGCACTCGGCCGAATTACGCGAGCAGGTGAAGAAGATCCTCGGCAAGCTCGGCCGCCTGGTCGACGGCAAGCTGCTGATCCCTGAGGAGGTGGTCCACTACTCGGAATGGCTTCACGTGATGCGCGACCGCATCAAACAACACCAGGTGGTCGATGTCAGCAAAATCCGCGCCACCATTCACCCGGCCTGCCACGTCTACAAGATGGTGCCGGAGGACGTGATCTATGACGACACGGTGATGGACGGCAACCGCGTCGCGGTCTCTACCGGCCTGATGCAGACGCTGGGTGCGCAGGTGATTGATTATTCCACCTGGTACGATTGCTGCGGCTTTGGCTTCCGTCACATCATCGGTGAGCGCGAGTTCACACGCTCCTTCGCTATCGATCGCAAGATCAAGGTGGCGGTGGAAGAAGCGAAAGCCGACGTGATGGTCGGCCATGACACCGGCTGCATCACCACGCTCGACAAGAACCAGTGGATCGGCAAGGCGGTCGACAAGGTCTATGCGCTGCCGATCCTGGCCGACTGCCAGTTCGCTGCGCTCGCGCTTGGCGCGCATCCCTACAAGCTCGCGCAGCTGCACTGGCACGCGTCGCCATTCGAAGGCCTGCTCGAGAAACTCGGCATCGATTGGCAGAAGGCGAAGATCGAATTCGAGCAATACCTCGATGAGGTCAAAGCCGGCCGCATCGAAACCCTTTATGACCCCAAGCGCGCCATCACCTCGGGCCCGGGATACGTCAAGCCGCAGCCGGTCGCTGCGCTTCCGGGAGCTGCGCAATGAGCGGGCCGGTTCTCATTGTCGGCGGCGGTCCCGCTGGCCTATCGGCGGCGCATGCGCTGGCTGCGGCCGGTCAGCGCGTGGTGCTGGTTGACAAAGCGGACCGGCTCGGCGGTGCGCCGATCATTTCCGGCTACGCCAAACTGGTGCCGTCCGGCGAGTGGGCCAAAGATGCGATCGGCGGCATGGTCAAGCGCGTCGAAAGCGACAAGCTCATCGACGTGCGTCGTAACGTTACGGTGAAGAGTTTTGCCGGCGCGCCGGGCGATTTCCGCGCCACGCTATCCGACGGGAGCAGTGTCGGCGCGAGCGCTGCCATCCTGTGCACCGGCTTCACTCATTTCGATTCCATCAACAAGCCGGAATGGGGTTTCGGCACTTATCCCGACGTGGTCACGACTACGCAGGTCGAGCAGATGTTCTCGTCGGGCAAGGGTGTGCGCTGTCCTTCGGATGGTCGCGAGCCCGACCGCGTCGCGATTCTTCTGTGCGTCGGCTCGCGCGACCGCCAGATCGGCCGCGAGTGGTGCTCGAAAATCTGCTGCACGGTGTCGTCCAACCTGGCGATGGAAATCCGCGAAGCGCTGCCGAAGTGCAGCGTCTACATCTACTACATGGATATCCGCACCTTCGGGCTCTACGAGGACCTCTATTATTGGGAGAGCCAGGAGAAGCATAAGGTCAAATACATCAAGGCGCGCATCGCCGAGGTGACCTCCGACGGCAAGCGGTTGATTGTAAAGGGCGAAGACACGCTGGTGAAGCGGCCGATCACCATCCCCTTCGACATGGTGGTGCACGCAATCGGCATGGATCCCAACGTCGATAACATGACGCTCGCCGCGGTGTTCGACGTCAAGCTTGAGAAGCACGGCCATATCCAGAAGGCGTCGACCTATTCGAACATGTCGGCGACCTCGCGGCCGGGAGTCTTTGTTGCCGGCGCTGCGACCGGGCCGGAGACGATCGATGATACCATTGCGCAGGGGCAGTCGGCAGCGATGGCGGCGCTCACTCTGGCGCAGGGCATGATGAGCGAGGCGGCGGAGTGATGTGGGCGATCAGAGCCCATAAGGCCAAGGCGCCTGCGCCAGCACGGCCGGTTCTTGATCTTTCCGGTCCGAAGTTGCGCAGCGCGTTGGAAGCTTTGGTGGAAGCGGCAGAAAACACCGGCGGCGTCGAACGTTACGTCGGCGCGCTGGCGCTCAAGGCGTCGTTGTTCGAAGAGTTGCTCGGCAAGGGCCGGGTCGACGAACTGACCGAGATCGAGTTCTATGATCTCGCCGCCTTTGTTACGCCGGTGCGCCGCCGCATTAGTGCTTGGCTTGACCGCAACGGCTTTGCCGCCATGCACGGCCATCTCGTCGCGCTGCTCGACGGCTGGTCCGACTTGGGTACAGCTGACCGGCGGGTCGCTGCCTTTGTGAAGAACTTTCCCGCCGATCGCGCGCATCGCTGGTCGCGCGATCTGGCCGCCGAGGTGCTGCACTTTACGGCGCCCGAGCGTTACCCGCTGATGACGCGCTGGATATGGGACGCCCGCGTTAATACCGGCGTGCTGCGCGAGATCTGGCATAGTGACGGCAGTGACGTAGGGAACATACTGGCCGGTGACGACTTCGCGACGTTCGTGACGTTGCGCGAAGAGCTGGAAGGATTTCTGCAGGACAACGGCGTGTTCCGCGACCTGCCATTCTACGTCGATCTTCTCTGCGCCCACGTCTACGCCGCCTACATCAACGACAAAGGCGGCCAGTACCTGCGCGCCGATTTCTGCGGCGGTGGCCGGGAAGATTCGATGGCGCATACGCGCCGGCTGCTGGGTCTCGATGCGGTTGATACCGAGTCCGGTCGCACGCGGCTCAAGTTGATCGACGGCGAAGCCTATGTGCTCGGCGAGCCGCGCCGCTTGACCTCGTAAGGGAACGCGATGCCGATCCATGAAAAATCCCTGATCCGTCCCGAGAATCTCGTCACCCACGAGCATCTGGAGATCGAAGGCGTCGACGTCTCCGGCCACTGGAGCACGTTCATCAACTCGCGGGTCGTCACGGATTACAACGAGCGGATGGAGGAGGAGATCGCCGCGCTGCCTGGCGGCGAGTTCATTCACCGCTGTTGGCAATGCGGTTCGTGCACCAATGCCTGCACAGTCAATGCGCTGAATTCGGATTTCAACCCGCGCTACTGGATCTACCTGATCCGCATGGGTTTCGAAGACGAACTGTTGCGCGACAAGGACATCATCTGGCAGTGCGTCTCTTGCAACAAGTGCACCTATGCCTGTCCGCGTGACGTCAATCCCGAAGGTGTGATGAAGGCGACCGCGCACTGGCTCGAACTCAAGGGCCACACCGAGCAGAAGCCGTCGATGACCTTTGATGAAATCTTCTCAGACCAGGTGTTTGCCACCGGCAAGATAGAGGACGGCTTGGTGCTGCGCCAATTTTTCTCCCGCACCAAACAATCGCTCCTCCAGGACTGGCTCGTCGCGTTGGTGCGTGGGCTGGCGATGCGCCTACCCGTTCGATTGTTGATGAAGCTCGGCCTCGCCACACTGTTTCATCCGCACACGCACGGCTGGCGGCGGGCGAGCGCGGCGATTTCGGAATATGTCGATGAACGCAAAGCAGCCGACCGCCACGCGCTGGGTCTTGACGTACAAGGAGCGGAGTGATGAGCGGCAAGTATCAAAAAGTCGCCTACTACCCGGGCTGCGCGCTGGAAGGGACCGGTCACGCCTACAACCGCTCCACCAAGGAACTTGGCAAGGCGCTCGGCCTCGACCTCGTCGAGCTCAAGAACTGGAATTGCTGCGGGGCGATGGAAGTCAAGAACGTCGATCCGAAGCTGCAGACCTATCTCTCCGCCCGCAATCTCTCGATTGCGGAAAAGATGGGCTTCGACACGGTTATGGCGCCGTGCAACGGCTGCTATCACAATCTGAAAAAAGCGGAATACGACCTCGCTAACGATCCAGGCTCACGCGAAGTCACCGACCGGCTGTCGCGCAAAGCCGGGCATGAGACCTATGAGGCCGGCAAGGTCGAGACCATTCACGCGCTCGACTGGATCAAGCAGGCGATAGGCGAAGAAGGCCTGAGGGCGCGCGTGAAGAACTCGCTCAACGGCTTCAAGGTGGCCAATTATTACGGCTGCATGTACACGCGTCCGCGCCACATTTTTCCGGAAAAAGACAAGGGCCCCGGTTCGGAATCAACATCGAAGCCGCACTTCATGGATGATCTCCTGGCGGCAGCCGGCGCTGAGAATGTCGAATACCCGCTTAAGACTGCATGCTGCGGCGGCGCCCACACGCTCTCGGACAGTGACACCTCGACCAAGCTGGTGCTCAATCTGTTGACGACGGCGGAAGCTTGCGGCGCCGACGTCATCGCCACCGAATGTCCCACTTGCCACACTGGTCTTGAGATGCATCAGGTCCGCGCTGAGAAAGTGCTCGGCCGCAAGACCTCGGTGAAAATTCTTTACTTCACTCAGCTGCTCGGCATGGCGCTTGGGTTATCGGCGCGCAGGGTGGGCGTACACGAAAACTTTTCGGAATCCTCCGCGTTCCTGCGGGCAAAGGGGCTCGGCTGATGATCGACGCGCCCGCCAAACCGCTGGACGATATTGCCGCACGTCTCGAAGCAATCATTGCTTCGTCGGACAGCGCTCTTATGGCGTCCGCGCCGTCGCTTGCCGGCGAACTCCTGGCGCTGGGAGAAATGATCCTGGAGCACTGGCTCTCAGCCCGCGGCGTGACGCCGACGACCCGCGCAGTCGAGGGCTTTCGCTTGCTGGCGCTCCACCGCCAGGGCGCCCGCGGCGATGCAAGTTTCAACGCCTGCCGCGAGACCTGCCGGGAACTTGTCTACCACCGCAATCTCGTCGGTCTCGATCCCGCGCACGTCGACACCGCGCGCCGGCTTCGCCTGGGCGCGATGGTCGCAAAACATTTGCTGCTCTTTATCGGCGGCAAGCTTGAGGTAGCGGAAGTCGGTGGATTCTGCTGCTCAGCGCGACCGCTTCGTCAGCACGAAACAAATACGCAGTCTGCTGAAATCGCGTGAATTTGTAGGAGGGCGAGATGCCTACCGTCCGTGGTTGCCAACTTCCTGATGAACTCCTCTACGATGTCGAGAACAACATTTGGTATCGTGAAAATGCTGACGGCACCGTGACGCTCGGAATGACCGCGGTGGCCGCGGCAATGGCCGGTCAGCTTGTCGCCTTTACCGCGAAAAAAGCGGGGCGTGCGGTCCAGGCCGGAAAGTCCTGCGCCACCATTGAATCCGGCAAATGGGTCGGGCCGGCAAAAATGGCATTCGACGCCGAAGTAACGGAAGTCAATGACGCGCTGACCGGAACGCCAAAGCTCGCCAATACGGACCCTTACGGCCAAGGCTGGATGGTCAAGGTGCGCCCTAAGGACTGGGCCGCCGCTAAAGCGGCTCTCGTTCCCGGCACCGCGGTTGCGGGACCATACGAGGCGAAGATGACCGCCGACAATTTTGTCGGATGCGCGTGAACAAACAGACGGATCGGCAGTGAGTGAACTCGTAGAGGCTAAGCCGACATTGATAAGCCGCGGCGCCGGCGCGCTCGCCGCTGTGCAAACCTTTTTTCCGGGCGTGCTGGTGAGCCTGATCATTGCCGTGGCCGCCACCTTCCTGTCCGAGCACTATGGCGGGCCGGTAATGCTGTTCGCACTCCTGCTTGGCATGGCCTTCTATTTTCTTTCGCAGGAAGGGCCGTGCGTCGCCGGCATTGAATTCGCATCAAAACGCATTCTTCGCGTCGCCGTTGGGCTCCTCGGTGCGCAAATAACGATTTCCGAAATCATGAAGCTCGGCCCGACGCCGGTGATCATGGTTATCGGCGCCGTCACGGCTACCATTCTATTCGGCGTGCTCGGCGCTCGCATCGCTGGACTGAGCCGGCCGTTCGGCATTTTGACTGCGGGCGCGGTGGCGATCTGCGGCGCGTCCGCGGCGCTCGCGATCTCCTCGGTCCTGCCGAAAGGCGAGAATCATGAGCGTGATACGGTTTTCACCGTGATCGGTGTCACGGCGTTGAGCACGATCGCGATGATCGTCTATCCGGTGATCATCGCCTTTTTCCATCTCGATCATGCTGCGATCGGCGTGTTCCTCGGCGGCACAATTCACGACGTGGCCCAGGTGGTCGGCGCCGGTTTCAGCGTCTCCGAGGTGACGGGCACTGTCGCGACATTTACGAAGCTGCTGCGCGTGGCGATGCTGTTACCGGTCGTGGTGACGCTTTCGTTTCTGTTTCACGCCCACAACACTGCCAAGGCCGGCCGGCAATTGCCCGGCTTCCTCGTCGTCTTTGCGGTCCTCGTGGTGGTCAACAGCCTGGGCGTGATTCCGGCACCGGTGCTTGTTGCAGTGAAAGACGTCTCGCGCTGGTGCCTGGTGACGGCGATCGCCGCGCTCGGGATGAAGACGTCGCTCAAGGCGATGGCCGACGTGGGCGGGCGCGCGATCGCTTTGATCGTCGCCGAGACCGTGTTTTTGGCGCTCCTCGTATTGGTGATCGTGGTTTGGAGATTTTAAACGGAAAGTCGCGGCCGCGGCCGCGAAACGAGAGAAAGATCGTGCGATGAACAAAGACAGCAATACCAAAAGCATGTCGATGATCGTGACCAAGGGCACACTGGACTGGGCCTATCCGCCCTTCATCCTGGCGACGACAGCGGCGGCTATGGGCCTCGATGTCACGATGTTCTTTACCTTCTACGGTCTCACGCTCTTGAAGAAGAAGTTAAACCTGAAAGTCTCGCCGCTCGGCAATGCAGCGATGGAGATGCCCATGTTCGGCATGCATCTTGGCATGCCCAATCTTGTCTCCGCCATTCCGGGCGTCGACGCCGCGGCGACCGTAATGATGAAAAACCTGATCAAAAAGAAAGGCGTCGCTTCTATCGAAGAGTTACGCACCGCGGCCGTGGAGTCCGACGTCAAGATGATCGCATGCCAGATGACCATGGATCTCTTCGAATATCGCCTGGACGAGATGATCGAGGGGCCGGTCCTCGGCGGGGCTGCCACCTACATCGAGAGCGCGACGAAGTGTGACATCAACCTGTTCATCTAGAGGACGAGAAAGCGCATGGCCGACCAGCTCGTGGACGCAAAAGGACTAAATTGCCCGCTGCCTATTCTGCGCGCCAAAAAGGCGCTTAAAGACGTGGCGGTCGGGGGTACGCTGCAAGTGCTCGCGACCGATCCCGGCGCGGTCAAGGACTTTGAAGCCTTCTGCCGCGCAACCGGTAACGATCTTGTGGAGTCGAAGGCGGACGGCAAAATCTTCAGTTTCGTGATCAAGCGAACGTCTTAAGGCGCGGAGCGTTCGATGGGCAGCGAACCCCTTACATGCTGTGCCTTGCTCGCGACCGGCGAGAGACGCTGCAGCTGCGTGTAGCGGGTGGCTGAGGCATCGTCCACCCATCGAACGCCGGCACGCCGACCTGGGCTGTGCCGGGTGCGTTGCGTGTCACTTCAATTAACGCCTACTTCAATTAACGCATGGCGCGATTGCACTTGCGTCCGCCGGATGGTCTATACCCTGCGACTTAGATTCCCGATGAGGCAATATCTATGAAGGCGCAATACATGGTTGACGGTGGCGAACAAGACCTTGACATCGATGCACTCATTTCGAGTGCACAGGAGGCGAGTGGATTTCTGAAGGCTTTGGCCCATGAAGCGCGGCTGTTGATTCTTTGCCTGCTGATCGAAGAGGAAAAATCAGTCACGGCGATTGAAGAGGTACTGAGTTTGCGCCAGCCGGCGATTTCGCAACAGCTTGCGCGGCTGCGGGCCGACGGCCTGGTCGAGACACGGCGAGAGGGCAAGAATATTTTCTATTCACTGGCGCGGCCCGAGGTCCGCGAGATTGTCGGTGTCCTACACCGAGTTTTCTGCCGGCAACTTCAGTCGCGTTCGCTGACAGCAAGGAAACCCACGGTCGCACGCGCCGCGGCGCGTGCAAAAGTGGCACAGCGCCGCCGCTCCACCCCTGTGAAGAAGCGGGCCTTGCGTAGCCGTCGGTAATTCCCTCTTCACTTAAAGGACAGCCAGGGGGGAAGTCCGGTGCGCGCCAGCATGTAGATGGCGACGGCAAAGATAACACCCGCAAAGATGACAGTAAGCATGTGCCGGTTTTTCGCCAGGCGTATCGCGGAGCGCATGCCGAGAAAGCCGCCAGCCAAGCCGCCGGCAATGAAGAGAACTGCGATCGTCCAATCGATCAAGCCGGAGAGCGCATAATTGATCGCCGTGGTCAGGCCGAAGCTGCCGACCGAGAACAGCGATGAGCCTATGGCGTTGAGGATCGGCATGCCGCTGCCGAGCATTAATCCGGGAACGATCAAAAACCCGCCGCCGATGCCGAAGAAGCCTGAGATCGCACCGGTCACGAGCCCGATTGCGACCAGGCGGGTCGCGATCCACGGCGTAATCCGAACGTCCGGATTGCCGACGGTGGCGCGCGGACGCAGCATCGCCGCGCCGACCGCAATCATCACCAGAGCGAAGAGGAACAGCAGTTGCTGGCCGTCGACAAGCTTTCCGAGCGAGGAACCGATCGCGGCGCCGATAATGCCGGCAACTGCGAAAGTCGCAGCGCATGGCCATTTTACGTTGCCGGCTCGCCAGTGGCCGAGCAGATTACCGAACGCATTGACGGCGACGGCCAGCGCGCTGGTACCGATGGCCAGGTGAGCGTCGCCGATCCCGACGACATAGAGCAGAAGCGGCACGGCGAGAATCGAGCCGCCGCCGCCGATCAGCCCGAGCGAGAATCCAACCGCGCTTCCCGAAAGCACAGCCAACACGTCCTGCAGCCATGAGTGAACCATGTTGTGCCTTCGGAGGTTCGCGAGACCTAGAACAGCCCGCCGAAGCGGCTGTGCCCGCCTCCGCCCGCAGCGTTACGCTTCGATTGGGTCGGTAGTCCAGCGGTCTTCCAGGCCGTGATGCCGCCGCGAAAGCGCTTCTTTACCGTCAACTCCCTCGCGGTGTCGATCCGTAAGACCAAGATGACCGTCAGGCCGCTAACGCCTCGGTGTTCTTGAACTTCACCGGGATGGTGAGGTAGCGCACGCCGTTGGCGTGGGCCGGAGGGAATTTCCCGGCCCGCATGTTGACCTGGATTGACGGCAACAGCAGCCGCGGGGCGGAGAGCGTCGCGTCACGAGCGTTGCGCATGGCGACGAAAGCATCTTCGCTTACGCCGTCTTTGACGTGCACATTCCTCTCGCGCTGCTCCAGAACCGTGGTCTGCCATGCATACACGTCGCGGCCAGGCGCCTTATAATCGTGGCACATGAACAGCCGCGTCTCCGGCGGGAGCGTCATCAACTTCCTGATCGAGCGATAGAGCTGGTGGGCATCGCCGCCTGGGAAATCGGCGCGCGCCGTGCCGTAATCAGGCATGAACAAGGTATCGCCGACAAAGGCCGCGTCAGCGATTTTGTAAGTGATGTCCGCCGGTGTGTGGCCCGGCGTGAAGATAATTTCGGCATCCAGTTCGCCGATCTTGAAGTGTTCGCCATCCTTGAACAAATGGTCGAAATCGCTGCCGTCAGTCTTCAGATCGGTGGCGTCGAAGACGGGCCGGAAGATCCGCCGCACGTCCTTGATGTGCTCGCCGATGGCGATCTTGGCGCCGGTCTTGGCCTTGATATAAGGCGAGCCGGACAGATGATCGGCGTGAGCGTGGGTCTCGAGCGTCCACACGATCGTGTATCCCTGCTCCTCGGCCGCGCGAAGCATCGCGTCCACCGAGCGGGTGTCGACCTGGCCTGTGGTCGGGTCATAGTCGAGCACGGGATCGATCACCGCCGCCTGTTTGGTGGCGGGGTCGGCGACGATATAGCTGACGGTATTGGTCGGTTCGTCAAAGAACGGGCGGATGATGGGTTGGCGGAGCATTGTGTCCTCCTGCTGTGTCTACGACGATCTATATATTAGCACATGCTAATTTAACAAGACCTCACGGAATGACGACGACAGGGAATCAAGTTCGGTATCCCGCTGAGAGAGCGATGGATATCGTCGGTGCCGGGCGAGGCGCGGCGGCCCTATTCGAGGCCGGCGCCGCGCCGACGTGTCAGCGCGCGCAGGGCCAGAACGCCGATGACAAACAGCCCGCCGAACCATGCGAGATCCGGGACGCCGGTCAGCTCCGGTAAGCGAACAGGCCCGGCGGCCGCGATTGGCAGAACCACAGCCTTGATCCAGTCGAAGGAAAAGGCAAAGGCGACTGCCCCTGCCACCATGCCAACCGCCCCTGCCAACGCATGCCAACTGCCGGTACCGATGGCGGCGAGACCGGTGCCGGGACAATAGCCGTAGATCGCCATCCCGATGCCGAACAGCATCGCGCCCGCCGCGACCGCCAGCAGATTTGCCGGCTTGATATGGTAGGCGGCCAAACCGTCAGAATGGAGAAAAAACACGCCAATGCCGCCGACGATGATGGCAGTCAGCATCACTTTGAACAGCGTGTAATCGCGAAGGCGCAGTTGGGCGATAATGATGTTGGTATCGGTGAGGCGAGCCCGTTGCAGGAGCCAGCCGAAAATGAAGCCGAATAAGACGCCGAGTGGCAACAACGCGGGCCCGGTGACAGGAATATTCATGGTCGGCTCTCGCTTCCGCCAAAAAGAAACCTGCCGAACAGGATGGCCGTGGTGAACATCATGATGGTGAATACCCAACTCGATAGCGCCAATTGCAAGGTGCCGCTAATGCCGTGACCGCTGGCACAGCCGCCGGCCAGCCGCGCGCCGTACATCTCGATGGCGCCGCCGATGAACGCGGCAGTAAAGCGGAGTCCAGGCGAGGGGCCAAAGCGGCTTCGCCATGCTGCCGGTATCGTTTCGAAACGAAACTGTTGAGCGCTCACCGCTGCCACGAATGCCCCGAGTATCACGCCGAGCAAGAAAAGCGAGCCGTAGGAAAGGCTCGGCATATTCTGTGCCCAATAGCTGTTGTGCCACACCGTTTCGGCGCCAGCGAAAGGCATGACAGCAAAACCGGCAATAGCGGAGAGCGCAGTCGTAATGCCGAGCGGATCGTCGGCAATGGCGAAGGCTGCCCAGCTAAGGACGCCGATCCCGGCACCGGTCAGGTAGGGCGTCCAATCGATGCCTGTTCTCTGGCCCGCTGCAATTCGCGCTGTCTCAGCTGTCGTCATCGCTTCCTCATACAGATTTTAGCAATATGCGCCGCTCGGCCGGCAGCATTGACTTAGATCAACAGCATCAATGCCTGGTACCGTTTCGCGCGTGCAGCTGTTGGCTCACTGCCTCTTACAGGGCCGATGGGAGGTTAGCCGATGGAGATTTCGAACCTCTTTATCTTAGCCGGCGACACGGCAGTTATAGACCCCGACACATCTGGTGGGCTCAAAACCGTGATTTGAACGGGGATATCCCTCACGGCGTCAAGTCATCTATTCGCGTCGATGTTGGCAGCCCGGCCGATGCCGCAACAGAAGCTTCAAGAACCCACCGACGACCGCTGCAGCTTCTCGCCAAAGCTCAAAAGAAAGGCCAGACTACGCTGTGCTTCGGGCTTCGACAGCATCGTGATTGTCGCGAGCAGCCCGCCGCGCGGGGTGGTCTGCGCTGTTTCAACAGCAGCTTCGTCGAGCGCCTGTCGGGTGTTGCTCGCCAGCGTTGCCAACGCCTCATTGCCAACCGTATTGATCATCTGTTCGACAAAGCCGAATAGGCGCTCAACAATATTGTCCGTCGATGCGTCACGCGCGGCATGCAGCAGCACAACGATGTCGAACAGCGTGTTGAGCGCGCCGGCGCTATGAAGTTCGGTCACCCGATCGATCACCACGTTGATCGCATCGCTGGTCCGCTCGTCGTTGAGCCGGTCGAGCAGTTGGAGCGCGTTAGCACCGGTTATGGCGAGGCGCTCCACCATCGAATCGGTGAGTGCTTCGCGTGCTGCCTTTTGCAACTGCCCGAGCTCATCGATCGGCGCGTTGGAAAGAGAATGGTCATTCATGATCGCGGCCCCCTTAAAGCAGACCGCTGGCCGACAACCAGTACATGCGGTTATAAGCCAGCTTGAACCAGTAAATCATCTGTGAGGGCGGCCCGGGATTCGGCGGCGTCGTATAGTTGAACCAGACATAAGTCCCGGAATGCAGTCCGGTCTCCATAAAACAAAAGACCTTGCCGTCATAATTCCGTGCCCAGCGGTCTTCCTTGATCAGCGACGACAGATTGTCGACGATCGTGTCCGCCTCGAAATGCGCGGTCGAGCCGGCCTTCGAGATTGGCAAATTGGTAGTGTCGCCGACGATGAATACGTCGCTCGATCCATCGCGCAGTAGGGTGTTGCGCTGGGTAGGGACCCAACCGCCTTTGCCGAGGTCGGAATCCGTGATGACCTGCTGGCCGGTATGTGGCGGAATCGTAACCAGAAGATCATAGTTCAAGGTCGACCCCTCTTCAGAGGTAATGGTCTTCGCCTTGGGATCGATCGATTTGGTATTGAAGAACGTCTCTGACTTGATGCCGCCGCGCTCGAACTCGGGCACCGCCCATTGCGCCACCGGCTCGAGACCATGCAACCTCCCGATCGGATATGTGTAGGTGATCTCGCTCTTGTCGAGCACGCCCTTGGCGGCCAGAAAATCGCGCAGCATGAATGTGATTTCGAGCGGCGCCACCGGGCACTTGTGCGGCGCGTTGACATTGACGACGATCTTGCCGCCTTGGAAATCGCGCAGCGCGTCGCGCATCTTTCGGGCGCCATCGAGGTCGTAGAACCAATGTGCACCCTCGGTCATGCCGGGTATGGTGTCCGGGCGAATTCGCGAACCGGTTGCGATCACCAGAAAATCATAAGCGTGACTTTTGCCGGATTCGGTCAAGACCGTCTTCTTGTCAGTGTCGATGTGCTTGGCGGGATCGACAAAATAGGGCACGCGCCGATCCAGCACCTTGCGCTGATCGCGAAACAGCTCCGATTCGCGCATTCGGCCGAACGGCACGTAAAGCAGTCCCGGCTGATACATGTGCTTGGGCGATGCGCCCAGCATGGAGATCGCAACTGCGCTCGAAGCCAATTCGTCTTTAAGTTGGCGGCACAAACCGTTTGCGACAATCGTTCCGGCGAGACCGCCGCCAACGATCAAAATTTTCTTCGGCATGTCGTTCCTCCCTCGTTGTCGGTGCGGTGTCGCCGTCTCTGCGGATGGCTTCGCCGCCGTTACTTTCACTTCGCTTTTCGGATCACAATGCTCCAACGGCCATCGGCCTCATTGATCGATACGAGATCGTGATGGACCTTTTTTATCCATGCAGGGATGTCCGCGGCCGAGCCCTTGTCGGTGGACCAGACCTCCAGCTCGTCGCCGATTGCCGCATGCCGGAGTGCAGCGATCAGCTCCATCAACGGCCCGGGACAAAAGGCGCCGCGCGCATCGACCAAGTGTCTTTCAGCCATGTTCGCTACCGCCCTTACTCAGCCATCCCCGCTGCCGCCCCTACAACGTCACCAATTGGCCGGCTTCGGCGTCGGACAGAAACTTCGTCAGCCCGAGGGGGCCGTCGAACAATTCCTCGACCAGATGGTCCATTTCCAGACCCGCGACGTCGAGCGCCATCGAGCAGGCCCAGATCTTCAAATCGCCGAACTCCTTGCCCTGGCGCAGCAACGTCAGCAGGTCGGGGGCATGCTTTTCCTTCATAAGCTGCGAAAATGCGCCGCCGCGATAGCGCTGATCCGGCGACGCTTTTTTGGTGAAGCTGAGAATGGCATTCATGCTCACAAACATTTCGACTGGACGCTCGGAGACGGCGCCCACCGACGCAAGCATCGCGGCCATCTGAAGCTTTTCGTGCTCGCCTGAACAGACAAGAATGTAGAGCGGAGCGCCTGCCATCATGCGTACCTTCGATAAGACAGGTCACGTGGTCCTTTTGCTGTGACGGGCTTTTTTGCCATGCAGCGGGCCGTCCTCTCCCAGTAGGTGCAGTGGGGCTGTTCTTATTGATCCTATGCCTCCGATGCCCAACTACATATTCCAAAACATGAATAGATGCTATAGGCGCGATAAGAAAAATACATGCCGGCATACCCGAAGGGGTTCTGGGCGGCGTCCAGACGAGTTCAGCCCGAGCACCGGTGAGACCGCAGCGCCGGCGCAGCGTTATCGCGGCTGCAAACTGAAACAGGCTGGCTAAAAGGGCCGAGTGAGGGATGTGCAAAGTGAAAGACAAGATGCCGTTGATTATGGCCGTATTCGTAATGGTGTGGGGCGGAATCGGCCTGCGCGACTCTTTCGCGCAGACTGCGTCCGAAAAGCCTATCGGAAACGAGAATATGGGCGGTCACCTTGGCCATCAAATCGGTGATCGTTCCGACGGCGCCTTCCATCGCAGATTTGATGATGCGGAGAAGTGGGCCAGAGAGTTCGACAGCCCGGAACGCGACGCCTGGCAAAAGCCCGAAGAGATTGTGGACGCGCTGCACCTGAAACGTACTTCCAGCGTCGCCGACATCGGCGCGGGTACCGGATATCTCAGCGTCAGGATTGCCAAGCGCATTCCCGGCGGCAAAATATTCGCCGCCGATGTTGAGCCAGACATGGTGCGTTACCTTGGTGAACGGGCGCGAACAGAGCATCTGAGCAACCTCACGCCGGTGCAGGCCAGCCCGGACGCCGCCAATCTCCCCGAGTCCGTCGACGTTGTTCTGGTGGTGGACACCTATCACCACATCGGGAATCGGATCCAATATTTCGCCAAGCTGAAATCGTCGCTGCGTCCGGCGGGGCGACTTGTGATTGTCGACTTCAAGGCAGATTCGCCAAGCGGCCCGCCCGTTCAATATCGCATTTCGCCCGAAAGGGTTGCGGAAGAACTCAACGCGGCCGGCTATTCACTCCTGGAGACGCGCCAATTCCTGCCGAGGCAGTACTACATCGTCTTTGGAAAGCGTGGTCCCTGAGCCTGATCTGACAACGTTTACCGGGGCGGCAGTCGCTCGAAGGCTGGCAAGCCCTCAGGAATTTGATGGAAAGCCTGCTGGTCGATTGTAAAGATCGCCATCTGCGGTTTGCCAAAAAGGCTCGGATCGTCGAGCGTGCCGACCTTCAAAATGACCGCAGGCAAACCCGGTCGCCGCGTAGCCAGATGCGTACCGCATTCCGCGCAGAATTCCCGTGTCACTGCATTTTCGAGGTCGCTGCGCGAGAACTGCTTGGGCGTCCCTTTGGCATAATTAAAACCGGCGGGCGGCATTAGGACGAACATATTCGGTGCGCCGCCGCTGATATATTGACATTCGCGGCAATAGCATTGCGCTTTCAGCATCGGCTCGCCCTCGGCCACATAGCGCACCTGACCGCAATAGCACCCGCCTTCCAGTTTCACGGCCGCCTCCTGTCGCTTTAAATCACACCAAAGGTTTAGTCGCTGAGATTGTCGTGCGCTGCAAGTGAACGATCAAGGTACCTGGCGAAATATGCAACTGAAGTGAGTGCCGAGGCGGTAACGCTGGTATAATCACATACTTTTTTCTTGCGAGAGCACCATGCCCGCGCCGAAACCGCCCGCTTTCGAAACCTTGAGCCTGCATGCGGGGCACCACCCCGATCCGGTCACGCGTTCGCGCGCGGTGCCGATCTATCAGACCACTTCATATGTCTTTGATGATGCCGATCATGCCGCCGGTCTGTTCAATCTGGAGCGTGCCGGTCACATCTACACCCGCATTTCCAATCCGACGACCGCGGTGCTGGAGGAGCGGCTGGCGGCGCTCGAAGACGGCGTCGGCGCGGTGTGCGCGGCGAGCGGCATGGCGGCGATGCATCTTGCCATCGCGACACTGCTCGGCGCCGGTGACCATATCGTCGCTTCGGCCTCGCTCTACGGCGGCAGCATCAATCTCCTCACCCACACGCTGCCGCGCTTCGGCATCACCACCACTTTCGTCAAGCCGCGCGATCACGACGGCCTGCGCGCCGCCATCCGACCGAACACACGGCTGGTGATCGCTGAGACCATCGGCAATCCAGGCCTGGAAGTTCTCGATATCCCGACGGTGGCGTCGATTGCGCACGCCGCCGGCATTCCGCTCCTTATCGACAATACGTTCGCGACGCCGTACCTGTGCCGCCCGCTCGCGCTCGGCGCCGATATCGTCATGCATTCCATCACCAAATGGATCGGCGGGCACGGCATTGCCATTGGCGGCGCGATCATCGACGGCGGCCGCTTCGATTGGCAGGCTTCAGACAAATTCCCGACGTTGACCATGCCGTATGCGGGTTATCACGGCATCGTCTTTGCCGAGGAGTTCGGCCCGTCCGCTTTCATCATGCGGGCCCGCGCAGAAGGCTTGCGCGATTTCGGCGCCTGCCTGTCGCCGACTAATGCGTTCCACTTGCTGCAGGGCGTCGAGACGCTGGGGCTGCGCATGGAGCGCCACATCGAAAACACCGCGACCGTGCTCGCCTTTTTGGGCAACCATCCGGCGGTCGACTGGGTCCTGCATCCGTCGCTGGCGACGCATCCGGATTACGCGCTCGCGCAGAAGCTGTTGTCGAAGGGCGCTGGCTCGATCGTCAGCTTTGGGATCAAGGGCGGCCGCGCCGCCGGCCGCAAATTCATCGAGGCAGTGCGCCTCTCGAGCCATCTCGCCAATGTCGGCGACGCCAAGACACTGGTGATCCACCCGGCGAGCACGACGCATCAGCAGATGGATGCCGCCGCGCTCGCTGCCGCGGGGGTTGGCGAGGAATTGATCCGTATTTCTGTCGGCTTGGAGGCCGCCGGCGACATTATTGAGGATTTCGGGCAGGCGTTGCGCGCCTCGCAGAAGGCTTGAAGCAATGCGGTTGGTCGTTGAAGGAAAGGACGTTTTTTCCGGGACTGGAGGCCGCGATTTCGATCCGGCTCTCCCGGCGATCATTTTTCTGCACGGCGCAGGGTTCGATCACACCGCTTGGGCGCTGCTGGCGCGGGCGTTCGCGCATCACGGCTTTGGCGTGCTCGCGCCCGATCTTCCCGGACATGGGCGTTCGGCGGGCCCGGCGCTTTGCTCGATTATCGCGCTCGCCGACTGGACCGCGGCGCTGATCGATGCCGCCGGCGTTGCCGCGGCGCGGCTCGTCGGTCACTCGATGGGATCGCTGGTAGCTCTGGAGACGGCTGCGCGTCATCCTGAAAAAGTCGGCGCGCTCGCTCTCATTGCGACCGCGGCCCCAATGCGGGTGTCGGATGAGCTTTTGAATGCGGCGAAAGCGAATGATCACATGGCCATCGACATGATCTCGCTTTGGGGCGAGGGCTACCGCGCGACGCTTGGCGGTTCGGAAATGCCGGGACTTTGGATGCTAGGCGGTGCCGAGCGGCTCCTTGAGCGCGCCCGCCCTGGCGCGCTCTTCGCCGATCTGTCCGCCTGCAATGAATATCAGGGCGCGCTTGCTGCAGCGGCGAAGGTGACTGCGCCGTCGATCGTGATCCAGGGCAGCAGGGACCTAATGACGCCCGCCAAAGGCGGCAAAGCTGTTGCCGCCGCTATTCCGGGCTGCCGCATCGCGATCCTTGAGGGCGCTGGCCATATGCTGATGAGCGAGCGGCCCGACGAAGTGCTGGCGGCGTTGCGCGGCTGATCAGAAAAACGCCATGGTGCGGATTTCGATGCTTTCACGCATCGGCGCGTCAGGCGGCGTGTTCGGATCCTCGAACGCAGAGTGGCCGACAAAGCGGGCGCGGCCATCGGTCTCTGAGTCGTAGGTCTTGAGCATGACCGCGTGATCCGGCGTCATCTGCGGAAAGTACCACCAGTAATGCTGCGGCGAATAGCGCATCACGAAGATTTCGCCGTCGCGGTCGCGGTAACGCAGCTTCATGGTGATGAAATCATCATGCGTCGACGAGGTGACGTCGCACATCGCCAGCGGCCGCTCTTCGACGGTGCGCTTCAGCGGCTTCCAGAAATTGTAGAAGGCGACCCGGTTCTTTAGAAGCGCGTCGGCTTCATCAGGCAGAAGCTGGCGGACGCGCAGCGGCCCCGAATGCTCCGTATAGTCGCAGTGAATGTTCATCACCGGCGCGCGCCGGGAGGTTGAATTCTCGGAGCGTGCCTGGGCGATGTTGCTCTGCGCGCGAATGGTGTGATCGAAGACGATCACGCGTTTGGCGCCGACCTCGCGTTTGACGAATTCGGCGACGTCGCCGTGAAGCTGCGCACGGATCGCCGCATCATCGTCCCATTCCGCGAACGGCGAACGGAATTCGCGCAGCGCAAAACCTTCCCGGTCGAGCGAAAACGATTTCGCACGATCCCAGCCGTCATGGATTGTCATCTCGTGCGGATCGTCCCCGGACGCGCGCCATTTTGTGCCCGGTGGCGGTTCATAAAAATAAACCTCCGGCTCAACACCGGTATCGCGCGTGTAGTTGAGCGTGGTCTTGACGTCGGTCTGGCCAGTCATTCGCTCCAAGTCCTCAAGTCACAACGAAACGCCCGACACCCGGCCTCACGCGGCAGGCGCGATGCCGGTCAGTGCGGCTGCAGGGCCGCCTCGACCGCGCCCTGGGTTTTCTGCCAGCACGGCAGCTTTTCGACCTCCGCGATCCAGCGCCTGATATTCGGAAAGTCGTCGAGCGGCAGCAGCTGCCGCTTGTGCATGTGCATCGGTGCCGCCACAGCGATGTCTGCGATCGTCACCGTATCACCCACGAGCCACTTGGATTTCGCCAGCCGCGCTTCGAGAACGCCGGCTAGTCGCCGCCAGTTCGGTGTTTCTTTTTCGAGCAGCGCCGTATCCGTCGGAGCTTTCATCAGCGGTTTGACGGCGTTTTCGATGAAAAAGATGTAGCAGCTCGGCTGCCAGTGCGCGGCCTCCCACAACATCCAGCGGTTGATGTCGGCGCGCGTCTTCAGGTCCTTGGGATAATGCTTTTCGGATGCCGTCATATCGGCGGCGTATTGCAGGATGGCGTCGGATTCCCAGAGCGTATAATCGCCATCTTTCGCCGCCGGCAATGTCCCGTTCGGATTAAGAGCGAGATAGTCCGGCTGTTTGTGGGCGCCGGCGAAATAGTTCACGTGGTTGACGTGATAAGGCATGCCGAGCAATTCCAAACCGGCCAGTACCTTCCGGCTATTGATGGTTGCCGGGTCAAGATACACCTGCAGCATGACGGTTCCTCCCCTGCGGCTTATTTGTTATTTGTCCGCCCCCCGAATGAGTACAGTTTTTAGCAGCGCGCCAATAAACCGGCAAAGCAATTCGCCATCTATAGCGTGGGCCGTGTCCCGCTGTACGTTGGCCCAATGATGTGTTCCACTATCGTCGGGCAAAAAGTCATCACCAACCAAAAGTCCAGGGAGCGCGCTCCGTGAACGTCAACGAACTGGTCGCCATCGATATCCATACCCACGCGGAGGAACCATGTGGCACGCATCCCGACGACGGCTACGACGAGCTGCAGGCGCAAATGGCGATCTACTTCAACCAGCCAAACAATCGCCCGACCATTGAAGATACCGCGGCCTACTATCGCCAGCAAAAGATCGGCGCCGTGATTTTTCCGGTCGATGCCGAACGCGAGACCGGTTACCGGCGCTATCCGAACGAAGAAGTTGCAGAAAAAGCGGCGGCGAACAGCGACGTTCTGATTCCATTTGCGAGTATCGATCCGGCCAAGGGAAAAACCGGCGCGCGGGAAGCGCGGCGGCTCATTCGCGAGTTCGGCGTGCGTGGTTTCAAGTTTCATCCCTCGATGCAGGGCTTTTATCCCAACGATCGCAGCGCCTACGTCCTTTATGAGGCGATTGCGGAAGCCGGGCTCCCGGCGCTGTTTCATACCGGCCAGACCGGTGTTGGTTCCGGCATGCCAGGCGGCGCCGGCATCCGCCTGAAGTATTCCAATCCGATGTACATGGATGACGTCGCCGTCGATTTTCCCGACATGCCGATCATCCTCGCGCATCCGTCGTTTCCGTGGCAGGAGGAGGCGCTGTCGGTCGCGCAACACAAGCCGAACGTCTACATCGACCTTTCCGGCTGGTCGCCGAAATATTTCCCGCCAATTCTGGTCCGCTACGCCAACTCGCTGTTGAAGCACAAAGTGCTGTTCGGCTCGGACTGGCCGGTCATCAAGCCGGACCGCTGGCTCAATGATTTCGACAAGCTCGACATCAAGCCGGATGTGCGACCGCTGATCCTCAAGGAGAATGCCGTCAAACTCCTCGGCCTGGGCGCGGCCGGGGCATAAACGTGCCCTCAAAACGTGGCGCCATGCCGCACCAGCTTCCCCGTTTTCTCGTTAGTCTTTACGTTACCAAAGGAATTTGGTACCGGCTCAAGGCCGGGGTGTGGCACTCGTCGTTTTTCACGCGGAAATACCCGAATGGCTGGGAGAGAAAACACCGGTGATGCCCGGGCGCGCTGCACGAGGGGTAAGCTTGCCTAAATTGTTTGTCGATGTGTACCACCGGGCCTCGGTTCGGCTGCGGCGGAGCGGCATGCTGGCGCGCGTTGATCGTTACGACGTCGCGACGGTGCTGTTGTTCGGTACGCTGATTGTCCTCGTCGTTTTCACCTTCGGCGACTACGCCATCTCCAATGACGAGGAGGTGCAGCAGCGTTACGGCGAGATGATCATCGCCTATTACGCGAGCGGCTTCGTCGACCAGGCGCTGTTTCATTTCCGGAACCTCTATTTGTATGGCGGCCTGTTCGACGTGATTGCGGTCGGCGTCGAGAAACTTCTTCCACTCGATCTTTACCAAGTCCGGCACTTACTGACGGCGCTTTGCGGCGTCGGCGGCGTCGCCGCGGTGTGGGCGACGGCGCGAGCCATCGCCGGGCCCCGCGCCGGGTTTTTGGCAGCGGCGGCGCTTGCGGTGTGCGGCACGTGGTACGGCACGATGTTCAATCATACCAAGGACATCCCCTTTGCCAGTGCGGTGATGGGCGGGCTCTGGCTCCTGGTGCTGATCGGCCGCGAATTGCCGCGTCCGCGCTGGTATCTGGTCGCTCTGTTCGGCGTGCTGTGCGGCAGTGCGCTCGGCATCCGCGTGCTCGGTGTGTTTCTCGTCAGCTACGCGGCGGTCGGGATCGTTATTCATGCGCCATTCGGCCGCAGCGTGCCATTGCGCCAGACGCTCTCTTTTGTTGCCCGCTCCGCGCTTCCGCTCGCCGTTTCCTTCATCATCGCCTATTTGATCATGATCGCGGCCTGGCCCTGGGCTGCGTTGGCGCCGCTCAATCCGCTGCGCGGACTGACGGATTTCGTTGATTTCAATTATCCGATCCAGACCATCCTGGCCGGCCACGTCTACCAGATGGGTGACGTTCCACGCTGGTACGTGCCGACTTACCTCGCCATCAAGCTCACACTGTGGCTGCTGTGTGGTGCCGGCTTGGGAATTGTCTTTGCGATGCTGCCGCAACGCGCCGGCCGAAGGACTAACGACGAAACTAACAACACGTGGCGAAAAGAAACGATGCTGGTGGCGTTCGCCGCTTTCTTTCCGCTGATCTGCGAAGTGATTGTGGACGGGCCGGCGTTCACCGGGATGCGGCACTTTTTGTTCACCGTGCCGCCGATTGCCGTGCTCGCCGGGGTCGGGCTCAACAGCCTGCTTAGCCGGCTTGAAAGCCTGAACCGGTTTGTGGCGGCCGGCGCCACCGCGGTTGTATTGCTGGGTCTGGGCTGGGACGCCACCACGCTCTATCGTCTGCACCCGGATGAATATCTGTTTTTCAACCCGCTGGTCGGCGGGCTTGCCGGCGCGTCGCGCAATTACGCCACCGATTACTGGGTCAATATGATGCCGGAGGCGGTCAGCGACCTCGAGCATTATCTCGATAAGACCGAGGGCAAAGCGCGGCCGGGGCAGCATTATCTGGTCGCGGTGTGTAGCGAGCGGGTGCAATTCGAGAAAGAGGCCGACTCCCGTCTCGAATGGACGCGCGATGTGGATCACGCGGATTTCTTCATCGCACCGACCCACATGAACTGCGACCGCGCCCGCAATGGCCGCATCATCGCCACCGTCGAGCGGCTTGGCGTCCTGATCGGCGTGGTCAAGGACCGCCGCGCTATCACTCATCCGAACTTTGCCGGCCTGAACTGACGCACCTCGCCGCGTCCGCACCTACGCCCGCGCCACCGGCGGCACGTAGTTCTCAAGTTCCGCCGACGGCAGATGCACCACCTGGCCGAGCTCGGCGGAGCGATAGAGCGCCATCAGCATTTCGGCGACGGCGACGCCGTCCTCAAACGTTTCGATCGGTTGCCGGTGGTGGCGGAATGCGTCGACCATGTGGCGGTCCTCGCCGATATAACCGTAGATGTCGGCCTCGTTCTCGACCACCGGCATCAGGCCCTGTTCGGCGTTCTGTTTCTCGACCAGATCTTCGCCTTGACCTCCTGAAATGTCGCGCGACAGAAAAACTTTCAAGCCGGTGTTGAGCGAGGAGAACTCCATCGAATATTCGGGACCAAGAAGTTCGATCACGATGCGCAAGCCGGGACCGACATAAGCCCAGGAATTGGTAGCCTCGACCAGGACGTCGTGGCCTTCGGCGTCGCGGAAAGTGAGCGCGCCACGCGCGAAATCTTCCGCCGGCCTGCGCGCATAATCGATCTCGGGCCCCATCATGGTTTTCAAGCGCGCCACATATTCCGGCCGGGTCCATTTCAGATTGCCGATCGTGGCGCTGGCGCTGACGAGTTTCAGATCGCCGCGCGGTGCGCCAGGCCTGCTGAGCAGATAACGTCCGACCTCGACGCTGTGACAGGTCATGTCGGACAGGACACCACCGCCCTGCCGCTGACCTTGCCAAAACCACGGCATGTGCGGTCCGCTGTGCTCCTCGGCGGCGCGGGCGAGATAGGGCCGGCCGGAAATCGGCACTGCGCGCCGCCAGACGATATCTTTGCCGCGCTGCACCGCGCTCGAGAACACCTGGTTCTCCAGATAGCCGTGGAGGAGCTTTGCGTCTTCGGCGAGCCTCAGCATCTCGCGCGCTTCGGCGAGCGTGCGGCCAAGCGGCTTTTCGCAGGCGACGCCGATGAGTTTCGTCCAGCCGGCTTTCGCCAGCCGATGAATCTCGCGCATGGTGTCGAGCCGGGCGAAATTCGGCACTCCGATCCACACTGCATCGACCTCGCCGGAAATCAACATCGCTTCGAGCGAAGCGAACGGCCGGCACGGGCCGAGTTCGAGCGCGTTGGCCTTCGCCGCCATCGCCTCGCGATGCGCAGCGGTCGGGCTGTAGACGCCGGTGACGGTGACGTGGCGAACCGATACCAGCGCCTGCAGGTGAAAGTTGTTGATGAAGCCGGAGCCGATCAGGCCGATCCGCAGCGTGGCGATTGGCGTGTTCATCGAGGCCCCCTCGGCATATCCCTGTTCCAGCCCTGTTGGCATGGCCAATGTTCATGACGATTGGCTCTTGCCTGCCTGACGCGTCGACGATGCGGACTCGTTCGGGCGTCCGGTTCCTTAAGCACGACAAGTGTGTACAATGCCACGACAAAATGCCTGCCGTTTGATTTCGGCGTCCCACCGAGACTGCATCCCCGATGGCAGCGCAAAACCGAATGCCGTGGCCGACGATCGCCTTTCCAATTCTGGCCGCCGGCTTCGTCATTCTGTCCGAATTCTTCCACCTCGATCGCGCGGCGGCCGCCTCGTTTGCGTTATCGTTGAGCGTCTCGGTCATCATGATCGTCGTCATGCTGGGCGCCATTTTCGCGGCGGTGCATCACGCCGACGTCATTGCGCACCGCCTGGGCGAGCCGGGCGGAACGCTGGTTCTGACGCTTGCGGTCACCGTCATCGAAGTTGCGCTCATCGAATCGGTGGTCTTCAAGCAGAACACGCCGCCGACGCTGGCGCGCGACACGGTTTTCTCCGTCATCATGATCGTCTGCAACGGGCTCGTCGGCCTGTGTGTCCTCGTCGGCGCATTGCGCCATCGCGAACAGGAATTTCACACCTCCGGCACCGCGGTCTATTTCAATGTGCTCGGCGCACTTTCGATACTGACGCTGGTGTTGCCGAACTACACGCTGACGGCGCCCGGGCCGTATTTCTCGACCCCCCAGCTGATCTTTGTCAGCGTCATCACCGTGATTCTTTACGTCACCTTCCTGTTCATTCAGACCTCGCGGCATGTTGACTATTTCCGCGCCGAGGAAAAATCCGCCTGGGACGACGCGAATGTTTATCCTTCAAATGGCGTCGTTGCGGCGAGCCTGATCCTCCTGCTTGTTGCCCTGTTCGGCGTTGTACTGATCGCCGAACACTATGCCATCATCGTGGAAGAGGGCCTCGACTTTATCGGCGCCCCGCCGGAAGTCGCCGGCATCGTCATCGCCCTCATCGTGCTCGCGCCCGAAAGCATCAGCGCCGTGCGCGCCGCGCAGCGCGATATTCTGCAGAAGAGCCTGAACATCGCGCTCGGCTCGTCACTCGCGACCATTGGGCTTACGGTGCCGGCGGTCGCCATGACCAACGTCATGCTCGGCCGCCAGCTCGCGCTCGGGCTGTCGCCGCGGGACACTTTACTGCTGGCGCTGACGTTTTTTCTTAGTCTGCTCACATTCGGCTCCGGGCGCACCAATATTTTGGCCGGCCTGGTGCATCTCGTGGTGTTCGCCACGTTCGTATTTCTGGTGTTCATTCCGTAACGCCGCCGTCGTGACCGCACCGTCAATACCCGACCGCCAGCGCGCCGCGGGTGCGCGGGTCGGCGGCGCCGGTGATGCCGGCTTGCGTCACCAGGATCGAATTGGCCGAGGTGATCAGCGGCCGCACCACGACGTTTTCGCCGCGGGCCTGCAGCGCCGCGACCAGATCGGGTGGAAGTGTGGGCTCGGCCAGCACGCGGTCGGGCATCCACTGGTCGTGAACCCGCGGCGCCGTCACCGCGCTCGCGATATTCATGCCGCGGTCGATCACGTTTGAGACGATCTGCAGCACCACGTTGATAATGAAGCTGCCGCCCGGCGAGCCGGTGACGAGAAACGGCTTGCCGTCCTTGAGCACGATGGTCGGCGTCATCGACGACAGCGGCCGTTTGCCCGGCGCCGGCGCGTTGGCCGCGTCGCCGAGGAGACCGTAGGCGTTCGGCGCATTGGCCTTGGCGGCGAAATCGTCCAGCTCGTTGTTGAGAAGGACGCCGGTGCCTTCGGCAACAAGGCCGACGCCGTAGCTGAAATTGATCGTGTAGGTGTTGGAAACCGCATTGCCGAACCGGTCGATGACCGAGAAGTGCGTGGTGTTATGACCTTCGCGTTCGACGATGGCGCCGGCGCGGATTTCGCTCGCCGGCGTCGCGTGCTGCGGATCGATGGTGGCGCGCCATTGCGCGGCGTAGCTCTTCGACGTCAGCCGCGCCACCGGGATCTGCACGCGGTCGGGATCGCCGAGAAACCAGGCGCGGTCGGCATAAGCGCGCTTCATGGTTTCGACCATCAGGAACAGCGCCTGCGCTCGGTCTTCGTGGGCGAAATCGTAGCCTTCGATGATATTGAGCATTTCGATCAACGCGACGCCGCCGGAGGAGGGCGGCGGCATCGAGACGATGTCGTAGCCGCGATAGGTGCCGCGGACCGGCTCGCGCTCGGTGGCGCGATAGTCTTTCAGATCGTCCGCCGTCATCACGCCGCCGGCCGCCTGCACTGCGGCGGCGAGTTTTTCCGCGACCGGACCTTCGTAGAACGCGCGCGGCCCGTTGTTGGCGATGGCAGCAAGCGTAGCGGCAAGGTCCGGCTGCACCAGCCGGTCGCCTTCGCCGAGCGCGCTGCCGTCGGCTTTCAGAAAAATTTTCGCCGACGACGGCCAGCGCGCCAGCCGCGCCCGATCGATGAGCAGCGAATCCGCGGTGTCGTCGGCGACCGCAATGCCGTCGCGCGCCAGTGCGATCGCCGGCGCCATCAGTTCGGCGAGCGTGAACCGGCCGGAGCCGTATTTTGCTTCCGCGAGCGCGAGGCCCGCGACGGTTCCCGGCACGCCGATGGCAAGCGCGGAGTCGCGGGACTTGTGCGGATCGGCATTGCCCTGCGCATCGAGAAACGACGTGGCGTTAATCGCCGCGGGCGCGGTCTCGCGATAATCGATCACGGTGTCGCCGCCGCCGGCGCGATGGATCACCATAAACCCGCCGCCGCCGATATTGCCGGCGCGCGGATAGGTCACCGCCATGGCAAAACCGACCGCCACCGCCGCGTCGACCGCGTTGCCGCCGTTCTGCAAAATCCCGATGCCGATCCGCGCGGCAAGCGCCTCCTGCGCCACCACCATTCCGCTCTGCGCAGTGACCAGCGGCGTCTTTAGCGCCGCCACCTCCTCGCCGCGCGCACAAAGAGTCAGTGGTAAGAGGCCGATGAGCGCGAACGACGCGAGCTTTCCGATCCAATGCTGTTTCATCGGCAAATTAGACACGAGCGGGTACGAGAGGGCAAACCACGGGAGCGAAGCGCCCTTCTTCATCCTGCCCCGCTGCGCTTTGCTCCGAGGGGGCGGATAAACGCCATCGTTCTCGCGACGCGTTCCGCGCCCGAGTTTTGCGAACAACGACCCGCAGACCGTAGCAGACCGTAGCCCGGATGGAGCGAAGCGAAATCCGGGAACGGCGTGGCAGCTTGAATGCTGTCCCCGGATTACGCTGCGCTTCATCCGGGCTACGAAACCTACGAACCACGAAAAGAAAAAAGGGAAGCGGAACGCCGACAAACGTGTGTATCAACCTCCGCATCTCGCGATGCGGCGCGCACCCTTTCTCTTTCCCCTCCCCCGCTTGCGGGGGAGGGTCGGGAGGGGGCACGCTCGCCTGTCGGCGTTCCACCACGGCTCTTACCGTCAGGGCTTTCGGCCCTTGGGCGCAGCTTCAGGCCAGGCTTCCTGGGACGTGGCAGGACGTTCGATCCTGAACGGTCGCCCCAACCGGGGAGCGAAGACCTCGCGCTCTTACACGGGCGTTACCCGCGCCCGCCTGTCCCAGTCCAGGGAATGCACCTCCCGGACCGGTCGTAGTGCCGGTCAGCATGATGCCCGAAGCCGCTCCGGCGCGGATTGCAAAACCGCGCGGGAGCACCGCACTCGCTCCGTGTTCAGGTGTGCCTCGAGAACACGACCCTTAAGTGAGCGAGATTCGTTCCGCTTGTACCTGATTTGGGGACGAAAGTCAAGAGCGACGTCACGGTTGCGGCTACACGCCCAGAATCCATACCTTCACCACACCCTTTGCGGGGAGAAAGCGCTCCGAAAGCAGCGGGTGACCGGGCTCTAAGCGGCCTAGAACTTACTTATCACCGACGGCAAAGTTCGGTATTTTTCCGTGAATAAGCTCGACTAGGTCAGACCTATGTTCTCCAGAGCTAAAGAAGAGAAAGGTTGTGTTAAGACCTAGCAAGTAGCCGGATTGGGAGGTAGCGAAATCCTGGATCAGCCGCGGGATTTGCCCCAGGGCTTTGTTTCAGCTATCCAATTCCGCCTACCACAATACGAGCCGCGCGCTGCTCCGGCGACATCCTCATGAAAATCTGCCGCTTCGACAACAGCCGCCTCGGGCTCGTTTCCGCCGATGCAGATGCGGTGGCCGATATCACGACGATCATCGCCGATCTGCCCGCCGTTGCCTGGCCGCGATCGCCCGTCGATCCGCTGCTGGCGCGATTGCCGCAGCTGCATGGGGCCATGGAAGCGCTCGGGCGTTCGGCGTCCTGGATCCCGGTCGAGCGCGTCGCGCTGCGCAGCCCGGTCACAAGCCCCAGCAAGCTGATCGCCGCGCCGGTCAATTATCGCGCGCATATCGATGAGGCCAACGCCGACAAAGGCATCAATTTCGGCAAGACCATCAAATCGATCGAGGAGTACGGCCTGTTCCTGAAAGCGTCATCGTCGATTGTCGGCCCGGCCGACGGCGTGCACCTGCCGCCGCTCGACCGCCGCGTCGATCACGAAGTCGAGCTGGTCGCGGTCATCGGCAAGGAGGGTTATCGGATTCCGCGCGAGCGCGCGCTTGAGCATGTCGGCGCTTACGCAATCGGTCTCGACATGACGGTGCGGGGCCCGGAGGATCGGAGCTGGCGAAAATCGTTCGAGACGTTTGCGGTGATCGGGCCGTGGCTCGTCACCGCCGACGAAATTCCCGATCCCGGCAAGCTCGATATGCGCCTGACCGTCAATGGCGAAGTGCGCCAATCCGCCAACACCGGCGCTTTAATTTTCGACGTGCCGCGGCTCGTGGAATATGCCTCGGCGACCTATCGGCTTTATCCGGGCGACGTGATCATGACCGGCACGCCCGAAGGCGTTGGGCCGGTCGCCGCCGGCGACGTGCTCGAATGTTTCATCGAGCGCATCGGCACCATGCGGGTTCCGATCCACGGCGCTTAGCAGGTGGGCTATGCTCGTTCGTCATCGCCGGGTTTAACCCGGCAATCCATGGTGCATTTGAGAATTGTAGACGGAGCGGCGCAGTATGCCACGCTGACGTTCAGCATGGATGCCCGGGTCGAGCCCGGGCATGACGAAGTAGAGGGCTCGTCATGTCACGCTCCGAACGGTTGTTCAGTCTGCTGCAGGCGCTGCGCCGGTTTCGGCGGCCGGTGAGCGGCAAGGCGCTGGCGCAGGAGCTTGGCGTCTCGATGCGCACGCTCTATCGCGACATCGCCACCTTGCAGGCGCAGGGCGGCCGATATCGCCGGCGAGCCCGGCGTCGGCTACGTGCTGCGTCCGGGTTTCATCCTGCCGCCGCTGATGTTTTCCGAAGACGAGATCGAGGCGCTGGTGCTTGGCTCGCGCTGGGTGGCCGATCGGGGCGATAATCTGCTTGGTGCCGCGGCGGAGAATGCGATCGCCAAGATCGCGGCGGTGCTGCCGGCCGAATTGCGCGAGAGCCTTGATGCCGCCAATCTGCTGCCCGGTCCGGGGAAGCGTGTGGTGGCGGATGCGGTCGATCTTGCGATCGTGCGCAAAGCGATCCGCGCCGAGCGCAAGTTATCGATCCGTTATCGCGATGCCGGCGCCGCGGCGACGCAGCGCCTGATCTGGCCGTTTGCGCTCGGCTTCTTCGATCGCGTGCACGTGGTGGTCGCCTGGTGCGAGCTGCGGCAGGATTTCCGCCACTTCCGCACCGACCGGATTGCGGATTTGAGCGTCACCGACATTCGCTACAGAAAGCGCCGCCAGGCGTTGCTGAAGGAGTGGCGCGAGATGGAGAATATTCCGCCGCCGCCGTAAGGCTCGCCGGGGTCGCTCCCGTCAAACAAAGGGAGATGCAACCATGCCGCAGCCGAATTTTATGCTGCTTTACGTCGACAGCCCGCAGGCGAGCGCGCGTTTCTACGGCAGCCTGCTCGGGCGCGAGCCGGTCGAGGCGTCGCCGACCTTTGTGCTGTTTGCGCTGGACTCCGGTCTGGCGCTCGGGCTGTGGGCGCGGCATCTGGTGAAACCCGCGCCGGCCGCAGGTCCGGGCGGCGCCGAAATCGTGTTTCCGGCCGACGATGCGGCGGCGGTCGGTGCGGTTTACGACGACTGGAAAACGCGCGGCGTCGCGATCGCGCAGGAGCCGACGAAGATGGATTTCGGCACTACCTTTGTCGGTCTCGATCCTGACGGCCATCGGCTGCGGGTGTTTGCTCCGTTTGCGCAATGAGGACGCGCCATGCCGGATACTGGATTGGGGTCGCGTCCGCGGAGCACGTGCGGCGCGGGCGCGGCGGCGGCTTCATGCAGCTCGGCCACGGCAAGGCCGCGCCGCTCAAGCGCGTCAAGCCGGGCGATCGTATCGTCTATTATTCGCCGACGGTGACGCTCGGCGGCAAGGACAAGCTGCAGGCGTTCACCGCCATCGGCACGGTGAAGGATCGCGAACCTTACGTGTTCGAGATGGGCAAAGGCTTCAAGCCTTACCGGCGCGATGTTGACTGGGCGAAGGCGGAAGAAGCGCCGATTTATCCGCTGCTCGACCAATTGGAATTCACCGCCGGCAAGGAGAACTGGGGTTACCAGTTGCGCCTCGGACTTTTTCCGATCAGCGCGGCCGATTTTAGATTGATAGCGGCGGCCATGGGCGCCGACATTCCTTAGTTGGATGCGCGCTGCCGCGTAATGGTTTGCGCGCGTTCCACGTCACCGCCCTTGCAAAAGTATCACTAAGCAACCATCACACCATCGGCGGTTATTTGTTAAAGGTGCTCCATGGGAATTCCGCAGTATTTTTCGGCGGCCTATGCAGAAGCGCGCCGGAAGTTTCTCGATGCCGCCCGCGCCGGCGGCGGCGTCATCGAGAGCCATGTCAATCCCAACGCCAAGGGGGCGAATGGCGAGGAGCTTGCCACCGACGTGGCCCGCTTCGGCGATATCGATGCGGAGAAACTTTTCATCGCCTGCGCTGGCACCCACGGCAATGAGGGCTTCTGCGGCTCCGGCTGCGAGATCGGCTTGATCGAGGAGGGCATCATCAAGGCCCGGCCGCAATCGGTGGCGGTGGTGCTGGTGCATGCCATCAATCCCTACGGCTTTTCCCATATCCGCCGCGTGACCGAGGACAATGTGGATCTCAACCGCAATTTCCAGGATTTCACAAAGCCGCTGCCGGAGAACCCGCGCTACGCGGAAATCCATGAGCTGTTGCTGCCGTCCGACTGGGATGGCCCCGGTCGTGCCCAGGCCGACGCCGCACTGCAGGCTTGGGTCAACGCTAACGGCCTGCCGGCCTTGCAGGCCGCGGTTGCCGGCGGCCAGTACGAGTTTCCCGACGGCATGTTCTTCGGCGGGCGACAGGCCACATGGTCGAACCAAACCTTCCGCACCATCGCGAAGAAGCACGGGGCCGCGGCGAAGCGCGTCGGATTCATCGATATTCACTCCGGCCTCGGACCGACGGGCTACGGCGAGCCGATCTCGGTTGTCGCGCGCGACACGCCCGGCTTCGAGCGGGCGCAGACCTGGTGGGGTAACGACGTTACGTCGATAACGGACGGCACGTCAAAATCGACTCCGGTCACGGGTCCGCTCATGGGCGGTGTCGACGAGAGCCTGCCGGGCGCGGAGGCTACTTCGATCGGGCTCGAATTCGGCACCGTCGCGCTGCTCGAGGTGCTGGAGGCGCTCCGCGGCGACAACTGGCTCTATGCCCGCGGCCTCAAATCGGGGCTTAGCATGGACTCGGCGCTGGCACGCGGCATCAAGAAAAAGGCCCGCGACGCGCTTTACGTCGATACCGACGGCTGGAAGGAAAAGGTCTACGCCCGCACTGCGGACTTGACCCTGAAGGCCTTTCACGGCCTTACCGGCTAGCAGCACTTCTGTTGGCCGTCACAACATCGACGGCAACACGCGGTCGGGCGGGCGGTGGCCGTCCATGAAGGTCTTGATGTTGACGATGACCTTCTCGCCCATGTCGACGCGGCCTTCGAGCGTTGCCGAGCCGAGATGCGGCAGCAGCACGACCTTGCCGGCCTTGGCGAGCTTGACGAGCTTCGGACTGACCGCCGGCTCGTGCTCGAACACGTCGAGGCCGGCGCCGGCGATGTCGCCCGCCTCGATCAGGCGCGCCAGCGCGTTCTCGTCGATCACCTCGCCGCGCGCGGTGTTGACGATGTAGGCCTCGGGACGGATGACCTTCAGGCGGCGCGCCGACAGCAGGTGATAGGTCGCCGGCGTGTGCGGGCAATTGATCGAAATGATGTCCATGCGCATAAGCATCTGGTCGAGGCTCTCCCAGTAGGTGGCGTTGAGCTCTTCCTCGATGCGCGGCGCGACGCGGCGGCGGTTGTGGTAGTGGATCTGCAGCCCGAACGCCTTGGCGCGGCGTGCGACCGCTTGCCCGATCCGCCCCATGCCGACAATGCCGAGCCGTTTTCCCCAGATGCGATGGCCGAGCATCCAGGTCGGGCTCCAGCCGGTCCAGTCCTTGTCGCCGGTCAGCACCTGGGCGCCCTCGGCGAGCCGACGCGGCACCGCGAGGATCAGCGCCATGGTCATGTCGGCGGTGTCCTCGGTGAGCACGCCCGGCGTATTGGTCACGGTGATGCCGCGCTGCAGCGCGGTCGCCACGTCGATATTGTCGACGCCGTTGCCGAAATTGGCGATCAGCTTCAATTGCTCGCCGGAATGACTGAGCACGGAGCGGTCGATCTGGTCGGTCACCGTCGGCACGATGACGTCGGCGATTTTGGCGGCCTCGGCGAGCTCGCTTTGGCTCATCGGCTTGTCGTCAAGATTAAGGCGCGCGTCGAACAGTTCGCGCATGCGCGTTTCGACGCTGTCCGGAAGTTTGCGGGTGACGACGACCAGCGGCTTTTTGCCCGTTGCCATTTTCTGCCTCTTGCACGACTTCTTGCGCAACCAGAGACGTCAGTGGCGCATGATCGGTTCGGAAAACCGGCTTGCAGAAATCCCGCTCGCCATTTTCCGGATCATGCTCGAAGCCGCCCGGCTCTCCCGGCCCTCTTAAGCCGCATCCGCCCGTTAAGTTCTCGTTAAGCCGCCTCGTCGACACTCAAACGCTGGGAGGCGGTACATCGTTTCTCTCTAGCAGATGGCTGCGCTCCCATAAAGCGCGCCGGGTTCCCGGCATAACCGCGCGTCACGTTGCGTTTGGGGGCGTCCCGCCGTGGCACTACGCCAAGCACTAAGCCATGTCAGGTTGATGATCGTGTGGGTTTCGGCCGTAATGGCGGCCCTTCTCGCGCTGACGCTTGCCATGGCGCCCGCGCAGGCCGGCGGCGATCCTGCGACCAGCGGGCTGCCGGTGCCGCGCTTCGTCAGCCTCAAGACCGATCGGGTCAATGTACGTGGCGGCCCGGACAAGGATCACGACGTCACCTTCATCTATACGCGGGTTGGCTGGCCGGTTGAAATTACCGCCGAGTTCGAGAACTGGCGGCGCATCCGGGACTCCGACGGCTCGGAGGGGTGGGTCTATCACTCACTGCTTTCCGGAAAGCGCATGGCGGTGGTGCAATTGAAATCAAAGACCGACCTCGAACAGCTTCACGCCACGCCCGATCCGAAGAGCCCGGTCACCGCGGAACTGCAATCGGGCGTGCTGGGCTCGATCAAGCATTGCACCGGCAGCTGGTGCCATCTGGCTGGCGATGGATTTGACGGCTGGATCGAGCAGAACCGGCTGTGGGGCGTCTATCCCAACGAGAAGGTCGATTAAGGCGCGCCCGGCCGGTTATGGATGCTTCGCCGTTTGCGCGTCCAACAGCGCGATCAGGCCCTTGAGGATTTCAATCGGCGACGGCGGGCAACCGCGAATGTGTAGATCTACGGACAAGACTTTGGAAACCCCGCCGACCACGGCGTAACTGCCGGCGAAAATTCCGCCGTCCCAGGCGCAGTCTCCAAGCGCGACCACCCATTTGGGATCTGGCGTTGCCACGTTGGTCCGCTCCAGCGCTTCACGCATGTTTTTGGTGACGGGTCCGGTCACCAGGAGCACGTCGGCGTGGCGCGGTGACGCGACAAAGCGCAGGCCGAAGCGTTCGAGATCGTAAAACACATTGTTGAGCGCATGGATTTCGAGCTCGCAGCCGTTGCACGATCCGGCATCCACTTCCCGGATCGAAAGGCTACGGCCGAGCCGGCGCCGCGCCGAGCGCTCAAGGCTCGCCGACAGTTCGGCGAGCGCGGCATCATCCCGGGACGGCGGCGCTTCGGTCAGCGGTCCGTGGGTGAGGCTCTCAAGCAGTGTTCTGCGCATCTACATGCCTTTTCAGTTGCGCATGTTCTTGACGGAAAGCCGGTGACCACTTTTCCTGAACATGCGCTACAGATCATGCCCGGAATAGGAGCAATTGAACGACTTATTGCAGAGCGGGAAATCGGCGACGATGTTGCCCTCGATGGCGGCTTCCAGGAGCGGCCACTGAAACCACGACGGGTCACGCAAATGGCAGCGGCTGACGCGGTCGCCATCGATCCTGATCCACGCCAGCACATCACCGCGAAAACCTTCGGCAAAGCCCAATCCTTCGCCGCGCCCCTCGTGGAGCTTGGTTGCGATCGGTCCGGTAGGCAGTCGATCGATGAGCTGATCGATCAGCGCCAGGCTTTGCTCGACTTCGCGGATGCGTATCCAGACCCGGGCGTTGACGTCGCCCTCGATCAGCGTCGGCGCCTCAAAGTCGAGTTGATCATAGGGCGGGTAGCCCGGTGTTTTGCGCGCATCGAACGTGCGGCCGCTGGCGCGCCCGACATAGCCGCCGGCGCCGAATTGTTGGACGAGGGCGGCGTGCACGATGCCGGTGCCGACGGTGCGGTCCTGCAGCGAAGCGGTATTGTCGTAGAGTTCGATCAAGCGCGGAAAACGCCGCCGCACATGTTCAAGCAGAGCTTTCAGCGACGCCAGCGAATCGGGGCGCAGATCGACCGCAACACCGCCGGGAACAACCCGGTCCATCATTAGCCGGTGGCCAAAGCAGCTGTCGGCTGCGCGCAACACCACTTCGCGAAGCGCTCCACAATGGACGTGCATGATGGCAAACGACGCATCGTTGCAGATGGCGCCGATGTCGCCGAGATGATTGGCCAGCCGTTCCAGCTCCGCCATCAGCGCCCGCAAGTATCGCGCCCGCGGCGGCACTTCGGCGCCCAGCGCCGCCTCGACGGCGTGCGCAAACGCGATGCCATAAGCAACGGTGCTGTCGCCGGAGGTGCGCGCCGCGAGTTTGGCCGCGCGCTCAATGCTCGCGCCTGCCATCAGTGACTCGATGCCTTTGTGCGCGTAGCCGAGCCGTTCCTCGAGCCGGACGACGGTCTCGCCCGAGGCAGTGAAACGAAAATGTCCCGGCTCGATGATGCCGGCATGCACCGGGCCGACGGGAATCTGATGCAGGCTCTCGCCTTCCGCCGGGAGAAAAGCGTAGGCCGGGCGCACGTCCGGCGGCGGGATGCATGGCCCGAGCGGATATCGCACATCCCAAAAGCCGAGATCGAGCCAGGGTCGTGCATCCGGCGCGCCGACGGGCTGCAAACCGTAAAGGCTGTGAACGGCACGTTCGAGGCGGATGGCCGGCGGATGCAGCGCGCCGACTGACGGGAATGTTCCGTCCGGGCATTCGAGGCTCGCCACCGCGATGTCGTTGGCGGCTTCGCCGCTGACCGCCATGTGTACGGCGAGCGAAGCGTCGACGTCGCCCCACAGCCCAAGCAGAGTCGCGCGGCCGGCGGCCATTGTACGGGCAATGTCGCGCCACGTATCGGTCGTTACGACGACGCGCGGCCACGGGCGGTGATCGTCGATCCGCTTGCCCTGAAGGATGTCGGTCAGCGCGGGCATCGGTCTAACCGAGCAATCCGGCGACGTTCTGAAACCACGCCACCAGCGCCGGCGGCATGTAGATGCCAGCGGCGAGCACCAGCGCCAGATGCGCGAACATCGGCACATACGAGGCTTGGGTCTTTCCGACAGCGCCGCGCGGCTCGCCGAAGGCGATGCTGTTGAGGCGCAGCAACAACGCGCCGAAGGCAACCAGAATGCCGAACACGAGAACGAGCGCCAACAGCGGAGCGCGCGCGAATGTCGAGCTGATGACCAGAAACTCGCTCATGAAGATGCCGAGCGGCGGCAGCCCGGCAATAGCCGCCACCCCGAGGATCAGGCCCCACCCGAGCACCGGATTGGTCTCGGTAAGACCGCTCATGTCGCTGATCCGCTGGGTGCCCTTCACCTGTGCGACATGGCCGACGGCGAAAAAGATCGCCGACTTGGTGAGCGAGTGCATGGTCATGTGCAGGAGCCCGGCAAAGTTGGCGAGCGGCCCGCCCATGCCGAAGGCAAAGGTGATGATGCCCATATGCTCGATCGACGAGTACGCGAATAGCCGCTTGATGTCGCGGCGGCGATAAAGCATGAACGCCGCGAACACGAGCGACAGCAATCCGAGCGCCACCATCAGCGGTCCGGGCGCGAGCGCGGCGGTGTTCGCCGCCAGCAGCATCTTAAAACGCAGCAGCGCATACAGCGCGACGTTAAGGAGCAAGCCCGACAGCACCGCGGAGATCGGCGTCGGACCCTCGGCGTGGGCGTCGGGCAGCCAGGCGTGCAACGGGGCGAGGCCGACCTTGGTGCCGTAGCCAAGGAGCAGAAAGACGAACGCGACATCCAGCAACGCCGGGTCGAAGGCGCTCGCCCGGGTGACAAGCACGGACCACACCATCGCGTTGAGACCTTCGCCGATGACCGGCCGTGCCGCCATGTAGACCAGGATGGTGCCGAACAAAGCGAGCGCAATGCCGACGCTGCCGAGGATGAAATACTTCCATGCTGCTTCGAGCGCCTCGTGAGTGCGGTAAATGCCGACCATCATCACGGTGGTCAGCGTGGCGACTTCGATCGCCACCCACATCAGTCCGATATTGTTGGCGATGAGCGCGAGATTCATCGCGAACATCAGGACCTGATACATGGCATGGTAGAAACGCACGGAGCGCGGCGTCAGCCGGCCGATCTCAAGCTCGTGGCCGATATAGCTGGCGCTGAAAATGCTCGTGGTCCAGCCCACGAAGGTCGTCAGCACGATGAACGTGTTGTTGAGATCGTCGACCAAAAAGTAAGAGCCAGGCGCCGGCTTGGCGAAAAACAGCGACAGCGCACAGACCAGCGTCAGCGTCGTCGCCGCGACGTTGAGCCGTGCCGTCGCCCGGTAATTGGGAAGTGCGGCAAGGAGCACGGCGGCTACCGCTGGGATAAAGAGCACTCCCAGAAGCGCGTTCATCGCCATACCGTCGAGCGTCATCGGCGCTCTCCGCGGAAGCGGTCGAGCGCCTGGACGTCGATGGTGTCGAAGCGCTCGCGGATGCGGAACAGAAAGATTCCGATCACGATGAAAGCGATGAGAATGGAAAACGCGACACTGATCTCGACCACGAGCGGCATGCCCTTGGCGCCGGTCGCCGCCAGCACCAGGCCGTTTTCGAGCGACATGAAGCCGACCACCTGGCTGACTGCGTTACGCCGCGTCACCATCATCAGAAGTCCGAGCAGCACTACCGAGAGCGCGAAAGCGAGGTCTTCGCGCGCCAACGGATCGGCGTTTTGCGTCACCCGCAGCATCACCACCATGGACAGCGCGACGAGACCCATGCCAGCGAGCATGGCGGTACCGACGCCCACCACCTTTTCGATCTCGCGATGAATGCCGAGCCGCACGATCACACGGTGCAGCGTCACCGGAATGACGATCGCTTTGAAGACCAGCGCGATGACGGCGGTCACGTAAAGATGCGGGGCGTCCTGGACAAAGGCTTGCCACGCAACGGAAGCCGCGAGCACCAAAGCGTGCGCAGCGTAAACGTTGAGCAGCGCATAAAGCCGGTCCTGATAAAGCTCAAGGAAGCTGACCAGCACCAGGGAGCCGGCGAGGAAATGCGCGATATCGAAATTGATTCCGCTCATCAGAAGCTCGCCGATACGAAGCGCAGGAGCGTTGCAAGCAGGCCGAGCATCAGCGCCGCGCCGAGGAATTCCGCGACCCTGAACACTCGCATCTTTGCAATCGATGTCTCGAACACGCCAAGCAGGAAGCCGCCGACAGCGAGTTTGCCGATATAGGCGGCAACGCCGATCGCGAGCGTCGGCACCGCAGCGCCGGCAGATTCGATTCCCCACGGCGCAAACAGACAGGCGATCAATGAAACGTACAGAATGAGTTTGAGCGAACCCGAAAGCTCGATCAGCGCCAGATGGCGGCCCGAATATTCGAGCACCATCGCCTCATGCACCATCGTCAGTTCGAGATGCGTTGCCGGATTGTCGATCGGGATGCGGCCATTTTCGGCTATCGCCACCATCATGAGCGCGAACAGCGCGAGGCCGAGCGAAACCCGCAGGCCCACGGCCGAAGACGCCATGAAAGCCGCCATGGTGGAAAGCTGAGTCGAGCCCGCGATCAGCGCCAGCGAGAACACGATCATGATCATCGCCGGCTCGGCCAGCGAGGCGATCATCACTTCGCGGCTCGAACCGATGCCGCCGAAGCTGGTGCCGACATCCATTCCAGCAAGTGCGAGAAAGAAACGTCCGCTGCCCAGAAGCGCGATGATGGCGATGAGATCGGCCGACCAGGAGAACATCAGGCCGGTGCGGAATGTCGGCACCAGCGAGGCTGCAACCCAGATCGCGGCGAAGACGAGGTAGGGTATGATGCGAAACAGCCACGACGCGCTGTCCGCCAGCACCACATCCTTGCGCGCCAGCCGGGCAAGATCGCGATAAGGCTGGAACAGCGGCGGTCCTTGCCGGCGCAACAGCCGGGCCTTGACCTTGCGCACATAGCCAGTGAACAGCGGCGCCAATAACAGCACCAGCAGCATCTGTGCGCCCTGAATGGCAAAGTCGCGGATCAGGACCATATCGCCAGCACCAGAAGCAAAACGATGAGCGTGCTGAACACCAGCGTCAAAAATTGGCGGATGGTCAGGAACTGAAAGCGATTGAGGCGATCCGCGGCGAAGCTGACACCGGCGCCAATCGGCGCGTAGATCGCCTCCCAGATCAGATCATGCAGTTCCACTTTGAGCCGCGCCGGGCGGGTGTCGCCGGGCGGCGGTATCTCGACCTGCTCGCGCGCGCGAAACACAATGGTGCCGAATACGCGCCGGATCGGCTGCGCAAAGCTCGTCGCCGAGTATTGCGTGGCGGGGCTGGCATCGGGATAGCCGCAGTCCCAGGCCGGCGCGCGGCGAAGCCGGTCCGAGGCCAGCCGATGAATGGCCCATGCGGCGAGCGTTCCAGACAGTGTCATGAACACAAAGACGAGCAGTCCGTCGTAGGAGCTGCGGCTGGCGGCAATCGGAACGATCGAAAGCCATTGCGCGCCGATCTGGGTCGGCATGTGCTCGCCGATCAAAGCGGAGCTGACCGGCGCCAGCGCATCAATGAATGCGCCGGGCAGAATACCGACGAGCAGGCACAACGCTGCCAGAACAAACATCGCCGCCAGCGAATAGGAATCGGTTTCCGTCGCGGCTTCGGCCGCGCGGGTGCGCGGGCGGCCGAGAAACGTGACGCCGTAAGCTTTGACGAAACAGGCGGCCGCGAGCGCGGCAGCAAGCGCCAGCAGCGCGCCGACCGACGGCACCAGGAGCTTCAGTCCCCAGGACGGCAATTGCGGGCTCAGCAGAATGGCCTGAAAAGTTAGCCACTCGGAGACAAAGCCGTTGAGCGGCGGCAGCGCCGAGATCGCCACGCAACCGATGAGAACGAGGAACGCCGTTCGTGGCATGCGATGGATGAGGCCGCCGAGATGCTCCATGTCACGCTCGCCAGTCGCGGTGAGCACGGCGCCGGCGCCGAAGAACAACAGGCTTTTGAATAGAGAGTGGTTGAACACGTGCAGCAATGCGGCGGTGAACGCCAACGCCGCGGCAAACAACATGCCGTGTGCCTTGAAGGCGAGCGCAAGGCCGAGACCGATGAAAATGATGCCGATGTTCTCTACGGTATGATAGGCAAGCAGCCGCTTGAGATCGTGCTGCATGAGCGCATAAAGCACGCCCATCACGGTTGTCGCTCCGGCAAGTGCGAGCACGACAATGCTCCACCACCACGCCGGGCCGCCGGCAAGATCGAACACGATGCGCACGAAGCCGTAGACCGCGACCTTCGTCATGACGCCGCTCATCAAAGCAGAGACGTGGCTTGGTGCAGCCGGGTGGGCGAGCGGCAACCAGACATGCAGCGGCACGAGGCCGGCCTTCGAACCGGCCCCGATCAAAGCAAGGATGAGCGCCAGCGCGCCGAGCACCGCCGAGGGATGCGCCGCGCGCATCTGCGCAAACGAGTAGAGGCCGTCAGGTCCGGCAAGCAGGCCGAACGCGAGCAGCAAAGCCAGCGTCCCGAAGCTTGCCATGACCAGGTAGACGTACCCGGCACGTACGTTCTCCGGCACGCGATGATGGGACATCACCATCGCCCACGAGGTGAGCGACATGAATTCCCACGACAGCAGAAACGTGAATGCGTCGTCGGCGACCAGAACGAGCGTCATGGCGGCGAGAAACGCGGGATAAAACGGCAGCACGCGCTCCGGCGCCGTCTCATGCCGTCCGTAGCCGAGAGCAAACAAGCTTGCGGTCATCGCGCCGAGATCGATAACGACAATGAAGAAAGCGGATAGCGCATCGAGCCGCAGATGCGAGCCAAGCCACGGTACGCCGACTGGCAGTACGATGTTTTCAGGTGAGGCTGCGGCGACCAGATGCGTCAGCGCGGCGATCAGCGAAATCGCTGTCGCGATCATGCTGACGCCGTAAACGAACTGCGTAGCCGCAGTCCTGTGGGCGAAGGCGACGGCGAGCGGGGCGAGGACCAGCAGCACCGCGGCACACAGGAGAACGATCGTCAGCATCACGACGATCCCCGCTTGAGTCGCGCGCCGCGGCCGCCGCTTTGGCTCGCTGTATTGTCGGAAATCAGTTCGATGCCGAGCGCGTCGAGCGCCGCAACGAGCTTCATCAGCGAATCGACGTTGCCGCGAACGACACCGTCGCTTGCCTCCATGCGCTGGATGGTCGGCAATGATAGTCCGGCCGATCCCGCAAGCGTGCGCTGATCAATCCCGAGGAGGGCGCGCGACGCCTTGAGTTGGCCTGCGGTAATCATGCTGCGATATTGGAGGTGATGTTCTATCCCTCTGTTTTGATAGAAATCAACTCCATTGTGATGTTTTCAATACGTATTTGTATGTACGTTGACCCGGTTCGGTCGCCCGGCGATCGGGAATGGACCTGGGTTGAGCGATTACAGTCGCGGGGCGCTTGCCAATGATAGAGATCCGCGCGCGCTCAAACCGCTACACGGATGATGCGCAGCCTCACAGCAAGCCAGCCGCCACCACCGCGGGCGATCCGCGCGGCGGCTGCAGAATAAAATGGAGTCGCTAGTGCGTGGGGTTACTTGCCCTTGCGCCGCAGCCGAACCACGACGTCGATGCGGGCGATCTCGTAACCCTCCGGCGGGACCGGCGCCTTACCGACGACGACGTCGGATGAGGGGATATCCATGAGATTGTCTTGGTCCTCGATGAAGAAGTGATGGTGTTCCGAATTGTTGGTATCGAAATAGGCCTTGGAACCATCAACTGCGACCTGGCGCAGGAGCCCCACCTCGGTGAACTGGTGCAGCGTGTTGTAGACCGTGGCGAGCGACACCGGCACCTTGGCGTGGTTGGCTTCGTCATAAAGCATCTCGGCCGTGACATGCCGGTCGCCCTTGGCGAACAGAATCCAGCCAAGCGCCATGCGCTGTCGCGTTGGACGCAAGCCTACCTCGCGCAGCTTGGCTTTGACGTCGTGCCACGGGCATCCGGTCAGGTCGCCGGCGGCGCGCGGCTGGCTGGCGGCCGAAACGAAGGCGGCGGTGGCGGGAAGACGCGGTTCTGTCATTGCTTCACCTGACGGCCCCGCGAATGGGCCGAGCATGATCGTTACAAGTGAAATCATTATACGCCGCCCTGCGTATGCTGCAACTGCCTAAGGCGCGCCCGGACCGCATTTTGCGGCGCTGCATCAAGGGGCCGGGAGGGGTGCGGCTTTGCCGCAAGAGTCCCATATGTTAGGGAAACGGCCACGCAGTCGGCGGGGGCGGACATGGAAGGCATGCAGGAGCGACGTTCCAACTTTGAGTATGAGGACCTGCTTGCGTGCGGGCGCGGCGAGCTGTTCGACAAGGGCCCGCAATTGCCGATGCCGCCGATGCTGATGTTCGACCGCATTTCAGAAATTGCCGAAGTTGGCGGCGAATACGGCAAAGGACTGGTGCGCGCGGTACTCGATCTCAAGCCCGACCTCTGGTTCTTCCCGTGCCACTTCAAGGGCGATCCGGTGATGCCGGGTTGTCTGGGTCTTGATGCGCTGTGGCAATTGCTCGGCTTCTTTCTTGGCTGGTTGGGCGCACCGGGCAAGGGCCGTGCACTCGGCATGGGCGAGATCAAGTTCTCGGGCCAGGTGCTTCCGACCATGAGGAATGTCGTATACGGCATCGACATCAAGCGCGTGATGCGCTCGAAACTCGTACTCGGCATTGCCGATGGCTGGCTCTCCGCTGATGGCTCGATCATCTATCGAGCGCTCGATCTCAAGGTTGGGCTGTTCCACGATGCGGCGCCCCAGGCAAGCGGCGCCTGACCCAGCGGCGGCTGGCGGTGGCAAGAGGCTGACGAGGCGAATATGAGACGGGTCGTCGTCACCGGAATGGGCATCGTCTCGTCCATCGGCAACAATACGCAGGAGGTGCTTGCTTCGTTGCGCGAAGCGAAGTCGGGCGTCGTCCGCGCCGACAAATACGCCGAGCTTGGCTTCCGATCTCAGGTGCACGGTGCGCCGACGCTCGACGCCAGCGAGGCGGTCGACCGCCGCGCCATGCGCTTTCTCGGCGGCGGTGCGGCCTGGAACCACGTCGCCATGGAGCAGGCGATCCGCGACGCCGGGCTCGAACCACACGAAATCTCCAACGAACGCACCGGGATCGTGATGGGCTCCGGCGGCGCATCGACGCGGGCTATCGTCGAGAGCGCCGATATCGCGCGGACCAAGGGACCAAAGCGCGTCGGGCCGTTCGCGGTGCCGAAGGCCATGTCATCGACCGCTTCAGCGACGCTTGGGACTTGGTTCAAGATCAAGGGCGTCAGCTATTCGATCTCGTCGGCTTGCGCGACGTCCAATCACTGCATTGGCAACGCCTACGAGCTTATTCAAAACAGCAAGCAGGACATGATATTTGCCGGCGGCTGCGAAGAGCTTGACTGGACGCTGACGGTGCTGTTCGACGGGATGGGAGCGCTGTCGTCGAAGTTCAACGACACTCCGGCCAAAGCTTCGCGCGCCTATGATGCCCATCGCGACGGCTTCGTCATCAGCGGCGGCGGCGGCGTGCTCGTGCTCGAGGAGCTTGAGCACGCCAAGGCGCGGGGCGCCAGAATTTATGGCGAGATTGCCGGCTACGGCGCGACCTCGGACGGCGCCGACATGGTGGCGCCCTCGGGCGAAGGCGCCGCGCGCTGCATGCGCATGGCAGTCAAGGACATCAAGCTGCCGGTCGATTACATCAATCCGCACGCTACCTCGACGCCGATCGGCGATCTCAAGGAAATCGAAGCGATCCGGGAAGTGTTCGGCTCAGGCGAGAAATGCCCGCCGATTTCGGCGACCAAGTCGCTGACCGGGCACTCCCAGGGCGCCACCGGTGTGCACGAGGCGATCTATTCGCTGCTGATGATGAATAACGGCTTTATCTGCGAAAGCGCCAACATCGAAAATCTCGATCCGGCGTTTGCCGACATGCCGATCGTGTGCGAACGGCGTGACAACGTGCGGCTTGACTGCGTCCTGTCCAATTCGTTCGGGTTCGGCGGCACCAATGCCTGCATTGTGCTCAAGCGGCTGGACGCGTAGGCCGCATGCTCTTCATGGCCATTGAGCGATTTCGCAATCGCGATGCTGCGCCGGTCTACCGGCGGTTTCGCCAGCGCGGGCGCATGATGCCCGAGGGTCTGCATTATCGGGGAAGCTGGATCGAAACGAATTTCGACCGCGGTTTTCAGCTCATGGAATGTGATGATGAGAACTTGTTGGCCGACTGGATAGCGAACTGGAATGATCTCGCGAGTTTCGAAGTCGTGCCGGTTGCGACCTCGGAAGCAATACAGAAGACATTTCCTCAAACCTGAGTGGCACAATGTCCGGGCTGATGGACGGCAAGCGCGGCCTCGTTATGGGGGTCGCCAACGATCACTCGATTGCCTGGGGCATCGCCAAGGCGCTTGGCGCGCAGGGGGCGCAGCTCGCATTCACCTATCAGGTCGAGGCGCTTGCCCGGCGCGTCAAACCGCTCGCGGCGTCGGTCGGGTCCGAATTCGTGCTGCCGTGCGACGTCGAGGATATCGCGTCGGTTGATGCGGTGTTCGCCGAAATCGGGCGGCAATGGGGAAAGCTCGATTTTCTGGTCCACGCCATCGCTTTTTCCGACCGGACGCAACTTGGCGGCCGCTACGCCGACACGACGCGTGAGAATTTTCTGCGCACGATGCTGATTTCCTGCTTCGCCTTCACCGAAGCGGCGAAGCGGGGCGCGGCACTGATGCCGGACGGCGGCGCCATGCTGACGCTTACGTATAATGGCGGCGACCGCGCGATGCCGAACTACAACGTCATGGGACCGGCCAAGGCGGCGCTGGAATCCTCGGTGCGCTATCTTGCGGTCGATTTCGGTCCGCAGGCGATCCGGGTCAACGCTATTTCGTCCGGTCCGATCCGCACGCTCGCCGGCGCCGGGATCGGCGACGCACGCGCAATGTTCGCGTTCCAGCAGCGCCACTCGCCGCTGCACCGCGGCGTAACGCTCGAGGAACTCGGCGGCGCCGGGCTTTATCTGCTGTCAGACCTCTCCACCGGCGTTACCGGCGAGATCCATTTCGTCGATTCCGGCTACAACATCATCGCCATGCCGCACCCGGACGCGCTGCGCGCCGATCGCCAGCGGAAAGATGATTAGCGGGGCCTATAGCTTCGCCAGATGCGGCATGACCTCGGTGCTGAACAGCGCGAGCGAGCGCAGCGCCTCCGGCAGCGTCATGCTGCCGAGAAAGAGATAGCTGAGCAGATAGTTGATGCCGAGTTCGCCAACCTGCCGCTCGATCTCCGCGCGCACGTTCTGCGGGGTGCCGGCGATGACCAGGCCCTGCTTACGGGCGTCTTCATAGCTGGAGCCAAATGAGGTGTTCAGGCGTGAGGTGAAGGTGGCGTCGCCGTGCTTGGTGCCCAGCCATTTCACGTGGGCGACGTGCCGTTCCAGCGCCGGCTCGCCGAAGCGGCGCGCCTCTGCGTCGGTGTCGGCGACGAAAATGTAGCGCGAGACGCCGACGGCGACGCCGCCGGAAAACTCCGCTTTGGGTTGCGCCGGCGCACCGCGTTTGGCCAGCGCTGCGCGGAAGGCGCCGATACTGGCTTTTGCCGACACCGTCGGCCCTAGCGTCACGAAATGGAGGCCCTGTTCGCCGCCCCAGGTCGCGCCGATCGGACTGGATGACGCATACCAGAACGGCGGATGCGGCTGCTGCAACGGCCGGAGCACGATCGGCACATTCTCGTAGGTGAAGTATTTGCCGGTGTGGGTCAGCGAATCGGTGGTCAGGCCGGCGCTGACGCAATTGAACGCGTCGATGAAGATGTCGCGCGATTCGTCGTGGTCGACCTTGTGGAATTTGAGTTCGAAGGGCGACACCCCGCGGCCGACACCCGGCTCGAAACGGCCGTGGCTGAGATGATCGAGCATGCAGATTTCCTCGATCATGCGCAGCGGCGAATAAAGCGGCAGCAGATAGACCAGCGGACCGAGCCGCATCCGTTTGGTCGCGCGCGCGACGGCGCTGAGATAGACCCCCGGAGCCGGCACCATGTTGAGCGGACTGGCGTGATGCTCGGCGACATGCAGGCAATAGATCCCGGCGTCGTCGGCGGCCTGCGCAAATGTCAGGCGTTCGTCGAACAGTGTCGCCAGCGGCCGCTCGCCGTACTCAACATGGTCGAAAAGTCCGACTTTCATGATCTATTGCCGCCCTTGTGGCGCGATCGTCGCGCGTTCGTCAGCCTCAAGCATCGTTTTGCCATCTTCCATAAAACGCTTCCATCCCGGCGCCGGCTGGGCAGCCATGTGTTCTGCCCTTGCCTCCATCGTCCCCGCACGCCACATCTGCGCGGCCATGCCCGTTTCCCCCGCCATAAAGGTCGAGCGCCTCGTCAAAATCTATAAGCAGGTGCCGGCCGTGGACGACATCTCATTTGAGATTGCGACCGGTTCGATCACCGCGCTGTTAGGCGGCAACGGCGCCGGCAAGACCACCACCATTGCGATGATTATGGGCCTGATCACGCCGACCTCCGGCCGTGTGACAGTCCTTGGGGCGGAGATGCCTCAACAGCGTTATCGCGTCCTCCACAGGATGAATTTCGAAAGTCCTTATGTGGAGATGCCGATGCGGCTCACCATCCGCCAGAACCTGACCGTGTTCGGCATGCTTTATGGTGTGCCGAACCTTGCCGATCGCATCAAAGAACTGTGCGAGGCGCTCGACCTTACCGATTTGCTCGATCGGCCGACGGGCAAGCTTTCAGCCGGCCAAAAGACCCGGGTTTCACTTGCCAAGTCGCTGCTCAACTCGCCCGAACTGCTGCTTCTTGATGAGCCGACCGCGTCGCTCGATCCCGACACCGCCGACTGGGTCCGTGCGCACCTCGAGCGTTACTGCCATGAGCGCGGCGCGACGGTGCTGCTGGCTTCGCACAATATGGCGGAGGTGGAGCGACTCTGCGGACGCGTCATCATCATGAAGCAGGGGCACATCGAAGATGACGACGCGCCGGCGCGGCTTCTCGCCCGTTACGGCCGCCGCACACTGGAAGAAGTATTCCTCGACGTTGCTCGCGGGCGCGATGAAATGAGCGAGGCCGCGCAATGAGTGCGTCCGTGGAAGGTGCACTCGATTTCTCGCCGCGGCGCGTAGCGGCGATGATCCTGCGCTATTGGTACCTGTTGCGCTCATCGTGGCCGCGGCTTCTCGATCTCATGTACTGGCCGCTGGTCCAGATGATCACCTGGGGCTTTATCCAATATTACGTGATGCAAAACGCCGGGTTCTTTGCCCGCGCCGGCGGCACACTGATCGGCGCGTTATTGCTTTGGGATATTCTGTTTCGCGGCCAGCTCGGCTTTTCGATCGCGTTCCTCGAAGAAATGTGGGCGCGGAACATCGGTAATCTGATGATGAGCCCGTTGCGGCCGGTGGAGTTCATCACCGCGCTCATGGTCATGAGCATCGTTCGGCTGTCGATCGGTGCGGTGCCGGTCACCCTTCTTGCCATCGTGTTTTTTGGTTTCAACCTCTACGGGCTGGGCTTCGCCCTGGTGGCGTTCTTCATCAATTTGATGCTGACGAGCTGGGCTGTCGGGATTTTTGTTTCCGGCCTGGTGCTGCGCAACGGACTGGGTGCGGAGAATTTCGCCTGGTCGATCATGTTCGTGTTCATGCCGCTGGCCTGCGTGTACTATCCGGTCACCACCCTGCCGGTGTGGCTGCAACCGGCCGCTTGGGTGCTGCCACCAACATACGTGTTTGAAGGAATGCGGGCGCTCCTGATCGAGCACACATTCCGGTCCGACCTCATGCTCGACGCGCTAGGGCTCAATGTGCTTTTTTTCGCGGCCGGCGTGTTCGGATTTCTCAAGCTATTACAAGCAGCCCGCCGCAACGGTTCATTGATGCAGACGGGCGAATAGCCGCAGCGCGGGACCCGCCGCGAGCCGGTTGATCTGCTTACATAAGAAGTTTCGCGAAAGTATCGCAGACGTAACGAATGCGGAAAAAATTGCTTTTACCATGCTGATATGACAGATCAGTCGCGCGTTGCTGCAGTGCAGCAGACCGGGCAAGGATCAGCCATGGCCATCGGTGAGTTCGGCGGCGCGCCTGCCGTGCCGGCTGGCGCCTCGACGCCGGTTTACTGGCTCTATGAGATGACCCATGCGGCGCTCAATCCGGCGCGGGCATGGGCTGACGCGGTGCGCCTGTCGCTCAAGAACCCGATCAACCCATTTTATCACACCACCTTCGGTAAATCGATCGCCGCGGCGGCCGAGCTGTTCGAGCGATCGACGCGCCGCTACGCCCAACCAGAATGGCGGATCCCTTCGACATTGGTTGGTGGCGAGCGCGTGCCGGTACACATCACCTGCATGTGGGAGCGTCCGTTCTGCCGTCTGTTGCGTTTCGAGCGCGCTTTCGAACATCACCCGCGTCGGCCGCAGCCGCGGCTGCTCATCGTCGCGCCGTTGTCGGGTCATTACGCGACCCTGCTGCGCGGTACGGTCGAGGCGTTTCTCCCCAACCACGACGTCTACATCACCGAGTGGCGTGATGCGCGCACCGTGCCGGTGTCGGAAGGACGCTTCGACCTCGACGATTATATCGACTACCTGATCTCGATCTTGCATGCGCTCGGCGGCGACACGCATGTTGTCGCGGTCTGCCAGCCGGCCGTGCCGGTGATGGCGGCCGCTGCGCTGATGGACGCCGATAACGACCCCTATTTGCCGGTTTCCATGACCTTGATGGGCGGCCCGATCGATACCAGGGTCAACCCGACCGCCGTCAACAAGCTCGCCGAACGCCGCGGCATCGACTGGTTCCGGCGCAACGTCATCTCCAAGGTGCCGTTTCCGAATCCCGGGTTCATGCGCGATGTCTATCCGGGCTTTCTGCAGCTCTACGGCTTCATGAGCATGAACCTCGATCGGCACATCGAAGCGCACCGGCAGCTGTTCGCTAATCTCGTCAAAGGCGATGGCGACTCGGCGCAGAAGCACAAGGAATTCTACGACGAATATCTCGCGGTCATGGATCTTTCGGCCGAATACTATTTGCAGACGGTCGACACGGTGTTTGTTCGCCACGCCCTACCGAAGGGCGAAATGATGCATCGCGACCGGCCGGTCGATCCAAGCCGGATCAAACGCGTTGCGCTCCTTACCATCGAAGGCGAGCACGACGATATTTCCGGTGTCGGCCAGACCGAGGCGGCGCATCGGCTGTGCGTCAACATTCCGGCGGATCGGAAATCGCATTGGCTGCAGCCCGGGGTCGGACATTACGGCGTGTTCAACGGGTCGCGCTTTCGCGCCGAAATCGCGCCGCGCATTTCCGACTTCGTGCTGTCGATGGGTGAAGGTATCCGCCCCCGGCGTGGCGGCAGCGGCCCGGTTCGCAAAGCGGCCAACGGCAAGACCGAGAATGGCGCGCTGCCGCGGCAAAGCGATCGGGCGGCTGCAACCGCCGGCTTTGCCCCGGCCAAAAGTGGCCACCAACCGCACTGATTTGCAGGATTATCGCGGAAAACCAGTCTTCTTCCGCGTGTGTGCCGCTAACCGGCTGAGAAAGCTGGCGTATTTCGAATCAAGCGCTATCAAATTTCGGCCGGTCTCCCTGGTTAAAATCTGAACCAAAATTCAATCCATTAATTACATTAGCTGGGGCTGGCCGGACCCCTTAAGCCCAAGATGTTGTATGCTTCAAGCATCGCTATCAAAGGCACTATACGGTCCATTGAATATGGCACTATCCGACGCTGGGTTTGGGTTCGGGATTGCCAGTTATGTCGCACCGTGCGCTGCTTTATCGTCGGCCGAGCGAGCCTCAGGCCATCGAGGTCATTTTCGACCGATCCATTTATCTCGTGCGCATGCGGCGGCATCGTCAGGCGCGCCGCTACACCTTGCGGATCGCTGCCGCGACCCGGGAGGTGATCCTCACTATTCCGCCGCGCGGGACGGTGAAAGAGGCGCGCGCGTTCGCGCAGAAGCACGGCGGTTGGATTGCGGCGCGTTTGGGCCGCTTGCCGGAAGCGGTGCGCTTTGCTCACGGGATCATGGTGCCGTTGCGCGGCATCCCGCATCGCATAACTCACCGGCGTGGCATGCGCGGCACCGTCTGGACCGAGACTGACTCTGCCGGTCAACGGCTTCTCTGTGTGGCCGGCGATGCGCCGCACATCGACCGCCGCATCGGCGATTTTATGCGGCGCGAAGCCAGGCGTGAACTCGAGACCGCGAGCCTTCGCTACGCGTCGGAACTTGGTGTCAGTATCCGACGTGTATCGGTGCGCGATCAGGCCAGCCGCTGGGGCTCCTGCTCGACGACCGGTGTATTGTCATATTCGTGGCGGCTCATTCTCGCGCCGAACTTCGTCTTGAACTATCTGGCGGCGCACGAAGTCGCGCATCTGGTCGAGATGAATCATTCCGTCAGGTTCTGGCGCCTGGTCCGGCGGCTGTTCCCGGATCACGAACGAGCCAAGACCTGGCTCGACGTCCACGGCAGCGATCTGCACCGCTACGGTCTTCCGGAGCGCGAGCCCGCGGTCTGAGGAGGCTTATCGCCCGGCGGGCGCACAAAGGTGATGCCGCTGCTTAGTTGCTTAGTGATGCTGCGTCGTCTGCGCCACCACGTCTGATGACGACGGCAACAGGCCAAACGAGAGCTTTGTCGCTACCGCAAGCAGGGTTACCGCCAGCACGACGCGTAACGCCGTTTCGTTAAAGCGGGACGCGGCATAGCTGCCGATCAGAATTCCCGGCACCGATCCAAAAATCAGCGCCGCAAACACCTGCCAGTCGATCGAGCCCAGGATCCAGTGGCCAATTCCGCCGACGAGGGTCAGCGGGACAGCGTGCACGATGTCGGAGCCGACAATCCGCGCCGTCGGCAGGTTTGGGTAAAGCAGCACCAGCGCCGTAACGCCGATGGCGCCGGCGCCGACCGAAGAGATTGAAACCAGGACTCCCAGAACACCGCCGACGACAACGGTCAGGAGCGCAATGCGGCGCGGCGAAAGTGCGCTGAGGCTCGGCGCGTACCGGGCCACGATCCTGTTGCGGAACACCAGGGTGATGGCCGTAAGCAACAAAGCGAACGATAGCATGGCTCCGATGAGTTGCCGTACCCCTTCGCTCCTGATGTCGAAATAGCTCAATGCGGCGATCGTAATGATCGTCATCGGCACGCTGCCAGTAGCCAGACGCCGAACCAGGCGCCAGTCGACAGTGCGGTTGAGGCCGTGCACCACGCTGCCGGCAGACTTTGTCGCCGCCGCATACAAAAGGTCTGTGCCGACGGCGGTCGCGGGATGGATGCCGAACAGCAGGATCAGCAGGGGAGTCATCAACGAGCCGCCGCCAACTCCGGTCAACCCGACCAGGAGCCCAACGACAAACCCGGATATCGGGTAGAGAAACTGTATCGAGTGAATCGCGTCCATCCCGGTACTCGCGTCGTTTAGTGCTGTCGGCTCCGCGTGGAAGAGCCCGCCCCAACGGCATGAGTAATTCTAGAATATTTCCAGTGCCCGCGCACGGCCCGAGATGACTTGGGCAGTTAAATAAAATTATTACATTGCGCCGCGAGAGCCTTGGTGAAACTTCTTCCAACGCAAAGCCTCAGACTGGTGCAATCGCATTGCAATTGCGCAACAAATTCACCCGGCGGCGGCAATTACTGCACCGCGGAAATCCAATCCTGGCTCGACCAATGAAGGCAACGGGAGCAAATAGTCAAAGCCGCGCGCAACTCATTGCGACTTTGTAATATTGCGGCATGCGGTTCGTTGACCGGTGACCCGCGTCACACTTGCGCTTGCAAACCGGGCGTTTTGCCGCAGCGGGTAACACTAACGCGTGATCTGTGTTGCATCTCCGAAGCGCGTACCTATTTTTTTAACATTAGGCCGACCGGACGGTTTCCCCATCCCCCGACACCCCGCTGTCCGGCCCAATAAGCCTAAAGTTGAGGCAACAACCTAAGAGCCCCAAGCGCGTAATTTGCTTGGGGCTCTTTTTTTGTGTGCATGGCGCCACTAATTCTTCACCAGGTCTCCGAGCAGGCTCGCAGCGACTGAAAGCTTCGACAAGGTGAGCCCCGAACCCGCGATTTCGTGGATGGCTCCGCGGATCCGCTCGACCTCGGTTTTGCGCGGCGCTACCCAGGCCTCAACCGCGCCGGCGCCGGCGGCGCCATTGCCAACCATCGCGGCGGTCAGCCGCCGCTCGGCATCGCCGATGGAATCGCGCGCCCGATCGAGCGCCAGCCGATCGAAGTAATCCGCGATCGGAATGGCGCGAGCCGCAGTCGCGATGAGATCGAGCCGGAAGAACGAGCCGGTGGCGAAGTAGGTAGCCGCAACTTCGCCGATCGGCTTGCCGGTTCGGTCGGCGACCAGGACGATGTCAGGCGCCGCCCCGATCGGACCAAGATTGGCGATACTGGCGGCGAGGTCCGGGGGCACCCCGGCTTCGGTCAGTTCCTGTTTGCGCGCGGCACGCGCAGTCAACGCCTCGTCGGACAGCGCATGATCAAGCACGGCCGCGACTGCGGCAATGCCATCACGATAATGCGCCACGAGATCGGCAAGCCCTTTGGTGAGATCAACATTTCGCAAAAACCAGATGATGCGGTCGAGCAACAGGTCTTGTACCGCCGCGTAGAGATCGAGTTGCAGTTTCCCGTCAATCCGATTGTCGAGCGCATCGATTGCGCCGTTAAGCGCGGTCATGCGGTAGCTGTCGCGCACCGCGGCAAAGGCTGAAGCGACGGCCGCGGGGGCGGCCCCGGTCTGATCGGCGATGCGAACGATCAACGAGGGTCCGCCGCGATTGATCATCGAGTTGGCGAGCTGGGTGGCGATGATTTCGCGGCGCAGCCGGTGATGTTCGAGGGCATCGGGGAATTGCGCGGCAATCTCTTTCGGGAAATAGCGGCTCAGTTCGCGGGCGAGATAACGATCGTCCGGCACCGCGGATTCGAGAAGTTCTTCGTACAGCGTGAGCTTGGCGTACGCGAGCAACACCGAAAGTTCCGGCCGCGTGAACGGCTGCATGCGGCGCCGGCGCTCCGCGAGCGCCATGTCATCCGCCAGGTACTCGACAGCGCGATCGAGCAGACCTCGCCCTTCCAGCGTCTGGATAAGCCGCTGCAGAAAGCCGAAATCCTCCATGCCGCGCCGTTGCGACAGCGACAGCGCCAGCGTCTGCAGATAATTGTTGCGCAGAACGAGCTTGGCGATTTCATCGGTCATCTGCGGGAGCAGGGCATTGCGGGCGCTCATCTGCAGGCGGCCATCGCGCAGCGGGATGCTCAAAGCGATCTTGATGTTGACCTCCATGTCGGAGGTGTTCACGCCGGCTGAATTGTCGATCGCGTCGGTGTTGAGCCGCACCCCGCGCAACGCTGTTTCGATCCGGCCGCGTTGTGTCATGCCGAGATTGGCGCCCTCACCGATCACCTTGCAGCGCAGATCCGATCCGGCGATCCGGATTGGATCGTTGGTGCGGTCACCGGCTGCCTCGTCGGTTTCATCGGAGGCGCGGACGTAGGTGCCGATGCCGCCGAAGAACAGGAGATCGACCTGCGCTTTCAGGATGGCGCGGATCAGTTCCTGCGGGGTGAGCTTCTCTGGGACACCGAGGAGCTTCTGCGCCTGCTCCGAAAGCCTGATCTCCTTGGCGGAGCGCGCATAGACGCCACCGCCTTCGGAGATGAGCGCTTTGTCGAAATCCTGCCAGCTGGAACGTGGCAGATCGAACAACCGCTTCCGCTCGGCGAAAGTGCGCTCGAGATCCGGTTCAGGATCGATGAAAATGTCGCGATGATCGAATGCGGCGACCAGCTTGGTGGTCTTTTCGCGCAGCATGCCATTGCCAAACACGTCGCCGGACATGTCGCCCACGCCGACGGTCGTGAAAGCGATCTTGCCGATATCGATATCCATCTCGCGGAAGTGGCGCTTGACCAATTCCCAGGCGCCGCGGGCAGTGATGCCCATCTTCTTGTGGTCGTAGCCGGCGGAGCCGCCGGAGGCGAAGGCATCGCCCAGCCAGAAGCCGTGGGATATGGCGATGTCGTTGGCGATATCCGAGAACGTCGCCGTGCCTTTGTCGGCGGCGACGACCAGATACGGATCGTCGCCATCGTAGCGCACGACATCCGCCGGTGGAACGACGCCGGTCGTTCCCGTTCCGATGTTGTCGGTGATGTCGAGGAGCGTCGAGATGAACAGCTTGTAGGAGGCAGTGCCCTCGGCCTGGATCGCCTCGCGCGCGCCGCTCCGCGGCAACCGCTTTGGCACGAAGCCGCCCTTGGCGCCGACCGGCACGATGACCGCGTTTTTGACGTTCTGCGCTTTGACCAGCCCGAGAATTTCGGTGCGGAAATCCTGCGGCCGGTCGGACCAGCGAATGCCGCCGCGGGCCACTTTGCCAAATCGGAGATGCACGCCTTCGACACGCGGCGAATAGACGAAAATCTCATAAAGCGGTCGCGGCAGCGGCATATCGTCGAGCTTGCGGCTCGAGAACTTGACCGCGATCAGTTCCTTCGGCTGGCCATGGTGATCAAACTGATAGAAGTTGGTGCGTATCGCCGCCTCAACCGCGTTGACGAAACGGCGCAGAATGCGATCCTCGTCGAGGCTGTCGACTGCTTGCAGCGCGGTCTCGATCGTAGTGGCGATGGCGGCCTGGTGCGCCGCACGCTCGTCAGTCGAGATGCCGAGCTTCGGGTCGAAGCGGACGTGAAACAGAGCAACGATCTGCGCAGCGATGCCGGCGTGCTTGCGCAACGTCGTCCACATATAGTCTTGCGAAAATGGCACGCGGACCTGGCGCAGAAAGCGCGACAGCGTGCGGATCAGGGCGACATCGCGCCAGACCAGCCCGGTCGCCAGCACCAGCGCGTTGTAGCCGTCATTCTCGGCGCGGCCGCCCATGACGGCGAGGAAGCAGGCTTCGATGTTTTCCCGAAGCGCGTTCAGATCGAACGGCTGGCCCAGGGTGCTTTCCAGCGTCATGTCATGGAACCAGACGTCGGCGGCATCCTGCGGCTCGATGTGATAGGTGCGCTCGTCGACGACGCGGAAGCCCATGTTTTCCAGCACGGGCACGCGCTCGGACAGCGCGATGGGACGGCTGTGGCTGAAGACTTTGAGGCCGGCGCTGGTCGGCTCGGCACCGAAACTGCGGTAAAGTTCGACACCGAGCGGATGCTCGGCGGTCAGCGTTTCGACGACTTCGATGTCGGCGACGGCGATCGGCGGCGGATAGACCTCGCGGTAATCGACCGGAAAAGCTTCGCGGTACTTCGCCAGCAGCATGCGCCCCTTGCCCGAGACATGCGCGGTGGCGAGCGCTTCATCGAGGCCATCGGTCCAGTTTCGCACGATCGCTTCGACCGCGCGATCAAGCACGGCCTGATCCACGACCGGAGTCTCGCCCTCGTAGCGTCCGATGATGAAGTGGACGCGGACCAGCGGGCCTTCCGGGAAAAACGGATAGAAGGCGCGCACCCGGCCTTTGAAAGTCGCGGCAAGATACTCGCCGATCCGCGATCTGATCCGGCTGTCGTAACGATCGCGCGGAATGTAGACCAGAATCGACACGAAGCGGTCGAAACGGTCGCGTCGCGGCAGGACCCGAACCCGCGGACGTTCGTCAAGCTGAAGAATGGCGAGGGCGAACTGATAGAGCGTTCCTTCGTCGATCTGGAACAATTCATCGCGCGGATAGTGTTCGAGCACGTTGACCAGCGCCTTGCCGGAATGGCTTGAGGGATCGAAGCCGGCGCCGCTGATGATTTTATCGATCTTGCGCCGCAGATAGGGAATAGCGCGCACCGAGCGGGTGTAGGCGGTCGAGGTGAGAAGCCCGCAGAACACGCATTCGCCGACCAGGTTGCCGTCGCGGTCGAAGCGCTTCACCCCGATATAATCCAGATGGACGCGGCGGTGGACGCGCGAACGCACCGCGGCTTTGGTCATAATGAGCAGTTTCGGCTCGCGCAGGAACTCGCGGATTTCCGGCGTGATGGTGACGAGCTGGTTGCCGCGGCGCAACAGCCGCATCTCGTGCGACCGCAACAGTCCGAGCCCGGTCTCGAACTTCGGTTCGAGCGCGTGCTCGCTGTCGCTGAAGGCGTAGTTGCGGGCGCCGAGCAGGGTAAAATTGTCCGCGGCGATCCATTGCAGGAACTGGATCGCTTCGGCGATTTCGTCGGCGGGCAGCGGCGTCGTCGTCGTCTTGAGGTCCGCGGTGACCTCTTGCACACGGGCGAGCATCGCCCGCCAATCCTGAACACTGACGCGGACATCGGCGAGGACGTCTTCCAGCGCGTGGACGATGTCGGCCCGCTGCGCGGCATCTTCGATGCCCCGGACGTGAACGTGAATAAAGCTTTCGCGCCGGCCCTCGCCTTTGCGCACGCCCCTGAAGGCGGTGAGCCTGCCCGCCTCATCACGCTCAACGGTGAACACCGGATGGACAAGAAGACGAACGTCCACCGCGCGCTCACTCAGTTCGCCCAGAACCGAATCGACCAGGAACGGCATATCGTCATTGAGGATTTCAAGCACCGCGATGTCGGGCGTGAGCCGGGCGGGCGTAAACGCGATCTTGGCGGTGCCGGGCTTGCGCTCGGCGAGGAACGTCCAGGCTTGCTCGCCGATGGCGGCCAATTCCTCAGGCTGGTAACGCTCGAGATCGTCAGGTGCGGCGCGTTCGTAAAGCGCGGAAAAAAAGTCCGGCGGGAATTCGCGCCAGCGTCTGGCCACCAGCGCGGCTGCTTCGCTGATCAGCGTCTGGCTGGCGCCCCGATCCTCCGGGCGTGGAATGTTCACGACGGCCATAGCTTCCCCCTGTCGAGGCTCCCCCTGTCGGGCCCAGGCGCCATTTTCTATGATACTACCTGCGCGACGCATACGTGCGCTACGGCAACAACCTATAACCTATCATGTCATCCTATTCACTGCCGCCGACAACGGCATGACTGACCCACCCCCTGAAGGGACTAACTATGGCTAAACGCAACAACAAAACCGCCGCTCGGGCGCCTGCGCCAAAATCTCGCGCGCCGGCCGTCGAAGGCGACGACACGGTCATCACGGCGCTCAAACTTCCGCCCGGACAGCTTTCCCCGGAAATGGCTGCGTATTTCGCCAAGTGTGAGGAAAAGCTCGGCTTCGTGCCGAATGTGTTGCAGGCCTACGCCTTCGATGACGCGAAGCTTTCCGCGTTCGTTGCCTTGTACAATGATTTGATGCTGGCGCCGTCGGGCTTGAGCAAGCTCGAGCGCGAAATGATCGCGGTCGCGGTATCGTCGTACAACCAATGCTACTATTGCCTAGTCGCCCATGGGGCTGCGGTGCGGCAGCTTTCCGGCGATCCCCCGCTCGGCGAACTGATGGCGATGAACTATCGCGCTGCCCGCCTGTCGCGGCGCGAGCGCGCCATGCTCGACTTTGCCGTCAAGCTGACCGCGGAGCCCTGGCTGGTCGAGGAAGAAGACCGCGAAGCGTTGCGCCGCGTGGGCTTCACCGACCGCGACATCTGGGACATTGCCGCAGTCGCCGGCTTCTTCAACATGTCCAATCGAGTCGCTTCGGCCACCGACATGCGGCCAAACAGCGTCTATCACCGGCAAGCAAGATGAAGCTTTTGCTGTTTTGGCACGGTTGTTTTGTCTTGCGGCCGCCGCAACACGTCCGGCCATGACGGCGCGGGCGCAGTCAAGTATCATGACGCCGTCGATCAAACGCTCCGGAGGGTTGCGATGCGAATAGGGTTTGTGGGCGCTATCACAGCCAGCATCCTCAGCGTGTTCTTCGCCGCGTCGGCGCTGGCCGCGCCGCCGGCCGCAAAACCTGCTCCTGCCGCCAAACCTGCCGCTGCGGCAAAGCTTGCGCCGGCCGATATTCAGACCACGTTCTTCAACGGCCAGCCATTCACCGCCTCGAGCCCATCCAATGTCAGATTCAAGATGACGTTTTCGCCCGACGGTAAGATCAAACGCGTGCCGATCGGCAAGGGCAACCGCGGTGAGGGGAACTGGAGGCTTTCAAAGGACGGCTTCTGCACCGCCTGGAACGGCGGCAAGGACAGTTGTTTCACTCTTGTCAGCGTCGGCGCCAAGAAATGGTCGGTTCTCAAAGGCTCGACCATCATGGCGACCTGGAGCAAATAGCCGAAGAACTTTCATTGTCGGAGTGAGCGCGCAAGGCTTGCCGAATCTTACGCGCCTTTTTCGATTGCTTCGTCGTCCGGCTCAGTTGGCGAAATAAATTCGGCAGGCAAAGTGAAGGCGAGGCTGAGCAAGCTGAGGCCCCATATCGCAGCTATTGCCGCCACCATGATCACGTCCAACCGCTCCAATGCCGACGTTAACGTACATTGCAGCGGCTCCGTGACGACCACGTGACCGGCGACGCCAGAAATCCCCGCAGACTGGCGGCAGCGATACTGCCGGTTTATCCATTTCGGGGCGAACGACCGCTTTCAACAGCGCAGCGCCCACTAAGGTAACCTCACTCCGGTTTACGTTTTTTGGTTTCACGCCTTTTAGCCCTGCGTTCTTCCCGAAGCTTATGCTCATGACCTTCGAGGACCTTGAGCGCGCTCATATACAATTGGAGGGTCTGTTCGGCTTCGAGGGTGGGCTGCCCCGAGGCTTTGAGTACGGCAATGAGTTGTTCTTGACGCGCTACTATTCGCCGCGCCTCAGCCGCACGTTCAGCGGCCAAAATCAACTTTGGACTTTTCCTGGGCATACGATCACAAGTCGCCGCTTGCGCGATGCCCTAAATTGCCCCGGCTGATGTATTGGCTTTATGACTAAAGAGTATGACGAGGGCGTGTACTCATTAGCGCGAAAGTCACAGCCGTATTGATGCGAGCCGGATGAAGGCCGGATAGTGGCCGCGAGTTTGTCGTAGCGCTTCGCAACTCGCCGGCACTGTTTGATCTTATTGAAGAACCGTTCGACGAGGTTGCGCGCACGGTAGAGATACGGGCGGAAGTCGGCCGGGGCGAAACCCGGCTGAACCGGTCGAAAATGGACCCATCTCGGAAATTCGACCGCCGGTCGGCACGGCACAGACAGGCAGCGTAGGATCGTCTGCCAAGCCGATGAAAGTATTGCCGACCGGCTGTCGTTTATCTGCGCGCAATGAGGTAGCGGAATTTGTTGTTCAAGTGATATTCGCCCGAAGGTTTACGATATGGCGCGATCGAGGACGCGACGGCGTCACGTGTGCGTTCCATGCTGCTATTTCGAATGGCCCGTTCGGCAGGCCCGGCGGACAGCATGCCGCGCACTGCGGTATCGAGGTCCGGGTAAATCCACGGGCAAGCGACATCGACCACCGCGATCGGCATGAGGTCAGCCTCGGCCGCCAGGGCCTTGAGCTTGGATTCATCTGAAAGAGCAAACGGACCGGGCGCGCCGGGCGGCGGGGGTGGCATCAGGGCGCCGAGCGCCTTGAGGTGGCCTGCTGCCTCACAATCCTCGGGCAGGCCCCAGGTCGCAATCACGATTGCGCCACCCGGCCGCAGAACACGGCGGGCCTCGCCAAGCGCGTTGCTGGGCGAAGCCGCATACTGAAAGGCATTGAATCCGGTCACCACATCGAAGCTGTTGTCCGGGTGGGGCAGGGCTTCCATCTCGCCCACGCGAAGATCCCGCCCGGGCAAACGCTGACGTGCGATATCAATGAACGCGGCCGAAGCGTCGATGCCGCTCACATTGGCAATCTTTTGGACAAAGATTTGCGCGGCGAGACCCGGCCCGCAGCCAACATCGAGGCTGGAGCGCGCACCGGCGATCTCGGGCCGTTGCAGTACACTTTCGTAGAGCGGGCGGAACTGCGGTTCCTGCAGGTCTGCGTAGTCGCGGGCGCGAACGCTCCACAAATCTCCCTGCGTTTGCGCGGAACCCGGGCGTGAGATGGTGGCGGTCTCGTTCATCGTTTCCTCCTGCTGGCCCAAAGGCGTTTGAGGAACGAATCCTACCAGCGCGCGGCGATCCGAACTTCCAGACTACCTTGATTTCAGGTCAAGGCTGCCTCGATTTTGCGTTCTTCTGGCGTGCGCAAGGGTTTATCCTCTTGCAAAGGTCTGAGGGAGACGGAGTTGCAGTTTCGTTTTGAAGGCTACGCGCTCGACCCCGGCCGGCGTGAATTGCGGCGCGGGGCGGAATTGATCGCGGTCGAGCCGCAGGTCTTCGATCTTCTGGATTACCTCATCCGTCATCGCGAACACGTCGTCACCAAGGACGAGCTTATGGCTGCGGTCTGGAACCGGCGCATCGTTTCAGAATCGGCGCTGGCCTCCCGCGTTAATTTAGCTCGGACTGCCATCGGTGACAACGGCGAGGATCAGCGCCTGATCAAGACCTTGCGCGGCAAAGGCTTCCGTTTCGTTGGAGCCCTCAGCGAGGAGCCATTGACGGAGCCATCGTCCGCACCGGAAGGGCTGACGGCGCAGTCGCTATTATCCGATATGCCATCGATCGCGGTCTTACCGTTCGTCAACATGAGCGGCGATCCCGCTCAAGACTATTTTGCCGATGGGGTCACGGAAGAGATCATTACGGCACTCGCGCGCTTCAAGGACCTTTTTGTCATTGCTCGCAACTCGAGCTTCACCTATCGCGGGCGCGTGGTCGATATCAAGCAGATCGCGCGCGAACTCGGCGTTCGCTATGTGCTCGAAGGCAGCGTGCGAAATTCAGGTGATCGCGTCCGCATTACGGGGCAGCTCGTCGCCGCCGAAACCGGCACGCACATCTGGGCGGAACGGTTCGACCGTCGGCTTGTCGACATTTTCGACCTTCAGGACGAGATCACGGAGAACATAGTCGGAGCAGTCGAGCCGGAAATCTTGTCCGCCGAAATGCGCCGCGCACGCGGCAAGCGGCCAGGCAGCCTGGCTGCCTATGACTGCATCTTGCGGGCTTACCAACATCTGTTTAGCCTGACGCTCGAAGACAACGATAAAGCGCTCGATTTTCTGCTTCAGGCAATACAGCTGGAGCCTAACTATGCATTGGCGTATGCTTATGCCAGCTGGGCCAATCTCTTTCGCGTGCAGCTGATCCAGGGGGGATCGCTCCGCCCATTGCTGACCGAAGCACTGGCGCTCGCGCAACGCGCGGTTGAGCTGGACTCGACCGATCCGTTAATTCAGACGATCCGCGCAGCGTGGCAGCTCATGATCGAACGCGACTTCGACGGCGGCGTGGCACGCCATGAGGAGGCGTTTCGAAAGAATCCCAACTCGGTGTGGATCTGCGGCTGCAATGCTTTTGGACATGCCCTGTGCCGCAATCCGCAGCGCACGCTCGAAATGCTTGAACGTGCCCGTCGTTTGAGTCCGCGCGATCCCAGCATGTTCCTATGGCTTCCGGGCGGCGCCATAGCGCATTTGCTCGCGGACCGACCGGAAGAAGCAATCCGATGGACCGACGATGCGCTGCGGCTTAATCCTCGGCATTTGATCTCACTCTTTCTGCGCGTTGCGGCCGAAATGGCCGCGGGCCATGACACCCTCGCGCATCAATACGTGCAACGAATGCGTGGCATCAATCCGGGGTTGGACCTGAAGTTCGCCGGCAAGATGCTGCCGTTCAAATATGCCGATGACAAGGAACGCATTTTATCGGCGCTCGGGGCCGCAGGTCTGCCGCTGCACTGAGATTTCTATTCACTTGTCAATGGCACTTCACATCAGTTCGCGGCAGCGCGGCAATTCGTTCGGAGCAAAGCGGACATCAGTTAAACCGCGCTTACAGAATCCGGTTTCTGAGTACACGCCCTAATTAGAGTATGTCGTAAGCTTTATGTGTGCGTCGACAAATCCCGGATCGTTGCGGGCTCGCCGGACAGCGGGTTCGCCGGATCCCACTCGTAACGTAGGGTCTCAAAGCGCATCGCGCGGGCATCGACCATGATAAGCCGGCCGACGAGACCTTCGCCAAAGCCGACAATCTCGCGGATTACCTCGAGCGCCGCCATTGAGCCGATGACGCCTGCCAATGCGCCGAGAATTCCGGCTTCGGCGCACGCGGGTACGGTGCCGGGCGGTGGCGGCTCGGGAAACAGACAGCGATAGGTCGGATAAGGTTTGCCGTCAGGGCCGCGTTCGTGCGCACGGATCGTCGTCAGCGTGCCGTCGAACGGGCCGAGCGCCGCGGTCACCAGCGGCTTGCGGGCGAAGTAGCACGCGTCCGCGACCAGATAACGTGTAGCGAAATTGTCGGAACCGTCCGCGACCAGATCGTAGGGTTCGATCAGCGCCAGGGCATTCTGTGCCCTGAGCCTGACGCGATGTTGCTCGACAACGACGTGAGGATTGAGCCGGTGGATTACGGCCGCTGCGCTATCGACCTTCGGCGTGCCGATGTCGGGCGTGGTATGGATCACTTGGCGCTGCAGGTTCGAGAGCGAGACCACGTCGTCGTCGACAACGCCGATGGTCCCGACCCCGGCGGCGGCAAGGTAGAGCAGCACCGGCGCACCGAGCCCGCCGGCGCCGACCACCAAAACGCGCGCGCGGGAGAGCGCGGCCTGTCCGGGGCCGCCGACGTCGGGCAGCACGATGTGGCGCGCGTAGCGTTCGAGCTCTTCGGCGCTAAACATTTTTGGCATTAAGCATTTGGGCACTCAGCATAGCGTCAAGATAGGCTTGAACGGCGGATGGAACCACCGATACCGTCGCCCGGTATCTGGCGTTGCATAGCCGATGGCCATCCGGATTGGCGTCGGCTTGCGGCTCGGATACGCTTGTCCGTGACAGATGGCCTGTGCGTTCAGGTGGAGTGACCATGTATTTGAAGGTGGCAGCGGTTTTCGTCGGCCTTCTTGCCGCAAGTACGCTGGCACTCGCAAAAGATTCCAAGACCCGCAAGGCGCCGACGGCTCCACAGACGGCGAAAGAGCGGGCGGCAAAGACCCATGTCGCGACAGCACCGGCGGCCGCGTCGCAACGCGAAGAAACTGCGCGCCGCGGCAAGGCCGCGAATGACTCTCACAGACGCAAAGAGGAGCCCGGCAGCGTCGGCGCACTGGAGCGCGATCCGGCCGCTGCTCCGGTCAACTTTCCGGATTCAGTCGGCTGGCAGCTGATCGAGGATCCGGCAACCGGTGCACGCCTCGGTCTGCCAGGGAAACTCGTGCCGCACGTTGAGGCCTCGCGCACCGGCAGCCGCTGGACGTCTGCACAAGGTCAAATCCAGATCGAGACTTTCCGTCTGACCGAAGCGGCATTGCCGGCGCTATTCGAGCAGGAGAAGAAAGCATCGCGGCGAGAGATCGCGTCGAGCCAGCTTACGGCCAATTCCTTCGTCATCAGCGGCGTGCAGGGGCTGAAGAATTTTCGCGTCCGCGCCGCGGCACGCGGGACCGAAGTGCGCGGCGTAACTGTCCTCTACGACCAGGCGACCGAGGGGACGATGGATCGCATCGCTGCCGCCGTCGTCGGCACCTACGCCGCGTTTCCAGACCCTAATGCGTCACCGGTCCCGGGCGTCCGGCGAATGGTCGAATATGGCACTGCGATTGTGGTCAGCAGCGACGGTAATCTGATTGCGCCGGCTCATATCACGGATGATTGCCAGGCCATCACACTCCCGGGTCTTGGCCACGCCGAGCGCGTCGCAACCGACAAGGCGAACGATCTTGCGCTCCTTCACGTCTACGGTGCGCGTGACCTCATCCCGGCGGCGCTCGCCGGTGATGGCAACGGAACCGACTTCAAGCTTGTCGGCGTCGCAGACCCGCTCGCCCAGGCCGGCGCGGCGCAGGTGAGCAGCGCGGTTTGCCGTCGCACCGCGCAAGGTATCGAGCCGGCGCCCAAGCCCGGCTTTGCCGGAGCGGCGGTGTCCGATCCCCGCGGCGCTTTGGCCGGCATGGTGGATCTCAAACCGTCGGTCGTCGCCGGCAGCGGCGCTCAAAGCGCCACGCTGGTGCCGGTCGAAGCGATCCGCGCATTCTTGCAAGCGCGAGGCATCACGCCCGCGGCCGCGGCCTCCGAGCACGCGCCGACCGAACTATCCGTCGTGCGCGTCGTCTGCGTGCGGAAGTGATGCAACGACGTATCACCTGTTCTCGAACTTGGCCGGCCGTTTGGCGATGAAGGCCGCCATGCCTTCCTTCTGGTCGGCAGTCGCGAACAGCGAATGAAACACGCGGCGTTCGAAGCGCACCCCTTCGGCGAGCGACGTCTCGAAAGCGGTGTTGACGGCTTCCTTGGCGCCGAGCACCGAAGGCAGCGACATCGACGCGATGGTTTCGGCGACCTTGAGCGCCTCCTCGACGAGGCTTGCAAGCGGCACGATGCGGGCGACGAGGCCTGCGCGTTCGGCTTCCTGCACGTCCATCATGCGGCCGGTGAGGATGAGATCCATCGCCTTGGCTTTGCCGACCGCGCGCGTCATCCGCTGTGTGCCGCCGATGCCGGGGATGATGCCGAGCTTGATCTCCGGCTGGCCGAATTTTGCATTGTCCGCAGCGATGATCAGATCGCACTGCATCGCCAGTTCGCAACCGCCGCCGAGGGCAAAACCCGCCACTGCGGCGATCACCGGCTTGCGCACCGTCGCGGCGCGGTGCCAGCTCGCGGCAAAATCGTCAAGGAAAGCCTCGACGAACGTCTTGTCAGCCATTTCTTTGATATCGGCGCCTGCCGCAAACGCCTTGTCGGAACCGGTGATCACGATGCAGCCGATGTTGGCGTCGGCTTCGAAGGCATCCAGCGCCTGGCTTAATTCGTGCACTAGCGCGCTGTTCAGCGCATTGAGCGCCTGCGGACGATTGAGCCGGATCAGTCCGACTTTGCCCTGCGTTTCAACAATGATGTTTTGGTAGCTCATGGCTTGTCCCGGCGTTGGTCTTCCCTGAGACTACTTCTGGCATACCGGACAATAAAACGTCGAGCGCCCGTTCTGCACGATGCGTTTGATAATGCCGCGGCAGCCCGGTGTCCGGCACTTTTCGCCTTCGCGATCGTAGACCCGAAAGTGATGCTGGAACATGCCGAGCTCGCCATCGGTGAGCTTGTGATCGCGTAGCGATGAGCCGCCGGCCCTGATCGCGTCGTTGAGCACCGCCTTGATGGCTTCGACCAGGCGTTCGGCACGCTCGTTGGGCGCTCCGTTCTTGCCGGCGATCGTCGCGGCGATGCGCTTTGGAGACAGCCTCGCGAGATGCAGCGCTTCGCACACATAGATGTTGCCAAGCCCGGCTACGATTCGCTGGTCCAACAGCGCGGCTTTAAGGCTCGTTTTCTTTCCCTTGCAGGCTTGCGCCAGCATCGCTGAGTCGAAGGCGTTGCCGAGTGGCTCGGGGCCGAGCCCCGCCAGCAATGGCTCGTCATCGAGCTTTGCGCGCGGCACGAGCTTCATCGAGCCGAAGCGGCGCGGGTCGTTGAAAGTGACGATCGCGCCGGACGACATATGAAAGACCACGTGGTCGTGGGCCGCATGCTGCGCCCGTTCGTGATGATAGCGGCCAAGCTTGTTGTTGCCGCTGCCGCGAAACACGTGAAACGAGCCGGACATGCCGAGATGCATCAACAGAACATCGCCCGATGAGAGATCGGCCAGGAGATACTTCGCCCGCCGGCCGAGGCCGGTCACGGTCTTGCCTTCGAGCCGGTGCGCAAAATCTTTCGGCAACGGCCAGCGCAAATCGCCGCGTCGAAGCTCGACCTTGCTGAACCGGGCGCCTTCCATCGCCGGCGCGAGGCCGCGGCGGACTGTTTCGACTTCGGGCAATTCCGGCATTCAAACGCCCGTTCGCTGTCACAAAAAACTGGTTAATTCCTATAGACATAGCGTCGGTTGCGCGGCCGCGCTATGGTTTGGCCGGGAAAGTTATCTCCATGACCGATAGTACCCAATTCGGCGCGCGCGAAGTGCCTCTTGCGGACAAGCAGGGGCTGGTCAACGACGTCTTCCGCAGCGTCGCGCGCCGTTACGATCTGATGAACGACCTGATGTCGTTCGGCTTGCATCGTGCATGGAAGAACGCACTGGTCACGGCGGTCAATCCGCCGAAGCGCCGGCCCTTTGCCTTGCTCGACATTGCCGGCGGCACCGGCGACGTCGCCTTCCGCGCGCTTGCGGCCGGCGGCGAAGGCACGCGCGCCACGGTCTGCGACATCAATCCAGACATGCTCGCCGTCGGACGCGAGCGCGCCGCAGCGGTGGGAGTCGCGGAAAGGGTCACGTTCGCCGAAGGCAATGCCGAAGCGCTGCCGTTCGCCGACCGCTCGTTCGACGCCGCGACGATCGCGTTCGGCATCCGCAACGTGCCGCGCATCGAGGCAGCGCTCGCCGAAGCGTTTCGCGTGCTCAAAATCGGCGGACGCTTTGTCTGCCTGGAATTCTCCGCCGTGGACGTGCCGGGATTGCGTACGCTCTACGACTTCTACTCGTTCAGGGTCATCCCGCCACTCGGCCGCACCGTGGTCGGTGACGCGGAGTCTTACCAGTATCTGGTGGAATCCATCCGCAGTTTTCCGAAGCCGCAGGAATTTGCCGCCATGATGCGCGCGGCGGGTTTTGCGCGGGTTTCGCATCAGCTCATGACCGGCGGCATTGTGGCGCTGCACTCCGGCTGGCGTTTGTGATTTCCGCGATTCATCTTCTGCGCATCGGCCGCGCCGGCTTCGTGTTTGCGCGCGAGGGCGTGTTCGGCACCATCGATCCTGCCGTCATCCCGCCGCCGATCCGGCCGCTGGTCAGCATGGTGCGGCTGATCGAGCGGCCGTCGATCGGCGCCGCCAATACGCGCTTGTCGGCAGCGTTCACGCGACTGGGCCCGAGCTATGTGAAGCTGGGGCAGTTTTTGGCGACGCGGCCCGACGTGGTCGGCCCGGCGGCGGCGCGCGATTTGGAGCGGCTGCAAGACCAAATGCCGCCGTTCCCGCAGCAGGAGGCCGAGGCGGCGGTCGCCGCGTCCTTCGGTAAGCCCGTCAGCGCGGTCTTCACGAGCTTTGGTCCGCCGGTCGCCGCTGCCTCGATCGCCCAAGTACATCGGGCGGAAGTCGCCGGCATCGACGGTCCACGAGCGGTCGCGGTCAAGCTGTTGCGGCCGGGTATCGAAGGCCGGTTTTATGCCGACCTGCGGGCCTTCGACTACGTGGCGCGTCATGCTGAAAGCGTTTCGGCCGAGGCGCGACGGCTTCGTTTCGTCGAAGTGGTCGACACCTTGCGGCGCACGGTTGCCGTCGAAATGGACTTTCGCCTGGAGGCGGCGGCGCTCTCGGAAATGGCCGAGAACACCAAGGACGATCCGGATTTTCGTGTCCCCGGTGTGGACTGGGACCGCACTACCAAGGAAGTGCTCACACTGGAATGGATCGATGCGACGCCGCTATCGGATCGGGCGCGGTTACTGGCCAAGGGTTTCGACCTTCGCCAGCTCGCCCGGGCATTGATCCAGACTTTTCTCCGCCATGCGCTGCGCGACGGCTTCTTTCACGCCGACATGCATCCGGGAAATCTCTTTGTTGATGACGACGGCCAGTTGATCGCCGTCGATTTCGGCATCATGGGCCGGCTCGGCGCGAAGGAGCGTTTGTTCCTCGCCGAAATCCTGTACGGCTTCATCACCCGCGATTATCACCGCACCGCCGAGGTGCATTTCGAAGCCGGCTACGTGCCGGCGCACCATTCGGTGGAAAATTTCGCCCAGGCGATCCGCGCCATCGGCGAGCCGATCCACAACCGCGCCGCCGAAGATATTTCGATGGCGCGATTGCTCACGCTCTTGTTCGAAGTGACCGGCCTGTTCGACATGCGCACCCGGCCGGAACTCATCCTGTTGCAAAAGACCATGGTGGTGGTGGAAGGCGTCGCCCGTTCGCTCGACCCCAAGCTCGACATGTGGTCGACCGCCGAACCCGTGGTGCGCGAATGGATGACGCGAAATCTTGGCCCGGCCGGCAAGCTCGAAGGCGCGGCCCGAGGCGCGGCCGAGATCGGACGCTTTATCGGCAACGCGCCGGGCTTGCTGACCCGCGGCGCGCGCCTCCTCAATCAGCTCGATGACATCACCCGTGACGGTTTCGTGCTGTCGCCGCAAACCTTGGCCGACATCGACAAGCGCGAAGGCCGGCGCAGCCGCTGGTCCACCGTCGCCTTGTGGGCGATTGCGGCCCTGCTGCTCTGGATTGTTATTCTGATGCTGCGGTGATTGCATTGATTGCAATGCAATCATTCTTTTGCTAATCTTGACTAATGGCCAGTCTCACCGTCAGGCAGCTCGACGACAAACTGAAGCGGCTCCTGCGGCTGCGTGCGGCGCGGCAGGGCCGCTCGATGGAAGACGAAATCCGCGTCATCCTGCGCCAGGCGGCGGAGGAGACCGGCCACGAGGTGCTTGAGCGTCTCGAGCCTCCTGCGCGACGCGGGCGGCAAAAGGCGCCGTCCGTGGTGCCTGATACGCGCCGCGTCCTTCTCATCATCGGCGGCGGCATTGCCGCCTACAAGTCGCTCGATCTCATCCGCCGCTTGCAGGATCGCGGCGCCAGCGTGCGCTGCATTCTTACCGCCGCCGCGCAGCATTTTGTGACGCCGCTTGCGGCCGGCGCGCTTGCCGGCGAGCGCGCCTATACCGATCTGTTCGATCCGCAGAGCGAATTCGACGTCGGCCATATCCGGCTGGCGCGCGACACCGATGTCGTGGTGGTTGCGCCGGCGACCGCCGATCTGATTGCGAAAATGGCGGGCGGCCATGCCGGCGATCTGGCGACCGCCGTGCTGCTCGCGACCGGCAAGCCGATCCTGCTCGCGCCGGCGATGAACCCGCAGATGTGGGCGGCGAAGGCGACGCAACGCAACCTCGCGCAGCTTGGGACCGATGGCGTCCGCATCATCGGCCCGAATGCCGGCGAGATGGCCGAGCGCGGCGAAGCCGGCACTGGCCGCATGGCTGAGCCGCTGGAAATCGCCGCCGCAGTCGAGGCGATCATGCGCACCGGTGGAGCGCTCGCCGGCAAGCGTGTGCTGATCACTTCGGGGCCGACCAGCGAGCCGATCGATCCGGTGCGGTTCATCGCCAACCGCTCGTCGGGAAAACAGGGACACGCCATCGCCGCCGCTGCGGCCGCAGCAGGTGCAGACGTCGTGCTGGTTTCAGGTCCGGTGAATCTAACTGATCCACCGGGCGTCGCGGTGGTTCATGTCGAGACCGCGAAGGAAATGCTGGCAGCGGTGGAGAAGGCGCTGCCGGCCGATGCCGCGGTGTTCGCTGCCGCCGTTGCCGACTGGCGTCCGCTTAAGGTGAGCGGAAGCAAGATCAAAAAGCAGCACGGCCGGACCCCGACGCTGGAACTGGTCGAGAACCCCGATATTCTCTCCACCATCGCTCACCGCAAGGCCGGACGACCGCGCCTCGTCGTCGGCTTTGCCGCCGAAACCGATGATGTGATCGCCAACGCCAAAGCCAAGCTTAAGAAGAAAGGCTGCGACTGGATTCTCGCCAACGATGTTTCGCCGGCAACCGGCATCATGGGCGGGGACGCCAACACCATTCAGCTGGTGACCGGCGACGGCGTGGAATCGTGGCCGCCGCAATCGAAGGACGATGTCGCGCGCGGGCTGGTCGAACGGATTGCGGCGGCGCTTGCGGAAGCCAAACGATGAGCAGCGAGGAAGACGTCGAGCTTCGCATCGTGCGGCTGCCGCACGGCGCAGATCTGCCGCTGCCGCACTATCACAGTGCGTTGGCCGCCGGCGTCGATCTTCCAGCCGCGATTCCGGCCGATGCTCCGGTTGAACTTGCGCCGGGAGCGCGAGCGCTGATCCCCTGCGGTTTTGCGATGGCGCTGCCGCCCGGTCATGAGGGCCAAATCAGGCCACGGTCGGGCCTTGCATTCCGCAACGGCATTACGGTTCTCAACTCTCCCGGTACCGTCGATGCGGATTATCGCGGCGAAGTACAGGTTATTCTCGTCAATCTCGGCTCCGAACCGTTCGTCGTCACGCGCGGCATGCGCATCGCGCAGTTGATCATTGCGCCGGTGCACCAGGCGAGGCTTGTCGAAGCGGAGAGTCTCGACGCCACCGAACGCGCCGCCGGTGGCCTTGGTTCTACCGGCATGGCGTCGAACATTGGCGGCAAGCGCGGCTGAAAGGTTCGAGCTGCCGCCGCGTTCACGATCTGGACTCTTTCGGCGCGATTCCGCTTGAGAGTAAAGTCGTGCGATTCGCGCGCTGGCCATGGCGGCGGCTGCCAGCAGAGGCAATAGGGGCATGCCGGACACGATCCGGAGGAGCGGGGACTTTGCTCGTCCGTGGTTAGGCGGATTCCCTGCCGCTATTGGCGCTGTCGCGCCGCTTCCGGCTCACGCAGGCACCCAACATCCGGCGCTGGTCCTGCATCAACTCGTGCTCGGCGCCTCGAACAGCATCGACCGCCACGAGATTGTGGTCCTGGTATTGCTGGTCGGATTGTTGTTGTTCGCAGTGGTGACGGCAATCCTGCTGGTTCGCGCCCGTGCCGGTTGGGCGCGCCTGGAAACATCGTCGCACGACGAGGTTGCGGCGTTGCGCGCCGATCTTGACCGCGCCAACGCCCTGCTCGCCTCCGAGCCGCAAGTGATGGTGGACTGGCCGGCTGCCGCGGATGAGCCTTTCATCGAGGGCGATCCCGCCGTCGTCGGTGTCGCTGCGCCGCATCGCGTGCTGGCCTTCGGCTCGTGGCTCGACGCCGGCAAAGCCAGCGTCATGGAGCGGGCCGTCGAGGCGCTTCGCGCGCGTGGCGAAGCTTTCTCGGTGGCGTTCACGACGCTGTCCGGCCGACCGATCGAGGCCCAGGGCCGCGCCATCGCCGGACGCGCGGTGCTGCGGCTCAAAGATGCCAGCGGCGTGAAGCGCGAACTGCTCGATCTCGCTGAGCGTTATGAGGCGCTGCAAAGCGAGATTGCGACACAGCGTGCGCTGATCGAGAAGTTGCCGTCGCCGGTGTGGCTGCGCGACGCGGCCGGTCGCCTGATCTTCGTTAATGCCGCTTACGCGCAGGCCGTCGAAGCGCGCGATCCCGCCGACGCCGTCGAACGCAGCCTGGAACTGCTCGACAGCGCCGCGCGCGCCAGCATCGCGCAAGCGCGCCGGGCAAACGGCGGCTATGCGGGTCGTCTGCCCGCGGTCGTCGCCGGCGCCCGGCACAGTTTCGACGTGCTCGACTTTCGGACCGAGACCGGGAGTGCCGGACTCGGCATTGATGCCACGGAAGCGGAAACCATGCGGAGTGCGCTTGCGCGCATGGTCGACGCCCATCGCCGTACGCTCGATCAGCTTTCAACCGGCGTCGCCATGTTCAGCGCCGATCAGAAACTCACATTTTATAATGCCGCCTATCGCGCGCTGTGGAATCTCGATGCTGCGTTTCTCGATCAGGGTCCGACGGATTCGGCAGTGCTCGAGGAATTGCGGGCCGCGCGCAAACTGCCCGAGGAACGAGATTTTCGGCAGTGGAAGGCGCAGCTGCAGACGGCTTATCGCGCCATGGAGGCCAAGGAACACACCTGGCATCTGCCGGACGGACGCACCTTGCGGGTCGTAACCACGCCCAATCCCGACGGCGGCGTCACTTATCTGTTCAACGACGTGACCGAACGCCTCGATCTTGATCGGCGGTTCGAAGAGCTGATCCGCGTCCAGGGCGAGACTCTCGACAATCTTGCCGAAGGGGTCGCGGTGTTCGCCAGCGACGGCCGCCTGCGGCTGTCCAATTCCGCGTTCGCCCGCATGTGGGGGCTGTCGGCGACAAGTCTGGCGGAACGGCCGCACATCGAAACGATCTCGGCTTTGTGCCGGCCGTTGCACGGCGACGGTCCCACTTGGCAGGCGCTGCGGCAGGTCATCACCGCAATCGACAGCCGCCGGGCGATTTCCGGCCGGCTCGAACGCCGCGACGGCACCGTGGTCGACTGTACCACCGTGCCGTTGCCCGACTCCGCTACGCTCGTGACCTTCCATGACGTCACCGACTCGGTCAACGTCGAGCGGGCGTTGCGCGAACGCAACGAAGCCCTCGAAGACGCCGACAAGATCAAGATCGATTTCGTCCATCACGTGTCGTACGAACTGCGTTCGCCGCTTACCAACATCATCGGCTTCGTCCATCTGCTCGGCGACCGGGCCACCGGTCCGCTGGCGCCGAAGCAGCGTGAATATCTCGACTACATCACGGTCTCGACCGACACGCTGCTGGCGCTGATCAACAACATCCTCGATCTCGCCACCATCGATGCCGGGCGCATGCAGCTCAATCTTGCGCCCGTTGATATCCGCGAGACCATGTTGGCCGCCGCGGAAGGCGTCCAGGACCGCCTGGTCAGCACCGGCATTGTGCTGGAAATTCAAGCCGACGACGACATTGGCAGTTTCATCGCCGACGAACGCCGTGTCCGGCAAATTCTGTTTAATCTTCTGGCCAACGCTGTGGGCTTCTCGCCACCAGGCCGCGCCGTTACATTGCTGGCCGAACGCCGCGCCGACGCGCTGGTGTTCGCGGTGACCGATCACGGGCCGGGCATTCCACCTGACATGCTCGAAAGAGTGTTCGACTGGTTCGAGACCCATTCGCTCGGCTCGCACCATCGCGGCACCGGAATCGGCCTCTCGCTGGTGCGCTCGTTCGTCGAGCTGCACGGCGGCACGGTCACAATCGCCTCGGTCGTCGGCGAAGGCACTACAGTGACTTGCACGTTTCCGCTCAGTGCCGCTACCAGGCAAACGGCGGCTTAGCGCATGATCCGCAAAATAGCCGCCGGTTGCCGTTAGAAACGATCAGCCACCAGACAAAACGGAGTTGCACCTCCGGCCATTCAACCGCAAAGTCGCGCATGAGCTTCTATCAGATTTTCGACCTCACCAATGAGTTCAACATCCTGCGGCTGATTTGCGGCCTGTTCCTGCTGCCGCATCTTTACGCCAAGGCGAGCGATCTCGAACTCACCTACAAGATCTATGATGATTTCAAGCTTTATCCCGTCAGGGTATGGGTTTTCTCCTGCATGGCGATCGAGATCGTCTGCGCAATCGGCATGGTGTTTGCGATCTATACGCGCTATGTCGCGCTCATCGAGGCGGTGTTTCTATTTGTGGCGGCCTGGGCGGTGTGGCGCCACAGTACGGGCAAGTGGTTGTGGCAGATCGGCGGTTTCGAGTACTGCCTGTTTTGGGGGATTTGCTGCATTGTCGTCGCCATGCACGGCTGAGCCGATTGCGCCGATCGCGGTAGCGTGCTGAGCGAATATCGGAGCAGCGCGATGTTTCCGACCGCCGCCGGCGGCTCAAGCTTCACGGTGAAATTGCCGAACGAACAAGCGACGGCGCGCTTCGCCGTCGAAATTGCCGCGGCACTCGAACCGGGCGATCTGGTAACGCTGTCCGGCGATCTTGGCGCCGGCAAGACCACTTTCGCGCGCGCGGTTATCCGTTATCTCGCAGGCGACGACGCGATCGAGGTGCCGAGCCCGACCTTTACGTTGATGCAAAACTACGAGCTGCCGCGCTTTGTGCTCGTGCATGCCGATTTCTACCGGCTGTCCGGCACGGCGGAGCTCGCCGAGCTGGGCTTCGACGATCTGCCTGAGCGCACTGTCGTGCTGGTGGAATGGCCCGACCGTGCCGCCGCGTTCCTGCCGCCCGATCGGCTCGACATCACTTTCACGCTGGCGCCGCAGCTTGATTCCGCGGCGCGTAACGCACGCGTCGTCGGCTATGGCGCGCTGTCGGCCCGGGTCGATCGCATGACTCAGGTGCGCGCCTTCCTCGACGAGTCCGGTTTCGGCGAAGCGCAGCGCTGGCGCATGGAGGGCGACGCCTCGACACGGATCTTCGAGCGGCTCACGCGCGATGGTCAAACGACTATCCTGATGAATGCACCGCGCCGTCCTGACGGTCCGCCGGTGCGCGACGGCAAGCCCTATAGCGCCATCGCGCATCTTGCCGAGGACATCGTTCCCTACGTCGCCATCGCTTCGGGACTGCGCGATCGCAATCTCTCGGCGCCGGCAATTCTCGACGCCGATCTCGAGCGCGGTCTGCTCATCATGGAGGATCTCGGCAACGAACGGATCGTGAGCGGTGATCCGCCGGCGCCGATCGAGGCGCGCTACGAGACCGCGGTCGAGGTACTGGTGTCGCTGCATCGCCGCAGATTACCGGAAATGCTGCCGGTGGCGCCGCGGCGCGACTATCGGATACCGCGTTACGACATGGCAGCGTTTTTGATCGAGGCCGAGTTGTTGCTCGATTGGTATCTGGTCAGTGTCGACGCGGCATCTGCGGACGATGCCCGCGAACACTTCACCGCTTTGTGGCGCGATGCACTCGCGCCGGCGGTTGACGCGGCGCCCACCTGGGTGCTGCGCGACTATCATTCGCCGAATCTGATGTGGCTCTCCGACCGGGAAGACGTCGCGCGGATCGGCATACTGGACTTTCAGGATATGCTGCTGGGCCCTGGCGCCTACGATGTCGCCTCGCTGCTGCAGGATGCCCGCGTCGATGTCTCCGAGGAGCTCGAACTCGCGCTGTTGAGCCACTACGTCCGCGCGCGCCTCCACGACGCGCGCTTCGACGCGGCGGCATTCGCGCAGCTCTACGCGACAATGGCGGCGCAGCGGACGACCAAGATACTCGGCATCTTTGCCCGGCTCAACCGGCGGGATGGCAAGCCGCAATATTTGCGTCATATCCCCCGCCTATTGGGCTACCTGCAGCGGTCGCTGGCGCATCCCGCGCTCGCGCCGCTCAAGGCCTGGTACGCCGCGAACGTGCCGTCGTTGAATGGGCTATGATGCGTCGTATCGGCGGATGTTGACGGGCGGGAGAACATCATGATGCCGACGAGCGCGATGGTCCTGGCGGCGGGGCTTGGCACGCGGATGCGGCCGTTTAACGGGCACATCCCGAAGCCGCTGGTGCAGATGCGCGGCAAGTCCTTGATTGATTATTCGCTCGATCGCTTGGCCGATGCCGGCGTCGAACGCGCCGTGGTCAACGTGCACTATCTCGCCGACGCGCTGGAAAGCCATCTCGCCGGACGCAAGCGGCCGCAGATTATCATCTCTGACGAACGCGCGAGTTTGCTCGGTACTGGCGGTGGCATCGCCAAGGCGCTGCCGCAACTTGGCGCCGCTCCGTTCTTTCTGGTCAATTCCGACACCGTGTGGCTCGATGGCGTCAAGCCCAACTTTGTGCGGCTCGCCGAGGCCTTCGATCCGTCGGAAATGGATGTGCTTCTGTTGCTCGCGCCGATTGCCGGCAGTATTGGCTATTCTGGCCGCGGTGATTACGCGATGCTGCCTGATGGCCGCTTGCGGCGGCACGCCGAGAACGAAGTCGTGCCGTTCGTCTATGCCGGCGCCGCAATCCTTGCGCCTTCGTTGTTTGCCGATCTGCCGCCGGGCGCGTTTTCGCTGAACCTCCTGTTTGATCGCGCCGGCGCCAACGGCCGCTTGTTCGGCTTGCGCCTCGAAGGCCTTTGGATGCATGTGGGCACGCCGGAGGCCGTCGCCGCCGCGGAAGCGGCCCTCGCCGCCGCCCTTTAGAATCGGATAATTCTCGGCTGTCGCCCTTCGAGGTCCGCTCCTCAGGGTGACGGAGTACAGTCAAGCTATGACTTCTCGCGTCTTCACCATTCCGGCATCGGCGCCGTTTCTGCCGACGCTGATCGAGGCGTTGGTCGGCGGCAAGCTCGGCGTGCGGATTGCCGACGATCCGCTGACGCTCGCCGCCACAACGCTATACCTGCCGACGCGTCGCGCCGGCCGGCTGATGCGCGATGCGTTTCTCGACGTCTTGAAAACAGATGCGGCGATTCTGCCGCGCATTGTTGCGCTCGGCGATATCGATGAGGACGAGATTGCGTTCGCGGAGGCGGCGACCGGTGATCTCGCGGCGGAAGCGCTGGCGTTGCCGCCGGCGCTTGGCGGTCTCGAACGCCGTCTGCTGCTCACCGAGCTTGTCACCAAATGGGCGAGTTCGCCCAGTTTGCATGGCGCGAGCGGCAGCCCGCTGGTCGCGCAAACGCCCGCGGCGGCGTGCGCGCTTGCCGACGATCTCGCGCGCCTGATCGATGACATGACGACACGCGGCGTATCGTGGGATCGCCTCGACGACCTCGTGCCCGACATGTTCGACGAGTACTGGCAGAAGACGTTGAGGTTTCTGCAGATCGCGCGCGAGGCGTGGCCGCGGATCCTGGCAGAACGGGATTGCATCGAACCCGCGAAACGGCGCGACGCGCTGATCAAGGCCGAGGCCTCGCGGCTTGCGCGCAAAACCGATGGCCCGGTGATCGCCGCCGGCTCTACCGGCTCGATACCGGCGACGGCCGAATTGATCGCGACCATCGCGCGATTGCCCCACGGCGCCGTGGTGCTGCCAGGCCTCGATACCGATCTCGACGAAGCGTCATGGCGGCTCATTGCCGGCGACGAGAGCGAGGGGATTGCGCCGGCTCCGGGACATCCGCAATTCGCGCTCCACGCGCTGCTCGATCGCATCGGCATCACCCGCGAAGCCGTCGTGAAGCTGGCGGCGACGACCGGCCGCGAGCAGCTTCTGTCGGAGGCATTGCGGCCTGCGGCCACGACGGAGCTGTGGCAGCAGCACGCGGCCGATCCTGCGTTCGGCCCGCGCGCGGACGGCGCGATGGAAAACATCAGCGTGATCGAGGCGGCCAATGCCGAGGAAGAATCGCTGGCGATCGCGGTAGTGCTGCGCGAGGCGGTGCATCAGGGCAAGACCGCCGCGCTGGTCACCCCGGATCGTGCGTTGGGCCGGCGCGTCAAGGCGGCGCTCGCGCGCTGGAAGATCGCGGCCGAGGATTCCGGCGGTGAGGCGCTTGCGGAAACACCGGCAGGAATCTTTGCACGGCTCGCTGCCGAGACGGCGCTGGGCAAGCTAGCTCCGGTGACGCTGCTGGCGCTGCTCAAGCATCCGCTGCTGCATCTTTGTATGCCGCATACCCGGCGCACTGTCGCGACGCTCGAACGCGCGGTGTTGCGCGGCCCCCGGCCGCGCGCCGGCAGCGATGGCCTCGCGCACGCGCTCGATACGTTTCGCGCACAGCTCGAAAAACACCGCGGCGGTCAAGAATCCGATCTGCATCGCTCCGATCCTCGCATCGGACTGCACGACAGCGAGCTTGCGGAAGCCGCCGAATTTGTCGCAGCACTGGGGCGCGTGCTCGCGCCGCTCGAAAGCGTTGCTGATCAATCGCATCGTTTGAGCAATGTTGCTGCCCGCCATCGCGAAGTCCTTGCTGCGCTCTCGCAGCAGGACGGCGAAGAAGCTGCCTTCGCCGGTCCCGATGGGTCAAAGCTTGCGGACGCACTCGACGAACTGACGACGAGCAAAGCCGCCGCCGAGTTGCTGGTCGAGACGTCCGACTACGTTGAACTGTTCGCTGCCGCACTCGCCGACCGGGTCGTGCGGCCGCCGCCGCGTCCGGGAGCGCGCGTGCGCATTCTGGGCACGATCGAAGCGCGCCTCACTGACAGCGACCGCGTCGTGCTCGGCGGCCTGGTCGAGGGCACCTGGCCGCCGGAAAGCCGGTCCGATGCCTGGCTCAGCCGGCCGATGCGGCTTGATCTCGGGCTTGATCTGCCGGAGCGGCGCGTCGGCCTCACCGCGCACGATTTCACCCAACTGCTCGGCGCGGAAGATGTCATCCTCAGTCACGCCGCAAAGCTTGCCGGCACGCCGACGGTGGCGTCGCGCTTCGTCCAGCGGCTCGCGGCTGTCACCGGCAAGGAACGGTGGAAGGCGGCGCTCGATCGCGGCGAATCTTATCTGTCATGGGCGCGCGCACTCGACCGGCCCGCGCAAGCGCCAAAGCCTGCGCCGCAGCCCGCGCCGAAGCCACCGCCGGAGGCGCGGCCGAAGGGGCTTTCGGTTACCGCCATCGAAGACTGGCTGCGCGATCCGTATACGATCTATGCCAAATATATTTTGAGGCTCGCGCCACTCGATGCCGTCGATCTCGCGCCTGGCGCGGCGGAACGCGGCACTGTCATCCATGCCGCGATCGGCGAGTTCACCGAACGTTTCAAGGACGGTCTTCCGCCCGATGCGGAGCGCGAACTTATCGCACTGGGAGAGCCGCATTTTGCGACGCTGGAAGACTTTCCGGAAGCGCGCGCGTTCTGGTGGCCACGCTTCAAACACATCGCCGATTGGTTCGCCGGCTGGGAGAAGGAGCGGCGTCCCAACATCCGTTCGCTGGTTGCTGAGATCGGCGGCAAAATCGAAATTCCGCTGCCCGATGGCGTGTTCACGCTGAGCGGGATCGCCGACCGGATCGAACGTCAGGCCGACGGCCGTTATGTGATTCTCGACTATAAGACCGGTTCGGCGCGCACCGAAAAACAGGTGCGGACCGGGCTCGCGCCGCAGCTCACGCTGGAAGCCGCGATCCTCCGCAACGGCGGCTTTCCGAACATTGTACCCGGTTCGGTCGCGCAGATCGGCTACGTGCTGCTGAAAGGCGGTGCAAGGCCCGGTGAACCAAAGATGATCGACTTCATCGAAGGCACGACGGACAGCCAGGCCGATCATGCGTTCAAAAAGTTGGCTGGTCTCGCCGCACGTTTCGCCAAGGAGAGCGAGCCGTATCGCTCGCTCGTTCATCCGATGTGGACGAACCATTACGGCGATTACGATCACCTCGCGCGCGTCAAGGAATGGTCGGCGACCGGCGGCGAGATCGACGACATTTGGGGCGGCGAATGAGAGCGGCGGTCTCGATCCCGACCGAAGTCCGGCGGAAGCAGAGCGAAGCTTCCGATCCGGAAACCTCGGCCTGGGTCGCTGCCAATGCCGGCTCCGGCAAAACCTACGTGCTGGCGCAGCGTGTGATCAATTTGCTGCTCAAGGGCGTCGAGCCGGAAAAAATTCTCTGCATCACCTTCACCAAAGCCGCCGCCGCCAACATGTCGAAGCAGGTGTTCGATCGGCTGGCCGCATGGACCACACTTGATGATGCCGGTCTCGACGACGCCATTCGCGAGAATTCGACGATGGTGCCGGACGCGCGGCGGCGGGCGTTGGCGCGGCGGCTTTTTGCCCGCGCGCTCGAAACGCCGGGCGGGCTGAAGGTGCAGACCATCCACGCGTTCTGCACCCAATTGCTGCACCAGTTTCCGTTTGAAGCCAACGTCACCGCGCGCTTCAGCGTGCTCGACGACGCCGAGCAGTCACAGCTTTTGGAGCGGCTGACACTCGGCGTACTGCTTGAAGGTGCCAATACTCCGGGCAGCGCCCTGGCGCGCGCGCTAAACGCGGCGATGACTGCTGGCGCCGATCGGACTTTTCGCGACGTGGTGCGCGAGGCGACCGGCAAAGGAGACGCGATCAGGCAGTGGGTGCAAAGCGCGGGCAGCGTGGAGGCGGCAATCGCGAACTTGGCGCCGGTGCTCGGCGTCGATCCGACGGACACCGTCGAGGAAATCGAGGCCGAGTATTTTTCCGGCGCGATTATCCCGCCGTCCGAGTGGTCTGCATTGGCGCAGACCATCGCCCGCGGTGGAACGAACGATCGCAAGCGGGCTGCTTGTTTCGAGAGACTGCCCACGCTTGCCGGATCGGAGCAAGTCGAAACCTATCTCGACATTTTTTTCACGGGTTCGGGGACCAAACGGAACTCCATCATATCAGCAGCGGTCGGCAATCCGGCATTGGCGCGACGTCTGTTCGACGAGCAGGAGCGAGTTCGGACACTGCTTGAACGCCGTCGCGGCGTCGCGTTACGGGAGCGCAGTGCGGCACTGCTGACCGTCGCGTATGCGGTCATCACGCGCTACGCCAAAGAAAAGGAGCGCCGCGGCCTCCTTGACTACGATGACCTCATCGACAAGGCGTTGCAGCTTCTCGCCAACGTCGATGCGGCCTGGGTGCATTTCAGGCTCGATCTCGGCTTTGATCATTTGCTGGTCGACGAGGCGCAGGACACCAGCCACAAGCAGTGGCAGATCGTGGTTCGGCTCACGGCTGAATTCACCGCCGGCGCCGGAGCGCGCGGCGTAAGACGTACGATATTCGCCGTCGGCGACGAAAAACAGTCGATCTATTCCTTTCAGGATGCCGCCCCCAAAGAATTCGCCGAAATGGCGCGCTTCTTCCAAAGCGCACACGAGAAAAGCGAACAGAAATTCATCGTCAGCAAATTCGAGCATTCGTTTCGGTCCGGCGCCGCGATCCTCGCCGCAGTGGACGAAGTATTTAAACGCGAGGACGTCGCGCAAAGCGTCACGTCGGATCAGGCCGGGTTTCCGCCCCACATCGCGTTGCCCGGCACACCGCCCGGAATGGTCGAAATCTGGGAGCCCGAAAAGCCGGACGATCGCAAGGAGATCGAAGGCTGGGACGCGCCGTTCGATACCGTGAGCGAAACGAGCCCGCGCGTGAAGCTGGCGCGGCGTATCGCACGAAATGTGCGGAAGATGGTCGACGAGCGCACGGCGCGATACGGCGATATTTTGATTCTGGTACGCCAGCGCGGCGAATTGTTTGAGGCGATCATCCGGGCGCTCAAGCGGGCTGAGGTGCAGGTTGCCGGCGCTGACCGTCTCGTGCTCACCGAACACATCGCGGTGATGGATTTGATGGCGCTCGCCGAGGCGCTGTTGTTGCCGCAGGACGATTTGGCTCTCGCGACCGTATTACGCAGTCCTCTGTTCGGGTTTTCGGACGAAGATCTGTTCGAAATTGCCTACGACCGCGGCCGCACGCCCCTGCGCACGATCCTCAACCGCAAGGCTTCCGGGAAAAAGCTCTTCGCAGATGCCGCAGCGCTGCTTGATGAACTTGCCGAGGCGGCGCGGCGAGAAACGCCGTTCGCATTTTACGCGCTATTGCTCGGTGAAGGCGGGGGGCGGCGGCGCTTTCTGGCGCGGCTCGGGCCGGAAGCCAACGATGCGCTCGACGAATTTCTCAATCTGGCGCTCGACTACGAGCGGCGCGAAACGCCGTCGCTGCAGGGTTTTTTGACCTGGCTCCGCGACGCCCGCGCCGAGGTCAAGCGCGATATGGAAATCGCCCGCGACGAAGTGCGGGTCATGACGGTGCACGGCGCCAAGGGTCTCGAAGCGCCGATCGTGATTCTCGCCGACACCATGACGCCGCCGCAGGGGCCGCGGCCGCCGCGGTTGTTGCAACTCACAGACGGCGCCGTGATCTGGGCGGCCCGCAAGGCGGAAGACGTTCCCAGTGTTGCTACAGCACGCGCCGCCGCCCTTGCCGAGGCGGAGCACGAATACCGCCGCCTCCTCTACGTCGCCATGACTCGCGCTGCGGACCGCTTGATCGTGGGTGGTGCCGACGGCGTCAAAGGGCGGCCGGCGACCTGTTGGTACAATCTGGTGCGCGACGCGCTCGAGCCCTTGCTCGTTGCCGAAGGCGAAAACGACGAAAAAGTTTTGCGCTTCCGCAAGCGACCGGCGGAAGATTCGGCGGCGCAGGCGGCACCGCTCGAAGAGGCAATCACAACCGATCGCCGTGAAGCACCTTTATGGCTTCGGCAGCCTGCGGCGCCCGAAGCGCCGCGGCCGACACGGATCTCGCCGTCGTCGGCGTTTGACGAAGAGATCGCCGGCACTGCGCAGACGGGCTCCGCCGCAGATCGGCAAAAAGCCCTCGCGCGCGGCCGCATCGTGCATCGGCTGATGCAATCTTTGCCCGACATCCCGGTGGCCGCGCGCAAGTCTGCGATCGAGCGTTTCCTGAGAAGCGCTGCCGCCGATTTTTCTTCCACCGAACAAGTCGAGATGACGCAGCAGGTGCTCACGATCCTCAACGATCTGGTGTTCGCCGAACTGTTTGCGATAGGAAGCCGCGCCGAGGTTCCGATCGTTGGGCGCATCGCGTGCGGTGGGGCCGCGCCGATCGAAGTTTCCGGGCAGGTGGACCGGTTGGCGGTGACGCGCGAATCGGTGCTGATCGCCGACTACAAGACCGATCGGACGGTACCGACACAGCTAGGGGAGGCGCCGAAGCCTTATGTCGGCCAGCTGGCGCTATACCGGGCCGTCCTTGGGCGCATTTACCCGGCGAAAACGATTCGCGCCGCATTGATCTTTACGGCCGGGCCAAGAGTGATCGAGGTTCCTGGGCCGGCAATGGAGGCGGCATTGGCCGATATTGCGGCTCAGAATTCGGCCCGGAATCGTCAGGCAAAATGAGCCAAACTTCAGCGGCTGAAAGCTGTACTAAATCACGCCCCGGTGAACCTGCCTTGACGCTGGCGGGTGCCGTTCATACGTTCGTGGTCCTGCTTTTCTTCCCACCGCACCAGCGAGGTCTTCCATGGTCGACAAGGTAACCGACGCAACGTTCGATCAGGACGTGCTGAAAGCGAATGAACCGGTTGTGGTGGACTTCTGGGCGGAATGGTGCGGCCCCTGCAAGATGATCGCGCCAGCGCTGGAAGAGATTTCCAAGACGCTCGACGGCAAGGTCAAGATCGTCAAGCTCAACGTCGACGAGAATCCCGGCACGGCGGCAAAATTCGGCATCATGTCGATCCCGACCCTGATGCTGTTCAAGAACGGCGAACTGGCGTCGCGTCAGGTCGGCGCTGCTCCCAAGCAGAAGCTCGAACAGTGGATAACCGCCGCGGTGTGATTGCCGCTGCCCAATCCGCTGATCGCGTCTTGATCGCGTCTTGGCCGGGCTTGTCCCGGCCATTTGCGTGTTTGGGCTCAGCTTCGGTGTTATGTGCAGCCGGCAAAATAGCTCGGCGCCGATCTACTTCTTTAATGACACGATGTAGGCGGCGATATCTTCAATCGCCGGACGGCTCAATGCGAGTTTCGCCATCTTCGGATCTCGTCTCTCTATTTCTTGGCCTTAGACCAGATTAGTGCCGGAAGTGGCGGACGCCGGTTAATACCATGGCGATGCCGTGGTCGTCTGCCGCCTTGATCACTTCATCGTCGCGGACGGAGCCGCCGGGCTGAATGACGGCGGTAGCACCGGCCTCGATGGCAACGAGGAGCCCATCGGCAAACGGAAAGAACGCGTCGGATGCGACCACCGACCCTTTGGTCGCGGGCTCTTTGAGGCCCGCCTGTTTTGCGGCGTCTTCGGCCTTACGCGCAGCAATCCGCGCAGCATCGACGCGGCTCATCTGGCCGGCGCCGATGCCGACGGTCGCCGAATCCTTGGCGTAGACGATGGTGTTCGATTTCACGTGCTTGGCGACGCGGAAAGCAAACCGCAGGTCGCGCAATTCGGCATTGGTCGGTGCGCGCCTGGTCACAGGCTTCAATTCGATATCATCGACGACGGCATTGTCGCGGGTCTGCACCAACAGACCGCCGGCGACGGTTTTTGCCGTCAAGCCGCCGGCGCGCGGATCGGGCAAGCCGCCGGCGAGCAGGAGCCGCAAATTCTTCTTGGCGCCGACAATGGCGGCGGCTTCCTCGGTCGCGTCCGGCGCGATGATGACTTCAGTGAAGATCTCGGTGATGGCGCGCGCCGCACTGGCGTCGAGCGGCCGGTTGAGCGCGACGATGCCGCCGAACGCCGAGACCGGATCGCACGCCAGCGCCTTGCGATAGGCGTCGACGAGACTGCCGCCTTCGGCGACGCCACACGGATTGGCATGCTTGATAATAGCGCAGGCCGCCGTCCGCGCTGGATCGAACTCGGCGACGCATTCGAAAGCCGCGTCGGTGTCGTTGATGTTGTTGTAGGACAATTGCTTGCCCTGGGCCTGCCGCGCGGTCGCGACGCCGAAGCGCCGGTCGGGCGTAATGTAGAACGCCGCCGATTGGTGTGGGTTCTCGCCATAGCGCAATTCTTCGATCAACCGGCCGCCGAACGAGCGGAAGTCGGGTGCGCGTTCGCCGAGTTCATTGGCGAACCAGTTGGCGATCGCCGCATCGTAGGCCGCCGTCCGCGCATAGGCTTTGGCGGCGAGCCGGCGGCGGAGTGCGAGCGTCGTCATGCCGCCGTGCCGGGCGAACTCATCGAGCACCAAAGCATAATCGGTCGGCTCGACAATGACGGCGACGTCGGCATGGTTCTTGGCCGCGGCGCGGATCATGGCCGGTCCGCCGATATCGATATTCTCGATGCAGTCGTCAAAGCTCGCGCCGCGCGCGACGGTCTCCTCGAACGGATACAGATTGACGACCAGAAGATCGATGGGGCGGATGTGGTGGGCGCGCATGGCGTCAGCGTGCGCGGGATTGTTGCGGATGGCGAGGAGTCCGCCGTGCACGGCCGGATGCAGCGTTTTCACGCGGCCGTCCATCATCTCCGGAAAGCCGGTGAGTTCGGACACCTCGCGCGCGGCAAGGCCGGCCTCGTTCAGCGTCATGCGCGTGCCGCCGGTCGAGACCAGTTCGATCCCGTAACCCGAAAGCGTGCGGGCGAATTCGACAATCCCGGACTTGTCGGAGACGGCGAGGAGGGCCCGTGCCGCGCGGCGAAGAGTTTCGGTCATAGCGGGTCTTTGTGTTTCATTCTCCACCGCATGTTTCATCCTCCACCGCGCGGCGCAAGCGAAGCGGGGGGAGGGGGACCATGCGAAGCATGGTGGAGAGGGCGTGCAGCATCGAAATAACCTTCGCCGCCGACGCCCCTTCCATCGCCCTTCGGGCGGTCCCCCTTCCCCGCTTCGCAGGGCAGGGGGAAGCGAAACATGCGAGCGCCGCCCGATTGTACCATTACAACGGCAGCCGCGGCTCCTCTTCCCGCGCCCGCCGCACGGTACCGGCGGTTGCGAGCGCCGCGGCGGTCGCCTGCTGGAAGCGCCAGACCACGCGAGGTGCTGAGCGCGCGTGTCCGTGGATGACCAGTTGCACGGTGCGGCGCGGGCTTTCGTTGCTGGCAAGATAGACGCTGTCTTCGAGCTGCACCTCATCTTCGCCGGCACTGAAGGTCCACGCTTCCTTGGTGGGCGTCATCAACAGCACGCCATGGCCGTCGGTCAGCCGCGTCGCCTTGATTGCCGGATGCAGATGAAAGCGCACCGCGTAGCGGTCCTGCTCGGTTCGGATTTGCGCGCCGCCGTCCGAGGCGAGGAATAGATCCTCACCGTCGAATTTCGTGCCATCGGCGGCGAGCGTCACGGTGCGCTCATGCACGATGCCGAAACGCCTGGCGTAGCCGTCATGCGCCACCCGGATCAGCGTGCCCTCGGGCCGCTCCTCGCGCGATACCGAGACGTGGCTTGGCCCGCCGAGCATCGGCGAGCCGCCCAGCAGATTGCGGAAGGCGGCATTTTCGACGAATTGGGCGGAGGAGGTGTCGTTAAATGTGACCGTCGAATGCGACGCGGTCGCCCGCGCCACCGGGCGCCATTGGGCGCGCGCATTGGCCGAGATGCCGCAATTGACCACGATGAGGCTTTGCTTCGGGGAGGAGAATTCAAACGACAGGAAACCGGCGTGCGCCTCGAGACTCATTTCGATCGGCGGCGCGCGGCCGGTATCCATGATCAGTACGCCGCCGCCAGCTTCGAGCCGCTGATAAGCGGAGTAGGGCGCATTCGACAGCGGCGCACCGTGGGCTTCGTCGTAGGCCATCAGCGTGAGCAGAAGATCGGCGGGCGTCGCCGCCATGCCGTTGAAGTGGGCAAACGTCCCGTCCGAATGCCGGAAAAAGCGAAGCATCGGCATCATGCGGTCGATAGCGTTGAGGAGCGGTTGCGGCGGCGGAATGTTGCGTGATTTGAAAGCCTGGCGCAGCGGCAGGAATTCAAGCAGCAGTTCGATGATCGCGCCCGGATCGCGGCTGGCGTGGCCGCCGTCGGGGAGGATCTGCTGCTCGATTTCGCTGTTCAGCCGATCGGTTGCGGATTTGATGGTGCGCGCCTGACCGGCGATGCAGAGCGCAGCGTAGGTGAGCGCAATGGTCGCCTGCATGCGGGCGACGCCGCGGCCAGCGTGGCCCGCGGTGTGGCGCAGATAACGGACCTGCCGCACCAGGCTGCGCAGGAAGCGCCGGTAGAAGCGGACGTCGGCGTCCTGCAAAACCAACGGTGCCTGGCTGAGCCACGAGATGATGCGTCGTGACAGCACGTCGGCCCGCCACGCCGGCGGATGCCACGAACCCTGCAGCGCGATCCACTCGTCGACCAGCGCGCGGGCGTTGGCGCGGGTGATGCCGGAATCCGCGGCGCGCAGGTGACGGAGCCAAGTGAAGCCGAGGAGCGCCGCCTGCCATTCCTCGGATGGCGGTGCCATCTCGAAAATCGAGCGTTCATCGCAGACCACAACCTTACCGGCGAACGCGAAGCGGCCCGAGTAGATCTCGGTGGCGCGCGTGGCATCGGCCGTGCGCAGCTCCTGCGGCGCGATCAAGAGGCGGTCGGCCTTGATCGGTCCCAGCCGCCAGCGCAGCAGCGGATGGCCGATCAGGAGCTCGCGGAGCCGCCGCAGCCCGCCACGCAGCACAAGCCGGGACAGCTTCCAGGATGGCTTCAAAGACAATCTTCCACGGTTCGCGACCAAAGCGCGCGCCAATCGCCGCGTTCGTCCCTGCTTGGCGGAAGCAAGAATCTCCCGCGCGGAGTCCGACCATAACGGAATGGCGGATCAGCGGCCAACAGCGGGGCGCTTTCGCCGAGAGCTATTGTTTGACGAGCCTTGCGGCATAGAAGCCATCGAGGCCCGCGAACCGCGAATCGGAATCCGGGAAATGGCAGGGCAGCGTGCGCAGGTCGCCGTCTTCGGTGAGGAACTCGCCGCAGCCGAAGACCTCGGTGGCGGCGATCGGCGCCCGCCGGACGCCGGGTTCGCGCGCCAACAGGCCCGCGATAATGTCTTCGCCTTCCTCGGGTTCAAGCGAACAGGTACAATAGACCAAGGTGCCGCCCGGTTTGGTCAGGGCGACGGCACGATCGATCAGCCGGCTTTGAAAAGCGGCGAGTTTGGTGATGTCCGCGGCCTGCTTGAGCCACGGTATGTCGGGGTGGCGCCGAATGGTGCCGGTCGAGGAGCACGGTGCATCAAGAAGCACGGCGTCGAACGGTTCGGCTCGCCATTCCTCGACATCGGCGCAGACAAGCTCGGCGTGAAGCGACAGACGGGTCAGATTTTCGCGTAGCCGATTAAGCCGTGCCGGCGCGCGATCGACCGCGGTGACGCGGGCACCCGCATTGATGAGTTGCGCGGTTTTGCCGCCCGGCGCTGCGCACAGATCGGCGACTCGCCGGCCCGTGACGTTGCCAAGAAGGCGCGCTGGAAGCGCGGCCGCGGCATCCTGCACCCACCACGCGCCTTCGGCGAAGCCCGGCAGCGCGGTGACCGGGCCGTGCGCGATGGCGCGGACGGTGCCGGTCGGCAATACGCGGCCGCCGAGTTGCGCCGCGAAGTTTTCGGGATCGTTTTTGATCGTCAGATCGAGCGCGGGCTCTTTGCCGTTGGCGGCAGCGATGGCGCGGGCGACGGTCTCGCCGTAAGTCCTGACCCAGCGCGTCAACAGCCATTCCGGGGTATCGAGAATGGCCGCATCGAGCGTGGCGAGACGCTCGGCGCCTTCGCGGGCCACGCGCCGCAGCACGGCATTGACCAGGCCGGCGAAGTGAACGGCGTCGCGGTCCGCGCGCGCCAGCCGGACTGCAAGATCGACCGCGGCGTGATCGGGCACATCGAGGAACAGGATCTGCACCGCACCGATCAGCAGCACGGTCTCGACCCGCCGCGCCTGCGCTGGCACGCCGTGCTCGAGAAACAGCCCGATCAGATGGCGCAGCGTGCCCAGCTTGCGGAGCGTGGTCGCAACCAGCGCGCGGGCGAGCGCGCGATCGCGATCGGGGAGGCCGGCAAGCCCGGGATTGGCGCTGGCGCCGTCGAATTGCTCATCGAGCGGACGACGTTGACGAAGCACGGCGTCGAGCATGTCGGCGGCCACCCGCCGGGCGGCAAGGCCAGGTACCTCGTCGCGACCGGCGGAACGGGCCGTCTGCCGGTGCGCAGTCTTCATTTCCAATTGCCTCCTTGGGGTCACCACCACTTGTGGATTTGGCACGGCTACGCCAAGTCACAGGCGATGCCAACCAATCCGACACCGTCAAAGCCCGGCGAAGCCAACGTCGCAGACAAGCGCCCGGCCGGGAAATCGCCGTTGAGTCCCGCAGCCGAGCGGGCACTTGCGGAAGCCGCAGCGCGCCGAGCCGAGCGCGATCGCAATGCAACTGACCAGCCCAAGGAAATCCAGGGCCGCGACGGACCCGAACCGACCCGCTACGGCGACTGGGAAGTGAACGGCCTGACGTCGGACTTCTGACCGATGCCAATCTTGACTTTATTCCGATTTGGAGAATATAATCCCAATTATGGACTTGACTCCACAAGGCACAAAGGCTAGTAATTTCAGTACCTTGGCAAGGTTGTTGACTTTGGCGGCAAAAATGCACGATAAAGCATGGCCTTACGTGCGGATAAAAATCCTAGAAAGAGCGAAGTCACTCCTGAGATGGTCGAGGTGGGCGCGCGCGTTCTTTACGACTTGGACGGGGAGGTTTCCAAAGAAACTCTGGCACGCTTAGTTTTTGTAGCGATGGCAGACCAGGCCAAGTCCGCTGGGGATGAAAGTGGCGATCCACCATGAGAGCGATGATTAGGAGGGTCAGATTAAGGCGCGCTATGTCCTTTGCCACGCGACGAACGTCGCCGAGTGCGTTTGGAAACGGCAGTTTCACAAAAGCATACGGATTCCGCTCTTTACGTTGAAAATCCCATTGAGGCAGATAGTCACTTTTTGTGAGAAATGCGGTGGAATGAACCGGGAAAAAGTGCGCCAATTGATTCCGGTTTTGACGGCAGACTTCAAAAATTTCCAAGACTTTGTCGATAGCGTCCCGCAGTTTTTTATTGCTTTTCAATCGGCTGGCGGCCAGCGCTCTAATACGGATCGCCAAACCGATCTCGTTCACTTCATGGGCTAAAGCGCTGACTTCGGATTCTGGACCATCCAAAAGTGCCCAAAAAAGATCGCGCAATTTTTTCTCGCTTAAATTCCAGCGAAAAACAATCACGCCAAGGGCATGTAGTCGTTGAGCGTCACGGAATTGGCCTTTATCCAAGGATCTATTGCTAAAGACTGAAACTCTTTGCTTCTCTTCCGAACGCGCCTAAGATCCCGCGCGAGGCCTTTCCGCATGGCACGTCATCCGCAAAACGGCAACGATCAATACAGCGAAGAGGAAGCGCAACGACGCTTCCTAGCTGCGGTCAAAGCTGGCCTGAATACCAAGCCCAAGCCCCTCAAGAGTATGACCCCGAAGGGCGTCCATGCACAATCGAAGAAAAGATTCAGTGCAGGCCACCAAGAGAAAAAGCAACAAACATAGCGGCTAAAAGCGGTAGCTATTTCAATCCGACGATCACTCCGGCGATACCTACAAGGAGGCCCCCGATAGTCAAAATCCACATGACGATTTTTCCAAGTCGTTCGCGAAAAACCTCATGTGCCACACGATCGTTCGATTTCTTCATCCTATCAAAGAGGCTAAGTACTTCGTCATAGGGACCATTTTGTCGATCAATATCATCGTAGATGGAGTTCCTAAGCGCGTTTCGATCTCCCCTCGACCGGGCGATATGATCTTGTGAACCGTCGCGATCCTCCCAGTTGTTTGTAGATAATCCGGAAAGTACCGCTGAAGGGCTGTTAATCCCAAGGAACGTTCGACGCGGTCAAACCAAGACGTAATGAAAGTCATCATTGCGTCGATGGCGTCATGTTTTGCTTTAACGCAATCTTCCGTGGCATCAGCCAAAAAAGCATGCACTTTATCGTGCGATGACTGATCGGCCCTGAGATCTTTTTGAAGAGCGAGTGCGAAGGCATCAATCATTTTTCGACCCGCATATCGCAGTTCGAAAATCGCCGATGCCACCACTTCGTTACCGCGGACTTGTTCGGCCTTTTTTATTCGTTCTTCTGCAACGTTCCATTGCTTGATCAGTTCGATCAGCGCGCGGTCCAGTTGATCGTCAAGCATCCCCGCCCCACGCTTGAAAGGCCGCGAAGGGATTAGCGGGCAACCGAAGCTGCGCGCTCCCTCCACTTGGCTGCGACTAGTCGTGCAAGCTTGCTTTGGTCAGCCTGTTCGTCGGGCATCAACACGCTTGCGTTCTGAGCCGCAATGTTGCCACGGGAATAGCGTGCAACCGTATGCATCACAAGACTCTTCCATTCAACCCGTGCATGGTATGCAGGGCGAAGGGTGACGAGAGATCGAAGGATGCTCATATCTGTCACCGTTGTCATTGTGCCAACCTCCCTTTGCCGCATCGGGAAATAGACTCCCATTCAGTCCCGTGCCTGGCGGAACTGTTGTTGTTGGCGGATGCGAGCATTAGGCCGGCACGCGCAAGCAGCCCGGAGGTGCGTCGCCCCCGAAGCTGTTCTGAACCCCAGAACCATTGCAGCTATCATCTGGTTCCGGCCACGGTCAACATGTAGTAGCGCGAATCACCACCACAAGGCACCCTAGAGTCAAGATAGTGTGAAGTCTATTAACCGTAGCCACTAAATGTGGGGAATCCCTTCGTACAGTCGCGAGGGTTTGATGTCGCCCCCGCACAATGTGCGGCCTTTTCATCTCCAGAACGGCAATTCAAGCTGAATAGGAAGCCGAACGGCACGCAGTTTATTGAAGCGGCGGATTGCCCGTTTAGCTCTGAAAGTGAAATTCGGCTCAGTCAGGTTGCCGGTACATCAGCCGCTTGCCTGCTACGCCTTTGATCGCGGCGAGGGTACGGTCGATGTCGCTATATCCGAGCGCAATACGATAATTGTAGCGGTGATCGAACTCGGCAAGATAACGGTGAAGGTGTTTTTCGCCGCAGTGCTGATAGACACCACGCATGCCGCGTTTGAAGATTGAGAAGTAACCTTCAATCGTATTAGTGTGAACGTCGCCGCGCACGTATTCGCCGTGTGAATGCACGACCGTTTCATGGGCCGCAAAATTCATTCCGACGCCCTTGTAGAGTTTGCTTTCGTCGGTATGCAGGCGGCTTTCAAAAGCGATGTTTTCCCGCACGATACTACCCACGGAAAACATATCCGCCACAGCCGGATGAAACGAGCGAACGCGGCCTCCGCGCTCCACCAGCGCGACCACGGCCCGCTTGCCTGCCGGGCCTTTGCCTTTGCCGATATAAGGGCGGCCCTTCCGCTGTTTGGATGGCATAGGGGTGTCCTGCTTACCGTAGTAGGTTTCGTCGGCCTCGACGATCCGGCCCTCACCACCGAGCGGGCCAAGGCCACCAGCGCGCATTGCTTCGCGAATGCGATGGCACATGAACCAAGCCGACTTGTAATCAAGCTTTAGAGCGCGATGTAGCTGGTGCGCACTCATACCCTTCTTAGAGGCATTGAGCAGGTAGAAGGCCATCAGCCACTTATTCAGGGCGATATGGCTGCGCTCCATGACCGTGCCAGTAGTGACGGTGAAATCCTTCCGGCATTCCTTTTCGGCGCAACGATACCAGCCGGGCTTCTTGGTCTTATAGGCGTGATTGATCGTGCCGCAGTGCGAGCAGATCGGCCCCTCTGGCCAGCGGAGATTTTCCAGCCATTCGCGAACGGCTTCGTGGCTCTGGAACTGGGGGGCGGTTAGGGCGTTCGACATGGCCGTATTTCCTTCAAATCTGAGGAAATACTAGCCTTTGTGCCTTGTGGAGTCAAGTCCATAATTGGGAATATAATCCTATAATCGTATAGGTAGCTTCTTCAAATAATACAATCAATCCTCGGGCATGGCGCACCTGTCCTTCGCATTCTCGGCGCCGAAGCGATATGGCGGCATGCTTGCTGTAGCGGCCGGGATTTTTGCGCTTGGATTCGCAAGCGGCGCGGTCATAAGGGCCGGCCAGCTGCAACATACGGCGTCGATCGATACCGGGTCAGCGATCTCCCTCGATGTGGAACGGCCCCTGCCAGCCGCCAACGTGAACCTGCCGCGTTTCAACGCACAGCTCGCTTATCCGGCCGAAGTCGTCCGGGTCATTGACGGTGACACATTCGAGGCACGCGTGCGGGTGTGGCCGGAACTCGATGTCAGCACCAAGGTGCGGTTGCGAAACATCGACGCGCCGGAATTGCACGCGCGCTGCGCCGATGAGCTTGCCAAAGCACAGGCTTCGCGCACCGCGCTGGAAACGATGCTGGCCGCGGGCGCGGTCTCTGTTTCCCAGGTTGGTCTCGACAAGTACGGCGGCCGGGTCGATGCACTCGTCGCCACACGCGACACCGCCGACGTGTCCGCGGCGCTGCTCAACGGTGGCTGGGCGCGGAGCTACGACGGCCGGCGCCGCGGCAGCTGGTGCTGATATCTGATTACCGATCCCTGATCCGGGTATCGGGCATCAGGTTTACGTCGAATACCTGATGCCCGACCCCGTCCCCCGCATAAGGTATCGGGCCTTTGTCAGGCCTTGCCGATACCCTCCCCAATTACTGGACCACCACACGGGTGCCGACGCTGACGCGGCCAAACAGATCGGTGATGTCCGCGTTGAACATGCGGATGCAGCCGTAGGAAACGAAATGGCCGATTGAGCCGGGCTGATTGGTGCCGTGAATGGCGTATTCGCCGCCGGCAAGCGACATGGCGGCAACGCCCATCGGATTATGCGGTGAGCCTCCGGGAATTACGTTCGGCAAGTTAGGGTGGTCATGCCTGACGACTTCCGGTGGCGACCACGCCGGTCGAACATACATGCCGTCGATGTACGACTCGCCCGCCCATTGCTTGCCGGCTCTCCCGACGCCGACCGGATAGGCGATCGCCTGTCCGGCGCCGATCACGTAGTAGAGCCGCCGCTCGTTGGTGCGCACGACGATAGTGCCCGGCATGAATGACGCATTCATCATCACCATAGCACCATGCGCACTCGCCACATTCGGCGCGACCGCAAGCGAGGACACAAGGGCGGCCAGCGCAGCCGCGAACGGGGCTCTTCCCTTCATTGCCACAATCCCACTACCAACCTCGACCAACTCCGGCGAAGGTTGCCCCTGCGTTGAGGCAGCCAACATTTTATGCCAATGGGCGGCTTCGCCCAGCCCTGACCGGGTAACACGGCATTCTTTCCAAATATTTTCCGCGGGTGTGGCTGGCGTGCACCAGCGGCGCACGCCTTGGTCACCAAGAAGGTCGGCGTCGAGCCCGGTAAGACCCGCCTTTACGCACTTTTGCGGTTTTGCCGGTTGGTGACCAAATCGTCGACTACCGCCGGATCGGCGAGCGTCGACGTGTCGCCGAGATTGCCAAACTCGTCCTCGGCGATCTTGCGCAGGATGCGGCGCATGATCTTTCCCGAGCGCGTTTTCGGCAGGCTCGGCGCGAACTGGATCAGATCGGGCGAAGCAATCGGCCCGATTTCCTTACGCACCCAGTTGGTGAGTTCCTTGCGCAGTTCTTCGGTCGGCTGCACGCCGGTCATCAGTGTGACATAGGCGTAGATGCCTTGGCCTTTGATGTCGTGCGGATAGCCGACAACCGCTGCCTCAGACACCTTTGGGTGCGCAACCAGCGCCGATTCGACCTCGGCGGTGCCCATGCGATGGCCGGCGACGTTGATCACGTCGTCGACACGGCCCGTGATCCAGTAATAACCATCCTCATCGCGGCGGCAGCCATCACCGGTGAAATACTTCCCGGGATAGGCCCGGAAATAAGTGTCGACGAAACGCTGATGGTCGCCATAGACCGTGCGCATCTGGCCGGGCCACGAGTCCGCAATGCAGAGGTTGCCGGTCACCGCGCCGGCCAGCACCTTGCCTTCGGCGTCGACGATCTCGGGGATGACACCAAAGAACGGCAGCGTTGCCGAGCCGGGCTTTAATGGTGTGGCACCCGGCAGCGGCGTAATCAGAATGCCGCCGGTCTCGGTCTGCCACCACGTATCGACGATCGGGCAGCGGCCGTCGCCGACGACGCGGTAATACCACTCCCACGCTTCCGGATTGATCGGCTCGCCAACGGAACCTAGAAGCCGCAACGACGCGCGGGAGGTTTTCTGCACTGGTCCGTCGCCCGCCTGCATCAGCGCGCGGATGGCGGTCGGCGCGGTGTAGAAGATGTTGACCTTGTGCTTGTCGATGATTTCCCAGAATCGCGAATTGCTTGGATAATTCGGCACGCCTTCGAACATCAGCGTGGTCGCGCCGTTCGCGAGCGGTCCGTAAACGATGTAGCTGTGACCGGTGACCCAGCCGACATCGGCGGTGCACCAGTAAATGTCGCCGTCGTGGTAATCGAACACGTACTGGTGCGTCATCGAGGTGTAGACCAGATAGCCGCCGGTGGTATGCAGCACGCCCTTCGGGCTTCCGGTCGAGCCTGACGTGTAGAGAATGAACAACGGATCCTCCGCGTTCATCTCGGCGCACGGGCACTCCGCCGTCACCATGTCGGCGGCGTCGTCGTACCAGACATCACGCCCCGGCAGCATGTTGACCGGGGCGCCGGTGCGCCTGACCACGATGACGTGATCGACGCCACCGACTTTGTCGATCGCCGCATCAGTGTTGGCTTTCAGCGGCACCTTACGGCCGCCGCGCAGACCTTCGTCGGCGGTAATAACGACTTTCGACTGGCAGCCTTCGATGCGGCCGGCGAGTGATTCCGGAGAGAAGCCCCCGAACACGACGGAATGAATAGCGCCAATGCGCGCGCAGGCGAGGATGGCAAAAGCCGCCTCCGGGATCATCGGCAGGTAGATGGTAACGCGGTCGCCCTTTTCGACGTTGCGATTGCGCAGCACGTTGGCGAAGCGGCAAACCTCATCGTGCAGTTCCCGATAGGTGATCTTCTTTGAGTCTTTGGGATCATCGCCTTCCCAGATGATCGCGACCTGATCGCCGCGCGTGTGGAGGTGACGGTCGATGCAGTTGTAGGCGGCGTTGGTCGTGCCGTCCTCGAACCATTTAATCGAGACGTTGTGCGGATCGAACGACGTGTCTTTTACCTTGGTAAAGTGTCTGTACCAGTGAATGCGTCTGGCTTCTTCCGCCCAAAATGCATTTGGGTCCTTGATCGAGCGGTCGTACATCGCGTGGTATTTTGCGTCGTCGATGTACGCGCGTTTGCTCCACGCTGCGGGAACATCGTAAATCTTGTCCGGCATTACATCCTCCACGCGCATGGCGCGCGCACTCGCTCCCTGAACGCCCATTATTGTCACCCCTGCCGTTGCGGACAAGCGGGCGAAGCCGTCCCGGCCGCCCAAATTGCCGCATCGATTAAGAATGAATTGGCCCGCTGGTGGCTTTGATGTGAATCAACGATTGCAATGCGACGAAAGACGAATGCGCGGACGCGACGATTCGCGGCCTAAAGCGTCATTGCGAGGAGCGAAGCGACGAAGCAATCCAGAACCGTGAGGCTGTGCTGGATTGCTTCGCTTCGCTCGCAATGACGACTATCGCGCCGGCATGCCGCCCATCTTGCAGATGAGCTTCCACTGCTCGGCCGATACCGGCTGCACCGACAGCCGCGAGTATTTCACCAGCGCCATGTCTTTCAGTTTCGGCTCCGCCTTGACTGCCGCGAGTGTCACAGCCTTCGGCAGCGGTTCGACGGCGGTAGTGGTTACGGCGACCCACGGCTCGCCCTTTGCCGCGGTCGGATCGGGATAGTGCTCCTTGATGATCTCGCCGATGCCGACCACCTGCTTCTCGTCGCCGGTGTGGTAGAAGAAAAACTTGTCGCCCTTCTTCATCTCCTTGAGATGCCCCCGCGCGGTGAAATTCCGCACGCCGCTCCAGGCCTCGCCCTTGGCGCCGCGCTTGACCTGGTCGTCCCAGGAAAACTCCTCCGGCTCGGTCTTTAACAGCCAGTACGCCATAATCACCCCTCCGCCTTGAACGGCCGTGACAGCAATGACTCGATTGCGGTGTCGATGCTCATCTTACCCTCGAGCAGCGCCGCGACGGCAAAACAGATCGGCATGTCGATGTCGCGCTCGCGCGCCATCTGGACCAGCACCGATGCGGTGAAGGCACCCTCGGCAAGGCCGGAGTGAATTGACTCGGGCTTTTGGCCGCGGCCGAGATTGACCCCGAAGCTGAAGTTGCGCGACTGCGGGCTTGAGCAGGTCAGGATTAAATCGCCAAGGCCGGAAAGCCCCATCATCGTCTCAGGTTTCGCCCCATACGCCCTTCCGAAACGCACCAACTCTGCGAAGCCGCGCGTCGTCAAGGCGGCCGCGGCGCTCGCGCCGAGTTCGCGGCCCGCAACGATGCCGGCGGCGATGGCAAGCACGTTTTTGGCGGCGCCGCCGATCTCGACGCCGCGCACGTCGCTGGAGTGGTAGGGACGAAAATTCGCCGAGCCGATCGACTGCGCGAGCTCGCCGGCAAGCTTGTCATCATGCGCAGCCAGCGTGACCGCGGTCGGCATGCCGCGTGCCACGTCGGCGGCAAAGCTTGGTCCGGACAGAATCGCAGGCACTGCAGCGGGCGCGCATTCGGCGATCACCTCGGTCATGAACTTTTCCGTACCTCGCTCAATTCCCTTGGCACACACAATCATCGGGGTGCGAGGGGAGATCAGTGACGCCAGCAATTTTGTGACCGCGCGCACCGCTTGTGCCGGCACTACGACAAGGATCACTGACGCGTGTGCGGCTTCGGCCGCACCAGAAGCGATCGCAATGCCGTCATCGATGTGTACGCCGGGCAGGAATTGGCTTTCGCGCGTTTTGGCAAGCTGTGCTATCTGAGAGGAGTCGGGCTCCCAAAGCGTCACCTCGCGCCCGGCGCGGACGCAGGTGAGCGCCAGCGCCGTGCCCCAGGCGCCGGCGCCGATAACCGCGATGTGGTTTAACGCCATGTCTCTATAGCGGTTATGACTCTGGGTGTGACGGCTGTAAGCGCGCTGTGACGACTTCCTGGTAATTATAGCAGTTCGCCACGCAGCAATTTCGGTACTTCGCCGACCAGTCCCGCTGCCTCGCGGATAAACAGCCGCTTGAGGCCTGGCACCCGGTCCACCATGCCGAGACCGACGTCGCGAACAAGACGCAATGCTGCAGAGCGATTGGAGAACAGGCGATTGAGGCCGTCAGTGGCGAGCCCCATGGCCATAGTATCGAACCGCCGCCACCGCTGATAACGCTCGAGCACGTCTGTAGCGCCCGGGTCGAGGCCGAGCCGCGCTGCATCGACAATCACCTCGGCGAGCGCCGCCACGTCCTTGAGCCCCATGTTGAGTCCCTGACCGGCGATCGGATGAATGACATGGGCGGCGTCGCCAATGAGCGCGACGCGCTCTGCGATGAACGAACGCGCCACGTAGAACCCAAGCGGGTGAATGCGCCGCGCGCCAACCGATGTGATGTCGCCGAGATGCAGCTTGAAACGCTTCACGAGTTCAGCGAGGAAAGCATGAGCGGGCAATGCAACGATGCGTTCGGCTTCCCGGGTCGTTTCGGTCCAGACAATCGAGGAGCGTTGACCTTTGAGCGGCAGGATGGCGAATGGGCCGGAGGGCAGAAAGTGCTCCTCAGCCCGGCCCTCGTGATCGCGTTCGTGGCTGACATTAATGACAATCGCCGACTGGCCGTAGTCCCAGCCGCGCAGGGCGATCCCGCAGCGCTCGCGGATCGACGAGCGGGCGCCATCGGCGGCAATCAGCAAACCCGTTGCGATCGTTGTACCGTCCGCAAGCTCGACATCGAAATGATCGGATGTTGTTGCCTGTTCGGGCGAAAAGTTGGCAATTGCGCTCGCTCGAAGTCCAACCCCAACCTCCCGCGCTTTCGCTTCAAGCGCGGCGATCAGAAAGCGGTTTTCGATCATGTGGGCGAACGGCTCGCCTTCCTCGACTTCGCCGGCAAAGGTGAGAAAAACCGGCCGCACCGCGTCATCGAGCCGGCTGTCGGTCACCACCATGTCGAGGATCGGCTGGGCCTGGTCGGCAACGGCCTGCCAAACCCCAAGTGTCGCGAACAGCCGGCGCGCCGCCGTAACGATTGCGGAAGCCCGCTCGTCGTCGGAATGGCTCTTGCCGAGCATCGGGTCGGCGACCGTTACGGCAAACGACGGCCCGAGCCCCTGACGTAACGCGATCGCAAGCGTGAGGCCGGCGAACCCGCCGCCTGCAATCAGCACGTCGATGTGACCAGCCCGGCGCATCGCGACACGCAACCCTGTACAGGTACGCCCGTTCCGGGCAGCATAGCATCGGGCGGCAAAGGTGCTAATCCGTTGAGCACGGCCCCGCGCGACCGTCCTTCCCTCCGGGATGCAGATTGGAACTGAATTTATGGCCTCCGCCATCCAGGACGTAGTCGCGATCCTCGATCTTGAGCCGCTCGAGGTGAATTTGTTTCGCGGCCGATCGCCGCAATCGCGGTGGCAGCGGGTGTTTGGCGGGCAAGTCATCGGTCAGGCCCTGGTCGCGGCCTGCCGCACGGTTGACGACGTGACGGCGCGGCCGCCGCATTCGCTGCATGCCTATTTTCTTCTCGGCGGCGATCCCAAGGTGCCGATCATCTACGAGGTCGATCGCATCCGTGATGGCAAAAGCTTCACCACCCGGCGGGTGATAGCGATCCAGCACGGCCATGCGATCTTTTCGATGGAGGTTTCGTTCCACACCGTCGAAGAAGGCTGGACCCACCAGTTTGCGATGCCGGACGTGCCGAAGCCGGATCAGCTGCCGAGCGAAGCCGAAGTCCGCGATAAGCTTTTACCGCTCATGTCCGACGCGGTTCGCCGTTACTACGAGCGCGAGCGGCCGATAGAAATGCGGCCGGTCGAATACGGGCGTTATCTTGGGGAGAAGCTCGAAGGCGATCGCTTCCACATCTGGATCCGCGCCACCGGACGCTTGCCGGACGAGCCGGCGATCCATCAATGCGTGCTGGCGTACGCCTCAGACATGACGCTGCTCGATACAGCGCTCGTCCCACTCGGCAAGACCGTTTTCAACGAGGATGTCATGGCCGCGAGCCTTGACCACGCTTTGTGGTTTCACCGGCCGTTCCGCGCCGACGAATGGCTTCTCTACGCCCAAGATAGCCCGTATCTCGGTGGCTCGCGCGGTCTCGCGCGCGGCTTGATCTTCGCAAGCGATGGCACTTTGGTCGCGTCGGTTGCCCAGGAAGGTCTGCTGCGCCAGCGCCGAAGCGAAAAGTGACTTAATTCTCGGCGGCAATGCCGATATGGTGTGCAGATCGTCTTGAACCGAGTGTCCTCATGAAGCTCATTACCGCCATCATTAAGCCATTTAAGCTCGAAGAGGTTCGCGACGCGCTGCTCGCCATTGGCGTGCACGGCATGACGGTGAGTGAGGTGAAGGGTTACGGCCGACAAAAGGGACACACCGAGATTTATCGTGGCGCCGAATATGTCGTGAACTTTTTGCCGAAAATCCGCATCGAAGTCGCGGTTGCCGAGGATCGGGCCGACAGGGTCGTAGAAGCGCTCGGGGTCGCCGCGAAGACCGGGCAGATCGGCGACGGCAAAATCTTCGTAACGCCAATCGAGCGGGCGGTCCGTATCCGCACCGGCGAGACGGATGACGACGCTTTGTGACATTCCTCAGTCGCTGCCGCGGCCAGATTGATCGATGAATTCCGCGACTTAGTCACAAGCCTCCAAACTGCGCATAGCAATCCGCCTATTTCTTAGGCATAGGTCAGCCTGGGTCTTGGGGACCATACAGAATCGGCTGCGCGCGCGGCCGGCAGCGGGCCGAATCAACATTGGATATCAAGTCGTTGCGACCAAGTTCAGTGAACTGGCACGGCGTTTGATTGCTTGCGTACGGCCACGCCGTGAGGCGACCATTTCCAGCGGTTCGGGCCAGCTTGTAGTCGCCTCGTCGATGCTGTGCACGAGGATGGCGAGGGGGAGAGTGACTTAATGAAAATTGTCATGGCCATCATCAAGCCGTTCAAGCTCGACGAGGTCCGCGATGCGCTGACTAAAATTGGGGTCCAAGGGCTGACTGTCACCGAGGTGAAAGGCTACGGCCGCCAGAAGGGCCATACCGAAATCTATCGCGGCGCTGAATATGCCGTGAGCTTCTTGCCGAAGATCAAGCTCGAGATCGCCTGCGCGGCCAATCAGGTCGACAAGGTGATCGAGACGATTTCGTCGGCGGCAAAGACGGGGCAGATCGGCGATGGCAAGATCTTCGTGTTCGGTCTCGATCACGCCGTGCGCATCCGCACCGGTGAAACCGACGCCGCAGCCCTTTAGCGAACCCGCACCTGCATCTCGACTGGACAGGAGTCAAATATGAACTCGATGAAGCTAACTCGTGCGGGGCTGCTCGCTCTCGCGGGAGCGATTTTGCTGGCGATCGTGCTGTGCCTGCCGACGTGGCATGCGTCTTATGCGGAAGACGCGCCGGCGGCAGCGCCGGCGGCGGCAGCACCAGTTGCCGCGCCGCCCGCTTGCGATGGCAACGCCAAGCCGCCGGTGCTCGAAAACTGTACGCCAAATTCCGGCGATACCGCCTGGATGCTGACCTCGATGGCCATCGTGCTGATGATGACCATCCCCGGCCTTGCGCTTTTCTATGGCGGCATGGTGCGCAAGAAGAACGTCGGCGATACGGTGATGACAAGCTTTGCAATCACCTGTCTCATCAGCATTCTCTGGCTGTTGTTCACCTATAGCCTCGCGTTCCGGGGCGGGACGCCGTTCATCGGCGGACTCGATCGCGCCTTCCTGCAAGGCATCGTCAGCAACACATTCTCCAGCGCTGGCGTCGCCTTGAACATCGGCACGCCTAATCCCTTGGCGCCGACGATCCCTGAGACCGTCTATTCGATGTTCCAGTTGACCTTCGCGATCATCACCGCGGCGCTGATTGCGGGCTCGTTCGCCGAGCGGATGAAATTTTCGGCGATGCTCTGGTTCATCGGCTTGTGGGCGATTTTTGTTTATTCGCCGGTCGCGCACTGGGTGTGGGGGCCGGATGGCATCTTTAACAGCGCCAATCCCGACGCCAAATTCCACGTCCTCGACTTCGCCGGCGGCACCGTGGTGCACGTGAATTCGGGCACCGCCGGGCTGATGGCCGCTATCATGCTCGGCAAGCGCAAGGACACTGCGCCAGCCCACAACATGGTGCTGACCATGATCGGTGCCTCGCTGCTCTGGGTCGGCTGGTTCGGCTTCAACGCCGGCTCCGCGGTCAGCGCCGGCATGCAGGCCGGCATGGCGATGACCGTCACCCATCTCGCCACCGCGACTGCCGGCTTTACCTGGATGATCGTGGAATGGATGGTCCGCGGTAAGCCTACCGTCATCGGCATCTGCTCCGGCGCCGTTGCGGGGCTCGTCGCCATTACGCCGGCGTCGGGTTTCGTCGGTCCGATGGGTGCGTTCGCCATCGGCATCGCGGCCGGCCTCGTCTGCTACTGGGGTTGCACGGGGCTGAAGCACTTCTTTGGCTATGACGATGCGCTCGACGCGTTCGGCGTCCATGCGGTCGGTGGCGCGACTGGCGCCATCCTCACCGGCGTGTTCGCGGTGGCGGCTTACGGTGGCACCGCCGGGATGATCGAGGGTAATCCCGGCCAGGTGCTGACGCAGCTGGTCGGCGTCGCCACCGTGTTCATCTACGACGTGATCGTGACCCTGATCATCCTGAAAGTCGTCGACATGGTTATCGGGTTGCGGGTGAGCGAGGACGTCGAGCGCGAAGGTCTCGATCTCGCCCTGCATGGCGAGACGATCCAGTAGTTAACGCGCTACGCTCGGGCGAGAAAACCCGGCACGGCCCGACCGTTTGGGGCCCTGGCACCAGCCAGGGCCTCTCTTTTTTGCCTGCCGATTTTCTTTGTCCCCTCAATGCGTCGGCTCTTGGGGCTTATTCCTCCGCGCCGGGTCATCGGCTGGCTTTAGGCCTAAAAGCCCGCTGCAGATCAGATAAGACAAGCTGCAACTGGACAAGGACCGCTTTGAGTGGCTATGCCAATTTTCAGTTGTTCAAAATCAGCATAGTTCCCGGAGGAAACGCATGGTCCGCAACTGTTTTGTTATTGCAACCGTCGCCGCCTTGGCACTGCCTGCCGCCAGCGGCGCCGATGCCCAGGAGTCCGTCAAGATCGGCTTCATTTTGCCGATGACCGGCCAGCAGCAATCAACCGGTAAGCAGGAAGCTGCTGCGATCAAGCTTTATATGGCGCAGCATGGCGACATGGTCGGCGGCAAGAAGGTCGAGCTTATTATTCGCGACGACGCGGCGGTTCCCGACAACAGCAAGCGCATCGCTCAGGAATTGATCGTCAACGACAAGGTGAATTTCCTGGCCGGGTTTGGCGTTACGCCGGCAGCGCTCTCCGTCGCGCCGCTATCCGCGCAATCTAAGACCCCCGAGATTGTCACCGCCGCCGGCACATCCATCATCACCGAAAGATCCCCATACATTGCGCGCACCAGCTTCACTTTGGCGCAATCGACCGTGCCGATGGCGGATTGGGCGGCGGACAACGGGATCAAAAAAGTGGTGACGATGATCTCTGACTATGCGCCCGGGGTCGATGCCGAGAAGTCGTTTAGCGGCGAGTTCACCAAGAACGGCGGACACGTGCTCGAGAGCATCCGCTTTCCGCTTTCCAATCCGGATTTTGCGCCGTTTCTGCAGCGCGCGGCTGACCAGAAGCCCGACGCCATTTTCGTCTTTGTTCCTTCCGGGCAGGGCGCCACCTTTGTCAAACAATTCGTCGAGCGCGGGCTCGACAAAGCCGGCATCAAAATCATCGGCCCTGGCGACGTGGTTGATGACGATTTGCTCAATGGCATGGGCGATGCGGTGATCGGCACCGTGACGGCCCACATCTATTCGGCAGATCACGATTCGCCCGCCAACAAGGCCTTCGTCGCCGCTTTTGAGAAAGCGAACAACATGCGGCCGAACTTCATGGCGGTCGGCGGCTACGACGGCATGAACCTGATGTACGAGGCGCTGAAGAAGACCGGCGGCAAGACCGACGGCGACTCGCTGATCGCGGCGATGAAGGGCATGGCCTGGGAAAGCCCGCGCGGCCCGATTTCTATCGACCCGCAGACGCGCGACATCGTGCAGAACGTGTACATCCGCAAGGTCGAGAAGAAGAACGGTCAACTTTATAACGTCGAATTCGCCACCTACCCGGCTGTGAAAGACCCGGTCAAGGCGGCCTCGCCGCCGAAGTAACTGCGATCGTCGGCTTTCGGGCCGAACTGTGAGTCCGGGCTGCGGGCATTAGCCGCGCGCCCGGAATCCATCCCCCGGATCGTGTAATAATGCTAAGGACGGTTTGAGGATTCCGGACAGCCACGCTGCGGCTGCCGGGATGACGAATTGCTGGGGCGATCATGCTGACCATTCTGTTCGACGGTGTCGCCTACGGCATGTTGCTGTTTGTGCTGGCGTGCGGCCTTTCGGTCACGCTCGGCCTGATGAATTTCATCAATCTTGCCCACGGCGCCTTCGCCATGGCCGGCGGCTATTGCACGGTGATTTTGGTCAATCGCTTTGGCGTTCCGTTCGCGCTCGGCCTGCCGCTTGCCTTTCTGGTGACGGCGGTGATCGGCGCTTTGTTCGAGCGCACGCTCTACGTCCATGTCTATCGCCGGAGTCATCTCGACCAGGTGCTGTTCAGCATCGGCCTTGTGTTCATGTCGGTTGCTGCGGTCGATTACGTTATGGGTTCGTCGCAGCAATTCGTCCAGATTCCCGAGGCGCTGCAAGGTCAGTTCATCGTGTTCGGAATCGGGATGAGCAAATATCGGCTGCTCATCATCCTGATTTGCGGCCTGCTGACGCTCGGGTTGCAGCTGACGGTCGCGAAGACCCGCTTTGGCAGTCGCTTGCGCGCCGCGGTCGATGATCAGCGCGTAGCGCGCGGCCTCGGTATCAACGTCGGCGCGGTCTTTGCGATCACCTTCGCCTTCGGTTCCGGGCTCGCCGGGCTTGGCGGTGCGCTCGGCGCGGAAATTCTGGGTCTCGATCCGACCTTCCCGCTCAAATACATGATCTACTTTTTGATCGTGGTGACGGTCGGCGGCACCACCAGCATTACCGGGCCGTTCCTTGCGTCGATATTGCTCGGCATCGCCGATGTCGCCGGCAAGTATTACGTGCCCACGCTGGGCGCTTTTGTCATCTACACCATCATGATCGTGGTGCTGATTTGGCGGCCGCAAGGCTTGTTCGCCCGTAGCGCCGCACGGTAAGCGCCGTGGGTCAGGTCTTCGACCAGGTCTCTGCTTATCTCGGTCGCCGCTCGCGCTGGTCGCCGGCCGAGGTCGCTTTTTGGGTCTTCGCTTTCGCGACCATATGGCTGTTTCCGGGCAAATATCTGATCATGAAGGACGCAGCGATCCTGGCGCTGTTTGCGCTGTCGCTCGATCTCATCCTTGGATACGCCGGCATCATCTCGCTTGGGCAGGCGGCCTTTTTTGGACTGGCCGGATATTTTTCCGGCCTGATCGCCAAATACGGCTTCATCAACGAGCCGGTTATCGCTCTTATTTGTTCCGGCCTCGTGGCGGCGGCGCTCGGCTTTGTCACGAGCTTCCTGGTGTTGCGCGGCTCGGACCTGACCCGGCTGATGGTCACGCTCGGCGTGTCGCTGATGCTGGGCGAGATCGCCAACCGCTATTCCAATCTTACCGGCGGCGCCGATGGGCTCCAGGGCGTCGATATTGCTCCGGTCCTCGGGCTGTTCCGGTTCGATCTCTATGGCCGTACCGGGTACGTCTACTGCCTCATCGTCCTCTTCATCTGCTTTCTGCTGGCGCGCCGGGTGGTGTATTCCCCGTTCGGGCTGTCGCTGCGCGCGCTCAAGGGCAATGCGTTGCGGGCGTCCGCGATCGGCATTCCGGTCAAGCGTCGCATGGTCGCGATCTATACGTTCTCTGCCGGGCTGGCCGGCATCGCCGGAGCGTTGCTCACGCAGACGACGGCGTTCTGCTCGCTTGACGTGTTCTCGTTCGAACGCTCGGCCGATCTTCTCCTCGTCCTCATCATTGGCGGGTCCGGCTATCTGTACGGCGGTCTGATCGGCGCCGTGATCTACAAATTTCTGCAAGACTGGATCGCAACGCTGACCCCGCAATACTGGCAGTTCTGGATCGGCTTTGTGCTGGTGGTGATTGTTCTCGTCAGCCGCGAGCGCGTCGAGGAATGGACCGGCATCGTGCGTGGCACGATCGTCCGTCTTGGCGCCCGCCTCGCGGCGCGTCCCGCAGCGATCGGCGGTGCGGCGCCGGACGGACACTAAGATCATGGCGATCCTCGAAACCATCGGCCTCGAAAAGCGCTTCGGCGGCATTGTTGCCGCCTATGACCTTTCGCTTTCGATCGAGAAGGGTGCGCGCCACGCGCTGATCGGGCCGAACGGCGCCGGCAAGACCACCGTGATCAACCTCCTCACGGGCGTCCTTAAGCCGACCGACGGCAGCATCATTCTCGATGGCAAGGACATTACCGCACTTGCGCCGCATCAGCGCGTCCGGCTTGGCATGGCGCGGACCTTCCAGATCAATCAGCTGTTCCCGGATCTCACCCCGCTGGAATCGATCGGGCAGGCGATTTCCGAACGCATGGGTACCGGCGCTCAATGGTGGCGGGTCATCGGCAGCAAAGCCACGGTGACCGACGAGATCGTCGAAATTCTCGAGCGTTTTCGTCTGGTCGATGTGATGCATGAACGCACCGCGATCCTGCCCTACGGCAAACAGCGTCTGCTGGAAATCGCGCTTGCTTTCGCATGCCGGCCGCAGGTGCTCCTGCTCGACGAGCCGGCCGCCGGGGTGCCGGACGTGGAGCGCCACGAACTTCTTGCCACCATCGAAGCGCTGCCGGCGGAGGTCACCGTCCTTCTGATCGAGCACGACATGGATCTCGTGTTCTCGTTCGCCGATCGCATCACCGTTCTGGTCAATGGCGGATTGCTGGTCGACGGGGCACCGGAGGAGGTCGCCCGCGATCCGCGGGTCAAGTCGGTCTATCTCGGCGAGGAACTCGATGCCTGATCTTCTCAGCATCGAACATCTGTCGGCCGGCTACGGCGAAGCCGTCGTGCTTTCCGGCATCTCGTTGTCGCTGGCCGAGGGGCAGTCGCTCGCGCTGCTTGGCCGCAACGGCATGGGCAAGACCACGCTCATCAATACCATCGTCGGCGTCACCCATTATTTCTCCGGAAAAATTGCGCTCGACGGCGTCGACATCACGCGGCTGCGTCCGGATCAGCGCGCGCACGCCGGCGTCGGCTGGGTGCCGCAGGAACGCAACATTTTCAAATCGCTGACCGTGCATGAGAACCTGACGGCGGTCGCTCTCCCCGGCCGTTGGACCACGGACAAAATCTACACGCTGTTTCCGCGGCTCAGCGAGCGGCAGCGAAACCTCGGCAATCAGCTCTCCGGCGGCGAACAGCAAATGCTCGCGGTCGCGCGCGCGCTGGTGCTCAATCCGCGCGTTCTGTTGCTCGACGAGCCGCTTGAGGGCTTGGCGCCGATCATCGTCGACGAATTGCTCGCAGCGTTGCGCCGCATCATCCGCGACGAAGGCATGTCGGCCATTCTGGTCGAGCAAAACGCCAAAAAAATTCTCGGCGTTACCGATCATGCCATCATCATCGAACGCGGCGCCGTGGTGCACGCAGCCGAAAGCGCGACACTGCTCAACGATCGCGGCGCGCTCGAAATCCACCTCGGCGTCACCGACACCGGGCCTCGCCGCTTCGGGCGCAAAACCGGCTGACGTCATAAGTCCGGCGTGGTGGTTGCCGGCGCGCATTTTCCCTGTTACGCCAACATACTGAAAACACAGCAGTTTTTCTTTATTAATAAAGTAAAACTGTGCGGCGCGCCGTGCGCCATGAATGATCACCGGAGAGCCACATGTCACGCATCAAACCCGCAAACTGGATCGCCGTTCTCGCCATAATCGGATTGGGAACCATGTCGGCGAGCGCCAAGGAATTTTACGTCGGCGAACCGGTCACGAAAAACGCCATGCAGCTCGTCCCGCATTATTTGCTTGGCATCGAAATGGAGCCGATGGTGAAAGGCATGGCGATGGGTCCGAATGCCGTTCATCTCGAAGTCGACGTGCACGCGACCAAGGACGACAAACACGGTTTCAAGGAAGACGAGTGGATTCCCTACCTGACGATTTCGTACACGATCGAGAAAGTCGGCACCAGGCTGAAGAAGACCGGGAAGCTCCTGGCCATGACGGCGGGCGACGGTCCGCATTACGCCAACAATGTCGCGCTGATGGGCGACGGCGACTATAAGCTGACCTTCCACTTTGAACCGCCGTCGAAGGCCGGGTTCGTGCGCCACGTCGACAAGGAAACCGGCGTACCGGATTGGTGGACGCCGTTTTCGGAGACCTGGACCTTCCATTACCCCAGCAAGCCGGCGTCCGACTGATGCCGCGCGGCGCGCGTTTTTCGTCCTTGTTGATTATCGCGGCACTGGCTGCCTCGGGTGGCTACGCACGCAGCGAGGAGGCATTTTCGGCGACGGTCACGATCCGCGATCACCGCTTTGAGCCGTCCGAAATCCGCGTGCCCGCCGGCAAGCGGATTTCGCTGACCGTCATCAATGCCGATCCGTTGTCGGAGGAGTTCGATTCGTCGGCGCTCAAGGTCGAAAAGGTGATCGCCGGCAAGTCGCAAGGTGTCGTGCACATCAGTCCCCTCAACCCCGGCCGTTACGACTTCGTCGGCGAGTATCACGAGGAGACCGCCAGGGGCCGGGTGATCGCCGAATAGCGCGATTGCCGAATAGCCTGAGCGGCGCGGCGTTCGTCATCGCCGGGAAAACAGACAGGAAGCGGCACGTGAGAGAGCACGCCGGGCAAGCCTCTCGTCCCATTCAAAATGTCAAACAGCGGCACGCGTTCGATCGTTCTCGCGGCGCGGCTGCGTCCGAGGTCTGCGATCACGACGAAGCGCACAACAAAAGAAAGGGAGGCGAAGCGCCGAAAGGCGCAAGCCGTCAATTGTCCGCACCGTTCCTCCGATTAGGAGGGGGCGCGGAAGCGATCCCAGCGGGGACCGCTCGCCTTCCGGCGCTCCGCAGCGGCGCTTGCCCCGGCGAGCGAACGCCAGGACTCAGCCCAGGCCGCGCTTCACGCGAAACACGATGCGAAGGCGTTACCTCCGCTTAGAATCGCGCTTAAGCGAGGCACCTCGCGCCCCGGTCTTGATGCCGGAGGGCATAGCAGTTTGCCTTGGCGCAAACTGCGTACACTTGTTTGCGCTGCCCGGACCGCTCGGGAGCGGGGTTACAAGCCCCGCCCGCAGGAACCGCACTCGCTCCATCAACTGGCTGTCACCGGTCGACGTCCCTGACGTGAGCGAGACGGCGCGGTTATGGTGATCGCCGCGGCAAAGTCAAAGGCTTTGCATTTGTACCGATGAATCAGGACCTTTCAGCCCAACCACCCGACCGACGATGCGCGCGGCATCGCAGCCAGCATTTTTGATGGGCTTCTGCTCGGCGGCGGCGACGCCGTGATCGGCATCAATCCGGCGACCGACAGCCCGGACAATGCTCACGCGCTCCTCGTCATGCTCGATGAAGTCCGGACAAAACTCGACATCCCGACGCAAAGCTGCGTGCTGGCGCATGTCACCACGACGCTTGATCTGATCGGCAAGGGCGCGCCCGTCGATCTTGTGTTCCAGTCGATTGCCGGGACCGAGGCCGCCAACAAAAGTTTCGGCATCAATCTCACCCTGCTCAACGAGGCGCGCGAGGCCGCACTGTCGCTCCGCCGGGGCGACGTCGGCGACAACGTGATGTATTTCGAAACCGGCCAGGGTAGCGCGCTGTCCGCCAACGCCTATCACGGCGCCGACCAGCAGACGCTGGAGGCGCGCAGCTACGCTGTGGCGCGGGCGTTCAAGCCGCTGCTGGTCAACAGTGTGGTCGGCTTCATCGGCCCCGAATATTTGTTCAACGGCAAACAAATCATCCGGGCCGGCCTGGAGGATCATTTTTGCGCCAAGCTCATGGGCCTGCCGATGGGCGTCGACGTGTGTTACACCAATCACGCCGACGCCGATCAGGACGACATGGACGCGCTGTTGGCGCTGCTGGTGACCGCGGGCGTGAACTTCGTCATGGGCGTGCCCGGCGCCGATGACATCATGCTGGGTTATCAGAGCACCTCGTTCCATGACGTGCTTGCGATGCGGGATTTGTTTGGCCGCCGTCCGGCCCCGGAATTCGAAGCCTGGCTCGGGCGGCAGGGCTTGATCGATGCCGCCGATCGCATTCGTGCGCGTGGCGTGCCGGACCGGTTTCGCGCGCTTTTGACTGACGAATCCGAAAGTGCGGAACCACGTCTCGGAAGCTCGCATGGAGCGTGAGGAAGAATTCTGGAAGAGATTGAGCCGGCTGACCGCAGCGCGCATCGGACTAAAGCGCGCCGGCGCCTCGGTCGCGACCGGCCCGCTGCTCGATTTCCAGCTGGCGCATGCCCGCGCGCGTGACGCCGTGCTTGAGGCGCCGGACGGGCCAAAGCTTGCGGCCGAAGTGACGGGACTTGGCTTGCCTGTGGTTTCGGTCGCTAGCGCCGCGGCAGATCGGCAGACTCATCTGATGCGCCCGGATCTCGGTCGCCGGCTGGCGGCGAACGCCGCGGCCGCGCTGGCGGCGCATAAGGGTGACTATGACGTGGTGTTCGTGGTCGCCGATGGATTGTCGGCGCGCGCCGTTGTGCTGCACGCGCGTCCGGTTCTGTCGCAAGCAATAATGGCGTTGCGCGCCGAAGGCTGGCGGATCGCGCCGCTGGTCATCGTCTGCCACGGCCGCGTCGCTATTGGAGACGCCATCGCGACTGCACTTGGCGCCGCCAGCGTCGCGGTGCTGATCGGCGAGCGTCCGGGGCTTTCGGCCCCCGACAGTATGGGCGCCTATTTGACCTTCAGGCCGCACGCGCAAACGAACGACGCCGAACGCAACTGCATCTCCAACATCCGGCCGCAGGGAGTCGATTACGCCCGCGCCGGCGCCAAGCTCGTCTACCTGTTGCGGGCCATGCGCGATCGCCGTCTGTCGGGCCTACAGCTCAAGGACGAGTCGGATCGGCTTCTGACATTAAAAGGCTGATTTGGCTTTGGAATTGTCGCAAGTGGGGTATCGGAATAATATTCAAATCCGCGTCGCCAACGCGCGCGCCGCCGTTTAAACTCCCGGCGCACGTGCTGATCCGCAAACAACGGCAAGAGCCAGCAAGAGAACCATGTCCACGTCCCTGATGACGACGCGACGCTTCGCGCCACTGTTCTGGTGCCAGTTCTTCTCGGCGTTCGGCGATAACTTTCTCAAGACTGCGCTCGTCTTCCTCATTCTGTTTCAGATCGGCGGCGCGGATTCCGCGGTCTTGATTACGCTGGCCGGCGCCACACTGATCTTCCCGTTCTTTCTGCTTTCAGGTCTTGGCGGCGAACTCGCCGACCGCTACGACAAGGCGCTGGTGGCGCAACGGCTAAAGCTGTTCGAGATCGCCGTCGCGGCGTTGGCAGTCTTGGGCTTCGCCATCCATTCGATTGTTCTCCTGTTCGTCGCGGTAGGACTGTACGGTACGATCGCTTCGCTGTTCGGACCGATCAAATACGGCATCCTGCCGGACCACCTCGCCCGCTCCGAACTGCCGTCCGGCAATGCCCTGGTCGAGGGCGGGACCTTCCTCGCCATTCTCATCGGCACCATCGTCGCCGGTATTGCGGCAAAGGACGGCGGCGATCCCATCCATTTCGCCTGGCTGATGATGGTGACATCGGTGGCGTGCTGGATTGCAAGCCGGTTCATTCCGCCGACCGGTGAGGGCGCGCCGCATCTTGTCGTCAGGCGTAACATTTTCGCTTCCACCTGGGCGCTCCTCAAATATATCCGCGGCGAACCGCGCTTGTGGTGGGGCGCGATGGTGTCGAGCTGGTTCTGGCTCGTCGGCGCGCTGGTGCTTTCGTTGCTGCCGCCGCTCGTGACTTTCAACATTGGCGGCAGCGAGGGCGTCGTCACCATCTTCCTCACCATCTTCTCGGTCGCGGTGGCGATTGGCTCGGGCTTGGCTGCATGGCTCGCGCACGGGCGTATCGTGCTCTTGCCGACGCTTGTTGCCGGTGTGCTGTTGGGCCTGTTCTCGCTCGATCTCGCCTGGACATCCTCCGCCATCGTGGCGGCGACCAGCCCGCTCAGCATCAGCGCGTTCTTCGCGGCGCCGCACAGCATCCATGTCACGATCGACCTTGCCGGGCTGGCGATTTCCGGCGGCCTGTTCATCGTGCCGACCTTCAGCGCGGTGCAGGCCTGGGCCGACGCCGACCAGCGCGCCCGTGTGATTGCCGCCGTCAACGTTCTCAATGCCGTCTTCATGGTGGTCGGCGCGATCTTTCTTGCGGTGCTGCAGAAGCTCGGCCTCTCCACGCCGCTCCTGTTCGCGCTGATCGGCGTCGCCAACCTGATCGTTGCCGTCATCATCGCCCGCACGGTGCCGACGAGCTGGCTGAATGACCTTCTCTCCATCGTGTTTCGCACGCTCTATCGCCTCGAAGTGACGGGGCTCGAGAACGTCGCCAAGGCCGGCCACAACGCCATCATTGCGATGAACCATGTGAGCTTCCTCGACCCGCCGGTGGCGATGGCGATCCTGCCCAAGCGCCCGGTGTTCGCGGTCGACACCGGTATAGCGCAGCAATGGTGGATTCAGCCCTTCCTGCCGTTCGTGCGCACCATGGCGCTCGATCCGCTCAAGCCGATGGCGCTGCGCACCATCATCAACGCGGTAAAAGACGGCAATATGCTGGTGATATTTCCGGAAGGCCGCATCACCATCACCGGCAGCCTGATGAAAATCTACGACGGCGCCGCCATGATCGCCGACAAGTCGGACGCGATGGTGGTTCCGGTGCGCATCGATGGGCCGGAAAAGACCGTCTTCAGCCGCTTGAAAAGCACCCAGGTGCGGCGCCGGCTGTTCCCGAAGATCAAGGTGACGATCCTCGAACCGGTGAAGCTCAATGTCGATCCCGAACTCAAAGGCCGCAAGCGCCGGCTCGCGGCCGGGGCGGCGCTTTACGACATCATGTCGAATTTGATGTTCGTCACCACCCCGACCGATCGCACCGTCGTCGAAGCCGTGATCGAGGCGGCCAAAGAGCATGGCGGCAAATGGCTGGCAATCGAGGACCCGACCAGCGGGAAGCTGACCTACAAGCGTCTCCTGCAGGCAACGAGAATCCTCGGCGACAAGCTGATGCCGCTTGCGCCCGAAGGGCGCGCCATCGGCGTCATGCTGCCGACCTCCAATGGCGCCGCCGTGACCGTGCTGGCGCTGATGTCCGGCGGGCGTGTTCCCGCCATGATCAACTTCACGTCCGGAGCCGCCAATGTCCTCGGCGCCTGTCGTGCGGCGCAGGTCGATACCATCCTGACCGCGCATGCGTTCGTCGACAAGGCGAGACTGGAAAAGCTCGTCACCGCAATCGAGAAGCAGGTGCGGATCATCTATCTGGAAGACATTCGCAAGACGGTGACCTTCGCCGACAAACTACGCAGTGCGCTGCGCGCGAAGAAGCCGCTGGTCAAACGCAAGGCGGGCGACTGGGGCGTAATCCTGTTTACTTCAGGAACCGAGGGCGTGCCGAAGGGCGTCGTTCTGTCTCACCGCAACGTGCTGGCGAACGTGGCGCAAGCCGAAGCGCGCATCGACTTCGGACGTGACGACCGGCTGTTCATGGCGCTACCGGCGTTCCATTCGTTCGGATTCATGGGCGGCATCGTGCTGCCGCTGATTTCCGGCGTCCCGACGTATTTGTATCCATCGCCGCTGCACTATCGCACCGTGCCGGAATTGGTCTACGGCATCTGCGCCACTTACATCTTCGGCACCGATACGTTCCTTGCCGGCTATGCACGCATGGCCAATCCCTACGACTTCCGCTCGCTCCGCTACATCATTTCCGGCGGCGAGCCGATCAAGGAATCGACCCGCCGGATTTATCTGGAAAAGTTCGGCATGCGTATTCTCGAAGGCTATGGCGTGACCGAAACCTCGCCGGTGCTGGCGCTCAATACTCCGATGTTCAACAAGTTCGGCACCGTCGGCCGTGTCCTACCCGGCATGCAGGCGCGGCTGGAGAAGGTCGAGGGTGTCGACGAAGGGGCGGGCCGCCTGTTCGTCAAGGGACCGAACGTCATGCTCGGTTATTTGCGGGCCGACAAACCGGGCGTGCTCGAACCGCCGCCGGAGGGCTGGTTTGACACCGGCGATATCGTCGCGATCGACGACCAAGGCTACATCGCCATCAAAGGCCGCGCCAAACGTTTCGCCAAGGTAGGCGGCGAGATGATTTCGCTCGCCGCCGTCGAAATGCTCGCCGCCGAGCTGTGGCCGCACTATGTTTCTGCGGTGGTTGCGGTTCCCGACGATCGCAAGGGCGAGCGCCTCATTCTGGTGACCGACAAGCACGGTGCCACGCGCGCCGACTTTCAAGCCTATGCGCGCAGTCAGCACGCTTCCGAACTGATGTCACCCGCCCAGGTGATCATCGTCGACAAGCTGCCGCTCTTGGGTTCCGGCAAGCCCGATCTGCAGGCGTTGCAGAAATTGGTGCGCGACTATCTGGAGGCCAAGGTCGCGGCGGCCGAGTGAGCGCGCTGTTCCACGTGCCGAGGCGTCACGTAGACACCGGATGCTCGCAGGCGCTAGGCTTTAAATCATACTGGCTGGCCGAGATAAGCCGGGAGGAATTTTGCAATCGATCGCTGGTCCTTTCCGCGAGCTGACGCGCAAGCGCGACTTCTACGCGGGCGGATTAATGTTGCTTATCGGGCTCGGCGTTGCGCTCAAGGGTTGGTCGTCCTACCGGCTTGGGACGCTGATGCACATGGGCCCCGGCTTTTTGCCGACCGCGCTCGGCGTGATCCTGGCCCTGATCGGGATCGCAATTGCCGGCGCGGCGGCCTCGGCGGGAGGGCCAACCAGCGAGGCCGGCGAGCGCATCCTGCCAGACCATCCGCAATGGTGGGGCTGGTTCTGCATCCTCGCCGGTCCGGCGCTCTTTATTCTCTGCGGCCGCTATTTCGGACTTATCCCGGGAACGTTCGCGTGCGTGTTCGTTGCCGCGCTCGGTGACCGAAGCGCAACATTAAAGCGCTCGCTCGTTCTCGCGCTGATCGTGACCGCGTTGGGCGTCGGGCTGTTCTCCTATTTCTTGCAGATACCGATGCCGGTGCTGACGTGGAAGGGCGGCCTGTGATTGCGACCGCGCTCACCGACCTCTGGTATGGATTTGGCGTCGCGCTTGAGCCGCATAACCTGATGTGGTGCTTCATCGGCGTCCTGGTCGGCAACATGGTCGGCGTGCTGCCGGGCATGGGTCCGCTCGCGACCATTTCAATCCTGCTGCCGCTGACATTCGGCATTCCGCCGGTCGGCGCCGTGCTGATGCTGGCGGGTGTCATGTACGGCGCCCAGTATGGCGGAGCGATCTGCTCGATCCTGCTCAACCTGCCATGCCATCCGCCGCACGCGGTGACCTGCCTCGATGGCTTTCCGCTGACCCAGCAAGGCCGCGGCGGCGTAGCGCTTGGCATCACGGTGCTGGCCTCGTTCGTTGGCGCGTCGTGGGGGATCACCGAAATGATCTTCCTGTCGCCGCTCCTGGTGAAGGCGGCACTGGAGTTTGGGCCGGCCGAGGTCTGCTCGCTGATGCTGCTCGGCCTGCTCGCCGGCTCGACGCTGGCGCGCGGCTCGCCGCTCAAGGGCGTAGCGATGACGGTGCTGGGCCTTATTCTCGGCTGTGTCGGCACCGATCTTGAACTCGGCTCCGAACGTTACACCTTTGGACTGACCGAGCTTGACGACGGCATCGCGCTCGTTGCGTTGGCGCTCGGGTTGTTCGGCATCGCCGAGTTTATGAACAGTATCAATCAGGTCGCGCCGATCAGTACCCGATACACCAAGGTCAGTCTCCGCGACCTGCGGCCAAGCAAAGCCGATCTCAAACAATCGATTTTCCCGATGCTGCGCGGCACGATGGTCGGCAGTTTATGCTCGCTGATTCCCGGTACCGGCCCGACCATCGCATCGTTCGTCGCCTACGCCACCGAAAAGCGCGTCTCGAAAACGCCCGAGCGGTTCGGGACCGGAATGCTGGAAGGCGTGGCCTGCCCTGAGGCGGCGACTCATTCATCGGTGCAGGGCGATTTCATCCCGACCATGAGCCTCGGCATTCCCGGCGATGCGGTGATGGCGCTCCTTCTCGGCGCACTGATGATTCACGGCATTGTGCCGGGACCGCAGCTGATCTCGCAGCACCCGGATATCTTTTGGGGACTGGTCGCGAGTTTCTGGATCGGCAACATCCTGCTGGTGTTGTTGAACGTGCCGCTGATCGGCATCTGGGTGAAAATGCTGGCGATCCCGTACCGCTACCTTTACCCGACCGCGCTGTTCTTCGTATGCATCGGTGTTTACGCCGCCAACAACGACATGTTCCAGGTCGGCGAGGTGATCGTCATCGGCGCGTTCGGCTATCTGCTGCTTCGGCTCGGCTTTCATCCGGCGCCGATCCTGCTCGGTTTCGTGCTTGGACCGCGGTTCGAGGAAAACTTCCGCCGCGCCATGCTGATCTCACGCGGCGATCTCGGCGTATTCGTCGAGCGTCCGATCAGCGCAGTATTCGTTGCGCTGTGCGTCGGGCTGATCGGCATGCAGATCTACTTCCGGCTGCGCGGCGCCAAGGCGGACCTGGAGCCCGCCGCCGAGAACGCCGGTGTTTCGGACATCGCTTCCATCGAACTGACGCGCCAGCACGCGCCGGTTCGCCCCGCGGAATAACGTCTGTCAGGTGAATGATGATTGCGTTGTCGCGATATGTGTTGGTGCTTGGAGTCATTGCCGCCGGTCTGGCGTCCGCGGCGGCGCAGCAATTTCCGGCGAAGACGATTACGCTCGTTGTGCCCGCGGCGCCGGGCGGTGTCACCGACCTGATCGCTCGTGCTCTCGGTCAGCGGTTCAGCGAAAGCCTTGGCCAGTCGGTCGTGGTCGAAAACAAGCCGGGCGCCAGCAACCAGATCGCCGCCGAATATGTCGCGCGCTCGTCCGCTGACGGCTACACTCTCTTGGTAACCCCCGAAGCGACCGTGGCCATCAATCCGTATTTGTTTGCCAAGCTTCATTACAACCCCACCAAGGACTTCGTGCCGGTCGCGGGCCTGGTCAAAATTCATCAGGCCCTTGTCACGAACCCGTCGTTGCCGGTGCACACTGTCTCAGATCTGATCGGGCTTGCGAAAAAGGAACCGGGCACGCTCAACTACGGGACCTATGGCGTCGGCTCAACCGGACATCTGAACATGGAAATGTTCCAGGCGATGGCCGGGGTCCAAATGGTCGCCATACACTATAAGGGCGCGACGCCGGCTTTGACCGATGTCATCGCCGGCCACATCCAGACGATGTTCATCAGCGTCGGCAGCGCGGTCCAGCCGTGGAAGGCCGGCGAGCTGAATGTGCTGGCGGTTGGCAGCAAGGAACGGCTGGCGCGCCTCCCCGACATCCCGACAGTCGCCGAGAGTGGCCTGCCGGGCTTCGAGGCGGCGTCATGGTTCGGGCTATTCGCTCCGGCCGCTACCCCGAGCGCCATCGTCAGTCAGCTTAACGCGCTGACGCAACGCGTTTTGAGCGAGCCGGCATTTCGTATCGCAGTTCTCGATCCGCAGTTCTTCGAACCCATGCCGGGCTCGCCACAAGAGTTCGCTGCGTTCATCAAGACTGACGCCGAAAAATGGCGGCGCGTGCTCAAGGTGGCGAATGTCAAAGTTGAATGAGCGGCGCTGCGCGCCGGTCATGAACAAGTGATGAGGTTCTTAGATGCCCCCTGAAGACGAGCCGCCAGCCGACCTCGCCGAATTTCGCGACAGCTACGTCAAGCTGTTCGGATCGTTGCCGCCGCTGCCGGCGGCACGGTTTGCGTTTTCGGGAAAAATCAATCCCGAATTTTTGCGGCGCGCTGAAGCGCTGCGGGCACACGCGTTCTATTCCGAGGTATTCGACGTCAAAACGACCAATCTTATCCTGTTCGGCATGCTGCTCGTCGAGCACAATCCCGCAGCCCAGATGCACGCGCTCGCGGCGCGCCGCGCCGGCGCTACCTGGGAGGAACTGCATAAAGTCGTGGAGCTCGCCTCGACGACCGGCGCGCTCGGCCCGGCCAACCAGGGCAGCGCCATGCTGAAGACACTGCACGATGGCGAAGTTCGCTGAGCACGGCAGAATGCAACTCACCGCGCGTTGCGGCCGCACACTGAATATGGAGAATGGCTCTTCATAGGGAGAAATTCGCCGCCAGCCACAAGGAGCCGGACTATGCCCTCCGCTAATGCGCGTTCAGTGCTTCGCAATTTCACGGCACGTTCTATTGCTATAGCGGCGGCGATTGCTTGCGCTACTCTCCTCGGCGCGCCGAACGCGATGGCGCAGGGACTGCCGCCGCTCGCGAAGCAACTGGTGCCGGCGCAAACCGCTTTGATCCTCATCGACTTTCAATATCCGTTCACCAATCCGGAAGGCGGAAATTACCGCGCGGTCAAAAAGGAGCTCGAGGAAAAGCACCTGCTCAACAGAACGGTGGAGCTGGTGAAAAAGGCCCGCAGCCTCGGCGTGTTGGTGGTGCACGTCACCGAAGGCTATACCAATGATTACCGCGAGGTCGACGCGACCAATCCGGGCGGTTTCCATCGCGGTCAAATTTTGCGCCAGGCGTGGAAGATAGGCACCAAGGAAGCGTCTTACTTTCCGCCGCTGTTGCCTGCTGAAGGTGACAAGGATCTTTTCCTGGCTCCACGGAATCAAATCAGCGTGTTCGGCGGCACCGGCCTCAACGAGATTTTACGTGCCAAAGGCATCAAGAACGTCGCCATCGGCGGATTCACCACGGACGTATGCGTCTATGCCGCTGTCACGAACGCCTTCGATTTGGGCTACCACGTTTATGCGCTGCGCGATGCCATGGCCGGATATTTCCCAGAGCAATCTGAGCTGATGCTCAAAAACACCTACCCGATGTGGTCGAAGGTGATCAGCAACGACGATTGGGTCGCGATGCTGGAACGCAACGACGCTACACGCTGACGCCACGGGCGCTTGCAATCTGCGACGCGGGGACGATTCCTTGGCAGGGCAAACCCGGCGGGACAGGCGGCGGTTGCTGCTCGGCGCAGTCTCCTTGCCTGTGGTGGCCGCGATCGGTCGCGCGGCTGCGGCGGCGGACGGTTCTCCATTGGCGGTTATCGATCAAAAGGCGCTCGCGGAGGCCTGGACGGCCGCCGAATTCAGCTTCGAGCTTGAAGGGGATCGTGTACCGGGCATCGTCGTTAAGCTGCCCGGCGAGCGGTGGTACGCCTCGAGCTTGATTTGTCCTCACGCCAAGTGCGTCACGCGATATTTTCGCGATGTGACCGTGGCGCAAGACACATTCGATATTGCGGCCAAAAATCCCGTGCTCGGCTGCCCGTGTCATTTCAGCGTCTTTGATGTCGCCAATGGCGGCAAAGTTATTTCCGGACCGGCGCCGAATCCGCCGCAACAGCTGAGCGTCGAAGTGCGAGACGGAAAAGTATTGGTCAGGAGATAGCCTGATGCCGCAAAAGCACGTACCGACTCTGAGCAATTAGCTACTCTTTGTGCATCGCCAGCACGCGATCCACCATCGCCCCGGCCTCGCCGAGGTAATTCGCCGGATCGCAGAGCTTCACCAGCGCCTCCCGGTTAAGATGCTTGGAGACTTCCTCGTTCTCGGCAAGCAGATCGACCAGCGGACGGCCGGTGGCGATAACATTGCGGCAGATGTCGTAGACGAGGTCGTGAGCGTATTGCCGGCCGAGATAGGGACCGAGCCCCATCATCACTGCCTCAGAGACGATCAAGCCCTTGGTCAAATCAAGATTGGCGCGCATTTTTCTCTCGTCAACCTGCAAGCCGGTGAGCACGAACAGTGTCTGGGCCAGCACCCCGGCGGTAAGACAAAAGATTTCCGGCAGCACGATCCATTCGATTTCCCACGGACCGGTGGCGCGTTCGTGGTCCTCGACCATGGCGTCGAGCAGCGCGGCGACTTGCTGGCGCACCACCGAATTGAGCGCGGTAATATAGACCGACGAGATCGGATTGCGCTTCTGCGGCATGGTGCTCGAGGAGCCGCGGCCTTCGTGGAACGGCTCATAAAGCTCTTCCACTTCGGTCTGCATCATCAGCTTCACGTCGAACCCAATCTTGCCGCAGGTACCGGCGACGAGGCCGAGGAAGCAGCCGACCTCGGCGATGGTGTCGCGCACCGTGTGCCAGGCGATGGCCGGTACGCCAAGCTTCAGTTCCTTCATCAGTTCGGCTTGGACTTCGAGGCCGCGGCCGCCAAGCGAAGCAAGTGTGCCGGCGGCGCCGCCAAACTCGCCGACCAGAACGCGGGTGCGTAATTCCTGCAGCCGCTCTTTGTGACGCTCAAACGCGGCGAGCACGGTTGCCATCTTGTACCCGAAGGTGATCGGCACCGCCTGTTGAAGGTTGCTGCGGCCGGCCATCGGCGTGTCGCGGTATCTGCGCGCCAATCCGGCAAGCGCACCGGCGATCGCATCGATGTCGGCTTCTATGAGCGTGAGCGCTTCGCGGACCTGCAGAATGGTAGCAGTGTCGGTCACATCCTGCGTGGTCGCGCCCCAATGGCACCACTCACCGAGTCCGTCGCGGCACAGTGCGACGAGCTGTTGCACCACTGGCAACACCGGATAGCCAATCCGCGCAGTTTCTCTTTCAAGCTTAACAAAATCGATCTCGCCGGCCTCGCAATGGTGAACGATTTCTTCGGCGGCATCCTGCGGGATGATACCGAGCCCCGACTGCGTCCGCGCCAGCGCCGCCTCGAAGTCGAGGTACTTTTGCACGCGGGTTTCGTCGGAAAACACGCGCCGCATAGCCTCGGTGGAGAAGATATTGCGGAACACGGCGGAGTCGATTGCGGTGCTGGGCATGCGCGCCTGGCCTCGTTGCGGTGATTGCGGGAGTGTTGCAATGGCTGAATTTTCGTAAAGGTTATCTGTTCGCTTAAAGCAAATACACACCTCATAAAGAATACGGCTTCAACCAATCTTCAGCATAGGCCGATAACTCGCGGTCTGCTTCACCAATTCAATACTACCAGCATCCCAATACTGCGAACGCGATACCAAGAATAACGGACGCGTCATTAGGGGACAGACGTGCGCACGAGCACTATCGTGATGATCGGCTTTGCAGTCCTGTTCGGGCTGCTCGCGGTATTCCTGGCGCAGGCTTGGCTGAACAATCAGGCCGAGATGCGGATGCGGAGCCTCGAGGCGAATAAGAAGCCGGAAGCACCGGCACGCACGATCGTGGTCGCGAGCAAGCCGCTGCGGTTCGGCGATGAGATCGTGGCGGCATCGCTGCGCGAGGTGCCGTGGCCGCAGGGTGCGTTACCGGCCGGCGCTTTCAGCAAGATCGCCGATCTGGCCACGGCAAAGCGTGCCGTGGTGTTGCCGATGCATGAGAACGAAGCGGTTCTCGCTTCCAAGATCACCGGCCCGGGCCAGCGCGCGACCCTTTCGGCGGTGCTTCAGGAAGGCATGAAGGCCGTTACCATTCGCGTCAACGATGTCGAGGGCGTCGCCGGCTTCGTGTTCCCCGGCGATCACGTCGATGTCGTGCTGACGCGGCAAACCGACAAAGAGAACGCGACCAACGACGTCGTCATCGAGAACGCGCGTGTGCTTGCCGTCGACCAGTCCGCGGATGCGATGTCATTGAAGCCTTCGGTGGTCAAGGCGGTGACGCTGGAAGTGTCTGTCGCCGATGCGCAAAGGCTCTCGCTGGCGTCGCAGGTCGGAACCCTGTCGCTGTTGCTGCGCAAGGCGGGCGAGGTGTCGGCGGACAATTCGCGGCGGGTGACGCTGTCGGATCTGGGCAAGACATTTACATCCTGGCGCGATCCGCACGCTGCGACTGTCAGCGTGACGCGCGCATTCAAGCACGAGCGCGAGACCTTCAAGCACGAGGATTACAAAGTTCCAGTCGAGCGGGCGGGAGCGCAAACGGCCATGCGTCGCTAATCCGGAGCCAGCACACGACTGACGGAAATGGTGATCAGCAAAAGATTGGGGCGTTGACATGAGTTTGGGGACAATGAGCAACAGCGGGGAGGCCGACGTGGATAACAGGTGCAGGAACAGACAACAGGCGGTCGGGAATGTCCGCCGGCGAGCATCCGTGGTTCTGATGGCCAGCATCGGCGTGATGCTCTGGCTGGCGACCAGTGCATTGCATGCGCAGGAGCGGCTTGCGTTCATAAACGCTGCGCACAAGGAACCGATGACAGTGTGGGTCGGAAAGTCAGAAGACAGGCAGACCGACGAGAGTTTGGTCGATATCACGGTGAGCGATCCCGAGGTCGCCGATGTCATTCCGCTCACCGACCGTAAGCTGTCGATCTTTGGCAAAAAGATCGGCACCACCCGCGTGGTGGTTTACGGTGCGGAGAAGAAGGTCCTAAAAATCTTCGACGTCGAGGTGGCTTACGATCTCTCACGGCTTAATGAAGAGATTTCCCACGTCGGCGGCGGCGGCATTAAGGTGTCCTCGGTCAACGGCCACATCCTCTTGAGTGGCATGGCGACGGACGCGGTCACGCTCGATAAAACGGTGCAGATTGCCCGCCAGTTCGTGCCGGACGTCATCAACACCGTTCAGGTGATGCGGCCGCAGCAGATCATGCTGGAGGTTCGCTTCATCGAAGTGTCGCGTTCGGCAAGCCGCGAGCTGGGCGTACAATGGAACATGTTTGGCAGCGGCGCCGTAGCCAACATCGGCAACCAGGTCCCGGCTCAGCAATTGCCGATAACCGCACCGGGCGGTTCTTTCCAGCAGCCGGCCTTTTCGAACAGCGGTATCGGTGGGCAGAGCGTGCTCCCCAGTGGCATTTCCGGGGTACCGCTGTCGTCAACGGTTGCCGCCGGCGTTCTGTCGGGCGCGGCGCCGTTCGGCTTCCTGGTTGGGCAATTGTTTGGCGGAAAAAACTCACTCGACGTATCGATCAACGCGCTCGAACAAAAAGGCCTCGCCCGCAGCCTGGCGGAACCCAATCTGGTGGCTTTGTCCGGAGACACCGCGAGCTTCCTTGCTGGCGGGGAGTTTCCCGTCCCTCAGGCCGGTAGCCTCGGAGCGATCTCTTTCGCCTACCAGCCCTACGGCGTCGGACTCTCGTTCACGCCCACGGTGCTCCGGGATGGGATCATCAACCTTATAATCAAGCCGGAGGTGAGCGAGATCGACCCCACGCATACCGTGACCGTCCTCGGTACGTCGGTCCCGGGACTCATCACCCGCAGGGCGTCGACCACGATCGAATTGCGGGACGGTCAAAGCTTCATGCTCGGCGGTCTGTTGCAGAACCAAAGTTCGACCGCGCAGGACCAGCTGCCGTGGATCGGCGACACGCCGGTGCTCGGCTCACTGTTCCGCTCCAGCCAGTACCAGAAGAGTGAGACCGATCTGGTGATCCTGGTGACGCCGCACATTGTTCGTCCGCTGCCGCCGAGCGCTCCCATTCACACACCGCTCGACTCCAGCCTGCCGGCAAACGACATCGACTTTTTCCTGATGGGCCAGGCTGAGGTCAGTCCGGCGCTGGCGCGGCTCGCCATCGGCGCAATAAACCGGCCGTTTGTCGGCCATATTCTCGATCTGCCGAGGACGGGAGGGGTTTATGTTTCAGCCAGAAACTAAACAGAAGAAGCAAGGCGTCGTGCGCACGATTGCTGTCAGCACGATGCTGGCTGCCGCACTCGCCGGCTGCTCCGACATCTACTACGCACGGCGCGACACCATCGCGCTGTCGGCCGGCGACGCGATTGCTGCTAACGGCGCAGAGCAGACGGTCGATCCGTGGCCGCCCCATAGCGGCAACACCAACATCGCGTTCAACGGCCAGAAGATGCAGTTGGCGATCGAGCGTTATCGCCTCGATAAAGTGACTCAGCCGATTGATTCGACATCGCTGCAAGGTGGGTCACAAGCGCCGGCGCAAACTCAAAACATCACGGTCAGCAATCCTGGCGGCGCCAACGGCGGGTCGAGCGGCAATTCCGGCCAATGAGCGGCGCCCTATCATGCGAGTTTGAGTGATGCGCATCGGCCGATCTGCATCCTCCGGGGTCCAGACCCGCGTGGTCGTCGTGACCGCCGATGCCGCGTTCGACGAGAGCGTTCGCGCGACTTTTGGCTCGAGCGCGCAGATCGAGCTCGATGTCGTCAAGGGGACGCTCTCCGATCAGGATCACATCGACGTCGAAGGCGCGAGCGTCATCGTCGCCGATCTCGATCCCGGCGATGAATTGGAGCTGCAGGCCCTCGAACGGTTCATGACCCGCATCGGCAGCTGGCCGCCCGTCGTCGCGGTCATGCGGACTTTCGAGGGCAATATCGCCCGACGCCTGATGCAGATGCGGGTCGCTGACCTTCTGATCAAGCCGGTGCCGCCGGTCGATCTGGTCCAGACATGCGCACGCGTCGCCAAGCCGCCGGCCAGTGCGGACGCGAAAGAATCCCAGATATTCACCTTTCTGCCGGCCGTGGGCGGTGCTGGCGTGACCACGCTCGCCGTGCAGACCGCGATGGTGCTCCTCAACAGCGGCACCCGTGCAAAGACAGCGACCTGCCTGGTCGATCTCGATTTCCAGCACGGCGCTTGCGCCGACTACCTCGATATCGAGCCGCGCCTCAATCTGAGCGAAATCGAGCCGCGCCCGGAGCGGCTCGATCGGCAGCTGCTCGAAATCATGCTGTCGCATCATTCGTCCGGACTCGCCGTGGTCGCGGCGCCGAACCGTCCCGCGGAGATGCGCTCGTTCGATCCGGACGTCGTGACGCGGCTCCTTGATTTGGTGTCGTCGAACTTCGATTACGTGGTGTTCGACATGCCGCGCACCTGGTTCTCGTGGACCGACAGCGTGCTGCTTGGCTCCAACAGGCTGTTCGTTGTCAGCGAGACGACAGTGCCGGGGCTGCGCCACGCCAAGCAGCTGGTCGAAGCCATCCGCGAACGGATGGGTGACGGCCCCCAGCCGCAGGTGATCATCAATCGTTTCGCCCAGAAGATGTTCTCTTCCGGCTTGCGCCGCGCCGACATCGAACAGGCGATCGGTGATTCGTTTCTGGCCTGTGTACCCAACGACTACGGCCTGGTTCGCGAGGCCATCGACCGCGGTGTACCGCTGGACGAGGTCAGGCCCGGCAACAAAATCACAGCCCAGCTCAAAAAAATCATTCTCCCACAAAGCAGCGGCAAAGCTGCCAAGGCAGGGGCGGCCGACGGCAAAAAATTCAAGCTGTCTTGGGCGCGATCGTAGGGTGGATCGTGCCGAGGGCAAAGCTAACGCGCGCGCTGGCGTCGTAGGACCGAAGTTATGGCAGGTCGTTTCACTACACGCCGCGTTGCTGCTCCGGAACTGATCCCGGCTGCGGATGATACCGCGCTTGAGGGCGTATCCTGGACGGTATTTCCCGAGACGGCTTCGGAGGCTGCGCCGGAAGCCTCCGCTCCCGCGGCCTCAAATCCGCTCCTTACCGACAAGCTCCTTGACGCCAAGGTGCGGCTGCATCGCCGGCTGATCGAGGAGATCAATCTATCGGCGCTGGAAAAACTTCCCGAAGACGAAATCCGCGGTCACATCCAAGAGCTGGTTTCACAATATGTGCTGACCGAGCGGCTCGCGCTCAACACTCAGGAGCTCAACGATTTCGTATCGGAAATTCTCGATGAAATGACCGGCCTCGGTCCGCTCGAACCGCTGCTCAAGGACCAAACCGTCAACGATATCCTCATCAACGGCCATGAGTGCGTCTACGTCGAGCGCGGCGGCATGCTCGAGCCGACCAGCGTGCGCTTCAAGGATGAGACCCATCTGCTCCGCATCATCAACAAGATCGTCTCGGCGGTCGGCCGGCGCGTCGATAAATCACATCCGATGTGCGACGCGCGGCTCCTTGACGGCTCGCGTGTCAACGTGGCGGTGCGTCCGGTGGCGATCGATGGTCCGCTGGTCTCGATCCGCAAATTTTCCAAGAAGCCTTTCAATCTGAACAAGCTGGTCGAGGTCGGCGCGCTGCGGCCGCCGATGGCCGAACTGCTCGCCGCCGCCGTGAAGGCGCGCGTCACGCTGATCATTTCCGGCGGCACCGGCTCCGGTAAGACGACGATGCTCAATGCGCTCTCTTCCTTCATTTCGGAGAAGGAACGACTCCTCACCATCGAGGACGCAGCCGAGTTGCAATTGCAGCAGCCGCATGTGGGCCGGATGGAGACGCGGCCGCCAAGCATCGAAGGCAAAGGCGAGATCCGCCAGCGCGATCTGGTCAAGAACGCGCTCCGCATGCGGCCCGATCGCGTGATCCTCGGCGAGTGCCGCGGCGAGGAAGCCTTCGACATGTTGCAGGCGATGAACACCGGCCATGAAGGCTCGATGGCGACGGTTCATGCCAATACGCCGCGCGACGCCGTCTCCCGACTGGAGCAGATGATCGGCATGGCCGGTATGCCGATGACAGTCGCCAGCATCCGCGGCCAGATTGCAGCCGCCATTCGGGTCATCGTGCAGCTGTCGCGGCTGTCCGATGGCAAGCGCCGGGTGATGAGCATCGCCGAGATCACCGGGCTCGAAGGCGACATCATCCAGATGCAGGAGATCTACAAATACGTGCGCACCGGTACGGCGCCTGACGGTTCCGTGCAGGGCCATTTCCAGGCCACCGGGATCCGCCCGCGTTTTCTGGCCGACCTCGTCGCCATGGGAATCAAAATTCCGGGCTCCTACTTCGATCCGTCGCAACAGCTGTGATCGGAACGGCCGATGTCCGTTGATTTCGATCCCATCTACCTGATCTGGGTGCTGGTCGCGGCCTCCGCGGCGCTGATCTTCGAGGCCGTCTATCTGCTCTGCTTTACGGCGGGTTCGTACCGCAGCACGATCAACCGCCGGCTGATGCTGTCGAAAGACCGGAAGGATCGCGAAAGCGTCCTTGTCGAGTTGCGTCGCGAGCGCGGCCTGACCGGCGCCGGCAATTATCGGCTCAGCTTCCTGGCGATGAACCGCCTGATCTTGCAATCCGGCCTCACCATGGGGTTCGGCCGGCTCATTTTGGTCATTGCCGTGACCGCGGTTTTTGCTGCCGTCGCAACCTTCGTATTCTCCGCGAATATCCTCTATGCGGCGGTGGCCGCTTTGTTCAGCGCGACCGCGCTGCCTTATCTCGTGCTGCGGCTGTTGCGCGCCCGCCGGCAGAAGCGGTTCGGCGCCCAGTTTCCCGATGCCCTCGACATGATCGTGCGCAGCCTGCGCGCCGGACATCCGGTGCCGATCGCCATCAACATGGTGGCACGCGAAATGCCCGATCCGATCGGCAGCGAATTCGGCATGGTGTCGGATGAAATCACCTACGGCGCCGACCTGGAGACGGCGATGCGCAATCTCTACGCCCGCATCGGCTCGGACGATCTGCCGCTGTTCATCACCGCCGTCGGCATCCAGGGCTCGACCGGCGGCAATCTCGGCGAGATCCTCGAAAACCTTTCGAACGTCATCCGCCAGCGCTTCAAGATGCGACGAAAAATTCGCGCGCTGGCGTCCGAAGGCCGCGCCTCGGCAATGATCCTGTCCTCATTGCCGATCGGCATGTTCATCGTCGTTCAGGTCGTGGCGCCGACTTTCTACGCCGCCGTCTGGCACGAGCATCTCACCAAGATCCTGCTTGGCTCTGCCGCCGGATGGATGCTGGTCGGCAACCTCATCATGTTCAAGATGGTCAACTTCAAGATCTGAGCGATGAACCCAAGCTCAACCTTTGCCCTGCTCGGCGACAGCGCGACGACGATGCTGAGCCTTCTCGTCTTCCTCGCTACCGGCACGCTTGCGTTTGCGGTGATGATAGCCGTGCGGGCGCGCGAAGCGGTTCGGCGCCGGGCCGTCCGGGTCGGTCTCGACGACGAGGATGCCGACGGCCGGCGCTCGCTGCGATATTCAGGCGTCAAGGTCGCGCACAGACTGATTGATTATGCGACCAAGCATTATTCGGCCACCGACAGCAAAGACCTCAAGATGCTGCAGCACCGGCTCGTGCAAGCCGGCATCTATAACCCGCGCGCTGCATCCTATTTTTTCTTTGCGCGACTGGCGCTGGCGCTGGGTTTGACGGTTGCGTTGTTCTTTGTGTTGCCGATGTTCCATTTCCACGGCAAGTCGACGTTCTGGCTGTTCGTGCTGGCGGGCGGCGTTTGCGGATACCTGGCGCCGACGTTCTACCTTGACCAGATCATCAAGAAAAAGCGTCAGGAGCACCGCTCCGGATTCCCCGATCTCATGGACCTCATGGTCGTGTGCGCCGATGCGGGTCTCGCCATGGAGGCGTCGCTCGACCGGATCGGGCGCGAACTCAGCGATTCCTACCCGTCGCTGTCCGCCAATATCCATATGGCCAATCTGGAAATCCGCGCCGGCCGCACCGTAACCGAGGCACTCGAACATCTGGGCGACCGGCTCGGCCTGGAAGAGGCGCGCTCCTTCGCCACGCTTATTCAGCAATCGGACGAGCTTGGTTCCAGCATCAGCGACGCGTTGCGGGTCTACTCCGACGACATGCGCCACAAGAGATTGTCGCGCGCCGAGGAAAAGGCCTACGCCCTGCCGGCCAAGCTCTCGGTGCCGATGATGGTGTGCATATTCCCGGTGCTGTTCGTCGTCATCCTGTGCCCGGTCATCGTGCGGCTGGTGACCGGGAACTGGTAAACGTCACCGGCCCAACGGCCGCCAAGCGGCTTTCCGTCGGCTCGGCTGCCAGTTGGTCTTTGCTTATGCCGCGTTTGCAGTGACGGCGGATTCCGATGTGCGGGCCGTCGTCATCAGCCTGGGAAGGGATTTGATACGGTCCGAGCTGATCTGCAACGTATAACGAAGCCCGCTTTCGGCGTAACAGATGTCGACATTCTGACAGAAGCCCCTGGCGAACGTGTCCAGAATGCGGCTCCCAAAACCGGAGCTGAGCGGTGGCGCCACCCGCGGCCCGTCGCGCTCTTGCCAGGCAAACGTCAACACTGAGTGCGTTAAATCAAGCCGCAGGCTGACCCGGCCGCGTGGAACGGATAGTGCGCCATGCTTGAGCGCGTTGGTGAGGAGTTCATGCAGGATCAATGAGAGGTTTTGTGTCATTTGCGGACCCAGCGCTATGGCAGTGTTGCCGTTGATCTCGAACCGGGATTCGAAGGCGCTGATTTCGCCGTTGATGAGATCGATAAGACGAATCCCGTCCCCCATCGAATCCGTGATGGTCCGATTGGCAGCCGACATGGATTGGATCCGATCCATCAGCTGGCGTTTGATCATTGAGGCTTGAATCGTTCCGTCGTTGGGAATGCTGAACCGAATAACCGCCTGGATTACGGTCAAAAGATTCTGGATTCGGTGGTGTAGTTCTTTGGCCAGAAGATATTGATGATGCTTGGCCTGTTTCTCCTGATCGACGTCAATGAGGAGACGGTCTAGCGCTACGTTGATGAAAACAATCAGCAGGACGCACACCGTGGCATCGAACACATACGAGACCATGGCAAGCCAATGAAAATTCGGAATGAACAGGCCCCATTGCGAGGCGCCGGCCAGTATGGCGGAGACAAGTCCCGCGCCCAATCCACCGATCAACGTCGTTACGATCACTGCCGGATATATCGTTAGAAAAGGCGCGCCGGCATAAAAGTCCTGGCCCAGCCATTGCACAGCCGTCGCCAATCCTACAGTGGCGAAGGCCGTCGCGTAGCCGATGCTCGGGCGCTGCCGCAACTCTCCCGCGACCTGCAGCAAGCAAACGGCCGCCGAAACGCTGGGCTTGCTGTCGGGCGATAGTTCCGTCCACCACTTGTCCACGGATACCGATCCTCGGCCGGCCCCTACACCGGCGAAGCGAGTCTCACTTAATCGCTAGCCTCAGTTGCCGCCTCTGGCAACGGCGGGTTGCTCTGACGGTTGACATTTCGCAAATCACCTGGCCGAAACTCTGGCGCCATTTTTCAACGCTCCGAACACGATGGCCTATGGCGCCGCGAGCCCAAGAGACTGAAGATAACCGGCGTTGACGCGATCATTTTTGAACTTCGCGGCTTCCAGATAAGCATCAAGGATGGCTTTGGCCTGCGCGCGCGCCGGAAGGGAACTTGAGTGCAGGGCGGTAATGTCTTTGCTCCCGGCTTCGGCGATCAGTTCCCATCCCGCCGGCTTCGTGATGGAGACGACGGCGGTTTCGGTGTCGAGGCTCTTGTAGGGCCAGAAGCACCAGCCGATGCCGAAGCGTTCGTTAAGCTCGCGGAATGTCCGGTTCCATTCGTCGTTGTATTCGCCGGTCTCGCCAATCAACAAAGGCACCTTCCAGCGATTGCTGAAGTCGAGATAGCTCTGCACGGCATCGCGCGTCGGTTTGGCCCAGAATTTATGGTACGTATAAACTGCGTTGGCATCGAACGGCCGGCTGAACGCGGCGAAGCTGATGCTCCATTGCGCACCGGCAAGCAGCACGGCGTGATTTTTATCAACGCTGCGAATGGCGGCTACGATCTCGCGGTACAGCGGCTCCAATCGCGGATTGAGATAATCCATGTCGTTGTAAGGCGAGATCGGTTCGTTCAAAAGGTCATAGCCAAGCATGGTCGGGTCGTCGCGGTAACGGCTGGCGAGTTCGCGCCATAACGCAATGGTTAGCCGCCGATAATGCGGCACATAGAAAACCAGCGGGAAGCCCGGGCCGTCATCGTGATTGACTCCGGTCTGGCCGCCGGGTGCGGCGTGCAGGTCGAGGATCACGCGCAAGCCAGCTTCCCGGCACCAGCCAATGAGACGGTCGATCAGAGCCCAGCCGGGTCCTTCAAAACGGTCGGGGCTTCCATCGCCCGGTTCGACGAACAGCCGCCAGTGCAGCGGGACGCGAACCGTATTGAAGCCGGCCGCTTTGATGAAACGGATGTCATCGCGGGCAATGTATACGTCGCGAAATTCGGCCCAGAAACGTGAGGCGTCTTGCGGACCAATCAACGCCTCGATGACATCTGCAATCTCGCGGGGTGCCCGGGCGCGAGTAAATTTGAACATGTAGCCTTCGGGGACCAGCCAATTGCCGAGATTGGTCCCCTTGATGGCGAAGCGTGCGCCGTTACTGTCGACAAGATGCCTTCCTTCAGCGTGGATGAAATCGGATGCCGCAGCCAGAGCAGGGCCGCTTGCGATGATCAGTGCCGCGAAGAGCAGCACGGCGCCGAGCCGACGGGATGAGCGGCAGCGTCTTTCGTCGCGCTCGTTCATCTTTTCTGCCGTGCCCACTCGTCCATCCGCCAAATCATACTAGGATGAAAATCTTGCGGCCGGTGAATAACACGGCAGGACGCGGCTGCGTCGTGCTCCTACGTCGAGGACCAGAAGAATAATGTCCGGAATGGCGCTCTTCGACGCGCTCCTTCTGCTCGCGTCAGTCGCGGTTGTCATCGCGGCCACGCAGTTGCGTCATTTCCATCCGTTTCTCGTGCTGGTGTTGGTAGCCGCGGGTTTCGGCCTGGCTGCCGGGCTTTCCATCAGTCTCCTGGGTAGGGACTTTGGCACCGGATTCTCCCAAGCACTTTATTCTCCGGGACTGGTGATTGTCGCCGCGGGCCTGGTTTCCGGTTTAGCCGAGAGCACCGCAGCCGCCGATCGGATCGAGGTGACAATCCGCCGCTGGCGGTGGTTCAGCGGCCCCAGGATTGCGGCGCTTTTGGGCCTGATCGCTGGCATCGGCGCTTCGCCCGCCGCCGCCTTTGCCCTGCTGACACCGCTACTTCGGCCGATCAGCGGCGGAGGCACGCAGGCACGCGGACAGGTGCCGATCGCGTTGGCGCTGGCAATTTCGGCGAGTCATGGCCTGCTGTTTTCGCCGGTGCTGATCGCGGCGACATCAATTCTTGACGCTGCTTGGGACCGAGTCGCGCTGTTCGGTTTGCCGCTCGCGCTTTTACTCGCGGTGATCGGCGCGGCATGGGCGCGGTGGCAGTCAGTTGCCTGCGCCGCGTTGTCCTCAATGATTCAGGAACCGCTGCCGATTGCACAGAAGCAGGCCGGATGGGCTGCGATCGTACTCATCCTGGCCGCCGCAATCCCGCTGCTGATGCTGATGGAGCAATCCATCGGTGCGATGCCGAGCGAGCCGCTTGGTGGGGGCGCGGCGCGGGAGTTGGTTCTCGGCGTTGGCCGCCCGCTGATCCTTTTTATCGTCGGTGTCGGCATCATGGTCATCGGGCTGTGGCGCTCGAGCATGCGGCATCTTGTTCAGCCCGATTGGACCAATCGCGTTTTGGGCAAGGTCGCAGGCATCGTTTTGATCGTCGGTGCGGCCGGCGGCCTGCAGCGGCTCTGCCAGGAAACCGGCATGGCAGAGCTGATCGGCGAGCGTCTGCTCGACTGGCGCGTTGGTGGGTTCTTCGCCTTATTGATCCCGTTCCTGATCGCGGCGGTGATAAAGACCTTGCAAGGCTCGTCGCTGGTTGCAGCGATCGCCGCAGCCGGCATGGTGCAGCCGATTTTGATGCCGCTTGGACTGGGCGGCGACACCGGCAAAGCGCTCGCCACCCTGGCCGTCGGCATGGGCGCCATGACGGCGGCCCACATCAACGACGAATTTTTCTGGCTGGTTTCAACAAGCGCGGGACTTCGGCCGCTGCGCGGGCTCGCCGCAATTACGGTCGGGACTTTGCTGCAGGGCTTCGTTGGCGTTGCGGTATTGCTGTTATTGTCGGCGCTCCTCCCGAGCTGAGGGTGGTTCGTCCACACGGTTACAGGGGCCGAACCACTGCCGCGGCGAGGCGGGAAAGCGCCGCCTGGCGAGGGATTCTTTAACCATCGTCGCCTAGTTTTGCGTGTCCGGGGCTGTCCGATCCGCCGGCGCGCCAGCGCAATTTTTGGGGCGACGGAATCGGCCGGACGTGTCGTGGTCCGGAGCGCGTCGATGAGTATCCGAGTAACTCGGGCGTTGATCGTCATGGCGGCTTGCCTGACGGGCCTGGGGGGTTGCGCCTCATCGACCAAACTCAGCGATCTGTGGACGCCGAAGACCGGCGATGCGGCAAAGACGGCTGACGCCTCGGATGCGCCCGCTTCCGATACCGGGTTCAAGCTGAATGATCTGTGGGCGCCCAAGGGCGCCGACGGTACGAACTGGATCACCGGCAAACCGGCCGACGGCAAATCCCCCGAGACCACCGGATCCGTTGCAGTAACACCCGCTGAACCGGGCCCGAGCGGCGAGCCGATCGCGCCCGGCGCCAAGCCCGGCCTTCTTGGCGACGACCCCCACGACGATCTGCAAGTCGCCAAGAAATACTTCCGAAGCAACAATTACGGTCTCGCCGAGAGGGCCTTCCGCACCGCCGTTGAGCAACATCCGCGTGAGGCAGAGGCGTGGCTGGGGCTCGCGGCCTCCTACGACCGTCTGCATCGTTTTGATCTTGCCGATCGCGCCTATCAGGAGGCCATCCGCATCGTCGGCCCGACCGTCGAGATCCTCAACAATCAGGGGTTCTCATACATGCTGCGCGGCGATTACGCGCGCGCCCACAAGAAGCTGGACGAGGCCACCGCCAAGGATCCCGCCAATCCGTATGTCGCGGCTAATCTGCGCCTGCTCCAGGAAAGCTATCGCGAAGGCAAGTCCATTCAATAAGCCTCCCGCCTTGCCGCGGGTATCGGTCGCGGGCTTGAATGGCACGCACGACCTCGCATATGACCATGACAATCGGACGTCCTCGATACGGAACGGGTGCATGCTGGAAGCGTTTCGGAATTTTGTCGCCGAATTCGTGGACGGCGGGAAACACCCAAGCCAATTCGCCGAAAATGACTACCGCCTCGCGGCGGTGGCGCTTCTTGTACACGCCGCGACGATCGACGGCGATATGTCGTCGAGCGAGCGCGATACGCTCCATGCCGTGGTCAAGCAGCGTTTCGGCCTTGAAGATGCTGTCGCCGATGAGCTTATCGACAAGGCGACGGAGGCAGAGCACGAATCGGTCGACCTCTATCACTTCACGAGCCTTCTCAACCGGGTGCTCGACGAGGAAGGCCGCGCCCGCATCATCGAAATGATGTGGCAAATTGTTTATGCCGATGGCCGCCGCGACGAACTTGAAGACAATCTGTTGTGGCGCGCCGCCGACCTGCTCGGCGTGTCGCAGCGACAACGGATCGAGTTGCGTCAGCGTATCGCCGCAAAAACCGGCGAAAAAAACGGTGATGCATGAAGCCGCGGTGTTCTTGTCAGGCGTGATCCCCAACCTGCTGCTGCTGAATTAGCGCTCATCTATGTCGAGCCGCGCCGGGCCGAGCGTCATTCATAGCGGCCAAGCATCGCGTCGCCTTGAATTTACCGGCGAAAGCAATACCAAGCTTAAGCGGGCGCCTTTCGATTCTCTTTCGTCATGCGACAGCCGATTCTGATCGTCCTCCACCAGGAGCACTCGACCCCGGGACGGGTCGGCTACGCCCTGCAGCAACTCGGCTTTGTCCTGGATGTGCGCCGGCCGCGATTCGGCGACCCATTGCCGGAGACACTCTCGGAGCATACTGGCGCCGTTATTTTCGGCGGCCCGATGAGCGCCAACGACCAGGATGATTTCATCCGCCGCGAAATCGACTGGATCGCCGTTCCGCTCAAGGAGCAGAAGCCGTTCCTCGGCATCTGCCTCGGCGCGCAGATGTGCGCGCGGGCGCTGGGCGGAAAGGTCTTTCCCCATCCCGACGGTCACGCCGAGATCGGCTATTACCCGATCCGGCCGACGCCCGCCGGCCTTGCCATGGTCAATCCCTGGCCCGAGCAGGTCTATCAGTGGCACCGGGAAGGTTTTGATCTGCCAGACGGTGCCGAGCTTCTGGCCGCAGGCGACATGTTCGCGGTGCAGGCGTTCCGCTACGGGCGAAGCTACGCGCTGCAATTTCATCCGGACGTGACGCGGCTGATGATGCACAAGTGGACGGCGCGCGGCCACCTTCGCCTGGAGATGCCGGGAGCAAAGCCCTATGCCGCGCACTTCGCCGACCGTGCGGTCTACGATTACAGCGCACGCAACTGGCTCAGCCATTTTCTCGACCGCTGGATCGGAGATACTTCAGCGGCATAGACCTATGGCTATTGACACCATATGGTTCAATAGGACATAATGCCAAGGAGAAACGCGGAACTCATCTTCTACGAACGGGTCGATTACGAAGACGGCGCTATCGTTGAAATGAAGTTATGGCGCGTTCCTGTGGCGGTCCCGCCCTCAACCCACGCGTTTAAGTACTCGCTGTTTTACGGTCGGCCAGGGATCCGCGAAGTCGGATACGACAACGAGCGCGGCAAGGGCGATCACAGGCATTTTCGGAAGGCAGAGACAGCGTACCGTTTCGCGACGGTCGAGCAATTGATCGCCGATTTCTGGTCTGATGTTAGAACTCTGCGTGGTGAGATATGAAAAAAGCCAATAAAATAAGAGTCACGGTCGGCGGTGAGTTTGAGAAGGAAGCCGGGCAGCGGTTCATCAATGCCTGGCACAGGGCCGAGCGCGGAGAGAAGTTCCGGGAGCGTTATTTGACGTTCCAGAATTGGGAGACGTTGACGCGCGTCCTGAGCGGCAAGCGGTTGGAACTGTTGCATTATGTCCGTCGCCACGAGGTGACAAGCGTGCGCGCGCTGGCGAAGGCGCTTATGCGCGACTACAGCAACGTTCATGCGGACGTGCAGGCGCTTAGCTCCGCCGGGCTTCTCGATACGACGGACGGAGGGGTGCGGGCGGATTACGATGCTATTGAGACCAGAATCTCGATTTAATTCAATGCCGCTGCGCGCTGCCGCTTGATTTGATTGTTAAGGCGGCGAATTTGAGTTCACTGGCCGGCCGCGAGCTGCTCGGCGAAATAGGCCACCGTCCGCGTGTAAACCTGCGACGCGTTCCACTGCAGCAGCACCTGGAAGTTGGGCGTACCTTCGCCCCATGGCTGGCCGCGCTGCCAGCCGTACCCTTTAAGATAGTTGGCGGTTGAGGCCAGCGCGTCGGGTACGCTGTGAATGAGGTCGCGGCGGCCGTTGCCGTCATAGTCGACGGCGTATTTCAGATATGACGACGGCAGAAACTGCGTCTGGCCGATCTCGCCCGCCCAGGCGCCCCGCATTTCGCCGGGCGCCATGTCGCCGCGCTCGACAATGCGCAAGGCGGCAAGCAACTCGCCGCGAAACTTGTCCGGGCGTCGGCAGTCGTAGGCGAGCGTCGCCAGCGCGCGGATGGTCGGAAACTTGCCGTCATCGGCGCCGAAGTCGGTCTCCAGGCCCCATATGGCGACAATCACCGGGCCGGGCACGCCGTACTGCTGCTCGATACGGCTGAAGATCGGGCTGTATTTCGTCAGGAGACGCCTGGCGCGCGCGAGGCGCGGCGGCACCATGCGGCCGGAGAATTGCTCGAAGCTCTGGCGAAATACGCCCTGGGCGTGATCGCGTGCGATGATGGTGGGATCGTAGGTCAGCCCCGCGAGCGCGGACTGGATGGTACGCTGCGAAACGCCTTGCGCTGCCGCCTCCTGCTCGAAGGCTTCAAGCCATGCGGCGAAGTCGCCGCCGCAGGGAGCGGCCGCAAATGCTGGTGCCGAGACGCAGCCAAGTAACAAGAACACACAGGCCAGTCGGAGGGCGATCGGTCTCATGCCTTGTCGAACCTTGCTGCCGGCGATGAATCAGTGGATTGAGTCGCGAATATGATGCTGCGGCAACGCCGAACATTCTAGAGGCAAGGTGGGCTAAACGCCATTGTGGTTTCTGTCTGTTGTCAGCCGCAGTGGCCTGGGCGGCGAAGGCTGGTGGAGCCGAGGGGATTTGAACCCCTGACCTCCGCAGTGCGATTGCGGCGCTCTCCCAACTGAGCTACGGCCCCGCCGCAGGCACGATCAGCCGATAAGTGCCGGCTTTTGGCGAGTTCGGGGCCATTTAGGGCCGCGCCCGAATAGTGTCAAGGAGACGCCGTTTGGGCATCCGGAGGCGTCGCGTCGGCTTGTGAGCGCGGTAGCAAATCGCTAGGTTCCGGCGTCGTCACTTTCGAAAGCTACCCATGCGCGCCCTCTTTCTCGTCATTGATCTGGCCCTCGAGCTTTACATCTGGATCGTGATCATTGCGGCGATCTTCTCGTGGCTCGTCGCGTTCCACGTGGTGAACACGCGCAACCAGGTCGTCGGCATGATCGGCGAATTTCTCTACCGGATTACCGAGCCGGCGCTGCGTCCAATTCGTAATTTTCTGCCAAACCTCGGCGGCATCGACATTTCGCCGGTGATCCTGTTCCTGATCATCATCTTCATTCGCTATGTGATCGCGCTCTACATCCTGCCGAACGTGTATTGACCTGCCGTGGCTGCCGAGCCTTGGACGGCAACGATCGACGGCGTCGTCATCGACGTGCGGTTGACGCCGCGTGGCGGCCGTGACGCTATTGAGGGGATCGAACGGCGTGCCGACGGGCGCAGCGTATTCAAAGCGCGCGTCCGCGCAGCGCCATCCGAAGGTGCGGCCAACACCGCGCTGTGCCGGCTTGTCGCCGAATTGCTCGGCGTCGCTCCGCGCAATGTGACAGTTTCGGTGGGTGCCACGTCACGAGTGAAACGGGTTCGGGTTATCGGCGAACCCGGTGCTCTCGTTGCGGTGTTACGACAACGGACCCCGCAAGAGGCGTAACGGCGCGCTCACTCCGTCAGCCATCGTCGAAAGACTTAGCTATTCCAGCCGAAGGCGACTTTATCGAGCACCCGCGTGCCGAACTTTTCCGATGAGCGGGCGACAGTCTTACCGCTCAGTGCGCGGTAGAACTCGACGGCGGTGTCATTTTCCGACAGCGCCCACACGATCAGCGATTTTAGTCCGCTCTGCGCCAGATCGCGGCGTGCGGCGGTGAACAGCCGCCGGCCGAAACCCAGCCCCTGAAATTCCGGCCGCAGATAGAGTTCGTAGATCTCGCCGTCGTAATGCAGGCTGCGCGCGCGATTGCGCCCGTAATTGGCGTAGCCCGCAACCTTGTCGCCGAACTGTAGCAGCGCGACGCGGCTGCCTTTGCGGATGGCGCTGTCCCACCAAGCCGGGCCGCGGCGATTGATCAGCCGGTCGAGTTCGGTGCCGGGGATTATGCCCTGGTATGCCGTTCGCCAGGCCTCATCGTGGGCGTCAGCGACCGCGCCGGCGTCATGCGCCTTGGCGCGGCGAATTTCGATGAGGACTGTGCTCATGGTGCAATCAAAGCAAGCGATTCTGCGGGCTTCAAGTGCCGAGATTCATACTTCGTTAACGATGTGGATTATTAGCGGAACCGCGGCTCGCGCGCCATCGCTGCGGCCGAAAAAATCCAGGCCAGGCCATAATCTGCCCGGCTGTTGCAAGACCGACACGGTCGCCCGATATTTCGCGGCGCTCCGAATGTATTATTGGTTGTGGCGAGGGGGTGATAAGTCCTCTTGCGGTTGGCCCCTGGACCTGACCGGCTTACACCCGCTCGGCTTCTTTCCGCTTTTCGTCTTTTTTCCGCTCGTTAGGGTCGAGCAGCTTCTTGCGCAGACGAATCGATTTCGGTGTCACTTCGACAAGCTCGTCATCCTCGATATAGGCCAACGCCTTTTCAAGCGTCATGCGAATCGGCGGGGTGAGCCGGATCGCTTCGTCCTTGGAGTGGGTCCGGATGTTGGTGAGCTTCTTGCCCTTGAGGACGTTGACTTCGAGGTCATTGTCGCGGGTGTGCTCGCCGACGATCATGCCGCGATAGACCTTCCAGCCTGGCTCGATCATCATCGGACCGCGGTCTTCCAGATTCCACATTGCGTAGGCGACGGCATCACCCTGATCGGTTGAGATCAGCACGCCGTTGCGCCGCCCTACGATGTCGCCGCGATGCGGTCCGTAGGCATGAAACAAGCGGTTCATCACCGCCGTACCGCGCGTATCGGTCAGAAGCTCGCCGTGATAGCCGATCAGCCCCCGCGTCGGCGCGTAGAAGATGAGGCGCACGCGTCCGCCGCCTGAAGGACGCATCTCGACCATCTCACCTTTGCGCTCGGCCAGCTTTTGCACGACCACGCCGGCATGGCCCTCGTCGACATCGATGACGACTTCTTCGATGGGTTCGAGAAGTTCGTTCGACGCGCCGTACTGAAACAGCACCTTCGGCCGCGACACCGAAAGCTCGAACCCCTCGCGTCGCATGGTCTCGATCAGGATGCCGAGTTGCAGCTCGCCGCGGCCCGCGACCTCCATCGAATCTTTTTCGGTCGATTCGGAAATCCGAAGCGCAACATTGCCTTCCGCCTCGCGCAACAGCCGCTCGCGGATAATCCGGCTTTGCACCTTGTCGCCCTCAGTACCGGCAAGCGGAGAATCGTTAATGCGAAAGGTCATCGCCAGGGTCGGCGGATCGATCGGCTGCGCGGGGAGCGGTTCGGTGACCTCAGGCGCGCACAAGGTGTGCGAAACGAACGCTTCGGGCAGGCCGGCAATGGCGACAATGTCCCCGGCGAAGCCTTCTTCGATCGGTGTTCGTTCCAACCCGCGGAACGCCAGAACCTTAGTCACGCGTCCGACTTCGACCAGCGTGCCGTGTCGGTCGAGCACCTTGGCAGCCTGATTTGGTTTCACGCTGCCCGAGAAAATGCGGCCAGTGACGACTCGGCCAAGGTAGGGATTGGCTTCGAGAATCGTTCCCAGCATCCGGAACGGGCCGTCCTCGACTTGGGGCGGCGCCACGTGGCGAATGACCAGCTCGAACAGCGGGGCCATGCCGCGATCCTTCGGACCTTCCGGCTTGTCGGCCATCCAGCCCTGCTTGGCCGAGCCGTAGAGGATCGGGAAATCGAGCTGTTCCTCGGTCGCATCAAGGGCGGCAAACAGATCGAAAACTTCGTTGGCGACCTCGGTGGGGCGAGCGTCGGGCCGATCGACCTTATTGATGACCACGATCGGCTTGAGCCCCATCTTCAGGGCTTTGGTGACCACAAATTTTGTCTGCGGGAGCGGTCCTTCGGCGGCGTCCACCAGCACCAGTGCGCCATCCACCATATTGAGGATGCGCTCGACCTCGCCGCCGAAATCGGCATGGCCGGGCGTATCGACGATATTGATTCGCGTACCATCCCAGACCAGCGACGTGGCTTTGGCGAGGATGGTAATGCCGCGCTCGCGCTCAAGATCGTTTGAATCCATCGCCCGTTCGGCGACGCGCTGATTCTCTCGGAACGCGCCCGATTGTTGCAGCAAGCGGTCGACCAAGGTGGTTTTCCCATGGTCGACATGGGCGATAATGGCAATGTTGCGCAGGTTCATTGGAGCGGTGTTAAATGGGGCGGTGCTAAATTGCGACGGGCCCCCAAGGGGCCCGTATGTTGCTGTGCAATATAGTCAGCCGCGCGCGCTTCGCAATGCGCTGTTGGCGACGATGAATGTGATAGTCTGTGGTCTCCTTAACGCCGCTGGTGGTCCTTCGGGTCGCTGGGATCGCAGCGGGGTAGATTGAGAGGTTGCTTGCGTTTCTCGCAGTCCACCTGCAACACGCGCCGGATCCTTTGCGTCTTCCCGGCCTACACGCCGTCGTTTGGCACCTTCGCCCATGCTTACCGTCTCATGCACGATGTGCGGGCCTTTATGCCGCCGCAGGGGCTGCTGCTGATAGCGGCGTATATGCCGGAACAATGGCCGGTACGCGTCATCGATGAAAATATCGCGCCGGCAACCGCGGCCGACTTCGCCTGGGCCGACGTCGTCCTTGTCAGCGGCATGCACATCCAGGCGCGACAGATTCACGACATTGCGCGCCGCGCCAAGGCCGCAGGCAAAGTTACCGCGCTCGGCGGCCCGTCGGTTTCGGGCGCGCCCGAAATGTATCCGGAGTTCGACTACCTGCACATCGGCGAACTCGGCGACGGTACAGACCGCCTCATCGCCAGTTTTGACGAGAGTTGCGCGCCGCCGCCCGTGCAGGTGCGGCTCGAAACCAATGAGCGCTTGCCGCTCACCGATTTTCCGATTCCGGCCTATCACCTTATTCCGTTGCCGCGCTACCTGATGTGCACGCTGCAGTTTTCCAGCGGATGCCCCTATCTCTGCGAGTTCTGCGACATCCCCAACCTTTATGGCCGGCAGCCGCGGTACAAGACGCCGCAACAGATCACTGCCGAGCTTGACGCGATGTGCGCGCAGGCCGGATATCCGCCGAGCGTGTATTTCGTCGACGACAATTTCATCGGCAACCGCAAAGCAGCGCGCGAAATGTTGCCGCATCTTGTCGACTGGCAGAAGCGGCGCGGCTATCCGATGCAGTTTGCGTGCGAGGCGACGCTCAATATCGCCAAGCAGGCCGAAATTCTGACGCTGATGCGCGAAGCGGCCTTTGTCGGAATATTCGTCGGCATTGAAACGCCGGAGTCCGATGCACTCAAGGCGATGCGCAAGGATCAGAACAATTCTCTGCCGATGATGGATGCGATCAAGACGCTCAATGATTACGGCCTGGAAGTGATCTCCGGCATCATCCTCGGGCTCGATACCGACAGCGACGATACCGAGGCGCGGCTGAAGGATTTCATCGATCTTTCCAATATTCCGGCGCTGACCATCAATCTGCTGCAGGCGCTGCCGAAGACGGCACTATGGGACCGGCTCAAGAAATCCGGACGCCTCCACGAGGACCCGCGGCGTGAAAGCAATGTCGTGTTCATGCGCCCTTATGATGAAGTGGTCGCGAGCTGGCACCGGTCGATCGGCTACGCCAACGATCCCGAGCGGCTGTTTGCGCGGTTCCGGCACCAGATCGACGCCACCTACGCAAAGCGCATTAGCCTGCCGGCCCGCGGCCAGCTCACTTGGGCAAACCTGCGGCGCGGCGCGGTGCTGGGCTATAACGTGCTGGTCGAGGTTGGCCTGAAGGCCGACTATCGGCGTGCCTTCTGGCGAGCAGCGCGCCACGCTTTGCGCCGCAGGCGGATCGACGCTGTGCTGTCGATGGGCTTCATGGCCTATCACCTGATCGAGTTCACCCGCGAAGCCTTGCGCGGCGATCACAACGCTTCGTTCTATTCGACCAAGGAGCACAAAAGTGCTCCGATCGATGAAGCCGCGCAATTGTTGCGCGAATCCGTTTGATGCTTTGCTTGCGAACGGAGCGATCGTAGGCGGGGCGGCGGAACGCTGGAGCGCGGCTTGCGTCTTAGGCTGCGCTGCGGCTCGACGGACCCCATGGCCCGAAGCGGACGCCCGTCGGCAGCGCCTGATGCAGCATCAGCATTTCGCCGATGGTCTCAGGCGTGATGAGTCCGACCAGGCGTTCGGACGCGTCGACCACGCCTACCGCTGGCACCGACTTTTCCTGGAGCAAACGAAACGCCTCGTCGAGGCAGCGATTTTTGTTGACGGTCGGAATGCTCGTGGTCATGGCGTCGGCCACCCGCGCATCGGGGCCACGTTCCTTTAGCGCGCGAATGAGGTCGTTTCGCATCAGCACGCCGACCGGCTTGCCTTGGCCCTCCACCACTGGAAACTCGCCCTGACTGGTGCGCAGCAGCGTCTGCACCGCTGCATCCACGTGCTCGTCGGGCGTCAGTGTCGCAAACTGCGTCAGCATCGCGGCAGTCACCGGCACGCCCTGCGACATGGCGCGGGTCGCCACCAGATGCGCTTCCGATGCCGCGGCGAGATAGACGAAAATCGCGATGAAGATCAGCAGCGGATTGCCGAATAGGCCGAGGAATCCAAGCATGAATGCCACCGCCTGTCCGACCGTGGCGGCGATTTCGGTAGCGTGGACGTAACCAAGACGGGATGCGAGCAGTGCACGTAGCACACGTCCTCCATCCATCGGAAAGGCGGGTATCAGATTAAACAACGCGAGAAACAGATTAACCGCCGCCAGGCGGTCGATCATGCTGACGTTGCCGTTTTCAAGCGCGGACAAATGCTCGGTGGAAAGACTGGCGCCGCCGATGAACACGAGCAGTAAAGCGATAACGACGTTGACGGCGGGTCCGGCGATGGCGATCAGAAATTCTTCGCTCGGTTTCTCCGGTATGCGTTCAAGCCGAGACACCCCGCCGATCGGCAACAGGATGACGTCGGGTGTCCTGACGCCGAAACTGCGCGCCGTGAAGATGTGGCCAAACTCGTGCAGCAAGACGCACAGGAACAAAAGCACAATGAACAAAAGGCCGTTCCAGGCCGCTTGAGGGCCGGTCGAGAAATAGTTCACGCCGAAAATCCAGGCGAGGAACAGCAGGAACGTCACGTGAATACGCACTGCCGTGCCAGCGACCGATCCGATGTTGAGCGACCAGGACATTGCAGCCTCTTTGGGGTTTCCAAGAAACCTCGCGCATCGCTGCGTAGCTTGCTAGGTAATTATCTCTCAACCTGTTTGCGAGAGCGGCCCAGGCCGGGATCGCTGGCACTCAAGAGGTTACACATGGCGCAGAAACTTTCCGGAGAGGCTCGTAGCCGCGCACTCGCTAAACTGAGGGGCTGGGGCGAAGTCAACGGCCGCGACGCTATCAGCAAAAAATTCGTGTTCGCGGATTTCAACGAGGCGTTCGGCTTCATGGCGCGCGCCGCTTTGATGGCGGAGAAGTTCGATCACCACCCCGAATGGTTTAACGTTTACAAGACCGTGGACGTGACGCTGTCGACCCACGATGCCGGCGGACTGACCGAACTCGATATCAAGCTCGCCGAGGCGATGGATAAGTTTGCCGGCTGACCTGGCGCCGCAGGGGTCGCGCCCAAACGCCCTGCCTTGCGGTCGCCGCCTTTTGCCACCATCTTTGGCTCGCATTTTCGCAATGCCGAGTGAGGAATTACCATGTCGTTCAGATACGCGTCCGCGTCATGGTCCCGGTCATGGGCCCCGTCATGGGCCGACATCGAAGCGCTCACGCGTCGCATCGCCGCCGACGAGGCCGGGTTGCGGCGCAGTTTCTGGAAGAAGCTGCGCGGCCTCGCCGCCCGGTTGCCGTTCGCGGAAGATCTGATCGCCGCTCATTATTGTGCTTTCGATCGCCAAACTCCGATCCATGTGAAAGCCGTGCTGGTTGGCGCGGTCGCCTATTTCGTGCTTCCCACGGACTTCATTCCCGACGTGCTGCCGGTGATCGGCTATACCGACGATGCGGCGGTGCTTGCGGCTGCAATCAAGCTCGTCTCATCACACATTACGCCCGATCATCGTGAAGCGGCGCAGCGCGCGCTTGCGCGCATACGCGGGTAAACCGGGCTTAGGGCTTCAACACGATTTTACCCATGACCTTGCGATCGGCGATGGCCTTGAGCGCCGTCGCAATCTCGGCCAGGGGATAAGCCGCATGCACATGCGCGCTGAGCTTGCCTTCGGCGCACCAGCGTACGATATCGGTCATCAGCGCGCTCTGGCCGTCGGGCTCGCGCAACGCCCATGCTCCCCAAAGCACGCCGCGGATATCGCAGCTCTTGAGCAGGACAAGATTGAGCGGGAGCTTCGGTATCTCGCCGGCAGCGAAACCAACCACCAGATAGCGGCCCTCCCAGCCGAGCGCGCGCACGGCCGGCTCGGCATAAGAGCCGCCGACCGGATCATAGACCACGTCGACGCCGCGCTCGCCGCCAAGTCGCTTCAAAGCGCCGCGCAGGTCTTCGCTGGCGTAGTTTACCGTTTCGTCGGCGCCGTGCTTGCGCGCGAAGGCGAGTTTTTCATCGGATGACGCGCAGGCGATGACGCGCGCACCCATGATCTTGCCGATCTCGATGGCAGCGAGACCCACCCCGCCCGAAGCGCCGAGCACTGCCAGCGTTTCACCGGATTTGAGTTTGCCGCGCTCGCGAAGTCCGTAAAGCGTCGTTGCATAAGTTACGGTCAGGCCTGCGGCGCGCTCGAAATCGAGATTGTCAGGAATCTTGACGAGTTGCTTGGTGCCGGCGGCGAGAATTTCGCGCGCTGCGCCCCAGCCGGTCGAGCCCATCACACGGTCACCGGGCGCAAAATCAGTCACGCCGGGGCCGACGCTTTCAACGATGCCGGCAAATTCCGAGGCCGGTGAGAACGGGAACGGCGGCTTGTGCTGGTATTTGCCGGCGATAATCAGGAGGTCAAAGAAATTGAGCGCCGCCGCCTTGATCCGCACCACGGCTTGGCCGGGGCCAGCGGTTGGCGAGGCTATGTCCGCAAGCTCAAGCTCGTCGGGCGTGCCGAAGTGGGTACACAGGATCGCTTTCATGGCGGCCTTTGGTTGCTCGTTGGGCGAGGTGGGAACTGTCAGTCGACACCGACCATTCATAACCACGAAATGTCCGCATGTGGGAAGGCGGCTCCCACCATGTGGCGGTCGCAGGGCGTTTTGCGGGCTGCCTCTTAGCTGCCGAATTCGTTCCCTATGCCAGCAAAATGGGTTAAAGTTGAAGGGCTTGGATTTGAACTTCGCGCGGTGACCCGCGGGGCTGGATGCATATTAATCGACAACTCAATCGACAAAGGCGGCTGGTTTTGTTGCTGCTGGCAGCGGCGGTTTTTGCCGCTCCTGCGCTCGCCCAACAGCCGCCGGCGACCGATCAGGCTCCCGCCCCACCGGCAGTTCCGACGGCGCCTCCGCCCGCGAAAAAGAAGCCGCACAAACCTAAGCCGGCGGCGGCAGAACTTGCGCCAGGTACTGAACCTGGCGAACCGGCTCAGGCCAAGAAGCCTTCCAAGCCGAAGTCTGCCTTAGCGGCGCTACCGGCAGCCGCCGCCGGCGGCGCCAAGCCGACGTTGCTTGGGCAATATGGCGAGTGGGGCGCTTACGCGGCTACGCCCGGCGGGAAGAAGGTCTGCTTTGCCATCGCCAAGCCCGCGAACTCGGAAACCAATCCGCCGAATCGGCCGCGCAATCCGTCCTACATGTTCATTTCGTCGCGGCCCGGCGAGAAGGTGAGCAACGAGGTGTCGATCATCATCGGCTATCCATTCAAGTCGAGCGCGGAGGCAAGCGTAGAGGTCGGCACGACTGCATTTGCGCTCTATACCCAGCAGGACGGCGCCTGGATCAAGAACGCGACCGAGGAAGCCCGGCTGGTCGAAGCTATGCGCGCGGGCCAGAGCGCGGTGGTCAAGGGTACTTCGACAAAAGGTACGCGGACGACCGACACTTTCTCGCTGAAAGGCCTTGCCCAGGCGCTCGATCGCACCGATCGGGACTGCAAGTAGACCCGACGCTCTCAACCTTTCACTGGACGCGCGGTTTCGGTCTTCTCCTGTCGGCAGAGCGGTGTTAGCCCCATCTATGCTTAAGCCGCCTTGGCGTTTTCATTCGGATCGACCATGAGTATTCCGCTTGCTCCCATCCAGCCGGAGGACATTGCCTCGGCAGCCGTCATCGAGAAGCGGCCGCTGGAGCGTTACGTCGCGCCGGCCAAGCCGTCGCTGGTCGGGCTGTCTCGCAGCGCGCTTGCCGATGCTCTCGGCGAGGCCGGTGTGCCGGAGCGGCAACGTCGCATGCGCGTGCAACAGATTTGGCATTGGCTTTACGTGCGCGGCGTCCAGGACTTCGACGCAATGACCACGTTGTCGAAAGAGCTTCGTTCGCAACTCGCGGAGCGTTTCACTGTTGCACGCCCTGAGATCGTTGCCGAACAGGTTTCGGTCGACGGAACGCGCAAGTGGCTGCTGCGGCTTCCCGGCGAGTTCGCTGACCGCCCGCACGAAGTCGAATGTGTCTACATTCCGGAAACCGGTCGCGGCACGCTTTGCATTTCCAGCCAAGTCGGTTGCACGCTCAACTGCACGTTCTGCCACACCGGCACCCAGCGGCTGGTGCGCAATCTCACTCCGGGCGAGATCGCGGGCCAGGTCGTGCTGGCGCGCGACCGCCTCAACGATTGGCAGCGCGCGGCGGCGCCTGCCGGGGCAGATCCGGAGAAACGGCCGGTCTCGAACGTTGTCATGATGGGGATGGGCGAGCCGCTCTACAATTTCGACGCCGTGCGCGATGCCCTCGATGTCGTGGCCGACGGCGACGGCTTGAGCATTTCCAAGCGGCGCATCACACTGTCCACGTCAGGCGTGGTGCCCAACATCGTCCGCGCCGGCGAGGAAATCGGCTCGATGCTGGCGATTTCGCTGCACGCCGTGACCGACGAACTGCGCGACGTACTGGTACCGCTGAACCGCAAATATCCGCTGCGCGAACTGCTCGACGCCTGCCGCAACTATCCGGGACTTTCCAACGCCCGGCGCATCACCTTCGAATATGTCATGCTCAAGGGCGTCAACGATTCGCTTGCGGAAGCAAGCGCGCTGGTGCGTCTGGTCAAGGGCATTCCCGCCAAGATCAACCTCATCCCGTTCAATCCGTGGCCGGGGAGCAAATACGAATGCTCGGACTGGGCCCAGATCGAGAAATTTTCCGAGATTATTTTCGACGCCGGCTATGCCTCGCCGGTGCGCACGCCCCGCGGGCGCGACATCCTGGCCGCCTGCGGTCAGCTCAAGAGCGCGACGGAACAGCTCTCGGCTCGCGAGCGCCTGGCGCTGCGCGCGATGACGGACTGACGCGGCGCGAGCTATCGGCATGAATCGCATTGCGCTCGCCGTCGTGCTTGGCGTCGGCATTGTTGTCGGCATCATCTTCGGCGTCTATCCGCAACTCGACCTCAAGCTTGCGGCGTTGTTCTACGATCCGGCGACACACAAATTCATCGCCTCCGCGGATTGGGTTGTTTACGTGCGGGATGCGGCGACCTTGCTGATTACCCTTCTCGTCGCCCCGGCGTTCTTCGCGATCGTCGGCAAACTCGTCATGCCGCGACGGCGTATGCTGATCCCCGGCCGTGCCGCGCTGTTCCTGAGTGTCTCGCTGGCGGTTGGACCGTTCCTCCTCGCCAACGTGATCCTTAAGGATCATTGGGCCCGCATGCGGCCCGCGGACATGGTTCAGTTCGGCGGCAACGCGCAAATCACGGCATGGTGGGACCCGACCGGACCGTGCCCGGACAATTGTTCGTTCATCGCCGGCGAACCGTCCGCGGCGTTCTGGACGCTCGCGCCGGCCTCGTTCGCGCCGCCGCAATGGCGGCCGCTGGCCTATGCGGGCGTGCTGATATTCGGCGCCGCGATGGGCGTGTTGCGCATGGCCGGTGGCGCGCATTTTTTCAGCGATGTGGTATTTGCCGGCGTGCTCATGTTTTTGGTGATTTGGACGCTGCACGGGTTGATCTACCGCTGGCGGCCGACGCGACTGACCGACGAAGCCGCCGAACGCCCGCTTGAACGGGCCGGCAACAGGCTTCGCGCGGCGCTGGCGCGGCTGACCGGGCGCAAAAGCCAAGGCTCGTGAGCCGCCGATAGATCAAACGCCAGTGCAGGGCGGGCTGCTTGCGTCGCCGCCAAGCCCGCCTATAGTCCGCGCGCATTTTGGGCGGCCGTTTCGCCCCACGCAGGATTCCCACTGATGCCTAAAGGCGATGTGAAGAAAGTCGTATTGGCCTATTCCGGCGGTCTCGATACCTCGATCATCCTCAAGTGGCTGCAGACCACCTACGGCTGCGAGGTCGTCACCTTTACCGCCGATCTCGGCCAGGGTGAGGAACTCGAGCCGGCGCGGGCCAAGGCGATGATGCTTGGCATCAAGCCGGAAAACATCTTCATCGAAGATTTGCGCGAAGAATTCGTGCGCGATTACGTGTTTCCGATGTTCCGCGCCAATACGCTCTACGAGGGCCAATATCTGCTCGGCACTTCGATCGCGCGGCCGCTGATCGCCAAGAGGCAGATCGAGATCGCGGAAAAAGTCGGCGCCGACGCGGTCGCTCATGGCGCCACCGGCAAGGGCAACGACCAGGTGCGCTTCGAGCTTGCCTATTACGCGCTCAAGCCCGACGTGAAAGTGATCGCGCCGTGGCGCGAATGGGATTTCAAATCGCGCGAAGCGCTGATTGCGTTCGCCGAGCAGAACCAGATTCCGATCGCCAAGGATAAGCGCGGCGAGGCGCCGTTTTCAACCGACGCCAATCTGTTGCACACCTCTTCCGAGGGAAAGGTGCTGGAAAATCCGGGCACCGAAGTGCCGGATTACGTCTATTCGCGCACCGACGATCCGGAACATGCGCCGGATGAGCCAGCTTACGCGACGGTCGAATTCGAGCGCGGCGATCCGGTCGCGGTGGACGGCAAAAAAATGTCGCCCGCCGGATTGCTCGCGCACCTCAACGCGCTTGGGCGGAAACACGGCGTCGGCCGGCTCGATCTCGTGGAAAACCGCTTCGTCGGCATGAAATCGCGCGGCATGTACGAGACGCCGGGCGGCACCATTTTGCTCGCCGCGCATCGCGGCATTGAATCGATCACGCTCGACCGCGGCGCGGCGCATCTGAAAGATGAGCTGATGCCGAAATATGCCGAACTGATTTACTACGGTTTCTGGTTTGCGCCGGAGCGCGAAATGCTGCAGGCGGCGATCGACCGGAGCCAGCAGTTCGTTTCCGGCGGCGTGCGGCTGAAGCTTTACAAGGGCAATGTCGGTGTGGTCGGGCGCGAGAGCAAATATTCTCTCTACGACCAGGATCTGGTGACCTTCGACGAAGGCAAGGTCGCCTACGACCAGCGCGACGCCGAAGGCTTCATTCGCCTCAATGCGCTGCGGCTGCGCACGCTGGGGCAGCGGAAAAGAAAGCTGAAACTCGATTAGTGCGCCTGAAACCAGCCGACCGTCAGGCGCGGACGCCGCGTCGACGGCCGGAACTTCGGCATTTCGCTGCCCGGCTTTCCGGGAAAGTAATCCGGCTCGGAACCTTGTCCTTGGGGATTGATTGGCTCATCGACCGAGTGCGGCGTGGGCGCGCCCTTAGGGCCGAGCTCCGGTTCCTTTGACGGCTGCTTGAGCTGCGGATCGTTCGCGATTGGGGTCATCGCATCGCCACCTTTCGGTTTCGCCGAGTTCGGGCCGCGGCCGATGCCCCGATAACGTGTTCGCACGTGGAGTTGTTCCCGCGTCGGCGAGCGCGGCGTCTGTGTCCGGAGAAAGCCGCGGCAGCGGCCGTCACTCCGCGGTATGACAGACGGCCTCAACATTGTGACCATCCGGGTCGAGCACGAACGCGCCGTAATAATTTGGATGGTAATGCGGCCGCAGCCCCGGCGTGCCGTTGTCTTTGCCGCCGGCGGCGAGCGCCGCGCTATAAAAGGCGTCGACCGCGGCGCGGTCTTTGGCGGCGATGGCAACGTGCAGCCTCCGATTGAGCCCGCCTTCGCCGCCGATCCAGAAATCCGGCTTGCCGTCCGCACCGAAACCAGCCGCCAGACTGCCGCCCTGATCCCGCTGGACCTCCATAACAATCGTATATCCGAGCGGGGCCAGTGCCTTCGTGTAAAAGGCCTTGGATCGCGCGTAGTCAGCCACCGGGAAACCGAAATGATCAATCACGGTACGTCCTAACGCGCGGTGGCGCGGTATCTACACCTGCCGCTCGACCAACGCCCGCTTGATCTCGGCGATCGCCTTCGCCGGGTTGAGGTGTTTCGGGCATGCCTTGGCGCAGTTCATGATGGTGTGGCAGCGATAAAGCCTGAACGGGTCTTCGAGGTCGTCGAGCCGCTCGCCAGTCGCCTCATCGCGCGAGTCCACGATCCAGCGCTGCGCCTGCAGCAGCGCGGCCGGGCCGAGATAGCGATCCGAGTTCCACCAATAGCTCGGGCACGACGTCGAGCAGCAGGCGCAGAGGATGCATTCGTAGAGGCCGTCGAGCTTCGCCCGGTCGTCGTGGCTCTGCTTCCATTCCCTCTGCGGCGTCGGCGAAACCGTTTGCAGCCACGGCTTGATTGAGGCGTGCTGGGCGTAGAAGTTGGTGAGATCGGGCACCAGATCCTTGACCACCGGCATGTGCGGCAGCGGGTAGATCCGCACCGCGCCGTTCATGTCGCTCAACGCCTTGGTGCAGGCGAGCGTATTGGTGCCGTCGATGTTCATCGCGCAGGAGCCGCAAATGCCTTCGCGGCAGGAGCGGCGGAAGGTCAGCGTTGCGTCGACGTTGTTTTTGATCCAGATGATCGCGTCGAGCACCATCGGCCCGCAATCGCCGGTGTTGACGTAATAGGTGTCAATGCGGGGATTGGCGCCGTCGTCCGGGTTCCAGCGATAGATACGGAACTCCTGCTCGGCGTTGGCTTTCGCCGGATGCGGCCAGGTCTTGCCTTCGCCGACTTTGGAATTTTTTGGCAGCGTAAATTGGACCATTGAGACCTCAATAAACCCGCTTCTTGGGCTCGATGTAGGACACATCGTTGGTGAGCGTGTAGGTGTGCACCGGCCGGTAGTCGATCGTGACTTTTCCGGTCGTGGTGTCGAGCCACGACAGCGTGTGCTTCATCCAATCCTTGTCGTCGCGCTCGGGAAAATCTTCGCGCGCGTGAGCGCCGCGGCTTTCGGTGCGGTTGACCGCGGAGTCCACCGTCACGATGGCCTGCTCGATCAGATTGATGAACTCCAGCGTCTCGATCAGATCCGAGTTCCAGATCAGCGAACGGTCGCTGACCTTGATGTCGGTCGCGCCGTTGAACACGTCGTGAATGAGCTTGGAGCCTTCCTGCAGCACCTCGCCGGTGCGAAACACCGCGCAATTGGTCTGCATCACGTGCTGCATCCTGCCGCGCAATTGCGCGGTTGGGGTTGAGCCCGAGGCGTAACGATATTTGTCGAGCCGCGCCAGCGCGCGGTCGGCGGAATCCTTTGGCAGCTCGGGCTGCTTGTCGTTGGGCGTGAGGATTTCGGCGCAACGCAGCGCCGCGGCGCGGCCGAACACCACCAGATCAATCAGCGAGTTCGAACCGAGCCGATTGGCGCCGTGAACCGAGACGCAGGCTGCTTCGCCGAGCGCCATCATGCCGGGGATGACGTGGTCGGGGTTGCCGTCCTTCTTGGTCAGCGCTTCGCCGTGATAGTTCGTGGCGATGCCGCCCATGTTGTAGTGGACCGTCGGCACGATCGGCACCGGCTCATGGGTCAGATCGACGCCGGCGAAAATGCGCGCCAACTCGGTGATGCCAGGCAGCCGCTCTGCCAGGATCTTCGGATCGAGATGGTCGAGGTGAAGGAAGATGTGATCCTTCTTCGGCCCGACGCCGCGGCCTTCGCGAATTTCGATCGTCATCGCGCGGGACACCACGTCGCGCGAAGCGAGGTCTTTGGCGGAGGGTGCATAACGCTCCATGAAGCGCTCGCCTTCGGAATTGACGAGGTAGGCGCCTTCGCCGCGGGCGCCTTCGGTAATAAGCACGCCCGCGCCGTAAACGCCGGTCGGATGAAACTGCACGAATTCCATGTCCTCGAGCGGCAACCCGGCACGCAGCACCATGGCGTTGCCGTCGCCGGTCTGGGTGTGCGCGCCGGTGCATGACGCGTAGGCGCGCCCGTAGCCGCCGGTCGCCAACATGGTCATTTGCGCGCTGAAACGATGGATCGATCCGTCGTCGAGATTGATCGCGATGACGCCGCGGCAGCGGCCGTCTTCATCCATGATCAGGTCGATGGCGAAATATTCGATGAAGAACTCGGCGGAATGGTGCAGCGCCTGTCCGTACATGGTGTGCAGCATGGCGTGGCCGGTGCGGTCGGCGGCGGCGCAGGTCCGCTGCGCGGTGCCCTTGCCGTAATGCGTGGTCATGCCGCCGAAGGGGCGCTGATAGATCTTGCCGTCTTCGCGTCGCGAAAACGGCAGGCCCCAGTGTTCCAGTTCGTAGACCGCTTCCGGCGCGTTACGGCACATATATTCGATCGCGTCCTGGTCGCCGAGCCAGTCAGAGCCCTTGACGGTGTCGTACATGTGCCAGCGCCAGTCGTCCTCGCCCATGTTGCCAAGGGCCGCGGCGATGCCGCCCTGGGCGGCTACGGTGTGCGAGCGGGTAGGGAACACTTTGGTGATGCAGGCGGTGCGGAGGCCCGCTTCGCTGCAGCCGACCACGGCGCGCAAACCGGCACCGCCGGCGCCGACGATCACGACGTCGTAAGCGTGGTCCTCAATCGGATAGGCGCGGCCGTTCACGTTGGGCCCCGCGCTTCCTCCGTTGGTTCCATTCGTCGCCATGCTCACAACCCGAACGAAAGCTTGAAGATGCCGTAAACCGAGGTCAGGCCTACGGCGATGGTGAAGAACGTATTGCCCATGATCAAAACGAGTTTCGCGGTTTCGTCGTGGACGTAATCCTCGATGATCACTTGCATGCCGATGCGCATGTGGATGCAGATCGAGGCGATGAACAGCAGCATGATGATGGCGACGAGCGGCGAGCCCAGGATCTGCGCCACCGCCGCCTGGTTTCGGCCGAGCAGCATGATCATGATGATCACAACGGCGATGGTCAGAGGAATGTTGGCGACGGCGGTCAGGCGCTGCCGCCAGAAGTGACCCGTTCCAGAGTGCGCTGCGCCGTGGCCGCGCACGCGGCCGAGCGGCGTCCGAATATGCTTGAGCGAAGTCTCGCTCATCGCGGCCCTCCCATCGCCAAGAGGCCGACGACCCAGAGCAGGACCGTAATCGCAATCGAGCCGATCAGGTTGGCGGCGGCGAGCCATTCGCGCTCGCTCGGTCCGAAGCCGCGCCCGGTGTCCCAAATCAAATGGCGAATGCCGCCGAGCATGTGATGGATCATCGCCCAGGTGTATCCGAACAGGATCAAGCGCCCGATGATGGAGCCGGCAAACCATTCGAACTTTGCGTAACCAGTCGGACCGGAAGCCGCGGCCAGAAACCACCACGCCAGCAACACGGTCCCGAAGTAGAGGCCGGCGCCGGTGATGCGATGCGCGATCGACATCATCATCGTCAGCATCGGCCGGTAGATTTGCAGGTGCGGCGATAGTGGCCGCGCGGCGGGGGCCTTGGTTTTGGCCATTGAGCTCATCCGAATTCGCTCGACAGGGATGCCAAGCTTGGAACTGTTCCTAGCTAATCTGCGCGCAGGCCGCAACGCAACGATCACCGGCGTCCAGGCGCTTCCATAGCCTTTGCTTCGCGTAACGCGAAAGATTATTATCAGGTTTCGCGGATACAATTGGTATTTTGCAAAGTCAGGCTTCGCAGAATACGAAGGAAGTGGCTCGATATGCGATTCGATCTTTCCGATCTCAGCCTGTTTCGCCATGTTGTCGAGGCCGGCAGCATCACCCATGGGGCCGAGCGCGCGCATTTGGCGCTGGCCGCTGCTTCGACGCGTATCCGCAACATGGAAGAAGCTCTCGGCACACCGCTCGTTACGCGCGGTCGCCAGGGTGTCACGCCGACCCAAGCCGGCCGCACGCTGTTGCAGCACGCGCGCACTATCCTGCGCCAGGCCGAGCGCCTGCACGAAGACCTCGGCGCTTACGGCGGCGGTCTTGCCGGTCAGATCCGGGTATTGTCGAACACCAATGCGCTGACCGAGTTTTTGCCGGAGGCGCTCAGCTCGTTCCTTGCCGCGCACCCGACTGTCAGCGTCGATCTGGAAGAGCGCCTGAGCGACGAGATCGTCGGCTTGATCGCCGAAGGCGTTGCCGATCTCGGCATCGTTGCCGGTACGGTCGATGCCGGCACGCTGGAAACCTATCCGTTCCGCCGCGACCGTTTCGTGCTCGTGGTGGCGCGCAACCATCATTTGGCAAAGCGCGCCAAGATCGGCTTTGACGATGTGCTCGAGCACGATCTGGTCGGACTCGACCGCGCCAGCGCGTTGCAGCGCTTCCTGGCCACCAAGGCGGTGCGCATCGGCCGGCCGCTACGCCTGCGGGTGCAATTGCGCAGCTTCGACGCCGTGTGTCGGCTGGTCGAGTGCAAGGTCGGGATCGGCATCGTGCCCGAGACGACCGCGCGCCGTGTCGCCAAGACCATGGCGATCGCAATCGTGCCGCTGACGGATTCCTGGGCAGTCCGCGATTTGACGATCTGCGTCCGCAGCATGAATGAACTGCCGCTCTACGCGCGACAGCTGGTCGAGCACTTGCGGGCCCAGAGCTGACCCTTATCTCTTGCGAAGCCGCCGGGAAGCCGTGAAACTTGCTAGAACAACGAAGCCATTGCAGATTTGGGCCTTAACCAGGGGTCTACGATGTCCGGCCGTCTTGTTCGACTAGTTGCGCTTGCGCTTTGTCTCTGGACCACCGGCCTGAGCGCCCAAACCCTGCCGCTCCCGGACAACCTGACCGATCTCAGTTCGGAGCAGGGCGAAAAATTCTTCTTCGAGAGCGGCGCGCTGCAAAGCTACTTCGCGGTCGCCGACAACTTCGTCACCCAGAAGACTCAGGCCTATTGCGGCGTCGCAAGCATCGTCATGGTGCTCAATGCGCTGCATACGCCGGCGCCTACGACGCCCGAGTATCAGCCGTATCACACGTTCACGCAGGATAATCTGCTCGACGAGCACACCGACGCCATCTTGCCGCGCGAGGTTCTCGCCCGTCAGGGCATGACGCTCGATCAGCTCGGCGCGCTGCTCGGCCTTTATCCCGCGACCATCGAAGTGCATCACGCCGAAGACGGCGGTCTCGACGCGTTCCGAGACAGCGCGCGCGGCTATCTCGCCGCAAAGGATCACTTCGTGCTCGTAAACTATCTGCGAAAGGCAATCGGACAGGAGCGCGGTGGCCATATCTCGCCGCTTGCGGCCTACGACGCCAAATCGGACCGGTTTCTGATCCTTGACGTTGCGCGCTACAAATATCCGCCGGTTTGGGCCAAGGCCTCGGACCTGTTTGCTGCGATGAACACAACGGACTCTGCGAATAACAACAAAACCCGCGGCTACGTTCTCATTACCAAGGCCGTGGTCCAATAGCGCCGGCGGGCGTTTCTTCGCATCTTGCTCGACGGCGCCATTCCAGGTTCGGCCACAGCTGATATTTGCGAGGAGTTTTGCTCATCGGATTTCTGCATGATTTAAGTTTGCGGGAGCATGAGGCGATGCGAATGCCGGGGATGGAAGGGTGACGCCGGACGGCCGCGGTAGCGCTGTAAGCCGGCGCGATCTTCTGTCGCTGATCGGCACAGTCGCCGGCAGCGCGGCCATGTATCACGCCATGACCAGCCTCGGTTTCGCGTCGGACTCCCCCTACAAAGGTCCGATCAAGCTTGGCGGCGATGTCAAAGGCGCCTCGGTGCTGATCCTCGGCGCCGGCCTCGCCGGGATGACTGCGGCGCTGGAACTGCGCAAGGCGGGCTACAAGGTTCAGGTTCTGGAATTCAACAGCCGCGCCGGAGGCCGCAACTGGACGCTGCGCGGCGGCGACAAATATACCGAGCTCGGCGGGTTCACCCAGACCTGCGCGTTCGAGCCGGGGCTTTATTTGAATCCCGGCCCGTGGCGGATTCCGTATCATCATCGCGCGCTCCTTGACTACTGCAAGCGCCTGAACATTGCGCTCGAGCCGTTCGTCGAACTCAATCACAATGCGCTTCTGCACGCTTCGGCCGCGTTCGGCGGACAGCCGCAGCGCATCCGTGACATCCGAACCGATTTTCAAGGCCAGATCGCCGAGCTTTTGAGCAAGGCGACCGCACAAGGCAAACTCGACGAAGCCGTTTCGCCGGAGGAAAAAGAGATCCTGCTGCAGGCGCTACGGTCATGGGGCGCACTCGATCAAAACTACGCCTACAAAGCCGACCCGGCTTCCGCCGAGCTTCGCGGCTATGCCAAGCCGCCCGGTGGCGGACTTGGCGCGGCGCCGATTCCCGGCGAGCCGATCGACCTGTCGGATATCCTCAAGTCGCGTCTGTGGCGCTATCTGCAAAACTTTTCGATGTATTTATTCCAGACCACCATGTTTGAGCCGGTCGGCGGCATGGACATGATCGGCAAGGCATTCGCACGCGAAATCGGCGACCTCATTCGCTATGAAGCGAAAGTCACCCGCATTGCCCAGGACGATGGTGGTGTGACAGTCACCTACGAAGATGCGAAAGCCCCGGCGGTCGCGCAGACGGCACGAGCCGACTGGTGTGTTTGCACCATTCCGCTTTCCATTCTCAGCCAGATCCCGATCAGCGCCGGTCCTCGCCTGAAAGCGGCGATCGAAGCGGTGCCTTATGCATCGGCGGTCAAAATTGGCTTGCAGTTTAAGCGCCGGTTCTGGGAGGAAGACGAAGATATCTACGGCGGGATCAGCTTCACCGATCTGCCGATCAGGCAGATCGCGTATCCAAGTTCGGGTTTAAATCGCGGTGGCCGGGGCGTTTTGCTCGGCGCTTACATATTCGAGGGATCGAACGCTTACGAGTTCGCCTCGATGCCGCCGGCGGAGCGGGTGGCGCGCGCGGTCGCCCTGGGTTCCCGCATCCATCCGCAATATGAGGCCGAGTTTGAGAATGGCATCGCGGTGGCGTGGCATCGGGTGCCGTTCACGCTCGGCTGCGCCGGCTACTGGACCGAGAAGGCAAGAGCGGAGCACTACAACGATCTCTGTCAAATCGACGGTAGAATCGTGCTGGCAGGCGAGCATGCGTCGTACCTTCCGGCATGGCAGGAAGGCGCGATCCTTTCCTCGCTCGACGCCATCACGCGGCTGCACGATCGCGTGGTCAAAACGTGAGGCATTACCTCGAGCCGATGCGACCCGCGCCCATACCGCGCTTGCGTAAAGGGTTTGCCGTCACGGCCGGTGTTGCGCTGCTGTCATTTGCTTCGGCGGTGGCGATCGCTCAGAAGGCCGATGACGGTCCCGCACGAGGCGCATCCGAAGCCACGCTCAGCACCGGCTTCAGATTCTCTGAAAAGACCGGTGAGGCGCTATACGCCAACATCTGCCAGGCGTGCCACATGCCGGACGGCAAAGGCGCGAGCGGTGGAGGCACCTATCCGGCGCTCGCCGGCGACCAAAATCTCGCAGCGCGCGGCTATCCGGTTCTTGTCGTCGTCAAAGGTCAACGGGGAATGCCCCCGATCGGCATGATGATGAGTGACGATCAAGTCGCCGCCGTCGTGAATTATGTGCGTACGCACTTCGGCAATAACTATCAGGATGCGGTGACGAGCGAAGAGGTCAAAAGCGCTCGTCCTTGAGGCCGCGTTCACGCTTCTAAAGAGACACGATGGCGCTCTGCTCCGTCACCGCGGTATCAGCACCCAATAATCCAGATCAAGCAAAACTGCGGGATCATAATCGTCGCCGGATTTGAGCGGAAAATCTTCGCAAGGGTGATCGCGTGTGGCGACGGTGCGTAGCCGCAGCGCACCAACGTCATCCCGCCCCGGCAGCTCCGACTTTGCGAGCACCTCCGACCAGGCGAATACCGTGCCGCCGGCAAAGAGCGGCGCCACGTGGCGCCCGCCGTTGATGGCGGCGAGATGAAAAGCGTTGGCAAAGCCATTGAAGGACAGCGCGCGGGCGATCGAGATCACATGGCCGCCATAGATCAGCCGGCGGCCGAAGCGGCCTTTGCCTTCGATGTACTGGTTGAAATGGATGCGCGCGGTATTTTGGTAAAGGCGGGTGGCAATCATGTGCTCCGCCTCTTCCACGGTGACGCCATCGACATGATCGATGCGCTCGCCGACCTCATAATCGCTGTACAGGTCAGGGCTGCCGGACAGCGCCATGTCGTAGGCCGATACGTCGATCGGCGGACAGGCTTCGCTCAAAACCTTAGGATCGAGCACCGTTGGCAGGCGCGGCACGTGATCGCCGGGCGCGGGTGCGGCTTCGTCGCGTTTGCGCACCATGACCCAGCGGACATATTCGAGTACCGACACGCCGTCCTGATTGGAGCCGGTCGTGCGCACGTAAACGATGCCGGTCTTGCGGCTTGAATTTTCCTTCAAGCCGATGACCTCGGAGAGCGCACTGAGCGTGTCGCCGGGGAAAACCGGCGCGCGAAAATAGCAGCCGGCATAGCCGAGATTGGCGACGGCATTAAGCGAGACGTCGGGCACGGTTTTGCCGAAGACGATGTGAAACACCAGCAGATCGTCCACCGGCGCGCGCGGATAGCCGATCGCCTTGGCGAACACGTCGGACGACTGCACCGCGAAGCGCGGCCCGAATAGCCCGTTATAGAGGGCAACGTCGCCGGTGGTGACGGTCCGCGGCGTGGCGTGCCGGATCACCTGGCCGATACGGAAATCTTCAAAGAAATTGCCGGGACTCGTTTTAGGCATCAATAAACCCTTTGCATCACCACCCGGCATGGCGTTCGCGCTTCATACCCGAACGGCGGTCTGGCGCAAGGCGGGGAGTTTCCCAAACAGGCAGGTTTTCGGGACTGGGCGCGCGTTCACGCAGCCGTGACGGCGTGGCTGAAACCGCTCTGAAGCGCCGCCGTATCTCGGTGTGAGACGCAAATGCTGCGCGTCTTGCCGGTATCGCACCGGCAATCTCGATCGCAACCTCGCAAATACCAATGATGGAGCTCCTCATGTCCAAGCGTTTTGCTTTGCTCGCCGCCGCGGCGGCTCTCGCGCTCACCGCCAGTGTGACCGCTCCGTTCGCCGCGGAGGCGATGTCGGAGAAGACAGTCAATGTCGGCGGCGCGCCGATGTACCCGTCGAAGAACATCATCCAGAATGCGGTGAATTCGAAGGATCACACCACGCTGGTTGCGGCGGTGAAGGCCGCCGGCCTGGTCGACACGCTCTCCGGCCCCGGCCCGTTCACGGTGTTCGCGCCGACCAACGCCGCCTTCGCCAAGCTGCCGGCCGGAACGGTCGATACTTTGCTCAAACCTGAAAACAAGGGCACGCTGACCAAGGTACTGACCTATCACGTCGTGCCGGGCCGCATGACCGCCGTGAAGCTGATGAAAGCTGTGAAAGACGGGGAAGGTGTTGCGAAACTCAAGACTGTCGCCGGCGAGGACATCTGGGTCAAACAGTCCGGCCCGGGCAAACTCACCATCACCGACGCCAAGGGCGATGTCGCCATGGTCACGATCGCCGACGTGCTGCAGTCGAACGGCGTGATCCACGTCATCGACACCGTGCTGCTTCCCTGACGTTTGCTCGCGCATGTACGACCCTCTCCCCACGTTCGGGGAGAGGGCTTTTCCTCGCGCACGAATTCACGCCGCTGTGTGGCGACTTTGATCTTGGTGTGACAAGAATGTGAGCGGTCTCGTCCCGGCTGGCTTGTTATAATTCAACAACATCGGACGAATGCCATGACGATCGAAGCGACAATGCGTCAACCGGTCACGCCGCATAGTGCTGCAGGACCGATCATCCACCCGGCTTGGGTGCGAGTGACGCACTGGATCAATGCCCTCGCGATACTTTTGATGATCGGTTCGGGCTGGCAGATTTACGACGCCTCGCCGCTGTTCGGCTTTGTCTTTCCCAGGCAATTCGCTCTTGGCAATTGGCTTGCCGGCGCACTGTTGTGGCACTTCGCAGCGATGTGGCTCCTGGTGATCAACGGCGTTGTCTATGTCGCGCTTGGGATTTTGACCGGCCGCTTCCGCCGCAAGTTGTTCCCGATCTATCCGCGCGAGGTCCTGCACGATCTGTTAGCAGCGCTACGCGGCCGCCTCGCGCATGATGACCTCTCGGTTTATAACGCCGTGCAGAAGCTCCTCTACCTTGGCATTCTGCTCACGGGCGTCGTCATCGTGCTGTCAGGTCTCTCGATCTGGAAGCCGGTTCAGTTTCACTATTTCACGAGTTTCTTCGGCGGCTACGACACCGCACGTTACGTGCACTTTGCCGCCATGACCGCAATCGTGGCGTTCCTGGTCGTGCATGTGACGCTCGCCGTCCTGGTGCCGAAGAGTCTGCGCGCAATGATCGTTGGCCGCTGAAAGACAAGGAGATGAAAGTGTCACGGTCTCGCAACCAACCCCCCGGCGTCGATCCGAAGCTCCTTATCAAGGACGCGGCGAAGCTGTTGCCGGAGCCGTCGCGGCGGCTGTTTCTGCGCGGCGCCGCGAGCCTCGGCGCGCTCGCAGTGCTGTCGGGCTGCGACATCGTCGATGGCCAAATCTCGGAGAATGTGCTCCGCGTCATTTCGAAGTTTAACGATCGCGTTCAGGCCCTGCTGTTCGACCCGAATACGCTGGCGCCGGAATATCCGGAGAGCGCCATTACCCGGCCGTTTCCTTTCAACGCCCATTACAGCGAGGACGAGGCTCCCGATATCGACGCCGAGCAATGGCAGCTCGAAATCGGCGGCCTCGTCGACAATAAGAAGCCGTGGACGTTGCCGGAGCTCAACAAGCTGCCGGAGGTGTCACAGATCACCCGCCACGTTTGCGTCGAGGGCTGGAGTGCGATCGGTTCGTGGCAGGGCGTGAGGTTTTCCGATTTCCTCAAGCTGGTCGGCGCTGATACCAAGGCCAAGTACGTGTGGTTCCAATGCGCGGAAGGCTATTCGAACACCATCGACATGCCGACCGCGCTGCATCCGCAGACGCAACTGACGCTGAAGTTCGACCACAAGGTCCTGCCGCGCGCCTACGGCTTCCCGATGAAGATTCGCATCCCGACCAAGCTCGGCTTCAAGAACCCGAAATACGTCACCGCGATGTGGGTGCAGAACAACGACGCCGGCGGCTACTGGGAGAACCAGGGCTATAACTGGTTCAGCGGGCTCTGATGATTTGTTTGCTCGGTGCTGGCGTCGCGCAACTGCCGCACGTCACTTCTTGTAGCCGTGCTCGCGCAGGATCTTGTCGAATGCCTCCGACGCTTGCTGCTGCACCTCCTGCAGGCGTGGCACAAGGGTAGCGGTAAACTCCCCCATCACCCGCGGCATCTCGCGCAGCGCTTTGGCGCCAATCGGCGTTTGATAGAACGCTGACAATTCGTTGAGCTCGGCAACGCTGAAATGTCGGGCGTAAATCGCGGGTGCCTGCTTTAAGGCGTCGGTGACGAAGGCAAGCTCGACCCGATCGAACTCCTTGCGCAATTCGCCGATGGTGGCATCGTCGATCTTCTCTGCGCGGGCACTTTTTTCGACGGCGGGCCAGAACGCACCGGTGATCTGGCCGGTGAGCTGTTTGAGCATGTCGCCGGATACGATCGTGAACAGTTGGTTGGCCGCTTGCAGCGCTTCCGGTGAGGGGGTGTCGTCGGCGCGGGCGCGGTCGCCCAACATGGTGGCGAGCACCAGTGCGACCAACAGGCAAAAGATTCGCATGATCGGACTTCTCCGTGATGGTGCATTGTATCACCTTACTGAGCGGACGGTCTTAAAGCTTGCCAAGAACTTGCAAAGCCGCTCAGCGGGCTTTAGCAATCCTGCCGCTGTCATTTCGGAGACGTGATTTATGGCCAGTTACAAGCTTCTTCTGCTCGCCGGAGATGGCATCGGTCCCGAGGTGATGGCCGAAGTAAAACGGCTCCTTGGTTTCCTTGCCGGGGCGGGAATTGCCACGTTCGAGACCGAGGAAGGGCTGGTCGGCGGCAGCGCCTACGATGCCCATAAGGTTGCCATCACCGAGGAGACTATGGCGAAGGCGCACGCCGCCGACGCCGTCATTTTCGGCGCGGTCGGCGGGCCGAAGTGGGACAATGTCGGCTACGACGTGCGCCCGGAGGCCGGCCTCCTGCGGCTGCGCAAGGACCTTGGCCTCTTTGCCAACATCAGGCCCGCGATCTCCTATCCGGCGCTTGCCGACGCTTCGAGCCTCAAGCGCGACGTCGTGGAAGGCCTCGACATCATCATCCTGCGCGAGCTCACCGGCGGCGTTTATTTCGGCGAGCCCAAGACCATCACCGATCTCGGCAACGGCCAGAAGCGCGCGATCGATACGCAAGTCTATGACACCTACGAGATCGAGCGCATCGCGCGGGTCGGCTTCGAGCTTGCCCGCAAGCGGCGCAACAAAGTCACCTCGATGGAAAAGCGCAACGTCATGAAGACCGGCGTGCTGTGGCGTGAGGTCGTTACTGATGTGCATGCGCGAGAGTACAAGGACGTTGAACTCGAGCACATGCTGGCGGATGCCGGCGGCATGCAGCTGGTGCGCTGGCCGAAGCAGTTCGACGTCATCGTTACCGACAATCTGTTCGGCGATATGCTGTCGGATATCGCGGCCATGCTGACCGGCTCGCTCGGCATGCTGCCGTCCGCTTCGCTGGGCGAGGTCGATGCTAGGACCAAGCGGCGCAAGGCGCTCTATGAGCCGGTGCACGGCTCCGCGCCCGATATCGCCGGCAAGGGAATCGCCAATCCGATTGCCATGCTCGCCTCGTTCGGTATGGCGCTACGCTACTCGTTCAACCTGGGGAAGGAAGCCGATCTCATCGATGCAGCAATCGCCGCGGCGTTGGCCAGCGGCTTACGCACCGCCGACATCAAGTCGGAAGGAACAAAGGTCGTCAGTACTTCCGAAATGGGCGAGGCAATTATTGGGGAGCTGGAACAGCTCACCAGCAAGCGATAGCGACGCCGCAGGAGCGTTTTGGAGATTACGGGATTGCCGCCGCTTAAGTCTCAGTACGGCGTTGGGTAGCCGGGGCTAAATCCGGGTATCAGCCACGGCTGAGCAAGGGGCGTGCCGCCAACCCCGGCGGTATCGGGTCCGAAATACCAATAAGGCCGTCCCGGGTCGCCGCCCGGTGGAAAGGCGTAGTCATTCGTGCGGGGATAGCCCACCGGAACTTCGGTACCGATGTCGAGATAGGAGCGCCGGGGCACAACAATGACTGTCGTCGTCCCGTCCGGGTTGTGAATGATGGTTCGCGTCGGCTGAATGATTGTGCCGCTCGCAGAGCGAAGCACGGGCGGCGGCTTTTTCTTGTGGGTCTGGGCGTGGGTCAGCGTTTGCGCGAAGGCGGCCATCGGAACGGCCGAAACCATCGCTAAAGCGGCTACACCGACCACAAATGCAAATTTGCGCATGACTCCTCGCACTTCGCCCGTACGCAACGTAGCCGTTTTGTCGCGGCGGCGATAGCCCATCGAAAACCGAGCGCATTGTCTTTAAGTCCGCCGGACTAATTCCGCCGATTCACCCGTCCGTAAGGCAATTGGTAAAACCTCAGGCACATCCGCCACTACCCGATGGTCAATATCCCCAACGCATTGTGCTGGCGGTATTTCTCGCCTACAAGCGCCCCAACTCGGCGCACCGTCAGCGGGCGCGAGCCAAATCTGGATGGAGTTTGACGATGGGTTTCACCGTCGCAGTCGTCGGGGCGACCGGCAATGTAGGCCGCCAAATGCTCGATATTCTCGCCGAGCGGTCGTTCCCGGCCGATGAGGTCATTGCGCTTGCCTCGCGCCGCAGCCTGGGCGTCGAAGTGTCCTATGGGGACCGCACGCTGAAGGTCAAAGCACTCGAGCACTTTGACTTCTCGGGCACCGACATCTGCCTGATGTCGGCGGGCTCGGCCGTGTCCAAGGAATGGTCGCCGAAGATTGCGGCCGCCGGCGCCGTGGTGATCGATAATTCATCGTGCTGGCGCTATGATTCCGACGTGCCGCTGGTCGTCCCCGAGGTCAATGCCGATGCGGTCGCAGGCTTCCGCAAGCGCGGCATCATCGCCAATCCCAATTGTTCGACCGCGCAGCTTGTCGTCGCGCTCAAGCCGCTGCACGACCGCGCCAGGATCACGCGCGTCGTGGTCGCCACCTATCAGTCGGTTTCAGGTGCCGGCAAGGAGGCGATGGACGAGCTGTTTTCGCAGACCAAGGCGGTCTTTCAGATCGACGAGATCGAGCCGAAGAAGTTTCCCAAGCGCATCGCCTTCAACGTCATCCCGCAGATCGACACCTTCATGGAGGATGGCTATACCCGGGAAGAGTGGAAGATGGTGGTCGAGACCAAGAAGATCCTCGACCTCAAGATCAAGCTCGTCGCCACCTGCGTCCGTGTGCCGGTGTTCATCGGGCATTCTGAAGCGGTCAACATCGAGTTCGAGAACCCGATCACGGTCGACGAGGCCCGCGATGTCCTGCGCAATGCACCGGGTTGCATTGTCATCGACAAGCACGAGCCGGGCGGTTACGTGACCCCCTATGAGTGCGCCGGCGAGGACGCGACCTATATCAGCCGCATCCGTGAGGATGCCACCGTCGAGAACGGGCTCGCGATGTGGATCGTCTCCGACAATCTGCGCAAAGGCGCGGCGCTCAACGCCATTCAGATCGCCGAGTGCCTGATCAATCGCAAGTTGATCACCGCCAAGCAGAAGGCGGCTTAGCACTAACGCGGTTAGCGGTCGCGAACGGTCCTATGTGTGCCCTCGCCCCTTGCGGGAGAGGGCTGCTCAAGACTCGCAACATGCACAGTCGGGTGAGGGGTTCCGGCCGGCCCGAGCCCTCACCCATTGTTGTTGTTGCACCGCCGAGTAGCCCTCTCCCGCAATGGGGAGAGGGCGCATTAAGGACACAACAGGTCTGTTTTGCCTTGCGCTCACGCTTTTGATGCAGCATTGCCGGGAGGCGGCGCAAAAAGCTGCCCGCTATTCTCCGCTGTCACCGCCACGAACTTGCCGGTCGCATCATCGCGCACCGACAATTGCCCGGTGGCGACGCCGAAATAGGCGCCGTGGGTTGCGACCTGGCCGCGCTCGATCAATTCGCGCAGCCTCGGAAAGGTCATGAGATTTTCCAGGCTGTTGGTGACATTCGCTTGTTCCAGCCGCGCCAGGTAATCCGGCCACGGAAGGCCGTCCGGCGCGCCGACTTTTTCCGCTGCCGGCGCCATGAGCCGCATCCAGCGGCCGATAAAATCGCCTGGCGACAGCGGCTCGGCTTTTTCGGCAAAGGCTTTCACACCGCCGCAATGGGCGTGGCCGAGCACGACGATGTGCTTCACCTTCAGCGCGGCGACGCCGAATTCGAGCGCGGCCGAGACGCCGTGGGCCTGCCCGTCGGGCGCGAAAGGCGGCACGATATTCGCCACGTTGCGGACGACGAACAGCTCGCCCGGGCGTGCATCGAAGATGACTTCCGGCGAGACGCGGGAGTTGGAGCACCCGATTACCATGACGTCCGGCGATTGCCCGATCTCGGCAAGCTCGCGATAGCGGTCCTGCTCGCGCGGCAACCGGCCATCGAGAAAGGAGCGATATCCGTCGATCAAATGCTGGGGAAACGGCATGCGGCGCACTCAATCATGTCGTGTTTGCATTTGGCAACCAGCGCCGGTGAGGCATTGGCACGCAGCCTGCAGGGCCGCTAGTTTGTGGCCTGATCGAGAGAGGAATGAGCCATGAATGTCCGCCCGCGGCGCAGCGTGCTCTATATGCCCGGATCGAACGCCCGCGCCATGGAGAAGGCGCGTGAGCTTCCGGCCGACGCCGTGATCTTCGATCTCGAGGATGCGGTGGCGCCCGATGCAAAGGCGAAAGCGCGCGAGCTGATCGTTGCGGCGCTGCAGAAAGGCGGCTTCGGTAACCGTGAGGTTCTGGTCCGCATTAACGGGCTCGATACCGGGTGGTGGCTGGACGATCTTGCCGTTGCTACCGCCGGCCCCGACGCGATCCTGGTGCCGAAGATCTCGACACCGCAACAGCTTCGCGAGGTCGGCAAGCACCTCGTCGGGGTCAGCAAGGAGAAACACATCCGCGTCTGGGCGATGATGGAAACGCCGCTGGCGATGCTCAACGCGCGTGAAATCGCGGCAGCGGCGCTCGATCCCGAAACGCGCCTCTCGGGCTTTGTCATGGGCACCAACGATCTGGCCAAAGAAACCCGCGCCCGCCTGGTGCCGGGCCGGGTGCCGATGCTGCCGTGGCTAATGAATTGCGTCGCCGCGGCGCGCGCCTACGGCATCGAAATTCTCGACGGCGTCTACAATGAGCTCGGCAATGCCGAAGGCTTCGCCGCCGAATGCCGGCAGGCGCGCGATCTCGGCTTCGATGGCAAGACGCTCATTCACCCACAGCAGATCCCACCCTGCAACGAGGCGTTCTCGCCGAGCGCGGACGAAGTGTCGTGGTCGCGCAAGATCATCGCCGCGTTCCAACTGCCGGAGAACAACGGCAAGGGCGTCATTCAGGTCGATGGTCGCATGGTCGAGATCCTGCACGCCGAGATGGCGCGGCGGACGGTGGCGATCGCTGATGCCATTGCGCAAAGCCAGCCTGCATAGGCCCGTTTCGTTCAAACTCGCGTGAACTCCCCGTCTCCAGTTGGTCAGGTGCGAATCTGCTGTTGATGGTGGCGCTGCCGCCTCAATAAAGTGCCAAAGGCATGGTCTAGCTGTTGATAGGCGAGGCGGCGGCTATGCGGCACTTGGTCGTATGGGGTCTGGAGTTCATAAAGCTTCTCGGCGGGAGGCGGCTTCATCCCTTGGTCGCCGAATGTCCGATCTGCCAACAGATGGTTCGCCTTCATGTCAATCAAGCCGGGCGCCGGCACGCGATGGCGCATGCGCGGTCGTTGTATGAGGGGTCCCGATTCGGCGTGCATTATGCCGCGGCGGCCAGGTGCGTCGGTTCGGGCACCTTAAAGGTCTTTCATCCCCGTCCGAACGAGCCCCAGCGGTTCAAGCTGCCGAATACGTTGCTTGAAAAATAGCTGCGAGTTTATGTTGAGTTTCAAAAGCACCGTGCAGCGTTTCTCGTTGCCGCTTGTGCTACCGACGCAGGGGAATGAGCATGCGGATGCGCACGTCGCGCAACCACAAACCGCCCCAAACAAACAGCCCCAGATAAACCCCGAACAGATCGTGAGTGAACACCGGACTGCCGATCCGGGCGTGTGAAGCTACGGCCCCACCGAGATAACCCGTCAAGAGAATGGCGCCAAGCACGGCGGTGCGGGGGATTGCGTGGAGGATTGTCGATGCCAGCAGGACGATCCCAAGAGTAGCGAGCGTCACGGTATCGGTTGGCCAACCAATTCCGGCTGTCGCATCGATAACGAACTGGGGTTGGATAAGCTTCATCACGCCATCCATGATGAAGAACGCGATGGCAAGACCACTGACGATGCGTCCGCTCCAAAGGGATACTTGCCCGCGATCTGCGGGAGCCGGCTGGGCGGAAGCCGCCGCTGTCATTTCGTCTGCTCCAGCCCTGATCTTGCTCATCGTTGCTGCTCCCTGCGTGTTTTGGTTTTGTTGCGGGCGATTGATATTCCGCACTTCGTCCGGACCGGTTAAGTCTTCAGCCGGTATCCGGTCTTGAAGATCCACCACACGATGGTCAGGCAGACGGCGAGAAACACCAGAATCGCGCCCACGCTGATGGCGACGTTAACGTCGGAGAGATCGAAGAAGCTCCAGCGGAATCCTGAGATCAGATAAACAATCGGGTTGAACAGCGTCACCGTGTGCCAGAACGGCGGCAGTACGCTGGTCGGGTAGAAAGTGCCGCCAAGAAACGTCAGCGGCGTGATGATGAGCAGCGGCACGATTTGCAGCTTGTCGATGCTGTCGGCCCAGATGCCGAGGATAAAGCCGAGCAGGCTAAAGCTCAGCGCGGTCAGAACCAGGAATGTGAGCATCCACAGCGGGTGCACGATGTGCATTGGCACAAACAACGCCGACGTCGCCAGAATGATGATGCCGAGCATGATCGATTTGCTGGCGGCGGCACCGACATAGCCGAGCACGATCTCAAACGCCGAGGCCGGCGCGGATAGGATCTCATAGATCGTTCCGGAGAAGCGGGGAAAATAAATGCCGATGGCGGCATTGCTGACGCTCTGCGTGAGCAGCATCAGCATCATCAGGCCGGGCACGATGAAGGCGCCATAGCTGACGCCCTCGATCGCGGTGATGCGCGAGCCGAAGGCGGCGCCGAACACCACGAAATAGAGCGAGGTCGAGATCACCGGCGAGACGATGCTTTGCAGCCAGGTGCGCCGGGTGCGCGCCATCTCGAACCGGTAGATCGCGCCGACAGCGTGTAGGTTCATTGCTGCTGCCTCACCAGGCCGACGAAGATCTCTTCCAGCGAGCGTTCCGTCGTGACCAGGTCCTTAAAGTGCAGTCCGGCGCTGCGCAGATCATCCAACAGGTCGGTGACGCCGGTATGCTGCCGCTGCGTGTCATAGGTGTAGACGAGCCGGCTGCCGTCACCGGCAAGCGTCAGGTGATGTTTGGCGAGCGCCGACGGAACTGCCGCGATCGGCTCCCGCAGCTCCAGCATCAGCGTTTTCTGGCCGAGCTTGCGCATCAGCTCGGCCTTGTCCTCAACCAGGATGATCTCGCCTTTATTGATCACGCCGACGCGGTCGGCCATTTGCTCCGCTTCTTCGATGTAGTGGGTGGTCAGAATGATGGTGACGCCGGACGCCCGCAACGTTCGCACCATGTCCCACATGTCCTTGCGCAATTCGACGTCGACGCCGGCGGTCGGTTCATCGAGGAACAGGATGCGCGGCTCGTGCGACAACGCCTTGGCGATCATCAGGCGGCGCTTCATGCCGCCGGAAAGCGTCGCGATTTTGTTGTCCTTTTTGTCCCACAGCGACAGGTCTTTCAGCACTTTTTGGATGTAAGCGGGATACGGCGCCTTGCCGAACAGGCCGCGGCTGAACGACACCGTCGACCACACCGTCGAAAACATATCGGTCGAAAGCTCCTGCGGCACCAGGCCGATCAGCGAGCGGGTGATACGGTAATCGGCGATGATGTCATGCCCGTCGACTATGATGCTGCCGTTCGACGCATTGACGATGCCGCAGATGATGCCGATCAGCGTGGTCTTGCCGGCGCCATTCGGCCCCAGCAGCGCGAAAATCTCGCCGTGGCGGATCTCAAGGCTGATATCCTTGAGTGCCTGGAAGCCGGAAGCATAGGTTTTGTTGAGATGCGAAATGGAAATGGCGGAGGTCATTGCGCTGTCTCGGCGTCAGCACCGGGCTTGACCCGGTGATCCATCTTAACTGGTGCGGAAAGCAAGATGGATTGCCGGATCGAGTCCGGCAATGACGAGCCGTTGAATTGTTTGCGGTTTCGTTACAGCCAAGGCCGCGCGGCCCTGGATTTCTGCTCGAAACTGCCGATCTTGTCGTTCTTGACCATGGTAAGCCCGATGTCGTCGAGGCCGTTGAGCAGGCAATCCTTGCGATGCGGGTCGATCTCGAATTTCACGACGCCGCCGTCGGGACCGCGGATTTCCTGTTTGGCGAGGTCGACCGTCAGCGTCGCGTTGGCGCCGCGCTCTGCGTCATCGAACAGTTTCTCCAGGTCTTCCGGCGAAACCTGCACCGGCAACAGGCCGTTCTTGAAACAATTGTTGTAGAAGATGTCGCCGAACGACGTCGAAATCACGCAGGTGATGCCGAAATCCTTGAGCGCCCACGGCGCGTGCTCGCGCGAAGAGCCGCAGCCGAAATTGTCGCCGGCGACCAGTATTTTCGCCTTGCGATAGGCCGGCTTGTTGAGCACGAAATCCGGGTTTTCGGTGCCGTCGTCGCGGTAGCGCTTTTCCGAGAACAGGCCGACGCCGAGCCCGGTGCGTTTGATGGTCTTCAGATATTGCTTGGGGATGATCATGTCGGTGTCGACGTTGATCATCTTCAGCGGCGCCGCGACGCCTTCAAGCACGGTGAATTTTTCCATTTTTTCGATCCTGCGAAGCGCTTCCGTTGCCGCTAAATGGCGTGGCTCCGGCCGCGGGTCAACCCTGTGCCGCTATGGCAGATTTTGCGGTTTCCTCCGCTTTGAACTTCGCCTCGCGGTCGAGCGTGCACACCTGGATGTGATACTCGGTGTAATACTTCTGCCGCGCCAATCTTTGCGCTGCGAGATGCTCAGGGTTGGTACGCCAGGCGCGCATACCTTCCGCGTGCTCGAACTCGACGATCGTGACCCGCTCGCCATCGTCGGCAAAAAAGCCTTTGTGTGAAATATAGCCCGGCATGGTTGCTGCGATCGCTGCCATGCGATCGACCAAGGCAACGTATTCGTCTTGGACTCCCGGCCTCAGGCGGGAGCGAAACACCGTCACGATCATGGCATTGCTCCACTTTTGAGCTCAACGGCTCGCGTTCTGTCTAGCACGGTCGCGGCGCATTGGTCAGCGCAAGTGGGCCGTGCCCTGCTGGGTTTCGCTCTTGGGCAGGGCGTCAAGTCCGTTGACCCAAGACTGCGCCGAACGCGCCCAGATTTGTTGCTTGGGAGGCAGTTGATCGCGTTGGCGCAAAATGCCGACCCGCAGCATGTACGAATCCTTCGGGCCTTCGCCGGGCGTCGTCGAGTAGATCGGCGAGCCGCATTTTGGGCAGAACGCCTGCACCCGTCGGTTGCCGCTTTCCGCGGTTTTTTCATAGAGCGTCGGCTGCCCCGTCATCTTGAAGGCATTGCCCGGCGTTGGGACAGAGATGCGAAACGCGGAGCCGGTACCCGACTGGCAATCGGTGCAGTTGCAGATCGTGACTTTCCCGGGATCAACCTCGGCTTCGATTGCGATGAAGCCGCAATGACACGTACCGTCGACTTTCATGAGACAGCTCCCTTTGTTTCTTCCGCCGTGTCTTCAATGGCGGCCATGTCGGCGTCCGAAAGGCCGAAATGATGACCGATCTCGTGCACCAGAACGTGCCTGACGATCGCGCCCAGCGTCTCGTCATGTTCGGCCCAGTAATCGAGTATCGGCCGGCGATAGAGCCAGATCATATTCGGCATCTGCAGCGGCGCGCTTTCGCTGCGAAACGGCAGGCCGACGCCCTGGAACAGGCCGAGCAGATCGAACTCGCTCTCGGTGCCCATCTGGTCGAGCACTTCATCGGTCGGGAAATCGTCGACCTGGATGACCAGATCGACGCACAGTTCGCGGAACCGGCGCGGCAAATGCCGAAAGATCTCGCCGGCGAGAACTTCGATCTCGGCGAGCGAAGGCGCCTTCAACTGCCGAAAGGCCAGCGGATCGGATGACGGATCGGGCATGCCGGTGTTGTAAGCCGTTTTACGCCCTCTGAGAACGCTCCAGCCATGATTGACGGACGGCGCGCTATGCGGGACGCTCAAAGCGGACGGAGGCGGGAACGGAGCCGGACGAGTATGCCTGCAAGATCGCTCAACGCCATCGCCGGTCTTGCGCTGTTGTTGTCCGCGGCGTCGCCTGTGTTGGCGCAAAAGCCGACGCCAACCGGAGCGGGTCCGTCGGCCACGCCGTCTGGCGGGCCGCCGCGCATCGAGGTCAATCCGCGGCGCTTGCTCTACCGGCGCTGCACCAGTTGGTACGTCGTGCAATATCGGCCCAGCGGGCGGGTGCTGTTTCCGGAAAAGCATTGCTGGTGGGTGCGCGGCTGACCGCGCCGGCCTGCCAAGTCGTCTCTCCTGCCACCGTCTGCCGGAATTCGCCGGCATTCGCAAAGACCGTGAACCTTTCAGGGCGTCGCAGCGACCAACGGAAATGAGGCGCGTGAGGGGAGAATAACCATGACCGCCGTGACATTTGAGCGGCCTGCGAAGCTTCCGCTGTTTCGTACCGTTGGCCAAGCTTATGCGTTGTGGATCCGAAATTTTTCCGATCTCGTCCGCATCTGCGGCCCGTGGATGGTGCTGATGGCGCCGGTTCTGCTGGTCTGGAATTGGATGCAATCGGCCCACCTTGCTGAACTCGTCAATGTATTCAACTCCGGCCGGCCGTTCGTCGACCCCAACCCTATGCTCACAGGGCTGCAGGTTTTGGCCGGTAAGTTGGTCATGTTGCCGCCGCTCGCGTCAGCCGCGGTGGCGTGGCACCGGCTGCTGCTACGAGATGAACATCCCGAAGGCACCTACCTGCGTCTCGATGGGACGGTCGGCAGCTATGCGATCCTCGCGTTCGTGATCGGAATGATCATCACCGCGCCAAGCAGCATGAATTTCCTTCTCCCGCAAACCGGCCCAGCGAGCGAGACCAGTTCGATGATCATCGTCCACGCTCTCGCTAGTATCGTAACTATCATCGGAATTTTTGTTGTGCCGAGGCTGTCGCTGGCGCTGCCGGGGATAGCGCTGGGCCGCACCGACGTCACGATCGGCACTGCATGGCGTGTCAGCAAGCGCAACACCTGGCGGATGGTTTGGGCCTACCTGTTCTGCATCCTGCCGTGGATGGCGGTCGGCGGAGCGATGTCGTACTGGCTGGTCCAGCCCGGGCGCAACCGCGTCGTCGTCATGCTGGTGTCCGTGACGATCGGCTTGCTCTGGATCCCGGCCGGCATGATCAGCGTCGGCGTGCTCTCGCTTGCCTATCGCCATTTCTTCGAGCGGCGGATGTAGCTTAAGCGCGAGCGGCCCGAAGTTAGTGCCACTCCCGCACGTCAACAAAATGTCCGGCGATGGCGGCGGCAGCGGCCATCGCAGGCGAGACCAGATGGGTGCGGCCCTTGTAGCCCTGCCGGCCCTCGAAGTTACGGTTCGAGGTCGAGGCACAGCGCTGGCCCGGCGCCAGCTTGTCCGGGTTCATTGCCAGACACATGGAGCAGCCCGGCTCACGCCATTCGAAGCCGGCCTTGAGGAAAATCTTGTCCAGCCCTTCGGCCTCGGCTTGCTCTTTCACCAGGCCGGAGCCGGGAACGATCATGGCGCCGACATTGGCGCTGACTTTCTTGCCGTCGACGACGCGGGCGGCGGCACGCAAATCCTCGATCCGGCCGTTGGTGCAGGAACCGATGAAGACGCGGTCAACGGCGATCTCGGCGATCTTCTCGCCGCCCTGTAGTCCCATGTAGGCCAGTGAGCGTTCCGCGGCCTCGCGCTTGTTGGCGTCGACGATGTCTTCCAGCCGCGGCACGCGGCCGGTTATGGAGACGACCTGCTCGGGGCTTGTCCCCCACGTCACCAGCGGCGGCAGCATCGCGGCGTCGAGCCTGATCTCGCGATCGAAATGCGCGCCGTCGTCGGAGCGGAGCGTCTCCCAATAGCGCATCGCCTCGTCCCAGGCCTTGCCCTTCGGGGTCCGCGGACAATCCTTCAGATATTCATAGGCCTTGTCGTCGGGGGCGATGAACCCGGATTTGGCGCCGCCCTCGACCGACATGTTGCAGACCGTCATGCGGCCTTCCATCGACAGTGCGCGAATGGCCTCGCCCGCATATTCGAGTGCGTAGCCGGTGCCGCCGGCGGTGCCGATTTCGCCGATGATGGCGAGGATGATGTCCTTTGCGGTGACGCCTTCCGGCAGCTTGCCGTCGACGACCGCGCGCATGTTCTTCGATTTCTTCTGGATCAGCGTCTGCGTCGCCAGCACGTGCTCGACCTCGGACGTGCCGATGCCGATCGAGAGCGTGCCGAAGGCGCCGTGCGTGCCGGTGTGGCTGTCGCCGCAGACCAGCGTCACGCCTGGTAGGGTGAAGCCCTGCTCGGGACCGATGATGTGAACGATGCCCTGGCGCTTATCGAACTCGTCGAAATATTCGAGACCAAAGAACTTGGCGTTCTCGGCGAGGTAGGCGATCTGCGCCTCGCTCTCGGGGTCGGGATTTTTCTGCCGCCGGTCGGTGGTCGGCACGTTGTGGTCGACGACGCACAGCGTCTTGTCCGGCGCGCGCACCTTGCGCCCGGAGAGCCGCAGTCCCTCGAACGCCTGCGGGCTCGTCACCTCATGCACGAGGTGGCGGTCGATGTAGATCAGACTGGTCCCGTCGGCTCCTTCGTCGACGAGGTGGTCGTCCCAGATTTTATCGTACAGGGTGCGCGGGTTGGTCATGGTACTCTTGGCCTTCAGCCGGAAGCTTCAATCCAGATATATTGGTCGGAGCGGCTTTTACCGCCTGCCGAGCGCGAGGAAAAGGGTACGCATCTTCCCGCCGCGCTTAGCTATGCGACGGAACCGGCGGCACAAGGAGCGGAAACGCCATGCAACGAAGCGAAGCCTCGATCAGAACAACGCATGCCGGCAGGTTGCCGCCTTTGTCGGCAGCAAGTGGAGATCCCGCGGAATTGACCGGACGGGTCGCGGAGATCATCCGAAAGCAGGTTCGATTGGGAATCGATTGCGTCGGCGATGGCGAATTCTGGAACGGCCGGAACTTCCAGTACTATGCACAGCAGCTGAGCGGGATAACGACGCGCGCACTGCTGCCGGGCGAGCGGGGATCGGGGCGGGAATCGACCGGCGAACGCGACGCGTTCCCGAAGCTCTATGCCGACATGGATCGTGTCGGCACGATCTTCTGTGTCCCCGGCGAAGAACCGCGGTTTTCTTCGCCGACAAAAATGGTCGTCACCGGCCCGATCAAGGGAAGAGCGACCGATGCCATCCGGCGAGAGATCAATGTATTCAAGCAAGCGCTCGCGGCTGCCGGCGGCGATCGGGAAGCCTTCATCTGCGTTTACGCTCCGGGCTGGCTCGATCATTTCATCTTCAACGAGCATTATGCGACCGACGAGGAGTTCGTCTTTGCGCTGGCGGACGCTGTGAGCGAAGAATATCGGGCAGTCGTCGAGGCCGGATTTATCCTGCAGATCGACGATCCCGGCGTGGTGACGTCGTGGGACATGATCAAGCCGGCGCCGACAATTGCCGAATATCGCCGGTATCTGAAGATACGCATTGATGCACTCAACCATGCGCTTGCCGGAATCCCCGAGGATCGCGTGCGTCACCACTTTTGCTGGGGCAGCTGGCACGGCGCTCACACCCACGATTTGCCGCTGAAGGAGATCATCGATCTCGTCCTCGAGGTGCGCGCGCAGACCTACAGTTTTGAGGCCGCCAATGTGCGTCATGAGCACGAGTGGACGATCTGGAACAGCGTCAAGCTGCCGGCCGGGAAGATCATCATGCCCGGCGTAGTCGGCCATGCGACCAACCTGGTCGAGCATCCGGAGCTCGTCGCGCAGCGGATTTTAAACTTCGCCGCCGCGGTGGGGCGAGAGAATGTAATAGCGGGCACCGATTGCGGGCTCGGCTCTCGCCTGCATGAGGAACTCGTCTGGGCGAAGCTGTCGGCTCTAACAGAGGGGGCGCGGCTTGCTTCGAAGACGCTCTGGGCGGGTTAGGGATTACTTCGCAGCTTTTGCCTCGGCAGCGGCCTCGTTTTGCGCGCTGTGATCCTGCCGCTCGACGATGCGGGCCGACTTGCCGCGGCGGCCGCGGAGATAATAAAGCTTGGCGCGGCGCACCTGACCGCGGCGTACCACCTTGATCGAGTCGATCATCGGCGAATAGAGCGGGAACACGCGCTCGACGCCCTCGCCGTAGGAAATCTTCCGCACGGTGAAATTCTCGTTCAGACCGGCTCCGGCGCGGCCGATGCACACGCCCTCATAGGCCTGCACGCGGGTGCGCTCGCCTTCGACGATCTTGACGTTCACCACCAGCGTGTCGCCCGGCTGAAATTCGGGGATTTCCTTGCCGGCGGAGAGCTTCGCCATCTGTTCGTTTTCGATTTCTTTGATCAGGTTCATGGCAAGTCTCCAACGGCTGCGCATCGGCTGCGCTGCGGCGCGATTTCGGCCGGGGTTAAACGGGTTGGCGCAGCTTCTACGCTACCGCGCCGGATTTGTCACCTTCTCGTCACCCCGTATGCGAGCCGGTCTGAAGGCGCCATAAATAGGCCGCCCAAAGGTCCGGTCGCCGCTCGCGGGTCAGCCGTTCGGCCTCGGCGCGCCGCCAGGCGGCGATCTTGCCGTGATCGCCCGACAGGAGCACCTCGGGGATCGCCCGGCCCTCCCAGCTCTGCGGCCGGGTATAGTGCGGATATTCCAAGAGCCCTTCGGTAAAGCTTTCCTCGGCGCTTGAGGCGGCCGCGCCCATGACGCCGGGGAGGAGCCGCACACAGGCATCGACCAACGCCATTGCCGCGATTTCGCCGCCGGACAGGACATAGTCACCGATCGAGACCTCTTCGAGCGCGCGCGCCGCGATCACGCGCTCATCGACACCTTCGAACCGGCCGGATACCAGCACCAGCCCGGTTCCGCGGGCGAGACCTTCCACCCGCGCCTGGGTTAACGGCTCGCCCCGGGGAGAAAGGAGGAGCCGCGGGCGTTCATCGGGCGCCGTTGCGTCGATGGCGCGGCCGAGCACGTCGGCCTTCATCACCATGCCCGGACCGCCGCCTGCGGGGGTGTCGTCAACGGTGCGATGCTTGTCAGCAGCGAAAACGCGGATGTCGACGACATCAAGGGACCAGGCTCCTGAAGCCAGCGCCTTGCCGGCAAGGCTTGCGCCCAACGGCCCCGGAAAAACATCCGGGAAAATGGTCAGTACACTCGCCCGCCACATCTTACCCTCGCGGCGAAATCACCATTCGCCCGGCGGCTACATCGACGACCGGCACGTGAGCTTCGTCAAACGGGATCAGTTCGGTCTTTCCACCACTGTCCGGTTGCAGCTCGATCAGGTCGCCGGCGCCAAAATTATGGACGGCGATGACAGTGCCGAGACTTTGGCCGGACGGGTCGTGCACGGCGAGGCCGATCAGGTCGGCATGATAGAACTCGTCAGGCTCCTGCGGCTCCGGCAAGCGCTCGCGCGGGACGTACAGCTTGACGTTGCTCAGTTGCTCGGCGGCGCTGCGATCGCAAATCCCGGAGAGCCTCGCCACGAAGTGATCCTTGGCCGGCCGCATGGCTTCGATTTCGAAGATGCGGCCGTCCTCGGTTTCGAGCGGGCCGTAACCGGCGATGGCCTGCGGGTCAGATGTAAACGAGCGGAGCCGAACTTCTCCGCGCACGCCGTGAGCGGCGCCGATTTGCCCAAGGCAAACGCGAGCACCACAAACGCGCGCGGCGCCGGCCATCGCGCGTGCCGGTTAGGCCGCCGGCGGAGCGGCGGCGGGAGCAGCGGCTGGTGCAGCCTTGGCGGCTTCTTCCCTGGCCTTGCGCTCCTTGCGTGGAACCGCCTTCTCCGGATTGTTGCGCTTCTCGCGCTTCATGATTCCTGCGGCATCGAGAAAGCGCATCACGCGGTCGGACGGTTGCGCGCCCTTGGCGACCCAGGCTTTGACCTTGTCCATGTCGAGCTTCAGCCGCTCGGTGTTGTCCTTGGGCAATAGCGGATTGAAAAATCCTAGGCGCTCGATGAAGCGGCCATCGCGCGGCGCGCGGCTGTCGGCGACGACGACGTGATAAAACGGCCGCTTCTTGGTTCCGGCGCGGGCCATGCGGATAACAACGGACATATTCGTTTTCCTTCGTTGAGCGAGTTAGTGAGCTTGGGTGACCAGAACGCGGCCTTTGGCGCCGACTGCGGTTTCGCCGTTCTCCTTGCGGATGCGGCCGCGCAGATCGATGACTTCGCCGTTGAGGCGCTCGTTATGTTTGACCGATACGACCAGCCATTCGAGCGTGATCGTTTCGTCAGCGTAGATCGGTCGCCGAAAGCGAACCCAGAATTCCAGTCCGAGCATCGCGCCGCGCTCGGAGAAATGCGAAGCGGTCAGCGCCAACAAATGCGCCGTCGTTTGCGGCCCGCTTGCGATCAAACGGCCAAAGCGTGATTTGGCTGCCAGCTCGGCGTCGTGATGCACCGGGTTGGTATCGCCGACTGCACTGGCGAACGCACTGACCGTGTTGGGATCAAGCGAAACCTGAGCAGAAAAGCGCTCGTGCGGCAGCGTCTGCATCATTTCTTTTTTCCGAAACCGGGAAAACCCGGCGGCAGTCCGCCGGGAAGCTTCGGACCAAGTCCGGGAAGTCCGCTCGGCAGGCCGGGAAAATTCGGCGGCAAGCCGCCGGCACCAGGCATGCCCGGCATTCCGGCCGGCAAACCGCCTGGCATTTTCGCCGCAAGCTTTGCCATTTCTTCCGCGCTCGGCATGCCGCCTCCAAGACCGCCTCCAAGACCGAGCATATTGGCAAGTCCCGCCATCGGGCCGCGCTTGCCGCCGCCCATAGCTTTCATGACGTCGGCCATGGTGCGATGCATTTTCAGGAGCCGATTGATGTCCTCGGGCTTGGTGCCGGAGCCAGAGGCGATGCGGCGTTTGCGGCTTGCTTTCAACACGTCCGGATTGCGCCGCTCCTGCGGTGTCATGGAATCGATGATCGCCATTTGCCGCTTGAGCAGCTTCTCGTCGAGATTACGCTCGGCGATCTGGTTCTTGATCTTGGCGACGCCCGGCAGCATCGCCATCAGCCCGCCCATCCCGCCCATATTTTGCATCTGCGTGAGCTGTTCGCGCAGATCGGCGAGATCGAACGCGCCCTTGCGCATTCGCTCGACCGCGCGCGCCGCCTTCTCCGCGTCGATGGTGGTGCGGGCTTTCTCGACCAGCGCCACAATGTCGCCCATGCCGAGGATGCGGCCGGCGATGCGGGCCGGATCAAAATCCTCAAGTGCGTCGAGTTTTTCGCCAGTGCCGATCAGCTTGATCGGCTGGCCGGTGACCGCTCGCATCGACAACGCGGCGCCCCCGCGGCCATCGCCGTCGACGCGCGTGAGTACAATGCCGGTGAGGCCGACGCGTTCGTTGAAGCTTCGCGCCAGATTGACCGCGTCCTGGCCCGTCAGCGCGTCGGCGACCAGGAGCACCTCATGCGGAGATGCGGCACGCCGCACCTCCGCCACTTCGTTCATCATCGCTTCGTCCAGCGTGATGCGGCCGGCGGTGTCGAGCAACACCACGTCATAGCCGCCGAGGCGTCCGGCCTGAAGCGCGCGCGTCGCAATCTGAACCGGCGTCTGCCCGGCAACGACCGGCAAGGTGTCGACGCTGACCTGACGGCCGAGCACCGCGAGCTGCTCCATCGCCGCCGGGCGGCGGGTGTCGAGCGAGGCCATCAACACTTTGCGCTTTTGCGTTTCGGCGAGGCGCTTCGCGACCTTTGCGGTGGTCGTGGTTTTGCCCGAGCCCTGCAGTCCCACCATCATGATGGCGATCGGCGCGGGCGCGTTAAGATCGATCGGCTGGGCCTCGGCGCCCAATGTTTCGATGAGCTGATCGTGCACGATCTTCACGACCATCTGGCCGGGCGTGACCGACTTGATGATCGCAACCCCGACCGCGCGTTTCTTTGCTTCCTCGGTGAAGGCGCGCGCGACATCGAGCGCCACATCGGCCTCGATCAGCGCGCGCTGCACTTCCTGCAAGGCCGCCTCGACGTCCGCTTCCGACAGCGCGCCGCGCCGCGTCAGCCGGTCGAGGACTGCATTCAACCGCTCGGAAAGACTGTCGAACATTTTTCCCTTCTCACCTCTCCCGGCAACCGGGGGAGGGAAAAAACACGAACACGCCCGAGGGCGCATCGCGCTGTCGGGCGGTAACCTCCGGTCTCATGGGCCGGTCGGCGGTCATTAACTTCGGTTCTCTTGCGAGAGCGGCCGGAAAATAGGTGCACACCCGGCTTTCGTCAACCGTGACATGATAGCCGCCGCCACTGTCAAAGTCCTACCTATATAAGCGCTCCAAATGTCGCGCTATTACAACGGTCCACCCTCCGATCATTTCGACGGCGAGCGGTTCTTCGACCGGCGCAGCGCGCCGCCGCGAGGTCAGCCCGATCTGCTGCGCTGGATGGTCGACCGCTATTGGCGCGGTAAAAGAGCGAAGTGGCCCGCCTGGGCGCCATCGCCTCACGCCGACCAGCCGCCCGCGGCTGTGGAAGGTGCGCGGTGGCGCATCTCCTATATCGGACACGCGAGCTTCCTCATTCAGACCGCCGGTCTCAATCTGCTGCTCGATCCGGTCTGGTCGAAGCGCGCTTCGCCCTTTCGCCTGGTCGGGCCGAAACGGGTTAACGATCCCGGCGTGGCATTCGTAAAATTGCCGCCGGTCCATGCGGTGCTGGTGTCGCACGGTCATTATGACCACCTCGACGTCGCCACCTTGTCGCGGCTGGCGACCGGCCATCGTCCGCGCGTCATCACGCCGCTCGGCAACGACGTGATCATGCGCAATCACGATCCCGGCATTGCCGCCGAAGCTTATGATTGGGGCGATCGGGTCGAGCTTGGCGCCGGCGTCGCCGTGACGTTCCTGCCGGCACGGCACTGGTCGGCGCGCAGTCTGTCCGACCGCAACATGTCGCTGTGGGCGTCGATGGTGATCGAAACGCCGGGCGGACGGATCTATTTCGTCGCCGATTCCGGCTATGACGATGGCCGGCATTTCCGCGAGGCGCGCGAACGCCACGGACCATTCAGGCTTGCGATTTTGCCGATCGGGGCCTACGAGCCGCGCTGGTTCATGCGCGACCAGCACATGAACCCTGCCGAGTCGGTGCAGGCGCTGATCGATTGCGGCGCGGAGCTTGCGCTCGCTCACCACTTCGGCACGTTTCAGCTCACCGACGAAGCGATCGATGCACCGCTCAGCGCGCTCGCCGACGCTTTGGAGAGTGCGGCGATTCCTCCCGGGCGTTTCCGCACGCTGCAGCCCGGCGAGGTGTGGGAGCTTTAATAGCGGGGCGCGACGCGTTGCGGCCCGAAGCCCTCACCCATTCTTGTCGTGGAAACGCCGAGTAGCCCTCTCCCGGAACGGGAGAGGGCGGAATTACTTAATCAACACCAGAACGTTGACGACGAGATGATTCTCGCTGGTGGACAGCGGATCAGTGACATATTGCTCAATGAACATGTCCTTGGCTTCGAGCCGCCGCTCGTCGAGATAATTGGTGATTGCCTCGTAGGTGTTGTCCAATCCGTCATACGATCCGTGATGGACAAATTTCAGCGCGCGGCCTTCGGGCGACGTGCCGACGCCGACGTCGCCGTGCGGTGGCGTCTTCGGCGCCTCGGTGAGCGGGATGGCCGCCTGAAACTGAAAGCCGGTATCGTCGGTCGACGTGAAGATCGTCATCGGCTCGCCGTCGGCTTTGAGATTTTCCTTGGCGATATAGGCTTTGAGCGTTTTCAGTGAGCCGGTAATCGTCTGGAACGCAGTATCCCAGTTTCCGGTGCCTTTCACGTAGACGATCGGCTTGGCGGCGAGCGTTGTTTCCTCGCCGAACGGATCGCCCGGCGCTGTGGTGGTTGGGGCTGCGGAGGGCGCGGGAGCAGCATCCGGTTTGGCGGGGGAGGCGGGCGCCGCGGGTGTCGATGTTTGCGCTCGGGAAGGCTGCGGCTCAGCAAAGGAGATGGCCGTGGCCGCCATACCGATGCAAAGGGCGAAGCGGAGGAACATCAGAGACTCCCGTATGTGAGCCGGCGATCCTGACGGGAGCCGTCTCTCAGTTTCTCAATCGCAGATAATTTGCCACGACACCCCGCGGCCACCGCCCCAAACGAAATCGTGCCACTGGCGCCCGACACCCAAGTCCTCATATAAGTCCCCTACATTCGGGCATAATCATGAGCGCGCTGGCGAACTGCGATTTCGTCAAAATGAACGGTCTCGGCAACGAGATTGTGATCGTCGATCTGCGGCGAGCACCGAACCCGATCGAAGCGGGTGAGGCGCGCGTAGCGGCGCGCCAGGAACCGTTCGACCAGCTTATGGCGCTCTATCCGTCGCGCGGTGGTGCCGATGCGTCAATACGGATTTATAACAGCGACGGATCGGAGGCCGGCGCCTGCGGCAACGGTATGCGCTGCGTAGCCTCGCTGGTCAGCGCCGAGACCGGCAAATCTCGTCTCAACTTCGATACCACATCGGGTGTGGTCTCCTGTTGGCGCGCAGATGAAGGTTTGTTCACTGTTGACATGGGTGCGCCCCGCTTTCGCTGGAACGAAATTCCGCTGGCCGAGGAAATGCCGGACACGCGCGCGATCGACTTTCAGTTCGGGCCGCGCGGTGCACCGCTCTTGCGTTCGCCCTCGGTCGTCAACATGGGCAATCCGCACGCGATCTTCTGGGTGGAAAAGCCGCAATCTTATGACCTGCCGAAGATCGGCCCGCAGATCGAACACGATCCGCTGTTTCCGGAGCGCGCCAACATCACGCTCGCCGCGACGCCCGCACATGATCGCGTGGTGATCCGCACCTGGGAGCGCGGCGCCGGGCTTACCAAAGCCTGCGGTTCCGCAGCCTGCGCCGCCGCCGTCGCCGCGGCAAGGCTCGGCCGCACCGGCCGCAAGGTTATCGTCACCTTGCCTGGCGGTGAGCTGGCGATCGAATGGCGCGAGAGTGATGACCACGTCTTGATGACCGGCCCGGTCGAATACGAGCACACCGGACGTTTCGATGCTGCTATGTTCGCCGGCGCAGGCGCAGCGTGAGGCAATGAGCGTCGATGTCGTCACGTTCGGCTGCCGCCTCAACGCGGCCGAATCGGAAGTGATCCGCCGTGAAGCGGAACGCGCCGGCTTAAGCGAAACCGTCGTCGTCAATACCTGCGCCGTTACCGCGGAAGCCGTTCGTCAGGCGCGGCAAACCATCCGGGCGCTGCGGCGCGAGCGGCCGCAAGCAAAAATTATCGTTACCGGCTGCGCGGCGCAAACCGAGCCACAGACTTTTGTCGCCATGGCTGACCGCGTTCTCGGCAACACCGAGAAACTCAACGCCGCGGCGTGGAATGATGCGCGCGCGGCGTTCGATTTTGGCGATGCGCCGAAGGCCGTGGTCAACGACATCATGGCGATCAAAGAAACCGCGCCGCATTTGATCGAAGGTTTTGCCGGCCGCGCCCGCGCCTTCGTCCAGGTGCAAAACGGCTGCGATCACCGCTGCACCTTCTGCATCATTCCGTTTGGCCGTGGCAATTCGCGGTCGGTGGCGATGGGCGCTGCGGTCGCCGATGTGCAGCGCCTGGTCGGCAACGGCTATCGCGAAGTCGTACTGACCGGCGTCGATATCACGAGCTATGGCGCCGATCTGCCGGGGGCGCCGAAGCTTGGCACACTGGTCAGGCAAATCCTCAAGCATGTGCCTGAGTTGAAGCGGCTGCGGCTTTCGTCAATCGACTCGGTTGAGGCCGACCGCGATTTGATCGATGCATTCGCCCGGGACGAGCGGCTGATGCCGCACCTGCATCTGTCGCTGCAGGCCGGCGATGATTTGATCCTCAAGCGCATGAAGCGCCGCCATACGCGCAGGGACGCAATCGGCTTCTGCGACACCTTGCGCCGGCTGCGGCCGGACATTGTGTTCGGCGCCGATATCATCGCCGGCTTTCCGACCGAAACCGAAGCGATGTTCAAAAACTCGCTCGACCTGGTCGATGACTGCGGGCTTACGCACCTGCACGTTTTTCCGTTCTCGGCGCGGGCGGGCACGCCGGCTGCGCGGATGCCGCAGCTTTCCCGCACCGTTGTCAAAGAGCGGGCGCGGCGTTTACGTGAGCGCGGCGCCATAGCGCTGTCGCGGCATCTCGATAGCGAGGTTGGCACGACGCGACGCGTGTTGGCTGAATCGCGGACCCATGGCCGGACCGAGCAATTCGCGCAGGTCTCGCTTCGGACGCCGGCCGAGCCCGGCGCGATTGCCGAACTAAGAATCATCGGACACGACGGCAAACACTTGCTGGCGTCGTGAGTGTTGCATCACTCGGCGGCCTGAGTGTCGGCCTCGCCGGTCCATCCACACTCTCCCAAGGCGACGCGCATGTGTGGCGGGACCGGCGCGCTGACGCTGATTGGTGCGCGGTTCTTGTAGAGCGGCACGACGATTTCGCGGGCGTGCAGATGCAGCATCGGGCCGCCAGTGCGCGGCGCGTTGCCGTAGATTGCGTCGCCCAAAATCGGCCAGCCCATTTCGGCGCAATGGACCCGGAGCTGATGCGTGCGCCCGGTCAGCGGCTCAAGCGCAAGCCACGTTGTTTTTGCGGCCCTGCCGAGAACGCGCCACTTGGTCACTGCCGGCTGGCCTTGCTGCGGATCATGCTTCATCCACCAGCCGCGCGTTGCGTCGAGGCGGCCGAGTGGAAGCTCGATCGTGCCCTCGTCAGTTTCAGGCGACCCCTCGACCACGGCCCAGTAGGTCTTGTCGATCGCGCCGGACTTGAACAGCTTGCCGAGCTGCGCCAGCGCCTTGCGATGGCGGCCGAGCACAAGGCAGCCGGACGTATCGCGGTCGAGCCGATGGGCCAGCGCCGGCGCGCGCGGCAGGCCGAAGCGCAACGCGTCGAAATGGTCTTCCAGGCTTTCGCCGCCTTTAGGTCCGCGATGCACGGCGAATCCCGCGGGCTTGTCGAGCACCAGCATCAGCCCGTCGCGATATAGAAGCCGCGACACCATCTGTTCGGGGGTCATGGTTGCGTACCTTGACGGAACCGCTATCACCAATGCCGCGGCAGCGACAGCAGCGAAATGAACGACAGCACAACGCAGACTAAACGTAGTTGGTGGCAACGCCTCACCGGCGGGCTCAAACGCACGTCGTCGGCGCTGGGCAGCGCGATCTCGGACCTTGTTGTCAAGCGCAAACTCGATGCCGCGACCATTGCCGAGATCAAAGATGTGCTGATCCGGGCCGATCTTGGTCTCGATACCGCGGAGCGCATCGGCACCGCGCTCGGCCAGAGCCGCTATGCGGCGGAGATTTCTCCGGAAGAAGTCAAAGCGGTGGTCGCTGCGGAAATCGAGACTGCGCTCACTCCCGTCGCGCAGCCGCTGGTGATCGATACTGCGAACAAGCCCTTTGTCATTCTCGTCGCCGGCGTCAATGGTTCGGGCAAGACCACGACGATCGGCAAACTAGCCGCGAGGTTCCGCGCCGAGGGCCGCAGCGTGATGCTCGCGGCCGGCGATACGTTTCGCGCCGCCGCCATCGAGCAACTGAAAATCTGGGGCGAGCGGACCGGCGCGCCGGTGATCGCGCGTGAGGCCGGAGCCGATGCCGCGGGGCTTGCGTTCGATGCCGTGCGTGCCGCGAAGGAGGCCAGCGTCGATGTTCTCCTGATCGATACCGCCGGCCGGTTGCAGAACCGTACCGAGTTGATGAATGAGCTGGAAAAGATCGTGCGGGTGATCAAGAAAGTCGATCCGTCCGCGCCGCACGCGGTACTCCTCGCGCTCGACGCCACCGTCGGCCAGAACGCGCTCTCCCAGGTGGAGCTTTTCCGCAAAGCTGTCGGCGTCACCGGCCTCGTGATGACCAAGCTCGACGGCACTGCGCGCGGCGGCATCCTGGTCGCCATCGCGGCGAAATTTTCCGTGCCCGTGCACTTCATCGGCGTCGGCGAAAGCGTTGACGACCTTGCGCCGTTCTCGGCGCGGGATTTCGCCCGCGCCGTTGCCGGTCTCGATGCATAGTTTAAAAGCATTATTGAAGGCGCATGCGCGCCGCGCTACGGACCGGCTCAAACATGACCGCAACGGCTAAACCGCAACTCAACCCGCTCCTCAAGCTCGCCTTCGATCTTGGGCCGCTGGTTCTGTTCTTCTTCGCCAATTCCCGCTACGGCATTTTTGTTGCGACCGGAACGTTCATGGTTGCGGTGCTCGTGGCGCTGGCAGCTTCCTATGTGCTGACGCGCCAGCTGCCGATCATGCCGGTGGTGACCGCCGTCATTGTACTGGTGTTTGGTGGGCTGACGCTCGTTCTGCACAACGATCTGTTCATCAAAATCAAGCCGACAATCCTCTACGCGCTGTTCGGCGCAGTGCTGCTCGGCGGACTTTTCTTTGGCAAATCGTTTCTCGGCGTTATCTTCGATTCGCTGTTCCATCTCACCGACGAAGGCTGGCGCAAGCTGACGGTGCGGTGGGCGATTTTCTTTTTCGCACTCGCGGTGCTCAACGAGATCGTGTGGCGCAACACCTCGACCAATGTTTGGGTGGACTTCAAGGTGTTCGGCTTTCTGCCGCTTACCTTCCTGTTTGGCGCGCTGCAATATCCGCTATTGAGGAAATACGCCGTCGAGCCGGCTGAGTAAGGGAACCTCGTCATTGCGAGAAGCCAAGCGACGAAGCAATCCAGAACCGTGAGGCTGGACTGGATTGTTTCGCTCTGCTCGCAATGACGGTTCAGGAGCCCGCCGCCAACGCTTTCTCAATCTCGGGCTTGAGCACTGTGTTTAAGTTGTCGGGCGTGATCGGTCCGACCAGCTTGTAGGCGATGCGAGCGTCGCGGCCGACGATAAAGGTTTCCGGCACGCCGTAGACGCCCCATTCGATTGCGGCACGGCCCGAGCGATCGGCGCCGGCCGCTGCGAACGGATCGCCGTAGCGGCCGAGGAAGCGGCGAGCATTATCCGGCTTGTCCTTGTAGTTGATGCCGACAATGCGCACGCGGCTGTCGCCGGAAAGCTGCATCAGCAGCGGCGCCTCGTCGTGGCAGGGCACGCACCAGGACGCCCAGACATTCACGACCGTCACTGCGCCTTTGAAGCTCGCCGCGTCGAGCCCGGGTACGGCTGCGCCGTTGCGATCGAGCCCCGCGATCGGCGGCAAATCGGTTTGTGGCGCCGGATGGCCGATCAGGGCCGAAGGGATGCGCGAGGGATCGCCGGCATAGAGCCGGATCAGAAACAGCAGAACCAGTCCCAGGAAAACGAGCAGCGGCACCAGCACGAGAAGGCGCCGGCGTCCGACATGCGCGTCTTCTGTCGCGGCGTCGGTCACGCGTCCTCCTTTGCTTTTTCCATCGTCGGCCCCGCGCGCCCCGCCGAGGAGCGCCGCGTAAAGCCGCGCTTTTCAAGGTCCGCGAGTTTGCGCAATTGCGCGCGGTAGTCGAGCAGAACCCAACCGATGAGAGAGCCTACGATCACAATGGCGGCCGCGTAGGCGGCGACGATGAAGTCTATGTGATTGCTCATCTGCATCGTCAGGTCGCGGCGTTGGCCTGCATGAGCCGCAGCGTCCGAACGCGGCGGCGCAGGATTTCGTTGCGCATGGCTGCGAGAAGAAGCGTGAAGAACAACAACGTGAACGCAATCGCCATGATCAACAGCGGGATGAGGATCGAGGGATCAATGGTCGGCGCCCCGAGGCGAAACACCGACGCCGGCTGATGCAAGGTGTTCCACCAGTCGACCGAGAATTTGATAATCGGCAGATCGATCGCGCCGACCAGCGTCAGGATCGCGGCGGCGCGCGCCGCGCGCGAAGGATCCTCAACCGTACGCCACAATGCGATCACGCCGAGATAAAGCAGAAACAGTACGAGTACCGAGGTGAGCCGCGCATCCCACACCCAGTAAGTGCCCCACATCGGGCGTCCCCACAACGAGCCGGTAACGAGACACATCAGGGTGAAGGCGGCGCCGATCGGCGCTGCCGCCTTCGCCGTGACATCGGCGAGCGGGTGACGCCAGACCAGTGTGCCGAGCGCGGCGACGGTCATCACGCCCCACGCAAGCATGCCGAGCCACGCGCCGGGGACATGGAGAAACATGATCTTGACGGTCGCGCCCTGCTGATAGTCGTCGGGCGAGATTGCCGCCTGATTGATGCCGAACGCGAACGCGATCACGGTCAGGCCGCCGAGCCACGGCAGCGTACGGTTGGCGAGGTTGAGAAAGCGCGACGGGTTGGCGAGATCGGCGATGGCCATCGCAGTTTTCCTAGTCAGTTCGGTGTAGCGGCACAAACGTTGCCGGCGGCCGCACGTTTCAACTTTGCCTGAGCAGAATGACTATTCCATTTCCTGTCGCAGTGCGGCTGCGGCCGCGAACGGTCCGACCACCAGACTGGCAAGCGTCAGGGCGCAGAGTATCGTAAACGGAGTGCCAAAAGACACCGGCCCGGTCACGGCTGCGTTAGCTGCGGCGACGCCGAAAATAAGGACGGGGACGGCCAGCGGTAATACCAGCACCGCGAGCAGCAGTCCGCCGCGACGCAGTGTCACGGCAAGCGCGGCGCCAATCAGGCCGATGAAGGTCAACGCGGGCGTGCCGACGAGCAACGTCAGCACCAGCGCGCCTGCCGCCCGCGCATCAAGATTGAGCATCAGCCCGATCAGCGGGGACGCGATGACCAGCGGCACCCCGGTCGTGAGCCAATGGGCGATGCCCTTGACCAAAACGACGAGTTCGAGCGGCGCGCGGCCGGTCAGAATGAGATCGAGCGAGCCGTCCTCGTGGTCGGCTGCGAACAGCCGATCAAGCGCGAGCAGGCTTGCCAGCAGCGCCGCGAGCCACAGGATCGCCGGGCCGATCCGTTGCAGCAGCGCAAGGTCCGGCCCGAGCGCAAATGGCACCAGCGTAGCTACGACCAGAAAGAACAGCACGCCCATCAGCGCACCGCCGCCAACGCGCACGGCGATCCGCATATCGCGGACGAGAACGGCGGCGAGCGCAGTCATTGCTGCTCCACCATTTCGTCCAGCAGCATGGGGGCGTGATCGAGCCGCAGCTCGGGCGCGCCGTCGAGCCCGATCGGGCCATGCGTCGCGGCAAGGATCAGTCCGCCGCCGGCCAGGTGGACGCGCATAATATCGCGGAGCCGTTCTTGAGCTGCAGTGTCAAGCGCGCTGGTCGGCTCGTCGAGCAGCCAGATCGGACGTTTGACGGCAAGGAGCCGCGCGATCGACAGGCGGCGGCGCTGCCCGGCGGAGAGATACGCGGCCGGCAGGTCGGCCAGCGAATCAAGCCCAACCGCCGCCAGCGGTCCACCGACATCGGCGGAATCCGCGCCGAAAAAGCCCGACCAAAATCGCAGATTTTCTCCAACCGACAGCGAGGGCTTCAGCGCGTCCTGATGCCCGAGGTAGTGGGCCTGCTCGCCGACCGTCAATTCCGAATCGCCACTTTCCAGAGCGAGGCGGCCGCCGGCGATGCGGAGGAGCCCCGCGACCATGCGCAAGAGCGATGATTTGCCAGCGCCGTTCCGGCCGGCGACCATCAGGCATTCGCCGCCGGCAACCGAAAAGGTGATCCCGCTGAAAACCTCGCGTCCGCCGCGCCGGCAGGCAAGATCAAAGGCCGAAAGCCGCATCGATGTTTCCAAACAATCCAACAATTTGAGGCATCATATCGGCCATTCCTTTGTCGAACTGGAACAAATCTTGTAAACGCCCTATAAGCCGCACGACGGGTAAACGGCGCGTTCGGGACGCCTGCCACGCCCGGCCACCAGGGGTCTGTTGGAGCCTGTTCCGGCGTACATCACCTCTACTGCGCCGGTCGGCGGCCGGCATGATGGGAAAATAATCCATGACCTCCCTCGATAGCTTCAAATGCCTGCGGCCGCTCAAGGTCGGCTCCAAGACCTATGCCTATTACAGCCTTCCGGTGGCGGAAAAGAACGGCCTGAAAGGGATTTCCCGGCTGCCGTTCTCGCTCAAGGTGCTGCTCGAGAATTTGCTGCGCAATGAGGACGGCCGCTCGGTGACCAAGGAGGACATCCAGGCTGTTGCGCAATGGCTTAAGACCAAAACCTCCGAGCGTGAAATCGCTTTCCGGCCGGCGCGGGTGCTGATGCAGGATTTCACCGGCGTGCCCGCGGTGGTCGATCTCGCCGCCATGCGCGACGCCATGAAGATGCTGGGCGGCGATCCGAAGAAGATCAATCCGCTGGTGCCGGTCGACCTCGTCATCGATCATTCGGTCGTGGTCAACTATTTCGGTTCCAACAATGCGTTCAAAAAGAACGTCGACGAAGAGTACAAACAAAATCAGGAGCGCTACCGGTTCCTGAAATGGGCGCAGCGCTCGTTTGAAGATTTTCGCGTGGTGCCGCCCGGCACCGGCATCTGCCATCAGGTCAATCTCGAATATCTTTCGCAGACGGTGTGGACGGCAAAGACCAAGCTTAAATTCGCCGACAAGTCGGTCGCCAGCGAGCTTGCTTATCCGGATACGCTGGTCGGGACCAATTCACACACCACCATGGTCAACGGGCTGTCGGTGCTCGGCTGGGGCGTCGGCGGCATCGAAGCCGAAGCCGCGATGCTCGGTCAGCCCTATTCGATGCTGCTGCCGGATGTGATTGGGGTGCGTTTCAATGGCAAGCTTAAGGAAGGCGTCACCGCGACCGATCTCGTCCTGACCGTCACCCAGATGCTGCGCAAGCGCGGCGTGGTCGGCAAGTTCGTTGAATATTTCGGTCCCGGCATGGCGAGTCTTTCGATTGCCGACCGGGCAACGCTCGGCAACATGTCGCCGGAATACGGCGCCACCTGCGGCTTCTTTCCGATCGACGACGACACCATCCGCTATCTGCGCGACACCGGCCGTGCCGCGGACCGCGTCGCGCTGGTGCTGGCCTACGCCAAGGCGCAGGGCATGTACCACACCAAGACGACGCCGGATCCGGTCTTTACCGAGGTGCTCAAGCTCGAGCTGGCCTCGGTCGAGCCTTCGCTGGCGGGCCCGAAGCGCCCGCAGGACCGGGTGCCGCTCAAAGAGGTCAAGAGCGGCTTTGCTTACTCGATGGATAAGGAATTCGGCAAAGGAGCCGAGATGGACAAGCGCGTTTCGGTCGAGGGGCGCGCCCACACGCTCGGTCACGGCGACGTGGTGATCTCGGCGATCACGTCGTGCACCAACACCTCGAACCCGAGCGTAATGATCGCGGCGGGATTGCTTGCGCGCAAGGCGATCGCCAAAGGCCTCACCGTTAAACCGTGGGTCAAAACATCGCTGGCGCCCGGTTCGCAGGTGGTCGGCGAATACCTGGCCAAATCCGGCCTGCAAAAGGATTTGGATACGCTCGGGTTTAATCTCGTCGGTTTCGGCTGCACCACCTGCATCGGCAATTCCGGGCCGTTGCCGGCGGAAATTTCCAAGGCCATCAACGACTGCGATCTCGTCGCTGCCGCCGTGCTCTCCGGGAACCGCAACTTCGAGGGTCGCGTCAACGCCGATGTGCGCGCCAATTATCTGGCGTCGCCGCCATTAGTGGTTGCCTACGCGATCGCTGGGTCGATGCAGATCGATGTCGCCAAGACGCCGCTTGGCACCGACCAAAAGGGCAAGAAGGTCTATCTGCGCGATATCTGGCCATCGAGCCGTGAGGTCAACGAGTTCATCCGTAAGAACATCAACAAACAGATGTTCACGCGCAAATACGGCGACGTGTTCAAGGGTGACGCGAACTGGCGCAAGATCAGCGTGAAGGGTGCGCTGACGTTCCCGTGGGACGGCAAATCAACCTACGTGCAGAACCCCCCCTACTTCGCTCACATGTCGCGGCGGCCGGAGGCGCCTACCGATGTCATCGATGCGCGGGTACTGGGGCTGTTCCTCGATTCCATCACCACCGACCACATCTCGCCGGCCGGTTCGATCAAGGTCGATTCGCCGGCGGGAAAATATCTGGTCGATCACAAGGTCAAGCCGGTCGATTTCAACCAGTACGGCACGCGGCGCGGCAATCACGAAGTGATGATGCGCGGCACCTTCGCCAACATTCGACTCAAGAACCAAATGGTGCCCGGCGTCGAGGGCGGCTACACCATCCACTATCCGTCGCGCCAGCGGATGACGATCTACGACGCGGCGATGCGCTACAAGAGCGAGCATGTGCCGCTGGTGGTTTTTGCCGGCAAGGAATACGGCACTGGCTCGTCGCGCGACTGGGCCGCCAAGGGCACGGTTCTGCTCGGCGTGCGTGCGGTGATCGCCCAATCGTTCGAACGCATCCATCGCTCGAATCTGGTCGGCATGGGCGTGGTGCCGCTGGTGTTCGAAGAAGGCACCACCTGGCAAACACTCGGCATGAAGGGCGACGAGCAGGTCACCATCCGGGGCCTGCATAACGATCTCAAGCCGCATCAGCGGCTGATCGCCGAGATCATTGCGGCTGACGGCGGCCTTAAGCGCGTTCCACTGCTCTGCCGCATCGACACGGTCGATGAGCTTGAATACTACCGCAACGGCGGGATCTTGCAGTATGTGCTACGCCATCTGGCGGCCTAGAGCATGATCTGGAAGATGTGGGTGCTTTCCGAAAAGTTCAGGCTTCGCTGCTACGTGGGGCTCACCGCGAAGTGAGTAGCGGGTGAGCAATGCGCCCGATATCAATGTACGCTCGCTAAATCGGTACAGAGAGGTCCAGCCGGGTGGAGATCGGAATGCTGCGTCGCGGCTTTGTGTCGGCGCCTGTCGCTGCAGTGGTGCTGGTGGCCGGCTGCGCGTTTGCAGGCGCGAGCGAGCCGCGCGCGCTGCTTGAACTCTTCACCAGTCAAGGTTGCTCCTCCTGTCCGCCGGCGGACAAATTGCTTGGCGAGCTGGCGGAGGATCCGTCGCTCGTCGCCATCAGCCTCCCGATCGATTATTGGGACTATCTGGGTTGGAAGGACACGCTTGCCATCCCCGGGCATTCGTCACGGCAGCGTGCCTATTCGCGCGTGCGCGGCGACCGGCAGGTCTATACGCCGCAGATCGTTGTCAATGGCACGACCCACGTCCTCGGCAGCGATCGCACGGCCATCGAGCGCGCAATCGCACAGACTGATCGCAATACAGCGATCATGTCCGCACACGTGGTGGTGTCGGTCAGCGGCGGCGATCTGAATGTCAGGGTCGCTGCCGGTAAAGAGCATCTCGGCGGTGAAGTCTGGCTTTGTCCGCTCGAGAAATCCGTGCCGATCGCAATCGGCCGCGGCGAAAACAGCGGGCACACGGTCACCTACTACAACGTCGTGCGGCGCTGGCTGAAGCTCGGAGACTGGACCGGAAACGACGCGACATGGAGTGTGCCGATTTCGGATTTCAAAACCGGCGAGATCGACGCCGCGGCCGTCATGATCCAGCAAGGCTCCCGTGAAAAGCCGGGGATGATCCTCGGTGCCGCCTTTGTGCCGCTTGGCTCGCGGACGACCGAAGTCACGGCGCCGGCATTGGACGATCAGTCGCCGGCGAGAGAATGAATAACGGCGCTTTGAGCCACGCTCTGCTCCAGTAAAATTGCACAAATAAAAAGGCCGGCGAACAGCCGGCCATTACGCAACTCAAAACGCTACTCGAACTAAACGCTACCAAAAACACGCTACTTAAAACTCTGGCCCGGTCCGCCCGCACCCCGGGGGGCTGGGGGGCTGAGGAATCCGGAATGCGATCCGGACCGGGCCTTGAGGCAACGATCATTATTTCGCAGTCCAGCTTGGCGTGTGATTGGCCGAAATGGGGCCGCATTATGATTCGCTTAACGAAACCGTGATTCTGGCCGGTAAAAATGCCGCAGCCCGTAAAAGCCCTTGCTCCCCGCCGGTTGCACTGCCGTCGCGGCTCGTTTTAGGCCTTCCAAGCCCCTTGCCCGCGCATCCCTCCGGCGCGATCATGAAGTGATCGTGAACCTTCAATGACAAGGGAGGCGCCGTATGGAATTCGGCGAAACCGAACCGAGCGCGTGGCGCGGGGGCGAGCTTCGGATGCCCGCCCCCGCAAGCAAGGTTACCTTTAGCCGGCGAGAGCTTGACCGCATTCTCAGTCTGTACGGGCGCAAGGTCGCAGCCGGTGAGTGGCGCGATTACGCCATCGATTTTCTTAAAGACCGCGCGGTATTTTCTGTTTTCCGCAAGGCCAGCGAATTCCCCATTTACCGGATCGAGAAGGACCCGCGGCTCGGACGCCGGCAGGGCGCCTACAGCGTGATCTCGGCAACCGGCCACATCCTGCGCCGGGGCCACGAGCTCGACCGGGTACTGAGCGCGCTCGATCGGTCGCTGCGCGTCGTCGCCGGTTGAACGCGGCGGCTGATTCCGCCCGATCGCGGACGGTCGTTGTTACCGCGCTCGGAATCGCGCAGACGCTCGCCTGGGCATCGAGCTATTATTTGCCGGCGATACTTGCCGAGCCGATTGGTGCCAGCATTGGCGTTCCGCGATCCTGGGTGTTTGGCGCATTTTCGGGAGCCCTGTTGATTGCCGCATTCGCCGGTCCGGCCGTGGGGCGCGTCATCGACCGCCGCGGCGGACGCGGCGTGCTGGTGCTTTCGAATCTGGTCTTGGCCGGCGGTCTCGTTGTGCTTGCAGCGGCAAACGGTGTCGTGGTGCTTGCTGTTGCGTGGGCCATTCTCGGCGTCGGCATGGCGCTTGGGCTTTACGACGCCGGCTTCGCCGCGCTGGCCACCCTTTATGGCCACAACGCGCGCGGGCCGATCACCGGCATCACGCTGTTTGCCGGCTTTGCCTCGACGGCGAGCTGGCCGCTGACGACAGTGTTGAATGACGCGTTCGGCTGGCGCGAGACTTTGCTGGTCTGGGCGGCGCTGAACGTCGTCATCGGCATTCCGCTCAATCTGCTGTTGCCGGTTGCCGCGCGACGAGCCGATGTCGTGCGCGCACCGGAACAATCGATCGGCTGGAAGCCATACAAGGAGATGTTTCTGCTCGCTTTCGTGTTCGCCGCTGTGTGGTTTGTGACCGGCTCGATGGCGGCACACTTGCCGGGATTGCTTGAACGCGCCGGCGCTACGCCGGTACAGGCGATCGCGGCTGCCGCTCTGGTCGGACCGGCGCAAGTGGCGGCGCGGCTGGTGGAGTTCTTTGTCCTGCGCCGGAGCCATCCGTTGATTTCGGCGCGGATAGCGGCGCTGTTGCATCCGCTCGGTGCGGCCGTTTTTGCCGTCATCGGGCCGGCGGCGGCAGTGGCCTTCACGGTCTTCTACGGCGCGGGCAATGGCCTCCTGACAATTGCGCGCGGCACCGTTCCGCTGGCCGTCTTTGGTCCGCACGGCTATGGCGAACGGACCGGCCTTCTCGGTGCCCCGGCGCGCGCCGCGCAGGCGCTTGCACCATTGCTGTTCGGTCTTTTGCTCGACTCCATGGGGGCTTCGGTCATTATCGTTTCGGTTGCGCTTTGCCTCGCGGCCTTTGCAGCGTTGCTTTGTCTGCCGGTTACCAGATCCGAATAGGCCGCGCACAGCAAATAAAAAAACGCCCCGGCCTTGGCCGGGGCGTTGTTACCGGAGTTATCCGATTTTCTTAACGCCGATCGCCGAACAGACGCAGCAGCATCAGGAACAGGTTGATGAAGTCGAGATAGAGCCGCAGCGCGCCCATCACCGCTTTACGGCCAGCGACGGTCCCGTCATCCATCGCCGAGTACATCTCTTTAATGCTCTGCGTGTCGTAGGCGGTGAGCCCGACGAAGACCAGAACGCCGATCACGGAGATCGCCCAGCCGAGCCCGCTCGAGTGCAAGAACATGTTGACGAGGCTCGCGATGATAATGCCGATCAGGCCCATGAACATGAACGAGCCGACGCCGGTCAGATCGCGCTGGGTCGTATAGCCATACAGACTCATCGCGCCGAACGTCGCCGCCGAGATAAAGAACACGCGCGTAATCGATTCATGCGTGTACACGAGGAAGATCGACGCCAGCGATAGTCCGAGCAGACCCGCATAGACGAAGAACAGTGTCAGCGCCGTTCCCGCCGAGAGCCGGTTGATGCCGAAGCTGAGCAGCATCACGAGGCCGAGCGGCGCCAGCACCAAGAGCCACATCAGCGGGCTGCCAAAGATGGCGTGTCCGAAGGACGTAAGCTGAAGTCCGGCGCCGGTCTGAACGACGGCGGCGGAGAACGTAAACCAGGCAACCAGTCCGGTCAGCGCCACGCCGGCAGTCATGTAGTTGTAGACGCGGATCATATACGCGCGCAGGCCCGCATCGATTGCTACCTGATCCGTGCGGTAGCCGGTCCGGGCGGTCGCGACATTCCGGTCGAAGTCCGACATGGAAATTACCCCTGAGTTACCCCGGCACCTGCCGGGTCTTTACCGCCGGGGATACCGGCGGCAGTTGTGCCACAAATCTAATGCCAAAGGGCCCTATACGCCAGATGGCAGGACTGCGATATTTATGTCAGGTTACCGGCTGTTCATAATTCCGGCGCGCTAGAGATTCCTCAACACCTCCGCAGGCTTGTGGCCCAGCGCTGCAAAAGTTCCGGCAAGACCCAGTATGACAGTGACAAGAAGGGCGCCGAGCGCCGCCGCCAATGCCTGGGCCGGCGCCCACACGAATGGAAATTCCATCACGCGCGTGACGACGAGCCCGGCGGCAAGCGTGCCGGCCGCGACAGCGAACAAAACCGCGGCAAGACCAATGAAAAGATATTCGAGCGCGTAGGCGCCGACCAGGCGAAGCCGCGTCGCTCCCAACGTTTTCAGGATCACGGCATCGTAAATGCGAAAACGCTGCCCAGCCGCGAGTGCGCCGCCCAGGACGAGCGCCGCCGCGATCAGCGTCACTGCGCTGGCGCCGCGCAACGCCGCTACCAGACTGCTGATAAGGTGGTCGACCGCATCGAGCGCTTCCTTCACCCGCACGGCGGAGACGGTCGGGAACATATCGGCGAGCGCCTTGATCAGCGAAGTTTCCTCTGCCGCCGTACCGCGGCCGGCGAACGTGAGCGTCGCGATGTCGGTATGCGGTGCGCCCGCGAAAGTGCCGGGCGAGAACACCATCACGAAATTGATGCCGAGGCTTTGCCAATCGACGGCGCGCAGATTGGCGATACGAGCGGTCACATTGCGGCCGAGCACGTTGACGGTGACGGTATCGTCGATCTTCAAATTCAGATCCGTCGCGGTCCGGTTCTCAAGCGAGACGAGCGGCGTGCCGGCATAATCCGGCGCCCACCATTGGCCGGCGACCAGACGGGAGCCTTCCGGCACCGTCGCCGCATAGGTGATCCCGCGGTCGCCGCGCAGTACCCAAGCCGAGCCTTCGGCAGGCTTGAGGTCTTCGGCTTTAATGCCGTTTGCAGCGACGATACGGCCGCGCAGCATCGGCACGCGCTCGATCGCGCCGTGTGGCGCGTGTTCGTGTACGAAGGCGTCAAAGCGATCGGCGTCGGCCGACGGAATATCGAGAAAGAAGAACGACGGTGCATGCTCCGGCAGCTCCGACGCGAACTGCCGATGCAGATTGCCGTCGATCTCAATCACCGTCACCAACAGCGACAAACCGAGACCGAGCGAGAGCACCACGCTCGGCGTCAAGGCGCCGCGCCGGTGAATGTTGGCGATGGCGAGCCGCAACACGGTCGAGCGCACGCGGGGCAGACGGCGGGCGATTGTCATGGTCAGTCTCGCGATCAGCCAAAGCGCGACGAAGACGACAACGGCGGCGCCGACGAAGATCGCGGCGAGGCGGCGGTCGTAGGCGAACAGGATCGCCAATCCGGCGAGCGCGGCAATGATCAGCGCGGTAGCAATGACGTAGCGCAGCCGTGGCCAACTTCGCTCGGCGGCGATCTGATCGCGGAACAGGCTCGACACCGAAATATCGTGCGCGCGTCCGAGCGGCCACATCGCGAAGGCGAGTGCGGTCAAGAGCCCATAAGCGATCGACAGCGCCAGCACGGCAACGTTTACGGAAGGCGCAACCGGCAGCGGGATCATTGCGGCGAAGAACGACACGATTGCAAACGGCAACGCCGCGCCGAGACCGGCGCCAATCAGCGTGGCGAATAGCGCGACGATCATGATCTGCGTGCAGTAGACGGCGAATACGCCGGCGCCCGTTGCGCCAAGCGTTTTCATGGTCGCGATCGCCTCGCGCTTGCGGGCAAGATGGCTTGCGACTGCGTTCGCCACGCCGACGCCGCCGACAAGGAGCGCGGTCAACGCGACCAGCGTCAGGAACTGGCTGAAGCGCTCGACGTTGCGTTCGAGTTGCGGCGTGGCCTTGTTGCGGGTGCGGATATCCCAGCCGGCATCGGGAAACTGTGTCTGCGCCTGTTTTTCGATCGAAGCCACCGCGGCATCGCTCGATGCAGCTGCGGGCAGCCGCAGCCGGTATCGCCAGCGCACCAGGCTGCCGGGCTGCAACAGCCCGCTGGCGCGCAACGCCGCCTGGCTGATCAGCACGCGCGGCCCAAAGCCGATCCCGCCGGCAAGCTTGTCCGGTTCGGCGGTCAGTGCAGCGCGAAGTTCGATCACGGCATTGCCAATGGTGATGCGATCGCCGGGCTTGAGATCGAAGCGCGAGAGGAGCGCCGGATCGGCGGCAGCGCCGAACGTGTCGCCTTGTCGCGCCAAGAGCGCCGGAAGGCTCATCTCGGGCGCGGTCACGACCGTCCCCAATAGCGGGTAAGCCTCGTCGACCGCTTTGACTTCGACCAAAGTGGTTCGCCCGTCGCCCGTGCGCGCCATGGTCGGGAGGATGGCGACGGCGGACAGCGTGCCGCGGGTGGCGAGGAAGGCCCGCTCGACTTCGTCTGCTTCGCGCTGAACCAGCGAAAAGGCGAGGTCGCCGCCGAGGATCACGCTGCCGGCGCTGGCGAGACCGTCGGCAAGGCCTTTGGCGACCGAGCCGACGCCGGCAATCGCCAGCACGCCGAGCGCAATACAGGCGATGAAGACTCCGAAGCCGCGCATGCCGCCGCGCAGCTCCCGCCGGGCAAAATGCAGCGGAAGCAACGGACTGGGCTTTGCGGACGGTGCAAGCATCACAAAGTCTCGGGCAAAGCTCTGGGCATGACGCGGGCCAGCACGAAATGCGTCGGCGCGTAGGCGACCAGTGGCAATCCGATCAGCTGTCCGGCGAACCAAACATACGAGGGCACCCAGGTTTGCGCAGCGTAATCGCTCATGCCCCAGACGTAGTTGACGTTGACCGGTACCAATCCGGCATTTGGCGTCGGTGGCGGCAACAAAAAGAACGAGATCAGCAGCAGCACCCAGGCGAGCGCCGTCCATGACCAAAAAGCGCGCCGGTCATATCCGATTTTCCAGACCAGAAAGATCAACAGAAACGGCAGCCAGCCGTGAAACAGCGAAAGCAGGCGCAGGAACAGCGATCGGCTGGGGTCGAACATATAATCGGTCATTCCAAGCAGCGAGAAGCCTGCTGCATTGCCGAGAAAATCGGCCACCCACAGCGCCTGCGGTACCACAATGCCGATCGCGCACATGGAAATCAGCAGCGCATTCTCCGGCCAGATTGCGATCAGTGTGAGAATGAGCGCAACGTCGCAGAAATAGAGGAAGTTGGTCGGTCCGTAATAGTGCCAATAGACCGGAATCAGCACCGCCATGAACGCGGTGTAAGCGACCTTCAGCGGCAACGGTACGCGCGATGCAGTTCGCGTCATGATGCTGCGTCGGCGGCTGTCGGACTTTGAAGCCGACCGGAGTGTATATGCAGCACCCGATCGCACCGCGCCGCCAGCGCCGTGTCGTGCGTGACCAGCACCAGCGTCGTGCCATGCTCACGATGGCCGCGGAACAGAAGCTCGATGATTTCCGTTCCGGTCGCTTCGTCGAGATTGCCGGTCGGCTCGTCGGCGACAACGATGGCGGGATTGGGCGCGAGCGCGCGGGCGAGCGCAACGCGCTGCTGCTCGCCGCCGGACAGCTCGGCCGGGTAATGGCCGAGACGATGTTTCAGCCCCACTGCGCTCAGCTCGCGCTCGGCGCGCGAAAAAGCATCGCGTGCACCGGCAAGCTCGAGCGGCACGGCGACATTCTCCAGTGCCGTCATGGTCGGAATGAGATGGAAGGCTTGGAACACGATACCGATATGACTTCCCCGGAATCGTGCGAGTTCGTCCTCGCCGAGCGTTTGCAGGTCCTTTCCGGCAACGACGACCGCCCCGCTGGCCGGCCGTTCAAGCCCGGTCATGACCATCAGCAGCGTCGACTTGCCCGAGCCCGACGGTCCAAGGAGGCCGATCGCTTCACCGCGTCCTATATTCAGATCGATGTCTCTGAGGATATGAACGCGCGCAGCGCCGCTGCCGAGGGAAAGGTTGACCCCGGTCAGCGCAATAGCACTGCCGGCGAAAGGATACCCCGACGTGTCATTCATGTTTCTGGCTGATCGCTTCCCCGCGCAACCGATCCGTGCCCGATCAGTTCGTGCCCGCTCATATGGGGTCGGAAGAAGTTTGCGCCAAATCTTGCGTGCGGCGGTTTGTAGCGTGGCGTTCGTGGCTGCCGCCGTCATTCCCGCCGCAATCGCTGAGACGCCGGTCAAGATCGTGGCGCTTGGCGACTCGCTGACCGCGGGGCTGGGCCTGCCGGAAAAGGACGGCTTCGTGCCGCGGCTGCAGACGGCACTCGTCGCCAAAGGGATCGCCGCTGCGATCGTGAACGCTGGGGTGTCCGGCGATACTGCCGCCGGTGGCCTGGTGCGCCTTGACTGGTCGGTGCCCGATGGCACCAACGCCGTGATCCTCGAGCTTGGCGCCAACGACATGCTGCGCGGATTCAAGCCGCAGGCCACGCGCGGCGCGCTCGATACGATTCTGCAGCGCCTGAAAGACCGTCATATCGCCGTCTTACTTTGCGGCATGCGCGCAGCGCCCAATCTCGGCGCCGACTTTGCTCGATCTTTCGAGGCGATCTATCCCGAGCTTGCGGCCAAGTACGGCGTCTTGCTTTACCCGTTCTTTCTTGACGGCGTTGCCGGTGACCGCAGTCTCAATCAGCACGATGGCCTGCATCCTACCGCGGCCGGCGTGGACGCGATCGTTGGCGCCATTCTGCCCAAAGTGGAGGAACTCATCGGCCGCGTTCGCGCCGCGCACCCGTCTTAAGGGGTTGCGCGTCGCGCGCGATCTCCGCATGCTGGCGCTTGCTGCGATTCGCCGAACCGACCATCGCTTGTGTCATGCCCCGTCTGTTCACAGGTCTTGAAATACCGCGGCACGTCGGTGAATCGCTCGCCATCATGCGCGGCGGTTTGCCCGGCGCTCGCTGGATCGATCCGGAAAACTATCATTTAACGCTGCGCTTTATCGGCGACATCGATGATGCGCTGGCTCGCGACATTGCTGGCCTGCTTGGCCGCGTGCAGCGGCGGCCATTCGAGCTGCGTCTCGATGGGCTTACGTCGTTTGGCGGCCGCAAGCCGCGGGCGGTCGTAGCAACAGCCACGCCGATCGCGGCGCTGATCGAGTTGCAGGCCGAACAGGAGCGGCTGCTGCAGCGGATCGGGCTCGAACCCGAAGGCCGGAAATATATCCCGCATGTGACGCTGGCGCGGTTGCGCGAATCGTCGAGCTGGCAGGTCGCCGATTATCTGCATGCGCGGGCGCATTACCGCTCGGCGTCGTTCGAGGTCTCCCGCTTCGTGCTGTTCTCGTCGCGCTCGTCGGTCGGGGGCGGGCCTTATCTCGTCGAGGCCGCTTATCCGCTGGCGGCGCCCGAACTCAGGTTCGCGCACCATACTTGACGCGGAAGCGGCCCTACGCTCGCAACAACCGTGATTGCAAATCAAGCATGGCCGTCGCGAATCCGTGCTGGTCGGCGATCAGCTCCTGCATAACGGACAAAGGATTCGCGCGCGAAGATTCGACTTCGCCGACGACGCTGCCGAAATCAAACGACAGCTCGGCGTCAAATTTACGGGCGAGTTGCTGCATGCGCCGGTTGTCGGCAAGGCACGCCATGTGCAGGAGCCGAAAGCCGCGGTTGCGGGCGGTAAGCAGCGTTCGACGCAACAGCGCCGAGCCGACGCCGTGACTCTGCCACGGCTTCTCGACACTGATCGCGGCCTCTGCCTGACGTGGAAAACGGACCCCAAGCTGTCTCAGCTCGGCGGCACCGCGCATCACGCCATCGAGGAAAAAACCGTGCACGACCGCTTCAAGCGAAATCGACAGATCGACGAAGTTGCTGACAAAATCGTCCGATACGCCGCCGCCGAACCGGTTGTGCCGGCTTGCGGCATCGAGCCGCAGCAAATGATCGCGGTATTTATCGGCTTCTCCGATCCACAATTTGCGGATCACGCCACCTTCGGGAAGAACGTCCTGCATTCCAGGGGTCTCCTGATGTTGTCGTCCAACGACCCCCTGACGGCGTCCTCCGCCTAGCCGTCTGATCATGACGCACGTCTTTACGCGCGCGCCTCGAATCAAACCATCATGTTGGGCGCGGCCAAATTTTAGCAAGCCGAAGCATTGAGCAACATGGCCGCATTCCGTATACGCATGACTAATAATTCAACTCTTTGACCGTTTAACGGCCGCGCATTTGGCATACGAAGTGCAACGTCGTTAGACAAACAGCGTTCCCGCCACGTTTTGCCCGCACCGGTTAACAGCATCATGGCGAGCTCAATTACAGCGCGATACGCCGCCGGCGTGACCGGCGGCCGAGTTGAGCATGATCTTGCACAGCTGACAGTCGTCGACATGCTGGGGAAGCTGGAGACGCGCATTGTAGAACATCGCCTGGCGCGAAAGTCATCTTCGCTGGGATGGCTGTTTGGCGGCCGCGCGACAAAGCAGCCGCCCGTCAAGGGCCTCTACATCTACGGCGAGGTCGGGCGCGGCAAGACCATGCTCATGGACTTGTTCTTCGAGGCTAGTCCGGTGGCGCGAAAACGCCGCGCGCATTTTCACGAGTTCATGATCGATGTGCACGAACGCGTTCATGCGTTCCGGCAAAAGATGAAACTCGGTGAGCATGCCGGCGAAGATCCGATCGAACACACGGCGATCGAGCTGGCGCGGGAGGCCTGGCTCCTTTGCTTTGATGAATTCCACGTCACCGATATCGCCGACGCCATGATCCTGGGCCGCCTGTTCGCGCAGCTGTTCGAGCGCGGCGTGGTCCTGGTCGCGACCTCGAATGTCGCACCGGACGATCTCTACAAGGACGGCTTGAACCGTGCGTTATTCCTTCCGTTCATCCGCACGCTCGAACAGTACATGGAGATTGTGCGGCTCGACGCGCGCACCGACTTCCGACTGGAAAAACTTGCCGGGATGCGGGTGTGGTATGTGCCGGCCGATGCAGCCGCCGACGCCACGCTTGACGACGCCTGGCGGCAGCTCGCGCGTGGAAACGACGGGGAGCCGCAGGAGCTTCCGCTCAAGGGGCGCACGGTGAAGGTACCGCGCGCCGCCATGGGTGTGGCGCGTTTTTCTTTCCACGATCTGTGCGAGCAACCGCTCGCCGCCGCCGACTATCTGCGGATCGCGCGCGAATACCACACCGTCATTCTCGACCGGGTGCCGGTGATGACGTTCGACAACCGCAATGCCGCCAAGCGCTTCATCATCCTGATCGACACCCTTTACGATATGAATGTGAAGTTGATCGCCTCGGCTGCAGTGGAGCCCGAAGCGCTCTATCGCGGCGATGAAGGCTACGAGGCGCAGGAGTTCAAGCGTACCGCCTCGCGTCTGGTCGAAATGCGCTCGCAGGCCTATCTGGCGCGCCCGCACGGCGCCGCCCATTCGCAGCTCTCGGGCGCTTCCACCGGCATCGTCGAGACCTGACGTTGGCCACGAATGCTTGTTCCTAGCCCATCGCGCTGGTCAGGAAAAACGCGGCGACAACAACACCCATGAGCAGCGTTGCCAACCAGCCGAAGATGGCCAAAAGCCGCGAAGCGGTGAAGCTGCCCATGATCTTGGGATTGGTAACGACGATCATCATGCCGACCATCAACGGTACAGCAACGATGCCGTTGAATACCGCGCTCCATACCAGCATCGTGATCGGATTGATTGGGCTCATTGCACCGAGCGCCCCGAGCAGGATCGCCGTGCCGATCAACAGATAAAACTCACGCGCCCGCGCAAGCCGCAATCCGAGACTGCTCTTCCAGCCGAAAATCTCCGCTACTGCATAAGCGGCAGAGCCGGCAAGCGCCGGTATGGCGAGAAGCCCGGTGCCGATAATCCCGAGCGAGAACAAAAGAAAGGCGAGAGGGCCTGCGAGCGGACGCAACGCCTCGGCCGCTTCCGCTGCAGTGCCGATATCGGTTTTTCCGTGCGCATGCAAAGTCGCTGCTGTCGCGACGATGATGAAGAAGCCCACGATGTTTGAAAGACCCATGCCGACCCAAGGTGTCCGTCACGATGGGGTTGAAGCGCCGAACGACCGACTTTCTATCGTGCAGCGGCGCTTCTTTTTTCTTTTCCGTCAGTCGCCGTTCCTCGACTTCGAGCGAGGCCTGCCAGAAAAACAGATAAGGGCTGATGGTCGTGCCGAGCACGGCTACCAGCATCACAATCAACCTTCGATTCCAGGACGCATGGGGAATGAATGTGGAGAGCAGCACCTGATTCCAATTGATATGAATGCTGAACGCGGCAGCCACATAGGCGAACAATACCAACGTCAGTAATTTCATGTACCGCGCGTATGACCGATATGGGATGAGAACCTGGGCGATCAGGCAGGCTAATCCGAGAGCGAGCGCATAGATGGTAGCCGGCCCGCCGGCGAGGAGGCGCGCCGCTTCGCCCATAGCCGCGATATCGGCTGCGATATTAAAGACATTTGCCGCAACAAAAACCGCGATGACGCTGTAAAGCAGGTACGGCGGCAGCGTTTCTTGCAGATTGGCGGCAAGCCCACGGCCGGTGACCGACCCGATCCGCGCGCTGACAATCTGCACCGCAACCATAAACGGTGTGGTGAGAAACATGGTCCAGCACTGCGCATAGCCAAGTTCGGCGCCGCTTTGCGAATAGGTTGCGATCCCGCTGGGGTCGTCATCGGCGGCGCCCGCCATTAATCCGGGCCCCAGTATGCGCAATATTCTTGTCACGAATGGCGAGCGTCCGCCCGTCATTTGAATTCTCGCTGCGGTCCGGAAGCCGCCTCAGCCCAAAGGGTGAATGTTCAAAAGGTCACACTGGTTCCGGTGCGCACAATGCGGCAGCGGCTTGAATGCGCGCGCCGAAAGGGTTAATGACCGCGACAGCCGGGGCGTTATTGGTCAATCAAGGACATTTCTCTGATGGCGCGGAACAAGATTGCATTGATCGGCGCGGGGCAAATCGGCGGTACGCTGGCGCACCTGGTGGGTCTGAAGGAGCTCGGCGACGTCATCCTGTTCGACATTATGGAAGGCATACCGCAGGGCAAGGCGCTCGATCTCGTTCAGGCGTCCCCGGTCGAGGGCTTCGATGCCCGTTTCACCGGCACTAATTCCTACGAGGCGCTTGAGGGCGCGGCGGTGTGTATCGTTACGGCCGGTGTGCCACGCAAGCCCGGCATGAGCCGCGATGACCTCCTCGGCATCAACCTCAAGGTCATGGAGCAGGTCGGCGCCGGCATCAAAAAATATGCCCCCGGCGCTTTCATCATCTGCATCACCAATCCGCTCGATGCCATGGTCTGGGCGCTGCAGAAGTGCTGCGGCCTGCCGAAGCACATGGTGGTCGGTATGGCGGGTGTGCTCGACTCGGCGCGCTTTCGCTATTTCCTCGCCGACGAGTTCAACGTCTCAGTCGAAGACGTCACCGCCTTCGTACTCGGTGGTCACGGCGATTCGATGGTGCCGCTGACGCGCTATTCCGCGGTCGCAGGCATTCCGCTCCCCGATCTCGTGAAGATGGGTTGGACGACCGCCGCGCGGCTTGACGCCATCGTCGACCGCACCCGCAACGGCGGCGGCGAGATCGTCAGTCTACTCAAGACCGGCTCGGCTTTCTACGCGCCGGCCACTTCGGCGATCGCCATGGCCGAAAGCTATCTGCGCGACAAGAAGCGGGTACTGCCCGCCGCGGCCTGGCTCAATGGCGAGTATGGCGTCAAGGATCTTTACGTCGGGGTACCAGTGGTGATCGGCAGCAAAGGCGTCGAGCGCGTGGTCGAGATCGAGCTCAATAGCGCCGAGCGTACCATGTTCGAAAAGTCGGCTCAGGCCGTGGAAGGCCTGGTCGAAGCCTGCAAGAAGATTGCTCCCGATCTGGGCAAGTAACTTGGCAAGTGAAATGACCCGTCACCTTGAGGCGGCCGCGAAGCGGCCCTCGAAGGGCGACGGCATTCAGGTCGGCTCCTGCCGACTTGAACACTTAAATACTCCGAAATCGGATATACCGGTTTCGGTTGGCGCCTCGGCCGCATCCTTCGAGGCTTGCTCCACTCGGACCTCAGGATGACGGACGTGGACCCGGGCGTTTCTCCATGAACATCCACGAATACCAGGCCAAAGCGGTGCTCCGCGAATTCGGTGTTCCGGTGCCACGCGGCATTCCGGCGATGAGCGTTGACGAAGCGGTGAAAGCCGCCAACGAACTCGGCGGGCCGGTGTGGGTGGTGAAAGCGCAAATCCACGCGGGCGGGCGCGGCAAAGCCGGCGGCGTCAAAGTGGTGAAATCGGTCGCCGACGTCAAACGCGAGGCCGAGCGATTGCTGGGCTCGACGCTCGTCACCCATCAGACCGGACCGCACGGCAAAGAGGTGCATCGCCTTTACATTGAGGAAGGCTCAAGCATCGACCGCGAATATTATCTCTCCGCGCTGGTCGATCGCGCCACCTCGCGCATCGCCTTCGTCGCATCGACCGAAGGTGGCATGGATATCGAAGAAGTCGCGCGCACACACCCGGAAAAAATCCTGAGCTTCTCGGTCGATCCCGCGACCGGATTCATGTCGCATCACACGCTCGAGGTTGCGCACGCGCTTGGACTTAACCGCGAAGTCGCCAAGCAGGCCGCAACGGTGCTGCCGAAGCTTTTTCAGGCGTTCCTCGCCAAGGATATGAGTCTTCTTGAGATCAACCCGCTGGTCGTGACCAAGTCCGGCCAGCTCATCTGCCTCGACGCCAAGATCGGCTTCGACGACAGTGCGCTCTATCGTCATCCCGATATCGCCGCCTTGCGTGATCCGACCGAAGAGGACGCCAAGGAAATCGAGGCTTCGCATTACGATCTCAATTACGTGGCGCTCGATGGCACCATCGGCTGCATGGTCAACGGCGCCGGCCTCGCCATGGCGACCATGGATATCATCAAGCTCTACGGCGAGACGCCGGCGAACTTTCTCGATGTCGGCGGCGGCGCCAGCAAGGACAAGGTGACCGCGGCGTTCAAGATCATCACCTCCGATCCGAACGTGAAGGGAATATTGATCAACATCTTCGGCGGCATCATGCGCTGCGATATCATCGCCGAGGGCGTGGTCGCGGCCGTCAAAGAAGTGGGCCTGCGGGTTCCGCTGGTGGTGCGGCTCGAAGGCACCAACGTCGCGATCGGCAAGGAAATCATCAGCAAATCGGGCCTCAACGTCATTTCCGCCGACGATCTCGACGATGCCGCACAGAAGATCGTCAAGGCGGTCAAGAAAGGGACCTGAGAGTGCTCCGGTTCGCCATATGGGTTGTTCCGGTTTTCGCGGGCACGGTGTGCGCGGTCGGCGCGGTCCATGCCAACGAACGAGCTGCCGAGCTGGTGAGCTTCTTTCAAAATTTTTGTACGCCGGGTCCGCCGGATTTTGCCGCGCTCGATGCCAAGGCAACGGGCATGAATCTTTCCGTTCGCAAAGATGTGACATCGCCGCCACGACCGGATCAACATGGACACGTAAAATCCTGGATCGTGCTGCTCGCGAGCGGCAAGCATGAGCTTGTCGCCACCGAGGCGCGAAGTCCCAAGGGCAATCTCAACTCCTGCGGCATCGGGGCCGAGGACGTTGACGGCGAAGACCTGAAGCAGGAGCTGATCAAGGCGATGAAGCTTGGCGCGCCGGTTCGTCAGACCGTGTCGGTCGACGGCATGCAGCGGCTGACGACGTGGAAATATGCCGACGACGATGAGCTGTTCCTTGCCGATGGCACGGCCGCGAGGATTCCCGGCATTTATCTCACGTGGTTGCATTCACTGAACAAGGCCCGTTGAGCCCATGCCCATTCTCATTGACAAGAACACCAAGGTCATCTGCCAGGGCTTTACCGGCCGCAACGGCACGTTTCATTCCGAGCAGGCGATCGCCTACGGCACCAAAATGGTCGGCGGGACTTCGCCCGGCAAGGGTGGCACGACCCATCTCAACTTGCCGGTGTTCGATACAGTGGCCGAGGCCCGCGAACAAACCGGTTGCGATGCGAGCGTGATCTATGTGCCGCCGGCCGGCGCCGCAGATGCGATCTGCGAAGCGATCGATGCGGAGATTCCGCTGATCGTCTGCATCACCGAAGGTATTCCCGTCCTCGACATGGTGAAGGTCAAGCGCGCGCTGTGCGGTTCTGAATCGCAGCTGATCGGCCCGAACTGTCCTGGCGTGATGACGGCGGGCGAATGCAAGATCGGCATCATGCCCGGCAATATTTTCAAACGCGGCAAAGTCGGTATCATCTCGCGCTCCGGCACGCTCACCTACGAGGCGGTATTCCAGACGACACAGGAGGGCCTCGGCCAGACCACGGCGGTCGGCATCGGCGGCGATCCGGTCAAAGGCACTGATTTCATCGCGGTGCTGGAGATGTTTCTCGCAGATAAGGAAACCGAGGCCCTGGTTATGATCGGCGAAATCGGCGGCTCCTCCGAGGAGGATGCGGCTCAGTTTCTCAAGGACGAAGCCAAAGCCGGCCGCAAGAAACCGACGGTCGGTTTCATCGCGGGCCGCACAGCGCCGCCGGGAAGGCGGATGGGCCATGCCGGCGCGATCATTGCCGGCGGCAAAGGCGACGCCGAGTCAAAGATCGCGGCCATGGAAGCGGCTGGCATCGAGGTATCGCCGTCGCCGGCGCGGCTTGGAAAGACGCTGGCTGAAGTACTGAAACTTTGATTCACTCTTTACGTCTTTCCGTTGCCGCATCTGGTCGTTAAATAGGGTAAGAAGGGATCGCCCCGCGCCGGGCCGGGCTGATTCGGTACTGTTACGTACTTGTCGGATCTGCCGCCAGTTCCCACACCCCAAGCTCGGGATTCGCGATGTCTCGCCAGGACGCAAACGCCACCTTTGCTCTCACTTCGTTTCTGTACGGCGGCAACGCGCCGTACATCGAAGACCTTTACGCGCGCTACGAAACCGATCCGAAGGCGGTCGACGCCGAGTGGCAATCGTTCTTTCAGAGCCTGAAAGATGATGCCGCCGACGTCGCCGAAAATGCCCGCGGTCCTTCGTGGCGGCGGTCCGATTGGCCGCGGCCTGAACGAACCGAGCTGACTTCGGCGCTCGACAGCGACTGGACTGAGACCGGCAAAGCTCTGGGCACGAAAGTAAAGGCGCAAGCGCAGGCTAGGGGCGTCCAGCTTGCGACCGCGGATGTGGAGCGCGCAACACGCGATTCGATACGCGCGCTGATGCTGATTCGGGCCTATCGCGCGCGAGGGCATTTTCACGCCAACCTCGACCCGCTCGGGTTGCAGCCGCCGAATGACGAAGAGGAACTTAATCCGGGCACCTATGGCTTCGGCGAAGCCGATCTCGACCGGCCGATTTTTCTCGACAAGGTGCTCGGTCTCGAATTCGGCACCATCCGTCAGATCGTCGCCATTTTGCGACGGACCTATTGCCAGACGCTCGGCGTCGAATTCCTGCACATCTCCGACGGCGCGCAGAAGGGCTGGATTCAGGAACGCATCGAGGGGCCGCACAAGGAGATCAGCTTCACGCGCGAAGGCAAGCGCGCGATTCTCACCAAGCTGGTGGAGGCGGAAGGTTTCGAGAAATTCTGTGACGTGAAGTTCACCGGCACCAAGCGTTTCGGTCTCGACGGCGGCGAGTCGATGATCCCGGCGCTGGAGCAGATCATCAAGCGCGGCGGCGCGCTCGGCGTGCGCGAGATTGTCATCGGCATGGCCCACCGCGGCCGGCTCAACGTCCTGTCCCAGGTGATGGCCAAGCCGCATCGCGCCATCTTCCACGAATTCAAAGGCGGCTCCTCGACGCCGAACGAAATCGAGGGCTCGGGCGACGTCAAATATCACCTCGGCGCTTCGTCGGATCGCGAGTTCGACGACAACAAAGTGCATCTATCGCTCACGGCCAATCCCTCGCACCTCGAGATCGTGGATCCGGTCGTGCTCGGCAAAGTGCGCGCGAAACAGGATCAGCGCGGCGCTACGCGTGAAGATCGCACCATGGTGATGCCGCTCCTGATCCACGGGGACGCCTCATTCGCCGGTCAGGGCGTGATTGCGGAATGCTTTGGGCTGTCCGGCTTGCGCGGTCATCGCACCGGCGGATCGGTTCACTTCATCGTCAACAATCAGATCGGCTTCACCACCAATCCGCGGTTTTCGCGGTCATCGCCGTATCCTTCCGACGTCGCCAAAATGATCGAGGCGCCAATTTTCCACGTCAACGGCGACGATCCGGAAGCCGTCGTGTTCGCCGCCAAGGTTGCGACCGAATTCCGGCAGAAGTTTCAAAAGCCGGTCGTCATCGACATGTTCTGCTATCGCCGCCACGGCCATAACGAAGGCGACGAGCCGCAGTTCACCCAGCCGTTGATGTACAAGGCGATCGCGGCGCATCCAACGACGCTGGAAATCTATAGCAACAAGCTGGTCGCCGAGGGCGTGGTCACCGCCGGCGAAGTCGAGAAGATCAAGGCCGATTGGCGCAGCCGGCTCGACGCCGAACTCGAAGCTGCGCTCGGTTATCGCGCCAACAAGGCCGACTGGCTCGACGGCCGCTGGGCGGGTTTCACGACTGCCGGAGACGCGGACGATCCGCGCCGCGGCAAGACCGGCGTGGACATCGCCACGCTCAAGGACATTGGCGAGAAGATCACGACGCTACCGGCGGGCTTCCACCTGCACCGCACGCTCAATCGCTTCCTGGAGAACCGGCGCAAATCGATCGAGACCGGCACCAACATCGATTGGGCGACTGGGGAGGCGCTCGCGATCTGCTCGCTGCTGCTCGACGGCAACAGGGTCCGGCTATCCGGCCAGGACAGCGAGCGCGGCACTTTTTCGCAGCGTCATTCCGTGTTTATCGATCAGGAGACTGAGCAACGCTACACGCCGTTCAATCATCTGCGCGAAGGTCAGCCGCGCTACGAAGTCATCAATTCGATGCTGTCCGAGGAGGCCGTACTCGGCTTCGAGTACGGCTATTCGCTCGCCGAACCTAGTGCGCTGACCATGTGGGAAGCGCAGTTTGGCGACTTCGCCAACGGCGCGCAGGTGTTGTTTGACCAGTTCATCTCTTCGGGTGAACGCAAATGGTTGCGCATGTCCGGGCTGGTTTGCCTGCTGCCGCATGGCTACGAAGGGCAGGGGCCGGAACACTCGTCGGCGCGGCTCGAGCGCTTCCTGCAAATGTGCGCCGAGGACAACATGCAGGTCGCCAATTGCACGACGCCGGCGAACTACTTTCACATCCTGCGCCGGCAGCTCAAACGCGATTTCCGCAAGCCGCTGATCCTGATGACGCCGAAGTCGCTGCTTCGCCATCGCCGCGCGGTGTCGCGGCTCGATGAGATGGGGCCGGAGACCTCGTTCCATCGGCTGCTGTGGGACGATGCACAGCTGTTGCCGGACGAGAAGATCAGGCTCGTCGCCGACGACAAGATCCGACGCGTCGTCATCTGCTCCGGCAAGGTCTATTACGATCTCTACGACGAGCGCGAAAAGCGCGGCATCGACGATATTTACATCCTGCGCATCGAGCAGCTTTATCCATTCCCGACCAAGGCGCTGATGCTGGAGCTGTCGCGATTCAAGCAGGCAGAGATCGTCTGGTGCCAGGAAGAGCCGCGCAACATGGGCGCGTGGGTGTTCGTCGATATCTTCCTGGAGTGGGTACTCAATCAGATCGGCGCCAAGCACCGTCGCGCGCGCTATACCGGCCGGCCGGCGGCGGCATCAACGGCGGTTGGGCAAATGTCGCTGCACCTGGCACAGCTCAAGAATTTCCTTGAAGAGGCGCTGGGGTAACTTCTCAACCTCATCCTGAGGCGGCGAACCGGAAGGCAGAGACCATGGCTGAGATTCGCGTGCCAACGCTCGGCGAGTCGGTAACCGAAGCGACTATCGGCAAATGGTTCAAGAAGGCGGGTGATGCGGTCGCCGTGGACGAGCCGCTTGTCGAGCTCGAGACCGACAAGGTCACGATCGAAGTGCCGGCACCGGCGGCCGGCGTGCTTACCGACGTCGCCGTCAAGGATGGCGACACCGTCGCCGTCGGCGCGTTGCTGGGCGCGATCAAGGAGGGCGCGGGGGCCGCGCCGGCAAAGCCTGCGGCGAAGGTCCCTGATGCGGCGCCGCAAGCCGCGCCACCTCCGAAGCCTGCGGCTGTAGCCAAGGCGCCAGCCGCCGACGTGCCGTTGGCGCCCTCAGTGCGCAAGATCGCGGCTGAGACCGGGATGGATACGTCGACGGTGCCGGGCACCGGCAAGGATGGCCGCGTCACCAAGGGCGATATGCTCGCGGCTATCGAGCGCGCCGCCGCGCAGCCGACGCCGGTTGCTACGCCTGCCGCCGCGGTGCAAGTCCGCGCGCCCTCGCCGGTCGACGATGCCGCGCGCGAGGAGCGCGTGCGGATGACGCGGCTGCGCCAGACTATCGCGCGCCGGCTCAAGGACGCGCAGAACACCGCCGCCATGCTCACGACCTTCAACGAGGTCGACATGACGCATGTCATGGCGCTGCGCAGCCAATATCGTGATCTGTTCGAGAAGAAGCACGGCGTCAAGCTCGGCTTCATGGGCTTCTTTGTGAAGGCCTGTGTGCAGGCGCTCAAGGAAATTCCCGCCGTCAACGCCGAGATCGACGGCACCGATATTATCTACAAGAATTACTATCACATCGGCATCGCGGTCGGCACCGAGCGCGGCCTCGTGGTGCCGGTGGTGCGCGATTGCGACGTAAAATCGATCGCCGAGATCGAACAGACCATCGCCGATTTTGGCCGCCGTGCCCGCGATGGAACGCTCAAGATCGATGAGATGCAGGGTGGCACCTTCACCATCACCAACGGCGGCATCTACGGCTCGCTGATGTCGACGCCGATCCTCAACGCACCGCAATCCGGCATCCTCGGCATGCACAAGATTCAGGAGCGGCCGATGGTGGTCGCCGGCAAGATCGAAGCACGGCCGATGATGTATCTCGCGCTGTCCTACGACCACCGCATTGTCGATGGCCGTGAGGCGGTGACCTTCCTGGTGCGTGTGAAAGAATCCTTGGAAGAGCCGGCACGCTTGGTGCTGGATTTATAGTTTTTCACGGCGAGAGGTGCCTTTCTCATGTCTTACGACCTCATCGTCATCGGCACCGGCCCCGGCGGCTATGTCTGCGCTATTCGCGCGGCGCAGCTTGGACTGAAGACCGCGGTCGTCGAGAAAAACGCGACGTTCGGCGGCACCTGTCTCAACATCGGCTGCATCCCGTCGAAGGCGATGCTGCATGCCTCGGAGTTGTACGAGGAGGCCGGGCATAATTTCGCGCAGATGGGCATCAAGGTCGGCAAGCCGAGCGTCGATCTTGGCGCATTGCTCAAATACAAGCAGCAGAACGTCGACAGCAACGTCAAGGGCGTCGATTTTTTGTTCAAGAAGAATAAGATCGAAGCGTTTCGCGGCGCCGGACGCATTGTCGCGCTTGGCAAAGTGGAAGTGAAAGGCGACGACGGCAAGACGCAGACGCTTGAGACCAAGAACATCGTTATCGCGACCGGCTCGGACGTGGCTCGCCTCACCGGCATCGACATCGACGAAAAGCGCATTGTGTCTTCGACCGGCGCGCTCGACCTTGCGAAGGTGCCCGAAAGACTTCTCGTCGTAGGCGCCGGCATTATCGGTCTGGAGCTGGGCTCGGTGTGGCGGCGGCTTGGCGCGCAGGTGACGATCGTCGAGTTCCTCGACCACATCCTGCCCGGCATCGATGGTGAGGTTGCGCGCCAATTTCACCGCTTGCTGCAGAAGCAGGGCGTGACGTTCAAGCTTTCGTCGAAGGTCACGGCGATCGATACCGCCGGCAAAACGCTGAAGGTCAAAGTCGAGCCTGCAGCGGGCGGCGGCGCGGCCGAGACGATGGAGGCCGATGTTGTGCTGGTTGCGATCGGCCGCGTGCCATTTACTGAAGGACTTGGTCTCGAAACTGTTGGCGTGAAGAAGGATAATCGCGGCCGCATCGTTGTGGATGCGCATCTGCGCACCGACGCCGCCGGCGTTTACGCCATCGGCGACGCCATCGCCGGCCCGATGCTCGCGCATAAAGCGGAAGAAGAAGGCGTCGCCGCCGCCGAGATCATCGCCGGTCAGGCTGGGCATGTGAATTACGACGTGATCCCGAACGTCGTCTACACCAGCCCGGAAATCGCTTCGGTCGGCAAGACCGAGGAGGAACTCAAAGCGGCCAAAATCGCCTATCAGGTCGGTAAATTCCCGTTCAGCGCCAACGCCCGCGCCCGCGCCAATCTCGCGACCGACGGCTTTGTTAAAATCCTCGCCGACGCCAAAACCGATCGCGTGCTCGGTGTCCACATCCTTGGGCCCGATGCCGAAACCATGATCGCCGAGGCCGCGATCGCCATGGAGTTCGGCGCGTCGTCGGAAGACATCGCACGCACCTGTCACGCCCATCCGACCTTGAGCGAGGCGATGAAGGAAGCAGCCCTTGCGGTTGCCAAGCGCGCGATCAATTTTTGATTTCCGACATTTGCCGCTACCTTGCGATGATGTTTACGCGCAAGCACTGGCCGGTCATCGTCGTCGGCGCCGGCCCGACCGGACTGACGCTCGCCTGTCTTTTGGCCCGCTATGGCATCGACGTTCTCGTCATCGAGCGCAATCCGCAAACCGTTCAGGAGCCGCGGGCGGTTTCGATCGACGACGAATCGCTGCGCACCATGCAGGCCGTCGGCATCATCAACGCCTTGGTGCCGCAGATCGTGCTTGGTTATGGCTCGGAATATTTCTCGCCCGGCCGCCGGCGCTTCCTCAAAGTCAAGCCGAAGACCCTGGAATACGGCTATCCGCGCCGCAACGCGTTCCGGCAGCCGGTGCTGGAGCAGTTGTTGCGCGAACATCTCGATCGTCTGAGCAATGCGGCCATCGTGTTTGAGACGGAGTTGGTCGAGTTCTCGCAATCGACAGAAGCCGTCACGGCGCAGGTTCGTTACGGTGGCGAAATGGTCGATCTGTCGTGCGATTACCTCGTCGGCTGTGACGGCAGCCGCAGCTTTGTCCGCCAGAAGCTCGGCATCGACATGCACGGCTCGACCTTCCGGGAACGCTGGCTGATCATCGATCTCGAACAGACCACCGATCCGACGCGCGATACCAAAGTTTATTGCAATCCGGCGCGGCCGTGCCTTTCGCTGCCTGGTCCGAACGGCACGCGTCGTTTCGAGCTCATGTTGCACGACGGCGAGCAGGATGCCGACGTGCTGGCCGAGGACAACGTGACCGGGCTGCTGCGGATGTACGGCACCGACGACAAAGCGGTACTGCGGCGCAAAGTCGTCTACACCTTTCATGCCCGCATGGCCGACCGCTGGCGCGCGGACCGGGTATTTCTCGCCGGCGATGCGGCACATCTGACGCCGCCGTTTGCCGGCCAGGGGATGAACAGCGGCGTCCGCGATGCGCACAATCTCGCCTGGAAACTTGCCGCCGTCGTATCGGGCCGGCTCGGTGAGCGGCTCCTCGACACCTACGAAATCGAGCGGCGCGACCACGCGGCGGAGATGATTCAACTCGCGATCCGCATGGGCTACGTGATGATGCCGCGCGGAGCGTTGCAGGCCTTTGCGGTGCGCACATTCTTCCGGGCGCTGGCGCTGTTTCCCGCCGCCCGTTCCTACTTCGCCGAGATGAAGTACAAGCCGAAGCCGAAATTTCATCGCGGATTTTTGCTGGCGCCTGAAACCGTATCCAGGTCCAAACAATCTTTGGTCGGCAAGCTGTTTCCGCAAGCGCTGGTGATGACGGCATCGGGCTTTGCACTGCTCGACGACGTTCTCGGCGACGGCTTCGCACTTCTCGCGCCGCCGGGAACGCCGCCGCAAACGCTCGACGAAATCTGCCTCGAAAAAACCAGCCAACTTCAGATCCGCCGCGTCGCGGTATCGGACAAGGAGGATGCGTCCGCAGCCGATCCTCCGACCATCGTTGCGCGCGATCTGCGCGGCGACCTCGCGGCGCTTCTCGCCGGCTATCCGCCGGGCCTCTATCTGTTGCGGCCCGACCGCTACGTTGCCGCGTTTTTTCCGACCCAGAGCCTTCTTTCGGCCGCTGACGCGATTGACAAGCTTGTCAGCGAAACCTGGACCGAAAAGACTTTGCCCGTCGCGTCGTCGCTGCGCAAAACGGTGACAGCGCAGGCTCGGAGTTAAGGCCGGCCGCGCTATTCAACCACGATCTTGACTTCGCTGCCGGTCTTCAGCCGCTCGCCCGGCTCGAGGCCGTTGAGCACGCGGAAACGTTCGACCTGACGGTCGGCAACGGCCATCCGGCTCGCGAGCTTGTCGACCGTGTCGCTTGGGCCGACCGTCACCACTTGAAGCCGCAGCGGCTTGGCATCCTCGATCTCGGCCAAACTCATGCGGCGGAACGTGCCGACCAACTCGCGGAACGTCCGGTCGGTCTCAACTGTGCGATGCTTGGAGGCGAAGATGAAACGATAGACGTCGCTGCCGAACCGGACGGCATACAGGCGAAAATCCCACTGGTCGCCTTTGGCGGCGGCAGTAGCGCCGGCGAAGCCATTGACGTTGATGTCTTCGACCGTCGCCGGATCGATGTTCTCGATCCAGCCCGAGGTCAGATATCCGGCGAGCGTCTGTTCCGAAGGCACCCGGACGACGTCGAGCCGCAGCGCCTGGCCGCCGCCGTGTTTGACGCCGAGTACTGCCTCCGCGGTGTTCTCCAGCGTGAATCCCTCCGGCGCCGTGAAGGTGAAGCCGAGCCGCGGATGCAGAAACCGGCGGCCGCGGACAAAACCTTCGCTTGGATCCTCGCCGAACACGATGCCGTCGATGCCGGAGAGATAGGCCTGCTTGTCCATTCCGGCGCCGTTGGACGGGATGGTGTACTGCCGCGCATTGGCGCGCGCGTTGGTGATGCGCTCGGGTGTCGCCGGATGCGACGACAGAAAGTCCGGTGCGCGCGGGTCGATGTCGCCGCTCTGCGTCGGCTTGAGCTCGGAATTGTGCTCCATCGAGGTGAGGAAGCGCACCGCGCCGTAGGGATCGTAGCCGGCGCGCGCTGCGATGCCGATGCCGATCGCGTCCGCCTCCAGTTCCTGCGAGCGCGAGAAGCTCGCCAGCGCCAGCTTCGACTTGGCCAGCGCCAGCGCGCCTTGTTCCGGATCGCTGATCACGTCGGTGACGACGCGGCCGACCAGCGCCGCCTGCTTGGCCTGCTCCTCACGAATGGCGGCGTGCCGTGCGACGACGTGTCCCATCTCGTGGGCAAGCACCGATGCAAGCTCGGATTCGTCGTTGGCGAGCGCAACCAGGCCGCGGGTCGCGTAAAGCTGTCCGGTCGGCAACGCGAAGGCGTTGATCGACTGCGAATTGAGAATCGTGACCTTGTAGTGCAGATCGGGCCGCTCCGATGCCGCCACCAGGCGTTCGACCGTCTGCTCGAGCAGGCTTTGCAATCGCGGATCGTTGTAGACACCGCCGTAGGCGGCGAGGATGCGCTGATGCTCGCGCAGCACCGCGGGCGACATGTCGCTGGTCTCGGCGGGCTTGGCCGGCGGCGGCAACGAAGCTTGCGGCTCGACCGCGGGCGGCGAAGCGGTGCAGGCGGCGAGCACAAGTGCGGAGAGCACAAGCGCAAGCACGGCAATGCCGGCGTGGGGAAGCCGAAACCTCCCCGATCCTGCAAGCCGCCACTTGGTCACCGCCCTGTCCATCAACTCACTTGCAACTCGCTTGCAATGCTCCTGTAACGCTTTTGGCCCTCACTCGCGGTCGGCAAACTCGATCTGTTCCGGCCGCGCCGCCTCGATCCATGGACCGCCGCGCTCCTCAATCCATCCGCGCACGCGGATACGTCGTCCGGAAAGCTTCTTCGGTTCAAGTCCCGCCGCCGTAAAGCTACGCTCATTTCTCTTCAGGATCGTAACGGTGAAGTCCGTGCTCCACCGCCGTCCGAAGTTCACGTAGATGGTGGCCCCGCTTTCGCGGACCGAAACCACCTTACCCTCGACCAGCGCGAAACGGCCTTGCTCAGCCAGCACCGCGGCGGGGTTCTCGGCGTCGAGTGAGTCATAGTACGAACCGGCCCAGAGGCCAAGCTTGGCCCGGCGTGCCGCGTGTTCCCGGCTCAAAAGTTCCATGGCGCAGGTCCGGCTGCCGGCCCAGGGCGCGACGCGGGCAAGCCCCGCGGCGAGCAGGTCCGCCTGGACCAAATGCGCACTGCCGCCGCGGGTGATGAAAGCGTAAGCGACAATCCGGCCGTAGCGATCGGTCTTTTGCGGCTCGGCTTGCTTGAGCACGATCTCGGCGCCGGCGAGCAATGCTGCAAGGCCGTCCTTGGCGGCCGCGCCGTCCGGCGCTGCTTCGGATTCCGGGGCCAGCGGCGGCACCTCGATCGCTGCCAATCGGACCTCGCGGCCGTCAGCAAGAACAAAGCTGCGGCCGTTACTGACACGGCTCACGGCGCCGCGCGCCACGACCTCGCCGGCGCACGCGCTCGCCGGCTGTGGCCGCTCCTGCGCCACAGCACCAACGCATCCGCCAAGCGCAAAGGCAGCAGCAAAACCTGCCGCGATAACCCCGTCCCACCCACGCATCGGTTTCCGAGCGAAAGGCGGGAATACGGCGGCACTGGGGCGGTTCCCGCTGCGCAAAATCCCATTGTGCGGGCTGGGCTTGATAGCTTCGATTCGGGCGCTGCGACCGGTCACGCTGCTAAATCAAGGCATCCGGCAGAAACCCGCGCGCCGTCCGTTCGGCGGGTCCCGCGTCCGCCGGCGTTGCCAGGAGGATCCGCTGCCGCTCCTGCCACTGGATGTCCCGCGGTACTTCCCGCTCGCGGCGCTTGAGACAAGTCTCTGCGTCGCCGCTGCAGGTTCGCGCCTTACGGCAGCGGCGCAACGGGCACAGCCGCCAAAACTTGAAGGCATTGCAATAATGCCGCTGCAGCGCCGCCTTCTCGGCGCCGAACCGCGCCGCATATTCTGCGGCATTTTCGGTGGCATTTGGCGCCGCGGTTGTTTGTTTGGTCATGCAAATCCTTCCTGCCGCGAAGCGGGGAAGGGGGACCGCGCGTCGGCGCGGCCCGCGTAATCCTTGCCGCAGGCGACGGTATGAATGTCGCCGCGTCTCATTCCCCGCGTCTGGGTCGCAGCCTCGATCCGATAGGGCGTCGGTGAAAGCGTGGTCGCCGCGGGCATGAGTGCTTTGCGCGACCGCGAGCGATTGACGATGCGCTTGCGACCGAAAGGCCCGCGCATGCACATCGGGTACCCAAATCTGGACGGGACGCAGGCCCCGTGTGCGCAAGCAGTTACGATTTTCTTGCACCGCTACGCGGGAAGACTTTGGCTTTCGGGGGGGACCTGCGCTTCGATGCCGCGGTCACGATCATTCGCCGCGACGCGTTACCTGTAAGCTACGACAGACGTGCCCAACCGTGAGAGAAGGCCGCCGTGTCAGTGTGCGCCGTTGTGTTGCAGTGCGGCATAGCGCTGACATTCAAATAACAAGATCGGAAAGCACGTGCCGCGCGGCAATTCGGCACCCAGCGCCGACGATATGATGAGGGAAAATGTTAATCTAATTCTTGACACAATTGATTATTGGAGGTTCCTGAATACCGTTAGGAGACTCGCTATGTCCGACCTGCGCCCGCACCCTGCGGATGCTCCTGAGAGTGAGGCTTCCACGAGCGGTCCCGCTGCGGCCACGTCCCCGCGGGGGACGGTCGAGGAGGTCGCCGCGGCTCTGCCGGAATCCGCGACGGCGGCGTTTGCCGCGCTACTGCATCTGATCAGGCTGATGGGCGCGGACCTCGGCTCAATCGGCCCGACATCGATCTGGAGCGTTTCGAACAGGCGGTCCGCACCAAGATCGAACAGTTCACCAGCCCGACCGTGAACCAGAGCGCGCGCGACGCGGGGCTGGCGTTTGCGCGTCACCTGGTCGAGCAGGTGCTGACGCAAATTCGCGCCCAGGTTCAGATCAAGAAAAGCTTGAGCATCAAACGGCAAACGGCGCCGGCGGAAAAGCCCGCTACGGCCGCGGCTGAAGCGCAGGCCGACCCGCCAAAATTCCTGAACTGAGGAAGCTTTTGTAGGATGGATTGAGCGAGAGCGAAACCGATCCACTCGTCGTCAAGCCGCGGTGGGTTTCGCGGAGCGTGTGATCGGACCGGCCACTTCGGGCCGGACCCGTTGGCTCAATCGACCCTACAGGGTACGCGTTAGCCGGCCTTCCTCTGCCGGCCGTTGGGCCGCGCCGGTTTCCGCTGCTCTTCGCGAGCGGCCTTTTTTCCGGCGATCGGCAGCAGCATTTCCTTCTGCCCCTCGACCTTCTTGCGGCCTTTTTTGGTCGGCGCCGGCGCGGCGCGCGGTGCTGCTGCTCGCGGTGCGCGGCCGCTTTCGGCCTGCACGGAACGGCGCAGCGCATCCATCAGATTGATGACCTTGCCGGTCGGCTCGTGCTTGGGCACTTCGATCTTCAGACCCTTGGCCTTTTTCTCGATCAGGTCCTTGAGCGCGTGCTCGTAATGGTCCTCGAATTCCTGCGGCTTGAAATGACCGCGCTTGGTTTCGACGATATGCCGCGCCAAATCCATCATGTCCTTGGTCAGCTTCACATTAGGAATATCGTCGAAATACTCGCCGGCATCGCGCACCTCATAGGGAAAGCGCAGCAGCGTGCCCATCAGACCCTTGCCGCGCGGCGCAATGGCGATGACGTGCTCGCGGCTCGTTAGCACCACCCGGCCGATCGCCACCATCTTCATCTGTTCGATGGCGTCGCGAATGACAACGAAGGCGTCCTCGCCCACATCGCCATCGGGTGCGATGTAGTAGGGCCGAATGTTGTAGAGTTCGTCGATCTCATCCTTCGGCACGAACTCGTCGATATCGATGGTTTTGGTGCTGTCGAGCGCGACGGCCTCAAGCTCGTCGTCGGTGATCTCGATGTACTCGCCCTTGGCGACCTCGTAGCCCTTGATGATCTGGTCCGAAGGCACTTCTTCGCCGGTCTCGGCGTCGACCTTGCGGTAGCGGATGCGGTGGCCGGTCTCCTTGTTGATCTGATTGAAGCTGACCTTTTCGCGCTCGGAGGTCGCCGGATAAAGGGCAATCGGGCAGGAAACCAGCGAAAGCCGCAAATAGCCCTTCCAATATGCGCGCGGTGCCACGGTTAACTCCTGCTCAACAGCATTCTGACAACCCGATGAATGATACCGCGTTCCTCGGGCAAATCCGAGGCTGCGGCTCGATCGAGTTTACGATTTGTTCCGCTGCCAGCGATATTACGGTAAAATAATTGCTGCGATCGATTCGCCGCCGGAACTAATATGCCTGCAACGGCTCGCAAGCTTGTCCAGAAACCACGGCTTCGTGCCTACTACGCCACCGTGCTCGTCACGCGCGCCGAGGAATGGTGGGTGGAAGCCGAAAGCGAAGAAGAGGCGCGAGCCTTGCTAACTTCGGGGCAGGGCCACCGTGCCGCGTTTGGCGACCGCGTCCACGTCGAAGTGGAACGATTGCTCGAGGGCGCTGAAGAATAGGACGTTCTCCGCGATTGAAGTGAGCGGCGCCAGCACAGTCCGTTATTGTCCCTTGTTGCGCGCCACTCCCATCACCCATCGTCGTTGCTGCGCCTTTGAGCCGCCCTCTCCCGCAAGCGGAGAAGCACACCAAAAGCGCGCGTGTACAGCAGCGCCGTCCCGGCGTTATCTTCCTTCTTGAAGCGCTGGTTTGTTGCCGGCCCCTGGAGGAATACGCATGCCATCAATTAGTGACGTTTCAATCGTTAACTGGAACACGGCCGAAGCCAAACCGGTCGCGTCCGGGCTGGAAAGGACGCTTTGCAGCGAAGGTCTGTGCGGTTCGAAGACGCTCACCGTCTACGAGCGGACGGTGCTCAAAGGCCGGCAGTTAGACGTCGAGGCGCGCGACGACTACCACCTTGTCTATGTCATCGAGGCGGCGAAAGCGGGCACCATCAGCTTCAATGGAAAGTCACATGCAGCGGAGGACGGCGCCGGCGTGCTGCTCGTGCCAGGCGAAACGGCGCGATTTGAGGCGACCGGCGGAAACCTCGAGCTGCTTCACATGGTGACGCCAAAGCCTCCCGCCGCCGTGGAAGGCGGATTGTCCGGCGGGCCAGGATATTTTTTCAATCGGAGCACGCTCCGTCCTCTGAGTGATGCCAGCGGAGGCCGCGTGCGTCGCTTCTGCGCCGAGTCCACAGTCAGACTCCTCGATGGCAGCAGGCTTACGCCAACCAACGCCATCCAGGCGGGCGAAATGCACTACCACGAAGGCGGATCGTCCCCCTATCATAGGCACGTCGGCACCAGCGCCAATCCGGGCGGCGCATCCCACTGTTACATCACCTTCAAGGGCCGTGGCGTGGTTGAGGTCGGTGATACGACCCAGGAACTCCAACCCGGCACACTCGTATATTTTCCCCCCGGCATACCGCACCGGCTTCGTGCCCATGGCGGTCCCCTCGACTACTTTGAGCTCCAGGCTTGGCGAAGTTTCAAAACCGACGTGCTCAGCGAGGAACCGCTCGGACTGAAATGGTATTACGACCCCGTGGCACCGGGCGCCGCGCGCGTCGAGTGGGACCAGAGTTGACGGCCCGCTCCCTCACCCATTCTTGTTGTTGAATGTCTGAGTGGCCCTCTCCCCGCAGGCGGAGAGGGCACCATAACAGCGCTGTGCCCTATGCCGTTTTCTGCTCGTGCAGGCCGAGTTCTTTGATCATCGCGTCGCGCATGATGAACTTCTGCACTTTACCGGTCACCGTCATCGGGAAGGCGTCGACGAACTTGATGTAGCGCGGGATTTTGTAGTGCGCGATCTGCCCTTTGCAGAAGCTTTGGACTTCTTCGGCGTTCGCGCTCGTGCCGGGCTTGACCTGGACCCAGGCGCAGAGCTCTTCGCCGTATTTCTGATCCGGCACGCCGACGACCTGAACGGCCGCGATCTTGGGATGACGGAACAAAAACTCCTCGACCTCGCGCGGATAGACGTTCTCGCCGCCGCGGATCACCATGTCTTTGATGCGCCCGACGATGTTGCAGTAGCCGTCCTCGTCGAGCGTGGCGAGGTCGCCGGTGTGCATCCAGCGGGCGCGATCGATCGCTTCCGCGGTGCGCTCGTCGTCGTCCCAATAGCCGAGCATCACCGAATATCCGCGGGTGCACAATTCGCCGGCGGTGCCCGGAGGCACGATGCGGCCGTCGCCGTCGACGATCTTGATTTCGACATGGGGATGAATGCGGCCGACAGTGCCGACGCGGCGCTCGAGCGGATCGTCGTGCGAGGTCTGCGTCGACACCGGGCTGGTTTCGGTCATGCCGTAGGCGATGGTGACTTCGCTAATGTGCATCTCGGCGACGCAGCGCTTCATCACTTCGATCGGGCAGGGCGAGCCGGCCATGATGCCGGTGCGCAGCGAGGACAGATCGAAGCGCTTGAAGTCGGGATGGCCAAGCTCGGCGATGAACATGGTCGGCACGCCGTAAAGTGCGGTGCAGCGCTCCGCCTCGACCGTTTCGAGGCTCGCCAGCGGATCGAAACCTTCCGACGGATAAACCATCGCCGCGCCGTGCGTGACGCAGGCGAGGTTGCCCAGCACCATACCGAAGCAGTGATACAGCGGCACCGGGATGCAGACGCGATCTTGATCCGTCAGCCGCTGGGCTTCGCCGATGAAATAGCCGTTGTTGAGGATGTTGTGGTGGGTCAGCGTGGCGCCCTTGGGCGCGCCAGTGGTGCCGCTGGTGAACTGAATGTTGATCGGATCGTCGAACTGCAGCGTGGCGGCGAGCTCGGCCAATTGCGCGCGATGGCGCTCGCCGCCCATGTGCAGCACGTCGGCGAAACGCAGAAAGCCGCGCTGCTCGTCGTCGCCGATCCGAATGAGCGTCCTCAGCGCGGGCAGCCGCTTTGACTGCAACTCGCCGGGCGTGCTGCGGTCGATCTCCGGCGCAAGCTCGCGGAGCATGCCGACATAGTCGCTGGTCTTGAAAGAGTCGGCGGTGATCAGCGCCTTGCAGCCGACTTTGTTGAGGGCGTAGTCGAGTTCGGACAGCCTGTAAGCCGGATTGATGTTGACGAGGATGAGGCCGGCTTTGGCGGTGGCGAACTGGGTAATCACCCATTCGGAATTGTTCGGCGACCAGATGCCGACGCGGTCGCCGGGCGCGAGCCCGAGCGCAAGGAGGCCGGCCGCGAACGCATCGACTCTGGCCTTCAGCTCGCCGTAGCTCCAGCGGACGTTCTGCTGCCGCACGATCAGCGCGTCGCGCGCCCCCCATTGTGCCGCGGCCTTGTCGAAATGGACGCCGATGGTTTCGCCGATCAGCGGCGTTGCGGAGACGCCATGGACGTAACTTTGGGTGAGTTTGGCCATAACACTCCTCGCGAGACGCTTGCTCCCATGCTGCCGCGTTTGTTTTCCGAACGGTACCGGCAGCTTGTTGTTAAATCTAGCGATCCTCGACCGTGTCATCGAGGCCTGGATCAAGTGGCCGTCATTCCCGCATAGGCCCGCGGCAGCAGGCGCGCGAGCCGGAGCGCCCAGGTGTGCTGCCCGCGCTCCTCGGCGATCAAATCCTGGCGGATTTCGATCAAGGCGTGCGGCAGGCCCAGGCGTTCGCCGTGCACCGGGATGGTGTAGTCGGTTGAATCGCTCACGATGTACGGCTCGTTGTTGCCGACGACGAGGCCGGTCTCGGCCTTGAGCAGCGCGAGCAGGTGCCGCGCCAGCCGCGGGTCGCGGTTATACAGAAGAGCGACGTGCCACGGCCGCGCTACACCTTTGAAGGTCGGGGTAAAGCTGTGCAGTGAAATCAGCACCGCGGGCATGCGCACCCGCGCGCGCCGCTTGATCTCGGTGTCGATGCGCTCGTGATAAGGCCAAAAAATTTCCTTGGCGCGCAGCGCCTTGTCTTCTTCGCTCAAACCGATATTGCCCGGTATCTGCGTGAGTTCGCTGACTTCCGGCGTCGACGACGGCATGCCCGGCGGACGATTGCAGTCGATGACGAGGCGCGAATAAGTCTGCCGGATCAGCACCGCGCCGAGCGCATCCGCCAGGGTGTGGCCGACGCCGGCAATGCCGATGTCCCAGGCGATATGGCGGCGGAGGTCAGGCGCTGCGACACTGAGCCGGCCGAGCGCACGCGGGATCGCATTACCGGCGTGATCGGCGACCAGAAGGAACGGCGAGCCGCCATTGGGGTTATAGACAGTGACGGGTACCGGTTCGCCGGCAGCCAGCAAATGTTTGTCCGGCCCTTTCATTGGCGGTTACATTCGCGAAGCAAATACCGGCGATGCATTGCGTGATTCTTGGAGCGCTGTTGGCCCGAGAAATGCATGTCATATACCACGTTAATATAAGACTACGTTAATGCAGATCAGCGCGGCCGGTTCTTGAAGAAACAAAGCCCGCAAATGCCTATGCCCAGTCGTAAAATCTCCGCCGCGTGCGGCCGAAGAGTCCGTTGATGAAGATTCGCGCGGGCTACGAAATCGCCTACGAATGTCCGCAGCCGACGCCGATGATACTGATGCTGAGCGTGCATCCCTCGCGCGCCGCGGATTTACTGACGCCGGATCGGCCGCGGCTTGATCCGGCGATCGCGGCCAACGCCTATCAGGACGGCTTCGGCAACATCTGCCATGTGGTCCACGCCCCTCAAGGCCGGCTCACTTTGTCGACGGATTTTTTGATTGCGGATTCCGGCGTGCCGGACGACGTCGCGCCGCACGCCGAGCAGCATCCGCTCGAAAAACTTCCGGTCGATACGCTGGTTTATCTGCTCGGCAGCCGTTATTGCGAGACCGATCACTTTGTCCAACTGGCATGGTCGACATTTGGCAACGTCGCCAAAGGCTGGCCGCTCGTTCAGGCGATTTGCGATTATGTCCATGATCGCATCACGTTCGGCTACCAGCACGCCAACCCGACCAAGACCGCCTGGCTTGCCCACACCGAGCGCCGCGGCGTATGCCGCGACTTCGCGCATCTGGCGATCACCCTGTGCCGCTGCATGAACGTGCCGGCTCGCTATTGCACCGGCTATCTCGGCGACATCGGCGTGCCGCCCGATCCGGAGCCGATGGACTTCTCCGCCTGGTTCGAAGTCTTTCTCGGCGGCCGCTGGTACACTTTCGACGCCCGCCACAACACGCCGCGCATCGGCCGCATCCTGATGGCGCGCGGTCGCGACGCCACCGACGTCGCCATCACCACGTCATTCGGCCCCAACACGCTTGCCGGCTTCAAGGTTCATACCGACGAGGTGCGTGAGGAAACCGCCGCGGCGCGTTAGCGGCGATTTCCTGAACGCGCATGCGCACAAAGGCGCGAAGCGATCGTGATCGGCAGGCTCAACCCGGCAGATAGACCGACTTGATCTCTTGATAGGCTTCCAGGCCTTCCGGCCCGCCGACGCGGCCGACGCCGGATTCCTTGTAACCGCCGAACGGCACCGCGTTGTCCAGCTTCAATCCGTTGATGCTCACATTGCCGGCGCGGATGCGCCGTGCCAGCGCCAACCCTTTGTCCGGGTCGTTGGTGAACACCGCGCCGCTCAAGCCATAGGTGCTGCTGTTGGCGATCCGGATGGCGTCCTCTTCGTTGTCGTAAGGCATGACCGACACGACCGGCCCGAAGATCTCTTCCTTCGCGATCGTCATATTGGTGTCGACGTTCGAAAAAATCGTCGGCTCGACGAAGTAGCCGTGATTCATGCCCTTGGGTCGGCCGCCGCCGGTGACGAGCGTGGCGCCTTCCTTGCGGCCTTTTTCGATATAGCCCATGACCCGATCAAGTTGCCGTTTCATCGACAGCGGGCCCATTTGCGTGTCCGCCTTCCAGGGGTCGCCGACGGCGATTTTCTTGACCGCCTCGCTGTAGGCGTCGACCACTTCGTCGTGGCGCTTTTTCGAGACCAGCACGCGGGTCAGCGAAAAGCAGATCTGACCGGTCATCGGCATCGCAAACGGAACGATGGTGCCGATCGCGTTCGCCAGATCGGCATCGTCCATGATCAACGCCGGCGACTTGCCGCCAAGCTCTAGGGTGTAGCGCGCCAGCCGTTTGGCGCAGACTTCGGCGATGCACTTGCCGCCGGCAACGCTGCCGGTGAAGCTGACCTTGTCGATTTCCGGCCGGTTGATCAGGTAGTCGCCGACCTCGCGTCCGGCCGGGACGATGTTGAGCACGCCGGCCGGCAGGCCGACGGCTTCGGCGCATTCGGCGAGGAGCTGGCCCTCGATCGGCGTCTCCGGCGCCGGCTTGGCAACGATGGTGCAGCCGGCGGTGAGCGCCGCCGCCACGCCGTAGGACATCAGCACCATCGGCGCGTTCCACGGCGTGATGATGGCGACCACGCCAACCGGTTCGCGAATGACCAGGGCCTTGCCGCCGTTCATCATGTCGCGGGTCTCGGCAAACTCGGCGCTGGCGCCAAGCTTGCCGTAGAACTCAAACAGTTGCGGCGCGAAGTTGATGATGTATCCGGCGAAGCTCTTCGGCGCGCCGACCTGGGCGGTCCAGACATCAGTCAGCAGCGGCGCGCGCTTTTTCATCTCTTCGCCGATCGCGAGGACAAATTTGGAGCGCTCCTGCGGCGTCATCCGCGGCCACGGCCCGTGATCGAAGGCTTGACGCGCGGCCTTCACCGCCCGATCGACATCCGCGGTGTGGAGGCTTCCGGCAAGCTCAGAAAGCATTCTTCCGTAACCGGCGAGATCAGATCGAGTTTCTGATCGGACTGCGGCTTGACCCAGTCGCCGCCGATATAAAAGTTCTTCAGCACATGCTGGGAAAGCGCCTGTTGCGGATCAAACGCGCTGCCGGTGGATGTCGACATCGAACTCCTCCCTGGTTTTATAAAGCGCGCCAGTTCGCGATAGGGTGGCGCGTCTGTCGCGATGCTACCCAGCCGAAAGGTTATATACAAGTGAATATAGCGTAATGTTATGACGCCGGGACCATGAGGGCTTCCGCGCGGTGTCCTTCGTGGGAAACTGCCCGCTCAATTAAATTTGCTGCGGCTTGGGGCGATCGCTTCATCATTGACTGCGCTCGCTTCGACGGCTTCATCGGCGCCACGCTGCAAAGTCGAGCCCAGAGACTGGCAGGCCTCGAACGGAACGCCGAAGCACACCTCAAAACCGTTCCTGGTTTTCAACGTGGCGATCAGGCAATTTTGGTCTTTGGCGCGCTCGATCGACCATTCATCGAGCTCAAAACATAGCGCGCCTCGGCACTTCCGGTGCACTTTACCAGCGCGCGCGCCAACAGGTGCGGCAGTGTCATAACGACGGCTTCAGCCTGATCCAGCGGCAATTCCACGGCAATCGTCGCGCCGGATTGGTCGAGGAATTCAAGCCCGATGTTGGAGCCGTCGGGCGCAACGCTGCACGTCGTCAGTTTCTTGCTGCGGATCGTCACGGTTTTCACTCTTCTCACCGCTCCAGTTTTCGGTCATACTCGCGATATTCTAAAGAATATACCGAACCCGCGAGCGAACCGCAACGATTTGAGCCATTTGGAGAACGCGTCCATGAACATACCCCTTGCCACGGGCAGCGTCTGGACGCGGGACCTCGGCATCGCTCACCAAATGGTCCGCAAGATCAGGGCCGGCACCGTCGGGGTGAACGTTCACAGCTCGATCGATCCCGCACTGCCGTTCGGCGGCTTTAAACAGTCAGGCTGGGGCCGCGAAAAAGGTCGCGATGTCATCGACCTTTATACTGAGGTCAAATCGGTAGTCATGGCGCTGTGACGCGTTCGCCGAAGGCGCGATCAGTGCGAGCGTCGATCCGTATGAGTTGACGCGCAGCTTAGGCGTGCGAAGCATTTAACCTGCACGAGCCAATCCATGAGCGTGTCGTAGAGCGCGATGGTCGCGCGCACGGCCATCGCCATGCGATGACGTTTTGCTCTGATCAATGCTCGCACGGCTTGATGCCCGATCAGATATCATCATAAATATAAGTTGGTGCAGGGGGGACAACGGTGACGATCCAAACCAGTTTCGCCGTCACATCGGAAGCCGAACTCAACGCCGCGATCGCCGCGATCAATGTCGGCGGCGTATCGTCCGCTGCCGATACCAGCTACACAATCACCATCACTTCCGACTTCATCCTGAACGCCGACATTGCCGCGATCAATCTGGCGGCCGGAGACACGCTCACTATTCAGGGCAGCAATCCGGCGAACGACAGCTCCACGGCACAAATCGATGGCGACTCCACTCACCGCGGCTTTGTCGTCACTGCCGGTTCGGTCAGTCTGAACAATCTGGCCCTGATAGGCATGACCGCCCCCGGCGGCACACCAGGCAATCCTGCCGGGGGCGGCGCACTTTATGTTGGCCAAAATGCGTCGGTTGCGACCAGTGCGGTCACGTTCAATGGGGATTCCGCAAGTGGCGGCACCGCGGCCGGTGGAGCGATCTTTGTCGCACAGGGTGGTGCTCTCGATGTCACGGGGGGATCGGTCTCGGGGAGCGGTCACGCAGCCGGAAACGGCATCTTCATCCAGGGCAACGACAGCATCACGCTCACCAACACCACAGTCACGGGGGTGATAGCCGACCAGTCCGGATCAAGCCTCGGTACCGGCGCCGGTTCGGTTGTCATCCAGGGCGCGGTCACTCTCAGCAAGACCGACACCTACACTGGCGGAACGCAAATCGGCAATGCGCAAACCGCTGGTTCGCTTTCACTGTTGGCGCCGGGCGCGGCCGGAACCGGCCCGATCAGTTTCGCGAATCCTTCTGGTGAAACGCTGATCGTCGGCGCCGGCGATGTGCCGACGAACCTGATCGAAGGCTTCGTTCCGAACGCGGTGACCGGCTATGCGAACACCGACACCATCGATCTTGTCGGGATCGGATCGCCGCTTGGCTATACGCTGTCTCCGACCAACCAACTCGCCGTCACAGCCAGCCAGGGATTGGTGACGCTCAAACTCGATCCTGCGCAGAATTATTCTGCCAATTCGTTTGTGCTGACGGCAGATTCCGGTACCGGGCCGGCAGCAGGCACGGCAGTCAGCGTCGTGCGAAGCACTTTTTTGGTCGCGAACGAGGCTGAGCTCAACACAGCGGTCGCCTCGATCGACGTTTCCGGCGAATGGGCCGCGCCCGGTATTGCCTACACCATCGTGCTCACGGCGGGCTTCACGCTTTCGAGTGATCTCAATGCCGTCAATCTCGAGTCCGGCGACACACTGATGATCGACGGCGGCAACAACACCATCGACGGTGCTGATGCCTATCGCGGGTTCTTCGACTATGCCGGCGGTCTTACGCTGGAAGACCTGACGATCGAGAACGCCGTGGCGCGCGGCGGTGCCGGCGGATCAGGCGCCATCCCCGGCGGCGGCGGTGCCGGACTCGGCGGCGGCTTGTTTATCGCGAGCCAGGGAGCGGCGACCCTTAATAATGTGATTTTCCTGAACGATCAGGCGGTCGGCGGCGCGGCCGGCAGCGCCGCTGGTAGTGGAGTTGGTGGCGGCGGCGGACTTGGCGGGGATGGTGGTGCTGGGGCAACCGGCACCGGTACCGGAAGCTACGATGGCGGCGGCGGCGGCATAGGCACCAACGCCACTGGCGGGTCGGCAATCGGTGGCTCCGGTGGCATCGGCATTGTGGTCGGCGCGGCAGGAGGAATAAGCGGCACCGGTAACCACCCTGCAGGCGGCAGCGGAGCCGCCGATGGTGGCGGCGGCGGCGCCTCGGGAACGATCGAAACGAGTGGCAGCGGCAGAGACCCTCATACGACATTCTCCGCCGGCGCAGCCGGCAGCGGTGGAATTAATGGTGGGTTCGGCGGCGGCGCCAGCGCCGGCAAGGCTGCCGGTTTTGGTGGTGGCGGAGCGGATAGCGCCGGCGGCTGGGGCGGTGGCGGTAGCGAAGCGGCAGGTGGTTTTGGCGGCGGCTCAGGCCTCGCCGGCGGGGCCGGCGGCGGTCTCGGTGCCGGCGGCGCGGTTTTCGTCCAGCAGGGCGGTTCACTCACAATTGCTGGGGGATCTCTGACCGGCGGGGCTGTTGCGGGCGGCCATGGCAGCGGCAGTGGCACTTCCGGCGCCGCCTTCGGCAGCGGCATTTTTGCTCAGGGCAACGAGACGCTGACTTTCGATCCGGCGGCCGGGCAGACTTTGAACATCGGGGATGTCATCGCCGACAGTGTGGGCTCCGGCGACGCGGGCGCGACCGGATTGTTGATCGATGGCGCGGGGATCGTGGCGCTGTCGGCCGCGAATACCTTCACCGGCGGCACTGCGCTCGATGCCGGCACCCTATCCCTGCAGGCGCCGGGCGCCGGCGGTGGTGGGGCCATCACCTTCGGTTATGGCGACACCGCGGAGCTGATCATCGGCGCAGGTGACGTTCCCAATAATATCATCAGCGGATTTTTGCCCGGCGATGTCATTGACCTCCAGGGTATCGGCACCGCAACCAGCGCCATTCCGGGTGCGGGCAATGTGCTTACGATTTCCGGTGGCAGCTCGACGGTTCAACTAAATCTCGATCCGGCGCAGAACTTGGCCGGCGAGACCTTCTCGGTCGCCACCGACCACAGCGGCGGTACGCTTGTGACGGCGACAGACATCAACGGTGATTTCCCGCCGTTCATCTCCGGCACTGGGACCGTTGCCGGCGACGACCACACACCGCTCTCGCCATTTTCCGGGGTGACCGTGTCTGACCTCGTGGCGGGACAGACCATAACAGTGACGTTGACGCAATCTTCGCTGCTTAATGGCACGCTGTCGAACCTGTCAGGCGGAAGCTACGACCCGACACACGGCATCTACACCGTGACCGGAACCACTGCCGCAGTAACGGCAGCACTTGACGGGCTTACCTTCACGCCGATGGAGTACCAGGTCGCGCCCGGCCAGACCGTGTCGACCGTTTTCAATCTCTCGGCGACTGATGGCGTGATGACGTCGACTGCGGTCGCGACCACGGTCGACATCACGGCACTCAACGACCCTCCGTCGATCTCAGGCGTTGCCACGCTGGTCGAGGGTTACTGGAACGTCCCCCTCAACCCGTTCCCGACCGCAACGGTTACTGATCCGGACCTCGGTGCGACCGAGACTGTCACGTTTGCGGTGTCCAATCCGAGCTTGAGCAGTCTATCGCTTTCGATGTCGGGCATGACTTTGACGCAAACGGGCCCCGGCACGTATTCGCTGTCGGCCGGCACCCCCGCACAAGTTACCAGCGCGATTGACGCGCTTCAGCTCACGACCGGTCCATCTGCGACGCCAGGCTTTACGATTACCGATGTTACAATGTCGGTTTCAGATGGCATCGCGGCGCCGGTGACCGCGACCGCCGAGGTTCTTGCTGGCCTGCCGATCTTTTCGGGGGTGGTGTCGAACCAGCCCGTCACCGATGGAAACTCGATCGATCCATTCAGCTCAGTCGCCATCACGGATTCGGCCGGTCTTTCCATCCAGGGCCTGACAATCACTCTTTTCGACTCGTCCAGCGACTATCTGCACCCAACCGACGCCAACGGCACACTTTCGGGCGCGGATCTGACCGAGACCGGCATTGGCACCTACACGCTGACACCCGGTTCCACGGCGGCTGTCACTGCAGAACTCGACGCCCTTGTATTTACTCCAACGGACAGCAATTCGACTGTAACGACATATTTCAATCTGGCCGCCTTTGACGGCGCGACAACCTCCGACAATCAGAATACTTCAGTCGTTGCCAACGCGCCTTGCTTCTGCCGCGGCAGCTTGATCGGCACCGTGCGCGGCGATATTGCGGTCGAGGATCTGATGATCGGCGACAAGGTCGTGACCGCTTCCGGCGAGGTGCGTCCGATCATCTGGATCGGGCGGAGAAGCTATCGCGGACGCTTCATCTTTGGCCGCAAGGATATTCTGCCGATCTGCATCAAAGCCGGCGCGCTCGATGACAACGTACCCCGGCGCGATCTGTGGATTTCGCCGCATCATGCAATGTTCCTCGAAGGCGTGCTGATCGAGGCCAAGGACCTCGTCAACGGCGTCAGCATCGTGCAGGCCGAGCGCGTGGAGAAGGTCGAATATTTTCATATCGAACTTGATACCCACGACGTGATCCTCGCCGAAGGCGCGCGCTCGGAAAGCTTCATCGACGACCACAGCCGAGGCCTGTTCCACAACGGACACGAATACCGAACGCTCTATCCGGACACGGTTACAACACCGGGACAATACAGCGTGCAGCGGTGCGTGGACGGCTATGAGGTCGAGGCGGCGCGACGGGCTATTGCTTTGCGCGCAGGACTGCGGACGCGCGATGATGAGCCGCCCATCGGCACGCTGCGCGGCTATGTCGATCTTGTCAGCGCGGAATGCATTGCCGGGTGGGCACAGAATACGAATCATCCTGAAGCGCCGGTCTGTCTGGATATTTATGCCGGGGACCGACTGATTGGTCAGACGCTGGCCAATCGGTATCGTGAAGACCTCGAGCAAGCTTGTCTTGGCAGCGGTCGCCATCGCTTCGAGTTTAGGCCGCCGGCTGGGTTAGTTTTTGCTGCCGAAGCGGTTAACGTGCGACGCTCGCTGGATGGTGTCGCACTCGATTTCGCTGCCGAAGCGTGAAGCCAAATTAAGGCTTCAGAAAACAAGGCCAGACGCAACGTACCGCAGCGGCTGCACACTATCCGAAATCTAAACTGCACCTGCGAGGCGCAGGCGGGCTAAGGAGAGCGCGACTTCCGCTTCGGGCCCAAACTGAGACTTCGGCCCGCATGCGCGCCTGTTCCGCGCTACCCGCAGAGCTCAATAGTCGCGCTTGAAACGACATGCGCACCCGGCGGTAACTGTGCTAATGACGCGGCTATGCGGCGCACATCCGGCAGAGCGAGGCTGGGAACAAAACCTTGGCGCGGCGTAAGTTGTTATGCTCGCTCAACGGTCCCGTAGCTCAGCCGGATAGAGCAGCGGTTTCCTAAACTCGTTGCAGCCCATATTGTCCTGTATGCTGGAGTACTTTTTCGTCCGGAAATTCAGGCGTTTTTAAAAAGTCACTATCCATCCAATCCCGCCATTTCCCACCCGATATCGGGAAGTTCGGTGGGAAATCGGGTGGGAAAAATCGTTTGCGCCGCCACGCTGCATTTTGAAATCATCCGACGCTCGCGAACGCCATCGCGGAACTGCGCCGTGCCTTCACTGGCGCGCAGTCAGCCCCGCGGTTATCGAAGCTACGCCTTTATCGAGCGCGAAATTGCGATACGCGGCATAGCTGGTAGCAAACGGGCCAGTCGGCGGAACCTCCGGCAGGGAGCCGGGCTTACAGCGCCACCAAAACCATCCGGCCCGCGTGCCAAAGGACGCGGCAAGCGCGCGGTCAGCATAGAAAATTTCGACGCTGGCCCCGGTCTGTGGATCAATGTCGTACAGCGGTTCGTAGGCTGTGTGTCGTTTTGGGTCAGAAATCACTGCCCGTGCCACAGATGCCTCCTGCTACGGTAGGAATTGCACAAACCGCGCCATGATCAGCGCCGCCGCCGTCGCCTCACGCTGCGATTTCCGCGTGCTCGGCAAGAGCCAAACTGCGCAGATAATCAGCGGCGGCTTGCGCCTTGTTGCAGGCGGTGAAAAAGGCGCGGCTGTCGGCCCTCAAGAGACCAATCCAAGTTTGGATATAGCCCGCGTGGCGCAGATCGCCGTCAATCGAAAACTCAGCACAAAGGAAGGCCGCGCATAGCTCGGCGATCAGTTCCTCTGCCGCATAGACGCGTTCGCCGAAGCGGTGGCGTAGGTCGCGATCAAGGCGCGACTTGTGCCCCGTCCAGTGACCTAATTCGTGGAAAGCGGTTCCGTAAAAATGCGCGGCACTCTTGAAGGCTTCGAAGCGCGGCAGGCTGATGAAGTCATCGCCGGGCCGGTAATAGGCTTCGCCGAACCCTTCCCGGATGCTGGCGCCGCTGCACGCCAGGAAACCATCAATCGTTGCGTCGCGTTCATCGGGATTGCGGACCTTCACTTCGCCCAGCGTCAGAACGCGGTCGGGCAAGCCTTCGCACTGATCGACGTTGAACACCGTGTATTCCCGCATCATGGGAACAATGCGCGTTTCGCCTTCCTCGCCATCCCGGTCGGCGACCTGTAGCTGCTTCACGAAATAGACCTTGGTGCCGTGCTCGCCCTTGCGCACATTGCCGCCCAAGTCCAAAGCCTGCTTGAAAGTGAGATAGCGCGGTGTCCGATAGCCGGCATTTGCAGCCATCCATAACAGCACTACGTTGCATCCTGAGTAGGGCCGATTGGTCACGGCGTTGCACGGCGTGTTTGCGCCCGCCGTTGCCGACCAAGGTTTGATCCAAGGTGCTGCGCCGGCTCCAACTCGGCAATGATGCGGGCAGACACCTCCGCATAAAGATCGCGCCTCATAACTCCGCCTCGCTGATACAGCGTTGCGGCCAAATTTTCCGAACCGCCACACGCCGTTAATGACGGCGCGTCGAGCGACGGTTTCTAATTTTGCGGCTTGATGCGCGGCTGATGGACCCCCGGGGTAGGCTGGACAGGCGGGGTGGTCGCGCGCGAAGCAAACCCGGCTAAGAAATATGCCGGGGTCAAAAAGCATTGTTAACCATAACTGGTTTGACGGTGGCACGGTGCACATGCCCTTTGATGCCATTCACTCCGCTTTTCGACCTGAGTTGCCATCGAGCGGCAGACGCAGCCCCCGGGGTGCAATACAACCTTGCCAAGGTTGGGGTCGAGGGTTCGAATCCCTTCGCCCGCTCCAGTATTTTCAATGACTTAAGAAGCTAGCGTGGCGGAATGCGGAAGCTCTAGCTAGCACAGAGCTAGCAGCTAATGCTGATGCCAATGCGGCTGCCTTATTTGGTGGCGAGAGCGCTTGTGATGGCCCGTGCCATCCTGCTCCCCGGTGACGCGCTGCTCGATGCGGCTAGGCGGCCTAACCGATCGAGCGTGCTGCATTCAGGAACCAGACGGGCGTAGATATCCAGCTCCCGCCGACGCGGCGTTTGGGCGCTTTGATGGCTGATGCCGTCTCGCCCGACGGCGATGTGATCAGTCTTGAGGTCATTCGCGTTGCTTTGGCTGCTCTAACTGGATGTCGGTTCTCCCCCAAGCTGATCCGACAGTGGCTATCGCGCCAGTCGGCTACTGGATTGCTTTTCGTAGCTGAACGGCTTTTTCGCTTAAGGCCGACCTTGGGATCAAGTGACGAAGCTTTCTCATAGCATTCGAGCGCCCGCGCCAAATCAGCAACTGCTTCAAAGCAAACACCGCGCAGTCAAAATGCCTTGGCTCGCCACTTCACTTCGGATTCCCGTATTGTCGCCAGCGCGACGTCGATTGCGGGCAACAGCAAATCGACCAGTGCTCGGTTGGGTTGATTGTTGCTTTCCGAAAGCAACGTCCCTACGATTTGGAGATTAACCTTCTGAAGTCCGAGCGCCAGCCACTTCGTCCGCTCAACGAAAGTACCGTCTAGTCCGCAGGCGAATGTTCCCCGGTCTCGATAGCCGAGCCGGATGGTCTGACCTTCGTCCGGAAGTTCATAGAAGCTCGCCTAACCTGACTCTGCCTGCCATTGGCTGATTTCCGTTCCTGCAACTAGGTCGAACACAGTAAGTTTCCCGCCATCGTCGCTTGGCGCATTGGCGGTTTGGCACACCGCCAAGCCCCCATCCCGGGAAAGGCCGTTGTTGAACAGGTTTGCCTGAAACTACGCTACGGTGAAGCGCCGATTTGGCGACTTGCTCGACATGCCGATAAAGTTGCGGGAACGAATATCGATAACGGCAGACAGAAATTCGGGTTCAAATCAAATCCTTCATTCGGGACGATCGGCGATGCCCATCCCTCAGACCGGGTTTTCCCGAACAGCCAATTCCAAATCCTCATTGAACATCCTCACTAGAGAGCAGCATAGAAAACCGGACGCACCTCCACTACGCGCCGGTTATTCCCACCCTCTAAATCCCCAGGCGAATTCAACTATCGGCTTTGATCTGTGATTCAAGCTCGAAATCTGATATAAAAGCTGGTCGTGAGGGAGCACTCTGCCATTCTCGATGTGGCCCAGTCCGGCTGGGCCCGAGTGCGACGATAGCGGACCACACGTCTGGGGGTTGGGGTATGCGTGCGTTGCTGGATCAGGCGCCGAGCTTCCTCGACCTAGGCGCGTGGACGGCCCATCTTATCCTGCCACTGTTTTACTCCTTCAAGAATGACAATGTTGCGCCGGCGCTAGCGCTGGTAATTTTCGGCGCTGCCGTGGGTCTGTGTGTCTTATTCATATTCGTCTCTACCTACATCCGTGTGCAGGTACGCCGGCGAACGCGTGCGGTGAAACGCACAAGGGACAAGGCCGGTTTCGCAAAAGCGATGCCGCAAATTGAAAGGATTATGCTCAGCAGTCACTATTTACGACACTCTTGGCAAAAGTTCCGCGAAACACTGATGGAGCGATCGGCGGGTGACGCGTCCGCACGCCAAGTTGTTTTCAACACGGCACGACCGCAGGCTTATTTCAACACGAGCGAAGCCGGGCTGCGTTTTCCTCTATTTCGAGCGTTCCCAAATCTCTTGGTCGGCATCGGTTTGCTGCTAACATTTTTCGGTCTTGTTACAGCACTCTATTTTACGACGGACGCTATCGAAAATGCCCGAGACCTTCACGCAAGCCAAGAAGCGCTTGAAAATCTCCTGCATGCGGCATCATTCAAGTTCTACACTTCGATCGCCGGATTGGGTGGCTCGATTATTTTGACCCTGGTATTGCGTTACGGCACCTCGAAAATTGAATCCAGTTTCAATTCGTTAGCTTCGGCGCTCGAAATCAAAACTGGAATTTGTCACGCCAAAATCAATAGCGTTCGATCACTACCAGGAGGCAAAGGAGCAGACCAAGAACCTCAAACTTTTTAATACCGAAGTGGCGATCAGTGTGGGTAAGCATGTAGAGGAGGCTCTTGCTACGACAATGCCAGACTTTCTCGCGCGAGCAATGGCACCAATCGCAAAGAGTCTCGACGATGTTGCCCGTAAGCTCACATCCATGAATGAAAGTGCGATCGGCGAGTTGGCGGGGAACTTCGCACAAAAACTACAGGGAGCTACGGGCGAGCAAATGGCCCTACTCTCCAAAACGCTCGGCGAGCTTAGCCAGTCGCTAGGAGAAATTAATAATCGGTTGGATGAAAGCGGTACTGGATTGGCCAATAGTGTGACGAGATCGAGCCAGGAAATGCGAGAAGCAGTCAGCGCCATGATGAGCACCGCCAATTCCATGCGAGAGGCCGGCGCCCCGCTTGCAGAAAGTGCGCGGCTGATGGCTGACGCCTCGGGACGTATCGCCGAGTCCACCCGAGGCGTTGAGCAGAGTGTTACTGCCGCGCAAGATCAATTCCGGGAGGTGGGCGATATGTTACGGACAACACTCCAAACAACAGCCGGATCGTGGGAGAATTACGAAAAGCGATTTAAAGATGTCGATGAGAATTTGAGTTCGATCCTCGACAGGATTATTCAGTCAGTACATGAGAATCTTGAAGCATTGCGCGCGTTCATGGAAAAAGTCGATATGAAGCTTTCTGGCGCCGTTGATAAGTTGGGAGGCGGTATCGACGAATTGACGGAATTTGCACAGCAAATGGAAGAGGTGACTGCTCGGCTCAACGGCGGAAGTACTCCACCAAGCCGACCATAATTTAGCAAGTCGCGAAGATGGCAACCTCACACTACAGCGCCGTAGGTGAAGATGAAGAAGGCTATTTTGCCTCAATGACGGATGTCGTCATTGGTTTGCTATTTATCTTCATCATAATGCTCATGTTCTTTGCAATGCGATTTCAGGAGGCTACCCAAAAACAGGACATAGTGACCGAAAAGCAAAATACGCTAATTGAAGATCTAACAGATGCCGAATTAGCGCGCAGCAATATCCTGAAGGGAATGGGTACGTACCTGCAGAGCGAAGGTATCAATGTTATTATTGTCGAGGATGAAGGAATTTTGCGGTTTCCCGAGGATATTCTGTTTGACAAATCAAGTTGGGAGCTGAAGAAGGCTGGCGGCTCAAACGCCCTGAAATCACTGGCAAAAGCGCTGGATTTGGTTTTGCCGTGCTATACGACGGGGCCATTATCGAGAGAGCGTGATTGTCCAAAAACAAAAGCCAAAGTTGAGGCCATCTTCATCGAAGGTAACGCTGATTTCGATGCATTTCATCCAAGTCAACCTGCATCCAAACAACAACATTCACCGAGCGCTCCCACACCACAGGATGATTCGCGACCGGCGATCCTCGATTGCTGGCTCCTTCCAGAAATCAAAGCGAACAGCCACATGCGCAGAGTGTGAACACTCCGCGTCAAGCGTTGCCGCCAAAGGATAATCTCGATCTGTCAGCGCTGCGGGCGAACAAGTACATTTCGTGAGCTATTGAATGCGCAACCGGGTCTCAGTCAGTACCTTAGTCCGGACAACAAGCCTGTGCTCGGTGTTTCCGGCTATGGCGAGTACCGCCCTCTGGTTAAAGACCCAAACGAAACCCTGGACCAGTGGAAGCAAAGAAATCGTCGGATTGATATTCGCATACTGATGGCAACGCCAAGATCCGAGGACGCGATACACATGCAGCAAGACTTAGAGCGAAACGCTATCCGCCCATGAGATTGAGCGAGCGAGTAGAGGAGCTTAGAGGCACTCGGACAATTGTTCGTCTGCTACGTCTGCCCGCCCGGTTGGAAATTGAGAAGTGCTACGATCGAATAAGCAATCGGTCTCATGAAACCAGAGCAATAAGCAAAATCGATCATGATGCGCTTTTGGCGAAGCTGAGGGCAGCAGGAACCGCCCGGGAGATGATGGGCCTGACTGTGCGCGACATGAGACTTGCAGCAAGTTGCCTGTTTGAGGGCGAGAGGCCACTAGCTGAGAATTGGCATTTCCTCGATCAATACCTTGATGCGCTGCGGTCGATTAGAAGTCGGGGGGCAACTAAACGTCTCATTCACGCGTACTGCATTCATTTCGACCCTAGACACGCGGGGAATTCAAAAGATTGGGTCGCATTTGCGCGAGGCCATTGTCAGTCTTGCGGGGCGGTGGGAGTGGCCGGAGCGGCAACGACGCTTCAAACTGTTCGATCCAACCCAAGCGCCGAGACTGCTCGCAGCTCTGACGGTCGATAGCAAGACGCCACGGGCGGAACTTGAGCAAGTGGGACTGAGCGGGCAGTTACTGAGTGGTGGTTTATCAGCTCACATATTTCTGAGTGCTCTGAAGAATATTCAGGAACGGCTGGCGGCTAACGCACGCCTGGAGGAAGTAGATCGCGCCATCGCATGGGTGGGAGGCGACGAAGAAGGCGAATATTTTACTGCATATCGCGGTGCTTTGGCGAATGCGTTACTTCTTCCTTGGTGCGAGCGAGAGCCGGATCGAGACGGTACGTGCAAAGATTCAGAGTTACCTGCTCGAAAATTTCGATGACCCTCGGGTCGACGGCGGCTCGTGGCTAGGGACGGATGATGTTGCGCGAGACGTCATGGTTCGTTGGCTTGCGCAGGCCACGCTTGAGCAATTTCTTAGGGTGGTGGATCGCGTGGCGGCAAAACACCAATGGGAATATAGGCGTGCATTTTGGAGTGCGTATATTGAGAAGAAAGTCGTCGGAAATGCGTGGGTTGCATTTGGCAGTAGCGGGGCTCAAGTAGCGACAAAAATATCTAACGACACGGGCGATAAACTCATGCGTCGGTTCGCGACACTCGGAGGTGCTGGTGCAGACCAAGCGGTCCTGCTGCTGAGCATTGGTGATTTGATTGTCGCAGACTGGAGTCACAACGGCAGACTTCGAATTTGGCGGAGAGGAGGTGGCAACCCACCTCAATTCAATTTGAAATCTTATTCGGCCTCGGAGTTGCGTTCAGACTCGGATTTTGACGCGGTACATCTGCCGCCGGACGGATGGCAGGGTAGGACGGAGGCCTACATTCGGCGGCATACCGGAATTCGTTTGACTGAAGCAGAGTATATGCCCCGACGGAGATCTAGATAGACTATGGCGTCGTCTTTATTTTAATCATGACGTGAGCGTTGAGGGACTCACGCTGAGCTTAATGGAAAAGCCGCTGCTTGGCAAAGCTCAATCAGTACCAGTGAGTGATTGGGCTGATCGAATGGCTGACCAAGCCTTTCTGGGGTTTCTCATATACTGGCGTTGTTGGACGATGATAAGAACTCCGTCAAGGCAAGAGATGATGGGCTATTTATCGATCATTGTACCATCGCTTCATTAACTGAACCGCAGGCACTCGGTCTCGGATTTCCGCCATCAGTGCGATTTGCCCTGCAAGTCGAAACAAAAAATCTCATCACGGACGCAAACTTTCGCATCTTGGCCCGTTGGATTGGCTTAGCGAACCGACCTCTACAATCTGAAAGACAGGGCGCGTTTCTGTTGGTTGAAGGTCAGAAATATCGTTTGCCCGAGCCGCTCTTTAGTCTGTGCGAGGCGATCGATACGTTCGCAATGGTTGAAACGACGGACTACGACAGTCGAATGGCGAGGCTAGCGCAGCTGCAATCACTTATTCCTAAGGATGCACAAAACCAGCTAGCTGTGGATTCATATTTTGCAAGCTTTCGGATTATGCACGCGTCGGCATTCTCGCTGAGCCTCAAGGTTGTAGGACGAAACTTTGATTTCGATCCGATACTTTTTGGGCGACGAGTAATAGAGCGCGCTAAGGCGGAGAATCTGCCGATCGGAGAGGCCGAAAGCCTGCTAACTGACCACCAGCAGCGGGTTTTTGCCGAGGAGCGTTTTCGGTCCTCTGACGAAGCTAAACTATCCTATGTAATCGAGCGCGGTATCTATGTGCTATTTGGACCCTTCGCTACGGGAGGCATTGGGAGTGGTTCGGCGGATGCAAAGAGGCGATGCCGAAACACAAAAGCGCTTTGTTCAATCGCCGCAGCTATATCTCAAGGAGGCGTTGTCGGAGTCGTTGTCGGACGAGGACGTGGAGAACTCTGTTTGTTGAAACCGAGCAATATTCGGCGCGAGTTATCGACGTTGGTCTGTGGACACCGCCCGTCCTTCCTTGGATAAAAGAGGGATCCTAACGATTGGCTACCCGAGAAATTTGGGCTGCAGATAGGCGATCAGTACATAGCGCTTGAGGTTGAAGACCTCGTCCCGCTACGTGAGCAGCTGAAGGAAGCTCGGGCCAAAGGCGAAACCTTTGTGGAATTTGGAGAAGAGAAGGCACGCATCCCAGCTACGGCCGAGTGCGAGGAGTTGCTCGGCAATCTTATCGGTGTTGTAAAGCCGGAGAGCGATCAAATCAAACAAACCATCGGTGACGGAGAGCTGCAGCCTGTTCCGAATGAGAAGCATGTACTGATAGTCGAGGAGAATTTTGACAAAGCAGGCTTCAGCCGGAAGGTAAGCCCAAGAGCGGGACCGGAGCCTAGTCTACCAGCCGCGATCCGTCCCACTTTGAAGAAACATCAGCACAGCGGCTTGGCATGGCTGCAGGGCAGTTGGGCATACGGATATCCAGGAGTATTACTTGCGGACGACATGGGGCTCGGCAAGACCCTACAAGCGCTGGCATTCTTGGCTTGGTTGCGCGAAACCAGCGCGCGGATTTGACAATCTGCCGGCCCAAAAGGTCCCGTCATCATCGTTGCTCCTACCGGGCTGCTCGCAAATTGGGAAAAGGAGCACAATCTTCATCTACACAATCCTGGTCTTGGTGACATCTGCAGAGCTTACGGTCGTCACCTTAAGACCCTAAAAACATCGAGCACACGCGACATCGACCGGGGGGCACCATCGCTCGACCACCGCCGCATTCAACAGGCAGATTGGGTACTCACTACTTACGAAACATTGCGTGATTACCACATAAGCTTCGCGTCGATACCGTTCGCTTGTGCGGTTTTTGATGAGATGCAAAAGGTCAAGTCACCGACGTCGTTGTTAACGCGCGCGGCTAAAACGGTTAATGCCAATTTCATTGTCGGACTTACTGGCACGCCAATTGAAAATCAGATGTCCGATCTTTGGTGCATAATGGACATCATCAACCCAGGATATCTCGGGGACCTAAAGAGCTTCGGCGCAAAATTTCATCCGGACGAAGTGGGCCCGCTCGAACGCTTGCATTCAATGCTTCTCGATCCAAGGTCAGAAGGTACTGCACCGATGTTGCGCCGTATGAAGGCGGACGAGTTGGAGGGATTGCCGCAGAAAAAGATTCATATTCGAAAACGACCGATGCCCGAAATGCAAGCCCGCGTGTATGCCGAAGTTGTCGGTCGAGCCAAACAGCCGGAATCCGGCCCAATGCTTGAAACTCTGCATCTGCTGCGGGGCGTTTCTCTCCATCCCATTTGGCCCCCAGCCGGCGAAATCAAGGATCAGCAGGCATTTATCAATCAATCTGCCAGGCTAACCGAGACGTTTGCAATTCTTGACGACATCTCAGCGCGAAGGGAAAAGGCTCTGATCTTTTTGGAGAGTTCGACCTTCAGGAACACTTGGCACTGATGATAAAGACGCGGTATGGCCTAAAGAGACGGCCGATGCAGATCAATGGTGACGTGAGCGGAGAAACACGACAAAAACTTGTAGATGAGTTTCAGAAAGAGCAAAGCACATTCGACGTCATGATCCTATCACCCCGCGCAGGCGGCGTTGGCCTTACTCTGACCTCGGCCAACCATGTAGTCCATTTATCACGGTGGTGGAATCCGGCGGTCGAGGATCAGTGTACCGATCGAGTATATCGCATAGGGCAAGATCGCACGGTGCACGTGTACTATCCGATGGCGGTACATCCGCTTTACGGCGATAGCAGCTTTGACGAGCTGTTGAACGCTCTTCTGGCACGAAAGCGTAAACTATCGGAGCGCATGTTATTGCCTCCAGTCAATCTTAAGAATGATCAGAATTGGTTCGCTGATAATCTGAATCGAGAGGCGCCCAAAAATGAAATCGCGCCGGCCGATATCGAGGATATCGACGTAATGGAGCCACTGGCTTTTGAACGCTGGGCGCTGCACCGATGTATCGCTTTGGGGTGGGAAGCATCGGGCACTCCAAAGTCTCATGACAGGGGGGCCGATGGTGTTCTTGTTCATCGCGTCAGCAACGCGTGCGCTATCGTCCAGTGCAAACACAAGCAAGGTGCCGATGACGTGTGTGGGCCTGAAGCCATAGATGAGTTATTGCGAGCACGCTCTAGTTATGATGGTTCGGCACGTCTGTTCGTTCTTAGCAATGCAGGAAAATTTGCTAGGGCAACGCAAGAACGAGCGGAAAGGTATGGAATTGGTTTGATTGGGCGTAGCGAGTTACCGTATTGGCCACGGCAGCTTCTAAGCTAGGTCGGCGCGCATTGGTGGCAGCGGCGGTCTCGGCGGTGGCGGCCGAAAGCCGCACCTTCCTGCATTTGGGTGACTTTTACGGCCACTCCTGCGAGGTATTCCGCTGCGTATGTCTGCGCCAACTTTCGACCGCGCCTTTACGTGCTGCCGCATCGGGCGGTTCCGCCATCTTTTGGAGGTAATTTCCGACGGGCCACTGCCGGTAACGCATGCCGCTGGCGCCAGCTTCTTCCGCCCCGGAAAGCGGCTCTCCGAGGCAGAGACGTTGCCGGTGTTGGACACGCCCGCCGCGAGTGACTCACGCAAGAGTTCGCTTTGCATTTCAGTCCAAACATTGATTTTGGTCCCCCACATCGCGACTTTAGCTCAGCTGCAATCCGTTTGTCGGCGGCTGCGCGCATTGATGGTCAGTCCTCATTCGCCGTCATCGTCAGGAATGCGGAACACTTAGCGCTTTGGCCATCACTTCTTTGCTTTCGACTTCTTTTTGATTGCGGTCACAAATGTAGGATAGCGACCGTAGAATGTTTTTTTCTTCTGGGCGGCGGTCCTTTTAGGCGGCCGCGCTACGGCTTTGGCGAGGCGCCGACGCTTGTCAGGTGGCTTGGTGGATGTCCAGCCAGTAGGTATACGCTTCATCGTGCTTTCAATATGATGCTTCAGCTCACGCGGACGGCCCTTGAGGATGTATTTGGATAAGATGAGTTCTGCGTAAGCGTCTACGTCTGCGGAATCATGCACGGAATAGATGATCACTTGATGGGTGTTGTGGCCCGTCGTGCGCGCCCTTCGTGCGGCCATTAGACCGGGATAGCGAAAGAACTCCGAGCCGAGCGCGGCAAGTGGCTGCTGAAGTGAAGGAGTCACGGGAATGCTGAGATCGATAACTATGTAGGCGTACCGAACGGTTTCTAATGCGGCGAGTGCCGACTGTAGATCGTCTGCTCGTACAACCTTGTAACCGCGAGCTTGAAAATACTCGGTCAGCCATTCCGTCTCAAATGGCTCGTCATCAATGATTAGGACTGTATCAAGCTTGTCCTGGAAGTTAGTCATACCCATGCCCCTGGGATGCGGATTGAGAAGATCAATTCGCTGTTCGCACGGCCCCGATATTCGATCGTTCCCTTGTACGCCGACAAAATGAATCTACAGATATACAACCCCAATCCGGTTCCAGTAGCAACGAGCTGTCGTGCGTTTTCTCCGCGAAAACCAGGATCAAATATCTTCTCCCAAAGTTCCCGCGGTACCGGATCGCTTACGTTGATTATCTCCAGCATAAGGTCGCCAGAACTTCTCTGAATGTGACAATTTACCGTGACGTCGGTGGACTGGTGTCCGTATTTAACCGCGTTGTCGAAGAGGTTCATGAATACCTGGCGAAGCAGCTCTCTGTGCGCATGTACTTTGAATTGCGTATCGCGATCAGTGAGATGAATCTTCATTTTTTTCTTGCGGGCAGTCTCCTGAAAGAACTGTGCAGCGTCGATGAGACCTTGCGGTATGACCGCGATTTCGGTTGCATGACTTTTCGCGTAACCTTCGGGGTCCCTCTGATATTCGGCGAGAAATGCAAGGTTCCTGATCAATTCAATGCAGTACTCAATTTGGCTCCTGGAAGCGCGGATGCGTTGGTTGACGCTCCCCGGAGGCACGTCGCCCCGAATGATATTATCGAGTGTGCCGCAAACTCCATTGAGAGGGTTCACCACTTGATGCACGAAATTCGACATGAGGGTGAGATCGAATATCTGGTCTTTTGGGTCGACTGGCTTATCGGCCATTTCGGTCACCGCGTTTTGAGTATGATTTGCTTGTCCTTGAGTTCCCAGTCGATCAGTCCAAACGTGCTCACAAGACCGAACAATTGATTTGATCGAAGGGCGTTAGTTGAGGGGACCGTCACAGCCACTCTGTCGGCAGTTGCTTTACAGTCCAGCTCGCCGAGAGAAAGTATGAACTTGATGCTGGATAGCGCAGCGCGAAGACTGGTTAAATCGAATTTGTCAGCGTTGAGCGGATTTGGTTTACACCAGTCATACGTATCCCGTACTGGCTTAAATCGGTGTGTGGTAAACCTGCCGTGGCTCTTCGTATCTTCAATGCGGACGTAGATTAGCTCCGTAAATGAGGCGATTAGAGTAATGCGATCCGTCGGGTCCTGGCCAAACTCTAGTGCCCCGTATGTCGCGAGCGCCAATTTCTTCAGCTCAAACATTATACTTTGAAAATCAACATGCAGCGCAGCGTGCTTCTCAATCAAGCCGTATTTCACTGCAACTTGGCCGTGGATCGTGAGTAGCTGCTCTAAATAATAGAATGGCCAAATCCGAATTTTTACACCGCGCCCTTCGTTGTGTCGCTGGACTTCATCGCGACACGGCGGTGAGAAATTGGCGGTCGTAACGAAGAGCAAAAAATCTGCATTGTGATTGATGGCGATCGTGAGCTTTTCGTACACCGTCGGCCAATTCAACGACTGCGCGTACCGCTTGCACTCAATGTACCAGCGCTGTCTGACCGTTTCTCCAGAGAAGTCGACCAATGCAATTTCACCCTCCAAGTCTCTGCCACCATCTGCACTGGGGGTACGCCAGCGAAGGTTTTGGACCCCGGACAGGAACAGAATATCGTAGGTCAAATTTTCAAATTCTGTCGGCTCAAGTTTCTTGAGCCGCGCCACCACGGTAGATTTTCCGCGAGTTGAGGCCATGATCGAGTTGTTCGCAAATGATAGGGTTTCGAATAGTATCACTCGAACCACTCCGGGCAGGTAGTGCGCACTCAGATTATCGGCCCAAGGTGCTCAATTTTCAACTCCGGAGGCTCCATTCCTCCATATCCCCTTCAAGTGTCTGCCCCATCAAGTGGCGATTTTGCGAAGGCGAAAAGCGTGATTTTGCAAGAGTCTCACCCGCGGCGTCCGCTAGAACCCGATCCTGTCAATCCACTTTCGGAGCAACGTCACGGGGAAACCTTCGCCGTAACCAGCCGCGACTGTCTCCTCCTCATGGCCTAATATCGACCAGCGGACATCTCCGGGGCAACCAGCGGCCCGCAACCGTTCTTGCGCCCAGTGCCGTAGCGAATGGACCACCTTGCGCGGGTCCGTTGTGGCTGCGTCCGGCGGCGAGCGCGTGTCAGCGCTTAACGCGCAGAAGGCACAACAATTAACGGTAACAGACCGAGGGTGCGGGGCCGCCCGGCGGGCGGCCGTTATCGAGTCGATCCCCGCGAGCGGCGCCAACGTCAAAACGATGTTCGACGCGCCGCGTTGTGCGTTCAGCACCTTCGCCAACATCGTGGCTTCGTACACTGCTGAAGCTCTTAGCGTTGTTGCTCGCGCATTAGAGATCGGCAACGAACGCACGCCGTCCCCCTTTAGTGGCGCCAGAAGTCCTTGAAGCGCGTTGGCGACAGCTCGGTATAACGCACGGTGTGCTGAATATTCTTGTGTCCGAGATAGTCCTGGATCGACCTCGTGTCGTGCCCATCGCCTGCCAGCTTATAGCCGGTGGCGTGGCGCAGCATGTGTGCATGGACTTGGAACGGAAGGTCTGCTTTTTGCGCCGCTCGCTTGACCATCCAATTGAAACTATCCGTGGTGAAGGGCCCGCCACGCTCGCTCACGAACACAAACGGGGATTTCTGCATCTCCCGTCGGAGCTTGCGCAGCGCTCGCAATTCATCGCCGCGAATGGGATGCGTGCTTGGCTTACCATTTTTGACCCGGTGAGCGTGTAGGGTGGCCGAATTGAAATCGATTTGCTCCCAGCGCAGGTCGCAGATCTCTGAAGCCCGCAATCCATGCCGGTAAGCCGTCAGGATCATAGTCGCGTCCCGGTGACCATATCGGTTGTCCTTCGCGGCCTCGATAAGCTTTTCCACCTCGGTCTCGGTGAGGTGCTCTCGGCTGCGGAACTCACTGTTAGGTCGGCGCAACGGGCCAACTGCTCGTTTTTTGGTGCCTGGCGTGACCACCTTCAGGTGCGTTTTAGCCATGGTTTTCGCCTCCTCCAATAAATGACTGCTCGTATAATACACATTATACGAGCAGTACGAAGTCCAACATGTAGTTATGCTTAAACACCTGGTGGTTCCGAAGCCCAAGGCTCGCAGAGTTCGGGCGATGCGCCACGGCGATTTCGAGTAGTGCGAACCGACGGCGATCGCTATCTATCTCGACTGTTCCTTCGCCGGTCTGAAACTGGTAACGACGCCGACCCACGTTGTGCCGCGCTCATCGAACAATGCGTTGTTGTTGGCCAATACTAAAATATATGCGATCTTGGTTGGCCCTATCTGTTCAGCTACAGTTTCCCGAAGACCGGTGACGGTGCCCCCGATCGCAAAGCGATCGATGCCGTTTCATTAGTGACGAAATTGCTTTCGATTTGCGAGCGCGTTGCCGGTACGGCCGCGCTTCCAGAGACACGGTACCGCGTCCGCCGCCCAGCGGCTGGCCAAACCTTCGTGATAGACCTGATCTTAGCTCACGGTGCTGCTTCCACCGTGCCTTCGCCGATGGAGAAAGCGAGCGCCTCGCCAGTCCGCGTCTGTCGTCGCGCCTCGAGCAAGTGCGGGCGCCGCGCCGCGGCGTTCCCCTGGCTCCAAAACTGACCCGCCCCCGTACCTGGACAGGCCGGGGGTATGCGGTTTTATCGTTTCACCCTTTAGTCCGCTTTTAGATTATTTCGGACCTGATACGACGCCGCCGACGCGCAACGGTAGTGGGACCCACAGTCGACATCAGACGCTATTGACCCAATTCCGCCAGTGCCGTCTCGACCCGCGCGAGGGTCGGCGTTTGGCCAAATTGTGAAAGTATGCGACGCGCTTCGGTCAGTTGCTCAAGAGCGAGCTCGCGCTTTTTCTTGGCTTTGTAAAGCAGGCCGAGAATCATTCGCGCCACGGCCTAAATGATATCCAGTGGCGAAAATATGGATTTTCCATCAAATCGGCATCACCAAAGAACGGATGCGAGAGGACGCCGTCATCATGACCTGCAGCAAAATTGGCAAATTTCTCAGCAAAATAAGAAACGGCGGCTTTTCTTACCGGCAACAATTTGCAAATACACCTCCGCCAGAAAAAGGCAGTACCAGCCGACGGCCGACCGATAACCGTCCTTTTCGCGCTTGGACATTGCCTCCTCAAGCAATTGGACTCCATAGCCAATATTTCCCCGAAATATGTTCGAGATTGCAAGATGAAGTCTCGATTCCCGAGTGCGAATAAAGGTCGCCATCCACCATGCAACGCTGACGTTGCTGTTCCAACAAGATTACGCCCTCCTCGATGCGTCGAAGTAGTACGAGCGCTCCCGCTTTACCGGCAATAACACCATTTCTTTCCAAAGGAGTGATCGCAACAGCTAATGCCTGCTCGCAATACTCCAAGGCATCCGCATGTGAATCTGAAATTAGAGCAATCCACGCAAGAAGAGAGAGACCAAAACCAGTGGCTCTTGGATCATTTAGCTGGCGGCCAACTTGCATGAGCTCGTGCGCCGAAGCGCGAGCATCGTTTACACTGCCACGATGGATAGCCTCCCACCCAATTACATACCGCGTCCAGATTTGGATGTAGGTATCAGTCGTTTCAGAAGAAGCGCTGATTGCCTCTGTTTTAAGTGCTTCGAATGAATTCAACGGCATCTGCGCAATTATCGTTGAAACTCATATCTCGCCAACCAAGGCGTACGCCCTCGTTCTGACTATCGCCGAGGCGACTCGCTATGATCAACGCTCCTTGTTGCTGCATTGCGGCTGCTCCCGGTACCGTGTGTTCCAAATAAAGCGCGAACGTGAAATGATGCCGGATGAGAACGACTCTTGGATCGTCTCCCAGACGATCGATGCGAGGCAAATAGCGATCGGCTAAGTCGATCGTCGCTCTCATTTGAGCGTTCAAATTCAACAGCTAGCGAATATGAGAGGAGAAACTCGGCCAGCTGATCGTCAGAGGCGCAATCTTGGATCGTTGTCGAGCAAAGCGAGGGCGGCGGTGAAGTGGGCGGCCGCCTCATCAAGCGAATACACGCTCAAACTCTTGGCACCGGCCAAACGAAAGATAGGTGAAGGCTTTATCTGCACGATCGGTCTGGCAGTAATGGTGTGCCAGCACCTCGGCTACTTCGGTCAAACGGTTGCCGCTGCGGCGCTCGATTTCCTCGGCGATCTTCGCGTGCAGTGTATTACGCGGTTCACTGAGCAGGCTTTGATAGAGCGCGTCACGGACCAGCGCGTGCTTAAACGAATATTCGCCAGACTTGCCCATCGACGTGGATCAGATCAAGCGCCTGCATCGCCGCAAGACGGGCGTCGATATTCAGTCTCGCCGACCGACGGCAGCCAGCAATTGCGGATCGAACCGCCTTCCGATCACTGCCGCCGCCTGCAAGAGTGCGCGGTCATTCGGTGCAAGGCGGTCGACGCGCGCCGTCAGCAGACCTTGCACGCTCGCCGGTAGCGCCGACCGCCACCGCGCTGGCGTCGAAGTCCAGTGTGCCCGCGGTGCGCGGATAACGTCGCGCTCGGTGAGATAGCTCACGATCTCCTCGGCAAAGAGCGGATTGCCTTCGGCCTTCTCCGTCAGTTGCCGTGCCAGCGCCTCGGGCAAAGCGTCGACCCCGAGCCGCGCTTGTACCAAGTGGCGAATATCGCCAGTCGGAAGAGGCTCCAGATGGGCAATTTGGCTACGGGGCGGTCGAGCCAGGGCGGCGAGTATTCCGGCCGGCGGCGTGGTGAGAATGAGCAGAAGCCGCAGCTTTGCTGTCGCTGTCGATGAATCTTGCCCAAAAGTTCTTCTGAGACGCTATCGATCCAATGCAAATCCTCGATAATCATGACCACCGGCGAGAGCCGGCAGCGCGCTTCCAGCAGTTGCTGCAAAAGTTCGCGGGTGCGCAGACCGATCAGCATGCCGTCTAGTCCGGTTAAAGCACCCTCCGGAACTTTGAGGCCGAGCAGATGGAGGATGAGGCCGAGGTTGCGGACCGAATGCAGGCCAAGTGCGTTGAGCCCCATCTCCAGCTTCTGCGCTATGTCCTTCTCTGCTTCGCCGGCGCTGACCCGGAACGAGCCGCGCACCACTTCGATAAAAGGGAGGAAGGGGGTCTGCTGGCCATCGGGCGAGCAGCTACCCGAAAAGCACGAATGGCCCGTCTTTGCTGATGCGCTGGCGGAACTCGTGGAGAAGCCGTGACTTGCCGATGCCGGGCTCGGCGACGAGTCGACTATGTGCAGCTCTGCGCGCGCCGCCGTAAGCCACGGTCCAGCACTTCGAGTTCACGTTCGCGCCCAACGAACGCTGACTAGACCTCGACTTACTACGGCGCTCGAACCGCGTCGCCCCAGCGCGAATGCCTCTAAGCCGATAGACTTTTTGCGGCTCGGATTTTCCCTTAATCTGATGCTCGCCGGAAAAGGTGGCTTCGACCATCCCCTGCACCAGCCGGTGCGTCCCTTCGCTCATCAGTACTGCATCCGGCTCGGCGAGAGTCTGCAAACGCGATGCAAAATTGACCGTATCGCCGAGAACCGTCACGCCACCATCGGTGCCCTGCTGCACCGCGCCGACCACAGCGGTGCCAGTGTTGAGGCCAATACGCAAATGCGGCCGCACGCCGTATTTAACTTCAAGGTCGGGCCCCGCAGCCTTGAGTTTCTGCAGGATCGCGAGTGCCGCGCGACAGGCCCGCAGGGGCGCGTCTTCAAACGCCACCGGCGCGCCAAAGACCGCCATGATACCGTCGCCCGTAAACCCCTGCACGACGCCGCCTTGCTCGCCGCACGGCATCGTCCATCAGCTTTGACAGACTCCGCATTAGCGTGAAGGCGGCTTCCTCTCCCGCTCGTTCGGAGAAGCTGGTAAAGCCCACCATGTCGGTGAACAGAACGCTAACTTGACGGCGTTCCGCTTCCACGGAAATCCCTCCGCAACCGTTAAGTGAAGGAAGAGTAGACCACATCCTTTATTGATGCGCCAACGGGGATTGTTCAGCCGCTGCTGCCGGTGGTGCATGCGCAGGGGGTAACGGGGTCAGCGTTCCGGCCTGGAAGCACTTACTTCGCTGGTGGGCCCGTCGCGACCAATTTCAGATTAGAACTGATGTCGGCCTTCGGGCTAAAGCGGGGAGTGCCGTTACGTATGGGAAGCAGCTTCGCTCAGGCGTGTGATGGTCTGACCTGGTCGCACCTGACTACGCGCGCGAGCGAGCAGAAGCTCTTACCTTTTAGCCCATGACACGTCAGTCCGCGCGAGCCGAGCGGAGCAAGCGTCTCAGATTTCAGCCCTTTGTATGTTCTAAACGCGGCGCGCAGGTTTTCAACCGGGCCTGCTCAGTGTGGGATTTGGACTTCCTGTTGCATGAATGTGTAAATGAGCAAGATTACAATAGCGGCGCCCAGAACGACCATCCAATTGGAAATTTGAATGCCCGCTATCGATGTTTTCCGGCTAAACCATTCCATGACTTTCCTCCTGGATTTAGCCATTGGCCGACAAGGATAGGACGCCGCGCGTGGTGGTCAACTCGGAATGTCCGCCGCTGTGCCGCCCGATCACGACTTGCCAGCGCGAGGCAAAAGCCATCCCATTAATTTCTGGTACGGACGCAGGCCGCGCACGGTGCGAGCAATCAGGTCACCTTGCTACCGTGCAAGACGCGCTATCCGGCAATCCCTGACGGCACCTTCTTACTCGTGACGCCCTGGGCCGTACGAGCCAAGCGGCTCCGGCCTTACCGGCCGAGCAGCTTGCGCTTTTCCTCGAACTCGGCCTTGTCGATCTCGCCCTTGGCGAAGCGCTCATCAAGAATGTCGAGGGCGGCGCGGCTGTGGCCGGGACCACCGCAGCAGGGGCACCCACCATGTCCATGGTGGAAGCCGTGGCCATAAAACGGATAGCCACGGGTCGCCCAGCGCACCAGCCACACGAAGATGACCATCATGCCAATAATGGCGAGCACCACGAAGATCGGGCCGATTATCATGAAGGGATGCCAGCCCCATCCCGACCCGCCCCACACCATGTGAGGACCATAGCCGTAAGGTACGGCGGGGACGGTCGGCGCCGCCTGTTCCTGCTGCTGGGCAAGCGCTGGCAGTGCCGCGACGGCGAAGACAAGTAAGACGGCGAACGCAGCAACACGTTTCGCGTGCGCGCGGATCGTGTCTGCGGAGAGCATTCTGGCGAACATAGCAAGACCTCCCGAAAACTTGTTCTTATCATCCCGTCCGGGAACGCCGTCCTTGATACAGATCAACGCTAATATGCCTGCGTCACCTGCCGGTTTCCTAGGGGCCGTCAAGCTGCTGTATTCAAAGGAGCCCACTACCGAACAAGGAGCCTTAAAAGTTAATCGGTTGTTGGCGTCGCGGTAATTCGGCGTCCGACATCACGGTAATCAGATTTTCGCTGGGCCAGAAGGTCGCTGCTTTGCTGTTGTTTTGACTTGGATGGACCAAGTCTTTTTGTACGCCTGATCGGCGGCGAGCAGATCAGCCCCGCGCGCATTCCTTGACGTGATGGAAACGACGAGCCCTCTTTGCGTGAGTTCTGCGGCAGCCAAATTAAGTGTCGATCATTCCCGTCATTTGCCCTTTAGATGCCATGTGTGCCTCCCATACGAGGTAAATAGTCGCGTGAAAGTGACAGTGTTAGCAAAGTTCTTCGGTCATTCGTGTGTTCAGAAGTGAACCTCGCGCGCTCGTCGAGCGCACTTACAGGAAGGGAGCGGATAGCCATGATCACCGAACAAGATGTTGCAGGATTGTGCTTGTCTATCTATTCCGCGCAGCCAGCGGTCCAATGGGACCAACTTGAATTGCCACCTGATGGCATCGCATTCGGACTGAAAGATTTCGGCACGGTGACCGCTATGATCTTCCGCGGATCAGTCGCTTTGGACGACTGGCTGCGCGACGGGGAAGCGATTGCCGACCCCTTCGAACATGCCGGATTAGGGCCAGTCCACCCCGGCTTTTTCAACGGCTTGCCAGACCTTTGGGATCGGCTCAAACCAATACTTGCGAAAAAGCCGTGCGTCATTGCCGGTCACAGCCTTGGCGCAGCGCGCGCATCCCTTTTTACCGGACTTATGGTGCTCGACAACTGTCTACCGGTACGGCGCTTGTGCTTTGGCGAGCCTCGGCCCGCATTCCCGCAGGCCGGCACCATTATTGCCACCGTGCGCGGCCGTTCGTTTTGCAACAGTAACGGACGGGCGCACGATCTCGTCACGGATGTCCCGTTCACCACTTGGATCGAGGACTATGTCCATCCAACGCAGCTAATCCCGGTCTCTGCACCACCAACTGATGCCGACGTGCAACGGGACGCCCTGTTTGCATGGCATGCGATGGCGCTCTATGCGTCAGTAACTCCCGCCGTTCCAATTATGTAACCATTATAGGTCGCGCGCCGAGCCCAAAAAGAACACCTACGCGATGCCGCGCCTACGTCAGGTGGACGATGGGCGCTGTTAAGGTGTCAGGGTCGCACTTAACGGCGGCCGCAAGCGTGCAACCGTCTTAGCTCATCACTGGACAGGTTGAGCACTGCCAGGCGTGCCACCTTTTGCCGTTAGTGCAACAGGCCATGTCGTCCCCCTGCTAGGCAAGCCGCCTCATCTATCGTGCGCTGCCGCGCGAACTCTATTGCTTGCTCATAATTCTGGGGATCGCTGGGCCCGTCCAGTTCGGAAGCCAAGCTTAAAGCAAGGTGACAAGGTCCCGAGCGCGCACCGTGACGCTCCCATCGCGTGAGTGGCAGTCGTCCATCGTCGTGACGTTGTTACCGTGCGTCCCGCCACCATCCACGATACGTCCCGATCAGGGCTCGTGGCGGATTAACCAATTTGACCGTGCTACCTTCTTACCGGCACAACAAAGTCGGTGGGCACTTGCAGGTGTTGTTGGGACATTGGCGCGGGCGCCGATCTGGCGAGGGGTGATTTCTGACATTTCTGACACTCGCTGTCAGAGATGTCAGACGAAAACGAGACACTGGGGCATCAAGAAAACAGTAAATCGTGTAAAACTTGCAATAGCAGAAGCCATTTCACGGATAGTAGGGCGGATGGCTTGATTGAAGGCAACTGGCACCGGAAAGATGAAACGCTCGAGACTTTCGTAGCCGATCAGCAGCGCAATGATGGCGAGCCCGATAGCGCTCGTGAAGGCGGCAAGATCACCAAGTTTTCCTGTGCCGAACGCGAGCCGCGGGTCGTGAGCGTAGCGACGCGAATAGCTGTAGGCGAGCGCGGCGATTAAGAGCGCTTGTTGCTGGACATCCCTTGTGACAATCTATAGACGCGAATATGAGTGGGTCAACCGATGAAAGATTGGGGAAAAGAACTGGCCGATTTCGCCAGTCCTTTGCGGAGGAACATGACCGTTGATGCAATATCTTCCGCGCCAACGGCGGTGACACGATCGTTGGCATTTAGAGGTCAAAGAATGAGTTTCCTCAAAAATGCATGGTACGTTGCGGCTTATCCGCACGAAGTCACCCGTACATTGATAAGTCGCCGGATTCTGGACATACCGATTGTCTTTTTTCGAACCGAGGCCGGCAAGGCGATCGCACTCGAAGATCGCTGCTCGCATCGCTTCGTCCCGCTCTCGCTCGGGAGGCTGAAGAACGACACGATCGAATGCGGTTACCATGGCATGACATTCGACTGCACCGGTCAATGCGTGCGGATCTTTGGGCAGACGACGATCCCGAAATCGAGCACCATCAAGGCGTTTCCGCTCGTGGAGAAATGGCGGCTATTGTGGATTTGGATGGGCGATCCCGCGCTCGCCGACGAAACCAAGATTCCCAATCTCTGGCAGAATGATCATTCGGAATGGGCAGTGGTAGATGGCGGGACGCCAATTCCGCTCAAGGCCGACTACCGTCTCGTAGCTGAGAACCTTCTCGATCCGAGCCACGTCTCGTTCGTGCACACCACAACGCTCGGCACCGATGCGGTCGCGGAGATTCCGATTGAAGCGGAGCGCATTGGGGACCGCGTGCGTGTAACACGCTGGATCCTTGACAGGCCTGCCGCGCCGATTTACGCGCGATTGGGAGATTTCAAAGAGAATGTGGATCGCTGGCAGATCATCACATTCGAAGCTCCGTGCTTCGTCGAAGTCGACATGGGAAGCTGCATTGCAGGCACAGGTGCTCCCCAGGGCAACCGCAGTCGAGGCATTGAGCTTAGGGCTTTCAACATGGTCACGCCGGTTACGGAATCATCGAGCCTGTATTTCTGGACGCATGTCCGCAACTTCAAAATTGCCGATGAAGCTGTGTCGCAACTGGTCAAACGCAACATCGAGACAGCTTTTGCCGAAGATGTGGCAATCATTGAGGCGGCCAGCGCGGGCATGGCTGATTTCCCCGACGCTCATATGGTCAACATCGCCTACGATCAGGGACCGCGCATGGCACAAGCGGTACTGAACCACCTGATCGACACCGAAGCAAACTCGCGGCCGCAGTAATCGCTGTCCTGCGAACTGACAGTTCGAAGAAACATGGTACGCCTTGTTCTAGATGATTGCGTTGTCTCTACAGGGTGGCTAGTCGAGCACCTTTCCCACCCGGCCATCCGTATCGTCGACGCAAGTTTCTTCTTGCCCGGGTCGCCGAGAAACGCCGATCGCGAATTTCTGGAGGGACACATACCCGGAGCGGTGCGGTTCGACATTACGGCGATGTCGGACGAGAATTCGAATGTCCCCAACATGCTCCCGGACGCGGACACATTTTCTTCGCGCGCTTCGGCACTCGGACTTGGCGATGAAACGACAATCATCAGTTATAACTCGGCTGGTCAATACTCCGCCGCCCGCGTCTGGTGGTCTTGCCGCACCTTCGGTCATGATGCTGTCGCAGTTCTCGATGGGGGGCTTCCGAAATGGATCGATGAAAGGCGGCCGCTCGAGAGTGGCCCAGCCAGTCCGCGCAAAGGTGTCTTTAATGCTCGCTTCAATCCGGATTTCGTGGCCGATGCGAACGATGTGCTGAAGGCCGTTCACGCGAGAAACATACAGATCGTCGACGCGCGACCGATAGAGCGTTTCAACGGCATCGGCCCAGAGTTTCGGCCCGGATTGCGGAGCGGGCATATCCCCCATTCCAAGAGTTCTTCCGTTCGATGAGTTCTTGCGAGCCGACAAGACGTTGAAGCCCGACGATGAAATTCGAAGTCTGCTCTCAGAGCGTGGTATCTCGCTTGATCGGCCGATCATCGCAACGTGCGGTGGCGGGATTACCGCCTGCCTGCTCAAACTTAGTCTGGATCGCCTCGGTGCCGCAGAGGTGAGGGTCTACGACGGGGCCTGGGCGGAATGGGGTGCGCGCGCCGACCTGCCGATTTGGACGATCGACGGTTTCAAAAATAGGGAGAGCTGACATGGTAAGAATGCTGACGGTTTCAGTGATCCTTGCGCTACTATCCGCCGGTGCGAACGCCCAGAATGCGGACGAATACCTGATCGGATTGAGCCACGTGACCACGGGCATTTATTCGAGCAATTCACGTTTCAACGAGATTGCCGTCGATCTTGCAATTTCGGAGATCAATGAGAAGGGTGGGGTGAACGGAAAGAAGCTGCGCGTCATCAAGTTCGATACCGGCGGCGATCCGCGGCAGGCGCAGGTTGCCGTCAATAAGCTCGCCAACGATGACAAGGTGCTAGCTATCATCGGCCCGTACAGCTCTGCCGAGGCGCGCGTCGCCTTCGCAGCAGGTGAGCGTATTGGCGTGGTTCAGATTGCGGTCGCGTCATCAGCGCCGAATATCACGAAGGGGATGAAGTACGCCTTCCGTGTGGCGATCGGCGAGGATGTCCAGATCGATCGGTTGTTGGGCACTCTCAAGAAGAAGGGAATCCCGTCTAAAACTGCTTCCATCATCTATGTCAGCGACGAGTTCTTGCAAAAGGCGGAGGGGACACAGATCATCCCCGCCGCGCTGAAGGCGCACGGCATCAAACTCGTTGGCGAGCCGGTCGGCTTTGAAGGGTCGGCATTCGACATCGCTCCGCAGATCGCGAAACTCAAAGCGACGCCGGCCGACTTGATAGGTGCCGGCACCTTACTGGACAATGCGGTCAAGGTAATGAAGGAAGCAAAGCGGCAGGAGCTTACCGGTCGCTTCTTCGGCGGCCAGATCCTGTCGGACCCTGACTTCCGCGCTAAGGCGGGACCGGACGCCGAGGGTCTTGTTTATGTGACCTCTTTCTTTCCGGATTTCAACGACAAGACCAGGAGCTTCACCAAGGCGTTCAACGATGCCATCGCGAAGAAGCAGGAGAATCGCGCAGGGCCGCATCAGTCCGATGCGCAGGCTTATGATATCGCTTATGTGATCGCCGAGGCGATAAAAAATGCCGGGGTGACTGGCGATCCCGCTAAACTGCAGGAAGAGCGTGCTGCCTTGCGCGATGGGATCGGCCGCATCTCGATGGAAGGCGTGACGGGCCTGGTCCGCTTCGACAACGAAAACAACGGTCTGCTGCCCGGCTACGTAATCGAGATCAAGAACGGAAAGCCGAGCCTGCTCGATCGGCTGAATTGAGGCTCCCTGCTGCCTATATTCAGCCGCCGTCCGCTGGCTGGGGGACGTCATGTCTCACGAGGGGCGGTCGTGAGGTTCTGAATGTCGATCCTGATCCAGCAGGGTGTGAACGCCATCGCGCTCGCGTCAATTTATGCGCTGGTAGCGGTGGCGTTCACGATCATGATCGGAATCTTGAACTTTCTGAACTTCACTGTCGGCGTGTTGATGATGACGGCGGGCGTGATCGTCGGACTCACCATAAGGGCTGGTCATGGCTGGGCGGCCGCGATCATTCTAAGTTTCCTTGCTGTGGCCGTTACGTCGCTCGTGATCGAGCGCTTCACATACCGATATCTGAAGCCGAAATTCGGCGACGCGACCGAGCACGTCATGCCGTTGGTCAGTTCGTTGGGATTCGTAATCGTCCTGCAAAATCTTGCAATCATCGTTGGCGGCTCGAAAGTCATCGGAGTTCCGTCACCGTTCCCCGTGTCGGACTTCCATATCGGATCTATCGTGATCGGCATTCCGCAATTGATTAGCCTAATTCTATCTGCTGCTTTTGTTTCGGTTCTGGCGTGGCTGGTGTGGCGGACCAAGCTCGGTCGTGCGCTGCGCGCAACCGCCGAAAATCCGGAAGTTACTACGATGCTCGGCATCAACACCGAGCGTATCGTGCCTGCCGTATTTATCATCACCGGAGCCTTGTCGGGCCTTGCCGGCGTTCTGTTTTCCGTCACCTATCTGCAAGCATCGGCGTTCATGGGTGACGATATTACAGTCAAGGCCTTGGCGGCCGTGGTGATTGGCGGGCTGGGCAATGTCTGGGGTGCCGTTATCGGTAGCGTAGTGATTGCGTTGCTGCAAGTTGCCACCGTGCAGTTCTACGACGCAGAGATAGCGCGTGTCGTGCTCTGGGGAGGGCTCTTTTTAATCTTGCTGTTCAGGCCCAGTGGGATCCTCGGCCGGCCCTCGATCGGCAAAGGTAAGTTCTGATTGATATGTCGAGCTACCTGATCAGTATTTCTGCGATTTTTGCGATCAACGCACTGATGGCGTACTCGGTCTACCTACCGCTCGCGGCAGGCCGCGTAAATCTCGGGTCGGCGGGGTTCATGGCGATCGGGGCCTATGCGGCAGGTTATGCAAGCGACACCTATAACGTCAGCATCGCCGGATCGACGGCGATTGGCGCCGTGGGCGCGATGATGATTGGGCTTCTGATCGCGCACTCGATCCGGCGTACCCAAGGCGTTTACACCATCTTGATCACCTTCGCCTTCGCCGAAGTTGTGGGCGGCATTATCACAATCTCGGACATCGTCGGAGGCGCCGCCGGTTATCCTGTTGGGCCGCATCTTGGTGTCACGGCTTTACTGTGCGCACTTCTCGTGGTGGTTATCTTCGTGATCGCGCTCTCTGCGACACGCGTCGGACTTATGATGCAAGCGGCACATGATGATGAGAACGTTGCGCGACTATTTGCAGTGAAAGTCACTGCGATGCAGGCCATTCTCTTCGTCGTGGGGGCCGGTATCGCTGGACTGGCCGGGGCGCTGTATGCGTTTCAGTATAATTACCTGGAGCCGGCGTCGTTTGGCGCGATGATGAGCATTTATGTGCTGCTCTACGTGCTTGTGGGTGGCACCCGTTCGGCGCTCGGACCGCTCGTGGGTGCGGCCTTATTCTCGTTTGTTCCCGAACTTCTGCGAAGCAGTTCGGAATGGCGATACGTGCTGTTCGGCATTCTGGTCATCGCCGTGATGGTTGTGAGGCCGCAGGGGCTGGTTGGTTGGTACATACGGCGGCCGTCGTGACCGACACACCGGCGCTTGAGCTGCGCAATTGCAGCAAGTCGTTTGGCGGTCTGCAAGCCGTCATCGGTGTGAGCTTCTCGGTGGCGCCCCGCAGTTGCACGGCGTTGATCGGCCCGAACGGCGCTGGAAAGACCACGTTGTTCAATCTGATCACCGGTGCCTTTTCGCTCGACGCCGGACAGATATTCATTGCGGGCACTGAAGTGACCAATGTCGGATCGGAGCACTGTATCGCTGCCGGTGCTGCTAGGACTTTCCAGAATATCCGTTTGATGCCGCACCTGTCCGCGATCGAGAATGTCATCCTTGGTCAGACGGTCCACAGGCAGGGATTCAATAGCCTTTTTTCGCTCGTTCGCGTCCCATGGATCGCCAACGCCGACGTGAAACTCGCGATCGACCAGTTGCGCCGATGTGGGCTCGAGGAATATCATGGGAGAGCAGTCTCCTCGCTGCCGTATGGCGTACAGAAACGAATTGAAGTCGCCCGCGCTTTGATGGCTCAACCGAAGATATTGCTGCTCGATGAGCCTAGCGCTGGCCTAAATCACCACGAAACCGCGCAATTGCGCTCATTCATCGGAACATTGCGGGCGAGCGGAATGACAGTGCTTTTGATCGAGCACGATATGAGCTTCGTGCATGAGCTAAGTGATAACGTCATCGTTCTCAATTTCGGTCAGAAGATAGCGGAAGGGCCGGCTGCCGTCGTGGTTCGCGACAACGTCGTGATCCAAGCCTATCTCGGTGAACCCGATGATTCTTGAAATCAAGAGGCTATCCGTTCACTACGGCGCGATATCAGCCGTCCGCGAAGTCGATATTATATTGAACGACGGCGAGGTGGTAACGATCCTCGGCGCGAACGGCGCCGGCAAATCGTCGATCCTGCGTAGTCTGCTCGGAATAGTTCGAAGCACGGGTTCAATCGTGTTCAAGGACAATGATCTTGCATCCGCTTCGGTACCCGAGCGAGTTCAGTCCGGTCTGAGCCTGGTTCCGGAAGGCCGGCAAATTCTGATCACGATGTCCGTGCAGGAAAACTTGCAGCTTGGCGCGCACGGCCGGAGTGATGCCGAGGTGGCGCGCGATATCGAAGCCGTCTTCACGCGCTTCCCAAATCTCGAACGCCAGCGCCATCAATCCGCGGCGGTCTTGTCCGGAGGGGAGCAGCAAATGCTGGCCATCGGACGTGCGCTGCTGGCGCGTCCGCGACTTCTGATGCTGGACGAGCCCTCGTTGGGACTTAGTCCGCTTCTTATAAAGCAGGTCTTTGCTCTGTTGCGCGACCTGAACAGCGAGGGTCTGGCCATTTTGCTTGTTGAGCAGAATGTCACACAAGCGCTGAAGATCGCACACCGCGCCTACGTACTGGAACTTGGGTCGATTGTTGCTCAGGGCACGCCGGATGAGTTGCGGGCCGACGAACGGATTCGCAACGCCTATCTCGGTCAATGAGGCGCGCGAGGAATGGAGACAGGGAATTGCAATCCTTGAAAATCGGAGAAATGACAATTGTCGCCGTGAACGAGATGTCGGGTCCGACATTTCCGGCCACAAAAATGTTCCCGCATGTGATGCCGGAGTTCATCGCCAAGCATACCAATTCCCTCATTCCGCACTTCATTGAAGCACAAAGGGGTCTGATCAATATGAGCTATCACTCATATTTGATCACGACGCCGCGCCATAAAATCATAGTTGATACCGGCATCGGAAACGGCAAGATCCGCGGACAGGAGGTTCCTTTTCTCCACGAGCAAAGATCGAACTTCATTGAGAATCTGAGCACTGCGGGGTTCAGTGTTGCAGATATCGATCTAGTAGTTTGTACGCATCTGCACGTTGACCATGTCGGTTGGAATACGAGGTTGGTCGATGGGGGCTGGCAACCTACATTTCCGAACGCCCGATATATTTTTGGGCGCAAGGAATTTGAGTTCTGGTCAGGTCAGTTTAACCGCGGAGATAATCCGGGCCGTGGTTCGTTCGAAGATAGTGTCATGCCGGTTGTGAAAACCGGCCAGGTGGAGTTGGCTGAATCCAATCACATTATAACGAATGGGATATACTTTGAAGCAGCCTACGGGCATTCGCCCGGACATATGGTGGTGCATGTCATTGGCAACCGCGATCATGCGATAATGACCGGTGATGTGGTCGTGCATCCGTTGCAGATTTTTGATCCCAACCTTGCCACTCGCTTTTGCGCAGATCCAGAGCAAGCTGCCGTCACGAGGCGGTCGGTCCTGGATCGGATAGCTAATACATCGACCCTGTTTCTACCGGCGCACTTTGTTGCGCCTACGGCGTGCCACGTCATCCGGCACAAAGACGCGTTTTCGATTGGAGATTAATTTCGCAAGTTGAAGGGAGATGGCGAAGACGAGCAGTGATATTTTGTACTGTTATGTCTGTCCGTCGCAAAACGCCGAACCACCTCATCCCCATTCTTCCTGACAATATAAGCGTCCTTAATGGCCCATCGCCGAAATCACTAGCGGCAGCAACCTCGCCGCCACCGCAGCATGTCCTCTTTCGGTTATGTGTATCCCGTCCGCCTGAAGCTGCTGCCCGGCACCGGCTTCGATGCGCCACCATGTACTTATCTGTACATCGACAAATCGATGCAAGATCACGGTCTGTTTCAGGCGATTTGCCGTACCAATAGGCTGGACACGGATGACAAGGATTTTGGCTTCATCGTTGACTACAAGGACTTGTTCAAGAAAGTCGAGAACGCCCTTGCGGTCTATACATCGGAGCTTGACCACAGCGCCGGTGGGGTCGCCCCAGAAGTGCTGATAGAGGATCGCCTGACGAAAGGGCGGGAGCGGCTCGATGGCGCGATCGAGGCGCTCGCCCTTCTGTGTGAACCGGTCGAACCGCCAAAGGGGCAGCTGGAACCACATCCACTATTTTTGCGGCAATACCGAAATCCCCGACGATCTTGCCGAGCGTGAACCCCGCAGAGCGGCGCTCTATAAGGCGACAGCAGCACTGGTGCGGGCCTATGCCAATATTGCCGACGAGCTGGATACTGCCGGTTACAACGCAACCAAGATCAGCAGCATCAAGACCGACATCGATCGGTACACGAAGCTGCGCGACATCATCCGGCTTGCGAGCGGCGAAACGCTTGATCTGAAGCCCTACGAAGCTGACATGCGCCATCTCATCGACACTTACATCGAGGCCGATGAGCCGAGAAAGATTTCGCCATTCGACAAAATCCCGCTGTTGGAGTTGATCGTGAAAACCGGCATTGCCGAAGCGATCAATTTTCGGCTCGGGGCAATCAAGACTAATAATAACGCCGTTGCAGAAGCAATTGAGAACAACGTCCGCAGCAAAATTATTAAAGAGCAGCTCAGCGACCCGGTTTACTATGAAAAAATGTCGGCGCTATTGGATGAGATCATCGCTGCGAGAAAGGCAAAGGCGCTGAATTATGAGGCTTATCTAAAACGCATTGCCGAATTGGCGGTCAAGGTGCAAACCGGGCAAGCGGCTGACACGCCGAAGACGTTGAACACTCCGGGGCGCCGCGCGATCTATAATAACCTTGATAAGAATGAGGCGTTAGCAATTGCGATCGATCAGGTCGTAAAGAAAACACGGCCTGATGGTTGGCGCGGGGTCCAAGCGCGAGAACAAGTTATCAAGGCCGCGCTCTATGGCGTTTTGAAGGACGAGAGCGAGGTTGAAAGGCTCTTTGCCATCATTAAACAGCAGCCTGAATACTGATGAGGATTGAACTTGGCGATATCGCCATCGAGGTGGTGCAGAAGGATATTAAGAACGTCCACCTCGGCGTGTATCCCCCATCGGGCCGGGTGAAGATTTCCGCACCCTTACATATGAAGCTGGAAACGATACGCGTCTATGCGATCTCAAAGCTAGGCTGGATCAAACAGCAGCAGTTAAAATTCCGCAATCAGGAGCGCGAACCCCCTAGGGAATATCTCGACCGTGAAAGCCATTTTGTTTGGGGAAGGCGATACTTGTTTGAGGCAATCGAGAGGGACGGAAAGTCGTTCATCGAAGTTGCGCACTGCAAGATGATTTTGCGCGCGCAGCCCGGAACGGATGATCAGAAAAAGCATGCCATCGTCGTGAATTGGCATCGCCATCAGCTGCGGCAAGCCGCGGCGTCTTTGATCGCGAAGTGGCAGCCGATCATGGGCGTAAAAGTGAAGAGGCTATTTTTGCAAAAGATGAAAACTAAATGGGGTAGCTGCAACGCGAAATCGGAAAGCATTCGCCTGAACACTGAATTGGCCAAAAAGCCGCCTGAATGCCTGGAATACATCATCGTGCATGAGATGGTGCATTTGTCGGTGCGGCGTCACGATGAGCAATTCACGCGCCTGATGGATGGCTATTTACCGGGGTGGCGGCTTATTCGACAGACGCTGAACGAGGCTCCTTTGGGGCATGTTGATTGGACTTACTGATTTCGCCATGCCAACCCTCCATCTTAATCTGCATCGTGAGCATTTTTGCTGCAATCCACCGCGGAGCACAACCACGCGAACGACGAGTGTGATCTTTCCAGCTGTTTTACCGCTCCACCGCTTTTACTCGGAATAGCCTAGGTTCGCACGAGCCGAGCGGGGTAAGTATTTTTGCGGTTCACTTTTATATTCGCGTTTTCGCTATGCTCATCATCAGACAATCATTCGGTTGTGAATGGGTCGCGAGGTATGAAATAGGAGGCGCTGTTTGCGGTTTTGCTCCTGCACCAGAGACCAGTTGCTTCCAGCGTAAACCCCAGCCTCTCAGCTATGGGAAAGACTATATCGGAGCGAAGGCGCTTAGCGCATTCGATGGCGAGTTGTGCTTCTCCAGGCCCGGTCGGGTCGGCAGCGTGAACGATCTTGTTGCGTTTGGGATATACCTTTGAGACAACCGTCTCCCAGAGTTCGTCGCCGTTTCTCAAGCAGCACGGCCGCAATGTCGATACGGTGATGTTCGAGGATTTTCGGTAGGAGCTTACGATCCTCAACTGTGCGGCCGGAGGCGATCCGTTGGGTGAGCAGGTAAGCCCATTCTTCTGATAGAAAAGCTGCTTGGATGAGCGGGTGAATGAGCAAGAAGCGGACGATCAGCTCGATGGCGGTGGTGGCCGACACGACTACGGCCTGGAAAAAGCCAGCTTCGTGTAATTCTCTGGCGTGTCGGATGCAATTGCCGACACGTTGGTCTATAGCATCGCCATTTTGTCCAAGGTAGCTGCGTACACTATCTTCGGAGATGCCCCGAAGCGTCTCGTCGATAAAAGCCTCCTTGGCGGCTTCGTCTTGGTAATACTCATAGTCGTCCCAACCACCCATGATGCCTCTCCCTCACGTCAATAGTACCAGCGCCAAAAGAGCCTAGGAAAACGAGGCTCCTAGATGCAAAGCCCAGTGCTGCGTGTTAGGGAGATGATGTTAGGAGCCGCGCGGCTCGCTCATAACGTTTGCGATGGCGCACGGTCTCGCGCTGGACCGTGAAACCTATCGCGCTCGCCCGTGGACGGCTGATCACTCGCGGGGGATTTTTTGATGCGCAGTCAGTATTTTGTTATCGGGATGGCAATAGTTGTTGCCATAGTCGCCTTTGGGGGCACGCAAATAATCTTGCGAAAATTTGGTCCGGAAAACAAAAATACCCCGGCGATTGTTCATAATGAACTGGATGAGGAGAGTGGCACGCCAAGTTGGAACAGGGGCCCCGACATCGTCCACACAATGTTCAAAGACCTTGAGAGTTTGTCCGACGAACAACTCACGGAGCTTAAATACGGGCATTGTAGGCCTTCGGGTGAAATAGATTGCCACGGTCTTAAGGAAGCAGATGTGATAAAAATGGCCGGCGATGTGTTGATCAGGAAGCGGTCGCGGAAGGAGCAACAAATCTCTGAAAGGTCTGCGTTGGCCGCGGAGGAGAGCGCAAAGACCTCGAAGTTGTCGTCTTTTATAGTAAGCTTGAGCTTCGCCGTAGCGGCTGGTGCGCTGTTCATTAGTATTTACAATCTTGTCTTCGGATCATCTACAGGCAGCCGAATGCGTGTGTCGAGCCTCCCGAATGATAAGGAAAGCCCTACCAAATGAGGTGAGCGAAGCACATTGGTGGGGCACTTAGGTTTTGGTCGGGCGCTCAATCAGGTCCCCTTATTACTTTGATAGAGGCGCGTATCGGGTGGCCGCATGAGCCGATGGTGGGTCGTTAGCGTGCGTAACTCGGCGTCTGACATTGGCGCTTCGTGCGACCCTTGCACCTTTCAAGATGTCAGGATCGCGTCTAACAGACCAGCGCGAGCGTACACCCGTCCCTTTAGTCCGCTTTTAGGCTTTTTCGGACGTGATGCGACGTCGGCGGCGTGGGCGACGGGCGCGAGTGACCCGAAGCCGAAATGCAAGTCGCCTTGCGGATGGGACAAGGACGCCCTGTTAGGGACCATCGTCGCTGCTTCCATCAATTCAGAACGGAGGCAGCCCCCTTAGGTTCGCGTTCCGACGACTTCGAGGTATTCGGCGGCGATACAGGTTGTGCCGTCACGGGCGTCGTTGTGCTGAGCGTAGAGGTCTTCCAGGTCGCGGCGGAGCGCGGCTTGGGCCGTTTCGCTAAGCCCGGCGAATGCTTTCAGAGTCGGGCCGTAATGAACCCGATAGAAGTCGACCGTTTCCGGTATCGAGAATGGAAATTTGAGTTGCGCTAAGCGACGCGTCACCTGCAGGTCCTTCACATCGGCACCGAGCCGTTCACGAACGGTCGCCTCATCGCCCCATTGCAGCGGACTCGGCACTCCGGCGGGCGGTGCGACGTACTTGGCGGTGGCCCGAAACACCGCGCCGATGAAGCCGCTTGGCGTCCAATTCGCCATCGCGATCTCCCCGCCGGACCGACAGACGCGGCGCAGCTCGGCGGCGACGAGGTCGGGTCGCGGCGCGAATATTGCCCCGAACATGCTGACGACGAGATCGAAGGCGCCGGCGGCAACGGGAAGATTTTCGGCATCGCCTTCCTCGAACCTGATGTTTAGCTTTTCCCGCGTGGCCCGCGCACGCGCCTGATCGAGCAGATTGGGAGAAATGTCGACGCCGGTAACGACGGCGCCGGCCTTCGCCGCGGGGATGGAAAGGTTGCCGTTGCCGCAGGCGACGTCGAGCACCTGCATGTTCGGCCTGATCTGGCGGCGGCCGATAAAATCGTTCGCCGCGGATTCAGTCAGCGCGGCCACGCTGCTATAGTCTCCCGCCATCCAGGTCGCCTTGATGCGGGTCTTGAGGCCTTCGAGGTCGGCGATCGGTTGGATGGTCATGCATCAATCCTTTCATCGAGGTTTAGCTGCGCGCGGCGCCGGCATTGGCGCCAACAGTTTCGCCCCCGTGCCGCAGCCGGACTATCCGAGTTGCGTCACGGCTATCCAATTTGCGCCCAAAAAAGCGCCGTGCCGGTGCCGATCCGAATGACGATGGTGGGCTGGGCTGGTATTGTCGCTGACGGAGATGCTCGCGATGCCGCGCCAGCCGCTTCCGCATGACGTGAAAAAAGCGATCGATCTCGTGCGAGGTGACCTCGCGCGGCGTTGGACCGTCAAGGATCTGGCGCGTCTCTGTGACGTGCGGCGGCGCACAATGGAGAAGCACTTTCGGCACTTCGCCGGCTGCGCGCCGCTGGAATTTCTGCGCACCGCGCGGCTCGATCAGGCGCGGCGCAAGCTAATCGCGGCAGCGCCGGGCGCCAGTGTGACCGGGGTGGCCACGGAGTGTGGCTTCACACATCTCGGCCGCTTTGCCGTGACCTATCGCGAGCGCTACGGAGAAAGTCCCTCCGACACGCTGCGATATCGGCGTATTCCGCAGCAACTAAGTCCGTCGTCTTTCCGATTGGCTGCGTGTTCGGAGCGGGCGACGCTGGCGATCCTGCCGTTTGATCTTATTGGGCCGCAGGCGGTTTGCGCGATCAGCATCGGTGAGGAGATCGCCGCGGCATTGGGCCGAACCGGCTGGGTCAGGATCGCGCCGGCTCGCGCAGCGCGCTACTGCCTGCATGGCCGGGTGAAGGAAGACGGCGCCGGCACGCTGCGGATCAGAGCGACGCTGCTCGATCAAACCACGTCCCGCTACATCTGGGCGGATTGCACGGATTGCGCAGCGGGCGATCTGTTCGACTCGCCGGATTGGCTTTCCAACATCGTATCGGGCGCGCTTCGTTCGGTCGTGTGTGACGCGGAGATCGATCGTGCCACTGGCGTGGATCCAGCACACCTCACCGCCTGGGAGCTCAGCATGCAGGCTCTTCCGATGGTGCTTGCGGCCGACCCTGCCATGCATGCCACGGCGCTCGAATTGCTCGACCAGGCGATCGCGCGCGTGCCCCGCGATCCGATTCCGGTCGCCATGGCAGCGTGGTGTCACGGGCTGCGAGCCGGTCATCACTTCACCGTCCATCGCAAGGCCGAGCGGCGTAAAGCGCTTGAACTTGTATCGAACGCATCGGCGCTCACCGTCGGCGACCCGCTCGCCCATGCGATGTTGTCGGCCGCCTCCATGCTGGCGCACGATCTCACCGCCGCCGAGGCCCATGCACGGCAGGCGCTCGCAATCGACGGCGGATCGCCTTGGGGCTGGGGCCGCCTCGCATGGGTTCATGCCTATCGGGGAGAAACAGCCAAAGCGATCGAGTGTTGCAAGATCGCGCGGGTGCTGGCGCCTGTCGACCCGCTCAATTTCGTGTGGTCGCTCGGCATTGCCGCGGCCAACTTTGAGCGCGGAAGCTACCACGCTGCGGTTCAATGGTATCGGCGCGCGCTTACCGCACAGCCGAAGGCGATATGGATCAATCGCTTCCTCGCCGCGGCTTTGGTGCACGCCGGCAAGCACGACGAGGGGAAACAGAGTTTCCGCATGCTCTGCCGCGATTTTCCCGAATTGACCATCGCCGAGGTCAGAAGCGGGCTACCCCATACCGCTACGTTGCTTGATCGCGTCGCCGACGGACTCGAAAATCTCGGCATGCGTTACTCGTAATCGAGGAGGAGCGCGGGTAGGCGGCGTGGCCGCAGGAAGGCTACCAGCAAAGTGACTTCCGTTAATGGCCCATTTCAACGGTCGTGCCGTGCAACGTTATGTCTGAAACTGGGGGATGAACGGACACAACGGCGACATCGCTGTTCGGAAGTTCATGACCCAAAGCGGTCCTGAACGCGGTCTAAAAAGGTAGGTTGGTCAGCTGCTCGCGTGCTAGTGAAAGTCGCAGGCTTCGGCCGCGACGGAGGGTAACGTGAAGGTTCGAGCGGTTCGACCATTGATGCTGACGTGCATCGCCACTTTAACCTCTTAGGTGGCGCATGGAAGATGATCTCTCAGATCTCGAAATTGCGGTCCTTTGTGACTTACTGGATGGTCCGGGCGCGAATTTAAAGGGGCATAAAAGAACCGTGCTTGATCAGCTTGTTGCAAAGAAACTTGTCGAGCCGGTCAAAGATCAGCCTGATAAATTCAAACTTAGTGACAGAGCTCAACAAGTTCTCGCCGAACGCGGCGTGGGAATAAGCGGTGGCTGAGGCGTGGGTGCAGAAATTGGAGTGGACTCGAACGAGATGGCCGAAATGTGAATTGTCGTTAGTGGCACAGTTGAATTACATGGCGCGAATTAAGAGTTCTATCCCGGCCACCGCCAGCACGCCCACGAGGACGTACCGGATTTAATGCCTGCGACCGCCACTAGGCCCATTTCGTCATCCGCGCGACGTGGCGATATGTCCGAAGTTGCGACAAGCCGACATTTAACCGGACATCGTCAATCAGGCGCTGATGACCCGGCTGCGACATTGGCTGTGCACTGCGGCAATGGCTTTGATGGAGTATATTATACTTGACGTACCCACAAAATCGGGATATGGTTTGAGCATAAGAGGTTAGCCATGAAGTCCACGATTTCCGACAAATGCTTCCACGACGAGTCCGCAGCTTACGCTTGGGTTGAAAAGTTGCTCTGGCCGAAAGGTCCGATCTGCCCTCATTGCGGCGGGGTTGAGCGTATTTCCAAGATGGAAGGCAAGAGCACGCGGATCGGCACCTACAAGTGCTACCAGTGCCGCAAGCCATTCACGGTCAAGATCGGTACTGTCTTTGAGTCCTCGCACGTACCACTGCGGCATTGGCTACAAGCCATGTTTTTGCTCGCGTCAAGCAAGAAGGGCATTAGCGCTAATCAGCTTGCGCGAACGCTCGGCTGCACCCTGAAAACCGGCTGGTTCATCGGGCACCGTATCCGCGAAGCCATGAAGGACCTTGGCATTGATGTCGCGCCGATGGGTTCTGGCGGCGGTATTGTGGAGGCTGACGAAACTTTCCTTGGCCGCAAGCAAGATCGCCGCGTCAAAAAAGGCTACGGCCATAAAATGGTCGTCATGTCGCTAGTTGAGCGCGGTGGAAAAGTGCGGTCATTCAAGATCGACCGCGCAGCTTACGCCGAAGTCGAACGGGTTATCAGAAAGAACGTCGCGAAAGATGCGCGTCTGATGACCGATAGTGCCGGCTATTACAAGTTTCGCCCGTTTGATGTGGCTGAGCATCAAATGGTGAACCACGAAATTGAGTATGTGCGGGGCGACGTACATACCAACACGCTTGAATCATATTACTCAGTGTTCAAGCGCGGAATGAAAGGCACTTATCAGCACTGCGACGAAAAGCACCTTCACCGCTACGCTGCAGAGTTTGATTTCCGCTACAATCATCGTATCGCGCTTGGTGTAGGTGATGTGGCCCGCACTGAGGCGATTATCCGTGGTATCGTTGGTAAGAGGTTAACCTATCGACCTGCTCATTAGCGGACAAAAACGATATGGCCGCAAAGCCAAGACGAAAATCAAAGTCTGAACTAACTGACAAAGTGCAATCCGAGCGGTTCAAGGAAACCGCTCGGAAACTAGGCGTGGAACAAAGTGAGGAGTTTGATCAAATATTGAAGAAGAGATTCGCGCCGGTTAAACGTAGCCCACCGAAGCCTAATGGTGGTTAGGCGCGAGCCTCTTCTAACTGCTTAAGATGGCGGTCAAACGATTTCCTTTTCTTGATCGTTTCAATTCTTTCGGGCGTCCTATCCAACCTATAAACAAATGCCTCTTCAACAAAATAATCACTGCCATTTCGCATCGTTACTCTAGTGCGTCGCACAGTCGCATTTAGCGCCTGACCCCGAATAAACTGAGCCAAAGCAATAAAAAGCTCTTCCCTCGGAGAACCCAAGTGAACATCGTCAATTAAGAGGTCCCGGTTGTTGAACTTGAGACTGAACAGTTTTTCTATGCGTTCATAAGTTGCAAGAGGGCCGTCGATTTCGACAAGATTCGTAACTACGTAGTATCGCCATTCGCTGAGAATATCGGAGTAGACCCAAGCGGCACCCTGAACAACAAACTTATGACGATCAAGCAGTGCTAGGCACTCTTTCCCAGCCCTCTTTGATTCTCTGTAAGAATGGGAATTTTCCTTACTGACTCTTCAGCCATGCCAAAATTCCGTTGCTGGGGTCGGTGATAGCTCTTTTAAGATCTCGAATAGTTTCCGCCGATGGTGGTTCCATTCGATAGCGTGCTGGCTGCCAATCTTTGGCAACAAGCCAATTGTACTTGAGCCGCACATTCTCTTGGCGTGCCTTGCAAAATTTTTGAAACAAACCTGTCAATTTTAGAAGGCCGATTAGGCTATGGCTGTACATTTCTGGCTTATCCGCCCGATCGGGCCATCGATTGAGGCCGGTTTGACGCATAATTGTTGCTTTCAACGAAAATTCTAACGCGTAGCCATATTCGTCATAAGCAAGCTTGCGGTTGTGCACGCTAAGCTTTTCCGCGGAAGCGAGCTTCTCGCAGGATAGACTGTCCCAATCGTCTGCACTTTCAGCCAGCTTATTCGCCATTGGCTAGCTGGTCCGATGGGCTTGAAGAAGGGTTTCCATTCAACCATTAGTATTACCCCTTTGGGTACGGAAAGTACAATATGCTCCTTTGATGCCGGTTTCAGCCCCTATCAAAGGACTCGATTAAACCAATACAATGCCGTCTCCTGAGCTTGGGGCGACCATGCTACGGCGCGAGTTCATCAAGCTTCTCGGCGGTGCAGCGGTTGCGTGGCCGGTCGCGGCGCGTGCACAGCAGCAAGCCAAGAGCATTCCAAAGATCGGCGTGTTGTGGCCCGGAGCCGGCCCCCCTGCTTCGCCGCGCATGGAGTCGTTTCGACTGGCGCTTCGCCAGTTCGGTTACGTTGAAGGCCAGAACGTCGCAATCGAACTTCGTTATGCCAAGGAAGGTCTTCGGCAACTTCCCGAACTCGCTGCGGAACTGGTCCGCCTAAAGGTGAATGTCATCACCGCATTTGGCGATCTCGCACCCAAAATAGCGCAACAGGCCACGCGGACGATCCCTATTGTTGCGATCTGCGACGATATCGTTGGGGCCGGGCTTGTCACCAGTCTTTCGCGGCCTGGCGGTAATATTACGGGATTTACTCTCCTTGCCCCGGAACTCAGCGCAAAACGGCTGGAATTACTGAAAGAGTTCGTGCCGGGAATCTCGCGCGTGGCGGCGCTCTGGGACCCGACAACCGGCAAAGCGCAGGTTACAAATTCGGAGACCGCCGCTCGCTCCTTGAATCTTAAACTCCAGATTTTGGAAGCGCGAAATCAAGTTGGCCTTGCGGGCGCGTTCCGTGAGGCACACGACGGGCAGGCAGCGGCCCTTACTGTTTTTGCGTCGCCCGTTCTTGCTTCACTTAACCGAGAGATCATCGATCTTACCGCCGAGTACCGGCTTCCGGCGATTTATCAGTGGCGAGAAGCCGTGGAGGCCGGCGGCCTCCTATCTTACGGACCCGTTTTAACGTCGATGTGGCGGCAGAGTGGGATTATCGTCACTAGGATACTCAAGGGTGAAAAACCAGCGGACTTGCCGGTCGAGCAGCCTGTGAAATTCGAGTTGGTGGTGAACGCAAAGACTGCAGCGTCGCTCGGGCTCGCAATACCGTCCGATATTCTAGTGAGCGCCGATGAGGTGATCGAATAGGGATGCTGTTTGCTGCGGTGCCTGAGTCCGCTTGTGGCCCGTTTTTGCCGTGGACGGCCGGGCAGAGCATGTCCGCTCTGCCCGGGTATTTCAGACGTCAACTTGTTCAGCTATCGCAAGCGCGTCATCGACCTCAATGCCGAGGTATCTGACGGTGCTTTCGATTTTGGTGTGCCCGAGCAAGAGCTGCACGGCTCGTAGATTTCCTGTTCGGCGATAGATCAGCGTTGCCTTTGTTCGACGCAGCGAATGTGTGCCAAAGAGCTTCGGATCGAGGCCGATGCTTGCGATCCAGTCCGACAGGAGCCGCGCGTATTGCCGAGTGGTCAGGCAGTGACTGGAGCCGCGCCGACCCGCGAATAGAAATTCTCCCGGCTTTCTGGCTGCAGCCTTCAAGTAGTCGTCGATGGCTTGGCGGGTCTGATCTGTAAGCTCGAACTTGACGGGCCGCCCCGTCTTCTTTTGCCGCACCGTTGCGCGGTCCATCGTATAACCGTTTGGGGCAACGTCCTCGACCCTTACGGCCACGACGTCACAACCTCGAAGCTTGCTATCGATGGCCAAGTTAAACAGGGCAAGGTCACGGATTCGCCCCTCCAATAGTAATCGAGTTCTGATCGACCAAACGTGTTTTGGTCGCAGTGGAGGTCTTGCCCCAATCAGCTTACCCTTGTTCCAAGGGGTGCGTTTGTTAGGCGGAAAGCCATATTCATTGTCTGGCATGGTCGTACTCCTCTGTTACGAGGATCACGAATATGCGCCCCAACGGGCAGCGAACCATCTCTACAATAGGGATGCTGCTCGACGAGTCTAATCTGCCGTTCGTGCTACGGTGACGATCTTAGGACAGAAGACAAAACGGCCAAAAAGCTGGAGCCATTAACATCGGGGAGGTTCGCCATGGCATCGTCTCGCGTTCCCTCTAATTCCATCGATCATGTCGGCAGCCTGAAACGGCCGCCGGAACTTCATGAGGCGTGGCGCGAATGGGAGGCCGGCAAACTTCCGCCGGACAAGCTCCGCGAGGTCCAGGACCGCGCCATCCGCGATGCCGTCGCGATGCAGGAGGCGTTGGGCCTGCCGATCGTCACCGACGGCGAATTTCGCCGCGCCGGCTGGTCGCGCGGTTTTCTGAGCGCGGTCGAGGGCTTCGATTTCCGTCCGTCAAAGCTCACTTTCCGCAACGACGAGGGATTTGCAACGCCGTCGCCCGCGGTGCTGACGACAAGGCTGGTGCGCCGCACCAGACCGATTGTTACCGACGATTACAAGTTCCTCAAATCGGTGGCGAAAAATCGCATCAAGGTCACGATGCCGACGCCATCCCACATGCACTTCGGCCAGTTCAAGGATGCAGTTGATCCGAAAGTTTATCCCGACGTCGAAGCATACTGGGACGACCTGGTTGCGGTGTTTCAACAGGAGATCAAGGAACTCTACGCCGCGGGCTGCCGCTATCTTCAACTCGACGAAGTGCCGCTGGCGCTGCTGTGCGACAACAATATCCGCGCACTGGCGAAGAGCGAGGGCGATGACCCTGACAAGCTCGTCGCCCTCTATATCGACGTGCTTAACCGCGCAGTCGCCGGCCGGCCTGCCGATCTGACCATCGGCATGCATCTGTGCCGCGGCAACCTGGAAAGCCTGTGGGTCGGCGACGGCGGCTATGCCCCGATCGCCGAGGCTCTGTTCACGCGCGCCGACGTCGATGCCTTCTTGCTTGAATACGATTCGCGGCGCGCTGGAGACTTCGCCCCGCTGCGCTATCTGCCCGCAGACCGGCGCGCCTATCTTGGCATTATTAGTACCAAGAATCCGGTGCTTGAATCGCCGGACGACCTGATGCGCCGCATCGACGAAGCGGCGCGGTTTGCGCCGATGGAGCGGCTCGGCATCTGCCCTCAATGCGGCTTTGCCAGTGCGGCGATGTCGAAGTTCGCCGTCATGCCGAGCAAGGTCACGTCCGACATTCAGACGCTCAAGATCGAGCTCCTGATCGACGCCGGCCGCCGGGCTTGGGGGCACATCTGATGCAGGCGTCGATGAAAAGCTGAGCCATCTGCATCGATGTTTTTTAGCGAGTGCTGCTTCGGCAGCGATCGGAGCCATAACGGACATGTCGCCAACGTCGCCGTGACGCAGATGACCCACATCAGACATGGGCTCTATCCGCAGAAATTCGATTATGAGAAACTGATGAACTCCCAAGAACGGAGCCCGCATCATGCTGCGCTTATATCATGCCAGTCCCTCCGTCGCCCCCGTAATGGTCAGATTAGTGCTCCATGAAAAAGGACTGCCGTGGGAGAGCAAAATCCTCGACCTTCTCCGCGGCGATCAGTTCCAACCGGAATATCGGAAAATTAATCCGAAAGCAGTCGTGCCGACGCTCGTGCATGATGCTCATACAATCACCGAATCGAGATTGATCATTGAATACATCGAGGAGGCATTTCCATCGCCTGCATTGATGCCCGCCGATCCTTACCGCAAAGCCGTTGCACGGCTCTGGATGAAGAAGATCGATGACTACCTGCATGATGCGGTTGCTGTTCTCAGCTTCGCCATAGCCTTTCGCCGCAAGCTCTTGAAAAAGACACCTGAGCAGATCGAGGCACGGTTCGCGGCAATCCCTGACCCGGTCATGCGCGAGCACCAGCGAAAGGCCGCGCTGGAAGGGATCGAGGCTCCCCATGTCGCTACCGCCTTGCGAAATTACGACAAATACATTGGCGAGATGGAGGAGACGCTCGCGCTCTCTTCCTATCTCGCCGGCGATGACTATTCGTTGGCGGATGCCGCGGCCACGGCCTACCTCAATCGCGCGGCGATGCTGGCCCTTGACTGCCTTTGGCTCAACAACAGACCTCGCGTGACAAATTGGTTTGAACGCATCCGCCAACGACCAAGTTTTCAAGACGCCATTACCAATTACCTTAGCGATGTAGATCGGGAAGTTTTCAATTTTCCTCGCGAGGAAACGTCACAGAAGATTCGTGAAATCCTCGCCTCAGATAGCACATCAAGCGAACAGGGGGCTCCAACGCCCAAAGCCTATATAGTTACTACCTATCGTTCGATTTCCAATCCGGACGCCCTTGCCGAATACGCCAAGCTCGCGGGGCCGGCAATGATCGCTGCTGGCGGCCGCTTCCTCGCCCGCGGCAACGCCGCCAAAGCTTACGAAAAGGGAGTGGTCCAGCGCGTTGTCCTCCTCGAATTCGACAGCGTGGAGAAAGCCGTCGCCGCCCACGACGGCCCCGGCTATCAGGCCGCATTGAAGGTGTTGGGCAACGCCGCCGAGCGCGACATTCGCATCGTCGAAGCGCTGGCATAATCGGCCGGCATCTGCATTCGGCGCGTTTAGACCCTGCAGAAGGTAATGCGACGACGTGTTTTCATAACAGGAATTGCCGGATAATCTTTGCGATCTAGGTGTGATGTCCGCCCATAACGGCGTTCCAGTCGCCTCCCTTCGTGTCCGGTGTTGGAGGCATAGCTGCCGCGCCAGCCATTAACCGGCGCGGCGGTTGTTGACCCGTTGCGTTACGTATTGTCTGCCAGTCGCTTAAGTGACGCTTCGGCTTCGGCCGCGATTCTATGGACAATGTCGCCAGCCAACTCGATGCCTCGGATTGCGCCAGCGGTCTGGCCTGTGAGTGGTACGAGTTCGAAGAATTTGCCCTCGCGCACTGCGTTCATTAATCGGCCGTTCAGCCGCTTCGTTTCACTCTCGCCCAATCCGCGAACTTGACCGCACTCTTGTGTAAAGGGCGTCTGAAGGCTGTTAGGTGCAACATCGTAGCCTCGCGAGCTGGCCAGCGGAAAAACCTCATTCCAGGCGGGGACTCTGACAACCTCTTCCGATTTGACCGCCGCAATCGAACGCTTCCACGTTTCATCAATTGGGGCCTCGACCGAAGCCAGAAATCGCGTTCCAAGAGCAACGCCTTTAGCACCAAGTGCAACTGCTGCCGCCAGCCCACGTCCGTCAAAAATACCCCCGGAAGCGACGACTGGGACAGCACCGACTGCGTCCACTACCTGCGGGACCAAGATCATCGTCGAAATTGTCCCACTGAAGCCGCCTGCCTCAGTCCCTTGCGCGTTGATAATGTCTGCGCCTTGTGTCACAGCCCGCTCCGCTTGCTCGACAGTGTTGACCATTTGCATGACCGTGATGCCGGCGTCATGAGCGCGGGCCACTAAGTCGCCAGGATCGCCGAGCGCAAATGAAATCACCGCAGGCTTTGCTGCGAGCGTCGCGGCAAAAGCCTCCTCCTTGAGAAAGGGTATGGAATGGTTGACGGCAAATGGCCGATCCGTAAGTTCAGCCGTTCGTGCGAGCTGAGATTTAAAGTCTTCGATTGAAATTAGCGCGCTTGCCAACGTACCGAGACCTCCAGCGTTGGACACAGCCGATACGAGTTCGGCGGATGTACAGGCTGCCATCGCGGCTTGGATTATGGGAACGTCTATTCGTAAGAAATCACAAAGCGATGTTCGAAGCATCGGATCGCACTCCGGCACAGGGATGTTTAGCTCAATCGGACTGGGCGTCGTTCCCTCTATCTATATTGAAACCTTATCCGCCTCGATGAGATGCGGAAATCCAAAAAATTCGACAATAGATGGCATGTCGCCTTTTGGCCCATCACGACATGCGGCCCTAAAACGGTTGTCGGTCGCATTCGGGGCATAAGCGGACATGGCCGCATTTTCTATTAGGTCGCCCCGGTCGCGATTGACCCGAAGCGGACATCGATGAACTCAATTATTCAAATCAGCTTCTTACCGCGATCCGTATCGATTGGATTGAATGTCGGGCGTTGTCCGATGGCTGTGTTTCACCGTTCACGTCTTGAGTGCGGCAGCGAACGTCATAGTCGCCGGGGTTAGGAGGCGTCCACATGCAAGAAAACCTCTGCCATGCTCTCCCTTGAGGAGGTTCCAATTCGGCTCGTTCCCATGTAGCTCCGCTGTCCGTGCTCACCTCAACCCACTCGACTGGACATCTTGACCAGGCCCACCCCCAAAGTTCGATAGGTTCACTTGAAATTTCGGTTTTTTGTTTATGGGAGGCAAACATGCATTGCGGGGCTACTGCCCAAACTGGTTTCGTCACCTTGCCAAATGGCTCTGCATCAAAATCGGGGTCGTTGTACATAACAGTTGTATGGTAACTGTCGGCGCGGCGATCCGCCAACTCCAGCCTGAAAAGCCATTTTGTGCTGTTGGTGCCGTAATAGCCTGGGATCACGAGACGGGCGGGAAATCCGTTTTTCACTGCCAAAGGTTCGCCGTTAAGTTCATACGCTATCAGTATGTCGCCTTCTTGCAGGCGAGTGAGCGGCATATCTTTGACGTAATGAGGAATTTCTCCATAATCTTCTTTCTCGCCGAAATCCAAGCCATACGACCACAGATATGTCGCGAGCTCGTCGACTTTTGCTTTTTCCAGGAGTTGCGCCAAATCTGCACCCGCCCACTGTACATTGGCCACTTTTCGCGACGGTTGAGTCGGAAAGAGTGGATTGCCTGAACAAATAAAGACAGTTTCTAAGCTTCGTTTTGGGAGGCCCTTTAAGTCATCAAAAGACAGCGAAATCGGATTGCTGACGAGCCCCACAATGTCAAGTTTCCAATCGGCAACTTCCACTTCTGGAATGCTGAGCGCGCTGGTCCCGAATACGAATTCGAGTGGGGTCAATCTGTCGGTTAATCGATGCGGCGAAAACCTAAATATAGCCTTGGTATCATTTAATATCCTTGGTTTTGGCGCGACGCGTTTCATCGGCGTCCCTCCCGATCTCGCGTTTCGATCCGGAATCATTATGGAAATTAGCCACGTCCCACACAACATCCAATCCTAATGTCAACATGTCTGCTCCTGGGCCCCATCACGACATCCGGCCCCGAAACGGTTGTCGGTCGCTTTCGGGGCATAGATGGGGTAATCGGCCGGCAGCTTGTGCATAGCTGAAGATTTTAGGTGCTGCGCTTCAGGCTGATGGTCAAACGAGGTCCGTGTGTACGGCCTCAAGCATCAGAAGGAGAAGCGCAGCATGTACCATTTTGCTGGACTGGACGTATCGGTCAAGGTGACCAGCGTCTGCATTGTGGATGACACGGGCAAGATCGTTCGGGAAGTGAAGGTAGCGAGCGAACCTGACGCTCTGCTGGCGGTGCTGACGAATCCTGCCTACCACTTCAAACGGATTGGATTGGAAGCCGGACCGCTGTCGCAGTGGCTATTCAGCGCTCTCGCCGAAGCAGAGTTACCGGTGGTCTGCGTTGAGACGCGGCACATACAGGCGGTGCTGAAGGCGCAGATCAACAAGACTGACCGCAACGATGCGCGCGGCATCGCGCAGATGATGCGGGTGGGGCTTTATCGCCCGGTGCATGTGAAGACGCTACGCAGCCAGAAACTGCGGATGCTGCTGACCCATCGCAAACTGCTGCAGTCGAAGGCCATCGCCATCGAGAACGACCTACGCGGTACGTTACGCAACTTCGGCCTCAAGGTTGGAATGGTCGGGAAGGTGAAGTTCGAAGGGCCTTGGTGCCGATTCCGAAGAGAAGCATGAGCCCGCGAGCGACATCGACACTGCAGTGGTGGATAGTCTGAAAGCGCTTGACCCCGAATGGCCGATTAGAGAAGCGGACATGGTCGGACGTTCTACTAGCTCGCCTCGGTCGCGATTGACCGCACAAACGACATCGAGCATGCCAAACCGCCGCTCGCTTAGAGAAAGAATCGAACTAGCGTCATGCCTCGGGCACGCCGGCTTTGTGCAAGCCGTCGAATACCCGCTCGATTTGCGTCTTATAAATCGGGTCGTCGCCCATGGCGGTCAGCCAGTTACGGGCGCGGCGGATGGTAAACGCCGGATCGAGCGCCAGTCCTGCTTTGGTCGCCGCGCCAGCGGCACTTTGCTGGCCGAGTTGAGCCAGTGCGGAGGCCAAGAGGAATTGCGGCAACGGAAAATTTCTGTTGGCCTCAATGGAGCGGCGAAGCCAAGCTACCGCGGCTTGTTCATCGCCGAGACAAAGATTGGCAAGCCCGCCCAACATTCCCCAGATATGAAGGTGGCTGTCGCGCGGTGAGAGCCTGATCCCTTCTTGAATGTGGCCTTCGGTTTCTTCTGCACGGCCCATGGCTATCTTGGCTGTGGCGAGTACACCAGCTTGAGCGTGCGCCAAATTTCGATCCAGCGTTAAGGCACGCTCACCTTCCGCAATCGCCTGTAGGCCGCGATGGGTATGAATATAAACAAGCCCCATCCAAGTATGTGCCCAAGGATGATTTGGCGCGAGGGAGAGCGCCCCGTTCAGCGCCGCCTCGGCCGATGCGAGGCGTGCAGCGCGGTCATCCGCCAAACCACCCCCCACCATTTGGGCGTCCACTCGTCCCTGGCCGACGAGTGCCTCCACATTGCCCGGATCGAGGGCTAGGGCTCTGTCGAAGCAGTCGCGCGCCTTGGCGTAATTTTGGGGGTTCACGCCCCGATTTACCCAGGCCATGCCCTGGAAATAGAGGTCCATCGAATCCGGATTCGGCGATTGCTCCGCGCGCCGCGCTTCAAGTGCGATCAGCTCGGCGTTCAATGCGTTCGCGAGCCGCGCGACAATTTCATCCTGCATGTCGAAGAGATCGGCCAAGGGCTTGTCGAACCGCTCGGCCCACAGATGAACGCCGGTTCTTGTGTCAATCAGCTGCACGTTGACGCGAAGACGATTGCCACCACGTTGGACGCTGCCCTCCAGTGCATAGCGAACATTGAGATCGCGCCCGACCTGCTTCACGTCGATATGCTTGCCTTTATAGCTGAATGCCGTGTTGCGGGCGATGACCGTGGCACCAGAGATTCGCGATAAATCCGTCGTTAGGCTCTCGGTCATGCCGTCAACAAAATATTCCTGTTCAGGATCTCCGCCGAGGTTCTGGAAGGGAAGAACAACGATTGAAAGACGCGGTGGCGCTGAATCAGAAGGCGGCGCTTGCCGCTCTGCCGGCTTCCCGGGCGCGGGTCTGCCGACTTCGATTGAATAGACCCCGAGCGGTTCTGAAATATTCTTGAGTTGAGTTGGTCCCAAATAGCTCACGACAAGATCGAGCCGCGCCTTCACCTGCCGATAAGCGTCCTCGGAAAGACAGACGGTGCCAGGCTTTGCAATTCCTTCCAACCGGGCGGCGATATTCACGCTGTCACCCATTAGGTCGCCGTCGCCCTCCTCAACCACATCGCCGACGTGTATGCCGATACGAAACTCGATGCGCCGGTCGGGCGATACGCCAGCGTTACGTTCTATCATGCCGTCCTGCACCTCGATGGCGCAGCGCACGGCGTCGACGACACTACGGAACTCTACCAGCGCACCATCGCCCGTGCGTTTGACCACACGCCCGTGATGCACGGCGATAATAGGAATCAATCAGATCGCTGCGCAGCGCCCGTAGTCGTGCCAGCGTGCGATCCTCGTCGGCACCTGCAAGCCGGCTATATCCGACCACGTCTGCCGCCAGTATTGCCGCAAGTTTACGGGTTTCGGCCATAACGCCCCTTAGCCCAGAGCCAGACTAACACGGACCCGCCCCGAAGTGACCATTCCGTTTGGCGAGGTCCGTTCATGGCCCATCGCTTCAGATGTTGCGCTGGAACCTGATGTCCGCTTTCCGGGCATTGCAGACGCGCCGAGTGCATGCCGCGATGGCGCAACCTTAAGGCCTGATCAGATCAAGGATATCAAGATCTTACTAACGGCGCGCGCGCGACCCGAGGCTTTTACCCTTTACCCCTTTTAGATTTGGTCGGCAGAACCAAATCGAAGCTGTCAACGGGCGCGACTTGCTGAACGGTTCGCGGCAGGGGTGAGCCGGCACGCTATTTAGTATCGCCGATCGCGTGGGGGAAGTGTAGCTTCGGAGTCCGAGCAAGAAATGGCCTAGTAGAGTGGATCGCAGATTCCGATTCCTGCGATGGCCCACCCAGCTCGATCCCAGCGGACAGCGGTCGCCGAATGGTGTCCGTTATCGCCAGCTGCCGCAATCGAGCCTCCATCTCCACCCTGTATTCACGATTTAACTTTTTTAGCTTGTTCGAACACCGGGTCGTCTGGTCGGACACAAACCCAATAAGGTATTTGCCGATGTCAATCACGTTATCCCATATTGTTTCCTCGGCCTCATCGCGGCGAGTCGTATCGTCATTCCGACACCCGGCGTGGCATGGCTCGATCTTGTAGCGGCAGTGAAGCGAGCGTCGATCGAAGAAAAGATCGCTCCGCGTCCCCATCGTTGTCCCGGTCCAACAATGCCAAGTATGCAGCCTCCTCTGGGGAGCGTGTAAACGACACCATTGTGTATCCAAGGCCTTGAATAGGACGCCCATGCGCAGGATTGATTGGGCGTGTCGGTTCCGCGAGACAACACGTCTCGATTTGTCGCGATTTTGCGGGCCAAACCTGCCAGCCTGCGCTCCGCTTCCGAATATTCTTTAGGACGAAACATGGCACGCCTCCGGCTAGATGCCGCGACTTCACGCGGCCACCCCCTCGCCGCGTCGAGCCGTTATGTCTGAATAGAGAGAGATAAAAATAGAGAAGAGAGGGAAAATGATCTATCGGCACAAAGAATTGTTGCGGGCACCGCGCTCGACGCCGCGAATCCGGCCTGGTGTAAAGGTGGGAATCTGGGACCACTTCCAGGGGGTCGAGAGCCGTTACTGACAGTGAAAGTAACGCTACCTTTTAACCTACTCGGGGACGATCTAATGGATGATGCGCTGCGTTTAACGGCGACCAACTACCTAGGTTGGCCCTTGCTCGCGCCGCGGCAGTAACCCCTAACCTGCTCCAAATAGCCGCCGCCGCGTGAGTTCCCGGACCCTTACGCCCATCCACCCGAGTTCCGCCATTAGTTTCGCCAGACGTCGGCAGGCGCCGGCTCCCCGGCTGCGTTGAGGAACCTCGAGGATATCGAAGACTAGCTGCGTAGTAATGCGCTCGATGCCATCGTCGCCTACTCCCCACGCACGCGCTCCAGACGGCAGCCGCCAGGGATCCGCATCTTGCGCAGCCAATTTGGCCTGCGATTTATGCAGCTCTGCTAGAAACGACATAGCGGTGCTCTCCGATTGCTCGCCAAAGCTCTACAGCGAGAATTGGTCTGCCGTGAAGCTAACAGGCCCGGATTCGAGCGACTGCCAGCCCGGCGTATCAAGCGCGACCGAACGAATCCTGCGAAGCGCGTATCAAAAACGTGAGGGCTATCCAAATTCGCCGCTCTCGCCGGAAGTAGAACTATCGGTTGCCAATTTTCATCCTTGATGAGGCAATCTTCGAGGATGTACGGCAGTAAGCTCACAAACTGAACGGTGACCCTGCGCTCATGCATCACTTGTTCAAGGGCTTTTTCGCCCGCCTCGGTCATCCCATCCCAATAGAACCTTCCGGTCTTGAAGCCATAGCGCCAGAAAGGCGGCGCTTCTTTCGCAAAGCCGGCGACGTCCCGCTCAACCTGAGCAAGCGTCACAGGGCCGTCGGTCCCCTCGACAAGCTCAACGATTGCATCGGCGATGCGTTTTGCCTGTTTCTCCAATTGTGTGTTGCGCTTCATTTCGCCCTCCTATGTATTGAGCGGGTTTAAAGTATCCAACGGTGCTCCTCTTCGTCGTAGGGTCGATTTCTTATTCAATGGTAAAGTGCTTTTTCCTAAGCGCATTTTTTCGGCGGATCGCCGCGCGTTCGCACGAGATGCTTATTGATATCGTGCCACCTTCAAAAAGGTGGCCCACACTTCTCCCGCCGAGTTTTTTACTGCTGTCGATCCGTCACTACCGTGCTCAGACACAATTATCTGTCCGGAATGCCTCAATCAGCGGCAAACGGTGACACCGTTGTATTGTTTAATCGTTGGCGTGAGCTGTTACCGCCGCGGTAACAAAAACCGCGTGCGGGTATCTGCGTAGCTACCCCAAATCTCAGATATTGTATCTCTTTTTGTGCATACGGTCCAACTTATTGCACCTGATGCAGGCGCGTCAGTTACCGCCGCAGTAACAACTGTGCCCGCCGGAGTTCCGCGCCAAATTGTGCGACTTTAAAATTTTGCACTGGGGAGCCGATCCAGGCTCGTGACGGACCATAGCGATTGTCCAACCTGTCCAGGAGACAGAATGTTAGCTTGGGCGGAAGAAGTCCCCTTTTTTTCAGTGCCGGTCCAACCAGTCCAACCAGTCCAACCAATTTAAAGACGATAGAGACGATGTTTTTGCATGATGGTGACGCAATGATTAATAATGGCGTTAACTGGCGCCCGCACTGTCCAACGCATCCACCTGCGATTATCAAAAAGGTCGGCCACGTCGCCACGTTGGACCAACTAATAACGACAGGCATTTCTCGCGTCCACCCTCTGCTTGGGAGGTTGGATGGGGTTTGGCCCAGGTTGGCCCCCGCTAGTCGGCAGCACAATCGGAAGAAGGGCGTCCAGTAAAGTTTAAGTCTAATTGATGAGCTAACGCTATCGGGTTGGTTTGCGGGTTCGCGTTCTCATTCGAGATCGTCGATCTTGATGTTCCCATTCGAGGTCCGTGGATCGAGCTCCCGATCTATCGACATCCTTGACAGTCAACCCCAACGGCCTCACCAAAATCTGAAGCCCGCTTAGATTTGTTCCCATTCGATGTTCGGCGCCCCCGCATGAATTGCAAACTGACGTCGACAATCGGCCAGCGGCGCGAACTTGAACGAACGAACCCTCTCGTTGCCGATTGTCTGTCTAGTGTCTACAACACACTGGCCGAGCACGGAGCGGACTTTTTTCGACCAGATAGCTTTGATCTCAGGTCGCCAAGCGTGTTGCTGCTTACTGAGTCCTCATAGCAATTGTAACCGTGGTCCGTTCTGATGCAGAGGCCGGTATTCTGCCACTGCTCACTGCCAATCCTACCATCCTGTAGGACGTGATACAGCCACGCATCTGTACCACGTAATGAGTGTGCCTGTTGTTGCGCCTTGGCAGCCGGATAGGGACGGCTCGCACGTCAAACCCGGTTAAGCCCATGGTGAGTAGATCATAGAACATCGCGGCCGCGCCCCCGTTCTCGACCTCAGCGTAAAGCTGATCCCAGTAGTTCTGGTGTCCGGTGCCAGGCGAAAGTGTTTGCCACGTCGAGGATCAACCAGCGGCGGTCGCCCATGCCGGCCGGTACGACCCAATCCTCGTTTGACGCCACAATTATGCGTAGGCGATTGTCGACCATTATTGGGTCACGAAACTTAGCTTCGAGTTGAAGCCTAGGCTCTGTAATAAGAGCTTTCAGCACGCCCTCTCCCTTCTTGTCTCCCGCCCACAAAGCTTCGTCCAAAAATACTACACACGATGTGGCAAGGCTCGCATTGAAGCGGCCCGTCAGTTGGTCACCGTTCGCAATGTGGGGAAAGTGCTTTCCGAACATTTTGCCTAGGGTGCGGGCGACAACACCCTTACCCGCGCCCTGAGCACCACGGAACGCAACCGCGACGCCGATTTGGCCCATTCGGGTGCTGGACGGCGTAGGCCAACCACCTAATGAAATAATCAAAAAGCACCTGCTGTTTCGAGCACACGATGTTAAAATGTGGCTCCGCATGAGCGTCCAGTCGCCCTGCTTCGGCTCTATGCCGAAGCCGCGCCACAGATTAGGGTCAAAACTCATTAACTTTTGCGCTCAGACAATACGATCCTGATTTGTTTTGGAAAGAGGGATCGGGATCATGCGCAAGAATTTGTTTTGGCTGAGCGACGAGCAGTGGGCTCGGATTGAGCCGCATTTGCCGACCGATGTTCGCGGTGTGGAAACGGGTCGACGATCGCCGCGTCATCAGCGGCATCGTGCATGTTCTCAAGAGCGGTTGTCGCTGGTGCGATTGCCCACCCGAGTACGGTCCGCACACGACGATCTATAACCGCTTCGTGCGCGGGGCGCGGCGTGGACTATAGGAGAACCTATTCCAGGAACTGGGGGTGCGGCGGGCGATCGATGGACACGCAGATGATCGGACTCCACGCACGTCAAAGCGCATCGCTCGGCCTCAGGTGGAAAAGGGGGGAGAAAAATCAGGCTGTGGGCCGTTCGCGCGGAGGGCGCAACACGAAGATTTCATGCACTCGCAGATGCTAAGGGGCGCCTGATTGCTATCCTGCTTGCGACCGCAGGCCAAGCGCACGATTGTCCAGTCGCGGAGCGCTTGATCCGTCGAGTTAGGGCACCAGATCGGTTGCTTGCCGACAGGGCGTATGACAGCGCCGAACTGCGCGAGGAGTTGGACGAGCGCGGGACCAAGCCGGTCATTCCCAACCGCTGCAACAGGAAGAAGCCGTTCAGCTTCAGCAAGCGCCTCTACAAGCTGCGCTGGCGTATCGAGAATGCGTTCAACAGATTGAAGGACTTCAGGCGCGTCGCCACCCGATACGACAAGCTCGCCCGAAATTACCTCGCCTCCGTCTGCCTTGCAGCCGCCCTCGTCTGGTGGCTCTAATGAGTTGGACCCTAAGCATGTCGTCCGCAACATCGGGCGGCCCGCCCGGCTCAAACACGATGCCGCGGTCGAGGTACTGTCGTCGGCCGGGCCATTTGAACCAGAGTCTGCTCACTTCGACAAAGTCGTCTCCTACCTTGATGCGGACATTGGCAAACATCTTGTGAAAGTTCTCAACTGTCATTGAGATGACGTTATTCCCGATGATAGCCGCGACCATGATCTCGCTGCCGTATCTTACGACTGCGTGGTTCTCGTTCATTAAGGCAAACAACGCATCGTTGCTGGCGCCTCGTTGGTGCAGTATCTTCAGCGCCACAACTGGATGAATTTTCCCCTCTTTGACTTGTCTAGTGACGTTGTCTACGGCAGGCGGCGTAAATTTCACCGGGTCTGCGAGGTTTAAAGGCGACTTGATTTTACCCTTGTGGACGCACGTCCCACAGAACTTTGATCCTTCATTTTCAAACGATTGACAGCTGGGCCAGCCGAGTCCTTTGGCGTCCCTCTCTGCCACCTTGCGGTCGAACATCGCATTCGTTTCTTCGCGTGTGTAAGTCGGGTACTCCTTGCTGATCTTATGAGCGATATATTCGCCCTTCTCGCAGAACGTCGCCGCCAGGACCGACAGGTTCCACAGCCCCTGTCCGTTAGTCTTGCCGCCCGTAACTATCGCGTCCCTGAAGAATGGACATTGTTCGGCCATCGAGACGAAGTCGAGAGGCGCATGCTCGTGTGTTACAAGGCCGAGCGCCAGACTATCTTCCGGGTTGGTCAGCGGCGCTGTCTGTGGAAACAGCGCCGGGTCGAACAGGAGCGCCGCGGCTGGCGGATGGCCTGAAGTTACCAAGGCGGTAATGTTGGCTTGAGCCGCCGCTACGTGGCCTAATATTGCCTTGAAATCATAATCGGCGCCAAGCGCAAGCAGCCTTACCGGCCGCGCTGGCGTGGTCTTGCGGTTCAAAGTCCCCGGCACGCGGAGCACGCGCGCAGCATCGGGTAGTTATCGGATCGCAGAGCAGGCCATGCTTCTGCGCGAGCGCGTACATCCCCTCAGCGTATGGTCGCCACTCGTCGGGCGCCATCCTGCGGTCGCTGATCCAGTAAACATGGAACCCATTACCGGAATCCACGATGGCTGAGGGCGGCGGGACGTTGGCGTCTTTGACGAACTTGGTGAGTGCATCGAGGCCGTCTGTCTTGTTAGCATAACCCTTTGGCGGTTGCTTGTTGCAGTCGATATCGAACCAGACGGCTTTGAGAAACGTTGCGTCTACCGCATGCCGGCTCGCCGTCGCATTCCCGTGCTGCACCGGTCCTGTCTTTGCCTGTTGCGACAAACAGAAATAGCACTCTTTAACGTTGGCTGGGTGGGTGTTCGCCCAGTCGCGCATGTCCATGAACGCGGCCAAGCTGATAAACGGCCGACCGCCCATTCCATGCCGGTTCGGCCGTAGCCAGTGCATGTTGATCACGCCTTGCTCCCCTGGCATCGGCCAGGGAACGACACGCTCTATGAAGTCAGCGACATTCGGCCTCATCCCGACACCGCCCATCAGCCAGTCTTTGGCATAAGCGCGGCGATACGAGCGTCGAGCGCGGCGTCAAGCGCGGCCTCGTCCAGCTCGCCCCCGTCTGAGCCCGTCTGCACGGGGGCGCCGACCGAAAATGCCGGCCTAACGTATTTCCACAAGGCGTCTCGGTTTGCTTTGGGAAGGTCACCAAACGAAACCCATATGTCGCTTCCGGGAGAGCGGGCGAAGTATTCTCTTCCAACACAACTGTACTCTTCCGGGAGCTCAGGGTAGACGCCGTAGGGGTCGGCCACCCGCGCATATGCCCAATCGACCTCGGCAGTTTGCGGATCGATTTTGAGCCCAGCTTCACGGCGGATTGCGAGCCATTGCTCCCGTGCAATCTCGTCAATCCCAGCGTCCTCGGGCTTTTGTAACTGGTCAGTGTTGCCGGTTGTGTTCGGAGCCGTATCCGTGATCGAGGCAGTCATCCCTTCCTCCTCTAACGGTGTCTTGTGCTGGGTATCAGAGGCGTTGGTCGGGTTACTCATCGCTGCCTCCCCTCAGTTCGATCCGTCCGGCGATCCAGTTCTGAACATCGGACAGGGGCCAAGCTCGTGCGGCCACGCCCAGTTGCACCGGGCGTGGGAACTCTTTGGCTGAGATTTTCCGATAAAGCGTCGCGGTACTTAGGCCCGTAAGCCGCTTGACCTCGCCGATACGGATCAGTCGCTCGACGGGGCGATCTTCGACTTGTACCGTTTCCATGGAAGTCTCCTCTGAAATTCAGCGCCGCACCACGCGGCCTGATTTTGGGAGACTTATAGTCGTTCTCGGCGGACGTCTTGGTCTTGAACGCGTTCGCTACCCAGATCGTTGTTGCCGGTGTTTGCTCCGGATGCGGAGCACCTTCAAGTCTTTTATCAGAGTCTCACGACCAACTTTTTTAAGCGCTTGTCGATGAGGCTTGGGCAACCCTGCTAACAGTGATGGTATCAACGAGACAAAATCATCGCCGTCTTCAACCAGAGGCCCACCGCTTTCAACAAGAGCATCACCTGCGGCTAGAAAGTTGCGAAATGCTCTCTGAAGGGCGTCAATTGATTCGTCGGAATATGGTTGGCGTTGATATGACGTAGGCTTTAGTTGCCTATGGGCCGCCTGGACTAAGGTGCGGCGCAGGCCCGCACGCCACCCGCGTACGAGGCCGCTTGTTTTCCCCGCCATCTTGTTCTTACGATGTTCCTCGTGTCGCCCATCGCGATCCCACGGCGGAGTCCAACCCTCCTGCCTCGCCGCCTCTTGCACCGCCTTGTGGAGTGGCGATGGGATGGCATAACAGCGGAACAGGTCTCTTAACGACGTGCTTATGCTTGCCTTAGACCGCTCTGATTTAGTTGGCGCCCTGCTCATCACCGGGCCTCCAGCCGTATGACATTGTCGGCGCCGCTGACGAGCCGCTCGATTTCGTCGGCGAGTGCCTGAAGCGCCTCGCGGTGCTCCCGCTGATAACGCGACCGCGCATAGACCGCGGTGGCTCCATGGGCAATGTGAGTGTGACCAAGGACGACGCTCACAACATGAGGCGCAAACCCAAGATCGCCGAGCAGTGTCGCCGCAGCGCGGCGGAGGTCATGTCGGTGCCATCCCGATGTGCCGGAGAGCCGGTGCAGTCGCTTCGTCACTCGATCCCAGTTGCCCAGAGGACCACCACCTTTGGACGGAAATACGAGTGCGTCCGGCTCTAAGAGTTTTTCGTCACTGGTGCGAGCGGCCCGCAGCAGATCGGCGGCTTGGGATGGTAACGGGACGGGTGCGTGCTCGGCCGTTCTTCGCGCGCGCGCCG
>CAWBUO010000003.1:0-172423 GCA_963791955.1 uncultured Alphaproteobacteria bacterium
GGTCTGGGCAAGAGCTGGATCGCTTGCGCGCTCGGTCACAAAGCTTGCCGCGACAATCGTTCGGTCCAGTATCATCGCGTCCCGCGCCTCTTCGAGGCGCTCGCCCTCGCTCGCGGCGATGGCCGTTATGGCCGCCTACTCAAAACCATCGGTCGCGTTCAACTCCTCATCCTCGACGACTGGGGCCTCTCGGTTCTCAATCCGTCCGAACGGCGCGACCTTCTGGAGCTCCTTGATGATCGCCATGGTCGCGCATCGACCATCGTCACCAGCCAAATCCCCGTGGAACATTGGCACGACATCATCGGTGACCCCACCCTCGGCGACGCCATCCTGGACCGCCTCGTTCATAATGCTCATCGCCTTCAACTCACCGGAGAAAGCATGCGAAAACAAAATGCCCGCAATCAAACTCTTGACGCCGCCGCAATCGCCTGAACCAATCACCCCGTCGGTCGAAGCGGCCGCTCATGATCGCGCGAAATAACTGCTCACGATCGCTTGAAATCGCCGCTCACCATCAGCGAAATGCGCACCTTGACGCTTCGAGCAACCGATCGGGATCATCGCGGTCGATAGGCTCGATAATTGGTGCCCCGATGGAGCGGTCCGAAAACCGCGGTGCCTCACGCTTTAAGATTGCGGCAATATGGGGAAAAGCATCACCTCCCACAGCCATGTTGCGGGCGATCATCCACACGGCGTCACGTAGCGCATCGGTGTTCACCGGTCCGCCGGGTATCAGGGATAGTTCTCGCGGTAGCTCTCCTTTCCCTGTGCCACGTTTGAGAGTGACAATGCGCGACTTTTCATCACGAGCGAAAATCGTTCCGGCGGGCTCGCCGGTTGCGGCAATAAAGACGGCAGAACCTTCGCGAAGCTTTGTTTCTTGCTCGGGATAGCTGTAACGGAACGTCAGACTTCTTTTGTCCCTCCCAACCCAGTCCCCGCCATCAGCGACGCACCCGCCAATACATTCGTCGTCGTCCTGCAGTTCCTCTGCGCCCCGCTCCTGCCGGTCAAAAAATGCCCACCACGCCGGTTTCCCCTCTCGGCGATGGAAGCCCACGAGGTCGGCCATGAGTTGCCGAGCCTTGGCATCAGGCGCCTCTGGATCTGCAACGAGCGCCGCTTCGAGCGCGGCCTGCACTCGTTCTCTTTCTTCACGCTCCGTCCGACCGTCGTCCTCTGGTTGGGACTCTACGACCGACTTATCAGTCGCGGCCTCCCGAGCTAGCGGCCAATGACCCGTTTTCTTGGCGTGTTCTATGAGCCAGTCTCGCAGAAGAAGTGTGGAGAGGCAGTCGTCCCGATTGTAGTCGCGCAGATGATTCAAGAGCGAGCTGTCGCCGATTTCGCGAAAGCGGTCATAGACGACGAGGCTGTCGCCCCCGGAAGCCACCGCCGTAGTGCGAGCGGGCATGTAGAAGCGCTCAAGGTTTTTGATTGAATAGCTTGCCTCACCGATCCTTACGCCTTCGCGCACTACGCGATAGAGATCCACCATGCGGTTCGTGCGCAGAATCTCATCCACCGCCGTTTCCGCAGTCGCGTGCATGGAAGCCAAGCGGCGGAGCGCCGTCTTTTCGTAGGGTGCGTAATGATAGAGATGCGCGTTGAGCGAACGGGCGAGCCGCTGCAATAGAAAGGCCATGAGTTCGGCAAAGGCATGCTTCTCCTGCACGCGATCATGAGCCCAGAATTCACGGAAGCGTAAGTTAGGATGGCCTGGAACTGGCTCGCCTTCTTCGTGGTCGGTCTCCGCTCTCCAAAGTACCCCGCACAGATATTCGAGACCGCCCGGATGCATTGGGTCGCCTTCGAAATCGAAGAAAAGATCGCCCGCATCGGCCAATGGCAGCCTGTCGAAACCAAGCCCCGGCTGATGGGGTATAATTTCCAGAGCGCCTAAACCTGTTTCGGCGCTCTGCTTCTGCAGACGGGCCTGCTGAGACAATCGAACCAAAGTATCCGGCGCGATGCCAACGATCCGCGCGCCCTTGAGGTTAGCGAGCATGGAAGCAGTCGAGACTCCGGCTTCAACGAGCCGCTGGGTTTGCTTCTTTGTGATATCGGCGACGCGGCAGAGGTGATCCACCTTTTCCCATCGTGCCTCGCAAGCTGCTGACCAGTCGCACTTGCTACAATAACCGCAAGGCTCCGGCATCAGGCCTGTCGGCAAGTCAGTCGCGAACGCCTCCAGCCGACGAGCGGCCCGACGGACATAGTAGCGGATCTCGTCCAATGGAAAGTTCTCGATCTTATAAGGCGTCTCGAGCTCGCCGGTCCCAAGCATGAGAGAGCCTTGATACGCCGCCCGGCCCTGTACGGTGCCGAGTAAGTCACCATAAAGGGCGATCTGAAGGACGTGTTCTGGCCGGGCCGTGCGTGCAAGCTTGGCATCCCACGGCTCGTAGGACCAAGCCCAACGTGGACAGTCGTGCTCAACGCGTACGAGGAAATCGGCATAGCCGAGCCAAGAACCCACCGTAAGCGCTGCCTGATAGATCAAGGGAGCGCCGCGCTCCATCGCGTCGACCGTGGCGGCGAAACGTGCCTTCAACTGCCCCGGTGGAATCTCAACAAAATCACCGAACCGCTCCTTTAGTCCCGCAAGGCACGCAGCTTCATGCTCATGACCCCGTCGGATCACGAGCGCTATCTGGGGATCGTCAACGGCATGCGGCGCGGGACGGGAACTCGCGCAACGTCATCGCGTGTCCGAAGTGTCATCAGTTTGGGGCGACGAGGGGCTGCGGCAGGGGCGCGACCAATTCGGGCGGGACGTTTCAACGGCCAGCTTATCCCCAAGCTTTGCGGGTCATTCTCCGGTATCAACAGAGCAGGAGTGCGGACCGCGACGAGCGCAATGCCCTCTGCACAGACAAGGCAGATGGTTAAACAAGGGCGAGCTTAGTTGTGGGTATGGTTGAGGGGATGCAAGAGGTATCACAGTTATCGCATTGAAATATTTATGCTTTCTCGACGCGACAGCGGACACCCCTTCCGCCAGACTCAGATTTCAATACGCCTCGCCTTATCGATCCTCGATAAGGCAAATAACTCTACCACCTCCAGCGCAGCTCGCCGGACTGTTGGGTCGACAAATGTAGGCGGTACACCAAGTGTCGGAATGGCCCCGGTTACGCGATTCCCTGGCCCGATCGCAACAATCTGCCCAATCCTATCGCGGCCGGTGCAGAGCTGTCTAAAAGACCAAGCTGTGCCAAAAGCGGTGAAGCTTGTTTGCGACCGTGCCGGGGTTGCTGATGGTGAAGCAAGCCACGCAAGGACATGGGGGCTAGGTGTGTAGCCATGATATCGTCGGCCCAAAGGTCCGCTAATTCGCGCATCGCGGGACCCAGCCGGACATTCCGCTACTTCCGCGATCGGCCATCGCCAGGCATGTCACCTACTTGCCGAAGGCCGCGATGCTGGCCGCTGTATCGATCATCGGCTGTTGACTGACCTCAATAAGTCCAGCGTTTGGTCGGTCGAGATCGACAATCAAAAGTATCACGGCGGAGACCAGGAATCCTGCGACGTACATGGGCAGCCTGCCAGACCGGGCAGCGAAGCCGCTGGCATAACCGGCGAAGGCGTGGGCAATGGCGGCAACGCCGAAAAGAGTCAGGAAAACGATGTTCGGCACTCGGTTGCGAAACACCGCCAGGCGTTTGCCCTGATTATCGATCATCTCATTCAGCGTCTGAATAAAGAGCCCCGTCGGCACCATATTGTTGTCTTTCGCAGCCACAGCCTTGGCGTGTTGCCAAAGTGCCTCTTCAAGGGTGTTAGACCGATCAATCGCAGCCGCCAGCTCTGCTGAAGACGCAAGACCTTGGGTAATATCGAGGCGAATCTTCACATATTCCTTCAGCAATTTCAGCGTTTCAGTACTGTGTGGCTCGGGCAGGAGGCGGGCACGCAAAGCCGTCGTGCCAATCGCGTTAGCCTCACTCAAAATCGCGTCGCGTCGAGCCTCGAAGCGCGACAAGGCCATCGCGAAGGTAAAGGCAATCATCAGCGCCAATAATCCAAGCACAGCGCCCTCAAGTGTGGAAAGGTTGTCATCCTCCAGTTTCGATGCGGCGTCGCCACCCTGACCAGCGGCGTGTAGGCCAAGCACGCGCCCAATCTCGATAGCTGCCAGAATCGCGGCAAGACCGATGAGAAAGACTGTCAGAAGCGAATAGTTGTATAAATCAAACATTGGGGGAAAGGCGCGCGGCCTTGCCAGTCAATACACTTCGGCGACGAAGTTGCGGCCGCGCAGCGAACGCCGATCGTCATATTTGCCCTTGGTCGAGCGCTGCGGCAGCTTGACCTTTGATTTCTTCACTTTCTTATACGGAATGAGGTCGAGAATCTTGGCGATGCAGTTGAGCCGTGCCCGCTTTTTGTCGTCGGAGTTGACGAGATGCCACGGCGCATTTTTGCTGTCGGTGGCCGCAAGCATGGCGTCGCGCGCGCGCGAATAGTCGTACCAGCGACGGTACAATTCGAGGTCCATGGGGCTCAATTTCCACTGCCGGAGCGGGTCGTTGATGCGCGCGGTGAACCGCTTCTGCTGCTCCTCCTGCCCCACTTCGAGCCAGAATTTGATCAGGATGATCCCGGCGTCGGTGATGTACTTCTCCACTTCGGGACAGACCTTGAGGAAATGTGCGACTTCCGCCTTGCCGGCAAATCCCATCACGTTGTCGACGCCGGCGCGGTTATACCAGCTCCGGTCGAAAATGATGATCTCACCGGCGGCCGGAAAATGCTCGATGTAGCGCTGCAGGAACATTTGCGTTTTTTCGCGGCTGGTCGGCGCCGGCAGTGCGACGACACGAAACACGCGCGGGCTCACCCGCTCGGTGATCGCCTTGATGGTTCCGCCCTTGCCCGCAGCGTCGCGGCCTTCGAAAAGAATAATGGCGCGCGCGCCCGTCGCCTTGGCCCAGTCCTGGACGTAGCACAGTTCGACCTGAAGCTTGCGCAGCTCCTTCTCATAGAGCCTGCCTTTCATCTTGCTGTTGCTGTTCGTCTTGGGTTGGGCCATGGCCAATCAACTCCCGAAGATAACGCGGCGGAAGCGGCTCATGGCGAAAGCGAAATAGACCGAGCCGATGATGAGCATGGCCAGCAGCGGCCGCCAGACCAGCGTGATGTCGGCGCCGCGGAACAAGACCGCCTGGCCGAAGGAGACGAAATGCGGCGTCGGGCTGATGATCTTCATCACGTATTGCAGCCAGATTGGCATGCTCTCCATCGGAGTGCTGCTGCCGGAGAGAAGCTGCGTGACCATCAACACCGGCATTGCCAGCAGGCCGAATTGACCCATCGTCGTTGCAATCGTGCCAAGCAGGATGCCGAGCGCCGCAACGACGAGCGCGTAAAGCGCAGCGCCCAAAAGAAAGAGGAAGATCGAACCCGCAATGGGCGCGCCGATCCACCAATGGACTACGAACTGCAGCGACAGCATCGCCGCCACGAGAATGACGAGGCCGTTGGCGAACATCTTCGCCAGCATGATTTCTGCAGGCACGACCGGCATAACGAGGAGGTGCTCGACAGTCCCCTGCTCGCGCTCGCGAATGAGCGCCGCGCCGGTCAGAATGACGGTAAGTAGCGTGATCTGATTGATGACCTGCGTCATCGCCGAAAACCACGCGGTTTTCAGGTTGGGATTAAAGCGGGCACGCACAACGAGATTGATCGGGTCGGCCGGCACACCGCCGCGCTGCGTGATGAAGTTCTGCACCTCGTTGAAGATCGCCGAGCGGAGGTAGCTTGAGCCGTTGCCGGCCTGGGCGACGGCCGTGGCGTCAACGTTGATCTGCACCGACGTTTTGCGCTGCGCAAGAATGTCGGCCTGGAACTTGGGCGGTATCTCGACGACCAGCAGCAAGTCGCCCGCGTCCATTTTCGGATCGATCTCAGACGCCTTGATCTGCACCGCCGGCTGAAAGGTCGGGCGCACCAGCGCGGCGGCAATTTCACGCGACAGCTCGGAATCGTCCTCGTCGACGATGCCGACCGAAAGATTGGTGGCCTCGGTGACGGCGCCGGTCGCGACTGTGTTGACGGAAATGCTGAATGCGTAGGCGACCAGAATCAGCATGGTCGGGTCCGCGCGGATGCTGCGCAGCTCCTTGATCACCAAGCGGAAAATGTTGACGACGTGGCCGCCGAGCGTCATTTTTTTCGCCTCGGCCAGTTTCACGGGCGGCGCCGTTCGCGGCGAAGGCGTGCTAGGCGACGACATGATCACGTCTCCTGTTTGCGCAGCAAGAGGAGCGACAGCGCCAGGAAGGCGAGCTCGATGACGAGGATGGCGACAACGTTGCGCCAGAGATCGACCATGCCCAGCCCCTTGGCGAAAACGCCGACCGTGATCGGCTGGTACCAGGCCGAGGGAAAGCTCAGTCCGAGGATTTTGGCGGTGCCGGAGAGCGACGAGACCGGCGCAAACAGCCCGGAGAAGTTTACCGCGGGTACTATTGAAAGAATCGCGGTTGCGAAAACTGCCGCGACCTGGGTGCGGGTAAACGAGGAGATCAGCTGACCGAATCCGGTCGTCGCCACGACGTAAACGATGGTGCCGATCAGCAGCGTCAGAAACGGTCCCCTGAGCGGCACTTGGAACAAGAAGATCGCCATCAGGAACAGAAACACGAAATTCACCATGGCGACCGCGATGTACGGCAGCTGTTTGCCGAGCAGGAACTCGAACCGCGTAATCGGGGTCGAGCGGAAGTTGGCGATCGAGCCGGTTTCCTTCTCACGCACCACCGCGATTGCCGACATGATTGCCGGGATCAGGCACAACATCAGCATGAAGACGCTCGGCACCATGGCGTTGACGCTGAGAAAGGCCTGATTGTAGCGAAAGCGGGTCTGGATATCGCCGTCGGTCCAGCCGCTCGGGCTTCCTGCGCGCCGCGCTTGGCGCTGCAGCTCCTCGCCTTCCCGTCGGACAACGCCGTTGACGTAGCCTCGCGCGGTTTCGCCGCGAAACGTCATGGCACCATCAACCGAGGCGTCGACTTCGGGGCGGCTGCCGTTGAGCAGATCACGGCCAAAGCCGCTCGGGATTTCGACAATGATTTGCGTGTTGCCGCTACGAAGCCGCCGGTCCGCCTCGGTCGCGGATGTGACCGGCGGCTGCATCGAGAAGTACCGCGAACCGGAAAAGCCATCGAGCAGCTGCCGGCTTTGCGGCGTTTCGTCCTGATCGAACGCCGCCGTTTGCAAATTTTCGATGTCGAAAGAGATGCCGTAGCCGAAGGCGAGCATGAGCAGGATCGGACCGAACAGAGCAAAGCCGATCCGGATCGGATCGCGCAGCAGTTCGACCGCTTCGCGCCGGGCATAGGCCCATAGCCGCGCTAGTTCGAACGGTTTTGGCGCGCGTACAGGCTCCGCTTCGGCGACCGTCTCGGTGATGACCTGCGCTTCGACCTTCTTGGTGCGATCGATGCCGGCGGCGTCCGCAAGATACCCGACGAAAGTGTCTTCGAGCGAATCGCTGCCGCGCTCCTTGACGAGATCGAGCGGAGCGCCGACCGCCAGCACCTTGCCAGCGTGCATCAGCGAGATGCGGTCACAGCGCTCGGCCTCGTTCATGAAATGCGTCGACAGAAAGATGGTGACGCCGTCGTCGCGGGAAAGATCGATCAGCGTGCGCCAGAACGCGTCGCGCGCAATCGGATCGACGCCCGAAGTCGGTTCGTCGAGAATAAGAATAGCGGGCTCGTGCAGCACTGCCACGGCAAGCTGCAGCCGCTGTTTGATGCCGAGTGGGAGGCTTTCAGGTTTGGCGTTGGCCACGTTTTCAAGATCGTAGCGGTGCAACAGCTCCTTGATGCGGCTTTCGGTTTTATCGGACGGCAAGTGATAGAGCTGTGCGTGAAGCAAAAGATTCTGCCGCACCGTCAGTTCGCCGTAGAGCGAGAACGCCTGCGTCATGTAGCCGACGTTGCGGCGCATCTCCATGTCGTCGGAGCCCATCGGGCTGCCGAACAGCTTGGCCCAGCCGGCGGTCGCCGGCAGAAATCCGGTCAGCATCTTCATCGTCGTCGACTTGCCGCAGCCGTTCGATCCGAGGAAGCCGAAAATTTCCCCACGGCCGATGCGAAAGCTGACGTTATCCACGGCGACAAAAGCGCCGAACCGCCGCGTCAGTCCTTCGGCCTCTATCGCCGGCACCTCGTCGGCCGAGGCCACGCGCGGGCGCACGATCACCTTCTGATGCAGCGCGCGCTTTTCTTCCGGCATCAGCGCGATGAAGGCCTCGTCCAGCGTCGGCTCGCCGGCTTTGTCGAGCAGCTGTTGCAGCGTGCCGTCGGCAATGATCTTGCCGTCATCCATCGCCATCAGCCAGTCGAAGCGCTGCGCTTCATCCATGTAGGCCGTCGCCACCAGCACGCTCATTTGCGGCCGCCGCGCCCGGATGGTGTTGATCAGATCCCAGAACTGGCCGCGCGACAGCGGATCGACGCCGGTCGTCGGCTCGTCAAGAATAAGCAGATCCGGATCGTTGATCAGCGCGCAGCACAGGCTCAGCTTCTGCTTCATGCCACCGGAAAGCTTGCCCGCCGGACGATCCTCGAACGGATCGAGGCCGGTGGCAGTTAGAAGCTCGGTGATCCGCGTCCGTCGCTCCAATGCGCCCTGCCCGAACAGCCGGCCGAAGAAGTCGATGTTCTCGAAAACGCTGAGCGTCGGATAAAGATTGCGGCCAAGGCCTTGAGGCATGTAGGCGACGCGGCCTCGGATGCTCTTGAGATGGGCTCTGTTGGCCACATCTTCGTCAAACACGATGACCTTTCCGCTCTGAATTGTCCGCACGCCCGATATAAGCGCCAACAGCGTCGACTTGCCGACGCCGTCCGGCCCGATGACTCCAACCATGATGCGCTCGGGAATGTCGATGGTGACGTTGTCGAGCGCGACGGTCGCGCCGTACCGGTGCGACACATTCTCAATCCGAGCGATGGCCGCTTGCGTCATCTACGGCAGCCTGACCTGGAGATCGTCCGGCCATGGCGTTGCAGGGTTGGTGCGCACAATGCCGAGACCTCGCACGCCGGTTTTCACGCGTCGCGAATACGTTTTCAGGACTTCCGCATCGATTCTGAGCTTGACGCGGAACATGAGCTTTTCGCGCTCTTCCTTCGTTTCGACGGTCTTCGGCGTGAACTGCGCATCGGCGGCGACAAAGCTTACCGAGGCGGGAACGACGTATTGCGGAACCGGATCAAGAATCATGCGGGCCTCGTCGCCGATTCCGAGCTTGCCGGCGTCGGCTGCCGGCAGAAAGATGGTCATGTAGACGTCGTGCAGGTCGAGGATGGTGAAAACCTTCCCGCCGGCCGCCACCACCTCGCCATTGCGCGCGAGCTGGTATTGCACGCGTCCGGTTCGCGGCGAGACCAAAATAAGGTCGCGCAGGATAGCCTCGATGTGTTCGACCTCGGCTTGCGCACTCTTGATGGCGGCGTCGGCCTGATCGCGCTGCGCGGTCGCTCCCACGACGCTGGCTTGCGCGCCCTCGAAATTGCGGCGACGCTGATCAAAAGTCTGTTGCGTGATGATTTGCTTGTCGATCAGTTGCTGCCCGCGTTCGAAATCGGATTTGGCCGCCTCCAAGGCGGCATTGCGCTGGTCGATGAGAGACGCCGCTTCGGCCATTTTCTGTTTGGCACGCTCCACGTCGGACTGCGCTGCCCTGAGCTTGGCTTCGTATTCCGGTGACGAGACGCGGCCGAGGACCTGCCCCGCCTTGACTTCGCTGCCTTCCTCCACGGTGATATCGACGAGTCGGCCGGGGTATTTCGCCGCAACGTCGACCTGGGTGGCTTCGAGACGACCGTTGGTCTTGACGATGCCGTCCGGCATTTTCTTGCCGAGCACCCGGTCGAGCAGGCTGCGCACTCTCGACTTCGCCTGGGCGGTGGAAGACAACAGACTTCCAGCGGGAGAATGGACGTAAGCCGTCGGTAGCGGCGCGCTGCCGGCGATCAAGAGGAGCGCCAGCGGAAGTCCAAGAAGCAGCCGAATGCCCATCGCCAATCTCCTCCCCGAGTATTTTAAAACATCTTACGCGATCTGACGGACAACCCCAATAGTAACAAGGTCAAAATTGCCGTTGACTTGGCTCCAGGTGGGCTGCCGCTAATTGAACATCAAGCGATCAGCAGCGACAGTGTGTGGCGTGCGATCATGAGTTCTTCGTCGGTCGGTACGACATAGAGACCGACTCTGCTTTCAGGCTGCGAGATCAGAAGTTTTCGCGCCGCGTTGGCTGCCGGATCGAAAGCGGCCCCGAGCCACGACAACGTTTCAGCAATGCGGGAGCGTATGGTGGTTGAGTTTTCGCCAATCCCGGCGGTAAAGATGAATGCATCGAGGCCCCCGAGCGCGGCGACCAGCATTCCCGCGTTCAATGCAATGCGATGAACGAAGTAATCGATCGCAAGCACCGCGCCGGCATCGTCGCTTGCCTCAAGCTCACGCATGTCGTTGCTGACGCCGGAGAGGCCCTTTAGTCCGCTCTCGTGGTAGAGCAGATGTTCGATGGCGGCTGAATCCATCCTCTTTTCGGTCATCAGGTACAGCAATACGCCGGGATCGATCTGTCCCGGCCGCGTACCCATCGGAAGCCCATCGAGCGCGGTGAAACCCATCGTGCTTTCGATGCTTCTGCCGCCGGCAAGCGCACACATCGAAGCTCCGCTGCCAAGATGCGCGACGATAACGCGCCCGTTTGCAACAGCCGGTGCGATTTCGCGCAACCGACCGGCGATGTACTCGTACGAGAGGCCATGAAATCCGTATCGTCGAACACCCTCGCGGTAAAAGCGTTCGGGTATGGCGTAGTGATCCGCGACCGCGCTGTGGCCGCGATGAAACGCAGTGTCGAAACAGACGACCTGCAAGAGATCCGGGCGGCGCGCCAGCAAAGAACGTATTGGCGCCAGATTGTTCGGCTGGTGCAGGGGTGCAAGCGAAGTGTATCGCTCTAAATGCGCCAGAACGTTCGCGTCCACGACAATCGGCCGATCGTAGTCGGGGCCGCCGTGCACGACACGGTGGCCCACAGCGACGAGTTTGACCGTCTGCGTTTCCTGCAGCCAATCGCCGGCCGCCGCCATCGCGGCCGGGACGTCGGCGACTTGTTCCGGCGCATAGGATTTATCGATCAATTCGGCGCCGTTGCTTGCTTCGACCCGCAACCGAGGCAGCGTGCCGATGCCATCAAGCTGACCCCTGACGAGCCGCCGTGGCTCCGGACCGGACTCAACGTCGAACGTTTGAAATTTGACGCTTGAAGAGCCCGCGTTGACGACCAGAACCGCGTCCATCGTGCATCAAGCCGCGGGAACGGTGGCCTTGACCCGTCGCGCGGCAGCGTAGAGCACCGCAACGGCGCACGAGGCCATGCGGCTCCGTACGGAATCTGCCCGCGACGTCAGCACAATCGGCACACGCGCGCCAAGCACCAGCCCTGCCGAGTCCGCCTTAGCGAGATATATGAGATTTTTCGCCAGCATGTTGCCGGCCTCGAGATCGGGCACCACCAGGATCTGCGCCTGGCCGGCAACCGGGGAATGAATTCCCTTGATCCGCGCCGCCTCAAGATCGATCGCGCTGTCGAAGGCGAGTGGCCCGTCCAGGACTGCGCCAGTAATTTGGCCGCGATCGGCCATCTTGCAGAGCGCCGCCGCATCGATGGTCGACGGTATTTTGGATGTGACGGTTTCGACGGCGGAGAGAATGGCGACACGCGGCTTGCCGAGCCCTACCGCCGTGAACAGGTCGATCGCGTTCTGAACGATGTCATGCTTGACGTCGAGGTCGGGAAAAATGTTGATCGCGGCGTCGGTGATGAACAACGTCTCCGTGTGCGTCGGCACATCCATGATGAACACATGACTGATGCGCCGGGCGGTACGCAAACCAGTGCTCGCGGCGGTGACGGCGCGCATCAGTTCATCGGTGTGCAGGCTGCCTTTCATCAGCATTTCGCCCTGACCGCCGCGGATCAACTCGACGGCTTTGGCGGCCGCCGCATCGCTGTGCGGGACGTCGACAAGTTCAAACTTGCCGATGTCGATCTTGTGCTCGTGGGCGACGTGTTGGATCTTGGCCACGGGTCCGACCAAAACCGGGACGATAAGCCCGGCTTCGGCTGCATCTATCGCGCCAAGAAGCGACGTCTCATCGCAAGGATGCACGACGATCGTCTTCGCCGCCGGCACTTTCTTGGCCTCGGCGATCAGCCGATCATATTTTGATTGGCCGCCGGGAGCGGGACCGCTCGTCTGTGGCACGCCCAATTCCCTCATAATGCTTTGGCCTGAAGGTCGTCCGGATTGCCGGGGGCAATGGCGCGATTTCCACGGCCGTTCAATCTGGCATCGACGCCAAACAATTGACCGACACGCTCGATGCGGCGCTGATCCTCGGTCGAGTATTCGCCGCGCGCGCCCAGCACCCCCGAAATTATATCAAAAGCCTTGTTCCGCGTTTCGACATCGTCCGGCAGCATCGACGGGATCGCGGCCAGCGCAGCGTCTGCGTCGATCACGAGTATCGAAAATTGCTCGCGCACCGCCGATTTGAACGCCGGCAACGACAAATCACCGAACGCCTGACGAATGCGACGCACCATTTCAAAGCCGCGTTCGTCCACGGCGGCGCGTCCCAGACCGGCAAAAATGAGGGCGCGAATGACGGCTTCACGCAGGCCGCCAAGCCGAATGTGCGATTTGAGCTCAGCTATCCGCCTCTCGATGAGTTCGCGATGCAGTTCGCTCTTTGCCGCCTGGCGTAGCGGCCTTGTAGTGGGGGGGTCGACGCCGACGCCAGCCTGGAGCGTCGGGGAATTGTACACCGCCATGAAAGTCCGCTCGGAGAACGCCTCGGTTGCGTCGCGCCACGCGTCCAATGCTGCAACGATCTGCCGAGAAACATTCTCCTGTAAGGCTGTAAACGGATTGTCGGCGGCTACCGGCTTGCGATTGCTGCGGACTTGTTCGGCGAGCGCCGCGATCGGCGCCATAAACGGATTGGCGTTGGAGAACGCTTCATATTGCAGCCGCAGCGGGTGCAGCTGACGCATCAAGTCTGCGGCAGAAGGGCTCGTACAGGCACGAACGACGGGCTGCAGAAACGTCCGGTAGAGCGCGAGGTTGACCTGCGATACGTGGTCGACGGTCTCAAAACAGCGCTCATCAGCCGCGTCGTTGCCGCCAAGGCTGCGAATATCGTCCAGCGTTCTTAACTCGCACCGCATCACCCAGTCGCCAGAGGCGAGATCGGGATTGGCAGTCGCATCGGTCTTGGCCTCGAACACGGCCTCGTAAAGACCAGGGGGTAACGTATCGATCAAATCGATATTGCTGGAGAACTCCTCATGCTGCTTGCGCGCTACACCGCCCGAGACAAAGATCCCGAGGTGACCGACGCTTTCGTGAATTGTATAGACAATAGTTTGCCCGTAGGCGCGAATTTCATCGGCGTCTTGATAGACATCAAGAATCCAGCCCAGCGCCTGCTGCGGCGGCGTAACGTTGTCGCCTTTTGAGCAGAATACGACAATCGGCGAGCGGATTCGGCGCAGATCGATGGCGGTTCCGTCCCTCGTCTCAATTTTTCCAGCAGCCAAATTGTTGCCGACGAACAATTCATCGACGATGAATTGGATCTCCTCCGCGTTCAGATTGACGTGGCCGCCCCACCAACGTTCAAAGCCAAGATAACGGGGCGCTTCCGTATCGATCTTGGAATAAAGATTGTATTGTTTGCTCCACAACGTGTTCGCAGGATTTTGATTCTCAAAATTCTGCACCAGCCACGCGCCGTCGAATTTGCCGCAACCGAGATCGCTGGTTAGCGCGGTCAGCCAGCTGCCGCCCAGCAACCCCCCGCTGTAACGCATGGGATATTTGCCGTGCACGCCCTGCCAATAAGACAGCGGTGATCCCGCGATGATGATCGGACCGAACAGATCCGGGCGCACGGCGGCGAGCATCATGATCGCCCAGCCCGCCTGGCAATTGCCGATCACGCACGGTTTGCCATCGGCCTGCGGATGCAGCGCGATCACCCTTTCGAGAAACACCGCCTCGGCACGCGCAATATCCTCGATCGTCTGACCCGGCATCGGTTCGGGAAGGAAACCAACGAAATAGCAGGCGTGACCCGCCTCCATGGCGACGCCGATCTCGCTGTCGGCCTTGAAGCCGCCAATGCCGGGACCGTGGCCCGCGCGAGGATCGACGACGACAAACGGCCTTCGCGCCGGATCGATCTCGACGCCCGCGGGCGGCACAATCCGCACCAGGGCGTAGTTGACCGGCCGATCAAGGCCGCGGCCGTCGACGACAAGTTCGGCTTTGTAGTCGAGGACGTGAGGAACAGCCTCCGCCTGGTGTTCGCGATATTGATTGCCGCGCTGCCGCATCACGTCCAAAAACAGCACGCTTCGCTGCGCGGCATCGACGAAATAGTCCATCGCCGGACCGAACAAACCAAAAGATGGAAAGGCCGGTTTCTCCGACACGGGCGCAGGGAGTGCTGACGGGTTCGGCACTGTCGGTTTCCTTCCTTGGGTGTCGGAACGGGTCGGAAGACAGCTAGTTCAGGAAGCCAATCGCCGTATGACTACGTTAAAAGATCCACCAAACGTGCTAACGCCGGATGCGCTCTTTGTTTCAATTTGCCGCGTTGGTCACTTCGACCGCGCGCCATGTATGGTCGGGATTGAATGCCGTCATGGCTTCGGCAATTTTGGCGCTGTCGGGACCGAGGTCCTTCTGAAACACCTTGCCGGCATAGTCGACGATGAAAGTCATCACTCCCGAGTTGCGATACTCGGCTGGATAAGCCACCAGCGCAAAGCCGCCAATCATCTTGCCGTCCACGACATATTCCGCGGCACCGCCCGGAGCCGCGGGACCCTGCTTGGTGAGGATCTTGTAATAGTAGCCGTGATACGGTGATCGGCCTTGATCGGTACGGTAGCCCTCGCGCGAAGCATCGGCGAACAGTGCGCCGAGCGGGCTCTCCTCCTCGCCCTGGGCTGACGGCCAATAGAGGCCATCCTTCTTGCCCGGTTCGCTGATGAAGCGGCGGGCATAAACACCGACGCCGGCTCCGGTCCGATCCTTTTCGGCGTAGTCGTTTTGCGCGTCGACGTAAGCGAGACAAGTCTGTATCGCGTCGAGCTCGTTCCGGCCGATGCGCCGGTAGAGAATTTCGCTACGACCCTCGTCAGTGTCGAACGACCACATGCCACTTTTGACCCGCTCCAGCGGAATCGGGAACGGATAATCGCTGTCGCCAACAATCAGGATGGCCTTATGCTTGCCCTTCATCGCGATCTCGTGTTTGGCGTCATAGGAGTCGACGAAGTGCTTGCGCGTCGTTTCGTCCGCGACTTTGTCGCCCGATGAGACGATATCCTGGCCGCCGGAGCCGAGAACATCCAGCAGTGCTTTTTGATCGCCGCTTCGTGCCGCAGCGACGAGAGCGTCGACCGCATCCTGCGGGGTCTTGTAGTCCTGCTGGGCGAAGGCGACGGACGCCAGCGCGAAAAAGACAATCGCCGCAGCCAATGAAGCCAGTGCCGCGGCCGATGGCGCACGCGCCGTCCCACGGAAACAGAAGTTTGTCATCGCAGCGTTCCTTCGAAACCTGTGTAGCCTGTTCAATCCTGTCGCATCGCTTCTGCCGGGATTCAGTGCGAGAGCGGCGATGTACCAGGGACCCGCGCACCTGACGCAATCCACTCGTCGAAGGTTTGGAATTTTACACCGAGCTTGTCGTAGAAGACGCGCAGATAGCCGTCGCGTCCGCGCGTCACCGCCTGCGGCATGACCGTCTGAACCTCCTGTGCCATCACCCCGACATAGGCGACGTGGCCGCCGTTATAGACAAAGCGGTAGAAGCCAATGCCGCCATCAAGACGGCCAAGTAACACGATGTCGTGCTTGAGATTGATGTCGGATCGACGTCCACCGCCGCCACGACCACCACCGCCGCCGCGACCACCGCCGCCGGCGCGACCCCCGCCGCTAAAACCGCCGCCACCGGCGCGACCACCACCGCCCATGCTGGCGTGTCCGCGACTAGACGAGAGATTAGCCGCCCGGCCGGAGCCCATGTTCCCGAATGCGTTGCCCCCGCCGCTGCGATTGGCCACGCGATTACCGCCCCCGCCGCCTGGTCCGCCGCCTGGCCGGTTTCCGGCACGATTGCCTCCGCCAGCCCGATCACCAAGATTGGTCCGCCCGCCGGCTCCGCCGCCGAGATTGCCCCCGCCGGCGCCGCCCGGCCGTAGCACTTGCTGACCGCCTTTGCCGCGAAAATCCATGCGGTTTTGCGCACCAGCGCGGTTACCGCCGAATTTTTGCGCGACGTTGCTGTTGCTGTAGCGGACGCCGCCACGGTGCGCCGCGTTGTGGCTCCAATTCCCGCCGCCGACCCTGTTGCCGATGTTTACGTTGCCATTGCGATTGATGTTGATGTTGTTGTTGCCCCAACCCATTCCGCCGCCCCAGCAGCAACCGCCGCCGCCGGCCCAGCGGCCAAGTGCATAGCCGGCGCCGAATGCGAGCCCGCCAGCAATGAGTCCGCCTGCGATGTAACCGGGCGCGCCGAAATAATACGGCGGGTACGAGGGATAGGGCCAGGACCCGTAGACCACTCCCGGATCGTAATAGGGCACGTAGATGGTATTGGGCTCCGTTGGCTGGATAACGATCACCTGCTTGCCAGCCTCCTCCTGCGTCGACACCGTCTGTTGTTTGTTCGATGTGAGCTTGTTGTTCGCCTGCGCCTTGCCGCGGAGCCGCTGCACCGCGTCCATGACGTCGGCCTGCTGCGCCAAAACCGCGTCCCCGAGCTGCTTCGTCCAGCTGATTTGCTTGCTCATCATCTCAAGCACTTCCGGCGTGGCCGTAAGCGACTTCACGCTATTTTCCCATTGCTCCTTGTCTACGGCCGCCTTGAGCTGATCGCCTTTGAGACTCTTGTTTTCTTTAACCCACCGCTCCGCCTCGACAATCTCCAGCGGATAAGTCGAAGCCATCAGCACTTCGGCGAGCAATGTGTCAGGATAGAGCGCGATCGGCGAGACCAGAGCATCGAGCTGTTCGGGCTTAAGCAATTGATCGGCGGACGCCGCCGCCGTCGGCGTTTGTGCGGTCGCCGCGACTGGCGCCATAAACAAAAACGCAAATATGACCGCCCTCAACATTCGCTTCATGATCCCAGCTTCCCTGTCTCGCCGAGCTTGTTGGCGACTTGCGTTTCCCCAATTTTGTATTTGCGACCCTCGTTTCCGGCTTCGCCTCCGAAACCTCGGCATCACAAGATCAGGCGTCTTTGGCGAACCACTCGTGCGTCACGCGACCGAACGGATCGTCGCATAGCACAAGCCCAACGTCGTCGACCCTGAAGTTATTGCACTCGTCATCAGCTTAGAAGAAAATGCGTCGACGTCAATTGACGGTCGCGCAGGCCAACCGTGATCATAAGTCTGCTTATGATCGCCTGTTCCCAAAACGGGGCGATCAATGAAAACCAAACTCAAATATTGAATTTGTTTACGCCTTCGCTCGCTTGGCAGAGTGAGCGTCGCCAAAGGCGTTAGCCAGAGCCCTAATGATCACGCTTTCGTGTTGCCCAAATTCGCGCAGCGCTGCTCGCAAGGCAAATGGCCTTGGCCTTCGATCCGACGACCTCTCTGCTTTCTAGCAAACGACAGTCCTGCAAAGTGAAGATTTCCCAACGCCATACATTGCGACGCACCGGCAGGATCCGGTACTCAAGGCGCGACCGGTTTGATTTTACGCCGGAAAGCATTTCGGAAGGCCAACGTAAGTACACTTCGGAAGACCAACAGCAGCCCGCCGGGCACGCCGGCAAAAAGGACTCCGCGATGATACCCGCTGTGAAAGCTAAACTTCTTGAAGGCAAAAGAGGGCTCATTGTCGGTATAGCCAACGAGAACTCGATTGCCTGGGGCTGCGCCAAGGCTTTCCGCGCATTCGGCGCGGAGCTTGCCGTAACTTATCTCAATGAAAAGGCCAAGAAATACGTCGAGCCGCTCGCGCGCGAGCTTGAAGCGTCGATTGTCATGCCACTCGATGTCAACGCGCCGGGCCAGATGGAGGCGGTTTTCGAACGCATAACTGAAAAGTGGGGCAAACTTGATTTCGTCGTCCACTCCATCGCCTTTTCGCCGAAAGATGCGCTGCAGGGGCGTGTCGTCGACGTGTCGCGCGAAGGCTTTCTCGCCACGATGGACATATCGTGCTGGACGTTTATTCGCATGGCGCACCTCGCGGAGCCGCTGATGCGCAAGGGCGGCACGCTGTTCACGATGACCTATTACGGCAGCCAGATGGTCGTGAAGAACTACAACATCATGGGCGTCGCCAAGGCGGCGCTCGAAAGCGCGGTGCGTTATCTCGCCGCCGAGCTCGGACCGAAAGGAATCCGGGTTCACGCCATCTCCCCGGGACCGCTCGCGACGCGCGCCGCATCTGGAATTCCGGAGTTCGACGCTCTCCTCGACAAGGCAAGAGCGAAGGCCCCGGCGCGGAGCCTCGTGAGCATTGACGATGTCGGCGTTGCTACTGCTTTCCTCGCCCACGACGCCGCGCGGCTTATCACCGGCGAAACACTCTACATCGACGGCGGTTATCACATCATCGACTAGCGCAATCGGGGCGATGGTCAGGGTTTCGGCGGCGAAGCAGATGGTGTTCCTGGCTGTTTCAATCAATTGAATCCTTAAAAAAGCCCGCCAGACAACATTGAGCTTGGATCATCTACAGGGGTGCGATTTGCAATCGCGCTGAGTTCCAGTCAGATTTGATCACCCGAGCCTGGAAGGCGGCAAACGTGGGCGACATTTTAAGAGGCGCGGCCCGTCGAGCCGCGATTGTGGATTTGGTGGTCCAAATCGCCTGCCTCGCCCTCCTGCTTTATTGGTCGTTCCTGCTGCTCAAGCCATTTATTACGATCATCATCTGGAGCGTCATCCTCGCTGATTTGTTGTATCCCGGCTTCGCTTGGCTGATCCGCAAGTTCACCTGCACCGCGTAGCGGCGGCACTTCTCGTCACCGCGTTTTGCCTGGCCATTTTGCTCGGGCCGGTGGCCTGGTTAGGCATCAGCCTCGTCGGAACGCTGCGAACGCTCGCCGAGCGCCTCAGTTCCGGCGACATTGCAGTGCCACCACCTCCAGATACGGTCAAACACTGGCCGGTGATTGGCGAAGGTCTGTATGATTCATGGACTCTTGCCTCAACCAACCTGAAGGCGGCCTTGGTGCAAATCAAACCGCAACTGCGGCCGATCGGCACCTATCTGCTGGGGTTTGCCGGAACAGCCGGCATCGGAATGATCAAATTTGTGATCGCCATTGTGATATCCGGCTTTTTGCTTCTACGAGGACCGGCGCTCGCTGACAGCGTGAGGTCGTTGTTTCGACGCATCGCAGAACGGCGCGGCGATGAGTTCGTCGATCTGATCGGTGCAACCATTCGCAATCTTGCACGCGGGGTGATCGGCGTTTCGGTCGTCCAGGCATTGCTGGCCGGTCTTGGGTTAATTGTCGCGGGCATTCCCGCCGCCGGACTGTTCAGTTTTTTGATTTTGATTCTGGGAATTGTTCAGATCAGCGCGGCGGTCCTCACAGTTCCGATCATCGCCTACAGCTGGATCGAACTCGATCCGACAACGGCGCTGATCTTTACCTTTTACATGGTTCCGGTAACGCTGTTGGACAACTTTTTACGGCCGCTGGTCATGGCGCGCGGGCTGAAAACACCGATGGCGGTGATTTTGATCGGCGTCATGGGCGGCCTTCTGGCCCACGGCTTGATCGGTCTGTTCGTTGGCCCGATCGCGCTTGCCATTGCGTGGGAGTTACTGAAGGCTTGGACGCTTCAGACCGGCGAACCGCAAAAGCCCGCTTCGATTGAAGTGAGCTGAGGCGGTTGCGCGAACCGTCGCGATGCGAACGTACCGCGCGCCAGCCAGGTCCATAGCGCATGCGTCTCCCGCACGCATGAGCGGTGGCGCAGCCAGAATTCCCTGCAGAGATTGACGTCGGAGCATAACGGCTCCCAGTGGCGAGAGGCCGTTCTATCATATCGGATGCGAGCCGTTGCGCATTTCAGCAAATAGGTTTGTTAAATCACTTGCCGTTTCGTGCCAAACCTAAGACATTCCGGCTGCGGCTTGGATACCTAACTGTTGAAACTCGCGGAATGCCGGCGCTGAGTGCGCAACGCAAAATGGCAAGGATTTGAGGCAGTCCCATGGAGGATGACAGGATCATATACATTGTGTGGGGAGTCCTGCTGCTCGGGATCTTCCTATCAATCCTTCTGGCGTATCGGAGCCGTCGGCTCCGCGCGAAGCGATTGTTGTTGATGGAGCTGTTCAGCGGCTATTTCCGGGGTGACCTGCCCGCCGACCAGGTCGGTCAGCGCGTGCGCCAAATCGCCAGTCGCCACTTTACGGGCAGTGCGGAATTTTTTTCTCTGGCAATCGCCGCCTTTCAAAATGCAGTCGATGCCAGACTCTCGCATCAGCCGCTCTCCGAGGAACGGCAGAAGAAACTAATGGGATTGTTGGCGGCTTTAAAGAACGAGTTTGGCCTGACCGAACGTTATCAGATTGAAGGGTGGCGGGTTGGGAGAGAATAATCTTGCTACCGCTACCCGATCTACTAACACTCGTTACAGCGCTGCTTGGCCGGTGAAATTTGGCACCTGCAGCGATCGCCCGTTCGGCGCGAAAGTGCGGTCGTGACAGAAGCAGCGAAATACTCGACGTCAGAGCGTCTGCGCGATGGCCAAGAGATCGAAATTCGGGCGCTAACGCCGGCGGACGAGAACGACATGCTCGCGGCGGTCGGCCGCACAAGTGCACAATCGCTGTATCGCCGGTTCTTCGGCGCCAAGCGGCATTTTTCGGAAAGCGAGAAGACGTTCTTCCTCAACGTCGACTTCGTCAATCACGTGGCCCTGGTCGCTGTTGCGGAAGATGACAGCCGACGCATGATCGTCGGCGGCGGTCGCTACATCGTAGTTCGGCCAGGAATTGCCGAGCTGGCTTTCGCAGTGGTCGACGAACAGCAAGGACGAGGCATCGGCGCGGCACTGATGCGTCATCTGGTTCAACTCGCCCGCGATGCAGGAATCAAAGAACTGATCGCGGAAGTCCTGCCCGAAAATCTGCCGATGCTGAAGGTGTTCCAAAAGAGCGGCCTTGGCATGCAGACCAAACACCGCGCAGGCGTCGTTGACGTAACGCTTAATCTTACAAATGACGTCACAAGGGATCGGTGATTTCCGCAATCGTCAAGCACGCTTCGGAAAATGCCGATATTGCGGACCCGCTCATTGCGGACCCGTGAAAACGCCGAACGATCCGCGATCTTGTCTTCAATCAAGAGCCCACAAAACCATCGATCGGCAAGGCTCACTTGCACATCGCGACACAGCGTTCGCTCCGATCGGACTGCAAATACGTAATTGACGATGAGCAATCGACTGTCGACCGAGCCGAGAATAGTGCCCTTCACTCGTCGGAGCGACAAAGGACACCGCAAGCCGCGCGAGGCATCCAATGAAGTGCCCCGCCCCCCGCGTCGGCGCAGAAGTACCTGCGGTGCTCAGCTGTCGGTAGACTAATTTCGCGCGGTCAGTTCGGGATAGAGCGGCGCTGCGGCGTTACGGTTTGTCAACCGCCGAAGACTGACGTCACGGCCTCAATGACCTTCAAACCGAAGGATGTCCGTTTCCGCCAAACGCCCTTCAGGCAATCGCCGGAGCCCGATTTGGAGAACTTAGCGCCCTCCGCATCCAAGCAAAGCCGCCAATAAGAAGGAGTCCCGCACCAAATAACACGACCGTGGGCGGCAGCGGTGTTGAGGATGGCGGGTCAACCGCCGAGATACTGCCCTTTGAGAGCGTTCCGCCGAAGATACTTTGCGCCAGATCGTAGCTGGTTCCGGACGTATTGAGCGTATCAAACGTGAACCAACCCGTTATGTCGGTGCCGTCGAAGTTCAAGCCGCTGAAAACACCATTGTGAAAACTGACCGTGGCGGATTTGTCTTGTGACAACGAGAAAGACAGGCCGTCGATTGTCATCGACAGTTCGGTAAGGCCATAAGTCCGGTTGCCTTTGGTGTTGATCGGGCCGTTCAATTCAAAAGTGCCGGAACCGCCAGTGTCGGCAGCGTAAGGCGAACTCGCCGTGAACGTCAGCGTGTAATCGACGGTCGATGCGTGTGCCGGCACCCATGCCAGCGTCGCAATAAGCCCGGCCAGAACCGCAAATGACAGACGAGACATCCACTATCCCCTCTTCGACAGGCTGATGTGCCGGCCCGTCCTTTTTCGCAATTGCAGCACGAGGGTGTCAACACACTTTACGAGATAGCTAAAATCGAAATTTCCCTTATTATGCATGGTAGTAGTGCTATCTTACCGCGCTCGGTGCGCCGCCGCGCGTCGAGCGGCCGGCGTCGAACGATCCGTTCAGGTTTCGAAATAGCGCGGGCGATCGAGATCGGGAATAAGCCCCGGCTGCTTCGGCTGCCATCCCAGCAATTGCCGCGTTCGCTCACTCGAGGCCGGGTTGTCGAGCGCTGCAAAATGCGCGAACCAGCCAAAGTGCTCGTCTGCTTCCTCCGGGGTCTTGCTGACGACCGGCACGTTCAGGTGACGGCCAATCACGCCGGCGATGTCGCGGAACAGCACGCCCTCTTCGGCAGCCCCATGATATCGTGCTCCTGCGGACTCCTTCTCAAGCACGAGCTTATAGAGATTTGCCGCGTCAAGCCGGTGCACCGCGGACCAACGGTTGAGCCCGTCGCCCACATAGGCAGAAACACCCTTTTGGCGCGCGATGCCGATGAGAAGCGGAACGAAGCCGTGATCGCCATCGCCGTGGACTGTCGGAGGAAGGCGGACCACCGACACCCGCACACCCCGCGCCGCAACCGAAGCTGCGGCCTCTTCCGAAGCTACGCGGGGAATTGAGGAAGCGGCCGCATTCTCTTCGGTCGCGAGGCGGCCTGGCGTCAGGAGTCCAGTCCCCGAGGTGATGATCAAGGGCCGGTCGGACCCCGCGAACGCAGAGCCGAGAGCCTCGATGGCGTTCCTATCGGCCTCACAATTAGCTTTGAATTTCGAGAAGTCGTGGTTGAAGGCGGTGTGGATCACGCCATCTGATTTTTTTGCTCCGCTGCGCAAGCTCTCAAGGTCTTCAACATCACCTCGATGCACCTCGGCAGCAGTGGCGGCAAGCGACTTGGCAGCCGTGTCCGAGCGAGCAAGGCCGAGTACGTTGTGACCTGCGGCGATCAGTTCTCTGACAACAGCGGAGCCCACGAATCCAGTGGCCCCGGTGACGAATACACGCATGAAGAGATTCTCCAGATTTAGACCAACGCCACTGTCAGCTCGTGATCTATCCGGGTAAACTAGTGACGTTATACGGGTATACCGCCTAACAGGACACGCGTGCATGCTGGTTAAGAACGACACCAACAACAATGCGCTTGGAATCTATTTGAAGGATCGCCGCGCCAAACTCGATCCGGCGGCATTCGGCTTTTCACTGACGCGTCGGCGAACGCCCGGGCTGCGGCGCGAAGAAGTGGCGCAGCGCGCCAACGTCAGCGCAACGTGGTACACTTGGCTCGAACAAGGGCGCGGCGGCGCGCCGTCGGCCGACGTGCTCGATCGCATTGCTCGCGCCCTGATGCTGACCGACGTCGAGCGCGAGCATATCTTCCTGCTCGCGCTGGGCCGCGCACCCGAAGTCCATTATCGGGCAGCCGCAGGTGTTACGCCACGGCTACAACGCGTACTCAACTCGCTGGAGCTGAGCCCCGCCTATGTGAAGACCTCCACGTGGGACATCGTCGCGTGGAATCGCGCCGCGTCGGTGGTGCTCGCCGACTATGGGGCGCTCGCGGCCGAGGAACGCAACAGCCTGCGCCTCGTGTTCTGTAATCCCCGCATTCGTGCGGCGATGCCAAATTGGGATAGCGATGCCCGATTTGTGGTGGCGGCGTTTCGAGCGGACACAGCACGCGCCGGGGCGGCGAACAGTGCCAAAACATTGGTCGATGAGCTGTGCCGATTAAGCCCGGAATTCGACGCGATGTGGGCTGACAACGACGTGCGCAACGCCTACGGCGAGGCCGCCAAACAGATCCGGCACCCAGTCGCCGGGCTGATCGCGCTGGAATATTCCGCCTTTGCCGTCGATGGCCGGCCCGATCTCGGCATGGTGATCTACAATCCGGCAACGCCGGCGGACACTGACCGGATCAGATCACTCGTCAAGCGGCAAACGTCCCGCACGAGGGCCCGATCGCGGCTTTGACCGCAGCCGGTTGTCGATCAATTCAAGATGGTCTTAAGCAACATGCAGTGCGCGCCCTTAGCCGTATTGACGGTTTGCGTCACATGCAGGTCGGCGGCCAGACTGCAAAGAGTATAGGCGTCGCTCGCCGATAAACCGCGCAGTTCTCCGATCCAGCGGATCATGTCGCGCAAGGCTTGCTTGACGGCGTCGTCGAGGTCCTCATCGAAGCCCATCGTGATGTAATGCGTCGGCGTCTCCGCCCGCGGCGCGGTCAAGTGCATGTCCTTGCGCACGCTCAGGCGGAAGCGTCCGGAGAGAGAAGTTTCCACAGCGGTGATGCAGACTTCACCGTCGCCCTGCACGGCATGACCATCGCCGCACGAGAATAGGGCACCTTCGTTGAAGACCGGAAAGAATACGGTGGTGCCGGCCACGAGTTCCTTGTTGTCCATATTGCCGCCCATGGCGCGGGGAATGACCGACGTGATCCGCCCCCAATTCGGCGGCGGCGCCACGCCCATCACGCCAAAGAACGGGCTGAGCGGAAGCTTGCCGCCCCACGGCAGCTGTACGGTGTTGGCTTTTTTGTCGAGCGGCAAGATCTGCAGCCTGAAGTCCGGAAAATCCTCCGGCAGTGTGCCCAATAGCGGAACGATGAGATTGAACCCCCAATTCTGCCGCAGCATGACATCCAGAATGTCGACTTGCAGGACGTCGCCAGGTCCTGCGCCCTCGACGTAGACCGGGCCGGTGAGGAAATGCGGCCCCGGCCCGCGCTCGGCGCTTTCGATGATCGAACGATGCTCGGGAAGAATCTCAAAACCCGGTTCGGTCGGCAGCGATGGCGCATCACCGGAAACCGTCTCGATGAGAATCTCGGCCCCCGGAGCTACTCTGATCACCGCGGGTGTCTTGGAGTCAAAGAAACCCAATTTCGCCGTCTGCGGCGTAGCGGCGATTTTGATTGCTGTGGCGGCATCCATCGTTCTGTTCCTCGCTGATAAGACCACTCGCGCCAAATTCGACGCGAGGGTCGACTGTGCCGCTATTTCTTACGTCCGTTCGCGCCCTTGGTCTGCCAGTTGCCGGCGCGCTCGAACGCATCGGCAGCCTTGTAGAGCGTCAATTCCTGCCAGTGTTTGGCGATCAGCATCAGCCCGATCGGCCGGTCGCCTTCACCAAATCCGCACGGGATCGATATCGCCGGATGATGCGTAATGTTGAACGGGCAGGTGTTGGTGATCTGTTCCCAACTGTGCTGCATCAGCGCTTCGTAGGGCGCGTCCGGCGGCGGAATTTTCGAGGTCATCATCCGAGTCGTCGGCATCAGCAACAGATCATAGTCAGCAAGCGCCTTGTCGTAGGCGGCGCGCAACGGCCGGCGCAGTTCTGCGCCTTGAAGTAAAAATAGCCGCGATAATATTTGTCGTTGTACGCGGCGAGCAGCATGCCGGTCTTCACGGTGTCGGGCAGTTCGTTGGCGCGATCGTGCATGGCGCCGAGGCGTCCCGCGAGCGAGATCGGATAAACGCCCTCGATGTTCCGCGGCAGCGGGCTTGTGACCATCGCATGGAGCGTTCCCTCAAGCGCGATGGCAGCCCAGATCGGAATGCCGATCGGGTGCCACGGGATGGAAACTTCACTGACTTTGGCGCCCAGGCCTTCCAGAACCTTGGCCGCGGCGCGCACGCCGGCGTCAACGTCGGGATGGGAATCGTATTGTCCGAAGCCTTCTTGCACCACGCCGATCTTGAGGCCTGCAATCCCCTGCCCGATCGCCTTGGTGTACGTGTCAACCTTCAGATTGGCTTGCCTGGAGTCATACCCATCTTCGCCGGCCATCACCTCAAGGAACAATGCGTTCTCCGCGGCGGTCGCGGTCAATGGCCCGGCGTGATCGATCGTTGGATCCATGCCCATGATGCCGGTGTAGGGAACAAGACCCCAGGTCGGCTTGATGCCGACCACGCCCGAGAGCGAGGCAGGAATCCGGATCGAACCGGCCTGGTCGCCACCGGTCGCCATGTCGACTTCACCCGCAGCAACCAGTGCACCTGAACCGGTCGAAGAGCCCCCGGGGGTATCACCCCAGGCGCGCGGATTGTGAACCGGCCCGGAGGTGCTGGTTGCGGCGCCGCCCGAGAAAGAAAAATATTCGCAAACCGATTTGCCGACGATTTCCGCGCCGGCATCGAGGAGGCGGGTGACGACGGTCGCATCGAATTCAGGTACGAAACCTTCCAGCACAGATGATCCGTTAGTCAGGGGAACGCCTGCGATCGCGTAGGTGTCCTTGATTGCCACCTTTTTGCCCGCGAGCCGGCCGCTTGGCGCGCCCTTGATGTGAGTCTTCACGATCCAGGCGCCGTATTTGTTCTCGTCGCCTTCCGGCCGGTAATAAGCGCCGCGCGGGTGTTTGATCGCTGGCACATCGTCAGGTAGCGACGCCAGCAGGCGAAATCCGTCTGCGAACGGCCGGATGTAATTGATGAACGAATTGGCGTAATCGGCGGTCACATCGAAGCCAAGTCCTTCGCCAAGCTGACGTACCTGATCCGTCGACGGCAGTTTGAACATCAGATCGCCTCCCCTTTTATCAGAAGCGCAGGCTCCGCTTCCGATTGAAGCAGAACTCACTGCGCGCGAATGCAGCAGATACCATAGCAATAACGGTGCCACGCAAACCGCGCGATTTGGCAAAACAGCGCCGACGCACAAAATAGATGCGTCGCGCATATCGCCGATGCACGATCGCACCTAAAGGTCGCCGTTCGATGACGGAGCTGAATGCCAACGTCAGGCATCGCATGAAAGCTGCGCAGTATTAGCGGTGAGACCGCCCTGCGCCGAAACCCCGATAATGGCATGGTTTTTGCTCACTTTGCCTCGCACCACGGCACGGGGACAACAGCCATGAACACGACGCGTAGATCATTCCTGAAGACGACAGCGGCAGCGACGGTGTTCGCGCCGGCTGTCATCCGCGGCGCCGCCGCAGCGGATGAGCCGATTGTAATTGCCAGCATGTACGATCTTTCCGGCGGTCTCGAAGCCGCCGGCAAACCGATGTACGACGTGCTCACTTTCGCCGTCGATGAAATCAACAGCTCCGGCGGGCTGCTTGGCCGCCAAATCAAGGTCGTGAGTTTCGACACTCAGACCAACATGCAGCTTTACGCGCAATACGCGCAGGAAGCCGCATTGAAGGACAAGGTTGCAGTCGTGCACGGCGGCATCACCTCGGCCTCGCGCGAAGTGATCCGGCCCGTGCTCGACAAATACAAGACGCTCTATTTCTATGACATGCCGTACGAGGGCGGTGTCTGCGACCGCAACATTTTCATCGACGGCCTCACGCCCGCGCACAACACCGAAGTTCTCGTCAATTATGGAATGAAGAACTGGGGCAAGAAGGTCTATACGCTCGTCGCGGATTACAATTACGGCCAAATTACCTCCGACTGGGTGAAGAAGTACGTCAAGGACGGCGGCGGCGAGGTGCTCGGAACGGAATTCTTCCCGCTCGACGCGACAAATTTCGGCAGCACGCTTTCAAAGATCCAGGCGGCCAAGCCGGATTGGATCATGACCGTTCTGGTCGGCGGCGGCCCGATTTCCTTTTACCGGCAATACCACGCCGCCGGCCTGTCCGGAAAAATCCCAATCGCGTCAACGACCTTCGGCGGCGCCAACGATCAGATGGTCCTCACCCCGGATGAGAGCAACGGCATCGTCGTTGCGTACAACTACATCGAGGCGCTCGACAATCCGGTCAACAAGGATTTTCTCAAGCGCTTCCGCGGCAAATACGGCGTCGACTATCCGCCGATCTCCGACCTGACCATGTCGAGCTATCAAGGCATGCATCTGTGGGCCGCCGGCGTGAAGAAGGCCGGCACGCTCGACCGGCAAAAGGTCATCGAAGCGCTCGAAACCGAGATCAGCATCGACGGGCCGAGCGGCAAAGTGACGATCGATCCGCCGACCCATCACTGCATCTTCGACGTGCACCTGTCCGTGTTCAAGGACAAGGTCATGAACCTGATCGAAACCTTCCCGCAGCGCAAACCCGCCGATACCGCGGCGGTGTGCGATCTGAAGAAGAATCCGCGCGAGGCCAAGCAGTACATCATCAAGGTGAACTGACCGGAAAGCACGTGCGCGCAGCGCCGGTCACTGCAAGACGCGCCGGCAACGCGCGATCGCATCGTCGATCACGCGGGCCGGCACGAACGCACCGACTGTCCCTTCAGGAGGGCCCGCAGTGGACCTAGCGATCATCGTTGCGATTGATTTCATCTATGCGATCGCAACGCTGGCTTTGATCAGCCTGGGGCTCGCCATCGTGTTCGGGATGATGCGAATCATCAATCTGGCGCATGGCGAGTTCATGGTGATGGGCAGCTACAGCGCCTCGGTCGCGGTCCATCACGGCGTCAACATCTGGCTCGCGATCCTGATCGTTCCGCCGATCGCGGTCGGCATCATCGGCGCCATCATCGAACGCCTGATCGTGCGGCAGCTCTATGGCCGCATGGTCGAGACGATGCTGGCGAATTGGGGCTTGAGCCTGTTTGTCGTCGGCATCCTGACAATGATCTTCGGCGACATCACCGAAGGCGTGCCGACACCGCTGCCGGGCCTCACCATCGGCGCTTATCAAACCAGCGGCTACAGCCTGTTTGTCATCGCGTTATCGGTTGCGACCATGGGCGGCGTTTACATCATTCTGCGCTCGAGCCGGCTCGGGCTGCTCGCGCGCGGCACCATGCAGAACGCGGATATGGCGGCCGCGCTCGGCACCGACACCTCCCGCATCTACGCCGTGACATTCACCTTCGGCGCAGCGCTTGCCGGCTTCGCCGGCGGCGTGCTTGCGCCGGTCTCCGGCGTGTTTCCGACCATCGGCGGCTCCTATATCGGCCGCGCCTTCATTACCGTCATCGGCGGCGGCGCGGCGCCCCTCGTCGGCACCGCTTCGGCCTCAATCCTGTTCGGCACCATCAACCAGGTGGCCACGTTCCTCTCCAATCCGGTCTACGGCGAAGTTGCGCTGCTGCTCGCCGCGATCGTGCTTATTCGCGCCTTGCCGCAGGGAATTACCGGCCGCTACTTCCGAGGCAGCCTATGATCGGCGCTTTGCGGGCAAATTGGCGTCTCGTTGCCGTCGGCGTCGCCGGCATCGCGCTTGTTATTGGGCTGCCGCTTTGGCTCGACACCTATACGCTGCTGCAGATCACCCTTTATGCGATCTTCGGCATCCTCGCGCTTAGTCTCGCGTTCATCTGGGGCTACGGCGGCATTCTCTGCTTCGGTCACTCGGCTTTCTTCGGCCTCGGCGCATACGCCTACGCGGTCGCCGTCATTAATATCGGAGAAAGCACCGGCCCGGCTTTGATTGCGATTGCGTTGCCGGCAGCACTGGCGGCAGCACTCGGCTATTTCATGTTCTATGCGCGCATCAGCGACGTTTATGTCGGTGTGATCACGCTGACTGTGACACTCATCTTTTACAACGTCGTCAATTCCACCGCGGGACCGAAATATCACATCGGCGACGCGCTCCTCGGCGGCTTTAACGGCATGCCGAACGTACCGTCCATCAACATCCCATTCCTGCCGGACAGCACGCTCGAGCCGCAGGATATGTTCGTGTTGTCGATGGTCCTGCTGCTGTTGGTGTATTTCGGCTTGCATGCGCTGTTGGCGACACGGTTTGGACGCGTCCTCGTCGCCGTGCGCGAGAACGAACGCCGCGTTGAGTTTCTGGGCTACGACGCGCGATTGCATAAGCTCGTCGCTTTTTCGATCGGCGGCGGACTTGCGGGCCTCGCCGGATGCCTGTTCGTGTCATGGGGCAATTATGTCAGCCCGACCGTGTTCAGCGTCGTGCAATCCGCCCAGATCATCATCTGGCTCATGGTCGGCGGAGCCGGCACGCTGCTCGGCCTGGTGTTTGGCGCGCTGGCGATCTCATGGGCGACGGTGGAAATCGGTACCCAACAGCTGGTCAATGCGAACGTGGTGCTCGGCGCCATTCTGCTGGTCTTCGTATTACTGGTCCCGAAGGGCGTCGCGCCGGTGACTACCGAACGACTTGTGCCGTGGTTGTTGGCGCTCCGCCATCCTCCCGCACAGCAACCCAACCTGCCGCAAGGACGCCGGGCATGACGCCGCCGCTGATCGAAACCGCAGCCTGAGCAAACACTTCGGCGGTGTCCAGGCGGTTCGCAATATCGACTTCGCACTGGCCGAAGGTGAGTTGCGTTGCCTGATCGGACCGAACGGTGCCGGTAAAAGCACCTTCTTCAAGCTCCTGACCGGCGAGATCAAACCGACCCGTGGATCGGTGCTGTTTCGCGGCATGGACATCACCGGTTTGCAGGCCCACGAGATTGCGCGGCTTGGCATCGGCATCAAGACGCAGGTGCCGAGCGTATTCAACGGCCTTTCGGTGCGCGAAAACCTCTGGATCGCCGCGGCCAGACATCAAAAAGGCAAAGCCATAACCCACGCGGTAGACGCGAAGATTGAGCGGCTCTCGCTCGGCCGCTTCGTTGACAAGCCGGTCGGCCAGCTCGCGCACGGCCAACGCCAGTGGGTCGAGCTTGGCGTCGTTCTGTGTGGCGATCCCGGACTCATTCTGCTGGACGAGCCGGCCGCCGGAATGACCGAGGAAGAACGCGGGCGGACTGCCGAGCTCATCCGCGAGATCAACCGGGAGCATCCGATGATCGTGGTCGAGCACGACATGTCGTTCATCCGCACCATCGCCCGGCGCATCACGGTGTTCGACCGCGGCAGTATCCTGATGGAGGGCGACGTGGCGCAGGTCTTTGGCAACCAGGCCGTCCGCGATGTCTATCTCGGCAAGCAGGTCGCCGCCTGATGCTTGAGGTCCACGATCTCCACGCCGGCTACGGCCGTATTCCGGTTCTGTCCGGGATTAACTTTACGGTCGGCGAGCACGAGGTGATCGGCGTGCTCGGTCATAACGGCATGGGCAAGACCACGCTGTTGAAGACTCTGATCGGCCAGGTTCCGGTTACCAGCGGCAAAATCCGGTTTGGCGGCGCGGACATCGGCCACAGCCCATCGTTTCGCCGGGCGCGCGCGGGCCTCGGCTACGTGCCGCAAGGCCGGCAGATTTTCCCGAGCTTGTCGGTCTACGAGAATTTGCGGATGGGCTTTGTCGAGAATGGCATCGACTCTGAGGAAAACATCATCAAGGACGTGCTGGCGCGCTTCCCGCGGCTCGATCCGATCATCGATCGCGTCGGCAGCGCGCTATCGGGCGGCGAGCAGCAGATCCTGGCTCTGGCGCGGTGCCTGTGCGGCAGTCCGAAGCTCCTGCTGCTCGACGAACCGACCGAGGGAATTCAGCCGTCGATCGTAGAAGAAATTCTCGAGATCCTGATCGGACTGCACCGTTATAACGGGCTCGCGATCATCGTCGTCGAGCAGAGTCTCGATTTCATTCGCCGTCTCTCGGAGCGCGTCCTTTTAATCGAAAGGGGCACGATCACGGGAGAAGTCTTGCCCGAAGCTTTAGGCCATTCGAAGGAGCTCGGCAGCTACATCGCAGCGGAATGACAAAATTTGTTCAGGCCTGTTAGGCTCGGCCCCGAAGCGGGGCACAGCCGGTGCTTGACCGGCGCAACAAAGGGCGCGTCGCCCACGCTCTACCGATGGAGGTGGATCATGCACAAGATCGAAATGTCTCCCGAAGTCCTCGACCGCATCAAGGGACTGCGCAACTCGTTCCACATCTTCGACAAGCTCGACCCGGCGCGAACCGCCCACATCATCGTCGACTTGCAGAACGGATTTATGGAGCCGGGAGCCACGGTTGAGCTTCCGGTTGCACGCGACATCGTGCCCAACGTCAATGACATCTCCAAGGCGGTGCGCGCCGCCGGCGGTATCAACGTTTTCATCCGCTTCCTGATCGACGAACAGGCGCAAACGACCTGGTCGAGCTATTTCGCGGATTTTGCGTCCCCAGAACGCCGCCAAGCCATGATCGACACGTTTGGCCCGGATTGCCACGGCTTCGCATTATGGCCGGGCCTCGACGTGAAACCAGACGACCTTATCGTCGACAAGACGCGGTTCGGCGCGTTTGTGCCCGGCTCCTCGCAATTGCACGAAATCCTGCAGGCGCGCGGCATCGACACGCTGATCATCACCGGCACCGCGACCAATGTTTGCTGTGAATCGACCGCACGCGACGCGATGCAAATGAACTACAAGGTGATCTTCGTCGCCGATGGCAACGCCGCGCGGACTGATGCCGAGCACAACGCCACGCTCGACAACATGGTGGTGCGGTTCGCCGACGTGATGACCACCGGCGAATTGGTCGGATTTCTCGACAAGGCAGCCGCGATGCGCCAAGCGGCGGAATAATTTCGAACCGAAGCAGAGACCGCCGGCTCGATGCGCCGGCGGTTTCAGCGTCTTTAAGCCAGTGGAAAGGGAAACCGCGTGTCAGCCAAGCCTAAGGTCAAGATCGCCCACCTCGCCGGCCCAACAGCGACCATCCAAAACTCGCCACCGCTCGTCACGTCCAACAAGGCGCGCAAGAAATACGGACTGCCGCCGCGGCAGAATCCCGACGGCAGCGACCAGCGTTTCGACACCCTGCGCGCCCAATGCCTCGCGGCACCGGCCACGGTGTATGTGGAATGCTTCTCAGCCCATCCACTCGAAGCCGACGCCGCCGAACTTTACGGTCCGCCGGACGGCTATCTCGACGCCAACGGGACATTTCGCAAGGAGCGTTCAAGCCCGCAGGATAAAGCGGTGTTCGAGATCGAGATCCGTCCAGAGGATGGCGTCTATCCGCTGCCTTACATGGCACGGCAGGTAAACGGTCAGGCGTGGGAGGAAGAATGCGCCGTACCAGGCGCGCCGGCCGAGCAGGCGCGCCAGGGCTTCTATCCTGATGGATCCCGCAGCTTCGAGGAGATCGACCGTTTGTCGGTCGGTGCGGCGGGCGTCGGCAATCTGATCTCTTCTTTCGCCGACGTCGATTTCTACCGCATGATGCCGACCGGCGGGTATACCAAGGGCCTGCCAGCAGCGCTCCGCACCGATGTCGGCGAAGGCGATATCCCGCCCGAGACCCGCAGCAAGGACTTCTTCGCCTACAAACCGTTTCATCTCGGCGAGTCGCCGCCGCGGCCGAGCCTGGCGCGGCTGACGAATGCCGCGCGGCGGATTCTCGCCACCGGCAAGTACGACGGAGCCATATTTACCCAGGGCAGCCCGCAGGTTGAAGAGACGGCCTATTGGCTCAATCTGTTGCTCGATACGACCGCGCCAATCTGCGGCAACTCCGCACAACGGCCGCATGGCGAGATCAGCAATGACGGGCCAAAGAATCTGACCGACTCGGTCGAATACATCGCCTCGCGAGTCTGGGCCGACGAGCAGGGCCGCAATCGCGCCGGCGTCATCGTGCTGCAGGAACAACAAATCTTCGCCGCGCGCGAGGTCATGAAAGTCGACGCGCGGCCCGGCGGCTATGTTGCAACCGGCGGCCATGGCGGCATTCTGGGCGGCATGGGCTATCACGGCGCAGCCGTGCTGCATTACGTGCCGGCCCTGAAGCACACCTATCTGTCGGACGTGAATCTCAGCAAGATTCCATCGACCGTGCTCGTCGCACGCTCCGCCGGAGGCCGCATCGATCTCGTTGAAACGAAGATCAGGGACGCCAACGGGGACTTGTTTGAAGGCGCGATCCCGTCGGTGGCGATCGTCAAGGATGGCGGCTATTTCGCGGAGGAATATTTCAACGATCCGTCGGTGACGGCCGATCTGGAGGCGTTGGTCGCACGCAAGCTCGCCACCAACAGGCTCGCGGGCTTCGTCGCCGAGGGCCTGACGCCCTACGGCGTGATGACCTCATCGGTCAGGCAGGACGTGCTGCAAAAAGCGGTCTACAGCGGGCTGCCGGTCGCGCGGGTCGGCCGCGGCAGTCCCGAAGGCTTTGCCGATCCGCACGAGTACTTCATCGCCGGCTCAAATCTCACCTCGACCAAAGCGCGCATGTTGCTGATGGCGTGCCTCCTCAAGCTTGGCAGCTTGCCGCCGGCAAAAGACCCCACCAACCCGACCGCCGACGAACTCGCTGCGATCAGGAAAGCAGTTGCCGCTTATCAGGCGATCTTCAACACGCACTGATCAGCAACAGTTCAGCCCCGCTTGGCGCCGCCCGAAGCAAGCCATTCGGCGTAGGTTTGCCGCACCATCGTGAACGGCTTGCCGAGCGGCGCATAGAGATTGGCGAACAGCCGCGCCACCGGTTTGTAGGCATCGAGGTTCACATACATGCGGGCGGGATCGACGATGCCGGCACGTGCGTGCACATAAACGACTTCGCCGATGCACAGCCGGCGGCCATTCTTCACCTCGAGCGTCTGATAGTGGCGGCACTCCAGTGATGCCACTGCCTCGGCGATGCGCGGCACCGGAATCGAATGACCAGGCAAGGTGGTGAGGCTCGCGGCATCAAGCTCGCTGGTGTCGACCGGAAAATCCACCGCGCAAATGTTCATGCGCTCCGCCAGCGCCTCGTCAACCAGATTCACGACAAAGACGCCGGTGTCGCGGATGTGTGCGGCGGTGTCTTTGAGCGAACCGTCGGGGCGCGCCTGCAAACCGAGAACAACCAGCGCCGGGTCTTCCGAGAACACATTGAAGAACGAAAACGGCGCCGCGTTGACAACGCCGTCGGGACCGATAGTCGTGACCAGCGCAATGGGCCGCGGCACTACGAGCCCGCACAGGAGCTTGTAGCGATCCTGCACCGGCAGCGTCGCGAGATCGGCTTCGAACGGAGCGGCCATGTTAGAGCTCCGGCGGCAAGATAGCGCCAGTCTGGCTGGTGATGCGGCCATAGTGCTCGATGCGGCGGTGGCGTTGGAAGTTGAAGATCGTCTCCTTGCCAAAAATGGTCGCATCGAGATCGCAATCCGCGACAATCAATTCATCATCCTCCGTCTTGGCCTCGACGACGATTTCGCCGTCCGGATTGACGATCATGCTGCCGGCAATCATGGGGAAGCCATCTTCGGCGCCGCCTTTAGCAACGGCGACAACCCAAGTCGAGTTTTGATAGGCGCCGGCCTGCAGCGTGAGGCGGTTGTGGAACAGCCGCTTCTGCGGACCCTCGCCGGAGTTCTGCGAGTTGACCGAAGGCGTGTTGTAGCCGAGCACGATCAGCTCGACGCCCTGCAGGCCCATCACGCGGTAGGTTTCGGGCCAGCGCCGGTCGTTGCAAATGCACATGCCGAGAATGCCGCCCATGGTGCGCCAGACCGGGAAACCGAGATCGCCCGGCTCGAAATAGCGTTTCTCCAGATGCTGGAACGCGCGCTGCGGGTCGAACTCGGAATGGCCGGGCAAATGGACCTTGCGGTATTTGCCGACGATGTTGCCGTCGCGGTCGACCAGGATCGAGGTGTTGAAGTGATGACCGTCCGCCGTCAGCTCGGCGTAGCCGAACGACAACCCGATGCGGTACGCGGCTGCCTTTTCGAACAGCGGACGGGTCGCGGCATTGGGCATGTCGCGCTCGAACCAGGCGTCGACCTCGGCCTGATCGGTCATGTACCAGCGTGGAAAGAATGTCGTCAGCGTGAGCTCTGGATAGACAACGAGGTCGCAGCCTTGCGCCTTGGCCTGATCGAGCAGATCGAGCATCCGCCGAACCGCTGCCTGGCGGCTGTCCGCCTTGTGGATCGGGCCCATCTGAGCGCCGCCAATCCGAAGCATCCGGCTCACGATAGTCTCCAGAATTTACGTGGCGATCCGCCGTTCCAGCCGGCTGATCAGCCGCACCACCGGCCACAATAGGGCAAGGTAGATTGCCGCAGCCAGCACGATCGGCGATGAATTGAAGGTCACCGAACGCGCCATGTCGGCGGAATACAGTAACTCCGGCAGCGCCACGACGCTCGCAATCGAGGTGAGCTTCACTACTTCCACCGTATTCGACACCAGATCCGGCAGCACGTTTCGCACCGCTTGCGGTAAGACCACATAGGCAAGCGCTTGATAGCCGCGCAGCCCGGTCGAGCGCGCAGCATCCCATTGGCCGAGCCCGACGCTTTCGATGCCGGCGCGATAGACTTCGCCGTAATAGCTCGACGTGTTGAGCAAAAACGCGACGGCCACAGCCGCCATCGGCGAGAGCCGAAGCCCCGCGAACGGCAGCCCGGCATAGACAAAGATCAGCAGCACCAGCGGCGGAATCGAACGGAAAAAATCGATCCATGCGATCACCGCCCAGCGCACTGTCCGCCACAGCGACAGCGCCATCAGCGCCACCGCAAGGCCTCCGATCAGGCCGAGCGGAATGACGATTAAACAGATGATGATTGTCTGCTTAAGGCCCGCAAGGATCAACGGAAACGCCTCCGCCATGATCCCGAGATTGAAGAATTGCCGGATGATCGCTTCCATCAGATTCTCCGCCAGGCGAAGCGGGTCTCAAGGAAGCGGCCGAGCGCGACCACCGGGACAAATAAAATCAGATAGGCAATCGCGCCCATCATCAGCGGCGTCGCGTTGCCGGAGAACGCTTGCGCGGTGGTGGCCTGATTGAGGATTTCGGCGACGCCGATCACGGTGCCGAGCGCGGTATTCTTGGTAATGGCGATGGTGCGGTTGGTGAGCGGCGGCACCGTCAGGCGGATCGCCTGGGGTAAGATGACGTAGGTAAGCGTTCCGAGAGAACTTAAGCCGGTGGAACGCGCCGCGTCCCACTGGCCTTTCGGGATCGAGAGAATACCCGCCCAAAAGATTTCTTCAGCGAATGCCGCGAGCACCAGCGCCAGCACAAGCCACAGCACCAAAAAGGATGGCAGATTGACGCCGAGATTGGGCAGGCCGAAAAAGACCAGAAGAACAAGAACGAGCGGCGGCAGCGCCCGGAACACATCGACAAAGGTGACGATCAGGACATTGACCACGCGGACGCGAAACGATCGCAGCACCGCGATCGCGAGCCCAAGCAAAATCCCGGTGATCACGACCGCCACGGCGACTTCCATCGTCACCACCATGCCCTTGGCGATGGCCGGGAAATAACGCTCAATCACGTCCCACTTGAAAAACGTATCGACGAAGCGCGACCAAGCCCCCATCCAAGTCCCCTGCCCGCCCTACCCCGTGTCAGCGTGTGAGTTCCGCGATGAAAGCACGGGTGCGCGTTTCACTCGGGGTTGAAAATATCCGCTGTGGCGGCCCCTCCTCCACGATCACCCCGTGGTCCATAAAGATTACCCGATCAGCGGCGTCGCGGGCGAAGCGCATTTCGTGACTGACGACCAGCATGGTCATCCCGCCTCGTTTCAGCTCACGCATGACGTTGAGCACGCTGCCGACCAGCTCCGGATCGAGCGCGGACGTGGGTTCGTCAAACAGCATGATCTTCGGTTCAAGCGCGAGTGCACGCGCAATCGCGACCCGCTGCTGCTGACCGCCTGAAAGCTCGCCGGGATAGGAACGGTTTTTGTCGGCGAGGCCCACGCGTTCGAGAGCCGCCAGGCCGATGCGATCCGCTTCGGCGCGCGATTTTCCCAACACTTTCACCAGCGCAAGCGTGACGTTGCGGAGCGCGGTCATGTGCGGATAGAGATTGAACGACTGGAACACCATGCCGATCTGCCGCCGCATCGCGTTGACATTCGTCGTCGGCGCCATGATGTCGGCGCCATCGATGCGGATCGAACCGGCAGAAGGCTCTTCCAAACGATTGCAGCAGCGCAGCAGCGTACTTTTGCCCGACCCGGATGGTCCGATTACAAAAACCAGCTCCTGCGCTTGCACCGCGAGATCGATGCCCCGAAGCACCTCGACTTCGCCGAATGTTTTGCGCAGGCCGCGGATTTCCAGAATCGGCGGTCGCGCGTCGTTCATCAGCGACCAGTGCTCGCGCCGCGGCCGCAACCAAACATTAGGTGAGCCCGCTCAGCCGCACGACGGTGTGTGCGGGCTTGGGTCATAACCCGGCATGCCGGGAACGCCATAACCGGGAAACACGGTGGCGGCCGCAGAGCCGGGCGCCGGCGTCGAGCCAAGCCATTTTTCGTGCAGCTTGGCCATCGTGCCATTGATCTTCAGGCATTCAATGCCGATGTCGAGCGCCTTGCGCAATTCGACGGAATCCTTGCGCAACGGCGCAGCAAACACGAGACCGGTCGAATACACATACGACAGTTCAAGTTGCGGGTTGACCTTGGCCGCCCACGCCACTGCCGTATTCCCGGCAACATTGGCGTCGGCGCGGCCGGCCAACACCGCCTGCACCGCGTCGGTCTGGGTGCCGAATGACTCGACCTTCCAGCCGATCTTGTCCTCAAGTTTGCGCGCCCATGCATCGTAGGCCGACCCCTTATTCACGGAAACGATCTTGTCCTTGAGGTCTTCGAGCTTTTCGATCTTCGGCGCGCCTTTCTTGATCATGAATTGAAAGTCGGTGTTGAGATAGCCTTCGGTGAACAGCATGTTCTCGGCGCGCTCTTTGGTCACCGTCGTTGGCGCGATCAGAAAGTCATAGGTTCCGGCCTGCATTGCTGGGACCAATACGGAAAATTGCGTGTAATCAATAACGATCTTGCGTTTGAGCAGCTTGGCGAGCGCGTCAGCGAGGTCGATGTTAAAGCCCTGATAGCCGCCACCGGAGAGATTTGGAAAGGCATGCGGTGCGAATGTGGCGTCGATCCCGGTGCGAAGCGGCGGCAGATCCTCGGCACGGGCTGGCGCAGCAAGAAAGAGCGCGGCACCGGCCGCACAAAGCAAATATCGCTTCATAGTACTTCCCTTAATCAACGCGCTGCCCGGGCGCGCCTCGGACTATAGCAACGGTCTCTCTCCGAACAAGGCGATCGCATTGAATGGATGCTGGCGCGCGGTCTCGACGGCCGGTTCTGCAACGAGATCAAGGACGATCGGGTAGCACGGGCCAGTCCGGCTTTGCCGGAGCCCCTTGTGCAGCACGCTCCCGGCGATGGCCAAAGCAGGGGCGACGGATCCACGCCACTGTTATTTATGGCAGTTGCCAATGATTGCCTGCGCCTTCACTGGTCGGGGGGCGTCCGCTGGCACCAAGTCGCCCCCGTTGGCGGAACGCCAAGTGGGGGACGGGCTTCGCGGCCCGTCCCTCCGGCGGGGCATTAAGACCGCGCGGCGACGTCAGCGACTTCCGCCGCAATCGCGTCCAGCAACACCTCAACCCAGCGCTGCGGAATTCTCCGGGTAATGAAAACCATGCGGCGGTCGGCCGACGGCCAGCGATCGAGCCAAGCCGGGGGGTGAAAAACGTGCTGCACGCCGTGGATAATTGCTGGCCGGTGCGGACTCTCGGCAATGTTCACGATGCCCTTGAGACGCAGCAGGTCGGTGCCGCAGTGCTCGGCGAGCGCCTCCAGAAAGAGCGTCAGTGCTATAGCCTCAATCGGCGCCGTGCGAATGACGGCGAAGGACGTGATCTCGGTATCGTGGTCGTGGTGAACTTGCCCGCGCTTCGGCCAACCATCCATCCCCTGCCCTGCGATCGTAAAACGCGGCATCGAACAAACTCGTGGATTCAATGCAGCCATGCGCGGCGCGCAGGGTCGGCGCGGCGGGATTCAGCGCGTCGAGTTGCCGAAGCAAGGCCGACTCCGCCACGCGCTCTGCCAGATCAAGCTTGCTCACAACGATACGGTCGGCGACCGCAACTTGCTTTCGTGACACCGGTTCGCGTTCGAGGGTGGCGCAGCCGTTCACCGCATCGACCGTCGTCACCACGCTGCCAAGCGCGAGGCGAGCCGCAAAAATTGGGTCCGTCATCAGCGCGTGGAGGATCGGCGCCGGATGGGCAAGCCCGCTGGTTTCGATCACGATCCGATCGAACCGGGAGCACGAGCCCCCGTCGCGCCGGCGCAGCAGGTCTTGAAGCGTTTGCGACAAATCGGTGCGGATTGTGCAGCACAGGCATCCGGTGGTCAGAGCGACGATGCTGTCTTCGCTGGTTTCGACCAGCTCGTGGTCGAGCCCGATTTGGCCGAATTCGTTGATGATGACCGCGGTCCGCGAGAACTCCGGCTGCCGCAGCAGATGACCGAGCATCGTGGTCTTGCCGCTGCCGAGAAAGCCGGTGAGAACCGAAACCGGAATGACGTCCGCCCCGATCATTGCGGCACCCGGGGCGCCAGAGCTATGCGGACCTTGTTGGCAGCGTAGTCAGGGTCGAGCGCCTCGCGGACCTGACGGAGCACAGCCAACAGCGAAAGCGCCAGGCGCTTGCGGCCGCCGATCGAAACCATCCAGCGGAACATCGAATCCCGCGGCGCCGGTTCGATCCTGATCCTGGTGTCGCCACCGATCACGATGGCGCCGTCGCTGGTCCGCTCAACGCTGCGGGTAACGCGCCAAGCGGCAAGGCTCTCCATGAGCAGTTCACACGCAAGTTCCACCGGCACACCGGTCACAGCGGAACTCCTTTTAATGTCTGCGAAGAAATTTTGCGTTTGAGGTAACGGCCGTCCCGGCAAGTTCCGAAATACTTGCCTTGCTCCACCATCACCTTGCCGCGCAGGATGGTCATCACCGGCCAGGCAAAGATGTCGTGGCCCTCCCACGGCGTGTAATCGGTCTCGTGCAGATCGGCGGCGCGGACCTTGCCGCGTCGGGTCGGATCGAGGATGGCGATGTCGGCATCGCTGCCGGGAGCAAGCACACCTTTCCGCGGATAGAGCCCCATGATCTTGGCGGCATTGGTCGAGACCAGATCGACGTACTGCGAAAGCGAGTAACCGCGCCGCGTAACCATTTCGGTGTACATGACGCCCAACCGCGGCTCGACACCGGAATTGCCACCGGTGGTGTTGTCGATGCGATCGCCGACCAGCTTGTCCTTGAGCGTACAGCACAGCTCATCGGTGGCGACACAGTGAATAAAGTCATTGGCCGTGCCGTGCCACAACGCATTCTGATCCTCCGCCGATTTTAGCGACGGGTAGGTGTGATAGATCTGGCCGTTGGGGCGTTTGTAGTCTTCCGCCGAATAGAGCAGATATTGGTGCAGCGTCTCGCCGTAAACCGGCAAACCCTTGCCGCGCGCCTCGGCGATCGCGGCGACGCCGGTACCGGCCGATACGTGCATCATGTAAAGCGCGGTGCCTGGCACGCTTTCGGCCAGACGCAGAATGCGGCGGAAGCTCAAATCCTCCGAAAGCTGATTGTGGACCTCGGCGAGATGTTCGAAGCCGACGCGGCCCTCGCGGATCAGCTTGGCGTACATGTGCATGACAATGTCGTTGTCCTCGGCGTGGATAACGCCAAGCCCGCCCTCCTTCGCCAGGACCCCAAATGCTTCCCAGATATCGCCGAAATCGATCATGCGGCCGGAGCGCGACGGCAGGATATTGGTGGTGAATATTTTCAGCGTCGCATAGCCGGCCTGAATAGCTTCTGCGAGTTGGCCGGAAAATTCCGGCGGCGGCTCGGAATGCAGCATGATGTGGTAAGCCCAATCGCACGGACTTTTTCCGACAAAGTCCCTGTCGCGCGTTTCGATCGCCTGCACGGCCGAGACGCCGCCGCGCCAATAGGCGAAATCGATAACGGTGGTGGTACCGCCGTAAAGTGCCGCGGGGCCGACCTGTTCCGGCCCGGCGGTGACGAGCGGCGTACCGTCGGGTTTGGTCCACTCGTGATGCAGATGCACGTGGGGGTCGATGCCGCCCGGCATGACGATGTGTCCGGCCGCATCGATCACACGCGTGGCGGGCTCTGCCGAAAGTGCGCCGGCGGCTGCGATCGCGGCGATCGTTTCACCGGCCACGGCAACGTCGCCCTGCACGACGCCGTGAGGCGTCACGACATCGCCGCCACGAATGATGAGATCGAGCATCGTCCGTTCTTTCGGCTGGCTATGAGGCTCGCATCATCACGGCAAAGCCGATCTGCGATCAAACACCGGTGCGAAAGCGCGTCATGACCACGATGATGGCGATCTGCATCATGCCCTGCAGCGCAACCGCATAGAAATAGCGCTGCATCCAGAAGCCGATCTTTTTCATGTCAGGATTGAGCTTTTGCAATTCGAGGCAGACGAACACGTTGACCGGCGCCAGAAAGCCGAGACCCATGATCGTCATCAGGGTAACCAAGGCCAGCGCAGCGACGACCCAACCGTATTCCGGCCACGGCAGCGCCGTGTAACCAAGCTTGACGGCAAGGAACCATCCGGTCGTTCCGGCAATGATGGCGAGCGCCGGCATCAGAAACAGGGTCCGCGGGACTAGGCGCCGGACAACCTCGCGACGGATCGACAGATCCATGCGGCGCAGGATCGGGCCAAGCACAAATCCCATGAAAAGATCGATCCCGGTCCAGAGCAGACCGGTGAACACGTGAATGAAATCGAGGAACCAGAAATTGTTCGCAGCGATTGCCGCGATCATAACGGCGACGCCGGCAAGCGCCCACCAAAGATAGCGCCAGACGATAAGGCTCTGGGGCGTTTCGATGGCGGCCGCGACGGTCATCAGCGCGCTGTCCTTCCTGCGTGTGCCGCGAACACTATAACATTTCTCCCTTGCTCTACACCGCCGCGCGGACGACTTTGTATCCGGCTTTTTCGCGGTCCCAGGTCGCGGCCGTCACGCCGCGCTCCCGCAGCTTGTACTTGGTCACCTTGCCGTTTTCGGTCACCGGCAGTGCATCGACAAATTCGAGGAAACGCGGCACGGCGAAATAGGGCATGCGCGGCTGGCAGAAATCGAGCAGTGCCGCGTGGTCGAGTTTAGCGCCAGCGCGCAGCACCACCGCAGCCATGACTTCATCCTCGGCAAGCTCCGAGCGCACCGGAAACACGGCGGCGTTTTCGACCTCGGGATGGCTCACGATCACCTGCTCGACTTCGTATGAGGAAATGTTCTCGCCGCGGCGCCGAATGGCATCCTTCATGCGGTCCATGAACCGGTAGTAGCCATCGCTCTCGCGCACCACGCGGTCGCCGGTGTGAAACCACAAATTCCGCCAGGCCTCGACGGTCTTCTCCGGCATGCCGAAATATCCGGTCGCGAACGCAAACGGCTCGTCGGCGCGGAGCGTCAGTTCACCAGCCTCGCCGTCCGGAACTTGATTGTCGTAGGCGTCGACGACGCGCGCGCTAAAGCCGTTCAAGAGGCGTCCCATGGTGCCGGGACGTTGCTCAGTAAGCGAGGTGCCCATGATGCAGTTTGTTTCCGTGGAGCCATAACCGTCGATCAGGCCGATGCCGAAGCGCTCGGTGAACTGCTGATGAAAATGAGCGGGCACGGCCGGCGACAGCGCGAGCCGAACGCGGTGCGCGCGGTCCGCGCTGGTTGGCTCCTGGGCCAGGAGGATCGGCACCATAGCGCCGAGCACGAAAGTCACCGTCGCGTTCTGCTCGGTCACGCCACGGATGAAGCCCGACGCCGAAAACCGCGGCTCGACCACGAGCGACGCGCCGGTCAGCAGCGCCTGATAGAAACTGTTCAGCGCGTTGGTGTGGAACATCGGCAGGGTCGTCATCAGCACATCGGTTTCGCCGACGCCAAGAAGCCCACCGGTATAGAATGCCCACCAGAAATATTGCGCGTGCGGACAGCACACGCCCTTCGACAGGCCGGTGGTGCCGGATGTGTAGAGGATCGCCAACATGTCGTTGGGCTCGACGGGATGTGGCGGAAGGCGTTCGCCGGGGGGCGGAAACGGGTCGAACCTCAGGTGCGGCAAGTCCGGCCCCTCGCCGTCACCGGCCAGCCACAGCGCTTCAAGTGCGATCCGCTCCCGTGCCAGGGGCGCAAGCACGGGCGTCAACCCGCGCTCGATGACCATCAGGCGCGCACCGCAATTGCTAAGGATGTGCTCGAGCTGCGCGCCGCGCGAGGCGGTATTAATCGGAACAGCGACCGCGCCCAACCAGCCGCAGCCAAGGACTGTGAGCAGCAATTCCGCCCGGTTGCCGCACATGATGGCGATCCGGTCGCCGGCTTTCACGCCTGCTTGCGCAAGCGCGCCGGCATAACCGGCGGCCGCGGCGCAGGTCTCGGCGTGAGTCAGGGTCTTGCCGCCGATGGTTACGAGGCGGCGGTCACCATACCGTTCCGCCTGACGCATCAGCATTGTCGGCAAAGTGCGATCAAGCGGCCGGAATAGCTCTGGAAGTTCAGCCAAAGACATCGGTTACCCATCTCCGAAAGACCGCGAGTTGCGACGAAAAAGCCGCGAATTGCATTAGCACAAAGGCCTCCGTGACATTATTTTAGGCTTAAACTATCAGAGCTGCCCGAGCCGATCGAGCGGCTTACGCAGCAAGGAGGCCGCAATGGCCGAAGATACCGCGATTGAGGTCGTGCTCAAGCGCTCCGGCCTGACCTTCATCGTTCCGCCCGACAAAAGCATTCTCCAGGTGCTGATAGAGGAAGCAATCGATCCGATGTACGATTGTCAGCGTGGCGAGTGCGGGATCTGCCAGGTGACCGTCCTGGAAGGCATCCCCGATCACCGTGACCACATCCTGAGTGAGAGCGAACGGGCCGAAAACAACGTGATGCAGATTTGCGTGTCGAGAGCCAAGACCCCGCGCCTCGTTCTCGATCTTTAAAGAATTGGATGAGGAGACCGCTATGAGCAAATACAACGCCAACGCAGCAGCGGTTCACGGCCTGGTGCACGAGACCGAAGTGCACCGCGACGTCTACGTCGACCAGGAGGTCTTCGACCTCGAAATGGAGCACCTGTTCGCCAACACCTGGATCTATGTTGGCCACGACAGCCAGGTGCCCAATGCCGGCGATTATTATGGCACCACCATTGGCAAGCAGCCGGTGATGATGGTGCGGCACACCGATGGCGTGGTGCATGTGCTCTATAACCGCTGTCCGCACAAAGGCACCCGCATCACCATCGATACGTGCGGCAATGCCGGGAAGTTCTTCCGCTGTCCCTATCATGCGTGGTCATTCAAGACCGACGGTTCATTGCTCGCGATTCCGCTGCGCAAAGGCTACGAGCACACCGGGCTGGAAGAGAGCGAGGCCATCAAGGGCATCGCCAAAGTCCGGCATGTAAAGAATTATCGCGGCTTTGTATTCGCCAAGATGAGCGATGCCGGCGAGGACTTTGAGGATTATTTCGGCGAGTCGCTGTCGTCCATTGACAACATGGTGGACCGTTCACCGGCCGGGCGACTCGAAGTTGCCGGTGGCGCACTGCGGCATCTGTTCAATTGCAACTGGAAAATGCTGGTCGAAAACCTGACCGACACCTGCCATCCGATGGTCGCCCATGAATCGTCGGCGGGCACCGCGGTCGAGGTCTGGAAGAAAATGTTTCCAGGCAGCAACAAAAAGCCGCCGGCGGTCGAGATTTTTGCTCCGTTCATGTCACCTTACGAAATGTTCGAGAAAATGGGCATTCGGGTCTGGCGCAACGGTCACGGCCACACCGGTGTACACCATTCGATCCATTCCGATTATTCGGCGGTCCCCGGTTACTTCGAAAAGATGGTCGCCGCTTACGGCGAGCCGCGCGCCAAGGCGATCCTCGACGAGAACCGGCACAACACGTCGTATTTCCCCAATTTCACCGTCAAGGGTCCGATCCAGGCCATTCGTCTGTTCAAACCGCTCGCGCCCAACCGCACACTCGCTGAATCCTGGACTTTCCGCCTGGTCGACGCGCCCGACCAGTTGCTGGAACGGACCATGACTTATAGCCGTCTGATCAACGCACCGACCTCGGTGGTCGCCCATGACGATCTCGAAATGTACGAGCGGGCCCAGGAGGGACTGCACGTCGACGCCAATCCGTGGGTTAACATTCAGCGGCTCTATGACCCCGCGGAAGTCGAACAGGAAACCGCGGTCATGAACGGCACGTCGGAATGGCAGATGCGCAATCAGTTCCGCGCCTGGTCGAAATTCATGACGATGACGATGTAGCCTGTCCGAACGCGATGAACGCGCCGACCGACCAGGACCTGATCGGCTTCGTGGTGCACGAAGCACGTCTCATCGACCAGCACCGGTTCGAGGAGTGGCTCGATCTGTTCGCCGACGACGGCTATTACTGGATGCCGCTGGAGTGGGGCCAGACCGATCCGCGCCTTGCCACCTCGCTGATGTATGAGGACAAGCTCCTGCTGCGCATCCGGGTCGAGCGTCTCAAGGGCAACCGGACATTCTCGCAAAAGCCGAAAAGCCGCTGCCATCATGTGTTGCAGGTGCCGCAGATCGACAAGCGCGACGAAGCCGCCAACGAATACGTCACCTGGACGCCGATGCACTACGTCGAGACCCGGCTCGACGAGCAGGATCTCTACGCTGCATGGGCGACCCATACGCTGGTCACGATCGGCGGCGAGTTGAAGATCAAATTAAAGCGCGTCGATCTGGTCAATTGCGACGCCGCCTTGCGCAGCATCCAGCTTTTCATGTGAGACTCGAATGAGCGAACGCCCGGTCGCCATTGTCACCGGCGGTAGTGCCGGCATTGGCGCTGCGATTTGTCGGCAGATGCTTGATGCCGGTTACGAGGTCGTGTCGCTCGCGCGCCGGCCGCCGGACTGGTCGCATCAGTTGCTTCACGCGGTTGAGGTTGATCTGATCGATGCGCGCGCCACCGAAGCTGCCGCCGCAGACGTCGCCAAACGATTTGCCGTCAGCGCCGTAGTCCATAACGCCGGCATCATTCGGCCAAATCTTCTCGCCGACGTGAAACAGCAGGATTTGCACGATCTGGCGCAGCTTCATCTCGGCGCGGCTATCCTTGTCGTGCAGGCGGTGCTGACTGGCATGCAGCAGCGCAAATTCGGCCGCATTGTGCTGATGTCGTCGCGTGCAGCGCTCGGGCTGCAAACCCGCACCGCCTATTCGGCAACGAAAGCCGGCATGATCGGCATGGCGCGGACCTGGGCGCTTGAGCTGGCGCCGTTCGGCATCACCGTGAATGTCATTGCGCCGGGACCGATCGGCGACACCGAAATGTTCCGCGCCGTGATCCCGGCAGGCGACGCCCGCGAGACGGCCGTCGCCAAATCGATTCCGGTCGGCCGTCTGGGGCGCAGCGATGACGTCGCCCGCGCCGTGATGTTTTTTGCCAATCCGCAAAATTCGTTCATTACCGGCCAGGTGCTGTATGTCTGCGGCGGCGCCAGCATCGCCAGCATCAGTCTTTAGCGAAAGCATCGAGGAAACCCGATGGATCCGATCCGCATCTGGTATCAGAGCTACGTCGATGAGGAGCATGGCAAGCTCTATTGGGATCGCTTGCGCGCCCATCTCGCTGCCATCGCCGATCCCGGCACGACGGTCGACATCAAAGGCATTACCCCGCATGACAATTACGCGCATCCGATCGTCGAATTCCGCTGCGCCCGGGAAGTCATCTGCAATGCCGTGAAGGCGGAACGCGAGGGCTATGACGCTTTCATCGTCGGGCACTTCCAGGACGCCGGGCTTTATGAGGCGCGCTCAGTTGTCGACATCCCGGTTGTGGCGCTCGGCGAGGCTTCGATGCTTTACGCCTGCCAGCTCGGCCAACGCACCGGCATCGTCACCATCAATCCCCGTTACATCACCTGGTTTCACCACCAGATCGGCAAATACGGACTGGAAAAGCGCGTCACCGGCGTGCACGCGATGACCTTCGAGCCGGGACAGATCTTGAAGGCCTACGAATCCGAAGCGATTGCCGCGGAGGTGGTGCGCTTGTTTGCCGAACAAGCACGGCCGCTGGTCGCCGCCGGCTGCGACGCGCTGATCCCCGGCGGCGGCATTCCGATGCTGCTGTTCGCGGCGATCAAGGCACATGCGGTCGACGAGGCGCCGGTCATCAACGGCATTCCGATCGTAGTCAAAATGGCGGAGCTGGCCGTAAAGCTGAAGCGATTGACCGGTCTCGGCGTCAGCCGTGTCTCGGATTACGTCAAAGCCCCGCCCGAGATCATCGAAGAGTTTTTGGCAAATCCGAAGGGACTATGAGGGCCTGCCGTCGTCGTTGCGAGCGAAGCGAAGCAATCCAGCTCTGCGCGAGCCACCTGGATTGCTCGTCGCGACGCTCCCCGCAATGACGCCCTGTCCTACTGCACCAGTTTCCACTTGCCGTCGACGAGCTTCACCAGCACCAGCGCGCGTTTGTCGACGCCAAAGCTTGCGCCGGGATGGAAGCTGTAGACGCCATGAGTGCCGACGACTTCCTTGGCGTTGACCAGCGCGTCGCGCAGTGCAGTGCGGAATTCCGGCGTGCCCGGCTTCGCGCCGGCGGCCAATGCGCGCTTGGCCGAATCCAGAAGCACGAGCCAGCCGTCAAACGCATACGGAGCGAAGGCGCCGCGCGCCGGCTCCTTGTTGGTCTTCTGATATACTTGTTGGTATTCGAGCGAGACTTTCTTGGTCGGATAGCTGTCGGGAAGCTGGTCCGCCACCACCACCGGCCCGGTTGAGGCGATCACGCCCTCGACGGCGGGGCCGCCCACACGGATAAAGTCCGGGTTGATGATTGCGGGCGTGCCATAAATTTCCTTGGTATAGCCGCGTTCGCGCAGCGCAATGAACGGTAGCGCTCCTGGCGTGCCCGATCCGCCGGTCAGCACCGCATCCGGCGCCGCTGCCATGATCCGCAGCGCCTGCGCGGTGACGGAGGTGTCGGTCCGGGCGAAACGCTCATTGGTAAGGATTTTCATTCCATCGGCGGATTTTTCCAGGCCGCCGTAGACGAGATCGCCCCAGCCGTCACTGTAACCGATATAACCGACGGTTTTGACGCCGGCCGCCCTCATGTAATCGACCACCACCGACACCATCAGCGTCGGCGGCTGTGGAATCGAGATCATCCAGGAGCCGGGCTCGCCGGGCATGTTCACCGGAGATAACGTGATGCACGGAACTTTCAGTTCGTGACACACGGCTGTAATCGCGATTGAGGCTGGCGTGCTGCCCGCACCCATCAGCACGTCGACCTTGTCCTGTTCGATCAGCTTGCGCGCGTTGCGCGTCGCGACGGATGGGTCCGTCGCGTCGTCAAGCTGGATCACCTTGAGCTTGGTCCCGTCGACCTCGTCCTTGTAGGCGACGCCGGCCGCGGTGCCTTTGGAATAGGGGATGCCGATCGAGGCCCCCGGACCGGTCATCGACGTAATCAGGCCGACCGTGATGTCCGCGGCCTTGGCGGGCAGGGCAACGGCTGCGGCAATTGCGACCGAGCCGAGGAGACGCAGAAAAATGTTCATAAGGACCTCCAGGGTCGCCGGCTGCACGCCGGTCACCACCGTGTTTCGTCCGTGATTGCAGGTAGGAGACTTTTTAAGCTTGAAACAATTCCGCCGCAATGGCTTTGTTGGAACTCAACTGCGACACCGAGGCGCTTGGGGCACGACGAATGACACCGGACATCGCCGTCATCCTCGGCATCGACGGCATCGCCACCGGATCGATCTACGTCCTCGTCGGGCTTGGCCTCGTTCTCATCTTCTCGGTCACGCGCGTCGTCTTTGTTCCGTTCGGCGACATCGTCGCATTCTCGGCGCTGACGCTTGCCGCCATGCAGCTCAATCGCATGCCGGGCACTGTTTATTTGATCGCGACGCTGGCGCTACTTGCTTGTCTGGTCGATGCCGGCCACCACGTCCGTCGCGGACAATATGACCGCATCGGCCGCGGGCTCCTCGGCTATGGCGTGCTGCCGCTCATTCCGGCGGTGATCGCGTGGCTGACTGCGGGCACAAGCTTGCCCGCAGCCGTGCAAATTCCGCTTGCGATCGCGCTTGTCGTGCCGATCGGGCCGCTGCTCGAACGAATTGCGTTGCGACCGCTCGCCGATGCCTCGGTTCTGCTCCTGCTCATCGTGTCGGTTGCTCTGACCTTTGGCCTTTCAGGTCTTGGTCTTTTGTTTTTTGGCGCTGAAGGGTTCCGCACCAAACCGCTGACCAGCGAAATGTACCGGTTCGGTACCGTGATCGTGACGTCGCAGACGTTATTGATGGTTGCGAGCGCGGCGGTCTTTAGCCTGCTGCTGTTTTTGTTCTTTGAACGCACCTTCTTGGGCAAGGCGTTGCGCGCGACCTCCATCAACCGCACCGGCGCGCGCATCATCGGTATTCGGCCGGCGAACACTGCCACGCTCGCTTTTTTTCTTGCTTCGCTGCTCGCTGCCATTTCGGGGATTCTGATCAGCCCGGTGACAACGCTGTACTACGATTCCGGTTTTCTCATCGGGCTGAAGGCTTTCGTCGGCGCAATCATCGGCGGCATGATGAGCTATCCCGGAACTGCGATCGGCGCTCTTGCCGTTGGCCTTCTGGAAAGCTTCGCTTCGTTCTGGAACAGCTCGCTTAAGGAGGTGATCGTCTTTGGCGCACTGATACCGGTTCTGTTGTGGCGATCGCTGTCACTGACGCAGGTCGATGAAGAAGATGAAGAGGTCCAGGGATGAACCGCTGGATCGTCTATCTTTCAGCGATCCTCGTGATCGTCTTTTTGGCGACGGCGCCGCTCTGGGCGGCAGAGTTCACCATCACCTTGCTCAACTACATCGGCATTTACGCGCTCGTCGTGCTTGGCCTCGTGCTGTTGACCGGCGTCGGTGGATTGACGTCATTTGGCCAGGCCGCGTTCGTCGGTATCGGGGCTTACGCGACCGCCTGGCTGACGACGGCTTACGGTGCCTCCCCGTGGCTTGGGCTTCTGTTCGCGCTGGCGGTGACCGGAGCGGTCGCCGCCCTGCTCGGCGCGGTCACGCTCCGGCTCGGCGGACATTACCTGCCGCTCGGCACCATTGCCTGGGGTCTGTCGATCTATTTTTTGTTCGGCAATATCGATGCTCTCGGCGGCCACAACGGACTGACCGACGTACCGCCGATCACGATCGGTCCGATTTCCCTCGAACGGACCGCGGCGATCTACTACCTGATCTGGATCATGCTGGCGCTGGCCATGCTGGTGGTCGCCAATCTCTTGGAATCACGCGAAGGGCGCGCCATTCGCAGCCTGCGTGGCGGCGCTGTGATGGTCGAAAGCCTCGGCATCAATGTGTTTAGGGTCCGGCTTATCACGTTCGTGATCGCCGCGCTCCTGGCGGCAATCTCGGGCTGGCTTTATGCGCATATGAGCCGCGTTGTCAGCCCCTCGCCTTTCGATGTGCACATGGGCATTGAGTATCTGTTCATGGCGATACTCGGCGGATCGGGGCAAATCCTCGGAGCGGTTGTCGGCTCGGCGTTGCTGACAATGTTGACCAACGCACTGCAGGACATCCTGCCGAATTTTTCCAGTAACGGCGAACAATTGCAGGCCATCGTGTTTGCGGTCCTCTACGTGCTAGCGCTGCAATTTGCCCGCGGCGGCGTGATGCCGCTTGTTCTGAGGTTTCTACCGCGTCGCGCCAAGCAGCCGATTGCAGCCTCATCCGAACCTTTGCCGCGACGGGAAATGCCGACGTCCGGAACACCGCTGTTGGTGGTCGACCGTCTGATCAAGCGCTTCGGCGGCCTTGAGGCCGTCAATCAGGTTGGGTTTCAGGTTGCAGCAGGCGAGATCGTCGGCCTGATCGGCCCGAACGGCGCCGGCAAGAGCACCATCTTCAACCTCATCACCGGCGCCATGCGGAGCGACGGCGGTACGGTCTCATTCCTCGGGCAGGACATTACGCGCTCCAATCAGCGGCGCATTGCCAGCGCGGGCATTGCGCGGACCTTTCAGCACGTGAAACTGCGATCGAGCATGTCGCTGATCGACAATGTGCTGCTCGGCGCCTATTTGCGCACCCGCGCAGGCTTTCTCGGCGGCGCTTTGCGGCTTGACCGGGCCGAGGAAGCGCGCGCGCGGCGCGAGGCTTTGCGGCAGCTGGAGCGCGTCGGGCTTGGCGCCAATCCGTATGATCTTGCCGGCAACCTGCCGCTCGGCCGGCAGCGCATTCTCGAAGTTGCCCGCGCGCTTGCCGCCGACCCCGCGCTGATCATCCTTGACGAACCGGCTGCCGGTTTGAGTCGCCCCGACAAGCAGGCGCTTGGCGAATTGTTACGCGCCTTGCGCGGCGAAGGCGTCACCGTTCTTCTGGTTGAACATGACGTGGAGTTCGTTATGGGTCTGGTCGACCGGATCGTGGTGATGGATTTCGGCTCCAAGCTCGTCGAGGGAACGCCAGCTACGGTGCGCGCCGATCCGCGCGTCCAGGAAGCCTATCTCGGCAGTGTGGCATGAGCGCTCTGCTCGAAATCAGGGATCTGCACGTCGCATACGGCAAGGTGGAAGCTGTCCGCGGCGTCGCGCTGACGATGCAGGCCGGTCAGATCGTGACCGTCATCGGCCCCAACGGCGCCGGCAAGACCACGCTGCTCGCAGCCGCTGCAGGGCTCCTACGTTCCCGCGGCACTGTGACCTACGATGGAATTGATCTTTCCCGCCTCGACGTCGAAGAACGCGTTGAGCATGGCTTCTGCCTCGTGCCGGAGCGGCGCGAATTGTTCGGCGATATGCCGGTTGCTGACAATCTTTTGCTTGGCGCATATCTGCGGCGCCGCAACGGGACCGAAGTGAAGCAAAGCTTGCAGGAAGTCTATGGCCGCTTTCCGCGTCTTGCCGAGCGCCGGAGCCAGAAGGCGCAGACGTTGTCCGGAGGTGAGCGGCAGATGCTGGCGCTTGGCCGCGCGTTGATGGCGCGACCGCGGCTCCTCATGCTCGACGAGCCAAGCCTCGGGCTTGCGCCGCTGATCGTTCGTGAGATTTTCCGCATCGTTGCCTCGCTGCGGGATGCCGGCGTTTCGATTTTGCTGGTCGAGCAGAACGCGCGCGCAGCGTTGGAGACGGCCGATTATGGCTATGTGCTGGAAACCGGCCACGTCACGCATCACGGTCCTGCCACCGAGCTCGCCAGCGACCCGCGCGTGGTCGCCACCTATCTGGGTGGATCGAGCTGATGGGCCGCAATGGCTATAACGATGTCGTGCTGGCTGTCCCAGTCACAGTGCCTTATGTCCGCTATTCGATCCGGAGCGCGCACTGGTTTCTCGGCCGCGCCATGGCGGCGCTGATCGCCGGCGCAAAAATTCCCAAAGCGCGCGTCGACGGCCTTGCGGTTGCGAGTTTCACGCTCGCCCCTGACACCGCAGTCGGCCTGACCCAGCATCTCGGAATGACGCTGCGGTGGCTTGATCATGTGCCGATGGGCGGAGCATCGGGGATCGTCTCGATCCGCCGCGCGGCGCGCGCCGTGCAGAACGGCGATGCTGAGATTGTTGCGTGCATTTCCGGCGATACCAATCACACCGACAGCTTTCGCCGAAATACCGCCTCGTTCAGCCAGTTCTCACAGGATGCGGTTTATCCTTACGGCTCGGGCGGACCAAACACGAGCTTCGCGTTTCTGACGTCTTATTACATGCGCTGTTACGGCGCCGAGCGCGAGGATTTCGGCAAGCTTTGCGTCGCGCAGCGCAACAACGCGCTGAAAAATCCGCTGGCGCTGTTCAAACAGCCGCTGACGCTCGATCAATATCTCAACGCCCGGCCGATCGCCGATCCGCTGCGTTTATTTGACTGCGTGATGCCATGCGCTGGCGCAGAGGGTTTCCTGGTCATGCAGCGCCGCACCGCCGAGAGCTTGGGTCTGCCGTTTGCGCGGCTCCTTGGCGCGATCGAAAGGCACAACGCCTTTCCCGATGACCCGATACAGTATCGTGGCGGCTGGGCGCTGGATCGCGATGAACTCTACGAACAAGCCGGCATAGGACCTGATGACATCGACTTTCTCGAAACCTACGACGACTACCCGGTGATCAACGTGCTGCAACTCGAGGATCTTGGCTTCTGCGGCAAAGGCGAAGGACCCGAATTTATCCGGGCCAACACCTTTGAGGCCGAAGGCACCTTCCCGTTCAATACTTCGGGCGGCCAATTATCGGCTGGACAGGCCGGCGCCGCCGGCGGCTCGCTCGGCCTCGTTGAAGCAATCCGTCAACTGACCGGCCAAACGCTCGGCGCCCGCGTCGCCGATGCACGGCACGGCCTGGTGTCGGGCTTCGGCATGATCAACTACGATCGCGGCGTCTGCTGCGGCGCCGTCGTGCTCGCCGCGGTGTGATTAAAAGTTTGCAGGACGAAACCGGTGCCTGAGCCCTTCAAGCGGCCGAAACGAAAAAATCCGATCGTTCGCACGCGGCAGCCGACGTTGCCGCCGCAGACGCGCAGCCGCGTTGCGCTCGGGCTCACCGCCGCGGCTGCGCGCGGACGGCTTGAGCTGCAGGTTTGTCGCGACTGCGGCGCGGTGCAGTATCCGCCGCGGGAAGTTTGCCGCACCTGCCTGTCGCACCGCCTGGTGTGGCGGCTTAGCGATGGCCGGGGCGAACTCTTGACCGACACCGTGCTGCACATTCCACAGGAATTGTTCTTTCGCGAACGAAGCCCGTGGCGCATCGGCATGGTCCGGCTCGACAGCAGCGTCAATGTGGTTGCGTATATCCACCAGACCGTGGACACGGCGCCCTGCCGCGTGCGCATCGAAGCGTCGCTCGATCGCGCCGGGCAGGCCGCGCTCATCGCGGTGCCGGAGAATGGGAGACCCGATTTGTCCGACGATCTGAAATTGCGCGAGATGACCTGCGATCCACGGATGCGCAAAATCCTCGTCACCGATGGCAAGTCGACGGCCGGTCAGGCGATCGCGCGGGCGCTGGCGGCGGCTGGCGCGGATTTGATCTGGATCGGTCAGGCCGAGCCCTGGAAGAAAATCGCCGGTTTCGAAGCGCTTCGCGAATTGCCAAAAGCGGTGGTCGTTCCGCTTGACGTCACCGACGGCCGCTCGGTGCGCGAGCTTGCCGGCGAGATCGGCGGCAAGGTCGACATTCTGATCAACACCGCCGAATGCCATCGAACTTCAGGAATTTCGTCGCCTCGTGGCGTTGAAACGGCGCAGCTCGAAATGGACGTGAACTATTTCGGCCTGTTGCGGCTCGCTCAGGAATTCGCGCCGGCCTTGAAAGCGCGCGCCGCAGACGGGCCGATGAGCGCCATCGCCTGGGTCAACTTGCTTTCCATCTTCGCGCTCGCCAATTATCCCGCGCACGGCACGTTCTCGGCATCGAAGGCGGCAGCGTATTCGCTGTCGCAAGCGCTGCGCGCCGACCTCCGACATGCCGGCGTGCGCGTGATCAACATCTTTCCAGGCCCGATCGATGATGAGTGGGACCAGTTGGAACTGCCGCCGAAGCTTTCCCCCAACGCGCTGGCCGGCGCGGTGGTGCAGGCCCTCAAAGGTTCGGTAGAAGATGTCTATCCTGGCGACGTCGCCCAGGACTGGCTCGCGCGACATCTCGACGATGAAAAAGCGCTGGAGCGCGAAATCAGCGAGGGCGGCCGATGAAAACAAAGCGCAAAAAGAAATCACCCGGCGTAAAGGCGCGCACCAGGGCCGAGCTCAAGAAGACGTCGCGTAAAGTCGCGACCAATCTGCATGCGCAGTTGAGCGGCCTCGTCGCTTCGGGCGGGCTGCGGCTTATAGACCTCACGCAAACCCTGTCGCCAGATTTTCCGCCGATTGTGCTGCCTCCGGAAATGGGACAGTCCCGGCCATTCCGGATGGAGACGATCTCGCGCTACGACGAAGGTGGGCCGGGCTGGTACTGGAACAACTTAAGCTTTGGCGAGCATACCGGCACGCACTTCGACGCGCCGATTCATTGGATCTCCGGTCGCGATTTGCCCGACAATGCTCTCGACACCTTGCCGATCGAAAAATTCATCGCGCCGGCCTGCGTGATCGACTGCAGTACACAGGCGAGGGCCGATGCCGATTTTGTCCTCACCGTCGGCGACATCGCGGCATGGGAGAAGCGGAACGGCCGCATCGTCGCCGGTTCATGGGTCCTGATGCGCACTGATTGGTCGAAGCGGACCGACCCCGTCGCGTATCAGAATTTCGACGAAACCGGCCAACACACGCCGGGGCCCGATCCGGATTGCGTGCGCTTCCTGGTGAACGAGCGCGACGTGCTGGGCTTCGGCACCGAAACGATCGGCACCGACGCCGGCCAGGCGGCCCACTTCACGCCGCCCTACCCGTGTCATTACTACATGCACGGCGCCGGCAAATACGGGCTGCAATGCCTGTGCAACCTCGATTTGCTGCCGGCTACCGGCGCGCTCATTATTGCAGCACCCCTGAAAATCCTGGAAGGCAGCGGCAGTCCGTTGCGCGTGTTGGCTCTCGTTCCGGCACGCAGCCGCGGCTGAGAAAGACTAATATCGAGATGAAGCTGCATGGCTTCGGTGTTGCAGAAGGGCAGAACGAGGGCAGCGCCGGTTCCATGTTCGGGGCAGACCGCGCCGAACAAATAGGTCGACTGGGTGCGCTGATCATGCGCGGCTCGGGGTCGCGAGCCCTTCCTGGCCCAGCGATAAGTGAGCTTGTTCTTCTGGCCGACCCGCATCTCGTCCTGGAACCAGACCTCTATCGGTGTACCCGGCGCAAGCTTGGCGCGGACTTCCGCCACGCGGTCGGCAAAGTTTTTTTGAACGCCTCCATGGCATCAGGATCCTGCTTGTAGGCTCTCGGCCGTGCGCTCACATGCGAGAAGCCCAAGTCCTTCAAGGCGCGGTAGATGGTGTCGTCCGATACCGAGAGCCCAAACTCCTCGTGCAACCGCATGATCAGATCGCACGCCCGCCAGCGCACCACGCCGTGGACCGCTGGGATCGGACCCTCCTCCACGAGCCGGGCCAGAAACGCCCGGTGCTTCTTGCCCAGCTTCGGTGGCACGCCCGGTGAAGGGATGTTGATGAGACCGTTCGGTCCTTGTTCGTTGAACCGGATCACCCAGTCCCGCAAGGTCTGACGGTCCATCCCGCCGATCTTGGCCGCATCTTCCCGCGAAGCGCCGTCGAGCACTGCTGCGATCGCCAGCAGTCGGCGTGCCTGCGCCGCATCCTTCACACGCTTAGCAAATCGGCGGACCTCACCGGCCGTAAAGTCCGTCCGCACTGCAATCGCCTGTCCCATGGCAAACGACCCCTCCGTTTGCCACCTTGAATCATTGCGTAGCCGATTTGTGAATCCCCCCGAGAGTCTAGGCACTCAGCGGCTTGGTCTAAGCCGAACGCTGGGCGCGGTCTTTCTCGTTCTGCGCTTTGATGGCCTCGCGGGCCGCCTGCCATTGCGCGTCGGTCCAGTCGCGCAGCTCATAGAAATTGGAGCCGGTCGCGTGGCTCTGCCCGCCGTCGAGCGTAATGGTTTCGCCGGTCAACCACGCGCAGCCGTCGGCGATCAGGAACGTCGCCAGATTTTGCAGCTCCTCGATCGTGCCGACCCGGCCCATGGGGTTGGCGCGCTGGGTGCGGTCGGTCGGCCCTTCGCCGGGGCTCAGCCGTTTGCTCGCGCCTTCGGTCGGAATGACTCCGGGCGCAATGGCGTTGAGCCTGATGCCGTGCTTGGCCCATTCGGTGGCAAGCGACATGGTCATGGTGTTGATCGCCGACTTGCTCATCGCCGACGGCACCACGTAGGGACTGCCGTTGTAGACCCAGGTCACGACGATCGAGACGACGTTGCCGCGGTGGCCGCCCGCAATCCAGCGCCGCCCGACCGCATGGGTGACGTAGAACGTGCCGTGCATCACGATGTTGGCGATGGCATCGAAGCCGCGCGGGCTCAAATCTTCGGTGCGCGAGATGAAGTTTCCGGCGGCGTTGTTGATGAGGTCGGTGAGCGGGCCCGCGGCAAAGATGTCGGCCACCATGGCGTCGACCGCGGCAGCGTCGCGGATGTCGATGCCGTAGACGCCGACCTTGCCGCCATGCTTGCCTATCAGCTCGGCGGCGGTCGCTTCACACACCGATTTGCGCCGTCCGCAAATAATGATGTCGGCGCCGAGCTCAAGAAACTTTTCAGCCATCCCCTTGCCGAGCCCGGTGCCGCCGCCGGTGACGAGGATGCGGCGGTCGCGCAACAATCCGTCCTTGAACATGGCCCACCCCTCACGATGATTGTTGAAACACGGCTTCGCTGCTCACGACGTCCGCCAGCATCTCAAGAGTGTGCAACGACGCGCGATGTGCCGCCATATCGCCCGAGGCGCAGCAATCCGCGAGCAGCCTGACGTGATAGCCGCTGTCCGCGCAGTCGCGCACCGTGTGCTCGACCGAAAACTGCGTCGCCAGTCCCATGACGTTTACCCGGCTAACCGAACGTGCCCTCAACTGCGCTTCCAGATCGGTGCGCCGGAACGCGCTGTTGCCGTTACCGGTGACGAAGATCTCGCCTTCGGCAGGTTCGAAGCCCGCAAACGCCGACGCGCCCCACGAGCCGCGCTTGAGGGCGCCGAGCGTTTCGGTCTTCAGGAACAGCCTGCAGTTGCGCAACAGGTCGGAATAATCCTCGGCAAACACGATGTGCATATGGGCGATGGTCCAGCGGGCACGTCGGGCCGCGTCGAGCGCCTGCCTGCTGGCTTCGAGAAAGCGCGCCGCTTCGCCGGTCGAGCGATCAAGCGAAAACGGAATGCACCCTTTGGGATGGCAGATATCGTTTTGGAAATGCAGCGCGATCAGCGCTTCACTGCCGGGTGAATAAGTGCTCGTTGCTTCCGCCATAGCGCCCTTTCCGAACTCCTCAGCTTGACGTTTTAAGCTTAAAATGTCCAATTGCGCCGCCGCGTCGGCGGCAAACGAATAACGGAAGTCTTGTCAATGAGCGATACGTCGAGTGCCGCACCGCCTGCACCGGTTGTTGATCCGAACGCGATCAAGGAAATCGCCACCGGCGTTTTCGTCATTTGCGACCACCGCGTCCCGCTGGTGCCGAACATCGGCATTATTCTCGGCAGCCACACCGCGCTGGTCGTCGATACCGGCATGGGGCCCGCCAACGGCAAGAAGGTACTCGAAGCGGCAAAGCGCATTGCCGGTCAGCGTCCGTTGGTGCTGACGCTCACCCATTTCCATCCCGAACACGGCTTTGGCGCGCAGGCATTCAAGGGCACGGCGAAGATTTACTACAATCGGTCGCAGTGCGACGAACTGAAGGCAAAGGGCGAAGGCTATATCGGCATGTTCAAGACCTTCGGCCCGCATGTCGCTGCGGTGCTCGAGGGCACCGAACTGGTCTTCCCGGACGAGGTCTACGAAGGTACGTCAAGCACGATCGATCTCGGCGGCCGCACCGTCGAGTTACGAACCTGGGGCTTGGCCCACACGGCGGGCGACCAGGTGGTCTGGCTGCCGCAGGAGCGCATCCTGTTCACCGGCGATCTCGCCGAGGAACGCATGTTCCCGATCTTCCCGTGGTTCCCGCCGGACGATGCTCACATCGACGGCGCGCGCTGGGCGCAAATTCTGACCGAGCTCGTCAGCTGGAAGCCCGCGATCGTCGTGCCGGGCCACGGCGATATCGGCGGTGCGGAGATTCTCGTTGCGGTGCGGGACTACATCGTCGATTTGGGCAAGCGTGTCGCCGCAGAACGGAACTCCGGCAAGGATGCCGATGCCATTGTGACGTTGCTAGCGCCTAAACTCCGCGCTCAACATCCCGACTGGTCAGCGCCGGAGTGGATCGATTTCGCCATCAAATACTACGCGTCGCTTAATTAGCTCGGCACGCCGTCAATTCGTTCATGTTTCGCAGTAACTTCTACGTGTTTTGACGCTTGCCTGGGGCTCATGGGAGCATAAACTTTCGTTGCTCATACAATCGATCGGCTAAACGCGTCCTCAGGCGCACCGAAGTATGGGAGCTTGTCATGCCGCACGCAAAGCAAGTTTCGAAGCGAAAGCGCAGCAGAAAAACTGTTCCCGCATTGGGGGCCGCCGGACTAGCGCTGTCGCTGGCGAGCGGAGCGTCCGCGGCAGTCGGCGCACCGGCGGCTGATACGCCGGCGCCGCAATCCGCAGTGAGCCAGGCGATTACCCTTGCGGAGGAGGAAATCAGCGACGTCAGCCTGGCGACATTTTACGTATTCGACAAAGAACACACCGGAACGCACCGGCCTGGCTTGCGGCTAGCCATGGCCGGAGGTGCCGGTTGTGCCGGTTGCGGCGGCTGCGGCTGCTGGACCGGCACCTATTACGACGGCTCGGTGTTCGGAAACGAGGCCAATCCGCCGCATCATCCGGTCAAACCGGCACACAAATACGCACGTCCGGTTAAGCACAAGCGCGTCGTCAAAAGCCCATAACGCCCACAGTTGCGCCAGATCGCGCCGGTGAGCGCTAGTCAAATTGCGGAAATCAGATCGGTTTGGCGACCCGAAGTGGCGTAAAGTCGCGCGGTTCCCACTGTCACGACGGGCGCTCGGGTGACCAGCTTTACGCCTGACAACGGCGAAGACGTTCCACAGTTCGCGCCGAACTTCAGCGTCTATGTGCTGCCGCCCGATGTGGTATGCCTCTATTCCGAGGATCGCAAATTCTTCCTTCACGGCGAACTTTACTGCGCGCTTGCTTCGGCAATTGGGAAGGGCGGAAAGACTTTTCGGCAGCTCGTTCGCGAGCTGGCGGCGGATTTTCCATCCAGCAAAATTCGCGAAGCGTTGACGAGGCTTGTCGATCGCCGTTTTGTCGTGACCGCATCGCAGTGTGCTGCTGGAGTAACGGCGGCTTATTGGGCGAGCCTCGGGCTGGTGCCGCAGACCGCCGAGAAAAATCTCGAAAAATGTCGGGTGCGCATTCAGTCGATCGACGCGTGCGGTGCGGCGGAACTGAGCGCCGCTTTGACTGAGTTCGGCGTTCGCGTTCTCAAGCGTTCGGCCGATCTCACGATCACCCTGGTAAGCGATTATCTCGATGACCGGCTGCCCGCATTGAACCGGCAGCATTTATCGGACCGATCGCTTTGGCTGCTCGCCCAACCCACCGGCATTTTTCCGCTGGTGGGGCCGTTATTCCGTCCAGGCAAGGGCGCTTGCTGGGCCTGTCTCGCCGAGCGCATGAAACGGAACCGGGAGATCAGGGCGTTTCTTGACCGCAGCCCAGCCCGCTGTGTCGCCGTTTCGCCGCTCGCCGAGAACAGCCTCGGACGAAACGGCGTCGCGCTGGCAGCCGTTGAGATCGCAAAGGCGATCGCGACCGGCTTCCATACCGAATTACGCGATCACATCATCAGCCTCGATCTCCTCGGCTCGACGATTGCGAAGCATTACGTCGCAACGCGCCCGCAATGTCCCGTGTGTGGCCGAAAGAAGTTAAGCAACCCGCGCCGGGCTGCGGTGCCGGTGAAACTTGGCGCCGGTTGCAAGTCGCTCATGACCAGTGGCGGTTACCGGACCATCTCACCGCGGCAAACGCTGGCACGTTTTCGCAAGCACGTAAGTCCCCTGACCGGCGTGGTTTCGCGTCTCGAGCGGATCGAAGCCGATTTGCCTTTGAACACCAACTACCATGCCACGCACAATTTTTCGGCGCGCGCCGAGACGGTCGACGAACTCAGAGCCGGTTTGAGCGGCGGCAGCTTCGGCAAGGGCAGCACCGCCGAGCAGGGCGAGGCCAGCGCGCTCATGGAAGCGATCGAGCGCTATTCCGGCGTTTTTCAGGGCGACGAGATCCGCGTGACACGGCGGCTTAACGACTTCCCGTCAGGCGACGCCATCGCTCCCAACAAAATCCTGCTGTTCAGCGACGCGCAATACCGGCGCGGCCAGATGGCGACGATTGCTTCGAACGCCTCGAACATGCCGATTCAATTCGATCGATCGGCCAAGATCGAGTGGTCGCCAGTTTGGTCTCTGCGCGACCAACGCTTCAGATACCTTCCAACCAGCCTGCTGTATTTTTTCTATCGCGGTCCAGCAGCACACCCGACGGATTCCAATGGCTGCGCCGCCGGCAACACGCTCGAGGAAGCAATCGTCCAGGGCTTCCTCGAACTGGTGGAACGCGATGCTTACGCGATCTGGTGGTATAACCGCTTGCAGCGGGCAGAGGTTGACCTCGGCGAGTTCGATGATTCCTATATCCGGGAGCTGAAAAACCGGTTTGCCGAAACCGGCCACCGGCTTTGGGTTCTCGATGTCACCAGCGATCTTGAGATTCCAAGTTTTGTGGCGGTCACGCACTGGATGGACCACGGGCGCGAAAACATCGAGTTCGGTTCCGGCGCGCACTTCGATGCGCGCATCGCCCTGTTGCGTGCGCTGACGGAGTTAAATCAATTTCTGTCGATTGGCCTCGCCGGCGGCCGCAAGGCCGTCAAATCCGATATTGATGGTGCGGCCGCGCTGCGCTTGCGGGATCATCCGTTTTTGATGCCGAGACGTAAGCCGGCAGTCAAACCGAACTCCGGCGCGAAATTTGGCCGCCTTGACACGCGCGAACAAGTGACCCGCTGCGTGCAGATCGCCAGGCGAAAGGGCCTCGATTTCCTGGTCCTGGATCAGACCCGCCCCGACATCAGCGTTCCGGTCGTCCGCGTGATCGTTCCGGGCATGCGGCACTTTTATCGCCGGTTCGCGCCGGGCCGGCTTTACGATGTGCCGGTAAAGCTCGGACTGCGCGACCGGCCGCTGTCGGAAGACGAACTTAATCCGTTTCACCCCCGCACCTGAGGGTCATCCCGGGCTTGCGCGCGCGTCAAACCAACAGTCGTCGGGACACACCGCCAAGTCTTTCCGCTCGCCTTGGCCGTCACGTCACGCTCAAAACCGACGTCAACGGCAAAATCGCCGCCTGCTTCGATCGCTTTTCACTGCCGTTAGGAACGCTCAGCCCGGCCGCGACCGATCACGCCCAACACCTGCGCACCGGTCTGGCACTCCGCTCGTTGGCCCGCGGCGGCGGGAAAACTGCCAAGGAGATAGACTTGCTGGTTCGGCGATTGGCCCGGCACGGTCTATTGGAGTATCGCCTCGGGCGCTCGCGAAACGGCATGGACCAAATTGTCATCGAGCCGCAAGTCGCGGACTACTGGCCGCGAACGCCGCCGCTCCGCAATGCCGACATTGTGGTGCTATCGCGCTTTGCGTACATGCGCCGCCGCGGCAATGAGATGGTGCTGGAATCGCCCCGCGCCGGCGCGTTGTTCAGAATTTGCGAGCCGAAACTTGCGGCCAGCCTCGCCCTCCTCTCTACGCCGCAAGCCATCAAAAGGCTCATCAGGCAAGATGCTTTTCCGGGGATGGAGCTTCTCGCTCTGCTGGTCGACAGCCGGATCCTTTTCAAGGTCAAGACTGCCGCCGACACCGATCTCCGCCTTGCCGAGGGCGATGACAAGCTCGCGCTCTGGGACTTTCACGATCTTGTTTTCCACGCGCGCAGCACGGTCGGCCGGCACGCCAATCCACTGGGCGGGGTCTTTCCGTACGCCGGCGTCGTATCGCCGCTACCCGCGGTGCGGCCGCGTTGGCCCGGAAGGAAAATCGATCTGCGCGAGTTTTCAACCACAAATTCGGCAGCGATACCGCGGACGGCAAAGCTGCTGCGGGATCGTCACTCGACACGCAGCTTCGATGATCGGCAACCGATCACGCTCGCCGAGCTTGCGCTGTTTCTCGACGGGACGGCGCGAGTCGTGTCGCGGTTCAGAAGCCGGCTCGATCTTGCCGACGCGCGCGGTCCGCTGGTCACTTACGCCGCCAGGCCGTACCCGTCGGCAGGCGCCGGCTTTGAACTCGAGCTCTACGTGGCCGCCAACAAATGCGAGGGACTTGCCCGCGGGTTTTACCATTACGACGCCAGCGCTCACGCACTGACGCCGATCGGCGTGGCGGAGGACGAGCTTGAAGCGATGTTGACGGGCGCGAAATACGCCATGGGCGCAGCCGGTGCGCCGCAGATCTTGCTTACGATCGCGGCGCGCTTCGGCCGCATGTCCTGGAAGTATAGCGCAACCGCCTACGCGCTCATTCTCAAGGACGTCGGCGTATTGATGCAGACGCTCTATTTGATGGCGACCGACATGGGGCTGGGCGGATGTGCGATCGGCACCGCGAACATCGATCTGTTCGCGAAAATGACCGGGATCGACTTCCACATCGAAGGGCCGGTGGGGCAATTTGCGCTGGGTCGCGAGGGGACATCAGCGAATAGGCCCTAACGACCAAAGGGCCACCTCAACTCCCGCCCCGCAGCAATGCCGTCGGGACGAAAAAGAATAATCAGCAGCATGACGAGCGCGAGAATGACGTCGCCAATGCCGGCCGGCGCTGCGATTGTTGTCGTCCCGACCTGAAAGCCGATCTCGCTCTGGCGCAGCAACTCCGTGAGCGCGGCGATGACGAGGGCACCGGCGACAGCACCGGTCAGGCTGCCCCGTCCGCCGATGATCAGCATAGCGACGATCAGAAACGTCAGATCCAGGTAGAAATTGTCCACTCGCACGATACCAAGGAAATGCGCGAGTAAAACGCCGGAAATACCTGAAAGAAAACCGGAAATGACAAACGCAATAAGCCGGTGAAGCACCACGTTCACACCCGACGCCTGCGCCGCCGCCTCGTCCTCGCGCGAAGCGCGCAAGAGCAGAGCCGAACGGGTCTCCTGATAGACGAAGGCGATCACGATGGTCACGACCGCCCACCAGAATGCGGTCCACAGATCGACGTAGGCCGGCAGGCCCATCAAGGAGTTTTGCCCGCCGGTGACCGCCGTCCAGTTGCCGAACACAATGTTGGCGACGACAAGAATGGCGAAGGTCGCGATGCTCGCCGAGACGCCGGTGAGGCGCATCAACGGCCAGCCGACCACCAGCGCCACGATCGCAGCCGCAACGCCGCCCGCAAGCGCGCCCGACAAGCTCGACCATTCCGCGCGAGCAATGATCGCCGGCAGATCCGGTAAAAAAACCGATTTTGCCGCGGGCTTCATGGTGAGAAGCGCCGAGACATAAGCCCCGACCGCCATGAATGCGACATTGCCGAAGGAGAGCACGCCGGAATTACCGGCGAAAACGTACAGTCCGACAACGGAGATCAGATCGATCAAACCTTGTGTCGCGCGCCGTTGCAGCACGGCGGGGGCAAAGGATGCCGCAAGCGCGACGGCGGCGATAATCACGATCAGTGCGACGAGCGGCCAAAGCCGCGGCAGCATGTCGGCGACGCGGCCGCTCAACGGCGCGCGTTCGGGCATCAAATCCTCTCTTTCAGACCACGGGCCGGGATCAGCCCTTGTGGTCGGAAAAGAAGAACCAGCGCCACGGCGGCAAACACGAAGGCTTCGCGAAAGGGCCGCAGCTCCGGCGGCAGCAAAGCTTGCAGCAGGATCGAGGCAGCGCCGACCAGGAACCCGCCAAGGGCAGCGCCGGAAAGACTGCCGAGGCCTCCGATGACGGTGCCAACGAAGGCGATGATCACCAGTTGCACGCCCATGCGCGGCTGCACCACGCCGGTCTGCACGACGACCAGACACGATACCGCGGCAGCGAGTACGCCGCTCAGCGCAAAGGCCATGGCGATCACGCTGTTGGCGCGAACTCCCAACACCCGCGCCATGCGGAAATCCTCGGCCGCCGCCCGCATGTGCAAGCCAAGCCGCGTGCCTTTGAGGAACCACGTCAAGGCAACAAGCAGCACCACACTGACGATGATGGTAGCGACCTGCAGCATTTGCAGGCGAACGCCGCCCAACTCGATCTGGTGGCCGAGCGCCGGGAGGAAATCGAGGCCCTTCAGCCGCGATCCGACCACGAGGATCAGAAGCTTCTGCAGGAAGAAGCTGACCGCGAACGAGGAGATCAGCAGCGTCGTCGGATCTGCCCTGCGCAACGGGCGGAACGCGACACGTTCGGTCACCAAAGCCAGAATGACTGCCACAGCAAGCGCACCGAACAGCATCACCGGAACTGGCAGCCCGAACAGTGCGAGCAACGTGTAGGCGGCCATGGTAATCAGCTCGCCGTGGGCGAAATTGATCAGCCGCATCACCCCGAAGATCAACCCGATGCCGAGCGCCGTCAGCGCGTAGAGACTTCCAACGCTTAGCGCATCGACAATCGTCTGGACCAGGCGCTCCATTACAAACGGCTCGCCGCCTCCCCTGCCTCGCGCATATGCACGCCGAAATATGCGGCATCGAAATGCGGATCGTTCTTGATCGCAGCCGCGTCGCCGCTCAACGCGAACTCGCCACCACTCATTACGTATACGCGGCTCGCTACGCCAAATACCCGCTCGGCGTTCTGCTCGACCAGGAGGATGGTCACGCCTTGCTGGCGGATCGTCCGCAGGAGTTCGTAGACGCGATCGACAACAGTCGGGGCAAGGCCGAGCGACGGCTCGTCGAGCATGATGAGACGCGGCCGCGACAACAGCGCACGCGCAATGGCGAGTTGTTGCTGTTCGCCGCCGGAGAGCAGCCCGGCCGGCTGGCGACGCCGCTCGGCGAGAATCGGAAACATCGCAAAGAGGCGATCGATGTCGGCCGGCACCGCGCCGGCATCGCGCCGGGCGGTCGCGCCGAGCAGCAGATTTTCGGACACCGTCAGACTGGCGAAAATATGCCGGCCTTCCGGCACCAGCGCGATGCTGTGCGCAACCACGTCCTCGAGCGGGATTCCGCTGAGTGACTTGGCGCCGAACGTTATCGTTCCAGAGGCCGGTGTAACGATCCCGGCAATGGCGGAAATCAGCGAGCTCTTGCCGGCGCCATTCGGGCCGACGATGCTGACGATCTCGCCTTCATCGACTTGCAGATCGACGCCGCGCACGGCTGTGACGGCGCCATACCGCACAACCAGACCGGAGACGGCAAGAAGCGGCGTTCCTGAGGTCATTGCAACGTGTTGGGCCCAAGGTAAGCGCGACGGACGCCGGCATCTGAGCGTATTTCCGACGGCGTGCCTTCCGCAATCGTCCGGCCGCTATCGAGCACGTGGATTCGCTCGCACAGATTCATCACCAGCGCCATATTGTGCTCGATCACCAGTACGCCGCAATCGTATTTGGACCGGATGTCGACGATGAGCTTGCGCAACTCGTCTGCTTCGGCCGCCGCAAGCCCGGCTGCCGGCTCGTCGAGCAATAGAAACTCCGGATTGACCGCAAGCGCCCGCGCCAGCCCCACGCGTCGTTCTTCGCCATAGCTAAGCCCGGCAGCGAGACGATGGGCCTTTTCGGCCAACTTGAGTTCGGCGAGGATATCGAGCGCGCGCCGCCGCGCCTGCGCACGCCCGAGCCCTTGCGCCACGTAGCCGATCTCGACGTTCTCGCTGACGCTCAATCCACGGAACAGGCGCACGGCTTGAAAAGTCCGAACCACGCCAGCGTGTGCAAAGCGGTGGCGTGGCAGCCCGGTGCAGTCGCGCTTGCCGACGACGATGGCGCCGGCTAGCGGCCGCTGGAAGCCGGAAAGAACGTTGACCAATGTCGTCTTGCCGGCGCCGTTCGGCCCGATCAAGCCGAAGATCTCGCCGCGTTCGAGCCGGATACTGACTTCGTCGACCGCCACCAGACCGCCGAACCGGACGGTCACACCTTGCGCCAGAAGGGGCATGGTTGAGCGTCCGGTTCGAAACAGATGATTATTACAGGGGCGGAATCTTCTCCACGGAGAAGCGGCCGACGCAAGTGAACTTGCCTTTGGTGGCGTTCAGGATCGCCATCGGCCGGGTCGTCTGGATATGCAGCGTCTTGGTATAGGTCGTCGGCCCTATCACCAGCGGCTGCTTGTCGAACGTGTCGAGGACGGCCGCCACCTTGGCGCCCTCCAGCGACTTGGCTTTGTTGGCAGCGATTGCCCAGGCCTGAACGATCGAATAGCCGCGCAGCCCGTAAGACACATCGGCCTTCCGCTTGAACTTGGCTTCGAAGCGCTTGAAGAACGCATTCACCTCGGCGTCCGGATCGTCGCCGTATTTGGAGCCGTAGCTGGTGACGTAAAAGTTGCTGAGATCAGGCACTGCGCCGATCCAATAGTCACCGTCAAGTGACTCGCCGGTCAGGATCGGAGCGTCAATGCCGGCGGCGCGCAATTGGCGGATGGCGCTGGGGCCGCCCGGCGCATAGGAGCAGAAGAAGATCAGATCGGGCTTTTTGCTCAGGCTGGTGATGCGCGTGATCTGGGCTGCGATGGTGGCATCATTGTTGAGAAAGGTATCCTGGCCGAGGAGGTTGTCCTTGCCGGCGAGCTCGGTCCAGCGCGTCGCAAAGCTGCCGCACAGCGACTTGGTGAAGGCGATGGTGTTGTCCAGCAACACATAGGCCGTCTTCCAGCCCTTCTTCTGGTACGCCCACTCGGCCATCATGTAGCCTTGTGCCTGACTGGCATTGGAGCCCGAATAGGCCAGCGAGCCGATGCCCTGGACGCCGAACTTCGGATCGGAGGCGCCGGAGAACGCGACCACGTCCTTCTGCTGCGCAACGTAAGCACCGGGCGCGCCGAAATCGAAATCGCTCGGGAACAGGATGGCCTTGGCGCCCTTGCCAATGACGTCGACCGCACCATCGGCACCGAGCGGCGGTTCGGACTTATTGTCGAACTCGACGATCTCGATCGGCTGACCGAGCACGCCGCCCTTGGCATTGATGTCGTCGACGGCGAGCTTGGCGCCGGCGATTGTGTCGGCATCGATCGGCGCGAACCAGCCGCTAAATGACATGACCAGGCCGAACACCGGTTTATCGGCGCTCCAGGCTGTTCTGGTGGTGAGAGTTGTGGTGGCAAGAGCAGCCACGGCACAAGCCGCCAAAGCTATCATTCCGGCTTTTCTGATCATGTACCTGAACTCCCCTGCTTCCGGTGTCGGACGGCGAGACGCTCAGGCATCTTAGGTCCAGGCAAGCATACTTCAAGCTTAAAGTTTTAAGCTTAAAGGGTTTCACCGAAACGTCTTGTGCGTTGGTGGCAACGCGCGTTGCAACCTTAACTGCTCAGGCGCCGTTCACATTCAAACGCCGAGATACCGATGCTGGATATCCGGAGCATTCGCCAGTTCCGGGGAACTGCCGGACCACACCACGCGGCCACGCTCGATAATGTAGTGCCGGTCGGCGATCCGGGTGAGCGCGTCTACGTTCTTGTCGATGACGAGGATCGACTGCCCGGCGGCGCGCAACAATTCGAGGCAGCGCCAGATCTCGTCACGGATCAGCGGCGCGAGTCCTTCAGTCGCCTCGTCGAGGATCAGCAAGCGAGGGTTCGTCATCAAAGCGCGACCAACTGCGAGCATTTGTTGCTCGCCGCCGGAGAGCAAGTTCGCCATGCTACCGGCACGTGCAGCCAAACGCGGAAACAAAGCGAACACCTTCTCCAAGGTCCATGGATCGGCGGCGCCGTTGCGGTTCGCGGCAGTGGCGACGAGATTTTCGCGCGCGGTGAGATTGGGAAAGACCTGCCGTCCTTCCGGCACGAGCCCGAGACCGAGCTTGGCAATGCGATAGGCGGGAAGTTCGCGGATTTCACTGCCGGCGAACCGGATTGAACCGGCGACCGAGGGCGTTAGTCCCATGATCGAGCGAACGGTGGTGGTTTTGCCCATGCCGTTCCGGCCCATGAGCGAAACCATTTCGCCTGGGGCGACCGCGAGCGAAATGCCGAACAGGACGCGGCTCAAACCGTAGCTGGTCTCGATGTCGGCAACTTCGAGAAGCGGCGCGTCAGCCATGACGTCCCTGGGCGTCAACCTTTTCGCCGAGATACGCCTGGCGGACGCCGGCATCGGCTCTGACGGTCGCCGGATCTCCGCTGGCAATGATGCTGCCATACACCAGAACCGTGAGGCGATCGGCCAACGCGAACACGGCTTCCATGTCGTGCTCGATCAGCAGGATGGCGATACTGCCTTTGATCTGGCGAAGCATTTGCACCATACGCACGGACTCGTCCGGCCCCATGCCCGCCATCGGCTCATCGAGCAGGAGAAGGCGCGGCTCGGTCGCCAGCGCCATGGCAATCTCAAGCTGCCGATGTTCGCCATGGCTCAGCTTGGCGACGCGCACGGCCGCGCGCTCGGCGAGCCCGACGCGGGCAAGAGCGGCCAGTGCCGGTTTGCGCAGTTCGTCGGCGCGGCGCGCGTCGCGCCAAAAACGAAACGAATGGCCGCGATGCGCCTGCACGGCGAGTGCGACATTCTCGAGCGCGGTCAGGTCGGAGAACAGCGAGGAGATCTGAAACGAACGCGCCAGCCCGAGGCGGTTGCGCCGGTAGACCGGCAGCCGCGTGATGTCCGTGCCGTTGAAACGGACGGTCCCGCCTTGCGGGGCGATCTCGCCGGCGACGAGGCTGACCAGAGTGGTTTTGCCTGCTCCGTTCGGTCCGATCACCGCATTGACCTCGCCGGGCAAAATATCGAGCGTAATCGCGTCTGCCGCCAGAACGCCGCCGAAACGCTTGGTTAGACCGGCTATTTGCAAAAGCGGTTCAGGCACGGCGCCGGCCTTCAAGCAGAGCTTCAATCCCGCCATGCAAATAGATTGCAACTAAAAGCAGAATCGGGCCGAGAACCAGGTCGGGATATTCGGTCACCCGCGACAATCCCTCTTCCAGCAGCAGAAACGTCACTGCGCCGATCAATGGCCCGAACAGCGAGCCCAAGCCGCCTAAGGCCACCATGACGATCAGGTCGCCCGAGCGGGTCCAGTGCATCAGCGCCGGACTGATGAAGTTGGTGTGATTGGCAAGCAACGCTCCGGCAAGTCCACAGATTGCGCCGGCGATGACGAAGCAAGCGAGCTTGTAGCGGAATGTCGGAAAGCCGATCGCGCGCATGCGCCGGTCGTTGGAGCGCGCGCCGCGGATCACCAGACCAAAGCGCGAATTGACGATCCGTGCGACCAGATAAATGCTTCCGAGCAGAAGTACGAAACACAAATAATAGAACAGCGTCTTGTTATTGAGATCGACGAAGCCGAATTGGCTGCGCTTGTAAATCGTGAGGCCGTCGTCGCCGCCGTAGCGGTCAAGACCGATCGCCACATAATAGACCATCTGGGCAAAGGCGAGCGTGATCATGATGAAATATACGCCGCGGGTGCGCAGGCTGAGCGCGCCGACCACCAGCGCATAGAGCACCGAGGCCGCAATCGCCACCGGCCATTGCACAAATCCCGACCCGATGCCCTCCTTCGCCAGGATGCCCACGGCGTAACCGCCGATGCCGAGATAGGCGGCGTGACCGAAGCTCACCATGCCGCCATAGCCCATGATGAGGTTTAGGCTCACGGCGGCGATCGACAGGATCAACACCCGCGTGAACAAGGTCACCAAAAAGGTATCGCCGGTCAGCGACGAATAGACCGGCACCAGCCCAAGAAGGATCAGCAAGACGGTCGTAAACACCGTGCGCGGCGTGACCGGCCGGGCTGCAACCGTATCGAACTGAGGGTCGACCGACGCTGTCATCGGCTCGCCGCCGGGAACAGTCCTTCCGGCCGAAACACCAGGATCACCGCCATCAGCACATAGATCGACATCGAAGACAGCGCCGGCCCGAGCGTCGCTGCCGCATTCGTGCTGATCAGAGCGTGCAGCATGTCGGGCAGAAACGCCCGCCCGACGGTGTCAATGAGGCCAACGATGATTGCAGCGACGAAGGCGCCCCGGATTGAACCGATGCCGCCGATGATGATCACAACAAAGGCGAGGATGAGGATGTTCTCGCCCATTCCGATCTGCACCGTAAGGATCGGCGCCTGCATCACGCCGGCAAAGCCCGCCAGCGCGGCGCCGAGCCCGAACACCAGCGTGTAAAGGAGCTTGATGTTGATACCCAGTGCACCGACCATTTCGCGGTTCGAGGCGCCTGCGCGGATCAACATGCCGAGCCGGGTGCGCATGACGACGAAATAAAGCAATGCCGCAACCGCCAGCGTCGCAAGGATGATGACCAGCCGGTACGCCGGATAATAAAGACCGGGAACGATTTGCACCGCGCTCAACATTTGCGGCGGCAGCGAAAGCGTCATGCCAGACGGCCCCCAGATCAGCCGTACCAGTTCGTTGAAAAATAAAATGAGGCCAAAAGTTCCGAGCACGTGATCGAGATGGCTTCTCTCATAGAGCCGCCTGACGGCGACGACTTCGAGCAGCATCCCGACCAGGAAAGAGGCAGCTACCGCGAGAATGATGGCGATAACAAAACTGCCGGTCACGACGGCCAGCGTGGCGGCGAAATAGGCGCCGAGCATGTACAGCGAACCATGCGCCAGATTGACCAGATCCATAATGCCGAAGACCAGCGTCAGGCCGGCCGCCAGGAGAAACAGCAGCATGCCCAGTTGCACGCCGTTCAAGCATTGCTCGAAAAAATACAGCATGCGGTCCGACAATAGCCCAACATCGCCATCCTAAGACGCCGGCCGCGAAGCGGCTAGCCCCAAAGGATGACGCTGTCCGGCGGATCAAGCAAATGTAATGCCGCCCGCTATTTCATCGGGCACTGGTTGTGAAAGCTGTCCTGGACGTTCTTTTGGATCAGGCTGACGGTGTGGAGGACGTAATCGCCCTGCGCACTCTTTTCGACGTCCTGGAGATAGAAGTCCTGGATCGGGATATGATTGTTGCCGTACTTGAAATTGCCGCGCACTGACTTGAAGTCGGCCTTTTCCATCTCCTTGCGCATCTCGTCTTTCTTGGAAAGGTCACCCTTGACCGCAGTGATTGCACTGTCGATCAGTCCAACCGCGTCGTAGGTGTCAGCGGCGTAGAAGGAGGGGCGCGATTTATATTTTGCGATGAAGTCGGCGACGAACTTCTTATTCGTTTCGTTGGGAAGGTCGTTGACCCACGCTTGGGCGCTGGGCACGCCGACAGCAAGATCCTTCAGACGCGGCAGCGAAAGTTCATCGATGGTGAACACGGTGTAGAGCGGAATCTGTCCTTTCAGACCGGATTGCGCATACTGGGTGATGAACTGCACGCCGGGTCCGCCCGGATAGAAGGCGTAGATGGCATCGGGCTTGGCCGCGCGCGCTTTCGACAGTTCGGCGGAGAAGTCGAGCTGGTCCGGCCAGCGCGTCATCTCCTGCCCGACGATCTGACCCTTGTAGGTCATCTTAAGGCCCGCCAACATGTCTCGGCCGGCGGTGTAGTTGGGCCCCATCATGAAGACCGTCTTGATGCCTTTCTGGTTCATGTAATTGCCCATTTGTTCCGGCGTCTCGTCGTTGTTCCACGACGTCGAGAACACGTAGGGCGAGCAGCGATCGCCAGCCAGCTGCGAAGCGCCGGCATTGGTAACGACCGTCATGGTCTTGCTGTCGACCAGCGGCTTGAGCGAGGCCAGCATCACATTCGACCAGATGTAGCCGACCACGAAATCGACCTTGTCGGATTCAATCAGCTTCTGGGTTTTCTGCGCGCCGACTTCGGGCTTCACCTGGTCATCCTCGTAAATGACCTCGACCGGCAGCCCGCCGAGCTTGCGGCCGTGATGATCAAGGCCAAGTTCGAAGGCATTGCGCATGTCGTTGCCGATAGCGGCCGTTGGACCGCTGAAAGTACTGACGAAACCGATTTTGACGGTCTTGTTTTGAGCCGCGGCGGGGCCGACAGCCAACGCCAGTGCAGCAGTGGCGACCATAGCAATGCTCTTCATGGGTGCACTCCTCTTCCTAACCGCAACCGTCGGTGCATAGGCTGCTAACGATCGTATAGATGGCTTATAGTTGATAGACGGCTTTCGGTATTCCCCTAGGCCGCCGATAAGACCCCGCCCGGCCCCGCTAATCAAGACGAACCTATGGATTGGTAAATCGCGCGCCAGTCGGGTGTCGGGACTTTAGCTGCCATTTGCGAAGTGAGCAGGCCGTTTTGCGGGCGCGGTATATGGGTTGCGACGTTGCGCCGCTGTCGTAGGCATCCCACCTGTCGCTGATTGCACGATCGCCCTCAGCTTTGGCCGAAACAACCAATCGAATGGCAAAATCGAACGGAAAACCATGGCACAGAACTTCGAATTTGGTCTCGATACTTTCGGCGACATAACGACTGGTCCCGACGGCAAACTCTTGGCCCACGCGCAGGTCATCCGCGATGTCGTAGAAGAGGCGGTGCTGGCAGATGAACTTGGCGTCAACGCTTTCGGCGTCGGCGAGCATCATCGCCCGGACTTCTCCGTTTCGGCGCCCGAAGTGGTACTGGCGGCGATCGCCGGCCGCACCAAACGTATCCATCTTGGCTCGGCGGTCACGGTGCTGAGCACGGACGACCCGATCCGCGTCTTCGAGCGGTTCTCGACGCTTAACGCCGCTTCGAGCGGCCGCGCCGAGATCACGCTGGGGCGCGGTTCGTTCACCGAATCCTTTCCGCTGTTTGGCTACGACCTTTCGAATTATGAGGTGCTGTTCGAGGAGAAGCTTGATTTGTTCGTCGCGCTCTTGCGGTCCGACAAAGTGACTTGGGAGGGGCGGTTGCGGCCGCCGCTGAAAGATCAGGGCATCTATCCGCCGATCGAAGGTCCTCCGCTCAAGACCTGGATCGGCGTTGGCGGCAGTCCGGAATCCGTGGTCCGGGCCGCGCACTATGATCTGCCGCTGTCGCTCGCCATCATCGGTGGCGAACCGAAGCGGTTCCACCCATTCGTCGACCTTTATAAGCGGGCGTTTGCGCAGCTCGGCCAGCCGCTCAAAGAGATTGCCGTACATTCGCCGGGCCATGTCGCCGATACCGACGCGCAAGCGCGCGAGGAATATTGGGTCGGCTACAAAGGCATGCACGACCGGATTGGCGCCGAGCGCGGCTGGCCGCCGATCGGGCGCGCGCACTTCGAGCAGGAAGTCGAGCGCGGCTCACTCTATGTCGGCGCGCCGGAAACTGTTGCGCGCAAGATCGCCGCAACCGCCAAAACGCTCGGCCTCGTCCGCTTTGACATGAAATACTCGGCCGGCACGCTGGCGCACGACAAGATGATGCGCAGCATCGAGCTTTACGGCAGCAAAGTCATGCCGCTGGTGCGCGATATGCTGGCCTGAGCGTGTCTTCAGCCGTCAGCTTTCGCCAGCGCATCGAATTCCATCAAGCGCGCAAGAAGCGGCTCCATGGCCTTGAGCGGCATCATGTTTGGGCCGTCGGAGGGGGCCTTGTCGGGGTTTTGGTGGGTCTCGATGAATAGACCGGCGACGCCGACCGCGACGGCGGCCCGCGCCAGCACCGGTACGAACGCGCGCTCGCCGCCGGATGAAGTCCCCTTCCCGCCCGGCTGCTGCACCGAATGGGTCGCGTCGAAGATTACCGGCGCGCCGAGTTGCGCCAGTACCGGCAGCGCCCGCATGTCGGAAACGAGCGTGTTGTAACCGAAGGACACGCCGCGCTCGGTAACGAGCACGTTGCGATTGCCGGCGCCGGTGATTTTTTCCACGACGTTCTTCATGTCCCACGGCGCCAGGAATTGGCCTTTCTTCACGTTGACCGCCCGCCCGGTTTTAGCAGCCGCGACCAACAAATCGGTCTGCCGGCAGAGAAAGGCCGGGATTTGCAGAACATCGACAGCTTGCGCCACAGGCGCGCACTGGTCCGGCTCGTGGACGTCAGTCAGCACCGGCACGCCGAGCTTGGCTCGCAGATCGGCGAAGATGGCGAGCGCGTTATCGAGACCGATCCCGCGCGCGCTTTTGGCGCTGGTGCGGTTCGCCTTGTCGAACGACGTCTTGTAGATGAAACTGATCCCGCACCGCGACGCGATCTCCTTGAGGGCTGACGCCATCTCGAACGCGTGCGCGCGGCTTTCGAGCACACACGGCCCTGCGATCAGCGCAAGTGGCAGCTTATTGCCGAAACGCACTTTGCCGACGGCGACGGTGGAGTTGGGTTTTGCGGTCATCGGTTCTCGCGGCGGACCATGATCGCCGAGCCCTGCCGGGTCAACCGGCGGCGCTTACTGCAGCGCCGAGAATGCCGTCGGCCGCAGGAACGAGCTTTTGATGTTGGCGATGATCGGCCCGTCCCGCTCGCTGTCTTCGCGAACTTTAAGCCAAGCGGGGTCGGCGGCAAACGTGTTCCATTTCTTTTCGCGCTCGGCGAGCAATTCCCAGGCGAGCAGATAGTGCAGGTCGTTGTTGCCGTCGCCGACGAGCACGGTCCAGAAGCCGATCTGCTTGATGCCGTGCTTTTCCCAGATTTTCAGGGTGTGGTCTTCGAACCGCTTCAGCAGCGCCGGCAGCCGGTTGGGGATGCAGGCGTAGATACGCAATTCGTAGATCATAGATCTTCCTCCGCTTACGTATTTCTGGGGTGTCAGCAGCCGATGACGATGACGACCTTCACATCGCGGGTCAACGCGCGTCGTTATCGCGACGAGCAACGCGACCAAGCAATCCAGGACCTCTCCGCCGCACTGGATCGCTTCGCGGAGCTTGTCATCGGGCCAGCCACTTCGGGCTGGACCCGTTGGCCCGCAATGACCCGGTCGTTACACCAGCCGGCTCTGCTCCACCGCTGCGCCAATGAACGATGAAAACAGCGGATGCGGCGCGAACGGCCGCGATTTCAGCTCGGGATGGAACTGAACGCCGATAAACCATGGGTGATCGTCATATTCGATGATTTCCGGCAGCAGGCCGTCCGGCGACATGCCGGAAAAGCGCATGCCGTGTTGCGCCAGGCGGTCTTTGTACGCGGTGTTCACCTCGTAACGGTGGCGGTGGCGCTCCGAAATCTCGGTCGCCTGATAGATGTCGGCGACGCGGCTGCCGCGCGCAAGCAAAGCCGGATAGGCGCCGAGCCGCATGGTGCCGCCGAGATCGCCGTTGAGCCCGCGCTTCTGCAGCTCGTTGCCCTTCATCCATTCGGTCATCAGGCCGACGATCGGCTCCCGCGTGGCGCCGAATTCGGTCGAGTTGGCGTCCTCGATGCCGCAGAGGTTCCGCGCCGCCTCGATCACCGCCATCTGCATGCCGAAGCAGATGCCGAAATACGGCACCTGACGCTCGCGCGCGAACTGCGCGGCGCGAATTTTCCCGCCGGTGCCGCGCTGGCCGAAGCCGCCGGGTACGAGGATGCCGTCGACATGTTCGAGATACGGCGCCGGGTCCTCGTTCTCGAACACCTCGCTCTCGATCCAGTCAAGATTGACTTTCACCTTGTTGGCGATGCCGCCATGCGAAAGCGCCTCTATCAGCGATTTATAGGCGTCCTTCATGCCGGTATATTTGCCGACAATGGCGATGGTCACGTCGCCTTCGGGATTGCGGATGCGGGCGTCGATGTAGTCCCAGGTCGCGAGATCGGGCGGCGGCGGCGATTCAATGCCGAATGCGGCCAGCACTTCGCCGTCAAGACCGCCGGCGTGATAGACCTGCGGCACGGCATAAATATTGTCGACGTCGAGCGCCTCGATCACGGCGCTCTCGCGCACATTGCAGAACAGCGCGAGTTTGCGCCGCTCGCTCTCCGGGATCGGCCGGTCGGAACGGCACAACAGAATATCGGGCTGAATGCCGATGGCGCGCAGTTCGCGTACCGAGTGCTGGGTCGGCTTGGTTTTCAATTCGCCGGCGCTCGGGATGAACGGCATCAGCGTCAGATGGATATAGACCGCGTGGTTTCGCGGCAGGTCGTTGCCGAGCTGACGGATGGCCTCGAAATACGGCAGGCCCTCGATGTCGCCGACGGTGCCGCCGATCTCGCACAGCACGAAGTCGAAGCCCTCGTTGCCGTCACGGATGAAATCCTTGATGGCGTTGGTGACGTGGGGAATGACCTGGATGGTAGCGCCGAGATAGTCGCCGCGCCGTTCCTTGGCGAGGATATCCTGATAGATGCGCCCGGTGGTGATGTTGTCGGTTCGGATCGCCGGACGCCCGGTGAACCGCTCGTAATGGCCGAGGTCGAGGTCGGTCTCGGCGCCGTCATCGGTGACGAATACCTCGCCGTGCTGATAGGGCGACATCGTGCCGGGATCGACGTTCAGATAGGGGTCAAGCTTGCGCAGCCGGACCTTATAGCCGCGCGCCTGCAACAGCGCGCCGAGCGCTGCAGAAGCGAGGCCCTTGCCCAAGGATGAAACCACGCCGCCGGTGATGAAAATGTACCGCGCCATGGGATTCAACCTGTAGCGACGATCACCCGATTCGACGAGCGATATTCGGGAATGGCTGCCGCGCGACGCGTGGGACGAATTCGGAAAATAAAGCCCCCACAATAGCCTTCGGCGAAATCCTCATGCCGCGCTGAAGCTTCCCCCGCTGCTTTCATGACCGGCATCGGGGGAGCTGTTTGCACCATGTTGGGCACCTATTTCGATTGCGGGACTTGCGGCCCACTCGGCGCGGCCGGAGGAGCCACGGGGGCTCCTTTCGACCGCAATTGGTCGAGAATGCCGCGACCGCCTGCGCTGAGCGGCACCGGCGAACCCGCGGGCGCTTCCTGCGTCGGCGCACCACCCCCGGTATTGATGATCGACGCCGGGTGGCGGCCAAGACCGGCCAACCACGACAGTGCCAGACTGGTAAGGAAGAATCCGACGGCCAGCAGCGCCGTCGTCCGGGTCAGGACATTGGCCGTGCCGCGGCCGGTCATAAAGCCGCTGGTCGAGCTGACGAGGCCCCCGCCTTCGGACTTTTGCAGCAGCACCACCCCGATCAAGCCGAGGACGAGCATGAGGTGGATGACGATAATGACAGTCAGCATCGATAGTGTCCGCTCGCGGCCGCAGGCCTTCTGCCGGCGATATAGGAAGTCGCGCCGGTCTCTACATGATCCGGCGTGGATTTTCTATGGCGGCTGGTGCCTAGCGGTAAAAGCCGGCGATAGCCAGGAACTCGGCGGCTTTGAGGCTGGCGCCACCGACCAAGGCCCCGTCGACATTGCCGACAGCCAATAGTTCGCGTGCGTTCGCGGGGGTGACCGAACCGCCGTAGAGAATGCGCACGGCCTCGCTCCCCAATCCGAACCGTGCGCCGAGCCGCTCCCGGATCAAACCGTGCATCTCCGCGATATCCCCGCGGGTTGGCGTCAACCCGGTGCCGATAGCCCAGACCGGTTCGTAGGCGACGACAAAGCCTGTGGAATCATCTGACAGCGAGCCTTCGAGTTGCGCGCTCACGACCGAGAGCGCATGCCCGGACTCGCGCTCGGCACGGGTCTCTCCGACACACACGATCGCAACAATGCCGGCTCGGCGCGCGGCTTCTGCCTTCGCCCGCACCATCGCATCGGTCTCAGCGTGGTATCGCCGCCGCTCAGAATGACCGACGATAACTGCACTTGCGCCGGCGTCTTTGAGCATTTCGGCGGAGATGTCGCCGGTGTAGGCGCCCGAGGCCAGCGGATGGCAGTCCTGACCGCCGATTTCGACGCCAGATCCGCTCGCAACGGCGGCAAAACCTGCAATTAACGTCGCGGGCGGGCACACCATCAGCTCGACCTTGGGAAGGTTCTGCGCGCCGGCGATGATGTTCTCTAATTCGCCAGCCGCGCTTTTCAGACCGTGCATTTTCCAGTTGCCGGCAACCAGCGGGCGGCGCGCCATTGTGTATGTCTCGGCTGTGTCTTTTCGCGTGTAGGCTGGCAAAAGCTGCGACAGCACAGCCGTTAGCAGACCACTTGAATGTGGAAAAGAGGCGTTTTATCAAGAAGCCCCGTCAGTTGCGGGCGGGCGCGCCGCTCCCTATGATGCGCGCCCTTAAGGCACACAGCGCCACTCCAGCAATCGGATTGTTATGCTTCGAGGTATCCGCAAAGCCTCCGCCAATTGGCTTGGCCGCGCCGTCATGGGCGTGGTCTTGGGGCTACTGGCCCTGAGCTTTGCCGTCTGGGGCATCAACGATATTTTTCACGGTTACGGCCGCTCGACGCTTGCCACGATCGGCGGCACCGAAATCTCGATCGAACAATTCCGCCAGCTTTACAACGAGCGCCTGCAGCAAGTCGGACGCCAGTTTGGCCGCGCGCTCACCCCGGAACAGGCCAACGCCTTCGGTCTTGATCGGCAGGTACTTGGCGAAATGGTCGCCGAGGCCGGCCTCGACCAGCGCGCGCGGCAGATGGGGCTCGGCCTGTCCAACGCCGACGTGGTGCAACACATTACCGCCGATCCGATGTTTCAGAGCAATGGCGGCTTTGACCGCGTGAGGTTCGAGCAGGTGCTCCGCAATGTCGGCTACAGCGAACAGCGTTTCATCAACGAGCAGCGGCAGATCATGCTGCGGCGGCAGATTGTCGAACTCGCTGACCGGCGGCCTGCCGGTCCCGAAGGCCTGGCTCGAAGCCATCAATCAATTCCAGAATCAGGAACGCAGTATCGAATACGTCACGCTCGGGCCGGCGCAGGCCGGCGACATTCCGGAACCGACCGCCGACGAGCTCAACAAATATTTCGAGGCGCGCAAAATCCTGTTCCGCGCGCCGGAATACCGCAAGCTCGCAATCGTGCAGGCTACGCCCGCGGAGATTTCCAAAACGATGGAGATTTCCGACGCGGATATGAAAACCTACTACGATGAACATCGCGGTCGCTACACGACGCCGGAACGCCGGCACCTCGAGCAAATCGTTTTCCCGAACATGCCGGAGGCCGAGGCCGCCGAAACCAAGCTTAAGGACGGCTTAAGTTTCGCCGCGCTTGCCGCCGAGCGTGGTCTGAAAGCTCAGGACATCGATCTCGGTACGGTGCCGAAAACCGAGATCATCGATCCGGCCGTCGCCGACGTCGCCTTTTCGCTCAAGGAGGGCGAAATAAGCCAGCCGATCAAGGGACGATTCGGCGCGGTCATCGTCACCGTGCCCAAAATCGAGCCCGAGGTGGCAAAAACGCTGGCCGAAGTCACCCCGCAGATTCGCGGCGAACTCTCGGCCGAGCGCGCCAAGGCCCAAGTGCTAAGCCTGCACGACAAGATCGAGGACGCCCGCGCCGGCGGTGCCACACTGCAAGAGGCGGCACAGAAGGCGAAGCTGCAGGTCATGACTTACGACGTCGATCGCTCCGGCCGCGATCCCGGCGGCAAACCGGTCGCCAACCTTCCCCAAGCCACGGAAGTGATCAATGCCGCTTTCGCCTCCGACGTCGGTGTCGACAACGATCCAATCTCGGCTGGCGGCGGCTATATCTGGTACGAAGTCACCGGCATTACGCCGGCGCGCGAACGAACGCTTGATGAAGTCAAGAGCCAGGTCGAGCAGAGTTTGCGCGAAGACCAGATTGCCTCGCGTCTGAAGGCAAAGGCAACCGATCTGGTCGACAAGCTCAAGAACGGGAACGCGTTCGACGCGCTGGCCAAGGCCGAGGGCCTTACTGTGCAAGCGGCGGACAAGCTGAAGCGCGAGCGGGCGACCGGGTTTGTGTCCGCTAAAGTCGCCAGCGCAGTATTCCATACCGCCAAAGACGGCTTCGGCAGTACGGAAGCCGACAAGCCGAGCGAATGGGTGGTGTTCCGCGTCACCGACGTGACCACCCCCAAACTGGACGCCAATTCAGCCGACAGCAAGCGGCTCGAAGAGACGGTGCAGCGTCAGGAAAGCAACGACATCTTCAGTGAATACGTCACCTGGCTCCAGGACGATCTCGGCACCAGCATCAATCAGGCGGCGCTCGCCCAAGCGCTCGGCAACAGCGTGCCGGATACTAACTGACATGCAGGTCGAGCCTTCGGCTGCCGCGTTCGCCGCGCGTTACGCCGCCGGCGAGCCGCAGGTGGTCTGGACGACGCTCGTTGCCGACCTCGAGACACCGGTCTCGGCCTTTCTCAAGATAACCGCTGCCAGAGCAATGAGCTTCTTGCTGGAGTCTGTCGAAGGCGGCGAGGTGCGTGGACGCTATTCCATCATCGGTCTTGAACCCGACGTCATTTTTCGCGTCAACGGTCCGGACGCTGAAATCAACCGCACGCTGCAAAACAATCCCGAAGCGTTCGCACCGGTGGGGGCGCCGCCGCTGCAAGCCTTGCGCGCCCTCATTAGCGAAAGCCAGATTGCATTGCCCGACGCTTTGCCGCCGATGGCCGCCGGCGTATTCGGCTATCTCGGTTACGACATGGTCCGGCAGATGGAAGATTCGCTGGCCGCGCCGCGTTCGGATCCGATCGGGATTCCGGATGCAATCGTTATTCGGCCGACACTGATCATCGTGTTCGATGCGGTCGAAGATGCCATCACCGTCGTCACTCCGGTGCGGCCGCGCGCCGGCATAACGGCAAAGGTTGCGCACGCGCAAGCGGTCGAACGCCTGTCGGCAATCGTCGCCGCGCTCGATCGTCCGCTCGGCAAATCTGCCGCTCCCCCTTCCTACTCTCCCCCGCAAGCGGCGAACGGAGGAATGAGGGATGTACCCCCGCGTTCCAACACCACCGCCGAAGACTTCAAACGCATGGTGCTGCGCGCCAAGGACTACATTTTCGCCGGCGATATCTTTCAGGTCGTCCTGTCGCAGCGTTTCGAAGCCCCGTTCTCGATGCCGCCCTTTGCGCTTTACCGCGCGTTGCGGCGGGTCAACCCCTCGCCGTATCTGTTTTTTCTGGACTTCGGCACTTTCGCGGTTGCCGGCTCAAGTCCCGAAGTGCTGGTCAAAACCCGCCGCGGCACCGTGACCATTCGGCCGCTCGCGGGTACGCGACGACGCGGCACCACGCCGCACGAAGACAAGGCGCTGGAACAGGAGCTGCTCGCCGATCCGAAGGAACGCGCCGAACATTTGATGCTGCTCGACCTCGGCCGCAACGATGTCGGCCGGGTCGCCGCGATCGGCAGCGTCAAAGTGACCGATCAGTTCTTCATCGAGCGCTACAGCCAGGTGATGCACATTGTCTCCAACGTCGAGGGAAAGCTGCGCGATGATTGCGACCAACTCGATGCGTTGGCCGCAGGCTTTCCCGCCGGCACAGTATCCGGCGCACCCAAGGTGCGGGCCATGCAGATCATCGACGAACTCGAGCAGGAAAAGCGCGGACTCTATGCCGGCTGCGTCGGCTATTTCTCCGCCGGCGCCGACATGGACACTTGCATCGCGCTGCGCACAGCGTTGATCAAGGACGGCACCATGTACGTGCAAGCCGGCGCCGGCATCGTCGCCGATTCCGATCCGGAATTCGAACAGCAGGAATGCATCAACAAGGCGAAGGCGTTGTTCCGCGCCGCCGAGGAGGCTAAGCGCTTCGCCAGTGCCACGAGCCACGGTCAATGACCGTCGTCACGCCCGCCGAAATTGTTTCGTTCTGGCGCGACGCCGGGCCCGAGAAGTGGTTCGCACAGGACGACGCGTTCGACTCCGCGATCAAGTCGCGATTTCTGAAGAGTTATGAGGCTGCGGCACGCGGCGACCTCGCGGCGTTTGAAGACAGCGTCGAAGGCGCGCTCGCGCTTGTCATTTTGCTCGATCAGTTTGCCCGCAATATGTTTCGCGGCACCGCGCGTGCATTCGCGGCCGATCCTCTGGCGCGCGCGGTGGCGGACCGTGCGATCATGCGCGGTTTCGACCGGGCGACCGACAAAACCATGCGGCAATTCTTCTGTCTGCCGTTCATGCATTCCGAGCTGCTTGCAGACCAGCATCGGTCCGTGCAGCTTTACGAGGCGCTTGGCGATGCCGACTTGTCCACCTACGCGCTTACTCACCGCGACGTTGTCGCGAAGTTCGGACGATTTCCACACCGAAACCGCATGATGGGCCGCGAGACGACGCCCGCCGAACAGGAATTCCTCGACGGTGGCGGGTTCGCCGGGTGAAACGCGATTGCGCGGGCGATGGCGTATGCGATGTCTTATCGGAGGCGTAAAATAATCCAGCCTGCCAATACGGGAGTTGAGCGTCGTGACGACTGCCAAAAGACCCTACGCTCTACCGCGGAAACTCGAGCCGAACCTCGCGCGTGTTCTTGCCTATTGGGAAAAGCAAAAACGCCGTGAAGCGGAAATGCCTTTTTGGGATGATGTGAATGTCTCGGCGCTGCCGAAACTCCTCGGCAAGCTGACAATAATCGAGGCTTCCGACCAGCCGGTCCGGTTTCGATTTGGCTTGGGCGCCGGAGGCGACGAGATCAAACGGAAGTACGCCGGCGACTTGGATGGCAAGTTCCTGGATGAAATGGAAGTGCGATACCCGCTGCAATTCCTGCTGTCGCAATGCAGCGCGACGGTCGAAAGCGGCAAGCCCACCTACTATCGGCACAACGGCACGGCCCGCGGCGCCTCGCGCGCAAAACAAGAATACTCCCGGCTTGCCCTTCCGCTATGGGGACAGGGCCGCATCGGTATGCTGCTGGTGGCGTTTAGCTGGGGATAACGCCTTGTGGTGAGCAAAGGCGTTGCCGCTCGCAGAACCACGCGCATTGAGGCGGAATGACAATGGCGGACATCGTCACCCTCACGATAAATCCCGCGATTGATGCGTGGGTGTCTGTCGAGCGCGTTACGCCTTTCCACAAACTGCGCTGCTCGGCTGCACGTCGCGATCCGGGCGGCGGTGGGATCAACGTCGCTCGCGTCCTGAAGCAATTCGGCGCCGACGTCACCGCTATCTACCCAAATGGTGGCGGGCTCGGACAGCTGCTGCGGCGCCTGGTCGATCAGGAAGGATTATCGGGACTGACCGTCCCTATCGCCAACGAGACGCGCGAGGATTTTACGGTCTTTGAACACAGTACCGGTTGCCAATTCCGCTTCGTCCTGCCGGGGCCGCATCTTTCCGAGCTCGAATGGAGCGCTTGCCTTGCGATGCTCGGCGGATTGCAGCGTGGCATGCGTTTCGTGGTCGGCAGCGGAAGCTTGCCGCCCGGGGTGCCGGACGATTTCTACGCCCGCCTCGTAAACGCAGCGAAGCGGACGGGAAGCAGAGTGATTATCGACAGCACTGGGCCGCCGTTGCGAGCCGCGCTGGAGGCGGGCGTTTATCTGATCAAGCCGAGTTTGAACGAGTTCAGATTGCTGACGGGACAACCGCTCGAAACCCAAGCTGATTGGATCCGAGCGTGTCGTTCACTGATCGAGCGCGGGCAGGTCGAGATCATCGCGCTCACGCTTGGAGAACAAGGTGCGCTCTTGGTAGCCCGCGACGAGGTTCTTCGCGCCCAAGCGCTCCCTATAACCCCGGTGAGCGTGGTGGGAGCAGGCGACAGTTTCCTGGGGGGCCTGATTTGGAGCCTGGCGGCCGATCATTCCCTCGCAGCGGCGTTGCGATACGCGATGGCTGCGGGATCATCCGCCCTGCTCGCCCCGGGAACAGAGCTGTGCATGCGCGATGACGTCGAACGGCTGGTCAACGACGTCGAGGTGCAGGTGATTTGATAATCAAGGTTTGATGCGATCTCGCGCTGAACTATCAACAATCATTCAGCAACGCTGCGGCGCTGAGCAGGCCTAGAAGTGGTTGCACGATCAGATAAGTCGGAATCGACGCAAGATATCCGCGCAGTCGCCCTTTTGCTTCGAAGCGCGACCGAAACTCCGACTGGGCGAAAAACGAAGCCATATGAGGCACAATCCCTCCGGCAATGTAGATGCCGCCTCGCGCGCCGAGCGTCAAAGCGAGATTTCCGGCCACCGTCCCGAGCATCGCGCAGAACATCCACGTCGCCTCGCGCGTGCGCGGGTCTTCCTCCCAGATCAACGGGCTGGTGATTTGTTCTGCCAGGTAAGACGCCGCAGGAGTTCCCGCGAGCTCGCAGCGGGCGTTGTATAAATTGACGAGGCCCTGACCGGACAACACGCGCTCGGCGGAGACGTGATCGTAGCGTTTGCGCATGAGGTCCAGGATCGCGCTTTCTTCGGCCGTCGCCGGCGCCATGGTGACGTGGCCGCCCTCGCCGGCAATGGTCACCGCTCCGTTTGCCGACGGCAGCACGGCGCTCACGCCGAGGCCGGTGCCAGGCCCAATCACCGCGATCGGAGCGTTGCGCACCGGCTCACCGCCGCCAATTTGAATGCGGTCTTTGGCATCGAGGTGCGCGACCGCGGCAGCATTGGCGGCAAAATCATTGATGACGAGAAGTCGTTCAAGGCCGAACTGTTGCTTCAGCACATCGACTGAGAACGTCCAGGGGTGATTCGTCATCGTGACCTGATCGCCGGTCACAGGCGAGGCAATTGCCAACGCCGCCCGCGCCGGCCGCTTTCCCGGCGAAGATTCGTCCAGATACGCAACTATGGCATCATGAAGAGAATCGTAGTCGGTCAACGCATAGACCCGCGCCGACCTTAATCCGGCGCCGGGTTCAACTAACGCAAAGCGTGCGTTGGTGGCGCCAATGTCTCCGATCAACCCGACATCGGCGTCGGTCACGGTCTGAAACGAGCCCGCCATAAAATCATGCGCTGGAGACAGTTGCCTTGCTCTCGGCGGCGGCGACGTGCTGCTTCACCGCCATGAAACTGTCAGGGCTCACCGACATTGAGTCAATCCCGCAGCGCACAAGGAACTCGGCAAACTCCGGATGATCGCTTGGCGCCTGCCCACACAAACCCACTTTAGCTCCAGCTTTGTGGGCTTCGTGAATGACGTTCTCGATCATCCATTTGACGGCGTCGTCCTGCTCATCAAACAGGCCGGCCAGTTCCTCTGAATCGCGATCAACTCCGAGCGTGAGCTGCGTGAGATTGTTACTGCCGATCGAGAACCCATCGAAGCGTTTCGCGAACTCTTTCGCCAGGATGACGTTGGAAGGAATTTCGCACATCACGTAGACTTGCAGCCCATTCTCCCCGCGTTTGAGCCCGTTCTCCGCCATAACCGCCAACACCTGATCGGCTTCCTTGGTGGAGCGGCAGAACGGGATCATCACGATCACGTTTCGAAATCCCATCTGTTCGCGCAAGCGGCGGATTGCCTGGCATTCAAGGGCAAAGCCGTCTCGATAGCGCGGTGAGTAATAGCGTGAAGCACCGCGAAACCCGAGCATCGGGTTTTCTTCCTTGGGCTCGAATGCAGCACCTCCGATCAGATTGGCATATTCGTTGGTCTTGAAGTCGCTCATGCGCACGATGACCGGGTTTGGATGATAGGCAGCCGCAATCCGGCCCAGGCCGCGAGCGAGACGATCGACGAAATACTCGGTCTTTTGTTGGTAACCCGCTGTGAGTACGGCGATCTGGCGTTTAGCGCTCTCATCGGCGAGCGTGTCGTAGTGCACCAATGCCATCGGGTGGATCTTGATGTGATTGCTAACCACGAACTCCATGCGGGCAAGGCCGACGCCATCGGCGGGAATCCGCCACCAGCGGAACGCCGCCGCCGGATTGGCGAGATTCAACATCACCTGGGTCCGCGTCTTCGGGATGTCGGTCAGATCAAGCTCCTTGGCGTCGAAGTCGGCGAAACCTTCGTAGACAAAACCCTGCTCGCCCTCGGCGCAGGACACGGTGACCTCCTGCTCGTCATGAAGCAGTTGCGTCGCGTTTCCGGTCCCGACAATGGCGGGCAAGCCAAGCTCGCGACTGACAATAGCGGCGTGAGAGGTTCGGCCGCCATGATCGGTGACGATCGCCGCGGCGCGCCGCATGATCGGTACCCAGTCAGGGTCGGTCGTCCGCGTTACCAAAATCGCACCGTCGACGAAGCGATCGATCGCGCTCGGCGTTTCGATCATGCAGACTCGACCTGTCGTGACCGCCTCGCCGATGCTCAGCCCGGTCGCCAAAATGCGACCCTTGGACTTCACACGGTAGGATTTGAACGCGCCGGCCTGCCGCCGGGACTGCACCGTTTCCGGCCGTGCTTGCACGATGAACAGCTCTCCGGTTTCGCCGTCCTTGGCCCATTCCATATCCATTGGACGGCCGTAGTGGCGCTCGATCGTGCACGCCCATTGCGCCAGCTTCAGAATTTCAGGGTCGCTGAGCACGAACGTGCCCCGCTCCGCCCTGGACGTCGGCACATTGCGCGTCGGCATCCCGCCCGCGCCGTAGAGCATCTTCTGCGACTTCTCGCCGAGGTCCTTCTCGATGATCGGCGTGAGCGAGGCGTCGGACAACAACGGCTTGTAAATCTGATATTCATCCGGATCGACCGCGCCCTGCACGACGTTTTCGCCGAGCCCCCACGCCGCATTGATGATGGCAACCTTGTCAAAGCCGGTTTCGGTGTCGATCGAGAACATCACGCCGGCGCCGCCGAGGTCCGAGCGCACCATGTTCTGAACGCCGATCGACAGCGCGACTTTCAGATGATCAAAGCCTTTGGCCTGCCGATAGGAGATCGCGCGGTCGGTGAACAGCGAGGCGAAGCAGCGCCGGCAGGCATCCAGCAAGGCCGCCGCGCCGCGAATATTGAGGAAGGTTTCCTGCTGCCCGGCAAAGCTTGCATCAGGCAAATCCTCGGCTGTGGCGCTTGAGCGCACTGCCACGTCTGCGTCGGTCTTGCCGGAGCGCCGGCAAAGCTCCTGGTACGAAGACGAAATTGACGCCGCAAGATCTGCGGGCCACGTGCCTGGTAAAAAAGCGCGGCGAACTCCCGATCCCACTTCGCTGAGCGAGGCCTTACCGCCGGCCAGGTCATTGAGCAGAGGGACGATCGTTTCCTTGAGTTTGTTTGCTTCGACGAACTGCCAATAGGCGTCCGCGGTAGTGGCGAACCCGTGTGGCACCCGGATGCCTTGTTTTGCCAGATGACACACCATCTCGCCCAGCGACGCGTTCTTGCCGCCGACTAGTGGCACATCCCCCTTCCCTAATTCCTCGAACCAAATGACAAGAGCGTGCTGAGCCACCTGCTCGCGGCTCTGTTTGGCCGGCTGCTGCACCATGAGATCCTCGGGTAATCTGAGACCCTGCATCGAGCCTTCTTTTCATGAAGCTCCCCGGCAATCATTGAGACAAATCAATGTTCCGAGGGCAGATGCCGTCGATAAATTCTACCATGCGGGGCGTGCATCGGCGAGCGAGCGCAGCATCTGCTGCACGCGGCCAATCGATGCTACGCTTCGATAGTTTTCGCCTGCGGGATTTTGTCATGGCTATCGGGTCGGCTGACATCCCATCATTACCCGGCTTCGTCTGGGGAGTGTCGACGTCGAGTTATCAAATCGAGGGCGCCACCCAAGAGGACGGCCGCGGGCCGAGCATCTGGGATGCTTATTGCCGGCAGCCCGGGCGGATTAAAAACGGCGATACGGGCGACATCGCCTGCGATCATTATCATCGCTATGCCGAAGACATTGCGTTGATGCACAATCTCGGTGTCAAGGCGTACCGTTTTTCCGTGGCGTGGTCGCGGGTGATGCCGACCGGCCGCGGTGCCACCAATGAAGCGGGATTAGCCTTTTACGATCGGCTGATCGATGGTCTTCTTGCCGCGGAGATCGAGCCTTGGCCTTGTCTCTACCATTGGGATCTGCCGCAGCCGCTCGGCGACCTTGGCGGCTGGCCCAACCGCGAATCCGTCCAATGGTTCGCCGATTACGCGGCTGTGATCGGGCGACGCTATGGCGACCGGGTCAAGCGCTATGCGACCTTCAACGAACCTTCGGTGTTCACGCTGTTCGGCTATGGCATGGGCGGCCTGGCTCCGGGAATTTCTGATCTTGGCAGTTTGTTACAGGCCATTCATCACGTGAAATCTTGCGCATGGCGCGGCCGTCGACCGGTTGCGTGGAAGCGTGTCCAACGCTTCGATCGGCGCGGTTCACAATTTCCAACCATGCCGGCCGGCTCGGGAAGGTTCCGAGCATCTGCTAGCGTCACAAAAACTCGACGCCTATTGGAACGGCGCCTTTCCCGATCCTCAGTTACTCGGCAAGTATCCTGCTTTGCTCACCACTGCGATGGCTCCATATCTGGAGCCCGACGACTTGGCGCACATCTGTCGTCCGGTCGATTTCTTCGGGCTCAATCACTATTCGCCGCATTATGTAGTCGCAGACGATAGCAAGCCGTTGGGCCTTGGTTTCGGGCCAGCGCCGGCCGGCGTGCCGCTTTCCAGCATGGGCTGGCCGGTCGAACCGGCTGCCTTCCGCGAAACGCTGACCGAAGTGAACCGGCGCTACGGCCTGCCGATTTACGTGCTTGAGAACGGCACGGCCTTCGATGATCAGATCGACGCAGATGGCGTCGTCACAGATCAGCCGCGTATCGACTACCTCAACGCCTACACGGCCGCGATGTTCGCCGCGATCAAGGACGGCGCCGACGTCCGCGGCTATTTTGTCTGGTCGCTGCTCGATAATTTTGAATGGGGCTCGGGATACAGCCAGCGATTTGGCCTGATTTACGTAGATTACCCGACCCAGCGCAGAATTCCGAAGGCGTCATTTCACTGGTACGCGCAGCTCATCAACTCGACCGCGGCTCAGCCGATCATCACTGCGCGCCGGGGTTGATGACGATGGCCAACGGCAACAATTCGGGCCGTGATCGCTTTTCGCGGTTCTGGTTGACAGCCTCGGGCTTTTGGCGTGGCAAGTCCGCCATGTCGAGCTGGCCACTGACCGCCTGCCTGTTGGCCATCGGCGTCTCCCAGCTCGCCGTGCAATACCGCTTGAGTTACTGGAACCACGACTTCTTCAATGCACTGGAGTTTCGCGACAGCGGAGGTCTCTGGCATCAGGCAGTTCTGTTCGTGCCGCTTGCGTGCCTCAGCATCAGCTTGTCAGTCTGGTCGGTGTGGGCACGCATGACAACGCAACGAAAGTGGCGCGAGTGGCTCACGACCAATATTTTGAATACCTGGCTATCGCGGGAACATTACCGGCGTCTCGAATCTGTAACCGGCGAATACCAAAACGCCGAATATCGCGTTGCCCTCGATACCCGCACGGCGACGGATGCGCCGGTCGATTTGGCGCTCGGATTTGTAACTTCGGTGCTCACCGCACTCGTGTTCGTCGATATACTTTGGAACGTCGGCGGCAGCCTGACGATCCCTTTGGGCCACACAGAGCTTACCGTGCCCGGCTATCTTGTTGTTGGTGTGGGTATCTATGCGCTCGTGTTTACCGGCGTGATGATGGCCATCGGGCGCAACCTGCCGACCGTTGTCCAGGGAGAAACTCAAGCCGAAGCTGAGTGGCTCGCCAGCACGCATCAAATTCGCGAGCTCGGACAGCAAGTGGTCAGGAAGGCTGAAGAAGACGAAAGGCAGCACCTGGCCCGCGACGCTTTCAGTCGGGTGCTTGTCCGATGGCGCCAGCTCTGTTGGCAGCTGATGGGAACCACCTTCGTCTCACAGACGGATCTGCTATTGGCTCCGGTCTTTGCCTGGGTGTTATGCGCTCCGAAATATCTTGCCGGCGAGATGACGCTCGGCGGACTGACCCAGGCTTCGGCTGCATTTGTCACATTGCAGGTGGCCTTCAACTGGCTGGTCGACAATTATCAGCGCTTGTCGGATTGGCGATCCGCGGTCCATCGCGTCGCCACGCTGCTGCAGGCGTTGGATGAGGTCGAGGTCCTGGAGAGCAAAAGGCCTGAGTTGCCGCTGGCGGGAGCTGCCGAATGATCGTTGCAGATTACATGACCCGCAAGGTCATAACGATCGCGCCTGACACCGCGATTTCGGAGGCGGCAAAGCTGATGCTCGAGCACAAAGTCAGCGGCTTGCCCGTCGTTGATAGGCGCGGCCAAATCGTCGGCATTGTTAGCGAACGCGATCTTCTGCGTCGACGCGCGAATGAAGAACGCGAGCAGAGGCCGCATTGGCTGCAGTTATTGAACGAAACGGCTGGATCGACCGGCGAAGTGGCGCAGTTTCAGAGTCGAAAGGTCAACGAGGTGATGACACCCGATCCCGTAACCGTCGCCGCCAGCGCATCCCTTAAGGAGGCATCCCGGCTCATAGAACAGCACGGCTTCAAACGGCTGCCAGTTGTCGAAAATGGCAAGCTCGTTGGCATCATTGCCCGCGCTGACCTGGTGCGAGCGCTCGCGCACGGCCGCAATGGTGTCGTTGCACCGACACTGGACGTGAGCGTTCTGGAACGGCTGCGCGAGCTTGAGCGGCAGAACTGGCGCAATCGCGCAAGGGTGATGAAGCCGTTCTGATGAGCTTGCGGTGTCGGTCGAAACTCATCCGCGCCTGCGTCGCTCCTTTTAAGCCGCCGTCGGCTTTGCCGCCTCGGGCGAACCCAGCGATTCCTCTCGCACGAGATTCTCCAGCAACGGCCGATTGACCACGATCGTGCCGTTGTAATCGATGTAACCCAGCCGGCGAAATTTGTTCATGAAATAATTGACGCGGGACCGGGTGGTGCCGACCATTTGCGCAAGCGCCTCCCCGTAGCTGGCGACGAAAGCCTCAACGTAAAAGACTTGTACGAGTAAATTCATCTCCCCTTATCCGAACCTTGGAATTAACTACTCGACAGAACCAACATTTGCAGAACCTGATCCCCGGCTGTCATTTAAATTCTTTCTAATTTGCACAGCTTTCGGTGTGCAAATTCGCACACGTGCGCGCGGTACTGCGTCTCAACCCCCGAGTTGCGCGCGATTGAACCGGTCTCAGTCGTGCGCGGCCGCCGGCAGCGCTTCTATCGGCTGCCGCTTGGCCATTTCCTCGGCCACCAGCTCTTTCTTCGACAATTTCCCGACCGGGGTCTTGGGCAAGCTTGCGCGAATCTCCATCTCGGTCGGCATCTCGTATTTGGCGAGCTTGTCGGCCAGAAATGCCTTCAGTTCGTCGATCGCAAACGGCGCTTGTCCGGGTTTGAGCGCGATGAATGCCTTTGCCGACTGCCCGCGATAAGGATCCGGGATGCCGATGACCGTCACCTCGGCGACGCCGGGATGTTCGTAGATCGCTTCTTCGATGTTGCGTGGAAACACGTTGAAGCCGCCTGACAGGATCATGTCCTTCTTGCGGTCGACCAGGGTGACAAAGCCGTCCTGGTCGAGGTAGCCGATGTCGCCGGTATGAAACCGCCCGCCGCGGAACGCGTCCGCGGTTTCTTCGGGCTTTTTCCAGTAGCCCTTCATGACTTGGGGCCCGCGGAAGCAGATTTCGCCCTTCTCGCCGGCTGACAGAACCTTTGTGCCGGTTGCCAGATCGACGACGTCCAAAATGGTATGCGGCGCCGGCACCCCGACGCTGCCCTGGCGTACCGGCGCGTCCTTGATCTGCAGCGTCCCCAAGGGCGCGACTTCGGTAAGCCCATAGCCCTCCTTCGGACAAATACCGGTGAGCGCTTCGAAGCGTTGCTGCACTTCCAGCGGCAGCGGCGCGCCGCCGGAGCCCCAGGTGGAAACCGAGGAAAGATCGAAGTCTTTCACCTTGGGATGATTGACGAGCGCGGTGTACATGGTCGGCACCGCCGGGAACGCGGTAATTTTCTTGCGTGCGATGTCGGCAAGCACCCGGTCCGGATCGAATCTGATGTGCAGCACCATCTGTGAACCGGTGCTGACCGCAAGCAACATGACAAAGCTTAAGCCGAAGATGTGGAACAACGGCAGCACCGCCAGCGCTTTTTGCGGTTCCTCATCCGGGCCGAGCCCGTTCCAATAGGAGTAGATGTTCAACACCGCACAAAAGTTGGCGTGGGTGAGCATCGCGCCCTTGGGCTGGCCGGTGGTGCCGCCGGTATATTGCAGCACGGCAACTTCGTCCTCGAGCGGGCCGCGGCGGTGCCGCTCGTGGACGCCGTCATTGTCGATGAGTGCGGCGAACTCGATCTCGCGGCCGGCGCCGCCGACGCGCTCCGCCGCCGGTCCAAACATTTGCGCGATCGGCGCCGGCAGGAAGTCGGCGATGCTGCAGACAATCAGCGTCTCGAATTTGGCCGTGCCCTTTAGCGCCGCAATCTGCGGATAAAGCATCGGCAACCCGAGCGTGACCATCACCGCCGTCTCGGCGTCGGTGATTTGATACTTCAGCTCGCGCGGTGCGGAGAGCGGACTGAAATTGACCACGCGGCCGCCGGCCATCAGCACGGCGAAGAACGCGATCACAAAATGTGGTGTGTTCGGCAGGTGCAGCCCGACGTGGACTCCGGGCCCGACGCCCAGCGCCTGCAATCCCTTCGCCGCCCGCGCTGAAAGATCGCGGAGTTCGCGAAAGGTGAAGGTGCGGTCATAGAAGTCGACCGCGATCCGTTCCGGCCATTTGCCCGCCGCCGTTTCCAAGAGGCTCTCAAGCGGCACCGGCGGCGGCAATGGTGCGTCCCACGACATGCCCGGCGGATAGGATTTTTCCCAAAGGTACGCCATCACGTCCTCCCTGGCGGGAGTCCCTTGCCCATGGGCTGGCGCTCCCCGTTGTTGTCGTTCGCGTTCAGGTTAGCGGGCCGGGGGCGCGCGGTCGATGTTAGCTGTTGATGATTGGCGTCGGCTGATAAGCAACGAACTTCCAAGCGCCATGCTCGCGCAGCCAAACCGCCAGCGATTGTCGACATGCACGATTCCTCTGCCGGCTACTGATACCTTGGCCGTCATTCTGCCCGTCACGAGCGCGGCACCATCGGCGACCAGGATACGGTCCGCCGGATGCGTAATCTCGAGGTAGGTGAAATGGCGGGAGCCGACCTTGTGCAGATAGCTCTGCTTGTCATCGTGGTCGCCCTTGGAATGCGTGTAGATCAGATCACCCGAGCAGAGTGCGTCGAGGGTGGCTGTGTCGCCCTCGAGCATGGCTTGATAGCGCCTGTCCTCGAGTGCCTTGATTTCATTGGTTGCTGCATCTTCATTCGGCATACAGATATTCTCTCATGCGACCGTCATTTGCAGAAGCTATGCCGTGCGGCCCCACACCTGTGCAAGCGTGTACATCGTGAACGACGTTCCGGATTTTTTGAGGTGCTGGCGGCACTCGTCCAGAGCGGTGGTAAGATCGCTCTCGCTGAAAAGACCAAGCTTGAGGATTGTCGCTCGCAGCGATTCGACTGTCGATGGCAGATAATCGACCATCGGGTCGACGGAGCGGACGCCAAGCAGGGCAGTCCGGTACTGCACGTCGCGAAGGCCGGTCTGGCGCACCACGAAATAGAGCTTCCTCGCCAATTCGAGATCGGCGCCGACTCCCTTGAATACGGCCAGCAAGACAGATTGCAGCCGGTCCCACGCCGGATGAGGCGGATAACAGTTCAACGTCGATCCGTCTGGTTCCTAGAGCGCGACCAGGCCTCCGGACGTGCCAGGCGGATCGCCTCATTAAGCAATCGCTCAGGATTTCCTGCGGTACTTGCGACAAAGCGCATATGAACGAGGTCAAAGGTGCCGGCAGGTAAGCCCGACCCGTAGGCGTCGCCGCGCCGAAATTCCACATTGTTCGGCGCATTTTGGCGGGCATGCTCCAGAAACTCCGTGTCCATATCGAGTCCGATCACTCGGCCGCCAGGGCCGACGCGAGCACTGAGAAGATCGGTAATCCCCCCTGGTCCACAACCGATATCGAGACAGGTCCAGCCCAGCATTGGTCCGAACAGCTCCAGCATTGCGAGTGAGTCAGGTGCCATGGCTTTCGACTGAACACGCAGGCGAGCGATTTCGCCGGCGCGGTGTTCGATTGGGTAATTTCCTGAGAACGTGCTCATATCACTGCTTCCTCGGGGAGCGGAACGGCGTGCAGGTCGGGCAGCGAAGGGTCAACTTCGAGAACGAGTTGCGAAAATCCTGCTTGGCGAACATACCGAACTGATCGGAGGAGAGAAATTGCATGAATGAGCGCTGCGCGATGATCCGGACTATATTGGAAGTGACGAGTTGATCATCCTCGAGCCACCCCCACAGTACGATCATGCTTACCACGGCCATGTCATCGAACAGCGCCTCTCTTCCGAACAGGTCCGCCGGATTTGCGGTTCACCCGATGCCTGTTCATGGCACGATGTGAAAAAGGTTTGCCACATCGTCATCAGGACCGGCGCCGACGCCGTCGATGTTGCGTTAATGCGCCGCCACGAGACTGGGCACTGCAACGGCTGGCCCGCGTTCCATCCCGGCGGGCGTTGGGTGGATCGGTCCGGTAAACAAGTGAAGATCAAGCGGGGCTGGCTTGCTGGTTGGTTCTAAAAAGGTCAGGTTCAATTGACCAGGTCTGCGAGCCCGGGCTCGGTCCAATCAATGGTGAGGTTTGCACAGCCGCTCGATAACGAGTGGCGCGAACCATAAAGCGCCTCTATAAAATCAACCGACTATCCCTTGCCATATCAAACAGTTGCAAAGCCGCAAACGGAGGCTCGCCTTGGCCGTCATTCCTAAACCTCTGCATGAGCACATCAACACAGCCTTTCCGGCCAATGTCTGTCTGGTCGCGACTGTGCTGCCTGACGGGTTCGCGCAGGTGAGCCCGCGCGGCAGCGCCATGGTGTACGACGACGAGCACCTGGCGCTGTGGGAGCGCGGCAAGGGTTCGACCAACAACAATCTGGCGGACGGGGCCAAGATCACGGTCTTTCTGCGCAAGGTCCAGTTGCGCGAATCCGGCTTGTTGCCGAAAGGCGGCATCGCCCGCTTCTACGGCACCGCGGAGATCCACACCGCGGGCCCGGTCTATGAGGAAGTCTGGGAGCGCCTTGTCCAGCCGGAGAAAGACCGCGATCCGCAAAAGAAGGGTTTCGCGGTGCTGATCAAGGTCGACCGCGCCGAGGATCTGGATGGCAAGCCGCTCGACATCAAGTGACGCGCCGCGTCCGGAGCTTGGTTCGGTTCGGAGGACATCGCGCCGGGATCATCGCCGGAAATCGGCCGCGAACAAACGATGCGTTTGATCGTCAGACAGATTCTGCTGCGAGCGAGCGAGCGGCGCGGCGTTCCCGCGCTTCCGTCACGCATTTTGCTGCATGGACGTCGCAATTGATCATCTGCAGGTTTGGCAAACCCCAATAATCGAGCAGCTTGGGCCACGGTGCATCGCGGTATCCGCTCCAGACCCTGAACAACGGGACGCGGTGGTCTACCTCTGCGTTCTTCCACAGCCGTCCGTGAGTTTGGCCACAGCGCCGCGCCTGCAGACGCCGCAGGATCCGGGCCTGACCGCTCGGGGCATTCCAGAATTCCCACGCGACCACGCAGGCGCAGTGCCAGTTCGCATTTTTGTTGGCACCAGCGTTCCAAAGATCGAGATGCCAGCCGAAGCGATAAACCGGTTGCCCGCACACGCAGCAAAATCCTGGACCCCGCGCATATGCAGGTTCGCGATAAGGCGCAGGCGGCGCCCGAAATGTAGCTGGCAACCCGCTTTTGCGGTTATCGCCAAGCCGCCAGGTCCAGCCGGCGGGCGCTCCGCTGCGGGCAGCAAGCGCGCGCGCCAGGCGGTCGGCACGGAACGGATGCGCGCGCCAATATCCGTCGATCGCGAGCCGTGGCGTCGGCGGTACAAATGGGCGGCCAAGCGCCCGCGACAGAACCGCCGATGGAAAGATTGGCGGCAGCGCCCTGGTGAGGCGCGCGAGCGACCGCCGATTTCTTTCAGTCTTTTCGGCTTCCCACGCGGACATCTTCGGCCTCCCAGGTCCCGACCGAATGGTGCCATCGAAGCCGTAAAGCTTTTGTCACTCGTGCCAATAATATCTGTTTTGAGGAAACAGCAGAAATGGCGCTGGCGCGGATCGGAGGCGACATTGGCACTTGCCATCGGTACCGCGTGGCCGCCGCGCCCGGCCCAGGGATTCGAACTCAGAGATAAAAAATGCGGTACGATGAGCTTGCGAGAGCTATTCGCCTTGGCAATTCGATCAGAGCGGTTCTCCCGCTCGAGTGGACCCGGTCCGAGATGCCGTACCTAGCGAGCGCATGAACATCTGCATGCCGTAATGAAAGGCGATGAAGGCGCCAAGCTCCATGATCTGCGCCTCGCTCCAGTGCTTCTTCATCTCGTCATAGAATGCCTTGTCTAGCTGACTGGCGTCGAGAAACATCAGGTCGGCGTAGCGTAGCGCGCACTTCTCGGCTTCGCTGAAGCCCTTGCTGTCATCTTCGTATTTGAAGCAGCCCTCGTCGATGCGGATTTCCGTCAGACCCATGTCGCGGGCTTTGGTGGAGCGGAGGCCTGCGAAATACTTGTCTTTCGCGAAACGGGCTAAGAGTATCCGCATGATCTCCTTAAGCCTGTGATCGACATTGCCCTGTGCGTGGCTCATCAGCAGCGCACGCATCAAAGGAACGGCCTGCTCCGGCGCGCGCGCAATTATGCGCGGAAACAGGTCGTCGGGCACGCCCAAGGCCTCGCCCTCGGCCGTCAGGGCGCGCAGTTCGGGATCGGTGATCGCCTCTCTCGGCAGTGGCGCAATGTGGGTCATTTCGCGGCCTCCGGCTTGAGCGAGGTCGGTGCTGCGCCATAGAGCCTTTCGGACTCGGCTTGGCTCACCAGGCGACCATCGGGCGAGAACAGGGGATAGAATTTCAGCGAGCCGAAAAACGTGTGATAGCCGAGGTTGAAGCCGATGAAAGCGCCAAGCTCGACGATCTCTTCCTCGCTGTAGTGCTTGCGCAGCTCATCGAAGAAGGCAGCATCAACCGCGTCGGGATTGACCGACATCAGCTCGCTGTAGCGCAGCGCGATCTTCTCCGCATCGGTGAAGCGGTCGCTCTCGACATAATTGTCGATGCCTTCGTCGAGCAGCTCTTCCGATAGTCCCTGTCGCTTCGCCGAAGCAGACCGGACATTCCCTCAATAGCTACAGCTTGCCGCGCGGGAAAGTTGAACCCGGATGACTTCCTTGAGCGTGTGCGGAATGCGGCCCTTGTTGAAGCAGGCGTCCCAGGCCACAAACATCGCCTCGCATAGGTCGATGTTGTGCCCCATCATCGCATGGAAGCCGGGATCAGGCGCGCGGTGCTCCAAACACTTGTCGATGTAGGGTCGCAGCTTCGTGTTCCTGAGCTGTTCGATGTCCAGCATCGTGATATTGGGCATGGCTCAACGCTCCTTCGATGGAATTACGTATATCATCTATATTCGTTGTGGGGGCAACCGCACTCGACGCTTGGGCGAAGCCCGGTTTGACCGATCACGCGCCAGGCTCCCGACCAGCCCGAGCGCCACCGGGTCCTCGCTCATGCCGAACACAACTGGGATGGTCGCCGTGGCGGCTTGGTTACGGCACCAGCATTCTCGACGTGTTCCGCCCAGCCGCCGTCTCGTCTTAGCGCTTAATCACGCGGGCGTTCGTTTCAAGCATCGCTGCCCATTGCCTGAGCTGTTCGTCCGCCACCAGCGGAAATCCGCCGTAGTCCTGGTACAGCTCGATCGAACTCGCGCCATACGAAACGCCCATTCTGATCGTGCCGTCAAAGTCCTGCGGCGTCTTCCGCCAGGTCTGAAATTCGATTTCCGGACCCATCCGCTTCATCGCGGCATAAATTCTATAAAGCGGCCTCGGAAGCTCGGTATCGAGATCGTGGTTGTCGAACACGCAGCGCGCGCCGATCGTCTGGCGGCAGTTGCGCATGACGGCCTCTGTGAATCCCGGGTCGTCGCCATTGCCTTGCCCGGCCCCAGTGCGCAGTGGATTGACCGAAAGCACCAAGCGCGATTCTTTCCAGGGGGCGTAATCAGCGACGGCGTTGGTGAGGCAATTCTTGTACGCTGCGTCGGCAAAGCCGGCAGCGCGTAGCGGCATAGTTACGCCGTCGACGGAGGGGACGTAGAACGGTTCGGCTGTATAGGACATGCAGGACGTGATCGCCACCTCGTTGATCAACGGCCGCTTGTCGAAGCGCGCGGCCAAAATTTGTTGGAGCCTTGTCCAGGCTTGCCGATACGCGGGGCTCCAGAAACGACCGACGACGCGGGGCTTGTCGTTGTATACCGTCTCGATCGGCAGACCGCCGAGCCGCTTTGCCCAGTCCGGCGCCTCGAAACCGCCCCAGACCCTGAGCTTGACTCCGAGCGGCTTGCCGGGATTTTGCTCGTTGTAGGCGCGTACCTGCCCGAGCGCCTGGTCGATAACGTTGTCATCGCCGATCTCGGATTGCGGCGTCGGCTGCAACTGTTTCCAGCTCGCAATGACGACGAGTTCGCCGAAGATTCCGGGCTTGGCGTTGAGCGGCGCGAGCGTGTTGACCGGGTCGCCACCCTTGCCCACGAAGCGATAGGCTCCCATCGACACTAGCCCGCGGATCGGCGCTTTGATGTCCCCGGCACGCGAGAGGGTCGCCGGCAGAAAATATAGCGCTGCGCAGACGAGCATCAGTTGATTGAGGATGCGCATGCGGTCTCTCCAAAGGATGGCGATGGAAAGGAGTTTTGGATGACGCAGTCCGCGATCAGCGTCAGGGTAGAAAACCGTTTGCCTTTTACCGAGCGCTTCGTTACCGGCGCATGAATGATCGCGATCTTCCGCCGCGCGTTGGCGTGAAATCCGCAAACGGCCAAACCACGGTCTGAAAGCTGCGCGCGCGATGCCTGGAAACGCTTGAAGCGAACAGTTTCGACCCCACAAGCGATTGAAGCGGTGCAGCGCGCGTGGCGACAAGGCGATCGCGGCATCGGTTGATCTGGACCAACATTCACCGCGTTGATGAGCGGCTATAAGCGATGACAGAGACCGGGAGTGTGCTTTTTGCTGTGGAGGAGATCAGGAGGTGCGGTCGGGATCGAGGCCGTATTTCTGGCACATTTTGCGGACGATCCCGACGTCCTTGCCGCCGGCAATCAGGCCGACCACCGCCGATGTCACCTTGCCGCCGACAATGCTCCCTTCGACGATATACGCTTGCCAGCCGCTATAGGCCGGGTATGGGCTTTTGGCGTTGACCATCCCGCAGTAGTTGGTCGGGCCGTCTTCGGTATCGGCGATCTGTGGCCAGCGGAATTGCGCCGCGTTGGGATTGAGAACCGACAGACCCACGGCGTGGCTGATGACCGCCTTTTCCTCGGGCAGAAGCTCGCGCGTGCGGATGCCACTAGCATCCTGCATGTGGCTCAATCCAAGAAGGTCTTGGCTCGTTGCGTGCCCGCCGCCGCCGCCGGTGCAGGCCGCGAGTGATAACCCAGCGGCCAATGTAGCCCACACCGGTGCAAATCCGTAACGGATCATTTGCAGCTCGCCCCATCCGCCCTGCGCCGCATCTTAGCCCTTACGCAACCCGCAGAACAATCCGCCTGATGTTCAGGGCGGAGCCGGCTGCTAATTTCTTGTCAGCGCGCGCGATGACCCATTATGGCACAGCGCGCCGCAAGCGGCGCTGCGGCCTCACGTCTGCAATGGAGCGCAGATCAGCGGTTGCAAAGCCAGCGCGCGCACTGTGTTAAACATGCAAACTTGGCCGACGTCGTGTTAGGCGACCGTCTGAGCAGCGCTAACCATGGATGTAGTGTTCAAGTTCCTCGATAACGAATTGCTGTTTGGAAATTATACTTTTGAGCAGATCACCGATCGAGACAATACCGACCACTTTCTTGCCTTCGATCACGGGCAGATGACGCACGCGCTTGTCAGTCATCAAGGCCATGCACAGCTCGACCGATTGCTCCGGCCGAACATGAATTACGTTTCTTTCCATGATGTCCCTTACCCGCGTGGTTGGGGACGTTTTGCCTTTGAGAATGACATTTCGCGAATAGTGTCGCTCGGTGATGATGCCGATCAGTTCCTCGCCGTCCATAACAGCCAAAGAACCGACGTCCTTTTCAGCCATTTTTGCCAAGGCATCAAATACTGTGGCGTCTGGATCAATGGTCCAAACGTTTCTACCCTTCTGTTCAAGCAGATTTCTTACTGTCATGTCGCACATCCCTTCTTTTAGCAGGGTGCGCGTAACCGCCAGCTCGTGCTCCTCCTAAGTCCGTGCTATCGGGGCGCACCTCGTATTTTAAATTGCAGCTAATACCCGCGTGCGCTGCGCCACTTTGATCTAGGTCAAGCCGGCTGCTTTGGCGTTTGAGACGTTTCGCGACGTCGGCTCTCTCATCGCTTTTGGTCCATAAGCAGGCACAGCTCGGACGCGCGTTGATCCCCGAACGCGACATTGGAACTTGCCGCACACAACATGCGAGTCGATCGGGTGCGCGTAGCAAAATGCGCCGGCTCGCGCTCGGCCAAACTGTTCTGGCGGATCGCCGCGCCCCTTGCTAAGGGCTCACACGGATACCCAAAGTAAAACCCTTGTTGACCAGGCTGCGAGGAGCCGAGGATTGAAGCATGTGCGGTTTCATTGCGGCGTTTTCTGCCGGTGCGCCAGTGACGCGAGAGTTGATCTCGCGTGGTACGTACGCGATGCGCCACAGGGGGCCCGATGGTGACGGATTCTGGATGGGGGGAAATGGCCAGGTAGGCATGGGTCATGCACGCCTGAGCATCATCGACCTTGAAACGGGTGATCAGCCGATCGCAAACGAGGATGAGAGCCTGCACATCGTTGTCAACGGTGAATTCTACGAACACGATCGCATGAGACGGGAACTGCTGGCCGCCGGCCACCGTTTGCGCACGGCGTCCGACAGCGAGATCGCGCTTCATCTTTATGAGGATTTGGGGGCCAGCTTCGTGCAGGTGTCGCGCGGCGAGTTTGCTTTTGCTTTGTGGGATGACAAGAATCAAGTCTTGCTCGCTGCCCGCGATCGTTTCGGCATCAAACCTCTGTTCTACGCGCAAGTCGGCGATACCGTTTATGTCGGTTCCGAGATCAAAGCGCTGTTTGCCGCCGGTGTAACGGCGCGCTGGGACCAAGCCGCCGTTCACCGACGGCTCATTTTGATGAACTTGTGCGATGAGACACTATTCCAAGGCGTGCGACAGGTTCCTCCCGGACATTATTTGCTTGTCAGCCGCTCGGGCATGCGACTCGTTCGCTATTGGGATTTTGACTACCCCCGCGAGGATCAACCAGGCTTGGAACTCGATTTCCCTGCGCAGGTCGAGCGGGTGCGCGAACTCCTGATAGAGTTGGTTCGTTTGCGGCTGCGTGCTGATGTCCCGGTCGGCTGTTACCTCAGCGGTGGCATTGATTCGTGCGCCGTTCTTGGGATTGCAAGTCAGTTAAGTTCCAAACCTATCGCTGCGTTTACAATCTCGTTCGAGCAAGAAAACCTCGACGAAGCCACGGTCGCTCGCGAGATGGCGGAGCACGCTGGTGCGACGTTCCACTGCTTCCGGATGAACGCGGATGTACGCGCCGACTACCTGGTTGATGCAGTCGTGCAGAACGAAAACCCGATCCTCATGAACGGTGTCGCCAAGTACGTACTGAGCGAAAAGGTGCGCAACCTCGGCTACAAGGTTGTCATGACGGGTGAGGGCTCCGACGAGATCTTCGGCGGATACCATGAGTTCCTTATCGACAAGCTGCGCCACCATGGCGGTACGGATGAACAATGGCTTGAGGTGAACCCAACTTGGCGGCAGGTACCGAGCGTGCCGGTCTTGCCCCACTTCAAGAAGATTTATAACCGAATTGGCTTCGTGCCTGCGTGGATCCAGGCCTGGTGGAGGCGCTCTCACAAGACACGCGAGGTCTTGGCTGCCGATTTTCTTGCCACGACGGGCAGTGCAGATGTTTGTCAAACATTCCTGGACTCCATCGACATCGCTGGTCAACTCACCGGCAGGCCGCGCCTGCACCAGTCGATGTACCTTTGGACGAAACTGGTGTTCCCGTCGGTTATGCTTAGTTCTCTCGGCGATCGGTCGGAGATGGGTCACTCGATCGAAGGCCGCTTGCCGATGCTCGACGCTGAATTGGTCGAGTTCGTGAAGCTGCTGCCCGTGCGCTCAAAATTCCACGGCACGACGGAAAAACATGTGCTGCGGGAAGCGGTGCGGCCTTATGTTCCGGCTGAAGTCTCTAAACGTAGAAAACATCCATTCAGCGCACCCCCTGGGGTTCCTGGTCGCACGCGCGATGTGATACAGGACATCCTGCGAAGCGATGCCCTGCATGCGCTTCCTTTCTTCGACGTCGGCGCGGTGCGCCGCTCGTTGGATGCCACCCTTACGCCTACGGCCGGCGGGCTCCCCACGCCCGACCTTCAGGTTGCAGCTTGCATGACGATCTTGCAGGAGCACTATCGCGTGGGCCTCTAGTCGGGTTCAAGATCACGGAGCCGCGTCACCAGCCTAGCGCTCTCGTTCGGCTCAAGAGCCGGCGTTGCCAGTCAAAGCGCGGAATCGATTGGACTCGTATACACCCGGAGCGGTCATGGAGCCTGGTATATTTGCTTTGATGCACCAACCCGTCCCCGCCAAGATACGCATTTGCCGGCCACCGGACGGTCCACATTTCACGCATTATAAACATGCGAGGTGATGCGGCGGAGGCCAACATGAATTTGCGAACATTGATGTGTCTGTTTATTTTCTCGGCGGCAGCTCTTGTGGCGGGGAGACTTTCCGCGATTGCTGAAACGAAAAGCCTGACCAAGGACACCAGGTTTTGTCCGACTTGGGCAGAAGCGCACGAGCGCACCCTGGCAAGCCTTAATAATGGACGGCCGCCCTATCCCACGCGCTGGAAGGGTTGTATTTGGCTCAAGAAGAACACGAGCGTTGAAGTCCTCGATCACGATGACCAATGGACGGAAATTCTCGTCAAAGGAAAGCATTGGTTTGCTGACGAATGATCATGCGGGATCGGCGATCCGAACCCGGTCCTCCAACCTGCCAAGCGGCGGCTTGGCAGGCGCAACGACGATCATCCGCGCGATCTCGTCCCTTCCTCAGTTTGCGGCAGGCTTGCGAACTTTGGCGCCGCACGGACGCGCCGGCAGGTCCAGCCGATCGGATTCGCTCGCCGAAAAGTCGATCGGCGTTCCGTCAGTCCTCACATGGACGGTGCCGGCTTTGATCGTGACCGCCGCGAAGCCATTCTCAAAGCTGGAGGCATAGAGATAGACGGGCGGGATCACCCAGGCGCCCGCTTTGTCGATGAAGCCCCAACGGCCCCGGCATCCAGCCGGCGCGAGACCTGCTTCGAAGGGTCCGGCCGCGAAATATTCTTTGTTAGGGCCGAGGCCATCATAGCGCGGCTCGATCACGAATTTTCCGCTGTGGTCGATGAAGCCGTATCTGTGGCCGTCGAGCGAGACCGCGGCTAGCCCCTCAGCGAAGGGTTCGACATGTTTGAACCGCAAAGCAATGACCGCGCGGCCGGCGAGATCCACGAAGCCGCACTTGTCGGATCTGCAGACATCGATCAGACCCTCCGCCATCGCTCCGAAGGAGTTAAAGAGACTCGCGGAAACAGCGTGCCCGTCGCGATCGAATAACTGGGACCGGAGGGGCGGCTCGCCGCCGCCACGATAGCCCGGATCGGTGATCCCGGCGCCCCAGAGTTCGGCATCACCGACCTGGTTGATGACCTCGTAACGCGCCTTCATCACGAGCTTGCCGGTCTCGTCGATGAGCCCGGCATTGCGAGCCCAGTCCTCGCTCGTGCGGATCACGGCACGGCCGGAGTGGAACAAATCTGCTTCGCCAAATTGCGGCTCGATGACGAGCTTTCCGTCTCGATCGATATAGCCCCACCTGCCGTTGTCGGCGCGGACCGCGGCACGGCCCTCCGAGAACAGGCGGGCCGCCGCGAAGGTTGCAGGGATGACGAGCTTGCCGGAAAGGTCGACATAACCGTGCAACCATTTGTCGCCGCCTTTAAAGACGCTGACGAGGCCGCGCCCTTCGGTAAAGGCCTCCGCATCGTCATAGCTGTTGCCGACCTCCTTCCCGCTGCGGTCGATATAGACGTGGCGGCCATCGGCGCGCTGGACGGCGGCACGACCTTCACAGAAGGGGCCAGCCCGCTTGAACTGGGCTTCAATCACCCAATTGCCACTGGGGTCCATATAGCCTTGCAGATCCGTCTCTTTGAGCCGAACCGCGGCGAGGCCCTCGGAGATCGTGCCGGGGACGATGAAGTCGCCGACCGCGCCGATCTGTTTGCCCTCCATGTCGAAGATACGGCATTTGCCCGGCTCATCGCAGCGTTCCGGCAGGAAAGCGTCGCTCGTGACAACGCCAACGGCCGAGCCTTTCATCGCGCGGCAGCCTTCGGCGAGAGCGGGCGCCTGCCATAGCGAAACACAAACGAGGCAGGCGGCAAGGAAGGGTTTCGACATGGTCATGGCGCATGCTGGTCGATTCATGGCTCGCCTCACTGCGGCCCTATGCATTTGTTGCTGACGCAGCCAGCGGGTTCAAGGCGCAAATGCTGCGTGTGGGACATCAACGGACATGATGAACACATCGCAGAAATGTCGTCGAGACCCAAAGACGGGGTAATCGGCCGGCGGGCTTGTTGATGACTGGAGACTCGCGGTGCTGCGCTTCAAACTCCCAACCGAGACGTGCCGATGCCGTTGGCGCGCTACCGCATTGGTAAGAAGAACGATGCACGTCAAGATCAGCGCGGCAAAGTAATGTTGAGGGGGGATGCAAAGGCGGTCATAAACCCGAAATTCCTATAGGCGCTGGCGCAATTTCCAGCGTTGAATTGTCGCGACTGATGGCCAATTCGTTGTCTCCAGCAGCGGACGATCGCCGGCACGGTCGTTTACGGGTACCCGCTCCTCCACTTGGGTCGCAGCAGTGAGTGTTTCAATGATACGTTCTGTCGAGCAACGGACGAGTAAAGTTCCCGCAGTCACAGTCGTCTTCTGGGTCATCAAGATCGCCGCCACGACGCTTGGAGAGACCTTCGGCGACACCGTCACGATGACGTTTGGCTGGGGTTATCTCGTCGGAACGATCATTTTCTGCTCATTGCTGATCGCGCTTGTTATCTGGCAGATCGCAGCCAACAGGCTTCATCCGTTTCTCTATTGGGCGACCATCGTTGCTTCCACGACGGCAGGCACGACCATGGCCGACCTGGCTGACCGTTCCTTGGGCGTCGGCTATGCCGGCGGGTCAGCTCTTCTGTTTGTCTGCCTCAGCGCCGTGCTGGGCGCATGGTATTGGTCGCTCGGGTCGATCTCCGTCGCAACAGTCTCAACGCCGAAGGTGGAAGCGTTCTACTGGGGGGCGATTACATTTTCCCAGACTCTTGGTACGGCGCTTGGCGACTGGACAGCCGATGATACTGGCCTGGGCTATGAAGGCGGCGCGCTCTTGTTCGCCGCCGGCCTGGCGGTGCTGGCGGCGGCCTATTTCTGGACCAACGCTTCGCGCGTCTTCTTGTTCTGGGCCGCATTTATTCTCTCACGACCGCTCGGCGCGACAGTTGGCGATCTCCTTGACAAGCCTGTCAGCCAGGGCGGACTGGGGTTAAGTCGTCCGATTGCCTCGGCAGTCATCGCGGCTTTCATCATCGTCTGCCTGATCGCTCTCCCGCAAAGGCCGGGTCAACATCCCGGCCGATCTGAAACTGCCCTCTGAAGACATCTCTTTTTTGCGCGACGGCCGGGGTCACTTCGTTGAATCGGCGTGTCTCTTCCAGTTCAGCGACACCCAGAACATGATCAAAAACAATGGAATTGCGACAATCGAAAATGTCCAGGCAATCTGATAATAGAAGGTCCGCCAATCGACCAAAGTCGTGAGATGACTTATCTCGTTGGTGTAATCCAATTTGTCAGGCCCGGTGCATGCGACGTAGTAGAGAAACGGATAAGAGATTTCGGAAACGCCGAGGCACAAAGCTGCGGCGGCAAGCGCGATGACGATGACCAGGATTGCCAACCATCGGGCCAGCCCGCGCTTGCGGAAGACATCGCCTTTTTCGGCGACGAAGGTCGTGGCGGCGACGATGATCCCGTCGAAGGCGAGCAGCGCCAGGCCCTTGCCGTCGAGGATAGTCAGAATTTCATAGAACGTCTTTACAAGCTCCGTCGCGCCGGACGGTGTGATTTGAGTTCCAGCGGTGTGCAAAAGCTCGAGCTTTTGTAGCAAGTCGCACACGCAATTGCTCCCGGCCCCTGAGAACGGTTCATCAACTCACGTTCAGTGCGTCAACAAAGCTTGATTCCCCCAGGGCTGGCCATAGCTCACTCGCCGTTTTCCTCGCCTTCTTCGGAGAGCCGCTCAACCGAAGCGACGCGCTCGCCGTCCGCAGTCGAAAACACAATGACGCCCTGCGTGGCGCGGCCGGCGATGCGGATGCCGTCCACCGGGCAGCGGATAAGCTGCCCGCCGTCGGTGACCAGCATGATCTGGTCGCTTTCCTCGACCGGGAAGGACGCCACCAGCCGGCCGTTCTTCTCGGTGATCGCCATGGCGACGATGCCTTTGCCGCCGCGGTTGGTGGTGCGGTATTCGTAAGACGATGTGCGCTTGCCGAAGCCTTTTTCCGAAATCGTCAGCACAAACTGCTCCGCAGCCGACAATTCCACATAGCGTGCCTGGCCAAGCTCGATAGCGCCCGCGGCCTCCTCGGCCTCGGCGACGTTCTCCTCCCCTTCCCCGTTAGTCCCGCGGCGCACCGCATTGGCGCGCTTGAGATATGCGACGCGCTCGTCGGCGGAGGCTTCGACGTGGCGCAGGATCGACAGCGAAATCAGCTTGTCGCCGTCGGCCAAATTGATGCCGCGTACGCCCATCGAGGTGCGGCCCTGGAACACCCGCACGTCATTGACGGCGAAACGGATGCACTGGCCGGCGGCCGACGTCAGCAGCACATCGTCGTTCTCGGTACAGATCTGGACATCGACGAAACCCTCGCCCTCGTCGAGCTTCATCGCGATGATGCCGGAGCGCCGCACGTCGGCAAAGTCTGACAGCTTGTTGCGCCGCACCGTGCCGCGCGTGGTGGCGAACATCACGTCGAGCTTGTCCCAGGTCGACTCGTCTTCCGGCAGCGGCATGATCGTGGTGATGGTCTCGCCCTGCTCGAGCGGCAGAATATTGATCAAGGCCTTGCCGCGGGCCTGCGGCGCCGCTTGCGGCAGCCGCCAGACCTTCTCCTTGTAGACTTGTCCGCGCGAGGAGAAGAACAGCACCGGCGCATGCGTCGACGCGACGAACAGGCGGGTGACAAAATCCTCCTCGCGGGTCTGCATGCCGGAGCGGCCCTTGCCGCCGCGCTTTTGCGCCCGATAGGTCGAGAGCGGCACGCGCTTGACGTAGCCGGCATGCGAAACGGTGACGACCATGTCCTCGCGCTGGATCAGGTCCTCATCTTCCATCTCGCCTTCCTGGTCGATGATGACCGTGCGGCGGGGCGTGGCGAAGTCGTGCTTGATCGCGGCGAGCTCGTCCTTGACGATCGCCTGGATACGCGCGCGCGACCGCAGGATGTCGAGGTAGTCCGCGATCTCGTCGGCGAGCTTGTCGAGCTCGGCCTTGATCTCGTCGCGGCCGAGCGCCGTCAGCCGTTGCAGCCGCAGATCAAGAATGGCTTTTGCCTGCTCGGCCGACAGTTTGGTTGTACCGGTTTCTGATACGCTGTGGCGCGGGTCGTCGATCAAGGTGACCATGGTCGCGACGTCGCGTGCCGGCCAATCGCGTGCCATCAATTGCTCGCGCGCCTCGTTGGCGTCCTTGGCGGCGCGGATCAGCTTGATCACCTCGTCGATATTGGCGACCGCGATTGCAAGGCCGACCAGCACATGGGCGCGGTCGCGCGCTTTGGTCAAAAGATGCTTGGTGCGCCGGTAAATGACCTCCTCGCGGAACGCCAGAAACAGCGTGAGGAGGTCCTTTAAGTTCATCACCAGCGGACGGCCGTTGTCGAGCGCCACCATGTTGGCGCCGAACGACGATTGCAGGGCGGTGAAGCGATAGAGCTGATTGAGCACGACATCCGGCACCGCATCGCGGCGCAATTCGATGACGACGCGATAGCCGTCGCGGTCGGATTCGTCGCGTAGCGCCGAAATGCCTTCGAGCTTCTTCTCGCGCACCAATTCGCCGATGCGCTCGACCATGTGCGCCTTGTTCACCTGATAGGGAATTTCGGAAATGACGATGGCTTCGCGCTCGCCACGGAGCGTTTCGAACTCGACCTTGCCGCGCATGATGATGGCACCGCGGCCGAGATGATAGGCGGCGCGGATGCCCTGCCGGCCAAGAATGATGCCGCCGGTCGGGAAATCGGGACCCGGCACGATGCCGATCAGGTCCTCGATGGAGAGCCCGGGATTGTCGATCAGCGCCACGCAGGCATCGATCACCTCGCCGAGATTGTGCGGCGGGATGTTGGTCGCCATGCCGACCGCGATGCCACCGGCGCCATTGACCAAAAGATTGGGAAAGCGCGCCGGCAGCACCACCGGCTCGCGCTCGGAATTGTCGTAATTGGCCTGGAAGTCGACGGTGTCCTTGTCGAGATCCTCGACCAGTGAGCCAGCGACACGTTCAAGGCGTACCTCGGTGTAGCGCATGGCCGCCGGCGCATCGCCATCGACCGAGCCGAAGTTGCCCTGCCCGTCGATCAGCGGCAGGCGCATGGAAAAATCCTGCGCCATGCGCACCAGCGCGTCGTATACCGCCTGATCGCCGTGCGGATGATATTTGCCGATCACGTCGCCCACCACGCGCGCCGACTTGCGGTACGGCTTGTTCCACTCGTAGCCGTTCTCGTGCATCGAATAGAGGATGCGGCGATGCACGGGCTTGAGGCCGTCGCGCGCATCCGGCAAGGCGCGCGCCACGATCACGCTCATGGCGTAATCGAGGTAGCTCTTCTTCATCTCCTCGGTGATAGAAACCGGGCGAATATCGGAAGGCCCGTCGCCTGTCGGCGGGGGATTATCCTGGTCAGCCAAAGCCTAAAATCCTAACGCGAATCTGGTGCGATTTTCATAGCCGATCAGGCCTTGATCCGCTACTTTTATCGACACGTTATAAATAGGAGTTTCCTCTTAGATTTCAATGTTTTATTGGCCCGCTCAGCGCCGCCGCGGCAGCGCGCCGGACAACGGGCATAAACAGCGCGACATAAACCGCTGCCAAGGTCCGCGCCGCCGAAGGACGGGGCCGAAAATGTTGCTGGATTTCGCAATCTCGAGCTTGCTGACGTTGTTTGTAGTGGTCGATCCGGTCGCGATGGCGCCGACCTTCCTGGTTGTCACGACCGGAATGCCGCGCGTCTCGCGCAAAAGCGTCGCCGTGCGCGCCAGCGTTATTGCCGGCGCGATCCTGATCGGCGCCGCGCTGGTCGGCGACCGGCTCCTCAATGTCCTCGAAATTTCACTGTCCGCATTTCGTATCGCCGGCGGCCTGCTGCTGTTTTGGATCGCGGCCGAGATGGTGTTCGGCGTTCGCAGCCGGCACGAAGGTGAAGCCGCGGAGCAGGCGATCGAAGAGCGTGTTCGCAACGTCGCGGCCTTTCCGCTGGCGGTGCCGCTGCTTGCCGGACCCGGCGCGATCACCGCGACCATACTTCTTGCCGGCCAGGCCGGCGGCAATCTCATTCTGCTGGCGATACTGGTCGGGGTGGCGGCGCTGGTCGCAGCTTCCTGCCTCGTCACCTTCATTTTCGCCGAGCGCATCAGCGGCCTCCTCGGCATGACCGGCAATATTGTGCTCTCCCGGCTGCTTGGCGTGTTGCTGGCGGCGCTCGCGGTGCAATATGTGGTCGACGGCATCCGCTCGATCTGGCCCTGAAAGTCGCGTCCGCTAATCGTTCATTAACCATGAAAGCCCAGTTTGTTCTGATGTTGCGTAGAGTCGGACCGTAACCATTCGCCGCAGGAGATCGCCTCATGGCCGTTTCTGGAATAACGCCCGGCAGCATCTACGCAACGAACTCGCAGCCGCTGCAGTCGATAACCCAGCATAAGCAAAACAATCATCAAACGATTTCGATGAGCGACATCGATGCGCAAGGCTCGAGCGTTGCGTCGGCGCCCAGTTCCACTGGCAAAGTCGGAAGTAAGGTCGACTTCACTGCCTAGAGCATGATCCCGAAAAGTGGACCCCGGTTTTCGGAAAGATCATGCGACCAGCAAAAACTCCAGACCCTGATCAATTCAATCGAATTGGACCAGGGTCTAGCCGACCAAGCTAGCGCTATGGCAAGCGAGCAGCAGCCTTCGGTCGCTTTCCGGGTGCGCGCCGCGCAGCCAGCCGACGTTCCGGCGTCGATGCGATTGAAGCGTCTGTTGGCGGAGGGCGAAAATTCTCTCCACGCGGTGCGCGCCAGCGCGGCCGATTGGCTGCGCGACGGCTTCGGTCCCAATGCCGGTTTCACCGCTTTCGTCGCCGAAGACGAACCTGCCGGGATCGTGGTCGGCATGGCGACTTGTAGCCGGCGCACAGTCACCGGCTGGAACGGGCCGGTGGTTTTTCTGCAGGACCTGTTTGTCGAACCGCAGTACCGCAAGCACGGCATCGCGAGTGCCCTTGTCGCGCAAATAGCAGCCTATGCGCATGGTCTCGGCAGTCCGATCGTCGAACTGACCGTACACGCCGACAATCCCGCGCAGATTTTTTATCAGCGCAGCGGCTTCCAGCATCTGCCGCAGTGCCTGACCTACGTACTGGCCGGGCCGGCGCTTGAGGCGCTTGCCGAGCAGCACGACCGCAAGCTGCCGCTCGCCGGCTGACACGACGTCGCCCTACTGCTTCGGCGTCAGAACCAATGCGGCTGCCAGATCATCAGAACGAATATGGCGATAACGCCAATGAACGCCGGCCAGCCGAGCCAGAACCAGATGCGGAACAGCCGCCGATATTCGTCGGGCAGCGGCTTGGAATTGATAGCCGCATCATGGGCCAGGTTCCGCATCCGGATCTGAATGAAAACGACCGGCAGCCAGCACAGTCCGATCAGCACGTAGAGTGCGAGCGACAGCACGATCCATGACTCGTCGAACGGCGACAGGCCGATCGCCGACGCGAGTGCAAAACCGCTGAGCGGCTGCACGACCACCGACGTCGCGGTGAAAATGAAATCGGCGATCACCACAAAGCGCGCGGTTACCGCGATCACGCCGGGATGACCGGTGCGATTCGCCATGAACATGAAAAAGGCGATGCCGAGACCGGTGCCGAACAACACCGAAGCGCCGATCAGGTGCACGAATTTGAAAATAAAGATGAGTTCCATCAGCGGTCGTCCAGGATCGCCAGTGTCAGCAGCGTGGCGAGCACGACCGGAACATCGTTCGTCAGCACCCCGTATGGGAAGAAGCTAAAATGCCACGCCGTCCAGGCATTATCGCCGGCGTGCAGCAGCGTCAGGACGATAAGCGCGGCCAGCGCCAGCCGTGCGGTCGCGCGAAACACAAGACCGCACCCCAGCACCAAGGCCACGCCGCCGGAGATCAGGGCCGGAACCAGATAGACGGCTAAGACAACGCTCGGAACGCCTGCCGGCATCGCCGCGACGAGTTTCCATCCCAAAGCAAATTGCAGCGCGGCAGTCGTGAACGTGGCGACTGCCAGCGTGACGATGGCGAGCGGCTTCAGCAGATAAAGCCGGGCGAACCAGCGATCCTGGACAGTCGCCGGCCGCGCGGCCAACAGCTGGTCCAGACTCTTTGGCTCAACGCCCGTGGCCGCCAGCCACGGCGCCGGATCGCCGACGACGCCGGCGGCGAGTTGCGCGAAGCTCGTTGTGCGCGCCGGGCTGCGCCATCCCAGCCAGCCGATTGCATCGCCGGCGAGGCCGACAACTTTCGCGAACGCATCCGGCAGCCGCAGCACGCGGCGCGGCGGAAAGCCTAGCCAGCCCCGGATGGCCGTGACGATACCGGCAAGCGTGTGCACCTGCGGGTGCGCCACGTCCCACGAGACCCGGGCGGGCGCCGCCGGCGCGACTGCGCGCACGACGGTTTCGGCCAAGTCATCGAGGCTGACGACTTGAACGCGGGAATTCGCATGAACCACGGGAACAACAAATGGAAAGGCGGCAATGCCACGCAGCATCGCGGTCCCGCCGTAAACTCCCGAGCCAAGAACCAGCGCCGGCCGCAAGATCACCCAGTCGAGCGCCAGCGTCTGCAGATGTGCTTCGGCCGCGGCCTTGGTGCGTGAGAACCGCGACGGACCGGCGGCCTCGGCGCCAAGCGCCGAAATGTGGACAACACGCCGGATGCCGGTGCGCGCGCAAGCGTCGAACAACGCAACGGTCCCGGCCTGCTGGATACGCTCTACATCGTCGCGCCAACCGTCCTGCAACACGCCGACGCAATTGACCACCGCGTCGATGTCGGCGAGCAGCGGCTGCCAGGCTTCTGCATCCTGCAGCCCCAAGAAATCAGCCTCGATCCATTGCGCGTAGGGAAAGCGGCGACGCGCGGCGGCGATGGACCGGCCGCCGCCAACGACGTCATGCCCGGCAGCGTGCAGGCGCGCGAGACACGCGGAGCCGATCAATCCATAAGCGCCGGTTACCAGGACCCGCATCGCGTTGCTCAACCGCCGAACAAGACGGCGTGCATGATACGGCCGGGGGCGAGCGTGAACAGACCGGCAATGACAAGCGCCCCGCAGAAGATGCCGAGCATCGCCCAGCGGTGCTGCGCGACCCGATGGCGTCGGGCATGCAGGACCGCGATCGGCAGCATCACCAATGTGAAAATCGCCAGCAGGTGGATCGGGCTCCACGGCCCCCACAGCCGGATCGTATGAATCCAAAATGCGCTGATGCTCACGGCAAGCATCAACAGCACCCACACCCAGCCGAGAGTGCGATGCGGCAGCGTTCCTTTCGGCGCGCTGAGTTGAACAATCCCGAGAACGAACGCTGCCATGGCTGCGAGCGCGTGGAGCTGGATCGCTGAACTCGCCGCCCACAAAGGAGCAAGGTTCATAGCTTGCCGGCGTTCTCCGCTCCCATGCGGAAAGCGATGATCACGTCAGAAACTCGACGCGGCCATTATCGAGGTCGTAACGGGCGGCCACGACTTTCACTTTGTTTGCTTTGATGAGATGCGACACGATGTGGCTCCTGCCCGCGATTTTCCTGGCGGTTCGTATCGCGCTCTCGCGAATCGCATTGTCGACAAAATCACCGGGTTTGCGGTAGACGGCTTTGGCTGCGGGAACGATAGCATTGACCATCGGGCCGATCGAGCCGGGAAACTTTGCGTGTTTCTCGACAACGGCGCAGGCGGCGGCGACGGCGCCGCATCGTTCATGACCCATGACGACAACGAGCGGAACGCCGAGATGCTCGGCGCCGTATTCGATCGTCCCCATTGTCGCCGTATCGGCCATATTGCCGGCGTTGCGCGCGACGAAGAATTCGCCGACGCCAACTCCGCCGAACAACAGCTCAGGCGGAACGCGGCTGTCGGAGCAGGTCAGAATGGTCGCCCATGGCGTCTGCCCCTTCGCGACCTGACCGCGCTGGGCCAAAAGATCGGCCGCGCAAATTTGCGGAGCGCCGACGTATTTCTCGTTGCCGGCTTTGAGTTTGGCGAGCGCTTCGTCGGCCGTAACACTCGTTGTGGCGTCCGCCGCCGATGCGTGAGGCGCGCTAAACAGCCACGTCGCGGCGACGCTCGCCGCCGACAGCGCGAGAAACTTGCGGCGGTCCGGTGCGGTGTCCCGGCATGCTAAGCACATGTTTTGCTCCCTGGCATGTTTAGCCCATCGAGCCACGCAACCCGCAGCCCGTCGCCCGCTTCCTAAAAATTAGCAGCCAATCAAAACGGAATTTCGTCATCCATATCGCCGCGGGAGCCTCTGGCGCCGCCCCCTGCGGCGGCTGTGGCCGCGACCTTGCGCGACGGCCCGGGCGAACCGAAATCGCCACCGGCATCGTCGGCCCCGAAATCACCGCCGCCACTGCCGGCCCCGCCGGCGCGATCGAGCAAGGTGAGTTCGCCGCGGAAACCCTGCAGCACGACCTCGGTCGAATAGCGGTCCTGGCCGGACTGGTCCTGCCATTTGCGCGTCTGCAGCTGGCCTTCAATGTAAACTTTCGAGCCTTTCTTGAGGTATTGCTCGGCGATCCGGCACAGATTCTCGTTGAAGATCACGACCCGGTGCCACTCGGTCTTTTCCTTGCGTTCGCCCGTCGCCTTATCGCGCCAGGAATCCGATGTCGCCAGCCGCAAATTTGCTATTGGACGACCGTCCTGGGTGCGGCGGATTTCAGGATCGGCGCCCAAATTGCCGACCAGGATGACCTTGTTGACGCTTCCCGCCATGACCCACCTCGCCTGATGACACGCTGCGTTCGCGATCCGCCGATCACGCTGGCGCCAGACACCCTAGTACCGGACCCGTCCCCTGCAAGGACGATCCGGACGGGATCGGCGTTATCCACACAAACGGCACGCAATACGCCGGTTGCCCTAATGTTCTTAATTTGTTCTTGCGTCCGACGCAAGACGGAAATTCGGGGCTAGGCGAGAGCAAGTGTCCGGCGCCGGCGCAGCGCCAAACAGTAACCGGCGATTGACCGACCTTCGAAGAGTGCCGAGCAACGCTCTTCGCGCAAAGCTAAGCCGCGGCTGAGCCACATCCGGTGTCACGCAGCGTTATCCCGTCGGGCACGTGACTCACCCCGCCGGCCTGAACTTCAAATTCGTTTCTGCAACACTCGCTCATAAAGCCAACGGCGAGCGAACCCTCGCCAAGTATAGGGAGTCTCGGGGTCTTTACCCGGGGCTATGGTTTGCGGATAGTCGAGGTGGGGCTTCGACGCCGGGTATGACGCAGACCATGACTTCTCTCGCCGCTCCGCTGCACGCGTCTGCGCTTCCGGCGCGGATCGTAGCGTCATGGAACGCCGCGGCCGCGCGGTGGAATCCGATCGCAGTCATCGTTGTCGCCTGGGCGGTGCTGGCGGTGCCGCTGGTGTTCTTTCGCGGCTACACTTCGCACGAGGGTCTCGCGGTCTCGATCGCACGAACTGCGCTCGAGACCGGCGACTGGCTGACCCCGCACATGTACAATGTGCGGTTTGTCGAACGCCCGACGCTGCAATCATGGATCATCGCGGCGATCAGCGCGCCGTTCGGCGAAGTCAACCAGATCACCGCACGGCTGCCGAGCGTGCTGTTTCTGTTGTTCGGCTGCTTGTTGATCTATTGGCTGCTGCGCCGGGTCGCCGCCAGTGTGTCGGCGGCGTTGCTTGGCGTCGCGTTGTTTCTCGCCTGTCCGCTGGTGATGCGCTCGTATGTGATGATCACCGCGGATCTGCCGCTCGCGGTGCTGTTGTTCTTCGCCTTCGTGCTGTGGTGGACCGGCTACGCGCAGGAATCCATCAGCGTCAGCCGGTGGCTCGCGATCGGCGTCGTGCTGGCGCTGGCCGGCCTGCTGAAAGGACCGCAGCCGGTCGGCTATTTCGCGCTCGGCGTCGGGCTCTTCATTGTCGGCACGCGCTCGTGGCGGCAAATTCCGGGACTGCTGCTGGCTGGTTTGATCTGCGCGGTGCCGCTCGTGATCTGGTACGGCCTGACCTACGCACCGGGCGACGAAGCGACCTGGAGCGCGTTCATGCGGCTGGCGCAGCCGCGCGAGACCTTTTCCGGTCCGATCGGCGCGAGTTTGAGAGTGATCGCCGATACGCTGCCGGCCGCGCTCCTTGCCGCGGCGTTTCTGATTGCTTACGGCTTTCGCGAGAAGCGCTTTGTTCGCCCGCAATTCATGGCGGCGCTGGCGTGCTACGCGTTTGTTGCCGCGGTCCTGATCCTGTTCTGGCCGGCGGGCTCGACGCCGCGGTACTATTTGCCGATGGTGTTGCCGCTGTGTGTGTTCGGCGGCCTCGGCTACGATCAACTCAGCGTGCGGCGACCGCAGCTGGTGGCGCCCATTCTGGTGCTGACCGGGGGTCTTTTGATCTATGGCCTGGCCTACTCGCTCGCCTCGCCGCTGTTTCCCCAGCAATTCCGCCAGGCCGAGGTCGAGGGCGCGCAGGTGACCGCGCTGGTCGAAGCCGCGCCGGGGCCGATCTTCTGGTCGGGCGATGTCGCCCTCAACCTCCTGCCCTATCTGCCGGGCCACATCGAAAACGCATCATTCGAACAGCTCGCGGCGGTAGCGGGCCCAGCCTGGATGATCATGACCACTGCCGACGCCGAAGCCATGGTCGTCCGTCGTCCCGGCAAGCTGCACATCGTCAGGCCCCTCGGCGAGACGGAACAATGGCGTCTGGTGCGCCTCGACCGGTGAGCACCCGGCCGGATTTTTCCGGGCATAAGCCGGAGACGCTCTCTGGCAAACCGCCCGCGTTCTCACTATGTTCGGCCTGAAGTCCTGACGGCAGTTGACGGGCTCGCCGCTCATTCCCGCGCAAACGGGAAGCCGGATTGCTTCAGGGCAGCCTTACCCAAAGTCTGGGTCCCCGCCGGCGCGGGGGCGAGCGGGTGCATGAATGAACGATCTGTTCGACAGCTCGGATCGGAATGCCGGGCGCCAAAATGATCGCTTAGGCGACCGCCGCCTCATCTCGATCCGCGGCGCCCGCGAGCACAATCTCAAGAACGTCGACCTCGACATTCCGCGCGACCGGCTGGTGGTGTTCACCGGCCTGTCCGGCTCTGGCAAATCCTCGCTCGCCTTCGACACCATCTACGCCGAGGGCCAGCGCCGCTATGTCGAAAGCCTGTCGGCCTACGCGCGGCAATTCCTGGAGATGATGCAGAAGCCGGACGTCGACCAGATCGACGGCCTGTCCCCGGCCATTTCCATCGAGCAGAAAACCACCTCGCGCAATCCGCGCTCGACCGTCGGCACGGTCACCGAAATCCACGACTACATGCGGCTTCTATGGGCGCGGGTCGGCGTGCCGTATTCGCCCGCGACTGGGTTGCCGATCGAGAGCCAGACCGTCTCGCAGATGGTCGACCGCATCATGGCGCTGCCGGAAGGCACCCGGCTTTATCTGCTGGCGCCGGTGGTGCGCGGAAGGAAGGGCGAGTACCGCAAGGAACTGGCCGAGTTCATGCGCAAGGGTTTTCAGCGCGTCAAAGTCGACGGCAATTTCTACGAAATCGCCGAAGTGCCGGCGCTCGACAAGAAATTCACCCACGACATCGATGTCGTGGTCGATCGCCTGGTGGTGCGGCCGGATATTTCGACGCGGCTCGCGGACTCGCTCGAACAGGCGCTCAAGCTTGCCGATGGACTCGCGGTCGCGGAGGTTGCCGACCCTCACCCCAACCCTCTCCCGCAAGCGGGAGAGGGAGTCGCGCGGAGCGGGACGGGTGAGGGCAACGTCGGACGCGCCAAAGCCAATCGGCAAAGGAACGACACCGCCGAGCGCATCGTGTTCTCGGAAAAATTCGCCTGCCCGGTTTCCGGCTTCACCATTTCCGAGATCGAGCCGCGGCTGTTCTCGTTCAACAATCCGTTCGGCGCCTGCCCGAAATGCGGCGGGCTTGGCGTAGAGCAGCACATCGACGCAGAGCTCGTGATCCCCGACAAGGAACGCACCCTGCGCAAGGGTGCGATCGCGCCGTGGGCGAAATCGTCGTCGCCGTATTACGTGCAGACGCTGTCCGCGCTCGGCAAGCATTACAAGTTCACGCTCGACACCAAGTGGAAGGACCTGCCGAAGAAGACCCAGGACGCGATCCTTTACGGCTCGGGCGAAACCGAAATCCGCTTCGCCTACGACGACGGCGCGCGCGCCTACGAGACCAAGCGGCCGTTCGAAGGCGTCATCACCAATCTGGAGCGCCGCTTCCGCGAGACCGACAGCGACTGGGCCCGCGAGGAGATCGCGCGCTATTTCACCGACGTGCCGTGCGAGGCCTGCAGCGGCTATCGGCTCAAGCCTGAAGCGTTGTGCGTGAAGATCGCTGGCCACCATATCGGCGAAGTGTCCGATATGTCGGTCAGAGGCGCAGCTTCATGGTTCGCTGACCTACCAGACAAGCTCAACGCCAAGCAGAACGAAATCGCCGCACGCATTCTCAAGGAGATCCGCGCCCGGCTGAAATTCCTGGTCGATGTCGGCCTCGATTATCTGACGCTCGCCCGCGCGTCGGGCACCTTGTCCGGCGGCGAAAGCCAGCGCATCCGGCTTGCTTCGCAGATCGGCTCCGGCCTGACCGGCGTGCTCTACGTGCTCGACGAGCCTTCGATCGGGCTGCATCAGCGCGATAACGCGCGGCTTCTGGAAACGTTGAAGCGGCTCCGTGACCTCGGCAACACCGTGATCGTGGTGGAGCACGACGAGGACGCGATTCTCGCCGCCGATTACGTGGTCGATGTCGGCCTTGGCGCCGGCGTCCACGGCGGCCGCATCGTCGCCCAAGGCACGCCCGCCGACATCATGGCCGCTCCTGCCTCGCTCACCGGCGAATATCTCAACGGCGTGCGCGAGATTCCGGTGCCGGAGCGGCGGGCGAAGAATCCGTCGCGCGTCCTGAAAGTCATCGGCGCCCGCGGCCACAATCTGAAAAACGTCACCGCCGAAATTCCGCTCGGCCTGTTCACCGCCGTCACCGGCGTGTCCGGCGGCGGCAAATCGACGCTCTTGATCGACACGCTCTACAAGGCACTGGCGCGGCGATTGAACGGCGCCAGCGAAGCCCCGGCCCGCTTCGACCGCATCGAAGGCATCGAGCACCTCGACAAGATCATCGACATCGACCAGTCGCCGATCGGAAGGACGCCGCGCTCAAATCCCGCGACCTATACCGGCGCGTTTACGCCGATTCGTGAGTGGTTTGCCGGCTTGCCCGAGTCAAAGGCGCGCGGCTACGAGCCCGGCCGCTTCTCGTTCAACGTCAAGGGCGGGCGCTGCGAGGCCTGCCAGGGCGACGGCGTGATCAAGATCGAGATGCACTTTCTCCCCGACGTCTACGTCACCTGCGACGTCTGCAAGGGCAAGCGCTACAACCGCGAGACGCTGGAAGTTTTGTTCAAGGGCAAATCCATCGCCGACGTGCTCGACATGACGGTCGAGGAGGCGCTGGAATTCTTCAAGGTGGTGCCGCGGGTGCGCGACGTGCTGACGCTGCTCCGCCGCGTCGGCCTCGATTACATTCACGTCGGCCAGCAGGCGACGACGTTGTCGGGCGGCGAGGCGCAACGCGTCAAGCTCGCCAAGGAATTATCGAAGCGCGCCACCGGCCGCACGCTTTACATTCTGGACGAGCCGACCACGGGGCTGCACTTCCACGACGTGGCGAAGCTTCTGGAAGTGCTGCACGAGCTGGTCGAGAGCGGCAACACGGTGGTGGTGATTGAGCACAATCTCGAAGTGATCAAGACCGCCGACTGGATCATCGACCTCGGCCCCGAAGGCGGCGACGGCGGCGGCGAGATTGTCGCGAGCGGCACGCCAGAAGACGTGGTGCGCGAGAAGCGCAGCTACACCGGCGCGTTCCTCAAGCCGGTGCTGGCCCGCGGCTCCGGCCGCGGCAAGCCGAGGAAGCGCGTCGAGGCGGCGGAGTAATGAGTCTTCACCCTCCCCTGGAGGGGGAGGGTCGGCGCGAAGCGCCGGGGTGGGGTGACCTTTTTATCAAAGGTTGAATCGTGCTAATCTGGACGTGTCTACGAGGGGATCGATCGATGCCTGCCGACGTGACCAGAGAGGAATTTCGCGCGCTCGAACTTGACGTCGAGGGCGAGAAGCTTGTCACGCGTCACATCCTTGAACAAACCCGCCGCAACGGCGACGATCTGGCCGCCATCAAGACGCGGCTCGATCGCGTCGAACATAAGGTCGATGATGTTGCCCAGGAGCTTGGCGGAGTGAAGCACATGCTCAATGGTCTCATACACGACCTGCCGAAAATCGTGAGCGACGCGGTCCGCAAGCCGTCGAGGCGAGAGCCAAAAGAGTAGCGGGCCCGCGTAGCTCGGCAGCTATTTGGTTATGGACCGGCAAACGACCGAAATCATCCACGAGGGCAGATACGCCGCCGAAGTGCCGGTCGACCTTCACTACAGCGACGAAAGCTGGTCGCCAACCATGTCGCTTGCGGATGCAAAGAAATTGGAAGCGTTCCGCAGCGGCGACATTGCCGAAGCATCCGAATACGGACGCGTGTTTGAACTGATGCCGGTGGCGGCGAAATGATCGGGACGCTGTAGCTCGGATGAAGCGCAGCGAAATCCGGGGCGGGAAGTGAGGAGTCGAAGCCTTCATTTATCATCGTAAAATTTGGCGAGTCCGGGAAAGAGAGGGGTTGGCTCTTTGTGTTTGCCCATGTTGTGGCGAATGTAGTCATCTTGCCATTTATCGCGCCCCCAAACATAGCGTCGGGCTCGGACGACGACTTGTTCATTGATCCTTTCGACTAGAGATAAGGTCGTGCCCGTAGTGAGAGCCTGCAATGTGGCTGGTGTGTTCACGGCGAAGAAGAGTTTTGTGGGACTGACTGGAAGAGCAATCCAGCCGTCGGGCCGCGAGAGGTTATAGATGAGTACAGGTCGATCAGAGATGAGAAGGGTTTTTGAGGATCGGTTTACATCAATGACGTTCCAATTCATTTTTATAATGGCTTCGCCGATGGCTTGATTGTCTATAGCTCTAATAATCATGTTCATGCGGATTTTGGAGGTGATAGCCGGGTCAATGCCAGTCAAATAGTCTTGGAACGTCTCAGGGTCTCCGGGCTTTCGAACTTCCTGGTCGTAGATGCGTTGGCTTTCGCCTCCGGCAGCTTGCCAGATAGCGGCGGCCGCAACCCGCATCTCAGCGACGACATCTGGATGACGGAGGAGCATATGCATGATGCAGCGAGCCCACGCCTGAATCATTTCCGCGGGCCATGCGGATTTGTCCCACGCGAGGATGCGCCGGTGTGCTAGGGCGGCGTAATTGTCTGAATGTTGAAGGAAAACCTCCTCGATATGTTGGGCGATTTCGGGAGGAAGTTCAGGGAAAGAGTAAAGATCAGTCTGAAAGCCGGTTTTCCTCGGACCAACAGGTTTCGAAACGAAGTTGTCGCGCGGTTTGCTGTACTCGATGACCTTTTTGGTCGATGAGGACGCCCACTGCTTTAAATAAAATACGGGGATGAAGTGGTGGTCACGCGGCTTATTGTCCATGATTTGTATAAGAGTCCGGTTCCAAACCCCATGTCTAGCTTCGCGATATGATCAGCACGTAGCGCGGATTAGCCTGTAGCCCGTAGGGCGGATTAGCGAAGCGTAATCCGCCATTTTGCTCTCGCCCCCGCGCCTGATGGTGGGTTACGCCTTCGGCTAACCCACCCTACTCCTTTGTTCGTCACCACCGGGCGTAACACTTGACCCGGTGGTCCATGCTGACTCGTCGATGTCGCATGGATTGCCGGATCAAGTCGGGTGATACGCAACGCCCGTCATGCCCGGCTTTACGCCGGGCATCCACGTCTTTGATCGCGGAAGCAAGACGTGGATGGCCGGAACAAGTCCGGCCATGACGAGAGAAGGCGTCATTGCGAGGAGCGTCAGCGACGAAGCAAGCGTAGGGTGGGCTGAGCGTGCGAAGCGGCGCTCGCGCCTTTGCCCACGCTACTTTCTTTGCATGACAATCCTGCCCGTAGCGGCCGGCGCCGCGGCGGCGTAATCTGCCGCCGGCGCAGCAAGCGCCTATACGGGGCTTATCATGATCTTGGGATTGTCGGTCGGCGCTTTTACGCTTTTGCATGTTGCAATCTCGCTCATCGCCATCGGCAGTGGGCTGATTGCCGTCGGCGGCATGTTTGCATCCCGTCGGCTCCCGGTCACGACCGCATTGTTTCTGCTGACGACGGTGCTCACCAGTGTGAGCGGGTTTTTCTTTCCCATTCACGGCTTCACGCCGGCGCTCGGCGTCGGGGCCGTTTCCTGCGTGATCCTCGCGATCGCGCTGTTTGCCTATTACGGCAAAGGCCTCGCCGGCGCCTGGCGCTGGATTTACGTGATCACCGCGATTGCAGCGCTCTATCTGAATGTGTTCGTCACGGTCGTGCAGAGCTTCGTCAAGATCGCGGCGCTCAACGCGCTGGCGCCGACGCAATCCGAGCCGCCGTTTGCAATTACGCAGGCCGCGGTTCTGGCGATCTTTGTTCTGATCGGGATTGTTGCCTTGATTACATTCCGGCCAAACACGTCCACCTGACGGTTTACCACTGCAAGCGTCCGGCGATGACGAAGGCCCTTCAGCATCCTCACCCTGAGGTGCGAGCGTAAGCGAGCCTCGAAGGGTGCTGGCGGCAAGGCCGCAGCGGCATCCTTCGAGGGCCGCTGTCGCGGCCGCCTCAGGATGAGGAGGCTGCAAGCCGCCCTCTCCCAAGAATCAAGCGCGGTGCGCGCTGTTTGACGAAAAAACGCACCGCACGAAACGCCCCTATTCATCGGCACAAATGCAAAGCCTTTGACTTCGCCGCCGCGATCACCATAACCGCGCCGTCTCGCTCACGTCAGGGACGTCGACCGGTGACAGCCAGTTGATGGAGCGAGTGCGGTTCCTGCGGGCGGGCTTGTAACCCCGCTCCCGGGCGGCTTGGGCATCGTCCCCTCCGGCATAACGACCGGGGCGCGAGGTGCCTCGCTTAAGCGCGATTCTAAACGGAGGTAACGCCTTCGCATCGTGTTTCGCGTGAAGCGCGGCCTGGGCTGAGTCCTGGCGTTCGCTCGCCGGGGCAAGCGCCGCTGCGGAGCGCCGGAAGGCGAGCGGTCCCCGCAAGCAGATAAGTTGCGCACAGTGCGCAAGCTTGTCTGCGATGGATCGCTTCCGCACCCCCTCCCCTCTGGGAGGAACGGGCGGACGATGGATGGCATGCGTCTTTCGGCGCTTCGCCTCCCTTTTTTCTACGTAGTCGTCATTGCCGGACTTGATCCGGCAATCCATGCGGAAGAGAGGCGCGATCAGACCAGCCGATTAGGTCTTTCAGAACCGCCGTCAGCATGGACCACCGGGTCAAGCCCGGTGGTGACGAGATCGTTCGTGATCGCAGACCTCGGACGCAGCCGCGCCGCGAGAACGATCGGACGCGCGCCGCTGTTTGACATTTTGAATCGAACGAACAAACGCCGGGTTGGCCGCGCCAACGGGTCCGGCCGCACCGACCTTCGTCAAACCGTTCCGCCGCTTGCGCCGCCGACGATATCAATCCCGTGATTGCTCCCGTCGGGCTTGAGCATCATTTTCCTGATCGACCACACGCCTCCTCTCTTGACCGCCTCCAGAAAAACCCGGCCCGCGCCTTTCGGGCCGGTCGCCGAAAAGTTGAGGACCGCGGTGCCGGATCCGCCGTTGACGTTGATACTGCCGAACGGAAAGCCGGTGGTGATCGGAGTGCCGAGAACGTCGGTGGCCACCGAACTCGCTCGCAATTTCTCGGCGCCGAGCTCATAGGCGGCCGAATGTTTGAAGCCGTAGAAAATGCCGCCGAATAATCCGCCGAACAGCAGCAAAAAGCCGATCAGGATGATCGTGCCCCAGATCGCCCACAGGCGCTGGACGCGCTTGAAATGCTCGACGCTGTCCCAGCGCCCATTGCGCCAGGCCCAGCGGCTGCCTTTGGCGCCGAGCACGAACGGCATGACGAAGCCGACCAGCGGAACGAGAGTCAGCAGCGCGATGTAGGTGTTGTTGCCGACGCCCCAGATCCAGTTGAGCAGGAACGCGCCCCAGTTCCAGCGATCGAGCTCCGGAGGGATATCTTGCGCGCCGCTTCGCAGCGGTTGGTCGACCATGCTCCACGTCCTTTAGCTTCGCGATCAAGCTGGGCGTTTCAACCGACGGCCTCGATGGACCATGAGATTTCTCTACCTGCTCCTGACTAGCAAACTTTTCGCCGTCATGCCTTGCCATAGCCGTTCAAAGCGCGGTGTTGCTTGGCTCCTGGCCACGAAATCTTAAGCAAGCCGGTGTAAGGGACCGGCCTTGATCCCGGCGCGGCGCAGCTGCCCCCGGCACGCAAAGGATCTCGCTTATGTACCCGCTCTCCTTCATCTCGGCCAATTGGCAGAAAGCACTGCCCGCACTCAGCGCCATCGGCGTCGCCGCCTGGATCGCGCTGTTCCGGCATGATCCCTTGAGCGAACGCGCGCTGTTTGCGGCGCTGCTGGTGATCTACTTCCTGCACCAGATCGAGGAGCACTTGTGGCCGGGCGGCTTTCGCCAGTTCGCCGACGCGCATATCTTTCACAGCGGCAACGACGACTGGCCGGTCAACATGGGCGGCGTCGCGCTGGTCAATGTCGGCTTTGTCTGGTTGCCGATGGCGCTCGCCGTAGCGTTCCCCGAGGCGCTGCGCTGGGTCGGCCTCGGCTGGGTCGGGCTCACGCTGATCAATGCCCTCACGCACATCGCCCCCGCGATCAAACTGCGCATGTACAATCCGGGGCTCGTCACTGGCATCGTGCTGTTCCTGCCGTTCACGATCTTCGTGCTGGCGCACGAAGTCGGCCGCGGCGCGCTGACCGGCGCCGACGTCGGGCTGATCGCGCTTCTCGGCATTCTGCTGCACCTGCCGGTGGCGGCGCTGTTTGTGATCCCGTTCCTGCGCCGGCGCTGGGCCTCGGCTTAAGGAAGTCCTGTCAGCACGGGCTGAGGGCAGCGAAGCCCGCGCCCCAAGTGAGCGATGACGATTGCGTGAGCGCGGCGGTGCGAAACCGGCCGCGCTCGAACTTTTTGAACAACAGATCGTGTGTTCGTTTTGAACGGCGGATTGTGTGTGATTTGCAGGGCACGCGGCGGAACGACCGTCGTCGCGTCCTGTTGTCTGTCTGCCGCGTTTTCAAAAAAGCCATATGGACGATCAGACCAAACCGCAGCTATCAGCCAATTATTCGGCCAGGAATATCCTTGCCCAGGGCTTTGCGGCCCATGAGCCGGTCCCGAGCGCGCTGGTTCCCCCGATCCATATGTCGGCGACATATCTGCGCGATGCCGACAACGGCTATTCGTCCGGTTACATCTACGGCCGCACCGACAACCCCTCGGTGCAGCAGGCCGAGAATCTGATCGCCGAACTCGAGCGCGCCGACGAAGCGCTGCTGTTCGGCTCCGGCATGGCCGCCGCCACGAGCGTCCTGCTGGCGCTCGACAAGCCGACCCACATCATCGCCTCGCAGGTGATGTATTGGGGCTTCCGCTCCTGGCTCCATGACATCGGCCGCTACGGCCATCGCCTAAGCTTCGTCGAAACCTCCGACCTCGATGCGGTTCGCGCCGCGGTGCGGCCGGGCGAGACCGGCCTGTTCTGGATCGAGACCCCGAGCAATCCGCTATGGACCATCACCGACATCGCCGCCATCGCCCAGATCGCGCACGCCGCACGCGCCGTGCTGTGCGTGGATTCAACGATCGCCACGCCGATCTTCACCCGGCCGCTGGCGCTCGGCGCCGACATCGTCATGCACTCGGCGACCAAATATCTTAACGGCCACTCCGATGTTGTCGCCGGCGCGCTCGCCGGCGCGCGCGACACCGCGCTGTGGGCGCGCATCCGCAAAGTGCGCCAGCAGCTCGGCAGCGCGCTCGGCTCGTTCGACGCCTGGCTGCTGATGCGCGGCATGCGCACGCTCGACGTCCGCGTCCGCGCGCAAGCCAAAACCGCGGCGACGCTGGCAAGCCGCCTCGACGGCCATCCGACGCTGTCGGCGGTGCTGTACCCCGGAATGCCACATCACGCCGGCCACGACACCGCCTTGCGCCAAATGGCCGGCGGCTTCGGCGGCATGCTGTCGATCCGGATCAAACACGGCGAACGCGCCGCGATCGCAGTGGCCGCCCGCGTCGAATTATGGAAGCGCGCCACCTCGCTCGGCGGCATCGAAAGCCTGATCGAGCACCGCGCCTCGATCGAAGGCGAAGGCTCGCCCTGCCCCGGCGACCTGCTCCGGCTGTCCGCCGGCCTCGAAGACGCCGACGAACTTTATCTGGATCTGACCCGCGCGCTTGCGGTCATTGCGTAGGTTTCGGCGCGGCGAAAAACTATGCAGCCGCGAAACCTGCGGCGGGTTTCTTGCCGCCGCGAACAACAAAGAACCCAAGCCCGACCAGGCCGATGAGCATGATCGTCCAGGTCGGCGGCAACGGCGTTGCGGAAACCGGCGTTAACGCAAAGGTGCCGACGCCAAACCCGCTGGGGCTGAACTCGCCGTAGGCATTGCCGGTACCATTTCCGCCGAAGCTGAACACATCGAGATTTCCCGCGGCAATCGCAAACGCAATGCCATCGCCATCGAGCTTCGTCGGATTGATGCCGCTAACGCCGCTGGGGAACAGCAGGTTATCATTGCTCTCGAACGTCCCGGGCCCCAGCAGTGCGGTGATGGTGCTGCCGTTCACTTCGCCGGTGATTCCGGTTGCGATGTCGACGCCGGCCGTCGCGGTCGTATTCGCGGTGATCGTGCCGCTGCCAGTAAACTCGAAACCACCCAGGCTTGCAGCCGGACCGGTCAGCGTCCAATCGAAGGTTACGGTCGCCGCATTGGCGGGCGCCGCCGCCGCAGCAAGCGGCAGCAAGCCACCAAACACCAACGCAGCAGTTCTCAGAAATTTCATGTCAAAGCTCCTCACCGACTTGCGCCTCATTGTGCGACTGCGCGCGATTGAACTTTGCTTCGGTGTCGGCCCCATGACGCTGTGTTGAAGTTTGCATATGTGACAAAGAAATTTTGCGAGCGTCGCCGGATGAGCGAAGTGACATCCGCGATTCAACCTGAAAGTTGCGTCCCGCATGTTCGCGTCGCGATGGTCGGGCGGCTGTCGCCGGCAACGTCGAAGAAGCGCGCCCACCTCGCTCGGCGGCATCGAATGCCTGGTCGAGCACGCGCTGTGATCGAAGGCGAACCGTGCGCCGCGCCAGCAAGGCCGACTGATGCTGGCGTTCATTCCGAATATCTTTGCGCTGCATCAGGCGCGCCGATGGCCAATGCGTAGGACCGGTGGAGCGTAGCGAAACCCATCGTCTTTTATGTTGGCAAAGTCCCACGGTGGGTTTCGCTCCGCTCAACCCACCCTACATAGTTCTTCATGTCCGCTGCCGGTCGCGACAATACCACCCTCTCCCGCTTCGAGCTTGATGCGCCCGGCGCGATCGCGGTGCTCACTTACAAGATTGCTGACGGCGTGATGACGCTCCTCCATACCGAAACTCCGCCGGCGGCGCGCGGCCGCGGCCTTGCCTCGCAGCTCGTACAAGGCGCGCTTGACAACGCCAGGTCGCGCGGGCTCAAGGTGGTGCCCGTCTGCTCGTTCGTGAGCGCCTATCTGGGCAAGCATCCGGAGTATCGCGACCTCGTCGCGGCGTAGCGGCGAGAATTTTCCGCCCCCGCTTCGCGGGGCGGGATGATGGAGCGACACCGCCCTCTTGAACGAAATCCCGGGATGCGGCGACATATAATGAGATTGGACCAGATGGAGCCCGCAATGCGCACCATGTTCTGCTTGCCGCGCGCGCCGGCACTTCTGTCTGCCGGCCTCCTGCTCGTGATGACAGCGGGATTGGCGTCGGCCGATGACGATGCGCGGATGAAGCAGCTGCGGCTGCTCTGTGCCCGGCTCTCCGGCGATCTCACCGATCCCGGCGGGATCGCGGCGTTCCGCCGCTGCCTGACTACCAAAAATCCGCTGAACGAAATCCGGCGCGACAACAACATCGCGGCGCCGGCGGCAGCGCCGAATGCGGAGGCGCCCGACGGCTACGGGCGCAACAGCCGCTTCCATGTCGCCGACGGGATCGAGCGTTTTCAGGTCGACGCGGCGGAGAGCGTCTATGTGATCAACAGTGCCGGCAAACTCTGGCGCGCCACCATCGAAGGCAAAGATGCGCACCAGCTCGATGAGAAGGTCACGGGTTTCCAGATCGCCGACGGGCATCTGTTCGTGCACGGCGCCGACGGCACGCTGTGGCGCGCCAAGCTCAACGGCAGCGAGAAAAGCCGGATCGATCAGACCGTCGCCGCGTTCCAGCCGATCAATGCCGGTTTGATTTACGTGCTCGGCACCGACCACACGCTGTGGCGTGAACTCGGCGATGCCGGCAAGCGCAGCGAAGTCGATCACACCGTGAAGGACTTTCAGGCGATCGACGCCAGCCTGGTTTACGTGCTCGGCGCCGATGGCCAGCTTTGGAGAGAGGCCGGCAGCGCGCAGGGGCGCACGCTGGTCGCTAAGGACGTCTTGGCGTTTCAGTATTTTCCCAATGCCGACATGGTCTACGTGCTGGCCGCCGACGGCACATTGTGGCGCAAGGCCGGAAGCGCCAAGCCCGAACCGGCGGACCAGGCGGTGGCGGCGTTCCAGGCGATGGATGCGCAGATAGTGTTCGTGCTCGGCAAGAACGGCCGGCTGTGGCGGGAGATCGGCGGCCGCGCCCAGGCCATGCTGGTCGACCGCGACGTGCTGGTCTCGGCCGGCAAGGCCGCGTTCCAGGCGCCCGATCCGGGGCACGTCTTTGTTCTCGGCAGCGACCATAAGCTCTGGGCCGAGTCGATGCCGTGACGGCGCCGGCGGGCGCGTTCTGCCGCAACCCTTTATGACCAAATCTTGGCGGCGCTCGCGGCCTTTTGCCCGGATTTCTTGTTGCAGCGGGGTTTGCCTCCCCCTGCCGCGCCGCACGCCGCACCCCACATAAGCGGCGGTTTGCGCACTCAAGGAGAGCGGCAATGACACCCCAGGAAAGCGAACTCGTCGCCGAGCTGTTCGATCGTTTAGCCAGGCTTGAAACCACGCCACGTGACGCCGACGCCGAGCGCCTGATCGCCGACGGCACCCGGCAGGCGCCGCATTCGCTCTACGCGCTGGTACAAACAACGCTGCTGCAGGACGAAGCGCTCAAACGCGCCAATGCGCGCATCGAGGAATTGCAGGCGCAAGTCAATGAGCCGCCGCAGCCCGGACAGCGGCAAGGCAGCTTCCTCGACTCCATGCGCGCGACGTTCGGCGGCAGCGAGCCGCGCGGCTCGGTGCCGAGTGTACGCGCCCAGAACGCGCCGGCGGCAAACACGCCGCCGCCAGGCTATCCGTCACAGAATTTTCAATCACAACCCGCCTACCCGCCGCCGCCACCCGGCTATGCCGGCGGCCCGGCTTTCGGCTCCGGCGGATCGTTCCTTGGCACGGCGGCCTCAACCGCCGCCGGCGTGATCGGCGGCTCGCTGCTGCTCGACGGCATCCGTTCGATGTTCGGCCACCATCTCGGCGGCAACCCTGCAAGTGCGTTCGGCGATCTAGGCGGCGAACGCTCCTCGCCCTGGGCTGCCAATACCAGCGGCGGCGCCGCCGACAGCCAGCTCGCGCGCGATGCCGGCATCGATCACATCGGCGATCACGCCAACGATCCAATCGCCAATGCCGGCAACGATCAGTCCGCGACCGCCGATGATTCGATCGATACGGACGACGCGGGTGACGACACCCTGGCCGACGACAATGATTTCGACGACGACGATTTTGCCGACGACGACGGCATGTCGGACGACAGCTCCGACGTGTGAGAATTTTCGGCGCAAACTAGTGCCGCGCGAACGCTGCCGGTTCACCGTCATCCTGAGGTGGCCGCGAAGCGGCCCTCGAAGGATGAATCGGCCGCCGCAACCGGGCCGTCGCCCTTCGAGGCTTAGCGCTTCGCGCCGAGCACCTCAGGGTGACGGAACGGACGATGTCGCGCGTCGACGTTTCTTAGCTTGTCGTTGCGAGGACGAAAGCGTGAGGCCCGCGCTCAGCTGTTGCGCCGCTGCTCGGCCTGGATGGCTTCGTCGTGATACCAGCCACTGCCGGACGCGATCTTTGCCGTGGGGAGCGACTGAGAAGCATCCGGCGATGCCGGCGATTGGGCGGTCACTGCAAACCGGCCCCGTGGCGGGAAGGTAAGGATCTGCGCCGAAGGGGAAACGTTCGGCGATCCTGAAAGATTTGTTGTCATTGTCCGGCTCCTTCGCCGTGCGCGCAAGTCAACGAGCGCGCGTCGTTCAAGTGAGTCTGTTGGCATCAATATAATGCTTTGCCCGCTCTTTGTTCGACATGCCTCACAGAAAATCAGCGCATGGCTACAATATGTGCAGTTACGTATTTGCATAATGTAAACGCATTCGCACAGCAGCGAATTTGCTGCACTGCCGTTGCGCCTGCCTAGCAAACGGTCATGCGAATCGACTGGCACACAAAATGCTTAAAAATTTCGCGGAGGCGGTACGCCGGACGCCGGACGCCGGACGCCGGACGCCGGACGCCGTTGGCTGCCCTGCCTTCCTTCACGTCTTACTAACTTTTTCACGACCGACGCCAAAGAGAGATCAGCATGACCAAATATAAACTCGAGTACATCTGGCTTGACGGTTACAAGCCGACGCCGAATCTGCGCGGCAAGACCCAGCTCAAAGACTTCGACGCATTTCCGACGCTGGAGCAGCTTCCGCTCTGGGGCTTCGACGGCTCATCGACCATGCAGGCGGAAGGCCACAGCTCCGATTGTGTGCTCAAGCCGGTCGCGCTCTATCCCGACGCCGCGCGAACCAACGGCGTGCTGGTGATGTGCGAAGTGATGATGCCGGACGGCAAGACGCGGCATCCGACCAACATGCGCGCCACCATTCTGGACGATCCCGGCGCATGGTTCGGCTTCGAGCAGGAATATTTCTTCTACAAGGACGGCCGCCCGCTCGGCTTTCCGCCGACCGGCTATCCGGCGCCGCAAGGCCCCTACTACACCGGCGTCGGCTACAAGAATGTCGGCGACATCGCCCGCAAGATGGTCGAGGAGCATCTCGATCTTTGTCTCGCCGCCGGCATCAACCACGAAGGCATCAACGCCGAAGTCGCAAAGGGCCAGTGGGAATTCCAGATTTTCGGCAAGGGCTCTAAAAAAGCCGCCGACGAAATGTGGATGGCCCGCTATCTGATGCTGCGGCTCACCGAAACCTATGGCGTCGATATCGAATTTCATTGCAAGCCGCTCGGCGATACCGACTGGAACGGCTCCGGCATGCACTGCAATTTCTCGACCACGTATCTGCGCGAGACCGGAGGCAAGGAATATTTCGAGGCGCTGATGAGGGCGTTCGCCGACCACCGCGACGAGCACATCGCGGTCTATGGCCCGGACAACCAGATGCGGCTGACCGGCAAGCACGAGACCGCGGCGATCGGCGATTTCACCTACGGGGTCGCCGACCGCGGCGCGTCGATCCGCGTGCCGCACAGCTTCGTCAACAACGGCTACAAGGGTTATCTGGAAGACCGCCGGCCGAATTCGCAGGGCGACCCATACCAGATCGCCTCGCGGGTGCTGAAGACGGTCGCATCGGTGCCGACCAGCGGCGCCGTCAGCGCGGCGGCGTAAGCGGCGGAGTTTGTAAGCACCGTCAAAGCAAATCGGCGTCGGCTTCAAGGAGCTCATTGGGGACGATGCTGCGGGGGGAGGTGATCGGCGTCCCTCCCCCCGGTCATTTTTTGCGCGGTGCAACCGAACTTTCGGTTCGCCGCATTCGCGATGGAGACGTTGGCCCGGAGACTCGCGACCAAGAACGGCTCATAAGCGGCCGCGCGCGGCAATTACATCGGGCAATCGCGCTCGACTGCTTCGAGGCTGGCTTGGTCCACGCTGGCGTGAGAAAGCCGCTCTTCGGCAGCGGCGTGATCTGCAGTTATATGCGAAAGGAGCTTTTCCATCGTTTTCAGCATGCCGCGAGCCTCGGCGCTCATGGCGACGTGATGGTCGCTTTCGAGGCGAGCGATCAGTTCGCGTTGCCGCGCGATCCGGGCCTGCTGGTCGAGAATTTGCTGTTCGGCCATATCGACCGAATGTTTGGCTGCTTGAGCTGTATCGTTCATAAAGTAGCAACTGCTTAACGGGCCGCGAGGTTCCGGCGAATCATGCTCCGGCATTGCCAATCGGGCTGTCAAAAAAAGAAAGGCCCGCTTATCGGACCTTCCAGGTTTCAACAGCGGCATTTTATCAGTCGCGATGGATGATGACTTTCTTCTCTTCGACCCGCGGAGCGACGACTGCGCGACGATCCACATGGCGCTTGATGACCGTGGTGTGGTCAACGACAGGGCCGTCCTTCTTGATCACGGTGGTTTCTTCCGCATTGGCTGCGGTCGCAAGCGGCAGACCGACAATAAGAGCCGTTGCCATCATAAAAATGAGCTTACGCACTGGTTGTCTCCTCTCTGTACGAAGCGGTACACCACCAATTCACTCGGCGCTGCGGCGTTCCGCGAAATTTGTTTGGAACGTGTCGCGAGGATGCGCGTTAAACGCGACCGCGAGCGGGGTCTAACGAGCCAGCTCGTCGAGACGGTCCGCCAGTTGTTTAAGCTCCCACGTGCGGGCGAGCGCGGCCGCCTTTTGCCACGTCGGCTTTTGATCAGAAATCCGTGGCAGTGGCGTTTTGCGGTTCATCGTGGCGATCGACCGGTAGAGCCGGAGCTCGTCGGCTTGTTTGGCGAAGCGGCCGGCTTTGAGGATAGCCTCAAGGCTACCATATTGGCGCAACAGCGCCGCCGCGCCGGTTGCGCCAACGCCTGGAGCGCCGGGCAGTTTGTCCGACGGATCGCCGCGCAGCGCAATGAAATCCGCTACCTGCGCGGGCTCGACACCGTAACGCTCGTGGACTTCCGCGGGCCCGATACGCTCCACCCCGCCACCGCGGATCGGGTAGAGAATTGTTGTTTTCGCAGACGCCAGCTGGAAGGTATCGCGATCGCCGCTCGCAACCAGCGCGGCGCCGCCTCGCCGTTCTTCGGCCGAGCAAGCGGCGGCGAGAAAATCATCGGCTTCGAAACCGGCTTTCTTGGCGTTGGCGAAGCCACAGGCAGCGACGAACTTCGGGATGATGGCAAGCTGTTCGACGATGTCGTCATCGAATTGGCGGCCGCTCTGATAGGCCGCGAATGCTTTGTGACGATAGGTTGGCTTCTCATAGGTATCCCAGCCGACTAGCACCGCGCGCGGCTTTTCCTCGCGGTGGAGCCGCAGCAGCAGGTTGGCGAAACCGAGAATGGCGCCGGCCGGCCGGTCGCCTTTTCGGCGAATGTTCTTCGGCAGCGCGTGATAAGCGCGGTGCGCAAACGAGTCGCCGTCAATCACGAGCAGCGGCCCGCGCGCGTTCGCCTTGGTCCCCGCGGGTTCATTATCTTTGCTTCGTCGTCGCGTTGCTCGCAATGACACAGGCGTCGAACGCCGTGGCGCGGCGTCCCGCAGCTCAACCCACGCCGGCGCGTGGTCGCTGGCGTTGTCGTTGCCGCGGACCGCGCGATCGACGCCGGCCGCAACCAAAAGCTTGGCGACTGGTTTGCTTAACAACAGATGATCGATGCGCAACCCGGCATCGCGCGTCCAGCGGTTTCGCAAGTAGCTCCAATACGTGTACATCGGCGTGTTCGGATGGACCGAGCGGATCGCGTCACACCAGCCGTGGTCGAGGAGAAGCGCGAACCGGGCCCGCGCTTGCGGCGCAAGGAGTGCATCCTTGCCGTAGGAGTTTTTGGGATAAATATCGCGATCGGTCGGCACGACGTTGAAGTCGCCGGCGAGGACAACCGGAACATTCGCGGCAAAGAGCTCCCCTGCCTGCGCCGCGAGCCGGTCCATCCAGGCGAGCTTGTATTTGAATTTCGGACTAGGCTGCGGATTGCCGTTCGGCGCGTAGAGCGAAGTGATGAGTACGCCGTTGACCGCGGCTTCGATGTAGCGCGCTTGCCGATCGTCTGGATCCCCTGGAAGCTCCGTGCGCGTGACGATCGGCTCGGCGCCACGCGCCAAAATGGCGACGCCGTTCCACGATTTCTGTCCGCGCCAGACGGCGCCGTAACCCGCATTCTCGAACGCGGCTTTGGGGAATTCGCGGTTGGTGGCTTTGAGCTCTTGCAGGCAAACCACATCGGGCTTTGCAGCGCGCAGCCACGCCAGAAGATTGGCCAACCTCTTGTTGACGTTGTTGATGTTGAAGGTGGCGATTTTCATCGAAGGCGCCGCCTTTCGTCATGACGCGGTTCGATCCGGCCGGAAACGAAAATGCCCGGCAAGAAGCCGGGCATATTGGAACCGCGAGAACGCGCGCTCATGCGCCCCGCCGCACGGCGGACGGCAAATTAAGCCGCCGGCTTCGCGACGATCAGGTTGCCGTCGTCATCGACCGAAAGCCCGGTCTTGCGCGCTTCAGCGACTACCGACGGATGCCAGTCGACCTTACCGGCATCGGGCCCGCCGACGACAGCGATGAGCAGCGCGTCCGGATTGTCGGAGACGTTACGAAAGCCGCGGTAAATGCCGATCGGTACATTGCACATATCGCCTTCGTCGAGATCGAGCGTGCGTTCCTGATCGCCTTCGAGCCAGAACACCTGCCAGCGGCCATGGATAGGAAGAAACACTTCCTCGGTCGCGTGGCGGTGCAGCGCCGCGCCCTTGCCTTTGGGCGCGCGGATGTAGGTGATCGAGAAGCCGTCGGCGCCCGCCTTCACATGCGGTCGCAACTCGGCGTTCTCGGTGACGCCCATGCCGACCATGTTGATGATTTCCCGCTCGTAGGCGGGAAGGCGCTGGTCGAGGAAAGCCAGGTTCGAGCCCTTGGCGTTCGCGCGCGCAACATAACCGCGTTCCATCGCATCGCGCGATATGCGGGGTACCGGTTCACCGGCAAGCCTTGGATCAACAACTGCCATTAGTCTCCTCCTTTTCTTACTGGACCTGATGACACAGGCCCTTGCACAAAAATTGTAGCACGCAGAATCGGCAGCGCCTATGGACCCGCCATGCGGAAGATGGCCGCTGCGCATTCGCCGCAGGCGCTTGCCTTCCGCGACTTCCTGAGCGATCAAAAGCAGGTCGCGGAACTGCGGAAGCAATTCGAGGGCTATACCAGTCCGATCACCAATGCCGGGGTGTGCGGTAACGGCTCATAGCAAATTCCAATCACCCGCGAGCCTGAAAACTATGTTTCGATCTTGCTCAACACTTCCTGCATTTTTTGCAGCACCTCACGCGTCTTTTCCGCATAGAATGCGTTGACGACCTCGCAGATCGACTGCACCTTGGGATCAAGCGGGTTTATACCGGCCGCGGTCAGCCGATTATGCAGGGTCTGTAGCACCTCATCCCGTTCAAACATCGTGGCCTCTCTTTCAACCCGTTATTTCTGCTTCACAGGCGTATCACCGGCCGCTTGCCTTTAGCATTTTCGCTCGACACCTTGACCAAAGCTTCGCCGTCCAACACCACCTCGCCACTAACTTCGCAGAGGCAAGACAGGCGGGCACGCGATTTTGCAGGGATGAGTTCGGCCACGGTCACCGTGACCACGACCGTATCGCCGATCTTGACGGGTGCGCGGAAATTGAGCGTTTGCGAAATGTAGACCGCGCCGGGACCGGGTAGCCGGGTTCCTAACACCGCGGAAATAAGGCTCGCCGTGTAGAGCCCATGCGCAATACGGGTCCGGAACGACGTTTTGGCGGCGAAATGTTCCGACAGGTGGATGGGATTGCGGTCGCCGGTCAGTTGCGCGAACCCCACCACATCGGATGAGGCAACGGTCTTCGTAAGCCTCTCGGTCATGCCGACTGTGAGGTCTTCAAAGAACAAAGTACGCAGCGGCGGCAAATTCATCGAGGCGTATTGGACTGCGCCGCTCATCTGGCGGCAAGCTGGACATTTGCACCAGGATTGGCCAAGCAGCGCGTTGAATGGTCGGTGGAACCCATTATGGTTGATCTCAGCCGCGTGACCGTCGGCCTCACCGGAACCGCTAATCTCCTGGTCGGACGGGAACATACCGCGCCTTTCGTCGGCTCGGGCCGAATCGCGGTCGTGGCAACGCCGGTCATGATCAACGTCATCGAGGCGGCGGCCCTTAGCGCCGTGGAGCACCTGCTCCCGACCGGCCATCAAAGCCTCGGCATCCACCTCGACGTCGGTCACGTCGCGGCGACGCCGGTCGGCTTGCTGGTCACGGCGACTGCCGAGGTTTTGCGTGTCGAAGGCCGCACCATCACCTTCTGCGTAGAAGCGCGCGATGAGATTGAAGTGATCGGCGGCGGCACCCACCAGCGCGTCGTGGTCAGCGTTGCGCGCTTCGACGAGCGTGTGCAGCGCAAAGTGCGCGCCGAACGATAACGGCTGCAGGCGAGACGGCTATCGGCGGCCGGCGAACCAGCCGATCAAAAACAGCACGACCGCGGCAACCAGCGCGATGATGGCATGTTTGACGTGAACGTGTACGGAGCCAACTTCATAACCCGGCATAAATGCCGGTAACTGGCCGGCCGGCATAACGAAATACATGACCGCAGCAATGATGCAGATGATGGCAAGTATGTAGGCGAGAAGTCTCATAGGGCGGTTTCCTTTAATCTCACACGATCGGCATCGGCTGCTGGACGGCAGAAAAGTGAGCGTAACACGCGAAGGCGTTGCGACACGCCAACGCGAGAATTCAGCTCCGTGGGTTGGTTAGTGCGGCGGCGGCGTGCCGGAAACCGGCGGAGCACCGACCGCCGGGCCACGCGGATCATCCTTGTTGGCCATGCATTTTTTCATAAACTTATTCCGCGCCGCGCCCTGCAGCTTCTGATCGTCGGCGCCAAACTTGCAGGTTTCCATCTTTGCTTTTGAGGTTATTGCGAACGAAGGCGAACTTGGCAGGATGAGTGCCAAACTCGCCGCGGCGATAGCGTATCGAAGCATGGCGGGACCCCCCGGATACGAAGAATCAATCTTAGCACCGATCCGCCCGTGGGTTGAGCCCTATTCGGGACGCTTACTTCGGGCAACGATAGAGGGTCGCGTTGTATGTCTTGTCGCGATCTATAAAATCGATCGTGTTGTTGGGCTTCTGGGTGAAGGTGATTTCACCCATCAGAGGCCCGGCCGGAAATTGGCATTCGACGCGCAGCTTTACGCTTTTAGGGTCTTGCTTGGTATCCAGGAACGTGCAGATCCCAATCTTGGACTCGATCTGCTGCGGCGATATCTCGACCTTTGCCTCGGCAGGGTCGGTGCCGTCGCCTTTACAGGGAACATTCTGGGTGAAGTTTCCAAGCAGCCAGAAATCGTCCGACAAAGAAGCCGCCGCGTTTGCGTTTGCAGCAAAGGCAAGAGCGATACAGCCGATTATTGGGTAGACGATTTTCATCAGGACCCCGCACCTTTTGTAGCCCATCCCCGTTTGGATAGTACCCATTGCGGCAGACCGCGCCAACCGGCTTGGCGGAATTTCGCCGTGCTGTGTCCTGCCGAACACGCGACCGGCTGCCTTATTTCGACGGACAATAAAAACGGCGCCCGCAAAGGCGCCGTTTTTAGAACTTTGCTTCCGTCACATTCAAAAGCGTGAATGTTGCCGGCTAGTGCGCAGTCAAACCGGATGCATCCTCTTCTATCGTCTCGGGAACATCCACGGGCTTCGCGGTGCTTTCCTCCCAGACAATCGGCTCCGGGTTGCGCACCAGCGCACGCGCCAACACCTCGTCCATGCGCGAGACCGGAATAATATCAAGGCCGCTCTTGATGCTGTCATTGATCTCGACAAGATCTTTCGCGTTCTCTTCCGGAATGACCACGGTCTTGATGCCGCCGCGATGCGCGGCAAGCAGCTTCTCTTTGAGCCCGCCGATCGGTAACACCCGACCACGCAGGGTGATCTCGCCGGTCATGGCGACATCGCGATGCACCGGGATGCCGGTCATGACCGAAACGATCGCGGTAACCATAGCGACGCCGGCGGACGGCCCGTCCTTCGGGGTTGCGCCTTCGGGAACGTGCACGTGGATGTCGCGCTTGTCGAACGCCGGCGGTTCGATGCCGAAAGCAGCCGAGCGCATGCGCACATAGGAAGCCGCCGCCGAGATCAACTCCTTCATCACGTCACGCAGATTGCCGGTGACGGTCATTTTGCCTTTGCCGGGCATCATGGCCGCCTCGATGGTCAGAAGCTCGCCACCGACATCGGTCCAGGCAAGGCCGGTGACAACACCAACCTGATCCTCGGCTTCGACTTCGCCGTAGCGGTACTTCGGAACCCCGAGATAATCAGACAAGCTTTGTGCGGTAACCTGCACCAACTCGGTCTTCTTGATCGTGAGTTCCTTCACCGCCTTCCGAATCAGCGTTGAAAGCTCACGCTCGAGATTGCGCACGCCGGCTTCCCGCGTATAGCGGCGGATAAGCGTCAGCAGCGCCTCGTCGTCGATCGACCATTCTTTCGGCTCGAGGCCGTGCTTGACCGTCGCATGCGGAATTAAGTGCTTGCGCGCGATCTCGACTTTCTCATCCTCGGTGTAGCCCGCAATGCGGATGATCTCCATGCGGTCCATCAGGGGCGGCGGGATGTTCAGTGTGTTCGCCGTAGTGATGAACATGACGTTGGAGAGATCGTAGTCGACCTCGAGATAGTGATCGTTGAATGCGTGGTTCTGTTCCGGATCGAGCACTTCAAGCAATGCCGAGGACGGATCGCCGCGGAAATCGGCGCCCATCTTGTCGACTTCGTCGAGCAGGAACAGCGGATTTGAAGTCTTCGCCTTGCGCATCGACTGGATGACCTTACCCGGCATGGAGCCGATGTAAGTCCGGCGATGGCCGCGAATCTCCGCCTCGTCACGCACGCCGCCGAGCGACACGCGGACGAACTCGCGCCCGGTCGCCTTGGCGATCGACTTGCCAAGCGACGTCTTGCCGACGCCTGGAGGACCGACCAGACACAGAATTGGCCCGGTCAGCTTGTTGGCGCGTTGCTGGACCGCGAGGTACTCGACGATGCGTTCCTTGACCTTCTCAAGACCAAAGTGATCGGCTTCGAGAATCTGCTCTGCGAGTGCCAGATCCTTTTTCACCTTGGACTTCTTGTTCCATGGTATAGCAAGCAGCCAATCGAGATAGTTGCGCACGACGGTGGCTTCGGCCGACATCGGTGACATCTGCCGCAGCTTCTTCAACTCGTGCTGCGCTTTCTCACGCGCTTCCTTGGAGAGCTTGGTGCGTTTGATCTTCTCTTCGATTTCGGCCAGTTCGTCCTTGCCGTCCTCGTCGCCGAGCTCCTTCTGGATCGCCTTCATCTGCTCGTTGAGGTAATACTCGCGCTGAGTCTTCTCCATCTGGCGCTTAACGCGCGTGCGGATGCGTTTTTCGACCTGCAGCACCGAGATTTCGCTTTCCATCAGGCCGAGCACTTTTTCGAGCCGCTCGGTGACGCTGGGCGTCTCCAGGATCAGCTGCTTGTCGGGTATCTTGACCGCGAGGTGAGAAGCAACCGTATCCGCGAGCTTGGCATAGTCGTCGATCTGTTGGACCACACCCACGACTTCGGGCGACACTTTCTTGTTGAGCTTCACATAGCCTTCGAACTCGTTGACGACGGAGCGCGCCAAAGCTTCGGCCTCGACCTGATCGCCGGATGAATCCCCGATCACAACCGCATCGGCTTCAAAATAATCCTCACGGTCGGTGTACTGCTTGACCTGGGCGCGAGCAGCACCTTCGACCAGCACCTTGACGGTGCCGTCGGGCAGCTTGAGGAGTTGCAGAACGCTCGCAAGCGTGCCGACGCCATAGATGGAGTCCGTCGCCGGATCGTCATCGGAGGCATTCTTCTGCGTCGCCAGCAGAATGAACGTGTCCGAGCGCATCACCTCTTCGAGCGCCTTGATCGATTTCTCGCGGCCGACAAAGAGGGGGACAATCATGTGCGGGAAGACAACGATGTCCCGCAGGGGTAGCACCGGATAGGCGCGGCTTTCGCCGGTCGTCAGCGGTGGCTTTGGCTTGGCGGCACTTGTCATGGCCCCATGTCCTTATTGTTGTGCACGTCCGTCGAGACCCGCAGGATGCGCTGTTACTACGGACTGCCGATTGCGCGTTACTTCATACAGATTTTCGCGCGTTGACTATAGGTGGCGTTGCCGCACTGGCGTGTCAAGAAAGCTCGATTTTTCGAGCAAAAGCCCGGGCAAAGAAGCTGCGGCAATGTCCCGCGTACCGAATCGAACAAGCCGGAGGGCGTCGCCACTCAGGCGCTCGCGCCGCCGGTCTCACCGGCTCGATCCGAGCGGTCAGCATAGATGTAGAGCGGGCGGGCGCTGCCCTCGACCACTTCACGCGAAATTACCACCTCTTCGACGCCTTCAAGACTCGGCAAATCGAACATGGTGTCGAGCAGAATGCCTTCCATGATCGAACGCAGCCCGCGCGCGCCGGTCTTGCGGTCGATCGCCTTGCGCGCGATGGCGGAAAGCGCCTCGTCGGCGAGCGTGAGGTCCACGGTCTCCATTTCGAACATGCGCTGGTATTGTTTCACCAGCGCATTCTTCGGCTCGGTAAGGATGCGCTTGAGCGACGGCTCATCGAGGTCTTCGAGGGTGGCGACCACGGGAAGCCGGCCGACAAATTCCGGAATGAGCCCGTATTTCAACAAATCCTCAGGCTCGACCTCGCGGAAAATCTCGCCTTGCTTGCGGTCCTCCGGCGCCATGACCCTGGCGCCAAAGCCGATCGACGTTGACCGGCCGCGCGACGAGATGATTTTTTCCAGTCCCGCGAAAGCACCGCCACAGACGAACAGGATGTTGGTGGTGTCGACTTGCAGGAATTCCTGTTGCGGATGCTTGCGGCCGCCCTGCGGCGGCACACTGGCGATCGTGCCTTCCATGATCTTGAGAAGCGCCTGTTGCACGCCTTCGCCCGACACATCACGCGTGATTGACGGATTGTCGGACTTGCGCGAGATCTTGTCGATTTCGTCGATATAGACGATGCCGCGCTGAGCGCGCTCGACGTTGTAATCGGCCGATTGCAGAAGTTTCAAAATAATGTTCTCGACGTCCTCGCCGACATAGCCGGCTTCCGTCAGCGTCGTGGCGTCCGCCATGGTGAAAGGCACGTCGAGAATGCGCGCCAGCGTCTGCGCCAATAGCGTCTTGCCGGAGCCGGTCGGTCCGATCAGCAGAATGTTGGATTTGGCCAGCTCGACGTCGTTGTGTTTGCTCTGATGGTTGAGCCGTTTGTAGTGATTGTGAACGGCGACCGAGAGCACTTTCTTGGCGTGATCCTGGCCGATCACGTAATCGTCGAGCACCTTGCGGATTTCCCGCGGCGTCGGAATGCCATCGCGCGATTTCACCAGCGAGGACTTGTTCTCCTCGCGGATGATGTCCATGCACAGCTCAACGCATTCATCGCAGATGAAAACCGTCGGCCCGGCGATGAGCTTGCGCACTTCGTGCTGGCTCTTGCCGCAGAACGAGCAGTAGAGCGTATTCTTAGAATCGCCGCTGCCAACCTTGCTCATTCCCGTCTCCGTATTCCCGCGAGGGAGGCCGTGTGACCCTCGATACCTTACCGGGCCCCGCGCTAAAAAACCGTAGCATCTTCCGCGCTATGTGCCCGAACAAGACGCTACCGTGACAACACCTAGTCACCGCGCACAAGCCTGCATGCTAATGGCGTGCCAATCAAGAATCCATTAACGATAACGCGAGTTTGGGGCGGTGTGCTTTCCGGAACACACTGGCCAAATTCCCGCTTGACGCCGTCGCGGTCGTTGTTTGAGCGCCGATTCGGCTCGCCAATGTGGTCAAACCTTGGAAAGCATTGGTTGTTCGACCTTCAGGCCAGGTTCCTCGGGCCGCTTCTCAATAACCTTGTCGATAAGTCCGAATTCCTGCGCCATGTCCGAAGTCAGGAACATGTCCCGTTCCAGGGCATCCTCGATCTGCTTGAGTGGCTGACCGGTGTGTTTGACATAGATTTCGTTCAACCGGCGCTTCAAGTTCAGGATCTCCTGGGCGTGGAGCATGATGTCGGTGGCCTGACCCTGGAAACCGCCGGACGGCTGATGCACCATGATCCGGGCATTGGGTAGAGCAAAGCGCAGGTCCTTGGCTCCGGCGGCCAGCAGCAGTGAGCCCATGGACGCGGCCTGTCCGGTGCACAGCGTCGACACCGGCGGACGAATGAACTGCATGGTGTCGTAAATCGCCAGGCCAGACGTCACGATGCCGCCCGGCGAATTGATATACATCGAGATTTCTTTTTTCGGATTTTCCGCCTCGAGGAAGAGGAGCTGCGCCACCACCAGCGAAGCCATGCCATCCTCGATCGGGCCGGTGATGAAGATGATCCGCTCTTTCAAGAGCCGGGAGTAGATGTCGTACGCCCGCTCCCCGCGATTGGTCTGCTCGACCACCATGGGGACGAGGTATTGCATGTGAGTGTCCTTCGGGTCGCGCATCTTGGATTCCCTGTCAGGGCTTAAAGCTTAATCGTACCAGCATAGTGTGGCTTGAGTCGGGACGGTTTGTCGAAGCCGCCGAAGACCGGGCGCCCAATCGACTATGCAAGTATGGCAGATATGTGTGGAAGTTCCCGCCACAAGACGCACAGGCCCCCCGGATATCTGCACCAACACCTACGCTTCGTCTTCCTTGAACAATTCTTCCCGCGAAACCGGCTGATCGGTGACGTCGGCCAGCTCGACCAAGAAGTCGACGACCTTGTCCTCGAACAAAGGCGCGCGCATGGCGGCAAGCGCGCTCGGGTTCTTTTGGTAATACTCCCAGATCTGTCGCTCCTGACCCGGGAACTGCCGAACTTGCTCCATCAGTGCGGCACGCAACTGCTCGTCGCTGACCTTAATATTGTTCCGCTCGCCGATTTCCGCAATCACCAGGCCTAGACGCACGCGCCGCTCGGCAATGCCGCGGTATTCTTCCCGCGCCTTTTCCTCGGTCGTTCCCTCGTCGGCGAATGTCTTTCCCTGATCCTTGAGATCCTTCTCGATCTGAGCCCAGACATTGTTGAATTCCTGCTCGACAAGGCTAGGCGGCGGCTCAAACTTGTGGCGCTCATCGAGCTGATCGAGCAACGCGCGCTTGAGCTTCTGACGCGACGCCCCCGCGTGCTCGCGCGCAAGGCGGTCTTTCACCGCGTCTTTCAATTTGGCCAGCGACTCAAGTCCCAGAGTCTTGGCAAATTCGTCGTCGATTTTGACCTCGCCGGGCGCCTCCACGGCCTTCACAGTCACGGCAAAGGTGGCGTCCTTGCCGGCAACGGCGGTAGCCCGGTAATCATCCGGGAACTTGACGTCGAACGTTTTGCTGTCACCGGCTTTGAGGCCCAAAAGATGGTCCTCGAACCCCGGAATAAACTGGCCGGCACCCATCAGCAGCGGCACATCTTCACCGGTTCCACCTTCGAACGGCGTACCCTCGATCGTACCCTGAAACGAGATTGTCAGGCGGTCGCCATTTTCCGCGCCCTCAGTCTTGGCTACGAACGGCCGATTCTGCTCGGCAATCGTCTGCAACGTTTGATCGATTTCGGCGTCCGTCACTTCGGCAGTAAGCCGGGTGAGTTTCATCGTCTTGAAATCGGCGAGGGTGATCGCCGGAACGATTTCCATCTCTACCGTGTAGGCAAGGTCGGACTTGCCTTCGATCACTTCATCAACTGCTTCCTTTTCCGACGGCAGCACGACCTTGGGCTCGATCGCGAGCTTGAATTTGTTGTCGCTGATGATCTTGCTGTTGGCTTCATTGACCGCCGCTTCGATCACCTCGGCCATGGCGGACTTGCCGTAGAGACGTTTGAGGTGCGCCACCGGCACCTTGCCGGGCCGAAAACCCCGGAGCTGCACGCGACCTTTAAGATCGTCGAGCCGTTCATTGACCCGCGCTTCGAGGTCGCTGGCGGGAACGACCACGTGGTACTCGCGCTTCAGGCCGGCGGCGGAAGTCTCAGTCACTTGCATCGACATCACTCTCTGCGGCCCAGTCCGATCGCATTCTGGCCGGTTGCGTCCTCGTCGCTGGTCAAAAAAATCCGCCCTCTTGGTGCGGGCGGAGGGGCTCGAACCCCCACGACTTTCGTCACGGGAACCTAAATCCCGCGCGTCTACCAATTCCGCCACGCCCGCGATAGGAGGGCGGCCCGGCGGCGCGGCTTATATCACGCGAGATCGGCGGGGCACCAATAAAAATAGCCACGGAATCGTAGCTTGCAACCTGCCGGTCACAAAAGCAGGGCGCGGTAAACACCGGGCAGCATTTCCGGCAAGTCCTCCGAAATCAACCCGGGCCCGAAGGCATTGGCAGCTTCGCCGTGCAACCAAACTGCGGCCGCAGCCGCCTCAAAAGCGGGCATGGCCTGGGCCAGGAGCGCCGCCGCGATACCGGTGAGAACGTCGCCGGCACCGGCGGTGGCAAGATAGGGAGGCGCGTTGGCGGCGATGGCCGCCCGGCCGTCAGCCGACGCGACAACCGTATCCGCGCCCTTCAAGACGATGATCGCGCCGGTCAACGCGGCGGCTAAACGCGCCCGGTCAAGCTTCGAGCCGATCTTGGTTTTTTCGTCTAAGGCACCGAAATAACGCGCAAACTCGCCTTCATGAGGGGTAAGGATCGTAGACTTACCCCGACGCAGGAGCAGCGCTTGCGCGAGACGCGCGGGGTTGCCGGCAAAGCTCGTGATCGCATCCGCGTCGAGCACCACGGCGCGCTCTCCGGAGAGAGCGGCGAGAACCATTTCGCAGGTAGCCTCGCCCACACCCAGGCCCGGACCGATAGCGAACGCATTGAGGCGGCGATCCTCAAGAAACTTGGACAGTTCGCTTGCCCCGTCGACCGGCCGCACCATGACGGCAAGACTTGCCGCTGCATTCACGGCCAAAGCTTCGCGCGGGCTTGCGATCGTCACCAATCCCGCGCCCGCGCGTATCGCACCGCGTGCCGCAAGACGGGCGGCCCCCGTAGACCAGACCGGACCCGAGGCGACCACCACGTGCCCGCGGTCATATTTGTGGCCTGCCTTGATTGGATGGGGAAACCGTCCGCACCAGAGTTCGGCAGTGTTTTCGAAGGTCCTGGTTCCGATTTGGTCCAGAACAGAGGCGGGAATGCCAATCTCGGCGACGGATATCACCCCACAATGTAGCCGTCCCGGTAAAAGCAGATGTCCGGGTTTTTTGCGAAAGAAGGTCACCGTCTGAGTGGCGTTCACGGCGCTTCCCATCGCCGCTCCGGACGTACCGTTGATGCCGCTTGGCAGGTCGACGGCGACGACTGGCGCACGCTGGGCATTCAGTCCCTCGATCAAAGACCGCGCCGGCTCTTCTACCGGCCGGTCAAGCCCAGCGCCGAAAAGCGCGTCAATGATGACATCCGCGCCGCCAAACCCGACCACCGCAGCCGGCTCAACGGGGCCCGTCCAACTTCTTGCAGCGGCAGCTGCGTCCCCTTTGAGGCGCGCGATGTCCCCGGCAAGCATCAGCCGAACCCGGAAACCTCGCCGCACGAGCAACCGGGCCGCGACAAAACCGTCGCCGCCATTGTTCCCCGGCCCGGTCAGGACAACGACTTGACCGCCAACTGCGTGGCGCGCTGCGACCGCGGCAGCGACCGCCCCGCCCGCTCGCTCCATCAGCTCGATTCCGGGCACGCCGCCGGCTATCGCCAAGCGATCGGCCTTGGTCATCTCGGTGGTGGTGAGTAGCTCAATCATGCCGCATACAGAATAACGATCGCGGCGCGAGCAGAACATCTGCGAATACTCTGTGGCCGATTGCAATGCAGTATTGACCTGACAATAGGCAATGTGCCCATTTTAACAGCGACACCGTTTCTCGAGCCCTCAAAGGTGGATGTCAAATTCCCCTTACCCAACTGATCTGCTTGTGTTTTTCATAATTTTGGGGCTTGGCACGGGACCTGCTAACCAACGCTCGGCTCCGCTGTGGTCGTGTCCCCACGCGGGAGTCGGGAGATGAAACGCGATGAAGAAAATCGAGGCGATCATTAAGCCGTTCAAACTCGATGAGGTGAAGGAGGCGTTGCAGGAAGTCGGCCTACAAGGCATCACCGTGACCGAAGCCAAGGGCTTCGGGCGCCAAAAGGGACATACCGAGTTATATCGTGGCGCCGAGTACGTGGTGGATTTCCTGCCCAAGGTGAAGATCGAGATTGTGCTTGGTGACGACATGGTCGAAAAGGCTATCGACGCGATCCGTCGTGCCGCCCAAACCGGGCGGATCGGCGACGGGAAAATCTTCGTGTCGACCATCGAAGAAGCCATCCGGATCAGGACGGGGGAATCCGGAATTGACGCCATTTGACTGTCGCAGTTGACTGCTGGCGCCTGGACGCCAGCCGATGCCGACCAGCGCGAAGAGTCACTCACCAGCACAACGAAAGGGCACGCCTGCCATGACGACGCCGAAAAATGTCATGAAGACGATCAAAGACAACGACGTCAAATACGTCGATTTCCGCTTCACCGATCCGCGCGGCAAATGGCAGCACGTTACCTTCGACGTTTCCATGATCGAGGAAGATACCTTCGCCGAGGGACAGATGTTCGACGGCTCATCGATCGCCGGGTGGAAGGCGATCCACGAGTCCGACATGTGCCTGATGCCCGACCCGTCATCGGCGTGCATCGATCCGTTCTTCGCCGAGACGACGCTGGTGTTGGTGTGCGACGTGCTCGAGCCGACGACCGGCGAGCCCTATTCGCGCGATCCGCGTGGCATCGCCAAGAAGGCCGAGGGCATGGTGAAGTCGCTGGGCGTCGGCGATACGATTTACTTCGGTCCCGAGGCCGAGTTCTTTGTATTCGACGACGTCAAGTACAAGGCCGACCCGTACAACACCGGCTTCAAGCTCGACTCGACCGAATTTCCCTCGAATTCCGACACCGCATATGAGGGCGGCAATCTCGGTCACCATATCCCAGTCAAGAAGGGTTACTTCCCGGTTCCACCGCAGGATTCAGCGCAGGATATGCGCTCCGAAATGCTCGCCGCCATGGCCCGCATGGGCGTGAAAGTGGAGAAACATCACCACGAGGTGGCCTCTGCCCAACACGAACTCGGCATGAAGTTCTCGCCGATGGTGCAGATGGCCGATCACCTGCAGATCTACAAATATTGCATCCAGCAGGTTGCGCAGGTCTACGGCAAGACGGCCTGCTTCATGCCGAAGCCCATCTACGGCGACAATGGTTCGGGCATGCACTGCCACCAATCGATCTGGAAGGGCGGCAAGCCGGTTTTCGCTGGCAACAAATACGCCGACCTTTCCGAGACCTGCCTCCAATACATCGCCGGCATCATCAAGCACGCCAAGGCAATCAACGCTTTCACCAATCCGACGACGAATTCCTACAAGCGCCTGGTCCCCGGCTTTGAGGCGCCGGTGCTGCTCGCCTACTCGGCGCGCAACCGCTCGGCGTCCTGCCGCATCCCCTATACGACCAACCCGAAGGCCAAACGCGTCGAGGTGCGTTTCCCTGACCCGCTTGCCAATCCCTATCTCGGCTTTGCCGCAATGCTGATGGCCGGTCTCGACGGCATCAAGAGCAAACTCGATCCCGGCGAAGCGATCGACAAGGATCTTTACGATCTGCCGCCGAAGGAACTAAAAAAGATTCCGACCGTCTGCGGTTCGCTGCGACAGGCGCTGGAGGAGCTCAGCAAAGACCGCGTTTTCCTGAAGGCCGGCGGCGTGTTCGACGACGACTTCATCGATGCTTACATCGAACTGAAGATGGGCGAAGTCATTCGCTTCGAACACACACCGCATCCGGTGGAATTTGAAATGTACTATTCGGCGTAGACCGCGTAAGGCGTGACGCCCCGACAAACGAAGTTTGTCGGCGTAAGCTTGGCGTGTAACCGTCCTCCTAGGCAGTGCAACTTGCCAGGGCGCCGTTAAGAGCGGCGCCCTTTTGTGTTACCCTCGCCGCGGAACGAACATTGCGCGTGGTACGGGTTTCAGCCGGGGTGTCGATGATCTCGTTGGCAGTCTCAACGCGGTTGCGCCCCGCGCTTTTGGCGCGGTAAAGCGCCTCGTCAGCGCGTGTAATCAACAAATCGACAGCGGTCGACGGTGAGCCAGCCGCAACTCCGATGCTGACCGTTACTGCGATGCGCTGGCCGTTTCGGACGATGCTTGCCGCGGCCAGCGCCGCACGCACCCGTTCGCCCGCGGCGGCCGCATCCTTCAGTGCGCCCGGCAGAACGGCAACAAACTCCTCACCGCCCAGGCGGCCAATGACGTCATCGGCGCGCATCGTCTCGCGCACCACTCGAGCGAACAATTGCAAAACTGAATCGCCGACGGCATGCCCGTGACGGTCGTTGACCGCCTTGAAGTGATCAAGATCGAAGGCAAGCACGCTGATCGGCACGATGCTTTTGCGATTGCGCCCCATGAGCATCCCGGCAGCCTCAAAAAATCCGCGACGATTGAGCAGGCCGGTGAGCGGATCCGTGGTCGCCGCGGTCTTGTAGAGGTGAACGGTGCGATCTTTTGCCAGTATCAGCACCATGAACGCCGTTCCGACGACGTACAGCAATATCTCGATTGCAAACACCGCGATCCAGCCGCGGGCGAGACTATGGACGCCGTCGTCGGGCGAAATTGTCGCGAGCGCTACGGGAAACAGGAAGATCGAGCCGTGCAACATTGGAACAAATATCGCAGGCCAACGCCGGATGAGCGATCTGCGCCGCTCCCGCCGAAGTTCCGCGGCGGTGAGGAATGTGTAAGCGGCCACGATGATCCCGCACACCACGATGCGCGACGCCGCCGATATGGCGAAAGCCGGGACAAAACACGCGATCAGCCAAAACGCGGCGCCGAACAGCATGGCAATCCAATGAACCGGAAGGCCGTGAAACTGCCGCGCGCCGCTCCAAATCATGCCCACGGCGACGAACAGTAAAATTGTAGCGAGATTTGCAGGTACGGCCGGCAGGATCACATGCCCAAACCGCCATAGCGCGCCGGACGCTCCGCCGATCAAATACGCCAAACCCCACCAAGCAAGCGCCAGCGTGCGCTCTTGCATCCAGGCAAACATCAGAAACACGCCGAGCAGGGCTGCAACGCAAATGGCGATCAGAAACAGCGTTCCAACATCGAACGATAGTGATGCGGGGGCCAGGTCCGTTAACATGTAGCGTCGCTCCAATCCGGTCTATGCGATGAAATACGTATCACCGATGAGCGCGCTTGACAGATCGTTTGCTTTTCAAGCTTTGCCAAGAGTTTGATATATGAGGCGGCCTTTCGGAAAAGAAATTGCAAAAAGCCCCAAAAAAAACCATCGCTCCTTTACAAGTGTAAATTTTTTCCACCGCAAGCGGCCGCGCCGACTGCGACCGCAATGCCCAAACGACGGCGCGCTTGCGCGAAACGCGATCCGTCGCCCACCTCCATTGGCCGGTGTATAAGCGACCGGCGCCTAGCGTTTGGAGAACTGGAAGCTGCGGCGTGCTTTGGCCTTGCCGTACTTCTTGCGCTCAACCACACGCGGGTCCCGGGTCAGGAAGCCGCCCCGCTTGAGCACCGCGCGCAAATCCGGCTCGTGGCGCATCAGCGCCTTGGACAGGCCGTGACGCACCGCCCCGGCCTGACCTGAAAGTCCGCCGCCGGAAACAGTGCACACGACATCGAATTGACCCTGCCGGTTTGCGGCAACGAGGGGCTGCTGGATCAGCATGCGCAGCACGGGACGTGCAAAATAGGTTTCGACCGGCCGGTCGTTGATCACAATCGTGCCGGCGCCCATCTTGATCCACACCCGCGCAACCGCGTCCTTTCGCTTGCCGGTGGCGTAAGCGCGCCCTTGTTTGTCCAGCTTTTGCACGTATTTGGGCGGCTGCGGTGCTGCCGCGGGCTTCAGCGTCGACAATTCCTCGAGCGTCTGCATGGTCTCGGCCATTACGCGATCCTCTTGTTCTTGCGATTCATGGCGGCAATGTCGAGCGGCTGCGGTTGCTGGGCCTCGTGCGGATGCTCGGCGTGCGCGTAGACACGCAGGTTGCTGAGTTGGCGGCGACCGAGCGGGCCGCGCGGCAGCATCCGCTCGACGGCTTTTTCCACGATGCGCTCGGGAAAGCGCCCGGCCAGGATGGACTTGGCGGAGCGTTCCTTGATGCCACCGATGTAGCCAGTATGCTTGTAATAGACCTTTTGGTCGACCTTGCGTCCGGTGAGCACCACTTTGGCGGCGTTGATGACGATGACGTTGTCGCCGCAATCCACATGAGGGGTGAAACTCGGCTTGTGCTTGCCGCGAAGCCGCATCGCCACAATCGAGGCAAGCCGGCCCACGACGAGCCCATCGGCGTCGATCATGACCCACTTCTTCTCAACCTCGGCGGGTTTTGCCGAAAACGTCTTCATAATCAATCCATCTGGCAAGTGCGCCGCTACCAGCGGCTTTTCGCGCGCGCTTTTAGCGACTGGGTTCGGCGCGGTCAATATGATTGCGGGGCTATTTCGTCAATATCTCAATAATTTGGCTTGGTGGTATTATATCACCTTTTGCCGGGAATGGCGTAGGTAGACGTCGCGTGGGCGACGAGATCGTCTTCGCCCTCCGAGCGAATGGCGATGTCGCCGACGGCAAGCCGTTTACCCAGTTTCAGGAGTTTCGCCTCGCCGACGAGATCCCGTGCCGCCGGTTTTCTGAGAAAATTGATATTGAGATTGGTCGTCACGGTAAGAGGCACCCAGCCGATCGTGCCGAGGATCGCGACATAAATCGCAAAATCAGCGAGTGCCATCATCGTCGTACCGGCGATCGTGCCGCCAGGCCGCAACGACTGGGCATCGAACTGCTTTCGCACGCGACAGCCGCCATGCCAGACCTGCTCAATGACGTAACCGCTGTGCGGGTTGAACATTTCGGGAAATTCGGCGCTGAGCAGCCGCTCAAGCTCCCTGACCGAAAGTTTCGGTGCCGCCATGTCCCTCACGCCCCTGCTCTGTGCTTCGGGATCGGATACAATGCGAAGAGGGCACTGCCAATCCGCAGGACTGAGCGCGACCCAAAGGACCTACGATCATGAACGCACAATCCACCGCCGCCAGAACCGCGGACTCTTCGCTGATCCTGTTGCGGGAGGATATCGCCAACGTCGCGGTACTGACGCTCAACCGCCCGCATGCGCTCAACAGCCTGTCTGAAGCAATGCTTGAGGCGCTTGGCGATGCGCTGACAGCGATAGCACACGACGACACGGTGCGGGTTGTGGTGCTGGCCGCGAATGGACCGGCGTTCTCGGCCGGTCACGATCTCAAACAGCTTTATCAGCACCGCGCCAACGAGGACGGCGGGCGCGCCTATTTCAGGCACATCATGACCATGTGCAGCACGATGATGCAGCAAATCGTCAGGCTGCCGCAGCCGGTCATTGCCGCCGTTCAGGCGACCGCTACCGCCGCAGGCTGCCAGCTGGTGGCCAGCTGCGACCTCGCCGTCGCGGCCAGCACCGCCAGGTTTGCGACCTCCGGCATCAACGTCGGCTTGTTCTGTTCGACACCGATGGTCGCGCTGTCCCGCAACGTCGCGCACAAGCCGGCGATGGAAATGCTTGTCACCGGCGAGATGATCTCGGCCGAGCACGCCGAACGCATCGGTCTGATCAACCGTGTTGTCGCGCCGGGGACCGAACGCAACGAGGCCCTCAAGCTTGCGACGAAGATCACAGAAAAGTCCGCAAGTGCGATCAGGATGGGCAAAGAGGCGTTCTATCGCCAGCTCGAAATGCCGCTTGCCGAGGCCTACAATTACACGGCGGATGTGATGGTGGAGAATCTGCTGACGCGCGACGCCAACGAGGGAATCGGCGCCTTCATCGACAAACGCAAACCAAAATGGGAAGACCGCTGACCTTCTGCCCGCGATGAACCACAACTCCTACCTCGATAGCTACATCCGCGGCATTCTCAACACCGTGAAATCGATCGCTATGGTCGGCGCTTCGGCAAAGCAGAACCGTCCAAGCTACTTTGCGTTCAAATATTTGCTGGAACGCGGCTACAATATGATCCCGGTCAACCCGGGTCATACTGGGCAAAGCGTGCTCGGCCGCCCATTCTATGACCGGCTTGCCGATGTGCCCGAGCCGATCGATATGGTCGAAATTTTCCGCGCCTCGCGTTATGTGCTTCCCATCGTCCAGGAAGCACTCACATTAAATCCGCGGCCGCAAGTCATCTGGATGCAGCTCGGTGTGTCAAACGAAGAAGCTGCCGCACTTGCGCAAGCCCAAGGTGTAAAAGTGGTGATGAACCGCTGCCCAAAGATCGAGTACGGCCGTCTGTCCGCGGAAATCGCCTGGATGGGCGTCAACACGCGGACCATCACGTCGAAGAAAGTCGCGCTTACGGGTGGTATTCAGCGCTTGTCGCTCAACCGCACATCAGCACCTGGAGGCACGACCGAAGCCGCTAGCGCCGCAGAACGCGCGCAGCGCGAAGCGGCAGGGACTAAATCGTGAAGCGCCCGCGACTGCAACAGGACGCGGGAATTTACCCACAGCAAACGGCCGGCGTCCTTCGCCCCGGGACTGGAACTTTTCACATTATTTTCACATTATATTCCGGATTTTCCCGGCCTGCGGCTCAATCGAACGGCTCGGGCGGACGGCACAACGTAGAGTAGGAGCAGAGAGTCATGAAAATTCGCTCGGTATTGACGCTGGCCCTGTTGAGCACTGCCGTCGCGATGACGTCCGCCGCGGCGCAGGATTGGCAAAAGCCGCGTTACCAGCGCAATCAACAACAAGATCAACAAAATCAGGATGCGTGCATGAATGATGCCATGACGATCTGCGGAGAATTCGTGCCCGATCGGGATAAGGTCGCAGCCTGTCTTCTCTCCAACAAACGGCGGATCTCGCACGCCTGCCGCGTCGCGCTGTCGCATTGGCACGGCTGAAACAAGCGCCGACCGGCAAATGACCTCACGTCGTATTGGTTGATTCAGCATTCCTTCAATTAACGAAAACGCCAGTTCTGCGCCTTGACGCTTGCGGCTCGTTCTATAAACCGGACGTGCTTCTGCCGCCCCGATCAGCGTCAAGGATTTGACCGATGAGCGAACGCATTCCCGGTTTCTCGACGCTCGCGGTCCACGCCGGCTCACAACCCGACCCCACCACGGGTGCACGGGCGACGCCGATCTACCAGACCACGTCCTACGTCTTCGAAAGCGTTGATCACGCGGCGTCGTTGTTCGGCCTGCAGACGTTCGGCAACATCTATACCCGGATCGGCAATCCGACCAACGCAGTGCTGGAGGAGCGGGTCGCGGCGCTCGAAGGCGGCACCGCCGGACTTGCAGCCGCATCGGGACACGCCGCACAAGTACTCACATTCCATTGCCTGCTGCAGCCGGGCGATGAGTTTGTCGCGTCGAAAAAGCTATATGGCGGCTCGATCAATCAGTTCAATCACGCCTTTAAGAATTTCGGCTGGAACGTAGTTTGGGCGGACCCTGACGACATCACCTCGTTTGAGCGCGCGATCTCGCCAAAGACCAAGGCGATCTTCACCGAGTCAATTGCCAATCCTGGCGGTGTCATCACCGACATGGCCGCGGTCGCGCAGATCGCGCGCCGCGCCGGCGTGCCTTACATCGTCGACAACACACTGGCGACGCCATATCTGTGCAAGCCGATCGATCATGGCGCCGACATCGTCATTCATTCGCTGACCAAATTTCTTGGCGGTCACGGCAACTCGATCGGCGGCATGATCGTCGACGCCGGCACTTTCAACTGGTCGCGCGAGCGCCGCTATCCGATGCTATGCGAGCCGCGGCCGGAATATCACGGCATCGTGCTGCACGAGACGTTCGGCAATTTCGCCTTCGCGATCGCCTGCCGCGTTCTTGCTCTGCGCGACATCGGGCCGGCGCTGTCGCCGTTCAATGCATTCCTCATCCTCACCGGCATCGAAACGCTGCCGCTGCGCATGCGCCAGCACTGCGACAATGCGGTTGCGGTCGCCGAATGGCTCGCGGCGCACCCGAAGGTCGCCTGGGTGAGCTATCCGGGCTTGCCCGGCGATCGCTATCACAACCTCGCCAGGAAATACTGTCCGAACGGCGCCGGCGCGGTGTTCACGTTCGGGCTCAGAGGCGGCTACGACGCCGGCGTGAAGCTCGTGTCCAACGTCACGCTGTTTTCGCACCTCGCCAACATCGGCGACACGCGCTCGCTGATCATTCATCCCGCCTCGACCACGCACCGGCAGCTGTCCGACGCGCAGAAGATTCAAGCCGGCGCCGGACCGGACGTGGTGCGGCTCTCGATCGGCATCGAGGACAAAGAAGACATTATTGCCGACCTCGACCGGGCGCTAGCTGAATAGCTTCGCCAGCCGGTGCACTGTCCCTGATCGTGACGCCAACAGCATTCGCCGCATGCAAAGTTGCGACAGTCAGGATCAGCATCGCCATCGCCTGATGCAACAGCGCGAGCGGCAGCTGCACGACCAATAACAGCACGGCGATACCGAGCGCCACTTGCAGCACGACCGCGGCGAACAGAACGAAAGCGCCGGTGCGCGCCGGTCCGGCTTTCGCCGCGCGCGCGACGTCGAAAACATGCAGCACCGCACAGACAAAGATCAGATAAGCCAGCATGCGATGGTCGAACTGCACGGTCAGAACATTCTCGAAAAAATTCCGCCACAGCGGTGATGCAGAGAACAATTGCGCGGTGTCAGGCATCAGCGCACCGTCGATCAGCGGCCAGGTGTTGTAGATGTAACCGGCGCGCAAGCCGGCAACCAGCGCGCCGAGATAAATCTGCAACAGCACAAGAACCAGAAGGCCGATGGCGCCGGCTTTTATGCGCGCCCCTGCCCTCTCCGCAGCAGCAAGCGGCGAAGGCGCAACGACAAGCCGCCGCGCGGTCCAGATCAGCGCCACGTAGATCGCGCAGGCGAGGAGCAGATGGGTCGCGAGCCGATATTGCGAAACTTCGGTGCGCGCGGCGAGGCCGGAGGCGACCATCCACCAGCCGACCGCGCCCTGCAGCGCGCCCAGCCCAAAAATCAACCACAGCCGCGGGCGCAGCGACGGCGCCACCCAGCCGCGCCACAGAAACCAGACAAACGGCAGCAAAAACGCCGCGCCGATCAGCCGGCCGAGCAGACGATGCGTCCATTCCCACCAATAAATCGTCTTGAACTCTTCGAGGCTCATGGCGGCAGGCAACGCGCGGTATTGCGGAATCGCCTGATATTTCTCGAACGCGTCCTGCCAGTCTTTTGCGGAAAGCGGCGGCAGCGCGCCCGTGACCGGCTTCCACTCGGTGATCGAAAGCCCGGACTCCGTCAGCCGCGTCGCGCCGCCGACCAAAACCATCGCCAGCACCAGCGCGGCGACCGCACAAAGCCACAGCCGGATCGCGCGCGTGTGCATCTCGGCGGCAGGATTGCCGGTCATCATGGCTCCGCTTGTCGTTCGCGCGCGGACCATATAGTGCTGCGGCCAAAGCTTGCAACGTACCCAATGGTCACCCTGAGGTGCGAGTGAAACGAGCCTCGAAGGGCGACGGCCCGAGCGCCGCGGCCCGCATCCTTCGAGGGCCGCGGAGCTTGTCATCGGGCCGGCCACTTCCGGCCGGACCCGTTGGCGGCCACCTCAGGATGACGGGACATATTCAACGAGAGCTGCCTTCGAGGCTCGCTGCGCTCGCACCTCAGGATGACGGAACAAAGAATGTCGCTCCGGCTTCGAAAATTCATCGGCGCAATCGGCCTCATCGTGCTCGTCATCGTCTGGGCGCTCGTCGCGATGGCGCTGGCGCAGATGCCAGCGATCCGCGACCATGCCATCATCTCGGTCGCCTACTACGTCATCGCCGGCCTCGGCTGGGTGCTGCCGGCTCTCCCGCTCATCTCCTGGATGAGCGGATCAGGAGTCAGTAATCGGTAATCAGAAGAAACAAAAGCCGCGACTTCTGATTACTGATTACCGACCACTGACTCCCGGTCACGCCGCCTCCTGGCGGCGGAAGCCATTCCACATCGCGGTGGCGGCGCCGGAGAGCAGCACCTGCACATAGCGCAATTGCTGATACTCGCCGTTGAGCGAGATCCGCGGCAGCGCGGTGAGCTGCTGGATGTGGCCGTAAGTGATGACGCCCGGCCGGGTCGTCACCGCGGTCTTAAAGCCAAGCGCGGCGGCGAGCGCAAATTCGCGCCGCCCGGCGGCTGTCGGATCGCCGTACGGATACGCCAGATGCTCCGGCCGCTTGCCCAACGCCGCCTCGATCACCGAGCGGCCCAAATCCATTTCCGATCGCGCCGCTTTTTCCGGCAGCTTGGTCAGCATCGGATGATTGACGGTGTGCGCGCCGATCGTCACCAGCGGATCGGCGGCGAGCTGCGACAGCTCCCGCCAGTCCATGCACAGATCCTTGCAGAACGCCGCGAGGTTGACGGCATAGCGGGCCGCGAGGTTGCCCACCAATTCGTGCACTTCGGCGTCGCTCGGCCGTTGCCGCAGCCACCAGTAAATCTCCTCGTAGAGCGCGCGCTTCTCCTCGAGCGTGGCGCAATCGAAAGTGCGGGTGTCGCCGTCGAGCACAAGCCTGATGCGGGCATGGCGCGCGATCACGGCTTCGAGCGCGAGCCACCACAATTCGCCGAGCCGGTCGGGAAAGCTCGTCGCCACATAGACCGCGAACGGCATCTCGGCTTTCTTGAGGATCGGATAGGCGTATTTGAGCGTGTCGCGATAGCCGTCGTCGAAGGTAAGACACACGAAGCGGCGCTTGATATCGCCCTCGGTCAGGCGCCGGTACATCTCGTCGAGGCTGATGACATCGACGCCCGAGCGGCGCAGCAGTTTCACCACGCTCGAGAGAAAGCGCGGCGTGATCTCGAGCATGCGATTGGGCTGGAACTGATCGGGCCGCGCCGGGCGCACGTGATGAAACGTGAGAATGACGCCGAGCCCGCCGACGAACGGTTTGAGCGCATAATGCGCGCCGCTGAAGTACAGCGATTCCAGTCCGCCGCGGATGATCGTCTGCTTGAGCCCGGCCACGGTGCGTCCCTGAAAACCCGAGATCCCTGATAAACGCGCGATTCTATCCGCCCCCTGGTTGACAATTCTTTGCCGGAACCCCTGCGAAAGGTGAGCAACAAGTTCCCGCGACGCACCGCCCAGTCCCTCTCCCGCCTGCGGGAGAGGGTTGGGGTAAAGGCCTCTTCATCCTGGTCCGCAAAGCGGGGAAGGGGGACCACGCTGCGCAGCAGCGTGGTGGAACGGGCGCGGGCGATGAGGTGAGCCTCTTTGCTGCACGGTCCCTCCACCATGCGGAGCCTGTCATCGGGCCGGCCACTTCGGGCCGGACCCGTGGGCATCGTCCCCCTCCCCGCACTACGTGCGGGGGCGGACAAGCAAAACCGTTCCCGCGACACGATCCGCGCCCAGGTTTTGTTCACCAACGAGAGCACGAAGCGGCTTCTGCGAAGCCATTGACCGAAGCCCATCGAAAAGGCGGGCTTCCGGCAATAAAGCAAGAGAGGCGGAGCGCCGAAAGGCGCACCAACCATGCCCCGCACCGTTACTCCTTTCCCTCCCCCGCTTGCGGGGAAGATTGGGAGGCGGCGCGGGCGCGCGCAACAGAACAAGTTTGCGCCAACCGGGCGCAGACCGTCTGCTTCGGGCGCGCTCGCCTTTCGGCGCTCACGCTGGCGGCGCTTGCCAGAACGAGCGAACATTCCAGCTCAGCCCAGGCCGTGCTTCACGCGATCGACAAGCAACGCGGGCGTTACCCGCGCCGTCGATCGCGCTTAAACGGAGCACCCCGCGCGCCGGTCGTAGTGCCGGCGGGAGCGATACCCGAACCGCCCGGGAGCGGGGTTACAAGCCCCGCCCGCAGGAACCGCACTCGCTCCGTGGTCAGGTGTGTCTCGAGATCACGTCCCTTATGAGCGAGATTCTTTTCCTATAACTGAAATAGGGACCAAAAGTCAAGGCCCCGTCTCTATTTTCGAGACCCGGCGCTCTTCCATCCGCTGGTTACAGCGTTTTGACTTTGCACGCCTTCCGCGAGAGATTCACCGAGTCGAAGCGAGGGGTACCTTGGTCGTGGCTAGTCATATCAAAAATTACATCGCCACAGAAACGGCCTTAACAATTTCCAATGGCACCCGTTCCGTTCGTTCGGGGATGCGCGCAATACTCAAAGATAGACACAACAACTACACGCTCGGCAAACACCTAGCGGGACAACTGCCTCATTATTATCGCACCGTCGAAAGCATCTTATCGGACTTCCAAGCCGAGCATTCAGCATTGGAGGCGACTTTCGATCTAGCCTCGACCGCACCCAAATCTCCGAAATTTAGGAACAGTCATTGCGGTGAAATTTTGTGTTCTCATTTCGTGGAAAATCGACTCGGATATATGTCTTTTCTCGCGACAAAGTGGATTGAGGGGATTCCACTGGCGAATTTTCAAACTGATCACGGGGCCTCGTTTGGGCGAATGATCTCAAATATTTACGGTCGTATGCAGTATCTACTTCCTTGGGGCCTGTTCGGTATGCACGAACTCATCCAATACGAAGCCAAAAATCGCGAAATCTCGGTAGGCGACGGAGTCAGTTCGCTGTCGATATTGACTGCTGAAGGAGTTCCAAATTTTGATGCGTTGCAATTGGTCTTGCAGTTGGGCGTGGAGCGCGTTGACGCGACCAGACTGTCACAACAGTATCGACGCTTCAGGCCGCACACGGACATCGTGGGATGGTTTGTAGCGACTGGCTGGCCGGCATTAGAGCGTACAGTCCGAGGTCAGGATCGCAGAAGAGTAGATCCCGCTTTACGGGGACTTCACGCTCAACTCAAAAAACAGGCTAGTCAGACATCCTAATTTGAGGCGCCGCTGCAACCCGGAAGTGCCGCTCAAGAGTAGGCACAGCGAAGCTTGGCGGATTTCGTTAATCCGATTATGTAATCGGATACGCTCGCCCCTTGCTGAGTGCCGGCAACGCAGCAACAACTAAGGCCTCGCCACTGCCCTACACCGCCCGCCACGCCGGCTTAGACGGATCGACAAGCTTGAGATCAATCGGCGCGATGCCGATGATGCCGATGACGGCGGGCTCCTTCTCGCCTTGCTTCACGCCGTCATAGTGCGGCGTGCGCGCGATGCGGCGGACGAAGCCGCCGGCCGGGACAGGAACGGTGGCCTCCGGGTCGAAATGCTCGCCCGAGTTCACCCACCAGGTGCCCGAGAGCACAAAGCAAAGGTGGTCGGTGACGTAAGAGTGCGGCGCACGGCAAGCGACAATCCCCGCGTCCCTGCTGCTTCGTCAGCTTTTGAAGGAGATTACGCCGCGGCCGTGGCAGGTGCGGCGGCGTCGGGGCGGCCGGCGACCAGGATGGTGACGTCGGCGAAGCCGGCCTCCTCAAGCCGCTCGCGGGCCTGATCGGCGGCGCGGTTCGCCGGCGTCTCGACCACAAGGATCGCGTGCGGGGCAAGCTGCGCAATGCCAGGCAAGTCCTCCGCCGCGGCGCCGTCGACGATTCCGGCGTCGATGACGACGTGGCCATAAGTGTAAGCGAGCGCCTGGAAGTTCTTGCTCATGCCGGGCACTGAGGCGAGCTCGCCCGGCGCGGCGGGCGCGCGCCCGGAAACGATCAGGTTGAGGCCGGACATGCGGTCCCTGGTGATGATGTCGCCGAAGGCGGCCTCGCCGTCGACAAGCTCGGCCAATCCGGGCGCGGACGGATCGCCGGAAATCGCCCGGATCGCGCCGTCGCCGGAGCCCAGGCCCACGAGCACCACACGCGCTTCCCGCGCCAGCGCGCGGGCGAATTTGATGGCGATGCCGCTCGTTCCCAAATGCGGCGCAACACCGAAGACCGCGACCTGGCTGCCGCCGCCTGCGGTGCTGTCGAGATCCTGGCCGTTAAAGTCTTGTCCGCTGTCGAGGTATTGCCCGCTATTGAAGTCTTGCGCGCTGTCAAAATCTTGTGCGTTGTGAAAATCATGCGCGAATTCGCCGATCGCGCTCGCCGGCGCGCCGGCCGGCCGCCGGCCTTTCACCGCAGCAGCCAGCCGCGCCGTCAAGCGGCCGGTCGCGGAGGCAGGCTCGCCCGCGCGCGGGGCTGCAGCGGCAGTTCTGGGAGTGGCCGGGACTGGTTTCATCGCGACTTGTTTGGTCGAGAACGGCCGAACGGCGCGGACCGGCCGCGCGGCGGCGTCCGTTGCCGGATTGGCAAGAAATTCGCGCGTCACCACGATACCGAAGCAGACCACGAAGGTCGCGAAGGTGGCGATCAGCACGGTCGGGAGTTTTTTCGGATAGGCCGGAACGTTCGACACCGAGGCGCGCGAAATGATGCGGGCATCCGGCGGCGCCGACGCGATGCTGTCGCGGGCGGTCGCCTCGCGATATTTGGCCAAATACGATTCCAGCAGATCGCGCTGCGATTTGGCTTCGCGTTCGAGCGCGCGCAATTGCACGTCCTGCTCGTTGGTCGAGGACGCCTGGTTCTTGAACTGGTCGAGCATCGCGGTCTGCAACTCCACCCGGGCGCTGGCGAGCTGGGCGTCGTTTTCGAGCGAGCGCGCCACCGATTCGGCTTCGTGCCTGATCTGCTGGTCGAGGTCGGCAATCTGCGCCTTCAATTCCTTGATGCGCGGATGGTTGTCGAGCAGCGAGGACGATTGCTCGGCGAGCTGCGCGCGCAACGTCACGCGCTGCTCGGAGAGCCGGCGGATCAGCTCGGAATTGAGCACGTCGGAGGACTGGATCTCCTGGTTGGCCTTCAGCATCTGGCGGATGAGCCTGGCTTTGGCCTCGGCGTCGGCCTTGAGCGTGCGCGCGGCGCCGAGCTGGGCGTTCATCTCGCCGAGCTGCTGGGCCGACAGCGTGGTGCCGTTCGGGCCGACCAGGAGGTTGGTCTTGCCGCGGAAGGCCTCGACCTTGGCCTCGGCCTCCTCGACCTTTTTGCGCAGCTTCTCGATCTCGCCCGCGAGCCAGGTGCCGGCGCCGCGCACCTGCTCCTGCTTGGCGAGCTGCTGGCGTTCGAGATAGGCCTCGGCGATGGCGTTGGCGACACGCGCGGCGAGCTCGGGATTTTCCGACAGAAAGTCGATGACGATGACGCGCGACTTTTCCACCGGGTAGACGTTGAGCCGGTCGTAATAGGCATCGAGCACGCGCTCTTGCGGCGTCATGCTCAGCGGGTTCTTGGTCAGGCCGATAAAGCCGAGCACGGTCTTGAACAGCGATACGCCGCCGAGCGCCGAATCGAATTCGCGCCGCTCGTTGAGCTTGAGCTTGTTGATCACTTCGGTGGCGAGATCGCGCGACAGAATAAGCTGCGCCTGGCTGGTCACGGCCTCGAGATCGACGGTGCCGCGGTCGCCGGTGTCGCGGTCGACGTCGGGGCGGAGAAACGCGTTGTCGCGGCCGACCACCAGCACCCGCGATTCGCCGAGATATTTCGGCGGGATCAGCATCACCACTGCAAAGGTGATAAGTGCGACCGCGATGGTCGGGCGCAGGATCTTGCCCTTGTTGCGCCAGAGCGCGGCGCCGAGCTGCGACAGGTCGAAGTCGGCATCCATCATTGAGCCGCGCGCCGGCGGCCGGGGCGGTTGCGAGGCCAGACTCATGTCGCGGCTCCTGCTGACGGATCAAGGCGCGGGACCAACAGCGGGCCCGATCCGCACGCGCCATCACAGTCGATTATGGTTTCCATCTGGTTAAACGCCCGTGGAACCCCTGGTTTGCGGCTCACAAGCAAAGCAGCGGAAAGGCTTTGTTAATGCCGAGCCTGCTCTATCGACCTTAACTCGCTGCCGCGACTTTTAAGGATCAGCCGTCATGCAAGCCGCCGCATCGGCCGGCCTGTCGATGCCGACCGCGCGCACCGTCGCCCCGGCGGCGGTCGCGCCGTCGCTGAAGATCATGCACATCCTGCGAGCGCCGCTTGGCGGCCTGTTCCGCCACGTGCTCGACATCGCCCGCGGCCAGGCGGCGCGCGGCCATCGCGTCGGTCTGATCGTCGATGCCATGACCGGCGGCGCGCGCGCGGACGCGGTGCTGGCTGAACTCGCACCGGCGCTTGCACTCGGCCTTCAGCGCGTCGCCATCGCCCGCGAGCTCGGCCCGTCCGACTTTCGTGCGCTGCGCACCATCGCCGGCCACATCAAGCACGCCGCGCCGGACGTGCTTCACGGCCACGGCGCCAAGGGCGCGGCGCTGGCGAGGCTGGCCCCGACGGCGCCGGGCGCCATCCGCGTCTACACCCCGCACGGCGGCTCGCTGGTCTATCGTCCCGGCACCATCGGCGGCGGTTTCTATCGCTCGCTGGAGTGGCTCCTGAAGTGGCGCACCGATCTTTTTCTGTTCGAGAGCCAGTATGTGGCAAGCCTGTTCCGCGCCCAGATCGGGCGCACCCCGACATTGACGCGCGTCGTGCACAACGGCGTCGGCGACGACGAGTTCGCCGCAATTGCACCCGCAGCCGACGCCACCGATCTCGTAGCGCTTGGCGAATTACGGCCGGTCAAGGCGTTCGATGTGCTGATCAACGCCGTGGCCAAGCTGAAAGCTCATGGCCGTCCGGTCACGGTGACCATCGCCGGCGAAGGACCGCTTGAGACCGAACTCAAGGCGCAAGCGCGGCAGCTTCACGTCGCCGACCAGGTCCGTTTTGTCGGCCATCGCCCGGCGCGGGCGGCTTTCGCCATGGGGCGCACCATGGTCATCCCCTCCCGCGCGGAATCCCTGCCCTACGTGGTGCTCGAAGCGGCCGCCGCCGGCGTGCCGATGATCGCGACCCGGGTCGGCGGTGTTCCGGAGATCTTCGGTCCCGACGCCGTGCATCTGATCACGCCGGACGATGACGCAGCGCTTGCCGGCAGCATCGACGCGGCGCTCGACGCGCCCGAGCAGGTGCGCCACATCGCGCAGGTGGTCAGGAGCCGCGTGCGCAGCGAGTTTTCACTCGCCGCGATGGTCGACGGCGGTTTGGCCGCGTATCGCGAGGCGCTGGCAATACGAAAATTGAAACAATTCGCCTAACCAATTTTTGAACTTTATTCACTATTTAGGTCTTTGGACTGCGTTGAAGTCTTTTGGACTGATTGAAGTCTTGGGTCTGCTTGGGGGCGTCCCCGCGTTTGCGCGCGGGCATCAGAACAGCGTGCAAAACAGTGCCAGTGATGTCCAAGCCTGAGCCCGGCGCGATTTTCGACACGGCGTCTGCCACGCGTTCCGCAGTTACGTCGATGCCGCGCGGTGATCTGCCGCAAACCGAAGCGCCGCCGCTTTCGCCGGAGGCGCTCCAAGTCACTGCAAAACCATACCGCGCCGCCTATTCGCCGATCGTGCTCGCCGGCCTCGTTCGCGCGATCGAATTTGCATTGGTCGCCGTAATCGGGTTTGCCGTCTACGTCTGTTATGTGGTGCCGACGCATGGCTTCGCCTGGTACTATTTCGTCGCTATTCTCGGCATCTCGCTGCTCGCGATGCTGGCGTTCCAGGCCGCCGACATCTATCAGGTCCAGGCGTTTCGCGGGCACGAAAAGCAGTACATGCGGCTCGCCTCGGCGTGGTCGGTAGTTTTTCTGATCGCGATCTGCGTGTCGTTCTTCGCCAAAGTCGGCGACCAGTTCTCCCGGGCCTGGCTCGGCGGTTTCTACGTGCTCGGCCTGTTCACGCTGATCGCGTTCCGGCGCGGGTTGTTCCTTCTGGTGCGGCGCTGGACCCGGGAAGGCCGGCTCGATCGCCGCACCGTCGTGGTCGGGGCCGACCATAACGGCGAGGCGCTGATCGATACACTTGCCGCGCAACGCGATTCCGATGTGCGCGTGGTCGGCGTGTTCGACGATCGAAGCGACGAACGCAGCCCGTCAAGCTGCGCCGGCGTCGCCAAACTCGGCACGGTCGACGATCTCGTGGCGTTTGCGCGCAACACCCGTGTCGATCTCGTGATCTTCTCGCTGCCGATCTCGGCGGAAAGCCGCATCCTGCAGATGCTCAAGAAGCTCTGGGTGCTGCCGGTCGATATCCGGCTTTCGGCGCACACCAACAAGCTGCGCTACCGGCCGCGTTCCTACTCCTACGTCGGCAGCGTCCCGGTGCTCGACATTTTCGACAAGCCGATCGCCGACTGGGACGTCGTGATGAAGTGGCTGTTCGACAAGATCGTCGGCTCGCTGGCGCTGATCTGTGCGCTGCCGATCATGCTGGTCGTCGCCATCGCCATTAAGCTCGACAGCCGCGGTCCGGTGTTCTTCAAGCAGAAGCGCTACGGCTTCAACAACGAGCTGATCGAAATTTACAAATTCCGCTCGATGTACGTCGACCAGACCGACGCGGTCGCCAATAAGCTTGTCACCGTGGGCGATCCGCGGGTGACTCGCGTCGGCCGCATCATCCGCAAGACCAGTCTCGACGAACTGCCGCAGCTGTTCAACGTGGTCTTCACCGGCAATCTGTCGCTGGTCGGCCCGCGCCCGCACGCCGTGCAAGCCAAGGCCGAGAACCGTCTCTATGACGAAGCCGTCGACGGCTACTTTGCCCGGCACCGCGTCAAGCCGGGCCTGACCGGCTGGGCCCAGATCCACGGCTGGCGCGGCGAAACCAACAGCCAGGAGAAAATCCAGCGCCGCGTCGAGCACGACCTCTATTACATCGAGAACTGGTCGATCCTGCTCGACCTCTACATCGTCGCGCAGACGCCGTTCGCGCTGATCCGCACCGAGAACGCCTATTGATCCCCTGACTTCGCGGAGGCCGGGAGTTGCCTTGCATATCCTGATCAACGACTTCATCGGCGGCGTGCTCGATCGCGGCATCCCGCTCTATGTCCGCAATCTCATCGGCGGGTTGCGGGAGGAAGGATTTGAAGTCAGCGTCGTGCGCGCGCCATCGATCTGCCGCGTATTGCCGCGCAACCTGTTTTATATGATCGCGGTTCTGGTCGAGCAGATCGCGTTGCCGATAGCCGGTTATTTGCTGCGCGCCGATCTCACGCTTTATCCGTACAACTCGGTGGCGATTGCCGATCTGTTCACGGGGCGCGGCCGCATCGTGGTGCACGACCTCGAGCAACTCAATCGCGGGATGTCGTTGTCCAAAATCTATTATCTCGCCTGCTACCGGTTTCTGAAAAAATACGACCGCCCGATTTTCGCGATCTCCGAGCTGACGCGGCGACGGATCAGTGAAAGCGGGCTGTTTGGGCGCTGCCCGGTCGTGATGCTGCCCAACACGTTTTATACGTTCGAACGCTATCTGCGCGCCTTGAAGCGGAAACCCACATCCGCCAAATCTCTCCTTCTCTGCACCGGCTCGACCGCGAACAAAGATATCGAAACCCTCGTCGCCGAATATTTGGCAAAAGTCCTCGCTGCCGGGTTTCACATCTCGATACTCGGCTTGCACAAGGCCAGCGACGCGCCGCGTCTGAGTTCGCTGCAAGGCTTCATTGATTCCGGACAATTGCACATCTGCGGACGGCTCTCCGATCGTGCGGTCGCGCGCGAGTACCGTTCGCATCGCATTGTGTGGGTGCACTCGCTACGCGAAGGATTCGGCCGCTGCCTGGTGGAAGGCCGGCTCGCCGGCGCTCTCGTTATCTGCTCGGACATTCCGGAATTCGAAGGCCTGCGTGACGACGCCGTGTATTTCTACGGGGATGCCGATCAATTCCTGACAACGCTGGATCGGCTTGCGCTGATGGACCCGCCGACCGCGCCCTACAACGGCTATCCCTACCGGGAGCTGCTGCGCTCCGGAATTGAGCGCGGCTTCCGCGAGGCGACTGGTGCCGGCGCTGCGCCGCAGGTGCGGCCAGTCGGCTGATTGCGATTGAGGCGCTAACTCGCGGTGCATTCCGCGATGCCCACGCGGGACAGGTGCGGCGAATTGCAGCAGCACGCCGGATCGACGCGGCGGCGGCCGCTTTCGCGAAAAAAATCCGTCGTCGAAATGACGCCGCGGAATCAATCCGGCGAGCGCTGTGCCGGCACCGCTTCGCGTCGATAACGCTCGAGCGTGAAGCGGTGAAAGGGCGAAAGAAGCACCGCGAGCGCTTCTGCGACCAGCGCTCCACGAAACAGGAAATAGTATCGCCAGCGATCGCCGTCATGCCAGGGCCGCGGCCGCCCGTCCTCGTCAAGGCGGGTGTCGACGCGATAGTCGCCCAGGAAGCGCTGCCGGGCCACCATCGGGAAGAGCGCATACATCTCGGGCAAGTTGACCATCGCGCCATCGATCGAACCGCCAATTCGCGGCCAAGTGGCGACGTCGGCGCTCAATGGCTCCGTGTCCGCCAGCCACGCCAGCAGGCGCGGGCTGGCGACGTAGGCGTGGGCGCAGCCTGAGCGCACGCGCAGGATGTTCGAGCGGACAAAATGGGCCTGCAGAGGAACGTGGCCGAGATAGAAACACCACCAGTCCGCCGGCAGCTCGGTGATCGCCCGGCCGATCCGGGGCGCGAGCTGCTCCCAGGGTTGCCGAAAGAACACGTCGTCTTCGAGCATCAGCGCGTGCGAGCGGCCGTTCGCCAACGCATAACGCGCGAGCGCCCGATGCGATTCCCAAATGGCGCGCTCGCCGTTCTCGCCCCGCATCGGACGATAGAACGTCACGTGGCGGCACATGCCTAGACTATGGAAATGAGCCTCCGCCTCGCGGGTGCGGTGCGGCTGTTCCTGCAGCGAGATGCAATAGACCGCGTCCAGTGGATACGGCAATGGGCTCGCCGTGCGGCGCCCTGTGCAATAGGCGCAGGATTCGTCATGCGAGACCGACTCAAAATAGGGCGGCATGTCTGGGATGGTTGCTAGTAGCTGTTTATCCACCGGATCGCAGCCGCGACAAACATCCCGCTCCCGACCGTATCCGGTATGGAAATCAAAGCCCCAGCCCTTCCGTAAACTGTGTTGTCGACGGTGCTCACCCCGATTCGGATGTTAACCATGGAGCAGACTGGGTCAATTCCCTTTCGATGCCGTGTGATCGACTGGGCAAATCGGCGGCCCGGTGTTGCCTTTTGAGGACTCGCCAGCTTGCGAGTGTCGAATGCGACCGACGAGACTATTCACCGCCTCTTCTCGTCGACTGGCGCGCCCCGGCCGAGCCCGGCACGGCGGTAGCTACCGCTACGGTCGGCCGCGCCGTCACTGGCCGTCGTGGTCTGTCTCGCCGCACCTCGAGCGGCGCGCAGGCGACGTTCATTCCAGACTTAGATCTCCCACGTGCGATCATGTTTATCTGTTACTCGGTCTGTCGCCGGTTTTCTGATGGGCACGGGAGAAGCCACGACATCTCCACGCAAAGACAGCATCCGCGCCACCATTGGCGCCTACAGTTGCCGATCACCGCTGTCATTTCGCGTCGACCACTTGTGTGAGATGCAACAGTCCAGCTCGCAGTGATTGCTTCCGCCGCGGCGAATAATTCAAGGCTTGGTGCGGTCCGACAAGCTCGGTCAGCTTGCGGCGAAAACTGCTGCCGTCGCCGCTGCACTCTCCTTTGGGCGTGTGCCCGCCTTGGCGCCCAATGACATTGCACTCTCAGCCGAGTCCTTGCCGACGGTGCGCCGTTATGAGTAAATTTGCGCACAACCGCATGGGTGGCGGACCGTTGTGCGCACACCCGGCATAATGTTCAAACAGTAGGGAGGAAAAATATGGCCAACCGGATTTTGACGACACATGTAGGGAGCCTGCCGCGCCCGCCCAAGCTTCTTGAACTGAGTCAGAAAAAAACCCTGGGCGAGAAATTCGACGAGGCCGCCTTCGACCGCGAACTCAAGAATTCGGTGGCCGAGGTCGTACAGAAGCAGAAAGAGGCTGGCGTCGATCTCATCAACGACGGCGAACTCGGTCACACCGTCGGATGGGCCTACGATTACGGCGCCTGGTGGTCGTATGTGATCCGGCGCCTTGGCGGCGTGGAGATCGTCGACCAAGGGCTTTGGTTCACCAAGTTGTCGGCGCACACCAAGACGCCAATGGCGCCCAAGGATTTCGTCGTCGGCGACTGGGGCGAGCGCCGCGACATGGCCAAGTTCCACGAGGCCTATATGGACCCGCACTCCGGCTGCGGTTTGCCCGAACAATTCATGACCAATCACAGCCCGCTGGTCAGAGGCCCGATCAAATACAAGGGCCAGGATTTGATCCAGCGCGATATCAGCAACTTCAAGGCCGGCCTGAAGGCGGCCGGGCTTTCGACCGAGGGCGCATGGATGAATGCAATCGCGCCGGCGAGCTGCGCGCGCATGCCGAACGAGCATTACAAGAACGAAGAGGAACTCCTGTACGCCTGCGCCGACGCGATGCACGAAGAGTACAAAGCGATCATCGACGCCGGACTGATTGTGCAGCTTGACGATCCCGCGATCGGCGAGAACTGGGATCAGCAGAAGAACGAACCGAGCATCGAAGGCTATCGGCGCTACACCAAGATGCAAATCGACGCGCTTAATCACTCGATCAAAGGGCTGCCGCCGAGCAAGATCCGCTTCCACCTGTGCTGGGGCAGCTGGCACGGCCCGCACACCACTGACATCCCGATGAAGCATCTCGTCGACCTGATGCTCGCGGTCAACTGCGACTATTATTCCTTCGAAGCCGCCAACCCCCGCCACGAGCACGAGTGGAAGCTGTGGAAGAACATCAAGCTGCCTCCCGGCAAAAAGATTCTTCCCGGCATCGTCAGCCACTCCACCAACCTGATCGAGGACCCGGAACTCGTCGCCGACCGCATCATTCGTTTTGCTGAAGCGGTCGGTCCGGAAAACGTCATCGCCTCGACTGATTGCGGACTTGGCGGCCGCGTTCACCCGCAGATCGCCTGGGCGAAGCTGAAGGCGCTTTCGGAAGGCGCGGCGCTCGCCAGCAAGCAGCTCTGGCAAGGACGGGCTGCCGCATAACGGTTTTGCAATCGTAGCGGGCCGGTGGATTCCCCGGCCCGCTTGCGCTTCCCAGCCTCACACGTTGCAGAACTTCGGCCCGACCGAATAGTCCCAGTCCCGGTGCCGCAGAATGCCTACGCATGGCCGGACCAAAACCGTCGCCGCCACGCGAACGCTAGCCCCGCCCCTCGTCAGACTTTCGACGCACCCAATGAGTGCCGCATGAAAACGTCTACCGAGCGCATCCTGACCACCCATTCGGGCAGCCTGCCCCGCCCGAAGCCACTGATCGAACTTATTCTCCGGCGCGAGGCCGGCGCGGCAGTCGATGAGCAAGTGTTCGAAGCTGAGACAGCGGCGGCGGTCGACGAAGCTATCGCCGCGCAGGTGGCAGCCGGTATCGACGTCGCCAGCGACGGCGAGATGAGTAAGCCGTCCTACACCACCTATATTCGCCACCGCGTCAGCGGCATCGAGCCCGATCCCCGCGCCGCCGAAAAGGGCCGCGACATCATGCAGGGACGCGATCTCCTGGCGCACCCGGATTTCACCAGTCAGCAACGTAATTTCAGCAGCACGCCGTTTCCGGGCTGCGTCGGCGAATTGCGTTACCGGGATCGAAGCGGGCTCGACCGCGACATCGCACATCTCAAGGCTGCTGCCGGCAAATCGCGGCCGGCAGAAGTTTTCATGACCGCGCCGTCACCGGGAATTTTGACCCGCTTCATCATCAACCTGCACTACCCGACCGAGGATGCCTATGTCGGTGCGTTAGCCGATGTCATGCGACATGAATATCGCGCGATCATCGAAGCCGGCTTTTTGCTTCAGATCGACGCTCCCGACCTCGGCTCGGCCCGTAACAACCAGTATCGGCATCTCACCGACGACGAATTCCGCCAAAAAATCGCCGAGCGCAATGTCGCGGCGCTCAATGCTGCGACAGCCGGTCTGCCGGCCGACCGCATGCGGCTGCACATTTGCTGGGGCAATTACGAGGGCCCGCACACTCATGATCTGCCGCTCCTGAAAATCATCGATATTGCGTTCAAGGCGCGGCCGCAGGCGATCAGCATCGAGGCCGCCAACCCGCGCCACGATCACGAATGGGAAGATCTGAAGGAAACAAAAATTCCCGATGACAAGATTCTCATTCCCGGCGTGATCAACTCGACCACGAATTTCGTCGAGCATCCGCGGCTGGTGGCCCAGCGCATCGGACGTTATGCCAGCGTCATCGACCGTGAACGGCTGATCGCCGGCGTCGATTGCGGCTTCTGCACGGCTGTGCGCGCCGAACCTGCGGTGGCCGACAGCATCGTCTGGGCAAAACTGCGCGCGCTCAGCGAGGGCGCCGCCCTTGCGAGCAGGCAATTGTGGGGACCCTGAACGCGACTTGGGTGGCAGTTGCCCTCCCCGGATACGCAGCGACACGAGCGTCGGATCAGCCTGAGACGAGCCCCAGGCGCACCGCAACCGCTGCCACCCAAACAAGGCCGCACAGACAGATCGCGCAGAACACCGCCGCCGAACCGAAATCCTTGATCCTGCGGATTTCGACGTGCCGTTCGCGCGTGACGTAATCGGCGAGCTTCTCGATCCCGGTGTTGAGGAATTCCACCGACAATAGAATAAGCAGCGACCCGACCATCACCACATACCAGGCAACGCTCGGCGCGACCACAAAGCCGAGCAACACGCCGGCGACCAACAGCACCATCTCTTCGCGCAGCGCCGCTTCGCTCCGAAAGCCGTAACCGATGGCGCGCAGCGAATTGATGGTCGCGCTGAAAAGCCGTTTCACGGAGGATCCGATTGTGCGGGCAAGCGAACCAGAAGAATCGCTACTCTATACGTGGTCGCAGCCTGATGGGCGAGCGCAAGTTGCGGCTGGTCGCTTGTGCCGTGGGAAGCCCGTCACTATAGTCCGCCCATCAACGGAGCGTAGCGCAGCCCGGTTAGCGCACCAGTCTGGGGGACTGGGGGTCCCGAGTTCAA
>CAWBUO010000004.1:0-424853 GCA_963791955.1 uncultured Alphaproteobacteria bacterium
GCGGCCGCTGAACCCGCCAAGAAGAAAAATGACGAGGATGATAACGAGAATGACTCTAACGACATGGCGCGATCCTTTTGCTTTGCGCCAAATTAAAGCGCCATGCCGCCGGACGTCTGTGCATTATTGCTCACATCTTAGCGTGTGGATCGCATTGGCCAGCAGCGCCCGCGGCGCGCGGCAAGATCCGCAAAATCTATTTCTTAATTTGCGGCTGATCGTGCAGAACCACGTTCAATAATGAACTGTGGACTTCGATGCCGCCATTGTACTCAATGAAGCCCAGCTTGCGAAATTTGTTCATGAAGAAACTCACGCGCGAGCGCGTCGTTCCGATCATCTCGGCGAGCGTCTCCTGGCTGATTTTCGCGATCACCGGCTCGGGTTCCCTTCCTTGCCGAAATTCGCCAGCAGCAGGAGCAGGCGGGCAAGGCGCTTCTCGCTCGAATTGAACAGCTGATCGACGAGATCGGCTTCGACGCGGATGCTCCGACCCAGAAGATGCGAGATGAACAATTCGGAAAACGCCGGTTCCTCATGGATCACCTGACAATCGCCGACTTTTCCAATCGCGACGATGACGGCGTCCGTCATGGCCGTGACCGTCGCCATACGCTGCGCTGCCCGGCAAGACATCCCTCGCCGAAGAATTCGTCCGCGCCGAGAATCGCGACGACCGCTTCCTTGCCTTGCTCGGAAACGACGGTGAGCTTCACCTTGCCTTTCTGGATGTAGAAGACCGCGTCGCGCGGGGTCGCCCTTGCGAAAAGACGACCTCGCCCTTGCGATATTTGCCGATGCTCCGGCCGTCGCCGACGTTGGGCGAGAAAAGATTTCGTATCGAATGCGCGCCGACGTTTAGTCGCCATGACGAGACCTTCCACGCCAATCATAGGCATTTTTCGAAGGGAAGGGTATCGCGCGTTCAATCTCGGTGACACTGTGAGACGGTCTTTTGTGGTTGTGGGCAGAGTCCGTGAGCAATCGGTCTGGCGCGAGGGACTGGATAGTCCGGCCATTCGCCCTACCGTGGTGATTTACTTCCAGCCGGATTCTTGTCGCATGCCGCCGTTTCGGCTGGATGCGACTTTTCCCGGAAGTGACTGTAAAGGGTTTCGAGGGGCGGCGTCTGTGCAAAACTGCTCACTTTGTAAACTGGCGGTAGCGACGCCACTAGCAGCCAGGAGTGGAGTTGGTCGGGATGTCTGCAACTGGTCCCATCACCTCAGTTAGTGTGATGCGGCGCTTTGTCTGCAAAATGAACAGCGGAAGTGACCGCCACTGGTAAGCGGCATTGGGGATTTAGTCCTTGTTCGCAAGGCACCGTCTTGCTCGCCGTTGTTGGGCCGCTGTCATCCCCGCGGCACGAGCATTGGCTTTGGCTTGCACCAAGCCTACCTGCGTCACGTAGGCACGGACCTGATTGCAGGTGATCTGTGGCTCACCAGCCAACGCGGGGCTCGCGGTGGCGAGGAGGGCGACCATTAGCAATACGACGTTCATATCATATGCGTCGCTTCTCTAGTCGGGCCGCCGACGTGCGATGGTCTATCGCATGTAAGGCCCGGAGGGTGGGCCAGGGGCGGAGGCTACGTTTTCAAGGGCGCTGGCGTCATACGCACTGCGACAGGCGCTAGGGAGATTGCGAAAGCACTCGGGCTGATGACTTGAAGCCGAATGCCTTGCACTTCTGAATCAAGTTGCCGACTTCGGAAAAAGGCGAGGCCGGAGCGGACCACCGCGTTCAATCACCAATACCCTCGCCTGCGACCGTAGTATCCGCCACCGCCGCCAAACAGCAAAACTAATACAACAATAATCAGGATCAATTCCATGGCGGTATCCTCGCTATTTATTTGTTCGGTGTCCGAGGTAACGGTCTCATAAAGGTATTGTTCCAGACACTGCACGGTCAATTCTTCCGATTTGGGGCCGGCGGTTGCAAAGCTACTCGATTATGGCCATTGATATGATCTCGAACATGGCACCTCATCGATCAGAAGACCGAGGTCGTGTCGCCGGCAGAAGTGCCGGAGGACATGCCTCTGCCCTCAGATCCGAAAGTCATATTCCTTGGTGGTCTATTCGTCCTTGCGGTGCTGGCGGCAGCCTATGTCGCGAGCGAGATCGTGTTGCCATTTGTCTTTGCTATCGTTCTCAAGCTCCTGCTGCAGCCAGCTTTGCGCATATTGGAGCGTTGCACGTACCGCGAATACTCGCGGCGCTGCTGCTGATCCTTGCGCTATTCGGAACGATCGTCGGCTTGGGTACGGCCATTTCTGGCCCCGCCCGCACCTGGGCAGCCAAGCTTCCAGAGGGCATTCCTCGGCTTCAGGAGCGGCTGAGTTTCATGCGAGCACCCATCGATACACTGCAACGGTTTTTGCAGCAGGTGGAAGATTTTGGAGGAACGGGACCATCACCAAATGCGGCCGCGTCGGCGCAAGGCCCAACTCTTCTGTCGAAGCTATTCACGGGGACCCGAAACTTTGCCAGCGGCTTCTTCACGACGGTGCTGTTTCTTTTTTTCCTTCTCGTGTCTGGCGATATCTTCCTGCACCGCCTCGTCGAGATACTGCCGCGCTTTAGGAGCAAGCGTCAGGTCGTCGAAATCTCGCAGCAAATAGAAAGCGACATCTCCGCGTATCTGGTCACGATCACGATCATGAACGCGGCAGTAGGTATCGCTACGGCATTGGCGATGTGGCTCACGGGGGTGGGCGACCCGATCCTCTGGGGGACGGTAGCCTTTCTGCTGAATTATGTGCCGATCCTCGGCACTGCTTTGGGCGTGTTGATCTTTCTTCTCGCTGGCCTGTTGACCCATGACATGCTCTGGCAAGCGCTGCTTCCCGCGGGGCTTTATTTTGGATTTCATTTGATTGAGGGCGAGACTGTAACGCCGATGCTTCTGGCCAGACGGTTCACTCTCAATCCCGTCCTCGTCATCATCTCGCTCGTTTTCTGGTTCTGGATGTGGGGTATTCCGGGCGTAATCCTCTCTATGCCCATGTTGGCGATTACTAAGATCATCTGCGACCGTCTTCAGCCGCTGGCTGCATTTGGCCATTTTCTTGAGGGTTGAAACCCGGACACGCTCGGATTGCATGGGCGTACGCCCGATAGACGACAGCGCGGCGGCTGGTTCGGCAAAAAACGATTAGGTTTAGGTCGTTTTTGGCTATGTACCTCAACCTATGGAACACATCGCAAACGAGCCCGTTGTTCACGTGAGCTGAGGAACTTCGATGGTCTAGCATCAAGTCGAGAAGCGAACTGCAAAAACCGCCATCGAGGCTCGAGCGGGCGTTACCGGCCACAATGTCCGCTATGTACTCGCTGCGAGCCCGTTGGGCGTGATCATATTCTTTGCTGGATTGTTATACGTCTGGGCTTCCTATGCCTGCGCAATCTCCGCTTGACGGTAGGCTTTCACGAAACCGATGAGGCTTGCTCGGTCAAGGAAGAGATGAGGCTTGCTCGGTCAAGGAAGATGAGGCTTGCTCGGTCAAGGAATTAGACGGCGGCCGATTGCCGACGGCGAGGCTTCCTTTCTTCAATGCCAAGCGCGCGACGTAGCCGTTCGGCAGGAAAGCGTTCCGACAATGGTTGATGCCTCGTTGTGGATGTCGTCGTTCTACGAGCTGGTCAATGCTTATGGTCTTTGGGTCCTCTTCATCGGAGTCACGCTGGAATGTATAGGCATTCCCGTGCCTGGCGAGACGATGCTGGTATCGATTGCGCTCTACGCTGGATCGACGCACAGAGTGACGATCGGCTCGATCATGCTCGTCGCCGCCATCGCCGCCACACTTGGCGGCATGATCGGCTACATTGCCGGGCGCTGGATCGGCCTTCGCTTACTGGTCCGTTACGGCAAATATGTCGGGCTCGATGAACCCCGTCTCAAGGTTGGTCAGTACCTCTTTCTTCGACATGGCGGCAAGATCGTCTTCTTCGGACGGTTCATTGACTTGCTTCGGATCCTTGCCGCCGCGCTCGCCGGTGCCAACCGCATGAACTGGCCTTACTTCCTGTTTATGAATGCTCTTGGCGGAATCTCTTGGGTCCTCCTGTTAGGAGGAGGTGCTTATTTCTTTGGCGAGCAGATGAAACGGATCGTTGGGCCGGTTCAACTCCTGTTGCTCGTCGCCGCAATTGTTCTGGCAGCCGGTGGCATCATCTTTTTTCGCCACCATGAGAAGGAATTGGTGCGGCGCGCCGAGAGGTCCATTCCCGGACCGCTCTTGGGCGCGGCGGGCACGTAGCGCGATGTAGGTGGCCTCGATGATGGCCGCGCGCGTCGAGGTAGCGTTGTCACCAAAGATATTAGCGAACACATAGTCGATCGGCTGGTCGACGTGGCTTGCGTCGATGAGGGCGCTTAAGACGAGCCTCCCGCGCAAAAGAGACTTGTCGCCAAGGGCCGGTCGCGCCTAGTCGTGCAGCCCGACGTTCCGCAACGAATTGTGACCTTCGTATCGCCGTTGTGCGGAACCGAAGGAGAACCCGGGAGTGAGCCTAAGCACTGATTGAATGCGCCGGAACTTGGGATTTCCTCGTTTCTGCTTTCCTCTGTGGCGTAGACCACCGACAGGACACACGATGCTGTGCAAGGACTAAGCACCCGTGTTTCAGGAAGGTGCGCCGTGTCCGAGACGGTCAATTGGCGAAAGCATGAGTTAGAGTGCGTGCGCATGGCGGCAGATTGCATGCAATTGGCAGGGGACGTTCAGAACCCTGCTTTGCAGTCGCATTTCGCTCGGTTGGCGAGGGTTTGGTCCGACCTGGCGGTTCGAGGACCGAATGCGGATACTGGAACGGCAAGCGGATACGCAGATCAGAGTCGAAAGCAACCGGGGTATCAGGCTCCCGCGAGAACTTCGCGACGGTAATTGCCGGCGGCGGTGCGAACTCGCGATAATTTGCTTCTTGACGGCGTGAGGCCCGCGGACGTTCGATCCTGACATACGCGACCGACATGTCGTTTATTTGTTGCGTCGCCCTTTTGTGTCGCCCTGAACCGCAGTCGAGGGTGGCGTCAAAAAGGCTTCGAACCGCTCCCTGACAATGGCATAGCATTCGCATGATGCCTTTTCGAGTCCGGGACGATCGAGAACCTTAATAGTACCCCGATAATAGCTGATGAGGCCGGCCGCCTGCAGCGATTGCGCCGCAAGCGTCACCGATTTCCGATTGGCACCCAGCATGTGCGACAAGAACTCGTGCGTGTATGGCAGGGCTTCGCCTTCGGCGCGATCATGCATCATGAGGAGCCATCGGCATATTCTCTCTTCCGTTGTATGCATGGCATTGCAAGCGACGGTCTGCTGAACCTGTGACAGCAGCGTCTCCGAATAGCTGACGAAGAGATCGCGCACGTGTTCGCTACGTTTGAATTCTGATTGCAACAATTCGATCGGGCAGCGAACTATGCTGCCTTCCAGCTGAACGAGACATCGATTGAAAGAGACGCGGCTGTACATGGCCGCGAACAGGCCGAATGCTCCTTCGCGCCCTATGTTTGCGGTCTCGATAGCCGAGCCGTTCTCCAAAACGGTTAGCAGCGAGAGGACGGCACCCTGCGGGAAATAGGCGTGATTGAGGAGGCCCGCCGCCTCGCAGACGATGGCACCGAGCTTGAGCGTTATGGGTTCAAGATGGGGGTCGATCCGCTTGCGGCTGGCAGTCTCCAATGCGCCGAGCAACCGATTGCTCCGCGCATGCTCTCTTTGACCTTCGGCCATGGGCGTATCGTCCAAGTGCCTGTGAAGTGGGATTCGGCCCGGGTTGCCTCATCGCCGTCGTGCGCCGGTCGGCAGATGCGAGTTTGTATAAAATTGATCATTTTTCATCTTGCGTGAGCGCATTGTGCAAAGCGCTCAATCAGGCATTGAAGCATGCCGCGTTACCGAGGGCGAAAAATGCCGCTACGGTAAAACGACGCTAGTCAAATTCAAGGTAGGCTGCGTCAGCGCTTAATCTGCGGCTGGTCGCGCAGAACGACATTCAACAATGAACTGTGGACTTCGATGCTGCCGTTGTAATCAATCAGGCCCAATTTTCGAAATTTGTTCATGAAGAAACTCACGCGGGACCGGGTCGTGCCGATCATCTCCGCAAGCGTCTCCTGGCTGATTTTTGCGATGATCGGCTCCGGCCGACCTTCCTTGCCGAAATTCGCCAGAAGCAGAAGAGTCCGCGCCAGACGCTTCTCGCTCGAATTGAACAGTTGATCGACCAGGTCCTCCTCGACCCGACTGTTGCGGGCCAAGAGGTGCGCGATGAACAACTCGGCAAACGCCGGCTCCTCGTGGATCACGCGCGTGATGTCTGCCTTTGATATTCGCGCGATCGCACATTTCGTCAGAGCGGAGACTGTCGCCAGACGCAGCGACTCTCCGGCCAGGCAGCCTTCGCCGAAGAAATCGCCGGCTCCCAGAAGTGCGACCACGGCTTCCTTGCCCTGCTCGGAGACGACGGTCTTCTTGACCTTGCCGCTCTGGATGTAGAAAACCGCATCCGCAGGATCGCCCTGCCTGAAGACAATTTGATCCTTCCGATAATCGGCAATGCGTTCGTCCGCCGTTCACTTTCGACGAGAAACACTTTGGGATCGAACGGGGGCTTTGCTTTGCGTTTCATAGCCGGGCGCTACTTTCGCGGTGACGCCCATCACTCGCGCGATCCTACGAGGCATTGCACGGATAGCAGTACGATCGCTGCTCGGAGAGGCCACCTCACCGCCGCCCGCTGCGAGCCCTGATTTAAGCCAGTTTAGGGGAGGCTGTCGGTAATGTACATTACCGTACGACGGGGAGCGACAATATCACTCGTATGTTTTGGGAAGGTGAAAAGCGAGGCGCGTCCGGACCAACTGATAACATTCGCAAGATGCCTTGGTGAGGCCCTTCCGATTAAGTATCGTGACTTGCCGTCGGCCGCGTTCAATCAAACCGGCACGTTCCAACTCCCGGGCGGCATTCGTGATGGTTGGCCTTTGGACCCCCAGCATTTCGGCGAGCAGGTTCTGAGTAATAAGGAGCGTGTCACCGTCACTGCGGTCACGCATCATGAGCAGCCAACGCGCCAACCGCTGCTTGAGGCTGTGCGCGCCGTTGCACGCGACCGACACCATGACCTGTTCGAGAAAGGCCTGGACGTAAGCGTCCATGACGACTTCGGAAGGACGGCATCGACTGCATGGCCCGCGTAAACGCCGCGCGCGACATCTTTGCGGCGCTCCCCGGGATTTGGACGAGAAGCTGGACTGAGGAGTCGCTTGGCGCCGAAGAAGGCTTGCACACCGGTGCAGCCCTCCCTTCCGACCGTTGCCATCTCAATGATGCTGCCGTCCGCATAAACCGCCACCACCGAGACGACTCCGCTATCGGGGAAGAAGACATGGTCGAGCGAACTATCGGCGTCCATCAGGACTTGCGCGCGTTGGCAGCTAATTTGTTCAAGCTCCGGCATAAGCCGCTTGAGATTGCGGGGAGGCAGCGCGAGCAAAAGCCGATTGCGGGGCCAATTTGATGAAGCGTTCACCGCCATTCGATCGCGCTCGGTTCGTGTTCGGCCTGTCGACGGCCCTCCCGCCCGGTCTAGGGCGCCAACTGATGCGGTCGAAAAGAAAGAGCCCCGACGAGGGGGCTCGGGGGCGAGGGGCTTGTCAGGGCTCAGTAACGGCAGCAGGCTCAGTTACTTCTGGTTCGATTGCCTGCTGCAACGCCAGCATGCACTTTTGGCAGTAGCCAATCTGGTCAAAATTGCTCACGTGGATCGTCCGGCTGAAAACTCTCCACCGAAAACCAAATTGGCGACAGAGCTACCGAATTCTCAGCCGCCGACGCCTAGGATAGGGCCGCTGTCGGCGCTGAAGCGTACGGAAGACTGACCTGGGACAAGTGCGAGGTCCGATATAGGTCAACCGCGTCGCTTCCGCGATGTCCGCGTCATGTCCGATTTACCCGTGCGCCGTGGAAAGGCGGCGCTTTCCAGTGGGTGCAAGTCCCACCCGGCGAACCGCTCCAGCCGGAAGCAACCGGAGCAGTCATGGAGGTAACGAAGTGGCTGAAGCCTTCGGTATAGCGTGTCACGAATATGGTGACAGCGCGAGTGTGCAGGCCGTAACGCGAGTGAACGCCGAGCAAGCCTCGAAAAGGACGATGCGCAGGCCGACCCGACAACCCTTTCGGGGAAGGCTGATACGGCTGGGGTGAATGAGCGAAGCAGTACGCCCAGTCGCTGCGCCGGGGTAGTGGCGACAGCATGTACACAAGGAAAGCGCACGCAACACGGGAAGCCCCAAGGCGTGGTCAGCGATGACCAACCGGACGCCCGCGAGGGACAGGCCGGGCGCCCTGGGGTGGCGGAGAGGTTCGCAGTACCGCTGAAGCCGGGTAACGCCGGTGGAGGGAAGGGACCTCAGTTCAAGACAGACGCAATAAGTGGTGAGGGATTTGGAGATTGGGCAACCTATCAACTCCGAAAACCGTTCAGAAACTGCAGAAGGCGTTGCACGCGAAAGCGAAGGCAGAAGCCGGCTATCGCTTCTACGCGCTGTACGACAAGATCAGCCGTGAAGATATTCTGGCTCATGCGTATGCCCAGTGCCGCTCCAACAAGGGCGCACCGGGTGTAGACGGTCAGGACTTCGCGGACATTGAGGCGTACGGCGTAGAGCGGTGGCTCGGCGAACTGGCGCTTGCGCTCAGGCAGGAGACCTACCGACCGGACCCCATCAGAAGAGTGTACATACCGAAGGCCAACGGCAAACTCAGGCCGCTGGGCATCTCGACCTTGCGTGATCGGGTCTGCATGACAGCAGCAATGCTGGTGCTGGAACCGATCTTTGAAGCCGATCTTCCACCAGAACAGTACGCTTACCGTCCTGGGCGAAACGCCCAACAGGCGGTGGTCGAGGTGGAAGGGCTGCTGTTCCGTGGCCACCCGGAAGTCGTTGACGCCGACCTCGCGGACTACTTCGGGAGCATTCCGCATGCCGAACTTACTAAAGTCGGTAGCGCGCCGGATCGTTGATCGGCGCGTGCTGCATCTGATCAAGATGTGGCTGGAATGCCCCGTGGAAGAAACCGATGATCGAGGAAGGAAGACACGTACGACCGAAGCCCGGGACAACCGGCGCGGCATTCCGCAAGGTTCACCCATCTCACCACTGCTGGCGAATCTTTACATGCGCCGGTTCGTGTTGGGATGGAAGAAGCTCGGGCTGGAGCGAAGCCTCGGCTCTCGTATCGTGACCTACGCCGACGATCTCGTGATCCTGTGCAGGAAAGGCAAAGCCGAGGAGGCGCTTGCAGCGATTGCGCAAGATCATGGGCAAGCTGAAGCTTACGGTCAACGAGGAGAAGACACGAATCTGCACGGTGCCGGAAGGAGAGTTCGACTTTCTGGGGTACACGTTTGGACGGATGTATTCGGCGAGAACCGGCCAGGCGCGCCTGGGATACCGGCCATCGAAGAAGAGCATCAAGCGCATGGTCGAGAAAATCCATGCGCTGACGGACCGAACGGGGACATGGCAAGAGACCACAGAGCTGGTGGACAAGTTGAACCGCACGCTACGCGGATGGGCCAACTACTTCCAAGTAGGCACCGTCAACAAGGCGTATCGGGCGATCGACAACTACACCGCTGTGCGGTTGCGCCGGTGGTTGCGCATCAAGCACAAGGTCAGGCGACGCAAGGGCGGGACTTATCCACTCTCGCATCTTTACGGGCACTTCGGGCTCGTACGCCTGAGCCGCGCTTGGGCACGACGTGCCGTGGGCGAAGGCGTGAGGTCTTGTCCGAGAGCCGGATGCGGTAAATCTGCACGTCCGGTTCGATGAGCGGGATGTGGAAACGGAGCCATGGGCGAACTACTAAGGCACCGCCAGACGAAAGGGGCGGCAACAGATATGTTCGAACCTACAGCTACCGCGCCACATCTCGACTCTACCCAAAAGCGGTCAATTGATGCGTCATGGCGAACGGTAGAAACGGGCCAACACCCGACATCAATCCGCCGACCACGCTTCAAATTTCGCGGTTGGTAGTGAGTAAAGGGAGGTGGGCTCCCTTGAGCGTTGGGCAATCGGGGGCCGCCAACAGCCGCGCAAGGTATCATTGCCGTTTCCTTAACTCTCCAAATTGTGAGCTATTTTGACCAGTCCCGGCTTTCGGGCGCCGGTAGAATGAATGATGTTGGTCTGCGTAACTCTGCCAGGGAGTCTTCTTTAACCCCGCGAGCGCGTGGAGTGGAACGATGAGCGAATCCGTATCAGCCCAAGAAGCTGTATTTCAGTTTCCGTGGGGCCGCGCCGTCGAGCGCGATTTGCGGCATTCTCTGACCGCTGAATTGCGGGCAGCTCGTGTACGGGAAAATGCATGGCTTCGTGAGAAGTCCGACCTCTTGCGGCGCCAGGACATGCTTGCCCAGGAGTTCGAGCATCGGCTTGTGAATAGTCTGCAAATCATCGGTAGTTTACTGTCATTACAAAGTCGGACCGCGGGTCCCGAGGCTGCCGCCCAATTGACGATAGCAGCTCGTCGGGTAGCTTCGTTTGGGCGCGTACATCGCCAGCTACATCTGCTCGACCATCAGGAAAGTGTGGAGTTTAAACAATATCTCCAGCACCTATGTGAAGACCTTTCCGGATTGCTGTTTGAGGGGGAAACCGGTTGCACGATTGTAGTCAAGGCTGCCGAGATTGATGTTCCGACCGCGTTTGCTATTCCGCTCGGTTTTGTTGTCACCGAGCTGATCACCAATTCGGCAAAATACGCTAAGAGCAACATTACTGTTCGCTCAGAAAACATGTCGACCATCGGCCATTCGTTATCGGTATTGGATGACGGGCCGGGACTGCCTGAGGGATTCGATCCGGCTCGAAGCAAAGGGCTTGGAATGAAAATCGTAGCCAAACTGGTGAAGCAGATAGACGGAGAACTGACAATTGGGGCCGGCGAGGACGGCCACGGCACCCGCTTTACGGTCACATTCGGCCGCCCATTGGCGACCGAAAGATCGTGTCATGGCGTCTAAACACCGGCGGTCATTCGACCCAAAATCGTTTCTCGCTCGTGTCGGGGACGGCCACAGCATTGCCAAGTACCGCAAAGGCCAGGTCGTCTTTTCCCAAGGAGAACCGGCGGATGCGGTCTTCTATATCCGGAAAGGCAAGGTCAAGCTCACCGTCGTCTCGGAGCAGGGAAAAGAAGCCGTCGTTGCAGTACTTGGAACGAACGGATTCTTCGGTGAAGCATGTCTTGCCGGACAAGCGCAGCGAGTAGCATCGGTCACAAATAGCGCGACTTGAAAAGGCGGCTGTTGTTGGGGTGATCCACGAGGAACCGGCATTCTCCGAAATGTTCATTGCCCACCTTTTGGGTCGAAGCATCCGCGTTGAGGCGGATCTGGTCGATCAACTGTTCAACTCGAGCGAAAACGCCTCGCCCGCATGCTGCTGCTGCTGGCCAATTTCGGCAAGGCCGAGCAGACTGAACGGATCCTGTTATCGCCAAGATCAGCCAGGAGACCCTTGCGGAGATGATCGGCACGACCCGATCCCGGGTGAGCTTATTCATGAACAAGTTCAGAAAGCTTGGCTTCATTGCCTATAATGGCAGCGTCGAAGGCGGCATCGAAGTTCACAGCTCATTGTTGAACGTCGTTCTGCACGACCAGCCGCAAATCAGGGCTTGATCCTCTCGTTTCGACGCGGAACGCCATTTCAGCGCGCGTCGCCTTCGTACAGCGCGTCCGATGTCGCAGATGGGGTCACGAGCAGACCTGGCCGTCCAAATTTTTGATGTCTCCTCTACGGAACCAATCTAGCACTATCGCGCCGTGCCCATCAGATGCATCATTGCGATTCTTACCGCGTGGACCGGCGAGCCGTGCCGGGCCTGGTTGAGGCCGCCTTCACACAGTATGCGGCTTTGTCGGTTTTTGCTGAATCTCGCGCATGTCTCCGTGGTGCACTCTGGCTACCTGCCCATTGTTCCAGGCGATCGTGACCGCATCCCAGCCCGTTTCAGTGATAATGCCACTATCATCGCTGTTGCCTTGCCAATAAACGTGGGTGCCTTTCTTGAGGTCCTTGGATTCGGTGACTGTCATCGCACTCTTCCCGTTGCCCATGATCGTGCGCATAGTACGGCAAGCTGCCTAAGGTTGTCTTTGCCGGTCACCAAGCGCATGAGTCATGCATGATTAGCGATCGTTTCGACGACACTGATTATTCGGTTGTCGTGAAGCATAGGGCACGCGCTCCGAACCCGTGGCAGTGGGAGATTTATCGCGCCGGGAGAAATAGCCCGATGGGGCAGTCACCGATCCGTTTTCGCACAATGGTGGCCGCTAACAAGGCAGGAAAGGCGGCCCTGAGGGAGTTCTTGGTCAAGCTCCACGCTGGCGACTTCTTTCAGGACGATGAGCGTTGAACCTTGCGAGGTTCTGCGTCACGAGTTTTGGGCGGCGAGGTCACGAATATTGGGCGCGGAGCGCGTCACGGATTTTGTAAGGGATAACGGGCGTGCGCGTCCTTATTGAGCGGAGGAAGTGGGTTCTGTTGTTGAGGGCTGGGGATGGTGTTGGCGGCGGCGGTTCGCCATCGTATTAGTCGGGCGATTGAATTGTGAGGACGCCATGCGGAAGATCGTCGGGGAGAAAAAGAAGCCGTGTAAAAATTGTGAAGGCAAGGGCACGCTCAAGAAGGGAGACAAGATCGTGAGATGCCAGAGGTGCGGCGGGACTGGGATCAAGCCGTCATAGTTCGTCCAAGTTCTTTGGCGCCTCGCCGAATGATTTTAAAATTGTGGCGTCGTCGAAATTTCCCATGTTCGGGTCACCGCTGCGCTTGAAGGCGAGCGCGCCGGCGTTTGCCGGGTCCCGCGACATCGCTTCAGCCCGCCGGATCGCGGCTCCTTCGTTCGGCATCTCTTGCGCTCGGCCAGGCGCCACGCCCTCTTCCGTCCTCACAAACGGCAGGGCAACGTAATATGTGACGGCCATTGCTGGCTCCTATGCGGCCTCGTCTTACCGTCGATTGTGGAATTTTCGATTATTGCGTTGGTATGGATTGCAGCCGAAGTCGCCGCAGTTGTCGATGCTTCGTCGGTTGAGGATCGGCGGTTAGCCTTCGCGCCGCGCTTTTTCAGCGCACGCTAGGTCAACGGTCCTCCGGCGGATCAATCCGATATCGTTTGTTTTATTGGCCTCGTGCAATTCACGACGGGCGTTGTCTTCGGCAAGCGCCAGTTGAGCTTCTTTTGAAGGGACGAGCATATGAAGTACTCCGGAAATCTGCTAAACTCGATATTTGATGGGCGGCGCAGCACCCCGCTCAGCTTGAATGAAAGACCGCACGCTTTGGGATGGCATTTTCGATTGTTGTGACCATGCGCCGTTGTCCGTCCGCGAACTGAGCAAAACAGCTCACTGTCCGTGTCAATTATCCTCTGATGAGCACACTGAAAAATCCAGGACTGCGCGTTCCTGCTCACTGAAAAAAGCGCGGGGCTCCACGAGCGAAGCACAACCAGCGATTTGACGGGCCCGCAGCAATTCGCAAAGGTAAAGGGCTAAGCGGGAGTGAGACGCTGTCCGTGATTTCAAACTGAAGCACTTCCCAACATGTCGGTATCAATTAGCCGCACCCTTGATCGATTAGCGTCAGCTAATCCCGCCATGCGAGAGACAAAGAGTTGCTGTGATCGCAGGATGGGTAAGACATCTCGGTTCCTGTAGATATTCCACCCATACGTTTCGTTCCGCGTGGTGCCGCTATTTTTAATTTCGATGCGGTAACTCGGTTTTTTCTCATTCATGGCTGCTGCATTCCTCTGCCAGGACGTTTTTAGAACGACTATGATCCGCTGCGGACAATCTGTGCTCACGCTGGAAGCAAGGTGAGTACGGCGTCGGTTTTCTAGGAATGGATAGTGGTCAACAACAACACGCCAACGAACACAACAATTGCGACTGCCAGCGAAATGAATACTGTTCGCATCACGTAATCAGGAAGAACATTGATGGTCACTATGTTCTCCTAATAACGTTTCTTTCGCCTAGCTTAACTTAAGCGAAGCTGACTTCGGGGTCGGCAGCATCGCTCGCCCAATCAGGCGGTATGGCGGTCGAAGTCGCCTGTCTTGGAAGGAAGCGTTTTGAGAACGGCGGGGCTGTTGATGGCGCGAGGGTCGAGCGTGGCGTATGCCCCCAAGGCTTTATTCTGAGCAAGCAATCCATTGATAGCTGTAGCTACAAAGGCCGAGCCTGCGAGCATTGCCAGTCCCAGTGCCATAGATCGGTTCATGGTGTTTTCTTTAGTCCACTTGCAGCTAACGATGCGCGCGGTCGATCCGCGGTGCCGACTAATCATGCAGTACGGTTGCCCCAGCCGTGGTCGGGCAACCGGCGGCTGAGGCTTCCAAGTTCGAGATGGCAACACAACAAACAGTCACGCTACGCACCATCCCGATTGCGAACTGTTTCAGTTACGACTTAGGCAGCGGCGGCGAAACGAATGCTTGGTGAGCCCAGTACGCCGCTATTCTCCATCGTTGTCTTCATTTCACTGGAACCATACCATGTGCGGGCTTTTGCCACGTCGGCGACATCCTGGAGGAGGACAACCTCGTTGGGATTGTCCGGGCTGCGGAATACTTTGCTGTTCGTGATGCCGGCAGAGGTGCGGTTTTTCTCATTTCCATTGTAACTCGTCCGCCATGCGTTGAAGTCCTTGACCCTAAAGTGGAGAGTCAGGTTTTCGTTATTCATCGGTAGTCTCCTTTGTGAAACTCGCTTTTACTACGCACGCAACGGGGATTCGCGCGGGTGGCCGATCTGCGCGCGCCAGCGGCACCCGCAATGCGACCGATATCAACTTGTCAAATCAGAATTGTGCCTGCCGATGGGCACTGGCGCTGCTAATTATGAGAGCGGAGACTTCGGTACGTCGCCGTTTTTTGAGCAGCTTAAGGCAAGCCACGGCCTGCCAATACCTGTCCATCTGTGGTACCGGGATCAAAGCACAAGGGCACGTTGAGAATTTAGTTCGCGGTGGAGGAGACGGTCACATATTAGCTGCATTGCGGGTACCGAGCCCGGCCACGTCGCCAAGGTCGGGAGGCGTCAATGCTTCTGCTCCGCCGGTTTCCCAACGACCGTGACCCGCTGCGGACAATCCGTGCTCACGCTGGAAGCAAGGTGAGTACGGCGTCAGTTTGCTAAGAATGGAGGGTGGTCAAACAACATGCCAACAAACACGACGATTGCGACCGCCAGCGAAAGAAATACTGTTCGCAGCACGTAATCAGGAAGGACATTGATAGTCATGGTCTCCTAATAGCGTTCCTCGCCGCCCTCCTTGTCGCTAGAGCGCACCTGATTTCGGTGTAAGCAGCAGGGTAGGCCAGACGTACACAAGGGCAGAACTCGGGTACGTTTCACCCGGGAGAGTTATGAGTTCCTTGGGGAACTCGTCCGCGCGTTTCCACCCTTTCGAAAGCGCGATGGTCTTCGCCACGGCGTCAGGTAGGGCGCGGAATTTGTCGGCGCACACTGGCGCTAACGCCGCTGCGACCGCCAGCTCGGACCGGTCTTTCGCCATCCTGTTGGCGGTACTGCTCAGCGACCAGCCGCCCCAGCTAAAGCCAACAACGATCGTTGCGACGGCACCGATGGCTGCGCCTTGCAGCAGACGCTTCACGGATTCTCCTTGCAGTATTGAAGGTAGTCGCATGGTGTTTCCTTTCGCCCGACATGGTTCGGAGCGAGGCTACGGACACCCGAATGGATTTCCGATTGAGCTTGAATTGAAGACCGAACGCCTTGGATCGCGTATCGATCAGTATCCGCTTACGCCCTCGTCCGTCCGAATCTGAGCAAAACAGCTTACCCCGACGCCCCTGCATCGCTGCCCGAGAAGGGAAAATGTCCTTCGCTGAGATCACTTCCGCATTTCGGGGAGGCCGGAAGTGAAATGTTCTGGCGAAAGATGTGCGCGATATTCTAGAGAAAAAAGTTTGTCCCCAGATTCAGTGCATTAGCAGTATTTCGGACGACTAACTGTCGGCCGAATTGGCAGTCTCACTTGAAGAGTGCTAAAAACACACCAATTAGAGATGAAGAGGCTGCTTTCGTGCTTGAGGCGCGTAACGAGCCTCGCTTTATCGTCCCGAAAAATTAACAGCAACAAACTTAGGAGGATTGATATGAAGTTTCGCCCGCTTCACGACCGCGTCGTGGTTACGCGCATCGATGCCGAGGGCAAGTCCGCAGGCGGAATCATCATTCCGGACACCGCCAAAGAGAAGCCTTCCGAGGGAGAGGTGATCGCCGTCGGCCCAGGTGGCCGCGACGAGGCCGGCAAACTCATCCCGATCGATCTGAAGACGGGCGACCGCGTGCTGTTCGGCAAATGGTCGGGCACTGAGGTCAAGATCGACGGCGTCGAGTATCTGATCATGAAAGAGAGCGACATCATGGGCGTGATCGAACAGACCGTCGCCCGCAAGAAAGCCGCTTAAGGACTGTCGCGTCAAACATAACGGAGAACAAAAATGGCTGCGAAAGACGTAAGATTTTCTGTGGATGCGCGCGACAGGATGTTGCACGGCATCGACATTCTCACCAATGCGGTGCGCGTCACGCTCGGCCCTAAGGGGCGCAATGTCGTGCTCGACAAGTCGTACGGCGCGCCGCGCATCACCAAGGACGGCGTTACCGTCGCTAAAGAGATCGAACTCGAAGACAAGTTCGAAAATATGGGCGCGCAGATGGTGCGCGAAGTCGCCTCGAAGTCATCCGACTTCGCCGGTGACGGCACCACGACCGCCACGGTTCTTGCGCACGCGATCGTACGGGAAGGCGCCAAGTCGGTAGCCGCCGGCATGAACCCGATGGATCTCAAGCGCGGCATCGATCTTGCGGTCGAAGCGGTGGTCGAGGACCTGAAGAAGAATTCGAAGAAGGTCACCTCGAACGAAGAAATCGCCCAGGTCGGCACGATTTCCGCCAACGGCGATCTCTGAGATCGGCAAGTTTCTTGCCGATGCGATGAAGAAAGTCGGCAACGAGGGCGTGATTACGGTCGAAGAAGCAAAATCCTTGGAGACAGAACTCGAAGTTGTCGAAGGCATGCAATTCGATCGCGGTTACATCTCTCCCTACTTCATCACCAACGCCGAAAAGATGCGCGTTGAGATGGAAGACCCTTACATCCTGATCTACGAGAAGAAGCTCTCCGGCCTGCAGGAATTCTTCCGCTGCTTGAGGCGGTGGTGCAGACCTCGAAGCCGCTCGTCATCATCGCCGAGGATGTTGAGGGCGAGGCCTTGGCCACGCTCGTCGTCAACAAGCTGCGCGGCGGCCTCAAGGTTGCGGCGGTGAAGGCTCCAGGCTTCGGCGATCGCCGCAAGGCCATGCTCGAAGACATCGCGATCCTCACCGGCGCTCAGGCGATCAGCGAGGATCTCGGCATCAAGCTCGACAAGGTTACTGTGAACATGCTCGGGCGCGCCAAGAAGGTGACGATCGAGAAGGAGAACACCACGATCGTCAGCGGCGCCGGCAAGAAGGCCGACATCGAAGCGCGTATCTCTCAGATCAAGGTGCAGATCGAGGAGACGACATCTGACTACGACAAGGAGAAGCTGCAGGAGCGGCTGGCGAAGCTTGCGGGCGGCGTTGCGGTGATCCGCGTCGGCGGCGCGACCGAGGTCGAGGTGAAGGAGCGCAAGGATCGCGTCGACGACGCGATGCATGCGACCCGCGCCGCGGTCGAGGAAGGTATCCTGCCGGGAGGCGGTGTCGCTCTGCTGCGCGCCGCTGAAGCGCTAAAAAGCGTGCGGACCCAGAACGAAGACCAGAAGACCGGCGTCGATATCGTGCGCAAGGCGCTCTCCTGGCCGGCTCGCCAGATCGCGATCAATGCGGGCGAGGACGGCTCCGTCATCGTCGGCAAGATCCTGGAAAAGGATCAATACAACTTCGGTTTTGACGCCCAAAACGGCGAGTACGGCAACCTCGTCACCAAGGGCATCATTGACCCGACCAAGGTTGTTCGGGCGGCACTGCAGAATGCAGCGTCGATCGCCGGGCTTCTGATCACCACGGAAGCTATGGTCGCCGAAAGGCCGAAGAAGGACAGTGGGGCCCCGGCTATGCCTGGCGGTGGCATGGGCGGCATGGACTATTAAGCCCACCCTAACAACCGAAATGATGAAGGCCCGGGAATTATTCCGGGCCTTCTTTCTCGTGCGTTCGAACAGCTTCTTCGGGCCGCTTTTAACCTCGGTTAGTCTTGAAATGAAAGAAGCCGCGCAAGTAGCTGTGGCCCCGAGTTCGTAAGGTTCGTGAAATAGTTGTGTTCCGGTGCGAGGTCTTAATGATATCATTCAAGAAAACGCACACGTTAACAAGCTAATCGCCGCACGAGAAAAAATAAAATTAAGGATCGTCGCAATCTCGCCGACACGTTAGCGTGCGAATACAAAGATGGGCACACGAAGAGATGCGCGACAGCTTTATCATTACCCAAAATTCCATCGAGGCCATCGACCGCGCTATTGCTCACGAGACGCTCATGGCAAGGGAAAAGCCGGGATCGATAGTAGCTCCCACCCTGTTCGGTCACTTTGGGTTGCCGAGAACACTCAACGTGGTCAGCGCGAAGATCGCAACAACCGGGCAAGGCCACCGATCGATGCCGTCTGAAGGTGCTCGCGCGGGATCGTAACGCGCTTACAAAAACATGGCTTGCGAGCTGAGAGCGTCCTGACAAGCGCCGACGGTGTTGGCACCGGTGAGACCATGCGCCGAACCGGCAATCGAAGACTTCCGTGCGATGCCAGGAACGCTTTATCCTGCGGGTTATGAAGCCTCCTGCACGAAGGAACGCCCGGGAGCCATCCAGCCAATACAACCGCGCGACAAGCATCGGCGCCCTCTTAGCATGTACCGCCATCGCTGAACCGATAGGCTGATAGGGGCACCCGAGCTCCTGTCTGTGGATCAGGAGGTCGGTGGTTCGAGTCCACCCAGCTGTACCAACAAAGCATCTGAAATCATTACATTATTTTCACACCGACGAATGGCCTCTTCGTCGGGATCTTCGATAGGTTCCAAAGAGGTTCCAAGAGTACGTCGCAAAGCGACAATGTGCGTCAGATGACTCACTCGATACTGCACGACGACATCGTGGGGTATGCGTCGCTCCAACCGCGCGCAGACGCACTGCCGTGACGCAGGCGTCCAGCGCTTCGCTTGCAAAGGTTATTGCGAGGGAGAGACGCGACGACGCGCAGGAACGCTGAGTTGGTGGACGAGTTGTTCGAGCGCTTGGCAAGCCAGAGTGTAGCCGTGTCCGTATTCGCAGTGCAGGAGGGCGCTTATGCTGCGGCTGGTGGTCGGGTTCCTGCCTTGGATTATCCTCGGAGTTCTCGGTGATCGCTGGTTCGTACTTGCTCTAGTGCTGGCGCTGCAGCCGCCACGGTCACCACGGTGTAGGTCAGCCGTCGATCGCTGAAAATCCTCGACACGACCACCTTCGCGTTTTTTCTCTTCGTGCTCGTCAGTGTGGTCGGCTTCCGCTGGATGGTTCTTGCGACCCACATGTCGCTCCTCGTGAACGTGACGTTGACGGCGATAGCGTGGGGCTCTCTGCTCGCCGGTACGCCCTTTACCATTCAGTATGCGCGTGAGCAGGTCGCCCCCGAATTTTGGAACTCACCGCTCTTCATCCGCATCAACCAATACATCACCGCTGTTTGGGGCCTCGACTTCTTCCTCTCGATGCTGGTTTCGCTCTACCGGCAGGAGTTGGGCGATCAGAGCCTCGTGTCGCACTACGCGTGGGTTCTCTTTTCGTTGGGTGCAGCGGTCTTCACTGTCTATTTCCCGGCTTGGTACCGAGCCCGGGCGATGAGCCCGGCGGCGGGCAGCGCGCGAGAATAGCTTTCGAGCGACCGCCGTTTTGCGAATAGCGGTGGGATCAAGCGGGTGCGGCAATGGCTTCTAAAGTTCGATGCCGGGCCTTTGGACCCCCGGGGTATGCCGGCCAGGCCGGGTGCCTCGCGCGCGAAGAAACGGGTGCCCGGCAGATATAACCTATTCCAGCCCGCGTTAACCTTTTGTTAATATCTTGAAGGTGGCACGGTGCACATGCCCTGTGCGCTCTACCGTCATTCGACAACGACGGGGTGCGTGATGCCAGTCGACATACCGGACAATGCGATAATGACCCCTGAGCAAGAAAAAGCGTTTGATGCGACCCTGGGAACTGTTCAGCGGGTGGCTATGAAGATCGTTGAACTCCCACGCGATCGCCGTGACGAAGCGTTTGCGATCGCGCACCGCAATTACGCGGAAGCGCTGCGAAAAATCGGCCAAAATCCTGATGACGGTGCGTCACACGCTTGGCTCGAGAAAGTAATGGAGGGCCTTCGGGTGTTAGTCGCTGAGATTGAGAGTTCCGGCGGAACTGGCGGAGGACGGGGGTGATTACGCGGCAGGTAGCAACGTGAAGAACTAAGACCGACGAACGCTGCGCCCCCGGACGCGGTGAGGGCCCGGCACGCGGTAACGCACGCTAGGTGCCACAATTTTGGTGGTGGCACGGTGCACATGCCCTGTGCGCTCTATCGTTATTTCGAAAAAGCCGCCTGGGCGACCCTCTGATCGGAATTGAAAGCTCTGCGGCTTCTGTCGCGGCCGAAAATGTCTGACCGATGCGACGAATTTCCCTAGGCGCCCACACTGTGGGTCACTGATGATGACACCCGGAAGTGCCGGAATAGCACGCGACAGCGTTCCAGTTACGCCCTTGCAGCACAAGCATCATTAGCGCGAAGGTGGGTTCGCATGACCGACACCGCCCACCTTCCAGGCTGCGTGGCGTCACAGCGGACGCAACCTCTGCTGGATTTCTGGGGTAAGGCCAGTCCGACCAACCACGCTGGGATCGGCACTCACTCGATCGTTTATCACTCACTAGACGTCGCGGCAGTCGGTGCCGAATTGATCTGCCGCGATCGGGGGCGCCTGTCGCGCATCGCAGCCGCTACCGAGATCGAAATTGCCACGCTGAGAAGCGCTTTGCCTTTCCTCCTCGCACTTCACGATATCGGAAAGTTTGCGCGGGTTTTTCAGGCGAAGTCGCCAGCCAATTGGCCCTTGGCTTTAGGGCCGTTTCGTCAAATTCCTCCTGGCAACAGCCATGTCATTACCGGTTTTCAGATGTTGGTTGCGTTTTCGGACGATGGGCCGGTTCGAGAAATTTTCGACGCTGTGTTACCGGGATGGCGAGCGAGCGACCGCAAAGTCCTATTCCGCGCTTTGGCCGGCCACCACGGCAAGCCGCCGGACGAAGGCACGGGTTCGTCGATTGGTCCGCAAGATGTATGCCCCGTCTGCGCCGCCGCGGCTCAAGAACACACTCGAGCCATGTACGAGCTACTCCGGCCTGACGCATTGCCGTGTCGGTCGCAAAATCAATTGACGATGCTTGCGGTAGGTCTTTCTGGTCTATTCGTTCTCGCCGATTGGATCGGATCGGCCGAAAGATGGTTCGAGTACACAGCGCCGATCAACGGCGACGAGACGTTCGAACGATATTGGCATCACGCTCAAGTGGCTGCAAAAACGGCCGTGGATCAAACGCACGTTTCGCCTGCATCGGTCCGAGACTTTATCGGGGCTTCAGAATTCATTCCGGACGGGCGTAAGCCTAGCCCAGTCCAGACGTTCGCCGAGACAGCCCCACTGCCCAGCGGACCCTCGCTAATCATCGTAGAGGACGTCACGGGTTCAGGTAAAACGGAAGCCGCGATGATCCTGGCGCATCGCCTGATGGCCACCAGACGTGCGAATGGGTTCTACGTCGCGCTGCCGACCGAGGCGACGGCAAATGCGATGTGGGAGCGGCTCGGCGAGGTATTTCGTGGCCTTTTCGCGGTCGATGCCACACCATCGCTCGTCCTCGCGCATAGCCGTCGTGCACTGCATAAGGGTTTTCAAGACAGCGTGGTCGATCATGCGGGACAAGCGGACGCGCGCAACGGGACGACTGCTGACGTGGAGCGCCCATCTTCCGCCGAATGCGCCGATTGGATCGCCGACGATCGGCGCAAGGCGTTTCTGGCAGATGTGGGCGCCGGCACGATCGACCAAGCGCTGCTCGCAATCCTACCGGTGAAACACCAATCGCTGCGTCTGTGGGGTTTGGCAGACCGAGTCCTGATTGTCGATGAGGCGCATGCGTACGACGCCTACATGACGCGTGAACTGGAAACGCTATTGGAGTTTCAAGCCGCGCTTGGCGGCTCTTCGATCATTTTATCCGCAACCCTCCCGTTGGCTTTACGCCGCAAGCTTGTGGGGGCCTTTGGCAAGGGCGTTGCACAGCAAAATGCCACTGCCGAATTGCAAGCCACTGACTACCCCCTCGTGACGATCGCCGGACCAGACAGAGCGAAGGAAACACCGCAGCCGATCCGCGATGGCCTTGCACGCTTTGTCGTCGCTACGAGGGTCGACGATTTAGACGGCGCCTTAGCGCGCATCACCGCGGCCGCCGCGACGGGCGCTTGTGTTGCTTTTGTCCGCAACAGCGTCGACGAGGCCATCGATGCCTGCCAGAAATTGCAGGAGGCAGGGCTTGATACGCTACTGTTTCACGCGCGCTTTGCGATGAGCGATCGACAGGGCATTGAAGCGGAAGTGATGCGCCGCTTCGGTCGGGACGCTGACGTAATGATGCGGCGCAGTCGGGTGCTCGTTGCTACGCAAGTCATTGAGCAGAGCCTCGACCTGGATTTCGACCTTATGGTAACCGATCTTGCGCCGATCGATCTTTTAATTCAGCGTGCAGGGCGGCTGTGGCGGCACGCGCGGGGCTCACGGCCGATTGCAGGGCCGGAACTCATCGTCCTGTCGGGCACGCCGGTTGACGCGCCTGACAAGGATTGGGTGAACCGGGTACTCGGGCGCGGCGCGCAGGTCTATCCCGATCACGCTTTGCTCTGGCGCAGTGCCCGCGCGCTGTTTCGCGCAGGAGGTATTGCGACGCCTAGTGGCATCCGCACGCTCGTTGAGTCGGTCTACGATGCGGCGACTCGCGAGCAGGCACCGCCGGCGCTGCTTTACCGCGAACTGCGTGCTGCCGGCGCGACGTCTGCCGCATCTTCGATCGCTCAGACGAACGTGCTGCTCTTACGTCCGCAAGGTGGTCGGACGCACGCGGGATATAGCGCGGATGCCGGCGCGTGGGGTTCTGATATCCGCACACCAACACGCCTCTCCAATGACAGCATGCGCATTCGCCTGGGGCGGCTCATTGATGGTGTAGTGCAGCCTTGGGCCGAAGCCGATGGGCCATGGCGATCGTGGGCTCTTTCCGAGGTATCTGTTCGGGTCGGGCGGATCTCGGATGAAGACGGCGACCCCGTGATCGCGAGCGCGGTCGCGGCTGCCAAAGCGCGTTGGCCGGAGTGGGAACGTGCGGTGCCCCTGATTGCATTGCAGAAAGAGGGCAGCGTGTGGCGCGGGAAGGGACGCAATCCAAGTGGTCAAGCCGTTCAAGTCAGATATAATTCCAACCTTGGGCTTTCGTTCCAATAACTTTTTTCTTAGAGATCCTAAGGCGCGGACGACGAGTTTTTGGAACGATCGCTACTAAAGGCGGTGGAAAGCCGATTTAATTACTTGCATAAGCGGTATTGGCCAATGATCCTTCGTTTCTGTGTTTCAAGATAGGCATGACGTGGATAATGGGCATGATTTCAATTTTATCAGTGCGGCATGGCTGCCGGTCATCCGAGCGTCGGGTCGTGGCGATCGCGTTCGACCGGACGAACTGACGGACCTCATCGGCGATGATCCGATTGTCGATCTTGATTTCCCACGCCCCGATTTCCACTGTGCAACGCTCGAGTTCCTGATTGGTCTTTTGACGGTCGCATGCCCACCTGGTAACGACTGGGATGCACGTTGGAAGGCACCGCCGTCGCACACAGAACTCGAAGCTTCGTTCGCTCCATTTAAATCTGTGTTCGCTTTCGATGGTGGTGGAGCGCGCGCGTATCAGGACCAAGAAGATTTTACGACCGAGCCCATAGCAGTCGAAGCACTATTAATCGAGGCTCCGGGCGTCGCCACTGTGAAGAAGAACGCGGCACTCTTGATAAAGTCGGGCCGCATCGAAGTCTTATCTCGATCCGCGGCGGCGATCGCACTCCTGACCCTTCAAACGATGGCTCCCGCGGGAGGAGCAGGGCACCGCACGTCGCTCCGGGGCGGCGGGCCGCTCACGACACTAGTACTGCCGAGGTCGCCAGCAACGCTTTGGCACCGGCTGTGGGCGAACGTTCCGAACGGGGACGAACGGCCGGCGCCGGTCGATTTTCCGCGCATTTTTCCTTGGCTCGCGCCCACGCGATTATCCGGTGCGGCCGGTCGAACAACAACGCCAGAGGATGTCGATTGGCGGCAGGCTTTTTTTGGAATGCCACGCCGCATACGGCTCAACTTCGAGCCGAATGTTGATCGATTGACCTGTGATCTTACCGGCGAGATCGACGACGTGATCGTACGTAGCTATCGCACTCGGCCGCATGGCACGAACTACGAGGCGTGGGGTGGGCGCCATCCCTTGACGCCGCATTATCGCGCCAAAGCAAACGATCCCCTTCTTTATCCGGTTCATGGTCAGGACGGTCGCATCGGCTACCGCCAGTGGGTTGCGATGCTATACGGCGACAAGGAGGGTCAACGCGAACCGGCCAAGTGTGTCTCGTTATTCGTAAGCGTGCGCAAGGATGACCTGCCGCGAGGCGAGCGCTCCTTCCGCCTGATGGCGTCGGGCTACGCGATGGACAATATGAAGGCACTGGCTTTCCTGGAGGCGGAGACGCCGGAAATTTTGGTGCCAGAAGTTCATCCCGATGTAGTCGCGGCAAAAGCCCGGGACCTCGTCGCCGCCGCGAGCGTAGTGGCGGGTGCACTAGGCCAAGCCGTGAAGATGGCGCTCTACGGTCAGGGCGCCGAGGTTGGCGCTAATACGACGTCCCTGACGACAGTGCGCGACCGCTTCTGGGCAGATACCAACGATAGCTTCTTCCACACATTGAATGACCTATCCATGCGGTCTTTGGAGCAATTCTCCGGGGAAGGAGCAAAGCGGGTTGGCCAAACTTGGCGGGCGGTTCTAGAACGTGCGGCTCTCGCTATTTTCGACGACATGGTGCCGGTTCAGGATGCGCTTTCGCACGAAATCAAGCGCGTGGTCGAGAGCCGACGCTTTCTCGTACGCATGCTGCTCGGCTACGACAAGCGCGGCGTAGAGTTCTTCAAGGACCTGCAACTACCCTTACCTGAAATCAAGACCAGGAAGGGCAAAGCAGCATGACCGTCAATCAAGACGATCACCGACCGCGATGGGACCAGGTCGCCCGTCGCTGGTGGGCCATGATTCAGGGCAAAAATGAAGACGTGGCGCAGCGCCCGGGCAGGGACCGCGCGGCGCTCGCGCGATTGCGCCGTGCGGCGACGCCAGTTGAAGCGTTAGAGGAACCGGCCGTTTTCGATCTTTACAAGAAGCTCGGATTCGGCCGAGTCGATATCGACCGTCGACTTTCCCGCGTTGCAGTAGTTGCCGCCGTTCTCGCTCACATCAAAGAAGACGCGGCGCCAGCGGGGAATGGTTTCCGGCGCCGATTTGCCGAGATACTGGGGCAAGGCGAACGGCCGCTAATGAGCGAGCTTCGTTTCAAACGCTTGCTATCGGCTACCGAGGACCGGGAGCTTATGACTGCGTTTCGCCGCGCCGTGGCACTCGGCGGGGGGAAAAATATCGATGTCGGCGACGTGGCTGCGAGTCTTCTCGACTGGTCTGATCGCCGGCGAATGCGTTGGGCTTTCGACTATTACGGTGCCGGGATTGCGGCACCGAAACAGGACGACAGCACCAAAAACGAGGACTGATCGCCATGACCTGTTTCGTTCAGCTTCATCTTCTCACGTTCTACCCACCGGCCAATCTCAACCGTGATGATACCGGCCGGCCAAAGACGGCCATCATCGGCGGTGCAGAAAGGCTGCGCATTTCGTCGCAATCGTTGAAGCGCGCCGTCCGCACGTCGGAAGTGTTCAAAACAAAACTTGAGGGTCACTTAGCAAGCCGCACGCAGCGGCTGGGGCTCGAAATTTTCAATCATCTTGTCCAAAAAGGGATGAATGAAAACGCGGCGCTCGCAGCCGCTCGGAAGATCGCCGAAGTGTTCGGCAAACTCGAAGATGAAAAGGCCGACAATCCCTCCTATATTCGCCAGCTTGCTTTCATTTCACCTGAAGAGCGCAAAACAGCATTTGCTCTAGCGGACAAGGCACTATCGGGAGAAAAGATCGATCCGCAGCCGGACGCCATTCTGGCAAAGGTCGACACTGCCGCCGACTTAGCAATGTTCGGCCGCATGTTGGCAGACAATGCAGACTTTAATCGCGAGGCGGCGGTTCAGGTCGCCCACGCATTCACTACCCACCGGATAACCGTCGAGGACGATTTCTATACCGCAGTGGATGACTTGAAGAAGCCAGCGGAAGATGCGGGTGCAGGTTTTGTCGGCGAATTGGGATATGGCTCCGGCCTGTTTTATCTTTACGTCTGCATTGATACGGACCTGCTACGCCGAAATCTCGCCGGCAACGAGGGTGTCGCCAAATCTGCCATCGCCGCTTTGACCGAAGCTCTATCGACAGTTTCGCCGGTCGGTAAGCAGGCCAGCTTCGCAAGCCGCGCCCGTGCGAGCTACCTTTTGGTGGAAAAGGGTTCTCAGCAGCCGCGTACCCTTGGCTCTGCTTTTGCCAAGCCCATCAACGACGCCGACATCGTCTCCGCATCGATCACAAAGCTCGAAGCCTTTCTGCACGACATGGACAACGCTTACAGCGCTTGCGCAGATAGCCGCTACACTATGATGGTTGGCGGTAAAGGCACTCTCGGCGAAGCAATCGCCTTCGCAACCTCCTGGTGACCTTATGGGCAGCCACTTGGTCTTCCTGCTCCATGCACCACTCGCTGCTATGGGTAGCGTTGCGGTCGGCGAACGTCGCGCCGGTTTTGACCGGCCGGGCAAGTCGGCGATCGTAGGGCTTATTGCGGCTGGTCTCGGGTTAGATCGATCCGATGAGGCGGCCCATGCGGTGCTCGCCGATGGCTACGGACTAGGCTTGGGCGAGATCGTCTCCGGGCGCCTGCTCTTTGACTATCACACCGCACAGACACCACCGCAGCGCCAGAACCGCCGTTTTGCCACGCGACGGGAAGAACTGGCGGTCGATGATCTCGGCACAATACTCTCCGTCCGCGAGTACCGGACGGACGCCGCCTATCTCGTGGTTCTTTGGCCTCGTGGAACTCCACGCTGGGGTCTGGACCAACTTGCCGACGCTTTGAAGCGTCCGCATTTTACGCTCTATTTCGGGCGGAAAGCGTGCCCGTTAGGCGTGCCACTAGACCCCCGCGTAGTTGAGACCGATGATATGCGTTTAGCAATCGAGACCTATATTGCGATGCGGACACCGGCACAGAAGAATTTCCTTCGTCACCTGCACTTGGATGTCCCACCGTCGGTTCTGGCACTCGATCTAGATGGCGCGAACGATCGTGCGAACATAATGCGCATCGAGCGCCGTCGCGATGCACTCGAAAGCAGGCGACGCTGGCAGTTCGGCTTACGCTCCGAAGTCATTCGCGGAGGAAGCGAATGACCGAACTATTTCTCAGTCGCGTCAGCTTGCGCACCGACCCATCCGTCGCGACGCTTGCCCCGATCCTATTTGATGCCGCCGGACGACATCGCAGTGAGGCTTCTCGTCGGCTCGTCTGGACCCTGTTCGCCGAAAGCAAAGACCGCAAGCGAGATTTCCTCTGGCGTGAGGATAGTACAAGACGCTTGTACGTACTCTCTACTCGTGCACCCGAGGATCGGCATCGAATCTTCAACGTCGAAACTAAGCGATTTGAACCGGCTCTCACACCAGGAGACAGGCTCGTCTTCTCCCTTCGTGCCAATGCGACCGTCGGCCGTCCGCGTGGCGACGCCCGCGCCGGCAAGCGCGACGACGTGGTGATGGCGGTCCTCAAGGCGAGTTCCAAAGGACCAGCGCACGGAAGCTCGTAAAAATATCATTCGACATCGAAGGTCTCGCCTGGTTGCGGCGCCAGGGAATGGCGGCAGGCTTCGAATTCGATGAAGACAGCGTCTCGGTCGATGGCTATGAGCCGTTGACGATTCGTGGCAACGGAAGGTCCTCCCTCAGACTAAGCGTCATCGAATTCGGCGGAATGCTGACCGTGCGTGAGCCCAACACCTTCATCGCGAAGGTTGCTCGTGGTTTCGGTCGCGGTAAAGCTTTTGGGCTCGGGCTGATGCTGCTCCGCCGGCCTCCACGATGAGCGGAGCGGCGCTGCCCGGCCTGCCACCACCGCGGCCCATTCCGCTGAAGGATCGCTCCTCGATAATCTTTATCGAGAAGGGCAACGTCGATGTACTCGATGGTGCGTTCGTCGTCGTCGACAAGAATGGCATCCGAACTCACATTCCTATTGGTGGTCTTGCCTGTCTGATGCTCGAACCTGGCGCACGCATCAGTCATGCTGCCGTAGCGCTTGCCTCGCGGGTCGGGACGCTCATCGTTTGGGTTGGCGAGGCGGGCGTCAGGCTGTATGCGGCGGGCCAGCCTGGGGGGGCCCGCTCCGACCGCCTTCTTTATCAGGCGCGTCTCGCACTGGATAAGGATGCGCGGCTCAAAATCATTCGCAAGATGTATGCGATGCGCTTTGGCGAGGTAGCCCCGGAGCGTCGTTCGGTTGATCAACTGCGCGGCATTGAAGGCGCGCGGGTCCGTAAACTCTATGAACTGATTGCCAAGCGCTATGGCGTCGAATGGAAAGGACGCGACTATGATCCACGCGATTTCGGCACTGGCGATATTCCCAACCGCTGCTTGAGCGCTGGAACCTCTTGCCTCTATGGCCTCGCCGAAACCGCCGTGCTTGCTGCTGGGTACGCGCCCGCAATTGGCTTTTTGCACACTGGCAAGCCGCTTTCATTCGTCTACGACGTTGCGGACATGTTCAAGTTCGAGACCGTGGTGCCCGAGGCCTTTCGGATCGCTGGCCAAGCGGTTCGCGGGCGGCTAACGGAGGACCCTGTCGGCGCAGTCCGTCGCGCGTGCCGGGACGTCTTTCGAAAGACGGCTCTTTTAGAGCGCTTGATCCCCGCTATCGAGGAGGTCCTCGCAGCCGGTGAGGTTGCGTGGCCCGAAACGCCCCCGGAGGCGCAGGGCCCGGCCTTCCCCGACCCGGAGCCGATAGGTGATGCTGGTCATCGTGGCTGAGAATGCGCCGCCACGCCTGCGCGGGAGGCTCGCCGTTTGGCTTCTCGAGATTAGGGCGGGCGTCTACGTCGGCACTTATTCGAAGCGCACGCGCGAAATGATCTGGGAGCAGGTGCGCGGCGCAATTGGCGAGGGTAATGCCGTCATCGCCTGGGCGGCGCCCAACGACGCGGGCTTCGAGTTTGACACCTGCGGAGTCAATCGACGCATTCCGGTCAATTTTGATGGTTTTCGCCTCGTGAGTTTCAAGCCAATATCCTCGTGATGATCACGCACGTTCCAAAACGGAACTAAAGTGGAACGTCGGTGCGCTGTTTGACATTGTGAATTCTTCTTTGGCGCAGACGCTTAGATGAAGAGCGTTCCCCGCACGCGCGGGGATGAACCGCTGACGATGCCGATGCGCGCGAGTCGTCCGCGGCGTTCCCCGCACGCGCGGGGATGAACCGTCGGACGCTCGCGATCGGCGATGAGCCGGCATCGCGTTCCCCGCACGCGCGGGGATGAACCGCGCCACGGATCGCAGACGCTCGGCGCTCGACGCGCGTTCCCCGCACGCGCGGGGATGAACCGCTATCGACGTCGACTGCGTACAGGCCGAGCGATGCCGTTCCCCGCACGCGCGGGGATGAACCGCGCGAGCTCGACGCAGGCGACGGCCATGGCGCACGCGTTCCCCGCACGCGCGGGGATGAACCGGCTGCATGCGATGCGCGCTCGGCGCGAGCCTGGCGCGTTCCCCGCACGCGCGGGGATGAACCGACTGCCGACGCTCGACGCACGGCCGATCGCCGACGCGTTCCCCGCACGCGCGGGGATGAACCGGTCATCGAGCATCGCGAGCGACGCTCGGCCGCGCGTTCCCCGCACGCGCGGGGATGAACCGCTGACGCGACGATCGCTCGGCGCGGATGCTGGCGCGTTCCCCGCACGCGCGGGGATGAACCGCTGCACGATCTGGTCGACAGTCGCTGATCGCGCGCGTTCCCCGCACGCGCGGGGATGAACCGACGTGCCGACGACGTGCGACGCGACTGCATGACGCGTTCCCCGCACGCGCGGGGATGAACCGCACCGAGGCAGCGCGATCGCGACGGCGTCGACTGCGCGTTCCCCGCACGCGCGGGGATGAACCGGCTCACGCTGGCCAGCGCGTCCGAGCGCTGACGCGTTCCCCGCACGCGCGGGGATGAACCGACGATCGCCGACGTCGCTGGCGACGACGATCGACGCGTTCCCCGCACGCGCGGGGATGAACCGCTGCACAGCGATCGCACGCGCGGCGCGATGGCCGCGTTCCCCGCACGCGCGGGGATGAACCGCGTCAGCGCCGTCGATGACGGCGCTGCGTGCACGCGTTCCCCGCACGCGCGGGGATGAACCGACGTCAGGAGCTCGACGTGATCCGGCAGCGGTCGCGTTCCCCGCACGCGCGGGGATGAACCGGCCGCTCGACGCAGCTGGCGCACGACTGCCAGCGCGTTCCCCGCACGCGCGGGGATGAACCGGCAGCGTGGCGACGCTGACGCGCAGCTCGTGACGCGTTCCCCGCACGCGCGGGGATGAACCGCTGACCGGCGGCCGGACGCTGGCCGTGCCAGCGCGTTCCCCGCACGCGCGGGGATGAACCGGCGACGGCGATCCACAATGCACGCGACTGCTGACGCCGTTCCCCGCACGCGCGGGGATGAACTGGCGGCAGGAAGCTTCATCGGGCGGTTGCAGTCGCGACTTGTTGATCAGGCACGGTGAAAGGGTTCGCGGCAGTACCCACGCACTTGCTCAAGATACCCACCGCGTGTGAGCGACGCTTAAAGCTTCATCCTGCTAAACCAAAGACCCAAGCGGGCAGCAGATTTCTGGCTTTTCACCATTCGGCGACCGCTCTCCGCTGGGAATCGAGCTGGGCAGGCACTCGCAGGAATGGGCTTCGGCAGCTCGTCCGTTATTGCCAGCTGGCGCAATCGGGCCTCCATCTCCACCCTGTATTCACGATTTAACTTTTTGAGCTTGTTCGAACACCGGGTCGTCTTGTCTGACACAAACCCAATAAGGTATTTGCCGATGTCAATCACGTTATCCCGTATTGCTTCCTCGGCTTCATCGCGGCAAGTCGTATCGTCATTCCGACACCCGTCGTGGTATGGCTCGATCTTGTAGCGGCAGTGAAGCGAGCGTCGATCGAAGATAAAGATCGCTCCGCGTCCCTCATCGTTGTCCCGGTCCAACAATGCCCAGTATGCAGCCTCCTCTGGGGAGCGTGTAAACGACACCATTGTGTATCCGGCCTTGAATAGGACGCCCATGCGCAGGATTGAGTGGGCGTACCTGGTTCCGTGATACAACACGTCTCGATTTATCGCGATTTTGCGGGCCAAACCTGCCAACCTGCGCTCCGCTTCCGAATATTCTTTAGGACGAAACATGGCACGCCTCCAGCTAGATGCCGCGACGTTGCACGCGGCTACACCTTTGCCGCGTCGAGCCCTTATGTCTGAATAGAGAGAGATAAAAATAGAGGAGAGAGGAAAAATGATCTATCGGCGTAAAGAATCGTTGCGGCACCGTGCTCGACGCCGCGAATCCGGCCTGGTGTAAAGGTGAGAATCTTGGACCACTTCCAGGGGGTCGAGAGCCGTTACTGACAGTGAAAGTAACGCTACCTTTTAACCTTCTCGGGGACGATCTAAAGGTGATGCGCCACCTTTACCGGCAGCCAATTTACCTAGGTTGGCCCTTGCTCGCGCCGCGGCAGTAACCCCTAACCTGTTCCAGATAGCCGCCCCGCGTTAACCCTCGTACCCGCACAGCCATCCACCCGAGCTCAGCCATCAGCTTGGCCAGGCGCCGGCATGCGCCGGCTCCACGAGTACGCTGGGGAACCTCAAGGATATCGAACAGCAGCTGCGTAGTAATACGCTCAATTCCATCGTCACCTACCCTGCCGCGCACACGTTCCAATGGCGGCCGCCAGGGATCGCCGTTTCGGGCGGCGACTTCGGCTTTCGCTTGTCTCAGTGTTTCCAGAAACGACAGCATTCGTTAGTTCTCGGGTTGCGTTCTTGGCTCTGATTGCCGGTAATAACCTTCGGCAAGAGCCGCGGCACGGCGCACGGACTCCGGAATGGGCACACTTTCCTCAGTGAGGTGCGTTGTCGAGGTATTGATCGACGTGGCAGCGCGAGCGCGAGCCATACTGCGCCGGTAGCTTGGCATCGTTTTGGCATACAGTTTTGGCGGCAGCCACCCGAAGCCGGGTCCCATACCTGCGAGCTCTCTCGGCGGGAAGCGCTTCTTCAGTGCTGGAAGCTCGTCGGGACAATCCGGAAGCTTGCCAATGTCACCGTCAACACGTTCTGCTTCCCACAGCACGCCGCTAACGTAGTCGGCGAAAGTTGGATGCTCTTTCACGTCGTAATTTCGACCATCCAGCGACCGCGCGTACAAACGAACGATGTATCGCAATAGCGCACACCCTCGCTTCAGGCGTTTGCCCTCGTCGCACCAGAGAGGAAGCGGCTGGGCATCTGCCGGACCATTAATGGCGAACCACTCGCGGGCGAACAGCGCACGCCGCGCCGACTCCTTCTGTCGTGTGATCGGATCGACACCGTGGATGTAACCGGCGCCCGTAACTGGGTTCCGACAATTCTCTCCGTACCGGGCGGTGCCAAACAGTTCGTCTACGAGACGTTCAATCCCGTAATCGGCCACACTGATCTTATTCATCTCAACCCCCTATTGCGGCGCATTGCGCCGTCATCTAGCTCCCGGCAAGCGGAAGGGGGCCGCTGCCGTCTCTGGCAACGTAGGGTCGATTACTTATGCAAAGGTAAAGTGCTTCATTCAGCAACCGGTTTTTCGGGCGGATTGCGGCGCGCTTGCGCGAGGGGTTTGTTGAAACCGCGCCACCTCCCAAAAGGCGACCCACTTTTTCTGTTTTCTGCTGTCGATCCGTCACAGCATTGTTCAGATTCAATTATTTGATCGGGATACCTCAATCCGCGGCATTTGGGGACAAAATTGTGTTTCAGCGGCGTTTTGCCATAGCAAGGATGCGTGGTGTCGCGGCTGCGCGGCTGCAGTTACCGCACGGTAACAAGAGCGCATGCACACAGTCGCCTTCGTTGGGTGGCGGATAGTCCAGCGGCAAAGTGAGCTGCCTGATGCTGGCAGCACACATGAACCTGCCCGACCTGCACCACTACCTGTACTTGCCAAATCATTGGTTTGGATCAGTAAGAGCAAGTAGAGCAGGTGGAGCAGGTATAAGCAAAGAAGGCTCTATGCAGACACATCTAATAAAAAAACGCCACGCCCGCGCTGTTGCCGGGCCAATTCGAAACGCACGATATAACCATTGCTCGATCCCGGTCCTTCCTGCTCTCCGTGCACTTCAATAGCGAAAACCGGTGGTTAGGCCGGAGGCAGGTGCCTGTGTGACCAGCCTCAACATGCTCGCCAAGCTCTTTAATCAACGTCAACCACCTTGGCGCCAAGCAGTCGATTGAACCCGTCCACTAATTCCTGCCTCGGCGGCAGAAGGATGAAGCGGTTACCCCCCGATGATCGAAACAACCTTCGGCTAGGGAAGATTTCGTTATTCAGGAGGCGCTTTATGCTAGCCCAGAACATTTCCGCACTAGTGAAGTCGGTCGCTCCGCGGACTTGAGCGCTCCTGGCCCAATGCCGATAGCCGTCCAGCATATTTTCTCTTTGCCTCTCTCCGGGCGAGGCCACGAGCCGCGGTTTCCTCCTCAAGCAACCATTGCAAGGGCGGTTCAAGACTTAATAGTTTCTGCCGCGCGAGATCACTGCTTGCGGCTTTGCGAGCAGCCTGTTCGGGCTTCCAGTTCGTTATGTCACGCGTCTGGAGTTCATACATGAAGGCGGCAAGCGTCGCGTTATCGTCGCCCTTAATCATCCGAACAAGCGGAGCAAAGTACGAATCGTCGCCCCTCCGCTTGTCCGATACGTCGCACACGAAGAACCGCCGCTCGTCGGCCGACGCCGCAACCACTTGATCGTGGTTGGAAGTCATTATCACCCGGTGCATCGACTTCATGCTGATGCGTTGACCGTACTTTTGCTCGACTTCTATCTCGTCCCCGGTCAACAGGTGCTTCAGTTGATCGTTCAGTTCGCGGTTGCCGACGAAGAATGCTTCCTCCGCGCCAACGAGCAACTTATCCGCAAGGTGCCAGTTGAACTTCTCGAACAGCTTCTTACCGTTCGCGGTGATGAGCGTGTTGGACCTGCCAACAACGCGAGCCAGTATTTGAGTCAGGAGAGTCTTACCCGTGCCCTTTCGACCTCTTAAGACCAATGCAACGTTTGGCTTTTCCCAGGGTCTCTGCACCATGTGCGCGGACCAATCGAGGATATAGTTCGCCTTGTCTTTATCGCCGTTCGCGATCAATAAGATATGGTCGCGTATGATTGACCAGTCGCCCTGTTTTGGCTCAATCCCCCACTCCCGCCACAGATTATAAGATTTTGACGGGCGGCCGTGATTTCCTGGCCAATAGCCGATGCGGTCGTATTCTCGTCGGTCGGATGAGTTTTTCCAGGCTGTCCCGGCTGAGATTAGTTCACCGTTATCCAGGCTGGCCCGCCGGCAAGCAAAAAGGTTGGTGAAGCCCTCGCGCTTCTGCACGTTGACCGCGCCGCTAGCTTCCATCTTGTAAATGTCGCCATTAAGGGTAAGCACGAAGTAACCTGCCGCATTCACCCGCGCGATAGCCTCCTCTTCCGGCACCTGATGGAAGTCGAGCGGGTCCGGTAAATTGCGGTTATTCGCTTGGATCGGACCAGCGGTAGGTGCCACCGGGATAGCCAGATTGAGCGGCGACTTTCCTTTCGCCAGATGCGGGCACGCCGCGCAGGAGGTGCATCCGGCAGCCTGAATTGCATTACAGCTTGGCCAGCCCAGACCCTCATTGTTCTGACGTTCACGCAGTTTGCGTTCCCACATAGCCTTCGTTTCCTCGGGCGTGTAGGTGGGATGTTGATTGCCCATTCTGTGCGCCAGCTTCTCTCCGTCTGCCAAAAAGGTCGCTGCGAGCGTGGTCAAGTTCCACATTGGCTGTGAATAGTCTTTGCCACCGATCCTAAGTGCCTCGCGGATGAAAGCGCAGCCGCCTGTCTTGACTAGCGGCGCCCAATCGAGTGGAGGCATCTCCTCACGGGTGATGCCTTCGGCCAAACTCTCGATGCCCTCCGGTGGTATGGGGCGCTTCGGGAACAGTCTCGGGTCAAACAGAATAACGTTGGCCGCGTCGTTGCTTTTCTTCGGTGCGACCGGAACAGCAAGGTTGGCAAGGTCGCTGGCAAAATCAAACATCACGCTTCCCCTTGACTAATTCCAACAGCTTCACTGGCCGCAACGGTGCGGTTTTATGATTGAATGTCCCTGGCACTCGAAGCAGCTGCGCGGCGTTGACCGTACATTGAGTATCGCAGCGGAGCCCGAAGTTGATCGCCGCCGCTTTCAATCCCTCCGCATAGGGCCTCCATTCATTGGGCGTCAGCGGCTTGTCCGAAATCCAGTAGACGTGCAGGCCGCCGCCAGAGCCAACCAACGCGCTGGGCGGAGGTAACCCTGCCGCTTTTACAAATGCTGCAAGAGCGTCGAGGGCTTCTTCTAGCGTCGCATACCCTGCCGGCGGAGGCTTAACGTCGATGTCGAGGCAAATTGCTTTGAGCGCGAGCGCATCTTTCTGATGACGTGTTGCCGCGAGGGTGCCGCGGCTGGTCTTTTTTGCCTGCGCTTGGAGGGAAAGGCAGAAATAAACATCTTTTGTTGTTGGACGGCTCAGTACCCAAGCTAACAATGACAAAAATTCTTCGATGGTCTTTGTAGGTTTGCCTATCCAAATCAGCTTGCTGGGGTCACTCGGAGCAGGGATACGCCAATGTAGATTTATAAACCCGGGCTCACCGTCTCGAGGCCACGGCAAAACGCGCCTCAGGAATTCCACTTCGTTTTTTGTCGGCCCAGCGACGCTGCCAGCGTTGGCGGGGGTTTTTACCGTGGCGGTAACCGGCGCGGCGACCTCGGGAACGACCTCGGGCGCCGACGAGCGTTCAGTCGGCACCTCGCGCTTGATGCCTTCGGCCGGCGCCCGCTTCGCCAATCCCGCGGCGACAATACCAGTCTCAGCCTTATCGCCCGAAAACGGAGTAAGGGGCACCGCGTCGTTGGTCTTCGTCGGTGGCACGCCGAGCGGAGCAGCGCGACGTTCGTCCTGCCGCTGGCTTGCCTCCATTTCCAACTCGGTTTGCGTTTTTTGCTGGTCCATAAGCTTGGCCGTTACCGCACGGTAATTTTTGCCCTCAGCTTGTGCCTGACCAGTGGCACCGGTCGCGCTCATGGAACTCTCCTGCGTTCGCATGCTCTCGACAGTTCACTCGTGCAGTTGTCACCGCGTCCGTGATACTCGTGAGCCGATCGGCCAACTCGCCAAACTTGCGGCGGCAAGCTCACGGATGGCTGCCACACTGTTCTTTCCCTTCACGCAGCGGTATTGCCGGCGAGCATTCGCTCTAGTGCTGCGACGGGCACAAGCAACCGGCGACCAATGCGGATGGTTGGGATTTCCCTGCGTTTTGCGGCCTCATATGCGGACCCCCGCGAAATTCGCAGTATTACGGCGGCTTCATTGAGCGTCACAACTCGACGCTGCGGCAGGGTGGTCTCAAGTTCGTTGCGCATCACACTCACCGTTACTAAATGGGGTCTCGACAAGAACCCCGTGATGGGTTATCATATATCCCAAAATGGTGTAAAAAACAACCCCAAAACGTGGTTCTTTGGTGTCGAAGATAAGGCCCTGATATGAAAAGACAAAAAGTCGAAGAGGATATGATCCAGTCCGCCGTACGGCTCCCGCGAAGGCTCCATGAACGACTAAAAAAAGCCGGCGGCGAGCGTGGAATGGGTGAAGAAATCCGTCGCCGGCTGGAGGCATCTTTTGATGCGGAGGCGGAGGCGCCGAGCGATCCCAAGACGCGGGACCTGCTCGCAGCGGTCACTTTCTTCGCCGGGCAAACCACTAATTACTACGGCAGTTGGTCTGAGGACCCATTCGCCTTCCAAGTACTGAAGGAAACCGTGGACATGCTGTTTAGGCACTTCCAGCCGATGGGTGATCCGGTCCTCGCAAAACCTAAGCCCACCGGATTGGGCGAGACCATATTCGGTAAAAATGGCGAAAATGAAAAACGTTCGCCGCAGGATATTAGTCAGGCGCTACTGAGGTTTTGGCTTATGTCCAAAGCAATCGTTGGGCAGAAAGGATAGCCATCATGGCACAGGGCCACATCCGACCGCAGGGCGACGGTTCTTGGGAAATCAAATTCGACTTAGGCCGCGATCCCTTGTCGGGGCGGCGGATCACCAAGTACGTGACCTTCCGCGGTACGAAGCGCAAAGCGCAGGAGGAACTGACCCGTCTTCTTGGCCAACGCAATGAAGGCAGTTACATCGAGCCCACCAAAATGACGGTGGCGCAGTATCTTCATCATTGGCTCGAAGCCGACATTGATCGTCGTGTCGCTGCCCGCACGGCCGCACGGTATCGTGGGATTGTCGAGAAAAACATCATTCCTAGGCTCGGCCATGTACCCGTGCGCAAACTGACGGCGGTGCATATTGAAGCGTTCGAAGCCGAGCTGCAGCGAGAGGGATGGGTAAAGGCGCGGGCTAAGAAAAAGATCAAAGAAGGCGAACAAGCACCGATCCAAGAGAAGCGCGGATTATCATCACAAACTGCGCTACATGTTCACCGCGTGCTTTCGCAGGCCCTCAGCCATGCCGTGCGGCTTGGCGTTTTGTTCAAAAACCCAGCCCGGCAGGTAAAGCCGCCACGTCCACCATCACGCGAGATCAAGATACTCGACAAGAATGAGATTGCGACCCTGATCAAGGCAGCGAAAGGAGTTGGCCTTTATGTCCCCATCCTTGTCGCCGTGACAACCGGCGTGCGACGCGGAGAACTTTTGGCGCTGCGTTGGTCGGATATCGACCTAAAGGCCGGGTCGATGACGGTTAATCAGTCGCTTGAACGCATCAAGGGCAGGTTCGAATTTAAATCACCGAAAACCAAAACAAGTCGACGGACGATAACGTTGCCGGCTATCACAGTCGAAGCCTTGCGGGAGCACTATAAGGCCCAACTCGAAGACCGGTTGAAACTCGGACTTGGGCGCGATCCTCGTGCGCTTGTGTTTACCCGCGCCGACGGTCAGCCAATGGATGCCGATACGCTCACCAAAACATTTCGTCGGCTTGTCGCCTCTGCCAACGTAACTATGATCACGTTTCACGGTCTACGACATACCCACATTAGTCACCTTCTCATGGAAGGTGTGCACGTCAAAGTCGTCAGCGAGCGGGCTGGACATGCAAACGTGAACACCACACTCGCTGTCTACGCGGCCTATATCCCGAATATGCAGACGGACGCGGCACTCCGAGTGGACGCGTGGCTTCGCTAGGGACTAAAAGAGGCCGTGCCGGGATGCCCGGTGGGAATTGGGTGGGAATTTAGCCGACGAGAAAGGGCCTCTTCGTCTAACCAGTTGAAAGAAAACACGGTCCCGTAGCTCAGCCGGATAGAGCAGCGGTTTCCTAAACCGAAGGTCGCAAGTTCGAGTCTTGCCGGGACCGCCATCTAATAAAATCAATTACTTAGCCGGTCATTTAGATACATTAGCGGCAGTTATTAGTGACAGTTCTTCGCCGTCGCGCGCGGCGTCTGCGACAGGTCCGCTTTTGGGGCAAAGAGGAAGTTGACCGAGTAGTGAAACCGGCAAAGTCGGTCGCGAATGACCCAACTGCGACACCGGCTGCGCGACTAATAAATAAAAGCCCCGGGCGATGCCGGGGCTTTGCTTTGCACTTTGTTCAGTGAACTACGGTTGTCTCGGCGGCCCGATCTGCGGGGTGCGAACGGGCTTGGCCATACCGAAAAAGACCACCACTCCCTGCCCAGCACAGAGGGTAGAAACGACTTCATTGGGCTTGCCGTAGCAAGCAGCGTGGTCTTGCCAGTTGTTGGTCACCCAAACGTCACCGGCCGGACCGATGCCGACGTCAACCTGCAACTGGAGGCCGCCGCCGACATAGCCGCCGGGTGGAGAAATTGCATCGCCGGTTTTCATGCCGGGCGGGCAATTCTCAGTTCGAGAGCCGCACAACTCGACGATCCCGGCCTCCGCGCTGGTGAAGTTGGAAACCCAGATGTTGTCGTTCCCGTCGACCGAAACCGCCCAAGGACCATAGATGCCCTTCCCATAGATTGGCGAGAATTTCGCCTCGGTACCGTCGGGGTGCAGAACCGTCAAGCTGCCGCCCTCAGGGCCGGGCTTCTGTTCGACCATAGCGTTGACCAGCACTGTGGTGAGCCTTGCCGCTGAGTCGGGGTCGCCGTTGTAATTGACCTTCGCCGCAGCCGCCATCTCGAGAATTTTTAGGCGGCCGCGCTCGGAATTGCCGAACTTGTTGGTGATCCAAATGTTGCCGAGGCTGTCGACGGCGAGGCCGCTGCCGGAGAAGCCGGTCTTGAAAGTCTCGGGTTTGGTGGTGTCGCCACCGGGGAAGCGTGTGACGTGGTCGGCGAGGATGTTGGTGACCCATATGTTGTTCTGCTGGTCGACGGCGAGCGCGAACGGTAGCACGAGCTTGCAGGGATTTTTCAGGGGATCGCCACTGGGGTTCTGGCACAGAAGCTCACCCTTGGAGGGATCGCCATTGGGGAAATGGACCAACTGAGACTTCAGCGTGTCGGCCGCCCAGACGTCGCCGCTCGGCGTGACGATGATGCCCTGCATCTTGCTAAGCTTGCCGTCGAAGTTCCAACCGTCGGGTGGCGAGAGCGGCTTACCGCTGTTGTCAAAGAGTGAGATGGTGTTGTTGCCCGCGAAGCTTGTCACCCACGCGTTATCGCGTGCATCGATGGCCAGTCCGAAACCGGGGCCTAGCATGCCGCCACCAGTGAAGCCGCTGACAGCGGGCGAGAGCGGCTTGCCGTTGGGGCAAACTTCGAGAGGTTGCCCCTCCAGAAATAGTCCTGGTTCTGTGCACCTACCCCAAAGTTATCAACAACCCAGGCATTGCCCCGGCTGTCAAACATCAGCTTGCCACCAGCGTTCAAACCTCCGCCCGTGAACTTGAGCGGCAGAACCCAGGCACTCGGAGCAAAACTCAGATATGGCTTGAAGGGCGTCGGCCGCAGCGGGGCCTTGCCCTGTGGGATTGGATAGAAGCTCTCCAACAATGCAAATACTTTTTCGGGTTGGTAAGCGGGGAAGCGGGCTATGGCCTCAGCCGCCGACAATGTGTCCGTCGGAGCGCTCCCCGCCGGAGGCGTGGCCGCAATGAAGAGCTTGTCGCAAGCATCCGCTGTTACCAGCGTCGCGCAACCGGCGAGGACATTGGCAAGCGTGGCGAAGTTGGCGAGCGTTGGCGTCTGGGTGCTGTTGACGCCGTCCGCTATGGTCGTGCCGTAACTGCCCGTTGTTAGATCAACAAAGTTCGGTACATTACCCGCCGCGATGCGCAACGCGAGCGGGGAGCCTTTGATCGCGGTGCCGTCGATGAATTGATTTTGCGTCCAGACAGAAGCGACGGTGGTCATCTCGTTGACGACAACAGTAGCTGGAGGTGCGTTGCCCAGCACCGCCAGGAGAGCGATGGCTGGGTTGTCACCATTTCCTTTCGCTTGGCCGCCTTTGGCAACAAGATACAGACTGACATCCGTGCCGGGAGTTTCTTGGCTGAGAAGCTGGAAGCGGCCGTCACTGCCGGACTTCACCTGGGCCAGTTGCCTGGGTTCACCCGCACTCGCAGCCCATAGAGTGACTGTGGAATTTGCGAGGGGAGCGCCACCCGCTTGAACTTGCCCTTCAATGCGAACGTCGGCCGCAGCCGGGCTGCACGCCAAGCCGAGCAGTCCACACGCGGCTAGAACTACGGCGATGCTGACTCTGTCAATCTTAATCACTGTGTGCGCTCTCCGGCGTGAGAATGATCTGAACGTGGGGGAGAATTTAGGGTGCCGGGGATTGTGCCCGGCGAATTGAGACGAGTTGACGCATTATACGCGAATTTCAAGCGAGCGGAGGTCTGTTATTGGCCGATTTTGTTGAAAAACTTGCTAGTTGAAACGGTGAGAGCTGGCTGATTCAGTCCTGTTGAGAAGCAGGAACTGAGTCGATGATGGGACCACGGCAAATCGAACAGGGTGTGCTGTTCTACAACTTCTCGCTCGATGCACATGTGCCGGCGGATCATTTGCTGAGGTCGATCGACCGCTTTGTCGAGCTATCGGAACTGCGCCGCGAACTCGCGCCGTTCTATAGCTCGATGGGTCGCCCATCGATCGCTCCCGAGCTGATGATCAGGATGTTGATCATCGGTTATTGCTTTGGCATCCGCTCCGAGCGGCGTCTCTGCGAAGAGGTCCACCTCAATCTGGCGTACCGGTGGTTCTGCCGGCTCGGGCTCGACGGTGATGTCCCTGATCATTCCACCTTCTCGAAGAACCGGCATGGCCGTTTCCGCGCGAGCGATCTGCTTAGGCGCCTGTTCGAGACGGTTCTGCAGCGCTGCATCCGCGAGGGATTGGTCGGCGGGGAAGCTTTTGCGATCGATGCCAGTCTGATCAAGGCGGATGCCAATCGGCAGAAAGGGATCGAGGGTGAGAAGGGGCTGCCCCCAGAAGCGACCGGCCGAGCGGTCATAGAATATATGGCTGTGCTCGACGATGCGGCCTTCGGCGCCGCGACCGATGTCGTGCCCAAGTTCGTCTCACCGGCTGATCCGGCAGCGCGATGGACCGGAGCCCACGGCGGGCAAGCCTTCTTCGCCTATTCCACCAACTATCTGATCGATGTCGACAACGCGATCATCGTTGACGTCGAAGCCACAACCGCGATCCGGCAGGCCGAGGTCCTGGCGGCAAAACGCATGATCGAACGCTCGCTCGAGCGCTTCGATCTTTATCCCGCACGACTTCTGGGGGACAGCGCCTACGGCTCAGCCGAGATGCTCGGATGGCTCGTCTACGAGCATGGCATCGAACCACATGTGACGGTGTTCGATAAGTCGACCCGTCAGGACGGCACCTTCTCACGTGACGACTTCACCTACGACCATGTCGGCGACGTTTATTCTTGCCCCGCCGGCAAGATGCTAACGACGACCGGCTCACGGGTGAATGAAGGAGCGACGTTACGCTACCGCGCCAGCAAGTATGACTGCGAAGCCTGCCACCTAAAGCCGCGATGCTGTCCAAAGGAGCCGGCCCGGTACGTGCCGCGATCGATCTATGAAGGCGCCCGTGACATGGCACGCCAGATCGCAGGCTCGTGGCAAGGCCGCATCGCGCGGCGATTGCGCAAGAAAGTTGAAATGCTGTTCGCCCATCTCAAGCGCATTCTCAGGCTTGATCGCCTCAGACTAAGAGGACCAAATGGTGCGCGCGATGAGTTCCTTCTCGCAGCAACCGCCCAAAACCTCCGAAAGCTGGCGAAGCTGATACCGATGCCAAGCCCTCGACCAGCCTGAGACGATCAGCGGCTCGAAATCCAGGCCCTTCGAACGGCCGCGCCGATTAATCTCAAATTACTCACCGACTTCTTCAACAGAATCGACCCTTAGCGTCATTTCGTGCCAATCCAGCACCTCGGCCGTTTTCGGAGGAAAGCGGACATTGAGCCGTTTCATTGTGTTACCCCATAGTCGGCGGACGTGGCGCGAATGGCTACTATGGCCGCGACGAGGGATAAGACATCGCGTATCGTTCGGAAAATCACACGTCGATTGAAGGAGCGATGACGGCTTTCTGAAGGGAGGGATACGACAAAGCCCGGCGCGTTGCCGAGCTTTTTGTTTGATACATGAGTTGTTTAGTTTAAACAAAATCTCGATCAGCGACGTGAAAGTATACCCGGTTGCGTGCTTTACGTTCCCCGAATAAGTTAGACGCACACTAGCCGCCACGTTTCCCACCCGTTCCGGCAATCTGAAACCCGCTTACGCGGAGCCGGACCCATGGCGCGATTTACTCCAGCTAAGAATTTGTTTCCGATTGCGTTGTCGCCGACTGCGTTGGCGCGCGCCATTCAACGGGACAAGTCCATAGTGCTGGCCGCCATCCGTGCCGGCGAGCTTGATTGTTATCGGCAAGGTACCGCGAAACGCGTCCTGATTTCCGACGCGGTCGCCTGGATCAAAAACACTTGGAAAAAGGTGGAACATGGCAATTGACCAAAATGATCCGGCATTCGGTCGCCCTGAATTGCTCGCCCGCGCGGCAGATCGCGCCGTGAAGGCGGGCAAGTTGGCCGCGTCAGCAACGAGCGACGTTGTCCAAATTCTCGCCAACAAGTGCATCGTCGACTCGAAACTGAATTGCGTTTTGCTGAACGGCAAAAGTTTGGATGAGGGATTAGCGGACGAAATTGCGAAGCGTCTGCATTGGCAAACGGTCCCTGCCGATCTGAAAGTCGTAGCGCGCGCCGATCTGGAAGCACGCGCGCTCAAAGGCGAATTGACTGCACACGGTTTGCTCATGCGCGAGCTTGGCGCGACCGAGTATGACAAGTGGCGCATTCAAAACGGAAGCACGCCCGGCAAGCCGGCCATTACTGCCGAGCAAAAAGAGAAAGCCGATAACCCCTGGTCGGCCGCCGGCTGGAACGTGACGCGGCAAGCGCAACTCGTTCGCGCGAGCGGCCTGGAGAAAGCCGCACAGATCGCGAAGGCCGCAGGAAGCTACATCGGAGCCACACGGCCGGCCGCATAAGGAGCAAACGCTATGGCAAACCCGGACAAGTATTCGAAAGATCAATTGACCACGCCGACACGCCGCAAGGGCGAGTCTACGCTTGGCCCAGATCACGACGGCGGCCCGAAAGATGGCTTCCTTGCCGAGCCGGGCGAGCCGGGCTTGGCCGTGCATCATAGCTCGCATAGCGCGGCCGCGCTGCAAAGCGGACCCGACGCGCATGGCGGCAAGCCGAACCTTGCCCGCGACGGCAAGGCGAAAGCCGTGCATGGCGTACCGCTGCATAGTGGAATGACCGGCGCCCAGGCGTTCGGCGCCTACCGCGGCGGCCTAGGCCATCCAACGTCGACCGCCGTGCCGGGCGTCAATCCGATTGACCCGAACGAGATCACGAAGGGCAAAGAACTGAAACCGGCCAAGATTGGGTTCGGCATGACCGAGCGAAGCAAATGGCCGGCTAACAACAATGACACCACGTTGCAAGCGCTCGGCAAAGCCGTACTTGCCGAAGCTCTGAAAAGCGGAGGCAAGTGATCATGGTGTTCTGCTCGTTCTGCGCCAAAAGCCAAGATCAGGTTTTCATGCTCGTTGCCGGACCGCGCGTCGCGATCTGCAACGAATGCATCAAGGCCGCGCAAGCAATCGTTGACCAGCGATTGGCGGAGCACGCCGCAGAGGAAAACAGTTTGCCCAAGCAGCCATGGGGAGCAAATGGCCATGCCCACTAAAGACGTAAGCCCCGGCGAATGGGTCCGGCCGAAAATGACCGGTTACCTCATGGAATGTTGCAAGTGCGGAGCCGTCCACAAAATGGATTTTCTCGTCGACCCAAAAACCGGCTTCGCAATGCGCGGCAAACTTCTATCAGAGTTTGAGGCCAAGGCAGAATTGGAGAAACTGAAATGAGCACACAACACAGCCGACCGCGGCAGAACGTCAATGGCGGACGCAAGCCGGTCACGGCACACCAGGGCGTTGCCAGTGTTGGCCATGACGGCGGCCGGCGCAAGAAAACTTTTCCAACGAGCGACCGCAACGTCGCAATCAATGCGCGACTCGAAGCAAACATGACGCCGCGGGTTCGCGCCGATGCCGGCAGACTTGTTGGCGCGAAAATTATCACGCCCCAGTGACATGGTCGACGCTGACGCGACCTATTGGGCACGGCGGCTTGCATACTGGCGGCAAGAGGAGATCGCCGCAACCGAGTTAGGCGACCAGGGCGGAGCAAAGATTTATCGCGACGCGCAAATCGCACTGAAAGAGGCAATGCCCAAATGGGCGCAAAGAAGGAGCTACGAAAATGAGCATCCAAGTTCACAAAGGCAAACAATCGACAACGGCAGGGCCAGTCAAGACACCCGCGCCCATGGAAGCCCGGAGTACGTCATTCGGCCGTGAGAATTACGGCGCGAACGCGTACGGCGGACCGTCATCCGTTGCACCAGGGCAGACGACAGAGTCCCCGCTTGCCGCCGATCTGCGGAGCGGAGATGACGCGCTTGATCAGGTTCAAAGCCAGGGCACAAGCCGGCATGATCCGAAGTCGAACGAGCCGGGCTCACAGACGCGCGACATCAACGACAGCCGCGACAATAACTTGCCGCAAGTCCCTGTAGCGTTCGGAATGAAGGGCGCGAGCAAGGGCGGCACGGTTCCGGCAAAACTCGGCACCAGTGACGGCCAGCCGAACATGCAGCCGCCGAAAGGCGCCGGCCAGCTTTAATTGCGGCGGCTGTGTGGGAACGTCCGCTGCAATCGCCCGCGTCGTGTCGCTTTCCCCACGACGCGGGCAACCAAATAAGAGGTGTCAACATGAGCGCATTGATGCAAGCGACTCTTTGGACTCATCGGCGCAACCATCGCGCAAATTCTTTGATTGCGACGTTGGCCGCCTGGGCAACTGACACGTCTTACGATACTGGCGCGCTCGTTCAATCGAAGGGCAGCGCGTTTCAAGCCGCACATTCCGGCACCAGCGGCGCGACCGCGCCCGCCGGCACCAGCAACGCGAATGACGGCGCTATCGAATGGATTTTTGTCAATCCCAAGTCGCTCGTTTTCTTGCTCGCGTCGACGCAGAACATTGATTGATCGAGTCATGGCAGTTTTCAGAAACGGCAAACCCCTGGAGCCGGACGCGCCAATCACAACGGGCATGGTGAAAGCCGCGCGATCTGTTGGCGTTGCGATTGTCGACGCTACGGACGGTTACCGGCTCATGAGCGCGACGAAAATAATTGCCGACAAGCTTTCGCGTAGCGAAGTCGTCGAATGGATCAAACAGAACGCGAGAAAAGGCTAAACGGCCATGAGCAACATTCAAATCTTTGGAAGCCACGGAGAATTTATCGGACTTTCAGATGAGGCGTACGCGGCTTTGGACGACTCCAAACGCGAACGATATGTCGATCTGAAACTCGCGCATGAGCTTGTGCAGAAAAGCGAGGCGGGCTTGGTGACGCTGCAAGGCTTGCAAGAACAAGCCGCAAATCACTTGCGGGAATGCCGCGCGGCGCTCTTGAAGCTCCGGCCGAAAATGACCGTGACCGACTTGGCCAAAGACATGATCCGGCAACGTCGCGCCGGCCTGATTGCGTGACCGTGTCATGGGGAGATTTTACGAGACCGCCGACGATTGGGTGAATGAGCGAGACGACGCGATATCGGAAGCCGCGGCCGCTCGCGGCCGTGATCCTTCGCTCGATCATGGCGGCAGTACGCCTTGGCACCGAATGCTAATCGCCGCGGCTCGCCGTCATTCCGTTTGGGTCACGTTCCAGGATGACGGACGCGTGCACTTGAGCGAGTTTGGCACGAAAGTTTTTCTCGCTGTATTCGACGACGAACCATCGGCGATTTCTTACATCGACCGCCTTCCAGTCAAACCGATGTCGGAACGCCGATGAGCAAACTAGAACAATATCTCGATAGCCTGATCGCTCGCCCGGATGATGGCGAGCCCGAAGGCGAGCAGGAAACTTTTACGATCAATGAGCGCGGCCGTCGCGTTCGCGCGGTAAGAGCCGGCTATATGGTCGTGGGGCCGACACTGACAAGCGCGGAGCTTGATGCTGAATTTGGCGGCCCGCAAGAAATTGTTGAAGTCGAGTTTGAGGGACTGCCGCCGCTACCAAATGAAAAGGAAAAACCAAAATGACTCCGATCGGATACGCCGAGCGCGACGTTCGAGTTGCCGAACAAGGTTTGCAAGAGGCGCGGAAGCAAGTGCAGCAAGCGCACGCCGCAGTCAAACACGCCCGCTCGCTCGTTAGCCGCGCCCTGGTCGCGTTCAACGCGGAGTTTCCGCCGATCACGCGCGAAACTCTCATGCGCGAAACCATCGCCGCGGAGCAGCAGCATAAGAAAGACGTGAAGGCCGGCCTTGTTGCTCCGCAACGTCAGAGTCCGATTGCAAATAGCGCGATTGACCGTACCGCCGCGTATTCGCATGGCGGCAACGCGGATGACTTCGCGCGCGGTCAAATGCGTACCGGTTTCCGCCGTGGCGTAACGCAAGTGCGCACATTGCCGGATGGCCGCCGCGTCCGCGTGCTCATCCCGGCGACAACGCGGCGCGGCGCGTGATGACCGCGCCGCGGCATACCACGGCTCTAAGCGCCGCGAAAGTTATTCGAGGCCACGAAAGCCGAGAACGCCGCAAAATTCGGCTGCTTCGCGAAGCGGCGGGGCGTGCCGAGCAGAAAGCCAAACAGATCATGCAGCAGAAAGCCGAGCGATGGCGAAGCTTCGAATGCATGACCGCGGAGTGGCGCGCACGCTGCAAATATTTGCGTGAGGCGGGCGGGATGTATCCCGAGCGCACATTCGAAAACTACAAGTATGACTCTCAGCACGAATATACGCGTCCGTACCGCGGAGATTGAACCATGCTTTGCACGAAAGAAAATCTGATCAAAGTTTTGGACTCGATTGCGTCGAAACCAAACTTCGCGAGGGCCATGCGCGGCATCGGCGCGCATGAGAGCACCCTTTACCGCTGGCTCAAACGTTCGGCCGCTGGTGATATTGATTTCCTTATCAGTTGGCCGGAAGGCGAGGAGCCCAGACAATTCGTGGAGCTTGTCGCCCTGGCCCGCCGATACTGGTCCGTGAAATGGGAAGCACAATTGCGCGACGAATTGTCGGAAGGTATTCCGCGGACCGTCATCCACGAAGGCCAAATTCAATACCGCAAAATGGACCCGCGGGATTATCGTTTGTTGCTCGATCTGGGCTTGACCGCGGAAGGCGACGATTGGGAGCGCGACAAGCACGGCAAGCGCATTCCGCTTGTTGTCCACGATGCCGCGCCGGCACATTTGAAAATCCGCGGCGCCGATCATTTGTTAGGCTGGAGCGAGAGCAAAAAACTTGACGTGAACGCCCGCGTGACCGGCGGAGTCTTGGTGATAGATACCTCTCGCAGTTGGATGCGCAACTCGGGTATCGTAATGCGGTGGCCAAACATAAGAGAAAGAGCTACTTCAGCAATATCGTGTATGAGTTTGATAGAAGCATTGGCGAGAAGTTAGCTGCGATGCGCAAGGTCGAGGAATTGTTGTCGCGAGAAATAAAACGGCCGACTCCATCGTTTAAATTAAAAAGGCTCGCCTTCGGGGGTGGCCCGACCGTTGCGCCCGGAATGCCTGTATCCTTGGACGTGATTGAGAACGCAGATTTTGTGATTGAGCGGCGAGAGCTAGAGCCGGTCATTGAGAACCGTTATTTTTCCTCCGCCCCCACCTCAACCACGGAACACATTCGCATACTGGAGACGATAGAGCGTGAGTTGAACGGATGAATGGGCGAGGCCGCCAACTGGGGTGGTCTTTAAAAATAAAGTTGCGTTTCGGCACGTAGACGAGGCTGAGCGGCGCAGGTCTCGCGCGGTTGGCGTGTCGTGGTGCGGTGCGTCCGGGGCCGCCAGGATGGCCCTACGTCGCCGTCTAGCCGGGAGTGCATCCATCGGCGCGAATTGGATTTAGAGACGCTGGTGTGCGCGCGCGGTTGAGCGTTTACGCTGTCGCGACTTGAAAGCCGCTTGCGTTGCCCACGGCACGACTCGCGGAGAATGGTTGTGATGTTTGAGCCGCCGAGATGGCAGCTAAATTGGCGGCACATCGGTCAACGGAACTGGCTCTCGTCTCTTATCCTCCGTCCGATCAATTTGTTGTGCACCCATCCGCTATTTGTAAAAGCCCATCGAGTTACGGCTGCAACGGCGAGAAACAGGATGACGCTGCTGTAAGGGAAGGAGTTGGGTATCGCCAAGATCACGGTCTCTAGGGCGATGAAAAAGGCCAACTCAGTGCGGATGTAGTTCCAATCGTCCGGACCGCGCCTTACACGCATTATCGGCGCACCGAACTGCGGACTGCCGGTTTCCAAGTTTGAAGCCCGAAGATGATATTGCATTTTTTGCTCTCCGAACGCGAACGAGTATACACCCAGACATCTTAGCACTTTTTTGACCATTGAAGCCAGAAAATTGCGCGCAAGGGAACGGCAAAACATAGGAGTGAAAATTGTCGCTTCACGTGTACAGCAACATCAATCAGGTTCTCCGCTACAGTTGGAATGGCGTGGAAAAAAAGTGCCGATGGTCGCTCAGCGCAACCGGGCGGTTCGACATTGAAACGCTAGGGCAGGGTTCGGCGGAACCTGCTGCACTTGATCGCTTCTTACAAGTCGAACTAGAGCGCGGTGCTATCGAAGCCGATTGATGGAAACGGGCCGCATGAACGGCCCGTTTCCACTTAATGACCAGCTTGCGCTTCCTAAAAGCCGATCTTGTCAATCCACCGCTTCAACTGCGGCACTGAGAAGCCCTTGCCGTAATCATCGGCCACGGTTGTTTCTTCATGGCCTAGCAGCGCCCACTGTATCCGTTCCGGGCACTCAACGGCGCGTAGCCGGTCCTTTGCTCTATGGCGCAGGCTGTGGACGACTTTGCGCGGATCGACGATACCGCAATCGTCCAAAAACCGATTGAGCTTTTTCGAGGCTGCATCCGCAGGGTCCGCGTCGCTGCTTGCAAACAGCGGCCCCTTGATGGCCTTGGGCAGGAATGTCAGCACGGCCGCCGGGAGCGGGATGCGCCGCAATGATTGCTCGGTCTTTTTCCCGACAATGACATAACGCACACCGCGCTCTTTTTCCTCCCCTTTGATCTCGAACGCCTCGCCTAGACGCATTCCGGTGCTCGCCAAAAGCCGGACCAGCAATTGCTCCGATGCGTCGAGTTTGCCGAAGTTGCGCTTGATAACCTTCATATCCGCGTCAGTGAGTGGTTCGCGCCGTAGCTTGTCTTTGCGGTTGGGAACGACGCCAGAGAACGGATTGAACTTCAACCGGCCTTCCTCGATGGCAAGGTGCACCATGGCGTTTAGCCAACCGACCTTTTTCTCAATCGTCGCGCTCTTGAGTCCTTGGGCTTCAAAGTGCGTCACGAGCTTGCGGCCGTCGTCCCTGTCCGCGTCCTTGAGCGGCTTGCTATCGGTCAACGTCTTATAGAGCGTCCACACGTTGCGCGCTTCCCGTTCGTAATAGCCCGTGACTGGACCTCGCCTGGCATTTTTCAGATACGTCTCCAGCAAGGCATCGTCGCTGGTCTTGGTCGGCGCAGTTGCCCGCTCCATTTTGGACACGTCGAATACAGGCCCGATCCGACGCAACTCGCTAATGGGCTGCGTCGGCTCGCCGAAGTGAATGACCGCGCCGACCGGGAGGTTTACGATTTTGTGCCCCGGTCCACCGTTCGGCTCTGTGCGGATGGTCCCGCCGTTATCGTCAAGGTAATGCAATTCGCGTTCGGTCGCGAAGAAGCGCGCCCCATCGGGGCCAACTTGCAGGCCCAGCGGATGCCGCTTCACCCAAGCGGGCACAAGCCGGGGCCGCGCCGCTAACAGCTTGGCCTTGTGTTCGGCGATCAATGGCAGGGCGAGAACTTCGGCTTCCGCGCGGTCTGGCGTCCCTAGAGATTTTTCGACATTGCGGCCGCCCATTTGCAGGCGCAACCGCCAGTGCTGCGAATTTGGTCGTTTGAACAGGTAGTCGCGTTTGCGCTTACTCACAGGGGCCTTTCGGGTTAGTGGTAGGCCTTAGTAGCAGCACTTTTTAGTGACAGTCAAAGGTGCAAGAAATCCTTGTAAAATACAGGTTAATGCGAGGTGTAATTGGTCATGACTTTCCGTCTTGGCGGGACCGCCATCCAAATCTGTCGCGCCGCGAGCGGGCGCAATTTTTTGGTCGCGACTAAAAATCGATGGTCGGGATCAAGTGGCAATATCTGCGATGGACGGACGCAAAACGGCTGTCACTGCATGGGCCTGTAGACCAGTAATGCCGCACGTTCATACGACACACGGCGTAGTCATGGGTGCCGCGCGCATAGCCGTAAAGTGAGCAGGCGTCATTGGCGGCAACTTGCGCGGCGCTGGCGCGGCCGGCAGCCATTACCGCTGTTGCGATCAACAAAAGCCCGAGCGCACGGATCAACGACAATCTCATCGTGCTTCACTCCGCCGCGCGGCGTGTTTCGAAGTAGCGGTTCTCCGGCCGCGGCAGGCCGAGATTTTCGCGCAAGGTGTTGCCCTCGTATTCGCGGCGGAAGATGCCGCGGCGCTGTAGTTCCGGCACCACCTGATCGACGAAGTCGTCGAGGCCGCCGGGCAGATAGGGGAACATGATGGTGAAGCCGTCGCTCGCTTCGGTGTCCAGCCATTCCTGCATCTCGTCGGCGATGGTTTTTGGCGTGCCGACCATGGCGAGGCCGGAATAGCCGCCAAGGCGCTGGGCGAGTTGGCGCACGGTGAGTTTCTCCCGCTCCGCCATGGCGACCACGCGGTCGCGGGCGCTCTTGCTGGCGTTGCTCTCGGGGATTTCCGGCAGCGGCTTGTCCGGATCGAAGCGCGAGGCGTCATGGCCGAGCGCGATCGACAGCGAGGCTATGGCGCTGTCGTAATGAACGAGGCTGTCGAGCTTGGCGCGTTTGGCCCGCGCCGCTTCGACCGAATCGCCAACGATAACGAAGCAGGCCGGCATGATCTTCATATGCTCGCGCGCCCGGCCGGCTTTTTCCATGCGGCTTTTCACGTCGGCGTAGAATTCGCGCCCGGCAGCGATGGTGCTCGGCGGCGTGAACACCGCCTCCGCGGTTTCGGCCGCGAGCTGCCTGCCGGAATCCGAAGCGCCGGCCTGCACGATCACCGGCCAGCCCTGGATCGGACGGGCGATGTTGAGCGGGCCGCGCACGGAAAGATATTTGCCCTTGTGATTGAGGACGTGCAGCTTGTCGGGATCGAAAAACAGCCCGTGCTCGACATCGCGGATGAAGGCGTCGTCGGCCCATGAATCCCAAAGCCCGGTGACGACGTCGTAGAATTCGCGGGCGCGGCGATAGCGTTCGCCGTGCTCCATATGATCGGTCATGCCGAAGTTGAGCGCCGCGTCCGGATTGGACGTGGTGACGATATTCCAGCCGGCGCGGCCGCCGCTGAGATGATCGAGCGAAGCAAAGCGCCGGGCGACGTGATAGGGCGCGTCAAACGTGGTCGAACCGGTGGCGACGAGGCCGAGATGATCGGTGACCATTGCCAGCGCGGACAACAGCGTGAACGGCTCGAACGAGGTCACCGTATGGCTGTGCTTGAGCGCATCGAGCGGCATGTTGAGCACGGCCAGATGGTCGGCCATGAAGAAAGCGTCGAACTTGGCCCGCTCCAGCGTTTGCGCAAACCGCTTGATGTGGCCGAGATTGAAATTGGAGTCCGGAAAGGCACCGGGATAGCGCCAGGCGCCGGTATGGATGGTGGTCGGCCGCATGAAAGCGCCGAGGCGGAGTTGCCGTGAGGTGCCCATCTCTGCCTTCTCTCGGTTCTGGCTTCTCTTTAGCCCCGGATATGCAATTAATGTTGATCGGCAGATAAGATTTCAAGGGGAACAACCCGCGAGGAGAGTACCGTGAGCAGTGTACGCCATTTGAATCCGCAAGCGTTGTCGAAACCGCCGGGTTACACCCACGTTGTCGAGGTGACCGGGCCGGGACGCACCGTTTATATCGCCGGACAGATTGGGCTCGACCGCAACGGCAAGGTCGTTGGCGCTCCCGGCGATGCGCGCGCCCAAATGGTGCAGGCGTTCGAGAACTTGAAATCAGCGCTGGCTGAAGTTGGCGCCACATTCAAGGATGTGGTGAAGATAACCAACTACCTGGTCGATATCGCGCACCTGAAAGACTTTCGTGAAGTCCGCGACAGCTATTTCAACATGGCCGCCCCGCCCGCCAGCACGCTTTTGGTCATTTCCAGACTGGCTGTCGACGGACTGCTGTTCGAGATCGATGCAGTAGCTGTGCTGCCGCAGAAATGATACAGCCTCAGCAGGGGTCGTTTGGAAATATGTGCCCGCCACCAGCGGAGTACAGCGTAACGGGGAGGTACAGGTGAAAAAATTCCTTGCTGGAGCGGTGCTTGCGGCGGGCGCGTGGGCCGGCTCGGCCGCTATGGCGGCTCATGCCGCCGACCTGAAGATCGCGCTGATCTACAGCAAGACCGGTCCGCTCGAAGCCTATGCCAAGCAGACCGAGGCCGGGCTGATGCTCGGTTTGGACTACCTCACCGGCGGTACCATGATGCTGGACGGCCGCAAGATCGTCGTCCTGCCCAAGGACGATCAGGGCAAGCCGGACATAGCCAAGTCTTTGCTGGAGCAGGCCTACGCGGATGATGGCGTCGATCTCGCCATCGGCACTTCGTCGTCGGGCGCGACCATTGCGATGCTGCCGGTCGCCGAAGATGCCAAGAAGATCCTGCTGGTCGAGCCCGCGGTCGCCAACTCGATCACCGGCGACAAATGGAATCGCTTCATTTTCCGCAGCGCGCGCAATTCGTCCCAGGACGCCCTCTCAGGCGCGCTCGCGCTTGGCAAGGGTGAGGTCTCGATCGCCACTCTGGCGCAGGACTACGCCTTCGGCCACGACGGCGTTGCGGCGTTTAAGTCGGCGCTGGCCGAGTCGCACAGCGAAGGCAAGGTGGTGTTTGAGGAATATGCACCGTTCTTTACCACCGACTTCACAGCGCCCGCGCAGCGGCTGTTCGATGCGCTGAAGGACCGGCCCGGCCGCAAGATTATTGCCGTGATCTGGGCCGGCCCCAATCCCGCTCTCAAGCTCGCCGACATGAAGCCGGAACGCTACGGCATCGCACTGGCGCCGGGCGGCAACATCCTTCCGGTCATGCAGCAGTGGAAGCAATTGGCCGGCGCCGAGGGGACGATCTATTATTACTACGGCTTCCCCAAGAACCCGATGAACGACTGGCTTGTGGCCGAGCACGAGAAGCGCTTCCACATGCCGCCCGACTTTTTCACCTGCGGCGGCATGGCGGCGGCCAGCGCGGTGGTCACCGCCATCAAAAAGACCGGCGGTAGCACCGATACCGAGAAGCTGATCGCGGCCATGGAAGGCATGGAGTTCGATACGCCGAAGGGCAAGATGACGTTCCGCAAGGAAGACCATCAGGCGCTGCAGTCGATGTACGTGTTCAAGATCAAAGCCGACCGCAAGAACGACTGGGATTTGCTGGACCTGGTCCGCGAAATCCCCGCTTCGGAAATTCCGGTTCCGATCCGCAACAAAAGATGAGACGGTGAGAGCGCACTTTAGCGAAATCTGATGATGCTTTTCACCGTCATGCCCGCGCTTGTCGCAGGCATAAAACTACGCCGTTCTTCGAACAGCTATGCCCGGCCATGACGGTGGAGAAATTTGCGGCGGACGTCCTTGAGACGCGGGAACTCAGCATCCGCTTCGGGGGCCATCTCGCCGTCGACGCCGTGAGCTGCGCCTTTCATCCGGGCACGCTGACCGCAATCGTCGGGCCGAATGGCGCCGGCAAGACGACTTATTTCAACCTGATCTCGGGACAGCTCAAAGCAACCGCCGGCCAGGTCATATTCAAGGGCGCGGACATCACGGCGATGGCGCCGTCAGAACGCGCGCGCCGCGGGCTTGGCCGCGGGTTTCAGCTGACCAATCTGTTCCCTTATCTCAGCGTTCACGAGAACGCCCGGCTGGCGGTGCAAAGCCGCTGCGGCGCCGGGCTCGATCTGGTCCACACCTGGCGGCAGCACACCGAGCTGATCGCGGAAGCCGACGATATCCTTCGTCAGGTCGGCCTGACTGCCCGCCGCGACCTGCGGGCCGGCCTCTTGCCGCATGGCGATCAGCGCAAGCTTGAAGTCGCCATCCTGATTGCGCTGCGGCCGCAAGTCTTTTTGTTCGACGAACCGACCGCGGGCATGAGCATCGATGAGGTCCCGGTCGTGCTCGACCTCATTCATTCGATCAAGGCGAGGAGCGATCGCACCATCCTTCTGGTCGAGCACAAGATGGACGTGGTGCGTTCGCTCGCCGACCGCATCATCGTCTTGCACAACGGCCAGCTCGTGGCCGACGGCGACCCGGCGACCGTAATCGCGCTGCCGGTCGTGCAAGAGGCCTATCTTGGAGCGGCCAATGTCTGACGGCCCGCCGCTGCTCACCTTGTCCGGCGTCAACACTCACATCGGGCCGTATCACATTTTGCAGGGCGTCGACCTCGCGGTACCGCGCGGCGCGCTCACCATGCTGTTGGGGCGCAACGGCGCCGGCAAGACCACGACTTTGCGAACGATCATGGGCTTGTGGCACGCCTCGGCCGGCGCCGTGCGTTTCGACGGCCACGATATCACGGCGTGGGCTACCCCCGACATCGCGCAAGCGGGCATCGCCTACGTGCCCGAGAATATGGGCATCTTTGCCGATCTGACCGTGCGCGAAAATCTGCTGCTCGCGGCGCGTTCCGGGCCGATCGACGAAGCGCGGCTGCGCTGGATCTTCGGCCTGTTTCCGGCGCTGGAGAAATTCTGGTCGCTGGCGGCCGGCGTTTTGTCCGGCGGGCAGAAGCAGATGCTGTCGATCGCGCGCGCCATCATCGAGCCGCGCCGGCTGTTTTTGATCGATGAACCGACCAAAGGGCTCGCGCCGGCGATCATCGGCAACATGATTGCGGCGTTCCAGGAGCTGAAAAAATCCTCCGGCGCCACCATTCTCGTCGTCGAGCAGAATTTCCTGTTCGCGAAATCGCTTGGGGACGCGGTCGCGGTCATGGATAACGGCCGGGTCGTGCATTCCGGCGCCATGGCGGAGCTGGCCGAGGATCGCGATCTTCAACACCGGCTTCTGGGCCTGCACCTGGACCAGCATCAATGACCGCGCGCGGTGAATTGTCCCTTCCGGCGCAACGCCGTGACGTCGTGCCAGTGCTGTTGGTGCCGTTCGTGGCGCTGATCGCGTTGCCGCTGGTCGGATCGCCGTCGACCTGGGTGACGTTGACGGTGGCCGGGCTTGCAATGGGCATGATCATCTTCATCATCGCCTCCGGCCTGACGCTGGTGTTCGGCCTGATGGATGTGCTCAATTTCGGCCACGGCGCATTCATCACTGTCGGCGCCTATGCGGCTGCGGCGCTGGTGCCGTTATTCGCGGCGTCGCTGCGCGCCGATTCGATGGTTCTCAATCTGTTGGCGCTCTTGGCGTTGATCGCGTTCGCCATGGCGGTGACGGCCGTTCTTGGCTACGCGTTTGAGCGCGTCATCATCATGCCGGTCTACGGCCAGCATCTGAAACAGATCCTGGTCACCATCGGCGGCCTGATTGTCACCGAACAGCTCATCATCGCCGTGTATGGGCCGGTGCAGATCGCGCTGCCGGTGCCGACGGCGTTCCGCGGCTCGGTCATCTTCGGCGACGTCGCCATCGAACGTTACCGGCTGATCGCCGTGGTCATCGGTCTGGTGATCTTCGCGGCGATGTTGCTCATTCTCAACCGCACCAGAATCGGCCTCCTGATCCGCGCCGGTGTCGAGAACGGCGAGATGGTCGAGGCGCTCGGCTATCATATCCGCCGGCTGTTTGTCGGCGTGTTCATGGCGGGCTCGGCGCTGGCCGGTCTTGGCGGCGTGATGTGGGGTTTTTATCGCGAGGCGCTGACGCCCGGCATGGGCATGGACGTGATGGTGCTGGTGTTCATCGTTGTCGTCATCGGCGGCCTCGGCTCGGTCGGCGGCTGCTTCATCGGAGCGCTCTTGGTGGCGGTCACGGCCAACTACACCGGCTTCCTGGCGCCCAAGCTCGCGCTCGGTTCGAACATCCTGTTGATGGCGCTCATTCTGCTGTGGCGCTCGCGCGGCCTTTATCCGGTGGCGAAGCGATGAGGATTCTCACAGCGATCCTGTCGGGCGATCCGCCGCGCGGCCGCGCGCTGACGTTCTTGCTCCTCGTCATTTTGATCAGCCTTGCGTTCGCGCCGCTGTTGTTCCGCGGGTCGGAGTCGCTCAATGTCGCCGCCAAGATCTGTTATTTCGTGGTGCTGGCTGCGAGCTACGATCTCCTGCTCGGCTATACCGGCATCGTGTCGTTCGCCCACACCATGTTCTTCGGCATCGGCGGTTATGGCGCCGGGCTCGCGCTGTACGGTCTTGGACCCTCCTGGAGCTCGATCCTGATCGGCACTGCCGCGGCGCTGGTGTTTGCCGTCGTACTTGCGCTCATCGTCGGTCTGTTCTCACTGCGGGTGCGAGCGATCTTCTTCGCCATGATCACGCTCGCGGTCGCCAGCGCCTTTTCGATCCTGGCCTCGCAGTTGAGCGCGGTGACCGGCGGCGAGGACGGCCGCAACTTTCGTCTGCCGGAAGCGCTGCGGCCGGGATTTCACCTGCACGTCGGCCCGTTCACGATCAACGGCCGCATTATCGCCTATTACCTGATCTTCTTTGCTGCGCTGATCCTGTTTCTGCTGCTGCTGCGAATTGTCAATTCGCCGTTTGGCCGCGTGCTGCAGGCGATCCGCGACAATGAATTCCGCGCCGAGGCACTCGGCTACCGGACCGTGGTCTATCGCTCGATCGGCAATTGTCTGGCGGCTGCAGCCGCCGCCCTGGCGGGGGTGCTTTGTGCGCTTTGGCTGCGTTACACCGGACCGGCGGTGACGCTGTCGTTCGACATCATGCTGGATATTCTGCTTATGGTGGTGATCGGCGGCATGGGCACGCTCTATGGCGCGGTGATTGGTGCTGCGATCTTCGTCCTCGCCGAAACCTATTTGCAGAACGTCATGGCGATGATCAGCCACGCCACCGCCGGCCTGCCGGTTCTGCCGCTGGTGTTCGATCCGGATCGCTGGCTGCTCTGGCTCGGCGTGCTGTTTGTGCTCAGCGTCTACTTTTTTCCGTTCGGAATCGTCGGGCGGCTCAGGGCGCTTCGATAAGCGCTGGCGGCGGTGTCCCGGGACCGCCGGGTTGCGTTACATCCGCATCACCTGACGCAAGTGATCGACGCAGAGCTTGAGCCGTTCCGCAAGCTTGGGATCATTCAGCCGTTCGTCGATTTCGGCCTGCAGATAGCCAAGGAGCCGGAGCAACGCATCGAGGCTGGTCTCTTCCCACAATATTCCTTCGCGCACTTCCTCGTTGCTCAGGTGATACTTCGCCTTCAGCGAATTCAGGCATTCATCGATCATGCCCAAACAGATCTCTTCCGGATAGAGACGCAACAGCGAGGCGCGCACCGACAGCAGCAGGAAGAACACGCCCCTGGCATTGCTCTCGAGAGAATCAGGATCAGATCGATCCAGCTTTTCGTCATGTCGCCCCATGGCCCCGCCCGGTTCTGCATCAGATTTCACGACGCGCCTCCACCTCAGTGATTGACTTTTGAATCAGCGTGCTCACCTCAACCAAATTCGTGATGTGAAGAATCGCGTCCGATTTCGCTCAACGCGGGTTCCTGGTTGGTCGCATCGATCCATTCGGCGGTGGTCGCGACCGATCCGTACAGGCTCACGATTTTGGTCAGCAGATTGTGGACATCGGCGGCGGGCACGGCGTCCAGCGGATGGCTTGCCGATGCATCGGTAAGGAACGTCACCCGATGGCCGCGGTGGTAGGCGTCGATCATGGTCGAGAGGCACGCCAACTCCCCGGCGAAGCCGGCCAGCACGACATTGCCGCCGGCTCCCTCCTCCATCATCGAAGCGAAATCGCCGCTGGCGTAGCAGGACGGCAGTTGACGCTCGAACACCATTTCGGTCGGCAACGGTCCGAAGCCGTCGATCCACTGCGAAAATCGCGATGCCGCATTGAAGAACGGCGCGCGCGGCAGCCATTTCATGAACGCGATCGGAAAGCCCATGGTGCGGGCATGGGCGAGCAGCAGGCGGCATTGCAGCAGCGCTTCCGTCGCGTCGGGTATCGCCATGCGACGCGGCGCGGCGACGTATTCCTGTTGCAAGTCGACCATGACCACGGTCGGCACCGTCACCGGATCGACAAAGGGCCGGAGGCTCACGATGTTGTTTGCTGTTCTCGCTGCAAAGCGCTGGTCTGTTCGCACGTCGCAACTCCTGCTGAACTCATTCCCGTGACGCGTCAGTCACGGAGTTGATGAACCGCCTCATGCGGCGCGCACGTAGCGATTGGGGGACGTCACCGGCCGCGCCGCCGAACGCTCCAGCGGGCCGGGCTCATTCCAATGTCCCTCGAGGCGAATGAGAACGTAAGGGTCCGATGCAAGCGACAACGCTTCCGGATCGCGGTCGGTGACCAGCAGCATCTCGGTGTAGGCGTAGTCGGAGAATGTCAGTTCGCGGTGCGGCCGAATCGGCCGTGCGCCGAAACGGCTCCAGAACGGCACCAGGCGCTCCTGGGCGTGTCCGTAGATGCGGGTGTAGCCTTTTTGCCGGCAGATTTTGATCCCGGCGCGCACGATGTCGAACGCGATGCGCGACCGTCGAAACTCATGTCGCACCGCAAGCCGCTCGAGTTTCGCGAAGTCGGCGAAGAAGCGCACCCGCAGGCAGGCGGCAGGCTCGCTATCGATCGCGCCGATCAGATGCATGGCGCAGAAGTCGTTGCCTTCAAACTCCTCGCCGTAGGGACAGGTCTGCTCTGCCAAAAATGCGGCGGCGCGGATCGCGACAACCTGCATCAGGTCGGTCATCGACGCCGCGACGCGGATCGAGATATTGCCGGTCCGGGCGGCGTCGCTCTCCGCAGGCTCCGCACTTGTCATTTGATTACGCACTGAAGCACTCATCAAACTCATCCCCACTTGGCTGCGTACGATTGGCCAGCCGGACGTAGCGGTACAAAGCGCGCGGATGATCCGGCACAAGATGAAACCCAAGCCCGCGGGTAAATCGCAGACCGTCGTCGGTCGCCGGGATGGCGAACAGGTCGGCCGACCCATAGGGATGTTGCTGCATGCGGACGATGACGTCGGCGATGCCTTCCGCAGCGGACGCGGCGCCTAAAATTGCCCAAACATAGATTGCTGCCGGCCGCCGTCCGGCGTCGGCAAAGATCGCCGGCGGCGGGTCGCCAAGATCGATGCTGTCGTCGAGCAGAGCCGCAAGGCCGCGAGCGTTCAACATCAGCAGCGCGGCGCCGCCGACGAGGCGATCGTGGCGCCAAAAACTCCAGACCGAATCCGGGTGCTGACACGCTATGCGTGTAACCGTCGCCTGCGGCGCCAGCGGCACGCCCATGGCGGCTTCAGCATAGCGTAACAACGGCGGAATATCGCCGATTTGGCAGCGCCGGACGCGGATACGTTGCCGCAGCGGCGGTGTCACCAGATCGAATTCTTTGCCCGGCGTGTTAAGACTTTGCGCTGTACCGGACAGCCTGTCGGGATCGCGATACGCGGCGAGCGACGCCATTAGCTTAGTTCCCAAGACCCAGCTCAGAAGACCTGGTTCACAAGACTTCCCGGTATTGCGAACCTGCGATTTCAATGTAAGCTGGATCGGGGTCGGGCTTATGAATAAGAATTCGCAACGGCCTGTTGCAAAAATGGAGCGGCCTATCGGGCCTGCTCTGCTTGACCGAATCTCCTGGGACGACCTCAAGCTGTTCGTCATTGTTGCGCGCACGCTGAGCTTCCGCAAGGCTGCTACCGCAACGCGGACCAGTTCCTCTACGATCGTGCGCCGGATCGAGCGTCTTGAAGCCGAGTTGGGCTTGCGCCTGTTTGATCGATTGCCGGATGGCGTGGCGCTGACGGCAGAGGGGCAGGCGATCTTTGCGGTCGCGTCCGAAATGGAGCGCGCGAGCTTCTCGCTTCTCGCCTATCTCGATCAGGATCTGACCACACGAGGCGTGGTGCGCTGCGCGGTCACGGAAGGGCTGGGCACGTTCTGGATCGTGCCGCACCTTGCCGACTTTACGCGCGCCAATCCGTTCACCGTTGTCGATTTGCGCTGCTCGATGGAATCGAGCGACGTGCTGCGGATGGAGGCGGACTTTGCCGTCCAGCTTATTCGTCCGAACAGTCCCGACCTGAAGGTTGTTAAATTGGGTCGGCTGCACCTCTATCCGTTTGCGTCGAAGCGCTACGCGGAGACCTACGGGCTGCCGGCAACAATCGAAGACATGAAGCGGCACCGGCTGATCGATCAGACCGGACCGCAACTCGACCACGGCGTCATTCAGCGGATGCTCGGCCTGGACAATGTCGAGGGCATCGTCGCGCTGCGGACCAACGCCAGCACGGCGCACTTTTACGCCATCGAGCAGGGCATCGGGATCGGCGGCCTGCCGACTTATGCGCTCGCGCTCGGCGCCGATGTGATCCCGGTCGACATCGGCGTCAAATATTCCACCGACATCTGGCTCACCTACCACCCGGATGCGCGCAGCGTAAAGCGCATCGCAATCTTCATCGATTGGGTGCGTTCGTTGTTCGAGCCGAAGCAATATCCGTGGTTCCGCGACGAATTCATTCACCCGAATGAACTCGGCGCGGCGCCGGCGCCGGCGCGCGCTGTTCGCGGTGGCAAACGTTACGTGGTCGCGAGCCCGTCCAAGGCGACGGGAACGCTGCAATAATAGCCCGGCGCGGATTCATAAACGCGCCGCCGGCGTTACACGGATATCTCTTTTCGTATCTTGAGCTTCAGGCGCGGCCGGTCACTGCGTTTGCAAATGCCTCATAGGCAATGTGCCCGTCATGACCGACGGGGAGATAGTCGTGCAGCCGCGTTTTGAGCTGTTCGATTTCGGACGGCGACATTTTTCGGAGTGCAGCGCCGATCGGCCCCTCCGGTACGCGGAACGATTGCCAGAAATCGTCAAAGTCGGAGTAGGTGACGGGAATCCGGATTACGCGGGTATCGATCGATTGCAGGCCGGCTTGCTCCCAGAGCTCCCGCATCCTGTCCAGCCGAGAAACGTCAACACCCGGTATTGATACGGTGATGCCAAGCGATCTGACTGCGCGATACATTGGTTCGATCGGAATGCCTCCGCCGGGAAAGTCCCACATGTAAGCCGCGACCCAGCCGCCCGGCCTTACAACGCGTCTCATTTCGGTCACTGCCTTGAGCGGGTCAGGTACGAAGCTGATCACCAGCGCCATGGTTGCGGCGTCGAAGCTTCGGTCCGGATATGGCAGCGCCTGCGCGTCACCGATGCGAAACTCTGCCCGCTTGGCCGCCGGCCGCATGCGCGCGTAGCTCAGTTGGCCCTCGGATGGATCGATGGCGCTTACGGCGGCGGGAGCGCAGCGCTCGATCACAACTTCCGAGAAGGCACCGTTACCGCAGCCAACGTCGAGCCAACGCGAGCCGTTCGGAACCGCGAGCCATTCGAGGAATGCTTCACCCACAATGCGGCTCCAGCGGCCGATGCGCCTTTCGTAGGCTTCGCCGTCACCGAAAAGCTTTGCATTGTCGCTCATGGTGGATTCCTGGTGGCACGGAATCCCATCACCTTACGTTGGTTGGCGGTCACTCGAAAGAGCCTCTCAGCCCCGGCGTTTGGCCACTTCTCGGACGTGGCGCGAGGTCGGATTTGATTCTGCGACGAGCCACAAAGCAGAAATTAAGCGACTTGGCTCACCCGCGCCGGCTTGCTTCGGCGCCATGCACCGCCGAGCACCGCCGCCAGCACGATCGTGCCGTGCAACAAGAGCCCGGCGGCAAGCGCGGCAAACAGCCAGCTCAGCGAGCCCGAGATGCGCAGCGCGATGAAACCGCCGCCAATCGCTACAGCCATGCGGACGAAGCCAGCCAGTAACGGCCAGCCCACGCGTCCCGCGCCCTGCGAGGCGAAATAAAGCGCGAGCCCAAGGCCGAAGAAGCCATAGAAGGGTCCGACCGCGCGCAAATAGTCGCTACCGGCGGCAATCACATGCGGATCGGCGCTGAACAGTTCGAGCCAAGCACGCGGCCACATGGCAGTCGAAAGCCCAATGGTCTCGGTGATCGCAAAGGCGATTGCACCGCCGTACAGTCCGATGCGCAGTGCGCGCTGGTACTGACCGGCGCCGATGTTGGTGCCGACCAGTGCCACCAGCGGCGCACCGAGCCCAAACACCAGCGGGATCAGCAGATATTCCAGGCGTGCTCCGGTGCCGTATCCGGCGACCGCGTCGGCGCCGGCGACGCTCGCCACCATCGCGGTCGCCGACGCAATGATCACATTGGTCTGCACCGAAGAGATCGACGACCATGCGCCGACGCCGAGAATGCTGCTGATCAGGCGCCAGCGCAGCGGCGCGAGCCGAAGCCGCGCGGCGTTGCGGCCGGACAGGACGTACCAGCCAAGAACGGCGGTGCCAGCGGCATTGTACATCAGGAACGCCAACCCGCCGCCGGCGATCCCGAGCGCCGGGAACGGTCCGATGCCGAAAATCAGGCAGGGCGACAGCGGGACCAACACCACCACGCCGACACAGATTACCGCTGCCGGCACCAGCATGTTGCCGGTACCGCGGATCGCGCTCGACAGCGCATTGAGAATCCAGATCACGATGTTGCCGGCGAACACGACGTTCGAATAGATCAGCGCCGCGTGCAGCTCGCCGCCGCTGCCGCCGAGCGCGCGATAAATCGGCAGCCCGAACGGCAGCATGATTGCCATGAACAACAGGCCAAGCGCGACGTGGATGACGATGCCGTGAAGGACCAATGCATCGGCTTCGTCGCGGCGTCCGCCTCCGATAGCGCGCGCGATCGCTGAAGAGATCCCTCCGCCCATGGCGCCGGCGGCGATCATTTGCATCAGCATCACGCCGGGAAACACCAGCGCCATGCCGGCGAGCGCGTCGGTGCCGAGACGCGCAACGAAGTATGTTTCGATCAAACCGGTGGCGGCCTGCGCCAGCATGACCAGGATGTTAGGGGTTGCGAGCCGCAGCAGGGTCAATACGACGGGGCCTCGCAGCAACTGTTCAGTGCGCGATGCCATTGCGGCCGAGCGTTGCACCGACGGTTCGTGCAATCGATCGGGCAGGCCGAGTGTAACTGCGCTCATGACCTGTGCTCCCAATGTCAGGGCAATGCCGGCAGACCGTAGCGCCGGCGTGTGCTCGCCTTGGCGGCCGGCCCAGCGGTGAAACGATGCGCGGCTTCCGTAATCGGCTTGTTGGTGACGCGATCGACCAGGATCGGGTCGGCGGCTTTTCCGGTCACACGATCGACCAGCACTATGCTTTCGCCTTCCGGCGCGAAGTGTTTGTTGCCCCAGGCGAGCAAGGCGATCAGCACCGGACGAAAATCGCGTCCGCGCGCGGTCGGCAGGTACTCGTAACGCGGCGGACGTTCGCTGTAGCGGCGCCGTTCCAGAAGTCCCGCTTTGACCAGCGACTCAAGGCGGCGCGTCAACATGTTGGGCGCAATGCCGAGGCTGGTTTGAAACTGATCGAAACGGGTAAAGCCGTGGAGCGCGTCCCGCATGATCAGCATCGACCACCATTCGCCGACCCGCTCCAGGCTGCGGGCAATCGGGCACGGCATGGCAGCCAGGTTCTTGTGCTTCATTCAGACTACGTACAGCAGTAACTATCATTATGCAAGTAACTATACCGTGACGAAGGTCGCGCCGCTCTGTTCGATGGCGCGTTATCCGCAGGAATAGCTCGGATTAGGTGCGTACCCCCGGATTTCCGGAGCCGCCGCTATTTCAGCACTGCGTCGGCTCCGGCCTTGGCGACTTGTGCGTCCTGGGACGACAGCGCTCCGGAGACGCCGATGGCGCCGACGATCTTGCCGTCGATCACGATCGGCAGGCCGCCTTCGAGCGGGGTGATGTCCTTCACGGCAAGAAGGCGAAGTCCGGCGCCGCCGGCGGCGATAGCGTCGTCCAGCGCCTTGCTGGGGCGCTTGAAAGTGACCGCCGTGCGCGCTTTGCCTTCGGAGGCGCCGATGGAAGCAAGCTGGGTGTTGTCGAACTTATGAAACATCACCAGATTGGCGCCGCTGTCGAGGATCGTGATCGCGACCTGCCAGGAATTCTTGGCGGCTTCGAGTTCGGCAGCCGCCATCGCGCGCTTGGCATCGTCGAGCGTAATCGCAGGGCCATAGGGCGGAGAGGTGGGCTGCTGAGCCAACGCCAAACCACCGGTCATTCCGGCAACTGCAACAAACGCGGCCAACGCGCAGACCAGCGCGAGCATCCGAGACATCGTGACTACCTCCCATGCCGCCCTCGCGGCGCCCGGCGGCACAATAAGCGGCAAAAGCGGCAGGTGGAAGGCGCTCGCGCTTAAGCGAATGTGATCGGCATCCGCGCTGCGCTGCGTTCGTCCCGAGACTATATTATCGGCAGCATGCGAGGAGACCGCGACATGTTCAGTTTTGGCAAGAAGATCGAAATGCCCGCTCCGGAACAAGCCTTGCGCGGGCGTTCGGGACCTATCCCCACCGCCAGGCAGCATTTCGTCAATGGCCACGCGCTGAAGGGTCCGTACCCCGAAGGGCTCGCCATGGCGATGTTCGGACTCGGCTGCTTCTGGGGCGCCGAACGAAAGTTCTGGGAGCTCGGCGACGGCGTCTATGTAACGCCGGTCGGCTACGCCGGCGGCTTCACGCCCAATCCGACCTACGAGGAGGTGTGCAGCGGCCGCACCGGCCACAACGAAGTCGTGCTCGTCGTCTATGATCCAAAGAAAATTTCGTACGAGCAACTGCTCAAAACCTTTTGGGAAAGTCACGACCCGACGCAAGGGATGCGGCAGGGCAATGACGTCGGTACTCAATACCGCTCCGGCATCTATGTGTTCTCGCCGGCACAGCGGGCTGCGGCCGAAGCGTCGCGGGCAAGCTATTCCAAAGCGCTCGCGGCCGAAGGCATGGGCGCGGTAACCACGGAAATTCAGGACGCGCCGCCGTTCTATTTTGCCGAAGACTATCACCAGCAATATCTGGCGAAGAATCCGCACGGCTATTGCGGCCTCGGCGGTACCGGCGTGAGCTGCCCGATCGGGACTGGCGTCGCCGCGTAACTCTGCGAAAAGCGAATGGATTGGGCGTTCGCCATCTCGTCCATTCGCTATTCGCCCTTCGCCTGTTGTGCTAGCTAGCCATCAGGCGGCGGGCGGAGATGGCATGCGAAAGATCGAGCACGGCTTTTTATCGGCGCTGCTGCTCTCCCGCTGGCTGCTTGCGCCGTTTCTGGTCGGCCTGGTCTGTTGTATCTTTCTCCTGATCTATCGCTTCTTCGCCGACTTGTACGAGTTCGCCGGTAAGGTTCAGATTTTAAGCTGGCACGATCTGATCGTCGATGTACTCAACCTCGTCGATGTGACGCTGACGGCCAATCTCGTGCTGATCGTGATCTTCGCGGGATACCAGAACTTCATCCGCAAAATCGAGCAACCGCAGCATGACGCATTGCCCGGCGGGTTGACCGACGTCGATTTCAGCGCGCTGAAGCAGAGACTTCTAGGCTCGGTCGTGGTCATCGCGGCGGTCGATGCGCTGGCCTGGTATCTCGACCTCGAAAAATATTCCGACACTTCGAAACTCGGCTGGGCGCTCGCCTTTCCGCTGATGTTGGTCGTGGCCTTGCTGATACTCGCGGCCGCCGACCGGCTCACGCGCCGCGATTCGTAGGCGAGGCGGGTCAATTTGTTCAGGCCGTTTCAGGGGACTGTTGCCGCTGAACCTGGCGGCCCCTCCATATTTCCAAAGCCCGCCGCATGGCGGTGAGGGATTGTTAACCATACCGGGCGTTAATCGGGCCTCAACGTTTTGCTCTCGCTGGGCCGGAACGCGCGTATGCGGGTCATCCGCTTTCTCTTCCTGTTGCTGGGTGTTGCGATCGCGGCGGCGGGATGTGCCCGGCAGCCGGTCGCCTACGTCGCCTATTCGCCAACGCCGGCAACGGCCGGGATCGACAATGTCGTCTACGGAGGGCCCGCGCCGCCGGCACCCGCAATGATCGCCGGCGGGACGTACGCCGTGGCGCCAGGTGCGGCGCCCCGGTACACCGCGGCTCCCTACGCCGCGACTCGTTATGTCGCCCCAACGCAGTACGCTGCAGCAACCCCATATGCGGCGCAGACGCCCTATCCTCCGCCGCCTCACGCGGCGGCGCCGGCTCTCTACGGATACGCGCCGCAAGCTTACGCGCCGCAGGCATATGCGCCCCGAGCCTATGCGCCCCAGGCTTATGCACCTCAAGCCGGTGAAGGCGGGGGACCTTACACGCTCGACGCCGGCGATCGGCTGCGCATCGTGGTGTTCGGCCAGGACGGATTGACCAACTCGTACGTGGTCGGCGCCGGCGGCTACATCGACATGCCGCTGATTGGCTCGGTGGCGGCGCGGGGCATGACTCCTGACCAACTGGCTGGCCGCATTTCCGAAAAGCTTCGCGACGGGTTCATTCGCGAGCCCCATGTCGCCGTCGAGATTGAGAGCTACCGGCCGTTCTTTATTCTCGGCGAAGTCACCCAGCCTGGCCAGTATCCGTATGTCGCCAACATGACCGCCGAGACTGCAGTGGCGATCGCCGGCGGATTTAGCCCGCGGGCGCTGCGCAAATCCGTGATTCTGAACCGCAATTATATGGGCCGGCAGGTCCGCATGGTGGTGCCGTTGACCTTCCCGCTTCGTCCAGGTGACACCGTCAACGTGCAGGAGCGCTGGTTCTGACGGAGGACAGACGACGGATAACCGACGACAGACACGAAGCCACTTTCATCCGTCATCCGTCCACCGTCGTCCGGCCTAGGCGTGCTCCGCGCTGGAAGCGGCCACCGAGGCCTCATGTTGCGCGGCTTCGATGCTGCCTAGCCCGTTGAAGAAAACATTGAGCAGCACCGACACAATCGCCGCCAGAAGGATGCCCGATTCCAGGAGTGGATGCAGCACATCGGGCGTGTGACGGAAGAAGTTGGGCGCGACCAGCGGGATCATGCCGAAGCCGACTGAAATCGCCACAACAAACAGGTTGTGGCGATTGGTCTTGAAGTCGACATTGGTGAGGATGCGGGTGCCGGTGGCGGCGACCATGCCGAACATGACGACGCCGGCGCCGCCCAGCACCACGACCGGGACGGATTCCACCAGCGCCGACATTTTCGGCAACAGTCCGAGCGCGAGCATGATGACGCCGCCGGTCGCAGTGACCCATCGCGATCTGATGCCGGTGACGCCGACGAGACCGACGTTCTGGGAGAACGACGTGTACGGGAAAGTGTTGAAGATCCCGCCGAGGATCGTGCCGACGCCGTCGGCGCGAAGTCCGCGGGTGATCGCGGCCTGATCGATCTTTCGGCCGGTCATTTCGCCGAGCGCCAGAAACATTCCGGTCAACTCGATCATCACCACCACCATCACGATGCACATGGTGACGATCGGGATCAGATAGAATTTCGGCGCACCGAACCGGAACGGGATTACCACGTCCACCCAGGCGGCAGCGAGGACACGTTCGAAATGCATCACCCCAAGGAGCGACGCCAGCACCGCTCCGGCGATGATGCCGAGCAACACCGCGACGTTGGCGACGAAGCCGGTGAACCAGCGCAGCAGTCCGAGAATGACAACCAGCACGAACAGTGCGATGCCGAGCCCCTCGAGCTGGCCATAGCCGGGGTTGGGGAAGGCCCCCGGCACGCCATCGACAACTTTGGTCAAGGTCGGCAGGCCGCCGCCGGCCCAATTGATGCCGACCCGCATCAGCGAAATACCAATGACCAAAATGATCGTCCCGGTGACCACCGGCGGAAACAGCGGCAACAGCCTGCCCATGAATGGAGCGACAATGACAGCGAACACGCCGGCCGAAATCACCGAACCGTAGATGCCAAGAAGTCCGATGTCGGGTGCGGCTGCCATGGACAGCATCGGGCCGACCGATGCAAAGGTGACGCCCATCATCACGGGAAGCCGGATGCCGACGCCGGGAAAGCCGACGCTTTGCACCAAGGTCGCCAGTCCACAGGCGAACAGGTCGGCGCTGATCAGAAACGCCACGTCCTCGGGCGGCAATTTGAGTGCGCGGCCAAGAATGAGCGGCACCGCCACCGCCCCCGCATACATTACCAGCACATGCTGAAGCCCAAGCGTCAGAAGCTTGGGAATCGGCAAGAACTCGTCGACCGGATGAACGCTCTGCGCCATTTGCCAGCCCCCCACAAACGCATCGCCGGGAGCTATTGTGACACAAAACCCGTGCCAGATCGCGAGGCGCGTTTCGCAAGCTCCCTCACACTGGCGCGGCGCCACACGTGAAGGGAAGCAGCAAAGGACGAAGCAATCCAGCGTTCGCGATGAGGCTGGATTGCTTCGGGCTAGTTACACCGGCGCAATTGTCGCGCCCGGCCAGCTTATTTCTTCAGGTTCTTCTGCAGGAACGCCATCGATCGCTGCCAGGCGAGAGCGGCGGCCGCCTCGTTGTAACTGCCGCGCTCGTCGCAGTGAAAGCCATGCTCCGCTCCGGGATAGACGTAGATTTCACAATCGCCGCCACGTTTCTGCTTGATGATCTCAACGTCGCTCATCGGGATGCCGGCATCCTTCTCGCCGAAATGCAGCTGGGTCGGCACTTTCGGCTTTTCGTCGGCGTTCTTGGCGATCTGGCCGCCGTAATAGCCGATCGCGGCCGACAACCCGTTGAGCTTGCAAGCGGCCAGAAACGCGATGGTGCCGCCCATGCAGAAGCCGATGATAGCGGCCGGCCCGCTTTTCTTCGCCTCGTCAATTGCAGCCTGCACGTCGCGCAGCATCGCGCCCCAATCCGGATTGGCGACGAATTTGCGAGCATTGGCGATTTCGTCCGGTGAATATCCGCACTCGAAATCCGGCTGCTGGCGATCGAACACCGCGGGAGCAATGGCCGCATAGCCCTCGGCGGCGAGGCGGTCGCACACTGCGCGGATGTGATGATTGACGCCAAAGATTTCCTGAATAACGACGATGCCGCCCTTGGCCGCCCCGCTCGGGTCGGCGCGATAGGCGCCGAGCTTGAAGCTGTCCGACGCGACAAGTGAGAAATGCTTACCCAAGACGATCCTCCATTGGACTGAAATGCCCTACCCTTAAGGCAGCCTAGCATATACCGGCGATGATGTCGGTTGGAATGGCGGTGCAGCCAATCGCCTCAGTGTGTAACGATGATGAAATTCGTGCCCTCGCCGGTTTCCTCGCCGAGTCCCTGGTCGGAGACGATCAGCGAAGAACCGGGGACGATAAGGTGGGAAATCTGATCGATCACATCTTGGGGAATTTCGATGCGGGCGAGCGCTTGCTGTGGCGTTTCTTCCAGGCGCAGATCTGGGGATTTCGCGTTTCGCATGGTTTCGCGTTTTACGCCGCCAACCTTGTCAAATCTTCTCTCGGCCTGTCGAGCCGTCTGCTCGGCCGGCAGCGAGATCACGTTCCAGCGAAAGCTCGCGCGGTCATCGGCGTATTCCAGCGCCGTGAAGACATGAGTACCGAGGCGCTGCTCGGGATGATCGATCTCGATTGCAGCATCGAACAGCGGCAAAAAATCCTGGCGCACATAAATCTTTTTGTTTTTGCCACTGACAAAGATCGCGATCGGTCCATGGTCGGCCGAATGATCCAGATCAGCCGGCTTGGATGGCGGCAGCGGTACGATTTCCGGTTCCTGTTCCACCGGTTCGTCCGACGGAGTTGATGGTGGCGGGACGGAATCGATCGCGGCCAGGATCGGCGTCACGTCGGTGTTCTGTCCTGCTTCGCGCAGCGTATCAGCTTTTTTATCGCTTTCGACAGTTTCGGCAGTTTTGAGAAACTCAGCCCCCGCGTTTGCCGGCGGCATCGGCCTCGTCGGAGCCAGCGACGTCGCCGGCTCCGCATCCGTCGGCTTGTCCTGGTCTTTATGGATGAACAGATGCGGGTCGGAGATTTCCTCCGGTCGAAGTTCGGGGCGCGCGATCACCACGCCCACGCCGAGCCTGGTCAGCGTCCACAATCGCACCGCGAAGTCATGCGACATGCGGATACAGCCGTGCGAGGCCGGGTGCCCGAGATTGACGCCCTCATGGAGGGCCACACCGGACCAGGTGATACGCTCCATGAACGGCATCGGTGCGTTGCTATAGATGTTGGAGCGGTGCTCGCGCTGTTTCTGAATGATATTGAAAATGCCGAGCGGGGTCGGATGATCGGGGACGCCGGTCGCCACCGGCGCATCAGCCACGTGTGTGCCATCGCTGTAGAGATGCAGTTTCTGTTGATCGACGGAAATGATGATCTGCAGCGGACCTTTCGGAATTTCTTTCCGCGCGCGGTCGGTTCGCAGGTCGTGGAAGGTCGGCGCAGTCTTGCTGCTTACATACGCGAGCGCCGGCGAAGGGAGAGAGGCCAGCGCGCCCATCGCAACGATCGTGCAAACGGTACCGAGGAGCACGCGGCTCGAATGACGCCGATCAGGAGGTGCTACCGCGCACCGCGCGTCATTTGTCGGCCGCCAGCTGAAAGGCAATATGCGCTTCAAGGCACAAAGTCCTCCTGGCGATATCGGCTCGCACCGCGGCTTGGTCTCAAGATGAAAGTTGTTTGCCCCCGGTTTGGGAGGTCGTGACGATGTAGACACAACGCCGTGAACCTTATCAGGTTGCATGTCCGACCGCTTCAACGGAGCGCGGAATTGCGAAAGCTTCCGCCAGCAATTCGTAGGAATGCCGCCGCGCGGCGTGATCATATGCCATGGTGGTGATCATCAGTTCATCGGCACGCGTTGCTTCGACCAACGCCAGCAATCGACTTTTAACCGTATCGATGCCGCCGACCACCAGGCGCTCGCGATGCCGGGCGATCCGGCTGCGATCGATCGGCGTGTAGGGGTAGGCTGCGGCCTCCTCTGGCGACGCCAATGGCAGATATTCGCCCTTGGCGCGGCGTACGAAGTGGAGGTCGGCGCTGCCCGCGATGCGCTCCGCTTCGGCATCGCTGTCCGCGGCGACCGCCGCCGTGGCGAGAATCGCATAAGGCTCGGGCAGTGTTTCCGATGGTTTGAAATGCTCGCGGTAGGTCAGCATCGCGCTTTCAGCATCGTGCTCGGCGAAATGGTGTGCGAACGCGAACCCCATGCCGGCAGCGGCGGCCAGCTCGGCGCTGTAGCCGCTTGAGCCAAGCAGCCAGATCGGCGGCAGCGCCACATCGGCGGGCACCGCGTGGACATTGCGGAACGGGTGGCCTTCGGGAAAGCCGTCGCGCTCGAGCAGGATCAGTTCTTGAAAACGTTCGAGAAACTCGTCGCCTTCGCGCGGGTCCTGACGGCGGCGCAAGGCGTACGACGTGACCGGATCGGTGCCGGGCGCGCGGCCGAGCCCAAGGTCGATGCGGCCGGGAAATAGCGGCCTCCAGCACCTTGAAACGTTCGGCGACCATCAGCGGCGCGTGGTTCACCAGCATCACGCCGCCCGAACCCACACGAATGTGCCGCGTCGCCGCCGCGACTTGCCCGATCATGATCTCGGGCGCGGAGCTGGCGATGCTCGCGAGGTTGTGATGCTCGGCGAGCCAATAGCGCTTGTAGCCGAGAGCATCGGCGAGCCGCGCCAGATCCAACGAATTGCGGAGCGCCACTGACCCGGGCGTATCCGTAGTAACAGGCGACAGATCGAGGACGGAAAGCGGAGTCACGCGCGCACGGCGGGAAAATTCCGGTTGAGCAGGTAAAACGTGGGTACATGCGGGCCCTACGTCAACCCCGCAACCGGTTATTGGCTTGGTGCGCTGACGAACGGACCGCCAATACCGGACATCGTCTCTTTAGGCGGCGTCGAATTGATCTTGGCGGCCATGATTTGTGCTGAAGCTTTTTGCGGCACGAGCTGCGGCCACTCGGGCGCGGTCTGAAAAGTGGTCTGGGGTTCGACGTTGACGGCGACAATGCGCGCTTTGTGGGTGCGGTGGGTGCGGGCGGCGGTGTGGTGATGCCTGGTCTTCTTCTCCGCCGCCTTCACGGTAAAATCTGGCTGTGCCGTCGAGGGCTCAGTTGTCGGAGCGACCGACGCGATGTCAGGCTCCGGCGCCCGCGCCGGTTCGGAAATCGGCGCAGCAATTGCCGGCTCGACGAAGACGATCGCGACTGGTTCGGCGGAAGGAGCTGCAGGCATGGCCGCCGCCGGCGTTTCGTCCGGTTTCGTTTCAGGTGCAGCTTCGGATAGTGCGCTTTGTTGCGAGGACGCTGGAACGTCAGCTTCCGGCGGGGCGTCCGGCGTTGACGCCGGCTCAGGCGCTGGTTCCGCCGCGTTTTGTTGGTGATCGTCCGCAGCCGGTGCGGCAATTTTCGTGTCCGGCTGTTCGTCCGGCTCCGGGGCCGCGTAGGCGAGAGCCGCAACGCTTCCGCTTGCCGCTTGGCCGTTGTCAAAGCGATTGCCGAACGGTGCCTCCGCCGACACCTTCAAGGAAGGCGTCGCCGCATGAGCAGCAAAAAGGTGCAGCGGACCGGCCGCCGCCACACGCTCAAAAGGAGCGTGGCTGACGCGGAAACTGGCGAACATGCCGAATCCGAAGATCAATATCAGGATCGCCGCAAACGTCGCCGCGATCATCAGTCGGATGTTGGGAAGCATTGGACCTCGCTGAACGCCGTGCGCGACTCCGAAAACACGCGTCACATAGGGCGAGAGATCAGCGCGAGGCAGTTGGGCTCGCAGCGGCCGCAGCTTCGCGACCGATACCGCGTCGGACTAAAAACGGATTCAACCCGTCAGGGCGACAGCAGCGACATTAAGTGAGTCGCGGCAAAATCCAATAAAGAAATTTTTAAATATTTGCCGCCGCGAAGTTCGGCTAAGGGCGGGAAATTAAAGTCTGTCGCCGCTAACGCGCGTACGGATGTCTGGCGGCGGCCGTTGTCCGCGGTGATCCCGGCAGGACCACAACGCGTGAGCCGAGGTTCACTCTGTTGTAAAGGTCTTCGATGTCTTCATTGGTCAGACGGATGCAGCCCGACGAAACGAAATGCCCGATGGTCGAGGGCTGATTGGTGCCGTGAATGCGATAGAGCGTGTTGCCGAGATAAAGTGCACGCGCGCCCAGTGGGTTGCCATCGCCTCCGGCCATGAACCGCGGCAGATAAGGCTGCCGCTCGATCATCTCCTTCGGCGGATGCCAGTCCGGCCACTCGGTCATGCGGCTGATGCGCTCGGTTCCAGACCAGGTGAAACCTTCGCGGCCGACGCCGATGCCATAACGTACGGCCTTGCCGTTGCCGAGCACGAGGTAAAGGTAAGTGTGCGGCGTATCGATGATGACGGTTCCGGCAGGCTCCGGAGTGGCGTAGTCGACCAGCTGGCGGCGAAACTGGGGCGGCAGTTCGCGTACCGGTCCACTTTCGGGCTGATCGTCGGGCGGCAGCGCCGCGATCATCGTCGATCCGTCGGGCGCACGCTCCGCACCGGCAGGGCCGCCAAAGCCCGGCCGGTCTGGCGATGCGAAATAGGGGCGGCCGGACGGCGGATAGGGGCCCGTTTGATCGTCGTAGATTTGTTCGCTGTAGGCCGGCCCAAACGGCTGTACCAGCACGCCGTTGGCATCACGATAGACGTAAGGCTGCCGCTGCCCGTAAGGGCCGCCGGGCGGGCCGACATCCGCGGGCGGTATCGGCGCGTTCGAATAGGGCCGCGGCGGAGGCGGCGGATAAGGCGCCGGACCCGCCGGATAATAGTCGCCCGGCACCAGCGGTGGATAGGTCTGCGCCATCGCCTCGCCGCCTGCCGCGACGAGGGTAAACGCAATCGTTAAAATGCCGAAGGTGAAGCGCAAGGCTGAGCCTCAATCACGCAACATTGCTTTGTTCTGCAAAGAAGATTTGGCGGGAACAAGGCGATATGGACGACGGCGCTAACTATATGGCATCCGCGCCCAGCGACGCCTGCGGCATCATGTTCATGGATAATGAACAATTAAGAACGGGGCGCGGTACTGTGGTACGATGCGGGCCCGATCAGTGCATTGGCGCCGTCCTTGCGCGTTGTGACTCAAGGACGATGGCCGTTGGACTCAAGGGAGACCGGACGTGAGGCGGCTTGCCTTCGGCGTGATTACGCTGTTGTTATTTGCGGGTTCTGCGCTGCATGCGCAAAACCCCGCCATCGACGACCTGAAAGGCAAGATCTTCGACGCTCACATGGCCCAACAAATGTTCGCGGGCGGCCTGAAATACTGCAACGAGCTGGACGGCAAGAGTTTCTATTATCAGGTGCGTAATCGCCTGCTCAATCTGGAAGAGTACGCGCACTCGATGGAGAATCTGGTCAAGGCCCAGGTGTTCAATCCGGCGAAGAAGCGGCCCTGGACCCTTGAAGATGCCAAGGAACGCTGGGAAGAGGTGAAGCGACAGGCGCAGGAGGACAAGCAGAAATGCGAGCTTGTGCGCAGCCTGCCGGAACTGGAGAAACGCCTGGAGGAACTGCAACAGCGCGCCGCGGCATCCGACAAGTCAGACAAGAAGGAATGAGATGGCATCCTTGAGCGACTGGAAGGTGCCGACCTCCGTGCAGCCAAAACCGGAGGATTACTCCTACGATCTCGAGCTCGCGCTCTCCTGCGTGGTGGCGCTGCGCGCAACCGTGCCGACCGACGCCTTCACCGCGGAGACGCTCGGGACCGAACGCGCCGGCAACGGCGTCATCATTCGCGGCAATGGCCTTATCCTCACGATCGGCTATCTGATCACCGAAGCGGACACGATCTGGCTGACGCTGAACGATGGCCGCTCGGTGCCCGGTCACGTGCTCGGCTACGACCAGGAGACCGGGTTCGGTCTGGTGCAGGCGCTCGCCAAGCTCGATATGCCGTCGCTTGAGATCGGTCAGTCTGCGGCGGCTTCGCTCGGTGAACGCGTCGTGGTCGCCGGCGCCGGTGGGCGGACCCATTCGGTCGCCGCGCGCATCGTCGCCAAACAGGAATTTGCCGGCTACTGGGAATACGTGCTCGACGAGGCGATCTTCACGGCGCCGGCGCATCCGAACTGGGGCGGCACCGCGCTGATCGGGCCTGCCGGCGATCTGCTCGGCATCGGTTCGCTGCAGCTCCAGCACGCCGTCGAGAAAGGCCAGGCGCAGAACATCAACATGATGGTGCCGATCGATCTCCTGAAGCCGATCTTCGAAGACCTGCACAAATTCGGCCGCCGCAATGCGCCGCCGCGGCCGTGGCTCGGCTTCTACGCCACGGAGGTGGAGAACCGGCTGGTTGTCGTCGGTCTCGCGGATCGCGGGCCGGCCAAGCGCGCCAATCTGCACACCGGCGACGTCGTGCTGTCGGTCGCCGGCACCGAGGTCCACGACTTGGCAGGCATGTTCCGCCGCATCTGGGCGCAAGGCCAGGCCGGCGTTGAAGTGCCGATTACCATCTATCGCGACGGCGAGACCATGGACCTGCGCATCAAATCGGGCGAACGCGATCGCTTCCTCAAGGGCCCGAGCTTGCATTGACCCTCGTCTGCTGCGCTTCAAACAGGGCGCGCAACCCTTCGCGGTAAGTCGGATAGTCGAGGGTGACTCCGAGTTCGCGCTTGAGCTTGTCGTTACGGACGCGCCGGCATTCCTGCCAGAAGCTCAGGGCCATCGGCGACATCGAGGGAACGGCGTCTTCGAACCGGATTTCCGGCGGCGGATCGCGGCCGAGAAGTTGCGCGGCGAACGCGATCGGATCGGCCGGCGGGGCCGGTTCATCGTCGGTGACGTTGAAAATTCCGTCGGCCTTGCGCGCGAAGGCAGCATCGATCGCCTGCGCGATATCGGCGGCGTGGATGCGGTTGAACACCTGGCCGGGCTTGACGATGCGCCGCGCTTCGCCGCGCGCGATTTGCATGAGGGCATTGCGCCCAGGCCCATAGATGCCGGCAAGCCGCAGAATGGCGACGGCTTTGCGGGATCGCTCACCGAACGCCTGCCACGCCTGTTCAACAGCCAGCCGTTCGCGCGCGCGCTCCAAATCCGGCCCTGGCGGCGTTTTCTCGTCCACCCACGCGCCACCGTGATCGCCATAGACTCCGATGGTGGACAGATAGACGACCGAACGCAGACGGCTCGCGTGCGCCAAATCTGTGCCGAAAGCCGTGAGCACGGGATCGCCCTTCGCGGTCTGGGGTATCGAAACCAGCGCAAGGTCGGATTCGCCGCTCGCGTTTATGACATCCGGTGTCGCTAAGGTGCCGTCGAAGGCCAGGACTTTCAGCCGGCCGCCGAAGCGTGCGTTGAGAACGGCGGCGCGTTCGGCGCCGCGGACAGTGCCGACGATACGCTCAAAGCCATCGCCGAACCTGGCGATAAAGTTTTCCGCAGAATAACCGAGCCCGAAACAGACAAGCCTGGACATTCGAGCCTCATTGCAATGCTGCGTTCCATTCGTCGAGCACCTCGGGATCGGTCTCGGTGGCACGCCGCGCGCCAGCGCGGCGCTCAAGTCGTCCGCGATCGAGCCGGCCGAGCGCCCAGATCGCGGCACCACGAATGAGCGGCGATGGATCGTCGAGCAAATGCTCGGCCGCGCCTGCCAACCCAGCGTCGCCCGAATTGCCGATGGCGATCAGCACATTCCGCACGAACCGGGCGCGGCCGACGCGTTTGACCGCACTCTTGGCGAACAAAATGCGGAACGCGGCATTGTCGAGCCGGGCCAACTCGGCAAGCTGCGGCGCGTGCAGTGCGGCGCGCGCGGCAAGCTTCGCCTCACGCCCGGCCTGCGCGAATTTGTTCCACGGGCAAACCGCCAGGCAATCGTCGCAGCCATAGATGCGGTTGCCGAGCAGCGGACGCAATTCGCGCGGGATCGGTCCCTTGTGCTCGATAGTGAGATAAGAGATGCAGCGCCGCGCATCGAGACGATAAGGTGCGGGAAACGCGTTAGTTGGACAGACATCGAGGCAAGCGCGGCAACTGCCGCAATGGTCTTCGTCGGCGGCGTCAGGCGGCAGATCGAGCGTGGTGAAGAGCGCCCCGAGAAACAACCACGAACCGTGGTCACGTGACACCAGGTTGGTATGTTTGCCCTGCCACCCCAGGCCGGCCGCTTGCGCCAGCGGCTTTTCCATTACCGGCGCGGTGTCGACGAAAACTTTGATGTCGCCACCGGCTTGCTCGATCAGCCAGCGTCCGAGATGTTTCAGCCGCGGCTTGATCACGTCGTGATAATCATTGCCCTGGGCGTAAACCGAGATGCCGCCGCATGTGCGCTGTTTGAGGATCGCAAGTGGATCGTCGCTGGGGCCGTAGTTGATGCCGAGCATGATGATGGTGCGGACTTCGGGCCACAAAACGCGCGGGTCGGCGCGGCGGTCGGCGTGTCGCGCCATCCAGTCCATGTCGCCGTGAGCGCCCGCCGCGAGAAACTCTTGCAAGCGCGCGGCGACGTGCGGGATCGAGTCCGGCCGGGCGAAGCCGGCGGCATCGAAACCCTGCGCGCGTGCAGCAGCGGTGAGTTCGCTCTTGAAAGCGGCCGCCGCCGCCGGCGTCAGAAGTCGAGGTTGGCGTAAGTCGCCGCCGGCGGCACGCCGGGTAGCGTCTCGCTGAGCAGCGCGCGGAACGAGGGTCGCGACTTGATCCTCGCGTACCAGGCCTTCGCGGTCTCGTCTTCGTGCCACGGTACATCGCCCAGATAATCGACGGCGGATAAATGCGCCGCCGCGGCAAGATCGGCATAAGTCAGGTTGTCGCCGGCAAGCCAGTCGCGCTTGCGCACGAGCCAGCCGATATACGATAGATGGTACTTAATATTGTTGCGCGCGGCGCGCATGATCTCGGTGTCGGGCGGGCCGCCGCCTTTGTCGGCCGGAATGAAGCGCTTGTAAATGCGCTCCGTTACCAGCGCGCCGCTGACCTCGGCGAAAAATTTGTCGTTGAACCAGCTCATCAGCCGGCGGATTTCGATCCTTTGTGCCGGTTCGCGCGGCATCAGCCGGGCCTCGGTGCCGGTCGTCGCTCGCGTCTCGTCGAGGTATTCGGCGATGATCGCGGCGCCCGGTATCGGCGGCACGCCTTCTTCCACCAGAACCGGCGTGGCTCCGGCGGGATTGAGCATCAGGAACTCCTCACGCCGTTCCCAGGTCCGCTCCTCGACCAGACGCGGCGTGGCGCCGAACTCCTCCAGAATCAGCCGTACAAAGCGTGAATGCGGGCAGGAGAAATGATGAAACAGGGTCAGCATGCTGTCGGGGTGAGCAATGAATGTGACTAAACCGGGTCGGGCGTGAATGAGCGCCGCGACGGCGAAGCGCTCCCTTATAGGCGAAGCAGTTCTGCGGGCAAACGGCGCGCGGAACCGGTCCCGTCACGCCTATTGAAGGTGTGGCCGGCGTCTTGCCAGAACTCCGAGGCTCGGTCACAAGTCTGCGGTCGATTCGTGCCAGTTCCATTGAATGAGGCGTAGGCTGCGCCTCGTCCCGCCGCGGAGCTCTCGCTCATGACGCTCGATTTCATCAAGGCCATCATCCTTGGCGTGGTCGAGGGGCTGACTGAATTTATTCCAGTGTCATCGACCGGACATCTTTTGCTCATGCAGCAGTTTTTTGGCTTCAGCGACGATGCTTTCGGCAAAAGTTTTGCGGTCCTCATCCAGTTCGGAGCGATATTGGCCCTGCTTTCGATCTATGCCACGCGGCTGTGGCATCTGTTCCTGGGAATGTTCAACGACCCGAAGGCGCAACGCTTCATCATCGGCGTCCTTGTGGCTTTTTTGCCGGCGGCGATCATCGGAGCGACGGCCTACAAGTTCATCAAGGACGTCCTGTTCAACCCGTGGATCGTATGCGTTTCGCTGATCGTCGGCGGTCTGGTGCTGCTGTGGGTCGATCGGCTCGACCTCAAGCCGCGTTATCAGGAAGCGACCACGTTCACGCTGCCGATGTATTTTATCATCGGGCTTGCCCAGTGCCTCTCGATGATTCCGGGCGTATCGCGTTCGGGCGCGACCATCGTTTCGGCGATGCTGCTTGGCGCCGAGCGTCGCGCCGCAGCCGAGTTTTCGTTCTGGCTCGCCATGCCGACCATGGCCGGCGCTTTCGCTTACGATCTCTACAAGAACCACGGCCAGATGAGTCACAGCAACGTCATGATCGTCGCGGTGGGATTTATCGTGTCCTTCATCAGCGCCTGGTTCGTGGTGAAGAGCTTCCTCGGCTATGTCTCGCGGCACGGCTTCACGTTGTTCGTGGGCTGGCGACTTGTTGTCGGCGTGGTCGGTCTTATCGCGCTTTCGCTCGGGCTGTGATTACGTCGTCGATCCAGGCGCCCAGCGCATCGAGCATTTCGGCCCGAATGTCCCCGTCCTTCCGGCCGGTCCGCGTCGGCACGTGGAACGAGTGGTCGGCGTCCTGGAATAGCTTCAAGGCGGCGCGGGAACCGAGTGCGCGGCCCAGCGGTTCGAGTTGATCAAGCTCCGCCAGTGTGTCACGCGTACCTTGCAGGAACAGCATCGGGACTTGCACATCAAAAAGATGCTTGGCCCGATCTTGCGAAGGCCGGCCCGCCGGGTGCAGCGGAAAGCCAAGGAACGCGAGGCCGCACACGCCCGGCAGCGGGGTTCTCGCCTGCGCCTGTGATGTCATTCGCCCGCCGAACGATTTGCCGCCGGCGATGAGGGGAATTTCGGGCAACAATAGCCGCGCCGCATCCACCGCGGCATGAACGGCGGCGTGGGCGACGGCCGGCGGATCGGGCCGTTTGCCGCCGCGCTCCATGTAGGGAAACTGGTAGCGCAAAGTCGCAACGCCGCGCTGTGCAAGCTCCGCCGCGACCGCCGCCATAAACGGGTGCTTCATCCCCGCTCCGGCGCCATGCGCGAGGACGTAGCAGGCTCGCGGTTTCGCTGGCGTCTGCAACAAGCCCGAGACGCGAACGCCTTCATCATCAGTGATGGCGACAGGCTCGGCAACGATCGATGACACGAAGCGCTCCGGCAGCAGGATGGCTCTGCCCGTCAATTTACCGCAGCGAGCGTTAAATTGTAGGATGGGCGAAGCGAAACGTATCAGCATGAGGGACCGATGTGCCGCAACATCCGCACACTGTTTAATTTCGAACCGCCGGCCACCGAGGCGGAAATTCACGGTAGCCCGGCGGCTGCTGACTTCATTGGAAACGGCGAGCCCGGCAAGGAATCGCGAGATTGAAGCCATGAAAGCCCGCGCCAGGGCGCGCGAGCGATTTGCGTAACGGCCGGATTATCAGGCCGCTTCGATCTCTGGGCTCTGTCGCAGAATCCCCGCAAGGTCGAGGCCTTCCGCCGGACACGGTCGGCCGAACAGGTAGCCTTGTACATGGGTAAACCCGGCGGCGCGGACGAGCAGAAGCTGGTCTTCGGTCTCTATTCCCTCAGCGACGGTGCCGATGCGCAGGCTTCTGCCGAGGCCCGCGACCGCGGATACGATCGCGGCGCAGTCGGCATTCTTCGCCAGCTCGTGCACGAACGAGCGGTCGATCTTGATCTTGTCGAACGGAAACATCCGCAGATAGCTGAGCGACGAATATCCTGTGCCGAAATCATCCAGCACGATGGAAATGCCCATCAATCTCAGCTGATGCAGCGTTTCGACGTTTTCTGCGGTGCCGTGCAGCAGAACCGATTCGGTGATTTCCAGTTCCAGACGCTCCGGCGGCAGGCCGGATTCCGCGAGCGTGTCGCAAAAATTGTCGATTGGGTAAACCCTGCGAAACTGCACCGCCGATAGATTGACACTGACCTTGACGTGCGAGGGCCAGCGCATGGCGTCGCTGCAGGCCTTGCGCAAAACCCAGTTGCCGATCGGATTGATCAGGCCAGTCTCCTCGGCCACCTGAATGAACTCCGCGGGTGCGATCAGGCCGCGCTGGGGGTGTCGCCAACGGATGAGCGCTTCGACGCTGGCAATTTCCCGGGTCTGGATGTCGACGATAGGGTGGTAGTGCAGCTCGAACTCGTCGTTTGATAACGCGTTGCGCAGGTCGTTTTGGTAGGCGCGGCGCCGGCGCGCCTCGGTACCCATTGCATCGTCGAAAAACCGGTAAGCGTCGCGGCCTTCGGCCTTGGCCCTATAGAGCGCAAGATCTGCATTCTTCACCAGCTGGTCGACGCTGGTGCCGTGTTCAGGTGCGAGTACAACGCCAATGCTGGTTCCGATATGGAGCTGATGTCCGTCGATATCGTAAGGTTGGGCTATCGCTGACAGGAGTTTGTTGGCGGTGATGATCGCGGCTTCCCGTTGATCGCCGTCGGCATTCGCCAAAATCGCAAATTCGTCGCCGCCGAGCCGCGCCACGGTATCGGTTTGACGCATGCACGCCCGCAGCCGCCCAGCCACCACCTTTAGCAGCTCGTCGCCGACCGGATGGCCGAGTGAATCGTTGACGGTCTTGAACAAATCAAGATCGAGCATGAACAGCGTGAATTGATCGCCTTGACGCCGCACCTGCGCCAGCGACTCCTGCATTTTGCTCAACAGCACCGCGCGATTGGCGAGGCTCGTCAAGTCGTCATGACGGGCCATGTACGCGATTTGCGATTCGGCGCGTTTTTGGGCGGTAATGTCCTGATGGATGGCGACCCACCCACCATCCGGCATCGGCCGGTGATTGATGGCAAGCACACGGCCGCTGCGCATGGCGGTCTCGATATCATAGGCCTCGCGCTTGCGGACTTCCGCCAGACGTGCTTCGACGTAACCATCGGTCTGCATCGGACCGTTGGGGCTCGCTGCGCGCGCTTCAAGAATCGAACGCAGTGATGTCCCGGGCTTGGCCTGTTCGGGCGTCAGACCGGAGATCTCGACATAACGTTCGTTGCAAACGATCAAGCGCTCGTTGCAATCAAACATGCAGAGCCCGTGCGCCATGTTCTTGAGCGCGGTGTCGAAACGCAGGTTCTGCGCTTGCAACTCTGCTTCCCGCTCGCGCAGGGCGACCGTGCGCTCCTGCACGAGCTGGTCGAGCCCGCGGTTGAGCTGCTCGAGTTCCTCGATCATCAGCGCGATCGAGCGATCGGTGCGGTGACGGTCGTTGTCCGACTGCTCGTAGGCTTCGGCGACAACCGCCAGCAGCGCCTGGAGGTCCAATTCTCCGGAGCCCGCGGTCGCCTTTGCAAGCTGTCTGGCGAGGAGCTTATGCACCGGCGTGTTCCGGCATCTCCGCTATCGTGGTGACAGTCATTGTCTGATTGTGAAGTTCGCAGACGCCTGACACGCGATGCGGAGAGATTTCGCCGTACGAATAGAAACCAAGTTGCGGAACGTGGGGTCCGAATTCGCTGCGCGTGGCCTCGAGTTCGTCGGCGGTATGTTGGCCCATGAGGAGCCGCCTGCCGATGCAGCTCACCAGGATGGCGAGTTGATCGCCGGTTCGGGTTTGGCCGACGCCGTCGGCGGCTTGTCGCGCGGCCGAGGCTGCACCGGCCGCCAGCCGGTCGAAATTGCCGCGCATCAGTTGCGCGGTCCATCCTTCGGGAACGTCGCCCGCAAACGTCATCGAACGCGCTTCGTGATCCACGGCCAGGATAGTGCGAACGATGTCGTGGTCCGGCCGCTCCGGATCGAAAATGCGCAACGGAAACAAGAGCCCGGAGCCGGGCAGACCTCTGGCTTCCTCTTCGCCCAGGTAACGCTCGTAGAGGTCGAGCGCCGGTTGGCCATCGAATGCGAACAGCACATTGCCGCGTGATCGGGTGATTTGCCGGCGCGGCCCAAACTCGTCCCAACCGCCGGCGCTACCGTGGCCGATACGGATCGCCGGACCGTAAAAGCCAACCGCCGCGACCAAATGTTTGCGCGGTGCGCAGTCGGCGCCGACAAGTGTTTCGCTAAAATCGGCGCCGTCGCCGGCAAGCCCACCGGTAACCGCGACCGCTTCGCCGACCGCGCCGGTGATCCCGGCAACCAGCTCACTGCCATTGACGTTCAGGCCATCCGACAGAACGAAAATGCCGACCAGGTCGGTTGCCGCCAGGGCGCGGCCGATCGCGTCGCCGCGGGCGCGGGAACTTTCGGGCGAGCACGCCGGTTCGCAAGCGACGCGGAGGCGGGTCGCATCGAAGCCGATTGCCGCGGCGGCGATCTCGTCGTCGTTGACGTTGTCGTTGTTGATTTGCCCGCCGGTGCTGCAGCCGAGAATGTGAGCGGCAGGAAACATCGCGCGCAGTTCGCGATAACGAGCGCCGCACGCAAGCGCCTGCCGCGTACCGAAAAAGAAAACCAGGTCAGCGTTGGCGCGATCGCCGGCAACAGCGGTCCAACCGGCGTTCTCGCTCCAACACAGTTGAGCCACGCGCATGGCGGTCACTAAACCGTGGATGGGAGCGTCGGGTGCAGAGTAGGTGCTTCTACCTAAGAGACCTGAAAATTCGGTTTATCTGCTTGTGGCAGTTGGCGAATTTATTGTTCGTAAACCGTGTTCGGGCGGGCTCGGAACACCGGGGCACGGAAATCAATAGCGCAAAGCCGGCGGTCTCGAGCGACGATCGCGTTGGCTGCCAGTCCGCAACCCGCGCGGTTATTTCCGCCGCGGTTTCTTGCCTTGGCCGGGTTTTAAGTGATGGATCGTCGCGGATACGCCGGCGCTCCGCCGCAATGCGTCTTTCAGATCGACGGGTCGATCGTATTTCTTCAGCAGATCGCGGAACGCCTCGTCGGCCAGTTCCTGAAAGTCCTTCATCTGATCGTGGCCGAGAAGGTCCAGCTGCCGCCAGGACTCTTCATCGAACTGCACCCGTTTGCCAGGCATCGTTGCGCCCTCGCGCGCCTGACGGCGCGGCCGTTCCAAGCTTCTAACTTTCAACCGCCGGAGTCCAGTGCCGAACAAAAAAAGACATTATCGACGCGGCGGCCGGCCTTGATCTAAGCTCAAGGCCGACGCGACGTATTGGCCGCGTCGCGGTTAGCCACGAAGGGACAAATCCAATGGCGAAGAAACAATCGGACAGCGTCTATCGGATTATTGATGTGGTTGGCGTCAGCGAAAAATCATGGGAGGACGCCGGCCGCATCGCGGTCGCGACGGCTTCCAGTTCATTGCGCGATCTGCGTGTCGCCGAGGTGACCAAAATGGACATGAAAGTGGACAATGGAAAGGTGACGGCCTTTCGCACCCGCGTCGCGCTCTCGTTCAAATACGAGGCGTGACCTAAAGCTTCAATTTTGAAGCCGCTTCAGGCCGACTGCCGTTACGCGATGCGGCCATGGAATTGGCCGGTCTTGCGAAAGCGCCAGAGGTAGTCCGGCACAATCGAAGCGACCGAATTGGGCACGATGCCCAGCCCTTCAAGCGTGCGACCCTGCTCACGCGCGGCCGCAGCGACGACGTTGTCACTTTTCAAAAGCTCGACCTGATCGGGCGTCAGCGGCGGCTGCGGCAGAAATTGCAGAAACGCCGCCTGCAGCTTCAGCACCGGGAACGGCACCGGCAGCAGCAGGCGGCGTCGTCCGATGGTGGCAAGCGTGAACTCCATCAATTCCTTGAAGGTGCGGACATCAGGCCCGCCCACCTCGTAGACGAGGCCCGGATTGACTTTACCGTCGACGGCCTTGGCGATCGCATCGGCCACATCGCCGGCAAACACCGGCTGAAAGCGGGTATGGCCGCCACCGGGAAGCGGCAGCGCCGGTGCGATGCGGGCGAGTGCAGCAAAACGGTTGAAGAAGTCGTCTTCGGGGCCGAAAATGATCGACGGCCGCATGATAATCGCTTCGGGTTGAGCCGCGACCACCAGCCGCTCGCCGGCGGCTTTCGAGCGCGCGTAATCCGAGCCTGAATTCTCGTCGGCGCCGATAGCGGAGACGTGGACGAGCCGCGCGCCCGCGGTGTGCGCGGCCTGGGCCACCGTTCCCGCGCCTTCGGCCTGCACGGCATCGAAGCGCTGGCGGCCCCTCTCAAACAGAATGCCGACCAGATTGACGACGATGTCGGCGTCGCGCACCGCCGCCTCGATCGACTGCGCAAAGCGCACATTCGCCTGCACCGCATGAATTTGTCCGACCCGGCCGAGCGGCTGCAAGTGGCCGGCCAGTTCCGGGCGGCGCACCGCGACGCGGACGAGGTAGTTGCGGTTGGCCAGTGCGCGCACCACATGGCGGCCGAGGAATCCCGAGCCGCCGAATACGGTGACCAGCGTGTCAAAATTGGTTTTCACGGCCATGTCCAGAAGGTCCTGGCTGGCGGCAATACAGGATCGATTCCGCACTGTACAGAGGGATAGCGCCTTCGATTGACAACCAGAATACGGCTCCGTACCTATCGCCGCCTAAGCCCAGGTGGCGGAATTGGTAGACGCACTAGTTTCAGGTACTAGCGCCGCGAGGCGTGGAGGTTCGAGTCCTCTCCTGGGCACCAAGTTTAAGAATATAGCTGCTTTGGGTCCGCGCGGAGCAATAATACGCTGCCGCGGGACAAGTGCCGCTCCATCCGTGCTGCGGGGTAACTTGTTCTCCGTACCGTTTTCCGGTACGCTTCGCAGTCGTGATCGAGAGCTTCGCTGACAAGCGAACGGCAGCACTGTTTGCCGGCTATTTGGTAAAGGGTGTAGCGAACCAGATTCAGGTGCGGGCGAGAGCCAAGCTTCTCGCCGTCGACGCGGCCAAGCTTCTCGACGATCTTCGAGTTCCTCCGGGAAGCAGCCTTGAAGCGCTACGCTGCGATCGGCGCGGACAGCCCAGCATCCGCGTCAACGATCAATGGCGGATGTGCTTTGAGTGGCGCCGCGAAGGCGCGGCATGGAACGTTGTGGTCGTGGACTATCGCAAGGGATGAACGCTATGAGCATCAAGCGAGAAGATTTGGATGCGGGCCGTGTCGACTTTGGCGACGTCACCACCGGCAAAAGGCTTCCGCTCATCCATCCGGGCGAAATCCTGCGCGACGATTTTCTGCGACCCATGAAAATCAGCGTCTACACCTTGGCTCAGGCCATCAAGGTGCCGCGTTCGCGGGTCAACGACATTGTGCTTTGCCGTCGCGGGATTACCGCAGACACGGCATTTCGGCTCGCGCGCTTTTTGGCACCTCGCCGGAGCTTTGGATCAATCTGCAAGCGCGCTACGACCTGGACGTAGCGCATCGGAAACTTCGCCGCCGCATCGAACGCGAAGTCACGCCGCGCGCGGCGTGAGGCGCGGGCGAACAGGGATCGCTGGATGATCCGGTTGTCGATCAAGCGCAAGATCATCGGGATCGCGGTCGTTCTTATTGTCCTGATGGCGATCACGGCGCTTATTTCGATGGCGCTGGTGCTGCAAGTCGGCAACCGCCTCGAAGACCTGACCCAGAGCTATGTTCCGGCCTACGGCGCGCTGGCGCGCGCCAACATCCATTCTGTCGAGCGCGCGCTGGCGTTGCGCCGTATGGTCATCGAGAAAACCGAATCCCCAGCAGATGACGACCGGTTCGCTGCTGCCCGCAGCGATTTCGCTGCCAGCGGTGCGGCGTTCGATCAGGAAACCAAGGCGGCGCGCACTTTGATCGACGGCCTGATTGCGAAGGGAACCACCTTCGGTGACGCGACGGCGCTGGTGCGGCTTCAAACCCGGCTGGCCGACATGGTTGCCGGCACCCGAAATCAGCTGAACGACGAGATCGAGCGGCTGTTGCAGCTGCTTGACGGAGCCGACCGTAAAGCAATCGCCGACAGTGTCGATCGGATCGATGTGCTCCGCGACGGTCTTGACCATGGGCTCGATGACGTCCGCACCGAAATGATCGACCTGCTGCGGGCCGATTCTGCTGCAACAGTACGCAAGCAGCGTGTCGTCATGCTGATCGCCATTCTGTTAACAGGGCTCGCTGCTACCCTCGGCCTGGTGTTTTCGATCCTGGTCAGCACCGGAATGACGCGCCCGGTGCGCCAGCTGCTCGAAGGCGCCCGCGCCGTCGAAGCGGGCCGGCTCGATCAAACCCTGGTTGTCACCTCGCACGATGAGATCGGGTATCTGACCATGGCCTTCAACCGCATGGTCGAGCAGCTGCGGCTGAAAGAACGCATCCGCGAAACCTTCGGCAAATACATCGATCCCCGCATCGTCGAGGGCTTGATCAGCGGACCGGCGCTGGCGACCGCCGGAGAGCGCCGCGTCATGACCGTGCTGTTTTGTGACGTGCGGGGATTTGTCGGCGTCAGTGAGGAGATGACGCCGCAGGGACTCGTCAAAGTCATGAACCGATATTTTTCGACGATGTCCGCGCCGATCCGCCAGCATGGCGGCATCATCGACAAATATGTCGGCGACGCCATCATGGCCTATTGGGGACCGCCCTTCACTGCGGATGCCGATCAGGCACGTTTCGCAGCCTTTGCTGCGCTCGAAATGTTGGAGCGCGTCGCGCCGTTTCGGGCCGAATTGCCGGATCTCCTCGGAATTAAGAACGTCCCGATCTCGTTCGATATCCGCGTCGGTATCGCTACCGGTGAAGCGCTCGTCGGCAGCGTCGGCTCCGAAGTGATGATGAGTTATACGGTGATGGGCGAGACGGTCAATCTGGCGTCGCGCCTGGAAGGCGCCAACAAGCTGTACAACAGCCGCATCATGGTGTCCGAGGCGACAGTCGCTGCGGCAGGCGCTGCGATCGAGACGCGAGAGATCGATCGCGTCGCCCTCGTCGGCCAGACCCACGCGCAGCCGGTGTACGAAATCATGGGCCGTGGCGGGGCTTTGACCGCGGCGCAGAATGAGCTGCGGACCCGCTATGCGGCGGCACTTGCCGCCTATCGGGCGCGGCGCTGGGAGGACGCAAGACGCGGCTTCACCGCGGCGCTCGAAGCCGTTCCCGACGACGGACCGGCTTTGACCTTGCTCAAGCGCATCGACATCCTGGCGGCGTCGCCGCCCGCCGACGATTGGGACGGCTCCTGGCGTCTTGAGCAGAAATGAGCGCGTCGCGGCAGAATCCTTGATCGTCGGCGCACCCTAGCCCAACAAACAGAGCGCGGTTACACTTCGTGTAACAGAGGTACGCTTATGGCAAGACTCAACGGAAAAACGGCGCTGGTCACCGGCTCGAGCGACGGGGTTGGTCGCGTGGTGGCAGAAAGATTGGGCGCCGACGGCTGGCGCGTCCTCGTGCATGGTCGCGATCGTGGGCGCGGCGAGCGTGTCGTCAACGACATCAAGGCGGCCGGCGGCGCCGCGGAATTTCTGCAGGCCGACCTGTCATCGATGGCCGAGGTGCGGCGTCTTGCTGACGCTGTCCAACAGGCCACCAACCGGCTTGACCTTCTCGTCAACAATGCGGGTATCGGCCGGGGTGAGCCGGAGGGCCGGCGTGAGCTTAGCCCGGACGGCTTTGAGCTGCGTTTTGCCGTCAATTATCTTTCCGGATTTTTGCTCACCTATCTGCTGTTGCCGCTGCTCAAGAAAAGCGCACCGTCGCGGATCGTCAACGTCTCATCGCTCGGCCAGCAGGCCATCGACTTCAAGGACGTGATGATGACGAACGACTACAGTGGCATGCGCGCTTACCGTCAGAGCAAACTCGCCCAGATTCTGTTCACCGTCGATCTGGCGCCCGAGCTCGCTGGAAGCGGCGTGACAGTCAACGCCCTGCATCCGGCGACGTTCATGAACACCAACATGGTGCGGCAGTTCGGAACGCCGATGACCACCGTTGAGGAAGGCGCCGACGCGATCCTCAAGCAGGCGATCGCGCCGCAGATGGAAGGCCGGAGCGGGTTGTTTTTCAATGGACAGCGCGAAGCGCAGGCAGACGCGCAAGCCTACGATGCCGAGGCGAGGCGGATGCTCAAGGCGCTCAGTCTTGAATTGGCTGGTTTGGTCCCTGCAAAGACAAGCTAGTGGCGCACTCATCATCGAGATCACCGCATATTGCGCCTGAATGCCCGCTTCGGCACTTGTATTTGAACTCCCCGAACACGACGTGTTTCAACTCAAATTCTTCGATCTGAAGAACAAGAACTGAACGCATTGCCCAACGACGCCTGTCATGAAAAAAATCGGCTTCCTGTCATTTGGCCATTGGACGCCATCGCCGCAGTCGCAGACGCGATCGGCCTCCGACGCCCTTTTGCAATCGATCGACCTCGCCGTCGCTGCTGAGCAACTCGGCGCGGACGGGGCTTACTTCCGCGTGCACCATTTTGCCCGTCAGCTCGGCTCCCCGTTCCCTCTGCTGGCTGCTGTCGGCGCGAGGACCAAGCGGATTGAGATTGGTACGGCGGTCATCGATATGCGCTATGAAAACCCGCTGTATATGGCAGAAGACGCGGGTGCAGCCGACGTCATCGGCGGCGGACGTCTGCAACTTGGCATCAGCCGCGGTTCGCCCGAGCAGGTGATCGATGGATGGCGCTACTTCGGTTATGTCCCGCCTGAGGGGATGACCGATGCCGACATGGCCAGACGTCATACCGAGGTATTGCTCGAGGTGCTGCGTGGCGAGGGCTTCGCGCAGCCAAGTCCGCAACCGATGTTCCCGAATCCTCCAGGCCTCCTGCGCGTCGAGCCGTACTCGGCCGGCTTACGCGATCGAATCTGGTGGGGCGCCGCTTCGAATGCCACCGGGGACTGGGCAGCCAAGCTCGGGATGAATCTGCAGAGTTCAACCCTCAAACTCGACGAGAGCGGACGCCCCTTCCACGTCCAGCAGGCGGAGCAGATCCGGATATTCCGCGAGGCGTGGAAGACGGCCGGTCATGCGCGCGAACCGCGGGTGTCGGTCAGCCGCAGCATCTTTGCGCTCGTCGACGACCGCGACCGCGCCTATTTCGGGCGCGGCAATGAGAACGAGGATACCATCGGCTTCCTCGGCGACAACACCCGAGCCATTTTTGGCCGCGGCTATGCCGCCGAGCCAGACATCCTGGTCGAACAACTCGCGCAAGACGAAGCCATCGCTGAGGCTGATACAGTGCTCTTGACCGTCCCTAATCAGCTCGGTGTCGACTATAATGCCCACGTCATCGAGGCGATCCTTAAACACGTTGCTCCTGGTCTCGGGTGGCGCTGACGCGTGCTAACCCCGGGAGCTTCACGGCGAGCACTGAGCCGCCGCTGCCACGGATAGGTCACGCTTGAGTTTGCCGTAACCCTCGACTCGCCGAGGTCAGCTTCGAATCGTTCGGCGACGTGAAGCGGACATCTGGCAACGTCAGTGGTGAAACCGACCGGTGTCGTCCGCCTCTCCAACGACCGCACGAAAACGAATCTGCGAGTCTCTAAACCGCGATCCCGACCTCTGCTAGTTCCCAAGCAGGCCTTGTCTGCCTGGCTATGTCTGTCCGGCTGCGTCAAGGATCAGCTTTGTGATCGTATCGGGTTCGGAGATCAGCGACAGGTGGCTTGCTTTCACTTCGATCGTCTTCGCGCCCATCCGCTTCGCCATGAACCGCTCGAGATCCGGGTTGATCGTCCGATCTTCCGTGGACACCGCGTACCAGCTCGGCTTGGTCCGCCAGGCTGCATGGGTCGTCTTGCCGGCAAGCAACGAACGTTTGAACGGGGTCTGAACGGCGTAAAGCACGCGCGCCTTCGCCGCCGGCAGGTCGCCGGCAAAATCGCGCAGGAACGCCGCCTCGCTGAGTTGCCCGTATTCACCGGACCAGACAATGCCCGCTGAAGCCGGCGGTGTCGGAAATCGCTTCGCCAATTCCGTGTAATCCTCGCCCGCATCGGGGGCGCGCGCTGCGACGTAGACCAATGACGTCACCTTGGGATCGACGCCCGCTTCGGTGACGATCATGCCGGAAAAGGAATGTCCTACCAGCACGGTTGGGCCGTCCTGCAGCGCAAGGGCGCGCTGGGCCGCTGCCACGCTCTCTTCCAGGGTCGTTAGAGGGTTTTGCACTGCCGTGGCGTTGACCCCGGCCATCTGCAGCCGTGCGATAACTTCAGACCAGCATGACCCGTCGGGCAAACAGTCCATGGACAAGCACAACGTTCCGTACCTTCGGTGCCGGCTCCGCACCTGCGATACGATGGAAAAATGGACTTGCCGCTCCGGCGGCGGCGAGCATGGCCATGAAGGTCCGACGCTTCATCGGTATTCTCCCTTGTAAGCGTCCGTTAACGCACGAAGCACCACGTTTCTCTCTCGTTCGTCATATTGGTGCGACTGGCGGCAACAGCGGCTGGTTTGCACGGCGTTTTCATTGTTCCTGCTCGCATTGAGACATTGAATTCTATATTAGCGCCGGCACGCGCAGCGGGCGAGGCATCGAAAGTCAATTGCTCGGGATTGCGTTCGAAATCTCGCCAACTGCCGCCGTTTGAGCAGGCATCGGCACACCGCCGTGAGCCTTTGACCGCGGACCTATTCGGCTGTACCGGGTCACCTGGCGGACCGGACCCAGCAGCGAGGCCGCGTTCCCTCAGCGGCTGACACGGCGACATGGCACCACCCCTTCTTCAACTCAAGGACATTGCGTTGACCTTCGGCGGCACGCCGCTTCTGTCCGGCGTCGAGCTGTCCGTCTCGTCCGGTGAGCGGGTGGCGCTTGTTGGACGCAACGGATCGGGCAAGTCGACCCTGCTGAAAATCGCGGCCGGACAGGTCAAACCGGACCGCGGCTCGGTTTTCACGCAGCCGGGCGCGATTGTCCGATATCTGCCGCAGGAGCCGGATTTTTCCGGCTTCGCATCGACGCTTGCCTATGTCGAAGCCGGCCTCGGGCCGAACGATGATAGCCATCTTGCCCGCTATCTGCTGGAGCAATTCGGCCTCACTGGCCGGGAAGACCCGGCGAGCCTTTCCGGCGGCGAGGCGCGTCGCACGTCGCTTGCATGCGTGCTGGCTCCTTCACCTGATATTCTGCTTCTCGACGAGCCGACCAATCATCTCGATCTCGCCGCCATCGAATGGCTGGAACAAGATCTCAATTCCAGACGCACCGCGCTGGTGCTTATCAGCCACGATAGGCGCTTTCTCTCCAACCTTTCGCGCTCGACGGTCTGGCTCGATCGCGGCTGCACACGACGCGTCGATAGGGGCTTTGCCCATTTCGAGGACTGGCGCGACATGCTGCTGGCCGAGGAGGAACGTGAACAGCACAAGCTCGACCGCAAGATCGTCGCCGAGGAGCATTGGATGCGCTACGGCGTAACCGGCAGGCGCAAGCGGAACATGCTCAGGGTCGGCAATTTGCAGGCTTTAAGGGAGCGGCGCCGCACCTATCGTGCTAGTGCAGGTAACGCCACGATCACGGCCGGATCGGCCGCCCCGTCCGGCGCGCTGGTTATCGAGGCGGTCGGCATCGGCAAGCGCTACAGCGACCGTCCGATCGTGAGCAACTTCTCAATCCGAATTCAGCGCGGCGACCGCATCGGCATCGTTGGACCGAACGGCAGCGGCAAGACAACATTGATCAACCTTCTGACCGGCAACTTGCCGCCGGATGCAGGTTCGGTACGGCTCGGATCGAATCTCGCGATAGCGACGCTCAATCAGCATCGGGACAGTCTCGATCCCGATATCACCGTCACCGAGGCGCTGACCGGCGGCCATGGCGATACCGTGATGGTCAACGGACATGCCAAGCATGTCGTGAGCTACATGAAAGATTTCTTGTTTGCGAGCGAACAGGCCCGCACCCCACTCGGCAAGCTGTCAGGCGGCGAACGCGGTCGTCTGATGCTGGCGCAGGTGCTCGCCAAGCCGTCCAACCTGCTGATCCTCGATGAGCCCACCAACGATCTTGACATGGAGACGCTGGACGTTCTCGAGGATGTGCTTGGCGAATATTCCGGCACCGTCCTTTTGGTCAGCCATGATCGCGATTTTCTCGATCGCCTGGTCAGTAGCGTGATCGTGCCAGAAGGAAATGGCCTCTGGACCGAATATGCCGGCGGCTATAGCGACATGCTGGCACAGCGCGGCGCGCAGCCGTTGCGCGATTTCCGCAGCCAGGAACCGCGGAAAGTCTCACAAATTTCTGCGTCAAATATTTCGGAACCGCCAGCTTCGAAGCGGCGGATGAGTTTTAAGGACAAGCACGCGCTCGATACCCTGCCCAAAACCATTGCTGCACTTCAGGCCGAAGTCGATGCGCTCAAGGCAAGGCTCGATGATCCCGGATTTTATGCCCGAGATCGCACTGCCTTCGAAAGAACCACCGTCGCGCTCGCAAAGCTCCAGCAGGATATTGCCGCGGCAGAGCAGCAATGGCTCGAGCTCGAGATCTTGCGTGAAGAACTTGCTGGCGCTAAAGAGCCCGTCCGGTCTTGAACGGAATCGCTCGAACCGCCACATCCGACACGCCATGAATATGCCCTTCCGGACGTCATTGGGCGCCGAGACCCCATCGCCCATTGCGACCGAGGTCGGACGGCGCCGCACCTTCGCGATCATCTCCCATCCGGATGCCGGCAAGACCACCTTGACGGAGAAGCTCCTGCTGTTCGGCGGAGCAATCCAGCTCGCCGGACAGGTCAAGGCCAAGCGCGACCGGCGGTCGACCCGCTCGGACTGGATGGCGATCGAGCGCGAGCGCGGGATTTCGGTCGTGACTTCGGTCATGACCTTCGAATACGGCGGTCGGGTATTCAATTTGCTCGACACGCCGGGCCACGAGGATTTTTCGGAAGACACCTATCGGACGCTTACGGCAGTCGACTCGGCTGTCATGGTGATCGACGCCGCCAAGGGGATCGAGCCGCGCACACGCAAGCTGTTCGAGGTGTGCCGACTGCGTGATATTCCGATCATTACTTTCATAAACAAGATGGACCGGGAGAGCCGCGACCCGTTCGACCTGATTGACGAGATCGAAAAGACGCTGGCGCTCGACGCCGCGCCGATCGCGTGGCCAATCGGACGCGGGCGCGATTTCGTCGGCACCATCGACGTAAAATCCGGTGGTGTGCGCCTCCTCGGCCGCGACTCCGGCTCTGCCGGCAGCCTCCGTGAAATGTCATTGGCCGAAATCGCGGCTTTGAACGCCAAGCTCGACGCCGCGACGCTCGCCGGCGAGCTTGATCTGGTGCGCCAGGCCTGCAAGCGGTTCGACCCGCAAGCCTTTGCCGAGGGCCACATGACTCCGATCTTCTTCGGCAGCGCATTGAAGAATTTTGGCGTCGGTGACTTACTGAATGCACTGGGCGAATTGGCGCCGCCGCCACGAACACAGGCGGCTGACAAACGGGTCGTGTCGGCGACCGAGCCGGGCATGTCGGCGTTCGTTTTCAAGATCCAGGCAAACATGGATCCGAACCATCGCGATCGCATTGCGTTCGTGCGGCTATGCTCCGGCAAGCTCACGCGCGGCATGAAGGTCAAGCAGATACGAACCGCCAAGCCAATGAGCCTGCGCGCACCGCAATTTTTCTTCGCCCAGAATCGGGCACTGGCTGAGGAAGCCTACGCCGGGGATGTGGTGGGCATACCCAATCACGGGATGCTGCGCATCGGCGATACCCTGACCGAAGGCGAGGATCTGAACTTTGTCGGCGTACCCAACTTCGCGCCGGAGATTTTGCGCCGGGTTCGGTTGCCTGACGCCATGAAGGCCAAGAAATTGAGGCAGGCACTGCAGGAGCTGGCCGAGGAGGGCGTAGCCCAGGTCTTCCGGCCGACCGACGGTTCTGCTCTCCTGGTTGGTGTCGTTGGCCCCCTCCAGCTCGATGTTTTGAAGGCCCGTCTTGCCGCCGAATATGGACTGGAGATTGATTGGAGTGCGCCCGAGTTTCAGTTCGCGCGCTGGATCGCTGCGGACGACCGTAAAATGATTGATCGATTTGCGGCACGTTACCCGTCAGCGATCGCCGAAGATTTCGATGGCGATCTTGTCTTCCTGGCGCGCACTGCTTTCGATCTCGAGTATACCGGCGAACACAATGCGGATATTTCGTTTTCCGATGTGAAAGACATTCACCGGCGCATGACGCCTGTGTGAGCCGGGTACCAAGGCCCGCCCTCGCGGGCGGGACATCATGTCAAACAAATCATCATAGAGGTCATGGAACTGGATGGGTAACTACAAGGATCCTGATTTTCAGACGCGTAAGGATACCGCCGCTGCAGCCAAGAAGGCGATGCTGCAAAAGTTTCGGGCGGCGGCCGAAGATCCCAACATTGCACAGCGTCAGGCCGAGCGCGTGGCCATCAATGAGGCTCGCTCGGTCCGCATGGCTGCGCGCGAAGCCGCCCGGATAAAGCGCGAGGCCGAATTGGCGGAAGAATTGGCTATGGCCGCCAAACGCGAGGCGCAGGCCCGGCTCGAAGCCGAAAAGGCGGCGGCTCTGCTCGCCGCCGAACAGGCCGAGCGTGAGGCGGCGATTGCGGCCGAGAAAAAGGCCGAGCGTGATGCACGCTATGCCGCACGCAAGGCTGCCAAGAAGGTGCGCCGGCGCGGCTACTGAAGGGTCGGGCTGACCTGAGACGATCAGCAGCAAATATGTGGTGGTGTGCTCTCACGCTGCCATCGCTGCCGCTTGTCTGTTTTGCCAAGTAGCGGTCATCCCGCGAGGTTTGCGCGCCGTCGTCGCTAAATGAACCGACATCGGCCCGCACCGATCGGCGTCCGGATTCGAGCGCAAGTTAGAAACCTACGCACTAGTCTTGATGCGGCGGTTGCGATATTCAGGTGGCAGGGCGTCCCTGCCACAACGTGTTCCCACATGACCATCCGGCTGCATCGCGGCGACCTGCCCGACCTTTCACGCTACACCGGCGCGGTAGCGATCGATACTGAAACCATGGGGCTCAATCTCGGGCGCGACCGGCTCTGCGTCGTGCAGCTTTCACCCGGCGACGGTTCTGCCGACGTGGTGCAGATACCGCCGCACGCAACCGATGCACCCAACCTGAAGCGGTTGCTGGCCGATCCCCGCCTCGTCAAGATTTTCCACTTCGGGCGGTTCGACCTCGCCATGCTCTGCAACGCCTTTGGCGTCATGGCGGAACCGGTCTACTGCACCAAGATTGCTTCGCGGCTTGCCCGTACCTACACCGACAAGCACGGCCTGAAAGATCTGGTGCGCGAAGTGCTGGGCCATGACCTCTCAAAACAGCAGCAATCGTCCGATTGGGGCGGCACCGCATTGAGCGACGCCCAGGTGTCCTATGCTGCAAGCGACGTGATCTACCTGCATGCGCTCAGAGACCGGCTCGATGCCATGCTGGTGCGCGAAGGCCGCGACCAGTTGGCGGCGGCCTGTTTCCGGTTCCTGCCCGAACGGGCCCGGCTCGATCTGGCCGGATTTGCCGCCGAGGATATTTTCGCCCACTCGTGAATCTGCCGCAATTTCAACGGGATCGCATTTGATCCGGCCCCCGGCGCGACCATTCGCGCCCGGTCGAGGCCACATTCCCGGGCGATAATTTCCCGCAGGAACCGCTAAAACGGCGCGTACCCGAATCGGGGCAACTGTCCGAGAGGACCAAGCTGACCAGCGTTTACTCTGGCGACACGGCGAGACGGGTCGGATTTACCGCGACCGCTCGCGGCGATGGCGACCAAATCTATCGCGCTGCCTTGCGGCACAGCCGCCATGTACGTTGGCTTCGGATCGGCGTTCCCGCCGTCCTTGCCGCGGCGTTGATTATGGTCGTGGCGGTCAATTACCTGCCGACAGTCGGCGGTCTTCGCCTGCCGGGTGACTTGGGCAAGCTTGTAATCAAGGGAACCAAGGTCACCATGCAGCAGCCGCGTTTGACCGGCTTCACCGTCGATTCGCGGCCCTATGAATTCACCGCCCAATCCGCCGAGCAGGACATCACCAAACCCGATGTGATGGAGTTGCATCACATCGACGCCAAAGTGGAGATGGAGGACAAGAGTACGGTCACCGTCACGTCGAATTCCGGAACCTACCACATGAAGACGGAAATGCTGACGCTGAGCGAAAGCGTTCACCTCGTCTCCTCGACCGGCTACGAGGTGCGTATGACCGAGGCGGTGATCGACGTCCACAAAGGCAACGTGGTGTCGGAGAAACCGGTTTGGGTGAAGCTCATCAACGGCGTGCTCACCGCCAACCGGCTCGACGTGGTCGATGGCGGTGAGGTCATTCGATTCAGTGAAGGCGTTTCAATGACGATCAAGCCGGACCAGGATTCCACACAGGCGCGCAAACCATGAAGCTCCGGCTTGGGCTCTGGGCCATAGCGATCGCATTGGCTGCGCCGGGATTGGCGGCGGCCCAGGGTCCGCGCGGCGTTTCAGCGCCCGCTCCGGTAACCGGACTGCAGGAGCAAAAAGAGCAGAACCAGGATCAGCCGATCCAGATCGAGTCGGCAACCCTTGAGGTGCGCGACAAGAGCAAAATGGCGACGTTTTCCGGCGACGTGCAGGTTGTTCAGGGTGACACGACGATCAAGTGTCAGACGCTTGTAGTCTTCTACGGTGGTGGTGGTCCGGGCGTTTCCGCGATCACGCATTCTGGTTCAAGGGCGGCGTCGGGCACAACCCAACAGGGCCCGGCCGTGCCGCAAGGAGCGCAGGATATCCGCAGGATAGAAGCGCGCGGCGGCGTCACCGTCATTTCCAAGGACCAGAATGCCAGCGGCGATCTCGGCGTCTACGACGTGAAGAAAAAGACCATCACGCTGACCGGTAACGTCGTCGTCAGTCAGGGCAAGAACGTCCTTCACGGCGATCGGGTGATCGTCGATACGACGACAGGCAACGCCCACATCGAGTCGGGCGCGACCAGTCAGAATCGTGTCCGCGCGCTGATCCAGCCGAGCCGGAATGAAAACGGCACCACGTCGAACTTCATGACGATCGGGCCGGGCCCAAACAAGGCAAATTAAGAGCATGATTCCCAAGAGTGGAACTGGTTTTCGGAAAACAGGAACTGACCGCTAACAGCATGGCTACGAAAAATCGGGTAGAGTCCCGGCTCAACGCTCGGGACCTCCGCGACGCGAAGCGGGCCTGACGAGGGTAGTGTGCTGGACATCCTCTCATACTTTCGCCGGCGCCGCCGACCGGGACCGCATCAGCCGATGCCGGCGGCCGGTGAGGTCATCGACCTCGCGAGTATGGGTGGTGCCATCAACGGCACTTATGTCGATATCGCCAGCGTCCCGGCGAATTCCGAGAGCGCCCGCAGCACTCGTCCGCAGCGGCCGCCCCGCGCGCCGCCGCCTGAAAATGGCCCGCAGCGCCAACCGGCTCCCGAAACCAGACCGCAGCAGCCGCGGCTGCGCCGCCGCACCGACGGCAACGGCTCGGTGCCGCCCGACCGCAAAGGCGTGCTCTCCGTTCATGGCGTGGAGAAGAGCTTCGTCGGGCGCAAGGTGGTCAAGGGCGTCAGCCTCTACGTGCGCAAGGGCGAGGCCGTCGGCCTGCTCGGCCCCAATGGGGCCGGCAAAACCACGGTGTTTTATATGGTGACCGGCCTTATCAAGGCCGACAAAGGCCGCGTTGAACTCGACGGTCACAACGTCACGGCGTTGCCGATGTACCAGCGGGCGCGTCTTGGCATCGGTTATCTGCCGCAGGAAGCTTCGATCTTTCGCGGCCTCACTGTCGAGCAGAACATCCGCGCCGTGCTCGAAGTGGTCGAACCCGATTCCAAACGGCGCGAGCGCGATCTCAACGGGCTATTGGAGGAGTTCAACATCACCCGGCTGCGCAAGACGCCGGCAATTGCGCTCTCGGGCGGTGAACGCCGCCGCGTCGAGATCGCGCGCTCGCTCGCGACGCGGCCGAATTACATGCTGCTCGACGAACCGTTTGCCGGCATCGATCCGATCGCCGTTGGCGACATCCAGGCGCTGGTGCGCCACCTGACCAATCGCGGCATCGGCGTGCTGATTACCGATCACAACGTGCGCGAGACGCTGGGTTTGACCGACCGCGCCTACATCATCTATTCCGGCGAGGTGCTGATGGAGGGCGATGCCAGCGACATCGTCAACAACCCAGAGGTGCGCCGCCTCTACCTGGGCGAGCAGTTCCAGTTGTAATTTCCAGCCTGCCCGAAAATCGGTTGACGACACCGGTCCCGAATTGCTGTAGAGAGCTACCTACAAGCAAGAATTGGACCAATTTGGTCCGACCGGGGATCAATGGCGCTTTCGCAACAACTCCAGATCCGCCAGAGCCAAGCTTTGGTGATGACGCCGCAATTGATGCAGGCGATCAAGCTCTTGCAGCTCTCGAATCTCGATCTCGTCGCTTATGTCGAAGCGGAACTCGAGCGCAATCCATTGCTCGACCACAGCGTCGAGGACGGACCGGCCGAGGCCGAAAACAACGGCGCGTCGCCGGACGGACCGCCAGCCGATGGCGAATCGTGGAACGCCAACGGGGCTGAACCAAACGGCAGCGCCATTGACGAACGGCTCGATACCCGGGTCGAAGATGTTTTCCCGGACGACGCCGAGCCGCCGCGGCCCCGCAGCGCCGAAGGTCCCGCCGGATATTCGGAATGGGCCGCCGTCGGCGCCGGCGGTCACGACGACAGCGAATACAATCTTGAAGCGTTCGTCTCCGCTGAAACCACGCTGGCGGATTGGCTGCGCGAGCAGCTCACACTCGCCATCAGCGATCCGCGGCGGCGGCTGATCGGGCAATATTTGATCGACCTCGTTGATGAGGCCGGCTACCTCGGCAGCGATGCGGCTTCCGTGGCGGAAAAGCTCGGCACCAGCGTCAAGGAAGTGGAGGCCGTGCTTGAGATTCTGCAGGCCTTCGATCCGCCCGGTATCTGCGCACGCGATCTTGCCGAGTGTCTGACGCTGCAGCTCAAGGAGCGCGACCGGTTCGATCCGGCGATGCAGGCCTTGATCTCGCGGCTCGATCTCCTGGCCAAGCGCGATTTCGCCACGTTGCGAAAAGTGTGCGGCGTCGGCGACGAAGATCTCGTCGACATGATTGCGGAAATCCGGCGTCTCAATCCCAAGCCCGGCCTCGCCTTCGGATCGGCGGTGGTGCAGCCCATCGTGCCGGATGTTTTCGTGCGGCCCGGTCCCGACGGCGGCTGGATCGTCGAATTGAATTCCGACACCTTGCCGAAGGTCCTGGTCAATCAGACTTATTACGCCGAGGTTTCGGCCACGGCGCGCCGCGACACCGACAAGTCATACCTCGCCGAATGCCTGCAAAGCGCCACCTGGCTGGTGCGCGCGCTTGATCAGCGGGCCCGGACCATCCTCAAGGTTGCCAACGAAATCGTGCGCCAGCAGGACGGCTTCTTCGTGCACGGCGTCGAGCATCTGCGCCCGCTCAATCTGAAGACTGTCGCCGAAGCCATCAGCATGCACGAATCGACGGTTTCCCGGGTTACGGCCAACAAGTACATCGCCACCAGCCGCGGCATTTTTGAGCTCAAGTATTTCTTCACTTCGGCGATTGCCGCATCTCACGGCGGAGAGGCGCATTCCGCCGAGGCGGTGCGTCACCGCATCAAGCAATTGATCGATGCCGAGAAGGCGGCCGGCGTTCTGTCCGACGACACTATCGTCGACAAACTGCGCGAAGCGGGCATCGACATTGCGCGGCGAACGGTTGCGAAATACCGCGAGGCGATGCGGATTCCCTCCTCGGTGCAGCGCCGCCGGGAGAAGCAGGCGGCGGCGCCTGCCTGAACCTTTGTGCTCCGCCTCGCGTTCACGATTGTAGCCGCGTAAGTATTACTACGCCGCATTGACTCGTCATTGGCCGATGCCTAGGTCGAATTTACGGGTAATGCGCGGCTAGCGCATGGTGCAGAAGGTGCAAGCCGGTTTCCCGAAAAGATCATGCGCCACCAAAGATGGAGGCTGCCATGTCATTTCGCATTTCAGGAAAAAACCTCGACCTCGGCGAGGCGCTGCGCGAGCGCATCAACGGTCGCATCGGCGAGGCCATGAGCAAATATTTCGACGGCGGTTATTCCGGACACGTGACGGTGGCGAGAGACGGATCCGGCTTTCACACCGAATGCGCCTTCCATCTTGATTCGAAGGTGATACTTCGCGCCGAAGGCAGCGCGCCGGATGCCTATACCAGCGCCGATCAGGCCGTACTGCGGGTGGAGAAGCGGCTGCGACGTTATCACCGCCGCCTCAAAGAGCATCATCCGCGGCCGCAACGACCGGAACCCGATTGAAAACCGCGAGTTAGTGTGGGCTGACCGGCGAATGCGAACTTCGTCGGCCGATACGGCTGTAACCATTCCTCCCGGTGCCCATTGACGCGATTGTCCGCGCTCCCTATGTTCCGCCGCGCTTTGCACATGATCCAAGCACACGGGTACCGGCTTCCGGACAAGATCATGCGCGAATTCAAAGTGCGCTAGGCTTAAGGCCTCGCTCTCCAGGTCCTGCTCATGGCGCTCACCGATCTCGTTGCTCCGAACGCGATTATTCCGGCACTCAAAGTCAACAACAAGAAGCAGGTTCTGCTTGAGCTTGCCGCGCGTGCGGCGGCGCTCACCGGTCAGAACGAACGGGCGATCTTTGATATTCTCATGCAGCGCGAAAAGCTCGGCTCGACGGCGGTCGGCAACGGCATTGCCATTCCCCACGGCAAGATGCCGAACCTGACGCGGCTGTTCGGACTGTTCGCGCGGCTTGACCGCCCGATTGATTTCGAAGCGCTCGATGGCCAGCCGGTCGATCTTATTTTTCTGTTGCTGGCGCCGGAAGGTGCGGGCGCCGATCATTTGAAGGCCCTGGCGCGGGTGGCGCGGCTCCTCCGCGACTCTTCGATCGCCCACAAGCTGCGCGCCTCCCGCGACGCCGAAGCGCTGTACGCCGTGCTGGCGATGCCGTCGGCAAGCGCCGCATAGCGGCGCTCGCGAGGTATCAGGAGTCGGTAATCAGTAATCAGATAAAAAAAGGGCCGCAGTCGCGGCCCTTCTGATTACCGATTACTGATTCTGGTCAGTGGACACTCACCATCTCGAGCTGCTGGCTCACGGCGTTGGCGAAGGCGGCCTCACGGCTGTCGGTAAGCATCATCGGCGTGCCGTCAGCGGCGTGCAGGGCGAACAGCTTCATCCCCGGCTCGATGCCCATCTCGGCTACCTGCGGAAATAGCGCGCGGACATCCTCGGAGCGAATCGTCTTCACGTAGGCGATCTCGCCGTCGCCCAGATGGGCGAGCGCTTCGGCAGAGATCGCAATCTCTTTCACTTCGCTGCTGCTCAATTCCATGGTCTTGCTCCTTCTTATTATAACGCGGCGCACCAGTGTTGGGTTTCCTATTCGGATTCCTTGATGGAGATTGACTTAACCATACGCTCCGGTTGAACACGTACGAGATCGATCGACAGCAAGCCATTTTTAAGATCGGCGTCGAGCACTTCCATTCCTTCCGCCAGCACGAAGCTGCGCTGAAACTGCCGCGCCGCGATGCCGCGGTGCAGGTACTGCCGGCTTTTGTCGTCCTGCTGCCGGCCGCGGATGACAAGCTGGTTTTCTTCCAGCGTCACGTCAAGCTGATCGCGGGTGAAGCCGGCGACCGCAAGCGTGATCCGCAGCCGCTCCGGTCCGCCGCTATCGCGCGCGACGCGTTCGATGTTGTAGGGGGGATAGCCGTCGGCCCCCTTGGCGACCCGATCAAGCACGCGCTCGATCTCATCAAAGCCAAGGAGAAACGGGCTCGAAAGCGACGAAACCCTGGACATGATCGCAAAGCCCTTTACCAAGCGACTTTGTGGGGCCCTTACGGCATCCCCGGAACGTTATCCAATATGGCGTCCCCGGATCGGGGGTGCAAGGCAGCAAAAAAGGCAGCAAGACGCCGCTCAGGCCGACTTCAGCGGCCCCGGTAGGGCGCGCTCGGCTTCCGCCGCCAACTGCGACTCGTGCCGGCTCACGAAAATGGCGCCGATCACGATCGCAATCGCCGCGGCAATGCCGATCACGATCACCACCGGTCCGGCAAACTTGTGCACCTGGTTCCCAAACAGATAGGCCGCGAACCCGAAGAACGATGACCACGCCAGCGCGCCCACGATATTGGCGAGCATGAACTGCCGCCACGGCATTCGGTTGGCGCCGGCAAGGATGCCGGCGAGGCTGCGCAGCAGCGGCACAAAGCGGCCGATAAAGATGATCTTGCCGCCATAGCGCAGAAACAGATACTCGCCGAGCTTGATCCGGCTTTCGGTGATTCGCAGATAAGGACCGTAACGCAGCAGCAGCCAATAGCCGTATTCGCGGCCGATGACGTAGCCGATCATCTGCCCGACGATCGCCGCGCCGGCCGCGGTGAATACGACGGCGAAGATATTGAGCTCGTGTTTGGTGCCGGCAAAGATCCCGGCCAGGACCAGCGCCAATTCGCCGGGGAAGGGGAACCCGAGACTTTCAAGCCCAATGACGGCGGCGACCACGACGAGGCCGTAGTCATGAACCAGATGGCCGATGGTGGGTATCAGGTCGAGCAAATCACAAAACTCAAATGACTAAGACTATGACAACGCGGCAGCAAAGCATCGGGGTCCATATAGGGGATCCCCCGGCCATAGCCACCCCGCCCGAACTTTGGCGACGCCGCAGCAGCGCCCAACCTACTGTGCGACTGACAATTTCGCGTTAAATGGATGCGGCTCGCGGGCAAAAGGTGCGTTGAGCGATGCAAGGCGGCATTTACCGGCAGCGCGCCGGCCTGTTTCACGATTTGTTTTTCGGCCCGTTGATCGCCCTGGTCTTCACCCTGGCCTTCGGCCTGGCGCTTGCCGTCGGCGGCTGTTCGCACGGTCAGGGCCCGAACGTCATGGCCAGCAGCGCCGACGATGATGACATCAACGTTCGCCCCGCCAACTACAAGCCCGATATTCTTCGCGCCATGCACGCTTATCTGAACGATCCGACCGGCATTCGCGACGCCGGTATTGCCGAGCCGGCGCTGAAATCGTTCGGCGCCTCCAAACGCTTCGTGGTCTGCGTGCGCTACAACGCGAAAAAATCGCGCAACGAGTATATCGGCGTGAAGGAGGTTGCGGCGGTGTTCGTCGCCGGGCGGTTCGACCGCTTCGTCGAAACCGCGCACGACACCGCGAACGACCAGTGCGCGGGCACCACCTATGCGGCGTTTCCTGAGCTGGAAAAGCTTTCGCGGTAATTTGCGGCCGTGCCCAAATCTCACCGCGAAGTGTATGGAAGCTTCACGCATTGGACCTACACTGGGACGGCTTCACGGAGCATGAGGTCAGCAATGAATGTCGCGCGGATCGCGGCCGGCGCCGGCGCACTGATGGCGCTGTCAGCGTCGTGTGCGCACGCGGTGTCCGCGCTCGCCGTCAGTGACGTCAAAGTGCGGCAGGGACCGGGAGCGAACTACCGCATCGTCGGCACCATTCCGGGCGGCTCTACGGTCGAGGTCTCGGGCTGCCGCAGCCACTGGTGCACGATCATGTGGCCGGGCGGCAGAGGCTATGCGATGGCTGCGAGTTTCGTTCGCGCCAGCGCACCGCCGCCCGGGGCCTACGCCGCAGGGCCCGGACCGGGTGCTCCACCGGGCCTGCCCCCCGCGTACCCGCCGCCCCCTGTATATCCGCCCGGCACCTACCCGCCAGGCTACGGGCCGCCACCAGTCACCGATTACCCGGGGTTCGAATACGGCCCCTATAGCGCCCATTACTACGGCCCCTTCGGCGGCTACGGCCCCTACTGGCCTAATCGCTGGTGGTGGTGAGGGCTCCTGCGCGGAAGACCCACGCTAATCATTCGCGCTTGAGACTCGTCACAGACGAATGAATTAGAAGAGTCTGTGGCGCGCCCCCCGCGACCAGGCAGGGTAGCGAGGGGTAACTCACCGAATTCAGATCTTCTTCCGCGACAACCGGCCGCGCGGCGTTTCGGTCGTCCGCATGAACACTGTTTAACGAAACAACATCAGGGTAGAACGCGTTTCTCCCACGGGGCGATCATTCCAATTCCAAACATGGAGATCGCCAGATGAAAGCACGAACCTCTATTGCATTGGCGGCGGCGGCGTTGCTGGCCGGCGTGTCGGCGGCGTCGGCGGCGGGCATGCAGCAGTCGAATGCCGGTGCAAAGATGGCGCCGCCGGCGAGCGATACGCTCAGCCTGTCGAGCACGCAGCGGCAAACCGCGTGGAAGGACCTCTACACCGGTTCCCTGAACCAGAAGGCTCCCGCGGGATTTAGCGCCGTCGCCGGTGCGGTGGTGCCGAACACCGTGACCACGGCGCCGATCACCACAAAGGCTGCGAGCGACGTTCCGGCGCTGAAGCCGTACCACTTCGCCATGCTGCAGCACAAACTGGTCATCGTAAATCCGAGCGACAAGAAGATCGCCGAGGTGATCACCCGATAGCGTGCTCCCTCTCTCCGCGTGCGGGAGAGGGCTGTGGTGAGGGGGCTTTCCGCAGGGCTCAGAATTGCGGTGAGACCCCCTCACCCTCGCGCGCTTCACGCGCTCGACCTCTCCCCGCGCAGCGGGGAGAGGTGAGTTGCAGCAATCAACCACGGCAACAACACGACTACGAATCCAAGCAGCGCCATCGCGACAACGATGATGGCGCACAGCGGCCAGGGGCCGAGCGCGTGGACGAAGGGCGGCACTTCGCTTGGGTCCGCCGGATTGCCGAGGAAGCCGTAATTGGCGCCGAGCGCTACGTCGACTGGCATCGCCACCGCGACGTAGACGGCGCTCGCAGCGACAGCGCGGCCGAGGTCGCGCCAGGTCGGGCGAAAGCCGAGCACGACAATGTCGTAAACCGCGCTGGCGAAGATAATGGTGTGCGCAATCCAGAACGCCCAGAAAATCGGCGAGGCCCGTCCGGCCCTCAGCGCCGGCTGAATGAAAGCCTGCAGCGTCAGCGCTGCAGTCCAGAAATACAATGTGGCCTGCGCCCAGCGCCACCGCGTCAGCAGCACCAGCGGCGCCACCAGCCCGTTGAGGTCGCAGATTTGCAGCGGCAGCCCGGTGCGCGGATCGAGGCCGTGCCAGTTCCACCAGATATTGTACGCAAGCCAGTAACAAATGGCGAAAGCGGCGAGCGCGCGGCGTAGGTTGAGCTCTGCGCTCTCCGAGAGCGTGCGGCCGATCAGACTGGGCGTAGCAATCAGCAGCGCGCAGATAGTCAGGGCGACCGCGTGCAGCACGCTATAGGGAACGAATGTATCCCAGGGACCCGGCGCGAGGATGTTGAGCGGCGGATTCATCGTGACCCCGACCCCACCCGATGCCAAGTCGAATATCTAAGACGGAACTAAAAAAGCTATGTGACCTAATGCCGGCCGCGCGGCTTCCAGCCGCCGCGCATGCCCGGCCGGCCGAGGGTCGAGCGCGGGCCATGTTTTTGTGTCCCTGTCGTGCCTCCGGCGCTCCCCGCCTCTTGCAGTTTGCCCGGCACCGACTCGACGCCCGGACCCATCTCGTCGAGCGTGGGTTTGCGCGGGCCGCCGCGTTTTCCTCCGGCGGGGCGATGCGCCGCGACTTCGTGGTGGAGCGCGATGCCCATTTCGTCGAGGGCCGGCTTGTGAACACGGCTTTTTTCACCTCTCCCCGCCGCACGGGCAGAAGGAGGAGCCAGCAGCTTCGCGGTCGGGTCGTCCATTACGGCCAGCTCGGTCGAGCGCAGCCGCTTGATCTCGTCACGCAGGCGCGCGGCCTCCTCGAAGTCGAGATCGGCGGCGGCGGCGCGCATGCGGGCTTCCAGATCGGCGATCACCGCTTCGAAATTGTGGCCGATGGTGGCGGCTTCCTCGAACTCGCCGCCGCTGCCACTGCCGGCTGAGACCAGCACGTGGTCGCGCTCGTACACGCTTTGCAAAATGTCGGAGATGCCTTTGCGTACGCTTTCCGGCGTGATGCCGTTCTCGGAATTGTAGGCTTCCTGCTTCTCGCGCCGGCGATTGGTCTCGGCCATGGCGCGCTCCATCGAGCCGGTCACGGCGTCGGCGTAGAGGATGACACGGCCGTCGATGTTGCGCGCGGCGCGACCGATGGTTTGGATGAGACTGGTTTCGCTGCGCAGGAAACCTTCCTTGTCGGCGTCGAGAATGGCGACCAGCGCGCATTCGGGAATGTCGAGGCCCTCGCGCAGCAGATTGATGCCGACCAGCGCGTCAAACGCTCCGAGCCGCAGATCGCGGATGATCTCGATGCGCTCGATGGTGTCGATGTCGGAATGCATGTAGCGCACGCGAATACCCTGCTCGTGCAGGTACTCGGTCAAATCCTCGGCCATGCGCTTGGTCAGAACGGTGATCAGCGCGCGGTAGCCGTTTTGCGCCACCGCGCGGACCTCGCCGACCAGGTCGTCGACCTGGGTTCGCGCCGGGCGGATGTCGACCGGCGGATCGATCAAGCCGGTCGGGCGGATCACCTGCTCGGTGAACACGCCGCCGGATTCATTGAGCTCCCACGGCCCTGGCGTCGCCGAGACGCAGGTGGTCTGCGGCCGCATCGCATCCCATTCCTCAAACCGCAAGGGCCGGTTGTCCATGCACGAGGGCAGGCGAAAGCCGTATTCGGCGAGCGTCGCCTTGCGGCGGAAGTCGCCGCGATACATGCCCCCGAGCTGCGGGACGGTGACGTGGCTCTCGTCGACAAACACCAGCGCGTTGTCGGGCACGTATTCAAACAAAGTCGGCGGCGGTTCGCCGGGCTTGCGGCCGGTCAGATAGCGCGAGTAATTCTCGATGCCGGCGCAAGCGCCGGTCGCCTCCATCATTTCCAGATCGTAAAGTGTGCGCTGCTCGAGTCGCTGCGCTTCGAGGAGCCGGCCGGCGGCGTTGAGCTGATCGAGCCGCTGCTTCAGCTCGAACTTGATGCCGGCGATCGCCTGCAACAAGGTCGGGCGGGGCGTCACATAGTGCGAATTGGCGTAGACTTTGACGAATTCCAGCTCATCGGTTTTCTGCCTGGTAAGCGGATCGAATTCGTGAATCGATTCCACTTCGTCGCCGAACAGCGACACCCGCCAGGCGCGGTCTTCGTAGTGGGCGGGAAAAATCTCGATGACGTCGCCATGAACGCGAAATGAGCCGCGATAAAAATCGCCGCCCGAGCGCTTGTATTGCAGCGCCACCAAATCGGCGAGCAGCGCCCGCTGATCGATCCGTTCGCCCTTTTTGAGCGAGAACGTCATCGCCGAATAAGTCTCGACCGAACCGATGCCGTAAATGCACGACACCGAAGCAACGATGACGACGTCGTCGCGTTCGAGCAGCGCCCGCGTCGCCGAATGGCGCATGCGGTCGATCTGCTCGTTGATCGACGAATCCTTCTCGATATAGGTATCGGTGCGCGGGATGTACGCTTCCGGCTGATAGTAGTCGTAATACGAGACGAAATACTCCACCGCGTTGTCGGGAAAGAAATTCTTGAACTCGCCGTAAAGCTGCGCGGCCAGCGTCTTGTTGGGCGCGAGGATGAGCGCGGGACGCTGGGTCTCCTCGATCACCTTGGCCATGGTGAAAGTTTTGCCCGAGCCGGTGACACCGAGCAGCACCTGGGAGCGATCGTTGCGGCGCACGCCTTCGACCAGATCGGCAATGGCCTGCGGCTGATCGCCCTTCGGATCGAAGTCGGATTTGATGACCAGTGGGCGTCCGCCTTCGGATTTTTCCGGTCGCGGTGGCCGGTGCGGCACCCAGATTTTGTTGGCGCCGTCTTGCTCGCGAAATTCGGCGCGGCCTTCGCGGAGCAGCTGGTCGAGCGATTGCTGGCTGGCGAGGCCGGCGACCGTTCCGACTTCGCGCGAAGCCGAACGCGCGAGGCGCAAATGAGCCGGACCCATGTCGGGCGTGATCACGTTCCGTGCGTTCTCTGGCTCACCCTCTTGCTCATCGATGCCGAGCGCGTGCGCGAGATCGGGATCGAGTTCGCCCGGCGGCACCGGCGTTTTGCCGACATAACCCTGTTGCGGCGCTTCGCCGAAACCGCGGGCCACCGAAGCCCGCGCCGTGTGCGCATTGGCGAAGTCGGCACGGCGGTCGAACGAGTTGTCGGGCGCCGGCGCAATCTTTGACGCACGCGGCTCGCCTCCTTCTTTCGCGGCGGCAGCCTGATCGAGCCCGGTCTGCGATCCGACGCCGGCACGGCCCTGACCGATGGCGGGATTGAGCAAATCGGCGAGCGCCGGATCGAGCGGCGCCGAATCCAGCCGCGACGCCTTGGCGCGCGTCGGCTTGGCCGGATCTTTCTTCGAATGCTTCGCGGGATCGCGGCTCTTGGCCATGACCCTAATATGGGCCGAGTTTACCGGTGGGAAAAGTGGTGCTAGTTCGCCACTGTCCCGTCCTCAGGTTCGATCAAATGGTCCAGCGTGATCGGGAATTTTCGCACGCGGATTCCGGTTGCATGCCAGACTGCATTCGCGACCGCGCCCGCCGAGCCGGTGACTCCGATTTCGCCGACACCCTTGATGCCGAGCAGGTTTACGTGCGGGTCGTATTCCTCCACCAGGATCGCTTCCACCGACGGCACGTCGGCGTTCACGGGAACATGGTACTCGGCGAAATTGGCGTTCATCGGACGGCCGGACCTTCGGTCCATGATCGCCTGCTCGTGCAGGGCGAAAGATACGCCCCAGATCATTCCGCCGAACAACTGGCTGCGCACCATGCGCGGATTGATGATCCGTCCGGCGGCGAACGCGCCGACGAGGCGGGTCACGCGCATCTGCCCGAAATCGGGATCGACCTTGACCTCGGCGAACACCGCGCCATGCGCATGCATGGCATAGGTTGAATGTGCAGCAGGGTCCGTTGCGCCTTTTCCGTGGCCTTCGATTTGCGCGAGGCCAGCCCGGGTGAGGATATCGGCGTAGCTCTCGCTGCGGCTCTCGTCGTCGCGACGATGCAAGCGCCCGTCGCGCGCGATCACGCCGGTGTTGCCGGCGCCAAACAGCGGAGATCGCTCGTCGGTGGTCGCAAGCGCGGCAAGGCGGGCGATCGCATCGCCGCCAGCGTTGTGAATCGCCATCCCGGCGGTCGCGGTATGGGCTGAGCCGCCGGCGACGCCGCCATCCGGAAGGTCGGAATTGCCGGACCTGAACTCGACCTGGCTGATGTCGAGCCCAAGGCTGTCCGCCGCGATCTGCGCCAGCGCGGTCCAGGCGCCCTGGCCCATGTCTTCCGAGCCGATCTCCATGACGCCGGTGCCGTCGCGGCGGAGCGCCGCCTCTGCATGTCCCTCGAACATGTGAGCCGGCCACGTTGCCGTGCCGACGCCCCAGCCAATCAGCATACCCTGCTCATCGCGCATCTGCCGCGGTGCGAGTACGCGGCGCCGCCAGCCAAAACGTTCGGCGCCTTGACTGTAACAGTCGCGCAGCGCCTTTGACGAAAACGGCAGTCCGGAGATCGGTTCGACCTCGGCATAGTTTTTGAGCCGAAATGCCAGCGGATCCATTCCGCACGCATACGCCATTTCATCGATGGCGCTTTCCAGCGCGATGGAGCCCGGCGCCCCTCCAGGCGCGCGCATAAAGAGCGGGGTACCGGTGTCGACACGAACCGCTTCATGGGAAGTCGAGATTGCGGGGCTTGCGTAAAGCGTGTGCGAAATGCCGGACGCGGCCTCGAAGAAATCGTCGAAGGTGCTTGACGCCGTTTTGGTCCGATGGTCGAGAGCGGTCAGGCTGCCGTCGTTGTCGGTGCCTAGCCGTAAAGTCTGCCGCGTCGCTGCCCGGTGTCCGACGGGACCAAACATTTGTTCGCGGCGGAGCACGAGCTTGACGGGCTTGCCGACTAAGCGGGCCGCCAGGATGCCGAGCACCTGCGGTCCCGAAATCAAGCCTTTGCAACCGAAGCCGCCGCCAAGAAACGGACTGCGAATGTGGATGTTGTCAGGTGACAGGCCGAACAGTCCAGCGAGGCGCCCCTTCGCCCAGCCGAAAGCCTGGCTGGGCGTATCGATCGAGAGCGTGTCGCCATCCCATGCGGCCACGATCGCATGCGGCTCCATCGGATTGTGATATTGCGCTGCGGTCTCATAGGTCGCGTCGATCTTCTTCTCAGCTGCCGCCAGCCCCGCGGCGACGTCGCCCCGCTCGGCTTTTGATGGAAAGCCCGGACCGACCACCGCCGGTTCGAAGCTTTCCGTTGCGTCAAGCCCGATACGCGCGGGTTCGGTCTCATAGCGCGGCGACAATAGTGCCGCTCCCTCCGTCGCCGCCTCCAGCGTTTCGGCGATAACAACGGCGATCGGCTGGTTGGCGTAGCGGATCTTGTCGTTCTGCAAGAGATCAAGGCGGAACATGAAGGGATCGGTTTTCAGGTCCGGGTCCAGCGCGAGCGGGGGCCGGTTGGCCGATGTCATGACCTCGACAATTCCGGGATGAGCCTTGGCGGCGTCGACGTCGAGAGAAGCGACGCGCCCGCGCGCGATGCTGCTCACCGCGATCACCGCGTACAGCATTCCCGGCGGGTGGTTGTCGGCGGCGTACCGGGCGGCACCCGTCACTTTGAAGAACCCGTCACGGCGGGTGAGAGGCTGGCCGATGTTCGAGCCGTGCCGAACATGGGCGGGCGCCTGCGTGAGTGTGATCTCAGGCATGGATGACATCTACGGAAGCGGTGGCGAAGGGGGACGCCGGAAGCGCCGGCACACGCTCAGGCGTACCGGCCGCGGCGAGCGCGAGAGCCCGCGACACGATCCGACGCGCCAGTTCGATTTTGTAACCGTTGTCGCCGGAGGGCTTTGCCTCGGCGAGCGCCGTTTCGGCGGCGCGGCGAAAAGCCGGTGCTCCGGTACGCGCTCCGGCCAGAATTTGTTCTGCGTCACGAACCCGCCATGGCTTGAGCGCCACGCCGCCAAGCGCGAGGCGCGCTTCCTTGATCGTATCGCCGTCCATGCGCAAAGCGGCCGCAACCGAAACTACCGCGAACGCATAAGAGGTGCGCTCGCGCACTTTCAGGTAGCGGGCGTGCGCGGCGAAATGCGCCGCCTCGGCCGGCAAGCGCACGGCGACAATCATCTCGCCAGGTTCAAGCGCACTCTCGCGGTCGGGCGTGTCGCCTGGCAGCCGGTGAAACATTTCAAGCGGGATATCGCGCCGACCCCTCGCGCCTTCGACTTCGACAACAGCGTCGAATGCGACCAAAGGTACGCAGAAATCAGACGGGTGTGTCGCGATGCAACTCTCGCTCCATCCCATGATGGCATGCTGCCTGTTGTCACCGCCGCGGGCGTCACACCCAGAGCCGCGCTCGCGTTTGTTGCAGGCACTTGCGACATCGTAAAAGTATGCACATCGCGTCCGCTGCAAGAGATTGCCGCCGACCGTGGCGGCGTTGCGAAGCTGTGCGGACGCTCCTGACAACAGCGCCTCGGCAACGGCGGGAAAACGCCTGGCGAAGTTGCGATCGTGCGCGAGATCGGCGTTGCGGACCAGCGCACTGATCCGCACACCGCCGCTGGGAAGATCTTCGATCTGGTCGAGGTCAGGAAGGTGGCTGATGTCGACAAGCCGGCTCGGGCCGGCAATGTTGCCCTTCATCAGGTCCATCAGATTGGTGCCGGCGGCGAGATAGGCGGCGCCTGGCGCCGAGGCGGCCGCGATGGCTTCGCGAACCGTTGCCGGCCTGACGTAATCGAACGTCTTCATGCGACCTCCTTGCGGCCCGCCGCGTCAAGAGTTTTTTGCGCCTCCAGTACTGCTTCGGTGATTCCCTGATACGCCCCGCACCGGCAGAGGTTTCCGCTCATGCCTTCACGGACGCGTTCCGGATCGTCGCCCGCCTGACCTTCTTGCATGAGACCGATCGCACTCATGATCTGGCCCGGCGTGCAAAAGCCGCACTGCAAACCGTCATGAGCGATGAAGGCCTCCTGCACCGGATGCAGCCGATTGCCGTGCGCTACGCCTTCGATTGTCAGGATGTCAGCGCCGTCGTGACTGATCGCCAGCGCGAGGCACGAATTGACCCGCCGTCCGTCGACGATGACCGTGCAGGCGCCGCACTGCCCGCGGTCACAGCCTTTCTTGGTTCCTGTCAAATGAAGGCGTTCGCGGAGAAGGTCGAGGAGAGTGATACGCGGATCATCAAGCTCGATGGTGCTTGCGACACCGTTTACGGTGAGCGTTGTTGAAAGGCCCATGCAGTGCTCCATATGAGCGATGGTGAGACACGTCCGTCCGCCGACGGATCGCTAAGTTTGCCAATTCCCCGGCGTAACGCAGAGCAACGCGCAGTCCCAAGCGCCGGGCGACTTGATAGTTCCGCCGTCAGGCGTCTCCCCGGATTTATCGGCATTGCTTGACACCCGTGTTATGTATCAGCGTTGCCTTTTCCAGAGATACGGAGGGTCCCTCCGCTTTTCAAGGGGTCGAGATTGACGGCCGGCAAATCGGACAAAACCACCCGAAAGCCGCGCGCCGATGCGGTTCGGAACCGCGAGCGTGTGCTTGAAGCGGCAAAAGTCGTGTTCAGCGCCGGTGGTCCGGAGGCCAGCCTTGAAGCTGTGGCGCGGACTGCTGGCGTTGGCATCGGTACGCTCTACCGGCATTTCCCGACGCGTGAAGCCCTATTCGAGGCCGTGTACCGCCGCGAAGTGCAACACCTTGCCGACCTGGCCGAAGACCTGAAACGAAAGGAGCAGCCGGTCGAGGCGTTACGTCATTGGATGCGCTCGAACGTGAAGTTCGTTGCCACAAAAAAGGGCATGTCCGCGGCGCTCGCGCTTGCTGCCTATAAAAACTCGACGCTGATGTCATATTCGTTCGATCGGCTGACCCGGGCGGTTGGCGGGCTGCTGGATCGAGCGATCGCGGCAGGCGAAATCCGCGATGATATAAGTCCCGAAGACCTCATTCGCGCCCTGGTGGGCATGTGCTACACGCACGATCAGCCGGGCTGGCAGACCAGCGTTTTGCGACTGGTCGACGTGTTCATCGACGGGCTGCGTATTCGGCCCGATCGAACCCGTTCCAAATCAACGCAGCGGAAATCGGCGATGGCGGTTTGAGCGCGCCGTTATTGTCGCGTCCTGCTGTGAGCGCTCAAAAACCCCGCACGACCTGGCGCACGTGCTCGACTTCGGGCGGTGAAGCGAAGCAATGGCCGACCAGCTTGCGCCATTCCTGGAAGTCGGCGGACTCCCGGAAATCGACGGTGTGATTCTCGAGTGTCTCCCAGGTGACGAACAGACGATAACGGCTCGGGTGTTCGATCGAACGCCGCAGCTCCATGCCGCGGCAACCCTTGGCGCGCTTGAAGACCGGCGCGGCGTTTTTCACGCCGGCTTCGAACCCAGCTTCCATGCCGGGCTTGACTTCGATTTGTGCAACCTCGGTGATCATGTCGGTCCTCTGGCTTTGCTCCCTGCGCCGAGGGTTTACGCAGCCAGGACCGCGCGGTCCAGTGCCGCGGATTGTGGGGATGGCGCCCTCATCCGCCGCAGCACGATGACGAACAGCAGCGCCGCGGCAACGATAACGCCGAGCTTGAGTGCGTTGTCGAATGCCGAGACTTTGAACAAGGCCGGCGCGAAATAGGCGGCCACCAGCGTCGCGAGCTCACCGCGGCGGAAGCCATCGCGCAGAGCTTCGCCCAGCAGCCACGCCATGGGTACTGCCAGGATAATCAGATCGTATTCCAGCATGAACGGCGAGCAGAACGGCACACAGGCCGCGATCGCCGCGACTTCCGCTCGGCCTGACCGGCCGCCGGGCGGCCGCTGAGATAGCGCGCGCAGCAACATGAACGCGGCCGCCACGGTCACGACAGCCTGCGCCCCGTAGGCCAGCGCCAGCGAGCCGCCGTGCAGCCGCACGGCGCCAAAGACCGTGACCCAATAAACGAGGTAAAGTGGATTAGGCGGCTCCATCCAGTCGCGCCGTGCGTCTGCCATACCGGCCATGAACGCCGGCCAGACGTCGGTGCCGAAAGCGACAGTTGCCGCGGCGGCCAAGACCACAAGTGTGGCGGCGGCAAAAGCGAAACAGCGCCACCGCCTCGCCATGATCAAAGCGAGCGGCACGATGATGCCAAGCTGCGGCTTGTAGGCGAGGCAACCGAAGCATAGGCCCGCCAGCGCCGGGCGGCGATCGAGCCACACCGCCGCGCCGCCGAACAGCCCTGCGCTCAGAAATCCGTTCTGGCCAAAGCCCGCGTTGATCATCACCGCGGGATAGCCGAGAAACAGCACGCAGACCGGCACGCCTTCGCGCAAGGCCTTCGGCAGCAGCGCGCGCAGTGCGGCGACGTAGCAGGCAAAAGTCGTCACCAGCCAGACGCACAGCGCAGGAAAATAACCGAGCAACGCGAAGCCCGTGCACAACAACAAAAAGAACGGCGGATAGAAAAATGCCAGATAACCCCAGCCCGGATCGTGATGCAGGTCGAGCTGCAGAGCGAAGTGCGACAGCCTGGTATAGGCTTCCGCGGCGTGCCCTTGCAGCGCCAGTTTCCCGGCGGTCCAGAAGCTGACGAAGTCGCCGGATAATTTGCTCACGCCCGGCGCCGATATCTGCCACTGCACCCACAGAATGCAGAAGCTCAGGAACACCCCCAACGCCAGCCCCTGCGCGATCCGGAGCAAATAAAACTCAAGACGCGATTGCTTTGCGGACCCGTTCACCTTGAATGGCGACAGGGCGTCGACGTGCAGGGCTGGATCTATCGTCGACATGCGCGGCGGAAATGGTTGCTTCGGCGCGCATCGTCGACGGCTAGTTTTAACATTGGCTTAAGGTGTTGGACGGATTCCGCGCGGGCATGATTTGTGTTGTTGGGCGAACCGGGCCGGAGCGGGCGCCCAACTGGATCAGCGCGTAGAGCGCAAACGCCGGCGGAATCAACGCGGGCCCGGGAATATGAAATTGTCCCAGCACCATCTGAATAAGCGGTAGCCAATACATCAGCTTTGTAAGGACCTGGCCGCGCAAATCCAGCCGGCCGCTTGCGAGCAGCATGACGGCGAGGCAGGTCATCGGCAGCGTGTCGTAGGACAGCAGATAAGGCACGACGCAGATCGAACAGGCGAAAAACAAGGCGGTCAGCAGTTGCGGATCGGCGTCGCGGCGGGATCTAAAGGCGAAGAAAACGGCGGCCACCGCAAACGCCGAAAAGAAAATCTGAATGATCGTCGCCAGCCGATAGCTCGCGCCGGCGCCGTACACATTCATGAACATCGTCGCGTGGAACGACGTTGCGATCCGCGCCGGATCAGCCAGTACCAGGTTCTGAACCGGTAGACCCTTCAGGATGAAGGCGATCCAGGTCTCGGGCCCGAACACGGCGGCCGCCAAGCCGGCAATAACGAGTGCGGTGATCACCGCGCTCGTAAATACGCGCCAGCGGCCGGACGCCACCAGCATCACCGGCAAGAGCAGGCCGAGTTGCGGCTTCAGCGTCAGTGCGCCGATCAGGACGCCGGCGAGGAGGGGCCTGCGGTCGAGGCACGCAAAGATCGTCAACAACGCCGCCGCGGTCAAAAACGAGCTTTGTCCGGAGATCAGGCAGAAGATGGCCGCGGGCGACAACAGAATTGGGATGAGCAGCCGTCGTTCATCGAGCTGCCGCCCGACAACCCAAACAAAGATCACCAGACTGAGGATCGTCCAGCACAGCAGCGCCGGCAGATACGGCACGCGGCCGAATGGCGCGGCTACAAGCATAATGCTCGGCGGGTACGACCAGTTCTGTCCGGGATAGTGCGCGCCCAGCATAACGCCGAGTGTGTGCTGATAGACGCGCGGGTCATAGAACTGGCTCGGATCGGCCATCCACGCGGCGCGCCCGTACATCCAGAAATTCAGGAAGTCGCGCCCGACCACGAGCGTGGTGGCGTCGCGTGGAAATGCGCCGCTCCACGAAATCGTCCCAAGATAGTAAGCGGCGGTCAGCGCTGCGAAGATCGCGCTCGCCCAGGTCAAAAGCCTGATCGCGCTCCGGTCCGTTTCCGGTGCGGCCGCGGGAAGGCCGGTCAAGTCACCGCCGGCCACATTTGCATCGGCCATATCTCGGTCCGCCGTCGTAGCAGTTTCAGCCGCGAGACTAGGCCGGCGCTCGTTGCTATTTCCTTAGTCTTGAAACCGGCGCGCAGCGGTCCCAGTTGTGGTTAGGCAGGGTTGCGCCCATGCAGGTTTCTGGGATCGTTCCGAAGCGCTAGACTGACAAACAATCTACCAAAAACGCGCGAGCTGATCATGATTGATGTGCACTATTGGACTACGCCGAACGGCCACAAGGTGACAATTTTCCTCGAAGAGACCGGGCTGCAGTACAAAATCATTCCGGTCAACATCGGCAAGGCCGAGCAATTCAAGCCCGGGTTTTTGGCCGTCGCGCCGAACAATCGGATTCCCGCCATCGTCGACCATGATCCGCCCGGCGGTGGCAAGCCGATCTCGATATTCGAGTCCGGCGCCATCCTCATCTATCTCGCCGAAAAGACCGGCCAGTTCGGCGGCAAGGATTTGCGCGCGCGCACCGAAACCAATCAATGGCTGTTCTGGCAGATGGGCGGTCTCGGCCCGATGGCCGGCCAGTACAATCATTTCGGCAATTACGCGCCGGAGAAAATCCCATATGCGATCGATCGCTACCGCAACGAGGTCAACCGGCTGTTCGGCGTGATGAACAAAAGGCTCGCCGACCGCGGTTATCTCGCCGGCGATTATTCGATCGCCGACATGGCGAGTTACCCGTGGGTGGTTCCCTGGGAGCGGCAAGGCCAGAACATCAACGACTTCCCGCATCTGAAACGTTGGCTGGAAGCGATCGCCGACCGCGATGCGGTCAAGCGCGCTTATGCCAAGGCGAAGGAAGTCAACCCGAATCCCGGCGGCATACGCACCGCCGAGGAGCGCGCCATCCTGTTTGGTCAGACCGCGCAGTCGGTTGCACAGTCGGTCGATCGCATGGCGGCGACCAAGTAACGCTCATCCCTCGCCGCGACGTGTGGCGCGGAACGACGCGTAGATCGAGCCCGTTGGATGCGGCTTGAGACATCGATTGTGTGTTCCATAAACGGACATCGCCGCCGACCAAGTCCATTCGTTTTTTTAGTCCTTCGTCTTCAGGTCCGCGGCGTTTGCAGAAATGAATGCGCGAATCTCGGCGGACATATCCAGCAGCTTCAGCCATTGCTCTTTATAAAGGGTCACCGGAAAGCGTCCCAAGCCGTAGATTGAAACCGCGCCCTTTCCGCTGACTTTCATACGCAAGCCGGCAGACGCTCCCTTTTTGAGGGCAGCGTTTTCGTTGCGAAGCCGCTCGAGTTCAGCTTTTAGCTCTTCGTTGGACATGGTTCTTCCTGGTTTGCAGGGCGATTAAAACCAAATTTGCGGCGGTTGGCGAGCCGCTGCGGCCTTGACAATACCGAACTAAATCGGCCCGATGTTCTAATACCTGAACGCGCCGAAGATGCGTGAATGTTAGCAACAATGCCTGGGGAGAAACACAATGCGCTTTGCCGCCTACAGCGCCATCGCTGCGCTCTTGCTTGTCGTTCCGGCCGCCCACGCCGAAATATCGGGCGGTAAGGTCAAGATTGGCGTCCTGACCGATCTCTCCGGACCCTATGAGGCGGGCGCCGGCGCGGGCTCGGTCGAAGCCGCCAAGATCGCTGCGGAAGAATTCGGTTACAAGATCAACGGTGTGCCGATTGAGATCATCTCCGCAGATCACCAGAACAAGCCCGACATCGGCGCGGGTATCGCGCGGCGCTGGTTCGAGCGCGAAGGAGTCGATGCGATCACCGATCTGGTCAACTCGGGGGTTGCTTTCGCCACGCTAGAAGTGGCTAAAGCGGCCAATAAGGCGATCTTGTTGACCAGCGCCGGCTCCGCCGATTTCACCGGCAAGGCGTGTGCGCCCAACAATTTGGTGCACTGGGTTTACGATACCTATCAGCTTGGTGCTTCCATCGGCCAAGCCCTGCCGCAGCTCGGCAAGACCTGGTTCTTCATCACGGTTGACTACACCTTCGGGCGGGCTCTGCAGGACGGCACGACCGCGGCCATTGAGAAGAACGGCGGCAAGGTTTTAGGCTCGGTGCGGCATCCGCTCGGCACCACCGATTATTCCTCATACATGGTGCAGGCGCAGGCGTCCGGCGCCGAGGTGGTGGCGCTTGCCAATGGCGGCGACGATACCATCAACGCAGTGAAGAGTGCGCGTGAATTCGGCATAACTCAAAAACAGAAGGTGGTGCCGTTCGGGCTCGACTCGCTCACCACCATTCGTGCTGCGAGTTTGCAGCAGGCGCAGGGCATGATGTTCGTTTCGGTATGGCTGCCGGATCGCGACGATGCGGCGAAGGCGTTCTTCGCCAAGTTTCTGAAGCGCCGCAACACCGCTCCGGGCAGCTTCCAGGTCGGCACCTATTCGGTCGTGCGCAGTTACCTCAAGGCGGTACAGGCGACCAATTCGGACGATCCGAAAACCGTCATTGCCAAGATGCGAGAGACCAAAGTAGACGACGCGTTCACTCCGAACGGGAAACTACGGCCCGACGGCCGCATGGTGCACGACGTCTATCTCGTGCAGGTGAAGTCGCCCGCCGAGTCGAAGGGTGAATGGGATTATTTGAAGCTCGTGGCGACGATCCCGGGCGATAAGGCGTTTCGGCCACTGGAAGACGGCGCTTGTCCTGCGCTGGCGCACTAAGTCTTCGGTGCAAACAGCTGGCACCAGCCGCTGGGGCTAATGTTGCCCTGGACGAATTTGCACGCATTCGGCGGTTGGAAATTGACACAGCCATCGCAGCGCTGGTCGCCCTTCGGCGTGGTCTGATATTTGGCGTCCGCCTGGCTGAGCTTCTGCTGCGCCGCCGCTTGCGAGATCGCGGTAGCGGCTCCCGTCGCGCCGAGCGCAAGCGCCACACCGGTGAGCACCACGCGGCGCGAGATGTGTTGGTGATCGTTTCTGCCATTATTCATGTTCGACTCCCAACAGGCGTGATCGCAGCGCACATTCACCGCTTGCCGTACTCGGTGAAAACGTAATCTCTTGCCTTCACTATCGTATGGCACGCGAACCCGCACTTGGCATCGTTCGCCTGCGGCGGGTTGTCAGCTGAAGTGCCGGGCCTGAAGGTATCGGACGCCGCGTCATACTCGAACTCGGCATATCCCCATCCGCCGCTGTCCGCGAACCTCGTGCTATCCTTCGCCATGAAGTCCACGTCTTGCAGGGTGCTCGGCACCATCGTCGGAGCCGGTGCCGTTTCGCTTTTTTTCTGGATCCAATGGATCTTCACCATCTTGGCGCCGTCGGGGACAGGCTTACCGTTGCCGGGAATGCCGGCCTGGTAAGCCTCAATCATCACCGGATTAGCGAGGATGATGGCCAGCTTTTCGCTCTGACTGACGCCGACAGCCTGCCAGCCTTCGTATCCCCTGAACTCAGAGAACGCGAGCCCGCCCGGCACTTTCACGGTGTACTTGTCCTGCGCGGCAATGGCTGCGCCGCCCAAGACGGCGAGCACGAGCGCAATGGTCGCAATAACCGAGGATGGAACTCTCGTCATCGTTCACTCCCGCGCTGTTGTTTGCAAGTCAAATGCAATGGCTTACGTTCAAACGGCACAGGCGCAATGCGAGCGTTCGGTTTCTTGTTAAAGCTCGCTTCCGCTTGGGCCAGAGATCATCCGGCGAAAATAACGAGCATTATTGTCGCAGCCCAGATCGTCAGAATCCATAGCAGCCGGGTGACATTTTGGTGATGGACTGTTGCGCTGAACGTCTCACTTCCGTTCAGCTTGCATCAATCGGCGAGGGTCGCGCGTTGCCGAGTCCCGCGCTCTAGTTCTGTCGCACGATGACGCGCGTGCCGACCTGGACGCGGTCATAGATATCGACGACGTCATCGTTGACCAGACGAAAGCAGCCGATCAGCAACGCCTGGCCGATCGTCTCCGGCGCGTTGGTGCCGTGGATGCGGTAGAGGCTGCCGAGATCCATGGCGCGGGCGCCGAGCGGGTTGCCAGGGCCGCCCGCCATGACGCGAGGAAGATAAGGCTGTCGCGCGATCACTTCCGGCGACGGCACCCAATCCGGCCATTCGACCTTGCGCGTGATCCGCAATAGACCGGCCGCGGCGAAACCTTCGCGGCCGACGCCGATGCCGTAACGCAGTGCACGCGTCTCGCTTTCGATCAGGTAGAGATGACGCTCGCCGGTTTCGATGATGATGGTGCCGACCGGATGCTGCGAACGGTAGAACACCGCGCGGCGCTGGAACGTCTCGGGAAGATCGTCACTGACATTGCCGTGGTCGACGCCGGGCGGGACATCCTGGGCGGTCTGCTGAAAAGCCGCAGCGGGCTGCAACCGCTGCTGCGCCGCAACGGGCGCAGCAAACAGGCAAATAAGCGCGGCAGCAATTCGTGCGGCGTTACCTAAATGCTTGCTCACACCCTTCCTCGTCCCCGCGGCGCCACGTCGTTATCTTCATTCTAGCGCGGCTCCTGTTCGAAACGTCGTTTGTTATCTTCTTCGCTCGGGGGCAGCGAGGACGGTAAGACATTACTGGCTGGGCGCGCCGCCGTAATAGCCGGCAATCATCCAGCCGCTCGGTCCTTTGCTATAGCACATGGCGTCGCCGCCAAGGCCTGAGATGGCGTCTTCGGCGACATAGCCGGTCTTTCCCGACGGCAGAGCGATGTGCAGGAACTGCGGCTGGTCGGGGTCGTCTCCCGGCGTACTGTCAGGCAGCACGCGGATCAGATTGAGGCCAAGCTTTTCCGTGACCGGCGCATTCGGCTTTGGCGCGCTGTGCACGTCAACGCCTTCCTTGTTCGGATAGCCCCAGTCCGGCGGCTCGGTCTTCGTGCTCTGCGTGAGCGCCTCAAACGCCTTCGGGTCAATCGTCGGATCGGCCGGCGCACACATCACGCCCTGCCGGTCGGGCAATGGCGAAGCGGTCGGATCGCTGGCGTAGCCGGCGATGGCCGCCCAGCCGGAATCGTCTTTGGCATCGAGATTGATCGCGGCGGCGAGATTGGCGATGGCGGGTTTGCGTTTGTCGGCGAGATCCTTGTCCTGCATCCAGAAGAAGCCCTGCGGCACTACGAGCTTGGCGAGCGCGGCGCGATCCTTGTGCTGGGCGATCTCGGTGAGCTGCTTGCGGAAAGCGACGAAGCTCTGATCGGCGTACGGGGCGGGCGGCGTGATCGCAATCGGCTTGTACGGCTTCACTGGCGCCGCCGGAGGCGGCTTGAAGCCGCCGGGCGGCATCGGCACGTGCTGCGGATTTTGCGCGTGGCCGAGGTCAGGCATTAGCGTCCCCACTGCAACGGCGGCAAGAATAACGGTCGTAGCATTGAGCAGGCGGCGCATGGCTCGGTCTCCGGGTTGGGCTTCGGCGCAATCAGGAACGTTAAAGGCGCAATCGGTATTGATAAATTACGACCGCCGTGCGGCGATTTCCACCGATGATTCGCGGTGTAGCCGATCGCCCGGTCGCGCGTTAATGACCGACGACGAACTTTACAAAATGGATGACCAATGCCTTTCCTGCCAATCTCGCCCTACCTCCTCACTATCCTTTTGCTGATCGGCTCCAACACGTTCATGACCACAGCCTGGTATTGGCACCTGCGCTTTCGCGAGGTGCCGCTGTGGCAGGTCATCCTGGTGAGCTGGGGTCTCGCGTTGATCGAATATTGCCTGGCCGTGCCGGCAAACCGCTACGGCAGCTACGTCTACAACGCCGCCCAGCTGAAAACGATTCAAGAGGTGATCACGCTTGTGGTGTTCGCTGCGTTTTCGCTGGTCTATCTGCACCAGCCAATTACGTTGAACCAGGTGATCGGCTTCGCATTAATTGCCGCTGGCGCATTTTTCGTATTTCGCGGTCCGTTCTGACGGCGGGCGCGCCGGCTACTTCAAACCGAAATAAGCCCGGCGCAACGCGTCATTCTCCTGCATCGCGCTGACCGTGCCGGCAAAGCCGATCCGGCCGTTGTCGAGCGTGTAGACGCGATCGGCCAGCACCAGAAAGTTCACGTTCTGCTCGGCGATCAGGAGCGCCAGCCGTTTTTCCCGGAACCGGGCCAGCAGCGCAATCACTTCCTTGACGTAGAGCGGGGAGAGGCCCGCCGATGGCTCGTCCATGACCAGAAGCCGCGGCTCGCCGACCAGCGCTTTGGCGACGCCGAGCATTTTTCGCTGGCCGCCGGAGAGGCTGCCGGCGCGGGCGTGGCGCCGTTCGGCGAGCGCCGGAAACACCGTGTAGAGTTCGTCGATCCGCTCGCGCGCGCGGTGCTTTGGCAGGAACTGCGCGCCGATCAGGACGTTTTCTTCAATGGTGAGACCCGGAAATCCGGACGTCTCCGACATGAACACAATGCCGCGCCGGACCCGCTGATCGGTGCGCAACCGGGTGATGTCCTCGCCGGCAAAATCGATGCGGCCCGCCCACAGCTCGATCAGGCTCATGAGCGCCTTCAGCAAAGTCGTCTTGCCGGCGCCGTTGGCGCCGAGGAGCACGACCGCCTCGTGCTCATGAACCAAAAGATCGACGCCCCACAGCACCTGCATGCGCCGATAACCGGCGGTGGCGCCGGAAACCGCCAGCAACGGCCGCGGTGCGTCAGGCGGCATGCTCGGCTCCGAGAAAAACCTCAACGACCTGCGCATTCCTGGCGGCGTCCGCCAACCGGCCTTCGAATATTTCCTTGCCGGCGTTCATGACGATGATGCGGTCGGTGATTTGATCGATGAACCCCATCAGATGCTCGACGACGAGCAGGGCAATTCCGGAACGGGCCAGCTCCTTCAGTTTTGCCGCTACATGCTCGAGTTCAGCGGGATTGAGACCGGCGGCAAGTTCGTCGACCAGCAACAGCCGCGGACCGGTCGCGAGCGCGCGGGCGAGATCGAGCATTTTCTGATGCGCGCTGTTGAGCTCGACCGCGGGCTGATCGGCAAAGCCGGCGAGATCGAGCGACGACAACAGCGCTGCGGCCTCGAGGTGCTCGCGATTGCGGCCATAGGCGATCGCAATCTCGACATTCTCGCGCACCGTCAGAGTCATGAACGGCCGCGGCACCTGGAACGTGCGGTTGATGCCGGCGTGCACCAGCCGGTGAGACGGCAGGCCGCCGATCGGGCGGCCTTCAAAAAGGATGGTGCCGCCGTCCGGCCGGTAGAGACCCGATATGACGTTGATGCACGTGGTCTTGCCCGATCCGTTGGGGCCAACCAGGCCCAGAATTTCGCCGGCACCCACGGAAAAGCTCAAGGCATCGAGCGCGCGAAAGCCGCCGAAGCGCTTCACCAGGCCGTCGACTTTTAATAACGGCGCAGCGTCACGGGACATCGATGCCCCATCGTTGCAGCAACGAAACCAGGCCGTTCGGCAAAAACATTACCAGGCCCATGATCAGCGCGCCGTAAATGAGCTGGAAGTATTGCGGCGTGGAAATGCCGACCGCGTTGTAGATGCCGTAGAGAATGACGGCGCCGAGTATCGGCCCGGTCACCGTCGCGCTGCCGCCGAACAGCACAAACACGATAGCGAAGATCGTGAACTCGACGCTGAAAACTGTCTCCGGATAAAACACCGAGACGTACCAGGCGAACACGCCGCCGGCGAGGCCGGCGATCAGCGCGCTCAACAGCCAGGCAATGACGCGCTCGCGTACCACGTTGATGCCGGCCATGCCGGCGCTGATCGGGTCTTCGCGAATAGCCTTCAACGCCATGCCGAAATGCGAATTGCGAAGATAAATGACGAGCGCAAGCGTGGCCGCAAGAACCGCAAGCGCCGTGGCGTAGCTCAGCGTCGGATTAAAGACGCCATTGAGGCTGACGCCATAAGGACCCTTGGTGATGCCTTCCAGGTTGGGATTTGACACCACCTGCAGGACGGCAAGCGCTGCGGCGAGATTGGCGATCGAGAAATAGGCGCCGGAGAGACGAAACAGCGGCGTCAACAATAGCGCCAGGACGACGGCAGCGGCGGCGGCGACCGCCAGCGCCACAAGCGGCGGCGCCTGCAGATGCATCACCATCAGCGAAAAGCCGTAGGCGCCGGCGCCGAAAAACCCGACATAGCCGAACGGCAAATAACCTGTAAAGCCGTAGATGACGTTGAGGCCCTGCGCCAAAGTCATGAAGATGATGAAGTTAAACAGCAGCAGATGATTGTTGTAGACGCCGGGCAAGATCGCGAAAACGACAACGACCGGCACTACTATCAGCGACAGGTGGCGGACTATTCTAGGCATTCCGCACCCGCCGGCCGAGCAGCCCGCTTGGCCGCACCAACAGGATCGCCACCAGCAAAACATAGGGCAGCAGATTGGCCCACGAGCTGTAATAGCTCTGCATCAGCATGTAGGAGACGCCGTAGATGACGCCGCCGAGAACGGTGCCGAGCGGATTGCCGAGCGAACCGATGACGATGACGGCGAAGGCGGTAATGGTCACTTCCCCGCCCATCGCGGGAGTGATGCTGCCGAGGATGAAGGGCGCGAACACGCCGGCGATCGCCGCCAGTCCGATGCCGATGCCAAATGCGATTGCGGACACCCGATGCACGTCGATGCCGGTCGCAATCGCCTCATCGCGGTTGTCCATCACTGCGCGGGTGAGATAGCCGAGCCTGGTCTGATACAGATAGAGATAGACCAGCAGCACCGCGCCGCCGCTGGCAATGCTGCTTGCCACCCAGGCCGCCGGGAAAGTTTGCCCGAACAATTCTACCGGGCCGGGTGCGACCGGGTGGCCGGCAAACACGCTTGCGACCGCGGTCACCGCGCGGCCAAGCTGGTCGCCGGGTATCGACCGCTCGCTGGTGCCGAACGCGATTGTCGTTACCGCTTCGATCACCTGCGACAGGCCGAAGAAAAGAATGAACGACAGCATTTCCGGATCCCTCGCGCGAAGGAGCCGCGGCACCAGCAAATAGTAGAGCGGCAGGCCGACGATCACGAATCCGACGAATGCGATCGCGACTGCGCCGACCGGATTGAGTGCAAACAGCGTGAACAGCCAGAATGCCAGGAAGGCGCCAAGCATCAGAAAATCGCCGTGCGCAAGATTGACGATGCGCATGACGCCGAACACGAGGTTGAGCCCGAGCCCGATCAAAGAAAAATAGAGGCCGAACAACAGGCCGGCCAGCAGGCTGTAGACCAGCATTCCGCGCGCTCCGCCGCGACCGGCCCAGGCTGCGACCGGTGATGCCATATCAGCTTATGTCAGTCAGGTTATGTCATAAGTCAGGGGCGCGGGTAGATCGGCTTGCCGTTGGCGAGTTCGTGCGGCCAGATCGTCACGAGTTTTAGATGATCGCCGTCCGGAACCAGTTGGCCGAGCGGCGTGATTTCCCCGATCTGCGCGCCGGTGGGATCGAGTTCGAAGGGGCCGTCGAGGGTCTTGAGCTTGCCCGACTGGGCGAAGATCGCCTTGCGCAGTTCGAGCTGGTCGAGGCTCTGCGCGGTAGCCAGCGCCTTTTCGAGAACCAGGGCAGTCGTGTAGCCGGCCACGGAATTGAAGCCAAATTCCACCTTCGTATCGCCGTACTTCTTGTGCCAGGCTTCTTTGAATTCCTTCAGCGGCATACCAAAATTGGTCTGGTAGGCCATTTGCGATGAAGTGACGTAGGTGAACACGTAATTCAGCGGCCCGTTGCCGAGGTTCTTCTCCAGCAGTTCGTTTTCGGTGCCGGGATAGATGCAGAACAGAAACTTGAACTTGATGCCGCTGTCCTGGACATTGCGCAGGAAGGCGATGTCGTTCGCCGCATAGCCGAGATGAACAACGGCGTCGGGATTGCTGGCCCGGATGTTGTTGAGCAACACCGTGTAGTTCGAAGTTTCGGTCGGCACGCCTTGGTCGTAAACGATTTCGACGCCGGAATTGGATTCTTTGATGAACTTGCGCACCGCATTGGCCTGCGTGCCGGTGAAGTCGTTGGTGGCGTAGAGGATGGCGACCCGCTTAATGCCGAGGCCGGGACCGTCATGGGTCAGAAAATCCGCCAGCGGTTTTGGCCAGATGCTGGAAACCGGATCAGCCATCAGGGCGATGTACGGATTATCCGGTGTGAAGAACGTCGCGCCGGTGCCGGTCTGGTCGATCAGAAACATCTTGTGATCGCGGGCGATCGGCACCGCGACCGATGTCAGCACCGAGCCTGAATCGGAAATCAGAATGTCGACCTTGTCCTGGGTGATGAGCTGATTGTAGAGCGTCGCCGCCGTTGCGGTGCTGCTTTGGTCGTCATAGGCGACGAGCTTGAGCGGGATCTTTTTGTCGAAGGCTTTGACGTAGACGCCGCCTTCGGCATTCTTTTGATCGATCCACAGCTTGAGACCATAGTGCACCGGCAGTGAAATGCTGGCGTAGCGTCCGGCGGATGCATAAAGCGTTCCGAGCTTGATTTCCGCGGGCGCGTCGGCGGCGTGCGCGGTGGCTGTTACCGACGCGAGCAAGGCCGCAAAAATCGACAGCCGGACCATAGCGTTCTCCCTAAAAACTTCTCGTTTGCCCGCAGGCTAGGGCATCGCACTTTTCAGGGCAATGCGGCCCGATGCAGCGCCTCGGCGGGCGCGTCCGGCTCACCATTGCTCGTGGCGCCGCTTTTTAGGAGCGCCTCGATATCGGCGGTCGTCAGCCCCGCTTCCTGCAAGATCGGGAGGCTGTGCTCGCCCAAACAGGGGGCGTGACGGGTGATCTGCAGCGCTGCGCCGTTCCATCGGCTGGGAATGCCGGTATAGCGGACCTGGCCCTCAGTCGGATGCGCTTGCGTCTGGAAGAAGGCGACCGCGGCGAGGTGCGGATCGTCGATCAAGGCGTCAAGATCGTTCATCGGAGCGCACGGAATATCGCAGCGCTCGAACAGCGCCATCCATTCTGCGGTCGTTTTGGCCAGCAGGATATCGGCGACCATGCCGTAGACTTCATTGTAATGCTGCGCGCGGGTAGCGTGATCGGCAAGGCGCGGGTCGGCGCGGAATTCGTCGAGACGGTCCAGCGCTGCAAAAAACCCCTGCCAGTGCTTGTCGGTGTAAATCAGCGCGCAGACGTAGCCGTCTTTGGTCCGATACGGCCGCCGGTTCGGCGTCATCATCCGGGCGTAGCCGGGACCGCCGATCGGCGGCTCGAACGAACGGCCGCCAAGATGATCGCCGAGCACGAATTGCGCCATGGTCTCGAACATCGGCAACTCGACCGCTTGGCCTTCGCCGGTGCGGTCGCGGTGCAGCAGCGCAGCAAGCACGACATGCGCGGCATTGATGCCGACAATGCGATCCGTCAGCGTCAGCGGAACGTAGCGCGGCTCCTGTCCGCCGGCTTGTGCAGCGGTCGCCGGCAGCGCGCAGATGCCCTGAATGAGATCGTCGTAAGCGGGCTTGCCCGCATAGGGTCCGTTGTCGCCGTAGCCGACCAGGCTGACGTAAACCAGTCGCGGATTGATTTTGCGCAGGTCGTCGTCGCCGAGCTGCAGCCGCCGCATCGCCGCAAGCCGCGTATTGTGAATGAGCACATCGGCGTGCTCGCACAGCCGCAGCAGCGCCGCGCGCGCCGCCGGCTGTTTCAGGTCGAGCACGACGCTGCGCTTGTTGCGATTGAGCTGCAGATAAAGCGCGCCCATATCGGCGTTTTTGGTGGCGCCGCTCTTGCGCATCAGATCGCCCTGCGGCGGCTCGACCTTGATCACATCGGCGCCGTAGTCCGCCAGAATCTGCGTGGCGTAAGGACCGAGCACCATCGATGTGAGATCGATAATGCGCAGGCCTTGCAGGGGTGCCTGAGTGATTTGCGGTGATCCAGCTGGCGTCATTGGCATTACCCAGGGCTCTTGGTGCGCTGCGTGAGCTCGAACCCCCACTCTACCTCTCCCTGGGAGGCATAGTGATATTTATCGAGGCAGGCCGCTCGCAATCAAAGAGTGGCCCGTGACAGGGCCCGATCAATCGGAAGAAAATTTCCGCTTAGTGAGGCGCAACGGACGTAGGCGCTCAATTATGTGCAGCGTTTGACCTGAAGCAGACATGGGGACATTGGAGGGCGTTTATTGCAGAGTCATGTTTTATTTGCGGGGAGCTGGTTCGCACATTTCGTCAGCATTCGTTTTCGTGGTACTGTCAATCTCGTCATCCCGCATCGTTGCTACCTCGTGGTAGGTTCCGGTTACACGGCTCATGGGAAGCCTGTGCTAAGGTCGCATCGTATCCAACATGCATCAGTGCCGCAGTTCCCGAGTGTCAGCGGCGCTTTCACCGTCATCTCCCTTTTGTTGCCACCGACGGGTCCATCGCAGTCTGCTCGTTTAGCCAGTTCAACCCCCTTAGTCCGTCCGGGTCTCGTATTTAATCGTCGATTTTACGATTCTCGCTTTGCCGGCCTGATCGAAGCGGAGCTCCACCGTGCGCGTAGCCGAGATCGAGCTGCCTTCTCCGTCGACCATCGTGTCAAGAGTCACGATGAGAGAGCCATTCTTCTTCCACTCTGTTGCCGTCTGCCAGTTCAGACTGGCGTAGTGCGGGAATTTCTTACCGTGTTTGAGTCTTTCTGGAATGTTCGCCTCGGGAAGGTCAGGCAACGCGATCTTTCGAAAGGTGCCTCCGCTCCGGAAATAAACGTCCAGGATCTGAGCCGGATGGCCCAGCCTTGTCATTAAGGCGAACCGATTCGAAGCGGGCGCCCAGAGCACTTGCCAGTAAGTCTGGCTCGAATCTTCCTCGCCAATTCGCTGTAATTTTTTCTCGGATTTCTTGTCGATCAAGTCGATGGTGTGCAGGTCCTGACCGTAGGATGTAAGGAAAGCAAACTTCCCGTCCGGTGATGGCCATTCGCTGTTTTCATTGGTGTCCGCCGCCGATGCACGCGGCGAAGCAACCGGTCCCGCGGCACAGACCGTCACCGAAAATGCGGCCAAACTGACTAAGCGGAGCAAGTGCCGAGTTTCTATCTGCATTTGTGTCGCTCCTCCCACCGGGGCTCGCAATTGTGGAACGGCCGCTTTGGGGCAGAATGGTGGAGGTCGCGCCGCCAAAACCAGAATCGACGACGACGATCTTCAATACCATTTCGGCAGCGCCAAAAACTTCTCGGCGATCACGTAGAAAATAAGGCACGGTGCGACCGGTGCGATGCCGCCTGGCTCGGGTTGGCAACCCATCGAACAGCCGCTAGATTTGACAACGAGGAAACGTCTCCATCGAGGGCCTTGTCATGTTTTCGCGACATCGGTTGCAAAAGTATTTTCTTCTCGCGTTCTTGGCGGTTGCGACTTTGGCTGACACGCCGGTTCCGACCCAGGCGCAGCGAGCCTGGGCGCAGGCGGGTGTACTGACCTGCAGGCTTAATCCGAGCATCGGCTTTATCATTTTTGGTCACCAGTCGATGGAATGTAAGTTCCAGCAAGTCGCGCCCTATCCGATGCAGGCCTACGATGGGGCTCTCAACACGGTTGGGCTCGATATCGGCGTCACCGGCACCGGTGCGTTCGCATGGGCCGTGTTCGCGCCCACCGTAGGGTTGGATCCGGGCGCACTCGCCGGCGAGTATGTTGGAGCGTCCGCCGATGCCGGTCTCGGGCTTGGTGCAGGGGCCAACGTTCTGGTCGGAGGCTCGGGCCGTAGTATCGCATTGCAGCCGGTTTCGGTGGAGGGCTCTATTGCGGTCGACGCCGTCCTTGGCCTGTCGGCACTGAAGTTGCGACCCGCCCAACTGTAAGCGGCAGACCGTGGCGGCGGCGGATAGCGGCGGACAGCGGAGCGTCGAACCGAGGTCACATCCGCCACGGCGCGGATCGCGCCGGAGTTTAGCGTAGCAGCGGGCGTCTCGGTGCCGAGCCGCTCCGAACGGGTAGCTCCGTGAAAACTGATGCCCAGCGACATGAACTCGGCGTCCTGGCGAAGCTCATCGTTCTGATCGGCATAGCGCTGATCATCGCCGGCATAGTTTGGCACGGCGTCACAGTCGACACCTTTGAACGCTTCTGGCGCGACCTGGCAGAGCGTCCCAGCGCGCCGATGGCGTTCCGATTCATTCTCCAGCCATTGATGGCCACGATCGCTGCGACGGCTCACGGTCTCAAGGACGCACGGACCGGACGCTCACCTTACCTCCGGACGCTGCTGCGCGATCCACAACAGCGAATCGAACTGCTGCGCGAAGGTTTGAACGCTACGGCGAGAATCATCCTTCTCGGGCTTGCGATGGACGTCATCTATCAAGTCATTTTTCTTAAAATGTTCTATCCGGCCGAGGCGCTCGTTGTCGCGCTGCTGCTGGCCTTTGTCCCGTATGTGGTGGTGCGTGGATTGGTGACGCGTATCGCGCGGCGATGGCGCCGCACTGCGTTGCCGCGGCAAACCCGTAATTGACGCCGAAACATATCGTCAGGAAGCGCCAGCAAAAGGAACCGGGGATGACGAATACAGACACCGTACCAGGCGGGGCGAGATTCGAAGTCAGAGTGACAGCCGATACTCATTTCGGCTGGATACGCACGCGCCTCAGTATCGAGCGCACCATGATGTCGTGGATTCGAACGGCCGTCTCGCTGATCGGTTTCGGTTTTGCGATCGTCCAGTTCTTCGATCGAATGCTGCAAATGCCAGAGGCTAAATCAGCATTCCTGCCGGGCGCACCGCGGTATTTGGGTCTCTCGCTGATTGCCTGCGGAATCGCCGCGCTTGTCATTTCGATCTGGCAGTACTGGTGGACGATTCGATATTTGTGGGGTGGCAGCTTTGCCCCGATCGCCGGAATGATCAGGGAAGGCAAGCAATCGCCGGTCATCGCGGTCGCCGTTCTCCTGATCTTGATCGGTTTATTCGCCTTCTTCGCCGTGCTGCTGCGCCTTGTGTAGTCGCGCCGCGCGCAGCGGCACCCAACGCTGTTTCAAGGACCAACAAACAATTCAAGGGAGATGACAATGGCTAAAAACGGCAAGCCGAATATCCTCATCCTCTGGGGTGACGACATCGGGTGGTGGAACATCAGCTACAACAACCGGGGCCAGATGGGATACCGGACCCCGAACATCGATCGCATCGGGCATGAGGGGGTGACGTTCACCGATTACTACGGTCAACAAAGCTGTACCGCCGGTCGTGCGGCGTTCATCACCGGGCAGAACCCGATCCGGACCGGCTTGACCAAAGTGGGGATGCCGGGCGCAGATGTCGGCATCAGGAAGGACGACCCGACGATCGCCGAATTGTTGAAGCCGCTTGGCTATGCCACCGGTCAGTTCGGCAAGAACCATCTCGGGGACAAGGATGAGTTCCTCCCGACGGCTCACGGTTTCGACGAGTTCTTCGGCAACCTCTACCACCTCAATGCCGAAGAAGAGCCGGAAGACTCCGACTATCCGAAGGATCCGGCGTTCAAGAAACGGTTTGGACCGCGAGGCGTGATGCATTGCTGGGCCGATGGCAAAGGCGGACAGCGAATTGAAGATACCGGTCCGCTCACACGCAAGCGGATGGAGACCATCGACGACGAAACGACCGAACACGCGCTTAATTTCATCGACAAGAGCCAGAAGGAAGGCAAGCCGTTTTTTGTTTGGTACAACACGACCGCCATGCACTTTCGGACCCACTGCGCGGAGAAGCACAAGGGCAAGAGCGGCGGCCAGGGAGACTATAACGATGTCATGGTCGCCCACGACGAGAACATCGGCAGGATGCTGGCCAAGCTTGATGAATTGGGCATCGCCGAAGATACCATCGTCATGTACTCGACCGACAACGGCCCGCATTACAACAGCTGGCCGGATGCCGGCATTACTCCGTTTCGCAGTGAGAAGAATACCAATTGGGACGGTGGCTGGCGGGTGCCGATCTTTGTGCGCTGGCCGGCCAAGATGAAGGCCAACTCGGTTTTGAACGACGTAGCTTCGCACCAGGACTGGCTGCCGACGCTCTTGGCTGCGGCGGGCGAACCGGAAATCACCCAGAAACTTCTCAAAGGCCATAAGGTCGGAGATATCACCTACAAGGTCCACATCGACGGGTACAATCTGCTGCCGTATCTGACCGGCGCGGCGAAACAGAGTCCCCGGAAGTTCTTTTTCTACATCAGTGACGACGGCGACATCCTGGCCATTCGCATGGGCGACTGGAAAATGGTGCTCATGGAGCAAAGAGCCAAGCAACTGATGTGCTGGTTTGAGCCGTTCGTGAAGCTGAGAGCGCCGAAGATGTTCAACCTCCGCCGCGACCCGTTCGAGCGTGCGGATGAAAACTCAAACACCTATTGGGACTGGGTGATTTCCCATGCCTATCTGCTCTACGAGATGCAGGCGCTGGTGGCGCAGCAGATCCAGGATTTCATGCAGTTTCCACCACGCCAGAAGCCGGCGGCGTTCAATTTGGATGAGGTGCTTCGGCAAATCCAGGATGCCGCAGGCAGCAGTTCGCATTAGCGCTGCAAAGGGCAAGCGGCATTCTGTTTCCTCCCCCGAAAGGGGGAGGATCAATGCGGAGGATCAAGGTGGAGGTCGCGGGGCGCTTGCAATGTGTGCCGCGCGATCTTCAGCATCATCGGATCGCGAGCTTAAATGACAACGATCCTCAATACGATTTCGGCAGTGCCAAAACTTTCTCGGCGATGAAGCAGAGAATGAGGTGCGGCGTAACCGGTGCGATGCGCGAGATCATGCATTGGCGGCATCAAACTATGAGTAGCGTCGTCGACGTCCGACCGTGTAGATCGCTGCAGCAATAATCAGGACTACTCCCTCAATCACCCCCTGATAGCTGGTTCCTAGCCCGAGGATGTCGAAGCCATTGATCAAACTGTAAATCACGACGACGCCAGCCACTGACTTCAAGACATTTCCCGACCCGCCGAAAAGCGAGGTGCCGCCAAGGATCGCTGCCGTGATGACCGTCAGCTCCATGCCTGCCATGGCATTCGGCAAAACGGCTCCAATTCGTGCCGCGAACAGGAGTCCGACAAATGCGGCCGCCAACCCATTGAGGACAAAGGGCACCACCCGATAGCGATTGATATCGATACCAATAAGCCGCGCCGCCTCCGCATTTGCGCCCACGGCCTGCAAACGGCGACCAATCATCGTAAATCGCGTGATCCCGTCGCTAAAGCCAAAATCGACGACAACGATTCTCAATACGATTTCGGCAGCCCCAAAACTTTCTCGGCGATGAAGCAGAGAATAAGATGCGGCGTGACCGGAGCGATGCGCGGTATCATGCTTTCGCGCAAATAGCGCTCGACGTGATACTCTTTGGCGTAGCCGTAGCCGCCGTGAGTCATGATCGCGGTTTGGCAAGCTTTGAAGCCGGCCTCGGCGCCGAGGTATTTGGCGGCGTTCGCGGCCGGCCCGCAGGGGAGTTTCTGGTCGTATTGCCAGGCGGCTTTCAGCATCGTGAGCTCAGCGGCTTCCAGCTCCATCCAGCATTCGGCGAGCGGATGCTGGATCGCCTGATTTTGTCCGATCGGCCGGCCGAACACGATGCGCTCTTTAGCGTATGCCGCTGCGCGGCGCAGCGCCGCGCGGCCGAGCCCGATCGCTTCGGCGGCGATCAGAATGCGCTCAGGATTCATGCCGTGCAGGATGTATTCGAAGCCGCGGCCCTCCTCGCCGATGCGGTCTTCGAGCGGCACTTCCAGTCCGTCGATGAATACCTGGTTGGAATCGACCGCCTTCCGGCCCATTTTGTCGATCACGCGCACTTCGACGTGGCGGCGATCGAGTGCGGTATAAAAGAGCGTTAAACCCCCGGTCGGCTTGCGCACCTCGTCGACCGGCGTAGTGCGGGTGAGGATCAACATTTTGTCTGCGACCTGCGCGGTCGAAATCCAGATCTTCGCGCCGTTGAGCACGTAACGGTCGCCGCGGCGCTCCGCACGGGTCTGCAGCCTGCCGGTTTCGAGACCGGCGTTCGGCTCGGTGACGGCGAAGCAGGCTTTCTCAGTGCCGGCGGCGATCGGCGGCAACATGCGCCGTTTCTGTTGCTCGGTGCCGTACACCACGACCGGGTTGAGACCGAAGATGTTCATGTGCACAGCCGAGGCGCCGGAAAATCCAGCGCCCGAAGCGGCAATCGTCTCCATCATGATCGCGGCTTCGGTAATGCCGAGACCCGATCCGCCATAGGCCTCCGGGATGCAGACGCCGAGCCAGCCGTCGGCGGCGAGCGCACGATGAAGCTCCGCGGGAAATTTTCCGTCGCGGTCGCGCTCCAGCCAATAATCGTCCGGAAAGCGCGCGCAAATCTTCTCGATCGCGCCGCGCACCGATTGCTGAAGTTCGGAAAGGGCGAAGTCGATCGCCGTTTACTCCGCAAAAGTTTTGCCGCTCATTCCCGCGCAAGCGGAAATCCAGAGGGAATGATTCCGTACGTTAGCACTTTTGGGTCCCCACTTTCGCGGGGATGAGCGGTTTTGGTTCGGTTGGTAGCTACGCCGCGGCGGCAAGCTCGCCGAGAGCGGCTCCCGCGTCCGCCGGCCGCCACCATAGCTTTGCGCCCAGATCGCGAGCAATGATCCCAGCAGTGATGTAGCCCGAGCCGCCGGAAATGGCGCCACCGGGATGGCCGGCCGAGCCCGCCATGTAGAGGTTCGGAATCGGCGTCCGGTAGCCGAAATGGTTGTACATCACTTGTTCGGCGTTGAACGCGCCCATGAAAATGTCGCCCCGGCGCATGTTGATCAGCTCGGCGGCATATTCCTTCGCGGTATAGACGTATTGCCCGATGATGTTGCGGCGGGTCATGTTCGGGCAATAGCGCGCAAACGTCTCGATGATCTTCTCGGCAAATTCGCGCTTGAACTCCTCGTAGTCCTGTCCGCCGATATCGGGATCGAACGGCATGACGTGCCAACAATAGGTGGTGTGCTTGCCGGGCGGCGCCTGGGTCGGATCGATCACGCTCAATGGCCCCGAGCCGAACTGCACGATGCGCGGCGGGCGGTTTGATTTCACGTCCTCGAACGCCGAGTTGAGGTCTTCCATGGTCTCGGCGCCGATGCTCCATTTCAGCGTGCGGTTGATGTTCGGATCGAACGCCGCAGCAGAAAACTGCGGCGCTTCGTGCAACGCGAGATGCAAGCCGAACAACGTCCAGTTGGTGCCCTGGAAGCGATCGAGCTTTTCCGCGAACGCTGCCGGGAGTTGCGACCGGCCGACCATGGTCTCGAAAGTTTGATGCACGTCGATCGTCGAAGCAACAAACTGCCGCGCCCGCACCGTCTTGCCGTCGGCGAGCACGATGCCGCGCGCGCGGCCGCCCTCGATCAGGATGCGGTCGATCGCGACCTGCGGCTGGAACGCGCCGCCCGCGGCGATGAAGGTTTCCATCAAGCCGCGCGCCAGATTGAACGAGCCGCCCTGGCAAAGCTGATAGCCGGTGTCGAGATCAAAGGCGCGGATCACCGAACCCATCGGGCTCGTCTTCGACAAGGTGTCGGTGAGCCAGGTGCCGAACAGCGAGACCTTGAAAAGGAAGAGAAGCTTGACGTGTTCGTTCTCGAACAGCTCCTGCACGACGTCGAGCGGCTGCCGGCGGCTGACGGCGAGGAAGTCGCGCCCGATCGCGGTCTTTGCCAATAGCGCGTCGCGCTCGGCCTGCGGCAGCGGCTCGGCGTAACGTTCCGGGATCAGAATGCGCGCGGTGATTTCCTCGGCTCGCCGGTTCCAGTCGCGAAACGTCTCGGCGTCTTTCTTGGAGAACCGCGCCACGTTGGCGATGGTCTCCTCGCGATCGCGGCCGAACACCAAAGCGGTGCCGTCGCGATGCGCCTGGCCGAACTCATATCGCGGGGTGATGTAGGTAACGCGATCTTCGAGGCCGAGATCCTTAAACCACGGCGTCTCGGAAATGTGGAAATGGTTGATCGAGTGGAAGTTGTGATAGAAGCCGGGCGCGGTCGCCTCTTTGGTCATCAGGCCGCCGCCGTATTCGAGGCGACGGTCGACCAGCAAAACGCTCAAGCCCGCTTTGGCGAGATAGCTGCCGAGAACGAGGCCGTGATGGCCCGCACCGATGATGATGCCGTCGTAGGTCTTTTCCAGCGCCTTGGTCACGCAGTCCTCCCGAAGACTTTTCTGACGAGGAGGGGACACTAAATTTCTCCATCTGAGAAGCCGGATTTTTGCATGGCCCGGCCGCCGCATCGGCTCGGCTTTACCGAGCAGAAGCCGGCGAACCTGCCCGCAGCGATGCGCCGTCAATGCGGGTTGATTGGGCAAAGCATTCGCAACGCAGACAGCAAGGGAGCAATCGCCAGCGGCCCCACGTCGTGCTTGTCTCGCTGCGCAGAAAATGAAAACCTGTGACGAAGTCGCCGGGAAACGAGGCGACCAATTGATCGGAGGCAGCGTGATCGTACGGTCGACACGGCCGTGCTGATCGACAGCAGTTACCGGATCGAAGTCTTTTCGCGCTTATGGCAGCGACTACTGCCCGCCATGAATCGCAAATGCATCGACATGAGGTTAAAGCCAAGGAGGAACCGAGTGGCACATTTTGATCGGAGACCGCGGATCACGCGGCGCGAAATCTTGAAAGCCGGCACGGCCGCATCAGTGGCGCTCGCCGGTGCGGTGTCGGCACCCGCGGTCCTCGCCGCCTCGCGCACGGCGCTTAAGATCGGAGTGCTGAATACATTCAGCGGCCCGGCGGCGTCGACCGGCGACTGGAACTGGTCCGGCATAAACGTCTACCTCGACGAGGTGAAGAGCACGTTCGCGGGTCGCAAGGTCGAGCTGGTGAAAGAGGATGACCAGTTCAATCCGCAGGTCGGTCTCGAGAAAGTGCGGAAGTTCGTCCAGAACGACAACGTCGATCTGATCGTCGGTCCCCAAGGCAGCAACATAGCACTCGCCGTCCTGAACTACGTCAAGCAGAACAAGGTGTTCCTCCTGATCTCCGGCGCGGGCACCGATGCCATCACCTGGGAGCGGGCGCCGTATGTGTTCCGCTCCTCGCTCGCTGCGTGGCAGCTCTGCCACCCCTTCGCGGAGTGGATCTACGATAACCTCGCCAAGGAAATGGTAGTGATGAGCGAGGACTACGCCGCAGGCCATGATATCGCGGCTGAGGTCTCCGCTCCCTTCATCGCCAAGGGCGGCAAGATCATCAAGACGATCTACATTCCAATAACCGTCACTGACTACAGCCCCTACCTTACCGACGTTCGCTCTCTCAACCCGCCGGTCGTCTACAATTTCTCAACCGGCGGCGCCCACGCCATCCGTTTCGTGCAGCAATGGGCGCAGTCCGGCATCAAAGCGCGACTTGCCGGTTTCGCCGGCTTTGTCGATGCGACGACGATCGAACAACAGGGCCGGGCGGCGCTTGGCGTCTTGTCCTCGACGATCTACACCGACGCATTGGACAATCCGGTAAACCAGAAATTCGCCGCCGCCTATCGCGAGAAGACCAAAGAAAATCCGAATCTCTTTTCCGACTATGGCTATGTGTCGATGCAGGTCATTGATGCGGCTTTGCGGGCGACGGACGGCGACGCCTCCGACAAGGACAAGTTCGCCGAAGCGATGGCGAAGGTGCAGTTTGAGGCACCTCGCGGGCCGTTCCGCTTCGATCCGGTAACGCACAATCCGATCCTGAACGTCTATATCTGCGAAGAGAAGGAAAAGGACGGCCGCCTGGTCACCGCGATTATCGACACGCGAAAGGATGTGAAGGCCCCGCCGACCAAAAATGGATGAGAGAGTGGACGCACGCATTGGCGCCGGATCGGATCGCCGGCCGTGATTTATGAGAGTGCCGTCCGGCGGCAGCAAATAAGCTTATGAGCGAGGCCAAGATCCTGTTTATCGGCCCCGGCGCCATTGGCGCTTCGGTCGCGGCCTTGGTCGCGGAAAACTATCCCGCAGTGTTCATCATGGGTCACGGCGAAACCCAGGCCGCACTGCGGAAAGACGGGATCACGACATATCAGTCCGCAGCGCCGGAGCAGACGCGTCGAACCGTGCATGTCGCGACCGTCGACCGGCCCCGCGACATCGGCAGTGTCGACATTGTTGTGCTTGCGGTAAAGAACTACAGTCTGGAAGCGGTTGCGCAGCAGGTTCGAGACGAACTGGGCGACCGGCCGATCGTCGTGTCGATGGCGAATGGCATCGACAACCAGCGCATTCTGCCGAAGTTCTTCAGCAAAGTGATTTATTGCGTGGTGGCCTATAACGCCTGGCGCGACGGGCCGGCGGTGATCGGCTATCAGCGGAAGGGGCCGTTGCTGATCGGTACGCCCGACAACAGCCTGGGCGCGGAATTGCAGCTGGTGCAATCGATCCTTTCCCGCGGTTGTCCGACGCAGATCGTCGACCGTCTGCAGGATGCCGTGCACACCAAGATCGTGATCAATCTCACCAACGCGCTGGATGCGCTGGTCGGCCGCGGCTGGCGGCCGCTGTCGAACCTCGCCGTGTATCAGCAGCTCCTCACGCAGACCTTGTGGGAGGGCGTGCGGATCATTCGTGCCGCCGGCTATCACGAATACCAGATCGCCGGACTGCCGCCCTTCAGCTTTCTGCGGTTGGCGACGCTGCTGCCGGGCTTCGTTCTTCGCCCGGTGTTCAAGCGCAAGCTCGGCGCCATGGCGATGTCGAGCATGACTCAGGATGTGGCGCTGCGCGGCGCCCACGACACCGAACTGGAATCGATCACCGGCTATATCGTGCGGCTTGCCGGCGAGCATGGCGTGGCGGCTCCGTACAACCGGGCGATCTACCGGCTGGGCCGCGAAAAATTCCGTCCCGGCTTTCAGCCGATGCGTTGCGAGGAGGTGCTGGCCGCGGTTGAGCGCGAAAGACGTACTGCCTCGGCGCACTAACTCCCACCCATTCTCAAGGTTCTCAGACGCGGCCTGCCTAGGGGAATATTTTGACTCTTTGGTGCAATTTTTTCCATACTTGACCCGACATGAAACCCGCGCCCTTTCGGTACTTCGCTGCCCGGACCCTCGAGCAAGCCTTGCAGTTGAAGGCCGAGCATGGCGATGAGGCCCGGTTTCTTGCCGGCGGCCAAAGCCTTGTTCCGACGATGAATTTCCGGCTGACGCAGCCGGCTGCGCTGATCGATATCAATCCGATCGCGGACCTTGCCGGTGTTGAAAACGGCGCTTCAGAGCATTTGCGCATCGGCGCGCTGACGCGCTACCGGGCGCTGGAACGTGATCCCGCCATCGCCCGTCACGTACCGCTGATGGAAGAGGCGCTGCCGCACATCGCGCATCCGCAAATCCGCAATCGCGGGACCATCGGAGGCAATCTGGCGCACGCCGATCCGGCCTCGGAGATGCCCGCCATCGTGTTGACGCTCGGCGGCAAATTGCGCGCGCAATCGGTGCGCGGCGAGCGCTGGATCGACGCGGCAGATTTTTTCACCGGCGCGCTCACGACGGCGCTTGAGCCTGACGAAATGCTGACCGAAATCGAACTTCCGGTGGCGCCGCCGCGCTCGGCGGCATGCTTTATGGAAGTGTCGCGCCGCCGTGGCGACTTCGCTATGATCGGTGTGGCTTGCGTGGTGCAAATTGACGAAAGCGGGCGCTGCAGCGCGGCGCGGATCGGACTGTGCAATGCCGGCGACGGCCCGGTGTTCGCCGCGGAAGCAAGTGATTCACTGGTCGGCACCATGATCGACCGGCCTGCAATCGAGGCGGCCGTCGCACTCATCCAGGGCGCGATCGATCCCGGCGGCAGCATCCATGCCAGCAAGGAGTTTCAGCGCCATCTCGCGGGCGTCCTCACCGGGCGTGCGTTGACGAAGGCGAACGAGCGGGTCCGGCGTGAGCACTGAAACCCACGACATCACTGTCACAGTAAACGGCACGCCCTACCGGCGGCAGGTCGAGGGGCGGCTGTTGCTGAGCGATTTCCTGCGCCACGATCTTTTGCTCGCCGGCACCCATGTCGGTTGCGAGCACGGCGTCTGCGGCGCCTGCACCATTATTTTCGACGGCGCCGCCGTCCGCTCCTGTTTGATGTTTGCTGCGCAGGTCGACGGGCACGAGATCATGACGGTTGAGGGGCTAGCGCCGGATCGCGAGCATCTGCATCCGCTGCAGCAGGCCATGCACGAGTGTCACGGGCTGCAATGCGGCTATTGCACGCCCGGCATTCTGATGACCATGAAAGTTTTTCTTGAGGAGACGCCGGCGCCGGATGAGGCACAGATCCGCGAAGCGCTGTCCGGCAATCTGTGCCGTTGTACCGGCTATCAGCATATCGTTGAGGCCGTGCAGCTTGCCGCCGAGCGGCAGCAAAAGTGAACGTTGTGGCCACGCGCAATTTCGGCGCGCCGATCACTCGCAACGAGGACGCCCGGCTGTTAACCGGCCAGGCGTTGTTCGTCGACGATGTCGAACTTCCCGGAATGCTGTACGCGGCCTTCCTGCGCAGCAACGTCGCGCATGCGCGCATCGCTTCGATCGACGTCTCCGCGGCACGGGCACGCGCCGGCGTCATCGCGGTCTTTACCGCGGAGGATCTCGGCGATTACTGGGCGCCCGGTCCTTTGTTGGTCCCGCCGCCGCCGATCAAAGGCATCACCTTCAATCAGCGCACCCAGGTGCCGCTTGCCAAAGGCAAGATCCGCCACGTCGGCGAGCCGCTCGCCGTGGTGTTCGCGGAAAGCCGCTACCTCGCCGAGGATGCGCTCGCCGACATTGCCGTCGAACTCGAGCCGCTGCCCGCGGTCGTCGATCTGGAAAACGCGCTGACGGATGAATCGGCGCGGGTGCATGACGACGTGCGCGGCAATGTCGCCGCCCGGGTCCGGCAAGGCCGCGGCAACTACGCCACCGCGCGCGCCCGCGCCGATCACCTCATCGCCCGCCGCTTTCTCTACGATCATGGCTGCTCGTCGCCGATCGAGACTCGCGGCATCGTCGCCCATTGGGATGCCCGCGCCGATCACCTCACCATCTGGGATACCACCCAGGCGCCGGTGTTCTTGCGCAACGGGCTTGCCGGCATGCTCGGCTTAAGCGAGCGGCAGGTACGGGTGATCGCGCCCTTCGTCGGCGGCGGTTTCGGGCCGAAGATCATGCTGTTCTACCCCGAAGAGGTGGTGATCCCGTGGGCGGCCAGAAAGCTCAACCGCCCGGTCAAATGGATCGAGGACAGGCTCGAACACTTCTTCGCCACGACCCAGGAGCGCGGCCAGACCCACGATGCCGAAATCGCGCTGACCGCCGACGGCCGCATCCTCGGCATCAGGGATGTATTTTTTCACGACACCGGCGCCTACAATCCTTATGGGCTGACGGTGCCGATCAATTCGCAATGCACGCTGCTCGGCCCCTATGTCATCCCAAACTACGACAGCACCTTTACCGCGATCTTCACCAACAAGCCGATCGTCACGCCTTATCGCGGCGCCGGACGCCAGCACGGCGTCTTTGTCATCGAGCGGCTCCTGGACATTGCTGCCCATGAACTGAACATGGACCGTGCCGAAATCCGCCGGCGCAATCTCATTCCGCCGGACGCGTTTCCGTACAACAACGAGATCATCTATCAGGACTTCGCGCCGCTCTCTTACGACAGCGGCAACTACGAGCCGATCCTCGACAGGGCTCTCGAGATGATCGGCTACCGGCAGTTTCTTGCCGAAGAGCAACCGCGCCTGCGCGCGCAAGGCCGCCACGTCGGCGTTGGCGTCGCCTGCTATGTCGAAGGCACCGGCATCGGTCCTTATGAAGGCGCCAGAGTCCAGGTGCAGGCCAACGGCAAAGTCGGTCTTGCCACCGGCATCGGCAGCCAGGGGCAGGGGCATTTCACGGTGTTTGCGCAGATCGTTGCCGATCAGCTCGGTGTCTCAGTGCGCGACGTCGACGTGGTCACCGGCGATACCGACCAGTTTTATTGGGGCGCCGGCACGTTTGCGAGCCGCGGCGCGGTGGTGGCCGGTAACGCCGTCAACGAAGCCGCCAAAGTGGTGCGGCAGAAAATCCTGAAACTTGCCGCCGAACATTTCGAATGCGCCGAAGAGGATCTGGAAATCGCCAACGGCGAAGTCTCGGTCGTCGGCGTGCCCGGCCAGTCGGTCAAGCTCGGCGCACTTGCGGTCAAGGCCAATCCGATGCGCGGCGCGGTGCGTCCCGGCACCGAGCCGGGGTTGGAATCGACCCAATATTTCGGCCCTCCCGGCGGTGCGACCGCAAGCGGCGTGCACGCCATGATCGTCGAGGTCGATCCTCAAACGTTGACGCTCGAGGTGCTCAAATACGTTGTGGTGCACGATTGCGGCACCGTCATTAATCCGCTGATCCTCGCCGGCCAGATCCACGGCGGCGTCGCGCAGGGCGTCGGCAATGCGTATTACGAGCAGCTCGTGTTCGATGAGGAGGGGCAATTGCTCAACGCCTCGCTCGCCGACTATTTGCTGCCGACGGCGCTCGAAGTGCCGCACATGGAGATCGCCCACACCGTGACCACGTCGCCACTCAATCCGCTCGGGATCAAGGGCGCGGGCGAGGCTGGAGCCATTCCGGTCGGTCCGTTATTCGCGCAGGCGATCGAGGATGCGCTCGGGCTGTCAGATCGGAAAATCGAGCTCAATGAGATTCCGCTTAGCCCGGGACGACTGTTTGAGCTGATCAATAAGCCTTCCGGCGCGCAATGATTCTGGTCACCGGCGCCGCCGGCAAGACCGGCCAGGCGGTCATGAAGGCGCTGGCGGGCAGGGGCGCAAAGGTTCGCGCCTTAGTGCGCCATCCCGAATACGTCGGCGCGTTGACGGCGCTCGGCGCTGCCGAGATTGCTCTCGGCAGTTTCGCAGACGAGCTGGCGCTCACGTCCGCCGCAGCGGGCGTGCGGGCAATTTATCACATCTGCCCAAATGTGAGCCGCGACGAGGTCGCGTATGCGCGCGCCGTTGCGGCGGCGGCGAAAGCGCGCAGTGTGAAACGCTTTGTCTATCACTCGGTGCTGCACCCGCAGATCGAGGCGATGCCGCATCATTGGGCGAAGATGCACACCGAAGAGATGCTGTTCGCATCAGGCTTCGATCTGACGATCCTGCAGCCGACGGCTTACATGCAAAACATTCTCGGCGCGTGGCGCGGAATCACCACAGATGGCGTGTTTCGCGTGCCCTATCCGGTCGAGACGCGGCTCAGCCTCGTCGACCTGGAAGACGTTGCCGCGGCGGCGGCTTTGGTGCTCACGCAAGATGGCCATACCGGCGCGACCTACGAACTCGTCGGTACTGATCCACTCAGCCAGATTGAAGTTGCCGCCGCCATCGGCGCGGCGCTCAAGCGCGACGTGCGTCCGGAGGCAGAGAGCATTGCCACGTGGGAAGCGCGTGCCCGAACCGGAGGCTTGGGCGAGCACGAGCGCGACACGCTCGCCGCAATGTTTCGCTATTACGCCGCTCACGGCCTCGTTGGTAATCCGAACACGCTGCGCTGGCTGCTCGGCCGCGCGCCGAACGACTTGGCGCACTTTCTCGGTCGCATGGCTGCGACACCGCAAATCTGACACGCATATTTCACAGCGGCATCAAACTGATTGTCGCGGCCGAGCGAGTGTAAAGAGATCCTGCGGGCGCTCAACGCCGCGCAGCGCGTAACGCCCGACTGAAACGAGATTGTCCTGCTCCGGACCGAGCGCCGCGTGGAAAGCGGAGGATACCAGGATCGGCTGATCGACCAGGCGGCACATGGCGGCGATCCGGCTGACTTCGTTGACCGCTGGGCCGACCACAGTGAAATCAAGTCGTTCGCGGCTGCCGAAATTGCCGTAGACGACTTCGCCGGGGTGAAGGCCGAGATAGAGGTCGGTCGCCGGCAATCCGCCAGCGAGGCGGCGCTGCTTGAGTTCATCGACGAGATCGAGAGTTTTTCGCGCCGCGTTGAGCGCCGCGCGGCAGGCGGAACTACGATCCTCGCTGGTGAACATCGCCAGCGTACCATCGCCGATCAACTTCAACACGTCACCGCCGGCTTCGTGGATCGCCGCAATCACCGTCTCGGCGTAGTCGTTCAAAAACGGAATGATTTCTTCGGGCTGTACCCGGTCGCAAATGCGCGTGTAACTGTGCAGGTCGCTGAACCAGAGAACCGCTTCGATGGATGTTGATTTTCCGCGTGTAATACTTCCTTTCAGGACCCGCTTGCCGGGGTCGCGTCCCAGATAGGTTTCAACTAGCGTCCTGGCGATGCGGCCCAGCGTTGCCGACTTGATGGCGAGCGCAAAGCAGGGCGTAAGCCGGCGCAGCGTCGCGATTTGATCGTCCGTAAAACCTTGCGGCGTATCGCTGACCCAGGAAGAGTAAACGCCGTCCATCTCGCCGATAATGGCGTCGGCGCCGAAGCGATCGATAACGGCGACGTAATCGGTCATGCCGGCCGTGTAGAGTTCACCCAAAAACGGGAACTCCGCGCCGCTTTCGCTCGTGAGCCGCCGGCGCAGCGCAGCGGAGCCGGTTTCGATCATGTGATAGAACGCGCTGCGCCGCCATCGTTCCAGCGCTGCACCCTCGACGGCGAGGCCGTGTTCAGTAGCGACTGTTTCGCCCTTGGCTCCGCCACTCAAGTTGGCGTTTTGCCAGTAGTAGCCCAACCCGGCATGGACAGGATGCAACGTATCGATGAAGACCTGGGCGCGGGTTAGTGGCAGCCCGAGCGCGACGAGGCGCTTGCAGAATTCGGTGACCATCGCCGTCTCGTCCTGGCCACTTAAGCCAGCACTGCTAATCCACGTCGCAATGTCGGCAAATTGGGTGTCGTCCATAATCTACCCTCATCGCATCGGGCGAAAATCGACCGCGAGACCTATCTTAACAGTCGGAAGCATGGCGGGTTCGCTGGCACAGGCCAAGCCTGTCGGAGTTTGCCATGGCAAGCAGTGATGTCGAAGTTGTGGTGGTTGGTGCCGGCGCAGCCGGGATTGCGGCCGCGCGCCGGCTGCACAATTCCGGCGTGAGCTGTCTGCTTGTTGAAGCGCGTCCGCGCCTCGGCGGGCGCGCACTGACTGTTATCGACGAGTCTGGTTTTGCGCTCGACCTCGGCTGCGGCTGGCTGCATTCCGCGGACCGCAATCCGTGGTGCGGGATTGCCAGAGCGCAGGGGGCATCAATCGACACGTCGCTGCCGGCGTGGGCGCGGCCGTCGCTTGAATTCGGTTTCCCACGCGCCGAACAAGAAGAATTCGGCGAAGCGATGGGATCGTTTTTTGCTCGTCTTGAGCACGTGGCACAAAATCAGACCGATGTGCCGTCGTCAGCGGCACTCGAACCCGGCTGTCGCTGGAACGGCCTGATCAACGCGGTGAGTACCTACATCAGCGGCGCCGAATGGGATCAAGTCTCGGCCAAGGATTTTGACCGCTATGCAGACAGCGGGGTGAACTGGCGGGCGATCGAAGGCCTTGGCACCGTGATACGAAACTATGGCGTCGACCTGCCGGTCACGCTCGGCTGCCGCGTGATCGGGGTCGATCATCGCGACAAGCGACTGAGAGTTGAGACTGAGAAAGGCCCGATCGCAGCCGATCGGGTCATCATTGCTATTCCAACTTCGCTGCTCGCCAGGGAACAGCTCGCATTCATGCCCGCGTTGCCGAAAAAAATCGAAGCGGCGCAGGGCCTGCCGCTGGGGCTCGACGATAAACTCTTCATCGCACTCGACCGCGCCGAGGAGTTCGATCCCGACGTGCGCCTGTTCGGACATACCGATCGCGCGGCGACCGGTGCTTATCAGTTCAGGCCGCTGGGCCGGCCGCAGATCGAGGCCTATTTCGGCGGCAAGTTGGCCGCGGAACTCGAAGCCAACGGCGACGGCGCATTTTTTGATTTCGCGGTTTCCGAACTGACCGGCGTGCTCGGGAGCGATTTCAGACGCCGCGTGAAGCCGATCCAAATCCATCGCTGGGGCCGCGATCCTTTTTCGCTCGGCTCTTATTCGTATGCGCTTCCGGGATTTGCGGATTGCCGTCGGGCGCTCGCCGAGCCGGTTGACGATCGCCTGTTCTTTGCCGGCGAAGCCTGTTCGGCCAGCGATTTTTCGACTGCCCATGGCGCCTGGCAAACCGGCGTCACCGCCGCCGATCAAGTGCTTGCCGCGCGTAAAAATTCAACGCGTGTTCAGTCGGCGCGAATCTGATACCCGCGTTCACAGAGCTGGCGCACAGGCAAACCGCGATCACGCTCAGGCTTATGCCTCTGACAGGGTGAAGACCGCGCACGGCGCGGCGATGCCGCGCAACAGGTGCTCGCCGAGAGGGATCAACGGCGTCGTCGTCTCTGCGGCAACTGCGCCGGAGATCAGCACAGTGCGGCCGAGCGGCCGGCACAGCCCTTCGAGTCGGCTGACCAGATTGACTGCAGGGCCGATCGCGGTGAAGTCCAGCCGGTCGGCAGTGCCGACATTGCCCCACAGCATTTCGCCGAGATGCAGCGCCAGTCCGAAGTGCAAGGGCGGCAGGCCTTGCCGGTCGCGCGCCCGATTGAGATGGGTCATGCCGGCCTGCGCCGCGACAACGGCGCTCAGCGCGGCGTCGCATGAGGCGGAAGCAGGCCGCTCGCCGATCGGGAAGATCGCCAGCACACCGTCGCCGATGAATTTCAGCACCTCGCCGCCGAACGCGTGAACGGCGCCGGCGATACGGTCGAACCAGGCGTCGAGCACCGCCACCACTGCCTCCGGAGCCATCGACTCCGACAGCTCGGTGAAACCGCGCAAATCTGCAACGAGCAGGACCGCGCGGATCGTCTCGCCGGTCTCGCGGCGTGAACGCCCGGCCAGAACCTGCGCCGCGCCGCGGCGGCCGAGATAGGCATCGAGCAAAGCAGCCAGCGTGGCCCGCGCGCCGAGGCCTGCAAGCGGTGCGGCGGCAAAGCGCGCTGCCTGATCCAATAGCGCGGATTCGGGCTCGGCAAGCGGGCGGGAGACCGCCCAGGCGAGCACCGGACGCGCTGAATCCGGGCCGTCTGCTGCCGGCCCGGCGACATTTTCTTGCACCAGTCCGGCGCCGAGCGCAGCGAGCCAGTCGCGGCCGACTTTGCCTTGTTGCGTCTGGCTTTTCGGACCGGACAAGGCCGCCGCCCCGAAGCCCAGCGCCTCGATCACCGCTCCGGTTTCCGCCCGCCACAACCAGGTGCGGCGAGCAATGATCGGATGAGCCGCCGTCAATGTCAGCGCGCCGCCTGCGAGCGGCAAACCATCGGCGATCAGTTTCGCGCCGAGAGTCGCAAGGAAGTTGTCGGCGCCACGCACGCTGCCGGCCTCGTCGACCAGCCAAGCCAGTGTGGAGGGCAACCGCATCCGCGGGATTATAGAGCGGCCACTCGTGCATGCGAATAAGGCTCACTCGACTAGGAAGAAACGCTCCGGTCGGGCGCGATCCGCTTCGCATACTTGTCCAATTACTTTCGCTTTGGTCGGCGCACGGCTCTCACCTTCCTGCTGCTTCCACCTCCGCAGAAAAACTGATCGCCGCCATCGGACTCGAGCCCCGACACGGCCACTCCGGGCGGCATTTCGAGCTTCTCCAGAACCTTGCCGGTTTGAGGATCGATCCGCCGCAAATCGCTCTCGTCACCTTCCCAGGTGGCGTGCCAGAGTTCGCTGTCGACCCAGGTGACCCCGGTGACGAAGCGATTGGACTCGATGGTGCGAAGAATTGCCCCGGTTTCGGGGTCGATTTGATGGATCTTCCGATCCCGATACTGCCCCACCCAGAGCGTTCCCTCCGCCCACGCGAGCCCCGAGCCGGCGCCGCCGGGCAGCGGGATTGTGGAGAGCACATTGCCGGTCTTCGGATCGATTTTCTGAATCCGATCATCGGCGAGCTGAAACAAATGCTGGCCATCGAAGGCCGTTCCTGCGTGCGCGGCGATATCAATCGAGCGCAGCGCCTCGCCGCTCGCCGGATCGAAAGCGTTCAGCTTGTCTCCTGACGCAAACCAGACGCGCTGACCGTCGAACGTAACCCCATTGACGCGGTCGACATCTGGAAACGGTCCATATTCACGAAGGATTTCGGCTGCTGCTGTTTTCATGCGTCGATCCTAGTCACTCGGCAGCGGACCGGGGAGTAACAAGGTTGTCGGGAATCCCGGCACGGGCGGGGTCATCCAGCGGCGCGCCGGCCCGCGACCGAATGACTGCACCTTGCCTGTTGCCGCAAGCGTTTCGAGCGCCCGCTGCACGGTGCGCGGGCTCGCGCCAAGCGCAATCGCCAAGGCCGAACTTGACCACGATTCGCCATCGGCGAGGAAGGCGAGTACTGCTGCATGCCGTTCTTCAACCGGCGGCGCCAGCACGACGACCTCACGTGCACTGCGCGGCGCCAACGCAAAGCCTCGCTTGGTCGCGGTCACGTCCGCCAGCGTCCGCAGCTCAACGCGAAGCCGGCCGACTTCGACCCGCAACCGGGCGCGATGTGATTCATCGACGTGCTTCGCCCGGAACGCGCGGGCAAGGAGTGCGCTCCTTGTCACGTCTCCGGGCCAGGCTTCACCCAGCGCGCGCGCAAGCGCGAACAATACCGGGCGTGTCGCGAGCGAGACGACCGTGCGTGTGTCACGCACGACATGGCGGCACGCATCCACGACGAGCGCCTTCGACGCCACGAGCGCTTCAACATCCTCGAGCAGGAGGAGCCGCTCTGCGCCGCCCGCGATCAGACGCGCCGCGGGCGTGTTGATCACCCGCGATGTGCTTTCGATTTCTGCTGTCAGCGCGGGAATGTCCGCCGCGCGTGCGGCGTGCTGTGCTTGCGTAAGCGCGTCACGCGCGGCCTTCATCTGTAGACGCCGAATTGCAATTCCCGCAACCACCAGCTCGTGGGCGGCCCGCGAGGCAGGTGGGAGCGGCGTTGGGTCGAGACCGGCGAGCGTACGCTCCGCCTCGTCGAGGCGGCCGATCAGGAGCAGGCGTCTGACCTCAAGATTCCACGCGTGCGCCGCATTGACGCGGTCGCCGTGCGCTTCGAGCGTCGCTCGCGCCGCGTCGAGCGCTTTCGCAGGCCAGCCCAGGTCGCGCGAGACAAGTGCAATCTCGGCCTCGGCGACGACGCACCGCGCGCGAGCTATCGCCTCTTTCGGACCGAAGGCGCGCGCCGCACTTCGCAACAGAGCCTTGGCCCGAACCAGATCGCCGAGCTGCGCCATCGCGATGCCGCGAAGCGCCAGCGCAGGCGCGTCGTCGCGCAGCGCGACCCGCTTCAGCGCGCCGAGGGGATCACCCCTTGCGAGTGCACGTGCCGCAGCCGTGATCAGCGAGTCCATCGGAATCCCGACACACTTGTCACTCCCATCGCGGCGATCTCCGGCACTAAGTCTATCTCGTGACCAACAACAAACAACATGAGAAGGAGAAACCGGCCATGCCCGATATCCTGCATAAAGTTGGCATCAAATCGTCGTCGCTAGCTGAGGTCTATAAGGCATTAGCAACGGTCGAAGGCCTTTCCAGCTGGTGGACGAGCGACACCCGAGGGGAAAGCAAGGTCGGCGGCGTGATCCAATTCCGCTTCGGCGCCGGCGGTTTCGATATGAAAGTCCTCGAGCTTCAGCCTGCCAAGTACGTTCTGTGGCAGGTGGTCGACGGGCCCGAAGAGTGGCTTCGCACCAAGATAAGCTTCGATCTGAAACAGAATGGCGATTGGACCATTGTGCTCTTCAAGCAACAGGGCTGGAAGGAACCGGTGGAGTTCATGCACCACTGCAGCACCAAATGGGGCGTCTTCCTGCTGAGCCTCAAGTCGCTTCTCGAAACCGGCAAAGGCGCCGCCTGGCCCAACGAGATCAAGCTCGACAGCTGGGAATAAGACGGCAACCGACCGAAAGAGAGAAACAATGACCGACCACATGGCAACCGATATGTCCCCGCCGAAGGTCGTATTGCGGGAGGAGTGGCTCACCGCGCGCAAGGCGCTCCTCCTCAAAGAGAAAGCCATCACCCGCGAGCTCGATGAACTGCGCGCCGAACGCCGTAGGTTGCCCTGGGTCAAAATCGAGAAGCCCTATGTGTTGGAAGGACCTGAAGGCAAATGCACGCTTGCAGATCTGTTCCAGGGCCTCAGCCAGCTCGCTGTCTATCACTTCATGCTGACGCCGGGGTCCGATCACGTCTGCAAAGGGTGCTCCTTCGTCGCCGACCATATCGATGCGGCGCGGCAGCACTTTGGGGCCGCCGACCTGTCATTTGCCGCGATCTCGCGCGCGCCGTTCGCGCATATCGATCAGATTAAACGGCGCTTGGGCTGGACCTTTCCCTGGGTTTCCTCGCTCGGCAGCGACTTTAACTTCGACTTCGGAGTGTCGTTCAAGAAGGAGGACATCGCCGCTGGCCGCGCCATCTTCAATTACGGCAAGAGCAGCGAAGATATGATGGGTGCCAGCATCTTCGCCCGAAGCGAGACCGGTGAAGTCTTTCACACCTACTCGACCCACGCCCGCGGGATCGAGAATCTGATGGGCGCCTTCATGTGGCTCGATCTCACGCCGAAGGGACGCCACGAGTTTGACGATGGATACAGCCGGCTGAGCGAGGATGAGCTGCGGGATAGTACGCGCGAGAGTCGCAACAAGCACGAAGGCGATTGCTGCCATTGACACCCATCACGACTGTGAGGAGGCACCGATGCAAGAGGCCCTGGTCGTCCGCCGCGAGACGCACATCGCGGCGCCGCCCGCCGCGGTGTTCGCGCTTCTGACCGATCCAGAGTTGATCCTCCGCTGGATGGGAACGGAGGCGGAGCTCGAGCCGCAGCCCGGCGGGCTCTATCTCCTCAATGTCACTGGGGCCCGAATCGCCCGCGGCTCCTTCCGCGAAGTGGTGCCGGTGCACCGCCTGGCTTACAGCTTCGGCTGGGACGGCAGCGAGGAGGTACCGCCGGGATCGAGCCTCATTGAGATCGATCTGGTCGAGCAGCCGGAAGGAACGCTGCTCCGTCTGACTCACACCGGCCTGCCCAATTCCGAACAATGCGCTAGCCACGCGGAGGGCTGGGCCCATTATCTGGGCCGGCTGGCCGAGGTTGCAGCCGGGCGTGATCCTGGGCCCGATCCCTGGCGCGGTCGCGTGTCCCCGGCGTGACTTGTTGGCTTCCCGCTTTCCTCACAGCAAAGCCAGTCCCCGCGGCTGCGAGATTATGTGTTGGCGGTCTGCCAAACGCCGGCATGAAGTTCGGCGGCTTCGTCTTCCAGCAGCGGGCCGATGACTTCGACGGCGCGCTGCCCGGCGGCGAACACCGTCCGGCACGGCAAATCCAGCGTCGGGTTCTCGGTGTGATCGCCGGTCATGGATTTGAGGCGGCGCTCTGATAATCCGTACACGAGCCGCCCAATGCCGACCCAGTAGATCGCACCCGCGCACATCGCGCACGGTTCGGCCGACGTGTACAGCGTGCAGCCAGCGAGAAATTTTGGATCAAATTGCTTCGACGCCTTGGTGGCCAGAAGCCGTTCGGCGTGGCCAGTCATGTCCCGGTCGGGCAGGTAGCCGTTTTCGACTTCGAGCAGCACATCGCCATTCGCCCCGACCAGGATGCAGCCGAACGGGTGATTGCCATTGATGTGCGCACGCCGGGCCACATCGAAACTTCGGCGCAAAAATTTCTCGTCGGGCGTCGGCAACGGTGTCCCCGCTTTCAGTTCAATCCGCGGTGCCGAACTTTTCCACGATGGCGTGGAAAATGCGATCCGGTTTGAAGGGCGTCTGACAAAACCTGATCCCGGTCGCATCGGCCAGCGCGTTGCCGATCGCGGCGTTGATCGGATTGTAGGGGCTTTCGCTCATCGACTTGGCGCCGAACGGACCGACGGCATCACAGGTGTCGGCAAACAATACCTCGGTGCGCGGCACATCGGCAAACTGCGGAAGATGATAGTTGCGGAACGTCGGATTGACCACCCGCCCGGCATCGTCGATCACCATCTCCTCGTACAGTGCCGCGCCGAGCGACTGCGCGACGCCGCCTTCGATCTGGCCGCGGCATTGCATCGGGTTGATGACGCGCCCGGCGTCCGCCGCATGCACGCTACGCAGAATCTTGATCGCGGCGGTGCGCTTGTTGACGGCGATACGGAAAGCCTGGACGTTGAAGGCGACGGAGCGCGGCGTTCCGTTCGATCGTGCGGTGGCGGCAAGCTTGCGGCCTTTCGCTTGCGCCGCCGCCCCGAGCTCGGAGAGCGCGACCCGGCGGCCGGCACACACCGCCGCCGCGGCTTCGAGCGACCACGCCTCGGGCGCGCCGCCTACGTGCTCTGCCGCGAACACGCATATTTGCTCGCGCAACGCCTCGCAAGCGAGTTGTGCGGCGCGCCCGGCGACGACGGTCCCGGTACTTCCATGAGCGCCGGTGTCATGACCGCCGTGATCGGTGTCGGAGCTCAGCACCCTGATGTTATCGATCGTGGTGCCAAGCACCGTGGCGGCGATTTGCTGATGCACGGTCGTGGTGCCATTGCCGAATTCCGCCGTTCCGACGATGACCGCATAGCTGCCGTCCTCGTGCAATTCGGCGCGTGCGTCGGCGAAGTGTCCAAACGGCGGCACGGTATCGATCATGCCGAGTGCAAACGGCGGCGGTGGCAGCCCGCCGCCGCGATCGATCGCATCCTTGACCAAGGCAAGGCATTGATCGAGCCCGTAGCTGCCATATTCCACGTCGTGTCCGACGTTATCGCCGGTCGAGATCATCGGATCGCCCGGCTGCACCACGTTGCGGGCGCGAAATTCGATCGGGTCGATGTCGAGCTTACGGGCTAGTTCATCCATCGCCGACTCGACGGCAAAATTGGTTTGCGGCAGGCCGTAGCCGCGAAACGCGCCCGCAGGCACGGCGTTGGTGTAGACGGCAAAGCCGTCGATCTTCTTGTTATCGCATTTGTAGACGCCGAAGCATTCGCCGCAGGCGTGAAACAGAACCGCGGGGCCGTGATTGCCGTAAGCGCCAGTGTTGGAGACGACATGCATCTGCATGGCGGTAAGCCGGCCGTCGCGTCGGGCCCCCGCCTTGATCCGCACCTGCATCGGGTGCCGGGTGGTGGCGCCGATGAATTGTTCCTCGCGGGTGAACTCGAGCTTGACCGGCTGCCCGGTTTTCAGCACCGCGAGCGCGACGATGTCTTCGACCAGCATTTCCTGCTTGGCGCCGAAGCCGCCGCCCATCCGTTCGCAGAACACCCGCACCTTGGCCGGATCGAGATCGAACAAAGCAGCGATCGCGCGCCGCGCCAGAAACGGCGTCTGCGAGCTTGACCGGATTGTGAGCCGATGCGCCTCATCGAGCCAGCCGACGGCGCAATGCGTTTCCAGATGGGCGTGCTGGACGCGCTGGGTGATGTAGGTGCCTTCATACACGACGTCGGCCTGTGCAAATCCTTCGTCGACGTCACCGACATGGCCGTGTACTTCGCCGGCGATGTTGCGCTTCGGGTCAACAATGCGGGACTCCGGGCCCTTGTCATGGATGACCGGCGCGCCCGGCTGCATCGCTTGCTCCGGATCGAAAACTGCCGGAAGCAATTCGTATTCAACGTCGAGCCTGCGGCAGGCGGCTTCCGCCGCCGCTTCGGTGTCCGCAACCACCGCCGCAACGCGCTGGCCGGCAAAGCGGACGATCTGGTCAAGCAACGCGGTGTCATCCGGATCGCTGCTTTCGATCTCATGCCGCGCGGTCGAATAGAGTTTCGCCGGCGCGTCTTCCCAGGTCAGCACCGTGCGCACGCCCGGCACTGCCAACGCGTCGTCCTTACGGATCGATTTGATGCGTGCATGCGCGTGCGGCGAGCGGAGCAGCTTCAGATGCAAGAGTCCGGGTGGCGCAAAATCGAGCGTGTAGCGCGCGGCGCCGCTGATGACCGCGCGCGCCGCCGGCGCCGGCACGCTGCGGCCGCAAGCGTCGCCGGCTTCGGCTTGCTCGATCGCGTGCACGCCGCGGATGGCATTTTCGATCGCGCCATACCCGGTGCAGCGGCAGATGTTGCCCTTGAGCGCCCAGGGCAGATCCTGCCGCTGCGCCTGATTGAGGCTCGCGGCCGTGATGATCATGCCCGGCGTGCAGAAGCCGCATTGAAAACCCTGCGCCTGCAGAAACGCCTGCTGCATCGGATGCAGTTCGCCGTTTTTCGCGAGGCCTTCGATCGTGGTAATCGGAAGATTCTCGGCGCGATAGGCCGGAAACAGGCAAGAGTGCACCGGGTCGCCGTCGACCATCACGGTGCAGGCGCCGCAATCGCCGGCGTCGCAGCCTTTCTTGACGCCAAAGCATTCAAGCTCGCGCAGAAACGTGCGCAGACACTGCCCGGGACGAGGCGCTACGGCGTGGCTCTTGCCGTTGACCAGGAAAGTCATGCTGGGGCCGCGCCGTTGCCGCCGAGTTCGATGCGAATTTCTTCGGCTAATTGCAGAGTCACATGCCGTCGCCACGATGGCGCGCCGTGCAGGTCGTCGTAATAGGCGCCGCGCGGAATTGTCTTTTCAAGCGCGTCGCGCAACGCGGTGCGCGACGGCAGATTTGAAAACGACAAACGAACCGGACGCGGGGTGGCCGCCGTCACAGTCAACAAAAATGCCCCATCGTCCGGTGACCGCGTTCCGATCAGGAGCGCGCCTGAACGGCCGAGCGGACTCAAAGCGATTTGACGGAACGCGGTGCGGCGGCGCAGCGCCGCAAGCGGCAGGTCAATAGCGCGAAGGAGCTCGCCCGGCTGCAGCGCGTTGCGCTGTGGCGCCCGGACAAAATCTGTAACGGGCACGCGCCGCTGGTTCCCTTCCGGAGTCCAGATTACGCAGACGCCGTCGAGGGCGGCGGTCAGCGAGATCATCGGGCCCGCCGGCAGCGCCATACAGAGATTGCCGCCGACCGTCGCCGCGTTCCAGATTTTGAATGAAGCGAGAAACGAACGGCAGCATTGGTTGACCAGAGGCGCCGCGATCCAGTTGGCGGGAAACGCCATGCCGTCCAGCTCGGCAATCTTGCAGGTGGCGGCGATTCGCAAGCCTTGTTCGCTTGGTTCCAGTGGGAGCCAGCCGAGGTTGGCGATGTCGATGAGCCGCGAGACTTTCAGCTGCGGCTCTGAGAACAGCCAGGTTCCACCGGCAAGCCAGGCGTCGCCCGCGCTCCAAGCCGGCAGTTCGGCGCGTTGGCGCGGTCTTGCGATTTCGGTGATGGTGTTGAGATCCATGCATCGGACGTTGCACGATTCATGCCGCGCCAAACGCCGGGAATCGCAGTCGAAGGCGCACCGAAGACAGGAGCTAAGTGCATTAAACCACTGGCAAATTGCTTGCCTTGGTTTATTTGTTGTGCGCAAATGCCACTTCGCTAGGCAAAGCGTGCGGCACCGGCATCATGGCAAGAAACGTCCTGCAATTTCGGCGCAACGGTCGCGATGTTCGCATCGGCGAATTTTCGCCGCGCGCGACCGTGCTCGACTGGTTGCGTCTGCAGGAACGCGCGACCGGCACCAAGGAAGGCTGCGCGGAGGGCGATTGCGGCGCCTGTGCGGTCGTGGTGGTGCGGGAACGCGACGGCCGTACGATCTACGAGCCGGTCAATTCCTGCATCACGCTGCTCGGTCAACTCGATGGCGCCGAACTGATTACGGTCGAAGACCTTTCAGCCGACGGCACACTGCATCCGGTTCAGCAAGCGATGGCCCGGCAACATGGGTCACAGTGTGGCTTTTGTACCCCCGGCATCGTCATGAGCCTGTTCGCGCACTATCACGAGTGCGACGGCATCACCAGCCGGGACAAAATCAACGACGTGCTGGCGGGGAATTTGTGCCGCTGCACCGGCTACCGGCCGATCGTGGATGCCGCGATTGAAGTGTGCAACGGCGCTGATGACCGCTTCAGCAGAAACGTCGCGGCGCGTCTGCAGGCGTTGCGCAATCTCGACGACAGTGCCGATCTGTTTGTCGGCGATGATAATTCATTCTTTGCTGCGCCCGCAAGCGAGCAATCGCTGGCGGAGCTTTATGCGAAATATCTCGATGCCACGATCGTTGCCGGCTCGACCGACGTTGGGCTGTGGATCACCAAAAAACTCACGCCGCTGCAAAAAATCATTCACGTCGGCCGCGTCGCCGAGCTGTCCGCGATCAGGGAGACTGCCGCCGGTTACGAACTCGGCGCCGTCGTTTCGCTGGCGCGCGCAGCTCCGGTCCTGGGTGCGATCGATCCCGACATTGCCGAGGTGCTGCGTCGCTTCGGTTCCATTCAGGTGCGCGCCTGCGGCACCGTCGGCGGCAACATCGCCAACGGCTCGCCGATCGGCGATCTGGCGCCGATGCTGATCGCGCTCGGCGCCAGTGTGGAGTTGCGCCACGGAGACAAAATCCGGCAGCTTCCACTGGAAAGCTTCTTTCTCGCCTATGGCAAACAGGACCGGGCGCCCGGAGAATTCGTCCGTCGCTTGCTGGTGCCGAAACTGGCAGCGGCCACGCACTTTCGCGCCTACAAGATCACCAAACGCACCGACGAAGATATTTCTGCGGTGCTTGCTGCGTTCTGCCTGAAGGTCGAGGGCGGTCGTATCAGCGACGCCAAGGTCGCATTTGGCGGCATGGCCGGGATTCCAAAACGCGCAAAGGCCGTCGAAGAGATTTTGCGCGGGCTATCGCTCACCGAGACCCAACGCTGGCACTTGGCGGCTGAGGCTATCGGCAAGGACTTCACGCCGCTGAACGATCTGCGCGCCAGCGCGGCCTATCGCAGCCGCGTCGCCGCCAATCTGGTCATTAAAGCGCTTGCCGAAATTGCCGGCGCCGGCGCAAACGTCACGCGCATCGCGGATCACCGGATGGTTGCCGATGCCGCTGAATGAGGACGCCGTATTAGAGGCGCCGCTGCGCCACGTCTACAAGCCGCTGCCGCACGACAGTGGCGCCAAGCACGTCCAGGGCGCGGCCGAATATATCGACGACATTCCCGAGCCGGCGGGAACGCTGCACGTCGCGGTCGGCGGCTCGCCCGCAGCGCGTGGGAAAATCCGCAGCATCGATCTGACTGAGGTGCGAAATTCTCCGGGCGTCGTCGCCGTCATTTCGGCGACGGATATACCGGGAAAAAACGATATCTCGCCGGCGAGCGCGGATGAGCCCGCGTTTGCACACACCGAAGTTCTGTTCCATAGCCAGCCGGTGTTTGCCGTCGCTGCGACCTCGCGCGACGCCGCGCTCCGCGGGGTGCTGCGCGGCAAAATCGACATCGACATAGAGACGCCAAACGTTTCGGTCGAGCAGGGCAGGGCGGCCGGCGAGACCGTGCTGCCGGATTACGCCTTCATCAATGGCGACGTCGCCAAGGCGCTGGCCGCAGCGCCGTTACGCGGTGCCGGAAAAATCCGCATCGGCGGTCAGGAACATTTTTATCTGGAAGGCCAGGTTGCGCTCGCCGTGCCCGGCGAGGACGGCGCGGTGCTGGTGTACTCGTCGACGCAACACCCGAGCGAAGTCCAGCACATTGTCGCGCGCGTCCTCGCGCTGCCGGATTCCTTCGTGACCTGCCGGGTTCGCCGCATGGGCGGCGGTTTTGGCGGCAAGGAAACGCAAGCCACCCAATGGGCGGTGATCGCGGCGTTGGCTGCGCGCGTTACCGGCCGGGCCTGCAAGCTCCGGCTCGACCGCGATGCCGACATGGCGATGACCGGCAAGCGGCACGATTTCGCGGTCGACTATAAAGTCGGCTACGAGCCAAACGGCCGTATCCGCGTGGTCGATATCGATCTCGATGCGCGCTGCGGCTGCTCCGCGGATGTCAGCATCGGTGTGGTCGACCGCGCCATGTTCCATGCCGACAACACTTATTTCCTTCCCGAATTCCGGATCAATTCGCGGCGCGTCAAGACCAACACGGTATCGAATACCGCGTTCCGCGGCTTCGGCGGCCCGCAAGGAATGATGGCGATCGAGCGCGTGATCAACGCGATCGCGTGGCAGCTCGGCCTCGACCCGCTTGATGTGCGCAAGGCCAATTTCTACAGCCCCGGGCGCGACGTCACGCCTTACGGACAGACCGTCGAAGATCCCGATGTCGGCTTACGCCTGATCGAGCAACTGGAGCGCACGTCGGGCTATCGCACGCGGCGCAACGAGATCAAGGAATGGAACGCCCGCTCACCGATTTTGAAGCGCGGCATTGCGCTGACGCCGGTGAAATTCGGCATTTCATTTACGCTGACGCACCTCAATCAGGCTGGCGCGCTGGTCCACGTCTATCAGGACGGATCGGTCCATCTCAATCACGGCGGCACGGAAATGGGCCAGGGCCTGTTTCAGAAAATCGCGCAAGTGGCTGCGGAAGAATTCGGCATCGGGCTCGATCGCGTCCACATCACCGCAACCTCGACAGACAAAGTGCCGAACACGTCGGCAACGGCCGCATCCTCCGGCACCGATCTGAACGGCATGGCGGTACAAAAGGCGGCGCGCGACATCAAAGCGCGCCTGACGCGCTTTGCCAGCGAGGCCTGGAATGTCTCCGAGGACCTCATTTCCTACCGCGACGACCGGGTGTTCATCGGCAATGAGAGCGTTCCGTTCGGCGAACTGACCAAGAAGGCGTACGGTGCGCGCGTGCATTTGTCGGCGGCCGGCTTCTACAAGACGCCAAAGCTGCATTGGGACCGCGACAAGGGCAAAGGCCGGCCGTTCTTTTATTTTGCCTATGGCGCGGCCTGCAGCGAAGTCGTGATCGACATCCTGACCGGCGAGATGAAGGTCCGGCGCGTCGACGTCCTGCACGACGTCGGCCGCTCGATCAATCCGGCCATTGATATCGGCCAGATCGAAGGCGGCTTCGTTCAGGGGATGGGCTGGCTGACGACCGAGGAGCTTGTCTACGACGACAAAGGTCGTCTGCTCACCCACGCGCCCTCTACTTATAAGATTCCGGTTGCGGGCGACGTGCCGGCGGATTTCCGCGTGGCGTTGTTCGACGACAGCAACCGCGAAGATACGATTTACCGCTCCAAAGCCGTGGGCGAGCCGCCCTTGATGCTGCCGATTTCAGTGTTCGCTGCGATCGCCGATGCGATACACTCGGTGCGTCCCGGCAACGGCGTCGCGTTGGACGCCCCGGCAACGCCGGAAGCGATCCTCAACGCGATCGGTCCGGTTGATGCAGTGTCCCTGCTCGCGCCGCTCGCGGAAAGGCGCAAGGCGTAAACTGGACGTGAGATGGCGAAGGTTTGGGCCCGGATTAAGCAAACGATCGAGCGGCACGGGGCTGCCGGGCTGATTAGCGTGATCGGTGCCGCCGGATCGGTGCCGCGTGAGTCCGGCGCCCGTATCGTGCTGCAGCCGGACGGCGGATTTTTCGGCACCATTGGCGGCGGGCGTCTGGAATATGAGGCGCTTGCGGTGGCGCGCGCAGTGCTTGCTGCCGGCCGCGGCGAAGCGCAATTCCGCGACTGGCCGCTGGGGCCCAACCTCGGTCAGTGCTGCGGCGGCATGGTGAAAACGCTCACCGAGACGTTCGACGAAAATGATCTTGCGGTGATGCGCCGCCTGGAGGAGATTGAAAAGGCCGGAGCCTTCGACGCTTTAGCCCGCCTCGGCGAGGACGGTCGCATCGTTCGCGCGCCCGCGCCACCAGGAACAACAAACGAGGACAGAGCGGCGACGGCCCCATTCAACAAAACATCATTTCATGAAAGCTTCGGCGAGGTGACAACGCCGGTGCTGTTGTTCGGGGCCGGTCACGTCGGCCGTGCCGTCGTGCTGGCGCTCGCACCGCTGCCGTTCGCGGTCCGCTGGATCGACAGCCGGACGGATCAGTTTCCGCAATATGTCCCGCAGAATGTCGTCACTGTCCGCACCGATGATGTCACGCACGAATTGGATGAGGCGCCACGTGACGCCATGGTGATTGTCATGACCCACTCCCATCCGCTCGATTTCGACATCACAGCGGCGGCATTGCAACGCGAGACGTTCGAATATGTCGGCCTGATCGGCTCGGATACCAAACGGTCGCGGTTCGTGAGCCAGGCCCGCCAGATCGGCCTAAGCGGCAGCCAGATCGGCCGTCTGGTCTGTCCAATCGGCATTCCGGAGATCCGCGGCAAAGAGCCCGCCGTGATCGCCGCGGGGCTCGCCGCGCAACTTCTCATCGTCCGCGAGCGTGCCTCAGTTTCGCACGCCAGCCCGGCGATGCAGCCGGCATAATGCGATCGAAATAACGCTGCGCAGCCCCCGCAAATGGTCCGCGGGCCGCGCAATTCATTCAGTTACACTGTGCAACATCTTACGCCGCAATCGCATCGAGTTGCGTGTCGAGCCCAACTTTCTCCCAAGCGGCCAGGTCTTTCAGCATCTGCTCGGCGTGCGACCGCACTGCCGCAACGGAGTCCGCACCAAGCTGCAAACGCAGCGGCGTTGTCTCGGCGTCAAGCGCAAGGTCGATCGCGCGCGCCGCCTTGTAGGGGTCGCCGGCCTGATTGCCGTGCATGTTGTGAACGATATCGCGGGTGCCGCCGATGACAGTCTCGTAAGCCATTATTGCCGGCATGTATTTCAGCGCGTCGGCAGCAAAACCGGTGCGGAACGCGCCGGGTTCGACGATCAGCACTTTGATACCGAACGGCGCAACTTCTTGCGCCAATGCTTCCGACATTCCTTCGAGCGCGAATTTCGAAGCGGAATAGGCGCCGACGCCGGCGAACGAGGTCTGACCGCCGAAGCTTGAAATGTTGACAATGGCGCCGGCCCGCTGCCGGCGCAGCAACGGCAACGCCGCCCTGGTGACCGCGACCGTGCCGAAGAAGTTGGTCTCCATCAGCGCGCGGAGTTCAGCGTCGGGTGTTTCCTCGATGGCGCCGATAATGCCGTAGCCGGCATTGTTGATGACGACGTCGATGCGGCCGAACCGGGTCGCGGCGGCGGCAATCGCTTGCTCGGCTTCGCCGGGCACGGTGACGTCGAGCTTGTGCACGAGGACGCGCTCGGGTGCGGAGGCGGCGAGCGCTTCGAGCTTGCCGACCGATCGCGCGGTCGCAACCACGTTGTAACCGCGGTCAAGGGCGTAACGGGCGAAGGCCATGCCGAAGCCCGAGGAGGCGCCGGTGATGAACCAGGTAGGTTTGGTCGGGGCCATGATCTGCTCCTTTGGTTTGGCCGCTTCGAGCGGCGTGAGCGGAAAGTGCCGCCAAACCCGACAAACGATAAGCCGGTTTAAATCGGATATATTATGCGATATCATGCATGAATGGACCGCGATGTGTTCGGTCATCTCCCGGTCGTGATCTGCGTCGCGCGTCATTGCGGCTTCGCCGCCGCGGCCGCCGAGCTCGGCATGAGTCCCTCTGCCGTGAGCCACGCGGTGCGCACTGTCGAGGATCGGCTCGGCGAGCCGCTGTTTGCGCGGACCACGCGCAGCGTATCGCTGACCGAAGCCGGCGCGCGATTTCTCGCCGGCGTCGGGCCGGCTCTCGATGACATCGGCAAGGCGGTCGAAGGGCTGGCGGCGCGGCGCGGCGAAGTGACAGGATTGTTGCGGATCAACGCGCCGCGCATCGCGCTTGACCTGGCGGTGCTCCCGATTCTGGCCAAGCTCGCTTGGCAGCATCCGCGGCTCACGGTCGAGGTGTATTCCAATGATGCCTACGTCGACATCGTGGCTCAGGGTTTCGACGCCGGTATCCGCCTTGGTGAAGCGGTGCAGCAGGACATGGTTGCACTGCGCCTCACCGGACCGCTCAAATCCATTCTGGTCGCGTCGAAAGACTACATCGCGGCCAAGGGCGCACCGCGAACGATTGCAGATCTCCATCAACACAACTGCATCGGCTTCCGCATGACTGGTTCCGGTGGCATCTATGACTGGGAGCTGCGTGACGGCGATAAGACAATCGCGGTCAAGACCTCGGGCACGGCGCTGGTGACTGACGCCGGCCACGCGCGCGACCTGGCGCTCGCCGGGATCGGCATCGCCTACACATTCGAGCCGCTGGTGCGCCGACACCTGCGCGAAGGTCGGCTCAAGTCACTGTTGCCGCAAAGCGCCGTCGAGGAGGACGGGTTGTTCCTTTATTATCCGCGCCGGGCATCGTTGGCGCCGAAGCTTCGGGCCTTCATCGATGTGGCAAAAGCTGCCGTCTCGCGTTGATCTGCCCGGACATGACGCTTAAACTCGTTAAACATGACTGAGCGAGAGCTGAACGCGGCGTTCGTCAAGACGCGCGCCAAGGAACTGGGCGCCGATCTCGTTGGTATTGCCAGCGCCGCGACGCTAAATGCATTCCCGCCGGATCCGCGCTGGCCGCAGACGCCCGAGCGCATCTCGCCCTATTGCAAGAGCGTGATCGTGCTGGCGCAACGGATTCCTGCCGGCGCCTTCCGCTGCAAGAGCAATGTGCCGGTGCAATACATCGACATGCTGGTCTTGCGGAAAATGGACAAGGTGGCCCATCGGCTCGCCGAAGAACTGGAAGATGCCGGCCATCCAAGCTTCGTCACCGCCGCACAGGAGACCGACTGGAAGCTCAAGCGCGCCAGCTATGGCCGGCTGTCGACGCGGCATCTCGGCGTCGAGGCCGGCCTCGGCACGCTCGGCCTCGAAGTCAACATCCTGACGCCGGAGTTTGGACCGCGAGTTTATCTTACCGGTGTTCTCACCGAGGTCGAACTCGAACCGGACCGGCCGCTGACCGAGCAGGTCTGCATCGGCGAGTCCTGCAGCCGCTGCCTGCACGCCTGTCCCGTCGATGCAGTGCTGCATTTCGGCATCGACAAGCGCGCCTGCGCTACCGAAGCGCAGGAGTTCGGCTTTTCGACCATCCTGCAATTCTTCGAGCGTTTCATCGACCTGCCGCTGGCGGAGAAGGAGAAGCTCGCGTCTTCGCGCGACATTTTTGGCTTTTGGCAGGGGCTGCTTCGCGTCGTCGGCTCGTTCGGCGATTGTCCGCGCTGCCTTGCGGTCTGCCCGGTCGGCAACGATTACCACGCCCATCTCGCCGAGCTGCAAAAAGCCATACCTGAAAAAACGCCGGACAAAGTCGCGCTCGGCAAACGCTATCGCGACAATCGGATGCAGGGCGCGGACATTCCCGGCCTCAACGACTGGAACCGGCGCTGGGTCGGACCGGATGGTTATCAGGGCATGGTGGCGCGGCAACTGCAGGACTTCAAAAAGCTGCAGCAGCAGCGGAAGCAGGCGGCACTTGCGACGGCCGACGACAACGGCCGAGAATAAAGAATGGTCGCAGCATTCAAGCAGCCGCTCACTGCGGACGACATCAAAGCAAAGGCCCGTGCACTCGGCGCCGATCTGGTCGGCATCGCCGATGGCGCCAATCTAGAACGTCATCCGCCGGATCCGCGTAATCCGCGCCGCCCCTCCGACATCACCGAACTCGACGGCGGCCGCGTCATCGTGCTGGCGAAGCGCATCAGCCGCGGCACTTCCCGGATCGCTGCCTGGAACGATCGCCATAAATATTACAATGACGAATTGGCGCTCTCTCGGCTCGAGGAAGCGTCGCTCGAACTGGTCTACTGGCTCGAAGACAATGGCTATCCTGCGATTATTGTGCCGCCGACACACGTTGATCCGTGGACTTATGACGGCGATCCGGAGCGGCATCTGACCACGCTGTTGTCGCTGCCGCATGCCGCCGTCGAGGCCGGCCTCGGTACGCTCGGCCTTAATCTGCAATTGCTGACGCCGGAATTCGGACCGCGCGTGCTGCTCACCGCGGTGCTCTGTTCGGTCGATGTGGCGTGCGACGGCAGGATGGAGACCGCGCTCTGCCTCGGGCCGAGCTGTGGGCGCTGCCTGAAGACTTGTCCTGCCGATGCCGTCGGGCATTGGACGCGCGATTGGCCGGCCTGCGACCGCTTCCGGTCGCCGCACGGTTTTACGCAATTAAGCGAGCATCTCACCCGCATCATCGCCGAACCGGACGCTTCCCGGCAGAAGGAACTGGTTCGCTCCGAGCAAAGCTTCGATCTCTGGCAGAGCATTCTGCGCGGATCCGGCGTGATCACCGGCTGCCGCCGCTGTGCCGATGTCTGTCCGGTCGGCGCCGACTACGCGGCGATGCTGGGCGATGCGCTCGAAACGATCCCGGAAAATACGCCGGAGAAAGAGGCGCGCGCTGATGCGATGAACGCGGAGGAAAAATCCGGCCACCTGCCGGATGCCTACGACGACCAGCGCCGCTGGATCGGCGCGTTGCCGCCGCGCGGCTCCTGATGTGTTGCTGATGTCATGACGCCGCTCGCTGAGCTGCCGAAAACCCGGGCCGCAATCGAAGCGATTCAATCCGAAGGCAAGAAGCGGGCGCTCGCGCAGGCGCGCCGTGCACCGTTCTACCAAGGCAAGCTCGATCACCTGAATTTGGACCGGCTCGACGATCCAGATCAATGGCGCAAAGTTCCCATCCTGGACAAGGAGATGCTGCGCAAGCTCGTCGACCGGGAGTTCTACGAGAATTTCTGCATCACGCCCGATGACGGCATCGCGGAATACTGGCGCTCGGGCGGCTCGACCGGTACGCCGCTGTTTTATCCGCGCAGTTATGGCGACATTGAAGCGGCGATGATCGGTTTCGCGAGAGGTTATGATTGCACCCATTGCCGGCGCGGCGGCCGCCTGCACGTGTCGTTTCCGCTTGGCATCCATCCGGTTGGTCAGATGTTCGCGCGTGCCGCTTCGAGCCGCGGCATCGCCGTCAACTGGGCCGGCTCCGGGACCACGACCCCCTCGGCGATGCAGATCGAATTGATCGATCGGCTCCGGCCGACGATCTGGATGGGTATGAGCAGCTACGGCCTGCATCTCGCCAATCTGGCTGAAACCCGCGGCCTCGATCTTGCCGCGTGCTCGGTCGAGACAGTGCTGTGCTCGGCCGAGCCGTTGTCGGATGCCAAGCGCGGGAAGCTTTCCCGGCAATGGGGCGCGCAAGTGCGCGACACGTTCGGCATGACCGAAGCCGGTCTGATGGGAGCGGAAGACTCGGGCGGCCGCGGCTTCCGCATCTGGACCGATATGTTCCTCGTTGAGGTACTCGATCCGGAGACCTCCGCGCCGGTCGAAGAGGGCGCGGTCGGCAGCCTCGTGGTCACGCCGTTGTGGACCAACAACATTACCCCGTTCCTGCGCTGGAACTCCGGCGATCTGGTCACCTGGCAGCGCGGCGACGACGATTCCGGCCCGTTCTCAGTCTTTCCGCTGATCAAACACGCCCACCGCACCTCCGGTTTCTTCAAGATCCGCGGCATCAACATCAATCACGCGGACTTTGAGGATTTTATCTTTCGCGATGTCGCGATCACCGACTTCAAGGCCGAAGCGGTCTCCGAGCGGAACCTCGACGCATTGCTGGTGTCGGTCGAGGTGCGGCGCGGCGTCGACGCCACGGCGGCGGGCGACGCACTGAAAGCCGCGGTGTGGGATACGTTCGGACTGACGCCGCGGATTGCGGTGGTGGAGACCGGCACGCTGGCCAGGGAATTCGAAACGAGCGTCAAGGTACCGCGTTTTTTAGATCGGCGGCAGTAGTCGGTGTACTCATAAACGCGCCGCCAGGCCGACCAATGTCTGTTTAAGGAGAGGAGCGGAGGTGGCGTGGAAACGAGTCGAGTTGGCTTTTTGAGTCTATCGGACACTCAACCTTATCAGCTTTGAGGCCTGTGGCGATGCGTGAAGAACAACTGAACAAGATTGCGCTCGCCGACGATTTCCCCCAGTTCTTGAAAAGCAAAAAATGGAATTAATATCAAAAGAATAATGATGCTGGTCGCAAACGCCTGATCGATAGTCCCGCCGCCAATGTTGACGATAGAGTCCCAGATCGCTCGCTGATGAATCAGTCCGACGACGACTTCCTCGATCACATCCAGGACGGCCAACAGCACGACGAAGGCTAATGACTTGTAGAGCGTTGGCCAAATTAGCGGCAGGCTCTTGAACCGTTCGCCAGCGTGGAGTGCCCGTCCGATAAGGACGAATTTGGCAAAGATCAGAGCCTTGATGGCCGCGAGACCAAATGGCGCATAATCGATGCCATAGGCGTGCAAACTAGTGGCCTTGAAGTAGGACAGGGCCGTGAAGAAGATGAACAGATAAGTTGCTATGACCACAAATTCGCTGAATTCATGGGTTATCTTTTCCCGAACACTTGCTTTAGGCGGGACGCCGCTCCTCATGTGTGCCTCCTACCGTCAGCGCTTAACCGGCCGCGGATATCGACGAAAACATTATAAGCCCCTGAAGGTCGTATTGTTGAGAATGGCTTCGGTACCCGACTGAATCAAAAGGTCCACGTCCTCTGCCGGGAGTTTGAACCTGGTTGGAATGGACGACAATTTGGCGGCACGCTGCGGCTCGAATTGATCGAACCCCACCTCGGTAACGTCAAACCTGATGGTGCTGCAACGCCAATCCCTCGGAGCCCCGAGTCGCCGGGCTTCGGCGGCCGGCAGACTGCATCGCCACTTGCGTATCGCCTCCTGCCAATCGCGAATGCTCAAGCGAAAGGCGTCGAAACCGCTGCGAACGGCGGAATCGAGCGCGGTGCTGGTCACGGCGCCGAGCAGCTCTGCGCCTGTCGGCCCTTCGATAGTGCGAGCCCAATTGCCCGCCGGACCTTGACCTGAATTGACGACCACGAAGATCAAGTGGCGCAATTGTACAGCCTTATCCGGCGTGAGCGGCATGTATGCCTTCTCCGCAGCCGCCCGCGCAATCACGAGTCCCGAGAGACCAAAATTGTCGGTGATACCGCCGTCCGCGAGCTTCAAATATTTAATCTGCTCGGGATCCCGGTAGCGTTTTAGCGCCTCCGCGAAGGCCCGTACTTGCGCTCCCGCATTGCGATCCGCCAACACGCGGTTGACCCATGGCGGCAAGGGTGTCGCACAAGCCGCGGGAAAGCTTTCGAGTACAATCGGCACAAAAGCGACCGGCACGGCGGCCGAAGCCGCAACCGCCTGTGACAAGGGGTAGTTCCGGATATCGCTACATAAGGCTGCGAACGTAACCGGGGCAAAAAGAAATGGCGTTCTGTTATAAAGGTCCGAGGCGTTGATCCAGGTGATGGGCTTGCCTTGCTGAAGTAAGGTACCCAAGGTCGCGTGGTCGAAGAGGTTACGATCGAGCCAACCGGTCAGTCTGCTCGCATCGTTCACGCCACCACCTAGGCCTTGCGCGAGGTTTCTCAAGCTGACAGCGGTATTCAGATCCTCTTCGGCATTTCGTATCAAGAAACGCTCGCGGAAATCGGCAAGCGCCGCGCGGCCTTTGAGGCCAAAATAGGCAGCTGTGACGGATCCGCCCGAGACACCCGATACAAATACGACTCGGTCCAGATAGCTTTTACCGTCCCTTGTCGGAACACGATCGAGACCACGCAACACACCGTAGGCAAACGCGGCTGCACGCGTGCCTCCACCGGAGAATGCGAGCGCCACAGCTGTATCGCCGCCGACCTCCGGTGTCGTCAATTGCGCCATCGGATTTGAACCGCGGGCTACCGGCGTGTTCACGGGCAAATCAAATGTTGCGCAGCCTGCGAGCAGGAAAAGACAAAAGCCGACTAGCTTCGGATTGGGCCACGCAGTAGCGCATCGTGCTGATATCAATCGCTGGCGGATGATAAAGATACTCAATCTATTTCCTCTCGCGCCGTCCTATCGGGTGCCCGACGCTTACGATCGAAACATAAAAAGGTACAGGAGCCCCGCCCCTTGTTTTAGATCAAAGTGCCAAAATGAGTATCGATTCCATCGCCATGGATGGGCTACGCCTCAACGATTACACCGTCGAGGCGCAGTGCACGCCCTCACGGGCAGCCGTCATGACCGGCCGCTTGCCAGTGCGGTCGGGCACGACTCGCGTACCGTTGCCAGGCGGGGGTGCGTCTGGTCTGGCGCCCCGGGGAATATACGCTGGGTAAGCTGTTTTCTGACGCGGGCTACGCCACCGCCGCTCCCGAGCGAGCCTCGTCTTGGCAATCCGCGATCCGCGATGCTCACCAAACAGTGACGCGATCTTGCAGAATGCCCCGATTCGGACATCTAAACGACAGGTAGCGCTCGACCGGATGTTAGAATTCATAAAGGTTCAATAGCCATACTAAGGGGCCCCCCACGGAGCTCGTCCCAGCTTTGCCTATACCTCCCGCCTTCGAGGTTCGGCTCGCCGCATACGGGATCACACCCGCGCTCGACGAGGATCGGCGAAGGATTTGGGCGCTTCTTGATCCCGAATTCGACGCGGCTATGAGAGACCACATTGCGCGAGTGATCGAGTACGCTCCCGCGTACGCGGACAACTTCAGGAAGCATCAGGCGGCGTTTCTCGAGGCGTACAGAAAGTATACGACAAGGCTCTTTCTCGATCCTTTCGATGAGCGTTGGGTGGCGGACGCGGAAATCCGGGCAAAGTTCGAGATTGAACATCAAATCGACATACGCTCGCGAGGTGTCATTTCGCGATCCATCCTGTCGGCAGCGTGTGCGATCATCGCCCGACGATATCGCTTCTCCGGCGCCAAGGCTGCTCATCTGTGCGACGTGGCGATGCGCGTTCTGCTGCTGGACACTGCCAACGCCGTGGCCTGTCACACCAGCCTTGGGGTGAAGGACGCCAAGGCGAGGGGCGATGAGCTTGCCATTGCCGTTCACGATTTCGGTCAGACGGTCAACGACATTCGTGCAGCGATTACCGAAGCCGTAAAATCCCTGGAGCAAACGTCACACCAGCTGACCTCGGTCGCCGACGCATCGGCAAAGCAGGTGCGCACGGCTTCCACCTTGGCGGACGACACAACGGGCAGCATCGCGGGAACGGCGACGGCAATAGAGGAACTGCTGGGCTCGATTGGCGAAATTCGGTGGCGGGCGACAAAGAGTGCCGAGATGGCTCATGACTCGGTTTCCCATGCCGAAGCCACCAACGCGACCATCCGTTCACTGTCCGAGGCCGTAGCCAGGATTGGCTCGGTCGTCGGCCTGATTTCCAACATTGCCGCGCAGACTAACCTCCTGGCTCTCAATGCAACGATCGAGGCTGCACGCGCCGGTGAGGCCGGGCGTGGTTTTTCGGTGGTTGCATCGGAAGTCAAATCGCTTGCCACCCAGACCGCAAAGGCCACGGATGAGATCAGTCATCAGATTGCGCTGATTCAAGACGCTACTCGACATGCCGTTGATGGCACTGAGGGCACGAGCAAAACCATCGCGAATATTGCCGTCATCGCGGAAGAGGTCGCCGGGTCAGTCGATCGACAGGCTGCAGCAACGGACGATATCGCCAAGAGCGCCAATCGCGCGGCCGCCAACGCCAGTATGGTGGCGGAAGCTCTCACCAGCATGGCGCATGCGATCCAGCGTACTCAGACTGACGCCGCAGCGGTGCTCGATTTATCGCGCAATCTGAGCAGCCGCACGACCGACCTTGAGCTAGGCATGAACGACCTATTCACAACCGCAGTGCAACACATTGGAGGGGTCAAGGGCTTCATCGTCCTCAAATAGCGGATCGCCTGGACGATCTTAATAAGTGAGACATTGTTCCAGTTGGCGGTTCCTCGGACGGCCAATTCTTGCTGCAAGGCGCACCCCACGCTGTGGTAGACTGCAATCTTCCGCGTGAGCCAGATAGGGACGAGCAATGTCTACCAGCAGGTGGATGGCGGCATGCTTGATCGCCGCATGCGCGCCGTTCTTTGTGTGCCTTGCCACCCTGCTCGCAGCGCCAGTTGGAAGCGACGGTACGGATGTTGGCCCACCGCCCGCGCTGGCGCCCGGCCGAGCGCCGCCGCTGCCCAAAGTTGGACCGTTGGCCGAGCCACGTTCGCCAGATCAGGTCGGCTTCCCCACGGCGCTGACAAAATCCGTCATCCCCGCCGATAGTCCGCTCACGCCGGCCGTTGTCTCGCTGGGGGAAAAACTCTTCTTTGAAGCCCGACTCTCGGGTGATGGCACGGTTTCCTGCGCCACCTGCCACGATCCGGCGCGCGCCTTCACTGACGGCAGGCCGGTATCGATCGGCATCGGCGGACCCGCGGGTCAGCGCAACGCGCCGACCATTCTGAATGTGTTCTACAACAAGACCCAATTCTGGGACGGCCGGGTCGACACGCTGGAGCAGCAGGCGGCGCTGCCGATTACGAATCCGTTTGAAATGGGCGCAGCCAGCGTTGGCGATGCTGTCACCAGGATCGCCGGCGACGACGGCTACCGGAGGCAATTCATGCAGGCCTTCGGTCGCGGCGCGAACGAGCGGGACATGCTCAGCGCCATCGCCACTTACGAGCGGACCCTGGTTTCGTTCGATACTCCGTTCGATCATTTCATCGCGGGAGACCAAAACGCCATCAGCGACGCGGCCAAGCGCGGCTGGGCGTTGTTCAACACCAAGGCGCGCTGCAACTTGTGCCACGCTTTGACGGACAATAAACCGGATGCCACGGTCTTTACCGATAACGATTTTCACAACATCGGCATCGGCATTATCCGGCATCGGGTTGTTCCTTTGGCGCGGCGAGCAGAGCGCGATTTGGCGCAGGGGCATCTGCAGGAGGTCGACCGCGCCGCGATCGCGAGTGAGTTGTCGGTGCTCGGGCGCTTCCTCCTGACACACAAGGAGAGCGACCTCGCGTCATTCAAAACCCCGGACGTGAGAAATATCCTTGTGACCGCGCCTTACTTCCATGATGGATCACAGCAAACGCTTTGGGACGTCGTCGATCACTACAATAAGGGCGATGGAATATCCGACCCGTGGCTCGATCAGGACATTCAACCGTTGACGCTGACGGAGCCCGAGATTGACGACCTGGTGGCGTTTCTGGCGTCGCTGACGAGTCCGCAATACAAGGAGCTCGGCGACAGGGAGTATGCGCGGCAACTCGCTCTATCCAAAGTGAGCCGCCCGCAGCGGGATACGGCGCGGGCATTCGGCCCAAAACAGCCGCAGCCGAAGCCACCTCCGTTCTGATCCAGATTTTTTGTTGGTCGCATGATCTTTTCCGAAAACGGGCCTCCACTTTTCGGGATCATGCTCCAGCTGGCTATTCTTCACCATTCGGCGAAGTCAACAGAATCTCGGGAGGCGTCGCACCTCCCGCGCCAAGCGATCGCTGCACCATCACGACGTCGGTCCAATGCCTGAACTTGTAGCCGATTGATGGCAGGAAGCCGACCCGGGTGAACGCACAGGCTTCGTGAAGCTCGATCGAGGGCGTGTTGGCGGCGTCGATGTACCCAATCATCTGCCGGTATCCGGCCGCGGCACAAGCGTCGATCAGGGCAGGCAACAACGTTCGGCCGACGCCGGAATGCAGGTGCTCGGGATGGACATAGATCGAGTGTTTCAGGGTGTACCGGTAGGCCGGCCGTTTGCGGAACGGCACCGCATAGGCGTAGCCGACCAAGACGCCGCCGCGCTCGGCAACAATGTGAGGCAGCCGTCGCTTCCGCATATTTCGCCGGCGCCGCTTGAGGTCATCCAGCTGCAGCGCTTCGCTGTCGTCCATAAATGACGGCTCGACCCCGCGGGCGATGTGCTGTCGATAAATGGCGAGCATCGCCTCGACATCCTCGTCCCGAGACGGACGGAGCGTTACCGGCGTGTCATTCACGATCATACAATATCGGTGAATGGATATGCGCGCGACGAAGGTCCTGTCCGCATCATTCATTATTCGCGCACCACATAGGTGTGGAACCGGATCTTTCCGGCGGCATCGGCCTCGCGATAGACTCCCTGCAGCTCGGCTTCGAAGCCGGGAAACAGGTTGCTGCTGCGCTCGAACGCCTTGAGGTAGTCGATCATCGGGCGCGCTCGTCCGCCAAGACGTTCACCCGGGACAACGGTCGCGATGCCGGGAGGATAGACAACGAAAAGCGTCGCCGCGACGCGTCCCTCGATCTCATCGATCGGCAGATATTCGACATTGTTGCGGACAAGATGCTGTAGCGCCTCGTAGGGGGTCATCGCGGCTTCCGGAAGATGCTCGGACGCAAACTGCGCCTTCTGCAACACGCTGATATTTTCGGCGCGGAAGAACGAATGCATCTCCGCGCATAGATCGCGGAGGCGCAAGCCGCGATAGCGTTGCGGTCGGGCTGCTACAAACTCAGGAATGACCTGATCCAGCAAAGCATTGTCGTCATGGGCCCGCTTGAACGCGACCAGCGTACTGACAAGCGTTCCCGCCTTGCTCGCCTCCACGCCCGGCGTGAGCAGAAACAGCAGTGAATTCAGATCGTTCTTTTCGGGTACCACGCGGTTCTCGCGCAGGTATTGGGCGACGACCGGGGCCGGAATTCCATGCGCTTCGTATTCACCTGTCATGCGATTGAATCCGGGCGTCAGCAGCGTCAACTTGTTCGGATCAGTTATCGCGAATCCGGGAACCGCATACTTGAAGCCATGCCAGGAGGCGCCCGGCAGGAAATCCCAGAATTGGGCGTTGCTCGCAAGCGCCTCGGTGGCGACGCTTTCCCAAGGCACTTCGTGCACGCCGCCCTCACGCGCGGTGTCGGGCAACCGGACGAGATCGGGCACAAACGGATCGAAGAACCAGCGGCACGCCGGGTCGGCTTCCTTCCGCTCGAACTCTCGCTGCACCGCCCGCAGCTTCTTTCGCAGTTCGATGCCGAGCCGGATCGTGTCATCCCACAAGACTTCGCCCGAGCGGCCCTTCATCATTTGGGCGCCGACATCGAGCGACGCGAATAGCGGATAAAACGGTGACGTCGAAGCGTGCTGGAGGAAGCTTTCGTTGAAACGGCGATGTTCGACCCGGCGCCGCTGCCCGCGAATATGGCTATCCTTCACATGAATCTGCGATGCTTGTGAGAAGCCGGCAAGCTGCTTGTGGGTCGACTGGGTGGCGATAATGCCGGGCGCGTTCTCGTCCAGATCGCGCAGGCCCATGGCAAAGCGGCCGGCATAGATGGGATGGAACTTCATAAAGCCGGCCCAGGCTTCGTCAAACAGAATATAGTCGCACAGCTTTCCAAGGCGCGCGAGAACGTGCTGGGCATCGTAGATCGTGCCGTCGTAGGTGCATTGCTCGATCACCGCGACCCGGAATGGCCGCTGGCGCCGCCAGGCGTCCGGATCTTTGACAAGCGGATTGGTTCGGATTGCCTCGCGAATCGTATTCTCGTCCAGCGCTGTCGGCTGGATCGGGCCGATCAAGCCATATGCGTTTCGATCTGTCGGCAGATAAATCGGAATGCCGCCGGACATCAACAACGCGCCGTGATGCGCCGCCTTGTGATTGTTGCGGTCGAACAACACGAGATCGCCGTGGGCAATCAGCGCCGACGATACGATCTTGTTGGAAGCGGATGTCCCATTAAGAACGAAATATGTTCGTTCCGCGCCGAATATCGCCGCCGCTTCCTGCTCCGCCCGAAGGGCCGGGCCTTCATGGGTGAGAAGATCGCCGAGTTCGAGGACTGAATTGTCCAGATCGTCACGAAATACGGCCTTTCCAAGGTGTTCCTTGAAGATGCGGCCGATCGGACTGCGGCTGTAAAATATTCCGCCATTGTGTCCCGGACAGGTCCACAACTGATTGCCCTTTTCGGCGTAGTCGATCAGCGCGCCGAAAAACGGCGTTTTCAACATTTCTGCGTATTGTGTCAGTCGACTGACGAGGTTTCTTGCAATGAACTCGGGGGTCTCCTCGGCAAGGAAGACGTAGCCATCGATGAAGTCGAGAACCTCGACCGGCACATCCTCGAAACGCTTGCGGCGCACCAGCAGCACGATCGGCATCTCAAGACCGCGCCGGCGCATCAGATTGATCAGCGAGGCGGCCTTGCCTTCGAGCCCCTTTTTGCCCCAATCGACTACAAGACAGCCGATGGCGGCATCGGTCTGCACCGCGATTTCGGCATCTTCAAAGCGGCGAGCCTTGGTCACCTGAAATCCGAGCCGCTGGATTGCGGCGATGATCTCTCCAATGCGCAGCCCTTCGAGATCTTCGGAATCGAATGTCGGAGCCGAGAATAGAAAAGTAAATCGTTGGGAAAAGTTCATCCGAGAGGTCGGTCAAGACGTGGGAAAAGCTAACATCTGCTGGTAATAGATGACGCTATCGTGACCACGCCTTGGTGCGAAGAATGCGCAATGACGGAGTCTGGACCCACAACCGACATCGACCCAATGGGCCGCTAACGCACAACGCGCCTTCAACTTCCAAGGCGGCCGTATTACTCTTGGCGTAGGTTCAAGGCGAGGGTGCACACCATGGCGCGGTCGGCTTCGGAAATAAACGCGGAAGCGCAACGCTTGCACGACGAGGCCGAAGCTCTCGTCGCTGCCGTTCGTGCACGATTGGCGGTGGCGCGTCACACCATCGACACCGCTGAAGTCGCCGCGCAGGCGACCATCGTAGCGGTCGGTAATGCGATGACTGCGACCGCGGCCAACCATATTCGAGAAGCGGACACCCAATGCGTGGTGGCGAGGAGCCAACTCGCGGCGGCACGAAGCGCAGCCACCCAGGCATTCGCCGGCGTCGCAGGCGCCGATCCGAAGGATGAGTGGAAAGAATGCCGGGCTTCTATTGATAGGTTTGACAGACTCCTGGTGGATCTGCGGAAGACCGGGTTTGGCTTCTTGACTACGGTCGTCGGCGGGGCGGCGATTCTGCTTGGCACCGCGGCCGCGCCTACTCCTGGCGAGTTCAAATTTGTGGCATTTGTGGTCTTGGGGCTCTTGACCATCACGCTGTTCGCGGTGGACTGCTCTCATCAAATTTGGCTGAAGGCAGCCGTTGCGCGAGCGACCGTGCTGGAAACAGCCCTAAGCTATGAGATCACCAGAGAGATCACAAAGAAATTTCATGGCGTTGAAGCGGTAATCATTGGGGTCATTCTGTATTTAATCGTGTTTGCCGCCACCAGCGTTTTGTTTTGGGTTTCGCTGGAAGGCGTTTCTCCGTTTCAACTGTGGACGCTGGTGGGCGGCCTTGCCGGGAGCGCAGTCATTATCCTGGGCGCGGCCTTTGCATATCTGCGCTGACGTGCGGTTCCCAACGGACAGGACGTTGCTCTGAGGATGGGCCGGCGCGCGGCGAACTTCGCCGGCGAGGGCTGGTTCCGATCAGCAAACAGCGACAAGCCGTCGCACGCTGATCGAAAGCGCTTTACAGCCTCAAATTGCAGCGCGAGCGGTCAAGTGATTGCGCGACCTCGGCTCGACAGCGAGCCATGCAAGTGTGCAGTGACCGCAGGCGAGGGCAGCAGAAGTGGCCGACGAAACCGATACCGACGATGATGCCATATCGTTCGCGCGCGTGGCTTTCGGTTCGGTGTCCGCGCTCGAGTTACTTATTCTGCTGCGGCGGGGACGCCACAGGTCCTATCGGATCGATGAACTCGTTCGCGAACTGCGCAGCAGCGAGCTCGCCGTGGCTCGGGCGCTCGATCATCTGATGAAGTTCGATCTCGTAGAAGAGAGGCCGGGCTCCAGCTATTTGTACCAGCAGGGCTCGGCGCGGCTCGATTCGATCTGCGAGCGCGTGGAGTCGGTTTATGTGCGCAAGCCGGTCGCGCTGGTCCGCGCCATGCTGGAGGCGCCTGACGAGAAACTGCGGGTGTTTGCCGACGCATTCCGCATATCGGGAGGGAACAAATGAGCGCGTGGCTCGACGTTCTCTATCTGTTGTGTTTTCTCACCAGCCTGTCCTGCTGTCTGTTGCTGATCAGAAGCTACAGCAGGGCACAAAGCAGGGTGCTGCTGTGGACAGCGGCGTGCTTCGTGTTGCTCGCGATCGACAACCTGCTTGTCGTCGTCGATCTCATCCTGGTGCCGACGGTCGATCTTTCAGTGCCCAGGCTGCTCGCCACCCTGCTTGCAGTATCGACTTTGATCATCGGCTTTTTGTGGGAGTTCGTATGAAGGGGAAACCATGAACCAGTTCCTTTACGGCATGAACACGATGGGTTTCCTGATCGCCGGGCTGTTCTTTTGGCGGTTCTGGCGCAAGAGCGCCGATGTCCTGTTCGTTGCCTTCAGTGCGGCATTCCTACTGTTTGCGCTCGATCAGCTTTTCCATTCCGTATCCGGACTGCCGCCGTCGGCAAAAGATTGGGCGTTGTTCTTTCGTCTGGCCGGCTTTGGCTTATTAATCGCCGCGGTGCTGCGAAAAAATCTCAAATAGCATATTCACAGAGGAGACGCGGAGGGCGCGACGCCGCTGCGACGCAGTTATCTCGGCCAGGGCGCATTTTTGACGCATTGCGGCTTGTATTCTGCCGGCATGCAGACGCAGGCGTGGGGCGGGCGGGGACCTCGACCATGAAGCTGGTCATTCGTTACGGCCTGGCGGCGCTTCTCATCGTAGTCGCCATTATTCTCGTCGTGCCGCCGTTCGCTGCCTCGCTGATTGAGCAGTGGTCGCAAAGCGATGTCGAGTCGCGCTCGGTGCTGGCATTCAATTCCGCGCTCGACGAATTGACGAGGCAGCTTGATGAGCACGACTCCAAGAAGGTCATAGCCCTGTTTGACCGGATGGCGCTCGACGAGGAGCTGCTTGCCGTCGGCTTCTGCGACCAGCACGGAGCGCTCCTTTATAAGACCAAACAGATGCCGAAAGCTTTCAACTGCAAGGAGGCAACCTTGCGAAAGACGCCGACGTTTTCGACCGTACGGCTCGACCGCCTGCGACTGTTGGTGTCAAGCTTCCCGGTCGCCGCATCCGGCGAGCAGGGACATCTCGTGCTGGTGCACGATCTCGCTTTGGTCAAGCAGCGCGGCGCGCAAGCGTGGCTCTGGACGATCGTGGTTTTGGTGGGCGTCGTCTTTCTTGCGGCGGCGTTCGCTGCGCTTGTGACGGTGCTGCTGGCGCGCCGCTGGCTGCAATCATTGCGGCGCGCGATCGATAACGTGCGGCTTGGCGGCAGTGGCGCACTTGAACCGTCCGAAGCCCCGCTTTTTGCCCGGGAATTCCGGCATCTTCTGCGCGACCTGCAGCTCACCGACATTTCGGCGGACGGTCCTGATGTCGACTGGTCGCCGGCGATGCTTCGCAACGTGCTGACGCACAAGCTGCCGGGCGCCGAAGTCATCGTCGTCTCCAACCGCGAGCCTTACATCCACAACCGCGAGGGCAACGACATCGTCTTACAGACCCCGGCGAGCGGGCTTGTAGCAGCGATCGAACCCATCATGCGCGCCTGCGGCGGCACCTGGGTCGCGCACGGCAGCGGAAGCGCCGACCAGGAGACCGTCGATCGCTTCGACCGTATCCGTGTGCCGCCGGATTCGCCGAGCTACGTCTTGCGCCGCGTCTGGGCGACCGACGAGGAGCAAAACGGCTACTATTACGGGCTCGCCAACGAGGGTCTGTGGCCGCTGTGTCATATGGCGTTCGTGCGGCCCAACTTCCGCGAAGGCGACTGGAACCTGTACAAGCTGATCAACGCCCGGTACGCCCAAGCGGTCGCGACCGAGGCCAAAAACCCCGATCCGATCATTCTGGTCCAGGACTACCATTTCGCGCTTTTGCCCGGCCTGCTGCGCAAGAAGCTGCCGAATGCGACCATCATCACGTTCTGGCACATCCCCTGGCCTAATCCCGAAATATTCGGAATCTGTCCGTGGAAGGAGGAAATCATTGCCGGGCTGCTCGGCAGTTCGGTGATCGGCTTCCACACCCAATTTCACTGCAACAATTTCCTCGACACGGTCGACCACCTCATGGAGGCGCGGGTCGATCGCGAGCAGTCGTTCGTTACTTTCGGCAGCATGGAAAGCTACGTTCGGCCCTATCCGATCTCGATCGAATGGCCGCCGGCCGGCATGAAGGATCAGAAATCCGTGGCGGAGTGCCGGACGGCGGTGCGCGCGCGTCTGGGTCTCGCCGAGCATGTGCGGCTCGGCGTTGGCATCGAGCGCTTCGATTACACCAAGGGCATCCTCGACCGCCTGCGCGCTGTCGATGCGTTCCTCGACAGTCATCCGGAATGGAAAAACAAATTCGTCTTCCTCCAAGTTGCCGCGCCGACCCGAAGCAAGCTTGCCACCTATAGCGCGCTGCAGGCCGAAGCCGCGCAGCTTGCCAGCGAGATCAACGCGCGGCACGGCGATGAGACGTACCAGCCGATCATGCTGATCGTGCGCCATCATCAGCCGCAGGAAATCTTCGAACTGTTTCGCGCCGCCGATCTGTGCATCGTGTCGAGCCTGCATGACGGGATGAACCTCGTCGCCAAGGAGTTCGTTGCGGCTCGCGACGACCAGCAGGGGGTTCTATTGCTCTCGACCTTTGCGGGCGCTTCGCGGGAATTGACCGAGGCGCTGATCGTCAATCCGTACGACGCGCGCAGCATGGTTGTGGCGATCGAACAGGCGCTGCGTATGTCCGAGGCCGAGCAACGCGAACGGATGCGGCTGATGCGCGAAATCGTCCGCCTGCGTAACGTCTACCGCTGGGCGGGACAAATGCTGCTCGACGCCGCCGATCTGCGCAAGCGCAAGCGCATCATCCAGATCATGTCGCGCCAGCGCGCACCTGGCGAAATGCCGCGGCTATCCCGCTCGGGTTAGCCGGAACTCATGGATGGAGCTGGCAACGCCGAAGCGCGTCATCATGACCGGAAGCGGTCAGGCAAAGTTATTGCGGCTGAGTCGCGAAGGGGTCGGTCAAACCGATGAGGTTTGCGTCGGCCGGTACGTGTGCCAGCTGCCAAAAGTGCTTAGGTTGGTATCGTCTCGCCGATTTGTCCGAAGATCACGTCATGAGAGATATGAACAAGCAACCGCTGGGCCGGCGTGAATTCAACAGACTTTGTGCGGCGGTCGGCCTGTCGCTCCCGGCAGTCAGCGCGATGATCGCGGCGCTATCCAATACATCGGCTTTCGCTGGGGACCCTGGCGTAGCAACAAGCGGCGCGGGCCGCACGGTGAGATTCCACGACGGCACCATCGTCCCGGCGATCGGTCAGGGCTCTTGGCATCTTGCGCAGGGAAGACATCCGGCGGCTGTCGAGGAAGAAGCCTTGCGCACGGGCCTTTCGCTCGGCATGACCCTGATCGACACCGCGGAGATATACAGCGACGGCCGCTCTGAGGAATTGATCGGCCGTGTCATTGCCGGTCAGCGCGACCGCGTTTTCCTGGTTTCCAAAATACGCCCTGATCACGCCACCGGAGCCGGCATTGCTCGTGCTTGTGAGGCGAGCCTCGCCCGTCTCGGCACTGATCATCTCGATCTATACCTGCTGCACTGGCGAAATCCGGACACGGATCTCTCCGGCGTCGTAGCGGGCTTCGAAAGTCTGCGTGCGGCGGGCAAGATCCGCGCCTGGGGCGTCTCCAACTTCAAGGTCAGCGACATGGAAGATCTGTTCCATGTTCCGGACGGCCACCGCTGCGCGACCAATCAGGTCCGTTACAATCTCGATAGCCGCGGCATTGAGCGTGATCTGCTGCCTTGGTGCGAGCAGCGCGGTATGCCGGTGATGGCTTATTCTCCGCTCGGCGGTGACACTCTGGTGCACGACCCCACGCTTGCGCAAATCAGCGCGGCCCATGGCTGCTCGGCGACCGCGGTCGCGTTGGCCTGGGCGATCCGCAGCGGCAACGTCATCGCAATTCCTGAATCCGGCCTGGCGGCGCACGTCAAGGAGAACGCGGTGGCGCTTTACCTGACGCTCACGCCGCACGAGCTAGAGGCGCTGGACGCAGCGCATCCAGTCCGGCTGAAAGATGTTTTGCGGTCTCTCTTAGATCGGAACAAACGATGGCTGCGGAGCTTCGGCAACACCTTATAATTGTTGCCGGCTGCGTTGGCCCAGGCCATTCATCAGCGCCAAAGCCATCGCGCGACCAACCCCGCGACCGCCATCCCAAAAAGCTGGCGGCGATAAAGGCGGCGACGCCCGCCGTTCATGGTGTCGAAGCGCGCTGCGTAAATCATCGAGCGGCCGTCGCGGCGGACGGTGACCAGTCCGGCCCCGCGCAAGGCGGTCGAAGTGGAAGGTCAGGGTGTTGGGAGCGAGCTTGAGTGAGGTAGCGATTTCGCCAGCGGGCATTCCCTCCGGTCCGGCCTGCACCAGCAGGCGGAACACGTCGAGGCGGCTGTCCTGGGCGAGGGCGGCCAAAGCCGCGACGGCATCAATTCTTTCCATATTTCAATGAATATGGAATTATTGCTCAGCCGTCAAGAATTATTTCAATGAAGCTTGAAATAACTCCGCTGTGCGGTTTTTGCGGCTACGAGGCGCTCGCGAAACCAGCAGTGCCTTGTGAAAGACCAAGAGGCGAAGGCTTCTCATTTGCCTCCGCCTCTTCAGTAAACCTGCTTCAGGGGGGACGCTCGCAACGTCCCGCGGCTATTCGAGAGCGATGGTCATCCCGCCCAGACTGAGGGATGCCTCAAGACCAACTTGCACGCCGTGCAATTCGAGAACAACGCCTCTCTCATTCTGAAGCCGCGCAACCTTTGCACCACCAATGATGGCGACGCTTGCCGATCCCGCCCCGTAAGTGCCGGCGATATCCGCCGGATTAAACAAATTGTGGGCAGTGCCTGTGAGCCTCACACCGGCGATGCCGATGGTGCCGGCGCTAATACCGCCGACACGCAGCCGATAGGTGTGGCCGTGGTAAGTCAAGGTGCCGCTACCGCCCCCAAGGCCGACAATGAAACCGATCTTGAAAACTTTAATGTGGACCGTGCCCGTCTGCGCATGAGACTGCGCAGGCACCCCTACCACCATCACCAATGCCGCCGTAACGACTGCAATGAACTTCCACGCCCAAATCAAACCACGCATTGTTGGCCTCCGTTTGCCATGTTTATGCCTGCCCCGGTCAACCCGACCCAGCCTGCTATTGATTTCTCACCGCCATACAGTCATCGCGCTTTCTTCATGATTGCGCTCATCAGCGTGTCCTTCTTATGTTTCTTGCAATAGGCGCCGACGACCTTTTTATTGTACTCGACATACTGGAAATCGAGCAGATTGAGATTCTTCGAGGCGCTGAAATAGCCGCTCATCCAGGCAGCAATCATCGCGCGCCGCTCGGGATCTGAGGCCATATATTGTTGGCAGGTGATTTGCGACATCTCGAGGATGACTTGCGCGCTCGCGGGCAAGGCCGTGGCGCCGGTCAAAAGCATGACGAAAGCAAAGATGATCGAACGTCTCATTGCGACTCTCCGAGTGGTCATGGCGCTTAATTCGCGGTGGCGCGTTCCAGCGTTGCCATGACCGTTTCCTCGGGGTGGCCAGCGCAATATTGCCGGACGTTCGCGACATTTCGGGCGTAGGCCTGCAGATTGATGTAGGTGTAGCCCTTCTTCTGATTGAACCATCCGCTCATCCAAGCCTCGAACACGCTGGCCTGATCTGACGGCATCGCGACATATTGCCCGCAAGTCACGCGGGCCATGTCGATTTTTATTTGAGCGTGGCCGACAGCCGGAACCATCGCGCCGGCGAAAATCAAACAACATACCAATTGCTTCATACGATGATTCCTTTTTTGGATTAAGACGTGCGCAGTAACCCGGCTGCTCCCCGATCTCGATTTGCTAAGGATGGCCCAGTCCCGGATCCGAGAAGTGACACGACGAAGCGCAAAAGCAAGTCTGCTCTGCACTGATGCTAGATAAGCGAGACGACAAACACCTGTTCAATATTGAACGGTTTACGAAAAATCTCCGGCGCTCGCAACGCGTTTAATCGCATCGCGAGAGAGTCAATGAGGGGCTTCCGCGATTTTTTGTGCGGTGCACGAGACTGGAAGCGGAATTTAGCGCAATCCCTCGATTTCGCCACAAAGTGGCCTTGAGGATCAAGCGCGGCCCAACCAAACTCTCAGCTGCCGCGATAGGTCGAATAGGCCCAGGGTGTGACCGACAGCGGCACGTGGTATTTGCCTTCGGGTTCGGCGACCGCGAAACGAATCGGCACGACGCCGAGGAAAGGCGGATCCGACATTGGCACGTCCTGTCCGGCAAAATAGTCGCTGACCGCAAAGCGCAGTTCGTAAGTGGCGATCGGAATCGGCGTTCCGGAAATCAGCGGCTGGTCCGTGCGGCCGTCGGCATTGGTGATAGCGCGTTTAATGGTGCGTGAGGTGCCGCTCGCCGCCACCTCGCAAAGCTCGATCGCGACGCCCTGCGCCGGATGACCACCATGCGTGTCGAGCACATGCGTCGATAAATGCCCATACACTTTGAGGTGGTCGGCCGACTTCACACGCTGGTCGAGCCGCAATGCGGCGATGCGAAAGATTTCTTCCAGGGCGATTTTTTGTTCGCCGGCGGCATCGTTTTTCAGCCGCCGTTCGAATTGCCTCAGGATCGAATCCTTGCCGTGACGGCGCACGCACACAATGAAGGGCATGCCGAACTTGGCGCGGTAGGCGTCGTTGAGGCGATGGAAGTTGGCGAACTCCGCCTCGCTCAGCCTGTCGAGGCCGGCGCCGGCCTGCTCGGCGGTAGAATCGGCGGTGAGCTTGCCCTCGCGCGCGGCCTTGCCGGCAAGATCGGGATGGCCGTTAATCAGCGCGCGCTGCCGTTCCGCGCCGGCGGTGCGCACCGCGTCCGTCATCGTCTGGTACAGCGCCGCCAGCGTAGCGAACGGCCGCGCCGCGTACGCTTCGTCCGCCACCCACGGCGCAAGCTCCATCACGTCGCCGAGCGCAGCATTGAAACTCTTGCGATCGGCGGCGTTCAGCGCATCAAGCGTTATTTGTTCCATGCTTCGGCTCGAGGCCTCACGCAATGGCCGGGGCATCGGCGGCAAGATGGCGATGCTCGCGATGCCAGTGCCGCGCGATATCGAGCCGCGTCGCGATCCAGACCCGATCGAAGCCTGCGATGTAGTCCAGAAAGCGCATCAGCCCCGCGGTTCGGCCGGGACGGCCGGCGAGGCGGCAGTGCAGGCCGACCGACATCATTTTCGGCGCCCGTTCGCCTTCGTTGTAGAGAACGTCGAAGCTGTCGCGCAAATAGACAAAGAACTCCTCGCTGTTGGCGAAGCCCTGCGGATTGATGAAACGCATGTCATTGGCATCGAGCGTGTAGGGAATGATCAGGTGCGGCGCCTGCGGTCCCTTCACCCAATAGGGCAAATCGTCGGCGTAGGAATCCGAGGAATAGAGAAAACCGCCGTCGGCGAGCACGAGTTTGAGCGTGTGCTCCGAGGTCCGTCCGGTGTACCAGCCAAACGGCCGTTCGCCGGTTGCTTCGGTGTGCAGCCGGATCGCTTCGCGCATGTGAGCGGCTTCGTCGTCGTAGGAAAAATCCTTGTAGTCGATCCATTTGAGGCCGTGGCTCGCGATCTCCCAGCCGGCTTCGCGCATTGCGGCGACGATCTGGGGATTGCGCGCCAGCGCGGTCGCGACCCCGTACACCGTCACCGGAATATTGCGCGCAGTGAACAGCCGCCACAGCCGCCAGAAGCCGGCGCGAGAGCCGTACTCGAACATCAATTCCACATTCATGTGGCGTTGGCCGGGCCAGGGCTGCGCGCCCAGCACGTCGGTGAGGAAGGCTTCCGAGGCCTTGTCGCCGTGAAAGATCGCGTTCTCGCTGCCCTCCTCGAAATTCATCACAAACTGGACCGCGACGCGCGCGCCGCCGGGCCAGCGCGGATCGGGAGCATCGCGGCCGTAGCCCGAGAGATCGCGCGGATAATTTGTGGACGATTGCTGGGACATCGCGGCTTTCGTTTCGGCTTTCAGGAGCCGGCGGGCCACCATGGCAGAGGCGCCGCCGCCTCTTCAAGTGTCCACAGTGCACTGACCGCACGGTAACAAGCCGAGATTGACCAAGCCTGACGTTGCCGCCATTAAGGCGCAACTCAAGGTGAGACCATGCACGCGGTGCAGGCGGCGGAACAAGGCACGCTCGGTCAGGCGATTGCAGATCGCCTGGTCGAGCTGGCGGCCGTCAGCGACGAGCCGGGCAATCTCACCCGACTTTACCTTGGACCGGCGCATCGGATCGCGGCCGATTTGGTCGCCAAGTGGATGCGCGAGGCGGGCATGACGACCCGCATCGACGCGCTCGGCAGCGTGGTCGGCCGTTATCGCGCCCGCGACTCCGGACCGCTCACGCTGATCCTTGGCTCCCACATCGACACGGTGCGCGATGCCGGCCGGTTCGATGGTGCACTGGGCGTCATCCTCGCCATCGAAGTGGTGAAGGCGGCGTTCAAATCCGGCACTCGCTTTCCGTTCGCCATCGAAGTCGTCGCATTCGGCGACGAGGAGGGCGTGCGCTTTGCTTCTACGCTGGGCGGCTCGAAGGCGCTGGCGGGCCGCTTCGATTTCAAAGCCCTCGACGAAACCGGCGACGACGGCGTGTCGCGCCGTCAGGCACTAAAGACGTTCGGCACCGATCCGTCGCGCCTGTCCGAAGAAGCGCTCTCGCCAGACCAGGCGCTCGGTTATGTCGAGGTTCACATCGAACAGGGGCCGGTGCTCGAGCAGGAGCGACTTCCGGTCGGCATCGTCACCGCCATCGATGGCGTCACCCGCGGCACCGTGGAGGTCGATGGCGTCGCCGGTCATGCCGGCACCGTGCCGATGCCGATGCGCAAGGACGCGTTGGCGGCGGCAGCCGAAATGCTGCTCGCCATTGAAGCACGCGCGCGATCGCAGTCCAATCTGGTGGCGACGGTCGGCAAAATCGAAGTGCCTGGATCGGCGGCGAACACCATACCCGGGCGCGTGCGCTTTACCCTCGATATCCGCAGCCCCTCCGATCATGAACGGGGCAACGCGGTCGGCGACATCAACAAGGCTATCGCTGCGATCGCGCAGCGTCGCGGCGTGACCGCTCAGCTTGCCGTCGGCCACGAAGTGCCCGCCGCGCTTTGCGACCGGCGGTTGTCGGATCAACTGGCGAAAGTGGTCGAAGCCATGGAGATCAAACCGCGGCGGCTGCCGAGCGGCGCCGGCCACGATGCGATGGCGTTCGACAAGGTTATTCCGTTCGCCATGCTGTTCGTGCGCTGCCGTGGCGGTGTCAGTCACAACCCGGCCGAGTTTGCATCGCCCGACGACATTGATATCGCTGCGCGAGCGCTGTCGGCCTTTCTCGATGGGATTACACCACCATGACCACGCTGCACATCAAAGCCGGACCATATGAATTCGAGGCCGCGATGGAGAACGAGCTGGCGCCGAACACCTGCGCGAGGTTTGTGCGCATGCTGCCTTACCGTCAGCAGATCATCCATGTCCGCTGGAGCGGCGAAGGCTGCTGGATCCCGCTTGGCGAATTCGATTTCGGACTGGGTTACGAAAACCACACCAGCCATCCGGCGCCGGGTGACATCATTCTGTACCCCGGCGGCATCAGCGAAACCGAGATTCTGCTGGCTTACGGCGCGGTGGCGTTTTCCTCAAAGGTCGGGCAGCTCGCCGGCAATCATTTCCTCACCATCACCAAGGGCCGGGAAAATCTCGCCGCGCTGGGCAAGCTGTGTCTGTGGAAGGGCGCCCAGGATATTTTGTTCGAGCTGAAGAGCTGAGCGACGCCTGTAGCTACGGTTGATGCCCGTCCGAAGAATAAAAACGGACCGGACGGGATCAGGCCCGATGGTAGTATAGATCCGCATTGCGGCCCGACATCCATGCAGGCTGGCAAGGGACGGCTTGCCATCAGCCCCATATTTGGTTGACATACAGCGGCTGTCGGTCGGCGGCTTTGGCCGGCAAAATGAAGAATTAAAGGGAGGGAATACCATGCAGCGCTTGATGCCGCGCTTTGCCTCGCTTGCGTTCGCGCTCGCGGCTTCGACGGCTTTGTGCACGCCGGGAATGGCGACGAGTTGCGCCGACCTGGCCAAGATGGTTCCCCCTAACGCCTCCATTACTTCCGCGACCGAGGAGAGCGGTGCATTTGAGTCGCCGAAGGACGGTCTCGGTAATACCACCAAAGTAACGGCGCCGTTCTGCCGGGTCGTCGGCGTTGCCAAATCTGAACCGGCCTCCAAGATCGGTTTCGAGCTGTGGCTGCCGCCGGCGGACAAGTGGAACGGCCGCATGCTTGCGAGTGGCAATCTCGGCCATTCAGGCGTCGCGATTTATCCGTCTTTGAACGATGCGCTGACGCGAGGTTTCGCCGCGCTCGGCGACGATCTCGGCCATCAATCCAATGCCTTTGCGATAGACTGGGCGGCCGGCCATCCGGAACGCATCAAAGATTGGGGCCATCGCGGCACTCATTTCAGCGCGGTCGCCGCGAAGGCGATCGTTGCCGCCTATTACGGCAGCGCGCCGAGATATTCTTATTTCTCCGGATGTTCGCATGGTGGCGGCAGCGCGCTCGCCGAGGCGCAGCGCTACCCAGAGGACTACGACGGCATCATCGCCGGCGCTTTCGGCAGCGACTGGACCGACATCTCGGCGGCTTATGTATTTGAAGCGCAGGCGGCGCTCAACGATCCGGCCAGCAATTTGCTGGCGCCGAAACTTACGTTGGTGAACAGCGCCGCAATTGCCGCCTGCGATGCCCAAGATGGCGTGAAGGATGGCATCATCGGCAATCCGCGGCAGTGCCATTTCGATCCGAGCGTTCTGCAATGCAAGGCCGGCGACGCAGCGGATTGCCTGACGGCGGCCCAAGTCACCGCGGTGAAGAAGCTCTACGCCGGGCCGCGCAACAGCACCGGCAAGCAGATTTTCCCGGGCCTCGAACCAGGCAGCGAATTTCTATGGGGCTATCTGGTCAAGGGGCCGGACACCTTTCTCGGCGCCGACTTCTTCAAGTATGCGGTTTACGATGGCAAAGATTTTGACTGGCACAAGATGAATCTTGACAGTGATGTCAACGCCGCGAACCAGAAGCTTGCCGCCGACATCAACAATACAAATCCCGATCTGGGCAAGTTCGCAGCGCGCGGCGGCAAGCTCATTCTCTACAGCGGATGGGCTGATGCGCTCATCCAGCCCGGCAACGCCATCAACTACTTCGACAGCGTCGTGAAGGCTCAACCCGGCACGGCGGACAAATTCGTCAGGCTTTACCTGGCGCCGGGCATGGGCCATTGCGCTGGCGGACCCGGCCCTAACGCGTTTGGCGGCACGCGCTACCTCAACGCCGGTCAACCCAATCCTCCGGTGCTCGATCCGGATCACGATCTGATCTCGGCAGCGGTGGCGTGGGTGGAGCACGGTCGTGCGCCCGGCGCGATCATTGCTACGAAGTTTACAGACGACGATCCGGCGAAAGGCATTGCGATGCAGCGGCCGCTTTGTCCCTACCCGGCGGCCGCGGCCTACAGCGGCAAAGGCGACACCAACAATGCGGCCAATTTCGCCTGCGCCAAGCCTTGAGAACCTTCCGACTGCAGCGCGGCTAGCACCCTTCCGGTCCGCCAATGAGCCGATACACTTCAAGCCCCTCAAGCTTGCCCTTGACGAGGTGTATGCCCTGCGGCTCGAGCTGGAAGCCGGACGGCAGCGCGTCAAAAATCTCCTTGCTGACCAGCGCGATGGACTCAGCGCCGGGATCGATGGTCTTGCCGAGGCTTTCCAGCCTTTGGGTCGCGTTAACGGCGTCGCCGACGATGGTGTAGTTGATCCGATTGGGCGAACCGATATCGCCGACGACGACCGGCCCCATGTGGATGCCGATCCTGATGCGCACCGGATCGAGCCCCTTGGCGGCCCGCCGCTGATTGTCCGCCGCGAGTTCGCGCTGAATAGCCGTTGCCGCGAGGCAAGCCGACGCGGCCGGGTTGTCGGCGCGGCCGGGCGCGCCCCAGAACGCCATGACCGCGTCGCCAATAAACTTGTCGATGGTTCCGCCCTCCCGCTCGACGCAAGCCGAGACGAGGGCGAGATGTTGATTGATAAATTCGGCGACCTCGGTCGCCGACATCTTCTCGCATGCCATCGTGAAGCTCACGATGTCGGTAAACATGATGGCAAGGACGCGCTCCTCGATCCCGGCCCCGATCCGGCCTTCCTTGACCAGACGCGCGACCAGCGTGCGCGGAACATACCGGCCGAACGCTTTCAGGCCTTCGAGCATGGTATTGAAGGCCTGGGCGAGGTTATGAATCTCGCGAAAAACGCCGCCGGAGAGTGGCGCCACCTGGTCGAAATCGAGATTACTGATCGCGGCCGCGCCTTTTGCCGCCCGGCTGATCGGGCGCACGATCGCTCTGGCCATGAGCGCGGCAGCGATCAGCGACAATCCGAGCAAAGCGAGCGCAATGAGGGTGGCGCGGTACAGGACCAGAACCGGCGCGTCGATCGCGCGCCGCAAGAAATATGCGCCGACGGTAATCGGCATTTCGCCATAGTCGTTGATCTCGCGGGCCACCACAATGTAGCGCTCACCGTCAACGACCGGCTCGCGCACGAGAACCCCGGCGATCGGCTTCAGAAAGATTGTGTGGAGTGGCGGCAATTTGAAAAGATTTGCGATCACCGGATCGCCAAATGTCTCGAGCGGCGGCAACGGATTGGCTGTAGAGCGGCCGGCCGTTCCCTCCGTCATCAGCGTATGCGCAAGCACGTGGCCGTTGCCGTACAGCATGAAGGCAACGCTGCGCGGCGGCTCGCTCAGTTGCCTTGCCAGTTTGGAAAGACTGCGCGTCGAAATGCCGATGGCGACGTAACCCAGATACGTGTTGTCGCGCCAGATCGGAACGCGATAGTTCAGATAGGTCGCTTGTCTCGACTCTCCATAGACCGGCGGCCCCCAATAGGGGTCTTTGTGCCTGCTGATCTCATCAGCGATCTCGGTGAGTTCGCGATTGCCGCTAATATCGACATGATCGACTTGGTACGTCTTGTCGGCCGCACCTCGCAGTACCCGCCAGCCGCTGCCATGAGGGTCGCTGAGAAATAAGCCGTCGACCTCGGACGCCGCCGCAATCGTCCCGCTCAGAAAGTCACTAAGGTTGGGATCGGCGAACTGATAGCGCTTATCTTTGATCGCTTCGGCGATAAAGTCGGCCTGACGCGTTGCTTCGTTGAGCTCTCGCCGCAGCGCCATATCTTCTGCACCGAGCACCCGATTGACGAGGCGGGAGGCCAGCTCCTGCAGGATGATACGATCGCTGATCCAGTTCGTCGCCATGACCGAACCAACCGCAATCAATACCAGGACGCCGATGCTGGCCGTCAGCGTCGGCAAGAGCGGAAACTTCGGAGTGGGTCGATTCAAATATTTGGACCCCATGATTGCGATGCAACTCGGCGGCGGGTATTCCGGGCGGGCGTCATGTTGCCGGCAATGAAGTACTCCGATAGGACATGCTTGTCTCTGGTGCGCCGAACCCGAAGTTCGCACACCTTCGCGGCGAATTCGATTGCGGACTTCGGGTGCGAAAGAGGCACTGGAATCATATGCTTGATGGTGTCCTTTGCCCTTGAAGTTCGAATGAGAATGTGCCGCGATGCCTTGTCACCTTCGGGATCGGGACACTAGCAATATTCCGGGCCGGCCGGGCGGCCTGAAAAGGCCACGGAGCGTAACGGCATGAGCGGCAGCCCGACGCTGCGGATCGGCATCGATACCGGCGGCACTTTTACCGACATTGTCTGCGTCGACGATGCTTCCGGTGCGATGCGCGTGACCAAGGTTTCGTCGACGCCGGCGAATCCGGCGATCGCGCTCGTTCGCGGCGTTTACGCCATTCTCGGCGAGAGCGGCGCCAGCATCAGCGATCTGGCGGTGCTGGCCCACGGCACGACGGTCGCGACCAATGCGCTGCTCCAAGGCGAGATCGCGGGCCTGGGCCTCATCGTCACCGACGGCTTCCGGCATATTCTCGAAATCGCCCGCCAGGCGGTACCGGAAGGTTACGGCAATTCGTATTTCTGGGTGAAACCGGAGCGCATCGTGCCGCTGCGCTTTGTCCGCGAGATCGGCGGGCGCATGAATTTTCTCGGTGAAGAATTGCGGCCGCTCGACGAAGACAGCGTCCGCGCCGCCGCGCGGTTCTTCCGCAGCTCAGGCATCAGCGCCGTCGGAATTTGTCTTCTTCACTCCTATTCCAACCCGGCGCATGAACGCCGCGCCGCCGCGATCGTCCGCGAAGAATATCCGGACTGCACGCTGTCGGTGTCCTGTGACGTACTGCCGGAATACCGCGAATACGAGCGGGCGGTGACGACTTTGGTAGATGCGTTCATCAAGCCGCATATGAGCCGTTATCTCGATCGCATCCGCGATGAGCTTGGACCGGAGCTGAACAAAAAGCCGTTCCTGGTGATGCAGTCGTCGGGCGGGGTGGCCAGCCCCGATCAGGTGATGCGAAAGCCGATCACGACCGCGCTGTCCGGCCCCGCCGCCGGCGCGCTCGGCAGTGCGGTGATCGCGGAGATCGCGGGCTTTCCCGATCTGGTCACGCTCGACGGCGGCGGCACCTCGACCGACCTGTGCCTGATCGAAGCCGCCAAGCCGAAGATCACCAATGGCGGCCATGTCGGCCGCTTCCCGGTGCGGATTCCGATGCTCGACGTGCGCACCATCGGGACCGGCGGTGGCTCGATTGCCTGGATCACCCGCGAAGGCAAGCTCCGTGTCGGGCCGCGCAGCGCCGGCGCCGTGCCGGGCCCGATGTGCTATCCGAACGGCGGCAACGAGCCGACGCTGACCGACGCCAATCTTGTGCTCGGCCGCATTCCGCCGGCGCTGATCGGCGGCGGCATTCCGCTCGATGTCGAACGCGCGCGCGAGGGCCTCAGAGCGCTGGCCGCGCGGCTTCCGGGCAATCTGAGCGTCGAGCAGCTCGCCAGCGGCATTGTCGAAATCGCCAACTGGGATGATGCCAACGCCATCCGGCAGATGACGATCCAGCGCGGCATCGACCCCGCCGGTTTTGCACTTTTGGCATTCGGCGGCTCGGGGCCGGCACAGTCGCTGGCGGTGATGGAATTGATGGGCATGAAGACCTGCATCGTGCCGCCGAACCCCGGCAATTTGTCCGCGTTCGGACTTCTGGCCGTCGACTGGCGCACCGACCACATCGTCACCAGAGTGATGCACGAAGACGCGATTGATCTCGCGGCCATCGCCGCCATCTACGCCTCGCTCGAAAACGAGGCCGCCGCCTCGCTGGGGCAAGACGGCATCGCCGCTGCCAGGATCGCGCTCGCGCGCGAAGCCGACGTTCGTTACGCTGGCCAGTCCATGGAAGTGCGCGTGCCGGCGCCGTCCGGCAAGATCGACGCGGCCTTCATCGCCGGGCTGATCGACGCTTTCCATGCCGCCCATCGCAAGACCTTTGGCTACAACTACGCCGGCCAGCAGAAAGTCGAGCTGGTGAATTTCTGCGTGTCCGGTTTCGGCATGATCGACCGTCCGCGAATCCCTGAGATCAAACAAACCGCTACGCCGCAGCGAACGAGCCGGCCGGTTTATTTCGATGGCAAATTTCGCGACACGCCGGTGCTCGCCCGCGCTTCGCTCCCGGCCGGCTTCAAGCTTGAAGGGCCGGCGGTCGTCGAGGAGTTCGGTTCAACGACGGTAGTGTTCCCGGGCCAGCACTTGACCGTCGATCCCCACGGCATCCTGATCATCAAGGCCGCAGGCAAATCGGACGGCATGCGGACCTGATCGGCCGCGCGGGCTGAGCCGGTTGCATCATCGTGCTTGCAAAAGCACGGACGACTCGCGCCAAGTGCATGGATCAGTCGTGCAATTATCGGACGACAGGATCAATCCGGTGCCGGCCCATATGAATAGCGAGATAGCGGGCTTCAGACCCTTCCAGCTGTTGCGCGGCATAGGCGTGCGCCAGGTCCGGCTGACCTGCGGCATCATTCTTTTCGCGTATCTCTTGTCGCACTACCTCAATCATGCGTTGGGGAATATCTCGCTCGCCGCCATGGAATATGGGCTCGATATCCACATGGCGTTCTGGCTGAGCCCGATCGGAACGCTGCTGCTCTATCCGGCACTCGCCATTCACGCGTCGCTCGGTCTGTGGTCGCTCTATCAGCGCCGACATTTTCGTTGGAAAGCGGCGGAGATCGTTCAGCTCGTCCTTGGGCTCAGCATTCCTGTCCTGCTCTGTACCCACCTGATCGGCGAACGCCTGGGCGTGACGCTGTATGGACTGTACCGCACTTACGCACTCGCTTTGTTCAACTTCTGGGTCGCGCGGCCGGACCTCGGCGTGATGCAGGCGGTGCTGGTGCTGGTCGCCTGGATCCACGGCTGCATCGGACTTTACTTTTGGCTCCGCCTCAAGCGCTCCTTTCCGCATTTCGCGCCGCTCCTGCTCGGTCTTGCGGTTCTGATCCCGGCGCTCGCATTGCTCGGCTATTATCAGCAGGGCAGAAATGTCCGGCTCCTGGCGCAGGCATCCCAGTGGCGCGCGCAAATCCTGACGCCCGCTTACATCGGCACCGACGCCGAGCGCGCGACGCTCGAACGCATCAGAAACTCATTCCTCGTTTTCTACGCCGGGGCGCTCGGCTTTGTCTTTGCCGCGCGCGGCGTTCGCGCGCTCAACGAGCGGCGGCATGGCATGATCAAGCTCGTCTACCCGGACCGCACCATCCGCGTGCCAAAGGGGCTGTCGGTGCTTGAAGCGAGCTATCGGTGTCGCGTGCCGCACGCCAATGTCTGCGGCGGCAAGGGGCGTTGCTCGACCTGCCGAATTCGCGTCGTCGGCGATGTAAGCGAACTGCCCGAGCCTTCGCCGCGCGAAGCCTTTGTCTTGGAGCGGATCGGCGCCGGCGCGGACCACGCCGTTCGTCTTGCCTGCCAGCTCCGGCCGACCAAGGATATCGCCATCGTCCCGCTGCTGCCCCCGCAAGTCGAATCGGCCTTCGCGAACGGCCGGCGCCGCGTCCATCCCGGCGAAGAACGTTACATCGTCAGCATGTTCGTCGACATGCGCGGCTCGACGCAAATGGCGGCTCATCAGCTTCCGTTCGACACCGTGTTTGTCGTCGATCGCTTTCTCGGCGCCGTATCAAAGGCGGTGACGGAAGCGGGAGGGAAGGTCAATCAGTATCTCGGCGACGGGCTCCTTGCTCTGTTCGGCATCGAGACCGACCCGCGTCTCGCCTGCCGCCAGGCTCTCGCAGCGGCCGCGATGGTCGCGGCCAACGTCGAGCACCTGAACCGGCAGCTTGCCGAAGCCGATCGCCCTCCCATTCGCTTCGGCATCGGCATCAACGGAGGGGAAGTCATCGTCGGCGAGATCGGTTATGGCGATCATGTCGTGGTCACGGCCTTGGGCGACGCGGTGAACGTGGCGGCGCGGCTTCAGGAGATGACCAAGGAGCTCAATTGCCAGGTCGTCGTCGCCGATGAGGTTTGCAGGACGTCAGGCCTTGTCGGGCTCGGCGACGACGCGTTGCCGGCACAGGAGGTCACGGTTTGCGGTCGCGATGGCCCCATCGTCGTGCGCACGGCAGCGGAGGCCGGCCCGGTCGGCGCTGCGTTATCCTGACGCGGGCCATTATCCGCCGTAGTTCGGGTCCTGCGACCGGAACGGGCCGCATTTTGCCTGCTCGCCGAAACGATGATCGAAATCGACGGTGCCTCCCTCCACCGGAATGCGCGTCGGAGGCAGGCCGCGGGTGTACTGGTTGACGATGACCGTCTCGCCGTCCGCCGTCATCGACACCTTCACCGGCTCAAGCGGCTTGCCTTTATTGATGTCGCTCAGATCGAGTGCGTAATAGCCGATCACCGGTTTCGCCAGCGTCTGCACAAGCGGCTTTTTCCCGAACACGATCGATCGCGGGAGATAAAGCTCGATGGGCGTTCCTTCCGCCTGGCACACCAGCATGCGCATAAACCATCCATCGTCGCCCGGGTCTTTGGCGTAGCTCGGGTTGGTGAACGCGCCGGTTAGAGCCAAGGCTAATGCGGCCGCGCGGATCATGGCGAGGCCTTCTTCTCCGCCGCGACATCGGCGATCACCTTGTCGGCGCGGCGAAAACCTTCCGAGGCGATCGGGATGCCGGCATAGACGGCGGTGTGCAGCAGGATCTCGGCGAGCTCCTCGGCGGTGACGCCGTTGTTGAGCGCGCCGCGCACGTGCACTTCGAATTCGTGCCAGCGCGCCAGCGCCGCCAGCATGCAGACGTTGAGCATGCTGCGGGTCTTGTGCGACAGCCCCTCGCGCAGCCAGACGTTGCCCCAGCACTGGGTCTGCGTGAACTCGGTGAAGTGCTGTGTGAACGCGTTGGCCTGCTGATTGCGGTTGTCCACGTAGGCGGCGCCGAGCACATCACGCCCGAACCTTGGCACCTTGTCGAGCACGTTCGGCGATTGAATCTGGCAATGCCACGATGATCTCCCGTTTTGCTGCTGTGAATTGAGGCTGGAATTTATGCAGAATTACCCGCATAAAAAGAGAGCTGAAAAGGCCTAACTGATGATGAACGTATACGCGAAGGTACAAGCAACGGAATGGCCCTGGCCGACCGCGCCGGTGTTGCCCAAGCGCGAGGTCGATCCGATCGTCCTTCAGATCGTCGAAGGTACGCTCAATTCCATCGAGGCGGAGATCGAGTACGCAATCGAGCGCACCGCGCGCTCGCCGATGATTCGCGAGGCCCACGATTACCGCGTCGGGCTGTTTGACCGCTATTGCCGCAAGCTGACCGGCCGCTCCTACTCGGCGATGCCGAACGCCGTAGTGCGCGATTTTCCGCCGGCGACCATGCAGCCCGGCGACGTGTTCCTGATGAACGACACCTACCTGACCGAGGGCTCGATCGGGCATCTGCCGGATTTGTGTTCGACGGTACCGGTGTTCCATCAGGGCCAAGTCGTGGCCTACATCCAGGCGTTCGGCCATCACGACGATATCGGCGGGCGCGTGCCCGGTTCGATGCCCGGCACCGCAACGACGGTGTTCGAGGAAGGCCTCGCCATACCGCCGGTCAAATTCTATGACCGCGGCGTGCGCAACGAGGCGATCTTCACAATCGTCAAGCGCAACACCCGCGTGCCGGAGACGCTCGCCGCCGATCTCGACAGCGAGGTGCAGGCCTGCCTGATGGGCGCGCGCCGGATGGCGGAATTGTTCGAGCGCTTCGGTCGCGAAACCGTCGAAGCCTGCTTCCAGGCCATCCTCGACACCTGCCGCGATATTTTCAGAAACGAATTGCTGCCGAAGATCGCCGACGGCGAATACCACTGGGAAGATTACGTCGAGCATGACGGCGTCACCGATCCGAAGCTCCACAAGCTTGCGCTGACGCTGATCAAACAAGGCGATCGCATCACGCTTGATTTCAGCGGAACCGATCCGCAATCGACCGGCCCGATCAACTGGCCGGCGGACTATGCCGGCGGCGCGTTCCTGATCAAATGGATCGCGCCGATCCTGCGCAACCTCGCCGACACGCCGGAGCGCGCGGCGGAGATTCACGTCAATGAAGGCGTCTGCGAAGTGCTCGACGTGGTGTTTCCGCCGAAGGGCACGCTGATCACGCCGGAATGGCCCGCCGCCACCAACGCCCGCTCGTTCGTGCTGCTGCGCTGCCTCGGCCTTCTCGCCGGCGTAGTCGCGCAAGCAACCCAAGGCCGCATGCCGGCCGATCAGGAAACCATCCGCTACACCGGCTTCTACGGCGCCGACCGCAACGGCAAGGCGTTTCTGTCCCGCGAAGTTTTGGGCGGCGGCTCCGGCGGCCGTTATTACGGCGACGGCAACGACGCCATTCATATCGTGCCGGACTCGCGCAATCAGCCGGCCGAATTCACCGAGACGCGGTTTCCGCTCTTGGTCGAGAGACTGGCGCTGCGCACCGATTCCGGCGGCGCCGGCAAACGCCGCGGCGGGCTTGGCTACGACAAGCATTACCGCGCGCTCGTCGATTGCCGCACCATTGTCACCGCCGACCGGGTGCGGCTCGGCTGCTACGGCCTCAACGGCGGCAAGGCGGGCGCGCCGTTCTGCGTGACGGTCGACGCCGAAGGAAAGCCGCACGATCTCGGCGGCCTGGTTGACGGCGAGCCGGTTCGCGCCGGCGAAATCGTCCGCGTCGTCACCACCGGCGGTGGCGGCTGGGGCGATCCGCTGGAGCGCGAGCCTGAACTCGTCCAGCGCGACGTGATCGAAGGCAAGGTCTCGGGCCCGGCGGCGCGTGACGAATATGGTGTCGTGCTGACACTCGACGAAACCAGAACGTCGCTGGTCGTCGATGCGAACGCCACGGCTGCTCTGCGCGCAAAACTCAAGACCGCGCGGACCAACGAGCCGCTGATGATCGACCGCGGCTCCGGCTTCGAGAAAATGATCCGCGGAGAAGTCAAACCGTGGGTACGGACAGCCTAAAAACTCCCTCTCCCCGCGCGCGGGGAGAGGGAGTCGCGGAGCCGGAGCGCGCAGTAAAAATTCCCGCAGTCTTAAGAAGAAACTCGGCAGCAAGGATAAAGCGTAATGGCCATTGAAGTCGCCAAAGTCGAACTCAAGAACGTGCAGGACGCCTCCGGTATGGAGGCATTCATCAAAAAGGGCCAATTCAGAGCCGACGAAGTGATCGCCGTGATCGGTAAGACCGAGGGCAACGGCGGCGTCAATGATTTTACCCGCATTCTCGCCGATCAGGCGTTTCGCGCAGTGCTGAAAAAGCTGGGCAGCCGCTCGGTCGAAGAGATCGCAACGATCCCGATGGTCTGGTCGGGCGGCTGCGATGGCGTCATTACCCCGCACGCAACCGTGTTCGCGCGGAACAACAAAACCGGCCCGGCGGACAAATCGCGGCTCGTGATCGGCACGGCGATGAGCGCCGAGATTTTCCCGGAGGACATCGGCCGGCCGGCGATGGTTGAGAAAGTCGCCGAGGGCGTACGCGCGGCGATGCGCAATGCCGGCATCGACGATCCCGCCGACGTGCATTACGTGCAGACCAAAACGCCGCTTCTCACTGTGGACTCGGTGATCGACGCCCATTCGCGCGGCAAGGAAGTCGCCTGCGAGGTCCACGATTCCATGGGCGTGTCGAACGGCACCACCGGGCTCGGCATTGCCGTTGGCTTGCGCGAGATCACAATGCCGAAGGCCGAGGAGATCTGCCACAACCTCGACCTTTATTCGTCGGTCGCCTCGTGCTCGTCGGGCGTCGAGCTGACGCAGGCGCAGATCGTGCTCCTCGGCAACAAGAAAGGCGCCGGCGGACGCTATCGCATCGGCCATGCGGTGATGAAGGACGCGCTCGACATTGACGGCATCTACGAATCGATCCGCAACGCCGGGCTCGATTTGCCGGAGCGGCCGCGCGCCGACGATCTGAAAGGCCGTCTCGTCAATTGCTTCATGAAATGCGAGGCGGACCGCACCGGCAAGCTGCGCGGCCGCCGCCAGATCATGATGGACGATTCCGATGTGCCGTGGCATCGCCACGCCAAGGGCGCAGTCGGCGGTGTTGCCGCGGCCGCGATCGGCGATCCCGCGGTGTTTGTTTCGGTCGATGCGATGCACCAGGGACCTCAGGGCGGCGGCCCCTGCATCGCCATCATCGACGCCGGAGAGTAACCCGTGTCCACGGCGACCTCCCCGGAGCAAATGGCGGCTCGCGCGGTGGCCGGCTCGCCGCTGACGGGAAAGACCGCACGCGAGCTCGCAAAGCTCATCCGCACCAAAGAGGTGAGCCCCGTCGCAGTCCTCGACGCCTATATCGCCGCGATCGAAGCGCTCAATCCGAAGATAAATGCTGTCGTCACGCTCGCCGCCGATCAGGCGCGCGAGGCGGCGAAGCGTGCCGAAGCCGCAGTGATGAAAGGCGAGAAGCTGGGGCTTCTCCACGGCCTGCCAATCGGCGTCAAGGACGTGACACCGACTGCGGGCATCCGCACCACCTGGGCGTCGCCGATCTACAAGGACTACGTACCGACCGAGGACGCTGAAGCGGTGCGCCGGCTAAAGGCCGCGGGCGCCATCGTGCTCGCCAAGACCAACACGCCGGAATTCGCCGCCGGCGCCAACACCAACAACGCGCTCTTCGGCCCTACTCGCAATCCGTGGAATCCGGCGCTTAGTCCGGCGGGCTCATCCGGTGGCTCCGCTGCCGCCGTCGCCGCGCGCATGCTGCCGATCGCACACGGCACCGATTTCGGCTGCTCGATCCGCATTCCGGCGGCGTTCTGCGGCATCGTCGGCATCCGCGCAACGCCCGGCCTGACGCCGAGCTATCCGTTGCTGCTTCCCTGGGATCCGGGCCAGGTGCCCGGGCCGCTGGCGCAAGATGCCGAGGATGCGGCTCTCTATCTCGACGCCAGCATCGGCTTTTCCCGTATCTCGCCGATTTCCGTCGCGCCGCCCTGGCAGAGCGCGCTCGCCGAACTCGATCGGCGCGACGACATCAAGGGGCTGCGCGTCGCTTACGTCTCCGACATCGCCGGCATCGGCGTCGAAGCCGAGATTGACGTCATCTGCCGTGACGCCGCGGCGGCTCTCGGCAAGGAAGGCGCCGGCGTCGACCACATCGTGTTCGACGCCGGTGAAGGCCGCGCCGCCTACAACACCTGGCGTGGCTTCTGGATGGTCGGCCAACAAGTTCAGCGACTCGGCCAGATGGATCAATTCGGCGAGAATTTGCGCGGCAATGTCGAAGCGGGATTGAAATTCAGCGCGATTGATTTTGCCAAGGCCGAGTTGACGCGCGCGCAACTATTCCAGCGTTTCCGCGAATTGTTCGAACGGTTCGACGTGCTGCTGACGCCCGCCGCTCCGGTGCCGCCCTACCCGATCGAATTGAACTTCCCCGACCAGATCAACGGCCGAAAATTCGACAATTACATCGACTGGATCGCGGTCGCTTATCTGATCACACTCATGAGCCTGCCGGCGGCGACCGCACCAGCAGGCCTGTCGAAGGCGAAATTGCCGGTCGGCATGCAAATTGTGGCGCCGCGTTTCGAAGAACCGCTGATCCTCAATGTCGCACGCCAAATCCACCGCGCCAGCGGCGTCGGTTCACCGCCGATCAGCGCTGCTACGATTAGGTAAAAGACCGAATTCGTTATCCGCGTCTTCGGTAGTTCTCATTATTTCGCAGATGCTTGGATGACCTATTATACGCAATTTGCAGATTACGTATAAAAGTCTTGCCATTGACGGTCGGGCTCTTCGATGGGCCGGTTGAGGTACTTTTCCCTCGCCAGTTGTTGCAGCAAGCCCTTAACGGGAAAGAACGCGCTGGATGACTTTTCATGAAAAACCGGCACTCTGGATCAAAGACCCGCTTGCGATCTTCGCCGACGGCGCCGAGCGTGGCATCGTGGTCCAAGGCGGCCGTATCGCTGAGCTGGTGCCCGCCGGAAACAACCCCACCACGGCCGACGTCAGAGCATTCGACGCCGGCGAGCATGTGGTGCTGCCGGGCCTGGTCAACACCCATCATCATTTTTATCAAACTTTGACCCGCGCCGTGCCGGCGGCGCTGGACCGCGAATTGTTTCCCTGGCTGCACGCGTTTTATCCGATCTGGGCGCGGCTGACGCCGGAAGCTCTCGACCTCGCCATGACGCTGGCGATGGCCGAACTGATGCTCTCCGGCTGCACCACGACGACCGACCATCATTATGTTTTTCCTGCCGGCACCGAAGACGGCATCGACCTCGAAGTCGCCGCGGCGCGGCGGCTGGGGGTGCGCGTTTTGTTGACGCGCGGCTCGATGAACTTGTCGCAACGCGACGGCGGGCTGCCGCCGGACTCTGTGGTACAGGACGAAGACACCATCCTCGCCGATAGCGAGCGCGTGGTGGCGCGCTATCACCAGGCCGGCGAAGGCGCGATGGTGCAGATTGCGCTCGCGCCCTGCTCGCCGTTTTCGGTCACCACCTCGCTGATGCGCGCGACCGCGGGCCTGGCGACGCGGCTCGATGTGCGCCTGCACACCCATCTCTCCGAAACCGAGGATGAGAACAGCTTTTGCCTCGATCTCTACAAATGCCGGCCGCTGGATTATCTGGAAGAATGCGGCTGGCTCAACGAGCGCACCTGGCTCGCGCACGGGGTTCATTTCAACGACGGTGAGATCAAACGGCTGGCGCGCGCCGGCACGGCCGTAGCGCATTGCGCCTGCAGCAATCAGACGCTGGCCTCGGGCACCTGTCCGGTCTGCGCCATGGAAGAAGCCGGCATGCGCGTCGGTCTCGGCGTCGATGGCTCGGCGTCGAACGATTCCTCTAATCTGATGCAGGAGGTGCGCGCCGCGTTCCTGCTGCAGCGGAGTCGCTATGGCGTGAATAAAGTCAGCCACAAGGACGCGCTGCGCTGGGCCACCAAAGGCTCTGCGGCCTGCGCCGGCCGCACCGACATCGGCGAGATTGCAGTCGGCAAGATGGCCGATCTGGCGCTGTTCAAACTCGACGAACTGCGCTTTTCCGGCAGCGGCGATCCGCTCGCGGCGCTCGTCCTTTGCGGCGCGCATCGCGCCGACCGCGTCATGGTCGGCGGACGCTGGATCGTCGAGCATGGCCAAATTCCGGGACTAGACCTCGCCGATTTGATCCGGCGCCATTCGGTGGCGGCACGCAAACTGCGAGGCGGTTGATGCAAAGCAGACGCGGTACGCTGTTGAGCCCGCGCATTTGGAGAGCGACTGATCCATGCAGACCTTTACCGTCGATATCGCCGGCGAGCCGGTGACACTGCCCATCGTGCCGATCAACGACAAGCTCGCGATTTCGCTCCTGATGGTGATCGACATGGGCGTGCAATTCGGCGAGCGCATCGGCAATGCGCTGGCCAGGAAGCTCGGCCCGCTGAAGCCGGACATCGTCGTTGGCGCCGCGACGCTCGGTATTCCGGTCGTTATCGAAGTCTCGCGCGCACTCGGCCTTGACCACTATGTCATCGCCCAGAAGTCGCCGAAGATTCACTTGGCAGATGCCTTGGTGCAGGAAGTGCAGTCGGTGACAACGTCCAGCAAGCAGCGGTTGATGCTCGACCGCCGTTCGGTGCCGCTGCTCGCGCAACGCCGCGTGGTCGTGGTCGACGATGTGGTGGCGACCGGCTCAAGTCTCGGCGCGACGCTGAAGCTCGTACGCTCGGCGGGCGCCAACATCGTCGGCGCCGGAGTCATCCTGACCGAAGGTCACGATTGGGAAAAGACGCTCGGCACCGATGCAAGCCTGGTCCAGGGCCTGGGGCACATCCCGCAATTCGCGCTGGCCGACGGCAGGGCGACGCCGATGCCGGAAACGCTTTAGATCAACTCGGGTTCCCAATTTCAGTTAACTTAGCGGCGCCGGATTTGCAGCCATTGGGGCGAGCTAACAGGAGACAACCGTGAGCGATTTGCGCGAGTTCATCGCAGGCATGCCGAAATGCGAGCTGCACGTCCATCTTGAAGGCACGCTCGAACCGGAAATGAAATTCGAGCTGGCGAAACGAAACGGCATGACGCTGCCGTACAAGGACGTCGCCGCAATGCGGGCGGCCTACAATTTCAACGATTTGCCTTCGTTTCTGAAAATTTATTACGAAGGCATGCGGGTGCTGGTCCACGAGCCGGATTTCTACGACCTGACGTTCGCCTATCTTGCCAAGGCGCATGCGCAGAATGTGCGCTACGCTGAGATGTTCTTCGATCCGCAACCGCATACCGGCCGCGGCGTTCCGTTTGACGTCGTAATCCGCGGCATCCGGCGGGCACAGCTTGATGCCGAGCGCATCCTCGGCATCAAGAGCCAGCTGATCATGTGTTTTTTGCGTGACTGGAGCGCCGAATTCGCCATGACGACGCTGGTGCAGTCGCTGCCGTATCGCGAATGGATCATTGGCGTTGGCCTCGATTCCGACGAGAAGAACAATCCGCCTGTCAAGTTCAAGGAGGTTTTCGCGCGCGCCCGCCGCGAAGGCTATTTCCTGACCATGCATTGCGACGTCGATCAGCAGAACTCGACCGAGCACATCCGGCAGGTGCTGGAGGAGATCGGCGTCAATCGCATCGATCACGGCGTCAACGTGCTGGATTCCAATTCGTTGATCGACGAGGTGGCGCGCCGGCAGATCGCGCTGACGATCTGCCCGGTCTCGAACGCCTTCGTTACCAACGGCAACAAAGCCAAGGAAATCAAGCGGATGCTCGATCTCGGCATCCGCGCCACGGTGCATTCCGACGATCCGGCGTATTTCCGCGGCTATATGAACGAGAATTTCGTCTGCACCCAGGAGGAGGCCGATCTCGCCCCCAAGGACCTGGTGCAGCTGACGCGCAACGCCTTCGAGAGCACCTGGCTGCCGCGCGCGGCCAAGGATCGCTACCTCGCGGAGCTCGACAGCTACGCGGCACGCTGACATCAGTCGCGGCCTTTTATTCTGGAGACGCCGATGAGCAAAGGATTGCCCGGGTTGTCCCATGTCGACCACGTTGGGCTCACGGTACCGGACCTCGATGCGGCCTCACGATTTTATCGTGACGTGATCGGCGGGCATGAACTCTACCGGATCGGACCGTTCGATGCGGCAGAGTTGCCGCGTATGGCGGACGGCCGCGACTGGACCGAAGCGCACATCAACGTCGCCGGAGCGCGCCTCACCATCGCCATGCTGAGCATCGGTCCCAACTTGATGCTTGAGCTGTTTCAATACGATCGCCCGGGCAATCGAAACGATCGGCCGCCGCGCAACTGCGATTGCGGCGGCCACCACATCGCGTTCAAGGTCGAAAACATCGAGGCTGCCAAGCATTATCTGGCGGATCGCGGCTGCAAAGTCATGGATGGCCCGATCGTCCTTGATCATGGCCCGTGCGCGACAACGCGCGTCAACTACGTGCTCGATCCCTGGGGCAACCAGCTCGAACTTGTCGAATACGTGACGCAGGCATTCGAAGCATCGGCTCCGGTTAAAATCTACCGACCGTAGCGGGAGCAATTTTGCGGGGGGAACAATGCGCAGCATCGCCATCATCGGCTCGGGCCAGGCTGGCTTGCTCGCGGCTCACGGCCTGCTCGGCGCCGGTTACCGCGTGACGCTTTATTCCGACCGGACTGCGGAGCAATGGCTCAACGAAAGCCGCCCGACGGGAACCGCGGCGCGTTTCCATGTTTCGCTCGAATACGAGCGCGAACTCGGCCTCAACCATTGGGAGAAGGACGCACCCAAGGGCGAGGGCGTGCATCTGACGTTTTGCCCGGCCAAAGATAACCGGTTGCTGACTTTGGCCGGCCGCCTCAAAAATTATTTCGTTGCCGTTGATCTGCGGCTGCAAAGCCATCGCTGGATGAACGATTTTGCCGCCAAGGGCGGCAACATCGAGATCGAGAACGTCACCGTGGCGCGGCTCGATGAGATCGCCGCCGCGCACGATTTGACGATCGTCGCTGCAGGACGCGCCGACCTCGCCGACCTGTTCGAGCGCGATGCAGAGCGCAGCGTTTACGACAAACCACAACGCAATCTGGCGATGATCATTGTTAAGGGCAGCAAGATGGGATTTGCTGGCGTGCCCTTTTTGCCGGTGAAGTTCGAATTCTTTGCCCCCTTCGGCGAGGCCTTCTACGTGCCGTACTTTCATAAGGACCACGGGCCGACGTGGAACATGATCATAGAGGCCAAGCCGGGCAGTCCGTTCGACCGTTTTGGCGACTGCAAGAGCGGCGAGCGGGCAGTCGAGATCTACAAGCAAATCATCAAAGAAATCATTCCGTGGGATTACGACTGGGCGAAGAATATGGAATTGGCCGATCCGAACGGCTGGCTGGTCGGCCGCGTCACGCCAACCGTGCGCAAGCCGGTAGGCCGGCTGCCGTCAGGACGTATTGTCACGCCGCTCGGCGACACGTCCATGGCGCTAGACGCGGTTGGCGGTCAAGGCGCCAACAACGGCAACAAGATGGCGCGTAATCTTGTGGAGTCGATCATCGCCCGCAAGGATCAACCATTCGACGCGCCGTGGATGACCGAGACCTTCGAGCGGTTCTACGGCCGTTACGGCAATGTGACATACACGTTCAACAACATTCTGCTCGAGCCGATCACCAGCGCCGGCAAGCAGCTCCTTATGGCGCAATATGGCAGCGACGGCCGCGCCAGGGGCTCGACCGGTCAGCAACGCATCGCGGATGCCTTCATCGAGAATTTCAACGATGCAAATATCCTGACCCCCGCCTTCCTCGCGGGTAAGGCTCGCGCTGTAATCCGGAAAGAGACCGGCAGAAGCTGGCCAGCCGCTGTAGCGCGCGGTGCGTTTGGCGTTGCGAAAGGACAACTCCGCCAAAAGCTCGGCCGCGAGGCCGACCCTCCGGTTGTCGTCTAGCTGCGCCCTTGCATCGCGCCGGACACTGCCCCGAAATCTTGTCGTCGATCCCTCTGACGAACAAGTTCATGCTTGGCCGGCGTCGACCAGGCCGTCGTGTCACTCACAAAGCGCGCCGCATATATAACGTTGCCGATCCATCGACGTGAACACCATTTAGTTTCGAGGCCGCAATGGAGCCGATGGTAAAATTTAGTCGTCGCGATTTTGTCTATTTTGGCGCTGGTGCCGCCGTGCTACCGGCCGCGTCGCGTATCGCAAGTGCGGAGATTTATCCGGCACGGCCGATCCGGTTGATCGTTGGCTTCGTTCCGGGCAGCCCGACTGATATTATGGGCCGCCTGATTGCGCAGTGGCTATCAGAAAGACTTGGTCAATCGGTTATCGTCGAGAACCGGCCCGGTGCTGCCAGCAACATCGGCGCGGAGCTCTTGGTGCGCGCGGCTCCGGATGGCTACACGCTGTTCATGGCCAACATATCGAACGCCGTTAATGCCACGCTATACGACAAGCTGCCGTTCGATTTTGTCCGCGATGTCGTGGCGGTCGCCGGCATCGTTCGCGTTCCCTACGTCATGGAGGTTAATCCGGATGTGCCGGCCCGAACCGTCGCCGAGTTCATTGCTTACGCGAAAAGCAATGCCGGAATAGTCAGCTTTGCGTCGGCCGGAACCGGCACCGGGATGCACATGTCTGCCGAACTGTTCAAGTTGATGACTGGCGTCGATATGTTGCACGTCCCCTATCGGGGTTCGGCCCCGGCACTGACGGATTTGATGGCCGGCCGCACACAGGTGATGTTCGATTCCATCCCGTCATCGATCGGGTACGTCACGGCTGGCAAGTTGCGAGCGTTGGCCGTGACCACCCCTACGCGGCTGGCCGCATTGCCCGATGTGCCGACGGTAGCCGATACGGTGCCAGGCTACGAAGTGAGCGGCTGGTTTGGCCTGGTTGCGCCGCGAGGAACTCCGCCGGAAATTGTCGAGAAGCTAAACCGGGAAACCGACGCCGTGCTCGCAGATCCAAATACCGAGGCGCGGCTCGCCCAACTCGGCGGCACCGTGCTCGCCCTTTCGCCCGCCGCGTTCGGCGCGCTCATTGCCGACGAAACCGAGAAATGGGCCAAGGTGGTGAAATTCGCCGGCATTTCGGCAAATTGATCCTGCCAATCCGATTGACCTTCCCCAGATATCCAATGACCATCGCGTGCATGCGATCAGGTCGTGCACTTTCGTTTTTGAGATGAATCATTCGGTCGCAGATCAAATCCCGATGAGTCCGGCAACCGGTCTGCCCGCGCCGGAGCGCCGTTGGGCGATGCTCAGCGTTTTGTTGAGCCTGGCGCTGAGCGCGCTCAGCAGCGCCATTGCGAACATCGCTCTGCCCAGCATCGCGCATACATTTGGCAGCAGCGACGCAGCGGCCGTTTGGGTGGTGAATGGTTACCAAGTCGCCGTCTTGGTCTGTCTGCTGCCGGTGGCGGCGCTGAGTGAATCACTGGGCCTAAAACGCGCCTACGCGGCGGGCCTGGCGATCTTTACCCTGGCCTCGTTAGGCTGTGCATTGTCCCCGACATTGGCCGTGCTGGTCGGCGCCCGCATTCTGCAGGGCGTGGGCGGCGCCGGTATCTCCGTGGCGACCGTGGCGTTGGTACGTCAGATTTATCCGCCGCACCTCCTGGGCCGCGGCTTTGCATTGCTCGCCGTCGCGGTAGCGATTCCCGGAGCGCTCGGACCGACCATTGCGGCAATGATCCTGGCGGTCGGGAATTGGCCGTGGTTGTTTTTGGTGAACGTGCCCTTCGGTGTTCTCGCCGTGCTGGTGTTCCTGGCGGTAGCACCGTCCCACGTCGGTGTTGCCCGGCCGTTCGACTGGACCGGGGCCCTGCTCAATGCGCTGGCGTTCGGCTTGTTTATCGTCGGCGTAGCCACGCTGGGTGTTGGAAGTCCCGGCGTTGCCGCAGCGGAGATGATGGCCGGACTGGTCTGCTTCGCCGTACTCGTCATGCAACAGCTCCGGCAACGCACGCCGTTGCTGCCGCTAGACCTGCTCCGGATGCCCGGCTTCGCCCTTTCCATGGGCGCGTCGATCTGCTCCTACGCGGTACAGATGCTGGCCTACGTTTCGTTACCGTTTTTCTTCGAGACGGTGTTGCATCTGACACCGGTCCAAACCGGTCTCCTCGTAACGCCGTGGCCGTTCCTGACCGCGGTGGCAGCTCCGATCGCCGGACGCCTGACGATCCGCTATCCCGCTTCCGTGACCAGCAGCATCGGCCTGGTTGTACTGGCGGCCGGCCTGCTTCTGATGGCCGTGTTGCCGGCCGCTCCCGCGAACTTGGACATCGTCTGGCGTCTGGCAGTTTGCGGCATCGGTTTTGGCCTGTTCCAGACTCCAAACAACGTTGCCATGATGACGGCAGGTCCGGTGGAGCGTAACGGCGCCGCAAGCGGCATGAGTGCTGTGTCTCGCTACGTCGGCATGTCTTTGGGTTCAGCCTTGGCTGCATTGATCTTCGGGCTGGGAGGAGCGCGCGCCACGATCTTATGCCTGGAAACCGCTGCGGGCCTGGCTGTGCTCGGTGCCGTCGCCAGCAACGCACGCCGATACGGACGGAACTACAAGGGCTCCGAATAGAGCCGCCGTGAAATCTCCGACGCAGATCTTGAACCGGCACTCCAGGCAACAATGTTACCGAGTCTGAGAACGGCACGAATCAGAACGGACATGGCCGGGACGAGCCCGGCCATGATGTTCTCAAACCCTTGAAATCAGAGAATCACTTCCCCGGGATCTTGTCGTCGATCCCTTTGACGTAGAAGTTCATGCTCAGGATCTGACCGGCGTCGAGATGATCGCCGCCCTTGCATTCCACTGTCTTGCCGTCCTGATCGGTGATCGGGCATTTGAACGGGTGGAGCTTGCCCGACTTGATGGCTTCTTCGGTGGCCATCGCCATCTTCTTCACGTCATCCGGCATATTGGTATAGGGCGCCATCACCACCATGCCTGAATCCAGGCCGCCCCAAGTGTCTTCCGACTTCCACTTGCCGTCCAACACGGCCTGGGCGCGCTTGGTGTAGTAGCCGCCCCAATAGTCGGTGTCCGCCGTGAGCTGAGCGTGCGGCCCGAACTTGATCATGTCTGACGATTCACCGAACGAGTGGATGCCGCGCTGCTCCGCGACTTGCGTCGCCGCCGGCGAGTCGGTGTGCTGGGTCAGGATATCGGCGCCCTGGTCGATCAGCGCCTTGGCGGCGTCAGCGTCCTTGCCCGGATCGAACCAGGAGTTCACCCAGACGATCTTCACCTTGATGTTCGGATTGATCGACTGGGCCCCCAGCATCGTAGCGTTGATGTTGGAGATGACTTCGGGGATCGGGAACGAAACGATATAGCCGATGATTCCGCTCTTCGACATCTTGGCGGCGATCTGGCCCTGGATATAGCGGCCTTCATAGAAGCGCGCCGCATAGGTGCTCACGTTCTTGGCGCGCTTGAAGCCGGTGGCGTGTTCGAAGAACACGTTCGGATATTTCTTCGCCACCTTCAGCGTCGCGTCCATGAAGCCGAACGACGTCGTGAAGATGAGCTTGTGGCCGGTACGAGCGAGTTGCTCGATCGAGCGTTCGGCGTCGGCACCCTCGGGGACGTTCTCAAGGAACGTCGTCTCGACCTTGCCGGCCAGCGCCTTTTCCATGGCCTTGCGGCCGACGTCATGCTGGTAGCTCCAGCCGAGGTCGCCGACCGGCCCAACATAGATGAATCCGATTTTCAGCTTTTCAGCGGCGAAGCTCGCCCCGAACGTTCCAACGGCGATCGTAAAGACCGCCGCCATCGCGATAATGTTCCATTTCCTCATGACTTCACTCCGGGTTGGAAAGACGGGCGTTTTTCATTTCCGCTCATTTTTGCAGTCCCCCTACGTGCGAAGCGCCCAACGCCCCCGCAGGACATTCACCGATCAGGCACAAACACGATACCCAGCGACGCCGGCGCGGCGGACCCGGCAGTGCCACGCGTCCGAGAAATCAACACGAGAACCACGACCGTGGCAAGATAGGGTAGTGACGACATCAGTTGCGACGGGATGCCAATCCCGAGCGCCTGCGCGTGGAGCTGAATGATGGACACCGCTCCAAACAGATAGGCGCCGACGACCAGCCGTCCCGGCCGCCAGGAAGCGAAAACGACCAGTGCAAGCGCGATCCATCCGCGTCCCGCGGTCATCCCCGGGATGAAGAACGGAGTATAGGCGAGCGGTAAATATGCACCGGCGAGACCCGCGCAGCCGCCGCCAAACAGCACTGCCAGCATGCGGATCCTGAGCACCGGATAACCGAGCGCATGCGCCGAAGTGTGGTTGTCGCCGACGGCGCGCAACACCAGGCCGGCGCGGGTGCGGTAGAGGAACAGCCAGATGGCGATGATCAGCGCGATCGAGAAGTAAATAAACGAATCCTCGCCGAACAGGATGCGGCCGATGAATGGCATATCAGTCAGAACCGGCAGGTAGAGATGCGGTGCGGCGACGATCTTCTGGCCGACAAAGCCGGCGCCAATCAAGCCGGACAGACCGACGCCGAGGATGGTGAGCGCCAGGCCGGCCGCTACCTGGTTGACCGCAAGCCCGAGCGTCAGGATGCCGAACACCGCCGACAAGACTGCGCCGGCGAGGATGCCGCACAACGCGCCGACCACCGTCGACCCCGACAGGTAGGCGCCGGCAAAACCACAAGCCGCGCCTACGATCATCATCCCTTCGATGCCGAGGTTGAGCACGCCCGATCGCTCGACAACGAGCTCGCCGGACGACGCCAGCAACAGCGGCGTCGCGGCCGAGATGACCGAGAGGATAATCGCCTCAAGCAGCAGCATGGGCAGGCTTTCGCAGCGTGCGGATGTAGCGGACGCGGTAGACGATCAGCGAGTCGCAGGCCAGCACGTAAAACAGCAGGATCCCCTGGAACACCTTGGTGAGGTCGAGCGGCACTTTCAGCGAAATTTGCGCGCCCTCGCCGCCAATAAAGGTCAGCGCGAGGAACAGGCCGGCGATCAGAATGCCGACGGGATTAAGCCGCCCGAGGAAGGCGACGATGATGGCAGTGAAGCCGTAACCCGATGAGACACCGGGATCGAGATGCCCGATCGGTCCCGCCACCTCGATAATCCCGGCAAGTCCCGCGAGCGCACCGGAAACCGCGAAGGTGAAGAGCACCAGGCGATTGGCGCTAAAGCCGGAAAAACGCGCCGCCTTCGGCGCCGCTCCGACCAGCCGGATTTCAAACCCCATGATGGTGCGTCCGAGCAGCACCGTCACCAGCATAACGACGACGAGAGCGATGCCCGAGCCCGCATGCAGCCGGCCGGCGCCCTCGAACAATGTGGGGACCGATGCCGCGGGATCGAAAGCTGCGGTGGTCGGGAAGTTCAGGCCTTGCGGATCGCGCCAGGGTCCGCGCACCAGATAATCCATGCCAAAATCGGCGACATAAACCAGCATCAGGCTGGTGAGGATTTCGCTGGCGCCGAAATAGACGCGGCAGATCGCCGGGATCAGCGCATAGAGCGCGCCGCCGAGCGCACCGAGAATAAGCATTACCGGGAGCAGCCAAAACCCGACATCGGTGCCATTGGTTCGCACCGCGAGCCAGCTGCCACACACCGCGCCGACGATGAACTGACCTTCGGCGCCAATATTCCAGATGTTGGCGATGTAGCAGAGCGAAAGGCCTACCGCGATCATCACCAACGGTGTTGCCTTGACGGCAATTTCCTGCAGCGAGAAACCGTCGGTCAACGGCTCGACGAAATATACCCAGAGCGCCTCCAACGGGCTCTTGCCCAGGATCGCGAACAGGATTGCGATCGTGACCAAAGAGAGCGCGATCGCGATCAGCGGCGAAGCGACCGCGATCACCGCCGAACGTTCGGCGCGCTTTTCAAGCACCAACGGCATGCTTGGCCCTTTGTTCGGCGGACGGTTGTTCGGTAACCGCGCCACCCATCAGCAATCCGAGTTTTTCGCGCGTTGCCTCGGCCGCTTCCAGCGGCACCGAGAGCCGGCCGTGGAACATTACCGCGATGCGATCGGCAATCTCGGCCAGTTCGTCGAGATCCTGGCTGATCACCAGGACCGCGGCGCCGCGGCTGGCGAGATCGATCAGCGCCTGACGAATGACCGCCGCCGCGCCGGCATCAACGCCCCAGGTCGGCTGACTGACGATCAGCACACCCGGCTCGCGCAGAATTTCGCGGCCGACGATGAATTTCTGCAGATTGCCCCCGGAAAGGCTGGCCGCTTCCGGATCGCGCTTGGCTTTGCGCACGTCAAAGGTCTTGGTGGTGCGGTCAACGACGGCGAGCGTTGCCGGCTTGTTGACGAAACCCCGCTTGACCATGCCGCTTGCAGCATGGCCGGTGAGCAAAGCATTCTCGGAGAGCTTCATGCGCGGCGCGGTGCCGTGGCCGAGCCGCTCCTCGGGCACGAAGGCTGCGCCCATGCACCGGCGCTCGGTCACGTCGAGCAAGCCGGCGGCCTCACCGTCGATGACGATGGCACCTTCACGCGGCGCCCGGCGCTCGCCGGAAAGCGCCGCAAACAGCTCATCCTGACCGTTACCGGAGACGCCGGCGATGCCGACGATCTCGCCGCCGCGCACCTCGAGCGACACCCCTTCAAGCCGCGTGCCGTGCGGATCGTCAGGTTCCAGCGAAAGCTTGTGGATCACCAGCCGCGGGATCGTTGCGCTGCGGTCGGAGGCGGCTTTCACTTCGCCGATCTCGCCGCCGACCATCATGCGCGCCAGCGATGCGGCGGTTTCCTCGCGCGGGTTGCACGTTGCCACTTTCTTGCCGCCGCGCAGGATCGTCGCTGTGTCGCAAAGCCGTTTGACCTCTTCGAGCTTGTGACTGATGTAGAGGATGCCGCGGCCTTCGCTCTTGAGGCGATCGAGCACCACGAAGAGCAGGTCCGCCTCCTGAGGCGTGAGCACCGACGTCGGTTCGTCGAGGATCAGCAGTTTTGGATTTTGCATCAGCGCGCGCACGATCTCGATCCGCTGCCGCTCGCCGACCGACAGCCGCCACACTTCGCGCTTGGGATCGAGCGGCAGACCGTAAACCCGGGCCGTTTCAGCAAGCCGCTGGGAGATTGCGCCAAACGATTCTGTGGGCGGCAGGCCGAGTGCCACGTTCTCCGCGACCGTGAGGTTCTCAAACAGCGTGAAATGCTGGAACACCATGCCGATGCCGAGCGCGCGCGCCTCGGACGGACCGGTGAGGATTATTTTTTGCCCCATCCAGCGCAACTCGCCGCCGCTCGGCTGGATCAGGCCGTACATCACTTTGACCAGCGTGGACTTGCCCGCGCCATTCTCGCCCAGCAGCGCGTGAATCTCAGCCGGGTAAAGATCAAGATCGATGCAGTCGTTGGCGAGAAAGTCACCGTACCGTTTGCTGATCGAAACGGCGCTTAACAGCGGCTCGGACCGTCCGGGACCGGCCTGTGGCGATGGATCAAGCATGGAAAACGCTGCGCATACCCGTTTTTTCAAGCTTCTTGAGAGCCTTCTGCAAAGGCCCGTTGCAAGGATCGTTCCATTATCGGCGGTAGCGAAGGCCCTTCCCTTGGCTATCATCCGATAAAATCAGCGGGCGTGAAAGGAGGCAATCGGGAATAATCGTGCTCAAGGCGGCATCACCGCGACAGCTTGCCTTGATTGCGCCGGTTCTGTCATTGTGGCTTTTGCCGGGTCGCAGGAGGGGGGAACCCGACACCGTGGAGATCGTCCTTACCGAGTCCGTAAGCGCCGTCCTCCGCTGGCTGCACGTTATTGCCGGCATCGCCTGGATCGGCAGCTCATTTTACTTCATCCATCTGGACCTCAGCCTCAAGCCACGCCCCGGGTTGCCGCCCGGCGTTAAGGGTGACGAGTGGCAAGTTCACGGCGGCGGCTTCTATCACATGATGAAGTACATGGTGGCGCCGGCGAAGATGCCGGACAGCCTCACCTGGTTCAAATGGGAGGCCTACACCACCTGGCTGTCGGGTTTCGCGCTCCTGGTGCTGGTTTATTATCTCGGCGCCGACTTGTTCCTGATCGACAAATCGGTGCTCGATCTCACCGTCGCTCAAGCCGCCGGGATTGCCTTTGTCAGCCTGGTGATCGCCTGGCTCATTTACGAAGGGCTCTGCCGATCGCCCCTCGCCAAGCACGAAGTGGCGCTGGCCCTGGTCGGATATGTCTTTCTGGTGGTGCTGACTTACGCGTTTACGCATGTGTTCAGCGGCCGCGGCGCCTTCAATCAGATCGGCGCCGTGATCGGCACCATCATGGTGGCCAACGTCTTCGTCATCATCATTCCGTACCAGAAGAAGACCGTTGCCGCGATGTTGGCCGGGAAGGAACCCGACCCGGTCTGGGGCCAGCTTGGCAAACAGCGTTCGGTGCACAACAATTATCTGACGCTGCCCGTTATCTTTCTGATGCTGAGCAATCACTATCCGTTGTTCTTCGCCACCCGATTCAACTGGATGATTGTCGCCATCGTCCTCATCATTGGCCCGGTGATCCGGCACTTCTTTAATTCGCGGCACGAAGGAAAAGGTAGTCCGTGGTGGACCTGGGCCGTGGCCGCAGCCGGCATGATCGCAATCGCCTGGCTGTCTGGAGCGGGGCCGCGAACCGTAACGACAGGAGCGTTGCCGCCGCCGCCGAAATTCGCCGACGTCTCCAACATCGTGATGTCCCGTTGCAGCATGTGCCATGCCGCCGAGCCGGTCTGGGACGGCATCCCGGCAGCGCCGAAGGGCGTGCTGCTCGATACCGACGAGCAGATCAAAGTGCATGCCGCGCTGATCGACATTGTTGCCGTGCGCTCGAACTTCATGCCGCCCGGCAACATCACCGAAATGACCAAGGACGAGCGCCTCGTGTTGGCGTCGTGGCTCGCCGCTGGTGCGACTACGAAATGAAGCGCGGGCAAAGGCAGAGATTTTACCGACAGTGAATTGAAGGGGTAGTGGCGTTGAGTTCGCGTGCCATTCGCGGCCGGCTTTTGACGTTCTTGCGCGCGCCGCGCGGCGCCGGTGACGCACAAAGCTATCGCTACCTCGACGACGGCATCATCCTGGTCAAAGACGGCCGCATCGAAGCGGTCGGGCCGGCGGACGAATTGACCGCGCGGTTACCGGCGGGGACGCCGGTGGAAGATCACGCAGGCGCGCTGATCCTACCCGGCTTCATCGATCCGCATATCCATTATCCGCAAACCCAGGTGATCGCGTCCTACGGCGCGCAGCTGCTCGAATGGCTGGAGAAATACACTTTCGTCGAGGAACAGAAATTCGCCGATCCGATGCATGCCGCCCGCAACGCCGAATTCTTCCTCGACGAATTGGCGCGCAACGGCACCACAACGGCGGTCGCCTATTGCACGGCGCATCCGGCCTCGGCCGAGGCGTTGTTTGCAGCGGCACATATACGGAATGCCGGCATGATTGCCGGCAATTCCGTCATGAATCGCAACGCCCCGCCCGGACTGCTGGCGCCGGCAGCGACCGCCATGGCCGACAGCCGCGATCTGATCCGGCGCTGGCACGGTACCGGGCGGCAGCGCTACGCGGTGACGCCGCGCTTTGCCATTACTTCAACGGACGAACAGCTCGCCGAGCTTGGCGCCTTGCTGCAGGAATTCCCGACCGTCTTGATGCAAACTCATCTCGATGAAAATCTGAACGAGATCGCAACCATCAAGCGGCTGTTCCCGAACGATCCGAGCTACACCGCGGTGTACGCCCGCTTCGGCCTGCTCAGCCCGCGCTCGCTAATGGGTCATTGCATCCATCTCGAGGACGGTGAAGTCGCGCTGCTGCGCGATACCCAATCGGTCGCGGTGTTCTGCCCGACTTCGAATCTGTTCATCGGCAGCGGGCTGTTCGACTATGAACGCCTCAACGCCGCCGGCGTGCGTATCGCGCTCGCGACCGACGTCGGCGGTGGCACGTCCTATTCGATGCTGCGCACCGCCGCCGAAGCCTACAAGGTGATGCAGCTTCAGGGCCAGAACCTGCCGGCGCTCGCGGCATTCGATCTGATGACGCGCCGCAACGCCGCAGCGCTTGGCCTCGACAACGAGATCGGCGCCATCGTGCCCGGCGCGTTCGCCGACCTCGTCGTACTCGATGCGGGCGCCACGCCCGCAATGGCCCATCGCATGGAAGTGGCGCGCAACCTCGAAGAGGAATTATTCGTGCTGATGACGCTCGGCGACGACCGCGCGGTGCGTCAAACCTACATCGCGGGCGAACCTGCCCTTGAGCCGAACCGTTAGGGCGACGGCCCGACGGCGGCGGCGAACCTAAATTCCGCGACACTGCACGTCTGTTACCGGGTGTTAACGATCTTTTGGTCTTCTAGCTTCTTCGATCGGGAGCTGAGGAACGCCATGCGTAACGCGGTGTCGTAGCGTGGCTGTCAGTGCGCCATGACGCAACTCGTCACCGCCTCTTCTTTGAATGGCGCAACGCCCTCGATCTGGCTATGGCTTCGCAAACTCCTGGCTCGTCAACGCAGCGCACCGCGGCCGACGGTTAGCCGGTCGGCGGGCGAGGCGTGGAGAGCCGCCGAGCATAGCGGCCAAGTGGTTGCTAGAACGGCCGAGGTCGTAGGCAAGATCGAGGCGTCGTCGGGCAGGACTTCCGATATCATCGGCATAATCGACGAACTCGCGCGGCAGACAAGCCTGCTCGCGCTCAATGCGGCAGTGGAGGCAGCGCGTGCCGGCGAAGCGGGCCGCGGTTTCGCTGTCGTAGCATCGGAGGTACACGACCTTGCCCAGCGGTCATCACAGGCCGCCAAGGACATCAAAGACATCATGATGAGCAACACCCAGGTACTGGAAGGCGTTGAATTCATCAATCAAACCGGCCAATCGCTCGGCGAGATCGTCCGGTCGTCCAGGGAAGCGGCCGGCATGGTGACTGAAATCGCGAACTCCGGCGCCGAACAATCCGGCAGCATCGAGCAAGTCAACAAGGCGCTGAACCAACTGGATCAGATCATCCAGCAGAACTCAGCGTTGCTGGAGCAGAGCGCGGCGACTGCAAAAATGCTGGAGACTAGAGCTGCGGCCATCACTGCGCAGGTCGGCGCGTTCCGGATCATAGCGCGCGACGCCCGGCCCCGGCAGATCTCAACGGCAGCCTGAAGCCGTCATTTCGTCCGCCGGACCTGCAGCGTCCGTGCGCCGGCGACGAGCACGCAAGTCCAGGGCAAGCTACGCGGCCTGCAGCAGCAGTTCGGTCAGTTCGTTGGGCATGTCGATCTGAACGAGATGCGTGCAGGGCAGCGTATGCACGACCCAGCCCTTATCGTTTTTGAGCTTCTCATAAAACGGCGTGAACGTCGTCGGTGCCGGAACGTTAGCGTAGATGTAGGTTTTCTTCTCGACACGATCGATGCCGCCGGAAAGCTTGATCGGTTGAACGAAGCAAGCGGTCGGATGCGGCGACGTGCGCGCATCCACATAGGCAGCGACTTCCGGCTTGGCGCCAAACATGGCCGCGCCGAAGAAGGGAATGGTGTAGCCGTCAGGTTTAGGCACCGGCCCGCCCGGCGGCAACAGACTGACCAGCGATTGGCCGTTCTCCGGGACAAACGCGTCTAGATAGACCAACGATGCGATCCCCTCGGGCATCCGATCGGCGACGCCGGTGATGACCATGCCGCCATAGGAATGGCCGACCAGAACCACGTCTGACAATTCTTCGCGTTCAATCACGTTCACGACGTCGGTGACATGAGTATCGAGATCGATGCTCGGGCTCATCAGATGCGAGCGCTCACCGAGCCCCGTCAGCGTCGGCGTATAGACTTCGTGCCCCGCTTTGCGCAGCGCCTGCGCATTCTGCCGCCAGCACCAGCCACCGATCCAGGCGCCATGCACCAGGACAAAGTTCGCCATTGCTTCCTCCCGTGCTTAACCGTAATCACGTCGCTTCTGCTGACGGTCTCGCTGACTCGATTTTCCACGATTTCAACAGCGGATCAGCGCTTGGGACTTGTAGCCGCATCATCACGGGCCGCAACCAGGCCAAGACCGATACCACCCGACAGCCCGCCCACAATAATGCCGATCGGCATGAATGTGAAAAATATCAGCATGCCGGAATAGCCCTCAAATGAAGTGGTGTGAAACAGCGCAGTCCAGGCAAAGCCAAGTCCGACGCCGATCGCGCCTCCGGCGATTGCTCCCAAAATCAGGCCGAGACACCCGAGCGTCGCTACTTTCATAAACTTCGCTCGTCGGTTCTCATTGTTCGATCATCTTGACCAGCGCGCCCTTGATGATCTTGCGCGTCGGCGTCATCGGCATCGCCTCGATCGGTACCAGCCGCTCGGGCCATTTGAACTTGGCGACGCCTTGACCCTCGAGCCATGCGCACAACGCTTCAAGGCTTAAGGTCTTGCCGGGCTTGAGCACCACGCAGCAGCAGGCGCGCTCGCCGAGGATCGGATCGGGCGTCGGCACGATCGCGCTCTGCAGCACCGCCTCGTGCTGATCGATCAATGCTTCGACGTCCGATGGATTGAGCTTGACGCCGCCGCGATTGATCAGGTCCTTGCTCCGCCCGGTGATGCGTACATGGCCGGCCGCACTCATCACCCCGAGGTCGCCGGTGCGCAGCCAGCCGTCAGCGGTGAAGATGCCGTCATTGGCCGCGGCGTTGTCGAAATATCCGGCGAACACCGAGCAGCCGCGTACCTGCAGTTCGCCCTCAGCTTCGGGAGGCATCGTCTTGCCGTCGATATCGGCAATGCGGACCTCGCTGCCGGACGAGGGCTTGCCAATCCAGTCGTGGCGCTCCTTTGCCGGCTCGCGTGGATCGCCGAGCAGCACCGCAAACGTTTCCGTCATCCCCCACAGCTCGATCACGCGGCCGCCAGCCAGCTTCTCCTCGAGGGCGCGCTTTAATTCCGGCGCACAATAAGAACCCGACACGATGACCTGCCGCAGGCTCGTGAGATCGCGGCCGTCCAGCAGCCCGGCTTTGAGCAGCGCCGCGACGTGCGGGGGCGCAACGAAAGCGTGCGTCGGCCGATCCTGTTCCAGCGCAGCAGCAAGCGCCGGCGGCGTAAACGCCGGAAGCGGCATGAAGGTCGCTCCGGACATCAGCGCCGCGTTGGCGATAAAAAGCCCGAAAGCATGGGTGAGCGGCGGGACACTCAAGACCCGATCGCCGGGTTTCAGATCGAACACCGGCAGGCTTTGCCGCGGATTGGCGAGCAGCGATTGAAAACTGTGCGGCACCGCCTTGGGAGCATCCGACGTTCCGGAAGTATAGCACATCAGTGCCGCGTCGGTTGCGACCGGCGGCGCCGGCAGCATCGCCGGATCGGCATCGGCGATCAGGACTTCAAAGGAAAGTACGCCCGGCCGCGGCGGCCCGACGGTGATGATGTGCTGGAGATCTGGCAGCCGTTCGGCGAGTGTGGCAAACAACGCGGGCGCATCGGATTTGTCGGTCGCGGGGCCACAAAAGACCGCGCGCGCCCGCGAGTGACGCAACAGCGGCTCGGCCTCAGCGGCGCCGTACGGCGTGTGCAGGGTTGAAAACACGCCGCCAAGCCGCGCGACCGCATAATAGATGACGGCAAATTCGGGCGTGCTCGGCAGTTGCACCGTGACGACGTCGCCGCGGCGCACGCCAAGTCCCGCCAGCGCGGCAGCAAGCCGCTCGGCCCGGTCCAGCGCCGCACGGTAGCTGACCGGTGAATGACCGGGCGCAGCAATGGCGATTGCGTCCGGCGTCTCCCTCGCCCAGCGTTGCAGATGGCTCGCGACGGTGTCGGCGTTCCAGCGGCCGCTTTCGAGTTCGCGACGGACGTGGTCAGGGCGAAACCGCAACGCGTCGCGAATGGCGAGCGCGTCCGCGCTGAATTGCGGCTCGTTATAAGGATCGCGTTCCATCCCTCGCCCGGTGCGGAATCGCCGTCCGCCACCGAGCTGGAACAGGCGATAATAACGCTCCGGCTTGAAGCGCCGCTGTTCGAGCAGCACGCGGATGAAAGTTACCTGCTCGGTTGCGAGGCCGAGCCGGGCTGCGATCTCGGAATCGGACAAACCGGTGCCCGGCCGCTGCCGCTCGATCTCGTCGAACTGCAACAGGCGAACCGGATCGCCGCGGCGGTCCTGAACATTGGTGCTGAGGTCAAAAATGACCGGGCCGAACGCCTCGATCATCTCGTGCGTGACGCCGAGCCGCTCACGCCGCGTTGGCGCCGCCATTGCCCACCTTTCGCGACGAAGCGGCGCGATGCGCCGCGCCGCGTTTCAGCGGGTCCGCAAGCGGCGCGCTGGTCGCAACCGGGCAGACGCGCATGCACTCGAAACACTGCGCAAACAGCCCGCCATTGCCGACCGTCATTCGGTACCACAGCACCTTGTTGCGTTCGCCGAGCAGCAACGCCTCACGCTCTTCGGGATTATCGGTGGCGATGGCGTCGCGCAGCAATTGCGGCACGGTCTCGAATTGCTGGGTGAGCTCGGCGCAGGCGGCCATGTCGTAGTGCATCGACGCCTGTTTGCCGTCGGCGTCGATCTCGCCCGACAAACACTGCGCCGGACAAAATTTCATGCACGGGGTGCGGCCTTCGCGCCGAAACATGCTGACGCAGCTCGGCGCCGGGCACGGATTCTCGGCGAGCGGCTTATCGGGCGGCAGCGCCAGCTCGGTAAAGCACGACGCATAGTACATGTAGCCGTAGTCGGGATGCAGCAGGATATCGCCGGCAAGGCTCCGCGCGCCGAGACCGGCAAGTTCGGCATGCAGCTTCAGGCTTTGCAGCGGATAGCGCGCGCCCAGCTCGGGATCCATGTCGGGCGGACAATAGATCGCCGGTACGCCGAATTTTTGCTCGATGTAAAAGGCGAGCCCGTAAACGATCTTATAGGCGCGGCTCTCGGTGCTGCCGAAATAACTCAACGCCTTGGCCGGCACGCGCCAGGCGCCTGCGGTCGAGCCGCCGACGCCCACTGCGATCACCGATTTCACACGCGGCATCAGGTCCTTTGGCCGATGTCCGGCGGGAGCGATCCGGTCGACGGCGTCGAGATCGGCAATGCCGGCGACCAGCGCGCCTTTCCGCAAGCAATACTCGATGATGGCCTGCTTGGCCGCCGCCGGATCGATAGCGGGAGCCCGGCTCACTCTGCCTGCCCGGCAGGCGCGCGTTCGTACAAAATACCGATGTGCGCCGGCATCTCTGCCCCGGTTCTCTCGACGATCAGAGCCTATCGCCCGCGTCAGCGAAAGTCACGCCGCGTTACGGTTGAACTGAGAGTTCGACCGACCCGAGGCCGATCAGCTCGAAACGATAGGCGCACGGCGGCTCGGGAAATTTGGTGGTGACCAGGTTTCCGGTCATCACAATATCTCCGGCGCGCAACGGCGTTCCGCTTCGGGCGAGATGACTTGCGAGCCACGCCACCGGATGGAACGGGTGGCCGAGAACGTCGCGCCCGAATCCGCGATCGGTGTTCTCGCCGTCTAGGGAGACAATCCCTTCGACCGAGGCAAGCTCAGGCCAGGGGTGCACGAAGTCTCCGAGCACGATGCCTGCGTTCCAGGAATTATCCGCAATCACCGAAAGCACGTCGAGGTTGCGATAGTCGGCGTGGCGGTCATCGATGATTTCAATCGCCGGGCAGACCGCATCGACCGCTTTCGCCACGTCGGCAAGTCCAAGCACATGACCGGCGGGCACAAGATCGCGCCCGAGGCGCACGGCAATCTCAAACTCGAGGCCCATTCTGCCGTAAGCCGAAGCACTGACACAGGCGCCAGACCCATGCACGCGATCCTTGAGCACGACCCCGGCAATGGGACTGTCGATGCCGCACATCTCCTGCATGCGCTTGGTGGTAAGCCCGATCTTGTAGCCGGCGGCACTTGTCCGGTGCGCCAGCATCTGCAACCGCACATGTTCGCGTTGAACCGCATAGGCGTCGTCGACGCCGCTAATTCCGAACGCGGCGGCGAAAGGCCGAAATCGGACGCTGGTGCGATGCTCGTCGACAAGCGCTTCCGCCGCCCGGATCACATCGCGCTCTGGCATCCCGCAGGCCGGTTCCGTCATGAGCTTCCAGTATAATTGCGTATACCGAGGTTGCGCCACCATGCCTTCTTGCCGAGGCATGCGTGCGCGACGAATCCGAAGTGCCATCCCCCACGGTCCTAGGCTTCAGATGTTGCTCAAGGAGGGCTATACGATGCAGGTCGAAACCGCCCACCAGCCAGCCCGGCACGAGGCGCAATAATGCGCATCATTGTTTGTTCATTTTTATTTGTGCTTTTGGGCACGGCCCACGGTTTCGCCGGTGACTGCCCCGGACACCCCAACGCGCTCGGCACCAGCCGCGTTATGGCGGTCGATCCGGCCGAATATCCGTTGGTCGGAACCTGGCAATACCCGCAGACGCTTCCGCTTGCCGATCACGAGGTCGTTCTGACTTTCGATGACGGTCCGCTGCCGCCACACACCACGCGCGTGCTCGACACGCTGAAGTCAAATTGCGTGAAGGCGACCTTCTTTATTGTCGGCCGCATGGCCAGGAGCTTTCCGGGCCTGGTGCGGCGGGCCTACCTGGAAGGACACACCATCGGCACCCATACCGAAGATCATCCGATGAACATGCCAAAACTTCCACTCGAACGGAGCGAACAGGAAATACAGGACGGCATCGCCTCGGTGACCAAGGCCCTCGGCGGTTCCACAGCACCCGCGCCGTTTTTTCGGCTTCCGGGCTTTGCGCGCTCCGCGGCGATCGAGAAATATCTTGCCTCGTTAGGGATCATGCTTTGGAGCGCCGATGTGATCGCCGGCGACTGGAAGCCGATTTCATCGGACGAAGTCATCCGGCACAGCCTCGACCGGCTCAATGACAAGGGAAAGGGAATATTGCTGCTGCACGACATCCATGAACGCACGGTGCAGGCCTTGCCGGCGTTGCTCAACAAGCTGCAGTCGGCCGGGTATCATGTTGTCCACGTCGTGCCGGCCGGGCCCGGCCGGCCGAAGACCGTTGCAGCTCCGGCGCAATAGAACGTCGGGCGCGGGCACGGACGAGAATACCCAGCGATGCACGATACCAACAATTTGATCCAACGATTGCCGAAGTGCGAACTGCACATCCACATCGAAGGCAGCCTGGAACCGGAATTGATGTTCGCGCTGGCGAGCCGCAACGGCATCCGCCTGCCCCACGCATCCGTCGAAGCGCTGCGCCAGGCTTACCGGTTCCGCAATCTGCAGGATTTTCTCGACATCTACTATCAGGGCATGTCCGTTTTGATCACGGAGCAGGATTTTTACGACCTCGCCTACGCCTATCTGCAACGCGCGCGCGCCGACAATGTGCGGCACGTCGAGATGTTCTTCGATCCGCAAGGTCACACCTCGCGCGGCATTGCGTTCGCCACGGTGGTGAACGGGCTACACCGTGCCATCGCCGACGCCGGCCGAGAGCTTGGTGTCCAGGCAAGCCTGATCATGTGCTTTCTGCGCCATCTCGACGAAGCCGATGCCGAAAAGACGCTCGATACCGCGCTCAATTTTCGCGACAAGATCATCGGCGTCGGCCTCGATTCATCCGAAGCCGGCCACCCGCCGGGCGAATTCAAGCATGTGTTTGGCCGGGCGCGCGACGCCGGTTTCTTTCTGACCGCACATGCCGGAGAGGAAGGACCGCCGAGCTACGTCTGGGAGGCGCTCGACCTGCTTGGCGTCGGCCGGATCGATCACGGCAATCGCTCGCTCGACGATGAGGCTTTGGTCGGGCGGCTAGCGCGCGAGCAGATGGCGCTGACCGTGTGTCCGCTGTCCAATTTGCGGCTGCGAGTGATCGACGAGATGACCCATCACCCGCTGCGACGGATGCTGGACAAGGGCCTCGTGGCCACGGTCAATTCCGACGATCCGGCCTATTTCGGCGGTTACGTCAACGACAATTACCGGGCCGTTGCCGGCGCCCTGTCGCTCACGCGCGCCGAGATCACGGCAATTGTCCGCAATGGCGTCCACGCTTCACTGATGACGGCCGCGGAGAAAGACCGCGTGCTTGCCGATATCGATCACGTACTCGCCGAGAGCGCGTGAAGCCGGCAATGTACACACCGCTCGCGCCGGCTAGAATGTTGCGTTTGCAGCCGAACCGGGGGCGAGAGTTTTGACGTCATTCGTATTCAGCCGGCAGATCACAGTCGAATTTGGCCACTGCGATCCGACCGGCGCGGTTCACGTTTCGCGGTTTTTTCAGTATTTCGATACCAACACCTGGCTCCTGTTCGAAGCCGCGACCGGCGTGGCCGTAGGTGATTTTACTGCTACGTTTGGTATCCTGCCGCTGGTCGAAGTCAACGTCGATTGCCGCAGGCCGGTCCGGTTTGGCGACGTGATCGATATTGTGTCGCGCGTGACCGAATTCCGCCGCTCGAGCTTTCACGTCGAACACCGGATCACCGCCGACGGTGAACTTGTGGTCGGCGGCGGCGAGACGCGGGTCTGGGCAGTGCGTAGCGAGGACGATCCGGATAAAATTTCCGCGCTGGCGATTCCGGAAGCGGTGATTGCACGGTTCGCGTGAGGCTTTCCAAACCCCGAAATACTTTTGGCGCCTTGGTCGAAGAGCGTTCTGACGAGCAGCCCATAACCTGGCCGCTGCTGCACGGGTTCGCCGGCCTTGCTGCGTTGCACAATCTTAGGCCGCCTGGATCACGTGGAAACCGAGTTATTGGTGTGCAAAATTGAACGCGCGATGACACGGCGAATCGGTCCTGTGTTTAGCTAATTGGCCTATGGACCTTTTGCGCCAAAAGACCGAGCGTAGCTGGAAATCAGTCGGTGATTCCCCGACCCTGATTTTGGTGATGCCGCGTATCTTGGCCTTGTAGGAGAGAGCTCTCATATTGCAACATTCGACCGTCGCTGCGAAGGCTCAGTCGCTCAAGAACAAGCGGTGCAAAAATGCGATCAATGACATCTTCCGGGAATGTCGCAACCGATGTCGGGCATACCGGGGTGACCAGCCGGTTCGAAATTGCAAGAGCAGATCACCAGGCTAACGAGATCTTTGTTGTCGATGACGAGCCGGCGGTGCGGGCTTTGCTCGCCATGTTGCTTTCCCGGCACGGATTTAATGTGACGAGTTTCGCCGAAGGTGAGGGTCTGTTGTTGGCGCTGCGAACGCGATGGCCGCTTTGCGTTCTTCTTGACGTCCTCATTCCGGGGAAATCAGGTCTTGATGTTTTGAAGGAAATGAAGGCTCGTGAGTGCCACGTTCCCGTATTCATCATCTCCGGACGCGGCGATATTTCCACGGCGGTTGATGCGATCAAGAATGGCGCACTGGATTTTTTTGAAAAGCCGTTCCGAGGTCCGGACATTGTCGCGCGCATACGCGACGGGATAGTCGCCAAAAGCAAACCATGCGCCGCAGACAAGACAGCACGATACTTTTTTCCCGGCCGCCCAATACTAACGCGACGGGAGCAGGACGTCCTGTCACGCCTCGTGGCAGGTTCGACCAACAAGCTGGCGGGGCGCGATCTTGGCGTAAGCCATCGTACAATTGAAATACATAGATCGCGAATCATGGCAAAGCTCGCCGCCAAAAATTCGGCCGATCTGGTCAGAATTGCATTGACCGAAAATCAGGCCGGGAGCACGCGCGGCAAACTAAATCCCCACTCTTTCATAAAAGAATCCGGTTTGGTCGCCAAAAAGAGATAAGGATCGTGACCGGGCATCCGGACGTGATCAGGTTGCGTCGGCGTTGCCGGAATTAACCGACATGGGTTGATGCGCCGGGCTGCGGCTGCGCCCGGCACAACCGACGCGGTGAAAAAACAAGCTTCGTCGATGGCTGCGGTCCATTGCTCATCGAATGGCAAGCGATGAGGCGCGTTCCCGAAATCGAATGTTAACCAAGAAATTGTCAGGTCCTTCGATCGTAATACTGGGACGGGTCGCCAGATTTCAATGATGTATTGACCGTAAACCGCAGCAAACAACCCCTCTTTACAGATGCGTAAGCCGGCCGGGCGAGATTGCGCCAAAGAAGCTCATTTCACAAAAATCGCGCGTTCCGGGAGTTCAGAACATGCCCATGATCCGCGTCAATGGCGCCGCGCTATATTACGAAGACACCGGCGGGACGGGAACGCCGATCGTCTTCAGTCATGGCCTGTTGTGGAACTCCAGTTTGTTCGCGCCGCAGATCGCCGCGCTCAAGCAGCGCTATCGCTGTATTGCCTACGATCACCGCGGCCAAGGCAGGAGCGCTGATGACCCGGCCGACGCCATCAGCATGGCCACGCTGACCGATGATGCGGCGGCACTGATCGAGGCCCTGGGTCTTGGCCGGGTGCATTTCTGCGGCCTCAGCCTGGGCGGCATCGTTGCCATGCGACTTGCTGTTGGGCGGCCCGATCTGGTCCGTTCGCTCGTTCTCCTGGATACGACCGCCGATCCGGAACCGAATAAGCTGAAATACAAGATTTTGAATGTGATCGTGCGTCTCTTTGGCATGCAGGCTGTGGCCAAGGCCATCATGCCGGCTTTGCATGGAAAAACCGCGTTGGCGGATCCGGCGCGCGCCGACGAGCGTTCGGAATGGCAGGCTCGACTTTCGGCCAATCGCCGTTCGATCTGGCGCGCCGTTAATGGCGTACTTGCGCGTGAGAGCATTTATCCTGAGCTCGGCAAGATCGCTGCGCCAACACTTGTGGCGGTCGGCGAAGAGGATGTAGGCACGCCGCCGGCAATGTCGCAGCGCATCGCGCAGGCAATCAGCGGTGCAAAATTCCGCATTATTCCGCACGCGGGTCACGGCTCGACGCTGGAACAACCTGAAGCCGTCACGGCCGCGATTGCCGAATTTCTCGACGCGCAACAGGGCGTATCGCGCAACACCGCGGCGGCCTAAACCACCATCCAATTCGATTGCACCGGATCGTGGTCTGGATTCCGAGTTGGTCGCGTGATCCTTTCCGAAAACCGGCGCTTACTTTTCGGGATCATACTCTGCGACTGCGCCGGGCTTCCGCGTTCAAAGGCGATGGCGCGACGCGACGCCGAACAATATTCACGCCAGCAGAACGGTACGCGTAAGCCAGTTTTTCCTCGGTAACACGCCGGTGCGCGTTAACTGGTTTTCATCCTTAAATCCTTTTGTTCTTTCTCGATTGCGGGAGAACGTTAGCCAGATGGCGCGCGGCCCATCCGGCATCCTTGCTCTCTCTTTGTCTGAGATTTTTAAGCGTCAACTTGGCCTCCGCCATGGGGTTCGGACCCCGTCACGGTGGGCCAAATCGGGTTCTCGCCAAGTGCGTTCGCGCGACCCGCATGAAACCGCGCGAGGGATGCCTCCGGGCTTGTCTGGCGCATGTTTCTTGGTACGATGGCCACAATGAAAGGTTGAGCTGTGAAAGGAATGCACCAAGTGTCGGAGTACTCATTACCCTACGTCATCCACAGTGACGAGGAGTGCGAACGTCTTGAACTGCAGGCGCGGCTCGCCAATATCCAGGGGCATCTGCGGCACTTGCCGGTCTCGGCCAGCGATCGTGTGCTTGACGCGGGCTGCGGCTCCGGATCGATGTCGAGGCTGGTCGCTCGGTCATTCCCGCAGGCCGAAGTGGTCGGTGTGGATTTGCGGCAGCAATACCTGGACTTTGCCGAGGCTGTTGCCCGCAGTGAGAATATTCGGAACCTTACCTTTCAGTGCGCAGACGTATTTGCACTGCCGTTCCCCGACGCGAGTTTTGATGTCGTTTGGACCAAGTATCTTTTGCAGTGGCTGAAAGCGCCGCAAAAAGCACTTGCAGAACTAAAGCGGGTAACAAAACCCGGCGGGTTTGTCGTGTCCTGCGACTATGCCGGGTGCGGGATACAGCACTTTCCCATTGCGCCTGACCTTGATCGCGAGATCCACGAGGTAATCTCGCAGGTGATCGACTGCGACATCGGGCGCAAGGTCGCGCCATTCATGATTGCGCTCGGGTTTGATGACGTCAATGTTGAGGTCGAGATCGACACACTCCTCAGCGCGATTGGCAGCATCGACTCGGAACGGAGACTGAACTGGGAGATGCAGTTCCAGGCGGCCTTTCCGCATATCGTGCAAATCACGGGATCGAAACCAAACGCCGAGCGGCTTATTGAGCGTCTTCTTGCGCACTACGACGACCCGATGACCTGCAGTTTTACCGAATTGTATTTTACGCGTGGCCGGGTCAGATAACGCTTAGGACTGCGACGACCAAAGCGCGCGGTAACGGGATTACCGGGCTTTTCCGGTAGCGGAACAGTCCGACGTGCCCCCGCCTCGCCGGCCCGCGTTACGTCGGGGTAACCCAATGAGCGGACACTAGACTGGGAGGCCATAGACTGCGAGCCCATGTCGGTTATTTTGCTGCCGATCTGGGAGACTACGCGCTAGTCTGCGGCCGCGCCGGAACAGTTGGCGCGCGGAAAAAAGGGAGGTTCGCCGGTGGCTACCACACGCCCGCTATCCGAAATCTTGCCGAAGGAGATGACCGAGCTGCGCGTGCGGCCGCTGTTTACGCTGCTGCTCGACGTGGCGCCGCCGATCAATATCGGCAAGGCGCCAGGCGTTGACCGGCGCATTGGCGTCATTACCGGCGGCCGGTTCGAGGGCGAAAAGCTGCGCGGCACATTGCTGCCGGGCGGCAGTGACTGGCAGGCGGTGCGGCCGGGTGATGGCGCTTTCATGCTCAATGTGCGCATCTGCCTCAAGACCGACGATGACGCGATCATCAGCATGAGCTACCCGGGCATCCGCCACGGCCCGAAGGACGTGCTCGACCGCATCGCCCGCGGCGAGGTGGTCAAGGCAACCGATTATTATCTGCGCATCTCGGCGTCGTACGAGACCGCCTCGGAGAAGTACGGCTGGCTCAACAACATCCTCAGTATCGGCATCGGCCACCGGCTGCCGGAGGGCCCGATCTATCAGATGTTCGAGGTGCTATAGCTCGTCGTTGCGAGCCGAAGGGCGAAGCATTCCGGCCCGGCGTGGGCTATCGCCTCTGGATTGAGTGGGCGTGCGCCCTGCTCATGCGTCTGCAACAAATGGCAATCTGAAAGCGGTCGGGCTAACTTAAGCGGGGAAACGGGGAAGCATCATGTCAAGCTGGGCGCACATTTTCGATCTCACCAACGGCGTCAACGTTCTGCGGTTGATCTGCGGACTGTTCTTTATCCCGCACATCGTCGGCAAGTTCACCGAGCCGGCGACGCTGAACTTCTTCAAGGCCGCGAAATTCAATCCGCCGGCAACCTGGATGTATTTTGCCGGAACGGTCGAGACGCTGCTGACGATCGGGCTGGTGTTCGCGATCTACACGCCTTATGTCGCTGCCATCGCCGCCCTGCACCTCCTGGTCGCGGGTGCGGCGACCTACAAGGTGACCAAAAAATGGATTTGGGTGATCGGCGGTGTTGAGTATTGCGTGTTCTGGATGCTGAGCTGCGTGGTGCTGGCCATGTTGACGTGGCCGCGATAGGACATCGGCAAAGTCGAACGCGTCAATAGTTGCGGGAGTAGCAGGTGATCAAAGCGGGCATCGTCGGACTGGGGTGGTGGGGCAAGACGCTGGTCGAGGCGGCCGAGAACAGCGATGTCATCCGCTTTACGTCGGCCACGACCCGCACGGTGACGCCGGAGGTCGAGGCCTTCGCCAAACAAAAGGGCCTTCACCTCACCGCCGCGTATGACAACATGCTGCATCACGCCGGCGTCGACGCCGTGGTGCTGGCGACGCCGCACTCCATGCATGCGACGCAAGTAATGGCGGCGGCGGCCGCGGGCAAGCACGTCTATTGCGAAAAGCCGTTCACGCTGACCAAGCGCGAGGCCGAAGACGCCATCGCCGCCGTGCGCAAGGCCGGCGTCACGCTGGCGGTCGGCTATAACCGCCGTTTTCATCCGGAAATGATCAAGCTGCGCGAAATGATCCGCGGCGGCGAGCTCGGCACCATTCTGCACGTCGAAGCGACCATGACGTTTCCCAACGTGCTGTTCATCAATCCCGGCCACTGGCGCGCCGATAAATCCGAAACGCCGCTCGGCGGTCTGATGCCGATGGGCGTCCACGCCATCGACGGCATGATCGATCTGTGCGGACCGATCGATCACGCCTTCGCCCAAAGCTTCCGCCGCGCCGCGCCGATCGAAGCCGACGACACCACCTCGATCCTGGTGCGGATGAAGGAAGGCATGTCGGGCTATCTCGGCACCATGACCACGACCGGCCCCGGCTTCAGCTTCCAGGTGTTCGGCTCCAAGGGCTGGGTGCGGCTTGAAGGTCTCACCCACGTCGCCGGCGCCTCGTCGGAGGAGCGGCGGATGCGGCTGTTCGGCACCTGCAAATTCCAGCCGGTGAAGGGCGAAGCCAAAGTCTGGCAGGCGGCGAGCCTCGACATTTCGCGCGCCGCGCTCGAAGCTTTCGCCAGGGCCGCGCAAGGCGGGCCGGCCTATCCGATCCCGCTCGATCAGGTGATCGACGGCGTCGCCGCCACCGAAACCATCATCCGCTCGGCGACTTCGGGCAAAGTCGAAAGCGTTGCGTGATGTCCGTCACCCTGAGGTGCGAGCGCAGCGAGCCTCGAAGGGTGACGGCCCGGGCGCCTCGGCCGCATCCTTCGAGGGCCGCTTTGCGGCCACCTCAGGATGACGGAATCTAAAAGACAGCAAACACAGGAAAAACAACAATGGATCTCGGCAACGGCCTTGGCCACTTGACCTATTCGACGCTGGTGCATCCGGCCGACGACTGGCCGCAATTGTGGAACTCGCTCAACACCTATTTGCCTAAGGTGAAGGCGCGCTTCGCCGGCAACAAATCGTTCGGCGTCTGCATCCGGCTCGCGGCCAAGACCGCGGAGACGCTCGCCAACAGCCCGGCCGAGCGCGAGAAGCTAAAAAAGTTTCTCGGCGATAACGATATGTATATCTACACCGCCAACGCCTTCGTCTACGGCCACTTCAAGGGCGCCGCGGTCAAGGAGGAAGTCTACGAGCCGGACTGGCGCTCGGAAGAGCGTACGCAGTACACCATCAATGTCGCCAACATCCTCGCGGATGTCTGCCCGCCGGGAACCGCGCCCTCGATCCAGACCGCGCCGCTCGGCTTCAAGGGCCGTGTGACCGGTCCCGACGTGGTCGCGAGCTACACCAACAATGTGCTGCGCGTTGTCGCCCATCTGATCGCGCTTGAGGCGAAGACCGAACGCACCGTGCGGCTCGCGCTCGAGCCGGAGCCGTTCTGCTTTCTCGAAACCACCGACGAGACCATCGATTATTTCCGCAACCATCTTTACGCCGGGTCAGCGGTCGAAAAGCTCGCCAAGCTCGCGCAACTGCCGATCGCGGAAGCCAACGAAGCGCTGCGCCGGCATCTCGGCATCGTCTACGACATTTGCCATCAGGCGGTCGAATACGAAGACATTGCGCAGTCGCTGCAGAAGCTGGTCGACGCCGGCGTGCCGGTGTTCAAGCTGCAGGAAGCCGCCGCGCTTCACATGCCCGAAGTCACCCAGCCGGTGGTGGATACGCTCAAGCGCTTCGCCAAGACCATTTATCTGACCCAGACGCTGGAAAAGAAGGACGGCAAGATCAACCGCTACCTCAACGTCGACGACGCCATCGCGGCGTTCGAGAAAAATCCGGGGCCGCGCGAGTGGCGCACCCACATTCATGTCCCGGTGTTTCTCGACGATCTCGGGCAGTTCCGCACCACCCGGTTTGCCATCGAGGACGCGTTGCGCTTCCACAAGCAGAAGCCGCTGTCGCGGCATCTGGAAGTCGAGACCTATACCTGGGACATGCTGCCCGACAGCCTCAAGTCGAACGACATCGTCGACTATATCTACCGCGAACTCGACTGGGTGCGCGGCCAACTGGTCTGACGGAGAACGTCATGAAGGTCGGATTTATCGGACTTGGCCGGATGGGCCAGGTCATGGCGCGCCGTCTGATCGACGCCGGCCATGAGGTCGGCGTCTACAACCGCACGCCGGATAAACTAAAGCCGCTGACCGATCACGGCGGGAAGCCGATGGCCTCGATCAAAGCGGCGGCGACTTTCGGCGATGCGGTTTTCACCATGCTCACCGATGACGCCGCGGTTCTCGACGTCGTGCAACAACCTGGCGGCATCAGGGACTCATTGCCGAAAGGCGGCGTGCACATTTGCGCTGGAACGCACAGTGTTGCCGGCATTCAGAAGCTTGCTGCCGTGCATAAAGAGGCCGGTCAGATCTTGATCGCGTCGCCGGTGCTCGGCCGTCCGGAAGTCGTTGCCGCGGGCAATGCCAGCATGCTGGCCGGCGGGCCGGAGCAAACCGTCAAGCGGCTGCGGCCGCTATTTGATGCGCTGGCCGGGCGCGTCATTGAATCCGGCGCCGAGCCGGTCACCGCCGCCGCCATCAAGATCGCCAACAATTTCGTGCTCGGCTGCGCCATCGAAGCGCTCGGCGAAGGCTTTGCGCTGACGCGCAAATACGGCGTCGCGCCGGACGTGTTTTACAACGTGCTGGCCGAAGGCCTGTTCAACTGCTGGGCCTACAAGACCTACGGCAAGTTCATCGCCGATGAGAAATACCTGCCGGCCGGTCAGCGCGCCGTGACCGGATTAAAGGACGCCAACCTCGCGCTCGCCGCCGGCGAAGCCGTCGGCGTGCCGCTTCCCAGCGGTAATGTCTGGCGCGACCGCCTGGTTGGCGCCGTCGCCCACGGTGAAGGCGAGCACGACTGGGCGGTGATGGCGAAGGATCAGGCCCGCGCCAGCGGGCTCAGCTAACGCGGCGCAAGTTATGGCGTTGCCCTCTCCCGGAACGGGAGAGGGCGCACACCCGGCGCTCGCGACCATGATCAACTGAAAATCGCGCGGCGGCGTTCGAGGCTCTCGGCCGGCCAGAGCTTCTTGGAATCGTAGTAGGCTTCAAACGCGGGCACGCCTTCCGGCAAAGCGATCCAGGGGAGCTTCGAGCGGACGTAGATGTGGACGTCCGGCGTAAGCGCACCCGGATTGTCGAGCGTACCGATGCGCACGAAGCGCAAACCGTCCACGCCGCCGTAATTGCTCCACACCGCGACCTTGCAGGACGGGCAGCGATGGATCACGTGCGGGCGCCCGCTGTCGGTCGGCACGGCCGTGCCCTCGACTGTGCCCGAAATCAGTTCGACGCGGTCGGCCTCGATCAGCGCGTTGAGGACGAAGGCGCTCCCGGTTTGCCGCTGGCAGTCGCGGCAGTGACAGCAATGCACGAACATCGGCGCTGACGTGAGGCGATAGCGGACCGCTCCGCAGGCGCAGCCGCCTTCAAGATTTTCGGCCATGACGTTTGCCTCGCGGGTAAGCAGTTCGCGTCATTGCGAGGAGCGAAAGCGACGAAGCAATCCAGAGCGGCTTGCGCGGAACTGGATTGCTTTGCTCCGCTCGCAATGACGAAATTACGCAAACGCGCCCTTGAAGTCCTCGACGAACTTTTTGATCGTAATCGGCGGCCGCTTCACGATGTCGTCGATCGGTTTGGTGTGCTCGGTCGAGAACGCGCCGTCCGCCGTGAGCTTGGCGATCAAGAGCATGTGCGCGAACAACCAGTCCGGCAGGTTGCGGGCTTTTAGCGCCTGCTCGGTCTGCTCCACCGTCACCGGCACGTAGCTCACCGGCTTGCCCAGCACCGACGAGAAGGTGTCGGCGATCTCGCCGAAAGTGACGAGCTTGCCGGTGAACTCGTAGGTCTTGCCGGCGTGCGGCGCCGGGTCGATCAAAATGCGCGCACCGACCGCGCCGGTGTCGCGCACATCGATGAAGGCGATCTTCATGTCCTTCGGCGCGGTGCCGACGATCTTGCCGGCGTCCTTGATCGACGCCGCCTGGCCGATCAGGTTCTGCATGAACAGGCCGGGCCGCAAGATCACCCACTTGATGCCGCTGTCGCGCAACCGCTGCTCGATGGCGAAGTGGCCGCGGCCGACCACTGACGGCGAGTCGGCAAGCGCAACCGAGCGGCCGCCGGCGACCCGCACCAGATATTTGGCGCCGGCTTTCAGCGCGGCGTCGAGCACATTGTTCTGCTGCTCGATCATGCCCGGGTTGTGGCCGGTGACCACGAACACGCTCTCGACCCCGGCCAGCGCTTTGTCCAGCGCCGCCCGGTCGGTCAATTCGGCGACCGCGACCTTGGCGTTCGCACCCAGCACTTCGCGCGCCTTGTCGGCATTGCGCACGACACTGATTGGGTTCTGGCCCAAAGCTTGGAGTTCTTTGACCACCGCCCGGCCGGTGTTTCCGGTGGCGCCGACTACCGCAATCGTCATTGTCGTTTCCTGCCCATAAACGTTGAAACTGTTGAACTCAGGCGTAGCCCTACCAGCTTTCGCGCCCGCTTGAAAATCCCCGTTGCGCCCTCTGCCGCATGCGCTAATGGTTTGCCGATTGGCGCGCCGTGAATGTTTCAGTGTGCCTATTGCCGCGAGAAAAGTGAGGAAACGACATGAAATATAACCGCAAGCAGGCGACCGCCTCCTGGGGCACCATGGCCAAGGACTGGGAGAAGGGGATCGATTACGATCGCCTGCACAAGGAGCGGGTCAAGCGCGCGCAGGCGGCAATCCGCCACGCCGGCCTGGGCGCCGTGCTGGCGTTCAACTTCGACAACATCCGCTACATCACCGGCACCCATATCGGCGAATGGGCGCGCGACAAGTTCATGCGCTATGCGCTGTGCCCGGTGGTCGGTGAGCCGATGCTGTGGGACCCGGCCCCGCCGGCCAAGCGCATCTCCTCGCCGTGGATCGCCGACAATGTCGCTGCCCCGATTTCGACCATGCAGGGCGGCTTGCCGCTGCAGCTCAACATCCAGGGCGACTTCGCCAGGCAGATCAAGAAAGTGCTGATGAAGCTCGGCATCGACAAGGAGCCGATCGGCATCGATTTGATGGAGCTGCCGATGCTCCGTGCCCTGGAGAAGGAAGGCATCGAGGTGGTCGACGGCCAGCAGGCCATGCTCGACGCGCGCGAAGTCAAAACGCCCGACGAGATCGAGCTTCTGAAACTCGCCTGCTCGATGGTCGACGCCACTTACGTCGACATCGCCCGCGCCATCCGCCCCGGCACCCGCGAGAACGAACTGGTCGCCATCGCCAACGACCGGCTGTTCCGCTTGGGCTCCGAGCGGGTCGAGTGCGTCAACTCGGTGTCGGGCCAGCGCGGCCGGCCGCACTCGCACACCTTCTCCGACCGCATCATCCAGCCGGGCGACATGGTGTTCCTCGACATCATGCATTCGTTCAACGGCTACCGCACCTGTTACTACCGCACCTTCATCTGCGGCGAGCCGAACAAATATCAGATCGACGCCTACGAGACCGCCTCGAAATGGATTTCCGCCTCGATCGACCTGATCCGCCCCGGCATTACGCCCGACCAGGTGGCGCAGGTGTGGCCCGACGCGCAGGAATTCGGCTACCGCGACGAAGCCGAAGCGTTCCTCCTGCAATACGGCCACGGCGTCGGCCTGTCGCTATGGGAGCGGCCGATCATTTCCAAGCGCTACACCGGCCAGAACACGCCGCTCAAGGAAGGCATGGTGTTCGCGCTCGAGACCTGGAAAGGCGCCGAAGACGGCTCCGGCGCCGCCCGCATCGAGGAAGAAGTCGTGGTCACCAAAGACGGCTGTCAGATCATTACCAACTTCCCGTCCGACCGGCTGATCTCGTGCGGGCTGCCAGGCTGCGAGGTGTTTTGAGTCACCTCTCCCCGCATGCGGGGAGAGCGTAGGCGTCCGTTGGCCGCCGTCCGTCGTGCAAGAACGCCGATGCTATGCATCGGCTATGCGCAGCGAGGGTGAGGGGGCCTCTCCGCGATTCTGAGCGTCGCAATCTGAACGCCCGTCGACGCCCCCTCATCCCAACCTTCTCCCCGCACGCGGGGAGAAGGAGAAGTAAAGCCCCGCCCAATGTATTGTTCGTCATGGCCGGGCTTGTCCCGGACATCCACGACTTCCTGACCTGACGTGGAGGGCCGCGACAAGCAGGGGCATGACGTGTAAGGTAGTCGAGATGAAGCCCAAGACATCTGCAAACAGCTCGTCGTATGCATCGATAATGACGGCTACGCAGCGTCCCTGGAAAAGCGGAAGATCTGCGTGATGCTGCGCGACGCCGATGCCGAGAAGCACGGCTTGCTGCGGATTATCGACGAGTTAGGCGACGACTATCTTTATCCGAAGACGTTGTTCCGGTCGATCGCCCGGCCGCGTGACCGCGAGCCGTGGTGTGTAACTCGGCTTCCACGATTACTACAAAATCGGCGGATTACGCTCCGCTAATCCGCTCTACGGTCCTAAAAAAGACCGAGTGAGCTAGACCGGGTGCCGCGGTTTCAATGATCCGATCATGTAGCGCGGGAATCTCCATCCAGCCTTGTATGTTTGAGATACGTCATCTGGAGGGGACGGTTCCGCGATTTTCTCAACAAAGAATCCGTGGCGACTAAACGCGCTAAAGTATGCCGCCAATGGACGATGAACGTGAGTGCTTACTAAAGATCCAATTCGATCCGCGCTTATGCGAAAAGGACTCTCAATTATGATTTCCTTCTGATAGTCAAACCATTCTTCATTGGAGTAGCCGTAATATTCAGGCCAGAAACAGGGGTGGGTCATTGAAAAAACAAGCATCCCCTCACTAGCAAGCATTCGCTTGCACGCTGCTAAAAAGTCATCGAGTTTAAGGACGTCCATAAAGACCATATTAGCAATTATAGCTGTAAAGGCCGATACCTGTTTCCGCGAGTAGTCTTCAGCCGTGGTTTGAACAAACGTCGCTCTGTTTAGACGTAGGCTTTTGGCAATTTCAATTGATTTTTTGCTAGGGTCGATACCGACCATTTCATTTGTGAGTTCTGAAATCTTCTTAGTGAAAATTCCAGTTCCGCAACCAACGTCTAGCGTGCTGGAGAGATCAGCGTCGCCATTTAAAAGCTGCAGTAATGCAGGAGCTATAACTCGATTGTACGATATGTCTATCCCGCTCGTGATTTGCTGATAACGGAGCGGGGCTAACGCATCCCACTCGGCAGCAATTTGCGAAAGGTTTTTGTAATCAAGCCGCCGCAGCATCTTGGCGTCGCGGCACCGCGCGGTAGCTCTGCCGAGTAAGGCAGTCAGCACGGCCGGATAGCGCGAGATTAAAAAAACGACTGCCACGATTACCGCTAGTGCGACAAATAGCTTCCAATCTTCGGTCATGGAAAAATCCTCTAGAGCAGGCTGCGGAAAAAGTCGCCATCGAGACGATTTGAACTTTTGTTGGGTGCCGGATTGGAAGGCGATTTCGCGGTTGATGGGGCCGATCGCAACGGTTCGCCAGTCGCGCTGGCGCGGGCGGTCGCCGTGCGGCGGCTCATGTGCCGCCCAGCAGCTTGGGTATTCGCACCAGATCGTAGGCGATGATAGCGAACAAGAAGACGGCCCGCACTTTGTCGAGGCCGCGAACCTTGACCTGAGCCACGCCGCCCGTGGTCTTGATCCAGCCGAACACTTCTTCGATGCGTTTGCGGCAACGCTGACTGATGGCATAGCCGGGATGGCGTAGCGTGCGTTGATCGATGGCGGTCTTGCGCCGCTTTCCGGTCTTGGTCAGATGGCCGTCGATGGCGATGTGAGGCGTGACTTTGCGCTCACGCAAGGCCTGCACGAAGCTCTCGACATCGAAGCCCTTGTCGCCGCCGACAGTGATCCGCCGGTTGCCAGACCGGCGGCCGTCGATCAGGTCGAGGGCGGTGGCGCGTTCCGCGGTGCCGGTCGCCTGCGTGACATCGCCGGTGACGGCGAGCCCGTTGCGGTTCTCCATCAGAACGTGGCCCATGTAGCACAATCGGCTCTCCTGTCCGTCGCCCTTGCGATAGAGCTTGGCATCGGGATCGGTGGTGCTGCGATGGGTCTCGTTTGAGCGCGTCTCCTTGTGGAAGTTGCGTTCGGCGTTGCGCCCGCCTTCGGGTGGCGAGCCCGAACCGTCTTTGGGGCGGAAGCTCTTCATCGATGCCCAAGCATCCAGCAGCGTTCCGTCCACCGAGAAGTGATCGCTCGACAGCAGTTGCATCACCTTCGGCAGCGCCAACAGGCTTGCCAGAAACTCGCGCGCCACGTCCGCCTCAAGCAGCCGGTCGCGGTTCTTCGTGAACACCGTCGGGTCCCAGACCACATCGTCCATCGAAAGTCCGACGAACCAGCGAAACAAAAGATTATAGTCGATCTGCTCCATCAACTGGCGTTCCGAGCGTACCGTGAAGAACGCCTGCAACAGCGTCGCCCGCAGCAGATACTCGGGTGGGATCGACGGCCGTCCGATCTGCGAGTAAAGCGCGTCGAACCGCTTCGACAGCCCCGCAAGCGCCTCGTTCACCAGCGCCCGGATCGCCCGCAGCGGATGATCCTTGGCGATCCGATCCTCCAACCGCAGATACGAAAAAAGCCCTTCCGACCCTCGTTCCTCGCCGCGCATGGCAAATCGCCTCCGTCGCCTCAAAACGACGGAATCACGATCATACCTTGCTGTCGAGACAGTTTTTCAGCAGCCTGCTAAGTTGAAACCGTAAACGTCTCCGCCGATTCGGCCTTTTTGAAGGATCGAACAACTCGAAGCGGCCCTCGAAGGGCGACGGCCGGAGCGCCGCGGGCTCATCCTTCGAGGCTTGCGGTGCTTGTCATCGGGCCGGCCCAGTTGGCTCACACCACAGCATGACGCAGATTACGCCGCCTTATGCGCGTAGCCCGGATGAGCGTAGCGACATCCGGGGTCTTATTCACGAAATCCCGCATATCGCTGCGCTCATGCGGGCTACGGCTACTCGCTCTACCGCGTGGGGAGTGGAATTGCCGGCGGCGTCAAAGAATCAAGCGCGTGGCGCGCTCTTGCGGAAAAAATGCGTGGGACGAAACCTCCTGATTCATCGGCACAAATCGAAACCCTTTGACTTTGCCGCGGCGATGACAATAACCGCGCCCCATCTCGCTCGCCAAAGGGACGTGATCTCGAGACACACCTGATCGCGGAGCGAGTGCGGTTCCTGCGGGCGGGGCTTGTGACCCCGCTCCCGGGCGGTCCGGGCAGCGCAAGCAAGTGTACGCAGTTTGCGCAAATGCAAACTGCTTTGCCCTCCGGCATTATGACCGGGGCGCGAGGTGCCTCGCTTAAGCGCGATTGACGGTGCGGGTAACGCCTGCATCCTCTCGCTCGCGTGAAGCGCGGCCTGGGCTGAGTTCTGGCGTTCGCTCGCTGGGGCAAGCGCCGCCGCGAAGCGCCGGAAGGCGAGCGCGCCCCGATGCGGTTGATCGGCGCAAGCAGATTGTTCGCGGCGCGCCGCCGTGTCGTGAGGCACGGCGATGGCTGGCATGCGCCTTTCGGCGCTTCGCCTCCCTTTTTTATTTTGTGATTTCGTTCCTGCGCGTGGTGGTCGGCATGACTCGGGTGCGACGGCATCGCGAGAACGATTTTCATTTCGTCATTGCCGGGCTTGACCCGGCAATCCATGCGGAAACGAAACTTCTTCGGATTGCCAGCAGGTTTCGGAGCCGCACAGCCGCATGGGCCACCGGGTCAAGCCCGGTGGCGACGAGATATAGGAGGATGCGCGCAAGCGTGACACGGCTGTTCCGCGTTAGCGAGTGTGGGCTAGGCTTCGGTGTATACAAGCGATCGGGGAGGGCGGGCGTGAACTACGACTTTATCATCGTTGGCGCGGGCTCGGCGGGCTGCGTGCTGGCGAGCCGGCTGAGCGAAGACGGCGCCAAGCAAGTCCTGCTCATCGAGGCCGGCCGCGATATGCCGCCGGGCGAAGAGCCGTGGGACATCCGCGATGCTTATTATTCTTCGTACTATCAGCCGGATTATTTCTGGCCCGATCTGCAGGTTTATTCGCGGGTCGCGGCGGCGGGCGCGCAGCCGCGCTATTACGAGCAGGCGCGGGTGATGGGCGGCGGCTCCGCCATCAACGCGATGGTCGCCTTGCGCGGCCTGCCGGGCGACTACGACGAATGGGCGCAATCGGGCGCGCGCGGCTGGGCGTGGGCGGACGTGCTGCCGTATTTCCGCAAGCTCGAAGACGATCTCGACATGGACGGGCCGCTGCACGGCAAGGACGGTCCGATCACCGTCGGCCGCGTGCCGCGTCGGGAGTGGCCGGGATTTGCTCGCGCCATTGCCGCGGCGGCCGCGGCGCGCGGTTTCGACTACGTCGCCGACATGAACGGTGACGTGCAAAACGGCTTTTGCTCGGTGCCAACGTCAAGCACGCCGACAGATCGCGTCTCGGCCGCGATGGCTTATCTGACGCCGGAAGTCCGTCGGCGGCCGAATTTGCGGATTCTGCCGGATGCGTTTGTCGAAGCTGTGTTGTTTGAAGGCCGCCGCGCAACCGGCGTGCGGGTCCGGCAAGCCGGCGGCGTCGTCGAATTTCGCGGCGCTGAAATCATTCTCGCCGCTGGTGCGTTGCACTCGCCTGCGATCTTGCAGCGCTCTGGCGTTGGCCCGGGAAAGCTTTTGCAGGAGCTCGGGATTGGCGTTGTCGCCGATCGTGCGGGCGTCGGCGAGAATCTGCAGGATCACCCTTGCGTCTCCATCGGCTGCTATCTGGAGCCGCGAGCGCGCCAGCGGCATGCGCTCATTCGCGGGCAGATCCTGTCGCTGCGTTACGATTCCGGCGTCGAGGGCTGCGCCACGTCCGATATGTACTGGGCGGTGCCGAACCGGATTTCCTGGCACCGGCTCGGCCGCGCGCTCGGCGCCGTCATCATCTGCGTCTACAAGCCCTATTCGCGCGGCCGCCTGCAAATCGTTTCCGCCGATGCGGGCGCCGAAGCCAAGATCGAATTCAATTTGCTGTCCGATCCCCGCGATCTGACGCGATTGATGCAAGGGGTTGGCCTCGCGAGCGAGGTGTTGGCGCATCCGGACGTCCGCGTCGCGGCCGCGGAAATCTTTCCGGCGCGCTATACGCCGCGCGTCCGTGCCTTGAATCGCCGCTCGGCCTGGAATGGCGTCGTGGCCAATGCGGGATTGGTGCTGATGGACAGTTCCTCAGTGCTGCGCAAATGGCTTCTGAAAAACCACGTCAGCCCGGGGCCTGATCTCGACGCGCTCGTCGCCGACGCCGCTCGGCTGCGCGAATGGGTCAGCGTCGGCGCGATCCCGTTCTATCATCCGTCCGGCACCTGCCGCATGGGCGCTGTCGACGATCCGATGGTGGTCGTTGACAGGGAGTGCCGGGTCGTCGGCGTCGACGGTCTGCGCGTTGCCGACGCGTCCGTCATGCCATGCGTCACGCGCGCCAACACGAACCTGCCCGTGATCATGATCGCGGAAAAAGTGTCGGCCACGATCCGAGAATCCGGGAATGCGCCCGGCCATCCTTCGCCGCTTCGCGGGGCCGGATGAAATCACCCCTCGCCGATCTCGCGCAAAATTTCGGCGGTGTGTTCGCCGAGCCGCGGCGAGGGGCGTTCCGCCGCCATCGGCGCGCCGTCGAGCACGATCGGGGTGCGGACGCCGGGAATTTTTCCGTCCTTGGCGGCCGCGCTCGGCCGCTCGATTTTCATGCCGCGATGAATCACCTGCGGGTCGGAGAACACCTGCGCCAGATCGTTGATCGGGCCGGCGGGCACGCCGACCGTTTCGAGTTTTTCAAGAAGCTCGGCGCTCGGGATCCGCGCCGTGGCCGCGCAGAGCCGGCCGATCAGTTCGGCGCGGTGGGCGAGGCGGGCTTTGTTGTCGATGTAGTCCGGGTTCCGGGGAAGGTCCGGTTCGCCGAGCACACCGCACAGCTTGGCAAACTGGCCGTCATTGCCGCTGGCGATGATGATGTGGCCGTCGGCGACCGCAAACACCTGATAGGGCGTGATGTTGGCATGTGCGTTACCCATCCGGTGCGGCACCTTGCCGGACACCAGATAATTGAGGGCCTGGTTGGAAAGGACGGCGACGGTCGAGTCGACCAGCGCGGTATCGACATAGCCGCCGCGCCCGGTTTTCTCCCGCCGCGCCAGCGCCGCGAGAATGCCGACGGCCGAATACACGCCAGTGAAAATGTCGGACACCGGCACGCCCGCCCGCAACGGCTCGCCGTCGGCATTGCCGGTGAGATCCATGAAGCCGCCGATGCCTTGCGCCATCAGATCGTAACCGGGACGGCTGGCGTAAGGTCCGTCCTGGCCGAAGCCGGTCACCGAGCAATAAATCAGCCGCGGCATTTCCGGCGCCAGGCTGTTGTAGTCGAGGCCGAATTTGGCGAGGCCGCCGACCTTGAAATTCTCGATCAGCACGTCGGAACGCGCGGCGAGTTTTTTGACGATCCGCCGGCCTTCCTCGCTCTCGAAGTCGAGCTCGATGGAGCGCTTGCCGCGGTTGGTGCCGTGAAAATAGGCGGCGCCGAGATGGCCGCCGTCGGCAGCGGGAACGAACGGCGGGCCCCAGGAGCGGGTGTCGTCGCCGGCGCCCTTGCGCTCGACCTTGATCACGTCGGCGCCGAGATCGGCGAGGATTTGCCCGGCCCAAGGTCCTGCCAGGATGCGAGCAAGCTCCAGGACGCGCAGACCGGCCAAAGGACCCGGCACCAAGGGACCCGACATGAACAATTCCTCCCGCGCCGCGGCAACCGAGCCGCGGCGGTTAACTGACAAAGCGGCGCGCATTTGTCTACCGGCCATGGTTCCGCTAACTATGCGTTTCGCTAACTTGTCATGGCCGGCTGCGATCATTAGCTCTCATCTCGCCGGTGCGGATGGGTCGATCGGTCAATGGTTGCGGTAAACGCCTCTTTCTTCAGCGACATGCTGCAAAGCATTGCCGACCGCAGCCGCGCCTTGATCCGGCGTGAGCGCCGCGAGCCGGCGCGCGGGCGCCTGGAAGGCCTGATCGAGCTGTGCGAGGCGCTGCTTTCCGGCCGCGGCGAGGCCTCTGGTGTGGCGCTGGCCAACGAAATTCTTTCCGGCTATGCGGCGCTGACGACCGGGCCGCGCATCGCGTTTTTCGAGGCTTTGGCACAAACTTTTGGCTACGACACGCCGCGTATCGACGCGGCGATTGCGGCCTGGCGACAGTCGCCATCCGCCGATGCCGCAGCCGAACTCCATCGCGTCAGCGAGCCGCGCCGGCTCGAACTTTTTCGCCGGCTTAATCTCGCGCCCGGCGGCACTGCTGCGCTGGTGCGCATGCGCGAACAGCTGATGGATGCCGCGGAGCACCGCGACGATCTTGCAGTCATCGACAACGATTTCGTCCATTTGTTCTCATCATGGTTCAACCGCGGCTTTCTGGTCCTGCGCCGGATCGACTGGTCGACGTCGGCTTCGATTCTGGAAAAGATCATCCGCTACGAGGCCGTGCACGAAATTCGGGACTGGGAAGAATTAAGGCGCCGCATCGATCTGCCGGACCGGCGCTGCTACGCCTTTTTTCATCCGGCGCTGGTCGACGAGCCGCTGATCTTTGTCGAGGTGGCACTGACCCGCGAAATACCCGACGCCATCGCGCCGATCCTGTCGGACAAGCGCGAGGTGGTCGATCCGGAGCGCGCGGCGACGGCGGTGTTTTACTCCATCACCAATTGTCAGCGCGGCCTTGCCGGCGTTACTTTCGGCCACTTCCTCATCAAGCAGGTGGTGGAAGAAGTGCGGCGCGAATGGCCGCGGATCTCGACCTTCGTGACGCTGTCGCCGTCGCCGAATTTCGCCGAATGGCTCAAGCGCGAGCGCGCCAACGAAGCTTCGCTGGCGATCGACGCGGATGATCGTGAAGCGCTTGGCGCGCTTGACCGGGCCGATTGGTGGCTCGACGACCAGCTGGTCGAAGTCATCGGCGAGCCGATCATGCGCGCCGCCGCCTGGTATTACGTGCGCGCGCGCAATCGCCGGGGTTTGCCGGTGGATGCGGTGGCGCGCTTTCATCTCGGCAACGGCGCGCGGCTGCAGCGGCTCAACTGGATCGCCGATACCTCCGAGCGGGCGCTCGAGCAATCGTTCGGCCTCATGGTCAATTACCTTTACGATCTCGATTACATCGAGCAGAACCACGAAGCTTATGCGCAGCAGCACGCGATCGTTGCTTCGACTGGCGTGACGCGGCTGGTGCGCTCGCCGGCGCGCGAGATTGTTCCGGTTTCGGGTTGATTTCCCGCCCCGCATCGGGCGAGGGAAAACATGGGTCCGATGCCATGCCCAGCCTGCTCGGCGTCCTGGAAACTTCGCTCTATGTCGATACATTCGAGCGCGCCTGTCCGTTCTACGAGCAGATCCTTGGGCTCAACAGCATTTATCGCGATCAACGGCTGTGTGCCTACGATGTCGGCGGCCGCGGCGTGCTGCTGCTGTTCTTGCGCGGCGGTTCGTTGGAGACCGTGCATCTGCCCGGCGGCACGATCCCGCCGCATGACGGTCACGGGCCGGCGCATATGGCGTTCTCGATCGCCGGCGAAGAGCTTGCGGCGTGGGAGGCGCGGCTTGCGGAAGCGGATATCGCCATCGAGGGCCGCACCAAATGGCCGCGCGGCGGCGAGAGCGTTTATTTCCGCGATCCAGACGGGCATGTGCTCGAACTGGCGACGCCCGGTCTGTGGCCGGGCTATTAGGATTTGCCGTACACCGGCACGACCCCACCGCGGGTGACGCGGTTTTCCGGGGAGGCGAGAAACAGAATCGTTGCCGCCACTTCTTCGAGCTTCGGCCACAGGCTGTAATCGGCTTTCGGCATGGCCGCCCGATTGGCCGGTGTGTCCAGGATCGAAGGCGCGATGGCATTTACCAGAATGCCGTCTTTGGCGACCTCCTCGGCGAGCGCGACGGTCAGAGCCGCGACCGCTGCTTTGCTTGCGGTGTAGGCGGCCATTCCGGCGCCGGTTCGCCATTCAAGGCCGGGGCGGGCGGCGACGTTGACGATCCGTCCACCTTGGGAAACAGCCATAGCGTTGACCGCGGCACGGCAGCACAACAGGCAGCTGAGGAAGTTCATGTCGATCTGTTGCCGCAGCGTCGCCACGGTCGCTTCGCGCAGCAATCCCGCGGCAAAGCCGCCGGCGATATGGATCGAAGCCCACAGCGGCCCCACGCCATCGTAGAGCCGGGTGATGGCCTTCTCTTCGGCCAGGCTGCCGGTGACGGTCAGCACGACCTGCTTGTGGTCGCGCAGCCGGAAGCGCCGCGCCTCGGCCTCATCCATGCACGGCACGTGGCACGTGGCTCCGCCCGCGATCAGCGCTTCGACCACGGCGGTGCCAAGCGCGCCGGCGCCGCCGGTAATCACGATGTGACGATCGCGGAAATCCATAGTGCGGCTCCCCTGAGGCGTTTCGGAGCGGCATCATCTCCGATCCGCAGATTGAGGCAAGATCACCTCGGTGCCGCCGAATGGCTGAGGCGGCTGCTTTTATGACGCGCGCGCCGCGCTGCGTTAACGGATTGCTCACCACGTCGGAAGGAGTGCAGCGCGTCAACACGAAAAGCGGGGTCAACGGGCGAAACTACCTTTACCAACCCGCAAGACGCTCCATGATCTGATGCGCTTTGGCGCCGGCTCGTCGCCTGTTGAACCGCCAAGGCAGTCCAAGCCATGTCCTCCAAGCTGTCCAAGAAAGAGATCGCGGACCTTATCGCCGCGCTCTGCATTCTCGTCGTCGACGACAATCAGTACATGCGCAAGACTGTCCGTAATCTACTGGTCAATTGCGGCATCAAGGATATCTACGAGGCGTCCGACGGAATCTCTGCGCTCGACACTATTCGGACCGTCGGCCCCGATGTCGTGATCCTCGACTGGGAGATGCCGCTGCTCAGCGGCGCCGAACTCGTTCGCATCGTGCGTTCGCCCGGTGTCTTTCCGGTCCCCGATGTGCCGATCATCATGCTCAGCGGGCATGGTGAGCGCTGGCGCGTGGTCGAAGCCGTGAAGCTCGGCGTCAACGAATATCTGGTCAAGCCGGTTTCAGCGAAATCGATCTACGACCGGTTGGTTTCGATTGTAACGCAGCCGCGGCCTTTGGTGCAGCTCGGCGACTATTACGGCCCTGAGCCACGCAAGCTTGCCGGTGATGCCGGCGAGGAGGCCAACCTCCTTACATCGCTCGCCGATCCGGTTGCCGACTGACCGTTGCCAGCGAACGCCGAACGGTCGGAAGCGGCGGACGAAATTTCCCGATCAAACCGAGCAGCCCTACAAAAGCGCTTGCAGTTTCCCGCCCGCTGCGGCTGTTTGGCGACATGCAGAGCGTCGCATCGAAACGGGATTTTGCGCCGTGGACCGACCCCAAACTGCGTCCCGTACTGCGCTTGGAAGCTCTGACCAGGCGGTTCGGCGGTGTTGCGGTCGTCGACGATCTGTCGCTCGATATTTACGACGGTGAATTCTTTGCTCTGCTCGGCCCGTCAGGGTGCGGCAAGACCACGCTGCTGCGATTGATCGCGGGCTTCGAACGGCCGAACGCGGGCCGCATGGTGCTCGACGGAATTGATCTCGCGCCGGTGCCGCCTTATCGGCGGCCGGTCAATATGATGTTCCAGAGCTACGCGCTGTTCCCGCATCTTACTGTTGAGGCCAACATCACCTTCGGCCTCAAGCACGAGGGCTTGCCCAAGGCGGAGATGACGCGTCGCGTCGCCGACATGCTCGCGCTGGTCAAGCTCGAAGGTTTCGCCGGCCGCAAGCCTCACGAGTTGTCCGGCGGCCAGCGCCAGCGCGTGGCGCTGGCGCGCTCGCTGGTCAAGCGCCCGCGCGTTTTATTGCTCGATGAGCCGATGGCGGCGCTGGACAAGAAATTGCGCGGCGAGACCCAATTCGAATTAATGGAACTGCAGCGCAAGCTTGGACTCACGTTCATCATCGTCACCCACGACCAGAGCGAAGCGATGACGGTCGCCGACCGCATTGCCGTGATGGATCGCGGCCGGCTGATGCAGGTCGCGCCGCCCGCCGCGATCTATGAACAGCCAAACTCGCGCTGGGTCGCCGACTTCATCGGCGACATCAATGTATTTGAAGGCCGCCTCGGGGCTGATCGCTTAAGTGTCGAGGGGACGGGGGCGGGGTATTTGCGTGTTGCGGCGAAAGCGGACGCCGTGCCCGGCGCGACCGTTTGGGTGGCCGTGCGGCCCGAGAAGATCCGCATCATCCGCGAACCGCCATTGCCGGGCGCCGACAATTGCGTCGCCGGCACGATTATCGACATCGGCTATCTCGGCGATACGTCGATCTACAAGATGCAGCTGCGCAGCGGTGCTTTGATGAAGGCGGCGATCGCCAATGTAGGCGACCGCGCCTTGCGCGCGCCGGCTTTTGGTGACGAGGTGTGGCTGCTGTGGCGGCCTGAGAATTCAATGCTGCTGACGCGGTGAGGAGGAGAGAATGCTGTGAGCCGACAGCGGGGTGTCTCTCCCGGGCGCAAGCTCATCGTGGGTGTTCCCTACGCTTGGCTGCTCGCGTTTTTTCTTTTGCCGTTTCTGATCGTGCTCAAGATCAGCCTGTCGCAGACGGCGATCGCGCAGCCGCCCTATATTCCGGTGCTCGACGTTGCGGCCGGCTGGCACGGCCTGATCGCCTTTTTCACCGGGCTTTCGTTCGACAATTACGTCCTGCTCGGCTCCGATCCGCTCTATGTTTTGTCCTACGTGAAAAGTCTGGAGATTGCCGCTCTTTCCACGCTTATCCTGCTCGTGGTCGGCTTTCCGATGGCTTACGCGATCGCGCGGACACCGCGGCGCTGGCAAGCGATCCTGGTTGTTCTGACCGTGCTGCCGTTCTGGACGTCGCTGCTGATCCGCATTTACGCGTGGATGAACATCCTGCAGCGCGACGGGCCGCTCAATGAAGTCCTGATGGCGCTTTCGATTGTGAAGGAGCCGCCGGTGTGGCTCTCGACCGACACCGCTGTCTATATCGGCATCGTTTATTCCTATCTGCCGTTCATGGTCTTGCCGCTTTACGCGACGCTGGAGAAGCTGGACGAGACGCTGCTCGAAGCGGCCGCCGATCTTGGCGCGCCGCGCTGGAAGATTTTCTGGCTGGTGACGCTGCCGTTGTCGATGTCCGGAATCGTTGCCGGCGTGCTCCTTTGTTTCATTCCGATCGTCGGCGAGTTCGTCATTCCCGATCTGCTGGGCGGTTCGCAGTCGCCGATGATCGGTCAGACCATCTGGATCGAGTTCTTCGGCAACAAAGATTGGCCGACTGCCTCCGCGGTTGCAATCGTGCTTGTTTGCCTGCTGGTGACGCCGATCGTGGTCTATCAGAACCAGGCGATGCGCACGGTGGAGCGGGAGTGACGATGCGCAGACTTACCGCCTTCAACTTCGGAGCCATTCTGCTCGGCATTACTTTCCTCTATCTGCCGATTGCGGTTTTGGTGATTTACTCTTTCAACGCTTCGCGTCTGGTGGCGGTTTGGGGCGGCTGGTCGACGCACTGGTATGCCGAGCTGTTCAACGATGCGCCGCTGGTCGAGTCGGCCTTAATCAGCATCCGTCTGGCGCTATTATCGGCGAGCGTTGCGACCGTGTTGGGAACGCTTGCGGCGCTGGCGCTGGTGCGGTTCGGCCGCTTCCGCGGCAGGCTTCCGTTTGCCGCGATGATCTACGCACCGCTGGTGATGCCGGAGGTGGTAACCGGCTTGTCGCTGTTGCTGCTTTTTGTAGCTATCGCGGTCGACCGCGGCTTTTGGACCGTCGCCATCGCGCACACCACGATGGCGATGTGTTTTGCCACCGTGATCGTGCAGTCGCGGCTCGTCGATTTCGATCTGAGTCTAGAGGAGGCGGCCATGGATCTCGGGGCCACGCCTTTGCGCACCTTTCTGTCCGTGACTTTACCGCTGATTCTGCCGGCCATCGCCGCCGCGTGGATGCTGGCATTCGCGCTGTCGCTCGATGATCTGGTGATCGCGAGCTTCACCACGGGTCCGGGCGCGACCACGCTGCCGATCCGCATTTACTCCGAAGTGCGATTGGGCGTGAAACCTGAGATCAATGCCGTTTGCAGTATCATGGTTGCCGTGGTCGGCATTGCGGTGATCGCCGCTTCGGTCCTTGCCAAGGTCACTGGTGCGAGAGGCGCGGGCAGGATCTGATCAAATAGTCCCCGGCTCGGGCTAATCTCGATTTTTTGCCGCCGACGGCGCCGCGCCGCCGGGGGACGCCAGGAGCTTGTCGATCACCGAGCGCACGGCGGCGCCGGCGTTCCGGGCCTTGATGGCTTCGAGCAGCGGGGCGGCAGCGCCGGAGCGGCGGATCAGGCTCTGGGCATCCGGGAGCATGATCGGGTCGTCCCACTGGCCCTGCACCACGAACGGCAAATCGAACTGGTTGGCAGTCGCGCTGGAAACCAGTGTGGCTATTCCCTTGAGATCAAGATCGCGAGTGGGGACCGAGACCTGGCCATTGACCGCAAGCCGCACCGTCGGCCCCTCCAGATGCATGTCGTCGACCGACACTTGGCCTTGCTCAATTTTGAGGCCGAGCGCGAACTTGTCGAACGGCGTACGTCCGGTGCGGAAATCGCCGTTACCGGAGAGTGGCCGGCGCTCAAGCCGGCGCAGCAATTGTTCGACATTGATTCCAGCCACTGCGCCATCGTGCGCGGTAAGGCTCGCGCTGCCGTGGAGGGTATTGGTCACCGCCAAAACCGATGTGCCGGACCCCTCGACGTTGAGCACCATGTTGCCCCGGCCCTCGAGCTTGCGAATACCAAATATCTGGCTGAGGCAGCTTTCGAGATCGACGTCGACGAACTGAACGTGTGAGGTCACCGCAACGCCGCCTGCGGCGCTTGCAAGCCCGACCGAACCCTTGGCGATGCCCCCGAAGGCTTGCGCCTCTCCAATGGCCACGTCGAGCTTGCCGTTACGCATCGTGGCAGCGGCCGCCGTTCGCCCCAATTGGGCATTCGCGATCTTGACAGTGCCGGCCGAGAGTCGAAGGTCGAGATCGAGATCGGCCATGCCGTCAAGCGCAATGGGTAGCCGATCCCAGGTGCGTTCGTTCGCAGCTAGGATGTGAATCCCGGATATGTATGGCGTCAAATCAAGCGCGTCAGCCGCAAGCGTGCCCTGGACCGTGCGCTGGTCGGTCGAGAGCGTGATCACGCCTTCAGCGGTATTGCCGTCAAGCTCGACGTTCACTCCGGACAGCGAAGCGACCCCGCCGGCGAGGCTACTTTGTGCCCGCAAGGCGAAGCGTCCGAAGCCGCCGAACGGAAGCTCGGTGGTATGGGCCCAACGCAATGCGTCGCGCAACGAAGGAGACTCCACGCTCAGCATACCATCGACCTTCAACGTCGGCTGGTCGCTCGCTCCACCGTCGAAAGCGGCTTTCATCAAGGCGCCACTCAGGCGGAGCTTGACGCCGGAGTGATCACCGTTGAGCGCGGCGAGAAAATCGCTCAGCGTCAGGCTCGCTTCAATTGGTTCGTCGTGCCACACGAAGCGGCCGTTGGCGCCGAAACTGCGCGAAATCGAGGGCCAAGCGAGCTGGAACTCGACATTTTCCAGGCGGTCGGTGGTCTGCGTCCCAGCGTGAAGACTATGAACGACAACGACGCCGTCTCGGATGCCAATCTCCGAGAAGGACGATGTGCGGCTGGGATTAGGCTCAAGGGCGCGAGCCAGCGATTGGGTCAAGCCCGACAAATTGGACTCGCCGTCAGGCTGAAATGTCACGGTGATTGTCGGACGTACAAGCGTCACGTCGGCGATTTCGACCCGGCCGGCGAGTAACGGGAAATACCGCAGGTGCGCAGTCAGTTCGTCGGCGACGACAGCCGGCTGGCCGGTACGATCGTTGCCGAGCAAGACATCGTGGAAACTTGCTGTGCCGGAGGGGAACAACGATATCGAGACATCGCCTCGGAGCACAGGGTCAAGCCCGGTGACTGCGCGAATCTCCCGCGCGACCGCATCCCGTACCGAGGACGCCGGGATGAGAAACGACAGCCCAACCAGCGTGACGAAGCCCACCGCGATCACGGCAGCAACGGCAATCGCAAGGCGCTTCAAGCCAGTAGCTGCGGTCACGGGAGGTGTGTTCCGAGTGGTTCGGTTAAGTCGGTCGAATAATACGGTTTGACGGCTAAGCTGCAAACATGCCCGGTATCTGTGTCGCTTTCGTGGCCGCGGCGCTGCCCAAACGTTTGTCCCAAAAAGGCAAAATCGCCGGCAAAGCCGGCCCGAAAATGCTTCCCGAAGGCTGTGCTCCAACCGGTCCTATTCCGTTGCGCTGCCGCTACCGCGCCGAAGTGCGAAGCTTGGGATTTGCGGGGCCTGGGCCACTTCCGCGATCATCTTCTTGACGATGGCTTGGCCGAACGAATTGAAATCTTTCGCTACCTGGACAAATGCGCCCGGGCCACCGGCGACATTGTTGCGGTAATAGTTGTCGAGGCCCCCGGGTGGATTGGTGTGGTCCGGGTTCCACGCCAGCGGGGTATCGCTGAGGATAACGAGGCCGTTGATGGTGACTCCCTGTGCAAGCGCTTCATCACGCACCGAAACCACGTCGCGGCCGGCGTTGTTGGTGCCGTCGCCCGAGATGTCGATAGTCCGGCGCGGCGCGTCATAAGACGCGCGAGCGAATTGTCCCATCGCGAATTCGATCGCGCCTGAAATCGACGTGCGATCCGCAAATGAGCGCGGCGCCTCCAGCAGGCGATCGCCGAAGCCTTTCGCCGATTCTGCGTCGCGGATGGTCGTCCAATCGATCACCACCCGTTGCGCACCAACGCCCGACCATTCGACGAACGTCAGCGCAATGCGGCCATTGCGGCCCGAGCGAATGGCGTCGAGTACCCGCGGATCGGAGATCGCGGCGGCATAACCCTCACGTTGCAGCTGAAATTTTGCGCTATCGACACTGCGCGAAACATCGGCCGCCAGTATCAGCAGAAGATCGACTTGCTCTGCGGCCGGTGTAGTGACCGGTACCAGTACTACGCTGGCGCAGATCAGCATCAGGACGGTTGTTACGATGCTTACAAGCCTCATGGACTTGCTATGATTGGTTGGCCGCCATGTGGATCGCGGCACGGATGCGCTGGTAGGTTCCGCAGCGGCAGATATTCGTGATTGCGGCGTCGATGTCGGCGTCGGTCGGCCTGGGCTTTTGCGCGAGCAATGCTGCCGCAGCCATAAGCATACCGCTTTGACAGTAGCCGCATTGTGGCACGTCGTGTTCGACCCAGGCCTTTTGCAGCGGGTGCAGCTCGCCATTCTGCGCAAGCGCCTCGATCGTCGTCACCCGTTTGCTGCCGAGACTGCCGATCTGGATTTGGCACGAGCGCATGGCGACGCCGTCGATATGCACGGTGCAGGCGCCGCATTGGGCGATGCCACAGCCAAACTTGGTTCCGGTAAGCCCGATGGTGTCGCGCAGCACCCACAGTAACGGCGTATCGGGCTCCACGTCGATTTCGTAGCGATTCCCGTTAACGGAGAGTGCTTGCATGTTTGATGCGAAGGCCCGCGCCTGTCTCGCCACAACCACCAAGTCTACCTCGTTGCGATGCGAAGCGAAATCGCAAATCGCGATGTTCAACAAACAGGCACGCTGCCGGTCATAGCGGCAGCCTTCCGACAGCGCCGCGCCGGGCCGGGGCAGATTGCCACGCTCCCCCGTTTGCGCCCTTTTCATGGCCCTGGAAGCAGGGCATTGTCTCGCGACACTGTCGCGCCAAGCCCGAAAACGGGCAGCCCGCCAGAGTTCGTAAAGTGAAAAAGCTACCTTAGGAGGAATGCCATGGGTTATCGCAATTATCGCGTGACGCGACGCGGTGTTGCCGGAGGGATCAGCGCGGCGGTGCTTGCCGCCGGACTTGCCGCAGCGTCCGTTCCGGCTTCCGCACAGAGCGGCGAACCGATCAAAATCGGTTTTAGTCTGGCGCTCACGGGTCCGCTGGCGCCAAACGGCAAACAGGCGCTGCTAGGCGCGCAGATCTGGCGAGACGAAATCAACGCCAAGGGCGGACTGCTCGGCCGCAAGGTTGAACTCGTCAACTACGACGATCAATCCAAACCGGCAAACGTTCCGGGAATTTATACGAAGCTGCTCGATGTCGACAAAGTCGACATCGTGATGGGACCCTATGGGACCAATCTGAATGCGCCGGCCATGCCGGTTGTGATGCAAAAGAACAAGGTTTTCATCGGCTTTTTTGCGCTCGATATAAACGCCGAGTTTCACTACCCGCGATACTTCTCGATGTTGCCAACGGGTCCAAAACCCCGGGAGGCCTTTACCGAGGGGTTTTTCGAGGCGGCGGCGGCGCAGAAACCCAAGCCGCAAACGCTGGCGCTGGTTTCCGAGGACGCCGAGTTCGCGCGTAACGCCTGTGACGGCGCTCGCGAAAATGCCAAGACCTATGGCTTCAAGATCGTCTACGACAAGACCTTCCCGCCGGGCACGACCGACTTCTCGCCGGTCATCCGCGCGCTGCAGGCCGCCAATGCGGACCTCGTCGTCGCGTGCTCGTATCCGCTGAGCTCAGTCGGGCTAGTCCAGTCGGCCAATGAACTCGGGCTTAGCCCGAAAATGTTCGGTGGCGCCATGGTCGGTCTGCAGGCGACCGTGTTTAAGGACCGGCTCAAGTCCAAGCTCAACGGCATCGTCAATTACGAAACCTGGGTGCCTTCGCCCAAATTGATGGCTCCGGCGAAAGCGTTCTTTGCCAAATACCAGGAACGCGCCAAGGCCGCCGGCGTCGATCCGCTCGGCTATTATCTCGGTGGTTGGGGTTATGCCGACTTCCAGTTGATCGGTGAAGCGATCGAAGGCGCGAAGAGTGTGCAGGACGACAAGGTCGCCGACTACCTGCGCACTCACGAGTTCAAGACCATCATGGGCGACATCAGGTTCGGAAAGAACGGCGAGTGGACCAAGTCCGGGATGCTGCAGGTGCAGTATCACGGCATCACTGACGCCGCGAACCTGGAAACCTGGCGCGGCATGAGCTACCAGACCGTGGTAAGCCCAGCCGACCAGAAAACGGGCAGCCTTATCTATCCGTACGAAAAGGCGAAGTGAGGCTGGTCCAGCGGATCATTCCGGGGGCGCGGCCGTTAAGTCCGCGCCCCGCTCAATTCTTAGGCTCTGTTCGTCGTTTACTTTCTCCGTCGCTGGGCTCAGTCCGGCCGGTCAGAAAACTGGCGATCTGATTTACCGCTACGCGAATGCAAAGTAGTCTCAGTTGTTTCCTCCTCGTTTGCGCAGGAGGCGTCGGGCAGGATGAAAGGATCAAATGCTCCTTCCCACCTCGCTCGTCGGCTCGTATCCGCAGCCGGAATGGCTGATCGACCGCGGCAAGCTCTCCAAGCAGGTGCCGCGAGCGCGCGCCGACGATCTCTGGCAGTCGCGCCCGACAAGCTCGAAGCTGCGCAGGACGATGCCACGATCCTGGCAATCCGTGATCAGGAGCGTGCCGGGCTTGATATCGTCACCGATGGCGAGCAGCGGCGGGAAAGCTATTCAAACCGGTTTGCCACCGCGCTTTCAGGTATCGACGCCGACAATCCCGGGACGACGGTCAACCGGACCGGTCAGCCGATCGCGGTGCCGCGGGTGGTGGCGCCGATCCGGCGGACCCGGCCCATCGAGTTGCGCGATCTCAAAATACTGCGCGCCAACACCGACCGCACGATCAAGGCCACGCTGCCGGGCCCGTTCACGATGAGCAAGCAGGCGCAGGACGACTTTTACGGCGACGCCGAAGCGATGGCGATGGACTATGCCGCCGCCGTCAACGCCGAGATTGCCGATCTGTTTGCTGCCGGCGCCGACATCGTGCAGCTCGACGAGCCGTGGATGCAGCAGCATCCGGACGACGCGCCGGCGCTACGGTCTCAAGGCTCTCGATCGGGCGCTGCAACGCGTGACAGGCACGGTCGCCATACATCTTTGCTTCGGCTATGCCGCGCTGGTGCACGGCAAGCCCTCGGGATATTCATTTCTTGCAGAACTGGAAAACTGCAGCGCGCAGCAAATATCGATCGAAGCGGCGCAGCCCGGGCTCGATCTGAAAGTGCTGCAGGCGTTGTCGTCGAAGACCATTATCCTTGGCGTCATCGATCTCGCTGACATGAATGTAGAGACTCCGCAGATTGTCGCCGACCGAATTCGCCGTGCCTTTCCTTACGCGCCCGCCGAGCGCATCGTCGTGGCGCCGGACTGCGGCATGAAATACCTGGCGCGGCCGGTCGCGTTTGCCAAGATCAAGGCCATGGCCGAGGGCGCGGCGCTGGTGCGGCGCGAAATCGGGGGCGGCTGAGCCTCTCGAAGTCCGCCTTTTTGATAAACTGTTGGGCAGGCCGTTACGCGTCAACGCGCGCTACGGCGCGATGATGTCAATCACGACGCCCGACCTTATTAGCTCTGCCAAGCCGCGGCTGAGGTCAAATTCGGCATGATCGGCAAATGCAGCCTCTGCTGCTTCGCTGATCGTGTGTCCGGAGCCCAGCGCGTGCAGGAATGTCGCGCCGCCGGATGGCAACAGGCGCACTTCGACATCGAGATGCGGGCGCACCACAAGTGCATCTTCGGCCCGCCAGTCCTCGATGGCCGCAAGCTCCTGTTCGCCTGAATTCATCGCCCAGATGGTGACGATCGGATGCGATGACCAAACGAGTTCAGCGGAGGGGTGCAGGCTGACCCGAATGTCACTGACGGTGTTGGGGTCGAGCGGGGCAAAACGGCTCGGGTCGACCGACGCAGAGTCTGCCGCGTGGTAAGCACGCGTGCGCGCAGCTTCGAGGCGGGCCACGTCTGCGAGATAGCCAAGCTCGCGCGCCGGCTCGAAGGCGGCGATGAAATCGGCAAACTCATCGCCGTAAGTCGTCAGGATCGGCGTTCGCGGCGGGCTTTTTGCAATGAAGACACGGGCCATCGCGGTAAAGAACTCGCCCCCGACGATTTTCTCGACCACGGGAAAACGCGCCTGCAGGGCCCTGATCAGGCCGACGACTACATTGTTGCGATGGATGGCAAAGCGCCGTGCACCCGATCCGCCGGTGTCGGCGATATGATGAGGAACGGGCTCTAGCGGGTCGAGCAACGCCCACGCAACCGACGCCTCGAGAGACCCGGGCATGTTCGCCGTCACGCCGCCGACGCCTGCGATGCAGCCGTCAACATGGTCTCAGCCTTCAAAGCTTGATCGCGCAGTGTCGGCCAATCGGGAACGTCGTTGTCCCACTCGATCAGAGTCGGACGCGGACCCGCGCGCGTGATGACATGCGCATAGAGTGTCCAGACTGCGTCGGCGACAGGTGTTCCATGGGCGTCGATCAACAGCGGCGCACCGGTATTGTCGATTTCCTCGTGATGGCCACCGAGGTGAATTTCTTTCACCCGATCGAGCGGAAACGAGTCCAGATACGACAGCGGCTCGGCATCGTTGTTCTTGGCCGAAACGAACACATTGTTGACGTCGAGCAACAGGCCACATCCGGTCCGCCTTGACACTTCGGCGAGGAAGTCGACCTCCGCCATGGTGCTTTCAACCAGGCGAACGTAGGTGGATGGATTTTCGAGCAACATCATGCATCGCAGCGCCGTCTGCACTTCGTCGATGTGTTCCACCACTCGGGCTAACGTGTTCGCGGTGTAGGGCAATGGCAGAAGATCATTGAAGTAGACGCCGTCATGCGACGACCAGGCGAGGTGTTCGGAAAAACTCTCCGGCTGATAGCGATCGCAAAGGACTTTGAGCCGTGCGAGATGATCGCGGTCGAGCGGCTGCGTCGACCCAATCGAAAGTCCGACGCCGTGGATTGAGAGCGCATAGCGCTGGCGCAAGGCGCCGAGCTGCGCGTGTGGCGGTCCACCCGCGCCCATATAGTTCTCGGCGTGGACCTCGAAGAAGCCGATCGGCTGCGGTGCAGCGATGATGTCGCAAAAATGCTGAGGCTTGAAGCCGGCGCCGGCGTGCCTGGGCAGGTTCGAGGCGGCTGACACCGGGCCTCTATGACGGGTCAGATTTGTTCGGCTCAAGTGAGCCTCTGCCCTTAGGGGTTATCACGGTCGCGCACGTTCCCTTCGGGACGTACTTCCAGGCATTGCTCTGATAATCAGCGGCGGCCGTGCCTGCACACGTGGTGCCCGGGCCTGCGGCGCAGTCATTGTTGCCCTTCAAGGCGATCCCGAAGCATTTGTCCATGGTGGGTTGCGGCGGCTTCGGACCGGAGAATGCCGGCGTGGCGATCATGGCTAGCGCGGTAGCAAAGGAACTGGCGACGGCCGCCGCCAGCGCTTTTTTTGAATTCATAGCAGATCCTTCCCGAAACTGCGGTCTGTCGCAGCCGACGACACCCCTATTTCATAGCATAATTGTGTCGATCGGTTCGCGCCAAAGCCACCCATCGGCACAGTATTGCTCGAACTTACTTCACCTTCATTGCATTCGTTGCTTCCCAGTCCTTTCCCGGCGGGTCCACGATAAATTGCTTGCACCGTTCGAGCATCATGCGGGCCGGGGGATCGGACGGCCGTTCGGCCAAAAGCTTCTGGAAGAAAATCACGGCGCCGGCAAAATCGCGGGCGCGATAGGCGGCAAGACCGGACTCGTAAAGCGTGACCCAGCCGGGCGGCTTAGTGCCGGGTTCCGCGACCTCCAGCAATTCATAAATGGCTAGTCCGCCGGTGCGGCCATAAACCATAAGCCGATCAAGCTCGCGCACCTGGATGCGATCACCTGCCAGACGGCGCGTTTCTTCGCCGATGATGATATCGGTGCCGTACTCCTTGTTGGCGCCCTCAAGGCGACTAGCGACATTCACGGCATCACCGATGACGGTGTAGTTGAGCCTGAATTCCGATCCGATATTGCCGACCAGCATATCGCCGGAATTGATGCCGATCCGCGCCCTGAGCGGCCGACCGTTGTCATCAGTCAGCGCGGAGGATGGCAGCAAACGCTGACAGGCCAGTGCCGCCCGGCAGGCGTCGACGGCGTGATCGGCATTGGTGAGCGGTGCGCCCCAGAAAGCCATGACCGCGTCGCCGATGAATTTGTCGATCGTGCCGCCGTGGGAATTCACCTGACGCGACATGATGTCGAGATAGCCCGACAGCAGCGGGATGATCTTGTCGCCGAGCCGCTCGGACAATCCAGTGAATCCCTCAATATCGGCAAACATCACCGTCAGGGTGCGAACCGAGCCACCGGGGCGCGGTTCCACACCTTCGCGCAGCAGCATCTTCACCAGATCCGCGGGGATGTATTTCCGAAAGGCGGCAAGTCCGCCGGCCATATCGGCAATTGCGTTCGACAGATTCTCAAGTTCCACAATACGCGAGGGATGCCGGCGCACCTGATCGAGCTCAAAGCCTTCGATGTGTTTGATCTCGCCGACCACCGTAACCAACGGCGTGGCGATAATCCGTCGGGCGAGCCACGCCGAAAAAACCCCGGCGACAATGATCAGAAGCGCAAGGCCGATGAGCAAATAGCGTATCGTTGTTTCAATCGGACCGAGAAATTCCGCTTCCGGAATGACGGTTGCAAGCGTCCAGCCCGGAAAATCAAGCGGGGTCATTGTGACGGCGTAGGCGCTCCCGTTGGCGACAAATCGTACGCGGCGCGCGGATTTCGAGTCGCTGCCGGGCGAGCCGCCGGCCTCCTTCATCGCCCCCCTGGCGATCGCCAGCAGCGGCTGATCGGACCGCTGCATCTTAAGTTCGTCGGCGTCTGGATCGGGCCCGGCGACAACGCTGCCGTCGCGGCCCAGGATGAAAGCGGCGCCGGTTTTGCCGACGGAAAGTTGCGAGAGGAATTGCGCGAGCCGGGTGTTCTCGATGATTACGGCCAGTACGCCCTGGCGTTTTTGGTAGACGTCCACTGGGCCGGCGTACGCAATCGATGGGCGCAATCCGACCGGAAAATCAGTGACTTCGAACCAGCCCGGATCGTCGTTCTTGATGCTCTTGCGATACCATTCCTGATCCGTGACGACGTAGTTGGTGTCTTCGAACCGGCGCTTTTCGAACTGAATATCGCCGACGACGACCTGGTAGGTGTCCACGCGCCGTTTGATCACGCCGTCAACCCGGGCGATCTCCATCATTTCCAGACTCAGATCGCCGAGCTTGTGCGCGGCGAAGAAATCTCCGTTCGGAAACCCGAACGCAACCCAGGAAATGCTCGGCTGCGATTGCAGCTGCGAGAGAAAGACGAATTCGCGTTTGTCGGCCTCCCGGGCGCCAAGCACATTCTGCACGAACAGCGTGCGGATTGCAGTGTGCGCGGCGGTAGCCTGCGTCGTGATGGTATTGAGTTCTTTCTGGACCGCAGCCACGATCTGTTCGTCGATCGTCGCCGCCAGCGTGCGGCTGTTCGCCTCGGCCGTTCGCCACCACAGGAAGTGGACGCCGATCGCGCTGACGATGATCGATGCCAGCACGAGGCTGGAAATCGCGAGGCGGATACCAATGCGCATAACGATTGCTGATGCACCTCGGCCTATTGGCGCGCGGGCCGACCCCCGCGCTCGAGGCTCTTGCGATCCCAGCCCGCAAGGTTGGCCGCGGCCTCGTAGGTCTCTTGCAGGAATCCAAGCAACAACGCGTCAGGATCGCGCGACCGCCTGACAGCGTCATAGGGCAAGATAAACTGGCCGAGATTTTTGTCGTAGAAGGCCTCCGGGGCGCGCAACGCGGTGTCGCCATAGCCGGCCGGCTCCGGATAAGCGTAGACGTAGAATGCAGCGCGGCCGTAGCCGCCGTTTCCCGGCCAAAAGCCGCAGCTTGAAACCTCGTGCGAATACGCTTCCGTCATCACCCAGCCGGCGACGTTCGGCGTGACGCCTTTGGGCGGCGGCGCGGTGCGGCCGGAAAATCGGGTGACCGCGAGATCGAAGCTGCCCCAGAAGAAATGCACCGGGCTCACTTTGCCGATAAAGCGGGCGCGGAATTCATGCATCACGCGCGTGGTTTGAACGACGATCTGACGAAAACGCGACACATATTCCGGATCGTATTGGGCGTGGGTGCGGTCTTGCTCGAACGGCACCGCATTTTCGATCTCGCTCGGCATCGTCCAGATGTGGATGTCGATGCCGAGGCGGCGCAATCGGTCCATGAACGCTGCGTAGAAATCGGCGACCGACATTGGTGCGAGCGCAAAGCTCTCGACCCGTCCGTCGCTTGTCGCAATGCGAATGAGATGATCGACGAAATCGAAAGCGATATCGAAGCTGCGTCCATCATGGACGTTGGTCGGTGCGACCAGGCCGCGCGAATTCAAATGGAACGTGACATTCCACCAATGATTCACCAGCGGCGTCGACTTGAGCCGCACTTTGCCCGCGATCTGCGTCCAACGATGCAGGGTCTCGCAGGTGTCGGTCCATGCCGCAAGCGGCAGGTCCGGCCAGGACGAATTCGTGCTCATTGCATATTCAGCGCAGTATTCAGCGGTTCAACGGCACACCGGATTGCCAACGTCGCACGGTGCACCGTCCAAGCTTAGCGCGTCGCGCGGCACCGTGGGAAGAAGCGCTCATCCTCGAACGTAACGGGACGCTCGACTTAGCCACAATTTTGCCCGCGCCAGGATCTTGTTTGCTCGTGTTCGATGTGGCGGCCGGCCACGCGATGGAAGGTTGAGCGTAGGAACGGCATGGGATCGTCCCATGACAGAGTCGACTTGGCTTCGCTGCCGAGCGCCCATGGCAGCCACGCTGTCAGCGGCACACCGCTCGCGCGCGCGGCCGGGAAATCCTTCCACATCCGGCACCAGCGGACGCCGGCCTTAGCGTGCGTAACCAGAGGTCGCGGCATTCCCACGAGGTCCGCGTAAACCAGCGCCGGAATGTTGACGCCGGCAACGGCGCCGGCGTGATGCCACAGATTAAAGCGGGGGTTGATCTCAAGAAGACGGAGGTTGCCGCGCGGATCGCGCTTGAAGTCGAGTTTGGCGACGCCGCTGAGCGCCAGTCGTTCCACGATGGCGCGTCCATTTCGGCGCACGTCGTCGGCATCGGTGATCTCGAGCGCCGTGGTGTGGCCATAGCACGATGGATAGGTACGGATCTTCCGGCCCGTGAACTCGCCGGCGATTTCGCCGCACTGATCCACGTAGCAATGATAGCTTTCGACCCGGTCTTCCGTGCCGGGGATGAATTCCTGCGCCAGCAGCTCGATCTCGACGCTGCGCAATTGCGGCCACAGGCTCCGTAACGCTTCGGCGTTTTCGACGTGGATGGCCTTCCGCAATCCGAAAGCTGTGTTCCAGGCCTCAAGCCGGGTCAGCGGCTTGATAATCAGCGGAAACGCAAGGCCAAGATCGGCGGGCTCAGTGGTCGTGGGGTTGAAACACCGCGCGGCCGGCACCGGGAAATTGTTGCGCTCCGCCAATAATTGAAAACGTCCTTTGTCCAGCAGATCCTCAACAAGTGGTGCGTCGGCAACGACGAAGTGGAATGCGCGGGACAAACGCTCGCGCTGCCGCGAGACCAGAAGAACCTGAGCATCCTCTTCGTAGAAAAGAACCGCGCGTTCGGACTGCGCCGTGCCGAACTTGACCAGCGCGTCGACCAGATCTTTGCTGTTATTCAAACAATCGTCCCAGATCAGACGAGATTGCGTATACCGGGAATAGAGCGAAGGAACGCCCGTCCGCGTGACGACAGCGCACGGAATTCCGGCCAGGACCAGCGGCCGCAACAAATCCATATCGCCCATGACGCAGGCGACGCCGGGCGGCATCGCCGTGGCGCGCGAAGTGCCAGCTTCACGAGGGCGCAATCGAAAGGGGAGCTGATGCGACAGCCGGCCAATGGCGGACCGGGTGCGGGAAGCCAGCCGCCACGCCCACGGTGTCTGCTTGATGAAGCGTTTGATACGGCGCCGTACCGTCGAAGCGGCTCGAGCCGGTAGGCCGCGCCAGGTCGCGGTGGCGGCGAAGTCATACAGTTTGAGAGCAGTGTCGGACCATTCCAGCTTGTACGGTTCATCGCCGATGGTGAAATCGAAGCGTTTCAGGCCCATGCGGATCGCTTCAGCCATCAGCTCGCGCAAATGAAGGGCGCCGGGTCCGTATTGCGCGATGTCGCCACCTTCGTAGCTGGTGAGCACGTGGTAGTAGCAATCGCCGAAAACGATACCGAAGTTCGCCGCCGCGCACGCTCCGCCAACCTCCAGGCGGCTGATATGAAACAGATGTCGGCTTTGCGGATTTGACGCGAGGTTGAGGAAAAGCTCGCGGTGACCCGGCCGAGCAAAGATGTCGGCAATTCCCTTGCGCGCAAGCGATCGGCTTTTTTGATCCATCAGCGTCGCGAGCGTGCGCCGGCTATCATCCGGCCCCGAGGCGGTGACAACGCGGATCTCGCCAAATGCCGACATGTGGCGGCGCTTGGTGCGGTCGCGGCGGCGCGTCGCCGATGAGCGCTTGGCGGTGTAGAACGTCTCCCAGTTATCGGCGAGATGCGTCAGATGTGCGCCGCTGGCGTTCGGCGTGACCCGGAGAAAGGTGAATGGATTGATTTGAGCGCCGATCTTTTGCGGCATTTTCTCAAACTCGATCCAGTCGTAACGGAGCAGCGGATCGCATAACATCTGCGCCTGCAGCTCCCGCCAGAGAGCGAGAAAGCCGTCGCGGGGGACGCGCTGCGAGAAGTCCTGCGCCAAAATCGGCGCGTTGTAATCGCACGATTCCTGGCCGAGCCAGCACAGCCGCCGGACCAAACGTTCGGGGGTCACGCACAACGGCAGTATGAAAGCGATTTGGTCGTCGCTATAGCGGCCGACGATGATCGCCGACCGGACGCCTTGGCGCAGCCCGACATGACGGTGCCACGACGCAAGCCAATCGAAGGTCTGGAAGGCGGTGCAGTCGGCCTCGCGCTCGAAGCGCCGCCAGTCGCGCTCGACCGCCGCCATGTCGCCGTAGATATGGAAATTCAGCTTAGGCGACGTGTTGCGCAGGCGCTCAGTGCCCGGCGCTGCCGCCACACGGCTTAAGTCCGGCGGCGAAGGCGCGTTCCTGAACGCCGTTAATGTCGTCGCGCGGGTCACGGCAATTTACTGCAACAAGTGGAGGTGCATTCGCGCCTAATAGTCGAAAATAGCTAAGGTTGCTTCGCTTCCGCGTAGTCCCATCGCGTTAAGGTAAAGCGCGCATGAACTGCTGGCGTGAATGAGTCACCGGCAGCCGTCCGACGAGCATGAACGGGTTAAGCGGGCGCGGCCACTTGTAGCGCGCGAGACTGGTACAGCTGGGTGGACTCGAACCACCGACCTCCTGATCCACAGTCAGGCGCTCTAACCAACTGAGCTACAGCTGCACGGCCCGCGCGGTCGGTAAGTGCGCGGAGGCTAGGAGGAACGCCGCATTTTGGCAAGCCGCTAAGCAAAGGGCCGATAAGCAAAAGCCCGGGCCGAACCCGGGCTTTTCCCCGTCGTGCGACGGGGATCATCGAAAAGCGCGATCCAAGAGTCGATCAGGCGACCTTGGTAAAGGCCTTGTTCATGCCGCTCTTGATTGGCTCGGCCGTCTCGGTCGCAACCTTCTGCGCCAGCGCGCCGAGTTCCTTGCTCTGCTGCGACAGCGACTCGAACTGCTTGCGAGCGTGGGCGTTGGTCAGTTCCACGACTTCCGAGAGCGTCTTTGCCGCCATGATCTCACCGGCAAAATCGAAGGCCGCATTGGTGTTGGCGCGGGCCGCTTCGATCACCTTGAGGCCGTAATCGGAGGCGCCCTTGGTGGCGGTCGAATAGGTGGTCTCGAGAACGTCGGTCGCCTCTTCGGCGGCGGCCTTCATTTTCTCGTAGGTATCCTTGGCCTGAGCGACACCGCGCTCCGCCATTTCGCGGAAGGCCGCCGGCATCTCCACCTTCGGCATATCGAACTTGGGCATTTCGAATTTCGGCATTTCGAACTTCGGCATATCAAACGCGGCCATTGCCGGTTTGGCGGGCTTTGCTTTAGGGGCAGTAGTTGCAGCTTCTGCCATGACACTCGTCCTTGCTATTTGGAGTCTTTGGGCTGTTTGACCTAGCGATGCTCCTGGCCTCGCCGCCCATCGCGCGAGCCATCACATTTCATTGAGCCCGCGGCAGAACGCAGCACACTTCTAAGCCCGGGTCCTTCCATAACAACACATAGCAGGCAATTTGGTGCATTGCAATAGAGTATATTGCGTTGCACAAAAATACTTTTAAATATCTGATTTTACTTGGCTATTGCGCCGCAATCCATCTCCAGTATCACGGCTTTTTAGGTTTGGCAGCATCCATGACTATTTTGGCAGCACTCTGTCCGAGGTCCTGCGCCTGAGTCGACAGCGTTTTCATTTGGCTCGCAAGGTACTCCGACTGCAACCGGACCACTTCGGTTGGATCCTTGGCCTGCATCAGCTTTTGCGCAAATGCGAAGGTCGACGCCATGTTCTGCTCGACATAACCCATCGACTTGTGCGCGATTTCGCTGGCGCCGGCGCGCGCTGCTTCGGCTTGGCCGTGCCACTGCGCCACCGCCTGGTTTGCCGCCTGGACGATGCCGTCGAAAGCCGTCCGCGCTTGTGAAACGCTCTGCTCGACGAAGGCGCGGACCTCATTGGGCATCGCAAATTGTTCGAACGGTTCCTTGGCCATTCTTCAAACTCCTCGCCCCGACAATCATCCATCTTAAGCGAAATAGCGGTCGGCGTGCACCGGTCTTCGTGTCCGGCCAAGCTCTTTTTAAGTCCATGGCGTGATTAAGGTTATCCTACCTCGTCCGGGTGGAGTCGAGGGCTCGCGATGGACGGCGCGGGCGGTCCGCATTATTAACAATCTCTTTACGGCGACGAGCTTTTTCGCATGTCGATTGGGGAGTCAGAGTTTGCCGTCTCGAGCGACCCGCGACTTGCGGCCCAGCTCGCCGACCACGCGACGAGCGCTTTGCCGGCTTGGCTTTGGAGCGCCGACGGGTCCCGGATCCTGTGGGCGAATGCGGTCGGAGCGGCAATCTTTGGCGCTGCCAACACCAAAGAGCTCACAGGTCTACGGGTTGACTCAAAACAGCCCGCGCTCGCCGAGATTGTGCGCCTCGGAGAAACGCTGCCGTCGACCGGGCAAGCACGCCTTGAAAGACTGCGCGGCTTCGGCGCCAGTTTGGGCGCTGCGCTGACGTGTATCTGTTCGAGGCTTTCGTTGGGCGACGGCTCGGCTGCGGTGCTGGTCATCGCCAACGAGCCAGCGGGACGACCGCTTCCACTCAGCGAGCGGGTCAAGCGCTTGTTCGCAGATCAGACCCGGGCCGAAGCGGCTTTTGCGCAGGACGGCACGTTGCTCGGCGCGACGTCGGCGGCGCAAAAACGCCTGGGTCATACCCCGACGCTGTCCGCTCTCGGGCTCGCTACGACCGGATCCCAGGCGCTGGCAGCCGGCAAGGCTGACGCAACGACAGATCAAGGCCACGTTAGCTTGCGGCGGCTCGGTAGCGGTGCGTCGAGTGTTTTGCTGGCTACGTTCGGCGCCGAGCCGAGTGCACGCGCCGCCGAAAGTGCTCCTGGAGCCGTAGAGCTTGCACCGGGGTCAGAGCCGCCGCGGTTTGAACCGCCTGCTCCCCTTCCAACGGTGCGGCCCTTGGCTTCAACTCCTGCGCCAGCAGGACCGCAGCCGGCACCCCCTCCGCGGCCGGAGCCAGTTGCAGAGCGGCGTCATCCGTTGCGCTTCGTCTGGCAAATGGACGCCGATGGCCGCTTCGTTATCGGTTCGGATGAGTTCATCGAGCTGACCGGGCCACAGACCACCGCCGCGTTCGGCCGATTGTGGAGTGAGATCGCGGCAGAGTTAAAGCTCGATCCGGATCAGCAGGTGGCTCGCGCGCTGGCCACGCGCGAAACCTGGAGCGGCATCACGGTTTCCTGGCCTGTGGACGAGGCCGATGCGCGGCTTCCGGTCGAGCTGTCGGGCCTGCCGGTGTTCGATCGCGACCGGCATTTCCGCGGCTACCGGGGGTTCGGCGTCTGTCGCGATATCGCCCGCATCAATAAGCTGGCGCACGCCCGTCGCGAGCGTCCGATCGGGTTCATGACCCTGCCCGAACCAACGGCCGAAAGCGACGGCGCTGCACCCGTGGTGCAAGTAGAAGCACCCGCCGCCGTTATCGAAGCCGCGGCTCCCTCCGCGCCAGCGACGGGACAGCCGGATGTCGAGGCCGCGCCGCGTCCGCCGCGCGTGCCAGCGGGCGTCGCGCCCGCCCCCAATGTAGTGATGTTTCGCCCGGGGGCGTCTGAGTCAAAGACGGCAAGTCTCAGCCCCATGGAGCGCAGAGCCTTCCGTGAGCTGGCGCAAGAGCTGACGGCGCGCTTGCACGGAGGGCGCGACACGCCAATTGGCGAAAAGGTAGCGAGCAGCCTGCCAGCCGAGATCGGTCCGGTTGAACCCGCCGAGACCGCATTTGTGAAGGCTGCCGCCGAAACAATTCGGACCGAACCTGGCGAAACTCGCCCGGCCGCCGAAGTCATCCCGGCGCCAGTTAGCGAACTGGACGAGACCGCCGCCGTCACTGAGCCGGAAGCTCCAAACGTGGAAGCCTCTTACAAGGAGCAACCGCAAGTGGCGGAAGTCCGACCGCCAGCAGTGCCGCAAAGTGGGCCTGCTCACGGTGGAGGCAGAACCGCAGAGCCGCTACAGGCGGCGGCGCGTTCGCTCAGCGCCGCCGAAAGCGAGATCCGTCAACTTGCAGGCCAGCTTGAAGCCGCCAAAAAACGCGAGGAGGAGCTACGGACGGTCGCGCGTGAAGCGCAAAAAGCGGCGGCGGCGAAGAGCGAATTTGTCGGCAAAGTCAGTCACGAAATTCGGACGCCGCTCAACACTATCACGGGTTTCACCGAGGTGATCATGGCGGAACGCTTCGGCCCGATCGGCAACGAGCGCTACCGCGACTATCTCAAGGACGTGCACGCCGCCGGGCTGCACATCGTTGCGCTGTTGAACGACCTCCTCGATCTTTCCAAGATCGAGAGTGGCCAGCTCAACCTCAACTTCGTCAATGTCGGTCTCAACGAACTCACGCAGCAATGCGTCGGGATCATGCAGCCGCAAGCGAGCCGCGCGCGGATCATCATCCGCACTTCGCTCGCAGCCGGATTGCCGCAGGTTGTTGCTGACGAGCGATCGTTGCGCCAGATCGTGCTCAATCTGCTATCGAACTCGATCAAGTTTACCGGCCCCGGCGGTCAGGTGATCGTATCGACGGCATTCGCCGACAACGGCGAGGCGGTGCTGCGCGTGCGCGATACCGGCGTCGGCATGAGCGAGAAGGACGTCGAGGCGGCACTCGAACCGTTTCGCCAAACAGCGACTGCCGGAAGCTGGGGCTCAGGCGGGACAGGTCTTGGCTTGCCGCTGACGAAGGCGCTGGCGGAGGCTAACCGCGCCCATTTTTCCATCAAGAGCGCGCCGAATGCCGGCACGCTCATCGAAGTCGCATTCCCGCCGCCGCGGGTTGCCGCGCAATAGCAGTTCGCGCCGTCCCGGGCTTACGTGACCCGGATGACGATCTTGCCGAAATGGGCGCCCGCCGCCATGTGATGGAAGGCGGCTTTGACCTCATCAAACCCGAACACGCGATCGATCGCCGGCTTGATTTTGTTCGCCGCGATGGCGGTATTCATCGCCTCGAACGACTGCATCGAGCCGACCGAAATGCCCTGAACGTTAGCGCGCTTGGAAAAGATCAGTCCCGGATTGAGCTCGGTGGCGCCGCCGCTAACGTTGCCGATGATACTGATCTTGCCGCCATGGCGGATGGCGCTGAATGAACGAGTCAGTGTCGCCACGCCGCCGACTTCGAGCACATGATCGACGCCGCGGCCGCCGGTGAAATCCCGCGCCGCTTTATCCCACTCCGGTGTCGTCTTGTAATTGATGCCGAACGCAGCACCGATCGCCTTGGCGCGAGCAAGCTTCTCATCGCTCGATGAGGTCACGATGGCGACGACGCCCATGGCGTGCGCCAATTGTACGCCGAAGATCGAGACGCCACCGGTGCCTTGCAGCAGCACCGTCTGTCCGGCGACCAGCTTGGCGTGCTTCATGATCGCGTCCCACGCGGTGACGCCGGCGCAGGGCAGTGTCGCGCCTTCCTCGAGTGAAAGGTGCTCGGGAAGTTTGACAACGCCTTCTTCCTCGAGGACGGCGAATTCGGTGAGCATTCCGTCCAGCCCGCCGCCGAGCGCTGAGGCTTGCAGTGTTGGACTGGGGTCGCCGCCTGCCCAGCGCTGGAAGAAGCAGCCCGCCACCTTGTCGCCGGCTTTGACGCGGGCGACACCAGGACCGACTTCGACCACCTCTCCAGCGCCGTCGGATAGCGGGATGAAATTGTCGCGCACCGGCGCGCGATACCCGCCGCGCGTAATCAGGAGGTCGCGGTAATTCAGCGAACAGGCGGCGACTTTCACCAGCACCTGCCGGTACTGCGGTTTTGGTGTTGGCCGATCGACCAACGTGAGCGCGTCGATTCCGGCGCCGCCTTTCGGCAGTTGATAGGCACGCATGCTTTGCTCCTAGCTTGGCGGCTCGCTTATCCGGTCGGCGTCACGTTCACGGCCACGTCGATCCGCTGTCCGCCCGAGCCTACGATGACGCCGTCCATCGGCGCGATGTCGGTATAGTCGCGCCCGATCGCCAGAACCACATGCTGGTCGGAAGCAATGACCGCATTTGTCGGATCGAGCCCGATCCACCCCCACCCTTCCCTCCCCCGCTCGCGGGGGAGGGAAGGGTGGGGGCCGCCGCACCAGACCAGCACCCACGCATGCATGGCGTCTGCGCCCTGCAATCGCGTCGGATCGGTTCGCGGCATCGTCCGCAAATAGCCGCTCACGTAGGCCGCCGGCAAGCCGATGCCACGCAGTCCGGAAATCATGATATGCGCGAAGTCCTGGCAAACGCCGCGGCGCAGCGCAAACGACATCGGCGGCGTCGTGGTGACGGTGGTCGCGCCAGTATCGTAGGTCATATCGGTTTTGAGACGATTCATCAGTTCGATAGCGGCATCGAGCACCGGCCGGCCGGCCGGGAAACTCAGGCGCGTATAATCGCGGATCTCCGGATCAAGCGACACCATGCGGCTCGGAAACAAGAAATGCGCCGGCGATTGCGGTCCGATGTCGCTTGTTGCGAACGCTTCTTCGCGGACCGCCTCCCAGCTCGGCGTGGCCAACGGAGTAAGTTCAGCCGCAGCATCGACAGTGACACGCGCCGCGAGCTTGACCGTGAGCATCCGGTGCGGCTCTTCGATTTCGACCCAGGTCAGGCGGTTGCCGAAAAAATCCTGCCCCTCGCGCCGGTTTATCGGCTCGGGCATGATTTGCAATGCGGCGACGTGCACGCGCTGGCCGGGACGGGGAATCGGGGTCAGGCGCAGGACGTGGCGGGCATGCGCCACCGGCGAGGCGTATGCACAGGTTGTCGTCTGGCGCACGTCATAGATCAAGCCAACGCCTCCCAGACGGCCTCGGAACGTTCGTTGTTGCTGAGATAGGCCACGCCAACTGCATCAGAAAGTTTCATCAGCGACTGCTCGGTGTCAACGATCAAGGCCTCGTCGATGGCGGCGGCTTCGACAGTCCGCAGGCGTGTTGCGATGGAGGCAACGATCTGCTGCACCGGCGACAGGCGCCCGGTCGCGTTTCGTCCCGGTAATGCGGAGAGGTGCGCCTCGATGCGGTCAAGCTGAAACGCAACCGAGCGCGGGTTGTTCGGATCGAGCATGACGAGATCGATCACCGGCGCACGCGCCGCGACCATGACGTAGCGCTGCCGATAGGTGATCTGGCTGTCCGCTAGTTCGAGCAGTAATTCAAGTCCGCCCTCAGGCGAGCCTGCGAGCGCGAAGCAACGCACCAGCCGGCTGGTGAGGATCGCGCGCTCGATACGACGACCGAGTTCGAGAAAACGCCAACCCGCAAGCTGGGTCATGTTTTCTTGCGCCAGTCCCGAGAACGATGAAATGATTCGGAGCGCCGCTTCGACGCGCTCGATGGTCACGCTTTCCGTCGGGCCGGTGTTGAGCGGCATCGTGATCATGGTGGCGAGATCGTTGAGCGCCCGCCAGGCGTCCGGCGAAAAACGATCGCGGATCACAGAAGCAGCCGATCGCGCGGCGCCGGTCAGAGCAGGGAGCGATCCACCCAGGTCGGAACGCGTCAGGATTGCGCGGCTGATGAATCCGGCCGGCGCTGCCAACGCGTCTTTCGATGCCGCGTCCCACACTTCAAGCAACGAGACTATGCCGGCGATCACGGGCGCAGCGGTCTTGTCGGCCTCGGCGGCGCGGTTGATCATGGCGCGCACCAGCCGCAGCGTTGCTTCGGCGCGCTCGACATAGCGCCCAACCCAGAACAGATTATCGGCGGCGCGGCTCGGCAATAGGCCGGTCGCGCGTTGGACCTGAATGTGTTCCGGTGCCGGCAACAGCGTGGTTTCGGCGACCGGGCCGTGCGCCAGCACCCAGGCGTCGGCGGTGGCGGCACCACGTTGCAAGCTCACCGCGCGCGCGTCCGCATTGTCTGCGATCCGCACGAATCCGGCAGGCATCACCTGCCAGCGCTCGCCAATCTTGGCGAGGAACAGCCGCAGCGTGAACGGGCGGGGCTGCAAATGGCCATCGCGCCACACCGGCATGCTTGAGAGTGTCACCGCTTCCTGCGCTACATAGTCGACACCGCGATCGCGGATCGAACTGATCAGCGCTTGCCGCTGGGCGTCGTCGAGCTTTGCGCCAAGGACTTCGTTGGTGATGCTGCCGTCGGTCTGCGGCTCAAACGCCGGCGCGATCACCATGCGATCGAGTTTCTCGATCATTTCTTCGCGCATATCGGCGCGTCCGAGCCACCAGGTCGCAACATTCGGTATCGCGAGATCAGCGCCCAGTACGTTTGGCGCCAGTGCCGGCAGGAACGCCAGCATCGCCCGGGCTTCTACCAAGCCGGCGCCCAGCGCATTGACGATGACGATCTTGCCGTCACGGACAGCCTGCAACAGTCCCGGAACGCCGAGACGAGAAGCAGCATTGAGTTCCAGCGGATCGGCAAAATCAGCATCGATTCGCCGCAGCAAGACTTCCGTGCGCCGCAAGCCGGAAACGGTCCGGACGAAAACACCATCGCCGCGCACGGTAAGATCTTCGCCCTCGACCAGCAACAGCCCCAGATAGCGCGCGAGGTAGGCGTGTTCGAAATAGGTTTCGCTCATCGGCCCCGGCGTGAGCAAACAAATTTGCGGATCGTCCTGCCGGCTCAGCCCCAGAAGTTCGGCCTGGAAAGCCTGAAAGAATGGAGCGACGCGTTCGACGCGCGTGGTCCGATAAACATCGGGGATGGCGCGCGATAGCGCGAGACGATTTTCGATCGCGTAGCCGGCGCCCGAGGGCGCCTGTGCACGGTCGCTGAGCACCCACCAGCGGCCGTCGGCGCCGCGGCCGACGTCAACGGCGTAGAAGCGCAAGTGTGCGCCGCCGGGCGGCGGAACGCCGACCGTGGGACGCAGGAATTCCGGATTGCCGGCGATCAGCGCGGCTGGCAAACGACCGTCGCTACTGAGCAGCGCCGGTCCATAGGCATCGGCGAGTACCGCTTCGAGAAGTTCGGCGCGCTGGATCAGACCGGCTTCAAGGAGCTTCCATTCGGTAGGCTCGATGATGAGCGGCACATGGCTGAGCGGCCATGGACGTTCGATGCCGGCGGCATCTTCGTACACACGATAGAAAACGCCAGAGCCTCGCAGATAACGGTCGGCGGCGGCGAAGCGGCGATTGATCTCGTCTGGGCCAAGCGCGGCCAGCATGGTGAGAAACGGCTGCCAGTGCGTGCGCACGCGGCCATCGCCATCCATCATTTCGTCGAAAATGCCGGGAAGCGGCCGGTACGCCGCCACGAATTGTGCGAGGCCTGCGGTGTCTTTTTCGACAAGCGTGTCGCGTTGGGCTGACATCGGCAATTGTTGCTAGACCGGGCGCCGCAGATCGAGCGTGGTCGGATATTCAAGTGAGATTTCGAGCGCTGGAACATCGATCGGCCCGCCGGTGTGGCCGATCGCTTCGAAACGCGCGCGGCGGCGCGCTTCGGCCTCATAGGAGTTGACCGGGAAGGTCTCGTAGTTGCGTCCGCCAGGATGGGCGACGTGATAAACGCAGCCGCCGAGCGACCGCCGGTTCCAGGTGTCGACGATGTCGAACGTCAACGGCGCCTGGACCCCGATGGTCGGATGCAGGCCCGAAGCCAGATCCCAGGCCTTGAAGCGGACGCCAGCGACGTATTCGCCGGTTCGGCCGGTTGACGTCAGCGGCACGCGGGCGCCATTGCAGGTCACGACGTGACGGGCCGCGTTCACGCCCTCGACTCTGACTTGCAGCCGCTCGACTGAGGAATCAACGAGGCGCGCGGTTTGGCCGGCAACGCCTTCCTCGCCCATGACATACCACGGCTCGATCGCCTGGCGGAGTTCAAGCCGGACGCCGGCGTGCTGCACCGAGCCGCAGACCGGAAATCGAAATTGCCGCTGCGCCTCGAACCACGCCGGATCGAACACGTATCCGGCGCGCTCCAGGTCTTCCAGCACTTCGAGAAAATCGTTCCAGACAAAATGCTCAAGCATGTAACGGTCATGCAGCGCCGTACCCCAGCGCACCAGTTTGCCATTGACTGGCGCACGCCAGAACCACGCAATGAGCGCGCGCAACAACAATTGTTGAGCGAGACTCATGCGCGCGTCGGGCGGCATTTCGAACGAACGGAATTCGACGAGGCCGAGCCGCCCGGTCGGGCCATCCGGAGAAAACAGCTTGTCGATACAGATCTCGGTGCGATGGGTGTTGCCGGTGACATCGACGAGGATGTTGCGGAACAGGCGATCGACCAGCCAAGGCGGTACTTTGTTGGCGCCGTCAGGCGCCGGTACTTTGCCCAGCGCAATTTCCAGTTCGTAGAGCATGTCCTGGCGCGCTTCGTCGATCCGCGGCGCCTGGCTCGTCGGACCGATGAACAGGCCGGAAAAGAAATAAGACAGCGACGGTCGCCGGTTCCAATACAGCACCAGGCTTTTGAGCAAATCGGGCCGCCGCAGGAACGGACTGTCGGCAGGAGTACGTCCGCCGAGCACGACGTGATTGCCGCCGCCGGTGCCGCTATGGCGACCATCGATCATGAACTTGTCAGTGCCGAGCCGCGAGAGGTGCGCCTCCTCATAAAGTCCCTTGGTGATCGCCACAGCTTCCCGCCAGGATGTCGACGGGTGGATATTGACCTCGATCACGCCGGGGTCGGGCGTCACTTTGATCACAGCGAGCCGCGGATCTGGCGGCGGCTCGTAGCCTTCGACATGCACCGGCAGCGAGAGTTCGGCCGCCGTCGTCTCGACGACGGCGAGGAGTTCGAGATAATCGGCGAGCGTTTCGACCGGCGGCATGAACACACACAAGCGGCCGTCGCGGACTTCGACGGTCAGAGCGGTGCGCACCGGGGCAGCCGAGCCATTTTGCGAGGCACTCGCGGCTGGGGGGTCTTGTTGCGTGACTAAAGTTTCGGGCGCCAGCGGCGGCGAGGGCTCTTCGCCATGGGCAGTTTGCAAGACTTTGGCGCCGATCGGATGGGTCACGCGAGGGTCAGGCAACGGCGTCCGTTCGGCGAATGGATCGGCCGGTACAAGGTGCGGATAGTCGACCGGATCGATAGCGGGCAGCGATTGCAGCGGCAGCCGAAAACCGAGCGGCGAGTCACCCGGCACCAATAACAAGCGCCCGCGCCGGGTTTGCCACACTTCGCTCAGCCATCCCGGTGTCGCCTGCGCAGTCCAGCGCTGCAGCGGCAGGACATATCCAGCCGGCTTGCCGGCATAACTGTCGAACAAGCTCAGGATACGTGCACGCTCACGAGCATCGTCGATCTTGGGATCGCTCAGGTCGATGTTCTCCGGGATCAGGCCTTGCTTGAGCATCCGGTCGGCCGGGTCCTCGTAGGCGGGTTGGACGTAGTCCGCCGTGATTCCAACGCGCGCGGCAATCCCCTCGGCTAAGCGCTGTAAATCGTCGGCGGTTGGCTTGTGATCGACCGCCTCGCGCGCGATCAGATTTTCATCGCGCCAGATCGGCACGCCGTCGCGACGCCAGTACAGCGAAAACGCCCAGCGTGGCAGCGGCTCGCCGGGATACCACTTGCCTTGGCCGTAATGCAGCAGACCGCCCGGCGCGAAATGCTGGCGCAGACGCCGGATCAGTTCGTCGGCGCGCACGCGCTTCATCGGGCCGACGGCGGCCGTATTCCATTCCGCTGACTGGTAATCGTCAACCGACACGAAGGTTGGTTCGCCGCCCATGGTCAGGCGGACGTCGTGCCCGGCGAGATCGGCATCGACCTTGTTGCCCAACGCATCGAGTGCGGTCCAGGCTGCCTCGGAAAACGGCGCGGTCACGCGCGGCTGTTCGGCGATGCGCGTGACGTTCATGTCGAACGCAAAACGCACCTCGGCCGGTTCAACGAGCCCGCTGATGGGCGCGGCAGAGCGGTAGTGTGGGGTCGCAGCCACCGGCAGATGGCCTTCGCCGCAAAGCAATCCGGAGGTCGGATCAAGTCCGACCCAGCCGGCACCCGGCAGATAAACCTCGGTCCAGGCGTGCAAGTCGGTAAAATCGTGATCGGCGCCGGCCGCGCCTTCAAGCGGTTTGATGTCCGGCCGTAATTGAATGAGATAACCGGACACGAAACGTGCCGGCAGACCGATATGGCGCAAAAGCTGCACTAACAGCCACGCGGTATCGCGGCAGGAACCGGCAGCGGAGCTTAGGGTCTCTTCCGGAGCCTGCACGCCAGGTTCAAGACGGATAAGATAACGGACCATCCCCTGCAGGCGTTGATTGAGTTCGACCAAAAAATCGACAGTGTTGCGCTGCTCGCGCGAGATCGATTGAATCAGTTGCTGCAAAAGGGGGCCGGCAGGCTCCGGCTCGACATAAGCGGAAAGATCCTCACGCAGGTCGGCGGGAAATGCGAACGGCCATTTCTCCGCATAGGGCTCGACGAAAAAGTCGAACGGATTGATCACCGCCATGTCGGCGATGAGATCGACAGTGATGGAAAATTCTTTGGTCTTCTCCGGGAACACAAAACGGGCGAGCCAATTGCCGTGCGGATCCTGCTGCCAGTTCACAAAATGTTGGCTCGGCTTCACTGTCAGCGAATAGCTCGGGACGTGAGTGCGGCTGTGCGGTCCTGGCCGCAGGCGGACGATCTGCGGACCGAGATTGATCGGCCGGTCATAGTCGTAACGTGTTGAGTGATGGAGCCCGACAAGGATCGACATGCTGATACGCGGTACAGACCGTTATTTTGCCCTGAGAATAAGCCATTTCCATGCAATTTCCGGGCCGCCGTCAATCGGTTTGAGGCGCTCGAAATCGGGGTTGCGTAATTGCGGCAGAAACTGACAGGGAATGAAAAGCGGCGTGGTACCCCCGTATCCGCGCCGCTACCTACAGCATGCGCGTTTCCGAGCCTTGTCGCAAGCATGGGTCAATTGACCCGATGCACGCGGTCAACTTTGATCGATCAAATCGGAGCGCGCGATGCTGCACGCAATCAATCGCCAATGACACCGCGCACGACATGGCCGGTCTCCGGTCCACCAACTGGAATTGCCCCAACCGGTTGCCCCTGCCGTTTCTCGCCCAGACGCAGGAGCGGCACGAGCACGAACGCGAATGCTGTGAACGCCGCCGATAACAGCACCAGCGGCGGCAGGTGGTGATTGAATAAATGCTGGAAGAAAAACGAACCCACGATGTCGGCGGATGAGGTGGCCAGGTTGATAATGGACATCATCACCGCAAAGCTGAAGCCTTCCGATCGCTGCGGGCAATAGTCGGCGGCGAGCGTAACCGTCGCCACCGTCGCCAGCATGGCGGCGAATCCGCTGCAAAAGCTTATGATCGCGGCAGAGACCTCGTTAAAGAGCAGCAGATAGGCCGCGGTAGTCAGAGTGCCGAGAGCAATGCTTAGCTGCAGGAAGCGCTTGGTCGACATGGCGTCGAACAGGCGGCGATAAAACAGCGCGCCCACGATCCAGCCGGCGGATGCAATCGATCCGAGGATGCCGATATAGCCTTGGGAAAATTTGAGGTTGTCGGTCATGACGTAGTAGAGCGGTGTGCTCAAACCGGGGCTGAAGTAGTAAAGAAAGAGAAACATCCCGACGATCCAAAGCTCACGCTTTTTGAACGCTGCGGCGACACCGCCGAACGTGTCGCGAAGTGCTGCGACGTCCACGCGCGTCTTCCGCTCCGAAATCAAAAAGATGGTTCCGAACAAGGCTGCCAACGGCGCAGCGGCGACGATAGCAGCGGCGGTATGAAGCGCCGATGCCGGCGACAGATGTTGGGCGAGTTGGCCGCCCGTAATCGAGGCTGCCATCGCAGCCAGGCTGAACCACAGCCACTGCTGGTTCACGAACCGGCCGCTCTCGCCGAGACTCTGTCCATTCTCTACCAGCACAGCGCCGCAAACGGTGCTTGAGATCGCCATGGCGTAGGCCGTCAGCTGCAGCGCCCATACCAACTGTCCCGGCGCGGTAATCCGGGTGACCCACAAAAAACCGGCGATCGCGCCGATATTGGCCGCCACCAGGTAACTTTTGCGGCGATAGCCAAACAGCGGGAGGAAATCGGAGAATGCGCCGTAAATTGGCTTGATGATCCAGGGAAAATTGAAAATGGCGAGATATGCCGTGACCTGCAGCGGCGTCCAGCCATGCACTTCTTTCAAAAAATAGCTGAGCGGTTGTGCGATGAGCCCGCTGACCTGACCCACACCTTCGACGACATAGACCAGCGCGAAAAATACCAGCAACCGGTTGGTCAGAACCCGGTCGCGCGCCGGAGCGTCGGTGTGGGCCGGGCCGAACTGTTCATTCATCGGATCGCGGTCAGCGGCTATTGGCGCGCAACTGCTTGAACGTGCGACGCGCCGATCTTCACTCCCGATCCTATCGATTAGTGAAGGCGCTGTCGCAACCGGCGTCGCGATCGATCCGCTTTCGTGGAAATGAGCAAACGGCGATAAAGGATTATTGCCGCAACAGCATCTGCGTGCTGCCCGACCCCGCTCCGCCGGCATGACCGCGAGCGAACGAGCGCTCGCCCATAGAAACAGCGGTTGCGGCAACGATAAGTGAAACAGTCAATGTGCCGGTCGCGATCATATTGAGCGCGATCGCGCACCGTCTGGTTCGCGTCTGGCCAGCTTTCGGCGGCGCGAATCCGGGGCTGCCGGTCAGCAATGCCATGGTCGTCATCCTTCGAATCAACTGCCGTCACAATCACAATCGAAGCCGGCACCGGTTCGGCCGGATTTAGGCGCTGACATTGAAGAACAAAGGCGATTCCGTGAAATATGGTTAAGCAATGGTTAACGCCGTTGAACCCGGCCCCCGTTGCTCGCGTCTGATGTTTTGCGGCCGCCGAGCCTAGCCGGCTCACGCCCCCGCTGCGGCCGGAACCGCGGCTGCCCGATCGAAGTCCATCGGGACGTGATCAGGTTCGGCGGCGACGCGCGCCAGCCACGCGCGAACCGCAGGGTACGGGCTGAGATCGAAGTCACACAAATGCGCCACGTGCGTATAGGCGTAGAGCGCAATATCGGCGATGGTGTAACGATCGGCCGCGAAGAAATCGTGCAGCGCGATGTGATTTTCCATGACGCCGAGCGCGCGATGCCCTTCTTCCATCCAGTCTTCAAACGCATGGCGCTGCAGGTCTCGTCCGCCCTTGACCAGTGTGAGCCAAAAATACGCCGCTCCCAGATTGGGCTCCAGACTGTGTTGCTCGAAGAACATCCACTGCAACGTCTCGGCCCTTTCGATGCGGTCATCTGGCGCGAGTGGCGAGCCGCCGGCGATGTACCAGAGGATGGCATTGGACTCGGCGAGAAACCGGCCGGGTGCGACTTCCAGAAGCGGGACCTGGCCGTTCGGATTCTTCGTCAGGAATTCGGGCGTGTGGCTCTCGCCTTTGAGAATATCGATCTCAACCAGCCGATAGGGAATGTTCAGCTGCGCCAAGGCGAGCCGCGCCTTGTAGCTGTTTCCCGAACGTTGCATCGAATAGAGCGTAAACATGATCGCTCCCTCACATTCCGCGCGGCTCAATCGTCCTTCGCAGACGTATTGCTTGAACGCGGCGATGTCGTGGCCGCGCCATGTGTCGCGCTGGGCACCCACTATTTTAGAATAAAAGCGCCGGGAGAAGCCATCGGAAAGGCGACCCGAATCGTGCTGCGCCGCAACAGCAGAACGAACATTGCGAGCATCATCGGGACGCCAAGCGGGATAAGTGTCACATGCGCCACTGTTCGTGCGACCAATGGTACCAGCCAAAGCGCGCCAAGCGCTGTCTTTTCCCAGGGGCCGAAGCCCCGGGAGAGGCCGTCTATGACCACAAAAGCCATTGCCGGCGCCAGAACCATCATGTCGTAGTCGAACGTGTAGGGCGTGGCGAGGATGGCGGCGAGGCAAAGGGCGGCGGCTTTGAGGGGATAAGGAGCCGCACTGCGCCACAGCCAGATCAGTGCCGCGCCGAGCGCAACGACCAATGCGCATTGAAGCGCATAGGCGACCGGCACATTCGCGCCCCACATTCGCGCCCAGGCGAACAAGCTTTGAATCTTGTACCAGCCGGTGTCGCCTTGCTCGAGCGCGACGACGCGGGTGAAGCGGGTGGAATCAAAGAACGCCTGCCAAACATGCGGACCGAATACGAACGTCGTGGCGAGCGCGAGCACAGCCACTGTAGCCGCCGCGGCTGCGAAGGAGCGCCAGCGGCCGCTCGTTGCCAACACAACTGGGATCAGCAGGCCGTATTGCGGCTTGTAGGCAAGAAGCCCAAACAGAATCCCGGCCAACAGCGGCCGACGGTCGAGTTGGACCAACGCCGCGCCGAGCAACGCGGCGGTGAGGAAGCCATTTTGGCCATGACCGATATTGACGAGAACCGCAGGGAAGGCAAGTGCAAGCAGGAGCCAGAGGGGACCGATGGCCGTATCAGCTTCCCCTTGAAGCGTGCGGTCGATCGTGGAGGCGGGCCGGGTAGGCATTCCCAGAATCGCACGGATCGTCAGGAGATAAAGGCAAAGCGTGACGGTCTGCCAGACCGCGAGCGCGATGCCGTAAGGCATTAACGCGAGTACTGCGGCTACAAACAGAAAGAACGGCGGATAGTGCCAGCCGTAGAACGGCGTGGCTTCGCCGAAGATTTGCTGCTCGCGGGCGTGCTGCCGGGCGAGATCGAACGGGGCTTCGGGGTTGCCGTCGAGCACGTAGGTACCGGCCGCGTAGACGTCGGAGAAATCCGTTCCTAGCGGACGTCCCCGCTGGTCGATCAACCCGTTCGCGGTCACGACCAGATAGAGAAATCCAGCCGCCGAAGCGATCAGCACGGCAGCCGCGATGAGCAGGATGCGCTCGCGCGTCAGCCAGGCGCCACTGCGCAGCAGCTCGCGTGCCCGATCCATGACAATTCCTCATTCGGACGCCAATCCGGCGCATTAGGCCAGCGGAGCCTTAACGGAGAATTGAGCGCCGCTCGGAAGGGTGCCCTTGCCTGGGCACCAACTGCGCTTTAGGAAACACCCGCCTTACGGGAGATTTGCATGGCCTTCCTCGCCGACCGACTTGCGCGCATCAAGCCATCAGCCACCATCGCGGTGACGGATAAAGCGCGCGCGCTCAAGGCGGCAGGTCGCGATGTCATTGGCCTCGGCGCCGGTGAGCCTGATTTCGATACGCCGGAGAACATCAAAGAGGCGGCCATCAAGGCGATCCGCGACGGCAAGGCGTCGAAGTACACGGCGGTCGACGGTATTCCCGAGCTCAAGGCGGCGATCGCGCGCAAGTTCAAGCGCGAGAATGAGCTCTCCTACAAGCCGTCGCAGATCAGCGTCGGCACCGGCGGCAAGCAGGTGCTCTACAACGCGCTGGTCGCCACCATTAATCCGGGCGATGAGGTGATCATCCCAGCGCCGTATTGGGTGAGCTACCCGGACATGGTGCTGCTCGCTGGCGGCGAACCGGTCGAGGTCGTGACCACGATGGAATCGGGTTTCAAGATGAAGCCGGAAGCCCTTGAGCAGGCGATCACGCCGAAGACCAAATGGATTATCTTCAATTCGCCGTCGAACCCGACCGGCGCTGCCTATACACGTGCCGAACTCAAGGCGGTGACGGACGTGCTGGTGCGTCACCCGCATGTCCACGTCATGTCCGACGACATGTACGAGCACCTCGTGTACGACGACTTCAAGTTCTTCTCGCCAGCGCAGCTTGAGCCGCGGCTCTATGAACGCACGTTGACGGTGAACGGCATGTCCAAGGCCTATTGCATGACCGGCTGGCGCATCGGCTATGCCGGCGGGCCGGAGCCGCTGATCAAGGCAATGGCCGCTATTCAGTCGCAATCGACGTCGAACCCGACTGCGGTGGCGCAATGGGCCGCGGTCGAAGGGCTCGATGGTCCACAAGACTTCATCCCGAAGCACAACAAGATCTTTAAAGAGCGGCGCGATCTCTGCGTCTCCATGCTCAATCAGGCGAACGGAATCCGCTGTCCGAAGCCGGAAGGCGCCTTCTACGTTTACCCGTCCTGCGCGGGTACCATCGGCAAGACCGCGCCGACCGGCAAGAAGCTCGCGACGGACGAGGATTTCGTCACCGAATTGCTGGAAGCGGAAGGTGTCGCGGTTGTGCAGGGAACGCCGTTCGGCGTTGGACCGGCGTTCCGGATTTCCTACGCGACAGCGACGAGCGCGCTTGAGGAAGCCTGCACGCGCATCCAGCGTTTTTGCGGGAATCTGAAATAGTTGCGTCACCATCCGCGTTTCACGACGCAGCCTCGTCCGGAATGACAAGACGGCGGTGTGATTCTCGCTTACAATCCACGGCTTAAGGCCGCATCGGGCGGGCCGGGGGAGAATTGATATGTTTCGCAACTTGTTTGCGGCGGCGCTTGTCTTGGCCGTGTCGCTTTTACTTGTCGGACGGCCAGCGGAAGCACAGCCGGCGCAAATTCAGGTCGGCACGCTGACGTGTTCTCTTTCGGCCAGTGTCGGCCTGATTGTCGCTTCACAGAAGAATGTGAACTGTATCTTCAAGGGGCGGCCGAGCGAACCCGCGGAAGCCTATACCGGTACGATGACCACGGTCGGTGTTGATATCGGCTTTACAACCGGCGGCGTGATCGTTTGGGCGGTGTTTGCCGGCACCAACCGCTATGCCGGGATGCTCACCGGCAATTATGCTGGAGCGACAGCGGAAGTGTCAGTGGCCGCCGGCCTTGGCGCCAACGTCCTGGTCGGCGGATCGAACCGTAGCGTTGCTTTGCAGCCATTGTCGGTGCAGGGGCAGATCGGCCTCAATGTCGCCGGCGGCATCGGCGCGCTGGAACTACATCCGGTGCGGTGAGGTCGGGCCAAATCCGGTCGTCACGTCAGACCGCGGGTAGGGCGCATACGGCCGCTCCCTTGCCCTGGCGTAACGTCGCGCCCCTTGACCAGCCCCGCTGACGCCTGAAACGATGGCGTATGCGATCCGCAGCCTAACGACGGATCAGCACCGGGAGGCAGTCATGGCAACCAACGGAAATGCCGCGCGCGCTGCAGGCCCCCGCTGCGTCGCGCTGGTCGGCCCCTTCCAGAGCGGCAAGACCACATTGCTCGAGGCGATCCTCGCCCGTACCGGAGTCATTCCGCGCCAGGGCACGATCGAGGCCGGCAATACCGTGGGCGATAGCAGCCACGAAGCGCGTCATCACCGCATGAGTGTGGAGCTGACGGTCGCGACCACAAACTTCATGGGCGACAGCTATACTTTTCTTGATTGTCCCGGCTCGGTCGAGTTCGTCCACGACATGCGCGCGGTACTGCCGGCGGTCGACGTCGCAGTCGTGGTATGCGAACTGGATGAAAAGAAAATACCGCAGTTGCAGCTCATTCTCCGCGAGCTGGAAGACCAGAAAATTCCACGTATTCTTTTCCTCAACAAGATCGACAAGGGCAGCGCCGGCGTCCACGACGTACTCACGCTGCTGCAGCCGGCATCACGCACCAAGCTGATCTTGCGCCAGATCCCGACTTTCGCCGGCGATCTCATCTCGGGCTTCGTCGACCTCGCGCTGGAGCGCGCTTTTGTCTACAAGGAACACGCCGCTTCCGAAGTCGTTGCGCTGGAAGGCGATGCCGCGGATCGCGAAAAGACCGCGCGTTTTTCCATGCTGGAAACACTCGCCGATCATGACGACGAGCTGATGGAGCAGCTGCTGGAAGATATCCAGCCGCCCCGCGATAAAGTTTTCGACGACCTCACGCGTGAACTGCGTGACGGGCTGGTCTGTCCGGTGCTGATGGGGACTGCAAGCCGCGCCAACGGCGTATTGCGGCTGTTAAAGGCACTGCGTCATGAATCGCCAGGCATTGCCGAGACCGCGAGGCGCCTCGGAATAAAGGGTGGCGCCGACAGCATTGCCTACGTGCTCAAAACCCAGAACAGCACCCACGGCGGGCGAATGTCGATCGCGCGCATGCTGGCGGGGCAAGCAGGCGACGGCACCACGTTCCTGACGCCCGATGAGGAAGCCGGCCGCGTCGCCGGCGTGTTCAAGCTGGTCGGCCAGTCAAGTGAGAAGCGCGGGCCGGCGGCGTTGGGCGAGACCGTCGCTTTCGCCAAGCTCGACAAGGCCAGGACCGGCGACACGCTGACGGCTGGCAAGCAGGCCCATCCCGCTATCGCCAAGATCGAGCCCTATCCGCCGGTGCTGGCGATCGCGATTTCGGCGAAGGAGCGCAAGGACGATGTCAAGCTCGGCCAGGCGCTCAACAAGCTTGCCGAGGAAGATCCTTCCGTCACCATTGTGCACAATCCCGAGACCCACGAAGTCGTGCTGTGGGGCCAGGGCGAGATGCACTTGCGCGTCACGACCGAGCGTCTCGGCGACCGTTATGGCGTCGCCATCGAACGGCGCCAGCCAAGCGTCGGTTACCGCGAAACCATCCGCAAAAGCGTTACCCAGCGCGGCCGTCACAAGAAGCAATCCGGCGGCCACGGCCAGTACGGCGACGTCGTACTCGACATCAAACCGATGCCGCGCGGCGCGGGCTTTTCCTTCGAGGATAAAATCACCGGCGGCGTCGTGCCGCGCAACTACATCCCCTCTGTCGAAGAGGGAATCATCGACGCGCTCAAGCACGGCCCACTCGGGTTCCCGGTGGTCGACCTGCACGTGTCGTTGGTCGACGGCTCCTATCACACCGTCGATTCTTCCGACATGGCGTTCCGCACCGCCGGCCGTATCGGCATTGTCGAGGGTCTGCCGCAATGCCAACCGGTGTTGCTCGAGCCGATCGATCTCGTCGAAATCGTTTGTCCGAACGAAGCCACCGCGAAGATCAACGCGCTGATGTCAGGACGGCGCGGTCAAATCCTCGGCTTCGACACCCGCGAAGGCTGGGAAGGCTGGGACGTCGTGCGCGCCAAGATGCCGGAGGCGGAAATCGGCGATCTGATCGTTGAAATTCGTTCGGCGACTGCCGGCGCCGGAACCTTCACCTTCAAGTTCGACCACATGGCCGAACTCACCGGGCGAACCGCGGACCAGATCGTTGCCGCGCGCCGCGCTGCGGAGTAATACACTAGCCAAGTCAATCCGCGACTTTGATGCCCGCGCTGGTCGCGGGCATCACGCATCTTGAACATGGAGAATGCATCGATGCCGGCTTACTGGGTTGCGCGCGCCAAGGTCAACGATCCGGTCGAGTACAAGAAATACGCCGATCAGGTACCGCCGATTCTGGCCAAGTACGGCGGCAAGGCGCTGGCGCGCGGCGGCCGCTTCCAGATCATGGAAGGTCCCGAGAAGTTTCAGCGCTTTGTGGTGATCGAGTTTCCGACCTTCGAGCAAGGCGTCTCCTGCTTCACTTCGGAAGAGTACAAGAAGGCAGCCGCGTTCCGGCGCAATGGCGCCGGCGAGGTGGAGACCGTAATTATCGAGGCGATCTGAGGCGGTGCACGAGTCGCTACGCCGCCACCCGAGGTTCGCCGCCGCCGGGCGGCGGCACCGGCGAACCGTCGGCTGCATATTCGTTGAGCTTGTTGCGCAGCGTGCGGATCGAGATGCCGAGCACGTTGGCCGCATGGGTGCGGTTGCCGAGACAGTGCTTGAGCGTTTCCAGGATCAGATCGCGCTCGACCTGAGCGACGGTGCGGCCGACCAGAGCGCGTGAGACCTGTTCAGCGGCGAGTGCTGCGTGCGTGACCGAGGACGGGCCGCGTTGCTGATCGAGGCGGCCGCCGTCGGGAGCGAGGATCGCCTCCGGGCCGATCTCGGCGCCGGTCGCCATCAGCACCGCGCGGTGCATGGTGTTCTCAAGCTCTCGAACGTTGCCAGGCCAATAATTGACGGTCAGGGTGCGGCGGGCCTCTTGCGATAGTGGCCGCACCGGTACGCCGTTCACCGCGGCGTATTTCTTGACGAAGTATTGGGCCAGCTCGATCACGTCGGCCGGCCGCTCCCGCAGCGGCGGAATTTTGAGGTTGACGACGTTCAGGCGGAACAACAAATCCTCACGGAAGGTGTTTTCGCGGACCGCTTCAGCGAGATTGCGATTGGAGGTGGCGAGAATGCGGATGTCGATCGGCACCGGCCTGGTGCCGCCGACGCGATCGATGACGCGCTCCTGAATCGCGCGCAGAAGCTTCGCTTGCAGCCGGACCTCCATCTCGGAAATCTCGTCGAGCAACAACGTACCGCCGTTCGCCTCCTCGAACTTGCCGACGCGACGCGCCACGGCGCCGGTGAAGGCTCCCTTTTCGTGGCCAAACAGCTCGGATTCGAGCAGCGTTTCCGGAATGGCGGCGCAATTCACGCAGATGAACGGTTTCTTTGCCCGGCTCGACCGCGCGTGCACATAGCGCGCGAGGACTTCCTTGCCGGTTCCCGATTCACCGGTGATCAGCACTGAGGCGTCGCTCGGCGCGACTTGCAGCGCCAGTTTGACGACCCGCGCCATGGCTTCGTCGCGGTAGATCAGCTCGCGCCGGTCGTCGGCGACGGCGGCGAGCACCGCGGCGATCAATTCCGGGTCGGGCGGCAGCGGGATGTATTCCTTGGCCCCGGCGTGAATCGCGGCGACCGCCGCGCGCGCGTCGGTGGCGATGCCGCAAGCAACGATCGGCGCATGGATGTGCTCGGCTTCGAGCGCAGTGACGAGATCGCGAATGGCGATGGCGACGTCGACCATCAGGAGATCGGCGCCGCGGCCCGATCGGAGGACAGCGAGCGCCTGGGCGATATCCGCCGCGTGGGTAACGGTTGCGCCCTTGTCCATCGCAAGCTTGGTCGCGGTCGTAAGTTGGCCGTGGAGCGTGCCGACGATCAGAAGCCGCATGATGTCATTCCTTCTTCGTTATCCGCCGCACGCATCACGACCGTTCAGCCTTGATGATTTCCGTCATCGTTACGCCGAGCTTTTCTTCGACCAGAACCACTTCACCGCGGGCGACCAGGCGATTGTTCACGTAAATGTCGATCGCCTCTCCGACCTTGCGGTCGAGTTCGAGCACTGTGCCGGGGCCGAGCCTGAGGAGATCGTTGATTTCCATTCGCGCCCGTCCGAGCACCGCAGAGACCTGAACCGGAACGTCGAATACCGCTTCGAGGTCGCCGGCGATGCGGGTCATCGATCCTTCCGGTTCCGGGGCCAATTGCACATCGGCTTCCGGACCACGGTCTTCGAGATTGGGCAGCGGCACTTTGCTTTCGTCACTCACGGTCGCACCTCCTGAGCATTGCGCGTGCCGTCGGCGGAACCGCGGCGCGCGCTTACGTAACGCGCAACCGCCTCGCCGATTGCTGTGTCAGTCGCGGCTATATCGCGGTTGATACCGCCATCCGCCCATTCGATTCTGCAGTCACTCATGGCGACGCTTGGCTCGCCGAGTACCACCAGACGGCCTTCGAAACCATGCGCCCGCGCGATCTCGTCGAGCTTCTCGCGCGCTTCGGCGTAGAGCGCGTCGTTGACCCGGATCACGATGTGAGGGGATGCCACCAGCTCGCGGAAGCAACCGCTCGCGAGCGCCGCGATTTCGGCGAATGGTTCGCGCCCGATCAAAGCCGACGCGAGCTTGCGGGCCACCGCGACCGCGACCTCGACGGCCTCGCTTTCGAGCCGCGCTTCGATTGTGCGCAACTCGGTGGTCGCCTGGCCGAAGCTCGTGGCGATCCGTTCAAGGGCTTCGGCGATGCGGCGGCCGGCGGCGACGGCAGCGTCGTTTTGCGCGTCGGCATAACCTCGGCGGTGAGCAGCGGTTTCCACCTCGGCGAGCTTCATCTCGTGTTCGCCGAGCGTGATCGTAGGCACCTGCTCGGCACCGGGGGCAAAATCAACATCAAACAGGAATTTGGCTGGCGCGCTCATTGTTGGTTTCTCAGTAGATCAGCTCTTCTTCGCCGCGCGTCTTGGAGATGACGATCTCGCCCTTGGCCGCCAGATCTTTGGCGAGATTGACAAGAAGCACCTGGGCATCGTCGACTTCGCGCAGTCGCACCGGACCCATTGCCGTCATATCGTCCGCCAGCATCTTGGCGGCGCGTCCCGACATATTGGACAGAAAGAACTGGCGAACTGGCTCGGCGGCGCCCTTAAGCGCGATCGCGAGCTTGTCCTTCTCGATATGACGCATCAGCGTCTGCGCCGAAGCGGGGTCGAGCTTTATCAGATCGTCGAACGTAAACATCAAGGTCTTGATGCGCTCGGCGCTCTCGCGGTTGTCCTCTTCGAGCGCCGTGAGGAAACGCGTCTCGGTTTGCCGATCGAAGTTGTTGAAGATCTCGGCCATCACCTCGTGAGCATCGCGCCTGCGTGTCTGCGAGAGATTCGACATGAATTCCGTGCGCAACGTGGTTTCGACGCGCTCCAGCACTTCCTTCTGGACGGCCTCCATCCGCAGCATGCGGTTGACGACGTCCAACGCCAGCTCCTCGGGCAGGATCGCGAGCACACGCGCTGCATGGTCGGGTCCAATCTTCGAAAGCACGACGGCGACGGTCTGCGGGTATTCGTTCTTCAGATAGTTGGCGAGCACTTCCTCCTGGACGTTGGAGAGCTTCTCCCACATGTTGCGGCCGGCCGGACCGCGGATCTCGTCCATGATGTTGCCGACCCGTTCGGGCGGCAGATATTGCTGCAGCAGGCGCTCGGTTGCGTCATAGGTGCCCATCAGGGCGCCGGAGGCCGACATGCGTGACACAAAGTCGAGCAGCAGATTTTCGACCTGCTCGGCCTGGATGATCCCGATCGTGGACATCACGATCGAAATTTCGCGCAGTTCGTCGTCGTCGAGCAGGCTCCAAATCTTGGCGCCATAGTGTTCACCGAGCGCGAGCATGAGTACGGCCGCGCGTTGCGGGCCGGTGAGTTTTCGCGCCTCGGCCGGGGCGCCGGATTGGCCGCCGAGACTGCTCAGCGGGCTGGTGAGCTCCCGGCGGCCGGACTCGAGGTGTTCATAGTTTGAGGGCATGGCTCAATCGATCAGGCGGCGGCGTTGTCATTCATCCACTGACGTATGATGGAGACGGCTTCGTTTGGGTTTTTGTCGGCAAGTTCGCCGACCTTTTGCACCGATTGCGCATGGACCTGGCCCTGGACCTGGGCGATGTCGATCATCTTGGCGGTCTGACTAGGCTCCGGCGCGGGTGCCTCTATCCCGGTCCCGGCGGTCGTCGGATTGGCCTCCTGACCTCCGCCACCGGCGGGAAGCGCCAGCGGCGCTGGTCCCTCTGGCGTAAGGATGCGGCGGACCAGCGGACGCACGACCATCAGCATAACGACCAGGCCCAGCAGTCCCATGACCGCCATTTCGATCGCGCGCATGATGTCGTCTTTGGTGAACTGCAGCGCGGCGAGCCAGCCGCTGGGCTCGGTAATCGGAGTTGCCGGCATCTCCGCAAAGCGCAAATTGACGACCTCGACTTGATCGCCGCGTTTCTGGTCGAAACCGATCGCGGTGCGCACCAGCGCCGTTATCTGATCGATTTCTTCCTTGCTCCGCGGCTGGTAGGTAACTTCGCCCTTGGCATTTTTGCTGTAGCTGCCGTCGACCAGTACCGCGAGCGAGATGCGACTGACGTGGCCGCCTTCGATCACCTCGGTCTTGGTTGTCTTCGAGATCTCGTAATTGACGATTTCCTCTGATTTCCGGCTCTGGTCGCGCGGTGTCGCGTTGGCTTCGGGAGCCGCCCCGGGCTGCTGGCGCTGTTGATTGCCGCCGCCGGGCAGCTCATTGCCGACGGTGACCTGGTTCTCGCGGTTGTCGTTGGTTGCCGATGTTTCTTCACGCGTCTGGCTCGAACGCACGACGCGCCCGTCGGGATCGTACTTGTCTGACGTCTGGGTGATGCGGTTGAAGTCGAAATCGGCGCTTACTTCGACGCGCGCGCGGCCAGGCCCTACGACGGAAGAGACGATCGCCTCAACCTGTTCGCGCAGCCGCTTCTCGAACGCCATCCGCCGTTCATCGGCGGTCACTTCGCCGCCGTTGACATCGTCGCTGGCGCCGTCCGCCAGGAGATGGCCCGCCTCGTCGACGATCGAAACCCGCTGCGGCTTTAGGCCGTTGACGGCGGAGGCCACCAGGTGACGGATGGCGCGCACCTGCTGCGGCTCGAGCGTGCCGCGGACCTTCAGCACGATGGAAGCGGATGGCTCGACCTTGTCGCGTGAGAACAGCGGCCGCTCTGGCATCACCAGGTGGACGCGGGCCGCCTGTACCCGGTCGAGGGCGCGAATTGTGCGTGACAGCTCTCCCTCGAGCGCGCGCAGATTGTTGAGGTTCTGCACGAAGCTGGTCGTGCCGAGCACGTCCGACTTGTCGAAAATCTCGTAACCGACGCCGCCGCCCTTGGGCAGGCCGTTGCCCGCAAGCGCCATCCGCAAGCGGGCGACGCGATCATTCGGGACCATGACGATGTTGCCGTCGTTGCGCAGTTCGTAGGGGACGCCCTGCCGTTCGAGCTCCTTCACGATGGCGGCGGAGTCATCGTAGTTTAGGTCGGTGAACAGCGGCGTCATCTGCGGCGACGTCACGCGCAGGATGACGAAGGCAAAAAAGCCAACGAGCGCGATCGTGACGGCGCCCATGGCGGCAATGCGTGATGCGCCAATCGTCTTGACGAACTCAAGCAGACCTTGCACCGCGCTTGATCTCCGGTGAGCAACGCTGTCGCGTCTCACCCGGCAAGATTTGCCCGGTTGATGGTTAGCGGCGAGTTAATAGGCGCCGGTTGAGCGCGGATAAACTTAGCGTTGCGTCACTCGCGCGAATCAAAACGCCGGCGTCCTGCCGGCGTTGATAAATCGGTAAGGTCACCTAACTGCGCGTTACTGGCGATACTGCTGGATACGGGTCGTGCGTAGTCCCGCGAGGCCGTGTTGGTCGATCGAATATTGCCAGGAGAGAAACTCTTCGACGGTCAACGTGTAACGGCTGCACGCCTCTTCAAGCGAAAGTAGTCCCCCGCGAACCGCGGCGACCACTTCAGCCTTTCGGCGAATCACCCAACGCTTCGTTCCCGGCGCCGGTAAATCAGCGATCGTCAGGGGCGAACCGTCCGGCCCGATGACATACTTGACCCTCGGGCGATGGGGTTCGGTCATAGGAACTCTCTCACGAACTCAACACAGCAGGCCTGGACATTACCCACGGCGGCTTAAAATTTGCCTAAGCGAACGCACAATTCACCGTAGCTTTTGGAACCGGCAATAAGCGCCGCGTTCGGCAATGCCGGTGTTGTCACCGGTGGCCGTGGCTGTGTGCGGCGGCGCAATCACGCCGGCGCTGTTACAGCTTCTGGATCAGGCTCGTGATGCTACTGTTGAGACTGCTGATGCCGCTGCTAAGATTGCTGAGCGTGCCGTTGCTGAGGGATTGGATCTGGCTGATCGGCACGTTCTGTCCGCTGACCGTGAGCGTCGGCGGATTCTGGTTGATGTTGACGGCGGTGACGACGCCCTGCACCTGCGTGGTTGTGGTGACAGGCTGACCGTTGGCGCCAGTGGCGCTGATTGTCATGGTATAGGTCCCATCCGGCCAGGTTTGGCCGCTGCTGCCGACTCCGTTCCAGGTGTAGCTCTGCGTCCCTGCATTGACCGCCACCGTTCCGGTGTAGGCCGTCGTTCCTGCCGAACTCGTGATCGTGACCGTGCCCGTGCCTGGCCCAGAGGCGTTAATGCTCCACGTAGCGGGGCTGTTGGTTGCGTTGGAGAGTGCCGCGGCGTTGCCGTTAACGGTGACGGTGTTGCCGACGAGCTGCAGCGCAGACGTTGCTTCCGAGGTCTGCTGCATCGAGATCAGTGTCTGCAGGTTGGTATTCATGTTGACCTGCTGTTCGACTGACGCGAACTCGACGAGCTGCTGGGTGAATTGTGTGGTGTCGAGCGGGGACAGCGGGTCCTGGTTCTGCAGCTGCGTGGTCAGGAGCTGTAGAAAGGTATCGAAGTTGCCGGCGATCGATTGCGACCCGATCGGCACTGTGGAGCCGGTGGAGGAAGTCGTGCCGGTCGATGTTGTGCTCGGCGTCGTGCCGGTGAGCGAGGACAGCGCGTTTGAAGCAGTCGTCCCGATCTGGGATGCCGCTGACGATGCAGTGGAATTGATTGCGTTAGAGAGAGTGCTCATGACCCTGGCCCTTTGTTATGCGAGTGCCCTTCAAACCCGGATGTCGACCCCGCCACCGAGGCCCATACGCGTGTAAATCTGTGTCGCGACGACGGGGGCGAGTTGCGGGTCGGGAATGACAAGCTGGGTCGGCGCCGACCGTGAGCCGGAGCCGTTGTTCTGCCCGGTAAAGGACTGATCGCGCAGGGTGAACTGGAGGCCGTTATCGGCCGTCGTCAGCCCCGCCTGTTCCAGCGCGTTTTGCAATTGCGGTTGTTGGCTCTGCAGGAGTTGCAGCGTTTCCGGGCGATCTACGGTCATATGCGTCGTGGCATGGCCGTTGCCATCGACGCTCAGCTGTACGTCAATGCGGCCAAGTTCGGGAGGAGAGAGACTGATATCGAATTGGTTGGAGCCCGCATGTGCACGCGCGGCGATTGCAACTGCGAGCCCAGCGATCGGAACTGCACCGGCGGAAGCGTAGCTGGAAGGCGCGCTGGCCGCGGTAGCCGACGACGCTGTTGCGGCCGATACGGAGAAATCGAAATTCGGCAAACCGTCAACGCCGTTGGACTTCGCGGCCTCGTGGCCTTGAGCAGCCGGTGCGCTGGTGGCGTTTTGAGATGTCGACGCCGGGGAGGTCTGTGCGATCTGCGCCGCCGTATGATCGGAATTCGCGGGCACCGGGTCGGGAGTCTGCACCGTTGTGGTCGTGTCGTTGGCCGCTTGCGTAGGTTGCTGCTGCTCGGAACGGCTCTGCGCGCCTTGCGCTTTGGTCGTTTCTTGGGCTGAGCTCGCCGTGGCATTCGCGGTGTTGTCGACTGGAGTGGTTGAAGGCGTTTCCTTGGCGGTACCGGCGTCCGTCGCGTCTTGCGGCGCGGACGTGTCCTGGTTCGCGCCCTGAGCCGTGAGGGTGAGCTTTGGGCGCGCTTTGGTTTGGTCGCCGACAGTCAAGTTCGTTGCAGCGCCGTTGACCGCCGGCGGCGCAGTGTTTCCCGAAGGGGCGACGGCAATCGCCGCGGCCACGGGTTGCGTTGGATTAGCTGCCGCCTGCGCCGCGATTGGCGTGCCCGGGATTGCGGCCGTGGCGGTCGCATCCGTCGCATCGCTGTCTTTGCTGCCGTCGGATTTGCTACCATTCGAGGGCGTTTTCGTTGCCGACGCGGGTGGGCTGGTCTGTTGGACCGGGGCAGGATTGCCATTCACCGGCGCAGGGGTAACGGAATCGTTTGCGGTGGCCGCAGCTGTACCAGCGCCATTGGCGGCGTTGTTCGTCGTGGCCGTAGCTGTAGCCGTGGCAACGGCATGGCGTTTCCCGCCGCTTGCTGCGTTCGCATTGGCCGGCATGTTTTGTGCGGACTGAGGCCCGACGTCACCGTCTGTCGCGGTCAGGATGTTGGAGGTCGCGCTTGCGTTTGTTTTGGGGTTGCTGCCCTTTGTTCCCGCTGGAGTCTTGGCACCGGCGGTGTGCGCTGCGGCGTTGGCGCCGGCTGTTCGCACTGGAGTATCCGAGCCAGCGCTCGGGCCAGACCGCGTGCTAACGGCGGCCGGTGGATTTGAGGGCGCGCTTGGGGAGTTTGAGTTGGACGCTGCGCCCGCGTTGTCGCTCGGCTGGGCGGTAGATGAACCAGAGTTCTGAGCGTTCCCAACCTCCGGCGCTGGTGCCAGGTTGTCGGATTGCGTGGGCGCTTGACTCTGGGATTGCGGCGGCGGATTTGCCGGCGTCGTTGGAGCCGGCGTGGCGGTCGTGGCGTCAAGCAAAGCTGCAAACGGCTGGCCGTCGCTCTGCTGCGTTTGGGTTGGTCCTTGCGACCATTGCGGCGGCGCGACCAGCGTGGCACTGACGTCTGACACTATACTCGGCACTGCGAAACCCCTGCCGTCGAGATGATCCGAGCAATCGCCTGCAACGGTTGGGCCAGCATGTCCCGTCAGAAAAGTCTCTTAACATCAAATAGATAGGAAAATCGGCCGGACCGGCATGCGGCAGGCTCTGCGCGCCCTAGGCAAGTTCTGCCGGGTGATCGAAGCAAGGCGTGGCTACCTCGCCCGTGGCGGAGCGCGCAACCCGCGCTTATAGTAGTGCGCAGCCGAGGCGCATGCGGAACCACAGCCGTAAGCGGCGTACGGAAAGGAGTCGGCCGCCCCACCATGCTGAACAGTCTCGACATCGAAGCTGAGCCGTCGGGCACCCGCGTGGTCGTCGCCATGTCTGGCGGCGTCGACTCGTCCGTTACGGCGGCGCTGTTAGCCGATATCGGCTACGATGTGGTTGGAATCACCCTGCAACTCTACGATCACGGCGCGGCTACCCATCGCAAGGGTGCCTGTTGCGCTGGCCGCGATATTCACGATGCGCGTGCGGTCGCCGAACGTATCGGCATTCCGCACTATGTGCTCGACTATGAGAGCCGCTTCAAGGCGGCGGTAATCGACCGTTTCGCGGACAGTTATGTTGCCGGCGAGACGCCGGTGCCATGCCTCGAATGCAATCAGTCGATCAAGTTTCAGGACCTTCTGGGCACTGCGCGCGAGCTTGGCGCCAAGGTTCTGGCGACGGGCCACTACGTTGCGTCACGCGCGTTGCCGGGCGGCGGCCGCGCGCTCTATCGCGCGCGCGAGGCCGAGCGCGACCAGAGCTATTTTTTGTCGGCGACGACGGGCGCTCAACTCGATCTGCTGCGCTTTCCCCTTGGCGAGCAGACCAAGGCAGAGACCCGGGAGCTGGCGCGGCGCTTCGGCCTGTCGGTCGCCGATAAGGAGGACAGCCAGGACATCTGTTTCGTGCCGAGCGGACACTATGCTGATGTAATCGAGAGGCTTCGGCCGGGAGCCGCCGTGCCGGGGGAAATCATCGATCTCGAGGGGCGCGTCATCGGCCGCCATGACGGGATCATTCATTTTACTGTTGGGCAACGGCGCGGGCTCGGCATCGCGACCGGTGCTCCGCTTTATGTCGTGCGTCTCGACGCAGCCTCGCGCCGCGTCGTGGTGGGGCCACGCGACGCGCTCCGCACCAGCCGCATCCGGCTACGCGATATCAATTGGCTTGGCGACGGGACGATCGAACAGGCGCTGCAAACTCACCCTGAGGTCTTTGTCAAAGTTCGTTCGACCCGGCCGCCTCAAGCTGCGTGGCTGCGCGAGGGCGCCGACGGCGGCATCGATGTTGAGTTGATCGCGAGCGAGGACGGCGTGTCGCCTGGTCAGGCTTGCGCCTTCTACGACGCCGCGGAGGGTCAAGCGCGGGTTCTAGGCGGTGGCATTATTGCCAGCACAGTTGCAGCGCCGAGGGCGAAGGAATCGCTTCGGGTGGATTTGGCTACGGCGCATTGATGGTCACGCGGCGGGGGCGCCGCGACGGCGGGCGTGATGGCGGCGGAACTTGATAAGGATACAGTCGCCAGGGCTTATGCACGCTGGGCACCGATCTACGATCTGGTGTTCGGCGCGGTGTTCGATCGCGGCCGCAAGGCTTCGATCGCCGCCGCCGAGCACACCGGCGGACATATTCTCGAAGTCGGCGTCGGCACCGGCCTGTCGCTGCCCGAGTATTCGCGGACCAACCGCATCACCGGCGTCGACCTTTCCGTACCGATGCTGCGTAAAGCGAAGGCGCGCGCGGCCGAGCACCGCCTGACCAATGTCGACGGGCTCGCAGTGATGGATGCGCAGCATCTCGGCTTCCGCGATGGCGTTTTCGATGTTGTCGTCGCGCAGTATGTCATCACCACCGTGCCGGATCCCGAGGCGACACTCGACGAGTTTGTGCGCGTCGTGAGACCGGGCGGCGAGATCGTTCTGGTCAATCATCTTGGCGCGGAAGACGGCATACGGTCGTCGTTTGAACAGGGGTTCGCGCCACTCGCGCGCCGGCTCGGCTGGCGCCCGGAATTCCGCTGGGAGCGCCTGGCGCAATGGGCCGTGCGGCACGGCGGTGTGCGTGTTGTCGAACGGCGCATCATGCCGCCGCTCGGCCACTTCTCGCTGATCCGCTTCGCCCGGCTGGGCAACCGCGCGAGCGAGCCATTTGCTGTGGCGGCAGGTGCAGCACGGGCCTGATCCGCTTCAGATTTGTCTCTTGGAAACGACCCTGAACTAGCCTAAATGTCGCCCCGAACGGCTTGCAAAAATTTAACGGTTTGGCGGAGTAGCTCAGTTGGTTAGAGCAGCGGAATCATAATCCGCGTGTCGGCGGTTCAAATCCGTCCTCCGCTACCAAGTTCATTGCTGACTTTGCCCGCGGTTTCTTTGCTCACAAAGCTTCGTATCAATAGGTTTGACAGTTTTAGCCTTTCGGTCTGACGGGCTTTGTCTGCCCCCTTTTTAATTCGGCATCGCGCCGCCTTTTCCAATCCCATCGGATCGGACGCCGCAAGGCTGGAGAACGACGGCCTTAGCCGGTGGCGAATGGGGGCCCGCAATGATAGAAAGATAGCATCGCTCCCATGGTTACAATTCGGTCGCTCGACATCAGGGCGAACCACAGGAAGGAGCGATAAACCTGGTTGATTGAACTACACTAACGGAGGAAATCGCCATGCATTTCTGTTTCACAGGGCAATACACACCACAAGCTCTCAAGGGAATGATGGAAAACCCCACAACCAATCGCTATGAAGCGGCGAAAAAAGTGATTGAAGCCGCCGGCGGGAAATTGATCTCGATGTATAGCTTCGCCGCTGATGGACCCAGCGTGATGGTGATCTTCGATGTACCAGACCCCGCTTCGGCAGCGGCGATTTCTGGCGTGACAGTAGAGAGCGGTGCCTTGCACAATGTGAAGCTCACCCGTCTGATGACGCAGGATGAGGTGACTCACGTTCGGCAAAAGGCAAGTCAGCTTCGTGCTGCCTACAAGCCGCCTGGCAAGTGAATTCAAATTGGTGGCAGCCGACGGGGCTGCCACTAACCATCGGTTATTTCGGCGGTCAGGCGGCGTGTCGCGATAGGTTCAAAAGCATCGGGTTAGGCTGTGGTTGGAAATTCAGAAGTTCAGAGGCGACGGTGATGACTGAACCCAAAAGCTGCATTGCGGAAATCACCGGCCGCAAGCAGAACCCGGGATGCAGAAACCAGAAGGCGTGACATGTCAAAACAAACGATGCGCGACGAAACCGAACGTCTGGTGAAAGAGGCGTTGGAGCGGAAAACCGTCACCATCAAGCAGGGCCAAACTCGTATTGAGGCCAAATGTGGAAAGTGCGGAGCGCTAAATCGCGTCTCGGCGCCTCCAGGACGGATTCGCGTGCCGTACACCTGCAAGGAATGCGGCGCGAAGCAAAAGACTTTGTGATGGGAGATCTTTATCGGGGGAGGTCAAAGCCCATTGGAAATCCCGCACGGAGCAGCTATCCTCTCAATATCACTGTGGAGATCAGGAAATGGCTAAAGGCACCGTAAAGTGGTTCAACGCGCAAAAAGGCTATGGATTTATCCAGCCGCAGGGTGGCGGCGGAAGAGATGTATTCGTGCATATTTCGGCGGTCGAGAAGGCCGGCCTCAGTGGTTTGAATGAGGGGCAAGTTGTTGAATACGAAGAAGTCGCCAACAAGGGTAAAACGTCGGCGGAGAATCTAAAGGTTCAGCGCTGACGCCGAGTTGTGCGAACTGAATTGGGGGGCTTCTGCGCGCCTCCCCTCCGAGTTTAGAGACAACTTTATCGATCCTGCCGCCTTGAAGTCGGTTTCCGACTTGGCGCTGAAGCCGCACTCACCGCGCGGTTTCATTCGGCGCTTCAGCTATCGAGAAAGCTTCTGAGTTCTCTTGATCGGCTGGGATGCTTGAGCTTCCGCAGCGCCTTGGCCTCGATCTGACGGATGCGCTCGCGCGTCACCAGGAACTGTTGGCCAACTTCCTCCAGCGTGTGGTCGCTGTTCATGCCGAGGCCAAAGCGCATGCGTATGATGCGCTCCTCGCGGGGCGTCAGTGAAGCGAGCATGCGCGTTGTGGTCTCGCGCAAGTTGGACTGGATTGCAGCGTCGATTGGCAGGATGGCGTTCTTGTCCTCGATCAGGTCGCCAAGATGGGAATCATCTTCGGTACCGATCGGCGTCTCAAGCGAAAGCGGCTCCTTGGCGATCTTCAAAGTCTTCCGCACCTTTTCGAGCGGCATGTGGAGCTTCTCGGCGAGTTCTTCCGGCGTTGGCTCTCGGCCCATCACACTGAGCATTTGCCGGCTGGTCCTGACGATCTTGTTGACGCTTTCGATCATGTGTACCGGCACGCGGATGGTCCGCGACTGATCGGCGAGCGAACGGCTGACCGCCTGCCGGATCCACCAGGTGGCGTAGGTCGCAAACTTGTAGCCGCGGCGGTACTCGAACTTGTCCACCGCCTTCATCAGACCGATGTTGCCTTCCTGGATCAGGTCGAGGAACTGCAGGCCGCGGTTGGTATATTTTTTTGCGATCGAAATGACGAGACGCAGGTTCGCCTCCACCATCTCCTTCTTGGCTTGGCGCCCCTCACGGTCGCCGTCCTGCACCATGTGCACGATCTTGCGAAACTCGCCGATCTCAAGTCCGGTCTCACCGGCGAGGGCGTGGATCTCTTGACGGTGCGACTTGATCTTTTCCGCGTCTTTGCCGACGAAGCTCTTCCAACCTTTACCCGACAGCTTTGCCACCTGATTGAGCCAGAGCGGGTCGAGTTCCGAACCCAAATAGGCTTTGAGGAACTCGTCGCGCGAGACGCCATGGCTCTCGGCGAGCCGCATCAGGCGGCCTTCATAGCCGACCAGGCGCTTGTTGATGTCATAGAGTTGCTCGACCAGCGCGTCGATACGGGCCTGGTTCAGCCGCAGCGACTTTACTTCACCGACGATCTCGTCTCTCAGCTTCTTATACTTGCGCTCTTGCGCCGGAGAGAGCGATTGGCTGTTAAGCTGGAATTGGATGTCCTGCTCCTGCAGGCGGCGCAGCCGTTGGTATGCGCCGGCTACGGTGTCGAAGGTCTCGATCACCTTAGGCTTGAGCTCCGCCTCGATTGCGGCGACCGAGAGCCAATTCTCCATGTCGTCTTCGTCGAGGTCGTTCTCGCCGTTCGCCCGATCTGCGGCGGTCTCCTCGCCCTCGTTGGGATCGCCAGCGGGCTTGAACGAGCCAGTGGCGGTCGCGGGCACGGTAGCGGGCGCCGGGATCCGCGGCGGTTGCCCGGGTTGGTCCGGCACGCCCAATTGGCCGTCGGGGCCGATCACCGGCCCCGGCATCGCCTTGGCGTCCGGGCCGGCATAAGTGGCTTCGAGGTCGATGATGTCGCGAAGGGCGGCCTTGCCCTCGTTAAGCTCGTCCCGCCAGATAATAATGGCCTGAAAGGTGAGCGGGCTTTCGCAGAGCCCTGCAATCATGGCCTCGCGGCCGGCCTCGATGCGCTTGGCAATGGCGATCTCGCCCTCGCGCGAAAGAAGCTCCAGCGAGCCCATTTCGCGGAGATACATGCGCACGGGGTCGGCGGTGCGCTCAGCGGGCACCTTGGCCGCAGACTTGGCCGGAACTGACCTTTGCTGGACCTCGACCAGTTCGTTCTCACTCTCGTCTTCCTCGTCCTCCTCCGGCTCCTCGCGCGTCGCCGCATCCTCCTCCGGCTCGGCCTCGTGGGTCTCGATCACGTTGATGCCCATCTCGCTAAACTTTGCCAGGATGTCCTCGATCTGCTCGGACTTGACTTCCCCCGAAGACAGTAACGCGCTGATCTGTTCGTGGGTGACGTAGCCGCGCTTCTTTGCGCTACGCATGAATTTCTTGACGGCCGCGTCGAGAAGATCGAGCAGCGGGGTCTCGGGACCCGCTTTCTCGAGCAGCTCTTCCTTTTGCACTGTCACCTTGATCTTGCTTGCCATGAAATTCCAAACTCTAGGGTGCGCGGGCCATGACGTTGACAGAGATTCTCAGACCGACATGTTTATCCAGAGTGGCGTTTACAGTTGTTCGAAGAACCAGCAAGACGCGCCCGAGCAGCTGGCGCAGGATATACAGCATTAAGGCGCCGACGGCACTCTCGGTACAAACCAGCGTCGATCTTTGAAGTTTGGCCTGCCGACAGACACCATGCCTGCCAATTGGCGAAACGGAGACTTCGGCACGTCGCCGTATTTTGGGCAGTTCTTCGGACCAGTTGGCACCGTTAGGCCTATATGAGTGTCCCGGCGATAAAGAACAATAGGATTCATGTCTTTTGTGCTATGGCAGATGCCTGATTGATCTATGTTGTGTGCAGTCGGCAGATATTAGCCACGACAACTAAACCGATCAGATGCCAGAAATTGCGATCATTCCGCATTGAGCATTTACCCACAGCCATCAAGGAGTGAGCCATCAAAATGGCCCAAATACGATAATGAGCGTGCGCCAACCCAGACCGGCAGCCTCATCCGCTGCACGCTCGAGGCGGTGGATATCAAATGCCGCTCGCCCCGAGCCGAAGAGCCCTCAAAATGCGCAGCGAAACTATGAACGGTATCTGGCGCTCGCCCGCGCTGAGACCCAGAGCGGCAATACGGTCGACGCAGAGAACTACTATCAGTACGCCGAACATTATTTCAGAGTGATGCGCTCGGACTCAGAACGGACGTAGGGGAGTTCGCCGTCATGGCTGCTGAGCATCGGGGGCGGACGGTCGGACGTCTGGCACAAAGTTTCGCGGAGCCGGCGACGCCCTATTCGGCGGCTTGTTTCAGTTCCCGGCGCTGATCATGGCTTGACGGCTTGGCCGCCAGGCGCAGCGCCTGCAATTCCGCCTGTTGACGCTGATAGAGCCGAAACGCCTGATCCTTTCCGGGGAGATAAGGCAGCGGCCAGAATTGTTGTTCGTAGCCGTATTCGGCGGAAGCAACGAGCGTGAAGTGCGGATTGGTCAGATGCGGCCGCGCCAAAGCGCACAGGTCGGCGCGCCCGGCGGCGATGATGGTATTGACCTGGTCGGCCGTTGTGATGTTGCCGACGGCGATTGTCGGTACGCCAACTTCATTGCGGATCATCTCGGAAAACGGCGTCTGGAACATGCGGCCATAGACGGCGTTTGCCCAGCGCGAGGTCATGCCGGCCGATACGTCGATGATGTCGGCGCCGTGGCTCCTGAACATCGCCGCAACTTTCAGGCCGTCCTCCGGCGTCAGCCCCCGCGGCGTCCAGTCGGTCGCTGAGATGCGGACGGACATCGGCTTGTGCGTTGGCCAATGCGCCCGCACCGTATCGAACACTTCCAACGGAAAACGCATGCGGTTTTCCAGGCTGCCGCCGTATTCGTCGGTGCGCTCATTGCTGAGCGGCGAGATGAAACCGGACAGCAGATAGCCGTGTCCGCAATGCAGTTCGACCATGTCGAAGTCGGCCTTGTCCGCATTCATCGCGGCGCGCGCATACTCATCGCGGACACGGTCCATGTCGTCGCGTGTGATCTCGCGCGGCACGTGCATGAATTCGTGAAACGCCAGCGGCGAAGCGGCGACGAGTTCCCAGTTGCCGTCGGGTAGCGGATGATCCATTCCTTCCCAGCCGAGGCGCGTGGAACCCTTGCGGCCGGAATGACCGAGCTGCAGAGAGAATTTTGCCTGGCTCTGCCGGTGGATGAAATCGGCGATGCGTTTCCAGGCGGCGACTTGTTCGGCGGTATAAATCCCCGGACATCCCGGCGTGATGCGCCCCTGCTCCGAAACTGCCGTCATTTCGGCAAACACCAGACCGGCGCCGCCCATACCGAAATGACCGAGGTGAACGAGATGAAAATCGCCCGGGATGCCGCCGGGCTCCGCCGAATACATGTTCATCGGAGAGACCACGACCCGATTCGTGACGGTCATCTGCCCGATTTTAAAGGGCGTGAACATCGGCGGCGGCGGATTTTCGACCGGCACGTCGAAGCCTTCAGCGCGCACTTTGTCCGCAAACCACGTCTGCACGTTATCGACGAATTGCGGATCGCGCATGCGCAGGTTCTCGTACGTCACCGCCTTGGCGCGCGACAGCATGCTGAAACAGGCCTGGATCGGGTCCATGCCCCAATAGCGTGCCGGGTTCTCGGTCCATAGCGCGCTGATGTTGGCCGCGTATTGGGTCTTCTCGACGTCCTCAAGCCGCGAACCTTGAAAGCGCGCAAGCGCGTCCTTTACCGAGTCCGCCGCATCAAACGCATTGTAGAGATTGATCGCATCCTCCATTGCGAGCTTGGTGCCGGAGCCGATCGAAAAGTGAGCGGTGTGCAGCGCGTCGCCGAGAAGAACGATGTTCTTGTAGTACCAGTTCTTGTTGCGGATGACCGGAAAGCGCCGCCAGTATGAACGATTGCCGACGAGCTTATGGCCTTTGAGAAGATGCGCCCACATGTTCTCAAGGTAGGCGACGGTCTCCTGTTCGCTCCATTCTCCGATCACCGGCTCTGCTTTGGCCCAGGTCGCATCGGGCGCCTCGATCACCCAGGTGCACATGTTTTGCTTGTACTGATAGGTGCACAGGTCCCAGATGCCGAACTCGTTGGTCGCGAAGTGAAAGGAAAACGCAGGCGTTGGCGCGCTGGTGCCGAGCCAGATGAAGTGGTTGCGCCGCAGCTCGATCTCCGGTTGGAAATGCGCCTTGTAGCGTTCGCGGATGAAGCTGTTGATGCCGTCCGCCGCCACGATCAGGTCGGCATCCTTGAAATCGTCGAGGTCGGTGACGTCCCGCCCGAAGTGAAGCTTGACGCCAAGTTCCCGGCAGCGCGCATGCAGCACTATCAGCAGGGTGCGGCGTTCGGTGCCGCAGAAACCATGCCCGGTCGATCGCACCGTCTTGCCATGGAAATGAAAGTCGATTTCGTCCCAATAGGAGAATTCGCGGGTAATAGCCCGGTAGGATGACGCGTCGTAATCCATGAGATTGTCGAGCGTTTCGTCGGAAAACACGACGCCGAAGCCGAAAGTATCGTCCGGCTGGTTGCGCTCGTAGACTGCAATGTCGTGTTGCGGGTATCGCTTTTTCATCAGCAACGCGAAATAGAGGCCGCCGGGACCGCCGCCAACGACCACAATTTTCATGCCGCCATTTCCTTCATCCGTTCAGCACGCCACAGATTCTTGTCGACCGACGCTGCCACCGGGGCCGAGCTATGCGTGCGCAATCGATTGATCGGAATAATAGTGAAATGTACCATTAAAATCTATTAGCTGGGATCGATCGTCGGCGGAATTGGTCAATCAAGATCTCAAGGGCGACGCCGGCGCTTGAGCAAAGGGAAGCCTGCATCCATGACCGTTCCCCTGCCGCTTCCGGCTTCGCGTCTCGACATCGAGCGGATTCAAAGCGAGCGGAAGAAGAAGGCGTTTGCGCTCGCCAAAACCGTGCCCTGGTATCGTGACAGGCTCGCCGGCATTGATGGGGAAAAGCTGGACGACCCCAAAGAATGGCAAAAGATTCCGATCCTCGACAAGGACACGTTGCGCAGGTTGTCGCATGCCGAGATGCTTGAGGCGTTCTGTGCAGTTCCCAGCGACCAGATCGCGGAATATTGGCGGTCAGGGGGCTCGACCGGCCAGCCGGTGTTTTATCCGCGCACGGCGGAAGATTTGAGTTATGCCGAGCTGTCGTGGGGGCGCTCTTTCCCCTGCATTGGCATCGGCCCCGGCGATCTTTGCCACATCTCGTTCCCGCTCGGCGTTCACCCGGCCGGTCAGGTGTGGGCGCGCAGCGCGCGCATGTTCGGTGTCGGCATGGTTTGGGTTGGTGCCGGCAATGCTTATCCCTCCGTCGCGCAGCTCGAGCTGATCCAGGCGCTGCGGCCGACCGTTTTCATTGGTATGAGCAGCTTCGCCCTGCACCTCGCCAATCTGGCGGAGACGAAGGGCATAAACCTTGCAGCTTCGTCGGTGCGCAAGCTCGTTTGCTCGGCGGAAACTTTGTCGGCCGCCAAGCGCGAGAAGCTTTCGCGCATGTGGGGTGCGGAAGTTTTCGACGTGTTCGGCATGAGCGAGGCGGGCCTGATGGGCGCCGAGAATTCGGCGCACGACGGCATCCATATTTGGACCGATATGTACGTGATCGAGGTGGTTGATCCGGAAACTGGCCGAACGGTCCCGGAGGGTGAAATTGGCACGCTCTGTGTCACGCCGTTGTGGACCAATCACGCTACACCGTTCCTGCGCTGGAACTCCGGCGATCTGGTCAGCTTCGCCTCGCGCTCGGCCGGGACCGGCCCGTTCGCGGAGCTGTTTCCCGTGATCCGGCACGCCAACCGCACCACCGGCTTCTTCAAGGTGCGCGGTGTCAACGTCAATCATGCGGAATTCGAGGATATGATGTTCCGCAATGCCGACGTTCTGGATTTCCAGGCTGTGCTGGAGACGGAAACCAAGACCGACCGGGAAAACCTGCGCGTGCTGATCGAGATCAAGGGCACATGCGACCCGCCGACCGCGTGCGCGAGCGTCGTTGATGCGGTGAAAAGCACATTCGAGATTTCGCCGGCGGTGCAGGTTCTTGAGCGCGGCAGCCTGGCGGCGGAATTCGAGCGCAGCCTGAAAGCGCCGCGTTTCATCGACCGCCGGCAGTAGACCCGTTCAGGTCGTGCATCGTAGTCACGGGTACTCGGTACACTCGTGCAGCGCGGAAACGGACCGCTACTCGTGGTCTAGGCGCGTCATATTGCAAGATCAGCGCTTATCTGCTCGACCACCGGGCGCGGATCGACGGCAACCGGCTCGAGTGCGGCCATCATGATTTCGAGGCGACCGATGACGTCGCGCGAGTACGGCCCGGCGTGAAGATAAAGCGCGATCTGTCCTGCGATCCATCGGATCGAGCCTGCATTGCTCGCCACGCACCGGGTCAGCGTGCGTCGGAAGATGTCGCGCGGCTCGGGCAGATTGGCCGCGATCTGGTGCATTGCATAGAGATTGGCGAGCCGGTGCTGCGAATTTTCGGCGTGCGTCTGCTTTTCGCCGCCGGAGTTACCGAGCATCTGCGCCAGACGCTCGACACGGCCCGCAAAGGCGGCTGGATCGTAGATGCGCTGCAGGATGTGGGCGTAGTCGGCAAGCACCTCCCGCCGCGGCCGCAGTGTCTCGAAGTTCAGCCCCATCGTGCACTGGTCCGCGCTCTTCACGTCCTCGCGCACCGGGAGCGAATGCATTCGGCCCTCTTTTTCGAGCCGGCGGGTGAGCTGCGTGTTTGGCAACGCGTAGAGAAGTCCCACCATGCAAACCGGAATCGCCGCCTCCTCGATCAGCTCGATCATGGCCTCCGCCGCCGACTCGGTTTCGGTGTCGAAGCCGATGATGAAGCCGGCGATCACAAAAAGACCGGAGGCATAAAGCTTATGAATGCTCTGGGCAATGCTGCGCCGCGTGTTCTGCTTCTTGCGCATCGCAATCAGCGTCGCGGTGTCGGGGCTCTCGATGCCGACAAAGACGCCGGCGAATTTGGCGCGGTTCAAGAGCTGCAGGAGCTCCGGATCGTCGGCGAGATTGAGCGAGGCTTCGGTCGTGAACTCGAATGGATAATCATGCGCCTCGAGCCACTTGGCGAGCACCGGAAGAAATGCCTTCACGGCCTTTTTGTTGCCGATGAGGTTGTCGTCGACGAAATCGACGTGGCCGCGATAGCCCAGGCGGTAAAGTTCGTCGAGTTCGGCAAGCATCTGGGCGTTGGTTTTGGCGCGCGGGACGCGACCGTAGAGTTCGATGATGTCGCAGAACTCGCAGGTAAACGGGCAACCCCGGGAGAACTGCACGCCGACATGGAGGTAATCATCGAATTTCAGGAGATCGAAGCGCGGGATCGGCGACTTGGTCACGTCGACCTGAAATTTCTCGGCCTCGAACACACCTTCGCGCGCGCCCGACTGCCAGGCTTCGACGAATTGGTCGATGACTCCTTCCGCCTCGCCGAGGACTAGAAAGTTCGCGGTCTGATAGTTTTCTGGAGACGATGTTACGCCGGGCCCGCCAACGACAACGGGCTTGCCGCGGGCCCGGCAGAGATCGATGACATCGAGTATGTCGAAGCCCTGCGGCAGCATGCCTCCGGTCAAGACCAGATCGGCCCAGTCAAGGTCGGCGTCGGTTAATTCTTCGGTGTTGCGGTTGACCAGCCGGATCGACCAGGAGCGCGGCAAAAGCGCTGCGAGGGTGATCAGCCCGAGCGGCGGGGCCGGATATTTTGCGCCGAAAACTTCGGAGGTTCGCTTATAATTCCAGAACGTATCCGCTTCGAAGCGGGGATAGATCAAGAGCGCATTGCACGCTTTCGCACTTAATACCCCGTCCACCCGGCGCCCCCCACTGGAAATTCACGCTAGGTCGAAATGGTGGGCAAGTCTACATCAACCTTGATATTTCTAAAATCCTCCTCTGTTTTTGATCGCCGATTAGAAACGGCGCGGAAACCCAGGTGGCTGTATAGGCAAAGTCCGGCGAATGTCTGTTTTGGCGCTTCAATGCTGCCCAAGACTGCGGACCGGACCGGCTGTTTGACGAAAATCAATCAGTTGTGCCGCGGGTCACATTTCTGAATATCGAATAGGAGCACATTGCAGTGGCAATTGGCTAATCTGCCGGGGCGTACTGTTACCGCCGTACAATCCACACAACGGACTGGGCTGCCAGCGGGTATGGAACGGTTATACTGCGCCTGCTACTGAAGGTTCAGTAACCCGATCATTCCAGAAAGGGGATGTATCATGAGAGCGAGTAGGTTGTTGACGAGTGCGTTGGCCATTGGCGCCCTTGCCGGGGCGTATGGCATCGCCACAATTGGTGCGTCGGTTGTGATGCTGGGCGCGACCGCTACCTCGGCGGAGGCCAAGGGCGGCGGCCATGGTGGTGGTCACGGCGGTGGCCATGGTGGTGGTCACGGCGGCCACGGTGGTCATGGCGGTCATGCTGGGCACGGTGGTGGGCACGTCGCGCACGGCGGCACGCACGTTAACGTCCATGTCGGTGTGCACGGCGGGGCTCATGTCGGTGTGCACGGCAGGGGCGTTCATGTCGGTGTCGGAGTTGGTGCGCATCGCATTGGCGGACGCTATTATGGCGGTGTCTGGTATGGCACCGGCCGACGCTGGTACGGCGGTCGCTGGTGGGCCTACGGGGTTGGCAGTTGCTGGCGGGCGTCCCCCATCGGGTATGTCTGGGTTTGCGGCTGAAGAAATCTGCAAGCGGATTTGCGTGGGGCTGAATTATCAGCCCCACGCGTACACCGGTACACTGGTCGGACGCCGGCTCGCGGTGCGATCCATGTAGACGATCTTGTCACTAGCCAGGCGATAGTCTGGAAAGCGCGCCAGGAAACTTGCAACGGCGACTCGTAGTTCAAGACGCGCCAGAGCCGCGCCCAGACAGTAATGCACGCCGTGGCCGAGCGTAACGTGGCGATTGGGACTACGCGTAACGTCGATCTGGTCCGGCTCGGCAAACTGCTCAGGATCGCGGTTCGCGGCGCCGATCATGATATGAAGGATCTGGCCTTTGCGGATTTGCCGGCCACCAATCTCAAAGTCTTCTCGCGCGGTCCGAATGCCGCGCTGGGTCGGGGCGTCGTAGCGCAGGAATTCCTCGGCCGCGAGGTCGGTGAGGCTGGGATCGGCCTTTAGCTTTGCGAGCTGATCGGGGAATTGGTGCAGCCACCACAGCGACATGGCGATGGCGCTGCGCGAAGTGCCGCCGCCGGCGGTCGCCATCATGTTGCAGGTGGCTAGTATCTCGAGGTCGGTCAGCCGCTCGCCGTTGACATCGGCTTGTGCCATCGCCGAAATCATGTCCTCGCCGGGTTTGCGTCGGCGCTCCTCGATCCGCGGCATGAAATAAGCCTGCTGAGCGTCGAGAATCTCGCGCTGCTCCTGCGCCATCGCATCCTTGTCCGGTGCAACCGGCTGAAACAAAAAATTCGAACAGCGATCGCTCCAATGCCGCATCAGCTTTTCGTCGGAGTCCGGAAGACCCAGAAGATCGAGCATGACCTGGGTCGGAATGCGCGCCGCGAAATCGAGATAGGCGTCAAATCTGTCATGCGCTTGCAATTCGTCGAGCAACTTATCGACGCGGCGCTGCAACATGGGCCGCAGCCGCTCGACCGCGCGCGGTGTCATCGCCTTCAGGAACAGTCCCTTCAGCCGGTCATGGTAGGCGTCATCGCGGTAGAGGAGCCAGCGATGATAATGCTCGACGATGTCGCTGAATCGTTCCGGATTGGTGCGCGGGAGATATGAATAGAGCGTCTCGATACGATCGACACTTAGGTCTGGCCGGTCTTGCAGTTCGTAGACATCGCGGTAACGGGTGAAGTACCAGGCCCTCGCCCGTTCCGACCAATGCACCGGCTCACGCTCGCGCAGCGCCTTGTAATACGGATAGGGGTTTTGAACTGCTTCGGCAGTGAACAGTCCGTAACTATCGAGTTCAGCAAGCACTGCCGTCATAGGTGTCACTTTCGCAAAAATTCGAGGCTGCGCGTGTTGAATGTCTCGGGGTCTTCCATTTGCGGCCAGTGGCTACAGTGCTTCATCTCGAAGATTGTCGCATTCGGGATGAGCTTCACGATTGTTCTCGCCGTCTCGAGAAACACGTCCTCGTGGTCGACGGCAGCCACGATCAGCGTCGGGGCGTGCAGCCGCTTCCAGTCTTCATCTGGTATCCGGTTGCGGTTGTAAGTGGCGGGATCGAGCAGCGCCAGAATGTGCGGCATTGATGCTTTCATATCGGCGCGACTGTAGATCGCAAGACGCGTTGCCACGACATCGTCCCACGCCTTGCTTGGGTCGTGAAACAGGCCCTTGAAGACTTCCTGCACGCTTTCCCATGTCGGGTTCGCCACGGCAGAGGACCTCGATCGTTTGATGTCCTCCTGTATCGGTTTCGCGGGAAAGTACGCCGTTGCAGACAGCAGGATGAGCTTTTCCACCATTTCGGGATGATCAATGGCGAAGCGGCTGGCGACGCGCGCCCCCTGCGATAACCCGATAAGGGACGCCTTCCTGACACCCATTGCGTTGAGGAAATCGGTGGTGTGCTTCACATAATGCTCGGTCTCATAATCGTAGTCGGGCTTGTCGGTCATGCCCGAGCCGATCGCGTCGAAGGCAATGCAATTAAAGTACCGGGCGTGGGCGGCGATGTTCGCGGCAAAGTTTTCCAGGCTACCGGCGGTGCCATGCAGCATTACAAGCGGTGGCTTGGACGGATCGCCGGCCTGAACAAACCGGGTCTTAACACCGCCGGCGTCGACCCATGCTTGGCGGAATGGCGTACCCAGCAATTCGGTCCAGACGCTCCGATAGGGTTGTTGCATTGTCGAATCACTCTCCGCTGATTTGTTTGGGCTGAAGAAGACTTGATGTCCTGTTCAGGCGGTCATTACGGATGTCCCCAGGCGCGGCGGCCGGTTTCGACCAAAAGCTCGATCTTGAGCGTTTGAATGTCGGTCGTCACTTTGCTTGGCAACACCGCGAATTTGGACATCGCCGCGCTGGCGAAGCCGCATTGCGGACAGATGCCGAGCCGATCCATCGGCGCGTAACGGGCGGCCTCGTCAATCCGCTGCAACAGACTGTCGACCGTTTCCAGAGCCGGATTCTTGGTACTGATGATGCCGAGATAGGCACGTTTGCCGGCCGGCAGATGACGCAACGGCGCGAAATCGCCGGCGCGCCGGGAATCGTACTCAAGCAGAAACGCATCGACATCGCAGCGCGTGAACAGCGCTTCGCCGATTGGGGCGTAGCCGCCGTCGCCCATCCACATGCTTTCCATGTTGCCGCGGCATAGGTGCATGCCGATGGTCATATCGGCCGGCCGCCCGGCAACAGCTCGGTTGAGCACGTCGATATAGAGGGCAACCAATTTGTCGGGGTCATCGCCTTCGCTCTTCGCGAGCGCGCGGATGGTGTTGTCGCACAACAATGCCAGCGGCACCTCATCCAGCTGCAGATAGCGGCAGCCGGCGGCATAAAGTTCTTTGATCTCCTGCTGAAACACCGCGACCATGTCGTCCCAATAGGCTTCGACGTCGGGATATGCCGTGCGATCCACCGCATCCTTGAACTGTCCAAAATGCATGTGGGACGGCGTCGGCATCGTCACCTTGACGCGGTTCTTCGCGACCGATTGCAGAAACTTGTAGTCCTCGGTGACGATCGGCTTGGCGCGGCGCACTTTCTTGGTGGCGAGCGGCGCCGGTGACGGCGTCGAAGCTCCTTCGTCGTTTCGGAACGTGAGCTTCGAGGCGCGGAACTCGAATCCCTCGACGGCGTTGAGAAAGCCGCGCGACCAGCCGCCGCGGCGAAACTCGCCGTCGGTGACGATTGGCAGGCCCAACCTTTCTTGCATCGCGACCGCTTCGCGAATCGTCTTGTCCTGGACGTCGTGGAGCTTTTCGGGCGGAAGCTTGCCGGCCTCCCACTCGCGCCAGGCGGCAACAAGCTCCGGCGGCCGTTTCAGGCTGCCGACGTGATCGACGGCGTTAGGCGGAACGCGAGACGAAGCCATGGCGAATCTCCCGGTTTAGAGGGCGGCGGCGGTTTCGCGCGTCCGCGTTGGAACATCTTTTGATTGAGCATGCCGCATCCGGCGTTTGAGCACGGCATCGAGTTCGCCCGGCGTCGAGGCAATTCCCAAGATGTGCCGATCCGGACGGATGACCACGGCTTCGGTCTCAAGCTCTGTCAGATAGGTGGCGCCTTCGCCCTCGGCGACGATAAGAACGACATCGCCACCAGCGAGTTCAGCGCGGGTCGCCGCCGGCAACTGGTCGACCAGACTGCGCGTCGCCAATACCGCAAACCGATAACCGACCCGATCGTCGAGCAGTGTGCCGTCGGCCAACCGCGGTTGCGCGGCGCGGGTTGCCGAGGGCGGCGGAGCGTCGCCGTGGAGACCCGGGCCGAGGCGCGGCGTAATAGGCCGCAGCATCGTCGGATTGGCGATGAGGTCGTGATCGCGTTGGCGCGCCTTTTCCGGATCAGTGGTCTGGATCACGCCGGCCAGTTCGACAGCCAGCTCAATGAATGCGCGCACGTGCTCCATGCGCTCTGTTTCGTAGGTATCGAGCAGTTGGTCGGGAGCATTGCCTGCGATCACCTCGCGGAGCTTCCAGGCCAAATTGGCGGCATCGCGCAGCCCGGAGCACATGCCCTGCCCAAGGAACGGCGGCATCTGGTGCGCCGCATCGCCCGCGAGCAGCAGCCGCTCGCGCCGCCACCGCGTCGAAAGCGCGGAGTGGAACGTGTAGACCACGGCGCGTTCGATCTTCGATTTTGCCGGGTCGATGCTCCACGGTTTGAGCATCTCGTAAATGGACTCCGGCCGCGTGATGGTCGCCGGGTCATCCTGCGGCATCAGCATGAATTCCCAGCGGTGACGCTTGCCGGGCATCGGCACGAAGGTCGTCGGCCGTGCCGGATCGCAATACTGGATCGCGTCGATGACCCGGCCGGTTTCGTCGGCAGCCTCAGGCACGCCATCTGGCGGCTTATCGAGGATCATGTCGAGCACGATCCAGCGCTCGTGCGAGCGCAGGTCTTGCAGCTCGGCGCCCATAAAGCGTCGGACCGTCGAGCGGGCGCCGTCGCAGCCCACGACATAGCGGGCCTTTACCTCGGAAAGGGTGCCCGATTTGAGGTCTTCATAGCGAATGCGGACGTGATCACGCGTCTCGTCGAGCGCGAACGCTTCGCAGCGCAGCCGCACATCGATCGATGGAAAGCGCGTCACGCCATCGCGCAGAACGGCTTCGAGTTCCGGTTGATAGAAGCGGTAGGCGTTATGCCAGCCTTCGGGTCCAGTGCCGCTGCGGGCGATCAGCAGCAACAACTTGCCGTCGGCGCTGACGTGGCGGATGTTGCGGCTGACATTGAGGCGTGGCAGCAATTCTTCGGCGAGGCCCATGGTCTGAAACAGACGCATGCCCTCGCCGTCCAATGCGACCGCGCGCGGCAGGTGGTAAACTGAAGGCTCGCGCTCGAGCACCACCGTCTTCAGGCCGCTCTGTCCAAGCAGATTCGCAAGCGCCGCGCCCACCGGCCCGTAGCCGATAATGCCGACGTCGAATTCTGGCGACCCCATAGCCCGGTTCACGTCGTCGTCAGGATTTTTTCAGACCCATCTTGGCAGCAATCTCAGCCTGGTATTCGGCGATCGGACGAAAGCCCGGCGCCGTTCGGCAGAACGCGTCCGATTTGGCGCGAATTTGCTCGGCCGGCAGCGAAAGATCGAGCTCTTCGAGGCAAGGTTGCTCGATGTACCATTGCGTGTCGCAGAACACTTCGAGCCGATTGCCTTCGGGATCGCGAAAATAAAGCGACCAGGCATTGCCGTGGTCCATCGGCCGCATGTCGCTGACGCCCGGCTCGTCCTTCACGCGTCGCCAAATCGCCTGTAAGTCCTCCACTGCCGCAACCCGAAACGAGATCTGGTTGATGTGATTGAATGCGAGGTCCTTCGGCCGCCCACTGACCAAAGCGACCTGGTGATGGTCCTTCGGATCCCAGCTGGTGAACACAATGTCGGCGCCACGGACCTTACCGCGGTCGGTGACCGTGAAGCCAAGCACCCGGGTGTAAAAGTCTTCCATCTTTGGAAGATCGTAAACGTAGAGCCCAATATGGCTCATGCTTAGCGGCACCCGCTGAGCGGCGGCGCTGCGGGACGCTAAAGCCGCGTCGGACATGGCGAGTTCCTCCATCGAAAATGTTTTGGCGACGCTAGGGCCGTCCGGCGGCAGCGGCCAGCAGTCTTGACTCGGTGTCCGCACAGTGGACAATTCGGCCAACCGGGATTGTGAACAATGCGGCAAAACGGGAAGAAAACGCGAGGCGGGAGCGTGCGCTCGCTCGAGCGCGGTTTGGCCGTGCTGGCGGCGATAAATCGCCGGAAGCTTCCTTCGGTCGTCGAACTTGCGCGTGACACGCGCCTGCCGCGCCCGACGGTGTATCGTCTGCTGGAAACGCTCAGCCGTGCCGGCTTCGTGACGCGCACCAGTCCCCACGACCGCTATTGTCTTGCCCGCGGCGTGCGAACGTTGAGCGATGGTTTCGTCGAGGACGATTGGATCGCGGATATCGCGGCTCCGCTAATGAAGGAGTTTACCGGCGATCTGGTTTGGCCGGTCGCGCTGATGACCTTCGAGGAAGGCCGCATGCTGGTGCGCGAGACGACCCACGAGGCCAGCACCTTGTCGATTGATCATGGCATGGTCGGGCGGAGCCTGCCGATGCTGCGGACGGCCGCCGGGCGTTGCTATCTCGCCTTTTGCCCCGCCAAAGAGCGGCGCGCGATCGTTGAAATGTTGTCGCGATCGAAGGCGCCGGAAGATCGCTGGGCGCGCGAACCACAGCGCCTGACCAGGCTCCTGGATGCGGTTGAAGCGAAAGGCTACGCCATCCAGGATCGCGAGATAAATCCCAAGACGACCGGTATTGCCGTTCCCATTCGTCTCGGCCCGCGCCTGCTCGCAAGTATGTCATCGATCTGGATATCGTCGGCGATGACCATCGAAAAAGCCGAAGCCGAACTCTACCCGCCGCTGGCCGCAACGGCTGCCCGCATTGCCACCGCGATCCGGAACCGTGCACTGGCCCAGGCAAATTCCTTGACTGAGGGCAGCGCTTTAATCGGCGCCGACGCGTAGGATGCTCAATGCAGCGCGTGCGGCAACCAGAGCACGATCCCCGGCAACAGGATCAAAAGAATCAGCACGGCGAAGTCGGCGACCAGAAACGGCACGACGCCGCGATAGATCGTACCCATCGAAATCTTCGGCGCGATCGCGTGCAACAGGAACACGATGATCCCGAGCGGCGGATGGATCAGCGCCATTTCCACTTGGATCAGACAGATCACGCCCCACCACAACGGGTCGTAGCCGAGATTGACAATAATCGGCAGCACCAGCGGGAGCGTGATGAGGATCGATGACATTTCCTCGAAGAATGTTCCGAGCAGGATGTAGACGGCTGTCATCGTGAAGATCACGCCGAGCGGCGGAAAGTGGTGGCCGTCGATCCAGTGGACCAGTGTCTCCGGGACGCGTGCCAGATTGATGAAATAGGTGAAGATCGGCGCGGCCATCAGGATCAGATAAAGCATCGCGGTGACCGAACCGGCCTCGTACATGCCGCGAACCAGCGCGCGCCAGCTCAGCCGGCGCCGCGCCAGCGCGAACAGCAGCGCCAGGATGGCCGCAGCCGAGGCGGCCTCGTTGACCGTGAACACGCCGCTGTAGATGCCGACAAAGACCCCGAGCAGCAGCGCAAGCGACGGCGCCGCCTGCCGCGCCGCATCGAAGCGCTCCGGCCACGACATCCGCGCACTGACCGGCGCAATCTGCGGCCAGCGGCGCACGACAACACCGATCGCGATCAGATTGAGCGCGATCGTGATCAAAGCCGGCACGATCGCGGCGACGAACATATCGAGGATGAATGTCTTGGCGACCACGCAATAGATGATCATGACCAGCGAGGGCGGGATCAACGACTTCAGTGTTCCGCCCGCAGCGATCACGCCGGTCGAGAATGCGGGTGAATAGCCGCGGTCGAGCATTTGCGGCAGAGCGACTTTGGCGAAAGTGGCAGCGGTTGCGGTGCTCGAACCACAGATGGCACCGAACGCCGCCGAGCCGCTGATCGTCGCGTAAGCAAGGCCGCCGCGGCGATGGCCCAAAAACGCGGCCGCGGCGCGGTAAACATCCTCGGAAAAGCCGGCCATGCTCGCGAACACGCCCATGAGCAAGAACAGCGGCACGGCGGCGAGATCCGTGCTGGCAAGAACATAGGACGGTTCCTGGGCGAGGAACGAAAACGCCGGGATCCAGCCGCCACCCTGCAAGGCGAAGCCGACCACGCCGACCGTCATCATGGCGAAGCCGATCGGAACCTGAAGCAGGATCAGCGCAAACAGCGCGGCGATCCCCAATGCGCCGATCACCGCCGGTGCCAAATCGTCCCCCTAATCTTCAGCCGGATATTTCCTGATGCCCGTCGGCATAATCGCCGCGAAAGGTTTTGATGCCGACGACGACCTGCAAGAGCGCGCTGATCCCGAGGACCACGGCAACGGCGGCCCACACCGGCGCTGCCGGAATACGCAGCATCCAGGTCGCCGTGCCGGTTGCCTGCTCCTGCTTGGCGAACAGGACGAACTGCCAGGTCATCAGTACGAGAACGATTTCGACTAGAACCGCGGCCGCCGCGTCGGCAACTCGTCCGGCGCGAGGGCCGATCACGGCCGACAGAAACCGGATGGTGATATTGCTGCGCTCGACGATCGCAACTGGAATACAGCAGGCAACCGCGAACGCGGCGACCAGCCCGCCGACGTCACGCACGGCGTCGATCGGGCGCGCGAAGAAAAACCGCAACAGGCCGTCCGCCATTGTCATGACGGCAAAGCACAACAATGCTCCGAGACCGACGACGACAAGCGCCTGCGCCAGCAACTTGGCCGCCCGATCAAGCTGTGCCATCACCGCGACCGCTCCAGCGTTGTCCCCTATTCGGAGGCTCGATCATGCACAGAAAATGGCGGCATGGCGCAAGGTCTTGCCGGCGGCCTTTGACTTTCACGAGTTGAGACAAAGAACGGCCGTGCCGTTTCGGACGACGCGCCCGAAGCCGCACAGCTGCCTTACCCCTTTTGCTCCGCCCGAACCTTCGCGAGTTCGGCGTCCAGTGCAGCCTTCAACTCCTTGTGCCGCGGGCTTGCCGCCACCCATGCTTCGCGGACTGGAGTCAGGAGCTTTTGGGCTTCGTCGAGCTGGGCCTGTGACGGAAACACGACCTTGTTCTTCGGGTTGCTTTTCAGCTTTTCGAGGTTGGCCGCGTTGTAGGCGGTGATTGAATCGATCCACACCTTGGTAATCTTGTCTCCGGCATTTCGTTCGATCGCTGCGCGCGAAGCCGCCGGCAGCGCATCGAATTTTTTCTTGTTCATAAGAACCGCGAGCGGAACGACACCAAGCCCGATGAAGAAGTGATTGTTGGTCACCCGATCCAGCCCGAAGTCGAAGAACGGCGACATGTGCGACGTCGTGCCGCTGATGGTGCCGCGGCTGATCGCCTCGGGTATTTCGGTGACCGGCATCCCGATCGGGACAGCGCCGAACGCACGCAATGCCGCACTTTCGTTCTTACTCGATGCGCGGATGGTTTTGCCTTTGAGATCAGCGATCGAATTGACCGGGAAATTGGTGTGAATGGAATACGGCGCCGTACCCCACAACCCGACGATGTAGAAATCGCCGTAATCCTTGAACACATTGCCTTCCGCAAGTCCCATTGCGACCAGCGATGACTCGCGCAAATCCTTGAACATTCCAGGAAGCTCGAGCACCTCGGTGTCCGGAAAGCGTCCGGGCGAATAGGACTGAACGACCCAAGCCAGATCGGCGACGCCGTCGAGCACCATTTGCGGTTGCTGCCCGGGATTGCGTCCGAGCGCGCCGTTTGGAAACAGATCGAATATCACCGCATTGTTGGTTTCGCGCTGGACCGTCTCCGCAAACGGCTTCATCACCGTGCGGAAGGTCACTTCGCTGTCGGGCGTGAACACCGCCCATTTGAGGTGATCCTCGGCGCGGGCGAATTTACTGCCAAGCAGCGCACCCGCGGGCATTGCCGCGGCAGTGGCCAAAAACCTGCGCCGGTCCATTCTATCCTCCCTGTTTGTCATGGTTGTTATGTGCGGCGAACACTTCTTAGAGCCGTTCGCTCATGGAAGACTGCCGTGTAAGACCATGTGTTACAATATTTCTACGGGGAGAGTCCAAGGGGTGGACATGTCGAGTGGTATGATTAATGTCGCCGGCATCGATCTGGAGCTTACTGAAATCGGGACCGGAGCGCCGTTACTTATGCTCCATGGCGCCGGCGGCTTTGATGCGCGGCAGCCTATCAACGCAATTCTTTCCCGAGAGCGACGGCTGATCTGTCCGTCGCATCCCGGCTTCGGCAAATCCGCGCTTCCTGACTGGCTCGACAGCGTCGACGATATCGCACACGTCTACCTTGAGCTCATGGACGAGCTCAGTCTTCGCACCGTCGATCTGATCGGTTGCTCGGTGGGTGGCTGGATCGCCGCCGAAATGGCGACCAAGTCGCCCGAGCGTTTCACCAAGCTGGTGTTGGTCGGCCCCGTCGGCGTCAAGACCGGCAGCCCGGACCGGCTGGATGTCCCGGACGTGTTTGCTTTGCCGGCGGAGGAACTCAACAGGTTGATCTATCGCGATCCGCAAAAGATGGTGCGCGACCCCGCTTCGCTCAGCGATGACGAGCTGACGATTATTGTGCGCAATCGCGAGACCTTGGCGCTGATTGCCTGGGAGCCGTACATGCACAATCCCAAGCTAAAGCACCGGCTGCATCGGGTGAGTGCGCCGGCTCTGTTGCTGCGCGGCGACAGTGATGGCCTTATTTCGGAGGAGTATCTGCGCGCCTACGCGCGCCTCCTGCCGAATGCGCAGGTCGCGGCCATCAGCGACGCGGGTCACGCGCCGCATCTTGAACAACCCGAGGCGTTCGCCGCAGCGGCGCTCGCTTTTCTCGATAACTGAGTATGCGCAAACATTGCCACGATGTTTGTGAGGAGCAACCGGAATGAAAGCCTGGCACTTTAGTGAGACGGCCTATCCGTACTTGCCGCCCGTCGACACTTATTCCTCCATTCGGGTGACGCTTCCGAACCGGCATTACGATCCGGAAAAGGGCGCCGCGCTCTGGGACCGCTACCTCGACGAATGGTGCGTCGCCGATGACGAAGGCGTCGAGGTGATGCTCAACGAACATCATCAGACGGCGACCTGTGTCGATCCGGCGGCGCCGCTGGTGCTGGCCGCTTTGGCCCGTGTCACCAAGAAGGCGCGCCTTCTGATCCTTGGCAACCCAATCGCCAACCGGCGGCAGCCGGTGCGGATCGCTGAAGAAATGGCAATGGCCGATGTGTTGTCGCGCGGCCGTGTTGAGGTCGGATTTGTACGCGGCGTGCCGTGGGAAGTCGCGGCAGCCAACAGCAATCCGGTACGCATGAACGAGCGGCACTGGGAAGCCCTCGACCTCATCATCAAGGCCTGGACTGCGCATGACGGGCCGGTGAGTCACGAGGGCCGGTTCTTTCATCACCGCATGATCAACATCTGGCCGCGGCCGTATCAGCAGCCGCATCCGCCGATCTGGGTGAGCACCACAAGTCCGAGCGGTGCGGCGCGCGTCGGCGCTCGCGGCTTCGTACAGGCGACCTTCCTCACCGGCTACGACGGCACCCGCGGCGTTTTCGATGCCTATCGTAAGGGTTGGCGCGAGGCCGGCCGCGGCAACACCGTGCCGCTCGATCGGCTGGCTTACGCTGCGCTCGTCTACTGCGCGCCGAGCGAAGCCGAAGCGCGAAACGGGGCGGAAAAACTGATGTGGTACATCACCGCCAACAAGATCGTACCGCAGTTCACCTATCCGCCGGGCTACGTTCCGATCCGCACCGCGGTCGACGTCATGCGCGGCAGAATGAGCCCGCTCAGTCATTTTGGCGAAAGCCCGACCGTCGAAAACGCCGTCAAAACCGGCCTCATGATGGCTGGAACGCCGGACCAGGTCGTCAAGCAGATCAGAAAAATCTACGATTACGTCGGCGGATTTGGCCACATTTTGCTCATGGGGCAGGCCGGCTTCCTCGACCATCAAGAGACTGTGCTGGGGATCAAAACCTTCGCGCGCGAAGTCTATCCGCGCCTTAAGGCTGAGTTCGGGATCGCGCCACCGGATGTTGAACGCGAGAAAGAGGCCGCCTCTGCGATTGGCCGCTAGCTGGAATTGCGAGAGTTTCAATATGACTCGCGGAAATTTAGAACCAGCGAGCGCCGCCGGGGCCCTCCTCGACAAGGCTCGGTCGTTATTCGACGTGCTCAGCAATGAAGCGGCCGCGGGCGACGCGCACGGCGCGTTGACCGATCGCACTATTGCGGCACTGCGCAGCGGTGACTTTTTCGCGTTGATGTTGCCGGAATGTTTTGGCGGAGCGGAGGCGAACCCGATCGCGGCGCTGCGCGTGATCGAGGAGTTGAGTCGCGCCGACGGTTCGACCGGCTGGGTATTTATGGCGGCTCAACTTTGCATTGGAACGGGCGCGGCGTTCCTCGGCGAAAGTGCGGCGAAGGAGATCTTCGGCGGCGATACCGTGCCGGTGATCGCCGGCCACGGCGGTCCGAACGGTACCGCGATCGTCGAAGGCGACGGGTTCCGTCTCAGCGGCAACTGGCGCTACGGCAGCGGCACCAAGCATGCCGACTACATCCACTCGGGCGCCGTCGTGATCGAAAATGGCGTACCGCGCCGCGGCCCGGACGGGCAACCCGAAGTGCGCACCTTCATCACGCCGCGCCGGGACGCCGTTCTCGCCAGCGACTGGAACGTGCTTGGCCTGCGCGCGACCGGCAGCGTCGATTACACGATTACCGACGTGTTTGTGCCGGAGGAATTCTCGCATCCGGTCGGGGCGCTGCAGCCGAAGCGTGGCGGCAACCTCTACCGGATCGGGCTCCTCGGCTTTGCGGTCATCGGACATACCGGCTTTGCACTCGGCGTCGGACGTCGTGCGCTCGACGAGATTGCGGCCTTTGCACAGGAGCAGTCGGGCCCGACCGGCCGTCTGCGCGACAGCGACAGCTTCCGCGAGCATTACGGAGCGGCTGAGGCGCAGTTTCGCGCTGCGCGTGCGCTCATCTACGAAACCTGGGTCGATGTCGAAATATCGCTCGCCCGCGGCGAGGTCATGTCCACCCGCCAGATAACGCTCGCCCGGCTGTCGATGAGTCACATCACCTCGACAGTCGCGGAGATCTGCAACTTCGCCTACCGCGCCGGCGGCGGCGTTGCATTGCGCGACGGAACACTGCAGCGCTGCTTCCGCGACATCCATGCCGGCACGCAGCATCTGCACGCGCATCCGTTGATCCTGCGCGAATGCGGCCGCGAATTGGCCGGGTTGGCGGCGGGTCAGGTCTGGAGCCGTTTCGGTTTGGTGGATGAAGTCTGATCGCGTGGCGCGCGCGGCTGCCGCGCCGCATTGACAGGCGCTGCCGAATGCAGTCGCATGGTGCAATTAAGGGGAGGAAAACATGTCAAAATCCGCTGGAATTTCTCGCCGGACCTTCATTTCCCGTACGGCGGGCGCCGGCGCCGTTCTTACCTCCAATTTTAGCGCACCGGCCGTTTTGGCGCAGACGGATAAGCCGATCCGCATCGGCGTGCTCAATTCCTTCACCGGCGCCATCGCCTATGCGGGCGTTAACAATTTCAACGGCATGTCGCTCTATTTCGACAGCATCAACTGGACCGTCGGCGGCCGAAAAATCGAGTTGATCAAAGAAGACGACCAGTTCAATCCGCAAGTCGGCCTGCAAAAGGCGAAGAAGCTGATCGAGAGCGACAACGTCGACATGCTGGTCGGCGTGCAGGCGAGCAATGTGGCGCTGGCGGTACTGAACTACATGAAGCAGCAGAAGGCGTTCTACATCGTCTCCGGCGCAGGCACCGACGCGATTACCTGGGATCGCTATCCGTATCTGTTCCGCACCTCGATCTCGGCCTATCAGCTCAGCGCGCCGATGGCTGAATGGGTCTACGACAATCTCGGTAAGGAGATCGTTTTGACTGGCTCCGACTACGCCGGCGGCCGGGACGTGCTCGCGGAATTCAAGGGCCCCTACGTCAAGAAGGGCGGCAAGGTTCTGAAGGAGATATACCCGCCGTTGGGCACAACCGATTTCAGCGCCTATCTCACCGATATCAAATCGCTAAATCCGCCGGTGACTTACGATTTCCTACCCGGCACCGACGCCGTGCGCTTCATTCAGCAATACGGCGAATACGGCTTGATGCAAAAAATGCCGCTGACCGGTTTTACCATCATCGATTCCCTGATGTTGAATACGCTCGGCAAGGCGATGCTTGGCGTCATCTCCGCCACGACCTATGTCCCGACCGTGGATAATCCGGAAAGTAAGCGCTTCGTCGCCGCGTATCAGGCGAAATTCAACGCCTTACCGGACATTTTTTCCGACTACGGCTACGTCGCCGGCCTGGCAATCGGAGAGGCGCTGAAGGCGACCAATGGCGACACCGCCAAAGACAAATTGGCCAAGGCCCTGGTGAAGGTCAAATTCGACGCCCCGCGTGGGCCGTTCCGTTTCGATCCGGAAACCCACAACCCCATTCAGGACATCTACATCTGCAAGGTGATCGAACGCGACGGAAAGGTCACCAGCACGGTTCTTTACACCGCCAAACAAGTCCAGGACCCCGGGAAAAAGATGTATTGATTGCTGCGGTCGCTGCCCCGCGGGTGGATCGTTTATGGAACTGATACTTGCCCAGCTCCTCAACGGGCTGGTTTACGGCGTGCTGCTGTTTTTAATGGCTGCCGGCTTGTCGCTCATTTTCGGCTTGATGAACGTCGTCAGCCTCGCGCACGGCTCATTTTTTATGCTCGGCGCTTTTTTCGGCCTGAGCATCTTTCAGATCACGCACAGCTTCTGGGTGGCGATGATATTGGCGCCGCTCGCAGTAGCGGTGATTGGAATAGTCATGGAGCGTCTGTTCATGCGGCCGCTGTACCGCCGCGGCCATATGGACCAGGTGCTGCTGACGTTCGGCTTCACCTTTGTGTTCTTCGATGTCGTGCAATCGATCTGGGGGCGCACCGTCTTGAACCTGCCGGCGCCTCCTGGCCTGCAAGCGACGATTCAGATCGGCGATGGCGTGTTCTCGACGTATCGCTTGTTCCTGATCGCGCTCGGTATCGTGCTGGCGCTCATGTTGTGGCTGGTGCTCGAACGCAGCCGGCTGGGCGCCAAGGTGCGCGCTGGCGTCGATGACGCCGCCATGGCGGCGGGTCTTGGCGCCAACGTCCCGGCGCTGTTTACCGGCGTTTTCGGTGCAGGCGTTGCTCTCGCTGCGCTCGGCGGCATGGCGGCTGCGCCGGTCATCGGTCTTTATCCCGGTATGGACGCCGAGATTATGATCCCGGCGTTCATCGTCATCGTTATCGGCGGTATGGGAAGTCTGCGTGGAGCCTTCATCGGCAGCATGCTGATTGGCGAGGCCGACACGTTCGGCAAAGCCTATTTGCCGAGCATGGCGATGTTTCTGATCTATCTGGTGATGGCAATCGTGCTGCTGGTTCGGCCGCAAGGCCTGTTCGGCATCAAATATTCCGGTGTCTCTGCTGCGCCCGCCGTCACCACAACCAGCGCACCGGCGACAACACGGGCGTGGGTCGCCGGGCTTGTCGTCTTGGCGGTGATGCTGATCTTTCCGTTTCTGGTACCAAACTATCCTCGCGCGTTGCTCACGGAGATTTATATCTTCGCCATCTTTGCCATGAGCCTTGATCTTCTGCTTGGCTTCACCGGGCTTATGTCGCTCGGTCATGCCGCGTTTTTCGGCTGCGGCGCCTACGCGGTCGCAATCCTCAGCGCGTTGGTCGGCCTTAATGCGTGGCTCGGCGTTGTGGCCGGAGTGCTGTTCGCAGGTTCCGCCGCGCTGGTCATCGGCTTTTTCTGTATCCGAACCTCCGGCATTCCGTTCCTGATGCTCACGCTTGCATTTGCTCAGCTGGTGTTCTCGGTCGCATTCAAATGGCGCGACCTGACCGGCGGGTCGGATGGGATGGCGATCGCCGACAAGCCTGGCTTCTTCGGCTTCGATCTGTCGAACACGCTGCCGATGTATTTTATGGCCCTGATTTTCTTTTTGCTGAGCTACTGGGGCTTGCGGCGGCTCCTCAATGCGCCGCTCGGTCACGTCTTCGTCGGTATCCGCGAAAACGAACCGCGCATGCTGGCGATCGGCTATCCGACCCGCGCCTACAAGCTATTGGCTTTTACCATTGCGGGTGCGCTGGCCGGTTTTGCCGGCGGTCTCTACGCCATTTTCAACAGTTTCATCTCGCCGGATGCGGTGTATTGGACGGCATCCGGCGACATTCTGATTATGACGATCCTCGGAGGCGCGGGAACGTTGATCGGCCCTGCGATCGGTGCCGGGCTGTTTCTGTTGATGAAGAACGTCGTGAGTTCCTACAGCGATCACTGGCTGCTGATCATCGGCGTGATTTTCATCGCCTGCGTGATGTTCTTCCCCGGCGGGATCTGGGGAACGCTGCGCGGGCTTCGCCTCGGAAAGGCCGCGTCGTGAGTTTGTTGCGCACGGATCGGCTCTACCGGTCGTTCGGCAGCCTCGTCGTCACCGACAATGTCAACCTCAGCATCGAGCCGGGCGAGCGCCACGTCATGATCGGTCCAAACGGGGCCGGCAAGACCAGCCTGATCAATCAGATCGGCGGTCAATTGTCGCCGACCGAGGGCCGGATCCTGCTCGACGACATCGATATCACCGGCTGGACGCCGGACCGGATTTGCCGTTCGGGCATTGCCAGGACGTTCCAGCGCAACAATCTGTTCGTGAACTTGAGCGTAATTGAAAATCTCCGGCTTGCAGTCGAGGCGCGGCGCGGCAAACCGCTGAATTTCTTTTCGCCGATCGGGCGGTTTCGTCCATTGATCGAGCGCGCCGAGGAATTGATGCAACGCGTGCATCTCGACGGCGACGGTCGGCGCCCGGCCCGCAGTCTTTCCTATGGCGAGCAGCGCCAGCTCGAAATCGGTATTGCGCTGGCCGGCGAACCCAAGCTGTTGTTGCTCGACGAGCCCACCTCGGGCATGTCGCCCGCGGAGACTTCACGCATGATCGATCTGATTGGGAGCCTGCCGCGGACGCTGGCGATCCTGATGATCGAGCATGACATGGATGTCGTGTTCTCGGTGGCGGACCGCATCACGGTGCTCTGCTACGGCGAGGTACTCGCGACCGGTACTCCGGCAGAAATTCAGGCAAACCCTCGCGTCCGCGAGGTCTATCTCGGAACTGCGGCCTGACCATGCTCGACCTTCACGACGTCAATGCCTACTACGGCAGCAGTCACATCCTGAATGGAGTGTCGCTGTCGGTCGGCGAAGGCGAAGTCGTCTCGCTGCTCGGCCGCAACGGCGCGGGCAAGACGACAACGATCCTGACTGTCATGGGCTATCTGCGGCCGCGCCCCGGCCGCATCATTTTTCGCGGCCGCGATATCTCGGCGCTGCCGCCTTATGCGGTGGCCCGGCTCGGCATCGGTTTTGTGCCGCAGGAACGCGGCATCTTCCCGAGCCTGACCGTGCGCGAGAACCTCACCGTGTTCGCGCGTTCGGCGGCCAACGGGCCATGGACGCTCGATCGCATCTTCACGATGTTTCCCAGCCTGCAGGCGCGAGCCCACAATCTCGGCTTTCAGCTGTCGGGCGGCGAGCAGCAGATGCTTTCGATCGCGCGGGCGCTGATGTTGAACCCGAGCCTGCTGCTGCTCGACGAACCCTCGGAAGGTTTGGCGCCGATGATCGTGCAGACGATCATCGAAACCATAACCTCTCTGAAGACCGCGGGATTGGCGATCCTGCTCGTCGAACAGAATCTTCGCGCCGCGCTTGCGGTCAGCGACCGCCATCACGTCATCAACAAGGGCCAGATTTGCTTTACCGGAAGCTCAGGCGACCTCGAGGGCAACGAATTGGTGCTACGCAATTATTTGAGCGTATGAACCGCGCCAAACGGCGCGGGTCTTGGACCCGTAATGTTTAGATTTATCGGCTGGAAGGCGTCTTAATTGCGATTTGACGCCAGAGTGCTCGACGGCCTTGAGGGGGCTGTGCCGGCCGTCTCGATCCTGGAATTGTCCATTCTCTCCAGAATATCCGCGATCGGATAGTCGGCCCAGGCATGGTTCACGAAATCACGGTGCGAAATATCTCCCGTCGGCAAGAAGCTAACCATGCCCTGCAGGTGGTTGCGCCTGAGTGCTGAGCCGTACGGCACCGATCGTTCGCTCAAGATCCGCTCCAGATCGGAATTGTGCCGCGCCGTGTGCGGCGTGTAGGAACTGACGAAGAACGCCGATCTGTTGTCCGCGATCCAGTCGGCGAACTTGTCGATCCCGGCGTAGAGCGCATCGAGAAGTACGATGCCGCGCAGGCGCGCCCCGACGCCCCCCCGATCCAGAACCGACAACGTCGGTCCGAAGCCACCGCTATAGGCAACGATCACGATTGGCATTTTGGCGAACGCGGCGGCGCGCCGCGGATCGCCGTAAAGTCGCGCCAGCTTCACGGCAGCTTCATCGAGGAAGCGCCTGAAGCCGTTAGGCTGCCAGAACTTCCCGGCGCTTGAATCGGCGGCGTCAACGGCAAATTGCGGCGCTACAAGTACCGCATTGACTCCGGCCGCGGTAATTTGCGCCGGGACCTGCTGACGATCACGCACATCACGGGCGAGATTGGCGCCGTGGCCGTGGAAGAACACGACCATGACAGCGGGAAGGGTGGGGTCGAAGCCGGGCGGAATGTGCAGCAGCACGCGATCGTCGCTGAACGTCGAGGACTCCCAAAGGATGTGGCCGCGGAAATTGACGTGGCCGCGGTGACCCTCTTCGCCGGCATTCAGAAACGGCCGCCCCGAATCGCCCATCGTGCCGTGATAGGGGAACGGCGCCGTTTCGAAGTCTACCAGCGCCGTCTGCACGCCAATGGGTGGCCGGATGTGCGACGGCACGGCTTCGGTCGGCGCGTGAAAAGCCGGGACTGAGAGCGGAGCGCCTTCAAGTGAGGCGAGATGCACTGCCGGCCTTAGATGCGGCTCCCTTGTTGCGTGCTTCGCCGGCGTGCCGCCGCGGTCGGCAATTTTCGGGCGATTGAAGAGCTTCCATTCCCGAGCCACGATGTTCGCAGCACTCTCACCGCTGCCGAGATAATTGTCGGCTATCGGGGCGGCAGGGTGATCGATGCGCACGTAACTCGACATGCCGAAAGAACTGGCTTTGCCAATTTCGGTATCGGCTTTTGACGCGACCGTATAAGCGGCTTCCGCCGGCTCGACCAAAGCCGGCGATGCAAAGTGGTCGTAGATGAGCCAGCACCAGCCGACGCAACCTACGAAGAACACGGCGGTGGAGACGTGAAGCAGATTTTCCCGCAGTCGCTGCCTTAGCAGAATTATTCGCTGCTCAAGCTTGCGGTGTCGTTTTGTGGGTGTGCGAGCGGTATCGAGGTGTCTGGGCGCTGGAGAAATCCGTGGGGCAGGGTGTTCAAGCCGTCGCGCTTTTGAATCGGACGCGAAATGACGCGCCCGCGCGACCACGACCGGCCCGACGGGCGGCCTCTGCAGCGCCTGCAGCTTTGGTCCTCGGACCGTAGTAGGCAATGTCCCCGTCCCCGACGAATGCCCAGTTTCCGCGACGACTATGTCCCCATTTTGACGCGTTACTGGTTAGTTTTAGTCTCGCTGTCGGAACAAAACGAGAAGACGCCGCGAATCCCGCAACCCAGCACGCTGGCTGGCTCTGCTTTCGGTTCGCTCTGCGCTCGTTTGCCGGGAGGGTGCCGCTCGCGCGACCCGCCCGCGGTTCGAGGGTATCGGTCCGATAGTAAATGGGGTGCTAACGCGCTGTCGTTCGATCCGGAAGCGACCTTCTCGGCGAGCACCAAGTTCGATTCGTTAGGCCGCCACCGGTATCCGACGCCGAAATCGATCGGAATGGCGTTGCGGAACAATTCGCCCATGCGGGGCTGATAGGTCGCCCCCGATATATTTAGCGGGCCGACATAACGGCCGAACGCCTGGAATCGCCAGACCTTTGGATTGAAATAGGCAATCGGAATGCCGGTGTCGTCCTGCAGGATTGTTGCGCTCTGTTCGAGCAGGAAGTTGCGCACCTTATTGAAGCGCCCGGTTTGCAGCAGATAGGACGCGCTCTTGATGAAGCTGTCTGCCGGTCCGAGCTTGGCGCAGAACTGCAAAAAGCCGGTTCGGCCAATGCTGTCGTCGGCAAGATTCGTGCTGAAGTAATAGAGCGTCTTGTTCGTCCCCGATTCGTCCGAAAAAACGATCTTCACCCCTCTGCTGGCGGACTTGGCACCGGGTGACACGAAATTGCCCGCCTCATCAAGACCGACGAAGCTCACGTCGTGGATGGTCTTGCCGGTGCGGGCCAGGAATACGTAGAGGATCGGCAGCGTTCCGTAGACCGGGCCAACGTACAACTGAGTCTTCATGTTCTTGGTGATGAAGAAGCTAATGTTGAGGATCGTCCCCAACGACCCTTCAAGACCCTGCAGCGTCTGGTCGATGGTTCCGTGCGTGAAGTTGGTCAGTGGCGGTACGTCGCCAATCTGCTCGAGGCCGGCCAGTACATATGTCGAATCGTTGGGAAAAAACGTGGTGGCGTAAAGAAAATCCGGACCGCCAAACATGTAAAGCAAAGTGTCATGCTTCTCGGTCAGGCGCTCTTGGGAAAATGCGCGAATTTTCGAAAGCTTGGTGCTTTCCTCCCGTCCAAACAACGCATCAAAGCGGCGCGCGTGCTGCTGCCAGCGCGGATCCGAGGTTAATCCCGCGAGTGGGGACGTCGGAGCCGGAGGCATGCCGGCGAGGAATCGCGCGGTATCGTTCGCCGCTGCGGACTCAAAGCTGTGCGCGGGCGCCGCGCTCAAGCTCAGCATGATTGCCATCACGGCAGCTGCCGCCATTTTGGGCACGATCCAAGACATTACCCTAAGCCACTGGTTGTGAAGCATCGGAGGGGGCGACATTCGACGAGAGGCGGGAAGCATAATAAATGACTAACCCAGCCGACATCATGGCGAAACCGGCGAGTGATTGTAGCGGCCGATTGACCACAAGATAATACATGATGAACAGCGTAACGCCGAGGAAAACAAGCGGTGTCACAGGGTAGCCCCAAGCCCGGTACGGCCGCGCCAGATGCGGATGGGTAATGCGCATTTTGATGAGCCCCAGCACCGTGAAAAACGAACAGAAGGTGAGGCTGAACTGGATGAAATCCAGCACCGCTTCGAAGCTTTGTGTCAGCAGCAGCAGGTTCGAGACCACAAGCTGAAAGATGATGGCGAAGGCCGGCGCGTCGCGCTTCGATTTGCGCGAGAACAGCCGCAGCAAGGGCATGTCCTCGCCCATCGTCATGGTGACGCGAGGGCCGATCCAGGTCATGGCGCTGATCGAGGAGACCAGGCCAAGGGCGATCACCGCGCCGACCATCCGCCCGCCGATGCCGCCGAACACATGCTTGCCGGCAACGATAGCAACGTCGATCTGACCAGCCAATTCCTTCATCGGCGTCGTAATCAGAAAGACCGCGTTGAGCGCCACATAGAGGACGATGACGATTGCTGTTCCGGTAAACAGCGCGCGCGGCAGATTCCGGGCGGGTTCGCGCACTTCGCCGACGATGTAAGTCGCGGCATTCCAGCCCGAATAGGAATACATCACGAAAACGAGGCTGATGGCGAATGGCGCACCGGTGATATAAGTCAGATCGGCTGCGCTTGGCGCAAAGGAAATCGATTGGACATCGCCGAGAGCAAAACCGGCGACGATGAAAACTAGGATCAGCGCGAGCTTAAGTGCCGTCCAGATGTTGTGATAGGCCCCGCCAAACCGGACGCCGCCAAGATGCACAAGGGCTGCAAGCCAGGTGACGCAAAAGCCGAGGAACAGCGGCGGCGCACCCGGAATAACGGATTTGAAGTAGATCCCGAACGCCATCGCAGCAAGCGCGATCGGCGCGGCGAAGCCGACGGTTGCGGATAGCCATCCAGCCACAAAGCCGAACGCAGGATGATAGATGCGGCGGAGAAAATTATATTCCCCGCTCGATCGGGGAAACATCGTCGCCAGCTCTGCGTAGCAAAATGCTCCGCATATCGCTACGACGCCGCCGACGATCCATAGAAGCAGCAGCGAGAAGCCCGACGGTATGTCAGTGACCTGAAATCCGAGGCTGGTGAAGACGCCTACACCCACCATGTCGGCAACGACGATGGCCGTCGCGGTTACCCACGACACCGTGCCGGCGGTCACGCCGCCCGATGTAGAATCGGTCATAAATGAGCTTTCTTCACCCCGTCCGGCCTCATTACAGAGGGCAGTTGGTTAAGATTCAAGGACCGTTTTGGTTATTCGCTAAACACAAGAACTTGAGCAATGATACTGCTTCTGTGGCAGGCCTGTGTCCGCAGAATAGCGATTTTCGAGAGTTTGGTTCGACCCCGCCGTAATCGCGCACCGCAAAAACAATCGCCTACGCCGTCTCGGCCCTTAGCGGACGACCCGGTGCGCCGTTTCGCAAGTTGGTATCTCGACCGCCCTTGGTGGCCGGCCTGGACGCTGCCCGGATCTGTTTCTGGACGAATGTCAGCTTTTCTACCGCCAAAGGACCGAGCACGAAAGGATAAAGATCCTGCAAGCCCATGCTTCGATTGATTGAATTGACGGCAAATGTCAGCGCAAGCCATGCCTCGACGAGGCGGTCCATGTCGGTATTGAGCGGGTGGAAATTGAACACCGCACCGGGACTCTGCGGCAACTTTGGACTGACTGCGAGGCCGGCGACATAGGCGGCTTCGAGTGTGTCGATCATGTGAAAGTAATGCGCCCAGGTCTCGGCGAAATCTTCCCACGGATGCGCGCTCGCATACGGTGAAATGAAATGCTCCGACCAGTCGCCGGCCGGTCCGTTCGCGTAATAGTTCTGCAGCGCCTGATCATAGTCCTGGCGCTCGTCGCCGAAGATGCGGCGAAAGTCTTCCAGCTGAGGCGCGTCGGCGATGAGACGGTCCCAATAATAGTGCCCGATCTCATGACGAAAATGCCCGAGCAACGTGCGGTACAATTCGCCCATCTGATGGCGGCGCCGTTCGCGCTCTGCGTCATCGGCTTCAGCAAGGCTGATGGTGATCACGCCGTCGGCGTGACTGGTCATGATCGGCGATCCTGATGTCCCGACATCGGCAAGAAATTCGAACGCCAGGCCATTTGGACTTTCCGCTTGCGTCTCGACCGGCAGCCGGAGCTGAAATAGCGTGTAAAATAGGCGATGCTTGGCGCCTTCGAGGTCACGCCATTTCTCGACGTTCTCAGCAAATGAAAGGTCTGGAATCATGCGGTTGTGGCGGCAGGCGGCGCAATAAGCGTTTTCGGTCGATGCCGGGACCAGCCAGTTGCAGACGTCGTACATCGCATTAGCGCAATGGCGGTAGGCCTCATTGTCAGCGAGCGCTCGCCAGATCTGCGGCGATGCGTTTGGCGCGTTACCGTCGGGTTTGAGCGCGGTGATCGTTTCCAGCTCCGGCAGATAGCCGAGTGCCAGCCCGCAGCGTTCGCACCGCGTGTTCTCAAAATAGAGCGGTTGGCTGCAGTTCTGGCACTGAAACAGCTTCATTACATTCTCGCTGGCGCCGCGTCCCGGCGGGCAGTGACAAGATGGCGAATCACCCAACGAGGATATAGCGGAAGAGTTCAATATTGAGCCGGCTGTGGCGTCCCCCAGGTTGAGTCGCGGCAACGGGTTGGACCGGGTACAACTGCCGGGTACCTGGACGGAATTGGAGAGTTTTTGTGGTCTCTCCCAATGACATGGTCGGCTATAGCGACGCCCTTGTCGTCCTCGGCACCGCCGGTGTCGTGGTGCCGACGGTGCGGCGGTGGGGATTAAGCCCGGTGCTCGGCTATCTGGCGGCCGGGGCTGTTCTCGGGCCGCTGGGACTAGGCTCGATCGGCAAGGGAACGCCGGTACTGTCTTGGTTCACGATCAGCGATGCCCAGAACGTCGCTGGCATCGCCGAACTGGGAATTGTCTTTTTGTTGTTCCTGATCGGTCTCGAACTTTCGCTGCCCAGGCTGTCGGCGATGCGCCGCCTGATGGTCGGGCTCGGCGGCTCGCAGGTCATCCTGACCAGCGTATTGATTGCCGGCGTCGCGCTTGCAGCCGGAAAGAATCCGTCGGAAGCGATCGTGCTGGGAGCAAGCCTGTCGCTGTCCTCGACGGCAATTGTGCTCGAGCTGCTTTCCAATCAGGAGCGTCTCACCACCGGCGTCGGCCGTGCGAGCTTTTCCGTTTTGCTGGCGCAGGATCTTGCCGTCATTCCCATCCTTTTGTTTGTTCCCATCGTTACCGCGCAGTCCGGCCGCTCGGTTTTCGCCAGTCTTGCGAGCGCGCTGCTGCAGGCGGCAATGGCGCTGCTGGTCATTGTTTTGTTCGGCCGCGTGATGTTGCGGCCGTTGTTTCGGCTGGTCGCGACCGCACGCTCCACCGAACTTTTCATCGCCGCGGTGCTGTTCGTCATCATCGCGGCCGGCGTGATCGCCGAACAGGCCCATTTGTCCATGGCGCTCGGCGCCTTCGTTGCCGGATTGCTGCTCGCGGAGACGGAGTATCGCAAGGCGATCGAAGCCACTGTGGCGCCGTTCAAGGGTTTGTTGCTCGGCATCTTTTTTTTCACCGTCGGCATGAACATTGACTTCCGCGAACTGATCCGCGAACCGCTTTTGCTCCTCGGCGGCGTGATCGGCCTGATTGTGTTGAAAGCCCTTGTCCTTACCGGGCTTGGCAAGCTTTTCCGCCTGTCGTGGCCGGTCGCCACCGAGACCGGCCTGCTGCTTGGTCCGGGAGGAGAATTCGCCTTCGTCGGCATCGGCATGGCAGCGGCAGCCGGGCTCATCGAGCCTCGCCTTGCCAGTTTCGCACTTGCGGTGACTTCAGTCACGATGGCGCTGACGCCGCTGCTTTCGATCGGAGGGCGGCACCTTGCTCTGCGACTGACCTCGGCCAAAGCCGTCGACCCGGAGCTTACGGCGCGACCGGCAGGCGGACAGCGGCATGCGATCGTGGTCGGCTATGGGCGCGTCGGTAAAGTCGTTTGCGCGCTCTTAAAGCAGCATGGCATCCCCTATATTGCGGCCGATTCCGATGCGTTGACCGTTACCTACGACCGCCGCAATAATCATGACGTCTATTACGGCGACGCGGCCGATCCGCGCTTTCTCGAAACCTGCGGTCTCGCTCACGCCGCAGGAGTCATCATCACCATCCACACTGCGCGCGTCATCGACGAAATTGTCGAGCATGTCCGCGAATTACGGCCCGACATTCTGATCGTATCGCGCGCGAGAGACGAGGGGCACGCGCGGCATCTTTACGCTCTTGGCGCAACCGACGCCGTGCCGGAGACGACCGAAGCAAGCCTTCAGCTCTCCGAAGCCGCACTGGTCGGTTTGGGCGTGGCGACAGGCCTCGCGATTGCTTCAATCCACGAGAAGCGCGATGAGATCCGGCATGCATTGCAGGAGGCGGCCCACGAAGCGGGACGGGACCGCATTCATTCGATAAAGACCAAAACACCAAAGATTCGGGGTGCGACATAGTGCCCGGTTCTTGAAAATAACGTCGCAGCGCGAAAAAATCTTATGGGTCCGCATAGGCGGTCGTCGACATCAGTGCGACTTCGGCGTGCCGGGAATCGAGGCGCGTGTGCTGGACGATGACCGGAACATCGGATTCAAATACCGACGAGAAATCGGTATCGCGTAGAATGGGCGCGGGATCTTCAAGATCGTTGAAGCGCAAATGCAAGGTTCGGCGTGCGGGAACGGTGACACGATAGAGGATCGGCTCGCGGTCAGCGAAAAACACGGTGATGCTGACATGGGCGTCTTGATCGCCGGCGTTGAGAATGCAGGCTGTTTCATGAGAGATCAAAGCCCGTTCCGAAAACGAGCTTCGTGAGGGAATATATCCCTCGGCGATGGACCAGCGTTTTCGTCCAATGGGCTGCATATCGGCCTCCTCCCCGTCGACGCGACTCCAGCGCCGCTTTCGGCAATCAGCACCAAGAAACCGTCAAACCGCACCCTTGGTTGAGGCTGATGGAACTTTCCCGCGATCTGATGCTTAGCCACGTTAATAGAGTGCGTGCTCCTCGCGCGCTGAAGATCGACTGCAGAATCGACGGATTACAGAATGCGCGCTCTTACCGTCGCGCCAGGCGTTGCCAATTCGGCGCAAGTTGAAGACGTTCCCGATCCACCTGCATCGGATGGCGCCGTGCTGGTGCGCACATTGGCGCTAGGCGTTTGCGGCACCGACCGGGATATCGTTTCCGGACAATATGGTTGGGCGCCGCCCGGCGCGCACAGGCTGGTGCTTGGCCACGAATCGCTCGGCAAAGTGGAAGAGGCGCCGGCCGGTTGCGGAGTCGAAGTAGGCGATATTGTCGTCGGCATCGTGCGTCGGCCCGACCCGGTTCCCTGTTCGGCGTGCGCCGTCGGCGAATGGGATATGTGTCGCAACGGCCGCTACACCGAGCGCGGCATCAAGGAGCGAAACGGTTTCGGCTCAGAGTTTTTTCGGATCGAGCCTGACTTCCTCGTCAAGGTCGATCCGGAGCTCGGGATCGCTGGTGTATTGCTTGAGCCGACGAGTGTAGTCGCCAAGGCCTGGGATCACACCGAACGCATCGGTCATCGTTCGCGATCCTGGCAGCCGAAGACGCTCTTGGTGACTGGCGCCGGTCCGGTCGGTCTTCTTGCCGCGCTGATGGGCGCGCAACGCGGGCTCGATGTGCACGTGCTCGATCACTACGACAATCTGCAAAAGCGCCGGCTGTTCGATGCGCTTGGAGCGACATATCACGCCGAGAGTCTGGAGAACCTGAACGGTTTCAAGCCCGACATTCTGATGGAATGCAGTGGTGCGCCGAGTGTCGTCCGCGATGTGCTCGGGCGAACGGCGGCGAGCGGCATCGTCTGTCTGGTCGGTGTCACTGCTCCGGGCCATGACTTCGATATCGACGTCGGCGCCCTCAATCGCACCATGGTGCTTGACAACGAGACGGTGTTCGGCAGTGTGAACGCCAATCGCGCGCATTATGAAATGGCGGGCGAGGCGCTGAGGAGGGCGGACAGGGCATGGCTCAACCGTCTGATCACTCGGCGTGAGCCAATCGAGCAGTGGACGCGGTCGCTGCAGCGACAGCCAGACGACATTAAAGTGATCGTCGAGTTCTCCTGAAGGCAATGGCAGCCCGCATCGAAGACTATGCGATCATCGGCGACTGCCGCACTGCGGCACTCGTGTCCCGCGACGGCTCGATCGACTGGTTCTGCTGCCCGCGGTTCGATTCAGAAGCTTGCTTTGCGGCGCTGTTGGGCAGCAACGAACATGGACGATGGTCGATTTCGCCGCAGGGGCCGGCCCGTATCACGCGGCGGTATCGAGCGAGCACTTTGGTGCTCGAAACCCATTTCGAGACCGACGACGGCGCTGCCACCCTGATTGACTTCATGCCGCCGAACCACCGGGATTCGACCATCGTTCGTCTTTTGGTCGGCACCCGCGGCAAAGTCGCGATGAGCACCGAGTTCATTCTGCGTTTCGGTTATGGCGCGATCGTACCTTGGGTGACGCGGCTCGAAGACGGCGCGCTGCGCGCCATTGCCGGGCCGGACATGGTGATTCTGCGCAGCCCGGTGCATCTGCGCGGCCGGGATATGACCACGGTCGGCGAGTTCACCATCAACAAGGACGATACGATTCCATTTGTTTTGAGCTATTTGCCGTCGCACCTGCCGCTCCATGCACCGCTCGATCCAGCGACGGCGCTTCAACAAACCGAAATATTCTGGCGTGATTGGTCGGCGAAATGCCGGCCCGCCGGAAAGTGGTCAGATGCCGTACTTCGCTCGATGATAACACTCAAAGCTCTGACCTACGCGCCGACTGGCGGCATGGTCGCGGCTCCCACGACTTCATTGCCAGAGCAGCTTGGCGGCGAGCGTAACTGGGATTACCGCTTTTGCTGGCTGCGCGATGCGACGCTGGTTTTGCTCGGCGCCATGAATGCCAATTACTACGAAGAGGCCAAGGCTTGGCGGGATTGGCTCCTGCGCGCCGTCGCCGGCAGCCCTGAACAATTACAAATCATGTACGGCATTGCCGGCGAGCGTCGGCTGACAGAGTGGACCGCGTCATGGCTGCCCGGCTACGAAAACTCCGCGCCGGTGCGGATCGGTAATGCGGCACACAGTCAATTGCAGCTCGACGTCTTCGGCGAGATCATGGACGTCTATCATCAGGCGCGCCGCGGCGGCTTGTCGACTAACGACTCGGGCTGGGAGGTGCAGCTCAAGTTTCTCGAACACCTGGAGACGATCTGGAACGAACCCGATGAGGGCGTTTGGGAGGTTCGCGGCGCGCCGCGGCACTTCACTCATTCCAAGGTCATGGCCTGGGTTGCATTCGACCGGGCGATCAAGAGTGCGGAGACCTTCGGGCTGCAAGGCCCGCTCGATAAATGGCGCAAATTGCGCGAAGAGATTTGCGACGAGGTGTGCACGAAAGGCTTCGACACGGAGCTTGGCACCTTTGTCCAGTCCTTCGGTTCCAAGCAGCTCGATGCGAGCCTGTTGATGTTGCCGAGTGTCGGCTTCTTGCCGGTGACCGATCCGCGCATCGAGGCTACAATTTCGGCGATCGAACGGCGGTTGTTGCACGACGGTTTTGTCATGCGCTACAACTCGGGGGTGGCGGACGACGGTCTGCCCCCCGGCGAAGGCGCGTTTCTCGCGTGCAGCTTTTGGCTTGCCGATGTCTATACGCTGCAAGGCCGCGTGACCGATGCGGAGCGATTGTTCACGCGGCTGGTGGGGCTTCGCAACGACGTCGGGCTGTTGAGCGAAGAGTACGATCCTCGCGTCAAGCGGCTGGTGGGCAATTTCCCGCAGGCCTTCTCACACATGGCGCTGGTCAACAGCGCCTATAATCTGACTCGCACGGAAACGCCTTTGGAGCAGCGTGCACAGCCGGAGTACACACCGCCGGACGAGGTAGCGGCGGAATGACGAAAACTTCGTAGGCTACAGAATAATACTCGGATTGCGGATCGACTGATCGCATTCGATCAGGTTCACTTGCTTGGCCTGGATTTTCCAGCCGTCATCGCCGCGCAACACGCGATGCCCGGCCCAGCCGGCCAGCTGCCGGGTCTCGTCGCCCCAGAACTCGCTGATCAGGAAGTTCGAGCGCAACATCCGCGCATCGTCGCGGGCGGTCGAGAACACCTCAACGTTGCTGACCAGGCGGACCGTCCGCGAGGCCGGCGCCTGCGACCAGGCAAAGCCGGTGCGCATCCGATAGATGCGGTCCTCGAGCCGGCGGCGATCGTCAAACATGATCGCAATCTCGCGCCGCGGGTCGCCGGCGTTCGGCGTCGACGGCACCCAATAGACGCACTCCGGCGCGTACATCGCGAGCCAGTCGTCGTAACGCAACTGATCGAGCACGCGCGCCTCGCGCTCCAACAGCCGGCGAAATTCATCGCGAATGGCGGCATCGGTGACGGCACGGGCGTCATCCTGCCAATCGGAAAAATTCTCGACCAGCTCGCGATAGAGCGCGTCGGTGACATAATAGGAGCTGCGCCCCGGATCGGGCGGCGGCGTCGGCGCGTTCACGTTAAGGCTCCCGCTGAATGGCGAAGTTGGCTGGCGTCTTCATCAGCCGTTTCCATTCCTTGAAGTGTTCGCGCATGAACGCCTCGTCCGTCGCGGGCGCGGTGATCGAGCCGTCCGCATGCGTCTTGACGCGGTCGGGAATGCCAAGGCCGCGGTTCATGTAGACCCACTCGTCCTCGATCGCCATCAGGCCGCGCTGGATCTGCTCGAAGTTGGCGATGTCGTCGACTTCGCCAAAATTCGGGAAACCTTCCTGGGTGCGCATGCGCAGCGCGTTGATGTCGGTCACGGCGTCGGCGCCAAGTTTGTCGTCTTCGTCGACGATCATGGTGCCGTACCAGATCGCGTTCGTCTCCTCGACACCCACCGGCTCGAACACCTGGATGTGGTTGCCGAGGAGGGAGAAGTTCGGAAACACGTTGATGTTGACCGGCTCGGATCCCGCGAGGTCGAGCAGCGCAAAGGCCCGGTCGCCGTAACGTTTGATGAATTCGGATTCGTAATGCTCCATGCCTGGATGCGCGCTCTCCAGCGCCCACAGTCCGCCTGGCCGCTGTTCCAGGTTCGGCCGCTTGTCCTTGAAGTGATTGCCGTGGCCGGTGTAGCGCATGTACATCGGCTGGGTGTCGGGCGAGTTGCGATAATACGCCATGCCCTTGGCATTCTCTCCGGCAAAGCGATTCTCGGTCTCCAGCAGCGAGCGATGCGAATAGGCGACGTGATAGCCGTCGCACGAATTGTCGTAGGCGAGCTTCCAGTTGCCCTTGTATCTGAAGCGGTTGGCCTCACACACCACGACTTTGCCGCCGGGATTGCGATCGAGCCACTCGTCGATGACGGTGGTGATGGTTCCGAGATGTTCGACCAGCGGCAGTGCATCGAGATTGAGCGTGCCGAAAATGAAGCCGCGGTACGAGTCCACGCGCGGCACCTGGGCGAGGTTGTATTTCGGATCGCGCAGATCAGCGGCGTAACCCTCCGGCCACGGCACGCCGCGCAATTTGCCGGTGTTGAGGAAATTCCAGCCATGATACGGGCACTGGAATGATTTGCTGTTGCCCTTATCCCAGCGGCACAACGTCGTGCCGCGATGCGTGCAGCGATTATAAAGCGCCCGGATTTTTCCCTCGCCATCGCGCACGATGATCAGCGGACGCAATCCCATGCGCCGGGTAATGAAATCGTTCGGGTGCGCAATTTCGCTTTCGTGCGCGAGATACGTCCAGGTGCCGCCGAAGATGTGGGTCATCTCGGCTTCGAAAATGGCGGGATCGGTGTAAATCAGCCGATGCGCGCGATCTTCCTGGACCAGATAATCCCAATCGTACAGCGCCGTGCTGCCAAGCGGGGTCGGTGGCGATCCGATCTTCTCCAGCGCGGTCATGAAGTGCTCCTTTGTTGCCGAGTCATTCAGGTCGGCCGAGGCAGTAGAGCTCAGAAGAAATCGAAATATTCGTTCTGCTCCCAGGCGCTCGGCTCATCGCTTGGTGCAGACGTTCCGTCCTCCTCGAGCGAACGCAAATACCTACCGGCTTCGCTTCGCTTAAGCTTGACAAAATAGTCAATGAACGTATCGCCGAGCGCGCGGCGGAACAACGGCTCCCTATCGAGCGCATGCAGCGCTTCCGGCAGGCTCTTCGGCAACAGCGGCCGTTCGGCCGCGTAGGGCTCATCGGTCGGCGGCGGCAACCCAGCATTGTTTTCGATGCCGGCGAGGCCGGCGACGATTTGCGATAGAATATAAAGATAGGGATTCGCTGCGGGTTCACCGATGCGGTTTTCCAGCCGCGTCGCCGGATCGCCGGGCCCTCCAAGCACCCGGATCATGGCGCCGCGATGATCGTAAGCCCAGGTCGCGCGATCCGGCGCGAGCGAGTTGGGGCGGAAACGGCGATAGCCGTTTACTGTCGGCGCGGCAAAGACGGTGCCGGGCACGGCGTATTGCAACAGCCCCGCGAGATACGATTGGCCAAGCGGCGACAAATGTTCGCCCGGTTCCTGAGGCGTAAACAGATTGGCCTCGGTCGATGCATCGACCAGCGATTGATGCAAATGCCAGCCGCTTGAATAAAAGCCCTTGAGGGCGGGCCGCGCCATGAAGGTGGCGAAGTAGCCAAGACGTCTGCAAATCTGACGGGTCGCGGTGCGAAATAAAAGCACGTTGTCGGCGGCTTCCAGCGCTGTTCGCGGCGCGAACGTGCATTCCACCTGACCGGGGCCCCACTCGTTTTCGATCGAGCGCAATCCGAGCCCCAGCTGCTCGAAGGCATCGCCCAGCGCATCGAACGCCGGCTGCATCAGATCCATGTTGGATTCGGAATGATAGTGGTAACCAGGCTCGACCGGCCAGGTCGCGATCGGGCGGCCGCGAACTCCGGGACTGCCGATATTGTCGTCGCTTAAATGCGCGTCGGCGACGCGGAGCAGATACCACTCGATCTCCGGGCCGATGATGCTGGCGAAACCGTATTCGTTCAGCCGGCCGAGCGCCTGGCGCAACAGCTGGCGCGGCGAGAAATGAAACGGCCTGCCGTCATTGAAATATTCGTCACCGAGAATCCACCCCACGCCCGGCGCCCATGGCAGCGTGCGGAACGTCATCGGGTCGGCGACGAGGGTGAGATTGGGTGAACCCGTCATTTCGTCGAGCCCCATGCCGCCGCCACGCGTAAACGAGGAGAAAACCCGGGCACCCGCGGAATCGAGCGTCGTGGTGGCAACGCCGATGTTGTAGCCGCTGGTCAACGCCGACACGAAAGCCGGCGCGGTCAGGGTCTTTGCCCGCGAATAGCCGTGGGTGTCGCCCCAGGCCAGCCTGACAAAACGCAGCTCTTCAGCCTCGACCTGTCGCGCGACCTCGGCGGCAAGCCGCATTTGCTCGTCGCTCCACAGTCCGTGCTTTTCAATGAAGGTCGGTGAACCGCTCATGCCAGGTATTGTGGCCGTGTCTTGCGGGAGGGCAGGGGAACGAGGCGCATGGCGTAATCTATTACAGCAATTTTGGTTAGGAAAATTGCGTCGATTGGGCCCCACCCGCGCGCACGAGGAGTGATGTCACGGCGCGATCGACGAATCCGGCAGACGTCAGCCGCGCCGGAGAAATTTCAGCATCAAATTGGTGATGCGCCCGAAGGGGGGATAGAGAAAGCGCGCACCGCTGAGGCGGCTCTGGAGGAAAACCCCCTTGCGATGCGAGAAGGTCTGAAAGCCAAACTCGCCGTGATAGGCGCCGATCCCTGAAGGGCCGATGCCTCCAAACGGCAGATTTTCGGCAACGAAGTGAAAGAGTGTCGCGTTGATCGAGGCACCACCGGAAATTGTCTTCCGCAAAACCGCCTCGCGGCTCTCTGCATCAGCGCCAAAATAATAGAGTGCGAGGGGACGCGGATGGCTGTTGACATAATCGATCGCCTGGTCGAGCCCGCGGTAAGTCTTGATCGGCAGAACCGGCCCGAAGATCTCCTCGCGCATCAGAGCGAGGTTGTCGGCCGGCTCGATCACCAGCGTCGGCGCCATCTTGCGCGCTTCGGCCGGCAGCAGCTCCTGCCGCGGATTGATTTCGACGACGCGGGTCCCGCTCGCCTTTGCTTCCGCTACGTACTGCGCGACGCGCCGATAGTGCCGGTCGTTGATGATCGACGTGTAGTCGGGATTGGCAGCGAGCTTTGGGTAGAATTTCTCGGTGGTGTCGACGGCCAGTTTGACGAATTCGTCGAGGTTGCGCTCGGGTAGCAAGACGTAGTCAGGCGCGATGCATGTCTGGCCGGCGTTGAGGAGCTTGCCATAGACGATGCTCTCAACCGCGCTCGGTAGTGCCGCGTCCTCACCGAGGATGCACGGCGATTTGCCGCCGAGTTCGAGCGTCACCGGGGTCAGATTCTCGGCAGCGGCCTGCATCACCATCCGCCCCACGGTCGTCGAACCGGTATAGAGCAGATGATCGAACGGCAGCCGCGCAAAGGCCTGGCCAATCTCAGGTCCGCCGACGATGGTCGCCACCTTGTCCGGTGGAAACAGGCCGGCCAGAAATTCGGACAGAAAATCCGATGTGCGCGGCGTGATCTCAGATGGCTTCAACATCACGCGATTGCCGGCGGCGAGCGCGGCGACCAGCGGCACGATCGCGAGGTTGAACGGATAATTCCACGGGCTGATGATGCCGACGACGCCAACCGGCTGATAGAGAATGCGGGCGGTGGCCGGCATCAGCTCAAGCCCGACCGACACCCGCTTAGGCTGCATCCAACGCGGCAAATGGCGGAGCGCGTGTCGGATCGCCGACTGCACCGGCACGATCTCGCCAAGCTCGGTCTCGTGACGCGAGCGATTGCCGAAATCCGCCGAGATCGCTTCGGCAAGACGACCGACGTTGCGGCTGATCGCGTCGTTGAGCCGGGTCAGATCGGCGCGCCGTTCCTGCAACGATGGCGTTCCCGCCCGCAAGAATGCCGCGCGCTGTGCGTCAAAAGTCTCACGCATCGTTGCGGAGGCTTGAGGCCGCGCGTTGTTGATCACGTCGTTCATAAAGGTGGCCGCGCCGGATAATCGGGCTGTTTTCGCGCCGCAGCTTCGATCGCCGCCATGGCGGCGAGTGCGATGTGGTCGCGCCAGGGCCGCCCAATCACTTGCACCGCGATCGGCAGGCCAGCGCTGCCTTGCTCGGCTTCGCGAGCGACCCGATCGACCAGATCGCGGCTTGCCGGGCGATCGCTCTCTTCGCCCTGGCGGACCCGAGTCACCGGCACGATTCCGGCGGGGAAGCCGCTCACGTTGGCGAGCGGAGCATAGCAGCCCGGCATCGGCATCCTCTCCGTGGCGCCGTGCCGCACCGCCGGCACCGGATAGGCTGGACAAACAATGCAATCGATCGTGCCGCCCTCGGCCCGTTCGAGTGAATGCAAGAGTTCGCGCCGGAAATTGCCGATCGCCTCGACCGTCTGCCAGTACTCGTCGGCGCTCCCGGAAGCAAAGCGCTGCAAAGTGACGGCCGAGCGCCGCTGCCCGATGGCTTCGAGCGCAGCACCCAGAACGCCGCGCACCGCACTTGGCAGCCCGCCCGTCAGGAGAAGCGGGCGAATGCGGCGGTCAACTTGGTTGCCGCGCAGGAGCCGGCGAAACGCTTTGGTGCTGTCGGCAGAAAGGCAAGCAAAGAAGAGATCGTTCACGCGGGTCAGCGACGGGGGCTGCCACGCGACCGGCTTAGCCCCCGCGGCTGTCAGGATTTGCGCAGCCTCGGCGACAGCGCGGCGGATCGCGGGCGCGACCGGGAACTCACCATCATCGGTGAAGGTTGCAAACCGCAGGCGGCTGAGATCAACGGTGTCCGGATCGCCCAATTCCGGCCCCGGATCGACGAACGGATCGCGTGCGCGGTCCAGCACACGAAGCCCCATGGCGACATCGGCAACGTATTTCGCCATCGGTCCGGCCTGAGCCGTGATGCCTTGTTGGCCGATCGGCAGTCCATGGCTGCAATGATCGGGAACGCGTCCGGCGGTAGGCTTGATCGACGCGATCCCGCAGAAGGCCGCGGGGATCCGCAGCGAGCCGCCGATGTCGTTGCCGAGGCCGAGGGGCGAGGCGCCGGCGGCGATCACAGCCGCTTCTCCTCCGCTGGAGCCGCCGCACGATCTTTCGAGGTCCCACGGATTGTTGGTCCGTCCATAAAGCGGGTTGTCGGTCTCGGTGTAGATCATGAGCTGCGGAACGTTGGTCTTGGCAATTGGGATGGCGCCAGCGGCGAGCAGCGCGGCGACATGGGGATCGTTGGCGGTCTCGATCTCGTTCCGGCGCGACGGCAGGCCGAATGTCGATGCCGTGCCGACGAGGTCGAAACACTCCTTGATCGTTACCGGGAGGCCGGCGAGCGGCCCCAACTTGTCGCCGCGCGACAGCGCCCGGTCGACCTCGGCGGCCTGGTTTCGCGCGCTGTCATACAACTCCACGGTCACCGCGTTGAGCTTGGGATTGACCGCTTCGAGCCGGGCAATGAAGTGTTCAACAGCTTCGGCTGCAGAAAGATCGCGGGCAGTGATGCGCCGCACGATCTCGCCGGCGGAATTGTCCCGCAACGCTTGCGTGGACGGCGCTTCAACGCTGCGTGGGATGTCGGCGAGCGTCATGATCCGAACCTCGGAAGACTGCGCGAATGCATATCGACGCAGGTTAACGTCGATCCATCACACTATGTTGTCAATCGGCGCTCAGCGCGCGCTTGCCCTACGCGCCTCTTCGCAGCGCACAAACCCGGGCTGGCGTTGCCAATATCGCTGAACGGGCCAATTACACGCCGAGATGGCGATGCAAGACCTCGGGCTGTTCGCGCACCGCCTCAGCGGTCAGCAATTCGACGATGTGGCCGTTATTGATGATGTAGACGCGATCGGCAAGCGCCATCGCCGCCGAGATATTTTGTTCTACGACCAGGATGGTCTGCCCCGCCTCGGCGAGCTGGCGGCAGGTGGCGAGCAGATCGCGCACGATGATCGGCGCAAGTCCTTCGAACGGCTCGTCAAGCAGCAGGATTTTCGGCTCCCGAACCAGCGCGCGCGCGATCGCCAGCATCTGCTGTTCGCCGCCGGACAGGTCGGTGCCGCGGCTTGTTCGCCGCTCCTTGAGCCGCGGGAATACATCATAGACGCGTTCCAGCGGCCACCGATTTGGTGCCGTCAGTCCGGCGAGGATGATATTCTCCTCTACGTTCAAACTGCCGAAAACGCGACGCTCTTCGTGCACAAGCTGCATGCCGGCTTGTGCAATGGCGTAGCTTTTTTTCCCTGCGATCTCGACGCCGTCGAGCAGGATTGACCCGGCGCGCGGAGTAACGACTCCCATCAGACTTTTCAACGTCGTGCTCTTGCCGGCGCCGTTGCGGCCGAGCAGTGCTACCACCTCGTTACGCTCGACGTTGAGCGCAACATCGAAGAGAATGTGGGAATCGCCGTAATAGGTGTTGAGTCCCGTGACTTCGAGCATGCTCATGCCGCGAGCACTCCGCCGAGATAGGCTTCTTGAACGGCCGCGTTTCCCTTTATCTCGCCGGGTGTGCCTTCGACCAACACGCGGCCTTCCTGCAGCACGGTGACGCGCTCGACCAGTTCGAACAGCGAATCCATATCGTGATCAACAATGATCATGGTGCGGCCCTGGCCGATCGATTTGAGCAGCGCCACCATCTCGATGCGTTCGCGGGGGCTCATGCCGGCAAGCGGTTCATCGAGCAGCAGCAGGCTCGGCGAACTCGCCAGCGCCAGTCCGACCTCCAGACGCCGCTTCTCGCCATAGGCGAGTGCCGCCACCGCCACATCGGCGCGCCCGGTAAGATCGACGAGTTCAAGAGTGTGCTCGACCTGTTCGGCCAGTCCGGGAATTTTCGACAGCCGCCGCAGCAAATCGAGTCGAAATTTGCCGCGCAGCTCGGCAAGCGCCGAAATGACAAGATTTTCGCGCACCGTCAGCCGGGTGAAGAGCTGATTGACCTGATAACTCTTGGTCAGGCCGAGCTGGCACACGTCGGTTACGTTCATGCCGGTGATATCGCGGCCGGCGAACATGATGGTGCCGGACGTCGGTGGTACTTCGCAGGTGAGCATCTTGAAAAAGGTCGTCTTGCCGGCGCCGTTCGGGCCAATGATGCCGCGGAGTTCCCCGCTGCTGACGGTGAAATTGATGTCGCTGTTGGCGAGGAGGCCGCCATAGCGCTTGGTCAGGCCGCGCGCTTCGAGAAGTGGTCCCGATACCTTGTTACTCTCGCGGTTGCGGGCGGGCATGGGTGCTGCCGCCGGCGCTGTCGCGGTCGCAGTCCGGGCGGAGCCGGGCTCAGCGTTCGTGGTCGTGTCGGGTAGCGGGGCCGCTTGTTGTGGTTCGATGTTTACCGCCGTCCGTCGCTTGGCGAGTTCGTAAAGGTCCTTGATTCCACCGATCAGACCGCGGCGCATGAAGCAGACCAGCAGCACGAAGACGACGCCCAGTACCAGCCTCCAGGTGGCGCCGAGGTGCAGCGTGTTCTGGAAGAAGTCGCTCAGATAAAGCCATACCGTGGCGCCAAGCAGAGGCCCAAACAACGTCCCGGCGCCGCCGATCGCGGTCTGCATGACGAGTTGACCCGAGGTATCGAAGGTGAAGGCGTCCGGCGGCATGAAGCCCTGCAGCACGCCGAGGAGGCCGCCGGCGAAGCCGGCATAGGCGGCGGCAATGACAAACGCGGTGAGCTTGTAGCCATGGATGTTGTGGCCGACGGCGGCGGCGCGCAGCGGGTTGTCACGGATAGCGTTGAGGACGGCGCCGACCGGCGAGCGCACGATGCGTAGCGCGATCACGATGCCGATGAAATACCAGAACGCGAAGAACGCGTAGAGCGACCAATCGGTGTTGAAATGAATGGTGGTGAAGCCGAGTGGAAATGTCGGCGTCGGCACGCCGGGTAGGCCGTTCTCGCCGCCGGTATAGTCCGAGAGCGGATTGAACTCGACAAAATAGAACACTTCGGCGATCGCCACGGTAATCATCGCGAAATAGATCCCGGTGCGTCGCAATGCGATCAGCCCGACCAGATAGCCGACAATCGCCGCCGCGATCATGCCGATGATCACCGAGGTCACGACGTGAGGAAAGTCTACGGTGGTGAGCAGATAGGCGGCGACCATGCCGCCGGTGCCGAAGAAAGCCGACTGGCCGAATGACAACAGACCGGTAAAGCCGAACAGGATGTCAAAGCCGATGCCGAAAAGGCCCCACACGATGATGCGGCTCATGGTCGTCGGCGCAAAGCCAAGATGGGGCAGGATGAAGGGCGCGGCGATCAGCCCGATCGCCGTCAGCGCTTCGACCACGAAAAGATTTTGCCTGGACATCAAGCGTTCGTGCTCATTCGCGGCCGGCGGTGCCGAGCAGCCCGTAGGGCCGAAGTACCAGTACCAGCGTCATCGCCACAAACAGCATGACGTAGGAATAGCCGGGATTGAACATGGACGTGATGCTGATGATTTCGCCGGCGATCAGACCGCCCAGGATGGCGCCCGGAAACGACCCGACGCCGCCGATGACGACGACCACGAAGGTCTGCACCAAAATCAACTCGCCGACGTCCGGCGCGATCGAGACCACCGGTGCATTGATGATGCCGGCGAAGCCTGCGGCCATCGCGCCGATGCCGAACACCAGCATGAAGACTTTGTACACGTCGATACCGAGCGAAGCGACCATCACCGAATCCTCGATGCCGGCGCGCACGATCATGCCGATGCGGGTCCGATAGAGCGCAATGTAGAGCGCGATCAGCGCCACCGCGACAATCCCGAGCAGCGCCAGCCGGTACGTCGGATAAAGCATAAAGCCGATCGGAGTGATCCCGACCAGGGCGGGCGGCGCATACACCGCTTTCGACAGGCTGCCGAAGAAAAAGCGCACGGTTTCCACGAACACGATGCCGAGACCAAAGGTGACCAGAAGCTGGTCCTCATGCGGGCGGGAATAGAAGTGGCGGATCACGACCCGCTCCATCACCACGCCGACCAGCATGACGAACAGAGAGCCCGCAATAACTGCGGCCACAAACGAGCCGGTGTAGGTGTAGGCGACCCAGCCGGCATAGCCGCCAAGCATGAACATCGCGCCATGCGCGAGGTTTAGAACGCCAAGCGTCCCGTAAATGATGGTCAGGCCGGATGAGATCAGCGCCAGCAGCGCTCCCAGTACCAGGCCGTTAAAAAGCTGCGATACGAAATTAGGCCAAGTGATCATCGGCGACGGCTGGCAGAGCGAGTCGAACGCCGCGTTAGGCGGCCACAAAATTCGGCGCCGCTGCTGCCGAGGCAGGCTGCGGCGCCGATATCGCCATTGTTATGAATAATCACCGAGATGGCAACCGAATGCATCCGGCTTCTGCATCAGCGGCTCGCCTGGCACGACTTCGAGGACCTCCCAGTAGTCCTCCTTGTTCTTCATGTCGCTCGGCTCCTTGCCGCGAACGATGATGACCGGACGGACCAATTGATGATCCTCAGGGCGGAAATGCACGTTGCCCACCATGGACGGGAAGGTCTCACCCTTCTCGTAAGTTTTGATGACGTCAGGCGGATAGAAGGTTCCGGCCTCCGAAACCATCCGTGCCCAGATGGCGAACTGCATGTAGGCGTTCTCGGCGCCCCATTCCGGCCGATAGCCATACTTCTTGTTGAACGACTCGACGAACATCTTCGCCAGCGGATACTTATCCTCGAGCGTCCACCAGAAATCGGTCGCCGCGAAAACACCTTCCGTGAGTTCCGGACCGACTTCCTTGGCAAGGAAGGGGATCTGGTAGGGAATCACCATCTTCATCTTCGGCGTGAGGCCGAACTGCTTAGCCTGCTGGACCGACAGCACCGCGTCGCGACCCCAGTTCACGTTGACGATGAACTCGGCGCCGGAATTGGCGATGTTGGTGAGGTATTGGCTGAAATCCTGAGTGCCGAGCGGAGAAACCTGGTTGGTCACCATGGTCCAGCCGCCTTTCGTGCTCAGATAGTCGTTCACCGACTTGGTGACAGTGTGACCGTAAGTGTAGTCCGGCGTCATGAACGCCGCCTTTTTGTTCTTGCCGAAGGTTTTCACCAGAACCGGGCCGATCGCATTGGCGGCGGTCTCGCCATAGAAACATTGGCGGAAACTGTAACGCGCGCAGTCTTTGCCGGTGGTGTCGTTGGAACCGGAAATCGCGACCAGGTACAGCACCTTCTCGCGCTCGGCGAACTTGTTGAGCGCCACCGCTACCGCCGACGAGGTCGACCCGGTCATGGCGACGATCTTGTCGTCGTTGATGAAGGTCTGCTGCTCCTGCACCGCATTGTTTGGCTTGGCGCCAGAATCGGCGACCACCAGCTTCACTTCCTTGCCGAGCACGCCCTTGGTGACCTTGGGTGCGATCTTCTTTATCAGTTCATGGCCCTCGTTGATGTGCTCGACGGCAAGCTGCATGCCTTTGAGCTCATCTTCGCCTTGCGCCGCATAGGCGCCAGTTCGCGGCACGGTGGCGCCGATCGTGACTGAGGAACCTGATGAGCCTGCCGGCCAGGTCCCGATCGGCGGATGATCTTCTGCGAATGCACTGTGCACGAAGTCAAAGCCGCGTGGCGCTCCAATGGAGAGCGCGCCGACGCCAGCGCCAGTTGCGACCGCTTGACGCAGGAGACTGCGCCGGGAAATTCGACTGAAAAAACGCTTTTTGTCTGTGGTCATAAGGGGCTCCCGTTTTCATGAATTCTCGGAGCCGCAGTGTGACCGTCTTTAGTAGGGGTGGCTTTAATCGCTCTTATTGATCCAAATTAAAAGCATGGACATCTCGGTCAGGACTGTTTCCGGGCCCCGGCCCACTCATGCGGCCAAGGATATTTGGCGCAACGATCCTTTTCTGACGCGGGTTCGAAACTTCGCCGACCTGGCGCTTCCGGAGTTGCAAAGCCTGCGTGCCGTGATTGAGACCGAGCTGACGGTCGCTAAGCGCCGCGATCTCGTCATGGACGGTTACGCGTTCTGCAAACTCTGCTTCGTCAAGGATGGCTTTGCTGCCCGCTACAAGCTGCTGCGCAACGGCAAACGGCAGATTGTCAACTTCGTGCTGCCCGGGGACGTCGTCGGCCTGCCGGGAAGTTTTCTCGACCGCGCCGCCAACTCGGTCATCGCCGTCACGGACATGACATTGCAGGTCTGTTCGCTCGAGGCCTTCGTGGCGCTTTGTTATCGGCGGCCGAAATTCGGTCTGGTCTTGAGTTGGCTGGCGGCGCAGGAGGCGGCCAATTGCGTGGAGCGCGTCATCGATATCGGCCGCCGCACTCCGGTTGAACGACTGGCTCATCTCCTCCTTGAGATCCATTCGCGGTTGCTCGCAGTCGGTAAAGGCGAGGAATTTGCTTTCAGCCTACCGTTCACCCAGGAGATGATGAGTGATGCGCTCGGCTTGAGTGTCCCGCATCTTAATCGGATGCTGACCAAGCTCCGCGCTGAAGGCATGGTTGCGATCAGCGAGCGGCGGGTGGAGTTCACGGACCTGCACGCAATACAGCTCTTGGCGCAATTTCAGCCGCTTCAGCCGGCGCGGATTCCAGTCGCCTCTGAAATCGAGATGGATTGGGCAAAGACCAACGCCTAATTGTGCAGCTTGCGCAATTCGGTCTTCAGCACTTTGCCGTAATTGTTCTTGGGGAGAGCGTCGAGAAAGACGTAGTCGCGCGGCCGTTTAAAGCGCGCGATCGCGGACAAGCACAGCTTGTCCAATTCTTCCGGTGAGACCGGCTGGTCCGATCGCGCCACGACGCAGGCGACGACTTCCTCACCCCAGTCGGCATGCGGCCGGCCGATGACCGAGACTTCGAGCACTCCGGGATGGCGCAACAGCACTTCCTCGACCTCGCGCGGATAGATATTGCTGCCGCCGCTGATGATCAGATCCTTTGAACGATCCTTCAGTGTGAGAAAGCCTTCCTCGTCGAAGGCGCCCATGTCGCCGGTGTGCAGCCAGCCGCCGCGCAAGCTCTCCGCGGTCGCCTGCGGATTCTTCCAATAGCCTTTCATCACCACTTCGCCGCGGACCAGCACTTCGCCGATTTCGCCGCTGGGCAACGGGCGGTCCTCATCGTCGGCCACCCGCACTTCGACATTGGCGCGGGGAAGTCCGACCGAGCCCATGATCTCGCGCCAGCGCGGCCGTAAGCGATTGGCGTGCATTGCTTTGGTCAAAGCGGTGATGGTCATGGGCACTTCGCCCTGGCCGTAGATTTGCGCGAATTTCGGCCCGAGCAAATCCATCGCGCTCGACAGTGTTTCGAAATGCATCGGCGCACCGCCGTAAATGATGGTGCGCAAGCCGCGATGATCGGCCGCGGCAAAGCCAGCATGGTTGATCAGACGGCTCACCATGGTCGGTGCGGCGAAAAAGCTGACATTGTGGTGAGCCCGGAGAAGCGCCGCGATTTCTTCCGGGTCGAAGCCCGCGCTTTCCGGCACGACGGTTTTGCCGCCCATGGCGACGTAGGGCAGGCCGTAACAGCCCGAGCCGTGCGACATCGGTGCTGCGTGCAGAACGCTATCGCCGTCGCCCACCGGTTCGATTTCGGCGAAATAAGCCAGCGTCTGCTCCATCAGATTGCGATGCGTCAGCATCGCGCCTTTCGGGCGGCCGGTGGTGCCGCTGGTATAAAACAGCCACGCCAGATCGTCGGGCGCCCGTGGCGCCATGTCGGTGCCCTCGCTTTGGTAGAGGCGGCGCCATGCAGCGCTGTCGGTCGCGATGGTACGGCAATGCGGCGCGATATCGTCGGCGCGATCGGGGCTCGCCAGAGCGAGCGAAGCTTCAGTGTCGCCGACGATGTAACCGAATTCTTCGCTGTGAAGCTTGGCGTTCATCGGCACTGCGACCAGTCCGGCGTGCCAGATCGCAAACAAAGCTTCGAGGAATTCCGGGCGGTTGGTCATGGCAATCGCCACGCGCTCGTCCGGTCCGCACAAGGCGCGCAGGCTGCCGGCCAGCGCGCGCGAGCGCGCCGCCCATTGCCGGTAAGTCGCGTAAGTCGAGCCGCCGCGAGCAATCGCCGGCCGATCAGGCGCGGCACGGCCCCATTTCTCGACCCAGCCCGCGAGGTTCATCGCGTGCCTCGTTGACGCGCGGGATTAGGGCGCGGGCTTGGCGTCGATGAGGACGGCCGCGAGCAGGCAGGGCTTGCCGCTCCGATTGACCCACGCATGGTTGGTGCCGCGCTGGACGATGCAGTCTCCGGCATGCAGTTCGACCTCACCCTCTTCCATGCGCATGTGCATCGAGCCCGAGATTACCACCAGATAGTCGATCGAGTCGGTCTTGTGCATGGTGGGATGTTTGGCGGAGTCCGCGGCGCTCGGCTTGTTGGTGCTGCCGAGGTGGCCGAAGGCAGCGTCCGGATCGATCTTGCTGTTGGCGCTCTCCGGCGGAATTTCGACAACGCGGAAAATGGTGCCCGACGGCGTCGGGTCGTGACGCATCGGCCGCAGCGAACGATCCTTCGCGCCATCGTTGCTGACCGGCATTTCGTCGGTGACCCAGAGTTCGGTGACGCCTAGGCCGGGCCAGCCTTTGATCTCGGTGGCGTTTGGGGCGTGATCGTCGATCATGACGATCGCCTTGCCGGCGGCATTGTGGCCGGTGACGAAGCGGCGGATTTTGTGCAGCATGGCTTCCTCCGAGGTTTGTTCCTTGCTTCAGGCGCGCACGATACGATTGCGCAGCACGCCGATTTTCTCGACTTCAAGTTCGACGACTTCGCCGGGCTCGACGTAACGTCCGGTCTCGAGCCCGGAGCCGTTGCCGACGGTGCCCGAGCAAAACAATTCGCCCGGACGGATCGTCTCGCCGCGCGAGACGAAGGCGATGCAATCCTCGTACTTCCAGTGCATCTCGCGTGTGTCGCCGCGGCCGCGTTCCTCACCGTTGACGCGGACGATCATTTCCAGCGCGTAGGGATCGGGGATCTCGTCGGCGGTGACGATGCAGGGCCCGATCGGATTTGAATTATCGAAGTCCTTGCCCTTGCCCGGGCCGAGATTGCTCAGCATCTCCAGGCTTTGTTCATCGCGGGCCGAGAGATCGTTGAAGATGGTGTAGCCAAAAATGTGGGCGCGGGCCTTCTCTTTCGGGATGTCACGGCCGGGCGTGCCGATCACACAGGCGAATTCCAGTTCGTAATCGATGGTTTTTGAATAATCGGGCCAAGTCACGTCCTGATCAGTGCCGCAGACGGCAAAGCGGCTTGGCTTGTAGAAGCTCGGCCGCTCGTACCAGATTTTTGGCGGTTTGAAGGCGCCTTGCTTCTCCAATTCGCGCAGCGCCTTCTCCGGATCTGGCGCGGTTGCGGCGCGCATTCTTTGTATCTGCGTGAACGCCTGGATCAGGTGTTTTTCGAAGCAAAGAAAGTCACGCATCTGCGGCGGCGCCGGCAGCGGCGCCAGCAATTTGACTGACGCGGTGTCAATCGTCCCCTGCCCGGTGCGTTGCGCGTTGGCCACGATTTCACGAGCGCGGTCGAGAGCAACGGGACCTGCTTCGATCAGCGCCTGCATGCTTGTGAAGGCGGGACCGGCGTCAGTCCGTGCCGCCACAAAGTCGACAATGCGCCGATCGCCATCGACCAGGGCGCCAACGCGCTCTTTGCCAGAGGCAATAAAAGTGACGAGCCTCATTGCGTAATTCTCCCGCTTCAGATCGTAACGATCTTGATCGTTCGTCTTATTATATTTCATTGAATGTTGAAATTCAGGTAGAGTCAAGGATATCGGTCTCCGGCCGCGACGGGTTCATGCGGTCGTTGGGGTTTGACGCGACATGAAGACCAGGCCTGCCTTGGCGCGAAAAGTTGCGCGCGCCGCTTCGAGAAGCAAACCGGCGCTGCGCGGCGATCGCGGCATTCGACCGGTGCCCCGGCGCGGCGACACGACGCGGCTCGCGATCCTCAATGCAGCGGAACGCTGCTTCGGCGAAAGCGGCTTTGACGGCGTGTCGCTGCGCACGATCACTGAAGTCGCCGGTGTCGATCTGGCGCTCGCCAATTACCACTTCGGCAGCAAGGATAATCTGCTCCGCGAAGTGATCGCGCGACGCGCGCGCGTCGTCCATGACGACCGGGTACGCGCGCTTGAGACGGCGCGGCATGAGGCTGGCGTCAGCTCGCCGTCGATCGAAGCGATCGTGATCGCGTTTCTGGAGCCGCTGCTTCGCCGCCTGAACGGCGGCGACCGCGGCTGGCGTTTTTACGCGAGCCTCGTCTCGCAGCTCGACGTGCTGCCGCAATTCGTCGGCCTCACCAAAGTGCTCGATCCCACAGCGCTGCATTTCATCAATGCGCTCCGCATAGCGCTGCCGAGGGCGCCGTCGCGATCGATCTATTGGGGCTATATGTTTTTGCTCGGCGCAATGGTGCAGGTCATGTCGGCGACCGGCCGCATCGAGCGGCTCTCCAACGGGCTTTGCCGATCGAACGATATTGACGGCGCGTTGCGCGAGCTGGTCCCGTTCATCAGCGCCGGACTGCGAGCACTGCAGTCGAACCCGGATCATAAACGTGTCCGACGCAAGGCACTCGTCGGCGGTTGACGTTGCCGCCAGCACGCCTTTACCCTCACGGGCTATGATTACTTACTCCAACGCACCAATTGCCGTTCGCGCGGACATCGTTGAAGCGCACAATGTCGCCTGGGGCCGGATCGCGCGGCCCGGAACGTGGTTCGATGGGGCAACGCGCGTCGCGATTGCGGCGGAAGCCCGCTGCGTGCCGTCATGCGCCCTTTGCAGGCGGCGGAAAGAAGCGCTGTCGCCTTACTCCGTTGCAGGGCACCACGACAATCTGGGAATCTTGCCCGAGCGCGTCGTCGAACAAATTCATCGCATTGTCAGCGATCCGGGCCGCCTGACGCGGACGTGGTTCCAGGGCGTCATCGCTTCGGGCACATCGGACGCTGAGTACGTCGAGATTGTCGGCGTGGTCGCGACCATTGTGTCGATCGATACGTTCTGCCGTGCAATTGGCCTACCGCTTCATCCCTTGCCGCAGCCGGTCGCGGGCGTGCCGCATCGCCGGCGACCGCGAACCGCGCACCAGCGCGGCGAGGCCTGGGTGCCGATGATTCATCCGAAGGATCTGGAGGGTGAACTCGACACCGAAGAAGAACGCGTCCTTGCTAAATATTGGGGCGGAGTTCTGGCCAACATCAGACGCGCGCTGTCGCTGGCCCCGGAAGAAGCCTACGCCTGGTTCCAGCTGGTCGAGACCCAGTATTTACCCGGCAAATGGATGCGCGACTTCGCCAATGAGTATCGCGCGATCACCCATGCGCAGATCGAATTGATTGCGGGCCGTGTCTCGGTCCTCAATCAATGTTTTTATTGAACCACCTCGCATGCGGTCTTGCTCCGTGAGAGCAGCAAAACAACGGGCGAGAATTACGATCTGACGCTGCTCACCGGCACGAGCGGTGACGGCAACATACCGCACGGCGCATTGCTCGTTCAGTTCGCCGAAGCCGTGCTCGGCAGCGACGATGAGCGGCTCGCCGCCATCCAATCCGAAATTCGCGCCAGGATGGGCGATGCGGCGCTGGTCGATGCCGCCGCGATTGCCGCCACCTTCAACGCCATCGACCGGGTTGCGGACGCGACCGGCATTCCGATCGAGGACAACAAGGCCGAAGTAACCGCCGACTTTCGTGCTGCGCTTGGCATCAACGCGTTCGCCGAGAAACGTGGCGAAATCGCCGATCCGCGCGACCGCAAATCCGGAGCATAATCCCGGCACGGTCCTGCAGCCGTGGTACCGCGTTTAGCGTTCAGATAAACTTGGGTGAAGGCGACATCCTCTGCGACAGCCGGGAGGACTCACATGAAACATTTGGCCTTGATTGTGTTGACCGCAGCGACAGCGTCAGGCGGTCTGATCGTCGGAACTCTGATAGGATTCCACGCCATGAGCAAAGAGCCCCGATTCCCGCAGCTGACCATGGATCAGCTCACCGACAAGCAAAAACCGCTCGGCGAGCAGATCATGAAGATTTCCAGCGTCGGCCTTGGCGGTCCTTATAATCCGATGTTGCGTAGCCCGGTGTTCGGCCAAAGAATGTTCGATCTTCTGCATTATCTGCGCTGGGAAACCTCGGTTCCGTTGAAGCTCAATGAGTTCGCGATCCTGATCATCGGGCGGCAATGGCGCTCGCAGGTGGAATGGTTCGCGCATGCGCCGCTTGCCATCAAGGCCGGGCTGTCGCCGGACATCGTCGCCGAACTCAAGGCCAATAAGCGGCCCTCGAACATGCCGGCGCAGGAAGCGGTGGTGTATGATTTCGTGACCGAACTGACGACCAAGCACCAACTCGCGGACGAGACCTTCATCCGCGCGAAGGAACTGCTTGGCGAACAGCTGGTAGTCGACCTCGCAGCGGTCTCTGGCACTTACATCGCCATCGCGATGCAGTTGGCGATGGCCGAACAAACCGTGCCGCCCGGCAAGGAAGAGCCGTTCAAGCCCGGTGAGCCGTAAAGCTCACGCGATCGAAATCGCAATCTTTCCGAAATGCTGGTTTGCGCGCATCAGCGACAGCGCGTCGGCGATATCGTCCAGCAGAAAGGTCTTGTGGATCGGCAACGACAGCCTGCCGGCCTCGACTGACGGCCACAGGTCGGCGCGAAGCAGGCGATTGATCTCAGCGATTTCGTCGAGCGAACGGGTGCGGAAAGTCACCCCGATATAGTCGATACGCTTGAGCGCATGGACGTCGAAATTGAATTCGCCTTTGTTGCCACCGAGGCGTCCGACATTGACGATCCGGCCGAGCACGGCCGCCGCATCGAGATTCTGATTGACGACGCTGCCCGATATCATGTCGACAATGACGTCGACACCCTTGTCGGCGGTCGCCTTCCTGACCTCCTGCGGCCATTTCGGATCGCTCGAATCGAGCGCGAGGTCGCAGCCGAATTCCTTGAGCCGCGCGCGGCGTTGCGGGTTGGTCGAGGTGCCGATCACCAGCGATGCGCCCATCAGCTTGCCGATCTGCATGCCCATGAGACCGACGCCCGAGCTGGCGCCCTGCATCAGCAGCGTCTCGCCTCGTTTGAGCCGTCCGGCGGTGACAACGGCGTTGTGCATGGTCTGCAGCGCGACCGGCAGGCACGCCGCCTGCTCGTAAGTCATGTTGTTGGCCGGGATGCGATGAACACGGCGCGCGTCGGTGACGACGTACTCGGCAAAGCCGCCGGCCGCCGAGGCCAGCACCCGGTCGCCGGGTTTTACTCCGTTCACAGCACTGCCGACCGCTTCGACTTCGCCGGCGCATTCCAGACCGAGCCGCGCGCCGCCGCCACGCGCAGCTGCCAAGAGATCGGCGCGGTTGAGGCTCGACGCGCGCGCCCGGATCACGACTTCGTTCGCGCCGGGCTCAGGCTTCGGCAGGTCCCGGATTTCGGCTCCGTTGTCGCCGGCAATTGCTACCTTCACGCTGTTCCTCCATTCGTACCCATCGATTGGCTACTTTCAGAACATCCGCGCGCTCCGTCAGGCCGATCCCCAAACCTCGCGCGCCGTGTCGACCACAAGCTTGAGCTTCTCTGTCTCGCGTTCGACCGTCATCGCCTGGCCGCCGATGCCGCTGGAGAATCCGCATTGCGGCGATAACGCTAGCTGCTCGAGCGGCGCGTAGCGACTAGCCTCCTCGATCCGCCGCTTGATCTCGTCCTTGGTTTCAAGCGCCGCACTCTTGGTGGTCACGAGGCCAAGCACGGCGATTTTGCCTTTCGGCAAGAAGCGCAGCGGCGCAAAGCTGCCGGCCCGTGGTGAGTCGTATTCGAGAAAATAGCCATCGACCGCGATTTCGTTAAACAAAAGCTCGGCAATCGGATCGTAACCGCCTTCGGCCACCCACGCGCCGGCGAAATTGCCACGGCAAAGATGCATGCAGACCACCATGTCGGAGGGCCGGCCGTCGATGGTCTCGTTGAGCAACCGGGCATAGGTTTTCGGCAGCGTGTCTGGATCTTCACCGATGTTGCGCACCTGTGCGCGCAGCTCGGGGTCGCACAAATAGGCCAGATTGACCTCGTCGATCTGCAAGTAGCGGCAGCCGGCTGCAGCGAGGTCATGGATTTCTTCGCGGTAAACGCGGGCGAGATCGGCGTAGAATTCTTCCAGCTGCGGATAGGCCTTGGCGTCGACTGCTTCGCGGCCGCCACGAAAATGCATCGTGGTCGGCGACGGAATGGTGATTTTCGGTGTAGCGTGGGCGATCGATTTGAGAAACTTAAAGTCGTCAACAAAAATGCCGGCCGGCCGCGCAAGCTTTCCGGTCACCTGTAGCGACGGCGGCGAATGGTCGCGCGACCCGGCCGCAGAGTGAAAACGCACCGTGAGTTTGGCTGCGACCTGCTGCACGTTCTGGAATTTCAGCAGAAAGTCGCGCTGCCAGAACGTGCGATTATATTCGCCGTCGGTCACGAGCTTGAACCCGATGTCCTCCTGCAACCGCACCACGTCTTTGATCGCATCATGCTGGATGCGTGCGAGCTCGGGCGGTGCGATCTCGCCCTTTTCCGCAGCTTCCCGGGCTTTGATGAGCGGATCCGGCCGGATCAGACTGCCGACATGGTCGGCTCGAAACGGCGGCTTTGAGCGCGCAAGCATGGGTCATTTGCCTTTTGAGCGGTTTAAACGGTCATGCCATCGGTGTAAAAGGATGGCAAACAGCGAAATCGCACATGAGGTTTGTCATGGTCGCAGACAGTGTTCCGCAGGCCCTCGGTTACGTCGGCGTTCGCGCCAACGATTTGGGCGATTGGGCGAGTTATGGCTCGGGCCTTCTCGGCCTGCAGCGCATTGACAAATCGCGCTCCACGCTCGCCTTCCGGATGGATGACCGCAAGCAGCGCATCATCGTCGATGCCGACGGCGGCGAAGGCATCGGCTTCTTCGGTTGGGAAGTGGCCGATGCCGCCGCGCTCGACGGTCTCGCCGCGCGCCTTGAAGCCGCGGGGATCAAAGTCGCGCACGGTGCCCGCGCGCTTGCTGACGAGCGGTACGTGAAAGACCTGGTCGTGCTCAACGACCCGCAGGGCAACCGGCTGGAGATTTTTCACGGCGCGGAAACGACCGCTGAGCCGTTCAAGCCGGGCCGCTCGATCTCGGGCTTCCGCACCGGCCCGTTGGGGATCGGACATGCGGTGCTGAACGTCGACACGGCGGACACGATCGAGCGGATGACCGCCTTCTATCGCGACATGCTCGGCTTCCGTCTGACCGACTATTATTCGCATCCATTCATCGCCCGCTTCATGCATCTCAACCCGCGCCATCACAGCATCGCCTTCGTCCAGTCCGGCAAGAACGCCGTGCATCATCTGATGATGGAGCTTTTCAGCTTCGATGATGTCGGCCAGGGCTACGATCTCGCATTGAACGACGAGCGCGTCGCGGTGACACTTGGCCGTCACACCAGCGATTTTCTCACGTCGTTTTACAGCTTCACGCCGTCGGCCTTCATGGTCGAGTACGGCTGGGGCGGACGCCTGATCAACGTCGACACCTGGCAGCCCCATGAGCGCAAGGAGGGGCCGAGCATGTGGGGCCATGACCGTAAATGGCTCTCGGCCGAGGATCAGGCGAAGGCGCGGGAGCTGCGGCTTACCAACGCCGCGAACGGCTTTCGCCGTCCGGTGCAGGTGATGGAAGGCAATTACGAGGTTATGCCGGGCGTGTGTCCGTGGTGGGACAGCGTCAAAGCGCGAACCGCCGCGCAGTAGCGCGAAGTTGCTCCGAGACCTTGAGCGGCATGTCCAGAACTGCGCGTGACGTGGCATTCGCGGTAGTCGCGGTCGCGGCCGTCGTTGCCGCTTCTATCCTCGGACAGATCGCGACGTTTCCCAATCTCGCTCCCTGGTATGCTTCGCTGCACAAGCCTGGTTTTAATCCGCCGAACTGGATCTTTGCGCCGGTCTGGACTGTGCTGTATGCACTGATGGCGTTCGCGCTGTGGCGGATTCTTCGCCTTCCTTCCTCGACGTCTGGGCGTATCCCGGCCGTCGTGTTGTTTTTTGTTCAACTCGCGCTCAATGTGGCCTGGTCGTTTTTGTTCTTCGCGGCGCACAGTCCAGTTCTTGGTTTCATCGACATAGTTCCGCAGCTGATGCTGATTTTGATAACTGCGGCCTTGTTCGCTCGGCTCGACGCCGTCGCGGGCTGGTGCCTCGTGCCTCTTGCACTTTGGGTCGCGTTCGCTGCCGTGCTGAATTATTCAATCTGGTCGCTGAATGTGTAGCGGCCAAGGAAATCGCTCCGATCGCCAAGCCGATTATCGATCGAACAGGATGTGAGCCATGGGGAGAGATCGTCTGGCCGCGTTCAGCGATGGCGTCATTGCTATCCTGATCACCATTATGGTGCTGGAACTGAAAGTCCCGAACGGCGCCGATTGGGCGGCCCTTCAAGGACTGGCGCCGAGCCTGCTCAGCTACGTGTTGAGCTTCGTCTACCTGGCGATCTATTGGAACAATCATCACCACCTGCTGCATACCGTCGTTCGCGTCGACGAACTCATTCTCTGGGCCAATTCCAATCTGCTGTTCTGGTTGTCGCTTATCCCAGCGGCGACGGCCTGGATGGGTCAAAATCTTTCGGCGCCGTTGCCGACTGCGATCTATGGCGCGGTGTTGTTGATGCCGGCGATCGCGTATTATCTGCTGCAGAAAGCGATCATTCACAAACAGGGATCGCATTCGTTGCTTGCCAACGCGTTGGGCAGCGACCTCAAGGGTAAGATTTCGCCGATACTGTATCTCGCCGGAATTGTTATGGCTTTCGTGAGCCCGTGGGTATCGATCGTTCTTTACGCGCTGGTCGCGGTCATGTGGCTCGTTCCCGACCGGCGCATCGCAAACGCTTTCGGCCGCGAATAGACCGCCTCGGTCTTCATCAAGATACAAGCTCGACGTGGCCGGATTTCAGGTTGTAGATGCCGCCGACGATGCGGATTTTCTTGTCGTCGACCGCCGCCTTGAGGATCGGGGCGGCGGTCTTGAGCTTTTCGACGTTCAGCATCACGTTGCGGCGGATGGCGTTGGCCAGAAGATCGCCGCTATCGCCCTTGACCGCCTCGACCGCGGGACTGATCGCGGCGACGAGTGCGGGCAAATGGCCGGGAAGTGTCGTGCCGTCTTTGATCGACTTTATGGTCGCGTCGACGGCGCCGCAGGCATCGTGTCCGAGCACCATGATTAGCGGTGTGTTCAGCACGGCGACGGCATACTCAAAGCTTGCAACGATGTCATCGTTGGCAAAGTTGCCGGCGACCCGGCAAACGAAGACATCACCGCGGGCAACGTCGAAGCAATATTCCGGTGCGATGCGCGAGTCGGCACAGCTCAGCACTCCGGCAAAGGGATTTTGGCCAGTGCTCAATGGTTCGCGCTCGTGCTTGAAATCGTGGCGTTTGCTCACGCCCTCGACGTAGCGCGCATTGCCGCGCATCAGGCGTTGCAATGCGGCGTCGGGTGACAGTACGTTTTGCGGCTTCGGCGGCGCCTTGGCCTTGGCGGCCATCGCCGACGGCGCCAGCGCCAGGCCGGCGGCGGTTACGGCTGCGAGTTTCAGAAGACCACGGCGCGCCAGTGGCGTCCGCCCGGCCGCGATATCTGCACATCGTTCGCACATATGCTGCTCCTATGCCTGCAGCTGCACTCTTTCGCCAAACCATGAAGGATTGCTTATGCGCCGGAATTCTTGACCCAGCCGGACCGCGTTAGCCGCCATGGTGGTCCCAGGCGCCGCGTCGCGACGCTAGCCGAGACGGGACACACCTATGACCACGAGCGATACGGCATCACCATCGACTACCCGGATTTCTTTCAGCCGGGTAAGCCGCCAACCAGCGACGACGGGTTGACGTTTACCAACTCCGACGGTGCGACCTTCCCTCGCGCGGATGGCGAAGTCGTTCTGGCAGGGACCCCGGCTTTCAGACGCCGGACCGGTGTTGACCGCTCGCCCGGCCGATAATCATCGCACCAGGACGTTGTTGAACTGCCAGGGATCGTCCTGGTCGGTGCTCTCCGGAAACAGTCCGTTCCGGCCGTGCAGAGGTGTCCAATCGGTGTAACGGCCGATCACTGGTCCGAGATACGGCCGTTGAATTTCCAGGCAGCGGCCGAAATCCATCTCGTCGGCCTCGACGATGCCGCGATCGGGATTCTCCAGCATCCAGACAATGCCGGCGAGCACGGCAGAGGTGACCTGCAAGCCGGTCGCGTTCTGATAAGGCGCGAGCTGCCGCGTCTCCTCGATGGAGAGCTGCGAGCCGTACCAATAGGCATTCTTCGCGTGTCCGTAGAGCAGCACGCCGAGCTCGTCGATACCATCGACGATTTCGTGCTCGTCGAGGATCTTCCACTCCGGCTGCTGCTGCCAGGCCGCGCCCGCCATCTCGTCCAGCGACAGGACCGCGTCATCGCAGGGGTGATACGCATAGTGGCAGGTCGGCCGGTAGACGACATCGCCGTCTTCACGCAGCGTGAAATAGTCCGCAATCGAGATCGATTCGTTGTGCGTGATCATGAAGGCGTGTTGGGCCTGCGCGGTCGGTGTCCATGACCGTACGCGCGTACCGGCGCCCGGCTGCGTCAAATAGATCGCGGCATCGCAGCCGAAATCGTGGCGGCGCGCATTCGCCGGCATCAGCTTCTCATGGGTGCCCCAGCCGAGTTCCGCCGGCTGCAGGCCCTCGGAGCAAAACCCCTCGACCGACCAGGTGTTGACGAACATGCCGCGCGGCTTCGGGTCGCGTGCGCGCTGGGTATCGCGCTCGGCAATGTGAATGCCTTTGACGCCGACCCGCTGCATCAGCCGCGCCCAACCGTCGCGAGTCTTCGGCTCGTCGACCTTCAGGCCGCTTTCGGCGGCGACGTCGAGCAGCGCCTGCTTGACGAACCAGGAGACCATTCCGGGATTGGCGCCGCAGCAGCTTACCGCCGTGATGCCGCCGGGGCGGCGGCGGCGTAAATCCAGCAGACTTTCGCGGAGCGCGTAGTTCGAGCGCTGCGAAATCGACAGCGTGCGGTCGGTGTAAAGCCCGGGCCAGGGCTCGATCACGGTGTCGATGTAGAAGGCGTCAATGTCCTTGGCGAACGCCATCAGATCGACCGAGGAGGTATCGACCGAGAGGTTGACGATCATGCCGCGGCCCGGCCCCGTGGTGAGGAGCGGCGTGAGCACATCGCGATAATTGTCTTTCGTGATCGCCGCGTGGATGAAGCGCAGGTGCCGATCGTCGACCAGACGGCGGTCCTCATCCTCAGGCGCGATCACGACGAATTTCTTGCGGTCGAAGCCGATATGCCGCTCCAGCAGCGGCAGTGTTCCTCTGCCGATCGAGCCGAAGCCGATCATCACGATCGGACCGTCGAAGGTTGCGTGGAGCGGCCAGGCGGTGTCGGTTTTGGTCATGGCGTTCATATTCATTGTTCCTCTAACAATTGGAAGACATTAAGCGGCGCGCCGCGCGCGGGAGCCTTCCCGCGCGAGGCCGGCGATGAGGGCATCGAAGCTCGGCTTCGGCGTTGCGCGGCCGGTCGCGCCGATCAACCCGTGGGCGCCGTCAAGCGCGCCCGGGGTCAGCTCGCAGCCGAGCAGCCGATGCCGCTCGCAAGGCCCGGGCAGCCACAGCGCACCCATCTTCTTGGTCGAGAAGCCGAAGCGCTCATAATAGGGCGCGTCGCCGACCAGAATAATCGCGCGATGTCCGCGCCGGCGGGCGACCGCCACAGCGCGCTGCATCAACGCGGCGCCGACGCCGCGGCCACGCTCCGCCTCGTCAACGGCGAGCGGCCCGAGCAACAGAGCCGGCCGTCCCGGACCGGCGCAGACATGCCAAAGCCGCACCGTGCCGACGAGCTGTTCGTCATGCTCGGTGACAAGCGAAAGTCCTGTAGCGGGGCTGCGGCCTTCACGCAGCCGCTCTGCGGTTTTTTCAAAGCGCGTCGCGCCCCACACACGATCGAGCAAATCCTCGCGCGCGGCGATGTCGCCATGCGTTTCGTTGCGGATCGTCACCATGGCCAATTTCCTTCCTGCCCTTGAACGGGCGTGATCAGTCCAGGCATTGAGGAAGGGGAGCCGGCTATGCCGGCTCCCGGCGAGGTCAGATGTGAAAGGTCTTCAGCGGCGCGAAGCCGTTGAAGGCGACGGCCGAGTAAGTCGCCGTGTAGGCGCCGGTGCCCTCGATCAGCAGCCTGTCGCCAATCTCGAGGCTTACCGGCAGCGGATACGGCACCTTCTCGTACATGACGTCCGCCGAGTCGCAGGTCGGTCCTGCCAGCACGCAAGGGCCGAGTTCGCCGTCGCGGGGCGTGCGGATCGGGTAACGGATCGACTCGTCCATGGTTTCGGCGAGACCGCCGAACTTGCCGATGTCGAGATAGACCCAGCGCACGTCGTCGTTCTCGCTCTTCTTCGAGACGAGCACGACCTCGGCTTCGATCACGCCGGCATTGCCGACCATGCCGCGGCCCGGTTCGACAATGGTTTCCGGGATACGGTTGCCGAAATGCCGCCGCAGGGCGCGGAAGATCGCCGCGCCGTAGCTTTTTACCGTCGGTACGTTCTTGAGATATTTGGTCGGGAATCCCCCGCCCAAATTAACCATCGACAAGGTCATGCCGCGGTCGCCGCAATCGCGGAACACCGCTGCCGCCGAAGCAAGCGCCCGGTCCCAGGCATGCGGGTTGCGCTGCTGGGAGCCGACGTGGAATGAGATGCCGTAAGCTTCCAGTCCCAGTTTGTGCGCGTGCTCAAGCACGTCCGCCGCCATCGCCGGCTCGCAGCCGAATTTGCGTGACAGCGGCCACTCCGCTCCGACACAGTCGGAGAGGATGCGGCAGAACACCCGGCTGCCCGGCGCCGCGCGCGCGATCTTTTCCACCTCGGCCTGGCAATCGACCGCGAACAGGCGCACGCCGAGCGCGTAGGCTCGCGCGATGTCGCGCTCCTTCTTGATCGTGTTGCCGTAGGAGATGCGGTCCGCCGCGGCGCCGCTGGCGAGCACCATCTCGATCTCGGGGACCGAAGCGGTGTCGAAGCAGGAGCCGAGGCCGGCGAGCAGCGACAGCACCTCGGGCGCCGGGTTTGCCTTGACGGCGTAGAACACGCGCGTGTCGGGCAGCGCCTTGGCAAAGCCGAGGTAGTTCTCGCGGACGACATCGAGGTCGATGACGAGGCAAGGCCCGTCGTCGTTATGGTTTTCTTGGCGGTTGCGCAGGAAATCACGGATGCGCGTCGTCATTGGCGCTCTCCTTACCCAGGTTCAATGAGCCTCGCGGCTCGGATTGAAATGCAGGCGGAAAAGCGAAATCCGCCCGGCGTCAGCGGGTGAAGGTCGGCGCCATGCCGCGCGGTGGAGACACGGACAAAGGCGACGGGTTCTGCACCCGAGATGCTGCCTTGGCTTGGAGTGGGAAGACCCGCTCCGCACGGCCGGCAAAGATGGACAAGCCTCTAATGGTGTCGACCTTTGGAGGGCCGACGAGACCAGAGAAGCCCGCTCCGTCGTTGCTTTAAGCCGCGTCCCCCGTTGAGCGCGGGGTGCGCCGGTTTCGCCTCCGGCTGCCGGTTAAGTGGTTCGGAGCTGAGACGACCGAGAAGCGTCTCGGCGTTTGCTCCGGGCGGCTGTCCGGCCTCTTGTCCGGATGCCCACCAACCGGCACGCGGCCACAGGCACGTGCGAAATTGGGCGAGCGCGACATAAGCGTGTTGGCCGAGTGATGCAAGAGTTTTTTGTCCGCGCGACAATTTTTTTCGCGCGCGCGATCAGAAATGGTTAGGCGAGTGTTGTGTTGTCGCTTGGTCGCGTCGCGCGATCAGCTTGACGGTGCGCGAGCGTCGCTGCGCGAGCGTCGCGCCACCAGAATGGCAGCAGCGGCGCCGAGTGCGCCGAGAGCAAAGACGGAAGGATAGCCGAAGGCGCCGGCCATCAGGCCGGTTGTCGGCCCGGCGAGGCCGAAGCCGACATCGAAGCACGCGACATAGGCGCCGAGCGCGGCGCCGCGGCTGGCGGGCGGCACGTCCTTGACTGCTTCGATACCCAACGACGGGAACACCAGCGCGTTGCCGATACCGGTAAAGATGGTCCCGGCAAACGCCACCGCGGGATGCGGCGCAAGCCAAAGCATGAGCTGACCAATGCATTCGACGAATAACGACCACGCCGCGACGCGCCCGCCGCCAAAGCGGTCGGGCCAGCCGCCGAAGCAGACTCGGGTCAACACATAGGCCGCACCGTAACCCGTCAGGGCGAATCCCGCGCCGGGCCAACCTCGGTCCTGAAAGTCGAGCGCGGCGAAGGTGCCGATCGCTCCGAATGCCAGCGTCGCCAGCGCCAGACCGGCGCCGAACGGCGCGATCCGGCCGATCACCTGCGTAAACGGCAACCGCTCTCCACCGGCCGGTGCGACTGCCGGAATGAAACTCGTCACGGCGGTAGCGAGCGCGGAAATCGCGATCATGCCGAGCGAAACCGCGGCGAAGCCGCCGGCTACGCTCTGCAATTTCATCAGCGCGACACCGATCGGAGCGCCGACGGCGATGGCGGTGTAGAGGCCGATGCCGACCCACACCATGACTTTCCCGGTATTCTTCGGGCCGACCGCGCCGATCCCCCATGCGAGCGCGCCGGTCATCACCAGACTCTCGGCAAGCCCGGATATCACCCGCGCGGTGAGGAGAAGCGCCAGCGATGCCGCCGGGCCGAGCGAGGTGGCAGCCGAAGCGAGATAGACTGCGCTGGCAAGGATCGACACGCCGCTTCCCAGCATGACGCCGAACTTCGCGCCGCGGCGATCGCACAAGACGCCGGCGAACTGGCGCGTCAACAGCGTCACGAGCGCCTGCAAGCCGATCGTGATGCCAACGGTCAGATTGTCGAAGTCGAGAACGTCATGAACCTGGAGCGGAAGCGCGGCGAGCGGCATGCCGACCGTCAAATAGACCAGGAAAATAATGAGCGTGAACGGCGCGATCCGCAGCAGAACGCCACGCTCCGGCCGGGCAGTGGTGGCGGATGCGTCCATGAGACCCGAACTTGTCGTCGCAGCGGAATGTGAAGGAGGCCGACCGTAATTGCCAGCAGCGATAAAGCCATCCACCCATGCGTGACAAGCTGGCGGCGATGCCGGCCTTTTGCCCGTCAGGAATCGACAAACGACAATGGCCTGCTGACTTCCTCGAGCGGCTTGCGCTCCGCGGCGATGCCCCAGATTGCTTCGACCGCCGCGGCGCCAATCATCAGTGCTGCACCGATGAAATATCCGATGGCGACGCTGCCGCGCGATCCAGTGCTGATCAGAACGCCCAGCAAGAGCGGGCCGATGACGCCGCCGACGCCAGTGCCGATTGCATAAAAGAACGCGATGGCGAGTGCCCGAATTTCGAGTGGAAAAATCTCGCCAACGGTGAGGTAGGCAGAACTTGCGGCCGCCGAGGCGAAGAAAAAGACGATCATCCAGGCGACGGTTAAAGCCGACGCGGAGAGAAGGCCGTGGGCGAACAGGTAAGCCGTCGCGGCGAGCAACAATCCCGATAGGCCGTAGGTCAGTGCGATCATCACTTTGCGGCCGATTGTGTCAAACAGCCGGCCGAGCAGAATAGGTCCGAGCACGTTTCCGGCGGCAAACGGCAGGATGTACCAGCCAATCTGGTCGGCCGGCGTGTGGTAGAAATCGCTCAAGACAAGCGCGTAGGTGAAGAAGATCGCGTTGTAGAAAAAGGCCTGCGCGGTCATCAGCGCGAGCCCGACCAGTGTGCGGGTCCGATAGGTCCTGAACAGCACGCGTGCGACTTCGGCCAGCGGGGTGTGGTCGCGCGTATGCAATCGCACGCGCGGCGCCCTGCGCGCATTCGCCTGAGGCGCCTGCACGAAGCGCGCTTCAATGCCGGTGACGATCGCGTCCGCTTCTTTCAGGAAGCCGTGGGTCATCAGCCAGCGCGGGCTTTCCGGAACCCAATGGCGCATGACCAGAACGGCCAATCCGATGAGCGTCCCGATCAGAAAGGCCAGCCGCCATCCGAATTCCGGGTCGATAATTTTCGGATTGAGCAGGACGATTGAGCCGCCCGCGCCCATAGCGGCTCCGATCCAGAAGCTGCCGTTGATGAGAAGATCAGTCCAGCCCCGTAACCGGGCCGGGATAAGTTCCTGGATGGCCGAATTGATCGCGGCGTATTCGCCGCCGATGCCGGCGCCGGTCAGGAGACGGAACAGGATAAAGCTCCACGCATCCCACGACAGTCCCGTCGCAGCGGTGGCGGCCAGATAAACCGCCAGCGTGATCGAGAATAATTTCTTGCGGCCCAACCGATCCGTGAGCCAGCCAAAGAAAAAGGCGCCCGCAACAGCGCCGCAAAGATAGGAACTTCCGGCGACGCCGATTTGGGCGTCGCTCAAATTCAGGCCAGAGGTTGCTTTGAGTGCGCCGGACAGCGTGCCGGCGAGTGTCACTTCCAGACCATCAAGAATCCAGGTGATGCCCAGCGCGCCGATGACCAGCAGATGAAATCGTCCGAACGGCAGCGCATCGAGGCGCGCCGGGATATCGGTCTCGACCGTCTCCGATCGGCCGGATTCCGCTTCAGCGGCTTGGTGCACTGAACGCCCGGGAGCGGATCGATGCATTGTTGATCGCTCCGGCACAGCCCCTTACCGCAACGCCCAGGTGCGATCGAGCGTTCCCGCTGCGCGCTTGCGCCTAGTGAGCCTGCGCAGCCTTGCCCGAATAGCGGATGCGCCAGATGGTGCCGCTGGCGTCTTCGGACACCAGTAAGGCGCCGTCCTTGTCGACCGCCACACCGACCGGACGACCCCAGACTTCGGCATCATTGACCACAAAGCCGGTGGCGAAATCCTCGTACTCACCGGTGGCCACGCCGTCTTTCACGATAACGCGAATAACCTTGTAGCCGGTGCGTCTGCCGCGGTTCCAGGAGCCGTGTTCGGCAGCGAAGATGTTGCCCCGATAGTCAGCAGGAAACTGCGTCGCTGCATAAAACGTCAATTCAAGCGATGCGGAATGGGCTTGGATCAGCACGTCGGGGATCGTGATCTTTTTCTTGAGGTCAGGCCGCTCGTCCTTGTGCCGGGGGTCTTCGTTGGCGCCGATATAATACCAAGGCCAGCCATAGTACGCGCCCTCGCGTACGCGGGTGATGTAATCCGGCGGAAGATTATCGCCGAGTCCGTCGCGCTCATTTGTTGAACACCACAGCGTGTTATTCAACGGGTCGATCGCCATGCCGACGCAATTGCGGATTCCGGTAGCGAAGATGCGTTTGTTCTTGCCCAAGGGGTCAAAGGCAAGCACGTCGGCGCGCTCCGTTTCATTTCCCCAGGCGGCGCCGAGCGGTTGGTCGGATTGCCACTTCTGCAGTTCGGCCCCGCTCAACTTGCCCATGCTGTAGCCGACGTTGGAACCGGAGCCGACCGAGACGTACATGACTTTCCCCTGCGGCGAAAACACGACGTCGCGGGTGCCATGGCCGCCGACCGGCAGGCGCGGCACGATCACCTCGGCCGGTCCGCGTGCTTGCAGATCGCCGTTGCGATACGGATAGCGGATAACGGAATCGGTGTTGCCGATATAGACCCATTCGGGATTTGGTCCCGGCGGATAGAACGCGATGCCAAATGGACCAAGAAGACCGTCAGCCAAGTCCGCTGGCGTGATAAGACGTCGTGTTCCCGGACTGTCATTATGCCAATCGCCGAATGCCGCCTTGCCCTGAAGTGTGGTGCCGCTCGTTTGGGCCGGCGCCCGCTCGCTGGAGCAGAAAAAGAACGCCACGCTTGCGGCGGCGACAATCGTCGGGATCGAATGCGGCATCGCGCGCTCCTGGCTAATGTCCGGCCCCTCCGCTGCGTGAACAAGCCGAGGTTGGCAGGGTTCCAATATAGCGGCCCTCTGCTTCGGCGACGGCAACGGTAACTCGATCTTGATTGATAGAATCACCAACCGATTGGAGATACCGCGGCGTCTGCGCGCCTTCGTCCGGGCGCGGGAATCGAGCCTGATTGCGCTCGCGGCGCTGGTTGGCGCAATTGCCGGGCTGGTCGTTGCGGCGATGGGCGCCGGCGTCGACCTCCTGCATCAGGTATTGTTTCGCCTCGAACCCGGCGTGCGGCTGTCGGGACTGCTGCGGCTCGATCCGCTGGTGGCGATTTCGGTACCGCTCGCCGGCGGCATCGTCTTCGGCGTCGCGCGTGAGTTGATCGTGCGCTGGCGGCCGGAACGCGAGATCGATCCGATCGAGGCCAATGCACTGCACGGCGGCCGCATGTCGCTTCTCGGCAGCATCATCGTCGCTTTGGAGACTGTCTGGTCGAGCGGAGTGGGTGCATCGGTCGGCATCGAGGCAGGCTACACGCAATTGGCCGGCGGCATTGCCTCGCGCATCGGCATGGCATTTCGGCTGCGGCGCGCCGACTTGCGCATCCTGGTTGGTTGCGGCGCCGCCGGAGGAATTGCCGGCGCGTTCGGTGCGCCGCTTGCCGGCGCCTTTTACGGCTTCGAACTGATCATCGGCGGCTATTCACCCAATAGTCTGGCGCCCGTGGCCGTTGCGGCGCTGCTCGGCTACCTCGTGGCGCATGCGCTGGGGCCGGGCGAGGTTGGGCTCGTTGCGCCAGATCCGATGACGGTCGCCACCCATGATCTCGTCATCGCCGCCTTGATCGGTCTGCTTTGCGCTGCGGCGGGAATTCTGATGATGCGCGGCGTGGCGCTGTGCGAAGCTTTGTTTGTTCGCATCAGCATGCGGCTTGCGCTGCGCACGGTGATCGGCGGATTTCTGGTCGGGCTGTTGGCGATTGTTGCGCCGCAAGTGATGTCGTCCGGCCACGGTGCGCTCCATTTCGCCGGAATACTGCGGCTTTCGCTCACGACCGTGGCGCTGCTTTTTGTGCTCAAGATCGCGGCGTCCATCATCTCGCTTGGCGCGGGCTTTCGCGGCGGCATGTTCTTCTCTTCGCTCCTGATCGGTGCGCTCGGCGGTCAGCTTCTGGCGGTCGCGCTCGCAGCTCTTTGGCCGAACTGGCATTTCGATACCGATGTCTACGCCGTGATAAGCATGAGCGCGCTTTCGGCGGCGGTGATCGGCGGGCCGCTGACCATGACCTTCATCGCGCTCGAAACCACCGGCGACCTCTGGCTGACGACGGCGGTGCTTATCGCCGTCATCATCGCCTCGCAGGTCACGCGCGAGATGTTCGGTTATTCATTCGCGACCTGGCGCTTTCATCTGCGTGGCGAGACCATTCGCAGCGCCGCCGATGTCGGCTGGATGCGCGATCTTACCGTCGGTAAGATGATGCGCCACGACGTGCGGACTGTGCTGGCGACGACGACCATTGCCGCCTTTCGCGAAGCCTTTCCGGTCGGGTCGTCGGCCGCAGTTATTGCCGTCGATGAAAAACGCCGCTACGTCGGCATGGCGTTGGTGGCGGACGCGCATGCACCGGAGATTTCCCCTGATAGCTCCGTCAGGGAAATTCTGCGTTATCCAGAGGGGATATTGCTGCCGGGCATGGCGATCAAGGAAGCGGTGCTGGCCTTCGATCGCGCCGAGGCCGAGGCGCTCGCGGTCGTCGATTCCTACGCCGACCGGCAGGTCATCGGGCTTCTCACCGAGGCCTTTGCGCTCCGCCGCTATGCAGCCGAGCTGGAGCGGCGGCGAAAGGAGTTCGTCGGCGACGAATGAGGTCTGAAAGTCTCATTTGATTTCGATGGTCTTTCTCGCCATCATGTTATAATTTCCAAAAAATGCAGATCTCATCGATTCCGGATCGGGGGCTGTTATGAAGCGTTCAGTTGCCGAGGCTTCGCTTCAAGAGCCTGACCATGGCGGCCTGCCTCGCACGATTGCCGAATCGATCTATCGGCGTCTCCGGCAAGATATTCTGTGGGGGCGCTTCGTCCCCGGATCGCCGCTTCGCTCGGACGAATTGCGCGCGCGATATAATGTCGGCATCAGCCCGCTGCGCGAGGCATTGACGCGTCTGGCCTCGGAACGCCTCGTAACAACGGTCGGACAGCGCGGGTTCCGGGTCGCGCCGCTGACAGCCTATGACGTCGAAGATACCATGGCGACGCGCTTGGTAATTGAAGGCGAGGCGTTGGCCCGTTCTATAGACCGTGGCGATATTGCCTGGGAAACCTCGGTCGTGGCGGCGTTTCACGCGTTGTCGCGCCACCCCATCCCCAAAGAGCCCGGCCCGTCGACCGAGGTTTGGGCGCTTCATCATCGCCAGTTTCACATGGCGCTGCTGTCCGCCTGCGGGTCGCGCTGGCACATGGAGCTTGCCGGCCTGTTGTTTGATCAAGCGGAACGCCACCGGATATTACGATCAAAATTTGGACCGCAAAAAATACTGAAACGGGATACCGCGCGAGAGCACAAGCAAATCTTCGAGGCGGCGCTTTCGCGCGATGTCAAAACCGCTGTCCGTGCGCTCGGAAAGCATTATCAGGCGACGGCGGAGCAAGTCGTCTCGGTGTTGTCGAGGGTTCCGAGAATAGTCGCCAAGCGCAGCTGAAGCGGCGCCGGTTTTGCTGCGGCTTGACAGTACCGTATCCACAAATTAGAAAACTTTGGAAATAAAAAAATAGATTGGATAACCAGCGCGACTGCTGGCCAGCGTGCAGGTTGTCGATGTTGCCGCGCGCACTTAGGGAGAGCGTTATGTATCAGCTGAGCCGAACCGTTCCTGTCAACGAACCCAAAAAATCGTTTTTGAGCCGGCACGACGTGTGGACGGGCCTGCTCATGAAGGCGAACAACGCCCTGCCATACGTGCCGGAGATGAAGAAGTGCGAGGTCGTGGAAAAGGGCGACGGCTGGCTCGTTCGCGACATCATGCTCAAGGATGTGCCGCTCCGCGAGAAAGTCACATTCGAGCCGGAAAATCGTGTTATCTTTGAGCGCACGCGCGGCTCCGAGCTTGGACAGATCGAAAACATCATCGGCGAGGACGACAAAGGCAACCTCACGCTGACCTTCGCCTTCAGTCTGAAAAAGGACGGGATTCCTGAGGGCAGCGATGCCGAGAAAGCACACTTTGCGCCGATGGAAAGCGCCTATCTCGGCGCGGTCGCCTCGACACTCGCCGCGGTAAGGCGGACGGTCGATGAGAAAGGCCGCGAACACCTCACGCCCAAACATCCGACCGATACGGCGGGCGAGATCAAGTGGATCTATGACTATTACCGCGCCGTCGATGCGATGGACATGGAGCGTACGCTCGCACAGCACACCGACGACACCACACTGACCTTTGCCAATCATCCGACCGTGCATGGCAAAGAGGGGTACAAGGCTGCAATTGGTCATCTGTGGGGAAGCATCAAGGGGCTCTCGCACAGCATGGTCGGGGCGTGGTCGATACACGACGGACAGGTCGGCGTAGCCGAAGCAGTCGTGCAATACACCCGCCTCGACGACAGCCTGTGCGCCATCAAGTTCTGCACGGTACTGCGGCGTCGCGGCGACAAGATCGCCGACATACGGATCTACGGGGACGCCACGCCGCTGTTCAGTCCGGCGCAGTAGCGCCGCTCCTGCACCGCGCACAGCGAAGGAGCGGTCAACACATGGCCAGTCGTCCGTTGCCTGGAACGCTGTTTCAGATCGGCTATGTCGTGCCGAATTTGGATGCCGCTCTTGCTCACCTGAATGGCAAGCTCGGCGCGCCGCGCTTCATGGTGCTTCGCGAGATCGTGGTCGAGAACGGATGGTTTCGGGGCTCTGACGCCCCAATCAATCACAGCATGGCGTTCGGTTATGTCGGCGACACGCAATTCGAGATCATCGAGAACGTCGCGGGGAAGAGCACATATTCAGAATTTCTGGACCGCGTCCCGGAAGGCGGCGTGCACCACCTCGGTTATGCGGTCGATGATTACGATGCAGCGACCGCGGACCTGCTGGCGCGCGGCTATCGACTCGTGCAACGCGGCACATTTGGCGATACCAAGTTCGGTTATTTCGAGACCGGCGACGATCCCGGCACCCTGACCGAGATCGTGTACCTCGATGCGAATGTGCGAGGCATGTTCGCCAACATCAAAGCGCAAACGTTCTAGGAGGAGCCGTTCAGCTCTCATGCCTGACTAGCAGTCGACAAACGCGGGCAATGCCCCGGCATTCCAGCGGCAGTTGTGGATTTCCGGCCAATCATCGGCAAGCTCGATACTTCCTGTTGGAAAACTCGATTTGTCGCTGTCCAACCGGGATGTGAGTTTCGCGCCAAAGAACAATGTACGTAGGGAGGACCGCGGCGGCGCGCCGACGTCCTCACAAAATTTGTGAGTGCGCTCCGAAATGAGCACTTCAAATCCAGCCGATGATTACAAATTGACGTTGTTCGCGCGATACCTTCCCGGGCTGCGCTGGCGCTGGTCTGAAGACACCGGTCTGGTTGTCGTTTTCGTGCTGATGCTTCTCGCCATCGGCATTCCGTACCCGGATTTTTTCAGCTTCGGTTCGATGAAGACAATTTTGCGCCAGTCGGCGCTCGTCGGCATCATCGCCTTCGGCATGGTCTATCTGGTGGCTATGGTGGAGATTGATCTCTCCGTCGGAGGAATTTTCGCCGTAGCGGGTTCTTTCCCGGCATTGCTGATCAAGTTTTACCATGTCGATCCGTGGATCGCGGTGATGATGTCGCTCGCATCCGGCGTGTTTCTCGGCGGTGTGAACGGCGTTCTGACCAGCTTGCTGAAGGTTCCGCTGATCATCGTGTCACTCGGAACGTTGTCAGCCTATTTCGGTCTGCATCTGATCCTGTCCGACGGTAAGGCGATCTATGGACTGCCGAAAGATCATCCGTTTTTCCGGATCTTCGGCAGCGACTATCTGCAACTTCCGGCGTCGGTCTGGACCGCGATCGTCTGCGCGATCGTGCTGTATTTTGTATTCGGACATACGCGGTTCGGCGCGACCGTTCGCGCCATCGGTTCAAACCCCGCCGCCGCCGAATTCATCGGCGTGCGAACGGGTCTTATCCGCATCTACGCGACGGCGCTGGTCGGATTCCTGGCCGCATTGTCCGGCGTCATGACGCTCGCCTATTTCAAGGCGGTCGACACCTCGTCGGGCCGCAGCCTCGGGCTTCAAGTGATTGCGGCGGTCGTGATCGGCGGAACATCGCTCGCCGGCGGCTCCGGAACGATCATTGGAGCAGCGCTTGGGGTGCTGATCATTACCACCATAGACAGCGGGCTCGTGTTCTACGGCGTCAATCTAAACTACTCCGAGTTTGTCACCGGTGTCGTGATCATCGGGGCGATCGCTCTCGATCGCGTCCTCAAGCGCCGGCGCGCGCAGTAAGAAATGAGCGGTGACATAGCTCATGCGCGTCTGACAAAGCCGGCGTTGCCCGCTGCGAAGCCGACTTAGACTGCAATCTGAAACGCTGATCGTACAGCAAAGGGAGGCAAAATATGGAATCGAAAGCAGTAGGGAGCTATTTGCTCCGGCTATCAAAAATCACCGTGTTGAGCGGCGCGGTAATGGTGCCGGCGGCAATCATGCCCGCCGATGCCGCGCCGAAAGACAAAGTGACCATATCCGTCGTGCAGGCGCTGGCGGCCGGCGAATGGAGCACTGAAATTCTTGCCGGCGCTAACGCCGCTGCCAAGGATCTGGGCGGCAAGGTCCGCATTCGGGCAAGCGGTCCGACAACGTTCGATCCGCAGCGGCAAGTGCAGATGTTCCAGGCCGAGCTGGAAACCAAGCCGGACGCCCTAGTCGTCGTCAACGTAGCGCCGCCGCTGTTCACGCAGCCCGCCCTCGACGCGCAAGCCAGGGGCGCTCACGTGGTCTGGATCAACGTGCCGCCGATGCCCGACGTCAAAAACGCATTGTTCGTCGCGTCCGATGCTTTCGGCATGGGACAGACCGGGGGCGCAATCCTTGTCTCCGAACTCGAGAAGATGTTCAAAAAGCCGGCGGCTGAAATTTCCGGCGACGTCGTCGGCGCCGTGGAAGTTCCTGGACTTTCGGTCCTCGAAAATCGGATGGCGGGCCAAGTCAGCTATCTCAAGAAGAAAATGCCGAAAATCAACATCCTTCCGGAGTTCGACTCCAAGCCGGATCGTCAGCAGAATTTTGCCTTGTGGGATCAGGCAATCCGCAAGACGCCGAATGCGGTGGTTTATTTGGACACTGGCGAAGAGGGCGAAGAAAATATTCCGAAAATCCTGGACACCGATAAAATCAAACGTCCCTTCGTCTCTTACGATACCCCGGAAGAGGTGCGCGACGACATTGCGCAGGGTTTGATCACGGCGGCAGTGCCGGCGAATTTCTTCACTCAGGCCTATGTCGCGGTTTACGTCGCGGCGCAGTCGCTGCTGCAGGACAAGCCGATGCCCGTCGGGTGGGTGAAGGTGCCGCACGTCACCATCAACAAGAGCAACATCGCGGCCTATCAAAAGGCCTGGGAGAAACCGGAAACGGGCCTCCGCAGCTTCTACAGTGCGCAGATCGAGGCGACGCGGGATCATCTGCCCGCCACCTTGCCGGATCCGGATCTGTACACTCATCCGAAGCAATGATCGTTCGCGGCTACCGCCCGGCGGTGGGCGGTAGCCACGCTGTTTCTGTCTTCGCGGTGATCGGCGAGCCGCCTGGTAGTTGAGAGCAACCGTGTCAGTCATTTATTCCGCCAAAGGCATCAGCAAGCGCTTTGGGGCGGTGGATGCCTTGAATAACGTCGATTTCGACGTCGTCGAGGGCAAGGTCAATGGACTTGTCGGCGCCAATGGCGCCGGCAAGTCGACGCTCCTGAAGATTATCGCCGGCGCGTTACCGCCCGATTCCGGTGAACTGAAATTGGACGGCCGTCCGCTGGCGATGGCTTCGATCACAGATGCAGCGCGGGCCGGCATAGCCATCGTCTCGCAGGAGTTGAGCCTGTTTCCGGCTCTTAACGTCGAGGAAAATCTTCTGCTGACGCCGGCCGGCGGTGACTGGAAAGCGCGCCGCGCATTTGGCCGGCGGGCGCACGAAGTTCTGGAAAAGCTCGGCGTAAGTGTCGGCCTTAAGGAGCCGCTTTATCGGCTGTCGCTTGCAGATCGCCAGTTGGTGGAAATTGCGCGGGCGCTCCTGCAAAATCCGCGTGTTCTTATTCTCGATGAGCCGACGTCGTCTCTGCACACCGCCGAGGTAGAACGTCTGCATGACATCATCCGCGGCTTGCGCGATGTCGGCATCGGCATCGTTTACGTCAGCCATTTCCTCGAAGAACTCCTGGAGATTTCCGACAATCTGGTGGTTTTGCGCAACGGCCGACGGGTATCGGCGGATATCGCATCCGCAGCCGATCAATTGAAGGCAGTTGTTGCCGCTATGCTGGGCGAGTCCCCGGAGTTTGCGGCGGTCCGTGCACAGCGAACGGATCATCGCCGCCATGGCGATGATCAAATTCCAGAAATCGAGGTCGGTCCGCTGCGCATCAACGATCTGAGAGGGCCAACGGACCTCATGATCGACAAGCTCGAAGTCCAACCGGGAGCCATCGTCGGCGTTGCCGGCTTGGCCGGATCGGGGGTCGAGGAATTGTTCGCGGTGCTGTTCGGCCTTGCCAGGCCGAAGTCGGGTACGGTGACGCTTCCGACCGGTGCGCCGCTGCCGACCAACACCGCCGGCGCCGTCAAAGCAGGAATTGCCTACACGCCCGCGGACCGCAAGCAATATGGCCTGATGCTGCGGCAGAGTGTTGCCGAAAATGTCGTGAGCGTTCGCGCGCTCACGCTGCGGCGGGATGGACTCGTGCTGCACGCCGAACGCCTCAGGAAAGCCGCAAGCGAACGCTGCCGCCAGCTCGGCGTTGTCGCCGGTTCAATGGAGCAGCCTGTGGGTGCGCTCTCCGGTGGAAATCAGCAGAAAATTGTCTTCGCCAAGTGGATTGAGGCGGATCCGTCGTTGCTGGTGCTCGACGATCCAACGCGCGGGATAGACATCGGCGCCAAGCGGGAAATGCACCGCCTGATGCGGCGCCTCGCGCAGTCGGGACGGGTCGTTCTGTTCTACTCGAGCGATCCCGGCGAAATCGTAGCGGTGTCGGACCGGGTCATCGTCTTTGTCGACGGCGCCCTGACACAGGAACTCGATGGCGAGACCCTCACCGAGCAAGAATTAGTGACGGCGATAAACACGGGCGTGAAACCGGCCGTTAAACCGGCTGCCTGACGTGCAAGCCGACCGTAGCTGACATCTGAGAACGCCCCAGTCCTAAGGCTGCTGGTCAAACGCAACACAGAGAGAAGGCCCGAGAAAATGTGGGATCTGCAGGGAAAAGTGGCGATCGTCACCGGTGGCGGGCTCGGAATTGGCGCTGCTATTTCAGAGGTGCTCGCGGCGGCAGGCGCCAAGGTCGCAATCGCCGACATCAACCCCGCAACTGCCGCTCCTACAATCAAGCGAATTACCGACGCGGGCAACCAGGCCAAGATTTTTCCGCACGATGTGACAAACTGGAAGTCTTCGTTTGCTCTCGTCGATGCCGTCGAGAAAGAATTTGGGCCGATCGATATTCTAGTCAACAATGCCGGTGTCACCAAATGGCAGCCGTTTGTCGAAATAACCGAAGGCGATTGGGACCGGGTGCTCGATATCAATTTGAAGGGGCAATTTCTTGCCGCGCGCGCGGTCGTGCCGGGGATGATCGGTCGCCGCCGCGGGCGGATCATCAATCTCGGGTCGGTGACCTCAAAGAAGGGATATGCCAACGCCATCCCCTACTGCATTTCGAAATTTGGCGTGATGGGATTGACGCAAGGCCTGGCCATGGAACTCGCCCCGTTCGACATAACGGTCAATACCGTGTGTCCGGGGATCGTGATGACTCCGCTCCATGACGGCCTCGTCGATGACATGGCCAAGCAGCGCGGCGTCTCGTTCAATCAGGCAAAGGATGATTTCGTCAGCTGGGTTCCGCTACAGCGGCCGCAGGAGCCTGTCGACGTCGCCAACATGGTTGCTTATCTCGCGTCGGATTTTGGGCGAAATTTGACTGGCGGCACGTATCATGTCGATGGCGGCATGGTGATGGACTGACGTGAATACGGCAATGAACGGCGAAAAGCGGCACATCGAAACAAAAAATCACACGATGTGGGTCGGCAATGTCCGCAATCTATCCTTTCAGGATCAACTGAAGGCGACGGCTGCAGTCGGTCTCAACGAAATGAGCATGACGCCGCTCGACGTCGATCGTAACCGGGCGAAGGGCATCTCCCCGCGGGACATGCGGATGATGGCTGCGGACGCGGGCATAAGCCTTCCAATCCTCGATCCGATGGCTAGCTGGGCGCCACATTGGCGTTCGGGAATATCCGATCCTGCCTGGATGGAATTTCTCGGCTACTCGGCGGACGACTTCTTTCGCATTGCGGAGGAATTGAGCGTTTCGACCATAACCGTGATCGGAACGCTGCAGGGAGGTCTCGCTTCGGTACCGGAGATCGCCGAAAGCTTCGCATCATTGGCCGATCGAGCTTTTTTGCACGGCGTGCAGTGCGAATTGGAGTTCATTCCACTGTGGGGGATCAACGAGCTGGCAACGGCGTGGCAAGTCCTTCAAGTCGCCGACCGTCCAAACACTGGGCTGGCGTTCGATTTTTGGCACTACATTCGGGGCGGACGGGACGACGCGCTGCTGCGATCGATTCCCGGAAGCAAGATTGCGTATGTTCAGGTCACGGACGCTGAAGCGTCTGTGCCGCCCGGGCGGTCACTTCACGACGATTGTTTGTTCCACCGTCTTCAGCCCGGCGAGGGTGGTTTGCCGGTGAAGGAGCTTTTGGACATTCTTTGTGAGATCGGGGGCACACAGAGAATAGGCCCCGAGGTCTTCTCGGCGAAACTTGACGCGTCATCGGCTGACGCGATTGCTGGAGCCCTGTGCGAACCGTATTGGCGAGCACTCGCCGACTCCGGAATCGGCAGACCCGCTCACTAATTGATCGGACAAGTGAACTCAGGAGGAAAGCTTTGTCGGGACTCGTCGAGCAAAAATCGATCATCGTGACCGGCGCTGGTAGCGGCATCGGCGAGGCTATCGCGCGCGATCTCGCGGCTGAGGGCGCGCGGGTCGTCATTGCCGACATCGATCTTGCAGCGGCCGAACGCGTCGCCGCCGCGATCCGCAAGGGCGGCGGCGAAGCGACGGCAGTTCAGGTCGATGTGGTGGACCGGGCGAGCGTCCAGGCCATGATCAAGGCTGCCGTTCGTACCTACGGCAGACTTGATGTCATGTTCAACAACGCGGGCATCAGCAAAGCCGGCCAATTCCTGGAAGCGACCGAGGCGGACTTCAACCGCATCATGGGTATCAATGCGATGGGCGTCCTGATTGGCATGCAGGAAGCGGCGAAACAGATGATTGCACAGAACAGCGGCGGCAAAATCATCAATACTGCATCCATCGCCGGCAAGGTGGGCGAACAGATCGCCACGATCTATTGCGCCAGCAAGGCCTGCGTCATCTCGCTCTCGCAGGCGGGTGCCGAGGCGCTCGGCAAACACAACATTACTGTGAACTGCTTCAGCCCGGGTTTTGTAAAAACTCCGATGTGGAACGGATTGGACAAGGATTTGATAACGGCCGGTTACCGACAGGAGCCGAACGCAGTCGACGATCTCGCCAGGAACAGGGCGATCCTCGGCCGCGCCTCGACACCGCAAGATCTGGTTGGCGCCACCACTTTCCTTGCCTCCGCAAAATCGGACTACATCACCGGCCAGAACCTGATGGTCGAGGGCGGTGTCAGGATGGTTTAAGCGGCCGCCGCCGCGCCAGCCTTTGGCGCAACAACGGAAGATACAATGTACCTGGCCTCGAAGGAGCGATCCGTAACTAACAGCTTTGCCGACCGCATCGGCTCCGGCGATGTCGTGGCGCACTGGTTGATCGATGGCGAGCGCGGCGGCGCCGGCCGCGGCAAAATCGGCGTGATCGAGATTAGAGCGGGCGGCACCGCGAGCCTTATGCCGGAAGCAAATGACGAAGAGATGGTGTTTGTCTTAAGCGGACACGGCGTCGCACGCCTTGAAGAGCTCGCGACTAACATCCGCGACGAACAGGTCATCTTCATGCCAGCCGGGAATTCGCTCGTGCTGAAGGCGGTCGATGACGGCTTGCGGCTATTACTTGTTCACGGCGGTTCCGGGAATGTGGCCGATCCCGGTGGGAGGCGCGCCACGCGCACCATTCCCGGCCAGCCAATTACGAAACCGCTGATCACGCACCTGGACCAGGTGGAAAACGGGGCCGTGCATAATCCCGAGCTTGGATTCCTGCACGTCGCCGCGCGGTGGCTGGTAAGTGCCAGTGCGTCGAAATCCAATTCGCTCGTGATCGGGCAAAGCACATTTGTCGGGGACGCTGCCCATCTCTTGCACAAGCACGACCACGCCGACGAATTTTTCTACGTCTTCGAAGGCGAGGGGTCTCACCTTGTGGAAGGCGGAGAGATCGCCATGAAGACGGGCGATGTCGTTTTCGCGCCGCGTGGCGAATGGCACGGCTTTCGCAACAAAAGCGAGCGCCCGGTGCGCGCTATTTTCGGTTATTTCGGTGTCGCCAAGCTTGAGGACGCGGGCTACGAGATTCACGAAGACAGCAAGAATTGGCGCGGATAGGTCGTGACTACGCCATGCCCAGCATGATGCTGCGCAGCCAGCAGAACGCGGCATCGTAGGCAAACCGTGAATGCCAGATCAAATGCTCGGTGAAAGACGGCATTTCGAACGCCACGGCGAGCGCGCGCAGACCTGACAAGCTGGGCGCTACTTCCATCATCCGGGACGGCAGGATGCCGACCGCGCGGGTACCGCGCACCAGTGCGGGAATCACGTTAAAACTCGGCACATTCATGACGGCGTTGGCCCGATTGCGAGCGCCGCCGATCCGCAGTTCACTGGTCTGCATCGTTACGCCGGTAAACTGGGCCATGATGTGCGGAAATTCGAACAATTGCTCCAGGCTAATGATGCCGCGCAACGGATGATCGTCGTCCACGACGCAACAATAGGTCTCCGAGAACAGGGTATCAGCGCGCAGTAAATGGTCCGCATTTGCTTCCGCCTGACTGTATGGATTACCCGTTATGCACAGGTCGACCGTGCCGCTGCGCACATGATCGAGCGGCGAATTGATTGGCACGGTGTCGTAGCTCAGATGAGGCGCCTGCTTTTCGATCCGCCGGAATACCGCGGACAGATACACCATCGTGCTGTAGTCCGATGCCATGATGTGGAAGCGCCGCCGATCTGTTTTAGGGTCGAACAGCGGTTTGGCGGAAATCGTCGAATCGATTTGCAGGATGGTTTGCCGCACCGATATGGCGAGCGATTGTGCAAATGGCGACAGGTCGTAGCGACGGCCGTTGCGGACCAGCAATTCATCGTCGAACTGATCCCGCAGCCGACGCAGGATGCCGCTCATCGTCGACTGGGTGACGTGCATCTTTTTTGCGGCTCGGGTGACGTTCTTCTCGGCGAGCAACGCGTCGAGTGACGTCAGCAGGTTAAGATCGAAATTCTGCATGTATTTCAGATCGTTAGATGCCGCACCGAAGTATCGGGCCGGCTGATACTTCAGGTCGGAAAACTCGATTTGTCAATATTGAGGTCGGCTGTCAGCGTGTCTCCAACGACCAAAATTGCCGATGGAGGGAAGCGTGCAGCTCGCCAAGACTGTGCCTTTTGCAGCCAAGCAGACGCGAACCGAGTTCTCCGTTTTGCTCGATCGGGTCCGCGACCTCAAACCGATCTTTCGCGAGAGCGCGCGCGATACCGAGACCAATCGGCGGGTATCGAAGAAGACCATGGACTTGCTGCGCGATGCCGAACTCACCAAGCTGGTGCGGCCGGCCAGGTTCGGCGGCTTCGAATACGGCCTGACCGAATTGGCCCAAATCGCATTCGAGCTCGGCTCGGTTTGCGGCAGCACCGGTTGGTGCGGCTCGCTGGCCATGTGCTATCAGTGGATGACGTCGTACTTTCCGCTCGAAGCGCAACGCGACGTGTGGAGCGATCCCGACAACCTTGTCGCCGGATCCTACAATCCAAGCAAGGATTGCGAGATCGTGCCGGGAGGGATCAAACTTGCCGGCACTTGGCCGTACGCCAGCAATTGCGAGAACAGCCAATGGGTGATGCTCGGCGCGCTCATCCAAAATTCCAAGGGCCCGCCGGATGTGATGTGGTGCCTCGTCCCGATCACCGACATGGTAGTGGACCAGGACACCTGGTTCACCAGCGGGCTGCAGGGCACCGGCAGCAAAACCGTGAGCATCGACAAGCCGGTGTTTGTTCCAGACCATCGGATGGTGCGCTTTGCCGATATCGTTGCCGGCACGGTGCCGGGGAAAGACATCGAAAATAACAACATGAGCCATTTCGGCTTCACGACGTTCGGCCCAACGGCGCTGGTGACGCCGGTACTGGGCATGGCCCAGGGCGCGCTCGAAGCTTTTATCCATCTGGCGCAGACCAAGGTACGCGCGGCAAAACCGGGAATGATCGTTCCGATGGCGAATTCGCCGATGGTCCAGAACAAGATCGGCGCTGCATCGGCCACGATCGAGTTGGCGCTCACGTTGCTGCTGACCAGCGTCACCGCCGCTGAAGACAAGGTGCGGCGTGGCATCCCATTGGAAGTCGGCGAGCGCATCGCCATTCGTCGTAATCAGGGTTTCGCCGCCAAGCAGTCGGTCGCAGTGGTCAACGATCTGTTTGCCAAGGAGGGCGCGGCCGGCAGCGACCTTGCGGCGCCGCTGCAGCGCTTCTGGCGCGACGTCAACGCCGCAGCGCTGCACCTCAGCCTCGACTGGGAGGCCATCGCCGCAATGTATGGTCAGCAAAAGCTCGGGCTCGATCCGGTGGGTCCTCTATTGAGGTCCGATGAGATGACCGATACTCAACGTCACCCCGCGGGTTCAACGAGCGGCGTCGTGGTCAAGGGTTGTCAGAACCATCAACTCATCGCCGACGCCAAGCTCGCATTGCGGCGTCTGGCAAGCTCGGTGAGCGTCGTGACCTGCCGTCACGACGGGCGCAACTTTGCGATGACGGCGACCGCGGTCAGTGCGCTCAGCATGGATCCGCCCGCCATGCTGGTTTGTGTGAACCGGTCGGCGGTCTTCTACCGGGCGCTCAATCGGACCAACGAATTCCCCATCAATGTTCTTAGCCGGGCGCACATCGACATCTCACAATTGTGCAGCGGAGGCGCCAGCCCTGACAGCCGTTTCGAAGTCGGTGATTGGGACACGCGGGCGTTGGCGCCGGTACTTACCGATGCCCAGGCGGCGATCATCTGCCGGAAGGATAGAGAGCTGGACTACGGCACGCACACTGTCTTCATGGGCCGCATCGTTTCTGTATCCATGAACGGCGAAGTGGACCCGCTGATCTACCTGGATGGACAATATACCGGCCGCGCCGCCTGAATGACCGGACGGAGTGGTGGGCGCAGTAGCCTTGAACCTCAGGTTGATTCGCCGACAAATGTTGACAGGTCGCGCTGGAACAGCCGACATACAGAAAAACGCGTTGGCCGAGGGAGGTCCGGTAGATAATGAATGTGGATGAGCGCGTTGCGCAGCTCACGCAGAAAATGTTGCGGCGAAAGTTTTACGCCGTCCTTTCGAAGGCCTCGCCAACACCCGAAAAGTTGAAATCGCTGTTGCCGGCGCATCTCGAATACATGATCGGGCTGGAAAAGCGCGGCGTCTTGTTTGCCTCGGGACCGTTGGCTGATGGAGCCGGGCCGCCGACCGGTGCCGGGTTAACCATTTTGCGAACCTCGAGCATGGAAGAGGCCCGCGCGCTGGCGGAAGCGGACCCGTTCGTTAGAAACGGACTACGGACTTTCGAGCTTAAAGAATGGACGGTCATGGAGGGGACTTTGGGGCTGCGAGTCAATCTCTCCGATCAATCGGTAGAAGTGGCGTAAAAGGAAGTTGGGATGGAGACGGTTGGCTTTGTTGGGGTCGGCAAGATTGGAATGCCGATCTCCCAAAACCTGATCAAGAGCGGGTATCGCGTCGTTGGCTATCGACGCAGTTCGCTTGCTGAGTTCGAGAAGATAGGTGGTGTCGCAGCGCGGTCGGCGGCCGAAGTCGGCGCCCAGGCGGACGTTGTGTTTTCCTGCCTGCCGTCGGACGAGGCGCTCGAAGAAGCCGTGCAGGGCCCGGCGGGGCTCGTCCAATCGGCGCGACCGGGTCAGATCGTGGTCGAACTCGGTTCCTATCCGGTTCCGGTCAAAGCGCGACAGATCGAGCCGCTTGCCAACAAGGGCGCCGTCTTCATCGACGGCGAAGTTTCCGGCACGCCGGGCATGGTTTCGGCGCGCAAGGGAGTGATCTATCTCGCCGGCGACGAACAGGCGTGCAAGAAGGTCGAGCCGGTGGTGGCCGGCTTTGCCGATTCCTGCATCTATTTTGGCGCGTTCGGCGCCGCGAGTCGCGTCAAGCTCATCAACAATCTACTGGTGTCGATCAACATCGCAGCGACAGCTGAAGCCATGGCGCTCGGTCTCAAGGCCGGAGTTGACGTGCCCTTGATGATCAAGGCAATCGCGACCGGCAGTGGCGGCTCGACCCAGTTCGGCATCCGCGCGCCGTGGATGGCGGAACGTCGTTTCAAGCCGCCGCAAGGGACCATACCGGGACTGCAGCATTACATCGAGATGATTGGTAATTTTGCCGACGAATTTGGCGTTGCGACGCCGCTGCTTGATCGCACAGCCGAACTGTTCGATCGCTTCGTGGCGATGGGGCTAGCCGACTGCGACGGCGCCGCCATGATCGACGTCATCGGCTCGCTGCCGCGAGAGTCAAAAAATACCGTTGGGCCCTCCGGGCCCTCAAACTAAACAGAGGAGAGTTAGCATGATCCGCGTCAGCAAGATTGCGCACGCCAGCTACGAGACGCCCGATCTCGACCAGCAGATCGAATACTACACCGACATTATCGGGCTCACGGTCGCCGCCAAGGAGAAGGACAAGGCGTATCTTGCCTCCACCGTCGACCACCATTCGGTGGTGCTGCAGCGCGGCCCAAAGGCGCAGTGCGTGCGTCTCGGTTTCCAGATCGCAACCGACGCCGATCTTGGCGAGTTCGAGAAGCAGGTTGCTGCCCACGGCGTTAAGACAACGCGCAAGAAGGACCCGGAACCTTCGATCTCCGACATGGTCACCTTCACCGATCCGAAGGGTACGACCATGGAAGTCTTCAAGCGCGACGCATTTTCACACCAGAAGTTCGAACAAAAGGGCATTGTGCCGTTTAAGCTCGGGCATGTCGCTTTCCATGTCACTGACGTCAAGCAGGTCACCAAGTTCTATTGCGACGTGCTCGGCTTTCGCGAATCTGACTGGATGGGCGACTTTTTCTCGTTCCTGCGCTGTGGCCCCGACCATCACACCATCAATCTGATGGAGACCGGCTCGAATCGCCACTTCCATACCGCGTTCGAGCTGCGCGATTGGGGCCACATGCACGACGCCTGCGACTTCCTCAGCCTCAGGGGCTACAAGCTGCTTTGGGGTCCCGGTCGCCACGGCATCGGCCACAATCTCTTTGCGTATCACCGCGCGCCGAACGGGCTCATCACCGAGACCTTCGCCGAGCTCGACCGCATGAACGAGGAACTCGGTTATTTCGAGCCGCGGCCCTGGCACCGCGACAATCCGCAGCGGCCGAAGGTGTGGGAGAAGGACCCGTCGGCTTCTAATCTGTGGGGCGTCATGCCGGGCGACGAGATGATGCAGTAAAAAGCTCCCCGCCGAGCGGGGAGCAACGAACCGGGAGAACGCCCATGTGGGCCATTTGGCGCGCAGTCTTTGCAGCTGCCGCGGCGCTTTTGTTCTTTGCCCAGACGCCCGCCTCGGCGGCCCAACCGATTAAGGTCGGATTGAGCTTGGCGATGACGGGCGGGGTGGCGCAGAACGGCAAGCAGCTCTTGATTGCGCTCCAGCTCTGGCGCGACGACGTCAATGCCAAAGGCGGTCTTCTCGGCCGCCCGGTCGAACTCGTCGTCTACGACGACCAAAGCAATCCATCGAACGTACCGGGCATCTACAACAAGCTCATCAATGTCGACAAAGTCGACCTGCTGCTCGGACCGTATGCTACCAACATGGTCGCGGCGGCGATGCCGGTTATCGTTGAAAACAACAAGCTCACCATCAGCATGATGGCGGTGAGCGTCAATCGCCATTTCCACTACTCGAAATACTTCTCGATGCTGTCGACCGGCCCCGACGGGGTGCGAGCGTTCACAAAGGGCTTTTTCGATCTCGCCGCGGAGCAGAAACCCAAGCCGCAGACGGTTGCGCTCCTGTCAGGCGATGCGGAATTTTCGCGAACCTCTGCCGACGGCGCGCGTGAGAACGCGACTGCAGTCGGTCTCAAAATTATTTATGACAAGAGTTATCCGCCGGCGACCACGGATTTTGCGCCGACTGTGCGGGCCATCCAGGCGGCAAACCCCGACATCGTGTTCGTGGCCGCTTACCCGCCCGACACCGTTGGCATCGTGCGGGCCGCACACGAGATCGGACTCAAGCCGAAAATGTTCGGCGGCACGATGATCGGCTTATTGATCACCCCGATCAAGATGCAGCTTGGACCGATCCTCGACGGCATCGTCATCATGGAAAGCTTCGTGCCGGCGCCGACTTTCAATTTTCCGGGCGTTGCCGACGTACTCAAGCGTTATCGCGTTGTCGCCGCCGGCGAAAAAATCGATCCGCTGGGCTATGGTTTCGTGCCGTTCGGATACGCTGCGGGGCAGGTGCTGGCGCAGGCGGTAGCAGGCGCGCAAACTCTCGATCAAAGCAAACTCGCCGAATACATCCACAGCCATAAATTCACGACCGTGGTAGGCGAAGTCCAATACGGAACCGACGGCGAGTGGACCAAGGGTCGCACCGTGTTCACGCAATTCCGGAACGTGGCGCCCCACGAGTTCGACCAGTTCGCCACCGATAAGGTGCAGCCGATCGTCTGGCCGCCGGAATACAAGACGGGCGACCTGGTTTATCCCTACACCGGGACGCCGGATTAGTCGTCGGCGTTTTACTCGCCCTTGCCGCCAAGCTGCTTGAGCTTGGCGAACACCGCTTCGACGTTCAGATCTTCGGACTTCTTGGCGGCAACCGGCTCCAGCGGCTCCTCCTCTTTCGGCGCCGTCGTAACGGATGCCGGCAGCAGCGTTGCGCCCTGCGTTTCGGCGGGCACCGGCTTTTCCTTGGCGGCACGCTGAACTTCGAGGTCGAGATCGATCTGCGAGCAAAGACCGAGCGTAACGGGATCAAGCGGGGAGAGGTTTGCCGAATTCCAGTGAGTGCGATCGCGGATCGCCTGGATGGTCGATTTGGTAGTTCCGACCAGCCGCATGATCTGGCTGTCCTTCAGCTCCGGATGGTTGCGCACCAGCCAGAGGATGGCGTTCGGCCGGTCCTGCCGGCGTGACACTGGCGTATAGCGCGGGCCCTTCTTGCTCGGCGCCTCGGGCAGCCGGACTTTCGGGTCGGCGATATGCAGACGGTGATCCGGGTGGGCCTCGGCATCGGCTATTTCCTCACGGGTCAGTTGCCCGGTCAGGATCGGGTCCAGTCCCTTGATGCCCTGGGCTGCGTCGCCGTCGGCAATGGCCTTCACTTCCAGCGGATGCAGCTTGCAGAAATCGGCGATCTGATCGAACGACAACGCGGTGTTCTCGACCAGCCACACTGCTGTTGCTTTCGGCATCAAGGGCGCGATAGCCATGAGCAAATCTCCTTTGCGCTCCGCCCGCCCGTTCGGGCGAAGCCACTTAAGTCATCAACGATGACCGGAAAAGCGCACGGAATATAGGCGGGCCATTCGCCCCGTGCAACCGGCGTGACTTGCGGAATGACCTCGATTTGTCACAAAAGGAACAGCAAGACGCGGTTCCCGCGCCAAACCGGAGCTTCCCGTGGCCGAGACGGCCGCCGAAATCCTTAACGCTTATCGCGACGGAACCGCCAGCCCCGAGGATATCGTCGCCCGGAGTTTTGCGCGCATCCGGGCGCACGACGATCCGGCGATTTTCATTGCGCTGCGCGATGAAGCCGAGGTCGTCGCCGAGGCCCGTTCGCTCGCGCAGACCGGTAACAAGGCGCTTTCGCTGTTCGGCATTCCGGTCGCAATTAAAGATAACATTGACGTCAAAGGTTTGCCGACGACTGCGGCGTGCCCGGCTTACAGCTATCGCCCGAACCGGGATGCCGGTTGCGTGGCGCGGCTGCGTGAGGCGGGAGCGCTCATCGTCGGCAAGACCAACCTCGATCAGTTTGCCACGGGCCTCGTCGGGGTGCGCACGCCGTATGGTATCTGCCGAAATTTGTTTGACGAAAAACTCATCCCGGGCGGATCAAGCACGGGCTCGGCGATTGCGGTTGCGGCGGGATTGACGCCGCTCGCGCTCGGCACTGACACTGCCGGATCCGGCCGCGTGCCGGCCGGCTTCAGTAACATTGTTGGATTGAAGCCAAGCCGCGGTCTCGTTTCCACAGCCGGCGTCGTGCCGGCGTGCCGTACACTCGATTGTGTTTCGGTCTTCGCGCTCACGGTCGACGACGCGACTGCAATGCTGAACGTCGTGGCCGGCCCCGATGTTGGCGATCCGCTTTCACGCGAACGCCCGTTGCACGCGGTCGGGCCGATGCCGATCGGTGTCCGGCTCGGAACGCCGATGCCAGGTCAGCGCCTGTTCTTCGGTGATCGCGCCTCGGAGGCGGCATACCGGGCAGCGCTGGAAAAGTTCGCCGAACTCGGCGCGAATATCGTGGAGTTCGACATCGAACCGTTTTACGCGGCGGCGCGGCTGCTTTACGAGGGGCCGTGGGTCGCCGAGCGCTACCTCACGGTGCGCGCGCTGATTGCCTCAGCGCCGGAAGCGCTGCATCCGGTCACGCGGCAAGTGCTGCTCGCCGGGGCGCACGGCACGGCCGCGGAGGCGTTCGCCGCCTTCTATCAGCTTGAGGAGTTGCGGCGCGTCCGTGATCACACCTTCCGTGCGATCGATGCGATGGTGCTGCCGACCGCACCGACGATCTATACGGTCGAGCAGGTGCTTGCCGATCCGATCGGGCTCAACAGCCGGCTCGGCACTTACACCAACTTCGTCAATTTGCTCGACATGTGCGGTCTTGCCGTGCCGGCCAGCATGCGGCCCGACGGCATTCCGTTCGGTGTGACGCTGCTGGCGCGCGCCGGCGAGGATGCGGCGCTGGCGGCGATCGGCCGCGAATTCCACCATGCGAGTGGTTTACCGCTCGGTGCGCTCAAGAAGCCGCAGCCGCCGCTGGCGCCGGCGCACGCCGAACCGGCAGAGCGCGAGGTGGCCATCGCCGTGGTCGGCGCGCATCTCTCCGGCATGCCACTTAACAACGAATTGCGCGCCATAGGCGGACGCCTCATTGAGCGCGCGACCACCGCGCCGCATTACCGGCTCTTTGCGTTGTCCGGAACAAAGCCCGCGAAGCCCGGTTTGCTGCGAGTCAAAAACGGCGCCGGCGCCAGTATCGAGGTCGAAGTCTGGGCGCTGTCGGAGAGCGCCTTCGGCCGTTTCGTCGCCGCGGTGCCGCCGCCGCTCTCGATCGGCACGCTCGAACTGGACCACGGCCGTCCGGTCAAAGGGTTTCTGGTCGAGGCCGAAGCGGTCGCGGATGCGCGCGACATTTCCAGCTTCGGCGGCTGGCGCGCCTTTATGGCGCAACAAAAAGCGGCACTGTAACGGCACGCTTTTTGGGTGCGTGCAGCCACGAATTTGGCCGCTCGTCTCAGTTTCATAATGTTTGCTTTTCCTCAAACCGGACATTGGCTGGGGGCCGTTTGTGCTGTCCGCTCTGGGGCCCATCAACAGACATTCGCCTAGGCGCGCGTTATCCGGCTCTTTAGCGTGTGTCGCGGAGTTTTCGCGCGTTAACGGTCAAAAGCGTGGTCAGGATCAGGTGAAGGACGACCGCCGGCCATAGAAAAATTCCTGTCAAACCATCTGCAAAGCCGAGGTAGGCGAGATCTAGCGTGACCAATGCACTGTAGGTCAACATGCCGACCAGGGGTGGACCCGGCCAGCAAGCAACTCCTAGTGCAACCAGGGCGATTCCGGCCACGCGCGCGATGGGGACGGCGATGCCAGTAAATTCCTCACCCAACAGCAACTGCCCGACCAACGAGGGAACAATCAGCAACGCCAATCCGGTTAAGGCTTCGACGACGGCAGCGACAATCAACACCTTGTTCATCGCTTGGTTGCCATCAGCCGGTCTAGACGAAGCGGCTAATGCTTCGGTGCTTCAATGGGGTCCGGCTCCGGTGCAGCCATAGGCGCGAGTTCTGCCTTAGGGTCGGACGCTTCCTTCGACTCCGGTCCGAGCGTGAACGTCAGCTTATTGATCTTGCCGGTGAACTTGAACGGAACATCGTAGCGATACTCCAGCATCGCGACCCCGGTGCGGGTGTCCTCGCCGACGTCGAAGGTTTCGTCCTCCGGGAACGTGATCGGCGTGGTATGTTCCATGGAATTTCTGGCGACTTCCTTGCCGTCCACGGAAAGCACGCCCGTCCCTCCCTTGCCCAGGCCGGGACCGTCCGACTTGAAATCGAAGACAATGGTGTGTTTGCCAGCGCTCAACGCAGGCCCTGACCACATCGTGCGCTTGAGGTTAAGCAGGTTGTAGAGGAACACCGGCTTACCTGCACGAATGCCCGCCACACCTTTGCTCAGAAACAAGCCATAGCCGCCGAAGCGCCCGCCCTCCGTGACGATCATGCCTTCCGCACCGCCCTTGGGAATCTCGACCTCGGCAGTGATAGTGTAGGCCTTGTTCAAGACATTCGGAGCAGCACTCGCCGGCACGCCGGTCAATTCGCCCGAATACGTGAAGACTGTTCGCCCGGCCGTCAGGCTCGGACGCGGCGTGTTCCAGCGTGGCAGCGTCGTGTTATCGAGCGGCAGCACGTTGTACTTCTCCGCCTCTGACTGGAAGAGCGCCCGCATCTCAGTGACCTTCTCCGGCATCTTGGCGGCCAGGTCGTCGAATTGAGTGGGGTCCTCCTCGACGTTATAAAGCTCCCACTTGTACCCGGTAATGACATCGGGAGGGGGAGCGCTGCTAAGCTCCCACGGGAGAGTCACCGGTGTCGTAGAAGCCATCCACCCGTCGTGATAGATCGCGCGATTGCCGAGCATCTCAAAGTATTGCGTCGTGTGTCGGGTTGGGGCGTTGGCGTTGGCCTTCTCCCATGTATAAGTCATGCTCACCCCTTCGATGGGGGCCTGCTTGATGCCGTCGATCATATCGGGCGCCGGGATACCGGTCGCTTCGAGGATGGTCGGTACAATATCGATGACGTGGTGGAACTGGCGCCGGATGCCGCCTACGTCATCGATGTGGCCGGGCCAGGACATCGCCACACCTTGGGCTGTCCCTCCGAAGTGTGAGGGCACCTGCTTTACCCACTTGAACGGCGTGTCCATCGCCCAGGCCCATTCTGCCGCAAAGTGGGGGAATGTCTTGTCGGACCCCCAGAACGGATACCAGAGGTATTGGGCCTTCACCGGCACGGCGACGCCATTAAAAGTAGTGAACTCGTTTGGAGTGCCGTTGAGCATTCCTTCGGCGCTCGCGCCGTTATCGCCGCTGATATAGATGATTAAAGTGTTGTCGAGTTCGCCTAAGTCATCGACAGCCTGGATGACGCGGCCGATCTCATTATCGGCATAGGCGAGGTAGGCCCCATAGACATCCGCTTGCCGGATGAAGAGCTTCTTCTCCAAAACACCAAGGGAATCCCACTCCGGAAGCTCTTTCGGCCACGGTGTCAACTTGGCGTTTTCGGGCATGATGCCAAGGCGCTTTTGGTTGGCGAAGATGGTCTCGCGCACTTTGTTCCAGCCATCATCGAACAGATGCATATCGCTGATCTTCTTGATCCACTCCGGCGTCGGATGATGCGGCGCGTGGGTGGCGCCAGGTACGTAATAGACAAAGAACGGTTTGTTCGGCGCAATCTCCTTGAGCTGCTTCATGTACTGGATGGCCTCGTCGGCCATTGCCGTCTCCAGATTCCAGCTCGGATTATTCAAGAACGGATAGATGGCTGTCGTATTGCGGAACAGGTTTGGTTGCCACTGGCTCGCGTCACCGCCGACAAACCCGTAGAAATATTCAAACCCCATACCGTTGGGCCATTGATTGAACGGCCCGGCTTGGCTCGACTGGAAAGAAGGCGTGTTGTGGTCCTTGCCGAACCACGAAGTCGCATACCCATTCGTCCGCAATATTGTGCCGATGGTGCCTTTCTCAATCGGGATGATTGAGTCGTAACCTGGAAACCCCGTCGAAATTTCGCCCACCACCCCGTTACCCACCGAGTGATGGTTGCGTCCCGTGATGATCGCCGCCCGCGTCGGTGAGCAGAGCGCCGTGGAGTGGAAATTCGTGTAGCGCAGCCCGGCCGCAGCGATACGGTCGAGCGCTGGCGTAGGGATCACTCCACCAAAAGTGGATGGCGCGGCGAAGCCGACATCGTCCGTCATGATCAGTAACACGTTAGGCGCGCCTTTCGGCGGGACGACGCGGGGAGCCCACCAAGGCGTTGATTCTGAGGCTTTCTCCTTGATCACCCCGCCGAATTTCGGATCGGGCGGCGGGAGTTGTTTTCCGTCAATCGTGATGGTGGCACCTGGCGAACCCGGAACACCTGTGACCTGCTGAGCTGACGCCGAGACGCAACTAAGGGCGAGGAGTGCCACTCCCGCAAGCAGGCTGGTTTTGATCGTGCTGGTTTTGATCATGAAAAGCTCCACGCCCTTTAAGCGGCTCATCCACGTATTTGCATTGAGCGGACCTCACCTTGACACAGATCAAATGTGGGTTTGGACAAGGTCAGGACGCTTTAATCTACGGCGAACCGCCCGTGGCAGGTCCGTTGTGGGCTCAACAGTGGACATGGCGACTCCTTTGTCTGATGTCCGCTTTGCGCAGGAAGCGACATCGAGTACTTACTTCGGCTCGTCAATAAAGCTCACGTGCGCGGCAACGACGCGCCAGCCTTCCGGAAAGCGCACCCAGGTCTGCATCTGCCGGCCGACTTTCGTCGGTGCGCTGGCGCGCTGGAATAGCGTCGAAGCGACCGCGTGGTCGCGGCCGTATGTGCTGATAACGGTTCTTGAGATTGCGCGTGCGCCAGGCGGCATGCGGGCGACGCGAAAAGATTCGATCTCCGCGTAACCGTACAGATTCTCAGTTCCGCCATAGCGGATGGTGCGCGGATCCTTGCGGAATGTTGAATTCAGCGTTGTCACGTCGTTGTCGCCGAGCGCCTTTTCGTAACGATCAAACGCGGCTTTCACTTCGGCGACGACCTCGGGCAGGTCGATCTCCATGGCGTCCTCCAAGGGGCATGCGGGGCGAAGTCCGTAGCAAGCGGTGCAAAAGCGTGCGATCAAAATTCGGGCGACCGCATCGCAGCGGCGACACCTTGGGCCTCAAGCGCGTGCGCAATCCGCAGCGCCACATCCTCACGCCATGGTGGGGCAATGATCTGTACCGCGATCGGCAATGGCGTAAGCGGCACGGGCACGGCGACCACCGGGAGCCCGATGAATGAAATCGGCTGGGTGTAGAGACCGAGATTAGGCCGCACCGGCCTCTCGGTATCGCCGAACATAAAGGTTTGTTGCCCGATCAGTGGCGCGGTGCAGGGCGTCGCCGGCGCCAGGATCGCATCGACTTCGTTGAACAGCTTGAGCACTTCGCCGCGATACCAGCGGCGGAATTTCTGCGCTTTGACCACCAGCGAGCCGGGCACCATGGCGCCGGCGATCAGCCGGTCGCGCACGGCGGGATCGAAGTCTTCAGCGCGGGTGCGCAGGCGCTCGAGATGCAGGCTTGCGCCTTCACTTGCGGTGATGACGAACGCTGCTGCGCGGGCACGCTCGACCTCTGGAAGCTCAACATCGCGATTGGCGCCAAGTGCTACCGCCACACGATCAATGGCGTAGACCGGCTCTGCCGCCAGGCCTTTGAAATATCCTCCGGCGACGGCAATGCGAAGTCCGTCAACGCCGCGGTCCAGAAGGTCAGTCACTCGCTCCGGTGGACGGTCGGCGCAAACCGGATCGCGCGGATCGTAACCCTGCATCGCGTCGTAGGCGAGCGCGAGATCGCGGGCCGAGCGCGCCAGCGGGCCGACATGATCGAGGCTCGTCACGAATGGAAAAGTGCCGGCACACGAGAGCCGGCCATAAGTCGGCTTCAGCCCGAACAAACCGCACAGCGAAGCCGGCACGCGGATCGAGCCGTTGGTGTCGGAAGCAAGCGCCAACGGCACCAGGCCGCCGGCAACCGCTGCGGCCGATCCGCCGGAAGATCCGCCGCTCATGCGGTTGAGGTCGTGCGGATTGCGCGAAGGGCCGTCGTGGGCGTTCTCGCCGGTGAAATCATAGGCGTATTCGCCCATGTTCAGCGCGCCGACCAGAATGGCTCCGGCCGCGACGAGGCGCTCGATCAACGTCGCATCACGGGTGGCGGGTTTGGCGTCGCGGTTGATTTTCGACCCGGCGATGGTGGCGAGACCGGTGACGTCAAACAAATTTTTGACCGCAAACGGCACGCCGGCGAGGGCGAGACTAGGTTCACCGCGCGCGAGTGCCTCATCGACCGCTCGGGCACGAACGAGGGCGCGCTGCTCGATCGTTGCCGTGAAAGAATTGAGCAAAGGGTCGCGCGATCGGATCCGCGCAAGTGTTGCTTCGATGATGCTCAGCGCGCTGATGCGGCCACCTTCGACGGCGGCGGCAATTTCGCCGGCCGTGTTCCAGGTGAAATCGCGCGCCGTCGTCTCAAGCACGGAACACCGGCGCCGGCTCGATATCGTCCGACAGCGGAAACTGATCGACCAGCGCCGCGTGGGTGAGGATTACGTGCAGGTTGCGTTTGACGCTGGCGCGCCACGCCGGATCGATCCGGAGCGAAAGTGCCCGCGCATTAGCAGCGACCAACGCGTCGATGACGTCAGCCGGTTTCGCCGCGGCGCCGACGCGGCTTTTACGCTTCGTCTTACCCACGAACTTTGCACCAGCAGGCGCCTTGGCCAAACCCGGTCGCTTAGCCGGGTTTGCCGACCGGTTGTTTTTCGGTTTGCGACTTATCTTTTTGGCCATGCTCTGACTTGTGCTGCGGCAGAAAGTCCTCGGCGAAATGGCAAGCAACCTGCCGATCGCCGAACCGGCGCAAGGCCGGCATCGCAGTCTCGCACGTTTCGGTCCTACGGGAACAGCGGCTATAGAAGCGGCAGACGTTGGGATCGGGATCGATCGGGCTCATCGGCTCGCCGGTTAGCCGCAGCCGTTCCTTGCCGTTTCCGTCGGCGCGCGGCACCGCAGCGACCAGCGCCTGGGTGTAGGGATGCAGCGGGTGCTCGAAGACTTCCGCCGCCGGCCCGGATTCGACGATCTTGCCGAGATACATCACCAGCACCCGGTCGCAAATCAGCCGCACGACCGACAGGTCGTGGGAGACAAACAGATAGCTCATGCCGAATTCTTTCTTCAGCTGCTGCAGGAGCTGAAGAATCACCACCTGAACGGAGACGTCGAGCGCAGCCGTCGGCTCGTCGAGCACGAGGAGGTCGGGCTCGACCGCGATGGCGCGGGCGATGCCGACGCGGGCGCGCTGGCCGCCCGAAAGTTGATGCGGAAAGCGGTACAGCAGCTGTGACGGTAGTCCGCATTGGCTGGCCACCGCTTCGACCTTTTTAGTCAGCGCCCCGCCGCGCAATTTGCGCAGGCGCCGCAGCGGGTCGGCGATGGCGTCGAACGCAGTAAAGCGTGGATTGACGCTTTCGCCGGCATCCTGGAACACCATCTGAATGCGTGCACGATCGGGATCGCGGGCAAACTCCCGCGCCGGCGTGAGCGACAGTTCGCGAGTCCCGAGCTTCACGCTGCCGTCGCTGGCATCGATCAGCCGGGTAAGCGCGCGTACCAGCGTCGACTTGCCGCAACCGGATTCGCCGACCAGCCCAACCGTCTCACCTTTGTTGATGAAGAAGCTTACGTCATCCACCGCATGCACTTTCGGCAGCTTCTCCGCGCCGCCGGTAACGCGGCGCCGCAGCGATGCCCACAGTCCAAGTGTTCCGTTGACCGGAAAGAGTTTGGAGAATTCGACGACATCGAGGAGGGCGGTCATGATGCGCTCATCGGCAGCGGATTCCAGCACGCGACATGATGCGTGCTCGTGTCCGACTGAGGCAGCGGGCGGCTGCACGCATCGAGTTTCCGCGGGCAGCGTTCGGAATAGCGGCAAGGCGGCAGATCGGTCCGGCGCAGATCGGGCAGCGAACCGGGGATCGATGCCAAATCATCGAGGCTTGCGGCCGAGTCGGGCGTCGCCGCGATCAACTCGGCCGTATAGGGATGGCGCGGCCGCGCGAACAGTTCCCGGGTTGGTGCGCTCTCGACCACATGCCCCGCGTGCATCACGACGATGCGCGCTGCGCGCTGGCCGGCAAGCGCGAGATCATGGGTGATGAAGATCGTCGCCATGCCAAGTTCGCTGGCGAGATCGGAGATCAGATCCATGATGACCGCCTGGGTTGTCACATCGAGGCCCGTGGTTGGCTCGTCGGCGATCAACAATGACGGCTTGGCGGCAAGTGCGATGGCGATCATGACGCGCTGGCACATGCCGCCGGACATTTCGAACGGATAGGCCTTCGCGCGGCGCGCCGGATCGGTGATCCCGACGGCACGCAGCATCTCGATCGCCTGAGCGGGTGCTTCGCGGCCCGGCACATTGCCGTGGCGGATGAGCACATCGGCAATTTGTCGGCCGACGGGGCGGATCGGATTAAGCGCAGTGCGCGGATTCTGGAAGATCATCGCGATTTCGCGGCCGCGCACGTCGGCAAGCTGGTCCGGTTTTGCCGAGAGAAGATCGAGGCCGCCGAACACGGCTTTGCCGCCGGTGACCCGAGCCGCCGGATCAAGGATGCCCAGCACCGCATAGGCGGTGACGGATTTGCCCGATCCGGATTCGCCGACCAGCGCCATCGTCTCGCCCTTGGCGATCGCGAAACAGACATTGTCCAGTGCCCGCACGATGCCCGAGCGGGTGCGGAATTCGACCGACAAACCTTCCACGCTCAAAGCCGGCGCGATGGTCACGTGCGCCTCCGCGGATCGACGATATCGCGCAGGCCGTCACCGAGCAGGTTGAAGCAGAACACCGCGACCATCAGCGCAACGCCGGGAAAAAATGCGATCCACCATTCGCCGGAGATGATGTTGGCGGCGCCTTCCGCCACCATGATTCCCCATTCCGGCGTTGGCGGCCGAACACCGAGCCCGATGAAAGACAAGCCCGCGGCGTTGAGGATGGCGTAGCCCATGGTGAGCGACATCTGCACCACCAGGATGGGGAATACGTTCGGCAAAATCTGCAGGGTGACGATGCGCCATTCGCTGTTGCCGGACAGCCGGGCGGCCTCGACAAAGCCGGCCTCGCGCCGCACGTTTGCCTCGGCGCGGGCGACCCGCACATAGAGCGGGAAGTTGATGATGGCAGTCGCCAGCACGATGTTCTGCACGGTGTTGCCGAGCGCCGCGACAATTCCCATGGCAAGGACGAACAGCGGGAATGCCATGATGGTATCGGCGATGCGGCCGACAATGCGGTCGGTCCAGCCGCCGAAATATCCGGCGGCCACGCCTGCCAGACCGCCCATAAGAAATACCAGCACGACTGAGGCAATCGCGATGGTGAAATCGAGCTGGGTTGCGACCACGACGCGGCTGAAAATGTCGCGTCCAAGCTGATCGGTGCCGAACCAGTGTCCCGCCGAGGGCGGCTTCAGCGCTGCCGCAGTGTCGCTCGCGAGCGGATTGTGCGGCACGATCCAGGGTCCGATCAGCGCAGCGATCAGGATCAGTACGAACAGGCCGAAGGCGAGGCCGGTCACGGGATTCTCGCCGATGACGTAGCGCGCATGACGGATCAGCGCGGCGGGCCCGGTCGCCGGCCGGGTCGTTGCGGCGATATCGGTCATGCCTCGAGCCTCACGCGCGGGTCGATGATGCCGTAGCTGATGTCGATCAGCAGATTGAGCATCACGTACAGCACCGCCATGGTGAGCACGAAGCCCTGCACCGGCGCAAAATCCGAAGCGATCAGGGCCTCGACCGCAAACGAACCGATGCCGGGCCAGGCGAAGACCTTTTCCACCAGCACGTTGGCGCCAAGGAGAAATGAGAACACCATGCCGAGCGTGGTGATGACCGGCAACACGGCGTTGCGGAAGGCGTAGGTGATGATCACGGTGTACGGCGACAAGCCGCTGGCACGGGCAGTCCGCACGTAGTCGGAAGCGAGCACGGCCAGCATCGAAGCGCGGGTCATGCGCGCAATCGGGGCGATCGAAAAGATCGCGAGCGTCGCGCCGGGCAAGATGAGCTGACTGAGCGAGGCGCGAAACGTCTGCAAGTCGCCGGCGATCAGGCTGTCGATCAGATAAAAGCCGGTGACCTGCGGCGGTGCGGTGAAGAATACATCGAGCCGCCCGAGCGGCGCCGGCGCCCATCCGAGCAGGAAGTAGAACACGTAGACCAGCAGCAGCCCGGTGAAGAACACCGGCAGCGAAACGCCGGCGGTCGCAACCACGCGGCAGGTATGGTCGATCCACGAGCCCTGTTTCACCGCGGCAAGAATGCCGAGCGGAATGGCGATCAGAACCGAAATAATCAAACCGAACAGCGTGAGTTCGGCCGAGGCTGGCAGCCGTGAGATGAGTTCGGTCACGACCGGCTGGCCGGTGGCAAGCGAATTGCCGAGATTGCCGTGCGCAAGATCGTCGACGTAGTGCAGGAACTGTACCGGCAGCGGCTGGTCGAGGCCGAGCGATTTGCGGATATCCGCAATCGATTCAGGTGTTGCCGCGGGCCCCGCGAAATAAACCGCCGGATCGCCGGGCAACACGCGCGTGAGCAGGAACGTCACGATAATCACGCCGATCAACGTCGGAATAACGGTCACGAAACGGCGCAGGATACTGACCAACATGACGGCAGCTTTGTTTGCAGTCGGACTCGGTCGTCACGCCTTGACCAGCGAACGATAGTCGACCTGACGGTGAAACCAGTAGCAGTAACCCGAGATATTCTTCTGGGCCGCGACTTTCAGCTGCGGCTGGAACAGCGGAATGCGCGGCACCTCGTGCCAGGCCTTCGAGATGAAACCTTCGACATCGGTTGCATATTTGCTTTTGTCATCGACGGCAGCGGCCCCGCGGGCGACCATCAATCAGCGCATCCATGTCCTTGTTGACGTAGCTCGGCGTGTTGAAGATCGCGTTCTGGCCGGAGTAGCACCAGAAGAAGAAATACTCCGGATAATCCAGCCAGCCGGAGAAGAAGTTCACCATCATCGGCATCGATTTCTTGGCCATCTCGCTCCGCCAGTTGGAGCCGGGTATTTTGTTGATGGTGGTCTTGATGCCGATCTGGGCGAGGCTCTCCTGAATAAGCGTGGCGGTTGGTTCCGAATTGACCGCGTCGCCGAGATCGAATGAGATGGTGGTGTCGATGCTGCCCGCGCCGGATTCCTGCATCAACGCCTTGGCTTTTCCCATGTCGGTAACGTAAGCGGTGGGTTGCGGCCAGTCGGTGGTGGATACGTCATTCGATTTGCCGCCGAACAGCGGATTCCGAACATCGCCGCATCGATGATCTTCTGGTAGGGGATCGCGTAGGCGACGGCCTGGCGAACCTTCTCGTTGTTGAACGGCGGTTTCACCACGTTAAGGTCGACGCTGTACATGCCGTTGCTGATCGGGTTTGCGATCAGCTTGAGCTTGTTCTCCTTCTTCATTTCGGAGAAATCCTTCGCCGGCAGATCGAAGGAGATGTCGGCATCGCCGCGCTCCATCAGCGCGCGGCGGTTGCCGGCCGCGGGAATCGTGCGCCAGATAACTTTTTTAAGCTGCGGAAGCTTGCCACCGACCCAGCCGTCAAAACGCTCGTAGACCGTTTCGACGCCGGGTTTCCAGCTCGTCACCCTGTAGGCGCCGCTGCCGGCGGTATTGCCCTTGGTGTAGTCGAGCGCCCAAGGGTCCTTTTCGGTGGCATGCTTCTTGAGCAGTTTCGAATTGTAGACGCCGGGCACGATCACCGCGAGATCGGGAAGGGTCAGGCGGTCCTTCTTGACGAAATCGACGCGAAACGTGTTGTCGTCGACGGCGACGAATTGCTCCGTTTTGACCAACGAACCGGCTTTCATCTGCACAGTCGGAAACCCGCCAACGCTCACTGCACGGTCGAACGACCATTTCACGTCCTTGGCGGTGACCGGTACGCCGTCCTGAAATTTTGCATCCTTGCGCAGCTTGAACGTCACCGACATGTCGCCGACCTTCATGTCTTCGGCGAGTTCGGGCTGGAGCTTGTCGCGGTCGTAGGACTGGGTGCCGTCGGGAAGCGTTTTCTTCTCGTGCGTGATCAGGCGGTCGTAGCAATTCCAGGACGCTTCGTAGCCCGGCCGATTGGTGCCCACTCCTTGAATGTCGAGATTGTTGGGCCCGTTCTCCGTGATCAACAAAAGCGTCTCGTTGCGCGTTTGCGACTTCGCCGACGACCAGATCGCCGGTGCCGAAACGGCGCTGGCGGCGGTGAGCGCGGTCATCGATTTCAGAAATTCGCGGCGCTTCATCAAAAGCCTCCCGACCCGGCCGACGCATGGTTGTGTCGGGATTGGTTCCGCAAGGCGCGTGCCACCTTGGGCGTCCTCGCTGCTGCGGGCATAAGTCTTTGAATCTATGGAGCTTGCGGTGGAGCTTCAGCGGGCGCTGCCGAGCCGGAACGGTTCCGAAGCCGGATAAGCTCAAAAATTGAGCAGGGCGTCACTGTGGCCCCAATCTTGCACTCTCCCAAGGCATCCTTCGCAATCCGATGTCCAAGGAGGCCCGAGATGCTGAAAGTAACCTTTGATGCCGAGCCGGCGCCGCTTTCCGTCGATCTCAATCGTGCCGCACTCGTGATCATCGACATGCAACGCGACTTCCTTGAGCCCGGCGGCTTTGGAGAGGCGCTCGGCAATGACGTATCCAAGCTGCAGGCCGCCGTTGCGCCGCTCCGCCAAGTTCTTGCGGCCGCTCGCGAACACGACATGCTCGTCATTCATACCCGGGAAGGACATCGGCCTGACCTGTCCGATGCACCGCCGCACAAAGTTGAACGCGGCGATCCGTCAACGCGCATTGGCGCGCCCGGGCCCATGGGCCGCATTCTGGTCCGCGGCGAGCCCGGCCACGACATCATTCCCGAGCTTTATCCGCTGAAAGACGAGCCTGTCATCGACAAGCCCGGCAAGGGCGCCTTCTACCAGACCGACCTCGAACTCATGCTGCGCAACGGCGGCATCGACACCTTGTTTGTCTGCGGAGTGACGACGGAGGTGTGCGTGAATACGACCGTGCGCGAAGCCAATGATCGCGGCTTCCGTTGCATCGTGCTGTCGGATTGTTGCGGCTCGTATTTCCCGGAATTCCATGCCGCCGGTCTCGCCATGATCAAGGCGCAGGGCGGCATTTTCGGATCGGTGGCCGCATCGACACCGCTGCTCAACTCGCTCTCATCGATCGGCTATCCGGTGCGAGCCGCCGTCTGATTTCGATCGTGATCTATAAAGCGGCTGCGCGCGATTTTTTTGAGCATTGCGCGCGCCTGTTTCCTTGCTGTTTTTTTGACAGGGCAGTGACCGTTATTTGGTCGCCAGACTGGATTCGCAATTTGCAACGTTGCAATGCAGCAAGCGGCGATAGCCGCCGGTGCCGCACACGTAACAGCTAATTCTTCTGCGCCCTCATCGGCTTTTGCATCGCCGTCGTCGGCATCAAACGGCCGGCTGTGGTTGGCACGCGCTTTGCGAGGATTGCCGACGCCATCACCGATGGTTGCTTACAGATAAAGGGGGGCGGGGCGTTTCATACCAAAATCGGTTTTCCGAAGCGGCGCGCGGGCGACAAGTCCGTGGGCAGGGCTTGGCGCTTTTGGGTGCGGCTCGCCATTGAGAGGAGCCTGAAATGACGACCACAACATCGACGGCCGGGTTTCAACCAAAACTATTTACCCCCGGCGACTGGAATGCCTTTTTTGGTTTCGGCACCAACATCCTCACCAACATGTTGACGCTCACGATCTTGCTGCGGTTCGTGATCAAGATGCCGGACTCCATTGTGTTCGGCTGCATCCTGCCTGCCGTCGGCCTGATGTTGTGCCTGTCGACGTTTTACTACGCGTATCTCGCCTACCGGCTCGCCAAAAAAACCGGCCGCAGCGATGTTTGCGCGCTGCCGTCCGGCATAAGCGTGCCGCACATGTTCATCGTCACTTTCGTGATCATGCTGCCGATTGCGCTTAGGACCCATGATCCGGTCAAAGGCTGGGAAGCCGGGCTGACCTGGGTGTTCTTCCAGAGCTTCATCCTGATGATCGGCGGCTTTATTGCTCCGATTATTCGCAAGATCACGCCCCGCGCCGCCCTGCTCGGTACGCTCGCGGGCGTCTCAATCACCTTCATCTCGATGCGACCGGCGCTGGAAATGTACATGACGCCGGTGATCGGCCTGACCTGCTTCGCCGTCATCATGGTGAACTGGTTCGGCGGGTTTCGCTATCCCAAGGGCCTTCCTGCAGGTCTCGTCGCTATTGCAGTCGGAATGATCATCGCATGGGGCTCCAATCTCTTCGGCCTCAATTACGGTGGGCTAACCGGCCATGGCGTGACTGACGCCTTTACCAATTTTGGCTTTTCGGTCCCGCTCCCCGCAGTCAACCACATCTTCTCTGGCTTCGAATATCTCGGCGTGATCCTTGTTACCGCCATCCCGTTCGGCATTTACGACCTGGTCGAAGCGATGGACAACGTGGAAAGCGCTGAAGCCGCCGGAGATGCGTTTCCGACGACCCGCGTGCTGACCGCCGATGGCGTCATCAGCTTGATCGGCTGCCTGATGGGCAACCCGTTCATCAACGCGGTCTATATCGGTCACCCGGGCTGGAAGGCGATGGGCGGCCGCATCGGCTACTCGGCCGCAACCGGCATCATGGTGATCGTGCTGTCCTGGTTCGGTGTGATCTCGCTGCTCTTGGCGATCATACCGGTGGTGGCGATATACCCGATCCTGCTCTACATCGGCATGCTGATCGGTGCGCAAGCCTTCCAGAGCACGCCGAAGGGACACGCGCCGGCCATTGTGCTGGCGCTGACGCCGCATCTTGCCGCCTGGGCCGGTGTGCAGTTGGACGGTGTGCTGCACGCGGTCGGTACCGACGCGGCGACCGTTGGCTTGGACAAGCTCGCCAACCAGGGCGTTCTCTACGCTGGCCTCAAAGTCATGGGCGGCGGCTCGATCCTGACCGGGCTTGTCCTGGCCGCGATCGGCGCCTTTGTCATCGACAAGAAGTTCATCAACGCGTCCGCGTTCGCACTTGCCGGTGCCGTGCTTACTTTCTTCGGGTTCATGCACGGTGAAGCGGTTGGCATCGCGGTGACGCCAGTCGTTGCGATCGCGTATCTGATCGTAGCGGTCTTCTTATTCGGCCTGAGCCGCGTTCCGGTCAGTGCACTCGATCGCACCGCGCCGCATGAGGCGATACCCGAAGCAATTCCCGCGGAGTGAGTCCTTCGCTCACGCGCTAGAGATGTTGAAAAGAAGCGGCCCGGATTGCCTTAGAGCCGATCCGGAAACTTCTTGAGTCGAATGAATCGGATGTGATTCCTTATTGGGCGCTTGATTCTTTTGGGAGCGCCCGATGTGGAAGCCTGAACACCGCCGTTCTGCGGATCGCAACGGCCTTCGTTATCCGAGTGATCTGACCGATACCGAATGGGGGATTGTCGAGCCGATGATTCCGCCTGCGAGACATGGCGGGCGGCGACGGTCGGTGAATGTGCGCGAGGTGCTGAACGGGATTTTCTACATCCTGTGGACCGGTTGCCAATGGAAGGCCTTGCCCAAGGACCTGCCGCCCAAGAGCACGGTGTATGACTATCTCGAGCTCTGGAACTGGGACGGCACGTTGGAGCGCATTCATCACGAACTGTACGTCGCGGTGCGCGAGCAGGAGGGCCGAGAGCCGAGCCCGACCGCAGCCATCATCGACTCGCAGACCGCGAAGGGGGCGCAAAAAGGGGGGCTTTGCTCGATCCTTCGGGCTACGACGCGGGCAAGAAGATCAAAGGTCGAAAGCGGCACATCCTGGTCGACACACTGGGCCTGTTGTTGAACGTCGTCGTTCATCCCGCTGACGTTCAGGACCGTGATGGGGCTTTCCACTTGCTGCGTCGAGCGCGACGACTGTTCCCGTTCATCGAACGCATCTTTGCTGATGGCGGATACGCGGGGCGCAAGATGGCGTTGACCGTGTGGCGTACCGGTGCCTGGAGTTTGCAAATCGTCAAGCGATCGGACATTGCCGGTTTCGAGGTGCTGCCAAAACGGTGGATTGTCGAAAGGACGTTTGCCTGGATCAGTCGCAATCGCCGCCTGGCCCGCGACTTTGAGCGCTACACCACAACCGTCGCTGCATTCATTCGCCTCGCCATGATCCGCATCATGCTCAGGCGACTTGCTGCAAACCCCTCGCCATGAATCCAAACTTCCCGGATGGGCTCTTAGGCGATCCGGGCTATTTTTGTTTGCCCCGCAGCCACCTTCGCAGCTTCGTGGGCAGGAATCGCGTGCCACGCGGTTGCTATCGCCGAACATGACAGACTTATAGTGTCGCTTTCCGGCGATGAGACTGGCGGCGACCGCCGCCCGGCGGAGCCTATGGTTGAACATCGTTCCTCTACCCGTCGGCTTGCCGGTAGCCGTATCGGCGCACGAGGTGAACTGTTTGGCCACCCCAAGGGCTTGGCCTTTTTGTTTACCACCGAGATGTGGGAGCGCTTCTCGTATTACGGCATGCGCGCGCTGCTTGTTCTCTACATGACCAAATATCTGCTGGTTTCGGGCCATGCCGGCACGGTGCTCGGCCTTGTCGGCATCAAAAGTGCGCTTGAGGCAATCTTCGGCCCGCTCGACGTACAGCCGCTGTCGTCGCAAATCTATGGTTTCTATATAGCGCTCGTCTATCTCACTCCGATTTTCGGCGGGCTTTTGGCCGACCGCGTGCTCGGTCAGCGCCGCATGGTCGTCATCGGCGCCACCTTGATGGCAATCGGCCATTTCATGATGGCGGTCGAGCAGCTGTTCCTGTTCGCGCTGCTGGCGCTTATTCTCGGCAACGGCGCGTTCAAGCCAAACATCTCGACACAGGTCGGAGGTCTCTACCCGCCGGGCGACCACCGCCGTGACCGCGCCTATTCGATCTTCTATGTCGGTATCAATGTCGGCGCGTTCCTGGCGCCGCTGGTCTGCGGCACGCTGGGCGAGAATGCGGGATGGCATTACGGCTTTGCGGCGGCGGGCGTCGGCATGCTGATCGGTCTTTCGATTTATCTTTACGCCCTGCCGCTGTTGCCGCCGGACGAGCTGCAAAGGGCGCAGGCGGCGCATATCGAGAAAAGGCCGCTCACCCGAGACGAGCGGCGCGCCGTCCTGGCGCTGCTTGTGCTGTTCGTTCCCACCGCGCTGTTCTGGGCGACTTACGAGCAAGGCGGCAACACGATCGTCTTGTGGGCCGATGCCAATACCGATCGGACCATCGAGCTGTTCGGCTACTCCGCCGAAATTCCCACCACATGGTTTTTGGCTTTCAATCCATTCATGATCTTTGCTTTCACGCCTTTCGTCGTTGCGCTGTGGACGCGGCAGGCTGAGCGCGGATCGGAGCCCTCGACCGTCGCCAAGATGGCGCTCGGCTGCTGCGGTGTCGCGCTCTCATACCTCATCATGGCGATTGCGGCATGGAAAGCGAGCGGAGGTCATGCGAGCTGGCTGTGGCTGCTCGCCTACTTCGTCGTCATCACCATCGGCGAGCTTTATCTCTCGCCGATCGGACTTTCGCTGGTCACCAAGATCGCTCCGCTGCGCATGTTGTCGATGATGATGGGCGTGTGGCTGGCCACGAGTTTCGTCGGCGGCCTTCTCGCCGGATGGCTCGGCAGCTTCTGGAGCCGCATCGGGAAGCCGGAGTTTTTCCTGTTGATCGCGGCAATCGCCGCTGTCGCAGGGGCGGCGATCTTCGGCTCTCGCTGGCTGTTGCGGGACATGCTGAACGAGTAAGCCACGATCCACCTAAAGTCTGCTATTAGGGGAAGCTATTAGGCTGCGTGGTCGTCTGGGAGCTTCTTGCCGGCATGAGTGGTCTTCGCGACTGGTTGCGCAAAAATAATTTCGAACAATACGCCGATGCGTTCGAGGCCAACGACATCGACCTCGATATCCTGCCGGAACTGAGCGAGCGAGACCTGGAACAGCTCGGTGTGTCGCTGGGCAACCGGCGGCGGCTGTTAAAGGCGATCGCCGAGCGCGGTTCCGAAACCGCGGCGCCAAAGCCTGCCGACACAGAGGCTTCGGCCGATGCGGAGCGGCGTCAGGTTACGGTGCTGTTCTGCGACATGGTCGGCTCGACGGCACTGTCGGGCGTGGTCGATCCCGAACTTCTCGGCAGTTTGATCCGGCGCTATCAGGATGCCACAGCCGGCGCGATTGGACGGTTCGGCGGCTTCGTTGCGAAATTCATGGGCGACGGCGTGCTCGCCTATTTTGGCTTTCCGCGGGCCTTCGAGGATGCGGCAGAACGCGCCGTTCGCGCTGCGATCGGCATCCTGGCGGAGGTTGGCGGTATCGAGCGCCCGGACGGGGCACGCCTTCAGGCGCGGATCGGTATCGCAACCGGGCTCGTTGTCGTCGGCGAAATCGTCGGCACCGGCACGGCACAAGAGCGGACCATCGTCGGCGAGACCCCGAATCTTGCGGCGCGGCTGCAGGCGCTGGCGGCGCCGGACACCATCCTCATCAGCGAGACGACGCACAATCTGCTCGGCGGGCTGTTCGAGCTGGAACGGACGGGCGAGCACGAACTGAAGGGATTTGTACGACCGGTTCCAGCCTGGCGCGTGCTCGGCGAGGCCGCCGTCGTGACCCGCTTTGCAGCAGGGCGGACCGGCGGGAGCGCGGCGCTGATCGGGCGCGCCCACGAAATGGGTTTGATGCTCGACCGCTGGCGTTTGGCGTGCTTAGGCGAGGGCCAAATCATCACGCTGGTCGGCGAGGCCGGAATCGGCAAGTCGCGTTCGATCGAAGCGTTGCAAGAAGCGATCGCCGGCGAACCGCATGGCCTCATTCATTTGCAATGCTCGCCTTATCATGCCGACAGCGCGCTCTATCCGGTGATTCAACAGATAACTCGCACCGCGGGTTTCGCCACCGCCGACTCGCCCGGCATACGCTTGGAAAAACTTGGCGTACTGTTTTCGCAACGGGCAGCGTTGGACGCATCCGCGATTGCGTTGCTGGCGGAACTTCTTTCAATTCCAGACGCACCGGTGCCCCCAATTTCGCTGACACCGGCGCAACGGAAAGCGGCCACGATTGCGCTCCTGGTCGACGAGATCGTTCGCTTGGGTGAAGCCAAGCCCATGCTCCTCATCGTGGAGGACGCTCATTGGATCGACGCGACCACGCTCGAAATGCTGACGCGGATATCCGATAGCATCGCGCAGGCACGCTTGCTTGTTGTGGTGACGGCGCGGCCCGATTTTGCTCCGCCCTGGCTGGCGCGGCCGCACGCGACGCTGCTGACGCTCGGCCGTCTGAGCCGAGCTGAATGCGCGGAGCTGATCATCGGCGTTGCCGCAGCGCATGGCCTGTCCGCCGACACCGTCGCCACGATTGTCGCCAAGACCGATGGCGTGCCGCTGTTCGCCGAAGAATTGACCAAGAGCGTGTTGGAATCCGCGGGCGAAGACAGCGCGGCCGTACCGGCAACACTGAAGGATTCGTTGACGGCGAGGCTCGATCGGCTTGGCGAGGCGCGCGAGGTGGCGCAAATCGCCGCCGTCATTGGCCGGCAATTCGCCTTTTCGCTGCTCGATGCGGTCGTGCCCAGGCACGGTGCCGATCTCGAGGACGCGCTGACGAAGCTCGTCACAGCAGGCATCGTGTTTCCCGAGGGCCGGGGTCAGGAACGGAGTTTTAGTTTCAAGCACGCGCTGATGCGCGACGCCGCTTACGAAAGTTTGTTGTTGGCCCGCCGGCGGGATTGGCACGAGCGCATTGCCCGGGCGCTTGAAGAGCACTTCCCCGAACAGACAGCGAATGAGCCCGAACTGCTCGCGCATCATTTCGGCGAAGCGGCTTTGGCCGGCCTCGCCTGCGATTACCGCATGCGGGCTGGCGACCGTGCGGTGAGCCGATCGGCCTATCAGGAAGCCGCGGCGCACTTCTCGGCGGGTCTCAAATTCGCCGAGGCCTTGCCGGAATCCGCTGGCCGCCGGCGCCGCGAATTGGATCTTCTGCTGAAGCTCGGCCCTGCGCTGATGGTCGCGGGCGGTCTGCAAAGCGCGGAGGCCGAGGAAGCCTACCGCCGCGCCAGCGAGATCGGCGCAGCGCTAGCCGACGATGCAGCAACCTTTAAGGCCAAATGGGGCCTCTGGCTAAACGCGAATATCAGACGCAAGAACGCCCTCGCCCGAGACCGGGCGAGCGAACTGGTCACGCTGGCGCAGCGCTCCGGCGACGACGATCTGCTGCTCGAAGCGTATCATTGCCGTTGGTCCACGGCTTTCTTCCTGGGCGATGTCGCAGCGGCATCGGCCGACGGTCTGATTGGCGCCGAAAGCTACGACATGGCCCGCCACCGCCATCTTGGCCACGACTTCGGTGGCCACGATCCAGGCGTATGCGCCCATGTTGTGGCAGCCGGGGCGCTGCAGTTAGCCGGCGCCGAAAAGCAGTCGGAAGAGTTCGCGGTACGCGGGCTTGCCCTAGCCGAAACCCTCGACCATCCCAACACCCTGGCCCATGCGCTTCACAACGGCGCGATACGCCATCAGGTCGTCGGCAATCGCGACGCCGTCTTCGCGGCCGCCCATCGCGCCGTCGCGCTGGCCGACAAATTTGGACTGTTGCCGTGGCGCGCGAGCAGCCTGATCCTAACCGGTTGGGCGACCGCAATCGGCGCCGGCGTCACCGACGCGGCACGGCTGGTCGACGCCGAAATCGGCAAGGCGACTGGGGCCGGCCCGCTACCGCAATATTATCTCGGCCTGGCGGCCGAGGTTCTGCTTGCCGCAGGTCGAGCGGCCGATGGCCTCGTCCATCTCGATCGCGCGGTCGCTGCGATCGACGAACCGGGGGTCGGGTTTTATCTGCCGGAAATTTACCGCCTGCGCGGTGAATGCTTGCTGGCGCTGGATCGCGCCAACAAGGACGAAGCCCGGCAAACCTTTGCGGCGGCGCGCGACATTGCCAAGCGCCAAGGCGCGATCGTCTTCCAACGTCGCGCCGAGACGTCAATTGCCGAGCTTGAGGGCGCCTAGTGCGCGGCTGCGATGGCAGCCGCCGCCGTCGCAGGAGTTTCCATGGCGGCGATGGTGTTCTTCACCGCCTTCTGCACCTTCTCGAACGCGCGGACCTCGATCTGGCGGACACGCTCGCGCGACACGCCAAACTCGTCGGCGAGTTCTTCCAGCGTGATCGGCTCGTCGGCAAGCCGGCGCGCTTCGAAGATCCGGCGTTCGCGATCGTTGAGCACGCCGAGCGCTGCACCCAGCGCCTGATGCCGGTTGTCCGATTGCTCGGACTCGGCGAGACGGCTTTCCTGGCTGACGCTGTCGTCGACCAGCCAATCCATCCACTCGCCAAAATCGCCGTCCTCGCGGATCGGAGCATTCAGCGACGCATCGCCGCCAAGCCGGCGGTTCATGTCGATGACGTCCTGTTCGGTCACGCCCAGCCTTTTGGCGATGAGCTTGACCTGATCGGGCCGCATGTCGCCTTCGTCGAGTGCGGAAATCCGGCTCTTGGCTTTGCGCAGATTGAAGAACAGCTTCTTCTGGTTCGCGGTGGTGCCCATCTTAACGAGCGACCATGAGCGCAGGATGTACTCCTGAATCGCTGCCTTGATCCACCACATGGCGTAGGTCGCCAGTCGAAAACCCTTATCGGGTTCGAAGCGCTTCACCGCCTGCATCAGGCCGACGTTGCCTTCGGAAATAACTTCGGAGATCGGTAGGCCGTAGCCGCGATACCCCATGGCGATCTTGGCCACGAGCCGCAAATGGCTGGTGACGAGGCGGTGCGCTGCTTCGCGATCTTCGTGCTCGCGCCAGCTCTTCGCCAACATGAATTCTTCCTGCGGTTCCAGCATCGGAAACCGCCGTATTTCTTCCAGATACCTGGTCAGGCCGGTTTCACCCGACAGGACCGGCAAGGCTGCAGTTTGGGCCATCACAGCGCCCTTTCCTTCGTTGACACCCCCGCTACGCGGCAGGCGATGACGTCGTTGCTTCCCGAGCCAACGGCGCAAGTTCCTTATCTCGCACCTGCAACATACACGGTCTAACCCGGTGAGCGGTAGTAAAGAGGCATCACATCAGCGCGACGCTGCGTTGATCTAGCTCAATAGGCGGCATTTCGCCTGAGCTTGGTATCCTCTATTTATTACTGGAATCAGCTCGGATTACCGCCAGCATATCATGCAAACGGGCAAGGTCGGCGGGCAGTTCCGAACGGAACCGCAGGATTTTACCGGACGTTGGGTGCGCAATGGCCAGTATATGGGAATGGAGACCCTGTCTGCCAAGGGCCGCAAGTGCGCCCTGGGCTGCCTCCGGCAATAGCGTCGACTTGGTGCGAAACCCTGCCCCATAGGTCTCGTCGCCGAGGAGGGGATGGCCGATCGAGGCCAAATGCACCCGAATCTGGTGGGTTCGTCCGGTTTCGAGGCGGCACAAGAGCAGACTAGCGGCGGATTCGGTGGGTTTGCTGGCGCGGCGGCTGCCCGCAGGGTCTGCATATCGCTCGAGGACCTGCCAGTGGGTCACGGCCTCACGGCCGCCTTCCCGGACCGCCATCCGGTCGCGGGCGACCTGGTGCCGGTCGATCGGCTTGTCGATCACCCCGCGCGGCCGATCGGGCGCCCCCCATACGAAGGCGAGGTAACTGCGCTCGAACGGTCCGCCGTCCCGGCCGTGGCTGGCAAACTGCGCCGCCAGCGCCTGATGGGCGCGGTCGTTCTTGGCGACCACCATCAGGCCGGTGGTGTCCTTGTCGAGCCGGTGCACGATGCCGGGTCGCCGCTCGCCGCCGATACCTGAGAGACTCTCGCCGCAATGGGCGATGAGCGCATTGACCAATGTGCCTGACGAATGTCCGGCGGCTGGATGCACGACCAGCCCCTTGGGCTTGTCGATCACGATGATATCGGAATCCTCGTAAACCACGTTGAGCGGAATAGGCTCGGCAGCCGGCTTTGCCGGCGCCGGCGGCGGAATGTCGATGAGGATCGATGCGCCCGAATTGACGCGATGGCCCGGATCGCGGATCGTCCGTCCGTCGACCGCGACGGCACCGGCTTCGATCAGCGCCTTAAGCCGCGTGCGGGACAGTTCGCCAACGTGTACAGCAAGCAAACGGTCGAGGCGCCCGCCGGCTTCGTCGGGCGAAATGCCGATTGATTTCCGGGTCGCAGTCATCGGCTCTTATCTAGGTACACCATGGACAAATTAGCCGCCGATAACGCGCAGAGCGAATGGTCCAAAGCCGGCGCCGTTGCGGCTCCGGCGGCCGATGCTGAGGCCATGGCGTCCGGCATGGTTTCGCGTGTGCGCTGGATGATGCTCATTTCCGGATTTACCACGCTGGTTGCGATCGCCGCGGTGATCGGTGTCATTGGTTACCGCCTGTCCCGCACCGGCGGGAGCAGCGCCGCACCCGCCGACGGGGTCGTCATGTTGCCGAAAGGTGCGCGGGTCATCGCCAGCAATGTCACCGACGACCGCCTCGCGGTGACGCTCGACATCGGCGGCGCCACCGAAATCCGCATCTTCGACCTCAAGACCCTGAAACAAACCGGACGCATCAGGTTCGCTACCGAGCCTTGAACCTGGCGCCTGACCTCCTTGCACGCCTGCGCCATCGGGTTTATTCGAACGTCACGCTCCCTTCGTCTAGCGGTCTAGGACGCGGCCCTCTCAAGGCTGAAACAGGGGTTCGATTCCCCTAGGGAGCGCCAAGGATGCCAAGAACATCCGCGACGCGAACTGCGTGCCAACCCGGTGCTGGCTGAGTTCGACAAAATCATCCACTGCGTGGAACCACTGCTGACAGACAGAGAAACCGCTGCGGACGAGCTTCGAGACCAAGCGAGAGTGCAAGGTGGCTATAGCGATAATCGAGGCAACGGCGGATCAATGTGCGGCAAACGTGTTGCCGATCACTCGTGAGATGAAGAGGGCGGGCGCGGGAGATTGCCGACGCGTTGAACGGCGCGGGGTGGTCGGTGCAATGCGATGACTGCGAGCAATGTGCTGGCGCGGGCGTGACCATGTTCCGCAATCGAATGCCCTCGCCGCGACTTGCGGTTGTAGGGGGCGCAGGACTACTATCGCATCCCGGAACGTATCTTTGAGCGGACCGCGGAAAAAACGGCGATGGGGGCGTTGCGTTTGTTGCTCGCGCTGACGGTGCTCAATTGGCATTATCAGATCGCACCATTTAACTTCCTTTTCAGCTATTCTGCCGTCTACATTTTCTTCATCATCAGCGGCTTCTACATCGCGATGGTGATCACCGAGAAATACGATACCGACCGTCGCGGCACGTTCGCCTTCTATGAAAACCGCCTGCTAAGGCTCCTCCCCGTCTATTATATCGTCCTGTTTGGTGGCTATTTAGCCGGACAGTACGATCTGTTCGACCACGGTGCATGGCTATTGATCAATCAACTTCTCATATTTCCGCAGACGCTTTGGGCGACCATCACACTTGAACCCTACGGCAACGGTTATTTGTTTCTTGGACAAATGTATACCGTTGCGTTGGAGATGATGTTCTACGCAATCGCGCCGCTGATCGTACTGCGCAGACTGCCGATCATATGGACCGTGTTCTTGTTGTCAGCAGCGCTGAACGCGGCGTTCTGGTACCAAGAAAACAAAGGCGAGGCGTTGAGGACGTGGCAGTATGACTTTTTTCCGTCAATACTGATGTATTTTTTTGCTGGCGTTATCTCCTATCGGTTCTACGTCGTGGCGGCGAAATTACGCTATTCAAAGTGGGTCGGCTATGGCGCACTTCCGCTCATCATCATCTGCGGGTGGCTGTCGCCGAGCGCGCGGGCAATAATCTGGATCAATGACTATCGAGTTTTTGCCTTCTACGCGCTGTGTGCAGCAGCAATCCCGTTCCTGTTTATTGCCTCGGAGCGTTCGCGTGTTGATCGGTTCATTGGCGACCTGTCGTACCCTCTCTACGTCGCGCACGTTCCCGCCATCTGGATCGTATGGGGAACACCGTGGTTAGGAGGCAGGGAGAATGGAGCCGCTGCCGTGCTTGCGCTCGCACTGGTGTTTTCGCTGGCCCTAACGATCTTCGTGGACCTCCCCGTAGAGAGGCTGCGCCATAGGTTGTTTAGTCGTCGGCGGGGCACGCTGCCGAAGACGCACTCAGCGGTTCTCCAGTCAACGTGAACAACGAACCGATTGACGTATGTACGGCTGAAGCCGCCAATGAACCTTCCCCGATCGCCGGACCGATTGAATAATCGCACGATCGAGAAGCTGCGGGCCCCGGCGTCCCAATCCCCCGCACCGGGCCGGCGTGGCGCTTGACGGCAGGGGTGTGGCCTTTGTTGGAATTTTACCCTAGTCAAGCCCAACAACGGCCGACAAAGAAATGTGACTTCGGAGGGGGATATGGCTTTGCGTGTGCTCGATGCGGTGACGATCGACATCCTGGTCGAACAGCCGCGCGCGGAATTCGATCTGGCGTGGCTGTTCCCGAAAAATACGTTCGAGCAATTCATGGAACAGCGCGACTGGATGGTGCCGCGCTTTTTCGATCCGGAACAACAAAAGGTGCTGCTGAGCATCCACAGCTACGTCATCCGCACCAAGCATCACAATATCCTGTTCGACACCTGCTGCGGCAATCACAAGGAGCGCGGCGGCGTCTATCCGTTCCACATGGTCGATACCCCGTATCTTGAAAATCTGGCCGCCATGGGCTGCAAGCCCGAGGACATCGACTATGTCATGTGCTCGCACCTGCACGTCGATCATGTCGGCTGGAATACGCGATTGCTGGACGGCAAATGGGTTCCAACCTTTCCCAACGCGAAGTACCTGATCGGCCGCGATGAGGCCGCCTATTGGGAATCGGTGGTCGCGAAAGCGAAGAAAAAGTCTCTTGGCGTCACCGCCTACCAGGACAGCGTGGCGCCGGTGATTGCCGCCGGCCAGGCTGTGCTGGTTGACGGCAAAGACGGCGTCGCATCGCTGTTAGGCGACGAATTCCAGCTCTATCCGCTGGTCGGACACACGCCGGGTCATACCGGTCTGTTGATCGCGAGCGGCAACAGCCGCGCGCTCCTGATCGGCGATGCGCTGCACTCTCCAATTCAGATCCTGCATCCGGAGTGGGGCACGGCCGGCGATGTCGATCCGCAAATGGCCGAGCATACCCGCCGGCACATCATCGAGACTTATACGGACAGCGGCGTTTTGCTGATGACCGGACACTTTCCGGCGCCGTCGGTCGGCCGCCTCGTCTCGGTCGGCGGCGTTCCGCAGTTTCGCTTCGCATAGCAGGTGCGCAGGCGGCGAAATCCGGTTTCACAGACCGGCAGGCCGCGATAAGAAGCGGGCAACAGAAAACCAGGGTCGCCGCATCGAGCGGCCGTATCGGCAACATTGCGGGATCGGCCGGGAGAAGATGATGCCGGAGGAGGCGTCCGCCGCGCGAAGCTGGCAGCTCTTGCGCACCATGCTGCGCATGCGCCGGTTCGAGGAGGCGGTGTTCCGGCTCTCCAGCGAACGCCAGTTCGCCGGACATTTCCATATCTATATCGGCCAGGAAGCGACTGGCGCGGCAATCATCGCGGCGCTCGATGCGCGCGACCGGCTCGCTACGACCCATCGCAACCACGGCCACGTCATCGCGCGCGGCGCCGATCCGGCGGCGGCACTGGCCGAGATTGTGGGCCGGGCCGGCGGGCTCAACGGCGGGAGAAGCGGCACGCTGCATTTGTCCGATCCTTCGCGCGGCTTCATTTCCACATCCGCGGTGGTCGGCGGCTGCATCTCGCTCGCCGTCGGCGCCGGCTATGCCTGCAAGCAGAACGGCGATGGTGCGGTGGCAGCCGCGTTCTTCGGCGACGGCGCGCTCGAAGAAGGCGTGAGCTATGAGGCCATGAACATCGCCTCGCTCTTCAAGCTGCCGGTGCTGTTCGTCTGCGAGAACAACAGCGGCGATGCGTGGGGCGTGTCCCGCGGCGGTTATCCAACGTCGGTTCATGCCGGCACCGATTTTCTGATGCTGCCGAAGTCGCTCGGCATCGAGGCGGTGCGTGTCGACGGCACCGACACCGAAGAGATCTGGAGCGCCGCGACGGCCGCGATCGCCAAATGCCGCGACGGCAGCGGCCCGATCTTTATCGAGTGCGTCACCAGAAGATGGGCCGGCAGCAATCCGCTGTGGCCGGTGCTGGCGACCGGTGAAACCCAAATCGGCATGGCGACCGGCGAGATCGCCATCGACGGCGAACACGCCGATTGGTACCGCTATCACGACCCAGTGCTGCGCCTTGCCCGTACGCTCGCGGCGCAAGGAACCGATGCGATCGGACGCATCCATTTCTACGATGCCGAAATCCGCGAGGACTTAAAGCGCGCCATCCAGCAGGCGCTTGCGAGTCCGTTCCCCGAACCCGAAACGGCGCTCGCCGACGTGTTTGCCGGCCAGACGTCATGAGCAGAACATCGACATACGCGGCGGCCTTCGTCGAGGCGCTTCACGACGGCTTGAGCGCCGATCCGCGGACGAGCATCATTGGCGGCCACGTGCTGGGCCTGGGTCCCGAGCGGCAATTGCTGGATCGGATCCGCCGGGATTTCCCCGGCCGGGTGGTCGATCCGCCGACCGCGGAGGCCGGCGTCGCCGCGCTCGGCGCCGGCGCCGCGATGGCCGGCGCGCGGCCATTCGTCGATCTCGGCACCGCGAGCTTTTCTTATCTGGCGTGGTCGCAGCTCGCCAACGAAGCGGCGGTGGCGCATTACATGACCGGCGGCCGATTGAACGTGCCGGTGACGTTTCATTTCCTGCACGGCGTGCGCGGCGCAGGCGCCGCGCAGCACAGCCACTCGCCGCACGCCATGCTGACCAACGTGCCGGGGCTCGAGATCGTGGCGCCGTCAATGCCGGCGGACGCCTACGGCCTCGTTCGCGCCGCGATGGCAAGCCCGAACCCGACGCTGGTGGTCAATCACGCCAGGCTCCTTGGCGTCGAAGGCCCGATGCCCGAGGAACGCGCGCCGTTGCCGCTCGGCCGCGCCGACGTCAAGCGGCGCGGACGCGATGTGACCGTTCTCGCCGTCTCGCTGATGGTGCAATACGCGCTCGCCGCCGCGGAGAATCTGGCGCGCGACGGCATCGACGTCGAGGTGATCGATCCGCGCTCGCTGGCCCCGTTCGACGAAGCAACGCTGCTGCAATCCGTCGCCAAAACTGGACGGCTGGTCGTGGCCGACGAAGCGCCGCTGACGGGCGGCCTTGCTTCATCGATCGCCGGCATGGTCGCCGAGCGCGGCTTCTGGTCATTGAAAGCGCCGATTGCGCGCGTCGCCCGCGCCGACACGCCGGTGCCGTACAGCCCGCCGTTGGAGAAGTTCATCACGCCCGATGCAGCAAAGATCGAAGCCGCCGTGCGGCGTACGCTGGCGGAACAACGGCCGTAATCGCGGCCGTCATCGCAACCGTCATGGCCGGACAACAGGCGCGAAGCGCCGTCTTCACGTCAAATGTTCCGGCCATCCACGTCTTGTTTTCGTCAGTCAGCAGCAACGCAATGGGCGGTCGCGCATAAGGCCGAATTGAAGGCGAATTGGGACCGCGCGCGTGCTAAAATAGCCCTCGAACGGATAGTGGGTCTTGATGCTGACTGAGATCAGACGCCTGGAGAAGATCGGCGGTTTTCGCTTGCGCGTTCACTTCGGTGACGGCAGCGTGGGTGAGCACGATTTCTCATCGATGGTCAACGAGACGGGTCCGATGGTCGAACCTCTGCGTGACGAAGCCTATTTTGCGCGTGTCTTTCTCGAATTCGGCGCGCCGACGTGGCCGAATGGTTTTGACATTGCGCCGGAATGGCTGCGCCGGGAGATGGCGAAGGCCGGCGAGCTGCGCCGCGAGGCAGCGGAATAAAAGGTTCGCCTCTCTCGCGCCGACACGCGGTGCCGTACAGCCCGCCGCTGGAGCAGTTCGTCACGCCGGACGCCGCCAAGATCGAAGTCGCCGTGCGGCGCACGCTGGCGGAACGGAGACCGTAATCGCAGCCGTCATCGCAACCGTCATGGCCGGATAACAGGCGCGAAGTGCCGTCTTCACGTCAAATGTTCCGGCCATCCACGTCTTTGGCTAGAAACCGGTCCGTGCTAAAGTTCTTAGCAAGAGGCATCGCAGCATGAACGTGAAAGTACGCAACATCGAAGTGGATGTGGAAACCGCCGACCTCCTGGAAGCGCGGGCGGCGGCGCTGGGAATTAGCGTTCCGGCGCTGGTTGCCGAGCTTGCGGGTAACGAACCCATCCTGCCGACGGATTTGGCGCAGATGCGGGCCAAAGGCGAGGGGCCATGGTCCGCGGAATCGTTGGCAGAGGACGAACGGCGGCTGGCCGAGTTCGAGCGCACCCGTATGGGGGTGCCTTGGGATGAAGTGAAAGCCTGGCTGGATAGCTGGGGCTCGCCGAATGCGTTGCCGGCGCCGAAGCCTCGCAGGCTATGAAATTAATCGTCTCCGGGGGGGCAGTCGCCGACCTTGAGACTGCGTGCCTTCCTCGCCGACAAAAATCTGCGCGCAGCCGGCCGCGCCGTGACCACTCTTGTTGCGGCTGTTGAATCGCTCAGTCCCCGGCCGCATGCCGTCGGTTGTGGCTAGAGTTTTGTCGCGGCGTACTTAGCGAAGGCAAAAAGAGTCATACAAAGCTGCTGAAATTTCCCTTCGCTTAAATGGTCCAGCAATTCCGCGCACACATTTTGCCGTATAGGTTCAATAAGCCTCAGCGCCGATTGGAGGATACTAATCGACTCTCGTTGTCGTCGAGTAGGTTTTCTCGCTCGTCGCCATTCATCATGATGACGAAAGTTGTTCGCAGCCGCGGTCACCTTTGTCGCCGAGATAGAGGAGTACCGCCGCGTTCTCGATCAACCCACGAGCCAAAGATGCTATGGAAGCGTGATCGAGGTAGGACAATTCCCCGTAGCCAGAAGGTTGCGGCTCAAATAAACGCTCGACGCTCTTGGCCGTTACGCACAACCGCATGAACAGCCACGACGCCCAAACGCAACGTGAATCCGTTTCGCGGTTTCCGATCAAATGTGAAAGACGCGTGGCTCGGGCTGCCCCACTGACAAACGCGTCCCGCTCCCGCTGAAAATACGCCTCTGTTGTCAATTGCTCCTCTGCCATATCAGCCTCGCCCATGCTGCTCCCTAGCGGGTCTGACGCCCTTCTTCGCGAGAACGAATAGAGAACCAAGGCCCCAGCCGGCAGTCAAGCGCGCCTCACGCAGATGACGCTGCGCCGGCGCCGATGTGAGTGGGACGGTCTCCGGAGCGGTGGCGGTAAGTTGCAAATCTGTTGACTATCGTCTCTAAATATGTTACATGCTTACCATCCCGCTCGTCGAATCATGAGGGACGCTTCTCGAGACGATCCCTGAAGCGGAGCGGGTGCGGTTCCTGCGGGCGAAGCTCGTAACTTCGCTCCCGGGCGGTCCGGGCAACGTCCCCGCCGGCATTACGACCGACGCGCAAGGTGCCTTGCTTAAGCGCGAATGACGGTGCGGGTAACGCCCGCATCCTCTGGTTCGCGTGAAGCGCGGCCTGGGCTGAGCTGGAGCGTTCGCTCGCTCCGGCAAGCGCCGCAGTGGAGCGCCGAAAGGCGAGCGGGCCTTGCAAGCCCGCGCCGCGTCGCAAGACGCGGCTTTGGTTGGACGCGCCTCTCGGCGCTCCGCTTCCCTCTTTTTTGTTTGTTTGTTCTTTGTTGTTCGTCGTCGTGGGCAAAGCTCGGGCGCTGATGCGTTGCGAGAACGTTTCCTGTTGCCCCTCATCCTGAGGTGGCCGCGCACAGCGCGGCCCTCGAAGGACGACGGTCCCGGCGCTGTGGCCTGCATCCTTCGAGGGCCGCTTCGCGGCCGCCTCAGGATGAGGGATTCGGGTTTAGTCGCGGGAATGCGCTTGCGTTAGCGGTGAGGCCGACGCCCCTCCCACCATCCTTCGCTCGCTCCGCGAGCTTTGGATGGTCCCCCCGCCCCGCTATCGCGGGGCGGGATGAAGGCCGTGTCGCGAAGAGGGACTGAACCATGAAGAAACGGCGGAAAGGAAAATCGAGCCGGCGCGGGCTGTTCTTCAAACGCTCGACGCCGGACGAGCAGGTGGCGCAGCGGGAAGTCGCGTTTGCGGCGATCAAGCTGCTCTATGCGGAATCGCTGCCGCTGTGGCGCGTGTGCGGGCGCGGCTTCTGCCGGCGGCACCAAAGATGCGGCGGCGAGGCGGTGAAATGTATGACGCGCACCTGGCCGCTGGTGCCGCCGGAGGTACAAAGACGCGCTTACGAAGAAGTCATGCGCGGCGGCCCGCGGCGGCTGCCGCCGGCGACGCATCTGGAGCAGCACTTGCGGGGCTATCCGCCGACAAATTTCGTTCGTTGAGGCGCCGCGTGGAGTGCATGAAATCCTCAGTCCGCCAAGCCGGCCTTCTTGAGTCCGTCGGTGATGCGCCGAGCTTCTTCTTCATTTCTGAACGGCAGGCGGCCCAGATGCTCTTCGAACGAATATTTCGGGTTGATTTCTTTCAGTTCCTGCCAAACACGACGGGCTTCGTCGGTCTGGCCAAGATATCCGAGCGCGGAGGCAAGCAGCGAACGGGAGAAATCCGTGTTGGGCACCAGCCGAATGCGCTCGCGCAGCGCCACCGCGGCGGTCTCATACCTGCCGGCGAGGAGGTTCGCCATGCCGAGGAAGTGCAGGAATTGCTGGTTGGTGGCGGGATCAAGCCGCATGGCGCGCTCGATCAACGGAATGGCCTCTTCCGGCCGTCCCAGATAAATGCGGGTGCCGCCCTTGATGTTGTAGGCCATCGCCATGTTCGGGTTGAGCGACAGCGCGGTGTCGATCTCGGTCAGGGCCCGGTCGATATCCCGGCTGAAGGTTGCGACCACGGCGGCGACGGCGTGCGCCAGCGCCTCCTTCGGATCCTTCTCGATGGCGCGCTCGGCATATTCCCTGGCGAGCCCGATCGAGGCATCGGGATTGTCGCTCCAGCGGTTCTGGTAATCGAACATGTAGGCGAAGGCCAACCCGGCATAGGCCTTGGCAAAGTTGGGATCGAGTTCGATGGCGCGAATGAACAGCGCCCTGGCCTTGTCGAAGGTGTCGCGATTTTTGGTCGGCCCCAGCAGCACTTCGCGGGCGCGCATGGATGCTTCGTAGGCTTCGACGTTCACGGGACCGCCGCCATCCGGGCGCGACTCCCGTTCGGTCGGGCCGAGCGTGATTTTGAGTGCGCCGACGATACGGCGGGTAACGTCGTCCTGAACTTCAAAAATATCGGTCAGATCGCGGTCGTAACGGTCGGCCCACAGATGCGCCCCGTTCGCCGCGTCGATGAGCTGCGCGGTGATGCGCACGCGCTGGCCGGCGCGGCGGATCGAGCCTTCGAGTACGGAACCGACGCCGAGTTCGCGTCCCACGGTGCGGACGTCGACCGCGCGTCCCTTGTAGGTGAAGCTCGAATTGCGGGCGATCACAGTCAGGCCGGAGATCTTCGAGAGGTCGGTAATGATGTCTTCGCTGATTCCGTCGGAGAAATATTCCTGCTCGGGGTCGCCCGACATGTTGGTGAACGGCAGAATGGCGATCGAGGCGGTCGCGGGCTTTGGTTCCGACCTATCCGAGGGTTGCAGGGTCGCCGCCGCGGCGCTTGTGGCCATGTTTGGATGCCAGCGCCAAATTCTGATCGGCCGGTCGATATTCTTGACACTGACCTCGCCACCGTCCCGGAACTGAACATCTACCCGATTGCCGATGCTCTCATTGACGATCGAGGAAATGCAAATACCGCCCGGTTCGGCGACCGGCTCAAGCCGCGCCGCGATGTTGACGCCGTCGCCGTAAATGTCGTCGGCTTCGATGATGACATCGCCAAGATTGATGCCGATGCGCAGCACGATGATCGACGGGGCGCCGTTTTGATCCGGCGGCAGAGTGGCGGAGCGTTGAATCGAGAGGGCACAATTAACCGCATCGACCACGCTCGGAAACTCGACGATCGTGCCATCGCCGATCAGTTTCACGATGCGCCCGTGATGCGCGGCGACGGCCGGATCGAACACGGTCTCGCGGTGCCGCTTCAGCGCATTGAGCGTGCCAGCCTCGTCAGCGCCCATCAGCCGCGAATAACCGACCACGTCGGCGGCTAGAATGGCCGCAAGCTTACGGTTAATGCGCTCTTCGGTCATAGTAATGGCACGAAACCCCAATCCGGCAGCCGGCCGCACAAAGCGTTAGCTAGTGCGCGATTGCGGAAAAATCCACGGAGGGCGGCAAATCTATTCTAGCCGCAGTCATTGGGGACGGCGGCGCCGCCAAACCGGCCGGCGATCCAGTCGACCGCCATGCCGGCACTGTCGCGGCCGGCAAAGCCGTGATTGACCCCCGGCAGCAGGACGGCGTGCACCTTGCTGCCGCCCCGGCACAGCAGTGTTGCGTAATCCTTCGTCACTTGCGGCAGAACGAGCTTGTCGTTTTCGCCCTGTGACAGAAAGACCGGCAGTCCATGCGGCAAAATACCGGGGGTATTGTTTGCGGCAAGCGACCGCCACGGCTCGAGGTCAACCGGATTTGGTACCGACAAAAAGGCTTGTTCAAGTCCGCGCGCGGTTCGTTGCCGGAGAACGAGATCGTAAACCAATTCGACGCACTCCTCCGCCAGGCGGTTCACGACCGGTATGGCCTGCGCCTCAACGACGCGCTCGATCGGCGCTTTGAAAACGCGCGCCCACGACCACAACGTCATCGCCGCGAGATTTCGTCCGCCATTGGTGTTGAGATCGTCCGCCATCAGCCTTGCAAGTTCCGTTGCCGGCGCAGCCGCGGCGACGCCGACCAGGTCCAGCTCCGGCGCGTAGGCCTTCGCCAAAATCCCCGCATAGAGCGAAGCTTGACCGCCCTGCGAATGGCCCCAAACCGCGAAGCGCCGTCCGTCGCCTGCGCCGGGCACCGCGCGCGCCGCGCGCACGGAATTGAGGACGGCACGGCCTTCGCTGATGCCGACCAGGTACGGATGCGGACCCGGCGTGCCGAGTCCCGGGTAGTCGGTTGCGGCCACCACATAACCGCGTTCGACCATCTCTCGCAGCCCCTGGATCTGCTGGAATACGAACAACGCCAGAGACGGAGCGCAACGCGGCACGACGCCCGTCGTCGGATGCGCCCAGGCGACGATGGGGCGTCCGCCAGGAGGAACCGGGCCCGCCGGGACGACGACAACTTCCGAAACCGCAATCGGCTCGTTATGAAGTCCGGTAGACCGGTAGAGGATGCGGTAGGCGGCGGCGCCATTGGGAGCGCCTTGCATTGGTTCTGTGCGGATCAGACTTCCGGGCGGTCCGGCAAGCTCCTCACGGCTGGTCAGATAAAACCCCGATTGCGCGTGCGCTCGGTCGGAACCGAAAAGACTTGCGGCAGACACGATCATCGCGGCGATCATCGCCACGTTCGTAAGCGACAGCCGACGTTGCCTGGATTTCATCATGAACGCGCCGTGCCGCCGGGATCAAAGGCCATACAGGATCTTCAGATCGCCGCCGGCGTGAACGTCGACGCGCATGCCGCTATCCAGGACCTGCATATTTTCCACCCCTGCCGACGTCAGATGCGCCTCGCTGCGAAATCCGTCGCCGAGCGGCCGCGTCAGACGCGCATTGACCGATCCGACCATTTTATCAAGTTCGGCCTGGTAGCGGACCTGCAATTGCTGCCGCAAGTTCTGCACGAAGCTGTCGTCTTTGAGCAACGCGGCCGCCGGCGTCGCGGCGGCTTGTTGGGATGTCGAAATGGAGATTTCGGGAAATGCGATGGTCTGCTTTTCGCCGTCAAGCCGCGGCGTGGCCGTTAGATAGACCCACTCGCCATCCTTGTCGGCGGTCTCGGCGTTGGCGATGCGAAGGCCAATGACAATCTTGCCGGCGAAGGGGCGAACTGTGATGTCGCGCAAGGAGCCGCCGACATCGTTCATCGCGGTCGCGAGCTCCTGAATTTTGCTGCGAACCGCGTCGTAGTCGATATCGATCGGAAGTACGATCTCAAACCGGCCCGGTTCGGTGACATCGGTTCCAAGCGGCGGCAAAGGCGTAGGAGCGGCCGCCGCGGGTTCGGCCCCGAGCGTCGTGGTGGCCGTTCCGGTGATCTCCATGGATCCTTCAAGGACATTGCCGTGGGCGTGCATCCCTGCAAATGCCGCCGTCTGAGGCGACATCTGCAGCCAGACCTCGGGAGCGTCGATGATTTTCACCGCTTGAAACGCATGACGTCACGCGGTTTCAGCCTTGCCGCGGAGATTGAGAGCGCGAAGGCTCGCGTCCGCTTCCGCTTGCACGCGTTGCAGCTGCTGGCGAATCCTTGGCTCGACAAAGCGGGTCAGGTTGATCGGGAAGCCCAGTATCCTCAGGATCGGCGGCTCCTGCCACCGGAAGCCTTCGCTCATGTCCAGCGCCACGGTCCAATCCGGCCGCAGGCGAGGGCGCGCGGTGGCGTAGAACGTCAATTGTCCGTCGGCGATGCCGTGCAGAAGCCGGGCAAAGCGGCCTATACCCTGTCCGGTAACCGTTCCGTACAGCGGCACCGCCGCGCTCAAGCGGCCCCGTTCGGCGCGCAACGAAATCGGACCGGTCCGTTCGACGAATCCCGAATACTGGCAGTCGATGTTGACTTCACGGCGAAGGATTCGCCGGTGCCAGCAAAGGGTCGCCCGATCGTTGAAGGTTGCCAGTCGGCGGGGTACGCGTCGTTCAAGCGCGTGGTCGAGCGCGGGCAGACCAAATTCGATTGCCGCTGAAATGCTCGCATGCGCGGCCGTCAAAGAAACCGGATTTGCTTCCTTCGCGGGCTGGTCTTGTGCGCGTGCCGGTGATAAGACCGTGCACATGATGAAGACCGAAGCAGCAATGCTGACCAGCGCGGGGAAAAAGTGCCGCCCTACGATTAGGCGCCGGATAATTTCGATGGTCAGCATGATGATACACCGTACGTGTTTCGTTCGCGGTTGCGGTTCGCAAGGCGACAACTTTGGTCGCGCATTGTGCCAAAGCTACGGCGTCATGAGATGTCGATTCCATGACAGTCTGGAGTGGGCGAGGCCTGACTTAATCCTGAAGCCTGACTTAATCCTGAAACTGGAATTGCGCATAAAATGCTGGCAGGAAGCTCGCCAGATGCTGCATCTCCTCGGCGCAATGGACGAGCAGCGCGCGCGCGTCGCTTTCGGTCGGGCGCATCATCAGGCGGGCGGCCCGCGCCATGATTGCGCCGACCGCACTGTTCCTTCCCGCCGCGTATGGCCCGCCGATCCAAAAGCGTGAACGCATCTCACTGCCGTTCGCGGTCCGGCGAACGTGGTGCGCCAGATATCCGACGTCGATGGGGAGATCGCCCAGTCCGGTCCGGGCACAAACGATCGTTGCCTTTTCGGGGTCGTCGAGGCTTGGGTCCGTGAAGCCCAGCGCTTTCGGCGGCACAAACCGGATCGCGGCGCGAATGAGATTGCTGCCGATATATTCGTCGACGATCGAGGTGTGCCCGATATAGCGGGCTCGGCCACGCGTTCCAGGCGGCGGCGGCGCCAGCCAGTCGGCGTGCACATGGGCTTGCGGATGCCAAAGCTTGTAACGCTCCGGGCTGTCGCTGTGCCACCCGAACCACCAGTCGATCATCGCCGGCGTTACACCGGGCAGATCGGTGCGGGCGGCTATGTGCATGGCTCCGTCCGCAGTGAGCGCAAATCCGTCTTCGAGCACCGGAGCCGCGCCGAACAGGTTCTCGGGAGCCGCCTCAATCGGCGGCAAAAGCGCTTCAGCAACGGGGCCGCGGTCGAGCGCCTGCGGAACGTGCAAGGGCAGCGCTGCAAGTTGGGGATTGAGAAACTGCGCATACGGCTTGGACGCAAGATCGGCCGCGCTCCAGCCGATGTGCCGGCCGGCGATTGGCTTACTCCGCATCAAGGCCTGCCGGCGTAGTGGTGAAAGCGGTCCGCCGGGTCGTGCGCCGCCCGAAGCCGATCAAGCCGCGCGAGATTGTCATCGGCCATGAAGGGCGCGGCCCGCTGTCCCAAATTCTCGTCGGCGAGCTGTATGCCTTTCGCGAGCGGCGCCATGTCCGTCATCCGGCTGGTAGCCCAAGTCGATGCCCTAGCCTCGCCCGAGGCATCTTTCCAGATGCCGTAAAGCGCAATGTAAACATTGTCCTCCATCGAGTAGGCCATGTCCTGCCGCGCTACCTTCGGCGCCCAGTTCATCCACAGCATGTGCGAAGGCGCCGGCGGCAATGTCTCCGCGATGCGTCTGAGGGCGGGGAGGAGTTGGTCGAATGAGGCGTGCGTCCACATATTGTCGACGGCGTAATTGTGGTGGTCCGGATAGTGGTGCATCACCCGCGCGGTCATGGTCGAAAGTCTGGTCGGGACGAAGGGCGTGACGAGTCTTGCGCCGCGCGGCCGCGAACGCATGAAAGACAAGTCCCGCCAGGCCGCACGCATACTGTCTGCGAATACCGGCGCGATCACCATCACGCCGGGTCCATCGATGAAGGGCACATTGCGCGACAGTATGAGCATGAGTTCAATCGATGCAGGCACCTCGGGGCCGACCTGATGCGCCCAGTGGGCGAGGGCTTCGAAATGCCTGGCCCGATAGACGGCGACCTTGGCGCCGATCACCTTCGGCCGCGGATAAAGTTGCAGATGAAAACGTGTGACGATTCCAAAAAAGCCGGGCCCGGTGCCGCGGGCCGCCCAGTAGACATCGGGGTTCTCGTCTGGGCTGGCGTGGCGCAATTCGCCATCCGCGCCAACGTAATCGATGGCAAGCACGCTCTCGCATGCCGGCCCCAGCGCCCGGCCGTGCCAGCCAAAACCGCCTTGCAGCAGGTAGCCGCCAAGGCCGACGCCCTGGCAATGACCGACCGGGAAGAACAGCTTCTGCCCAGCAAGCAGATGATCAACGTGGTCGCCACGGCAACCCGGGCCGACGGTCGCGCGCATCGCCTTCCGGTCGATGGTCACCGCATTCAGACCGGAAACATCGAGCAGCATTCCGCCGTCGCGGACGTGGTTGCAGGACCAGCTGTGTCCTCCCGAGCGGATGCCGACGCGCCATCCATTGGCGTTTGCAAGACGTATGGCTGCGACCACATCCTGTTCGGTCCTCGCCTGGACGATCATGTCGGGATAGCGATCCGGCAAATGCATATTCCGGCATGTGGCGCGGCGCGCAGCGTCGTAGCCGGAGTTGCTTCGGCGAAAGGTCGCGCCGACGAAGTTGGATAGATTTTGCATGATGTCGGGTTTTCTCACGTAGCAGCGCGGCG
>CAWBUO010000005.1:0-563796 GCA_963791955.1 uncultured Alphaproteobacteria bacterium
CCACCGATTTTTTAACTATTTGATTTTGCTTCCTCTTCTCGCAAAAAGTCCCACTGGCACCTGCGGTGGGACACACTTTCGTTCACGATTAATTCCTATCCTCCGTGTCGAGCAAATACATCGCGCTCTCGGCAAGTCGTTCTTGATCGGCAGCCCGCGTGTATAGCTCCGCCATCTTGATGCTGTCCCAACCGAAGATCGCCATAAGCTGCCGCGACGTGGCGCCGTTGTTCGCTGCGACGGTCGCGCCCGCCTTGCGTAAGCCATGTGCCGAGCAATTTGGAAGACCCGCTTGATCGCACCAGTCACGGAATTTGTTTCCGAAGCCGGCATCGGTAAACGGTCGGTTCAGATTATTCACAAGGAACGTCAGGTCACCGCAAGGTGAGGCGTCTATGATCCGTTGCAGGACCGGTAGGATCGGCAACGCAAGCTGCTTTGGTTTGCGGTGTCTACCTTTGCGCTGTGTGAACATCAGCTTGCCGTTGCGGACGTGCTGTTTCCCGAACCGGATCACATCCGCCCGCCTTTGCCCGGTGAACAATAGGAGTGCCAGCGCAAGCCGCGCCTTCGTCCCAACGGCGTGACGCTCCTCGAACTGGCGAACTTCCTCCGGAGTCCAACTATGGAATCCGGTTGAGCCATATTTGAACTTCTCGACGTCGCTGGCCGGGTTGTTCAACACGTATGGCCTGCCATCCGGGTGCTTCTTGCGCACGCCGAATTTGAAGACTTGTCGGATTGCCTTCACCCGATTGTTCGCTGCGCCCGGTAGATCAATCTTGCGGTCGCGCAAGACCTCTATCGCGTCGGTCCCCATTCGGCTCAATGGCATGTCACGGAAGAGCTTGGCCGAACCGGGTGCTATCGGTTCATCAAATGTGCTTTCGAGGATTAATCGGCGAACATGTTGTGTCTGCCGGTCAAGGCGTTTGTAGTCGGCGCACTCCCCAAAATACTTGACGCAGAGCCAGCGCCAAGTCCCTACCGTGACGGATGATCTTCTTGACGGTTCAGCTGCCGCTCCTTTAGCTGCCTCGTAGGCTGCCATGAATTCCGGCGTCCAGGGCATACCACGCAATCGGACCTTGGCTGCGCCCTTCACGCGATAGTAGATACGGACGTTGCCGTGACGATCACGGTCCTCGACACAACCAGGTGGAAGTCTGCGGGGCATTGCCGAGGAGGCTATCGCGCTCATCCGCGGACATCGAACGGCTTGAAAGACGCAACGACTAATCCCGAGGTAATCGAAGCTCTTTGGAAAAAATGGCCTACCGCAAGGGCCGGGGTGGCGTTGGGGTCGCGGTCAAATCTTTCTGCGCTCGTCACTGAAGGAGATGAGGGAGAGGAAAGCCTTCAAAGGCTGCGCGGCCACCAGAGTCTAAAGAAAACGGTAACGATTCGCGATGATGGGCGGCGTATCAGATTGTTCCGCAATCCGGCCGGTTACACTGTACGACATGTGCAGCTCGCGCCTGGAACTCAAGGCGCTGGGGGAAAACGTTTGTTTGGTGATGCCATCCGGCAAAATCACCGCCAAACGACGATTCGCGCGTGACCTTGGGATAGGTCAAATAGAAATCGCCATGGCCCCGCAGTGGCTGCTTGATCAGATCACCCGAACAGCTACTAAGGCCAGCTCCCGCCGCCGGCGATCATCGGCTGGCCAAAAGACGACCATAAAACCGCAGCAAACCTCAGAGTCATCCGTCAAGCCGCCGCCCGAGCTTGGTCAGTCGTTAGCGCGGTTTGGAAGACCAGCATCGCGGAGTCAATCTCGCGCGGCGTTTGCGACCGCAATTCAGGCGTTGAAAAAGCTCATGACCAAGCCAAGTCAGGAGTTCGTCGGCATCATTGAGCCCCTAGATCTGGAGATTATCGCCAATTTTCTGAAACAAATTGCGGAAACGTCCAAGAAGAGCGGGTGAACTCGTGGATCAGCGCCCGGTCGACGTGGTCCCATCGTGCAGTTGCTTGCGTGTAAAGGGATAGAGCCGATGAAACCGGGCAACAAATACAATGGTCAAAATAACTGCTGACTGTGAAACCCGTCCTTGAAACAACTCGACCCGGGCCTGGTTATGGCCTGGGTCATTGAAACGGCCCGCTGCCATGCTGCACCGATCACCGCGAAAATTTCGATCACACATCAGCGCGGATGAAGCGGTGATCAACAACGAGTGCTGGTATGGCGATGGCCCGCCAAGCCTGGGCAAATTCTTTACTGCCAGCAAAACCAGCGAGCGCCAAACCGAGGTGCCGACGCAGGTGATGAAAGCGGCCAAAAGAGTCGACGTCTGCTGTTGGTAACCGAAACTTCGCCTCGGGCGACGAATTACCGTTTTTCATTGCGGCTCATTGCGGAAGAAATTGCCAAACAACAACCGCGCTGAAAAGCTGGCGGATCGCCTGGAGGCTTGCCGGCCGAACGCAAGGTGCGGCTCGGGTGCGTGTCCAATTTGTCTGCATTTTACCCGCAATCTGTTCGCCGAGACGGCGCGAGCCTTTTTGGACCAACACGCCGGAAACGCCCAGATCGTGATCGTCAGCATTGCGCCGGCGGATGGCACATGCGCTGTTCTTTCTAAAGCCCAGCATGAACGGAACATGAGGCGCTGGAAGGATAAGCTGAGTTGAGCCGGAGCGGACTGCTTTGTCGGAGCGGTCGACTATTCGTTCAATGAGCACGAGTCCGGGAGATATCCGTCCCATTGGTTCGAGCACTTTTTCGGGATCACACTCACCAAAGATCCGGAGAAGCTCAGGGTAAGATTGCAGCGACAGTTTCCGAGAACCGATGCAATTCCGAGGCCAGTGACGATAACGAGTTGGGATGGCGGGATTGCCGCCCTTCGCTACGCCCTGAAATCGCGGTTTTGGCGGCGGATCGGCCTGGATGAGGTCGAACGAGTTGGCAGATCTGGAGAAAGACGAATTTCCCGCGACACCGACAAGCAACCGCTCCGCTCGAAGCAAAAGCTTGAGCTACTGCTGCACTTGGACGAAATCGGCTTGCACGGTCGGCTGTTTATGCGACATGCGCAGCTGCTTAATCTCCGAGGCTTAGGTCCGACGATTGTAGTCAAAGAGGTAGGTTAGCGTTGGTATGCGCGGTTGGGATCTAGAGACCCATTCGCACCTCAATTTGGCACATACAGCTATCAGAACCGCGCCTACGGCGATTGTTGATCTTGAAGCGTGCGAAGGAGCGCCAAGGCTCGTAGGCGCGATTCGGATAAAAACACGCAATCAGGCGTCAACTTGACCTGTAGGGCCATGAAACCCGTGCCCACGTCTGTGATTTTCAACGCCTATTACAGCATCGTAGCCGCGGTTTGGATCAAACAGACGATTTGGCGGTCCAATCGACGTCCTAAGGTCATGAAAAGTGGACGAGCGCGCCTACGTTATGAGTTTTCAACGTTCGGCAGATTCCGGGCTAGCTTCTAAAGGAGAATTGGCAAGTTCCCGTTGTCGTAGCCGCGATCTCGGTCAAAACGGCTAATTGGCCGGTAAACCCAGCGTATAGGGCCATGAAAAACGGATTTAGGGACCTGGTTTTCAACGAACTGCACTTTGATGGTCGCGGATCGATGCTTGCCCGCGATCATCGTCCCCAAGCGCTGCTGTAAATAAAAAATAGGCAGATGCGCGAGCGTCGCTCGCAAGATGTGAGACGTGAGCCGCGGTCACGCGATCACGCTCCCGTACCTCACTAATTTGTTCCGAGCACCTGCAAGCGCGGATGCGTAACTAATGGAGAAGATGATGGCCCCCTGGAAACCAACCGGTTCCCTCCGACATGACTACGATCTGCAAGCCCGCGACTCCAAAAGGCGCGGGAATCGAACGGTTGGCGATGTCGCCGGAAAATGGCGGGCACGTCGGCTACGATCCGGGTCACTCAGCGGACCCGCGTTTGTCGAGTTCACGTTTCCGACCGAGGAAGGCAGCCTCGGCAAGTTGTGCGTGCGAAACAGCGAACTCCGCCATATGCACCGGCTCCTCGACCAATTTGCCGATCGCTTACCGGTCTTCCCACCCGAGGTGACGTTGACCGATCGAGACCAGGGTCGTTTCATTCTCGAATTGGCATCAAGGGCTAGTCGAGTTCAACTGGTGCCTGATCGGACTGGATTCCTCGATAAGGATGCATTCGCTACTTATGGCGAGATCATTCGCTCAGACGGCGCGCGTAGGATTATTGCGCGGCTTAATGAGAGCGATGCGCAAAAATTGGTGGACGTGAAGGGGGATACCTCCGGCACCACAGAACGCGTCCTAAAGCTTGCAGTGCATTCCACTTATTTGGCGTTCGGCCTAGGAGTTGCGCTGGCGGCCCCGCTGCCGACCTACCTTAAGCTATACCGTGACGAAGACGACGAAGTTATTGCCTTTCTGACTGAGACCGCGGTCTTTAATTTATCGGGTGACAGCAGCTCGGGAAAATCATCGGTCTGTCTGGCCGCTATTAGCTTGGGAGGTTCACCGGAGCGCGCCGGCACCCTGGATTTCTCGCCGCGTGGGCTCGCCGAACTCGCTAGCGATAGCAATGATTTGGTGCTGGTGCTCGACGACACAGAGAAAGCAGAGGATGGGCCCGGCGTTCTCGTCCGGGCCTTAAAAGGTGTGATTCACACTGTGCCCGGCGGACGGTCAAAGATCATTTCTAGAGGCGCTGACCAAAGCCGATTTCCGCAGTTGCGCTGGAGCACCTTCGGTCTCTCCAGCAGTCCGCGCCCCATCGCGCAGATCGCGGCGGAGAACCACTGGGAGATGTCGCCGGGCGACAAGGTGCGTCTCTTCGATATCAGTGTGCCAGGACCCGCCAAAGGAGGCATTTATGACCGGATCGATGGTACGGCAGCGGTCCGAGCCAAACGCAGCGTCGAACTAATTGCAAAGCTTGAGCGTGGTTATGCCAACCACCATGGCCACATAATTCCGCAGTGGGTCCTTTACTTGATGCGGAAAGATCGTTCGAAGCGCGTAGTTGAATTGACTGACGAATTTATTGAGCATGTGGCTGCCGGCCGCAACGGCTGGGAAAAGCGGTTCGCACTCAAATTCGGTCTCGTATACGCCGCGATGGTATTGGCCGTCTGCGCTGGGATATTGCCGTGGCCACCGGATTTGCCGCTCAAGGTAACAACCAAGTGTTATCGCAAGGCTCGCAATGCGGCCAAGACGAGCCGGGAGCGCGTCGCTGAAGCTGCCGGCAAATTGCACGACCTAATCACGAATCGGAACCGTGTGGTCGACGCGATTACAGGCAATCGCAGTGGCAAGCCGATCAAAATTACCGACGACTGTGTTGCTGTTCGCTACCGCAAGGAAGGCCAAACTAAAATTGGGATCTTGGATGATGCTTTGCTCAAGGTCTTGGGAAGCCAGAGGGCCAAAGCGGTATTTACCAAGAAGCTGCAAACAGCGGGACTAGTGGCAGACGGTCATGGCCATGCCGGAACTGTTCAGGAGCGCATTCCGATTTTAAGGCACGGCAAGATCATTCGTCGTCCTCGGCTTTGGGTAATCAACGCTGACGATCTCGGAAGCCTCCGGAAGCCCGTCAGCGGTTGAGATGCGCCTTCGTGATGAGAGGAAACGAGAATTGGCGTCAGACCGCCTTCTTCGCCAACGAATCTCCGAACTAAAAAAGCTGGAACGGCAGTGTTTTGCATCAAGGAACAGATTTGCTTTTTATCTTTATCTGGCCGCCGTCTATGAGTTTTATGTGGAGCTGAAGCAAGCCAACGGAATCGCAAATTCGGTTCGACAAATGGCCAAGTTATTCAACCTTGACGGCCGGCAACATGCTCACCCAATTCGCGTCATCATTGACGCCAGCTCCGATGCCGGCAACAAGACTCAAAACCGCTGGGTTCGGGCGCTACGGTTTGCCTGGCGCCAACGCCAACGCTGGAGTGATCTGGAAGCCTTCTTGCGGGAAAACGGTGGACCGGCGGGCTGTGCGAGCCAGTTCGCCGCTCTGCATCCGAGAGCACAAGGCGGCTGTATGAGGGTTGGTGGTGAGGGGCGTGTCCCAAAGGTTCCTTTGTTCGTGGGCCGCGACACGCTGCATTGAACGTGTTCGGGCTTCATCGAGGTCATTGTTTAAAGTGGTTGTTGCGGTTGCGCGTTTGAGATGATTAACGATTGACCGACGAATTGGAGCCGGCCTGTGCTTGAGCCTGATCTCCTTCCCTTCATTGGCGCTCAAGCCGAGGTCTATAGTCAGGTCGTTGCGGAATTGTCCAATGGCTGTAAGCGGACCCACTGGATCTGGTTCATCTTTCCGCAACTCGCTGGCCTGGGGTCCAGCGTCATGGCGCAGCGTTACGCCATTCGCGATTTAGATCAGGCTAGACGTTATCTGGCTGAGCCAATTCTTGGCAGCCGTTTGCGTCACGATCTGCGGTTGATCATGGGTCACAAGGGCAAGTCGGCGCTGGAAATCCTGATTATCGGCGAATAAAGCTCAGCCTTACGCTGGAATTGGTATGCAGGCCGTCGACCGCTCGGCGGCTTGCGATGGAGAAGCGCGTGGCGGCGCACGCATCGAGATCCCGACGGGCACTACCGTAGTGGGGGGCTGATCGTGACTGGTTTCGTGGCGTCGTGCTGGTGATGGTCGTGAAGATGCGCCGCAGCCGTTGGCGCCATTGCCGCCCCAGCCGTGGCGAGCGCTTTTCATTCGTGCCACGACGACCGGAAGCGAGGGTGAACAACCACCGCAGGTTTCGCTTGGTCGGCTAGGTATGCTTGGAGGCGAACCGCGCTTTCGCTACTGGCGATCAACCGCTCCACCATATCGAGCAGTTGCAGAAATTCGCTTTTACCGAGGCACCCGAATTGGACGTCGTTGATTTGCCGCTGTGTTGGCGCCAGTTCGGCCAGCAGTTCATCACCCTTGGCGGAGACTTGAAGCTTCACCCGCCGTCGATCAAGCGGATTGACCGATTTGTGAATCAAGCCGCGCTTGAGCAGCTTGTTGGTAACCGTGGTAACAAATGCTCCACTGAGATGAAGGTGGCTGGCAATGCGGTTGACATTGACATCGCCCTCCTCGGCCTCCAAATGCCTGATCGATATTAAAGCTGTGTATTCGATGCCGACCAATCCAATACGCGCCGCGTGTCCGGTGCGTACGGCTTCGTGCCGCGCAAGAAATCCAAACAAGCTGTGGACGAGACGCCTGAAGTGACGGTCCGAACCGTCAATCAACATCTCCGATCGCGAAATTGTCAGCGGCGGCTTTTTTCGAGCGCGTCCGGAAGATGGGCGCGGTGCTTTCTCCCGGATATTTTTTTCCAGTACTCGCATGTGATTGCTTATCCCGATTTCCCGCGATTCTCAACGATTGCGGGCGCCCTTTCCAGCCATTTCAATTTTGGCCTTGTATACCTTCGATAGTTAGCTATCTTGGCAACCTGTGGAAGACAAGATTTTCCGTCGACCAGCCCGGGCGGATACCCGCATAACGCGGATCTGGCAGCGCAAATGACCCCCGATCGCACGCGCTCGGTCAGGGACGCCGCAGCCGCTCCCATCATTTTGACGATCGAGAACGTTACTATGCGGTTTAGCGGCGTCGTTGCGCTCGACGGCGTCGGCTTTGGTGTGAGGCGCGGACAAATCTGCGGTCTGATCGGCCCAAACGGAGCCGGAAAGACAACATTGTTCAATTGCCTGTCACGGCTCAATCGATCATGGCACGGCGAGATCATTTTCGACGGCCATCGCCTCGCTGTTGCGCCCATTCACCGCATGGCCACTCTCGGTATTGGCCGGACGTTCCAGAATTTGGCCCTGTTCGGATCAATGACGGTTCTCGAAAACATCATGCTTGGCGGCCATTGCCGCACCAGCGGGGGCTTCATCGCTCACGCAATAGCGGCACCGATCGTCGGTCGCGAGGAGCGGTTCTTGCTGCAACGGGCAAATGACCTCATCGAACTTGTGAAGCTGAGACAAGTCGCTGATCGCATGGTAGGCGACTTGCCTTTCGGCTACCGCAAACGCGTGGAATTGGCTCGCGCGCTGGCTTCGGAACCGAAGCTGTTGCTGCTCGACGAACCGGCGGCAGGCCTCAACCGCGAGGAGGTCGAGACGCTTCGTGACCTGATCTGGCAAATACGCGACCAACTGAGTGTAACGACCATCCTGGTTGAGCATCACATGAATTTGGTGATGACCGTCTCCGACACCGTGGTCGCACTCAATTTCGGGCGCAAGATCGCGGAAGGTCTGCCGCGCGATGTCCAGAACCACCCCGAGGTCATCAATGCTTATCTTGGGCATGCGAGTTTTGGACCCGCGACGTGAATACGCCGCTTCTGGAAGTCGAAAATATCGGCGCCTTCTACGGCCAGACCCAGGTGCTTCACGGCCTTACGTTCGGAATCGAGGAAGGAGGGATAACGACGCTTCTGGGCGCAAACGGCGCCGGCAAAACCACCACCTTGCGCGCCATATCCGGTCTCGTAAGAACAACCGGCGCAATCCGGTTTCTGAACGCACGGATCGACGGCCGCAAGACCGAAGATATTGCGCGCCGCGGCATTGCGCACGTACCGGACGGCCGGGGCACCTTTCAGGAATTCACGGTTGAGGAGAACCTTCGCCTCGGCGCGCATGCGCGACGTGATGGGGCGAACCTCGCCGCCGATTTCGAGATCGTCTACGGCTATTTTCCGAAACTGAAAGAACGTCGCCGGCAGCAGGCGGGCACGCTGTCGGGCGGCGAGCAACAGATGCTGGCGATTGGCCGCGCCTTGATGATGCGGCCCAAGCTGTTTCTGCTCGACGAGCCTTCGTTCGGACTGGCGCCGCTCGTGGTCCAGGAGATTTTCAACATCATGCGCGTGATCAACCGTCAGCAGAAAGTCAGCATGCTCCTCGTTGAACAGAACGCGAATCTGGCCTTTGATCTTGCCGACCGGGCCTACCTTCTCGAAACCGGCCGCGTGGTGCTCTCTGGCTCATGTGACGAGGTCAAACAGGACAGCGCGGTTCGCCGCTCCTATCTCGGCTACTAAAAAAATATGGAAGCGCTGCTGCATCAAGTCATTTCGGGCCTGGCGACCGGCGGCATCTACGCCAGCGTCGCACTGGCATTGGTCATGATCTATCAGGCGACTCATCTGGTGAATTTTGCCCAGGGCGAGATGGCGATGTTTTCGACCTATGGCGCGTGGTCACTGATCCGGGCTGGAATTCCCTATTGGGAATCATTCGTGATCGTCGTGGTTGCGTCGTTTATAATCGGTGTTCTGCTGGAACGGTTTGTCGTCCGGCCGGTTGCGGCGCGTTCGATCCTTTCGGTCGTCGTCATCTTCATCGGGTTGTTGGTCATCTTCAACAGCATCGCCGGCTGGATTTGGACATATTCGGTACGAACGTTCCCAAGTCCGTTCCTCGATAAAGTGTTTCCGAGCAACAAATACATCACCAGTCATGAGTTTGGCTCGCTCCTGGTCATGCTGATCGAGTTGGCAGCGCTGTTCATTTTCTTCCGATTCACCAGCCTCGGCCTTGCGATGCGGGCAGCTGCCTATAATCCGATTTCGAGCCGGTTGGTTGGTGTGCGCGTCGATCTCATGCTGGCACTTGGTTGGGGAATTGCAGCAGCGATCGGTGCGGTTGCCGGCATGATGGTCGCCCCCATTGTGTACCTCGATCCCAACATGATGTCGGGCATTCTGCTTTATGCCTTCGCCGGCGCCCTCCTCGGCGGTATTGACTCTGCCGGTGGCGCCGTCGTTGGCGGGCTGCTGTTGGGCGTCCTGGAGAACCTTGCCGGTGCTTACGTCATCGGCACCGATCTGAAGCTGACCTTTGCGCTCGTGATAATCGTTGGCGTCCTGACCGTGCGACCCTCGGGTCTGTTCGGGAGGTCGGTCGTGTCGCGGGTCTGACAATGGTAATCAAGGCCGAAGCCGGCAGATACCGGCCGAACCAGAACATCCCAAGCGCTTTGCAGCAGGCGTACCCTAAATCAGCGATTGCCGTATTGCTGCTGGTCGCAATCGCGCTGCCGTTTTTTCTGAGTGATTATCGTACATTTCAGCTCACGTTGATGATCGCCTACGCGATCGCACTCCTCGGTCTGAATATTTTGACTGGCTACAATGGACAGATCTCGCTCGGACATGGAGCCTTTTTCGCCATTGGATCTTACGTGGCCGCGATCATGATGGACCGATGGAACCTGCCCTACTGGTCGACAATACCTGCCGCCGGCCTGGTTTGTTTCGTCGCCGGCTTTCTGTTCGGCCTGCCAGCGCTACGGCTTGAAGGACTTTATCTGGCGCTTGCCACGTTCGCGCTCGCGGTCGCCACGCCCCAGATATTGAAATATCGGGGCATCGAAGACTGGACCGGTGGCGTGCAGGGCATCGCAATAATCAAGCCTCAAGCCCCGTTACATCTGCCAGTAAGCCCCGACAAGTGGCTCTACTTCTTTGCGCTGGCGGTGGCGATCGTCATGTTTGTCGTCGGTGCGCGTCTGGTTCGCGGGCGTCTTGGCCGTGCGCTGGTCGCAATTCGCGATAATCCGACGGCAGCGGCGACGATGGGTGTCGACACCGCGCTCTATAAGACGCTGACTTTTGGCGTCAGCGCGCTGTTTACCGGTGTCGGCGGGGCGCTGAGCGCCATCGCCGTGCAGTTCGTAGCGCCAGACAGCTTCGGCTTTCTTCTGTCCATCTCGTTTCTCGTCGGCATCGTCATCGGCGGATTCGCAACGATATCCGGCGCGATCTACGGAGCCTTTTTTATCGAATTCATTCCCAATATTGCCGACAGCATTTCCAAATCCGCACCGTGGGCCGTTTACGGCGCATTCCTCGTCGCCTCGGTCTATCTAATGCCGTCAGGTGTGGCTGGAGTTTTACACATCGCTCACACCCGTATTTTCGGCGCTAAAGGGTCGCCACACATATCTTCGTAACAAAGCAATTGAAACAAGATATATAAACTGGTAAATAACGCTTAAAGCTCTCAGCGGCTCGACTGCTCCCGAGGAGGACCGCGATGTATCTCTTGAACGCCTGGTACACCGCAGGCTGGTCTAACGAGATAACCAACCAGCCGCTTGCACGTACGCTTCTCGACGAACCGATCGTGATGTATCGGGGCGCGAACGATCGTGTCGTCGCGCTCGAGGATCGCTGCTGCCACCGCGGCATGCCGCTGTCGAAAGGCGAAGTGTTCCACAACAATATTCGCTGCGAATACCACGGCATGCTGTTCGACGGCACGGGACGCTGCGTTGACATTCCTGGCCAGGCAAAGATACCGGCCCAGGCCAAGGTGCGAAGTTACCCCGTCGAAGAGCGGAACGATTTGATCTGGATCTGGATGGGTGACCCGGCCAAGGCAGACATCGGCCAGATCGTCAGCTACCCATGGCATGACTCCTGGCCCTACAAGGCCAAAAGCGAAATTCTGAAGTGCAATTATCTGCTCGCATCAGACAATCTGCTTGACCAGACGCACGCGGCCTATGTCCACAAATCGACGCTCTCCAGCAATCCGGACGCTTATGCGACAGCAAAAATGGAGACGGCACCGACACCGGACGGCGTCAAGTTCATACGCTGGCTGCTTAACTGCAATCCGCCGAACCTTTATGCCAGCGCGGTGAAATTCGAAGGCCTCGTCGATCGTTGGGGAGAGTTCGAATACATCGCTCCATCGTGCATTCTCCAGTTCACCGGTGCGCTCGATGCGGGAATGGGCGCATACGATAAAGGCGTCCGCGACGGCGGCTTTGGCTTGCGGATGTTCTACGGAATAACGCCGGAAACCGAAGAAACCACTTGGTTTTTCTGGTCCACCGCAAACGGGCACCGTCAGAATGATCCGGCGGCAACCGAGCAATTGTTCCGTTCGATCGAGGAAGCTTTCGTGGAAGACGATCATGTCCTCGAAGCGCAACAGAAGACCTTGTCGCGCCTCGGCGATCGCCGCCTGATCAACATCGCTTCCGATGTTGCGCGTGTTCATGCGCGCAACGCCTTAGAGCGAAAAATTGCGGCTGAGCGCGGAATTTCGACGGATCAGGTGGTGACTACAGTCTAGCCGGGGAAGCAAGAGGGCGAGAGCCCATGGAGGCGATGATGTCGATGCAAACCTCAAAGGCGGCCATTCTGGCTGCCGTGCTGATCTTGGGAGCGGGCGTTGCTCTGGCACAAAACAAATACGATCCCGGCGCAAGCGACGGGGAGATAACCATCGGCCAGACCAATCCATACAGCGGCCCGCTGTCTTCCTATAGTACTCAAGGGAAGGTGCAGGCCGCCTACTACACCATGGTCAACGAACAGGGGGGAGTGAACGGCCGGAAGATCAAACTTATCACGCTCGATGACGGCTACAGTCCGCCGCGAACCGTCGAACAGCATCGCAAAATGGTCGAGGAAGACAACGTCCTCGCCATCGTGGGCACGATGGGAACGCCGACCAACTCCGCTATCATCAAGTACATGAACGCGAAGCAGGTGCCGCAGATCTTCATCGCCACCGGCGCTTCGAAATGGGGCGCGAAGCCAGCGGAATTCCCGTGGACAATGGGCTGGTATCCGACCTATCGCAATGAGGGGGTAATTTACGGAAAGTACATCCTCGGCAACATCAAGGACGCCAAGATAGGTATCCTTTATCAGAACGATGACTATGGCAAAGACTTCGTCAACGGCTTCAAATCCGGCCTCGGCGCGGACGCCGCAAAACTGATCGTCAAGGAGGTAACCTACGAAGTCTCCGACCCGACGGTCGATTCTCAGATTGTTACGCTCAAAGACTCGGGAGCAAACGTCTTCTTTAGCGCCACGACCAACAAAGTCGCTGCGCAGGCCATTCGCAAAGCCTACGATATCGACTGGCACCCGACACAGTTCCTGGTCAACAATGCAGCGTCCATCGCTACCGTGCTGACGCCGGCCGGCCTCGATAAATCCGTCGGGATCATCTCAACAGCGTACATTAAAGACCCCGGCGATCCGCAATTCGCAAACGACAAAGGTATCGTATGGTATCGCGAATTCATGGCAAAATACTACCCGCAGGGCGACATCAATGATCCGCAGAACGAAATCGGGATTTCGATCGCCCAAACTTGGGTGCAGGTTCTCAAACAGGCCGGCAACGATCTGACGCGCGAGAATATTCGCAAACAGGCAGCGAACATTCACGATCTCGAACTTCCGCTGCTGCTTCCCGGCATTAAGCTGAATACCAGTCCGACGAACTACTATCCGATTACTCAGCTGCAACTCACCAGGTTCGATGGCAAGAGTTGGGTGCGATTTGGCGGCGTTCTTAGCGGTTCGTGATCGACCAGAGCCATAGGAGTCGCGGCGTCGCGAGATGAAATCGCGACGCCGGAGCATCCCGATGCCGCACTCGCTGCCGCGCGATGAGGATGGCTGGCGAGTCTTATTTGGATGACGTTGGGCGGCGGACCGGGCAAGCCGATGAAAATCAAAAGAATACTAACCTTTGTCGACGAGGTGCGGAGCGAGTCAGGCCGACGCGCCGATCCGCCCTTGCGAAAATCCGCCGTCGTGGCAATCGTCCAAAATCCTTTCGCCGGTAGATACGTGGAAGATCTGTCACCGCTGACTGTGGCGAGCGAGCCGATCGGACGCGAGATCTGCGCGATCGCGGTAGCGCTGCTGGCGCCATACAAACCGGCCAGTTACGGCAAGGCGGCGGTAGTCGGGTTGGGGGGCGAGCAGGAGCATGGCAATGCGATGCTCACGACCGTCTACGGCAACGTGATGCGGGAAGCTGCGGGCGGTGGCAAAGCGTGGATTTCTTCTTTCACAAAACGCGCGGCGCCTGGGGTCGCGATCGACATCCCGCTTGCGCACAAAGACGCATTATATGTCCGATCCCATTACGACGGGATCAGCATTACGCTACACGACGCTCCGCAGGCGGACGAAATAGCCGTCATCTGTGCGTATGCGACACGCGGACGGCTCAGCCATCGCGTCGGTGGACTTGCGGCGGATGACATCAAAGGTATCGACGGGCTCACCTGATCTCGCCCGAGATTTTAGATAACGGGCTTAAACGGAGTCGACATGGGCGATTGCAAGACGGGGGCGGAGCACATCAAGTCCCTCAAAGACGGCCGCACCGTTTATCTGGACGGCCAAATGATCGGCGACGTCACCGAGCATCCGGCATTCCGCAATGCCGTGCATTCCGCCGGAGCGCTATACGATTTCCAGGCACAGCCGGACATGCTGGAGCTCATGACCTTTCAGCCGAACGGCTCCAACCGGCGCATCAACCGTGCCTGGCAGATGCCACGCAATTATGAGGAGATGGTTCAGCGCCGCAAGGCATTGCAGGCGTGGGCGACGTTGTCGTGCGGCTTTTTTGGCCGTTCACCCGACCATCTCGCATCTGCGCTGGTTGGTCAGGTCATGGGCATCGACGTGTTCCGCAGGCACAGTGTCGACCGTGCCAAAGCGCTGACGGATTACTTCGCGTTCGCCAGCGAGAACGATCTCTTCCTCACCTATGTCATTATCAATCCGCAGGCGCAGAGAAACAAGGATTGGGGCGAGCAGGACGATGATCTCGTAGCGCAAATCGTCGACGAGGATTCGAGTGGCGTCACCATTCGCGGCGCGAAGATGCTCGGTACGTCGTCAATCATGGCGAACGAGGTGTTCGTCGCTAACCTCCAGCCGCTCAAAGCCGGCGAAGAGGATTTGGCGTTTTGCTGTGCGTTGCCGATGAATGCAAAGGGATTGCGCGTCCTGTCCCGCAAATCCTACGAAGCGCACGCCGTGTCCGTGTACGACAACCCGATCTCGTCGCGGTTCGACGAAAACGACGCGCTGATGTACTTCGACGACGTCAAGGTGCCGTGGGAGAGGATGTTCATCCATCGCGACCCGGATATGTGTCGCGCGCAATTTCATGACACTCCGGGGCACGCCTATCAGAATTATCAGGCGCAGATCCGCCTGTCGGTGAAGATCGCTTTTCTGGCCGGTCTGGCGCGGCGCCTTACCGAAGCGATTGGCACCACCAATATCCCGTCAGTTTCCGAGCAGCTCGGCATGCTGGCGGCGCAGGTCGGCATGGTCGGTGCGATGCTGTCCGGCATGGAAGCATCGGGGTCCCAGCTGGGCGAATGGTACGTGCCGAACAAGCACTTCATGTATTCGGCGCAGGTGCTCACGCAGGATCTCTATCCTCGCGTGGTGCAGACCATTCGGGACCTCGCCGGCGGCGCGCTGATCATGCTGCCCTCCTCCGTGCTGGATTTTGGCAATCCGGAGATGGCCGCAATCATCGACAAGACGCAGCGCTCGGCATCGATGAGGCCTGAGCAAAAAGTAAAGTTTCTCAAGGCCGCCTGGGACGCGATCGGTTCCGAATTCGGCTCGCGGCACACACAATACGAAATGTTCTATGCCGGCGCGCGCTTCGTCACCTGCGGTCACAGCTTCCGCACTTTCGACTGGAAGAACGCCGCTGGACTGGTCGAGTCGATGCTGTCCTCTTATGATTTACAGAGCGAGTTGGCGCGCCACGCTTTGGTACCGGCCGTCTCATGAAGATCGCGATTGTCAACCTCGGTCAAATCGTTTCGGGGGATTGGCAATCTCCGTTCGTCGCTGGCGACACGATCGTTACCGACGGTGATCGTGTGATAAGTGTGGGTTCCGCTTCAGCGGCGGAGGTCGAAAATGCCGACGTGATCATCGACGCCGGCGGCATGACGGCGATCCCCGGTCTCATCGACTCTCACGTGCACATTACTTTCGGCGACTATACGCCTCGCCAGCGCACGGTTGGCTTCCTGGAAAGCTACCTCCACGGCGGCATCACGACCGCAATATCAGCCTCAGAGGTGCATGTTCCCGGCCGCCCGAACGATCCCGAGGGCGTCAAGGCCTTGGCGATTGCGGCACAACGTTGTTTTGCACAATACCGCCCGGGCGGCATGAAGGTTGTTGCGGGCTCGGTTATTCTGGAGCCCGGCCTTGCCGCTGCCGATTTCCGGGAGTTGGCGGCCAAGGGCGTAACGCTGGCCAAGGCCGGCTTCGGCGCCGTCAAGACCGCATACGACTATGTGCCGCTTGTTCACGAGGCCAAGGCTGCGGGCTTGATAACCACTTGCCACACCGGCGGCTCCTCCATTCCGGGCTCGGCTGCGATCACCGGCGACCATTTGCTCGCCATGCAGCCGCACGTATCTTTTCACATTAACGGCGGTCCGACGGCAATGCCCGACGCGGATTTTGAGCGGGTCATCAGAGAAAGCCGAATGGCGTTGCAGGTTTGTACCGCCGGCAACCTGCGAACCGTATTGTTGTGCGCCCGCCTTGCAGAGCAATTTGGCGCTTTCGATCGTTTCATCATGGGCACCGACACGCCAACCGGCTCTGGCATCATGCCCCTTGGCCTTCTTTACACCATCGCCCATTGCGCGAGCCTGACCGACATGGCGCCGGAGCGTTTTATCTGCGCAGCCACGGGCAACAATGCACGCGTCTACAACCTCGATTCGGGGTACCTCGCAGCGGACAAAGCGGCGGATATTGTTCTGATCGACGCGCCCGACGGCGGCACGCAGCAGACTGCGCTCGGCGCCATAAAGCATGGCGACATCGCGGCCATTGGCGCGGTCGTGACCGCCGGCGTGCCCCGCTTTGTTGGCCGCAGCCGCAACACCCCGGCCACGACCCGCAAGGCGCGCGTGGCGAAGTCGACAGTGACGCAGGATTTCGCACCAACCAGTCACTAAGAGCTGGCAAATGATTGCATCTGTGTGCAAGGGCCAACTGTATTCAAGTGACCGCTGCGGACAATTCGGGATGGCTGCGTTGCGAAGCTGACGCTTTATCACAACGACATGTCGGTTTGTGCCGCAAAGGTCCTGGTATCCGTGTTGAAACGTAGCCAGCACGAGCCGATCGGGGTTCCTCCGTGATCTATGGAACCGGGTAGCGCCCCCCGGCTTAGGATTTTTGGTGCGGGGACGATCATCGTGCGCAAAGTTTCCGAATACGAGCAGCACGCGAAGGAATACCGACAGATGGCATCCAACATGCGTGACCCAACGCGTAAGCAGCAACTTGAAGAAATGGCTGTGACGTGGACGATGCTCGCCAAGGAAAGATCAAGACAGCTTGAGAAGCAGGCAAACGCCACCCCGGCCCACGTTAGCTTATTGGTGAAGCGGCCGCACATCTTTAGAGTCTAATCTCGCTTTGATATAGCGTGGACGATGGCTTAAATTTTGCCAGCAAAGCGGGGAGGCAATCAATGAACCGGCTTATCGTGGCAGCAGTTATCGGGTTGACTATCGCTTCAGCGTTGACCACCTCGGCGTCAGCGTTTCATTGCGTAGCGCGAAGCCCAAATGGCGCCGTGGGTTCTGCCAGCGGTCTCCTGATACTTGAAAGGGCTAGGTCGATTGCATTGCGCAGGTGCATCGTCAACGGAGGAAATCTGCACGGCGCTTTTTGTCATATCGTCTACTGTCGCTGAGAACGTCCGTCGATCAACACGGCGTTTAGCCGTCTATGAGTTGAGGATTCTCTTGAGAACGCGATCGCTCAGCTCCGAAACGGGCACGGCATCCCTAAACGCTATGACGAGTTCGTCCCTTCGCGCAAAGACCGCTTTTGGTCCACCAATGCCAGCAAGATAGCCGTGTATGACGGAGCCAAACCGGGATTCGGAATACGGTTCGTTTATCTCGACGAGATAGACAAGCCATTTGACGCATTCGGCCAAGGTCATATGCATCGACCCTCGGAGAGTCGAGCATCCCGTCAAGGGCAGTGGATAATTGGGGTCGCCGGCTGGATCCCGACCTTTAGAACGCCCGTCAGTGAGGTAGGATCCGGAGATGCTGGACCGATGAGCGCAGCTGCTATGGCGGTCGCATTGTTGGCCGCAGTGACGACTTATCGGCGGCCCGAGCTCCTCTGCCTCGCGCGAAAAGCGTGACCGGTAGGGCGGGAAAGTCCGGTTCAAGTACCAAGGAAGCCTTTGGTGATCGGCTTTGGGATTGATCTCGCCGGATACACGACCGGAAGCACCTCGCTTGCCGCTATTGAAATTGAAGATTGCGGCTGTCCAGAAGTGTGCGTAGCCCTAGATATAGTCCACCACAAACTTCGTTGGCCCGATCCCGCCAACGCCGACAAGTGCATGCGGCGGTTCGGCGGTGAGAAGTTCGATCCGCGCGCTTGGGGCAAGGGGAACAGCTGGGCGCGGTGGCGTAAGTGAGAGCCATTGATCGCGCGTCCGAACTGGCGGCGGTCGTTGCCAAAGAGCGAAGAGATACTCAGTCACGTTTTGGTCGTCATCGGGACGAACCTCCATCGTCGGTCGGATGGGTCCTAATGCGACAGCTTTTGTTTGACGAAGGCGGTTGGAGGCTTGCGCTTCTGTCTGCGGCACTGTTGTGTTCCTTGAGCGTACTCGGGCACGCCGAAGTGGCAAGCATTACGGTGGGCGAGACGGACTTTGTGGTCATCGTACCGCAAATGGCGAGCGCCTCAATTGTGCTGCGATGACAGCCGAACACCGTACCTTGCCATTCGGCACGATGATTCGTGTTTGCCACAATGGCTGTGTGACGGTGCGAATTAACGATCGCGGCCCCTTTGCACGAGGCAGACATATCGATTTGTCGCCGGCCGCGGCGCAGCCAATTGGTCTAAGCCGGACTGGTTATGTGACCATGTCCGGTGGACTATGACATTCCCCAGATTGGTCGAGGGCGCGCCTATTTCTTTTCCGGGTATCGATGCGCCTGCGGCAACGTCATTGCGCCGCCCAGAAAATCTTGTCCAATTCACGGCCAGTAACCGCCTCAATTTCCGTGCAGGTATGAACGCCGGATTACAGATGCCGAGGGGAGGAATACTATGCCCGTGGGCAAGCTACGTTGGTGCGGTGAAGCAGCCGTCGACAGCATCAGCGGCGGACTCGCGCAGCGCAGCAATAAATTTCCTCAAAGATCGGCACGAGGTTGCCGAGGTTTGGGCCGAAGAAGTGGGGAAGGTTATCGACGCTTAGACGATCTCGCCATGCGTTTTCAATGCGAACCAGAGGCGAGCTACTGCCTCTTCGGCAGTCGGCTGATAGGACCCGCTGTAGGTTTGCTTTTCGTGAGTCTCAATAGTGGCAAACCATCCGAGTTGTGAATGCTCAAGGATGAAGTGGTCACGGCCGTTCTTCTTCTCACACGCCTCAATGAGTTCATTAAGCGTGGGAATATACCAATCTTCTGTAGGGGCGATTTGACCCAACGAATAGACAGAAACTCGACCATCGGGAGTTACGAACTCCCGGCCTTGCCTATGTTGGACATCCTGGATGTTGGGGAAGCCCGCGTCTTTCAGCTCTTTTGCTGTTGTGAGGAGCATGACCAACTCATAGCATAGTTTGCGACGGTGGCTATAAATGCGAGGGATAAGTATGGCAAAGGAGCACACCGACGCGCTGAGAAGCGCCCGAGGGCGTCTCGTGGACTCTCAAGACGGGAGTTGGCGATCGCTTTAGCTAAGCCCTTTGCGCGAGCAGATACAGAGCAATGGCGCAAGAACATGATCGAAGTTCAAGCGACCATCCGCGCTATCGACGAAGCCTTGAGAGACGAAGAAGGCCTGGCCTCAAAGTAGAACCCAGCGCGAGCGCTCTTCCTGCATCTCGTCGGCGATGTTCTTTTGTGACGGCCGCGCGAGTTCGAGGTGAATGGCGCGTTTCGGCCCAGACGTCCTCAAAATCGAGAAGTTAAACAACCCGAAAATCACCAGCGGCTTGCCGACCTAGGACACCGCTTTTCTGCTTTCTTACCTGGTGTAACTACTAAGTCCGGATAGCCTGGTGGAGCCCACTACCGTTCGAAGCGAAGAGTTAACTCCTCGGCGCGCAGTCGGCCCCGTAGCTCACGCTCTACAGACACACGATCAAATTATGTACGGCCAACGCGGTTGTCGATACCGGAATAGGCTTGTGGGCGTCTCGGGGCCCGCCCCAATCCTTAGTGGCTGGACTTGCGGCAATCGGGGGGCGTCCAATTCCGGCTATGGTCGATTCTCGCTGGCGATTGGCATTCTCGTGCTTTCGGACAGGCGCTTCGCTGCGGGCAGTGACGTGCGCGGATCGGTCAGAACGTCGGTCCACCATGCGCAGATTGGGCATTTATCCCAAGGCGAAACCACAGCCAACTCGTTGGCAAAGCCGCGATCTGCGAGGGCCGTTGCGCCGGCATGTTGCGCTTGCATTGGCAACTGCAATCGCCAGCCTGCCAAAACGAGGACCCTGGCCGGAGATTGATGAGGAGGCATCGCCTTGATCGTTGTCCTGCTAAATCGCTGACATTTGGATGTCAGCGGTGTGGTTCGCAGGCCACAGTAACTCTCGCCGAACTTATGGACACGTTCGGACGGGACCGAAACGTGCGCACGATTGGACGACATATTCTCGGCTGCAAAGACAAACGGGCGCATCGTGAAGGCGAGAACTGTCCGATCACGTATCAGGCTTGACCCGCGAATGGGAATGTACCCTCACTCATCGCGCCGACATCGCTGCCCGCTTGGACCTACGGCCAAGAAACCGTCTGGCCACCGCCACAACCGTTCGCTCGCTGCCCTGGTCGCTGCTGTAACACCGATCCTGCCTCATCCCGGACCAAATCAAACTCAGTTCCCCAGAGGGCCCAAGGTCTTCTTCCAAGCGTCGATACCGCCCTGGATGTAGCCATGGCGCGTCTTTGGCAGTAGGCGGCGCCCCTGCCTCGCATACCGGAATGAAGTATAGAAGACAGGTGTAGCGGGACCTCTGAATGCGCACTCAATCATCGGCCGCAACCGCGCCCTCGGCGATCACCGAAGCGCGGATCAATGAATTGCACCTTTGGGCAGTACGTGAAGGGCTGCGCAGAGCGCCTGCGGCGACGCTGTTCGAGGATTTCTGTCAACGGCTTGCTGCTGCCGGTGTGCCGCTTTTGCGGGCCTTCGTTGGGATGCGGACGTTGCACCCGCAATGGGGCGGCTACACCTACACTTGGCGCCGCGGTCGGAATTTGGTGGATCCGTCGCGACGCGAGCGTGGCGAAGAATATGATCAAGACCTGCAAGATAGCCCCTTTTTCTATCTGCTCAATGCCGCCGGGGCACGAGATTCGCCGCTGCGCTTGCGGCGCCGACTTGCCGGTCGCGGTGCGCAGCGAGATTTCCCAATTCTCGAGGAGTTGGCGATCGCCGGCGCGACCGACTACTTCGCGGAACTGATTCGAGTTGGAATGGTGACGGAGGCATTCCCTGACAGCGGTATTGGCTTCTCCTTTGCGACCGATCACCCCGAAGGCTTTGGCGACGACGATCTCCGGTTGATCGAAGCGGTATTGCCGGCAGTATCGCTTGCGATCGTATCGGATGCCGAGCACACGATTGCCGCTGGTTTGCTTGCAGCGTATCTCGGCCGCGACGTTGGCCGTCGTGTTCATGAAGGTTTGGTCGAACGCGGTTCGGTCGAGAGTATCAAGGCAGTCCTATGGTACGCGGATATCCGAGGCTTCACTCCAATAGCCGACGCAACGCCCGGGCCGGTTCTCGTCGAAATGCTCGACGATATATTCGAGACACTGACAGCCGCGCTGCGCCCACACGGCGGTGAGGTGTTGAAGTTCCTCGGCGATGGAATGCTCGCAAGCTTTGCTTTCGTTACCGCGACACGCGATGAGACCTGTGACCACGCGCTCGCGGCCGCCGCAGAAGCGATGCGCGGCCTCGACCGACTTAACGCGGATCGAGCGCGGACGGGAAAGCCGATTGCCGCAGTTGATCTCGCGCTGCATCTCGGCGAGGTTCTCTATGGCAACGTTGGCGCAGTGGATCGCCTCGACTTCACAGTTATAGGACCGGCGGTCAACGAGGTAGCGCGGATCGAGACCTTGTGCGAGCCGCTGAACCGCAGGGTTCTCCTCTCCGCTGATCTCGCCTCGGCGACCAGCAACAGAAGTCAGCTTGAGCCACTCGGTGCGCACTTACTTCGCGGAGTGCGCGAGCCGAAAGAAATTTTCGCTTTGCGGATCTAAAGTGGTGTCCTTGCGGAAAGTTAGTTGTGCGCTTTCGCTACGGGTCAGGTGGGCAAGTGACGCTTTGGATCAACCGCTTCACTGCTGCGATGTCCTCTCTTAGTCAACTCGCACCCCGAGAGCAGACTCAAAATTGACCCTGCGGCACTTCGGTTTTGGGCCCAATTACAGACACACTGCCGCCGAGCCCAATCCGCGTCATTTGCTCTGGGTTTTTCCCAAACCGGAGACTCCCGAATTCGAACCGGGCCAGCACCTAGCGACTAATACCCGGAATCCTTGACCGCCACGGTCTATGGGGCTCTGCCGATTGCAATTTCAATATGATTGCACTTGGGGCATTCGAAAGAGCGCAATTCATAGCCGGGGCGCTCAGCCTCTATGCCGAAAAGTCGCATTGTTGTTCTGCACTTCGGGCAATCGGGGCGTTTGATTGAATCAGAATGCGGTGTAGCCGGCTGAAAGATTGTCACAAGCACCCCTCTTTCGCAGGCGGGAGCGCGCGATCACTCTCAGCCACCGAAGCATCAAGGTCGAGAAAAATCGACGCAGCGCTTGCAATGAGAGTGGGACCAAGCAGGGCCGCGATCGTCTTAGAGGTTGCCATAACTCGACCTTTCCTACTGCAGCCTTGCAGGACGTTCTGCAGCGGACTCCGCTTAACGTACGCATCGCCACCGCATTGCGTGTCAGGCGTTGATCTGCATCAAACAGTTCTGACGCGATTAATGATGTTATTGGATCGTTCTGTAGGCGAAAAAGCCGGATTTTGAGACAAAGATTTGAGACAAAAAATAGCGCCTTTTTGCGAAGGCGAGGTGGGGAATAACTTTTGATCGGCACGACTGGGAGGAAGATCGATGTTCGAGGTCATCTACCTGTTTGTGCTCGCGTTGGCAGCGGCACCCTTGGCCCTCAGCCTGATGCAAGGGGCACGCGGCGACCACATTGCGTTTGCGCACCGGCTCTACCGCGATGCCGCGTACATTTTGGTGGCCGTCGTCGGGATCGCTATCTGTGAAGCGGCGCTCGGCATCTCGCTTGAGAACTACTGGTTTGCCGAACTGGGACAAAGCCATCGCTATTGGCTTTCCCTTGAATATCGCGCGGCCATTTTCTTAGTAGTCTCGCTTTTGATCGGCCTGTTCGTGGGCGCCAACCTGCGCGTACTGTTCCGGCCATATGCGATTGTTCCGGCAAGCGCGCCCTGGATTGCGGGATTCGTGCTTGCCGCCATGGCTGGATTTCTGGCTACGTCGTTGTGGATTCCGCTCATGCGGTTCCTCGGCGCGACACCGGCGGGCGTGGTCGATCCGGTGTTCGGCAAGGAGCTTTCTTTCTACTTATTGGCATTGCCCCTCTACGACGACATTGTCGAAATTACCATCGGCACTCTTTGCGTCGTGATCGCGCTCTGGGCCGCGATTGGAATGGTGGCGCGCAGCGGAACGGATGCGTTTGCCTATCGGCCCAATCCATTCGGTGCCTCTTATCCGCACCAGAGCGTCGCTGTTTTAAATCCGAGCCGGGCGGTCTGGGTGAGCTGGCTGCGGCAAGGCTTGCTCGTCGGCGCCCTCTTGTGCATCGCCTTCGGTGCCAGCCGGTTCTTGGCCCGGTATCACCTCGTTGTGGGCGGACATTCAAAGGTCGTAGCCGGCGCATCCTACGCCGACGTCAAGTTCTGGTTGCCCGGATACGACGTCACCGTTGCATGTTGGTTCGCGGCCGCGCTGATCCTGGGGCTGGCGGCGGCCAGTCCGCGCGTTCGCAACTGGTTATTGATGCGTCAGTTGCATTGGCTCACGCCGCTCGTGGCGCTGGCGGTGCTGCTCGTGGGAGCATACGTGGTTCCCACCGGCATCGAGGATTTTTACGTAGGGCCGAACCAGATCACGCTGGAACTGCCGTATCTGCTCAGGAGCATTGTCGGCACCCGCCAAGCATACAACCTTGAGGGCCCCTCGGTCGCGGAGCGGGAATTTGCAGTCTCCGCAACGCCGTTAACAGCTGCCGACCTGACAAAAAACTCCGCGACGCTGCAGGACGCCCGCATCTGGGATTGGCGCGCGCTCGAACCGCAACTCCAGCAAATCCAGGGCCTGCGGCCCTATTACACGTTTAGCGGGGTCGATATCGATCGCTATCTGATCGACGGCGCCGAGCGGCAGGTCATCATCACCGCGCGGGAGCTCGACGTTACGCGGCTTCCGGCGCCGGCCCAGGTCTGGGTCAATCTCGCGCTCAAATACACCCACGGCTACGGCGTCGTCGCGGTTCCGGTGAATGAAATCGACACCAGAGGCAATCCTGTTCTCTGGGCGCACGATATTCCAGTCGTGGCCAAGAAAGACCTATCTGTCACCCGCGGCCAGATTTATTTCGGCGAACTCACCGACGACCGGGTCTATGTGCAAACGACCGAGAAGGAATTCGATTTCCCGCAAGGCCAAGCCAACGCCGATATTGTGTACCAGGGAACTGGCGGAATCCTGCTCTCTAACGATTGGCGTAAGCTGGTCATCGCTCGCGAATTCGACGGTCCACGGCTTTTCATCTCGGGGTATTTCACGCCTGAGAGCCGGGTGATGCTGCGCCGGAATATCGTCGAGCGAGCCCGGACGCTCGCCCCGTTCCTGAGCTTTGATCACGATCCTTACATCGTCGCCGATGCGGACCATTATTCTTACATCCTCGATGCCTATACGACTTCTGAAAATTATCCTTACAGCGAAGCCTATCAAGGATCGCTTTCGGCGTTCCGCGGCTACAACTACCTGCGCAATTCCGTCAAGGCGGTGATCGACGCTTATAACGGCTCGGTGACGTTTTACGTCTTCGACCGGCACGATCCGATCATCAATGCCTATCGGCAAGTGTTGCCCGAACTTTTCAAGGACGAGCGCGAGATGCCCGAGAATCTGCGCCGGCATATCCGCTATCCGGAGGATATCTTCACCGTGCAGGCCGAGATGTACGGCACCTACCACATGACCAATCCGACTACCTTTTACAATCGCGAAGATCGCTGGGAGGTCCCGCACGAGCTCTATCGAAGCAGCGAGATCGCGATGCTGCCCTATTACGTGACGGCGCAGCTTCCCGGTTCCGAGAAGCCGGAGTTTCTGCTCATGTTACCGTTGTCGGTCGCCGGCAAGAACCAGATGGCGGGTTGGCTCGCGGGTCTCTCCGATGGCGAGAACTACGGGAAGATGGTCGCCTTCCGCTTCCCGAAAGGAACCTTCATCGACGGCCCGGCGCAGGTGGAATCACGGATTAGCTCTGACAGCCGGTTCTCCGGAAACCTGACGCTTTGGGATCAGCATGGCTCGCAAGTCATTCGCGGCAATCTCATCGTGCTGCCGCTCGTGGACAACCAGATTATCACCATCGAGCCGGTCTATATCGAGGCGGAGCAGACCAAGATCCCGATGCTCGCCCGCGTGGTGTTGGGGCAGCTGTTGCCGGATGACCGCAAGATCGAGTGGGCCAGCACGCTCACGGACGCCGAGCGCCTTCTCGTCGGTGTGTCAGCGCCGACATCCATCGCTGCCGGCGCGCCCGGTATGGGTACGGGCAACGAAATGCTGGAGCGTGCGCGCGTACTGTTCGGCGAGATGCAACGGGAATATGCGTCCGGCAACTTCGCGCGCTACGGCGAGCTGCTCCAGCAGCTTGGAAAGCTGCTCCAGCCGCGATAAACATGCCGGCCGCACCGGCGATCGTCGCTCGTGTCGAGTTCGAGATTGCCAGAAACCAAGACCACGGTGTGCGGCTGATAACCGTTCTCCGCGCGCGAATGGAGCGCCCGCCTTGCGATCGACAAACAAGCCTCCACACATTCCGCTCAGGTCCTGAATGACCCAGTTTCCTCCGCTGTTCTGAACGATGACGAAGAGCGGCGGGTGTAACAACGAGAGAGGTTCGGCTTCCTTTTCGTACATTCGTATTCCTCTTGGCAGCTTTGGGTAATGGGTGTGGAAGCCGGATCCTCACATGCCGAATGAACGTGTTCATAGCTGCCATAGCAGCTTTCATTAAGTGATCAGCTGCCATAGGAAGCTTTCAGCTCGGCCCGATTACGCTAGTTCGTACCCAGCTCTCTCGCTAAAATCTAGCAAGAGAAGCTGCTCGTTCGGCGACCATCTAAAGAGCATTGAAGATATGTTCGATACCGCGCTTGTGCTCCTAATGCTCGCGGGTCTGTTGGTCATCGTGGCCATAAGCCAGCTGCTCGCGGCCCGGCTCAAGCTGCCGCAATCTGTTCTACTTGCTGCTATTGGTATTGGCATCGGAGCATTGCCCGCAATCACCGCTCAAATGGGTCTTCCAGGCCCGATTGACGTCGCAGCGGACCTCTTTGCCAAATTGCCCTTTAACTCCTCTATATTCATTTACGTATTTCTGCCCCTGCTCGTTTTCGAGGCGGGAGTGGCCACCGACGTCAAACGGACGATCGAAGACGCTGCGCCTATCCTTATCCTCGCGGTCGTTGCAACCCTCATTACCGCTGCAGCAATCGGTTTGGCATTATGGCCATTTGCACAAGTGCCGCTGGTCGTTTGCTTGCTGCTAGGGTCCATCGTGGCTACCACTGATCCGGCCGCGGTTATCGCGGTCTTTCGTGAGGTCGGAGCTCCGCGGCGATTGAGTTGGCTGGTCGAGGGCGAGGCTCTGTTGAATGATGCAGCGGCCCTTGCGCTGTTCATTCTGCTGCTAGGGTTTATCGAGGCTGGCCAGCAACCAAGCGCAATTGCGGGTCTGGGCGAATTCATTCTGCTGTTCGCCGGTGGCGGTGCTTTTGGCTATCTCGCCGGCCGCTTCTTGCTCTGGTCTATCCACCAAGTTTCGGGCGACCGTTTGGCGGAAGCAACACTTACCATGGCGTTCGCTTATTTTTCCTTCGTTGCAGCCGAACACCTATTGCATGTGTCTGGCGTGGTCGCCGTGCTAACGGCAGGCCTGACGTTAAGCGCTCTCGGACCTGCACGCATCAGCCCGGAGAACTGGACTTTCCTCTCAGAGTTTTGGGAGCAAATCGCTTTCTGGGCGCGCTCATTGATCTTTGTATTGGCCTCCATTCTCGTTCCGCGCTTGTTGGCGGACGTCGGATGGCATGACGTCCTTCTGCTGGGCGTGCTCATTGCGGCCGCATTCGCGGCCAGAGCGTTCGCCCTGTTCGGGCTGCTGCCGCCGCTCGAAAGCCTCGGTCTCACCCAACGCATCGACCTCAACTACAAGCTCGCGATCATTTGGGGTGGTCTGCGAGGCGCGCTGACTCTGGTACTGGCACTGGCCGTTACAGAGCACTCGGCCCTTCCACCGAGCATCCAGCGCTTCGTTGCCGTATTGGCGACCGGGTTTGTGCTTTTCACGCTGTTTGTCAATGGAGTCACCTTGCGTCTGGTCATTCGCCTACTGCGGCTCGACCGCCTCTCCACCAGGGACGAGGCACTACGTGACTACGTCCAGGCGCTATCCTTCGCCGAAGCACGCGATGCCGCCCGCGAGATCGCACACACGCACGGGCTCTCGCAAACGGCGGTCGATCGTGTCATCGCGCCGTACCAAGCAAAGCTGGACGGTGCACAAGCCAATAAGGATGCGGCGGTTCGCAACCTGACCGAAGCAGACCAACTAGCGATTGCACTTGCCTCTCTCGCGAACCAAGAGCGTGTATCAATCATTGATATGGTAAGGGACGGCGTTGTCTCGCCCGGAGCTGCACACACGATATTAGGCAACGCCGAAAAACTAGCCGAGGCGGCACGAACCGAAGGGCTCCCGGGCTATGAACGGGCAAGCGATGCCACCCTCGATCATCCGCTTGGTTTCCGGACGGCGCTTTTCCTTTATTCGCGACTGGGTATCGTGCAGCCGCTCGCCGAGCGTCTTTCCGAGAGGTTGGAGATCCTACTCGTGATGCGTATCGCGCTCGCGCGCCTGGCTGTATTTAACTCTTTGCAGATCACCAATCTCTTCGGCAAACAAATCGCCGCCACGACGCATGAGACCGTTTCCCGTCGCCGACAAGCCATCGAAAAAGCGCTGAATGCGCTCCGTCAACAGTATCCCGATTACCTCACCGAACTGGAGGTCCGTTTTCTGACGCAATCCACGCTGCATCACGAGATAAACCGTTATCAGAGCCTTTTTGACGAGGGTCTGATTTCGCGCGAGCTATACGACGATTTGAAGCGCAACACGCTTGGTGCGGTATCTCTTGTTCGACGTCCACATTTCGATATCGGGCTTGATACACACAAACTCGTAAGGCATCTCGACCTGCTGGCTAGTCTCGACGACCGTGAGCTCGAAATTGTTTGCGGATTGCTGCGGCCGCGCTTCACCATCCCGAATGAGCGCATTATACGCAAAGGCGACCCCGGCGATGGCGTCTACTTCATTGCGTCAGGTACCGTCGAAGTGGTTCTGCCTGATCGCCGCATTCAGATCGGCTCCGGTGCCTTCTTCGGAGAAATGGCCTTACTCTCAGGCCGCGCCCGGCAGGCGGACGTGATTGCAATGACGTATTGCCAACTCTTAGTCCTGGGCCGGTCAGATTTTGAGCAGTTCATGCGAGAAAATCCGGACGCAAGGGCTTCAATCGTCCGTGTTGCTAAGGCGCGACAATTAACAAATGTGCCGAATGGAGCGACGGCGACGTGAAACGGTGTGCGGTGTACAAAGAAAGGCGTACGAGGTAGCGCTTCTGACCGCGGGATTGGCCTCAAAGCCATTTTGATTTGGGTCGTCTGTCCAATATGAGGACTGGAGGCGGATATTCGGGCACGTAGCGAGTAAGCAGCTTGAGCACCGCTCCGATCCATACGACCAACCGACTACCATCGTTCTCGACGTCAAGCTCTAAACGCTTAGCAAGGAACATAGTCGCACACCCGCTCGCGCCGCTGCTTATCTTCGCGAATCGCAAAGCCGATCTCTTGAACAGAAAAATGCCACCCGTGCGTCCTTCGGCCTCACGCGCGATCCAAAGGCCGACTTTGTTCTGTGCGATGAAGAACAGCGGGATCGAGTTGCTAAGCACGTCCGAATCGGGCCGCCCGGGAAATTTGGTCGAGGTGTCAGCCGCCAGGGGATTATTTTTTTCGATGCCCGCAATCTCGCTGCCTATGATCGCACAAGCGCTTTGCCCCGACGGCTGAGCGAGCAGAACGGGGCGAAAGTGTGCTGCTTGGCCTTTCATGGCGAGCTTCGCGTTCCGGGCACGATGGGCGCGGCTGGAGCAGTTTCGCTTGGTCTTTGCATCAGCATCCGGCATCGCGCTAAGTCGCGGCGGGAGCGGCGCAATGTGGTTGCCGGAACCGCTCGCATGCTCCGCTTGGCGAAGTACTCGTCAACCGCCCGCGCCAGACGCCGCCAAAACCCTAGAGGCTCGGCTGCGCTGGTCGTCGTTCTTGGAACGGGCTGATCGGCAGGAATGACACTCATCGGGTCTTTCCCAAGGTCCGTTTACGCTTGCCGAAATGTGCTCTCAACCGCATAGGAATTCGAGAGGAAGAACATCTCCTGCTCATAAGCGCGGCATAAAGGACTTCGGGAGGTCCGACAGCCTATCAGCCGAAATTGTCGCAGCAGAAACGCGTGCTCGGACCAAGCGGAGCGTCGGCGGGCACGGAAATCAGCTCAGTCGCATTTAGCCGGCGTGCTTCAAGCAGGGCCCTCAACAGAGCCAGCCAGAGCACGGCGTGGCGAGCCTCAGCCGTCTCGTCGAACTCGATCGGGACGCATGGCCGGCGCGACAGCGAGCAAAGCCACTCGCCGTTCTCAAGCACAAGGCGCCGGATCTTCCAGTCCGGCAGCTCAATATTCAGGAGCGCGAGCGCGGCGTCGGTGCATGCGCCTGCCTCAAGCAATCGGTCGATCTGACCAGTTTTGCCCATCCGGCGGATTGTTGATAGCCGTTCGCCCGCACTTTCCATCACTCGCAGGAAGAGGTGTCCCGCCGCCGCATCAGCGGCTTGCAATTGATCATCCAAACGATCAATTTTTGCCGTTTGCGAAATACGCATGGACGCCCTCCGAGGCGGGCAGCGTTCAGCTACACGTCCATAACTGTGGCGGTCGCCATAAAGAAGCGAGAGGGACCGATGCCCAAAAGTTATAAATTGGGCATGCGAGTCGCAGGGGTATCTTTATTCCGTCCTTTTGCTGGTCAGGAACATTTGATCTGGAATTCATATGGCCTGTGTTTCACATCATCACGCAGAGCAATCCGCCCATTTCTTCGCGAGGACGAACATGAGGGTCCTCTTCAAGAGTAGCGAAACGCAATCGGCCTTTTCGGCTCTCATGACGGTCTTGGCCGTTTTGGCTATTGGCGCCATTGCCAAGAGCGAAGGTGCGGCACACCTGGCTCAAATGTTTCATATTGCCAACAGCGACGGCGCGACCCATTTAGTGAAATGACGCGTTAAGGGCACTCGCTCGAAAAACACCCGGCACCGGATCGGCCTAAGAGTTTGTCTGCCGTCGGCTTTGATCCAAATCTTTATGAAATTCCTATAAGAGCGCCATAGCGTATCCCGCCGGCAACGAGCCGCAAAAAGGCGATGCAAGAACGCCGGTTTCGCTTGCATGTGCCCGGCGAGTGCTCTTATCGTGGAACAAACGGGGGGAGTCATGCGCGCTATTTCGTGGATCGCGCCTGCGATTGCGTTGTGCGTCGCCAGCAGCTTGTCGGGCACCGCGCTCGCCGAGCCTGCTGACCAACCGGTCGTCAATAACAAGCCCGTCATCAAAAAGGCTCGGAAGGCGAGCGCGAGCAAAGCGAAACCTGACAAGAATCAATACTGGCTTTTGAACCCGGTACCGCCCGATCAGATGCGCAGTTTCAACACCGATCGCCCGACCAAATCAAATGTGCCCTATACCGTTGACGCCGGCCACTTCCAATACGAAACCGATCTGGTCAATTTCACGCACCAAGTCTCCGGATCGACACACATCGACACACTGCTTGCGCCGAACCCGACCTTCAAAGTAGGCGTGACCAATAATGCCGATTTGGAGGTCAACGTGCCCTTCGCCGGCGTGCACACCTACGATAATGCGGGCGGACCATCGAGCACGCTGTGGGGCATCGGCGACACCTACGTGCGCTCGAAAGTGAACCTGTGGGGAAACGATGGCGGTGACACCGCTGCGGCGATAATACCCTATGTCAAAGCCCCGTCGGCACCGATTGGCATCGGCAACGGCGCGGTCGAAGGCGGTTTAATTGGGCCGATTGCATTTAGCTTGCCCAATAGCTTTACGCTCTTGTTGGTACCCGAAATCGACGTGCTCAGGGACAATCTCAATAATGGCTACCATGGAAACTACGTGTTTGATGTGAATCTCAGCCGAGAGGTGATCAAGAATGTCACTGTCTATGCCGAACTTTGGTCAGACTACAATGCCGACCCTACGGCAAGGGCAACCCTCATGAGCTTTGACACGGCGGTAGCATGGGTTTTCCTCCCCAATACGCAAATCGACTTTGGCGCAAATTTCGGTCTCACTAGTGCAACCCCAGTAGTCCAGGTTTACACGGGTTTGTCTCAACGGTTCTAAAAAGCGACGGCCGCAACAGATCGTTACCCGGGTTCCGGCGCTATCAGGCAGCGCGTGGTATTAGGGTCAAGCTCTCGGAACGCTCTCCCGACTCGTGCTGGTGATTTTTATAAAATTCCTATACGTTTTGGCTTGGGACTCTCTCGAATTCCTATGGGAAATTTGCGACGTAGCTAACCGCCGGCACCGCCGCGCGGTTGACCTACGTCAATGCCGTGTTGTGCCTGAAAGACACCTTACTAAGCCTAGCGAGTTGGCATTCGGAGTACTCCCATGATGGACGCCGCCATGCTGGCGATCGGCTTCGTCTTCTTCGCGTTGTCGATGGCCTACGTCTATGCCTGCGATCGGCTTTAGGGGAGGTCAGCAACATGATTTTTGATTATTCGCTCGCCGGCCTCGTCACTGTGGGGTTGCTCGTTTACCTCACCTACGCGCTGCTCAAGCCCGAGCGGTTCTGAAGGGACCACAACCATGACCGCCATCGGCTGGATCCAGATACTGCTCTATTGCGCGATCATCGTGGCCATCACGCCGGTGCTCGGCGCGTACATGACGCGCATCTTCTCCGGCGAGCATACGTTCTTGTCACCGATCCTGCGGCCAGTTGAGGTTGCAGTCTATAAGATCGCTGGTGTCAACGAGCGGGGCGAACAGCATGCTGTGACCTACACAATCTCTATGCTGTTGTTTCACGTCGGCGGTTTCCTGATCCTGTATGTCTTGATGCGCGCGCAAGGCCGGTTGCCGTTCAACCCGGCAGAACAGTCGGCGGTCGCGCCGGACCTGTCGTTCAATACCGCCGTGAGCTTCATCACCAACACCAACTGGCAGAACTACGGCGGTGAGAGCACCCTTTCGTATCTCGTGCAGATGCTCGGCCTGACTCACCAGAACTTCCTTTCGGCGGCAACCGGCATCGTGCTTGCGGTCGCGCTTATCCGCGGCTTTGCGCGTCATTCAGTACGCACGGTCGGCAATTTCTGGGTCGATATTACGCGCGTTACACTCTACGTGCTCATTCCTATCTGCGTGCCCTATACCTTGTTCCTAATTTGGCAGGGCATCCCGCAAACACTCGGCCCTTATGTGGACGCTACCACGCTCGAAGGGGCCAAGCAGACAATCGCCGTTGGACCTGTCGCTTCTCAAATCGCGATCAAGATGTTGGGCACCAACGGCGGTGGCTTTTTCAATGCAAACGCCGCCCATCCGTTCGAGAATCCGACGGCGTTGTCGAACTTCATTCAGATGATCTCGATTTTTGCTCTCGGCGCGGCACTTACCAACGTATTTGGCCGTATGGTCGGCAATCAGCGCCAGGGTTGGGCCGTCCTAGCCGTCATGGGCGTGCTCTTCATCGCCGGCGCTATCACCGCCTATGCGGCCGAGGCGCACGGCAACGATGCCCTTAATGCGCTTGGACTCACCGGCGGCAACATGGAGGGCAAGGAGGTCCGCTTTGGTATTGTTGCCTCAGCGTTGTTCGCGGTGATCACCACGGCGGCCTCGTGCGGCGCCGTCAACGCCATGCACGATTCGTTCACCGCGATTGGCGGCATGGTTCCGCTCATCAATATCCAGCTCGGCGAGATCATCGTCGGCGGGGTTGGCGCTGGCATGTATGGAATGCTGCTGTTCGTCATTATTGCGATCTTCGTCGCCGGTCTCATGGTGGGCCGTACCCCCGAATATGTCGGCAAGAAGATAGAAGCAAAAGAAGTAAAAATGGCGATGCTGGCCATTTTGATCCTACCGCTGATGTATCTTGGCTGGACCGCGGTGGCCATGCTCGTGCCCTCTGCGGTCTCCGCCATGAATAATCCCGGACCCCACGGCTTCACGGAAGTGCTTTACGCCTATACCTCGCAGACCGGCAACAACGGGTCGGCCTTTGCCGGACTGGGTGGAAACACGCTCTTCTACAATGTCACCGGCGCGGTCGCGATGTTTGTCGGCCGGTTTTGGATGATCATTCCAACCATGGCGATTGCCGCTTCGTTGGCTGCGAAGAAGTCGGTGCCGGCTTCGGCAGGCACATTTCCGACGACCGGCGGCTTGTTCGTCGGGCTGGTTGTCGGGGTAATTGTCATTGTGGGGGGTCTCACATTCTTCCCAGCGCTAGCGCTCGGCCCAATCGTCGAGCAGCTGTCGATCAACGCCGGCACCCTCTTCTCGGCGACAAACTAATCGGAGCATCCGCTATGGAAACCTCAACCCTGCGCAAGCGCATGCCCGTATCGGCGCTCTTTGATCCAAGAATCGTCATGCCGGCGATAGGCTCGGCCTTTGGCAAGCTTGATCCGCGTACGCTGATGAAGAATCCCGTGATGTTCGTCCTAGAAAGCGTCACCGCTCTGACCACGGTGATCTTGATCCGAGATCTTGTCACTGGCGGAGAGCATGTCGGCTTCGAGTTCCAGATCATTTTATGGCTGTGGTTCACGGTCTTGTTTGCGAACTTCGCCGAAGCCGTCGCCGAGGGCCGCGGGAAGGCGCAGGCTGACTCGCTGCGCCGCCAACGCACCGAGACGCAGGCGAAGCTGATTAGCGATCCGAGCGACTCACAGAATTATCGGCTGATTCCCTCGACGCAGCTGAAAGTCGGCGACATCGTTCTAGTGGAAGCCGGCGATACTATCCCGTCCGACGGCGAGGTGATTGAGGGCATGGCCTCGGTCAACGAGGCGGCAATTACCGGCGAATCGGCTCCGGTCATTCGCGAGTCCGGCGGCGACCGCTCGGCGGTGACCGGCGGCACACAGGTGCTGTCGGATTGGATCCGCGTGCGCATCACCGCCGCGCCCGGCTCGACCTTTCTCGATCGCATGATCCGCCTAGTCGAAGGCGCCGAACGGCAAAAGACGCCTAATGAGATTGCGCTCAACATCCTCCTCATCGGCTTGACGATCATCTTCGTGTTTGCCACCGCGACGATCCCGAGCTACGTGCACTACGCCGGCAGCGCGATTTCGGTCGTGATCCTTGTCGCGCTATTCGTCACGCTCATTCCCACCACCATCGGCGCGCTGCTCTCGGCGATCGGCATTGCCGGCATGGATCGGCTGGTGCGGTTCAACGTGCTGGCCATGTCCGGCCGGGCGGTCGAAGCCGCTGGCGACGTCGATACTCTTTTGCTCGACAAGACTGGCACGATCACCTTGGGCAATCGGCAGGCGACCGAATTCAAACCAGTACGCGGCGTCAGCGAACAGGAACTCGCCGACGCTGCCCAACTGGCTTCGCTCGCCGATGAAACGCCCGAAGGGCGTTCGATTGTGGTCCTGGCGAAGGAAAAGTACGGAATTCGCGGGCGCGAGCTGGCCGAAATGCATGTCAATTTCATCCCGTTCAGCGCGCAAACACGCATGAGCGGTGTGGAGGTCGGCTCCTCCTGGGTACGCAAAGGCGCAGTCGATGCGATCCTGAATTATCTCAACACGTCCCCAACAGTTGTGGGCGGCGGGGGCGCTGTCCAGGCGCTCCGTCCTACTCTGAGCGCCGAGACCGTGCGCGAGGTCAATGCGATCGCTGACGCCATTGCAAAATCGGGCGGCACGCCGCTAGCGGTCGCCAAGGACAATCAGTTGCTCGGCGTCATTCATCTTAAGGACATCGTGAAAGGCGGCATCCGCGAGCGCTTCGCAGAGTTACGCCGGATGGGCATCCGGACAATCATGATTACCGGCGACAACCCAATGACCGCCGCGGCCATCGCGGCCGAAGCCGGCGTCGATGATTTTCTCGCCCAAGCCACGCCTGAGGACAAGCTGCGTCTGATTCGCGATGAGCAAGCCAAGGGCAAGCTCGTTGCCATGTGCGGCGACGGCACCAATGACGCCCCAGCCTTGGCGCAGGCCGACGTCGGTGTGGCGATGAATACCGGAACGCAGGCCGCGCGCGAGGCCGGCAATATGGTGGACCTCGATTCCAATCCGACCAAGCTGATTGAGATCGTGGAGATCGGCAAGCAGCTGCTGATGACGCGTGGCGCCCTGACCACGTTCTCCATTGCCAACGACGTCGCCAAGTATTTCGCCATCATCCCCGCTATGTTCGTGGCCTTCTATCCACAGCTGCAGACGCTCAACGTTATGCGGCTGGCCACGCCGGAGAGCGCGATCTTATCAGCAATCATCTTCAACGCGCTGATCATCGTCGCGCTCATTCCATTGTCGCTGAAGGGCGTGCGCTATCGACCTATCGGTGCAGCCGCTCTGCTCCGGCGCAATCTGTGGATCTATGGCGCGGGTGGCGTGATCATTCCATTCATCGGCATCAAAGCCATCGACCTTGTGGTCACGGCCCTGCACCTCGCGTGAGGAGAAGCTCTTATGTTGCGCCAAATCCGCCCAGCGATCGTGGTCCTCGTCGCTCTGACGCTCATCACAGGTTTAGTCTATCCACTAACGATGACAGGGATAGCTAAGGTCATTCTGCCCTATCAGGCGGAAGGAAGCCTGATCGAACGTGACGGCAAAGTTGTTGGCTCGGCCCTAATCGGTCAGGAATTCAAAAGCGATAAGTATTTCCATGGCCGCCCGTCGGCCACAACTGCGCCAGATCCCAATGACCCAAATAAGACGGTGGCGGCGCCGTACAACGCCGCCAATTCCGGCGGATCGAATCTCGGGCCGTCCAACAAGGCATTGATCGACCGCGTGCAGTCGGACATTGACGCCCTCAAAAAAGAAAACCCCTCTGAGCCGGTGTCAATCGACCTGGTCACCACTTCGGGCAGCGGGCTCGATCCCGAAATCTCACCCGAGGGCGCCTACTTTCAAGTCCCTCGAGTTGCGAAAGCTCGGAACTTACCCGAAACTAAAGTGCGCCAGCTGGTAAGCGATCACATCCAGGAGCGTTTTCTCCGCATTCTGGGCGAACCGCGCGTCAACGTTTTGCAGCTCAATATCGCGCTCGACGGCCTGTCCGCCGGGTAGGCGTTTCTAAAACAGACCATCGGCGCGATTTAAACAGCGATGGCGGAGCAACGACGCGATAGCGAATACCGCCCCTCACCGGAGGCTTTGCTCGAAGCGGCACGCCGCGAAGAGCGGCGCATCGGCAAGTTCCGAATCTTTGTTGGCGCCGCGCCAGGCGTCGGCAAAACCTACGAGATGCTGCAGCAGGCGCGCGCGCGCAAGAAAGATGGATACGATGTAGTCGCCGGCATCGTCGAGACTCATGGCCGACGAGAGACCGAGGCGCTGCTAGAAGGATTGGAGATTATTCCGCGGCGGCGCGTTGATTATAGGGGGATGGTCATCGAGGAGATGGACCTCGACGCCATTATCGCCCGCCGACCGCAGATCGTGCTGGTAGATGAGCTCGCGCATACGAATGCGGAAGGCAGTCGCCACCCGAAACGCTATCTCGATGTCGAAGAGCTGATGAGCCACGGCATCGACGTCTACACGACCGTCAACATCCAGCACATCGAAAGTCTCAATGACGTGGTCGCGCAAATCACGCATGTACGCGTGCGCGAGACGGTGCCGGACGCGGTATTCGACCGCGCCGACGCGGTCGAACTGGTCGATCTGACTCCTGACGATCTGATCCAGCGTTTGAAGGAAGGTAAAGTCTACGTTCCCAGACAGGCTGAGCGAGCGCTTCAACACTTCTTTTCACCCGCTAATCTGACCGCTCTTCGGGAACTGGCGCTGCGCCGGACCGCCGAGCGCGTCGACGAGCAACTGCTGACGGAGATGCAGTCGCGCGCCATCCAGGGTCCGTGGGCGGCGGGCGAGCGCATTCTCGTTTGCACTAGTGAGGATCCGCGCTGCGCCGGCCTGGTGCGCTATGCCAAACGGTTAGCTGACCGCCTGCACGGCCCATGGACGGTTCTCTACATCGAGGGCCGCCGCGCTCTACAGCTGTCCGAGGAGGAGCGCGACCGTATTGCCGATACCCTGCGGCTCGCCGAGACGCTCGGTGGCGAAGCCGTCACACTGCCGGCCGGCGACCGCAGCATTGCGGATGATGTAATTCGCTACGCCCAGGCCAACAATGTAACTCAAATCGTCATCGGCAAGTCGTCGCGGACACCCTGGTTTGAATTGTTGCATGGCTCGGTCGTGCATGACTTGGTCCGCCGTTCCGGCAATATCAGCGTCCATGTTATCGCCGGCGATACGATTGCCGGCGAGCCCATTCCAAAACAATCCGTGCGTCCTGCTGCGCCGGACGCAACATTTGAACCTTGGCCGTACGTAGCCGCGCTCATCGCGGTGGCCTCGGCACTCGGATTTAGTGAACTCATCCAGAACTGGGTCAGCGTCGGCAACGTCGATCTTGTCTTCCTCACTGCTATCGTTGCAATAGCGGTTCGATTCGGTTTGTTGCCGTCGCTGCTGGCCAGCATAACGGCTGCGGTCGCGTACAACTTTTTCTTCCTCCCGCCGACCTATACATTGACGATTTCCGACCCGGCCAACGTCGTCGCGTTCGGCTTTTTCGTGCTGGTCGCCATTATAGTTTCGAGTGTTGCGGCGCGCGGTCGTACTCAAGCCGCTGCCGCGATGGATCGCGCCCGCGTGACAGAGGCGCTTTACTCGTTCAGCCGGAAGCTTGCGGGTGCCGGCACCCAGGACGACGTTCTCTGGGCAACTGCTTATCAAGCTGCTCTGTTGCTCAAGGTGCGGGTCGTCCTGTTGTTGCCCGAGGATGGCTCGATTGCGGTGAAAGCTGGATATCCGCCTGAAGACACTCTCGATGACGCGGACGTAGCAGCGGCGAAGTGGGCATGGGAGAACGATCGCGCGGCCGGCCGCGGCTCCGACACGCTGCCTGGCGCCAAGCGCCTGTTTCTGCCCATGCGCACCGGACGCGGGGCCATTGGCGTGATGGGGATTGACAGCGATAAGCCCGGTCCGCTGCTGACTCCTGAACACCGGCGGCTGCTCGACGCTGTGCGTGATCAGGGGGCTCTCGCCATCGAGCGCGTACGGTTGGTCGAGCAAATGGGGTGTCTCGAGCGGGCCGCCGAAACCGAGCGGCTGCGGTCCGCGCTGCTCACCTCGATCTCGCATGACCTCAAGACACCACTCGCGGCGGTACTCGGAGCCGCCAGTGCGCTGCGCGAGATCGGCGGCAAGCTTGGCGACGCGGAAAAATCCGATCTGTTGACGACCATCATCGAAGAGTTGGAGAGACTCAATCGCTTCATCATCAATCTGCTCGACATGACCAAGCTCGAATCCGGTGCGGTGTCACCGAACCTCGGGCTGCACGATATCGGCGAGATCGTCGGCAGCGTGCTTCGGCGCGCCGGCAGCATCCTGTCGCATCATCAGGTCGAGCTCGAGCTGGCGCCCGACCTGCCAATGCTTGAGCTCGACGCAGTGCTGTTCGAGCAGGCATTGTTCAACTTGCTCGATAACGCTGCCAAATACGCGCCGACCGATACGACCATTCGCATCCAGACTTGGCGAACCGAGGAAAGCGTTCAATTGCGCGTGCTAGACGAGGGGCCCGGCATCCCCGCAGCCGATCTCAACCACATCTTCGATAAGTTCTATCGGGTACAAAAAACCGATCAGGTTCGCGCCGGCACGGGTCTCGGTCTCTCGATTTCCCGCGGCTTCGTCGACGCGATGCACGGTACCATTGAGGCCGCCAATCGCACGGACCGGAGCGGCGCCGCCTTTACCATTACACTGCCGATCCCGCGCCACCGGCCAAACCCGGACGTGGCAGCATGAAAGCTGTTCCTGTTCGTGTTCTCGTCATCGACGACGAGCCGCCGATCCGCAAGCTTCTCCGCATGGGCCTGAATACGCAGGGTTATCAAACGCTGGAGGCACCGAATGCGAAAGCGGCCCTGAACCTGCTCGCTCAAGAGCCAGACCTAATAATCCTCGATTTAGGTTTGCCGGATATGCTGGGACACGACTTGCTGCGAACCATCCGCGCCCGCAATGAGCGTGTCCCGATCATCGTCTTGTCTAGCCGCGGCGATGAGGCGGGCAAAGTTCAAGCGCTAGATCTTGGCGCCGACGACTACATTACAAAGCCCTTTGGAATGGACGAGCTTCTTGCGCGCATGCGCGCCGGCCTACGCCATCGGTTGCAGACCCAGGGTGAGCGGCCGATCTTTCGGCTTGGCGATCTCTCGGTCGACCTGGTCCGCCGCATCGTCAAGATCGGCGAGCGTGAGGTGAAGCTCTCGCCCAAGGAATACGAACTGCTGCGAGTGCTTGTTCAGCACGCCGGCAAGGTGCTCACCCACAAATTCCTGCTGGGCGAATTGTGGGATGATTTGACCGACGCCCAATATCTACGCGTCTATGTGCGTCAGCTGCGGCAAAAGATCGAAACGGACCCAGAGCAGCCGCAATATATCTTGACCGAGACCGGCATCGGTTACCGATTGCGGGCTCCCGATTAAAGTTTGGAGTCGATAAATAGTTGATCGCCATGAAAGTTGAAGATTTTTTAGCGGTATCAGACCTTGTAATCGACGTAGCCGCCGCGGACAAATTGGGACTTCTGAAAGATTTGTCGGTCAGGTCCGGCGCTCGCCTCGACCTGGAGCCCAAGCGGATCCTATCGGAGCTGCTTAAGCGCGAGCAGCTCGGATCGACAGGAATGGGAGGCGGAGTGGCCATACCACACGCGCGGTTGCACGAGGTGCAAAAGCCCTTTGCCGTTCTCGTCCGTGTAAAAAAGCCAATCGATTTTGCCGCGGTAGACGGCCACCCCGTGGACATCATTGTTCTGTTGCTATTACCAGACAGTCAGGGCGGGGCGGCGCTGAGTGCCCTTGCCTGCATTGCGCGCAAGCTCCGGGATCCGATCACCATGACCCACTTACGCCGCGCGCGCGACAGCGCCGAAATTTACCAAGCCCTAACATAGGATGCTCATCAACATCCGCCCTCTGGAACCTAGGACATTGGCAGCTCGTTGGCCGCAAGGGGCTCACCAGTCGTTGGTTGGCCGCGGGCCACCAGTCCGGTTCCAATCGGAGTTTCTGGTGACCGATAGCGGGTAAGAAAGATCAGTTCTTCCAGCAAGAGGTGCGGCCAAATGCCAAATGACGTCCTCGCAAGTCACGAACAGTTGGTTGGAATTTGGAAGGTCACCATGATGCGCTTTGCTCCCTGCGTTGCAGCTGCGACCGTGCTATGCTTCGCCAGCAGCCCATCCGGCACCACACTCTCCAAGCCGATTGCTCATTGATGATCAACAAGCCCGAGAGGTCGAAGAAAGTGAGGCCAAGGCCGGATAAGAATCAATATTGGCTTTTTAATCCGGTCCCCAAGGACCAGATGCGACGTTTCAGTACGGACCGGCCGTAGGACACACCCACCCAACGCTGGGCCAGCGCTTTAGTCTAGTTGTGCATTGCAGAAAATCGGTATGCGTAATGGCAGAGATGATCTGCGACCGATTGACGATGTCTGCGCGATGTCCGTTTCGCCCCTGACTTCGGACGTATTGCTGTCCCGCAGCAAACGACGTTCCGGGCCAATGTCGGAAGTCGAAAGCAAGTATTAGATCAATCAGGCAAGCCAGCCGAACGAAGGGCCGCACTTTCTTGCTCGAGCTGCGCGGCGTCGCGGCGAAACTGCGTCTTCACCCAAGAGCCGATTGTAAAATTCTTGCGAACAGCCAACAGACGCTCGGCCGCCCGCTTCGCCTCATCCGGTCGACCAATGCTTAAATGGGCAATGACGAGGTCAACAAGACCTGAACCAGGGACACGCGAATCGTATTCCTTGAACGCCGCAATCGCCTCCTCAACGCGTCCTGATTGGCGAAGCGCGTTGCCAAGATTACCTAATAGAGCCGGCGGATAATTCGGGGTCAGACCGATGGCCTTCTGTACCTGCGTCAACGCCTCATCTGGATGGCCAGCGGAAACAAGAATAAAGCTGGCCAGCATCGCGACGTCGGTCGAACCTGGCGCAAGTTCCACCGCTGTCCTGGCATCCGCGACAGCGTCGTCATAGCGGCGTTCCAGAAGCGAAACACAGCCCGAAGTCACATGGGCATCGGCGTTGTCGGGCTCAAGATCGAGCGCTCTCCTCGCATAGGTGCTGGCTTTGCGAACTGCCACTGGTCGATCGTCCCACCAGCTAAAGCGGGCGTCCAAAACATGCATCAAGCCGAGCATGGCATTGAGCACCGCTGAATTGGGATCGAGTAGGAGAGCCCGCTCCCAACACTGCCGGGCGGCACCGATCTTTTCCTTCGTGATCGCCTGGTGATAGTGGGACAGGCCCTGCACCCAAAGCGTCCAGGCCTCAACATTGTTCGTCGTCGTATAGCGCAATCGCGCCTGCTCGCCTTCCGTCAGCCGGACCTGCATCTCCGTCGCTAGGACCAGTGTAATCTCGTCTTGGATAGCAAAAATGTCGTCGACGGTGCGATCAAAACGTTCGGCCCAAAGGTGTGAACCGTCCGTTGCATCGATTAACTGCGCGGCAATGCGAAGGCGGCTCCCGCTCTTGCGAACGCTGCCTTCGAGAATGTGGCGCGCGCCCAGTTGTTTGGCCGCTTCACGAACGTCTACCGAGCGTCCTTTGTAAACCGCGCTCGAGTTGCGAGCGATGACACGCAAGCCCGACAATTTCGACAACGTGGTAATAATATCTTCTACGAGGCCATCGCAGAAATGGTCCTGCTCCGGATCGCCGCCAATATTCTGAAACGGCAATACCGCAATGGACGGTTTATCCGGTACTGACAAGTTGACGCTCGGCGGCGCCGACGCGCCTGATTTGCCAAAATCGACGCGAAAAACCCTTACTGGACCGGGAATGTTTTTCAGATTTTGCTCACCCGTATCGATGAAATCCGTCGCGATCTTGCCGCGGACTTGCCGCCATGCGTCTTCGGAGAGCGAAATGCCGTCTGGCTCAGCGATTGCTTCGATCCGCGCCGCGATATTGACCCCGTCGCCATAGATGTCGTCGCGTTCGATGATGATATCGCCCACATGGATGCCAAGGCGCAGCCTCAACGACGCCAATCCCGATCCGTCGGCTTCGCGCTGCCGAATCCTTGTCTGAATCTCGATGGCGCAGGTGACGGCGTCGACAACGCTGGAAAACTCGACCAATGCTCCGTCGCCGACAAGCTTTACCACGCGCCCGGAATGGGCCGCGATGGTCGGATCGAGCAAGTCACGTCGTAAATTGTTCAGCAGCGAAAGTGTCCCGACTTCATCGATACCCATGAGGCGGGAGTACCCGACTACGTCGGCACACAGGATCGCGGCGAGCTTCCTTTGGAGACGCCCTTCGGTCATATGGACCTGCGGTGGCCGGGAGGTCTGGCTAACCGAAGTCTATGGGTCAGTCGGCTACGTGTCTATACCAGCCGAAATGTCGGCATTGGGCCCAGTTTGCGACCTCTGCAGTGCAGCAAAAAGCATTCTAACCGCTCACCTCATCGGCGGCAAAGAAACGGGTAGGTGGCAGCCGTCGTGTTCAGTTGACGCTTCGGGCAGAGCGTTGGCGCGGCACGCGACGGTAGATCGCCTTCACGTGCCGCTGTGGGCGATCTCGTTTGGGCAGCGTTCGCTGCGCGTCGCCTTGTCATACGCATCTAAGGCTTGGAATGGTCGAGTTCATTGGGCTTAGCGAAAGCCGCTTCGCTTTAGGTTCTGAGGCACACCTCAAATTCATCAGCGCCGTTTTGGCGAGGTCCGGATTTTCGCGCTGACCATTAAGGCCAGTGCACCGACGGTTCAGCTTTGCTGAATGGCCGAGAGCAACCAATTGCCGCCACGCGCCCGCATGAAGGTCCACAATTCCGTCACTGTACTCGGCTGGCCGCCCTCGACAGTTCGTCCGCTTGCGCGATCGACCATGCTATCGTTGAGCGCAAACTTCATTGCCACGGTCGCGTAGTCCGCGTCGCGTTCGCCCCAGGCTTCCGAGAGATCGCCTTGGAATAACTTCACGCCAGTCACCCGATTGACTAGACCGCGGCTTGCGTTACCAGCTAGCTGTTCGGAAAAATAGGACAGCATCTCGGGTGTCACCATCGTCCGCAACACCGACAGATCTTCCGTCGAATACGCGGCTTGGACGTTGCCGAGCAATCGCTCGAACGCGTCGTAGTCCGACTTGGCGATCGTGAGAGGCGCACCCAAGGGTGGCGCTTGAGCACTCCCGATACCACCAAGTGCACCCAAACTGTGCCCGGAAGGAGCATGGGCCGCGGCAAATGCCGGTATTGGGCTGCGACGCCGCTGCCACCAGGAAAAGATCAATCGAGCTACGATCGCCACTAGCACGATTTGAAGTAGCAGACCGATGATCGAGCCGAAGCCCGCGATGCCGCCAAAAAGTCCTTGCCCGAACAACAGACCAAACAAGCCGGCACCAATGAAGCCGGCGGCAAGTCCGCCGAACAGTCCGCCTCCAAATAGACCCGGACGCGTTGCAGCCTGACCAACGGACGTAGCATTCCCGGGTTGTGTCATCGAACGCTCGATTGGTGCGGCAGCAGGGGCGGTAGGAGTGGAAGGCGGCCGCGAGAAAGTGTTCATGCCCCGGCTACCTGCTGAGAATCCACCGCCAGCGCGTGCGTTTGCATCAGGCGCAAGAAACGCAAAGGCGGTCGCAAATAGGACAACCGCGATCAAGTATCGGCGGGGAACCATCGTACTAACAATAGGTGCACGCCGGCCAACTTGTAAGGTGCTGCCTTCCGGGGAGTGCGTCTGGCTGGGTATTACGCCAGTGCAGTCGACCGCTTCGCGATTGATTTGGAGCATGCGTCGACCCGCCAGAATTCATAAGGTTGCCGTCGTTCGTGACAGGTGCTTGCCCGAAGGCGATAATTAAGCGGCCGATGCGCTTGACCATATTCAGGAAACGGAGCTTGACCGCACCGGATCAATTGTCGCGTCGAACTCTTCAAGAAAAGTGATCGCGGACATGCGATTCAGAGTTCTGCCAGCAGCAGACGGCAACTGTCGGCACGCTTATTTTTGATCGTTCCGACCCTGCCTGACGACGTAAACCGCTTCCGGTCGCTAGACAGCATGGGGGAGGAGCCAGCCTAGCAAATGAGAATGATCTTGCCGGTGGCTCCAGGTTCAAGGATCTCTTTGTGCGCCCGCGGTGCCTCGGCCAGTGGTAGTTCTTTACCCACGATCGGCCGCAAGGTTCCGTTCTCCAGGCCAGCGATGAGTCCGGCGTGAATATCCGCCTCCTCGGCCGACGTGATATCCCAAAGAGTGAATCCGCGGATCGAAGCGCGGCGTGCCATAAGTTCACGAGCATTTATGGTGGTCTCTCCGCGATTGCCGATCACGATCACGCGTCCATCTTTGGCGAGAAGTTTGGTGTCGTGGGGGAGATTCACATTGGCGAGCATTTCGAGAATTATGTCCAGCCCACGATTTTCGGTCGCTTTCAAAATTTCGTCTTGATACCCCGCCTTGTGGTGATCGAAAACTCGGTGCGCACCTTCCCGCTTCGCTATTTCCAGGCCTGCCGGGGTTCCTGCGGTTCCCAGAATCGTGAGACCCATGCCGCGCGCAATTTGTACCGCTGCGATGCCGACGCCGCCGCTTGCGCCATGCACCAGGATGGTTTCGGAGGCATGTGCTTTCGCGGAATGGTAAAGGGCATGATACGCAGTTCCGTACGGGACCCAAACTCCTGCGCCTTGGTTGAAGCCGATTTTTTCCGGAAGGCGGTGCACTTGCTGTTCTGACGCGAGAGCATATTCGGCATATGCACCGCTGAGAGTTGTCGTGGTGTACACCCGGTCGCCTTGCTTTACTTTTTTGACGCCTTCACCAACTTCCTCGACTACTCCGGCACCGTCCGATCCTGGCGTGTAGGGCAGCGGCGGCTTTCGGGCATAGGTACCCGCACGCATGTAGGTATCATAAGGATTGACCCCGGCGGCATGAATGCGCACCAGAACCTGGCCGGCTGCAGGTTTTGGTGTCGGTACCTCCTCAAGCTTTAGAACCTCGGGACCGCCGAACTCGCGAACCAAAATTGCTTTCATATTCAGCCTCCGAGTGTTGCTACCACGCTTTTGTCGAGTTCGACTAGTCGCTCGATAACTGTCCTAAGCTGCGCTTCGTGCACGATCCCGGTGTCATCCTTGGACATCCTCGATATAGGCGATGTGTTACTGTCGACCATCAGCCCGGTCCAAATTCTCGAGGATCAACCTGGTTGAACAGGACCGGTGACGCAGCGCTCTGGCCTTCGGCCGGGGGAGGATGCAATTGCCGTAGTGGCTCAACCGACGTTGCCGAAATCTCGGGAAATGATCCCAGCAGGTATGGTCGAGAGAGGCGAGCGCAAGCGAACCGCTGCAGAAGCGTCGAAATCGGATTAGATGATGTCAGAACCGGGGGCTGACCCATCCTCCGAGATCAGCTTGGGAGATGCCTGAGACTGCCCAAGCGGCATCCGGCGTGTAGGCGGCGCGAATGTAATGTCCGTGGAGCAAAGGGGGCAGGTCATCGCCGTTGAACATGGGCCAACTGGGTCAAACCGGGAGGAGCCCGAAGGTTCGGCGGAAGGCGGCAGCCTTGGTGCGATGACACGAGCCGGATGAATCGAGAGGTTCACGTCCGGATCTGTGAGAGGCTCGGGGTGCAATTCCCAGGGTCTACTCGGCATTTGCGTCGGTGGTGACCGCCGACAAGTGCATCGAAATTCCGCAATGCTTCAATAGGCGACTTCGAGCGCTGCGCTGGCCGCTGGTTCCCAATTGATCGAGTTCGCCTTCTCGACGCGCTTACCGACCGGTAGAGCTGCCGGACCTGTCCGTTCGATTCCGCAATCACCAAATATCGATCATGTGCGGGAGGGTCATTCAAAGCAGCGGTCCGCTACGGTACGCCATCTTCGATGGCATGGACGTGCGGGACAGCCGCGTCCACAACTATCCGCCGCGATGGAACGGCGCGCCTAGCCAGGACCTGCTGGTGATCCGGCGCAATCATCAAACCGGCGCGGTGTCCCTCGACCCGTTGCGTTGGGGCTAATTCCCTACTGGTGCGAGGACCCGAAAGGCGGGCGTAAGCCGATCAACGCCAAGTGCGAAACCGTGGATCGGCTGCCGATGTTTCGGGATGCCTATCGCCGGCGACGCTGCATCGTGCCGGTCGATGGTTTTTTCGAGTGGAAGGCGATCAAGGGGCGGAAGGCCAAGCAGCCCTACGCGATCGCGATGAAGGACGGCAAGCCGTTCGGCCTTGGCGGGCTATGGGAGAATTGGAAGGAGCTGGCGTCGGGCGAGTGGGTCCGTACCTTCGCGATCATCACCACGCCCGCCAACGAATTAGTCAATGAGAAATCAGAGTTTTTGGGTCTGTGTCGGATCGTGGCGGCTCTTGTCGGCGCACGTCAGCGGATTTTGATTCCGCCATGCGGAGGTTCGAATCCTCCCGCCCCAACCAGCGGAGAAGGCGACCGAGACTTCGCGCGGTAATATCACGCGCTCAGAGTTCAGCCGCAAGCTGACTCAAGCTCAAAATCCGAACGCCGTATTTTTGTTGAAGCCAAGCTCTGTTCTTTTCACTAAAGATGGAATTTCCCCTCTCATCCTTAGTACACAAGATATCAATTCCGTAGCTGATGTGCGCAGCTACCGTATCGCCGTCAGCCCACTCGCGAACGGCTCTTTTGAGTTCCCCGTTCTCTTGCTCGTCTTGCACCTGATTGAGCGCCTTGAACCATGCGCCAGGCAATCCGTTGCGTGCCTTGATGCGCTCTCCAAGTGCCCGGATTGGCGCCATGCCAACGCCAAGATTCTCGATTGAACGGACGGCCTCGCTAAAGCGGTCTTGCCGGGCCTTTTGGTCATCATCGGTTGCGAAATTGCCCTCTACCAAGAATTCCGGTGGCCGCGGGGCTCCAATACGCGGCGCTCTCAGAAACTTGAATCCCAGAGCGATGGCAGCTCTAATCCACTCCGCTGCAATAGGAGGTAATCCAGGGTGTAAACTGTCATCCGCTTCGATCAGAAAACCAAGTTTGACCTTTCCATCAGGCCTCTCCAGCCCCGCTCGCCGCACCCTAGGCTCCACCCCTGCAAAAAACTCGCCCCTCGCATCGTTCTGCACTCCCTCAAGTGTAACGACTGTCTCATTAACGAAAGCCACGACGCGGCCATCTCGGATTGCCGCATTGATCTTTTTCAATTCTCCGATAGACGCATCACGGTGCGCACGATCCGGATCGACTACCTGTCTGTATGCATTACTGTCGAAAGTGACTTTGAACCGCGGTCTCACTCGGATTAAATGCTTTACCTTCGCAATCATGCCTCGAATTGATGGAGTACACGACCTGCTGTAGTCAAGTATTTGATCCTGATGGTACCGGTTTTCAGTTTGTTGCGTATGACACAAAAGGTTACACACAAGACCGGCGCGGCAATCCGTACCTATCATACAATGAAATGCTATCGGTGATGTCGCGGAGCCTAGAGATATACCAGGCAGGTCACACCGGACGAGCTCCCAAAAAAGTAACGGTACACAAAAATACGGCGTTCACAGAGGAAGAGATTCTTGGGGCACTCGATGCTTTCAGCAATCAAACTGATGTGGAGCTGGTACAGGTCATCAAGTCGACGAACTGGATCGCTTTCGCCTACGGGCCGAACAACGAAGCCGACTTTTATCCGTTACTGCGCGGTATACATTTGCCGCTAAGGACAGACGAAGCATTCCTTTGGACGCAGGGAAGCGTCAAAGGGGTTCACATGCAGGGCAATTCTAAATCTGTCTACAAGGAAGGCGGCTTGAAGCCAGTACCGTCTCCGTTAGTTTTACGGAGATTCACCGGCGCTGGAGGCTGGCATGATACGTGCGCCGGTATTCTAGGTTTGACCAAGATGGATTGGAACAACAACACGCTCTATAAGAAACTACCCGTGACCCTTGAGTATTCGCAGCGTTTTGCCCGCATCATTCAGCAAAACCCGAATATGGTCGATGACGTATTCGATTTCCGCAATTTTATGTGAATGGCGATCCGCAAAGACCCAACAAGAATGGGAATGTTTGTAAAGCGCCGAGGCGCGCGCCTGGGAGGCCTGAGACCCCTCTACACGTAACACAGATGCGACATGAAAGCTGAAATGCTATATCGATCAACGGGTGTGGTAGGCTTTTGATTCCGTGAAACGGAGGTTCGAAACCTCCCGCCCAAGCCAATAATCTCAACTAATTGCAGGTCTCTCCTTGGGCTCTATAAAGCGCTGGTACCACCCGGGGTATCACGCCAAGCACTAAGCCATTGTCGGCATCGATACGCGTTCCTTTCAGATCCGCCCGCGCCGACGAGGTGATCGAATGAGAATGGCGCGAGCGGTGAAAATAACTATCTTGAGAAATCATTAGATCGCAACACCACGGGCCGGTCGGCCTGGACCTGCTCCTCAAAAAACTTACGTGATGATCGCTCTTCAATTGCTTCGCGCAATCGCATAAACTGAACTACGCGCTCCTCCGGCTTCACGTCACGCTTGCCTTCAAGGTCGTCCATAGCCGCGGTGCTGATCGCGCAAAGAATTACCTTGCCCTGATTGAGCATTGTGAACTTAACGACCATTCGATCGAAGTCGTAGCCCTGCACCTCGCGCTGCTGTAGCGGCATCGCAAGTTCTCTATGCTGAAGCCATTTCATTGTGCCACGTCGACAGTGCGACGCCAGGTTGGATTCGATTGGGAGACTGTCACTTAGGCCGACCGCCTCTTCAACCAACGCCCAATGAGCCCTGCTTTTTCAGCATGGGAATTTCTTTCCCTATTTTCCCTGATCTAGATCAAATAGCTCGGCACTCCAGAGGCGCATAAAGGCCTAATGTGGCAGCCGATATCCACCGCGCCCTACGAGCGCGATCTTGAGCTCGCCGTCGTGGACAAAGACGAGCCACACGTACTCGCGTTTGCCTGCCGTCGGATTCCAGGCGGCTGGATGAACGCCGAATTGAAGCAGTGGATCGACGTGCACCTGACACACTGGCGCGAATGGGTCGCGCCATGAACGTCGTTTGCCGCCAAATTGTGCGGAGATCGTCCGAAATGGTTGGACCAAGCAGACTACGCTATATCTCTCACGGTCTGACAGTCGCTGCGATCCTGGCGATCACCCCGGCATTCGCTGCCGACCCCAACAATGGTGAACGGCTCGCTCACCGATGGTGTGAAGCTTGCCATGTCGTTGTCGTTTCGTCGACTCAACGCCGCTCGACGACCGACCAGGCGCCGCCATTCGCGAGTATTGCAAAGACACCGGGCTTCGATGCCGCAAAGATCGCGTCGTTTCTTCTCAATCCGCATCCGAAGATGCCGAATATGGACCTATCTCGCACGGAAGCGGAGGATCTTGCGGCATATATTGCAACGCTCAAATAGTCCGGCCGACGCCTCCTCAATCATCCCAACCGACGCCGCCTCAACAACCGCCACCTCCACTATTCGATAGTAAGGGACAGCCGCCTAGGATGGTTTCAAATCTTTTCGGAACCTTCCGCCTTCATCGCCCACATCAGGGCCGCAAGCACTCCCTTGCATCGCGGCAACATGATTGCGGCCAATCCCGCGATCAGTGGTACGTAAATCGCGAGGGCAAGCCGCATTGGAAGTTGGAAATTTATCTCGGATACCAGGACAATTGGCACGGTCAAATGACCGACGACGAGAATCGTCAGCCAAGGAGCAGCATCGTCAGTACGAAAATGCCCATAAGATTCGCCGCATACGGAGCAGCGGTCGACGAGTTTGAGGTAGTGATGCAGCAATAGGCCTTGGCCGCATCGCGGGCATCGTCCGAGCGCGCCTCGGACGAGTGCTGTCGGCGTTGACGGAAACTTCGCATCTGCGGCTGTCATGGGAACGACGCCGTCTTACCTGACCAGGAATGCGACTGGCAAGGGCTTCGCATCGGACTGCGACATTGTCACCTCAACCAACCCTCACAGGCCAACGGCGCCGCGACGATCGACGAGCTCGTCTTGAAACTGCACGCGCGGGAAGCAACAATTCAGTGGCTGTCCGGCGCCGCCGGCCGACAGCTTAAGGGGAGCACGATGACGCGAACTGTCAGCGCCTACCGGTCGGTGACCAAACGATAACGTACCGGCTACTTATCATGTCTCTCGATTTCCTGACTATCTACCTGTTTACCGGCGCGATACGCATCGCTGTCGGATTCATGATCGCGAGCAATGTGTACACGACGCTCGCTTACCTGATCCATGAAAGGATTTGGGCTCGGATTAGCTGGGGAGTCGAGAACGCTTGAAGAGCACCGACACTATTCGATGCGTCGCCACCAACCAACACCACCTCCACCGTTCCACAGAGCCGCCATATCTCCGCCGAGCCACCAAAATCCGTGAGCAACACCGTCTCCAATATCCGTGCGCCCGATTTTCAATTTCCGTGAGCTCTCACACCCCCCAAATCGTCCCCACCGCCGACGGCTCAACAACGGGCACCTTGACCGGTCAATACAGCGGCCACGTCTGGAATTGCTGCCTCGGCATGTAGTCAACGACGCGGTCGACCAACGGGCCAACCGTGCGGCGTTTGCAGGATCCGCGTGCGAACGCCCAACCGACGGCACAGCTCGTCAGCCCATGCGACAAGAATCGGAATGGCGAATCTGACGTGAACGGGGCTATGGTGTAAAAATGGCTCCTTAAGCTCAAGGAAGCGCTCGTGCTCCACGTGGTATCGCCCCTCATTCTGAAGCTTTCGCTATTTCTCATGACCGCCGTCGCTACGCACTTGGTCATGTCGTTCGGGCAGACGTTGCTACATTATAAGGTCGCCCACCATCGGATTGGCGGCAAGTTGTTTCGCGACCATATCAACTTCCATCACACGCATTATGCCGCCGATCATCTTGTCTCTCGAACGTACCTGGGTGACGAAGGCAACATTACGCCCTACTTTTTTATTCCGGTATTTCTAGTTGGAGGGTGCGCATATTTTCTGTTGCCGCTGAATCTTTTTGCGGTGATGGTAATCGCAAGCGCGGCATCATTCTACGCGCACGTCTTTTTCGACAAGCAATATCACGTAGAAGATTCGCGCCTTCAAAGGTTTGCGTGGTTCAGACGCCAGCAGGAACTCCACTTTGTTCATCATCGGCACGCGAACAGTAATTTTGGTGTAATTCACTTCTTCTGGGATAAGATTCTTGGCACCTATCGAACGCCGGATGCCGGCGCATAAAACTCAGAGGCATGTAAAGCGATCTACCCAACGATGCATCGACAACCGCCGCGACTTCGGCTTCACCATACCAACGCAATAATCGCACCTGCCACAATCGACGGCAAGACGAGGTCGCGTAGGAGGCAGCAATGGCCGTGACATACTACGTTGCTCTGCCATTTGTGAGGACGGAAGAGGGTGTGGCGCCTGGCCAAGCGCAAGAGATGCCCAATGAAGGGGCCGCGATCCGACGCGCCGAATCGATGTCGCGGGACCCGGCCAACGCCGGCGCGCTCGCGTTCAAGCGAAGCGGTGACCCCAACATGGGAAATTTCGACGACGCTACAATTTTGAAATCGTTCGGCGAGGTGCCGAAGAACCTGGACGAATTATGACGGCTTGATTCCAGTCCCGCCGCACCTCTGACATCTCACGATCTTATCTCCCTTCTTGAGCGTGCCCTTGCCCTCGCAATTTTTGCACGGCTTCTTCTTTTCTCCGATGCTCTTCCGCACGGCCACCTCCAAATTCACTCGCCCGAACGTACGACGGCGCGCCGCCGCCACCGACACCACCCGCACAGCGCAATGGCGCCGTTTTGCCCCTGTCGCGCATTCAAAATCCGCGACGGGCGGCGCTTCGCATTCGGAATGATGTGGCTCGATTACAACACGGACCCGGATTTCTGCACCGAACACAATTCGGTCCAGAATAGCCTCTCGTCCTTTTCAGCATGTCCGGGGCGAGAAGCGGGGAACGAAGATGGGGATGCTGAAGTCGGTACCGGTCGCCTTGGGACCTGTACAGATCGCGGCTGGCTCTCTGTACGACCGCGCGCTTGATTGTTTGATTGTGCCTTCCCCCATCAGTTCGACCATGGCCTCACTCGCGGAAATCACCTGCCTCGGATCAAACTTAGCTCGGCACGCGGACTTTTCTGCCATCTTCAAATTTTGGGCATGATTTTGAGCCGCGCACACGCGATTTCCGAGGCGCGTTCGCCACGCGGACATTGTGCTACTGCAGACCGGGGCGAACGGCAGAGATGATCGAACGACGCCCCGAATGTCAGCTCCGGGTCAAACGCTACCGAGCCATTCGGCGCTGGTGCCGATCAATGTCTGCTGTTGCCCCAAGAGCGACCAAATCGCGGACAGGTCGCGAACGACGCAACGGGCCAAAAGCGGAAATAGCAACGGCGGTCCCCGCAGATTAAATACCGCAGCGCGTTGCTTCCTCCTATGCTACCCGTGAGTTCAGATTAAATTGCCCGGTCAATCATTTTGGTTGGGCATCGAAATCACCGACTACCGTGGAGAAAATTGGCATGACCACACGCCGTCAATTTCTGAAGACGGGCGCTGCCGCTACCGCCACCGGCATCGTCTTTTGCGGCTGCGGTCTCCTGCACGGCGCTCACGCCCGGCATTCGATACGGCAAAGGTTACCCGTCATGATCGGTGGCAAACGGATCAAAACGATCGACGTGCATGCCCATTGCCAATTCCCCGAGGCCGGCGCACTGCTCAGTACCAGCGCTGCCGCCAGTAAATCGCTTGTCGACGGTCGTTCGCGGTCAGAGGTCGCGGCCGCGGCCTTCATCGAGATCGACAAGCGGCTCGCCGCCATGGACGAACAGGCGATCGACATGGAGGTGCTGTCGATCAATCCATTCTGGTATGGCGCCGAGCGCGATCTCGCCGGCCAGATCGTGAAGCTGCAGAACGAAAAGCTGGCTGAACTCTGCGCCACCAAGCCCGACCGGTTTGCCGCCTTCGCCTCGCTCACCATGCAAGTACCCGATCTCGCCGTGCAGGAACTGGAAACGGCGGTGAGGAAGCAGAGGCTCAAGGGAGCGGCGATCGGCGGCACTGTCAACGGCGAGGCCTTTTCCGATCCGAAATTTCATCCGGTGTGGGCCAAGGCAGAAGAACTCGACGTGCCCTTGTTCATTCATCCGACGGGAATGCCCGAGCTTGCAAAGAAATTGGCCGGCAACGGTTGGCTCACCAACACGGTCGGCTATCCCCTGGAGACGACCATTGCGCTCTCGCACCTCATCTTCGAAGGCACATTCGATCGCTTTCCGAAGCTCAAACTGATCGCTGCCCATGGGGGTGGCTACCTGCCGTCCTACGCTGATCGTTCGGACCACGCCTGTCTAGCCAGTCCAAAGAGCTGCAATCCAAATATTCAACTCAAGAAAGCGCCGACGGAATATCTCAAGCAGATCTATTTCGATTCGCTTGTCTTCACGCCCGAGGCGATCCGGCATCTGGTGGCCCAGGTCGGCGCCAGTCAGGTCGTACTGGGCAGCGACTTTCCCTATCCATTTCAGTTGGAACCAGTAGACCATATCTTCGCGTCGGGATCGCTCTCCGACGACAACAAGGCCGACATCCTCGGCCGGACCGCGGCACGACTGTTCAATTTCGCCGCCTAGCAATGAGGGCTAGCATGAGGTGTGGGAGAGACCTTCAGAGAAATGTGGCGGCCGCCCGCCTACCCTATCTTTGCTCAACACCCGCCTGGCCCGCGGCCGCAGCGGGAACAGATAGTAGCGGCCGACAGAGAATAAGGGTCCACCGCGTCCCGAAAGCTATCCCATCCAGCGAAATAGAGCTTTTGCTTACCCTTCACATTGACGACGCGAAAGGCGAAAAGTCGCGCTTAAGAAAGGCGCCGTCGCCCGGTTCGCCTAGAATTTTGCCCTCTTCTGCGACCACCTTACCGCGCAAGATAGTCGAGACCGGCCAACCAGTGACGGCAATACCTTCGTAGGGGGTATAATCCGCGCCGTGATGGAGAATCTCTTGGCGAATAACTTCTTTGCGGTTGGGATCCCAAAGTACGATATCTGCATCGAAGCCCACCGCAATCGAGCCCTTCTTTGGGTATAAACCATACATCTTGGCGTGGTTTGTCGAGGTCAACGCGACGAAGTCATTCATGGTGATGCGGCCTTCGACTACGCCTTTACTCCAAAGAATCTGCAGGCGGGTTTCGATGCCAGGAATGCCATTCGGCACCCAACGGAATGAAGTAAGCGCCTTTGGATGCTTTTTCCCCTCGGAGCCCTCGAAATAAAAGGGGCAATGATCAGAGGAGAATGTCTGGAAAACCCCTTGTCGAAGTCCTTCCCAGATCGCCTCCCAACTCGCCCGATCGCGCGGCGGCGGTGAGCAGACATATTTGCCACCGCTTTCATCCATGTTGAAGCCCTTCAAATCCTCGGCGGTGAGCGCGATATATTGCGGGCAGGTCTCACCGTAGACCTTCAAGCCCCGCTGCTGCGCCCAACGAATCTGCTCCATCGCCTCGCGGCCGGAGACGTGCACAATCATAATTGGTACGTCGAGCAGTTCAGCATGGCTGATGGCGCGGTGCGCTGCCTCGCGTTCGACAGTCTCTGGGCGTGAAAGAGCGTGATAGTAAGGCGCAGTTTTGCCGCTGCTTTCAAGCCTTTCGGTCATGAATTTGATGGCGTCGTAGCCCTCGCAATGGACCATTACTAGCGCCTTACAGCCGCGCGCGCATTCGAACACTTCGAGGAGCTGACGATCGTTCAAGACGAGGTCGTCATAGGTCATAAATACCTTAAACGACGTATAGCCATCTTCGACGAGCGCCGGCAGTTCTTGGCCCAAGACACTCGGAGAAGGATCCGTGATAATTAAATGGAAGCCATAATCAGCGAAGCACTTCCCGTCGGCCAGCTTGTGGTAATCCATGACGCACGCTCGCAGGCTCGTGTGGCGCGGTTGGAGCGCGAATGGCAGCACTGTCGTGTTACCACCGGCAATCGCGGCACGCGTGCCGGTAAGAAAGTCGTCCGCCATTTTCGGGCCGCCGAAAGCGGGCTGGGAAAGATGGACATGACTGTCGATGCCGCCAGGCATGACCAACAATCCAGATGCGTCGATATTGCGCTCCGCTCCCTCAACTCGGTCAGCGATGGTCAGGATGCGGCCGCCGCGAATACCGACATCGGCGCGATAGGTGTCGGTGGCGGTAACGACAGTGCCGCCGCGAATGGCAAGATCGAAATCAGGCATGAGGTTTCTCCCGTCCCCCGTGCGCACTAAGCGGTGGACCGCCTGCTAGGTTCGACAAGCTGAACAGAGCAGACGGGCGCAGCGTGAAATCATTCCTCATAAGCCGATCACTGCGGTCGGCGGCTTCTAGCCGGCTCGACAGACGGTGGTCGAGAGTGCTCCGCGGTCGGTCCAGTAAACGAGGGCACCATTCTATGCCAATCCGTTTCTGCCTGATAATGGTGGGCGAGCTGTAACAGCAGATTTTCGGAAAACGGTCGCCCGATCAGTTGGAACGATGCCGGCAGCTTGCTATTTGTGAATCCGCAAGGGACGCTGATTGCCGGTAGTCCGAGAAAATTGCAAATTTTGGTATTGCGCGTGAGCGACACGACCATGTTGAGATAGTCCGGCCCGGTCGAGGTCGTCGTTTCCTGGAATGTCGGTGCCGCTTTCGGGAGAACAGCGGTATGCACAACATCGGCCTGTTTAAACACACTATCAGCCCAATCGCGCAACATAACGGCACGCAACTTCAGTGCTTGGATATAATCGACCGCAGGAACAAAAAAGCCGGCCTGCAAGCGATTGCGAACCTCTTCCGAATACTGCTCCGGGACCGATCGCATCCAAACCTGGTGGTTCGCGGCACCTTCAGCTTTCATTACGAGTGGATGTAAATCCGCGACACTTTGGATTGACGGCGGAATGGACACCTCGACTAGCGTTGCACCGCGGGATCGTAGGACTTCGAGACTCTGGGAAAGCATTGCTTGAATATCGGGCGCAATTCCATCGGTGAAATAGCGGTCAGGGATACCAACACGGATTCCCTCGATCGAGTGCTCGAGGCCGGCCTCGTAATCCGGCACGGGGCGATTGCTCGATGTCGCATCAAGCGGATCATGTCCAGCAATCACCGTCATCAACCGCGCGCAATCGGCTGCGGTTCGCGCTAGCGGGCCAATACAATCGAGCGAAAACGACATCGGCATCACGCCGTGCCGACTGACCCTGGAGTAGGTTGGTAGAATACCTACGACGCCACTAGCAGACGCCGGACAGCGCACCGATCCGCCGGTATCGGAGCCGAGCGCGCCATGCTAAAGCGGCGCTCGATATGGCGGCGAACAAGACGGATGCGAACGACGCCGATGGCCTGGCGCAGCTCGCAGAAGTCGGGTTCTTCCGTGAGGTTCGGGTGAAAGGATTCGACAGCATGCTGACCCGCACGCTGGTCGCGGCACGCACGCGGCTGGTCCGTATCACAACAGAGCTTTCCAACCAGATCCGCGGCGTCATGAAAACCTTCGGTCTGCTCGTTCCTGCCGGAAAGGGAAGCACCTTCGAGAAGAACGTCCGTAGCCTTCTTGCCGATCAGGACGGACTTGCATCGATCGTGCTTCCGATGCTGGAAGCCTGGCGTGGTATTCGCATCCGCGCCGCCGAACTCGGACGCCAGTTGGTCCGGGACGCGCGCCAGAATCAGGCTTGCCGCATCCTTATGTCCATTCCCGGCATCGGTGCGATCACCGCAACCGCCTTCACCACAGCCATTGAGAGGCCGGACAACTTCAAGAAATCCCGATCTGTTGGCGCCTGGATTGGCCTGACGACGCGCCGCTACCAATCCGGAGAAGTCGATTATGACGGCCATATATCCCGACGTGGCGACCGCAATTTGCGAGGGCTTCTCTACGAAGCGGCGGCGGTCATTCTGACGCGCAGCTCAACCGACAGCACTCTGCGCACATGGGGTCTGAAGCTCCGGGAGAGGATCGGCTTCAAAAGAGCTGCCGTGGCGGTGGCGCGCAAGCTGGCGGTTATTATGCATACGATGCTTAAGACTGGCGAACTCTTCAATCCGAATGCCGGAACCACCGCATAAGTCCCAATAGCGTTCAGGACCTGAACGCCCAAGGTGTCCCTGCCGGGACGTGAGCCGAGCCATTCCGCTGATGCTGTTGCATTGCTGACTCAGCAAAGTGCGTCGTCCACATTGAAGGCTCGTCCTGCGAAGCTCCATCATGCGGCGGCTAATGTCGACCGCGAAGACAACCATGCACCCGGCAGCGTCCCCTGAACGAAATTATACGCTTGACGCGTCGGCAGCGATTAGACAACAGCATCAATCGCTGCGGAGCCGGTCAAGTCCGACGGCGCAGTATGTCCGCTGTTGATCCGATAGCGTGCAGCGCCGTGAACGACGTTACGGGCCCATAACGGAAGTCCACGGCGCAAGGCACAAAAATGTGCCTACTTGGGCGTTTGGATAAAATCACCATGTCCTTCGCGTAGCCGATCACAACAGGAGATTCTCATGAACGCGGAGACCCCGAAACCGGCAGTTGAGGACTTGATAGCTAAGGTCGTCGGCGGAAAAGCGCTGGAAGCTTTCGACCGGTATTATGCCGACGATGTGACCATGCAGGAAAATGAACAGCCGCCCCGAGTCGGTAAGGCAGCCTGTCGTGCTTTTGAGGCGGACTTTCTTTCCAAAATCAAGGCGGTACGGACATACGTTTGCGACGGTTACGTGATTTCGGGCAACAAGGCGTTCATCGTTTATCGCATCGATGCCGATCATGCCGACTGGGGCCCGATGAAGATGAGCGAAGTCGCCATTCAGGAGTGGTCAAACGGAAAAGTGGTGCGCGAGAAATTCGTCTACTGAGCACTAGAGCGACGCAACATTGTCCCATTTGGGTCATCTTCGACCGATTGGCGATGTCTGCTCGATGTCCGCTCTTCGCCAAAGCGGACATTCGATTGCGCTGCGCTGCACTATCTGACCCGGCGGCCCGGCCGTTTTCAGTATTCTTCGGCCAGCATGATGGTGATGACGCGCTCGGTCAGCGTTGGGTCAGCTGGGTCCGGTGAGTGATACTTCAGATCCTTGTCGAAATAATCGATCTTGAAAAAGATCGTGTGGTCCTCGGCTTCGAACGAGCCAAAGTCATGTTCTTCATATGGATCATTGGCATGGCAGAAGTCGTCGAACACCGCGATCGTCTTGATGATCCGATCAACTGCTTCCTGGCCAAGCGCAGCAATCCCAGGCGTCATCACGGCGATACCGCCGGTCAGATGCTGGCGTAGTTCGTCATTGAGCGCGCGAATTCGTTCGGTTTGTCTTGACATCAGTGGTCTCCGTTAATGGGTAAGCACAGGCGCAAGTCGCGAGTCCGGCCTCAAGACCGATCATTTCGAAGACCGAAGAGCGATTACGCCTGTGCGGGTGAAGTTCAGAACAGCGGCGTCCCAAGATGGGCGCCTGAGGTCTTAGGCGACCGCCGGTTCGATGGCTGGCGGCCGCATCAACGCGACGGCGTCGCGATGCCGCGTGAACTTTTGCTCCTTGGGATAGTCCCGCCAGCGTAGTGTCAGCATGTCGCCGGTACGTTCGATCACGATCGACTCCCACCAACCGTATTCCAGCGTCGCCTGCGCGATCACCAGATGGCCGACAGCGATCTCGTCCCAGGTCCGCGGCAACCCTTGGGCAATCTGGATCGGGGCCGGTTGGTCTGTGGCGGGCGCGTGGCCGATAGCGGCAAGAAGCTTGGCGTAGAGGTCACGCCTGACATAGGGCACAAAGCCACGGCCGTTGGCATACAACCGTCCGACAGGCAGTTTCTTGGCAAGCTCCGCCAACTCGGGTGATGATGCCTCGCACAGCTTCAGCTCCATCAGTTGCGCAGCCTTGCCGATCAGGTCCGGCTTGGCATCGGTAAGACGCCTCCGGGAAGGCTGATGATCGCCCACAGATCGCATTCGTCCAACAGCTTTCGTTTAGTTTCAACGAATGCGTCTTCATCTGTTCGGAACAGAAAGCCATCGTCCAAGACAATCGCGCATCTGCCTTCTGCCCCTAACTCGCCCAGGATGTCTTGAACAAAGAGCACCTGAGTTGCGCCAGTCGCAAAGGCATAGTTCTTCTGAGCATCCTTGCCCTCCTTGCCGCCGAAGTGCGCGTTTCGCGGGATCGTGAGCACGGATTTCACTGCATCGTGAGCCGGTATTTCGCGGGATCGTGAGCAACGATTTCAGATGATCGTGAGCACCTTTTGGAGGTGCTGGACGCTTCGGCCGACAACTCAACCGGACTACGGGTTTCTCATTCAACCAATGAGGAAGCCGGATGCCCACCCAGAGATTGTCGATGCGCCGGATCAGAGAAGTTCTACGTTTAAGGCACCAGGGCCTGACCGAGCGCGTCATCGCGCGCATGATCGGAGTGAGTAATGGCGTCGTGCACGGTTATCAGCGGCGCGCCCGGCTTGCGGGGCTGACCTGGCCGCTCCCTGACGGCCTGGACGACGACAGCTTGGAGCTGCTGTTGTTCCCGGCGCCGACGGCAGCGTCGCAAAGCGACCGGCGACCGGAACCCGATTGGATTTACGTGGAGAAGGAGTTGCGCCGCCGCAGCGTGACACGCTTGCTGTTGTGGGAAGAATATCGCGCGGCCAATCCCAACGGCTTTGGCTATACGTGGTTTTGCACGACCTTCGCGGCCTGGAAGAAGCGTGCGCGCCCGACGATGCGCCAGACCCACACGGGTGGGGAGAAGGTGTTCGTCGATTTCGCCGGCGACACCATCGACATCTTCGATCCCATCACCGGCGAAGCGCACGCGATGAAGCTGTTCGTCGCGGCGATGGGGGCCTCGAACTACACCTACGCCGAGGCTTGCCCGAGCGAGAGCCTGCCCGACTGGATCGGCATGCATATCAATCTGTTCCGGTTTCTGGGCGGGGTGCCGAAGTTCCTGGTCTGCGATAATCTCAAGGCCGCCGTCACCAACCCGGATCGCTACGATCCCGGTCTCAACCGAACCTACGCCGAGATGGCGGGCCATTACGGCACCGCCATCCTCGCGGCGAGGCCGAGGCGCCCGAAGGACAAGGCGAAGGTTGAGGTCGCCGTCCAGATCGCGCAGCGCTGGGTGCTGGCGCGTCTGCGCAATCAGCGGTTCTTTTCCCTGGCGGAACTCAATGCCGCTATTGGCGTGCTGGTCGTCGAACTCAACGCCCGCCAGATGCGCGGTTTCGGCTCCAGCCGCGCCGAACTCTTCGCCGAGATCGATCGTCTCAAGCTGGGAGAACTGCCGGACCAGCCATACATCTTTGCGCGCTGGAAGCGTTGCCGCGTCGCGCCCGACTATCACGTCGAGATCGACGGCCATTGGTATTCCACGCCATATCGGCTTATCCGTGAACTCGTCGATGTCCGCATCGCTGACAAGACGGTCGAGATCTTCCACAAGGGGCAGCGGATCGCGAGCCATGCCCGTGCGCCCAATCGGCGCGGCCACACCACGATTGCCGATCACATGCCGAGCGCGCATCGCCGCTACGGCAAGTGGACGCCGGGAGGGCTGATCGCGGCCGGCGAGAGGATTGGTCCCTCTACCGCTGCCTTTTTCCAGGCTGTCATCGCTGCCCGGCCTCATCCCGAGCAAGGCTTTCGCACCTGCCTCGGCATCCTGTCGCTGGCCAGGAGCTACGGCAACGTGCGCGTCGATGCAGCTTGCCGACGCGGCATCCTCATCAAGGCTCGCTCCGTCGCCTCGATCCGTTCGATCCTTAAGAACGGTCTGGATCGCGCTTTCCTTGACGACACGCCCGACCACCAACCCCTGCGCCACGGCAACATCCGCGGTCAGGGCTATTTCCACTGAACCATGGAGAGCTCAATGCTGACGCATCCCACCCATGAACGGCTGATCACGCTCGGCTTGACCGGAATGGCCAAAGCCTTGGAGGAGCAGCGACGATCACCGGATCTCGATGCCCTGTCGTTCGAAGAACGCGTCGGACTTCTGGTCGATCGCGAAGCCGCCGAACGAGACACCAAGCGTCTCACGACGCGCCTCAAGTTCGCCGCGCTACGCCAAAGCGCATGCGTGGAAGACGTCGATTTGCGCACGCCACGCGGCATCGACCGCGCCGTCTTCGCCAAACTCGTCGGCGGCGATTGGATCGACCGCAATGAGAACTTGCTCATCACAGGGGCAACCGGTCTGGGCAAGAGCTGGATCGCTTGCGCGCTCGGTCACAAAGCTTGCCGCGACAATCGTTCGGTCCAGTATCATCGCGTCCCGCGCCTCTTCGAGGCGCTCGCCCTCGCTCGCGGCGATGGCCGTTATGGCCGCCTACTCAAAACCATCGGTCGCGTTCAACTCCTCATCCTCGACGACTGGGGCCTCTCGGTTCTCAATCCGTCCGAACGGCGCGACCTTCTGGAGCTCCTTGATGATCGCCATGGTCGCGCATCGACCATCGTCACCAGCCAAATCCCCGTGGAACATTGGCACGACATCATCGGTGACCCCACCCTCGGCGACGCCATCCTGGACCGCCTCGTTCATAATGCTCATCGCCTTCAACTCACCGGAGAAAGCATGCGAAAACAAAATGCCCGCAATCAAACTCTTGACGCCGCCGCAATCGCCTGAACCAATCACCCCGTCGGTCGAAGCGGCCGCTCATGATCGCGCGAAATAACTGCTCACGATCGCTTGAAATCGCCGCTCACCATCAGCGAAATGCGCAGACCTGCTGCGGAATCCGGTGCAACGCGGACACCGGTTCCAGCGCAAGGCGGACAGCATTCCGGTGATTGCGGACAGCAGGTGATGGCGTCGTAAGCGGCGCTCCCGTCGACAGTCGAATCAGCTGATCGGGCTCCCTGGCAACCAGGGAGTGACCGATGCCAGCGGAGAGAATGTCGATGAGGAAGATCCGTGACGCGCTGCGTCTGACGCACGCGATGGGGATGAGCCGGCGGTTGGTCGGCGAGGCGACGGGGATCGGCAAAACGGCGGTTGGCGAGTACGTGCGGCGCGCGGCTGCGGCGGGTCTCAGCTGGCCGATCGCGGACGAGATTGATGATGCCGAGCTGGAGCGGCGGTTGTTTCGGCCGGCGGATGCAGGTTCGTCTGCGGCGCGCGCCGATCCGGATTGGTCGCAGACCCGAGCCAACCAAATCAGGGACGTGTACTGCTTGAACTAAACGGGGCAAGGTTTATCGGCTAGGCAGATCGCCGCCGAACTGACCGCGCGGGGCGTCGCAACGTTACGCGGGAGTGGCTCGGCTGTGGCATCTCCCCACGGGCGCTGTCGGTCTTCTGGAATTGCCAAAACTGTCGCGCAACGCACCTTATGGTTTCGGCGTGGCGCGTCCCGGCTCGTTTGCCCGGCTGACCTTTACCGCACTTCCGGGATAATTCTCCTGCGGCGTCATTATCGCCAAGTTCTCGGGCCACGTTGTCGTCTTCCGGAGTTCCCCAACCGTCTTGGCCGAGACTCCAATGTCGGGGTCCGCATCGACACGCATACCATTGGGCAAACCGCCAAGAGCGAGTTGGAGTCCGGCCGTGCTTTTTGGTTTGTATCGCATTGGGTTCCTCCTGCTTGGTTTTTTTGTTGGTCGGGAACTTACAATATTTCTGCGGTCGTGGCGATTGCCCTAGCGACGATGAATGTGCGGAGTGCGCCTTCGGGCAGCGGCATTGCTACTCCTTCGGCTTCAATTTTGTTTCGTTGGCGGCAATGAATGCGCGTATCTCAGTCGCCATATCCAGCAGCCTCAGCCACTGTTCCTTATACAGAGTCACTGGAAATCGCCCCATGCCGTAGACAGAGACCGCGCCCTTTTCGCTTACTTTCATGCGGGTACCGGAAGTCACTCCTTTTTTAAGAGTTGCGTTTTCGTTGCGGAGTCGCTCCAGTTCAGCTTTTAGCTCTTCATCGGACATTCGTTTCCCCGGTTTGGTTGGCGATCAGTGTGTTTACCCCAAGCAAAATGCGCGGCTCAAGTCTGGTTGGTAAAATCGTCGCATGAGGGCGCGAAGTTCTTCAGTACATGGCTTCGTTTGGGCGTTATAATCTCGCAATAGAATGCAGTCGATAGCTCGGCGACAATCACTGCTTCTATTCCAAGGGAGGAAATCCATGCTGAACGACCTCAAGCCCGGCGAAGAATTGAGCGCGATTGCCGAACAGACTAGGGAGCAAACTCGTAGAGCAGTTGATACCTACTTCGACCTTTTAAGGCAGACGATTTCTTCCTATCCGTCAGGCGGGACAGAATTTGGGGAAAAGCTGAAAAGCTATTCGGAGAAAAACATTGCTTCTACCCATCAATTCATAAAGCAACTGACCCAAGCCAAAGATTTTCAGGAGATGATGAGAATTCAAACCGAGTTCATGCAAACCCAATTGAGTACATTTGGGGAGCAAACGAAAAGTCTCGGCGAGGCATATACAAATGCGGCAACGGGTGCAGTTAACACGCTGTTCAAAACCGCGTCTTCTTGATTAGACGGCGTTTTTCGAGTGTTGTGGTCGTTGACGCAGGGCAGTTGTCTTCAAAGAGCAATATTGGGGGTAGCGCCAAAGGGACATGATGATTGAACCGGCAGGATCATGTTGATCGGCACGGCAGATCGCCGCCGAACCGACCGCACGCGGCGTTGCGACGTCACCCGACGGCTTGCCAATGGTGGGACATTCTCGAAAATACTTCTTGGCATTCAATGGAACGGTGTTGCGAACTGGGACACGATAAGCTTCTGATTCCGCTAAATTTTGGTAGGCCTCCCGGGCCCACCATACACTCGTACAGATTGTAAATCTCAGCGTATAATCGTAATAGTTATTTAGAGGTCAACGGGTTAGCGTTTGGCCGCTGCGTCAATTTTGTCTCTGTTGCCGGGATTTTGCGTTTTTTCAGCACCCGTCTCTGGCCGTGAAATTCCGTTTCCCGGCCGCCGAGGCGGTGACGCCAGGAGACAGGTTCGAATCGGAGTGGAGACGGGTTCGACAGCGGCGACATGTGGGGCGTCTTGCTGGCCCCGAAGTCAAGCAACGCCGAAATGGGCACCAAGAAATGCCAAACTCGCGTTGACCGTTTACAGTCACATCGCGCCTGTTCGTCGGCGGCTCCAAGTCAGAGATTTGGAACGTCGCGGGCCCGACATCATGATGTCGTGCTATTCTCCGTGACAGGTTCATGTAGCTCGCGTGCACGCGAGACCTCAAGTTGTTTCGCTGCCAAGGACCTCTGGTGATTACGGGGGATGTGTTGAGGACGTTAAGACACATGGCGACAGAGAAACCCCCAACGCCGGGAATCGCGGACCTCCAAAAACGCCTCGCCGAACTCGACCGAGAACGCGAGAGCGTGCTTACTGCTCTCGAACAGCTCAAGCTCCAATGCGAGCCCGAATTGCAAGCTGCATCGTCGCCTCAATTGCTAGCAGACGCGGCGGCCACGTCGATATTGTCCAATGCTGATAAGGTCACCTTATTTCGCTCGCTCTTCCGTGGTCGCGAAGATGTTTTCCCCCGCAGATGGGAGAATCCAAAAACCGGTAAGACCGGCTACGCGCCGGCGTGCCGCAACGAATGGATCCGCGGCATCTGTGAGAAGCCGCGCATCAAGTGCACCGATTGCCTGAACCAGGCATTCGTGCCGATGACCGATGAAGTTGTGAGAAAACATCTACAAGGACAGGACCTCGCTAAGCCGGGGCAGGCGGCGTTCGTCGCCGGCGTCTATGCGCTCATGCCTAACGAGACTTGCTGGTTCCTAGCGGCCGATTTCGACAAGCAGTTCTGGCAGCGCGATGCGCTGGCATTCCTGTCGACGTGCCGGGAAAAGCGCGTACCGGCCGTCCTCGAACGTTCCCGCTCCGGTAATGGCGCTCATATCTGGGTCTTCTTCTCGGAACCGGTGCCGGCGTCCGAGGCGCGGCGGCTCGGTGCCCATCTGGTAACCGAAACGATGGAGCGCTGGCCCGACATCGGATTCGAATCTTACGATCGGTTTTTTCCGAGCCAGGACAGTATGCCCGCAGGCGGATTTGGAAATCTGATCGCGTTACCTCTGCAGAGCGAACCGCGGCAGCACGGCAACAGTGTCTTCGTTGATGATGAACTCCGGCCCTACGAGGACCAATGGGCATTCCTGTCGAGCGTGCGGCGTATGGGCCGGGCCGAGGTGGCCACGATCGTGGAGCAGGCGTCGTCCGCGGGAAGGATTCTGGGAGTGCGCCTTCCTCTCGATGACGACGACGAGGAGCCTTGGTCAGCTCCACCGTCGCGGCGTAGAGCCGAACAGACGATCACCGGCAAAATGCCTGAGACGATCGAGGTGGTTCTCGGCAATCAACTGTATATCGACCGGGGCGCCTTACCGCCGGCGCTTGTCAATCGTCTGATCCGTCTCGCCGCCTTTCAGAACCCGGAGTTTTACGCTGCGCAAGCAATGCGGCTATCGACCTTCGGCAAGCCGCGCGTGATTTCTTGTGCCGAGTTGTTCGCAACGCATATCGCGCTCCCGCGAGGGTGTCTGGATGCTGCACTCGACCTCCTCACGAGCAACGGCATCCGCGCCCAGCTTCGCGACGAGCGTCAGGACGGCACGTCCGTGCGGACGCACTTTCAGGGAACTCTCACTGCAGAACAGAAAACAGCCGCCGACGCCCTGATGGCACACGACACGGGCGTGCTCGCCGCGGCGACTGCGTTCGGGAAGACGATGGTCGCCATCAAGCTCATATCACAACGGGACAGGAACACATTAATCTTGGTACATCGGCAACAATTGCTGGATCAGTGGGTGGCGAGGTTGAGCGCCTTCCTCGACATCGAAGCCAATTGCATCGGTATTATCGGCGGCGGAAAGAAGCGGCCGACCGGCGTGGTCGACGTTGCCATCATCCAGAGCTTGGTGAGAAAGGGTGAGGTTTCCGATCTTGTGGCCAACTATGGACATCTCATCGTGGATGAATGCCACCACCTGTCAGCCGTCAGCTTTGAAGCCGTAGCTCGGGCTGCAAAGGCGAAATACGTACTCGGCTTGTCTGCTACGGTGGCGCGAAAGGATGGTCATCATCCAATTATCTTCATGCAGTGTGGTCCGATCCGGCACCGGGTCGATGCGAGGAAGCAGGCGGCTTCCAGGCCGTTTTCGCACCGAGTTATCCGTCGAAGAACGGCCTTTCATGCTGAGCCCCAGGGGACCGGTGTGCCGACGTCGATCCAGGACCTCTACCGGCTCCTCGCCCGCGATGAGTCCCGAAACGACCTGATTTTTAACGACGTCCTCGCCGCTTTGGAAGCACACCGTTCACCCATCTTGCTCACTGAGCGGAAGGATCATCTCCAGGCAATTGCAGAGCGCCTGTCGAGGTTCGCCAAAAATGTCATTGTTCTGAAAGGTGGCATGAGAGCGAAAGAGCGCAAACAAGTGATCGAAGCCTTAGAAGCCGTTCCAGACGGCGAAGAGCGCATTATTGTAGCGACGGGTCGCTATCTCGGCGAGGGCTTCGATGATGCACGTCTTGATACCCTGTTTCTCATGATGCCGATTTCATGGCGCGGAACCCTCGCGCAGTATGCCGGCAGACTTCACCGATTACATGCGGCCAAGCGGGAGGTCGTTATCTATGACTATGTTGACGAGGACGAACCCGTGTTGGCGAAGATGGCGGCCAAGCGGGAGGCCGGCTACAGGGCCATTGGATACGATGTGACCCATGCTGGAGAACTGTTCTCGCGTGGGACAGGTCTCCCAGGAGAATGAGCTTATGATCGGAACCACAGACGGGCCAAGAAGTGGTGGGCTAGGAAGACATCATCCACACTGCATAACCGCCGCAACCTTGATAGTGCCGCAAGCGATCATAAGCGGGTTGTGAATTTCCAGCGATGGTTTGATATGGCGACGGTCATCCACTCGAAGTCCATCCCGCAGAAGATGCAGCCAGTGTATGGGAGCATTCTTGCTCTTACAGATGCATTCTGCCGCGATCATCTGGATGACGATTATCGCAATCTGGCGGAGCGAATGGCTTTAACGCTTTGTCGGATGCGGACCAGTCCAGTTACCTCGGGGCAGCCCCGGACTTGGGCATGCGCCATCATATATGTACTGGGTCAGATTAACTTTCTGTCAGATCGGTCGACACAGCCGTACATGACCATGGCAGAACTCTGCAGGACGTTCGGCGTCGGCCAAAGCACAGCCAGTGCAAAGGCGCGCGTTATTTCGCTGGCCTTGAAAACTCATCAACTTGATCCGAAATGGTCGTTGCCAAGCCTGTTGGACGCAAACCCCTTGGTTTGGATGGCCGAGGTGAGCGGGATATTAGTCGATTTGCGCCAGATGCCACGCGAGGTTCAGGAAATCGCTTTCGACAAAGGCATGATACCCTACATCCCCGCCGATCGGGATTGAGTTTCCAATTTTGCGGTGGAAGCTGCGGAATTTTTGGGAGCCAGTGTCCAGATTGAGAATGAGCCAGGCCAGAGACTAATTCGATAGCGACTGCGTGCGTGGCACGCAGTTAGAGTCCTCTCGTCTCCACCACGCATTCGCATACCACCGGAGATTTCCTGGAAAAGGCACAAATGACCGCGGTTTGCGGGCTTTTGCGCCGCGCCTCGGTCTCTGCCGACGGCTTACGGATTCAGCAAGGGCATTTCGACCCGTCCGTCTCTGGTGTCAGAATTCCGTTTTCCGGAAACCAGAGACTCGGTTCGCAGAGACTCAGTTCGAGAACGTCTCTTATACGGCAGGGAGTCCGAGCACCTTGTGCTGTTCGGACCATTCCGCCGGCAAATCGGTCAGACGCGTCACTCCCATTCCGTGAGGAAGTCGGCCGTCGATTGCCGCGTTGACGAGGTCAGGCGCAAGGAAGGCGAGCGACATCGTCATGTTGACCTTGCGCGTGCTGCAGCCTTCGCGCCGCGCGATGCCTTCCGCGCTCGCTCTGGCATCGGCGATCAGTTCATTGAGCCAACGGCGTCCACGTGCAATTGATGCGACCAGGGTGGCGCGGGTTTCTGCCCTTATGGGGCGGGTGCTTTCGGGTGAAGTGGATTCCGGCAAAAGAATTTCGCGGCGTCGTGTGGGCGGCGCCTTTTGCCACGCAATATAAAGAGTGTCGAGGTTTGCACTGTCCCGATCGGACTCGTCGGCCCAAGCCAACTGGACCAACAACCGTTCCGTTTGAACCTCGACACGTGCAACATGTTTGTTGACGAGGCCCGGGTCGTCGAGTGGCTCCGATAGCTTCAGATGGTCCCGAAGCCCAATGAGAACTAAGGACTCGATTTCGGCCGCTGGCACGCGGCGCACTGAGCCGGCGCGCTCAGGTGCGCCGTGCAGGAGCGCTGTCGATAGATAATATCGATATTTAATTCCTCGTCTCCGAGCGAAGGTCGGGCTCATGCGATTGCCACGATCATCGAAGATACGGCCTGCCAGCAGAGCCTCCGACTTCAATCGCAGGGCTTTGTGACTCGTTGCCTGTTCGCTGAGTCTGGCCTGGACAGCTTCGAACAAGGCGCGGTCCAAAATTGGAGATTGCTCGCCTTTCAGGATCTCGCCCTTGAAAGCAACTTCGCCGATATAGAAGCGATTGCGCAGCAGGTGGGCGAGGGGACCTCGGGTAAAGGGTATGCCACCGACCCTTCGTGCATCCTTATGGAGACGAACTTTGGTGACGATCCACCGTTTGCGGAGCTCGGCCAGCAGCAGGTTGAGGCTGCCGAGCTCGAGATAGAGCCTGAAGATGGTTCGCACCTGCTCTGCCTCAGCTTCATTGACGGCAATCCTGCGATCCTTCGTGTCATAGCTGCGCGAAGCTGACCACTGGTGGCCTGCGGCCGCCCGAGTGCGCAGCTCGCACAGGAGAGGAGTCGGCGGCGGCGATCCGGCAAGCCAAGCGGAACCGAACTCCGCTTTAATCGCCGCGCGGATGCTGTTTTGAAGGTCAGTTGTGGAAGTAGGAGTAGCCGGGAGGGCGGTGCTATTTGTGTATGGCTACCGCAGGCGAACGCGCTTTGGCACGTCGCGTACAGCTGCCGTAACAATGGCTGAGCAGCTTAGATTTGGCCAAAGTGTAGGGAGGGCTCCGCCTGCCGTCAATGCCGCCCCTCGCGGCGACCGGCTCTCTACCGGTCCACGAAACCCAGAGCAGGAATCTCCGGGTCCAAGAGCCTCTGCCGACACTACGGCGGAGCTGGCCGGAGCGGCGCGTCGCCGCGGCTCACTGTGACGATGCGGACCGGCGGTCTGCCGTGGTGCGGATACGAACTCCCGCGCTATCGAAACCCGCGAAGAAGGTCGATTACCTTGCCGAACTGAACCGTGAGCAGCGCCGCGCAGTTGAGTATGGGATTACTGGGAAACACGCGGACAGCACTCGGCCGCTACTTGTCCTTGCCGGCGCTGGAACCGGCAAGACCAAAACCCTCGTGTACCGGGTTGCCCATTTGATCGCTAACGGCGTGGATCCGCGGCGAATTCTCCTGTTGACGTTTACTCGGCGCGGGGCCGGCGAAATGACTCGGCGGGTGAAGCGGGTCACTTCGACCGTTTTCGGAAAACGCAAAATTGACTTGCCATGGTCGGGTACATTTCATGCCATCGGTCATCGCCTCCTCCGGCAATACGCCAGACAGATTGGTCTCAAGCCGTCGTTCACGATTCTCGACCAATCCGACGCCGCTGACCTAATGAACTTGGTGCGGCAGGAGCTCAAATTATCAGCCAAGAAATCCCGGTTCCCGCTCAAGGATACTTGTCTTGCCATCTACTCCCGAACCATAAATTCCGGCGAACCGCTTAAAAAAGTCTTGGCCAAGCACTTTCCCGCCTGCTCGGAGTGGAAGGAGGAGTTGCGTGAACTCTTCAAAAGATACACTGGCGCCAAGCGACGGCAGAATGTGCTCGATTATGATGACTTACTGCTGTACTGGGCCAGAATGCTCGACAATGACGAGATTGCTGCGGAAATCGGGGGCATGTTTGACCATATTCTTGTCGATGAATATCAAGATACCAACCGCCTACAATCCGAGATTCTGCTCAAGCTCAAGCCGGACGGGCGTGGGCTAGTAGTGGTCGGTGATGATGCGCAGGCGATCTTTTCGTTTCGTGCCGCCACCGTCCGCAACATTCTAGATTTTCCGGATCAGTTCAAAGCTCCGGCTCGCACCGTCAAGCTGGAGGAAAATTTCCGCTCCACCCAACCGATCTTGCACGCTTGTAATCGCGTTATGGAGTTCTCCAAAGAGCGATTTGTTAAAAAGCTTTGGTCAAACCGCCAGTCCAAGCAAAAGCCGTTCTTGACCAGCGTGATCGACGAATCCGCTCAGGCCAAGTTTGTGGCGCAAGAAATTCTTGCTGCGCGTGAGGAGGGAGTGCCGCTCAAATCGCAGGCCGTGTTGTTTCGGGCCTCTTGGCATAGCGCGCAGCTGGAGATTGAACTTGCCAGACGCAACATCCCGTTTCGCAAGTACGGCGGGATTAAGTTTGTCGAGGCCGCGCATATTAAGGACGTGCTGAGTGTCCTGCGCTGGTGTGAGAATCCGCGAGATCGGGTCGCCGGGGTTCGAGTGCTGCAATTGCTGCCGGGCATTGGATCAAGAACGGCAGCTCAGATACTTGATCAGGTGGAAGGCAAACCGCGCGTGGCTGAGCTTCTTGGCCAAATCGCAGTGCCCAAGCTCGCAGCCGTCGATTGGTCCAAGTTTGTCCGGATGATTCGCCGCGTGCCCCAAGCCAAGAAAGAATGGCCGGTAGAGCTTCACCTGATGCGAAAGTGGTACGAACCGCACCTGCCGCGGCTGTACGATGATCCGGAACACAGAGTGCCGGATTTGGATCAATTGGAACAGATTGCGGCCGGGTATGAGTCGCGAGACGTATTTCTTTCCGAATTGGCGCTCGATCCGCCGAACTCAGTTGGCCGCGGGGCCAATGACTCCGTGCCCGATGAAGATTACACGATCTTGTCTACCATCCATTCGGCGAAAGGTCAGGAGTGGAGGATTGTCCGAATATTGAGCGTAGTCGAGGGCGGCATTCCCCACAGCAAGGCCGGTCCGGATGACATTGAGGAAGAGCTCCGCTTGCTGCATGTCGCCATGACCCGAGCCAAGGATCAACTCGATCTGCTTGTGCCGCAACAGTATCAGGTCAACAGAGGAGCCGATTGGGTGAGCACGCTGCGCGAGGCAAGTCGCTTCGTTCCGGAGTCCATTCACGGCGCATTTGAGCGTCGGACATGGCATGAGCGACGAAAAGGTTGGGCGAAAGGAAAACCGTTGCGGTCATCAACCAATGTTTCCGCGGCCGTTAGCCAGATGTGGGAAGAGGTTTGACCGTCGCGGAAAAGTTAGGCGCGAGAAGCATAGCACGACCGGCAGAGAGTGCTTTATCAAACGGGCTTCTCGGCCAGCAAATCTCCGACCTCAAAAAGCTCGAACAGCGGTGCTTTGCGTCAAGGAAACGGTTCAGGTTCTATCGATACTTGGCCTCGGTGTATGAGCTTTATGAAGAGCTGAGGCGGACCAACGGAATCGAAAATTCGGTTCGACGCATCGCTGAATTGTCGGACGCAGGGACGCGCAAGCACGCTCATCCAATCCGCGTCATCATCGACGCCAGCTCACAAGCCGATCAGAGAGCACAAAGCCGCTGGGTGCGAAGTCTGAGATTTGCTTGGCGCGAACGCCAACACTGGACCGATCTGGAGACCTTCTTGCGAAAAAACGGCGGACCAGCGGGATGTGCCAGTCAGTTCGCCGCTTTGCATCCGAGAGCACCAGGCGGCTGTGTTCGGGCCGGTGGTGAGGATCGTGTGCCAAAGGTTCCATTGTTCGTAGGCCGAGACATGCTGCGCCAATAGCATTTGAACGGCTGTCCAACCTGCGGGACGTTGTTCAAAATGCCGAATAGAATCTCGACAACCGGGCGCGTGTTTTGAGGGATAGTTGGAGAGATCATCCGACAGCACGCTTCAGTTCTCCAAAACAGCAAGGGTCGTCCATTCACCCGTCCGAGACCGTTAGCGCGGGCGACTTCGAATTACAATCCAAACACGTTAGTAGTCGCAATTTGTTCACTAGGGGCGTCGTGTAACCAGGATCACTAACCGGCGGGATACTTGTAAAAGGAAAGAGGCGCATCAGACAATAGGGACAAATGACATGCCGAATTGGTGTTTAAACAGAGTGACGGTCTCGAACCGGAATGTGCGGATTATAAATGGAATCATCAGAGCTTGGTACAGCGGAGATCTCCTGGAAGAATTTGTACATTGCTTAGAAAATGATGCGGTTGCGAATGAAGCGCCAAACGCAACTGCCAACCGTTCTCGGACCTTTCATTTCACTTCTCATCCAGAGTACTGGCGACGTTGGGGCGTCCAGCACTGGGGAAGAAGTTGGAATCACTTTGTAGAGGACAACCACCTAGAAATTGTTTCACCTACGAAGGTACGGCTTACCTGCGAGACTCGTTGGTCACCTCCGTTGGATCTGTTTGACCGTTGGGTCGATCTGAAATGTAATGTGCGAGCGTGGTTTAGCGTATTTGAGACCGGCCTAACAGGTGGTTATCCTGCACAGCCCAGTCACGCGAACCCGGCGAAGTGTTGGAATTGGTTTCGCCCGAACGACCAGCGCCGGGACCGCGGTGAACCTTCGCTCATCGCGGGCATCACACGCCAAGTCATGCACGACTATTCCGTCGATCCACGACGCGTCTACGTTGGGGGATTGTCAGCCGGAGCGGCTGCGGCCGCCGTGATGGGGGCAACTTACCCGGATCTATATGCCGCAGTCGCAGTGCATTCAGGTCTGGCCTGTGGGGTCGCCGACGATCTTATTTCTGCATTTGCCGCCATGAGGCAAGGCGATGCACGATACTCTTCCGGGCCCTGGGAAGATACAAACGTTCTTGACGACCAGCAGCCGTTTGTCCCGACCATCGTTTTCCACGGAGATCGTGACACCATAGTGCACCCCCGAAACGCCGATCATGTCATCACCCGTTCTATGGGAACCACCAACTTGCAGAAGAAAATACGTCGCGGGCAAGTACCCGGTGGTCATGCCTAGCCGTCGCCTCGCTCGGCCCGTCTGATATTTCGATGATCATGCTTGTCGTCGTCGCAGCCCAGGAGAGCACGCCGATCCTTCCGTGTTTCCCGGCAATCCCGTGTCTCAGCGTATTTTCTCGCGGCGACATTGGAGGACGCTTTCGCGCTCCAGAGCCCTGCGCCTTGCGATAATTGAGCCTGCTCATTTTTCTATCAAGCGCGACCTTCAACCGACACCCACAGGAACGCCGCCGGAACTGTTCGAACCGCGCGAGCCGGGCTTTACGGCACAACGCTTCACTTCAGGGGTAATCGCAGCTAAGAAATACCTGCCCAAGGTCTGCGCCACTGGATGGATTGTTTGCTGCATGGATGGCCCGGTGTCATCAATTCGTCGGGACAAGGCGTTTGGTTTGCGTGAGCGCAACAAGCGGGACAAGCTCCGTAGGATCAAGGACGCTGCTACCGAACTATTCTTGGAAAAAGGGTTTGATGATACGACCACGCGGGCCATTGCCTCGCGTGCCGGCGTCGGATTAGGCACGGTCTTCGTTTATGCTCCCACCAAGCGCGATTTGCTGTTCCTCATCATCAATGAAGAACTCCAAACAGAGGTCGACCGATCCACTGCCCTGGTTCAAGAACGGCGATCACTGTTAGATAACTTGATGCGCGTCTTTCGCGCACATTATCGCTACTTTGGGCAACGTCCGGCGCTTTCTCAACTCGCGCTCAGAGAAATGATGTTCTATGCCGCTGGCCCCCAGGCTCAAAAGTTTTTGAACACGCGTGAGCGCCTCATCGCTCTGATCGAGACTGCCGTAACGATTGCCATCGATAAGAAGGAGATCGCTCCACGCGAAGACGCGAAACTGGTCGCGTGGGTGATTTTTTCGATCTATCAGATTGAGATTCGCCATTGGCTTTCCTCCAATGATCTCGACCTTGCCAAGGGGGCCGACTTTTTAAAGCGGCAGCTAATTCTGTTCGTGGAAGGTCTGGCGCCCCGACGCGCCTCCTAAATCCGTCGCGCGGATGTTGGTGCCGCTGCGGACGACGGTCTGGTGGCAGGCGAGCGATCGCTGACATCTTGACAAAACTGAGCATACTCAATTACGAACACAGTTAATAATGACAATTTTGCCCCGCCCATCCCGGACGGTGCATGCGAGAGGATCAGATGGAATGTCCTTGCGGGCTACACGGGATGCGTTTGCACAGGTCCCAAAAGTTTCGTCGGATCGGGGGCTAAGCACCAGACTTGGGGGCTAAGCAACTGTCCTTGCCACTAACAGCCTCACGGTTTCCCCTTGGTGGGTGTTGCCGCTCTCGGCCTTACTGGCCCGCGGTGACGCGTTCGGCCAGCTAATTGCAAATACGCGACCGCCACAATAATGCAGGCGGCATGGGAGGAGAAAATGTCGGACAGCACAACGTCGGGAAAGAAGTCGCAGCGAAGCAAACCCGGGCTTTCGCGCCGTAGTTTTATTGCAGCCTCAGCCGCCGGCGCGGCCTTGCCGTTCGCAACTGGCGGACGCGTGTGGGCCGCCGACTCTGAAAACGTGATCCGAGTCGGATTTGTCAGTCCCGTCAGCGGCAACCTCGGAACGTTCGGTGTCGGTGATGGATACCTGACCGCTCAGGTACGTAAGGCGCTCGATAAGGGTCTGCGGGTCGGCGACAAGACCTACAAGGTTGTACTGCTCGATCGGGATTCTCAATCTGACCCCGCGCGGGCTGGCCAGCTGGCCAAGGCCCTCATCAGTAGCGATAAGATCGATTTTATGCTCGTTACCTCGACCCCCGAGGTGGTGAATCCAGTTGCCGACGCCTGCGAAGCGGCGGGCGTGCCTTGCCTTTCGACGGTGATGCCCTGGGAGGCTTGGTATTTCGGTCGCGGGGGGAAGCCTGGCCAACCGTCGCCTTTCAAGTGGACATACCACTTCGCCTTCGGGGGCGCCCAATTTGCGGGATTGTATCTTTCATTGTGGAAGCAGGTACCCAACAACAAGAAGGTCGGGGCTATGTTTCCGAACGACGCCGATGGCAACGCCGTCCGTCCGCTCCTCACGGAGGCTTTCAAAAAGGGCGGATACACCGTGATCGACCCCGGTCCGTTCGAAGACGGGACCAGCGACTACTCCGCGCAGGTCGCGCTGTTTAAGAAAGAGCAAGTTGACCTCTTTGTCGCGCTTGTCCTTCCGCCTGACTTTGCCACCATTTGGCGTCAGGCAGCGCAGCAGGGTTTCGCGAAGACGACGAAGATTGCCACCCCCACGAAATCGGGAACCAGTCCGTCCGAAATCGAGGCGCTCGGCGCTCTGGGTTACAACCTCACCACCACCTCGCCCTGGGTCCCGGCAGCGCCCTACAAGTCACCGGTTCTCGGAGTCACCAGCCAGCAACTCGCGGACGGCTACGAGGCGGCTTCGGGCAAGCAAGTGACGCAGCAGTTGGGAGCCAGCAACGCCGTTTTCGACGCCGGTATTCAAGCGCTCCAAATCTCCGGCAACCCATTGGACAAGGCTGCCCTGGCCAAGACGCTGAGCACCTTGAAGGTCGAAACTACGGTCGGTCTGATCGACTTCAACACCGGCCCGATGCCGCACGTCATCGCTGTCACGCCGTTGTTCGGCACGCAGTGGCGAAAGGCGCCGAAAGGCAGCAAGTGGAAGGTGGAGCAGGTGGTCGCCGAGAACGCGGCCGATCCGAACTACAAAGTGACCGACAAGCTGATACCCTACAACGCATAGCGGAATAAGGTCTCTTCCGGACGCATAGGAAGCGCGGGCCGCCGTTACCACGCTTCTTTCGGCCACAAGATTAAGTGGGACCGCGACAGTCCGAAAGCATTTACGCAATGAAGCGTCCTGTGAAGAATCGCGGGACGCTTCCCTCAGGCCGCACTATTCTAGATGACGCGGCCGATCAAATCGCCTTTAAATCAATCGCGATGCTTCAAAAGGTCTCGCCGTCGAGATTGCAGAGATCGCCGGGTGAATCGATGCGAACTTCGGGCTCAAAGGCTTCGGCGGCAGCGCCTCACCGTGGTTCAAGTCGAGGGAATTGAAAAACGGTGGCTTCCGAGTCGCAGGTAGCCGTTTTATCGGCGACATCGGTCGACAAGCGTTTCAACGCGCTCGTTGTCTTGAACCAGGTCAACTTCACTGTTGGCGAACGCGAGGCGGTCGGCATCGTCGGCCCGAACGGTGCCGGCAAGACAACGCTGCTCAATATTCTGGCGGGTGCCTATGAGCCCAGTGCTGGCACGGTGTTGTTTCGCGGTCAGGATATTACCAGCCTTCCCATAGAGGATCGCTGCCGCAAAGGGATTGCGAGGTCACATCAAATTCCGCGGCCGTTCGGCGGGATGACTATCTTCGAAAATCTTTTCGTCGCCGCAGCCAATGGCGGAGGGTTCGGGCGTGACCAGGCTTACGATCGCTGCATCAACTCCTTGAAACTTTGCGGCATGCTGCATGTCGCCAATCGCCGAGCCGAGACCTTGGGCCTTTTGGATCGCAAGCGTTTGGAACTGGCCCGCGCCGTGGCCACCGATCCGGTCGTGCTGTTGTTGGACGAAATTGGCGGCGGTCTGACCGATGCCGAGGCCTCGGAATTGGTCGAAACGATCCAAACGTTACGCCAGCGCGAAATCGCGATTGTATGGATCGAGCATATCGTTCACGTCCTGCTCCAGGTCGCTGAGCGGCTTGTCTGTATGGACGCGGGCGTCATTCTCGCCGATGGCGACCCGCAGAAAGTCATGTCCGATCGTGCCGTGATCGATGCCTATCTGGGTGGAGGCATCAAATGAGTCTGCTTTCGATCAATACTCTCGATATCCGGCATGGACTGCTGCAGGCCGTGCGTGCGGTCAGCTTTCAAGTCGATCAAGGAGAGACAGTCGCTCTGATAGGCGCCAACGGAGCCGGCAAAACGACCCTTCTCCGGGCGATAGCCGGCGCGCATCGAGCCTCGCGTGGCGAAATTCGTCTCGATGGGTCAGACATTACGAGAATGCCGACCTACCAGCGTGTGGCGATGGGGATCGCGCTGGTGCCGGAGGGACGGCGCCTCTTTGCCGCGATGACGGTCGAGGAGAATCTGCAAATTGCGCGCGCCAGCGGACGCAAAGGAGAATGGACAGTCGATCGCGTCATGGAAACCTTTCCGATGCTGAAGGCGCGGCGTAAGGCGCGCTGCGGCACGCTTTCAGGCGGCGAGCAGCAGGCAACTGCCATCGGGCGCGCCCTGATGACCAATCCGCGCCTGCTGCTGCTCGATGAGGTTTCTCTTGGATTGTCGCCGTTGGCCGTCGACCTTGTTTACAAATCCGTCGAATCTCTCATCGCCTCCGGAGCGACCATCCTGCTTGTCGAGCAGGACCTCAACCGGGCGCTAAAAGTTGCGAACAGAGTCATGTGCATGCTGGAAGGGCGCATCGTCGTCGAAGGCAATGCCAAAAGTTTAACGCGTGAGCAGATTACCGACGCATATTTCGGCCACCAGAAGCGCGCTCGATCGGAGACGGCACCATGAGTTTTGTCGGCGCCGTCATCGATGGAGTTTTACTCGGCGGTTACTACGCGATAATCGCCTGCGGCCTCTCTTTCATGTTCGGCGTGATGAAAATCATCAACCTCGCCCACGGGAGCCTCGCCATCGTCGCGGGGTTCGCACTTTGGCTCATTGCGGACAGGCTGGACTACGATCCTTTCTTGGCATTGATCGTTGTCCTGCCGGCAATGGGTGCTCTGGGATGGCTTCTGCAACGCGGCGTCTTGGAGCGAAGTGCGCGATCAGGCGAACTGGTGCCGATCCTCAGCACGTTCGGATTGGCGATCGTCGTCGAGAATGCTTTGTTTGAGTACTTTGGAGCCGATACTCGCTCGCTGGCGCCTTACGTCGGATCCCTTTCCTACGACAGCCTGGGACTCGGAGGCGGATTGTACGTCGGCGAATTGGCCATTCTGACGTTTGCTGTCGCGATCCTGTTATTAGGTGGGCTGCAAATATTCCTCACCTATACTTCCCTCGGGCGCCAAATTCGCGCCACGGCAGAGGATCCCGATACCGTCGAGTTCGTCGGCGTCAATTCCCGGTTTGTCAACGCCGTCGCCGCGTCAATTGCGCTTGTTACCGTCGCGCTCGGAGGTCTGTTTCTCGGCTTGCGAGCAACCTTCGACCCGTACTCAGGCTCGTTGCAGCTTATTTTCGCGTTTGAAGCGGCAGTCATCGGCGGCACTGGAAGCCTGTGGGGTACATTGCGCGGTGGAATAGTTCTCGGCGTTGCCCAGACTTTCGGCGCGCATCTTCATCCACAAGGTTTCTTGCTGGCCGGGCACGCGGTGTTCCTTCTGGTTCTTGTCGGACGCCTTTACGTCCCCGGACAGTTTTTTCGCGTTTTCCTCAAATCAAAATTATTCGGGAAATTTTCGTGAGCGCTTATTCCAATATTTCGATCCAGCGCTGGACCAATCTGTCGATCGGCGTCGCCGTTATTGTCGGCCTTGCGCTGGCCCTATTGTTGGCCGGTCCGGCTTTCATGCCGGATACGATGCTCGACAAGCTGACGGTGCTGTTCATCTACGTTTTGCTCGCGGCGATGTGGAATGCGCTGGCGGGATATGGCGGGATGATTTCAGCCGGGCAACAGGCATTCTTCGGAATCGGCGGATATCTCGCTATCCGACTATCCGAATGGGGCGTCGAACCCTATTTGGCGCTGATCATTGCCGCGCTGCTGGCGGGGCTCTCGGCCCTGCCCATCTCCGCGATTGTGCTGCGGCTTCGCGCCGGCGAATTTGCCATCGGTATGTGGGTGATTGCTGAAGTTGCCCGGCTGCTCGTCAACCTCGACCCGATTATCCAGGGCGACACCGGCCGCTCGCTGATTGCGTTGTCGAGCTTTGACGCCGCCGAGCGACGCGAAATTACTTACTGGATTACGCTCGCGTCGATGACCATCATGCTCGGCGTGATATTCGTGCTGCTCCGCAGCCGACTAGGTTCGTCAATTCAGGCCATACGAGATAACGAGGAAGCCGCAGCGTCGGTTGGCGTACGAGTACTCTTCGCAAAACGCATTATCTTTGTTATCGCCGGAATAGGTTGCGCGCTGGCGGGGGCTTTGTGGCTAGCGACCTTTACGACTTTTCAGCCGCGCAGCTTTTTCGGCATCCAGTGGAGCGCCTACATGATATTCATGGTCCTGGTCGGCGGCATTGGGCGCTTCGAAGGACCGATCCTCGGTGCCATAATTTTCTTTATCATCGAGACTTGGTTTTCGGCGGCGGGCGTCTGGTACCTGATCGTTCTTGGATTCACCGCGCTAGTCTTTTCGCTGTTCCTGCCCAAGGGCATCTGGGGTTACATCGAGGATCGCTTTCACGTGCTGCTGCTGCCCATTGGCTATCACTTGCGCGTCTCAGCTGACAGTCCAACCGCCAATCAGGGCGAAGCACCGCGGCAGCGGTGATGGACTTAAGGCGGGCGTATCTCAGTTATCTAGCTTAAGAATTCGCCCGCAAACCTCGAGGCTGCAACCGTGCATTCGGCAGCTTGGCCGCAAGCTACAAATTCTTCTTTGATATGGGGATGGCTGCACCCGTTGATCATCGTCGGTGCTCTTGCCGATCACCTTGATAGGTTATCGACTAGACTCTCGGTCGAAAACGAGCGCTTCGAGATTGGCCTTTGGGGCAACGACGCCGCACTGGCCCTGTCCGAATTGGGACCCGTAGCCGACATCGGTCATCTCCCACTCCGGAAGTCGGGTGGCGTATTTTGCTGTGATGCGCAACGTACTTCACGCTGGTAGGGTAAGGGGGCCACCTCCACGATTCCAATCGTATTCGGAATTGGTGGCGACCCGGTAAAGCTCGGCCTCGTACACAGCCTCGCACGCCCCGGCGGAAACATCACCGGCGCTAGTCTGCTGACGCCGGGGCTGGAACGGAAACGGCTCGAAACAATTCATCAATTACTGCCCAAAGTCACAACGGTTGCCGTGCTGGTGAACTCTAAAAATCCGTTGGCACAGCTTTACACAGACGAGATCCAAGAGGCAGCGCGCGTTCTTCCGGTACAGCTTCGTATGTTGAGTGCGGACGATGACCAGGCAATCGAGGCCGCATTTGCGACTATAACCGAAGAACGGATTAAGGCACTTGTCGTCACGGCCGATCCATTCTTTTACAGCCGTGGCAAGGAGTTCGCAGAACTAGCAATCAAAACCCAAGTGCCCGCCATCTTTGCGTTCCGAGAATTTGCGCTTGATGGTGGCCTCATGAGTTACGGAACAAGCCCGCTATACATCACCCGAATTATAGGCACCTATGCAGGACGAATCCTCAAAGGTGAAAAACCCGCCGACTTACCCGTACAGCAGGCAACCGAGGTCGAGTTAATTCTGAATTTCAAAACCGCTAAGTCGCTTGGTGTCACATTTCCTGTCACGTTGCTCGGGCGTGCCGACGAAGTGATCGAATAGCGGAGGCTTTTGGTGCGATGCACTTAGTCCGGAATTGGCACTAAAGCGAAGTGGAGTTTGTCCGCTTTGACGGTCGCTGTCAGAGGTCAAGCGGACTAGCCCCGCTGAGGCCGAAACCAACTCCTGACCCGCAGCCGACATCGGCAGCTGCAGCTACAACCAGTCTGGACCAAATCGGTCCATCCTCCTCGCTGATGACAATGGCGCGGGTTCGGTTCTGATAGCGTCGAGGTGAAAAGGAAATGACTTGGGCCCTGTTCCACGCGCGGCGTGGCGCCGGGATCAATCCGGAAATTAATCCTCCTAAACCTGCCCGGGGCCGCGAACGACCCGACATCGATCCTGCAGTGCCCTTACCCTTGCCGCTAATTTTTCTTTTGTGCGCCGATGAGGACGAAGGCGATTTTCACCGGCTTATCGCTTTTGTTGCGCCAGGCATGCCGGGTTCCATTCTGAATGATGACGTCATGCGGCTTGAGATGAACTTGTTTGCCATCATCAAGCTCCGCCCAGACCTCGCCCTCGAGAATAATGCCGTAATCGACTGTTTGCGTCCGGTGCATGCCCGGATTGTCGGGCTCCATGGCTGCCGCCAAATCCGGCACGTGTTCGGCAAACTCCTGAAAGCCGGCGACAGGATCGATGGTGGCAAAGACGGAATCGGGGGCGAACGTCACGATCATCAACCGCGTCTCGCCGGGAGCCAGCGGGACGTAGGTGCTTTTCTCCGAGACGACATCGCTGCCGTCAATCGGAAGCGTCGGCACCCCCGGCGTCGACCAGATCAGCGTCGCCGATTGCCCCGGAATATTCTTGAAGGCTTTGCTTCGGCGGGTACCGCCGTCCGACACGATTTTTGATTTGCCGCCGGAAGTTCCGGTGACGACGCGACGCACGCTCATAACATCCTCCCTTTTTCTCATTTGCGAAAGCGACGAACGGTATACGGCAAGGCTCGACGGCGATCAGACGTTCGCCATGACGTCGGACCATTGCTGCATCATCTCCTTCTCATGGCCTGGCACCATGTTGACGCCGATCTGGTTGTAGCCCAGCGCCTTGAGGCCCTTGACCCGCTCGACGAGTTCGGCGCGCGTGCCGGTGAGTGTCAGGCCGCGAACGACGTTGGCGGTGACGTGCTTTTCCTCCGGCCGCAGAAACATTAGATGGCCGCGATGATTGGTGAGATAGCGTGCATCTGGCGGTTCGTAGGTCTCATACACTTTGCGATAGGCTTCGAGTTCGGCTTTGAACGGAAAGCTGTCGCCGACCGGAAACACCGAGCCGAACTGGTCTTCTTCGACCAGGTTATGAAATGCGATGGCCGCGTAGGGCCCCGCCTGCGCCATGGCGCGTGGACTGTCGGCAGCCTCACCGTCGTTGAGCACGCAGCCGCCAAATCCGCAGACCGCATAAACATCCTTGACGTCGCGGCCATGCTGCCGCCAGGCGGTGCGGAATTCTTCAAGCTCCGCCTGCTCGCGCTGCGGATAGGTGGCGCTACCGATCCATCCGGCGCCGAGCTTGGCGGTCAGCGCCCGGGCCTTGGGACCAAACGCGGAGAGGAACGTCGGTATCCGGTCCTTGATGTTGATCAGGCCGAGATCTGGATTGAGGAAACGGATCTTGTGGGTGCCGCCCTCCTCGGACCATTCGACGGTCTTGCCCTGCAAAAGGCCTTCGACGGCTTGCACGTATTTTTCCAGCCGCGCGAGAGTGACCGGCCCGAGCCCCATTGTCCGGCGTCCGGTATAGCCGGTCGACGTGCCAAATACGACACGCCCGGGCGCAAGCGCATTGAGCGTCGCAAGCGCATTAGCGGCGACGGCGGCATTGCGATTGGAGGGAATGAAAACACCGGCGCACAGTTTGATGCGCGAGGTTTTCAGCGCGGAAGCGCCCATGGCCACGAGCACATCCGCGCTCAGCAATTGCGTGTCGTAGAACCAGACGTGGCTGCAGCCCAGCTCTTCCGCGCGCTGCGCGTCTTCCCATGATTTGGCTTTGGTTGGCAGGAAAACGCCGAGATCCATTGTTGACTCCTCCCGATGGCGCCGGACTTAAGCGTCCGCACGCGTTAGATCGGCCGTCTGGCGGTCGCGTTTTTGTTGAGAGACCGGCGTTACCGGCACCGGCCGCAATGGCGCGGCGCCGAACGAAGCCGCGGTCCGCTTGGCCGGTGCGCCGGCGTACAAAGTAGTGCGCTGGCGCGGGCGTCTGCCACAGGAGTTGATCGCCTGCTCCATCGCCTCAGGCGACATTTCCTCGCCGTGCAGCGCGCCGGCGGCGCGCGTGATGCTCTCATTCATGAGCGTGCCGCCGAGATCGTTGGCTCCCGCATGAAGGCAAGCGGCGACCCCGTCGCCCATCTTGACCCACGAGGTCTGGATGTTGTTGACGAGCGGATGCAGCGCAAGACGCGCGATTGCATGCATGAGCACGGCTTCGCGGTATGTGGGTCCGAGCCGGCTCAGCCCGTGAAGATGCAACGGCGTCTCCATCGGCACGAACGGCAGGGGCACAAACTCGGTGATGCCGCCGGTGCGGCTCTGCAGATCGCGCAGCCGCAGCAGGTGGCGCGCCCAATGCCGATAGCGGTCGACGTGGCCGAACATGATCGTCGCGGTCGATCTGATACCGAGGCGATGCGCGGTCTCGACGATGTCGAGCCATCGCGCCGTCGTCACCTTGTCGGGGCAGATCACGGCGCGGACTTCGTCATCGAGCACTTCCGCCGCCGTCCCAGGCAACGAGCCAAGCCCTGCCTCTTTCAATGCGGCAAGAAACGTTTCCACGGAAACGCCGAGCGACGAAGCGCCGTGCCAAATTTCGAGCGGCGAGAAGGCGTGAATATGAATCTGCGGGCAGACTTCTTTTATGGCCCGGCAAATCGCGATGTAGGTCGAGCCGTCATAATCGGGATGAATTCCGCCCTGGAGACATACTTCGACCGCGCCCCGGTCCCAGGCTTCCGCTGTGCGCCTTTGAATCTCTTCAAGGCCGAGGTCATAAGGACGCCCCCGCAAGTGGTCGCTCAACTTGCCTTTGGAGAAGGCGCAGAACTTGCAGCGATAGCTGCAGATATTCGTGTAGTTGATGTTGCGCGTGACGACGTATGTTACCTCGTCCCCGCAGGTCGCGGCGCGCAGTGCGTCGGCGGCTTCGCACACCGCATGAAAAGCGCTACCGCGGCTGCCGAAGAGCGCGACGATATCGTCTTCGGCCAGGGTTTGGCCCGCGACGGCTCGCGCAACGATCCCGTCGTGCGCTGTGTGGCGCAGCGCACGTGCGGGCTCGACGGCCGGCTTGCTCAACGTTCCCGGCATCCATTGGTCGGCGCGTGCATATCCTTGGCTGTCTGAGGCGCGCGCGACGATGGTGCGCAGCCCCGGATCGAGCCACTTTTCGGGATGCTCGACGTAGGCCGGATACACCGCAAGACGCTCGACCAAAACCTTGCCGGCTCTGGAGGTCTCTTCCGCGAGCCCCTCGATGTGGGGCCAGGGCCGTTCGGGATTGACGTGGTCGGGAGTGACCGGCGACACGCCGCCCCAATCGTTGATGCCCGCAGCGATAAGCTGTTGAAGCGCACCGGGCGACAGATTCGGCGGCGCCTGAACATTCATCTCGGCGCCGAAGACAAGCCGAGCCGCCGCAATGGTCCACAAATGGTCTTCGAGGTTCGGCTCCATGTGGCCGGCCATTCGGGTGCCGGGCTTGGCGCGGAAGTTCTGAACGATGATTTCCTGGAGGTGTCCGTATCGCTCGTGTAACGCGCGCAGTTCGAGCAAAGCCGCCAAACGTTCGCGGCGAGACTCACCAATGCCAATCAGGATCCCGGAAGTGAAGGGAATGGCCGCTTCGCCTGCAGCTCTGATGACCTCGAGCCGCACGGCGGGACGCTTGTCGGGAGAGCCGTGGTGCGGACCACCGCGGGCGCACAGACGCTCGGCCGAACTCTCAAGCATCAGACCTTGCGACACCGAAGTCGACCGCAAGGCCGAAAGCTCCTCCGCACTCATCACCCCGGCGTTGAGATGCGGGAGCAGGCCCGAGTGTTCAAACACCAGCGAGGCCATCTCACGGAGGTAGGAGATTGTCGTGGCGTGGCCGAGCTGCGCCAATTCATCGCGGGCAATGCGATAGCGCTGCTCCGGCTTGTCGCCGAGCGTAAACAGCGCCTCATGACAGCCGGCCTCCGCGCCGGCGCGGGCGATAGCGAGGACCTCGTTTGCACTCAAATACGCCCGTGTGGTGCGCCGCGGCGGATGTGCGAATGTGCAGTAGCGGCAGCTGTCACGACACAGCTGGGTGAGCGGGATGAAGACCTTTCGCGAATAAGACACAGTAGCGCCGTGGCCGCGATCCCGCAATTCCGCCGCGGCCTTGATCATAGCGGGAAGATCGCTGGCATCGTCCAACGAGGCAAACACGTCGGCGTCGGACAGCCGGCGACCGTCCACGGCAAGAGCCAACGCGCGGCCAAAATCGCTCATTGTGATTCAAGGACCACGAAATTGCGGTCCCACTGGGCACGGCATTCGTCGAGCAGCCGGAAGCTGCGCGTGGCGGAACGCCGTTCCATAAATTTTGTCAGATCGGAAGGCTCGTCGATATCAAGCGCGATGGCGCCGTTGCGGACGGTCGCCGGCGTGAGGCCGCGGGCGCGCGCCGCCGCAAGGTGCGGAAAATAGCTGTCAGGGCCAAACCGTAGCGGAACGGCCTCCGCCGGCGAGCAAATAATCGTATTTGAGCCGCGCTCGTCCCACGCCGGAACAATGGTGAAGGCCGGAGCCGCAGCGTGAGCAGCCAGCACGCCACGGATGTCGGCCGCCGTTACGAGCGGCACGTCACCCGGAATTGTCAGCATCGTTCTTCCGTTCGCGGCCAAACGCCCAGCCGCCGCCTTGACGGCGCCGGTATGGCCGTCGTGCGCGCCATCGGACCAGATTTCGGCGCCAAAGCGCCGCGCGATCTCGGCAGCGACCCGGTCCACCGTGACGAGAGCGACACCCTGCAACTCGGACACGGCGGCGACGGCTGCCAGCACGTCCTCCAACATGGCGAGCGCCAGCGCCTGTCGAAGCCGGGACGGCATAGTTTCTGCCAGCCGTTGCTTTGCGACGGCTGTTTCCTTAACGGGAATAACGGCCCAAATGTCGCGCCGCGACGCTGGTCGATCGTTCGCCATTGAGCGCTTCCATCAGGACGCGGGAAAGATAATACGCGCGTTTTTTGCCGTGACGCGAGCCGAGCGTCTGTCCTATTCCTTTATGACAGCGGCCTCGGCCCAACGCTGCAAAAGATCGTCGGCCAAGGATAACACGGTTTTCGCCAGTTGTTCGCGGTCGGCTAGCGACACCATCAAGGCATTTGCCGCGACGGTTGGTATGGGCAATTTGGCGGCGAGCGAAGCGTCCCTTTGATCGACGATATAGCCGTCCAGCAGGTCGCCGTAGCGTCTCGCCACTGTTTCGGCACCGACCTCCAGGCCGAGTTCACGCATCATTTTCGCCGTCGGCCCCTTCACCGCCTCGCCGCCGATAATCGGAGCGACGCCCACAATTGGCGCGGCGCAGGCACGAAGCGCCTGTCGTATGCCAGGCAACGCGAGTATCGGCTCGATGCTGATAAACGGATTCGACGGGCAAATCACAACAGCGCGGAGCCGCGGATCTGAGATCGCGGCAACGAAATCGGGATGCGGCGCAGCCGCCGCTGCACCGTCATACGAAAAGTCCACGACCTCGGGCCGACATTGCTGTTCAACAAAATAGCGTTGAAAGTCCAACCACCCTTCGCGCGTGCGGACGCGCGTTCGTACCGGCGCATCGCTCATCGGCACGATAGCGGCGCGAACGTCAAGCCGATCCGCGAAATCGCGCACGATCTCCGACAGGGGCTCGCCGGCGCGCAGCCTTCGGGTTCGTTCGACGTGAACGGCAAGATCGGCGTCGCCAAGACGAAACCAGCTTTCCCCTCCCAGCGCCGCCAGCGCCGTCATGAAGGACCAGGTTTCATCGCGCCGCCCCCAGCCTGTCGCCGGGTTGTCGAGACCGGCCAGCGTATAGAGGAGCGTGTCAATATCCGGCGAAACATGCAGACCCAGGTGCTCAAAATCGTCGCCGGTATTGGCCACGACCATGAGCTTGCCGGGAGGCACGACGTTTCTCAAACCGAGCACGAGCTTGGCGCCGCCGACGCCGCCCGACAGCGCAAGAATCCGTTCGCTCTTCAGGCTTTGCGCGGTCATCGGAACAGATCTTCAGCGGGATCGCGCAACAAGCACGCCGCCGGCGACGCCTTTGCGGACCACGTGAGGCCGCGCACGACAATGATCGGCGTTGCTTCATCCGCCTGCCCCATCAGCAGCGAAGCCGCCGCTGCGATTTCGTCCGCGAAACCCGTTTCGCTGACTTTGAGCGGGCGTCCGTAAAGATCCGTCCGGCCGCGAAGATCGGAGAGCGCCGGCAAGCCGGCGGCCCCCAGTGCCACACCCACCGTGCCAAGCCGCCAGGCCCGGCCGAGACTGTCATTAATGATGACGGCAACACTTTTGCCGAGCTGAGAACGAATGCCTTCATGCAATCGCCGCGCCGATCCATCGGGATCCTCCGGCAATAGCAATACCGGCTTCGCGCCCTGCCGCGGGTCAACGTTCGATTGGTCGACGCCGGCATTGGCGAGCACGAAACCGAGCTTGTGCTCGACGATCAGGACGCCCGGTCTGTGCCGAAGCACGTCGCGCGATTGCCGCAGAATGACCTCCACGAGCCGCGCGTCCTTTCGCACCTGCGCCGACAGCGCCAACGCCCGCTTGCCCGGCTCGATGGTGTCGAGATCGACATAGCGTCCCTCTGCTTTCGAGACGATTTTTTGCGCAACGACCAGGACATCGCCGTCGCGCAATGCGGGCCCAGCTCTCTCCGTAATGTCGCAAATCAGGCCGAGCAGATTAGTTCCGGGCTCGATGAGCGGCACACCCTGCAAGGGGAGGAGCCGCAAATCACGGGTTTCGGCGGCGTTGCGCGTGCAGTGTTCCACAGCCATCGAAAGCGATCATCGCCGGGACGCGCGCGGCCAGCAAGGGCACACGAACGGTATGGCGCACTCAAAATCGGCTGGGCGAGCTGCTGTCGCGGTGGATGACCTGAACGCGACGAAAATCAAAGTCCCGGCCGCTGACGGCCGGGACTTCAACTTCATAAGCATTTGCCGGAATTCCAGGGAGGCTTAGTTACGCCCAGCTCGTCTTTACCCGCACGGGCACAAGCTCCGACGTAGGCACGCCGACAGCGGCAACCGAACGGAAGAAGCCATTCTGCCATTGCCCGACAGTGTAGGCGATGTTCTGCAGCTGAGTCCGCAGGTCGATCTCGCCAATCACGGTCTTGAATGTATGGCTTTTCAGATACGCCGTGACGGCCTCTTTATCGACCGTGCCGGCGCCCTCGAATGCCTGCGTGAGAACCTCCCCATTTGCATACAGATAGAAGCAGGCGTTGTAGTCGGAATCGACGCCGGTGATTTCTTTGTGCAGTTTCAGGAAGGCCCGGGTCTTGTCGTTGTCGGGGACGCCGCCAAACCCGATGACATTCTCCGCCGACGCGCCGTACTTGCCGCCGAAGCCCGCGAAAGCGCAGCCGATACCGTTGTAGTAAGCCTTCACATTGAAGTTCTCGATCTTCGCCTGATCGGTCAAGCCGAAGGTGTCGGGCGGATATGAATAGGCGATGAAGGCGTCCGGATTGCTGGCCTTCGCCGCCTTGATAACCGGCGCATAATCCTGCGTGCCGAGCGGATAGGATTTGTCGTAGACCAGTTCGAAGCCGGCTGCGGGGAACAGCTTCCTACTGATGTTGGCGGACTCGATGCCGTACTCGTCGGCGACGTTGACCATGGCGATCTTGCCGCCCATCTGGCCGCCGTCACGCAGCTTCTTGAGAACATCAACGACCGCGGAGCTGTACTGCGTGGTTGTTCCGTTGGCGAAGAACAGTCGCGGATTTTTCCGAACCAGTCCGGCGCCCAGGTCGGTGACGCAGGCGACGGCAAGTTGCGGATAGCCCAGTTTCGCGAAAGTGGGCACGGTGGCCACGTTGAAACCGGTGCTATACAAGCCGACGATCCAATCGGCCTTATCGATGCTGGCAAGGCGCTCGATCGCCTTAATGGCTTCCGGCGGCTGTGTGTGATCATCGTACTCGATCAGCTCCACCTTGCGCTGGCCATCTTTCAACTTGAGACCGCCGGCCTGGTTCACCTGATGAGCCCAAAGCCGCCACGGCGGGAAAAACGTGGCGGCGGCGCCCGGAGCAAGCGGCCCGGTCTTTGCGCCAACTACGCCGATCTTGACAGTCGCGGACTGCGCACCGGCAGTCCGTATGAAAGGAGCCGCCAGCGCCGTCGCGCCGGCAAATTTCAGCAATTCGCGTCGTCGCATGGAAACCTCCCCGATCGCTTTTTCGCGCTCGCCATATAGCGCGGCGCGGGGAGGCGGTATGTCGTGAGAACTAATGACAGTGGAGTGGCGAGCTTGTGTGTCCTAAGCATTTGGGACAGACGTCGACGAGGCGGCACGCGAGGATGCCTGCGCGCTTTGTTCATCAGAACCGACAACCAGGGAGGAAACTGTGAATTCGGTCGCCGAAGCCGGGGCGAAGGTCGCGACATTGCGCATCGGCGGCGGTGCCGTGGGTTTCAACTGGCTGCCGGTGATTGTGGCCGATCGCCAAGGGATGTTCGCGCGGCGCAATCTCGCGATCGAGATCAAGCGCCTTGGCGCCGTCGACAAAGCAACCGCGGCGGTCAAAAACGGCGAACTCGATCTTGTCATTACACCCCCCGAGGGAGCGATCCGCGATTGCGCCGGCGGCGGCAATCTTCGGATCATCGCCGGCAATGTCAATCGCCTGCCGCTTTCGCTGATCGCCAATCCGCGCATCCGCACGATCGAGGGCCTTCGAGGCGGCCGCCTTGGCACTTCATCGCTGACCGAGGGCACCGCGCTTTATACGATGGAGGTGCTGCGCCAGCACGGCCTGCATTACCCGGGCGACTACGAGTTTGCCGTTGTCGGCGTCCACCCGGCACGCTGGAAAGCGCTGCAGGAAGGGACCATCGACGCGGCCGTCCAGCTTATTCCATTGAACTTCGTGGCCGAGGACGCCGGCTTCAATAATCTCGGCGAGGTGACTGATTACATACCGGAAATCGTTTTCAGCAGCTTGATTGTCGATCGCCTGACGGCTGAAGACCGCCGCAAACAAATTGTCGGTTTTCTTCTGGGCATCATGGAGGGAACGCGGTGGCTTTACGATCCCGCCAATGACGAAGCGCTTCTTGCCCTGACGAAAGAATTGACCCAGGCCGAGGGAAAATACGGGCGGCAAGCCCTCGAATACATGCGCGAGAAGCGGGTATTTTCGCCTGACCTTTCCATCCCCGATGCGGCGTTCGCGAAATCGATCGAGTTGATGCAGAAGGCCGGCTTGGCGGATGAGCATCTGGCGGCGCGCGCAAAAAGCGTTCTCGACGACAGCTTCCGGCTCGCTGCGCTGAAGCCCGTCTGACTTATCAAATTTGCCCAATGGCCGTTCCGCCTTTCGACATGATCCCCGACGCTAGAACTGCAGTCCGCGTCGTGTGCGGAGTGTTTTTTCTGCCGCACACGATCGCAAAATTGCGCAACATCGATCGGGCATCGATCCTGTTCGATAAAGTCGGCTTTCGGCCGCCGCATCCGTTTGTTCTGCTCACGACCAGTATGGAACTGGTCGCCGCCTTCGGCTTGATTTCGGGGTTGTATCCCCGGACAGGCGCGATCGTCGCGGCAATCGTGCTGATCGGCGCGGCTTACGCCATCGGCCGCAACCATGGCTTGATGTGGCGATGGCAACACCCGGGTATCGAGTACATGCTGTTTTGGGCGATTGTCTGCCTCTGCGTCAGCTTTCTTCCGTGAACGCTCAAGGCAGGAGATGATTACTTGACGGCTCCTGATACGGAGTGGCCCCGCCAGGCGACGGCGCAATGTGCTATCCTGGTTGCCAGTTTGCGTAGTCGAGAAGCCACCAAAGTGGCCGGAAAACAGTGGGGAGGAGAGCGCCAATGATCGTCCTGTCTCCGGCGCGTTCGGACGAACGGTTAAACCTCAGCACGCACGATGTGTGCGCGGTTGCCAATTCAACCGGGACCGCATCGTACGGCGACGTCTGCTTCGCGATGCTCGAAAGGGCGCTGAATGTCGAGCACTGGGCGCTGTTTCGCTTCCGCTCGGGCAATCCTCTCAAATGCGTTGCCACGGCAAGCAAGCGGGATAAAGCCGCAGCCAAAGAAAACTGCGACCGCTTCGTCGGCCGATGTTACAGCGTCGACCCGTCCGTGAAGGCCGCCAGCGCCAGACTTTCGGCGCCCACTCTGACGAAGATGGCCATCGACGACATCGAAGACCCGCAATATCGGCACTGCTTCGAACTGACCCACGTGCAGGAGCGGGTGAGCCTGTTTTCGTGGATCGGGCTCGATCTGTACCAACTCAGCATCTTCCGCGGTCCGCGCAAGGCGTCCTTTTCCGCTCCCGAAATGAATCATTTCGCGGCGCTCGCCAAACTGCTTCTGGCCACCGCACAGAAGCATGAGATGTTGATCGATCGCCAGCCGGGCTTTCCGCGGCATCTGAACGTCGAGGGCATCGAGCGCCTTCTCAAGCTGCACTCGCCCCAACTCAGCACGCGTGAGTGCGCGGTCTGCGCGCGAGCGGTCGCCGGCAAGACCATCGAGGGGACATCGCTTGATCTTGACATCAAGCCAACCAGCGTCATCACCTATCGGCAGCGGGCCTATCTAAAACTCGGCATTTCCCGCATCAATGAGCTCGTCGCGCTTTTGAGCAATCTGCACGCCGAGCGAGCGCTCGCTTCCTGATCGTGATGGAGTAATTCCGAACGCGGAGTCCCGGCGCTGCCAGCCGACGTCCAAAATTATGGGGACAGACGACTGAGCGGCTTCGCACGTTCATCTGCGGGCAAATACGAGAGAATGTGGAGGCTTACAATGTCCGCCGAACGCGATCGCCTCCATTTCGTCGGAAGCATTCCATTGCCGAGCGCCGAGGACGTATTTCGCGACTTGAGCCGCGAGGTCGGCCCCTTCTTAAAACGCATGCCGGATGGCGAGACCGGAGAACGCACACTCTGGATCAGGTTTCAGCAAAAAATGCTGGCCGAGCATCCAGCCATCGAGCCCGATCCGACCCAGCCGCCGCTTCCAGTGACGCAATCCGACGGAACAGTGCTGCGTCACATTCAGCTCGCCCGGCTGAAACTGGATGCGGCGTGGGAGCCGAATGCGGGTTTGGCCGCACCGACCCCGAGCGCGTGCCGCTCATTCTTGCCGGGCATCGCGCAGCCGCCGAGATGCTGGCGTGAGGCAGCATTCCTCGGACCGCCTGTGAGCCATAGTGATTTTGCCGGCTTGATTTAATCTGCGCCCGCTGACGCCACCAACCGGGCCTATTGAGGACGCGACGCATGGCAGCCCAATCTCCAACAATCGCTGTGATCGGTGGCACCGGCGCCGAGGGAAGTGCCATCGCGTTGCGTCTCGGCCAGGCCGGCTATCGCGTGACTATCGGCACGCGGGATTCGGCGAAGGGCACGCGGGTAACCGCCGAGCTCAATGACCTCCTCGGAAGCGAGGCGATCAGCTTTGCCTGCAACGCTATAGCAGCGACATCGGCCGAGATCGTGATTCTGACGGTGCCTTACGCTGCTCAAGAAGCAACCGTGGAGAATATACGTGCCGCCCTCGACGGCAAGATTCTGATTGACGCCACCGCGCCACTCATGCCGCCTAAGGTCAGCAACGTTCAGCTTCCCCCAGGGGGCTCAGCCGTCGCTCACATTCAGCGCGTGCTGGGCGACAAGGTCAGGGTGGTGTCGGCATTTCAGAACGTCGCGGCGCACAAGCTTCGCGAGCTCGAGGCCGACGTCCACTGCGACGTCCTCGTCTGTGGCGACGATGCCGACGCGCGAAGCACGACGCGTGAACTGATCACGCGGATGGGATTGCGCGCTCTCGACGCCGGTCCGGTCTGCAATTCGGCGGCGGCCGAAGCGTTGACGTCGCTTCTCATGTTTCTCAATCGCAAATACAAGGTTTCCGGCGCCGGCATCAGAATAACCGGGCTGGAAAGCGGCGGCAGCGGATGACCACATGGGCCTCGCCAAGCCGCAGCCGGCTATTCGGCGCGCCAGTGTCCTTAGCCTTCAGGACAGACTCGCGGGGCGGCCCTGGAAAATACTGCCCGTCTGCATCGCTTTGGGAAATTGAGGTAGTCGCACCGTGAATCCGCTTCAGCAAGCCTCGCCCTCAGGTCCGCAAACGCAGCCGCGAACGTCGAAACGCACGAAACCGCCGTTTCGGGCCGATCACGTCGGCAGCCTGCTTCGTCCCGGGCACTTGCTTGAAGCCCGCAGCAATTTTGACAAAGGGGAAATCTCCGCTGTCCAACTGCGAAAGATCGAGGACGACGCCGTTCGGCACGCCGTCAAGCGGCAGGAGGACGTCGGCCTCAAATCGATCACGGACGGCGAATTCCGACGCCGCTCCTGGCACATGGACTTCATCTGCCGCATCGGCGGCGTGACATCGGCGGGAACGCAACTGCGCCCATTTCAGAACGAAACCGGGGCGGTGAAGAATGAAATTGACCTGCCGAAGGTCATTGGGAAACTCTCGCTAAAAGAGCCGATCTTCGCGGACGATTTCAAGTTCCTGCAATCGCTGACCAAGGCCACGCCCAAGCTGTCCATCCCGTCGCCGAGCATGCTGCATGGACTGGGCGCCATCGAAGACAAGAGCATCTACAAGAGGCCAGAGGACTTTTGGCAGGATCTCGTCGGGGTCTATACCGAGCAATTGCGGGCCCTGAGCCGCATCGGCTGCACTTACCTGCAGATCGATGACACGATGTTCGCGACGCTGAGCGATCCGTCCTTTCAGAAAAAGCTCAACCCCTCGGCGGGATCGCAAGACCAGCTTTACAAAACCTACATTCGCCTGGTGAATGAGTCGGTCGCCCAAAAGCCGCCGGGAATGACGCTTTGCGTCCACACCTGCCGCGGCAATCATCGCTCTGCCTGGGTCGCCACCGGCGGCTACGATCCAGTGGCCGAGGCGGTGTTCAATGAACTCAGGGTCGACGGCTTCTTTCTTGAATACGACGACGAACGCTCCGGTACGTTCGAGCCGCTTCGTTTCATCCCGAAGGACAAAATGGTGGTGCTGGGACTGCTCACCAGCAAGAAGGGTGCCCTGGAAAAGAAGGACGATATCAAACGCCGTATCGATGCGGCCGCCAAATATATCGATCTGGATCAGCTTGCGCTCTCTCCGCAGTGCGGATTTGCCTCGACCGTGCTCGGCAACCTGCTAACGGAAGACCAGCAGTTCGCGAAACTTGCCCTCGTGGTTGAGGTTGCAACGGAAGTTTGGGGCGAATGATCGTTGCTTACAACCCTAGCAGCGATCAATTGCCACGTGAAGGCGGTGTGAATCACACGGCAATGCAAAAAGATAGCGCGCCCGAAGAGACTTGAACTCCTGATCCTCAGGTTCGTAGTTTTGGTGCGTGCTGGTCAAGATGAGGCTCTTAAGTGACTTTGCGGTGGCTCACGAGCCAGCTGTCACGTTGGTGTTATGCTGTACCATCGACCTGTACCGCCAATTAGAATTCAATAGCAAAAAGTCTTTAAAATCAGTAGTATGTGTAAATGGTGGGCGCTGTAGGGATTGAACCTACGACCTCTCCCGTGTGAAGGGAACGCTCTGCTAAAAAGTCCAATTAAAATAGGCTCTTCCCATTTTGATTTTCGCTGTTTGTCCGCGTTTGTTCACGGGTTTCTTGGGCATTTCATGGGCGCTCAACGGCGTGAGAACGCAGCAACAGCACGCCGGAAATGATCCTCTGCATGATGGCCATAAGTCCGGCGGATGACGTCCTCGCTAGTGCCCAGCACACCTGCGACGTCATAAACCGACACGCCGCGCTGAAGTAACATCGTCGCACAAGTATGGCGCAAAACATGCGGCGTCACCTCGGACCCCAATCCCGCCAGCTCTCGGGCTGTACGCCACGCCCGGCGTTCCTGCGATGCAATTGGCCTCCCCGCGTATTCGATCACGAATTGCGCTGTGAGCCGCCGCCAGCGGCGCAGGTGCGGTAATAACCGAGGAGGTATCGGCAGAGGAGGGCGGCGTTTTGTCGTTTCCACGGCGTCGGCGCCGCGCCGGTACAGCACTTCAGACGAAAGATCGAGCAGGCTGCGGAAAAAGTCGCCATCGAGACGATTTGAACTTTTGTTGGGTGCCGGATTGGAAGGCGATTTCGCGGTTGATGGGGCCGATCGCAACGGTTCGCCAGTCGCGCTGGCGCGGGCGGTCGCCGTGCGGCGGCTCATGTGCCGCCCAGCAGCTTGGGTATTCGCACCAGATCGTAGGCGATGATAGCGAACAAGAAGACGGCCCGCACTTTGTCGAGGCCGCGAACCTTGACCTGAGCCACGCCGCCCGTGGTCTTGATCCAGCCGAACACTTCTTCGATGCGTTTGCGGCAACGCTGACTGATGGCATAGCCGGGATGGCGTAGCGTGCGTTGATCGATGGCGGTCTTGCGCCGCTTTCCGGTCTTGGTCAGATGGCCGTCGATGGCGATGTGAGGCGTGACTTTGCGCTCACGCAAGGCCTGCACGAAGCTCTCGACATCGAAGCCCTTGTCGCCGCCGACAGTGATCCGCCGGTTGCCAGACCGGCGGCCGTCGATCAGGTCGAGGGCGGTGGCGCGTTCCGCGGTGCCGGTCGCCTGCGTGACATCGCCGGTGACGGCGAGCCCGTTGCGGTTCTCCATCAGAACGTGGCCCATGTAGCACAATCGGCTCTCCTGTCCGTCGCCCTTGCGATAGAGCTTGGCATCGGGATCGGTGGTGCTGCGATGGGTCTCGTTTGAGCGCGTCTCCTTGTGGAAGTTGCGTTCGGCGTTGCGCCCGCCTTCGGGTGGCGAGCCCGAACCGTCTTTGGGGCGGAAGCTCTTCATCGATGCCCAAGCATCCAGCAGCGTTCCGTCCACCGAGAAGTGATCGCTCGACAGCAGTTGCATCACCTTCGGCAGCGCCAACAGGCTTGCCAGAAACTCGCGCGCCACGTCCGCCTCAAGCAGCCGGTCGCGGTTCTTCGTGAACACCGTCGGGTCCCAGACCACATCGTCCATCGAAAGTCCGACGAACCAGCGAAACAAAAGATTATAGTCGATCTGCTCCATCAACTGGCGTTCCGAGCGTACCGTGAAGAACGCCTGCAACAGCGTCGCCCGCAGCAGATACTCGGGTGGGATCGACGGCCGTCCGATCTGCGAGTAAAGCGCGTCGAACCGCTTCGACAGCCCCGCAAGCGCCTCGTTCACCAGCGCCCGGATCGCCCGCAGCGGATGATCCTTGGCGATCCGATCCTCCAACCGCAGATACGAAAAAAGCCCTTCCGACCCTCGTTCCTCGCCGCGCATGGCAAATCGCCTCCGTCGCCTCAAAACGACGGAATCACGATCATACCTTGCTGTCGAGACAGTTTTTCAGCAGCCTGTTCTCATGTTCGCTTTCAAGGGGCGGCGCGCAGTTTTTCACTCCGCCGCCGCGGACTGCGCCGATCGTTGGTGCACACAGCGGGAGACAGGACCCGAAGACGCCGGTTGAACAAGCTCTCATGCGCGGGTTGGGTACCGCATGACCGTGGTTCCGTCTCGGGGCTGCCTCGCTCTAGGGTCGAGCATCGGTCCGGGGACCGGCTCATAACAGGCACGAGGGTTCCCCACCGTGGTCCTGCCTCCAGCAATGTGCACCTCGGATTTTAGCCGACCTCCTTTTCGTTGGTTCAGTTTCGGCGGCCTGGTCAGATGAGCTCAGGCTGTGCAACGCAGGCGATCGCCCAGATGAAGCCGACCATCTCGCGGGCGATCGCGGTGGTGACCACGACCTTCGGCTTGCCGGCTGCAGCGAGGCGCCGATATCGCGCGCACAACCGGACCTGCGCTTTCCAGGCAATGTCCCTGATGGCCGCGGATAGTGGCTCGAGGCGATCGTGAAGTTTCCAACTCACGCGCGCCGACATGCGATAGGTCCAGGCGCCCTCGATCAGTACGCGACGCGCAAGCGCATTGCCTGCCTTGGTAATCCCAGCGCGCCGGACGGTGCTTCCGGACGAGTGTTCGCTCGGCACCAAGCCGAGATAGGCCATCAGCTGGCGAGCATTGGTGAAGCGTCGAAAGTCGCCGACTTCGGCCACCACCGTGACCGCGACGACGAGAGCAACCCCGCGCATCGCTTGGAGCGCCGCGGCGACAGGCGCCATCGACCAGAGCGGCATCAGCTCTTCGATCTGCCGTGTCAGCCGGTCGCGTCTGAATTCGGCATCCTCGACAGCATGGATATAGTCCTGCAGCACGATCTGCTGCGCCGGATGATCAAAGCGCACCGTGGTGAGCCAGCGTCGATATGCCAGGGTCCAGGCGCGAACTCCGTGGTAAATCCGGTCGTGGCGCAGCAGAAAGCCTTGCAGATGTTGCCGCGCCTTCGACAGCGCTCTCACCGCTGTCGCCCGAGCACGCACCAGATCGCGCATCGCTTCATGAGCAGCATCGGGTATCCAGACCGGCGTCAATTCGCCGGCACGATGCAGCTTCGCCAACATCAAAGCGTCACGGCGATCGGTCTTGACCCGGTCGCCCGCCTTCATCGGAATCAACGATGGTGCCACCACGACGCAGTCGTGCCCCAAACCGGTCAGCAAACGGTGAAGTCCATATCCGCAAGGACCGGCTTCGTAGCAGAAGCTGAGACGACGCTGATGCTTGCCAAGCCGAGTCACCATCTTGCGCAGGACGTCGGGGCGGTTCTCGAATACGCCAACCCCTCGTACCTCCCCACCGCGGCCGCTCTCGGCAATCGCCACGCAAACCCTCTGCTTGTGCACATCCAGTCCGACGTATGTGATATCGTTCATCAGGCCCGCCCTCCATGCTTGAGGCTCTGTGCCGGCAATCCAGCACAACCCTCGACATTATGCATGCCGAGGACAGGCCGCCGATCACTCAGCGAACATCGGGTCTAGAGCTTTTTCAGCTGCGCCGATATCATTTTCGCGCGCTCCCGTGCCGAACTCGGCTCCGCTGTCAAGGATGACCCACTGCGTCGGTCTTCCGGGGCGCCTTCTGAGGTACAATCTCGCGCTCTTACTGCGACGCGGCATAACGCCCTCATCCGTTCGATATTCGCTAGGGTGGTATAATCTTTTCCTGCGATGCGCTCGACAACAAGGCGACCTCGGGCACACTCACGACGCAGGCCCGACGCCGTCATCGAGCCGTCCGGAAAGCCAATCGCCGCCGCAACGCCGAGGCGAAGCGGTGTGTCCGACGTGATCTGCTCACGCGGTGGGAGTCTGGCCAGTGCCATTGTCACCCGGCCCCCACTTGTCGCGACGAGTCGTGCCGCGTCACGCTGCGAAGTAACACCGCCCTCGCGACTACTCGGCGGGCGCTAATATGAAAATATCGCAGAAGCAGGCACATCTGATTGGTTCTCGTCGCAGTCGAGTTGACCAATCAGATGTCAGGGAAAGGCGGGATTGTCCTTTGAGTTAATCAGAGAGCGTCAGAGCGAAACTAGGGTCCAGACTCATTAGAGCCACCAGACGAGGGCGGCTGCAAGGCAGACGGAGGCGAGGTAATTTCGGGCGAGCTTGTCGTATCGGGTGGCGACGCGCCTGAAGTCCTTCAATCTGTTGAACGCATTCTCGATACGCCAGCGCAGCTTGTAGAGGCGCTTGCTGAAGCTGAACGGCTTCTTCCTGTTGCGGCGGTTGGGAATGACCGGCTTGGTCCCGCGCTCGTCCAACTCCTCGCGCAGTTCGGCGCTGTCATACGCCCTGTCGGCAAGCAACCGATCTGGTGCCCTAACTCGACGGATCAAGCGCTCCGCGACTGGACAGACGCAACAATTCTCCGATGAACCAACGACGAAACAGGCGGGCACAGATCGGGCAGTAGGGCTTGCCGCACACGTGGTCACCGGCTCGGCACTCCTGCAAATACTCGGCGAATATCTTCTTGCCTGTCTTGAACGATCTGAGCAGCCGCTCGCTGCGATCGCTCTCGCGCCGGGCGTCTACTAACGTCTCGAATCTTTGGCTTCTAGGAAGATCTGCAGGACGCAGAAGTGCGATATCGTAACGAGGATGCGGTGTGCCGCGTCGCCAAATTGGTGGTCGTTGACGAGTCTTTGCCATCGGCGCTATTCGGCCTATCGCTCGGCGTCCAGCGTGTCCAGGTTGCAGTTGCGCATTTTGCTTCACTGTATTCCTTGCCAACCAAAATTAGTTCGAGTCCTGACCCACGCCAAGCGTTCAGTCTTGTTCAGGTCAATGTCGCGAGGACAATTTCGCTAATTGAACGTGTCAAGACAGATCGGATTTACCGCGAGGTCCGCAACGTCTAAAGAGAGGAAACGAGAATTGGCGTCAGACCGGATGCTTCGCCAGCGAATTTCCGGTCTCAAAAAGCTCGAAGCGGGGTGTTTCTCGTCGAGGAAACGGTTCGAATTTTATCGCTATTTGGCAGCCGTTTATCCGCTATATGCGGAGTTGAAGCGGGCCAATGAAATCCAAGATTCAGTTCAACGCATCGCCGAATGGTTCAACCTTGACAGCCGGCAGCGCATTCATCCAATCCGCCTGATCATCGACGCCAGCTCGCAAGCGAACGACAAATCCAAAAGCCGCTGGACGCGGGCGTTGCGGTTTGCCTGGTGCCAACGCCGATGCTGGCGCGATCTAGGAGCTTTCTTACGAAGCAACGGCGGACCAGCGGGGTGCGCCAGCCAGTTCGCGGCCTTGCATGCGAGAGCACCTCGCGGCTGTATGAGGGTTGGTGGGGAGGGTCGCGTCCCAAAGGTCCCATTGTTCGTCGGCCGAGACATGCTGCATCAAAGGTGTTGAGGTCTCGTCGAAGTTGTAAGGTCATTGTTTAAAGGCGCTGTCATGGCGGCGTGTTCGAGATGATCAATGATTGACTGACGAGTGGGAGCCGATCTGTGTCCGAGCCTGATCTCATTCGCTTCATTGATGCTCAAGCCAAGGTCTATAGTCAGGTCATCGCGGACTTGTCCGACGGACGTAAGCGGAGCCACTGGATCTGGTTCATCTTTCCGCAACTCGCCGGCCTGGGGTCCAGCGCCAGACGCCGACTACAAAGGCCGAGTCTTCTGACCGGCGAACGTTCCATAGACTTTTCACGCGCCTATTCGATCACCTCGTGCTTTGCCAATCTGGAGATTATGGCTCGGCGACAAAGACCGGAATTTGACGCTTCGTGCGCGCCTGATATTCCGCGTATGGCGGGTATGCCGCCACGGCCAATGTCCACACACGAGCCCTTTCCGCCGCGTCCTTGACCTCCCGCACGCGCATCGGACGTACGATGGTCTCATCGCGAAGCTCGATATGCGGATCGGCGCGCAGATTATGTACCCACGCCGGATCTTTCGGCGCTCCTCCCTGCGACCCGATGAGCATATAGTTATCGCCTTCCTTGACGCGCATCAAAGGCGTCTTCCGAATTGCACCCGTCTTATGGCCCCGGTGAGTCACGATGACGACAGGTAAGCCGGTGTCGCGCAGAGTGGTGCCCTTGGTGCCGCCGCTGCTTTCATAGAGCTGGACCTGCTCACCCACCCAGTCTCGAGGGCTTGGAACATACTTAGCCATGAGTCTCCTCCCTCCGATGTCGGCGATCTGCATTACCCCTTGCGTAGTCTAAATACAGAGCGGCGAACGGCCATCCCGCCGCCGCCGAGCAGCGTGATGAACTGTCGTCGCCTCATGCGCACCCGTCCGTCAGGTTAGGGCCGTATGTTATCAAATGGTGGAACGAAATTCGCTGCGGTGCAGCGCAACAAACTGAACACGGAGTGGCGGCGACGGATCAACAGCGTCGCAACAGCGATGTCCGCGTCATGTCCAGCTACCGTTCATCTTCTTGAGCACGTCAAGCGGCCCGGGTTGGCCCGGATTTCTGCAAGCGCCACCTTGCCCTTACGGGTAGCTTCAGACATTGTTTCAAAATATTCAGATTGCCGCACCGGCTTGCTCCGACCGGCCTCGTAAATTTCCCATCGCCACGCTTTGGGTGGATGCCCTTTGTTTTTGATAGGGAGCTTATAGTCAGGCATCGTAGAATTGTTGATGTGGGTGTCTGCATCACATTCTGGAGGTATCAATTCTGGATGCGATGCCGCAATGTCACGACAGGCCTGCCGAAAGGTTCGCAGAGGCCTCAGTAAATACGGGCTGCAAGGAACCATCAAGCCTTTCCCCTCCCGGCACATTCGAAGTGGGCGACCAAGACTTTCGTTCCCATCGTTGCATATTGCTCGCGTTGATCTAAATCAAACGGGCAATGCTTCGCAGAGACGTCTATCGACGAAATCCGGAGACCGGACCTGGATTAATCAGTTCCGGTCTCTGATCTTTCTTGCAACGCATCGTTCAGGATTAAGCGGCCTTCCTCGGTGCCGTGCCCGTCTGGGGCGCAGCCCCTGTCTTGATATTGATTGTCTTAGTGGTCTTTATGGCCTTACCGGGCTTCTTGATCGTGAGATACAGGACGCCCTTGTCGAAATGAGCATCGACGGCTCCGTCTTCCGGCTCGAAAGGCAGGGAGATTGACCGGTAGAATGAGCCGTAACTCCGCTCCTCGACATGCCAGTCCTTTTCTTCTTTCGTGCTCTCTGCCTTTTTTTCACCGGAAATGACCAGCTGGTTTTCATCCAGGCTGACGTTGATGTCTTTTTCGTCAACACCGGGGAGTTCGGCCGTCACTTCGTAGGCATCCTTAGTCTCCGCCACACTGATCGCCGGCGCGCCAGCCCCAATGTCGGCAGAGGGCGAATTCTGACCGAAAGCACGGAGCGCATTTTCCATCTCAAGCCGCATGGCACGGAATGGATCAGCTGTCAGGTCTTGGCTCGTGGTCCACAATCTCGGAATAAGGTTCATCTGTTCACTCCATCGTTTGAGAAAAATATCAAAGGGCTTTCTTGCCCCTATTTACGTGCGTGGTCGGTCTGCGGGTGCAGACGACATCCGCGATGCAAGCAGTATCAACTGGTTCGATTAGAAATTGTGCCTGCCGATGGGCACTGGCGCTGCTAGTTATGATAGCGGAGACTTCGGTACGTCGCCGTTTTTTGAGCAGCTCAAAGGCAAGCCGCGGCCTGCCTGTATTGTGCATCTGTGGTACCGATACCAAAGCACAAGGGCACGTCGATAATTTAATTCGCGACCGGGGTTGGCGTGTCTGCAACGGACGAGTTACGATATGATACGCTACCCCCTCAAGAGGCGGCCTTCCCAAGATACTGAAGCCCCGGCATTGCCGTCCCCAAGGCTATCCCCGCCGAGGCTTTTTCTTTTGTGCAGATAGGTGCAGTTCGCTGGAACGCTCCCGGCGTTTCCGCCATAATAATAGGGGTCATGCCATCGTGAGCTCCAATGCGCCGATAACGCTCGTCAGGTAGGGAATGAAAAAACACTCATTGCGGTCACTTGAATTTGTGAGATTTTGTGTGATGCGGGGTGACTGCGATTACGCTAATATCTGATGGGGCTGAAGGGGCTTCCAACAAGGGAGTTCTGGAATGTGTGACTTTAGCCTTCAAAGCGTGCGTTCGCGGCCCGCGAAGGTCGGCGACAAGCTCGTGACGCGTGACTTCGGCACCGGAACACGTGGCTTTGCCGCCGCGGATGAGCTTGGACTAGCGGTGTGTGTGATGCCTGGAACGGAACTGGCCTTCGCCGGCGAAGTCGCGTGCCTGCCTACTGGCCTGTTCGGGTGGAAGACCAAGACAATCAACCACCGGACGGCAATCTTTCGACAAGTCAACAAAGACAAGTCCGCCGCACATCACGATGCGCTCGAATTTCCGGATGGGCGGACCGTATTGCTGACGCGCCTGTGCGAAGGTCAGGCGGCAGCAGTTCTTCAGCTACCTGCGCAGCCAGCGACAATGGTCGAGGCGGATGCCCAGAAGCGCGTTAATTACGTCGGCTGACTGTTGAAGATCCATCTTGTAGGCCGCCCGAGGAAGCGGCCTACTTGTTCAGGCAAGTCCGCGTGTAGCGGCTCAGGAAATAAAAATTCGCGCTTGAGAAATAAGCGCGAACTCCGACGCATGCACTGCTCAGGGCTTGGCCCATTTAAAGCCCAAAATCAGGCTATGCCAGGCTTGTCGAATACCATCACCTTGGACACGAAGGCCTTGACGTCTCGGATGTGCGTCAGACCGCACCCTGTAGCGAGTAGGCTAAAGTCCTCGACGGTGTAGCTTTTATAGTAGGGCTCGTGATAATTTTGCGGAAACAGTTCTAAAAGTCCTTCATAATCAGGCTGATCACCGCGTTGTAGCGAGTCGACGAGGACTAGACGCCCGCCAGGCTTCAGGACCCGAGCACATTCGCGAAAAACGATGCGACGTACCTTCGGCGGTAATTCGTGGAACAAAAAAATACTCGTCACCGCGTCCTGGCTTTTATCGGGTATGACCCCGCATTTCCGACCATGAGGTTCATTCGCGACCAGCGTTTGAGGTGACGCTTGGCGTATCTGACATATGGCTTAGACATGTCGAGTCCGAGGGCTGGAAGCCGCGGCCAGGCCTGTTTGAGAAAATCGAGAAAGCGCCCGGTGCACGCGCTTTCCAAACGGTCGGCAACAACTAGTGACCTACTCACGCGTTCAGGTTTTCTAACATGGAAACCGGCTTCTTTCAGCGCCCCGTGACAGCGCGCTATCCCGTTACGACCTATTCAGCCGAAGTGGCAAAGCTTTGCAGCCTCTCATGACTAATGTATTGGTCCATTCCACCGGTTGGTCGGTAAGCGCCATATTGGGATAGCGTCGGATCATTTCGGCCAGGGCTAATTCGAGCTCCAGCCGGGCCAACGGAGCACCGAGGCAAAAGTGCAAGCCGCCGCCGAATGTCACGTGCGGATTAGGCGTTCGACCGATATCGAACGTGTCGGGATCCTTGAAAACACTACCGTCCCGATTAGCGGCGCCGATCATTAGGAAGACCCTATCGCCTTTTTTCAGTTGCTTTCCACGTATTTCATGGTCGACGGTGACCACGCGGCCAACAGTTCCCACTGGACCCTCAAAGCGCAGACATTCTTCAACTGCAGTGGGTAACAACGAAAGATCGTTGCGCAATCTTTCCAGCTGGGTGGGGTTGCGCAGCAGCGTGCGAACACTGTTACCAATCGACAGCGCAGTAGTTTCGTGGCCTGCTACGATCAATAGAATACAAGTTGCTAGTACCTCGTCGTCCGTCAACGGTCCACGCCCTTGATCGGCGGTCGCAAGAGCACTCAATAGGTCTCGCCGCGGGCTAGTTCGGCGATTTGTTACGATAGGCAGAAGCTGTTCCTTCATGCGGCGCGTCGCCTCCTGCGCCCGCTCATACTTGTCCGGGGCGTTTTGCGAAGAGCCTATGAATAATGCAATGTCATTGGACCAGCGCCCGACTTCGTCGAGATGAGGCGTGGGGACGCCGAGTACGTCCATAATCACAGTCAAAGGAAGCCGGAAGCCAAAGTCGCGTATCAGTTCCGGACTAGGTTGTTGCTCCAAGCGGTCCAGCAGGTTGTTGATGATAGCTGTGATCCTAGCCGTCCAATCTTCGACCATCTTCGGCGGGAAGGCGGTATTCAGGATGCCGCGAACGCGGGTATGGTCAGGCGGGTCACGGAAAGAAGCCCACAAAGGCAGGTAACGGATCAGATCTGCCATCTTGTTACGCTTCTCTTGCGGGAGCTGTTCGAAGAATGGCTGCAGCCGACTAGCCGACATTTCCGGCGCCTTCAGTGCCTTTCGCACGTCGGTATAACTCGTCAAGATCCAGGCAGAGAGTTTTGTACTCCAATGAACCGGATCGCGTTCCCGGAACGTCTTCAAGGTCGGAAACGGGTTCGGCGACATCGCAATGAAGCGCGGTTCAAAAACCAATGCGTCTTGTTCGACTTTGTTTGGACTGTCATTGAGCATGATGGTTTGATCAATGCCGTCTGATGAACCCGTCGTCAGGCGGCGGCGGCGTGTGTCTCGCTCGCGATCATATCGTCGATGATCTTGCGTGCGCGCGTCGAACCGGCATCGATGTTAATGTTGCGTAGCGGTGCGTCCGGACGCTCGTTGATGGCGATCTGCTGTGCCTCGACCACGACCTGATCCTCGACGAAAATATTCGCGTTCGCCTCGCGCAGTTGCGTGGTGAGCGACTGATCGCGAAGCTTATAATTGCGCATCAGCGACCAGAAATACATACAAGTCGAAGCGGTTTCCGGCGTGATCGTGTTCAGCACCCGGCCGTTGACGCCCTTGGAGCGGTCGCCCTGCGGCGCCCCGGTGCCCGCCGGCGCAACGCCGACATCGAGCACGATAGTGCACGGGGCCTCGAACTGGATGATCTGCCAGCGATCGACATTGCCCGGCTTGCCTAGCTGCGCGCGCCAGAACGGCGGCGCGTCGATGTCGAGCATCCACCGCGTCGATGTCACCACGCGTCCGCTATGGGTCGTCGTCATCGGCGCTTCGGCAACGTGCTTGCTGCCTATACTGGTGGTATGCACGAAAGACTCGTGAGTGAGGTCCATCAGATTGTCGACGAACAGGCGGTAGTCGCACTTGGCGAACATCGTCTTGCCGTCGCCCGCCCATTCCGGATCATCATTCCAGTGCATGTCGGGCACGAGCGCCGGATCGGCCAGCGCCGGATCGCCCGGCCAGACCCAGACGAAGCGGTAGAGTTCGACGACTGGATAGGAATACACCTTTGCGGCCGGGTTCAATTTTTCCTGCGAGGGCATACGCGTGCACTGGCCTTTACCGTCGTAGGCGAGGCCGTGATAGCGGCAGACGACATCATCGCCCTCGAGCCAGCCCATCGACAGCGGAAGCAGCCGGTGCCAGCAGGCATCTTCCAGCGCGGCGATCGAGCCGTCCGACTTCCGCCACAGCACGACCCGCTTGTTGCAGACTGTACGGGCTAACGGCGTGCGCTGCCCGACCTCGTAACTCCAAGCCGCGACATACCAGGCATTGAGTGGGAAAGTTCGAAGCGTTTCCATGGATCGACCCTTGATAGATGTTTTTGGTTGGCAGACGGACCTGACTGCTTTTCCGTAACCGTGCAAAAAAAATAGGCTAGCGCAATTGGGCCCGGGTGTCCGCTTCACCCCCTTGAAAACAGACATTAGGCCTTTCGAAGTTTTACAATGAAAGAGGCTGCCGACTTGAGGCGGCCTTTGATCGATTAGGACCTGTTCTTAATGTCTTTGTGGCTGGCTTGTCTTACCATTTCGTCAGTCAAGAGCCTCTGTAATAGCTCTCGCTTGGCTGTATCGGTTTCTGTCAACAATAGAGTGGTGAAGCGTGTTATGTTTTGGCACTCGACGAACTCGTCCATCGAAATAACCATGCAAGCCTCCGTCCGCTCGAAACCACATGAAAATAAGACCCCAGCGAGAGTGAGCGCGACTGGCATCTTACTACGCACAACAAACTCGGGCGCAGAAGCAACGGAAGCCAAAAAATGCGTCCGATATTGAACATTGAGCCGAACGCTTTTCTAAAACTGTATAGTATAGCTCACTCCGAACCGGCGGTGGACAAGTGGACTAACTCCCTCGGATTTTGCTGCCCACTTCCGCTCTGGGCAACAGCCACGATTCGCTGGACAAGCGCGCCGGCGGAACATGTATCTGGCTAAGCTGGCGCCACATCTCCCCCGGGCACGATATCTGGTATTCCGCCCTCGCCAAGTCCTCCCAGCCCTCGCTGTATTGACTCTAGTTCGCGATCTGTTCTCAATGCAGCCATGAGCGTACTATTCGAGATAAACCGGGATTTTCCGTACCAGGTCGCGCTGTCGTTCGATGAAGCGGCAATGGACGTTTTGGATTGGCTCGAAGAGTGCGACTTCGAATGGGACATGTATGTCGATCTGTCGGAGAACACGGTCCGGTACTGCTTTCGCACCCTGGGCGACGCGGCGGCATTCAAGCGGCGGTTCGGACGTGCGGCGCAAAGGCGCGCTGTCGCCGGCGATTAAAAACGCCATCAACACGGTTAGGCGTGATGCGGCGCAAGCGTCGGCGAGTCAGGCAGAACCGGTCTTCCAATATCTTCTTGTGGATAGCCCGAAACGTTTCCGCCACGAGCTAAATGTTTGCTGATCATGAGAACTGGACAAAAGTAGCTTGATCCCCTTCGGGGCATCACACAAACTGGAGCAGTCGAAAAGCCGCCACCGCTGAGGATAAGCGTTGCGTGTTTTCAATGTTGAGGAAGACGCACGCAAAGCCTTCGACGCATTGAGGGCCGGCGGCATCGCCATAGTGCCAAATGACGTCGGCTATTCCATCTTGGGCGGCTCGGGTTCCGCGCTACAGCGTATTTTCCAGACAAAGGGTCGCGCGCCCTCCAAGCTCAACGCGATGGTCGGCAATCTGCAAATCCACCGCGAGCTGCACATCTGCAGTAAAAGGGTGTCATTCGGCGTGCAATTTTGACCCCCTGAGCCGGGGGATCGGCGTCCAAAATTGACCCCCTAAATATTGACCTGTTGCGCTGCTCGCTTTGATTCCAAGCGAGCGGTGGGGGAATGCTGACAGTGGAGACGATCGGCCGGATTCGGCGCGAGCACTTCATCAAGGGCAAGACGATCAAGGAGATTGCGCGGGATCTGAAGGTGTCCCGGAATACGGTCCGTAGGGTGCTACGGTCAGGCGCGACATCCTTCGAGTACGAACGTGACGTGCAACCTCGACCCAAGCTCGGGCGATGGACTGAAGAACTTGACGCGCTCCTGGTCGGCAACGCGGCCAAGCCTGCCCGCGAGCAGCTGACGCTGATCCGGATCTTCGAAGAGCTCCGCGGACGCGGTTATGACGGCGGTTACGACGCCGTGCGCCGTTATGCCAGGCGATGGTCCAAGCAACATGGAGAAGCGACGGCTGCAGCCTATGTCCCGCTGAGCTTTGCTCCTGGAGAAGCCTACCAGTTCGACTGGAGCCACGAAGTCGTCCTGCTGAGCGGCGTGACAGTGATCGTGAAGGTCGTTCATGTCCGGCTTTGTCATAGCCGTATGCTGTTCGTGCGCGCCTACACGGGTGCAGGATATCGACATTGCCACCGAAATAGCTGGATGCCCTGGCAATGGTGTTAGCAAAGACGGCTGTTTGTTAATAGACTACGTTTCTGAAGCTAGGCGCGTGGCACGTAAACGGCTGCAGCCTTGCAAATCATCAAGCTGAAGCCCCGAGCGTTCGGGGCTTTTGCATTTGGTCGGACGATCCTACGCCCCGACGATTGAGGCGTCGTCGTTCTCCGGCTTGTTGACCTTGGTCGAGATCGGCCACATCCGCATTGGCTCTGGCAGAAAAGACCGCGTCAGGGACTAGTGGAGTAGTCAGAATGCCGAGGCGACGTAGAACCGCCGTGGCCGTGACGTAGCTCCGGTCGGGCAGAACGTAATCCTGTGATCTTTATCACTGCAGATATATAGCGGAAGGCGTACAGGTGACTTGGCAGCCTCGGCGGAGATAACATAACGCATCCCCGCCGAGGCCCGTAACCAAGGCGCCTTTACGGCTTGGGAGCTTGGGGCATGCCTTGGCCACAACCGGCGCAGCTGCGTTGCCTAACGCGGCTGCCCTAATTTGTTTGTGCTGATTTTCGCCATAACGCTCCCCACGGCTTAAGTGTTTGCGTTGATCATGGCAGCGAATAGGCAACATTCCGACGCAATCTGGGCGGTGTAAAACTCATTCGAGATTTGCTGGACCGCGGAAAGCGGACGATGGAAAAGCCTCTAGCAATAGCGTGCGCCACACAAGACAGAATATTGCCGGGGTGCTTGGCGCGCCGAAATTGATGTCAGCTTCTGGAGTATTGCGGACGTGCCGTGCGCTCGTCGTCGGTAGGGAGATCATAGGGTTCCTGCGACAAAAGCGGGAAAAGTCGTCCCTGCCGGGACGGTGGCGGTGGTGAGATCGTCCGATTTTTTGCGAGCGTTCGAACAAAGCGACCGCGCCTTCAACAGTGATCCGCCAACGTCATCTTACGCCATCATGCGGAGGGCACGCCCCTACCGCGGAGAGAACAATGGGCCCGGCAAGGATGATCGTGAAGAGCTTGACATCCAGACCCGGAATTAGAGAACAAAATCGGCCCCATTTCGCCGTTCGCGGCGGCGCAACATCATGTCTGAAGTTGAGGGATTAGCGGACTCATAACGGACATCACAATTCCGCAGCGATTGACCCTGGTTGTGTGAAAACGTACTCGGTTAGGACCTGCTCGCTGTTGCTCTTTCGGCTTACCTATCCGAGCCAAGACGGTAGACTACGAATTGTCCCCAATGTCCGCCGTCGATCTAGAGTGAGCAATTTTATACAGATATCGAAAATCTCTTGGCTCAAGCTAGCAAGTGCCGGGCGCTTCACTCCCCCCAGCCCCCGAAGCGTCCGAGCCTGTGTGTGTATGCGTGCGCGTGTAAGAAATCCCCAAGCCCGTGGCCACGGGCTTGGGGTTCATCTACACGACTACTCGCCGTAAAAGCTCCGGCAGCTAATTGGGATCGCTCGTTTGGTTGGTCGTCCTCACCTTCGTGCAACAGGGGACAATGCATTTTGCAAATCAGGGCTTTCAGTAATGGAACTAAGAACAACTCTCGAGTAAAGTGTTTTACGTTCCTACCTTCTCGCCCATGATGCGCCGGGCCGCACGAACCGAGCGGAACGACGGTTTCAGGTGTGCACTTTTTCCTTAACGCAGCTTCGCAAGCTCGTCGAGCTACCACGGGCATTTGCACCGGATGCTCTTGGAACAATACCTCGATGAGGCCGTTACCAAAGACACCCCAACAAATAAATATGGAAGATATGGCAATGGACAAAGATCGAGTTAAAGGCTCGGCCGAGCAGGCCAACGGAGCAGTGAAAGAAGCTGCCGGGAAGCTCTTTGGCGACAAGAAGCTGGAAACTGAGGGCAAGACCGACAAGGCCGCCGGCAAATTGCAAAACGCAATCGGCGGATTGAAAGATGCGGTGCGTGGCAAGTGAGGCCCGGCACCATCAAAGGAGATTTCCCGTGGAATTGATCCTGATCGTCGTCGTGTTAGTGCTGCTGTTTGGAGGCGGAGGCGGCTACTGGGGTCGCAGGCGAGGTATTTGGTGATGCACGTCAGGTCGGAGCTGTGCGCTCTTTACCGGATGGGTGCATTCTAGTTTTGCTGTAACGGGTTGTTGCGCGCGCCGCAAAGCACAACAGCCACTGCTGACTCAGTACAGCGCAAGACGAGGAGACAATCGTCTCGTTTTCTTGGCGGCGGATCGATCAAGTTTCTGCATCCATTCGGATAAGTGAGTTGGGCGGCAGCGCAAAGTAACTATGTGAACATAACGGCCAACCGCGATCGTGTCTAAAGAACTCTCGTTGGCCGCTATCCTAGAGGCATCCGACAGCACATAGGGCGTCTGGTCGGGAAGTACCACAATCGGAACGCCCTAAATCCAAAGGACGAGTGACATCATGGCTACGACCACCCGTACTGCAACTTCGAAGCCCACCAGGTCCCCAATGACCGACGCTCCGGAGGCTTTGCGTGCAATTACTGAAACCGGCACCGCGCAAGCCAAAGAGGTCTATGGCAAGGTAAGCGCCGTAACGGCGAAAGCGACCGACCTCATCAGAACAAGCTGTTCGACCGCTGTAGAGGGCGCCCAAGCCTACAACGACAAGCTCCTTGCATTTGCTCAAGCCAATTCCAAAGTGGCCTTCGACTTTGCCCACAAGCTTCTAGGCGTGACGTCGCCTTCCGAGTTCATGCAGCTGTCAAGCGAACATGCACGCAAGCAATTCGAGATTCTGACTGACCAGACCAAAGAACTGGCGGCGCTCGCTCAGCAGGTCACCCTCGTGACCACGGAGCCGCTCAAAACAGGCGTCACCAAGGCCTTTACTCGCGCCGCCTGAAGTTGTTGCCAATGATTTGTCGGGGAAGTGTTGCATGAAGGCGATGGGCTAGACGCCCTTTGGCGAGGCAAACCTTTGCAGCTATGGGTTACTGACAATCCTGCCGGCGCTGGCGCAACGCTCGTTACTGTGCGCGTAACGGGGACCGACGTCTATTCTGTTCCATCAGGGATCGGGAGGTCTCGTATGCAGGCATCTGAGGGCTGAAGGATCTTTTCCACGCGCACTTCTCGCGATTGTGGCGGGGTTGGTCGCGTCGATTTGCAGACGCCGATAGTGCTTCGGTTGGCTTCGTGGATAGTCGGAAACGTGGGCGACGGCTACAAGCGTTGATTGCGTACCCCAGCGCTTCGACGATACCCGGATTTATAGGCGGTATGAATTTTTGGTCGGTTGTAGTCCGCCCAATTCGCGAAAAATCGGCTTAATGGTGACGTTATTGCATTCCTTGGGACGACAGCCCACTCCACTAATTTGCTCAGCCGACACAATCTTCGGGTTATGATTGTCTTTGGCCCCATGCATGGTTGAGACTACCAAGTCATAGGCCGACAGGTGGTTCGGACCAGATACAAGAAAGAACGGCGAGGCAACAGATGGCAACAACGGTAATTCGTGCTTCTGCAATCTGGACAGGGGGGGCACACCCTAAAACAATTTACGACCACGATCTGGTGATCGAGAACGGCGTGGTAGCCGGAGTGGTGCAAGATCACAAAGGTTCATACGACCATGAAGTGGACGCTTCAGGCTGCGTTGTAGTTCCAGGTCTGATCAATTGCCATACCCATGCTGGCTGTACACCCCACGCACGCGGGATTTCCGAAGATCTCACCATACATGAGGAAGGGGCATTTTATCACAGTCTAATTCCCTTGCTGGGGCTCGGATACACCGAACTCACTCACGAGGAATTCGCTGCGATCATGGAGTGGGACACACTCGCGATGTTAATGGGCGGCGCCACTACGGTTGTAGAAGAAAACTTTGGCGGTGCCGATATCTGGATGAATCTGGTCGAGAGGCTTGGCTTTCGATCGAACCTCGGTTTGACCTATCCAGGCAACGTGGGTTCCATTGGCTACGTGAAGGAAGGAAGGATCGTCATCGACGAGCCGGGGAACGTCGAAGCCGGTTTAAAAGCTGGTCTTAAGCTTCACGACGAGCACCATGGCAAATTTGGCGACCGCTTGCGCATTCACCTGTCGCCACATGCGCCGGATACCGTTCCGGAAGACCTGTTGCGCGAGACCAAGAAACAGATCCAGCAACGCGGCATCACGGCCCATTTGCACCTTGCGCAACATCTGTCCGAAAATCGCACCATCGCTGAACGCCATGGCAATAAAACCTCAGTTGAGTATCTGGAGGACATTGGCTTTCTCGGCCCAGATATCCTTGCGACACACGTGTCTTACGTCACTGAGAGTGACATGGATATTATCGCACGTACGAAGACCAATGTGATCCACGCATCATACCGCAAGGCGAAAGAAGGCCTGAATAGCCCATACTGGCAGTTCGTTGAGCGGGGCGCCAACGTAGCGCTAGCCACCGACTCATTTTCTCATGATCTCATCGAAGATCTTCGTCTGGGGGCGCTTCTTGGAAAGATCAGTCAATCCAAAGTTGGTACGCCGAATGCCCAGCATCTTCTGACGAGTGCTACCCACGGCGCCGCGAAAGCCTTGGGCCGACCGGATCTTGGCAATCTGAACCCCGGTTCGCGAGGTGATGCGATTGCAATCGATATTTCCAATCCTTTCAATGCGCCGGTGTTCGATCCATTGCGCGCTCTCGTCTACTACTCAAACGGCCACGACGTCCGCCATTCGGTTGTCGACGGAACGCCGATCATGATTGACCGCAAGATCCTTAACTCCGATGTTGCTGAAGTTGGAAAGGCGGCAGGAGTGGCCGCGCGACGCATTTGGCAAATGGGTGCCGAAAAGGGTGCGCTTCCTGAAGGTGTCCACTATCACCGCTAACAGAATGTTCTTCCAGTGTTGTTCTTCCGGCGCATTGGGGCCTTGAATGCAAGGTGGAGTTGACCACAGTAGATTCGGCCTCGGACAGTTCGTTGAGCGATATGCTCTTATCGGCGTTTGGTTGATATTGATTGCAGTTTTCTCTTTTTTGCTGCCGGATACTTTTTTTACCGGCCGCAATTTCAGGATAATCTTTGGATCTCAGACGATCCTACTGGTACTGACGCTAGGCTTGGTGATCGCTCTGGCTGTCTCTGAATACGATTTATCGGTCGGAGCTGTTTTGTCGTTTGCCTTTCAAACGACAGTCATCCTCAACGTTGTGGTCGGCTTGCCGGTTGGTTGGGCGGTCCTGATCGTTGTGCTAGCGGCGGTTCTGGTCGGCGCCTTGAATGCGCTGATAATTGTCTTTTTTGGTGTACACTCCATCATCGCGACGTTGGCGAGTGCGACCTTGCTGACCGGTATTGTTCAGCTTATTAGCGACAATAAGATCATTACCGGCGTCTCGGGAAACCTATTGGCTGTAACCAACACCCGTCTACTCGGTCTGCCGCTTCTCTCGTATTACGGCTTGGGTTTCTGTTTTTTCATCTGGTACGTCCTGCAGCATACCCCCGTTGGTCGTTATCTTTATTTTGTCGGTCAGGGAACGGAAGTGGCCAGGCTGGCGGGCGTGAATGTGAAAGCAGTGCGCGCCGGTGCCCTTATCGCCGCCGCCGTCGTGGCAGCGGTTGCCGGCATCCTGCTTGCCGGTGTCCGGGGCTCTTCAACGCCGGAGAATGGTGCAGCATGGTTGTTGCCAGCCTATGCCGCTGCTTTTCTGGGGGCTACCGCCATCGTGCCCGGCCGTTTTAATGCATGGGGTGCGTTCGTGGCTGTCTATTTTCTAGTGACGGGCTTCACCGGACTGCAACTGGCGGGATTATCAAGCTGGGTTCAGGATGTTTTTTACGGCGGTTCGCTTCTCATCGCCGTTACGTTGGCGCGCCTACCGAGGAGGCGTCGCCAACAATCCTCATGAGAGCAATAAGGGGAGTGTAAGAAATGCTTGTTCGTAGTTCTTTCGGCGTTGCCGCGGCCGTGCTCTGCGGCACAATGATCGTGGCCGCACAGCCCGCGTCCGCGGATGTCTCGGAGGCTAAAAAGATTGTAGCGGAGGCGATGAAACCCCCAGCGAGTTTCGTCGCACCCGGGCCGGCCTTCGATGCAAACAAAGTAGCCGGAAAGACCCTTTGGTACATTAGCTTTTCTGAACAGTCGCCAGTGATGGCGACGTGGTCTGGCACGATGCAGCGCCTCGTCCTGAGTTACGGCGCCAAGGTCAATATCGTTGACGGCAAGAGCAATTTCTCCGAGTTTGGGCGCCTGATTGAGCAGGCGGTCGCAAATCGTGCGGACGCCATCGTCCTGATGGGAATTCCACCGCAAGCATTCGGCGTTCAGGTGCAGCAAGCTAAAGACGCCAAAATTCCGGTGATTGTTGGCTCAAATGGTGTAGCTGCGATTCCCGATATGAACGGTGTTGTCGCAGCAGTGACCATCGACCACGTTCAGGTTGGTAAGCTGCTTGGTGCTTGGGTCGTCGCCGATACCAATGGCAAGGGCCAAACTGCTGTCGTGACCCATGATGAGGTCATGGGGACAAAGACGATTGTTGATTCGATTAGCGGGGAGGTCGCGAGACTTTGTGGGTCTTCGTGCAGTGTGAAAGCCGAAAATCTGCCGTTTGCCAAAATCCAGACCGAGGGAGAAGTTACACAGTCTCTCGCTGCGAGGAATCCCGATCTTAAGTACATCATACCTGTCTATGACTTCGAGACGCTCACAATGGCACCGGCCCTACAGGCCGCCGGCGCTGCAGACCGCGTTTCATTGGCGTCTTTCAACGCCATTCCGGCGGTCATGCAGAAGGTTAAGAAGGGTGAGGTTGCGGCGGATGTCGGTGCGCCAAATGGCTGGTTCGGGTTTGCCATGGCGGACCAGGTGATGCGTGTGATGAGCGGCGCATCGCCCGTTCCAGACATTAAAGTGCCGCTGGGGCTTTTCACGCGGGAAAACATAGAAAGCATCGACCTTGGCGCAGGCGAAGAGTCTCTGGTACGGCAAAGTCGACTTCCCGGCTGAGTATCGCAAACTTTGGGGCTCTCCTAAATCCTGAACAGACGTGACCAATGATGTGACCAAGGCGGCGCTGTCGTTGCGCCGCCTCTCAAAATCGTTTGGCGGCGAACGAGCGCTGAAAGACACCGATTTCGCCGTCGGCATCGGCGAAATTCATGGCTTGGTCGGCCGGAATGGTTCGGGGAAATCAACGCTGATAAAAATTCTTTCGGGGTTCCACACTCCCGATCCCGGCGCCGAATGTCGGATTGACGGGCACGTAGTTACCCTTCCCCTGGATCCCGCCAGCGCACGCGCTTTGGGTCTAGTCTTCGTGCATCAGGATCTGGCTCTCGCGCCGGGGTGCACCGTTCTTGAGAACATGCGGATAGGGCGGTATTCGGCGCGCGGGCTTGGTAGAATTAACTGGCAGCGCGAACGCGAACGCGTTTCGCAAAGACTGCAAACTGTCGGCCTTGATATCCATCCTGAAACTCCGGTCGAGCAACTGCGTCCGGTGGAGAGGGCGCAAGTTGCCATCGCGCGGGCGCTCGATGAGGTGGCACACCGTGAGCGGGGCATCCTCGTTCTCGATGAGCCCACGACGTTTTTGCCGCGAGACGATGTCGAAACCCTTTTCGACGCGGTTCGCCGGGTCGTGTCGCGCGGCTTCAGTGCAATCTTCGTCAGCCATCGGGTGGAAGAGATCAAGCAGTTGACTGACAGCGTAAGCGTCCTGCGTGACGGAGAGCGCGTCGCGACGCGACGGACATCCGACATCTCTGAAAACGAATTGATCGAACTGATTCTTGGGCAGCCGCTTAGCGAGTTGTATCCGGCACGCTTGACCGTCGGGACCAACCAGGTGTTCTCCGTTGATAATTTGACTGGCGGCGGCATCCACAATCTTTCGTTGTCGATGCGTCAAGGCGAGATTGCCGGAGTTACCGGCATTGCGGGAATGGGACACGACAGCCTTCCCTACCTGTTATTCGGGGCCGAACCAGCCTCAGGAGGGGAGTTGCAACAAGCTAACATGGCCCCGGAGGATCTGAGGTTTATGACGCCCAAAAAAGCCATTGCGCGCGGCATCGGTATGGTTCCGTCGGATCGGTTGCGCCGGGGCGGCATTCCTGCCTTCACCGTGCGTGAAAATGTCTCCCTGCCAGACATCTGGAGGTACTTCGCGACCGGTGTTCTACGCCAATCTCGCGAACGGCTGGATATCAATCGTTTGCTTCGCACTTTTTTGGTTCGACCGCCTGAAACGGAAATCCCTCTGGGCACACTGAGCGGCGGTAATCAACAAAAGGCACTTCTGGCAAAATGGCTTCAAATGAAACCGAAAGTGCTTCTGCTGCACGATCCAACCCAAGGGATTGATGTCGGAGCCAAGAAAGAGATCTTTGTTCAGATCGAGAACGCCGCCGCCCGAGGGGCGGCTGTGCTGATAAGCAGCACCGAGTACGAGGATCTTGCTCACCTCTGTCACCGCGTTCTGGTCTTCCGCGATGGCCAGGTATCAGCCGAACTACAGGGCACAACCCTTTCGGAAGAGTCGATCGCGGAAGCTTGTTACCGGCAGAGCTATGCAGCTCCGATTGGGTGCCGATCATAAAGGGGATTGGCTTCCTCGTACGCACGTGCGGCCCGCAGGACGAGGTCGTCGCGGTACATGGCGCCGACAATTTGAAGCCCGATTGGTCGTCCGTCGGCGGTGAAGCCGCAGGGAACACTAACGGCCGGCTGAAGCGTGAGGTTGAACGGATAAGAAAACGGAGTCCAGGCCGCAAAGTCGTCTTCTTCGACCTCGGGTGGCGCACGTCGGTTGGCCGGAAACGCCGGAACCGCGGTTGTGGGGAGCAATAGAAGATCCCAACGCTCGTGAAAGAGTTGCATGGTTTGGCCCAAGGTAACACGCTTGTTCTGCGCGGTAAGGTAATCCATTAGCGATATGGAGCGCCCTTTGCGAACAAAATCGCCAAGCCCGGGATCGAGTAGTGCGAGTTTGTCGTCGGGCAAACCGCCAAGCGCATTCGCGACACCGACAAACCAGTGGGTGTTGAAAATTGGTGTCGTGTCGCCGATCCCAGGATCGGCAAGTTCAACATGGGCACCGAGAGTTTCAAAGATTTTAGCGGCCACATCAACCGCGTGTGCTACCTCCAGATTCAGCTTGGCAAATCCAAGATCTGGACAGTACGCGATCCTGAGTCCATTGACTGGTTCCTCGATTGCCGTGTGATAGTTGAAAGTGTTTGCGGGCAATGAAAGCCAATCGCGGGGATCGGGTTTGGTTATGACATTCATCATCAAAGCAAGATCGCTGACCCGCCGTGCTAAAGGCCCGGTAGTAGCGAGCGTTCCGATCGGGTTGGGTGGATAGGCCGGTACCCTGCCGAAAGTCGGCTTCAATCCGCAGAGGTTGGTGAAAGAAGCGGGATTGCGGATCGAACCACCGCCATCGGTGCAAAGCGCCAGTGTTCCCATGCCGGAAGCCAAGGCTGCAGCGGCGCCTCCGCTCGATCCGCCGGGTGTCAGTTCCGGGTTCCAGGGATTGCGCGTAATGCCGGCAAGCGGACTGTCAGTCGCTCCCTTCCAGCCGAATTCGGCGGTGTTTGTCTTTCCGATGAGGACTGCGCCGGCCTCCCGCAGCCGTGCAACGCCCGGCGAATCCTCATTCCACGGTTGGTTGGGGTTGATAAGGCGGGAACCGCGTAAAGTTGGCCAACCCTTGGTTAGGAGCAAATCCTTGATTGACGTGGGCACCCCGTCGATCGGGCTTAGTGGCTTGCCGGCCCGCCACCGTTGTTCTGAGGCACGGGCATCCTCCCGAGCTGCATCGGCATCGACAAGACGGAAGGCATTGAGCACTGCGTCATGTGCTTCGATCGCTCGCAGCGCCCCTTCGGTAGCTTCGACCGGCGAGAAAGTGCCAACGGCAAATCCCTGCGTGAGTTCAGCAACAGATAGAAATTCGATGTTCACAACTTTATCCTTGCGCCTGCTCTCTGCTGTTGCGCACAGTCTGCTGGTGTTTCAACTTGGTAAGAAGTTGATCTTACTAAGCGAATACTAGTCCTGTCCGCCCGCGGGTCGGACGTGCGAGACTGCCGCGGCCGGTATTGACTGATCTTTTGTATATCTGCCTTTGTCGTAGCGGCTACGATCTGCCGGATGAGTAGTTAAGAGTCTTCAAAAGGTTTTGGACCGAAGACATCGTTTCGGACCACGGCCGGACGTGACAGTGAGCTAATTCGGGCGGAGCGAACTGTAAACTGCGTTCGTACGTCGTGATTGACTGTGTTGCGGCTGCTCCGAACATTGACCCCTTTCGGCGTCCAACCGTGACAACAGTCGGAGTCACATCTCCGACGACGGTTCAGATGCTCGAGGACGTGAGGAGGTCAAACTTGTGCGCCGATTGGGGGGCAAACGGCGCGCCGATTTACACCATCAGCGCGGCTCGCGGGCAACGATCATTTTTGGATCAACAAGCTTGCCCTTTTCAATCACGACCTGATTGTCGAGCGTGACTGAACAATCACGGAGCGGCACATCGTAATGTCCGCGCGTCGATCGCTTGCCGCCACCTTGCGTGTTCGGTCCGGTCGAGAATAAAAAATTCCCCGGAAAGACGCGCGCTGCAGCCCGATTCCGCTCTGGGTCATCGCCGTTGAGAGCCATCCCGTACCACCGGGCCTGAGGATTTATTCCCCACCCCAAGTGGGAGATGGCGTAAGGGTCCTGATCGCCGTCGCTGTTTTTTCCGTCTTCGAGCCAATCGCGCATGAGCTTGGCGTCGAGGCCGCCATCGATATTGACGATATGGCCCTCACGCACTTCAAGCGTCACGCGGTCGGTCACATAACGGCAGTAGGGGAGAATGATGATATCCCCGGGAGCAAACACGACCCTGCCATTGGCGCTGCCTTCATTAGGGAAGGTGTGGATGTGGCCGGCGCCCCAGTGATCGAAATGCCCCTTTTCGTCCGCAAAACCCCATTGGGTCATCACTGGATATTCGCCACACTCATAGCTGAGGTCGGTGCCGGCTTCGCTTGTCACTCGAACTTTTCGCGTTCGCCCATAAATACCCTCGGCATACTTCATCGCGTCCTTAAGTCCTTTTGGCGATAGAAGCTGGTCGAGATCATCCGGAGCGTCGATGATCATAAGTACGCGTGTGCCGCCATCCATCACTTCCTTGAGCCATTTGGTGAACAGCGGTACGTGGAAAATGACAATCAGGTCTGCTTCCTTTACGGCTGCAAGCGTGCCTTTGCACTGGCCGATCGTAGGAACTCCGACCTTAGTCCATCCAGGAATGGAGTTTACGCACATTTCATAGATGTCGGCTCCAAGCTCGTCGGCCGCACCGAACGCGGACTGAATGTACTCCCGCCGCGTGCCGAGGTCGCTCACGATTGCGATAGTCTCGCCGCGTTGCACCTTCGACATTTCGAATTGCTTCCGATAGAGCGAGGTAAGGCGTCCCGGATTGAGCTCCTGAACCCGTATCGATGAGTGCTGCATGACCCTAGGCTCTCAGCGGTTTGAGTGATATGCCAATAATGAATAAGGCTCGGGTTTGAAAGTCAAGAGTTCTCGTTGCGACCAAAACTTGAGCGGCGCCGGTCTTGTGCGACCGCCATAATTGACAGGTTTCGTCATGTTTCCCGAAGACTATCCGCTGCAAGAGCCCTTCTCGGATCAAGCTCGGCTATATCACGCCGAGGTCATGCGGCGCGGTGCTTCGATTATTGGTGAGGAACTGCGGTATGGATCCGACCCCTACCAAAGCATGTGCGTTTTTCGTGCGGCCCAGCCAAATGGCGGGGTGTTGGCATTCTTTCACGGGGGCGGTTGGACCAACGGCTATAAAGAGTGGATGGCGTTCATTGCGCCGTGTTTGACCAACGCTGGAATTACCTTTGCGACGGTTGGTTATCGTCTTGCTCCCGGTCATCTCTTTCCATCGGGCTTTGACGATGCTTGCGCAGGTGTGGGTCGGCTCGCCGACAGCGCGGCGCAGCTCGCCGGCGGTCAACACCGTCTGTTTGTCGGGGGCCACTCAGCCGGCGGTCATTATGCGGCGCTCATGGCGCTGACTCAGCCAACTTTGAATATTCGAGGATGTCTTCCGATATCCGGTGTCTACGATTTCGGGCCGCAATCCGGGCTGTCTACCCGCCCGCGCTTCCTTGGCGCGCCGGAACTCAAGCACGAGGTTGCTGCTAGTCCGATTGAGCATGTTGGTGAAAATCCTTGTCCGTTCCTGATCGCCTACGGCAGCGAGGATTTTCCACACCTTATGCGGCAAGCGGAGCGTTTCGCTGACAAACTTGCGGCCGCCGGCGGTGATGTCCAACGTCTCGTCCTTAATGGCTGTAACCACTTCACCGCCAGCTACGCGGCGGGCGACCCGGACGGTCCGTGGGCATCAAAGGCGATCGAGTGGATCAAGCAGCATTAAAACTACCGACGATGTGGACACCACGCTAACTGAGGTTTAGCAGCTCGGACCCAGCTCGCGCGTGCCGGGATAATATGTTCTTGCGAAGGCCGGCCGTTGTTGCAAGCGCGCGAACCAATCGATGACATGAGGCAAATCGGCCCAGAGATGGGTTAGATCGAGATCCTGCATCCTCACCACACTCGGCATGATGCTTATGTCGGCGAGCGTGAACATGTCGTTGGCAAGCCACTGTGTTTGGCTAAGCGATCGCTCCATTCTCTCAAGCGTTTGTCGCAGCCGATCTAGCGCCGCGTCGATCTCGTCTTTTGAAAACCCGGTTCGCCCCATCTTCAGATAGAAGTGCTTTCGTAAGGGAAGCCGCTCCACGTAAGCGCGGAATTGCTCGTCTGTCATACCGGACCAGATAGGTACGAAGAACGAATTGAAAGACGGGTACCGGATCGATGTTGTCGGTACCTCGTCAATGTACTGGCGCCATGCCCGCATGTGCGCGAGTTCGACTGGATTGATCGGACGCAGCGGATGCTCTGGGAAAACATCGTCTATGTATTCGTTGATCACCGACGAATCGCCGATCACGTTGCCGTTGTGAACTAACGTGGGCACGACACCGTTCGGATTGAGTTTGAGGTACCAATCGGAGAGATGATCGTTTCGGGCGAAGAAGATAATGCGGTCCGTCCAGGGTAGGTCTTTTTCGATCAGCGCCATACGCACTTTTTGACTGCACGTTGAAACCGGTGAGTTATAAAGTTCGATCATGGCCTGCGCTGTAACGGGTGTTGAGTGCAAACGCGCGTTTAGATTACGCGTGTCGCCTACATTCAGCTCATAGGAGCCTTCGGCTGGCCGGTTTCCAGCATCGCGGTAAGGATCCGCTCAGGTGTCAGCGGCAGCCGGCGCAATCTGATTCCGGTGGCAGCGGTAACGCCGTTAGCGATAGCGGGAGCAACCGAGCAGATTGGGATCTCACCAATTCCCTTGGCACCGAACGGACCGTCCGGTTCCGGATCTTCTATCAATAGCGGATGGATCTGATGCGGAACGTCGAGGGTCGTCGCGATCTTGTAGTCCATCAGGCTAGGATTGGCGATCCGGGGGCCGTCCCACACCATTTCTTCAAACAACGCGAATCCCAATCCTTGGACAAAGCCGCCCTGAATTTGACCTTCGACCGACATCGGATTAATGGCCTTGCCGACATCACAAGCCGACCATGCTTCCAGCACCGTGGTCTTGCCGGTTGCTTCGTCGATTTCCACGTCGCAAACAACCGTATTGAATGAGAAAACGCCGATCTGCGGGAACGGTAGGCCGCTGGCAATCGTACGTTTCGGATCGATTGTCGGCTTGTTGTAGATGAGGCTTTCCGCGCCGATGATCGGCCCGCCGGCGGCCCAGTGTGCGCGGAGGGAAACATCCTGAAACGTGAGTTCCTTTTGCGGTATGCCGACTATACCGACGCGCCCGCCTTGGCGTAATTCCAGATCAGCAACGCCACATTCCAGCATATCGGCAGCATGTTCTTTGATTTTGTGCGCGACCTCGTTGGCCGCGCCGACAACCGCACGCCCGGTCATGTAGGTGACGCGACTTGCGGTCGTGCCCCAGTTGAACGGTGAGCCATCGGTGTCAGGGCTTGCGAGCGCAACATTGGCGACCGGAATTTGGAGCGCCTCGGCGCAAATCTGCGGCAGCACCGTATCCGAGCCCTGACCGATATCAACGGCACCGGTATTGAGCACGACCGTGCCGTCCTCCAGCAGGCGGATGATTGCGCCAGTCGCGAGTAGTCCGCAGATATGCGCCGTTGAGGCAACGCCAAGCGCGCGCCGTCGACCCGGAGCGACCGTCAGGCTTTGGCGTTCATCCCAACGTGAGGCGCGACGGGCGCTGTGCAGGGATTTGATGAATCCGTCGGAATGGATCGCGCCGCCGCCGACCCATTGGTCGCCAGCGCGCACGGCGTTTTTCTCCCGGAGGTCAATTGGATCAATGCCAAGCCTTGCCGCGATCTCGTCGATTTGGACCTCGGTCGCAAAGGTCACCTGCGGATTGCCGAAACCGCGGAAAGCGCCGAAGCGAAGCTTGTTGGTGTAAAAAAGCCGTCCCAATGACCGGAAATTGGCGATACGGTACGGTCCGCGCGCCATCCATAGGGAAAAGCCCATAACGCCGGGGCTATCGTCCCCGTATGCACCGCAATCGATGACCGCCTCAACCTCGCGGGCAACTAGCGTGCCGTCCCTGAGCGCACCGGTCTTGGCGCGAATTTTATAGGGGTGTCTCAGGCGTACGAGCTCGAAGTCCTCTTCGCGGCTAAGCACCATTTTAACTGGTTTGCCGGTCGCGAGGGCGAGCGCTGCGGCCATGCCTTGAACGTGCATTTCCATCTTGTTGCCGAAGCCGCCGCCAACCCGCGGCGTGACGCAACGCACCCTAGACATCGGCAAGCCGAGCGCGTCACAAACATTTGCCTGAACCCGAAACACCGACTGGTTTGCCGACCAGATCGTAACCCGACCGGCAGCATCGATCTCTGCCAAAGCCCCACACGGCTCGATGGCTACATGGGCTTGCGCCTGGGTCTCAAATTCGTTTTCCACGATGACGTCACAGGTTGCCCAAGCGGCATCCACGTCTCCCTCAGAAAATCGGCATTCCCACGCCAGGTTGCCGCCACACTCGGTTTCAAAAATGCGGAAGTTCTTAGTGTTGTCGTCGTGGACTAGGGGCGCGCCGGGAGCCATCGCTTCCTCTGGGCTGAGTACGGCGGAGAGCTCCTCGTAGGTCACATCTATGAGCTGCGCGGCACGCCGCGCCGTCGCTTCATCTTCAGCCGCCACTAGACATACGGCTTCGCCAACGAAACGCACCTTCTGTTTGGCGAGAACGCATTCGTCCTTGATGAAGGGGCCAAATTTCCCATTTGCGACATCGTTTCCTGTGAGAACGCAGGCGACGCCTGGAACCGCAAGTGCAGCCGAGATGTCGTATGACAAGATCCGGGCGTGCGCATAGGGGCTTTTGAGGATGGCTCCGTGCAGCATTCCAGGTCGGTAAATGTCGGCGATGTAAGTCGCACGCCCGCTGGTTTTCTCAGCGGCGTCAAGACGCGGGAGATTTCGCCCGACCTCTTTCATTGGGCGACCTCACCGCCAGCGCGACAGACTGCTTCAACAATTTTGATGTAGCCTGAGCAGCGGCACAGGTTTCCGGATAGAGCTGCCCTTGCCTCATCGGCACTCGGATGCGGATTTTGGCGCAGTAGCGAGTGTGCGGAAACAAGTACTCCCGAGGTGCAAAAGCCACACTGCACTGCGCCATTCTCGGTCAGAGCCTGCTGCAGGGGAGCGAGTTCGCGGGTCTGAGCCAAACCTTCAACCGTCGTGATCGGCCGATCCACCAGGTTCACCGCTAGCGACAGGCAGCTGCGGACAGGCTGGTCGGCCACAAGAACTGTACACGCCCCGCAAACGCCCTGGTTGCAGCCCCGCTTCGCGCCGGTTAAGGCAAGCTCATCACGTAAAACGGTGAGTAGTGTCGTGGTTGGCATCGCACGGACACTGCGTCGGCGGCCATTGATGGTGAGATTCACAAGTTGTTCGCCGTTCACGGCTCGTCTCCGATAGCGGCCCGAGCGCGCCGGATGGTCTTTGCAAGCAGCCGGGGAATGACTCGCCGCCGGTAGTCGGCGCTGGCACGAACATCATCGACTGGATCGCATGCCGCCGCCAGGATGTCGCCAGCCGCTTCGATTGCCGCATCTTCGAGACGACTGCCTTCAAGTAATTTTTCGGCTTCGCTCCGCCGCACCGGACCCGGGGCACATGCCCCAATCGCCACGCGCGCGACACGGCATACGTCATGTTCCATCGCCAAAATCACCGCGACCGAAACGACAGCGAAATCGCCTGCTGTGCGTTCGAGTTTTTCAAACACACCGACGGTTCCTTCGGGCGCAGGAGGAACCACGACACGGATAATAATATCAGCAGGAGCCAGCACGGTCGTGTACCAGTCGACGATCAGCTCGTTGATCGGCACAGTTCGGGGACCGCTTGCTGAAGCCACCTCGATTGCCGCATCGATCGCCGCCAGAGCCGGCAAATAATCCGCTGCTGGATCGGCGAAGGCGAGAGAGCCGCCGATTGTTCCCATATTGCGGACCGGTACATTGGCGATCTTTACCGCGGCCGCGGGCAACACTCTTTGGCCGCTGCGAAAGACTCTCGAGCGCGATGTTTCAACATGACGGGTCATTGCGCCGATCTGCACGGATCCATCAGGCGAAACCGTTATTCCGGTAAGGTCGTGGAGGTCAGCGAGACTGACCAGGCCAGACGGCTCTACTAAGCCCGCGTTCATCATAGCAACAAGTGTCGCGCCACCCGCTAGGCAGCGCGCGCCATCATGTTGAGTGAGAAACGACACGGCTTCGGCAACACTTGTTGGTCGGTAAAAATCCATCGGCGTTCACGTTACGGGGGAAGGAGCTTCGACGCGCGCCTTGAATGCCGCGGCGAAATCGCGACCCAGACTTTCAGCCTTTTTCTTCATCACGCCGAGGCCAAATTTCCCGAGCCGACCGACGACCGAAACCTCGGAAGCATAACTGACTTCTGTTTCGTTCGGACTTCGCTCTACGAGGCGCAAGATATTCTCGGCCGAGATCGAGCTGGCACGGCTGCCTTCTTCCCCACGCGTGCGCGACCGCAATTCTTCGGGTGGCTTCTGCGCAGTCAGTTCTACGTCGACGTTAAAGTCCGCTTTGATGACCCCCAATTGCACCCGGACCTTGGCCTTGTAAAGCGTCGGGCTCGATACTGTGACGCCCTGGCATCCCGGGACACAAGGCGCGACAACGGCTGGATCGATTATTGCAGCCCAGACTCGCTCGCGCGGCGCGGCGACGATGAATCGGTCCTCAATGCGCATGGTTAGGCCCTTACCGAGCCTGGCGCGGGACTATCATCGCGGGATCCGTTAGGCGGCCCGCTGCGATGATCGTTTTGCCGTCAAGTTCGACGGTACAGCCGCGCATCGGTACGTCATAATGGCCACGAGTCGAACGATTGCCGCCTCCTTGAGTGTTCGGACCAGTGGAAAAAAGGAAGTTGCCCGGGAATACCCGGGCCGCGGCCCGATTGCGCTCAGGCTGGTCGCCATGCAAACCCATCCAATACCAGCGAGCCTGAGGATTCATGCCCCAGCCGAGATGAGACAGCGCGTACGGATCGCGGTCATCTTCGCTGGCTTTTCCATCTTCGAGCCACTCGCGCATCAGATTGGCATCGAGACCGCCATCGAGATCGACAATGTGCCCGTCGCGAATTTTGAGTCGGATCGGATCGGTAACGTAGCGGCAATAGGGGAGAATGATCATGTCCCCGGGGGAGATCGTGACTGTCCCCTGTGCCGAGCCTTCATTCGGGAAAGTGTGAATGTGACCGGCACCCCAAAGGTCGAAATGGCCAGGTTCGTCTGCGTAGCCCCACTGCGTCATAACTGGATATTCGCCGCACTCATACGCCAAATCCGTGCCGTCAGAACGAGTGACACGCACGCGGCGTGTTTTGCGATAAAGCGACTCAGCGTACTTCATAGCCTCCTTCAAGCCGGGCGGCGACATCAGTTCCTCAAGATCATCGGGCGCATCATGGACCATCAGCACACGCGTGCCGCTCTCCATCACCTTCTTCAGCCACGATGTGAAAAGCGGAATGTGGAAGATCAGCACCATGTCGGCCGCACAGAGTGCTTCAAGCGTTCCTTTGCAGCGGCCAATTGTCGGAACACCCACCTTCGTCCAGGAGGGGGTCGTGCTCACTGTCATTTCATAAATATCCGCGCCAAGTTCGTTTGCCGCGACGAAGGCTGCTTCAACGTATTCCTGCCTCGTTGCGAGATCGCTTACGACCGCGATCGTCTCACCCTTCGTCACTCGGCAGAGCTCGAGTTGTTGTCGAAACAATCCTGGCAACTGAGCAGGATTAAGTTCTTGGGGCCGCCGTGCCGCTTCGACGCGCATAGCCGAAATCCTTTCCACGCAAGATACTTCAATGTACAAATCGCTCGGAACGGGTGTCAATAGCGAGGGTCACTCTCTTTTTGATTTGGCGGAAAGGAATGGGAGGCGTGGTACAGGTCAAGAAAGCTGAGGTCCGAGACGCTATTCTCAAAAGCGCGTTTCGGCTGTTCAAGCGCAAAGGTTACATCAATACGACGACCGCGCAGATCGCCGCGGGCGCGAAGGTTTCCGAGTTTAACCTTTACATTTATTTTGGCTCAAAGTTCGAGATTTTGTTCGCGATTTGCGATCCGTGGATGCGCCAGCGTGTTCAACGTCTTGAGGATCGGCTGGGGGCAGAGACCGACCCCAGGCGGCGGTTGCAAATCATTCTCGCCACGCTGTGGCGAGAAATGCCGACCGATGACAATGGTTTTCCCAACAGCCTCATGCAAGCGCTCGCGACTACGGCCCGCCGCGAGGGCTACCGACCTGACTTGCTGCGTTGGATCGAAGAACGTGTCGAAGCCTTGATTTTGGAGTCTCTGCCCGTGTCGAGACGACGGCAGCTCGCTCGGGGGGGGCTCGCCCATCTTCTGATGATGGCGCAGGACGGCTTCGTTCTTAACCACCATCTGAATCCGGATAGCATCTGCCCGGACGCCACAGTCGACCTTGTCTGCGACCTTCTGCTCGGCAATCACGTGCAGGGGCAACTGAGTCCCAAAAGCGCTTCCATGGTTTGACAGCAATCAGTTGCCGTCACGCTAAGCTCTTTGATCAAGGCGCGGATCGAAAGGTTGCGGCCAGTTCTTTCTCCAAGCCCTTAGGATCTTCCCGCAGACGCCGTTCCAGTTCGTACGAATAGTCATGGAGCCAGATATCTTCTTCGCCGGCGACGACCGCGTCCAGGGCGCGTTCCGCTACCTCGGTTGGCGACGTCTTCACTCCCTGGAATGGTCCACTCATTACGGTGTCGACGGCCCAGGGCAGCACTAGAGCCACTTTTGTGCCCTGCGCCATCAATTCCGCGCGCACACCCTCCGATAGTCGCAGCAGTGCGGCCTTGCTGGCGCAATACGAGCCAAGGTTCGGCAATGTCACTTTGCCGAGAATTGAAGCGACATTGATGATGGCGCTTCCGCCGAATTGCCGATGCGCCGCGAGTATCGGGGCGAACGCGCGGCACATGGCGAGCGTACCAAGATAATTCGTTTCAATCTCGCGACGAGCTGATGCCATTGAAGGCGCGGCTATAAAAGGGGCCCGGAGATTCACGCCCGCATTGTTGATAAGGAGTTGAACATCAGAGGCGGATTTCGCTGCCCCCGCGGTCGATGCCTCGTCAGTAATGTCAAGATCCACAGGAACGATGCGCGAATCTGCGACCGCGTCATCATTTCTTCCTGGCAGATCCGCCGCATAAACGCGGCGAGCGCCACGTTTTATTAGAGCGGCGACAAAGCATCTCCCGATGCCGCCGTGCGCGCCAGTAACGAAGGCGGTTGTCCCTGCGATGTCCATCTTTCTTGGCCCCTCAAATTCCCATATAGGCGGAACGCACCCTCGGATCCTGTGATAGTGCGTCAGCGGCGTCAGAAAGAACAATGCGACCGTTTTCCATGACATGTCCTGTTGCAGCGAGCGCCAGCGCCTGCGGGACATTTTGCTCGGCCATAAGAATGGTGAACCCACGTGCGGCTAAGTCCGCGACGGTGCGATAAATGGTCGAGCACATCGCTGGCGCCAGACCCAGTGTCGGTTCGTCGAGCAGCAGCAATTCCGGCCGCGACATCAGCCCGCGTGCAATTGCCAACATTTGCTGCTCACCACCGGACAAAGTACCAGCCGACTGTCGAGAACGCTCCGCGAGTCGCGGGAACAGTGCATACATTTCCTCCAGACGCTCCGATAAGCCGCTCCGCCCACGCCGCGTGATGCCGCCGAGGCGCAAATTTTCCGCTACGTTCAATCCGGGAAATACCAGCCGTCCTTCGGGCACAAGTGCGATGCCGCGTTCGACCCGTTCGTTTGGAGCGAGCCTTGTTATGTCGGTTCCCGCCACCACGATGCGTCCGGCAATCGGCGGCAAAAGGCCGGCGATGCTGCGCATCAGAGTTGTCTTTCCGGCGCCGTTAGCGCCCAGAAGCGCGGTGATACGACCTTTCGGGGCATCCAGCGAAACACCGTGTAGAATGCGGACGTGTCCGTATCCTGCTTCAAGGTTACTGATTTCAAGCATCGCCATGACTGCCAAAATAGACGCGCGATACCTCCGCCTCCTCGGCGATGATCTGGGGCGGGCCCTCTGCTATTCTTTGCCCGAGATGCAGCACTACAATTCGATCAGAAAGTGCCATCAAGGCGCGCATCACATGTTCGATAACGATCAGCGTTAGCCCAAGATCACTCCGGAGCATGCGCACGATTTCAACCATTTCGACGACTTCGAGCGGCGTGAGCCCGGCCATCACCTCGTCGAGCATTACGAGTTTGGCGCCGGTCGCTATAGCGCGGGCAATCTCTAATCGTTTCTGTCCTGAAAGCGTAAGCTCGCTTGCCAAATCACCGGCACGATCGAGCAAATTGACAATTCTCAGCGCATCGCGCGCGGCCGCATCGACCTGACGCGCTGCGCTGAGCGAGCGTGCGCCGAAGCGTGCGGCGGTAGCGGCGTTCTCCAAGACGGTAAGGCCTAGGAAAGGTCGGACGACCTGAAAGGTCCTGGCAATCCCGCGGCGCGCGATTTGATCGGGGCGCAGGCCGAGCAATGACTCCCCCTGCCAAAAGATCTCGCCGGCATTGGGACGCGTGTTGCCTGCGATCACGGCGAATAGGGTGGTCTTACCAGCGCCGTTTGCGCCCATCAGCCCGACGATTTCGGCAGGTCTAACTTGGAAGCTCACGTCTTCGAGCGCAGTGACGCCGCCGAACCGCTTCGAAATGTTGCGCAGTTCCAACATCGGTCAGCGTGCTCGCCTGATTAGGCCGCTTAGACCTTCGGGAAGGAAACGAACGAAGATTAACAATAGAATGCCGAGGATCAGCATGTAACCTTGTGGTGCGACATCCCAGAGTAGTTCGGACAATCCGGTGAGGAGAGCCGCTCCGAGCACTGGCCCGCGGAGGTCGTCCGAGCCACCGATGATGGTCATCGCTATCATCGAAAACGAAATCATGGGGTCGAAAGCGGTGCTTGGTTCGAAATAAGTGGCTCGGAGCGCCATGACGCCGCCAACCGATCCCGGGATGGCAGCCGAGATTACGAATGCGGTGAGCTTATAGCGGGCGGCGGGAACGCCGAGGGTTTCCGCGGCTTCCTCGTCTTCCCGCAGTGCGCGTAACCCATGCCCGAGCCTGTTCGACCGCACGGCGGCGCCAACGAGTGTGGCGATCAAGGCTAAGCCCAGCAGGACATAGAAGATTACGATCGGGTCGGGCGCGCCAAGGATTAGCCGGCTAGCGTGTCCGAGCGCGGCTTCGATTGCGATTAACGTGTATTTGACCAACTCCGCGATACCGAATGTCAGAATGACAAAATATGGCCCGCGAACTCGTAACACCGGCAGGCCGATCACGAATGCAAAAGCAGCGGCGAGGAGTGCGGCCAGCATTAACGCGAGCGGCAGAGGAACTACGTTCCAGGTTATTACTACCAAATACGCGCCGAGCCCGTAGAACACCACGTGGCCAAGCGAAATGTATCCGGAGAGCGCAGACAGAACTGCCCAGCTTTGCGCCAGTGCGATCGCCGCCATCAACGATATGCTGAACCCGATCCAGTAATCGGTGGTAAAGGCCCCAGTCACTGCAACTGCGGCAAGGCCAGCCAGGATGAGGCCGAGGTCGAGCGACAGCCTCATCGGGCGATCTTGCCACGTCCAAAAAATCCTTGAGGGCGAAACAGCAGAACGCCCACGAATACGCCGTAGAGCAGGATGGAGTGCCAGGTCGACGACGTCAGTGCAACGCCGTAGGTTTCAATCAGACCGAGGACTATCGCAGCAACGATGCCTCCGCCAAAACTGCCTAGGCCGCCCATAATCACCACGACAAAGGCTGCAATGGTGAAGGGAAATCCCATGAACGGGGTGACCTGATCGCTCATTGAGATGAGCGTTCCGGCAACGGCAGCGGACCCAAAGCCGACGACAAAGCTCGCAGTCTGCACCATGTCGATATCAACACCCACTATGGCGGCGGCCTCACGATCCTCGATTAAACCGCGAATGGCGAGGCCCCACGGGTGCCAGCGTAGGAACAGGAACACTGTGGTGATCAGCGCAAGCGCGATCACCGCAGCTGCGAGCCGGTTTTCGGTTAGGGACACGTTGCCGACGCTGATCACTCGGTCGAGGTACTGATAGCCACGCGGCGTCGACGTAAACAGAAGGGCGACCCCGTTCTGCAAAATGATCGACAAGCCAAAGAACATCAACAACGAGTTTGATTCCAGCTGAGCGGTTCGCCGTCGCTCGAGCAGCATTCGGCGGAACAGACCCCTGTAGGCGGCTATGCCCAAGAAACTCGCCACCGCTGCGGTGAGAAAAAGTGACAGCAGCGGCGACAGACCCCACAGCGTGAAGAGCCAGTAACCCCCGTAGCCACCGAGCATGACAAGATCGCCATGCGCGACGTTCAGCAAGCGCATGGTGCCGTAAACGAGGTTCAAGCCCAGCGCGACCAGCGCAAAGTTCGCAGCCGCTATTAACGCCGCAGCGGCAAGTTGGCCCGACAGCAGCGTGTTAATCACGCGCGGATGGCCTCCATGCCGGGCGTTGCGGTGTGGTACAACATGCAAGCGGTCCAATTTGAAACCCCATGCTCGGATCAGCATGAGATGCAAAGTGTTCAACGAGCCGCACGACAAACGCGGCCTAACAGCTCGCGTACGTTAAAGTAGTAACTCTACCGAGAGGAGGTGTAGGTCAGTATCCTTTTTTAGGCTGCCACTGGGCAACGGCATCGTTCGGAGGCCAAATCTGTTGAGGCACACCGTTTTGGACCTGCAAAAAGCCAGCCGGTGTTACCAAGTTTTCGACGCCGGTAAACTGGATCGGACCGATAATGGTATCGAACCGACCGTGAGCGATGGTATCGCGCAGCTTCTCTCGATCAAGACCGGCTACCTTTACAGCATCGGCCAGTATTTGGAGAGAGTTGTATGCCTCGATGCTGTCGAGATAGTCCGGCAGCTCCTTAACCTTCGCGATATAAGCGTCGTTGAAGGCTTGTGCCGCTGCATTGCGCTTTGGCGACCATTGCCCCATGGTGACGATACCATCCGCGGCGGTGCCGAGCACCTTGTGGAAGAAGTCTGCGCCGGGACCGACTAGGCAGAACTGGAATGGCGAGGGGATGCCAAGCTCCTTTGCCGTGTGCACATAGGCTACAGAGTCTGGCGGATAGGCCAGCGCGATAACGCCGTCCGGCGCCGCCTGTTTCACCTTGCTCAATAGTGCTGTCATATCAGTTAGGCTTGGCGGATACTCCTCGTTAACCCGCACTTCGATTCCCTGTTCCTTCAACGTCGGTTCGAGATAGCCCTTCACCTCTTTGGTGAAGTCCAGCACATTCGAGATCAGAGCGATGGATTTAATGTTGCTTGCCTTGAGCAGCAACGGCAGTTGTTTGCCAACGTGGTCGGGGAAGTCCGCCGTGACAAACCAAATGTATCCAGGTTTTAGCTTGCGCAGCTCCGCGGACGCGGCGGAATTGCCGATCAATGGGAACTTGAAACGCTCGACCACAGGCGCGATTCCGATGTGCATCGAGGTGCCCCACGGGGCGAGTAGCAAATCTACTTTATCGTCAGTAATAAGTTTCTCGTAAATTTTGGCCGCCTGACCCGGGTTACCTTGATCGTCATACGACACGAACTCGATCGGCCGCTTTTGTCCAGCAACATTCAGGCCGCCGGCGCCGTTCACCTGGTCTTTCCAGAAATTATAGGTATCGACCTGCGACTGAGCCGCGGCGGCAAACATGCCGGTTTTAGCGATGGAAAAACCAAGCCGTACTGGCTTATCGGCGGAATAAAGAAGACTCGTACCTGTCACAGAGGCGGCGCTGGCTGCGGCGACGGTTGTCAGGAATTCACGACGGGTCGTCATCGGTAAGCTCCTCCTCGGTTGACTATTCACTCTTCCGGTGCCTTAGTTCTGCTCAGCGCGTGAGTGGCCTCTAATAACTCTACTAATCGCATTTGTTCAATGTCAATAGAGAGGGTTACTCTCTTTTTGATTTTTTGTAATGGTGTTAGACGTAGCTCTCCTCCGACGTTCAAGTGCGCCGGCGCGTAGATTCTTCTAGAGCACTTCGACCGACCTCGTGCCCGTAAAGCTGGAGATCAAACGTATTGTCCAGGTTGAACTTTCGCTTGGAAAGTTGAGCAATGTGTCAATGGGAGATCAACGGTCGTCCGCTTTGGTACCAGACTAGGGCGATGGATCGGGGCTGAAGGCCGTGACAATAATCACAGCAGAGAACGTGCCCTAACAATTTCCCCTCAGAAATACAGTCTCGCACAGCTAGAAGCGCGCTACGGATTTGCAATAAACTCGTCCGGCGAGTTTGCGGGCAGTCTATCAATGCACTAGCGCGCGACAGGGGATACAGAATGCAACCGTCCAAAACTCTATTGCTAAAGGGCGGACGAGTATTTGATATTTCCACCCATCCGCACGACGCGCCGGTCGCGGATATCCTAATCAGAGACGGAAGGGTGGTCGAAGTTGGAGCAGCGCTACGCTTCGACGAGCGGGCCGATACGCCGGCAATAATCGACGTTAGCGGCAAGCTCGTCGTCCCGGGATTTATTAACGCACATTATCATTCGCACGATACCTTTCTCAAAGGCTGCTTTGATCCATCGGTGCTTGAATTTTGGGCGCTCAATGCTCTGCCGCGCGCTTATCCGCCGCGCAGCAGCCAGGAGATCCGGCTGCGAACATTGCTCGGCGCTGTCGAATGCATTCGTGGCGGGATCACCACTGTGCAAGATATGCTCACGCTCTATCCGCTCACGGCCGAGCAAGTCGACGAGGTTCGCCGCGCCTACGATGATTCCGGCTTGAGGGTGATCCTTGGGCTCCAGGTCAGCGATGTGTCGCCACTCGATACGGTTCCTTACTGGCGCGACGTCATACCAGCCGAGTTGCAATCCACCTTAATGGGCGACCCGCCCGCGGCGGCAACCGATCCGATCGCGGTTATGGAAACAATTTTCGATAAGCCCGATCCAGACTCGCTTGTTCGGTGGGCGGTCTCGCCGTCCAGCCCAGAGCGCTGTAGCCGATCACTCATTGAGCGATTGTCGGATTTAGCCAAGCGATTCGATCTTCCGGTCTACTCGCATATCTACATCTCGCGCGCGGAGGCGCTTAACGCGCGCCTGAACTTCAAGGAGTTCGGCGGGTCGATGATCGAGTACCTACAAAGGGTGGGATTGCTTGGTCCAAAACTTACGCTTGCGCACGGCGTTTGGCTCGATGAATCGGAAATCGAGAAGATCGCGGCGGCGAAGGCGAGCGTGGTTCTGAACCCGCTCAGCAATCTCAAAAACAAGAACGGCGTGGCGCCGATTCGTACGATGATTGCGGCGGGCGTCAACCTTGCGCTGGGCTGCGACAATTGCAGTTGCTCCGACGCCCAGAACATCTTTGAGGCCATGAAGCTGTTCACTTACCTCGCAGCGGTCAGCAATCCGGAAGAAGGTCCGCCGAACGCGATCGACGCTCTCCACGCCGCCACCATTGGTGGAGCGCACACGGCTGGCTTGGCGCAGGAGATGGGCGAAATCCGTCCGGGAATGCTGGCGGATATCGTAGTTCTCGATGCCAATGATCCGACCTATGTGCCGTTCAACAGCGCGGCGCGGCAGATCGTTTACGGCGAGAGCGGACGCGGCGTCGAGACCGTGATCGTCGCCGGGCGTGTCGTCATGCGTGATCGAGTTATCCAAACGGTGAATGAGCCAGCGCTACGTGCTGAGCTTGGCCAAGTCCTGCCGCAGTTCCGAAAGGATGCCGAGGTGGTGAATACTCGTACCGCTCGGCTCCGTCCGTACATCTTGGAAAGCGACCGAAAAATGTGGTCGCAGAATGTCGGTATGGATCGTTACGTTAGCCGTTGAAACGGAATCAAACGCCGAGATACCGGTGGCGCATGTCAGCGTCGGAGCGCAAGGCTTCCGGAGCTGTGTCCAAGGCTATGCGGCCCTTATCCATAAGATAAATTCGCTGTGCAATCGCCAGCGCAAAGCCGAGCCGTTGTTCTGCGATCAGAAGACTAACGCCTTCATTGTGCAACGTGCGCAGCAGGTCCTGCAGCTCTTTGACCATTATCGGCGAAAGCCCCTCGGTCGGCTCGTCGAGCAGGATCATACTCGGGTTGCTGACTAACGCGCGAGCCGTGACCAGCATTTGTTGTTCACCGCCCGACAAGGTCTCGGAGCGTTGATCACGACGTTCGGCGAGCCGCGGAAACAATCGGTAGGCGCGATCGATGGACCAAACTTGTCCGAGTGTGCCGACGGATTTTGGGCGTGCGGCGACTTTGAGTGTCTCGTTGACAGTCAGTGAGCGGAAGATTCGACGGCCTTGCGGTACCAGCGCCATGCCGGCCTGGATGATGCGTTCGGGTGAGTGGCCGGAAATGTTCTTGCCGCAAAAGGAAACTCGTCCGCGGGTGGGTGGGGTAAACGCAACAATGGAACGTATCAGCGTTGTTTTGCCGACGCCGTTCCTCCCGAGAACTGCGACGGTTTCGCCCGCTCGCACAGTCAGCGACACGCCCTGAAGGACGTAGCTGGCGCCGTAATAGGTGTGAATGTCTTCGACCTGCAATATCGAAGTCATTCGCTAACTTCACCTAAATAGATTGCTTGGATTTCCGGCTCGGAATGAATTGCAGCAGCATCACCCTCGGCGATGACTCTACCGCGGTTCATCACGGTGAAAGTTTCGCCGATCTCGAAGGCCACCCTCATGTCGTGCTCGATCATTATGATGGTTACGTCGCGGCCAAGCGTCTTGATCAGCGCGACGAGACTGGCGGTCTCGCTCGTGGACAGCCCCGCGGTCGGCTCGTCGAGAAGCAATACGCGTGGCCGATGAACCAATGCCATCGCAATCTCGAGTTTGCGCTGTGTGCCGTATGACAGGTCTCCGACTAGGGCTCGCCGGTCGCTGTCAAGTTGCCACTGGGCAAGCACAGCTTCGACATGGTCTTTAGCTTCGGCAAAAGTTTCTGCGTTGCGCAAGAGATTATAGCGGTGCGGCAGAATTCCCTGAACTGCGAGATAGATATTTTCCTCAACTGATTGGTTGTAGAATAGAGAAGTAATTTGAAATGTCCGCGCCAATCCTGCGCGAGCCCGCCGGTATGGCGGCCACATGGTCACGTCCTGATCAAAGAAGCTGATCTGACCCTCTCGGGGCAGCAATTGCCCGCCAATCATGTTGAATAGGGTCGTTTTGCCGGCACCATTGGGCCCAAGCAACACGCGGCGCTCGCCCGCCGCAACGTCGATGCTGAGGTCGCTGACCGCTTGCACGCCGCCAAAGCTAATAGACACATTCTCAAGGGATAGCGCTGTCATGATGGCCCGCCCCGCAGGCTGCGGCGCATCGCCTGCCGCAGTTCGCCCACGATGCCCGCCGGTGCTACGATCACCGAGAACACGTAGAGTCCTCCGAGGACAAATGTCCAATGTGCGGTGTAGGCACTGATTAGATTGCTGAGCAGAATGATCGCAAAAGCGCCGATCACAGGACCGGCCAGTGTGCTTGCGCCGCCGAGAATAATCATCAACATCACTTCGGCCGAAATTACGACGCCTGCCGCCGCCGGACTAACGAAGCCTTGGTACTGCACGAACAAGGCGCCCGCGAAGCCCGCGAAGGCGCCAGAGACCATGAAGGCTATGTATTTGTGTAGCCAAACATTGTACCCAAGCGCCGCCATGCGTGCCTCCCGCTCCTGAATTCCGAGTAATGAGCGGCCAAAAGGCGAGCGCAGTATGTTCCTAGCTAAGACCAGCGCAGCCACGAACGCCATTAAGGTCAGCAAATAAAACGTGCTTGTGGTGGAAAGATCGATTCCCGGTATTCCTACCGTCGGCCGCACTATACCGCGTAATCCATCGTCGCCGCCGGTGATGCCTCGAAATGTAATCACGACGGCCCACGCAATTTGAGCAAGTGCGAGAGTGATCATTAGGAAATAGACCCCGCTGGCCCGCAAGGCCACGATGCCAAAGAGCGCGCTAAGACCCCAGCCCGCGGCGACGCCGGCTAGCGTGCCAACGAAGAGATTGCTGCTAGCGAAAATGGAGACAAGTCCGGCCGCGTACGCACCGGCAGCAAAATATGCGGCGTGGCCGAGCGAGGGTAGTCCGGCGTAACCGACAAGGATGTTCAGCCCGAGGGCAAAGATCGAGAAGATTAGGCATTCGATTAATAGGCCGCTGTAATACGACGGCAGCCAGGCTGCGACTGCCGCTATGACCGCGGCTGCGGCACCTAAACCCCATCGATGCGGTGAAGGCATGCCGCGACAGGGTCCGCTCACGACCGGCCGAAAAGGCCGGTAGGACGAATAGCGAGCATAAGAACCATCGGCACAAAAATCGTGAATGCCGCAAACTGTGGCACAAGTGCCTTGCCGAATGTGTCAATCGTGCCAATAAATAAGCTCCCAAAAAAAGCGCCCCTCACGCTTCCCAGGCCGCCAATCACCACCACCGCGAAGGCTAACAGCACGATATCGAAATCCGCTCCTGGATAGACCCCGAGCATTGCGCCCCCAAGCACGCCGGCAATTGCCGCCATTGTGGCTCCACTCGCGAAAATCAGGGTGAAGATGCGCTCGATATTGATGCCGATGCCGCGAGCCATTTCTTGATCGTCGACACCGGCTCTTACGATCGCGCCAACGCGCGTCCGCTCCAACAGAAACCAGATTACAATCGCCGATAACAATCCGGCGATGGTGACTGCCAAACGATAAATGGGAAAAATCAGTGAGCCGACGTGAAACGAGCCTTCTAGAAATTCCGGCCGCGACAGTGTGCGGGGCAGTCCACCCCAGATCCAGATCGCGACGTCCGAAATCATCAGTAGGAGGCCGAAGGTTAAAAGTACTTGCGCTAGTTCGTTGTGCTGTACCCTTCGCAGCAGCAGTCGATGAACGAAGATACTGAAAATGCCGATCGCAAGGGCGGCGGCGAGCAATCCCAACCAGAAATTGTCGGTCTCGCCAATCACGGTCAGTCCCACGTAGCCGCCAAGCAGGTAAAACGACCCGTGCGCCAGGTTGATGATCCGCATCATGCCAAAAATGATCGAAAGGCCTGCGGAGATGAGGAAAAGCAACATCGCCAGAGAGAAGGCGTTCAGAATCTGAATAGACCAGAAAATCATCGACGACGCCTCATGCCGACTGTGACGCAATCATCGTGAGCTATGTTGCCAGCTACGTTGCGGTAGCGCCAAAGTACCTCCGGACCGTCAGAACAGAACGCCTCCTTCTGTCGATCAAAGGAACGACGGAACGAGCCAGATCACTTAGCCCAGCTGTTTGCAAGGTCCGAATAGCTCGGCATAGTCATGTAGTCCTTGGGCGACCATGTCCAGAATTGCGAGACATCTTTGAACTCAGCAATCGGGTGGTTGACCAGCTTGCCGTTTATTTTCTCGACCTTGAACACATATTCGGTGTGAATGGGACTATTGTATTCGTCGAAGTGAAATTGACCTCGCGGCGCCTCGAACTGAACTTTGTGCATAGCGGCGACCAATTCGGCGACATTGGCGACGTTGCCCTTGAGCGCCGATATAGCATCTGCGATGACGCGCGCACCGACGTACGATCCCTCTGCGTACAGAGTAGGGTCACGTTTGAACTTGTCGCGGTACGCCGCAACGAATTTCTTGTTCGCGGTTGAATCAATAGCTGATGAGTAATGAGAGGCTGTCGTAATGCCCAACGCAGCCTCTCCCTCCTGCTGCAGGATCAGGTCGTCTGTCAGTAAAATCGTGCTGACCAACGGAAGGCGATCCTTGAGTTCGTACTCCGCATACTGCTTCACAAACTTAATGGCGTCGGAGCCGGCGAATACGGCGGCTACCGCATCGGCCGACGACAAATCGAGGGACGTTAGGAATGGGCTAAAATCTGGGGTGCCCATTGGCGGATATAAAGTCTTGACGATCTTGCCCCCAGCTTCCGTGAAAGTGCGCGCGAAACCGCCCGTTTGCTCATAGCCCATCGCATAATTTGGCGCGATAATAATCAACCTTCTATAACCCGCCTTGTCGTAGAGCCACTTGCCAAGCGGAAGGCTGGCTTGGCTGCCCGAGCTATTGGTGCGAAAAATGTTGGGCGCGGCACCCTTCTGTGTCAGTCCGTCGGCACTCGCGACGGTAATCACTAGCGGGATCTTTTGTGCCACGACGTAGTCATGCAGAGCATATGCTACGCTTGATGAAACGACGCCGCCGACGAAGGCGACGCCGTCCTTCTCCACCAGCTTTTTTACTTTCGTAAGACCGACATCTGGCTTCCCCTCCGTGTCTTCGTAAAGCATTTCCAGCTTACGTCCGCCAGCGGTGTTACCTATCTCGGATAGGTAGAGGCTAAAACCATTGCGTACCTCCTCGCCAATGATGGTGTAGGGGCCACTGTTTGGACCGACAACGCCGATTTTGATTGCTTCCTGCGCATAGCAGCAGGACGAAAAGCTCGTGATGAGCAGCGCTACCGACAGCGCCAAACCTGATGCCCGCGATTTAGTCGTCGTGCTGTCCATGATGGGAGTACCCTTCTTTGAGTATGGCGGATCTCTAAAGTTGCACGTTGCAACTCATCAAATGTTGATCACATCTTGACCCAACCTGGGGGCGGAGTTTTGCCCGGATGAACTGCGCCGCAGTTTTTGCATGTGCGAGCCTTTTCATCCGCGTAAAAGGCGGCATAGAGCGGCGGTAGGTCTTTCACGATGTCTTTAACGGCAATTTCGATTCGATGTACGAGTGCGTTGCACTCGAAGCAATACCAATCGAAGCCGTCCTTCATCCCAGGAACGCGCGGACTTTCTACGACCAAGCCGATTGAGCCCTCGACCGGCCGCTGCGGCGAGTGACGAACGTGCGGCGGTAGGAGAAATACGTCGCCCTCGGGGATCGGAATATCCTCGATCCGACCGCGGTCAACGACTTTTAAGATCATGTCGCCCTTCATTTGATAGAAGAACTCCTCGACGGGATCGTCGTGAAAGTCGACCCGCTGGTTGGGGCCGCCCACGATCTGAACAATCATTCCGTGATTCTCGGGAAAAAGCATTTTGTTGCCGACGGGGGGCTTAAGAAGATGCTTGTTTTCTGCGATCCAGCCTTGAAAGTTAAATGGCTTAGGGTTCATCTGAGAATCTCCTTACTTTGTTGTTGATCACATGTTCCGTAACTGGGGCATTGCGCTCGAAGACAGCTCATGCAGCGGAAGCTTTGAGATTGTTGGGTAGCTTCAGCCCACTTCCTTCAAATGCGGCTTTGGTCGCCATTCTTTCGAGCTCAGTAAGCTGCAACATCGGCCGCCGGACCAGGCCGCCGCATTGGCCCAAGAGATTTTGCCAGTACTTCGCATGTGCGTGAGGCTTTTCGGGCGGTCGTGATCCGCGAAATGCATCACGCACTGGCTTTAGGCTATCCCGGATCTCGCGCGCCCTGTTGATCTCGCCCTTGAATGCCAGATCGGTATAGTCGCGCATGCGTCGATCGACAGCCGTTTGAAACAAATAAGGAGGATTGGAACAGAGATAGAGCCGCCACCCAAGTTCAACGATGTTGTCGAACCATTCTTCCTCGGAAGCCGTGCTGACGATGATTCGTTCACCAGCCATGCGAGTGAGCTTTGCGTACATCTCGCGTGGTACACTATATTTTATTGCAACAACGTTCTCTATGTCCGCGATCCGCGCGCATAACTCTGGACTAAGCAAATAGCCACTGTCAGGGTGGCTCCAAAGGGCGATGCCAATATTCACCTTCTCACTTATGTAACGATAATACTCGTAGACGGTCTCGTCGTGTCCCGTCAAAAAATGCAGCACGGGCGCGTGAACCACGATGTAGTCAGCGCCAATCGCTTCGGCATGGTTTGCAAGATCGATGACGGTGTCAACATTCTGATCTGAGCACGACATAATGGTCTGAAAGTTGCCGCTGTCGGCCTCTTCGACGGCAACATCGAACGTGTGCTTGCGTTCGGCTACCGTCATTGAAAAGAACTCGCCTTGCTTTCCACAAATGAAAAGACCGTCGATTCCGAGATCGCGTGTCCAGTGGCGCATATTGCTCCGAAAGCTGGAGTCATCGATCCCGAAATCTGCCGCAAATGGCGTGAGGGCGGCAGCCCAGATACCTTTCATGTGCTCGCGCGCGTACTCTTTCGCATCATGCTTGCGGTATTTCATAGTCTTCCCTCGCGGTTCGACGTGTCCATTCCATTCAAGGCTCGCCAAATCTTCTCACTGGTAAGCGGCATGTCTAGGCTGGCGACGCCATACGGCGCCAGGGCGTCAAGAGTAGCGTTGACGATCGCAGCTGGTACGCCAATGCAACCGGCTTCTCCAACGCCTTTGGCACCCAACAGATTGAACGGCGACGGCGTCTCGATATGGGCGAGCTCGACCTCAGGAATGTCGCTTGCCCGCGGTAAAGCATAATCCATGAACGATCCCGTGAGTATTTGGCCATCGGCATCGTAGACGATACGTTCCAAAAGCGCTTCGCCCAGACCTTGCGCCATGCCGCCCAGAATTTGCCCGCGCACCAGTAAGGGATTAACGACGACACCGGCGTCATCGATCCAGACCAGCTTCTCAATTCGTAAGCTTCCAATCTCCGCATCGATAGCAACGCCGGCGACGCAGCAGCCGCTGCTCCATGCTTCACCTTCGGCGTGATAGACCACTGGGGTAGCCAATCCGGGAGGAATGCGGCCTGGGCTGTTAGCTGCCGCAGCGAGTTCGCACCACTCCATGCGACGTTCCGCTCCAACCGCCTCGAAACCACATGGCGTAACACTGATCTGATCGGCCGGCTGTTGCATAAGGTCCGCGGCGCACGCACGGGCCGCTTCTCGGAATTTTTCTGCGGCACAAAGCAATGCACTTCCGCCGATTGCGGTGCTGCGGCTTGCAAGAGCGCCAATGCCCGGCGGGCAGCTAGAAGTATCGCTGTGCCGGACGATGATATGCGACGGATCGACGCCAATCGCGTCGGCAACAACCTGTGCGTAGGCGGTTTCGCGCCCCTGACCCTGTGATGTTGCGCCGGTGGCGATGATGATCTTACCGCCCGCAGCGAGACTGATTGCGGCGCTCTCCCACCCTTGACCAGATGGCTCGACATACAGGGCCAAACCAACACCACATATCTCGCCGGCTGCCCGCCTCTGGTCCCGCGCGACGAGCAGACCGTCATAACAGCAGCGCTCGCGCGCTTCTGCCAACAGCAGGGGATAATTCCCGGAGTCGATCGTCTCTCCCGTCGCGGAGGCAAAGGGAAAGCGGTCCGGCTGCACGAGATTCCGCTTACGAAGCTCGGCAGGGTCAACATCGCAGGCCCGAGCAGCCTGTTCAATCAATCGCTCCATCAACATCGCTGCTTCGGGGCGTCCTGCCCCTCGATAAATGCCGACGGCAGCGGTGCGCTGCCGCAGTCCACGAACTGTAATATCGACGTTTGTGATGTCATAAGGGCCCGGCAAAATGCGTCCAGCATTGCGCGCTGGTACGACCGCGCTGAAGGGCAGCCACGCCCCAAGGGGAAATTCAAACTGAGCGCGAAGGCCAAGGAAGCTACCGTTCTCGGTCAATGCTAATTCGCCCCGGGCTCTCGCCCCACGGCCTTGCGTCGCCGCTAGAAAGTCCTCACCGCGCGTAGCGCACCACTTCACCGGTCGATGCAGACGCAGGGCAGCATAGGCGACCACGACATCCTCGGGATAAAGCGAGGCCTTCCCACCAAAAGCTCCGCCGATGTCTGGGGCGATGACTCGAACGTTGCCTTCCGGAATGCAGAGAATGCGGGCGAGATCGGTGCGCGCTCGGTGTGGCGTCTGGGTGCCTAGCCACGCGACTAGGTTCCCGTCCGGCTCGACTGAGACGAGTGCTCGGCGCGGCTCCAACGCCGCCGGTGCCAAGCGGGAATATGCGAGCCTAACATCAACGATCCGCGCGGCCTGCCGAAAGGCGCGTTCAATATTTCCACCGAGCCACCGGGCATTGAACACTTCGCCAGCATCGAGGGGGCCTGGCTCGGCTTCCTCGATCTTAAGTTGGAGGGCCTCTATGGCGTCAAGCGCAGCGACCGGTGTCGTGGCGACGACAGCGGCAAGAGGCTGCCCGACAAATTCGATCCGCTTAAACGCCATGAGCGCGCTCGGCGGGACGTCTAATCCGTCCAGCAGCGGATTGACAGCAAGTTGGCCAAATCCGGCGACATCAGCGCCAGTCATGATGTCGACGACGCCGGGTATCAACCGCGCCGCCGAAGTGTCAATCGCGGCGATCTTGCCGCTGGAGCGTTCGCTCCGAAGAAACTGAATGTGAAGGCAACCGCTGGGGTCTAGGTCATCAATGAACTGCCCGTGCCCGCGCAGCAGTGCCTCGTCCTCGATACGTGGCAGCGGGCGGCCGATCCAATGTGACCATACCGTGCGATCGCGCACTGAATCCATTACCGGCGCCTTTGGTCGTCGTCAGTGACATGCCAGAATTCGCACCTGACCAATTATTTCACAATATGCAATTATGGTATTTATTGATAACTTTGGCTTATGAAAATCACGCTACGGCAGTTGAAAGCCTTTCATACGATCGCTGAGGTTGGGAGCTTTACGCGGGCCGCGCAACGCCTGCAAATAGCCCAGCCGGCCATGTCGCTCGCGATGCGCGAGCTTGAGCGCGAGCTCGACGTTCGCTTGCTGGATCGCACGACGCGTCGTGTGGAGCTGACTGGCGCGGGTCGCGAGTTTCTGCTGGCCACCGAAAAGATAATCGACGATCTCGAGCACTCTATCCGCAGTGCTCGCGATTTGACCTATCGCAAGCGCGGCCGACTTGTTGTTGCAGCGCCACCCTTGCTGGCTGCAATGATCGTCCCGCCTGTGTTTGCCGCTTACAAAGAAACCAACCCGGGCATTGAGCTCCATCTGGTCGATACCCAGACGGACGACATTGTAGTGAGAGTTCGTTCCGGCGCGGCCGACTGCGGTATCGGTACGTTCGCTGAAGACGAGGAAGGTATCCGACGGGAGGTGTTGCTCAAGGACTCGTTGATGCTTTGGTGCCGTAGCGGTACGCCGCTCGCTGAGAAAAAGGCGATCACCTGGAGCGAATTGCGTTTTGCGTCGTTGATCATGCTGACGCACGCGAGCAACATTCGTGCGATTGTTGACCGCGCTTGCGAAAACGCTGGACATGCGCCTCAGCCAGCGTACGAAGTATCACAAATGACAACAGCCATCATGTTGGTGGAGGCTGGACTTGGGGTCGCGCCGCTGCCCACTTATGTCGGATCTTTCGCCTATCGGCGTAAGGTTACTGGACGACCGCTAATCGAGCCTCAGGTGCGGCGGGAGATTTCTTTCGTTCAATCGAGCAACCGTTCGTTGTCGCCGGCCGCAGAAGAATTTCTCCGACTTCTACGCAAACACGCTCGAGCGTCGCGATGGGCGCCATGAGAAATCGGCTATGTTGCAAGAGATAGTACGTTCCCGATCAGACGTCGCGCTGAGAAATCATCCCGGCTTGCCCGCCCTAATCGTTTCGCGGGCAGGTCCATGACGCGGCTGCGAGTTGCGTTTATCGGATGGGGCGCCATCAATTCGCGGGTCGGTTCTTTACTTAGGGAGCGTTCTGCTCCCGTCGACATTGTCGCAGTTGCGACGAGTTCGCAGCGCACCGCCCCCACGTTTCCAAATGTTATCTTTCTTGACGATCCTGAAAGGATCGCAGAGATCCGGCCTGATCTTGTAGTCGAGGCTGCCGGCCGCGCGGCCGTCGGAATCTGGGCCCCGATGTCGCTACGTCACGCTAAAGCACTGGTTGTCGCCTCGACGAGCGCGTTTCGCGACGACGATTTGTTGTCTGACTTGTGCCAGATTGCGGGAGAGCACGGAAGTCGTATCCTTGTTCCGTCGGGTGCGATCGGAGGGATCGATGCGCTCGCGGCAGCTGCTGTGTTGCCGCTAGAACTAGTCCTACATCAGATCGTGAAGCCGCCGCAGGCGTGGAAGAATACCAACGCAGAGAATCGGATCGACCTGGATAATCTTCGGACGCGCCAGATTTTTTTCACCGGTTCAGCGCGCGAAGCCGCGCGATACTTTCCACAGAATGCCAACGCCACAGTCGTGACTTCGCTCGCCGGAATCGGGCTTGATCGGACCTGCGTGGAGCTCGTGGCGGATCCTGACTTGCAACGGAATCAACACCATATCAGCGCCTGTGGGGCTTTCGGCAGTCTACGTATAACGCTAGAGAACGAGCCGTCGTTGGCCAATCCAAAGTCCTCGGAACTCACAGCGCTTAGTCTCGTCCATTTAGTCGAGCGGCAGTTGGCCAGTTTGGTGATCTAGCTACATTTTTTGGAAAGATTTGCTTACATGGAAAAAGTCGGAGATATCGACAGTGTCAATCACGTCGGACTCGCCGTTCGGAACCTTGATGAGGCGGCGGCGCGTTATGAGGCGCTCGGCTTTGCGCTGAGTCCGCTCTCCGTTCATTCCGGATCAACGCGGCCGGGCCAGCCTCCCGAATTGTTAGCGACCGGCAATCGATGTGCGATCTTCGCGCATAATTATATCGAGGTGCTTGGCATCGTGAACCCCGGCCGACCCGATTGGAGTTGGGGCAACTTCATTAACCGATTTCAGGGTGGTCACATCATCTGCTTCGGCTGCAAGGATGCAAACGTCGTGCATGAGCGTATTGCCAAGACCGACATCGGCGCTTCGGAAGTTATCCTGCTGCAGCGGGACATCGATACGCCGGAGGGAATGCGGACGGCGAAATTCGACTGCGTACACTTCGATCGTGGCCAAACTCCTGAGGGTCTGGTACAAGCGGCCAAGCACCGCAACCCAGAATATGTTCATCAACAACGCTATATGGGCCACCGCAACGGAGCACGCTCATTGGCGGAAGTTATCGTCGTGGCGAGCGAACCCGGAACCTATGCGCATCGCTACGAGACTTTAACAGGAACTGCGGGGCACAAGGTGAAAGGTGGCTGGCAAATCGACCTTCCGCTGGTCAGTAGCTTGCTATTCATGAGCCCGGAAGCAATCGCGAGTTATCTGCCGGGCTCCTTGTTTTCGCCTCCACCTTCCATCGCCGCGATGGGGTTCGAGGTTGAAGATCTCGATCATCTTGCCGAGCTGCTCGCAAAAGGCCGCTTCACGGCAGTGCGGGCCGGTGACCGGCTCATCGTGCCGGCTGAAGAGGCGCTCGGCGTGGTGCACTATTTTTTTGAGCGACGTGCATAAGTTTGTACGAACATCCCGATTTTTAATAGCATCAAACTAAAGCGCATTTCGTTCAGTATTGACTGTTGTCGCCGAAGGAACCATAAAGAAGCGATACTCTCTATTGACAATCAAATTATCTGACGATTACATAAAGCAACAATAATGACTGCGATGCTGTCTCGATCAGGTTGGAGCATGCGACGGCTCACGTTGACAACGCACGCACGTGAATCAACTGGGAGAGAAACCATGAGGTTGATGATCAAAATCGCTGGTCTGTTGGTGTGTTGGCTGGCGACTACGCACTTGTCGGCAGCAGCTCCTTTGCGGATCGGGATGGCGGTAAGCGATGATGTGTCCACTGCGCCCGCCTACGTCGCGGAGCAACTCGGATACTTCAAGGACGCAAAGCTCGACGTTCAACTTTCATCTTTTCGCGGCGGTGCGGCTGCGCAGGAAGCACTGAGCGCAGGCGCGGTTGACGTGATTACTCAATCTGGTGCCGGCGCTGGATTGTCGGTTAGCAAAGGCGCGAAACAAAAAATTGTAGCGACTGCGTCGGGTGAGGCGCTGGGTTGGCTTCTGTTGGTTTCGGGGAAATCGAATATCAAGAGCGTGAAGGACCTCGCCGATAAGAAGGTGGGTATTACGGTAAAAGGCTCAGTTACAGACATGTTTGCCCTTTGGGCGGCAGACAACGCGGGCGTAAAAATTCAAACGATTCCGCTAGGCGGGGGAGGGCTTCTTCCTTCGTTGCGTAACGGTCAGGTGGACGCCATCGTCGTTTGGCCCGGTCTGAGCTACAAAATTATGCAAGATGATGGTGCCAGGTCCCTCATGGATTTCGGTCGAGACATGGTTCCTTGCATGCAGAACGCCTATGTTGCCTCGCAAGAGGTAATAGACACCCGACCGTCAGAACTGCGGGCTGCCCTTGCTGCGATTTACAAAGGTCTGACTTATATGCGGGAGCACCGCGCATGGTCTGTCGAATTCCTCAAAAGCTACGCTCATGAGGACGATGCAAAGGTAAACGATCTCACTTTTGAAAACGTGGTGCTGCGATTGCCGCGCGACGGGGCTATCAACAAAGAGTGGATCGAGAATGCTCTGAAAATCGGAGCTAAGACCTGGGACATGCCAAATCTGGTAAAGGTAGACCCGGCCAGTCTGTTCACGAACGAGTTTCATCCTTAAGATAAAGCATCGGTATGCATGCTTGCATGGCCTCCCGTCGACGAAGCGTCGCCATAGGGGAGGGTGTACAGGGCGCAGCGCCGGGCCGATATAATCGCGAAGGTTATCAACGTTTATCCTGTTCGGCTGTCGGGTCGACTGCCACGCGAGCTAGTCTAGTTCCCAGTATAATTTCCGAAATTTAGGAGCCCGGCAAAATGGGTCGCACGCAACGGTGGGGTGTGATCACCGGGCGCGTGCTTTTCGTTGCAGCTGTCGCGCTGACCTGGGAACTCGTAAGCCGCCTCGGGCTGGTTTATTCCGATGTCTTACCGCCACTATCAAAGGTTTTGGTTGTGCTGTGGCAGCTGATCGGCACCAATCGCTTTCGGGCTGAGCTCGGGGTAACGGCGGTCGAGGTCATCTGCGCGTTCGCTATCGTAGGACCGCTCGGCATTGGGATCGGATTTGTGATTGGCGAAAGCTCGCGGCTCGAACGCCGATTTGCACCAATAATTCACCTGCTAATGGCAGTTCCAAAAGCGGTCTTTTTGCCGGCATTTATCCTGCTGCTGGGTATCGGTTTCGTCGAAAAAGTCGTATTTGCGGTAGTGCTTGCCTTTTTTCTCGTCGTGCCAAGCGGCGTTGCCGCCGTGCACTCTGTACCTCCTGGATTTATCCTGGCCGCGCGCTCATTTGGGGCCACGCGGTCGCAAATCTATTCACGGATTTATCTTCCTGCGATGGCGCCACTCATTGTCGGCGGGCTCAGGCTCGCCCTGATCTTTTCTGTCCAGGGCATAATTTTTGCTGAAATGTACGCTGCGACAGGCGGTATCGGCCGTGACATCCTCAATTGGGGTGAAGCGTTTCAGATGTCATATCTCCTGGCCGCAGTGTTGCTTGTTGTCGCTCTTATCGTTGTACTCAATGAATCTTTGCAGGCATGTGAAACTTACAGCAGTTCTCGCTTTGCTCTAAAGGCGGAGCGATGAGCGGTGCACGACAGGACGCGTTGTTGACCCAGAAGATTGTAGAAGTACACCATATCAGCAAGTCCTATGAGACTGCGCGCGGACGCCTAACAGCACTTGACTCAGTTTCGCTGTCCGTACGGCAAGCTCAGTTTGTGACCGTTGTCGGGCCAAGCGGTTGCGGCAAATCGACATTATTGCACATCGTCGCCGGCCTTGTGCCTGCGACGGCCGGCGAAGTGTTAATCGACGGTGAACGATTGACGGGACCTCGGCCGGATAAGATTGGAATGGTTTTTCAAGAACCCCTGCTGCTGCCTTGGAAAACGGCAGCAGAGAACGTGGAATTTCCACTAGCGCTGCAGGGAGTGATGGGGATTGACCGACGCAGCCGGGCATCCGCATTGCTCGAATTGGTCGGCTTGCGTGAATTCGTTCATTCCTACCCCCACGAACTATCCGGGGGCATGAAGCAGCGCGTTGCAATAGCTCGAGGACTTGTTCGCAATCCGCGTATTTTGCTGATGGATGAGCCCTTTGCGGCTTTAGACGAGCAGACGAGAATGCGCATGTGGAGCGAGCTTTTGCAAATCTGGTCGCGAAGCCGCACGACGATACTGTTTGTTACGCACGGTTTGGTGGAAGCGGTATATCTCGCGGACAAGGTGTTAGTGATGGGTGCCAGCCCGGGCCGCATTATAGAACAAATCGATGTAAGCCTGCCGCGTCCACGCTCCTTGGAAATGCTGGGTTCTAAAACGCTGGGCGAGCTTCGCAATCGCGTCTGGCGCTTGATATCGGAACCCGTGGAATGAAGTGGCGCACAGCACGTCGGCTGACGCGGCAAGCCGGCATTGCGACAATCTGTATTGGACTATGGGAAGCTCTTTTTCGGACCGGCGCCCTCAATCCGCTGATCTTTGGATCGCCGAGCTTAGTAGTCGCGGCGATGCTAAAGGATGGTGGCGTGTTTTTGCACGCCTTTTACGTGACGGCCTGGGAAATCGTCCTCGCTAGCATCGTCGCCTGGCTCGCCGGTATTACGAGCGGCGTCATTATCGGGGCTTCTCCTCTGATCGCGCTCACATTCGTACCAATTCTTTCCGCTATGATTGCTGTGCCCCTTGTCGTGCTCTATCCCATCCTGGTCGCTTGGCTCGGCATCGGCACTATATCGAAAGTAGTTTACGGGGCAGCCGTGGGCTTTTTTCCAATCGCACTCGGGACAGTCCTCGGCATTCGGTCAATCGATCCTCGCTTTGGTGTCCTCGCGAGTGCAATGGGTGCCTCATGGCGACAAGCTCTCATTCACGTGATGGTCCCGCTGGCAATTCCTGCAATCATATCTGGCCTTCGTGTCGGTACGTCGCTCACAATCGTTGGCATAATCCAGAGCGAAATGCTGTCGGCGACTGACGGATTAGGTTTCTGGATTTCCTACAACCGAACGCTTTTCAACGTGGGACAGGTTTACTTCGGAATTTTGCTAACGCTTATCCTCGCGGGAATTGCGAATGCTTCTTTGTCGGGGGTCGAGCGGCACTACAGCAGATGGAAAGCTCGAGAGCCGGAAATCGCTACGCGAGTGGAAATGGTGCCATGAGAGATTCAGATTGCAGGCTGTGCGGTGACCCACGGGTCGTTGTCGCTTACGACGGATCGAGCAAAGCCACATACACCGGCGTAGACGCCTAATCACATCGACATAGGACTAATCACAGCGACATAGGTTCCGATGAATAAGATTTCATTATCGTTGGCCATAGGCGATTACGACCACGTTCGGGACCTTCTGTCCGGAGCCGTCGGCGTAGAAGGAATTCAGCTGAGGGTTTCGCGCCTGCCCGTAGAGGAATTGTTCTACAGATTTGTAACGTTCCGGGAATGGAGTGTCTCAGAAATGGGTTTCGGTCCTTATTTGTCTATGCTGTCTCAAGGCGACACTAGTATGGTCGCCATCCCGGTATTTCCGTCACGTCTATTTCGCCACTCGTCATTTTATATCAGTAACGCCAGCAAAATTGATAGTCCCGGGCAACTTGCGGGCAAGACGATCGGTGTACCGGAATGGGCAATGACTGCGGCTATCTACGCGCGCGGAATTCTCGAGCATCAGTATGGAGTTGACCTGCGGTCCATTAGTTGGGTTCAGGCTGGAGTGAATGAGCCCGGGCGCGTCGATAATATGATATCAAAGCTGCCGGCTGGATTGACGTACACTTCCGTTCCGAACAAATCGCTCAATCAATTGCTGGTCGCTGGCGAGCTTGATGCTGTCATCAGCGCGCGTCCACCGGCGGCATTTTTATCAGGTGACGCAAGTATTAGCCGTCTCTTTGCTGACGAAGAGGAAATAACATTTTGGAAAAACTGTGGTATTTTTCCGATCATGCATACGATCGTGATTAGTAGAGACGTTTATGAACAAAACCGGTGGATCGCAATGAACCTTTACAAAGCATTTGACGAAGCTAAAAACCGCAGTCTTGCCCGATTTAGCGACATTACCGTGTCACATTATCCGATGCCGTGGTTAGCGCACGATGTTCATCGGGCTACGGAGCTGATGGGTCGGGACTATTGGCCGTATGGAATCATTCCAAACCGGAAAACACTCGATGCTTTGCTCGAGTATTCTTTTGAACAGGGCGTTTGTCATCGCAGGCTTTCCATTGAGGAGCTCTTTGTATCGGAGGTGCAATCACGGTCCTTGGTATAGCTATCTGCTAGCTTGATGGCGCGGCGTTTCAACGCGTCCCATTCCCTCCTCGCATAACTCGCCTAGAGATCGATCAGCTATTCTACTTCCTCGCTACATGGTGCGAGATTCTACATTTACCGCTGTGTACTTGCCTGCTCATATGCGGCCGCGGCTGCGTAAAGCGTTGCCTCTGCGAATGGCTTTGCGATGAGCATCATGCCGATCGGACGGCCGTCTGCGATGCCGCACGGTACTGTCAGCGCTGGATGGTGCGTGAGGTTGAAAGGGCAGGTATTGTCAATGTTCTCAAACGCGAGATCGACAGTGGTCTCCAGTGAAGCCTGATGTGAAGGCAATGGCCTGGCCGTTGCGGGCACGGTCGGCACCAGTAGAAGATCATATCGCGAGAGCACCCGGTCGTATGCTGCGCGAAGCTGCCGCACCAGGTTCATCGCCTTGACGAAATAATGACGACGATAGCGCGTCCCGGCATCTTCGCCCATCAGCATGCCAAGCTTCAGATTGGGCGGTAGCCGATCGGGATTGTCGTGCCAGCGCGCGATGCCGTCGTTCAACCCGCTCCAGTGTAGGCCATCGTGATTGCCGCCAAATCCGTGGCCACGAATCAGATTTGCGAAATAACCCTCCATCGCGAATACGAGCCAAACCGCCAGACCGTCGCGATGCCAGGGCATTGAAACGGTGTCGACCTTGACGCCGAGCCGAACGAACTGTTCGGTTGCGCGATGCACGGCTGCGTCGACTTCAGGCATGGAATCGCGATGGCCAAATCCTTCCGCCATGACCGCGATTGAAAGCGTGCTCACATTTTGTCCGATTGCGGCACAATAATCATCGGGCGCCGGTGTGCCCGCGGTCCGTGGATCGAGCGGATCTGATCCTGCGATGCATCCTAGCAACAGCGCATTGTCCTCGACCGTAGCAGTGATAGGCCCGAGATGGTCGATCACGAACTCACTTGATACCGCACCGGTGTAAGGCACTCGCCCCCATGTGGGCTTTAGACCGTATAGCCCACAATGCGAGGCGGGAATGCGAATCGAACCCGCTTGATCCCCTCCAATCGCCATGTCGATTTCTCCAGCCGCGACCAGAGCCGCGCTGCCGGACGAGGAGCCCCCGGTTGAATAACCTTGCTTTACCGGATTCTCTACGAAGCCCGTTACGGCGGTGTGGCTGCCGCTTGAATAGGACAAGAACTCACAGACGGCCTTACCCGCAATCTCGCCGCCGCAGTCGAGGATTCGACTGACAACGGTGGCATCGAAGTTAGGTACGTGCGCTATAAAATTGGTGCCGTCTGTCATCGGAAGGCCTGCGACCGCGATCGTATCCTTGACGGCAATTCGCTTTCCGCTGAGCTTGCCTCCAACATTCCGTGTTATTGCTGATTTGGCTAACCAGGCGCCGAAGCGATTCTCTTCCGCGATTGGCGTGGTAAACGCACGATCCGACGGGTTTGGCGGCGGCCATGATTCCTGAAGGTCGTCGACGCGACGATAGGCGAAAGCAAGTTCGGCGCCGTACCTGGCGAACGACATCGCCGCTTCGGACGAGATCGCCATACCGAGGCGCTGGCCCGCCGCGATGATGGTCTCGGCCGACGGCGGCTCGTAACGCATCTTAGCTCAACCACCGTCCATTAGAGCGTCAAGTACCCGCTCCGGCGTCATCGGCAAGCGATATACGCGTCTTCCGACAGCGCTCGCAATCGCGTTAGCAATCGAAGCGGCAGCTCCGATTAGACCCGGCTCGCCAATGCCCTTGGCGCCAAATGGACCTGATGGTTCGGGATGCTCGACAATAATCGGGTGGATTTCGAGTGGCGCGTCCAAAGCCGTCGGAACCTTGTAGTCCATCAACGTCGGGTTGGTGAGCCGTCCGACTTCATCCCACTGCATCTCTTCGGTGAGCGCATAGCCCATGCCCTGAACGTAGCCTCCCTGTATTTGACCCTCGACCATGCTCGGATTGATAGCGCGCCCCACGTCGTGTGCCGACCAGGCGCGAAGAACCCGCACCGTTCCTGTGACTTCATCAACCTCTACTTCGGACGCCTGGGCGCCAAAGCTGTAAATGCCGACATTGCCGAAAGCGAAGCCTTCAACGAGCGCACGCTTCGGATCAATACGTTCGCCGTCGAATAGTAGCGAACTCGCACCCATGATCGGGCCCCCGTGCCGATTAATGGCATGGGACGCGATCTGGCCAAAGGAAATGGTGTGCGCCCGCGCACCCTTCAGCCCGACGAGGCCGCCGGGTCGGATTTCCAGATCTTCCGCCGAGCATTCCATGATCTCGGCGGCCTGACTCAGTATCTTGTCCCGGACCTCGATCGTCGCCGCTAGCACGACACGGCCCGCCATATAAGTCACCCGGCTTGCAGCCGTTTTCCAGTTCCATGGTGAGCTGTCGCTATCGGGTGACGCGAAGGAGATATGTTCCGGCGTCAGCATCAACGCATCAGCGCATATCTGGCTCAGCACCGTGTCGGACCCCTGGCCAATGTCGACGACGCCGGTGTTCACCGCGACAGATCCATCCGATCGCAGATAAATGTTGCAGGCCGTCGACAACAAGCCCGACGTGTGTGCGAAAGCAGAGTAACCAATGCCGCGCCGGTGCTGTGATCGAGCTGGCAGCCTTGGCGCTGCCGCGACGGCATTTCGTACCTTTGTGAGGCATTCGTGCAAACCGCACGCCGGAACTAGCTGACCGCCTACCCAGCGATCGCCCGCGTCGACGGCGTTGCGCAACCTTAATTCTACCGGATCGATTCCCAGCATTTCGGCAATGCGATCGATCTGACTTTCGCCGGCGAACGTGACCTGGGGGTTGCCAAAACCGCGGAAGGCACTGGCCTTCACCTTGTTGGTATAGAGCACCGAGCCGCTACTGCGTAGATGTGAAATCCGGTACGGACCACGCGCCATCAGAACCGCGAAGCTGAGTACGGCGGGGCTCTCATCGGCATAGGCGCCGCCATCGAGCAGAATGCTTGCCTGTCGCGCGACCAGAGTACCGTCGCTCTTCGCACCGGTCTTCATAGCGATCCGCGCGGGATGTCTGGTCCGCACGATCTCGAAGTCCTCGACGCGAGAAAGCACGATTTTGACTGGCCGTCCCACTCTTAGCGCCAATGCCGCGGCGAGGTGTTGGACGTGAAGGCCGCCCTTGGCGCCGAAGCCGCCACCGATCTTGGGGGCCAGCGCCCGGATTTGCCCCATCGGCATAGACAACCATTCAGCGGTGCGCTGCTGAACAAGGTGAACCGACTGGCAGGACGACCAAATCGTCAGCCGGCCGCTGCGATCGACTTCCGCCAACGCGCCGCACGGCTCCATGTACATGTGGTGTTGAGCCGCGGTCTCGAAAGCGTCCTCGACCACCAGGTCGCATTGCGACCATGCGGAATCAACGTCACCTTCCTGAATGCGGCACTCCCAGAGAACATTATCCCGTGAGAAACTCGGAGCGATCTTGACGTAGTTGGCGAGGTCTTCGTGAACCAACGGTGCATTCCTCGCGAGTGCATCGTCGATAGACAGCACTGCAGGTAACGGCTCGTAATCGATTTCGATTGCACGTGTCGCTCGCTGGGCGGTCTCGAGATCACAAGCCGCCACGGCAGCAACCGGTTCGCCAAGATAGATCGTCTTGTCCCGCGCAAGAGGCAGCTCGTCCTTGCAAAACGCGCCGGTGCGCGGCGTGGCGAAATCTTTCGCAGTTATGATGGCTGCGACACCGGGAATGGCTCGTGCCGCCTCGACGTTATAACCGCGGATCTTGGCATGCGCGTGCGTGCTGCCAAGGATGGCGCCATAGAGCATGCCCGGACGATAAAGGTCATCGATATATTGTGCTTCGCCGGTTACCTTGTCGCCGGCGTCCAGGCGCTCGAAACTGTGGCCGACGGCAGTGTGGATGACCGTCATATTACGTTCTCGGTGCCAAGGTTGGACACCGCCTCGATGATTTTCTGATAGCCGGTGCAGCGGCAAATATTGCTGCTGACCGCTATCCGAATTTCTTCACGGCTTGGATGCGGGCATTCCCTCAACAATGCTGTGAGCGTGATCATCATTCCGGGAGTGCAGAAGCCGCATTGAATAGCGCCCCCTTGCACCATCGCTGCTTGCAATGGCGAAAGCTCGAGCGGAACTGAAAGCCCCTCAACGGTCGTGACTTCCCGGTCGACGCAATTCGCTGTGAGGCTCAGGCAAGCACGTGCAGGTTGGCCGGCGATCAGGACCGAGCAAGCCCCACAGACCCCCTGATTGCAGCCGCGCTTGGCCCCAGTCAAACCCAGCCGATCACGCAAACTAGTCAGCAGGGTTTCAAAAGGATCCACATGTAAGGTTCTTGTTTGACCGTTTATCGTCAACGAAACATCCATCAGCGGAGTCATCATGCTTTGACCAGTTCCCTTGCCTGCGCAAAAGCTCGGTCGAGCATGCGCGGAATGATGCGGCGGCGATAACTCGCCGAAGCGCGACTGTCGTCGACCGGATCGGCCGCTGCGGCAAGCAACGCACCGGCGGCCGCGATATTGCCGCGACCGAGCTCAGCATTTGCCTCTTCACGCCAAAGCGGGCGCGGGCCGCAAGCGCCGATTGCCGCCGACACCGAACCGTCGGCTTTGAACACGAGCGCGACACTGGCGATGGCGAAGTCGCCGGCGACGCGGGCGACTTTGTGATAGACGCCAGAACCTTTTGCGGACGCCGGCAAACGGATGGCGGTAACCAGTTCCCCTGGCGCCAACGCGGTAGTGTACCAATCGAGGAAATACTCCTGGGCCGCAACTAAGCGCGTGCCAGATCGCCCGGCAATTTCGATGGTAGCCGAGATCGCTACCAACGCTGGCGGATAATCCGCCGCTGGATCGTTGAGTGCGACCGAGCCGCCAATCGTTCCCATTGCGCGAATCGTGGGATTGGCGATCGCGCTGGCCGCCTGCCGAATGACGGCGTACTCGCGGGTCAGCTCGGCGCATTCAGCAATCTCGCAATGCCTAGTCATTGCGGCGACGCGAAATCCGCCGTCCTCTGTGCGCGCCGTCCCTCGCAGTTCATCGATGCGGGCGAGGCTGACCAGGCACGAGGGCTCAACTAGTCGTGCATTGAGCATCGCGACAAGAGTGGCGCCACCCGCCAGCGGCTTTGCCTCGGCGTCGTTTGCCAATAAGGCGAGAGCCTCTCCAACGCTTTGCGGTCGGTGCAACATCGGACCTCACAACATCGCACGGCTACGCAGCCGATCAACTATGACGGCTAGAAGGATGACAACACCAACCACCAGCACTTGAAGGAAAGAGGAAACGCCGGCCATGTTCAGAGCATTCGACAACAGGCCAAGAACGAGCACGCCATAGAAGGCTTGCAGCATGTTTCCCGAACCGCCAGCAAGTGCCACTCCGCCGACGACGACGGCCGCTATGGACTGCAATTCCATACCCTCACCGGCCAGAGGTTGCGCCGCGCTGACCCACGCCGTCATCACGATACCAGCCAGACCAGCGGCGGCGCCACTCAAGGCATAAACCGCGAGCCGAACGCGGCCCACCCGAACCCCGGAATTGCGCGCCGCCGTGTCGCTTGAACCGACCGCGTAAACGTGGCGGCCGAAGATAGTGCTGCGTAGGATCAAAGCGCCGGCGATCATGGCGGCAAACGCGACAATGCTCGAGAGAGGGATTCCGAGCACCGCGCCAAAACCCAAGCCATCGACTAGCGAATCCGGCACGGCATAAAGCGGCAGCCCCCCGGTGAGGAGAAGCGACAAGCCCTTGGCTACCGAGAGCATGCCAAGCGTGACGATAAACGGCGAGACGTCGAATCCGACAATCAGCGCGCCATTCGCAAGCCCAAATGCTAGTCCAGATAGCACCATCACCGCCAAACCGCCGACAAGGCCAGTATGAGCCGAGGCTAGGATTCCGATAACGGCCGAACAAGCCATCACGGAGGCTACGGACAGATCGAGCCCGCCGCTCAACAGGACGAAAAGCTGTCCGACCACGATGATCTGCAACGGCGCCGATTGCCGGGCAAGATTCTGTGCATTGGCCGCCGACCAAAAATGTGGCTCGCGGATCCCGGTCGCGATCGCGATCGCGACCACCATCAATGGGAGCCCAAGCCTGGCGAGCAGGCGGGATGGCACCCGGGCAGAGCGCTGGTTTGGCACCGCTGTCAAACTCATCTGTGTGGCGCGGCCCGGCCGCGGCCAAGTACGGCAGCCAGAAGATGATCTTCGTCGGCGATAGTCGGCGCGACAATCTCGGCCGCGACACGGCCGTCGTACATGGCATAGACGCGATCGCACAGCGTGAGCGTTTCGGTGAGGTCGCTCGACATCCATAAGAAGCTCGTGCCTTCGGCCGCTCGACCGCGAATGCCGCCATAGAGGTCCCGCTTGGCGCCGATGTCGATGCCCACCGTTGGATCTTCCAGTACAAGCAGCTTTGGCCGCGCCGACAGGGCTCGACCGAACAAAACCTTCTGCTGGTTGCCGCCCGACAACGTTGTGATGACGTCCTCGACTGAGGCGTATCTGACACCGAGCGTTTCGAGTTGCGCGATCGCCGCCGCCCGTTCAGCACGCGGTTGAATGAAGCCGCCGCGCGCCGTTGCCCGTAGATTCGATAGCGTCAAATTCTCGCGGATTGAACGATTTGGCAGAATACCTTCCTGCTTGCGGTCGGCGGCGAGAAAGCCAACGCCTTGGGTAAGAGCGTCAGCCGGGTCGCGCACCGCGTAAGATTCGCCGCCGAATGTGATCCGGCCGCCAAGAACTGGGTGCAGGCCGACGAGCGCGCGGCCAATTTCCTCGCGTCCGCATCCCACTACTCCATAAAGCCCGACAATTTCGCCTCTTCCAATATGGAGCGAAACATCTCTCGTGTTGCGCGTCCGCAGTTCAACAATATCGAGCAGCGGTATGCCGCTCAATTCGACGGCCGCAGCCGGCAGCGCGCTCGGTGCTCGTCCAATCAGAAGCTCTACCAGCTCTTCTTCCGTAGTCTGCCGCGTGACCGGGCGATCTGCCACGATCCTGCCGTCGCGCATGACGCTGACAGCGTCCGCTATCTCCAAAACTTCCCGTAAATGATGCGTGACATAAAGAATCGCTGTACCGGCGTCGCGCAACCGTCTGATCAGCGAGAACAACTGCTCGATTTCGCGCCGCGTCAAACTTGCACTCGGCTCATCGAGAACGAGAACCGCGGGTTCTTGCGATAACGCCTTGCCGATCTCGAGCATTTGTTTGTGCGCCATGCCCAGATGACGGACCGGCTGGCGGAGATCTAGTGCAAGCCCGAGGCGGTCCAGCGTGGCCCGGCAGGCTCGCTCCTCGCCTCTTCGGTCGTAAAAACCCCACAGCCGCGCCGGCCGCTCGCGCCCCAGAAACATGTTATCGATGACATCGAGATCGGGGGCGAGCGATAGCTCTTGAAAGACTATTGCGATACCAAGTGCGCGGGCCGACGCCGGATCTTCGATTTTCACATCCCTGCCATCGCGATAGATGTCACCGCGGTCCGGCCGATGCGTGCCGGCGACGATCTTGGCAAATGTCGATTTACCTGATCCATTTTCACCGAGTAGCGCGCGGATCCGGCCGGGTCGAAGCGCCAGGCTCGCTCCCTGAAGCGCCCGGGTCGAACCAAAACTTTTGTAAAGGTCGACTGCAGCAAGAGCAGGTGCGGACGCGGTTTGCATGCTGAGGACCACGCCCGCGTAGTTGATTACTGAAGCTGTGGAGGCTTCCAGCCTTCAGGCTGCAGATCGTATTGGCTTAGGTCGTACTGACCCAGAGTTTTAGCAGTCACCTCGTGGTTCGGTATCAGTGCCACTGGATAAGGCATGATCCCGTTGACCAGCTTCGGCATAGGATCGTTGTTGAGGACGCGAATGGCGTATTGGACGCCCGCTCGACCAAAGACGATCGCCGGCTCGCTTACCACCATCGCCATTGAGCCATCCTTGAGTAGATCAGGAGTGCGGCGGGTGATGTTTCCGGTGACGACAGCAGCGTGCGAATGCGCGCGCTTGGCCTGTTGAGCGGCGCCCACCGCGAAAATCCCCGCCACCGCGTAGATGTAATCGGCATCGGGATTCTTTAGGAGCCAGTCACCAGCTTGGCGCTGCCCCTCATCGATCGAAATGTTGCCAGCGTAAGTATTGCCGACCAAGTTAAGTTTGCACTCCGCGGCCGCCGTCTTGAAACCCTCGAAGCGCAGCTTGTTCCATTCCGAACCGGGTGGACCCGGCAGCGTGATCACCGTCGCACCCGGCTTTTCCTTGCATATATACTCAGCTTCCATTTTACCGATTCCAGGCTCGTTCTGCATGACGGCAAGCGACGCTTTGGGCGAACTGATCGGCGTGCCGACCAGAATGACTTTCGTACCCTTCGCCACGAGACGATCAACGACCTTGTCAAAACCATCAAAGGCGGCGGCGACTAGGATCACCGCATCAAGATTAAGAGTGTTGAGCTCTTCAAGTTGAGCAACCTGCTCGGCGACCTTGCCGTAACCTCCGGCGGAGAGAACGCGGACGACTTGAACGCCGCTCCGCTGTGATTCGTCCATGACACCATACGCTAGAGCGAGGAAAAAATCGGCGTTCATATCGGCCGATGCATAGGCAATCCGGTATGGCTTGTTGGCCTTTACCGGCTCGACCATGCCCAGGAGTCGATCTTGGGCCAGCGCTCTCCCGCTCCCAACAATGGCTGGAACGGATAATGCGACGAGTAGGACACCAAATATCTTGCCAACAAGTCGGCTTACTTCGCCACGCATGTCAATCTCCCCTCCGTGTTTGCAGACGCCCCGCGCGCTCTACAGACAGTCGCATCGGCGTCAATACTGTATTCAGAATAGCACTCGGTATTCAAGTCCGACGCGGCCGCGTGGAGTGAAGCGCGAATGGGGACCCAGGTTCGACTACCTGCGCATCCAGCGGCACAATCGTTTCATCACTCAACCCCCCGGGGGTGACGTTATTGGAACGGCAAACCTGGGAAACCGCTTGCCGAGAAGGCTCTTCGCATTTCCGAATAGGATTGCGTCGAGTCTTGGCTCGTTCGTCGCTTCAAGAGCAGTGAGCGCAATGACGCCGTCCGCATCTCCGATCTCGTAGGGGAAGTCGCTGCCAAACAGAACACTGTCGGCCCCCATCTGCCCGATCAAAAAGCTAAGCGCCTTGGCGCTCAACACGCAAGTATCAAAATATAGGTGCCTCAGATAGTAGCTTGGCGGACGCGAGATGTTGGCGCGGCAAGCAGGATTAGCTTCGTAGCGCGGTGCTGCATAGCCGAGATCAAGCCGGCCGAGCAGATACGGCAAGACGCCGCCGCCATGCGCCAGCACGAGCTTAAGATTTGGATGGCGCTCGAGGACGCCGGCGAAGATCAGCCGCGCCACGGCGACGCTTGTTTCTGTCGGCCAGCCGACAATAATCGGCAACGTGAATTCACGAAGTCCGGCACTCAGATATGAGCCGGTTGGATGCATGAAGGCCATAAGGTCCATGGCTTCGATCACGGCAAACAACGGCTCGAACGCGGGATCGTCGAGCGGGCGGTCGCCGACTGAGCTGGGGAGCATAACGCCTGCAAAGCCGTGGCTTTCGACTACTTCGCGCAACTCATCCGCGCTCCGTTCCGGCTCGGCTACTGCGGGCACTGCTAATCCGGCCAGTAATCCCTCACCTTCGGCCACGAGCCGCGCCGTGGATGCATTGAGCCGGCGGGCGAGCGACACATCGGCGGCGTGGGTCGGCGCCGCGATCAATGGAGGGGGCGGGCAAACCAGCTGAAGCGAGATCCGACGCGAGTGCAAATTAGAGATTCGTTGTTCAAGATCGAAGAGCAGCGGATCGAGCGGTCCATAATGAGCGTCGACGTAGCGACGCGGCCCGGTAATCTCGACACGCCAAAAACGCCCCAGACTCCTCGCCGCCTCGACGATGAAGTCTTCAGACAAACCGTGGGCATGGACGTCAACGATCATCCGCCATTTACCTCGCGGCGAGCTTCTAGGCGAATGTTGTAGGACCACTGTCACGCATCAGCTGCATTGTGTTGCAGCGTATGCCACCGCCATACTTGTGGACCTCATCGTATTCAACGGTAATCACCTCGACGCCGTGCTGTTCCAACAGCCTTTTGGTCTTTTGGGCCGAAGCGTTCATGATCACCAGGCGCGGTTCGACAGTTATCGCATTAGTGGGAAACAGCTCGATCTCCTCGCGGGGGCATTCGATCAGTTCATATCCAATTGCGTCGAGCCGCCGGATCGTCTCGTAGTCGCACCAAGGCGGATAGATCATCGCCAGCTTAGCGTCGAGTGGAACAATCCACATATCGGAATGCATCCAGCCCGGCACTTCCTCATGGTAGTTATAGAGCGGCCCAGGACTGTGGGCGAGATGCACCTCCTTGTATCCGGCTCTCTGCAGAACCGGAATAACCTGCTCAGCGCCCTCGCGATTGCAGTCCGTGGAAAGCATCAACACGATGAAATCGTCGCTCATACGGGTGGACGCCCCAATCTCGCACACCCCGTGGCCATGCACGGTGTAAAGAATGGGGCAGCCGATGCCGATTAAAAATTGCGCAACATAACGCGAGCGGCCGCGCCAATAGGGCGTCGCTTCGCGCGGAATAATCGCGCCGCCGTTTATGACAAAGCCGGCCGCTGCTGAAATGCTGCGTTTCATAGGACCGTAGGCCGAACGCGGCACCTCTTCCGACCAGGACGAATAATGCACGGTAATTCCGAGCTTCTCGTAAATGCGCGCAAGATTCAGGTGTTGTTCCTGCATAAGCTGCAGATCAGGCGTCGTGCCGTTAAAAACAAAAAAAGCCGAATCTTCTTCGTATAGTTTCCGCACTTCGGTTTCGGTGGGCCGCACCATCGCCACTTCGCGTAAACGGCCGATACCTTGTGCGCCCCAGCGCTTCCCCCAGATCAGTTCGAGTTCATCAAGATAGGAAACCTTAGCGTGATACTTGTGATACTGCGGAACCCTGCCTTCCTCGTAAAATGGAAAACGCCGCAGCAACGACGCGTCACTCTCTTCTTCGGGCGACGTTATCTCTACCTTAGTGCGCGGATGATCCTGCATTTCGGTGCTCTCCACTGTCTACCAGATGTCTCATCGAAACAGCCGCGTAACGTTTCAATAGTGGCGGAAGGGTATCCGCCGACAAGATCGGTTACTCCCCATATCCATTTCATCAGAGGTTGGGGTAAGGCACTATAGAGCACACTACATGAAAATGATGCACACGGCGTCCACAATGTGTCGATGCGCAGACGCCTCGTTGTCAAACTCGCCCGCTCACGGAAAAGTTTTGAACCTGCCAAGCCGACATTGGCAACGCTGCGATCTTGGCGCATTCATTGAATCGTCATGGGGTCCGTTCGGACTCGCAATGGACGGACGGCTCGGCCGGCGATAGACGCCGTTCTTACCGCGTTGGCAGCAACGCTACCGCGGCCTTAACTTGATCCCTTTGCTCCGATAGCTCAGGAAGTATCGCTACTCCACTCCAGCTTCACCGCGGCCGGGCTATTCCAACTGGTCGCGAACGGGTCGGGCGGGAGCGCATCCGCACTAAATGCCAGATTCGCATAATGACACGTCAGGGAATATCGAGTGTGCCGCCAGGCGTGCCTTTCGGTGCCAGCGCGCATGGCGCACGGTTGGCTGGCCTCAGGCTTTCGCGGTCGCGATGCGGCTCGGCGGACGCGTAGTCGTGTCGGGACAGGTGGCCGATTACAACACGCCGACTGAAGAGCGCCCGGGCTTGCGCAAACAAGCCATATCATCACTTCGCGCCTGACGATGCGCGGGTTCGTCGCCTTCGTTTATTCTTGGGGATTCCCGAAAGCGTGGTCGGATCTCACCCAATGGATCATCGGGGGCAAGCTCAAGTACCGCCAGGATGTCGATGAAGGCTTCGAGAACCTTGCCTACGCGTTCATCGGCCTGTTCAACGGCGACAATTTCGGACGCAAGCTCGTACTAATCAGGCGGCCTCTCGTTCTTGGTTTCGAAATTGAGCTCGATCTCCACGTTGTTAGGATCGCGGAGGAAAATCTGCCAACGGGTGCTGTTGGGCACCTGGATCACGCGGTAGGGTACGCTCTTGCCGGTGAGGTGCTGCTTCATCGCCTCAAAGCCGCGGCTGCCAAACGCGATATGATCGATGGCGCCTGTATCGGGGGGGCTGCTGCTTGTCGGTTTGGGAGATGTCGTTGAGATGCAGTACGGGATGGCCCGCGCTGTACAGCCAAGCGCCGAGGAAATTGAACGGTGGCCGCGGACCGTTCATGAACCCCAGGACGTCCTCATAGAACTGCACGGTCTCGTTCAGTTTGCGGGTCGATACAGTGTAATGATCGAGCACGCCGACGCTCATTTTCATCGGGTTTCTCTTCGGGCATTTTCTATGAAGAATGCTACGAAATGTGTCCGGCGGAAAGCAAGCCGGCTCGGACACAGAAGGGTTGCTGGGCCGTTGATCCAAGGCTATTGGCGGACTTCTACTACATGCCGGGTCTTCCTAGACCATCAGGGCTGCGGTCGTAACTCGCGGCCAAATCGTCTGACCGATGTTACCGCTCAATTTTAGTCGCCAGCGTATAGCATTCATGCTCCTGGTCTTTCCGCCGAGGTGACCGTGAAGCCGTCGCCCGAGAAATCGCCGCGGGAGGTGCTCGCTGGTCTTGTCGAGCGCGTAACGTACCATAATGTCGAGAATGGCTTCTGCGTTCTGCGAGCCAAGGCGCGCGGGCATCGTGACATTGTGACCGTAGTCGGCCACGCCGCAACCATTGCGGCCGGCGAGTGGATCACGGCGTCGGGCGAATGGGTCAACGACCGCACCCACGGTCAGCAATTCAAGGCGCGTTTCCTGCGCACATCGCCCCCGACCTCGGCCGACGGCATCGAGAAGTACCTCTCGTCCGGCATGATTCGGGGTGTTGGCGCAGTTTATGCCAAGAAGCTCCTGCGCGCCTTCGGCGAGAAAGTATTCGACGTGATCGAGGCAGCGCCCGCCCGATTGCGCGAGGTCAACGGCATCGGTCCAGTACGGGCGGCCGGTATTGTCGCCGCTTGGGCCGAGCAGAAGGCGGTGCGCGAAATCATGGTCTTCCTGCACAGTCACGGCGTCGGCACGGCACGGGCAGTTCGGATTTTCAAGACCTACGGCTCCGACGCGATCCAGGTTATGACCGAGAACCCGTATCGCCTGGCGCGCGATATCCGCGGCATCGGTTTCAAGACGGCCGACGCCATCGCGATGAAGCTTGGCATCGAAAAGACCGCGTTGGTGAGGGTCCGCGCTGGTATTTCCTATGCTTTGACCGAGGCCATGGATGAGGGCCATTGCGGCTTGCCGACGGAAGAGCTGATACCGCTTGCCGAGAAGCTGCTTGAGGTTCCGCAGGACCTCGTACGCACTGCGCTCGATCTAGAACTGCATGAGGGTACGGTGGTCGCGGACCGCGTTGGCGAGACGCCCTGTGTGTTTTTGGTAGGTCTGTATCGCGCGGAGCACACGATCGCCGAACGGCTGATGCGACTGGCAAATCGCAAATTGCCTTGGCCCTGGATTGATCCAGACAAAGCTTTGCGCTGGGTCGAGAAGCATATCGGTCTCGCCCTTGCCGATAGCCAAGTCGCCGCAATCCGGCTCGCACTGATGTCCAAGGTACTAGTCATGACCGGCGGTCCTGGCGTCGGCAAGACCACCATCGTCAAAGGCATTCTCTGCGTTCTCGCGGCGAAAGGTACCAATATTCTTCTGTGTGCACCGACCGGCCGCGCTGCCAAACGCATGACTGAGGCGACCGGCTTCGAGGCCAAGACCATCCACCGGCTGCTGGAGGTCGATCCCAAGGGCGGCGGTTTCAAGCGCGGCGACGACAATCCGCTCGACTGCGATCTGTTGGTTGTCGACGAGACCTCTATGGTCGACGTCATGCTAATGCAGGCGCTCATGAAAGCGCTGCCAGACAAGGCCGCCCTTTTGATTGTCGGCGACATCGACCAGCTACCGTCAGTTGGACCCGGCCAAGTGCTGGCCGATGTCATCGCATCCGGCGCGGTACCAGTGGTGCGCCTCACCGAAGTATTCCGGCAGGCCGCGCAGAGTCGCATCATCACCAGTGCCCACCGCATCAATCAGGGCTCAATTCCTGATCTCAGCCCGCCCGAAGCTGAAAGCGACTTCTACTTCGTGCCAGCGGATGATCCCGAGACTGCCGTTGGTCGCATCATCGAACTCGTAAAAACACGGATCCCCAAACGCTTTGGCCTCGATCCCATCCGCGACATTCAAGTGTTGTGTCCGATGAACCGCGGTGGGGTGGGTGCACGTTCGTTGAACATCGAACTGCAATCCGCGCTGAATCCTGCCGGCGATCGCAAAGTCGAGCGGTTCGGCTGGACCTTCGCCTCAGGCGACAAAGTCATGCAGATCGAGAACGATTACGATAAGGAAGTCTACAACGGCGATATCGGCTACATCGAAGATGTCGATCCCAACGCCGGTGAAATCGTTGCGATTTTCGACGGTCGGTCCGTGACATATGGATTTGGCGAGCTCGATTTGCTGGTGCCCGCTTACGCGGCAACCATCCACAAAAGCCAGGGCTCGGAATATCCAGCCGTGATCATCCCGGTGCTCACCCAGCACTACGCCATGCTGCAACGGAACTTGCTTTACACCGGTGTCACACGCGGCAAGCGGCTGGTCGTTTTGGTCGGGCAGAAGAAGGCCGTTGCGATCGCAGTGCGCAACGTCTCGGGCCGGCGGCGCTGGTCGAAGCTGGCGGAATGGCTGCGCCCTAGCCAACCTGCCCCACGTCAGATCGATATGGCGAGCTGAGCCATGGTCGCAGAGGATTTTCTCAAGGATCCGCAAGTGCGGCAGTGGCTCGACGGGGTCGAGCCGGCCTGGACGCTACTCGCATTCGAAAGTTTGCGTGCACTGCGGCGGGAGCCGGCAGCTGGTCAGACCGCGATCCGAATCGCAAACGATCTCAGTGCCGACGAGATCGCTGGTTCACCGGTCGCACGCAATACGCTGATCCTCCTGCGTGCGGCGATTGGACAGGGAGGCCTTCCGCTAACTGCAACCGGCAACCTGTCGAGGGCCGTGGTCGCCGAGATGCGTGGTCTCATCGAATGGCCGGACTATGACCAAGCCGATGCGTTTCGGTTGACCAAAGTGATCAACGAACCCGACTTCCTGCCGCTCCACGTTGTTCGCATGCTCGCGCAGGCGGCCGCTGTGGTGCGCGCTCAGCGCGGGAAGTTGGTCGTGACGCCTTTAGGTAAATCCATATTCTACGGCGCGTGGCAAAGCAGCTTACTGGCAATACTGTTTCATCTTGCATTCTGGCACATGGATCTCGCGTATTTCGGCCGCGGACTGCTCGGCTCCTGGCCACAGGGTGACGCCGGTGTCGTACTGTGGTCGCTGTCGGCTTCCGCCAATGATTGGCAACCCAGCGATAAACTAACTCGACTCTGCGCCATCCCCGAGCCCGCGATGTTTTCCGGAACTTGGGATAGAGCGCAGTATGCAATGGAGGCGAGAATCCTAAGACCGCTAATGTGGTTTGGGTTGCTGGAGTACCGCAGCGAGAAAATCCCCGAAAGCCGGTTCACAACGCGCCACTATTATCGCAAGACGGCCCTGTTCGATCGTCTGCTCACGTTCGATGTCAAAATGGAATTTGCACAGGCCGTCCGTCATTGATGCGAATATCTTACCGCGGTGATCGCACGTAACCGAGCACCTCGGTACCCGTGCGGCAGTGCTGCTGGAAAACGGCGACGGGCTTTGCGGCCCACGCAATGTGGTCGGCTTTATCGGTCATGCTTCCCATCCGCGCTGGGCTTGCCAGAAGCCGACGGCGCAAGTTGTCGCTCAGAGGACATTGATCTGAAATAATGTTCCGCGTGCTGGTAGTAGTTTTCCGCCCCAACAACATCGCCCAATTGTGCTTGAGCTTGGGCTAGCGCGAGATACCGCTCATAGCTTCGTTGTGCGTTTTGAGAGTCCATCACCTCGGGGCGGGTTACATTCGATGCCCACCGCTTTGCGCGGTTAGAAAAAGGCGTCGGTGATTTTGAGCGATGCGTGGTCGTTATTGTTCTCTGGCCATTCTGCATGGCTCACTCCTTGGTAACACGTGAAATTTGCCCGTGCCGCGGATGGGGACTAGAGCGAGCGGAATTTACGCCGCCCTTGCTGGCGTCCTGTTCTATTCGCAGTGGAAAACCGTTCTGAAAAAGCGCTCACGATTTCTGGAGCTGATCGGTTCACTCGTCGTGGCGGTACCTGCTGACTACACGCGATATTTATGAACCAATTGTGTATGAGTTGGGGATAGCAGGAGGAATTGTCAAGCAAAGTCGCCAGTCTGCGTACCGAAGACATTTGGATTTGCCAAGATGATTTAGTTTTTTTTGATGGTGTCCGCGTACGCCGGGCGGCTCACACCCGACGGCAGCTCCATCTACTTGGGACGTTTGTCGCCAACCTGTTTAAGTCGTGGCCCCCGACGTGAGCTCGAGAATCTCCTTCTTCGGCATCAGCTCAATATTACAGTGGGGCGTATCCTTCATTCTCGAAATTAGTTGACACATTCAAGACTTTGCGCGGCCTGCCGCCGCGAGACAAGTTCATTCAGGCTCTCACCACGTCTCCCCAAAAGGCCGCGCCTCAATGGCGAACGACCAGGCTGACCGCGCCTTACAGGACAGCCAAAAGGCGCTTTCGGCGACGTCTTTCGGCTTGATGAAAAAGTCATCGCTCTTATCGGGCATCATCTCGCGAGTCTTCGGGAGGTCGACTACGCCATCCAGAACTACGAGGGCGACGTGAATGCCGGCCGGCCAGAGCGAGCGCGCCATTGACTCCGCGAGAATGCGCTGTGCGGCCTTGGCGGGCGCGAAGGCCGCCGTCCTCGGCATCCCCCGCAGGGGCGCCGTGGCTCCGATGAAGATGATGCTGCCCGCGCCAGCGCGCTTCATGGCGGGGATTACCTGCTGGGCGACCAGCAGTGATCCCAACGCATTGACGCGCCACGCGGCCTCAAATACGGCAGCAAAATTTGTGCTGGAATCTTGCGGTGACCGAAAAAGCCGATTTGCGCGCCGTGGTAGGCGTTGGCCCCGGCAACGGCGTGTCCATGCGCCTGTTCAATGGGCAGCACCGTTCATGCCGCAACTGTTTCGATCTCAGCAAGCTTCTGGAATTCGGTTAGAATGTCGCGATGATGCTGGGCAAGGTAACGTACTACCCGAGCATTGCCGAGCAATTTGCTGAGGTAGCCATTGGTCAGCACCAGGTCGAGATGGTCAGTGCCATACGATTTCTCGGCGATTCTGAACTCGCGTTCGAGACTGACCAATTCACGCTCCATCAGTGCCACTTGCTCGTCAGTCAGTCCTTTTACGTGCTTGGGCTTGTCCACGTCGACGAGTTGCGACTGTGGTGTCGCGGCCAAAAGCGATCTCGCGTAGCTGACGGTATATTTGTTCATCGCAACCATCAGTTCCGCTGCCTCGATCTGTCGCAAGGGCGCCATTTTCCGCAGCTCCGTGAATGCATTGATCGCGAGATGCTTATCTTTGAGGATATCGGCGACCTCCGGGCAGATTCCCTCGAGAAGCCTTCGCTTTCGCATGATGCTTGAAACATCGACGTTGAGTGCCTTCGCAATTCGCTCCTCCGGAACACCCCGCTGGACCGCCTTGAGGATCATCCTGTGCTCTTGAATCATCGCCAGACGATTGACGCGTTTGTTGTATGTGAAGGCCTCGTCGTCGGTTGATACCAGGCAAAGTACGTCAGTCTGGCCCATGTCCTTCAAAACATCGATGCGCAAATGCCCATCAAGCAGCAGATATTTCCCAGGGTCGCTGCGGTCGCGCGCAACGACGGGGAGCTCGACTAAACCTACTTCACGAACCGATGCGGCAATCTGGGCGTATTTCGGAGTTTTCTTTATCGCAGGAGAGACGATTTTGAGCGGTTGAATTTGCGCGATTTCAATGCGCAGTTTGGCTCCCTCGAATGCCATCTTCACCGTTGAGGTTTCTGCTCTACGTGCCATGTCAGGTCTGTGCCCCAGCCTCAATGCGTGCGGCAAGGTTTCGCGGAAGCGTGTCGAGTTTCTCTGCCCGCAATAACGTCACGAAATTCTCGTCAACGATCAGCTTCCGGACGGCCTCGGTCACAAAGATCAATCGATTTCGGGTGGTCTCGGCTCTTCGGATCAAGATGCGTTTGCGGTCGACGTCCTCCTGATATGCTCGTATGAGCGCGTTCGATGAGAGGGGGCGTTCGCGACGCTTCCCACTCTGGCTCCCGGTTATCTTGCGGCCTTTTCCTCGCCGCTGGCGTTGTTCGATGAGCCTCCTGGCAGCAATCAGTTTGTGCCCGCGTAGAAGTTTCTTCTCATAGGCCTGCTGGAGGATGGCCTGCGTCTCGGCGTCAGTAGCCCCTGCGATATCCACGGCGATACTGACTGGGATTTGGCCGGCCTCCACGGCGCGAAGCAACCGGTGCTCGCTATTCTGAAGCAGCCGAAGAATACCTTTGACATATTCGACGGTCAGGCCAGTTTTTCGAGCGATCGTTGTGTCGTTATAGCCCCGTTGCTTTAAACCCTCGATGTCACGCAGCAGGTCGATCGCGCGATGTTGCCGGCGGGCGAGGTTCTCCACCAGGCTCATGACCAAGCAGTCCTCGGTGTCGGCCTTGACGACGATGGCAGGAATCGCGGTCTGGCAGAGCGCCTGATAGGCTTCCAGCCGGCCTTGGCCACAAATCAGGACGTATCGCGGGCCGTCGGCCTCATCCCGACGCGTCACTGTGATCGGCCTCTTCAGGCCCAACTCAGCTATGTTTGATACGATTTCGCTGAATATCTTTTTATTGCGAACGCGCGGATTGATGACGGTAATGCGTTCAATGGGAATGAGTTCAATCGAATCTTCGTCTGACGAGTCCATTACGCAGCCTCCAGAAGGTCGGCTCGTGCGGCCAGGCCAAAAAGGGCTTCAAGGGTCTCGAACCGATAGGCGTCGAGTGAAATCCCATTGTCTTCTGCGAGCCGCAAGCGCGGTGCCGTCATGTCAATTCGTGGCAATAGGTAATAGTCGAGCGCACTCTGGTTCGACTCGTCCATTCGGACCGCCACAGTGATGTCAGGCCACAATCCAACGTCAAAACGGATTTGCCACCGGTGCGAACCCGCAGTGGTCGTCAGACAACGCACCATCACGATGGAAGCGCTAAATTCGTCATTGACGGTCAAAAGATCGGTCGCAGGGTCCTGTTTCACGGATCCTCCTGCTTGTTTAATTCCTGCGATTACATCGGCGACGATTTGTGGGTGTATACGACGAAGCGCCCGATTGATCTCGATGTAGCGGTAGTCACGATTTGGCGTGAAGCCAACCAATTGGTAGGCGCGGAGCAAACTTCCAAAACGGCTTTGATAGGCGCTGCTAGACGGCAAACGCTCGGTTTCATCGATGATCAGGCCAGAGAGATAGCCGTGATCCTGCAATAGTTTCTCGAGTGCCGCGATCATCTCGTCATTTGTGAGCTTGCGCGACCGCTCGCGGATGATCGCTTGTGCGGCGTCGAACAACTGTCGGTCAACGATGGGCTCGAATGCCCCCTCAGCACGAATCCACATGTCAGGGCTGTTGCGGACCCGCTTTCTCTTCAGTTTGAACGAACCGCGGTTCCATACATTGTTGCCGATGTATTTCTCGTTGATCAGGACCTGGTGGACCGTACCGCGGGTCCACGACCGGCCCCGATCTGTTGTGATTCCGCGCTCGTTTAAGCTGCTGGCGATGTCGCGCTCAAGCTTTCCCCCCTTTACGAACGACCGATACATCCACCGGACGGTGTCAATCTCTTCAGGTGGGCCGGGAACGAGCACGACGCGGTCGGTCTGGATGCTCTTGTGTTCGCCCCTCGAGAGTTCGCCCTTGGCGGTGCCGGCCTGATCAATAAGGCTGCGGCGCAGGCCCAAACCCGGTGGACCGCCTTGGCGGTAGCCGAGCTCGATCAGTCGGCATTGCCCCGTGAATACCTTGACGGAGAGCTCACGACTGTATTCGCCGGCCATCGCGCGTTTGACGCCTTTGACGATGGTGGAGACCGGACTCCCATCATTCTCGAACTGCTCGGCGCAATATTGCACGCTGATTTTGGCGCGTTTGCAGATGTATTCGTAATACGCGCTCTCGTCCGCATCCTGAAATCGACCCCAGCGGCTGACGTCGTAGACGAGAATGACAGAGAAATCGGCGGTTTTGTTTTCGACGTCTTCAATCAGCTGTTTCAGTGCGTTGCGGCCATCGAGGCTTAGGCCGCTCTTTCCCTCGTCAGCATAAGTGCGAACGATCTCCATGCCGCGCTGAGCGGCATAATGTTGCAATGCCTCGGCTTGGTTCTCCGTTGAGTATTTCTGATGCTCAGTGGACATCCGGACGTACTGTGCGGCGCGAACCGGCCTACCGCTAATTTCACCGCTCCGGTCCGCACTCAACGCGTGTCCCACTGTTGACGATTCCCAATGCTTCGAGCCGCTGGCCGAGCGCTAATGGGACATTCACGCCCAACTCAATCCGTCGGGCATCGATCGTCACCTTCCCATCAGATCCGTATCGCAACCGACTATAGCTACGGAGGGTCGGAAGAATGTTGCCGAAAAAGGGCATAGTTTTGCCGAATGGCGAGAATTTCGGTCCATATCCTCAGGCCATCGCCTATGCGTTAAAATGCGAGTTGGGCTCGACCCATCAGGCTGTCAAAATCATAAGGCGATGGACGGGTGCCGGAGAGCGGACGGTGAAGAATTGGATGGCCGGCATCAGCGGTCCCAGCGGTCAGCACCTGGTCGATCTGATTAGGCATTCCGACGACGTGCTGGCGGTCTTGCTGATCCTGGCCGGGCGTCAGCAGGTCGTGACAGCGCAAAGGCTCGTCGACGTAAGGAACAAGCTCGCAGAGACGATCGAGCAGGTCGATGCAATGATGCAAGATGACGAGGCTGGTCGGTGATCTCATTTAATCAAGGGAAAGACAGGGAGAGGCCTTTGTGGCTTGATGTCATTTTTCTTCATAGGACCTTACTCCGCAGGCCCATTTTACCTGCCCCGGGTCGGGTCGCCGCGGCCGAGGAATGAATCTGCTTGGTAGGCGCCGTAATGCTCCCTGCTTCGTGCGCCAATTTCCCTGTTACGCCTGTGAAAATTCCCTGCTTCGCTACGCAGGGAATTTCGCCCTAATCCATTGAATTCTTCTGTCATCGGACGTTCGGATCCCTGTCAACGGGCCCTTTGATCGCAGAATTCCCTGTTAATTTCCCTGATACCAGGGAACTTTGTTGCTGAGACGGGTTCGACTTGGACTGCGTCCGCCACCACCCAATTCCTGTGATTCTTTCGGCTTGGCTTCGTTGAGGCAAAACCCAAACGTCGTTGTCGGCAGACTTGATCTTCTAGACCGCAACCACGTCCTCAAGGAAAGGATCCTCCGGCAACGCCGTCTCGGTATCCAGCAAATGTCCACATTGCGGGCAGGCGAAGCGCCGCAACACGACGCGCGGTTCGACGTTGCTGCCGGTGCCGGGCAACGCGGCGACTGGAATAGTCGAAAGCGCTGCGGCCCGTTTCCAGGTGGTACCGGCAGGCACCAACGGGTGCGCGCACGAGGCGCAGCGAATCTTGCCGTCTTCGACAAACAGCGTTTCTGAAATCCGCTGCTTCATTGCGCCGGTCCGGCAACCAGCCGCGCCCGTCGCAGTTCTTTGCGCCTTGCGTCAGTGGCGCCTCGATCAATTGTTCCAGCGGTCTCGACCACGCCGTAGACTTCACGCGCCGCCGCTTCGGAAATGTGGCCGGTGGTGACGTCGGCTAGCACCTTCTCCTGGGGCCGATCTAGCGGGTCGCCGATACCGCCGCCGCCGTTCCAGCGGACATAGAGCGCATCGTCGCCCATCAAGGGAAACACGCCCCACGAAATCGGCTCGTCTTCGCCGGGGATCGCATTGAGTGTTTGAGCAAAGCGGTCGGTGTTGTGACCGTCCTGCGTTGCGTGCACCCAGACATAATCGTTGACGCTGCCCGGATAGCCGCCGCACAGCCCGTCGCTTTGCGGAAAGCGTGGACCCTTGCCGGACAGTACGTAATGAATGCCGCCATCGGGCGCGTCGTGCGCGACGATCGCCATCTCGCCGCCGGCGCCGCCGCGAAATTTCCCGGGGCCGCCGGAATCGGTGAGCTTGCGCCGGAACAGATAGCGGATTGGAAATTGCGCTTCGATGGTCTCGACGTTGGCCATGCGCGAGATCGGATTTGGAATCTCGCCGCCGATGTCGACGCCGTCGCCAAATGTGCGGGCGCCCCCGGCGCCAGCGAAGGTTTCGGTGAGGATACCGATTGCCAGCCGGCCGCGCTGATTGTTGCCGAACATGAAGATCGCGAAATGATTGGCGTGCCAGACGGCCGTGGCTTCGTCGGCGTACTTGTCGCTTGCGGCAAGCATCTTGCCGATGGCCGAACAGGCCGCATTATTGACCGACTGGATCGCGCCGACCGTCGCTACTGATACCGGGGCCGGGCGGGTGCAGTTCACGATGGTGCCTTCGGGCGCGATCATTTTGATCGGGCGGATGGCGCCTTCGTTCCAGACAATGTCGTAGCAGAGGAGGGGAAACAGCGGTGCAAACAGGCCGCCGAGCGACGCCCATTTGGAACAATTCACGCTGTACTTCGATTGCGGCGAGGAGCCGGTGAAGTCGAAGGTGAGCGCGTCGTCCTGCTTGGTCATGGTCAGCAGGACTTTGTAGATCTCGCCTTTGACCTCGAGATATTGGCGCGATTGCCAATGGCCGCTTGGCAGCTCGCGAAGGCGTTCGCGAAGCTTGACCTCGGACTGATCGATCAGAGCGGCGCAGGCCTCGTCAACGGTTTTGGTGCCGTATTTGTCGATCAGCGCCAGCATCCGTTCTCTGGCGACGTTGTTGCAGGCGATCATCGACCGCAGATCGAGCGCGACCATTTCCGGGCTGCGCACCATGTTAAGGATCGTGTCCCACAGGTCCTGCCGCAGCTCGCCACGGTCGATGATCTTGATGCCGGGCGACGAGAAGCCTTCGGTGAAGATGTCCTGCGCGTCCGGCGCGAATCCTCCGGGATTCATCGCGCCGATATCCGACACGTGAACGAAGCAGGCGCTCCAGGCCACCAGCTTGCCGCCGTGGTGGATCGGCGAGACCAGATAAATGTCGGACGTGTGCAGCGCCGCTGTATAGGGGTCATTGAGCAGGAACATGTCGCCTTCGGCGATCCGGCCGCCAAATCTGCGGATGATCGCCTTGCACGCCTCGGCCGCGCTGGTCAGGTGATGCAGAAAACCCACGCCGCCCATCAACAGCGAGCCATCGGCCTGATAGAGCGAAACCATCAGGTCGTGGCCTTCGTTGGTGATGGCGCTGCCGGAAACGTGCTTGAGCGTAATCACCGCTTCCTCGACCACGCGGAAGAGGCGGTGGCGGATGATGGAGAACGTGATCGGGTCCATCGCTTGTCCTTATGCTTGCGTGCGCCTTACGCTTCGAAATCGACCAGCACATTGCGGTAACCGTCCATCGTGCCGCGCTGGTTTGCCTGCAACACGATGGTGGTGATCGGAGTATGGATCACTGCGGGTCCGGTGACCACGTTGCCGGGCCTGAGTTTCTCGAAGTCGTAGATGTCGGCCTCCGCCATGCCGCTTTTAGCCTCGACGAAAATGGGGCGGCGTCCGGTTTTTGCCGCGGCGGAATCCGTACCCGCCAGCGGCAGCGGCTCCAGCCGCGGGCGATCGATCAGGCCGCGTGCGGTCAGTCGAAACATGGTCATTTCGATTCCGGCTTCCCGGAACGCGGAACCCTTGCCGTACTTGCGTTCGTACTGCGCCTCGAAATCGGCGACGAGCTGGTGGAGGCCGGAATCGTCGAGTGGGGTAGGGCTGCGCACTATCGTCGTTACTTCGTGGACCTGACGCGAGTAGCGAAGATCGATCGACCATTCGAGCCGGACGGCAGCGTTGGCAAATCCTTCGTCCTTCAGCTGGCGACGCGCGCGCTCAATCATCGGCTTATAGATGTCGTTGATCGCCTCTGGCGGCGACGGTACCGGCAACAAGGTTGTCTGCGAATATTCGTGGACGATGTCAGCCGATACCAGTCCGAACGCACAATTCACCGATGCTGTGTAGGGGACCACCATCCGCTTCACTTTCAGCTCGGCGCCGAACATGCCGGCGATAATGCCACAGGAGCCGCCGAAGGCATGCAGCACGAAATCGCGCGGGTCGAGGCCGCGCTCGACGGTAATTTCGTGGATGAGATCGCTGATCTGGGCCGTTGCCACCCGGTAAATTCCAAACGCCGCCTCTTCGACGCTCATCCCAAGTGGCCGCGCGATCTTCTCAGCGAAGATTTGCCGCGCCCGCGCCGGGTCGAGCCGCATCGTGCCGCCGAGGAAGATGTTGGGATCCATGTAGCCGATCAGCATAAAGACATCGGTCAGGGTCGGCTCGGTACCGCCGAGGCCGTAGCAGATTGGACCCGGCCGTGCGCCCGCCGAACGCGGACCGACGCGCGGCGTGTTGGTGCCCGGCTCGAGCCACACGATCGAGCCGCCGCCCGAGCCGATCGAAACCACCTCGATTTTCGGCTGGCTATAGTGAAAGCGATCGACCATCGGCTCGCGGGCGTATTCGATCTCGCCGTTCTGAATGACGGCAACCTTGAAGGTGGTGCCGCCCATGTCGGTGGCGATGACATCGGGTTGATGGAGCAATTGGCCGAGAACGCGGCTGCCGATCACGCCGGCGGCTGGGCCGCATTCGAGCATGCCGATCGAGCGCTCTGCGGCCTCCTGGGCTGGAAGCAGTCCGCCATAGCCCTGCATCACCATGACCGGGCCGCTGTAGCCGGCCTTCGCCAGCAGGCCTTGAAGATTGTTCAAATAATTTTTGGTGATGTGGCCGGCATAGGCATTGATCACCGTGGTCGACGAGCGCTCGTATTCACCGGGAAGCGGCGCAATCTCGCTCGACAGCGTGCAGTAGACACCGGGCGCGAGACGTTCGACCAGTTTTTTGATCTTGCGCTCGTTGTCGGCGTTGTAGAACGACCACAGGAACGAGACTGCAATTGCCTCGACGCACTTGTCATCGATCAAGAAACGGATGGCCGCTTCGGCCGCCGCCTCATCGAGTTCCTGAAGAATCGCGCCCTTATAATCCGTGCGTTCGGGCACGCCGAGGATGCAGTCCGGTGCGACCAGTGCCGGCGCCCGCTCGGTCTTGACCGGATGTTTGATGCGGTCCTCGGTGAGGCCGCCCCAGCGGCCATAGGCGCCGCGCGTCATCAATACGGTATCCTCGAAGCCGCGCGTGGTGATCAGACCAGTTCGCGCCCCATCGCGCGTCAGGATGACGTTGTCGACCACGGTCGAGCCGTGCATGAACAGTGAAGTCTGCGCCAATAATTCCGCCAACGGGATGCCCATTGCGTCGGCGGCCGAGCGGATAGAATCGATGATGCCGACGGAGAAATCAGGCGGCGTCGAGAGCGTCTTGCCGAGATGTGCAGGCTCGCCTGCAGCAAACACGATAGTGTCGGTGCAGGTGCCGCCGACGTCGGTTGCGACCATGTATCTGCGCGGTTCAGTCATCGGAATTCAGGACCCTCAGACGTATCGACATGAGCGCTGGAGACCCCGGCCGCGATGAATATGACCTGCTTCCAGTCGACGTCCCGCATCATACGATCAGCCCGCCGCGAATGCGAAACCGGGGATTTGCGAAATCCAGCAAGGGATGCGTTTTGCGCACGCCCTGCGCGTGCAGCAGGACCGCATCGACTCTTCGGTGCGCTTGGCATCACCGCGCAGCGGAGCGTGCTCAATTTCTGCCGTTCGGACGCTGAGTAACACGCCTTCGCCCGGCGCGGTGTCGGTGACGCCATGTTCCTTCGCCGGCTGGTCGGTGACGAGGTAATCGGCTAATGACCTTCTTGCCTCGCGTAAATGGAGACGGCGATGCTGCTCTCAGCTGCGTCGATATCGGATCATTATCCCGACCGGGAGCGTACGGTGCCGGCGCTCTATGCCGAAGTGCTCGGACAAGGCATTCTTGCGGACGAGCTCGGCTATCATGCCCTGTTTCTGGCCGAGCATCATTTCCATCAATACGGCGCGGTGCCAAATCCGGCGGTGCTTTTGGCGAGCCTCGCGCAGCGCACCAAACAGCTCCGGCTTGGCACCTCGATTTCTGTTCTGCCGTTTCGCAACCCGGCGCTGGTGGCCGAGGACTATGCGATGCTGGACGTGCTCTCGAACGGGCGGCTGGAGCTTGGGGTAGGTTCCGGCTACCTAAAGCATGAATTTGCCGGGTTCGGCGTCGACGCGGCTGAAAAGCGTGAACGGTTCGAAGAAAATCTCGATTTGCTCGAACGTCTTTTAAGAGGCGAACGGGTGACGCATGTTGGACGCTTTGCCTCGCTGGATGGCATCAGACTCAACATTCTTCCGATCCAGAAGGAAGTGCCGATCCACGTCGCCACGCTACGCAGGGAAGGGGCGTATCACATTGGCCGCCAAGGGCGCCACATGATGAGCGTACCCTATGCCACCCTCGATAGTTTCGAAGAGATCGGCGGATTGGTGAATGAATTTCATCGCGGCCGCCGCGAGGCGGGCCTTCCGGGCGGCTTGTCCGAGGCGAACAGCGTTCTTTTGCACACCCATGTCGCGGCGTCAGACGCGGAGGCGCGCCGGAATGCAGCCGACGCTTTCGACCTTTATGTGGCCACCCGGCTCTACGCCAAACGAGCCGTCTACGACGATGTCATTCGGAGCGGACTTGCACTGTTCGGGTCGGTAGAAACCGTCGCCGAAAAAATGAGCCGGTTGGCTGAAATGGGCGTCGACCACGTCATGAGTTTGCATAATTTCGGATTGATGCCGGACGCCCTAGTCCGCCGCTCAATGCGGATGCTGATGGAAGAGGTGATGCCGCGGGTAAGAGCGGCCGCTTCTGACCGCTCGCCCAAGAGCGGCACGATTGCTTCTGCCCTTATCTAATGCCGAGTTGTCGCTTGTCGAACGGTCAGACGAGCGTTTTTTCAATCAGGCAGTTTGCCGTCATCGGCCGGAAACAAATGATTGAACACGACGAGTCCGATGATTGAAAATGGTGCCGCCAGCAGGGCGCCAACCGGTCCCCATATCCACGTCCAGAACGCAAGCGCCAGCAAGATCAGGAGAGGATTAAGCGTGAGACGGCGGCCGATGATCGTCGGCGTAATGAAGTGTCCTTCCGCCGTCGTGAGAATTACGAAAGCGAGCGGGGCGATCAATGCCTGGCCGAGCGAAGAAAAGGTAACAAGGCTGACACCAAACAAGGCTGCCACCGCGACGGCTGGGCCGACATAGGGCACGTAGTTTAGGACGGCTGCCAGCACGCCGAAGGTCACCGGGCTTGGAAGCCCAAGCAGCCAGGCGCCGGCCGCTACGATCGCTCCCAGCGCTGCATTTATGATCGTGACGACAGTCAGATAGCCGGCAAGATTATGTTCGATATCGTTGGCGATCTTCAGAAATCGCAGTTTGGCGTCGCGATTCGGAAACATCGCGACGAGATTTGCACGCAAGGTGCCCTGACCGATGAGAAGGAACAGCATCGCCGCAAAGAACAGCAACAGCTCCGCGGCCGCGGGGGTAAGAAAAGCGACAACCGGCAAGACGATGTTGGAAGAGGAGGAATTGACCGTAACGGAATTGCCGCCAAAAAGCGTGCCCTCGAGTTCGCGGAGCGAGTCGAGCGGCCGGTCGAGAACCGAGAGCCGTTCTCTGATCGTGGCGCCGATCTCCGGCGCCCGGGAGATCCATTCGCTGACCGGGCCGGCCATGGCGGTCGCGGCGATTCCCAGCGCGCCGAGCGCAACGAGGACGATCAGCAGCGCAGTAATCCATGGTGACACGCCGTGGCGAGCGCCGCGCCGCACCAATGGCGCGAACGTCATGGCCACAATTGCGGCGGCGAGAACGGGCATAAGAATGGCGCGGCCGACGTAGAGGAAAACGCCGAACATGAGGGCGAAGATGCCGATTGTCGCGGCAAGGCCTATCGACTGCCAGATATTTTCGATGCTATCGACCGGTTGAGGGTCGTTGATGTTCAGTGGCTGGCGCGTTTCACGGCTGGCATGGATGTAGCCCACTTTGTTCCTCTACCCCCGACGGGACCGCAAGGTCCGGTTGAATTGGTCCATTTACCTTTGCACCGGGTCCGGTGCTGTGTGCGTAAACGCGTTGGTGATATCCCCGTTCCCAAAGCTCGCGCGCCGCTCTCTTTAGTGGAGATTCACCGCCGGCGGGGGAACAGAACGGGGCATCCGTAGTTGTCTTTCCAGGGGTTTATCAGCCGGGGGGCCTCAAATGTCGCAGATCGAAGCGGACGTGGCCGAGCTCATGGTAGACATCTGGCCTGCGCTTGTGCGTTCGCAACTTGCCAATTCGCAGTCGGCGAACGACCTCATGCAGCCTAACCGGTTGCTCGACGCGTTACCCGCTGCGCTGTACGTGACCGATGCGGCAGGGAGAATTGTCTATTTCAACGAAGCCGCCGCGGCGCTGTGGGGATGGCGGCCCAAGCTTCACAGCGATCAATGGTGCGGCTCTTGGCGGCTATTCAGGCCGGACGGAACACCGCTGCCGCATGACCAATGTCCAATGGCGATAGCGTTGAAGGAAGGCAAGCCGAACCGAGGATCTGAGGCGATCGCCGAGCGGCCCGACGGTACGCGAGTGCCGTTTATGGCGTTTCCGACGCCCTTCCACGATGAAGCAGGCATCCTCATTGGCGCGGTGAACGTGCTGGTTGACATGAGCGAGCACCAGCGCGCTGAACGCGTCAGCCGTCATCTGGTCGCCATCGTCGAATCGAGCGACGACGCCATCATCAGCAAAGATCTCAATGGCCGGATCGCTTCGTGGAATAAGTCTGCAGAGCGCCTGTTTGGGTACACCGAAGCCGAGGTTGTCGGCAAGCCGATCGCAATACTCATTCCGCCTGAACGCCTGGACGAAGAGGTCGATATTTTAGACCGCATCAGGCGCGGTGAGCGGATCGAGCATTTCGAGACCAGACGCCGGCGCAAGGACGGCAGCCTCATCGATATTTCATTGACCGTGTCGCCGGTGAGCGACGAAGCAGGAAGGATTATCGGTGCTTCGAAGATCGCGCGCGATATCACCGACCAAAAGCGCCGTGAGGAACAGATCGCCTTACTGGCGCGCGAGGCCGACCACCGAACCAACAATCTGTTGGCGGTCGCGCAGGCAACCGTTCACCTCACGCACGCCGAGACGGCAGCTGAACTTAAAGAGGCGATCCAGGGGCGGCTACAGGCGCTTGCAAACGCCCAGAGCATGCTTGCCCAAACGCGATGGGCCGGCGCGGATTTGCGCGAGCTGGCGCTGAAGGAACTTTCGCCGTACAGCAGAGAGGGCGAGTCTCCCGCACAAATCGAAGGTCCAAGCCTGTTGCTGAAACCGGATCTGGCACAGGCAATGGCAATGGCGCTCCACGAACTCGCGACCAATGCGGTCAAATACGGTGCATTGTCGACCTCCGCAGGGCGGGTGAAAGTCGAGTGGTCCACGCAGCCCGGCCAGAAACTGCACCTGCGTTGGACCGAGACCGGCGGTCCGGGTGTTGTGCCCCCGACCAAGCAAGGATTCGGCACGCGTGCAATCATGCGGCTGATCGGTCAGCTCAACGGCGAGGTTGAATATGACTGGCGCGCCGATGGCGTCAGCTGCGGCATTGTGGTTGACCTGATTGACGTTGCAGCATCCTCGGAGTCAGTTTCGGCCGGTCGCCGTAAGCCTAAGCGCGACGGAGAACCGCGCCGCCCCAAGCCAAAACGGTGATCTCTCCGAATCCCCACCGCGCGTAGCTCGTGGACGTCTGCGAGAGTGGACACTCGACGGCCCGCCCGCGGGTAGTTCAAATCAACGGCCGCAGCGGCACTTCGTCGTCGAAATACAGCGCGATCTGCTCGAGAACACGCGGATTCGTCAGCGTCATCGCTCCATTCTCGCGCGTGAACATGCCGAGCCGCCGAAGCTTTGCCAGCGTCTTGTTGGTGTGCACGAGAGACAGGCCCAGGGCGTCGGCGATGTGCTGTTGTGTCAGCGGAAATGCAAATGTCTCGCCTGAAACGAGACCCAGAGCCTTGGCCCGTTTATAAAGCATCACGATAAGAGCCGCCGTGCGCTCGGTAGCGGTTCGGCGGCCAGCGCTGGTCAAATTACCGTCCACATGACTCTCCTCGCGCGATCCGAGCCATGTGACGTCGAAGGCAAGTCCAGGCATCTCACCAAAGAGGCCCCAAACTTTGCGGCGCGGCAGCAAGCAAAGCTGAATATCGGTCAAGGCCTCGATGCCGTGCTGCGCAGCGTCGAACATGGCGGCCTGAAGTCCCAGCAAATCGCCCGGCAGCAGAAAGTTCAAAATCTGCCGACGGCCGTCAGGGAGCGCCTGAAACCGGAACGCCCAACCGGAGTACAGCGTGTAGATTTCGGGACTTTCGTCACCCGCATGGATGATCTCGGCCCCGGCCGGTAGCGAAATGTGGTCACGCTTGATCTCATTGATCGCGCCGAGTTCATTACGGCTGACGGGTTTGAACAAGCCGCAGGCGCGCAATTCGCATTCGAAACAGCTTACCTGCATGCGCGGAAAATCCTCGAAAATCGGAAACCTCAGGATCAGGCAGGCATGGGAGAGGGTGGCAAAATTATCCCGCCGGGTCTGCAATTGTCACAGTAACTTCAAAACGCGAATGGGAACGAAAATGTTCCTCAGTTCGATTGGCACTATGGCTTTCGAGCGTCTGGAACCGCTTCTGTGAAAGGCGTAAAGGCCTTCGCTGGCGGCAAATGCGCAGAATGTTTTACGCCGCCTTTTTTTTAGGAACCCTTTTGCCTTTCTTGCGCGCTTTCGACAGACCGATCGCGATGGCTTGCTTGCGGCTCTTGACCTTCCCGGCCTTGCCGCCCGGCCCGCTTTTGGCGGTGCCGCGGTTATAGCGACGCATTTCGCTCTTCACGTCGTTTGCCGCGCTGCGGGAATATCTTCGCTTTCTCTTCTTGGCCAAACGCTTTCTCGCCAAATGCTTTCTCGCCATGTGCTCTCTCCAAATCGCGGGCTACAATCAAATCGATTTTACTCGCGTGCGGCCGTGCAATGTCGCTGGGATTCGAGGAGTCGCGCCAGCCAAGCCGAGCGACCCCGCATCAGCCGACGTAAACTACGTACACAACAATAAACGCCACGACGACCGCTGCCATTCCAAAGCCAAGTACGTAGCGGACATTGTGGCCGGTAACGCCTTGCCGTGCGCGGGGCGCCGGGATGACCGGCTGGTGCGCGGTTTGCCGATCGGCTTCCTTATATTCAGGCGCTCGGGTGTCGGAGTTCATGTGTCATCTCGAACTTGTGTCTCATCCTTCCTAACTGGAAAGTCCGGGAACGAGTTCCCGAGAAGCCCTCGATCGCCGAATATCCAACGGACCGAACGCCGACATGATTTTTGCCCGCATTGGCCATTCGATGCCTCCGAACACCGTGACAAATACAGGAAGTCTGGCTGGCGTCCCCGGACGAATGCCGGCAGCGGGGCTGGGTTTCGTCTCCCCTCGCTGCAGTCACGCTCGTGAGGACGACGTCAATCAGATACGATAACGGCGTGATGTCAGAACACCACGCCGTTATCGAACCTTTGGCTGAACCTGAAAACACCAGGTTAGTTTATTGTGCTCAGCCAATCCTCAACATTTTTGCGAGCCATGTCTTTTGCCAGACCATAACGCTCTTGAATCTTGCCTTCGAGCTGGTCGCGCCGTCCGTTGATTTCAGTCAGGTCGTCATCGGTGAGTTGGCCCCACTTCTCTTTAACCTTTCCTTTGGTCTGCTTCCAATTTCCCTCGATGCGGTTCCAGTCCATGTTCCATCTCCGCTAGGCGTTGTCGACGGGTCGCTCAGACAACGTCTTCGCAGCAGGAAGGTTTCCAAATGAGTTCCGTCCTTCGATCAGTCCTCGGATGAATTTCATCATCAGTTTCGTGCACCACTGCGATCAGTCGCCGGGTTGGGTTCCTTCGCTGGCACAGTTCCGCCGGGACGCTCGAAGTGTCCCGGCGTTCAGAGCTTTCGTCTTAGGCTGCTTTGCGATTGACTTGGCCTTCGGCCATCGTTGTCAGCCTTTTGTCGGCGGCTTTCTCCTCATCCAGGGTTTGCTGCAACAGCGCAGTGCAGTCGTTGCGGCCGAGCTGCTTTGCCCACGCGATCAGCGTGCCGTAGCGGGTCATTTCATAATGTTCGACGGCCTGCGCAGCCGCATTTAGGGCAGCATCCAGCACCGCTTTCCGTTCGACTTCGCCGGCGACGTCGTTGGCCTCCTCGATGATGCCATCTATCGCCGGACAGTCGACGCCTTGAGCTTTTTCGCCGATCAGTTGGAACACCTGTTCGAGCGGCTTGACGTGGTTCTCGGTTTCACGGAGATGCGACCGAAAGCCCTGTTTGAGCTGCGGGTCGCTGGATTTCTCGGCCATGTCCGGCAGCGCCTTCACGATTTGCTTTTCAGCGTAGTAGATATCGCGCAACGTGTGCACGAACAGATCGTTCATATCTCCTTTGAGAACAGTCCCATGGTTCCTTGTTCCTTGTGCTTGCGCGTGAAGAGACGGCAGGCATCTGCACTGCAACCTCGCCTGGGCAACGTGTGATGCTTCGCGCAGTTCCGCCCGGTTTGCCGCAGGACGAAACAACCGCACTGCCGCGGTCAGTGCAGGGGACTCTTGCCGCGGATGAGATCGGCCGCCTTCTCTCCGATCATGATCGAGGGAGCGTTGGTGTTGCCGCTGGTTACCGCTGGCATGATTGAGGCGTCGGCGACGCGCAAACCTTCAATTTCACGGACGCGCAACTGCGGATCGACGACGCTCATCGCGTCGATACCCATTTTGCAGGTGCCGGCCTGATGGTGGTAGGTTTCGCAGGTCTGACGCACCCACTGCACGCGCTCTGGACGCGTCTTTGCTTTGGGCCAGAGCGAGCGCTTGCGCCATTTGGCGAAGGCCGGGCTCTCCAAGATCTCGATCGACACTTCGAGTGAATGGACCAGCGCATTGAGGTCGGCAGGCTCGCTCAGGTAGCGCGGATCGAGCTGAAGCGGCGCGGTCGGATTGGCCGCGGTCAACATCAACTCGCCGCGCGAGACCGGCCGAATGATGCCCGGTGCGATCGCGTAAGCGTTCGGCGGGATTTCGAGGGTCGGCAGCGGCGGCGCGTTACACATCAGAAGCGGCTGGTGGTCTGGCGCCGGCAGGCGCGGGTCGCTTTTGGCGAACAGATGCGCTTCGAGAATGTTGTGCTTCGGCGCGGGAATTTCGCGGCTGGCTTCATGGATGACGAAGGTCAGGAGATGATCGTGCAGATTTTGGCCAACGCCAGGTACGTCGGCGTTCACGCGGATGCCGAGCTTGTTCAGATCGTCCGCCGGACCGATCCCGGACAGAAGCAGAAGGTGCGGCGAGCCGATTGCGCCGGCGCTGACAATGACTTCACCCGAAGCGCGCACGGTGTGGAGTTTGCCGCTCTTCTCGTAGACGACGCCCTCACAGCGCCCATTCTCGATTAAAAGCTGATGGCTGAGTGCACCGGTTTGCACCGTCAGATTACGCCGATTGTGCGCTGGCTTGAGGAAGGCTGCAGCGGCGCTGCAGCGCTGACCCTCGCGCGTCGTTGTATCGGTGTAACCGACGCCAAGAATTTCAGGCCCGGAAAAATCGTGGTTGATCGGGTGGCCGGCCCGCACGGCCGCTTCGATAAAGACTTCGGTCAACGGGTTCGGCGTGGTGTGGCGCGATACTGAGAGCGGTCCGCCGACGCCATGATAGTGCGATGCGCCGCCGTAATAGTCTTCCGATCTTTTGAAGTAGGGCAGCACGCTGGCATAGTCCCATCCCGCATTGCCGAGATAGGCCCAGTAGTCGTAGTCCGCGGCCGCGCCGCGCACATAGATCATCCCGTTAAGGCAGCTCGAACCGCCCAGCACTTTGCCGCGTGGCCAAAAGATCGGCCGATTGAGGGCGCCGGATTGTGGTGCCGTCGTGAAGGCCCAGTCGAACGGCGTATTCCAAAGCTCCCAGGCGCGCTGTGGCGAAGAAATCCTGTCGTCATCGTGCTCCGCGCCGCCGGCTTCAAGCAGCAAAACATTGGTCGACGGGTCTTCAGAGAGACGCGAGGCAATTGCGCAGCCGGCGGAGCCTGCGCCTATGACGACATAATGATATTCGGTCACACTGTTCCTCCCCCTGGTCCGGTCGCGCGCGAACGCCGCCGATTTTAGCGGGGAGTATCCCAGTGATGAGCCGGTTAGATCAAGCCAGCAGTGCTAGTGATGCGCTTCGCTGTCGAGGTGCGCCATTTGCGGTGCATCGTACCGGGTGCCGGCAATGCGGTCCGGCGCCACCGCCGCGTCGATACGCGCGATGTCGGCGGCATCGAGCTTAAGGTCGAGCGCTCCGAGCGTTTCCTTGAGCTGATCGCGGCGGCGGGCGCCAAGCACCGGCAGGATATCAGGGCCGCGCGAGCGCACCCAGGCAATGGCAAGTTGCGCTGGGCTCGCGCCCTTTTCATCGCCGATCTGCCGCAGCGCCTCCACGAGTGTCATGTTCTTTTCGAGATTGCCTTCCTGGTAGCGCGGCATGCGGACAACGCGAATGTCCCCTTTATTGGTGCGCGGCGGTACGCGCCCGCTCAAGATCCCGCGCGACAATACGCCGTAAGCAGTAATGCCGATCCCCAATTGGCGGGTCGTCGGCAGGATCGTCTTTTCGATACTGCGGCTCATGAGCGAGTATTCAATTTGCAGATCGACGATCGGATGCACCGCGTGCGCGCGCTTGATGGTTTCGGCGCCAAGTTCGGACAGGCCGACATAACGAACGTAACCGGCGCGAATCATGTCGGCGATCGCGCCGACAGTGTCTTCGATCGGCACCACCGGATCGAGGCGCGCGGGACGATAGATGTCAATGTATTCGGTGCCGAGCCGCCGCAGCGTGTAGGCCAGAAAATTCTTCACCGCCTGAGGTCGGCCGTCATTGCCGACGAACATGCCGGCTGGGTCGCGCAATGCACCGAATTTGACCGAGATGACGACCTTCGACCGCGGCACGCCTTCGAGCGCCCGGCGTATCAGCAATTCATTGTGGCCCATGCCGTAGAAGTCGCCGGTGTCGAGCAGCGTAATGCCGGCATCGAGTGCGGCGCGGATGGTGGCGATGCTTTCCGCTTCGTCACTCGGCCCGTATACACCGGGCGACATGCCCATGCAGCCGAGGCCGATCTCTCCGACCTTCGGGCCGTTTCGTCCAAGAGTCATCATTTCCATGTCAATCGTCCGCGCCCGCTGATTGCCTTCGATATCGCCTTATAGATAAACGCTCTTCATTTGTGCCTCCGGGTAACGCAGGCCTGCGGCAGCGCCCGCCGGGATGGCATCAGAGACTTGTGCGAGATCATCGTCGGTCAAGTCAACCGCAAGCGCACCGATGTTTTCGAGCAGCCGCTCCTTTCGCTTGGTGCCCGGGATCGGCACGATGTCGTCGCCCTGCGCGAGCAACCAGGCGAGCGCCAACTGACCCGGCGTGCAATGCTTCGCGCGTGCGAGTTGTTCGATGCGCCGGACCAGCGCCATGTTGTGACCGAGGTTGTCCGCCGCAAATCGCGGGTGGCGGCGACGCGCATCGGTCTCGGCCAGGCTGTCGGTGTTTTCGACCGCTCCGGTCAACAAGCCGCGGCCAAGCGGTGAATATGCGACAAAGCCGATGTTGAGTTCCCGCGTCGTGCGCAGCGTCTCTTCGGCTTCGGTCCGATACAAGAGCGAGAACTCGTTTTGAACGGCGGCTATGTTGTGAACCGCGTGCGCCCGGCGAATGGTCGCTGGCTTGGCTTCGCTTAGCCCGAGCGCGCGGACTTTACCTTCCGCGACCAGTCGCGACATGGCGCCGACCGTATCCTCGATAGGTACGGTCGGATCGATCCGATGCTGATAGTAGAGATCGATAACATCCACGCCTAAACGCTTGAGGCTCGCCTCGCACGCGCTCACCACATATTCGGGCCGGCCATCGGCGATCTTGCCGCCGCGGCCGCCAAGGTTGCCAAACTTTGTTGCCAGCACAACTCCAGAGCGCCGTCCCTTGATCGCGTTGCCGACGAGTTCTTCATTGTGACCGAAGCCGTACATGTCGGAGGTGTCGAGGAGGGTAATGCCGCGATCGAGCGCCTCGTGAATGACTGCGATGCCCTCGTCGTCGTTGCTGGTGCCGTAAACGCCGGAAAGTGACATGCAGCCAAGGCCGATGGCCGACACTTCGATACCCGATGAACCGAGTGAGCGTTTGGGAATGCCTTCATTCATTGTTCGCAACTTTCACGACTGAGGTTGGGGAGACGATACGATTAATAATAGGTGGGTCCACGAGGCGGCACGCGCAAGCAGTTTTGCCGACCTTATGGACCAGTGATTTGATATCCGATGTACCACGAGAACACATTGGTCGTTGACGCATTCTGCAAGCCTGCGCCAACCGATGCGAGCAGGTGATTGTGCTCGTTGAAATCGTAGATTGCGCCGATGTTGAATCCCGTGGTGGGCCTAGTGGCGGCGCTGTCGGTCGCACCGAACGCAAGTGTGGCGGTCTGGTGAAAAATTTCGCCGCCGATCGCCAATTGCTTCGTGACCTGCCGTTGCAGCAGGCAACCGACATACCAATAGTCGCGATTAACTGTAGCACCGCCGTGATAGATCCAGTAGCCGCCGCCGCCATAGCTCGTCCAATCGCCGAAGCTTTTCTGGATCCAAATTGGAAAATAGGCTCGGGTATAGCCGGCGCCGAGACCGAAGCTTTCGTTCCCGGTTGGCAGCTCGATCAGCGGATAAGCGCCGACCATGGGGCGCGAGCCATCCTTGTCTTCGTCGATGAAGCGATATTTAAAGCCGAGCTCGGTGTCGCCATACCCAAAGTGCGACGCGGCGCCGGCCGGGCTGTCGAAAACCAGCGGCGCTATAATATGAACCTGCCCGTTTGGGACCACACCGTAATTGAATTCCCAGGCCGGACCCTCGCCCTGGGTGTCACTGTGCACCGCCGTACCGGTCGACAGCGTGTAGAACTCGAAATGCCGATAGGGGACCGGCTCCGGGTCATCGGTCTGAAACGGTGGTCCAGCGAGAGAACGCCCTGTCGGCAGCGCGGCCAGCGCGGCTGCAATCAGAATAGCGCGGCGAACGACGAGTCGGGCTGCTATGACTGCCTCCCGCTGTAGGGCCTCTTAATCATATGATGCCAGCATAAATGCAATGCACTTTTCATTCGTTCGCCGCCAATGAGCTTGACGAGTTGACTTGCTGGCGACATGGGCACGGGGCAGAAACGAGCCAAAGAATGGCGGGCAGGTTTTGACATGAGCGAGGCGCTGCCGGCAATTCCCGTTGTCGATATCCGGCAAGGCGGTCCACCGGATCATGCGCGGCGGAGTGCGGCGGGAGCGTACGCGCTGCGCGATGCCTGTCTGCGATTTTTTCCACCTGCTGCCCTGCCTCTGGTCCCGGCGCTCGATTTGCTTTCGCGTCGTTCGCTCAAGCGTTCGCGCTCGCCGTACTTTGCGGAGATCGCGGAGATCGCCGCAGCGCTTGAGCTTTCCGGCGTGTGGTTGCTGAACGCCTCTTATCAATGGGGATGCACGGCACGGGCAGATCAACAGGATGGCGTGCCCTGGCTGCTGCGCACACTGGATTGGCCGTTTCGCGGGCTCGGGCGCCACACCGAAATCGCGCGCATGCGAGGCGATCACGGCGACTTTTTCAGCGTCACGTGGCCCGGCTATGTTAGTGCCCTCACGGCAATGGCGCCACGGCGTTTCGCCGCCGCCCTTAATCAAGCGCCGATGTGGCGCCATACGCGACATCGCTGGCTCCGCCCCGCCGACTACGCTGCCAGTATTTTCCGGGCGGCGGCTGGCACCGGGCGGATGCCGCCGGACCAACTTTTGCGCTGGGCATTCGAGATTTGCGATGATTTTGCCGCGGCACGGCGTTTCCTCGAAACAACGCCGGTCGCGCGTCCGGTGATCTATACGCTCGCGGGCTGTGCGGCGCACGAGCGCTGCGTGATTGAACGCACGGAAACCGATTTTGTCAGCCGAGAGGAAGATACCTGTGCCGCCAACGATTGGGTGCCGCGCCGATCGGGCTGGGAAGGCCGCAGTGGCACGCGGCGCTTTTTGGTGTGCTCGTTCGACGAGGCGGCTGGGTTCAGCCGGGCCCGGCGCGAAGCATTAGCGGACTGGAGCGGTTCGTTGTCCGAGAACTATTTCGGCTGGGTGCGCGAGCCGGTGCTCAACCCTTACACAAGACTAGCCGTTGCGATGAGTCCGGCCCGCGGAATAATCCGCGTCGTCGGCTACGATATCACCGACAATCTTTTGCCACAGCCGGCCACGCAGCTGCGCGAGATCGAAGCACTCCCGCAAGCGGCATAACAACAGTCGAGGCGACCGATGCCCACGATCACGAGTACCGACGGCACCAAGCTCTATTACGAGGAGGCCGGGATCGGCACCCCCGTCGTTTTCATCCATGAGTTCGCTGGTGACTATCGGACATGGGAGCCGCAGATGCGGTGTTTTTCCCGCTCGCACCGCTGCGTGACCTTTTCCGCGCGCGGCTATCCGCCTTCCGATGTGCCGAGCGATCCGGCGCGTTACGGACAGGATATCGTTCGCGGCGACGTCATTGCGATTATGGATGCGCTCGGCATTGCAAAGGCGCACATCGTCGGTCACTCCATGGGCGCTTATACCGCGCTCCATATCGGCATGCGTCACCCGGAGCGCTGCATCTCGGTGACCGCGGCCGGTTGCGGCTGGGGGTCGGTTGCCGATCCCGCCACCCGCGCAGCGATGCGCAAGCAGGCGACCGAGACCGCTCAGATGTTTTTGGACAAAGGCATGGCCGCCGCCGCGGCGCTTTACGCCGACAATCCGACGCGTCTCACTCAGAAGCACAAGGATCCGCGCGGCTACGCAGAATTTGCCCGCATGCTCTCGGAGCACTCCGCACAAGGGCACGCGCTGACCATGTCAATGCTGCAGGCGCGACGGCCGACGCTTTGGGACCTTGAGGCCGACCTGAAACGATTTTCTGTGCCGCTTTTGGCTATCGTCGGCGACGAGGACGACACCTGCCTCGACGGCAGCGTCTTTCTCAAACGCACCGTGCCGACAGCGGGTCTCCTGGTCATCCCGCGCTCGGGTCACACCGTCACCAGCGAGGAACCGGCCGCAGTCAACGCGGCGCTGGCGGACTTGTTCGCCGCCGCCGAGGCCAGCTGCTGGCTCGCACACCGAGCGCCGACGTGAGGGCGTCGGCGCACGCAAGTGCGAGTCTACTTTGCATCATGGAAGATGATGCCGAGCGTATGACGTTGTCCGGAACGAACGCGGCTGACGCCGTGACGCAGATTGACGCGATAATCGCCCTTCGTGCCTCGCACCGGGCGGTTGTGAACGGCGAACAGGACGGCGTCGCCCTGCCGCAGCGGTACCACCTCAGCGCGGCTCTGCATCCTCGGCCGTTGCTCGGTCAGGACAAATTCTCCCCCCGTAAAATCCCGGTTCGGCTCAGACAGTAGAAGCGTGACTTGCAGAGGGAAGGCAAGATCGCCGTACAAATCCTGGTGCAGACAATTGTAGTCACCTGGTCCGTATTGCAGAAGCAGCGGCGTCGGGCGCGTCTGTCCCGCGCGGTGGCATATCCTCAGGTACTCGGAATGCTCTTTCGGATACCGGGTGGCGATATTCATGCGCGCGTTCCATTCGTTGGCGAACGTTGCCACACGCGCATAGAGCGCCGCTCGCAGATCGGCGACGAGACTTGGCAATGGATATTTAAAATAACGGTACTCGCCCCTGCCGAACCCGTGCCGCACCATATGGATATGGCTGCGGAAGTATTTCCCGCATGGGTACAGCGCGGTGATATGCTGGCATTCGTCAGGCATCAGTAATTTGCCGAGGACGGCGGCGCCGAAAGCGCGCAGATCAGAGCCGATCTGGTTCCAATCGTATCTTTCAATCCGAACCTCGGCGGGCTCTGAACATTCGCGTTCTGCCTTGGACAGCATGCTGATGGTCATGTCGCAACCACCTTCTGTTTTTTTTCGGCTCTGTTAGCCCAAAATAACGCCAGTCCCGTCTATCACCCACCCGAATTCTGCTTAGTCGTGCATGGTGATTGGCCCGTTCGCGCCCCCGATCTCAATGTTCCTCCGCGTGGGTGAATTTCTTTTGGGGAGAAACACTGTTTCTTCTGCGCTGCGGGTGAATAAATATAGCTGCCAGTTGCGTTGCCGGAGACAGTGATGACCCCTACGACCGGCGCGACCACGGGCAAGGCGGTATCGTTTGCGGCGCCGTTTCGCCACAGGGCCTTCGCGGTCATATGGACGGCCACGCTGGTTTCGAACATCGGCGGCTGGATGTACAGCGCAGCATCCGGCTGGCTCATGACCAGCCTCAATCCTGATCCGTTGGTCGTCGCGCTGGTGCAGGCCGCGAGCAACCTGCCGATTTGCCTGCTCGCCATGCCGGCAGGCGCACTCGCCGATATTTTCGACAAGCGCAAATATCTGCTGGTCGTGGAATCACTGACGACAGCCGTTTCGGCGGTCTATGCAGCGATAGTCGGATTTGGCCTGGCCACGTCCGGTAATCTGCTGCTGTTCACTTTTCTGGTCGGTGCAGCCGGCGCATTGACCGTGCCGGCCTGGCAGGCCGTTGTGCCGTTGCTCGTTCCCAAGGATGATTTGCCGGCCGGGATTGCAGTCAACAGCGTCGGCGTAAACATCTCGCGCGCAATCGGTCCTGGCATCGGCGGCATGGCGATTTCCAGCGTCGGAATTGTTGCGCCGTTCTGGCTTAACGCCATTTCAAATCTCGGCATCGTCGGGGCGTTGCTATGGTGGCATGAGCCAAAGAAGCCGCACACGCTGTTGCCGGCGGAGCGCTTTGGGCGCGCGATCTGGACGGGCCTTCGCTACGCACGACACAATTCGCATCTTCGCGGCACACTGGTGCGGGCGACCGGCTTCTTTCTGTTCGCCAGCGCCTATTGGGCGCTGCTGCCGCTGGTCGCCCGCAGCCAGATCGCCGGCGGTCCGGGCCTTTATGGCGTGCTCCTTGGTGTCATCGGCGTAGGTGCGGTCGGCGGCGCATTTGTGCTGCCGTGGCTGAAATCGAAACTCGGTCCTGATCGGCTGATGGCGGTTGGAGCCCTGGGGCAGGCACTGGCGATGGTGCTTTATGGCGTAGCCCGTGAGCCGTTGCTTGCGCTCGTCGCCAGCATCATTGCCGGAACGTCCTGGATAGCGGTGCTGGCAACGCTGAGCGTGTCCGCACAAGTCGCGTTACCAGACTGGGTTCGCGGTCGCGGTCTCGCCGTGTACACGACGGTGTTTTTCGGTTGTCTGACGCTTGGCAGTGCGGCGTGGGGTGAGATCGCCGTATGGGTCGGATTGCCGGATGCGCATTTCCTCGCCGCGGCCGGCGCGATCGCGGCGATTCCTTTGACTTGGCGCTGGAAGCTGCAAACCGGCGCCGGCCTCGATCTCTCGCCGTCCATGCATTGGCCGGCGCCAATCACTGCACAAAATATTGCCCGCGATCGGGGACCGGTTCTGGTGACGGTCGAGTATCACATCGACCCCAATGACCGCGAAGCATTCCTCGAAGCCATTGGCAAGCTCGAGCATAGCCGCCGGCGCGACGGGGCTTTTGCCTGGGGCGTATTTGAGGATGCTGCGGAAGCGGGGCGCATCCTCGAAACATTTCTTGTCGAATCGTGGATGGAGCATTTGCGCCAGCATGAGCGGGTCACTAAAGCGGACCGCGTGGTGCAGAATGCGGTCGAGCGATTCCACCTCCACGGTGAGCCCAAGGTCACCCATTTCATCGCTGCAGAACCTTAGGAGATCACCGAGGCACTGCGCATGGCGCGGGCGATTGGGCCCACTTAACTAGACGCGCCGTAGCGGCATCGACCAGGCGAGCAATGCGCCAATCCCGGTGAAAGACGCCACTGTCAAAAAGGCGGCGCGGAAGGCCTCGCCGATCTCGGTTTGGATGATCGCTTGGCGGACCGGCGCCAGCGTCGCGATGGCGTCTGGTCCGCGGTCAATGATGGCGCCGAGGAGACCGGCTGTCTCACGGTCACTTGTCGCGAGCACCGAGAACAAAACAGCGGCAACGGTCGCTGTGCCAAAGGCGGCGCCGACCGAGCGCGAAAATTGCACCATCGCTGCACCGGCGCCGAGCATCCGTTGCCCGGCCACGGCCTGCACCGTCACCTGCACAACGCCCATTACTGTTCCCATAAACAGCGCCGTGACACCGAACACCCAGGGCAGTTGCGAGAGGCTCAGATGCGGAACCCAGAAGGCGAGAAACGACAAGCCGGCCGTCGCCGCCGACAATCCGAGGGACGGAAATATTGCGGTGCGGCCGGTTCTTGTGATCAATTGTCCAGCAACCAGCGAGCCGATGCCGATGCCGAATGTCAGTGGCAACAACAAAAGACCGGTCTCGGCCGGCGCCGTCCCGCGCACGGCGCGCAGGTAAATCGGCAAGAAGGTAATCAGCGAGACCAGCGCGGCGCCATGGCAGGCGGCCAGGCCGTCGCTGCGCCAGACTGACGGTTCCCTGAACAAGGCAGGCGGAATAAGCGGTGAATTTGAGTGTGTTTCCTGCCAAACCAGCGCGGCCAGCGAAGCTAATCCCAACGCTGCCAGACCAGCGATCATCGGCAATGCGCTCGCTTCCATGCGTTGCACTTGTTCGAGCGCCAGAATGACCGGACCGACGAACATGATAAAGAGCAACAAACCCGGAGCATCGAATGTTGTCCGCCGGCGGTCGCCCGGTTGAGTGGCAAGGCGCAGCACGAGCAGCCCGGCGACAAGTCCCAGCGGCACATTGACGAGGAAAATCGACCGCCAGCCGAAAGCCTGGGTAAGATAACCGCCGGCGACCGGTCCGAACGTGTTAGAACTGACTGCGACCCCCGCCAGGTAGCCCTGATAACGTCCCCGTTCGCGCGGCGGAACGGCTTCGCCGACCAGCGCTTGCGACAAGGTCATCAACCCGCCGCCGCCAAAGCCCTGCAGGACGCGTGCGGCGGTTAGCAATTCGATGTTTGGTGCGAGTGCACAGCAAACCGACCCAATCATGAAGATGGCAAGCGCGATGAGTATCAAGTTTCGGCGACCGAAAGAGTCACCGAGGCGACCATAGACTGGCGCGGCAATCGTGTTGGCGATCAGATACGACACCACCACCCAGGAAACCCGTTCGACCGCGCCGAAATCCGCGGCGATGACGGGAAGCGCGGTGGCAACGATGGTCTGGTCCGCGACCGCCAGGAACATCGGCAGCATGATCGAGGGAAAAATCGTCAGGAATAGCGGCCGCAGCGAAGGTTCCGCCGTACCGCCGGTCGCAGGGATTGGTGCTTTGGTTTTGGTGGGGGCGAGATCTTCGGTCATCAAAAGTTACAATCGGCTGAAATCCGTCACTAAACGTCTTGGCGAAGGATTTCGTGGCGCGCAAGGCGCCGAGGGACTGCAAATTCGATTGGCAGGGCGGCGTTATTTTATCGGCGCTTCTGCGCGCCAGAGGCGGAACGATTGCAGGGGATTTGCGTTTCTCCGCGGCGGGCAGGTCGGACGGCAAAAGGCCGCATGACGCACCGACGTTGATTGCAAGTGAAGCAATTGCGACCAAACAGCGGTCCGCGCGCCTAATGCGGTGCGATCGGCGCGGCTCAATTGTTCGGGAGAGCCTAATGGGCTTGCGAATTGCGTTGGTCGCCCTTGTCACCTGTACCCCGCCCTGGCGCATGACAATGGTCAGTTTGGTAACGTCCCCCCTGAAGTTTCGCGCCTGGTTTAAAGGTGTGAAATCTCACGCCGGGACACCCTGCTGCGACATCGCCGATGGCCACGCCACCGACTACGATATGCGCGAGAACAAATATTGGGTGCCGATTAACGGCGAATGGATGGTGGTGCCGCCAGATGCCGTGGTAAGCGACGAGGGTAATCCGACCGGGGACGCCGTCGTCTGGTACACGATGTACAATGGGACAGTTTACATTCGCTGCTTTGTCCCGGGCGGCGGCGCATAACATCGCTCATGTTCAAAACGAAGCACCGGCCGCCGGAGGGAGGCGGCCGGCTTTCTCACTTGCGGTTCTCAACAGCTGGCGGCGGCGCCAGCGACGCACACCTCAGCCGATGAAGCCAACGCGTTCTTGTTCGCGCGCTTCGGCCTCAGTCTTCGGCTGAGCCGGCAGTTGCAATACCGTTGCCGCCTGGCCTTCGCACAGAAGCGTCAACAGCACGGTGCGCCCATCGGGAAACTCGAGCGCGTCGTGATGTGCGGCCAACTTCTCCTTGTTGACCTGGCGAAAGATGGCGGTCTGATGATTGATCGTCTTGGTCTTCCAGCCGAGCAGACCGGCTGGCAGGCAGGCAACTTCACCGGCGAAAGCCAGCTCGGTTCCTGGCAGCAAGCACACGGCCATGCCAGCATCGTCGGAGGCAGCAAAGCCGCGTGTACCGGTACCGAAGTCACGCGTCACAAGCTTATCGCCGACTTTTGCGGGTCGCGACCGCACGCTCTGGAGGCTAAAGTCACACATAGGCGACTCCTTTCTTCCCGGCAGTGTCATTCCGGGCTGCTTCATGACAGCCCCCCACTACCCCTCCGCTAACGACTTCAAGCAAGAATGGTGCCGCGCCAACTGAACAAATGGCATTCCAGCGCAGGAGCATGTCGCAATTAAGACTTTGCGGCTTGCCGGCACCGCGTGGCCTTTAGGTCGGTGTTTGCCGCTGCCGTGTGCCGAGCGGACGCCGACACCGATTGCTTTGCGTTGGGCGCGTTTTTCATCGGCGTGCCCACGACTCAGGCTGGGATCATCCGCCAAGGGATGATCAGTGTCCTGCCGTCGCTTGGCCGGCCGCCGGCCCTATCCGGCGAATCAGTAACAGCACGAGCGGGACGAGCACGATGGCGAAAATCGACCAGCTGTAAAAGATGTCGATGTAAGCCATGAGCCCGGCCTGATCATTGACCAGCTGGGCGATGTAGCCCAACGCCCGGCCCTGCGCATTGGCGGGCGATCCGCTCTGTGCAAAATACGCGGTCATGCCGTGCAGCGTCGATTGAAATCCGGGCGAAGATGGAATCAAGTTCTCGACGAGTTGCGATTGATGGAATTGCGAGCGTTGCACCAGCTCGGTATTGGCGAGCGAGACCCCGATGCTGCCGCCAAGATTGCGGGCGACGTTGATGAGCGCCGAGCCCTCATTGGTTTTCTGCGCCGGCAGGCCCGTATAGGCGACCGAATTGATCGGTATGAACAAGAACGGCATTCCGACCGTCTGAAACACGCGCACGGTCGCGAAATAGCTGAAACTTGCGTCAGGGACCAGCGACGTCGAGTACCACATTGCCACCGCGATGATGGTGAAGCCGATGGCAATCCAGTATTTCGGCTCCATCCGCGGGATCAGCTGCCCCATAATCGGCATCAACAGCAGCATCGCCACACCGCCCGGCATCATGGCAAGCCCGGACAGCATCGCCGTGTAAGGAAAGTTCGTCTGCATCAGCTGTGGCGTGATCTGGTTCGAGCCGAACAGGATGGCGCCGACCGCGAACATGACGATAAACGCCATGCCGAACTGGCGCCGCAGCAATAAGCGCAAATCCACGATCGGGTCGTCGCGCATCAGCTCCCAGGGGACGAGGAATATGAATGAGCACGCGGCGATGGTCGCAAAGGTGACGATCATCGTCGAATGAAACCAGTCGTCGATCTGCCCGCGGTCGAGCACGAATTCGAGGCTGCCGAATGTCAGTGTAATCAGCGCGAATCCGACCCAATCGATTTTCAGGCCGCCGGCGAGACGCTGCGCACGTTCGCGCTCGAGCACGTCCGGTTCGACGACCAGCCATTGCACGAGGATCAGTGAAACGATGCCGAACGGCACGTTGATAAAGAAAATCCAATGCCACGAATAATTATCGGTGATCCAGCCGCCGATAGTGGGTCCCACGGTCGGCGCTACGATGACGGCAATGCCATAAATTGCAAATGCCTGAGGGCGTTGTCGCAGTGAGAACGTATCCGCAAGCATAGCCTGCTCACTGGTCGGCATGCCGCCGCCGCCGAGGCCCTGCAGGATACGAAACACAATGAGCGCGTTGAGGCTGGACGCTAGTCCGCACAACAGCGAGGCGATCGTGAATAGGGCGACGCAGATCATGTAGAATTGTTTGCGGCCGACCACGTTCGATAACCAGCCGCTTACGGGCAGTACGACCGCGTTGGCGATCAGATAGGTCGTGACGACCCAGGTGCTTTCGTCGACGCTGACGGCCAGACTGCCGGCGATATAACGCAACGCGACGTTGGCGATCGCGGTGTCGAGCACGACCATGAAGGTGGCGATGGAGAGCACGATGGCGATCAGCCAGGGACTGCGATCGCCCGCCGCCGAGCGGCTTTCGCGGCCCGAGGATTGACTCTGATCACTCATTTCGTCGTGACGGTCGGCACGACCGACATGCCGGGTCCCAACAGCACATCGGGCCGCTCGTTAAATACGATTTTGACAGGCACGCGCTGAACGATCTTGACGTAATTCCCGGTCGCATTCTCAGATGGCAGTAAACTGAAAGCCGTGCCACTGCCGGCCTGGATGCTGTCGACATGACCCTTGAACGTACGGTCCGGATAGGCGTCGATCCTGATGTCGACTGGTTGGCCCGGCCGTAGCGTTACCAGTTGCGTCTCTTTGAAATTCGCCGTCACCCACACGTCGCGCGGCACGAACATGATCAGCGCCTGGCCGACGGCGGCGTAGTTGCCCTTGGCGGCGGTCAGCCTCGCGACCCGTCCGGCGACCGGTGCGGTGATGAGGGTGCGCGATAGATTGGTTTCCGCTTGTTCTTGCGCAGCGCGCGTTTGCTCCAACTGTGCCTCATACAATGTGCGCTGTGCCCTGAGCACCGGAAGTTGCTTCGTAGTGGCGACCGCGTTGGCCTGGGCAGCGGCGTATGTCGCTTCGGCTTGCAGGAGGCCCGACGCGTATTGCTGGGCCTGTTCGACCGTCGCTGCGCCATTCCCGACCAGCGTCTGGTAGCGCTTGTTTTGTTGCTGCGCGAAGGTGAGGGAGGCCTGGGCTTGGGTGGCTTGCTTGTCGGCTTCTTCGATGCGCGCCTGTTGCGCGGCGATTTGGGCGTCGATGTTGGCAATACTGGCGGTCGACTGATCGACCTGCGCGTGAGCCTGGTCGAGTTGAGCCTTGTAATCGCGGTCATCGAGGCGGACCAACACCGCGCCCGCATCGACCAATTGATTGTCGGTCACCGGCACGTCGACTATGGCGGCGTTGATTTGCGAACTGATTGATACTGTGCGGGCATCAATAAAAGCATCGTCGGTGCTTTCATAGCCGCTGGTGTTGACCCACCAGACCACAACGGCGACGATGGCGGCGATGATGAGGGCGGTTACGACGAGGACCGTGCGGCGTCTTTTGCGCATGCGATCGACCCAAGCCTGCGGCTGGGGCGCCTGACTGATCGCCGGTCGCGCTTCGCGATTGGGCGCGGTGTCCTGGCGACGTTCGCTGTCGGTACGCTGATCCATGACTGGGAAAACTTTTGCCGCGCCAAGCCGGTTGCCGCATGCCCTGGTAGAGCAGCGTATTCAACATGATCTAAGGCTTGGTTTACCCGCTAACGGCCGCGGAAACCAGTCAGGAAGGGGCGCCTGGAAGACGCAGGGCAGCCTTGAATTTCTGGCAAAACTCGTCGAGTTCGCCGGCGTTGATATCGCTGACGACCCAGAAGTCGAGACCGGCCTCGGCCCAATGCCGCACGTTGAAGCCGTGCCGCGATTCGCTGATCTCACCGCGGCGCTCCGCCCCCTGGCGCCGGGACACGAACAAATTGATGATGTGCTGGCGGCGGCGGTACACGATCGCGGCCGCGGTCTCACCGCCGAGTTCGTCAAGGCGCCCGCCGACGAGGGTAAAGCCCTGCGCAGTAAGATCGATCACCGGCGGCGCTACGTCGAGCTTGCCGTTGAACCAGGGCTTGACGGTGTGCTGTTCGCTGGTCTCGACGTCGGTAAGATGCCCGGCCTGCAGTGAGCGCAAATGCGCAGACACGGCCTCATCGCCAGTTATCTGATCCTGATCGGTGTGGAAAACACTGAGCACCAGGCTAGCCGCCAGTGCGCCTGACAGCAGCGCGCCCGCGGCAAAACCGCCAAAGAAATTTCGCCGCGATGCTCGAAAGGACTGACGCGGCGCGATAAGCTGCGCTGACGGCGTCGGCAATGCCGCCTCGATGCGGGCGCGCAACGCGCCGGACGCCGCATCCTTTAGCGTCGCTTGCGCCATAGCCGTTCGCATCGCGCGGAACGCTCGCAGCGTCTCGGCACACGCCGAACAGGAGGTCACGTGCGCCTCGACGTCGCGTGCGTGGCCGGCATCGAGTTCGTGATCGATGAGGGCATGGAGCAGGACTTCGCATTCGGCGCAGTTCATGGCGTTGCTCCTTCGGCAACATTCCATGCCGAGCGCAGCATCGAACGCGCGCGCGCCAGCCGCGACATCACCGTTCCCACCGGCACGCCGGCGACCTGCGCTATTTCCTGATACGACAGGTCATTGATTTCACGCAGCACGATGACCTCGCGAAACTGTGCCGGGAGTGCGTCGACCAGATGCCGGATCGTGTCGTCATCATGTTGCTGCAACATGGCTGTTTCCGGAGAAGCTTGCGGCTCTTGCCAGAACGGCGCCTGTTCGGTGGCGGCACCGTCCTCCGGACATTCCGCAAGCGTCTCCTGTTTGCCGCGCCGGGCGAATTCGGCGTTGCAGACGTTTCGCAGGATCGTGAGCAACCACGGCTTCATGGCGGGACCACGATAGCTGTCGAAATGGCGTAACGCCCGCAAATAGCACTCCTGCGCCGCGTCCTCCGCGTCGGCCGTGTTACGCATGAGGTAGAGTGCGAGCGTGAAGACATCGTCGAGATAGGGCAGCGCGGCGTCGCGAAAACGCCGCGCTTTGTCGCCTTCGCTGTCAACTGCCATACTGCCGTGCCTGCCCACGATGACGTGAACAACAGATGCTGCGGCCATTGAAGTATCAATGCCCGGCGTCTCCGGTTGCCGCTTCTACCACGATCGTCCCGGTCATGTGCGGGTGAAGAGAACAGAAGTAGGCGTAGGTGCCCGGTGTCGTAAAGGTGAATGAATAGCTGTTGTCGGTGTCCATCACTTTCGATTTGAACTGCTTGCCGACGGCGGCGATCGCGTGCGGGATGTCGTCCTTGTTGGTCCAGGTAACCGTCGTCCCGGCCTTCACCGTCAGGGCTTGCGGATGGAATGTAAAGTTTTCGATTGCGACCGCGCTGGTCTGGTTCTGCGCATCCGCAACGAGGACGCCTCCGGCCAGCATGGCGCCAACGAGCGCACCCAGCGCGCCCGCCGTCATTGTGGTTCCCATTGTCGTGTGCTCCTCAGCTCTGCAACGGCGTGTCGACGATCGCGAGTCGTTCTGAGCCTTGTTTGAAGGTGACACTCGCGGTGCCAAGGAGCGTGCGGAGCTTGTCGTCGGCGACTTTCATGGGTCCGGGCGAAGGAGCAATGCCGGGGGCCGGTTGCGGAAACGCAGTTGAGCGGGCGGTGTGGAAGATAACGTTGCCTTCGACCTTCTGCATGATTTGGTGAATATGGCCGTTAAGGACTGTCACCGAGCCGAAGCGTTTGAGCAGTTCAAGGGCGCGGCCGCCGTCTTCGGTGCCCCAACCCCATTGCGGATACACGGTCCACAGCGGTATGTGGGCAAAGACCACGATCGGCATCGAAGCCGAGCGACGTTTCACGTCGGCTTCAAGCCATGCCAGTTGTTCTTGCCCAAGATTGCCGAGCCCGCCGGCCTTGAGATCGACGACGTTGACGAGACCGATAAAGTGCACGCCGGCCGCGTCGAAACTGTACCAACCGGCGCCCTTGGTGCCGCGGCCATAACACTCGCGATAGAGCTTTTGCTCTTCGTCGAGGAAGTCATGTTCGCCCGGCACATAATGCACGTCGAGCCGGGTCTGCGCGATGATGCGATCGGCGTCGTCGAACTCGGACACTTTGGACAGATGACTGATGTCGCCGGTGTGGATCATGAAGGCCGGCTTGACCGGCATCGCGTTGATCAGGCCGACGGCTTCCTCAAGGGTGCCGCTGGCGTTGGGATTGGGGGGCTTGTCAAAGCCGACGTGGCTGTCGCTGATTTGCAGAAATGTCAGGCCGCGCGGCTCTTGCGCCGCCGCCTTATCGATCAGACCAAGCGAGTGGGGGACGCCTCCGGAAATAGTCCACAACACGCCGGTACCGACCCAAGTCATGCATTCGAGCGCCTTGCGCCTGCTGATGATCCCATCGTCATGGTCGGATTCCCGCATTGTCTCTCTCCTTGGAGCCGAATTGGCTTTCAGGGACGAGATCGGGCGGTCATGCGATTTATTCCCGGCTCGCGGAATTATTTCTCGCCGGCCTGAACGTCAGCACGCGACCGAATCGCGATTGCTCCGGCTTGGCGATGCGCAAGCATGCGTATGCGCGGCTGTTTGGCTTGCTGGTCGTGGCTTGGCCGCGCCTGCGTGGCACAAAAATCCTCAACGGCAGCGGCGACAGCCGCGCTGGTAAGCGCGCGGCGTTCGGGGCTGGCCAATTCCAATTCCTCGTCGCGGTTAATGATGGATCCGGCCTCCATCAGCACGGCCGACATAAGGGTTTTCCGCAGCACCACCAACTGGTCGTACCGGTAAACACCAGCTTCCGCGTCAAGCAACTCATGGCGGCGGCGGCCCATCAGCGGCAAGGTGTAGTGGGGTGTGTAGTGGAGACCGCGGGTTTCGAGCTCCTCGCCCAGGAAATGACCGAACTCGAGGCTGCCTTTGGGGTTGGCGTTCTCCTTGGAGATGAACAGCGAGTAACCCTTGAAGCGGTCGCTGAAGGACCTTTGTTGTCCCTCATAGTTCCATGTCTCAAGCAGATTATCCGGCACGGAATCGTGATGGATTGAGAGCAAGAGATCGGCCCGCATGCGATTGGCGCGCTCGGCCCGCTCGAGCAAGCCTTGCACTGGGGCGGCCGCGGTGATGAGCCGAACAGCCTTTTCGAAACCGGCCTTGGTCAGCGCCTGCATGACTTCGTTGGCCAGATTTAGATTGAAGCTGTACTCGGTGACGCCGCGGGAGCTGTCGGCGCCGGGCTTCCCGACGGTATGGCCGACATCAACGACGACGCGGAATGCCGAACGCTCACAATCATTCGATTTGATTGCCGGTTGATTGGACGGCGCTGGAACGGCTTCCGCGCTGTGCGCCGGATACGGGCTTGTCCACAGGAGCGCAGTCGCGAGCATAACGAACAGCCCGGTGCCGGCATGCCACAGCGGGCTTCTTATGCGGTTTGCGAAGGCGTGTGCCATGGCTCCCCAGCGTCAACAGCGCAGTCAACTCGCTGTTATCCAATAACGGGCTATGCTTCTTTTGCCCGCATGTATTTATTATAGCGCAAAGTCCCGAGCCGGGGCAGCCTGAAAAAGGCCCGCCGGTTCTGGCAGCCGCTGCACTTGTGCGCGGCGGCCGCCTGTCGTACCAAACAACCAAGCGAGGTATCCCAGGTGACATACTTTTCCGTGCGCAATGTTGCGGCCGTTTGCAGCGTGTTGTTTGTGCTTGCGCTGGCCTTTTTGATTCTGGCCGAGGGGCATGAGGCGAGCGTGGTGGTGGAGGCGTTCGCCTCGCAGACGCTCCTTGCCAAAATTGCCTGGATCATCGTTGTGCTCGTCCCACTCGTGCTGATTCCCGCCGCGGTCTGGTTGGGTGAAACGCTGCTGCGGCAACGCCAAGCGGCACAAGCGCTTGAATTGCGGCTCGACGGCGTACGGCAGGGCGTCAAGACGTTGCTGAAGTCGCAGGTCGAAACCGAAGCGGCGGTGTCGCATCTTGCCCGCACCGATCCGGAAGACGCGATGAACGCGCTCAACCAGCGGCTCACCGAGGCCGAGCGCGTGGCGCAGGTGCAAAAGGGCCGCAATCAGCTCGGCGACCTCAGTTCTCGTGTCGAAGAGATCCGCACCAAACAGCAAGGTTTGCAGAAGCGGCTTGCGCCGGTTCTTGAAAAGCGGCGCTCGATCGAACAACTCTTCGCCGAACTCGACAGCAGGCAAATTGATATCGATCATACGCTCGCCGAAATAGCGACCGGGGACGATGCGGTTGCGCTCGAGGTCAATTTGCAGAAAATGACGGAGTTCGTCAGGCAAAGCCACGATCGCTGCGACGCCATCGAACGCGCGTCGAAAACGCTTGCCGGCCTTGCAGAGGAGTACGCCGCGCTGCACGGGCGTCTTGCCCCGCATTTGGCTGCAGGGGACGGTGTTGCCGGCCGCCTCAAGGAGTTGAGCGTCAGCCGCGATCAGCTTGCCGATGAAATCGGCGCCATCGAGCAGACCCAGCAGGGGCCGCTCGCTGATCGCGTTCAGAAATTGGTCGATGAGAAGAAGCTGCTCGATGAGCGCGTTTCACAGTTGAGTACGCAATTCAACAGGCTCGGTTCGCTGCGTAAGGACGTTGAAGGCCTGTTCGCCAACTTCGATCGCGCGCTCGATATGCTTTCCGAAAAAGCGAAAGAGGGGGATGAGACCGACATAGACGCCCGCGTTGCCGAGCTTGGGACATTCATCGAGGCCACACAGGCTCACCTTGGCCAGATTGAGCGCCGGGCCGTTACCTTCGCGCAGCTCAAGTCGAAGCTTGGCGATTTGCAATCGCGGCTCACCCCGCTGGAAGCAGAGGACGGTGTGGTGCACCTGATCGGCGAGTTGCGCGAGATTCGTGATCGGCTGTTCAGCAAAATCAGGCAGATCGAGGACGATGAGGATGGCGATCTCGCCGAACGGGTAAAGAAATTCAGTGAGACCAAACGGGAACTGGAGGATCGCGTGTCAAGCCTCACAGAACAGTTCTCCAAACTGGCGACCATTCGCAAAGATATCGCCGGCCTGTTTGACAAATTGAGCGGCGCGGTCAACGCGTCGACCAATTGAGATGAATCGGGTTCGCGAGCCGGTGGTGGCGACGGTCGCTATCGCGGATCTGCGTCCGACACAGATCACGGTCGGCATGCGCGAAGTCGACGCCAAGCGCAAGCGCTGGCGCGAGACCGGAACAACAAAGGGCGGAAAGTTCCTCGGCCGGCACATCATCCCGGTTATTCTCGGTCCGAAGGACCGGCATTATGTTGTCGATCATCATCACCTCGCGCGCGCTCTTCATGAGGAGGGAGTCAAGGACTTGGCCGTGACCGTCACGTTCGATTTAAGCGCGCTGGATCGGGACATGTTCTGGAGGGTGATGGATAATCGAAATTGGATGCATCCCTACGATGCGGAAGGCCGCCGTCGTCAGTATCGCGACATTCCCAAGAAGTTGTCCGATATGGTCGACGACCCGTACCGCTCGCTGGCCGGCGAATTGCGGCGCGCCGGTGGTTTCGCCAAGGATACAACGCCATACAGCGAGTTTCTTTGGGCGGATTTTTTGCGCCAGCAAGTCAAACGTCAGATCATTGTGCGTAACTTCGATCGAGCGATCGAGCAAGCCCTGCAATTGGCCAAAAGCAGCGCCGCGGGTTATCTGCCCGGATGGTGTGGGCCGGCGCCGGAGGCTTGAACGAAGGCGCGATGGACAGTGACGTTCTGATTGTCGGCGCCGGACCCACCGGGCTTACGCTCGCCATTGATCTGGGCCGGCGCGGCATCAGGTGCATCGTCGTTGAGCAAAAGGAACGCCCGGCGTTTCTGCCAAAAATGGAGCGGGTCAATGCGCGCTCCATGGAAATCTATCGACGCATGGGTTTGGCGCAGCAGATCCGTGGCGCCGGGTTGCGCTCCGACTGTCCGATGGACGTCTATATCGTGCTGGGCCTCGACAAAGCGCCGCTGCTGCACCTGCCTTACCCGTCGGTCGCGGAGGCGCAGGCTCGCACGCGGTCAATCAACGACGGCAGCCTGCCGCTCGAGCCTTATCAGCTCATCTCGCAATACACGCTCGAACCGCTTCTAAAGTCCGTGGCCGGGACCATTCCGTCCGTCACGGTCCGCTACAGCTGCGAGTTCTTATCCTTAGCGCAGGATAGCGGAGGCGTGACCGCGCGCCTGCGCAACAGCGACGGCAGCGTGCAGGATGTCCGTGCCGCTTATCTGGTTGGTTGCGACGGCGGCTCCAGTTCGGTGCGCAAGGAACTTGGCATCGAATTGATTGGTGAAGCCAATTTGCTGGAGTTGCGTCAGGCGCTCTACCGCAGCGACGAGCTGTTTGACCGACTGCCGATTTGCAATGGTCCCGGTAAGGGCCGCCACTATCACGTGGCTGACGACAAGGCCACGTTCCTGATCATGCAGGATTCTACAAGACACTGGACGTTGCATTCCGTCGTCGGCACCGACCACGACATGGATGTCGCGTTCGAGCGAACCATTGGCGTTCCGATCAAATACCAGCGCCTGTCCTGTGCTCCGTGGCGGCAGAACCTCTTGCTCGCCGAGCATTATGCCAAAGGCCGGGTCTTTCTTGCCGGCGACGCCGTGCATCTGGTGATCCCGACGGGAGGGTTGGGCATGAACTCCGGCGTCGGCGATGCCATCGATCTTTCGTGGAAACTCGCTGCGACGCTGCACGGCTGGGGTGGCCCCAACCTCCTCAGTTCGTACGAAATCGAGCGCCGTCAGATCGGCGAGCGCAACGTCGGTGCATCGCGCTACGCAACAATCGGCCGCCGCAAGTGGCGTTCCATGTGGCGCCCGAACATTCGTGACGATTCGCCGGCCGGCGAGGAAACACGCCGGAACTTAAGCGCCGTCGCCGACATCGAACAGCGCAAAAGCAACGAGATGATCGGCGCCGAGCTCGGCTATCGCTATGTGGACTCACCGATTATCTGCAACGTGCCGGGCGGTCCTGAGCATCTGTTCCGCGACTACCGGCCGACCACATGGCCGGGAGCCCGGCTACCGCACTTGTGGCTCGATGACGGCACGCCGATGCAGGATCGCATTCCGGATGGCTACTCGATCCTGAAACTCGGCGGTTCGACAGCGGATATCGGAGATCTTGAAGATGCCATCCGCGCCTGTGGCGCACCGGTGAGTGTGTTCGATGTGCCTGATAGCGTCGCAAGGGACGTTTATGGCTACGATTTGATTTTACTGCGGCCCGATATGCACGTGGTCTGGCGCGGGCAGGGACCACCCGCAGACGCCGCTAAAGTCGCAACGATTGCCACCGGCCACTCGTGCTAGCTCGGGGGTCCGCAGGACTAGCGGGAAACGTCGGCGGCCCGGCGCCTGGAGACGGACGTTTCACAATTCGCCAGCCATTCAGGACGTTTTTCTCCTACCGATTGCGCCATTCTAGCAGAATATTCTGCTATTTGCATGGCAAAATTCTTCTTATATAGAAAATCATTCTTTGGTTGGGCGCCCTAGCGGCTATCGGCCTTTGTCAGGAGCTTTCCATGACTTCGCCCCTCGAGCAAAAAATCAAAATCACTGGACCGGTGGTGGTCACCGCCAATCGCGTCGGCGATGGTGCCGTGATCTACCGCAGCGCCGAAGGCGGGTGGACGACGGCTTTAGCGGCTGCTGCTGTGGCAACACAAGCTGCCGTTGCGCAAGAGCTGGTTAAAGCGGCAATGGCCGACGATCTTCGTGCGGTCGGCCCTTATGTCGCGCCGGTCAAGCTCACCGGTGGCGGAGAAGTGCTTCCCGGGAATCTGCGCGAGCGTATTCGGCTCCGCGGTCCAACCATCGACTTGCCAACCGCTGGCGGCTTGGTGAGCGTAGTCCCGCAAAAAGATCACGCGCAAATATAAAAGTTCAGGCGTCATGTACGTCTACGACGATTTCGACCGGACCTTGGTCGCCGAACGAGTCGCGGAATTTCGCGACCAAGTCGCGCGCCGCCTGTCCGGCGAGTTGACAGAGGATGAATTCAAGCCGCTGCGGCTGATGAACGGGGTTTATCTTCAGCTGCACGCTTATATGCTGCGCACTGCCATTCCCTACGGTACGCTGTCGTCGACGCAGATGCGCATGCTGGCGCATGTGGCGCGGCGCTTCGATCGTGGTTACGGCCACTTCACCACTCGCCAGAACATTCAATACCACTGGATCAAGCTCGAGGAACTCCCCGACGCCATGGCGGCACTCGCCAGCGTCGGCATGCACGGCATGCAGACGAGCGGCAATTGCGTTCGCAATCTCACCACGGACCAATGGGCCGGTGCTGCGCCGGACGAGATCGAGGATCCGCGGGTCTGGGCGGAACTGGTCCGCCAGCATGTCACGCTGCATCCCGAGTTTTCGTTCCTGCCGCGCAAATTCAAGATCGCGGTCGGCGCCTCGACCAACGACCGCGCAGCGCTGCGCATTCATGATATGGCGCTGCGCTTGCATCGCAATGGCGCCGGCGAGACCGGCTTTGAGGTTATGGTTGGCGGCGGCCTCGGCCGAACGCCATTCCTCGCCAAGACCATCAAGCCGTTCCTGCATAAGCGCGACATGCTGAGCTACGTCGAGGCGGTGCTGCGCACCTACAACGAATTCGGCCGGCGCGACAATATCTACAAGGCGCGCATCAAAATTCTGGTGCATGAGCTTGGCGCCGAATCTTTTGCGAAAGAGGTCGACGCCGAATGGCAAGCCATCAAAGATGGCCCGCTCGCGCTCGATCCGGCGGGATTTGCCGAAATCGCCGCCCGCTTCCGCTATCCGGTCTACGCGCAACTCGATGACCACCCGCCAGAACTTGCCGCAGCGCGCCGCGCCGATCACGGCTTTGACGCCTGGGTCAACAATGCGGTCGCCAATCACAAGGTGCCCGGCTATGCCATCGTCACGCTTTCGTTGAAGCAGGAGGGTGGCACGCCCGGCGACTTGACCGCCGAACAGATGGATGCCGTCGCAGACCTTGCCGAGCGTTACTCGTTCGATGAAATTCGCGTCGGCCACGAACAGAACCTGGCGCTGCCCCACGTCGCCCAGCGTGATCTGCCGGCGCTATGGCGCGCGCTCGACGCGATCGGCGTTGCTACGCCGAACGTCAATCTGATTACCGACATCATCTCCTGTCCTGGCCTTGACTATTGCAGCCTTGCCAACGCTCGCTCGATCCCGATCGCCCAGGAGATCACGCGGCGGTTTCGTAATGCCGATCACGCCCGCGATCTCGGTCGGCTGCACATCAACATTTCCGGCTGCATCAATGCCTGCGGTCACCACCATGTCGGCCACATCGGCATTCTTGGTGTCGAGAAGAACGGCGAGGAATTTTACCAGATCACGCTCGGCGGCAAGGCCGACGAGAATGCCACGCTCGGCACGCTGATCGGACCCGCGGTGCCGTATGCGCAAGTGGCCGACGTGGTCGAGGATATAGCTGCGGCCTACATCGAGCTGCGCCAACGGCCGGATGAATTGTTTATCGATACGGTCAAGCGTACCGGCGTCGAACCGTTCAGGGAGCGTGTCTATGCGGCTCGTTAAGAACGGCCAGGTCGTCGAAGACCGCTATGTCCGTGTGCTCGATGATGCGCCAATACCGGAAGGGGTACCGGTCATCGTGACTGGTCAGCGTTTTATTTCCGACGCAGCGGAACTTGTGGCGCGCGGTGCACCGGTCGGCGTGCTCTGGCCCAATGATTGCCGGGTCGCGGAGCTCGAGCCATGGCTTAAGGATATCTCGCTGATCGGGCTGGTGTTTCCGAAGTTCCGCGACGGCCGTGCTTACAGTCAGGCGCGGCTGCTGCGGGAGCGCTACGGTTATCGCGGTGAGCTTCGCGCGATCGGTGACGTGTTGCGCGATCAGTTCCAGTTCCTGGTTCGCGCCGGCTTCGATTCTTTTGAAGTAAAGAAGGCGGCCGATGCGCAGGTATTTGCCGAAGCCGCAGCCCGCTTTTCAGTAGTCTATCAGCCCGGCGCCGACGGTCGCGTGCCGGCGCTGCGCCGGCGATTACAGAGTGGCGGCGCTATCAAGGCACGTGAAACCGCGTGAACCTCCATCTGGTAGCATCGCCATCAGCCAAATTGCTATGATGGGTCCTCGTTTCCGCAAGCGAGGACATGATGACTCCGGTTATTGCACTGATTGCCCCCGGCGCGATGGGCGCAGCGGTGGGAAAGCGGCTCGCCGACCGCGGCTTAAAAGTCCTGACCTCGCTCACCGGTCGCAGCCAATCGACGGGCGCTCGCGCCAGTGAAGCCGGCATGGTCGCGGCAAGCGACGAGGAGATCGCATCGGTCGATTTTGTGCTCTCTATTTTACCGCCCGGCGACGCGTTATCGTTGGCGCACCGTTTTGCGCCGGCACTGACGGCGAGCAACGCCAAGCCGGTCTATGTCGATTGCAATGCGATCAATCCGGCAACGCTCGAGCGCGTAGCGACCGCGATCGCGCCGACCGGCTGCCAGTTCGTCGATTGCGGGATCATCGGGCCGCCGCCGAGAGGTGCGGATTTCAGCCCCCGCTTCTACGCCTCCGGCGAAGCCGCGCAGCGCTTTGCCACGTTGCGCCAGTACGGGCTCGACGTTCGCGTGCTGGAGGGATCACTGAGCGCGGCCTCGGCGCTGAAAATGTCCTACGCCGGTATCACCAAAGGAACGCAGGCGATCGGCGCGGCGATGATGCTGGCGGCGGTGCGCGCCGGTTCCGCCAAAGCGTTGTTCGAGGAGCTGTCCTTCAGCCAGAGGGAAATGTTGGCGCAATTCCGGCAGCAATTGCCGATGATGCCGGCCAAAGCCTATCGATGGATTGCGGAAATGCAGGAAATCGCCGGCTTCGTCGGCGATGATCCGGCGGCGCGCGAACTTTATGAAGGGGCGGCGCATTTCTATCAGCGCATCGCCGAAGACTTCTCAGGCGATCAAAAAGACGTCGCAGCGCTGAGGGCATTTCTCGGCGGGGATTCGTTCGGCGGCTAAAGCTTAAGCTACGCTTCGGTCACCATGCCGCGCTCGATGCGGTAGGCGCGGGCCAAAAGGTCGACGACATGGACCTCGTTTGACTCCGAAAGCAGGACCGAGATCGACTGCGCTTTCAGGCTTGCCAAAACCTCACCAAGCCGCCGGGCTAGCGCGGGCGCGAGCCCCTCAAACGGCTCGTCCAGCAGCAGCATACGCGTCCCGGCCATCAACGCGCGCGCAAGAGCCACCATTTTTTGCTGGCCACCTGAAAGTTCGAGGGCGCGTCTGCCGCGCAAGCGCTCGACTTCGGGGATGACGCTGAGGATCCAGCCGAGGCGCTCTTCAACGCCTGAAAGCTTGGCCGCCCAGCTTGGCACCCGAATGTTCTGCTCCACGGTAAATTCGGCAACCAGCCGGCGATCCTCGGGCATATAACCGATGCCATGAGTTACCCGGTCCTGCGCCGGTAGCCGCAACAGATCAATAGCGGCGAGTTCAGCCGTGCCGCTCGCCGGCAGCGCTCCCATCAGCGCGCGTAGGAGGGTGGTTTTGCCGGCGCCGTTGCGGCCGATAAGTCCGCACATCTCACCTGCCTTGAGTTCGAGCGATGCGGCCCGGATGATAGGAACGGCACCGATCGAAACGTCAAGGTCGGCGACTTTAAGCATGACGGCCGTTTTGCGCTGCTAATTTGAGCTTCGGTCCGCTGATCAGTTCCTGGATGCGCGGGTTTTCCAGCGTCTCGACCGGCGGCCCGTCGGCGATCACGGTGCCGTGTAGAATGCGAGCACGCGATCGGCGTAACACTCGACGATATCCATGTCGTGCTCGACGAACAGCACAGTGATGCCGCGTCCTTTCAATGCCGCCATGACGACCGCCATTAAATCGAATTTCTCTTCGATCGAAATGCCGCTCGTCGGCTCATCGAGCAACACAACCCGCGGCGCGCCTGCGATCGCCATGGCGATGTCGAGGAGTTTGCGGACGCCTTGGGGCAGCGTCGCGGCGAGCGCATGACGATAGCCGGCGATCCGAAAAAGTTCGAGCGCGGACTCGCTGTCCGCAAGAATGGCGGAGGAATGCAAAGGCGTGAGCGCCTGATGGATCAATCCGCCCGTGGTGTGCGCGACCGCCGTCGCCGCGCAGATGTTTTCCAGGACGGTCAGCGAGGCGAATATCTGCGGCATCTGGAAAGAGCGGGCTATGCCGAGCCGGTTGATCTCGCGCGATGGCCGGCCGGTGATGTCCCGGCCCTCAAACCAGATCGAGCCTTTGCTCGGACGCAAATGGCCGGTGATCATATTGACGAATGTGGTCTTGCCGGCGCCGTTGGCCCCGATAATGCCGACGGTCTGCAACGGCGGCACCGCGACGTTGATGTTGTGCGCGGCGACGAGCGAGCCGAATGTCTTTTCCAGGTCGCGAACGTTCAGGATCGCGCTCACGACGCCGCTCTCATGAGGACACGTTCGCCGGTTTGAGACTCAGCCGTTGGCGCAGGCGCCCGAACAGCGAGCCCAGCCCTTTGGGCAGGAACAAGATGGTAACGAGCAGCATGGCGCCCAGAAATATCTGCCAGGTCCCGGGCAGAATGTCGTAGGCGATCGACTTCAAGAATTCGAAGACAAACGAGCCGACGAAGGCCGCAGCGACGGATCCGGCGCCGGCGAGAATGGTCACGAATACGAAGCCGCCGGACGTGGTCCAGTAGGCCATGTTTGGATCGACGTGCTCGATCGAAAGCGCGGCGATGGCGCCACCGATGCCGGCGAGCGTCCCGCTGATCACTAGGTTGAGATGAATGAGCCGATTGACCGACACCCCGAGGAACTCCAGACGAATTTCGCTGTCGCGGACCGGCACGGCAAGTGCTCCAGCGACCGAGCGGAAATAAAGAAACACCAGCAAGGCCGAAGCGGCGGAAAAGGCCAGCACCATCCAGAACAACGCCAACAGGTGCATCGCGCCTTGCGGTGCGTAGCCAAGGTAGGTCGGCGCTTCGACGTGAAATCCGTCGGTCGAGCCGAGCGTTTCGGTTTTGACCAGCGCGCCATAGAGAATCATCGAGATGGCGAGGCTGAGCATGGCGAAGAAGATCTCGCGGTATCGCGCCAGCAGGAAACCGATGAGAAAGGCGGCGAACGCCGACAGCGCCGCGGCGGCCGGGATCAGCACGAAGACGTCATGCATTCCGCCGTAGCGATCGATCAGGGCCACCGCGTAGGCGCCGATTGCGTAAAACAACGCCTGCCCGAACGGGACCAGGCCGGCGCGCCAGAGGATAATGAGTCCAAGAACGACCAGCGCGTTGGCGAAGGCAAGCGTGGTGAGCGAAACGAGCCAGAACGGCAGCGCCAGTGCCGCCACAGCGACGATGATGAAAGCGAGTGCGCCAAACAGAACCGGGCGGGACACCATCGTCATATCTTTCGAGGCGCAATGCGCGTGAACAAACCCTGCGGCCGGAACACCAGCACGAGTGCCATCACCGCGTAGATGACGAACAACTCGATCTGCGGCACCAGATGGACAGCCGCGGCCCGGCATTCGCCGACAATCAGCGCGCCGAGGAGCGCACCACCGATCGAGCCCATGCCGCCGATCGCCACCACCGCGAACGCGAGCACAATCACTTCGACGCCGATTCCGAGCGTCACCGCTATTTTTGGCGCCATCACCGCACCGCCAAGAGCCCCGAGCATGGCGCCGATGACGAAGGTGACCGTGTACACGGCGCTCACATTGATCCCCAATGCCGCCGCGATTTCGCGATCGAAGATGACCACCGTCAAGAGGTGACCCCATCGGGTGCGCTTGAGCGCGAAGCTCGCGCCGATCGCGAGCAGGCCGGCGAAAACGATCAGGCCGATGTCGTAGCCGGACAGAACGAGCGACCCGACGTCGATGGTGCCGGCGAGCGCCAGCGGCTGATAAAGCGCATAAGAATTGGGTCCCCAGATCAGCTTGATCACGTCCTCGAGGATGAGAAAGGCCGCGTAGGTAACGAGTACGACGATGACTTCATCCTTCCCGTAGAACAGGCGCAGCAGACCGCGTTCGAGGATGAGGCCCAGCACGAGCCCAATTACCATGGCGACCAGCACCATTAGCAAAAATCCGCCCGCTGCCGGAAAGCCGCGATCAAAATAAATGCCAACGGCAATCGCCGAGCCGTAGGCGCCGAACGCATAGAATGAGCCGTGGGTGACGTTGAGGATGCGCATGACGCCGAAGATCAGCGTCAAACCTATGGCGATCAGAAACAGATAGGCCGCGTAGACGAGCCCGTCGGTAAGGATGGCGAAGGCCGTCAGCATCTGATCGGATCCACCTCTGCCGCGCGGGCAAAGGCCGGCGATCCGTCAGTCACACTTCGCGCCCTTCATTCCGCCTTCGAGCCAGGCGATTGAATTGACTTCTGCCGGCGGGTTCACACAAGCAGCAGAGTAGCGGACGATATCCACCATCTCGGGCCGACCTTCCGCCTTGTCAAACTTGTAGGTTCCTACCGCCGTGTCGCTGATGCCCTGGTGGCCATTGCCGAGCGCCATTTGTACGGTGGTACTCGGCGTCGGAAACGAAATCCCCTCGAAGGCTGCGATCACCTCTTCAGTTGTCGGCCGCCCGCCGCCCTTTTTCGCTTGCGCCTTTTCCCAAGCGGTTTTCAGGCCGAACAGCGACTGTGCGAAGTCGTAGGCCGGATAGATCGGCTGCTCCTTAAAGCGATCAACATAGGCCTTGTGGAACCAGGTGTTCAACGCACTCTCGTGGGCGAAAAAAGTGTGCGGTCCGCGCCCGCCGATGATGGTGCCGTCCGGAACTTTGGCGCCGAGCCGCCACAGCGAGGACTCCCCGGTCGTCAGTTCGAGCGGGATGCGTTGCGGCAAGCCGCGGGCGGCAGCCTGATAGATGAATGCCTCGAGGTCGCCGTCGTAGAAGCTCGAATGGATGAATTGCCCATTCGAGGTCAGCAGCGTGGAAATCTCGGCGCCGTATTCGCCGGCGAAAAGCTTCGGGAACAGCTCCTTGTCAACGGTCGCTTTCGGATCGAGGTCTTTCATCGCCAGCCGGAAATCGCGCCACGAATCCTGTCCCCATGCGTAGTTTTGATTGATGCCGGAATAGACCGAAACGTCCTTGAACTTGCCGAGCGCGTATTTGGCCGTCGAGACATTGTCCATGGTGGCGTGCGGGTTGACGCGGAACACATAGTGGCGCGGTTTTTCCTCAAAGACGCGCGGCGTGCCGCAGATATCGAGCACGGTGAGCTGTTTAAGTTCCTCGGCCACCGGCGTGACCGCGAGGCAATTTCCCGACGACACGTAGCCGACCACCACATCGACGTGATCGCGTTCGGCGAGATTGCGGAATTGAGTGACGACGTCCGAGGCGGAGCCGGCTTCGTCGAGGAATTTGGCTTCAATCTTGGCGCCGCCAAGCCCGACCTGGGCATAAGGCGCTGGTACTTGCCCGGCATTGAGGCTTTCGACCAGGAGTTCGGCGGCGTTGTGGTCCGGTATGCCGAACGATGCGGCAGCAGGTCCCGTGAGGAAGGTCACAAAGCCGATCTTGACCGGCGCTGGTTGTTCTGCCCGGGCGCCTGTCGTTGTCAGTGCCAAGAGGCCAAGAAACCAGGCGGCGAAAGTAATCGTCGGACGATTCTCAGGATGAGGCAGGTGCTGGCGCATGGTCGCTCGCTCCCAAGGTGCGATGACGTTCCAGGGTGTAAGCAAACGCGATCCGGGAGGCGGTTTCAACCGATTTTGCGCCGTCAGGCGCAGCGGACATCGTATCGCCCGACGCTAAATTGTCGCGGATCCGCGAGGACAGGTTATGGGGAAACCGTGCCGATGGGAGAACATGAGCTCCCGGTGTTTTGGGCGTGTGGCTGAACTCCGCGGGCGGCGATTGCAGTCGCCCGTCCGGAATCTTGCATCACTCACTATCCGGGCGCGATGCTGGTAACCGACCGGCTCAGCGATGAGGTCGCGACGGCGCGATTTACGCCCGCCTTTGCGTGCGCTGCGGTTCGCGGAACTTCGGCATCACTTCGGCGGCGAACAGTTCGAGCGAAGCGAGCGCCTTGTCCGCGCCATACCACGGAGGGAAATGCAGCATGATCGAAGCGTTGTGAGCCATGGCCTGCAGCTCCTGGATCTTGGCGATGACAGTCGCGGGCGAGCCGTGCAGGATGATATCGCGAGCAAGCGCATCGTAGTCCCGCGGTGATGCGCCGACATCCTGCGAGACGGTGCCAAGGTATCCCGACGTGTGGCCGCTGCCAAAATGCGCGAGATTGCGCATGATCCCCGGCTCGCTTTCGCGCTTGGCCTTAGCATCAGTGTCCGCGACATAGACCCAGCGGGCCACATCCACATGCCCGCGCGCCGGATTTGAGCGCAGCCGCTGCGGGGTTTCCGGCGGCAGCGCACGATAGGTCGCGCTCTGACGTGCCAGCTCGGGAAATGGCGTCCAGCTGGAAAGAAACAGACCAAAACCCATGCGGGCCGCGACCCCGATCGAGCGATCGGTCGCGCCGGCGAGAAATATCGGAGGATGCGGAGTTTGCACCGCGTGGGGAAATAATTCGTAGGGGTCGCCAACCTTGAGATTGAAATATTTTCCGTGATGTTCGGCGCGCTTGCCATGGAACAGGTCCATCAACAGCGGCAGCGCCTCCTCCTGAATGTCCCGCCGCGCATCGAAGTCGATGCCGAAGCCATCGAATTCGTACTTGCGGTAGCCGGAGCCGAGACCAAGGGCGAAACGGCCGTTGCTCAGAATGTCGACGAAGGCGGTGTTTTCCGCAACTCTCAGTGGATTAGCGAGCGGCAGCGTCACCACCGCGGTGCCGATCTTGATGCGTTTGGTCAGCGCCGCCAGATAGCCGGCATAGACGAACACATCGGGCATGATGCCGTATTCGTTGCTGAAGTGGTGTTCGGCGACCCAGGCATAGTCGTAGCCGAGCTGGTCGGCACGCAGGATCTGCTCGGTTACCCGCGCGTGGACGTCGCGGTGCGGATAGGGTTCGGCGTCGGTGTTGGGATGCGAAGTAAAAAGAATGCCGAATTCCATGCGCCCTCCTGGACCATTTGGGTCGCCGCCTGGTCTGACAACTTTAGCAACGCCGCAGGATCATTGCGAGGAGGAGGACACGAGAACGCTGGATAGCGCGTTCGGCGGTAATGGCTTTCGGAACGACGCGGTCAGGTCAGCGTCAACTCTTGGCAGGCGGCGACCAGTGCGGCGATGCGCCCGATGGAGCGGAAGTTCGCCGGCGTCATCTCCCGCTCGGGAATTTTGACTGCGAATTCGGCTTCGACAGCGAGCATCAGGTTGACGACATCCAACGAGGAAAGACCGCTGGCGCGCAGATCGTCATCGCGACTGACCGGCCTGGTGATGGCGCGCTTGTCGAGAATACCGCGGACCAGCAGAGCCACGCGATCGGTCAAATGGATATCAGCGCGATCAAGCACGGTTAACACTCTCCCAATTTCGCCGGGTCAATGCGGCAATTTTCCTTAAGATGCGCCGCATACGAGCCGCATGGCAAATCAGTACACCGGAAGGGTTTGCGATTGGTAACCTTTATGAGAAAGAACAACGACAATTTCAGACGTTTGCCGCAACGAATTCAAAAATTTGTATTAGCTGTGGTCTAAGTATCGCGATCGAAGTCAAGTTTCGAATAGAGGCAAACGCATCCATGACGGTGCGAACAGCGACGCTGCAGGGCATCCCCGCTTCGCGCAGCCAGGTGCGCGGCTTGCTCAATAACGGCGACCCAATGCGTACCAACACCGAAGGCCTTGCTTCCCGCGCCGAGAAGGTTGCGGCGATCGCGGCTGCGCATGCCAGCGCGGTCGATTCCGAGTCGCGGTTTCCTGCGGAAGCGATCGCGGCTGCCCGGGAGTATCGCCTGCTGGGCGTCGCCGTGCCCCGCGAATTCGGCGGCGAGGGCGCTAGCGCCGCCGAGGTTGCCGACGTCTGTTACGCGCTCGGCCGCGCGTGTGCCTCGACGGCCATGATCTATGCGATGCACCAGACCAAGGTGGCTTGCGTGACGCGACACGGGCGCAGCAGCGCCTGGCATCAATTGTTGATGCGCCGTATCTGCGGCGAGCAAATGCTGCTCGCGTCTTCGACCACCGAAGGCGACAATGGCGGCGACATTCGCAACAGCACAGCGCCAGTCGAGCGGCAGGGTGAACGCATCTCACTCGAAAGGCGCGCGACCGTCATCTCCTACGGCGCGGCCGCAGATGCCATCGTGACCACCGCCCGGCGCTCAGCCGATGCCGCGAGCGCGGACCAGGTCCTGGTCGTCTTCCTGAAAGAAGACTACACGCTCGAACAGCAGATCGGCTGGGACGCGCTCGGCATGCGCGGCACGTGCAGCGCGGGCTTCAAGTTCGTTGCGGCGGCGGCAAGCGATCAGATCTTGCCCGTGGCTTACGAGGAAATTCACGCCTGCACCATGATGCCCGTCGCGCATCTGCTGTGGAGCAGCGCGTGGGCCGGTATTGCGGCGGCGGCGGTCGGGCGCACCCGTGCGTTCGTTCGCAAGGCGCGACAGCGAGCCGACGGCGTGCTGCCGCCAGGTGCTACGCACCTCACGCGCGCTAACGCGTCGCTGCAGGCATTGCGCAGCCTCATCGCCGGTGCGCTGCGGCGTTTCGAACTGATCGCAGACGATCCGATGGCGCTCCAATCCCTTGACATTCAGACCGCCATGAACCTTCTCAAGGTCAACGCATCCGAGCTTGCCGTGGCAACCGTCATGAGCGCGATGCAGGCGTCCGGGCTCGCTGGATACCGCACCGACGGTGAATTCAGTCTCGGCCGACACCTGCGCGACGTACTGTCAGCGCCGATCATGATCAATAATGATCGAATCCTCGCCAATCTTGGCACGGCGTCGCTCATGACCGGCGTGCCGACGTCCGTCCGCGACTAAACGCAAGAAGAGTTTCAGCGGCAGAAAGTGAGACGAAATCCGTGAACGTGGAATTCAAACAACGGAAACCCTCCGCTCGTTCGCTCGATGCCATCACTGAGACTTTGTTGTTGCCATCTGATGTCGACGGAGTCTACACGCGCACGGGCATTTTCGAGGACGTAGTCGTCGGGCTCTCGGCACTAATCTCACGCCACCGTGAGCCCGGAACCGAAGTCTTGCGGTTCCCGCCGGTCATGAGCCGCCGTCATCTGGAGCGGTCGGGCTACTTGAAGAGCTTTCCGCACTTTCTCGGCTGCGTGTGCTGCCTTGATGGCGACGAAGCAAAGATCAGGGGCACGGTCGAGCGCCTTGAAGGCGGCGAAGATTGGACTACCGATCTGGCGGCGGCCGATCTGGTCCTTACGCCCGCCGCCTGTTACCCGGTTTACCCGTTGATCGCGAGCCGCGGCCAGGTGCCGGCCGCCGGCTGGAAATTCGATGTCGCGGCCGACTGCTTCCGGCGCGAGCCGTCGAAAGACCTCGATCGGCTCCAGTCGTTCCGGATGCGCGAATATGTCTGCCTTGGCACACCCGAGCAGGTCGACGCCTTCCGCCGACGCTGGTTGGCTTGGGCGCCGGACTTCGCCGCGCAACTGGAATTGCCTTGCCATATCGAGCAGGCCAGCGACGCGTTCTTTGGGCGCGGCGGCAAGCTCATGGCGATGAGTCAGATCGAGCAGGCCCTGAAATTCGAGCTGCTGATCCCGGTGCGCTCGGTCGAGAAACCGACAGCGTGCATGAGTTTTAATTATCACCAGGACCACTTCGGCACAGTCTGGAACCTGCGCAATACGGGCGATGCGGTGGTGCACACCGGGTGCGTAGCGTTCGGCGTCGATCGCCTGGCGCTTGCCCTGTTCGCAACACATGGCGCCGATTTATCGGGCTGGCCGGCAGCCGTTCGCCAAGTGCTGGCGCTCTAAGCGACCGAAAGTCGTTCTCTTTTGATTCCCCCCTCTTCAGAGGGGATTGCCACGCATTCGGCGCGTTCAGACAATTCGACCCCGAAATCGACTGGAAGGCAGGGTGCTTTGGACACGGGGGACCCGCAGTCCAACGCATGGGGCATTTGCCGACGAGCGGGTTTGCGGCGCTATCGGGACCCGAGGTGGGGGGAAACGGTGGGCGGCAATTGCGTTACTTCGGAGCGGGGCCGAAATCGTTCTCACGTCGGCAATATGTGACTTCCAGGGCATCATCTCCGCGCGCGAACGCGCCCTGAGATGGTTGGAGGATTTGAATGACGAACGTGGCTTTGATACGCGCGGAAAAAGGCGCTGACACACCGGCCGCTGAGTTTCACGCCCGCGTGGATGCGCTTCTGCCGGTGATCGAACAGCAGGCGGATGAGGCCGAGCGCATCGGGCACCTGACCGATGACGTCGTCGATGCGCTTCGTAAATCCGGCATCTACACCATGCTGTTTCCGAAGGCGGTAGGCGGGCCAGAACTGTCGCCCTTCGACGCGATGCAGATTGTTGAGCGCCTGTCCTACGCTCACGCTTCGGCTGGCTGGTGCACCATCGTCAACAATATGGAAGGCATGACGATGGCCATCTACATCGAAGATCCGGGCATCGCCGAAGTCTTCCGTAATGGTGTCGACATTACTATTGCGGGCAACGGCGTGCCGCGCGGCTTTGCCCGGCCGGTCGATGGCGGCTACATGATCAGCGGTCATTGGGCGTATGGCAGCGCCATCACTCACGCGGAGTGGATCCACACCGGCTGCTTCGTGACTGATCCGTCGGGCAAGGAAATGTTGATCCAGCCGAACGGGCAGCCGAAGGTCGTTATTACCCATCATCCCCGCTCGACCATCAAGCTTCTCGGCAACTGGGATGTGCTCGGTCTGCGAGCGACCGGCAGCTTCGACTATGAGTTGGCCGAGGGGCCGGAGCTATTCGTCCCGGGCTTTAGGACGTACGACTTCGACATCGGCGCGCCGCGCCGTGGCGGCATCCAGGGCATGCTCGGCCTAGCCGGGTGGAGCGCTTGGGCCCATTCAAGCTGGGCAATCGGCGTTGGCCGGCGGATTCTCGACGAGCTCGTCAAGGTGGTCGTCGCGCGCACGGATGCCTTCGGCAAGTCGAGCGACAGCGCGAGCTTCAAGTTTCAGTTCGCCCAAGCGGAGGGGCGGTTCCGCGCGGCGCATGCGCTGGTCTATCAAACCTGGCGGGGCGTCTCCGAGACTTGCAGCCGCGGCGAGCGTCCATCGCTCGACCAAATGACCATGATCAAGCTCTCGCTCCGGCACGTTCACGATGTGATTTCCGACGTGAGCACGTTCGCCCATCGCGCCGCGCGCGGCGCATCGCTCCGCAACACGACCATGCAGCGGTTCTACCGCGACATCCATTCGGGGACGCAGCACATTCTGATGGCCGACCAGATCGTCGAGGAAGTCGGCCGCGCGCTCCTCGGGCTGCCGAGCCCTGATGCGCAATGGACGGTTTTCGGGGTGGTCGAATGAGGGCAAGCGCGGCCGGCGCGGGCCGGACTGGAAAGCCCGGGAATGAGTGACGCGAGCGCGAAAGCCGCCGGCGACATGACCGGATTCACCCGTGTCGAATACAACATCAACGGCGTCAAGACGGTCGTTCATTCCATCGGCACTGGACCGGAATTTGTATTTCTGCACGGGACCGGAACGTTCACCGGTTTCGAGTTCGCGCGCGCTTGGGCACCGCGGCGCAAGGTCATCATTCCCTATAACCCCAACTTCGGGGACTCAGGTGACGCCGCCCTCAACTCCATCGAGGATTATGTTCTTCACTACATGGACCTGTTTGATCGGCTCGGGCTGACCAAATTCGACCTCGGCGGTTTATCCCTTGGCGGATGGCTGGCGGCCGAGTTCGCCGTCCGTCAGCCGGAACGATTGCGCCGGCTGGTGCTCGTGGCTCCCGCCGGGCTTGTGGTCGACAAAGCCCGGGCCCCCGAACTATCCGAGATCACGCCGCAGGAACTGCCTTCGTACCTGGCCAATGATGTGACGGCAGCGCTGCGCTATTTCCCCAAAGCGCCGGACCCGGCCTTCGACGCCCGCCTGGGCCGCGAGATTGGAGCTTATGCGCAACTCGTCCGCAATCATCCGCAGGGCAATCCGAAGCTCGCCCGCTGGCTGCACCGGATCACCGTCCCCACGCTGCTGGTTTGGGGGACTGCGGACCGCATGCGCCCGACGGCGCAGGCTGATGCATGGATGGATCTGCTTCCGGACGGACACTTAAAGCTGGTGTCGAAAACCGGACATCTGGTGTTTGAAGAGACACCGTTGGCGACCGAACTCGTCACCGATTTTTTGGCGGCATGAGGCAGCTGTCGCCGCAAACAGAGGATCAGCAAATGGTTGAATTGTCCGCCGGCGTTACCCGATCGAACGAGGGGTTCAACGGCACGGTTTGGAATGTTCTCGGTCAGACCTACACGCTCAAGGAAGAGTCCGAAGCCTCGATGGGCTGGCACGCGCTGTTGCCGCCCGGAAGTTTCGTGCCGCCGCACATTCATCCGACCCAGGACGAGTTCATCTATATGATCGAAGGTACGCTCGACCTGGAGCTTGAAGGCGTAAAAGCAAGCGCCGTTGCCGGCGATCTGATTCGGTTGCCGAAGAACCACGCCCACGGCCTTTTCAACAATTCCACGGCGCCGGTGAAATGCCTGTTCTGGGTCGCGCCCGCGCGCAAGCTTCGCACCTTGTTCGACAAGCTGCATAACCTGACTGATCCCAACGAAGTCGTGCGCATTTCCGCGCAGCACGAAGTCAACTTCCTGCCGCCGAAATCATGAGGCTGCGAGCCGTTCGGACTGTTTTGACCAGGAAATCGCGCGGTGTGCGCAAAAATCGCATGCCGCCGGGACAAAAAACGTGAGGCCGCAGAACGGTCTTTGAGTGGACTTCTTAGCGAAAGGAAAAGTCATGTCCATGGCCACAATTACTGAAATGGAGCGGTCGCGTATCAAGAACTGGCAGTGGGGCATCATCGTACTCGCGGTTCTCGCTGAAATCTTTCTGGCAGCGGATTGGTACGGATTCGCTGCGGTGCTGACCTTCGTCTCGGGGGACCTGAAGCTTCAGCCCTGGGAAGCGGGGTTCGCCCAGGGCATTTTTGCCATCGCCTACGGGCTTGGCATGTTCTTCTGGTCGCCGGTCAGCCGAACCATGACCTCGCGCCGAATGCTTGTTATCGGACTGATCGGCAGCGGCATCGGCATGGGCATCCAGGTGTTTGTCCAGAACTTTGCCGAGCTTGTGGTGCTGCGCATCATCATCGGATTCTTTGACGCCGCAGTCTGGACCGGAAACATCAAACTGATGGTCGGCTGGTGGCCGGAATCGCGCCGCGCCTCGATCATGGGCATCATTCTCGCCGCCTATAGTCTCGCCATCACGGCGGACTTTGCGATTGGCATTCCGCTGACGCTGGCATTCGGATGGCGGACATTCTTCGCCGTGCTGGCGGTGTTGACGCTGGTGATCGGCGTGCTCGATTTGATCTGGGCGCGTGACAATCCCCAGGACATCGGCATCAAGGATTTTGTCTGGGACCCGGCGAAACCGGTAACTGCGGGGACCACCTCACTTTGGGAGATATTCAAATCGAGGTGGGTCTATGTCGGCGCGCTGGGCATCGGCGGCTGCACGTTCGCACTGTCCGGGACGGCGACATGGGTCATTCCGACCTACATCAAGGTCCAGGGCATGCCCGTCGGTTATGCGGCACTCGTGGGAACGGCGATGGGGTTGTCGCAGGTGGTGTTCCTGACGATCGGCGGTTACGTCACCGACTGGATCGACAATCGCACGGCCATTATCAAATTCGGTGCGTTGTTAGGTGTGCTCGTGGGCTTGTCCTTCGTGTTGACGGCAGTCAATCCGATGGGATTCGGGCCGTTGCTGCTGGTTGCCTCGCTTAGCGGCGCGGCGGTGTTCAGCGGCGGCGCGATCTTCAGCCTCCTCAGTCAGAAATATCCGGACCGAGTTGTACCGGCGGCGATCGGATATGCGGAGGTCATAGGCGTGTTCGCGACGTTCTTATCGCCGTCGTTGATGGGTGCGGTTATCAACATAACCGGCTCGTTTGCCTGGGCATTCATCGCTTACACGCTGTGCGAGGTGATCGTTCTCCTGGTCCTGTTGGTCCTCGCGAAGGACCCTTCATCGCGTAGCGTTGCCGCTACGGCATCGGCACGCTGACCTAAGGACAATCGAACCAATAAACGGCCCGCCCTATAACATAGGGCGGGCCGCATTTTTTTAAAAAACAAAGAACAGGTTCTTAGGAACAAAGAAGTTTGGCCGGGGGCCAGCCGGCGATCAGGAGGCGATCAGAAGCCGGTGAACGAGGTCGGTGCGGTTGAGTGCGCCAAAACGCTTGCACAGGTTCTGCACATGCTCCTTGACGGTGTAGATCGAAATGCCGAGGTGTTTGGCAATGGCTTTGTTGGGGTGCCCCTGACACAAGAGCTGCGCAACCTCGCGCGAGCGCGCCGGCAACCGGTCAATTGGGCGGCTGTCGTCAAAAGGCTCTGCTGGACCCGGCCAATCTCCTTCCACCGACAAGAAATCCCGCCAGTCGTCGCACGCGGAGTCCGTCAGTTCGGATCGCAGACGCTCCCGTCCCCGCATCGCCGCTAAAGCAAGCGAGCCCGCGCGACACATCAAGTCAAGGCGTTTGACATGAACCTCTTCGAACGGTTCGACGTCATGCGCGGTTGCCACGAATAGGGCACCCGCAACGCGTCCGTCGACGACGAAGGCACCTCCCATGTTGTGATAAAAGCCCCATCCGCGCAGGATCTCGTAATTGCCACTGTGTCGCCAGCGCGCCGGCCCGTGGAAGTGAAAACCGTCAATGGTGCGGCGCTGCGACACGATGCAATCGAGCATGGTGTCGGACCTGCGGTATTCGCGTTCGTATTCGTCCAGGAAGCCCTGCGGTGCGTGGCGGCTCGAAATGTAGCGCAGCTGCTCCGCACGATCGAACATGTAGAGGCCCATCGCCACGCTACCGATCAGCGGGTCTGCGTGACCGAAGAGCGCGTTCCGCAAAGCGGTCAGCGAACGGCAATCGGCGATGTGCAGCGCAGCCTTGCTGAGCACGTCAGCGGAAATCTCCGGGCGCGAGGAGGGGACCGCGACGTCCCGCATAATCATGCTCATGGCGAAACGCCTTCAGAGCCCAGGAAACCCTTTAAGTTTAAAATGAAATCAGACGAACTCCAATGCCCAAATTTCACGCATTGGTCTGACCGTTTCGATTTCACGACATTGGTTTCGACACGGAACGCGAACCGGTCAGACGCCCAATAGGGCGTATTCGGTGTAGGCGAGGTCACCGAGCCGGGGGCGGTGCGGCCCTTTGAAATATTTTGGCATTTTGCCCTGGCCGAACCACCCCAACAGGCCGGGTATGGGCCCGTTCGCGTCGATGAGGACAAGCGGTCGGCCGTAGCGCATAAGCGCCCGTCCGACCGGCCCGGCAAATCGTACAAAGTCGCCGACATCACCGCAGTAGATCAGTTGCGCGCAAGGCACGAAGCGTTTGACTAGGCGTCGGCGAAACACAAAGGGATAGGCGCGCTCCGAAGTCGCGCACCAGAGGCTGATACAGCCGTACGCTGCGTGTCGCTGCAAAATCTCGAGGTCCCAGGGATCGAAGTCGACCTGGGGCTTGTGCCGTACGTCGAACACCTCGACTGCCGGACCGCCGAATGGTCCTTGCAATGCCGGCACAGCAACAAAGATGCCTTCGCTATAGCGTGAAAATCCCTGGGCTTCGATAGTCGGTCGCGTGTGCGGCGCGGATGATACGTTCGTGTAGGTGACGTCCTTGTGCCGCACCGCATGCGACACCAGCATCGGCGCATAGGTGCGAAAGCGCGGTTCGACGTACCAGCTGGAAAGATTGCAACGTCTTGCAACCACGCCGTTGTCTCGTGTCGTCGAGTAAATAGCCAGGATCGCGCCGGCCACCGTCCCCTGGCTCTCCAGGAGATAACCATATTTCGGCAGTCCTTGCGGCGGCTCGTGCCGCGTCAACTGCGCGAGCGCTTTGAGCCAGAATTGCCGATTATGAGCGGGAAACCCCTGCGTCAGGAGGGTGGCGACTGCGTCAATGTCGGCTTCCTCGATCTGACGGCAGCGCAGGCCCTGTACTGGCGGATCGTTCGCGTTGACCACGAGCATTTGATGAACTTGATCGTAATGTTGCGGGAATATACCGTCATCGAGTGAACAAACGGTAGGCACGTGGCGATGTCGGTCAGATTAACCATACTGGAACAGATGGAACAGGTAGCGCGGGAGCACGGCAAGATCCTCGCGCCACTCAAAGAAGAGCTCATACTTGCAGAGTGCGGTCTCGACTCGCTCGGGTTTGCCGTGCTGGTCGCGCGGCTGGAAGATACCCTCGGCATTGATCCGTTCACGGCCGCCGAAGACGCCTATTTTCCCGTTACGCTGGGCGAGTTTGTGAAAGTCTATGAGAATGGCGCGCGTTGAGGCGCCATCGCTGCGGGATTCTGTCGCGAATGCAGTCTCAGCCGGGTTCTTTTGGGGACGCACCGCGTCTGCGTGCTTCACCAACCTCGAGCACGGGACGAGTCTTGGTGGGCGGCTCGCCGAACTGGCTGGCCGGTCGGTCCTGTTGGCGACTGCGAGCCAACTGACGACGGCGCTGGCGCTGATCGAGCTTGACGGCTGCGCACGGCGCATCGTCATCCTGCCGCCCGACGTCGATGCCGCCAATCTCGCCGCCGTAATCGCGGCGGCCGAGATCAATGCCGTCGTGGTCGACGGCGACTCTCCGCAATTACCTGACCTCGATCTTCCGGTGCGCGTCTCGTGTGCGTCGGCGGTGGTCCCGGCGGATCCCAACCGGCCCGCCGGCTCTCACACCGAATGGCTGCTGATGACCTCTGGGACGACCGGGGAGCCGAAGCTGGTCGTGCATGATCTCGCGAACCTTACAGGGGCAGTCAGGGCCCGCAGCGTCGCTGACGGGGCCGCCGTATGGGGCACGTTCTACGACATCCGCCGCTACGGCGGCTTGCAAATGTATCTTCGCGCGGTACTCGGCGGCGCCTCGATGGTTCTTTCCAGCGCCGGCGAACCCATCGCGGATCATCTGGAACGTCTTGCCCAGCATGGCGTCACCCATCTCTCCGGCACGCCCTCACATTGGCGTCGTGCGCTGATGGACCCGGCGATCCGAAACATCGCGCCGCGTTACGTCAGGCTCTCGGGAGAGATCGCCGACCAGCCGGTCCTCGACCGGCTACGCGCGACCTTTCCGCAAGCCGCGATCGGCCACGCTTATGCTTCGACCGAAGCCGGCGTCGCCTTCGATGTCAACGATGGTCTTGCCGGCTTTCCTGCCGCCTTCGTCGGTCCGGTCCGCGACGGCGTGGAAATGAAAGTCTTTTCGGACGGCTCGTTGCGCATCCGGTCGCCGCGTGCGGCGTCGCGCTATGCCGGCACCGAACACGCGCTCGCCGACACGAATGGCTTTGTCGACACTGGCGACATTGTCGAGCGGCGAGGGGAGCGCTACTACTTTGCCGGCCGCAAGGGGGGCATCATCAATATCGGGGGGTTGAAGGTTCATCCGGAAGAGATCGAGGCGGTGATCAATCAGCACCCTCAGGTAGGAATGTCGCGGGTGCGGTCGAAGCAAAACCCGATTACCGGTGCGATCGCGGTCGCCGACATTGTCCTCAAATCGGAACAGGACGCGGCCGGTGCCCGGCAAGCCATGATCAAGGACGATATCCTGAAGTTTTGCCGGGAGACGCTGCCGCGCCACAAGGTCCCGGCGGCAATCAATTTCGTGCCGGCGCTGGGTATTGGTGCTGCCGGCAAGCTGGCGCGCCGCGAGCGATAAAAACATGACTGACGCAACCCGCAGCGTGCTCGTGACCGGCGGCAGCCGCGGCCTTGGCCTTGCCATCTGTCAAAAGCTTGCCGGATCGGGTTACCGCGTGATCGCCGTTGCCCGTCGCAAGAACGAGGATCTTACCGCGGCGCTCGCGCAGGCGGAGCACGCGAGCAAAGGTACGCTGCATTTCGTGCCGTTTGATCTTGGCGAGATCAATAAGATTCCGGGACTGGTGCGTGGTCTGCGCAAGGAATTCGGTCCGCTGTTCGGTCTGGTCAACAATGCGGCGCTTGGGGTCGAGGGTGTGCTGGCGATGATGCACAACGCCAAGATCGAGGAACAGGTGCGCGTGAACACGCTGTCGCCGATCGTGCTCACCAAATACGTGGTGCGCGGCATGATGGCTGCCGGCGCCGGGCGCATAGTGAATATCGCTTCGATCATCGGCGCCACCGGCTACAGCGGCCTCGCGGCTTATGCGGCAACCAAGACATCGATGCTCGGTTTCACCCGCTCGCTGGCCCGCGAGGTCGGCCGCTTCGGCATCAATGTCAACGCGGTGTCGCCCGGGTTTCTGGCCACCGATATGACGAGCGTGCTCAGCGACGAACAGCACAAGCAAATCGTCCGCAGGACGGCGCTGCGCCGGTTTCCCGAGGTCGACGATGTGGCCGATGCGGTCGAGTTTCTGCTCAGCGACAAAGCTCGCAACATCACCGGGACGGTGCTGACGGTCGACGCGGGGACGACAGCGTAGGGCGTATCCCGCTGCAACAGGGTAGAAGAGGCACGACGCCCTTGACGCTCGCGATCCTGATTTTTTTCGCCGGCCTGATGGGAGCGAGCGGCATCATTCTGGCCGCGGCGGGCGCGCACGCCGCACCTCATGCCGGTCTCGATGGGGCGGCTTATATGCTGCTGTTTCACGCCGCAGCTTTGCTTGGCGGGGCCGCGCTCACACAGCAAGGTTTATTGTGGCGGCCGCTGATGCTTGCGGTTCTGATCGCCTGGGTCGTCGGCGCTGCGCTGTTTTCCGGCGACATCGCCATGCGCGCCTTTGTCGGCCACCGCCTGTTCGCGTTCGCTGCGCCAACCGGCGGAGTCATTCTGATCATCGCCTGGCTCGCGCTTTCGGTTGCAGCAGTCGGGACTCTCATCCATCGCGGCGCATGATCGTGAGGCGCAGCTAAGACCTTGCCGGCGGTGCTATCTGACGAGATAGCTTCAGCAATTCACGGCGCTAATGTTGTCAATACTTTTTGTCAGACCTATTCTCGCATCAATAACAATCCAGGGGAGAGACGAATTATGGCGTGGCGAGTACGGCGGGTCGTTACCGGTCACAACGACAAGGGGCACTCGTGCTTTCTGATGGACGGCCTTGCACCCAACATCAAAGAAATGGAGTCGATGCCGGGTGTTGCCTTGACCGATTTGTGGGAAACAGCCGGCTCACCGGCCAGCAATGAAGGAAACGCCGACGCAGTAGCCCGGCCGGTGCGGCTCGAACCGCCCAAAGCCGGCACGCTGCTCCGTATCGTCGAGTTTCCTCCGGACTCGCAATGGCGCGGTAGAGCCGATGCTGGCCGCGCCTTTGGCTCGATCGGCGCCGACCATGCTCCCGACCACGCCAGCGACGATCCCATGCGGCACAAGACCAATACGGTGGACTACATCGTGGTGCTCAAGGGCGAAATCTACGCCTTGATGGACGAGGGCGAAACGCTGCTCAAAGCCGGCGATATTCTCGTCCAGCGCGGCACCAATCATTCGTGGAGCGTCCGCGGCAACGAGCCCTGCATCGTCGCCGCCATTCTCGTTAGCGCGCACCCGGTGTGATGGCTTCCTTAGCCCGCGTGCTTGTTGCGACTTGGCTGATCGGCTGTTTCGGCGCGCCACTGATCGCAATCGCCGCCGAGCAGAAAGCGCAGCCAGACGCCGCGACCACGGGCCTGTTGGCCGAGGTGCGGCGCACCTTCAAGCTTCACGGCAAGCCGATTCCGCCTGAGATTTTTCGCGACTATGGCGACGGAAACCTGGCGGATTCAAGCGATATCTGGGTCACCGTGAACGTCGCCACTGCGATTGGCAGCAACCTTTATTACGATGACATTAAGGAAGATGCCGACTGGGTGTTCCAGAAAAAAATCGGCCAGAAGCCGGAAGACAGGCAAGAAACCGCCTACAAGTTCATCGGCTCGACCGATAATGGGCTTCTGGTTGTGATCGCGACCTTCAACGGCGGAGGGTCCGGCTATTTTACTACGCTGCCCATTCTGGATCTTACCGCATCTCGCGCGTTCGATCTGAGCGGCAATAGCTATTGGCAAATCAATCTTACCGCTGTCCGCAACGTTCCCCTCGGGGACCGTTGGAACGGTGTCGTGAGCATTGCCAAGAATTCCGTCCGCATCGTTACAACCCGCGACGGTCCTGCGGATATGAAGGGCGCCGGCAGCCCGACAGTCACGATTGCAGCGCAGCGCCCCTAGCTGGCACCCGCGGTGTGGTTCAGGCGGCCTTGGCCAGTTCGGCAACGCGCTCCCATGTTGTCGATCTGAAGCTTGGGCGCGCGTCCATCCGCGATACCAGAGCGATGAGATTCGGACTCGTCTGTGCCAATGTTTCCCATTCCGGCGTTTCGGCAAGAAAGTCCAGATGCGCCGCGACCAGGATGTCGGCAAGACCTAAAGACTCTCCGGTGAAGTAAGCCTGTGTGCCAAGCAGCCGCGACAGTTCCTTGAACACCACATGCGCTTTAGGCATGGCGGCCGCGATGGCGGCCTCGTCGGGCGCCGAACCAAATAAACGCGGGGCAATAATGCGATGGAAGCCGATCACATTGTTGACGCCTTGGAAGAGATACCAGTCACAGATATTCATCACCTGATCCATGCGCGCAGCGGCAGCGTGATCGGCGGGCGTTAGCGCCGGGCCGGGCAGCGCGCGATCGAGATAACGCATGATGGCCTGGGTCTCGTACAGCAAAAAGCTGTCGTGCTCGAGCACCGGCACGCGGCCGAAGGGATGGCGGGAAATATGCGGTTCATTGCGGGCGCCGCCGGAAACCGGCGCGAACCGATAGCCGGCGCCCTTTTCATGGAACGTCGCGAGGACTGCTCTTCCGTACGGGCTACCGGGGACGCTGTGGACGACGAACTCAGACATGTTTCGCTCCGTTACTGTTCTGCGGCTTGAGCAAAGAGTTGCAAGAGGCCGCCCCATCCCTCTGGGGAATCGATCTGCCCGCGGAAAGCATCGGCGCGGCTGCCAAAGCGATCCAGATTGCGATGTTCAAGTTCGACGCGCGTCGCGTTCGCGCCGTCCGGCAGAAAGCGCACCTCGACTTCGGTGACCAGATTGGGGTCGAATTTCCAGTCCGGAGTTAGCTGCCAGCTCAGGACGAGGCGTGATGGCGGGTCCCAGAGCAGCACTTTGCCCACCTCGCACTCGACACCATCGACGCCGCGTTCGAACCAGCGCCCGCCGTTTCTTGGTTCAATGACGTGCTGGTCGAGATCAGAAGCTCCGATGTGATGGGTTTTCGGCCACCAGCGGCCGATGCCGGCGGTGAAAACCTCGAACGCGCGTTGCGGCGACGCGTTGACTCGGATGCTTTTGCGGACTGGGGCTGGCGTAATTGTCATTGTCGGGTTCATCTCCGCTTCCTCTCCGATCGTTTGACCTCTTCGGCGTAAGCCTCAAGCGCCACGTCCCAGAATTGATCGAGCCACTTCCTGATGGCGCCGAGGCCGCGCGGATCGATGTAGTAAACCCGCCGTGCGCCCTCTGGCCGGTCTGTAACGAGACCGGCATCCTTCAGGACGCGCAAATGTTGCGATACCGCGGGCCGGCTGACTGGCAGGCCGTGGGCAATGTCGCCGACCGCTTTCGGTCCTGAATGCAACTTCTCAAAGACCCGCCGGCGTGTCGGATCCGCCAATGCAGCCAATGCTGTATCGTAAGTCATATCTTACGGTAAGCAATAACTTACATTACGTCAAGCAAAAAGTGCCGCGAAAAATTGGCTTCGCGCTGCATGATTTTTTTGCACTGACGTATCGGTGCGAACGGTTAACGTTACCAATGCCAAACGCGCGCGCTTAAATTGTCTTGCTCAGTTGCCACCGATAACAAAACAAAATGGGATAGCGTCAGACCGGGCTGCAAAAACGCGACGCGGCGGGAACGATGAAAAGCGATACGGTTGCTGTTCACGGCGGTTACGAAACCGACCCGACGACCAGGGCTGTCGCCGTCCCCATCTATCAGACCGTGGCATACGAGTTCGAGAGCGCCGAACACGGCGCTGCCTTATTCAATCTCGAAGTTGAAGGCTTCCGTTACAGCCGCATCAGCAACCCGACCACCGCCGTTCTCGAACGCCGGGTGGCAGAGCTCGAAGGGGGGCTCGCAGCGTTATGCGTGAGTTCGGGCCAGGCGGCGTTGAACTATGCCGCGCTCAACCTCGCGGAGATGGGCAGCAACATCGTCTCCGTTCCGCAGCTCTACGGCACGACGCACACGCTGTTCGCGCACATTCTGCCGGGGCAGGGCGTCAGTGTGCGCTTTGCCGAATCCGACCAGGCCGAAGCAATCGAGAAGCTGATCGATGAAAAAACCCGCGCGGTGTTCTGCGAAAGTATAGGCAATCCGGCGGGAAACATCTGCGACATCGAGGCGTTGGCGAAGGCCGCGGCGCGGCACGGGGTCCCTCTGATCGTCGATAACACGGTGGCAACGCCGATCCTGTTGCGTCCGATCGACTACGGCGCCGACATCGTCGTGCATTCACTGACCAAGTTTCTGGGCGGTCACGGCACCACATTGGGCGGCGCGATCGTTGATTCCGGCCGCTTCCCCTGGCGCATGCATGCGCGCCGATTTGCGATGTTCAACGAACCCGATCGCTCCTACCACGGCTTGGTCTATACCGAGCACTTCGGAAACGCCGCCTATATCGCGCGTTGCCGCAGCGTCTATCAGCGGACGACCGGCGCCGTGCTCGCGCCGCTCTCGGCATTCCTTCTGCTGCAAGGCATCGAAACAGTGGCGCTGCGCATCGAGCGCCACGTGGAAAATGCTCGCCGTGTCGCTGAATTTCTGCGGTACGATCCCCGTGTCGCGTGGGTCAATTATGCGGGCTTCGCGGAAAGTCCGTATCATGCGCTGGCGCAAAAATATTTTGGCGGACGCGCGTGTTCGCTGCTGACTTTCGGCATCGCGGGAGGGCTCGAGGCGGGCAAGGCGTTCTACGACGCACTCAAGTTGTTCAAACGCCTGGTCAACATGGGCGACGCCAAGTCGCTCGCCTGCCATCCCGCCTCGACGACGCATCGCCAAATGTCGCCGCAAGAGCAGGAAAAGGCCGGTGTGCGGCCGGAAATGATCCGGCTCTCGATCGGCATCGAGCACATCGACGATATTCTGGCGGATCTCGACCAGGCGCTCGCGGCGGCTCGATCTTTCCGTGCACCGCCGCTTGTCGCGGCCGAATAGAGTTCAGAAAAGTCGGCGGTGGGTGGTGTCGTCGCCGGCTGGCAGTGCCAACGTCAAGGGGGCTTTTGTGTCACGACCTGTTTTTGCAGTTCCAGCCGAGATTGAACTCGATCTCGATCCCATCCGTTCCGACTGGGTGATCGAAGGCACCCCGCAGGTTCGCTCGAAGTACCTGGCGCGAAGTGCGGATGGCGCTTCGTCGGTTATGGCGTGGTCGTGCACCGCTGGCCGTTTCATCTGGTGCTATAAGGTCGATGAAATGCTGCATGTTATTTCCGGTGAGGTTTTTGTTACCGACCAGAATGGGGCAGTCCGCCGCCTGGGCCCAGGCGACATGGCGTTCTTCCCCGCGGGGGCCCGCAGCGTGTGGCATGTTCCCAACGAAGTGCGAAAGCTCGCGATGTGCCGTCACAAGATGCCGCGGCCCTTCGGCACAATGCTGCGGGTATGGAACAATCTGATCGACCGGGTAACCGGCTTTTCGGCGGTGGAGGGCCGGTCACTCGATACGGGCCGGTCCGCCGGGTCTGAGCGCGGCCGGCTTGCATCGATATAGGCCCGCCTGGACAGCGCCGCGGCGTTATTGACAAGGCGGCGGGGTCTCCTTAAGCAACCCGGCAAAGATCGGGATATTGGTTATGAAAGTCCGTAATTCGTTGAAATCGCTCCGGGGTCGCCACCGCGACAACCGGATCGTTCGCCGCAAGGGCCGCGTTTACGTCATCAATAAGACGCAGCGTCAATTCAAGGCCCGCCAGGGCTAGCCCGACGCCCCAAGTACGGCTGCCCGATCCTTCACGTGCCTTTGACCGTTTTTCAGGCTTGCCGCGCCATCCACGACGACTAGATTCGGTCGCGATGGTGTGGCGATTCCTTTCGGCGCTTGTTGTGGGCTCGGTGCTTCTGGCGCCGGGGGTGGTCGTGAAATCGGCGCTGGCGCAAAAGGCCGCTGAAGGCGCTCCGGCGCCGGACTGGGTCGCGCCGCCGAATGATCTGCCGCGACCCGGACGCGGCGAGCCGACCTACAATCTCGATACGCTGTTCGCTGGCCTCAAGATCGCGCCGGATGCCGAGAGCGCGAAGGCGATCGAAGATCGCATCTGGGCGCTGTGGATGGTCTCCGGCAGCGACACTTGCAATCTGCTGATGGTACGGGTGAAGGCCGCGGCCGACGAGAAGGATTACAACCTCGCCATCAAGCTGCTTAATGCCGTCATTGCCCTCAAGCCGGACTACGTCGAGGCCTGGAATCGGCGGGCTACGATCTACTACTTGATGAAAGACTACGGGCATTCGGTCGCGGACATTCGCGAAGTGCTGCTGCGCGAGCCACGGCATTTTGGGGCGCTGTCAGGCCTCGGTCTCATCCTGCAGGAGATCGGCGACGACAAGCATGCGCTGGAAGCATACCGCCGTGCTCTCGCGATCGACCCACACCTCGAGCACGTGCCCGAAGTGGTAAGGACGCTGCGCGAGACGGTCGAAGGACGCGATCTCTGAATCGTCGTCGCGGCGGTATCGCGGGGCTTGACCCGCCATTCCATCTGCCATTTTGTCCCGGCTGATGCCCACCGGCTACGCGCTGTTGTGCCGGTGACAAAGCTTTAGAGCCAGCCTTGGGGAAAGCCATGACCGATGTCGCCGCGGACAAAGTCATCATCCGCGAACTTGTGGAGCATTGGGCGGTATGGCGCGACGCGCGCCTGTGGGATCGCTTCCGCACAGTCTGGCAGCCTGAAGGCCGCATGATGGCGACCTGGTTTCAGGGCGGTTTCGAGGAATTCATCAAAGTCAACGATGAGGGCTGGGCACGCGGCGTGCGCATCCTGCATTTTCTTGGCGGCAGCGCGATCGATGTTGCGGGTCATCGCGCCACTGCGCAGACCAAGATGACGATATCACAGCGTGCGCCTGTCGAAGGCGTGACCTGCGACGTCGTGTGTACCGGTCGTTTTTTCGACTTCTTCGAAAGGCGCGGCGGCCGCTGGGGATTGGTGCTACGCCAACCGATCTACGAGAAGGATCGGCTCGACCCGGTCGACCCTGCGGCCAAGCTCGTCCTCGACCAGGATTTGCTCAGAAGTTTTCCTGAAGGCTACCGCCACCTCGCCTATCTGCAGAGCAAGATCGGCTACAAGGTAAAGCCCGACATGCCGGGCATCGAAGGGCCTGAACTCGAAAAGCTTTATGCGCGCGGCGTCGGCTGGCTGAAAGGCGAAGCGCTCTGAATTCCAGCTGAATCGGGATTCTACCAGTCTGGATTCCAGCAATTCTGGGGCGCCATGATTTTCTCGTAATCGGCGCCCAACAATCATACGTATCAAGCTGGTTCCGCCTGCGCCGGGACGCGCGGTGCCTGCCGCCGGAGTCAGGATCGCGGGAAGCTTATGACTACGATCACGGTTATCGCCGTCATCCTGTGCGCCGGCGCGGCCATCACCTTCATCGGGAAACGTCTGATCGAGCGAGCCCACGTGCCGCGTGGCCGCTTTATCGAGATCAACGGCTTTCGTCAGCATGTCATCGAAATGGGAGACGGCGGCGGCTCGAAGGATTCGCTTCCCGTTGTCCTCCTTCACGGCGCCGGGGCCAATCTCCAGGACATGAATCTTGCGCTCGGCGAACGTCTTGCCGCGCGTCATCGCCTCATTCTCATCGACCGGCCGGGTTTCGGATTCAGTGCGCGCAGAGCAGGCGACGGCAGTTCGCCGGCTGATCAGGCGTCAGTTCTGCGCGATGTGTTTGATAAGCTCGGCATCGAACGCGCCATCATTGTCGGCCACTCCTGGGGCGGCACCATGGCGCTTACCTTTGCGCTCGATTTTCCGCAGCGCGTCGCGGGGCTCGTCCTGATCGCAGCGCCTACCCATCCGGGGTTATGGCGCATGACCAAGCTCAACGCATTACTGGCAACCCCGATCGGATGGTTGTTCGCGCACACGCTGGCGCTGCCGTTTGGAGCGATCTTGATTGGTCCCGGCTCGCGGACTGCATTCCTGCCGCAGCCGCTGCCGCATCGCTACGTAAAACGCACCGCGGCGATGCTGGTATTGCGGCCGGCAACACTTTTGGCCAATTGGGCGGATATTGGCTGCCTTGACACGTTTCTTACGCGCCAGGCTGCCCGTTATGACCGCCTGGTCGCGCCGACAATCGCGCTTGCCGGCGACCGCGACCCGCTGGTGCCTTTGGAGCAACATGCGATGAAACTCGCTGCCACGGCGCCGGTGGTAAAGGTCGAGGTGGTTCCAGGCTTCGGCCACATGCTGCATCACTCTGCCGCCGATCGCGTTGCGGCCGCGGTTGAAGAGCTAAGCAGTTCACCGGAAACGCGCATCGCGGCCAGCGAAATGGCGAAGTAAAGCGGCTCCGCGACGCCTTCTATTTGCGTTCGAAATCTATACGTCGGCAAACGCGCGTCCGCCGACGAAAGCTACCCTTATCATGTTCGTGGTGCCTGGCGTGCCGAGTGGTACGCCGGCGACGATGATGACGCGCTGGCCCGCTCTGGCGAAGCCTTCCTTGAAGGCGATCTGGCAGGCGCGCTCCACCATGTCGTCCTGATCGCGGGCGTCCTCCGCGACGACGCAGTGAACACCCCAGACCAATGACAGTTTTCGCCCCGTAGCGACGATCGGCGAAATCGCGACGATCGGCGGATTAGGTCGCTCGCGGGAGACGCGCATCCCGGTGGCACCGGAACTGGTCCAGCAGATGATGGCCGAAAGATCGAGCGTCTCGGCAACCTGCCGCGCCGCCGCAGCGATGGCGTCGGCCCCGGTGGCTTCGGGCTCGGTGCGCAGAACGTGGAGCGCCGGAAGAAAGACCAAATCGTTCTCGACCTCCTCGGCGATCCGGTTCATCGTTGTCACCGCTTCGACGGGATATTGACCGGAGGCCGATTCCGCCGACAGCATGACCGCGTCGGCGCCATCGAAGATTGCAGTCGCGACATCCGAGACTTCGGCCCGTGTTGGTACCGGACTCGCGATCATGGATTCCAGCATCTGGGTGGCGACGATGACCGGCTTGCCGGCGCGGCGGCAGGCGCGGGTCATTTCCTTCTGTACGCCGGGGACTTTTTCCAGCGGCATTTCGACGCCGAGATCGCCGCGCGCCACCATCAGCGCGTCGGCGAGTTCGAGGATGTCGTCTAGCCGCGCCACTGCCTGCGGCTTTTCGATCTTGGCCATCACCGCCGCGCGACCGCGGGTGATTTTTTTTGCTTCGGCCACGTCCTCCGGGCGCTGAATGAACGACAGCGCCACCCAGTCGATGCCGGCATCGAGGGCGGCTTCGAGGTCGGCCACATCTTTCGCGGCCAGCGCCGCAACTGGCACCACGGTCTGAGGCAGGCTCACGCCCTTTCGGTTTGACACTTTGCCGCCGACCTGGACGCGCGCGACGATGCGTTGGGGCTCGGCTTCAGTCACCGACAGGCGCAATTTGCCGTCGTCGATCAGGAGCGTATCGCCCGGCTTGATCGCGGCGAAGATTTCCGGATGCGGCAGGTTTACGCGCGTCGCGTCGCCGGGCGCCGGATCGGTATCCAGGGTGAAGCTTTGGCCGCTGTCGAGCATGGCCCAGTCGTTCTTGAAGCTGCCGAGTCGCAGCTTCGGTCCCTGCAAATCAACAAGAATACCGATTGGCCGGCTATACTCAGCTTCAACCGCGCGGATCGTCTCGACCAGTTCGCGCATCTTGTCGTGCGCGGTGTGACTCATATTAATCCGGAACACGTCGGCGCCGGCCTCGAACAGCCGGCTGATCATTGTGCGACTGGAAGAAGCTGGCCCAAGCGTCGCCACCAGTTTGGTGCGCCGCTGACGCCTCATCGCGCTTGGCCTCCGGGCGGCGTGAGTGAGGTCGGCGCGCCGGTTCCCGGGCGCGAGCCGGGGGACACCGGCGCCACCGTTCCTGGCGCTGCACGAGCGCCGGTGGGCGGGCCCGACTGGATTGGGGTCAGAGAATTTCCCGGCGCCAATGGGCGTTGCGAGGGCTGCTCGCTCAACTCGGTAAGCTGGACGGTCCAGGCGCGCTGCTCGCCGGTGTCCACTTCGAAGAAGCCGGTGCGGTCATAGCCACGCGCAAGACAGTCGCTGATGCCGCGAATCGTAAACTCCTTGTCGCGGGTGCACATATAGGCTTGTCCGATCCACTCGCCGCCGTGATCGTAATCAATGGCATAGACGTAATAAAACCGCGCGACGAGATTTCCTTTGAGTACGGTTTCGCAGGTGCGCGACGGCAAATTCCACCAGCCTTCCGTGGTCCAGCCCTCGGCATCCTTGTAGCCGACGGCGACGCCGACCCGGCTCCCGGTGTTGTTGCAAAGCCGGAAGTCGGCCGCCGCGGGCGTCGCCGACGCAGTCAGCGCGAGCAACACCAACACGCTCACGGCTACTGCGCCCGCTGTGATTCTTGAGTGAATCCCGTCGCTCATTTCCGGTTCAGAATCCGGTCACGGCTCAATGGCTGTCAACAATGATGGCCCGAAAGTCGGTGACGTTGGTGAACGTCGGACCGGGCCGGTACAGATCGCCGATACCATTGAAAAACCCTGTGGAATCGTTGTCGGCGAGAAACGCGGCAGGATCGAGGCCGGCCTGCCGGGCCCGCTTGACCGTCGTCGGGTCGACGAAGGCCCCGGCGGGGTCGTCGGGTCGGCCGCCGCCGCCATCGGTCCCATCGGTGTCGGCGGCCAGCGCCGCAATGCCTGGCGCGTCGTCAAGGCGTATGGCGAGCGCCAATGCGTATTCCTGGTTGGGGCCGCCACGGCCGTTCCCGCGCAGCGTCACGGTGAGTTCACCACCGGACAGGATGACTGCCCGCCGGTTCTGGGCGCGAAACTCGAGCGCCAGCCGCGCATGCTCGGCTGCGACATCACGCGCTTCCTCCTCGAGGCGATCGCCAAGCATGACACATTCGTATCCAGCCGCGGCGGCGCGTTGGGCGGCGGCGCGCAAAGCGTCAGCCGGTCGCGCCACGATCCGGTAGTCCGATCCACGGAAGACGCCTTCACCCGGCTTCGGCGTCTCGTTAGCCGGGTCATTGAGAGCGCGCGCGACCGCCTCAGGCAATTGGAGACGGTAGCGGCTCACGATCTCGCGCGCCTCCGCAAGTGTCGTCGGATCGGGCACGGTTGGGCCGGAGCCGATCACCGCCGGGTCGTCGCCCGGCACGTCGGAAATCGCTAGCGTTATGACTTTGGCCGGATGCGCACGCTTGGCAAGGCGGCCGCCTTTGATGCGTGAGAGGTGTTTTCGGACCGTATTCATCTCGCCAATATTGGCGCCGCTCTTTAACAGTGTACGGGTGACGGCCTGTTTTTCCCCAAGCGTGAGCCCGGGCGCTGGCGCGATCCAGTTTGCAGACGCACCACCGGAGAGCAACACGAGGACAAGATCGTCGGCGTCCACCGCGTCGGCGAGCGCCAGCGCCCGTTTCGCCGCTGAGACACCGATCTTGTCCGGAACCGGATGCCCCGCTTCGATGACCGGGATCCATTGCGTCGGCCGTCCGTAACCGTGGCGGGTGACCGCGAGCCCGGCGAGCCTCTCCCGCGGCATTTCGAGGTAGCGCTGTTCCGCGACTTGAGTCATCGAGCCGGCGGCCTTGCCGGCGGCGAGAATGACAAGACGTCCACGCGAGGGCGGCGCTGGAAGGTGCGGCGGCAGCGCGTTATTGGGGTGGGCTGCGCCGACCGCGGTACGGAACATCGATTCGAGCAGTTCGCGCGCACCCGCGCTTTTCGTATCCATTTCTATCCCGGAACCAGAGTATGGAAAGCAGCCGCTAGGGCCTCTATCTGTTACATAACTAATCCGCGGAGGACGACATGGCTACTGACCAGAAAAGCCGCGTGGAACTCGAAGCCGCCGTTTATCGGCGCCTGGTCGAGCACCTGCGCTCACGCACTGACGTACAGAACATCGATCTGATGAATCTGGCCGGCTTTTGCCGGAACTGCCTTTCAAACTGGATGAAGGACGCGGCGGACGACAAAGGCGTGCCGATGACAAAGGATGAGAGCCGCGAAATCGTTTACGGCATGCCTTACGACGAATGGCGTGCAAAATATCAGAAGGAAGCATCCGCGAGCCAAAAAGCGGAGTTCGAAAAAGCAAGCCAAAAGCACTGACGCGAGAGTCTCGCGGCGATTGTCCTGTGCAATGTGTGGATGAGCGCGAACGCAGCTTGACCGGGCGGCGCTCACTTTCGAAAGCTTCTGGCCAACACTTTCGCCAGGAGTAACCGATGGCTACCGCCGCCGCTGCCAAAGACGATCAAACCGCGCACAGTTTCGCCAAGGATCACCTCAAGGCGTTTGTCGAGCGGGTCGAACGTCTCGAAGAAGAAAAGAAGGCGATCGCCGACGACGTCCGCGACGTTTACGCGGAAGCCAAGGCTAACGGCTTCGACATCAAGGCGATGCGGACCGTGGTGCGCCTGCGCAAGCAGGACGTCAACGAGCGCAAGGAGCAGGAAGCAATCCTGGAAACCTATTTGCACGCGCTTGGCATGCTGGAGTAGCGCGGTTCGGCTACGCCCGAAACGAAGCGCTGATCACCGCAGATCTGCGGTGCGTATCGGGTAGGTCACCGTCGACACAAACACGATCGCGCTACCGCTGAAGCGATCTTGCGAGAGGCCCGGCTGCGGATCGGCGGCAAACGTCATCATCACCGAATTGGCGGGCTTGCACATCAGCGCCGCCAGGAAGCCAAAGTCGCGAGCGCCGAGCGCCGAGATGCTCAGGAACCGCGTTACGCTTGGCGAAAGAACGATGGCCCGCAGCCATGGGTCGTTGAAGCGTTCGCTTTCGGCGGGCGCCGGCGTCAACTTGTCGGCAACGGTCAGGATCGCCGAGGCCGGACGGCCGCTGACGCGTTTTACCGCGACCGTCATTTCGTTGTTGCCGGTCTGCACCGAGACGGCCTGCATCACCGTGACACGCGGCGCTGCCGGGCTCGGCACCGCAGCTTCCGGAGTTGGTTCCGCATAGGCGAGCGCGCCAGCGGGAGGGGTGCGATCCGCAGGCAATGCGGCCAGCGGGCTGATTGAACCACTCGTCTCCGGGTCAGCGGCCGCAGCGCGGGATGACAATGCGGCGAGCGGGTTTTGCGAAGTCGCCGGGCGTGCCGCGGTCATGCCGTCCGGGAGGCCCTGCCAGAATCCGCGCGCAACGATGATCTGGCTCGGTGACAACGCTGCCATGGGAGCCGCTTCGGCCCGATTGATCACATGAACCTTGCCAGCGGCCTTGGCCAGCTTGATCTTGTTGGCGGCGAGCTTTTCCTCGGCGCGCGACGCGACCTGGATCAGCTTCACCTTCTCCGCGGAGACTTTGTCCTTGGCGCGATCAATTGCGGCAACGACGGCAGCCTTTGCCCGCGCCCGCAACGGCTCAGGGTTGGGCGCCGGTTCGCTCGAGGCCATGACGGCGGCAGCGCTACCGCCGGCGTCATCGTCTTCCTCGTCACGCCTCAGGCCGAAAAGCTTTTTGAACGGACTGACGACGCGGCGGGCGATGCCGGCATCCGCGACCTCGATACCGGCGCTGCGCGCGGCCTCAATCGACTTCTCCGACGGATTGTCGCCACGCTTGCGGAGATCGGCCAGCGCCAGCGCGTATCCGGGCAGCGGCCGGCCATCGCTCGGAATGTGGACCGTGCGGCCATCTGGAAATACGCGGACCAGCTGCTCGCGTGTCATACGCGGCCAGTACCGCACACCGCCGGTGTCCATGTGAACAAACGGCGAGCCTGAAGTCGGGTAGAACCCCACGCCGCCGCGCTCCAAACGCAAACCAATGACCCGAAGCTGTTCGAGCGGTACGCCCGGAATATAAAAGTCCATGGCATGGCCGAGCATGTGCTGGCTGAAGCGCGCCACGCCGTCGCTGCGGCGCCGTAGCATGGCGTTGGTCTCGGGCGAGCGATAGCCGCAGACGACCCAAATCGGTTGCTTCGATCCGGTTTCCCGCTCCACCTCCCAAACCAGATCGATGAGGTGCGGATCCATCCGGATTTGCTCGTTGCGCCGCCAATCGCGCAGGAACCAATTGAGCTTTTCCAGCGCCGCCTCGTCGTAACGGCCGTCGCGCTTGAAGGTGATGGTGATGTCTTCGTTGGTGTGGGCGTGGTGGAGCGAGATGGTGCGAGTGTCACCCTCGGCGACCGCGTTCTGCAGACCGCGCGACCCGAAGAGGAGAACAAGAGCGGCGAAACCGCACGAATAAAGCGCGCGCGCGCCTATGGTACGGCAGCTCTTCAGGCGCACCCCTGCACCGAGCACCAGCGTCCCCACGTTGACACGTTACCAGTGCCAGCCGCCCCGGAAGCCCGCAGCGAACAACACTAACGCGGTGTTAATTTGGGAAGGGTTAACGCCGACTTACGCTCACCCCACCCCCGACCTGAACAGACGTTAACGGCCCAGTGTGGCAAAATATGGCCGTTTTGTAATGTAGCGGATGGGGACCGGCGACCTCTGAAAGCCTAATAACTGATAAGAATAACCCATTGTCCGGAAAGAGGAAATGTCATTCAGGACGAGGCTGAGTTCGGCCATCGTGCGTTTTACGGGGTGCTGGCTGGACACAAAGAGGGCGATTATCCCGCGCCCTGTTCGTAAAAGGCGATTTCAGCGAATCACTCGCGCTGCCAATGGCTTGGAGGCTCTTCCCAGCACCACTTGACCCGGGGCGCTTAGGCCCGCTTAACGTGACGGTGTCCGCCTCAGTCGGCGTACGTGGTTAGCAACGGATTGCCAGCTTATGTCCGCAGTTCCCAACCATCCGATGCATGGCCCGAACCGGCTAAAGCTCGGCGTGTTCTCGATGAATTCCGACGGCGGCCTCACGCTCACGCGCGTGCCCGAGCGGTGGCCGGCCTTGTGGAGCGAGACCGTCGAAGTCGCGCAGCTCGCTGACCGGGCTGGCTTCGAATTCCTGCTGCCGATTGCCCGCTGGAAGGGATTTGGCGGCGAGATGAACAGCCGCGAATGGTCGTTCGAGACCCTGACTCACGCCACGGGTCTTGCCGGCGTGACCCGGCGGACCGGCGTCCTGGCGACCGTCCACGTGCCGATGGTGCATCCGGTCTACGCCGCCAAGGCGCTCGCTACGCTCGACCACGTTTCGAACGGACGCGCCGGGCTCAACATCGTCTGCGGATGGAATCCGGAGGAGTTCGCGCTGTTCGGCTTAAAATTGATCGACGATCGCTACGAGCAGGGGCTCGAATGGTTCGACATCGTCAGTCGCATCTACACGGCGACCGAGCCTTTCGACCATGACGGCAAGTATTATCAGCTCAAAAACGTCTCCGGTAAGCCTCGTCCGCTGCAGTCGCCGCGGCCAGTTACGCTCAACGCCGCGTTCTCGCCACCCGGCCGCGACTTCGCCGCCAAGGCGGCGGATTTTTTGCTGACGACGTTTGTCGACATCGAAAAAGGCCGCGCTCACGTCAAAGGAATGAAGGAACGCGCGGCGGCCGCAGGCCGTAGCATCGGCGTCTACACGACCTGCCACGTGGTGTGCCGCCCGACACAAACCGAAGCGGAAGATTATTACGAGTATTACGCGGTGACGATGGCCGACGCTGCCAGCGTCGACTTCTACACCGGGCAGAAGCAGCAATTCTCCGGCTCCCATGAGGACGAGGCCTATCGGCTGCATCGCAAGCGTTTCGCCGCTGGGGCGGGCACCTATCCGCTGGTCGGAACGCCCGCGCACATTGCCGGCGAACTCATCAAGATCAGCGAGGCCGGCTTTGCTGGGGCGACAGTTTCGTTCGTGAACTTCAAGAACGAACTGCCGTATTTCGTCGACCAGGTTCTGCCGCTGCTACGCGAGGCGGGCGTGCGGACGAATTAGCTGATCAGCGTCAAAACCGTTTTGCCGCGGGCATGGCCGGTCGCCGACACTTGATGCGCCTTCGCGAAGTCCGACAACGGCAGCACGTGCTCAACGTTTGGCTTAAGCTTTCCGGCGGCAACGAGTGCGACGACCTCGGCCAGTGCGGCCGGATCTGACAACACCTGCGGGACGGCGAGCTTTACGCCATAGCGCGCACTTTGGTCCTCGAACGGCGCGGCCGCCAGGGCAACGATCAGTCCGCCGTGCTTGAGGGTTTGGTAGCTGCGCGCGTGCACGTCGCCGCCGATGACATCGAACACCAGATCGACGTCGTGCACATGGTCCTCGAATGGCGTCTTGTCGTAGGGGATCACTTCCTGCGCGCCGAGCGCGCGCACGAAATCGATATTGTGCTGCGAGCACGTTGCAATCACCGTGGCGCCGCGCAGGCGCGCGATCTGCACCGCCATACCGCCGACGCCGCCCGCGGCGGCGTGGATCAGAATACGCATTCCGGCTTTGACGTCCGCGGTTCGCACCATGCCGATCCAGGCACTGATGCCGGCGAGCGGCAAGGCTGCTGCATCCGAGTAAGAGAGCGTCCCGGGAAGCGGTACCGCCAACGAAGCAGCAAGCGCGATTTTTTGACTCCAGGTTCCGACACCGCGTGACGCCAGGAAGCAAACCCGCTTGCCGACCAGTGCCGCTTCGGCGTCGCTGCCCGCCGCGACGACCTCGCCGGCGCCGTCACGCCCGGTGATGGCCGGGAAGGTGACCGGAAAGAATTTCTGCAGCATGCCCGAGCGTACTTTCCAGTCGACCGGATTCACGCTCGCGGCGTGGACATCGATCAAAACTTCGCCTGGCGCCGGCTGCGGTGGCGCGACGCGACGAAGCTTAAGCACTTCGGGGCCGCCGTACGTGTCGAATTCGACCGCGAGAACGTCATTCTCTGCAGGCATCGCCGGCTCCAAGATTACGCTGGAACAACTTCACGAGTAGCCGTCACCGCGTCGAGCGCCGGCCAGGCGGCTAGCGGATCGTCCGGCGGCACCGACGACAGCAGGGCACGGGTATGCGGGTGCTGCGGGTTCGAGAACACCAAGTCGGTTGGGCCCTGCTCGACGATCTCGCCGCGATACATCACCAGCACCCGGGAGCACAGATGACGGACGACCGAAAGATCGTGTGAGATAAACAGCATTCCGAAGCCGAGCTCCGAGCGCAGCCTCGCCAGCAGGCTGAGAAGCTGCGCCTGGATCGAAACATCGAGCCCGGAAACGATCTCGTCGGCAACCAGAATCTTGGGGATATTGCACAGCGCGCGCGCGATGTTGACGCGCTGGCGTTGCCCGCCGGACAATTGGCCGGGCAAACGGGCGCCGACGTCGATCGACAAGCCGACCTCCGCCAGCAACTCCCTGGTCCGCGCCACCCGCTGGTCCCAGGTGGCGTGCCGGCTGCCAGCTTCCATCGCTTGGGTAATGATGCTGGCCACGCGGCGCCGCGGATTGAGCGCCGACTGCGGATCCTGGAACACCATCTGCAAGCGCACCGCGCGGCGCGCCCGATTTCGTTCCGAACGATCGGTCAGGTCGTCGCCATTGAGCAGGATCCGTCCGCCGGACGGGTGTTCGAGCCCGACAAGGAGTTTCGCAATCGTGCTTTTGCCGCTGCCGCTTTGGCCCACCAGCGCGACGAACTCGTTTGCGGCGATGCTGAAGGAGGCCTGCTTCACGGCTTCGAATCTTTGCGCGCCACCGAATAACCCGCCGCCGACGGCGTAGTGTTTCTGCAGATTTTCAACCTGCAGGACGATTCGCGCCGACGTTTCCGGCGCTAGGGTTGCGTCTTCAGTTGTCGAAATACTCGGCACACGGGCGGCATGGATGCAGGCGACGTGATGGTCTGTTGCGACCGCAATGTTCGGCGGCTCCAGGCTGCGGCATTCCGTCGTGACCAAAGGACAACGCGGAGCGAAATGGCACCCGGACATCGTCTTGAGCTGGCGCAAACCTGGCATTTGGTCCGGCATCACGTAGAGCGCGCGCCGCTCTTCGCGCAGCGATGGATTGGCGAGCTGTAAACAGCGTGTGTAGGGGTGCGCCGGCTTTGACAGGATTGACCGGGCCGGGCCGCTTTCGATGGCGCGGCCGGCATACATCACGACCACCCGATCGCACAATTGAGCGGCGAGCCGCAGATCGTGGGTGATGAATATCACGGCGGTGCCGTGCTCGCGCTGCATCTCGGCAATCAGCCGGAGAATTTGCGGGTGAATGGTGACATCGAGCGCGGTGGTCGGTTCGTCGGCAATCACGAGCCGCGGGTTACTGGAAAAAGCAAACGCGATCAGGACGCGCTGGCACATGCCGCCGGATAATTGATGCGGATATTGTCCAAGCAAATCGCCGGCATTGGGCAATCTCGCCGCCGCGAGCGCTGCAATCGCACGCTCGCGGCGCTTTTCGCGTCCCTCCTCGCCAAGTCTCGCCAGGTGCTCGTCGAATTGCGCGCCGATCGTCATCACCGGGTTAAGCGCGGTCATCGGCTGTTGTGGAATGAACGCGATCGCGCGGCCGAGGAGGGCGCGCCGGCGCGCCGGCGGCATCTGCAGCAGGTCTTCGCCTTCGAACAAAAGCGATCCGGCAATGATCTCAAAACCGGTCGGCAGCAGCTGGGCGATGGCGCGTCCAACCATTGACTTTCCCGCGCCGGACTCACCGACCAGACCGAGGATTTTGCCGGGCGGCAGATCGAACGAAAGCCCGCGGACTGCCGGCACGACATCGCCGTCGATTTGCGCGCCGACCACAATGTCTCTGGCTTGCAGAGCAAACACGGTTTATCGCCCGCTTTCTGAAAGCCGCACGTCGAGCGTACGCCGCAACCCGTCGCCCAAAAGATTAAAGGCAGTCACCGTGAGAAAAATCGCGATTGCCGGCAGCAGCAGATTCGATGGCGATTGATAAACGTATTGCCGGGCATCGGCGATCATCTGACCCCAGGCGGCCTGGTCGGCGCCGACGCCTAATCCGACAAACGAAAGGATTGCCTCGACGATGACGGCGATCGCCATCTCGATGCTCACGAGTGTGATCAACAGAGGCAGCGTCGCCGGCAATACTTCCCGCGCGATCGCCTGCCAGTGAGTAAAGCCGAGCAGCCGCGCCGCAGAGACGTAATCGTGCCGTGTCACGATCAGCACTTCGCTGCGCAAGACACGACAGAAGCGGGTCCAGTCGACCAAAATAATGGCAAGAATGACCCGGTCGAGACCGACGCCAAGTCCCACCATGAGAATGAGCGAGAGAATAACGGGCGGAAACGACATCCAGATATCGACCAGCCGGCCGATAATCCAATCCGTGGTGCCGCCGAAATATCCGGAAATGTGCGCGAGGATCGATCCGATGACCATCGCACCGAGAGAAGCAAAGAACGCGACCAGCATCGCGGTACGCGCGCCGTAAATCAGGCGCGACAGCACGCAGCGGCCGAGGCTGTCGGTTCCGAGCGGGTAGGCCGGATCGCCGCCTTGGGCCCACGCCGGCGGCGCCAGAATCGCGAGAAGATTCTGGTCCGACGGATCATTCGGCGCGATCCGGCCGGCAAAGACCGCGCAGAAAACGATACAGAGGATCATCGCGGCGGCAATCAAAACCCGCGGTGACCGCAGCGAACGGGAAACGGCGCCTGGCATCAGCGCACCCGCAGCTTCGGGTTGAGAACGACATAGAGGCTGTCGACGAACGTGTTGATCACCAGGACGACGATGCAATAAGTGAGCCCAATGGTCTGAATCAGCGGCAGATCGGCGTTGCGCACGGCGTCGACCATAAGGTTGCCCATGCCCGGATACGAATAGATTACTTCGACCAGGAGTGTCCCGCTGAACAGAATTCCAAATTGAACGCCGGCGAGCGTCAGCGTCGGCAGCGACGCATTCTTGAAGGCGTGCTTGATGAGGATGTGGCCCTCGGACAGGCCGCGTAAACGCGCCTGCTGGATATAGTCTTCATGATAAACGTCGAACAGGCTGGAGCGCAGAACCCGCATGATTGTCGGCGAGAAGGCAAGTCCGAGCGCAACGGCGGGAAGAATCAAATGCTGACACGCGCTCAAGAAAATGTCGACGCGGCCTGCGAGCAGCGAGTCGAGCAACAGAAATCCGGTAATGCGCGGCGCCGGAAGCTCCGGCGAGACCTGGCCGGTGAATGGCAAAAGGTGCAGCGCCACGCCGAACACGAACAACAGAATAAGCCCCCACAGAAACTCCGGGATCGAGAGGAGCAGGATCGAGACCATATCGGTCACCGGTTCGAGTAGGGTGCCGCGCACGCGAAACATCAGGAGCCCGCCGCCGATGCCCAAAATCGCTGCGATCACCATCGCTGATGCGGCGAGCTGGATGGTTGCCGGTAACGTGGTTGCGACCAGCGATCCCGAATCGCGGCGAAATTGAATGGAACGGCCGAAATCGCCGTGCAGAGCGTCTGTGAGCCAGATGATGTATTGTTCGGGCAGCGGCCGATCGAGGCCCATTTCGTGTCGCTTGGCCTCGATTTCCTCAACGGTGGCGGTCGGCGGCAACGACATCGCCGCAGGGTCGACCGGCAGCGCCCGCAACACGCAGAACAACAACGCCGACACCGCCAGCAGAATTGGTACGGCCGTGATGAGGCGGCGCGCGATCAGTTTGCCAACGATTGCGATCATTTCACGATGACGACCGGCAGGAGCAGGAAATCAGCACTGGCGACGTTAGCTCCACTGCAATGTTTGCGCCAACATCCAGCCATTTGCATATTTCGTGTAAGTCAGATTTTTCTTGTGAACGACGGTCAGCACACTTTGCAGTAACGGGATCGTTGCGCCGTCTTCGACGGCAAAGCGGTTGAGTTCGCGATAGCCGGCAATTCTGGCATCATACTCGGCGACGTTGAGGAGCTTGAGAACCTTTTGGCCGACCTCCTCGCCCTTCCACGCGGAGAACGGCATTTTGGGATTGAGCAGATAGCCGGCGTAAAGCTCCGGATCGCCGGTCGCGTTGTCCCAACTATAGAGCGTGGTCTCGGGCAATTTGACCGCGCGATTGAGCTCGAAATACTTCGCGTATTCGATGACTTGAAGGTTGGCCTCAATACCGACCCGCTTCCACATCTGCACGATCGCGCGCGCGATGTCGTAGTCACTGGGGAACTGCCCGTTGGTTGCGGCAAACCCGATCTTCACGGGGTTGCCGGGGCTGAAATTGGATTTGGCCAAGTACTGTTTGGCCAGCCCCGGGTCGTAGCTGAAAGTGTAATCGGGCATGTAGGCCGGCGTCCCCGGCGTCGCCGGAACCGACAGCGGCACCGCGGCGCCAGCGTAGAAGGCCTTTGACAATGTGGCTTTGTCGATGGCGTGATGCGCTGCCAGCCGTACATTCTTGTCCGCGAAGGCAAGATCGTTGCGCACTTGCAGCAGGATCACGCGGGTGATTGGCTCGAGGGCCGCGGCAAAACCAGAGTCCTTGAAACGCTGCACCTCGCGCACCGGCACGTTGACGGTCCAGTCGACTGCGCCGGACTGGATGGCGGCTACCCGCGCCGACGGGTCTTTGATGATTTCGATCGTGACGCGCGGGATCTTTGCCTTTGGTCCCCAATAATTGTCGTTGCGCTCAAGCACAATGCGGGAATTCAACTCGTATTCGACAAGCTTATAAGGTCCGGTTCCGCTCGGCTTTTTGAGGAAATTTTCGAGCCCTCCGGACTCGATGTATTTTTTGGGAACCATGAAGCTGCCGAGGAATGCCAGCCATTGCGGGGCGGTCGGGGCCGGAGAAGCAAATTTCATCGTCGCCTTGGTCGGCGATTCGATGACGATCTCCTGCACTTTGCGCCAGGAATTCGCGGTGTCGAGTTTGAGGCCCGATTTGGGGCGCTCGAAGAAGGTGTAGCGAAAATCCTCCGTCGTCATTTTATCGCCGTTGTGGAAGGTCACGTCGTCGCGCAGCTCGATGGCCATGCTCAAGGCGTCCGGGGCCAGGCTCCAGTTTTTGATCAGATGTGGAATGAGTTTGAGCTGCGGATCCTGGTCGAGCGGCTGATCGAAAACCGCCTTGAAGATCGCCTGCGCATCCGGTGTGAAGCGCTGATTGGGATCCCATGATCCGACATCGTTTGGCCAGCCGATGGTGACCGTGTCCTTTCCCGCAGCCAGCGCGCGCGTGAACGGTGCGGCACAACTGCCTGTCAGGAATGCTGCGCCCATTTGCAAGACCGACCGGCGTGGCAGTTGCAATGCCATGAGTTGCTCCTTGAACACTTCGGCGGCGCCAAACACTTGCCCGCGCATCTGATGGTCACGAGCCCTCTCGGGCAGCGTGGGCCGAAAAAACCGGTCTGGTCAATGCCTTCTGCCGAAGCGAGACGAGATTCTGCTTTGCAAAATCGTCGCATAGGCTAGATTTTCGATGCGGCGCCGATCGCCATTGCCGGATCGCCAGCGACAGATCGTTTTCTCTGCGTCAACGAGAGTCATTACCATGGCCGAGCACGATCATACCGATCCGCCGTCCGATCCGGCGCTCCGGGTCAAGGCGCTGGAGTCCTTGTTGGTCGAAAAGGGAATTATTGACTCGGAGGTGGTGGGAGCTTTCGCGGATTACTACGAACATCGCGTCGGTCCGCGCAATGGCGCCAAGGTCGTGGCCCACGCCTGGAGCGATCCCGCCTATAAACAGCGTCTTCTCTCGAACGGCACTGCAGCCATATCCGAGCTTTCTTTCGGCGGCCTGCAAGGCGAGGAAATGGTGGTCGTTGAGAACACGCCGACAGTGCACAACGTCGTGACCTGCACGCTCTGCTCCTGCTACCCTTGGCCGACGCTTGGGCTACCGCCGACCTGGTATAAATCGCCGGCCTACCGTTCCCGCATTGTGATCGAACCGCGCAGCGTGCTTGCCGAATTCGGGCTGATACTCTCCGACCAGGTTGAGGTGCGCGTCTATGACAGCAACGCCGAAATTCGCTACCTGGTTCTGCCGATGCGGCCCGCGGGCACCGACGGTTGGAGCGAGGACGCGCTTGCGGAACTGGTCACGCGCGACTCGATGATCGGTACGGCGCTGCCGCGGCAGCCGGCGTGACCGTCGCTTCGATGGAGCAAACAGGATGAACGGAATTGCCGATATGGGCGGCATGCACGGCTTCGGGCCGGTCGATCGCAGCGATGACGCCGGACCGTTCCACGATGACTGGGAGCGCCGGATTCTCGGCATCACTTTCTCCGCTCTCGGCGCCGGTCTCTTCAATGTCGACGAGATTCGGCGTGCCACCGAAAGCGTCGATCCGATCACTTATCTGAAGAGCGTCTACTACCAGCGCTGGCTCTACAGCACGGAGGCTTTGCTTCAGGAGAAAGGTGTAATCACCGCCAAGGAGCTTGCCGACGGCCATTCTGCGACGCCCGCGGTCAATACCACGCCGCCGCTGACAAAGGACGTTGCGCGCATCATCCTTGAGCAGGGCGGAACGTCGCGCAGTGCGGACGGGGCGCCGGCACGCTTTCGGCCGGGAGACGCCGTCATCGCCCGCAACATCAATCCGCACGGGCATACCCGGCTGCCGCGCTATGTCCGCGGCAAGCACGGGACCGTTATCGTCGACCACGGAGTTTTCGCACTCCCCGACAGCAACGCCGCGGGGCTTGGCCCTCGCCTGCAGCATGTCTATGGCGTGCGCTTCGCGGCGCGCGAACTTTGGGGACTGGAAGCGCCGGAGCAAGACACGCTGCAGATCGATTTGTTCGATGACTATCTCGATCCCGTTCAACGACGCGCAAAATGACCGCTTTTGACGTGCCGGAAGGGCTCGACGTTCCCGGCAATGGAGCTGGGCCGGTGTTTCTTGAGCCCTGGCACGCCGAGGTGTTTTCGCTCGCGGTGACGCTCCATCGGCAAGGGGCTTTTGGTTGGCGCGAATGGACGAAGCTTTTGGCCGATACACTGCGTGACGTTCCTGCCGGGAGTGGAGAAAGCGTCGAAGCGGCCTACTACCGGCGCTGGCTGTTGGCGCTCGAAACCATTGTCGCGCGCAAAAGCCTCGCGTCGGTTGAAGAAATGGCGCGACGCAAAGAGGAGTGGCGGCTCGCCTATCTGCGGACCCCTCACGGTCTTCCCGTGGAGCTTAAGAAACGTCCTGCGATAGAACCGCACCACACTCACAATCATGGTCATGATCATCGTCAGGCGTCGCGGCCGGCACCCGTTGCAGTGAGTCCGTCGCGCTTAAGCGACGCACCGTGATTTTCATTTTGAGATCTGGTCGCATAGGCTAGGTTCGAAATCCGGTCCGAGCGTTGAGGGAATGCGGGGAATGGCTATTGTTGGTCCGTCGTCGACGGAGCTTGCGGAAATCGCTGCGGATCTCGGTTTTCATTTCGATGCGGCGGACGTGTCGGCATTCCGGGAGATGATGCGCGGCGCGCTTGACGCCTACGCAGCGCTTGATCGCCTCCCCGACGCGCTACCGGTGCCGCGCCACGCTCGTCTCCCCGGTGTCATTCCGGCTGCGGACGACAATCCGTTTGGTGCTTTTGCCCGGATTGCTGAAATCCCCGGCGAGGCGGCAGGTCCGCTTTTCGGCAAGCGCGTCGTCGTGAAGGATTGTGTGTGCGTCGCCGGCGTGCCGATGATGAATGGCTCGTCGTTTTTCGAGGGCTACGTTCCGGAAATCGACGCCACCATCGTGACGCGGATACTCGATGCCGGCGGCACCATTGCCGGCAAGGCAGCTAACGAGGATTACTGCTTTTCCGGCGGCAGCCACACCAATGCGCGTGGTCCGGTTGATAATCCGCACCGCGCGGGTTTTACCGCCGGCGGTTCTTCCTCCGGTTCGGCGGCTCTGGTCGGTGGCGGCATTGTCGACATGGCGATCGGCACCGATCAGGGCGGCTCGATCCGCCAGCCGGCGTCATGCTGCGGCGTGGTCGGGATGAAGCCGAGCTTCGGACTGGTGCCCTGCACCGGCAATCTCGGCATGGAATATTCGCTCGACCATCTCGGGCCGCTGACGAAAACCGTCGCTGACAATGCGCTGCTGCTGGAAGTGATCGCCGGTCCGGATGGGCTCGACAGCCGTCAAGGCGATTGCAAGGTCGACCGCTACACCAGCGATCTCGGTACCGGCGCCAAAGGATTGCGCATCGGTATTCTCGAAGAGACTTTCGGTTTGCCGCAAGCCGATCCGCGCACCGATGCCGCGGTGCGCAAGGCTGTTGCAGGCTTTGCGAGCCTCGGCGCCGAGGTGGAGAGCATCAGCGTACCGTACCATCGCTACGGCGGAGCGATCTGGATGCCGCGCGCCGCCGAGGGATGCCTCGCGACAATGTTTCACGGCAACGGCTTTGGCGTTGGACCGAGCGGCGTCTATCTGCCGTCGGCGATGCAGCGTCAGGCGATGTGGCGCAGCCACGGCGACTTGCTGGCCGACACGGTGAAGCTTGGCATGCTGGTGGGCGAGTATATGTCGCGCGCTTATGGCGGCCGCTATTACGGGCGCTCGCACAATTTGGCGCGGCTGCTGGCCGACAAGTATGATCAGGCGCTCAAGCGTGTCGACATTCTCGCGTCGCCGACCATTCCATTCCCGCCGCCGCGGCGGCCGGCAGCGAATGCCCCGCGCGAAGTGGCGGTCAGTACCGCATTCGGCATGACGGTCAACACGGCGCCGTTCAACGCCACCGGTCATCCTTCCATGAGCGTGCCGTGCGGCTGGATCGATGGCTTGCCGGTCGGCCTGATGCTGACCGGACGCCGCTTCGACGAACGCTTGCTCTATCGCGCCGCGTCGGCACTGGAACTACACTTGGCAGGCGAGGGGATCACGGGTGCCGAGGCGCGTGATCGTTCGTTGCCGGCGGAGGCCAAAGCGTCCGCCGCTTAGTTGGAATGCACACAAGCAACAGGAGATTGTGATGATTGACGTTTCGCGTCGGGCCCTGTGCCAGGCCCTCGGCATTGGCATTGCCGGAGCACCGGCGTTCCTGCGCTCCGCTAGCGTGCTTGCGGCCGATATGGACAAGGTCACCATCGCGTGGCCGACCGACGTGCCGTCATGGGACCCGGAGCAACGCACGGTTCCTGACACGCAGCCGATCTACAAGATGGTGTTCGACCAGCCGCTCGATCAGGCTCCGGACCTCAAGCTGATCCCGAAGCTGGTGAAGACCTGGAACCTCGCCCCGGACGCACTGAGCCTGACGCTCGATTTCCGTGACGACGTCAAATTCCACGACGGCACGAAAATGACGGCCGCGGATTTCAAGTATTCGTTCTTTGACCGGGTCAAGGCGGGACACAAAATCGACGTCGCCAACATCTGGGGCTTCGTAACCGGCGTGGACCTGCCGTCGCCGACCCAGGCCGTGATGCATTTCAAGCTGCCGTTTGCCACCTCGGCGATCTGGCTTGCGTTCCTTTGCAGCTACGTGGTGCCGAAGGCGTACATGGAGAAGGTCGGCGAGGATGGCTTCGTCAAGAAGCCGATCGGCACCGGTCCCTATAAGCTCGTCGAGTACGAGCTTAACAGCCGCGTCGTGCTCGAGCGCAACGAAGACTATTGGGGGCCGAAGCCGACCATGAAAAATGTCACCTTCGAGATCATCAAGGATCCCTCGGCGCGGGTCGCCGCGATCCAGTCGGGACAGGTCGATCTCAGCCTCAACGTGCCGGTGCGCGAAGCGGATCGCTTCATGAAGGATCCGAATTTCAAGGCCGAGCTCGACCCGATTCAGCGCGTTATCGTCATTCAGAGCCGCGGCGACCTCGGCTTTGCCGACAAGAACGTGCGGCTTGCCGCCCATCACGCGATCGACAAAAAAGCGCTGTCGCATGCGTTCTACGGCGGCGCAGCGGTACCCTTGTCGGTAGTGGCGCCGCCGGAAACGCCCGGCTATGTCGAGGGCTACACCTTCGCCTACGACCCCGAACTGTCAAAGAAATTGTTGGCCGCTTCCGGGTACAGCACGGCGAAACCGGCGAAGATCAAGCTGGCCACCACCAACGGTCAATTCCCGAGCGATTACGATATCGCGCGGGCCATCGTGCAGATGTGGAAAAAGGTCGGCATCGACGCCGATATCGAAACCGTCGAATACGCCAAATACTTTGAGCTCAACCGTGGCAACAAGCTGCCGGAGGCGACGCTTTACAGCTGGGACAACGCGACCGGCGATCCGGAAATGTTTACCGGTTATCTGCTCAACCCGCACTTGCCGTTTTCGGCCTGGAAGGAAAAGGAGATCGGCGATGAAGTCGCCAATCTTTTCGCCATCGCCGATTACGACAAGCGTATTGCCGCCTACAAGGAGATCAACAAGAAGGCGGTCGAGTACGGCGCGATCATTCCGCTCCTGCAAAGCGTGATAACGGTCGTGCGCAAGAAGGACATCAATTTCGTGCACTACAAGAACGGCTGGATACTGGCCAATACCATCACCAAGGCCTGACAGCCGCAGGCATCGTCCGGCTGGGTGGCCGGCCGGACGATGGCCCGCGCATTGACAGACGGCGGCGGCGTTTGTTGTGAGGTGTGGCGCATGCCGCAGGTCGAACGATCTTTCATCGCTACGCCATCGGGACGGATTCACATCGCCACGGCAGGAGCGGGCGCACCGGTCCTGTTGCTGCACCAGACGCCGCGCTCCTGGGATGAGTTTCGCGACGTCTTGCCGCTGTTGGGCCGGCATTATCGCGCCATTGCCATGGATACGATCGGGTACGGCGATTCCGATCCGTTGCCGCCCGGCAAGGCATCGATCGAGAATTGGGCGAAGGCCGCGCATGAACTGCTGGATGCGCTCGATATCGGGCGCGCGGCGGTGGTTGGTCATCACACCGGCGCTTCGATCGCAATCGAAATCGCCGCCGCCTATCCCGGACAGGTGGCGGCCCTGGTCCTGTCAGCGAGCCCTTACGTCGACGCGGCGCGGCGTGCCGAGGCAAAGGCGCACCAGCGCGCCGTCGTCGACGAAGTCACGCCGCGTATGGACGGCGGCCATCTGGCCGAGCTTTGGTCGATGCGGCAGAGCTTCTATCCCGCCGACCGGATTGATCTCCTGGAGCGATTCATGGTCGACGCCCTGAAAGCAGGCCCGCGGGCCGCCGAAGGTCATCGCGTCGTCGATCGCCACGAAATGGAGAAGCGCCTGCCGCTGGTGCGCTGTCCGACGCTGGTGATCGCGCCGACTGCCGACCCGCATGCCTACCCGCATGCCTCGAAGATCGCCGCTGCGATTGCCGGCAGCGTTACGGTCGAGATCGAAAACGGCATGGTGCCGCTGCCCGACCAGATGCCGGCGGAATTCGCCGCCGCGGTTCACCGCTTCCTCGCAACGCAACCGGCCTGGGGTGCAGCCCAATCCGCTGACGTGCGCGCCTGAACGCCGGGGGCCGCCGTTACCGGGTACTCTTGCCAGCAACGACCGCCAACACATTGGATGGCAAGCTTGCGACCGCCGCTTCGGTACGATAGCGCGGCACATGATCCTCGAGCGAGCAGCATACGCACAGCGCGAGGCTGGCCCAGACCGCCGCACTGAAATACAGCGACATCCAGGCAATCTCGTCCCTCCACTCAGCAAGGTCGTGCGTCACGACCCAACGCGTGCTCGCGTCACGCAGACCCTCAAGAGGTCGCAGATGCCTGGTGCCGGCGGCAACCCGGGCGCGCCGTCGATTGAGGTACATCGGGACGTCGATCGCCATCAGAAACCACAGATAGCCTGTAATCCCGATGATCGCGACGACAAGCACCACACGAACCGGACCATCAAACTCCGGCAGCAGGCGGCAAAGGCCAATCCCGGCGATGAAGAAGGCAACGGCCCAAATCGAATTCTCGATGGCGTTGCCCAAATAGTTGGTGGTCAGCACCCCGTACCATGAGAAGCATTCCGCGATCAGGATCAAAGGCAGGATCACCCACGCGGCGTTCAAGGTGGTGTCCGATCCCGTCAACCTACCCAGTTGGTGCAGGATAATCGCCCACTGCGCCGCGAAGCAGATCTCAGCCACCGTCGCGACCGAGCGTCCAACGACAACGCTCGACAGCCACGTGTCAAACAAACAGATTCGCTGCACATCGGCGCGCGGCAGGCACGCCCTGAATGCGCAGCCAAAAACATATCCCGCAGAGAGGAGGAGCATCAGTCCGATGCTGGACGTGCCGCCGGGACTGCCAGCGGATTGCTCCTGGAGCTGGCGGTACAGCAAGAACCAAACCGCGATATTTACGCCGCTCACCAGCGTCAACAGACCCCACCACCAGGCCAGCGGATTTGACCAGGCTAGCGAACTCGACCGTGCCGGCCATTCCAAACTCATGGGACGTCCCGCGTGTGACCGAACTGACATTTGTTCGTAGCAATTCTGTCACGAATCGCGGACCAGTTACGACAAAAATCTGTGTGCGGCGGTTTATGGGGCGAACGCGGGGCCTGAGCGTACGGGCTTGCCAGGGATAATGATCGCCGTCGCCACTACGGACATGCCGTCCTGATTGGTGTCATTTTCGGAGGGTGAAGCGGACTCTTTCTTGCCGGCAATCTCGCACTGCAGAGTGCCGCTCCTAGCGCGGGCCTCCGCCGGAATCGGGAATCACTTTGGCGGCAACGAGCCTGTTCCAGATGAACAGGACGACGACTGCGCCAACCGTGGCACCAATGAAGCCCGCGCCTTGATCGAGCCGGTACCAGCCGACCATCTGGCCTATCCAGGTAGCCAGAAAAGCACCGACGATGCCGAGCACAGTCGTGAGAATGAATCCCGAGGGCTGTTCGCGCCCGGTGATACCAAACGCGCGATGATCCCGGCTACAAAGCCGATCACAATGATCCAGATAACGCCCATTGGCAGCTCCGATAGTCGTGGAAAATGACTTTAAGCGCCACCGTACGCGCCTCACCTACACTGCGCACTTTCGCACCTTTCAACGAAACTCACTCTGCGGAACATCGCGCAGCAATTAGAGCAAACGCGAAGCTTCCTGTTCGGTCGGCACGCGTCCCTGAGGCGTCAACTGGTCCACGACTTGCGGCAGATATTGGCTGAGACCGTGGAGCAAATCGTCGCGAGACATGCCCGACTGCGTCATCAGCGCGTTGATCTTGTCTGCTCCGAGCGCGTTGGCCAGATCGTTCGGCGCTATGTCTTTGTTAGGTCCGCTATCGACCCAGGAATTCGCCGTTTCACTATGCCCGCTTTGCTGAAGCTGTTTGAGCAGGTCGTTCAGTCCGCCGCTCAGGACGCTTCCGGCAGCGCCGCCCGCAAGCAGGCCGCCCAATCCACCTTTGAGCAGGTCGCCGAGGCTGCCGCCTGAAAGGCCGGCATTGGAGGTCCCACTCCCGGGCGACGCGCCGGGGCTCGCCGGTGTCGTTTGTTGGCCGGTGAAACTTTTGATCGCCTTATAAGCGAGAAGGCCGAGGATCGCCATCGTGATCGGCGACATCCCGCCGCTGCTGCCGCTGCCGGCTGGGCCAGGTTGTCCACGCGGTCCATTCTGCATGCCGTTGAGAACATCGAGCAGTCCCATGTGTGTCTCCCTTGCTGGAGTCCTCTGCCGAAACCGATGATCGGTTCGATGATCACGCCGTCCGAAATCCTGGCTGTTCTTTTCCGAACAATTCGGACGTCGAAGAAGGAAATTTTCTTCCCTATCAACTCGCCACATTAGATGAAAACAAGGACCGAATTAAGGTATCTTTGATCTTGCGGCTGGGCGTCAGATTCCTTGTCGGAGTCGCGCGAAACGGAAATGCCGACGCCACCGCGAATTTCCGCGCATGAGGGTAAAGCGGACTCTCGGCGGACATCGACGAATGGCAGAGTCTGGAGCCGGAGCAGGCCTGAAACCACGCGCGCGCCTTAATGCAAAAGCTGCGTGGTCACGCGATCATACGGGAGGTCCGCTGTTTGGTCGCCATCGGAGGAGGGAAAGCAGATATACCGAGTAAAGCGTGAAATTGACACTTTCGAGCCGACTCGGACAACGCTGCCTCGATAGACAGCCTGCCGTGCGAACCGTAAAGTCGTTGAAGTCTGGCCTACCCAGGGGGAGCGGTCTGAGTGGCCGAGACTAGGAAAATCGCAGCAATTCTGGCGGCTGACGTCGTGGGCTTTAGTCGGCTCACGGGGGCCGATGAAGATCGCACGCTGGCGCGGCTGCGGGCGCTTCGGAGCGATCTGATCGACCCGACGATCGCAGTGCATAACGGGCGCGTGGTCAAGCGAACCGGCGATGGAGCCCTTGTCGAATTTCGAAGCGTCGTCGAAGCGGTCCGCTGCGCCATCGAGGTTCAAAACGGGATGGTGGAGCGCAATGTGGGCCTGCCGCCCGAGCGGCGTATCGACTTTCGCATCGGCATACATCTCGGCGACATTGTCGAGGAAAGCGACGGCGACCTCATGGGCGATGGTGTCAACATCGCCGCGCGATTGGAAGGGATCGCAAAACCCGGCACGATCTGTCTTTCTGAGGACGCCTATCGGCAAGTGAAGGCGCGGCTCAATCTGGCCGTCAGCGATCTCGGCGCGATGCAACTCAAGAATATTGCCGACCCAATTCGGGTCTACGCCCTTGAGGTTGGTACCCCCGCTAACGGAAAGCCTGTAGCGCAAGGAGGCCTCGCAACGCGGCCTGCAATGCTCGACAAGCCCTCCATCGCCGTTCTTGCCTTCAACAATATGAGCGGAGACCCCGAGCAGGAGTATTTTTCCGACGGCATCAGCGAGGACATCATCACCGATCTCTCGAAGCTGTCGGAGCTGCATGTCATCGCCCGCAACTCGACCTTCACCTACAAGGGCAAGCCGGTCGATGTGAAGCAGGTCGGTCGCGACCTCGGCGTGCGCTACGTGTTGGAAGGCAGCGTGCGCAAGGCGGGCAACCGCGTCCGCGTTACCGGCCAGCTCATCGACGCAGAGAGCGGTGCGCATATCTGGGCCGACCGCTTCGATCGTGATCTCACCGATATTTTTGCCGTGCAGGACGAACTCACGCGCGAGATCATCGCCGCGCTCAAGATCAAGTTGAGCGACGCCGAAAAGGTGCTGATGGTTGGTAGCAGCACGAGCAACGAGGACGCCCATGACCTCTTTCTAAGGGGCCGCGAGGTGTTGTACCGGCCCAAGAGAGACCGCGAAATGTTCACTGAAGCAACCGCGTGTTTCCGGCGAGCCATTGAACTGGATCCGAACTATGCCGCACCGTACGCGGGCCTCGGTTTCGCGTACGTATTGGATTATCAGCATCACTGGAGCGATTCGTCCGAGAACTCATTGCTTCAGGCCGAGCGTTTGATCGGCGAGTCGATCTCTAAAGACGACAAAGATCCTTTCGCCCATTACGTGGCCGCCATGGTTGGCATGTGGAAGAAGGATTATAAGTGGTGGGGCCGTGAGGCCGATATAGCGTTGTCGCTCAATCCCAACTACGCGCTTGCGATCAATGTTCGCGGCTTGGTGTATATCTATACGGGAGAGCCGGCCAAGGCGGTTCCCTACATCGAGCACGCGATTCGCCTCGATCCAGCCCAACAATTGTACAGGCATTTCCTGGGCACAGCCTATTTCGTAGCAGGTAACTACGAAACCGCGGCCGCTGTGTTTAAGGATCGTATCGCGATGACTCCGACAACCGATTTGTCGCGCGCCTTCCTGGCGTCAGCGTTAGGCCATTTGGGTCGCGCGGAGGAGGCCCGCCAAATTTGGCGCGAGCTCAAGGAGATCAATCCTCGATACTCTTCTGCGGATCATATCGGTCGGCTGCCGTTTAGAGACTCCGCGGACGCCGATAGGTTTACTGATGGCCTGCGCATGGCTGGTCTGGTGGAGTGATTGCTCATCAAAGCCGACTGCACGGAAGAGTGTCTGCGTTTCGGCACTTAACGGACTGAGCCTAATGTCTGGCTTTTAGTCCGAAATGCGCACCGGAGCAGACATCGACCAAACGCTTTTTATCGATCCCACACCAAAAACGCGCGTGTCGCCAGCCAATCGCGGCGGTGGCGCAGCCAGTAGACCCCGTATGGCGCATCAGGATCGGCGCGGGGCTCTTACCAGTAAGACGGCACCCCAAAGGGATAACAACAACGGCTTCGCTTGATCATCCGTTCGTTCTTATCGGCGTTTCGAGCAGATCTTTTGCTGCTTTGGAATAAGCTTCGCCGAGGCTTTTAACTTGCCTGCCGAATGACTCGAATTGAGCCTGCATGAATTCGGTCTGAATAGGCACGACCTCCAGGAAATCCTTCGCCAGGCTGAGCTTATGCAGGTAGTCACGGACAATGGCTACGTTCTCCTCGGCGCAGTCCTTTGCTTTTGTACCCAGCTCAGTCCCATCCAGCGGGTAAGATGAAACAGTCTTCCGAAACAACCCGAGATATTGGTCGAGGTATTTATCCACGGCCTTGCGAACCTCCTCTCTAATCTGTTCTTCAACCTGCTCGGATGTAACGTTCCACTCTGTCCATTTTGCCATTGTGGTGTCCTTCGACGAAATAAATGGGGTAGAGAACGCCTTCGAGTGACAGGAGTTAGAGAGCGCGGACGCGACCCCGTGACGATCGTTTCTGCTTAATCCCGCGCTTTTTATTGCTCCGAGTTAACAAGCGCCGTCGGCGTCATCCGGGCGATCCGGTAAGTGCGATCATGTTGGAAAGGCGCCGGCGATCGCCTCGCGCTCGATTTCTTAAGCCCTTGCGGCTATGGTGGGCGACGTCGCCATAACGGATACGCCATGTTTGCTGCCAACCGCGCGAGCTTGCGAGACCGCCTCGCCGAACGCCAATCGCTCGGCGTGTTTTGGATGAGCATCGGCTCGCCCGCCGTTATCGAGCTCGCTGCCGGTGCGAAGCCGGACGCCATCGTTCTCGATGCCCAGCATGGATTGTGGGATCGGCAGACCATCGAATACGCGGTTGGCGCGGCACGCCTTTATGCGCCGGTCCTGGTGCGCACTACCGAGAATTCGCCGGCGGCGATTGGACAGGCCCTCGACGCCGGAGCTGAAGGCGTCATCGTTCCATTGATTGATGACGAGCGGCAGGCCGCCGCGGCGGTCGCTGCGGCACGCTTCCCGCCTCACGGTGCTCGCTCAGCCGGCGGGGTACGTCCGCTCAGGCAAGGCTTTGCCGATTATTACGCACAGGCCAACGCCGCCACTGTTGTTGGCGTTATGATCGAAACCGAGCGTGCCGTGCAAAATGCCCCGGCCATCGCCGGCACATCGGGTATCGATTTCGTGCTGATCGGTACGGGCGATCTCGCGGTCTCGCTCGGCACTTTCCCGAAACCGGATGCCCGGCATGAAGACGCCTGTCGAGCCGTGCTGGACGCTTGTGAGGGCGCCGGCGTGCCTTGCGCCATCTTCGCCAACGACGTTGATTCCGCGATCCGACGCCGACGCGAGGGCTATGCACTTGTCGTTATTGCCAATGACATCGACGTGATCAAAAGCGGATTTTCCGCCGCCGTGACGCGGTTCAACGACGCCGCCGTTCATTCCGCCGAGCCGGTCGGTGCGAATTTTGTGCAGGGGAATCGGCGCCGCACTACGACGCAGTGACCATGGATCGAATACGATGACCCAACAGACCGACAGCGCCAACTCGCCGACAATCGCCTCCGCGTCTGAACCGGTCTGGTTTGCCTCCTATCCGCCGGGTATTCCCAAGACGATCGATCCGGATTCCTATGCATCGCTTTCGGCGATGTTGCTGGACGCCTGCCGCCGCCACGCCGCGCATCCCGCGTTCGAATGTCTCGGTGTTCGCATGACCTACACCGAGTGGGAGCAGTCAAGCCGGGCGTTCGCCGCTTATCTGGTCGAAGAGCTGAAGTGCCGGCCGGGCGATCGCGTCGCCATTATGCTGCCTAATCTGCTCGCCTATCCGGTGGCGTTTCTCGGTACACTGCGTGCCGGCCTGACGGTCGTCAACGTCAACCCGCTCTATACGCCGCGCGAGCTGAAAGAGCAGCTTGCGGATGCCGGCGCCGCCGTGATCGTGATCATGGAGAATTTTGCCCACAAGCTCGAACCGGTTCTGGTGGAAACTCAAATTCGGCATGTTGTGGTGGCGCGGCTCGGCGATTTCATGCCGGCGCTCAAGCGCGTGATTTTCAACTTTGCCAACACGTATGTCAGGCGCGCGGTGCCGGCCTGGCGCTTCAAAGCCGTCACGCTGTTGCAGGCCGCCTGCAGTCGCCAGCCGGGCGCGCGCTATGCGGACGCGCAACCTGCATCGGCGTCGCCCGCTTTGTTGCAATACACCGGTGGAACCACCGGCGTGCCAAAGGGTGCAATCCTGACCCACCGGAATCTGATCGCGAACACGCTGCAGTGCCGCGCCGTCATCGCGCCGTATCTGGCTGAAGAGCAGGCCAGCGTGCTGACGCCGCTGCCGCTCTATCACATCTTTTCACTGACGGCGAACCTGCTCGCGTTCGCCCTGATGGGCGGACGGAGTGTGCTGGTGCCCGATCCGCGCGACATCAAGGGATTGGTCCGCACCATGCGCCAGGCGCAAGTCACGACCATGACTGGCGTCAACACGCTGTTCAATGCGTTGCTCAATTCACCCGATTTTGCCGATTTGGATTTCAGCAAGCTCAGCTTTGCCGTCGGCGGCGGAGCCGCGGTGCAAAGCGCGGTGGCGGTGCGGTGGCGCGAAATCACCGGTACCGAACTTGTGGAAGGCTATGGCCTGACCGAAGCGTCACCGGTGGTTTGCCTCAATCCGGTTCGCAGCCCGAAGATCGGCACGGTTGGGCTGCCGGTGCCGTCGACCGAAGTGGTTATCCGCGACGACGCCGGCAACGATCTTACGGTCGGGGAATCCGGCGAGATTTGCGTGCGCGGCCCGCAAGTCATGCAGGGCTACTGGCAGCGACCCGATGAGACCAGGCTTGTCCTGACCGAAGGTGGTTGGCTGCACACCGGCGATATCGGCGCCTTCGATGCGCAGGGCTATCTGAAAATCCTCGATCGCAAGAAGGACATGGTCAACGTCTCCGGCTTCAAGGTGTTTCCCAATGAAGTGGAGGACATCATCGCCCAGCATCCTGGTGTGCTGGAAGCGGCGGTCATCGGCGTTGCCGATCCGCACACCGGGCAGGGGGTCAAGCTGTTCGTCGTCAAGCGCGATCCGGCGCTCACTGAGGCCGAGCTGACGACATTCGCGCGCGAACGCGTCGCCGGTTACAAAGTCCCCAAGGTGATCGTGTTTGTCGATAGTTTGCCCAAGAGCAACGTCGGCAAAATCATCCGCAAGGACTTGAAGTGATGTGCGGTTAATGCGCCATCAACACCGGAACCCTGGCTTTGGCCAGGATATGCCGTGTGGCGCCGCCGAAGATCATCTGCCGCAGCCGGCTTTGCGTGTACGCGCCCTTGACGATGAGGTCGCAGCCGAGCTCCGCCGCTTTGGCCAGGATGGTTTCGCCAGCGCTGATCTTGCCCGGCGTGACGGTGATCGGCTCGGCGGCGATGCCGTTTCCCTTGAGCGAACGCGCCATCTCAACGCCGCTCGGGCCAGCTACGGTCGACCCCTCGACGGTCAAGATGGTGATGCGCTCCGCGAGCCGCAACAGCGGCATGGCAAAGGCGGTGGCCCGCGCCTGTTCGGTGGACCGATTCCAGGCGATCAGGATGTTGGTTGCGAGCGAGCGCGCCGGGACCGGCGGTGCGATCAGCACCGGACGACCGCTTTCGAACAATGCGGATTCCAGCGTGACCATGGATGGGCTCCGCCATTCTTCCCGCGGTCGCGCCAGCACGATGGCGTCAAACACCCGCCCATAGCTGCCGACGAAATCGGACCCGCTCGGCGCGTTGGGAAGCCAAGACCACGACAAGGTCGCTGCCGTCGCCTGGTCGTCGCGCCGTTGTAGGCCGTGGCGGTCCATGAATGAGCGGAACAGGTCTTCAGCCTGGCGCGCCATTTCGGTGTCGTTCTCCTTGACCGCAACCATGGTCAAGCCGGCGTCCGGATCCATCGCCACCATATCGGCGACCGCCGGGCGCAACGCAAAGCCTTCGATGCAACTGTCAAATTTTTGGGCAAGCGACAATGCCGTATCCAATGCCGAAAGCATCGAATCGCCGTGCTCGGCGTTATGCTCCGTGGGAACGAGGATGGTCTTCATCGCACCCGGCCGCCAATGTGCTAATCGTTTGTCATCTTACTGCCATGCCGTCCGGACCGATAGTGCGCAGCGCTCGTGCCAGACCGGGCCTTTGAGGCGTGATCATATTCCGCCACGTCCTTCCCGCCATAGCGCAGAATTTTTGGCATCACCCTTTGATACGGACGCACCTCCCTTGACGCCGCTACGGATGGCAGGCTAGCCGCGAAGCCGCTGGAGACTTTCATGGCAGTCTATACCGACGTCGCGGCGGAAGACCTCGCGCCTTTCCTTGCCGGCTACGATATCGGTGAGCTTCTTGCCTATAAGGGCATCGCCGAAGGCGTCGAGAACTCGAACTTTTTAGTCCACACCAGCCGCGGCTATTTCATCCTCACGCTCTACGAGCGGCGCGTCGCCGCGGGAGACCTGCCATTCTTTCTGGCGTTGATGGAGCATCTGGCGGCCCGCGGCATTACGTGTCCGCAACCGGTCAAGAACCGCGCCGGCGAAACGTTGGGCAGGCTGGCCGGGCGTCCGGCCGCGATTGTCACTTTTCTGGATGGCATGTGGATTCGCCGACCCAGCGCCGGTCACAGCGCGGCGTTGGGTGAGGCGCTGGCGCGGCTCCATCTCGCCGGTGCGGACTTTACCATGCAACGGGAGAACGCGCTCTCGGTCGCCGGCTGGCGGCAACTCTATGCGGCGTGCGGCGAGCGCGCCAATACGGTGCAGCGCGACCTGAAAGCCGTGCTGGCAGCGGAGCTCGATCTGCTCGAACGAGATTGGCCGCAAGGTTTGCCGCAGGGCGTCATCCACGCTGATCTGTTTCCCGACAACGTGTTTTTTCTCGGCGACAAGCTTTCGGGGCTGATCGATTTCTACTTCGCCTGCACCGATACGCTGGTCTATGACGTTGCCATTTGCCTCAACGCCTGGTGCTTTGAGCCGGATCATTCCTACAATGTCACCAAGGGCCGCGCGTTGCTTGCGAGTTATGCGAAGACGCGGCCGTTGTCCGCGCCGGAATGGGAAAAGCTGCCGCTGCTCGCCCGCGGCGCGGCGTTGCGCTTCCTGCTGACCCGGCTGGTCGATTGGCTCGACGTGCCGCCTGGCGCTCTCGTTCGCCCCAAGGATCCGATCGAGTATCTGCGCAAGCTGCGCTTCCATCAGAAAGTAAAGGGCGCACGCGATTACGGAGTGGTTCCGGAGTGACCACGCAGCTTCCCCACGTCGTTATTCACACCGACGGCGCCTGCTCAGGCAATCCCGGGCCAGGCGGATGGGGGGCTATCCTCGCGTTCGGCGATCATGAAAAGGAGATCAAAGGCGGCGAGAGTTTGACCACCAACAACCGCATGGAGTTGATGGCTGCAATCTCTGCGCTCGAAGCGCTGAAGCGGCCGTGCCGCGTCGATCTCCATACCGACAGCCAATATCTGCGCAATGGCGTCCTCTCCTGGATGGCCAACTGGAAGCGCAACGGCTGGCGGACCTCCGATAAGAAGCCGGTGAAAAACGTCGATCTGTGGCAGCGCCTCGATGCTGCGCTCAAGCCGCATCAGGTGCATTGGCATTGGCTGCGGGGTCATGCCGGCCACGCTGTCAACGAACGCGCCGACGAATTGGCGCGGCAGGCGATCGCCGAAATCCGCGGTTGAGGGACTGTTGGGGAAAGGTGTTGCCGCCGCCGCCACGGTCGAACTCGACAAAAAAAGAACGCGCCGGTGTTTACGGCGCGCGGCCGGACTCGCGGACAGCCAGACCGAAGCGGCGCGAACCGCTTGGCCAGCCGCCCGCGATCAAAGCTCCGCGGCGAAGTGGCTTAGGATCGCGGAGAAATTTATCACATCTGCTTGAGCAGATTGTCCGCTCCCGAGGCTTCTGCCTTGCCAGGTGCGTCCTCGATGTTGAGTTTCTTAACGACGCCATCCTCAACCAGCATGGCGTAACGCTTGGAGCGCATGCCGAGCCCGGCGCCCGAGCCGTCGAGCGCCATATCGAGCGCTTTGGCGAAGTCGCCATTGCCATCTGACAGAAACTCAATCTTGCCGCCAGCGCCGGTCGCCTTTTTCCAGGCGTCGAACACGAACACATCGTTGACCCCGGTGACCGCGATGGTGTCGACGCCTTTGCTTTTGAAGGCATCGGCATTTGTCAGAAAGCCGGGCAGGTGATTGTTGCTGCAGGTCGGCGTGAATGCGCCGGGAACGGCGAACAATACGACCTTCTTGCCCTTAAATATCTCTTCGGTGGTTTTCACAGCCGGGCCTTCGGGCCCCATCACGCGGAACTTAATGTCGGGCGGCAGGCGATCGCCAACCTTGATAGGCATAATCGTATCCTCTCGTTATCCAGATCGGGTTTACAGGCCGCCATAAATTAGCGTGCCGGGCGAATTAGTCGAGACGGGTTTGAACCTCGATGGCGTCGGTTGGCGAAACTGCCGTAAACGTCAGGGCCGCGCCTTTGGCGACCGCGCCGGGCGGCAGGCCATCCAGGTCGAAGGTGAAGCGTAGCAATCCCGCTGCGTTATCCGGCGCGACGCTTTGTGGTTCTGGCAGCGGTAGTGCCCAATCGGTCGTCGGTCCTTCGACGAACAGATCAACCGGCGTACCTTTGGGGGAGGCGACCTCGACGACGACACGTTCGCGCGCTCCGGCAGTCTCGCGGTGAACCGAGCGAACGGCGAGACCGTCGTTTGCGCCAGACGCCGCGCCGAGCGGAACGCGGCGCGGCACGCGCGCTTCGGCTGCGACCAACTGCGGCTCATCAGCACCCGCTTTCCCGGAAAGAGTGAGATGAAGATTGGCTTCCGCCGGGACGCAGAGATTGCCGCAGATGGCGTAGCCGAGCTTGACCCGAAGTGAGGACGCTTTCGCTGCATCCTCGGGGACGATCCGTAATGGCAACACGACGTCGTTGAGATATCCAATGGAACGTCCTCCGGCGCCATCGGCAAAAAGTAACGGCGCCGGCCAAAGCGCCGTCACGGATTTGACGTTCTCGGAACCGCTGAAATCGAGTGTCGGCGGGACCCCCGAATCGCCCGGGTAGCGCCAATAGGTCTTCCAGCCGGGGTCGAGCCTGATTTCAAGACCGGCCCGCAGCAAGTTGGCCCCGCCGGAGTTGAGCGCGCCACCACTGATGAGCCTTGCTGCTGCGTGGAGTTCCCCTTCCCATGCGGAGGTGCTTTGCGCCTGCGCCGTTGGTACGCCGCCCGCGCAAACGAGCGCGATGGCCGCAAATGTCAACCGATGGGATGCGCCGTACGAAATCATCGTCGCTGTTTAGGGCGAAGCGGCGCGCAAACGCTACTGAAATGATTGTGACTGAGCGCAAGCCCGCGTCCGTTGTTCTTCAAAGCTGACCAGAGACGAATAAACACGCGCGGCTACCGTGGCGAGGCAGCTCCCGCTTCGCAATGCCGCGGGACCTATTTATCCGGGGGGATACCGTGAATTTTTGTCACAGTCGTTCGTTTGCAAAAACGACTCGATCAGTTACCCTTTGGATATGAAATTGCCGCACGGTTCGTCCGGAAAGAATCGGGGACGGGGCTATCTTGATGGCCAGATGCTCATCGCCATGCCGGCGATGCTGGATGATCGCTTTGCCCGTTCGCTGATCTATGTGTGTGCGCATTCCTCAGAAGGCGCGATGGGTATCATCGTCAACCATCCGGCGCCGAACATCAATTTTTCCGACCTCCTGGTAAAACTCGATGTAATCCCGGAGGCGGATGTGATCCAACTGCCGTCCCGAGCCGAGGTGGTGAAAGTCATGCGCGGCGGGCCGGTGGAAACCGAACGCGGCTTCGTGCTGCACTCGGCCGATTTCTTTATCGAAAATTCGACGTTACCGATCGACGACGGCATCTGTCTCACCGCCACGCTCGATATTCTCAAAGCGATTGCGCGCGGCGACGGGCCGGCGAGCGCGATCCTGGCGCTTGGCTATGCCGGCTGGGCGCCGGGCCAGCTGGAGAACGAAATCCAGGGAAATGGCTGGCTGCATTGCGCGCCAGACTCGGATCTTATCTTCGGCACCGACATCGGCAACAAATACGAAAAAGCCCTGAAGAAGCTCGGCATCGATCTTGGCATGTTGTCGAGCGAGGCCGGGCACGCCTGATCAGCGTGCCATCTCGACTTTCGCATGCGGCTGCAGGAGATCGCGGGCACGCTCGGGCGTCATTGGTTCGCCGAACACAAAACCCTGTGCGTATTCACAGCCAAGTTGATAAAGCTCGACGGCGTCAGAGTCAGTCTCGGCGCCCTCGGCGACCACGTCCATGCCGAGATCGTGCGCGAGCGCGATGATCGAACGCAGAATTACGGGCCGAGTTCCTTTGGACGTTGTGCGCACGAACGATTGGTCGATTTTGATCGTGTCAAACGGGAAACGCTGGAGATAAGCAAGCGAGGAATAGCCGGTGCCGAAGTCGTCGAGCGCAAGACCGGCGCCGAGTTCGCGAATTCGCTGCAGCATTTGCGCGGCGTGTTCAGGATTCTCCATCACCACCGACTCGGTGAGTTCGAGCTTGAGCGACCCTCTGGTCAGCGGAGCCCGGGCCAACACGGTGCGCAGATCCTGGATCAGGTCATGACGCAGCAATTGCCGGGAAGACACGTTGACGCTGGCGAACAACGAATCGCGCGGCCGCAGCGTGCGCTGCCAGGTGCTGAGCTGGCGCGCCGTGCGTTCAAGAACAAAAAGGCCGAGTTCGACGATGAGCCCGGTCTCCTCGGCGATGGTAATGAATTCGATCGGCGACAGCCGGCCGAGGCGGGGATGATTCCAGCGCGCCAGCGCCTCAAAGCCCGCAACCGCGCGGTCGTCAAGCCGCACGATCGGCTGGTAAAGGATCGTGATCTCATCGCGTTCAATCGCCCGCCGCAGATCGGATTCAAGCGACAGCCGGTCGGACTTCCGCGCCCGCATGGCGGGTTTGAACAGGTCGATTCGATCGCCGCCAAGGCGCTTGGCGTGATACATCGCGAGCTCAGCGTCCTTAAGCCTCTCCTCAGCGCGCTGCGGCTCTAAATCGCCGAGCGCTATTCCGATCGAACCGGTGAGAAAAATCTCGCGATCGTTGAAAGTGATCGGGGCGCGCAGCGTCCGTCGGATGGTCTCGGCGAGCGCGATCAGGCGCGAGGAGTCGCGCTCCGACAACACGATGAGGCCGAACTGATCGCCCGACAGGCGGGCAAGCGTATCCTGCGGTTTGATCAGCCGTCCAAGGCGCCGCGCCAGGGTGAGCAGAATAGAATCGGCGAGCGCCATGCCGACCGAGTCGTTGACCTGTTTGAAGCGATCGATGTCGATCACCATCACGGTCGGCCGGATCGTCGTGTCGGATTTGACAAAACCAAGCACCGCTTCGAGACGGTCAAGAAACAGCTCACGATTGGGGAGGCCGGTCAGATTATCGTGCACGGCATCGTGCAGCAGGCGCTCCTCCACTGTCTTGAACTCGGTCACGTCGGTCAGTGTGCCGACAAGCCTGATGACTTCGCCGTCAGATCCGACAACCGGGCGCGCGCGTAGCGTGAACCATAGATAATGCCCGTCAGCGGCGCGAACCCGGAAATCCTGCGCAATCCTTCCACGCCTCTGCTCGACCACGCCGTCAAGCGTGGCGCGGAAACGATCGCGATCGAGCGGATGCAGGACCTCGAGCCAGGTCGCCGCCGCGCCGTCGAGCGAACCGGTTTTCAGACCAAGCGCCGCTTCGGCCTCCGGGCTGGTGAATACGCGGTCGGCGGATACGTCCCAATCCCAGATCATGTCGCCGGCACCGGTTAAAGCCAGAGCGCGCCGTTCGACGTCGGAGACGATGCCTTGCGCCATACCTCCGGCAAACGCGTGCTGCATCACCGTGAAGCCGATCAGCATGACAATCAGCACGAGGCCGCCGAGCAGGGCAGGGCCGACGATGTCGTTGGTGAGAAAGCCTAATACCGTCAGCGCGGCGCCAAACACCCAGACGACGAAAAGGAACCACGTCGGTATCAGCATCACAGCGCGGTCAAAGCCGTGCGTCGAAAGATAACCGACGAGAACAAAGCCGAGCAGCGCGATGAAAAACAGCGAGATTCGCGCAATGCCGGACGCGACTTCTGGCGAGTAAAGCGCCACCGCCACAAGCGCACCCAAAAAGGCAAGCCAGCCGACCGTAATATGCGCATAGCGCACGTGCCAGCGGTTGAGGTTCAGATAAGCGAACAGGAAGACCAGTAACGTCGCAGCCAGGATCGCTTCGCCGGACGCGCGCCAGATGCGTTCGGCGCCCGACGACATGTCGAATACCTTGCTCCAGAAGCCAAAATCGATGCCGATATAAACTAGAACCGCCCAGCCGAGCGCTGCGGCGGCGGGAAACATGACGCTGCCTTTGACGACAAACAGGATGGTTAGAAACAGCGCCAGCAATCCGGCTATGCCGATGACGATGCCGTGATACAGCGTCAGCGAGTTGATCTTGTCCTTAAAGGCATCGAGTTCCCAGAGGTAAAGCTGCGGCAGGTTCGGAGTGCGCAACTCGGCGACGAATGTAATGACCGTGCCCGGGTCAAGCGTCACGCGAAACACGTCTGCACTGGGATTATCGAGCCGCTCCGGCGGATCGCCCGAAGACGGCGTGATATTGACGATGCGCGAGGTGCCGAGGTCGGGCCAAATCAACCCGGATCCGACCATCCGATAATGCGGCGCGACGATTAGCCGATCGATTTGTTCGTCGCCGTCATTGGCAAGGGCAAATACCGCCCAATTGGATCCGGCTTCGCGCGCATGAACCTCGATCCGGCGAGCTATGCCATCGGGGCCTGGCGCGATCGATACCTGAACGCGGTCGCCGTCGGTGTGCTGGAACTCCACCGCACCAGTCAAATCTATGGCGGCCGCGTCCAGACGGACATTGACCGCCTCGACTGCGCCTGCACCTGTGACCCCGATCAGGGCCACAAACGCTAAGGCTGCGAGCGCCGTGGCGGCTCGAAGCAATGCCAAAAGACGACCTCCAAAAACTCGGCCGCCGGCGCACGTCGCGCTCCGACGCTGAGGAATTCCCCATTTCACAACTTAGCCGGCTTTACGCCGAATTCGCGGCCCGGATTCGTCCGGGCGCCTGCTCCCAGCCAAGGGCCAGCGTCGATGATTAGCCGCTTGCTGGGTCCAGACGCAACAATTTTCCCGTTTCTTTTCAAAGGGTCAGGCTTTCCACCAACTTGTCTCGGCGGATCGCCTTAGGGTGGGTCCCGGGGTGTGACAACAGCAACCGTCGCCGTTAGTTTGTTCGTCAAAGGAAGCGCACATGGCCGCCATCGATCCGGACGATCTGCCGAAAAAGAAGATCGCGCACGAACCGGGGCAAGACCTGAGGCTGCTGTCCGTCAGCGAACTTGCCGAGCGCATCGGGTTACTCAAGGACGAAATCGCGCGACTTGAGGCAGAAATGAACAAAAAGCGGGCGTCGCAGACGGCCGCGGATGCTTTTTTCAAAAAATGAAGGCTCGACGCCGCCCGCTGGAGTTCGACTGCAAAGAGTTTTGCCAAGTGTCGGCGATTCCTTAACCTTTCATTAAGCTTTCTCCTTCATTACAGAGATTGTCCAACTTCTGGACATCGAGTGGCTCCTGTCCACTCTGTTTGACGCCTCCCTGTTATCACCTTGAGCCGCCGGCAACGGCGGCTCCTTTTTTTTGTCTTTCGAAGGCCGCGTTGCCGCCTTGGCCGGCAACTATGTCGGCAAGTTGGTTGCTTCGAACGCTGGACTCAAAGGCTGCGGCGAGCGATGCTGCATGGTGGTGTGAGGCGTACCCATGTCCGAGAAGCGTGCGACCGAGGCCGGCGCGGTCTCTTTCAGCGAACGGCTGGCGAATTCCCAAGTTTTTGCGACCCTTTTTCGCGACGGCATGGCTTTGGTCGAGGAGACGGCGAGCTATCTCGACGGCGCTGGCCGGACGGAATCCAAGAAGCTCGAACGCAGCGCGGCGCTTGTTTATGCGACCGAGAGCATGCGGCTGACCACGCGCTTGATGCAGCTTGCCTCCTGGCTGCTTCTCCATCGCGCGGTCAAAGAAGGCGAAATGACGCTGGCGCAAGCCAGCAAGGAAAAGAGCAAGGTCAGGCTCGCGGCGTGTGAGCCTGGTGACGCCAAATCAATCGCGCTGCTCCCGACCAAGCTTCAGGAACTGATCGTGCGCTCAACCAAGCTGCAGGCGGAAGTACGGCGGCTCGATACCACGATGCACGCGCCGGTGCCGCTCAAAATCGCGGTCGGCAACCCAGTCGAAAGGCAGCTCGGACTGTTGAAGGCCGCCTTCGAGCGTGACGGGGTCTGAACCCTTCGACCCCGCCTACTTCTTAAGAAAGCCGGAAAACTTTTTCTGAAAGCGCGAAACCCTGCCGCCGCGGTCGACAAGGTGCTGCTGACCGCCGGTCCAGGCCGGGTGCGACTTCGGATCGACGTCGAGATGGAGCGTATCGCCAGACTTGCCCCAGGTGGTGCGAGTGGTGAATTCGGTACCGTCGGTCATAACCACCTTGACGAGATGATAATCGGGGTGGATTTCGGATTTCATGACGTTGCCTGAGCCGTTGCGGCGCCATTTTGGCGCTTTAGTGTCCGGGAAATTTGGCGGCTCTATAGCGCGACGCTGCCTGAGATACAAGCCGATGTGGCCATCTTGTCGCACGTTGCCAGTTCGCCGTGCAAAGCGCATTGTTCAAAAAAGGCCGCGGCGGCGTGCGGCAAAGAGGTGCTGCGGCGCATGAACGTCGATGCTGGAAAGAATGTCGCGGCACTTCCTGCCACCGCAACACTCATATCGACGGCGCAGTCCTTGCAAGCCGGGTTGACCAAAGGCGTGCCGCAGGAGCCTGGCGCGACTCGCAGAACCAATTTGCGGCCGCTGGCTTCGCTCCTGCCCTACATCAAACGCTATCGCGGGCGTGTCATTGCGGCGATCGCAGCCTTGATCCTCGCGGCGCTGACGACGCTCGTCGTGCCGATTGCGGTGCGGCGTATGATCGACTTCGGTTTTACCGCCCGCGGGCTGGCTCTGATCGACAATTATTTTCTGGTCATGATCGGTGTCGGCGCGGTGCTGGCGCTGGCAAGCGCGCTTCGGTACTACCTCGTCACCACGCTCGGTGAGCGCATCGTCGCCGACCTGCGCGGCGACGTGTTCGCACATGTAACCTCCCTCTCCGCGGCTTTCTTTGACGAGGCGAGGACTGGCGAGGTGATTTCGCGGCTGACTGCCGACACGACGCAGATCAAGGCCGCCGTTGGCAGTTCCGTTTCGGTCGCACTGCGCAATCTGGTGTTGTTTGTCGGCGCAACCGCCATGATGGTCGTAAGCAGTCCGCGGCTTTCGGCCTTCGTCTTGGCAGCGATCCCGGTCATCGTGCTGCCGCTTTACGCCTTCGGCCGCGCGGTGCGCCGCCGCTCGCGGTTTGCTCAGGATACACTTGCCGACGCCTCGGCCTATGCGGCTGAACTGATCGGAGCGGTGCGGGTGCTGCAAGCCTTCACCAACGAGCGGCTCGGGATCACCCGCTTTCGCAGCGCGGTCGAACGCGCCTTCATAGCCGCGCGAGGTTCGATCCGCGCGCGAGCTCTCCTCACCGGCATCGCTATTTTCCTGGTATCCGCGAGCGTGATCGTCGTGCTTTGGGTCGGTGCGCAGGACGTGCTCGCCGCGAAGATGACGCCCGGCCGGCTCGGCCAGTTCATTCTCTACGCCGTGTTCGCGGCCGCGGCACTCGGTTCGCTTTCGGAAACCGGCGGCGAGGTGGCGCAGGTTTCCGGTGCAGCGGAGCGGTTGTTCGAGATTCTGGCGATCAAACCGGCGATCGCGCGTCCGGCAAAGCCGCTGGCGTTGCCATTGCCGGCGCGTGGCGAGGTTGCTTTCACCGATGTGCGCTTCTCCTATCCGACACGGCCGAATGCATCTGCGCTCGATGGCGTGTCATTTCAAGTTGCACGAGGCGAAAAGGTCGCGATTGTCGGCCCTTCCGGCGCCGGCAAAAGCACGATCTTCCATTTGCTGTTGCGGTTTTACGATCCCCGCTCTGGAAGCATTACACTTGACGGTATGCGGCTCGCCGATCTGGATCCGGCGGATTTGCGCGGACGGATCGCGCTGGTGCCGCAGGACAGCGTGATGTTCGCGAGCTCGGTGGGCGACAACATTCGCTTCGGCCGGCCGGATGCATCCGATGCCGAGGTGGCGCGCGCCGCCGAGTTTGCCCATGCGGCCGCGTTCATCGCGGCGCTGCCGCAAGGCATGGATACCCAAGTCGGCGAACGTGGCGTGACGCTGTCGGGCGGACAGCGTCAGCGCATCGCGATCGCGCGCGCGGTGTTGCGCGACGCGCCGCTTCTTCTCCTTGACGAAGCGACTTCGTCGCTCGATGCCGAAAGCGAGACCCAGATCGCAGCCGCGCTCGCTGAATTGATGCGCGAGCGCACCACGATTGTCATCGCACATCGGTTGGCGACGGTGCTCTCCTGCGACCGGATCCTCGTGCTCGACCAGGGCCGCATCGTCGAACAAGGCACCCATCAAACGCTTGCTGCAGCTGACGGCCTCTATGCGCGGCTCGCCAAGCTGCAATTTCAGGGCATGTAAAGCGTCAACAGAGAAGTGCCGGCGCTTTTGAAAAATCGTGCTGGAGAAATTCACGGGCGCCAGCCCATGCGATGGATCGGCTTGTGCGAAATCGGATTGATGCCCGAGCCGCTGATCGAAAATCCGTGTTTGCCGTAAAACGCGATCGCGCGCGCATTATCGGTGTTGACGTCGAGATCAAGTCCTGAAGGCGACAATCGCTTCGCCTCAGCGAGCAGCGCTGCCCCCACACCTGACGCCCAACGCCCGGGCGCGACCACGATCTGATCGAGGTAAAGTGTACGCGGATCGACCGTGACAAAGCCGATCAGTTCGCCGGCGGCGTCGGCAACCACGATCTCGGTTGCCGGCACCAGCTCATGACGCCAGCGCGTCCGCCACCAGTCGAGCCGTTCGGCGAAATCGATCAGCGGATACGCGGTCTGCCAGGTCCGCAGCCACAGCGCCATGGCGTCGTCTTCGTCGCGCGAGTGGTAGCGCCGAAGCACAAAGCCGCGATCGGGCGCGGCCTCCTTCACCTTGCACCACGCATCGCCGCCGGCCGCACGGGCTACTTTTCCGTCAGTTTCAGCTCGATGCGGCGGTTGCGGCTGTAGGCTTCCTCGGTGGTGCCGGGATCGATCGGCTGAAATTCGCCAAAGCCCGCAGCGACGAGACGCTGCGGCGAAATTCCCTTGCTGATCAGATATTGCACAACCGAAATCGCCCGCGCCGCCGACAACTCCCAGTTCGATTTGAACGGCGAATTTCCGGATAATTGCCGGGTATCGGTATGACCGTCGACGCGCAGCACCCAGTTGATGTCGGACGGGATCTTTTTCTCGAGGTCGGCGAGCGCGGTCGCGAGCTTGTCGAGCTCGGCGCGCCCTTCCGGCCGCAGCACCGCCGCGCCGCTGTCGAAAAATACTTCGGACTGGAATACGAAGCGGTCGCCGACGACGCGGATGTCAGGCCGGTTGCCGAGAATTTCACGCAATTTGCCGAAAAAATCCGAACGGTAACGCGACAATTCCTGAACCCGCTGCGCAAGCGCCAGGTTCAGGCGCTGCCCGAGATCGGCAATGTGAATCTGGAAGTCCTTCTCTTTCTGCTCTGAGGCGCCGAGCGCCTGCTCGAGCGCTCCGATCTGGCGGCGGAGCGCGGTGATCTGCTGATTGAGCATTGCGATCTGCGCCACGGCGCGGGCGGTTGCTTCCTTCTCCAGATCGAGCTGCGAGCTAAGCTTGCCGACGGCGGCCTTGCCGGCGTCGGCGTTTTGCGCCGCGGTTTGCGAGCCTTCGGCGACGCCGCGCAGCCGGTCGCGCTCGCCTTCGGCCGCCGACAGCGACGCGCGCAATTGCGCGACTTCGTCTTCGAGGCTGGTTTTGCCGGTTTGCTCCAGCGAGAGCAGTTCGGAGAGCCGCGAAATCTGCGCGTTGAGGCGCGCGAGCGCGGTGTCCTTGCCGGCGACTTCCTGCGACAGGAAGAACTGCGCCACCATGAATACGGTGAGCAGAAAGATGATGGACAAGAGCAGCGTCGACAGCGCGTCGACGAAGCCCGGCCAGTAATTCATGCCGCTGTCGCGGCTGCGGGAAAGCGCCATGTGCTTCTTCTAATTCGGCTCTATGGCCTGACTTGCCTTTATCTGTCGACGGTCTCGCGCGACAGCATCTCCATGAAGCGGCGGATGTCGGCGTTGAGCTTGGCCTGCGCGTCCGCCCAGTCGCGGATCATCTGCTGTTCCGAGCGCATGTGCTGAACGAGACCCTGGATCGCTTCGGCGAGGTTTGCCATCGCCGCGGTGGTCGCCTTGCCTGATCCGGCATCGCTGATCGACAGGCGCAGCCGCTCGATGGCGTCGAGCATCCCGGCCTGGACCGCGCCGCCCGGGGCGCTGGCGCCGAGGTCCTGCACCGTCGTCGCCAGCCAGTCTTCGAGGTTGGTGTAGAAGCGGTTCTGCGCCTGGTTGGTTTGCAGGTCGAGAAAACCGAGGATCAGTGAGCCGGCAAGGCCAAACAGCGACGAGGAGAACGAAATGCCCATGCCGCCGAGCGGCGCCGCAAGCCCTTCTTTGAGCGCATCGAACACGGTGTCGGCGTCGCCGCCGACTTTGAGGCCGTTGATGATGCTGCCGACCGAGCCTACGGTTTCGATCAGGCCCCAGAACGTGCCAAGCAGTCCGAGGAAGACCAGCAGGCCGGTGAGATAGCGCGAAATGTCGCGCGCCTCGTCGAGCCGGTTCGCCAGCGAATCGAGAAACGCCCGCATGGTCTGCGCCGAGATCGCGAAGCGGTCGGCGCGCTCGCTGCCGAGAATCGCCGCCATCGGCGCCAGCAGTTTCGGCTCCCGCGCGGAGACGAGGGCGGGATCGGAACGGCGAAAGCCGTTCACCCAGGAGACTTCCGGAAACAGCCGGATCACGCGCGCGAACGCAAGGATGATGCCGATCAAGAGGACGCCGACGATCAACCCGTTGAGCCACGGGTTGGCCATGAACGCGTTGAGAATCTGATGCTGCAGGACAAAGGCGATCAGCCCGCAGAGAATCAGAAACACCAGCATCCGGAACAGAAAGATGCGGGGCGAAGACAGCTTGGCTGGGTCGACGTTATTCGCCATCGGCCTTTATGGTAACGCCCGGTACCGGACGCAATATGGCACAGAAAACATATGGCACAGAAGGCATGGGCGCGGTCGGAGAAAAATACATGATTCTCACGGTACTTCCGCGGCCCGTTGATGACTGCCGCAACCTTGCGGCACGGTGATGGCGCCTCGGGCGCGCTCCAAGGCTTTACAAAACCCGCTGCCGCGCCGGTTCCTTGCCGGCCTCGCGCAGGAGCCGAACGAGCTCCTGGTGCATCGTATCATTGCCTGCGGCGATTTGGCTCTTGGCCATGATATTTTCGCCGCCGTCGAGATCGCTGACAAAGCCGCCGGCTTCGCGAACCAAAATGATCCCGGCCGCCATGTCCCACGGCGACAGATCGCGCTCCCAGTAGGCATCGAAGCGGCCGGCGGCGATCCAGGCGAGATCAAGCGTAGCTGCGCCGAACCGGCGCAAACCGGCGTAGTGCTGCTGGGCGGCGGCGATTTCGGCCCGCCCGAGCTCGAGGTCGCCGCGGCCGTAGTGCGGCAGGCCGCAGGCCACCACCGCCTCGTCGAGCCGCTTGCGGGCCGCGACGCGAATGCGCCGGTCGTTGAGGAAGGCGCCCTTGCCGCGCTCTGCGACGAACAGCTCGTCGTTGGCCGGATTGTAGGTCAGGCCCGCAACAATCGCGCCGTTGCGTTCCAGCGCGATCGAGACCGCAAAGTGCGGAATGCCGTGCAGGAAGTTGGTGGTGCCGTCGAGCGGATCGACAATCCACCGATGGCTCTTGTCGGCGCCGGCATGGGCGCCGCCTTCCTCGCCGAGGAAACCGTAATCCGGCCGCGCCTTGGCAAGTTCTTCGCGCACGATCGCTTCGGCCTTGCGGTCGGCGGCAGTGACGAAATTGCGCGGCCCCTTCAGCGACACCTGCAGGTTCTCGACCTCGCCGAGATCGCGTTTGAGGCTTCGTCCGGCGCGGTACGCGGCCTTGATCATGACGTTGAGGATTGCGGAGTGGGGCATGGGCCTGCGGTACGGTGCAATGGCGCGCCGCGTCAAGCCTGACGTGCTCCACCGTTCTCGCGGCGCGATTCGCGCCCGAGCTTTACATACGGCACGAACTGTAGCCCGGATGAAGCGAAGCGAAATCCGGGAACGGCGCCGCAGCGTCAATGCTGCTCCCGGATTACGCTGCGCTTCATCCGGGCTACGACGACAACGAAAAAAGGAAGCGGAACGCCGACAGACGTGTGCATCAACCTCCGCGCCACGCAGACAAGTTTACGCAGTCTGCGCAAACCATCTGTGGGCGCGGCGCGCGCCCTGCGGGGCACGCTCGCCTGGCGGCGTTCCACCACGGCTCTGACCGTCGGGGCTCTCACCCCTTGGGCGCAACTCCAGGCCATGCTTCCTGGGACGTGGCAGGACGCTCGATCCTGTAAGCCCGCACCAACCGGGGTGCAGAGACCTTACGTTCTTCCACGGGCGTTACCCGCGCCCGCCTGTCCCAGTCCAGGGAATGCACCTCCCGGACCGGTCGTAGTGCCGGTCAGATGACGCCCGAAGCTGCCCGGGGACGGAGTGTATCGTTCCGCCCGCGGGCACCGCACTCGCTCCACCTTCAGGAGTACCCTCGGCCGAAGGCGTCCTTCACTGAGCGAGATTGTTCGCTGCGTAGCTGAAGTGGGGACTTTTGTCAATGAAAAAGTGACTCAGTCATGATGACCGGACCATGAAGATTTGCGCCCCGTGGCAGATGCAGAAGCGCAAACGCAATCCGTCCAGGCGGTTTAATCGCTCAGATCCCTCACGCTCAATGAGCAATTTAGGGGCAACGGCGTGATCGTCTAACAACGCGCGTGCTCGCTCGGTTTGGGGTCGATAAAAACCTTTTGGCCGACGTCCGTTACTGAATGCCGCCAACGGCCCTCCGCAAATCGCAACAACAAAAAGGCCGCCTCGCGGCGGCCTTTCGGTGTTCGCTACTCGCCTTTAAGTGCACGTAAACGTTCGAGAACGTCGCCGGACCGAAAGGACGTAAGTTCAGATTCAGTGGCAGCGATGCGTTGCCATAGCCTCGTGCAAGGCCATTTCAGCTCCGGCCGGCGTAGCGAATATATGTTGCCACCAATGGTGGTCAGGCGAACCACGTCGAAACGCCAGAAACTGGAAGTCCTGAGGTGGCGCTGATGCGTGGGTCCAGACACGGCAAAAGCCGCTATTAAACCGGACCACGGCGAAATCAGCGTGCGCCTGCGTCACGGCAGTGACACTCAACGTTAAAAGACCAATTGCAAAGGCTAGTCGCTTCATTGTCCGCCTCCCTAAAGCGCGCTGCATGCTCTCCGTACAATTCAACTATGCCATAAGCTTTGCACCGAGATCAAACGGAAGACGCATTGCCGGCGCAGGCAGGTAAACTGTCGCACGCCGTCGAAGTGGCCGCGGCGGTAGGCAACTACTTCCGGCGGGCGTTACGCCGACGGCCGAATTACGGCGGTCAAAAATCGTTTCGCTTATCGAGTTGAGAGTGTTGATCTGGGGCAGCTTCCCTTTTATTGGCCGTTGCGGGACTTTTCAGGGTCGATGCGCGATCGAAATGGCGTTCCTTCATTCATTCACGGTCGTCGATTTCCTCGATTCGCTTGTAAGTCTGTTCGGGGCGTTCGTGCTCGGCACGCTGATCGGGGCGGAGCGCCAGTACCGGCAGCGCGGCGGCGGTTTGCGAACCCACGTGCTGGTCGCGGTCGGCGCCGCGACTTTCGTCGATATCGGCATGCATCTCAACGGCAATGCCGGCGCGACGCAGATCATTGCCTACGTGGTTTCCGGGGTCGGCTTCCTCGGCGCCGGCGTCATTATGAAGGAAGGCAGTAATGTCTGGGGCCTCAATACCGCGGCGACGCTATGGTGTTCGGCTGCGGTCGGCGCCTGCGCCGGCGCCGATCTGGCGATCGAAGCCGTGGCCCTGACCTGCTTTGTACTTGCCGGCAACACGCTGCTGCGGCCACTGGTCAATGTCATCAATCGCGCGCCGATTAACCAGGGCGCAACGGAAGCGATTTACGAGGTTCGCGTCACAACGACCGCCGATCACATCGACGAAAGCCGTGAATTGCTGCGCGAGCAATTGGCGGCAGCCCATTATCCGGTGCGGGACATCGAGGTCATCGAACGCGAACAAGGCGGGATCGAGCTGGTGGCGACACTACTGGGCACTACCGCCGATCCGCGGGAACTCGATGAGATCGTCTCACGTCTCGACAGAAGCCCATTGGTACAAAACGCCGGCTGGAGTTTGCGAACGACGGAATAGTCAATTTCGCCGCCTCGCTGTTTCTTCGTTGAGCGGAGAATCCCGGCGCTAGAGGCTTGCTGCGACGGGAACGCAGCTTGCGCGCCGACTACGGCATGTAGTGGCCCAGCCGGCTGCCTGACGCTACCAGCCGTACTTGCGTTTCGTACTTGCGTTTCGTTCTTGATATGTTCTTATTGGCCATGACCCGCGGCGACATGCTCCGATACGCCATTGCCTTCGCCTTGATGCGGGCGCGGAAAATAGTGCGCGGCCTGAAGGACGGGCTGACCGAAGACGAGCGGCACGCCGTCGCCGATCACGTCGTGCGCCAGTTGCGGGAGCGCGGCGATCCTTGGGGGTTGTCGAAGGAAGTGCGTCCGCACGATGCGCCGACGACTTGACGGCGAATATTGCGAACGGGAGCGGGGCGGCGAGTGACCTTAGGTTCGTCGAAGCTTGCAGGACCGCCGGGGTTGGAGTTTTTGAACGGCTTCAAAAACCTTCTTTGACTGGTGGGGCGAGCAGCGGAGAATTTCCGATGTGAACCGATATCGCGGCGGGGCGACACTCTACCCTGAAGCTCTTGGTTCGTACCGGTTCGCCGTCCAGATTTACATGCAGATCCTCTGTCAATTCGTAGCTGAACCAGGGGCTCCTGGCAGTTTTTATCAGAGTGCGCACGCCGGATTTGCCCTGGCGCAACAGGGTGCCCAGCGCTTCGGCCCGTTCGCGATGTGGAAGATGCGGCATAATCATCAAGTCCAACTGGCCGTCATTGATGGTGGCCTCCGGGCACAGCTGAATTCCGCCGCCTGCCTGCCGGCCGTTGCCAATCGCGAGGGCACTGAAGGCGCCCTGCCATTCAAAGCTTTCGCCGCGAAAGACGCCCGAGCTTGCCGACAGATTTGCGTGTTGGCGTCGGCAAGGCTGGGGGATAGCGCTTACTAGGCCGCGACGCGGTGCATGGCGGCCTTTTCGAGCGCGCCGCGGATGACGTCGACCGACTTTTCGATGGCTGACCACAAGGCGCTGATCTCGGCGGTCGAGCCGGGATCGGAAGCGTAGCCCTTCGCACCTTCGCCTTCGCCAAGCGCAAGCGAGAAACTTGCGCGGTGGGTGATCTGACCGCCCCAGACCGGGACATCCAGCTGAGCCAGGCACCTGCGCGCCAGGGTTACCGCCGGCGCTTCGATATTCTGACGTTTTGGTGGTGCGGCATTGAAGACAACGGCAAAAGGCGTGCGGGCCTGCCGCGCGAATGCGATGGTTTCCTGCACGGCGTCAATATCAAACAATCCGGGCCGACACGGGATGACAACGAGCGTTGCCGCCTCGATCGCTTCGATGGTGCTCGCAGAATTATTCGCCGGCGTATCGATGAAGATCCAGTCTACGCCGCCGGTTCGCTTGGCCTTTTTGACCATGTGGGCAATGCCACGTTTGACGACTTTTAGGGGCAGAGCAGGCTCGGCGCGCAGTTCGTTCCATAGCGTCAGCGAGCCCTGTGGGTCATCATCAATGAGCAGACATGGCCGCGTCGGCCCGTGCACGTGCACGGCAAGATGGGCGGCCAAAGTACTTTTGCCTGCTCCTCCTTTGCGCGACGCGAACGCAAGTACGTTCATCGATATAATCCGGCGAACAGAATGAAGAGCCAAGACAAGCTGCGATGATTCGCGGCGAGCCTTCTGCCCGCGCAGTTTCAAATTATAAAATGAACAACCCGTCTATTTTCGTGTCGTATGGCTGTCGCACATCTGTCACAATCCTCATCGTGGCTAAAATGTCCCGAGCTTACAAATACCCGGTGCCCGCTTCTGCGGCGAAGCGGGCCGGCTCTCCTTCCCAGACGATGCGCGCGTGTTCGAGGACATAGACGCGGTCGGCGTGAAGCAGTGCGAGGTCACGTTCCGCTCGCCAACGCTGCGCGCGCGACACGGCTGTCGGCCGACGCAGCTTGTCCAAGTTGCGTTTTGACAATATGCCACCTGTGATCTATCGTGTCCTTGAAATCATTTTTTGTTGGAAAGTCTTTTTAATGGAGCAGTGCCATGCCTGCTGCAAATCCCAACGAAACAACACTGAATAAATTCATCGCGGCTGTAAATGAACACCCGAAAAGCCTCACCAGCCTCAATGAGGTGATGGCTACCTTCGCACCAAATGCAAGAGTCGGCATAACGCATTACGGCCCGCAGTTTGTCGGCTTTGGCGAGGTTCAAAGGTTGTTTCGTCAGCTTTTCTTTTCGTTTCCGGACCTGACATTTACCGAGCAACCAAACAACAAGCGGCTGTTTTCAGCCGATGAGACGACGATCGGTACTCAGGTGATTCTTGCCGGATCGCACAAGGGTGTTTGGTTCGCAAAAGGAACTCCGTATTATTCGCCGCCGCTCTCGAACATCGCTCCTGACGCGACGCGGATGATGCACCTGGATGCCTGCGCCGTATTCATTTTTGACAACAAGAAAATCTACCAGCTGGCGATCTACTTCGATCGCTACCTTATGGCGCAACACCTGGCGCCGGTTTCCGAGGCTTAAACCCGACACTAGTTTGCTAGGTCCGCGAGAGCTGCCTCAACGCGTGCGAGGATTGGGGTGTGTCCGAATTGCGAAAGGATTCGCTTCGCTTCGGCCAGATGCCGGACGGCGCGGGCGCTTTGTCTCCTGCCCTTGTAAAGCAGGCCGAGGATCATCTCGGCGCGACCGATGTGATGGCCATTGACATCGAATTGAGGGTTGTTCCGGACCTGAGATATGAGCGATTCAACCGAAGCAGGCCCAACCAATAGAATTTTGATCAAGATCGGAATATTTTTCAGAAGCAGGCTCAACGCAGGCTTATCCTTCGGGAACATCACCTCGAGATATAGCTCGCAAAGAAACAGCTTTGCCCAATCTTCCGCGACGCGCCACCCATCGCGATGCGCCGTCGCGATGACGCTTTCAATGATGCGAACACCCTTTCCTATTTTGCCGTTTAGTACCGCCAAAACGCCGAATGCCGGATCCAACAAAAGCAGCTCATAACGCCAATTCAGCTCCGTTAACTGCCGTCGTATGTCGGATAATACGAGCTGTCCTTCCTCCGACCTCCGTAGCAAGGCGAGAGCTGATCCTTTCACGCCCAGGGCATTCATCCGCTCCTGCGGCGTGTACGCGATTTGCAGGCATTCCTCGGCGCAGTAGAGCGCTGTTCCATAATCGTCGCTGGTGAGAGCGATCCAGCCGAGGATTCCCATCCCCATTCCCCGCGGACGAGGGTCATTGAGGTGGCGTCCGATTGCGCTCATCTCCTCCGCGATCTCCCGCGCAGCGTGCATTCTTCCGCGGCCGATTTCATCGATGGCGGCGACCCAGCGAACTACGCTGCGAATGTACGCGTCTTCGGTTTTCGAGGCTGTCTTGAAGGCAATTTGGACAAGCAACTCCTGGTCTTCCGGTGAGTTGGGCTTGACCGCCGACGACAGCAGTATCTGGCTTGAAAAAGCATATGCCCTTGATCGGTCATCGCCGAGTCGCTCCGCCATTCGGGTGATGTTCGCCTGTTCCGCAAGAGCGGTCTGGAACCTGTTCATAAAACAGAGGGCGAACACCTTCTGGTGTACAATCAAAACCGTTTGGGTGCTGTCCCCCAGGCTGTTCAGCCGTGCGGCGAACCGGTCGGCTATGTCGACGACATTCTTCACTTTGCCTAATGCGTTTTGCAGCAAGGCAAAGTCCACGAGCACATTCGCGATCTGTTGATCGCTGGCGCACCGTTCGTCTGACTCAACGAGCGCAATCGCGGCCGAGAAGTGGGCTTCAGCTTCCTCAAGCGAATAGACGCTGAGGCTTCGACTGCCGGCCATGGCAAGGTAGGTGAAGGCTTTGCGGGCGTTGTCGGTCTGGCTGTAATGATGCGCGAGGGACTCGGCCACTTCGATCAAACGGTTACCACTGCGGCGCTCGATTTCCCGGGCGATTCTGGAATGCAGCGCCGTACGCGCTTCGGTCAGCAGGCTTTGATAGAGCGCGTCCCTGACCAGCGCATGCTTGAACGAATATTCGCTCGACTTGCCTTCGCTACGGACCAGATCGAGCGTCTGCATAGCCGTGAGCCGTGCGTCGATTTCCTCGGCATCATCGATCACGGCGGCCAGCAATTCCCTGTCGAACCGCCTTCCGATCACCGAGGCCGCTTGCAACAGAGTACGGTCCTTTGGCTCAAGGCGGTCTACGCGAGCGGTCAATAAACTTTGCACGCTGCCCGGTACGGCTGCCGCCACCGCGTGCGAGTCGAACTGAACTTTGCCGGCCGTCGTGCGCAGCACGCCACGCTCGGTGAGGAAGCTCAGGATCTCCTCGGCAAAGAGCGGATTACCCTCGGCCTTCTCCGCTACCTGGCGCACCAGCGTCTCAGGCAGGACATCCGCCCCGAGCCGCGCCTGGACCAGGCGACGGATTTCGCCCGCCGGAAGCGGGTCCAACGGCAGTTTGGTTACTACCGCTCGCTTGAGCCACGGCGGCAAGTGTTCCGGCCGGCGCGTGTAGAGGAGCAAAAGTGGGAGTTTGTCTTCGCTGCTGATGACGTGGTCAAGCAACTCTTCAGAAACGCTGTCGATCCAATGCAAATCTTCGATCACCAAAATGACCGGCGTCAGGCGGCAGCGTGCTTCAAGCAATTGCTGCGAAAGCTCGCGCGTGCGGAGGCCAATCAAGGCCCCGTCGAGACCCGCCAACGCGTCATCCGGAATTTTGAGACCGAGCAGATGAAGCAGCAGAGCGAGGTTGCGTATTGAGTTGAGGCCGAGCGCCGTCAATCCCGTGTCGAGTTTTTGCGCGACTTCTCCTTCTGCATCGCCGGCGCTAATTCGAAATGAGCCTCGTAAAACTTCGATGATTGGAAGAAACGCGGTCTGTTGGCCGTCGGGTGAGCAACTCCCTGACAGGACAAAGGCACGGTCCTTGCCGATCCGTTGGCGGAACTCGTGCAGCAGACGCGACTTGCCCATTCCCGGCTCTGCCGTCAGGTCAACGACACGAAGTTGGGAGCGCGCCTCAGCCAGCGCGCGCTCCAGCACGTCCAGTTCGCGTTCACGTCCGACAAAGGCGCTGAGGCCCCGCGTTACTGCAGCCTCAAAGCGGGTCGCTCCACGGCGAATGGCATCGAGCCGATAGGCCCTTTGCGGTTCAGACTTGCCTTTGATTGGATGTTCGCCCGCCGGGCTCGTTTCGACCATTCCCTGCACCAAGCGGTACATGGCTTCGCTCATGAAAACCGAATTTGGATCGGCCAAGGCTTGTAAGCGGTCGGCAAAATTCACGGTATCGCCGAGCACCGTGACACCGGCGTCTGCGCCGCCCTGGACCTGTCCGACCACGGCGGCTCCGGTGTTGAGGCCGATCCGCAATTGCGGCCGCACGCCGTGTTTGACCTCGAGATCGGCTCCGGTCGCCTCCAGCCGCTGCATGATGGACAGAGCTGCGCGACACGCCCGCAGTGGCGCGTCCTCAAAGGCTAGAGGCGCGCCGAAGACCGCCATGATGCCGTCGCCGGTAAAGCCCTGAACAACGCCGCCTTGCTCATGCACCGCTTCAGCCATCAGCTTTGACAAGCTGCGCATCAGCGTGAAGGCCGCTTCCTCTCCATAGCGCTCCGAGAAACCTGTGAAGCCCACCATGTCGGCGAAGAGGATGGTGACCTGTCTGCGCTCGGCCTCCAAGCAGTCCTCCAAACAGAAAAACAAACTAGGGTAGCATACAGCCGCGAGGACAAGGCAAAGCGCTATGGCTTGCAATCAGCGCTTTTCGGACGTGGCGCGAGGTCCGACCTGAGTCCAATGCCCTAAACGACGGACATAATGCCGGCGGCTACCGCTTCGATTTATGACGACGCGACTTAAGAAACTGGCAATCTCATGGCCCCAATTCTCAGAAGCGGGCTAGGGTAGCCAATCCGGATGAACAAGGCCACGTGCTTCCCGGGCAAGCCATCGGTTACAAATACCCGGTGCCTGCTTCTGCGGCGAAGCGGGCCGGCTCGCCTTCCCAGACGATGCGCGCGTGTTCGAGGACGTAGACGCGGTCGGCGTGGGGCAGCGCGAAGGTCACGTTCTGCTCGCCGAGGAGCAGCGTGATGTCGGTGGTCTGCCGCAAGCTTGCGAGCGCCCTGGAAAGCTGTTCGAGGATGACGGGGGCCAGGCCCAGCGTCGGCTCGTCGAGGATCAAAAGCTTCGGCTGCATCATCAGCGCCCGCGCGATGGTCAGCATTTGTTGCTCGCCGCCGGACAGGGTGCCGGCTGCCTGCTTTTGGCGCTCGCGCAGGATCGGAAACAGTTCGAACAGCCAGCCGATCTGCGTTTCGCTCTCTCCGGCCGGCAAATGCTGGCCGCCTAGATCGAGGTTCTCGCGCACCGTCATGTCGGTGAACAGTTCGCGGCCTTCCGGGCATTGCACGATGCCGCCGCGTGCGATCGCAGCGGCGCTTGCGGCGCGGAGTGAAGTGCCTTCGCGACGGATGTCGCCGGCATAGGGGACAAGGCCGGAGATGGCGTTGAACAACGTGGTTTTGCCGGCGCCGTTGAGCCCGACAACTGACACGAATTCGCCCGCGTGGACGTGGATCGACACGTCCTGCAGCGCTTGCGCCTTGCCGTAGAGGACGCTGAGCTTGTCGACGGCGAGAAACGGTGTCGCGGCATCGCGGAACGAGGACTCCGGCCGCGCCGCGGTCTCGATGCTGCCGCCGAGATAGACCCGCCGCACTTTTTCGTCGCGCATTACCTCTTCGGCGGTGCCTTCGGCGATCCGCTCGCCGATATACATGGCGATGACGCGGTCGACCAGGCGGGAGACGCTCTTCACATTGTGATCGACGAGCAGCACGGCGCGGCCGTCGTCGCGCAGCTCGCAGATCAGATCGGAAAACGCTTCCGTTTCTGTCGCGGTCAGGCCGGCGAACGGCTCGTCGATCAGAAGAACCTGCGGGTCGCGCGCGATCGCCTTGGCGATTTCGATCTTGCGCAGATCGGCGAACGGCAGCGTGCCGGGGCGGCGGTCGAGCACGGCGCCCAGGCCGACGCGGGTCGCGATGGCGCGCGCCCGGGCGTCGGTCTGCGGATCGGCAAACAGATAGGTGAGCCTGTCGGGCATGAGCGCGAGCTTGACGTTTTCCAGCACCGTCTGCCGGTGCAGCGGACGCGAATGCTGGAAGACAATGCCGACGCCGCGCCGCGCGATCTTGTGCGACGGCCAGCCGGCAACATCAGTGCCGTCGATGCGAACGGAGCCCGCATCAGGGCGCTCGATCCCCATGATGAGCTTCATCACCGTCGATTTGCCGGAGCCGTTCGGGCCGATCAGGCCGAGGATTTTGCCGGCATGGACGTTGAGCGCCATGTCCTTGACGGCGACCAGGCCGCCATAGCGCTTGGTGAGGCCGTGAACGTCGAGAAGCGCGCCGGCTGTCTGGGTCACACGCTTTCCTTCGTGCGCGTCAGCAGGCCGAAGAAGCCGGCCGGGAATACCAGCACCACCACAAGCGCCATTGCAAAGACGATGAAGTTCGACAGGTCGCCGAGCGGGCGCAAGAGTTCGCTCATGGCGATCAGAAAGATCGTGCCGAGCACCGCGCCGAGGATGGTCCGCCGGCCGCCGATCACCGCGGCGATGATGATCTGGACGCCGACGGTGATGTCGACCAGTGTCGTGACCGAAGCGGTGCCGAGATAAAACACCAGGAGCGCGCCGGCGAGGCCGGAGAAGAAAGCGCTGATGATGAAGGCCGCGAGCTTGTGCTTGACGACATTGAAGCCGAGCGCGCCGGCCTGCACCGCGTCTTGGCCGCTCGCCTGCAGGATCAGCCCGACCGGCGAGCGCGACAACGCAAACAGGATCGCGCCGCTCACGGCCATGAACCAGAGCGCAATCTCGTAATTGACCCGGTCGCTGATCGAGATCACGTCGGGAACGGTGAGGCCGATTTCACCCCCGGTCAGGCTGGCGGCGACGACGATGAAGTTCTGCAGCATCAGTACGGCGACGAGCGTCGTGAGCCCGAAATACGGCCCGCGCACGCGGAGCGCCGGCAGCGCCAGCACCACGCCGCCGAGCACGGCGGCAAACGCGCCGGCGACGAGGCAAAGCCAGATCGGCGGCTGGTAGAGACTGTCGAGAATGCCAGCGGTATAGCCGCCGACCCCGATCAGAAAGGTTGGGCCGAAATTCACCTCGCCGGCGAAGCCGAACAGCAGGTCCCAGGCCATCGCGAACACGCCGAAATAATAGGCGACGGTGAGGAGGCCGAGAATGTAGCCGGAGACGCCAAGCGGCAAAAACGAGGCGAGCACCACGACGCCGAGGGAAATCAAAAGTACGCGGGCAGTGGAGAGTGAACGCATCTAGCGTCGCCCCAACAGTCCGCGCGGGCGGACATACATCACCGCCACCAGCAAAAGGAGCGCCGGGATGGTGCGATAGGCCGGCGAGATCAGGTAGGCGGTGATGGTTTCCAGATAGCCGACGACGTAAGCCGCAATCAGCGCGCCCGAGACACTGCCGAGACCGCCGAGCACGACGATCGCAAACGCGCTCGCCGTCAGCGGGCCGACGCTATAGGAGGAGACGCCAAGAAACATGCCGAGGAGGACGCCGGCGATGCCGGCGAGGACACCGTAGATCGCCCAGATGGCGATGTAGACTTGCGACAGCTCGACGCCGAGCAGCGTCACGCCCCGCGGATTCATCGAAGCAGCCAGCAGCACTTTGCCGGCGCGGGTGCGATTGACCAGGAGCCACAACAGCCCAATCGCGAGCCAGCACACTATAGCGGTAAAAATCTCGTTGGCTGGAGTGCGCACGCCAACGATCGAGACAACGCCGGCCACGATCGGCGCCACAGTCTTGGCATTGTTGGTGTAGAGATAGGCGATCAGCTCCTGGATCATGATGCCCCACAGCAGCGTCGCAGTGAGGATAAAGATTTCTTTCTCCTCCTCGCGGATTTTGCGCGAGGTCTGCAGCGGCCGCACCACGACAAAGTAGGTCACGAGCGACGCGACAAATCCCGTCGCTACCCCGATTGCCGCACCCGTATAGGCGCCGACGTGCAGGTCGTTGCCGGCTGCCCAGGCCGCGACTACGGCCGTGACCATGAGCGCGCCGTGCGACAAATTGAGAACGCCGGAAACGCCGAAAATCAGTGCAAATCCGGTCGCGCCGAGCGCGTAAAGCGAGCTGATCGCAAAGCCGTCGATCAGGATTTGCCAGAACAGCATCGGCCGCACCCAAACAATCTCCCGGTCAGCGGGCGCCGGCCGGGAGCAATCGCAGCGATGGGCCGATCAGATGTCGTCAATTGGCCGCGCCGAGCTTGATGAAGCTTGGAAATTTCAGCTTGCCGTTGGCGACGTTCGCCGGCCAAAGATTCACCTGTTTGCCGTTCTGCCATTGCAGCATCAGGCCGGTGATGGTGCCGGCGCCGATCTTGAGCGCATGCGGATTGGGCGAGTCCTTGCCTTTGAACTGTACGCGGCCGATGGTGCCGACGAAATCGGTCTTCTCCAGCGCTTCCACGAGCTTGTCGGAATTGCCCGTGCCCGCCTGCTTGAATGCATCGACAAGATAATAGACCTCGTCATAGGCGGTGTAGCCGCAATAGGACGGGAAATTGCCGAATCGCTTCTTGAACGCCGCGACGAACGGCAGCGTCTTCGGCGTGACCGCCACATCGGGTCCGGAGAACGCCTGATAGAGCACGCCCTCGACGGCGCCGTTGGTGTCCTGCCAGAAGCTCGAATTCGAGGCCTGCGAAGACACCCCGAACATCGGTATCGGCACTTCCTGCTGCTTCCACTGCACCGTCGGCTGCACGCCGACGTGCGAAATGCCGGTAATCATCACGTCGGGTTTCTCGGCCTCGATCTTGTTGTAAATCGGCGTAAAGTCGGTGGTATCCGGCGAAACGCGGATGTGATCGAGCACCTTGAGCCCGATCCGCGGCAGGCATTTCAGGTATTCGGCATCGAGCGGCGTGGTCCAGGCGGCGTCCTCGCTGATCACCACCGCGCTTTTCATCTTCAGGTCTTTGATCAGAAGATCCTTGGCGGCGTCGCAGGTGGCGTCGGCGATGCTGGTTGAGGTCGAATAGCCGTGGAACGTATATTTGAGACGATCGTAATCCTTGGCGATGTTTTGGGTGATGACGTCGGAGGCAGCGCCGGGCGTAATCATTACCGTCTTCAGCCGGCCGGTCCACGGCTCGAGCGCGAGCACGACTTCACTGACATAGCTCGCGATCACGGCGTTGACGTGATCTTCGTTCACCGCGCGCTGGAACGCCCGCACCGCTTCAGCAGCCGACGAGTGATCGTCGTAGGACACGATCTCGATCTTGCGCCCGTTGACCCCGCCCGCCGCGTTGATCTCGTCGGCAGCAAGCTGCGCGGCCAGCGGGATTGAGGAGCCGGCGACGGCTTGTGCTTCGGCGATCACGCCGATCTTGATCGGTCCGCTGGATTGCGCATGCCCAGGCGACACGAGTGCTGCCGCAGCGATCGTTACACCTGCAACCAGCGGCGCGATCTTGGGCGCGGACGCGATGCGTCTCCGATGGGTTTTCATTGCATTCCTCCCTTGGGATTTGCGCTCGCTGTCGCCTGACGAGAATTGCTGCCAGTCTATCTCAATGCCCCCACGCGGCAATCCCCGCGTGATGCGACCTTATGCTTAAAAGCGCACGGTTCGCTGATGTGGCGCCTTAGGCGCCGGGCGTTAAGATCGCGGGCGCTTGTAGGGCTCAAGCCAGGTTTTGGCGGCCTTCTCGCCGGCGGCCCGGGTCAAGGGGTCGAGACTGTTGACATAGTCGTCGAGCGGCAGATCGGTTTCACCGTGCGCCTTTGATATCAGGTGCCACTTGACCGCTTCGGTCGGATTTTTCGGCGCGCCGCGGCCGTCGGCGAGGATGCGCGCAAGCCGATCCTGCGCGATGGCGCTGCCGTGCAGTGCCGCTTTGCGGAACAAGGAAGCTGCCGCAGCTTCGTTCTTGGCGACGCCGTCCCCGTTAAACAGTGCGATGGCATACTCGACCTCGGCGTCGATATTGTCGGCCAGCGCCGCTAATGCCCAAAGCCGCGCCGCTTCGCGCGGGTCTTTGGTAACGCCGCGCCCCTGTTTGTAGAACGTGCCCAGCGCGTATTGCGCTTCCGGGCTGCCGGCGTCGGCCGCTTCGCGCAGGAGCTCGGCGGCGCGGTGGAAATCCTGCGGAAACAATTGACCTTCGACATAAAGCAGCGCGAGGTTGTAGGCGGCGAGCGGCTGGCCAAGCTTGGCGGCAGCCGTGAGCCACTTGACAGCCGCGTCGCGGTCACGCGGACCGGCGCGGCCACGCAATCGGAACATTGCCAGCGCAAACATCGCCTCGCGGTCGCCGCGTGCTGCGGCGAGCTGGTACCACTCGGCGGCCTTCTTGTCGTCCTGCGGCACGGCGAAGCCGCCGGCGTAGAGTTCGCCGAGCAGCGTCATCGCCTTCGGGTCGGCTTTCTGATCGACGCGCTTTGTTGCCAGCGCAAACGCGGTCAGAAAAAAGCCGCGCTGGTAGGCGCCGTAAGCGAGATCGAGCTCCCGGCCGTTGTTGCCTGTACTTGCACTTGCGGGGCTCTGCGCAGGCTCCGCGCCGTCTTTTTCTGCAGCGGATTTGCCGGCTTTTTCCTGCGCTTTGTGATGAGCATGCTCCGGCTTTGGCGGCGCCTCCGGCGCTTGCGCCGACACCGGCCGCAGGGAGGCGAGCATCGCTACAATCACCAGCGCCGCGAAGCGCCTAAGTGCGTCGCCGATCATCGGCCCGCTCCGCTGCAGGCGCGATAAGGGCGGCGGTTGCCGCGCTGAGTGCCTCGACCGGCCCGGTCGGTTGCGTCCATATCCAATCACCAACGGCAACGAAATCCGCTCCGGCTTGCGCGAGCGGTGCGACCTCGTCGAGACTTGCGGCATAACCAACGCATGGCGGCTCGAACACTTCAGCCCACCATGCGACGCGCTCCAATATCGCTTCGAACGACGGGCGGCTACCTCGGCGATCAGGCTCGCCGAACATGACATAATCGGCGCCAGATTCGCCCGCGAGCATGGCATCATCACGGCTGCGCAAGCCGCCGGCGCCAGCAATGCGATCGGGCTTTAGCGTGCCGACGGCAGCGGTCAGAGCCTCGGTACCGCCGAGATGCGCGCCGTCGGCGCCGGCGCGGACCGCGATCTCCGGACGGCCGTCGAGCAGCAGCGCGATGTCGCGGCGCTGGACAATTGTCCCGATCGCTTTGGCGCGGTTGATCAGCGTCCGCTCGTCGCCGTCGTCAAGCCGAAGCAGCACGGCCGCGATGTCGCCGGCTTCCAGCACCGCATCAAGTTCGCGGGCAAACACTGCGGTGTCGCCGAGTTGCGGCGTCAGCAGATAGAGCCGCGGACGATGCGCTGCCACGCTATCTGCCCCCGCATTGCGGGGGCGGATTCATCGTCACGCCGCTTTCCGTTCCAGATCGGCCTTCCATTGCCCGAGCGAGGCGAGGCCGTTCATCCGGGCACGATGGCCAAAGGCCCGTTGCGCAGCGGCGACGTTCTCCGACTTCCCCGCCCACGCCTTTTGCGGCGCACCCTGCAATGCGCGGCCATAAGAGAACGTCACTCGCCAGGGCAGCGGACCCATCTTGTTGATGGCGTCGAGATGCGCGGTTGCTTCCTCGTCGGTTTGGCCGCCGGACAGGAACGCGATCCCAGGAACCGCCGCTGGTACGCAGGCCTTGAGGACGCGGAGTGTCCTTTCTGCGACTTCCTCGACTGACGCCTGCTTGGGCGATTTCTTGCCCGGCACCACCATATTGGGTTTGAGCACCATGCCTTCCAGCGGAACGCGCTGGTAGAACAGCTGCTCAAACACGGTGTTCAGGAGCCACTCGCTCACCATGGCGCAGCGATCGATGTCGTGGTCGCCGTCCATCAAGACCTCGGGCTCGACGATCGGCACGATGTCTTCTTCCTGGCACAGCGCGGCATAGCGTGCGAGCGCGTGCGCGTTCGCTAACAGGCAGCCGAAGCTCGGAATGCCGGGGCCGATATCGATCACCGCCCGCCATTTGGCGAACTTGGCGCCGAGGCCGCGATATTCCGCGAGCCGCTCGCGCAGTCCGTCGAGCCCTTCGGTAATGACCTCATTTGGACAGAACGGCAGCGGCTTGGTGCCCTTGTCTACTTTTATTCCGGGGAGCGTGCCGACCTGCTCGATGATTTTGACCACCGGTGTGCCGTCTTTGGCGTTTTGCCGAATGGTCTCGTCGTAGAGAATGACGCCGGAGATGTGCTTGGACATCGCTTCTTTGCTGCGAAACAGTATCTCCCGGTAATCACGCCGGGTAATCGGCGTCGATTCAACGCCGATGGCGTCAAAGCGCTTTTTGATGGTGCCGGTCGATTCGTCCGCGGCCAGGATGCCACGCCCCGGGGCGACCATCGCCTCCGCAACCCGGTTCAGTTCAGCGAGGTTCATCGCACTCTCCTCAACTCAGCTGTCATGCTTGTGCTCATTATACCTTATCTGCCGGGCGCTGCGGGAGTAGGCGATACCTTCAGCACCTCGACACCAGGAAGCGTCCTGCCCTCGAGCGATTCAAGAAACGCGCCGCCCGCGGTCGATACGTGAGTAAGGCGGGCGGTCACCCCGGCCTTGTTCAATGCCGCCACCGTATCGCCGCCGCCGGCAAAGCTGACAAGCTTGCCGGCCGCCGTCAGTTCCGCGACCGCTTCGGTCACTTCGATCGTGCCATTATCGAACGGCTCGACTTCAAAGGCGCCGAACGGGCCGTTCCAGACCAGCGTCTTGACGCGAGCGAGCACCGAGACGACGTGCTCGACGCTGCGCGGGCCGATGTCGAGAATAATGTCGTTCGCTGCGACCTCATCCACCGGCACCACGCGCGACGGCGCATAGGCCGCCAACTTTTGCGCCACGACGACGTCGACCGGAAGCACAATCTCGCGGCCGAGCGATTTGGCCTTGGCGAGAATATCGCGCGCCGACGGGATCAGATCATTTTCACAAAGCGATTGACCGACGGCTTTGCCTTGCGCCGCAAGAAAGGTATTGGCCATGCCGCCGCCAATGATCAGCGCGTCGACTTTCTCCAGCAGATGACCAAGGAGATCGAGTTTGGTTGAAATCTTGGCGCCGCCGACAATCGCGGCAACCGGGTGCTGCGGCGTTTCAAACGCCTTCTTGAGCGCTTCGAGTTCGGCCTGCATGGCGCGCCCCGGATAGGCGATCAGCTTGGAAGCGGTAACGATCGAGGTGTTGGCGGCGTGCTTGCGGTGCGCCACCGAAAACGCCTCATCGACGAAGATATCGCCCAGAGCCGCAAGCTGCCTCGCAAATTCCTGGTCGTTGTTTTCTTCCTCCGGATGGAACCGGGTATTTTCCAAACAGAGAATGTCGCCGTCCTTCATGGCGGCAATGGGCCCTTCTGCTTTCGGTCCTACGCAATCCTCCGCGAATGCCACCGGCCTTCCTAAAATGCGCGAAACCTCCGCGGCGACTGGCCGGAGCGACTCTTTCGGGTTGGGTCCCTTGGGCCTTCCGAAATGCGACAGCAGAATCACCTTGCCGCCCCTGTCGGCGATTTCGGTAATTGTCGGCAAGATTTCCTCGATGCGGGTCGCATCCGCGACTTTGCCGTCCTGCATCGGCACGTTGAGATCGACGCGCACCAGAACGCGCTTGCCCTTTACGTCAGCGTTGTCGAGGCTGCGGAATGACATGAGGGATGAAGATTTGGCGGAAGAAGACGTGTCTGTCGAAGATTTGGCAGACGAGGTCATTTCCGGCGATGACACAACAGATAAAGACATGGCCGGAGAACTCAGTTCAGCTTGCCCATCGCCACCGCGGTGTCGACCATGCGGTTGGAGAAGCCCCATTCGTTGTCGTACCAGGACATGACGCGCACCAGCGTGCCGTCCATGACCTTGGTCTGGTCCATATGGAACACCGAGGAGTGGGGATCGTGGTTGAAGTCGCTGGAGACATTAGGCGCGTCGGTATAGCCGAGAATGCCCTTGAGCTGTTGCTCGGCCGCGCGCCTGATCGCGGCGTTGATTTCGTCCTTTGAGGTCGCGCGCTTGGCGACGAACTTGAAGTCGATCACCGAGACATTTGGCGTCGGCACGCGGATTGCCACGCCGTCGAGCCGGCCGGCAAGCTCCGGCAGCACCAGACCAACCGCCTTGGCCGCGCCGGTCGAGGTCGGGATCATGTTCAGCGCCGCGGCCCGCCCGCGGTAAAGGTCCTTGTGCACCTGGTCGAGGGTCGGCTGGTCGTTGGTATAAGAGTGCACCGTGGTCATGAAGCCTTTGTCGATACCGACCGCGTCATTGAGCACCTTGACGACCGGCGCGAGACAGTTGGTCGTGCACGAAGCGTTGGAGACGACCGTGTGCGCCTTGGTCAGCTTGTCGTGGTTGACGCCATAGACGACGGTGAGATCGGCGCCGTCGGCGGGCGCGGAGATCAGCACGCGCTTGGCGCCGGCGGTGAGATGCGTCGCCGCTTTGTCCTTCGACGTAAAGATACCGGTGCATTCAAGTGCAATGTCGATGCCGAGGTCTTTCCACGGCAGTTGCGCCGGATCCCGGTGCGCGGTGACTTTAATCGCGCCGTTGCCGCAATTGATGGTATCGCCTTTGACCGTCACTTCGCCGGGAAAGCGGCCGTGCACTGAATCGAAGCGGAGCAGGTGGGCGTTGGTTTCGACCGGGGCGAGATCGTTAATGGCGAGGACTTCAAAATCCTTCCGTCCCGCTTCCACTGCGGCCCGCAAGATGTTGCGGCCGATGCGGCCGAATCCGTTGATGGCTACGCGTACCGACATGCCAATCTCCCTGCGACTCTATATACGCGCCAATGCCGCCTCGGCCACCTTCTCGGGCGTAATACCAAAACGTTGGTAAAGCTCCTTGTAGGGCGCGCTGGCGCCGAAGCCGCTCATGCCGACGAAAACTCCGTCGGAGCCGATGATGGCGTCCCAGCCCTGGCGAATACCGGCTTCGACCGCGACGTTGATCTTTGCCGTTCCGATCAGTGCCGCGCGCTCGCCGGCCGGAGCCGAGAGCAGCAGTTCGAAGCACGGTACCGACACGACGCGTGTGGAGATTTTGCGTTCGGCGAGAAGCTTTTGCGCCGCGACCGCAATCGCAACTTCGGAGCCGGTAGCAAATAGCGAAACTGCGGCCGTGCCGTCTTCGGCCCCGATCAGCTCATAGGCGCCGTGCGCGCAGCGGTTGGCTGCGTCAAAGCCCTGGCGCAGCTGCGGCACGTTCTGCCGCGTCAAAGCGAGCACGCTGGGGCCGTTCTTTGCCTCCAGCGCCAGCTGCCAGCACTCGGCGGTTTCGACCGCGTCGCATGGCCGGAACACTTTCAGATTGGGGATGGCGCGCAACGCGGCCAGATGCTCGACCGGCTGATGCGTCGGGCCGTCTTCGCCAAGCCCGATGGAATCGTGCGTCATGACGTGGATGACGCGCTGGCCCATCAGTGCTGCGAGCCGGATAGCCGGCCGACAATAATCCGAGAACACCAGGAACGTGCCGGAGTAAGGGATGATGCCGCCGTGGAGCGCCATGCCGTTCATGGCCGCCGCCATGCCGTGCTCGCGCACCCCATAGTGGATGAAGCGGCCGGAATAATCCCCCGCATTCATCGCCTTCATTGCCTTGGTGCGCGTGTTGTTCGAGCCGGTGAGGTCCGCTGAGCCGCCGATCATTTCCGGCAGCGCCAGCGTCAGACCTTCAAGCGCGAATTCGGACGCGCTTCGGGTCGCGATCTCCTTCGGAGTCTCCGCGAGTTTCTGTTTCGCTGCGGCAACCGCGGCCGCGAGTTTCTCCGCCGGCAGCTGGCCTTTGATGCGGCGTTCGAACTCCCCGCGGCGTTGCGGATCGAGCGCGGTGAAGCGCTGCTGCCAGGCGAGCCGCGCCGGCTTGCCGCGCCCGCCGGTGGCGCGCCACTGTTCGTGGATCGCCGCCGGAATCTCGAAAGGCGGTGCGGTCCAGTTGAGTTTTTGCCGCGCGGCCGCGACCTCGTCGGCGCCGAGCGCCGAGCCGTGGCTCTTTTCGCTGCCGGCTTTCGTTGGCGCGCCATAGCCGATAATGGTCCGGCAGGCGATCAGTGACGGCCGGTCGGAGTTCTTCGCCGCGTCGATCGCCGCTGTGATCGCGTCTGGATCGTGGCCGTCGATGCGCGTCGCCGCCCAGCCGGCGGCCTCGAAGCGTTTCACCTGATCGACGCTGTCGGAGAGTGCTAGCGGTCCGTCGATCGTAATGCCGTTGTCGTCGAACAGGACGATGAGTTTTTTCAGCTTCAGGTGTCCGGCGAGTGCAATCGCTTCCTGACTGATGCCTTCCATCAGGTCGCCGTCAGACGCGAGCACGTAGGTGGTGTGATCGACGATGTCATCGCCGAACAATGCCGCCAGATGGCGCTCGGCAATCGCCATGCCCACAGCGTTGGCAATTCCCTGGCCCAGCGGACCGGTCGTGGTCTCGACCCCCGGGGTGTGATCGTATTCGGGGTGTCCGGGCGTCAGGGCGCCGAGCCTGCGGAAGCGCTTGAGTTCGTCGATCGTGACTTTCTCATAGCCGACGAGATGCAACAGAGCGTAGAGCAGCATCGAGCCGTGGCCGGCCGAGAGCACAAAGCGGTCGCGATCCGGCCAGGCGGGATCGGCCGGATCGAATTTCAGGAAGCGCGTAAACAGTACGGTGGCGATGTCGGCCGCGCCCATCGGCAGGCCGGGATGGCCGGACTTTGCCTGCTCGACCGCATCCATCGCGAGCGCCCGGACGGCGTTCGCCATCGCGGTGTGTTCGGCGCGAGCGGCGGCGCTCGCGCCCGCGGCGGGAAAGCGGGATGCTTGGGCGAGGGCTGTGCTCGCCTCGAGAAGACGGTCCGGCATCGTCCTTAAATCGGGCCAATTGCGGCGTGAAGGCGAGTGGCCGCGGCCACGAAATAGCATGGAGGTCATTGAAGTCAAATGCGCGCCGGAACCGCGACTAGGTCATGCACAGGGCTGGATGCGAAGGCGCTTTCGGCGTTGACGTTTATCCTCGATGCGACGTAAGCTTCTGTTGATAAATGGTTGCTGCCGCACGATTTTCATCGTGCCGCAGGGTATGATGGCCGCAACCGGATGGCCACATGAGCGAAACCGATTTCGTGGCGATCGCCAGTCATCGTCTGGCACTGGCGCTCGATGCGCTCGAAGCCGCAGCCGAGCGACGCGGCGACACCGATCGCAACGCAGAGGCGCTCGCGGTGCAGATCCAGACACTCGGCAATGACCGCGCGCAACTCGCCAGCGAACTCGATCAGGCGGCGGCGCGTTCACGCGGGCTCGAAGCCGCAAATCGGGATGTCGCGCAACGTATTGTCCACGCGATTGAGACCATCAATAGCGTTCTGACCGGCGAAGGCTGAGGAGCCCCGGCGGAAAGCCGGGCTCGAATGTCTCGATACTCGTTTCTTGGAACCGGTCTTTTGGAACTGTCTTGGAAATGTCTTGGAGGGGGCAATGTCTCAAGTCAGCGTCACCATCAATGGCCGGCAGTTCCGCATGGCGTGCGAGGATGGCCAGGAAGAGCACCTGACCAGTCTCGCCAGTGAACTCGATGCGCGGATCGCCGACCTGCGCAGCAAATTTGGCGAGATCGGTGACTCGCGGCTGACCGTCATGGCAGCGCTCACCATTGCCGACGAGCTGAACGAGATGCGTTCGCGCATCAAAACGCTCGAGCACGAACTTGCAGCGGCGCGGGATGTACAGGCGGCCGCCGCCAATCGCGACGAGACGGTGCCGGCCGCGGTTGCCGCAGCACTGGCGAGCGCGGCCGAGCGCATCGAAGGGGTGACCAAAAAGCTCAATCACGGCGTTGGCGGCAACAGCATCGCCCAGGGGTGATGGCGCGCCACGGATATTGGCGTTACATTATGGAGGCGGAGCTGTCTGGTTCGTCAGGAGCCAAATCCCCGGGGCCTTATCGATCCTTAAGGGAGCTGTCCCTGCCGGGCTCCTGGGCTCGGACATATGGCGCCCACCTACTTTCGTAGGGAACCCGGGATCGAACGCTCCAACGGCCGGCGCGGCTCCGCACTCAATCAGTCATGACCTCGTCCACGCTCGTGAAAGACACCAAGGCGGCGCTTCGGCGCGAAGCGATAGCGCGCCGCGACGTGCTGCCGGCGGAAGCGCGCCAAGAGGCGGCCGAAATCATCGTTGCGCGTCCTTTGCCGCTCGTGATCGCACCGGGCGTCGTCGTCTCCGGCTTCATGCCGCTCGGCAACGAGATCAATCCGCTGCCGTTGATGCGCAAGCTTGCGGGGCAGGGCGCGCGGCTGGCGCTGCCCGTCGTTGCCGAACGCGGCAAGCCGCTGGTCATGCGCGCGTGGGATTTTGGCGAGCCGCTTGCCGCCGGCGTCTGGGGTATCCGCGTGCCGCCGCCGGAAGCAGCCGAAGTGGAGCCCGATGTTCTCCTTGTGCCGCTTCTTGCCTTCGACCGCAGCGGCCATCGGGTCGGCTACGGCGGCGGCTATTACGACCGCACCATCGCGCAACTTCGCGCGCGCAAGGCTATTGTTGCGGTAGGGCTCGCGTTCGCCGCCCAGGAAATTCCCACCGTGCCTGCTACGCCCCGCGACGCGGTCCTTGATCTTGTGCTAACCGAGCGCGAAGTCATCGATTTGCGAGGCGGTTGAGCATGCGCATTCTGTTTGTCGGCGACGTCGTCGGCCGCAGCGGGCGGACCGTCGTCACCGAGCGCCTGCCCGGCCTGATCCGCGACTGGAAACTCGATTTCGTCGTGGTCAACGGCGAGAACGCAGCCGGCGGCTTCGGCATTACCGAAACCATCTATAACGAGATGCTCGAGGCCGGCGCCGACGCGATCACGCTTGGCAATCACGCCTGGGACCAGAAAGAGGCGCTGGTGTTCATCGAACGCGCACCGCGCCTGATCCGGCCGATCAACTATCCCGCCGGCACGCCCGGCCGTGGCGCCGCCTTGTGCGAGGCGAAAAGCGGCGCGCGCGTTCTCGTCGTCAATGCCATGGGGCGCATCTACATGGATCCGCTCGACGATCCTTTTGCTGCGATCGACCGCGAACTCGGGGCTTTGCCCTTACGTCAAGGTGCCGACGCCATCCTGGTCGATATGCACGCCGAAACGACCAGCGAGAAACAGGCGATGGGCTATTTTTGCGACGGCCGCGCCAGCATCGTGGTCGGCACTCACACCCACGCGCCGACGGCCGATGCGCGCATCCTGCCTGCCGGCACTGCCTTCATGAGCGACGTCGGCATGACCGGCGACTACAACTCGGTGATCGGCATGACCAAAGAAGAACCGCTGCAGCGCTTTACCCGCAAAATTTCGTCGTCCCGGTTCGAGGCGGCGACGGGACCAGCCACGTTGTGCGGCATCGCGGTCGAGACCGACCCGGCAACCGGGCTTGCTGCGCGGGTCGGCGCGGTCCGTCTCGGCGGCTGCCTCGAACAGGCGGCCCCGGTTTTCTGGTCTTAGGTTCCTCCCGCGCTCATCTTTATTTCCTCTTTGAGCGGCATTATTAGACCGTCTTTGCGAGGAGGAGCGACAACGTAATCCGGGCCTAAGGTCAAACCGGATTGCTTGGTGTTACTCACAGCAACGATAGACACGAAAGACGGAAATGGCCGGACATTCGCAATTCAAGAACATCATGCACCGCAAGGGGCGGCAGGACGCGGCGAAATCGAAGCTGTTCGGCAAGCTCGCCCGCGAAATCACAGTCTCGGCCAAGATCGGCCTGCCTGATCCGGCGATGAACCCGCGGCTGCGCGCCGCCATCATCGCGGCGCGCGCGGAAAATATGCCGAAGGACAATATCGACCGCGCCATCAAGAAGGCGTTGGGCGGCGACACTGAGAGCTATGAGGAGATCCGCTACGAGGGCTTTGGCCCGGGCGGCGTAGCCGTGATCGTTGAGGTCTTGACCGATAATCGAAACCGCACCGCGGGCGAAGTACGCGCGACTTTCACCAAGAGCGGCGGCAACCTCGCCGAGACCGGCGCGGTCTCATTCATGTTCGACCATGTCGGCGTCATCGAATACGACGCCAAGGCGGCGAGTGCGGAAGCGATGTTCGAAGCAGCGCTTGACGCCGGCGCCGACGACGTGGTGTCGAACGAGAACGGCCATGAGATTTATGCCGCACCGGATCGCTTTGGCTCGGTCGCCAAGGCGCTGGAAACGAAATTCGGCGAGCCGCGCAAGTCTTCGTTGGTCTGGCGACCGCAAAACACCGTCGCCATCGACGACGAGCAGGGCGAAAAGCTCCTGAAGCTGATCGAGACCCTCAACGAGCACGACGACGTTCAGAACGTCTATGCCAATTTCGAGATTTCCGACGCGCTGGTGCAAAGGCTGAGCGCGTAGCAGGAAACCGGTTCATCTGTTCATGCTATGAATGAGGCGGTATGACCCGCCCAATTCGCATTCTCGGCATCGATCCGGGGCTTCGCCGCACCGGCTGGGGCATGGTCGAGATTGCTGGCAACCGGTTGGGCTTTATCGGCTGCGGCTCGGTGATGACGCGCGATGATGACGTGCTCGCAACCCGCCTTCTCACCATCTACGACGGCCTGATGCGCATTCTTGATGAATTCCATCCCGACGAGGCCGCGGTCGAGGCGACTTTCGTCAACCGCGACGCCAAGGCGACGCTCAAGCTCGGCCAGGCGCGCGGCATTGCCATGGTGGTGCCGGCAAAGGCCGGCGTGCCGGTGGCCGAGTATGCCCCGAATTTGGTGAAGAAGAGCATCGTCGGCACCGGCCATGGCGATAAGGCGCAGGTGCGAATGATGATCGGCGTGCTTTTGCCCAAGGCCGACCCGTCGTCCGATGACGCAGCCGACGCGCTAGCCATCGCCGTGACGCACGCGCATCATCGGACGAGTGTTGTTCTGAAAGTGATGGCGCGATGACCTGCGCGCACCATATTACGTTCCCCCGCGAGCGGGAGAGGCGAGAACGTGATCGGCAAGCTTAGAGGTGTGATCAATTCATACGGCGAGGATTCCGTGATCCTCGATGTCAACGGCGTTGGCTATCTGGTTCATTGCTCGGCGCGCACCTTGCAGGAATTGCCGCGGGTCGGTGAAGCAGCAACGCTTGCGATCGAAACCCATGTGCGTGAGGATCAGATCCGGCTGTTCGGGTTTTTGAGCGATGTCGAGCGCGAATGGTTCCGGCTGTTGCAAACCGTCCAGGGCGTCGGGACCAAAGTCGCGCTCGCGGTGCTCGGCACGCTGAAGCCCTCCGAACTCGCTTCCGCCATCGCCATGCGCGACAAGGCGATGGTGGCGCGCACGCCCGGCGTCGGCCCGAAGGTCGCCGAGCGCATCGTTACCGAGCTTAAGGACAAGGCGCCGGCCTACACCGACGTCGACCCGGCGCTGGTTGCGCTTTCCGGCGCGCTCGACGAAAAGCGTGCGCCGAAACCGATTTCTGACGCAGTCTCGGCGCTGGTCAATCTTGGCTACGCCCCGCCGCAAGCCACAGCCGCCATCGCTGCGGCGACGCGCAACGCCGGTGACGGCGCCGAGGTGCGGACCCTGATCAGGCTCGGCTTGAAGGAGCTGGCGAAGTGAAACGGCCGGGTAAACTCAGCAAGAAACTCAGCAAATCAGATCGCGAATTGATTGCGGCGGCGACCGCGGCGATCCGGGATCGTTATCGCGACGACTGGCAGGAGGTTGGTGCTGCGTTGCGCACCCGCGCGGGAAAGATATTCACCGGCGTCAATCTCGATGCCTATCTCGGCCGCATGGCGGTCTGCGCCGAAGCGGTTGCGCTCGGCCGCGCTGTTGTCGATATCGGCGATGCCGGGATCGAGACGATTGTAGCGGTACGTCATCCGCCGCCCACCGGAAAAGATCAGACCATCGCCGTGGTGTCGCCGTGCGGCGCCTGCCGTGAGCTCATTTTCGACTATGATCCGAAAGCGCGCGTGATCGTGCCGAACGGTAGGTCGCCGGCGGCGGTGCCAATCGGCGAACTTCTGCCGAACAAGTACAGGCGGGGAGCGGAGGGGTGAGCACTGTCCCCGGACGCAAGCTCGTCACGCCCGAGCGCCGCGACGAAGACGCGGCCGAGGCGACGCTGCGCCCGCAACGGCTCTCGGAGTTCATCGGTCAGGAGCAGGCGCGGAAGAATCTGAGCGTATTTATCGAGGCGGCCCGCGCGCGGCGCGAAGCGCTCGATCATGTTCTCTTTGTCGGCCCGCCCGGGCTCGGCAAGACTACCCTCGCCCAGATCGTAGCGCGGGAGCTTGGCGTGAATTTCCGCGCCACCTCAGGGCCGGTGATTGCCAAGGCCGGCGATCTTGCCGCGCTTCTCACCAACCTTGAAGAGCGCGACGTGCTGTTTATCGATGAGATGCACCGGCTCAATCCGGCGGTCGAGGAAGTGCTCTATCCGGCGATGGAGGACTTTCAGCTCGACCTGATCATCGGCTCTGGGCCGGCGGCGCGTTCGGTGAAGATCGATCTCGCCAAATTCACGCTCATTGGCGCAACCACGCGTGCCGGCCTCCTCACCAACCCGCTGCGCGATCGCTTCGGCATTCCGGTGCGGCTCAACTTCTATTCCGTGCCCGAGCTTGAACAGATCGTCAATCGCGGCGCGCGCGTGCTCGGCATCAGCGTGACCGCGGATGGCTCAAACGAGATTGCCCGGCGCGCCCGCGGCACACCACGGATCGCCGGACGGCTGCTCCGCCGCGTGCGCGATTTCGCCGCCGTCGACGGCGCGGCAGCAATCGATCGCGCCGTCGCCGACAAGGCGCTTGCGGCGCTTGAAGTCGATGCCGCCGGCCTTGACGCCATGGACCGCCGCTATCTGACGACGATCGCGATGAACTACGGCGGCGGTCCGGTTGGCGTCGAGACGCTCGCCGCTGCGTTGTCCGAGCCGCGCGATGCTATCGAGGACATCATCGAGCCTTATCTGATCCAGTGTGGGTTCCTGCAACGTACGCCGCGTGGCCGGCTGATTACCGGCCACGCGTTCCGCCACCTGGGTCTCGCCGAGCCCTCACGCGATCCCGCGCAGTTTGGGCTGTTCGTGCAAGAGGACGAGTGATGGCTCGCTAAAGCCCTCAATAACAGGGCGGATACGGCGCGTAGCCGCATCCGGCTCCGATCGCATTGTAATAGTCGCCGTTATGGTAATTGTAGAGGTTGTTGTACGGATTTGCCGCGGCGGCACCCAAGGCCGCGGCTCCGACTGCGGCGGCGCCAACACCAACGGCCACTCCGGGGCGTACCCACGCTCCCCGATAAGCCCCGCCGCGCCACGCCACGCCGCCGCGGTAGGCTCCACCGCGATAAACCCCGCCGCGCCACGCCACGCCGCCGCGATAGGCTCCACCGCGATAAACACCGCCGGCATGGACACCGCCGGCATGGACACCGCCGACGCGGACTGCGCCTGCGCGCGCGGCCAAAGCATCGGTCGAAACGCATGCAATACAGAGAGCGGCAGCGGCGATGGAACTAATGACCCGATACGACACAACTCGATGTGACATAAAACGTCCTCTCTCAGGTTCAGGCCCCTCGCGAGGACGTTAAATCCCTGTTGGTAGCGTCGGCGTTGCTGCCGGAAGATAAATAGCCAGCTATTATTCCGATCGATTTAGACAATGTGTCGATGATGCATGGAAATCTGCGCGCTATCTCGCCAGGCAGGCAGCATGAACGCATTGCAATCGCGTGGAGGGGAGCAAAAATGCCAGAAGAATTTTCAGGCGGTTGTCATTGCCGCCGGGTGCGGTTTCGCGTGACCGCGGATCTTTCGCGCGTCACCGACTGCAACTGCTCGATCTGCGCCAAGAAGGGCTTCCTGCATCTGATCGTGCCGCCGGAGCAGTTCGAGCTCTTAAGCGGCGGCGATGCACTGAGCACCTATCGGTTCAACACCGGCATCGCCAAGCACACTTTCTGCTCGACCTGCGGCATCCATCCGTTTTATGTCCCACGATCGGACCCGGACAGAATTGACGTCAACGTCCGCTGCCTTGACGGTATCGATCTCACTGCGCTGACCATACATCCGTTCGACGGCCAGAATTGGGAGCACGCGATCGTTGAGCGAGTACCGTGGCGATAGCACAATGATCCGCATTCCCCTCGACGGCGAAATCCGCGACGGCCGCCACTTTCTGACGGTGCGGGTCTACTACGAGGACACCGACTTCACCGGGATCGTCTATCACGCCAATTATCTGCGCTACATGGAGCGCGGGCGTACCAATTACCTGCGCCTGATCGGTGCCGACCATCGGTTGCTGTTCGAGGCAGCGCAGGAGGAAGCGCCCGGCTTTGCCTTCGTTGTTCGCTCGATGAGTCTCGATTTCTTACGGCCGGCGCGCATGGACGACGTGCTCGACGTCGTCACCGAGCCGCGGGAGGTGAAGGGCGCCTCCATCATCTTGCGCCAGCGCGTCATGCGCGGCGACGAACTGTTAGCTGAGGCGCATGTGCGGGTAGCTTTTATCAGCGGCGGCCGCGCGCGTCCGATCCCGAAGCCGCTGCGCGCGGCCATGAAGGCGGATCAGGACGCGCTGCAATCCTGAGGTTAAATTGCTTCGACGGCGCTTCTTGCGCAGCTCGACCTCTCCAGAAGAGTCTTTTCTAAAATTTTCGTCTTTTTGTATCGGGCGGGCGGATCGAATCTTTGCATCTCGCTGCTAGCTAGAAGGCAACCGAGATATCGCCGTGGAAACGGCAGCCGCAATTTCATTGCACTTCGTCTCAATCAGGACTGCTTTCCAATGCCCGCCGTCGCCTTGTCCACAGAGCACCCTAAGTCCGGAGAAAACCAGTCGTTAATCGACGAACTGAACGGCACGGTCGCGACCCTGCGCGATAGTGAACGCGAGAGAGTTCTGGAGCGCATCGCCGATTTGTTCGCGGCCGGCGCACGCGGCTACTCCGGCGAACTGATCGCGCTGTTCGATGACGTGCTGCAGAAACTCTCGGCGGATATCGAAGTAACGGCGCGGGCAAGACTTGCCCGCCGGCTGGCAAATATCGACAACGCTCCCCCCCGGCTGATCCGCTCGCTCGCTTTCGACGACGAGATCACCGTGGCCGAGCCGGTGCTGGTCCATTCCCAACAGCTGAGCGACGCCGACCTGGTTGAAAACGCTTCGACCAAGAGCCAGGAGCATCTTTTTGCTATAGCCCAGCGCCTCAAACTGAGCGAACAGGTGACCGATGTCCTGGTCGAACGCGGCGATCGTCGGGTGATCGGCAAGGTGGTTACAAACATTGGCGCGCGCTTTTCTCTGGCCGGCTACGACAAGCTGACCAAGTGTGCGCGACGCGATCGCAAGCTGACGCTCGCGCTGGGCCGGCGCAGTGATATCCCCCACCAATGCTTTCTGAAGTTGCTCGAAACGGCTTCGGCTACCGTGCGCGCCAAGCTTGAAGCAGCCAATCCCAAAGCGGCGGCGGCAATCCGCGACACAATTGACGACGTGGCGACGCACATGCAGCAAGAGGTCCGCAAGGCGTCGCGGCGCCATGCCACCGCCCTGCGCGATGCCAACCGCTCTTTCAATGCGCAACCGTTCACCGAATCCGCCATCCACAATCGCGCGCATGCCCAGGAGTTTGCGCGGACTGTCATTGCGCTGGCTAAACTTGGCCGTTTGCCGGTCGATCTGGTCGAACGCGCGCTGCTGGACAAAGGCGAGGACATGATCCTCATTCTGGCCAAGGCGGCCGGTTGCTCCTGGACGACCGCCAAAGAATTGCTGCTGATGTACGTCGCGGAACGCGATTTGCAGCCGGATGATCTGTCGCGGACTTTTGAACGATACTCAAGCCTGTCGCAGGAAATGGCTCGCAGCATCGTCAATTTCTATCGCCAGCGCGTGAAACTTAGAACCTAGGAAACGCGCGGCAGGGGACTGAAGACCCCAGACCCGCAACCGCAAAGCCGAAAAAATCGAAAACGTCGCGCGGCAACCTTGCGCGTCGCCTCGCCTGTCGTTCCGGACCGCCAGGAAGGTCGACGGATCGGCCAGACTCATGTAAAGGCTATTAACATGAGCTGGTCGAGGGAAGACAAAGACGGCCCGCGCGGCTATCACCACGGCAATCTGAAAGAGGCGCTGCTTCGCGCCGCGCTGGAGCTGATTGCGCAGAAGGGGCCAGGCGGCTTCACCTTCGCCGAAGCGGCGCGCTGGGCCGGAGTCAGTCCGGCCGCGCCTTACCGTCACTTCCGCGACCGCGACGAGCTGTTAGCGAGCGTGGCGCTGCGGGGTTTCAATCAATTCGAGGCCGCCCTGGCGAGAGCCTGGGATGATGGCCGCCCCGACACGTTCACGGCGCTCGATCGGCTGGGCAAGGCCTATCTCGCGTTCGCGCGCAGCGAGCCTGCCTATTATTCGGCGATGTTCGAAGCCGGTATTCCGCCCGCGACCAACACCGAACTGCGTGAAGCGGGAGATCGGGCGTTTGCCGTCCTGCGCGGCGCAGCGGAAAAGCTGTGTGGGCACATAACAGGAAGCGCCCGACCTCCGGCATTGATGGTCGCTTTGCATATATGGGCGATGGCGCACGGTATCGCTTCGTTGTTCGGACGTGGCGATGCAGCGAAGCGCACGGTACCGATGTCTCCGGAAGAGCTTCTGGAGGCGGAGGTGTTGGTTTATCTGCGTGGTCTTGGTTTGCCAGACGCCAAAGCCGCGCGTTCGACTTGAGGTCCCGAGCGGTCCCGTTCACGAACCCGTGAGGGCCTTGACAGTCCGAATACTCGATGTAAATGTTATTTACATTCACACCTAGGAGGTACCGTCATGGTCCTCGTCGACAAGCTCGATGAACTTGGAAAACCGGCCTGGATCGCGCTCGCGGTCCTCGGCTTCATGATCTTTTGGCCGGCCGGCCTCGCCGTGCTGGTCTTTTCGATCTTCAGTGGACGCTTTGGGAGCAGAAGAATGGGATGCTGGCATCATCAAGACGGCCGGTGGGAAAACCATATGAGCCGATGGCAATCGAAAATGGGGCGCATGCAGGAGAAGATGGATCGCGTGCGCAGCAAGATGGACCAGGCGCGTGGCAGCGGCGGCAATTGGTGGGGTACCCCGCCATCGAGCGGCAATCGCGCGTTTGATGATTACCGCACCGAGACGCTAAAGCGGCTCGAAGACGAGCAGCGCGAGTTCAAGGAATTTCTGGAGCGGCTGCGCTTTGCCAAGGACCGCGCCGAGTTCGATCAGTTCATGAACGAGCGGCGCGACCGCCCGCATGACGAGACTCCACCTCCCGCTCCGCAACCGCAGGCGTAAACATCTCGCATCAGCCGCGTCTGTTGTTGTCAGGGCCGTCCATTTTCCCGAATGGACGGCCCTATTCTTTTTAGATGCCGCTTAGATGGCGGCGTGGGCCGGCGATGTTAACTGCGCATTAAGCACAACCGGGCTTCGTTAGCTTGAACGACCGGTGTTGCGCCCTAGTTTGGACAAGTTTCGCGATGATTTCGATCCAGCCGGCGGCGGGTCCGGCTTGGGTCCTGCTTTAGTCCTTGCGAAATTTTTTAGGTCTGGGTCGGCGCGCGTGATGCGGCTGGCTGCTGCCTTTGGTCCCGGCGCCGGCGCGCCGCTCCGGTTATCGCCTGCCCGGATCGCGGAAAGGACGCGCCCATGAACCCTGCCGACATCACCGCGTCGGCCCTGCCTTTGACATCCTCTGATCTGTCGCTGTTCCACCTGTTCTGGCAGTCCCACTGGCTGGTCAAGACAGTGATGTGCGGCTTGATCGTGTGTTCGGTGTGGGTCTGGGCAATCGCCATCGACAAGACCATCCTGTTTGCGCGCTTTCGCAGAGCGGCCGACGGTTTTGAGCAGGCATTTTGGTCGGGTCAGTCGCTTGAGGAGCTTTATGCCTCGCTCGCATCCGACCCCGGCCATTCAACCGGCGCGCTATTCGTCGTCGCCATGCGCGAATGGAAAAAGAGCTTTGAAGGGCACGTCCGGTCGCTCGCCGGGCTGCAGATGCGCATAGAGAAAGTCATGGATGTCGCGATCGCGCGCGAGGTCGAGCATATGGAGCGCTGGCTTCTGGTGCTGGCGACCGTAGGCTCCGCCGGCCCGTTCATCGGCCTGTTCGGCACCATTTGGGGCATCATGACGAGCTTTCAGTCGATCGCCGCCTCCAAAAACACCTCGCTTGCCGTGGTCGCCCCCGGCATTGCCGAAGCACTGTTTGCGACCGCGATCGGTCTCATTGCCGCCATTCCGGCGACGATTTTCTACAATAAGTTCATTACCGACGTGAACCGGCAGGCCCAGCGCCTGGAAGGGTTTGCGGACGAGTTTTCGGCGATCCTGTCGCGGCAGATCGACGAGCGCGGGTGAGGGGCGGAGATGGCGGCGAATGTAGTCAGCGCGACATCGGGGGGCCGGCACCGGCGCCGCCGGCGCGGCGTCATGAGCGAGATCAACGTCACGCCGTTCGTCGATGTGATGCTGGTGCTGCTGATCGTGTTCATGGTGTCGGCGCCGCTGCTGACGGTCGGCGTTCCTCTCGATCTGCCGCAGAGCCAGGCCAAGTCGCTTGAACAGGACCGTGAGCCGCTGACGATCTCGGTGAACGTCCAGGGCCAGGTCTTTCTGCAGAACACCGAGATCAAGCTCGAGGATCTGGTGCAAAAGCTTAAAGCCATTACCGATGCGCGCGGCGGCTTGGACGAGCGCATCTATGTGCGCGGCGACAAAAAAGTGGATTACGGTGCGATGATGCGCGTCATGGGCCGCTTGTCGGCGGCGGGCTATCATCGGGTTGCTCTCGTTACCGAGGTCGAGCAGGGCGGGGGATGAGGCGCAGTCTCATCATATCGGGTGTTGCCCATGCCTTCGTGTTGGGCTGGGGCCTGGTCGCCTTTGCCGCGCGGCCGAACGACGCGCCGCCCACCGAGGCGCTACCGGTCGAGTTTGTTTCGGCGACCGACTATACGCAGCTCACCAGCGGCGTGAAGAACGCGCCGAAGCCGGTCAAAGATGCAAAGCCTCTGGCTGACAAGCTGGGCGCGCCCAAGCCGGTCAAAGAACTTGCGCCAAAAGCCGTCGACAAACCTGAAGTCAAAACCGACGCTGCGCCGCCGCCCAGGCCGGAGCCAAAACCCGAAGCGAAATCCGCCGAGAAGATCGAGAAGCCCAGGGAACCGAAGCCCGACACGAAGTCCGCGGAGAAGGCCGATAAACCCAAAGAGCCGAAGAAGGTTACGGATCAGATTGCTGATGCTTTGAAAAAAGAAGAAGTAAAAAAGCCGCCGAAGAAGCAACCTGAGTTCAAGCCCGACCAGATCGCCGAGGAGCTGAAAAAGGACGAGGCGAAGAAGACGCGCCCGTCGCCCAGGTTCGATGCCGATCAGGTTGCCGCGTTGCTCGACAAGCGCGACCCGCAGCGGCAATTGGCGAGCGCCGAGACCTTAAACGGCGCAGCTTCGCTCGGGGCGCCGACCGGCCACGCCACGCAATTGTCGGTGTCGGAGATGGACGCGCTGCGGCAGCGGCTGAGCGAGTGTTGGAATCCGCCGCCGGGCCTCGACATGAATTCCAACGTCTATGTTGTGCTTCGGGTGCAGTTCAAAGCTGATGCTTCGCTGGCCAGTGAACCGGTCGTGGTCGAAGATTTCGGCATCGTCATTGGGCCCTGCACTTGCTGAAAGCGGCAAGCGCGCGCTGTTGTCGTGCCAACCATTTACAATGCTGAGACCGGAGCACTATGACCTGTGGAAGGACATTGCGGTGAAGTTCAATCCGCACGAACTGCTCGGTCAATAACCGGACGATTTCCACGTCATGACACTTTCATCACTGACCAACTCCACGCCCGCGTTCTCTTTGACACGGCGCCGTGCGCTAAAGCTTGGGGCCGGCGCCGCAACTTTGGTGCTGTCTGCGCGCGCCGCGTTGGCTCAGGTTCGCCTCGACATTACCCAGGGCAACGCCCAGCCGATGCCGATTGCGATCACCGATTTTCTCGGCGGCGCTCCGAGCGACACCGAAACCGCGGTCGGCGTTTCCCAGATCATCACCGGCAACCTCAAGCGCAGCGGCCTGTTTGTGCCGATCGATCCGGCCGCTTTTCTGGAAAAGATCGTCAACGTTGACGCCGTCCCGCGGTTTGCCGACTGGCGCACCATTAATGCGCAGGCGTTGGCGACCGGGCGGGTCACCCGCCAGGCCGACGGGCGGCTCAAGGCCGAGTTCCGTCTTTGGGACGTGCTGGCGGGACAACAATTGGCCGGACAGCAATACTTCACCACGCCGGACAATTGGCGCCGCATCGCGCACATTATTTCGGATGCCATTTACGAACGGCTGACCGGCGAGAAAGGCTATTTCGACAGCCGCGTCGTATTCGTGGATGAAACCGGCCCAAAGGAGCGGCGCATCAAGCGGCTCGCCATCATGGATCAGGACGGCGCCAACGTGCGCTATCTCACCCGCGGCGATGAGCTCGTACTTACGCCGCGCTTTTCGCCTTCGACCCAGGAGATCACCTACATGGCGTATGGGGAAGGCGACCCGCGCGTTTATCTGCTCAACATTGAGACCGGTCAGCGTGAGATCGTCGGCAACTTTCCCGGCATGAGCTTTGCGCCACGGTTTTCGCCCGATGGCCAGCGCGTCGTCATGAGCCTGGAGGAAGGCTCTAATGCCAACCTCTTTGTCATGGACTTGCGCTCCAAGTCGACCACACGGCTGACCAATACGCCGGCGATCGATACCGCGCCCTGCTATTCACCCGACGGCGCGAAGATCTGTTTCGAGTCCGACCGCGGCGGTCATCCGCAGATCTACGTGATGGCCGCCGCCGGAGGCGAGGCCCAGCGCATCAGCTTTGGCGAAGGCACGTATTCGACTCCGGTCTGGTCGCCGCGCGGCGACTACATCGCGTTCACCCGTCAGGCCGAGGGCAAGTTCGCAATTGGCGTGATGAAACCGGACGGAACCGGCGAGCGCATCCTCACCGAGGGTTTCCATAATGAGGGGCCGACTTTCGCACCCAATGGCCGCGTCATCATGTTTTTCCGTGATCCAGGCGGCAACGCCGGACCTTCGCTGTTCACGATCGACACCGGCGGGCGGAATGAACAGCGGGTGCCGACTCCAAGCTTTGCCTCCGATCCGGCCTGGTCGCCGCTTTTGTCATAGGCGGCGCACCTGCCACAGACAGTTCATCTGTCACAGCCGAGTCATTGCGCCGTCACCGATCCGTCGCCGCCCCCACATCGTTGCCGCATTCACGGCCTATTAAGCATACCGAAAGCTTTGCGCGTGATGGGCGGGTCGCAGCGTTCTTTGCAAGGCTCCATCAAGGTTGACGGAACGTTCGTTTAACGAAGGCAGCGCTAGATCGCTCCAGGCACCAACCATGTCCGGTCACAACGGAACAGTGGAGGCACCGCTTATGAACCTGGTCAGTATCTCCCGCAGCGCCAAGTTCGCGGCTCTCATATTCGGCGCACTCGCGATTGCGGGCTGCGCCAAGACGCCCGAGCCGGTGGCGATGGCCGGCGCGGCTGCGCCCGGCAGTCAGCAGGACTTTATCGTCAACGTCGGCGACCGCGTGTTCTTCGACACCGATTCCTCGGAGCTATCCCAACAGGCGCGGGCGACGCTCGACAAGCAGGCGATGTGGCTCAATCAATACAATCGCTACGCCTTCCTTATCGAAGGCCATGCCGACGAGCGCGGTACCCGTGAATACAATATCGCGCTCGGTGCCCGCCGTGCCCAGACGGTGCGTGAATATCTGGTCTCGCGTGGCGTGTCGGCGCAGCGCATGCGCACCATCTCCTACGGCAAAGAACGGCCGGTGGCGGTGTGCAACGACATTTCATGCTGGTCGCAGAACCGCCGCGCTGTGACCGTGCTCAATCAGAGCTCATAGCGGACACTGTTCGCCAACGCTTTCGAACTCGACTGATTGGCGCCAATCCTGGCGCCGATCGCGCTTTACGCGCGACCTTTCGCCTCGCCAACATTCGCCTTGCCTCAATCGCGCTGAAAGCGGATCGTAGCCGGCGGTCGCGTCGTTGACGCATTGCGGTCGTATTGGCGAGTGCGCATGAAGCTCGATCCTGAATTGCTGTCGCGCATCCAGTTCGCGTGGGTCATCGGATGGCACATTCTGCTTCCGGCATTCACGGTCGGGCTGGCTTCATTCGTCGCCTTCCTTGAAGGCGCATTTGCGCTGACCAAGAAGCCTATCTTTCTGCATCTCTCGCAGTTCTGGCTGAAGATTTTCGCGATCTCCTTCGGCATGGGCGTCGTGACCGGGATTGTCATGCCGTTTCAGTTCGGCACCAACTGGAGCCGGTTTGCGGACGCCGCCGGCAACGTGATCTCGCCGCTGTTGGCCTACGAGGGCTTGATGGCGTTTTTCCTCGAGGCGACTTTCCTTGGCGTATTATTGTTTGGCCGCAAACTCGTGCCGCCGCTCATGCATTTCGTTGCCGCTATTCTGGTGGCGGGAGGTACGCTGTTGTCGTCGTTCTGGATCCTCGCCACCAACAGCTGGATGCAAACGCCGGTTGGCTACGAGGTGATCGATGGCCGATATTTTCCGAAGGACTGGTTTGCGATCGTCTTCAGCCCTTCGTTTCCGTATCGGTTGATGCACACGGTCAGCGCTTTCTACGTGACGACGGCGTTCGTGGTGCTGGCCGTTGGCGCCTATACGATTCGTCGCGGACAATGGGTTGCCGAGGGCCGGATGATGCTCCGGCTGTCGCTGTGGTTTTTGATGATTTTCGTGCCGTTGCAAATCTTCCTCGGGGATTTGCACGGTCTGAATACTCTTGAGTATCAGCCGGCAAAGCTCGCCGCGATCGAAGGCCTTTGGGACAGCGGCAAAAGCGTGCCGGCCTCGATCATCGGCTGGCCAGACCAGGCGGCGGAACGTAATCTTGCGGAGATCGCCATTCCGCATGTCGGGAGTCTCTATCTCACGCATTCCTGGGAAGGAGAAGTCAAAGGCCTCAAGGACTTTCCGGCGGATCAGCGCGCGCCGGTCGCGATCGTCTACTTCGCGTTCCGGATCATGGTCGGGATCGGCTTGTTGATGCTGGCGATCGTCGCCGCCGGATTGCTGTTGATGGCGCGGGGGCGGCTTGACCAGACGGGATGGTATCTGCGGCTCTGTCAGTTCGCGGGCTGCCTCGGATTTATTGCCGTGATCGCCGGCTGGACCACGACCGAGGTCGGGCGTCAGCCCTGGACGATCTATGGCTTGATGCGAACGGCTGACTCGGTTTCGCCCTCGCTGACCGGCGCCAATGTCCTCACTTCGCTCCTGATGTACGTTGCGGTTTATCTGGTGATCTATCCGGTCGGCGTCTCCCTCATGCTGCGTTTGGTCTGGCGCGGTCCGGTGCCATCCGATGAGGCCGCGCTGATTGGCGGCGGCAGGCCAAAAACTCCGATCGAGGCTTTGGCGTCTCCAACACCTGGAACGGCATCATGACGCCGACACTCAGCCTGGTGCCGGTCTGGACGGCAATCCTCGGGATCGGAGTGTTTTTCTATGTCGCGCTTGACGGTTTCGATCTCGGCGTCGGGATGCTTTACAATTTTGCGCCCGACCGCAACGCGCGCGATCAGATAATGAACTCGATCGCACCGGTGTGGGATGGCAACGAGACCTGGCTCATTCTTGGCGGTCTAGGCTTACTGGCCGCCTTTCCCGTCGCCTTCGCTATCATCATTCCTGCGGTCTACTTTCCGATCCTGCTGATGCTGCTCGCCTTGATCTTTCGCGGGGTCGCTTTCGAATTCCGGTATCGCGACGCCAAGTCCCGGACGTTCTGGGATCACGGTTTCGCCACCGGCTCGGCGATTGCGGCTTTTGCGCAAGGCGTGGTCCTGGGTGCATTCATCCAGGGCTTCCAGGTCGATGGCCGTCAGTTTGTCGGCGGTTCGTTCGATTGCTTCACGCCGTTTTCCGTATTTACCGGGCTCGCTCTGATGTTCGGCTACGCGCTGCTCGGTGCCGGTTGGCTGGTGATCAAAACCGAAGGCACATTGCAAGATTGGGCGCGATCGCTCGGACGCCGCTGCCTGATCGGCGTGACGCTGGCCGTCGCCGTCGTCAGCTTGTGGACGCCGTTCATCGATGCCCACATCGCGGCGCGCTGGTTTTCCTGGCCGAACATTGTGATGCTCGCGCCGGTGCCGCTGATCACTGCCGCCTTGGTCTGGTTCGAATGGCGATCGCTCAACAATCGATCGGAGTATGCGCCATTCCTCGCTGCTTTGGGCCTGTTCCTGATGTCATACCTCGGCATAGCCATCAGCTTGTGGCCGATGATCGTGCCTCGACATTTTACCCTGAACCAGGCGGCGGCATCGGAAAGTACGCAAGCGTTCCTCCTGGTTGGCACGCTCGTGCTGTTGCCGGTTATTTTGCTTTACACCGGATGGTCATATTGGGTGTTTCGCGGCAAGGTGCGTTCGAACATTGGATATCATTGAATTTCTAGGCGATCTGTCGTCAAAGCACAGCTGAGGTCGCGCGCCACCATGAAACATGGCATGAAGCGTCCGCAATTCGTGTTCTGAGGTGCCCCCGCGGCGGGAGTTTCAATCGTGAATTTCAGCGCGCTCGCTCGCACGATAGTGATGGCCGTTGTTCTCATGGCGGCCGCCGCGTGTGGTCAAGATAATCGCTATGTTGCTCCGCCGCCTCCGAAAGTCGTCGTTGCGCAGCCGGTGCAGAAGCCGGTGACCTTGTACCTTAATCTGACCGGAAACAGCGCGCCGGTCAGGTCCGTGACTCTGGTCGCGCGTGTCCAAGGCTATCTGGAATCGATTGATTACAAAGACGGCGCCGCGGTCGCGAAGGGAACGCAGCTCTTCGGCATCGAGCGCGACATTTATCAGGCGCAGCTCGATCAAGCCAAAGGGCAATTGGCGCACGACCAGGCGGTGCTCGAAGAAGCGCAAATGAATCTGACCCGCTACCAAACTTTGCAACAGCAGAAGTCAATTGCAGCGCAACAGGCGGAAGACCAGGTCTATGTCGTGCAGCAGGACAAGGGTACGGTTCTGGTTGATCAGGCCAACGTCGAAACCGCGAACATCAACCTTGGCTATACCAGGGTCCTTGCCCCTTTCGATGGCGTCGTCACCAATCATCAAGTCGATCTCGGCGCGCTCGTCGGCATGTCCGGACCGACCACGCTCGCAACCATCGTCCAGTCCGATCCGCTCTACGTCTATTTCACCGCGAGCGAGCCTCAAATCCTGGGACTTAGACGAAACCTTGCCAAGCGCGGCCAGAGCTTGCGCACAACAAATCTATCCGACATTCCGGTCGAGATCGGGCTGCAGGACGAGGAGGGCTATCCTCACAAGGGACACATGGACTACGTCTCGCCGCAGCTCGACACCTCAACCGGCACGCTGACGGGACGCGCCCTGTTTGACAACAAGGATCACGCACTCCTGCCGGGCCTGTTCGTGCGGGTTCGGATACCAATCGCTCGTCAGGACAAGGCGCTGCTGACGCGAGATGATGCGATCGGGACGAGCCAGGAAGGCAGCTACGTGCTGGTGGTCGGTCCGGACAATGTCGTTCAGCGCAAAATCGTCAAAACCGGAGCAAGGGAGGGTCAGTTGCGGATCATCGAATCCGGACTCGATCCTGGCGATTGGGTCGTGACCGAAGGCGTTCAGCGGGCATTTCCCGGCGCCAAGATAGAGCCGCAACGATCCGAGCTGACGTCCGCTGCGGCCGATCCGTCGGACGCCGCGAAGACGAGCGTCCCCGGCCCGACGCCGAAATGAAACATCGCTGGGGCCCGGCATGATCTCGCGCTTTTTCATCGATCGGCCGGTGCTCGCCAACGTGCTGGCGCTGGTCTTCGTCCTGATCGGCCTGGTCTCTCTGTTGCAATTGCCGACCGCGCAATACCCTAACGTCGTCCCGCCGACCATACAGGTCACGACCCTGTACCCGGGCGCGAGCGCCAAGACCCTGATTGACACCGTCGCCCTGCCGATCGAGCAGAGCGTCAACGGCGTCGAGGACATGCTCTACATGCAGTCGACGAGTGCGGACGACGGCAGCTATACTTTGGTTGTCACCTTCGCGATCGGCACCGACCCCGACAAAGCGCAGATCCTGGTCCAGAACCAGGTGGCCGCCGCAATTGCGTCGCTGCCGCAGCAAGTCCAGGCCCAGGGCGTTACGACGGCGAAGAAGTCGACTTCGATTCTCGAAATCGTCACGCTGGTTTCGCCGGACGGCCGCTTCGACAGGCTGTTCCTGTCGAACTACGCCGTGATCAACGTGCAGAACGAACTGGCTCGCCTCAAGGGAGTCGGTGGCGTGACGATCCTCGGCGCCGCGCAATACGCCATGCGCATCTGGCTGAACCCGGACCTGCTTCAGGCACGGGCGCTCACGCCGCAGGACGTGATCAACGCCATCCAACAGCAGAGCCAGGAAGTCGCCGCCGGTCAGGTCGGCGCGCCGCCTGCGCCGCAGGGTCAGGATTTCCAATATACGCTCGACCTCAAAGGCCGCCTGGACGATGCTGCCGAATTCGAGAACATCGTCGTCAAGGTCGATTCAGCAAATGGCGGACAAATCACCCGAATCCGCGACATCGGCCGTGTCGAGCTCGGTGCCCAGACCTACAGCACGTCGTTTAATCTCGACGGCCGACCGGCATCAGGGATCCAAATCTCCCTTCTGCCGGACGCTAACGCGATTGCGGTCGCCAGCGAAGTCCACGCCAAAATGGAGCAGCTCGCCAAGAGCTTCCCGGCGGGCCTCACCTATGTGACGCCGTTCGACACCACGAAATTCGTGAAAGCCGCGATCAACGAGGTCTACCTGACGCTGCTCGAGGCCGGTGTTCTGGTGCTGATCGTCATTCTCGTCTTCCTGCAGGACTGGCGGGCGATGCTGGTCCCGGCGACGACCGTTCCGGTGACAATCATCGGCGCCTTCGCCGCGATGGCTGCGCTTGGGTTCTCCGTCAATCTCTCGACGCTGTTCGCCATCGTGCTCGCGATCGGCATCGTCGTTGACGACGCGATCGTCATCGTCGAGGGCGTTTCGCGCTATGTCGAGCAGGGCGTCCCCGGCCGCGAGGCGGCAGGCAGGGCGATGGAAGAGCTGATGGGTCCCGTCATCGGCATCACGCTGGTGCTGATGTCGGTCTTCATCCCCGCCGCCTTCCTGCCGGGTTTGACCGGGCAGCTCTATCGGCAATTTGCGCTCGTCATCGCCGCCACCGCTTTCATCAGCGCGATCAACGCAGTGACCTTGAAGCCCACGCAATGCGCGCTGTGGCTGCGGCCGCCGACCCCCGGTGAACGGCGCAATTTATTCTCCCGCGGCTTTAACGCCGTCTTCGGCGCCACCGAGCGGGCCTATGTGAGGCTCATCGGCGCAATGACACGCCACAGCGGCGCCATGGCGGTCCTCGCGCTCCTCTTGGTATGCGTTGCGATCTGGGGGCTGACGCGCGTACCGACCGGCTTCCTGCCGGACGAGGACCAGGGCTATCTGATCGTCAGCGCACAAGTGCCCGACGGCGCCTCGAAGGAGCGCACCGACGCGGTCATGCAACAGATCTCGGGGATCGCCGGGAAGGTGGCCGGCGTCGACCATGTGGTCACCGTCGGCGGCGTTTCCATACTCGACAACATGGCAAGACTCGCCAACGCGGGCGTCGCCTTTGTGGTCCTCAAAGACTGGGACGTGCGCCTCAAGCAGAAGGGACAGGATCTGCGTTCGATCTACCAGAATCTGACTCGCTCCCTGCAAGGCGTGAAGCAGGCGGTCGCGTTCGCGCTCCTGCCGCCCCCGATCCAGGGCATCGGCAACGTCGGCGGCTTCAGCATGCAAGTCGAGATCAAGAACGGCGATTTCGACTACGCGCTGTTGCAGAGTCTGACCGACGCCGTGATCAGGGACGGCAGCGCCCAATCGGCTCTGCAACGGGTGAGCACGACCTTCCGGGCCGGCGCCCCCCAGCTCAACGTCATCGTCAACCGCATCAAGGCCGAGACGCTCGGCATCACGGTCGGCAACGTCTTTTCCGCCCTGGCGGGCTACGTCGGATCGAGCTACGCGGCCCAGTTCAACAAGTTCGGACACGTGTTCCAAGTCTACACGCAGGCGCTGCCCGACTACCGCGCGAGCGTCGATGAAATCAAGAACCTCAAGGTCAGGGCGGGCAACGGAACCATGACGCCGATCGGTACGGTGATCGACATCAAGGAGGTTCAAGGGCCTCCGCTTATCAGTCTCTACAATCTCTATCCGTCAGCGACGGTTGTCGGCAGCGCGGTCCGCGGCTTCAGTTCGGGGCAAGCGCTCAACATCATGGACCAGATCGGGACACAGGCGCTGCCGACCGGAACAGGCTACGAATGGACCGCGATGTCCTACCAGGAGAAGGCAGTCGGCTCACAGATCTATTTCGTTTTCGGCCTCGCGATTTTGCTGGTCTATTTCGTGCTGGCGGGCCAATACGAGACCTGGATCCAGCCGCTCTCTGTGATCCTCTGCGTGCCGCTCGCTCTGATCGGCACGGTTGGCGCGCTGACCGCTCTCGGCGTCGCCAACAATCTCTATACGCAGATCGGCCTCATCCTCCTCATCGCGCTTGGCAGCAAGAACGCGATTCTGGTCGTGGAATATGCGCGCCAAAAACGGGCTGAGGGGACGGAGATCGTTGCGGCGGCGGTCGAGGGGGCGCGGCTTAGATTCCGCCCTATCCTTATGACCTCCTTCGCCTTCATTCTGGGCGTCTTCCCGCTCGTCATTGCGACCGGCGCGGGCGCTGGCGCGCGCCGGTCGATCGGCATCGCAGTCTTCAGCGGCATGATCGCCTCGACCTGCCTCGTCGTCGTGTTCGTGCCCTCGTTCTATGTGGTGATGCAGCGTTTCGAAGAGTGGCGGGCGCGTGCTAAGCAACCGCGCCTTCAACCCGGGGAATGAATCGACCCCAGGCGAGCGCGCAGAGGGCGGCAGTCACAATTTAGACGCAGGATTCGCTATGTTAACGGCCGCCTACTTACCAAAATTGTTGCCGGCGATGATCCGCTTCTCCGTTATTTTTGTGGCCGTTTTTTCCGCGCTTGGGGCCGCATCGGTCCGGGCCCAGGACTCTCCGACAGATTTGGTGATGCGCATCGATCACCTTGAGGCCACGATCCGCAACCTCACCGGCAATATCGAGCAACTGCAGTACCGCAATCAGCAGCTTGAGCAGCAAGTGCAGCGTCTGCAGGCGGAACTGCAGGGCGGCGCGCCGGCTGCAGCAGCGCTGCCGCCGCGGCCAACTGCGCAATATTCGCCGCCTGCCGCTGCGACCCCGCAGGCAGTAGCATCCGCACCGCCGGTCGCTTTGCCGGCGTCGCCACGGCCGCAATATTCGCCGCCTCCGGCCGGGCCACCGCCGGCCCTTGCCGCGGTGCCGATCGCTCCGCCCGCGGTGATCGAGGCGACACCGCCATCGACGACACGGCGCGGCGACGCATTCGACCCATCCGCCAACCCAAACGCGCCTGGCGCGCCGCGCCAGCTCGGCGCCAGTACAGCCGCAACCGAGCCCCCGCCGCCGATCGCAGACACGCCCTCAGCGGCAGGACAGCGTCAAATCGGTTCGCCGCTTGATCTCTCAACCTCTCCCCCAACCGCCAGTGCAACGGCGCGCGGCGAACTGCCGGCGCCGCCGCCGGTCAACACCAGTGCCACCGGTGCAACGCTGGCGACGCTGCCGCCGGGCAACACCGCCAGGGACGAATACGATCTCGCTTACGGTTATGTGCTGCACCGAGACTATTCGCTTGCTGCGGACGCGTTCCGTGTTTTTCTGCGGCAATATCCGAGCGACCGGCTCGCGCCTGAAGCCCTGTACTGGCTCGGTGAGAGTCTGTTTCAGCAACAGCAGTACCGTGACGCTGCGGAATCGTTTCTTGCGGTATCGACCAAATACGACACCACCGCGAGAGCGCCGGAGGCGTTATTGCGGCTCGGTGAGTCGCTTGCGGCGCTGGGCGAAAAAGAAGCCGCCTGCGCTTCGCTAGGCGAAGTGCTGCGTAAGTATCCGCGCGCCCCGTCGAATATAAAGCAGACCGTGCAGCGGGACCAAAAGCGTGGTCATTGCTGACCAGGCCGTTCGCGGCGAGGAAGTGGACGCACTGTTCGGTGGTCTTGAAGGTCTGCGCGGACTTCTCCTCGCCGTCTCCGGCGGCTCCGATTCTACCGCGCTACTTGTGCTGGCTGCGCGGTGGGCCGCCGAACTCAGGAAACGGCGGAAACGTTCGCCGAAACTTGCGGCTGTCACGATCGATCACGGGCTTCGGCCGGAGTCCCGGCGCGAAGCGTTGGCGGTGAAACGGCTGGCGCGCCGCCTCGATATTCCTCATCGCACCCTGAGCTGGCAGGGCAACAAGCCAAAAACCGGCTTGCAGGAAGCCGCGCGCAACGCCCGCTATCGGCTGCTTGCGGAGGAGGCGGCACGCGCCGGATACGAATATATCCTGACAGCGCACACGCTCGACGATCAGGCGGAGACCGTACTGTTTCGGCTTGCCCGCGGCAGCGGCCTAACCGGGCTCGCCGGGATGGCGCATGCTGCGCCGATTCCGGTCGGCAGCGACGCGGCGATCTTTCTGCTCCGGCCGCTCCTTGGCGTCTCCAAGGCGCGGTTGATTGCGACGCTTCGTGCCGCCGGCATTCCACATAGTGAAGATCCGACAAACCGCGATCCGCGTTTTACCCGGACGCGGCTGCGCGCCTTGTTGCCCGAGCTTGCGCGCGAAGGGCTCGATGCTCACGGCCTGTCTCGCTTGGCCTCGCGCATGCGGCGCGCGGAGGCGACGATCGAATTCGCCGTCGCTGTGGCGCGCGAGGCCCTGGCGCCCGGCCCGTGGCGCGAGCGTGGCCCGATTGTTTTCAAAACAGCGCAATTTGCCGACCTGCCGGCCGAAGTTGCGCTGCGGCTTCTCGGCCGAGCCATCACGCAAACCGGAAACGAGGGGACGGTTGAACTTGGCAAGCTTGAATTGCTTTATGACGCGTTGCGTAACGCACGCGCTCCGCTGCGCCGAACCTTGGCAGGTGCGCTGATCGCGCTCGCGGCGGACCGTCTCACCATCGAGCGGGCGCCTGCTCGGAGTTCGTCAACCATACGCAGAACCGGCAGCAGGCGCTTTGTGAAATAAGGCGTATATTCGCCGGGTTGCGCATTCTGGGCTTCCCTTGGCAGGGGGCGAGTGGGCCCCTACATTGCTATAGTTACTCAGACGTGAAGCCGCCACGAATCGCGGCGCTACATAGGCCGTCGGGCACCGGCGGATCGCCGGCCGAGGACATGCGATGAATGCCAATCTTCGAAATTTTGCACTGTGGGTCATCATTGTCCTGCTGCTGCTTGCATTGTTCACGCTGTTCCAGAACCCCGGCACCCACACGACGTCACAGGACATTTCGTTCTCGCAGCTGCTCAACGAGGTCGATCAAGGCCGCGTTCGCGACGTGCTGATCCAGGGTCCGGAAATTCACGGCACCTTCACCGACGGCCGCAGCTTCCAGACCTATTCGCCAAGCGACCCGAGTTCTCGTTCAGCGTCTTTATAACAAGGGCGTCTCGATCACGGCGCGGCCGCTGACCGAGAACGTGCCCTGGTTCGTGTCGCTTCTGATCTCCTGGCTGCCGTTTGTGGCGCTGATCGGCGTGTGGATCTTTCTGTCGCGCCAGATGCAAGGCGCCGGCGGCAAAGCGCTCGGCTTCGGCAAGTCGCGGGCGAAGCTTTTGACCGAGGCCCACGGCCGCGTCACGTTTGAAGACGTGGCCGGCGTCGACGAGGCCAAGCTCGATCTGCAGGAGATCGTCGAATTCCTGCGCGACCCTGGTAAATTCCAGCGCCTCGGTGGCCGCATCCCGCGCGGCCTGTTGCTGGTCGGGCCGCCCGGCACCGGCAAGACGCTGTTGGCGCGCGCCATCGCCGGCGAAGCCAATGTGCCGTTCTTCACCATTTCCGGCTCAGACTTCGTCGAGATGTTCGTCGGCGTCGGCGCCAGCCGCGTGCGCGACATGTTCGAGCAGGCCAAGAAGAACGCGCCCTGCATCATCTTCATCGACGAGATCGACGCCGTCGGCCGCCACCGTGGCGCAGGCCTCGGCGGCGGCAACGACGAACGCGAGCAGACGCTGAACCAACTGCTCGTCGAAATGGATGGCTTCGAGGCCAATGAAGGGATCATTTTGATCGCGGCCACCAACCGGCCCGACGTGCTCGACCCGGCGCTGCTGCGCCCGGGCCGCTTCGACCGCCAGGTAGTGGTGCCGAATCCGGATGTGGTCGGCCGTGAGCAAATTCTGAAAGTGCATGTGCGCAAGGTGCCGCTGGCGCCCGACGTGAACTTGAGGACCATCGCGCGGGGCACGCCCGGCTTCTCCGGCGCCGATCTGATGAATCTCGTCAACGAGGCGGCCTTGATGGCGGCGCGGCGCAACAAGCGTATGGTGACGCAGGTCGAGTTCGAGGACGCAAAGGACAAAGTGATGATGGGCGCCGAAAGGAAGTCGCTCGTCATGACCGAGGAGGAAAAGCTCCTCACGGCTTATCACGAGGGCGGCCACGCCATCGTTGCGGTCAACGTCAAGGCGACCGATCCGGTGCACAAGGCGACGATCATCCCGCGCGGTCGTGCGCTCGGCATGGTCATGCAATTGCCCGAACGCGACAAGCTGTCGATGAGCCTGGAGCAGATGACGTCGCGGCTTGCCATCATGATGGGCGGCCGCGTTGCCGAGGAACTGGTGTTCGGCCGCGAGAAAGTCACGTCCGGCGCTGCGTCCGACATCGAGCAGGCGACCAAGCTTGCGCGCATGATGGTCACGCGCTGGGGTCTGTCGGATGCGCTCGGCACTGTGGCTTACGGTGAGAACCAGGAAGAAGTGTTCCTCGGCTATTCGGTGGCGCGCCAGCAGAATATCTCGGAAGCCACCGTGCAGAAGATCGACGCCGAAATCAGGCGGCTGGTCGAGGCCGGCTATCAGGAAGCGCAGCAGATCCTCACCGAGAAGCGCGCTGATCTTGAAACGCTGGCGAAGGGGTTGCTCGAGTTCGAGACCTTGAGCGGCGACGAGATCAAGGACCTGATCATGGGCAAGCGGCCGAACCGGGAATCGATCATTGAGCCGACCACGCCGCGCAACACCACGGTGCCGACCGCCGGCTCCGGCCGGAATCGGCCGCGCCCTGAAGGCCCGATGGAGCCGCAGCCGCAGGCTTAAGGCAGCGCGCGCTGCTGCGACGGATGATGACCCCGCTGTGCCGATCGCGCGGCCGGCGCGGCAGCCTCTGCAGCATTCGCCATCGGACTGTGAGGCGTCACTTTAGCGGTTTGCCGGCGGTTTCGGGCGCCGCCATGGTTGCGATCAACGTCAGCACGCCGAGCACGATCAGATAGACTGAAATGGGCCAGGTCGCGCCGCCACTCCACGCCATAAAAGTCGCCGCGGCAAACGGCGTGAGCCCGCCGCTGATCGCCGCGCCGATCTGAAAGCCGAGCGAGGCGCCGCTGTAGCGGAGCCGGGCGGCGAACAGTTCGGAATACCAGGGTGCGCCAACGCCGAACCCGATGATCTGCCCAAAGATAATGGCGGCGATGACCGTCAAGGTGATGGTCAGCGTGTCCCTGGTATCCAGCAGCCAGAAGATCGGGAAGGCGAAGACAATCGCGAACGCGCAGCTGGCATAAAACATGGTCTTGCGGCCGATGCGGTCGGAAAGCCACCCGAACAACGGTATCGCGACGAGCCCGAGAACGGCAGACAGCAAAATGGCGTTGAGGATGACGCTGCGCGGCAAGCCGAGCTTGCCGGTGACGTAGCTGATCGCAAAGATGCCGGCGATACTGATGTAGCTGATCTCCGAGAGCTTTAAGCCGACCGCCGTGAAGAACGCCCGCCGATGTGCGGTCAGGATCTCGATCAACGGCAATCGCGCCGTCGCGTTCTTGGCTTCGAGCTCGCGGAAAACCGGCGTCTCCTCAAGCTGCATGCGGATGTACAAGCCAACGCCAGCCAGGAGGATGCTGATCAGGAAGGGAATGCGCCAGCCCCACGCCAGAAACGCCGGGTCCGGCAACCGCGCCAGCAGCGCGAGTGCGCCGATAGCGGCGAGGTTCCCGATCGGATAGCCGAGCTGGACCATTGCGCCGAGCAGCCCGCGGTTCCGCACCGGTGCATTCTCCACCACCATGAGCACGGCGCCGGCCCACTCGCCGCCGAGGCCGATGCCCTGAAGCAGACGCAGGATCACCAGCAGCACCGGCGCCAGAATGCCGATCTGGCCGTAGGTCGGTAATAGCCCGATCAGGAAGGTGCCGAGTCCCATAATGACGATGGTCATCGCCAGCATGGCCTTGCGCCCGACACGGTCGCCAAAATGTCCGAAGATCGCAGCGCCGAGCGGACGGGCCAGGAAACCGACGCCATAGCTGCCGAACGCGGCGATCGTGCCCAGCGCCGGATTGGACAACGGAAAGAACAGCTTGCTGAAGACGAGCGCGCTTGTGGTGCCGTAGATCAGGAAGTCGTACCATTCGACCGCCGTGCCGACGATGCTTGAGACGACGATGCGCTTCATCTCGGTCGTTGCGTTCGGGCTTTCGGCAGCGGGAAGCTGCCCGGCGATGCTCATGATCTCCTCACAAATGACGAGTTTTCGCGCGAGGGGCCGCGCGAGTGGCGGATCTACCTGCAGCTACGTGCAAGACTGATGCCGGTGCACGCCTAGGCGTCCAAAACAATCGTCGCCAGCAACTCATGCCCGTGCCTGGCGACTTCCAGTTCCAGCAGCGTTCCGCATTCGGTGCAGGCAAATTCCCGCAGTTCCAGCTCCGCATGCAGCGTGAGGTAGGGTCCGCAGGCTTGCGGTGGCACGAGGCGGCGCGAAGCGCGCGGTTTCCAATCTTCGCTCGCCGGCCCAAGATCGGCGCCGCAGATGCAACGAAAGCGTTGGCCGTTTTCGATTCGGGGGCAGACTGCAGCATAGCCGCTGCCTTCCGGCGGATCGGACTTCGGCGGCCGGCCGCCAAGGCGCTCCGCGCGGATCGCGCTTCGCCGTGCGCGCGTCGCTTCGCCGTCAACCACGCCGTCGCGCATGACAACGCCGTAGCGTGCCGATGCCTGGTGCGGCGTGACCAAACCGTTGTTCACGTCGCGCGCGACGCGCGCGGGATCGCGCCGGATCGGATCGCCATAGCCGCCACCGCCCTGGAACGAATAGGCGAGCACATCGCCGCGATGCAGCGGAAAATGGCCGGGCTTGGAATCGAGACGCTGCACGCCGCCGCTGGCGTCAAACAGATCGTGCATATGGGCGTTGGCGTCGATCAGTTCGGCGATGCCCCCTCCATTTCCCCCGCCAGCGGGGGAGCGTCGGGTGGGAGTGCGAAGCAGATGATATGCGCAGGCGCCGGGCATGCCGCCGAACTGACCGGCCGAATTCGGCACCTGCACGCCATGCCCGACCACCATGGTATGCAGTTCGTCGGCGTCGTGCGGTGTAATCGCGAGCCCCATGGTGACGCCGCCGCGCATGGTGCCGGCGCCTTCGGTGTCGGGAATGAACGACCGGAACAGATAAAGAAACGGACCCGACGCTTCGTTTGACTCGACATTGCCGATGCGCGGGCGCGGGATCGAGTGGTCGCCCGAGCCATCGAGACCGTCGTGGTCGATGTAGGCGCCGCCGCCGCCGGCCATTGCGTCCATCAGCAACATGCCGAATGGGCCGCCATCGCGGTCGGGCCCCGCCATGGTCAACACTGAGAACTGGCCTTTGGTGACGGCCTGGCCTTCCTGCACCAGCGACGGCACGCATGCCACCATCCGCGACATCGCGGCGACAGCAACGTTCTGCACCACCCAGGCGGTCGAGACTGTGGCGCCCGAGACTGGGGTCGGCCAGCGCGCGTTGCAGATATTGGCTTCCGGTACTTTGATCGTGACCGGCTTGAGCACGCCCTCGTTCCAGCGAATGTCCGGAGCGAGGATCGGCAACAATCCGGTGAACAGCGCGCCACGCAAGCCAGAGCGCGTGCAATTGATAAAGCCCGGCGCCTGCGGCGAGGAGCCCTCCATGTCGATAGTGATTAAATCGCCGCGTTTGATGACCGCGACTTCGATCTGATAAAGCCGATTGGCATGGCCGTCGTGATCGAGAAAATCGCGCGCCCGGTAGGTGCCGTCGGGAATGAGCTTGAGACGCTCGCGCAGCCGCGCTTCCGAGGTGTCGATCTCGGTGCGCATGACCTGATCGACAGTCTCGACGCCGTAGCGCTCCATCAGTTGATGAAAGCGGCGAGCGGCGACGTTGTTGGCCGCAATCATCGCTTTAAAGTCGAGACCGACGACATGCGGCAAGCGCGTCATGCCCATAATCATCTGCCAGATGTCTTCGCGCAGTACCCCATTCTCGATCAGCTTCACGCCCGGCAGCAGCATTGCCTCCTGCTGCACTTCGGTTGCGGCAAATGCCCAGCTGCCAAAAGTCATGCCGCCGGTATCGAGTTCGTGCGCGCACGAGCCGGTCCATGCGATACGCCGGCCCTGATGAAAGATCGGCATCACGATCGACACGTCGGGCTGATGAATGGCGCCGCGATAGGGATCGTTGAGGATGAACATGTCGCCCTCATTGATCCCCGGATTGTCGCTGAAATGCTCGATGATCGAGTAAATCACTGTCGACATGGTGCCGGCGTGGAAGATCACCTGCGGGCCCATGTTCACGATGTCGCCGTCGGCAAGGTAGATGCCGACGTTAAAGTCGGTCGCCTCGGTGACTACCGGCGAGCCGGACACGTTCTTCAGCGTGATCGCCTGCTCCTCGGTGATGGCTTCAAGCTTGTGGCGGATCACTTCGAAGGTGATTGGATCGATTGAATCGTTACTGCGGGATTGGCCGGGGAGGGGAGTGTTCATCGCTGACGCTTCAGGTGAGATCGATGGAGAGATTGCCGGCGTTGTCGAGCCGCGCGGTCTGGCCCGGTCCGACATAAACCGTGGTTTCAGGATGCTCGACAATGGCGGGGCCCGAGACAGCGAAGCCGGCGGGCATGTCGAGCCATTCGAACACGTCGGCCTCGGTCCACTTCAGCATCGCGGGTTCAAAGATCCGGCGTGTTCCGGGTTTTGGCGCGGCAACCGCGCTTGGCTTGCGGATCGAAGGTTTTTGCGTACGTCCGACGGCGACCACGCGGAACGTCGTCAACTCGATGCCGGCAAAACGAAAGCCAGCGCCCTTGCCGTAAACCGCCTCGTAGGATTCCTCAAACGTCTCGACGAGCTTTCGCGCGGTCGCTGGCGTCAACGCACCATCCGGCACCGGCACCATCAGATCATGAGTCTGGCGGCGGTAGCGCATGTCGATTGAGCGCGCGAGCGCCGATTGCGCTTGGGTAAATCCCGACTGTTCCATCGCGGCGACGCAGCGTTCCTGCAATTCGGCGAACACGGCATTGATGGCATCGCAGTCAAGGCCGTCCCAGGGATCGCGGCTGCCGCCGCCGGCGCGCAGCACCAGCGAACGCTCGGCGGATTGCTGAATGTCGGAAGCGAGCGCGCCGTATGCCGAGTGCGCCATGCTGGTAGCGGGAATGAGAATGCGCGGCACGCCGAGCTCGGCGCCGTAACCGATGCAATGGGCCGGGCCGGCGCCGCCATAAGCGAGCAGCACAAAGTCGCGCGGATCGTGGCCACGGCCGATGGTGACCTCGCGCAGTGTGTCGGCCATGTGTCCGTCGACGACGCGGCGAATGCCGGCGGCGGCCTGCGCGACGCTCATGCCAAGCGGCGCGGCGATCTGCTCGCGGATCGCCGTGGCTGCGGCCGCGAGGTCGAGTTTCATGCGGCCGCCGAGAAAATTGTCGGGCGAGAGAATGCCGAGCACCAGATCGGCATCGGTAACGGTGGCAAGCTTGCCGCCGCGGCTATAGCAGACCGGCCCGGGCACCGCGCCGGCGCTGTCCGGCCCGACCCGCAACAGTCCGGCTTCGACGCGCGCGATCGAGCCGCCGCCGGCGCCGATGGCGCGAATGTCGATCACCGGCGTGTTGAGATGAAAGCCGCCGGCTTCGTGAGTGCCGGAGACCAGCGCTTTGCCGTCGACGACCAAAGCCACGTCAAAGCTCGTGCCGCCCATGTCGGTGGTGATGACGTTGTTGTGGCCGATCTCCTGCGCCAGTTGCAGCGAGCCCATCACGCCGCCGGCCGGGCCGCTTGCGACCAGCAGGACCGGCTTGCGCGCGGCTTCGCCCGCCGGAATGACGCCGCCCGCCGAGTTGAGGACATTGAACTTGCCGCGAAACCCGCGCTGGCGAAGCAGGCTCTCGATGCGGTCGAGATAGTCGGCGACTTTCGGCGCGAGGTAAGAGTTGAGCACGGTGGTCGCGGTGCGCTCGTATTCGCCGATGATCGGCGACACTTCGCACGACAAACTGACATACGCGCCCGGAGCCATCTCGCGGATGATCTCGCCCACCCGCCGCTCGTGCGCCGGATTGCGGAACGACCACAACAGCGCGACCGCGAACGTCTTGGCGCCGGCGTCGATCAGCTCGCGCACCGCGGTGCGAACGCTGCCCTCGTCGAGGGGGACAAGAACGTGCCCGGCCTGATCGATCCGCTCGCGGACTTCGCGGATGAGGCGGCGCGGTACAATCGGTTGCGGATAGCGCCGTCGGCTGTATTGCCCAAGATTCTCAACCGGAATGCCGGCGGTGAAACCCATCAGCCGCTGCAGCATGAGCGTATCGCCAAATCCGCGGGTGGCGATCAGGCCGGTGGCGGCGCCGGTGCGCTCGATCAGCGCGTTAGTGGCCTGTGTGGTTCCGTGACCGAAGGCGCTGACCCGGCCGAGCAAATCCTCAGGCGTCAATCCTTGAGTCTGGGCGGCGAGCGCCACGGCGTCGAATACGCCCTTTTCCAGTTCGCCGGGGGTGGTGGGCGCCTTTGCGGTACTTATGTTTCCGCTCTCGTCCATGAGGACGAGATCGGTGAACGTGCCGCCGATATCGATACCAAGATACATGTTCGTAGCGGCTACAATGCTATATCCTGGGGCGGCGGTGCTGGAGCGTGATGGTATCACGGCACCGACGCCATTGCGCTTCGAAGCATTTGATCCAGCGTCTGGTCCAAATGCCGCCACAGCGATACCATATCCACCGGGAAGGTGAGGGCGATTCGTGCGGACCAGCTTTGTCGTTGGCGTTGTTGTCGCTCTGATTGCAGGGCCCGCGCTGGCGCAGACGCCGGGCGCGGGTCAGCCGACATTGCTCGATCCGCACCCGATGGTCCCGCATTCAAAGCTTGCGCCCGCTCCGGCGCAAAGCACGCGGCCCGCAGCTGCGACCGCTGCTGCAAAGCCGGCGAAGAAGCCTCGCGCAACCGCCAAGGCGCCTTCCACACCCGAAGCGCGTTCGGCAGCGGCGCTCGCGCTTTCCGCCGATCCGGTTTTCGACGAGGGCACTTATCAGCGCATCAAAGAAGCGTTGCTGAGCTATTCCGCCATTCAGGTGCGCGGCGGCTGGCCGGCACTGCCCGCGGACGTAAAGCTTGGCCCTGAGGCGACCGGGCCCGCTGTCGCCCTGCTGCGCCGGCATCTCGTGATCTCCGACGATCTCGCGCCGGAGCAGGAGGAGGGGGAAGTTTACGACGCGCCCGTCATCGACGCCGTCAAGCGGTTCCAGTTGCGTCACGGGCTTGAGGCGACCGGCAGCGTCGACGCGCGGACGCTGAAGGCGCTGAATGTACCGGTCGCCGAGCGCATCAAACAACTCGAAGCGTCACTCGAGCGTCTGCTCGGCATGGATTTCGTTTTCGCCGAACGTTACGTGGTCGTGAACATTCCGGCCGCGTTCGTCGAGGCGATCAGCCACGATAAGGTGGAGCGGCGCTACCGCGTCATCGTCGGTAAAATTGACAAGCCGTCGCCGACGCTCACCGCCTTCATCACCGCGGTCAATCTCAATCCGACCTGGACCGTGCCGCTCTCGATCACCAAGAGCGAGATCCGGGCCCACATGCGCCGGGATCCGAGCTATCTGAGCCGGATGCATATGCGTGTGCTCGGCGCCCGCGACGAGGAGATCGATCCGCAAACCGTCGACTGGTCGTCCGACCGTTCGCCCAACTTCACCGTCCGCCAGGATTCTGGCGGTTTCAATGCGCTGGGTAATCTGAAGATCGACATGCCGAATCCGTATTCGGTCTACATGCACGACACCACGACGCGCAATTTGTTCGCCAACGACTACCGGTTCGATTCCCACGGCTGTACGCGGGTCGACAACGTGCGCGATCTTGCCGCCTGGATTCTCGAGGATGTGCCGCCGTGGAATCGCGCGGCGATCGACGCCGGCATCGCCGCCGGCGGGCTCAAGATCATCAACCTGCCGCATAAGATGCCGGTCGCCTGGGTCTACCTGACCGGCTGGGTGACGCGCGACGGCACCATCCAGTTCCGCGACGACGTGTACAAGCACGACCAGCAGCTGGATCGCGACAAGCTCGACGAAACCGTGCGCGCCGGCGGCTTTGTCGCGCCGTTGTCGCATGAGGCGCAGCAGGCCGTGCCGCCGCCGCGCGAGGTGAAGCAGGTCTCCAACCTCGACAGCCGCTAAGCCGGCGTCGAGCCGGCGAGTCTGAAAGCACCGGCATGCGCCGCGCGCTGACACTTCATCCGGACTCGATTAGCCAAGCCGTGACGCGCATCGAGGTCGATGTCGTGCGCAAAGGCGACGGGACTTTGGTGTTGCTCTACGTCGTGGCCGCCCGCATCGACGACCTGCGGTTGCCGCCGGTCATGGCGCCGGCGCGAACCGATGAGCTTTGGCGGCACACCTGCTTCGAGGCCTTTGTGCGAGCTTCGCTTGGCGCGGCGTATTACGAATTCAACTTTTCGCCCTCGACCCAATGGGCTGCTTACCGGTTCGACGACTATCGAAGCGGCATGCATGTCGCGACCCCGATCAGCGCGCCGCGGATCGACGTGCAAACGGCGCCGGATCACATGACGTTGCGAGCCGCGCTGGAGCTGGGTGCGGTTTCCGATTTGCCGGGCGGTACGTGGCGTCTCGGCCTTTCTGCGGTGATCGAAGAAGCGACCGGCCGAAAATCCCATTGGGCGCTGGCGCATCCGCCGGGCAAGCCGGATTTCCATCATGCCGATAGCTTTGCCTGCGACGTCTCTTAGACAATGTTGCGCGATCCTCTTTCCCCGTCACGACCGGGCTTGACCCGGCGGTCGATGCTGAAGCACGGCGATCCGCAGCGTTTTGGCAACGGCAAGCCAGCATGGATTATTGCGTCGAGCCCGGCAATCACGCGCGAAGAGAGCGACGCAATTCCACCAATCCGGTCTAAAATGTCACCATGAAATTTGGCATCGACCGGCTCATCACTGAACCCGCGTTGCGCGCGCCGCTGCACGGCCGTCGCGTCGCGTTGCTCGCGCACCCCGCTTCGGTCACCGAAGACCTCGCGCACTCGCTTGACGCCTTGGCCGCGTGCGGCGACATCAAGATCGCAGCCGCGTTTGGTCCGCAGCATGGCCTGCGCGGCGACAAGCAGGACAACATGATCGAGTCGCCGGACTTCATCGATCCGGTGCACGGCATCCCGGTGTTCAGCCTGTATGGCGAAGTGCGCAAGCCCACGGACGCGATGATGGCGACCTGCGATGTCGTCCTGGTCGATCTGCAGGATCTGGGCTGCAGGATTTATACGTTCATCACGACGCTACGCTACATGCTCGAAGCGGCGGCGCAACACGGCAAAGCAGTGTGGGTGCTGGATCGGCCCAATCCGGTCGGCCGGCCGGTCGAAGGCCTGACTCTGCGCGAGGGCTGGCAAAGCTTTGTCGGCGCCGGACCGCTGCCGATGCGCCACGGGCTCACGCTCGGCGAGCTGGGTGCGTGGTTTATCAGAACGCTCAAGCTCGACGTCGACTATCGCGTCGTCGGCATGGAGGGCTGGGAGCCCGACGCTGGGCCGGGCTTCGGCTGGCCGCTCGGCGAGCGTGTCTGGGTCAATCCCAGTCCCAACGCGCCGAATCTATGGATGGCGCGCGCCTATGCCGGCACGGTAATGGTTGAAGGCACCACGCTCTCAGAAGGCCGCGGCACCACGCGGCCGCTCGAACTGTTCGGCGCGCCCGACATCGACGCGCGCGACGTCATCGCCGAAATGCACGCGCTCGCACCGTACTGGCTCGACGGTTGCCGGCTGCGCGATTGCTGGTTCGAACCGACGTTCCACAAGCACGCCGGCAAGCTTTGCAATGGCGTGCAGATTCACACCGAATGCCCCGGCTACGATCACCGGGCATTCAAGCCCTGGCGCATCCAGGCGCTCGCCTTCAAGGCGATCCGGCGGCTCTATCCTGACTATCCGCTGTGGCGCGATTTTCCTTACGAGTACGAGCACGACAAACTCGCCATCGATGTCATCAACGGCGGCCCGTTGCTGCGGGAGTGGGTGGATGATGCGCACGCCGCACCGCGAGACCTGGATGCGTTGGTCTTAGCGGACGAGCAGGCATGGCTGCAGGAGCGGCAGGGCTTTTTATCCGCCCTCGCGGAGGACCGCGAGTAGCGCGGTCATGGTGGTGGGGCGCGCCTCGACAGAGCCGACCGGCGGTCATCATATTCTGGCTAGAATTTCTGGCTATCGGAGGGACGCCGTGGCAGGTCGTCGCTGGTCGGTGCAGGATGCGAAGAACCGTTTCAGCGAAGTCGTCGAGGCGGCGCGCCATCGGCCGCAGACCGTGACCAAACACGGCAAGCCCACGGTCGTGGTCGTCGCGGCAGGCGAATACGAGCGTCTGCGGCGACTGGAACAGATGAAGGCGCCAAGTTTTGCCGCGCTCCTCCTCGCCGTGCCCAGCGATGACAAGGAATTCGAACGCCTTCAGGAAAGCATGCGGGAACCAGGGTTCTGATGTTCCTGCTTGATACCGTGGTCATTTCCGAGTTTCGCAAGCCTGCGCGGCGACGCAATCGGAATGTAGTCCAATGGATCGCCCGAGCGCCTTCCGGGGATTTGTTTGTCAGCAAGTGTAGCCCGGATGAGCGAAGCGACATCCGGCCTTATCGAACGACACCCGCATGTCGCTGAACTCATGCGGGTTACGCATTACGCCTCAATATCGCGCATGCCCCGGTGTGCGCGGGAAGGGGATCGCGTCGCGCACGTTGGATAGTCCGGTCACGTAGGCCAGCGTGCGCTCGAAGCCCAGCCCAAAGCCGGCGTGGGGGACGGTGCCGTAGCGGCGGAGATCGCGGTACCAGCCGTAATGCTCTTTATCGATTGAGCGCTCGGTCATGCGCGCGTCGAGGACCGAAAGCCGCTCCTCGCGCTGGCTGCCGCCGATGATCTCGCCGATGCCTGGCGCCAGCACGTCCATCGCCGCAACGGTTTTGCCGTCGTCGTTGACGCGCATATAGAAGGCCTTGATGTCCTTCGGGTAGTTCATGACGATCACGGGCTTCTTGGCGTGCTTCTCGGTGAGATAGCGCTCGTGCTCCGATTGCAGGTCAATGCCCCACTTCACCGGAAACTCGAATTTCTCGTTCTTTCCTTGCGCGCGCTCCAGCACCGCGATGGCCTCGCCGTAATCCATGCGCACGAACTCGGACGCGACGATGCCCTCAAGCTTCGCCACCAGGCCTTTCTCGATCCGCTCGTCGAAGAAGGCGAGATCGTCCGGTCGTTCCTTCAGCAGCGTTTCGAAGGTGAACTTCAACAGCCGTTCCGCGAGCGTTGCGTCGTCGGAGAGATCTGCGAACGCGATTTCCGGTTCGATCATCCAGAATTCGGCAAGATGCCGGCTGGTGTTGGAGTTCTCGGCGCGGAATGTCGGCCCGAAGGTGTAAACTTTGGTCAAGGCTAGGCAATAGGCCTCGACGTTGAGTTGGCCCGACACCGTCAGGAACGCTTCGCGGCCGAAGAAATCTTTGCCGTAATCCACCTGGCCCTCGGCGTTGCGCGGCAGGTTGGCGAGATCGAGCGTCGACACCCGGAAAAGCGATCCCGCGCCCTCCGCGTCGGACGAGGTGATGATCGGCGTGTTGACCCAGAAAAAGCCGTCGTCGTCGAAGAACCGGTGGATCGCCTGCGCCAGCGTGTGCCGCACCCGCGTTGCGGCCGCGATCACGTTGGTGCGCGGCCGCAGGTGCGCCACCTCGCGCAAAAACTCCATGGTGTGCGGCTTCGGCTGGATCGGATAAGTGTCCGGGTCCTCGACCCAGCCGATCACCTTGATCGCGCTCGCCTGCATCTCGAACGGCTGCCCCTTGGCCGGCGATGGCACGATCGCTCCAGTCGCCTCGACCGCGCAGCCGGTGGTGATCTTCAGGACCTCATCGTTGTAATTCGCCAGCGTGTTGGGCGCGACCACCTGCAACGGATGGAACGACGATCCGTCGGATACGTGCAGGAACGAAATGCCCGCCTTGGAGTCGCGCCGGGTGCGCACCCAGCCTTTGACCGTGACGACCTGGTCGTTCGGCGCTTCGCCGGCGAGGATGGCGCGGACGTTGAGCTCGTGATCGGTCATCGGCGAGAGCTATCATAGTCCGCGACCGTGTCGCAATTGAGCAGCAGCGTGACGCGTGACCTAAACCAGCGTGGCGGCTTGCCGGTCGAATGATCGCTCAAAAGTGCGATCGGTCACCCGGCGGCCGCCATTTTCGGCTTCCCAATTGCGGCTTTAGCCACCATCTAGATGGCGGACGGCGCGCGTAAGACAGCGCAGAAAGCCACGAGGAATTTTCAATGCCAAAGCTTCTTTGCCTCTTCTTGTTACTGTTGGTCGGTGGCTTCGTGGTTGCGCCGGCAAAAGCGGCCGACGAGCCAGATCTGATCTTCAGGCGCTCGACGGTGTTTAAGTTTCTGACGCCGAACGACAAGCTTGCGACTTACGGTCTCGACGATCCGGAGGTCGAAGGCGTGGCGTGCTATTTCACCGTGCCCGAGAAGGGCGGCTTGAAAGGCTGGATCGGCGTCGCCGAACAGGTCTCCGACATCTCGCTGTCCTGCCGGCAGATCGGACCGATCCGCTTCAAGTCGAAATTCGCGCAGGGTGAGGACGTGTTCCGGCAACGCCGCTCGCTGTTTTTCAAGAAGATGCAGATCGTGCGCGGCTGCGACACCAAGCGGAATGTGCTGGTCTATATGGTCTACTCCGACCGCCTGATCGAAGGTTCGCCGAAGAATTCAACCTCGTCGGTGCCGATCATGCCATGGGGCCAGGACGACCAAATCCGGAAGTGCGTGGACTTCGTCGAGAAGTAGCTGTCCATCGTTTTGATCGGGGGGTCGGGTCCGGCCGGTCAGTGATTGAGTTCAAGCTTGTCGGCCATCCGGTAATCCGCCAGTGCGTGTTGATTGTCGTCCTTGGCGTCGTAGATGATGCCGCGTGTGCGGTAGGCGGCGCCATCATTTGGGTTGAGTTCGATTGCCTTGTTGAGGTCGGCGAGCGCCGCATCGAGCTTGCCCTTGAGCTGGAAGATGGTGCCGCGGTTGAAGTAATCGTCGGCGTCTTTCGGATTGAGCTCAACGGCCTTGTCGTAATCCCGCAGCGCCGCGTCGAGGTCGCCCTTGGCCTGATAGACCGACCCGCGGCCGCTATAGCCACGGTAATCTTTGGGATCGAGCGCGATCGCCTTGCTGGTGTCCGCAAGCGCCTGATCAAAGTCGCCCTTGTCCCAGTAGAGCAGGCCGCGGCTGTCGTAGGCGAAAGAAAACTTCGGATCGAGTTCGATCGCCTTGTTGTAGTCCGACAGTGCCCGGTCGGGGTCGTCTTTGGCCCGATAGGCGGTGCCGCGGTTGTTGAAGATCGCCGCAAGGTCCGGACCGCTAAATTTTCCCGAACTGATGGCGTCGGTGCAGCCGACGATCTGCGCGTCCCACGCGACGCGGGGACTGCCGGTGCATTTCCAGTCGTTTGGCGTCGGCGACGTTTGCGCCGGGGCCTGTGCGGGGACCACCGCCGGCGCCGCTGCGGCGGAAAGCATCGCCGCGGCTATTAATACGCGCCATATCCTAACGCTCATGGAACGCCTCTGAAGCTCGCTCCGGTAAACAAGATAGCAGCTTATTTCAAAGTCGGCCGCGGCGGTAATACGATAGAATTCTGGTTTACCCAGAGATCGTAACACGAGCCCATCCATCGGCCGCGGGAGGTGACGCTTCACGCGCGCAGGCACGCGCGTTTCTCCACACCGGCGTTCAGGTGCGAGGGAAACGCATGCGGCTGCGCATGAGATTAAGGTGAGATATCGTCGAGAAATAAATGTCCGAATGCTTGGTGGGAACGCCGAGGCGACCGAGTTCGCGATCGAGACTTTCGAGCTCTCTGTCAAGCTCCGAAACCTGGACGGCGGTGACGCCTTTCTGGAAACTGGCTTCGACGTTCCTGAGACGGCGGTACAAGGCGCGCAGGCGATACTCGACCAGCCATTTGTGAAGCTTTGGCGCATAGTTGAACGTTGGCAGGACGATCGCAACAGCGGTCAAAAGCACGGCAAGCGCACGTTTCACGTAGTTACTGATCCAGAACGGCAGGTAGTGGTTCAGGAACGAAGGGCCGTTTCGATAAAACTCGCGGGCTTCCTCGGCGACGGGATACTCCGGATCAGTTGACGCCGGGAATTCATCGGCGCGTTGAAAAATTCCTGGCGCACCGTGCACGGTCTGCATGGTCTGGGCGAGCAGGTCGATGATCGCGGGATGAATTTCCTTGCGCACCAATACGGCGTTCGTGGTTGCGATCAGGGTCACGTCGGCGGCGGGAATCTTGTTCTCGTAATCGATCACGCCCCGCGGCAGCACCAAATGCACCAGAAATGGGAAAATGCGGGTCAGAGCCTCGGCGCCGGTGAAGCTCATGGGCCGAAATTGGGGGTCCTTCAGCAGAGCACGCAGAAACGGCGAATCCGCGGAAAAATTGAGAAACAGCGCGTCAATCGACCGATTCTTCAACGCTTCAAGTGCGCTCAGCGGTGAAAGGTTGAGCAGCGTCGAATTTTCAGCAGTGACACCACTGACCGCGAGAATCTTTTCCGAGACAAGCCGCGAGCCGCTTCCCACCGGGCCCAGGCCGATGCGTCTGCCCTTAAGCTCCGGCAGATCGTTCAGCGTGTCAGCGGCGGGATAGAACAGCCAGTAAACCTGATAATCCACCCGTCCCAGCGACAGCAGATCGGGCGCCTGCGCGCCATTCGCGACGCCGCCCTGCATAAAGGCAATCTGAACTCCGGATTTCGGGTTATTCAAAAGTTTGAGATTCTCGGCCGAGCCGTCGGTCATTCGCACTTCGACCTGCAAATGGGCGCGTTCAAGCAGTTCCTGGTAACGACGGGCCAGCGATTCATAGTGACCGCCGACAAAGGACCCGGCGATCGTGATCTTTGTCGGAGGCGCGGGAAACAAAATCCCCAGCGCGAACCAGATGACGCTGATGCTCACCAGGGCGGTGACGATCGCCACGAAAAGATGTTTCTGAGTGAACCCCAGCATAGTCTTTATTCAGTTCCGAATCGAACCAACCCACCAACAGCCGAGGCGCACATCGCCCCCGCTTGCCCTCGTTCCGAGGCTAACGCTCGGTGCCAAGCATTATACCTTCTCGAAGCAGACGCCGTAATAGGCCGCGCTTCGAACGAGCGGTGAAGGTAGGCTGTCCAGCTACGAGCGCGAATGCAGCTTCAAGGGCGCGGGCGGCATCGCCGTTCCGAGAGATGCCCCTCTCCAGGCTACTCGCTCATCTTGTTGTTGCGCTGCGCCGCCTGGAGTTTCTGGATTTCATTGGGCGACAATTGCGGCCGATCGACTTTGATCGTCAGCTTGTTGAGCTTCGCGGTCAGCGTGAACGGCGGCTTGTAGTCGGCGTCGTTGACGCCGGTTAGCGTATCGGAGCCGATGTCGAAGCTCTCGTCCCATTGCAGGATCATCGGCAGCGTCTTTGGCATCGTTTTGGTGTCGACGACCTTGCCGTCCACCTTGAGCGTGCCGGTGCCGGGGCGGCCAACACCGGCAAAGCTGTTAAAGGCCAGCGTGCCCACGCCCATGCCCTCATATTTGAAGTCGAACTCGACGATGTGCCTGCCGGGGGTGAGCGCATCGGCGCCTTCCCATTTGATCCGCTCAAGGTCGATGAGGTTCCAGAGCCAGACCGGTTTGCCGTTGAGCAGGTAGAAGCCGTAGCCGGCGAACCGGCCGCCCGACGTCACGATCATGCCTTCGGCGCCGCCCTGCGGCACGTCGATATCTGCCGTGACGGTGTAGGACGTGTCGAGCAGGAGCGGAGAATCGCCCTGCGGCAGCCCGACCATGGGTCTGGTGTAGACAAACTCCGAGCGGCCGGCGGTGATATTCGGGCGCGGCGCCACGATCCGGGCTGCTACGGAAGCATCAAGCGGGAGCACCTGATACTTGTGCGCCTGTTTTAGGAACAGCTCCTTCATCTGTTTCACTTTGTCGGGATACTTGGCCGCAAGGTCCTCGGATTGGGAGAAGTCCCTATTCAGGTCATAGAGCTCCCAGGTGACGTTGTTGAGCGGATCGGGGTTGGCCGGGCCGAATGCTTGCCAGGGCGGGCGGACAACCTTGGTGCTGAGCAGCCAGCCATTGTCGTAAATGGAATGATCGCCGAACATTTCGAAGTATTGGGTTTTGTGCGTCGACTGTGCTTTGGCGTTCTTTGCGTCGAAGGTGTAGGCCATGCTCACGCCTTCGATGGGGGCTTGTTTGATGCCGTCCACAACCTCTGGCGCCTTGATGCCGGTCGCTTCGAGAATCGTCGGCACCACGTCGATGACGTGATGGAACTGGTTACGGATGCCGCCAGCATCCTTGATGTGGCCGGGCCATGAAATCGCCATGCCCTGGCGAACGCCGCCAAGGTGCGAGGCAATCTGTTTGACCCAGGGGAACGGCGTATCGAAGGCCCACGCCCAGTGCGCGGACATGTGGTTATAAGTGCGCTCGGTGCCCCAGTCATCGTAGTAGAGCTTGAGCTGCGCCTCGACCGGCACGGCGACGCCGTTGAAGAACGCGACTTCGTTTGGCGTCCCGAACAACCCCCCTTCGGCGCTCGTGCCGTTGTCGCCGGTGATGTAGATAATGAGCGTATTGTCCAGTTTGCCCATGTCCTCCACGGCCTGAATGACGCGGCCGATTTCGTGGTCGTTATAGGCCGCGAATGCGGCGAACACTTCGACCTGGCGGATGAACAGCTTCTTCTCGTCCGGCGTGGTCTTGTCCCACTCCCTCAGGAGATCGCTCGGCCACGGGGTCAGTCTGGTGTCTTGCGGAATGACACCGAGCCGTTTCTGATTGGCGAAGATCGTTTCGCGCAACTTGTTCCAGCCCTCGTCGAACAGGTGCATGTTATGGATTTTGTCCACCCATTCCTTGGTCGGATGATGGGGGGCATGCGTGGCTCCGGGGGCGTAATAGACGAAGAACGGTTTGCTTGGATCGATTTGATTGACCCGGTTCATGTAGTCGATCGCGTCGTCGGCCATGGCCGTGACCAGGTTCCAGGTCCCAGGCGGCTGGCTGGCGAAGGGATAAATCTGCGTCGTGTTGCGGAAGAGATTCGGCTCCCACTGATTGGCGTCGCCGCCGACAAATCCGTAGAAATAGTCAAACCCCATGCCGGTCGGCCATTGGTCGAACGGCCCAATCTGACTGGCGGTGAAGGCCGGGGTGTTGTGGTCCTTGCCGAACCACGACGTGGCATAGCCGTTGTCCTTGAGAATGCGCCCAATGGTAGCCGCGTCCTTGGGGATGATGCTGTTGTAACCCGGGAAGCCCGTTGATTGCTCGGAAATCACGCCGAAGCCGACGGAGTGATGATTGCGGCCAGTGATCAGGCACGCGCGCGTCGGTGAACACAGCGCGGTGGAATGAAAATTCGTATAGCGCAGACCCGCATTGGCGATGCGGTCGAGCGCCGGCGTCGGAATGACGCCGCCAAACGAGCCGGGCACGCCGTAGCCCGCGTCATCGACCAAAATGAGCAGCACATTGGGCGCGCCCTTGGGCGGCACGATTTGCGGCGCCCACCAGGGCTTGGATTGCAAGGCGCCGTCCTTGATCACGCCGCCAAATTTCGGATCAGGCGCGGGAAGTTGCTTCCCGTCAATCGTCGTCGTGGCGCTGGGCGAGCCTGGAACGCCGGTGGTCTGCTGGGCATTTGCCGACGTAGAAAGGAGCAGCGCCAGAGTTAAGGCAGACAGTACCGATGTGCGGTTGTTCATGGTGTCAACTAATGAATCTAAGCCACCGGGCGTTCAGGCTTGATGGTCATTGAGACGCGGCGTCTGCCAACGTCCCAATGGGAGCCGCCAAGGATCGCTGCGCTCGCGACCGTTACGGGCAAACCGTATAAATCCGGCCGTACGGATCAACCGATTGATAGCAAGCGGGCGCCACACCTACCGGCGCCGCATAGACCGGCGCTCCATAAACTGGCGGGTGGTAGGCGTACGCCCCGGCAACTGCGGCGGTCCCATACACGGCACGGCGGGTCGTCCGGCGCGCCACACCGGCATAGCTCATCGGCGTCAGCGGCCGCCCGATGACCGCATGGGCCTCCGTCACCAAAGACTGCGGATTTTGCAGCGAGACTTTCTCGCTGACGAACAGACACCCGGCGCCGGCTGCCGTCGCCAACGCAATCTGCACGAGCCTGCTTTTCACGCGCGTCATTTTTTGCCTCCCGCAACAACGCCTGCTGGCACTTCATCCAAATCCCGAAGCTCCTTCAGTCCGACTTTCTTCGCGCCCGCGGGCGGCTTGAAAGTGAACGCCTCGGCGGTTGCCGGAGCATCGGTCTTCCAATCCGAGATACGCAGTGTGTATTGCGGGGCGCCAGTCTCGGTCTTGCTAGTGATCACGTATTTGTGCGGAATTGGACGTGGTCCAACCTCGATCCAAATCTGCCAGTCGGTATCAAAATTGCGAAACGCGAGATGCTCGCACTCGACGCCATCGACGACGCCGCGGCCAATATGCTTGGCATCGCGCACATCCGACATCAGAACGTCGTATGAATTCGACAGCAGAAGGTCCGAGGCCGGCGCCTGAACCGAAAATTCATTGATCAACCGATCGATGAGCTGATCAGTTGAGCCTGGCGAGTCAAGCTGGGCAAAGGCGTTGATGTTTTTGCCAAGTATCGTCGCGGTCTTGCCGTCGAAAACGAATTCGACGTCGGTGTAGCCACCGGTCCGGCTGACGCGAAGCTTGTCGGGACGACTGAGCCATAACTGTCCCGTGGCATCGAATTGGATCTTTTGCAGGTCGGAAGTCAGCACTTCGATGTCTGTATTGAGCGTAGCAGAGATGTTTTTCTGACTTGCGACATAGTCAGACATCATTTTCAGAATTTTCCCGGCGTCGTCGGATTGGCCTTGAGCCGATGTCGCAGCGATCAGCGCAGTCGATAACGTCAATGCGACACATCCGGAAAGGTGCAATGCGCGTTTCATCGTGTCCCTCCGTTGACCCGGGCTGTCCCCGGACAAGCCGCGGAATTGGATCCCGCGTGTCTGTAGCGATGCTAGATAAGCAAGACGAAAGACGCCTGTTCAATATTGACCAGGTTTGCGAAAAAATCTCCGCCGCTGGTGCAGCGTCTAATCGCTCAAGACCACGCTCAATAGAGAACTGTGAACGGTAATGTCTCTATTGTATTCGATGAAACCTAATTTCCTAAATTTGTTCATGAAATAACTCACCCGGGGGCGCGTCGTACCTATCATTTTTGCAAGCGTCTCTTGACTGATCTTCGTGATGATCGGCCCTGGTTTGCTGGCTGTGCCGAGATTTGCCAGCCGAAGAAGGATCCGGGCCAGGCGTTTTTCGCTCGAATTGAATAACTGATCGATCAAATCCTCTTCCACCCGGCTGTTGCGTGCCAAAAGATGAGCGGTAAACGCTTTCGCAAACGCCGCCTCATGGTCAAGCGCGCGAACCATTTCGGATTTTTTCAAACTCACGACCACACTTTCGGTCACGGCTGTTGCGGTTGCTGCGCGCAGCAACTGTCCGGTCAGGCAGCTCTCGCCGAAGAAGGCACCGGGCCCGAATATTGCAATAACGGCCTCTTTACCCTGGTCAGACGCGACCTCAATCTTGATCTGGCCTTTAGTGATGTAAAAAACCGAATCCGCAAGCTCACCCTGCGAGAAGATGGTTGCGCCCTTTCGAAAACCGGAAACAACTCGGCCGCCATCGACGCTGGTGAGCGACACGATCGGATAAAACAAGCTTTTATTCTTGATCTTACGCACCATAGTACCCCCGACACACAGAACCGAAAGCTGCGCCATGCTAGCTCTTCTCGTGACGTACGTAACCGTACTCTTCGGCGATCACGCTTGGCCTCGCGGCCAAGCTGAATCCGCAAAACCAAGACAATTCAATCATATCCAACGATTGAGTCAGCGTTATTGACCTTTATCAAATGATATGGCGCGATTGTGAATGATCGAACGGCTTTTCGTCCCGTAAGCGACTTTGCACAAACCCGGATCAGCGCGCCTCGAAAGCTTGCCGCTTCGTCGCTTTGCCGCGCGGTTGTGCCAGTTTTGTTGGAGAAATTCCGCAAGAACGGCGGACCTTACTTGGAGATCGCAGAGATTTTTGGCAAAACCGGTCAATATTGAACAGGTGCGTTGGCTCTCATTTATTAGCATTCGGTGGCCGATGGGGGCTAGGAGGCAATAATGAGAAGATTGGCCGTCGTTCTTGCGGGTGCGGGCGTTGCTGCGCTGACGTGCGGATGCGCTTATGCAGCAGACCTGCCGCTCGAACCCGCCTACAAGGCGCCAGTCGCGCCCGTTCCGTTCTACAATTGGACCGGCATCTATTTTGGTTTCAACGGCGGCTACTCATTTGGCCAATCGACGCCGATGAGTTTGTACTCAGATACCTATTCTGCATTTAATTTCGCAACGAATGGCTGGCTTGGCGGTCTTACCGCGGGGGCCCAAATTCAAAGCGGCCACACCGTCATTGGGATCGAAGCCGACGTCGATTGGACGAATAGCAGCGGTTCGTCTAGGGGCACGGTGTCGTTTAACGGCGCCCCGATAGGGACCGCAACCCTCTCGTCAAATCTGTCGTCGATCAGTACGCTCAGAACGCGTGTCGGATATGCTGCCGAAAATTGGCTGTTTTACGGAACCGGCGGTGTGGCCATCACCAATGAAACATCGAATTTGACCGGTCCGGTCGGCTTTGTTTGCGGCACCGGTGCTTTTGACAGCCCGCCGTGTAAGTCGCTGTCGAACCTTCACGTTGGCTTGGCGGCAGGGGTGGGTGTCGAATACGGCATTACGCCAAACTTGAGCGCGAAGGCCGAATATTTGTGGGTCGGAGCCGGCGCTCTCAACACGCTCCGGGACAATCTGGTTCGCGCCGGCTTGAACTGGCGCTTCGGTATGTAAGTGTGCTCCGGATTCGCTCAGTTCGGCACGGCATTTGACCGGGTCAGTCTTCGAGCTGCCCCGCACGGTTTGGGAATGAGCCATGAGCCCGCTGGTTTTGTCGTGTATCATATTCGTGTTGATACTCGGCGGCATGGTCCTCGGCATGTTTCTTGGCAAGGCATTGCCGCAGCATCACCTCAACAAAGATTCGCAGGACGTGGTACGTCTTGGCGTGGGGCTCGTCGCGACGATTGCCGCGCTCGTGCTCGGATTGCTGATCGCGGCCGCAAAGGGCTCATTCGATACCCAGAGCGGGCAAATCACGCAGATCACGGCGGATGTAATCCAGCTCGACAATCTATTGGCTCAGTATGGATCGGAGGCCGCCCCGGTCCGCAATGTCATGCGCGCTGCCATCCCCGCCGTTGTCGATCGGATTTGGCGTGAGAAGGTGACTAATGCGACGGCGCCGTTTGTAGCCAACGCCAAAGGAGAAGCGCTCTACCTGGCGATTGTCGCACTTTCGCCGAAAAACGACGTCCAGCGGTCGCTGCAGGCCCGAGCAATTCAAATCAGCAACGATTTGACGCAATTACGCCTGTCGCTGTTTGTCGAAACGGGCAACGCAATTCCGACGCCCTTTCTCGTGGTGCTGGTGTTCTGGCTCGTGATCATTTTCGCGAGCTTCAGCCTGTTTGGCAGTGTCAACGCAACGGTCTTCACCATTCTGTCGGTATTTGCGTTGTCGGCGTCGGGGGCGCTCTTTCTTATTTTGGAGCTGAGCGAGCCGTTCTCTGGTTTGATGATGATCTCCAGCACGCAGCTGCGCAACGCGCTTGCGCCTCTTGGCCCCTAGTCTGCCTTGCACCAGTCGAAGGTTCGACATCCCGCGGCGGGCCCGCCTGGCCCCGGATCTTGCAGCGCCGAGCAGATCAGGTCTAATCTCAACACCGGGGGGAGCACGTCACCAAAATGACCTGACTGTTAATGGAGTGGCTCTGCGATGGTACACTGGGATATTGGACAGCGGAACGGCGTGACCGTTCCGGCACGAGCAAGTTTCATCCGCTATTTAGGCGCCTGGGTCGGTGCGGTGATACTGTGCGCGATTGCGGCATCGGTCCCGGCTCGCGCGCAGACGCCTGTCTTCCAGCCGACAATGCAAGATGTCGATCCGGGCATCGATCACGGCAATTCGAGCAAATTGCTCCCCGAGGAGTTTGAACGGCAGGCGGTGTTCTATCGCTCGCAACATCCCGTCGGTACCATCATCGTCGAGACCAAGGAGCGCCACCTTTACCTGATTGAGAGCGAGACGCGCGCCTTGCGATACGGCATCGGGGTCGGCCGCCAGGGCTTCACTTGGGCCGGCCTGTTGCGGATTACGCGCAAGCTCGAATGGCCCGACTGGCGGCCGCCGCCGGAGATGATCGAGCGCCAGCCTTATCTTCCGCGCTTTATGGCCGGGGGTCCGGGCAATCCTCTCGGCGCCCGCGCCATGTTTCTCGGCGACACCGTTTACCGCATCCATGGCACCAATGCGCCGGAGACCATCGGCCAGGCGGTCTCCTCGGGCTGCTTCCGCCTCGTCAACGATGACGTTGCGGACCTTTATGGGCGCGTGTCCGTCGGCACCCGCGTCATCGTGCGGCAGAACTAGCTAACGTCATTCGGCTGCGAGTCCTGGACGCAGTTTGTCGCGGTCGAGATCGCGGCTTACGAGGCGCATGACTTGCGCCGAGATGTCGCCGAGCAGCGCGCGATAGTGCCCGGTCGAGCGTGCTAGCACATTGTAGATCACGACCGCCGGGATGGCTGCGATCAATCCCAGCGCGGTGGCGAGCAAAGCTTGGGCAATGCCAGGCGCTACCACCGCAAGATTGGTGGTGTGCGCGTTGGAGATGCCGATAAAGCTGTTCATGATTCCCCACACCGTGCCGAACAGTCCGACGAAAGGCGCGGTCGAACCAATTGTCGCGAGCACGCCGGTGCCCCGCGATATTCTCCGGCTGTTTGCCAGTTCAACGCGCTGCAGCAGCAAGGCGATGCGCTCTTTGAGCCCATCGCCATGCGGGTTGGCCGAAAGCCGGATCTCCTGGACGGCCGCCTGCATGAGCCGCGAGGCCGCATCCCTTCCACTGCCTAATTGTTCGGCTGCCTGGGCTAGCGTGGCTGAGCCGGCGAGGACCTTGAGCGCGCGACGCGCGTGGCCGCGTGCACTGCCAAGTTCGAAGCTCTTGGCGATGAACACGGTCCAGGTGACGAGCGACGCAAGAGCAAGACCGATGATGACGGCCTTTACGACGATATCCGCGTTCAGAAACATCCCCCACGGCGAAAGGTCGTGCGGGAGGAGAGCGGGCTCGATGGTCGGCTCATTCGCTTGCGGTTCGGGAGGCTTTAGCACCGAGGTATTCGGAGCAATTGAGCCCGGCGTCGTTATCGGTGTGGCCGGTGCCGCATTAGGCGCGGTCGGTTGCTCGGCGGGCGCTGCAGACGGTTGCGCCGTCGCGGTATGCACAAACGCCGACATTACCAGCAGTGCGCAGATCAATGTCATGCTCGCAACGCGCGATAGGCGCGCTGCGCTGTCCCGATCCCGACGCCCTGTTTGATCAAACGATTTGTTCATCACTGCGGCCCTTAATGGAATTTGGGAACGGTGCCCCTGCAAGAACACGGCTGGTCGTAATAACAGCAGGCCGACCGCCGGGTGTGACCGCAAGCGCAGTCGCAGCGTCCTTTGCCAATGACACAATGCGCGTCAAACTTCCTGTATTCATGGTAGTTTGTTGCGCCGACAAATGTTGGGAAGCTTGTGATCTGAAATATCAGAAGAGATCCGGACACTAGTTTTCTCAGCGCGGTTCCTGACGGCTGTGAATCTGCAAATCTCCAACGTCTCGACGTCAAATCTTCTTCGATATGCCGATGAAGTAGCCGCGGCGGGGACCATATTGCGGCGCGAACACGCCGATGCTGGTGCCGCTGCGAATGAGGTAGACAGCATCGAACGGATTGGCAATGTCGAAGCGCCTACCATCACCAGCCGCCGAATTTGTAGTTGACGCCTAGCGTCACGATGGAAAAGCTCGGATAGCTATATGTGATGACATCGCCGCCGAAAATCGTGGGCCCCGGCGCCACCGTGTAGGTACGATTGCCAAGTCCTACAAAATCGTATTCGGCGCGCAGCGACCAGTTGTTCCAGAAAGCCCACTCAAGCCCGAAACCGGCGGTCCACCCGAAATCGGAGTTGTTGCGGCCCGTAAGGGCAGCCGGGACTCCGCCGATTGAAATCCCAGGATTGCTCGCCCCCACCCAGGCCGCGCCGCCCTTGCCATAAAGGAGCACACGATCCCACGCATAGCCGAGGCGGCCGGTCGCGGTGGTCAACCATCGATTGTTGATAGTGCCGAGGAAGGCGGCAGTGCCATCGGGAGCAGTTGCCGTGATCGAGGCGTTCGTGGTGTTGGGAAGCCAATCGAACATCGCTTCGGCTCCGATGACGACGCCGCCCCAGAATTGGTAGTTCACGCCGACTTGGCCGCCGCCCATAAACTGAACGTTGGTTGGCGCGGTAAAGGTACTGCCGATCGTGTCGGAAAAATTTGTTCCGCTTAGCCCCTGCCAAGCTGCGCCAATATTGCCGCCGATATAGAAGCCGGTCCAAGTGTAGAGGACCGGAGGCTCCTTGTAGACGGACGGCAGGCCTGGTGCCGGAAGATCGGCAGCCGACGCCACCGATGGAGCGCCGGCGCACAGAGCGAGCGCCAACGCGACAAATCGCCGGATGCGGTTGTCCGTCCTGTCCAACTTACTCAGTTTGGTGCCGGCGGCGCTTCGGCCACGGTTGCTTCCCGATCGTTGCCCCATGTTGTCAGTTCCTTTACAGCAAATCCCGTTTACTCTTCATTGGCGTGACACATTGTTCCGGGCGGCGTAACTGACGCTGCCTTTCAGATCTTCTTCGACACCCCGACGAAGAAGCCGCGGCGCGGCCCGTATTGCGGCGCAAAGACGCCGATGCCGCTGCCGTCGCGGATGAGGTAGACGGAATCGAACAGGTTGACGATGTCGAAGCGGACCGTCATCGGCTTCGGATCGTTCGGCAGCAAGAATTCGCGCGCGATCCCGATGTTGAATTGCGTGTAAGGCGGCACCGTGGAAATATTGGCATCGCCGTCGCGCAGTCCGCTGCCGTAGATCATACTGCCGCTGAGCCTGGTGCCGCACCACCACATTCCCGTGCTTCCGGAAGCATTGTCGAACGTCTCTCCGGCGTATGCCGGCCGGCCGCAGAACTGATAGATGGCGCCGGCCGAGGCGGTGACCAACTGGGTATGATCGGTGTAGATCCAATTGTTTTGGAGATACTGGAACTCCGTCAAACCGCCGAGGTCGGCAAGCGGCGTGTTGCCGAACAGATATTGGTTCGATACGGGGTTGGTCGCTTTCTCAGCGCCCACAGCAAGGTTGGCGTATGCCTGAAAATTGCCACTGTGGAATTTGGCGCTCAGTTCGACGCCTTCGACGACTCCTTGGGCATAATTGAAAGCGCTCAGCACGTAAGCCTGGCCAAAAAGGCCATTGTCGATGAGGTCGGTCGCCATTTTGTAGTAGGCGTCGATGCCGAGATCGAGGTCGGTACAATTCTTCGCTGCCGGCTTGCTGCACCCAAACGGAATATTTTGATCCACGCCGACGTCGAAATAATGCGACCGCTCCGGCAGCACCGGACTGTTTCCCTGATCGGTAGGCACCGCGGCCGTGGTGTTGTTGACCAAGCCGATATTGACCGGAGCTGCCTCGACCATCACTGGCGGTGTGAAATAGCGGGCATACCCGGCGTGGAACTTCGTGTACTCGAACGGTGTGTAGGTGAAGCTGATGCGCGGGCTGAGCTGGTTCGCGCTGACGAATTGCCACATCTGGTCGAAGCGAAGGCCAGCATTGATGGTGAACTTGTTGGTGACTTTCCATTCGTCCTGCACGTAGACGCCGGCCAGATAACCGATCGCCGAGACATTGTCGGTGACATTGAAAGGTGCATCAACGGCCGCGCCGGTGACGACGGGCTCGACCAGAGAGGAGTTCCCGACAAAAGCTTGTTCGCCACTGACAATAAAGCCGGTGCGGACTGTATGCTCTGGGCTGATCGCATACGAGCCGTCGGCCTGGATGCCGTTGGTGTAGGATTGGCGCACGACGTCTGAGGCGACGCCGTTAATCAGCAAATCGCCAATTGTGTCCGGCGAGTAGTGCAGCTGGTCATAGCGCGTGAAATAAGACACCTGTCCGTCAAAGCCGTTGATCGATCGCTGCAGCGCCAGCACGGCGTATTGCGTGTCCTCGAACTGGTTCTCGTTGAGCTGCGCCGAATTGAACGTGGTCACGCCGAACGCGCTCGTGACACCGCCGTTCAAGCCCACCGGCTGCCCCGGTACGTTAGGAATTTGAAACTTGCTAGTGGAGCTTCCCGCGATCAGACTGAGCCGCGTATAGGGGTCGACGAACGTCGACATATAGGCGAAGCCCTTCTCCTGCTGCGAGAAATCGTGGATCGGGCTGTAGGAGGGGAGCGGATTTTCCAGCCCCTCATTGGTTTGCAGGTAACGGCCGGTGAAGAAGTATTGGACGCCCGGAAAGCAGCCCGAAGTTGAGGGCGCCGATTTGCCGACGACCGGCGCAGTCGCGGGGCAAGTGCTGCCGAACGTGCCGCCGTATTGGATCGTCGGCGTGATCGTTCCCTGACTGCCGCCATAAACGCCGACTTCACCGCTGTTGTTGAAAACGTCGGCGCGGGTCGTGATGTCGACGAGGCCCACGGTACGCATTCCGAATTCCGCGGGGAGCGTGCCGGTGATCAACGCGATGCTGCCGATCCAGCTGGCGTCGAGAATGCTGCCGAAGCCGGTCAGACCGTCGGGCAACATCACGCCATTGATGCGAAACTGCACGTTAGCGTGATCGTTGCGCACGTGAAGCAGGCCGCTGGCGGCGGAATCCTGCGAGATCCCGGGGGCCTGCAACAGGATTTTCTCCACCGGCTGGTTGTCACCGCCGGGAAGTGCCCGGATTGTCGCGTGGCTGATGACGTCGGCCGTTGTGCCTATGGTTGTGTAAAGATTGTTGCGATCGGTGTTGAACGCGTCGGCCTTGGCGTTGAGCTGCACGGCCGGCGTAACCGGCGCTGCCGTTGGCGGCGCAGCACGCACGTTCCTTTGACGCGGAGGCCTCGGCTTTTCTTTCGGCGCGCTGACGACGACCTCGGGAAGCTGCACCTGCGCTGCGGCGGTCTCGCTAAACATCGCCGATGCAAGTAACACGCAGCCGCAGACGACGTGTCCACGATACTTACAATGTGCACGAATGCGCATGACGCTCCGCCCTGATAGAGGGACCAAACGACTGACGGGTCGACAAAGGTCGTGCCGATATGTGAGCGCTGACGAGGCAGATGCCGCGTTCGATTGCTCAGGACGCGCCTACGCTATGCGAAGGCGACGCTGAAGATCGGCAACGACCGAATGTCAGGCGAGCGGTGGAGCGCGGGATTGGAAGGCTAATCGCCGGGGCGCCATGAAACCCGTTTCGCCGCGAACGAAATGTTCAACGACGTGCGAAAGCAACGGCACCGGCAAAACTGGCGCCGCCGGAACGAACGAGCTGGACGCAAGGTAGATGCTGGCGCAGATCGCACAATAATCGTCGCCGTCGTCACCGGGCTGCTGCGCAGGAAGCGATTTCGCGCTGTGAACTTGCGGGCCGGAAGCCGCGACCGTCGCATCAATCCGCCGGACCGCGTCGAGGTGCACATGCCCGAAGGAAAGGCACAGTTGCAATGCCAGCGCAGCCAGCGCCAGCCAGCTGCCAATCCTGCGATCATAACGAAGCCAACGCATGAGCGCCTTATCAGCGTCGCAAGGCCAAGTTTCCAGGCAGTTTGGACTCTACCGGCGTGGTAACGAGCAAAGCAAGTACAAATTCACGAGCGATGATCGCTTTTTCACTGAGGATCGCAAACGCATTCAGACCGCGCGCCGAGCGAAAACATCACCTTGCTCAGTTCAGCCGCAGCTCGGTGATATGCCGTGGATCGGGCTTCAGGTCGCCGTGCTCGACACGCTTGACGATATCGGTGAGGACGGCGTTGGCGCGGCATGGCTGACCGACCTTTTCGCCTTCGCGAACCACGAACCCGTTGAGAAATTCGATTTCAGTGCGCCGCCCCTTGTGCATGTCCTGGCCCATCGAGGGACGCTGGCCGGGTACACTGCGCGAGCCGTCTTTGAAAAGCCGTTCATCACATGCCCGCGCCGCGACTTCGTCACCTTCGCCGGCGCGCGCGATCGTCTCCGGCGGCAGATGCAGAATTTCCTCCAATTGGTAGCCGTGCGCCTGACCTACGCGGATCGCTTCACTGCCGAGGCGTAGCGAGAAGCGGCGGATCGCATCGTTCTTCAGGATCTCGCCATCCTCAAGGCCGGTACACGCACTCAGCCCATTGCCCATGGCGTTGGCGACCAGCTTCGACCAACGCTCGCCCCACAGATTGGCGGTCACCTTGGCGCTATCGGCGTGACCGACCAGGCGGCAGACTTCTTCGGCGCGCGGCGTGAGGCGGCCGTGGACTTCGCCGGCGCGAAAGACGGTGTGCGCCGCGCCGGCTTTGCCGGCGAAACGATGAACGAGGCCCGGCTCAGCGAGGCTGACCATGATACGGCTTGCGATGCAGCCGAGCGTCTTGCCCCAACCGACGACGCTCGCGACGGTCTCTTCGTTCATGCAATTCTGCAGCGAGACCACATACCCGTCTGCTGCCAGATATTGCCGGATCAGCGTCGCCGCCCAAGCCGTGTCGTACGACTTCATGCAGACGAAGGCGATGTCGATCGGTTTCTCTTTGGCGAGGTGCTGCGCGTCGGTTAGGTGCAAGGCATGCACCGCCACGTTGAATTCCGGCACGCCGCTGGCGTGAGTGACCCGCAAGCCATGCTTTCGCATGTGCTCGACATGCGCGGGCCATGGATCGATGAACGTCACGTCCTCGCCGGCCTGCACCATGTGAGCCCCGGTATATCCGCCGACGGCGCCTGCACCGACGATGGCGATCCTGCGGCCCATACTTTTTAATCCACGAGCGGGGTCGGATTGTCGGACGGCGGATCGATCGCGAACGTGTTGGCGGTCAAGCACGTCGTGGAAAAGCTGCCGGTCGTGGCGACCAGCGCCACCAGGCTCTCCAGCCCAAGGGCCTTTTCTGCCGCGGCGTAAGTTGTGTCGCTCAGTCCGTTGCTCGCCAGCAGTTCGCGCGCCACGATGAAGCACGTTTGCTCGCGCGCATCGGCCAGGCTCGGCGCCTCGCGGGCGTTGATCGCGTCAATGATCGACTGCGCGATGCCGACCGCAAGCGAGCGCCGCACCTGCGCGAACCATGGATAGCGGGCGTTGTAGTGGCGGGCGACGGCTAGGTTGACAATCTGTTGCTCACGGTCGGACAACGGCCCGGACCCGAGACAATTGCGCAGATTCTGGCAAGCCTCGAACAAAGCCGGCAATCGGATATAGGCGTAATATGGCCCGCCCACGACGCCGGTCGATTGCTTGGCCGCGTCGTAGACCCGCGCCTGCTCCGCGTTCATGTCGGCGCGGTCTATGATTGATATGCGTGCCATGCGTTCTCCCTGATCGTCCGAATTTCGTTTGCGGGCCGAAAGTAGCATCGGCATGCGGATCATACGAGGCGTATCCCGGGATGCCTGCGCCCCGTTTTGTGGAGAGTGGCGATGCCGCTGCAAAATCGAGTAACGCCGTTCGGAGACTTGGCGGCCGTGTCCGCGCGCGGGTTGTTCATGGGCAACCGTGGCGGGCGCTTTCATGCCGATGGCAAGACGTTGACGGCGCGGCGCTGGGCGTCGCGGCAATGGATCTGCTGTGTGCTCGACTTCAAGGGCCGCCAGCGGGACGTCTGGGGCCGTTTCTACACCGAGCTGTTTTTTCTCGACGAGCCGACCGCGCTTGCGGCCGGGCATCGGCCCTGCTTCGAATGCCGCCGCAAGGATGCGGAGGCTTTTGCCGCGGCGTGGTGTGAGGCGCACGGGCTTAGCACGCGGCCCAAAGCCTTCGAGATCGACGAAGTCCTGCACCGCGAACGCCTGAGCGGGCGCGCCAAGCGCGTGCATCGGTGCAAGATCGACGATCTGCCCGACGGCGCATTCGTCGCGCTGGAGGAGGGAGCCTTCGCGGTCCGCGGCGACGCACTCTTGCGCTGGACGCCGGAGGGCTACGATGGCCGCCAGGAGCGGCCGCGCGGCGTCGTGGTCGATGTGCTCACCCCGCCGGCGATTCTCACGGTGCTGTCAGCCGGCTATGAGCCGCACTGGCATTTCAGCGCGAAGGATTAGCTGGTTTGCCGCCTGGCAGCATATCCGCCGAAATGGCGCTCTCGCTCTCACTATCGTTGGTCGCGCAAGCCGGCCTGTTTGACCAGCGGCAGTGTCACGTCGCGGAACTCGCGCATGCCGGCTTCGAAACGCGGCCACGACAGTAGCACGCCGTCGAGGCCCATGCGCGAGAGCGTCGCAAGTCCGTCGACGATCTGCTCCTTGGTGCCGATCAGTGGGTATCCGCCCCAGCCGGCAACGAACAGCTCGGCGATGGCGCGCTTGCGTTCCGGCGAGTAGCTCCGCTCGTTGACTTCGGCCGACATGGCATCGACCACGTTGGCGGCGGCGGCCCAATCGCCTTTCTCATGCACGTAATAATCGTAAAATCTCCTGGCTTCCTTCTCGGTCTCGGCCTGCACGATAGTGGCGAGTGTCCAGACACGGACCGTGCGGCCGTATTCCTCGCGGGCGAGCCGGTGATAGCCCGCGACATGTGCGGTCAGCGCATCAAAATCGTCGTTGCGCAAAATCGTGTAGACGAGGTCGCAGTTCTTCACCGCAAAGTGCCGGCCGCGCTCGGAGGAGCCGGCATTCATGATCGCCGGATGGGGCTTCTGGATCGGCTTTGGCTTCAGGTAGCCCTTGTTAATCCGATAGAAGCGGCCCTCGTAGTCGAAATCGTCGTCCTCGGTCCACAGTCGCTTGACGATGTCGAGCCATTCCTGGGCACGGGCATAACGATCCTCATGCCGCGTCAAGGCGAGATCGAACATCTCCATTTCCGGTCCGTTCCAGCCGCACACGACATTGAGCGTGAAGCGGCCGTTCGCGATATGGTCGATGGCGGCGCACTGTTTGGCGGCAACGATCGGGTGATTGAGCGCAACGTGCGAGGTTGAGACAACGCCGGTTTTCGACGTTGAGGCGGCAATACCGGCCGCCCACGTGTAAGCCTCAAAGCCAGGCCCCTGGGGATCGTTGGCGCCGCCAAAGCCGCGCCAGCGCGCCACGGGCACGAGCGCTTCGAACTCCATCTCGTCGGCGAGCTTGGCGAGCGTGACGGTGTTGGGCCACGTTATCTCCAGCCGATCTTCGAGCCCGGACATCACGCAGCCGGAGTCGAGATTGGTCTGAAACGTCCCCAATTTCAGCTTGCGGCTGCTGAATGTCGGATTGCTCTCAAGTCGATCGCGCTGCATGCGTCAGTTCATCTTTCACAAACGTCAAATCCGCGAACGCTCCCAAGCCAGCGCGACGACCACGCCCATGATGACCTGAACGGCGACGATGGCCGCCACACAAGCAGTCCAGCCGGCGGCGTTCCAGACCAGTCCGATCAGAAAAGCGCCGGCGCTGCCGCCAATGTAAAACGTCGAGGCATAAAGGCCAGCAGCGGACGAACGTCCCTCCTTGGCCGTGGTGACAACGTAGCCGGTCGAAACCGCCTGGCATACCATGCCGCAGATTGCGCAGATCGTTAGTCCGGCAATGATGACGCTGACTTGCGGTGCGAGCAGAATAAGAGCGCCACAGATCCAGATGGCAATGATGCCAAGGATGAGCCGCCGGCGGCCAAATAGAATGATGCCACGACCGACCCACGGCACGACTACGCTTCCGGCGAGGTAAGTCGCGAACAGCGCGCCGAGGAGCGAAGACGAGAACAAATAGGGCGGCGCGGCCAGATGAAAGTTTACGTAGGTGAACGCGCCGACAAAATTGAACAGGACGCCGAAGCCGACGGCGTAAATTGCCAACAGCCGCGGATTGCGCAGGTGGGCGAGCATTTGCCGCGCTGAGAGGAGGAAGCCGCCCGAGCGAACGAACTGCCGCTCGCGCGGCAGCGCGAACGTGATTATCAGCGCGCCTGCAAGCGTAAATAAAGCCACAGCCGCAAAAGCAACGCGCCAGCCGGCCAGATCGGCGATGACACCCGTGAAGAACCGGCCACAGAAACCGCCAACGCTCGATCCGGAAATGAAGAGGCCGACCACCCGAGGCACTTCAGCCGGCGGCCATTCTTCACCCACATAGGCCACGGCAACGGTGAAGATCGGCGGCAGCAATAGCCCCTGCACGAATCGCCAGAATGCGAGTTGCGGCACACTCGACGACAGCGCGATAATGAGCGTTGGTACGATGACAGCGAAGGCCGCACTTGTGATCAGCCGCTTGCGCCCCAGTACATCGGCAAGCGCTCCGGTAAACGGCGCAGTGAGCGCGATGGCCACGGTGCTCGCGGTTATGAGGATGCTGATCTCACCGGCACCGACGCCAAATTCGCGCGCCAGTTCCGGTAACAGCGCCTGCGGCGAGTAGAGATTGACGAAGGCGGAAAAACCGGCCGTGGCAATGGCCAGCGCGCGAAAATCGAAAGCCATGTCGCATTATGTGGAAACCGGGATCGGAAAGCACCCCTCGTTAACGGTTGGCATGTCCGCGACGGCGCATATCAGCTCGTTCACCCGCCGTTTAGCTTGTGGCCAGTTGTAAGTAAAACCGCGGAGCGACTTCGCCGCCCGCCGCGTTGTAGATGAGGTTGGCAGGGGTGGTGCGGCCAGCGGTATGACGTCAAGCAGCGGGGCAAAGCAGCGAAAGCGCGAGCCGGATCGGTCGCGTGAAGAAGATCCGGGTGCCGGGCCTCCGGCACCACCGTCGACTTTTACAGCATGAGCGGTTGCCGCGACATGCTGTTCAATGTCGTGGAGCACAGGTTCACGATCCCGGAAATCGCCGCCTTTTTGGATGAACAGCGACTGTCTTTCCTCGGCTTCGAAAGCGATCCGAAGTCCGTCGAAAAATTTCGACAGCAATTTCCGGACGCCGGCGCGCTTCTTGATCTTGAGTACTGGGACAGTTTCGAAGCGGCCAATCCGCTGACGTTTCGCAATATGTATCAATTTTCGGTCTGCAAAAATCCCGCAGCACCGCTCTTGCAACGAACTATAATAGCGGGCTGAGATGATGACACGGGCGAGGACGCGGTCGCATGGCCTTCCGGCTTCCACCATTGAGTACGCTTCGGGTCTTTGAGGCCGCCGCCCGTCACAAAAGCTTTCGCAAAGCCGCCGACGAACTCAACCTGACAGCAAGCGCGGTCAGCCACGGCATTCAGACGCTGGAAAACTGGCTGGGCGTCGAGCTGTTCAATCGTCAATCGCGCGGGCTTCGGTTGACCGGCGCAGGCGAAGCTTACGCGCCGCTCGTCAATCAGGCGCTCAGCGTTCTAGCCAAGGCAACCGACCGGCTTCCCGGCCGCAAGGCGACCGGAACGCTGTCGCTGAGCAGCGCGCCCACCTTTGCCAATAAGATTCTGCTGCCGCGTCTGGAGAAATTCGCTGTCCAATGTCCGGATATCCGGGTCACGATCGATACCTCGCTTCGTCCGGTGGATCTCACGCTTGACGATTTTGATATTGCGATCCGCTTCTCATCGACCAAGAAGCCGGCGCCGAACTGGACTTTGCTAGCAGTAGAAACGCTGATGCCGGTCTGCAGCCCGGGCCTGAAGAAACAATTCGGCCGCTCGGAGGCAAAGATATTATCGCAGGCGCCGCTGATCCACGTCACCTCGGTTTCCGCCGACTGGCAACACTGGTTTCGAGCCGGCGGAATGGAGCCTCCATCGTCAATTGTTGGCGGATTGCGGGTCGATACTGTGCAAATGGCGTTCGATGCCGCCGCGCGCGGCCTCGGCGTCGTGCTGGGACGGTGGCCGCTGGTGGACGACGATATCGAAGCCGGCCGGCTTGTTCCGCTCGGGGGCCGCGCGATCGAAAGCGACAGCAGTTATTGGCTGGTTGCATCGCAAACCGAGTTTCAGAAGCCCGAGGTCAAGGTATTTCGGCGCTGGCTGTTGTCCGAGCTCGGCGGCGGCGCCGAGCATCGCAAATCCATACGACCCGGTTCGCGGAATACGCGTAGCGTTTGAAACCGGGCGTACAGTTTGGACGAGCCGCTGCGTGTGCCGACGGAATGAAAATTTCTAATCCCACACACAGTTTTTCTCGTTTGCACGTCCGCTTGCGACGCGCCGATAGTCCGATCTTTAAATCGGTGTCGCGGAAATCGTTCGGCAGGACCTTCAGCAATGATCTGTTCTCGATGCGGGACTTCGCGGCGGCCAATCGGTCCGCACCGCCGGATGGACGTTTGGGGGCGCGAATGCTTGCGGTATGCCTGCGACGAATGCGGCTATAGTTGGAACGAGCCGATTTCCGGCAACGCACCGCCGGTTCGGTCGACTGCCAGCGATGGGATCGCCAGTGACTTCCAAACAACCGCCCGAGATCGAGTTCTGGTTCGAATTCGCGAGCAATTATAGCTATCTCAGCGTCATGCGCATCGAGGCCGCGGCGCGGCGACGAGGCGTTCGTATTGTCTGGAAACCCTTTTTGCTGGGACCCATTTTTCGGGCTCTGGGCATGGAAACGTCGCCCTTCCTGACCCAAAAGGAGAAAGGTGCGCACATGTGGCAGGACATGGTGCGTCAGTGCCGGAAGTATGGGCTGCAGTGGACCAAACCCAGCGCGTTTCCACGATTAAGCGTGCTGCCGGCGCGCGTGGCGCTGCTTGGAGCAGACGAACCCTGGATCAGCGCCTTCTGTCGTCAGGTGATGGAACTCAACTTTGTACATGATGAGGACATCAACAAAGCTGATCGCCTGGCTCCGATATTGGGGGAGCTTCATCTTCCGGCTGATGACATTCTTGAACAGGCCCAGAGCGATTCCGTCAAAACGCGGTTGCGCGAACAAACCGACGAAGCGCGCCGCAGAGGAGTCTTCGGCGCGCCCACCTTTTTCGTCGGCACCGAAATGTTTTGGGGAAACGATCGTTTGGACGATGCGTTGCTACTCGCCTCGGAACCGAGGCCGTGAACTAAGGCGCGATTTCAAGAACAAGCTTGCCTGCCGCCTGACGCAACTCGATATAGCGGTGCATGCCGGCTGCATCGGCCATCGGGAAAACGCCCGCAATCGGCACTTTCAACGAGCCGTCGGCGGCGCCGCGCACGACCTCCGCCACGCCGTCCTTCCAGGCTTTGGAGTCCGCGTCGATGTGGCCGAGATGCAGGCGGGTGAAGGTCTGCGACCGCGGCAGGATGCGCTCGCGGATATTCTTAAACGGCTGCCCCTCGGCCTCGCCAATACTGACAATATGCCCGAGCTTTCGCACCACGTTGAAGGTGCGGTCGAGCATGGTTGCGCCAAGTGAATCGATGGCAAGATCGACGCCGCGGCCGCCGGTGAAGGCGAGCACGGCCGCTTCGAAATCCTCGTCCGGCGTGACCACGACGCGCTCGGCTCCATAATCGAGCGCCAGCTTCTCTTTGCCCGGCGTGCCGACGGTGCCGATCACGCGGGCGCCAGCCTTGACCGCCAGCTGCGTGGTGAACAGGCCAACTCCGCCGCCGATCGCGTTGATCAAGACCGTCTCGCCTGGCTCGATGCCGTAGATGGTGTGAAGCATGTGGTAACCGGTCAGCGGCTGGATCGGCAGCGCGGCGCCCACGTCGAAGGGGATTGTGTCGGGGAGCGGCATCAGGATATTGGCTGGAGCAATAGCTTTCTCGGCGTAGGCGCCGCCTTGTTCGAGGAACGCTGCGACACGATCGTCGACCTTCACGCCGCTGACGCCTGGTCCGAGCTTCGAGACGCGTCCTGATATCTCGAGACCAAGCACCAGCGGATACGCTCGCGCATGCGGATAAATGCCGGTGCGGATCTGGGTGTCCGCCCAGTTGCAACCGGCGTAGGCGACGTCGACCAGCACCTCGCCGGGGCCGGGGCTCGGTTCGGGCATGTCGGCCATGACAAGCTTGTCGGGCGCGCCCGGCGCGTGGATGACAACGGCTTTCACTGTCGCCTGCTAAATCTTTCGCATTTCAAGAATCTTTTGCATTTTAAAACTTGCCCGCCGATGATGCGGCGCCCCGCCGGAGAGGAGTGCGCAGTTTATCAAGCGAAAGCAACAAGCGGCAACATGCAAGCGGGAGCGTCATGAAAACGATCGGGGTCGATGTCGGTGGCACCTTCACCGATGTCGTGTATTGCGATCTGGATACGGGCCGGATCGCCATCCACAAAGTCTCGACGACGCCGGACGACCCGTCGCGCGCCATCATCCAGGGCATCGCCGAAATCTGCCGCGACAACAGCGTCGCAGCGGCTGATATCGACTATGTGCTGCATGGCACAACGACAGCAACCAATGCGGTGCTCGAGCACAAAGGCGCCCGGGCCGGCATGCTGACCAACGAAGGCTTCCGCGACATCATTCATATCGCGCGGCACCAGCGCGCCGAGCACTACTCGATCATGCAGGAATTGCCATGGCAGAACCGGCCGCTGGTCAAGCGGCGTCACCGCAAGGTGGTGAAAGGCAGGCTTATTCCACCGCACGGCGAGGAGCTTGAGCCGCTGGATGAGGCCGGCGTGATCGCGGCGGCGCGCGCCCTGAAATCGGAGGCGGTTGAAGCGGTCGCGGTCTGCTTTCTGTTCTCCTATCTCAACCCGGCCCACGAGGAGCGCGCGAAAGCGATCCTCGAACGCGAACTGCCGGGGGTCTTCGTCGTGACGTCCGCGTCGATCTCGCCGCAATTTCGTGAGTACGAGCGGTTCACGACGGCCTGCTTGTGCGCCTTCATCGGACCAAAGATGCGTGGCTATGTCGGGCGCCTGGAAGCTGCGCTCCGCGATGCGGGCCTCCGCTCGGAATTGCGGGTGATGGCGTCGAACGGCGGCGTCGCAACGCCGGCAATGGTCAGCGAAAAGCCGGCGATGACGCTTCTCTCCGGTCTCGCCGCCGGGGTGCTCGGCGGCGCCTGGATCGGCGCTTTGAGCGGGCGGCGCAAGCTTGTCACCTTCGACGTCGGTGGCACCAGCGCCGACATCGGTATCGTCGTCGAAGGCCGCTTTGCCGAGACCGATGCCCGCAGCACGTCGATTGCCGGTTTTCCATTGCTGCTGCCGATGATCGACATCCACACCATCGGCGCCGGTGGCGGCTCGATCGCCTATATCGATCAGGGCGGGGCGTTCCGCGTCGGACCGCGCAGCGCCGGCGCCGTGCCGGGCCCAGCGGCTTACGGCCGTGGCGGCACCGAGCCGACCGTGACCGATGCGAACCTCGTCCTCGGCCGCCTCGACAAGAACGATTTCCTTGGCGGCAGCATGCAGCTTGACGAAGGCGCCGCGCACCGTGCCATCGAGAGGCTCGCCGATGCGCTTGGCATGAACAAGCTCGACGCCGCCGAAGGTGTGCTCACCGTGATCAACAGCAATATGGCAAACGCGATCCGCTCGCGCACGGTGCAGAAGGGGATCGATCCCCGCGAGTTTGCGCTGGTCGCCTTCGGCGGTGCGGGTCCGTTGCACGGGGTTGAAGTCGCTGCCATGCTCGGCTTCCCGGAAGTGATTGTGCCGCCTTATCCCGGCATCACGTCGGCGATGGGACTCCTGACCACCGATCTGAAATACGACATCATCCGCACCGAATTCCAAGTCAGCGGCAACGTCGATCTTGATCGTCTCAACGCCGATTTGGCCGCGATGGAATTGCAGCTCCAAAAGCAATTCGCAGCCGATCATCTGCAGTCCGATAGCCTGACGTTCGTCCGCGATGGCGACCTGCGTTACGTCGGCCAGGGCTATGAACTCAAGATACCGTTTCCGGCAGGTTCGATCGGGAATGACGAACTTAGAGAAATCTGGACGCGGTTTCACGAAGCGCACAAGCGCGAATACGGCCATTTCTTTGCCGACAGCCCGATCGAAATCGTCAATGTCCGGGTGGTGGGGTTGGGCCGGCTGCCGAAAATCGCCAAGTTGACCGCGCCGCAAGGGTCGACGCTGGCGCAGGCGCGGGTCAGGACCGGGCAGTGCGTGTTCCGCGTCGACGGCGAATTGCGCCGGTTCGAAACTGCGTTTTACCGTCGCCATCTGCTGCCGGTCGGCAAATCTTTCGGCGGCCCTGCGATTGTGCTGCAGAAAGACTCGACCACGGTCATTCCGCCAGGCTGCGTCGCCATCAATGACGCCGCCGGCAATCTCATTCTGAAAGTCTGAAGGGGAGGGCGATGAGTGACTTAAAGCTGTCCAACCGCCGCCAGCAGCCGTCGACCCGGGTCGATCCGATCACCGGCGCCGTGATCCAGGGCGCACTGGAGAACATCGCCATCGAGATGGGCCACAAGCTCATGCGTATGAGCTATTCGAGCATCATCCGCGAGTCGGAGGATTTCGGTGCGGCGCTGACCGACGCCGAAGGGCGGCAATTGTGCGAGTGCAAGATGTCGACGCCGCTGCAATCCGGCCCGATCCCTGGGTACATCCGCGGCATCCGCAAGAAGTTTGAGGCCCGCGGCGACGTCTTCCGTCCGGGCGACGTGATCATGCACAACGATCCGTATGGTGGTGCGTCGCACGGCCCCGATGTGGCGTTCTGCGTGCCGGTGTTCGACGGCGATGAACTGATCGGCTTCTCAGTCACGACGGCGCATCATCTCGATATCGGCGCGCATACCCCGGGGAGCTGCGGCATCGTCGATGCGGTCGACACTTATGCCGAGGGCTTGCAGTTCAAGGCGATCAAGGTCATCGACCAGGGCAAGCGGAACGAGGCGGTTTGGGAGATCGTCCGCGACAATATCCGCATACCGGATCTGGTCGTCGGCGACATGAATGCGCAGATCGCAGCCGCCCAGATCGGCGCGCAACGTTATCTCGATCTGGTGCACCGCTACGGCCGCGCCACCGTACACGGCGCCTACGAAGATCTGATGGACTATTCCGAACGGATGATGCGCAAGGCCATCAGCGACATTCCCAACGGTGCCTACGCGGCCGAGACCTTCATCGACGGCTATTTGGACGATCCGGACCCGGCGCGGCGCGATCTGAAATTCGCCGTCACCATCACGGTTCGCGGTGACGAACTTACCGTCGACCTGACCGGCACGTCGCCGCAGGTCTCCGATCGGCCGATCAACCTGCCGTTCGAGGGCACGGTCGACTGCGCGATCTGGCTGACGCTGCGCTCGATCCTGCTCGATAGCGCCGTCTACGGCAACATTCCGCAGAACGACGGCATCACCCGCCCGATCAAGATCGTTGCCCCAAAGGGTACGCTCGCCAATCCGATCTTTCCGGCACCGGTGATCGCGCGCTTCTCTCCCGGCAATCAGCTCGCCGACACAGTGATGAAGGCGCTCGCACCGGCAGTGCCGCGTCAGGTCAGTGCCGGTATCGGCAATTTGCGCGTGATCGCTTTCAGCGGCGTCGTCAAGGAGCGGCCGTGGGTGCACATGGAAATTTTCGAGGGCAGCTACGGCGGTCGCTACGGCCTCGACGGCATGGATACCGTCGATACGCTTTATGCCAACACCCGCAACAATCCGATCGAGGACATCGAATCGCATCTGCCGCTGCGGGTCGATCGCTACGAGTTGCGCGAGAATGTGGTGGCGGCGGGCGAGTGGCGCGGCGGCGTCGGCTCGGTTCGGGTGTTCACCTATCTCTCCGAGGGCGGCTTTTCGGTCGAGGGCGACGGCCAGAAACATCGGCCGTGGGGATTTCATGGCGGAGAAGACGGTTATCCGGGCGAACTGACCATGGAAACCGGCGCCGGCGCGAGCCAGGCGTTGCCGTCAAAGGTGCCTTATCAGAAAGTGGGACCCGGCGACCGGCTGATCACCTACGGTCCGAGCGGCGGCGGCTACGGAGATCCCTTCCGCCGCGATCCGGCGGCGGTGCTCGACAATGTGCTCGACGGCCTATTCTCGCCAGAGATCGCGCGTGAGCATTACGGCGTCGCTATTGTCGATGGAGCAGTCGACGTGGCCGCGACCGCGAAGCTGCGGAATGTTCTTCGTACGTAAGGGCGCCGACTGCTCGGTCTTGCTACGGCGTTTCCTCAGCCAGCCCTAAGCGCCCGCATAACTCGTGCGCGGCTTAAAGAGATATGTCGGCCCGCCGTATCGATTGCCGCATCCGTCCGGAAAAACCAAAGCAAAGTCGCAGGAATGAAATCTGAGCCTCCAGCACTAAGCATGATCTTCACCTCTTGGTCGCCGGTGCGGCCGTAAAGGTTCAAATGGTGACCGGCCGTAATGCGGCCGGCGCGCAGCCGATAACGCTGCATTGAGAGCCACTTAGCGCATCTCACGAGGCCGTAGGGGGCAGAGCATTGCGCTAGCCGTCCGCGCCATGTTGGCACCGCATGAACCTTTCGCAAAGCTCAAGCGACACACCGGTAGTGCCGAACCGATGGAGTCTCACATGAGCGCCCAGGTCATGTCCCAAACCCCAACCCGATATCCGAGCCGCACCCGGTTCGTTCTGGTCAACGATCGCACCCCACGCGCCGACGCCTATTGCGCGCTGTGCTGCGAGCCGATCGAACAGGGCTACGTCCGCGAACCGCAAACCCGCTTGCTCTACTGCGATGTGCAGTGCTTCGCCGGACACGAAAAGATGGCGATGCTGACAATCGAAAAACGCGCGAGGCAGGTGTCATGACATACGCAAATCTCAATTATGCACCGGCCAGCCAGGTGTTCCCGCAGCGAAGCGTGCCCGACAAGCGGCGCTTCTCCTCTTCAAGAAAATGCCGCGAAGGGTTCGCGCCGCGGCCGAAGCAACTCCGACGGAAACGGCTGGCGACCAGCTACTTCGAATTGCTGATGTCGCTGCCGGCACGGACGACTTTGCCCGAGCTTATGCAGGCGGCAGCTTCGTGACCAAACTCGCCCGGCGAATGAGCCCCCAACGCGCCGCTACAACACCGGGCGACGCATAATCTCGAAATGCTCAAGGAGCTTGACGAAGGCCTCCAGTCGCTCACGGCGGTAGGCGTCGATGTCGAGATTTTCATAGTCGAGAAAGCCCTTGCGCGTCCGCAGCCCAATGCGGCCCTCGTGCATGTTGCGCTCGACGATGCCGGGAGCTGCGTAGCGATCGTTCTGCAGCGCCCCGGTGAGATAGCGGCTGGCGTAATAGAGAATGTCGCCGCCGCCCCAGTCGATGAATTCCAGAAGGCCGAGCACCGCAAAGCGGAGGCCAAAGCCGTATTTGATCGCCTTGTCGACATCGGCGGCGCTGGCGACGCCTTCCTCGACCAGCCGGGCGGCTTCATTCATGGCAAGCGATTGAATACGCGGCACGATAAAGCCCGGCCGCGCGGCACAGACGACCGGGACCTTGCCGATGCTTTCAAGCAGCGTCTTGAGCCGCTCAACCACGGCCGGATCGGTGCCGGCACCCGGTGAAACTTCGACGAGCGGCACCAGAAAAGCCGGATTGAGATAATGCGCGTTCAGGAAACGCTCGGGCGCGGCGACTGCGCTTGAGAGATCATCGACCAGAATTGTCGACGTGGTCGAGGCGATGATCGGCTGCGGCCCGGCGACGGCCGATGCCCTTGCCAGTATCTGGCGTTTCAAGTCGAGCACCTCGGGAACGCATTCAAAGATCACCGCGGCGCTGCCGAGCGTTTGGGTGGCATCGGCTTCGCGGATAACCGAAACACGGCCGACAATTTGATCGACCGCCGATGGCGGAAACAATCCGAATTGCGAAAGCGTGCTCAGCGTGGCTTCGACCTCGCCGATCGCTTCTTTCGCCGTTGTCTCGAAGGCTGCCTGATCGCGGTCCTTCACATCGACGATCGTCACCGGATGGCCGGCGTAAGCAAACATCAACGCGATGCCGCGCGCCATGCGGCCGGCGCCAAGGCAGGCAATGAGCGCACGATCGCTCACCGCAGGCCCTCGGTCAGCACTGTGTTCAGTTCCGCGGCGCTAAGCGAGCCGAGACCGAGGCCGTCGAGGGTCCGTCCGGTTTGCATGAAATCCTCGCTGCAGATGGCGGACCCGAGAGCGACGAAGGCGCTCGACAGCGGCGTCGCGGTCCCTGCGCGCTTGCCCGCGGAAGCCAGGAAGGACGAGCCGAAGCGCACGTCCTCCATCATGTAGCGATGCTCGGTCAGAACAATATGTTCGCGCCAGTCCCCGGAATCGGTGAGCGTCTCATGGGAGCCGCGGCCATACATCCATTCATCGCTTTCGCGCGCATAATGGTCGGCAAGCGGGAAATGCGGCGGGCCGTAACCGAGGGCTTCGCGGATGGCGATGCGCTCGCGGTCGAGTGCATCGGTGACCCGGCGCACCGCCGGCTGGGTGCCTTCCTTATGAATGTCCCAGCGGTCGAAATGTTCGAGCGGCGCCGCGTTCATGATGATCAGCGGTGGATGGATGATCGGACCGGCATTCATCAGCGCACCCGACAAGGCGTCGCCGCATGGCTCGATGACACCGGGAAAAGCATCGCCGATCACCGCCAGCGCGTGGTCGCGCAGCCGCAACGGAAACACACCGGTCGGCAGCCGCTTCGCCCGCACCGTGATCGCCACCTCGAACGGTCCGTGCTTGCGGGTGAGCCATGGCAGCGTGCCGGTCTCGGCAAACGCCACGTCGGCGCGATTGCCCGCGGCTTGCGCCGCTTTCGCAAACACAAACGAGCCGAATGTGCCGGGGGGCAGAAACACCACTTGCCCGGCGGTCAGGTGTGGGGCGAGCGCGCGGGCGATATCGGACTGCGCCGGCGCCGGGGCGGGACAGACGATCAATTCAGCGCCATCAACCGCTGCGGCAATGTCGTTGGTGACCAGATCGGGCTTGGCTTCGTGCCGGCCACGGAAGTCTTTGACGACGATTACGTTCGCGGCCGCGCGGTGCGCGGCGACGGCCTCGCGGTCGCGGCGCCATAGCCGGACCTCATGGCCGGCCAGCGCAAAATCGCCGGCCGCGGCAAACGAACCATTTCCACCACCGAGCACGGCGATGCGCATGAGGTGCGCTCCTGTTTATGTCGGCGTTATCTTAGATTGCCGAACGCCGTTTGATGTCAATAACGACGCCGCGCGCCGCGATCTGAATCGCTCAGCCGAACGGCTTGATGCTTTCGGCGACCGAATCGGCGATGTGCTCTTTCGAAATGATGCCGATGATTTCGGAGGGGCGGCCCCGGCCGCGGCCCTTGACCACCACCGCCATGGCGGCGTCGCGCCGCCCCATGCGTTGAACCACGTCGAACATGATGTCGGCTTCGCGGGCGATGGTGAAATTGCGCTGTGCGACATCGCCGAGATGAACGCCGCTGTAGGCGTCTTCGACGCCGCGGCGCAGCCCGATATTCACGCGGACGACGCCGGCGATGTGGTTGTCGCGCGTGACCACCACGTGCTTGAAGCCGGCGCCGGTGGCGTGCTGGCGCAGAAAGGCGTCGAAGTCGGCATCGGCGCCGAGGATCGTCACGTCTTTCTCCATTACCTCGCCGGCGCGGCGGACCAGGAACATGTTGGCATGCAGCGCTTTCGGCACGAAATGGCCGCGGCCGACGAGCTTGATGGTGTAGATATTCTCCTGCGAGAGCAGCCGCCGCACGCCGATAGCAAGAGCCACCGCGATGATGCTCGGCATCACCAGATCATAATCGCGGGTCATCTCGAAAATCATCGTTACGGCGGTCATGGCGGCGCCGGTGCCGCCGCCGACCATCGCGGCCATGCCGATGATGGCGCATGTCGTGATGCCGACACTCTCGACCGGGCTTATGGCGTTGACCAGAAGGCCGAACGCGCCGCCGATGGTCGCGCCCATGAACAGCGAGGGCGAGAAAATGCCGCCCGACGAGCCGGCGCCAAGGCTTAGCGAAGTCGCGGCGAGCTTTGCGACAAATAACAACAGCAGCAGTCCGGGCAGCGCGAGATTGCCCGACAGCACCGCCTGAATGGTCGAATAGCCGACGCCCTCGACGTAGTAGTGTCCGGCCGTGCGAAACAGCACAAAGATCAGAATGCCGATGATCAGCATCCCGACCACGTTGCGCAGATAGGGATTGCGGATAAGCTCGAAAACGTCTTCAGCGAAGCTCAGGCCTCTGATGAAAGCCGTAGCGCCAAGCCCGATCAACGCGCCGAGCAGCGCGTAAAGAAGCAGCGCCGGCAACGATGCCGGCGCCTGAGATGCGAGCAGCGCGGTCGGAATGGCGAATGCTGGATGGATCCCGAAGAAGATGCGGCCGATAAAGGTGGCCGTGCCGGTGGCGAGCGCGACCGGGAGAAACGTCCGGGCGCTCAGTTCCGGCATCATCAACTCGATGGCAAACATCACCCCGCCGATCGGCGTGTTGAAGGTTGCGGCGATGCCGGCGCCGGCGCCGGCGGCAACAAGCGTAATGCGCTGCCACGGCGCCATGTTGATGATCTGTCCGAGCGTGGAGCCGATCGCGGAACCGATCTGGATGATCGGCCCTTCGCGGCCGACCGCGGCGCCGGTGCCGATTGATAAGGCCGACGCCAACGATTTGATCACGGCGACCACCGGGCGGATCAGACCCTCTTTATAATAAATGGCATCCATCACCTCGGGCACGCCATGACCCCGGGCCTCCGGCGCGAAATTGGTGATCAGGAAGGTGACGATCAGGCCGCCGATGACGGGGACCAAAATGATGAACGCGCCCCACGGACCCGGCGGTGTGAATACGCTCGCGTCGTAGTCGATCGCGAATAGACCGAGGAAAGCGACGTTGTGGATGATCCCGATCAGCGCTCGAAACACCACCGCGCCAAAGCCGGTGATCACGCCGACGACGATCGCAAGCAGCGATAAGCGCAACAGCCCAAGCCGCAATGGCCGCCTAAGTTTCATTCCATGCAAACGCGCGGGCGCGCTCTAGAGCTGGCGGATCGAACCGAAATCCCAAGCGGAGCCGCCGGGATTTTCACCAATTCTGATCGTCGTATCGCTGACAAAGGTGTAGGGCGGCACCGGCAGATTGTACGGTGCCGGCACCCCGCTATAGACCCGCCCGGCGCCGTCATATTTGGAGCCGTGGCAGGGACAGAAGTAGCCGCCCAGCCAGCTGGAGACCGGAGTTGAGGCGCTCGGCTGCGGATAGAACATCGGGATGCAGCCGAGATGCGTACAAATACCGACCAGCACGCCGAGTTGCTCCTTAATCGAGCGGTGCCAATTGGTCGCGTACGGCGCCTGCTGGAGCTGCTGGGAATTCGGGTCGGACAGCTGTGAGGTCAATTTGGGATCCTGCAGCATTTTGATCTGATCCGGCGTGCGGTGAAAAACGAAGATCGGGCGCTCGCGCCAGCGGATCACGACCTGCTGGCCCGGCTCGATTTTGCTGATGTCGAGGTCGACCGGCCCGCCAGCGGCCAGCGTCGAGGCGTCCGGGTTCATCTGCGCGATCAGTGGCACCAGCACCGCGAGGCCGCCGACTGCGCCGACGGTACCGGTGGCGATGTAAAGGAAATCGCGGCGCGACGGCTCTTCCGGGTGTTCAATGCCCGTCGCGGTTGATGCACTGCTCGCCATGGTCGCGCCTTTCTCAGCCCGGTTTCCCCGCGCTTATATTGGCGCGGGCGGGCGTCAGTCAATCAATCACTTCCGAGCGCGGTTTTTGCCCGCGCCAGGGTATTTTCGGGCGTTCCGGAGGCATCGATTTCGGTCCAATCAACCTCGCCTGTATTGTAGCGCTCCTGGGCTTGCGCCACCTCGGTGTCGGCATCGGACGCATCGTGCACGCGTGTGCCGATCCGGGCCAGTCGGGTCTTCAGGTCCGCGGTGAGGAACAGCCCATGCAGGGCGAACTTAGCTGATTCTGCTGCGTCGGCGATGTCGGCCCGCTCCTCCGCCTGCGCAAAGACGGCGTCGACAATCACTGAATGCCTGGCCGCGAGAATGCGGCGCGCCTTGTCGATAAGCGTCGAACACACGCGAGCAGTGACTTCACCAACGTAAGCCTCAGCCGGCAATTTTTCGGTCTCATCGATTCCGAACAGCGCTTTGCGCTCCACATCTGAGCGCACGACGACAGCGCCGGGCATGGGCTTTAGTTCCGGTGCCAACGCCCGGGCGAGCTTGGTTTTCCCGGTGCCTGAAAGGCCGCCGATGGCGACGAATTTCGGCGCCGGAGGCGTGATGGCCTGCCGCGCGAAATCGAAATACGCTCGCGCCGGGCGCGCGATCGAGTCTTGGTCAGAGGCCTTCGCCCGCTCCAGGCGGGCTGCGGTAACCCTGGCGCGGATCGATGCGCGCATCGACAGGAAGAACGGCAGCGTCGCAAGCGCCTCGAGGTTCTCGATCCGCCGCGTCTGCGTGAGGTAGCGGTTGAGCACTACATTGGCGGCAAGGGTAAGCCCGCGCTCCAGAAGGTCCATCAGCAAAAACGCAAGGTCGTAAAAGACATCGCCAGACGCGATGATGTCGCTGAATTCGATGGCGTCAAACAGAACGGGCTTGCCGCCGATCAGAGCGATGTTACCGAGATGAAGGTCGCCGTGGATGCGCCGGACAAAGCCGCGCCGGGCGCGCTCGCGCAGCAGCGAGACTATGCGTTGATAGGCTTCCCGGCTTTGACCCGCGAGGGCTTCGATCTCGGCGGCGGGAAAGATATCGGGATATTGTCCGAAGGCTTCCACGTGCTCGTCGATGTAGCCGCCAAGCGCCGCGATCCATTTTTCGGCGTCCACTACCGGCGTCTTGGCATGAGCCGCGGCGACGGCGCGGCCGAGCGCATCGGCGAGCGTTTCATCGATTTCGTCGGCAAGGTGATCGAGCGTGTGCTGCTCGTCGAAGCGCACCATGTCGACCGCCCACTCTATCGGCGCACCCGAGCCGGCGATGGCAAGCTTTCCGTTTGCGTCGCGCGTGATCGGCACGACGCCGCGATAGATTTCGGGCGCATAGGCAGCGTTCACTGACAGTTCGGCCGCGCAGGCCGCTTTGCGCTTCTCAAGCGTTGAATAATCGAGAAACGGAAACCACACCGCGCGCTTGACCTTCAGCGCGCGCTCTCCGGCGAGAAACACCGACGCCGCATGGGTGTCGATGCGCGTTACTTTCGCGCCGCCGTGCGTCGCTGGATCGGCGAGAAAGGCAAACACCGTCTGCTGACTTTTGTCTTCGTCGCTCATAGAACCGCAACCCTTCGCCGCTATGTTGGGACGTTCGCCGACCGCTAAAGCACTGGACTAGCGGTGCCGGTCGCGGCAATCAAAGCTGACAACGCCCGGCGCGGCGAATCGGCTGCGCCTTATCGCGGAGACGCCAATGCGCGGTAAAGACAATAATCGTACGGCCGCCGAGGTTCTAATCGATCAGCTGCGCATTCACGGCGTCCAACACGTGTTCTGCGTGCCGGGTGAAAGCTACCTCGCGGCCATCGATGCGTTTCATGACAGCGACATCGCCGTCACCGTTTGCCGGCAGGAGGGCGGGGCCGCGATGATGGCTGAGGCGGTGGGCAAGGCGACCGGCCGTCCGGGTGTTTGTTTCGTCACCCGTGGGCCCGGCGCCACCAACGCCTCGCCCGGTATCCACATCGCCCGTCAGGACTCAACGCCGCTTGTGATGTTCGTCGGCCAGGTCGCGCGCGACATGACCGAGCGTGAAGCGTTTCAGGAGCTCGACTACCGCGCCGTGTTCGGATCGATGACCAAATGGGCGACCGAGATCGACGATCCCGCGCGGGTGCCTGAAATCGTCTCACGTGCGTTCCACACCGCCGCCAACGGACGGCCCGGCCCGGTCGTCGTCAGCCTGCCCGAAGACATGCTGACCGAGCGCATCGCGGTCGACGACGCTCCGCCCTTCACGCCGATCGAGACCTCGCCTGGACCCGCCGAGATGGCGAAGTTCGCGCAACTCCTCGGCGCCGCACGGGCGCCGATCCTAATGCTCGGCGGCAGCCGCTGGTCGCAGCAAGCCTCCGACCGGATCGCGCGGTTCGCGCAAAAATACGCGCTGCCGGTGTGCACGACGTTCCGCCGTCTGCACCTGTTCGACGCCCTACACCCTTGCTACGCCGGCGATCTCGGCATCGGCCCGAACCCGAAGCTCCTCGAGCGCATCAAATCCGCTGATCTTGTCGTCCTCGTCGGCGCGCGGCTCGGGGAGTTGCCGTCGCAGAGCTACACGCTGCTCGATATTCCGCGCCCACAGATGACGTTTGTGCACGTCCATCCCGGCGTCGAAGAGCTTGGCCGAGTCTACAGCCCGCATCTGGCGATCAACGCGACGCCGACGGCGTTCACGGCCGCGCTCGAGCATCTGGACATCGCCGGGGCGTTGCACGGTCAGGCCGAGGCGGCGCATGCCGATTATCTCGCCTGGACCGAGAAGCCGACCGAACAACCGGGCGGTGTCAATCTCGGCGCCGTCATGGTGTGGCTGCGCGACAATCTTCCTGCCGATGCCATCATATGCAACGGCGCCGGCAATTATGCCGCCTGGATTTATCGGTTCTTTCGCTTCCGCCGCTTCGGCCAGCACGTCGCGCCGACCTCGGGCTCGATGGGATACGGCGTACCGGCCGCAGTCGCCATGAAGCGGCTCTATCCCGAACGTCAGATTGTCTGCATCGCCGGCGATGGCGACTTCCTGATGAACGGGCAGGAATTTGCGACCGCCGTGCAGTACGGATTGCCGTTCGTCGTTATCATCGCCGACAACGGCATCTACGGCACCATACGCATGCACCAGGAGCGCGAATATCCCGGCCGCATCATCGCCACGGACTTGCGTAATCCGGATTTTGCCGCCTACGCCCGGGCTTTCGGTGGCTTCGGCGTCAGCGTCGAACGTACCTCCGATTTTCCGGCGGTGTTCAAGGAAGCGCAGGGGGCTGGTAAGCCGGCGATCGTCCGCCTCGCTATAGATCCCGAGGCGATTACGCCGGTGACGACGTTGGCAAAAATCCGCGCCAAGTCGCTGGCGGAGAAAAATCGCTGAGAATGTACTGTCCGGCGTCACGCCTGCTTCTGGATCGAGAGCGCAAAAAATCGAGGCTGCTAAGCGACATCTTCGGCGATGATCCGCAGGCAGAAAATGGTCTTGCGGGAATTGTCGGCAACGTCCATGCGCCACTCGGCTCCCAGACGAAACCTGCCGCCCAGGTCACGCAGCATCTCGCCGGCCGTGACGGTTGCTTGCTCCCAGGCGGCGTTCCGATGCGGCAAGTCCAATTCGCTTTGCGGGAAGCTCTCAGCGTCGTGAGTTATTTGGAAAAAGAAGAGGGGCACGGGGGTGTCTGATGTCGCCAGAAGTCTGTTTAATCTTGATGGAAATCTAAAGGTTCCATGAAGATTGCACGTATTGGGTAATATAATCGATTAACTCAGACCGGCTTGTTACCTCGCAACGACAACGCTGTGACTTGAAACGCGTTGCCGATTCTACTGAATTATGGTTCATTTATTGTGAACGAACTCGCGAGTCGGGATGCAGCGCGACATCTATGCCCTATCGCCGGACCGAGAATGTCAACCGCCGTTTGGCCGCGCGCCGCGATGCGATCATTGCTGCGGCGCGAGTTTTGGCGAGTGAAAGCGGCATGGCGGCGGTCCAGATCGCGCCGGTCGCAGCCCGCGCCGGCATCGCAACGGGAACTGTCTACCGCTATTTCCCCGCCAAGACCGATCTGGTTGCGGCGCTGCTCGCTGAGATCAGCGCCCGCGAAATTGGTGCGTTGCAGCGCGCGGCTGCAGGCGCGCCTGGGCCGCTGTCGGCGCTCGCCGCAGCAATCATGACCTTTGCGGTGCGCGCCCTGCGCGACCGCAGGCTGATGTTCGCGGCGATCGCCGAACCCATTGACGCCGAACTTGATGGCGTCCGCACCGCGTTTCGCAGAGCGCTCGCGGCGGAATTCGCGGCAAGGATCGCGGCGACGGTGGTGGCGCGCCACTTGCCCGAACAGGATGTCGCGTTGGCGGCGGCGACCCTCACGGGCCTGCTCGTCGAAGGTCTGATCGGCCCGCTTGCGCCCGATCCTTCGGGCCGCGAGCGCGACATCGTGCAGTCGCTCACGCTTGTTGCCTTGCGCGCGCTTGGCGTCGCCGACGCGCGAGCGCGCGGCCTCGTGGTTCAGACGGCGATGCCGGCTATTTCAGACGGGTCGTAACGCCGGCGGACGCGGTGCCGCCTGCAGCGGTAGACCGCGCCCGAGGGCCATTCGCTAACTGCCAGATCCCGAAATCACCTCGCCAAACAACTGCCAGGTGTTGCCGTTAAACTTCATCAACTGCATCTGCTTGATCGGTGCAAAATCATCCGCGCTGGTTGAAATCGTGATGCCGGGCAGCAGCATCGGCACGTTCAAATCGTGCAGACTGGCCGCCTGCTTCATGATGTTCTCGCGGGTGAGATTATTGCCGGTCGCCTTGAGTACGGCCACGAGCGTGGCCGTCACCGCATAACCGGTTACATTATTTCCGTCGGCTAAGTTGCCGCCCGGGTTATACTTTTTCATCCACGTCAGCCATTCCTTGAAATCGGGCGCACTTTGCCACTGAGGATCGGTGGGATCTTTGAGGAAGCCGGCCGAGATGATACCAACGCCCTTCTCCGGCCCGGCGGGCTTGAAAACCGCTCCGACCGAACTCGATACGTTGGTCAGGAAGTGCGTCGGCTTCCAGCCGATGTCGTACACCTTGCGGATCGCCTGCGCGGCGAATTTGGGGATCGCGGCCGTCAGGAGAACGTCGGCGCCGCTGCCCTGTAAGGCCACAATTTGCGAATCGACCGTCGGGTCCGTGGTTTCGTAGGTTTTTGTGGCTACGATCATTTTGCCGGCTTTGTCGCCGAGGCCTTGTTGCAGCCCGATCAGATAGTCCTTGCCGAAGTCGTCGTTCTGATAGAGCACGGCGATTTTGGCATTCGGCAGGTTCTTGAGGATATAACGTGCATAGATGCGCGCTTCGATGCGGTAGCTGGGCTGCCAACCCATCGTCCACGGAAAATGCTTGGGATCGTTCCATTTGTCGGCGCCGGTGGCGACCAGCAATTGCGGCACCTTGTTGTCGTTGAGATAACCGTGGATCGCGGTATTCGGCGGGGTGCCGAGCGTGTTGAACAGAAACAGCACCTGATCTTGCTCGACCAGTTGGCGCACCTGTTCGACGGTCTTCGGTGGACTGTAGGCGTCGTCACGGCTGATGAAGTTGATCTTACGGCCGTTGATGCCGCCCTCCTGGTTGATCATGGCGAAATAGGCTGCATCCGATTTGCCGATCGCGCCGTAGGCCGAAGCCGGGCCGCTGTAGGGCATGGTGTTGCCGATCTTGATCTCGGTATCGCTTGCGCCCGGTCCGTACTGGCCCGCAGCCAACGCAAATCCACCGGTCAGAGCAAGACCAAAGGCCGCCAGGCTCGTCAGTAGCGTCTGCTTGCTTGTCATGACGTTGTTCCTCGCTTTGAAGGGGATCAGCTGCCCGAACCCGAGATGACTTCACCAAACAGCTTCCAGGTATTGCCGTCGAATTTCATCAGCTGCATCTGTCGGATCGGCGCGAAATCGTCGGCGCTTGTCGAGACGACGATGCCGGGCAACAGCATCGGCAGCTTCAGGTCGTGGATGCTGGCCGCCTGCTTCATGATGTTCTCGCGGGTGAGATTATCGCCGCACGCCTTGAGCACGTGAACTAAGGTCTGTGCCGCCGAATAGGCGTAGACATTGTTGATGTCGGTAAGGCTGCCGGCGGAATAGGATTTCTTCATCCATTCCAGCCATTCCTTGTATTCGGGCGTGCCCTGCCATTGCGGATCGGTCGGATCCTTGAGAAAGCCCGCCGAAATGATGCCGGCGCCCTTTTCCAGTCCCGCGGGACGCATCACCGAGCCGACCGAAACTGAAACGTTGGTCAGAAAATGCGTCGGCTTCCAGCCGAGGTCATAGACCTTGCGGATCGCCTGCGCGGCAAACTTCGGCGTCGCGGCCGTTAGTAGAACATCGGCGCCGGTGCCTTGCAGCGCCACCACTTGCGAGTCGACGGTGGGATCGGTGGTCTCATAGGTCTTGGTGGCGACGATCATCTTGTCGGCTTTGTCGCCCAATCCCTGGCGCAGGCCCGTGAGGTAGTCCTTGCCGAAGTCGTCGTTCTGGTAGAGCACCGCAATCTTTGCGTTCGGCAGGTTCTTGAGGATGTAGCGAGCGTAAATGCGGGCTTCGACGCGGTAAGAGGGCTGCCAGCCCATCGTCCAAGGGTGATGTTTGGGATCGTTCCATTTGTCGGCGCCGGTAGCGACGAACAGTTGCGGCACCTTGTTGTCGTTCAAATAGCCTTGGACCGCGGTATTCGGCGGCGTGCCGAGGATGTTGAACGTCAACAGGACCTGATCTTCCTCAACCATCTTGCGCACCAGTTCGACGGTCTTGGGCGGACTGTAGCCGTCGTCGCGGCTGATGAAGTCGATCTTGCGGCCGTTGATGCCGCCCTGTTCATTGATGGTGTTGAAAAAGGCGGTCTCCGCCTTGGCAATCGTGCCGTAGGCCGAAGCCGGGCCGCTATAGGCATCAGTGTTGCCGATCTTGATCTCAGTGTCGCTGGCGCCGGGGCCGTACTGGCCAGCGGCGAACGCAAGACTGCTAACGAGAACGAGGCCGGCCGCCGAAAGGCCTTTTGCGAGGCCATGTTTGATCGCCGTAGTTTTGATTGTCATGAGGTCCTCCCTTTGCACACATTTAGGCTCTTAAGGCCTTTCCGAATCAAGCGCTTATCCGCCGGCTCCCGAGATAACCTCGCCAAACAGCTTCCAAGTGGTGCCGTCGAATTTCTGCAGCTGCATCTGTTTGATCGGCTGGTAATCACTGGCGCTCGTTGACACAGTGATGCCCGGCAGCAGCATCGGCAACCTCAAGTCATGGATGCTGGTCGCCTCCCTCATCACGTTCTCGCGCGTAAGGTTATCGCCAGCGGCTTTGAGTAACGAAACCAGAATCTTGCCGCGAACGTAACCGTCAACGTTGAACGGATCGCCCGGGTTGGCGGATCCGTTATATTTTTGCATCCATGCCAGCCAGTCCTTGAACTCGGGCGTATCGCGCCATTGCGGATCGCTGCCGTCCTTGAATGGCGTGCCGGAAATGATGCCGATGCTCTTTTCCAGGCCGGCCGGCTTCATGACGCCGCCGATCGAACTTGACGGGTAGCCGACGAAGTGCGTCGGCTTCCAGCCAATATCATAAACCTTGCGGATCGCCTGAGCGGCGAATTTGGGCACTGCGGCGGTCAAGAGCACGGTGGCGCCGCTGTTTTGCACGGCTACGACTTGCGAATCCACGGTTGGGTCCGTCGTTTCGTAGCTCTTTGTTGCGACGATCATCTTGTCGGCTTTGTCGCCGAGCCCTTCGCGAAGGCCAGTAATATAATCCTTGCCGAAATCGTCGTTCTGATAAAGCACCGCGACCTTGGCATCCGGCAGACTTTTGAGAATGTAGCGGGCGTAGATGCGCGCCTCGAGCGGATAGTTCGGCGTGAACGCCATCGTCCACGGATGGTGCTTGGCATCGTCCCACTTGGCAGCGCCGGTGGCGATGAAGAGCTGCGGCACTTTGTTGTCGTTCAGATAACCCTGGACCGCGGTGTTCGTGGCGGTGCCAAGCTGGCTGAACATCAGCAGCACCTGCTCCTGTTCGACCAAATGCCGGACAATCTCGACCGTTTTCGGCGGCGAATAGCCGTCGTCTCGGGTGATGAAATTGATCTTGCGGCCGTTGACGCCACCCTGGTCGTTGATCATGGCGAAGTAGGCGGCTTCGGCCTTGCCGAGTGTTCCCAGACCCGAAGCCGGTCCGCTATACGGCATAGTGTTGCCGATCTTGATCTCGGTGTCGCTGACGCCTGGACCGTATTGTCCGGCGCTAGCGGCCAACCCGCTTGCAAGCACGAGGGCGGCCGTCAGCACGCTTATTGTCATCGCGCGCATCGTTGGCATCACATCCTCCCCTGGCGCTACCTTTTTGTTCGCGCGGGAGCTAACTGCCGGATCCGGTCATCACATCGCCGAAGACTTTCCAGGTATTGCCGTCAAATTTCTGCAGCTGCATCTGTTTGATCGGGGCGTAATCGTCGGCACTGGTCGAAATGGTAATCCCGGGGAGCAGCATCGGGAGCTTTAATTCGTGGATGCGGGTTGCTTCTTTCATTACGTTCTCGCGGGTGAGATTGTCGCCACATGCTTTCAGCACGGCGACCAGGGTCTGCGCGGTGGAGTACCCGTAAACCGTAAAGGCGTCGGCGACGTTGCCGGACGTATTGTATTTCTTCATCCAGGTCAGCCAGTCCCTGTATTCAGGCGTGTTCCGCCATTGCGGATCGGTCGGGTCTTTGGTGTAGGCCGCCGAGATGATGCCGACCCCTTTCTCAAGCCCGGCCGGCTTCATCACCGATCCGACCGAGGTCGAGACCGAATTGATGAATTGGGTCGGCCGCCAGCCGACGTCGTAGACCTTGCGGATTGCCAGCGTGGTGAATTTCGGGATCGCCGCCGTGAGCAGGACATTGGCGCCACTGCCTTGTAGGGCGACGACCTGGGAGTCGACGGTCGGATCGGTGGTCTCGTAGGACTTGGTGGCGACAACCATTTTGTTGGCTTTGTCGCCGAGGCCGGCGCGCATGCCTTTGAGGTAGTCTTTGCCGAAATCGTCATTCTGATAGAGCACGGCGATCGTCGCATTCGGCAAATTCTTGAGCACATAGCGGGCGAAGATGCGCGCCTCGGTGCCGTAGCTCGGCTGCCAGCCGATGGTCCATGGATAGTGCGCAGGATCGTTCCACTGATCGGCGCCGGAGCCGACGAACAATTGCGGGACCTTGTTGTCGTTGAGGTAGCCGCGGATCGCGATGTTGGTCGGCGTGCCGAGCGATTGGAACAACAGCAGCACCTGGTCTTCCTCGACCAGTTTGCGCACCTGCTCGACGGTTTTCGGCGGGCTATAGCTGTCGTCGCGGCTGATGAAATTGATCTTGCGGCCGTTGATGCCGCCCTGATCGTTGATCATGGCGAAGTAAGCGGTGAGCGACTTCCCGATCGAGCTGTAGCCTGACCCCGGCCCGCTATATGGCATGGTGTTGCCGATTTTTATTTCGGTGTCGCTGACGCCCGGTCCGTATTGTCCGGCCGCTGCGGCCAACACGCCTGCGAGGAGAAAGCCCAGTGCCGACAGGCCGGTGTTAAGCGCTCGCTGCGCCGCCATGACGTCCTCCCATTATTCTTTCGCGCCGTCGTCGAACGCCGCCTGATGCGGCATCATCCGTTGTAGCGCCCGATTGATCCAGGGTCCGAGTGATCCGACGACGCCGCGCGGCATCAAATACATGAACAACAACATGGCTAATCCGTAGATTGCCCATGGCGCGGCGTCGGAGACGTCGTTGGCGAGATTAGGCACGAACTGGATGAAGAGGCCACCGACAATCGCGCCGCCGATGGTCGCGATGCCGCCGACCGCCGAGCCGACCAGGAACGACACCGACAGGAAGATGCTGTAACTCTCGGGCGATACATAGCCGATGACGATGGCGGCGAGTGCGCCGGCGACGCCGGTAAACAGCGTGGACGTGCCGAAGGCGAGCGTCTTGTAGCGCGCGGTATTGATGCCCATCGCGGCTGCAGCGATCGGGTGGTCGCGGATGGCGACAAAGGCGCGGCCGGTTCGGCCGTGCAGCATGTTGGCGGCAACCCGCATCGCGATCAGCAGGGCGACGAGAACGACAAGATAAAGCCAGCGATCGCGATCGATGCCCAATCCCGCCGGCGGCACTGGTTTGGCGAGGTTGATGCCCTGTTGGCCGCCGGTCCAGGTATCGAAATATTTGAGCAATTGCGGCGTCGCCAGCGCCATTGCCAGCGTCACCAGCGCCAGATACGGACCCTCGAAGCGCAGCGCCGGCAATCCGAACAGCACCCCGAGCACGAAGCAGATCAATGCGGCCGGCGGCAGTGTCGCCCAATAGGGTACGCCGTAGCGATGCATCAGGATGGCGGCGGTGTAGGCGCCGGCGGCAAAAAAGCCGCCGTGGCCGAGCGAAATCTGGCCGTTGTAGCCGGTGAGAATGTTGAGGCCGAGCACGGCGATGGCGTAGATCATCACCATCGTCAGTTCGAACACATGATATTTGCTCAGGCCGAACGGCAGCGCGGCGACCAATCCGATGGCTATCAGCGCGGCGATCCACTGCCAGGCCCCGGCGGTTAATCCGGCGTAGCGATCGCCCGCAAGCGTTTCCGGAGCAATGAAGGTGGCGCTTTTGTCCATCATCACACCCGCCGCACGATCGCGGTGCCGAACAAGCCGTTCGGCCGGAACACCAGGACCAGAATAATCAACGCAAACGCCACCGTCAGCTTGAGCTGGCTGGCGATCAGATAGGTACCGACCAGATTCTCAGTAACGCCGACGATCAGCCCACCGGCCACGGCGCCGACCGGACTGGTGATCCCGCCAAGCAGCGCGCCGGCGAAAGCATAGATCAGCACGCCGCCCATCATGTTTGGGTCGAGGAACAGAACCGGAGCCACCATGATGCCCGCGGTCGCACCGATCGCCGCCGCCAAACCCCAGCCGATAGCGAGCATGCGGCCGACGGGTATGCCGCACAGCCGCGCCAATTCCGGATTTTGCGCGGCAGCGCGCATGGCAAGTCCGGTCGAGGTAAAGCGGAAAAACGCGAACAAAAGCACCAGCATCACCAGCGTCACGGCGATCACGCCCAGATCCTGCGTGGTCATAAGCGCGCCGAACACCGGCCGGTCGGGGAAGGGGCTGGGAAAATCCTGAACGGTGTAGCTGTAAATCCAGCCGGCAACGGAATTGAAGATCAGCAGCAGTCCGATCGTCACCACCACGGCGGCAAGGACTGGTGCGTTTTCGACCGGCCGGATGAGCACCCGTTCGATCAGCATGCCGCCGACAAACGAAACGACCAGCGTGATCAGGAACGCAAGCCAGAACGGCAGTCCGGCATTCATCAGTGTCCAGGCGATGTAGGTTGAGAACATCGCCATCTCGCCCTGCGCGAAATTCACCAGGTCGGTCGCCCGGTAGATCATCACCAGCGCCAGCGCGACGCTCGCGTAAATAGCGCCGGAGGCGAGGCCCGAGAAGATCTGCTGCAAGAACTGATGCATCGCGGGCCCGTCAGTATCCGAGATAGGAGCGGCGGATTTGCGGATCGTCGGCGAGCGATTTTGCGCTTCCGGAGGCTACGACGTAGCCGGTCTCGATCAAATAGGCGTGGTCGGCAAGCTCCAGAGCAAGACTGGCGTTCTGCTCGACCAGGAGCACACTCACGCGCTCCTCGCGCTTGATCCGCTCGACGATCTTGAAAATGTCTTCGACGACGCGCGGGGCAAGTCCGAACGAGGGCTCGTCCAGCACCAGGAGCCGCGGCGCCATCATCAGGGCGCGCGCGATGGCGAGCATCTGCTGTTCGCCGCCAGAAAGCGCGCCGGCCTGTTGCCGCCGACGCTGCGCGAGGATCGGAAAATATCCGTACATGCGCTGCATGGTTTCCAGCTGTTGGCCGCGCGTGTAACTGCCGAGCCGCAGATTTTCTTCGACGGTCAGGCCAATGAATGTTCCGCGCCCCTCCGGGACATGGGCGACGCCCAGGCTTGCAATCGCTTCGGTGGTGCGGCGGTCGAGCTTTTCGCCGGCGAAAATGATTTCACCTTCTCTGCGCACCATGCCGCAAATGGCCCGAAGCGTGGTCGTCTTGCCGGCGCCGTTGGCGCCGAGCAGCACGGTCATGCCGCCTTCCTCGACCGCAAGGTCGATGCCATGCACGACTTCGGACTGGCCGTAGAAAGCCTTGACCGTGCGAAGCTGCAGGATCGGCGCCATCAGTGCCGCGTTCCCAGATAGGCCTCGGTGACGGCCGGATTGCCGCGCACGTCTTCCGGCGGGCCGTCGGCGATGACGCGACCGAAGTTGAGCACCACCACCTGATCCGAAAGGCTCATCACCAGGCCCATGTGATGTTCGACCAGAAGCACCGTGATCCCGAGCCTGTCGCGAATCGAACGGATCAGAGCGCCCAGCTCGGCGACTTCCTCGTGATTAAGTCCGCCGGCTGGTTCATCGAGCAACAGCAGCACCGGCCTGGCGGCGAGCGCCCGCGCTAGTTCCACGCGCTTTCGTGCGCCAAGCGACAGGTTCGCGGCCGGCCGGCGTGTCAGTTTTTCGAGACCGACGAAACCGAGCATTTCGCGCGCGGTCTCATCAAACTTGTGCTCCTCGCTGCGCGTAGACGGGAGTGTTAGCGCATCGGTCAGCGGGCCATTGCGGCCGCGCGCATGCGAGCCGACTTTTACGTTGTCGAGCACCGACATCGAGGCGAACAGAGTAGGGGCCTGGAAAGTACGCCCGACGCCAAGCGCGGCAATGTCGGACGGCGCGCACCGGCGCAACGACTGTCCGTTCAGCCTGATGTCGCCACGAACCTGCCGATAAAGCCAACTCAAGCAGTTGAACAGCGTGGTCTTGCCGGCGCCGTTCGGGCCGATCAGTCCAACGATGCGGCCTTTATCGACGGAGAAACTGACGGCGTCGAGCGCGACGATGCCGCCAAAGCGCATGGTCACGTCGGCAATCTCCAGCAAATGCGGAGCAGCGGAATTTTGCCGGCGAGCCGACATCAGCGGCGGGATTTCGGTCATGCAGATCGAGCCGCCATGGGACTAAATCCTCCTCCGACCTTGACGTCGTTTATTTTCTGGATACCTCGCGGCACCGTACCCCATTACGAGCCCGTTTCCGGCCAATTCCGAAGCCGTTGACGGGAGAGGGTCGATGAAAACGTGGCACAATAATCAGGAATCAGCAATCAGCGATCAGGAATCCGCCCCTCGGTGATTCCTGATCCACAATGCCTGATATCTTGATCCCTGAAAGCCGGATCCCTGATCAGTGCGACATCAGCACCGGGGCGGTCATCGACTGGAAAATGCTTCGGGTGACGCCGCCGAGCACAAACTCGCGCAGCCGCGAGTGGCCGTACCCGCCCATGACGATGAAATCGGCGCCGGCGTCGGCAGCGTGCGAGAGGATCACATCCGCGACGGCGATATCGCCGAGGACGGTCCGCTTGACCTCAACCTTGAGCCCGTGCCGGGCGAGGTGTTGAGCCATATCGGCGCCCTCGATCTCGTCCCGCTTGCCACGCTCGTTGCTGACGATGACGACCTCGACCTGGCCCGCCTTCTTCAATAATGGCATGGCGTCGGCGATCGCACGCGCAGCGGCGCGGCTGCCGTCCCAGCACAACATGACGCGGTCGAGCTTGAGCGGATCTTTCTGAATATAGGGCACGATGATCACCGGACGGCCGGACTCGAACAAGGCGGCTTCGGCGATAATCTCTTCCACGGCGCTTTTGTCTGGTTCGGCTTGCCCGACAATCGATAAATCGAAACGGCGCGCCATGGGGCCAAACTGGTCGCCCACGCCGACGAGGCTGGCACTAAGCGTAAGCGGTTCCGCGGCAACGCCGGCGCGTTTGCACGCGGCGGCAAAGCGGTCGAGCGCGGCCTTGCTCGCGGCAGCATTCTCGCGCTCCTGTGTCTCGATGACGTCGGCAGGAATGTAACCCGCGCCGGACACTGGGACGATCGGATCGTAGAGAAAAGCGACGCCGGCGAGGTGAGCATCGAACGCGGCGGCCACCGAAATCGCGTAATCACCGGCCGGGCCCGGCCGCTCCCCGACACTGAGATTGACGATGATGTCTTTGATCATAGGACGTCTCCTGCTGCCAGCGCGGTGCTAACGGATCACCATTTCGCATTTATGGCAAAGCGGCGCCGGCAGACTTTGCGCGATATCAATTGCTACCGGGGATGCTATTTCTTGATATTACCCTCGGCATCGAACTGTTTCAGGTAGGCCCACAAATCGTTGACCTCCTGCTCATTCTTGATGCCGGCAAAAATCATCTTGGTGCCAGGAATCTTCGCCCGCGGATCCTTGATGTATTCCTTGAAAGTCGCCTCGCCCCAGACGATGCCCGAATTCTTGTTGGCGTCACTGTAGTTGAAGTTCGGAGCCTGGCCGGAGTGCCGGCCGTCAAGGCCGTTCAACTCGGGGCCGACCTTGTTCTTGGCGCCCGGGCCGATGGCATGGCAAGGCAGGCACTTCTTGAAGACATTCGCGCCCTTTTCAACGTCTTGTGCGAATCCGGTCCCGATCGACGCGGCGATCAACGCGGCGGCGGTCATGAGCGCCTTCAGCATCATTGTGTCGTTCCTTTTGGCGGGTGTACCGAAAAGCAGGTGCGGGGTATTCCTGCCCGCGCCGGTGTCCCGGACGAGCGTGTAATATCAATATCTTCACTCTTGGGTCAGGTGCGTCAATAGGACTTGGCTGCGCAAAACGTCGCTTCGCCGGCACCCCGTGATCGGGCAGGGACCCACGAGCTCAGCGAGCACCCCGTGATCTGGCAGCGGGACCCACAAGCTCAGAAGCAGCCTTTGTCTGTCGTATACCGGACGGCGGACCGCCGGTTTACCACTCACGCCGTGATGACCATGGCATCGCGTTCAGTGACTTGAGCGTTTCGGCATTCGGGCAATAATCTTCCCAAACCGGATTTTCCGAATCGTGTGCAAGGTCTCGCGCGCACCGCCGGTGGCTTTCACACATGGCGCAGACTCTTTGCAGGTCTTGCAATGTCCGCCGTTCGGTCTGGGACACCTCTTTTGGGTCGAGCTCTAGCGCTTCCATGCGGCGAAGCAAAAGATCGGCCCCCTCCGGACCCAAGCGCGTTAGCTTGCGGAATTCGGCAACGGAGACGCCGGCATCTTGTGCCATGCGCGCAATCTCATCCTCTGCGCAGCATCTCAGTTCCGACGCGGCGCCTCCTTCGGTCCAATCTCGCCACCAGCGGGAAAGAGCTTCGATCGGAGACCAGGTTTTTTGGCTATTGGGCGGGGCTAACATGCGACCCTCCTTTTGGTTGCAAAAGTTGCCATGAAACAATGGGGCGGCCCTTTGCCGGATGCTTTGACCTAGATCAACCGCGGAGCGCACGGCAGTCGGACGACCAGCTTGGCAAACGACGACCGCCGCGAGACGTTCTTGATCCAGGTCAATGCGTCACCTGCCGGATAGTCAACAATTTTAAAAAATAGATGATCCGGGAGGCGGCAATGCAAGCTCAAGCAAATCAGAAGACCGCAGCGATAAAGTTGAATCTTGCGGAAGTCTCAGAGCTTCCGCGTCATTTCTATGATGCGAGTCTGCTGTTTTGCTGCATGGATATGCTCCAAGTCGACCAACATGAGCTTGCGACCAACGATCCGTTGCTGTTCCGCGAACTCCAGGGAAGATGCTCCCTCTGCCCTCACAGGCAGGAATGTGTGCAGGACCTTGGGCACGAATTCGACATTGACCGATTGGAAAGGTGGCGCGCGTACTGCCCAAATTCGGCAATGCTCACGACGATTGGCGCCATACAAAATTGCGGGTATGCCGCGCAGCATCTTAAGAGACCGCACGCGGAGGTCGGGTAGTCTTGGATTTTCGCCGACACAACTTCGCTGTGCTTATAAAATCGAATTGGTCTGTAGCAGCCGACTGATGTGCGCGATGCGGCAACCTCAAGCGGACATCGCGGCGAATCGCTCGATGCGACTTGCATCTCAGATTTTTTACACTGCGGAACCTGGACGTTTCAGAAGCCCACATAACCGGACCCCTGCTTTTGTTGAGCGATGTTGTAGTGGCCTGACGGTGCGGCACTTCGCTCGCCGTGCGGATCGACCACGACAAGACCAACGATTTTAGCGCGGCGCATCCGGGTGAGCCCGCCTCCCGAATTGGCATCGTAAAGTGTAGCTGTGCCGTCGCCGTGATATTGCTCGATGATTGCCACGTGACGCGAACCGAACAATACAGCCATGCCCTGTGCAGGGGCCGCGCGCGGGAATTGATACCAGTTCCGCACCAGAAAGAGCGATCGGACCGGATGTCCGAATACATGCTCGCTGGCACCGCAGCCACAAAACAGATAGCGGGGACATCCTGCCGGATGCGGGATAATCGTGTTGCCCTCGGTCGCGACATAGTTGACTGAGCGTGCAGCGGATACGAAGTGCTGTGCATGCCACGGAAGTGGATGAACGTCAGTTTTGTTTGACGTCAGATCGAGGGCGTAACCGGGCTGAAATGTTGTCACCGAAAGCAAAATAATTCCCGTTGCGAAGAGCGCGCGCATAGTTGGCCTGCTAATTTGTTGGTGATCATTTTTTTTATTTGATTAGAAGGCCGCGGTTTAGCGCCAAGCAAAATTAACGTTACCTCTGATGGGGCAATTATAAACTTAATCTCAGAGGCACTCGAAATTTGTGGCCAACCAGTTTTTGTTCACGAATATTCTTATCAAAGCGCCGCGGCGGCCGCGCCTCGACATCAAATTCACCATAATTTTCAAGAACAACAAGCTAGCCGCTCGCGCATGCGGGCTTTGTAAATTCGCCGGCATTTCGTCGGAATAATGCTCAGCCGAGGTCCGGCGGCGTGCGAAACGGAGGTGCCGCACGCCGCATCGAATCTCCGCCTATGAGAGTGAAGCGAACTCTGCGCAAAATCGCGGAAGCGACGCGAATGACGCGTGGCAATCACGCCAGCAATCTGAAATCCCGGTGATCAACCGAATGCCATAGCGTTGTAGATCACTTTGCAGCCGGACTCGCCGCAGGGTGTAGAGGGCAATACGCCAGCTTCGGTGGATCGCCGTAGAACGGCGTCAATTGCGAAAAACCGCTTAACAGTTCCGCCCGGGAAGCGGCGGACCAAATCTCGACGCACGCGGCTCGAAGCGATGCCCTATCCAACGGGCATACGTCGATGAAAGTGTAGTAGTTGGACGCCGGCTTGAGCTGACATTGGCACGAGACCATGCCGTTCTTCGCGCGGCAGGGTGCGTCAAGGCAGAATGCCCATTTGAATCTACTTGATGAAACTGAGGTAGGACGCCAGTTCCTCGATTTGATCGCGGGATAGCTTGCTGGCAATGCGGGGCATCGGTGCCCGCGCGGTCGTGTGATATCCCTCGCCCCATTGTTGCAGCCGCCGTTTCAGGTAGGTGTAGGCCAAACCTCCCAAACGAGGAATTTCGGCAACGCCCTCGGCGTTTGGGCCATGACACGCGACGCAGGCGGCAATGTTCGCGTCCGGCAGTCCCTGTTGATATATCGTTCTCCCGGTTGACGTCAGTTCCCGGTCGCCATCATTGGCCGGATCGGGGGGCAATGACGCAAAATAGAGCGTGAGGTCGTGCACAGCCCGGGGACTAAGGCTTCGCGCGGCGCCCCACATATATTGTTTTGAAAATGGATTATCGCGCGTATGGGCGCGAAAGCTTATCAGTTGGTTCTGCATGTAGGGCACTCTTTGCCCGGCCAGTCGCGGCGCCGGCGTGTACCCTTGCGCCGAGGCGCCGTGGCACCAGGTGCAATTGCGGATCGCAAGGCTTTCCGCATGTGCCATTAATGCCGAAGCCGCAATGCAGACAATCGCCAAGGCTGCGGTTTTTAGCGGGATGTATCTCATCATCCGATTTCCAGGCTTGCTGTTTCCCTTGAGCGGCGCTGCGACCAAAACAGAAGCATTACTTCAGATAACTGAGATAAGCGGCGACGGCCTCGACTTCCGGCCTGGTCAGGCTGTGAGCAACCGGCGCCATGATGAATGATGTGTCCGCATGTCCCGGAATTTGCCCGCGCTCCTTGCCCCAGTTCGTCAACTCCTTGACGAGGTATGGATAGAGCTGGCCGGCGAGCCGCGGAACTAGTCCTTTGCCCGTTGCATCGGGACCGTGGCAGGCGGCGCAGGCAGCGACATTGGCGTCAGGCACGCCGTCTTCGAATATCTTTTTGCCGGCGGCGATTTGATGCTTCGGCCCGCCGCCAAGCGGCGCCGGATTGAACGATCGAAAGCTCGTGGCGAGCGCCGCGATCATCGCCGGGCTCAGCACATGCGCGACATTGGCCATGATGTTGTTCGGACGCCGGCGTTCAATAAACGCCCGCAACTGGTTCTCGATGTATTCGGTTTGTTGTCCGGCCAGCCGCGGGATCGGATAAAATCCGCGATAACCCTGTCCCGATGGTCCGTGGCAGTCTTGGCAATACTCCATTTTTGCCGCCACGCCGCCTTGCGGAGGAGAGTGCTTGTCGATGCTGTCGGCATATCCGGTCGCTGAGAAAACGAGCGACAGGACCGTAGCCTGCAGCGCGGAATGCAGACCGACGAAGATCATGTTTCGGCGCGCGCGGCTTCGGCTGCCGACCGCGCCGGTGCGAACAATCCGATAGGCATCGAACAGCTTCATCATCTCGACCAGAGGGTCACTCCAGATTGCTGACATAGGCTGCAACGGCTTCGATTTGCGACTTGGTCAAATTGTGCGCGATCGGCTCCATGATCGATGACGCATCAGGGTTCGACGGATTCTGCCCGCGTTCCTTGGTCCAGTTCGTCAGTTTGTTAAAGATGTAATCGTTGAGTTGACCGGCCAGGCGAGGAAATTGGCCGTCGCCCTTGGCTTGCGGACCGTGACAGGACGCGCACGCAGGAACATCGGCTGCCGTGATTCCCTCTTCGTAGATTTTCTTTCCGGCGGCCATGAGATCCTTGGGCGCACCGCCCAGCGGCTTTGGATCGAAATTTTTAAAATTGGTGGCGAGCGTCGTCAGCATCGCCGGGCTGAGCACGTGAGCCACGTTGAACATGATATTGTTGGTTCGGCGGTGCTCGATGAACGCCTGCAACTGATTCTGGAAGTATTCGGGCTGCTGTCCGGCCAGGCGCGGTATCGGATAATAGCCGCGGAACCCCTGGCCGGATGCCCCGTGACAGACCTGGCAATAGGCCATCTTGGCTTGAAGTTCTTGCTTTGAAACTTCTGTCTTCGAGGCTTCCGCGTGAGCCGCGGTGGCGAATGCCATTGCGACGATTGCCGACTGCAGCGCCAGCTGCACGCCGACGCTCTTCGCCGGGCGACACTCGCGCCGTCCGGCTTGGCGTGCGGGCCAGGAATTAATGTTCACGGCTGCCTCACCACCTCAATGGGGCGCCCGGCCCGGTAACGACGTGAAAATTCAAACCGAGTTTGACAGTCTGAATGGTCTGATTGATGTCCACGGGGCCGACGTTGCCGGTCGTGGCGTCGATCAATGTGACGCTGCGGCGGCCGAAGCCGTAATAGTCGTATTCGAGCCGTAGCGACCAATCGTTCCAGACGGCCCACTCAACGCCGATGCCAGCGGTCCACCCAATACGATTCTCTGATCCTTCGAGATCGTACGGCACACCTCCAAATGTCCCGGTTGCGCTGTATCGGTCGCTCGCCCACGCGGCGCCGCCCTTTGCGTACAGGAGCCAGCGATCCCATGAGTAGCCGACGCGCCCGGTTACGCTGGTCAGTAAGTCTGTTGTCTCTTTGAAGTTCGCGCTGTCGCCGGGAATGCCAAGCGGCTGTGCGACCCCGATATTGCCGGCAATATTTCCGCCCGCGGCCGCGCCTTCGATGCCGGCAACCCAATTCGGCGCGAATTGATAGTCGCATCCAAATTGTCCGCCCAGCACGTATCCGCTGATGCCGAGATTGGCAGAAGAAAAGCCGGTGATCGGCGAAAGCAGCCCGGCGCTGTCGTTGAGATTCTTTTGGCCCCAGCCACCGCCAACTTGGCCGCCGCCATAGCAGCTTGTCCATGACCAAGGCGGCGGCACGGCAGGCGGCGGCACCGCGAGATCGGCAGCAAATGCCGAGACCGCCGACAGCGTGAGCGCAGCGCCTCCCAGCAGTGTTGTTTTCATTGCACGTCTCCAAACCATCGGGCAAAGCCGCTACATCGCCACCCACGCGTAGAGGAACAGCGTATTATTGGCGCTGGCGCCTGCGCTCGTGCCGTTGAATTCGGTGTACCAGGTGTATTGCAGCCCGAGGCGGAGATTGAACCACGGCCATCCCGCCGCCTGGCTGCTGATGAACGGGATGTAAGCGATCTCGGCTATCCAGCCATTGCTGTTCGGACTGCCCGCGTACAGGATCGCGTCGGGGCTGCCCCAGCTGTTGAAATATTGGCCGGTGAGCACGATCCGGTTGTCGTTGCCATAGGCGAGCGAGGCATACGCCCGCGCCTCGTTCAGATTGTTGTTCAGGTTGCCGGCAAGTCCGTTAGCAAAGCTGGCATTCAGGTTTTGAAACTCGTGAATCAGGCTGCCGCGCAACGTGATCCAGTAATTATTGCCCTGATATTGGTATTGCGTGTCAAAGCCGATGTCGGTGTAATTATCGGTCTGTGAGAAGGTGGAGACCGTTGTTGTTCCAGCCATTGTCCATGGATGGACGGCGGCATACATCCCGAAAGTTCCGAACTCGAGCCAGTTGTTGCCCCAGTGCGGCTCATAGGCGGCGCGCCAATAGGGCGCAGCGCTGAATAGTCCGGGCGCGTCGAATGGATCGGTTCCCAGATCGTTCTGAACACCGGGACTAAGCGTGGTGTAAACCGACGCTTCAAGATAGAGCGCGTCGTTGATGTACGTGTAGGCACCGATGCTCGCGACATGGCCGGCAAAAGCGCCGTCGAGGATTGTGGTCGGTCCGAATCCGTTGCCAAGGGTCGAGACCGCGTACGGGAATGCCCAAGCGGGAGTCGTATTCCAGGGATCTTGAACGGTAGGATTATTGTTCGCTGTGAGGCCGTAGACGACATTGACCCCGCTGATCCGGGTCGAGTCCGCGAAACGGATATCGGTGTTGTCCCATGTCCAGGTATGACCGAATGGATCGGTACCGAACCCGCCGGGTGACGGCGCGTTATAGGTTACTTGCTGGAATGCGCCGATATGATCGGTGATCGCGCCGCCCCAGAAGAAGCTGACGGGCGATACTACAATATTGTTGTTTCCGTTGTACGGCGCACTCGGCGCCGGTAGCGGCGCCTGGGTGTTGGTGAACCCGGCGATCGCCATCATGGAGATCGGCGGCACCCAGGCTTTTTGATTGCTGGCGGTATCGTCAGTCGGGAACAGCGTCGTCCGGTATTGCCCGCCGCCGAGCGTGTAGGCTTCGATCTTGAAGCGGCGGCCGTAAGGAGTAAGCCCGGCAAAATCGGTATGACAGGTGCCGCAGGGTTGTCCGGTCTGCCGCGCGTAGCTCGGCAGCGCCTCGGCAGGCGGCGCGTTCGCGGCGGTGAATAAAACCGCGAGCAACAGTGCCGCGGCCGCGGATACAAGTCCGCAAGGCCACGCAGCCGAAGCCGAACGACGAGTAACCCCCCTCATCGCGCGCCACAACCCCTTCCACCCCGTGCACTCGGTACACGGAAGCACTTCACTTGCCGGGGGCGCGATGAGGTTAAAAAAGATTTAGCGCATCGCCTATCTAAAATTGAACATCCACCAGATTCCTTGGGGACTGGTGCTTTTCGGGCAACACAACTTGGTTGGGACCCTGCGTCGCAAGCCATTGCGGAGCGCATTTCCCCCTATAATGATCTAGAAATGCGTTCGCGAAGACGGCGGAGAAGGTTTTATGCCGGTGACAATGCCCCAACCTGACGGCGTGGTGCTCGCCCGCCGCGCAGAGATCGTGGCAGCGCTCAAGCGCATGGTGCCTGGCGAGGGCGTCATCGATTCGGAACAGGCCATGCGGCCGTACGAAAGTGACGGACTCACCGCCTATCGGGCGCTTCCGATGGTCGTCGTCCTGCCCGAGACCACCGATCAGGTGTCCGCTGTGCTGGGCTATTGCTACCGCGAAGGCATCAAGGTCGTGCCGCGGGGGGCGGGGACTTCGCTGTCGGGCGGCGCGCTGCCGCTCGGCGACGGCGTCCTTCTCGGCATGGCCAAGTTCAATCGCATCCGCGCCATCGATTTCGACAATCGCGTTGCCGTGGTCGAGCCTGGCGTTACCAATCTTGCCGTCTCGCAAGCGGTCGAGGGCGCCGGTTTCTATTATGCGCCCGACCCGTCATCGCAGATTGCCTGCACCATCGGCGGCAACGTCGCGGAGAATTCAGGTGGCGTGCATTGTCTCAAATACGGCGTCACCACCAACAACGTGCTCGGCTGCGAGCTGGTGTTGATGACCGGCGAAATCTTGCGGCTGGGCGGCAGCCATCTCGATGCCCCCGGCTACGATCTTCTCGGCATCGTCAACGGTTCGGAGGGGCTGCTCGGTGTCGTGACCGAAGTGACGGTTCGGCTTCTCAAGAAACCGGAATCGGCGCGAGCCGCGCTGATCGGTTTCGCCGCTTCGGAGGATGGCGGCGAATGCGTCGCGCGCATCATCGGCGCCGGCATAATCCCGGGCGGCATGGAGATGATGGACCGGCCCGCCATCCGCGCCGCCGAGGACTTCGTCCATGCCGGCTATCCACTCGACGTCGAGGCGCTGCTGATCGTCGAACTCGACGGCCCGCGCGCCGAGGTCGATCATTTGCTTGAGCGCGTCGAAGAGATCGCGCGGCAATGTGGCGCGGTGACCTGCCGCGTTTCAAATTCGGAGGAGGAGCGGTTGTTGTTCTGGGCCGGACGCAAGGCCGCGTTCCCGGCGGTCGGCCGCATTTCGCCGGATTATTACTGCATGGACGGCACCATCCCGCGGGCGAAGCTGCCGTTCGTCTTGCACCGCATGAAGGAATTTTCGGAAAAATACCGGCTGCGCGTCGCCAACGTATTCCATGCCGGTGACGGCAATCTGCATCCGCTCATCCTCTATGACGCCAACCAGCCGGGCGAGCTTGAGCGCGCCGAAGAATTTGGCGCCGACATCCTGCGGCTCTGCGTCGAGGTCGGCGGCGTGCTCACCGGCGAGCACGGCGTCGGCGTCGAAAAGCGCGATCTGATGCCGGTCATGTTTTCCGAAACCGACCTCGATCACCAGCAGCGGGTCAAGTGCGCCTTTGACGACAAGAGCCTGCTCAACCCCGGCAAGGTGTTCCCTACGTTGCACCGTTGCGCCGAACTCGGCCGCATGCACGTTCACGCCGGCCGCATGGCGTTCCCCGATATTCCGCGCTTTTAGCAGATGCCGGAAAACCTTGAACTGCGTGTGCGGTCGAAGTTGACCTCCGTCGTAACCTGTCGCTCAGAGCCATTTCGTCGGCTCGAACGCCCCGCCACAGCTCAGACTTTCATAACCGCAACCCCAAGACCGCGCGCAACTTTTGTCATCGCGCGATCAAAAGTGAGCAGGGCGCAGCCCGAGCGGTGCGCGATCGAGATATGAACCGCATCGGGGGTGCGCAGCGGAAAATCGATTCGCCGCATCAGCGCGGTAGCGCCCGCAACGTCGATGGCTTCGATCGCGATGAGTTTGGTGTGGCGGCCGCACCAAGGATCGAAATTGGCGAACGCCGTTCGCGCTTCGGGCGCGCGCAGATCGCGCGTGCGTACGCGGCGTGCGACGACTGAAGAAAATTCCGTGGCGGACAAATTGCTCACGATCAGGTCGTCACGCAAACCGCTGATAGCTTGTTCCGCGCGCTCGTTGTGCGCATCGACGATAAACAGCGCGACGAGCACGTTCACATCGAGATAAACGCTCACTGCTCCCACTCATCGCGAATCCTCCTGACTGCGGTAACGGAGTTTTCGCGCGGCGCGCGGCGCCCGACGCGTTGTTGCCGCAGCCAAGCGACGGCCTCGGGCGTGATCGGCTCGGCCGCCGGCGCAAGCGGCGTCAGTTCGACCACCGGATGACCATGACGCGTGATCACCACGTTTTCGCCTTTCAGCGCGCGATCGATCAGTCCGGAAAGATTGTTTTTGGCCTCGGCGACGCCATGCTTGCCCATGATCACAAAATAGCCATTCGATAGCTATTTTGCAGCAAGCACCCATGTTGGACCGGACACGGTCAGGCCTAAAATGGCCGGCCCGAAAGCGGCCCCTTCGGACTCGCCGATCAGTCAGCAGCAGGTGGATTGCGCTTCGCTAATCCGTCTTGCACGTCTACATCTGTGCCGATGAGCGGTGATGTTCTCAACCCCCGCGATGCGCCGGAAGTCGAGCAGGCGATCCAATGGGCGCTCGCCAACGGTAAGGCGCTCGAAATCGTCGGGCGCGGCTCTAAGCGCGCGATAGGCCGGGCGGCGCAATGGGATGCCACGCTCGATCTGTCCGGCCTTGCCGGCGTGACGCTGTACGAACCGGCCGAACTGGTGCTGTCGGCGAAGGCCGGCACGCCGCTCGCCGAGATCGAGGCCCTGGTCGAGGCCAGCAAGCAGGAGCTGGCCTTTGAGCCCATGGATTATGGACCGCTGCTCGGTAGCGCGGCCCGCGCCGGCACGATCGGCGGCGTGCTCGCGGCAAACCTGTCCGGGCCGCGGCGCATCAAGGCGGGTGCCGCGCGCGACCACTTCCTTGGCTTCAGCGCGGTGTCAGGCCGTGGCGAGACGTTCAAATCCGGCGGGCGCGTGGTGAAGAACGTCACCGGCTACGATCTCTGCAAGCTCCTGGCCGGCTCCTGGGGCAGCCTCGCGGCCATGACCGACGTCACGATCAAGACGTTGCCGCGGGCGGAGACCGAAGAGACCCTGATGGTGCTCGGTCTTGACGACCAGGCCGCCGGCAGGGCCATGACTGCGGCTATTGGTTCGTCTGCCGATGTCTCGGCGGCTGCTCACCTGCCGGCACGGATGGCAGCAGGTATCGACGGCATCGCCGCCGCCGGGGGCGCTGTCACCGCCTTCCGGCTTGAAGGCGTCGCACCGTCGGTCGTACACCGCAAAGACTTGCTGGAACGGCTCATGGCGCCAATTGGCGGCCTGGGCACGCTGCGGGATACGGCTTCACGGGCGCTATGGCGAGCGGTCCGAGACGTTGCTCCATTCGCCGCGAATGGGCCCGCGGGAAAGCGCATCATCTGGCGCCTCTCGACCGCGCCATCGCGCGGTGCCGAGGTCGGGCGCGCTCTCGTCGAAAAGCTGCAAGCGGACGTTCTCTACGATTGGGCCGGCGGGTTGATCTGGGCGGCCCTGTCGCCGGCGGACGATGCTGACGCAGGCACCGTGCGTGCCATCGTTGCCGCAGTCGGCGGTCATGCCACACTCATTCGCGCGCCCGCCGCCGTCCGCGCTGCGGTGGATGTCTTTACCCCAGAGACTGCGGCACTTTCGGCCTTGACCAAGCGGCTCCATGACAGCTTCGATCCGCGCGGCGTGCTCAATAGCGGGCGCATGTGGGCTGGCGTGTAACGATGCAGACCTCATTCACGCTCGCTCAGCTCGCCGATCCCGACGTGGCCGAATCGGAAAAGATCCTCCGCGCCTGCGTTCATTGTGGCTTCTGCACGGCCACCTGCCCGACCTACGTGCTTGACGGCAACGAGCTCGATTCGCCGCGCGGGCGCATCTACCTGATCAAGGACATGCTGGAGAATGATCGGCCAGCGACGGCGGAGCTGACCCTTCATATCGATCGCTGCCTGTCGTGCCTGGCCTGCATGACGACGTGTCCGTCGGGGGTCCACTACATGCACCTGGTGGATCATGCGCGCGTTCACATCGAGCGCACCTACGACCGCCCGCTGGGCGATCGCGTTCTGCGGACGATATTGGCCAAGCTGATGCCGTACCCGCAGCGATTCCGGCTGGCGCTTGCTGCGGCATTGTTCGGCAAGCCGTTCGCCGCAACTGCCGAGGCAATCGGCTTCAAGCGGCTTGCTGCCATGCTGCGTTTGACGCCGTGGCACCCACCGCACCGGCCGTTGGACCCGGGCAGATTTCCCGCGGCGGGGCTGGCGCCAAAGGGCCGCGTGGCGCTGCTGGCCGGCTGTGTCAATGACCTGTTGGCGCCGCAGATCAACGCCGCAGCGATTCGCGTCCTTACGCGCCTGGGGATCGAAGTTGTAGTGGCGGAAGGTGCTGGTTGCTGCGGCTCGCTGGTTCATCACATGGGGCGGGAGGCCGAAGCCCTGGCGCAGGCGCGCGCCAATATCGACGCCTGGTCCGCGCTCGGGGACCTCGACGCGATCGTGATCACCACGTCGGGCTGCGGCACGACGGTGAAGGATTACGGCTTCATGCTGCGGACTGATTCGGCCTACGCCGCGCGGGCCCAGAAAGCGGCCGCTCTCGCCAAGGATATCAGCGAGTATTTAGCGATACTGCCGCTGACGGCAGACCAAAGCGCGCCACCCCTCGTCGTAGCCTATCATTCGGCATGCTCGCTCCAGCATGGCCAGCGCGTAACCCGGCAACCAAAGGACTTATTGCTCAAGCTTGGCTTCGCGGTGAAGGACGTGCCGGACGGTCATCTGTGTTGTGGCTCGGCAGGAACATACAATATTTTGCAGCCGGATATCGCAAGGAGGTTGCGCGAGCGCAAAGTCGGGACTATCGAGAGATTGCGACCTGATGTTATCGCAGCAGGAAATATCGGCTGCATAACTCAGATCGCCGCGGGCACGAAGCTTCCGGCCGTCCATACGGTCGAGTTGATTGACTGGGCAACCGGCGGGCCGTGTCCACCCGCGCTTTTGGAGTGTCGGCAGGGTAGGCCGCTGCGTCCATCTGCGGCTGCGGGCTAACGGGGGCTCGCGAGTTTCTTGTGCGTGAACCCGGTCTCCCATGGGGGCCGATGGGACTTATGACTCCTAGCTTGGATCGGGAGGATGATCATGGCGAAGAAATCGAAGGCGAAGAAGAAATCCGCGAAGAAAAAGGCCGCTCCGGCGCGTAAAAAGAAAAAGACACTGAAGTTAGCCGTCAAGAAAAAAGCCCCGAAGAAAGTGGCAAAGAAGGTCGCCAAGAAGGCAGTGAAGAAGGCCGCTCCCAAGCCCAAGGCGCCAGCGAAAAAACCAGCTCCTGCACCGATGCCGGTAGCGGAACCCGCGCTTGCCCCGTCATGGCCACCTCCGCTGGGCGGTTCCGGTTTCGGCGACAACACCTAGACCATTCCCGGCCTAAGTTAGAAGGGAGCGCGGCCGCGCACGGGCAGTGCGCGGGCCGCGTTGCCGTATCTGGCGGCTGCGCCGGTCGCCGCGTGCGCTCCTCGCTTCGGACCCGCATTGCATCGTCCGATCGCGGCCCATAGCTTTGGTCGGACAATGTCGGTGAACAATCGCCGACGCCCGTCGGATGTGACCGGCGCGGTCCAAGCGGGAGGTGTCAGATGGCCACTTACAACATCCTCATTATGGGCGCCTCCTATGGCTCGCTGTTGGCGTCGAAGCTGCTGTTTGGCGGTCACACCATCAAGCTCGTCTGTCTCCCGGCGGAGGCCGATCTCATCAATAGCGAAGGGTTTCGCGTACGCCTGCCGGTCCGCGGGCGCAAAGAACCGGTCGTGCTCGACTCGCGAAAGCTGCCCGGCAAGGTGAGCGCCGGCGGCACGGCCGGCGTCGATCCGAAGGACTACGATCTGGTCGGGCTCGCGATGCAAGAGCCGCAATACCGTTCGCCCGGAGTGTACGAACTCCTTGACGCCGTAGCCCGGGCCAAAGTGCCCTGCATGTCGATCATGAACATGCCGCCGCTCGCCTATCTGCGGCGCGTCCCGGGCCTCAATACCGATGCGCTCAAGGTCGCCTATACCGACGCCAGCGTCTGGGACAACTTCGATCCGGCGTGCATCACGCTATGCAGCCCGGACCCCCAGGCGATCAGGCCGCCCGAGGAAAAGATTAACGTGCTGCAGGTGACGCTGCCGACCAATTTCAAGGTCGCGCGCTTTCCTTCGGAACAGTACACCGCGATGCTGCGTCAGTTGCAGGATGAGATCGAGGCGATCCGGTTCGATACGCCGGAAGGCAAGACCGAGCTGCCGGTCAAGCTGAGAGTTTATGATTCGATCTTCGTGCCGCTGGCCAAATGGGCGATGCTGCTCGCCGGCAATTATCGGTGCGTGACCAGGGACGGCATGCGCACTGCCCAAGAGGCAGTGTGTAGCGACATTGAAACCTCCCGCTCGGTCTACAATTTCGTCGTCGACCTCTGCGTCAAACTTGGCGCCAACCCTGACGACATGGTGCCGTTCGACAAATACGCCGCCGCCGCACAATCGCTGACGCGGCCGGCGTCCGCCGCACGCGCCCTGCAGAACGGCGCGCCGAACATCGAGCGCGCCGACAAGCTCGTGCAACTGATCGCCGCACAAATGGGTCTGCACCATCCGGCGATTGATGCGCAGGTCGCGCTGGTCGACGCCCAACTCGAAGCCAATCGCAAGAAGGCGGCGGCTTAGCGAGCGAGGGTTCCCTCAATCCGCGCTACTTGACCTCGACATCCTCCCAGAAGCCGAACCGGCTACCGACCTTCGCCATCTGCGGCTGCGGTTTTTCGTAGGACCACGCCGCGCGCTTATGGCGTTTGCCGTCGATTACGACGTCGTAGAATTGGACGCCGTGCGGGCATTTGAGATCATCGTCGGTCTTTTCAGTCTTCTCCAGCCAATCCATCCGCACTGCGGAAGGCGGGAAATATTCGTAGCCGTGGGCCGAGACCATATCGTTGCTCTCGGCGACTACATGTCCATCGACGCTTGCCTTCATGATACCGGTCTCCCTGGAACGCATCTGCCACTATTTATTCATTCGGCGGCCGAGACCAAGGGCGCCTCCCGCAACCGCGAGAAGCCATCATCCGGTATCACCTCGATGCGGCGGCCGTGGAAGACGTTGAGCGTCGAGCGATGGCCGATGGAAATGATGGCCGTGCCTTTCAGCCGCTCCTGCAGCAGGCGGTACAGCGCCGCCTCAGCAGCTTCATCGAGCGCAGCCGTTGCTTCGTCGAGGAACAGATAGTCGGGTGCCGCCAGAAGCGCCCGCGCGATCGCGAGCCGCTGCTGTTCGCCTTGCGAAAGGACGCGGTTCCAGTGGGCTTCTTCGCCAAGCCGCGGGACCAGCTGGGGCAGTCCGACGGCGACGAGGGTTTCGGCGATCTTGGCGTCGCTGAAGGTGCCGGGCTCCGCCGGATAGGTAACGGCTGTCGACAGCGTCGCAATCGGGAAATAGGGCCGCTGCGGAAGCAGCGTCACGTTTGCTCCCTGCGGCACCATCACCCGGCCCGATCCGAATGGCCAGATGCCGGCAATGGCGCGAAACAGCGTCGATTTGCCGACGCCGGATGGTCCGGTGACCAGAACGCGCTCGCCTGCCGGAAAAGCCACGTGTTCCGCCGAGATCAGCGGCTCGCCGCTGGGCAGGCGCACGTTGAGACGGTCGGCGGCGAATACGGCACCGCGCCCGCTTGGCAGCCTTTCGACCGCCGGCGGTGTCACGGCAGCCGCGCGGCCCGCCGCAATCGCCTCCTCAAATCCGGTCAGGCGCGCGATTACCGCACGGTATTCGGCAAGTTCAACATAGATGTTGATGAAATAGGACAGCGCATTCTGGACGCTGTTGAAGGCCGACGCCGTTTGCATGAGGCCGCCGAGCTGCATGGCGCCGGAGAAGTAGGCCGGGCTTACCACCAAATAGGGAAAGATCAACGCCGCTTGCGTATAGCTCTGGGTAAAGAAGGTCAGGCGCTTTTGCCGGCGCATGATCGCAATCCAGTTGCTGAACACGTGCCCGAAACGGCCGAGGTGGCGCCCGCGTTCAGCCGCCTCGCCGCGGAGTGAAGCGATCTGCTCGGAATTCTCGCGCGTTCGCACCAGATTGAAGCGGAAGTCGGCCTCGACGCGCTGGCGCTGAAAATTGAGCGGAACGAGCGGCCAGCCGATGAGATGCGTGAGTGCGCTGCCGGCTATTGCATAAATCAGCGCGGCCCAGACCAGATACCCGGGAATCGTAAAGCCCGAACCGAACAATGCGAGCGGCGCTTCTTGCGACAGCGTCCACAGAATTGCAATGAAAGCGACCAGCGTGCCGCAAGCATTGAGCAGCCTGGTGCCGATTGAGAGTGTGCTCTCAACAAACAGCCGCAGATCGTCGGCGATGCGCTGATCGGGGTTGTCGGCGGCATCGCCAAGAAGCTGCATGCGGTAATGGTTGGCGGCGTCAAGCCAATCGCCCAAATAGGCCTGCGTCATCCAGCGCCGCCAGCGGATCTGTAGCCATTGACCGAGATAGACCTGATAGACCGCGATTAACGTATTGAGCCCTGCGATCACGCAGAAAAACAGGATCGCACTGACGAAGGCGTGCCAGTTGCGATCCTGCAAGGTGTTGTAAAAGCGATTGTACCAAAGGTTCAGAATCACTTGCAGTGCAACAAGGCCAAGCTCCATCGCAACCACCGCAATCAGTAGAATGCGGCCGGCCTTGCGGTCATCGGAACGGAAATAGGGGAGGGATAGCCGCCAGATCGTGGCGATCATCGATACGAAGCTTTTCAAAACCTGCTCCTTGCTGGACTGGCCGGGCTAAGCAACGGTCCCGGTGCGGCACGTGCAAAGCAAAAGACGGCGCACGCTCACCATGAGATTCAGGCATCTCGTTGAACCGCTTCGGTGCGCAGTCCAACGCAACTATTGTCGCACCCCAGCTTTTCACCGTAACTTGCCTCGGGGCGCCGGGATTATCGCATGGACCGAGTAACGTGCCGGAAGAGGCCTGCTCGACAGGCGGCGCCGGAGACGGGACACATTTCCGTGTTCGGCGGTGCTCCGCCATCGCAGAACGCGGTGCGACTGCGTTTCGTGTGTTCCACGCGATTGTGCTGGCCTCCCTGGCCGGCATCCTGGTGATACTGCGAACTTATGTCTTCACCGGCATGATCATGCATTGAGGGAGCAAACTTGCGACGCGGCGACTGTGCGCCGTGTCGTTGTCTTGTCTACAAACCCCCGGAGACGATGATGGTTTGCTTGCGTTGGGCCTGTGCTTTGTGCCTGGCCTGCCTGTTGGCCGTGAGTGCTGTTTTGCCTGCCGGGGCGAGTGATGACGCCTTTCCGTTCGACAGCGAGCTCATGCTTGACGCGGCGCCGATGCCAGGCTCCAAGCGGATCCCGATCATTGAGATTGCCGAAAATGGCGTCGCCTCGATTGAGTTGTGGTGCACGAGCGTTCGCGGCCAGGCCAGTATCGGCGGCGAAACGATTACAATCGTTGCGGCAGAAGCGCCCCCGGCGCAGTGCGGGCCGGAGCGCGAAAGCGGTGACGCCAATCTCTTGGCTGCGCTGGCGCAGGTGACCAGCTGGCGGCGCCGCGGCGACGTCATCGAGTTTCTTGGCGCGACGACGCTGCGGTTTCGATTAATGACCAATTAATGATTTGGAGAAGGTTTTGATCGCAACTGAAGCAAGATGTCGCTCGTGGCGGCGGCGGCCGACAATCAGCGGCCGAGCTAGGTAGTGAACCGGAACCGCATCTTTACCGCACATTAAGTCTGCCGCTCGTCAATTGAGGACGAAAATGCGGTCAGGTGCGTCTCGTATGGTTCGGTTGCTTGCGCGAAGGCACGCGCGCAGGAAACTCAGACTCGGGTGTGCGGATGTTTCGCGTTGGGCGGTCAGCATGACTTGCCTTTGGTGGTGCTGGCGGCGATCGTTTGCTTTGTCACCAGTCTGGTCGCTGTCAATCTGATCCATCGCGCGCGGATGACCCGACACCGTGCGCGTCTCGCATGGATTGTCACTGCGGGCGCCGCCAGCGGCTGCGGCATCTGGGCCACCCACTTCATCGCGATGTTGGCCTATGAGCCGGGCATCCCGGTTGCCTATGACATTTTTCTGACCGCGCTGTGGCTCCTGTCCGCTGCCGCGCTGATGAGTGTAGGTATTGCCGTTACTATTCGTCACTTAGCTATTTGCGCAAGTTCCCGTTCGACAAGATCAAGATCGACCAGTCGTTCATTCGTGATCTGGCCGACGGCGGCGACAGCCTGGCGATTGTGCGCGCCGTAACCGGCCTCGGCAGCAGTCTTGGCATCTCGACCATCGCCGAAGGCGTCGAAACCACCGAGCAGCTCAATCGCCTCAAGGCCGAAGGTTGTACCGAGGTCCAAGGTTTCCTGTTCGGTGCGGCCAAACCCGCGAGCGAGGCGATCCGGCACTTGGGCGCGAAGCGGCTTCGCGTTGTCGCTTGATGCGCGCCTTGCCGAAAAGCCGCTCGGGCTATTATGGCCACATTTCGGCGGCCTGCACCTAGACCTTTGTTGCACGCGTCATCAGGAACGGCATCGGCAGCGTGTTGTCTTCGAAGACTTCTGCAGCCATGGCATCGAACTCGGCACGTACCTGTGCAAGCTTTTCTGGATCGTCGGCCAGCGAGACGACGAGCTTGGTCAGCGGGCCGACTGTCTTCTCTTGCGCGGCGCGGAAGTGCTGAACGCTTAGGGCCGGCGCGACCAGCGTATCGCGGGCGAAGTTGAGATCCGTCACCATGGTCCCGAGGCGCTCCCTTACGACATTTGGGTCGCCCCATAGCGGCGCCGGCGCCGGGGCATCCGTGCGCGGCGGAGGTGGCGGCTGATGCTGCGCGATGAACGCGAACATGCGCCCGGTGAAGTGCTCCGGCAGCCAGGTCGAGAACGCAATGCGGCAGCCAGGTTTCAGCACCCGCAGCATCTCTTTCACGACGACGGCCAGGCGCGGCGCGAAGATGTGGCCGAATTGGCTGAGCACGACATCGAATGAAGCATCTGGATATGGCAGCGCCTCGGCGTCGCCTTCGACGAAATCGATTTCGAAGCCGGCGATACTCGCATTTTGGCGTGCACGCTCGATCAGCACAGGCGTCAGATCGAGGCCCGATACCTGGGCGCCACGACGGGCAGCCGTCACCGCGACGACGCCGGTTCCGCATGCGACGTCGAGCACTTTGTGTCCTTTGGCGACCTGAGCGAATTTTACCAGGGCCGCGGCGGGCGGAGTGGTCATGATTTCGACCGGGACAAACGACGCCCAAGCTTCGCGCTGCGCTGCCTTAAATCTTGCGAATGGGTCGGCGTTTGCGGTCGTCATGGGCTGACCCTCTCGGCGGTATTTGCTCTCTCATCGAGAATACGCAAAAAGGGCGCGGCTTGCACCGCGCCCTTTCAATCGACAGCGAGCGATGGACTTAGAAACCCATCCCGCCCATGCCCCCCATGCCACCACCGGGCGGCATCGCCGGCATGGCCGGCTGCTCCTTCGGCGTTTCGGCGACCATGGCTTCGGTCGTGACCAGAAGGCCGGCGACCGAGGCCGCATCCTGCAACGCCGCGCGCACCACCTTGGCGGGGTCGACGATGCCCTTCTCGAGCATGTCGACATACTCCTCGCTCTGCGCGTCAAAGCCGAACGTCTCGGACTTGTCCTCCATGATCTTGTTGACCACGATCGAGCCCTCGACGCCGGAATTCTCGGCGATCTGGCGCAGCGGCGCTTCCAACGCCTTCAGCACGATGTTGATACCGGCCTGCACGTCGGCGTTGTCGTTATGCAGCCTGCCGACCGATTTTTTGGCGCGCAAAAGCGCGACACCACCGCCGGGCACAATGCCTTCTTCGACCGCGGCGCGGGTGGCGTTGAGCGCATCCTCGACGCGATCCTTCTTCTCCTTGACTTCGACTTCGGTCGCGCCGCCGACGCGGATCACTGCCACGCCGCCGGCGAGCTTGGCGAGCCGCTCCTGCAACTTCTCTTTGTCGTAGTCGGAAGTGGTTTCTTCGACCTGCTGCTTGATCTGAGCGACGCGGGCCTCGATGTCCTTCTTTTTGCCGGCGCCATCGACGATGGTGGTTTTCTCTTTCTCGATCACCACCTTTTTGGCGCGGCCCAGCATGGCCACCGTGACGGTCTCCAGTTTGATGCCGAGATCGTCGGAAATCAGCTGGCCGCCGGTTAGAATGGCGATGTCTTCGAGCATGGCCTTGCGGCGATCGCCGAAGCCCGGCGCCTTGACCGCCGCGACCTTCAGGCCGCCGCGCAGCTTGTTGACCACGAGTGTAGCGAGCGCTTCACCCTCGACGTCTTCGGCGATGATCAGAAGCGGCTTGCCCGATTGCACAACGGCTTCGAGCACTGGAAGGAGCTGCTGCAATCCGGGCAGCTTCTTCTCGTGGAGAAGCACGTAGGCGTCCTCAAGTTCGGCCAGCATCTTCTCGGCATTGGTGATGAAGTACGGCGACAGATAGCCGCGGTCGAACTGCATGCCCTCGACGATCTCGACATCGGTCTCGAGCGCCTTGGCTTCCTCGACCGTGATCACGCCCTCATTGCCGACCTTCTGCATCGCCGAAGCGATCATCTTGCCGATATTGGCGTCGCCGTTCGAGGAGATGGTGCCGACTTGCGCAACTTCGGAGGACGAGCCGACTTTTTTTGAACGTTTTTTGATATCGGCCACCACAGCGGTGACCGCGATATCGATGCCGCGCTTAAGATCCATCGGGTTCATTCCCGCGGCTACTGACTTGGCGCCTTCCTTGACGATCGAGTGCGCAAGAACGGTCGCTGTCGTGGTGCCATCGCCGGCATAGTCATTGGTCTTTTGCGCCACCTCGCGCACCATCTGCGCGCCCATGTTCTCGAACTTGTCTTCAAGCTCGATCTCCTTGGCGACAGTGACGCCGTCCTTGGTGATGCGCGGTGCGCCGAAGCTCTTTTCGATGACGACGTTGCGGCCCTTGGGGCCGAGCGTCACCTTCACGGCGTTGGCAAGCGTCTCGACGCCGCGCAGCATGCGGTCGCGGGCGTCGCCGGAAAATCGTACGTCTTTCGCAGACATTGTTGGTTTCTCCTTGAGATTTGTAATTGACCGTCGTTCCGAGGTGCGAGCGAAGCGAGCCTCGAAGGGCGACGGAATGAGATCAGGCGATCACGCCCATGATGTCGGATTCTTTCATGATCAGGAGTTCATCGCCGTCGAGCTTGACCTCGGTGCCCGACCACTTGCCGAACAGCACGCGGTCGCCGGCTTTGAGGTCCATGACGATAAGCTTGCCGTTCTCATCGCGGCCACCAGGGCCGACCGCCACCACTTCGCCCTCTTGCGGCTTCTCCTTGGCGGTGTCCGGAATGATGATGCCGCCTTTGGACTTTTCCTCGGCCTTGATGCGCTTGACGACCACGCGGTCGTGCAGGGGACGGAATTTGAGCTTTGCCATGATCACCTCATCACCGCTCCGCGAGCGGGGGGTTCCCGTTACTGAGAAAGTATCTTGATTGCAACCACTTAGCACTCATTAAACTTGAGTGCCAAGAATACGCGCCGGAGATAGGGACTGCCGGAGAGGCTGTCAAGCCGCCTCCGCCCAATGCGGCGGGGCATTTCGCGAATGTTTGCTTCCGGGGTCGTCGATGAAGCGGTTGCGGTGGAAGAGTCTGGCGCTAGGCCGGGAAACTCGTCACCATACCGGCTAAATGTGTGGTCAAGACAAGGGCATAGTCGGCAGGCTTTGGCGTGTTCGGCTTACAGGGGTGTTGAGGGAGGGCTTTCATGGGCGCGTCGCTCCGTGATTTTCGGCTGTTTGCCGGTGCCGCGTTGTGCGCGATGATGCTCTCCGCGTGCGCATCAAATCCGTTCTCCCATCCGGAACCGCAGGCGGCCATGGCACCGCCTCCGGCCGTGCCGGAAATTCCCGCGTCGATCCGGGCCGAGGAAATCGTCGGCCGCTGGGGCTATGGCGCCTATCACAACGACGCCGATCGGGTGCGCACTGAAGCCGCCGCCCGTGGCCAGTGCGGCCAGCCGGTGATCATCAATCGCGGGCCGAACGGCGGCGTCATGATGTACCTTGCCGACAGCGCGCAATTGCAGGAGCTCAGCCTCAAGGGCAGCCCGAGCGGCAAGAATTACATCGGCCCGCCGGGACCGGCCGGCGGCCCGCAGGATCGCGAGATCGTGGCTTTCGATGGCCGCAGCATTGTGATGCGGTGGATGAATCCCGAAGTCGCCAACCGCTATGGGATGGGTGTTTATGTGCGCTGCGGAGCGGAAGGTAGCGCCCGCTCAAAGCGGGCGCCTCCGGTCCGTTAGCGCGGAGCGATCACGCGGATTTAACGTCGCGGTCGGCGAACATCAAATCGACGTCGCTTTGCGAGACATGGCCGCGATCGTCGGCGAGCCGAGGGCCATGCATCGCGGGCGCGCCGTCGCGTGCAAGTTCGTCAAGCGTGCGGACAATCTGTTGGTCGATACGATCAAGTGACGCCAGGACCTTGGCGACGCGCTGGCTGCTCAGATCCTGAAAATTGCAGGCCTCGAAGATCGCGATCACGCGCTCGCGGATATCCTGGGCGAGGCCGCGGTCGCTGTCGTTCTTGAGCGCGGCCGACAGATTATTCGCTGCCTGATCGATTTCTTCGGCGGCGGCGAGAATTTTCTGCGTCGCCTGTTCGCTGCCATGCATCACCGCGTCGAGTTCGTTGGCGATGCGCGTCGTCTGCGCTCCAGGCACGCGTGACCCGTTCGGGTTCGCCTGTTCGTGTCCGGCGCCGGTGATCGTTGAACGAATGAGCCGAAGCTTCGAGGCAACACGCTCGACTTCGTCGCGCGGCAGCGCGCTCGATCCCGCAACTTGCTGGGACGTTGAGCCCGAGAGCATGACGCGCAGCGCGCCAAGCTCGTGCATGATCTCGGTCAGCCCCGGCTGCGGCGCTTCGTCGACCTGCGCGGCGCGTTGCGGCCCAGCAATCTCTTCGATGCGAAAGACTTTGCGCGGCGCGGCCATACTTCACCGACGAATTCCGGGCGGGACGTTAGAAGCCGACGCTTAATGTCACGTTCACGTCGCGTCGTGGTAGGCGGAACATCATCGGTGGGCCCGGCGCCGCGCGATTTACGCAAAATAAACTATAACTTGCTGAACAATGTACCAAGAAGTGTCGGCCGAACTCGCGCCGGAAAAAATTAACCAAACAGTCGACGTTTGCGCCTGTACTCATCGCCACAGTGCGTGAGCTTGTTCGGCGTACCAGTACAGGGTGCAGCATGCGGCGGTGTTTTGCTTTAGCGCGGGCAGCGACTTCCATCTGTGTAGTAGGCGCGGCTGCGCTTTTGATTATTTCCGAGGCCCGCGCACAGGCTCCGCTACTCGATCCCGGCTGGCAGTTTTACGGTGGCGGTCAATCCGGCGGCGTCAACAGCGGCTTCATCGCCCACACGTTCGGGCCGGGACAATACGGATATCAACCTGCACCGGCGTATACCGGACGGGTATCTGCTGCGCCCCAATATTCCACGAGGAGCCCCTACCAAACTGCGCCGGCGCCGCCGCAAGGTTATCGGCAACCGGCCGCGCCACAATACTACGCGACCGTTTCTGCACCGCCGCCCGGTGTCTACCAGCAGCCGGCGCCGCGGCGCTATTATGCGCCGACGGCACATCAACACGGCGCCTACCAGCAGCCAGCGCCGCTGCAGTATTATGCTTCGCCGCCACGACTGCGGGGCGGCTATCAAGCATCTGCTGCGAAATATTATGCAGCAGCTTCGGCGCCGCAGGGACGCGGAATCCAGGCACCAGCCTATTATCAGCAGCCGGCGCCGCAACAATATTACGCGCAACCGCCGCAGCAACCGGCCACCTATCAGCCGGTGCCGCAAGCGACCGCGTATCAGCAGCCGCCGCAATACGACCAGCCGCCGCCCTTTCTGCAGCAGCTGTTTGGGCGCCACGATTGGTCGCCTGCGTATGCGCCATCAAGCAATGGTGATCTGGCGCGGCCGATGGTCGATCCGAAATACGATCGACAGGTTGTTGATTACCCGGCCGGGCAGCCACCGGGTACGATCATCATCGATACCCCGCACTATTTTCTCTATCTGGTGCTGCCGGGCGGCAAGGCGCTGCGCTACGGCATCGGCGTCGGCCGCCCGGGCTTCACCTGGGCCGGGATCAAGGAAGTTTCGGCGATGCGCGAGTGGCCGGATTGGCGGCCGCCGGACGATATGCTCAAGCGACGGCCCGATTTGCCGCGATTCATGCCTGGCGGTCCGGAAAATCCGCTCGGCGCGCGCGCGATGTATCTCGGCTCGACGCTCTATCGCATCCACGGCTCCAACGAGCCCTGGACCATCGGCACACAAGTGTCGTCGGGCTGCATCCGCTTGCGCAACGAGGACGTCATCGATCTTTACAGTCGTGTGAAAGTCGGCACCAAGGTGATCGTTATTTGATCCTTGTTTCCATTCCTGGAAGGAATGGGAGCAGAGCGGGATGAAGTTCACTCAGCGGCAGTGCGGGCCTCGCTCACGGGCTGCTTCTCCTCCTCGTGCAGCTTCACGGCGTGCTCGGCGACGAAATAGACCGGCCGTCCTTTCAGCTCGTAGAGGATCTTGGCGATATATTCGCCGACCACGCCGAGCATGATGAGCTGGACGCCGCCGAGCACCATGAGGCCGACGAACAGCGACGGATAGCCGGGGACGCTCCGGCCATAAACCAGGGTTTCGTAGACGATCTGCGCGCCGTAAAGGAACGCGAACAGCGCCAGAATGAGACCAAGGAGGAGAGCGACCCGCAGCGGCGCCACCGAAAACGCGGTCAATCCGTCGACCGACAATCCAATCAGCGAGCGCAGGTTCCAGGTGCTGCGGCCATCAGTGCGCTGGTCCGGTTCATAATCGATGCGGATTTGGCGAAAGCCGATCCAGCTCGACAGACCCTTGAAGAAGCGGTTGCGCTCGGGAAGTTGACGCAGCGCGTCCGCCGCCCGCGGCGAGAGCAGCCGAAAGTCGCCGGCATCTTCAGGAATTTTTGTCTGTGCGCCCCAGTTGAGGAGCAAATAAAAGGCTCGCACCAGCAGGCGCCGCCCAACCAACTCGTTGGCGCGATGCGCCTTGGCAGTATAGACGACGTCGTAGCCGTCATCGAGCCAGCGGCTGACCAGCGTTTCGATCAGCGCCGGCGGATGCTGACCGTCGCCGTCGATGAAGAGGACCGCGCCGCGCCGCGCGTGATCGAGGCCGGCAAGCAAAGCGGCCTCCTTGCCAAAATTGCGCGACAGCGAGACGACCTGCACGTCAAGCGCACTTGCCGGCAGCGCGTGCGCAATCGAAAGCGTGTCATCGCGGCTGCCGTCGTCGACATAGATCACTTCGCAGCCAAGTCCGTGATTGGCGCGCAGCGACCGCGCGATCTCGACCAGCCTGGTGTGCATCCGCGCAAGCGAGGCCGCTTCGTTGTGCAGCGGAACAACGATCGAAAGTCCGCGGCCGGCGTCTGCGGCCCGCGCCCCCACGGTGATGCCGCGCGCCGCTGCCGCCGATCCCGATTCGGTTATCGTGTTAACCACTGATCCCTTCCTTTGCGTGGGCGATCTATAGCGCAATCGGTTCCAGCTGTCGCGCCACGTGGTCGCAGTTTCGGTTGCCGGATGAGGGCTGGCGGATCACGCGGGACATGATATGCGAAGGCCGCAATGACCGACATTTCCCGCTACGGCCGGGCGCGCGCCAGGCTTCTTGCCGCCTGGCAGAACCGCGCGATCGGGTTCAAAGCGATCGCGTTCGGGCTCGTCGGCGTGGTCAATACCGCGGTCGATTATGGGGTATTTTTGCTGGCGCGCGCGGGGTTGAACGATGCTCCGGCCGCACTTTCCGCTTTCAATTCGCTGTCGACGTTCTGCAAATGCGGCGGCGCCGCGACATTGTTGTTGATCGCGGCGAACACGATCTCATGGCTGGTCGCCGTCACCGGCTCCTATGTGATGAACTCGTCGATCACGTTCGCCGCGGAATCCGGACGCAAGCTCAAATGGAGTGCTTACTTCGCATTCGCCCTTTCCGGCGTCGCCGGATGGCTTGCGAACACCGCAACGCTCCTGGTCGCCGCCGAGATCCTGCTGTTGCCGGTTTGGCTCGCCAAGGCCGTCGCGGTTCTCGTAAGTTTCGTGGTGAACTTCTCGCTCTCGCATTTCGTCGTGTTCCGGGTACGGCGGCAGCCGCCGGGCGTCCCGTAAACAACGTTGGAGGCTAACTGTCGCGTTTGCGCGCCCTTTGCGCAGCAAGAAACTCGCGCATCATCGCGGCGGGCTCGTCGGTGGCGTAAGCTTCGGCGAAGGCATCGATGCCGGCTCGTACGGCGGCGGCAAGCGGCAAGTCCTCCCACTGCCGGATCAGCCGCTTTTGCAGCCGCACGGCGCGCGGCGCCGAGGTGAGAAGCTTACCGAGCCAGGTCTCGACTGCTGCGTCGAGCGCCGACGCCGGCACGACGCGCTCGACCAGCCGCCATTCGAGGGCTTCGGCGGCGCTGAAAGTCTCGCCCAGCAGCATGATTTCGCGCGCCCGTCCCCAGCCGACCAGCGTCGGCAGGAGCGCCGCCTCGATGACTGATGGAATGCCGAGCTTCACCTCCTGCATGCCGAACGAGGCCGTCTCCGAGGCAATGCGCACGTCGCACGCCGCCGCGATTTCGAGGCCGCCGCCGAAGCAGTAGCCGTTGATGCGCGCGATCACCGGGACTGGAAGGTTGCGGATCGCGTCACAGCATTGGTGCAGCCGTGTGATGAACGCCGTCGCCTGCGCGGCGTCTTTGATGCCGGCCATTTCGTTGATGTCGGCGCCGGCGATGAACGCCTTTGGCCCGGCGCCAGAGAGCACCACCGCGCGCAGGTCTTCTTGCGCGGCGAGCTCATTCATGGTCGCGATAAAGGTGTCCATCAGCGCGCCGTTCATCGCGTTAAGATGGCGCGGGTTGTTGATTGTCAGAAAGGCGATGACGCCGCGTTGGCGTTGATCGCGACGCAGCAGAATTTGGCTCTCAGGCCTTGCCAATCGCGCTTCCTCCCGATCCGCTTAAGCCAGGTGCCCGAAGCTCACAATTGCCGGCAGCAACGGGAACGCAATCAGTTGGTGACGGCGGGACCGTCCCGGTCCAGCTCCGCGGTCAGGCGGGCGTACAGCGCATTGTCACGCGAATAGACGTATTCGAGCGCAGCGACGGACACCGCTTCGGCGCCGTGTTCTAGCAAGAAACTTGCCAGCGCATGCACGTTCCGGGGTGGGCAGTGCAGGGTCAGCATGCCGGAGGAGGTTGGGCCGCCGAACGGCGCGGCGACGCCGAATTTTTCGCGTGCGATCTTGAGCAGCGCCTCATCCAGACCGGCAAAACGCGTTCGCACCTCACGATAAGCGTGCGCGCGCTTTTGCGCGGCAATGCGGTCGAGCAGAAGGCGCGCGGTTTCGCGATGCGCAGTGTCCCACTGTGCCGCGCGTGCCGCGACCAGGTTTGCCTGCGAGCGCAGAATGATGCCGTCGTCGATCACCTTGAGGCCATTGGCGGCGAGCGTCGAGCCAGTGGTGGTGATGTCGACGATCAGTTCGGCGGTGCCGGCCGCGGGTGCGCCTTCGGTCGCGCCCGAACTTTCCACGATCCGGTAATCGACAACGCCATTTTCGGCGAAGAAACCGCGCGTGAGATTGGCGTATTTGGTGGCGAGCCGCATCTTGCGGTCGTGCCGGAGCCGAAAGGCGGTGGCGACATCGTCGAGATCGGCCATGCTGCGCACGTCGATCCAGGCCTGCGGCACGGCGACGGCGACATTGGCAAAACCGAAGCCGAGCTGATCGACGAACACGACCTCACGGTCGGCGTCGGGGATCATTTCGCGCACCAGATCCTCGCCAGTAATCCCGAGATGCACGGCGCCTTGCGCGAGCTGCGCGGTGATCTCGGCCGCCGAGAGATAGGCGATTTCCGCGCCGTCGAAGCCGGCAATGGCGCCGCGATAGTCGCGCGCGCCACGAGGTTTGACGAGTTCAAGTCCTGAACGCGCAAAAAAGCTTTCGGTGTTTTGCTGCAGGCGTCCCTTGGACGGCACGGCAAGGATCAGCGGCGCGCTCATGCGGCGCCTCCGCATGCGGCAAGCTCTTCGATCGAGGCGGCAAAGCCAACCGCCGGGATCGCTTCGCGCGCACCCAATCGCGTCAGCAGTTCATCATAGCGTCCGCCGGCGATCAGCGGGCCTTTGGCGCGCGCGTCGTGTAATTCGAAGACGAAGCCGGTGTAGTAGTCGAACCCGCGGCCGAACGCGGTGGAAAAATGCATCGTGCCGACGTCGACGCCGTGGGCGGCAAGAAAGCCGGTGCGGGTCTCGAACAGATCGATCGCGGGCCCAAGCGAAAGGTTGGCGTCGGCGGCGAGCGTGCGCAATTCGGCGGCCGCTTCGTCGGGAATGCCGCGCACCGCAAGAAAGCGTTCGATCAGCGCGCGGGTCTCGCGCGGCAGTCGCGTTCCGGTGCCGTGCGCCGATTGTTCGAGAAACCGCTCGGCGATCTCACCGACCGAGCGGCCGCCCACCGCGGCAATGCCGGCGATCGAAAGAAGGTCTGTGATGAGGTTGTGCGCCGCCTTGGGATCGGAGCCGGCGAGCGCGGCGAGCACGCCCTGATATTCCGGCGGCCGGCTCGTGGCGGTGAGTGCAAGTTGATCAAGATCGTGCGCCAGCGACCATTTGCTGTTGAAGTCCTTCAACAGGCGGCGCTTCCACGCCGGCGCAAGATCGAGCGCGGCGACGAAAGCCATAAACAGCCCGACGTCGCCGATGCGGATTTCCGGCGCGCTCAGGCCGTAGAGCGCGGTCGCTTCCAGCCCGAGCGCCAGCATTTCCGCATCGGCCGCCGCTTTATCGTGTCGGCCGAACGATTCAATGCCGGCCTGGACGAACTCGGCCGGCAGCCCCTCGCGGTGGCGAAACACCGTGCCTTGACAGCAGAAGCCCGCCGGCTTCCCGGCCGCCGGCGATTGCAGATAGGCGCGCGACACCGGGATGGTCAGATCGGGCCGCAGGCACAATTCGCGTCCATGCGGATCGCTGGTGAGAAACATGCGGCGGCGAATGTCTTCGCCGGAAAGGTCGAGGAACGGCTCCGCGGGCTGCAGCACCGGCGGATCGATTGGGGTGTAGCCGGCCCGCACATAGGAGGCGACAAGCCGTTGCGCGCGCTGGTCCGGGGTCGGTGCCATACTCGACATGCTGGTCAAATCCACGCCGGCGTATGGTTAATCAATCCCCTTCGCGCGACGATAGTGGCATTTCCGCGCCCCTCTAGCATGGCAGTGGTCGCTATTCGATGAAGATTGCCGGGCGCCGTTAATGCTTTGGCGCCTGGGCCAGAACCGAGGGCGAAGCGTCTCTAAAGATTAGTCCGAATGGGCGCCGGTGCCGCGCACGGCAGCGACGATGGCCGGGATCGCGCTCGGATCGGTGGTGAGCCCGGTATGGCTAAGCCCGGGGACGATGGTGACCGGGATCCGCGGTTTGATCGCCGCCAAAGTCGGGGCAAACTTTTCGGCGGCGAAAAGCTCGTCCTTTCCCCCGACCACGACGGCGAGTGGCGTTTGCGCATTGCGAACATCGGCGGCGTAGTCCGTGGTGCCAAATCCCCTCATCAGCAGCCATGAATAATGGCCGATCAGGATATCCGACCGCGCCGGATCGATCGCCAGCAGCAGCGTGGTCAGATGATCGAAGGCGTGGATGCCGAGGCGGTTGAGCACAGCCAGCGCCAGTATCCGCGGAATGAAGGGCCGGGCGTACTTCTGGTCTTGTTTGGTGGTTGGCGCGAACGGGCCGAGCATCGGCGACAGCAGCACCGTGCCCACGAACATTTTGCCGAGCGGACTTGCCGCAACATGCAGCGCATAGCCGCCCCCGGACGAGAATCCCATCAGAACGAGCTTCGCGTTCGGTTGCCGGCTGCGCACGGCGGCGACAAAATCGCCGAAGTCGTCGTCGAGCTGCCCGGCATAGTCGATGTCGCCGCGCGTTCCGGTCTGGCCATGGCCGCGAATGTCGGGCGCGTAGACCGGAATGCCCTGCGCGCTGAGCGCCTTGCCGAGCGCGTGCATGCTTGCGCTCATGGCCGATGAACCGTGGATGGCGATGACAACGAGACCCGGATCGGGGGACGGTGATTTCTCGCCCCAGACCCGGAACGCGATCGGGGAGCCGTTGTGCGCGGGGATTGTCTCGACCGGCGGCAGGTCGCTGAAATCGACGTGCCGGAACGGCGCGCCGAGCGACGCGAGCTCCGCGGGCGGGTCGCTGGTGCCGAATGCGAGCATACCGGCAAGCGCCGCGACGATAGCGGCCACCAGAACGCACACCACGATGACGACGATCTTTGCCGCGCGGTTCATCGCTCGCCTCCGAGCCCGTGCCGTGCCAGCACCGCGCGGACGGCATCGACCAGTTGCGCTTCTGGCACCGATTGCTGCGCCTCGCTTTGCTTTTGCAAATGCTCCTCGCGGCCTTTTTCGAGCTTTGCCAGTTCGGCGCCGACGATCAAGTCCTTGATCGTGACTTCGCCCTTGGCCTTCTCATCGCCGCCCTGGATCACGACGCACGGGGCGTTGCGCTTATCGGCGTATTTGAGCTGATTGCCGAGGTTGCGCGGATTCCCGAGATAAAGCTCGGCGCGGATTTTTGCGGCGCGCAGCTTCGCGACCATATTCTGATAATCGGCGAGGCGGTCCCTGTCGAACACAGTGACGACGACCGGACCCGGCTCGGGTTTGCTGTCGAGTTTGCCGAGATGCTGGAGTGCAGCGGCAAGCCGCGAGACGCCGATGGAAAATCCGGTGGCCGGCACCGGCTCCCCGCGAAAGCGCGACACAAGTCCATCGTAGCGCCCGCCGCCGCCAACTGAACCGAAGCGCGCCGAGCCGTCTTTGTTGTCGGTGGAGAATGTTAGTTCAACTTCAAAAACCGGACCGGTGTAGTATTCGAGGCCGCGGACGACGGACGGAGAAAAAATGATTCGTCGCGCCCCATAACCGGCAGCTCGAGAGATACTGCAAATGTTGCTCAACTCATCGACGCCGGTTCTGGCAAGTTCAGAATCGTTGAACGACTTGTGCAATTGCGCCAACGCATGTGAATTGAAAAAAGCCTTTTGGACTGTAGTTCCGTCGGCTTGTTGACTGGCTATGATATCGTCGTCCGATGCATTCAATGCCGGATCAACTCCACCGGGCATATGAAACAGATAATGGAAAATTCGGTGTACCTGGTCGGGGCCGAGATTGACGCCTTTAGTGAAGTCCCCGCTTTCGTCCTTCCGGCCGAGTCCGAGTAAGTCTGCAACGCCACTCGGTCCAAGACGGTCAAGTTTGTCTATGGCGCGCAATACTCCGAGCCGCCTTCCGGCGTTGTTTTCGCCACCTAACCCGATAGCGTCCATCACGCCGTCTAGTACCTTGCGGTTATTCAGCTTAACAACATAACTGCCGCGCGGAATCCCGAGCTCCTCCATCGTATCCGCAGCCATCATGCACATCTCGGCGTCGGCGGCGGGCGAGGCCGAGCCGACTGTGTCGGCGTCGAACTGCATGAACTGGCGGAAGCGGCCGGGGCCGGGCTTCTCGTTGCGGAACACCCAGCCTATGCGATAGGAGCGATACGGCTTCGGCAGCGCGTCGAAATTTTCCGCGACGTAGCGCGCGAGCGGCGCAGTCAGGTCGTAGCGCAGCGACAACCATTGCTCGTCGTCGTCCTGGAATGAGAACACGCCCTCGTTCGGCCGCTCCTGATCGGGCAAAAATTTGCCGAGCGCATCGGTGTATTCGATCGCCGGAGTCTCGACCGGCTCGAAGCCGTAGCGCTCGTAGACCACGCGGATCTTTTCGATCATCGCGCGCGTTGCGGCGATCTCGGCCGGGCCGCGGTCCGCAAGCCCGCGCGGCAGGCGAGCCTTAAGCTTGTTGTTTTCTTTGCGCTTCTCGGCCATCTGCCGGCCTGATCCTACGGGCTAACGGGAATGCGTGGTTGGTATCAGCGGCGGGGCAGGGCGGCAAGCAATGGCAGGATGGTGTATAAGAGAGGCTCGAACCGCAGGAATAAAACGCCATGTCCCCTCCCACCGCCACCGCATTGGCGCGTCAGACCAACGACCTCGATGCCTACTGGATTCCGTTCACGCCGAATCGGGCATTCAAGCGCGCGCCGCGGCTGATCGCCCGCGCCAAGGAACTCCACTACTACACCCCCGACGGCCGCGCGGTGTTCGACGGGCTAGCCGGGCTGTGGTGCACCAATGCGGGCCATAACCGCGACCCGATCGTCGCGGCGATTTCAAACCAGGCGGCGGAACTCGATTACGCGGCAGCATTCCACTTCGCGCATCCGAAGTCGTTCGAGCTGGCGAGCCGGATCGCGGCGCTGGCGCCGGCCGATCTCAACCGGGTGTTTTTCTGCAACTCCGGGTCGGAGGCAGTCGATACTGCGCTGAAGATTGCGCTCGCCTACCACAACGTCCGCGGCGAAGGTGCCCGCACCCGTCTGATCGGCCGCGAGCGCGGTTATCACGGCGTCGGCTTCGGCGGCATTTCGGTCGGCGGTCTGGTCAATAACCGCAAATTCTTCGGCACGCTGCTGGCCGGTGTCGACCATCTGCCGGCGACCTATAGCCGCGAACATCAGGCCTTCACCAAGGGTGAGCCGGAATGGGGCGCGCATCTCGCCGACGAACTCGAGCGCATCGTCGGATTGCATGGCGCCTCGACCATCGCCGCGGTCATCGTCGAGCCGATGGCCGGATCGACCGGCGTGCTGCCGCCGCCGAAGGGCTATCTACAGCGGTTGCGCGCCATCTGCGACCGGCACGGTATCTTGCTGATCTTCGACGAGGTGATTACCGGTTTCGGCCGGCTCGGTCACGCCTTCGCCGCCGAGCGCTATGGCGTCACGCCGGACCTTCTGTGCTTCGCCAAAGGCGTCACGTCGGGCACAGTGCCGATGGGTGGCGTGATTGCGCGCGAGAGCATCTACAACGCCTTCATGCAAGGGCCCGAGCACACCATCGAACTGTTCCACGGCTATACCTACTCGGCGCATCCGCTCGCCTGCGCGGCGGGGCTGGCCACGCTCGATCTCTACCGCGATGAAAATCTGTTCGACCGGGCGAAGCGGCTGGAGCCGGTCTATGCCGACGCGGCGATGACGCTGAGAGGCCTGCCGAACGTGCTTGACGTGCGCACCGTCGGGATCGCCGCCGGCATCGATCTTGCCTCGCGGCCCGACGCCGTGGGCGAACGCGGCTACGAGGCCATGGAGCGCGCGTTCCAGGACGAGGACCTCGTCATCCGCATCACCGGCGACACGCTGGCGATTGCCCCACCGCTGATCGTCAACGAAACGCACATCGCGGAACTTTTTGAGAAGGCCGCGCGCGTTATCCAAGCCGTGGCGTAAACCCTACCCCCCGCGATCGCATGCCAAAGCGGTACCGCGCCGCTGTTCCGTACGTTGTTATACGGATAGAGGCGCGGCGTTGCATTCGAGATGCCTGCCTTCGATTTTGCTGTTTCATTGGCGAGGACAACGATGCGCTGGTTCCACGGCTTTGAGGCTCACCGCAGGTCAATCTCGAAAGCTGTCACTTGGCGAACGATGGCGTCGTTCGACACCTTTCTGGTCAGCTTCATCGTGACCGGCCGAATTGGAGTCGCCGGATCCATCGCCGGGGCCGAATTCGTCACCAAGATCGCGCTTTACTATCTGCATGAGCGCATCTGGGCGGCGATTCCGTGGGGCCGAAATTAAAAACGCGTGTCGCGCTGGCACCATAAAACCGCACTTGCGGCAGTTTAGGGCTTGTGGACACTGGTCGCGCCCAGATACGAATCATTTTTGAGTCGAGCGCGCGGGGTCATTCAAAAATGGTGCGCATCAGCGCCATTTTCATCGCCGGGTGCATGGTGCTCATCGCCGTCTCGTTCGGCGCTGTGCTATTCCTTCGCTTTGGCCTAAGCCTCACCATCTCCGCGCTGGCGGCGGTTGGCGTTCTGGCCGTGCTTGCGATCTACAACGTCATCGCCGGGCCCAAGCAGGAGCGCGCCGCAGTCAGCGATCAGGTCTCGGGCATTGCCCGCGGCCCGGGCGATCTGGCACGCCAGCAGGCCGAGTTCGACCGTCGGCTCGGTTCCATGGAAGGCAAGATCGAGGCCGTGCTGGAGCGGGCGCTGTCGGCGGCTCGCCCGCTCGCCAACGAAATCGAGGAGCTTTCCAGACTGGTCAACCAACTCGCCGAGACGGTGGCGCAGCACGATGCAGCGCTGGCGCAGCCGCGCGGCGGCGACGAGTCGCCCATGCCGCACGGCTCCGCTCAGCTACCGGGGGGCGCGCCCGTCGCCGCGGCGAAGCCCGCCGACGCTGCGGCATCGCCGGCGCCTGCCGGACGGCAAATTCCGGCGTTCGCCGGTCTCGACCGGGACGGCATCATTGCGGCCATTCGCGATGGCATCGACGCGCAGCGCATCGATCTTCATCTGCAACCGATCGTGACCTTGCCCCAGCGCAAGGTTCGCTATTACGAGGCCGTGTCGCGGCTCAACACCGGCAATGGTGAAGTGGTCGCCGCTGAGGATTTTCTGCCGTATGCCGAAGCGGGATCGCTGTTGCCGAAGCTCGACAGCCTCTCGGTCCTGCGCTGTGTGCAGGTGGTCCGGCGTCTGTTGCTTAAGAACCGCGAGATCGGCCTGTTCTGCAATGTTTCCATTGCGACGCTGACGGATTCGGGCTTCGCCCAGTTGCTGGAATTCCTTGAGGCCAATCGCGCGATCGCGCCTTCGCTGGTGCTCGAGTTCACCCAGGCCGCCGTCCGCTCCATGGGCCCGATCGAGCACGAAGGCCTCGCGGCGCTTGCCGAGCGCGGCTTTCGGTTTTCCGTGGATAATCTGACCGATCTTCGGCTTGAGCCCCGCGAGCTGACCGAACGCGGCTTTCGTTTTATCAAAGCGCCGGCAACATTGCTGCTCGACCGCGTCAGCGGCAGCACGACCAACATCCACCCCGCGGATTTTTCCAACCTGCTCGGCCGCTTCGGCATCGATCTCATCGCCGATCGGGTCGAAAACGAAGCCACCGTGGTCGATCTGCTGGACTACGATGTCCGCTTTGGCCAGGGCTTTTTGTTTTCTCCGCCGCGGCCGGTGCGTCCGGAAGCGCTGCAGGGTGCCGGCAATAACCCCGTCAGCAGCGAACCGGCCAGGATGGGCGTTACAGCGCCAAGCGAACCCGCCCCCGCCGGACCAAGCGGCCTCGCCAAACTTGCCCGCGCGGGCAGCGGCAACTGAAGCGGCGAGACTCGCTTGCCTGAAATCATCGAGCGATTCGCGCCGCTGGCGGGAGCTTACGACGTTCTGCTATGCGATGTCTGGGGCGTGGTGCACAACGGCGTCGCGGCCTTCGCTCATGCCTGCGAAGCGCTGATGCGGTTTCGCGCCGGAGGGGGCACGGTGATCCTCATCACCAACGCGCCGCGGCCGGGCGCCTCGGTGCAGAGAATTCTCGACCGTCTCAAGGTGCCGCGCGAGGCCTATGACGCCATCACAAGCTCTGGTGATGTCACCCGCGGTATTGTCGAGAGCAGGCTGGGCGAACGCGTCTTCCATCTTGGGCCGCAGCGCGACGTGTCGATCTTCAGCGGGCTTGATGTCAGCTTCGCGCCGGTCGAGACCGCGGATTACGTGGTGTGCTCCGGCCTGTTCGACGATACGCGCGAGACGCCGGAGAGCTATGGTGAACTGCTTGCGACCATGCGGGCCCGCTCGCTGTTCATGGTCTGCGCCAATCCCGACATCGTCGTCGAGCGCGGCGACGATCTGGTCTATTGCGCCGGCGCGCTGGCCGATGCCTATGGGGTGCTCGGCGGGGAGGTGCTTTATTGCGGCAAGCCGCACGCGCCGATCTACGAAGCGGCGCTCGGCAAAGCCGCGGCCTTTCGCGGCGGCGACGTGCCGCCGCTGCAGCGGGTTTTGGCGATCGGCGATTCGGTCCGAACCGATCTCAAAGGCGCCGCCGCTTTCGGCGTCGATTGTTTGTTTGTCATCTCGGGCATCCACGCCGACGATCTGGGTGGCCGCGAGGCGCTGGATCTGTCGGGCTTGAACACGGTCTTCGCCGCGGCCGGCGTGGTACCCAAAGCAGTCACGCGCGCCCTGGCGTGGTGATCTTTGGTTCGGTCCTCGCGGAGGCGCGGCCCAACTTTGACCGATTGCCAACAAAACGGACATGCATTTGGGGTAGCGGGTATGATACCGGCAACGCCGGTGGTGTTGGCACGATGCAATAATGCTCGGTTGGAAGCGGTTCATTCGTCTCGGGTTGGTTATTTCGGTCCTCGGCCACGCCGGGCCGCTGCTGCTGGGCATGCTGTATTTCAGTGCGCACTCGTGGGAGTCGATACCGCCCGATGCGATGGTGGTCGACATCGTGCCGCAGGACGAAGCTCCCCGGCTTGCCGGCACCCCATCCGACTTGAGGTCGTCGGGCTCCAAGTCCTCGTCCAATAGCGCCGGCACTGCCGCGCGATCGCAACCGCCCCGGCCGCCCCGGCAATTGCCGCGACAGCAGCAACCTTCCGACCAGCAGCGTAACGCCCGCGCGGCCGCAGCGCCGCCCGATGAGCCTCAGCCCGAGACGGCGGAGACGAAGAAGACGCACGTCGACGCTGCATTGGCTGACAAGGGAGAGCTGCAGGCGATTGAGCCGCAGGCCGCCCCACCCCAGCCGCATCCAGATGAGATGCCCGAACAACCAAATGCCGCCGAGATGATGGCGCAGCTCGCGCTTGCTGGCGGACCGCTCGGCGGCGGTTTTGCCGCCCCACCCATCAGCGCCACCCAGGCCGGCTACGACTTTACTGCTTCGTTTCGTGAACTCGTCAGCTGGTGTTCGGCGTTGCCGCCCGGGATCGACGTCGGCGAAAAGATCAAGGTGGTGCTGCGGGTTTTCCTGAACCGTGACGGTACGCTGGCCTCACGACCACAATTGCTGGAGCCAATCACATCCGAGAAGCAGCAGGCGCTGCTGGAAAACTCAATCAGTGCGCTGCAAAAGTGCCAACCCTACACGATGCTCCCGCCGGACAAGTACAAACAGTGGAAGAAGCTCGATCTGGTTTTCTATCCGCTGGATTTCCTCGGAAGGTAATGGCGCGTTTCAGCGTTCTACGTGGCGCGAGTTCCGACGATCTTGGTCCGACATACGCCGCAAAGCCGATAGCGGCGGAATACCGTCGAGCGGCGCGATTTTATGGGGACACGCGCTCGCCGGCGGCGGGTTCGGATTCCGATGTGGTGTCAGGGAATACGGCCTCGATCTTCGCCTTCAGCGTCTGCGCGTTGAATGGCTTGACGATGTAGTTGTTGACGCCGGCCTTTCGTGCCGCGACCACGTTTTCGGTCTTCGATTCGGCCGTGACCATGATGAAGGGCGTGTCGCCGAGTTCGGGGTCGGCGCGGACCTGGCGCAACAGGTCGAAGCCGGTCATCGGCTCCATGTTCCAGTCTGAGATCACCAGGCCGTAACGCTTGGCGTGCATCTTGGCGATCGCTTCGGCCCCATCGCTGGCATCATCCACATCGGCGAAACCGAGCTGACGCAACAGATTGCGGATGATGCGGACCATGGTGCTGTAGTCGTCGACTACGAGCACTGGCATTGTCGGATCAAGAGCCATCGCTCTGCTCCTTGGCGCAGCGCAGGCGCGGAGTGAAGTCGGTCGGCTCCTCAATTCCGAGGTGACGCTGCCCCAAACGCGCTCCTTCAGAGCGGGCTCGTCTATCATTGCTGTTTGAACATCGGGTTAATCGCTGCGGCCCGGTGGGGGATTGGCTTACCTCCGCTTGATTGCTCGCCGCTTGACTTGAGCGTGCCGCGGCGGCACCTACGGGCCCCACGGGTTTTCTTAACCATTGCAGGCCGATGGCGCCGAAACGCTTCCTCGTCGTGCGCGATGCAGCGTCCGCTGGCGCGCTCCGCGGTGCCGTCCTCGCCATGGGCAATTTCGATGGCGTCCACCGCGGCCACCAGGCGGTGATCGCGGCAGCAATCGACCGCGCCCGGAGTTTCGGCAAGCCGGCGGGGGTCCTGACCTTCGAGCCCCATCCGCGCGACTTTTTTAATCCCGACGAACCGCTGTTCCGGCTGACCGACGAGGCTGAGAAATTGCGGCTCCTTGCCGCCAATGGTCTCGACGGGACGGTCGTGCTTACCTTCGATGCCGCATTGGCGAGCGTGACTGCGGAGGATTTTGTCGCGCGTATTCTGGTCGAACAGTTAGCGGTGAGCGGCGTCGTGATCGGTTTCAACTTCCACTTTGGGAAGAATCGTACCGGGTCGCCGGACTTCCTCGCCGCGCAGGGGCGCAAATACGGCTTCGCCGTCGATGTCGTGCCGCCGTTTGAACTCAATGGGCGCCCGGTCTCCTCGGGCCCGATCCGCGATGCGCTCGCCGCTGCACGCCTCGACGACGCGGCGGCGCTGCTCGGCTTTCCCTGGTTCGTGTCGGGTGAGGTGAGGCACGGCGACAAGCGCGGCAGAGAGCTTGGTTTTCCGACGGCGAATTTGAGTTCTCGATGCTGCGTGCGGGCTGCATCACGGTGTTTACGCGGTGCGGATCGGACTCGGCGAGCGCCGCTACGACGGCGTGGCGAACTTTGGCCGGCGCCCGATGTTCGATAGTGGCGTGGTTCTCCTCGAGGTGGTTTTGTTCGACTTTGCCGGCGACCTGTACGGCCAGCGCATCGATGTCGCCTTCATCAAATTTATTCGCGATGAAGCAGTTTTCGGTTCGGTGGACGAACTCGTGCGAGCGATGCAGGATGATGCCGCCAACGCCCGCGAGGCGCTGACCCAAGCGGGAGATCTATTTCCGCCGATCTAGCTCCGCCGATCTAGCAAAGACAATCAACCTGCATCGTCGGCCTTCGGCTCGCCTCGATCGCGGGCCCATTGCACTGCCAGGAACGCGAGCAGCGCCACCGGGATGATGCGCTGCCAGCCGAGCGTGCGACCGGCTTGCAGGGCGACGCCCAAAATCTTCGGATCGAGCAGCCACGACGCACCGTGCGCCCGCGCTGCGCGCTCAAGGATCGCGCGTTCTCTGGCGCGGCGGCGCGACATGGCGGAAACCAGCGCGCCGATCAGCGCGACTAAAATGAAGACGCCCGCCATCACGAGCGCGGCGTACACCGAACCTAATTGCAGCGACAGCCAGTCGTAGGCGGCGACACAGAGGAACGCGAATGCAGTGAGCGCGGCGAACAGCATGATCGCCAGCCAGACGAAGAATCCTGCCGTCAGGCCGCTGCGCGCCTGGATCGCAAGCGCGGCGTCGTGCATCCAGTTCTTGAGCATCAAGACCTCAGCGGCGCCACGTTGCCCCGAACAGGAACGCGATCCCGGCGACGATGGCGAGCGTGGTGTATGGCCGGGTCTTGATCGATTCGTCGATCGCGTCAACGAAATGGCCGGACACCTCGCGCATGGCGCTCGCCGCCTCGCGGCTTTTGTCCTCTGCCCCACTGACGGCGTCGTCGATGCTCGATTTGGCGCGGCGCCATGCGGCGCTGCCGGCAACGACGCCGGCGACCTGATCGGCAAGACGGGCGAACTCCTCGCGCAGCGTCTTCAACTCGCTTTCGAGATTGCCGGAGGCAGCGGAGGCTGCCTTGCGGGTTTCGCGTACGGCGTCTGTGGCCGTCTCGCCAGCGTTATTCGCCGCTGTCGATGCGGTGCTCATGGCTGCTCTCCATGCAATGAACGGCGCAAAATGCCCACAGCACTTATATAAGCGCCTGAAAATGCCGTTCAATCAGGAAATTTTGCATTCGCGGCGGAACCAATGGCCAAATACGTTGGCGCCCGCTACGTGACCCTTTGCGCCGTGCCGGTGGCTTGTTAGAAGGCGCGCCATGAGCGAGCAGCCGACCAAAGCGCGCGACTACAGCGAAACGCTATTTCTGCCCAAGACCGATTTTCCGATGCGCGCGGGTCTGCCGCAGAAAGAGCGGGAAATCCTCAAGCACTGGGAAAGCATCGATCTTTACCGGCGGTTGCGCGCCGCCAGCAAGGGGAGGCCGCGCTTCGTCCTCCACGACGGACCGCCTTACGCCAACGGCAACGTCCACATCGGCACCGCGCTTAACAAGATCCTCAAGGATGTAGTGACGCGGAGCCAGCAAATGCTCGGCTTCGATTCCAACTACGTGCCGGGCTGGGACTGTCATGGCTTGCCGATCGAATGGAAAATCGAAGAGGAAAACTACCGCGCTAAGGGCCAGCCGAAGCCGGACCTGTCGAACCCGGCTGCGCTCGTTGCGTTCCGCCAGGAGTGCCGGCAATTCGCCGAGCATTGGATCGGTGTGCAGCGCGAGGAATTCAAGCGCCTCGGCGTGGTCGGCGATTGGGCGCACCCCTACACCACGATGGACGCGTTCGCCGAGGCGCAGATCGCGCGCGAGATCATGAAGTTTGCGGCCAACGGCACGCTTTATCGCGGCTCCAAGCCGGTGATGTGGTCGGTGGTGGAGAAGACGGCGCTGGCCGAAGCCGAAGTCGAATATGAGGATTACACGTCGGATACAGTGTGGGTGAAGTTTCCGATTGTCTCTGCCGGTGAAACCGCTGCTCGCAATCAGCAACTCGTCGGCGCTTCGATCGTTATCTGGACGACGACGCCTTGGACCATTCCGGGCAGCCGCGCGATCAGCTATTCGCCCAGAATTGAATATGGGCTTTACGAAGTCACCGACGCTCCTTCTGACAATTGGGCGAAGGTCGGGGACTTGCTTGTCCTGGCCGACAAACTCTCGCTCGACGTGCTTCGCCAGGCGCGGGTCACGGCGTTCAAAAAAATCAGAAACATTCACTCGAACGATCTGGCGACTTTTGTTAGTCAGCACCCGCTCAAGAAATTCGGCGGCTACGATTTCGAGGTGCCGCTGCTTCCCGGCGATCACGTCATGGAAGATACCGGCACCGGGTTCGTCCACACCGCGCCGGGACATGGTCGGGAAGACTTTGACATCTGGACCGCTCATGGCCGCGAACTCGCCGCGCGCGGCGTCAACACGACAATTCCATATACCGTCGATGCCGATGGCCGCTTCACCGAACAGGCGCCGGGTTTCACCGGCAAGCGCGTGCTTACCGACAAAGGTGAAAAGGGCGACGCCAACGAGGCAGTGATCAAAGCTCTGGCCGACGCCGGCATGCTGATCGCGCGCGGGCGGCTCAAGCACCAGTATCCGCATTCGTGGCGGTCAAAGAAGCCGGTGATCTTCCGCAACACACCGCAATGGTTCATCGCCATGGACCAACCCATCGCGCTGTTGAGGGGGACCGCGCGTCATGGCGCCACGCTCCGTCAGCTCGCCGAGCAGGCGATCAAGGCGACGCGTTGGGTACCGGAGCAGGGCGAGAGGCGGATTGCCGGCATGATCGAGAGCCGCCCCGATTGGGTGATCTCGCGCCAGCGCGCCTGGGGCGTGCCGATCGCCGTCTTCATCAAAGTCAACGCTGACGGCGCGGTTGAAATTCTCAACGATCCCGAGGTGAATGTCCGCATCATCGAGGCTTTCGAGCAGGAAGGCGCCGACGCCTGGTACCAGCCGGGCGCGCGGGAGCGCTTCCTCGGCAAGCTCGGCAAAGACGGCTGGCAGAAGGTCGACGACATTCTGGATGTCTGGTTCGATTCCGGATCGACGCACGCCTTCGTCCTCGAAGACCCGGCGCACTTCCCCGGCTTCGCTGGATTAAAGCGCAAGATCGACGGCGGCGCCGACACGGTCATGTATTTCGAAGGTTCGGACCAGCACCGCGGCTGGTTTCAGTCATCGCTCTTGGAGTCGTGCGGGACCCGAGGCCGCGCGCCGTTCGACGTCGTCGTCACTCATGGTTTCACGCTCGACGAGCACGGCCGCAAAATGTCGAAATCGCTCGGCAACACGGTGGCGCCGCAGGATGTAATCAAGCAATCGGGCGCCGACATCTTGCGGCTGTGGGCCTGCGCCGCCGATTACTGGGACGACCAGCGCATCGGCCCGGAAATCCTGAAAACCATGGTCGAGAGCTACCGCAAGCTGCGCAACACTCTGCGCTGGATGATCGGCAATCTCGCGCATTTACGCCGCGAAGAACGCGTAGCGTTGGCGCATATGCCGGAGCTCGAACGATTGATGTTGCATCGGCTCGCCGAAGTCGATGCCATCGTTCGCGGCGCTTATGCCGATTTCGATTACAAGCGCATCTTCGCCGCGCTCAACACGTTGATGACCGTCGATCTGTCGGCATTTTATTTCGATATCCGCAAAGACGCGCTCTATTGCGATCCGTATTCGTCCAACACGCGCAAGGCCTGCCTGACCGTGCTCGACCACCTGTTTCATTGCACGGTGACTTGGCTGGCGCCGATCCTTTGCTTTACCGCCGAGGAAGCGTGGCTCGCGCGCGATCCGTCGGCCGCCTCGATCCATCTCGAACCGTTTCCTGAGGTGCCATTGGCATGGCGCGATGAAGCGTTGGCGGAGAAGTGGCGCAAAGTGCGCCAGGTGCGCCGCGTCGTGACCGGGGCACTTGAGATCGAACGCGCGCAAAAGCGTATCGGCTCTTCGCTCGAAGCACACCCGCTGGTGCATATCTCCGATCCCGATCTTTTTGCGGCGGTCGTCGATGTCGACCTCGCCGAAGTTTGCATTACCTCGGGCTTGGCGCTTGTCGAGGGTGAGGGTCCGGCCGATGCGTTCCGGCTGCCCGACGTGGCAGGCGTTGCCGTCGTCCCCGAATTAGCCGCGGGGCGTAAATGTGCCCGCTCGTGGAAGATTTCGCCCGCTGTCGGTCTCGATCCACAATATCCCGATGTGACGCCACGCGATGCGCAGGCGCTGCGTGAGTGGGACACAATGCGCAAAGCCGCAGAGTAGGGGGGCCTTGGATGGCTGAGGCCGCCCAAGAGAAAGCCAGCCCCTCCGACGCCTGGGGGCCTCTGAGTTCGTTGGGGGTGACCATTGCGGTCCTCACCGTCATCCTGGACCAGGCGTCGAAGCTCTGGCTTTTGGACGTGTTTGACCTCGCCGAACGCAACCGCGTGGCTTTCGCGCCATTTCTCGATCTCATCGTCATCTGGAACACCGGCATCAGCTATGGGCTGTTTCAGCAGCAAGGGCTCACGGCATTGTGGGCGCTCCTCGCTTTTAAGGTCGCGGCGGTGGTGCTGTTATGGATTTGGCTGGCGCGGGCGTCCTCGCGGCTGACGGCGGCGGCGCTGGAACTCATAATCGGTGGGGCGCTCGGCAACGCCATAGATCGGCTCCATTGGCCGGGAGTGATGGATTTTGTGCTATTTCACGTCGAGACCGCTAGCTGGCACTTTACCTGGTATGTCTTTAACCTCGCCGATGTGGCCATCGTAGCGGGCGTTATCGGCCTATTGTACAATTCGCTGTGGGCCCGGGGTGCCGTAAAAGCGCCCTGATCGGGGGTAAAAGAACAGGCAAGTTTAAGTTATGCTGCGGCGTAACGCGGTTTTGGGTGAGGGCATGCTGCAGGATCCAAGTTGCCGCCATGAGGGCGGGGTGGGTAGGTGCACTTTACTGCGGCGCGCAGCGTTGAGCGTGGCCTTGGCCGGTTTCGCCGCAGGGGTTGGCGCGCAGGCAGTCCACGCGCAAAGCTACGGCAGCGACAGCGGCGGCGCCTTCGACCGGATCATGCAGACCATTGGCCTTGAGAAGGGGCCCGATTCGGGCATCAACTACACCGAGCGGCCGCCACTTGTCGTACCGCCGAGCCGCGACTTGCCACCGCCGGTGACAGACGCGGCGGTCCCGGCGCCGGACTGGCCGGCCGACGCGGCCAAACGGGGGAAGAGCAGCAAAGACAAAGCCGTGGCGGTCGTTCCCGACACGGCAGTTCAGACCCCTAATCCGCCAGTGCAGAAGAAACCCTGGTATAATCCGACCGGTTGGTTCAACAAGGAAGAATATGCCAAGTTTGCCGGCGAACCGGTGCGCAAGTATCTGACCGATCCGCCCGCAGGTTACCGGGTGCCGTCGCCGGAACAGCCCTACGGCATCGGTGCGGATAAACACCCGGGCAAAAAGCAGGCCACGTCGGGCGACTTCAACATGGGCTCGGCCATGCCGCCGTCGGGTGATTCCGGAAAATAGCCGGGAGTTAGTGGGACTACCGGGGGCGTTACGTTTGACTGCCGTTTCGAGCTTGTTGGCGGCGTTGCTTTCGTGCGACTGCTGGCTGGGGCTCGTAGTGTCCGGCAGCGTAGCTTGACGAAACCAAGCTGGAGATGACCCTCGTGCCGAAAACTCTGCTAGTCGCACTTGCCGTGGCTTTTGCTTTACCTGTCACTGCTCGCGCCGCGACCGGCCCCCAGGTTGCGCATTTTACCCTGAACAACGGTCTTCAAGTGGTCGTCATTCCGGATCATCGCGCTCCGGTCGTCACCCACATGATCTGGTACAAAGTCGGCGGCGCCGACGAGACCGCGGGGAAATCCGGCCTCGCGCATTTCCTTGAGCATCTGATGTTCAAGGGTACGGCGCAAAATCCCGGCGATCGGTTCTCATCGACCGTGGCCGATATTGGCGGACAGGAGAATGCCTTTACCTCCGATGACTATACCGGGTTCTTCCAGCGCGTGCCGCGCGAACACCTCAAGGAAATGATGGCGTTCGAAGCCGACCGCATCACCGGGCTCGTTCTCACCGACGCGGTCGTGCGTCCCGAACTCAACGTGGTGCTGGAAGAGCAGAATATGCGCGTAGCGAATAATCCGAACAGCCGGCTCTCCGAGCAGATGGACGCGGCGCTCTACCTCAACCATCCGTATGGCCGTCCTGTGATTGGCTGGCGGCCCGAAATCGAGAAGCTGACACGCGATGACGCGCTGGCGTTCTATCGGCACTTCTACACGCCCAACAACGCCATCGTCGTTGTCGCCGGCGATGTCACCGCCGACGAGGTCAAGGCCGACGCCGAAGCGACCTACGGCAAAATTGCGCCGCGCGCGGAGATCGGGCCGCGCCACCGGCCGATGGAGCCGCCGCAGGAGGCGCCGCGCACCGTTACGCTCGCCGACGCCAGGGTCGAGCAGCCGAGCATCAGCCGCATCTATCTGGCGCCGTCGCGGATCACGGCCAAGCCCGGAGAGAGCCTGGCACTCGAAGTCTTGGCCCATGTCCTCGGCGGTGGCGTCAGCGGCCGTCTCTACAAGACGCTGGTCGTCGACCAAAAGCTCGCTCTCAATGCCGGCGCCTATTATTCGAGTACCGCACTCGACTATGGCAAATTCGGTATTTACGGCGTGCCCGCACCCGGGAAGACACTGCAGGATGTTGAAGCGGCGATCGACGCCATCATCGCCGATGTCACCGAGCACGGCATCACCGCCGACGAACTCGCGGTTGCCAAAAACCGGCTGATTGCTGATGCGGTCTATGCTCAGGATAACCAGGCGACGCTGGCGCGCTGGTATGGCGCCGCGCTGGCAACGGGTGAAACCGTCGACATGGTGCGCAATTGGCCCGACGAAATTCGCGCGGTGACCGCCGAGGCGGTACGCGATGCTGCCCGCACCTGGTGTAACCGCCGTGCATCGGTCACCGGCTATCTGGTCAGCAGCTATCCGGCGAAGGAGAAACACACGTGAACGCCATGACTTCACTTCGCCTCCCGCAGCGCTTTGCGCTCGCAATTGCGGCGCTGTTTGCCTTTGCGGCTCCGGCCGGCGCCACCACCATCGAGCGGGTGGTGAGCCCCGGCGGTATCGAGGCCTGGCTCGTACATGAGCCGGCAGTACCCATGATCGCTATCGATTTTGCTTTTGCCGGCGGCGCGATTCAGGATCCGCCCGGCAAGGCCGGCACGGCGAACCTGGTCGCTTCTCTGCTCGACGACGGCGTCGGCGAGTACGATTCGAAGACCTTCCACGATCGCCTCGAGCGCAAGGCAATCGAGTTGAATTACGAGGCGGAGCGCGACACGCTGCGCGGCTCGCTGCGTACGCTGACCGAAAATCGCGACGAGGCGTTCGAGGCGCTGCGGCTTGGGCTAACGGCGGCGCGGTTCGATCCGACCGACGTAGCGCTTAACCGTGCGCAGATCATGTCCACGCTGCGGCGCGCCACGACCAACCCGACCGAGATGGCAAGTCTGCGCTGGTGGCAAGTTGCGTTTGCCGATCATCCGTATGGCCGGCCGGTTGCCGGCACTCTGGAATCGGTCCCCACGATCACTGTCGATGACCTTAAGGACTATACACGGCGTGTGCTGGCGCGCGGCAACCTGAAGATCGCAGTGGTGGGCGACATCGACGCTGAGACGGTGAAGGCGATGCTTGACCACGTGTTCGGCTCGCTTCCCGCCGAACCGCAGCTGAAACCGGTGGCGAACGTCACGCCGCATGGGCTCGGCCGGCGCATCGTGGTCAAGCTCGATGTGCCGCAGGCTGTCGTAGCGTTCGGCGGCCTCGGCATCGCCCGCAAAGATCCGGATTTCATGGCCGCCTACATCGTCAATCACATTCTCGGCGGTGGTTCGTTTTCCTCGCGGCTTTATCAGGAAGTACGCGAGAAGCGCGGCCTTGCCTATTCGGTCTATGACAGTCTGGTTTGGCTCAATCACAGCGCCTTGTTCCTCGGCGGCACGGCGACCCGGGCCGACCGTACCGGCGAGACCCTTAATCTCATCCAGAAGGAAATCCATCGCCTGGCGGAGGATGGTCCGACGGCGAATGAACTCGCCAAGGCCAAGGCCTATCTCAATGGTTCATTCGCGCTCAATCTCGACACGTCGAGCAAGATCGCGGCGCTGCTGGTGCAATTGCAGCGCGACGGTCTTGGCATCGACTATTTCTCCCGCCGGCCGGAGATGATCAACGCGGTGACGCTCGAGGACGCTCGGCGCGTGGCCAAGCGGCTGCTCGACGGCGGGCTGCTCGTCACCGTGGCCGGCCGTCCGGAAGGTGTCGTTTCGACCGCCGCCGATTAATTGCTCCGTTGCTCAGCGGTTGAGCGGGGAGGATATTTTGCTGACCCCGCCATGATCCGCGTCACCGCCCATATCAGCATCGACGAACGCGAGATCCAGGAAAGCTTCGTACGTGCTTCTGGGCCGGGCGGGCAGAACGTCAACAAACTCTCGACCGCCGTGCAGCTTCGCTTTGACGCGCGGGGATCGCCATCGCTGACGGCGGAGGTAAGGGCACGGCTTGAGCAGCTTGCCGGCGCCCGCCTCACCCGTGATGGCGTGCTGGTAATCACGGCACAAAGTCATCGCACGCAGGGGCGCAATCGCCAGGATGCGCTCGACCGCCTTGTCGCACTCATCCGCCGTGCAGCGGTCGTGCCGCGGACGCGCCGGCCGACCAAGCCGACCAAGGCGTCACGCGAACGCCGCATCGAAAGCAAGAAGCATAAAGCCGGGCTCAAGCTCCGCCGGGCCAAGCCGTCGTTCGAGTAAACGCTTAGGCGGCTGGCTCGGCTGTCGAGATCGGATGCGCGGGAGAGGGTAGCTTTCTGGATTAATTCAAAACGAAGCCGTAATTGAACAAAGATGAGGCGCTGAATCGAATCGCTTCATTTTTAAGCGCATTCTGTACGCCAAGTCGGTCAGGCGTCTTTGCGACCGGCCAGATTTAAATTCTCGACAGGTGAATCATTATTTTGTGACCTGTCGATCAACTTTTATCATCGCGCTGATCAAATATCTGTATTGCGGCGACGAGCGCTTGCGCTGGTGATGGGTTGCTCTTACCTCAGGCTGGGGAAATGCCTGTTTGACGAACGGTGCCTCGAAGGCCGGACGTTAAAGCTAACAAAGCAGAGGTGTACATCTGCGCAAATCCGGGAGGGTTATGGCAAGCAGCGGCGGACGAAATGTCGCCGGTGCTTGAAACTTGCTGACAGTGCAGGAGACGATATGAATCAGACCCCCTCTCCGGAACTCATGATCAAAAGTGCAACGCGCATGCTGCCGTTCGAGCGCGTCGCGCTGGTTTTGCAAGGCGGCGGCGCGCTTGGCGCGTATCAGGCCGGCGTTTACCAAGCCATCCATGAAGCCAAGATCGATGTGCATTGGCTGTGCGGCACCTCGATCGGAGCGATCAACGGCGCCCTGATTGCGGGAAACCCGCCCGACAAGCGGGTCGAGCGGTTGCGCGATTTCTGGGAAACCGTCACCAAGCCGCCGGTGCGGATTCCCAATCTGCCGTGGTTCACCGAATTGCCCTGGAACGGCAATGGCCATGCGCGATTCTGGACCAACAAGATCAGCGCGTTCGCCACCATGGTGCATGGCGCGCCGGGTTTCTTTTCGCCGCGGCCCTTTCCGCCGATAAATTCTACGGTCGAGAATCCTGAGGCCGTCAGCTACTACGACATCTCGCCGCTCAAGGACACGCTGGCGCGTCTGGTGGATTTCGACCGCATCAATGACCAACCGGAACCAATGCGGTTCACCGCTCTCGCCACCAATGTGCGCACCGGCGCGCCGGCCTACTTTGACAATCGTGAATGCAAGATTACGGCCGAGCACATTCTGGCCAGCTCGTCGTTGCCGCCAAGTTTCCCGCCGACTGAAATCGACGGCGAATATTATTGGGACGGCGGTGTGGTCTCGAACTCGCCCATGCAGTTCGTGATCGACAATCGCGGCGGTCACACCGCGCTGGTTTTCCAGGTCGATCTTTGGGATGCGAGCGGGGAAGCGCCGCTGGATATCCCCTCGGCCAATCTGCGGGCCATGGAGATCCACAGTGCGAGCCGTATCAATGTTTCGCTGGAGCAGTACAAAAAGATGCAGAAATTCCGCCACGCGCTGCGGCGGTTTTTGGACCAGCTCCCCGAGCAATGCCAGAACGACCCCGAAGTGCAGTTTCTCTCCGAGCAGGCGCGGGTGAAAGTCGCGACGATTGTGCAACTGAAGTACCAGGCGAACAAATTTGAAACTGCCGGCAAGATGTTCGAGTTCTCCCGCCAGGCAATGCAGGAGCATTGGCAGGCGGGCTACGAAGATACCAGGGTCGCGCTGGTCGAGCCCGGTGTTCTCGAGTTGCCCCACGTTTCCGAAGCCGCGCGCATCTTCGATGTGCATCACGGCTGGGCGACCTAGGCCGGCGGATCTTTCAGGCGCCGTGGTATGAGGCTGTGGCGGACAGCGATTGGTTGGTAGCCACTCGTTGCCCGCCATTCGTTTTGCGCTCAAGTTAGACTCGGTTTCCTGAGAGCGAGTCGCCGATGCCTGTCCGCCAGCTTTCCGAGGCCGTCGTCAACCGCATCGCCGCGGGCGAAGTGGTCGAGCGTCCGGCGAGCGTCGTGAAAGAGCTGGTCGAAAATGCGCTCGATGCCGGCGCCAGCCGCATCGATGTGTTGACCGATGGCGGCGGCAGGCGGCTCATTGCGGTCACCGACGACGGCGAGGGTATGACGCGCGCCGATCTCTCGCTCTCGGTAGGGCGCCACGCCACGTCAAAACTCGCCGACGATGATCTCGTGTCGATCAGTACGCTCGGCTTCCGTGGTGAAGCTTTGCCCTCGATCGGCGCGGTGGCGCGGCTTTCGATCACCTCACGCCACCGCTCCGAGCCGAACGGCTGGTCGGTCGAAGTCGATGCCAGCCTAAAGTCGGAGCTGAAGCCGGCGGCGCTGGGGGAGGGGACGCGTGTCGAGGTGCGCGATCTGTTTTACGCAACGCCGGCGCGGTTGAAATTCCTCAAGCTCGATCGCACCGAGGCTGAGGCGGTGCGCGAGGTGGTGCGCCGGCTTGCCATGAGCCGGCCGGATGTCACCTTCACGATCGCCGGCGAGGAGCGTTCGCCTATCACCTTTGCCGCAGCGCTTCCCGGCCCGACCGGCCGCCTGACGCGGCTTGGCGATGTCCTCGGCGCGGATTTTCGCGCCAATGCCGTCGAGATCGTGGCCGAGCGCGAGGGCGTCGTGGTCGAAGGCATTGCCGCGCTGCCGACGCTCAGTCGCGCCAATGCGCTTGGCCAATATCTGTTCGTCAACGGCCGGCCGGTGCGCGACAAGCTTCTCGTTGGCGCCGTGCGCGCGGCTTACGCCGACTATCTGCCGCGCGATCGCCATCCGCTGGTCGCATTATTTGTCGAGGTCCCGGCGCGCGAGGTCGACGTCAATGTTCATCCCGCCAAGTCGGAAGTGCGCTTCCGCAACGCCGGGCTCGTGCGCGCCCTGATCGTGCACGCGTTGAAAGCAGCGCTGGCGCGCGACGGCACCCGTGCTGCGACCACCGGCGGCACCGCCACGATCGCGGCTTTTCGTCCGCGGCGGGAAAGCTCGCGCCCGTTGTGGGCGGGGCCGCGCGGCAGCGGCTTTGCCGAAGCGGCGCAAGCCGTATTCGAAGTCGGCGCGCCAGAGGCCGATCTCGGCACCGGCCTCGACCCGTATCTGGGCGCCGAAGCTGCAACCGGTTTGGCCGACGCGCTGGAACACCCGCTAGGGGCAGCGCGCGCGCAAGTGCACGACACATATATCGTGGCGCAAACGCGCGACGGTCTCGTCATCGTCGATCAGCACGCCGCTCACGAGCGCATCGTCTATGAGAAACTGAAAGCTGCGATGGCCAGGACCGGCGTGGCGCGGCAAATCCTGCTCATCCCCGATGTCGTCGAACTCGATGAGGCGGACGTCGACCGGCTGCTCGCCCACGCCGAGGAGCTTGCGCAATACGGCTTGGTCATCGAGTCGTTCGGCCCTGGCGCGGTAGCGCTGCGCGAGACACCGTCGCTTCTTGGCGAGATCGATGGCGGCGGTCTGCTGCGTGATCTCGCCGAGCACATCGGCGAATGGGATGAGACGTTGCCGTTGGAGCGCCGCCTCATGCATGTCGCCGCGGCCATGGCCTGCCACGGTTCGGTTCGCGCCGGGCGAAGATTAAAAGCCCAGGAAATGAATGCGCTCCTGCGCGAGATGGAAGTCACCCCGAACTCCGGTCAATGCAATCACGGCCGTCCGACTTATGTGGAATTGAAGCTCACCGATATCGAGCGCCTGTTCGGGCGAAGGTGAGCTACGACAGTCGCAGGAAGATGAACTCGGTATCGTCGTAATCGCGCCGGTCGAGTTCGGTGAAAGCTTCAGGTGCGGCGAACTGCGCCTTCTTGGCCTCTTCAACGACAATCAGCGCGCCCGGCGCAAACCAGGAACCTGCGCGTGCTGAAGCGAGCGCCTTTTCGGCCAGTCCGCGTCCGTAAGGCGGATCGAGAAACGCCAGCGAGAACGGCGCGACCGGATGGGCCGGGCCGAGCTTGGTGGCGTCGCGGCGAAAAATCCGCGACGTGCCGCCGAGACCGAGCGCGGTGGTGTTCTCCCGCAGGAGTGCACGAGCCTCCGCAGCTTCGTCAACGAATAGAGCGAACGCCGCGCCGCGTGACAGCGCTTCAATGCCGAGCGCGCCGGTGCCGGCGAAGAGATCGAGCACGCGTGCGCCAGTAATCGGGTTGTCATAGCTGTGAACGAGGATGTTGAACAGCGCTTCGCGCAGCCGGTCGGCGGTCGGCCGGATGCCCGGTGATTTCGGGCCGGCAAGCGCGCGGCCGCGCAAGCGTCCGCCGACGACGCGCATCAGCGCGTGCGCGGCCGGTGCGGCCGGGCGCCTGAGGCACGATCGGGCGCACGGCGGCGGCGATGGTCCCGCTTGGACGAAACTTTTGCAGGTTGTTCCACAGAGCGCGGCTGGCCGAAGCGTTCGACCATGACAGCGCGTCCCTTGCGGTCGCTGAGCACTTCGGCGCGCGCTGGTCGCGCGGGCTTCTCGCCCGGTTCGCGTTTATCGCGGCGCGCGCCGTGGAATTTCCGCCGCAACTTTTTTGCCGGCCGTTCCGGTTCGTGCGCGCGCCAGGAATGCGAGCCCGATTTGCCCTGCATCGCTTTTTGCCGCACGTCGCCGCGAACTTCTTCTTTTTTGTCGAGTCTAGAAGGCGCAGCAGGTGGCGCCGCGACCGGGCCGGAAAAATCCGCGCTCGCCGCGGCGACCACCCGTTCGCCAAGTTGCTCTCGCAGCATGCGTGTGGATACCTCTTCGACCGCGCCCTCGGCGAGTTCGCCAAGCTGAAACGGCCCAAACGAGACACGGATCAGCCGCGCAACCTCCAAGCCGAGATGCTTGAGCACGTTGCGCACTTCGCGATTTTTGCCTTCGCGGATGGCGAACGTGAGCCACACGTTGGAGCCCTGCACGCGTTCGACCGCCGCTTCAATGGCGCCGTAATGAACGCCGTCGATGGCCACGCCGGCGCGCAGTTCGTCGAGCCTGACCTGTGTCACCGATCCATGCGCGCGCACGCGATAGGAGCGCTGCCAACCGGTCGCCGGCAATTCCAGCACGCGGGCCAGCGCGCCGTCGTTGGTGAGCAGAATGAGGCCCTCGGTGTTGAAGTCGAGCCGGCCGACACTGATCAGTCGCGGCAGATGCTTGGGCAGATGTTCGAAAATGGTCGGCCGGCCTCGCGGGTCGGTATGCGAAGTCAGGAGCCCGCGCGATTTGTGATACAGAAAGAGCCGCGTCCGCTCGCGCGTCGGCAGCGGCTCGCCGTCGACCACGACGCGATCGCGTCCGGTGACATTGAGCGCGGGGGAATGGATGACGTCGCCATTGACCGCAACACGCCCGGCGGCGATCCATTCCTCGGCCTCGCGGCGGGACGTAAGCCCGGCGCGGGCGATCACCTTGGCGATCCGTTCGCCCGCTTGGTCGCTTTTGCCCTTGTCGTCCATGGTGGGTCCGGCAATAACGCCCCGTGATCAAACAGGCAATCGCCGATGGCATCGTTTATGGAGATGGCGCTGGAGGAAGCGCGTGCCGCCGGCGAGCGCGGCGAAGTCCCGGTCGGCTGCGTCGTCGTCCGCGACGGCGCGGTCGTCGCGCGCGCTGGTAATCGCACCGTTATGGATCACGACCCAACCGCGCACGCCGAGATCGTCGCCATTCGCGTGGCATCCGAGGCGCTCGAACTCGGAGCGGCTGACCGATTGCGACCTCTACGTCACGCTCGAGCCCTGTACGATGTGCGCCGGCGCGGTCGCGTTCGCGCGGATACGCCGCCTCTATTACGGGGCCGCTGACCCAAAAGGTGGCGCCGTGGATAACGGTGTGAAGTTTTTCGCTTCACCGACCTGCCATCACCGCCCCGAGGTCTATGGCGGGCTGGCGGAAGCTGAAACGTCGGTCCTGCTGAAGCGCTTTTTCCGGGAACGGCGCTAGCTTAGTTGCAACAGCGCGCCGAGTTCGGTCCTTGACTTCTGCCTTCACCGCCTCGGAAGCCCGCAGGATCGCGGTCGCCTGATAAAAATCGAGGGTGCGAAAGATTGCGACGTTCGGGCGTATCACGAGGTCGGGCGGACCCTGCGCCAGCTTCCCGGCAATGATGGCGCTGCCCATGATGTTGAGCGTGACGATCACGCTCTCCCAGGCGCCGGGGATGTCGCCGCGTTCCGCGGGCGGAACGGTCAATACGTCGATGGCGACGATACGGTCGGCACTGCCGCGCAGTCGATCGAACGGCAATGGATTGGTGGTGCCGCCGTCGATGAGGATGCGGCCATCAATGGCGACCGGCCGCAACAGGCCCGGAATGGCGATGGAGGCGGCGAGCGCCGGGCGCAGGGCCCCCGCTATCAGGGGCACTTCCTGGCGGCGATGCAGATCGGTGGCCGTCACCGCGAGCGGAATTTTCAATTCGGAAAAATCGGCCGGTACGGCTTCGGGCAAAAATTGCGCGCAGAATTTTTCTGCGTCGATCTGAGTGGCTTGGCCGAATGCGCCGGCAAACAAATCGGCAAGCGTGCCGGCCCGTGACGCGATCAGGCGGCGCGTGGTTTCGCTCCGGTCATGAGCGAAGCGGATGACATGATGCCGGATGTCTTTGCCGTGCATGCCGGCCGCATACGCGGCGCCGATCAGTGCGCCGATCGAGGTGCCGGCGATCGCCACGGGTTTCACGCCCATGTCGTCGAGCGCTTCGATCACCGCGACATGCGCAAGCCCGCGCGCGCCGCCGCCGCCGAGTGCCAGCGCGAAGGTTTTCATTCGCGTTGACCGTTTCAAGTCCCGGCCCGGCGGGCGAATTCCCAGCCTTTGGCGGCCAGCGGTCCCACAAGGTCAGTCTTGGCCGCCGCAAACGCGCCGGTCGCGGTGCCGTCGCGAACCCGGCCGACGATGCCTTGCAGGATCGCCGCGAGGCGAAAGAAATTGTAGGCGGAGTAGACCGGCAGATAAGGCCGCGGATCGAGGCCGGTACGTTTTACGTAGGCGTCGACGTAGTCTGCGCGCGATGGAATGCCGAGTGCGGCGAGATCAAATCCGACCAGCGAGCCGGTGCCGGCTTCCGCCTGCGGCATATGCCATTGCATCAGGTGATAAGAGAAATCCGCCAGCGGGTCGCCCAGCGTCGACAGCTCCCAGTCGAGCACCGCTGCAACCCTGGGCGCATCCGGTGCCAGGATCATGTTGTCGAGGCGGTAATCGCCGTGCACGAGCCGCGGCGGCTGCGGCGGCGGCAGATGCGCCGGCAACCATTCCATCAGCCGCTCCATGTCCTCGACCTTTCCGGTCTCCGAGGCACGGTACTGTTTTGACCAGCGCTCGATCTGCCGGGCCACATAGTTTTCGCCGCGGCCATAGTCGGACAGCCCGATCGCCGCCGGATCGAAGCTGTGCAGCCGTGCGATCGTCGCGTTCATCGCGTCATAGACCTGCGTACGTTCGGCCGGATTGGACGAGGGCATATCCGGTTCCCAGAACACCCGGCCCTCGACATGCGACATGACGAAGAAGGCCGTGCCGATCACGTTTTCGTCGGCGCAATAAAGGATCGGCTCGGCAACCGGAAAGCCCTGGCGATAAAGCGCGCTGATGACGCGGAATTCGCGATCGACCGCGTGAGCTGATGGCAAGAGCTTGCCCGGAGGTTTACGCCGCAACACATAACGTCGTTGCGGCGTCTCGACGAGATACGTCGGATTCGACTGGCCGCCTTTGAACTGCGACAGCGTGATCGGGCCCGCAAACCCTTCCACATGCTCGCGCAGGTAGGTTTCAAGCGGGCCGATGTCGAAGCGCAGCCGCTCGGCGACTTCCTTCGTGCCGGAGAACGCTGTCTGACGGCCGCTGGCGCTCATGATATTTCCTCCCGTCGGCGCGGTCGTCCCTATTGGGATCGACCGACGCTCTTATGGCCGCCACGCCGCCGCGATGTCGGTTTTGATAAAGTCGTAGCCTTTAAAGAGCAGTGGCGCGCCGCGGCTCTCGGCTAGAGCGTAGGCAAAACAGTCGGCAAGGTTTAGTCCCGCGGGATGCCGACCTTTACCGTATGCCATGAATGCACGAATAGCTTGACCGGCTTGATCATTCGTGACGTCGACGATTTCAATACTCAAGGCAGCAATCACCAATTCGACAGTCTTTGATTCTACCTTCGATCTTCGCTCTTCGCCCGATCACCACCATGTAAGTTTCTGCGTACGAGACGGCCGACATAATTGCGGCAGAGCTCTGATCGAGTATTTCTGTGAAGATCGATTCTTCCTCTTCACGCCTGACGATTGCAACAACAACGGAGGTATCAACGACGATCACGTTGGTAGCCCGCTCTCGTCGTACCCGATGATCTCCTCGTTGGTCAGATGCTCGTTTATCTTGGGAAGCGAGTCAAAATAGGCGAGTAACTCAGCGAGCCTTTTGCGGTTCACGCGCCCCTTCCGCCTTGCTGGCCCCAATCGCTCAAGACGTTCTCCGACGGCTTGATCGACAGCATCGGTGAGGCTTTCACCAGTTCGCTCGGCGAGCTTGCGAATTTTCGCCTCGGTAGCCGGATTCTTGATGATCACGCCCATCATTTCACCAATATATAACATAAACAACAGAGTATATAACCCGTCGCGCGAAATTGCTTCTTTGGCCGGGGATCAAATGTTTTCCCGCTCGATCGCGCGCCAGCCGATATCGTGGCGATAGAATCCCTCCGGCCAGCGAATGCGCGAGATGGCCGCGTAGGCGCGCTCGCGCGCCTCGCCGACATTCTTGCCGAGCGCCGAGACATTGAGGACGCGTCCGCCATTGGCGAGAATGCGGCCATCTTCCGCCTTCGTGCCGGCGTGGAAGATTTCCACCCCTTTGACGGCGGTAGCACGATCCAGGCCCTCGATGACGGAACCCCTTTCATATGAGCCAGGGTAACCGCGTGCGGCCATCACTACGGTGAGCGCGGCGTCGGAATACCAGCGCAGATCGATCGATTTGAGCATGCCATCGCGGCTGGCGAGTAACGCCGGGACGAGGTCCGACATTAGTCGCGGCATCAGCACCTGGGTTTCCGGATCGCCGAAGCGCACGTTGTACTCGATGAGTTTTGGTCCATCGGCAGTCAGCATCAAACCGGCATAAAGTACGCCCTTGTAGGGCGTGCCTATGGCTTGCATGGCGCGCAACGTCGGCAGCACGATTTCGTCCATAACGCGGGCGCTCATCGCTTCGTCAACGATCGGCGCCGGCGAATAGGCACCCATGCCGCCGGTATTGGGTCCCTTGTCACCATCGAAGGCGCGCTTGTGATCCTGCGCTGACGCCAGCGGGAGCGCGGTCGCGCCGTCGCAGAGCGCGAAGAACGAGGCCTCTTCACCGTCAAGAAATTCCTCGATGACCAGTTCGGCGCCTGCCTCACCGAGGCTGCCGCCCAGAATCATGTCGATCGCGGCCGCTGCTTCCGCCAGACTCTCCGCGACGATCACGCCCTTGCCGGCCGCAAGTCCGTCGGCCTTGACGACGATGGGCGCTCCGCGGTCGCGGGCATAGGCTTTGGCCGCTGCAGCGTCACGGAAACGTTCATACGCCGCCGTTGGAATGCGGTTGGCGCGGCACAGATCTTTGGTGAAGCCTTTTGAGCCTTCCAGCTGAGCGGCAGCACGGCTTGGCCCGAAGGCTTTGATACCGGCCGCTTCCAGATCATCGACGATACCGGCGCAGAGCGGCGTCTCCGGTCCGACAACGACAAGGCCGATGCCGTTGTTGCGACAAAACCCGATTACGGCCGCGTGGTCGGCAATATCGAGCGCGACACATTCGGCTTCGCGCGCAATTCCGGCATTACCGGGTGCGCAAAACAGACGGTCGATAAGCGGGCTTGCCGCCATTTTCCAGGCCAGCGCATGCTCGCGTCCACCGGAGCCGAGGAGCAGAATATTCATGGTCCGAAGAAAAGTTGCCGCAGCCCGTGTAGCATGGGAGCGCATCGGCGCAAGATCACGCCGGACTTTGTCCAAGGCAACGTCCGAGGGTCTTTAGCTCCACCTCTACGGGTCTTGACCCCGCGAGCATCGCGCAGCACTAACAGCCGCAATGAACGAACCACAACTCAATCTGCCGGAACTGACCGTCTCCGAGCTTTCGGCGGCGCTCAAGCGCACGATCGAGGAGTCCTACGGCTACGTGCGCGTGCGCGGCGAACTTGGCAAAGTCAGCTATCACGGCAACGGCCACGTTTATTTCGATCTCAAGGACGATCGCGCCTCCATCGCCGGCGTGATCTGGCGCACCACCGCGGCGCGGATCAAGCTCAAGCTTGAGGCCGGTCTTGAGGTGGTGATCACGGGGCGGCTCACCACCTATCCGGGCCGCTCGCAATACCAGATCGTGGTCGAGACATTGGAGCCGGCCGGCCTCGGTGCGCTGATGGCGCTCCTTGAAGAGCGCAAGCGGCGGTTGACGGCAGAGGGATTGTTCGACGAAGCGCGCAAGCAGCTGTTGCCGTATTTGCCGGCGGTGATTGGTGTCATCACCTCGCCGAGCGGCGCGGTCATTCGCGACATTCTGCATCGGCTCGCTGATCGCTTCCCGCGCCGGGTGCTGGTCTGGCCGGTGAAAGTGCAGGGCGATGGCTCCGCCGCCGAGGTCGCTGCCGCCATTGCCGGGTTCAATGCACTGTCGGAACGAGGGCCGACGCCGCGGCCCGATCTGATCATTGTCGCGCGCGGCGGCGGTTCGCTGGAAGATTTGTGGTCATTCAACGAAGAAATCGTCGTGCGCGCGGCGGCGGCAAGCTTCATTCCGCTGATCTCGGCGGTTGGCCACGAGACTGACGTCACGCTGATCGACTTCGCGGCCGACCGCCGGGCCCCGACACCGACCGCCGCGGCTGAAATGGCGGTGCCGGTGCGGGCGGAGCTTATCGTCGACATCGAGAATCTGGAACGCCGCGCGCTGACGGCGTGGCTGCGCAATCAGGAAGGCCGGCGCAGCGCGGTGCGATCGGCCGCCCGCGCGCTGCCGGATGCCGATGAGGTATTGGCGGTTCCGCGCCAACGTCTCGATCATGCCGCCGCCGGGCTGGTACGCGCTCTGCGCGCCAACGCGCACATCCATCGGGTGAGCTTCTCCCGCATCGGCGGGCGCCTGAGCGCGCATCTGCTACGCATGCAGGTGGAGCGACGGCGCGACCGCTATGCCGGCGCTGCGCTGCGCCTGCGGGCGAGCGTCGCGGCGAATGTTACGGCGCATCGCATGCGCATCGCGCGTGAAGGCGAGCGCGTTGGCGCCCTGGCCGAACGTGCCGGGCGAGCCGTGGACACTCTCCTCGATGCGCGCTGGGCACGGTGCGAACGCGATGCCCAATTGCTTGCGGCGTTGTCGTATCGCGGCGTTTTGGCGCGGGGGTTTGCGCTGGTGCGCGACCGCGCCGGGCGGCCACTGCGCACCGCTGCGGCAGTTTCAACAGGCATGCAGATCGACGTCGAATTTTCCGACGGGCGCGTCGGCGCTCGCGCCGAAGTCGTGCAGACGGTCACCGCCCCGCGCCCCGAACCGCCGCGGCGGCGCCGACGTCGTGACGATGATCCCGGTCAGGGAAATCTTTTCAGCTGACCGCTTGGCTCGATGGTGTGAACCGGGCTGACCTCAGTTCATCAAGCTGACTATTTGTTCAGCTCCCTGCTACAATTCTTAAATACAATTTTTGCTCGCCGCCGCAAAATGTTTACTCGCTACGGAACTGGCCTCATGCAACCCGCATTAAGTGTTTGATGAACTAATTTACTCCAAGGAGGCGAGTATGCTTCGAACGGCGTGTGCGATTGCAGTCGCGAGTTTTTTGGCCGCTGGTGTTTCTGGCGTCTCACAAGCAGCGCCAATGGCGCCGCTGCCGGCCGGTGTTTCGAGCAATGCCTTGTCAAGTAACGTCATCAAGGCGTGGTGCGGCTGGCGTTGCGGGCATCGCGTCTGGGGCTACCGGCGTTATTACGGATATGCCCCGGGCTGGCGTGGCGGCTGGTGTCGTTGGCATCCGGCCCGGTGCGGCTGGTAACCCGGCATCCGGCGCGTGAGGAGGTTGCTGTGCGATTATGCCGCGCAGGCCGTCAGGTGTGCGCGGCATAGCGTTTTGGCCACGTGAGCTGAGGCTCGCGCCGGCATTTGAAAGCAGGTGGGTTTCGTTGGACCGGCGGAATGATTATGTTTTCGGTTGTGCCGGCCGCGGATAGGCCGTCCCGCGGAGGTTCATTTGCTTAATCGCACCGATCGTTCATCCCCCACGCCCGGTGAGGCCGAGGTTAAATATCTGGACGGCGATTTCCGCGTCGTGCGGCCGGGGGCGTTTGTGCGCTGCGCCGTGACCGGCGCTGCTATTCCGCTTGAGGAGCTCAGGTATTGGAGCGTCGATTTGCAGGAAGCCTACGCCACACCTGAGGCAGTGCTGCAGCGACACAGTGCCGTCTATGCGCACAAGTCATAAGCCGGTCTCGCGCCGCTTCAAAACCTCCAACACCATGTGCTGAAATTGCTCCTGCTCGTGGATGACCAGCCGGACCGGTAAAGCGCTTACGCGAGCCGCAAGCTCGGTGAGGTACGGGTCGCCGGTGAGCCGCACAATATCTTTTTCGGTGGTTACGAGCGTCAGGTTTTCAGAATGGGCGCGGACGATCAGGGCCTGCGCCTGTGCGGCCGAGTAGCGATGATGATCTGGAAAGCTGACGCGTCCGCCAATCGCAACGCCACCTTCGGCGAGGGTCGTAAAAAATTTTTCCGGATCGGCGATGCCGGCGAAGGCCAACACCTTGCGTCCGCGAAACGCCGCCAGCGTGTTGCGATCCGGTTCGACGCGACCGTGGAATAGCGCGGCTTTGTGCCGCGATGCGCACTGCACCACCGCGGTAGGAACAGAATCGGAACCAACAACAACAATTGCCTGAGCGCGCGCAATCTGCACGTTCAGCGGCGCCCGCAGTGGACCCGCTGGAAAAATCCGTCCGTTGCCGATGCCGCGGCGGCTATCGACCAGCAGGATCGAAAGCTCTTTCCTCAGTGCCGGATTCTGAAACCCGTCATCCATCACAATGACGGTCGCTCCCTCTCGCCGCGCGGCTTTCGCCCCCTCCAGGCGGTCGCGCGCGACGATGGTCGGTGCCAGCCGGGCGAGGAGCAGCGGCTCATCGCCGACCGCGGCGGCTGAATGGATCGCGGGATCGACGCGCACGGGCCCTGCCAGTCGCCCGCCATAGCCGCGCGTCAAAAAAAACGGCTGCTGATGAGCGGCAAGAAGGAGCCGTCCGACTGCGAGTGCTGCTGGCGTCTTGCCTGACCCGCCGACCGTCAGGTTGCCGAGGCAAATGACTGGAACGCCGGCACTTCGTCCCGGCGACTGCAGGCGCTGCGCTGCGATGGCACCATAGACGGCGCCGAGCGGATTGAGTAACGCCCCGGCCCCCGGCCGCCACCAAAACGCCGGCTCACGCATTCCAGCAAGATCCTGATAAAGCTTGGCGCCACATGGCTTTCAGATCAGCCAGGCTTAAGACGCCCGCTGCTCGAGCTGAAGCTGCATGAGATAGGGCTCGAGCGCGGCAAGCGTTCGTTCAAGTGCACCACTGAGTTTCCCGACCGTGACCAGCGCTGCATCGGCTACCGCCTTTCGCGTCGCAGGATGCGCGAGCCAGTCGGCGAGGCATGCCGTCAGCGCTTCCTCATCGACGATGCGTTCGGCTCCATGCGCGGCGTCAAGCGTGGCGTAAATCTCGTCGAAGTTCCAGACGTTCGGACCATGAACAACCGCGGCGCCCAGGCGGATAGCCTCGATCGGGTTCTGCCCGCCGTGGCTGGCGAGCGAGCCGCCCATGAACACGATCGGCGCCAGCCGATAGATTAGACCGAGTTCACCGAGCGTGTCGGCGACGAAGATGTCGACATCGGCGTTCGGCAGATCGCCGCGCGAGCGAACCGCCACCGCAAGGCCGGCCGCTTTTGCGCTCTCGACAATGCCGGAACCGCGGTCCGGATGTCGCGGCGCGATCACTGTCAGCAACGACGGACTTTTGACGCGCAGCCGCTGATGCGCGGCGATAATGGCTGCTTCTTCGCCGGCATGAGTGGATGCGGCGGCGATGACGGGGCGTGTTCCGATGATCGATTTAAGTTTCCGCAACATTGTTTGATCGGCCGGCGGCGCGGGTACATCAAGCTTGAGATTGCCGCTGCTGCTGATGCGGGGCGCGCCGAGTTGCGCGTAGCGCTGCGTGTCGGCGGCGGATTGGGTCAAACACAGATCGAAACAGCCGAGCAGCGCCCCGATCACGCCGGGCACGCGGCGCCAGCGGTTGAAGGAGCGCTCCGATACGCGGCCATTAACCAGGATCATCGGGATGGCGCGTTCGGCGCAGGTCAAAATCAGATTCGGCCACAGGTCGGATTCAACGAACAGTGCCAGGTCGGGCTGCCAGTGATCGAGAAATCGGCCGACAAATCGCGGTGCGTCGAGCGGGATGAACTGGTGCACCGTGCCCGGCGGCAGGCGCTGTTCGGCGAGTGCCGCAGAGGTGACAGTTCCTGAGGTGACAAGCACAGCGAAGTTCATGGCGCGGATGCGCTGGATCAGAGGAATCACCGCAAGCATTTCGCCGACGCTGGCGCCGTGCAGCCAGATCAAAGGGCCGTCAGGACGCGGCAGGTTGGTCACACCGTAGCGCTCGGACAGCCGCGCCGGATTTTCCTTGCCGCGCTTTAAGCGCCACGCCAACAACCGCGCCGCGACCGCCGGTGCCGCTGCGACGGACACAAGTCGATAGACTCGCAACGCCAACGGCAAGCGGACACGCACGCTCAGACCCCGGCATCGGGGCGGCCGGCAAGCGCAATGCCTGTCCGGTCCGGCCGATCCCATCGTGACCAGCCGAGGCGTTGTCCCAACATGCGTCCTCCCAACGCTACGACACTTCGGTTCCCGGATCGAGCAGCCGGTGGAGGTGGACGATGAAATAGCGCATCTGGGCATTGTCGACCGTGCCCTGCGCTTTGGCCTTCCACGCCGCATAAGCGGTGGCGTAATTCGGATAGACGCCGACAATGTCGAGCTTGTCGAGATTTTTGAATTCCGTGCTCGCTACGTTGTTCAGCTCGCCGCCGAAAACGAGGTGCAGCAATTGCTTGGAAGGCGGTTTGGGGATGTCCGGCATGGTTATCGATCCGCGCGATTCGCGATTCATGAAGACGCCAGGCGTTCATCCCTAAAAAGTTCGATAAGCGCCGCATGCCTGTCCCGACCGGCCGCGACCAGCATCCCGTGCTGCAACACCGGACGATTATAAATGACAGTTCCGCCCCCGATGGCGGTTAGCGCCCCGCCAGCTTCGTGCACCAAAAGATCAGCCGCCGCAAGGTCCCAGTCATGACTGTCGACGCCGGCAATGGCGACGTCGTAATCGCCTTGCGCCACGCGGGCCAGCCGCAGTGCGAGCGAGCGTGTGCGCGGCACGACGGTGAAGGGCGGGGCCGATTTCGCGAGCCGTTCAAGAAAACTCTTTGGACCGGCGACGCGCGCGTGCGTCAGTGACGTGCCGGGGGTGGCGGTGATCGGGGCATTGTTGCGCGTGGCGCCTTTGCCGACGGTTGCCATGAAGAACTCGTCCGTGACCGGCGCGTAGAGGCACGCGAGAATCGGCCGGCCATTCTCAACGAGTGCCGCTGATACCGCCCAATCTGGCTGGCTTGCCAGATAAGCGCGGGTGCCGTCGATCGGATCGACGATCCAAACGTAGCGCGAGGCGAGCCGGGCTGGATCGTCGAGGCTTTCTTCCGACAGCCAGCCGAAGTCCGATCCCTCACCGGTCAGCCGTTCATGCAACAATCGGTCGACGGCGATGTCGGCCTCACTGACCGGCGAAGACTCACCCTTGGTCCAGTTCCTGACGGGCGTTCCGAACATTGAGCGGGCGAGCAAGCCGGCTTCGCGCACACACGCGGCAAGCCGCGCGGCTATTTCTGTAAGGTCGACGGCCTCACTGGCCGGCAACGGTCATGCCTTCGACGCGCACTGTCGGCGCGTTGGTGCCGTAGCGAAAAACCAGATCGTTCGCCGGCGTTATGCTGGCGAATATCTCGAACAGGTGTCCGGCGATGGTGACTTCGCTCACCGCATAGGTGCATTCGCCGTTCTCGATCCAGAAGCCCGACGCGCCGCGGCTGTAGTCGCCGGTCACCAGATTGACGCCCATTCCAATCATGTCGGTGATATAGAACCCGTCTTTGATGTCGGCGATCAGTTCGTCCGGGCTTTTGTCTCCGGGTGCGAGATGCAGATTGCTGGCGCCAGGCGAGGGCGTGGAAGAAACGCCGCGTTGCGCGTGGCCGGTGGTTTGCAGATCAAGCTCGCGTGCGGTCGCACTGTCGAGCAGCCAGGTTTTGAGCACACCGTCTTCCACCAGCTTGCGGCTCCGCCCGGCGATGCCTTCGGCGTCGAACGGCCGCGAGCGCAGGCCGCGAGGCCGCAGCGGGTCGTCGATGATGTCGATGCCGGACGCAAAAATCTTGGCGCCGAGTTTTTCCCGCAGAAAACTGGTCTTGCGTGCAACAGAGCTGCCGTTGGCGGCACTGGCGAGATGGCCGACCAGCGAACCTGAAATCCTGGAATCGAACACCACCGGCACCCGGCGGGTGGCGACCTTGCGCGGGTTGAGACGCTTGACCGCACGCTCGCCGGCGTGGCGTCCGATCGCCTTGGAGGATTCCAGATCCGAGGCGTGCAGCGTCGAGGAAAAATCGTAGTCGCGCTCCATGCCGGTGCCTTCGCCGGCAATCGCGGTCATGGCGACGCCGTGGCGCGACCCGATGGTGGCGCCGTGGAAGCCGTGGCTTGTCACCAGCACCAGGCCGCCGATCCCGGCCGATGCCGAGGAGCCGCCCGATTTGGTTACGCCGGCGACGGCGAGCCCGGCCGCTTCCGCCTCGCGGGCGCGGGTTTCGAGCACTTCGACGTCCGGCATTTCCGGATCGAGAAGGTCGAGGTCAGGCAACCTGGTCGCCAGCAGCGATTGATCGCCCAATCCGGCGAAACGGTCATCGGGCGCGGCCCGCGCCATCGCGACTGCACGCTCGGCCAGCGCGTCGAAGCCGTCGCCCTTGAGATCGTTGGTCGAAACCACCGCCTGCTTGTGGCCAACAATGACGCGCAGCCCGAGGTCGTCGCCTTCGGAGCGCTGTGATTCCTCAACGTCGCCGTCGCGCACGTCGACCGAAAGCGACACCGAGCGAACCGCAATGGCGTCGGCCTGATCGGCCCCGGCACGCCGGGCGGCGCTCACGAGACGTTCGGCGAGATCGGTGAGGTCGGATTGATCAAGGAGTGAAGTCATGGAACTAGCACGATTGGTTTATGCGTGGTGACTGGGGAACACAAGGCGGAGATGTGGGCCACCACCGGGCTATTCAACCCGCGCCGAGGCTCGTCGTGCGGTGCTGAAACGGCAAATTGCATGCGCCGCGGCAACCGCTCGTCAATCATGGGAGACCTTTGGCCGGGGCGATACGCGCGATTAACCAGTGTTCTTAAGCCGATGACGACCGCGCCGTGGCAACGTAGCGGCGACCGGGCGGCAACAGCCCGGCGGGAGCCGAGTTTTCGGGGCGTCAAAATGGAAGCCGGCAGGTTCGCTGCCTGGTCGAGCCGCACGTTGCGGCTCGACCCCTTCTCTTTGCCCGTGCGCTTCGAAGCCGCAGATGAAGCGGCCGACGGGCGCCGGCGCGTCATCGATCTGCATCGCGAACGCGTCGTCGTGCGGCGCTCGGTGCGCGGCATGCGCATGGCGCTGAATCTGCCGGTCGCGGCATTTCGCGGCGTAGCCATCCGCCTGACCGGCGCAGCAAACGGGCCGCCGACCTCGATCGCCGTCGTGCTCGAGCACGGCGACCCCGCGTTGTCGCTGCCGCTGTTTTCGTCGAGCACAGGTGACGACATCGTGGCCGAATGGCAGTCTTGGGGTCGCGTGCTTGGTCTGCCGCTCCTCATCGTTGAGCCCGACGGCTGCGTGCGCGAACCGTTCGCACGTCTTGGCGCGGTGCGCATCGAAGCCCCGACCTGGCGCCGCCGCCGGCGCAGCGCCATCGCACGCCGGCGGCCTTCGATCCTGCTGCGGCGTCGCACCGGGGTGCCGTCAGAGACGCCCACCCAGCATCGCGGCGAGCGCGAGATCATCGCACAGGATTGAGTGCGGCGTGCCTTGCTTCCCAGAGATGACGCGGTCGCGGTCTCTGCCGCGTCCACTCTCGGCGCCGAATATTTCGTCTTCGCTTGCCGTGGTTGGCTCCATCGTCGGCGGTTTGTCGGCGCCAGCCAGGGCCCCGGCGATCTGATCATTATTTCCTCGGCACTCCGCAAAACCGCGGCCTGTTTTCCGCTATCTTTGGTACGGCTTTTGCCGGTATAGCGATGTTGTTAGGCGATCGATTGAACCGAGCGCAGACTGATCTTTTGGTCGAGCGGTGAAGCAGAATGAATAGTCGTGTGATCTCTGTTGATGTGGTGCGCATTCCGACCAAAGGTCCGGGCGACGTCTCGGGCCTCATGCGGTTGATTGAAGCGGGAAAGATTGCGCCCGCGTCGATCCTCGCCGTGCTCGGCAAGACCGAAGGCAATGGCGGGGTGAACGATTTCACCCGTGAATACGCCATGGCGGCGTTGTGTGCGGCGCTGTCGCCGCATCTGGAGCTCACCCCGCGCGCGGTCGAAAACAGGATCGCGTTTGTCATGTCTGGAGGCACCGAAGGAGTGCTCTCGCCGCATTTGACCGTGTTCACGCGCACTGTAACCGACGCGCCAAACGGTGGTCAGGGCGACAAGCGCTTCAGCATCGGCATCGCGCACACCCGCGACTTCTTGCCGGAGGAGATCGGACGAAAGGTTCAGATCGACGAGACGGTGAAATCCGTCCACGAGGCGATGAAAGATGCCGGTATCGACGACGTGCGTGACGTGCACTTCGTCCAGGTCAAATGTCCGTTGCTGACCTCCGAACGCGTCGAGGCGGCGTTGCATCGCGGACACAAGACGGTGACCACCAGCGCTTACACTTCGATGGGCTATTCGCGCGGTGCTTCGGCGCTCGGCGTGGCGCGGGCGCTCGGCGAGATCAAGGAATTTGAAGAGACCGAAGTTCTGAAGAACTGGGAACTGTATTCGTCGGTCGCCTCCGCTTCCGCCGGCATCGAGCTGATGCACAACGTCGTGATCGTCATGGGCAATTCCCGCGCGGCGACGAGTCCGTTCGTGATCGGTCATGCGCTGATGCGCGACGCGATCGATCTTTCCGCGGTGACGGAAGCGCTCAAGAGCGTTGGACTCGGCCTGGCTGACGAACGGGCGCCGGATCGAACTCGTCAACATTTTCGCCAAAGCGGAAGCGTCGCCCGATGGCATGGTGCGCGGTTTCCGCCACACCATGCTCGACGATTCCGATGTCGGCTCGACGCGTCACGCCCGCGCCGCGGTCGGCGGCTTGATCGGCGGATTATCCGGTACCGGCGCGGTCTACGTTTCCGGCGGGGCCGAGCATCAAGGACCGCCGGGCGGCGGACCGGTAGCGGTGATCGCGCGGGTGTAAAGCAGAGCCTCGCGAGTACTGCCGCTGGCAGTACGCATTGCCAGGAAGCAATTGGTTTACCGGGATGCGTTTGTGTCGCCACGCGAGTTGCGGGCTATCCTTCGGCCAAAGCCGCGAGCTCGTTCTCGCTAGCCGAATTCGGATTGACGAACAGCTCGCGATCAGGGCCTGCAGCCGACGCCCGAGCCACCTACAGATTTGCCGAATGACTCGTTTACATTGTATTTCAGTCCCTTGTCCCCTACCGGTGCCCTAAAGGCCACGCAGCGATAAGACGAACCCTTCTTTTCGTCCACGAAGCGGACATTTACGAAGAAGTCGACAATGCCTTTCGGGTCAAGCTTCGCTTTAGACGAGGTACTTTTGCCCGGTGCCACGACTGCGTTTTGCTCGTCGGTCTTACCACTAATTAAATCTCGTACTAAAATCTGAATTGGAACCTTCGCCGAGTTGCTTATCGTCAGAGTGATGAATTTTTCATCCGGCGCCGCCATCGCAGACCATGTCGTGACCATTGAGGCGGCGAGGATAAAGGTAAATTTGCGTCTCACGAATGGCCCCCATTTAGCTTCATGATCAATTCATAGCCTAATTTGCTTGGTCAGGCCACGCCTAGCCAGGGTACATTCCATTGAACTGACAAAGGGCCCCATCAGGGGGCACCGGCAGAAGCGACGCATTCCAGGCCGGCGACCGATGTGCCCGCCAGCTACACTCGCCGTCATGGCGCGGAGGAGAAACGCAATCATGAGCACTCAAGAATTGGCAGCCCTCATCAGTATGATGGGCGAGGGCGGTCCGGATTTGGCTGCGCCGCCAGCACAAGCGCGCGCCGATTTCGAAGCCCTGCTGGCGAATGTGCCGGTCAGTCCGGACCTTAAGATCGAAGCTGCGAGCGCCGGCGGCGTGCCGGGCCTCTGGATCGACGCGCCGGAGGCGCGGCAGGATCGCGTGCTGCTTTATCTCCACGGCGGCGGCTATGTCGCGGGCTCGGCCAACGGTTATCGGTCGTTGGTCGGCGAACTCGGCCGCGCCACGAAGGCGCGGGCGCTCGCGATCGACTATCGGTTGGCGCCGGAGCACCCGTTCCCGGCGGCGGTCGACGATGCCGTTGCCGCCTATCGATCGCTCCTCGATCGCAGCGTCTCTGCCAAGTCCATTGTGTTCGCCGGCAATTCAGCGGGCGGCGGTCTCGTCGTCACGGTGATGATGGCGGTTCGCGATTCCGGCCTGCCGTTGCCGGCTGCGGGCCTCTCAATCTCGCCATGGCTCGACCTCGAATGCTCCGGTGCGTCGATGAAGACGAAGGCGGCTTCTGATCTGGCACTGACCAGGGATGAACTGCTGCACGCCGGCCGCTCGTATCGCGGCGACACCGCGGGTGATGGGCGCGGCGGACAGCTCGCGCCGCTCAACGCCAATCTTTCCGGGTTAGCGCCGCTACTCGTTCAGGTGGGCTCAGCCGAAATCCTGCTTGATGACGCGACGCGGCTCGCGGCGCGCGCCGGCGCCGCCGATGTTTCGACCCGACTCGAAGTCTGGCCGAACATGCCGCATGTCTGGCATCTGTTCGGCTTCATGCTGAGCGAGGGACGTGATGCGATCCGAAGTGCTGGCACATTCCTCGAAGCACACTTGAACGCCGCTTAAGGTCGGAGCGGTTCTGTTGGCCGGCTGGACTAGTCGGCCATGCCGAGCAACACGCCGCCGTCGATGACCATTTGCGATCCGGTCACATAACTCGCGGCCGGCGAAGCAAGGAACAGCGCCAGGCCCTGGATTTCATCGGTCGAGGCGATGCGGTGCAGCGGGACGAAGCGCGCGAAAGCTGCGACCGTCGTCGGGTCCCGCATATGTCCTCCTGCGATATTGGTGACGAACGGCCCGGGAGCGATGGCGTTGACGAGGATGTTGTACTTGGCGAGTTCAAGCGCGGCCTGCCGCACCACATGCGCAGCGCCCGCCTTTGCCGGCATGTAGGGCATGCCGACGATCGCTTCGCCGCGGATGGCGGCCACCGATGTGGTGACGATAATGCGCCCGCCGTTGGCGTTCTTTTTCATATGCGGGATGCTGGCTTTGATCGTTGAGTAGATCGAGGTGAGGTTCGTTGCCATCACCTGGTCCCAGCGTTCGTCCGAAACATTTTCGAATGCGCCGTCGGGGACGCGCTCGCCGGTCATGCCGAGAAAGCCCGGTGGCGAATCGATGCCGACATTGGCGAAGGCGACATCGAGCTTGCCGTAGTGGCTGGCCGCCGCATCGACGGCCGCCCGCAGCGCCGGCCGATCGGTGACATCGAGAACCTGGCCACGCACGTCACCGCCTCGTTGCGCGAGCCGCCGCACTGCCGCATCAAGCGACGGCGCATCCCGATCGAACAGCGTTACCCGGGCGCCGTTGTCGGCCATGGCCTCCGCATAGGCGAGACCGATGCCGCTCGCCGCGCCGGTCACGATGGTCGCCAGGCCGCTGACGTCGAACAATTTAGCTGCTTTCACTTTTCACCTCCCACGCTTATCCGTTTCTTGCGAAACGATAGCATCATTGCGCGAGTTGCGTGAAAGCCGTTCGGATTTTTATTGCACGAGCGCCTGCTGTCCCGGTTCGGCTACGGGGTCTCCTCGCCGCTCGTCCGCAACGAGACGCGCAGCGCTGCGCGGTACTCGCGCGGCGGGACGCCAAAGGCTTCTTTGTAGCGCCGGCTGAAGTGACCAAAGTCGGCGAAGCCACAGGCGAGCGCGATTTGCGCGATGCTGTCCGAGGCCCTCAGCGGATCGGTCAAATCCCGCCGGCTCTTCTCCAGCCGTCGCCGCCAAATCCAATCGCTCACGGTTGTTTGCTCGGCATGGAACAGATCCTGCAGATAGCGCGGTGAAATGCATAGAAGAGCCGCAACCTTTTCGGTGTTGAGGGCATGATCGTGCAGGTTGCTCTCGATGATGGCCTTGGCCCGGAACATCAGCGCCGTCCTCGCCGAGGTTTGACCGTCAATCCTGCCGCCCAGCTGCTCCCCAAGAGCGGCCGTTAGCAAGGACAGACAGGTCTCCGAGAGCCGGCTCGCGGTCGCCGGCGCCACGTCCGACACAATTGCGGCGGTCCGGCGTACGAACGGCAGCACCAGCGAGCCGACCGGGCTTCCGGCCTCGACCCGCCGCGCCGTCCAAGTTTCAGTGCGGCCGATCCACCTGACTATCGCGTCGCGCGGCATATGCAGGACAAGCTGCTCGAACTCGGCGTTGAAGCGCAGCGTATAAGGCCGCGTGCTGTCGTAGCAGGCAAAATCTCCGGGCTCGAGTCTCGCTTCGCGGCCGTCCTGCGCAACCAAACCCACGCCGCTCACCTGCAGGCTGATCAGCATGACCTCTTCGCGGGCGCGGCGGATCCGTGTGCGCGTGCGCTTGACGATCTGCCCCTCGGATCGGACGTTGGAGAAATGCAAGCCGTCGCACTGTGTGGTCGCAAGCTCGCCGAAAAACGGCCGCTTGGCGCGGACTTCGCAGTCCAGTTCGACGAACGTGTCGCAGACCGCGTCTTGCCAGTATTGAGCGCGCTTGCGCTCAAGGATCTCGGTCGTAGTCAGGACGGTTTTCATGGACCGCACCCGTTCCTGCGAGCAGCCCGGCGGCGCAACCTAACACGCCGTCCCGGCGCCGCGAAACACCTGTCGTTGCGACTGCGCCGCCAGCCCATTTTTATTGCGCGCCCAGCCAAGAGCGTTGAAGCGCGGCGCCGTAGTTTGCGCCGCTGGCCATGGTGCGCCCATACGCGCCTGGGTCAGTCGTCCCAAAGGAGCGGAACATGGCGACAGCACATCCGAAATTTAAAGTGGCCGCCGTTCAGACGGCTCCGGCTTTTCTTGACCTCGATGCGTCGGTCGAAAAGGCGGAGCGCTTGATCGATGAAGCCGGCGCCGCCGGTGCCCGCCTCATCGCGTTTCCCGAGACGTTTATCCCCGGCTATCCGTGGTGGATCTGGCTCGGTGCTCCGGCCTGGGCGATCATGCGCGGGTTCGTCTCGCGCTATTTCGACAATTCGCTGAAGTATGGCACCCCGGAAGCCGACCGGCTGCGTGCGGCTGCCAAACGCAACAAAATGTTTGTCGCGCTTGGACTCTCGGAACGCGACGGCGGCAGTCTTTACATCGCCCAATGGATTATCGGACCCGACGGCGAGACGGTCGCGACACGACGCAAGCTCAAGCCTACTCACGCCGAGCGGACGGTGTTCGGCGAAGGCGACGGCTCGCACCTTGCGGTCCATGAACTTGAGATCGGCCGGGTCGGCGCACTGTGCTGCTGGGAGCACCTGCAGCCGCTGTCGAAGTACGCGATGTACGCCCAGAACGAGCAAGTTCATATCGCGGCGTGGCCGAGCTTTTCGCTCTACGACCCGTTTGCACATGCGCTGGGCGCCGAGGTCAACAACGCCGCGAGCAAGATCTACGCGGTCGAAGGCTCGTGCTTTGTGATTGCGCCATGCGCGACGGTTTCCCAAGCGATGATCGATGAATTGTGTGACTCGCCCGAGAAGCATCAGTTCCTGCACGTCGGCGGCGGCTTCGCCGTGATCTACGGTCCAGACGGCGCGCCGCTCGCCAAGCCGCTGCCGCCCGACCAGGAGGGCCTTCTTTACGCGGATATCGACCTCGGCATGATTTCGGTCGCGAAGGCGGCCGCCGATCCGGCGGGGCACTACGCCCGCCCGGACGTGACGCGTCTGTTGTTCAACAATCGTCCCGGGAATCGGGTGGAGACACTTGCGCTGCCGGTCGACCAGGAGGCGGAGACGGTTGGTGGCGGCAAATCCGTGCCCAAATCGCCGACTCTCGCCGCTTTCTCCCATGCGCAGGCGGCGGCCGAGTAACCGGGCTATGGAATCCGCGATCCCGGGACATCTTCAGGTAACGCGGACCCGCCATCGGCGCGTACCGGAAGACTACAAGCCGCCTTATCCGTCCTTCGTCGCGCGTCATCGTTCTGCGGTCGCGCAGGTGGTGATGGCGTATTTCGGAGTCCAGCACGCTGGCACAGCGCCGCCGGCGGCAAGCGAGGCACTTGCTGAAATCGTGGAAGCATTCACTGCTGCCAACGGCCCCAAACATTGGGACCGCGCCGCTTACGTGGACGAAGCCGGCTTTTCCAACATTGTTTCCGTCGCCTATTGGGACGAGCGGACCGTGTTCGACGCCTGGTTTCCGGCGGTGCGCGAGAAGTGGACCGGTGGCAGGCATGGTCGTGCCGGACTAGGCACCTTTATCGAAGTGCTGAGTCCGTCGGTCGATAATTACGAAACATTGTTTTCATCCCTGGGCCGTCCCGAGGGCGTGGCGATGCTCGCCGACGATATGAGCGGCGAGATAATGGAGCATGCCTATTGGGGCGGCATGCGTGATCGCATTCCGGCTTCGCAGATCAGCGCGCTGGCGCCGGCCGGCGTACCGGGGCTGGTTCGCGACGGCGCCCGGGTGCGGGTCAGGCCGCACGAGAATATCTGCCTGATCCGCTCGGGCCAGGATTGGAGCGATACCGACGCCGCCGAGCGCCGGATGTATCTCGACGATGTTGAACCGGTTCTCCGGGCCGGGATGGAATTCTTGCGCGACGACGGCCTGGCGATTGGGTGCTTCGCCAACCGTTACATGACGGTTCTCGATCAAAGCGGGCGTCCGACCGAAAAGAGCTACGGCATGAGCTGGTGGACGAGTCTCGCTGCGCTTGAGCGCTGGGCCGAGTCGCATCCGACCCACGTCAGCATTTTCGGTGCGGCAATGAAGTACCTTTCGTCTTTGGGACCAGCCGCGAAGCTCCGCCTTTATCACGAAGTGACTGTAGCTCCTGCCGCTGACCAATTCTTCGAGTATCTGAGTTGCCACGAGCGGACCGGGATGCTCAAAGCGGTCGTTCACGCTTCAGCATCGGCGGAGTGACTTTGGCGCTTCCGGTTTTGTTGGCGTTCGCAAATCGAACAACTGCCTCCTAGTTTGGCAACCTCCGGTACTTTTCCGTGCCAGCTGGTACTTTCTTAGCGTCGGCTGGATCACGCGATCTCTTTCTTTGGAAGCGACACGGGCGTCTGCGTTTGTTTGTCGTTTAATCGACGACGTTGCATTCCGTGCTTCGCTCGGGCGAAAGCCGGTGATACACTTCAAACGTATAGGCACGTACCACGGTCGAATCGTGCTCGCGCACAACAATGTGCGTTCAAAAGGGAGGGGAGAGTTTCAATGCAACGGACAATTACCGTGTTGCTTGCCTTGGCTGTTACCGGGCTTGCATCGACGCTGGCGATCGCGCCGGCCTCGGCGGCGGATGCGCCGAAATGCGGACTTAACAACGGCAAGGTCGCCACCGGCCAACCGATTGAGATTGGTGCGATCGTCGGCAAGACCGGCCCGGCCGATTTCAGTTCGCCTGCGCAGGCTGCGGACGCTTATTTCAAATGCGTCAACAAGAACGGCGGTATCAACGGCAGGCCGATCGCTTATTCAATCGAAGACGACGGCTGGAAACCGGAGCAGGCTGCGCAGGTCGCGGCAAAGCTTGTCAAAGACAAAAAAGTCGTGGTGATGGTCGGCAACTCAAGTTTCGTCGAGTGCGCGGTGAACGAGCATCTTTATGAGACCGAGGGCGTTTTGGTCGTCGCCGGCGTTGGCGTGCCGCGCGATTGCTTCCACGTCAAGAACATTGCGCCCACCAACGAAGGCCCGCGGCTTAGCAATTTGGGCGCGGTGATGTACATGGTCAAAACCTTTGGCATCAAAAATATCGTCTGCATCTCGCCGAATATTCCGGGCGTGGGCGATTTCTCTTGCGACGGCATCAAGGCCTGGGTCGCCGACAAGGGCATTCAGTATCACAACATCCTGATCGATCCCGCGACGCCCGACGCCACTTCAATCTTGCTGCAGGCGGTTTCGCTCAAGCCGGACCTGATCGAGGTCAGCCTGCCGCGTGAAGGTGCAACGCCGATCTTTGCGGCCGCCGAGCAACAGGATCTTGCCGACAAGATCCATTTCGCCGCGCCGACATCGGTCTACAACGAACTGTTCCCGAAGGCGATCGGACCGTACTGGAGCGGCAAGGCGTTCGTAGAACTTGAGCTCGAACCGCTCGACAAAAACGCGCCCGACACCAAGAACTGGCACGCGATCCTCGACACCTATGGTCATCCGAGCGATCAGCGCGACACGTTCTCGCAGGCCGGCTACGTCGCCGCCCGGGCCATAGTGGACCTCATGTTGAAAATGGATCCGGCCAAGATCAACCGCGCCAGCGTCAGCCAGGCCTTGAAAACGATGAAGGGCTTTCGGTCCGATATTATGTGCGGTCCCTGGTACTTCGGTGAAGGCGACGAACATAACGCCAACCACGCGGGCTCGGTGGCGGTCATCGAGAACGGTAAGTTCGTGACCAAGGCGTCCTGCTTCCAGATCGACGATCCCGATCTGGCGAATATTCGCAAAATGGAAGCGGCCACTCACGTCGCCGATTGAAATGGTGCCCGATCTCGGGCCTTTTCTGATCTCGGGGCTCAGCACCGGAGCGGTCTACGTCCTCTCCGGTGTTGGCCTTGTGATTCTTTTTCAATCCTCCGGCGTGGTGAATCTCGCGCAAGGGGCGGTCGGCGCGTTGTCTGCGCTGATCGCGTGGAACATCGCCGATACCGGCGGCCCGCCGTGGGTGGGATGGATCGCAGGCATCGTCGCAGCGACCGCAGTCTCGCTCGCCTACGGTCGGCTCATAGCGCCACGGCTTGCGTATAGCGATCCGATCGTGCGCGCCGTCGCCACGCTCGGCTTCGCCCTGGTTATTCTCGGCTTCATGGAGTTGATATGGGGCGAGTGGCCGCGCGCTTTGCGCCTGCCGACCGACGCGCTCGGCTTTCGCGTGCTTGGGGTTCGCATCACTTACACCCGCGTTATTGCGATGGCCCTGTCGCTCGCCATCACCGGCGGCGTGATCGTTTTCTTCAACCGCAGCAAGCTTGGTCTTGCCATGCGCGCGTTGGCCAACAACCGCGAAATCAGCGGTCTGCTTGGCGTACCGATTCTTCGAGTTGACGCCTGGGCGTGGGTGATGTCGGGCGCGATCGCCGGCGTGAGCGGCATTTTGCTGGCGAACATGGTGAGGTTGCAGGCGCTCATCCTCACTTTTTTGGTGATACCGGCGATCGCAGCCGCCATCGCCGGACGCATGCGCTCCTTGTACGCCACGGTCATCGGCGGGCTCTTAATCGGCATTGCCGAAGCTATTGCCACTCCGTTTCCGTACATCGGGTCGGTTCGCGGCCTGGCACCGTTCATCTTCGCCATCGCCGCACTGCTGTGGCTGCAGCGCCGAGGGCAGATTTTGTTCAGCGCCGGTTCCGGCCTCGGCGAAGCCGATCAGGGCCTTTACGGCGCTTCGGCCAGCAACGGTCGACGCGATCTCATGCTGCGGGTCGGAACGGGAATCGCGGCCGCGATCGTTGTTGCCGTTCTGGTCCCGGAGATCGCCAACGCGTACTGGCTCAAAACGCTGACGTCGGTCGTCATTCTCGCGCTCGCCAGCCTGTGCGTCGGCGTGATCTACGCCCAGCTCGGGATGGTGTCCCTCTGCCAATTCGCGCTGGTTGGCGTCGGCGGCTGGTTTGCGCTGCGCCTTTACCACGCGACGCATCTTCCGTTCGAGTTTTCGATATTGGCCGGCGGCGTCAGCGCCGCAATCTTCGGATTGGTTTTTGGTTTGCCGGCGCTGCGTATGCGCGGCCTCTATTTAGCGCTGACGACGTTGATGATCGCCGGCGGATTCCAGGTCGCGATTAGCGCGATCGAATTCCCGGACGGCGGGCCGGGCATCATCGGCAAGATGGTCAGCGGCCAGCGCTCCTGGATGGGCAGGCCCGCGCTCGCGCTCAGCGATCCGGATTATTTCCGTTATTGTGTGGCATTCCTCGTCATCGGTTATCTCGTCGTGCTGTGGCACAAGCGCTCCAGCGCAGGACGCGCCTGGGCGATGATCCGGCGTAGCGAAGTTTGCGCGCTGGCGGCAGGCGTCAATATCGTGCGCTACAAAGTGTGGGCCTTCACGCTTGCCGGATTCCTCGCCGGAGTCGCGGGCGCCTTGCTGAGCGGACTCGTCGGGCAAATGGAGCAGGGAGCGTTCCCTGCAAGCGAATCGGTGTTGCTGTTCGCGCTCACAGTCATTGGTGGCGCCAGCCACTGGGCCGGCCCGATCGTGGCCGGCCTTCTATTGCGCGCGTTCCCGGCGCTGCTCAACGATTTCGGTATCAACGGCAACATCGCGACCATGATCTTCGGCGTCGGCTTGTTGCATGCTCTGATAACCGCGCCGCAGGGTGTTTCCGGCCAGCTGGTCGATCTGTCGCGCCTGATCAAGACGAAAGCCGGGCAACTCTGGGTGAGGAAGCCGGCGTGATCGAGATCGAAAATCTGGTTGTCGCGTTCGGTGGGGTAAGCGCGGTCAGCAATCTGACGGTGCGGCTCGACGCGCCGGTTACAGGAATGATCGGCCCCAACGGCGCCGGCAAGACCACAGTGCTCAATGTCCTCAGCGGGTTCGTCCGGCCGGCGCAGGGAACGGTCAAGGTCGACGGCACCGATATTCTGAGCATCACTACGTATCGTCGCTCGGCGTTCGGTATCCGACGTACTTTCCAGACCGAGCAGGTGGTTCTCAACCTCTCAGTTTGGGACAACGTCGCGGCGATCCTCGATCACGTCCCGCATGGGCCCAAGAGCCGGGACGAAATCATCGGCACGGCGCTCGCGTATGTCGGCCTCCAGGACCGGCCACATCGATTGGGCGGCGAGCTTTCCGCCAACGATCGCCGCATGGTCGAGATCGCCCGCGGCATGGTTGGATCGCCGCGCCTCATCATGATGGATGAGCCGGGCGCGGGCCTGAGCGAGGCCGAAGCCGATCATCTGCGCCGCGTCATTGTCGGAATTCCGGAACATTGCGGCGCGCAGGTCCTCCTGGTCGACCATGACGTCGACCTGATCTCGCACACCTGCTCGGCGACGCTGGTGCTCGATTTCGGCGTCAAGATCGCCTACGGACCGACCGAGGAGGTCCTCAAGGATCCGGCGGTGCGCACCGCTTATTTGGGGGAGGCCGCGTGACCGAGGGACTGTCGATCTCGCGTCTGCGCGTGGTGCGGTCCGGGCGTGAGGTCATCCACGGCGTCGATCTCGAAATTGCGCCCGGCCGGATCACAGCGCTTCTCGGCGCCAACGGCGCCGGCAAAAGCAGTTTGGTGCTGGCGGTCGCCGGCGCTCTGCCCACGGAGTCGGGCAGTGTCGCGATCGACGGTGAACCGATTACGGGGCTGCGCTCCGAGGAGGTACGCCGCAAGGGAGTTGCCGCTGTTCCAGAGGGCCACCTCGTGCTTACGGATTTGACCGTGGCGGAAAACCTGAACGTAGCCGGCTATCACCTTGACAGCGCCAGGCGGGCAGCTGGCTTCGAGGCGGCGCTGGACACGTTTCCGGAGTTGCGCGCCAAGCTCGACTCGCGGGCGGGGTCGCTGTCGGGCGGTCAGCAGCAAATGCTGGTGCTCGCTCAGGCGATTGTCGACCGCCCGCGCTATCTCTTGGCCGACGAACTATCCTTCGGGCTCGCGCCGGTGATCGTCGCGCGGCTGGTGCCGGTGGTCACCAAGCTTGCCGAGCAGGGCATCGGCGTCCTGCTGATCGAACAGTTCACCCATATCGCGCTCCGGCTCGCGCACCACGTTTGCGTGATGGAGCGCGGCCGCATTCGTTTCTCCGGCGAGCCGGACGAGTTGCGGCGCAATCCGGATATCCTGCACAGCGCCTATTTGGCCGGCTGAGTGTCTGAGGAGAATGGCATGAGCGGACGTTTTGCCGGCCGTGGTGTTCTGGTCACTGGGGCGGGTTCGGGCATCGGTAGGGCAACCGCACAGCTCTTCGCTGCCGAAGGCGGACGCGTGGTCGTGGTCGATCAGAACGAAGCGGATGTCGAGAAAACCGTCGCGCTGATCAAGGACACCGGCGGCGACGCGTTTGCTGTAACCGCCGACGTCAGCCGCGAGGCCGATTGCCGCGCTATGGTCGAGCGCGCTGTCGCGACTTACGGGAAGCTGAATGTCGCGTTCAACAATGCCGGCGTCGGCGCGAGCGGCTTTGCGGTCGCCGACGAGGAGGAGGTCGCGTTTAGCCGTCTCATCGACGTCAATCTAAAGGGCATCTTTCTGTCGATGAAATACGAAATCCCGGCCATGCTGGCCGCCGGCGGCGGCGCCATCGTCAATACTGCTTCGGTCGCGGGCCTGGTTGGCGAGCGCGGCATTGGGGCATACGCGGCGAGCAAGCACGGCGTCGTCGGGCTCACCCGGACCGCCGCACTCGATTATATCGGCGAGGGCATTCGCATCAACGCTGTCTGCCCGGGCGCCACGCGCACGCGCATTCTTGCGGACTGGTTTCAGGATCCGAAGGTCGAAGAATTCATCCTGTCGCGGCATCCGATCGGGCGAATAGCCGAGCCCGAAGAGATCGGGCGCGCGGTTTTGTTCCTGGCCTCCGACGACGCGTCTTTTGTTGTCGGACAGGCGCTCGCCGTGGATGGCGGACTCACTGCGCAATAGCGACCGGCTCCGCAAACGATCAAACAAACCGGCGCAATGCGGCGTCAAGCAACAACCCGGCAAAGAAGATCAGGCCGGCATCGCGGTCCGACTTGAACAAGGCGAGGCAGCGGTCGGGATCGGCGATGTCGAGACGCACGATCTGCCAGGTCAAGTGCGCGGCGAACGCGGCCAGGCCCAAAGCGAAGACCATTCCGGCGCCGGCGGCAAAGCCGGCGGCGCCAAGGAGAATAACGGAAGCCCCGTAGAACAGGCCGAGCATCAGCTTGGTGCGCTCGCCAAACAGCAGTGCCGTCGATTTGATACCGATGAGCGCATCGTCGTCCCGATCCTGATGGGCGTAAATCGTGTCATAGCCGATCACCCAGGCGATCGAGCCGGCATAGAGGAGGAGCGCGGGCGCGTCGAGCCGGCCGAAGGCCGCCGCCCACCCCATCAGTGCACCCCACGAAAACGCCAGGCCCAGTACAATCTGCGGCCAATAGGTGATCCGTTTCATGAATGGATAGACCGCCACGATCGCGAGCGAGGCGATGCCGAGCGCGATGGTGAAGGTGTTGAATGAGATAAGCACCAAAAAACCGATCAGCGCCTGCAGAACCAAAAAGATCGCGGCTTGAAAAACACTGACCTGCCCTGACGGAATCGGCCGTGAGCGCGTCCGCTCGACGCTGCGGTCGAGGTCACGGTCGACGATATCATTCCAGGTGCAGCCGGCCCCGCGCATCGCGAACGCGCCGATGAGGAATAGACCGATATGGAGGAGCCTCGGCGCAGCTTCGTGGGCGGCAACCGCTGCAAGGGCTGACGACCACCAGCAGGGCAACAGCAAAAGCCATGAACCGATTGGACGATCCAACCGTGCAAGCCGCAGGTACGGGCGTGACCAAACCGGTGCGCTTGTATCGACCCAATTGCCAGTCGCGTCGGCGACCGAACCGGTCGTTGGGCTCATTTCGCCAGCGGATTGCCGGTGAGCGAGTCCAGCGTACCGCGACCGGTCTTGGTGTTGTTCTGAGTGTCGACCGATGGAGTGCCGATTGCGTCACTTAGCGACGGCGGCCGCGGCTTGGCCGCGGGCGCCTCCGTGCAGGCAGCGGTACGGAATTTCAACGTGTGTTCGTGATTGGTTTTGGCGTTCGCGATCGCAAAGTCCGGAATGCCACACCAGGTTTTATTCTGTTCGAGGAACTTGATGACCGTCTCTTCCGCCGAGGCGAAGCGTTGCACGAGCGTGCAGATTTCCTTGCGCTCGGACTTGTGCTCAAGCGCCGCGCGCACCGCGAGGGCCTTTTTTTCCGCATCGTCCTTCAGGTGGCCGAAGGCGTTGCACTGCGGCGGAGGGGCCTGCGCCAGCGCAGAGTGCGATCCCGTAGCAAGGGCAAGCAGAACCAACGCTGCAAGCCTCCCCTTCATTTTGGGTCCTTTCCCGTTCCCGGTGACTCAAACCTTGAGTCTTTGTGGTTAAAGGCTCGTTGATTTCGGCAACAAGGCGGCAAAGCCTTCGCGAAGCCGGGTACTGCGACGCTGGGGCTCCCGACACCGGCGACTCCCGCTGGTGCGCCAGTGCCGCGCATATTATTCATGTTTCTCATGGCCGGATACGACTTTCGCAGTCCGCGTTTGTACGTCAAGGCGCATCTCGGGGAGGGTGCTCACATCGCCCTTGAGCGCGCTCAGGCGCACTACCTCGGTACGGTGCTGCGCCTGAAATCCGGTGACCGCGTTCTCGTCTTCAACGGCAGCGACGGCGAGTGGAGCGCAACCCTTGCTGTTGAGCGGCGGGCTGCCACACTGGTCGTCGGTGTCAAGGCCCGCGCCCAAACCATGCCGGCGGACTTGCATTATCTGTTTGCCCCGCTCAAGGCCGCGCGGCTCGACTACATGGTGCAGAAAGCAGTGGAAATGGGCGTTTCGCGACTGCAGCCCGTGCTCACCCGCCATGGTCAGGTTACGCGCGTCAACGCCGAACGAATGGCTGCTAATACTATCGAAGCCGCCGAACAATGCGGCATTCTTTCGCTGCCATCGGTCGAGGCTCCAATGCCGCTCTCTCGCCTCCTGGCCGAATGGGACCCGGCGCGCCATCTGATATTTTGCGATGAAGACGCGGAGATGACGAACCCGGTCGCCGCGCTGACTGGAGTGCCGCGCTCACCACTAGCCGTGCTGGTCGGTCCGGAAGGCGGATTTGCCGAGGACGAACGAGCCATGTTGCTCAAATTGCCAAACGTGGTCCGCGTTTCGCTTGGGCCACGGATTCTTCGCGCTGATACCGCCGCCGTAGCGGCGCTGGCGCTCGTTCAAGCTCTGATCGGCGATTGGCGCTGAGCGACCGGTATCTAGTGAATGACGCCCCGGCGATCCATGCAAACGAAGGTGATGTAGTCGCCGTATCTGGCGTGCATGCTGGTCACATGCGACAGGCGGCCCCAGTGGGCGCAATAGCTCGCGGCCATCTCGCGATACTCGACCGGCTTGATGTGCGGCTGGTAGGGAATGATGCCGCCGGTGTCGTTACCGTACGGCCACGGAAATTCGAACCAGGGCCCTGGGCCGGACAATCCGGCCAGCGCGACGCCGCCGGTACAGGCGCTCAACACTGCGCTCAGCGCGACAGCAATCAAGGTATTTCTAACCATTGCCCAAGCCTCCGCACAACGGACAACAATCTTAGATGCCAGGAGCAATATTGGAAAGCGTCGCGCAGCAATCTCACAGCATCGAATAAGCGCTGGCGACCATGCCGACCGGACGCTTGTCGGAAGCCCCCAGCAGCATGACGCGGCCGAAGCTGGTATTGCGGCCGATGCGCACCACACGGGCATCGGCGACAACGTCAAACGTCACGGGCCGAAGGAAATGCGTGGTCTGATCAATTGTGCTCATCGGCCGATAGCCATTCCAGGCGGCCGAACAAGCGATCACCATGGCGCTGTCCGCGAGCGCCATCAGCGCCTGGCTGCACACTGCCTCGCCGTCGGCACAAATCTTTTTGGCGAACGGTAGGCGTAGCACGGCTCCCGGTTGCCAGTCGGGCAACGCCCCAGAGGGGCGAACGACCTCCACGTTCTCCACCAGCAAGGCCAGGTCTTGGACCCAAGGCGGAAAAATCGTGTTCATCAGCCGGCCCGCGGCCAGAAGACCGAACGCCGCTTCGGACGGCAGGAGCTGGTGCACCTCGCCCATGTCCACCTACCCTCAAGGGTCTGTCGCGCTCTCGACCGGAGCCCAAAAGCTCTCGCGTCGCCAATGCCGTCGAAACTCACGCCTCGCCTGCGAATCAGAACCACTTCCCCGCCGTCCGTTTGCCGATCCGCTCGCGGGATGGCGCAGACAGAAAGGCTGCACAGATCGACAAATTCCGATTGGACACTTACACACGCGTCTGACGAATCAGACACAACAGCATGCGAACACTAGCATAATGTCGGTGGATTCCGCGTGCGCAGTCACCGCGAAATGATCTGGGATCAAGACCAGATTCACACCGTCCCGCGGCGAGGCACTTCGGCTGCGTGTGCGGTCGGGATGCAGACGCGGCGTAGCGCCGGTATTCGGCAGGCATTCAACCATTTTCGGTGTCGGTCACTCTTGACCGGCAAACGTCAGCGCGGCACGGTTGCTTGGTTCTGCGCGCGGCAAGCGCTGGAGGTTCCATGTCAGTTCGGATCGCGTCGTTAGCGCTGGGGCTAACGCTCTGCCTCATTTCGCTTTCGCAGCCACGGGCAGCGAATTGGTTCGAAAAGAACTTTTGGCTGCCTGGTCCGGAATATTTTCGCGATATGCCGGCGTGCGATTCTCGCCCTGCGCTTGACCGCATTATGGGCAATTTTCAAGACAAAGAGAGAAGGTTCTGGAATTCGCAGCTTAAGGTCGTCGGTATTGAGAACATCCGCGAAACCGCCGTGCTGGCCTGGGCGGCGCAGTCCATTCCGCGGCGGTTCTGCAGCGGCACGGCGCTGACCAGCGACGGAGCCAGGCACCCGATTTATTATTCGATCGGTGAGGATACCGGCATGATCGGGATGGATTTCGGCGTCAATTTCTGCGTCGTCGGGCTCGATCGCAACTGGGCCTACGAGCCGGCCTGTCGCGCGGCGCGGCCGTGAGCGTCCTCACGATCAAGCTTGATCAGCGGACGCCGCGCCACGGATCGTATTGCTTGTCCGGCAAATTCTTGAGTACGGCATTATAGGCCTTCTCGCTGGCCTTGACCTTTTGGCCGCTGGAAGTGTCTTGTTCTGCTGCTCGCCCCGCCGCCTGCCCGATGGACGAAGCGCCCTGCATTTGTGAGGATTGAGGTGAAAGTTGCGCTTGCGCGCTCGCCGTCAAGAGCGCCATGACCAAGCCTGCGATCAGTAATCTCATGGGCTCATCCCCTCCTGATTTTGGCGCATCAGCCGAAATCGACCCATTAGACCGTAGCGGATAGCATAGCGGCAAACAGCACGAAAGTCAGGCGATCGTGGGACGAATCCGCCCAAGCATCGAAATTAGCCGTGAGCGGATGGAGCGGTCTAGGCGCTTCGACTACAAGAGATATGTTCTTGATTTGTTCTAGCACCCGTCTAAGTTTGAATGCGCATAAACGTAGGTTGTGCGAGGTGGTGTCATGGTTAGGTCCTTTGTTGACGCCGCGTTGGTTGCAGTTGTTGTTATGGCCGCCGCGCCGCAGCGAGCGCCAGCTCAGGACGCACGGCAGAACGAGGCCGGGCAGTTCGACTTCTATGTTCTCTCGCTGTCGTGGTCGCCGTCTTTCTGTGCCGCCGCCGCGGAACGGCAAAGTGGGCGCGCTCCCGCCTCACAGTGTGGCGCGCGGCCTTACTCGTTCGTGGTTCACGGCCTGTGGCCGCAATACGACCGCGGCTTTCCGGAATATTGCCAGGTGCCGGCGCCGCGGCTCGCGCGCGGCATCGTGTCGTCGATGCTCGATCTGATGCCAGCGCCGCATCTGATTTTCAACGAGTGGGATAAGCACGGGACCTGTTCAGGGCTTGAACCGCGCGCCTACTTCGAGACGGTGCGCAAGGCACGTGCGGTGGTGAAGATCCCGCCCGAATATATCAATCCGCACGAACAGCTCAGTGTCGTGCCAGCAGCGGTCGAGGAAGCTTTCAAGTCGGCCAATCCCGGGCTCTCGACAAACGGTATGGCGATCGGCTGTGACAAAAGGCGGTTGACCGAGGTCAGGATCTGTCTCTCCAGGGAATTGCAATTCCGCGATTGCCCGGAGATCGCACGGCGCAGTTGCCGCAGGGACCAAGTGCAGATGCCGCCGCTCCGCGGGGGCTAATGAATTATCGCCATGCCTTCCACGCCGGCAATTTCGCCGACGTGCACAAGCATGCCGTGTTGGCGCGCATCCTGGTTTACTTGCGCGCAAAGCCTGCCGCCTTTCGCGTCATTGACACCCATGCCGGGGCCGGCCGCTATGACCTTTCGGGCCCGGATTCCAGCCGTAGTGGCGAATGGCAAAGTGGGATCGCGCGGCTCTGGAACGCACGGCGGTCGGAAGCGGTAGACGCGCTGCTGGCGCCCTACCTTGACGCCGTAGCTGCGCTCAATCCGGGCGGCAAGTTGCGGATCTATCCGGGCTCCCCGCTGGTCGTGAACAGCCTGTTGCGGTCTCAAGACCGCCTGATCGCCTGCGAGCTAGAGCCAAACTCAGCCGCATCGTTGTCACACATGCTCCACGGCAACCGCCGGGCCAAAGCGGTGACGATCGACGGCTGGACGGCGCTCGGCGCGTATGTACCGCCGAACGAGCGTCGCGGCCTTGTCCTGGTCGACCCGCCTTTTGAGGAGGCCGGTGATTTCGAGCGCCTGTCGAGCGCATTCGCTGCGGCGCATCGCAAATGGCCGACCGGCATCTACATGATGTGGTATCCGATCAAGGAGCGCGGCGCACCCGATGCCCTGGCACGAAGGCTGCAACGCTTGGGGGTGCCGGACATCCTGCGTTGCGAGTTGACGCTCGGTCTGCCGCGCGCCAATGCCGGGCTGATCGGCTCAGGGCTGATCATCGTCAACCCGCCATTTACGCTGCAAGCGGATTTGCGGAGTTTTATGCCGGCGCTCGCTGGGGTGCTGGGGCCGGCGGCGGCCAGCAGGATCGATTGGCTGGCCCCTGAGGGCTTGCTAGGCCGCTAACCGGGTGGGACCCGGATGTTGGTCGGCGTTCAGCGCCCACTTTTCCACACGCAAAAAATGTGGCCTAATTGAAAGGTTGCTGGCTTAGACGTTCCGCCTCCTGTGGGGGGCCGGCGGAGTAACCGAGGCCGTACGCGGCCGAAGCCTTGCCTGTGTGGATGTCCAGCCAAGCCGTCGCGCCGTGGGGGCCGGCGGCGAAGCAACCACGGGGAAGGAGTTGCTCGATGGCAATGGCCGGTACGGTCAAATTTTTTAATGGCGAGCGTGGCTACGGTTTCATCAAGCCTGATGACGGCGGACGCGACGTGTTCGTTCACATCACCGCGGTGGAACGCGCGGGGCTGAAGTCGCTGATCGAGGGGCAGCGCATCAGTTTCGATGTTGAACCTGACAAGAAGGGCAAAGGCCCCAAAGCGGTCAATCTGGTGGTGACCGGCTAGTCGCACGATCCGAAAAAGTGGAAACCCGGTTTTCCCCAAGGATCCTGCTTCACTGAGGATAACGAAGCCGTCAGCGGCGCGTGCGAGCGCGCCGCTGATTGCGGGCGGCTCGCGGCCGCTGCAATGCTATTGTCTTTTCCACATTGTTTTTCCTACGCTACAATTCCGGCCATCAACCAAGTGAAGCCATCATGATGATCCTGCGTTCTGCAGCGCCTTCTCCGTTCGGCCGCAAGGTGCAGATCGCACTGTCGGTGCTCGGATTCGACGACGTCAAGATCGAAGCGACGGACACCATGGATCCGCGCGACTCCGTTCGCGAGCAAAATCCGCTCGGCAAGATTCCGGTACTGATCGGCGATGACGGCACCGCGTATTACGACTCGCGCGTGATCCTTGAATACCTCGACGACCGCGCTGGCGGCGGCAAGATCATTCCACGCGAATCCAGGCAGCGTTTCGCCGCATTAAGATTGCAGGCGCTCTGCGATGGCCTGATCGATGCCTCGATCCTGACGGTTTATGAGGGTCGCTGGCGCCCGGCAAAACATCATGAACCGAAATGGCTGGAACACCAGGCCGGCAAAGTGACGCGCGCGCTCGGCGCACTTGAGGCCGCGCCGCCGCCGCTTGATCCGGCCCCGGCACTTCCCAATGTCGGGCAGATTGCGATGGCCTGTGCGCTGGGTTACCGCGATTTGCGTTTCGGCGGTGATTGGCGCGCCGATCATCCGCGGCTTGTCACTTGGCTCGATAGCTTCGCCGCCCGCGTGCCGGCGTTCGGCGCGAGCACACTTAAAACGTAAGGTCGCTACGGAACGACAATTGAGCCGTGTCCGCCACAAAAACCCCGGGACAAGTCCCGGGGTTTTGCCGTGCGCCGCCTGCGTTGGCGGCTATCGGTGCGATCAGAACCGGTAGTTGACGCCAGCGCGAACCACGCTGGTCGTGAACGACACGTTGTCGGTCGGCGCGCCGCACCCGGCGCCGCAATTGAATTTGCCGAGATCGACGTAGAGGTATTCCGCTTTCGCCGACCAATGGCCGGCAATCGCGAATTCGAGGCCGGCTCCGAGGGTCCAGCCGACGTTCGTTGAGGTCCCGCCGGCGAGGCCTGGCGTGGCGGCATTGATGTTACCGAAGGCGCCACCGCCGGTGACATAAGGCATGAAGCGGTCGGCCGCATAACCAAGGCGCGCCCGGACCGTCGAAAGCCATGAATCGCTGGTCGTGCAGCCGGCGGGGCAAGTGCCGGTCGTGGTCGTCCCTTTGATGCCGCTCCAGTCAATGTCGCCTTCGGCGCCGATAACCGCCCGCCCGAACTGATAATTGTAGCCGATCGTGCCGCCAACCAGGCCGCCGGTCATGGTGAAGGAACTCGTCGTGTCCCACGTCGAATTTCCGAAACCACCGCCACCGTTCACACCGATATAGAGTCCGGTCCAGGTAAAAGGCGGAGGGGCATATACCGGCGCTTTGTAATATGGACCGGGAGGCAGATCGGCTGCCATCGCTGCACCGGTCAGCGCGAGCAGGGCTACGCCCGCAACAAACAAACGCTTCATCTGTGGATCTCCATCGCACGTAGGTCCACGGATAGTATTCGCGGCGAGTATTGCGTCTAGTGTAGAAAAGACACACCGGATTTCTTCATATAGACCGTTTTGTGGCGAGATTAGACTGCGCATCGTCACTATTATAGGTAATTATGTTTTAACGTCATCGTAATCATGGTTAAATTACTTCTAATTTTTGACGGAAACAACAGAAGGAAACTCGCTTCACAGCGCGCTGAGGGTCTTTCGCGCGACGATATGCCGGCGGTTGTTTGCTCTGGCCGCTGGCTGTAGACCGCTGCAAACCCTACGTTTGCCGGGTGGCAGAACAGCGAATGGCAGCCGCCGCCGCAAACGCAAACTTCCTAGTCGAAGGCCATAGTGGCCGAAGCAATGTTAGCGCCTATCGGCCGCGTATTTGGATTCGAGCATCCACGAGAATGAACGTTCCGAAACGAGATATCGAGCTGGAAATCGAGAACGTCGCGGACGACGAAGAGGCGTCCCTTCCTCTATCAGAGGACCTCGATCTGGCGAACGAAAGCGGGCAGGGGGCGGAAAACTCGCTCGCCGCCGGCCGCGCCGCCATCCTCCGTTACGCCAAGCTCGCACCGGCCCGGCCAGGCGTCTACCGCATGATCGATGGGCGTGGCGACGTCCTCTATGTCGGCAAAGCAAAAAACGTCCGCAACCGCGTTCGCGCCTATGCGCGTCCGACCGGTCTCGACACCCGCATCGAGCGCATGATTGCGGCGACCCGCGCGCTCGAATTTGTCGTTACCCGCACCGAGACCGAGGCGCTGCTGCTTGAAGCCAACCTGATCAAGCGGTTGCGGCCGCGCTTTAATGTGCTGCTGCGCGACGATAAATCGTTTCCCTATATCATGATCACGTCCGATCACTGGGCTCCGCAAATCCTCAAGCACCGCGGGGCGCGGACGCGGCCTGCTCACTACTACGGGCCGTTCGCTTCGGTCTGGGCGGTCAATCGCACCATCAATGCGCTGCAGCGCGCGTTTCTGCTGCGTTCGTGCACCGATCCGTTCTTCGAGAGCCGCACCCGTCCGTGCCTGCTGCATCAGATCAAGCGCTGTTCCGGGCCATGCACCAACGAGATCGATTTCAACGAGTACGCAGTGCTGGTGGGAGAAGCCAATGCATTCCTCTCCGGCCGTAGCAAGGCGGTGAAGGACGAACTTGCCGATGAGATGGAAAAGGCGTCGGCCGCGCTCGATTTCGAGCGTGCCGCCGTTTACCGCGACCGCCTGGCTGCGCTGTCAGCCATCCAGGCGCATCAGGGTGTCAATCCGCGCGGGGTTGAAGAAGCCGATGTCTTTGCGCTCCATCAGCAGGGCGGCTTTGCCTGCGTCGAGGTGTTTTTTTTCCGCACCGGGCAGAACTGGGGTAATCGCGCCTACTTTCCCAAAGCCGACCGCTCGATCTTGGCCGGCGAAATCTTTAGCGCATTCCTCGCCCAGTTCTATGACGACAAGCCGTGCCCGCGGCTAATTCTGATCTCGCACGACATCGACGATCACGAACTGCTGGCGGAAGCGCTCGGCACCAAGAGCGGTCATAAGGTGGAGATCGCCGTCCCGCGGCGCGGCGAGAGAAAGGACCTGATCGAGCACGCACTCGCCAACGCGCGGGAGGCGCTGGGCCGCAAGCTTGCCGAGACGTCGACGCAGGAAAAGCTGCTGCGCCAGCTCGCTGACACATTCGGCTTGCCGCGCGTGCCGCGGCGGATCGAGGTCTACGACAACAGTCACATCCAGGGCTCCAATGCAGTCGGCGCCATGATTGTTGCGGGCCCGGAGGGATTCCGCAAAAAGGAATATCGCAAGTTCAATATCCGCTCGGCCGAGCTTACTCCCGGCGACGATTTCGGGATGATGCGTGAGGTTCTCGGGCGCCGCTTCAAGCGGTTGATCGCCGAGGTGCCTCGTCCCGCGGTGATGGCAGAGCTTGCAGCACTCGCCGGTGCGGAGACCTCCGAACTCGCTCTTCCGCAGGAAGAAATCGAGATCCTTGAGTCTCATCCTTCGGCCGACGATCTGGAATCACCCTGGCCGGATCTCGTGCTGATCGACGGCGGGCAGGGGCAGTTGAGTGCAGCGCGGGAGGTGCTGGCCCAGTTCGGCGTCGATGTTCCGCTCGTCGCCATCGCTAAGGGACCGGATCGCGACGCCGGCCGCGAGACCTTCTTTCTTCCGGGACGCGACTCGTTCAAGCTGCCGCCGCGCGATCCTGTTCTGTATTTTGTCGAGCGGCTGCGTGATGAGGCGCATCGTTTTGCGGTCGGCTCGCACCGGGCGCGCCGGATGCGCGATCTGCGCGAAGCCGGCCTCCAGGAAATCGCAGGTATCGGGCCGACGCGAAAGCGTGCTTTGCTGCATCACTTTGGCACGTTGAAAGCGATCGAGCGTGCCGCGGTCACGGACTTGATGCAGGTCGATGGTATCAGTGCGGAAACCGCGCGGCGGATCTATGAGTTTTTCCATGAGGGGGCGGCGTGACCAGAAGGCCCAATGAGCGGCGCGCCGGCCCCGGTGGGAAAGCCGTAAAGCTGGCATGCAGGGAAGGGCCCTGTTGGCAGCGCCGAAGCGGCGGTAAGGTGTAATGATGAATTCGACCACAACGACGACGGGCCGGCTGCCAAGGCGTCCGCTGGCGCTTCCCAACGTACTGACCTATGGCCGCATCGTTGCCATACCGATCGTCGTCGGCTGCATGTTCTGGCAAAGCATCCTCGACGGCGCGCTCTGGCTGCGATGGATTGCGTTGGCATTCTTTGTTGCAGCCGCCATCAGCGATTTCCTCGACGGTTATCTTGCCCGCATGTGGGATCAGCAATCCTCGCTTGGCCGCATGCTCGATCCGATCGCCGATAAGCTTCTGGTATCGTCTTGCCTGCTCATGCTTGCAGCCGAGGACACCATTCACGGCTGGTCGCTGTTCGCGGCAATCGTCATTCTTTGTCGCGAAATTCTGGTCTCGGGCTTGCGCGAATATCTCGCCGAGTTGCGCGTCAGCGTCCCGGTGACGCGGCTCGCGAAGTGGAAGACGACGCTGCAGCTTGTTGCGGTCGGTTTTCTGATCGCGGGCGATGCCGGTGACGCGGTATGGCCCGCGATCACCTCGATCGGCGTGGTTCTGTTGTGGCTCTCGGCGCTGCTGACCATTTACACCGGATGGGATTATCTGCAGGCGGGGCTGCATCACCTGAGCCGGGAGGAGGCGTGAAGCTGGTTTATTTCGCATGGGTGCGCGAGCGCGTGGGTAAGACGGACGAACAGATCGATCCGCCGGCAGATGTCACAACGGTCGGTGAGCTGATGGCGTGGCTCGGCCAGCGCGATGAGCAATATGCCTACGCGTTCGAAAATGCCAAGGTGATCCGCGCGGCGATCGATCACCGCCACGTGCGCTCCGATGCGGCAATTGCCGGCGCAAGCGAGATCGCATTTTTCCCGCCCATGACGGGCGGGTAGACCATCGCGTCGATGACCACGACCATCCGCCTGCAGCGCGAAGCCTTCGACATCGCCGCCGAAACCGCGACGATGACGCGTGGGCGGACCGATATCGGTGCGGTGGTGACCTTCACCGGGATCTGTCGCGCCGATGAAAATGGCGCACCGATCGCGGCGCTGACGCTCGAACATTATCCAGGCATGGCGGAGGCCGAGATCGCGCGCCACGTCGAAGAAGCCTACGCGCGTTGGCCGCTACTCGGTGTAAGCGTCGTCCATCGTTACGGGCGTATCGAGCCGGGCGAGGTCATCGTGCTGGTGGCGACGGCGTCGAGCCATCGGGAGGCGGCGTTTTCGGCGGCTTCGTTCCTCATGGACTACCTGAAAACGCGCGCGCCGTTCTGGAAGCAGGTCGAGGCGCCCACCGGCACGGCGTGGGTCGAAGCCAGGACCGCCGACGACGCTGCGGCGGAGCGCTGGGCACCATCCCCGGCACGGCGCGAAGCCGTAAAGTAGTTCAAACGCCAGGCGATTTGTTGAAACGCCTGCGGTCCGACGTTGGCACAATGCGGCGAGTTCGATACCTATTCGGGAAGGAGATTCCCGATGCGGTCGAGCCCAACAAAAAGCGTAGGCATTCAGTCGGTTGAAGTCAGCGCCGCGCTGCTGCGAGCGCTCGCCGAAACGTCGGGTCCGATGACGCTCACCAGCCTCGCCAAGCATTCGCGGATGAGTCTGAGCAAGGCGCACAAATATCTCGCCAGCTTTATTCGCATCGGTCTGGTCAGGCAGGACAGCGTTTCCGGCCGCTACATGCTGGGCCGCTTTGCCGCCGAGCTGGGCTTTGCCGCGATGCGCAACATCGATGTCGTGGAAATTGCCCAGGAAACGCTGGATACCCTGCGCGACCGGCTCGACACCACCGCGGCGTTGTCAGTCTGGGGTTCGCAAGGGCCGACTGTCGTACGCAAGGCGCTCAATCTTCAGCCGGTTTCTTTGTTGGTTCAGCTCGGCACCGTGACGCCGCTCCTGACGTCGTCGACCGGTCGGGTCTTCGCCGCCCATCTCGACCGTCGCAAGACCAAAACCATGATCGATCGCGAGTTGGCCGACCGCAAGGGCGCTGCGGCACGATCCGGATTGCGTACCATGGCCGATGTCGACAGGCTTTTGGCCAAAGTTCGGAACGAAGGCATGGCGGTTGCAGTCGGGTTGATGCATCCGGGCGTGATTGGCATGAGCGCACCGGTGTTCGACATTACCGGCGATATCATCGCCACGATCAACCTGGCAGGCATGGACGGCGTCATGGATACGCGCCCGCAGAGTGCTGCGCGCCGTGCCTTGCGTGCCGCCGCCGCGGACCTGAGCCATCAATTGGGCCGCAATTCGACTGCGTGATGCAGGAGTGCCGCGCAAAGCGCGACAGGCTTCAAGCTTCCCCGCGCTTGAGCCGCTCGAACGCCGCCTTAATCGCAGGCGCCAGGCAAACGATCTCCATCAGCGTTCCGATCGGATGATCGACGTCGAAATACGCAAAACGCGTCTCGCCATTTCGCCCGCTCTGCACGAGCTTGAAGCCACGGCCGGTCATGTCGGCGACGCCGGCATTGTAGTCGTCCGACAGGATGCCGAGGTGATGGACGCCGCCGTTCGGATTTTGTTCCAGAAATTCGGAATACGTACTGGCGCCGGAGAGTGTCTGAATCAGCTCGATCTGGACGTCCCCGGCATAGCCGAAGGCAATGCTGTGACGGAAATCGCCGGGCTTGCCGCGATAGGTCTGCTCTTGGCCTTGAATGTCTTCCTTGACCAAGAAGTGTGGCACACCCATTTTGTCCTTGAAGAAACGGACGGCCGCGTGAATTTCGGGAACAACATAGCCGATCTGAAAGACGTTCCCGGCCAGCGTCGGTGACAGTTGCATTATTTTTGTCTCCCATTGGTGGTGAAAAGTCTAAGACGCGAGTTTCGATTTCTCAATAGTAAAGTCATTTCTAATATTACAGCGCCTGTTTAAATCGTGCCCAAATAGGACTGCCGGATGATGTCCGATTGCAACAGGCGCTGCCCGGTGCCTTCCGCGGCGATCGAGCCGCGTTCCAGTACATAGCTGTAGGTGGCGATCCGCATCGCCTGGCGGACGTTCTGCTCGACCAGCAGGACGGAAGTTCCCGAGGCGTTGATGTCGCGGACGATCTTGAACAATTCCGCAACGATCTTCGGAGCGAGGCCGAGCGAAGGCTCGTCGAGCATCAACAGCCTCGGTTCACTGACCAGCGCTCGGCCGATGGCCAGCATTTGCTGCTCGCCGCCGCTCATGGTGCCGGCAAATTGCCGCCGGCGCTCGGCAAGCCGCGGAAACAGCTGCATGACCTTGTCGATACCGCGGCGCCGGTCGCCGCGGGCAACGCGGAAGCCGCCAAGCTCAATATTCTCCTCGACCGTCATGTCCGGGAACAGATGCCGCCCTTCCGGCACCAATGCGAGACCCTTTGCCACGCGAGCCGACACCGAGGCGCCGGTAATGTCTTCGCTGTCGAATTCGACGGCGCCGACGCTGGCGGTAACACCGGCGATTGCCTTCAGGAGCGTCGTCTTGCCGGCGCCGTTGGCGCCAACGAGAACCGTCAGCGAGCCGGGCTCGACCGAGAGGTTAACCCCGTGGACGACCGTCAGACCGTCATAACCGGCACTGAGCCCCGAGACTTTCAGCAATGTTCTACTCCGCCGTCTCGCCGAGATAGGCGTCGATCACGGCGCGATCTTGCGCGACCTCATCGGGCAACCCGTCGGCGAGCACTTCGCCGTGATGCAACACCATCACGCGGTCCACGGCCCGCATCAGGGTGACGACATTGTGCTCGATCCAGATAACCGAGTTGTTTCGTTCCCGCCGGATGGATTGGATCAGGGACGCCACACCTTCCGCCTCGCTTTGCGTGAGCCCGGCAGCAACCTCATCGAGCAAGAGGAGGCGCGGATTGGTTGCGAGCGCCATCGCAATCTCGAGGAGCCGTTGCCGCGTCGGGGGCAGGCTGCCAGCCAGCGCTCGCGCCTGATCGATAAGTCCAAGACGCTTAAGCAGGCTGTCCGTGTCGGCTCGCGCGTCCGCCGCGCGACCGCCCCGTCGCCACGGAAAACGCAGGCCGAATTGCACGTTTTCGCGGACTGACAGATTGCGGAAGACCCGCGCGGTCTGAAACGTGCGCGCAACGCCGAGCCGATTGAAGACGTGCGCTGGCCGTCTGGTCAGGTCTTTGCCCTCAAAGCTGATGGCGCCAGCACTCGGCGATGCGATCCCGCTCATGACGTTAAAAAGTGTGGTCTTGCCGGCACCATTCGGACCGATGATGCCGACGAGCTCAGATGGCCCGGCTCGAAAAGTCACGTTTGACAGCGCCGAAATGCCGCCAAAGCGGATCGTCAGGTCGCGCAGTTCGACGAGAATCTCAGGCATGATTGTTGCGGGCGCGTTTGAACGCGCCCGCCCGGTTGGAGTTGAACAGGCTGACAAGGCCGTTCGGCACGTAGAGCACGGAGAGAATCAGCAGCACCCCGAGGAACATCAGATAGTAATTGGCGAAGTTCAGCCGCAGCGTCTCTTGAAGGAGGCCGAATACGACGGCGCCGAGGATAGGCCCGATCAATCGGGTCGGCCCTCCGATCGTGGCAACCAGCACGGTCTGGAACACGATGAACGGGTTGAACACGATCTGCGGCTCGATATAGGTCCAGCGCACCGACATCGCGGCGCCGATCGCACCCGGGATGAAGGCGCTCAGGCAAAACCCCGCAATCTTTGCATTCCTGACGTTAAGGCCCAGCGTCGACGCGCGCCCCTCGTCGCTGCCGATCGCCCGCAACGCCGCGCCGAAATCGCTGCGGGCGACCAGCCAGTAGATCACGGCAGCGAGCACCGCTAACGCCAACACCGTCCAATAGATGACGGATAGCGGTGGCGCGCCCATCATCAGCCGGCCGACAGTGCCGAATTCGGATTTCTCGACGTACATGATCAGGTTTTTCAGCAGCTCGCTGATGCCGAAAGTCAGGATGGCGAAATAGGTGCCGCGCAAATGCAGCACGCAGAGACCAAGGATCAGCGCCGACAGCGCCGCCGCTACTGCACCGCCGGCGACGACAATTGGCCACGGCCATGAACCCAACAGGATGGCGCAGGTGTAGGCTCCGAGACCGAAAAAGGCCGACGTCGACAGCGCCACGTAACCGGTCGCGCCGCTGAACATCGACCAGCTCAACGCCAAGCCGCCGTACATCGCGATCGATAGCGTCAGCGACAGCACAAAAGTCGATGCGACCGACGGCAGCGCCGCGAGACAGACGATCAGCGCCGCGCTGATGATCCAGGTGGCCGTTCTCATCGCGCGAACAAGCCTCTTGGACGAAACAGCAGAACCAGCACGAACACCGAATAGGACAGCAATATCTTCAGCGACGGGTCGGTGAAATAGACCCCGAAGCTTTCAACAAGTCCGAGAAGAACACCGCCGATCATGCTGCCGGTGAGGCTCCCAAGGCCGCCAAGCGTGATCACGATCAGTGCCGTGATCAGATACGGCGTGCCCATGTCCGGCGATATGAGATAAATCATCGACAACAGCGAGCCTGAAACTCCAGCCAGCGCCAGTCCAAGCCCGAAGCAAAGCGGATGCAGCGTTCCGGTGTCGATGCCGACCAGCATGGCGCCGAGCGGCGCCTGCACCATGGCGCGGATGGCGCGGCCGAGTAGCGTAAACCGAAGTCCGAGAATCAATCCGGCGCTGAATAGAACGGCAAGCACAAGCACCAACAGCCGATTGGCGGTGAACACGACCCCGCCGAAATGCAGACTGCCGGTCATGAAATCGTAGCCGTGCAGGTCGGCGCCCCAGATCAGCACGGCGGCATTCTGCAGAATAAACAACAGCCCAAAGCCGACGATCAGGCTCTTCTCTTCCATCACATCGAGATTGGGAGAGATCGCCGACAGCCGGCGGAATATGGTGGCGTGCAGCAACAGGCCGAAAACAAACATTGCTGCCGCCGAGACCGGAAGAAACCACAAAGGGCTCGCGCCGGTCGCGACCTTGAGGGTGTAGGTAATGAAGGCGCCGATCATCAGGAACTCGCCGTGGGCGATGTTCAGGATGCGCAGCATGCCGTATTGCAGGTTCAGCCCCATCGCGATGATCGCGTAGAGACCGCCGATGAGCAGGCCGTTCACGATGAGGTCGGCAAACAGCGACGGAGAAGCGAATAGAGCCGCCATGCCGCGCCGCGCCTTCTTTGCTCTGCCCGGATGCGATTATTTAGTCGCTGCCGGGATGACGACCTGCCGGACAGCAGCAGGTCGCTCTTCAGCCAGCCGTTATACCATCACGCGGAACCGCAGCTATTTCCACTCCGGCTTCGGGTAAAGCGGCGGCTTGGTCGCACTCGCAGGCGGCCAGATCAGTTCGTAGTTGCCGTTTTGCCATTGGCTGACGGTGCCGCTGTCGCGTGCAAGGGCGCCGTCCTTGTAGGATATCTTTCCGAGCAACGTGGAAAATTCGTGCGAAGCGATGTAGTCGCGGATTGCCTTGCGATCAAGACCGGCGTTTTCCGCCGCCTCCTGCAAAACCTGCAAGCTGGACCAGACAAAGCCGGTTGTGTCGCGGTCGGGCTCCTTGTTAAAGCGCTTCATGTATGCGTCGCGATAGTTCTGCTGCATCGGGCCTTCGCTCGGAGTCCAGGTGCCGAACCCGACCATCCCGTTCGCCGCGTCGCCGAAGCGTTGCTTAAAGAACGGAAACGCCGGCCCTATAGCGACGTAGAAAAACTTCGGATTGAAGCCAATCTCCTTGGTCTGGGTTGTCATCAGGAAGCTCTCGGCGGGATAGGTCAGGCCGACCAGAGCATCCGGTTCCTTGGCCTTGAATTCCTTGAGCACGACAGAAAGATCTTTGGTGTTCGCCGGGAAGCTTTTTTCTCCGACTACGGTGATGCCGTGTTCCTTTAGCATCGGCAGCATGAGGTTGTAGCGCTCGAGACCGAACAGGTCATCCATGTATCCGATGGCGACCGTTTTGACGTGCTGCGCGGCCATCAAATCGACCAGCGATCGCGTTGACTGCTCCGACGTCCAGGATGCGCCAAAGAAGTATGGCATCTTCATATCGAGCAGCTTTTTTGGGCTGCCCGTGGTCGACAGGAACGGATAGCCGTATTTGTTCGCTAGCGGTCCGACGGCAAAGGCGAAGTTCGATCCCCAAGGCGGCAGGATCAAATCGACCTTGTCGTCTGCCATCAGCTTTTCGTAGGTGCGCATCGACGTTTCGACGTCGCTTTGGTCGTCGTAACCGATCAGTTCTATCTTCCGCTTCTGTCCCTTGATGTTCAGACCGCCGGCGGCGTTAACCTGTTCGGACCACAAGGTGTAGTTCGCTTCGACGCTGCCCTGCGCGGCGACGGCATTTGGCCCGGTGCGGGCGATCGAAAAGCCGACGCGCACTGGAGCATCTGCTGCGCGAACCGGCATTACCGCCAGCGCGAGCAGCAAAACGATGCCACTGCCAAGAGCAAAGATTGGTGACGCGATGAACCATGCCGCACGGCCGGGTAGCGTGGACATTGCGAATTCCTCCCTTGGAAATAAGTTTCTTGGAGCAAGACTAGACGGTCTCGACGGCAAGTTCAATGGACCAGCCGTCTCGGCGCCGGTGTGTGACCTTTGGGCGCGTTCACCCGCGAAGGACGTCTCGCGGAGCCGGCGCCCGAGTTCTCGATGAAAAGTCCGGGACGCGGCGTCGCCGGCCCGGGAACCACGATGTCAAAGTGCGCGATAATCAGCTCGACGTCGGTACCTGCCACTTCTCGTAATAAAGTTCGTCGACATTCACGGTCCGGCCGTGCCCGCGCGCAGGTCCGCGCGGCAGATCCTGGGCACCCTTGAAGCCCTTCTCGCAATAAAGTTCGATGAGGTTGCCGGAAGGATCACGAAAGAACATCAGGGCCTCGACGCCCATGCGGGTCCAAAAAATCGTGCTGGGGACGCCACAGCGCTTGAGCCACTCTTTCATTTGCAGCATTTCCTCGCCGCCGGCGTGGAACGCGAAATGCGGATACTCCGCACTGCGTTCGACATAGGAGCAGCCCTCGGCGCCGATGCCGATGGCCGCGTCGGCGACCTGGATCGAAGCGAAAAACGGCTCCTTGACCCGAACCCTGCCTCCCATCACTTCGGTGTAGAAGCGAATGCCTTCCTCAAGGTCGCGGCAGGGAATGCTGACGTGGTGAAACGATTCGAACTTGGGTGGTCCGTCTATGCCAGCGGTCTTGGTGGCGCTCTCGGGCATGTATTCCTCCATAGGAAATGACTTTATTGTTCAAGTGTGGGTCAGTGCGGCTGAATTTTCAAGAGCCGCGTGGCTTCACCCGTACGCGACGTTTCATTCCCGGCCGGTTCCCGGCGGACTTGTCGAAAACATCGTCGGTTGGAAAATGTGACGGCGCGTAAGATTGGCGGAGCTTCGGCGAACCTTGAGCTATATCAATGCTCTGCCTCCCATTTGACCATTGATATTCTAGCGTTGGAATCGACTTGGTGTGCGTCGTACCGGCGTTGCACCTGAGCAATCACGAAGGATGCGGACCTGCGCACGGCTGCCGCTGAAATAGCTGCGAAACGCGTCAAGGCGTCGTCGCACGTTCCGCGCGGCAGTTTCGCGGGGCTGAGCATTGGGGCATTGGGTATTGTCTACGGCGATATCGGGACATCGCCGCTTTACGCGATGGACCAGTTATTCCTCGGCCGCACCGGCGCCGGGCAAACGCCGGCCGACATCCTTGGTGGGGTGTCGCTGGTTATCTGGACGATCACTATCATCGTGGCGATCAAGTACGCCATTCTGGTGTTGCGCGCACAGAACGACGGCGAGGGCGGACTGTTCGCACTTTATGGCCTTCTGCACGAACACAAGAAGCGCGGCACCACGATGCTGTTGTGGGCGCTGATGCTTGGGGCGGGACTCCTGTTCGGCGACGGCATGATTACGCCAGCGATCAGCGTTCTGTCGGCAGTCGAGGGACTGGACGTCGCGACTCCGGCGTTGGCAGGCATAGTCATACCGGTCACGATCGGACTCCTGACTGTGCTGTTCGCAATCCAGTTCAAGGGAACCGCCGGTATCGGCATCGTGTTCGGCCCGATCCTCGCAGTCTGGTTTGTCGTCATCGCCGTTATGGGCGCCTGGCAGATCGGGCAGCATCCGGACATTCTCGCGGCGTTTAATCCTGTTTATGGCGCGACGTTTCTTGCACACGCGGGCTGGTTTGAGGATCTGCTCATTCTCAGCGCACTGATGCTCGTGGTGACCGGCGGCGAGGCGATGTATGCGGACGTCGGCCACTTCGGCGCCCAGCCGATACGCGCCAGCTGGTTTGGCGTCGTTTATCCCGCCCTGTTGCTCAACTATCTGGGACAGGGTGGGTATCTTTTGAGCGGCGCGCCCGTAGCTGGCGGAAAACTGTTCTACAATCTGGCGCCCTCGGCGCTGCTGCTCCCAACTGTTCTGCTGGCCACGGTAGCCACCGTCATTGCTTCGCAGGCGCTGATTTCCGGGGCGTTTTCACTGATGTCGCAGGCGATCCATTTGGGTCTGTTTCCGCGGCTTAAACTTTTGCACACGCACGAGCGGCACGCGGGTCAGATTTATATCCCGTTCGTCAATTGGTCGCTGTTTGTCGGCTGCGTGGCGCTGGTCGCAGGGTTCGGCACGAGCTCGGCATTGGCGGCGGCTTATGGCCTCGCGGTTGCGGGCGTCATGGTCATTACGTCGGTGGCGATGTTTCGGATCGCCCGGATCTACTGGAATTGGGGACCAACCACGACAACGGTGGTTTGGGGCGTATTGCTGGCGGTAAACTCCGCATTTCTTGTCGCGTGCTCACTCAAATTCCTCGAAGGCGGGTTCGTTCCGCTTTCGATTGGCGCCGTCTTGTTTCTGGTGATGGCGACCTGGCGATGGGGTCGCAAAGCTACTTTTGCGGCGTACACCGCGAAATCCACCATGACCATGACCGAGCTGGTCGCACTCCACCGCACGTGTAAAGTTTTCATGGAACGCAACGCCATCGTTATGGCGGCACGCCCGGTGCGCGCGATGTCCGATCGCGTCCCGGCCATCGTCGAAATGTTGTGGGAGCGACACGGTATCCTGCCGCGGAATTTGATCCTTGTCGAAGTCACTCATCGCAAAGTTCCCTACATCAACGACGGTCGTTATCGGGTGACGGTGTTCGACCGCGATCATGATCGCGGCAGCATCATCGCGGTCGAGCTGAGTTTCGGTTTTATGGAGGAGCCGAATGTTGAAAAACTGCTGGAGGAAATGGCCCGGCACAAGGAAATCGCGCTGCCAACCGATCGTCATCGATGGATCGTGCACGCTTCGCAAGAGAACCTGCTGCCATCGCGGCGGATGAGTTTACTCAGACGCCTGCGGTTTCGATTGTTCCTGTTCCTGCGCCTGGTATCGCAGCCCGCCTATTATTATTACGGGCTTGGCGATGAGCATAAGCTTTCAGTCGAGATAATCCCGGTGCGGGTGCGGTAGAGCCGCCCTGTCCATGACGCGCCAACCGCAAAAGCGGGATATGGTGCCGGCTTGTCCGATCCGGCCTTCCTGACAATGCCATGCCAGAACTCGATGCCGTCATAATCGGAGCCGGTCATAACGGGCTTGTGTGTGCGGCCTATCTCGGCATGGCTGGGCTGGGGGTGCGCGTTGTCGAACGGCGGGACGTGGTCGGCGGGGCTGCGGTGACCGAGGAATTCCATCCCGGATTCCGCAATTCGACTGCGGCCTACACGGTGAGCCTGCTGCAGCCGAAAGTTATCCAAGACCTCAAGTTGCACGAACACGGGCTGCGTATCGTTGAGCGGCGCGCGCAGAACTTTCTGCCGTTGCCGGAAGGCGGCTATCTCCTCACCGGCGAGGGGCGCACCGAGCGCGAGATCGCAAAATTCAGCGCCAAGGATGCCGCCCGCTATCCGGCTTATCAGGCCGAGATCGGCCGCGTCTCGGGCGTGTTGCGCAGCCTCGTGCTCCAGGCGCCGCCTAATCTGACGCTGAGCCGCCTCGGCCACACGGCGCGCGAACTTGGCAAGCTCGCAGCGATCGGTAAGCGGCTGTGGCGAGACGACAGCCTGAAAGCTGCCCTGCATCTGTTCCGCAAGTCTGCCGGCGACACGCTCGACGCCTGGTTCGAATCCGATCCGATCAAAGCCGTGCTGGGCTTCGACGCCGTCGTCGGCAACCTGGCCAGTCCCTACACTCCCGGCTCGGCCTATGTGCTCCTGCATCACACGTTTGGTGAAGTGAACGGCAAGCGGGGTGTATGGGGGCACGCGATCGGCGGCATGGGTGCGATCACTCAGGCGATGGCAAAGGCAGCCGGCGCGCAGGGCGTCCGCGTCGATGTCGGCTCCGCGGTGCGCGAAATCATCGTCGAGCGCGGCCGCGCCACAGGCATTGTGCTTGCGGACGGCACGTCAGTGCGGGCGCGGGCCGTCATTGCCAATGTGAATCCGCAGCATCTTTTTCAGGCGCTGGTTCCGCGTGAGGCAGTTCCGCGCGCGATGGCGGAGCGCATGAAAACGTGGAAGACGGGTTCCGGGACCTTCCGCATGAATGTCGCGCTGTCCAGGCTGCCGACTTTTTCAGCGTTGCCCGAGGCGGGCGGCCATCTCACCGCCGGCATCATCCTGGCGCCGAACCTGTCTTACATGGACCGGGCCTATCGGGATTGCGTCCAAGACGGCTGGAGCCGGAGGCCGATTGTTGAGATGCTGATTCCTTCGGTCCTGGACGATAGTCTCGCGCCGCGCGGCGCGCATGTGGCAAGTCTGTTCTGCCAGCACGTCGCCCCGCGATTTGCCGACGGCTCATCATGGGATCAGCACCGCGAAACCGTCGCCGGCCTTATGATCGATACGGTCGAGGAATACGCGCCGGGTTTCAAGGCAAGCATCGTCGGCAGGCAGGCCCTCTCGCCGCTCGATCTGGAGCGCCTCTTCGGCTTACCCAACGGCGATATTTTTCACGGCGCGCTCACTCTCGACCAGCTGTTTTCGGCGCGCCCGATGCTTGGATACGCCGATTACCGCATGCCCATTCCGGGGCTCTATCTGTGCGGCTCCGGCGCCCATCCCGGCGGCGGCGTGACCGGCGCGCCGGGACACAACGCCGCCCAGGCGGTGATCGCGGATCTCTTGCGAAAGTAATTTCCTGTCGGTTATTTGAGGTTCGCGGATGACAGCACGCGAATCTGCCGCTAATCGCAAACGATGTCTTCACGGATCTTTCGTCTCGGCCGTTCGGTAACTGGGCTTGGCCTGTTTGCCACCAAACCAATCAAGCGCGCGGTCTACATCGCCACCTATCGCGGGCGGATCATCACCACCAAGGAAGCCGACCGGCGCGAGGCGCGCGGCGCCAGATATATGTTCGAGCTGAACAAACGCTGGACCATCGACGGTTCGCCGCGCTGGAACATCGCGCGCTATATCAATCACTCCTGCCGGCCGAACGCAAAACCGGTAAGCCGCAACGGCGGCATTGTCATCGTCGCGCTGCGCCAGATCGAGCCGGGCGAGGAAATAACCTACAGCTACGGCAAGGAATATCTGGAATACTTCCTGAGCAACGGCGGCTGCCGATGTGCACCCTGCCGTGCCAAGGTCGCCCGGCGCCGGCGCAAGGCGCGGCTCGCCAGAGCCGCAGAAGCTTTGCGAGTAACGCGCCGAAAAAAGAAAGCTCGCCGCGGCTAGAGCTTGATCCGGAAAAGTTGAAGCCGGTTTTCTGAAAAGATCATGCGCCGGTATTGTTTCCTTGCATGCCTTACACGGAAAATCAGTTCGCCAGTTTTTTCAGCCACACCTTGTTGTCGTGGAACGCCGCGCCGCCGAATGGTGCGACGGGGTCGGCCCCCGTCAGTGTGTTGATGCCGCGCCCGTCCGCGTAAGCGGAATTGGGCCATAGTGATTCCGCGATCAGCACGCCGCGACGCACGCCATCGAACAGCCGCGCGTGCAGACGCACCTTGCCGCGGCGATTGCCGAGCACGACCTCCTCGCCGTCGGCAACGGCAAGCGGGGCAGCGTCCTCGGGATGGATCATGACCTCCGGCCGCCGCTCACGCGTGAGCGAGGTCGGCGTCTCGGTAAAGGTCGAATTGAGAAAACCGCGCGCCGGTGAGGTCGCGAGACGGAACGGATGTTCGGGCTCCGCTTCTTCGATCACATCCCAATGGTCGGGCAACTTTGGAATTGACGGCGGCGCGTGCTTGCGGTGCCAGCGATTGAGCGGCACGGCCGGCCAATCCGGCTTGAAGCGGAACTTGCCGTCCGGATAGGCGAAGCCGTTGAGATAGTGCGTGGTGGCGAAATCCGGCTGACAATCGATCCAGCGGTTGGCTTCCAGCGCCGCAAGCGTCCCCCAGCCGGATTTTTGTAGCGTCGCATCGATCAATTCGCGCGGCGTCATATCGAAGCCCGGATGCTCGGCGCCGAGGCGTTTGGCCAACCCGCAAATCACCTCGTGGTTCGACCGGCATTCGCCCGGCGGTTCGATCAGCTTCGGTCCGAGCAGAATGTATTGGCTGCCGCCGGCCGTGTAGAAGTCGTCATGCTCGACAAACATCGTAGCGGGCAGGATGATGTCCGCCATCTTGGCGGTATCGGTCATGAACTGCTCGTGCACGCACATGAACAGATCGTCGCGGGCAAAGCCGCGCTTCACCGTCTCCTGATCCGGTGCGACCGAAACCGGGTTGGTGTTCTGGATCAGCATCGCGGTGACCGGCGGTCCGCCGCACAACGCGTCTTCGTCACCAGTGAGAATGTCGCCGATGCGCGATTGGTCGAGCATGCGGATCGAGACGTCGCGCAGGTCGGTGCCCTCGATCAAACTGACATCGAGATGGAAGATCGCGCCGTTGTTGTGAAAGGCGCCGCCGCCTTCGTAGCGCCACGCGCCGATGACCGCGGCGATACAGCTCGCCGCATGCATATTGAGCGCGCCGTTGCGCGAGCGCGAAAATCCGTAACCGAGGCGGAAGTAGGCGCGCTTGTTCTCGCCGAAGAGGCGGGCGAAGGCTTCGATCGTCTCGACCGGCGCCCCGGTGATCCGCGAGGCCCATTCCGGATCACGGGTGCGCAAGTGCTGGGCGAGCTCCCGCGGCGCGTCGGTGTAGCGATCAAGGTAATCCCAGTCGGCCTTGTTGTCGCGAAATAAACAATGCATCACCGCGCAGGCAAGCGCGCCATCGGTGCCGGGCCGGATCAGCACCGGCAAATCGGCCTGCCGCATGGTGCCGTTCATGTACACATCAACAGCAACGATCTTGGCGCCCCGCTCCTTGCGGGCGCGCGTCGCGTGCGTCATCACGTTGACCTGGGTGTTCACCGCATTGGTGCCCCAGATCACCACCAGATCGGATTTAGCCATTTCGCGCGGATCAGTACCGGCGAGCTTGCCGGTTCCGGCGATGAAGCCGGTCCATGCCGGATTGACGCAAATGGTCGAGAAGAAGCCGGAATATTTTTTGGCATGCCGCAGCCGATGGATGCCGTCGCGCATGACGAAACCCATGGTGCCGGCATAGAGGTACGGCCAGACTGTTTCCGAGCCGTGGGTCTGCTCGGCGCGCAGAAATTGTTCGGCGACAAGATCGAGCGCGTCGTCCCACGAGATCGGAGCAAATTGCCCGCTGCCTTTGGCGCCGGTGCGGCGCAGCGGATGCTTTAAACGGTCGGGATGATGAACGCGCTCGGCGTAGCGCGCGACCTTGGCGCAGATGACGCCAGCCGTGTAGGCGTTGTCCTCGGCGCCGCGGACCCGCCCAATGGTGTTCTTGTCGAAGACCTCGACTTCAAGCGCGCAGGTCGAAGGACAATCGTGCGGACAGGCGGAGGCAAGGATTTTGGGGCGGACGCTCTGATTCATTGTGACAACCTAGCGCCTTCTGGACCGTCCGAACAGCGTTCGATCCGGCTTTCAGCGAGTGTGCCCGGTTGAAACAATTGCCGCGGACGCGCGGCCTACGCCGCCGCGGCTTTGCCCTTCGGCTGCACCTCGGCGGTGTAGTCGGCCATTAGTTGCTGGGTGATGCGGCCGGGCGTGAACGTCCAGTCGGCGATTTGCGATACGGCCGTCACCTCGGCCGCCGTGCCGGTGATAAAGCACTCGGAGAAATCCGCGAGCTCCTCCGGCATGATGCGGCGCTCGATGATCTCGATGTTGTGCCGGCGCGCCAGCGCGATCGCAGTCGCCCGCGTGATGCCGGCGAGGAAGCAATCGGCGATCGGGGTGTGGATCTTGCCGTCCTTGATGAAGAAGATATTGGCGCCGGTGCATTCGGCGACCCGGCCCTGCCAATCGAGCATCATCGCGTCGGCGAAGCCGCGCCGCTCGGCGCGATGTTTGGAGATGGTGCAGATCACATAGAGTCCGGCCGCCTTGGCCAACACCGGCGCGGTTCTCGGATCGGGACGCCGATACTCGGCGAGGTCAAGCCTGATGCCTTTGAGCCGCTGCGCCGGGTCGAAATAGCTCGGCCATTCCCAGGTGGCGACGGCCAGGTGAATTTTGTTGTTTTGCGCCGACACCCCGAGCTGCTCGGAGCCGCGCCAGGCGATCGCCCGCACATAGGCCTCCGCCTGATTGTTTCTTTCCAGAACGACGCGTTTGGCCGCATCGATCTCGGCAACGCTGTAGGGAATTTCGAAATCCATGATTTGCGCCGAGCGCTTCAGCCGCTCGGAGTGTTCGGTGCCCTTGAAGATTTGGCCGCCATAGGCGCGTTCGCCCTCGAACACGGTGCTGGCGTAATGCAGGCCGTGGGTCAGCACGCTGATCTTGCAATCCGCGGTGGGAATAAGCTTGCCGTCGAACCAAATCAGGTCAGGACGTTGGTCGAAGGGCGCTGCCATGTCCTTGCCTCCCTCGGCATGGATGGCCCTCCCTGCCGGAATTCCGTTGCGCATCGTGGGCCTTTGCGCTCAGCCTTTTGCGTCCGGAGCTGACTCCCAGTATGCTCGCATTTGCCTAAAGAGAGCGCGCTTTTGCGGGCAGGCAACCTCGCGCTTTGGCCGAACCCAGCACGATGTTGCATCACATTGCGCTTTTGGGGGTAACAATCAAACCGAAATATGTCAATATGGCTGACATAATGATATCTGTAACATCCGGACATCAATGGCATTCCCGATATAATGGCTGACATCAGTCTCACAGCGCCGAGCAAACCGCGGTCAAACGCCGAACCCGCCGATCCTGCGGAGGAAACGCGAGAACCGTACTGGGACCTGATCGAGCTTTTGTTCTTTGCCTACCGCGATTTCGTCGGCGACCCTGATCAGGTTCTCGAGCCGCTCAGCTTCGGCCGCGCACACCACCGCGTCCTCCACTTCGTCAACCGCAACCCAGGTATGAAGGTTGCCGAACTGCTCGACGTCCTCAAGATCACCAAACAATCGCTCGGGCGCGTGCTCAAGCAGCTGATCGATGAGGGCTACGTCGTGCAAAAGGCCGGACCTGACGATCGCCGCCAGCGCCTGCTTTACGTGAGCCCCGCCGGTGCCGCGCTGGCGATGAAGCTTGCGGGCTTGCAGACCGAGCGCATCGGACGCGTGCTTGATGAACTCGGGCCAGGGGCCCGCGAGACGGCACGGCGGTTTCTCGCCGGGATGATCGACACCGAAGAACGCGAACGTGTGCTGCATCTGATCGGCAACGCTGACCGCGCTCAGCAGAACGGGCGAGACGGGGTCTCATGACCGCGCTTGCCGCGAATCCGGCCGACGACGCGCCGCATTTGCTTGTCGTCGACGACGATCGCCGCATCCGCGTCCTGTTGTCGCGGTTCCTGGTCGGGGAGGGCTATCGCGTCACCACCGCGGAATCGGCGCGTGAAGCAAGAGCCAAGCTCGAGGGTCTTAACTTCGATCTCCTCATCCTCGACGTCATGATGCCGGGTGAGAACGGTTTTGATCTGGCGAGCGCGATCCGCGCCGAATCGGCGGTGCCGATCCTGATGCTCACCGCGCGGGACGAGAAAGAAAGCCGCATCAAGGGCCTCGAGATCGGCGCCGATGACTATGTCGCCAAACCATTCGAGCCTCGCGAGCTGTCGCTACGCGTCGCCAGCATCCTTCGGCGCGTCCGGCCGCCGAGTGTTGTGGCCCCGGAATCGGTGCGGTTCGGACCGTTCGTATTTCATCTCGCCCGCGGGGAGTTGCGCCGCAGCGAAGAGATAATCCGCCTCACCGACCGCGAGCGCGAAATGCTCCGGGTGCTGTCGGCGAGCGTCGGCGAGACGGTGCTGCGGCAGGCGCTGGCCGGCAATGGCGACAGCGTCAGCGAACGCACCGTCGATGTGCAGGTCAACCGGTTGCGCCGCAAGATCGAAGACGATCCTGCAAGCCCGCTGTTCGTCCAAACCGTCCGTGGCGTCGGCTACCGGCTGGTGGCGGCGCCGTGAGCAGTTCGATGACGAGCTTTGACGGCGGCGCCGGACGCTTACGGAGCGCGGCAAGTCATCTCTTGGCCGCGGCGAATGTTGCGGCCTCCACGGCCGGCGTGATGGCGACGCCGATCACCGGCCCGTGGGATCGTTTCACCCAGTGGCTCAAACTCGGGATGCCGAAGGGGCTTTATGCCCGCGCGCTGCTGATCATCATCGTACCCATGGTGGTGGTACAGGCGTTGGTCGCGTTCATGTTCGTTGAGCGGCAGTGGAATCTGGTGAACTACTACCTGTCTTCCGCGGTCACCCGCGAGATCGCGACGCTGATCGACGTCTACAAAACCTATCCGCAGGGCGCCGATCGCGCCCAACTCCGGCGCATCGCGCAGGATCGACTTGAACTCGTCGTCGATTTCCTCCCCGAAACGCAATTGCCGCCGCCGGGGCCGAAGCCGTTCTTCTCGCAGCTAGACGCCGCGCTGTCCGACGAGATCCGCAAACTCGGGCTGCCGTTCTGGATCGACACCGTCGGGCGGTCTTCAATCGTCGAAATCCGTATCAAACTTGACGATACGATCATGCGCGTATTTGCGCGCCGTGCCGACGTCTATGACGCCAGTTCATGGATATTTCTCGCCTGGATGGTCGCGACCTCGCTGATTGTGCTCGGCATTGCCATTCTGTTCCTGCGCAACCAGATCAGGCCGATCCTGCGGCTCGCCGATGCCGCCGAGGCTTTCGGCAAGGGCCGCGAGGCGCCGAATTTCCGGCCGCGCGGCGCGCGTGAAGTCCGCCGCGCCGCAGCCGCGTTTCTGGAAATGAAAATGCGCATCGAACGCGCCATCGAACAGCGCACGACCATGCTCGCGGGTGTGTCGCACGATCTGCGTACCATCCTGACGCGGTTCAAGCTCGAACTCGCTTTGCTCGGCGACGGCCCCGAGGTCGAGGCGATCAAGAAAGACGTCGATGAAATGGCGGGTATGCTCGAAGCCTACCTGGCCTTCGCGCGCGGCGATACTGGCGAACAATCAGGCCCGACCGATATCGGCGCCATGCTGGAAGAGCTCAAGCTCGATGCCGAGCGCCACGGTCATCGCGCGACCGCCTCATTCCACGGCCAGCCCGAAGTCAGCGTGCGGCCGGCGGCGTTCAAACGCTGTCTTGCCAATCTCGTTTCCAACGCCGGACGCTTCGCCTCGACCGTGGCGATTACCGGCCACCGCGATCATCGCTGGCTCACGGTGACGGTCGACGATGACGGGCCCGGCATTCCGGCGTTGCTGCGCGAGGACGTGTTCAAACCGTTTCTGCGGCTCGACGACGCGCGCAATCAGGATGAAGGCGGCACTGGACTCGGCTTGGCAATCGCCCGCGACATCGCCCGCTCGCACGGCGGTGACATCGCGCTCGGTGACGCGCCGCTTGGCGGACTGCGCGCTACAGTGCGCGTGCCGGTGTAGTCGCGCTCTTCATTTGCGCTGCAAATCGGCTGCGGCGCGAGCGAGGATTTCCACGAGTTGCGCTTCGAGTTGGGCGTCGCCTTCGAGTCGCTTGCCGACGGTCTCGCGCAAATGAGTGAGCGCTGCTTCGACCAGTGGCGGCATCGAACGGCGGCGATCACGCTCGTCTTCGGCGGCACGCCGCATCCGGTGCGTGCGTTCGCCAACCGCGTTGAGGCGGGCGAGTACGATGTCGGCAATGGGCCGATTGGCGGCGAGGTAAGCGCGGCCTTCGTCGGTGATGGTGTAAAGCCTTTTGCTGCCTTCCGCCGCCACCGTGACGTAGCCCGCTTCCTCGAGATAGGTCAGCGTCGGGTAGACCGTGCCAGGGCTTGGGCTGTACCAGTCGGCGGTTTTTTCTTCGACCAGCTTGATGATTTCGTAGCCGTGGCGTGGCGCCTCGGCGATGAAAGCAAGAGCGATCAGGCGCAGATCGCCTTGGGCCAGCATTCGCCCGGCACGGATGTCATCCGGCCCCATGCTGTCCGATCCGCCATAGCCTGACCGTCCGCTATAGCCGCGGCCGCGATCGCGACCACCGCGATGGCGGCTGCCGCAATGTCTTTCACTGCGAGATTCGTAATGTCCGTGCATATTCATTCGTCTCCATTTACGATATATCGCTAGATAGCTCTTATGCAGATATTACGCAAGATATATCTTCAATCGAGAAATGGACAAAGACATAGTTTTAAAGGTATATTCGCAAACGAATAGACGTGACAGGATACCAGTGGTTCACCGCTCTCGCCCATCGAATCCTCTGGCTCTCGCCGTACTGGCCTTGCTGTTCGAACGGCCGATGCATCCGTATGAGATGGGCGTGCTGCTGAAGCAGCGGAACAAACAAGACAGCATCAAATTTCGCTATGGCTCGCTGTATACGGTGATCGAGCTGTTGCTAAAGCGCGCCTACATCGCGGCGCGCGAAACCGCGCGCGAGGGCCGCCGGCCGGAACGCACGGTTTATGAGATCACGCCGACCGGGCGCGACGAACTGCACGCCTGGATGGTCGATCTCATCGGCAAGCCGGCTAAGGAATATCCGCAGTTTGAAGCGGCGCTATGTTTGCTGCCGGTTCTTCCGCCCGACGAAGCGCTGGCGCTGTTGCGGCGGCGGCTCGAACTGATTGAAGACGACGCCGGCGTGCTGACGCGGCAAATCGAACAGGTCAGCCTGGCAAACTTCCCGGCACTGTTTCTCATCGAAAGCCAATACCGGCTGGCGATGCTGCGCGCCGAACAACAATTCGTCGCCGAACTCGTCCGCCGGATCGAAAGCGGCTGGGGGCCGCTCGAATTGTGGCGCGGGTTTCACGAAGATCGTGAGGCGACCATTGCCAAATTCTACAAGCAACACGGAGACGCGCCGATGACTTAAGCGACGTATGAGAGACAGCCCCGGCGATGCTGGAACATCGCCGGGGCCTCGAACCCAAAACCAAACGCGCGGAGCGCGCTGGCTTCAGGCACGCAAACGCAAGCTACCAGCCGAATCTCCGCGAGAACAGTCACGCCGCCGGTATGGCGGGAACCCCTTGTTGTTTGAACGGAGAACATCATGAGCCTGGAAACGGAGCGGGATGCGAACATCAAGAAGCACGGCAAACCAGACCGAGGCCACAAGGGCGTCGGCATGGAAGGCTTCATTGCTTCCTGGTATGCCCGGCAAACCGCCAAGGATATGGAGCGGTTCATGAGTCTGGCGCGCCGGCTCGCGCCGCAGCTTGGGCGCGACTCGCGCGTACTCGAAATCGCGCCCGGACCCGGCTATCTCGCCATCGAATTAGCCAAGATCACCGGCTGCCGCATGGTCGGGGTCGATATCAGCCGCACCTTCGTGCGCATCGCGAGCGAGAACGCAGAAAAAGCCGGCGTCGACATCGCCTTTGACGAGGGCGATGCCGCCGATCTTGATCTGCCTTCTGGCGTATTTGATTTCGTCGTCTGCTGCGCGGCGTTCAAGAACTTCGTGCGGCCGCTCGCGGCGCTCGACGAAATGTACCGCGTGCTGAAGGCAGGCGGCACGGCTTTGATCATCGATCTGCGCAAGGATTTCTCGCCGCGAGAGGTCGACGATTATGTGCGCGGCAAGGGCGTCATCAACGGCGCATTGATCAAGCTCACCTTCAACACCATGCTCAAGAGGCGCGCCTATACGCGGGAGGCGATTGCGCAGCTGGCGTCGCAGTCGCGATTTGGTGGAGGCGACGTGCGGCTGGACTCGCTTGCTTTCGAGCTATGGCTGCACAAGCCCGCCTGCGACGCGGGCTGACCGTGGGACTCCGCGCTTGACGTGGGCCGGTTCGGCCGGGCCGCTCGACGGCTGCCGGCCAGACTATTACATTGGCCGCGATGTTCGCGACCTTCTTTCATGAGCTTAAAGACGGCGGCGTGCCGGTGACGCTGCGCGAGTACCTCACGCTGATGGAGGCGATGGAGCGAGACCTTGCCGGGCGGCGGATCGAGGACTTCTATTATCTCTCGCGCGCGGCGCTGGTGAAGGACGAGCGCAATCTCGACCGCTTCGACCGCGTCTTCGGCCACGTCTTCAAAGGCCTCGATTTCATCGAGGACGCGCTCACCGCCGAAATTCCGCTCGACTGGCTCAAGAAGCTCACCGAGAAACACCTCACCGAGGAAGAGAAGCGGCAGATCGAGGCGATGGGCGGCCTCGATAAGCTCCTCGAAACACTGCGCAAGCGACTCGAAGAGCAAAAGGGCCGCCACCAGGGCGGCAAGAAGTGGATCGGCACCGCTGGCACGTCTCCCTTTGGCGCCTACGGCTACAATCCCGAAGGCGTGCGCATCGGCCAGGACGGCAACCGCAACTTCCGCGCCGTCAAAGTCTGGGACAAGCGCGAGTTCAAGGACCTTGCCGGCGACGTCGAACTCGGCACCCGCAATATCAAGCTCGCGCTACGTCGGCTGCGCAAATTCGCGCGCACCGGCGCGCCCGATGAACTCGACCTCGACGGCACCATCAAGGGCACCGCGCACAAGGGCTATCTCGACATCCTGATGCGTCCGGAGCGGCACAACACCATCAAGGTGTTGTTGTTCTTCGACATCGGCGGCTCGATGGACTGGCACATCAAGGCGACCGAGGAATTGTTCTCGGCCGCCAAGACCGAGTTCAAGCACATGGTGCATCTCTACTTCCACAATTGTTTGTACGAAAAAGTGTGGAAGGACAACGCCAGGCGCTGGACGCAGACGACGCCGACCTGGGACGTGCTGCACACCTATCCGCATGACTATAAAGTGATCTTCGTCGGCGACGCCTCGATGTCGGCTTATGAGATCGCTGCACCTGGCGGGTCGGTCGAGCACTACAACGAGGAGGCCGGCAGCGTCTGGATGCAGCGCATCATCGCCACTTATCCGTCCTGTGTCTGGCTCAATCCGGTGCCCGAACGCGAGTGGCCGATGACGGAATCGATCAGGATGATGCGCCAGCTGCTTGGCGGCAGGATGTATCCGTTGACGCTTGAGGGGCTCGATGGGGCGATGCGGGAGTTGGGGAGGTAAGAGCGGTGGGGCGATATTTTGTTAAGGGACAGCCGTGATATCATTCGGCGACTAGAACGGGAGGGCTTCGAACTCGTGTCGGTCGCCGGATCGCATCACAAGTTCATTCACCGTACACTACGGCGGCGAGTTATTATTCCACACCCGAAGCGCGATCTTCCGATTGGGACAGTGCGCGCCATATACCGGGACGCGGGCTGGCAGAAGGACTGAGCGAGTGGGCGAAATGGCACACTATATTGCTCTTATCCATAAGGACGCCGATAGTTGTTACGGCGTTTCCTTTCCCGATTTGCCCGGTGTGTTCACGGCAGGCGACACAATCGACGAGGCGATTCGCAAGGCGGCCGAAGTCTTAAAATTCGCGGCTGAAGATTGGTCGGACCTGAACGGCGACGGCTTCCCCGTACCGCGTACCATCGACGAATTGCGCGCCGATGCCGATTTCCGGGAACATGCCACCGAGGCAGTCGTCGCCGCCGTGCCATTCTCCATGACCATCGATGCCGCGGCATGATGCGGCTGCGGAGGCCGGATGTATCCACTGACGCTTGAGGGTCTCGATGCCGCGATGCGCGAACTTTGGCGGCAAACAAATGCTGTCAATTGAGGCGAAGCGTCACACAAAATGAACTTCCGAATCATGGTGGCGGCTCTATAGTGGAGCGTCGCTAACAACCGAAAGGAGGTGATCCAGTGTCTCATTGTCTATCGCCGCGGTCGCCGGCATTCATGAACTGGATCCTCGCCTCTGCCGAGGCTCCCGCCGGGTGACTTAAATCCGTCACCGGCTCATGAGCGCGCAGCAGAAGGTTGCGGCGCGCAACCGGGCCACGGCCTGACAATGGAAGGGCTGCCCTCGCGGGCGGCCCTTCTTTGTTTTTCCAACGATGGCGGCGCACCTTTCTGCGAAACTGGTTTACCCTAGCGACGACGCTGGAGGTTACCCATGCCGGCTGAAAAATTCGATTTTCCCAATGCCGAGGGTCAAAAGCTTGCCGCGCTGCTTGACCGGCCGGATGGTCCGACCCGCGCGATTGCCTTGTTCGCCCATTGCTTCACTTGCGGTAAGCAAAACAAGGCTGCGCGCCAGATCGCCGACGGTCTGAAGCTTCACGGCATTGCCGTGCTGCGGTTCGATTTCACCGGACTAGGCGCCAGCGAAGGCGAATTTGCCAATACCACCTTCTCCTCGAATATCGACGACCTGGTCGCCGCGGCCGATCATCTGCGGCACTCCCTCGCGGCGCCGGCGATCCTGATCGGTCACAGTCTCGGCGGTGCCGCCGTGCTCGCCGCCGCGCACCGTATTCCTGAGGCTCGCGCGGTAGTCACGATCGGCGCACCGTTCGATCCCGCCCACGTCGTCGGCCTGTTTGGCGACCGCGCCGCCGAGATTGCCAGCAAGGGCGAGGTTGAGGTCACGCTGGAGGGCCGGCCATTTCGCATTCGCCGCGCGCTGCTCGATGACATCGCCCAGCAAAATCTCGCCCCTCGCGTCGCCGGCTTGCACAAAGCGTTGCTGGTCTTTCATTCGCCGACCGACGATACCGTCGGTATCGACAACGCCAGCCATATCTTTACAACCGCGAAGCATCCCAAGAGCTTCATTTCGCTCGCCGGCTCGGACCACCTCATCAGTCGTCCGGGCGACGCCGCTTATGTGGCGAGCGTCATTTCCGCCTGGGCCGATCGCTATCTTGACATGGAAGTCGACGCTCGGCCGGCCGACGACACCGCAGAAGGCGGCATCGTGGTGCGCGAAACGCGCCGGGGTCAGTTCCAGCAGGAGGTCATCACCGGCGCGCACCGGCTGTTGGCGGATGAACCGGTCAAGGCGGGCGGGCTCGACAGCGGACCGGGGCCGTACGATCTCCTGCTCGCGGCGCTCGGCGCCTGCACGTCGATGACGATGCGGCTTTACGCCGACCGCAAGCAGATCCCGTTGGAGCGGACGCAGGTCCGGCTTCGGCATGAGAAGATCTACGCCAGCGATTGCGCCGCGTGCGAGACCAAAGAAGGCAAGATCGACCACATCGATCGTGTGGTTAGCTTCGAGGGCGAGCTGACCGCCGAACAGCGTGCGCGGCTTTTGGAGATCGCCGACAAGTGTCCGGTGCATCGGACGCTGAAATCAGAGGTCGACATCCGCACCGTCGAGGAGCGTTAGATTTTAGCGGAGCATGATTTTTTCGGGAAACCGGTTTCCACTTTTCCTGATCATGCTCGAGCTAACTGGCGGCTTTTTGCACGCGCTCGCGGGCTTCGGCGATCACTTCCGGAATTGCCGCGTCATTGCCCGGCGCCATGATGTGGACGCCGGCGACGCCGGGGATGGTGGCAAGCTCGTCGATCAGCTCCATGCAGATGCGCGTGCCCTCACGAACCGGGTTCGCGGCTTTTTCCATGCGCGCGATAAACGCGTCCGGAATTATGGTGCCGTGCAGGTGGCTCTTCATCCATTGCGCCGACTTGGCCGAGCGCAGCGGATTGATGCCGATCAGGATGGCGAGCTGCCGGGTGAGACCGGCCTGCGCGAGCACGCCGACATAACGGCGCACCAGTGCCGCATCCATGCAGAACTGGGTCTGCACGAACTGGGCGCCGGCTGCGACTTTCCCGCGTAGCGACGATGGCTGCCAACCAGCGGGTGGATCGATCGGCAGGTCGGCGGCGCCCAGGAAGAACGGCGCCTTGCCGGCGACTTCGCGACCGGTCGGCAGCTTGCGGTCGTCGCGCAGCCGGCGCGCGGTCTCGAGCAGCGTTTTTGAATCGATGTCGAACACCGGCTTGGTGTCCGGCTGATCGCCGGCTTTGGGGTCGTCGCCGGTGAGCACCATGACGTTGCGGATGCCGAGCGCCGCCGCACCCATCAGTTCGCTCTGCAGTGCGATGCGGTTCTTGTCCCGGCAGGTAATTTGCAGGATCGGCTCAATGCCGGCGCCCAAGACGATGTTTGCCGCGGCCAGCGCGCTCATATGGACGCGTGCGCCGGCGCCGTCGGTGATGTTGACCGCGTCGGCGAGCCCGCGCAGCGGCGTCGCCTTGCGCAGCAGGTCCTGGGCGTCGCAGGACACCGGTGGGGCGACCTCGGCGGTCATAACAAAGCGGCCTGCCCGCAGTCGCTCGGCAAACGTGCGGGGCAGGGAGACACTTCCGTCACTCATGGCAAGCTCGCCGCGCTAATAGGCATCCGCAAGAGCGCTTATATGCTTTATCGCCCGGCCGCAATTGGGCGTTTGATCGCGCGTTTTGTGGACAGGAAACACCCGCCCCGCTAGAGAGTTACCGCAATGAGTGGCGTCAACGAAATCAGGTCGAACTTCCTCGGCTTCTTTGCCCGCGAGGGGCACGAGGTTGTGCCGAGCTCTCCGCTCGTGCCGCGCAACGACCCGACGCTGATGTTCACCAACGCCGGCATGGTGCAGTTCAAGAACGTTTTCACCGGCCTGGAGAAACGCTCTTACGCGCGTGCGACCACTGCACAAAAGTGCGTGCGCGCCGGCGGCAAACATAACGACCTCGACAATGTCGGCTATACCGCGCGGCACCACACCTTTTTCGAGATGCTCGGCAATTTCTCGTTCGGCGATTATTTCAAGGAGCGCGCCATCGAGCTTGCCTGGAATCTGGTGACGAAAGAGTTCGGCGTGCCGGCGGACCGCCTGCTGGTCACGATCTATATCGACGACGACGAAGCCTTCAGGCTGTGGAAGAAGATTGCCGGTCTGCCCGACAGCAGGATCGGCCGCATCGCCGGCTCGGATAATTTCTGGGCGATGGGCGACACCGGGCCGTGCGGTTCGTGCTCGGAGATTTTCTACGATCACGGCCCACACATACCCGGCGGACCGCCCGGCAGCGCCGACGCCGAGGGCGACCGCTTTGTCGAAATCTGGAACCTCGTATTTATGCAATACGAGCAGCTCACGAAGGGCGGCGAGCGCGTCGACCTGCCTCGGCCGTCGATCGATACCGGCATGGGTCTTGAGCGCATGGCCGCGGTGCTCCAGGGCACCCACGACAATTACAAGATCGACTTGTTTGGTGCGCTCATCGAGGCGATCGCCGATCTGACCGGCGTCGATCCCGACGGCGAGCACAAGGCCTCGCACCGTGTCATCGCCGACCATCTGCGCGCCAGTTCGTTTCTGGTTGCCGATGGCGTTCTGCCGTCGAACGAGGGCCGCGGCTACGTGCTTCGGCGCATCATGCGGCGCGCGATGCGCCACGCCGAACTGCTTGGCGCCAGGGACCCGCTGATGTGGCGGCTTGTGCCGACGCTGATTCGCGAGATGGGGCAAGCCTATCCGGAATTGCATCGCGCTGATGGACTGATCACCGAGACGCTCAAGCTTGAAGAAATCCGCTTCCGCAAAACGCTGGAGCGCGGGCTCGCCATCCTCGACGAAGCGAGCAAGACGCTCAAAAAGGGCGACATGTTCGACGGCGTCACCGCGTTCACGTTGTACGATACCTACGGCTTTCCGCTTGATCTGACGCAGGACGCGCTGCGGCCCCGCGGCGTCGGCGTCGATCTCGCGTCTTTCACCGACGCCATGGAGCGTCAGCGTGAAAAGGCCCGCGCCTCCTGGGTGGGTTCGGGCGAGGCGGCGGACGAGGCGGTGTGGTTTGGTTTGCGCGAAAAACGCGGCGGTACTGATTTTCTGGGTTATGAGACGGAAACCGCTGCGGGCGTCGTCCTGGCGCTGCTGCGCGACGGCAAGGAAGTTACCGCGCTTGAAAAAGGCGCGAGCGGGGCTGTCGTGCTCAACCAAACGCCGTTCTACGCCGAGTCAGGCGGGCAGGTCGGCGACACCGGCGTGATGACCGGCGACGGCGTGCGTTTTAACGTCACTGATACGCAAAAGCGTGCCGGCGATCTTTACGTGCATTTCGGCACCGTGGAGCAAGGCACGTTGAAACCCGGCACGGCGCTCGATCTGAAAGTCGATCACACGCGGCGGAGCGTGATCCGGCAAAATCACTCCGCCACCCATCTGTTGCACGAGGCACTGCGGCAGGTGCTCGGCGATCACGTCGCGCAGAAGGGCTCGCTGGTCGCGCCGGACCGGCTGCGCTTCGATTTTTCTCATCCGAAACCGATCAGTCCGGCCGAGCTGGAAAAGATCGAGGACATCGCCAACGACGTCGTTTTGCAAAATTCGCCGGTCACGACGCGGATCATGGCAGTCGACGATGCGACCGCTTCCGGCGCCCGCGCGCTGTTTGGTGAAAAATACGGCGATGAGGTGCGCGTGGTCGCCATGGGCGAGGGTGGCGGCAACACCATGGGCTGGTCGGTCGAATTGTGCGGCGGCACGCACGTCCGTCGCACCGGCGACATCGGCGTCATCTCGGTGGTTGGCGAAAGCGGCGTTGCCGCCGGCGTCCGCCGTATCGAAGCGATCACCGGCAACGCGGCCCGCAAGCACGCCAACCACGTCATGCAGCTTGCCAGGACTGCGGCGTCCGAATTGCGCGTCCCGATCGACGAGGTGCCGGCACGGTTGGTCGTCCTGCTCGACGAACGCAAACGCGTCGAGCGCGAGCTGTCGGACGCGAAGAAAAAGCTCGCGATGGGCGGAGGCGCCAAGACTGACGGCGCTGACGGGCTGCGTACCGTCGGCGACGTCAAACTCATGGCCCGCGCGGTGGAGGGCATTGATTTGAAGGACCTGCGGAGTCTCGCCGACGAAGGCAAGAAAACGGTCGGCTCCGGCATCGTCGCCATTGTCGGTGTCACCGGCGACGGCAAGGCCGGCATTGTCGTCGGCGTGACCAACGATCTCGTCCCGCGTTTCAATGCCGTCGAACTCGTCCGCAAAGGCGCCGAGGCGCTCGGCGGTAAAGGCGGCGGCGGGCGTCCTGATATGGCCCAAGCCGGCGGGCCGGACGGCTCCAAGGCTGACGCCGCGCTCGATGCGATTGCGGCGGCGCTTGGCAGCTAGCCTCAAACCTCGACGATCATTCCATCCTCGGCGGTTTCGTAGGGCAACGCGGCGCGGCGCGCCAGCATGTCCTCGCTCATATGGCTGAGGATCAGACGTTTGGGACGAATCTTGTCGAGATGACGCTCAAGCAAGGACAGCGCCATGTGGGTCGCGATCGGCTTGTCGCGGGTGTAGGCCTCGCAGATGAACAGGTCTGCCTGATAACCGATATCGATCAACGAATTGGTCCATTCGGTGTCGCCGGAAAATGCGATCACCTTGCCTTCGGCCTCGAAGCGGAATCCGAGACAAGGTCCGGCACGGTCGTCATGCACGACATGGAACGGCGTTACGCGCAGCCCGCCGACGTCGTTGTGCGTGCCGATCACCAGCTCGGTCAGCTGCAGCGAAAACCGCAAATCCAGGTCCTTTGTGCCCGGAAAACCGGCCTCCATGATGTTGGCAAAGCGCGCCTTGAGGCTGGGCGGTCCGGCGATCGTCAGCGGCTGGTCGCGCTTGAGGACGTAGTTCGCCTCCAAAAGATAAAACGGCACGCCGCCGACATGATCTTCGTGAAAGTGGGTCAGGAAGATGGTGTTGACGTCGTTACGGTTGATCGCAAGCTTGTTCATCGAAATGAGCGAGCTTGCGCCGCAATCGATCAACACGTTGATGTTTCGACCGGTAAGGTGGAAGCAGGTATTAAATCGTCCGCCGGAGCCGAAGGCGTCGCCGCAACCGACGAATTGCAATCGCATCGATGCTCCCCGGGCAGGTTGTGAGATCGCTGGTGAGGCGGTCGGGTTCAGTGGGCAGTGTCATGCCGGGCCGGCGGGGAGTCCGTGACGGCGATCACATTGCGGGACCGCCCGAGCGGACTATCCAGTGAGCTCAAAAGCCTGACCTCTCATCGCTTTTTTACCTTTACCCGATTCAGTCTATAAACTGCAATGTGGCGGCGGGAACAGCATGCGCCGGGAGCTGACGCCACGATCACACCACAAACTGGCGCATGCTGCGATGATGGCTGGTCGCGCGGAGGGGCTGCCCCGGTGTCGGTGACTACAAAGCTTGCTGGTGGATTGGGACTCCGGGCGTTGCCGCTGGTGCTGGCGGCAGCGCTTTGCGGTTGCACCGAGTTCGACTCCAGCGGCGCCTGGTTCGCAAAGCCGCTTAACCTGTATGGGCCCAACCTCGGTTACACTTATGAGCAGTTCGACGAGGCCAAGAGGGATCATCCGATTACGGCAAACGATCTTGTGCAAGCCAATGGGGCTTGCCCAAGGCACGTCACGCCGGCACAGCCGCCGCCGGTTGGGGCAGCGCCGGACGCGGCTGATTCCGGTGTCGCCGATGCAGCGGCGCTCATTGGCGGTGGAATCGCAATCGGCATGAGCGAATGCGATATTGTCGCGCGGCTGGGCCAGCCGACCGCCGTCAACATCGGCGCGAAGTCCGGGCGGCCGCCGGGAGGTGGCGCTGACTTTCCAAAGCGGCCCAAGGCCCGGTGTCTATCGGTTTGCCAGCGGCCGGCTCACTGAAATGGATCGCGTGGAAATGCCGGCGGCACCACCGCCCGAGCGCGCGAAGAAGAAAATGGCCAAAAAGAAGCCGGATAAGACCAAAGGGCCGCCTAAGCCCGCCGACAAGACATAGCCAGCGCCGGACCAAAGCTTTGCAGACATTGGAGGGCCTGGCACGTGGTCCGGTATTTGCGCGCCGTCGCCGGATCTCGTGCTATCGTTTCTGAATGACGACTGGCGCGATCGTACAACGCAGCATCGAGACCAACGGCATTCTTTTGCACATCGCCGAGCAGGGCGAGGGCCCGCTTGTTGTGTTGTGTCACGGCTTTCCTGAATCCTGGTACTCTTGGCGCCATCAGCTTGCCGCTTTGTCGGCAGCCGGATTCCGCGTCGTTGCACCGGACATGCGCGGCTACGGCCAATCCGACCGGCCCGAACCCACCGACCAATACACCTTGCTCCACCTCGTCGGCGACATGGTGGGATTGCTCGACGCGCTTGGCGTCGAGCAGGCGGTGATTGCCGGGCACGATTGGGGCGCGCCGGTCGCCTGGCACGCGGCGTTGCTGCGGCCCGACCGCTTTCGCGGCGTCGTCGGGCTGAGCGTTCCGTTCTGGCCGCGGCGGCCGTTCAAGCCCACCACAGTGATGCCGCGTCACGATGATGCGATGTTCTACCAGCTGTACTTCCAGGAACCGGGCGTCGCGGAGGTGGAACTGGAGCGTGACGTCCGGCAAACGATCGTCAAGCTTCTGTTTGCAGCTTCAGGCGACATGCCGCGGAATGGCGGTGGGGCTGGCGGCGATGTCGGCATGGTTCGCCGCGACGGCGGGTTTCTCGCGGGTATGCCCAGTCCGGCGACGTTGCCGGCATGGCTCGGCGAAGCGGACGTGGATTTCTACGCTGGCGAATTCAAGCGCACCGGGTTTCGCGGCGGCCTTAACTGGTACCGCAACATTGACCGGAATTGGGAGCTGATGGCGTCGTTCGCTGGCGCAAAGATTGCCGTCCCCGCGCTGTACATGGCGGGCGATCGTGACCTCGTTGTCGCGTTTCGCGGCATGGATCAGGTCATCGCGGGCCTTCGACACACAGTGCCGCATTTGCGCGGCACGATCATGCTGCCCGGTTGCGGTCACTGGACGCAGCAAGAGCGCGCATCCGAGGTCAACGCCGCCATGATCGACTTTCTGCGCCGATTATGATTCAGCGCTCGTGCGACCGCTTGCCGGAACGATAAGCGACGGATATAAGCCGCGCACTTCCGCGTCGCGGTGCGATTTTCCAAGGACAATTTGATGGCCATCGAGCGTACTTTTTCAATCCTCAAACCCGATGCAACGGCCGGCAACCTGACCGGCGCGATCAATGCGATGATCGAGAAGTCGGGACTGCGTATCATCGCCCAGAAGCGCGTGTTGATAAGCCGCGCGCAGGCGGAACAATTCTATGCCGTCCACCGCCAGCGGCCGTTCTTTGGCGAGCTGGTCGACTTTATGATTTCGGGGCCGGTGGTGGTCCAGGTTCTTGAAGGCGAGAACGCGATTGCGGCCTATCGGGACCTGATGGGCGCCACCGATCCGGCTAAAGCCGCGCCCGGAACCATTCGCAAAGAGTTTGCCAAGTCGATCAGCGAGAATTCGGTGCACGGCTCGGATGCCGCCGATACGGCGCAAAAGGAAATTGCTCTGTTCTTCGCCGGTAAAGAGATCGTCGGCTGAAGCGAGCGCGGCCTCGCGGCGGCACCCGACTGAAGAGGCCCCGTTCGGCGTAGAGGCCGGACAGGTGATGTTCCGCACGCAATGGACTATCTGTTCATCGCGCTTCTGGCTTTCGTCCCGCTCGCCATAGGTGCAGCGCTGGCGGGAGTGTCGCCGGTCGTGCTGTTTTTCCTCTCGGCGCTGGCCATTGTGCCGCTGGCAAGATTTATCGGCAGATCCACAGAAGATCTGGCGACCAGGACCAGTCCCGTTATCGGTGGACTGCTCAGCGCGAGCTTCGGCAACGCGCCGGAGCTCATCATCGGAATCTTGGCGCTTCGGGCCGGACTGGTCGACCTGGTCAAGGCGTCCATCACCGGCTCAATCATCGGTAATCTGCTGTTGGTTCTTGGCCTCGCGATGTTTTGGGGCGGACGGCGGCGCGAAAAACAAAGCTTTAACAAGACCGGCATTCTGGCGCAAAGCGCGACATTGTTCCTGGCAACGATCGCGCTCATCGTGCCCGCGATTTTCTTTCAGAGCGCGAGCGAGCCCGTTGCGGTCCAAGGTTTAAGCGTGCTGGTTTCGCTGGTGCTGGTTGGCATGTATGGCGCCAACCTGCTTTTTTCGTTGCACACCCACAAACATCTCTATCTGGAAGAAGCCGGCAGATTTGAACCGCGCTGGGGTACCGCGCGCGCCGCCGGCACGCTCTTGGCTGCAACGCTGGCGGTCGGATGGGTGAGCGACATTCTCGTCAAGACAATTGAGCCCTTGGCCGAGCGTCTGGGCTGGACGCAGCTCTTCATCGGCGTGATTGTCATAGCCGTCATCGGCAACGCCGGGGAGCATGCGTCCGCGGTGCTTATCGCCCGCAAAAACCGGATGGATGTCGCGCTTCAGATATGCATCGGGTCGGCGACACAGATCGTGTTGCTGGTCGCGCCGGTCCTCGTGTTGCTCGGCGCGCTGTTGGGGCAGCCGATGAATCTTGTCTTCACCACCCTCGAACTGGTCGCAACCGTGCTCGCCGTCGTCATCGTCAATTTTGTCGTCCAGGACGGCGAAACCAATTGGCTCGAAGGTCTGCAATTGTTGGCCGCGTACGCCATCATGGCGATTGCATTTTTTCTGCTGCCGTAGCAACGCCTCGTTATTCAAGAAAATAATATTTCGCCGTTGGCGGAGCAGCTTCGCGTCGCGATGGCGAAATTCGCGCCGCTGAGCGGTTGATGGCAGCCATGCTTGCGCCGCATTTGTCGGCTTTTTTTCGATGGCAATCGGATTTGGGCCATCCGGTCGATGATGTCTCTTGGCAATGTCTCTTAGCGATGTCTTGGCGACGCGATCGTTTCGGACTTTCCCCCAAAATCTGGCTTGTGGCGCGAAGCGCAGCCTGCACGCGGCGTGCGGCTGTGTTCCGTGTCGGCACTGGCACACGCATTGATCAGGAGACAGACGATGCAGAAGGGCACCGTCAAATGGTTCAACCCGACCAAGGGCTACGGGTTCATCAAGCCTTCATCTGGCGACAAGGACGTGTTCGTGCACATCTCCGCCGTGGAGCGTGCGGGTATGCGTTCGCTTAACGAAGGCCAGGAGGTTGAGTACGAACTGGTGACCAATCGCGGCAGGACTTCCGCAGAAAATCTCAAGGTCGCCTAGACAAGCGGATACGACAACGATTGTGGCCCCCGGTGTTGTGCTGGGGGTTTTCGATTCAGTGTGTGTTCCCGTCCTCTCCTGAGGAGGCAATACTCGCACGGCCTTCGGCCAGCGCCCGCAAGGCGCGCGGGTAAATCTGGTGCTCGATCTCAAGCACCCGCGCGGCAAGCGTTTCTTCGGTTTCACCCTCCCGCACGGCAAGCAATTCCTGCTCGACGATCGGTCCCGCGTCCATTTCCGGCACGACGAAATGAACGGTAGCGCCGTGCCGATTGACGCCGGCTTGCAGCGCGCGGCGGTGCGTGTGCAGCCCTTTGAATTGCGGCAGCAGCGCCGGATGGATGTTGAGCATCTTGCCGCTCCATCGCTGCACAAACCACGGCGACAACAGCCGCATAAAGCCGGCCAGGCAAACAAAATCGATCCGATGCGCGTCGAGCGCGTCATTGACGGCGCGCTCAAACCCTTCGCGGTCTTCACCAAACTCCTGGTGATCGACGACTGTGGTCGCAATGCCTTGCTGGCGCGCGCGGACTAAGCCCGATGCCTCGGGCCGGTTGGAGACGACGAGAGCGATTTCGGCCGGATAGTCGTCGGCCTTGGCCGCCTCGATCAACGCCGTCATGTTCGATCCACGGCCGGAAATCAGCACAGCGACGCGCTTCTTGCTCATGCGTCTACCAGGACAGGTCGAGACTTCCACTGAATTCAACGCGTGGCTCGCCTTTGCCGGTGACCACCTCGCCCAGTTGCACGACGGTCTCGCCGTGAGCCGCGAGCTGCTCGCTTGCCGCAGCGGCGGCGCCCGGATCCAGTACGGCGATCATGCCGACGCCGCAGTTGAAGGTGCGCAGCATCTCCTGCTCGCTGACATCGCCCGTCGCTGCGAGCCATTTGAAGACGGGAAGCACCGGCACCCGGTCGAGCCCGACGGCCACGGAAAGCCCCTTCGGCAACACGCGGGGAATGTTGTCCACAAATCCGCCGCCGGTAATGTGCGCAAGCGCTTTGACCGCCTTGGTGCCGCGGATCGCGGCGAGGCACGATCGCACATAGAGCCGGGTCGGCGTCAGCAGCGCTTCGCCCAAACTTCGCGCCGGATCAAACGGCGCCGGTGCGTCCCAACTCAACCCAGTACCGGCGACGATGCGCCGTACCAAAGAAAATCCGTTGGCGTGCACGCCGGACGATGCAAGGCCGATCACCACATCGCCGGGCGCGATATCGTTGCGCGGCAGCAAATCCTGCCGGCCCACCGCGCCCACGGCAAAACCGGCAAGGTCGTACTCGCCGGCCTGATACATGCCGGGCATTTCCGCGGTCTCACCGCCGATCAATGCGCAGCGCGCTTCGCTGCATCCGGCGGCAATTCCTTTGACCACCATCGCGCCGACGGCCGGGTCGAGCTTGCTGCAGGCGAAGTAATCCAGGAAGAACAGCGGCTCGGCCCCTTGCACCACAAGGTCGTTGACCGACATCGCGACGAGATCGATGCCGATGGTATCGTGACGCGATGTCTCGACCGCAATCTTGACCTTGGTGCCGACACCGTCGGTTGCGGCGACAAGAATAGGATCGGAGAGGCCGGCTGCCTTGAGATCGAACAGGCCGCCGAAGCCGCCGATGTCGGCTTCTGTGCCGGCTCGTGCGGTTGCGCGCACCAGCGGCTTGATCAGTTCCACCATGCGGTTGCCGGCATCGATATCGACGCCGGCGGCCGCGTAGCGCGCCTCTTTCACGGACCCACCAATCGGCAGATTAGCCTTCCCGCGGGCGGGGGAGGATTACTCGGCGCCTCCTACGTCGGAATCGGCGGGTGCGCAAGCCGGCCGCGCAGTTATATGGTAGTGATGCAGGACGGTGCACGAGACCGAAGTTTCCGGTCTAAGCGCGCCGGCAGCCGGGGCGAGCGTTTTTGAGTATTCCGAACCTTATTAGCCTGGCGCGAATTATTCTCGTGCCGATCGTGGTCTGGGCGATCACGTCAGACGAGATGCTCGCGGCGTTTGCGCTGTTTCTCGCGGCCGGGATCAGCGATGCCGTCGACGGCTTCCTCGCCAAGCGCTTCCATATGGCGAGCGAGCTTGGTGCTTATCTCGACCCGCTGGCCGACAAGGCGCTGATTGTCTCGATCTACGTGTCGCTTGGGATCGCGGGCGCGTTGGCGATCTCGCTGGTGATTCTCGTCGTGTCACGCGACATCATGATCATCTCCGGTTTCATGTTGTCCTGGCTGGTTGGCAAGCCGATGCCGATCAGGCCGCTGCCGGTCTCGAAAGTAAACACGGTGGCGCAGATCTTGCTCGCGACATTGGTGCTGGCCGAGCACGGGTTTGGCTTTGATGCCAAACTGATCGTGACCGTGGTTGCCGGGCTGGTCGCGGTGTTGACCTTGCTCTCAATCGCCTTCTATCTCGCCGAGTGGCTTCGCCACATGAACTCGTTCGGCACCGGACACTGATGGCGGGCGTGAGGCGTTATGCGGATCGAGCGACACATTGCGTTCTGGGCAGCCGCGTTTTTGGTCTTCGTCGGCCTGCTTTGGCTGTTACATCATATTCTGCTGCCGTTCGTGGTCGGGGCGGCGCTCGCTTACCTGCTCGATCCCTTGGCGAACCGGCTTGCCAAGCGCGGCGTCAGCCGCCTCGTCGCGGCGTTGCTCATTCTCGGCGGTTTCGTGCTGGTGTTCGTAGGCCTGTTCGTTGTCGTGGTGCCGGTGCTCGTAGGCCAGTTCTCGGCCTTTATCGAGCACCTGCCGGGCTACGTACAACGCCTGCAAACGCTCGTCAGCGACCCCAGCCGCCCGTGGCTTCACGAAATTTTCGGCAATGCTCCCGGCAGCGACTGGTCTTTCGGCGTCCTCCTGAACAAGTTCGCCGGCTACATGACGGAATCGCTTCCCTCGTTGCTGACCAAAGGCGAGGCGCTACTTTCCGTGCTGTCATTGCTCGTCATCACCCCGGTGGTGGCTTTTTACCTGCTGAGCGATTGGAACCGGGTCGTAAACTCGCTCGATGGGTTGATCCCGGTCAAGCAGCGCGAGACGGTGCGGGGGCTTGCGCGCCAGATTAATGCGGCGATCTCCGGTTATCTGCACGGTCAGTTCATCGTGTGCGTCATCCTCGGTTGCTACTATGCATTCGGCCTGACGATAGTCGGATTGAGCTTTGGGTTGCTGATCGGCGCCGTGTCCGGCCTGCTGACTTTCGTTCCATACGTCGGTTCGCTGACGGCTCTTGTGGTTTCCACGGGCGTGGCCTGCGCCGAGTTTTTCCCGGACTGGAAGCGGATTGCCGCCGTGGTCGGCGTCGTGCTTTTCGGCCAGTTTCTCGAGGGCAATGTCCTGTCGCCAAAGCTTGTGGGTCAAAGCGCCGGCTTGCACCCGGTTTGGCTCATCTTCGCGCTCCTGACCTTCGGCTATTTGTTCGGCTTTGTCGGGCTGCTCCTTGCTGTACCGATCGCAGCGGCTGCTGGTGTGTTGACACGCTTTGCCGTGGCGCGTTACCGGGCGAGCCCGCTCTACACCGGAAACCCACCGTCAAACGCGCCATGAGCTCTCGTCCGCGGCAGCTTGCGCTGGTGCTGGATCACGCCGAAAGCTATGCGCGCGATGATTTTCTGTCCGGCCCTGGCAACCACAGTGCGCTCCGGCTGATCGACTGCTGGCCGGATTGGCCGGCGAACGCCGTGGCCTTGGTTGGCCTCGAGGGATCCGGCAAGACGCACCTGGCGATGATCTGGGCGTCAGCGGCTGGTGCTCGCGTCATTTCCGGCCATGCGCTCGCCACCGCCGAAATCCCGACCGCGCTGGCAACGGGCGCGCTGGTCGTGGAGGACGCCGCAAATGCGGCGGACGAGCGCGCACTGTTTCATCTCATCAATCTTGCGCGCGAGGAAAACGCCTATCTTCTGTTCACCGCGCGCACCGCGCCGGCGACCTGGCAGGTCGCGGTTCCCGACCTGATCTCGCGGCTGCGGGCATTGCCGGTCGCAACGCTGGCGGCGCCAGACGATGCGATGCTGCGCGCGGTCATGGTCAAGCTTGCCGCCGATCGTCAGCTCAAGCTCGACGAGGCCGTGGTCGGATATCTATCCACCCATATCGAGCGCTCGTTTGCCGCCGCACGCGCGGCGGTCATCGCGCTCGACAACGAAGCGTTACGATTGCGCCGCCCGGCTACGCGCGCGCTCGCGGCCGAAATATTTCGCGACAGCAGTTTTCTTCGCTGAGACACCCAACGTTTCGACAATGATCTTGCCCAGAGCCACGAAATCACGCCGGCGCGGTGAGGTCCGCCGCCACGCAAGCCCGATCGTTCGTGCCGGTTCGCGCCCGGCAAAGCGCAACAGCTTGACCCGGTCGTCGCGAACTTCGACGCTTGCTGCAACTTCCGGCAACAGCGTTACGCCGTAGTTATTCGCCACCATTTGCATGACGGTTGCGAGCGAAGTGGCGCCGAGACTGGCCGGCAAGTCGCCGCTCGACGCCGCACAGAACGCCAGCGCTTGATCGCGCAGGCAATGTCCCTCCTCGAGGAGAATTAGCCGTCGCTGATCCACGTCGTCTACGGCGACACGCCGGTTCGCCGGCAACGGATCGGCCGCCGGTACCGCCAACAGAAAGGCATCGTCGAACAGCGGTTGTGTCTCGATATCGGTGCCGTCGACCGGTAGAGCTAGCATCACGGTGTCGAGATCGCCGGCCGTGAGTTCGTCGAGTAAGGTTTTAGTCTGAGTTTCGCGCACCTCCAGACGAAGCTGCGGATATGTGGCCTGCAGTCGCGGCAATACACGCGGCAATACGTAGGGCGCGAGCGTCGGGATAATGCCGAGGCTAAGCCTGCCGGTGAGTACGCCGCGGTGGCGGGCGAAGTCGACAAGGTCGTGGGTCGCAGCAAGGATGTGCTCGGCCCGGCGCGCAATTTCGAGACCAATCTCGGTCAGCGCGATTTCGCTGGCACGCCGCTCTACCAGCTCAGCGCCGATTTCCCGCTCGAGTTCCCGCACCTGCATGGACAGGGCCGGCTGGGTCACTGCGCAATCGGCCGCAGCGCGGCCGAAATGGCGGTGATGTGCCAGTGCCGTTAGATAGCGGAGCTGCCGCAGGGTGATCACGTCGATAAATTATTCTTATCAAAGGTCGCAAGCAATACGATTAGACGTAATCGTTCGGGTGGCTTACATAGCGTTCCAGCCCCCAAACTAGAACATAATCGGAGAGAAACATGGACGCAAAGACAGACGACCGCGCGGGCAAATGCCCGGTCATGCACACGAGCTTTACCAACCGCGACTGGTGGCCGGACCAGTTGAACATTGCGGTCCTGCACCGGAACTCTTCCTTGTCCGACCCGATGGGTGAGGCGTTCGACTACGCCAAGGAGTTCAAGAGTCTCGACCTCAACGCCGTGATCAAGGACCTGCAGGCCTTGATGACGGATTCACAACCTTGGTGGCCTGCCGACTTCGGCCACTATGGTGGATTGTTCATCCGCATGGCGTGGCACAGCGCGGGCACGTATCGCATCACCGACGGCCGCGGCGGGGCCGGGGCCGGCCAGCAGCGCTTCGCGCCACTCAACTCTTGGCCGGACAACGCCAACCTTGACAAGGCGCGCCGGTTGTTGTGGCCGATCAAGCAGAAATACGGCCGGAAAATTTCCTGGGGCGACCTGATGATCCTCGCCGGCAACGTCGCGCTCAACTCGATGGGCTTCAAGACGTTTGGTTTCGGCGGCGGCCGCAAGGATATCTGGGAGCCCGAAGAACTCTATTGGGGTCCCGAGGGGACGTGGCTGGGTGACGAACGCTACAGCGGAGAACGTCAGCTCGCTGAGCCCCTCGGTGCCGTGCAGATGGGCCTGATCTACGTGAACCCGGAAGGACCGAACGGCAATCCGGACCCGGTTGCGGCAGCGAAAGATATCCGCGAGACGTTCTTCCGTATGGCGATGAATGACGAGGAGACGGTCGCGCTGATCGCCGGCGGCCACACCTTCGGCAAAACTCACGGCGCGGGCGATCCGTCATTGTTAGGTCCGGAGCCGGAAGGCGCCGCCATTGAGGACCAAGGCCTCGGCTGGAGGAGCAAGCACGGTGCCGGCGTCGGAGCCGACGCCATCACCGGCGGCCCCGAAGTCACCTGGTCGCAAACACCGACGAAGTGGAGCAATCACTTCTTCGACAACCTGTTCAGATACGAATGGGAACTGACCAAGAGCCCGGCCGGCGCCAAGCAGTGGAAGGCGAAAGGGGCGGAAGCGACAGTCCCGGACGCCTTCGACAAGTCAAAGAAGCATGTGCCCACCATGCTGACCACAGATCTGTCGCTGCGGTTCGACCCGGCCTACGAAAAGATCTCACGGCGCTTTTATGAGCATCCGGACCAGTTCGCGGACGCGTTCGCCCGCGCATGGTTCAAGCTCACGCACCGCGACATGGGGCCGATCCATCGTTATCTCGGCCCGCTGGTGCCGAAGGAGATTCTGATCTGGCAAGATCCGGTCCCCGCGGCGAACCATCCGCTGATCGACGACAAGGATGCCGCCGCGCTGAAGGCGAAAGTGCTCGCGTCGGGGCTGTCGGTGTCGCAGCTCGTCTCGACCGCCTGGGCGTCGGCCTCGACGTTCCGCGGCTCCGACAAGCGCGGCGGAGCCAATGGCGCGCGCATTCGGCTGAGCCCCCAGAAGGACTGGGAGGTCAACCAGCCAAAGCAGCTCGCAACGGTGCTTGCGAAGCTCGAAGCGATCCAGAAGGAGTTCAACGCCTCGGCCACCGCCGGCAAGAAGGTCTCGCTCGCCGACCTGATCGTTCTCGCCGGCAACGCCGCAGTCGAAAAGGCCGCCAAAGACGCCGGGATCGACGTTAAGGTTCCGTTCGCGCCTGGACGCACGGACGCCTCGCAGGAGCAGACGGACGTCGAGTCCTTTGCTCCGCTCGAGCCGCGTGCCGATGCTTTCCGCAACTATATCAGCGGCAAGCGGCAATTCATGCAGCCTGAGGAGGCGATGGTGGACCGGGCGCAATTGCTGGCGCTGACGGGGCCGGAGATGACTGTCCTCGTCGGCGGCCTGCGCGTCCTCGGCGCAAATGCCGCGCAGTCCAATCACGGCGTCTTCACCAAGCAGCCGCAGACACTGACCAACGACTTCTTCGTCAACCTGCTCGACATGCACACACAATGGCAGGCGGCCGCCGGGTCCGACGGCGTGTACGAAGGGCGCGACCGGAAGTCGAACGAACTCAAGTGGACCGGCACGCGGATCGATCTGATCTTCGGTTCGCACTCGCAACTGCGCGCTTTTGCCGAAGTCTATGCATGCGCGGACTCGAAGGGGAAGTTTGTGAAAGACTTCGTAGCTGCCTGGACCAAGGTGATGAACGCCGATCGCTTCGACCTCGCCTGATCTCGGCCGAGCGGCGGAGCAAGTCGCTCCGTTTGCGGAGCGAGATGACGAAACGGCCGGCAGTTTCGCCGGCCGTTTTGCGTTAAGGGATTGTGAACCCTTAAGGTTTTGCCGCGCGTCGCGGGCGGCTATGATCGTTGATGCCGAGCCGCGGAGGCTTGACGGCGCAACACCGCCCCGCCTTACTCACTGCAAGTCGTCATCGAATCGTCACTGAGGGCAGCGAGGGTGAAGCTCGAACAAGGAGCGGCTATGGTCGATCGCGGCCAAGCGACTGCTGTCGCACTCGAATCCGGCCCGGCCCACCGCCTGGACGCGCCGGTCCGCTTGGCTGAGCCGGCGGAAAAGCACCCCGCGTCGGAACTGGCGCGGAGCCCGGAGCGCTTCATCAATCGCGAACTGTCCTGGCTCAATTTCAACCGGCGTGTCCTCGAAGAATCCGCCAACCGCGGACATCCACTTTTGGAGCGGCTGAAGTTTCTCTCGATCTCGGCGAACAACCTCGATGAATTCTTCATGGTCCGCGTCGCCGGCCTCCGGGCACAGGTGCGCGCGGGCATCGGTACCCAAAGCCCCGAGGGACTGACGCCGGCGGAACAGCTGGTACGGATCGCAGAAGCCGTTGAGCTGCTGGTCGAGGATCAGCAGGCACAATGGCGTGAACTGCGCACCGCGCTTGCGGAAGCCGGCATCGTGCTGGTCGACGGTCCCGACGTCGGCAAGGCGGAGAAATCCTGGCTCGAGGATTATTTCCTCTCGCACATTTTCCCGTTGCTGACGCCGCTTGCGATCGATCCGGCGCATCCGTTCCCGTTCATTCCGAATCTCGGTTTCTCCATGGCCTTGCAGCTGGCTCGCGCCAAGGACGGCAAGGCGATGAACGCGCTCATCCGCATGCCGAACCGCATCGAGAGATTCGTGCGGCTGCCGCAGGCGGGCGAGGGCGGAGAAGTCCGGCTGATCTCGGTCGAAGGCGCGACCAGTCTTTTCATCGGCAAGCTGTTTCCCGGCTATGCGGTGAAGGGAGTCGGCGCGTTCCGCGTCATCCGCGACTCCGAACTGGAAATCCTCGAAGAGGCCGAAGACCTGGTGCGGCTGTTTGAGACAGCGCTCAAGCGCCGTCGCCGCGGCTTGGTGATCAGGCTCGACATCGAGGCGAACATGCCGGCCGAGTTGCAGCACTTCGTTCAGCGCGCGCTCGGCGCCGCTGATGGCGGCGTGTTCAAGGTCGACGGTGTGCTGGCGTTGAACGAGATGGCGCAGCTCGCGAAGCTGGACCGGCCGGACCTTGAATTTGTCCCCTACACGCCGCGCTATCCCGACCGCATCCGCGACCACGGCGGCGATTGCTTTGCCGCGATCCGGCAGAAGGATCTCATCGTCCACCATCCTTACGAGTCATTCGACGTGGTGGTCGATTTCCTGCATCAGGCGACGCGCGATCCCGATGTCGTTGCGATCAAACAAACACTCTACCGCACCTCTGCGGATTCTCCGATCGTGCAGACGCTCGCGGAGGCCGCCGAAGCCGGCAAATCGGTCACCGCGGTGGTAGAACTCAAGGCGCGCTTCGACGAGGAGGCCAACATCCGCTGGGCGCGCGATCTCGAACGCGCCGGCGTGCAGGTCGTCTATGGCTTCATCGAACTGAAGACCCACGCCAAGCTCTCGCTGGTGGTCCGCCGTGAGGGCGCAGCACTTGCCTCCTACGTGCATGTCGGCACCGGCAATTATCATCCGGTGACGGCGCGCCTCTATACCGACCTGTCGTTCTTTACCGCCGATCCCGTGATCGCCCACGACGTCGCGCGGGTGTTCAATTACGTGACCGGTTATGCGGAACCGGCCGGCCTCGAGCGCATGGCGGTGTCGCCGCTGACGCTGCGCAAGCGCATACACGAACACATCTACGCAGAGATCACGAATGCCAAGGCCGGTCGTCCCGCCGGCATCTGGATGAAAATGAATTCGCTGGTCGATCCCGACATCATCGATGCGCTCTACGCCGCGTCGAGCGCCGGCGTGGCGATCGAACTGGTGGTGCGCGGCATCTGTTGCCTGCGGCCGGGCGTTCCGGGTCTGTCCGAGAACATTCGCGTCAAATCGATTGTGGGCCGCTTCCTCGAGCACGGCCGCATTTACTGCTTCGGCTCCGGTCATGCTCTGCCGCATGCCAAGGCTGCGGTTTACATCTCGTCCGCCGATATGATGCCGCGCAACCTCGACCGCCGGGTCGAGGTTCTCTGCCCCATCCTCAATCCCACCGTGCACGAGCAAGTGCTCGATCAGATCATGGTGGCGAACTTCAAGGACAACGAGCAAAGCTGGCAGCTTCTCGCCGACGGCTCCTCCTCCCGCATCAAGCCAGCGCCCGGTGAGGAAACGTTCAATGCCCACACCTACTTCATGACCAATCCGAGCCTTTCGGGGCGCGGAAAGGCACCCAAGGATTCGATCCCCCGACTGCCGCCTCGCGCGGAGCGGATGTAAGCGGAAGCGCGAGCGCCCTTCCGCTTGCCTTACGCTGATTTTAAAAAATGATCCGCGCCAAGATCGACGCACCCGGACGCCTCGACCACGGTCCGCCGCTTGCCGTCATCGACATCGGCTCGAATTCTGTGCGGCTTGTGGTCTACGAGGCGCTCACGCGCAGCCCGACCGCGCTGTTCAACGAAAAGGCATTGTGCGGGCTCGGACGCGAGGTGCAGTCGACCGGCCTTCTGGCCGCCGATGCGGTTGAGCAAGCCTTGGCCGCGCTCAAGCGCTACCGCGCGCTCTGCACCACAATGGGCGTGAAGAAAGTTTTGGCAATCGCGACTGCTGCCTGCCGCGATGCCAAGAACGGCCACGCTTTCATCAAGTTTGCCGAGCGGATCATCCGCACCGAGATCGACATCCTGTCGGGCTCGCGTGAGGCGGAATTGACCGCACTCGGCGTGATCTCCGGCGTGCATCAGGCGGACGGCGTGGTTGGCGATCTGGGCGGCGGCTCGCTCGAGCTTGTCGATATCCACGGCACCCGCGTGCGGCGCGGCCTGACCCGGCCGCTCGGCGGCCTGGCTTTGGCCGACATTTCGGCGAAGTCGCTGAAGAAGGCGGAAAAATTCGTCAAGAAGACGCTCAGCACGCTGCCGGTGCTCAAGGGCAATGAGGGTCGCACCTTCTACGCCGTGGGTGGCACCTGGCGGGCGTTGGCGCGGCTGCACATGTGGCAGACTGGATATCCGCTTCACGTCATGCATGGCTACGCCATCGCAGCCGATGACGCGCTCGAATTCGCCCGCCTGGTGCATCGTGTCGACGTCGAGACGTTGTCCAACATCGAAGTGGTGAACAACGCGCGGCGGCCGCTGCTCGCTTATGCGGCGCTGGTTCTCGAATACGTGCTCCGCACCGGCAAGCCCAGTCAGGTGGTGTTTTCCGCGCTCGGCGTGCGTGAGGGCCTGCTCTACTCGCTGCTCAAGCAAAAAGACAAGGAAAAGGACGCGCTTATCGAAGCGGCGCGCGGACTGAACCAGTTGCGCTCGCGCTCGCCGCTTCATGGTGAAGAGTTGATCGGCTGGACCGACCGTTTCATCGCTTCATCAGGCCTCGAGGAGACCGGGGAGGAGCGCCGGCTTCGCCACGCCGCGTGCCTCTTGGCGGACATCGGCTGGCGGGCGCACCCCGATTACCGCGGCGAGCAGTCGCTCAATATCATCGCCCATGGCAGCTTTACCGGGATCGACCATCCAGGGCGCGCTTATCTGGCGCTCGCGGTGTTCTACCGCCACGTCGGCCTGGTGATGGACGATGAACTGTCGCCGCGGCTGCGCGAACTCGCCTCGACACGCATGCTCGACCGGGCGCGCGTTCTGGGCGCGGCGTTGCGGTTGGCCTACGTCGTGTCGGCGGCGATGCCGGGCGTACTGCCGCAGACGCCGCTCGCGGTGGAGCGGCAGCGGCTAGCGCTGCATCTTCCCGGTGAATTCGCAGCCCTTGCGGGCGAACGCGTGCTGAGCCGGTTACGCTCGCTCGCGCGTCTGATTGGGCGCGAACCGGTCGTGCTGATGGGATAGATCGTTCGGGCCCCGACGTTGCCAACGCGCCAGCCGTGCTGTTGAATGCGCTCACGCAAGGATTTGCGCCGCGAACAGCGCTGGCGGCAGGGGCAAAGGGGGGACAACATGGAAAATCTCAAGCGCTTCTTCGTGGTTATCGCCGTGATTTCGGTTCTGAACGGAATCGGGCTCCTTCTGGCCCCCAACGCGGTCCTCACCACCTACGGCATTGAGTCCACTCCCGGCGCAGCGCTGGGCTTCAGGTTGTTAGGCCTGACAGTGATCGAGTTCGGACTGATCAACTGGTTCGTCAGGTACTCGCACGACTGGATCGCGTTGCGCGGGCTTCTGATCGGCGGCACGGTCGGCTACATCCTCGGACTCATCGTGTCCGCCTGGGCGACGCTGACCCACATCATGAACCCGGGCGGCTGGGTGCTCGTCGTCACCTACGCCGTCCTGCTGCTCGGCTACCTGTACTCACTGTGGGCCGGTACGAAGAAATTCGGCAGCGGGTAGGTCGTCAGTTTATCTGCAAAAAAGAGGTCAGTGGCGCTCCACCGTGGCAACCTTGCCGCGTTCGATGGCGAGCGCCAGGTCGCCGTGCTTTAGCGCCAGCGCCTTTTCGCCGAACAATTCACGCCGCCAGCCGGTGAGTGCGGGTACGTCGGCCGCGTCATCGGCGGCAATGCGTTCGAGGTCGTCGACCGTAGCGATGACCTTGGCGGCGACGTGGTGGTGCTCCGAGATCATCCGCAGCAGCACCTTCAGCAACTCGACAACAGCGGTACCGTTCGCCGTTGGCGGCAAGCGCGCCGGGCGCGGCAGGTTCTTCATGTCGCTCGCCAGTCCGCGCTCCACCGCGGCGACGATGGCTTCGCCCCAGCGCGAACGCTCGAAGCCCTTGGGCAGCGATCGCAGGTTCTTGAGCCTGTCGACCGTGGTCGGAGCATGCACGGCGATGTCGGCAAGCACCTCGTCTTTGAGCACCCGCGAGCGCGGCACATCGCGCGCCTGTGCTTCGCGTTCGCGCCAGGCTGCGACCTCGATGAGAACAGCGAGCTCCTTCGGCTTGCGCACGCGTGTCTTCAGCCGCTGCCAGGCGTTCTCCGGGTCCATCCGGTAGGTGTCGGCTGACGTCAGGACTTCCATCTCCTCCTGCACCCAGTCGACCCGGCCGCGCCGTCCGAGATCTTCCACGAGTGCGGCGTAGACCTCGCGCAGATGCGTCACGTCGGAGATCGCGTAGGAGAGTTGCGCTTCCGACAGCGGCCGGTGCGTCCAGTCGGTAAAGCGGTGTGATTTGTCGAGCGTGTCGCCGGTGATGCGCTGCACCAGCTGGTCGTAGGAGATCGAATCGCCATAGCCCAGCACCATGGCTGCAACCTGAGTGTCGAAGATGGGATGAGGGATGAGCTTGGCGCGGTGCCAGACGATTTCAATGTCCTGGCGGGCGGCATGAAAAACTTTCATGACCTTTTCGTCCGCCATCAGCGCGAAGAACGGCGCCAGATCGATGTCAGGCGCCAGCGCGTCGACGACCACGGCTTCCTCGGGTGACGCCATCTGCGCCACGCATAGCAGCGGATAATACGTGGTCTCGCGCAGAAACTCCGTGTCGACGGTGACGAAGGGATGGGCTGCCATCCGTCGGCACACGGCGGCAAGTTCGGACGTTGTCGTGATTTGATTCATTGCGGATGTGATAGCGGTCAGGAGCGTTTCAGTCCACGCCGTGCGCGGCTTAACCGCCGCGAACCCGTCCCATTATGATGAACTCCCACGGGCTTGGCATGATTCCGACCGGAACTTCGATCAGTGTCGGACCATCGCGGCGGGCGAAGGCGCACCGCAGCGCTTGCCGCAATTCGTCGGGGCTCTTTGCGCGCACGGCTGCTGCGCCGAAGCTTTCGGCGAAGGTGACAAAGTCGGGATCGACGAGGTCGGAGGCGATCAGGCGATTGCCATAGCGCTCTTGCTGGATGCGGCGGACGTTGCCGAAGGCGCCGTCGTTGAACACGATCGTCACCAGCGGAATACGGTGACGCACGGCGGTCGCCATCTCGTTTGCCGTGAACAGAAAGCCGCCATCGCCGCTGATCGAGAGCACCGGCAGGTCGCGCCGAGCGTCCTGGGCGCCGAGCGCCGTGGCAAAGCCGTAGCCGAGATTGTCCTGATAACCCGGCGAGATGTAGGTGCGCGGCCGATGCACCGGAAAAGCCAGGCGGGAGACAAATCCGACCTGGGTCACCTCATCGATGAAGAGTCCGTCCTCCGGCAGTTCGGCGCGAATGGCTGCGAGATACGACAGTTGCGGTTCGAGCCTGGCCATCCGCTTGCGGACGCGGGCACGGCGTTCGCGCATTTCGTCGCTGCGCGAGGACCGCCGCGCGTTGTGTTTTGGGAGCACGCCGAGCAGCCGGCGCAAGATCGGCGCCGCCTGGCCGACCAGCGCGACCTTGGGCTTAGCCACGCGCGCAGGTTCGTCCGGATCGGCGTCAACGCGTACGATCGCCAGATCGCGGTCAACGCCCCATTGCAGCAGAGGCATGTGCAGGTGCGTACCGATGGCGAGGACAACATCCGCCTCCGCCCAGAGTTCATGGCCGAGCGGCAGGTTGACGGAAAGCGGATCGCGATCGTCGAGCACGCCCCGCCCGCGCCGATAGGAAAGCACCGGCGCTTGCAGAATGTGCGCGAGCTGCGTGATCTCGGCTGAAGCGTCCTGCGCGCCGCCGCCGGCGACAATGAGCGGCCTTGCGGCGGCGCCGAGACGTCTTGCGGCAGCCTTGATGGCGTCCTCGTCGATACGGGTGTTGGGTATGGGCAGCGGAGCTTGCAGCGGCACCGGACCCGGGCGCCCCCACACATCGATGGCGCACTCAAGGGCCGCCGGGCCGGGCCGGCCCGCGAACATCGATTGCATCGCTTTGGCGATCAGGCGCGGCGCTTCGCGCGGGGCGTTGATGCGCGCCGACCAGTCGACCAGCCGCGCAATGATCCCGGCCTGATCGCGAATCTCGTGGAGATAGGCGAAGCTGCGACCGATGGCATTCTGCGGAATTTGGCCGAATAGCGCCAGCACCGGCGCATTCATGCCGTAGGCCGTGAGCAGCCCAGCCGCGGAGTTGAGCAAGCCCGGTCCGGGGACGACGCAATAGGCCTGCGGCTTGGCGGTCGCTAGTGCGGCACCAAGCGCCATATAGGCCGCGCCCTGTTCGTGGCGCGTGTGAACGGTGCGGATTTTGTCTGCGTTCCTCGCCAGCGCGTCGAAAAAGTCGTCGTTGTGGACGCCGGGCAGCGCGTAGATCGTGTCGAGCCCGTGGGCCAAAAGGCTGGCAACGGCAGCCTCGGCGGTGGTCATTTGGGGCGCGCCGGTGGTCATCTTTTTACGTCGTGCTTTAGGCATCCGTACCTCGTCCTCATGCGCGCCGGGAGCATGCGTCGCCGGAATTGCCCCGGCAACGAGGAACTTGCCGCGCGCCTTGACAAAGGCATCCTTGCGTGCGCTTTCCGCGTTCCGGCCAGCAGCAATCAAAAGACAATGAAAAGCGACAATGCACCGCTATCGCACCCATAAATGTGGCGATCTTCGCGACAGCGACATCGGCACTGAGGTCCGTCTTTCGGGCTGGTGCCATCGCATCCGCGACCATGGCGGCGTGTTGTTCATCGATCTGCGCGACCATTACGGCCTCACCCAGGTGGTCGCCGATCCCGACAGTCCGGCGTTTAAGGTAGCCGAGACGCTGCGCTCGGAATGGGTGGTCCGCGTCGACGGCAAAGTGCGGCGGCGTCCCGACGGTACCGACAATCCCGATCTGCCAACCGGCGCGGTCGAAGTTTACATCCGCGAGATCGAGGTTTTGGGGCGGGCCGCCGAGCTGCCGATGCCGGTATTCGGCGAGCACGATTACCCCGAAGACATCAGGCTCCGTTATCGCTTCCTCGATCTGCGCCGTGAGCATCTGCACCGGAACATCATGACGCGGGGCGCGGTCATTGATTCGCTGCGGCGGCGGATGAAAGAGCAGGGCTTCTTCGAATTCCAGACGCCGATCCTCACCGCGTCTTCGCCGGAAGGCGCGCGCGATTATCTGGTGCCGTCGCGGCTGCATCCGGGAAAATTCTACGCACTGCCGCAGGCACCGCAGCAGTTCAAACAACTGATCATGATCTCGGGCTTCGACCGTTATTTCCAGATCGCGCCATGCTTTCGCGACGAGGACGCGCGCGCCGACCGTTCGCCTGGCGAATTCTATCAGCTCGACCTGGAAATGAGTTTCGTCACCCAGGATGACGTGTTCGCGGCGGTCGAGCCCGTGATTCGCGGCGTGTTCGAGGAGTTTTCCCGCGGCAAGCCGGTGACTAAAGAATTTCCGCGCATTCCATACGGTGAGGCGATACGGAAATACGGCACCGACAAGCCGGATCTGCGCAATCCAATTGTCATGCAGGATGTCTCCGAGATTTTTCGCGGCTCGGGCTTTAAGGTCTTTGCCCGCATCCTTGAGACCAGCGCCAAGGCCGCGGTGTGGGCGATTCCGGCGCCTGGCGGCGGCTCGCGTGCATTTTGCGACCGGATGAACTCGTGGGCGCAGGGCGAGGGTCAACCTGGGCTCGGCTACATTATCTTTGGCGAGGAACCAAAGCCCCCTCCTCAGAGCCCAACGGAATTTCTGGCAAGGAATGTAGAGGCAGAGAATCTCGCTCGTAACACTCTTTTCGGGTCGGCACCAATAAACGCGCGTGGCCCGATTGCGAACAATCTTGGTCCGGCAAAGAGTGAAGAGCTGCGGGCAAAACTGAATCTGAAGGCAGGAGACGCAGTGTTCTTTGTTGCTGGCGAGCCGCAGGCTTATTTCAAATTTGCTGGCGCGGCGAGGACAAAGGTTGCCGAAGATCTTTCTCTGATCGACAAGGCCCGTTTCGAGCTGTGCTGGATCGTCGATTTTCCGATGTATGAATGGAATGAGGAGGAGAAGAAGATCGACTTCTCCCACAATCCATTCTCGATGCCGAATTTGCCGGCGGACGAATTTCTCGCGCTCGATGGGAATGACCGCGAGAGGATACTCGGTCTCAAGGCGATCCAGTACGACATCGTCTGCAACGGCATCGAACTTTCCTCCGGCGCCATCCGCAATCATCGCCCCGACGTGATGAAGAAGGCGTTTGCCATCGCCGGCTATGACGAAAGCGTGCTGGAGCAAAAATTCGGCGGTATGCTGCACGCGCTGTCGCTCGGCGCCCCGCCGCATGGCGGGATTGCGCCCGGCATCGACCGCATCGTGATGCTGCTGTGCGGCGAGGAGAACCTGCGCGAAGTGGTGCTGTTCCCGATGAATCAGCGCGCCGAGGATTTGCTGATGGGCGCGCCGTCCGAGGCCACGGCCAGGCAATTGCGCGAACTTCATATTCGGGTGGTCAATACCGGAACACCGTGAACCGGCGGCCTGTTCGTTAGACCTCGCACGCCGTTCGATCATTCCGCAGCCTCAGCCATCGGCCTGTCGCAAAAGGCCGCGACTATCGCCGCGTACTCAGCGTCCATGCGCTTGAAACGCAAGAGCCTGAGAATGAGGCGGAGCTCGCTTAAGATTTCGAGTGACAGCCTGCTGGCGCGGCCGAAGGCGCTGGCAACCTGGAACGCCTTGCGCTCGTCGCGCCACCAGCATTCCACGGCAATGATCGCGCCATCAACATTTCGGCCAGAGACCATCGCCGCCCGTGCGCCAAATCGGGCGCGCACCACGGGATGATCTGGTCCGAGCCGGAACAGCCGATCGATTCTCATCTTGAACGCGTTGATGGTGGCGGCGTCGTCGAAAGCCGCGACGATCTGCGCGAGCGCAACGGCCATCGCCGGCATGCGCTCGCCGTCTGATCTTTCGGCAGCAAGGCGCATACGCTGAACATCGCGCTCGCTGCGCGGCGTGGGAGCCATCGATAGCCTTTTTTGCGAGAACGGGAGCTCGGGCAATGTTGCTGAAAACGAGACGATTGTCAAGCCCAAGTTGCAATATCGGAGACGCGACGCTCAATGACGCCAACCCGATGCGAATCAAGCGCCGGCCGGCGACGCGAGCGTCGCCTGGCTCTCGGGCGGCTTTGATCGGGAACGGGGAGGGCGCTTAGCTCAAAACAGCTTGAGACAGCAGAGCACCTTGCCGACGACTTCGAGCTCGCCGAGCGAGGTCTCTTCGCTCGGATGATTGGGATTGTCGGAAATGATCTTGACCCGCGGCGGTCGCGAGGATCGCAGCACCTGCAGGCGCTTGATGACGATGCAGTTGAAAGTGTCGCGGATGGCGTAAAGCCCGTCCGGCGTCGGCGTCTGGTGGCTGGCGTCCACGATTACGCGTTCGCCGGAGACGATGGTCGGGGCCATGCTGTCGCCGGTGGTGTCGATGACGAGGAGCCGGCTCGGCGTGGTATGTAATTGCTCGCGCACGAAACTCGAAGGAAACAACCATCCTTCGGTCTTTAGCGGGTCGGCGTGGCGGCCGTCCTTGCGCAGCTCGCGGGCCGGAAGGCCGCCGCCGCCAAGGCCGGCGCGGGTGTCCAGCTCCGGTACTTGGCCGGGCGCCGGGCCCAGCGGCTCGTCGTGTGCCGCCTCTTCGCGCAGCACATCGCTTGATTCGATGTGGCTGCCGCCAGTGCCGGGGTAGCGCCCCCAGAGCAAAATCTGCTCCGGCGTATAGCCGAGCGGCCCGGCGAACGGCTTTAAGTGGTCCAGGCGCAGCCTGATATGGCCGTTCTCGAGCCGCGACAATTGCTGCTTGGAAACGCCCGACAGGCGCACCAGCTCAGAGCGCGACATGCGGCGCGCTTCACGTGCGTGGTAGAGCCCGCTCTTCGGCGGTACCGTCCGAATCCGTCGTGCCATCAATGAATTGTCACCAATTCGGTTCAAGCCGCCTAGCGTCTAAAATAGTGACTTGACTGTCACTGTAAAGGGGAATATACCTCACGAACGGTGACTTTGGCCTCATGCGCCTGACTGGCCTAAACCGACCAGGCGCCGCGAAACTTCAAATACATGCCGTGGATATGCGACGCACGGGTCAACGCGCGCGCGGCTGAACGGAGTTTGCTTCAATGCGCAGCGAACCGTGGACGGTCGAGCGTATTGCTTTGTTGCGCAAACTATGGAGCGAGGGCGCGACCGCCGTTGTCATCGCGGATCGGCTCGGCGGAATCTCGCGATCGGCCGTGTTGGGAAAGATTTTTCGGCTTCGTCTGCACACCGCTGACGCCGCAATTTCGGCGCAGGGCCAATCCGTAGCGGCAGTTCAGGCTGACGCGACTGTCGTGCCCGCGCGGCGCCGGCGCAGCGGCGCCCGCAACAAGCGAACGCAACCTGTGCCGCCGAATATTGTGCAGCGAAAGACGCTGCTCGAATTGACCAACAACACCTGCCGCTGGCCGCATGGCCAGCCAGGAACGGAGCGATTCTTTTTCTGCGGTGCGCTGGAGCCGATCTGGAAAAGGGCATCCCGTACTGCGCGCGCCACATGCGCCGGGCCTACCCGGCATTTGCAACTTCCGCCCCCAGCGGCGCTATGAGTGCGGACGGTGCGCGGCGGCCGTCGTCAGGGACAAATCACGTTGATCTTCGGTCCTTGCTCCTGATGCCGAGAGCGCTTTGAGCTTGCGCAAAAGCATCAGGGCAACCGATCCGCTCGAGCCTCGCGATAACGCGCGGCCGCTGGCCGAACGCGCTTCGGCGGCAGCGCGCGCCGAAATACGCGGCGACCGTGCAGGCATTCTGGGCGCGATCGGGCAATCCGCGCCATGGTTGCTGGCGCGGCCGCGCCGCGCGCCGGAACGCTGGTCGGTCGTTCAAAAGATCGATCAGCACGCCGCGGCGGTCGAGGTATTGCGGCCCGCGGTTGCGGCGCTGGAAATTTCAAGGTCCAAGCTTGCGGCATGGGCCTCGATCGGCCTCGCCGGCGTCGTGGTTTTTGGCTGGATTTTGGAAGCCACTGTCAAATGGGCGCTGACGCGCGCGCTGTCGCACTTTCCCTAGCGCGTCGCCTTGATGGACGTCCCGACGACCGCTATGCCGGTTGAAAGAGCGGCCGGCATTCGGCAGATACCTCGTAGAGGGTATCTCCGATGCTTTGGTCCATGCGCCGGGAAACCAAGTTCGGGCTCGTTGCGGCGACGGTCTTCGTCGCTCTTTATCTGCTGTTGGCCTACATCTTGTTGCCGTCGACCTGGCGGCATTACGAGCACCAGAAGAAGCTCGCGACGCTCGCGATGGTGACACATACGCGCGATGGCATTCCGGGCGATCCGATCAATGTCGGGCTGGTTGGGTCGAAGACGGACGTACTCTGTGCCATGAAGGCCGCGGCGTGGTATCCTGCCGATCCGGTTACGCTGCGCTCAAGCATTGCAATTGCCGGCAGCGTGCTTTTGAACCGGCCATACCGCGATGCGCCGGTGAGCCGTTTATTTTACGAGGGCAGGCGGCAAGACCTGGCCTTTGAAAAGCCGGTGGGTCGAAGCGCCGATCGGCGTCACCACGTCAGATTTTGGCAGGTCCTTGAGAGCGGCCAGGAGGACCGGCCGGTCTGGCTCGGCGCCGTGACCTTCGACCGCGGGGTCGGCTTCAGCCACGACAACGGACAGATTACCCACCACATCGCGCCCGATATCGACGCCGAACGCGATTTGCTTGCGGCCGATTTGGAGGCGGCGAAGGTTGTCGAGAGCACTTACAAGGTCAGTGGCGTAGCCCCGACGCTTAATGGCCGCAACGGCGAGGGCGACAGATATTACACCGACGGCGAGATCAAGTTTTCCGTTCTGGTCGAAGGCTGCGGCCAAACAGCTGCGACTACGACCGAGCTCGGCAGCCCTCCGCTGGTCGAGGCCAAAAATCGGGCGTGGTCAGCGGTCGCAAAGGTGGTGCGGTCGTGGATCGGCGCCGCGCGATGATGATGGTCTAATAGGCCGGTATCATCTCGTCGGAGACGCTAACGACGCCGGGCACACCTTCCGCCAGCGCCAGCAGTGCCTTGTGCTCGTCGGCCGAGCCGACCAGCCCCCAAAGATGGACAATGCCGTCGCTGACGATGACATTGCGCTCGCCAAAATTGGTCCAGTCCTCATCACCGAGCCGGCCCAGCACTTCATGCCGGATTTGACGGTCGGTATCGGATCCGATCGCAATGCCTGCATTGCTCGGAGTCTGCGACGACGCCAGCGCCTGAATGAGGTTCGACCGGCTCACAATACCGACGAGCTTGCCGCTGCGCAGGATCGGCACGCGTTTGATCCGGTGTCGTTCCAGGAGCGCCGCGATCTCCCCGAGAGGGGTGGCTTCGGATGCGGAGATGACGTCGGTTGACATGATCTCGCTGACGCGGCGGCCGTGCGACTTGGCGAATTCTCCGGCTAGCGTCGAAGCCGGCGTAACCGCTTCGAGCCACCACGGCCGTTGCTTTTCCGTGCCGATTTCCTCCCGATGCAGCAGGTCGGCCTCGCTGATGACGCCAATGACGTTTTCGTCTTCATCGACCACAGGCAGCGCGCTCACGTCATAGTCGGCGAGAAGCCGTACCGCATCGGCCACGTCGTCATCCGGCCCGACGGTGATCACGTCACGAACCATGACGTCTATCGCTTTCATCACGCGCTCCTTTGAACGGCTGATTTTGCGCAACCGGCGCGACGTTGCCGCCGCCGCTCCGCCAGCCGGCTTTGGGGGTCGTACAGCACGCGCCCATAGGGCAGCGTCACGTCGGCCACGAAATGATGCGCGCCGACGATCTTGCGTACCGGAAAATCGGCGACCGGCGCATTCACATGCGGCACCAGATGCAGCCGACCCGGTCCAAGCCATGAGCCTCTCACGGTAATGTCGGTCAGATTATAGGCGACGAGCTGACAGATTTCCGCGTGCCCCTCGACGCCGGGAATGAGCTTGAGGTTGATTTGCGTCTTGGACAGGATCGCCGTGGTGCGCTCGCCGTTGCCCGCCATGCTCTCGTGCTTGTAGCCCATAGTGCCCAAGGCGACGAGCTGCCCGGCATATTCCAGCGTCCCGGTCAGGGTGTCCTTGACGATTTCGAGCTTTGGGTGCGCGTACTTTTTCGGGAAGCCCCAGATCTCGCGGCCGGCGGAAATCGGCGGATCGTCATCGAGATACATCTGCACGACGAAGTTGGCTTCTTCCCCCTGATAGCGGCACGGCAGCACCATTCCTGATTCAGTGTAATCGCCGAACCCCGAACTGTCCGGCATCTTGATCCACTCGTAATGCACCAGCGGCTGTTCGATCGGCGCAAGCGGTTCCGGCAAATGGTGGCGCACGACGTCCGGATCGGTCTCGTAGGTGATGACCATGAACTCGCGATGGATGAAGCGGTAAGGCCCGGCCGGATAGCTCGGCCCGGCGGCCGGCATCGACGGCAGCTTCAGAATATCTTCTCTCCGCATTGATTGGTCCGATCAATGCTGCCGCTTCAGATCGCTGACGATCCTGTCGACTTCATCCGCGGCGCCAAATCCATTGCGCCCGATATTGGCGCCCAACCTGGCAAACGCGCGGGCAATTCCTGGTCCAATCACACTGGTCGAGCCGGCACCGATATCGGTTTCGCCTCTCTGCATTCCGCCCCCCTCAACAACAAAAAATCCAAAACCGCGCCCAAACGCACATTGCAAGAACAATGCCGACAGTCGTGTGACAATCATTCAAATTTCAAGTTTGTCATCCGACGGTCATCGGCGTTCGCAACACTGTGCTTCTTTATTGATCAGGGGCTTTGAGTGGCCTGCCATGCACGCCCTTCCCACCCGCCTCAAGAATCATCCATCGCGTTACACGCAATCAACCGAAGCCTGGCGTCCGGAGCGGTGTGATCGCATCGCGCTTGTGCTGCAGGGCGGCGGCGCGCTCGGTGCCTACCAGGCCGGCGTTTATCAGGCGATGCATGAAGCGGGCGTCGAGCCCGATTGGGTGTCGGGCGTCTCGATCGGCGCGATCAATTCGGCGATCATTGCCGGCAATCCGCCGACGCACCGCCTGCGTCAATTGCAAACATTTTGGGAAATGATCACCGAACGAAAAATCTGGCCGTTCACGCCGGATGGCGACATTTTCCGCAAAGCCCGTAACGCCCATAGCTGCCTTGTTACCAGCGTTGCAGGGCAACCGGGCTTCTTCAAGCCGCGCTTTCCCAATCCCTGGATGAGCCTCACGGGCGCCACCACCGCGACCAGCTATTACGACACCGAGCCGCTGCGCAATACGCTGACCGAACTCGTGGACTTCTCGCTGATCAACGACGGCGTCACCCGCTTTTCGGTCGGCGCCGTCAATGTGCTCACCGGCAATTTCGTTTATTTCGACAATGCCAGGGAAGAGATCGAGCCCGAGCACATCATGGCAAGCGGTGCGCTGCCGCCGGCCTTGCCGATGGTCAAAATCGGCACCGATCATTTCTGGGACGGCGGCATTGTTTCCAACACGCCGCTCCAGCACCTGCTCGACCAGGACGACAAACTCAACACTTTGGTGTTTCAGGTCGACCTGTTCAGCGCGCGTGGGGTGCTGCCGCGCGACATTCAGGATGTGTTAGCGCGTCACAAAGACATTATGTATTCGTCCCGAACCCGATACACGACCGACGTCTACCGGCGCATCCAAAACCTGAAGATGCTGCTGGCAAAGGCGCTGGCGAAAGTGCCGCAAGACGAGCTGAACGACGAGGACCGGCGGCGGCTCGAGGAACTGGCCGATTTGCCGGAGATCACAATCCTCCACATCATCTATCAACAGAAGGCCTACGAAGGTCACGCCAAGGATTACGAGTTTTCCGGCACCTCGATGCGCGAGCACTGGCAGAGCGGCTACGAAGACACCCGCCGGACGCTCAAGCGGCAGGAATGGATGACCATGCCGGCGCCGGGCTCGGGCGTCGTCGTCCACGATGTCCATCGCCACGAGGATTGAACGAGGCTCTTGCGGCGAACCTGCACGGTTCCATCCCTCAGCTCCGCCCGCCTTGGGGCCACGGCGCGCAGTGCTCAAAATTTTGACTCCTGCCGCCGCCAGGCGTGGCACTTAGGCTGGCGCGAGCCAAAATCTCCAAACCAATTCAAAGCGATAGTCGCTGGCACGCGGCTTGCTGCTCGTTGCAGCATGTAATGAGCATTGGCCGGCCGGTGGCTCCGCTATGAGCGTCTCGGCAGCCTTAAAGCCATTGGAGCCGAGATATGGATTATGTGAAGCCTGCCGATGTCGCCTCCGCCATGGTCAATGCGGGGCGTACCAAGCTCGCCTTATCCCCACTCGATCTCGTCATCCGCGGTGGGCTTGCGGGCAGCATCCTTGCGGCAGCGACCAGTCTTGCCATCACCGGTGCGGTCCAGACCGGTCAGCCCCTGGTCGGCGCGCTGATCTTTCCCGTCGGATTGATCCTCATCGTGCTCCTTGGTCTCGATCTCGTCACCGGCAGCTTCGGTTTGGTACCGCTGCCGTGGATCGAGAATGACACCGACGGCAAAGCCATTCTGGCCAATTGGGGCTGGGTCTTTCTCGGCAATCTGATCGGCAGTGTGGTCTACGGCGGACTGCTGGCGATCGTGCTGACCAATTTCGGCGCCACCGCGCCGGCCGGCGTCGCCGCCAGAATCATCGCCATTGCCCAGGCCAAGACCACCGGCTACGAGGCGCTCGGCTATGCCGGAATGATCACTGTCTTTGTCAAGGCGATCCTGTGCAACTGGATGGTCTGCCTCGCCATCGTCGCGGCGATGACCACGTCCTCGACCATCGGCAAGATCGCCTGCGCCTACATGCCGATCTTTATCTTCTTCGCCCAGGGCTTCGAGCACTCGGTTGTCAACATGTTCATCATTCCGACCGGAATGATGATGGGCGCCAAGATCACCATCGCGCAATGGTGGCTGTGGAACCAGATCCCGGTCACGCTCGGTAATCTTGTCGGCGGCTTCGTGTTCACGGGGCTTGCGCTCTACATCACCCATAAGCCCCGCACCGCGGCGCCGGCGCCACTCGCTGCGCCGACGCGGGTGCCGGCGGAATGAGCGAGACCGACCTCAAGCAGGCGGCCGCGGAGCAGACCGGCGATTTCAACCCCGAACAGAAACGCTACCTCGAAGGGTTCGTCGCCGGCGTGCAAATTGCCAAGGCGGCCAAGGGCGTCGCCGGAGCTTCTGGCGGCGGCGGGGCCGTTGCGGCCGCCGAACCAATTGGTCCGGACGCGGCCGGTCTGAAAGCGCAGAACCGGCTCATCTCCTCCGGCGGCAAACTTTCCGATCAGGAAAAGTTCAAGCGCGAGCAGCATCCGTTCGACACGTATGAGCGGCTGAAGGACCACGCCGCTAAGGGCGAATATCCCAAGCCTCCGGACAATTTCCGCTGGCGTTTTTTTGGCTTGTTCTACGTCGCGCCGAACCAGAATTCCTATATGTGCCGGCTGCGAATCCCCAACGGTATCCTCAAGGCCGCGCAATTCGCCGGCCTTGCCGATCTCGCCGAACGTTATGGCGGCGGCTACGCACACGTTACAACGCGCGCCAACATTCAGATCCGCGAAGTCAAAGCCCACGATGCTGTCGCTATGATCGAGGCGGTGCAGGATTTGGGCTTGTGCTCGCGCGGCTCCGGCGCCGACAACATCCGCAATGTCACCGGCACGCCGACCGCCGGCATCGATCCGCAGGAGCTGATCGACACCCGGCCGTTCGCGCGCGAATGGCACTTTCACATTCTCAACGACCGCTCGCTCTACGGGCTGCCGCGCAAGTTCAACGTCGCCTTCGATGGCGCCGGTACCATCGCGGTGCTCGAGGATACCAACGACATCGCTTTTCAGGCGGTGCAGGTGAGTGACGGCTTTGGGCTCGCACCCGGAATCTGGTTCAAGCTCGGCCTCGGCGGCGTCACCGGGCATCACGATTTCGCCCGCGATACCGGTGTGCTGGTGCAGCCGAACGACGCCTGCAAGGTGGCGGACGCGGTGGTGCGTCTGTTCGTCGAGCACGGCAACCGCGCCGACCGTACCAAGGCGCGTCTGAAATATGTGCTCGACGCCATGGGCATCGAGAAGTTCGTCGCTTTGCTGGAAGAGAAGCTTGGCCGCAAGTTCGACCGCGCGGTGCCTGGCGCCGTAGCGCCGCGTCCGGTGTTTGATCGCACTGCACATCTCGGCGTTCACCCGCAAAAGCAGGACGGACTAAACTGGATCGGCATTGTCGTTCCGGTCGGCTACATGTCGGCGGCACAGATGCGCGGCTTGGCGGACGTCGCGCGCCAACTCGGCGACGGCGATCTGCGGCTCACGGTCTGGCAGAACGTGCTCATTTCAGGGGTGCCGACAGAAAAGGTGGCCGCGGCGAAGGCCCGGATCGAAGCGCTCGGTCTAGCGATTGAAACCAATCCGATCCGCGCCGGCCTCGTCGCCTGCACCGGCAATACCGGCTGCAAATTCGCGGCGTCCGATACCAAACGTCATGCCGAGGAGATTGCGCGCTGGTGCGAGGCGCGTGTTGCGCTCGACACACCGGTGAACATTCATTTGACGGGTTGCCATCACTCCTGCGCGCAGCATTTCGTATCCGAGATCGGGCTCCTTGCCTGTAAGGTCCAGGCGGACGAGGAGGCGGACCCCGTCGAGGGCTATCACATTCTGGTCGGCGGCGGCTTTGGGCCGAACGCCGCGCTCGGGCGCGAAATTTATCGCGATGTCGTTGCCGAAGACGCACCGCGCACCGTCGAGCGAATTCTCAAAGCTTATCTCGCGCACCGCGCCTCGCCCGAGGAGACGTTCCTCGCCTTCGCGCGCCGGCACGAAATCGACGCGCTGAAAGCCATGACCGAGCTCGAGGCCGTCGAATGAGCATGACGCCACGGCCGCCGATCCCGTCATTCATTCCTGAATCGGCGCCGTTCACGCCGGAGCAGCGCACTTGGCTCAACGGGCTGTTCGCCGGATTGTTCGATTTGCACGAGAGCGTCACGCCGCTCTCGACCGCCGACGCCGCAAGATTGCTCGGCGGACTGATCGACGGCGCCGCGCAACCGTCGTTGGCAGAGCCGGAGGATGACGGCGCTCCCTGGCACGATCCCGTCATCGCTTTGCCGGATCGCATGAAGCTTGCGGAGGGCAGGGCGCTGCCGCGCCGGCTGATGGCGGCCATGGCGCAGCAGGATTGCGGCCAGTGCGGCTACAATTGCAAAGACTACGCCGACGCGCTGTTCGGCAAAGCCGAGAAACGGCTGAACCTCTGCGTGCCGGGAGGCAAAGAAACCTCCCGCATGCTCAAGCAGCTTTATCAGGAGCTTGATGGCGCACCGGCCGTTGCGGCAGAACCGGCGCCGGCCCAACCGGCGCTTGTGCTCGCCGCGCCACCGGGACGGTCCCGCGACAATCCGATCTACGCCACTTTCCTTTCGCGCCGCCGGCTCAACAAACCGGGCTCCGAGAAAGAGACCTGGCACATCGACATCGACCTCGCCGGCACCGATCTCGATTATGTCGTCGGCAATTCATTCGGCATCTTTCCCGCCAACGATCATCATCTGGTAACATCAGTGCTCGCCGCGCTTCACGCGCCGGCGGATTTTCCCATCGGCGGCCGCAGCTTGCGCGAAGTGCTCACCGATGGTGTCGCGCTGTCGCCGGCGCCCGATATGCTGTTCGAGTTGATTTCGTATCTCACCGGCGGCGAACGCAAGCAAAAGGCCAAGCGGCTTGCGGCCGGCGAAGACCCCGACGGTGATGCCGCGACGCTCGACGTGCTCGCCGCTTTGCAAAAATTCCCCGGCATCAGGCCCGACCCCGAAGCCTTCATCGAGGCGCTCGATCCACTGCAGCCGCGCGTCTATTCGATCTCGTCGTCGCTTAAGTCCGACCCCGGCCGGGTCTCGCTTACCGTCGACGCGGTGCGCTACGAGATCGACAAGCGCACCCGGCTCGGCGTCTGCTCGACCTTCCTCGGCGGCCGCATTGCCCCCGGCGACAAGATCAGGGTCTACGTGCAAAAGGCGCAGCATTTTGCACTGCCCGACGATCCGGCAAAACCGATCATCATGATCGGCCCCGGCACCGGGATCGCGCCATTCCGCGCCTTCCTGCACGAGCGTGCGGCCATCAAAGCGCCAGGCCGCAACTGGCTGTTCTTCGGCCATCAGCGCAGCGACTATGACTTCTTCTATGAAGAGGAGCTGGTGGCGATGCGCACCGCCGGCCTTTTGACGCGGCTGACGCTCGCCTGGTCGCGCGACGGCGACGAGAAGATCTACGTGCAGCATCGGATGCGCGAAGTCGGGCGCGATCTGTGGTCATGGCTCGACGACGGCGCGCACGTCTATGTCTGCGGCGACGCGCTGCGGATGGCGAAAGATGTGGAGACCGCGCTCACCGAGATCGCCGCCGAACACGGCCGGCGCACGGCGGCAGACGCTGCGCGGTTTGTTGCCGAACTCAAGGCCAGCGACCGCTATCAGGCGGACGTCTATTAGGTGGTGTGTTCACGAACTCGGAATGTCGATTTAGCTCCGAAAGCGCCAACGCGTAAATCGACCGCACGGAGCACGCATCAGAAGGGTTTTAGGACTTAGAATTGATTGTAGGACTCAATCAGAGTGCCGAAATCCGGGTAGCAAATAATCACATTGATGGTGATCAACAAACCAATCGCACCAAGCGCAATGACCATGATCAAGTCGTGGTTGATGGTCCAATCGCTGACGTTGTCGTGGCTATCGAAGGCGATCTTGGTGGGGGCCCGACTGCGGGAGGGTAGCGTTGTCGGCATACTCTTTCTCCTCGCAACTCAGCTAAATCTCGCAAGGCAGATTTAGTTTTTATCGACGCGATTGTGCCGGCGAACGTGCTCCGTGCCGATAATGTGCGCCCGCAAGGCTACCAAGTCATTCGATTTACCCGTCGGACTTTGGGCAAATGATGATGAATCGGTTGTGGCTTAATGACAGCACCTCGGGAACCGGACAGTTTGTGGCTCTTCTGTACCGCTCATGTCCCCTTGTCTAATCGGCGTCGCAGTTGGGTCAATCGTTTCCGAAAGGCGATGTCCCGTTAGGTCCGCCTTATACCCAATTCCAGAAGTCGGCGGCACCGGCAAAAAACAACGCTCGGTGTCAAAAGCCAGAAAGGCCCGTGCGGTTAGCAAGCCGGTCAGCGACTGCGCGTTTATGAGCGGGTGCCTTGGGGAGGCAAGGGCGCGCGCTCGCGCCTGATCTAGCGCCGCTCCAATGTCATCTGCAGCCCGTGACGCGGCCGCAGCGTGATCAGGCCTTGCGGCTCGACCGGATGACCCGGTTTGAGATGCAGCCGATAGCGTTGCGCGATAGTGGCGAGGATGAGGATCGCCTCGGTCATGGCAAAGGCCGCGCCGATGCAGATGCGCGATCCGGCGCCAAACGGGATGTAGGCAAAGCGCGGACGCTCGGCGACGCGCTCGGGCAGGAACCGCTCGGGATCGAAGCGATCCGGATTTTCCCATAGCTGCGGCTTGCGATGCAGCAGCCACGGCATGATCAGGACCTCGGAGCCGGCCGGAATGCGATGGCCAAGGATTTCGTCGGGCGCGATCGGCTGACGTCCGGTGGTGTGCGCCGGCGGATAGAGGCGCATCGATTCCTCGATCACCATCCGCGCGTAACGAAGGTTGGCGACGTCGGCGTAATCCGGCGTGCGGCCACCAAGCACCTCGCGCAGTTCGTTGTAAAGTTTCGCTTCCACCGCTGGGTGCTGCGAGAGCAGATACCAGGTCCAGGTCAGCGCCAGCGAAGTGGTCTCGTGCCCGGCCATGAAGATCGTCACCACCTGGTCGCGAACTTCTTTCCCGGTCATGCCGCCGCCGGTCTCGCTGTCGCGGGCGGCAAGCAAGCGGGCCAGCAGATCTTTCGGTTCGGCGTCGGGCTTGCGGCCCCGCTCGGTCAGGAGACGATCGACCTTGCGGTCGAACTCGTCGAAAATACCATCCGTGGGGATCGGTGAAAGCAGGCGCGCAAACCATTGCGGAAAGTGCAAAAGGTCGAAGACGCTTGGCCGGACCAGAGACTGATACTGGCTGACGCCGCCCTCGACGACATCGACGATCTCGTCGGAATCGGAGGAGAACATCGAGCGCGAGATGATGTGCAAGGTCATATGCATCATTGCCGCCGCGACGTCCAATTCGCGCGGCTCCGGCATCGCGTCCCATTTCGCCAGCAATTCCTCGGTCACGCTGGTCATGATCGGCGCGTAGCCGACGACGCTGCGGGGATCGAACGAGGGCGCCATGATGCGGCGATGCCGCCGCCAGGTCTCGCCTTCGCTCGTCAACAGGCCGCGGCCAAGACCCGGTTCCAGCAGGCGGCGGGCGACTTCCGATTTGGTGTAATTCGCGGCGTTATCGAGCAGGACGTACTTTATCGCGCCCGGTTCGTTGATGACGAACATGCGTCGCCACAAAATACGCTGTGTGATGATGTCGGCGGCAAAGTTCTCCGGCGGATGAGCGGCCAGTGCATTATCACGCATTTCGCGGAGCGATTGCCGCATGCTGGTCCGGCCTTCCGACCGCCGCGGCGCGGCAAGAGTTGGAAATTCGGTACTATCGATGACGCTCATCGCCGCCTCGCGGTCTCTGCCCAATCGTCGGAGCACTCTTAAAGTCCTATTATAGCAAACGATGGTGGCCGGGAATCGCAGAATAAAGCCAGGCGCGTTTTCGCCGCGCGCCAAGGGACTTACAGCCTATGAAGCGATACGCCGGAGCGCACGCGCGGCCTTGTGATCGACACGATACGATTGCTATAAGTATCGCATGGGGACGCAGCGGTTGCGCGGTCGCGTATCGGGTAGCCGCGCCTGCGCTCGCGGGAGCCGGACGCGACACGCTCTTACCGCGACCTTCTTTGTCGTGACATCCTTTACGCTCCTGCCGGCGCTGGCGGGATGTTCGTCGTTTTCCTCCTCGTCTTCCTCCGCCGCCCAGGCAGGTTCCGTGCCCCCGCTGCCCAACGCCGCCGTTGCGGCTCCTTCCGCACCGCCTGCCGACGAAGCGGGCACCTCCGCGTATCCTTATCCCAAACAATCGCTGGTGGATGTGTTCAGGGACGGAACGGACACCTCGCCGCCGGCGCAGGATGTGCCGCGGCCGCCCAGCGCGTACACGCCCTCAGGTCAGCCATACCCCGCCAACCAGCCGGCCTACAGCGCGCCTGTCGCCGCCAGCGCCGCTCCGCCGGCCGCGCCGCCGCCACCGGGCGATAACGCGGCCTCCGGTTATCCCTATCCGAAACAATCGCTCATGGACTTGTTCAAGGATTCAACGGACTCTTCGCCGCGCGTGCAGAACGCGCCGCGTCCGCCAAGCACCTATACGCCGTCAGCTCAGCCCCAATAATTTGGCGATTGGCGCGGGCACGAAAACGCCGGGAGTACTGGTCGCGCAAAGTCCGTCGTTGCCTTAAGACACTTTCTGGAGAAAGCTGGCGCAGTTTCAATTCAACAATGACGGGTGTAGAACCACCAACAGGAGCGAGGACAAGATGGCAAAGGGTCAAATGCGAAGCAATCGTGAGAAGAAGAAGCCGAAAGCAGAGAAGAACAAGACCAAAGCCGTTCCGGTGCTCTCGTCGTTTTCCTCGGCGAAGCCTGCCGGAAAATCCGCCGGGGGCAAAAAATTCTCCTAGCAGTCCTGATCGGCGCTTGGCGCGGTGATCCTAAAATAAACGTCAAGCGCAATCCGGCCGCCATCTAAAATGCCGGCCGGCGACTATGCGATCTCAAAAATCCGTCGCCGCAAGCTCGTAGGATCCTTTGCGATCGCGCTTGTACACCTTCGTGGCCGCCGCGTAGATTGAGGCCCGATGGGCGTCGAATGCGCTGAGTAGGCCGGCTTCGTCGCGCTGCACATTCGGCTGCAGCCGCTTGAGCGCTTCTTCGGTTACGAAGAACGACCACTCCATCGCGCGGTCATGCCCCCAGAACCGAACGGCGCGGCGTGTTGGATCGAAAAAGCGGCTTTCATTCGGAAAATTGATCATCAGTGCACCACGGCGTTCAGTCAGCCGATATCCAGCATTTTCTCAGACCTTCCGGATCCCGCACCCACCAATAATTTCCTTCCCGGTTGTGGCCGGATACGTTGAAAGTCTTCAGGTACTTTTTCACCGCAGCCAACGCTTCTTCGCGGGTGGCGTAGCCGGCGCCGACTTCTGTTGCCAGCGCCGAAACTGCGTTTTTGAGTTCAAGAATTTTGAACATGGCCAACCTCGTCTCGCGGCTCTCAATCCAGATCGAATGTCAGTTTCGCCGAAAGCACAAGGTCGCTTTCCGACACGACACGCTCGTGAGCTTCGCTCTTGCTCTTGATCCGGTAATGGGTATTGCCGCCTTCTGCCGGCCGCAGGCTTACGATTTGGTAAGTCCCTCTGGCCGCAGAACGGAATGTCGAAGGGATCAGATCGACAGTTTGACCCACTTTGAACTTATGGATGCCGTCTGTCATTGCCGATACTCCCTCTGGGCGGATCGCGATACAGGTCGCGCCGCGCCTTTTTTGCCGGCCGCGACTTCCTCACTCGCCGACCGCGGTCTTTTTGCTCATGCGCCACAGCTGATAGCCGGAATCCTTGATGGCCGTTTCGATCAAATCGCGCGACAGATTGTACGGCGGCTCGCGATCCGGAGCGATGGCGCCGACCGCGCGCCACGGCCTGAACTGGCTCGGTAGTTGGGAGCCGGCCAGATCGCCGCCGAACGCACGCAATCGAGGACTTTTCTCGGATTTGAAAATGAAGATTCGCATGGTTCCCGCCTATTTTTGCCCCTGCATCGTCGCCGGTTCCGGTGTGTGCAGGGGCATGGCAGGTCACCGTCGGCGGAATTGATTGCGTTGCGGTGGACGACTGGCCGCGGATGCTCGTTCGTCCTTGTGACGGAAAATCAGCCGCCCTTTTTCCAAGTCGTAAGGCGAGACTTCGACTGTGACCCGGTCCCCGGCCAGCGTCTTGATCCGGTTCTTTTTCATGCGTCCAGCCGTGTAGGCAACGAGCGCGTGGCCATTGTCGAGCTCAACGCGGTAGCGCGCGTCGGGCAAGATCTCGGTGACAAGACCTTCGAATTGCAGAAGTTCTTCCTTGGCCACGTTATGACCCCTTTACAGGTGCGGTCCGCCGCGGCTCGTGGCGAGCAAAATCGCGGCGCGACGGGGCATGATGATGCAAAAAGCGAACGGAAGCGATCCCGCTTGCAGTCTCCGGCGCATGGTCGTGTGCATGGTCGTGATGGCGCGGCTCGCGCGCCGCGCCGCCGTTGCGACGCTGTTGCCGCCGTTTCCCTGGCGCACCGGATGATGACCCGGCGGTTCCGTTCCTGGCGTGCGGCGGCTCGGACGGCCGTCCCGGCACGCGCCGATCGCTCGAGGGAATCGACATCCGGATCAGCTTCTCGATATCGCGAACAAAGGCCACTTCTTCGCCGTCACACAGCGAAATGGCGACGCCCTCGGCACCGGCACGCGCGGTCCGGCCGACGCGATGCACATAGGTTTCCGGCACGTTCGGCAGATCGAAATTGATGACGTGAGTGATGCCGTCCACATCAATGCCGCGGGCCGCGATGTCGGTGGCGACGAGTATCCGGGTCGCCCCTTTGCGAAACGCGGCAAGGACGCGCTCGCGCTGGTTCTGCGATTTATTGCCGTGGATGGCGTCGGCCGCGATGCCGGCCTTGACCAGGCCGCGCACCACCTTGTCGGCGCCATGCTTGGTCCGGGTGAATATCAGGGCCCGGTCTATCGGTTCGCGTCGCAACACGTCGACGAGCACAGCGGACTTCGCACCGCGATCGACACGGATGAGACGCTGCTCGATTCGTTCGGCGGTAGACGCCACCGGCGCAACCGCAACCCGGACCGGGTCCCGGAGCATATGGGCGGCGAGTTCGGCGATGGCATTAGGCATGGTCGCCGACAGCATCAGTGTCTGACGGTCCACCGGCAGCTTCGCGACGATTTTACGGATGTCGTGGATGAATCCCATGTCGAGCATGCGGTCGGCCTCATCGAGCACGAGACATTCGACGGCGTCGAGGCGTAGCGCATTACTCTTGACCAAATCCATGAGCCGGCCAGGTGTGGCGACCAGAACGTCCACACCGTTAAGAAGGGCGCGGACTTGGCCGCCCATTGCCACACCACCAATCGCTAGCGCCGACTTGATCCGCAGATGCCGGCCGTAAACGCGAAAACTGTCGAGGATTTGCCCGGACAATTCGCGCGTTGGAGCAAGCACGAGCACGCGACAGCTCTTGCGCACCAGCGGGCGCGTATGTGCGGCGAGATGATGCAGGATTGGCAGCGCGAACGCGGCGGTCTTTCCGGTTCCGGTCTGGGCGATCCCGATCACGTCGCGGCCCGCCATCACGGGCGGTATCATCTGCACTTGGATCGGGGTTGGAGTGAGGTATTTTTCTTCCGCGAGGCTACGCGTGAGTGCGTCGTTAAGTCCGAATTCGGGAAATGAGGTCAAAGATTAAGACTTTCTTTTGTGTGCGCCGTCGCAGCCGCTGCATGATGCGCAGGACCAGCGTTGCGGGTGAAACGAGACACCCCGCGCGATCTGGGCTGTCAATAAACAAGGAAAAAGGGCAAGCCAGAGGCCGTTTTACGGTGTCGGTATTAACGGTATCGGTACACGCGACTCGCAGCAGCCAATAAGGCTACAAAATCAATATAACCCATCGGGGTCTTCGTTTCAAGACTGCGGGGAAGGGCGCTATTGTTTTGTCTTTCCACCAATCAGCCGCGAGGACATGCCGGCGCCGTTCGTTACTCACGTCCCCGACGGATGTTGGCTTCCGCCAAATGCGCGAGCGCAGCAGCCCGAAGCCGGCCCTGATCGCGCTCGCCAAGCTTCGCCATTTCAACGATGCATCTGGCGAGAATTTCGCGGGCCTCGTTCGCATCGCCATCGGTAACAAAGGCGGCGCCGCTGCTCTGCAGCGAATGCCATGCCTCATCGAAGGCATCGCTGAGAATGCGAACGGTCGAAGGATCGAAAGCCGAGGCATCCTCCGGAAGTGGGAACTGCAAAACCACCATGGCGGGTCTTCCTGTTGATGGCGAAGGCGCGCCGTCTGCCGCTGCGCCCAAGCCAGCGGACCAAACCATAACTTGCGACCGCATTGGCAGGAATCTCAGTACGGACTCGTACCGTCTTAAGACGTAGAACAGATTCTCAATGCCGAGACGGTTCGTCTTCAGATAAGACGGCGATATTCCGCCTCGGGGACGCCGTACAACGCTGCGGCCGCGCGCTCGATTCCTTTGCGGCTGAGCACGACGATCTGCCCTTGCCGGTTTCGATCAGCCGCCGACGCGAAAGGGTTTGCAATGCTTCGGTCACACCCGCTCGTCTCACGCCCAACATCAAAGAGAGGAATTCATGGGTCAGCGGCAAGGTGTTGCCCGCAACCCGGTCGTGCGCCATCAGGATCCACCGTGCCAGGCGCTGATCGAGGTTGGCGCATGCATTGGCGATGGCCGTATGCGCGGTCTGGACCATAAAGACCTGGACGTATTTGAGCAGCAACCCGCGCAAGCTTGCGCTGTCTTCCATCGCACCGCGAAGCGCCGCCGCTGAAATGTGCTGTCCATCACCGGCAACCTGCAAATAGGTCAAATGCGGTGTGGATTGGCCGCCAAGCACCACGGCGGTGCCGCTCATGCCCTCTCGTCCGACCAGCCCGATCTCAACGCGCTCGGTGCGGCGTTGAACCGCGACGACCGAAGCAATGCCGGACTCGATGAAATAGACATCATCGATTCGTCGGTTGGGCCTTTCCAACTCGCGGCGCACCTCAAGCCGGACGTAATTCAAATGCGGCTGCAACAGCTTCAGGTCGGCTGGCGAGAGCGCCGCCAGCAGGCGATTGCGGGGCCGTGGAGAAACCGAGCCCATTGGCTCTTCCCTTCAGAAGGGGCAAGAGCACACCACGGTCTCCTAAACGCCGGCGCCCAAGGCCGTTGCTGGCGGTGCCGCAAGCTACGCTCAAATCTGCGCTACCCCTAGCGGTATTTTCGGAGGATAGCTTCCGCTTGCCGGACACAGATTGTCCGCGGCAGCAGAAATCTTGTCGTAGTACGGAACCGTACACTATCTTGACGGTTAGTTCTCTAGCCGCCCTGGGAAAAGGGGCGCACGCTTCACCCAATACCATAAGGCTAACGCAGTGGACGGCTGACGTTATGGGGCCGCGCGGATGGTTGGGATGCTGCCAAAGGCATCGACCAGATGATCGTACTGCTCGTCGAGGACGAATTTCTGATTCGATGCAGCCTCGCGGACCGTCTTCGCGAGGAAGGCTGCGTCGTGATCGAGGCCGCGAGTGCAGAATACGCCATCGCCGTGTGTCGCACCGGGACGCCGGTCCACATCCTGATTGCCGACATTCAGCTGGATGGTCGCGCCAACGGCTGGGATGTGGCCGAAGCATTTCGGGCTTTTTGGCAGGATATCCCGGTCATCTACACGTCAGGCAATGCCAGTGACCGGACGCGCGCCGTTCCAAACAGCTTGTTCTTCAATAAACCTTGTCAACCCGACGAGCTTCTCGGGGCGTGTCAGCGACTCACCGCCTCTCACTGACAGCTGATGATCTGTGTCGTCCTGCGGCTCGTCAATGAACCGCCGACAGCCTCGCCGCGGCAGATCGGCAGGACACAATCGAAACGGCGTGCTTGAGCTATTTAGGACGCTGCCGGAGGCGCGAGCACCGTGCTTGCACACTCAACACTGTCATACACGGATACGTGAAGTATCGGATAGTCCTTCTTGATCGCGAGCCCTGCCGATGCAGCGGTCTCGGCTGTCTGATAAGAGCCCTTGGTTTGGCGGTCTACCTGGAGGAGGTACCGGCCCAATTCTGGCCGCTTACGTTGTGAGAAATGCTCTTCAGGTTCGGACTCTGTCTTCGCAGGCATTTTCATTTGGCGAGGCGCCATTCGAATCTCCTTGTGTGGTGATACCTTCAAATAATCACTCGGGCCCGACAGCGCGAGGCCGGCTTGGTCTCGCGAGTTCACCAAACCACGAGCATCGGCCACCAACTAGATACCGGTGACAGCTGTTGCAGGATCAAAATCGGGGCGCGCGTGGCGGTGCGCCTCTTCCAGGAGCCCCGGGAGCCGGCCGAGGCTTCATCGGCAGCAATCCTTCGCGCTGCAGCTTTTTGCGGGCGAGCTTGCGAGCGCGGCGGATAGCTTCCGCCTTCTCCCGGACTTTTCTCTCGGAGGGTTTTTCGTAATGGCCGCGGAGCTTCATCTCGCGGAAGACGCCCTCGCGCTGCATTTTCTTCTTCAGCACCTTGAGAGCCTGGTCGACATTGTTGTCACGGACGAGAACTTGCACGTGGTATTTTCCTCTTCGATCGAGCGGTTGAACGGTCGGACGGTCAGGTGCCGAAACAACTGCCGCACGGACAAGAAAGAATTCGCGTGCCGACGGCAGCCGCGAATAGAACCCAGCGTCGATATATGAGATCGCGCGCCGATGGGCACCCAAGCTGCCAATTGTAAAAGCGAAGACTTCGGTAGGTCGCCGTTTGGCAGGCAGCTTGCCGGAAAAAGCCAGAGCTTGGCTATATAGAAATGGACAGATTTGTCAAAGACTTCCTGTGCACGGAAGCCGCCGGTCCCGGTACCCTCCGGCTGCGACCAGCGCAAAAATCAGGTTGGTACTTTCAGATCGGTATGGACTCTTTGCCTCGCGCTGCCCCTGGAAATTCCGCAGTTTTGTATCAACCTGGGCGGAGTTGACGGCAGCCGCTCCCCGTTTTGCGGCAACAACTTGCCCCCGATGGGCCGTACCCGTTCAACCTGCCGCGATGTCCGGGTTGCTCTAATGCCTAAAAAACACGCGACATCTGCATAAAAAATCATTGTCGGCGTGGCAACGAATAGTGCGCCCACAGGCAAGCATCCCAGCCCCGACCAATCCTAGAGTTCCAGTCATGGAATGAAAGCTTGGCGCGCCAAGCCGTCGCTTTCATTCGCCAAACAGGAGGTTGGGCGATGTCAAACAATATTCTGAGGATAATTCACGATTTTGGCTGGCGGAAATTGGTTATTGCGGTGGCTTGTGCCGCGACCGTCGTCACTCTGTCGGGTCACGCCCACGCGGCGACCCCCGCCGGCTGCGCCGCGCTGCAGGCCAAGTATCCGGACCTGAAGGGTAAGACCCTGGTCAACGCCATCAACCCGCATACGCCGGGTTACGAGGCGATCGACCCAAAGGATCCAAGCAAGTATGTGGGTTTCGACATCGATCTTGGCGAAGCAATCGGCGATTGCCTCGGGTTCAAGCTGACCTACAAGCCGGTCGTCTTCGCCGCCTTGCTGACGACGTTGGCGAGCGGCCAGGCCGACATCGTCATCTCCGATATTTACGCGACCAAGGAGCGCGCTAAAGCTGCCGATTTCATCACCTATTCGAAGGTGTTCGACGGCGTTCTGGTTGCCAAGGGCAATCCGAAGAAGATCACCGGCATCAACATGTCGATGTGTGGCGATGCGGCGGCCGAAAACACCGGCTTTGTCGAAGTGCCGCTGGTTCAGGACCTGGCCCCGAAATGCAAAGCCGAGGGCAAGCCGGAACCGACACTGCAACTCTACGACAACAATGCAAACTGTATTTAGGCGATCCTCGCCGGCCGCGCCGACACTTATGTCAACGACGTCAACACTGTCGATCAGGCGGTGAAGGCCTATCCGGACAAGCTGGAAAAGGCGATCGCGGTGACGATCCCGTACTCGGTCGGCATCGCCGTTCCGAAAAACAAGCCGGCCTTCCGCGACGCGGTGATGGCCGCGCTGATCGAGTTGCAAAAGTCGGGAACGCACATGGCTCTACTCAAGAAATGGGAGCTCGACGTCAATAACTTCAAAGAACCCGACATCCTGACCGTCGATTAATGTCACTTTTCTTCCACTATCTCAGCCTGCCGTATCTGCTCGAAGGCATCGAACTTACGCTTGAAGTGACATGCCTCGGGCTGATCGGCGGGCTGCTGATGGGCCTTGCGTTGACGAGCACGCAGCTCAGCCGGTTCTGGCTGCTGGCCGCCGTCGCTCGCGGCTACGCGGTAATCTTCCGCGGCACTCCGCTGATCCTGCAGATGGTCTTTGCCTATGACGCCTTGCCGCATATCGGCATCACCTTGAGTGCGGTGGCTGCCGCGGGACTGGCTCTTGCCGCCAATGAGGCTCCGTTCATTGCCGAGATGTTGCGCGCCGGCGTCATCGGAGTGGATCGGGGACAGATCCTTGCCGGGCAGGCGCTCGGCATGACCCCGGGCGTTCTGATGCGCCGGATCATGGCCCCGCAGGCGATCCGCACCATGATCCCGGCCTTCGGCAACGAATCCGTCAGCGCAGTGAAGAACTCGTCGCTCGCGTCGGTGATCGCCGTTCAAGAACTGACCTTGCGCAGCACGCAGCTTGCGTCGTCGACATTCGACTTCTTCTCGATCTTCTTCGCAGCAGGATTGATTTATTTGGTGCTGACCGGCGCGATAGCCGTCATCCAGCTCATCGCTGAGGTGCTGCTCGATCTCGACCGGCCGTCGCCGCAGGAGCGGCTGGCGCGTCTGTTGCCTTGGCGGCGTGTCGATCTCGTCGCCAAAATTGCGTTGGCACAAAAGGCTGCGCTCGACGAAGTATCAAAGGACAAGGCGCCAAGCGAAATGTCGAACGCGCTGAAACCCGTCATCGCGCTCGATCATGTCAAGCGCGCCGTTCAGATCGCACGCAACAACATTGCGGTCGATGTCACCGGTCTTCACAAGCGGTATGGCAACCAGCAAGTGCTTAACGGGCTCGATCTGACGGTGCGCGTCGGCGAAGTCGTCGCCCTGATGGGGCCGAGTGGAGCAGGAAAGAGCACGCTGCTCCGTTGCATCAATCATCTGGAAAGCTGGGATTCCGGCGAAGTCCGGATCGGCGGTCGCCGCCTCGGCTTCGGCCAGAACGGCGTGGTGCTGGCCCCGACCGGTATCGCCCGGCAGCGCGCCGAATTCGGCGTCGGCATGGTATTTCAGCAGTTCAATTTGTTCGGCCATCTGACAGCGCGCGAAAACGTGGCAGGTCCGCTGCGGTGGGTGCACGGCGTCTCGAAGGCCGATGCTGACAAGCGTGCGCGTGATTTGCTCGATCGCGTTGGTCTCAGCCATCGCGTCGATGCGCTACCGCGGCATATGTCGGGCGGGCAGCAACAGCGCGTCGCCATCGCCCGCGCGCTGGCGCCCAACCCGAGCGTTCTGCTGCTTGATGAGCCGACCTCGGCGGGCTACTTCAGCAAGAAGGTCGCGCCGGCGCTGACTCTGAAATCGGGTGACCGCGCGACCATCGAAACGTTGACCCATCACGCCAACGACGATTACGAGCGCATGATTGCCGATGATCCAGGTGCGGAAAGCGTCTTTCATTGGACGCGCGAACACAAAGCCATTGTTCGTCGCGGCGCGGGCGCAACCGAGGGCCCCTTCGTGCGCGGGTCCGGTGAGGGCGTCGGGGTGCATCTCCTGACCGGACCGGTGGCGATTGAGGGCGCCGAGCCGGGCGACATTCTGGAGGTCCGCATCCTCGATGTGCGGCCACGGCCGAGTTGCAGCGCCTGTTATGCGGGGAAATGTTTCGGTTCGAACGCCGCGGCCAACTGGGGCTTTCAGTATCACGACCTGATTGAGGAGCCGAAGCCGCGCGAAGTCATCACGATCTTCGAACTCGACACCAGCGGCGAGCCTTACGCAAAGGCGGTGTACAATTATGTCTGGACGCCGCAGACCGATCCGGACGGGATCGTTCATTCAACGATCGATTATCCGGGGGTGCGGGTCAATCACGGCACGATCCGCAAGTGCGATGCCATTCTTAAGGGCGTCAAGGTGCCGGCGCGGCTGCATTTCGGCACCATGGGGCTGGCGCCATCGGAGTCGGATTTCGTCAGCTCGGTCCCGCCGAACTACACCGGAGGCAATATCGACGACTGGCGGATCGGCAAGGGCGCGCGAATGTATTATCCGGTCGCGGTGCCAGGCGCCTTGTTCTCCGTCGGCGATCCGCATGCCGCGCAAGGCGACAGCGAGCTTGGCGGCACGGCAATCGAAACATCGCTGACCGGCGACTTCGAGTTCCGCCTGCACAAGCGGAACGATCTCGGCGGCACGACACTCGAGGGATTGACGCATCCGATGCTGGAGACCGACCAGGCTTGGTCGTTCTATGGGTTCACGTTCCCGAATTATCTGGCCGAGCTTGGCCCCAATGCTCAAACCGAGGTCGGCAATCATGCCAGTCTGGATCGGGCCATGCGCGATGCGTTCCGGAAGCTGCGCCGGTTTCTGATGACAGTGCACGGCCTCAGTGAGGATGAGGCGATTTCGCTGATGTCGGTTGCCGCAGATTTCGGCGTTACCCAGGTGGTCGATGCCAATTGGGGCGTTCACGGCTCGATCCGCAAAGACATGTTCCGATGCGAGGGGGTGTAACTTAACGTTTTCAATGACTTGGCGAGCTGCGATCATGGATCGCGGCTGAAGTCGGCTGGCACGGCGGTTGCTTCGTGGGTTTCGGCGAGAGGCCGACACATGAGCATTCGACCGTTTACCAGCGAGTCCTACGCCGAAATCGACCGTCCGGGCGCCTGGGCAGACGTTTTGGGTGTCGTTGGCCTGTGTCCGGCTTCGTCCTCCACTCATTATGGTCATGCCACGGCGCTGCACCGTCAATCTGGCGGGGTTGTGCTCGCCCGCCTGACTGCCGGATCGCAAACCCTCTCGGCGATCAAGCGGTCCGCCGATCTTCCGCTGATCGTCGTCCCGCTGGAGGACGGTATGGTGCTTCGATCGGCGGGTGCCCATCGCATCGTTCCTGTCGAGCACGTGGCGGTGTTGCCACGCACAGAAGACTGGATGATTACCTTTCAACGTGACATGCGCGCGCTGGTGCTATCGGTTGCGGCGGGCGCGTTTGCTGGCCGCAAGATTGGTGCGTCAGAATTCGGCAGCGCACGGGTGCTGCCGCCAAAGGGGCTGGCGCAGGTCGTCGCACGGCTCTTGGAGACCACCTGCGACTCGTTCGAAACGCTCACCGAAACCGAATGGGCGGCGATCGCTCAAACCGTCGCTGAGCTCGTGCTGACGCTGGTGCATCGGGTCGACGACACCGCCACCGCAACGCGCACCGCGCTGCTCAATCGCATCTGCCAAACTATTGAACGCCAGCTTGACGATCCGGATCTAACTCCCGCGAGGGTCGCCCAGAGCGAGGGGATTTCCGAGCGCTACCTGCAACGGCTGTTCGAGGGCACCGGCGACAATTTCACTCACTACATCCGCGAGCGGCGCCTGCAGCGAACGTCCGTCGATCTGGCAAATCCCGCCGAAGCTCATCACTCGGTCTCGGAGATCGCCTTCCGTCATGGCTTCAACGATGCCGCTCATTTCAGCCGGGCGTTCCGCGATCGTTTCGGGATGTCACCGCGTGCCTACCGTCAGCAGGAAGCCGAGCGCCTCCATGCGCTGGCGATGTCGCACGGCCAGCGCGGATGGCCGCAGGATGCAGTAGCGCGACTTCGCGCTCACAAGCAGGCCATCGGTCTTTCGGCGAAGATCGAGAAGCTTGAGCCCGCTGCCAGCGCGGCGCGTCTGGCGCCCGGACATCACCATCTGCCGGTCGATGCAGCGCATGTGCATTGGGGTTATTTCAGCCGGTCGCTGAAACCTTTGATCGAGATTTCGTCCGGCGACACGGTCACGATTGAGACGTTGACCCAGCACGCTTCCGACGATCCCGACCTTATGATTTGCGGCGATCCCGGCGCCGAAAGCGTCTTCCAATGGTCGTCACAATCGAAAAGCGTCAACCGCCGCGGCGCCGGCCCGATCGATGCGTCGATCTTTGGTCGTGGCGCAGGCGAGGGCTTCGGCGTCCATATCTGCACTGGCCCAATCGCGATCAAGGATGCGCAGCCGGGCGATGTCCTCGAGGTTCATATCGTCGAGATCGAACCGCGCGCATCGCGGAATCCGAAATTCAAAGGCCGCGTGTTCGGCAGCAGCGTGGCCGCGTGGTGGGGCTATCATTACGGCGAGTTGCTTGCCGAACCGAAGCCGCGCGAGGCGGTGACAATCTTCGAAATCATGACGGGGCAGGAGCCGCACGCACGCGCGCTCTATTCATACCGCTGGCAGCCGCAAACCGATCCATTCGGGGTGGTCCACAAAACTTACGACTATCCCGGCGTGCGGGTTGATCCGGATTCGGTACGTCGTCGTCACGCTATTCTCGACGGCATCCGCATTCCATTGCGGCCGCACTTCGGCGTGATCGCGGTGGCGCCCAAGGAAGCCGAGCTGATCGATTCCATACCGCCGGCATACTTCGGCGGTAATCTCGACAACTGGCGGCTTGGCAAGGGGTCAACGGTTTACCTGCCGGTCTCGGTGCCCGGCGCGTTGCTGTCGGTTGGCGACCCGCACGCTGTGCAGGGTGACGGTGAACTGAGCGGCACGGCGATCGAGTGCTCGATGACGGGGACATTTCGCGTCACGTTGCACAAGAAGGCGGATTTCGCCAGCCAGCCGTTTGCCGACCTGACCTATCCTCTGATCGAGACCGAAACGGACTGGGTGCTGATGGGATTCAGCCACCCCAATTATTTGGCGGAGTTCGGCGCCAAGGGCCAAAGCGAGGTCTACGCCAAGTCGTCGCTCGATCTCGCCATGAAAGATGCGTTCCGGAAAATGCGCCGCTTCCTGATGACGACGAAAGGCCTCAGTGAAGACGAGGCCATAGCCCTCATGTCGGCAGCGGTCGATTTCGGCGTCACACAGGTCGTCGATGGCAATTGGGGCGTCCATGCGATTCTCAGCAAGCGCCTGTTCGATCACGCGCCCAAGGTTGAGGCTTAGAAGGACGGTCCGTGCAGTTCCACATGATAGCCGGCGGCCCAAAGCCGGTCGCCCCGTTCAGTCACGCCGTCGAAACCGACGGCCTGGTTTTTATCACCGGGCAGATGCCCGACAGTCCGGGTAATCCCGGCGTTTTACCGGCTGGAATTATCGCGCAGACCCATGCCGTGATGGCGAACCTGAAGATTGTGCTGGCCGGACTGGGGTTGGGCTTTGAGCATGTGATCATGTCGCGCATCTACTTGACACGCTTCAAGGATGACTATGCGGCGATGAACGAGACCTAGCGCAGCTATTTTGCGGAAGGCCGGCTCCCGGCTCGCACCTGTGTCGGCGTCACGGGCCTTGCTTACGATGCGCTGGTCGAGATCGATCTGGTAGCAAAACGGCCCAGCTAGAATCCGTTGAAGCGACATCGCCAAGGTGTAGTTCACGCTTGATTGCGCGAGGGGTCACGTCAAGCGTTCATTATGCGCCTGGAGCTTCATCGCCATGCGGATCAAATCGGCGATGTTGCGAGCGCCAACGCGCTCCATCATCCAGGCCCGATGATTCTCGACGGTTTTAGGGCTGATGTTGAGTTGGAGGCCGATCTCCTTGCTTGAAAGTCCGGCAACTGCGAGCTCCATCACCTGGCGTTGGCGTTCTGAAAGCGCGTTGAACCGGGATTGCAGTTCCTCCAGTTCGGCGGCGCTACTCTCGCTCTTGCGGCCCTTTTCCACCGCACGACGTATGCCGGAGAGGAGGCGAGCTTCATCAAACGGTTTCTCAATAAAATCGAACGCACCGTTTTTGATGGCAGTAACGGCCATGTCAACATCACCATGTCCGGTGATCAGGATGATGGGCCACAGGTGCGAGGAATTGTTAAGGTGCTGCATCAAATCAAGCCCCGACATATCAGGCATCCGGACATCGGAAACGATGCAATCAAATCGCTCCCCGCGATCGAGGGCTGTCAAGAAATCCCTCGCAGCTTTAAAGCACGAGGTGCTGATGTCTTTACGGGCCAAGTAATACCTCAGCGCGTCGAGCACGGCCTCGTCGTCGTCGATCAGCGCCAGGTGAATTCGGTCAGCCATGCTCGGTGTTCTTTGCGACGGGCAACGTAAAGCGGACTGACCCGCCGTGCGAACTTGCGTCCAACCACAGTCGGCCACCATGAGCTTCCACGATCGATCTGCAAAGTGGCAGTCCGATGCCCAGACCGTCGGCTTTGCTGGAAGATAGAGGAAGAAATCCGTTTTCGATCTGCTCGCGCAGGAAACCAGGACCAGAATCTACCAAGCGGATCTCGATGAATTCGTTGTCAGCCGGTTTTGCTTCGATCAGAATGAAGCCGGAGAGGATACGATTTTCATCGATGGCCTCAATTGAATTGCGAATCAGGTTGATCAGAACCTGCTCGATTTGCAGCATATCTACCATCACCGGAGGAAGGCTTGCGGCCTGGCTGAAACGCGCCGTCACGCCGGCCCGGTCGAGATCGGGCCGACACAATTCAATCGTTTCCTTGACGATTCGTTCGAAAGCGAATGGCGCGCGATTGCTGCGATCGAGCCGCACCAACGCACGCAGACGTCGGATCACTTCAGCGGCACGATCGACCTGCGCCACCGCCTTCATCGCAGTCGCCGCAACTTCTGCGGCGTCGGCATTCCCCGAGCTTATCGTTTCGGCCACGAGGCGTGTATAAGTGCCGGCTGCCATCAAAGGCTGATTGACCTCATGCGCCACCGCGGCCGCCAGCTCGCCGATGCTGCCGAGGCGCGTCAGACGCGCCAGCGCTTCCTGTTGCAACCGCAATTGTGACTCCGTGCGGCGTCGCTCGGTGACCAGTTCTCCTGCGATCAGACCGGTCACGGTCAAGACGAGCATCAGGGCCTGAAAAGCGATTAGCTCTTCGCGCTCCTGAACAAAGAGTTTCGCTCCCAGGATCACTCCGAGTTGAGTGATCAGGATACCGGCGCTGACGCCTTCGGTTCCACTGCGCACCGCCATCCACACGATCGGCAAGAAGAGAACGTAAAACAGCTGGAATTCTCGTTCTTGGGCAATGCCAAATACAAGCACCAGAGCCGCGATGACGGCAGCATACTGCAGTGCAGTCTCGGTTGAGACATTCAGGATGCGCCGACGCGTTAGGATGAACAGTGCGAATGGGGTGAGCACCAAAATGCCTATCAAGTCCCCGATCCAATAACGCAGCGCTGCGGGGATGAAGTCTTCGACGGTTAATAGGCCCGCAATGATTGTCAGACCGACATAGCATGATGCCACGACCGCGGCGCTCCCTGCCGCCACGAGTATCAAGGTCACAAGATCCCGCATTGATAAGAGTGCGGGATCAAACCGGATTTTGGGCCGTTGCAAAAACATCAAAGCGCCCGAATAGCATCCGCCGATCAGGACTGCGGATGGAATCTCGGCCGTCCAAGGCAGAGGGACATGTCTATTTATGAGATCAGCGAGGAGCGGACTGACGAACAGAAACGGAATCATCCGCTGACCAAATATCAGGATCAGGACGAAGCTTAAGCCGGTATTAGGATTCCAGGGCGTGATGCCGAAAGCGGCATAGGGTTCAATAAAACTGACCCGGTCGAGTGCCACATACCCGGCAAGATAGGATAACCCGACAATAGCCCCGTTGGCGTTCACGATCGCCGGGAGGGCCGCTGTTCGCGACCGCATCACCTGCGCCTTCTTTAGCATCGCAGTGTTGCCTCGTATTTAGCTGCAACTGGTCGCCAGCGCCTAGGTGAATCTACCCAAGTACAATCACCTAGTGATCGATCCTGAATTGCCCGCACACATCATCCCAATACCCTAGTTGGGTGATCCAAACCGCAGCGGCGGCGCCGCCCGAAGCCGCCGGCTACTATCGCGTTATTTGGGCGCGAGTTCGAGCGGGGGTCGACGGAAGATGCGCCTAGATCGCAGCGATGAAATACACTATCGAAATCGTCTGGCACGATGATGATGGCACCCGCAAGGTGCTGCGCCGATTTGCATCGAAGGCGGTTAGCCTCCCACCGGTCAAGGCGAAAGGACAAAATCTGTTGCGTCGAGCCCGGGACGCCAATGGCTTCAGAATAGCCAATCATCGTGGCGAAGAAATCTATAGCTGGCGTAAAGATTAGGTCGTTGAATTGAAACCTCGCCAATGCAAGCGGGCGCCGTCGCGGCCCTTACACACGATCGATGTGTGCGCGATCACTTGCGATACGAAACGCCAAGTCTTAGCCACAATAGCTTAGGGAATATGGGCGATATCGCGCGGCGAAAACCGACTTCGAAGCATCGAAACCGTTTGAGTGGAATGAAAAAACCAGCTCGTCGTGAGCGTTCGTTACCTATACGGCCATGGGCGCCGCGTGAGCAATTAATGACCGACCACAAAGTGAACTGCGCGAAAAGCTAGCTCAAGCAGCGATATTGGGGCGACCATGTCCAACTGGGTCATATGTACACGTAAATCCGACGAAGAGCCGATCTATCTGAATCTCGATACGGTGGAGCGGATGCGATGGAATGAGGCTGAAGACTGCACCATAGTTGTATGGCCGGGCGGCAAAGACAATTTCGTCAAAGTATTGGAGCGACCGGAAGAAATCCTGATCAACGAGGATCGTGGCGCGATGGAAAGCAAAAAACGCTCCAGGCCGAAGACGGCTGTTTAGAGTGTTCTCAGTTTGAATCTTTACCGGGTCTTGCTCGCGTAAGGGACAACATTTGGTTCCCAGCCGTACGCTGACGCGGGTATTCGGGAAGAGATTGGGCATTTAGAACACTCCTAGAACTTGCCGAAGGGGCTCAGTAGTTAGATTAGGGTCACGAACGTCATTTCAGCGATACACACATTAGGTCCGTTGATCACCCGATTGCCGACATGACAGCGCGCGCGATGACAAAAGGTTCGTCGGTCGCCGCGAAGCTCCAGCGCCTTCACACGCCACGAGGAGGTCTGGCCCGAAAGGCGGCTCGCAAGGCTGGACTTTTGCAATAGTGGGAATAGTGTCCGGACGCTGCTGCAATTTTCACGGGATCGTCAAAATGAAATAACCAACGCCGGGGGGCGAAACATGTCAAAGCTCATTTTTGTCGTTGTTGTCGCGTGGTTTTGTGTTGCCAATCACGCGCTCGCTCAAGATCTTACGTTCAATTCGCTCAGTTATCAGGGAAACCCGACAATCCCAACAGGTATCCGCGGCAACAACGTGACTGCGGCCTACGTTATGCCTGGTTATACCGACCCAAATGGTGGTCTCTCCTATAATCTCATAGCTAATACTTGGTCATTATTCCCGACAGCCGCTCAATCCTTCAATTCGATACCATATGGACCAACTCAAGGACTTCTAACCGCTGGGGTGGCCCAACAAAACGGTACTCATGTTGGTTATTACTACAACTCAAATACAGGCAACAGGCATATATTGGCTGATCCCCTTGGTATGAGAGCCCATCCGGGAAGTTTGGATTCATGGCGAGGGGTTTGCAGCAAGTCGCCTGAGCATGATGCGGATCATGGCGAGGCGAATGAATGCAGCGACGGTTGTGGTGTAGCGCTCAAAGTCGCGGGCCAGGCGGCGATTGCGACTGATCCAGGCAAACGTCCTTTCGACAATCCACCGTTTTGGCAGCACCTCGAAACCGGCAATGTCCGATCGCTTGACGATTTGCAAACTCCAGGCACCGGTACGCCACACGGTCAACGCCATCTTGCGCCCCGCGTATCCGCCATCAGCAAAGATGCGTTCGATGAACGGGAACAGTCGTCGCGCTCGACGCAGCAAGTGGAAAGCCCCATCACGGTCCTGAACGTCAGCGGGATGAACGACGACGTTCAACAACAGGCCCAGTGTGTCGACCAGGATGTGCCGCTTTCGACCTTTGATCTTCTTGCCCGCGTCGTAGCCCGAAGGATCGAGCAAAGCCCCCCTTTTTGCGCCCCCTTCGCGGTCTGCGAGTCGATGATGGCTGCGGTCGGGCTCGGCTCTCGGCCCTCCTGCTCGCGCACCGCGACGTACAGTTCGTGATGAATGCGCTCCAACGTGCCGTCCCAGTTCCAGAGCTCGAGATAGTCATACACCGTGCTCTTGGGCGGCAGGTCCTTGGGCAAGGCCTTCCATTGGCAACCGGTCCACAGGATGTAGAAAATCCCGTTCAGCACCTCGCGCACATTCACCGACCGTCGCCGCCCGCCATGTCTCGCAGGCGGAATCATCGGCTCGACAATCCCCCATTCGGTATCGGTCAGATCACTCGGATAACGAAGGCCGTTGCGATCCGCAGAACGGCGGTGTTCAGGCTTCCACATCGGGCGCTCCCAAAAGAATCAAGCGCCCAATAAGGAATCACATCCGATTCATTCGACTCAAGAAGTTTCCGGATCGGCTCTCAGTTATCAGGGAAACCCGACAATCCCAACAGGTATCCGCGGCAACAACGTGACTGCGGCCTACGTTATGCCTGGTTATACCGACCCAAATGGTGGTCTCTCCTATAATCTCATAGCTAATACTTGGTCATTATTCCCGACAGCCGCTCAATCCTTCAATTCGATACCATATGGACCAACTCAAGGACTTCTAACCGCTGGGGTGGCCCAACAAAACGGTACTCATGTTGGTTATTACTACAACTCAAATACAGGCAACAGGCATATATTGGCTGATCCCCTTGGTATGAGAGCCCATCCGGGAAGTTTGGATTCATGGCGAGGGGTTTGCAGCAAGTCGCCTGAGCATGATGCGGATCATGGCGAGGCGAATGAATGCAGCGACGGTTGTGGTGTAGCGCTCAAAGTCGCGGGCCAGGCGGCGATTGCGACTGATCCAGGCAAACGTCCTTTCGACAATCCACCGTTTTGGCAGCACCTCGAAACCGGCAATGTCCGATCGCTTGACGATTTGCAAACTCCAGGCACCGGTACGCCACACGGTCAACGCCATCTTGCGCCCCGCGTATCCGCCATCAGCAAAGATGCGTTCGATGAACGGGAACAGTCGTCGCGCTCGACGCAGCAAGTGGAAAGCCCCATCACGGTCCTGAACGTCAGCGGGATGAACGACGACGTTCAACAACAGGCCCAGTGTGTCGACCAGGATGTGCCGCTTTCGACCTTTGATCTTCTTGCCCGCGTCGTAGCCCGAAGGATCGAGCAAAGCCCCCCTTTTTGCGCCCCCTTCGCGGTCTGCGAGTCGATGATGGCTGCGGTCGGGCTCGGCTCTCGGCCCTCCTGCTCGCGCACCGCGACGTACAGTTCGTGATGAATGCGCTCCAACGTGCCGTCCCAGTTCCAGAGCTCGAGATAGTCATACACCGTGCTCTTGGGCGGCAGGTCCTTGGGCAAGGCCTTCCATTGGCAACCGGCGTGTTTCGCTAATTCCCGGACAGGGATTTCGGTAAGTCGCGGACGGGGGTTTCAGTAATTCCGGGACAGTGATTTCACTAATTCCCGGACAGGGGTGACGGTCGGATTTCGGGAGCGCCGTTGAGGCAGTGTTCCCTCTCAAGCTGGTTTTGAGGGGAACGATGCCGAGACGGAAGCAAGCGAAGCGAACGACTGTGAAGGACCTACGATCAATCCTGCGGCTGACTCACGAGCATGGCCTGTCGGTGCGGGCGATCTCGGAACGGCTGCAGATCAGCAAGACTACGGTGGCAACCTATCTGTTGCGAGCGCGCGAGGCGGGCCTCAGCTGGCCACTGCCGGCTATTTACGAGAGTGACGCGACGCTTCAGCGGGCTCTGTTCCGCCGTGTTGGGCGACCGCCGCAGGACTTGAGCGAGCCGGCTTGGCCGGCGGTGGCGCAGGAGCTCAAGCGCAAAGGCGTGACGCTGACGCTGTTATGGCAGGAATACCGGGCCGCGCATCCCGACGGTTACGGCTACACCTGGTTCTGCGAGACGTTTGGCGCCTACCAACGCCGAGCACACCCGACATTCCGCCACCGTCACGAGGCGGGGGCGGTGATGCAGACCGATTACGCCGGCCATGCGGTGGAGATCATCGACCCCGGAACTGGCGAAGTTCGTCAGGCGCAGATTTTTGTCGCGGTACTTGGGGCCTCATCGCTGACCTTCGCCATGGCCAGCTTGAGCCAGCGGCTGCCCGATTGGATCGAAGGGCAGACCCGGGCCCTGGCGTACTTCGGCGGGGTTCCCAAAGCGATCGTCTGCGACAACCTGAAGGCGGGGGTCGCCAAGGCCTTGTGGTTCGAGCCGACGCTGAACCAGACCTTTGCCGCCATGGCCGAACATTACGACACGACGATTTTGCCGACGCGCAGCCGCAAGCCGCGCGACAAAGCCAAGGTCGAAGGCGCAGTGCTGATTGTCGAGCGTTGGATCTTGGCGCGGCTGCGCCACCGGCGCTTCTTCAGCCTTGCCGATCTCAATAGCGCGATCGCCGTCCTGCTCGAGGACCTCAACAGCCGGCCGATGCGGCAGGTTGGAAAGTCGCGGCGGCAGCTGTTCGAGGAGATCGAACGTGTCGCGCTGGCGCCATTGCCAGGAGTGCCGTTCGAATACGCCGAGTGGAAATCGGCCAAGGTCCATCCCGACTATCACGTCGACGTCGATAAGACCTCACGATCCCGCGAAACGCGCAACCTTCTACTCGGTGCCGCATCGGTTGATTGGTCGTCGGGTCGATGTGCGGCTCACCTGCCGGGCGGTCGAGATCTTCCACGATCACGCGCGCATTGCCAGCCACGTGCGCCGTTCGCCGCGCTCTGGTCATGTCACGGTGAACGAGCACATGCCCAAGGCGCATCAGCGCTACGCCAATATGACACCGGCGAATCTGATCAAAATGGCCGCTCGCATTGGGGTCAACGCCGCCATCCTGGTGGAACGGATGATGCGTGCGCGTCCACATCCCGAGCAGGGTTATCGCTCCGCCATGGGCATTATCGCCTTGGCGCGCCGCTATGAACGCGGTCGGCTGGAAGCGGCCTGCGAGCGGGCGCTCGCCATCAACGCGATCAGCTACTCGTCCGTCAAGGCGATCCTCAAATCCGGGCTCGACCGCATAAGCCCCGCGGCCGAACCGGTCAAAGCCACACCTGCGCACGTCAATATCCGGGGCGGCACCTACTATCAATGACGCAAAGGAAACTCTCGATGCTGACACACCCGACACTTGAGCAAATGCACGCGCTCGGTCTGACCGGCATGGCTGCCGCCTACCGGCAGTTGGCCGAACAAGACAAAGCCACCGATCTCAGCCGCGATGAATGGCTGGGATTGATGTTGGATCGGGAAACTTCTATGCGGGCCGACAGGCGTCTGACCAATCGCCTGGCCGCGGCCAAGTTGCGCTTCGCCGACGCCTGCATCGAAGACATCGACTTCGGCAGCCGGCGCGGGCTCGATCGACGCAATACTTTACAGTTGGCACAAGGCGCCTGGCTGAAAGCGCAGGAGAACCTCATCATCACCGGGCAGACCGAGCTGGCGACATGATGCACTATCTCCCCATGCTATTGATATTCCAGAAGTCCTTGTCGCGGATCGTGTGATACTGCACGACCGTTTTCAATCGCGCGCCGAACTGCTCGCAGACCAAGATCGGACTCTTGAATCACATACGGTGCGCCGATGCAGGCTTGTTTGGCTGGCAATATACCATCCTGGATCAGACGTACGACAGTCATCTTACTGACGCCCAAACGGCTCGCCGCCTCGTTCAAGATTAGCTCGCCACGCTCTGCACGTTCGCCGTCACGATAAATCGCGATTTGATGTTCGGCGCGGAAGTTCCTTATACGCAGCTGCGTCCACGTGTGCCCCTTTGCAGATCGAACGCCAATTCTGTTGAGAAGGGATGCGATGCTTCCATCTGGTAACAGCCGAGCAAGATCACGGATCAGCTGCTCGGTTTTTGCGCTGGTCTTCCAACGATGCTCGCCCACCCGATTCTTCACCACCTCAAGCGTGGTATGATCGCCGCCCTTCCAATGCAGTTTGAGCTGCAGTCGCGCCGGCTCGACGGCGACAACAATCTCCTCAAGGACCGCTCGCAGTAGCCGCTTGCGTGTCGCGGCAGAAGCGGAAGGATGGTTCCACAAGCGCGGCAGATCTGTCGCCAGAGCAAGAATCTCAGCACGCTCGGTCTCAGTTATCGCTGTCGTCTGCGTCTCGCGGTCGATGCGCATCTGCTCTTCGAGCCGGGTCACTTCAGCAAGCCGCTCATTCCAGCGCCGTTCGAGATCGCCGGCAACCAGACGATTGTCCGGGTCTACTGCATCATATTGCCGATGCGCGCGAGCCGCTTCATAGCGCGCCTGCTCCCGCGCGAGCTCCAACTGCCGCAGTTTCTCCGTGCCGGTGCGCTCACGATCAGCGATCGCTTGCAAGGCAGCCTCAAGACCAAGTGGCGCAATGATGCGCAGGACCTCTGCCGAAACTGCCGCATCGATCCGCATGTTCCCGAACGCAATGCACTTCGTTCGTCGCCCATGGTTGATGTTCCCGTCGTTGCAAACATAGCGGGCGACGCCACGCAGCCCGTTGTGCTGCACCTTGAGCTTGCGTCCGCAATGACCACAGCGCAGCAATCCAACCAGCAATCCGCCGCCGTTCCGCACCGATCCGGGCACCATCTCACCCTTCATATTGGCGTTCCCGCTGATGATCCGTCGGTTGCGCTCATAGTCTTCCCAAGAGATGTAGCCCTCGTGGTGGTCACGAATCAGCACCTCCCATGCCTCTAGGCGGCGACGGATTCCGCGTGTGATGACCTTACGGCCAGACTCGAAGCGCACTTGTGATCCAGTCCGCCCAAACACATAGGCACCAGCGTAGATAGGATTGGTCAACAGACGATGGACCGTATTGTACCGAGGCAGCCGCCATTCCACTATTCGTCCTTGCGGGCCATACACGACCATCGGCATCTTGATGCCCTCATCACAGAGCCATATGGCGACTTGTCGGACGCTACCGATCTCTGCGAATTTGCGGAACACCAAGGATAGCGCCGCCCGCACTCGCCGGTCTGAGTCCAGTTCCAGACGGTCGTCAGTGCTTCGCACATAGCCAATGGCGATAGTCGTATGTAAATCGCCACGCGCGGCCTTGAGGCGTAAGGCTTCTTGCGAGCGCTGACGCAAAATCGATAATTCGAGCTCGCTGAAAGTCCCCTTCATCCCCAGCAGCAGGCGATCATTGATAAGTCGCGAATCATATACGCCGTCCTCATCAATGATCAGGCTGTTCACCAAAGCGCAGAACTCCAGCAGCGTGTGCCAGTCGCGACCATTACGGGCCAAGCGTGAAGCCTCAATGGCAAACACCGCGCCAGCAGTGCCGGTACAGATGGCTGCAAGCAAGCGCTCGAACCCAGGTCGCGCTGTCCCGCTCCCCGAGCGACCGAGATCATCGTCGATGACGATCACATTCTCCCAGCCAAGCGCACGGGCTCGCGTTGTGAGGGCATACTGGCGGCGGCGGCTCTCCGGATTGTTGAGCAGTTGGTCCGGCGTCGATTGCCGTACATAGACATAAGCGCTGCGCGCCAAGTGATCAGGCGTGATCTTCGTCATCATCGACCTCCACGTTTGGGTTGGTGACGACGCACGCGTTCAGAAGGGCCCGAAGCAGATCTATGATCTCTGAGCGTATCGCTGGATTGACTCGCTTGCGCTCGACCTCGCTGGCCGCCAGTACCAGAAGATCGAGTTGCTGCCATCGCGGGTGCTGTTCCATTATTGCCTCCGTTCGTCCGAGTCGGCTCAGACGATGGCAATGAGGATACGCGGTGAGTCTCGATGAAGCGGCGAAGCTCGCGCAGGGAGCTGAATGAAAGCCGCGGGACCGTTACGATTGGCAGCGACGCCGCATAGTTCTCGGTCATCCACGCCGGCAGCAAAAGCCGACAGCCATCTGGCTGTTCGATAACAAAGTGGCTGCAACCCGCATGAATGAGTTGTCGTAAGACGGTGACGCATTCACCGGCGCGCGGATGATGCGGATATCGGACGACAACTTCAAACACCTGTTCTTGCGTAGTATGTCGTGGGCCCGACCGGCACCGGCAAAACATGGCTCTCCTGCGCCTTCGCGCGCCAGGCGGCGAGGCTCGATCATTCTGTCCTTTATTTGCGGGTGCCGCGCCTGTTCGAAGATCTCGCCATGGCCCGCCTCGACGGTCGCTTCCCACGTCTGGTCGACAAGCTCGCCCGCGTTCAACTGCTTATCTTGGATGATTGGGGAACTCACGGCCTCAACGATCAGCAGCGTCTCGATGTTCTCGAAATCTTTGAAGAGCGCTACCGACGCAAATCCACCTTAATCACCGCTCAGCTATCCATCTTCGACCGAACGGCGTTGCGTCGGCCGAGTGCGCATCGCAGCTGGGAATGGCATTTTTCAGCTTCGGCTGCCGCCGCGAACCCAATAATACGGGACTTTCCAAGAGTTGTGAGAACGGCAAAGTGCGGAACGCTGCCCTCTTTTGCGGGTTTCGTATGGAAATTTCCTTTGCATGGAAATTTACATAATGGACCGACGCGACCAGGAACTTTTGGCCAAGCAACTGCGAGGAGTTAGCCCTCCTCAGCGGAACAACGGCGTGATGGCGTTGACGCTACTCGCCGTGTTTTCCACGGGCGTGGCCCTCGGCGGCGTCTTGTTTGCGTATCAAAGCGAGCCGATGAAAATCGCGTCCAACGATGCGGTGCCTGCAATTTCCAATCCGAACAGCACACTACCGACAACGCGGCACTAAATGCCGCGCAGTGACGGCCTATGGAACCTTTAGGTCCTTGACCGCCAACATACAGAGTTCGGCCGGGTTCCGCTTGCCGGTTCGGGCTGCTTCGATTATTCGCTCAGCAATAATCGTTGTTATCGGATCGTCCCGTTTGGAAAGCTGCAGGGTGAGTAGGGCATCCTCGTAGGCCGTAGTCAGTTTTTCAATATCCTCCGGATCGAATACCAGAGTTTGCAATAGCTGGTAAATCGCCACGACGATACCCCCAAGCGCGCTGCCCCCCGGGATTAAACTTACCCCAAATTACGACGCTCCGAAATTCAAAATTATGGCGCGTTTCCGCCGGCCGGTGTGGAAAACAGTGATAACTCAAATGGCAATGTGGTCGAACTAATACGCCTCGCCGGTGGATCGTGCCTTGGTACTCGCCGTTTACTGCGGTGGCCAAATCCTCATCCTTGGGTGACCTCGCGTGCCGCGCGCCTGTCCGCGTCGTGCCGGAACGGTAAAACGGTTACATGCTCTCGCGCGTAGTCCGGTGATTGAGTGGCGTTCGAGTAAAAGAAACCCAAAACGCGGGGCTGAGTTCAATTTAGTGCGTTTCCGACAGTCTTCATCGCATGCGAATTGAGTAGGAGTTGCCCGGGGCTGCCCAAGCCCTTGGCATATCGCGCTCACACGCCAACCGTCCAGTCTTCGGTCGAATCGTGGGTTTCGTCGGGCAGCGCCTCAAAAAACTCGTCCAGCGTTTCAATTGCAAACAGCTTCCGACCGTCGAGAATTTTGGCCGCGCCTATCCGGCCGCTCTTGCGCAGTTCATCGAATTTTGACGGGGAGATTCCAAGGTACATAGCGGCTTCAATCCGCGAAAGGCCGCGGCGCGGTATGGGCCGGACGGTGGACAGGGAGGGTCGAACGTTTCGTGTCACTCATGGCGACCACGGGCGCTTTCTCGGCGCAGGCCGAAGCCTTCATCGAACCATCCGGGAAGGCTAG
>CAWBUO010000006.1:0-829925 GCA_963791955.1 uncultured Alphaproteobacteria bacterium
TCAGGATTGTTTTCAAATGCCTTCTCGGTGGCCCCAATAACCGTGCTGAGAACCTTTTTCGCACGATCCGATCTTCGTCAGAAATGTTCTCGTTCTGAAAAATGATATCTATCAAGCGCTCGGTAGCGTGGATAAGCGCAGCAGCTGGTATACTTTCATGAGGTAGGGTTATCAGCTTATTAAACAAGTCATGAAGTGACGTTTGCATCAGCACATCGCGACTCCATTCCTCTGGATCGAATGCCGTCTTCGCCTTATTGCGCCCAAATATGTTGAACATATTCGATGGTCTCTCACGTAGGATGCTCGCACCCACATAGGGTTCGTCGAAATTCTATGCTCAAACCTCGAGAAGCCGAAATCCGCTGATTGCGAAGCAAGGCAAAGCGCCTCCTCGTTATCCGTCGTGGATGCTGGGCAAACCCAGTGCCGCAGATGTCTCGGCCCGATTCGTTTGGCGCGCATCGCGGGCAACGGCGTGCGTACGGTCATCGTAGAGACAGCAAACCGCTTTGCGCGTGACCTGATGGTTCAGGAGGTCGGGTTCGCCATGCTGCGCGAACTCGGCATCACGCTGATTGCCGCGGACAGCCCGTCATCGTTCCTTGACGATGGCCCCACGTCGAAGCTGATCCGGCAGATCCTTGGCGCGGTGTCTGAGTTCGATAAAGCGATGGTCGTGGCGAAACTGAAGGGGGCACATGACCGTGCGCGCCGCGAACGGGGCAATTGTGAGGGCCGCAAGTCCTACGCGGAGCGCGAGTGGCGGACGGGAGCTAATCGCTCTGGCGCGAGCAGCTGCACCACAATCCCAACGGTCGCCCGCAGTTCGCTTCGCAAAGTGGCGGTGGGTTTGGCAGGAGCGCGGTTTCGTCACGCCAAGCGGTCGCGGCTACTCACCATCAGCGGTCGCTTCAATGCTTAGCAATTCAGACAGCTGGGCGCCCAACCGCAACGCGGGCAACCGATTTGCTGTAGCTCAGCAGGCAACGTCTGCCTGCTCCGCACGCCCACTGTTGTGCGCGTGTACGAACTCACTTAAAACAGCTTACGCGTGTGTAGCTCTCGTTTATCGAGAGGGAGAGTAATACCAATCCTCAAATTGACTGACCGACGACGGCCCAGTCGCGGCGTGCGATGGACATGATTTTCCAGGGCTGATCGATGAGGGTGTTCCAGGCGTAGCAGCAGTGATCGACGATGTCGTCGAAGGATTTGAAGATTTGGTTCGACAGCCAGTTCTGTCGCATGAACTGCCAGATATTTTCTTGCGGATTGAGCTCTGGCGCACGCGGCGGCAGCGGCAGGAGCGATAGGTTTCTGGGAATTTTGAGGTCTTTGGCGCCGTGCCAGCCGGCCTGATCGAGAATGAGGATCGCGTGGGCGCCGGCGGTTACCCTTGCGCCGATCTCATCGAGATGAAGCTGCATGGCTTCGGTGTTGCAGAAAGGCAGAACGAGGGCAGCGCCGGTTCCATGTTCGGGGCAGACCGCGCCGAACAGATAGGTCGACTGGGTGCGCTGATCATGCGCGGCTCGGGGCCGCGAGCCCTTCCTGGCCCAGCGATAAGTGAGCTTGTTCTTCTGGCCGACCCGCATCTCGTCCTGGAACCAGACCTCTACCGGTGTACCCGGCGCGAGCTTGGCACGGACTTCCGCCACGCGGTCGGCAAAGTTTTTTTGAACGCCTCCATGGCGTCAGGATCCTGCTTGTAGGCTTTCGGCCGCGCGCTCACATGCGAGAAGCCCAAGTCCTTCAAGGCGCGGTAGATGGTGTCGTCCGATACCGAGAGCCCAAACTCCTCGTGCAACCGCATGATCAGATCGCACGCCCGCCAGCGCACCACGCCGTGCACCGCTGGGATCGGACCCTCCTCCACGAGCCGGGCCAGAAACGCCCGGTGCTTCTTGCCCAGCTTGGGTGGCACGCCCGGTGAAGGGATGTTGATGAGACCGTTCGGTCCTTGTTCGTTGAACCGGATCACCCAGTCCCGCAACGTCTGACGGTCCATCCCGCCGATCTTGGCCGCATCTTCCCGCGAAGCGCCGTCGAGCACTGCTGCGATCGCCAGCAGTCGGCGCGCCTGCGCCGCATCCTTCGCCCGCTTGGCAAACCGGCGGACCTCGACCGGCCGTAAAGTCCGTCCGCACCGCAATCGCCTGGCCCATGGCAAACGACCCTCCGTTTGCCACCTTAAATCATTCCGCAGGTGATTTGTGAATCCCCCCGAGAGTCAGGCACTCAGCGGCTTGGTATAACATGGCTACAGTTACCCGGCATGCGTTGCGGGTCTATGCCGCGCTGACGCAGCTACGAGGTGCGAAGGGTGACATACTTGATGCCCTTGTTCCGTTCTTTGAGCCCATCCTTCAGGTAATGCACGGGCGCGTGTTGGATCCGCAATTATTGGCTGTAGGAGCACAGAAACTATATCGGTGGCGGATCAACAGGGACATCGCGGAGGAATTCATACCAAGGTTGGTACGGAAAGGGTTCTTGAAACGCGGTGGAACCGGTCAGGCGGCTTTCTACATCGTTAGTTGCGAAGCCCCCAAAGACGACAGTGACATTGCGGATATTCAAGAAGTACTGCGGACGATCGTTGATAAGTTCGAAGCTTTTCCGCCGCGCATCACGGACCTGTTGAATTACAAACGGACGCGTGACGAACTTACCGACATCCTCATTCGTTTCTTGGTCTCGCTTGACGCGTATGGTCGGGAAGCATTTGCGGCAGAGGTGTCTCGGTTGAACAGTGAAGGGCAGGAGGTGTTAGAGCAAATACCGGAAGGAGGCACTCCATTACCTAGTGATGATCGATACATGTGTGCGCGGTTCGTCAAAAGCATTTGCGACGAACAACCGACGTTGGTGCCGCACCTCTCGCGATTAGCTTCGATTGGTTTGCTGACCGAAGTCGTGGAAGACTTTGTCAAGCCGACTGAGCAGACCGCACATACGAATTTGACCATCGTCCTCGATGCCCCGGTCGCCCTCGATTACCTTGGTTGTTCAGGTCGCGATCTGAAACAAGATGTGAAGGCTATCTTGGATACGCTCCACGGTATTGGCTGCAATCACGTTGTCTTTCCTATGACCTGCACGGAGATCGAACAATCTCAATAGTATTTTGACTGGGCCCGAACAACGTCACGGCTACACGCATGAAGCAATGAGCAGGGGCGAGGTAATGGAGGCGTACGTACAGGCGGTCGCGCGCAACCCCGAGAAGGCTTTAGAAGAGGTGGGAATTCGAATACGTCCCATTACCTTAGATCAGTATCCGGGCCAGCATCGCCACTTCGATGCTGAACAGTATGAGGACTTCCTGACAACTATCACGTGGGGGAATGACATCGCCGCAAGGGAGCACGATGCGACCTGTCTAGCGTTGTTGCTGCGACTAAGGGAGGGGAAACACAATAGTGATCTATTCCGATGCGGATATGTGTTTGTTACTCACAATACAACGTTCGCCAATCGATCGCGAACTTACTGTTTGCAAGCGCGTTTGATTAACCGCACGCAAGAGGGACCGGTGATCCATCAGAGGGAGCTTGCCACGATTGCTTGGCTGCGTACCGGACTGGGGGCCGCGTTAGATATTCCTCGCACTCATTTGATCGCAACCTGTGACAGAGTGCTTCGACTTCGTTCCGAGGTACAGGATGCGGTTGCAGAAGCTCTGTCCGATGCTACGCCAGACAAAATAGAACAATTCAATCTTCTCATTCAGGACTACCGCAGTATACAGAGGCTCGCCGATGAGACTTTGAATGACGAGCGGATAGTGACCGCAGAGAACGCAAGCCTTCTCTTGGAGGCTATGCGTCAGGCCACAATCGCGGACGAAAAGGAGAAGCTGCACAGGGAGTTTTCTGCGCGGCATGCAGAAGACAAGAAAGCTATTGCTCAAGCCCAGAAGACTATCAGCACGATGCAGGAAAGCCTCAACGAACTGCAAGCAGCGCGCGAGGCCAACGAGCGCCGCGACGACAGCGTCATCCAAGACGCGATTAATTTAACAAACCGACAACTTTGGTGGGTTGAGCTTATTGTGACCGTTGTGCTCCTCAGCCTCGGCGCGCTCGCAGTCATTGATTTTTGCACTGGATGGTTGAGCACAGCGCTGTGGTGGAAGATCGTAACTGCCGCGGCTGGTCTGGCGGGCATGTACCACCTGATTGCCCATCTTCTTCAGAAACCAGTCTTCGGGCTATCGGGGGATTTTAAATCGTCTTGCTGTAAAGCTACTAACCCGACGGCTTAAAGCGCGCGGGCTGTTAGATAGTCTAAGCTCGATGCAGGTTGAGAGTAAAGGAGGGCGGATAAGCGTTCCCGTGCGCCCCCTCACGGCGCTCCCGCCATCGCAAAGTGTTCCTCTGTTATCCAAAGACACCAGTCACTAAAAGCTATGTACTACGAAGAAGCGATAAGAGAAGCTGCGCGCAGGGCTAGTGATGCAGCGTATGGGGCGGGCGCAGCATACGATGACGACACCGTTTCGTACGAGCGCGGGGTCACGAGTGGACTGGCGGTCTTGCTCAGACACGCCTTGCAGGGAAAGATCAAAGACCTCGCATGGTCGTCACACGTTTTAAAAGATGCCAGCGGATCGGGCGCTGAGGAAACACAAATCGGTGCAGACCTTCTTATCCACGTGCGGTTCACGACACCTGAGCTAACGTATTCCAAGGGTGTGTTGATCCAAGCCAAGCGCGTAGAGCCGCAGCGGCTAATGTCACCGGATGCCTATGATGAGTTAGTTGATCAATGCGAAAGAATGCTCACAATCTCTCCCGCGTCATTTGTATTTGACTATGCCCATGGCGGGATGCGATGCGCTCCTGCTTCAGTCGTTGCAAGCTCCAACAACCGGGCGCTCTATGAGCAATGTGTGTGGACGCCATATAGGTTCTTCCTTGAGCTGTTTCGATGTCCGATTGGTGATCCGAGAATTACGAGTGCCAAAGTCCGTGATCTTCCCGTGCCTAACAAGCTCACGACTGCCGCAGAGCGCGCGAGAAGAGAGTGAGTTGCGAGGCGCTTAGCTATCGCGACTTGCCCATCAAGCTTCTTTGGCGATACACAAACGGCGTACACAACACGGCCGTCCGTTTGGAAAAACATTAAATAAATCAATGGACAACGAGAGCGAACGTAAATCTCGGCGCTCCGACCAACGTTCCCGGCGGTCGTTGTGAGGCTCGTTGCGCCGGCCGCGGTCGGTCAGTAGCGCACCAATGCCGGACTGTTGCCGTCAGCGTCAACACTACGCTCGATCCGGTGCTCGCAGGCCAGACAGGTAAATGTCTGCCGCTCGTAACGCGCGCCGTACTGGGCATCCGGACTACGCCTCGTCAGCAACATGTGTTTATCGCACTTCAGACACACAATTCTTTCGTCCGCGCCGAAGCTTCGCGGCTTCCGCTGCTGATACGGCATGCTTGCCCCCCTAACCCGACGCACCGATTAGGGCGAACGAATGTGACTACACGCGGGCGAGTGTATGGCGATACCGGACGACATTCGTCCGCCAGGAAGCACCGGTATTCGAAGGTACCCTTGCGTCGCGCGGCGGTGAATGGAAGTAATTTTTAATTGCAGCCGGCGGACATTGTTGCGGCTTCGTGCCGGTGAGCAAACACGTTGCCTACTTGAATTGACTCGCGACCAATCTTGTTCCGCGCGCCGCTGCCTTCAACAAAACATAAGCGCACAGCACCACCACGAGCGGTCCATACAGCGCCAGTGCTGAATCAAAGAATCCCCGTAGCGCGTCGTCGAACGCCAACAAAGCCGCAATGACGCCGACAAAAATCAATGCCGGCCACAGAACTAGCAGGGTTTGCACATACCCGCCGTCGAACTCTGGCGGCCTTCGATCCTGCTCAATCTGACGAGACATTCCACCGAATTGAGAAACTTCACGCGATCGTAATTTTCGATCCAAAAATGCGAAACCGCGCAATCCTGCGCCGACAACAAGCATGAGCGCGAATGGCGCGTAGCTCAGCCGAAACTTTTCGAGCCCATTGGTCTGCAACTGGCCAAGAATAAAATCGGCCGCAAAGGCGATGGCGATGTATTCGAGCGCGATGGTACGGAACATCCGCCAGAGACGCGGGTCTAGGGCGTTGCGGAGCCGCGGCACGGAGAAAAGCGCGAGGAAATAGGTGCAGAAGATCCCGACCCAGAAGAACATCATGATGCCGCCGGGCCTGGTCGCGACGTGAATGATCCAAAGAACCAGTCCGACATGAACGAGTTGCGCCGAAGCGAAGGCAAGGCCCAGGTTGCGCCCGTGGCGCGCCAGGCCGGCAAGCCTCGGCCCGCACAGCCATGCGATCGCGCCCCCGGCATAGGCGAGCCAGAACAGGAGAAAGGACCATCGCGCCGTCGCCCGCAGGGCGATTGCCGTACCCCGCTCTCCGGCGCCGAAAATAACGAGCATCATGACCGCCAGTACAGCCGCAACCAGGAAAGCCGCTGCCATCCAAGACGCCGTCGGGAGCGGCCACCAAGTGATCGCAGGGGCACCGAACCCGGGTCCCTCCGACGCATGGGCAGAGCTCGTCCTGGTCACGCAACTCTCCTCTGACTTTTCACGAACCAAACATATAGCATTTTGCCGGGAGACAGTCGTCGAGGGCGCACGGGCGTTCATGCGCTCCTTAACGATGAAGCGCCCCACAATCATGGCCGCACCGATCGCCGAGAAAGCGATAGGCTTTTTGGCCGCTGTGGCAGTTCGTAGCACCGAATGTGACGTAAATCGCCACAATTTCGCGCGGTAATTTAATCTGAACGCGGAAGGATGAGGGATCGCTCCAAATGTCCTGGCGCAACGCCCTGCCAATCGCTGGCATCGCCTGCGGTTTGATGATCACGGTCGTTTGGGTTGCTTTTCTTGGCTTTGAATTTTTTCGCGCCGTTGAGTTTTTGCTTTAGCGTAAGGTCTGGCTCGGCTGCGCCTTAACTCCTCGGTTACCGATCTGCGTTCCGGCGCCCCCGACAAAGGCGCGCTCAGGAACCGCCTTCGCTTTGGCGCGTTTCAATCGAATGACCGCGCAGGCCGATCGCTATCTGGAGAAAGCAGCTGAGTGTGAGCGGATGGCGCAGCGAACAGCGACCGGGAAAGTTCGTGACATATTTTTCGCTATCGCATCTCAGTGGCGCAGGGTGGCCGAACAAGACGTCGCGGCCGATCGAGCGCGCGGTGAGCTACTAAAGCATCGTACTGGTGCCGGCACGCGCCGGAACTCGAACGCGTGAGTCCGGTGCACCGCCGCTGAGGTTCGGTCCGGCGCCCTGGACCGGGCCTCAGTGGAGTTCGCGCGGCTGCCGGGTCTGTTGGTATCGTCCGATTTCGCTAGTGCGGTGCGATTTCGATAGCGCGACTGCTGATCACGACCTTATACCAACGTTCGACAGCATTGATGACGTACGTGTCGGCAATCGAGCAGGCGTGTGCTGGTGGCTCCCCTGTTGCGCCAAGGGCTCAACAGGAGCTGCGCCTTGGTCCGCGCTTTCCTCCGGTTGGGTTCATCGATTTTAACCTGCCCCAAGACCGCCTGAACCCCATCAACCGAACGGACAATCTCGACGATGAACTTCATGACTGTGCTGTTCGTTTCCGCCGCAGCAAAATGAACACAATCCGAAGGAGTTTGGTTCCCCTGCCACGCTGGCGCAGCAGAGCCGCGGGCACCGAAATTTTCCGAGGCCGGCCCGCATGGTCGTTGAACATGCTCGCTGTCTTTTACAAACCGTGCGGCGTCAGATTCTGCTTCGTCAATAACGGGCCCGATCCCGGGCATTTCTCAAAAAATTGACTTTGGTCCGACGTCAAAATAGCGTCTGGTATTATGGAAGTCCGCTGGTCGGCGTGCTGGTGAGCATTGCCCGAAGAGTATAGCCCGGGGGGGTGAAGATGCTCAGGAGGACCGTTCCATGAACGTAGAAGTGTCGCGGCGCCAATTTATGCGGGGTGCCGCCGCGGGGGTCGCCGGGACAACACTTGGCGCACTCGGCTTCGGCGACATCGCAACGGCCTATGCCAGTTCGATCCGCGCGTGGAAGCTTTTGGGAACGACCGAGACTCGCAACACCTGCACCTACTGCGCGGTGGGCTGCGGCATCATCATGTATTCGAACGGTAACCTCGCTAAGGGCGAGAAAGCCGAGATCATTCACATCGAAGGCGACCCCGATCACCCAACCAACCGCGGCACGCTCTGTCCGAAAGGGGCGGCGCTGCTGGAATTTGTGCACTCCAAGACCCGTACGCTCTATCCGCAAATCCGCAAGCCCGGCTCCGAGAAGTTCGAGCGGGTCTCCTGGGACGTCGCGCTCGACCGCATTGCGCGGTTGATGAAAGATGACCGCGACAAGAACTTTATCGCCAAGAACAGCGATGGCGTGACGGTCAACCGCTGGCTAAGCACCGGCTTTCTCGCGGCCTCGGCAACCAGCAACGAAACGGCGTGGGCGACCTACAAGGTGGTGCGCGGCGCCGGGATGCTGGCATTCGATAATCAGGCACGCGTCTGACACGGTCCTACGGTGGCCAGTCTGGCCCCGACGTTCGGCCGTGGTGCGATGACGAATTCCTGGACTGACATCCAGAATACCGATCTCGCGATTATCATGGGCGGCAACGCCGCCGAGGCACATCCTTGCGGATTCAAATGGGTCACCGAGGCCAAGGCCAATCGCGGCGCCAAGCTGATCGTCGTCGATCCGCGCTTTACCCGTTCGGCGTCGGTTGCGGATTTTTACGCACCGATCCGCCAGGGCACCGACATCGCCTTTCTGCTCGGGGTGATCAATTACTGCATGCAGAACGACAAGGTGCAGTGGGATTACGTCAAGGCCTTCACCAATGCGCCATATCTGATCAAGGAAGGGTTTGATTACAGCGACGGCCTGTTCACCGGCTACGAGGAGGCGAGGCGCGACTACGACCGTTCGACCTGGAGTTACCAGATCGGTCCGGACGGTTACGTCATCGCCGACGATACGCTGCAGAATCCGCGTTGCGTCTGGCAGCTGCTCAAGAATCACGTGTCCGTCTACACGCCGGAAATGGTCGAACGCATCTGCGGCACGCCAAAGGCCAAATATCTCAAAGTCTGCGAAATGATTGGCGAGTGCTCCGCCAAGAACAAGACGATGACGTCGATGTACGCGCTTGGCTGGACTCAGCACTCCAGCGGCTCGCAGAACATCCGCGGCATGGCCATGTTGCAGCTCATCCTCGGCAACATCGGCGTCCGCGGCGGCGGCATGAATGCGCTACGCGGCCACTCCAACATCCAGGGCCTGACGGACCTGGGGCTGATGTCGAACCTCATTCCCGGCTATCTGACAATTCCCTCCGACAAGGAGCCGACGCTTGACGCCTACATGTCGACGCGCGGCTTCAAGCCGTTGCGGGCCGACCAGACGAGCTATTGGCAGAACTACAAGAAGTTCTTCGTCAGCTTTCAGAAGGCGATGTGGGGTGACGCCGCCACCGCCGAAAACGATTTCGCCTACGACTGGCTGCCGAAGCTCGACGTCTCGGGCTACGACATTCTGCGCGCTTTGCAGCTGATGTACGAAGGCAAGATGAATGGCTACTTCTGCCAGGGCTTCAACATCCTGTTGTCGGCTCCAAACCGCCGCAAGGTGACGTCCGCCCTGTCGAAGCTGAAGTTTTTGGTCGTCATGGACCCGCTGCAGACCGAGACGGCGCGGTTTTGGGAGAACTACGGCGAGCATAACGACGTCGACGCTTCCAGTATTCAGACCGAAGTCATCGAGCTGCCGACAACATGCTTCGCCGAGGAAACCGGCTCGCTGGTGAATTCAGGGCGTTGGCTGCAATGGCATTGGGCCGGCGCGACGCCTCCCGGTGAGGCCAAGCACGACAATTGGATCATGGGGCAGATCTTTCTGCGCCTGCGCGCGCTTTATCAGAAAGAAGGCGGCACGGTTCCGGAGCCGATCGTCAGTCTCGATTGGCGTTACAAGGATCCCGGCGAACCAACACCCGAGGAGTTGGCCAAGGAACTCAACGGCTACGCCTCCGACGACATCACCGATTCCAACGATCCGACCAAGGTCGTGATCGCCAAAGGCAAGCAGCTCGTCAATTTCTCGGTCCTGCGCGACGACGGCAAGACGACGTGCGGCTGCTGGATCTATTCCGGCTGCTTCAACGAAGCCGGCAACAACATGGCCCGCCGCGACAACGCCGACCCCGACAACACCGGCGTGTTTCCGAATTGGGCGTGGTCGTGGCCGCTTAACCGGCGCGTTCTTTACAATCGGGCTTCCGCCGACGTGGACGGAAATCCCTGGGATCCGACCCGCAAGCTGATGTGGTGGAACGGCGCCAAGTGGACCGGCTATGACGTTCCCGACATCGCGCCCAACGCCAAGCCGAATGTCGTCGGCCCATTCATCATGAACGCCGAGGGCACCGGGCGCCTGTTCACGCTCGGCTTGATGCGCGACGGTCCGTTCCCTGCACATTACGAGCCGTTCGAATCGCCGGTCGTCAATCTTGTGGCGCCAAAAATCCGCGGCAATCCGGTGGCGCGCATTTTCAAGAATGATTTGCAACAACTCGGTGACGCCAAGGAGTTTCCGTATGCGGGCACCTCGTACCGGCTGACCGAGCACTTCCATTTCTGGACCAAACATGTCCGTTTCAACGCGGTGATGCAGCCGGAATTCTTCGTCGAAATACCGGAGCAGCTCGCCAACGAAAAAGGCATCAAGTCCGGACATTGGGTGCGGGTCTGGTCGAAACGCGGGTCGGTGAAGGCCAAAGCCGTGGTCAGCAAACGGATCAACACTTTGATGTGCGACGGTAAGCCCGTTCACGTGATCGGCGTGCCGCTACACTGGGCCTTCGTTGGCGAAACCAAAGAGGGCTTCGGCCCGAATTCGCTCACGCCTTTTGTCGGCGACGCCAATACCGACACCCCGGAATTCAAGGCATTCCTCGTCAACATCGAGCCGATCGCCGGACCGAATGTCGTGTCGCTCTCGCAGGGGCCCGACGCCGAGGAAGGCGATTTCTCGTCCTTGATCGCCGATACCCTCGGCGATCGATCGCGAACCGACTTCTAGGCACCAGGAGGGACGCGATGGCCTTCGAATTCGAGCTGCCCCCCGCGCCGACCCAGAACATTAAAGTGGATCTGGGAGAAGCCGACATCGTGCGCCGCTCGGCTTCAACGGTGCCGCCGCCGGCACGGAAGCTCGCCGAAGTTGCAAAGCTGATCGACGTGTCGAAATGCATCGGCTGCAAGGCCTGTCAGGTCGCGTGCCTCGAATGGAACAACCAGACCGAAAGGATCGGTTTCAATTACGGCGTCTACGACGATCCGGTGGATCTGACGCCTCAGTCTTTCACGGTCATGCGGTTTACCGAATGGATCAACCCTGAGAGCCAGAATCTGGAATGGCTGATCCGCAAGGACGGTTGCATGCATTGCGAAGATCCGGGCTGCCTGAAGGCATGCCCGGCGCCCGGCGCGATCGTGCAGTATTCCAACGGTATCGTCGACTTCGATCACGAGAAATGCATCGGCTGCGGCTATTGCATAAAGGGATGTCCGTTCGACATCCCGCGCATCTCCCAGGTCGATCATAAAGCGTACAAGTGCACGCTCTGCTCAGACCGCGTTGCCGTCGGCCAAGGCCCGGCCTGCGCGCGCACGTGTCCGACGCATGCCATCGTGTTCGGCACCAAGGAGGAGATGAAGCAGCACGCCGCCGAGCGCATCAAAGACCTTAAGTCCCGCGGCTTTCAGAACGCCGGTCTTTACGATCCGCCCGGTGTCGGTGGCACCCACGTCATGTACGTCCTGCAACACGCCGACAAGCCGGAAATTTATGCGAAATTGCCGAAGGATCCGAAAATCAGTCCGCTCGTCAATCTCTGGAAGGGACTGACGAAGTACGCCGGCCTCGCAGCGATAGCCGCATTCCCGGTGATCGGCCTTGTCCATTACTTGGTTTCCGGTCCCAATAAGGTCGAGCCCAAGGATGAGGAAGGCGCCAAGCGCCTCACGGGAAGTCGCTGATCATGGCCGCGTATGACATAGAAACAGGTGATGCCGTCCACCGCGGCGATCCGGTCGTTGTGGATCGATACACCGCGGGCGCCCGCGTAAACCATTGGATCACCGCGACTTGCCTGGTCTTGCTGGCAATTTCCGGCCTCGCTTTGTTTACCCCGAGCCTGTTCTTCCTCACCGCCTTGTTTGGTGGAGGCCAATGGACGCGGACAATTCATCCGTGGATCGGCGTCGTCCTGTTCTTCAGCTTCTTTGTGTTGTTCGTGCGTTTCTGGAAGGCGAACTTGTGGCGCGCCGAAGACGGCAGCTGGATGGCGCATCTGCGCGATGTTCTGACAAATCAGGAAGAAAAGCTGCCGGAAGTCGGCAAATACAACGCCGGACAAAAGGTGGTCTTCTGGTCGATGTCGCTTCTGATCATCGTTTTGATTTGCACCGGCATCGTGATTTGGGACCAGTATTTCTATCCGCTGACGAGCATCGAGCTAAAGCGGTGGGCCATCCTGGTTCACGCCGTCGCTGCAGTGACCATTATTTGTGTCTGGATCGTGCACGTTTATGCGGCGATTTGGGTGCGCGGAACCATCGGCGCGATGACTCGCGGGCAGGTCACCGGTGGCTGGGCGTGGCGCCATCATCGCAAGTGGCTGCGGGAGCTGGTCACTGGCAGGACCGAAGATCACTCCGCTGGAACGAAACACTCCGGTTGAACAGCGAGCATGACGCTGCGTCATGTTACGCTAGGTGGCCCAGTATTTGGTGAGGCGGAGTATGACGCAGACAGGCGTGCCGACGCACGATCCGATTCCAATCGGTGAAATAGCGAAGCCGCCCTTCGCGCGGTTGCCGGATCCTTTGGCGATTTTCGCAGGCCGCGCCGCGCGGCTAAGGGCGCTCGCCGGCGATCATCCGCTGAGCCCCTATTTGCTCTTCCTCGCCAGTTTGTGCGAGGCGCAGCATCGCATCCAGGATGGATTGCCTGCTGCGGTACTGCCTCCGCGTGACACGATCGAGCGTGCGCGGGAATTTCACATGCCGCCGCTCGATCGGATGGGTTTCGTGCCGGACAAAACCATGGATGCAACGTGGGAGCGGCTTCTGGCGTTGGCGGCGACTATCGCGATGCCCGACAGCGCGCGTAGCGCGCTGGACCGCGTCAGTGCAGCCGATCCGGCTGCCACGGCGGCGATGCTGGGGGCGGTATTCGCTAGCACAATATCGGTCGAGGAGCTGGCCGAACACGCGTTCGCCGCTGCGGCACTGCAAGTGCATTTTGTCCGGCTCGCCGCGAAGCTTGATTCAAAAACACTGGTGCCCATAGGTGAAGGCGCTTGTCCTGTCTGCGGCGGTGCGCCGGTGTCGTCGCTGGTCGTCGGCTGGCCCGGCGCACAGGACACGCGCTTCTGCGCCTGCTCGCTCTGCGGCACGCTATGGAATCAACCTCGCGTCAAATGCACCTTGTGCGGCTCGACCAAGGGAATTGCCTATCAGGAAATCGCCGGCGGTCCCGCGACCGTCAAGGCGGAAACCTGCGAATCCTGCGGCAGCTATTTGAAGATCATGCATCAGCGCATCGATGCCGCGATTGATCCGGTCGCTGATGACGTTGCCACGCTTGCGCTCGATCTGCTGGTTCGTGAATCCGGTTACCGGCGCGGCGCGGTCAATCCGTTTCTGCTCGGGTACTGAACGGTACGTCGGTGACCGCCAAACCTTCAGGGGCCGCCAACTCTTCGGTGACCGTCGAGGCTGATGTCGCGGCGCGCATGGCCGAGGCTTATGAAGCGGCGGCGAGCAGTGACTATCATGCTGCGCTTGCCATCTGGGGACCGTTGGCCCAGGCCGGCGTCGCCCGGGCCCAGAACAATGTCGGCGCTTGCTTTGCCGAGGGGCTCGGCGTCGAGCGCGATTTTGGACTGGCGTTGCGCTGGCTGACGCTGGCTGCCGAAGCGCTCGACCCGGTCGGGCAACGAAATCTGGCAGCGCTTTATTTCAAAGGCGAGGGTGTCGAACAGGATCACACGCGTGCCGCGGAGCTTTACCGCGCGGCGGCCGAGGCCGGCGACGGGCCGGCGCAGGACATGCTGAGTTGGATGCTGCTCGAAGGCGACAGCATTGCGTTGGATGCCATCGAGGCACGTCATTGGGCCGTTGCCGCAGCGGAGCAAGGCGTCGCTGCGGCAATGACGCGCCTCGGCATGATTTATCACAATGCGCTCGAAGTCGATCGCGACCCGGCCGCTGCAGCAACGTGGTGGACGAAAGCCGCCGCGCGAGGCGATGCCGATGGTCAGGCGATGCTCGGCGCGGCACACCTGCTCGGCGCCGGCGTACCGCGCGACGGCATCGCGGCTCTGGCCTGGCTGCTGCGTGCCCGCGCCGGCGGCAGCCCGCTCGCCGAATCATTCCTGAAGGCGGCGCATCGCGCGTTGTCGTCCGAACAAATCGCCGCGGCACAACGCCGAGCGGTGATCCCGCTCCCAAAGCCGGTTCCATGATCACCGGCGCGACCGGATATCCGAACACTGCTGAGGGTCCCACGCTGCGGCATCGCAACCGAAGCTGTCGTCCGTGCGTGCGGCTTCCGGCGCCGCGGTCAGGTTTAACATTTCATTCACCATGGTCGTCTACCCACGAAACTTGCGGTGTCATCGTGCGTGCACCTGAGATTCCAGCAAGCGCTGCCAAGAGACCACCGTGGGCAAAAGTCAGCCAGCGACGCCGGCTCGCGATCAGAAGGGTGTTGCGGGAGCCGCGCCGACCGACGGATTATCTACGCTATGCGCAAAGGCCCTGGCCAGCCACCAAGTGGGGCAGCTCGGCGAGGCGATCGCTCTTTACGAACAAATTCTCCTGCTGCAGCCCAACTTCGCCGAGGTTCACAATAATCGCGGCTTGGCGCTCGCTGAACTGGACAGGCCCGAAGAGGCGGTAGCTTCGTATGCGCGGGCGGCCGCCATCAAACCGGACAATCCGGAAACGCTCTGCAACTGGGGCGTCGCGCTGGCGCAGTTCGAAAAATGGGACGAGGCGGAAGCAAAATTCCGCCGCGCCATTGCGGCATATCCGGGCTTCCCCGGCGCCCACAATAACCTCGGCCTGATCTTGAAGGAACGCGGGCGCATGGCCGAAGCGACAAGCGCCGTCGAAGAGGCGATCCGGCTTTCACCTAAAGAAGCTTCCTACTACGACAATCTCGCCGCCATGCAGCCGTTCAGCGCCAGCGACAATTATCTCACTGCGCTCGAGGGGATGGCAGCGGAAGCCGCATCGCTGTCTGCCGTGAACCGGATGCATCTGCATTTTGCGCTCGCCAAAGCCAACGAACACCTGGGCGATCCAGACAATGCCTTCCGGCAATTGCTGGCCGCCAACGCACTGAAACGCCAGCAGGTCGGCTATGACGAAGCGGCGACGATCGCGCAAATGGATCGCACCCGCGAACTGTTCACGCGCGCGTTCATGAGGGAGCACGAAGGCGCGGGGGTCCAGTCGCCACTTCCGATATTCATCATCGGAATGCCCCGTTCGGGCACAACACTGATCGAGCAGATATTGGCAAGCCATCCCGAAATATTCGGGTCCGGCGAACTCACCCTGTTCGAGCAGACAGCCGACGCCATCGGCCGCGCGACGCCGAAAGCGCCGCCGTTTCCGGAGTTCGTGCCGGCCATGTCGGCCCACCAGTTTCGCGATTTGGGAGCGCGCTATCTTGCGCAGCTGTTGTCCCGAGCGCCGAGTGCAAGACGAATTGTCGACAAGATGCCGGCGAACTTTCTCTATGCCGGACTCATCCATCTGGCGCTGCCTGACGCCCCGATCATTCACGCGATCCGCGATCCGCTGGACACTTGCGTCTCCTGCTTCTCCGTGCATTTCACCAAGGGGCAGCTGCACACCTACGACCTCGCCGAATTGGGTCGCTACTACCGGCATTATCAGGAGCTCATGGCGCATTGGCGCAATGTGCTGCCGGCCGGGCGCATCTTTGACGTGCTCTACGAAGAGCTCGTTGACGATCTGGAAGGTGTGGCGCGCCGCATCGTCGCCCGTTGCGGCCTTCCTTGGGATCCGCGCTGCCTCGATTTTCACCGCAATACGCGCCCGATCCGCACTGCAAGCGCGACGCAAGTACGCCGGCCGATATATCGGAGTTCAGTTGGACGTTGGCGCCGATACCGGAAATTCCTGGGCCCATTGTTCGCTACGCTGGCCCCTGAGGCGGGTGCGTTCACGCTGCGTAAGGCCGGTTAGTCATGCGCAGGCGAATGTCCGCTCAGATCTCACCTCTACGCGTTTTGAGTGTGTTGCGTGTGTGCACGCGTTCAGCCAGCCACCCATCCCCATCGCTTCCCACTTCATGAGGATACCCATGCGAACGACACTTCTCACGGCTTTGGCCGCCGCGGCCATTCTCTCCGGCGGATTCTTCGTCGACCACGCCAGCGCTTTCACACTTGCCGCACCGTCGGCGCTCGCCGCTGCGCCCACGCCTCTGGTCCAACGAGTTGCCAATGTTTGCGGCCCCGCCGGATGCGTTCCGGTGCAAACGAAGAAGGTGCGGCACTTCAAGAATGGCAGCGCCGTCGGGCAACACATCTAGTCGTCCCGACACATAATCGATGCGGGCGGCGCGCGCGCAAGCGCACGCCGCGCTTGGCGTCAATCGCGTTAATCCTGAGCGGCGGGGGTTTCCGACAGCGCGGCGTCGAGCACACGGCGGCAGGCGATGAGGTCGTCGAGCGCCGTCTGAAGTTTGCGCCGTTGTTCGGCGGCGATCCGTTGCGGCGCCGGTTCGTTGCTGTTAGGCGGCACCAGCTTCGGTTCACGCCGCTCATTTGGTCGCGGCTCTCCCGCAAGGCGGGGCGCGGTCTCCAGCGCCGAGAGATCATCGCCTGAGCCCACGTCAGCCTGATCTTCGATATCGCTGCCGCCGTTGTCGTCCAGTTCGAGCGATAGCGTCTCCGTGCCGGCGCGCCAGACGCTTTGCACGAACGATTGGCCCTGCTCGCGCAACAGCCGCTGCACGCCGCGGATGGTGTAGCCTTCGCCGTAAAGCAGATGACGCACACCGCGCAACAGGTCGACATCATTGGGGCGGTAATAGCGACGGCCGCCGCCGCGCTTCAGCGGCCTGATCTGCGCGAACCGGCTTTCCCAAAATCGGAGCACGTGTTGTGGAACATCGATCTCTTCGGCGACTTCGCTGATCGTGCGGAATGCGTCCGGCGCTTTTTCCACTGCCCTGCCCCGTCAGCTGTCAGTCGTCGAGTTCCTTGCCGCCGCCGTCGGGCTCGGAATTGATCCGCTGCTTGAGGATGGCGGAGGGTTTGAACACCATCACCCGGCGCGGCGAGATTGGCACTTCCTTGCCGGTCTTCGGATTGCGGCCAATACGCTGGCCTTTCTTGCGCACCACGAACGAGCCGAACGACGACAGCTTCACCGTTTCGCCGCGTTCCAGGCAATCGGTAATTTCCTTCAGAACCAGCTCGACGAGTGTGGCTGATTCAGTACGCGACAGGCCGACCTTCTGATAGACGGCCTCGCATAGATCCGCACGCGTGATCGTCTTTCTCGCCATAGCCAGCCCCGCCTTCGGCGATCAATACTAACCGATCATGGTATCGTACTGAATTATCAAGATTATCAACGATATTAACTTCTCGCGGAACGGTCAACGGCTTTGGCGGCCCTCCGCCTCACCAACGCACCAGCGCGGCGCCCCAAGTGAACCCCCCGCCCATCGCCTCCAGCAGCAGCAGATCGCCACGCTTGATCCGCCGATCGGTCACGGCATCCGTCAGCGCCAGCGGTATCGAGGCCGCCGAGGTGTTGCCATGCCGATCGACCGTGCACACAACCTTGGTCGGGGCGATGCCCAGCTTGTGCGCCGATCCATCGATGATGCGTTTGTTGGCCTGATGCGGGATAAACCAATCGATGTCGGCGACTGAAAAGCCACTTGCCTTAAAGGCATCGTGAACCACGTCGGTAATCATCGCCACGGCGTGCCGAAACACATCGCGGCCTTCCATCCGCAAATGACCGACGGTACCGGTCGATGACGGTCCGCCGTCGACATAAAGCTTCGATTTGTAGCGGCCATCGGACCGTAGCCGCACCGTCAGAATGCCGCGATCCTCACGCGCGCCCGGCTGATCTTGCGCTTCAAGCACCACCGCACCCGCGCCGTCGCCGAACAGCACGCAGGTCGTTCGATCGGTCCAGTCGAGCAGGCGCGAAAAGGTCTCGGCGCCGATCACCAGCGCTCGGGTGAATGCGCCCGACCTGAGCAGGGCGTCGGCAGTCGCCAGCGCGTAGACAAATCCGGAACATACCGCCTGCAGATCGAACGCGGCACCCTTCGTAATGCCCAGTTCGGCTTGCACGGTCACGGCGCTGGCCGGAAACGTATTGTCAGGCGTCGAGGTCGCAAGCACGATGAGGTCGATCGCTTGTGCTTCGACGTGAGCGTGGGCGAGTGCGGCGCGCGCGGCCAGCGTCGCCATGTGCGAGGTCAATTCGCCAGGCGCGGCGATGCGGCGCTCGTGAATGCCGGTGCGCTGAACGATCCACTCGTCGGAGGTGTCGACTTTGAGCGCCAGATCGGCATTGGTGAGAACGTGGTTCGGCAGATAACTGCCGCAACCCAGAACAACAGAACGGCGGACCATCACACAGCGACTCCGCCGATTGATCGGGACGCCGCTTGACCCGCTTCATGACCCTGCCGTCCGAGCGCGGCCGTGATCTTGGCCAGAAGCTCATCACGCACGATGCCGTAGCCAAGGTCGATGGCGGCGGCGAAACCTGCGGCATCGGTTCCACCATGGCTTTTGATGACGATGCCGTTGAGCCCGAGAAATACGCCGCCGTTGGAGCGCCCGGGATCCATGCGCTGCCGCAGCTGACGAAACGCCGCACGTGCAAACAAATATCCGATCCGGGCACCGAGCGACTGATTCATTGCTGACCTGAGGTATTCACCGATTTGACGCGCCGTGCCTTCGGCGGTCTTGAGCGCGATATTGCCGGCAAAGCCTTCGGTGACGACGACGTCGGCGGTACCCTTGCCGATGTCATCACCCTCGACGAAGCCAACGTAGTCGAGGTCGGGCTGTGGCGTCTCGCGTAAGATTCGACCCGCCTCCCGCACTTGTTCCAGGCCTTTGACTTCTTCCACGCCGATGTTGAGCAACCCAACGGTCGGCCGTTCAAGCCGAAACAGAATGCGCGCCATGGCCGCACCCATCACGGCAAGGTCGACGAGATGCTCGGCGTCCGCCCCGATCGAGGCACCGACGTCGAGCACGATCAATTCACCGCGCAGTGTTGGCCACAATGCCGCGATCGCAGGTCGGTCAATTCCGGCCAGGGTTTTCAGCTCGAATCTCGACATCGCCATCAGCGCGCCAGTATTGCCGGCCGAGACCGCCATATCGGCCTCCTGCTTCTTGACTGCATCGATCGCGAGCCACATCGAGGATTTACGCCGGCCGTAACGAAGCGCCTGGCTTGGCTTGTCTTCCATGCGCACCGCGACCTCGGCATGGACGAGCCGTGAAGCCGACTTGAGTGCCGGACATCCGGCAACCAGCGGCTCGATCAGTGCCTTGTTGCCAAAGAAAAGAAATTCACTTTCGGGGTGGCGGGCCAACGCCAGCTCCGCCCCGGCAACCACCACGGCAGGACCGTGGTCGCCCCCCATCGCGTCGAGAGCAATGCGGACCATCTGCGACATGAAATGCCCGTGGTCCTAGATCACGATCCAACGCAACGCGGTCGGATCACGTTCAGATGATTTTCGGCGCATGATCCTCAGGCAATGACCGGTTTCCACACTCGGGATCACGCGCCTCGTCCGCGCAACGCAAGGCGAAACCGAACCGGACAATAGCGGTTCGGCGACCGGAAACAACTGCGATCAGCGGGCATCCCGATCCTTCTTCAAAGCGTTCAGAACGGCGAACGGGCCTTGATCCGGTGTTGCATCCTGCGGCGGCTGGAACACCGCTCCCGGCTTGCGCGGATACGGATTGATTCCAAGGACGAGGAACTCGGTGGCCAGCGCGCCAAGATCGATCTGTCCGTCGATCAGTGGCTCGGTATTGTCCGCGCTGTTCGCAACAACGCCCGCCTGTTCGCCGGGCTTCCCGGTTGCCGAACGCGGCATGAAAACGAGATCGACGTCTTCCTCGATTTCGTTGACAAGCGGTTCGAGCGTGACGACGCAGGTTTGACCGACGGTCGCGGAAACCCGGCCGGTCAAGTGCAATCCGCCGGCTCCTTGCCTTCGCACTTCGAAATTCGCCTCAAGGCGCGGCAAATCGCGCAGCCCGACCGTTCGCGCTACGGCTTGGCGTATGTTCGCGTCGGCTACGAGTTCAACGCGTTCGCCGGACTCCGGCACATCCTCGCTTGCGACCGGAAACTGCCATGGGGTCGCAGGGTCTCGGTTGTGTTCGCGTTCACCCATGTGCGAAGGCCTCCGGGTTGGGAAAGATGAGACCGGCCGCGAGAGCGTCATCCGCCTCAGCCCCCAGTTGGCTCGCTGCAGCGCGTACATATCGCGCCAACCGCACGGCCCGGTCATCTGCATCAGCCGCCTCAAAGATATTGCGCGCGAGCGCCTTCTCAAGCTCCCGCTCGCCGTCGGCATTCATGGCCAAGCTATATGCGGTCTGCCGGCCATAAAACGCCTCGCCGAATTGCCGCATCCTCCGGGGCACTGCCATGTCGCCGACGCCCATTTCCCGCAAATTGTCATCGAGGTCACGGCAAAACACGTCGAACAACAGCTGCCCGAGCTTGTTGCTTCGACCGCCCGTTTCGCCGGTCCCGGCAAGCCGGTTCAGCAGCAGCACCAGATGCAACACGATCAACTCGAATCGGCCCTCGACGGTGTCCGGTACCCCATAATCGGCGTAAAACGAGCGCGAGCGCGCCTGCGCCACGATCATGCCATAGAGCGCGTGGATGTTGCGATTGTGGAGCCCTCGTCGAAACGCCGTTAATATCATAGAGATAGACTACTCAATCGGCGCCAAAACTGCCGAGCCCGGCGCTCGTAACCTGCTGCTTGGGATCTTGGGGTAAGGTAGCCGGCAATCAGACACAAGGTGGGGACGCCCGAATGCGGAACGGTTTTGTGCCAAGGGGGGGAAGGCGCGCCGCTGCTTATGTTCTCACGTTCTCACTGATGCTGACTGTGGGCGGCTGCGTTGGCGAGTCATTTCAGCGCGGCTATGTCCTGCCGGACGGGGCGCTTGAGCAAATTCGGCTCGGCGCGTCCCAGGAGCAGGTGCTGATCGTGCTCGGTACGCCTTCGACCGTCGCCACCGTCTCAGGCGAAGCGTTCTATTACATCTCGCAGCGCGCGGAGCGTCCGGTCTCGTTCCTGCAAACCAAGATTACCGATCAGCGCGTGATCGCCATCTACTTCGACCGGGACCGGCGGGTGCAGCGGGTCGCGGCCTACGGAATTAAGGACGGCAAGGTGTTCGATTTCATCAGTCGCACGACACCGACGGCCGGATCGGATCTCAACGTTGTCAAGTCGCTGTTCGAACTCGCTGTCGCACGCCAGGCTGGGTCTGCCGTTCTAAGACGTTAGTCCCTTTACCGGGCGATCCAGCCCGACAACGCTCTGTTTTTGTTGTCTGGCCGCGCAGCTTGTCGTCGGACCGGCCACTTCGCGCCTGATCCGACGACACTCGCAATAGCGGATTAGCGGGCTAGCACCGCGAGCAGCAGGAGCGCGACGATGTTGGTGATCTTGATCATCGGATTGACCGCAGGCCCGGCCGTGTCCTTGTAAGGATCGCCAACCGTATCGCCGGTCACGGCTGCCTTGTGGGCATCCGAGCCTTTGCCGCCGTAATGGCCATCCTCGATGTACTTCTTGGCGTTGTCCCAGGCGCCGCCGCCCGACGTCATGGAAATCGCCACAAACAGCCCGGTGACGATCACGCCGAGCAACATCGCGCCGAGCGCGGAGAACGCCGCCGACTTGCCCGGGGCGCCGCCGCCGGCGACAAAGTAGATGATGAAGTAGCCGACGATCGGCGAGAGTACCGGCAACAGCGACGGCACGATCATTTCCTTGATCGCGGCGCGGGTGAGCATATCGACGGCGCGGCCATAATCGGGCTTGTCCTTTCCCTGCATGATGCCGGGCTTCTCGCGAAACTGGCGTCGCACCTCCTCGACGATTGAGGAGGCGGCACGGCCCACTGCCGTCATCCCCATCGCGGCGAACAGATAGGGCAAGAGGCCGCCGAACAACAGACCGGCCACCACATAGGGATTGCTGAGCGAGAAATCCGGTGACACGCCCTGAAAATATGGATGCGAGCTCGCGCCGCCGATGAAGAATTTCAGATCCTGGTTGTAGGCAGCGAACAGCACCAAAGCGCCAAGCCCGGCCGAGCCGATGGCGTAGCCCTTGGTCACTGCCTTGGTGGTGTTGCCGACGGCGTCGAGTGCGTCGGTCGATTTGCGCACTTCTTTCGGCAGGCCGGCCATTTCGGCGATGCCGCCGGCATTGTCGGTAACGGGCCCGAAAGCGTCGAGTGCAACAACGATCCCGGCCAGCGCCAGCATGGTTGTCACCGCGATGGCGATGCCGAACAGACCAGCAAGGTTATAGCTGACCAAAATGCCAGCGATGATAACCAGCGCCGGAAGTGCGGTTGATTCCAGTGATATCGCGAGGCCCTGAATGACGTTGGTGCCGTGGCCGGTCACCGAAGCGAGCGCGATCGAATGCACCGGCCGGTAGTCGGTCCCGGTGTAATATTCGGTAATGACGATAATCAGCGCGGTGACGGCAAGACCGGTGATGCCGCAATAAAACAGCTCGGCCCCCGAATAGTCCACGCCGGCGAGCGGGCCGAAGCCGATCAGATAGTGGGTCACGCCCGCAATGCCGATCAGCGACAGGATAGCGGTCGCGATCATGCCCTTGTACAGCGCGCCCATAATCGACTGGCTGGCGCCGAGCCGCACGAAGAACGTGCCGATGATCGACGCGATGATGCAGATGCCGCCGATGGCGAGCGGGAACGTCATCATCCGCGTCACCATTTCGGTCGAAACCCCGCTGAAGAAAATCGCCGCCAGAACCATGGTCGCGACTGTTGTCACCGCATAGGTCTCGAACAGGTCCGCAGCCATTCCGGCGCAATCGCCGACATTGTCGCCGACATTGTCGGCGATGGTCGCGGGATTACGTGGATCGTCTTCCGGAATACCGGCCTCAACCTTGCCGACGAGATCGCCGCCAACGTCCGCACCCTTGGTGAAGATGCCGCCGCCCAACCGGGCGAAGATCGAAATCAGCGAGGCGCCGAAGCCCAGCGCCACCATCGAATCGACCACCGTGCGATCGTTCGGCGCCAGGTGCAGCGTGCCAGTGAGGAAGCCGAAATAAATCGTCACGCCGAGCAGCGCCAAGCCTGCAACCAGAAGGCCGGTGATCGCACCGGCCCGGAACGCAAGTTCAAGCCCTCCAGCGAGCGAGCCGATGGCGGCCTGCGCGGTGCGCACGTTGGCACGCACCGAGACGTTCATGCCGATGAAGCCCGCGGCGCCGGACAGGATCGCCCCGACGGCGAAGCCGACGCCGACCAGCCAGCCGAGGAAATAACCGACGATCAGAAAGATCACGACACCGACGATCGCAATCGTCGTGTATTGCCGCCGCAGATAGGCTTGCGCGCCCTCGCGTATTGCCGCGGCGATCTCCTGCATTTTTGCGCTGCCGGCATCGGCGCGCATCACGGCGGTGGTGGCCCAAATGGCGTAAACAAGCGCGAGAACGCCGCATAGAACAATGAGCCACAAAGTCGTCATGGAAGGTCCCCGGTTGATGGGAGCCAGCGTTAAAGCCCGGCCCGAAAGGAAGATTCCTCGCGCGATGCTCTAGAGCATGATCCGCAAAAGTGGAAGCCGTTTTCCGAAAAGATCATGCCGTGGCGGCAGTCCCGCCCTGGCAACGATTCCGGGCAAAACGCAGCACTTCAACCGCGCAGTGTAAACCGCTGTAATAATTGGTGAAACGCCTACCTGACGGTCAATAGAGGTTGTTCCGGTAACCGTCCTCGACGACCGCGTCCGCCTCTTGGACGGTCAGCAGCGGCGTCTTGGTCTGTTCGACGATGATCCGCCCCAGCGAGGGAAACGACTTCTTCTCGAGACGATAATCGTCGTGCCAAAGCCGCGATCGCTTAAGCGCCTTGCCGCAGTGGAGAAAGGCCTCGCGCACCGTCACCAAAATGACCAGGCGGGGCTCGCGTCCATTCACGGCGGCCGCAGCCAGAAGCTCGCGATCCTGGGCCAGCCGCGCCGCGCCGTTGATGCGAAGCGTCTCGTCGATCCCGGGAATAAAGAACAGCAGCCCGACCTCGGCGTCGGCGACGATATTCGACATGGTGTCGAGGCGATTGTTGCCCGGCCGGTCCGGAATGGCGATGGTGTGATCGTCGAGCACCCGCGCAAAGCCCGGCGCATCGCCACGCGGGCTCACATCGGTGCCGCGGCCCGGCCGCGTCGAGCCGATGACCGCGAATGGCGAGTGGGCGAGAAAGTTGCGGCAATGAGCATCCAGACGATCAAGCTGTTTGAGGACCGCAAGTTCCATCGGCGGATCGTACAGTCCGCGTAACGCCGCTTCTTCACTGACCATGTCCAGCTCTGCGGTTTGATCGTCCATCTCAAGTTTCCGTCCTTCCGAAAAAAACTGCGGCGCACTTTACACCGGATTTGGCCGCCGCGCGAACGTGCCCCAGACCAGCAGCACCGCGACAACTATGACGACCGGGAATGCCGCATCGTTGACCGCCGACCAGCCATAGCGTGACAGCAGCGCGCCCGACGACAGCGAGCCAAGCGCGGTCGAGCCGAACACCAGAAAGTCGTTGAACGCCTGCACCTTGTTGCGCTCGCGCGGGCCATAGCATTCGGTAACCAGGGTGGTCGCGCCAATGAACGCCAGGTTCCAGCCGATGCCAAGCAGTGCCAACGCGATCCAAAAATTCCACAATTCGATGCCGAGCGAACCGACCGAGGCTGCGGCGGCGAGCAACAACAGGCCGCTTGCGATCATCGCCCGCACGCCGAACCGCGTGATCAGCGCACCGGTGAAAAAGCTCGGCGCATACATGCCGATCACGTGCCATTGGATGGCGAGCGCCGCGTCGCCAACGGAATGATTGCACATCACCATGGCAAGTGGTGCGGCGGTCATCATCAGGTTCATCAGGCCGAAGCTTGCAACACCACAGGCCGCCGCAACAATAAACCGCGGCTGACGAACGATCTCCATGAGCGGTCGTCCATCGGAGAAGTTGCGAGCGGCAGCGGGTGCGGGCGGTGGCAACCGGAGCAAGGTCAACGCCGCCGCCGCAACAATAGCGCAAGCCGATTGCGCCAAAAAGGTTCCCGCGAACAAATACGGCGGCCAAAGGTCTTTGGTCAGAATCACAAGCTGCGGGCCGATCACTGCGGCACCGATACCGCCGGCGAGCACCCAGGCAACCGCCTTGGCGCGGAAGTGCATGCTCGCAGTATCGGCGGCGGCGAACCGATAGGATTGATGCGCCGCCGCGTAGAAGCCGCCGCATAGTGTGCCTGCAAGCAGCAGAACGAACGATCCCGACAACACGGCGGTGCATGAAATCACGCCCGAGGCGGCGCCAAAGGCCGTTCCCACCTGCAAGGCGAAACGACGGCCAAACGCCTTGGCCAGCATGCCGACCGGCAGCGTACCGATCCACATGCCCACGGCCATGACGCTGATCGGCAGTGTTGCCAGCGCCGGATCCGGCGCCAGCATCGACCCGACTATGCCGCCGGTCGCCACAATGACGGTGGTATTGCCGCCGGTGAGCGCCTGCGCGGCGGCAAGCACCACCGCGTTGCGGGCCGCAAGGCGGTCGTCTGTGACCTCGATTGTCGCCTCGGTCAGCGTCACCATGGCCTGTTCCGTCGTAGGCTTTTGTTCTAACCCTCGAAGCGAAACGGTTCTAGGGCTGGCTGTCCACGACGCCGTCGTGCCCAGCGGAACTATTGTCTAAAGCTGACGACTTTTCGGTGGCCTCTACCCGAGCCGGTCGAACAACTGTGACTGTACAAGGCGCCTCCGCTGCGACTTTTGCGGATACACTTCCAAGGAGATTGCGCAGCAGTGAGTTTTGCCGAGCACCGATCACAATATGATCGACGTGATTGGCTTGCGCGAATTCGAGGATCGCGCGAGCCGGATCGACCGCCTCGAGGACATGCGCAGTCAGCCGGTCATCTGCAAGCTTCAGCGCCTCGGCCCAGTGGCGCAGGGCAACCAGACGATCAATCCGCTTGTTGTGGCCCTCTTCGTCGAGCGTCAAATCAATCGTAATCCGGCCCTGCCTGAGCACGTTCAGGCAGGCAAGCCGCGCGGCCGGGACGCTCGCCAGAATGCGCGCCGCGGTAGCGCGGAGCGCATCGTTCAGTTGCGCGGACCCTTCCGTCGGATCAACCGCGACCGCGATAATCGGGGCCGAAGCGATCTGTGCGGCCGTCGCCGGCAAGGTGATCGATCGCGTCAGATCCTTGTTGAAGCGCCGCCGCAGCACGGTCGTCAGGGGATCCCGCTTTAACCGCTCGGATCGCTTGGTCAGCTTGACTTGACCAAGGTGACTCAATTCGAACGCCAGTTGCGCCGCGGTCGGGTAGCGCCACGCCGGTTCGATCTCCAGGCAACGCAACACGCTTTCCTGAAGCCAGGGCGGATAGTCGGGTTTTAATTGACGTGGAGGAACCGGATCGCGCCACAACCGCCGGCGCATGCCGTACATGGTCTGGCTTTCCCCGAACGGGCGTACCCCCGTAGAAAAGAAGTACAGCAGCACACCCAGAGCAAACAGATCGCTCCGCGGATCGTTGCGCACGCCGAGCAATTGCTCCGGCGACATGTAGGGCGCGGTGCCAAATGGCACCCTGAATTCCTCCTTCATCAGATCGGGCAAAAGATCGTGATGCGACAGTCCAAAGTCGAGGAGAACCGCCTCACCGGTCGGACGAAACATGATGTTGCTTGGCTTGACGTCGAGGTGAATGACATGCTGCCGGTGCAAGTCATCCAAGGCGGCAGCGATTTTCAAACCAATCTCGGCAACTTCGGCATAGGGCAACGGCAGCTCGGACAGCCGTGGCAACAACGTTTTCCCGGCGATACGCTCCATCACGATGTAAGGCTGGACGCCAAAGTCGCCCGCCGCCGCGAACTTCGGAACGTGGATGCCGGAAACGCGCGGCAAGATCATCTGTTCCATTTCGAAGCTGACAATGGCCACGGGATCTTCGCCTTCAGCGATGATCGGCACTTTCATCAGCATGGGCATCGTCTCGCCTGCGCGCGAGACGCGCCAAAGCGTGGCCATACCGCCCCGATGCAGGCTTTCCTCGAGACGGAAGCCATCAATCGTCACACCCGGCTCAAGCGTCGGCTTGACCACTTTCACTTTCCCACCAGCAGGCGGTCCGCCAGCGAAGTCGGTAAACCTTTGTTTCGAATGCGGGTGACTGCCTCCTCCACGTCATAGGGCGCGCGGCAAAACGTGAGTTCGTTCCGGCTGGTGTCCAGCATGGCGTAGGAAGCGGCCGGATTGCCGTCGCGAGGCTGTCCCACGGAGCCAAGCACCGCAAGCCATCGGCGGCTTGGAAGTAATTGAATTGCAGTGCCCGTTGTCGGGGTAAACGCGGTCATCTTGCCGGTTGTCGACATGGTGTAGAGCGCCGGCCGGTGAACATGGCCACAGAATGTGATGAGCCGCGACGTCGCCTTGATGCTGCGGGCGGCATCTTCGACGTTCATGACATAGCGCCAACTTTTCGGACTGCTCGCGTCGGCATGAACGTAGAGGCGGTTATCGTTCTCACCTGTGAGCGGCAATTGTTCGAGGAATTTTCGCTCCGCGGATCCGAGTTCGCCGCGCGTCCACTCAATAGCTATCTGGGCCTCAACATTAAGCCGTTCGCGGGCGTTGCTGACCGCATTGTCGTGATTGCCGCGCACCGCAATGCCACCTTCTTCGACACGCCCAATGACGGTCTTCACGACCCACTCCGGATCGGCGCCGTAACCCACATAATCACCGAGCAGAACGCTTTGCTCTGCGCCAAAACCGCGTGCCTGCATCAAGCATGCTTCAAATGCTTGGCGATTACCGTGAATATCCGCGAATAGCGCAATGAGCACAGCCGGGCTCCGACCGATCACAAATTGACCCGCAGTCGGCGGCTGGTGTTGATCTTTGTCAAACTGGCGCTTGGCGTCGCGCGCGCCTCATTAAAAGTGTAGCGCGTTGGGATGGCGGACCACGACGGTCCGCACCTCGTCCAAGGTGCGTGCGCCGAGCTGGCCGAGTGCCGCTTGGGTCTCATCGATCAGAAGGTCGATGACGTAACCGGGACCCTCCGCACCAAGTGCGCCAAGGCCCCACAGATAGGCCTTGCCCGCAAAAGCGGCAGCGGCTCCGAGCGCATACGCACGCACCACGTCGCTGCCGCTGCGCACGCCGGAATCCATCATCACCGTCGCGCGCGTTCCGACCTGGCGCACGATCGCCGGGAGCACATCGATCGTCGGTGGAAGGGCCTCGATCTGTCGTCCCCCATGATTCGAAACGATGATCCCGTCGACGCCGAGTGACACTGCCATTTCTGCGTCCTGTGGATGCAGGATACCTTTGACAATCAGGGTCCCTTTCCAGCGGTCGCGGTACGTCTTGACTTCGTCCCAGGTAAAGGCGCCGCGCTGTTCGCGCAACGCGAAGGCGATGACGTCGTTGAGCGGGGCATTCTCCCCGACGTAAGAGCGCAGATTGGCGAAGCGCGGGATGCCGTAGGTCCGAAGCGCCATGGCCCAGGCCGGCGCCCGCGCGATTTGCATCATAATGCGCGGATTGAGCCTAAAGGCGCCGGCGATACCGGTCGCCACTTCGCGCGGGCGCGTCGTGCGAACCGGCACGTCGAGCGTCAGCACCAACGCGTGGCAGCGCGCGGCTTCGGCGCGCCGCACCAGATCGAGACCGATTGCGTGATTGTTGTTGGCCAGGCGATAAAGCTGGAACCAGAACACGTCCGGCGCGATCGCGGCGATTTCTTCGATGGTGGCGCCGCCAGCGGTGCTGAGCATGTAGGGGACGCCGGCGCGCTGCGCGGCGCGCGCCAAATGCTTGTCTCCGCCCGGCCAAATGATCGAGGGCCCACCCATTGGGGCTACGCCGATCGGCGCCGAATAGCGGCGCCCGAACAGTTTGACGTCGCATGGCGGCAGCGTCGGCATGACGCCGTAACGCGGCACCAGTTCAACGGCATCAAGCGCTGCCCAATTGCGCCTGATCCCCGCGTCATCCCTGCCCGAGCCGCCGTCCGAATATTCGAACGCGAAATGAGGAATATGATGTCGCGCACGGCGGCGGAGATACTCGGTGGTGGGGTAGCGGCTGTGAAGTTCCGCATAGTTCGCGATGCGGTGGTAGTTGATGCCGCTCTGTTGCTGCAGCGCGGCCATGGCCGTCGTGTCGTGCATTGGCGTTCCTCCGGGAACGCCAGTATAGCCGGTTCGGCCGGTTATCATCACCTTCTGCTCGCGCAAGGAGAAAACGGCGCTCAGCGTGAACCGTAAGCCCAGGTCAGATAGATACCGCCCCAGGTGAAGCCGCCGCCAAAGGCCGCAAGAATGAGGCGATCTCCGGCCTTGAGCTTCTTCTCATAATCCCACAGGCAAAGCGGGATCGTCGCGGCGGTGGTGTTGCCGTATTTGTGGATCGTCACCATCACGTGGTCCGCTGAAAGCCCCATGCGTTCCGCTGTCGCTTCGATAATGCGCATGTTGGCCTGATGCGGCACCAGCCAATCGACCATCTGGCTGGTCAGCTTGTTTCGATGCATCAGCTCGGTTCCCACCTCGGCCATGCGCGCGACCGCGTACTTGTAAACTGCAGCACCTTCCTGGTGCACATAGTGCAGTCGCCTGGCGACGGTTTCCGCCGTCGGCGGCATGCGGCTGCCGCCGGCCTTCTGATGCAAGTGCTTCATCCCGGCGCCGTCCGAACAGATCAGCGTGTCGATGATGCCATAGTTACGGTTCGGCTCGACAAGCACGGCGCCGGCGCCGTCGCCGAACAGCACGCAGGTGGCGCGATCGGTATAGTCGATAATCGCCGACATCTTGTCGGCGCCGACCACCACGATCTTGCGATACTTGCCGGTCTCGACGAATTGGGCGGCGATGCTCAGCGCATAAACAAAGCCCGAGCAAGCGGCCTGCACATCGAAGCTGCCGATGTTGCGGATATCGGCCATGTCACAGATAAGATTGGCGGTCGAGGGAAACACCAAATCGGGCGTCGTCGTAGCGCAGATCAGCAGATCGACATCACCGGGCGCGGTACCAGTCTTCTTCAGAAGGCCACGTACGGCCTCCGCGCCCATATGGGAGGTCCCCAGTCCCTTGCCCTTCAATATCCGCCTGGTTTTTATTCCGGTACGTTCGACAATCCAGTTGTCGTTGGTGTCGACCATCCGCGCCAGTTCGGCGTTGGTCAGGACATCGGGTGGCACATAGCCATGCACGCCGGTGATCGCGGCGCGCACCGACGATTTCGGCCTTTTGGTCATGCGCGCGCGAATCGCAGCTGGCACTTGAACATTCGCCCCTCGTGTTGGCAGCAGGCTAACGTTGTTGTACGTCCGCAAGATCGCGGCGGCCATGCCCTGCAATGTCGACAACAATCGCCGCGGCCTTGATGCTCGGCGCGCCGTCAATCGCCATGATCCGATCGAGCCGCCCAAAGGCCTCGACTTGCCGCGCGCGCTCCGGGGTGTCGGACAGGAGCGGCAACAGCGCGGTGGCGAGAGCTTGCGGCGTGCAATCCCGCTGCAGGAATTCGGGAATGACGTTCTCGCCGATGACGAGATTGGCGAGAATCACGCTCGTTAGTCTTGCGCGTAGCCCGGCGAGACGCGCGATGACTTCCTCGATCAGCGGAACGCGATAGGCGGCAACGGTTGGCACGCCGGCAAGCGCGAGCTCAAGCGTGACCGTACCTGAGGCCGCCAGTGCGGCACGCGCGGTCCGAAAGGCGGCCCACTTTTGCTCGGGCGCGACGACAATCTGCGGCATGACCGCCCAGCCGGCGACGCCTTCACGCACTGCTGCAACAAGATGCGGCAGCGTCGGCAGTACCAGCTCCATCGGCCCGACCCGCGCTGCAATTTCTGCGATTGCGGCGCCGAAGATCGCCAGCAGACGCCGGACCTCGCTCGATCGGCTGCCGGGCAAGACCAGCACACGCGGCGGATCGGCGCGGCGTCGCCGGGCTTCGTCGGCGTTCGGGCGCATTTCGGCCAGACGTTCGATCAGCGGATGACCAATGTAGATACAGGGGGGGCCGCCAAGGCGGACGTGAGTCGCCGGTTCAAACGGCAGGATCGCGAGCACACAATCGACGTAACCACGCATGGCGCGGGCGCGCCCGGGACGCCAGGCCCAAACCGACGGCGACACGTAATCGATAATCGGGATCGCGGGCGCCGCAGCGCGAACCCGACGCGCCACCCGGTGGGTGAAATCCGGACTGTCGACGATAACGAGGACATCAGGGCGCGCGGCAATGATGGCGTCGGCAGTTTCGCGGATGCGACGCAAAATCGTTGGCAAGCGGCGGGGGATTGCGGTGAAACCGATAATGGAAAGGTCGTCAATGGCAAACGGGCTCGGAATTCCCGCCGCCGCCATGGCTCGCCTGCCGACGCCGGAGAATTTGACCGCCCGACCGTCGCGCCCGCGGAGCGCATTCGCCAATGAGGCACCCAGCGCGTCACCGGATTCCTCACCGGCGACGATATAGATCGACAGAGGCTTGAGCGGCGAAGTCTCGGGCGGCGAAGCCCCGGGCGGCGAAGCTTTGAGCGGCGAAGGGTTGGGCTTAGGGACGTAGTTCATGGTCCCGGACCTTCGGCGACGCCAACCAGAAAGATCTTGGCGCGGTCGGCGGCGGCAATGACGTCGGCTATTTCGGCGATGATGGTGCTGCCAGCGGCGACAGCCAATCCGGCGAGGCCCGCGCGGGCAACATTCTCTACGGTTTGCCGACCGATCGCCGGCAGATCGAAGCGGCGATCCTGACCAGGCTTTGGCGCCTTCACCAGGACGCCTCTGCCCGGCGGACTCGTCACCCGCTGTTGCTTGCGCAGTTCGGCGACCCGGATGAGCATGTTGTCGGTGCCTTCCGCCGCTTCGACCGCCAGCACATGGTTGTCGGCAACGATCACCGCTTGGCCCACGTCAAACGACCCGAGCGCCGCGATTACCTTCAGCGCGAACATAATATCGTCATCGTCGCGCGGCGCCGGCCGGCAACGGCCGAGCACGCCCTCGGGAACAAGGATCTCCGGCGCGACGTCATCCAGCCCAATGATCCGCAATCCGCCTTCTTCGAACAAGCGCGCCACGCCGGACAACAACCGGTCGTCACCGCCACGAAACAGACGCGCGATGCGCGGCATCAACCGCAGTGTCTGCCAGTCAAGCCGAATTTGCCACAGCGGCGGCCGCAGCAAAGTGCCGATAAACAGCGCCTCGCGGCAATGCTCGGCCCGGGCGAGGCGAAACAGCCGCCCGGCCTGGCCGATCGCGATCCAATGGTGCGCATAGCGTTCGACGACCTTGGGATCAGCCCAGCCCCTCAACGCAAACATCACCGGCCGGCGGCCGCGCCGTACGATGGCCTCGGCAACGGCTCCGGGAAAGCTTCCGCCGCCACAGATAATCGCCAGCGGCTCGCCATGAGAAGCGGGCCAAGCCGTACCCGGCGTTTCAGGACGCATCGTCCCCATGCTCTTCGGACTGCTGTTTCGCCGGTGGATGAATCAAGGGCCGCTTTCCTCCAGCGCCGATGAACTCAATGATTTTTTCCACCAGCGGATCGCCGGCAAACTCCCCGGCAACGGAGCCTACTCTTTCAGCGAACACGCCTGAACCGAAGAAGAGGCGGCGATAGGCCTGGCGCAGCCGATGCAGGTCCTGGCGTTTCGCGCCGCGCCGTCGCAGCCCGACAACATTGAGCCCCACCAGGTCCGCGATCTGACCAAGTGCATAACCGAAAGGAATGATGTCGCCGGCCGCGCCGGATAGTCCGGCCATCATGGCGCCCTCGCCGATGCGAACGAACTGATGCACCGCGGCGTGACCGCCGAGGAACGTGTGGTCGCCGACGCTGACGTGGCCGCCGAGCACGACGTTGTTGGCAAAGGTGACGAAGTTGCCGACCTGGCAATCGTGACCGACGTGGCATCCCACCATCAACAGGCAGCCCTCGCCGACGCGGGTTACGCCGCCACCGTCTTCAGTCCCGGTATTGATGGTTACGCTTTCGCGCAACTCGCAGCGCGGTCCCACGATCAATTGCGTCGCGCCACCGCGATAGTGAACCGATTGCGGCGGGGTACCGAGCGAGGCGAACGGATAGACCACAGTTCCTTCGCCGATGGTGGTCGCACCGGCGATGTGAACGTGGGCGATAAGCCGCACGCGTTCGCCAAGCGTGACTTCGGGTCCGACAACGCAGTACGGCCCAATCTCCACGTCCTCTCGCAGCCGCGCGCCATCGGCCACGCGCGCGGTCGGATCGATCCGCGGCATCTAGTCCTCGGTCATGTAGGCGCCGAGCAAAGCCTCGGCGATCAACACGCTGCCGACCTTGGCCTCGCACTGGTACCACCACATGTTGCGGCGGTGCGCGACCTTGTCGACGTGATATTCGAGCGTGTCGCCGGGTAGCGCCGGTTTGCGGAACTTGGCCTTGTCGATGGTCATGAAGAACATCTTGCGACGCTTGTCGCTGGACGGCATCAGCCTGACACAAAGCACACACGCCGTCTGAGCCATGCCCTCGATCATCAGCACGCCCGGCATGACCGGATTGTCCGGAAAGTGTCCGGTAAATTGCGGCTCATTCATCGTAACGTTCTTGATGCCGACGCCGTGCTCGTCACCGCGGATGTCCCTGACCCGATCGACCAACAAAAACGGATAACGGTGCGGCAAGAGGCGCAGAATTTCCTGAATGTCGGCGGTGCCGAGCGACTCTTCGGTCATTCGGTCTCTCCCTCGCGCTTGCCGCGCGCCAGCCGCCGCAAGATCGCGACGCTCTTCATGAAGTCGCGCACCGGCTGAGCCGGCGAACCGATCCAGCGCGCGCCGGGAGGAACATCGGTCATTACGCCACTCTGCGCGCCGAGGCTCGCACCGGTGCCGATTGTCACATGGTCAGCGATACCGACCTTTCCACCCAACATTACGAAATCCCCCAGGCGAGCGCTGCCGGAGATGCCGACCTGCCCGGCAATCAGACAGTGCCGGCCGATCGTCACGTTGTGCGCGATTTGCACCAGATTGTCGATCTTGGTGCCTTCCCCGATGACCGTATCGCGGGTCGAGCCACGGTCGATCGTGACGTTGGCGCCGACTTCCACGTCGTCCTGAATGATGACGCGGCGGCTCTGCGGGATTTTCACGTGGCCCTTCGGCGACGGAAGGAATCCGAACCCGTCCTGGCCGATGCGGGCGCCGGGGTGAATGATTACGCGATCGCCGATCAGGGCGTGAAGCACGGTCGCGCTGGCGCCGATGCTGCAATCGCGACCGATGGCGACACCGGGGCCGATCACGGCGCCGGCAGCGATCACGGTGCCGGCACCAATCTCGGCGCCGGGCCCAATCACCGCAAGCGGGTCTATGATTACGGCGGCCTCGATCCGGGCGGATGAGTGCACGTGCGCGCCGTCTGCGCGTCCACTGCTACCAAACAACGAGGACGGGCGCAGTGAACCGGGAAATAATGCGCGGGCTACCGCAACAAAAGCGCGATACGGTTCCGCGGTAACCAGCACGGGAAGCCGAGCCGGCGCCGCCGCCGCAAAGCGCGGCGCCAACAGACACGCTCCGGCGCCGGTGGTCGCCAGATCGCCGAGATATTTTGCGTTGTCGAGGAACGTAACGTCTGATGCTTGCGCCGCATCAAGCGGCGCAATGTTCGCGATACACCGGTCCAGCGGCACCGCGTCGCGGGGTTCGGCGTGCGTCAGCGCAACGATCTCACGAATCGTCAGCTTATGCTTGGTTGGGAAGAACTCCGGCATAGGCCCGGCCTCGACAAGGGCAACTGGCCCCAATCAGAAGCGCGCTCCGCCCCCGAATTGGAACCATTGCAAACGGTCGTACGGTTGCTTCAGGAGCGGATAGGCGAAATCAAACCGCAGCGGACCAAACGGCGAATCCCAGATGATGCTGGCGCCGGCAGAGACGCGAGGCGCTGCCGTGTCGGCGTATTGCATGGCGCAATTGCCGCAGAAATAGCTCACGCCGGTGTTGGTCGTGATAGTGCCGTTGACCTCGCCATTCGCGGGCCAGGCAGTTTCTCCCTGGTAGTCCCATTCGGCACCGGAATCGATAAACACCGCGCCGCGGATGCCGGCATCTTTGGGCAGGAAATAGAACGGATACTGGAACTCAAGGCTGGCGCCCCAGTATCTCGTGCCGCCAAGCGCATCGTTGGACGTCCCGGAGGTGATGTCACGCGGACCAAGGCCCATCGGCTGAAAGCCACGAACGAGATTGGGCCCCATTTTGAAATCGTCCAGCATACGCACGTAGTTATCAGCGGAAGCACACGCACCTGCCGGACACTTGTTCAAGCCGAGAATGTCGCCGCCCTGCAGATGCAGCAAGCCGACGAGATCGGTGACGACCTCGTAATAGGCGCGGACATCCACGACCGTGCGGATATAAGCCACGGCGCCGCCGAGACCGGCGAAGTCCTGACCCCAGTTTACCAGCAGACCGTTGGTCGGGCGCTTGTTGTTGTCGAGCGTGTTGTAAACCAAACCATATCCCGCCATCGAGGTCAGATAGGGACCATACGAGAGTTCTTCGCGAACCGGCAGCGAGGCCTCAAACAGCGGCGAGCCGGAACCGGTATTGGCGAACAGACAGTTCGATTGGCCGCCGCCGTTGAAGTTGGTGGCATAACCGGGATAGGCCGAAGCGAGAACGCCGGCGGCGGTCGCCGCGTTGACGGCGTTGATGGTCGGAAACGTGGTCCCAAAATTCGGACTGACGTTGTTACAATCGTTGAGTGTCGACAACAGATTGATCGATTGATCGTAAATCGAATATCGCAGCTGCAGCGTAAGATCTTCGCGTAATGGAATGCCAAATTTCAGGTTGGTGCCATAATTCGTGGTCCCGTAAGACAGATACGGACTTGCCAAGGTCTGCCGCGCAAACAAATCGGTCCCAAACGAAATTCGATTGTCGAGGAAATAAGGCTCGACAAAGTTGAACTCTACGCCGCGAATATATTGACCATAGGTCAGCGAGGCTCTGCCGTAGCGGCCGGTCCCCAAAAGATTACGCTCCGAGATCGAGACCTGGCCCATGAAGCCGTCGGCGGTCGAGTAGCCACCCATCACCGAGAAGTCGCCGGTTGATTGTTCCTCGACATCGACATTGACGACCACCCGATCCGGCGCCGAACCGGGTTCGTTGGTGATCTTCACGTTCTTGAAGAAATTCAGGTTCTTGATCCGGCGCTCGGCCCGGTCGATCAAGGCGCGGTTGTATGGGTCGCCCTCGGAAATATCGAATTCGCGCCGAATAACATATTCGCGCGTACGGGTATTGCCGCGGATATTGATCCGCTCGATGTAGGCGCGGACGCCTTCGTCAACGACAAATGCAACACTAACGGTCCGATTTTGGGCGTTGCGGTCGCCGCGCGGGCGCACCGTGGCGAACGGATAACCGTGCTTGGTGATTTCAATGGTCAAATCTTCAACGGTTTTTTCGATCAGCTCGCCGTTGTAGACGCTACCCTGCTTCATACGCAGCGCCGGCCGCAGCGTTTGCGGGTCTACGGCACGGATGTTGGACTGAATGTCGATCGTACCGAAGTGGTAGAGCGGCCCTTCTTCGATCGTGAAGGTGATGATGAAGCCCTTCTTGGCCGGATCATATTCACCGGTCGCCGAGACCACTTGTACGTCGGCGTAGCCGTGCGAGAGATAAAAGCGCCGGATCAGATCCCGGTCGGCTTCGATGCGATCGGGATCGTAGACGTCCGTCGTCTGCAGAAAGCTCAAGAGATTCGATGCGGAGGTCTTGATGACTTCCTTGAGCCGAAAATCGGAGAACACGTGATTGCCAACAAACACGATGGACTTGATGCCGGTCTTCTCTCCTTCATGGACCTCGAAAATCAAATCGACGCGATTATTCGGCCGCGAGATGATTTTCGGCACCACCTTGACGTCGAAACGCCCGCTGCGATGGTAGATCTCCTGGATGCGCTGAACGTCTGCCTGTACGGTCGCGCGCGACAGTGTACCTCGCGCTTTCGACTGGATCTCCTGCTGCAGCTGTTCGTCCTTGACCTTGTTGTTGCCTTCAAAGGCGATCCGATCGATGACAGGCGCTTCCACAACCGTCACCACCAGCCGACCGCCTGATTGGGAAATGTGGATATCTTGAAACAGGCCGGAGGCGTAAAGCGCCTTCAGCGCCGCGTCGATTTTTGCGGCATCGAGACGTTCGCCGGGGAGAAGCCGGAAATACGAGCGAATCGTATCGGCTTCGACGCGGCGATTGCCCTCGACCACAATCGAACTGGCCGTCGCACCGGCTTCCGCCGGCGCGGCAAATGCCGCTCCAGACCCAACGCCAAACAGTACACCGGCGAGGAGCAAGCCGGCCACGACAAGCCCTCGTCTTACCCGCACACACATGTCCATGCGCAAAGCGCCCTAATCCCCCTTGTGGCCGCCCCCATTGGCGGGTTACTCGCAGTCTCCCTCAGTTTAACGATCCTAGGTCGGCGCTACCTCTCTACTTGATTTGACACACATTTCGGCAGCCAGTGTGACACGCCCTCCCCGAGGTGCCCACCAGCTCTAGGACGTCGTCAGATGTACGATGTCATTGAAAGTTGCAAATATCATCAACATCAGCACGATCGCGAGGCCGATGCGAAACCCGAGTTCTTGAGCCCTCTCGGAAAGAGGACGGCCGCGAATGCCTTCGATTGAGTAGAACAAAAGGTGACCGCCATCGAGCAGAGGTATCGGGAAGAGGTTTAGTAGTCCGATCGAGACCGACAGCATCCCGGAGAAGTGCAGCAGCACTACGAACCCCAAACTGGCAACCTGCCCGGACATCTGCGCGATTCGAATCGGACCACCTAACTGATCAGCCGATTTGCGCCCAATTATGACGCCACCGACATAGCTGAGGGTCTGATCAATGACGTCCCAAGATTCCTTCACGCCGAGCCACACCGCCTGCGGCAGAGCCACCGGTTGCGATTTCAAATCCTCGGGGGCGGGCGAACGCTGGATTCCCAGTATCCCGATGCGGCGGACGTTGCCGAACACATCCTTCTTTTCCTGAAGCGCAGGAGTTGCATTCAGCGTTTTAGTCGCGTCATCGCGTCGCACGGTGATTGCGAGTGTTTCGCCGGCACTTTCGCTGACGATCCGCTGCATTTGAGCGAAGTCGTCGATGGCGTGACCGTCAATGGAAACGACAAGGTCGCCGGGCTCGAAGCCAGCCGCGGCCGCAGCACTCCCCGCTTGCACCGCGTCCACACGCGCACTCATTGTCTGCTTGCCATAGACCATGAACACCGCGGCAAAAATGACGATGGCCAGGATGAAATTTGCCACCGGTCCGGCCACCACAATGGCGGCCCGCTTGGGCACCGACTGAAACATGAAACTTCGGGCGCGTTCGCGCTCATCCATCTTTGCGAGCGCCACGTTGTCGGGCGTGCTCGCTGCATTGTCGTCGCCGAGAAACTTGACGAAGCCACCGAGCGGAATGGCGGAAATCTTCCACCGCGTGCCGTAGCGGTCGTTGAAGCCGATGATTTCCGGCCCAAAGCCGATCGAGAACACCATCACCTGCACGCCGCACCAGCGAGCGACCAGAAAATGGCCAAGCTCGTGGAAAAACACGACGAGGCCGAGGACGAAGATAAAGGGAACGATATAGCCGACAATGCCGCCGCCGAGCAGGTGCAAGTGCGACAAAAAATACGACCCCATGACGCTTTTCTACCCCTGCCCCTGCATTATCCAGCCCCAATCTTAACGCTTAGGATGCCATTGCGGCAATTTCGGGTAACAGATCGGCGGCTAGCCTTCTTGCATTATGGTCAATGGCGAGAGCGTCTTCGACCGATTGCGGTTCAGCCATTGTCCCGCGCCGTTCTGCCGCATCGAGGGTCGCTTCGACCAGAGCGGGAATACCGGTGAACCCAAGCCGCCGATTGAGAAATTCACGCACCGCGATCTCGTTTGCTGCGTTGAGAATTGTTGGAGCGGCTCCGCCTGCGGCAAGCGCGCGCCGCGCGAGCGCCAAGGCCGGGAAACGAATTGGATCGGGCTCTTCGAACGTGAGCGTGGCGAGACGCGCAAGATCGAGCCGCGCTGCAGGCGTGCCCATGCGCACCGGCCACGCCAAACAATGGGCGATCGGGATACGCATGTCCGGCGATCCGAGTTGCGCGACCACGGAGCCGTCACGGTATTCAACGAGACCGTGGACGACGGATTGCGGGTGCACCACCACATCGAGCGCATCCTGTCCAAGCGCGAACAGATGATGGGCCTCGACGAGTTCGAGGCCTTTGTTCATCAACGTCGCTGAATTGATCGTGACCTTGGGTCCCATCGACCAGGTCGGATGTCTGAGCGCTTGCTCGACTGTCACCTTGCGGATCGCTTCGAGCGACCAGGTGCGGAACGGCCCTCCCGAAGCTGTCAGTACAATGCGGCGTACGTCTTCGCGCCTGCCCGCACCCAAAGCCTGGAAGATGGCGTTGTGCTCGGAGTCGACCGGCAGCACTCTGGCGCCGGCAGCAGCAGCACGCCGCATGAACAGCGCACCGGCGCAAACGAGACATTCCTTGTTGGCAAGCGCAACAGTGGCGCCCCGTTCGGCAGCGGCCAGCGTAGGCTTCAGACTGGTGGCACCGGTGATCGCGGCCATCACCCAGTCGGCCGGCCGCTGCGCCGCCTCGACGACGGCGGTGCTGCCGGCTGCCGCCTCGATGCCGGAGCCGGAAAGCTCGGCTTTGAGTTCGCCGTAAGCGTCCGGGTCGGCTACTGCGGCAAAGCGTGCATCGAGCTCGCGCGCGAGCTGCGCCAGCGCCTTGGCGTTGCGATGCGCCGTCACGGCTTCGACGCGATAACGTCCAGATTCTTGCCTCAGCAGATCGACGGTGCTCGACCCGATCGAGCCGGTGGCGCCAAGTAGCGTCACCGAGCGCGGTACCGGCGCAAGGTCCACTCTCGCCAGCGGCTGTTTCTTTTTCATCGCGCTACTACCATACCAGCAAGCCGCGGGCCGGTGCAGCGGTTCCCGCGCGAACGAGGCCAATGAGGAGAGCGGCTATGGCAGCGATGAGGAAGCCGTCGAGGCGATCCATGAGGCCGCCGTGACCCGGAATGAGGTGGCTTGCGTCCTTGGCCCCGAAGCGCCGCTTGACGGCAGACTCAAACAAGTCGCCGGCCTGCGCCACGACGGACAGCAGCAACCCCATGACGCCTACAATCCCCAACCTGCCGACACCGCTCGCATAAGCGACCCCGACGCCCGCGGCAACGCCTCCGATAAGCCCCCCCAGCGCACCGGACCAAGTCTTTCTCGGACTGATACTTGGCCACAACAGGGGGCCACCGATTGCCCGACCGCAAAAGTAGGCAAAAATATCAGTTATCCAGACGGTTGCGAAGAGAAATAAAAGCGCCGCGAGACCCCATTCGGGGTCACGCCGCAGCCATGCGGGTCCGATGAGGACTATCGCCGCATAAACCATACCCGCGACAGCCCACCCGGTGGCCGCCGTAGGCTGACCGGCTACCCGCCAAACGGCCGTCGCAAGACCCGCCAATACCGCGCCGACTGCCATCACAGCCACGGCGCCCTCTGGCCTGCCAAAACCCACAAGCAGCGCGCCCGCCGCCAGCATCGTCAAGCCAGGGCCGAGAATGCGAGGATCGCCGCTCCGGGCGACCAGGGCCGTCCATTCCCAAAGGATGACGCCGGCCGCGACCGCGCAAACGGCGAGAAATACCCAACCCCCGGCGTAGGTGCAGGCGAGTACTGCGGGAGCCAGTATCGCCGCCGATATGGCGCGCAGCGTCAAGTTGCTGGCGGCCCCCTGGGAAACACTGCTTTCGGTGCTGCCCTCGCGCTGGTCAGGCGTGATCACGATCCGGTCTTACGATCCGGCGTTGGCGAGCAATCCGCCGAAGCGCCGCTCGCGGCGACGGTATTCCGCGATTGCGCCCTCCAGCGCAGCCCGATCGAAATCCGGCCAATTGATCGGCACAAACACCAGCTCGCTGTAAGCGGCCTGCCACAGCAGGAAGTTGGAAAGTCGCTGCTCGCCGCTGGTGCGGATGATCACATCCGGATCGGGAATATCGGGCGCGTGAAGATAACTGCCGAGGCGTTCGGGTGTCACGTCGGCAGCGGTAAGCCGTCCCGCCGCTACCTCGATTGCCAGGCGGCGCGCTGCCTGCGCGATTTCCTGTCGCGCACCATAGTTGAAGGCCACGACAAGGGTGAGGCCGGTATTCTCACGTGTGAGATCTTCAGCCTCCTGCAGAAGCAGGCAAATGTCGCGATCGAGGCCTTCACGCTCGCCGATGATGCGCACACGCACATTGCTCTTGTGCAGGTCGGCAAGGTCGTTGCGGATGAAGCGGCGAAGGAGACCCATCAGGTCGCTGATTTCCGACAGCGGACGCGACCAGTTCTCCGAGCTAAAAGAGAATATGGTCAGCACCGATATGCCGAGATCGCCGGCTGCACGCACCGTCCGGCGCAATGCTTCCACGCCGCGGCGGTGGCCTTCAAGCCGCGGCAGACCGCGCGCCGCCGCCCAGCGCCCGTTGCCATCCATGATGATGGCGACATGCCGGGGCGCATCGAAGCCGTCGCTGCCCGACGGCAGCGGCGCTTTCGCGCTGTCTCTCGATCGTGCGGCGTCGCTCAAACGGTCATGATCTCCTTTTCCTTGGCGGAAAGCAGCTTGTCGACCTCGGCGATAGTCGCATCTGTCGCCTTCTGCACTTCTCCAGAGTGCCGCTCCTGCTCGTCTTCGCTGATCTTGTGCTCCTTCTCCAGCTTCTTGAGAAGATCGAGGCCATCGCGGCGGACATGGCGCACCGCGACCCGCGCCGCCTCGGTGTATTTATGGGCGACCTTCACGATCTCCCGCCGCCGCTCTTCGTTGAGCTCCGGAATTCTCAACTTAAGGACCTGACCTTCGCTCGACGGGGTTAAGCCGAGGTTGGCGGCGGAAATCGCCTTCTCGATCGGGTGAATCATCGATCGATCCCAGACCTGAACATGCAACAGTCGCGGCTCCGGAACGCTGATCGTCGCCAGCTGGTTGAGCGGCATGTGGCTGCCGTACGCCTCAACCTGGATATGTTCGAGGAGCCCGGGCGATGCGCGACCGGTCCGCAGGCCTGAAAGCTCGTGCTTGAGCGAGGCGATGGCTCCCGCCATCCGGCGCTTGAGGTCGTTCATGTCGAATGCCGTATTTGTCATGGCGCCCTCCGCAGTCCGACGGTGGTTTCGTCCGTCAAAGCCAATTGTTAGCCGACAGTCGTAAAGTGACCCTTTCCTTGCAAAACAGTCTCGATCGCGCCGTTCTGCCTGATTGAAAAAACGATGATAGGCATACGATTTTCCCGGGCAAGCGCGAACGCCGTCGCATCCATGATTTTCAGATTGCGGTCGAGCGCTTCCTGATGATCGAGGTGGTCGTAGCGCGTTGCCGTAGGATCCCGCTTCGGGTCGGCAGTATAGACCCCGTCGACATCGGTCGCCTTGAAGACCGCATCGCAGCCCATTTCCGCGGCGCGCAAAATGGCAGTGGTGTCGGTGGTGAAGTACGGATTCCCAGTTCCGCCGGCGAACACAATAATGCGGCCGTCTTCCAGGTGCCGGAGCGCGCGCTGACGTTCGTAGGTCTCGCAGACCTGCGGCATCGCCAGCGCAGACATGGTGCGCGCGCTCGCGCCGGCGCGTTCGATCGCCGCTTCAAGCACCAGTCCGTTCATGACGGTCGCCAGCATTCCCATCGCATCGGCCGTCGGGCGCGACAGCCCATCCTCGGAAATCTGCGCGCCGCGAAGAATGTTGCCCCCGCCGACCACCACGCCGAGGTCGATTCCGAGTTTGTGGGCGGCGATGAGCTCCGCGGCAAAGCGATCGATGGTCGGCTGGTGGATCCCGAAATTTTCCGGACCGCTCAGCGCCTCGCCGGAGAGCTTGACAATTACGCGTCGGTAATTCGAGTTCGGCATCGCCGCGATGACCCGCCCCTGTCGGATGGGTTGAATGAAGCAAAACCCATCGCACCTCTGCGGTGGGTTTCGCTTGGCTCAACCCACCCTACGCAGTGCTACACGCGATTCAGTGCGCACCCGCAAGGGCTGCGACTTCGCCGCCGAAATCCTCGCTCGGCCGGTCGATGCCTTCGCCAAGCGCATAGCGGACAAAGCCGGTGACTTTGATCGGCGCACCCACTTTGCCTTCGGCTTCCTTCACCGCCTGCGCCACGTTCTTTTTGTCGTCGAAAATAAAGCCCTGATCGAGCAGACAGACCTCCTTGTAGAAGGTCTTGAGCCCCGACTCGACGATCTTCTCGATGACGTTTGCGGGCTTGCCCTGGGCCTTGAACTTCTCGGCAAGAACGTTCCGTTCGCGCTCGACGGTCGCTGCATCCAGTCCCGACGGCTCGATCGCCTGCGGGTTGGCCGAGGCCACATGCATCGCGACCATCCGGCCGAACGCCTTGAGCTCGTCCGCATCACCGGTCGATTCCAGCCCAACAATCACGCCGATCCGGCCCAATCCGTCGATGACGGAATTGTGCACATAGCTTGCGACCACGCCCTTGCCGACAGATACGGAAGCCGCCCGCCGCAGCGTCATATTCTCGCCGACCTTGGCAATGGTCTCGGTGATTGCTTCAGCGACTGTGCGATCGCCGACGCGGCCGGCAAGGATTTTCTGCACGTCGGTGCCGGCGGTCAGCGCCACATCTGCGATCATCTTCACCAGGCCCTGAAAGAGGTCATTGCGCGCGACAAAGTCGGTTTCAGAGTTCACCTCGACGACGATGCCCTTGTTGGCTGCGAGTGCGATACCGATCAGACCTTCGGCGGCGACCCGTCCGGCTTTCTTGGCGGCCTTGGCAAGGCCCTTTTTGCGCAGCCAGTCGACCGCGGACTCCAGATCGCCACCGCTTTCCCCGAGCGCCGCCTTGCAGTCCATCATGCCGGCTCCGGTTTTGTCGCGGAGCTCTTTCACCATGCTTGCGCTGATGTTCGCCATTTCGTTCGATCCTTGTCGCCTTGCCATTCCGGGGCGCGCTGGTCGAGCGCGCCTGAGTGCATAATCACAACACGAAGAGATAATGACGCGGACTTAAGATTTCAGGCCTTGTGACTATGGATTCCGGCTCATAGTGAAGCCTCGCCCCGGTATCGCAGCCTTCGCAAACCGTCACTCAGCTTCGGTCGCCATCTGCTCCTTGGCGCGTGCGATCCAGCCCTCGACACGGCCCGGAAGCCCGACCTCCTCGCCGATGTTATGAGCGGCAACGGGAGAGAGTTCGGCGATCTGCCAGACGTGAAAAATGCCGAGATCGTTGAGCTGCTTTTCAATCGCCGGCGACACGCCGGGGAACTTCTTAAGATCGTCGGCGACGCCGCGCGGCCCGGACAGCGCCTGAAAGCCGAGCTTGTCGGTCTCGGGCGGCAAATCCTCGACAATGACAGGTTCAGCCAGCGCGCCCACATCGATGCGCTCGCCCTGCGCGCGCGAGATACCGTCGATCACGGCTCTGGCGATCAGGTCGCAGTAGAGCGTGATGGCGCGGCTGGCGTCATCATTGCCGGGCACCACGTAGGTGATGCCTTCGGGGTCGCAATTGGTATCGACCACGGCGGCAACCGGCACATTGAGGCGCCGCGCTTCCTTGATCGCGATGTCTTCTTTGTTGGTGTCGATCACAAAGACGAGGTCGGGCAGTCCGCCCATGTCCTTGATGCCGCCGAGCGCGCGGTCGAGCTTGTCGCGCTCGCGCTGCAAGGTCAGCCGCTCTTTCTTAGTGTAGCCCTGCGCCTCATTGGACGACAGCATTTCCTCTAGCGTCCGCAGCCGCTTGATCGAGTTGGAAACGGTCTTCCAGTTGGTCAGTGTGCCGCCGAGCCAGCGCGAGTTGACGTAGTATTGCGCGGACTTTTTGGCAGCCTCGGCGATGGCGTCCTGCGCCTGCCGCTTGGTGCCGACGAACAGAATTCGCCCGCCGCGCGCCACGGTATCGCTCACCGCCTGCAACGCCCGATGCAGCATCGGCACGGTCTGGGTCAGGTCGATAATGTGGATGTTATTGCGGGTGCCGAAGATGTACTCAGCCATCTTCGGATTCCAACGATGGGCCTGATGGCCGAAATGAACGCCAGCTTCCAAAAGCTGGCGCATGCTGTAGTCGGGCAGCGCCATATCCGTTCTCCGGTTGATCCGCCGCGGACCGATGAGCCCACCCCCTCCCTGGGGAGGCGGCGAGGCACCGGAAGGCTTTTTAGACCAAGGTCCGCGTGTGAAGTTGGCGCCTTATATAGGGATATGCCCCGATGACGCAACTTGAACGTTCTCGGGACCGCCGACTACCGCTCGCGGGGCTCAATAACCCCTCCGCCGTCGCTTTTTGGCGGCTTTTTTCGCCGCGAGGCGGGCAGCGGCCGCGGCGTCAAACTGATCGGACACTACTCGGTCGTTGGCGATTTGCTGGGCGGGCGCGGAGCCCACTTTCGCCCGGTCGAGGATGAAGCGGGCATAGTCGTCCATGTCGCCGGCAAACGGCTTGATGTGGCCATTGGCCGTCAACCATAGCCGGTCGGCCACGAGTTCGATCAGCGAGCGGTCGTGAGTGATGAGGATGACGGCGCCTTCGTAATCGTTGAGCGCATCGAGCAGCGCCCGGCGGCTATCGATATCGAGATGGTTGGTCGGCTCGTCAAGGATGAGCAGGTGCGGCGCCGCCATGGCGACGAGGTTGAGCAACAGCCGCGCGCGCTCGCCGCCGGACAGGTTGGCGACGGTGGTTTCCTGCTTGTCGAATGACAGACCGAACTGCGCCAGCCGCGAGCGGCGCGAAGACTCGCTGTCATCCGGCCGTTCGCGCCGCATGATTTCGAGCGGCGTGTCGTCCGGATCGAGCGCCTCGATCTGGTGCTGATGAAACCATCCGACCCGGATGCGCTGCTCGCGTTTCATCTGGCCGGATTGCAGCGGCAACGCGCCCGCAACCATCTTGGCGAACGTGGACTTGCCCGCACCGTTGACGCCCAACAAGCCGATCCGATCGTCGACATCGAGCCGCAGATTGAGATTGCGGAGCACCGCGGTGCCGTTGTAGCCGACCGCTGCGCTTTCGAGCTGTATCAACGGCGGAGCCAAAGGTCGCAGCGGCGACGGCAGCGTAAATGGCGCAACGCGCTCCTCGATCGTCTCCGCGATCGGCTCGAGCGTGGCCAGACGTTTGATCCGCGATTGCGCCTGCGTTGCCTTGCTGGCCTTGGCCCGGAAGCGATCGATGAAGCGCTGCAGATGCACGCGTTCGGCGTCCTGTTTGGCCTTGGTCGCGGCTTGCAGCCGCGTCTTCTCCGCGCGCCGCGTTTCGAAATCGTTGTAGCCGCCGGTGTAAAGCTCGAGCTTGCCCTGGCTCAGGTGCAGGATGGCATCGACCGAATTGTTGAGAAGCTCGCGGTCGTGGCTGACGATCAAGGCCGTATGCGGATACTTCTTCAGCCGCGCCTCCAGCCAAAGTGCGCCTTCAAGATCGAGATAGTTGGTCGGTTCGTCGAGCAGCAGCAAATCCGGCTCCGCGAACAGCGCCGCCGCCAACGCCACCCGCATCCGCCAGCCGCCGGAAAATTCCGCCATTGGGCGGTCGAGGTCGGCATTGACAAAGCCAAGCCCGCTGAGGATTTCAGCCGCGCGCGCAGGCGCCCGATCCGCATCGATGGCGTTGAGCTGCTGGTAGATATCAGCAAGCTGTTCCGGCTCAGCGGTTTCCAGCGCCGCGTTGAGCGCTTCACGTCTGGTATCGGCGGCAAGGATGGTGTCGAGGAGGCTTGTCGGCGTCGCCGGATGTTCCTGGTCGACCGATCCGATCCGCGCCGCCTTCGGCAGCAAGATCTCGCCGCTGAGCGGAATGAGATCGCCTACGATGAGCTTAAAAAGCGTCGACTTCCCGACTCCGTTTCGTCCGATCAGACCGACCTTGGCGCCGGGCGGAATGGATACGCTCGCCGAATCGAAAAATCGCCGGCCCCACGCGTCAAAGATAAGGTTCTCGATCCGAAGCAAATCGCGGTGCCGAATTAACGATGAATTGTGAAGAAGGGGCGCTTCTTACCGCGCCGCGCTTCAGATAGCGAGGGGAGATGTCAATTTCAATTCATTTGCGTAAAGCGCGTCATTGCGAGGAGCACTTGCGACGAAGCAATCCAGGGGCGGCTTGCGCAGAAGCTGGATTGCTTCGTCGATTCGCTCCTCGCAATGACGGGTAGAAACTAAAGCGCCTCGACCGTCACCACACCTGTCACCGCCTTGATGGCGCCGGCGATCTGCGGCGAGACCTTGAAGCGGCCCGGCAGCTTGACTTCGACCTCGTTGCCGTTTTCGAGCATCAAGACCATGCTGACTTCGCCCTCGGCATGATCAGCGCCGTTGCGCGTGGACGGAAGCTTGATCGGCTCAAGGCGCTTCGCCACCCCTTCGATCGGCGCGTCGTTGCGCAAGAACACGCGCAGGCCCTTCTGCATTTTCGCCGCCGCCTGATCGAGCGGCTCGACCGACTGGATGCGGGCGCGGACTTCGTCGCCTTGCACTTCGGCACTGAGCAACATCAGCACCGCCGATCCCGGATCGAGCAGATCGCGATATTGCGCGAGGCCCTCGGCGAACAGCACCGCCTCGTAATGGCCGCTCGGATCAGACAGGCCGATAATGCCCATTTTGGTGCCATTGCGGGTGCGCCGTTCGGTGCGCGAAACGACGGTGCCGGCGACGCGGCCCGCACTGGCGCCGGCTTTGACGGCGCGGGCAAATTCGGACCAGGGCTGCACCCGCAGCCGCTTGAGCGCCGCGGTATAATCGTCAAGCGGGTGACCGCTCAGAAAGAACCCGACCGCGTCATACTCCCGCTGCAAACGCTGCGCCGGCAGCCACGGCTCAACCGCCGGCAAAACAACGCGCTCCGGCGCTGCGGGTCCGGCGAACAGTTCGGATTGCCCGATCGCGGCATCCTCGTGGGAGCGCTGCGCGGTGCCAAGGATGGCGTCGACGGCGGCGAACACGCTGGCGCGGTTCGGCTCGATGGCATCGAACGCGCCGGCGGCGACGAGGCTCTCCAGCACGCGTTTGTTGATGGCGCGCGGATTGATGCGGCGGGCGAAGTCGGCGAGGTCGGCGAACGGACGTTCGTCGCGCGCCGCGACGATGCTCTCGACGGCCTGACGGCCGACGCCCCGCAGCGCTGACAGCGCGTAATGGATGGTGTTTCCGGCCGGCTCGAATTCCAGGCCCGAACGGTTGATCGAGGGCGGCTCGACCTTGCTGCCAAGCCGCTCCGCCTCGGCGCGGAATTCGGCGAGCTTGTCGGTGTTGCCCATCGCCAGCGTCATCGACGCGGCCAAAAACTCTACGGGATAGTTCGCCTTCATGTAGGCGGTCTGATAGGTCAACAGCGCATACGGCGCGGAGTGCGATTTGTTGAAGCCGTATTCGGCGAATTTCGCGCAGGTGTCGAAGATCGCTTCGGCGTCGGCGCGCCCAATGCCGCGTTCGACCGCGCCGGAGATGAAGCTGCCGCGCTGCGACGCCATCTCCTTGCGGTCCTTCTTGCCCATGGCGCGGCGCAGGATGTCGGCCTTGCCGAGGCTGTAGCCGGCAAGATCGCGGGCGATCTGCTGGACCTGCTCCTGATAGGTGATGACGCCGTAGGTCGCCTGCAGGATCGGCTCGAGCTTGGGATGCAGGTAATCGGTTTGCTCGTGGCCGAGCTTGCGCGCGCAATAGGTCGGGATGTTCGCCATCGGACCGGGGCGGTATAGCGCGACCAGCACGATCAGATCTTCGAACCGGTCGGGACGCATGTCGATCAGCGCGCGCCGCATGCCCGCGCTTTCCACCTGAAACACGCCGACCGTCTCGCCGCGCGCCAGCATCGCGTAAGATTTGGCATCGTCGAGCGGCAGACTGGTGAGATCGATGTCAACGCCGCGCCGCTTAACCAGCTTGACCGCAAGATCGAGCACGGTCAGCGTCGTGAGCCCGAGGAAATCGAACTTCACCAGTCCCGCGGGCTCAACCCATTTCATGTTGAACTGGGTCACCGGCATCGGCGATTTCGGATCGCGATAGAGCGGAACCAGTTCGGTCAGCGAGCGCTCGGCGATGACGATGCCGGCGGCATGCGTCGAGGCGTGCCGGGTCAGCCCCTCGAGCTTCTGCGCGATGTCGAAGGCGCGCCGCACCACCGGATCGCGGTCACGCTCGGCCTGGAGCCGCGGCTCATCGTCGATCGCGCGCTTGAGCGTGACCGGATTGGCCGGATTCTGCGGCACGAGCTTGCACAGTTTATCGACCTGACCGTACGGCATTTGCAGCACACGGCCGACGTCGCGCAACACGCCGCGCGCCTGCAGCGTGCCGAAGGTGATGATCTGGGCCACCCGGTCCCGGCCGTAGCGTTCCTGAACGTAGCGGATCACCTCGTCGCGCCGGTTCTGGCAGAAGTCGATATCGAAGTCCGGCATCGAGATGCGTTCGGGATTGAGAAAGCGTTCGAACAGGAGCCCGAACCGGATCGGGTCGAGATCGGTGATGGTGAGCGCGTAAGCAACGAGTGAACCGGCACCGGAGCCGCGGCCCGGCCCGACCGGAATGCCGTGCGACTTCGCCCATTGGATGAAGTCCGCGACGATGAGAAAATAGCCGGCGTATTTCATCTTGACGATGACGCCGAGCTCGAAAGAAAGACGCTCGCGATAATCCTCGACGGTTTGCCCGGGCGCCATCGGATGCCGCGCCAGGCGGTCTTCAAGCCCGGCAAAAGCGGCGTCGCGCAGCTCCTCGGCTTCTTTCGCCTGCTGCGCTTCTTTCACCGCAGTCTTGCTCTCTGCGATTTCTTGTGCGCTCCCCGCTTCGTCCGTCTTCGCATCAGCAGAAAAACGCGGCAGGATCGGCGCCAGCGTGCGCGGGCGGAAGGCGCAGCGTTCCGCAATCTCAACACTTGCTGCCAACGCCTCCGGCAGATCGGCGAACAGCGCCATCATCTCGGCGCGGCTCTTGAAACGATGCTCGGTGGTGAGCTGCCGGCGCTCGCCGTCGGCGACGAGCCTGCCCTCAGCGATGCACAGCAGCGCATCGTGGGCCTCGTAATCCTCGCGCGCGGCGAAGAACGGCTCGTTGGTGGCGACGAGCGAAATGCCGCGTGCATAGGCAAGCTCGATCAGCGCGGGCTCCGCCACCCGTTCGGCCGGCATGCCGTGACGCTGCAGTTCGATATAGAGCCGGTCGCCGAATAGCCGCTGCAAGTGTTCGCAGCGCGAGACGAGGAGCGGACTTTGCCCGGCGCTGATCGCCGTGTTGAGCGGCCCATTGGGGCCGCCGCTGAGCACAATCAATCCGTCGGTTTCGCCGGCGAGCCAGTCGAGCTTGAGGTGCGGCCGCTCGGTCGGTTCGGTGTCGAGATAGGCGCGCGAGCAAAGCCGCATCAGGCTGCGATAGCCATCCTCCCGCGCGGCAAGGAGCACGATCCGCGGCGAACCCTCACCCATCGCGGCGGAGCGCTGGTCGTGGTCGCCGAAGTCAATACCGAGCGCGCAGCCGATAATCGGCTGGATGCCCGCGCTCGCCAGCTTCTCGGAGAATTCCAGTGCGCCGAACATGTTGTCGGTGTCGGTGAGCGCGAGCGCCGGCTGGCGGTCTTTCTTGGCAAGCTCCGCCAGCCGCGCAATCGGCAGCGCGCCTTCAAGCAGCGAATAGGACGAATGCACATGCAGGTGCACGAAACCGGGGGTCGCGGCGGGCATATCGCTCAAGTGACTCGCGGATGACGATTCTGGCGTGGACCGAAGATGCGGATCGCGCGCTGCGCTGTCCACAATTGCGCGCGGCAACATCATCGCCGCGCACAGAAACTTTCATTTAATGTGCAAGCCCCGCGCGGCCACGACGTCGAAAATCACACGACCCCAAGGACTTGCGCCCACACCGCGATCATCGCCAGGAACAATGTAACCGAGGCGAGTGCCAACGCCTCCTCCGCAACAGCGCGTACCATAACCTTCTCCCCTTTGTAGAACGAATGAGGAACATTGTTCGCGAATCGTTCCAGGAGTCAAGGGCGGGTAGTGGGTCATTTCATTTCCGCTGGATAGTATTCCTAACTGGCGGTTAATTTCCGGCGACGACCCGGACGGTGCTTCGCCCGATCTGCCTCGATCCAAGCCTCAGCGGCTTCCCGCGTCTTGAAGTAGACGGACGGTAACGGCTTGCCATAGCGAGGAAGGACTTTGACGAAAAAGCCGCCGCCGATTCGATTTTCGCCGACCTCGTAAATAATCCCAGCGGTCGCCTGTTCAGTCTCTCACGCTTCAATCATTGACACTAGGTCGCCTATTTCCCAAAGCCGATCTGTTACTCCAGCCGCCATCGCAGGCGTGACGCGCAGTGTTTGATGTACGCGAACGAAATTATAGAACATCTGGTGAAGCGCAACCTGATAAGCGAGATTTTCTAGTTTCTTTGAAAACGCATTTGTCAGCCGAGTGAAGCGGCGCATGCTCATTCGCATCGTGAGATTTTGACGTTCTGCAAATGACGTGCTCACGTGTTTCAGATCGGGATCGCCAGAAATTGCCTTCTTGCGAGTATTAAGCAATTTCGGAGGGCTATAACGTTTCTGTTGTTGAAGATCAGCACCATAGGTCTTGACCAACATTGCGTAATCGGCATCTTCACCAAAGACAGTGTCCATTGCGATCAAATATGGGCTATTGGCCTGTACCCGGTTCGGTTGACACCCGCTTAAGCTAATCCCGCCTTCATTTCGAACTCCACGGGACTCAGATATCCGATCGTCGAGTGCCGACGTTTCGGATTATAGAAGCATTCAATGTAGTCGAACACGTCAGCCTTGGCTTCATTGCGCGTCCGATAAGTTTTGCGCGCTGTGCGCTCGGTCTTCAGCGAGGAGAAGAAGCTCTCCATCGCAGCATTGTCCCAGACATTGCCCGAACGGCTCATCGAGCAGACGACGCCGTGGTCGGCCATCAACTTCTGGAACTGCTCGCTGGTGTACTGGCTGCCACGATCCGAATGATGCAGCAGCGCAGGCATGCTGCGAATGTGACACGAGTTCCCAGCGGATTTCTAGGGGCCGCGACAATATCGTCTAGGAATTTAATCAATGATCGAACCCACTACCCAAGGGCGGGCAGTGGGCTCTTTTGAATTGCGGCAGTCAGGGTTAATGCGCCTTCCTTGAGTGCGCTCACCGTTGATAACGAGTGATTTCAACAGGTCACATCCGCTTCCGAGCAACCGCATTCTAGAGGGGTCACGCCGCCATCAACGATGCCCCGTTAGCCAATTCAAGAACGCATCGAAGGCATCCGGGAAGGCCAGAAAATAGATGACGACGGCCAGCGGGATCAGGACCAGAAGGGCCTCGGCGCTGTATCTGGCGATTGTCCGGGCCGCAGGCATCGCGCCCGGATATGGCCGGATTGGTCAGGCCGCAAGCCCAAAACGTACCGCCTTATTCGGCAGGACTGCTAACGAGGCAGAACGCGGGTCGGTTTGGACTGCGGCAAGGGCGGCTGATGCCGCCGACCTAAGAGCCCATCCGGGAAGTTTGGATTCATGGCGAGGGGTTTGCAGCAAGTCGCCTGAGCATGATGCGGATCATGGCGAGGCGAATGAATGCAGCGACGGTTGTGGTGTAGCGCTCAAAGTCGCGGGCCAGGCGGCGATTGCGACTGATCCAGGCAAACGTCCTTTCGACAATCCACCGTTTTGGCAGCACCTCGAAACCGGCAATGTCCGATCGCTTGACGATTTGCAAACTCCAGGCACCGGTACGCCACACGGTCAACGCCATCTTGCGCCCCGCGTATCCGCCATCAGCAAAGATGCGTTCGATGAACGGGAACAGTCGTCGCGCTCGACGCAGCAAGTGGAAAGCCCCATCACGGTCCTGAACGTCAGCGGGATGAACGACGACGTTCAACAACAGGCCCAGTGTGTCGACCAGGATGTGCCGCTTTCGACCTTTGATCTTCTTGCCCGCGTCGTAGCCCGAAGGATCGAGCAAAGCCCCCCTTTTTGCGCCCCCTTCGCGGTCTGCGAGTCGATGATGGCTGCGGTCGGGCTCGGCTCTCGGCCCTCCTGCTCGCGCACCGCGACGTACAGTTCGTGATGAATGCGCTCCAACGTGCCGTCCCAGTTCCAGAGCTCGAGATAGTCATACACCGTGCTCTTGGGCGGCAGGTCCTTGGGCAAGGCCTTCCATTGGCAACCGGTCCACAGGATGTAGAAAATCCCGTTCAGCACCTCGCGCACATTCACCGACCGTCGCCGCCCGCCATGTCTCGCAGGCGGAATCATCGGCTCGACAATCCCCCATTCGGTATCGGTCAGATCACTCGGATAACGAAGGCCGTTGCGATCCGCAGAACGGCGGTGTTCAGGCTTCCACATCGGGCGCTCCCAAAAGAATCAAGCGCCCAATAAGGAATCACATCCGATTCATTCGACTCAAGAAGTTTCCGGATCGGCTCTAAGGTATTTGGCGGGTGGGCAGTCTTACTTCGCGTAGCCCTGCGATCGCAGCCAATCGATGCGGCGGCTGCCCTGCAGCCATTCGTCAACTTCGGCCTTGCTCTTGAGCCCCTTGATGTAGCGCGGCTCCGCCCCCGGATATTCGGCGATGATCTGCCAATCGCCCTCTGCTATCCGCTTCATTTTGAAGGTGACACGTATTTTTGCCATGCCCACAAATATGCGCGCTGCGGCCAAACTGGCAAGCCATTGAGGCGGCTTTATTTGACTGACCACCTGCTCGCCCGCTGCTCGCCTGGATGGTTTTCAGGGTGCGCCGGTCCGAACAGAGCCGGTTTTGACCGGGATCAATGTTGCCGACGCGCCTTGATATATAAGCTTCGACTTGCCTCCGGGGGCGATGGAGTGCGGGCGGTTCTAACCGAGCCTCGGCGACCGGGGTTAAGGTGATGAGCCGCCCTCTATTTTTGACGGCGGGCGGCTTAGTTGGTACATCCCCCACCGCGGCCCAAATCGGCAAAACCGAGAAACAATTGATCCTCATCAAAGAGACGGGCGCTCGAACACTCCATTAGTTGCGCGCGCAACCAATGGAGCACGAAATGGGTGAAATGACGTTCCGCTGTCCAAAGACCGGCAAGAACTTTCGCAGCGGATTTCGTGCCCAGCCGGCCGACCTGAAATCTTTGCCCAAAGACGCAAAAATAAATCTGCGCTGTCAGGCTTGCGGCGACTACCATGAGTTCGCGCTCGCGGAGGCCCGGATCGACGAGAGAGCTGATAAATAACGCTTGAGGTCCCGCGGGATTGCGAGCGGTCTCCAGTCTCTTCGCGCTCGTCGGACGGCGCGCTCACGACCATCGCCACTCACGCGTATCCATCCGGTCGGCCTAAAGCGCCTTTCAGCTTGGGGATATCCGCGCCGCAGGCACGGGCCCAACTTGGCAACGATGCAAAACCGGGCGTATCGTCGCAGGGGCGTTCATTTCCTTTGAAGCTGCCGTTTCCGTAAACCAAAGCAGGAGGCTCCTGATGCATAAGCTCTCGATCACACTCGCTGCAGCGGCACTCGCGCTGACAGCAATGGCCGGAGTGGCCGGCGCACAAACCCAACAAACCGGAGCCTCGAGCTTCAACACCATGCTCCGGAACGCAACACCGCTCCACCAAGTGGCCTGCCGCGGACCGGGTGGTGCATGCCCGTGGGGATTCGTCAGAGTCTGCGGAGGGGTTGTGTATCACTGCTGGTGTCGCCACTGCTGAGCATGCAAAGCCGTCACGTTGGACGGGGCTTGACCTGAGGCAACATCGACCGCGTGATTAGTCTGCAGCAAGGCCGCCTTCGGGCGGCTTTGTTTTTTAGCGAAAGCGACGACTGGCGGTCAGGTCAGCTCCACCACCAGGCCGTCGCGGATAGTCACACGGCGGTCCATCTGCCCGGCGATGTCGAGGTTGTGGGTGGCGACGACGGCAGCGAGGCCCGAGGCCCGGACCAATTGATCGAGCGTGGCGAACACCCGCTCCGACGTGCGCAGATCAAGATTTCCGGTCGGCTCGTCGGCCAGGAGGATGCGTGGCGCGTTCGCGACCGCACGCGCGATGGCGACACGCTGCTGCTCGCCGCCGGAAAGCTCAGCCGGCCGGTGCGTCAGGCGCTCCTTGAGCCCGAGATAGCTTAGAAGCTCGGCGGCGCGCTTCTCCGCCTCGGCGCGCTTTAGCCCGCGGATCATCTGCGGCATCATCACGTTCTCCACGGCGGAGAATTCCGGCAGCAGATGGTGAAATTGATAGACGAAGCCGATATCGGAACGCCGGATCCGCGTTCGCGCGGTGTCGCTCATGTGCGAGGTGGCGACCGAATCTATGTAGACTTCCCCGCCATCGGGATGTTCGAGCAGGCCGGCGATGTGCAGCAGCGTCGACTTGCCGGCACCCGAAGGCGCCACCAGCGCCACCGTCTGTCCCGGCCAGACCGCAAGCTCGGCGCCTTTGAGAATGTCGAGCGTGGAATCGCCCTGACGAAACCGCCGGCTGACTTCGTGCAGGAATACGATCGGGTGCACTTCGCTTTCGGTCGACAGTGCGGCCTCGACAATCACGGTGCTCGTTGTGGTGTCGTCCATCGCGATCACTCGTAACGCAGCGCTTCGACCGGATCGAGCCGTGCCGCCCGCCAGGACGGGTAAAGCGTTGCGAGCAGCGACAGGCCAAGCGCCATCACCACCACGGCGGTGGTTTCGCCGACATTCATGTCGGCGGGCAGCCGCGACAGGAAATAAAGCTCGGGAGAGAACAGCTCGGTGTTGGTGAGCCACGACAAAAAGTGGCGGATCAATTCGATGTTCAGGCAGATGATGGTGCCGAGCAGGAAGCCGACCACGGTGCCGACCACGCCGATCGCGGCGCCGGTAATCAGGAAGATGCGCATGATCGCGCCTTGCGTCGCGCCCATGGTGCGCAGGATGGCGACATCGCCACCCTTGTCTTTCACCAGCATGATCAGGCCGGAGACGATGTTGAGCGCCGCCACCAGCACGATCAATGTCAGGATCAAGAACATCACGTTGCGCTCGACCTGGAGCGCGTTGAAGAACGTGGCGTTGCGTTGACGCCAATCGATCATGTAGATCGGCCGCCCGGCGGCTTCGGTGATGAGCGCCCTGTAGCGGTCGACCCGATCCGGATTCTCGGTATAGACCTCGATCGCGGTCACGTCGCCGGCGCGATTGAAATAGGCTTGCGCTTCGCTCAGCGGCATGAATACGAAGGCAGCATCGTATTCCGACATGCCGATCTCGAACACGGCTGCGATCTTGTAGGCCTTGATGCGCGGCGTCGTGCCCATCGGCGTCACGGCGCCGCGCGGTGCCACCAGCGTGAGATTGTCGCCGGCCCGCACCGAAAGCTGCTCAGCAAGCCGGCTGCCGATGGCCACCCCCTGCCCTTCGTCGAAGCCTGCGAGCGTCCCCTGCTTGATGTTCCTGGCAATCGAGGACAGCTTCGACAGATCACCCGCGCGGATGCCGCGCACCAGCACGCCCGAGGCGCTAAACGGCGACGACGCCAGCGCCTGGCCCTCGACGATCGGTGCCGCCAGCCGGACGCCCGGGACCTTGGCGACGCGATCGGCGACCGCCTGCCAATCGGTCAGCGGGGATTCCAGCGGCTGGATAAGCAGATGACCGTTAAGGCCGAGGATTTTGCTCAACAGCTCCTGGCGGAAGCCGTTCATCACCGCCATCACGATGATCAGGGTGGCGACGCCGAGCATGATGCCGAGAAAGGAGAAGCCGGCAATGACCGAGATGAATCCTTCCTTACGCCGCGCACGCAGGTAGCGCAGTGACAGCATCCACTCGAACGGCGCGAAGGGATGAGTGCCGGTCGGCTCTCGCATCAAGTTGTGGTCCCCGTGAGGGACCGAAGTTTCACATGATTCTGGCGGAAACAAGTTAGCCATTGAAATCGTGAGGTTTTCGCATTTTTTCCACTCTTTTTCCCACATGCGTTCGCATCTGTTGTCAGTCGGTTCTTTGTTCGTCCCTCATCACTTCGGGTGCTGTCTAACTCGGGGCATTTAGGACACTCTGTTCTCTCACTTAGGACACTAGGCCTTGAAGTAATTTTAGGTTGAATTTACCATCTTGATTTGTGTCTTAAGACGTGTTTTAGGCGCGCGGGTCTGGGGGCTTTCCATTAGGAACGAAGCCAAATGGCCCGTATAACGGAAGCTGAAATCGCAGATATTGTCGTTGAAATCCTTGAGGATACTCTTGGTGGGTCAGCGTCGATCGCCGAACTCATTGCAGAAATTCCAAAGAGGGTCACTCTGTAGGCTGAGGACTTGGCTCCGTCGCTCACGCGACCAGGCGAAGCTCTTGGGAGCAACAGGTGAGAAACATCACGTCGCATCAGCACTAGCCAGGCAACGCCATCGATGATGGCAAGCTGATCGCGATCAAAGGCGGCTTGGCGCTCGCCAAGGTAAAGGTCTAAGAGTAACGCGGGTACAAAGGCTTAAACCACTTAAGCTCGGTGTTACCGGGAGCATCTTTGTCAGAGACAAAACAAGCATAAGCAGTAGTTACAGTCCCCTTCACGACTGCACCCTTCGGGTAGAAGGTAATACTCTCGCTAAACACCCACACGCGCGCAGGCGGAATGCGCGCGAAGATCGTATTGGCTAGGTTTGCGCCTTCGAGAAACGCGAGCCTGAGAAGCAGTGCGAATTTGCGATGCGCCTGCTTGACGCCACTCGCCACAAAACCTTCAGCACAATTGTACGGCGGATTTGTCACAATGTTATCGGCTGATCGCTGTGGGGCGAGAAAGTAGTGTACAGGCTCGCCGTAGCTGCGCTGATACAGGTCAGAGCTAGGAACCGCACAACTCGTTTCTTCGAGGACGAGAGACATGGTGCAGTCTCCGCAAGCGCATTCCCAAATGTCTCCGACAAATTTTTCGTTCTCGATTAGCGCGAACGTCGCTCATCGTGGCGTCGGGAAAAAATCAGGGCATCGAGGTCGGCGAACCGCTTCATGGTCGGCTTGAAGCCGCCGTTAAGATTGTATGTTGCGTCTGGCATCTGATCCCCTCAGAATCATCTGAAGGTGAAACTGACAAAATCAGTATCCGACGCAACAAAATATTGAAATCACAGAGTTATTCCTTTCCTCCTTCTATTACCAGGAATTTTCGCAGACGATCCGGGGCAGTTTCGGTCGGGTCCGGCGTAGCAACAGCCAAGGCCGCCATCGATCAAATCGCCAAGCGACCACACACGATCGGTAATTCCAAGCTGTAACGGCTGGCGTGGTCCGCAGGCTTTCGTGAACGCGGCACAGATTGTAGTGGGCGACATAGAGGCTCACGGCCGCGCAATGATTGTCTAGTTTTTTGCTGAAGCCGTTTGTCAGCCGCGTGAAGCGCCGCGTATCCGGAACCGATATGCGAGGAACGCATGGCTTATGCGAAAACGGAACAGGAATGGGCAGAGCGGGCGGCGCATTTTTTTTGCGTCGCTGGTCGCAATGGGGCGTGAGCAGATAGTCTTGGCGGATATCTAGACGATTAGGCCGCGCGCCGATTGGAGTCAGTACTAGCGCGCGGCGACGGCTTCGGGCCATCTAGAGCTGAGTAGTCCACATTAACGCGCTCGACCAAGAAATAAATTCCTAAGAGCGTTGTTACAATCATATTCCAAAACGCGAACGTGAATAGCGCGCCGCTGACAGCCTTTGTCCACCACAGCACATTCGACGCTGCTACGGTACGCAATGATGGCGCAATAATATCAGCGGTTACAATTGCGAGGTACAATGCAAACGAGAGGACGGCCAGATACACAAACAAATAAGAGACGAATTGCCGGCGCGTGAGCTTACGGCCATAAAGCGTAGGCGTTGTTCCATGCATCTCGCGATCTAATGCAGCGCTTTCGAACGTCGCTACCGCAGCAAGCGCCACAACAAAGAACGCGGCGAGAAGCGCGATAAATTCGCTTACGCCCTTTAACACTCCTGTGTCACCAAGTAATGCAGGCCGGACCGGCAGCAGCCAAAAGATCAACATCGTTATCACGGTAAGCGATATCGGCCATAGCCAATCGTAACGAGGCTTAATCTCGTGTTTGATCGCGAGGTATCTGACAGGCGCAGCCAATCGGCGCCATGCGGGGGATTAGCCTTTTGCCAATCTTCGGATCATTTACACAATCCTCCAACTGCAAACATGGCGGACATTTTATTTTTGATTTCCGAGACGGGAGTTTTGGGGCATTGCTCAAGCGTAGTTTTAAAGCCTGTCAATTGTTCAAGACGCGAATAAACCGCATCTTCCGCGTCTTGAAGATCGGTTGCAAACCGAGGTGATGCCGACCGCCTATCTGATACGCCGCGGAAACGTATCTGCATTTCTTCGTAGTTATGTTCATGCCCCCAGGCTTTTGCCCGTCGCAGCAAATCCATCGCCGCGTTTCCGGTAGGCGCGTCTACGACCTTGTGAACCAGGATTTGGTTGATGGGGAGAACACGGTTCTTTTCTTCAAATCCACCAGCAACCTTGCGGGTAACAAATTCAATTCGGCTCAGCTTTCCGTCTTGCAAGTCAGATTTGAGGCGATGGGACAACTGCGCCTGAGCAAGCAGTTTTGGATGACATCGTTTCCATCGTTTATCTTTATCTTGGTAGCCAAGCTGAACCTCAGCCGAATAATTTCGTAACAAACGATTCAAAAAGGCCATGACCGTGCCTCGCCCCAGATTTGGGACACGTTCTAAAAGCGCGCGGCACTGCCCGGTCGCCGACACATATTTCTAAGTAGAGATCATCAAGTGAGCGGCATAAGCGACCACCTCATTCGGCTGCTTTACCGCTGTACGTACATCACCGCTGTCGATTTCCATAAGTGCCGGATCGGTTGCGCGCGCATCGCCATGATGGAAAAGAATGGTTACGATGCCGTCATCCTCGATTGTCATGTCCCTTATTCGAATGATGTTTTCGCCTTCAACGACATCATCCTCGGCGCCGGACGCTTCTTCAGCGGCTGATTTCGGCAATACGTCCTCAGGTTCGGCGACGTATTCGCCGACCTTCATATAAGCGTTACCGGCGTCGAATATCTCTTTCAGTAACTTGATTGTGTCGGTTACGTTAAAGCTTACGCTGTACGCCGCCTCGTCGGGAATGACCGCCACATGCAGGTTGAACAAGAGCACTTGGCGCTCATGCTCACTCAACGGCATGCTACACCACTCCAGGATACAAAGCGGGAGAATCGCACAACTAATGGCTAAGGCCAATACGATATACACGCTATTCATAGCCTCGGTGTAGCTCCGGTCGCCGATCAATCCCGGTTCAATAACGCCGGTATGCGCGTAATGGCGCGCGCGAGCTGCCAAGCCTCGCCCCTGCCGATCGCTGCATGCTCATTTGTCGCTGCGGTTAGTCCTCGAAATAGACGTGGGCCAACCGCTGGCCGCGAGCGTCCATAAATGACATAGGACTCGCGGTTTTCTTCGATCCGCCAAGGCGGCGGGTATCGGCGCTGGCTCATTCCTTACCGTGAACAGATAGGGAACGGAAGTCAATCCGCTAGGGCTAGCGGACTTAGGACACTCGGACCCCGGACTTAGGACACTAGCGGTCATTTAGGACAGCACCTCACTTCGGGTGCTGTCCTAATTCAGACGATCTTGTCCTAATTTAATTTCCTAGCTGTCCTAATTTGCGGGGAGCGTTATGACTGACAGGCTTGAACGATACCGTCGAAAGAGAAGCTATTGCAGACGGCGGGGCATACCCTTCACTCTGAACTTTGAGCAGTTCTGCGAGATTGAGAGACAATATGCGCCTCGCGGCGTGCGTGGCTGGCTAATGGTGCAATCAGTCTCCGGTGATGGATACGTACCGGGCAATGTTGAGATAATTCCGTCTCTGAACACTTTAGACGGAATATGGACGTTCATTACGGCGGTGAGCGCAACTATCTTCCATAGGCCGCCTCACTTGGCGGCCTCGTCTTTTTCTAGCTCGATTTTCATTTCCACCGGCTCGCCGTCGGCGTCATAGATTAGCGACACGTTCATCGCGAACGTGTACGAAAACAGAGCACGCGATTTGGACCGGGCTGGGATTAGACCAGCTTTTGATTGCTCTCCTTAAAAAGGTGCCTCCACCTGACAAAGGCTGGGAGCACGTCCAGAGAGTGATTTCATAATGCACAGTAAACAGCAGGCAGTAAGCAGCAAATCTGCGCGGTATCGCGAACTGTCTAAGGCAAAGAGCGGCAAGCAGGACGAATTTTACAGTAACCATCCGGCGTAGACCGCGGACGGATCGGACTGCTGATCTTAGCGCCTGAGGAGCTTTGGGTTTTCCTTGTGCATCCTGATGAGCTCCATCAGGGTCTCGATGCCGAAGTCTGTGAATGCCATGACGCCATCTTCTCCAACGCCGTGGACCCAGATGAGGCCATCCTCGGCGTCCATTTCATTCGCGACGTCCCGCAGCCAGTCCTCATTTTCGTCGAGGTCATCAGCGACGCGATTGATCGTGGTGACGTGATGGACCTTGTTGATGTGCATGTCACGCCGCTCGAGCGCAGATCGCTGAAGCCGGCGCCGTCCAATTCCATGGCAGCAGCTCGTCCAGCCGATGAACCGGATGGGCGGCGATGCGTGCGAGGACATCGGCCAGCCAGGCCTGCGGATCGACGTCATTCATCTTGGCGGTGACGATCAGGCTATACATGGCCGCGGCACGTCGTCCGCCACGATCAGATCCACAGAAGAGCCAGGATTTTCTTCCAAGAGCTATGCCTCTTAGCCCTCTTTCGGCGGCGTTATTGGAGAGACACACGCGCCCGTCCGCAAGGAACAGAGTGAAGCTCGCCCATCGTTTCAGGATATAGTTGAATGCTTTGGCCAGGTCGTGCCCACGAGAGAGCTTGGCGGCCTGCTCCCGCATGTAGACCTGAAGACTTTCAATGATGGGCCGGCTCAGTGTCCGCCGAACCTCCAAACGCTCCTGCGCACTTTTGCCATTGATGGAGCGCTCGATCTCGAACAGCGCATCGATGCGACGGACGACCTCGATCGCGATCGGAGAGAGCGCGATTTCCTTTTTGCCGACGGCCTTGCGCCGCGCATTTTCTTCAATATCGGCCATGGCAAAGAACGGACGCCGCCCATGTGCCCAGCACGCGGCTTCCTGGATCGGCCCGGGTTGGCGCCCAGCCAGATAGAGCTGATTGTAACCGTCATAAGCGTCGGCCTGCAGGATGCCGGCATAGCGGGCCAGATGCGCCTGGGGATGCTCGCCCTTGCGGTCACGCGAGTAGTAGAACATCGCCGACGGCGGTACGGCCACACCAAACGGCTTGTCGTCTCGCACGTATATCCAGCATCGCCCCGTGTTGGTCTTTCCCCTGGCCAGCACCGGCACGGTCGTGTCGTCGGCATGAAGCCGCTCGGCTGCCATGACATGGGCCTCCACCAGGCGCAGGAGGGGATCCAGCGACGCATAGACCGATCGCACCGCGTCTGCCATGGTCGACAGCGCGATCGGCACGCCTTCCAGAGCGTAGCGTTAGGCCTGGCGGTTCAGCGGCTGATGCTGGCCGAACTTCTAGAACATGATCATGGCCAAGAGGCTTGGCCAGGCCCATCACCGTGCGATGGCATGGAACGGCGCCGGCGCCTGGCTGATCTTCTCGCAGTCACGGCAGGAGAACTTCTCCCGTACCGTCTCGATCACCTTCCACTGACGCGGTATCACTTCCAGTGTCCGCGTCACGTCCTCGCCAAGATTGCGCAGGCGGTTGCTGCCGCAGCACTCGCAAGCCGTCGGCGGGTCGATCACCACCCGCTCGCGTGGCAGATGCTCGGGGAAGGTCTGGCGCTCGCCGCGCTTGCGCGTAAATCCGCGCACGGTCGTCGTCTTGGCGACAGCGCGTTCCGCCGTCAGTTCGTCTTCAGTCGCGGCGGCTTCCAACTCTTCAAATGTCAGCGCCAACTGCTCGATCAGCCGCGACGAACGCTCCGACCGCTGCCCGTAGATTTGGCGTTCAAGCTTGGCAATCCTAAGCTTCTGCTGGGCGATCAGCGCCTCGTCTTCCGACGCTTTCGCGCGAGCGACCGCGAGTTCGGCCGCGATCTGCAAAGCCTTCGCGCGTTCAACCGCCAACGCCTCTTTCAGCTCGGCAACGTCATCGGGAATCGCGTCGCGATCAACATCCATGCGACGCAGTGAATCACAGGTTGGATGCGTTGGGACTCCACAAAACGCGAACAAGCGCAAATTTTTCTTTGCTCAGCGCGCGCTCAGTGGTCGCCAGGTCAATTGTGGATTCCTCCAGTCGATGCCCTCGAGCATATAGGCCATCTGCGCCGCCAAGATCGACACCGCGCCATCCGACGCCGCGGGCCAGATGAACTTGCCGCGGTCCAGACGCTTGGCATAGAGCGACAGCCCGATGCCGTCATGCCAACAATTGACCAGATCGCCGCGGCGGCCCCGGAAGATGTAGAGATCGCCGGCGTGGGGATCGCGCTTCAAGCTCTCTTGAACCGTAAGGGCCAAGCTTTGCATGCCACGGCGCATGTCGGTGTGGCCAGTGGCAATCCAGATCCTGACGCCGCTCGGGATCGGGATCATCGCCGTCTCAAAAGCTCAAGGACCCGCTGCAGCGCCTCGCTGTCCACGTCACGGTCAACCCGCACGCAACAGTCGCCAAGCTCGATCTCGATATTCTGGCTCTTGCGCGCTCCGCAGAAGCCGAAGACGGTGGCGGCGGCGCGCACGTCGATACCGGAGCTGGCGTAGCGGCGATCTCCACAGGAACAAGCGCCGGCACGGCATCCCGCTCAGCCGGCCTTCGCGCGCCAACCGGCGCCACGTGAACAATTGGCTCGAAGACAACCCGTTGCGCCGCGCCGTTACCGACGCCAAGCGTGGCCCGCCATAGCTCTCGGCAACAATCCGCTGCTTTTCTTCTAACGTCCAACGGCGTCGAGCGCCCGTCGAGATAACTTCCAGTGGGAAACCATCGAAATAGGCGTATGGTCATCATACGCCTATGTCTTCACTCCTCTACCATACCCGCAAGGCGGCCCTTGCCGGAGCGATACATTTTACACGCAGCTTGCCGACATCAGTAATGAGCTAAAATATTACAAGGCACAACTGCGCGGCAAAACGATCCTCTGTAATTGCGATGACTCTTATGAAAGCAATTTCTTCAAATATTTCGCTCTCAATTTCAACACGCTCGGAATTAAGAAGCTCATCGCCACGACCTATGTGAAGTCGCCCATTGTCGGCGCGCAATTGCTGCTTCTCGACATTGAGGGACTCAAGCCCGAGGGCAAAGAACCCTACGCGATTGAAATAAATGAAGTACCCGACCATAAGCGGCGAGGCGCTACGGACATCACCGACGTTGAGTACCTGCTAGAGAATGTCCAGCTTGTCGCCATAATTGAGCGTGTTCATCGCGCATTTCTCCACTTGCGCTACGCCAAGAAATGCTTGGCCTTCTGCTTTAGCCAACGATTTGCTCCCTTTGTTAGCTTCTTATTCGCATTGTCGGTCCCGCATTTCAACTCGATCTGCAACTACCTCGAAAATCGGTAGCGTCTAATTTGGGGCATGTTCCCGGATGTGACTTAATTGGTTCAGGCATGGGATACTCCTACTGTCGAAAGGGAGCTATTCCTATGGCCCGCGCCAAGCAGCCCAAGCAAATCCACCAGCTTACGGTAAAGCAATTCGAGGCTATGTTCCCCGATGAGGAAGCTTGTTGCGCGTACCTTGTCGGCAAGCGATGGCCCAATGGCGTCCATTGCCCGCGCTGTGGCACTACAGAGCCACCGAATTGAAGGGCAATCCATGGCACTGGCAATGCTATGCTTGCGGCAAGCCGACTAGCTTCTCGCACATTACCGAAGGTTTGGTGAATGAAGCCGTTTCGCACAAGGGTTAGTTTGCTGATTACCGACCATGGGTTGGCTACAAGCACCTCAATAAGGAATTTCCCCAGCACGTGACTATCGACCATGCGCGTGGCGACTACGTTGTTGGCGCAATCCATACAAAGACGATCGAAGGCTTCTGGTCGATCTTCAAACGCGGTGTGATCGGCACCTTCCACACCATGAGCAAAAAATACCTTCCGCTCTATGTTGCCGAGTTTCAGTTCCGATATACTAATCGAGGAAATGCTGACATTTTCGGGACGGCAATCAATGGATGCTAGACCGATCGGTGGCAAAAAAAGAGAATAGTAGCTTGAACGACAACGGCAAATCCAAAGAGTCCGACACAAGAGCGTACAATGGTTTCCGCTGATTGTCGGGCTTGTCTATGAAATAATAAGCAACTCTCAAAATAACAATTCCGAAGATAAATATCAGACTCCCAGGATCGCTCCAGTCGCCGTACCGCGTGGGCCACGATAGTAATGGCCGCCTTTACTGGAGCAATCTTGGTAGTTGGAATATTTGGCTTCATCGTTGCCAATGGCCAGTTGAAAGTAATGCAGCGGCAAAGAATGATGCCGAGATTAAGAAGCCGCGTCGATCACTATTCAAAATCTCGACGTGGCAGGTTTCCCGGATGAAATCATATTCAGTTACGATGTCCTCAATACAGGGCGAACTCGTGCTGATCAGGTGACTGCCGAACCGGGTTATATGTGGGTTAACTCCGAGGGAAACTCACTCCAGAACAGCAAAAGTTCACGATCCTCCATCAAATTAGCCAAAACCAAATAGGGTTTGGGGGACCGAGTACCCCCAGCGAAATGGGCATCACCATTGATCCCAAAGACGCGCCGCAGCATGTTTCCCGTCGATTTGGCGCGTTGCCACAAATTCCAGACGGAATCCCCGCCGAAGAGTTGTCCAAATGGAAATTGCCGACCAGACAAGACATCATTACTGGCCACACCATTAGTTTCTTCTATGTAACCGGATACAGAGACATTTTCGGTCACATTCTGCATGTCGTGAATTGTACGGCTTTTACTGGCGGCCCAGGCTGGGAGCTGCGAAGGTCAGCAAACCGCCACTACTAGGAAAAGGCGATCGGCGGATGTTAGCCCGAATACCAAAAGCAGGATGGGTAGCAGCTGCTCTTGCGATTCTAATTGGTTTTGCTGCGCTGATAGGCTGGTCATCGGCACAGCCTCCACACGCCTTCCACGCACACACACGCACCAAGGCACCCGAAAATAAAAGCGCCCAGATGTGTCCGCGGAGATTGTTGCGTACTACACGGAGGTGCTCGCTTGGTTCACCGCTATTCTAGCTATCGCTACAGTCGGGCTTGGTGCTGGGACCGTCATTCAGATCAGGCTTGCTCGCGCTGAATTTCTCTCTACCCACCGACCTAAAATTCGCGTGAAGCATCTTTGGCTCGGTAGTGACATTTTTTTGGAAAATGAGCCGATCACGGTAAACCTGATGTGCGTCAATGTAGGAACAGCCATCGGGACGCTTGGGCAGATCGGAATCCGATGCCACGTTGTAGGAAATGAACGCCTGCTGCCTGCCGATCCGAGCATGACGCTGCTCTGTTGCTCGGGGGCACCCCGCTGCTTGGCATTAATTGTACTCTTCCCGCTCTTAATACTGGCCGCATTTTGACGCACAGGAACGAGCAAGCCTCCAACAAGGAATCGCAACTTTATTGCGTTGGCTGGATAAGTTACGGTCACACCCCCCAAGGGATACGCATTACAGGATTTTGCCGAGTGCTGGAGGCAGCCGAAGGGCACGCCATCCTCACGACTGCCAACGGTCGCTTTCGCGTCTGCCAACATCCCGACTACGAATATCAAGATTAGTGCCGCTAGTGTGGCGAACAGCCTCCTTTTGGAGGCGCGTCGGCCTGAACGCTTGATGAACGACGCAAAACGGCCAGCCCCAAATTGGCCGCGAGGCCCTACCGTCGGCTGAAGACGCAATGCCAGCTGTGGCCGTTGTGGGTCTCGATCTTGATCCTCTGACGTCGTCACCAGGTCAGGAATTGGCGGAACTGCTGGCGTCGCGATCGGCTCGGGCTCCAACCGCGTAACCTGCGTCGGCCTCCCTTGCAGATCGCCCTTAGCCGCGACCCGCCCCTGATCCTTCGACGCTGACGCCAGCGCCACCGGCACCGGCGGCGCCGGCGCCAGGATCAGGTTCGCAAACAGCCCCAAGCCGATCGCAAACATTACCGCCGCGAAGGCGGATTGCGCCGACGTCAGCGGCGGCATGGTCGTACCCGACCTAAAATGGCGATCGGGAAAAGTGGGAAAAAAACTGGGAAAACGCCGAATCCGCCAATGCAATCAAGCCGAAACTTAATGCTGGCGGATTCAAGCCTCGAAACATTGCCCCGCGCCGCAACCGCGCACAGCTTCAGGCAGTAAGCCGGGCCACTGCGTCCGCGGGTGTCATAAGTTCCCGCGAGCCGTCGGAGCGGCGCTTTACTTCGACCTTGCCTTCGGCGAGGCCGCGCGGCCCGATCAGGATTTGCCAAGGGATACCGATCAGATCGGCCGTTGCGAATTTCGCGCCCGGACGCTCGTCGAGATCGTCGTAGAGGGTATCGATGCCTTTTGCGGTCAGCGCGGCATAAAGCTGTTCGCAGGCCGCATCGGTTTCGCTTGCCCCCTGCTTGAGGTTGAGGATCGCGGCGGTGAAGGGGGCGACCGCCTCCGGCCATTTGATCCCGGCATCATCGTGGAACACCTCGATCAAGGCGGCGACCAGTCGCGTTGGCCCGATACCGTAAGAGCCCATATGCACCGCTCGCTCAGCGCCATCAGGACCGGTGACCAGCGCCTTCATCGGCTCGGAATATTTGGTGCCGAAATAGAACACCTGGCCGACTTCGATGCCGCGGGCCGAAATCTGCTTTTCCGGCGGCAAATTCGCAAACGCTGCGGCGTCGTGCTTGTCGGAGGTCGCCGCATAGAGTTCGGTCCATTTGTCTACAACGGCTTGGAGGCCCGGCACGTTGTCGAAGTCCACATCCTGTCCCGGAACTTTGAAATCGAGGTAGTCGCGGTGGCAAAACACCTCGCTTTCGCCGGTGTCAGCAAGCACGATAAATTCGTGCGAGAGATTGCCGCCGATCGGCCCGCTCTCCGCCACCATCGGGATTGACTGTAACCCCATCCGCGCGAAGGTGCGCAGATAAGCAACGAACATCCGGTTGTAGGCGTGCTTGGCGCCGGCAAAATCCAGGTCGAACGAATAGGCGTCCTTCATCAGGAACTCGCGCCCGCGCATCAGTCCAAAACGCGGCCGCACCTCGTCGCGAAACTTCCACTGCAAATGATAAAGATTGAGCGGCAAGCTCTTGTAGGACCGCACATAAGCGCGGAAGATTTCGGTGATCATCTCCTCATTGGTCGGGCCGTAGAGCATCTCGCGCTCATGGCGATCGGTGATGCGCAGCATTTCCTTGCCGTAGGCGTCGTAACGGCCGCTCTCACGCCAGAGCTCCGCTGACTGGATCGTCGGCATCAGCAATTCGATGGCGCCGGAGCGGTTTTGCTCCTCGCGCACGATCCGGCACACCTTATCGAGCACGCGCAGCCCCAGCGGCAGGAAGGCATAAATGCCGGCCGCCTCCTGGCGGATCATGCCGGCCCGCAGCATCAAGCGGTGCGAGACGATGTCCGCTTCTTTCGGGGTTTCACGCAGGATGGGCAGGAAGTATCGGGAAAGGCGCATGAAATGTCGTTGTACCAACGGTGCTGGAATTACAAGAGGGCCGTTCGGCGGAGCATCGCCTCCCATAATTAGGCAAGGGACTAAATTTTTTTATCAGGGACTGCCGGTAAGATGATGACATTGGACAAAAGATAGGCTACGACGATCTGGCAATCCCAACGCTACACAGAAGCTCTTGGCGTGCGGGATGGCGGTCCAAATCTACAATCGTCCAAATCTGCTATCGTCGAAATCCGCAGCGGTCCAAGCTGCGGTGGTCCAAGTCTAGGGAGGATGGTCCGAGGGCGCGAGTTCAACGCTGCCGCCACGCTGAACAGCACAAAATTGCGACAGCCAAGGCGCGGATCGAAAACCGGGTGAGCATTTTTAGGCAGGGCTTTGGCCCTGCTATTTTTTTGGGCGTTGCCGGTCAGCGCATTCCGAATGGACGCACGAGTCCTTCGATGGTTACCAGCTGATTGACGTAGACCGCATAAAAGGCAGCGAAGATCACCGCCGACACGATCGTCGTCCAAATAAGCTTTCGGCCCAGACGGGGAATGGTGGGGGCGCCAGGGTCGGTGCCGGGAACGACCTCCCCGCCCTCGTGCTGGCTGCGAACACCCCACGGCAGCACCGCGAACAGCACCACCCACCAGATCAGGAAAAAGGTGGCGATCGCTGTCGTGACCGGCATCTCAGCGCTGTTCCAGTTCGACGAGCGTGCCGGAAAAATCCTTCGGATGCAGGAACAGCACCGGCTTGCCGTGGGCACCAGTGCGGGGCTCGCCGTCGCCAAGCACGCGCGCGCCCGAAGCCTTGAGCGTGTCGCGCGCGGCACGGATGTCGTCGACCTCGTAGCAGACGTGATGCATGCCGCCGTCGGGACTGCGCTCAAGAAATTTTGCAATCGGCGACTTCTCGCCAAGCGGTTCGAGCAACTCGATCTTGGTATTCGGCAGGGTGATAAACACCGTCGTCACGCCATGGTCCGGTTGCGGAACGGCGGCGGAAACCTCAGCGCCGAGAACGTCGCGGTACACCGCGGCCGCCTTGTTGATATCGCGCACGGCGATGGCAACATGGTTGAGCCTGCCGATCATGCTTGGGTCTCCTTGCTGCCCCAACGCATTCTACACCACGAGGACGTGGACATGGCAGATCGGCTTTTTGTTCCATCGCTCCGCAATAGCGGACCGGACCGCGTGCCGGACCGCCTCGGAAACCTCGTCGGGATCGCGCAGCCGCGGTTTCGGCAGCGCGGCAAATGCTGCTTCGACAGCCTCGCGGGCAATCTCTGACATGGGCCGGCCGCCGGCGTCAGTCTCCGGAATGCCGATCAGTTCAATCTCCGGATCGGCCATGAGCTGACCCTTTTCGCTTAAGGCAAGCACAACGGAGACGACACCGGCGAACGACAGCCGCCGCCGCGCCGCCACCGTGCGCGCTTCCGCATTGAGAAGAAGCGCACCGTCCTTGTAGAGCCGGCCAGACGGCACCTCATCGATGATTTCCGCAGGCCCCGGCGCGAGCCGCACTAAATCGCCATTGCGGCAGACCAGGACTTGAGGAACTCCGGCGGCGCGCGCGAGCGCGGCGTGTTCGGCCAAATGCAGCGCTTCGCCATGGGCGGGGATCAGGATTTGCGGCCGCACCCAGCCGATCATATCGCGCAATTCGTCGCGTCGCGGATGCCCCGAAACGTGCACCAAATGGTTGCGGTCGGTGATGACCTCGACGCCCTGCCCGACCAGGCCATTGATGACGCGAGCCACTGCCTTCTCGTTGCCCGGGATAGTGCGGGCGGAGAAGATCACGCGGTCCCCCCGCGTCAAGGTGACCTCCGGGTGTTCGTCTTCGGCAATGCGCGACAGCGCTGCGCGCGGTTCGCCCTGGCTGCCGGTACAAAGCGCGAGAACCTTGTCGGGAGGCAAGTACCCATAACTTTCCGCCGGGCGGAAATCCTGCACCCCGTCGAAATAGCCGGTCTCGCGCGCGACCTGGACCACGCGCTCCATGGCGCGGCCGACCAACACGACCTCGCGCTCGGCCAGCCGCGCGGCATCAGCGACCGCCCGCAGGCGCCCGACGTGGGAGGCGAACGTCGTCACTGCAACCCGCGCCGGCGCGGTGCGGATGAGTTCGGCCAGGGTTTTCGCTACGTCCGCTTCGGACGGCGAACGGCCGTCGCGGACCGCGTTGGTGGAATCGCCGACCAGCGCCAGTACACCGGCATCGCCGAGTGCACTAAGCTTAGCCTGATCGGTCGGCGCGCCGATGAGCGGCGTCGGATCGATCTTCCAGTCGCCGGTATGGAGCACCGTACCGAGCGCCGTGCGGATCGCCAGTGCGTTCGATTCCGGGATCGAATGGGCGACATTGATGAAGTCGATCTGAAACGGCCCAAGCGCCAGGTGTCCGCCCACCGGCACCACGTTGACCGGGATCTTGGGGGCGCCGGGCTCGGACAGGCGGCGGGCTTCAAACAAAGCCGCCGCGAACGGCGAGGCATAGAGCGGCACGTTCAAGCGCGGCCACAGGTCCATGAGGGCGCCCATATGGTCTTCGTGGGCGTGGGTCAGCACGAGACCAACGAGGTTGCGGCGCTCCTCGATCAGAAAGCGGATATCCGGCAAAATCAGATCGACGCCCGGCAGATGCTCCTCAGAGGCGAAAGAAACGCCGCAGTCGACGATGAGCCACTGGCGCCGCCGTCCATCGCCGATGCCGTAGATCGAGAGATTCATCCCGATCTCGCCAATGCCGCCGAGTGGCGCGAACACAAGCTCGCTGTCGGGCATCAGGTGTGACGTCCAGTTGGGGGCTCTTGGCTGGGCGCGGCGGCCAGCGGGAAGACCTCGCCGGCCGCGATAGCCTGCACGCTGCCGTCGGCTAGGCGCAGGAGCAGCCGGCCCTCGTCATCGAGCGTTTCGCCGCGGCCAAGAAGTTCCCGATCAGGCAGCCGCACCCGCATATTGCCGCCGATCCCGGCGGCGCGTGCCACCCAATCGGCGCGCACTGCCGCAAAGCCGGAGCCGTGATGCCATTGGGTCAGACGTTCCACCATCGTGCCGGATAACGTTGCAAACAGACTTTCAGCCGAAATATTGGCGCCAGCCAGCGCCAGATTGGTGGCCGGATAAGGCGTGTCCGCCGGGTGGTGCTCGCAGTTCACGCCGATGCCGATGACGACGGTAAGACCTTCGTCGACACGCTCACTTTCGATCAGGATGCCCGCAACCTTGGCCCCCGCCAAAAGAAGATCATTGGGCCATTTCAACGCGAGCGCGTTGCGCAACGCAGGCGCGCATTCACCGATCGCATCATGCAAGGCAAGCGCCGTAACGAATGACAATTCCGGTGCGTGTTCAGCCGGCGCCGGATCGCGCAGCAGCAGCGTGGCGTACAGATTGCCGGGCGGCGAGCTCCATGCATTGCCGCGCCGGCCGCGGCCGGCAGTCTGCTGCTGCGCCGTGATCCAGAGCGGTCCGCGCTCGCCGCCTCGCGCCAGCCCGAGCGCTTCGGCGTTGGTCGACGCTACCGTTTCGTGATCGAGAAGGCGATAACCCGCCGCCGCAGCCGCGGAGTGAAGATGCATCAGAACAGCGAATGGGCGGCGGCACTGGCGACGCCGACCAGAGGTCCCGGATAGAGGAAGAACAAAATGTTGAACAGACCGCACACCGCGAGCACGACTTTGAGTTCGTACGGCATGCCGGCAAAGCCCTCGGCCGGTTCATCGAAATACATCAGCTTCACGATTGCGAGATAATAATAGGCGCCGATCACGCTCGCCAGCACGCCGATCACCGAGAGCAGGTAAAGCCCGGCTTTGATGGCGGCGAGGAAGACATAGAACTTGGCGAAAAAGCCGGCGAGCGGCGGCACGCCGGCCATCGAGAACAACAGCATTGCCAGAAAGAACGCCATGGTCGGGCTGGTGCGTGCAAGGCCCGCCAACTGGTCGATCAATTCCACCATGCCGCCGCTACGCCGCATCGACAGGATCACGGCGAACACGCCGAGCGTCATGGTCAGGTAGATCGCCATGTAGACCAGCACGCCCTGCACGCCTTCCGACGTGCCGGCGGCAAGCCCGATCAGCGCGAAACCCATATGGCCGATCGAGGAATAGGCCATCAGCCGTTTGATGTTGCGCTGGCCGATGGCAGCGAACGAGCCGAGCAGCATCGAGGCAATCGAAACAAAGGCGACGATTTCCTGCCATTGACCGGTGATGCCGGGAAAGGCGGCGACCGCAACGCGAACAAACATCGCGATGCCCGCGACCTTCGGCGCAGCGGCGAAAAACGCCGTCACCGGCGTGGGCGCGCCTTCATAGACGTCCGGTGTCCACATATGGAACGGAACCGCTGAGACCTTGAAGCAGAAGCCGGCGAACAGAAACACCAGCCCGAAAATCAATCCGGAGCCGGCATCGGCTGCCGAATGGGCGATGCCGGCAAAACTCACCGTGCCGGTGAAGCCATAAACCAGGGAAGCTCCGTAAAGCAGCATTCCCGATGACAGCGCACCGAGTACGAAATATTTGAGACCCGCTTCGGTCGAGCGCAGCGAGGTACGGTGGCTCGCCGCCACCACGTAGAGCGGCAGGCTCATCAATTCGAGGCCGAGATAGAGCGCGATCAGATCGGCTGCCGAGATCAGCATCAGCATGCCGAGCGTCGACAGCACGATCAGCACGGAATATTCGAACCGCTCCTGCTTTTGCCGCTTGTCATAATCGATCGACATCAAAATGGCGGCGGCCGAGCCGAGGATGGCGAGGATTTTCAGGAACCGGGCAAAGCCGTCGACCACGAAGCTGCCGTCGAAGGTGACGAGCTTGCCCTCGGGCAGCAAGACCACAATCACACCGGCGGCGACCAGCAGCACGATCGAAGCGGCATCGATCAAAACCACGTTACGCTCGCTGCTGTAGACGCCGAGCATCAACAGCGCCAAGGCGCCGACGCCGAGCACGATTTCCGGCAGCAGCGGAACGAGCCCGGTGATGGTCAGAGTCGTGTTCATCGCCTACCTCGCGAGTCCCGCCGATTGCACGCTACTCACCGCATGCTGGAAATTGTCGATCAGCTGGGTCACCGAGACCGCCGAAACATCGAGCACGGGTTTCGGGTAGATCCCGAACACGATGGTGAGGATCACCAGCGGCGCCAGCAACACCATTTCGCGCCAGCCGATGTCCTTGATATTGAAGAGGCTTGGTTTGGTGAGCCTGCCAAAGATCATCTTGCGATAAAGCCACAGCGCGTAGGCGGCCGAGAGGATGGTGCCAAGCGTCGCCAAAGTCGCCACCCAATTGTTGACCCGGAAGGTACCGAGAAGCGTCAGGAATTCGCCGATGAATCCCGACGTGCCCGGCAGTCCCACATTGGCGAGCGTGAACACCATAAAGGCGAAGGCATAGATCGGCATGCGGTTGACCAACCCCCCATACGCCGCGATCTCACGGGTGTGCATCCGATCGTACACAACGCCGACGCAAAGGAACAAAGCCGCGGAGACGATGCCGTGGGAGATCATCTGAAAAATCCCGCCGGCAACGCCCTGCGCCGTCATCGCGAACAGGCCCATGGTGACAAAGCCCATATGCGCCACCGACGAATAGGCGATGAGCTTCTTCACATCCTCCTGCATCAGCGCAACGAGGGAGGTGTAGATGATGGCGACGACTGAGAGCACGTAGATCAGCGGCGCAAGGTCGAGCGACGCCTGCGGGAACATTGGCAGCGAGAAGCGCAGGAAGCCGTAACCGCCCATCTTCAACAGGATCGCGGCGAGAATGACCGAGCCCGCGGTCGGCGCTTCGACGTGCGCATCGGGCAGCCAGGTATGGACCGGCCACATCGGCATCTTGACCGCGAATGAGGCGAGGAACGCAAACCACGCCCAGGTCTGCAGCGAGCGCGGGAACGCGTGATGCAGCAGCGTCGGGATATCGGTCGTGCCGGCTTGCCAGTACATCGCCATGATGGCGAGCAGCATCAGCACCGAGCCGAGGAATGTGTAGAGAAAGAACTTGAAGCTCGCATAGACCCGGCGCGGCCCGCCCCACACGCCAATAATCAGGAACATCGGAATCAGGCCGCCCTCGAAGAACACGTAGAACAGCACCAGGTCGAGTGCGCAGAAGGTGCCGACCATCAGAGTCTCAAGGACCAGAAAAGCGATCATGTACGCGCGCACACGGCTCTGGATCGACGTCCAGCTCGCCAGGATCGTGATCGGCATCAGCGCCGTGGTGAGGATGACGAACGGCAGCGAGATGCCGTCGACGCCCATGGAGTAAGTGATAGTGCCACCGAGCCACGGGTCCTTTTCCAGGAACTGGAATTCAGCCGAGCCCAAATCAAAGCGCCAGACCAGGATGAGAGAGATCGCAAACGTGATCAGCGTCGTCCACAGCGCCACCCAGCGCGCATTGCCCGCACCGGCTTCGTCATCGCGCAACAACGCGATGAACACCGCGCCAACGATCGGCAGGAAAGTAACGACGGACAGGATCGGCCAACTGGTCATGGGTGCAGCCCCCCGGCAAACATGAACCAGGTGACGAAGGCGGCAACGCCGATCAGCATGGCGAATGCATAGTGGTAGAGGTAGCCGGTTTGCAGGCGGACCACGTTGCGGGTGACATCGAGCACCCGCGCCGAGACACCGTCAGGGCCGAAGCCATCGATGACGAAACCGTCGCCACCCTTCCAGAACAGCCGCCCGATCCACATCGCCGGGCGGACGAAAATGAAATCGTAGACCCGGTCGAAGTACCAGGCATTGAGCAGAAAGCGGTAAAGCACGCCCTGATCACGCGCCAGCGCAACGGGGAGATCCGGCCGGCGGATATAGAACTGCCACGCCACCAGAAAGCCGCCGATCATCATCACCGTCGGCGCCAGCGTGATGTAGAGCGGCAGTTGCTCGATCTGCTCCAGCACATGGTTGTTCGGCCCGAATTTCAGCGACTCGCGGAAAAATTCTTCGGCGCCATGCCCCTCAAAGATATGCAGGAACAGCCAGCCTGCCGCGATCGAGCCGAATGCGAGAACAGCAAGCGGAATAAGCATTACCAAAGGGCTCTCGTGCGCCGCCTCGTAGTGATGATGATCGTGCGGTTCGCCATGAAAGGTCTTGAAGATCAGCCGCCACGAATAGAACGAGGTCAGTGCCGCCGCGGCGACCGTCATGATGAACCCGTAGCTTGCGACGGTCCCCTGAATGACATCATCGGATTCGATGATCGCGTCTTTGGAAAAGAAGCCGGCCGTGAACGGAAATCCGGTCAGGGCCAGCGTGCCGATGATCATCATCGCGTAGGTAAAAGGAATCTTGCGCCACAGGCCGCCCATTTTGCGCATGTCCTGCTCATGATGCATAGCAACAATCACGGAGCCGGAGCCGAGGAACAGGAGCGCCTTGAAAAAAGCATGCGTGAACAGGTGAAACATGCCGATCGAATAGGCGCCGGAACCCATGGCGACAAACATGTAACCAAGCTGCGAGCAGGTGGAATAGGCGACGACCCGTTTGATATCGTTCTGCACGAGGGCCACCGTCGCGGCGAAGATCGCCGTGGTGGCTCCGATAAACACCACGAACGTCTTGGCCTCGGGCGCGAGCTCGAATAACGGCGACAACCGCGCCACCATAAACACGCCCGCAGTCACCATAGTGGCAGCGTGGATCAGCGCCGACACCGGCGTCGGCCCTTCCATGGCGTCGGGCAGCCAGGTGTGCAGCAAAAATTGCGCTGATTTGCCCATGGCGCCCATGAACAACAACAGACAGATCAGCGTGAGCGCGTCGACGTTAAAGCTCAGATAATGGAAGCTTTTGCCGACCAGGTCCGGCGCCTGGGCAAAGATGGTGTCGAAGTTGATCGAGCCGGTCAGCAGGAATACGGCAAAAATGCCGAGCGAAAAACCGAAGTCGCCGACCCGGTTGACGATAAAGGCCTTGATCGCGGCCGCATTGGCCTCCGGCTTGTGGAACCAGAAGCCGATCAGCAGATAGCTCGCGAGCCCGACACCTTCCCAGCCGACGAACAATTGGGCGAGATTGTCGGCCGTCACCAACACCAGCATGGCGAAGGTGAAGAACGACAAGTACGAGAAAAACCTCGGCCTGTGCGGATCGTCGGCCATGTAGCCGATCGAATAAAGATGCACGAGCGCGGAAACTGTGGTCACCACGACCAGCATCACCGCGGTCAGCGGGTCGATGCGGAGCGCCCAATCGACTTTGAGATCCCCCGAAGTGATGAAATTGAACAGCGGAACGCGCGCGTCGTGTCCGCGCAGGCCGACATCAACGAACGCCAGGCACGACAAAACCCACGAAATCCCCAACAGCGTCGTTGTAATCAGTTCGGCGGCGCGCGAACCGGCGTCGGGCTCGACGATCTCTTCCGTCTCATGGCTCGAATGGCCGATTTCGGCGTGCGCGGCTCTCGGATCAGGCGCGCCGTGAGTTTCGTACTCCGGCACGAGCGGGGCGGCGTGATCGTCGTGCGGAGGCGGCGGGTCCTCGCCCGGATGGCGATTGCGCGCGCCGATCAGCGCGATGGCGCCGGCAATGATGGCGCCGATCAGCGGCAACAGGACGATCGCTTCGTACATGCCGCCTTAGCCTTTCATCAAATTTACGTCCTCAACCGCGATCGAGCCGCGGTTGCGGTAATAGGCGACCAGAATGGCGAGCCCGATCGCGGCCTCCGCCGCCGCGACCGTGAGCACGATCAGCGCGTAGACCTGGCCGACGATATCGCCGAGAAAGGCCGAGAACGCGACCAGGTTGATGTTGACGGCAAGGAGGATGAGTTCGACCGACATCAGAATGACGATGACGTTCTTGCGGTTGAGAAAAATGCCGAAAATGCCGAGGGTAAACAGGATCGCCCCGACTGAGAGATAGTGTCCGAGCCCGATGATCATGGCAGCCCCTGCCCTGATTTCACTTTCACGACCTCGATCGCACTCGACCGGCGCCGCGCCAGCTGTTGCGCAATGGACTGCCGCTTGGCGTCAGGCTTGTGCTGCAGCGTGAGCACGATGGCGCCGATCATGGCAACGAGCAGGATTACGCCGGCCGCCTCGAAGAAATAGACGTAGCGGGTGTAGAGCACGAGGCCCAATGCCTGCGTGTTGTTGATGTCGCTTGCGATCGGCGCGGTGATGGTCTTGGTCAGCCCCGGCGCAATCACCCAGCCGATCACGCCGAACAGGAGCTCAATCAGCAAAATGATGCCGACCGCGGCGCCGACCGGCAGATAATTGAGCACGCCGTGGCGCAGCTCTGCAAAATCCACGTCGAGCATCATCACCACGAACAGGAACAGCACCGCTACGGCGCCGACGTAGACGACGATCAGGATCATCGCCAGGAACTCCGCACCCAGCAGCACGAACAGGCCGGCGGCATTGACGAAGGCGAGAATGAGGAACAGTACCGAATGCACGGGATTTCGCGCGGCGACGACCATGAACGCCGAAGCGATGCAGACGCAGGCAAAGAGATAAAAGAAGATTGCTTGCAGGATCATGGCCGCGCCGTCTCACCGATACGGTGCATCGAGTTCGATGGCCTTGGCGAGCTCATGCTCCCAACGGTCGCCGTTCGCCAACAGGCGCTCCTTGTCGTAGTAAAGCTCCTCCCGCGTTTCGGTGGCATATTCGAAGTTCGGCCCCTCGACGATGGCGTCGACCGGACAGGCCTCCTGGCACAGCCCGCAATAGATACATTTGACCATGTCGATATCGTAGCGGGTGGTGCGGCGGGTGCCGTCGTTTCTGCGCGGACCGGCCTCGATGGTGATCGCCTGCGCCGGACAGATCGCCTCGCACAGCTTGCAGGCGATGCAGCGCTCTTCGCCGTTCGGGTAGCGCCGCAGCGCATGCTCGCCGCGAAAACGCGGCGACAAGGATCCCTTCTCGAACGGATAATTGAGTGTCGCCTTCGGCTTGAAGAAGTAGCGCATCGACAGAAAGATCGCCTGCACGAACTCCTGCAGGAAAATGGAACGCGCGCCCTGACCCAAGCTCATGTCAGCCTCTGATGACTTCAAGGACGCCGGCGACGATCGCGACCATGGCGAGCGAGATCGGCAGAAACACTTTCCAGCCGAGCCGCATCAGCTGGTCATAGCGATAGCGCGGCACGAACGCTTTCACCATCGCAAACATGAAGAACACGAAGGTCGCCTTGAGTACGAACCAGACCAGTCCTGGTATCCACGTAAACGGCGCGACCGGGAACGGCGGCAGCCAGCCGCCGAGGAACAGGATCGTCGCCATCGCGCACATCGTGGCAATGGCGACGTATTCGCCGAGCATGAACATCATGTATGGCGTCGAGCCGTATTCGACCATGAAGCCGGCGACCAGTTCGGATTCCGCTTCGACCAGATCGAACGGCGGGCGGTTGGTCTCGGCGAGTGCGGAGACGAAGAAAATCAGGAACATCGGCAGTAGCGGCAGCCAATACCAATTCAACACCGTCAACCACGGCAGACCGATCAGCGTCGCAAGGCCATGATCGCGCTGTGCCTCGACGATGGCCGAGAGGTTCAGCGAGCCGACGCAGAGCAGCACGGTAATGATCACAAATCCGATCGAGACTTCGTACGACACCATTTGCGCCGCCGAGCGCAACGCCGCGAGGAACGGATATTTCGAATTCGACGACCAGCCGGCCATGATCACGCCGTAGACCATCAGCGAGGAGATCGCGAAGATGTAGAGGACGCCGACATTGATGTTGGCGATGACGATGCCCGCACCCACCGGAATCACCGCCCAGGCGGCTAGCGCCAGCGTGCAGGTCACGAGCGGCGCGAGCAGAAACACGCCTTTGTTGGCGCCGGCCGGAATGACCGGCTCCTTGAGCACGAATTTCAACAGGTCGGCGAATGACTGAAACAGCCCCCATGGTCCGACCACGTTGGGCCCGCGCCTGATCTGCACCGCCGCCCAGATTTTCCGGTCGGCCAACAGGACGTAAGCGATCGCGATCAGCAGAATCACCAGCAGCAGCAAGCTCTCGGCGACCATGATCACCAAAGGCCAAATGTAGTCGGACCAGAACGCTTCCATCGTCTAGGCCCTATTCCGCGGCCGTCAGCACGGTGCGCTGGTGCGCGATCGCAGAGCACTCCGCCATCACAGCCGAGCAGCGCGCGATCGGATTGGTGAAATAGAAATCGGCGATGCTGGATTGGAACGGTGCCTTGTCCGCTGAACCACCTAACGCAGCGAGCTTATGCACATCGGCAGCGTTGCCCGGCGCGATTTGTCCGATCCGCATCAAATGCGGATAAGCCTGGTACAGCGCGCGGCGAAGCGCAGCGAGGGAGTCATAGGGCAGCCGTTTGCCGAGCACGTCCGACAGCGCGCGCAGGATCGCCCAATCCTCACGCGCATCGCCGGGCGGGAACGAGGCGCGCGTCGCCAGCTGCACCCGGCCTTCGGTATTCACATAAGTCGCGGATTTTTCCGGATATGCGGCGCCCGGCAGCACCACGTCGGCGCGCGCGGCGCCGCGATCGCCATGGGTGCCGACGTAGATGACGAAAGCGCCGGGGGCGATGTCGATCTCGTCAACACCGAGTAGGAACAGAACATCGAGCGCGCCTGCTGCAGCCATCTGCCGCGTGCTCAAACCGCCCTCGCCCGGCACAAAGCCGAGATCGAGCGCGCCCACGCGCGAGGCCGTGTGATGGAGCACGCTGAAGCCGTTCCAGCCGTCCTTGACGGCGCCAAGATCGATCGCCGCCTTGGCCGCCAGCGAGGCAACCGCCGCGCCGTCCGGCCGCGCCAAAGCATCTGCCCCGACGAGAACAAGCGGGCGTTCTGCCTTGCGGAACGCCTCGGCAAAGCTGTGCCGAGTTATAGCGGCTAGCGTTTCCGGGCCGGCGCCAAGATAATCACACGGATAGGTCAGCAGGGCCTTTTCGCCGATAAGGCCAATTGAAAAGCTTTTGGCGATTCGCCAGCGCTTGCGGATACGCGCGTTGAGCACCGCCGCCTCGCGGCGCGGGTTGGCACCGATAAGAAGGAGCGCATCCGCCATATCGATACCGGCGATGGTGGCGTTGAACAAATAGCCGGCGCGGCCCCATTTCGGATCGATCGCCGAGCCGTCCTGCCTGCAGTCGAGATTGGCGACGCCAAGCCGCGTCATCAAATCCTTCAGCGCGAAAGTCTCCTCGACGGCGGTAAGATCGCCGACCAGCGCCCCTACTCGCTTGACATTCGCGCCCGCGAGCTTTTTGGCAATCGCACTGAACGCTTCGGTCCAAGTTGCCGGACGCAAGCGGCCGTTCTCGCGCACATACGGCTGGTCCAGCCGCTGCGTGCGCAGTCCGTCGACCACGTGGCGGGTCTTGTCCGAAATCCACTCCTCGTTCACGTCGTCATTGGTGCGCGGCAGGATGCGCATCACCTCACGTCCGCGGGTATCGATGCGGATGGCGGAGCCGAGCGCGTCCATCACGTCGATCGACTCGGTCTTGTTCAGCTCCCAGGGTCGCGCCGAAAATTCATAAGGCTTCGAGGTCAGTGCGCCGACCGGACAGAGATCGACGACGTTGCCCTGCAACTCCGACGTCATCGCTTCTTCGAGATAAGTGGTAATCTCCATATCCTCGCCGCGCCCGATGGCGCCGAGCTCGGGGACGCCGGCGACCTCGGTGGCGAAACGAATGCACCGCGTGCACTGAATGCAGCGGTTCATCGACGTCTTAACGAGAGCGCCGAGATATTTGTCTTCAACCGCGCGCTTGTTCTCGCGGTAGCGGCTTTGGTCGACGCCGTAGGCCATGGCCTGGTCCTGCAGGTCGCATTCGCCGCCCTGGTCACAGATCGGGCAATCGAGCGGATGATTGATCAACAAAAATTCCATCACGCCTTCACGCGCCTTGCGGACCATCGGCGAACGGGTCGAGAGCACCTTGGGCGAGCCGTCCTTGTTCGGTTGCAAATCCTTGACGCCCATCGCGCAAGAGGCTTGCGGCTTCGGTACCCCGGCAACCTCGATGAGACACATCCGGCAATTGCCGGCGATCGACAGCCGATCCTGAAAACAGAAGCGTGGAATCTCGGCACCAGCGACCTCGCACGCTTGCAGGAGCGTGTACTCCGGCGGTACGTCGATCTCTCTGCCGTCGACGATGAGCTTGGTCATGCCACCTGTCCGTGCGGCGCGCCGCATTGCGCCGTTTTCCACAATTGCGCGGCAGGAACGCTTTCCCAGCCGAATGCCTCGTCTGATGGACCGTGCGCGGCCAGGTGCGCGAGCCGCTCCTTCGCTTCGGCCATGGTCGGCTCGTGCCCGACCGGAATCCACCACATCACGAAATGTGGCCCATCCATCTTGTCGAACCATTCCGGGCGCCGGCCATAAAAACGCTTGTGCACGGTCTGCCAGACGAACCGCTCCAGCGCCTCGACACTGTCCCAGACCGACATGTTGACCGCCATGTTCGGATCGTCGAACGGACGGATGGCGGTCGCATTGTTGCTGGCGTCCTTCAGCCGCCAGACAAAGCCTTGGCTCCGTTCGGCGAGCGCGTTGACGAGATCGAGATTGTTCATGAAATCCGCCATGCGCGGATCGTCGGTCGGGTAGCGGAACCGCCCGATATTGAGCTGCGCGAGATGTCGGCCGTCGCTCATCGCACTCTTGTCCTACTCCGCCGCCGCAGGCACCGGCGGATCGAGCACACCGTCGGTGTCGGGATTGGCGGTGTATTCGTCAATACGCCGCTCGATCTCCGGCCGGAAATGCCGCAGCAGCCCCTGTACCGGCCAGGCGGCGCCGTCGCCGAACGCGCAGATAGTGTGACCCTCAATTTGAGTCGTCACTTCCATCAGCATGTCGATCTCGCGCTTGAATGCGCGGCCTTCAGCCATGCGCGTCAGCACGCGCCACATCCAGCCCATGCCCTCGCGGCAGGGCGTGCATTGGCCGCAGCTCTCGTGCTTGTAGAAATAGGAGATGCGCGCCATCGAGCGCACGATATCGGCCGACTTGTCCATGACGATGACAGCCGCCGTGCCGAGCGCCGATTTCTTGTCGCGGCAGCCGTCGAAATCCATCAGCAGTGTATCGGCCTGATCCGGTCCCGCCGGCACGAGCGGCATCGACGAGCCGCCCGGAATGACCGCAAGCAAATTGTTCCAGCCGCCGCGGACGCCGCCGGCATGCTTCTCGATCAGTTCGCGCAGCGGAATTCCCATCTGCTCTTCGACATTGCACGGCCGTTCGACGTGGCCGGAAATGCAGAACAGCTTGGTGCCGGTGTTGTTGGCCCGACCGATGCCGGCGAACCAGGCGGCGCCACGGCGCAAGATGTCGGGCACCTGCGCGATGGTCTCGACGTTGTTGACGGTGGTCGGGCAGCCGTAGAGGCCCATATTGGCCGGGAACGGCGGCTTTAGCCGCGGCATTCCCTTTTTGCCCTCGAGGCTTTCCAAGAGAGCCGTCTCCTCGCCGCAGATATACGCGCCAGCGCCATGGTGGACGACGATATCGAAGTCGTAGCCGTGAATGTTGTTCTTGCCGATCAGCCTGGCATCGTAGGCCTGATCGACCGCGGCCTGCAGCCGCTCGCGCTCGCGGATAAATTCGCCGCGAATGTAGATGTAGCAATGGTGCACGCCCATGGCGCAGCCGGCGATCAGGCACCCCTCGATCAGGAGATGCGGATCGTGACGCATGACCTCGCGGTCCTTGCAGGTGCCAGGCTCTGATTCATCGGCATTAATCACGAGATAGCTTGGCCGCCCGTCTGACTGCTTGGGCATGAACGACCATTTCAGCCCGGTCGGGAAACCGGCGCCGCCGCGGCCGCGCTGGCCCGAAGCTTTCATCTCGTTGACGAGCGTGTCGCGGCCCCTTTCCAGGATCGCCTTGGTCCCATCCCAGCCGCCGCGCGCACGCGCGCCTTCAAGGCCCCAACCGTGATGGCCATAGAGATTTTTGAAAATGCGGTCCTTATCGGCGAGCATTTGATCGCTGTCTGTGTCGTTAGTTGCGTTGTGGGCCGGTCGAATCGGTGCTCGGCGGCTTCGGCATCGCCGCTTCCTGCGATGGAGTCGTTCTCCTATAGATCGCGGGATCGGTTAGCGTGTTGGCACCGCCGACCGGCGCGGAATTCTGTCGATCAATTTGCGGACCGGGTTTTGGTGTCTTTCCCGCCGCCAGATCGTTGAGGATCCGCGTCAGCGTGTCCGCGGTTAGATCCTCGTAGTATTCGGCATTGATTTGGACCATCGGCGCATTGACGCACGCTCCCAAGCATTCGACCTCGACCCAGGAGAACGTGCCGTCGGCGGTTACTTCGTTTTCATGGCCGATCGCGCGATGCAGAACTTTTTTCAGCTCGTCAGCGCCGCGCAGCAAGCACGGCGTGGTGCCGCAGAACTGCACGTGGAAGCGACCGACCGGAGCAAGATTGAACATGGTGTAGAAAGTGGCGACTTCGAGCACGCGAATTTTCGCCATGCCAAGCAGTTCGGCGACCGCCTCGATCGCTTTCTGCGGCAGCCAGCCGCCCGACTGCTCCTGCGCTCGCCACAGCAGCGGAATCACCGCGGATTGCTGCCGCCCCGCCGGATACTTAGCGATCTGCGCTTTCGCCCATTCGAGATTGTCCGCCGTGAAGGCAAAGCTCGGCGGCTGCTTTTCAGCAAGGCGGCGCACGCTCATCGGTCAATCTCGCCAAACACAATGTCGATTGAGCCGAGAATGGCGGTGACGTCCGCCAGCATGTGACCGCGACAAAGGAAGTCCATTGCCTGCAGGTGCGCGAAGCCCGGCGCGCGGATTTTGCACTTGTACGGCTTGTTGCTGCCGTCGGCGATCAGATAGACGCCGAACTCGCCCTTGGGCGCCTCAACCGCCGCATAGACTTCGCCGGCCGGCACGTGGAAGCCCTCGGTATAGAGCTTGAAGTGATGGATGAGCGATTCCATGGAACGCTTCATCTGTCCGCGGCGCGGCGGCGTGATCTTGTTGTCCTCGACAACGACCGGGCCTTGCGCGTCCGCCGTGTGCAATTTTTCCACGCATTGCTTCATGATGCGAACCGACTGGCGCATCTCTTCCATGCGGATGCAATAGCGGTCGTAACAATCGCCGTTCTTGCCCACGGGAATATCGAAATCGAGCTCGGAATAGCACTCGTAGGGCTGCGCCTTACGCAAATCCCACACGGCGCCGGAGCCGCGCACCATGACCCCGGAAAAGCCCCAGGCCCAGGCGTCTTTGAGCTTAACGACACCGATATCGACGTTGCGCTGCTTGAAGATGCGGTTCTCGGTGAGCAATTCCTCGAGGTCGTCGCACACTTTCAGGAACGGGTCGCAAAAGGCTGAAATGTCGTCGATCAGTTTCGGCGGCAGATCCTGATGCACGCCGCCGACGCGGAAATAGGCTGCGTGCATTCGCGAACCGGAAGCACGTTCGTAGAAACCCATCAGCTTCTCGCGCTCCTCAAAGCCCCACAGCGGCGGGGTGAGCGCACCGACGTCCATCGCTTGCGTCGTGACGTTGAGGAGGTGCGAGAGGAGCCGTCCGATCTCGCAATAAAGCACACGGATCACCTGGGCGCGCTTTGGCACCTTGACCTCGAGCAGCTTCTCCGCGGCGAGGCAGAACGCGTGCTCCTGATTGATCGGCGCCACATAATCGAGCCGGTCGAAATACGGAATCGCTTGCAGATAGGTCTTGTGCTCGATCAGCTTCTCGGTGCCGCGGTGCAGCAGCCCGATGTGCGGATCAACGCGCTCGACGACTTCGCCGTCAAGCTCGAGAATCAGCCGCAGCACGCCATGCGCGGCCGGATGTTGCGGCCCGAAGTTGATGGTGAAATTTCGTTCACCGGTTCCGGTTTCTGCCATCACGCCACCCGGGCGAATTGCGCGGCCTTCGCCGCGACGCGCGCATTGAATTTGTCCCACGCAACGATAAAGCGCTCGTGGCGGCCTTCACCGATGAGATCGATGCCGTCATGCGCCTTCACCTTGAAGGCGACGCGCTGACCGATGACCTCGATGCACTCGGCTTCCGCGGTCACCGTCATGCCGGGCGGCGTCGCCGCCAGGTGGCTCACATCGACATGGACGCCGACGCTACCTTCGCCGGGATCGAGATGCTGTTTGATAAGGTCGGTGCACGCCCATTCCATCAATACGATCATGAAGCCGGTGGCGAACACTTTCGGCATCGACGCGATCTCGGCCAATTCCGGATAGGTGTAGGGAACGGTCTTTTCCTCTGCCACCTTGTAGGCGACGCGATGAGTGAGCCCGGGCTTGAGCGTCGGCTTCATGGTCGCGAACCCCTCAAGACCCCTGGCCGCCAATTTTGCCTGCCTTCTCATCGCCCGGCAGCACATAATCGGTGCCTTCCCAGGGCGACAAAAAATCGAAGTTGCGAAATTCCTGCGCCAGTCGCACCGGCGAATAGACCACCCGCTTGAGTTCGTCGTCGTAACGCACCTCGACAAATCCGGTCAGCGGAAAATCCTTGCGCAGCGGATGGCCGTCGAAGCCGTAGTCGGTGAGCAGCCGGCGCATATCCGGATGCCCGGTAATCATGACGCCGTAGAGATCGTAGACTTCGCGCTCGAACCAGTCGGCGCCGGGAAACACATCGATGATCGAACTGATCGGTGTCGTCTCGTCGGTCTCGATTTTCACCCGGATGCGCACATTGTGCTTGGGCGAAAGCAGGTGATAGACGACATCGAAGCGCCGCTCGCGGCCCGGCCAGTCGACCGCGGTCACATCGACAATACTCCAGAACAGGCAGCGCGGATCGTCGCGCAGGAAGCGCATCACCGCAACGATATCGGACGCCTGCGCCGCGACCGTCAGTTCGTGATTCGCAAGCGCATGACCTTTGACCGCAGGGTTAAGCGCCTCGGTTACGATTTTGCCGAGTGTGTCGAGCGTCTCATCCATGTTCAGCGCTCGATCGTCGCGGTGCGGCGAATTTTCTTTTGCAGGAGCAGCACGCCATACAGAAGCGCCTCGGCGGTCGGTGGACAGCCCGGCACGTAGATATCGACCGGCACGATACGATCGCAGCCGCGCACCACCGCGTAGGAATAGTGATAATAACCGCCGCCGTTCGCGCACGACCCCATGGAGATGACGTAGCGCGGCTCCGGCATCTGGTCGTAGACTTTTCGCAGCGCCGGAGCCATTTTGTTGGTGAGCGTGCCAGCCACGATCATGACGTCCGATTGCCGCGGTGAAGCGCGCGGCGCAAAACCGAAGCGCTCGGCGTCATAACGCGGCATCGACATCTGCATCATCTCGACCGCGCAGCAAGCAAGCCCGAAGGTCATCCACATCAGCGAGCCGGCGCGCGCCCAAGCAATCAGGTCGTCGGCGGCAGCGACCAGGAATCCCTTGTCGGACAATTCGCTCTTAAGTCCGGTGAAAAACGGATCGTTGGCGTTCGGCGCGCCGACCAAGGCCTGGCGCGGGGCGAGGACCGGAGGTTCGCTCAGCTCCATTCGAGCGCTCCCTTCTTCCACTCATAGATAAAGCCAATTGTCAGCACGGCAAGGAACAGCATCATCGACCAGAATCCGAACAGGCCGATCTTGCCGAACGCCACCGCCCACGGAAACAGGAAGCTCACTTCGAGGTCGAAAATGATGAAGAGAATGGCGACCAGGTAGAAGCGAACATCGAATTTCATGCGCGCGTCGTCGAAGGCGTTGAAGCCGCATTCGTAAGCCGAGAGCTTTTCCGGGTCGGGTTGCTTGTAAGCCAGAACGAAGGCGGACAGCAGAAGCGCCAATCCGATCACCGCCGCTACACCGATAAAAACCACAAGCGGCAGATAGCCGAGCAACAGTTGATTAAGCGACTAACTCATCGGGTGCCCCTCTGGCCGGCTATCATGGACAGCCCTTTCCTTACCGTTGGAACATGCCCCCCATGCGACGGTTCCGCGCAAGCCGGGACCGCGCCGATTTGCCCCAAAATCTAAAGCGGATTCGCGCTGGGAAACTAATCTTGGACCCTTAGCGCAGTGCACAAAGAGGCGCAAGACGGCGCTGTCGCGACCAAACGCGTACGCACAAGTACCTCCGTGTACCGCGGATAAACACGCCTAAAAACGACCAATCCGGAGGTGGCGGAAAGAAGCTAAGTGCTTGAAATCGTGGCGGGAGCGACGGGACTCGAACCCGCGACCTTCGGCGTGACAGGCCGACGCTCTAACCAACTGAGCTACGCCCCCGCGGGCGCGTCCGCAATTAAGGCCCGCGCTTTCGCAAGTCAAGGATTCCGGCACGGAACGGGCGTTTTCCTGCCGCCTTGCACGCGCCACAGAGCGCGTGCAATACGGCGATATCCCCGAAAACATCGGTGGAATCGGCAAAACAAGCGTGGTCATTCGAAATCGAATCGTCTAACTGCATCGTGTTGACGGGCACTTTTCGCCGGTCATCGCTTCATCGAGGAGGGTCTAATGGCGACCAAACCAGCCACAACGGTTACATTGAAGCATCTCGCGGCGAGCCTTGCCGAAGACAATGAACTTACGAAAAAACAGTCAGAAGCGATTCTCGCCGGTCTGGTTGGCCAGATCGTCAAGCATCTGAAAAAGGGCGAGCGTATCCGCATCGGCGGGCTAGGAATCCTGCAGGTGCGCAAGCGCGCCGCGCGAATGGGCCGCAACCCGGCCACCGGCGAAGCCATCCAAATCAAAGCAAGCAAGAAGGTCGCGTTCCGCGCGTCGAAAGAGCTGAAGGAAGCCATTTGATAGCGGACGACCGAGAGCAGATGACTGGCGACGGCGGAAGGAAATCACCTTCCGTCCGTCATCTGTTTTTCACGGCACTTGAGGCATTGTGGAACCGCCCCTGCCGCTAACGGGCGGCGACGGCGACTGTCGCGGTATGTTGCTTGGCTCGGCGAAACTAAAGTTGGTGGGCGGTGACGGACTCGAACCGCCGACATCCTGCGTGTAAAGCAGACGCTCTACCAGCTGAGCTAACCGCCCTGCACGAGATTTATCTCCGCCGCGTGGCTCCGCGCAAGCACTGTTGAGCTTTCAGATCCCAGCTCTGGCTTATGCTGCGTCGTCCCTAGTCGGTCGAGCCCACCGCGCCGGCTTCACTATCGCCCTCGGACTGGCCCGGTAAATCGACGCCCCGAGCGACATGCTCGGCAAGCCGGACCCACGACAACGCCAGCGTCAGCCACAAAGCCCTGCCGTTATCATCGGCTGCAGCCTGCGCCATGGCTACGCATTCTTCCGCGCACCTTCGATGATCCTGAGTGGTCCCCATGACACAACCCCGACTAAGGCACGACCCCAACTAAGACACGACCCCGACTGACGCGAACTCCGCAGCACTATGGGTGGGGAAGTTTGGCGCGCCGACGGTCGCACAATGGCCGAACGCGGGCTTGTGCAGTGCCAATAAAGGCGGCAGAACTTTCCCGCGCTTTAAGTCGCCGTTGGCGCGCATTTGGTTAAATATCTATTAAGCTTCAATGGCCTGACATGCGTTCAGCTCTTAGCTGCACTGCACCAAAATCTATGGTGCATCGCACACATCCTCATATATCTGCGCTTACGATTCCGGTGAACGCCGGAGAACTACCGGGGAAAGGATTGGAGAAACATGTTCACATCCCTTGCCCGCCTCTTCCAGGAGTGGAAGCGCTACGGCGCTGTCAGGCGGGAGCTTTCGCATCTCAGCGACCGCGAGCTCGCGGACATCGGCATCACGCGGTCTGATATTGACCGGATCGCGACCGATCACACCGATCGCTGAACAGGCGACGCAAATATTGACAAGCAACGCCCGCCTCACCGGCGGGCGTTGCTTTTTCATAGAGGCCCGACGGCGAACCTAAACGCTGAACGGCTTGCCCTTCTCCGCCACGACGACTTTGGTGCCGTGCCCCTTCATGGCGGCGACAAACTTATCCGGCGTCGCGTCGAGGAAGGGAAACGTTCCGTAGTGGCAAGGAATCACCGCATCGAGCTTGAAGTAGCGCTGCACGGCCATGGCGGCGCTCGCAGCGCCCATAGTGAAACGGTCGCCGATCGGCACAATGCCGATTTTTGGCTGTTGGATTTCGGCGATCAGCGCCATGTCAGAGAAAATATCGGTGTCGCCGAAATGATAGACTGTCGGCTCGCCCTGCGCCTTGATGATCGCGCCGAGCGGATTGCCGAGATAGATCGGCGTGCCATTGACCATATCGCCCGAGGAATGATCCGCGCGCACCATCGACACGGTGAAGCCCCCGAGGTCGGTAGTACCGCCGGTGTTCATCGGGTTGAGGTTCTCGAGGCCCTTTGAAACCAGCCACATGCCGAGATCGTAATTCGTCGTGACGGTGGCGCCATTGGTCTTGGCGATATCGAGCGCGTCGCCGACGTGATCGCCATGGCCATGGGTGAGCACGATGTGCGTTACGTCCTTGATGGCTTGGGCTTTGTCGGAGACAAAGACCGGATTACCGGTGAAGAAGGGATCGATCAGAACCGCCTTGCCTGCAAAATCGAGGCGAAAGGCGGCATGGCCATACCAGGTGATCTGCATGATGTGCCTGCCGGGTGAAATTGCGCGGATGCGCGATGGCGTAACCATAGTGGGGAGCCAGCACCTGCGGAAGGCGGCATTGGCCGGATTTTGGCCTGCGTGCTAACGAAGCAGCATGCCCGTTGTGATGTTGATGGAGGCGGCTCCGCTTTTGCCGGCGCGCGGCGCGCTGATCGGTCTTGATCTCGGCACCAAAACCATCGGCGTAGCGGCAAGCGACCCCGACCGGCGCCTCGCCACGCCGGTCGAGACGATAGCGCGCAAGCGCTTTAACCTCGACGCCGGGCGTCTTTTCGAGCTTGCTGCAGAACGACACGCTGCAGGCTTCGTGCTGGGGTTTCCGATCAACATGGACGGCACCGAAGGCCCGCGGGCGCAATCGACCCGCGCCTTCGCCCGCAACCTCGCCAAACTCACCGAACTCCCCATCGCACTCTGGGATGAGCGGCTATCGACGGCCGCGGTCGAACGTGCGCTGATCGCCGCCGATGCCAGCCGGACCAAGCGAAAAGCGGTGATTGACCAGCATGCCGCCGCCTACATTCTTCAAGGCGCGCTTGATCGGCTGGCGCGCTAAAGTCTCGCACAGCAATTCCGTTCGCTCGCCGCACACCGCATGGACGAGCGCCGTTCTCGTGAACGGGTCGTTGCCCAAACAACAAAACAAATACGCCAAAATCACTGTTCCGGCAGCGCACGTTCCAAAACGAGCTCCGCCGACCGCGCATCGATGCCGCTGGCTCCATACAGCGCGCCGTGCGGTCTGGAGAAGCGGGTGCGCTGAAACATTTCGGCCACTGGAGGCGGCGCACTTGCCTGAAGTGCGGCGGCGCTCGCCAATGTTGCAAGCTTGCCGACCGTGATCCGTGCCGCAGCTTCGCTTTCAAATTCGTTACTGGCTTCAAGCAACTCCACTTTGTCTCCACTCATCGCCGAGGCTTCGCGCGCCATGTCGTCGAAAATATCGGCGGCTTCCCGGTCTCGCTTGAGCGCGCGCAACACGTCGAGGCACATGACGTTGCCGGAGCCTTCCCAAATCGCATTGACTGGCGCCTCGCGATAAAGCCGCGGCAGCATGCTCTCCTCGACGTAACCGTTGCCGCCGAGGCATTCCATCGCTTCGTAGATGAAGCCCGGCGCGGTCTTGCAGATCCAGTATTTCGCCGCTGGCGTAACGAGACGCGCATAGGCCGCCTCGCGTGGATCCGTCGCGGCCCGGTCGAACGCCCGCGCAAGCCGCATCACCAGTGCGACGGCGCCTTCCACTTCGAGCGCAAGATCGGCCAAAACCGCGCGCATCATCGGCTGGTCATACAAATGTTTCTGGAACACCGAGCGATAGCGGCAATGATGCACCGCTTGCGCCAGTGCCATGCGCATGAAGCCCGCCGACGCCAAGGCGCAATCGAGCCGCGTCAGCTGCACCATCTGGATGATGGTGCGCACGCCGGCGCCCTCGTCTCCGACCCTAAGCCCATAAGCACCGGCGAATTCGACTTCGCTCGACGCATTGGAGCGGTTGCCGAGTTTATCCTTGAGGCGTTGCAGCCGCAGCGCATTGACCGCGCCATCGGGACGAAAGCGCGGTACAAAGAAACAGGTGAGCCCGCCCGGCGCCTGCGCCAACACCAGAAAGGCGTCGCACATCGGTGCGGAGAGAAACCATTTGTGGCCGGTGATCGAATAGGAATCCAGCATCGGCGTCGCGGTCGTGGAATTGGCGCGTACGTCAGTGCCGCCCTGCTTTTCGGTCATCCCCATGCCAAGCGTCATGCCCGGCTTTTCCCACCACGGCTTGAAAGTGCCGTCGTAGCTTGCCGAGACGACTTTGGGTGCGACTTCCGCCAAAAGCTTGGGCTCCGCGGCAAGCGGCGCAAGCGCGGCGCGAGTCATGGTGATGGGACAAAGATGGCCGCTCTCGACTTGGGCCGTCATGTAGTACCGCGCCGAACGCACCACCTCGGCAGGCGCCGCGGCACGCTCTCCGGAGGGGGTCCAGGTCGAGGCATGCAGCCCGCCGGCGATGCTCGCGCGCATCAGATCATGATAACCCGGATAAAACTCGACCACGTCGCGGCGAAAGCCTTTGGGGTCGAAGGTGTGAAGCTTCGGCGGGTTCTCATTGGCGCGGCGCCCCAGCGAAAACATCTCCGCGGTACCCCACTGACGCCCATGCGCCGACAGCGACGACGCCTCGCAACCTGCGCCGTTGGCCTTGACCGCCTCCATCAGCGGCACATCGCTCGAATACAGGTCGATGTTTTCGTAAGGCGGTGACTGGTTGAAAACCTCTTGGGTATCGAAGCGCGGGACTGTGGTCATGACCGTTTTCCTCCCGGTGGTGTGCGATCTTACCACGTTTTCGGTGCATGCCGGTCAAAGCGCCCGCAAGTGGGCTTGCCGGGCCGCTCGAATTGGGCCTATAGCACCGCTTTGATGACGAAACCCCAGCCGCTGACGCGCCACATCGTTTCCATCAACGATCTCACCAATGGAGAGATCGAGACCGTCTTCCAGGTCGCCCACGGGTTTTTGAAAGAGCTCGTCGATAAAAACGTCCCCTACCGGATCGGCCGTGGCACCAGCATCGCGTCCAAGTACATTCTGGCGAGCCTGTTCTACGAGCCCTCGACGCGCACGCGATTGTCATTCGAGAGCGCCATGTTGCGGCTCGGCGGCGCCAATATCACCAGTGCCGATCCCGCGGTGAGTTCCGCGGCCAAGGGCGAAAGCCTCGCCGACACCATCCGGGTCATCGCCAACTACGCCGACATCATCGTGATCCGCCATCCACGCGACGGCGCCGCCCGGCTAGCGGCCGAATATTCGCCAATCCCGGTGATCAACGGCGGCGACGGCAGCCACGAGCACCCGACGCAAACGCTATGCGACCTGTTCACGCTGCGGTCAAAGAACAAGGGCCTCAAGAACATGAAGATCGCGATTTCGGGCGATCTCAAGGGAAGCCGCACCGTTCATTCCTTCGTCTATGCGCTGGCGCGCTTCGGCGCGACCATCGATCCCCTCCCCGCCCCCGGCATGGAATTGCCGCCACACGTCGACCGCCGCTTGCGCGAAGAATTTCATTGCCGGATGATCTCGAAGGCTCCCGGACAGCCGGGCAGCGACGCAATCGACGCGCTTTACGTCACCGCCGATCAGCCCCACCAGCTGTCGCTCTACGCTGAACCGGAAGTCGATTACGGCCTCGTCCTGCAGAAGAAAATCGACGCCGTGTATGTCACCCGCTTTCAAAAGGAGCGATGGACCGAGAAAGAACGGCCGTATCCGAAGATCGACGCCAAATTTTTGCGCGAAGCCAAATATTCGCAAGCCAGCGTCATGCATCCGCTGCCCCGCGTCAACGAGCTCGACGCCTCGCTCGACACCGACCGCCGCGCGATTTATTTCCGTCAGGCTGCGTATGGCGTTCCCGTCCGCATGGCGCTGATCGCGCTGCTGTTGCGGCTGCATGGTAAAAAATCCCTGCACACATTCGCCGGCGGCTTCGCCCAACCTGATTATCCGATTTATGTGCAGCCAATCGGAACCGGCGTCCATTGCGGCAACAAAAACTGCATCACCGGCGATCCGGCCGAGCGCCAATACGCCGCCAACAAGTTCTATGTGGTGGAAGAGAACTCACCGCAACGCTGCAAGCTTCGGTGCCTCTATTGCGAGACCGACATCGAAGCGCAGGTCGCCGCGCATTTTGTGGTCGGCGATACGACGCGAAAGACGTTTTCGCCAGGGCTTGCTTCGCTGCTGCACGCGCCGGCCGAGAAGCTCAGACACCTTGTTGTCCATAACGGCGAGGCGGAAGCGGAAGCAGCCGGCTTTCATCCCCGCGAAAGCCGGAAAAAGGCGCGCGCCGGTTAGCGTCGGAACGGATTCCCGCTTTCGCGGGAGGTGGCGGAAAAGTACGCTGTCGCCATGGACGCGCTGCCTGCATTCGCCGCGGCTTTGATTTTCGGCTATCTCTGCGGCTCGATCCCATTCGGCATTTTGCTAACGCGGCTTACCGGGGGGCCAGACCTCCGCGCCATCGGCTCGGGCAACATCGGCGCCACCAATGTCTTGCGCACCGGGCGAAAGGGGCTCGCCGCAGCGACACTTCTTGGCGACATACTCAAGGGCACGGCCGCTGTCCTGATCACCAGTTATTTGCTTGGTCATGATTTTGCGATCGCCGCCGCAATCGGCGCTTTTCTCGGCCACCTGTTTCCAGTCTGGCTGCGCTTTCGCGGCGGCAAGGGGGTTGCCACTTACATCGGGGTCTTGATCGGCCTCGCCTGGCCCGCGGCGATCGTGTTCTGCGCGATCTGGCTCGTGATCGCGGCGCTTAGCCGTTACTCGTCGCTCGCGGCGCTCGTCGCCAGCGCCGCAACACCCGTATTTCTTTGGTGGCGCGGCGACCTCAAGGACGCGGCGCTATTCTTGCTGCTGTCGGTACTGTTATGGATCATGCACCGCGCCAATATCGCGCGGCTTCTGAATCGGACGGAAGGCAAAATCGGCGCCGGCTCAAAAGGCGCGGGCGGCTAATTCAGCTATTGCCGGCACATACCATCCGAGTGGCAATAGTGGCCGGCGTGGCAAAAATGATAACGCCCGGTCGTGCCAACATGACATTCGCAGGTTTTTGCGCTGACCAGTCCTTCCCCGCAGTGGGGGAAGCGCTTGTACTTGACCGCGGCGAAGGCGCTCTGCGCCAGCAAGCACGTCAAAACGCAAGAGACAACGAAAATGGATTTTCTCATGACCCGCCCTTGTGCAAGCGCCGCATCGATCCGGCGACATTGTAAACACACGAAAGCATAGCGTGCTTTTGGCCGCCTCGATACTGCCTTTGGGCGTGCGCTCGTTAGGGCGTATGCTGCTGCAAGTCGGGAGCAGTAAACCAGGCGCGGTGGGGGCGGAGTGAGCGAGCGGAGTGAGGGCGTCCAGCTCACGGACGAGCAACAACTCGATTGGTTGCGGCTGATCCGCAGCCAGAATGTCGGGCCTCGGACTTTTCGCGCGCTCGTCAATCACTTCGGTGGCGCGCACGCGGCGCTCGATGCGCTGCCGTCGCTGGCACGCCGCGGTGGCGCCAGCTCAACCACTCAGATTTGCTCGCGGGCCGATGCCGAGCGCGAAATGGCGGCCGCGGAAAAACTCGGCGTCGCCTTCGTGGCGTTGGGCGAAGGCGCATATCCGCTGCGCTTGCAAATGATCGACGACGCGCCGCCCCTGCTCGCGCTCCGCGGCCACCTGCAGGCGTTGGCGATGCCGATGGTGGCGATTGTCGGCTCGCGCAACGCCTCGGGCGCGGGTTTGAAATTCACGCAGCGGATTGCACATGAACTCGGTGAAGCCGGTTTCGCCGTTGTCTCCGGTCTCGCTCGCGGCATCGATGCCGCGGCGCATGGAGCAAGTCTGACGACTGGGACGATCGCCGTGCTCGCCGGCGGCCACGATCGTCTCTATCCACCCGAACATGCGGATCTGCTCAAGGCCATCCTGCCCGCGGGCGCTGCGTTGTCGGAAATGCCATTCGGCTGGGAACCGCGCGCGCGCGATTTTCCGCGCCGCAATCGGTTGATCTCGCGCTGTCGCTTGGCGTCGTTGTGGTAGAGGCTGCCAAGCGTTCCGGCTCGTTGATCACGGCGCGGTTTGCGGCTGAGCAGAACCGCGAAGTGTTTGCCGTTCCCGGTTCTCCGCTCGATCCGCGCGCGGAAGGCACCAACGGCCTCATCAAGCAAGGGGCGACGCCCGTGACCGAGACAGCCGATATTGTTTCCGTGCTGCGGCCTATCATGGAGGAGAAGACGATCCCGGCCCAAGAACCGGCGTCGGAACCATCGGCCGGCGAGGACGCGGAACCGGCAACCGACGAGCGCGCGCGCATCGTTTCGTTACTCGGCCCTGCTCCTGTCCAAATCGACGATCTGGTCAGACTGTCCAAAAGCTCTCCGGCCGTAGTGCGAATGGTGTTGCTCGAGCTTGAGATCGCCGGACGTCTCGAACGCCACGGCGGCGGCCTGGTATCGCTTGCTTGACAGATTACGCTATTCCACCGGGACGGATTTGAGCCCGTGCCGGTCGACGATCTCACGCATGACCGCCTTGATACTGTCCCGCTCGGCGGCCTTCAGATGCCCGAAGAACTTGGCGTCGTTCTGGTCCGCGAGTGCGGCAAGCTTGGGCACCAGGGCGCGTCCTTTTGCGGTCAACGCCAACGCCTGGTAACGCCGATCTTCGTCGCTCGTGGTCCGCGTCACCAGGGCTTTCGCTAACAGCCGGTCGGCCAGTTTCGAGATGGCGCCGCGGGTCATGCCGATCTTCTCGGCCAATACGCTTGGTACCATAGTATCGCATTCGTACAGCTCGCGCAGGACCACCCACTCGGCCACGGTGACGTTGTGGCCCGCGAGCTTGAGGCTGAACGAATGCGATACCTGGTTCGAGACGAAGCGCAGCCAATAGCCGAGATGCGCTTCCAGCGGACTGACCGACGCGGACTTTCCCTTCACGCCGCCTGCTCGCGTTTGGCGCCCGGAAACCATTCGACATGGCTGTCACCGGTGCGGCCATAATAGACGGCGCGCTGGCCGGCCAATGACACCATATAGCCGACGCAACCAGCTTGGCTGATCTCCTCGCAGAAGGTCCCGTACGAAATCTTGCCGGCCTGGATGGCCCTCACCGCCGCATCGACGCCCGTCGCCGAGAAGTTACGTGCCGGGGTGGCCGCGACGGCGTTGCCTTTCACCACTTCGGATTCGCCATCCGGCAGGTAGTAAGTCTTTTCGCCGCGCAGCAGGTCAGTGTGATAGCGCTCGATGCCTGCTCCAGCCAAATTCTTCACCACCTCGCCGAAAGTCGCCCGCTCCTCATCGGAAGCTCTGGTGGCTTCCACCACGACTTCTTTGATACGTGCGTCCATTACAACCTCCTCTGCCATTCACTCGGGACGGCCCATTTAGTTTCCAAGGAAACTAATATGCCGCTATGCAGTTTCCCTGTCAACTATTATTGTTATTGAAGCGGCTCGATCCTCAGAGTGGAAGCACCTTAAAAAATCCATTAGCGTGCCGGCAGCAAGCCGAGCCGGCCACCGATCATGCGATCGACCAGGCGGCGGGGAAGATTTCGGGCCATAAAGTCTTGCAGCGGTTGCGGCGACACCGCGTAGCGAACTTTGGGTTTCGGCGCGGTTAAGGCGAGCAGCACAGCCTCGCCGATCCGTTCCGGCGGCAGGCCCTTCTTGCCCATCGTCAGCATGTAGGCGCGCAGGCGATCGAGCGGCACCGCGTAGGGCGTATCGCGATACGGTGAGGTGTCGACCTGTTCGGCCTTATCCCAGATCGGCGTCGCCACAGCGCCGCGTCCGATGACGATGACATCGATCCCGAATGGCAGCAATTCGCGTCGCAGGCTTTCGGAGAGGCCTTCGATGGCGAACTTCGAGGCGTTGTAAGGCGCAAGGAAAGGTACGGCGTTGCGCCCGCCAACTGAGCTGATGTTAACGATGCGGCCGGGGGTGCCGGCGAGCTGGCGATCAATGCCGAGAAGTGGCGCGAAGGCTTGAGTGGTAATCACGACGCCGACCACGTTGATCTCGATCTGGTGGCGAAAGTCGTCGATCGGCAGTTCCAGGAGCGGACCGGCTACGGCGACACCGGCATTGTTGACCAAGCCGAAAAGCTTCTCGCCTGCGAGTTCGCTGCGCACATTGGCTGCAGCCGCTTTCACGGCGGCTTCATCGGTCACGTCGAAGATCAGCGGTACAAAGCCGGGACCGAACTCGGCTGCGAGGCGCTCTGCGTCGGCCACTTTGCGCACGCTGCCGAAAACGCGGAAGCCGTTGGCCGTGAGCACTTTTGCGGCGCCCCAGCCGATGCCGGTTGAAGTTCCCGTTATCACCACGCTGCGCATTTCACCCTCCTGCCACAGGCGGACGAATTAGCCTGTTCGGTCGCATCTCCAATCGTCCCCTGACATAAAGGTATGTGGTCACTTTCCGGGGCGAAGACGATGGTGCAACGGGCGTTGCTGGTTTTGGCGCTCATATTTGCGAGCCCCTCCGCCAAATGCGAGGCCGACAGCTCGTTTGCTGCGTTTCTGACGGCGCTTTGGCCGGATGCTGCGAAGGCAGGAATCACCCGCACGACCTTCGACTCGGCCTTTTCGGGGCTCACGCCAGACGCCGGCGTCATTGCCGCGCGGCGTCGGCAGCCGGAATACGGCAAGCCGTTCGGCGCCTACCTCGCAAGCCTAGTTTCCCAGTCGCGCGTTGCTGCCGGTGCACGCAAATCGGCGCGATGGGCGGACACCTTGCGCGCCGTGGAGGAAAGATATGGCGTCGATCCGAGTATTCTCGTCAGCATCTGGGGAATAGAATCTTCGTACGGCGGCGGCGAGCAGCGCTGGGACGTTTTCCGATCGCTTGCGACCCTGGCTGAAGCGCGCTTCCACCATCCCTTTTTCCGCGATGAACTGTTGAGTGCGCTTAAGATCTTGCAGGACGATCATATCCCCCGTCGCGAGTTTGTCGGCTCGTGGGCGGGCGCGATGGGACAGGCGCAGTTCCTGCCGTCGAGTTTTCTCCGCTACGCCGTCGATTTCGACGGCGACGGCAAAGCTGATATTTGGCGCAACGTGCCGGACGTACTCGCCTCGATTGCGAATTATTTGCACGAGACCGGCTGGCAGAAGGGCCTGCCGTGGGGTTTTGAGGTGCGGGTTCCCGCCGGCTTCGATTACCGCCTCAGCCGCGGCACGTTCTCTGAGTGGGCCCAGCGTGGCTTTGCCCGCGCCGACGGACGCGCTTTGCCGACAGACGATGCCGCGGCCATTCTCTTTTTTCCGAGCGGCGCCTCGGGACCCGCGTTTCTCGTCACCAACAATTTCATCGTGCTCAAGCAATTCAACGATTCGGACGCCTATGCCCTTGCGGCGGGCGTGCTGTCGGACCTCCTGCGCGGTCTGCCTCCGGTTCGCGCCAGTTGGCCGGCCGATGACTTCCAGCCTTCACGCGATGAGCGCATTGCTCTGCAACGCCAACTCGCCAGCCTTGGCTATAGGATCGCGGAGTTTCAGGGCCACTTCGATTTCGACCTGCGGGACGCGGTGCGCGACCAACAGCGCCGCTTCGGCATGATCCCTGATGGCTATCCAAGCCGCGCGTTCCTGGATCGCGTTGGAGTGCACACGCCCTAGCGATTGGCCGATCAATCCGAGCCAGATCGCGCGGAGCCAAGCCGCCCGCCAAAGCGCTAGGAAACCTGATCAGCCTCAAGCCGGGCCATGTCCAGAATGTAAGCAAGCGCCTCGAAGTCATGGTTTTTTGCGAGTCGCGCCAATTCCTCTGCTATCGAGGCGATATAAAGTGCGACTTCCGGCTTGTTATCGGTTTCAGAGGCCATCCGGTCCCTTGCCTTGCATCAGCTGGAACACTCTCGACGCAGCCCGCACTTCCTTTTAGGTGTATTTATACAAAAAGCAACCTTTAGATGCAGACTGGGCCCGAACGAAAATTTTCGAGCGGGCGTGAATTTGGCCCTTTTGACGGCCTTTGTGGCCCTATTCCCGCCCTCGTTTACGGCGCTAACGATTTGACAGGCAGAATTGCATTACCCATGTTCCCGGCGGCCGGGAGGCGTCCTGACCTGCCGTAAGGACCCAAAAAGGCCAATAAATCAAAAGGTTGTCATGAATCTTGTGATTGTGGAATCGCCCGCCAAGGCGAAGACGATCAATAAGTATCTCGGCCGGGGCTATGAGGTCTTGGCCTCATACGGGCACGTGCGCGACCTGCCGGCCAAGAATGGCTCGGTCGATCCCGATGCCAATTTCCGCATGATCTGGGAGGTCGACGCCAAGGGGCAAAAGCGCCTCGACGACATCGCCCGCGCCGCCAAAGGCGCCGATCGCCTTATCCTGGCGACCGACCCCGACCGTGAGGGCGAGGCCATTTCCTGGCACGTTCTCGAGGTGCTCAAGCAAAAGAAGGCGCTGAGCGGGCAGCCGATCGATCGGGTGGTGTTCAATGCCATCACCAAGCAGGCGGTAACAGAGGCGATGGCGCACCCGCGCCGCATCGATCAGGCGCTCGTGGACGCCTATCTCGCCCGCCGGGCGCTCGATTACCTGGTCGGTTTCACGATTTCCCCGGTTCTGTGGCGCAAGTTGCCGGGCGCGCGTTCGGCTGGCCGGGTTCAGTCGGTGGCGCTGCGGCTGGTCTGCGACCGCGAACTGGAAATCGAAAAGTTTATCCGTAGGGAATATTGGTCGCTGGTTGCGACCCTAGCGACACCGCGCAACGACACTTTCGAAGCACGTCTGGTCGGCGCCGACGGCAAAAAGCTGCAGCGGCTCGACATCGGAACCGGCGCCGAAGCGGAAGCTTTCAAGCAAGCGCTCGAAACCGCGGCCTTTCGGGTCGAGTCGGTGGAAGCGAAGCCGGTCAAACGGCATCCGCAACCGCCGTTCACCACTTCGACGCTGCAGCAGGAAGCCAGCCGCAAGCTTGGCTTTGCACCGGCGCACACGATGCGGGTGGCACAACGTCTCTACGAGGGCATTGAAGTCGGCGGCGAAGCGGTCGGCCTGATTACCTACATGCGCACCGACGGAGTGCAGATCGCTGATGAAGCCATCAGTGCCGTACGTCGGGTTATCGAAGCAGATTACGGCACCAAATACGTGCCGCACGCGCCGCGGCGCTACGAGACCAAAGCGAAAAACGCTCAGGAAGCCCACGAAGCGATCCGCCCGACCGAACTCTCCCGCCGGCCGGGCGAGACCAAAACCTTCCTCGATGCGGATCAGGCCAGACTTTACGAATTGATCTGGCGGCGCACGGTGGCAAGCCAGATGGAATCCGCCGAACTCGAGCGCACCACCGTGGACATCACCGCCAAAGTCGCGAGCCGGCTGCTTGAGCTGCGGGCGACTGGAACAGTGGTGAAGTTCGACGGCTTCCTCGCTCTCTATCAGGAAGGGCAGGACGAAGATCCGGAAGACGAGGAGGCACGCCGGCTGCCGCCGATGAGCGCAGGCGAACCCTTGTCCAAGCGCTCGATCGCCGCCAACCAGCATTTCACCGAGCCGCCGCCGCGCTATTCCGAGGCATCGCTCATCAAGCGCCTGGAAGAACTGGGGATCGGCCGTCCGTCGACCTACGCCTCCATCATGCAGGTGCTCAAGGACCGCAAATATGTGCGGCTCGACAAGAGGCGGCTGTATCCCGAGGACCGCGGACGCATCGTGGTCGCTTTCCTCGAAAGCTTTTTTGCCAAATACGTCGAGTATGATTTTACGGCGGGCCTCGAGGAGCAGCTCGATCTCATCTCCAACAACGAGGTCGCCTGGCGTGACGTGCTGCGCGATTTCTGGCGTGATTTCATTGGCTCGGTCGATGAGATCAAGGATCTTAAAATCTCGCAGGTGATCGATGCGCTGGATGAACTGCTCGCCCCACACCTGTTCCCGCCGAACGCCGACGGCAGCGATCCGCGGCAATGCCCAGGCTGCAGCGGCGGCCGGCTGACGCTTAAGCTGTCCAAGTTCGGGGCCTTCATTGGCTGTTCGAACTATCCCGAGTGCCGTTACACGCGCCCGCTGACGACACCGGCCGACGGCTCAGGCGTCATCGGCACCAAGAAGCTTGGCGAAGATCCCAAGACTGGCCTCGAAGTGACCCTGCGCGGCGGGCGCTTCGGACCTTATGTGCAGCTGGGCGAGGCAGTCGAAGGCGAAAAACCGAAACGCGCCGGCCTGCCGAAGGGCACCGCACCCGACGAAGTCGACCTTGAGCGGGCACTAATGTTGTTGTCGCTGCCGCGCGAAGTCGGCCGCCATCCTGAAGACGGCGAACCGATCCGCGCAGCCAACGGCCGGTTCGGACCTTACGTGCAGCACGGCAAGACCTACGCCAATCTCGAGCCCGGCGACGATGTCTTCCATATCGGTCTCAACCGCGCAGTGACCTTGATTGCGGAAAAGATTGCCAAGGGTCCGCGCCGGCGTTTTGGCGCCGACCCCGGCCGGCCGCTCGGCGAGCATCCGACCAAGGGCGGGCCGATCGCCGCCAAGAACGGCCGCTACGGACCTTACGTCAGCCACAACGGCGTCAACGCTACGCTGCCGGCCGACAAGACGCCGGAGAGCATTACGCTCGAAGAAGCTGCCGCTCTCATCGATGCCAGATCTGAGCGCAACGCGCCTGCCCCGCACGCGCGACCCCGCAAGGCGAAGCGGCCTTCACCCGGTACGGCGCGGCACGTCAAAGCTTCGTCCAAGCGACCGGCCGCACGAGCCGCCAAGCGGCCGGCAACCAGAAAACCGCCACGGAAAACCACCCAAGCTGCCGAGTAGGCCGACGCGAAGGGCCCGGCCAGAGCCACGGCCAATGAGCGGCCCATGAAACCGACTTCCCTCCCCTCGCGTGAGCAGCTTTTAACTTTCATTCGCGAGCATGCCGGCAAGGTCGGCACGCGCGAGATTGCCCGCGCGTTTGGCGCCAAGAACGCCGACCGCGCCGCGCTCAAACAGATGTTGCGCGAACTCGCCGACGGCGGGCAGATCGAGAAGCGCAGAAAGCGCCTGCACCACGCCGGCTCGCTGCCTTCCGTCGTCCTTGCCGACATCACCGGCCGCGACAGCGACGGCGAATTGTTGGCGCGGCCGACGGAATGGGACGAAGATGCGCATGGCGCACCGCCGGTGATCCACCTCGCCGTGCCCCGCCGCGCGCGGCCCGGAGAAATTCCCGGTGTCGGCGATCGTGCGCTGTTGCGCATCGAACAAACAAACAACGAGGAGACGAGCGGCCGCGTCATAAAACTGATCGACCGCGCCAAACACCGCATGCTCGGCATTTTTCGCGGCCTGCCGAACGGCGGTGGCCGGCTCGTTCCGATCGACAAGAAACAGCTTGGCCGCGAGACCGCAATCGCCGCGAGCGATGCTGGCGGTGCCGAGGACGGCGATCTCGTCGCCGTCGAAATCGCGCGCCACGGCAAGTTCGGCCTGCTGGCCGGCAAAGTCGTGGAGCGGCTCGGTTCGCTCAAGAGCGAGCGGGCGGTCAGTTTGATCGCCATCCATACCCACGGCATCCCGAATGTCTTCAGTGCCGCGGTTATTGCGGAAGCGGAAGCTGCCCGTCCCGCGACGCTGGAAGGCCGCGAGGATTGGCGCGAAGTCCCATTCGTGACCATCGATCCGGCGGATGCCAAGGATCACGACGACGCCGTTCACGCGGTGCCGGATCCGGACCCGCGCAATCGCGGCGGCCACATCGTCAGCGTCGCCATCGCCGACGTCGCTGGCTACGTGCGGCCGGGCTCTGCGCTCGATCGCACCGCCGCCGAGCGCGGCAATTCGGTTTATTTTCCCGACCGCGTCGTGCCGATGCTGCCCGAGCGCATCTCCAATGATCTTTGCTCGCTGCGGCCGCTCCAGGACCGCCCGGCGCTCGCCGTGCGGATGGTGATCGGTGCCGATGGCCGCAAGCGCTCCCACGCCTTCCACCGGGTGCTGATCCGCTCAGCCGCGCGGCTGCATTACGAGCAAGCGCAACTTGCCGTCTCCGGACGAACGGACGAAGTCACCGAGCCGATCGCGCAAAAAATCCTCGAGCCGCTTTATGCCGCGTATCGGGCGGTCCGCCACGCCCGCGACGAGCGCGGCCCGCTCGACCTCGAGCTGCCCGAACGCAAGATCCTGCTCAAATCCGACGGCACTGTCGATCGCGTGATCATGCCGCAGCGGCTGGAATCGCACCGGCTGGTCGAGGAATTCATGATCCTCGCCAATGTGGCGGCGGCCGAAACCTGCGAGCGCGCACGGGTACCGCTGATCTATCGCGTCCACGACGAGCCGACGCCCGAAAAGCTCAACGCGCTGCGCGAGTTCTTGATGACGCTCGATATCTCGCTGCCGAAAGCCGGCGCGATGCGGCCCGACGCATTCAACCGCATTCTGCAACGCGTCAAGGGTCGCGATATGGAGCGGCTAATCAACGAGGTGGTATTGCGCAGCCAGGCGCAGGCGGAATATTCAGCCGAAAACTTTGGCCATTTCGGACTCAATCTACGCCGCTACGCACACTTTACCTCGCCGATCCGGCGCTACGCCGACCTCATCGTGCATCGCGCCCTGATCCGCGGGCTTAAACTGGGCCCCGACGAACTCACCGACAGCACCGACACGCGGGCGCTGTCCGAAATCGCCGCCAACATCTCGGCAACCGAGCGGCGCGCCACCAAGGCCGAACGCGAGACCGCCGACCGGCTGATCGCGCACTTTTTGGCCGACCGCGTCGGCGCGACTTTCGACGGCCACATTTCCGGCGTCACCCGCGCCGGCCTGTTCGTCGAACTCGACGAAACCGGCGCCGATGGTTTGATCCCGGCGCGTTACATTGGCGACGAATATTTCCGTTACAATGACGCTACCCATTCTTTCGTTGGCAAGTCGGCCACCTACCGGCTTGGCGATGCGGTAACCGTCGAACTGGTCGAGGCGGCGCCGGTCGCCGGTGCGTTGCGTTTCCGGCTGATGCGCGATGCGCCGACCACAAGCGAACGGGCTAGACACCGGCCGCAGCAGCAGCGAAAAGGCGGGCGGCAAACAGAGCGGCGCGGACCTCGCGGCAGGAATTCATGAGTGACGACAGTCCCAGTCCGATGGCTCGTGATAAGCAGGGCGATCGCACCGACCGGTTGACTCGCGCCGCGCGCGATCGCTCGTTCGCCAATCTGCGGCCGCGGGACTCGGCGACGCTCATTCTGATCGATCGCACCGAAAGCGTGCCGAAGGTTCTGCTCGGCCGCCGCCACGAGAGTCACAAATTTCTTCCCGGCAAATTCGTTTTTCCGGGCGGCCGCGTTGAGCCCACCGATCGGTTGATGCCGACGGCGGCACCGCTCCACGTGCGAGATACCGAACGCCTGATGCTGGGGGTGCAACGGCCGCGCAAAGTCAAGGCTGCCGGCTACGCGCTCGCCGCCATCCGCGAAACCTACGAGGAAACCGGGCTTATGCTCGGCGCGCCCGCAGTGGAAGTCGTTGCGCCGGCCGGTCCCTGGCAAGCCTTCGCGCAAGCTGGAATCATCCCGGACCTCAGCGCCGTCCATTTTGTTGGCCGAGCCATTACGCCACCAGGGCGGCCACGGCGTTTCGACAGCCGCTTTTTCGCCGCGGATATAACGGCAGTCGCCCACCGCGCTGACGGTTTTGTCGGGCCAGACGCCGAACTCGTCGAACTCGTCTGGCTACCGATCACCGAGGCTCGGCGTCTCGATATGCCCACTATCACGGCAGTAACACTGGAAGAGTTGCAGGAACGCATCGCAACTGGAATGAGCCACGATCATCCGGTGCCGTTCTACCACATGCTGCGCAATCGCTTTGTGCGTGAAAACCTTTAACCGCAAGCTTCCTTGACATTCGGGGGCCGGCGACTAGGTTGACGGCCAACAACGAAGGAATTGCAGGGTCCTGCCATGGCCAAAGCCACGACGATCAAGGTTAAGCTGGTTTCGAGCGCCGATACCGGCTTCTATTACGTGACGCGCAAGAATTCGCGTACCATGACCGACAAGCTCGTCAAAAAGAAATACGACCCGGTCGCCAAGAAGCACGTCGAGTTTCGCGAAAGCAAGATCAAGTAGACGCCAAGCGGCGTATACCGGGATGGTGTCCGGCTCTGTGCCGGGCATTTGCATTTTTATTGACGCGACAAACGCAGCGCAATGGCGCCGGCATAAGGTGGCCGGCCGGGTGCGGTGTCTGAGGAGGCCACTCGCACCACCCCCGTGCCGGCCGAACCCCACGGACCCAGGGGATGCGGCGGACCTGAGCACTCCGCAGGGCTATTTCTGACAACTATTCCCGACAGGCTATTCCGAATGCACCCAACCTTCCCCGGAGCCGACTTTCCGGCTCGCCCGAGAAGGCGCCTGTGATTTCATTGCTGATCCGCCGACAAAAATATCGCAATGGTTGCTGAAATCAATCTGCAAAGTGATCAGAATTCTCTGCAGCTTGCTCTAAATCACAGAAATCTTTGACGGATCTGGTCGCTCGCCAAGCGAGCAGAAATTCAGATTGACGAACTTTACGCGGCGTCCGGGACAACCCGGTTCCGGCCATCGCGCTTGGCGCGATAGAGCGCCTGGTCTGCGCGCTTGAGCAGGCTGGCGGGCGTGTCGTCGCGCCCGCGCAGCGACGCGATGCCGATCGAGAGCGTTACCGGAATCGTGCGCGTGCCCTCACTGATGGCAAACGGCTCGGTCGCGATACGCCGGCGCAACCGTTCGGCAACGCTTGCGGCCACCGCCATGTCGGTTTCCGGCATGACGATAATGAACTCCTCGCCGCCGCTTCGGGTGGCAAGGTCGATGCCGCGGATCGAGCGCTTTATGCGGAGGGCGAAATCCCGCAGCACGTCGTCGCCGGCATCGTGGCCGTGGGTGTCGTTGATCGATTTGAAGTGGTCGATGTCGAGCGCCAGCACTGCCAGTGGCTTGCCGCGCGCGACGGCCTGTTCGACCAGTGTGCCAAGGTGATTTTCCATGTAACGCCGATTGAACAGGCCGGTGAGCGCGTCGGTGATCGCCATCTCGATCGAGATCTGCACATTGTCGCGCAGCCGTTCGGTGTAGCGGCGTTTGCGCACCTGGGTGCGCGCCCGCGCCAACAGCTCGTTCTTGTCGATCGGCCGCATCAGATAATCGTTCACGCCGATTTCGAGACCGCGCAGCATGCGTGTGCTGTTGTCGGGCTCGGTGATCGCGAGGATCGGAACATTGCGGGTGCGGTCGAGCGAGCGAAGCTGGCTGCATAGCCGCAGCCCATCGAAATTCTCGAGCCCCAGCGAAATGATGAGCAGATCGTAATTGCCATCCGAGGCACGGAACAACGCCTCGTTCGGATCTGGCTCGATGTCGACACTGTGCTCCTTCGATAACATCGAAGCGATGCGTTCATACGACGCCGGGCGATCGTCGACGATTAGCACCCGGCCGTTCCGGCCGGTGTCGGCCACCGCTTCGCGTTCCGGCGACTCGATGCCAATATCGCGCGAGGTGAGCGCGCGCATCCGCAGCTCGTCAGTGACCATCTTGAGGCGCGTTAGCGAACGCACGCGCGCGATCAGCGCCAGTTCGGGTATCGGCTTGGTCAGAAAGTCGTCGGCGCCGGCTTCGAGACCACGCACGCGGTCGGACGACTGATCAAGCGCGGTCACCATCAGCACCGGAATATGATGGGTTGCGGTGTTGGCCTTCAGCCGCCGGCACACTTCGAAGCCGTCCATATCGGGCATCATGACGTCGAGCAGGACAAGATCGCACTCGGCGCGTTCGCAAATCACTAGCGCCTCGGCGCCGCTCATCGCCGTGACCACGTCGAAGTATTCGGCCGACAGCCGCGCTTCGAGCAGCTTAACGTTGGCGGGGATGTCGTCGACGACGAGAACGCGCGCGGTCATCGGTTGCTCTTACGGATTGCCCAAGAAATGGCGGATGGTCTCGATGAACTTGCCGACCGAGATCGGCTTGGACAGATAGGCCTCGCAACCGCCTTCGCGGATGCGCTCCTCATCGCCTTTCATGGCAAAGGCCGTTACCGCAACAACCGGAATGGCCCGCAAGTCCTGATCGTCCTTCAGCCACTTGGTGACCTCCAATCCGGAAACTTCCGGAAGCTGAATGTCCATCAGGATCAAATCCGGGCGATGTTTACGGGCGAGGTCGAGCGCTTCGATGCCATTGCGCGTGGCAACGGTGCGGTAGCCATGAGCTTCCAACAGGTCGTGAAAGAGCTTCATATTAAGCTCGTTGTCCTCCACGATGAGGACGGTCTTGGCCATCCGAAGCCCTCGCGTGTTTGTGACGACCGGCGTCCCCGGCGACGCCCGCTTCGATCGCCCCATCGATGCGCCCACCGAACCGCGTTCAAGCTAGTCCCGATATGTTACGGAAAGGCAAATGGAACCCATGAAGACGCCGCTGCGACCAACGCAAGAACAGGCAGAAATGCTGGCGATTCAGGCGCTTGGCTTCATCGCCGAAGAGCCTGAGCGACTGGGTCGTTTCCTCGACTTGACCGGAATCCCGGTCGAGCACATCCGCGCCGCGGCGCGGGAGCGCGGCTTTCTCGCCGGCGTGCTTGAGCATATGCTTGGCGACGAGAATCTCCTGACCGCGTTTGCCGACAGTGCGGGAATTAACCCGGCCGAAATCGCTGGCGCCCGCAACGCGCTCGGTAAGCCATAGGCAACGGAAGCGTGCCGTGAAGGCCTCGTTCTGCCGCGACTGTCTTGCCGATGCTGCAGTTCAGGCCACCCGCTGCCGCGGTTGCGGATCGCCTCGGTTGATACGCCACGACGAACTCAATGAACTCGCCATTGCGCACATCGATTGCGACGCGTTTTACGCAACGATTGAAAAGCGTGACGATCCGTCTCTTGCCGCCGAACCGGTCATCGTCGGCGGGGGCAAACGCGGTGTCGTCGCGGCGGCCTGCTACGTCGCCCGCACCTTCGGCGTGAGGTCGGCGATGCCGATGTTCGAGGCGCTGCGGCTTTGCCCGCATGCCCGGGTCGTCCGGCCGAATATGGAAAAATACGCACGCGCCGGCCGCGAGGTCCGGCAGATGATGTTTGCCTTGACGCCGCTGGTCGAGCCGCTGTCGATCGACGAAGCGTTCCTCGATCTGGCCGGCACCGAGCGGTTGCACGGCCTGCCGGCGGCCAAGGTGCTGGCCGGCTTTGCGATCGAGGTGGAGAAGAAGCTTGCGATCACCGTCTCGATCGGACTTTCGTGCAACAAGTTCCTGGCCAAGATCGCCTCCGATCTCGATAAGCCGCGCGGATTTGCAGTGCTGGGCGCCGGCGAAGCGCAAAAATTTCTGGCGCCAAAGCCCGTCGGCTTCATCTTCGGGGTCGGCAAAGTCAGCGCCTCGCGGCTTGCCCGTGACGGCTTTCATTGCATCGCCGATTTGCAGCGGGCGAGCGAAATCGAGATGGCGCGGCGTTATGGCGATGAAGGCCGCCGGCTGGCGCGGCTCGCGCGCGGCATCGACGAGCGCAAAGTCAGCGCTGACCGTGAGACCAAGAGCGTGTCATCGGAGACGACGTTCGATCGCGATATCTCAGACTACCGGACGCTGGAACGGATTCTGTGGGCGCAGACCGAGGAAGTCTCCACCCGTTTGAAAGAAAAGGCCCTCGCCGGCGCCACCGTGACGTTGAAGCTCAAGACCGCAGACTTCAAGATTCGTACTCGCGCCCATTCGTTTGATTCCTCGACACAGCTGGCGGCGAAAATCTTTACCGCTGCTCGCCCCCTGCTCAAACGCGAAAGTGACGGCACGAAATACCGCTTGCTCGGCGTCGGCGTGAGTGCGTTGACGGGCGCCGACCAGGCCGATCCCGCCGATTTCGTCGATGGCCGCGCCGCCGAGGCCGAGCATGCCGTCGACCGCGTCCGCGCCCGCTTCGGTGAGGACGCCGTCGTCCGGGGGCTCGCGTTCGAGCCCCCGGAAAAACGATGAGCTAAGCGGCGGGCCGCCAGTTGCCGTGAAAGCCAAACGGCACGCGATGAGACAGTTCAGCCACCGCGATCGGCCCTTGTTCCAAGTCCGCTCCATCAAAAACCGCGAGGTCGCTTCGCTTGTCGGCCCCCCGATAGATTGTGGCGAGCAGATAACCGTCACCCTCAGGCGCAGCCTCACCGCGCGGAACAAAGATCGGCTCCGATACGCTATCGCCCTTGGGCAATTGATATGCCCTGCGCTTGCCGGTCTTGAAATCGATGTGGGCGAGGACGTCGAAGGCATCGAGCACCTTCCGGTCGCTGCTCGCCGCGAAATATCCGTGGCGGTAGTCGAGACCGACGAGGCGTTCGTCGAACCGCGGAAACTCGCCGCCGAGATCGTCGATCTGCTCGCGCTTGAAGCCGTCGGTATTTGAGGAGAGATCGAAGGTCCAGCGGGTGAGATGCGCGATCGCCTTCGCGGGATCGCCGGCACGGCCGTTTGGGTCGGGAAATAGCGGCGCAGCATCGTACTGCATCACGTCGCCGACGATTTTGTCGCCATCCTCATAGGCGTTCATGGGATGGAAAACGTAGCAGGGATCGCATTCGAACCAGCGCACCGATGAGACATCGGCGTTGCGCTTCATGACGCCGACGTAGGAGCGTCTGTCGGCTTCCCAGGCATAGGCCGGTTTGCCTGACATGGCGCGTTGCATACTGCCGGTGAGCGGCAACACCGGGAACAACACGTAGTTCCGTGTCACCATGAAATCGTGGACCATGCTCGCGTAGGGCGCGGCGAACGTGTCGAAGCGCGTGAGCTTGCCGGTCTTGTCAATCACGCCGTAAGCGAGGGTGGGCGAGAAAAAGCCCGTTGCGCTATAAGCAAAGAACACCATCTCGCCGGTTTCGGGATCGATTTTCGGGTGCGCCGTAAAGCGTGCGCCGGTAAAGCCGCCATCAAAATCCCAGTAGCCTTGCGCGGCCAACGTCTCGGGATCGAGCGCGAATGGCCGGTGCCCCTCTTCGAGCGCAAATAGCTTGCCGGCGTGCCAGACAATATTGGTGTTGCCGACGCCGCTATCCTTGCCCTGCGCCGAAGGATCGGTGGTTGCGGGATTTCCCCAGGCGCCGAACAGCGACTTGTGCGCCGCGTGCTCCAACTCCCATTTCGGCGTGCGTACCCAGCGATTGCGATAGGATACCCGGCCGTCGGCGACATGAAAGGCGTGGATCATGCCATCGCCGAGGAACCAGTGATGATTTGGATCGCGCGGCGCGAATTGCGGGTTTGGGCCGTTGCGGTAGAGCGTGCCGGCAAGCGCCTTCGGCAATTCGCCGCGCACGGGCAGATCAGGTGCGTCGGCTTCGAAGGAGACCGGCGCAAAGTTTCCTGAAAAGAATGGCTGGGAAGGAAACGGCAGACTCATGACGCTCTCCTTTTGGTTGATTGAATGGCAGAGCCGGCACCGCGCGCCAAGAGGCGCATGGCGGTCTGGTGCAGGGTGGCGAAATCGGGCTTGGGATCGAGCCTGCCGGTCAGGTGCAGCATGACGAGGCCGTGGACCATGGCCCAGAAAATCTTGCCCAACGTTTCCGGACCGCCGCTGAGATAGCCTTCGGCTACGAGTTGTTTGGTGTACCCGGCCATCGTCCGCCGCGCACGCTGGCCGGCGCGGACGAGGTCCGGAAAGCGCTCGGAATCGGGCTGGTTCACATCGAACATCAGCTTGTACGCGTTTGGCTCATTGAACGCGAAGTCGAGATAAGCCCGCCCAACGGCGTTCGCCCGCGCGACCGCGCTGCCCTTGACGGCCGCCGCCCGCTCGAGCGCCGCGGCAAAGCGATCAAAGGCGGCGGCGCGCACTGCAGCCAGAATTTCGTCCTTGTCCTGAAAATAGCGGTACGGCGTCATGGCGCTGACATCGAGTTCTCGCGCCAACTCCCGCATCGTCACCGCCTGCGCCCCACGCTCGGCGAAAAGCGCTTCGGCAACGCCGCAAAGCCGCTCGCGAAAGGCTTTGATCTCGCTATTCGAAAGGTTGCGCGGCATAGAATACATCGTAAATTTACAATGTAAGACAGTCAAGCATTTTCTTGACGCCCGCTGTCACGCCTCGCTGCCTCAGCAAGGCGCGCCGCCTAAGGGCAGGGCTTTAAGTCTTTGATTTCCAGCGCGGTGAGTTTACCGATCACGACGAAGTCGTTGTAATCGAGCGACAAAGCCCGCGAAATGCCGTTCTCGTAAAGCTCGAAGCCGATCGCATAAGCTGGCGTTTGTTCATTGCTTTTCTTGGCCGCATTTTTTTCAAAATAGCTGATCGTGACCGGCCAGCGCGGGACCTCGGCAAGCTTGGCGGAATCATCCGCCGCGTCGCCGTGTTTGCGCTCGTCTGCCGAAAGCCTGCGGCCGATCACCGTGAGCGTGTCGTAGACCTTTTGACCGGTATCCGACCCGTCAAAAACCGGAAATTGGAGAATGGTCTTGCCGGCGCGTGCCGCCGCGATCACCCGCACCATGTGTTCGGTCGGAAACACCGCGCCGGGATCGATGTCGAGCATCTTGTGTTCGGGCTTGGCAAGATCGATCGCCGTCGCTTTGGCGCCGTGCTCGGCATGGCCATCGACCGAATCGACGAGGCTGTCGTTGAGAAAATTCTCCGATGCAAATTTGAAGCTTTTGGCGTCGCCGCCCTCCCAGGTCGTGGAGCGAAGATCGCTCATGGAGACCTTACCCTCACCGGAGTCCAGTTCCGACACCTGGCGGAATTTCAGCGAGTAGCCTTCACAGGAATTGCCGTCGAAATCATAAACAATGCGTCCGCGCACGCCGACCACCTGAGAATTGCCGCGCGTCTTGCCCAAAGAAAGATCGTAGATCGCCCGGTGCGGCACGAGCTTGATCGGGCCGTCCTGCGCATGGGCGGCGGATAGCGGCGCGACGGGTGCAAGTATCAGCGTGCAGGCGATCACGCTGCGCGATGCGAAGGCGTGAGCCACAGCAATGAATCTCCCGTGTTGCTCAATTCCAAGTCGCCCGCCCCTGCTGGTTCCCGATACCGCGTTGTCTTTGTCTTGTGAACGGCGGCGAAGATAAGGGGCTTGGCCTCGCTCCGCAACCGCGGAGCGCGCCGCTTATGCCCCTGATATGGGCTCCCTTGCATCACGGGCCGCGATAAGCGAATAAGCCCTGCCCGTAATGTGATTTGGAGGACGGCGATGGCCGGCGCTATTGAGAAAAAATTGAGCGAACTCGGCATCGTGCTGACCGAGCCAGCGGCACCGGCGGCCAACTATGTCCCGTTCGTGCGCACCGGCAATCTGCTGTCGATCTCCGGCCAGATCTGCCACGAGGCCGGCAAGCTTGTCGCCAAAGGAAAGCTTGGCGCCGACGTCTCGGTCGAGGACGGCCAGAAAGCCGCACGGGCCTGTGCGATGAATATACTCGCTCATCTCAAAGTCGCGCTCGGCGATCTCGACAAAGTGGTGCGCGTGGTGCGGCTCGGCGGTTTCGTCAATTCCACGCCTGACTTCGTCGAGGGTCCGAAAGTCATGAATGGCGCGTCCGACCTCATGGTCGCGGTCTTTGGCGACAAGGGCAGGCATTCGCGCACGACGATCGGTGTCGCGGCGTTGCCGCAGAACGCGGCCATGGAAGTCGAGGCGCTGTTCGAAGTGTCTTGACGTTGGCAACAGCGATCGACTCGCTTACCGCACGGCCGATTGCCCATCGCGGGCTGCACGACGCGGCGACTGGCGTCATCGAGAACACCGCCGGCGCTGTTCGCGCAGCGATCGCCAACAATTACGGCATCGAAGTCGACCTGCAGATCAGCGCCGACGGCGAGGCCATGGTGCACCATGACGCCGTTCTCGGGCGCGTCACTGACGGCGACGGCCGGCTTGATAACCTGTCGGCAGCCGAACTGAAGCGGATCCCGTTCCGCGGTACCGACGAGCCGATGATGACGCTCGGCGATCTCTGCGACCTGGTCGGCGGCCGCGTCACCATGCTGCTGGAACTGAAGAGCCGGTTCGATGGCGACCCCGAGCTTCCCGCCCGTGTCGCGGCAGTCCTTGCCGGTTACCGTGGACCGGTCGCGCCGATGTCGTTCGATCCCGCGCAGCTCAAGGTACTGCGGCAAAAGGCCCCTCGTCTGCCACGGGGCATTGTTGCGGCGAAATACCGTCCGCATCCCTATTGGGATCAAATGCAGCCATGGTTGCGCCACGGCATGGGATCCCTGCTGCCGGCCTTGACGGCGCGGCCGCAATTCGTGGCCTATGCGGTCGATAATCTGCCGGCATTTGCGGCCAGCTTCGCGCGGCACATTTTGTGCCTGCCGCTGGTGACGTGGGTGGTGCGGTCGGAGAGCGAACGACAACGGGTCGCGCGGTTTGCCGACCAGATCATTTTCGAAGGCTTTCGGCCATGAGCGATGAGATGCAGACCCAGCAAGACCGCGGCGGAGTAAACGCCGGCGAGTTGCAGGTCGTCGCTGTCAACGCCATTGCCGAGGTCGACCGTGGGGCTTGGGACGCCTGCGCTAATCCGCCACTTCATCCAATATGTGAGAAATCTGTTCAGTCAGCTCCGGTGCTGGATCAGGAAGCGCAAATTAACCCGTTTCTGTCGCACCATTTTCTTGCTGCACTTGAGACGTCGAAATCCGTTGGCGGCCATTCCGGTTGGCAGGTTCAGCACGTGCTGGTCAAGACGGCAGCCAGCGAACTCCTGGCGGCCGCACCCTGCTACCTCAAGAGCCACTCACGGGGCGAGTACGTGTTCGACGCCGGCTGGGCCGAGGCCTATGCGCACGCCGGCGGAAACTACTACCCGAAATTGCAGGTTGCCGTACCGTTTACGCCTGCGACAGGACGCCGGCTGTTGGTGAAGCCGGGTCCGCGCGCCGACGAGCTCCGCCGGGTTCTGGCCGGAGGTCTGGTCAAGTTGTGTGAGATCGATGACGCCTCCGGCGTTCACGTCACGTTTGCGACTGAGCCCGAATTCCGTTTCCTCGGCGAACTTGGATTCCTGCAACGCACCGACCAGCAATTCCATTGGGAGAATCCGGGATATCAGAGCTTTGACGATTTCCTCGCTGCGCTCGCGGCGCGCAAGCGCAAGACCATCCGCCGTGAGCGTCACGACGCTTTAGCCAACGGCATCAGCGCGCACTGGCTAACCGGCAGCGATCTCACCGAGGACGTTTGGGACCATTTTTTCCACTTCTACATGGACACCGGTTCGCGCAAATGGGGCCGACCGTATTTGACCCGGCAATTCTTTTCGCTGGTCGGGGAAACGATGCGCGACCGCATCTTGTTGGTGATGGCAAAGCGGAATGGACGCTGGATCGCCGGCGCTATCAACTTCATTGGCTCGCACACCTTGTTCGGGCGCCATTGGGGGGCGGTCGAGCATCACCCCTTCCTGCATTTCGAGCTGTGCTACTATCAGGCGATCGAATATGCGATCACGCACAAGCTTCCGCGCGTCGAAGCCGGCGCCCAGGGCGAACACAAGATCGCCCGCGGCTACATGCCTGTGACCACCTATTCGGCGCATTTCATCGCCGATCCGGCATTACGCCGTGCCATCGCCGATTATCTCAAGCGCGAACGCGCCTATGTGGCCGCCGTCGGCACCGAGCTTGCAGCGGCCGGACCTTACCGCCAGAATCATACTGTCGAGGCCGATTAACGCCGAGCAACGCGATTCTTTTTACGCATCTTTTTCCTAAACCGGGCATCTGCGTTTCGCGAGCATGCCGGCGCCGAGGAGCACATGGAAAGCTACGATCCAAACAACATCTTCGCCAAAATCCTGCGCGGCGAAATACCAGCGCACGAGGTCTACGAGGACGCGAGGGCTCTTGCATTTCTCGATATCATGCCGCGGGCGCCAGGCCACACTCTGGTGATCCCGAAGGCACCAGCACGCAACATTCTCGATATCCAACCCGACGATCTCGCGCACGTTATCAGGACAACACAAACAATTGCACGCGCCGCGGTGACGGCCTTTTCCGCCGACGGCATCACGCTCCAGCAATTCAACGAGCCGGCCGGCGGGCAAGTGGTGTTCCACCTTCATTTCCATGTGATTCCACGCAAGATCGGCATAGCACTCAAACCACCGGCGAGCTTCAAGGAAGAAGCGGCGGTGCTTGCCGAGCACGCGCAAAAGCTTGCCGCCGCGCTTAAGGGCGCGTGAGATCCAGGATAGGAATAAGGCTAGCTCGCGCGGCCGCGCGCGACCCGCTCGATCTCGGCGCGGACCAGCCGTTCCACCATGCTTGGCAGGTTATCGTCGAGCCAGGTCTTGAGCATCGGCCGCAACATTTCCCGCACTAGGTCCTCGAGCGTCCGCGCGTTCTGCACCAGCACCGTGTGGGCAAGCGTATTGAACGCAGAATCGACCGCGGCGCTTGTCGCGCTTGAAAGAAGCTGACTTTCGGCGGGCTTTTGGCGCGGGGGGGCCGGCTTTTGCTCCGGTTCGTCGAAGCTCACATCGGACAGCCCTTCGATCGTACGAAATTGCGGCGCCGGACTTGGCTCGGGGATTGGTTCGGGGATTGGTTCGGGACTTAGTGCCGGCTCGGGCTCACTGAAACTCGGCGCCTCCATCGATTCGGTCAGATCAAGAATATCGGCGGCCTCGGCAACCGCCTCGACCGGCTCAGGAGCTTCAACTTCGGGTTCGATCGGTTCAGGTTCTGCCGGCGGTGGCGCGGCAGCCTGGGGGGCCACCTTTGGCGGTTCGGGGGCCCTTTGTGTCGTTTTGCTCGCATCGTCATCGGCAATAATACGACGAATGGAGGCTAGAATTTCCTCCATCGACGGTTCTTGCGCTTTCGCCGCTTGCGTCATGCGCGCATCCTCGCCTTCATCCCTGCATGTCCCCGCCGCAACGCCCTGAAGCAGCTCAGACCGCCAGCGAGCGTGGCCGACCGCGAATCACGAAGTGCAACTATGCAACGCCAAGAGTAAGTATGTCATAGCGAAAATCGATGGCAAATCCGGTCTGTCAACAGCCGATCGCCGCGCGGACGAGGCTCCGCGTTACCGGCCATCCGGAGTACGCACGCCGATCCAGGCGTCGCGGACTTGCTGGTAATGCACCATCGGATCATAGATCACGACGTTAAGGCCCAGCTTCTGCATCGACAGAGTACCGACAGCGGCAAGCAAAGTGTATGACGCCACCACGCGATCGTGTTGGGCGGTGACGAAAGCAACACGCGCGTTCACCAATTCCTGCTGCGCATTGAGTACGTCAAGCGTGGTACGCTGTCCCACGCGGGCTTCCTCGCGGACGCCGTTGAGCGCGATCTCCGCGGCATTGACTTGTGCCGTGGTCGATTCGATTTGCGCCTTGGCGGCATCGAGCTGTCCCCAGCTCTGGACCACCGTGGCCCGCGCCTGATCGCGGTTGGTGTCGAGGGTGAGCCGCTGCTGTCCAAGCGTCTCCTTGGATTGGCGGATTGTGGAATACTCGGCGCCCCCTTGATAGATCGGGATCGTCAATTGCCCCAAGATCGACGCTTGCGTTTCTCTGATGGTTTCGAATGCCGGCTGGGCGCCGTAGGAGGCGCTCGCTGCGATCGCCAGATTCGGATAGAGCGCGCCTTCGCTGACCTTGACCGCAAGCTCGGCGATGTCGACGCCGTACATCGCGGCAAGGACGGAAGGATTAAGCGCCTGGCCCTGATTGATTGCTTTGGGCAGCGTATTGGGCGAGAGGCGGTCAACCGAAGTACCCGGCGCAAGCTTGCCAGGATCAACGCCGATCACACGCCGATAATTGGCTTGCGAGGTCACATAATTCGACTGCGCGCCCAGAAGCGCGGAACGGCCGGCGGCCAACCGCGACTCGGCTTGTGCGACGTCGGTACGCGTCACCTCGCCGACGTTGAAGCGGTCGCGGGTTTGTTTGAGCTGCTCGGTAAGGACTTGGACGTTGCTCTGGTTGAGTTCCAGGATCGCCGCGTCGCGCAACAGATTCATGTAGGCGGTTGCGGCGTCGAGCAGCACCTGTTGCTCGGTCACCCGCAACGTCTCGCGCGCAGCATCGACCTGGCTTTCCGCTTGTCTGGTCTTGTTGGCGGTCTGAAAGCCGTTAAAGATAGTCTGACTTGCCGTGGCCCCGAAGGTTCGAGAATAGAACGTCTGCGCGAAATGCGTCTCCGTGAGCCCGCCCCCGATCACGAACTCCTGGGTGGCATTGGTGTAATTGTAGCCGCCGTTGCCGGTAAGGCTCAGTTTCGGTCGGTATCCCGACAGCGCCTGCGGTACGTTCTCATCGATCACCCGTAACGCAGCGCGCTGAGCGTTAAGCGAGGGGTTGTTCTGGTAGGCCTGCACCAGCGCCCATTCGAGCGTGTCGGCGCTTACTCCCGAGCAGCCTGTGCCAAGGAGGGCGCCGCCCAGAAGGCTCGTAACAGCCCAAATGTACGCCCGCACCCACATCAGACGCGCGCAGCCCTCGCCCTTCCCGCATCGCCCCAGAGCGACGCAATCCCGCAGCCAACCGAGCCGGCCGACGCCATGCATCATCGAACATTATGCGGGCCGCGAGTACCGTGAAACCCCCGCCGTCGAATTTATACTCACATTTCTGGCAGTTGGCACATATGGGCCACAGGGTATGACCTCAATTCAAGTGTTCCGGGCGCGCCGGTTTCGGCATTGAATCACTAGAAAACGAAAGCAGGAGGCGCGATGAAGCCGGGAAGCAACTTGGCGGCCGCATCGAAAACAGGCCGCGCGACGAGATGGCCCTCGATCATATGGCTGATCGTGCCCTTCGTTGCCGGCGGCCGGCCATAAACGCCGACGAGGCGGCCCCCCGGCTTGAGCTGACGCCCCAACGCGTCGGGGAGGATTTCGGCGGCGCCATTGAGCAGAATGACGTCGTAGGGGCCGCCGGCGGCCCATCCTTCACTTAATGGCCCCACCACGACCTCAACCTGAACCGCCTCAATTGCTTGGAGGGATTCTCTCGCCTGACGCGCCAATGCCGCGTCTTCCTCCAGCGCCACAACCGTCGCAGCGAGGCGTGCAAGCACGGCGCTTGAATAGCCGGTCCCACAACCGAGATCGAGAACACGGTCCTCGGGCCCGACGCGGGCTGCCTGAATAAGCTTCGCGAGCACCATTGGCTTGAGCAAAGCGCGCCCGGGAGCAATCTGAATATCGCCGTCGAGATACGCGAGCTGCGCCAGCGCGGGTGGCAGGAATTGTTCGCGCGGCAAGGTCAGCATGGCGTCGAGCAAGTCGGCGTCGGTGACGTCGGCGGTGCGGACCTGCCCGTCTACCATCAGCCGACGCGCGGCAACGGCGTCAAACATGCGTTGAGTTCCCGCATTGGTGCGCATGCCTTGTGCGGCACGGTATGGCAAAATGCAAGCGCGCCCGCAGCGCACCTGCGGCTCTTCCGAACCCCGCAATAAACCATCTCTCAAATCAATTTCGCCGCGCTGGTCGCCAACGTGGCCTTATATTTCACACGCTTCATTTCCGGGTTGATCGCCGGTGACGCAGCCATTGCCTAATCGGCTGCGGCCATTTAGGTATCTCCGCCTTAGGCCACGTGGCGGAGTGGTTACGCAGCGGTCTGCAAAACCGAGCATTTCTCCTTTCTTATCAAAAGAAATTCTGAAAAAACCGCGAAATTCAGCCCCTGTAGCATCAATAGGTTAGTTCGCGTTTCAGAATGCCGCAGGGAGCACTTTGCGGCGGTAGGGGTCGCTATGACTGGGCAAGACGCTGGACATCTTCGACTTCAACGTCGTGCCAATAATCAGGGAGGCGCAGGTCCTGGCGCTCGCCGCCGGCAACGGCTGGCTTGAAATATAGCGCGACGATCTGGATGAGAACGGCGCGGCAATCAGGATGGGAGCCGCCGGCCGTGATTGAGCGGCGCAAGCTGCAGGTCCGGCCATGTCCGCAATGCCCCGTTAGCGACGGTCGGTCCGAAAATGGCGACCTGTCGTGAAGGGCCAACAGCGGAAGGCCCATGCAGTGCAATAGGTGATGACGCGTTTAGCATCGGTTTGGCTTGCGAAGGTCCTTGGTTGGAGAATAGTCTCAGAGAGGTGAAAATTTGACGCGCGTCGGTCATTTAGTGTCACAAGATCAAAAGAGGCGGAAAACATGAAGATAACTCTGCCTGTCTCCGTCATACTGGCGATAATGGGAGGAGCATTCGCGGCACCGGCCGAAATAAACTGCCTGATCCTGAAGAAACACCGAGCGCCCAGGCCGCTCTTTTTGATGAGCACTTCGCCGCGGTCAACAAATGTGACTGGACAGGCTTTCGCATTATCCCGAAGACGCGCAAATCAATCTTCCCAACGGGTTGATTGTGAAAGCGCGTGCAGCGATCGGCGAACTCTTCGCCGGATGCTGCAAGGATCCAGAGACGGCGGTCAGAATGGGATCCACTTTGCCCCCGAAAACAGACGTTTTGCTGTCTCGCAGCAAACGACTTCGGGGCCAAACAGCGACATCGCAGGTGTCCTCCGCTATTTCTTAATCTCGGCAGCCACATTGTCCGCGCGGAGGAAAAGGCCGCCGGAGAAGTTTACTCCGGCGGCTCCGCCTCCAGCTTTATTTACCGGGTGGCTTGTATGCGCCGCGAAGCTCACTTGCCTTTTTCCGAATGTGAGTCACTTCTTCCTGGGTCATGAGACGCGTGAGCTTAACGTTATGCAACGCACCGCTTTCCACTATGACGCCACTCATTGCAGGCGCCGCATTGGCGTCGGGCATGTCGATAATAGCTAATATACCGGGCCCTTCGGCAGCGGTACTGTACATTGAGATTAGTTTGCCACCGGCGGCCTCGATCAGCTTTTTAGCTGCTTCATAGCGATTGGTGGTTGGGTTTTCCATAATACCCTTGAGAGCTTGTGGTGTGTATTGTCCTGTGAAGCAGAAATGCATGGCGATTTCCTCCCGTTGGATTTCGATCAACTGAGTCACCTATCCCCGGAGCGAAAATCTTCTTTCCGGCTAGAAAGGCGACCTCACTTTATCAAGACCAGCCACTCCTGCCACTAGCTGTCCTAAGACGGACCCCGCAAGCGACAGATATTTGACACTCTCCGAATTTAGTTTCCCAAACCCAATGGCTGGCGGGCCTCGCCATCGTCGACGAGGCGATCGAATAAACCTCCCGCACTGCGGCAATCGGCGGTCGCCAACCGACGTGATGGGTCAATCGCGACCGGGGCGAGCTAGTAGAAAATCCAGCCATGTCCGATTTGCCCCGAAAGCTACCGACAACCGTTTCGGGGCCGCGTGTCGTGATGGGCCAGGAACCGACTTCCGAGTTCGAAACGAACGCGCGTCAACCGCTGGCGCGAATTCATAAATCCAGTTCATACGACCTGCCGCCCAAGGCACCGGGGTTGTTCGAAGGAGTTAACGCTGATTACCTGTTTGGCTGGCCACGCTGCGCTTCAGATCGGGAGGACTGTCATGAATCGTCGCGACTTCATCTACGCCGCATCAATCGGAACTGCATCGGCAGCGATGCCCACGGTGACGATTGCCCAAAACGATCGCGAGACTGGAAACGACACGGCTCGAGCAGGAACCAAGCTACGGACCATCACCCTTGAAGAGCATTTCGTGAGTCCGGGATTTGGTGCCGGGCCAGGCCGCAGTTTCCTTGAACGACTGCGCCACATGGGTAGCCCCGGTGCAAAGATCATCGATCAGCTTCAGGATGTCGGCGACAGACGCATGGCCGAGATGGACGCCGCCGACATCGACGTGCAGGTGCTCTCGCTGAATTCTCCTGGGATTGAACAATCTGATGCCGCGGAGCAGATCTCGATCGCGCGCGAGTTCGAACGATTTCCTTGCCGATGTCGTCAAGAAAAACCCAAAGCGGTTCGCAGCCTTTGCTGCCTTGCCGGTTGCCGCTCCTGAGCAGGCGGCCGATGAACTGGATCGTAGAATCCGGCAGCAGGGCTTCAAGGGTACCCTCATCAACGGCCATTCACGCGGCAGGTATCTGGACGACAAATTCTTCTGGCCAATCCTGGAGCGCGCTGAAGCGCTCAACGTCCCGATCTATCTGCATCCGACGGTCCCGCCGAAACCTGTCGTCGATGCACTGTACGGCGGCTTTTCCCCGGCTGTGAGTTGGACTTTCGCGGCTCCCGGCTGGGGCTGGCACATCGAGACCTCCGTTCATCTCGTTCGGATGATGCTTGGTGGGGTTTTCGATCGATATCCCAAGCTGCAAGTCGTGATCGGGCACCTCGGCGAAGGGATTCCCTTCATGCTGCCGAGAATGAACCGACTGCTGCCTAAGGAAATGACCAGGCTCGACCGGCCGCTCGGCGCTTACTTGCGTGAAAATGTCCACTACACCTTTTCGGGCTTCAATTTCCCCGCAACGTTTCTCGACCTGATGCTCGAAGTCGGTGTCGAGCGAATCATGTTCTCCGCCGACTATCCGTACGGATCGATGATGGAGGCACGCTCGTTTCTCGACCGCATTCCCGTGAGCCCCGCGGACCGAGAACGCATCGCGCATGCAAATGCCGAGCGCCTTTTCAATCTCTAGACAGTGTTGCTCTTGGGCGTTGGACCTCGGTCGTCAATGTCGTATTGGGTTAAATCGCTACCGAATAGCGATGTCCACGTTGCGTCCGTTCATCCCTCAATTTCAGACATAATGTTGCACCGCCGCGAACGTCGAAATGGGCCACTTTCGGAAGTGTTAGTGTCACCATGAGGACGCCTCGTCCGCAGTCACACAAGCTTTGAGATACAGCAAGTCTGAGTGCCTTAGCGGTGCTGAGATTGATGCTTAGTTCGAACTTGCCGAACGTTTTGATGGGCCTTTTGCTTTACTGCCTCGTTTGCGGCTTCCAGTTCTTCGTCCGGTGCGTCTTCGATATCTGCTAAACGATTATTGGCACTCTTTATGGCCAATATGAGTTCTGAAAGCTTTACTTGCAGCGCAAGCGTGTCCCGGTTCTGCGTGTTCTGAATCAAAAAGACCATCAGGAAAGTGACGATCGTGGTGCCTGTATTAATCACCAGCTGCCAAGTATCACTGTAATGAAATAGAGGGCCGCTGATTCCCCAAATTATAATGATCGCGGAGGCCAGCAAAAATGCTGTTGGCTTGCCTGTCCAGGACGCCGTGGCCGTGGCTATCCGAGAAAACCAACTGCCATTGTGTTTATCTGTCCTCGACCCCGGTACTGAAACTGGCAGGCTTGCCTTCATGGAAACTGCCTTTCTGGACGCCTCAATCCTTCAGCATTTGAAAAGTTCCATATTCGGTGATGGACCAGACCGGTTTCGGCGGAAGCCGAGAACGGCCACCGCCCGGACGGACCACGTCACTCCTTGAACCCAGTCACCGATGTCGGAGATGGGGTCACGAACGTCATTTCGGCGATGTCGGCAGTAAGTCCGTTGATCACCCGATTGCCGACATGGCGACGCTTACCGCGATTGGTCGAAACGGGTCAATCGCTGCCAAGCAATTAGGCGTTGCCTGCTGATCAATGTCCGTTGTCGCCCGTAAGCGACCATATCGTGGACAAGTCGTGCACGTCGCGATGGGCTACAAGCGAACTGGCCCGCTTATTCGATCACCTTGTCGGCGCGTAGGAGAAACAATTCCGGAATGTTGAGACCCAGCGCCTTCGCGGTCTTGAGATTGATCACAAGCTCGAACTTGGTCGGCTGCTCAACCGGGATGTCGGCTACCCTGCCGCCGCGCAAAATCTGAACGATCTGCCGGGCGTGCAGTTCGCGAATAATTTGATCGAAGCGAGGTCCGTATGCAGCGAAGCCACCTTCCTCGGCGGTTTCAGGCCACTGAAAGATGGCAGCCAAACGCTGCGCAGCGACGCGTTCAATGATGACGCGGCGATTGCTGTTGAGCATCGGAGACGCCAGAACGTTCAATGCAGCGGCGCCGGTCGCCTTCGCCGCATCAATTGCCGGCGGGATGTCGTCGCTCGTGGCGATCAAATGAAGCGAGAGTTGCACATTGAGCGCGCGTGCCGCCCGCTGCAATGAATCAAGTTGCACTTGTTTGGCCGTATTTAAATCGGCGAGCGCGGCCATTCGTTGGATACCCGGCAGCGCTTCGATCAGGATTTCCTGCCGCTTGCCGTCGAGCTCGGGCGCAAGGATACTAATGCCGGTGGTGTTGCCGGTGGGATGGGCCAGGGACGTTACAAAACCCGGTCCGAGCATATCGTCGGTCACGGCAAGGATCGGAATGGATGACGTCGCTTTCTGTGCGGCGCGAATGCCCAAATCGCCGCCGGTGGAAATCGCGTCGACACGTTCCTTGGCGAATTCGGCCGCGTAGTCCCAAATCTGGTCGACATGCTGCGCCCAGCCGCGGTAGTCGATGTTGAGGTTTTTGCCGTCAATGAACCCGTACGGTCGCAGCGCATTGGCCAACAGGCTGGACTCGGGCGTGCCGTACGGGAACGGCCATAGGATACCGAGGCGATAGGTGCGGCCCGCTTCCTGTCCGCCGGCCCCAAACGGCCACGCCACCGTCGCGCTCGCAACGAGCGTGATGAAATTGCGCCGCCTCATTGCCTTGCCCTAAAGTTTATGACCAACGCTTCGACCTGCTTACAGCAGGGTTTATACCGCTCACTGCGTGGGTTGGGGGATATCCCGCCGATCCGATAGGTCCGCCCCAACTCCTGCGCCCGCAGTGAGAATGGCCACGTCGCTGCCGCGCCACCGACAAGCGTGGTGAAGTCACGCCGCCTCATTAGCTTCCCCACAGCGCGAAGGTTATTGGCTCACTATAACAGCAACGGCATGGATTAATACCGTGCATCGCAGCGAAATCGGCTCCCCATGCGGAGCAGCCCAATGCTCGGGCGTATTGGAGTTCCAATACCAGTTCGCCAGCGTGAGTGGGGCAGTCCTAGAAGTAATGATCCGACCTAATTTTCCTTGCTCTCGACGACGACACCGCGGACGCGGGCACCGGGAAACTTCGGATGATCCTGATTCGGTGAGGAAAGTGACCGAGTTTCTCCATCCAGCTTAAAGAAGCGCGTCTGTTCGCTGCCGATCCAAGCCGGATGCTACGAACTATCGACCGTCGTTAAGAGGCGATCGTCACCTTCCAAGCGGTACCCCCCGAGTACGCAGTCATGGAATTTCAGTACCACAGATCGACAAATTCTGAAATTTTTCCTGACCTTTTTGTTCGACAGTGGAATACGTGCCGTCGACGACCGCACGCATCTTGATCGGTGAAAAGGTGCAACGTTAAGACGACTGCAGCGCGTGAGCTGGCTGTTAGTTTGCGACCCTTCCGGTGGCAAAAGAATCAGCTAGCGTCGTGCGCCGAACACACACCTTGCAAAACTGTAATATCTGATCAGGCTTTACTCGATGCTGGCGGTGCACGTCGGGCGAGCCGCAGAGCTCTCAATCGGCGCATATTTGCAAGGGCGGCTTCATGTCGAGCAGCCTCTTGTTTCAACGCATCCTCAAGTTCCCTTTCTCGCTTTTGACTGCGATCGAATAAGGTTTCTGCGCGCTCGCGCGCCTTCGTATCAAGCATAAAAGGTCCTATGGTCCTGACCAGTAGTAGTTGGAGGATGAAAGAAAACGCTATGCGGCACGCAAAGTTCCTAACAATCGAATAGGCTCCCCGACGGTCCACGCTGTCGCTATCGCGGCCTATTTTCCGCGGGTAACAATATGAAAGACTTATACGGCCCCGTGCACAGTAATCGTCGTGGCCGCGGTCGCTTTCGCAAACCGTTTTTGATCGTCGCCAACGTTGAGATAGATCAATGTGATGATGCGTAATCTGTATAGCTGATGTCGAATGAAGGATACCCGTTGGAACCCGATTGCCACGGCGCCTGCCGACGCCGAGTTAGAATTATGCGTTTATGAGGATGAAGAATACCACGCATTAGCGTTCGCCTGCCGGCGCAACGGTGTGGGCTGGTCGGATGTCCGTCGCAATAAGATGGTGCCAATTAGACCGACCCACTGGCGGCTGTGGAGACACGGCCGCACATGAAAAAGTCGGTCTCACTCGACCGCATCGTTTGCCCTCTCGGCTAGGAGACCTCGTGGATAACACGCTGGCACGGTAGTCCTGCTTGCAGACCGTCCGTCGCAGCACGGTCCGCTGTGGCACATCGTTGTTGGGCCGCTCTCTCACGCATGCTCATTCACGAGCGGCGCCCTAGACAGGTTGTTTCGCCTAGACGATCATGCGCACTGAACGGAGTTCGGGTGTTATCATGGATGTCGGAGGTTGGCTGCGGAGCCTGGGCCTCGAGCGGTATGAGGCAGCTTTCCGTGACAACGCTATCGATGACACCCTCCTACCAACCCTTACGACTGAGTGACAGGAATGACAGCAAACAGCAAGGTGTCCTGTAAGCCCAAGAGGGACGGCGCCGCGCGCCGTTCCAGGGCATCTTTGTACGGAGCGTCGCACCGCGGTTAGCTTTTCGCGCTTCTTTTGTCCACCGCCCACTTTCAAACTCATACACTGCAGCAAAGCGCTGCGCCTGTCGCACGTCGCAACTGGTCTCATTGATCGTGAAACTCTTTCCACGTATCTTCACTCAGTTTCAAAATCGCCTGGTCGCCGGCACCCGCCCGGTTGACCCGTTTTTTGCTAAGCATTTGGTTTCCTGAGGCCTCTACGAGACCGGAGGGCGGAGAATGTCACTGACGCTTTATCACTTCAACAATTCGGTTTGTTCCGAGAAGGTGCGGCTCGTTCTCAACGAGAAAGGCGTGACCGCCTGGGAGAGTAAGGAGATCGACCTGTTCACCGGCAAGCAGTTCGACGCCGAATACCTCAAGCTCAATCCCAAGGCCGTCGTTCCGACATTGGTGGACGACGGTCGGGTGTTGATCGAATCCACTTTGATCGCGGAATATCTCGACGACAAAATCGCCGCGCCGCCTTTGAAGCCGTTGGATGCGTTTGAACGCGCGCAAATGCGCCTGTACGCAAAGGCGTGCGATGAAGGCCTGCATCAAGGCGTCGCGGTGCTGAGCTTCTCGGCAATGTTCATAGAGCGGTTACGGAAGATGTCGCCGCCGCAACTAGAAACGCATTTGAGCAGGATCATCGATCTGGAAAGGCGCGATCGGCAGAGAGCGGTCTATGAGCTCGGCGTGGAGGCGCCTCACGTCTATCGCGGCACGGTCGCGTTCGAAAAAGCCTTTCAGAAGATCGGCAAGGCGCTATCGGACGGCAGAACCTGGCTGCTCGGCAATCAATTCACGCTCGCCGAAATCAATCTCGTGCCCTATGTCGCTCGCCTCGAATACCTGAACATCCTCGACATCTGGACCAAAGAGCGCCCGCAGGTGACCGATTGGCTTCGCCGCATCCAAGCGCGCCCGTCGTACAAGACCGAGGTCATCAACTGGATCAGACATGACGAGTGGGCGGAAATGCGGGAAGCGGGAACGCGCATCAAGCCGCGCATCGCTGCATTCCGCGAGCATTATCTGGCCCACGATTTCGGTGCGGGCATCTATTGATCTGGCAAAGCGTTAGGCGGCGTACTCATAAACTCGGCGCCGTCAGGCGGCGACGGCCCGTGTCTCGCTTGCGATCATATCGTCGATGATCTTGCGTGCGCGCATCGAACCGGCATCGATGTAAATGTTGCGTAGCGGTGTGTCGGGACGCTCATTAATGGCGATCTGCTGTGCCTCGACTACGATCTGATCCTCGACGAAAATATTCGCGTTTGCCTCGCGCAGTTGCGTGGTGAGCGACTGATCGCGAAGCTTGTAATTGCGCATCAGCGACCAGAAATACATACACGTCGAAGCGGTCTCCGGCGTGATCGTGTTCAGCACCCGGCCGTTAACGCCCTTGGAGCGGTCGCCCTGCGGCGCCCCGGTGCCCGCCGGCGCAACGCCGACATCGAGCACGATGGTGCACGGGGCCTCGAACTGGATGATCTGCCAGCGATCGACACCGTAGGCTTGACCACGCTCGAAAATAAACCTGGGGCCGTTCGGTCCTCACGAGGTCAAGTGTCTCGCTCGCTTGCTGCTGCCACGAGCGAATCGAGATCGGCGAGGAAAGCCTCAGTGAGCTTTGTCGTCCCGTTGCGACTTGCCGCCGAGATCACTGCGGCGGCGGAGCGGCGGTATTGAACAAGTCGGGTGGTGTACTGCGTTGTCGGGGCACAGCTCCTGAGCGGAGAGGCAGGAGGCCGGGGTTGTGTTTTCCTGCCTGGTGAGCAGCGAGCCGTTGCAGCACCTCTTCTCGCCTGTGCTTCCGGTGTAACTCATTCGGTTGGCCGATCTTAGCAGAGTGAGCAGCCAGCTTGACCATCGCCCGAAATAGCACCTTGGGCCGCTCGGCACTTAAGCGGTCGAGCAAGTCGCGCCCATGCTGCTGCCACGATCGATTGAGCTCCGCGAGAAAACCCTCAACGAGCTTCTTGCGCGAGCCTTCCGGCCAGCCGGGATCGTCTGGAATGCCTGCTAGGTGGCCTTCGCGCTCATTGTGGATCGTGGCGTTGTTCTTGGTCCTGGCCATCGGGTTGCCCACAGCCTAGCGGCCCAGCCTTTTATCCAGCAGCTCGTTTATTATTTCCACCACGGCAGCCTCCCGTTTCGCTTCCGCTCTCGTAATGGCGCGAATCGCCCGATGCACTGAAGAGCGCGGTATTTCGGTTCCGGTGGAGATAGCGCGGACGCTGAGACCCGCCTTCATAAGGTCTTCAACGATGATGCGGCGTCGAGCAGTTTCGCCGCGCGTCCCGGGACGTGTCCCGGGTTTTTCGGTGTTCACCGGAGCGGCGGGGTCGGGGCGCGCAGCGGGCTGACTGGGTGCCACATCGAGCGAGACGCGTGCAGCCGACGGTTCCGGCGTGCCTCTCCGGTCCTTGAGGGCGGCGAGCGCACCGGGTGGATAGTAGCGTGGGCTCCGCCCGACGATCTTGATGACCTGTTCCAGCTCGTCCGGTGTGAGCTTGGCCACGATGTCGTCGATGCTCCTCTCGGGCAGCAGGTAAATCGCCGCTATGACTGTTTCGGACACAGCCTCGGCGGCGGCCCATCGCAGCGAAGCACTATCAAGTGTAATTCCGAACGCATTGGACATGCCCCAACATATCCTGCCAGCGGGCTACGCGCATCAGGAGCAACCTCCAGCTTCGGCAGCCCCCGCGGACCAGCGCGGCCTCAATAACACGCTCGAACTGTTTCAGCAAAAGCGGGAGACGCGCCAAGCTTCAGTTCTTTCAGCGCAATAGCGCCGGCAGCTTGGCGAAGTTCACGGCCATGCGGCGCGCCTCGTCCCTGGTGAGCAGATTGGCGGCACTGCGCCGACCCGGTCGTCCTCAAAGTAGAAGTAGCCGAGCGCTTGGCCGGTCTTGTCTTTGACGATGAAGCAGGCGTTGTTGCTCTCTTCGATCGTCCACGGCGGCGGGAAGCGGCGTGCGGATGGCATGGGCGGATGATAGGCAGGTCAGGGGCAGAACGCACCAACGGCCACGCCAGAGTCAGCACGAGGCCTTCTACAGCGCGTATTTCAAACTTTTCCCGGCCGGGCGGGGACGGCAGGATTTGCTTACTGCTCGTATAAAACCTATTGTACGAGCAGTGTGAGTGGCAAGGAGGTGAGAAATGCCAGCAAAGTCAAACCTGCGCCTTGTGAAGCCGGCCACCGAAAAACGAGCAGTTACACCGAGGCGGCAGCCAAATCGAGACCTTCGCAGCCGGGAGCACTTAACCGAGGCTGAGATTGAGAAGCTGATCAAGGCGGCAAAAGGCAATCGCTACGGCCACCGAGACGCGACCATGATCCTCGTGGCCTACCGGCACGGGCTGCGGACTTCAGAGGTTACAGACCTTCGGCGGGAACAGATCGATTTTAATTCGGCCACTCTGCATGTTCACCGGGTCAAGAATGGCAAGCCAAGCACACATCCGATTCGTGGCGACGAGTTGCGAGCGCTACGTAAGCTACAGCGTGAAGCCCCCCAATCACCGTTCATATTTGTGACTGAACGCGGCGGGCCATTCACAACGGATAGCTTCAATTGGCTGGTCAAACGGGCAGGACAGAAGGCGGGCCTTCCGTTTCAGGTCCACGCTCACATGCTTCGCCATGCCGCCGGTTATAAGCTGGCCGGCGATGGTCACGACACTCGCTCAATTCAAGACTATCTCGGCCATCGCAACATCCAGCATACCGTTCGTTACACTGAGCTTTCACCCACCAAGTTCAAAGCGTTCTGGCGCGACTAGGCGACGCTCCCGCCCGATCGCGGCAAGCATGGTAGTGAGCGGCCTCGCCGCGGCGAACGTGCTGACCAAATTCGAGCCAGGTGCCGCTCGAAGCGCGGGAGCCATATCGAATGCGTCTTGATAAATCGCAAATATCCGGCGGCTCAATCCGGCTACAAGTTCAGGGCGCGTAGAATCCAGCAGTCCCATTCGATTCAAATGTTGGGGGGGAACTGTCTGCTGGTGTAGCCACGACCGACCGAGCCAATGGGACGCTCCTATGTTCGTTCCGGAGTTCATTTGACATTTGCCGTGGTTGCGGTGTTAGCCGCTTATCAAAGTGCGTCATGTCGGCCGGCATAACCCAAGACGAAGCAAAAACAGACCTGTGCCATGCGATGGCGGATGGAAAAATCAATGTTCGAGTCACAGTTGCTGCAAGTGAACGCGAGCGCGTATTGCCTAGGACCCAAGATCTCTTGAGCGGTAGGATATTCCATGCCCCACTTGCGGCTCTAGAATTGGACGTGCAGCGCAGGGAAAATCTCAGGTATCGTTCCTGCATTGGCTATTGTGGCCTTGTTCACTGCTCGTGGGCGCCTATTCGCGAAAGCTATCTTGGAAATTCCTAGTTTCGCTATCGACGCTGGGGACGATGCATTGACTCCGCGGGGGCCGTCCGAAATGCTAGGCAAGCCGTCCCAGTGCCGTATCGTTTGCTGAGACCGTTCCTCTTTCAATCGATTAATCGATTAAAGATAGCCTGCGGCTCAGACCGCTCGATCCGTGAACTTTTCCCGGATTACTGCCTCGCGTTGCGCTCGCGGCGAACGATCACAAGGCGGCGGCCTGAGTTCCGACGCCGATCGTTTTGCCAATTGTTACTCACCGAGATGCGCGATTGACGCAATCTCAACAAGAAATTCCGGTCTCACCAGATCGGCGCGGATACAGTAGCGTGCGGGGGGGTTTTCAGGGAAGTATTCCCGATAGATTTCGTTCATGGCTGCGTAGTTGTGCATGTCGGCGAGGAAGATGTGGTTGAACGTGATGTCCTTTAGCGAACCGCCGGCTGCCTCCAGCACCGCCCTTATCGTCTCGAGTACGTGCCGGGTCTGTGCCTTGACGTCACCGACGCCGACCAGCTTCCCATTGCTGTCGAGGGCCAGTGTGCCGGAAACGTAGACCGCATTGCTAGCCTTTGTGCCGGGCGAATAGGGCGCAAGCGGTGGAGCGGAACCTTTGGGAACGACGACGTCGTAGGGCATGAGCATTCACTCCTGAAGATTGTAAAGCTGATCTGGGGAAACCAAGCGGAAGAGCTCCAAGTCTCGCCTGGACGGATACTCACCAACCCTGAAGGACAACGAGCTTGCCGCCTTTCCACTGCGCGTAGCCGAACGTCTTCGGCCCGCCGTGGTAGGACGCGCTCCAGTTGATCGGCGGAACCACGCCGGGCTCGAAATGGCCGAGCGATTCGAGCGAACTGATCAGCTTGGTGCGCGTGAGGTCGAGGCCCGCCCGCTTGATGCCCTCGACGATAATGATGCCGCCCGCCATGCCCAAATAGGGATAATAGCCCGGCTTGATATTGGGATAGTATTTCGCCAGGATTTCGTTGGCCTGCTTCACGGCCGGTTTGTCCATCGTGGACACGGCAGTCATCAGGTTCACGTATACGCCTTCCAAAGCCTCGGGACCCGCGAGGTCGAGCACCACTGGGTCGGCCATCGTGTTGTGGCCGACGATCTTGGGCGACCAGCCTAGTCGTTGTGCTTCCTTCACGAACAGCGCGCCGTGCTTGGGAATGACGCCGAGAACGACGGCATCGGGGTTTGCTTCTCGAATGGAGACCGTCTGCGCACTGACATCAACGTCGCTCGGGACGTAGCTCGCTTCGCTGACGGCTGTCATATTTTGCTTCTTCAGCGCTTCCACGGCGCCATCGCGTTGGTCCTTCCCGAATTGATCGTTCTGGAAAAAGATGGCTACGCGCTTGGCGCCAAGTTTAGTTACTGCGTAGTCCGCCATCGATTCCCCGATCTCGGAACTCAACGGCAAAATACCGAAGACATTTTTATCAGTCGGCTTGTTTAGCAGCGCGTGACCGCCGGCCGGATTGACGATCGGCACGCCTCGCTGGCGTAGGAACGGCAGCACCGCTAGGTTGGTCACCGTGCCCAGCGTGGAAACGAGGGCAAAGACCTCGTCACGGTCGACTAACTTCTTAACCACCGCGGCTGTCTGTTGCGGATTGTAGGAATCGTTTTCCACGATCCATTAAATCTTGCGACCGTTCACCCCGCCCTGATCGTTGATGTGGCGGAAATAGGCGTCACAGCCTTCCTTCATCTGCGTCGCGCCGGCGGCTAGGCCGCTTTGCAACGGAAGAAACGAACCAAGGACTATCGTGTCCTTGCTAACGCCCGGATCTGCCGACCACGCCTCCGCGGGTACCAGTGCCGCCGTGGCGCCACCTGCAGTCAGAGACAGAAACAATCTTCGAGTGCATGCCATGACTTTGTCTCCTCCATTGTGGCCTATGCTTCCCCCAGATAGGCGGCGACGATATGCTGATCTTGGATGAGGCGTTCCGCCGGGCCGGACAAGCTTATCCTTCCCTTTTCCATGATATACGCGTGATTGGCTATCCGGAGCGCTTGACGGGCGTTCTGCTCGACTAGCAGGATGGTGACGCCCTGCCGGTTGATCTCCTCGATTAGCCTGAAGATTTCCTTGACTAGCATCGGCGCCAGACCAAGCGACGGCTCGTCGAGCAAAATGATTCTAGGGCGAGCCATCATAGCGCGACCAATCGCGACCATCTGCTGCTCGCCGCCCGACAAAGTCGCTGCCGGCTGCCGATGGCGTTCGGCGAGACGGGGAAATAATTTATAGACGTTCTCGAGGCTGGACCGCCACTTGCGTCCACGATCGACGGCGTAGGCGCCCATCCGCAGGTTCTCCTCCACCGTCAGTGCGGCGAAGAGCTGACGCCCTTCGGGCACGAGCACGAGCCCTCGCCCGATGATCGCATCAGTCGACAGGCCCGAGATTTCGACGCCGTCTAGCTTAATTGAGCCGCTCATTTGAGCGGGCACGCTGTTGGTCACACAGCCAAGCAGTGTGGATTTGCCAGCGCCGTTTGATCCCAGCAGCGACACGACCTGTCCGCGTGAGATCGACAGGGATACCCCGCCGAGCGCCGTGACCGCGCCATATCGCGCCGAAAGACCGGAAATATCAAGCATGCGCCGCCACCTCGTCACCGAGATAGGCCTTGATAACTGCCGGAGATCGTCTGATCTCCGCTGGCGGCGCTTCGGCGATCTTCTCCCCGTGGTCCAACACGACGATGCGGTCACACACGGCCATGACTACACGCATGTCGTGCTCGACAAGGAGAACTGAGATATTTTGCTCATGACAAAGCCAGCGCACAACATCCGCGACGCGCCGACTCTCGTCCGGGTTCATGCCAGCGGCGGGCTCATCGAGCAGGAGTAATTTTGGTCGTCCAGCCAGAGCGCGCGCGAGTTCCACGGACTTCTGTAGCCCATAGGGCAAATCGGACACGCGCTTGTCGGCGATGTCATTGAGCCTGAGCGCGTTGATGATGTTTCCCGCTTCAGTCGCCGCTGCACGACGGCTGGCCCGAGCGGATGGCAAGTCGAAGAATTCACTCAAAACATTCGATTTGTGGCGATAAACCAGGCCGAGCGTCACATTCTCGCGCACGCTCGCTTCACGAAAGAGTTCCAAATTCTGAAACGTGCGGCGAATTCCCATCGCCGCGACTTCATGCACCTTGCGATCGAGGATATTGTGTCCCTCGAAGTGGATAGTCCCGCTTTCCGGGAGGTACAGCCGCGAAACGCAATTGAGTAGGGTCGATTTTCCAGCCCCGTTCGGGCCGATCAAACCGACGATCTGGCGTTCGCCGACGTCGAACGAAACCTGCGACAGCGCGCGGAGTCCCGAGAACGACAGCGATAGATCGCGGATCTCAAGTAGCGCCATCGGCGGATCTCCACGCCAGTAAGCGCACGGTGTCGACCAGGCTGATCAGTCCACCCGGTAGGAATTGCATGAACAGTACGAGGGTGACACCATAGATCACCATCTGCGCATCGGCGAATTCACGAAGCAATTCGGGCGCTAGGGCCAGATACGCGCCGCCTAGCAGCGCGCCGCCGCGCGAATGAAGGCCGCCGATGACCGCCATCGCCAGGAACGACAGCGATGCAGCGAGCGAAAAAGTCTCCGTACTGAGGTGCCCCAACAAATGGCCGTAAAGCGCGCCCGATATGCCGGCGAAGAACGCACTAGTGACAAAGGCAATGATGATGTGTTTCGGTCGCGAGATGCCGCAACATTCCGCGGCCACTGTACTCATGCGCAATGCCATCAACGAGCGACCGGTGTGCGACTTGGCAAAGTTACCGGCCCACCAAGCGAGCAGCAGAAAGACTGCGAGCAGCACGTAATAGTAGACGAAATCGCTGTTGAGCTCGTATCCAAACAGCGAAGGCCGCGGCACGAATAGGCCCTGCCGCCCACCGGTAAGCCATTCCGATTCGAACAGCACTTGCTGAACGAAAAGAGCGAAACCGAGCGTGGCGATCGCCAAGTAATGTCCCTGCACGCGCAGGGCGGGCAACGCGACCAGCGCGCCGAACGCGGCAGCGACCAACCCGCCCATCAGCACCCCGGCAAGGAACGGCAGGCCGAGCTTGATGACTGAAATGGCACATCCATAAGCGCCAAGCGCCCAAAAGCCGGCATGCCCGATAGAGATTTGGCCACCCATACCGATCAGCAAGTTCAGGCTAAGCGCGACCATGGCATAGATCATGATGCTCGAAAGGATGTAGTGGCCGTAATTGCCTAGACCGAACGGCAAGACGGCCAGAGCGAGTACAACGATTAAAGTGGCGACCTGACGAGCCTTCATTCTCATACTTTCCTGGCGATCTGGCGTGTGAACAGCCCCTGCGGGCGGAACATAAGAACCAGGATGATGACGCCAAACGCAAACGTGTCCTTGAACGCCGTCGACACATAGGCGCCGAACAAGTTCTCCAGGACGCCGATAACTAGGCACCCGACGACGGCACCCGGCGGGCTGTTAAAGCCACCTAGTATCGCGCCGGCGAACGCCTTCAGCAGCACGGCGAACATCATCTCGAAATCGAGAAATGTCAGCGGCGCAATCAGGAATCCGGAGACAACGCTGATCGCACCTGCCAGACCCCATGCGATCAGAGATAGGCGGTCGACATTGACGCCCATCAGCTGGGCGGCCCGGCGATTCATGCTGGCCGCGCGCATGGCGATGCCGGAGCGCGTGTATTCGAAGTAGAGGTAGAGCAGCGCCATAATCAGCAGCGCTACGCCAATAATGCCGAGGCCGTTCTGTGCCACTCGTGTCCCCAGCAAATTGACTGGATCGGGCGAGAACAGCGAGGGAAAGCGAACCGGGTCGTAACCCCAGATCCATCCCGCGCCATGATGGTAGATCATCCACAGCCCGATGGTCGCTATTAGCGCATTTACGGGCGGCGCCGATTGCAGGGGCCGAATCGCCACACGCTCGGTCAGGCCGCCGAGTAGAGCGCCAACTGGAATCGCCAGCACCAGTACCGCCGGCAATGGCAACTTCGTCTGCGTCAACAGCCCAAAGCAGACGAACGTCCCAAACATCGCCATTTCGCCTTGGGCAAAATTGACGACGTCGGTCGCCTTATTGATTAGGACGAGCGAGAGCGCGAGCAGCGCATAGATGCTGCCGAGGGCGAGCCCTGAGACAACAAGTTGGGGAACCATTCGGGTACTCTATGACACGATCACAATGCCGATGGCTCCAGCGACTTTCCCATGTGATTGTCCTGCGCGTGACCTAGGAGTGCCGCCCGATGAACCCCAGCACGGCCTTGTCGAAGTCGCTCGTATTGGTTTCCGAAGCGCAGTGGCCGCCGCGCTCGAGTTCGACAAGCTGGGCGCCCGGTATCATGCGCGCGAGGTCTTGACTGAAGTAGAGTGGTGTCAGGATGTCGTCCTTCGCGCAAAGGACCATCGTTGGCGTCTTAATCCGCTCAAGATCGGCGGTCCGGTCAAACTCCAAGATAGCGTCAATCCGGCTGGCAGCGATCTCCACAGGCGGAAAATTCAAAGCGCTCACCTTTTCACGCTCCTCGAGCAACTTGATGTTCTCGTTGATCCACCAGTTCGGATAAAGAAACACGGGCGTTGAGCGGACATAGGCGGACGCACCGCCCTTGGTGAGCAGCATACGCCGCGCCTCGAAAACACGCTGGAAAAATGGGTCGGACTTGGTCCAGCTCGCATAGATTACGAGAGAGATCAGACGATCGGGATGCAGGGCAGCCATCGTCTGCCCGATCGCCCCGCCGGTCGAATGCCCGACGAGGTGCGCCTTCTCGATACCGACATCGTTCATTACCGCAAGCAAATCGGCGGTCATCTGATCGACCGAATAGCGAATGCGCGAACGGCTGCTCTGCCCGGTGCCGCGGTGGTCGTGAATGATGACGTGGTATTTTTGCGACAAAGCGGGGATGTTCGGCGCCCAATAGCTGCCGACACCGCCCAGGCCCGGCACGAGCAGCAACGGGGCGCCCCTGCCGTAGATTTCGTAGTAAATTTCACCGTCAGGAACGCCGACTTTTGGCATGGTGCTTGCCTCCCCTAATTGGGCTTTGGGCCGAGATCCATCGCAGGGAGTACCCTTTGCTTGCAGGGATGCCGCTCGAAGTTGGCTGACCCGGCCCATTGGTTCGCGCTTATGAGCGCTGCGGCCGTACAGAGCAAGCCAGGCCGTCACTCGTGTCGCCCGCTGCGCAGATGCCGGATCAGGTCCGCGAGATCGGTGGGGCTCCACAAGTGCAGCGCCGCTGAGCCGGGAAAGTGGTTGCCGTCGCGCGTTATCAGCCTCACGCCAGCGGCATGTAAATCTTCTTGTTCAGCTCCGAAACCGTCGACGGCGATCACCGCGTGCCCGACAACGCTTCGGTGATGTCCTCGATCCGGCCTACAGCCGCGACAACTTCTATCCTTCTGTAGCTTCCAGGCTTCCTTGGAGGCAGCAGAAGCTGCCCGCGCCCTAGATCAGGGCGACTGCTCTTCGGCCAGCGGGGGTTAGTCATTAGTCAGGACCGAAATCAAGACATAGCGAGGGTTAGTCTGGGCCGACGCGGCACCTTGCTGCATCAATTTCAATAGGCACCGGGACTATGCGCGCCGCATAACGACGCCGAGTCAGCACCACTGACTGATTGCTGTAGATCAATGCACCCACGCCATCGGCGTGAGGGCATCTAAAAGTTGGGTGACACAGGTATGAGATTGCCATGAAACGACTGCTGGGTGCGTTTCTGTTCTGCGTGGCTTTTTTTGTAACTGAGGCGGCATTCGGTGCATATCGTTTCTACGGCCAGTCAGGAGCGTGGAACATCAGTTATGACGACGAAAACCATACATGCTTCGCGAGCACCCTCTATCCTGATCGATCGCAATTTTTAGTTGGGAGAACAGAGCCAGGCGCTATTTACATCATTGCACAAAACCCGCGTTGGGGGTTTATCAAGGACCAGCAATATGAGCTTACCGTGGAGTTTGCCAATCCGAACGAGTCTTCTGTTAACAAAGGCAGCGTATTCTTTACGGCTTTAGATCCGATCACAATCGTCGCAACTAATTTCATCCCAGCGTTTCTTGAAGAGCTAGCACCGGCTGCGACGGTCACATTCTATTATAACGGCAGTTCCAGCGGCACTTTCAATTTGGTTGGAGCAAACATCGCGATCGAAAAGATTGAGGAATGCCGATCGCACCTCGGAAAGCCGCAGGTTCAAATAAAGACCGGTTCCGGCATCTACATATCAGCCGCGAACAAGCATCAAATGCCCGGCACAATCCTAACAAACGAGCACGTCGTCTCTGGTTGCTCCGAGATAGGAGTCGGCTATCCCGGGGAGCAGTACGTGTCCGCCGATGCATTCGCGCACGATGAGGCTGATGATCTCGCTCTCCTCAGGACCATGCTACCCGGCAAGGGGCGGGCAGCATTCTCGATAAACGTAAAGCTTGGACAAGACGTCGCCGTGTTTGGCTTCCCCTTGGCTGGCGAACTGTCCTCCGGTGGCAATTTTACCACGGGAACCATCTCAGCATTGGACCGCGCAGACGATCCACGTTATTTGCAGGTGTCGAACGCTGTTCAACCTGGGAATAGCGGCGGTCCACTGCTTGACCGGAAAGGTAACGTGATAGGCATCGTTGTTGCCAGGCTTGACCCATCACGAGCCGAGAACGTCAATTTCGCCATCAAAGCCGCCACTGCACTAATTTTCCTTGAGGCAAACTCAATCCCCTACGCCTCAACGCGTCGGTTGTTGCCAAAATTTTGGCCCATGGTGGCAAACACCGCAAAGACCTTTACCGTTCAGATCATTTGCAGTGAGCAGACTTCGGCGCCGCGAGTTGCTCCGCCGCAGGCGGTCTTTCCGCCGCCGCAGCCTGAGAAGCCGCCGGCACAAAAAGTCTTGCGGCTACGAGTGGTGGAAAATTTGAACCTGCGCATTGACCATGACCCGCACTCTGAAAAAGTCTTGGGGCCTCCGCCAAATGACTTCATTTCGACGGATGCCGTGGTGGAGCTTCACTATACCGACCTAAACACCGATTGCCGTCGGCATGATGCTACGGGCGCCGTGCATACCATCTGGTGTCCGGTCATCTATGACAGTCACACGGGATGGGTGAATGCCTTCTACCTTGATACGGGAAACGGGCGGCTGTCGTGCTCAATCGACCGAACTTCCTTTAGTTGCGCTCAAGCCACGCCCCCGCCGAAACAATCGCCAACATTGCCGCAACAACAGTCAGCGCCTCAGGCAGCAAATGAATTGAACCTTTTCTGTACCAACAAATCAGATTTAACCCAGAATCCAGAGGGGGATGGGGTGATCGTGCGAGCGGTTAATCGCGGTGCCGGATGGAGCTTGCATGTCATCCATAAAATCAACGGCCAATTATTCGATCGAACGGTGCAGTATCGAATATCTGCTTTTCATCAGGACCAAAGCGGCCCGCCGAGCTACTTCTGGAAGGGCGTGCTGGGCAAAGATGCGAACGTGCTGATGACCGGCCACCTTTGGCAGAACGCCGGTGTATGGATGTACGACGAGCATATCGCCTATCGGGACGGTCAACCCGGCAACCTGGCGACACCGCCGACAATGTGTCAGCTAATCGGCCCGTGACGAACAACTATAATATATCCCATCCATGAGGTTGCTGCCGTTCGCTGAACTCGGACTCTGCCGCTGGCGTCGCGACGAGTACAATGAATAATTAGGAATGACTTTAGCACGGCCGTTTCATCAGAATTTGCTTTGGGCTGCAACGCAATTCATTTTCCACGTTGCGAGTTGAGGTTTGGCATTTCCATGCTTTGAATATGAACTAGCGGTGAGTTCGCCTGTTATCCTATTGAGCGAGCCGCTTGCCCAATATTTGCCTGTCTCTTCCCATCCACTGCCCTCAAGCCTGAGATAAACCGTGGCGGTGGTATCGAAGTCATAGGCCCGTTCCGAAACTGTCAGGGTCGAACAGGCCTGGATTATTTTTATCATAAGTTTTTCTGCATTGGGCACGGCTCCTTTTGATCTCATCCAGTCCGATGCTTTCGCGCAATATTCATTCGATCCATGAGCAGGGCCCCCAATGGGCCCCTCCACCAAACCCTTCTCGACATCAATCACGACCTGTTCGACCCAGTCGGGCACTGGTTTCCCTCCGAGTTCCTCATCTTCGTGAGTTCCGTGGCAATCAAAAAACAGCGGTTCCGCAATACGATTGTTGGCCCGCAAATGATTGTGGCACATGCAACCATCGCCGCTTTAAGAAATGTGCGCTGTAACTTGTCCTTTTCCGCCATTCAGACGACCCCTATGTTGGCAATGCGTCTATTATTCGGTTCCGTTGATGGCGGACAGGCATTCCACTTGAAGGCGGACTGTGAATTCGGTCGATTCGCGGACAGCTGTTCCCGTCGACGGTTTCATGGGGTAGCAGGTTGCATCAAACGGCGAGGCAAAGTGCCATAACCGGCAGCGCCGTCACCCGCCAGGCCAAAGAGCAGAGGCCGCAAGGCCGAATGTCTGGGCAAGAGCGGCGCGGTATTGGTTGGCGGTCATAGTAGTCAAGCGCATTCCGCTCGGCGGTCACCCCCCGGTGATGTCGTCATTGTCGCGACAGAGACGCAAAATCTAGATAGGCGCCAACGAGCACGCCGACGAAAAGCGCCCAGACGAAGAGGCTTGCCACGAAGGTCCACACGATTCTAAAGCCCGCCGCGATGGGGCCGATCCGCTCGCCGCTCGCACGGCGCTCGCAAATGGACCGCCAGACACGAACGGGTTCAAAGACCGGCAAGACCGCCAGCTTGGCGAGATACCGCAATAGTGCGGGCAGCGACTTCAAGGCGACAAGGAAAACTGCGAACAAAATACCGACGACCGCAACCCACACAAGCCCGGTCAGCACTGCGCCCGCTCCAAAGAGCATGACGCACAGGATCATATAGAGAAGGGGCACTATCGTTTCGTTGTCCTCACGCTCGGTCATAGCGTCATTGTCTCCGGCCAGTCAGCCGCACAGCTATCGCCGTAGCTTCACGCCAGCATCGAGCAACCGACACAGCCGAGAACGGCGCGCCGCGCTCGTTGAGGTATGGCATGTCGCAATCGCGTCGCGCGATGATCGAATGCATTTTCGGTTGGGGCAAGCAGCACGGCACGATGCGCAAGACCAAACACCGTGGCATCTGCCGCGTCGCTGCCGACTTCTTGCTCAATCTGATCGCTTACAATCTGATCCGCATTCCCAAATTGATCGCGGCTTAGGGCCGAATGGCGGTCCGCACTACCAAAAGCGTCTCAAGTGATCGAACACCTCAACAGAGCCAGGGAACCTAAAGAGAGATCGAAACTTCGATTTCCAGGTTTTTCAGCGAACTGCTAAACGCTGCCGCAGTTCAGCTGGAATATTGGCCCGCGCGACCTTTCTCCACCACCACATTCGGTAATCTCAGTGTGGGTTTGCCGGTACCATCAACTTCGTCCCGGTTTGGCTACTGCCAACAAATTCACAAAACAAAGCGCGAGGCGTAAGATCACATCTTGAAATCCGACGCAATACGTCAATGCGAAAGCAGTTGCTGGCCCTTTTATTTCTCACGATCATCTCAGCTTTGTTCGCGCGACGGCGAACTCGCGGAGACGCTGGCGTGGATGGATAACACTTATAATCCACATAAGGATGTTTCCGGCGCTTACGGGCATGGCCATACGGGTTGGTACGCGCCTAATGACTCTAGTCCCTATGGCGAGGTCCTTGGTTCCGGCTCGACGGAGACCTTTGCATATAATGGCTGCACGATGACTCTACGCGTTGAAGATGATCATAAAGACCTCCAAACTGGCCTGCACCCGGTTCCGCAGACACCGCGTTAGGTGTTTTGATGGAACCGGAGGTGAGTCATGGAGAGGCGAAAGTTTACACGCGAGTTCAAGCTTGAGGCGGTGCGGCTGATCAAAGAGCGGGGCGTCTCGTATGCTCAAGCCTCGGCCGATCTGAGTGTGCATCAGTCTCAGTTGCGCAGTTGGGTGAAAGCGCTCGCGGGCGATCCGTGGCATGCGTTTCCCGGCCAAGGTCAGATGAAGCCGGAGCAGTTGGAGATCGCACAGCTCAAGCGTGAGGTGATCCGGCTGAAGGCCGAACGAGACATCCTAAAAAAAGCCGCGGCCTACTTCGCGAAGGAATCGATGTGAAGTTCGGTTTTATTGCGAAGCACCGGGGGATCTGGCCGGCGGAATGGTTGTGCGGGGCGCTCGGTGTCTCGCGGGGTGGGTTCTATGCCTGGCTGACACGACCGCGCAGTCAGCGCAGCCGGAGCGATGAAGAGTTGAGCGCGAAGGTTCGCGCCAGCTTCCTTGCGAGCGACCGAACCTACGGCGCCAGGCGGGTCTGGCACGACATGCTGGCGGAAGGGACATCGTGTGGATTGCATCGGATCGAGCGATTGATGCGGCTCCAGGCTCTCAGAGCACGTCCGCGACGGCGCTGCCTGCCACCCGATCTGGGTGAGCGGCAGATCGCTGCCGTCGCTGCCAACGTGCTCGACCGCAGCTTCGACGCGCCCGCTCCCAACCGCAAATGGATTGCCGACTTCACGTATGTGTGGACAGCAGAAGGCTGGCTCTATGTGGCTGCCGTCGTCGATCTGTTCTCTCGCCGGGTCGTTGGCTGGTCGATGAGTACGGCGATGACGGCGCAGTTCGTCACTGACGCGCTGGTGATGGCAATCTGGCGACGAGGCAAGCCCGATGCGCTGCTGCATCATTCGGATCGTGGCAGCCAGTACACCAGCGAGCAGTTCCAGAAGTTGATGGCCGACCACGGCGTCGTCTGCTCGATGAGCCGTTCGGGCAATGTCTGGGACAATGCTGCGATGGAGAGCTTCTTCTCCTCGCTGAAGACCGAGCGCACAGCGCGCAAAACTTATCGGACGCGCAATGAAGCCAAGGCTGACGTGTTCGACTACATTGAATGCTTCTATAATCCGAAACGTCGGCACTCGACGATCGGATATCGGCGCGGACGCGGCCGGACTACGAGCGGTTGATGCTATTAGTCTGCGATCTCCCGACCAAGAAAGGCGATCGCGTCGGGCAGCGCCCGATCAAGTCAATCACGCCGAGGGCGGCTGACAAGCTGTATGAGCAGGTCTGCGCCGGCCCGAACGGCCCTCGACCAAGGCAAGGCGAAAAGGTCGTGGCCTTGTGTCGCGCCGCTTGGCGTATTGTCCACCGCCTCTATCCCGATTGCTTCGATCGGCAAGTCCCGAACCCTTGGGATGGCGTCACCATGGATCAGCGCAACAAGGCGACCAAAGCCGCGGTGACTCGTGAGGGGGTCTACCGGTTCGCCTGGGGCGCAATCGAAGCTGGACGGCCAGAGGCTGGCGCCGCAGCGGTGATCTGCTTTGAGTTCTTACAGCGGCCTGAGAACGTTCTGGCCGGCTATCTTGCGTGGCCGGACTATCGAGGCAAGGAATACCCCACTGCCCTTCGGATCAACCACCATAAGACCGGCGCCATCGTGTGGCATCCTCTCGAAACCATCGAGGATGGTGTCGTGGTGAAGCTCCACGCCGACGCCGAGGCGGTGCTGACACGTGTCCCTCGACGCGGCGTCGCCATGATCTTGAAGCGCCGTGAGGACGGCACTACGGAGCCGTACACGGCCATGCAGATGTCGAAGATCGTCCGCAAGCTCCGTGACCGATTAGGTTTACCAGCTACCTTTACGCTCGATGCTTGCCGGCATGGTGGCATGACTGAATTGGAGGAAGCAGAGCTTACGGACGGACAGGGACGCGCACTTTCCGGTCACCGCACCCAACGGGCGTATGAAGGGTACGCGAAGCGCCGCTTGGAGCGCGCCCTCCCCGCCACTCTCAAGCGCCGGGCCTATGCCTTACGGAACGCGCAGGGAACATCCATTCAGAATGAAGCGTCTAGCGCTGTTCAGAATGAAGTTAGTTCCACCGACATAGCGATTGCGTAATGGGTTGGTACGCTTTAGGTATTCGCCCTTGGACGGCCACGTGGCGGAGTGGTTACGCAGCGGTCTGCAAAACCGTTTACCCCGGTTCAATTCCGGGCGTGGCCTCCACTCATCGCCGGCGGCGTAGCCAAGTCATTCGGCTATTGTTTTCTCGGGTCTGATGCTTTCAAAGCCGCCGCGGCTTTGTTATAGGCACACTTACTTCGTGAGCACCGCATTGTTCCCCGGTAGCTCAGTGGTAGAGCAACCGGCTGTTAACCGGTTGGTCGCTGGTTCGAATCCGGCCCGGGGAGCCAACATCAGCTTGACGGTTTCAGGCCTCGCCGCAGCCAGCAGCGACGGGTCGGCTATCCGCGCTGTTTGCGAAACGCGTTCTTGGTCGCCACCTTGTCACCGACGAACCGCAACAGATCACAGCCGGCGGTTCGGACCTTGTTGCCGCTGGCATCGGTAGCAACGAAGTCCCATTCGAAGGTGCCGATTTCGCCGGCTACCACCACTTTCAGATTTTCAAATTTGCCGTCGGGATAACGGTCAAAGAAAGCCTGCACGCCGCGACGGACATTGTCCTTGCCGAAGTAGCTTTTTCCGAGCGGGTCAGGCCCGACCGAAGCATGAAAGATGCCGTCGTCAGCAAAGAAGCTGGCGACCAAATCCGCATCGCCGCTATTCCACGCGGCGCCAAATTCTTCCGCACGTTCGCGGGTCATTTTGGACCCATCCCTGCCTCCCGTGTCGGTTTGAGACCCGCCGTCTGTCAGCACTTGGTGACGCCAAATCCGATTGCGCAAGCGCTCGGGGGCATTGTAAGCCGCGCGGCAACCATCAGGGTCGCAGCGCGAGATAGTGCGCGAGCGCCTGCATGTCGCCATCGTTGAGGTCGTAGGTGACGTCCGCCATCGAGGCGACGCCGGAAGAAAGGCGAACGCCGGCTTTGAAGTCGCGGAGCGCTTTGAGGAGGACATCCTCGCGCTGGCCGGCGAGGCGACCAGCGGCCCGATAACCGGAATAATCGTCGGAATGGCATGACGTGCAGCGGTGCTGCACGGCAAGCTTTGCGCCGGTTTGCGCCAGCACATCGGATGCCGCAATCGCGGCGGCCGGCTTGGGCGGCGCGAGCGAAGCGTAATAGGCGCCGAGGTTGCGAATGTCTTCGTTACTCAGCGCCTCGCCAATTGGCCCCATCACCTCGCTCTTCCTGGCGCCGGAACGGTAGTAGACGAGTTCCCATTGCGTGAATTCGTCCGGCTCACCGGCGAGCGATGGTGTGAGCGGTGTTTGCGAGACGCCATCCGCACCATGGCAGCCTGCGCAGCCCGCAGCCAGTGCCTTGCCGGCGGCAATGTCGGCGGCCCATGCCGGCGCCGCAGTAGCCACAAACGCCGCAAAGGCAAGCGATACGACCAATCTGCCATTCATCGACGAAACAAACCGCTCATAATCCGGCCAACTCCAGGCCTAACCGGTCGCGACAAGATTAAAGGTCCAGGCCGGAAGACTCCGGCCTGGACCCGCACGTGATCAAACGTAGATCGATCGAACCCGGATCACTTGCTGTAGCTGATCCGATAGATGGCGCCGGTGAAATCATCGGCAACCATGAGCGAGCCGTCCTTTGCCTGCAGCACATCGCTGGGCCGGCCGCGATACTTGCCGTCGGCACCGATCCAGCCAGAGGCAAATTCCGTCTGCTTGACATTCTTGCCATCCGGATCGGCCGTCACGCGCATCAGCCTCGCACCCTGGAACTTGTGGCGGTTCCAGGAGCCGTGTTCGGCGATGATCATGTTGTCCTTGTAGTCCGCCGGGAATTGATTCCCGGTGTAGAACTTCATGCCAAGCGGTGCGACGTGGGCCCCGAGGTTAAGCGCCGGCGGAGCAAATTCCGAGCACTTGTGTCCCATGGCGAATTTCGGATCCGGAATGTCACCCTGATGGCAATGCGGGTAACCGAAATTCTCGCCGATCTTGGTGATGACGTTGAGCTTGTCGCTCGGCACGTCGTCGCCAAGCCAATCGCGGGCGTTCTCGGTGAACCAATAATCGCCACTTCGCGGATCGACATCGCCGCCGACGCTGTTGCGGACGCCAAGTGCGACGATCTCCGCAAGGCCGGTCGCGGGATCGATGCGCCGGATCTGAGACGTCGACGTGGGCGGCAGGCAGATGTTGCACGGCGGTCCAAACGCGACGTAGAGCCAGCCGTTCTTGTCGAACGTGAGATATTTCCAACCATGTGGAATGTAGGGCGGCATGTCATCATAAACGACCTGCGGCTTCGGCATGCTGTCGATCTTTGCCTCCGCGTCATCGTACTTGTAGATCTTGTCGACGTCGGCGACGTAGAGCGAGCCATTCCGGAACGCTACGCCGGTCGGCACCGTCAGACCCTTGATGGCCTCCTTGACGGTCCTCTTGCCACCCTGGTCGACGACGGCAAAGACTTTGCCGACGCCGAACCATGAGCCGACGAACAGCGTGCCCTTGTCGCCCCAGGCCATCTGGCGAGCGGCCGGAACCATCGCCCACAACTCGATCTTGAAGCCGGGCGGCAGCTTGATTTGCTTAAGAGTTGCCTCGACCTCTGCCGGGGTGAAGCCAGTGGGCGGCGGCAGTGTGTTGGCAACCGCGGTGCCCTTCTGTGCTTCGGTTTCGTCACCCATGAACCAGTCAGCCGGCGGATGCAGCCAGAAGTCCTTCTTGCTGGAATCGTAGTGCTTGAGTTCTTCGGTGCGGGCGCCGGATGTGAACAGAAGCCCGGCGACGGCTACCATTGCGGTAGCGGCGACGATCGCCATAGCTCCGGTTTTCAGCTTCGTTACAGGATGCATGCTGTTTCCTCCCAATGGATTGTTTTGGTTTTGACTCGGTCCACCAGCAATTGCCGGTGGTAGCAAGGGGCGAAATCGCGCTGGATTGCCGCTGCTGGAATTGCCAGACCTCCCCGGTGGCCGCCCATCGCGGTCTTTTTGACCGGCTGGTCTGACGCCTTGATGGCGCGGTCAGCGAACCGGCTCGATCAGGCTAGGACGCTCCCGATTTTTGTTCAAGTAGCTTCGAATGCCGCCCCGGAGCGCAGGGAACGTCCCGTTACATCCGCCGATAAGCGTAAGGCCCCGCGCCCCGCACTGCGGCAAGCGCCACGACCTTGTCGTGCTCCGGCGCGAGATGACAAACCGGATCGGCCGCTCGAGCGTCGCCGGTGATTGCCAAAGCCTGACAGCGGCAGCCCCCGAAGTCGATCTCGCGGCGCGCGCAGCTGCGGCATGGCTCGCGCATCCAGTCGGTGCCGCGAAAAGCATTAAACGCGGGCGCGTTCGCCCAAATGTCGGCCAGCGAATAGTCATGCACCGACCAGAATTCAAGTTCAGGAATGCTTTCGGCAGCGTGGCACGGCAGCACCTTGCCCACCGGCGTCACGTTGAGCGAACGCCGTCCCCAGCCGCCCACGCACGGCTTGGGCAGCCGCGCGTAGTAATCCGGCACGACCGCATCGATAACGATCTCGCCGTGATGCTGTTTACGCAATCCTTCGACTGCCGCCGCCGCGCGCTTAACCTGTTCGCTACTCGGCATCAAGCTAGTGCGGTTCTTCAGTGCCCAGCCGTAATACTGCACGTGCGCGATCTCGACGCGCGTTGCACCGAGCTTGAGCGCCAGCGCAACCATTTCCTCGATGCGGTCGATGTTGGCACGATGCATCACCGCGTTGACCGTCAGCGGGATTTTCAGCCGCACGACTTCGGCGGCGAGCGCCCGCTTGCGCGCAAAGGCGCCTTCGTAGCCGGCGATATGGTCGGCGCTCTCCGGCTCGCTGTCCTGGATCGAAATCTGCACGTGATCGAGGCCACCTTCGCCGAGCTTCTGCAGAGTCTTCACAGTGATGCCGACGGCCGAGGTGATGAGATTGGTATAGAGGCCGGCAGCGTGGGCCGCCGCGGTAATCTCAACGAGATCGCGCCGCGCGCCGGGCTCGCCGCCCGACAAATGCACTTGCAGCACGCCGAGCGCCGCAGCTTCGCGAAAAACCCGCGCCCAGGTTTGCGTATCGAGCTCGGCTTCACGCGGTTCCAGCGCCAGCGGATTTGAGCAATACGGGCAACCCAGCGGACAGCGGTGGGTCAGTTCGGCAAGCAGACCGAGCGGACTGTGCAGGGCCGTGCTCATAATTCCAGCAGCCTCTTGTCGGCTAGCCCGCGCAGCAGGGTGGTCACGTCGGCGAGAATACGCTCGCGCGGCGCCGAATAGGTTTTGGCCAGGTCGTCGACGATCGCGCCAAAGGTCGCTGCTCCGGTGCAGCGCTTGAGGACCTCGACGGCGATGACATCAGCCTTGAAAACGCGCTCCGGCGCCAGCAGCACCCAGCCGCCTTGCGCCTGGTTGTAGACGAGCCGAACGCCGTGCGGCAGCCGCGGGCACACGTCAGACGCAATCGGTGCTGTCGTCTCATTCACGATGCTATCCTAGTCCTGCGTCATAAAGGCGCCGGGCGGTACGTGCTTCGGTGCGACATAAGCGTAATAAAGCGCATCCAGCATGGCCCAGAGCACGCCGCATTTGAATTCAAGCGCGGCCAGCACGTTACGCTGCGTCTCCGGCGTAAGGGCATGCCGCTTGACGTAATCAAGCGCAAAGCGCGAGTCCCGCTCGGCCTGTGGCGGACGCTGCGAGAAATACGCCAGCGTCTCCGTCGTCACAAACGGGTAATTCTTCAGCATGCCTTCCATACGCTCGCTGATGATGGCGGGCGAGAACAATTCCGTGAGCGAGGAGGCGATCGCTTCGAGCAGCGTCTTGTCGCGCACGAAATGCACGTACGCATCGACGGCAAAGCGGGTTGCCGGCAACAGCCCCTGCAGCGAGACCACGTAGTCGCGATCGAGCCCCAGTCCCTCGGTAAGCTTGAGCCAGCGCGCGATGCCGCCTTCGCCTTCGCGCGTGCCGTCATGATCGACGAGCCGGCTGCGCCATTCGCGGCGCGTGGCAGCGTCATCGCACCGCGCGATCAGGCTTGCATCCTTCACCGGGATCATCGCCTGATAATAGTAGCGGTTGAGCGCCCAGGCCTGGACCTGGCCTTTGCTGCAGGCTCCGCCATGCAGCAGCTTGTGAAACGGATGCAGCCGGTGATAACGCCGTGCGCCGATATCGCGCAGGCGTGCTTCCAGCTCCTCGGCACTCAACGTATTCACAGCACGATCTCCATGCCATCTTCGGCGACCTCAAAGCCCGCTGCTTCGACTTTGCGCCGCTCGGGGGAACCCTCGATAAGGATCGGATTGGTGTTGTTGATGTGAGTCAAGATGCGCCGGCCAGGAAGATCGGCGAGCGCCGCGAGCGTTCCGCTCTCGCCGTCAATCGGCATGTGTCCCATGCGACGGCCGCTTTTCTCACCGGTTCCAGTTGAAATCATCTCGTCGTCGGCAAAGAGCGTACCGTCGAAGAGGACAACGTCAGCGCGGGCAAAGCGTGCGTGCAGGGTTGCGGTGACATTCGCCGCTCCCGGAACGTAGATGAGCCGACGGTTATCGCGGACTAATTCTACGCCGACATTCGCCCCGGTTTCGCCAGCAAGCGCCGGATTCTCGCCTTCGAGATAGAGAGCGACCTTACCGGGAACGGCAAACAGTTCGGCGGTGATACCACCCGGCAAGGGAAACGGCCGATCGGGTTTAACACTCTCGCGAGCCACGAGATCAGGGGCCAGGACCGCAAAGATCGGATTCGCTTCGAGCTCGGCAAGCGTCTCGTCGGTGGCGAACACCTTGAAGGCCTGACGCTCACGCAACGTCAACAGCCCGGCGATCTGGTCAACTTCTGCACCGGTAAGAACCACCGCCGCGATAGGACTGTCGCGCACGCCACTACGCGGCTGCAAGCAACCCGTAGCAAGCAGCTGCGCCCGTAGATCCGGGGAAGCATTGAGCAAGGTCCACTGCACACCGTCAGCGGACACCGCGAGGCTAGCTTGGGTACGCGCCCTCGTCCGCGCGTCGCTGCCCCAAGCAAGCCGACAAACGGCACACCGGCAATTCCATTGCGGATAGCCTCCACCTGCCGCAGCACCGAGAACGATGGCGGTCAAGCACCCCATTCACGGGGCCGCAGAGGCTAAAAGCTGAGTATCAGAACTCGGCCGGGAGATAGCCGTTGATCTCGAGCCCGATGCAGATTTCGACAAGGGTCGGAGTTGTCCACGCCATGTTCGTTTCCTTTGTCTAAAGGCCCTAAGCAAGCCCGGGCCCGCTACCGGGCTTCTGGAGAACCTATAATAGGTCTGTATCGCAGGCTTCCGCAAGCGGCTTTCGCTCAAAGCATCGTGTATGTGGTGCTTATGTTGCGGCGCCGCATTTCGGCAAACAGCGACAGTCGGCACTGCCGCTAAGCGTCGAAGTCAGACCCCGTCATCGCCAAAAAAGCTTGATCGATCGTGCTCTTACCGGCGCGCGCCATGAGCTGCACCGGCGTCGTGTCCGCCAGGATCTTGCCGTGGTGGAGCACGACGACGCGGTCCGCCCCGGGCACTTCGTCGCACAGATGCGTTGCCCAAAGCACCGCTACCGAGCGTTCCGCGCGCGACTTCAACATCAGTGCGAGGAGATCGCTCCGACTTGCCGGATCAAGGCCAACGGTCGGTTCGTCCATCAGCAAAACGCGCGGTTCGTGCAGCAGCGCGCGCGCCAATTCGACCCGGCGGCGATTGCCGCCGCTCAATTGCGCTGCCTTGTCGTGGGCGCGTTCGGCAAGCCCAAGCCGGGCCAGCTCCTTGGCGATGCGCTCTTTGGCGACAGAGCGAGGAATTCCATGCAGCCCGGCGTGAAACAGGAGATTTCCAGTCACGGAGAGCTCAAGATCGAGGGTGGGTTGTTGAAACACGATGCCAAGCGTAGCCAAGGCGGGAACCGGATCGGAGCGTATGTCATGTCCCATGATCTCAATCCTGCCGGAGTCGGGCACGAACAGGCCGGAGAGCAGCTGAAACAGAGTAGTCTTGCCGGCGCCATTTGGCCCCAGTAGCGCGATGAACTCCCCGGCCGCCGCGGTCAGACTGACACCATCCAGCGCACGAATCGCGCCGTAGCTTTTGACGACATTGTCGAGAACGAGCGCAGGCGCCTGGTCATCGCGTGTCATTCGTTCCCCGGCTGTTGCCTTGCCCGCACGGCTTATTTGGACTTAGTTTGGGCGATGCCTTTGAGACGATGCAATGCTTAAATTCGCTGCCGTCATTCTCGCCATGCTCGCCTGCGCGCCGGCGCTGGCAAAAGATACCGGCCTGGTTTTCGTCAGCAACGAGAAGACCAACAACATCATCGTCATCGATCCAAAGACCTACAAAGTGGTGAGTAACATCAAGGTCGCGCGCCGGCCGCGCGATATGCACTTTAGCGCCGATCACAGCATGCTTTACGTCGCCTGCGGCGACGACGACGTCATTGACGTTCTCGACGTGGCGAAGCTGCAAGTCGTCGGCAAGCTCAAGACCGGCCCGAGCCCCGAGGCCTTCGCCATCGACGAGAAGCGCCGACGAATCTATGTCTCCGACGAAGAAGGATCGTCGCTGGCGATCATTGACCTCGACCGGGACACCATCATGAAAGAAGTCCCGACCGGTGCGGAGCCGGAAGGCGTTCTGGTCGGCGATGACGGTAGAACCGTCTACGTCACTTCCGAGGCCGGCGATCTCGTGCATGCCATCGACACCGATACCGGTGCCATCAAGCACGACGTGGTGGTCGGGTTGCGCCCGCGGCGCCTCGCAGCGACGCCGGACGGCAAAGAATTGTGGGTAACGGCGGAGCTTTCCGGCGAGGTCGACATCATCGACCGCGGCCGATTTGTCGTTACCGGCTCCGTCTCCTTTCTGCCGCCGGGCATGCGCAAAACCGATGTGACGCCGGTCGGCCTCACCATGACGAGGGACGGCAAGACGGCTTACGTGACGCTCGGACACGCGGCGCATGTCGCGATCGTGGATGTGCCGGCCCGCAGGGTGCTGGGTTACATCCTGGTCGGCAAACGCCCGTGGGGGATCACGCTGTCGCGCGACGAGCAAACGCTCTACGTCGCCAACGGCCTCGGCGATGACATCACCATCATCGACACCAAGAGCCGCAAGGCGCGAGTGTCGGTACCGGTCGGCCGGATCCCCTACGGCGTTGCGGTCGATGATTAGCATCGCCCGATGGGCATCCGTGCTGTTTTCCCTGGCAGTCGCGTTCGCGACGGCTGCCGCGCAAGAGACGTCGCCCGCCTCCCCGCGGCCTGGTGTGAAGATCGGCTTCGTCGAAATCGAGAACGACCAGCGTTACGAGCCGATCCTCGCCTACGAGCGCATTACGCTCAAGACCCGCCAGCATCCGTATACCGGCGCCGAGCTTGGCGTTGACGACACGACCGCGCTCACGCGCGTGCTGCCGGCCGATTTCACGCTGGAACGAATCATCGCAAAATCGTCAGCGGATGTGGCGCCGGCCATGCTGGCCGCGCTTGATGCCGGCACGCATTTTTTTCTGCTCGATGGACCCGCGGAGGCTTTCAAGCCTGTCGCCGCAACGCTTCGCGGACGCGACGTGCTCGTCTTCAATGTCTCGGAGCCGGACGACTCGCTGCGCCGTGACCTTTGCGCTGCACAATTCGTGCATGTCTATCCGAGCCGCGCGCAGCTTATGGATGGTCTCGTACAATATGTCGTGTCCCGCAAATGGCGCGATCTCCTGGTCCTGCAGGGCCCCTCACCTGCTGACGCCGCGACAGCGGCGGCGTTGGAACGCTCGGCGCAAAAGTTCGGCGCTCGCATTGTCGCGAACGAGCATTTCAAACCCGGCACCGATCCGCGCGAGCGTGAACAAAACGATCCGGCGCTCCTGAGCGCCATCAACCGCGATTTCGACGTGGCGTTTGTCGCCGATGATGCATTCGATTTTGCCCGCACCGTGCCGTACCGGCTGGCGCGCCCGCGCCCGGTCGTCGGCAGCATCGATCTTGAACCCGTCGCCTGGCACTGGACCTGGGAGCGCAATGGCGCGCCGCAAGTCAATTCACGCTTCGACAAGAAATCCGGCGGGCGGCACATGGAGGGCGCCGATTGGGCGGCTTGGCTCGCGATCAAAATGATCGTGCAATCGGCGCTGCGCACCGGTTCGGCCGATTTCGGCAGACAACGCGCCTTCATTCTCGGCGACGGCACGTTCGATGGCGACAAAGGCCTGGCCATGAGTGTCCGGCGCTGGGACCATCAGGTGCGGCAGGCGATCTTGTTGGCGGCGCCTTACGAGGTCGTCGCCGCTGCCCCGGTCGAAGGATTTCTTCATCGCACCAATGAACTTGATACGCTCGGCGACGATGAACCGGAATCGCCGTGTCATTTGAACAAATAAAGCGCGCCGCTGCCGCAGCTTAGGAGAACGAACCGTGCAGTTCGGTCATATCCTGCGCGCGCTGCGCGCGATCACCACGCGCGAGCTGCTGAAATTCGTTCAGCAGCGCGGGCGTCTTCTTTCCGCCCTGGTGCGCCCGCTGATTTGGCTCGCGGTGTTCGCCGCCGGGTTTTACAACGTCTTCGGCGTTTCGATCATCCCGCCCTATAAGACCTACATCACCTATCAGGTGTACATCGTACCTGGCCTTCTCGGGATGATCCTTTTGTTTCACGGTATGCAGTCCTCACTGTCGATGGTCTACGACCGCGAAATGGGCGTGATGCGGCTGTTACTCACCGCACCGCTGCCGCGCTGGGTTTTGCTCGCTTGCAAGCTCGCCGCCGGAACGGCGCTTTCGGTGATCACCTGTTACGTGTTTCTGGCCGTGTGCATCCTCTTTGATGTCACGTTCGACCCCATCGATTGGCTCGCCGTTCTTCCGGCGCTCATCATCTGTGGCCTGATGCTCGGTGCACTGTGGCTGTTCCTGTCGGTCTATATCCGTCAGGTCGAAAACTTCGCCGGCGCGATGAATTTCGTGATGTTTCCGATGTTCTTTTTTTCTTCGGCGCTCTATCCGTTATGGCGGCTGCGCGAGGGCGGCTCGCAACTGCTGTATTACGTATCGCTAGCCAATCCGTTCACCTATGCAGTGGAACTGATCCGCTTCGCGCTTTACGGCTCATTCGAGCCGGTCGCGGCGCTGGTCGTCGTCGGCACGACGGTGCTGTTCTTTCTGCTTGCGGTCCTCGGCTATGATCCGCAGCGCGGTATGTTCCGCCGCATGACGCGAGCGGCCGTGCAGCCGGTGTAGCACCGTCTCTTCCGCGAGGTTCTCCGTCTCCCTCGTCAAGCGAGCGATAGGCCTCGCACGAGGCGAAAAATGGCGCATGACCAAACGCGCGGATAGTGGCAGACTTTTACTCTCGCGGTCCGGGGCGGGTGATGTGTGGCGTTGGGAGCGTTGGTGGCGTTAGAACGCCCACGATCTGGAGGCCGTTCCGCGCGTCGCTTATGGGAATCATTGCGTGCGCGCTTGCCCCGAGCATCGTTGCGGCGCAGCAAGTTCAAGGTACAGATCAGAATTCAGGCGAAGGGTCCCTTCCGGAAATTCGCGTGATCGGTACCGCGCCGGTGCCGCCTCCTCGTGCACCCGCGTCGGTCGCGGGTCCCATCGCGACGAGCACACCACCAGCTCAGCCGGGGGCGGTCGATCGCGACAAAATCCCTTCCAATGTCCAGGGTCTCTCGGCGCCTGATTTTGACCATGCGACAACACCGAACCTGCTGCAGGGCATGGAACGGGGTCTCCCCGGCGTCGCGCTGGGCGACCAGACCGGTAATCAATTCCAGCTCGACCTCAACTACCGCGGCTTTATCGCGTCACCGGTTATCGGCACACCGCAGGGATTGGCGGTTTATCAGAACGGCGTCCGCATCAACGAGGTCTTCGGCGACATCATCAATTGGGACTTTATCCCGGAGAACGCGATCAGCCGGATGACATTGGTGCCCAGCAATCCGGTGTATGGGCTCAACGCGATCGGCGGCGCGCTGTCGGTAGAAATGAAAAATGGATTTACCTATCAGGGCGTCCAAGGCGAAGCGAACGGCGGCTCTTACGGCCGCATCGGAACGTCGGTACAGGCCGGCGGCCAGGTCGGAAGCCTCTCCGGCTATATCGCCGCGGACGCGACCGACGATGCCGGCTGGCGCAACAACTCGGCATCGTCGGTGCGGCGCCTCTACATGGATCTCGGCGCGCGTGGCGATCAGACCGAATTCCACATCAACTTCACCGGCGCCGACAACAATTTCGGCGCCACCGCCGCAACACCAAGCCAGCTTCTCGCTCAGAACTGGTCGAGCATCTACACCGTTCCGCAAACCACCGAGAATCAACTCGCCTTCTTGAGCGCCAGCGCAACCTGGAAGCCAAGCGACACCTGGACCTATCAGGCGATCGCCTATTTTCGCAATTTCAACCAAGCCCACGTCGACGGCAACGGGACGGATGCGCAAAATGCAGGCTGCCCAAATCCTGCGGTCCTGTGTTTTCCGAACCTCAACGGCTCATTGTCCAATCTGGTGACGACCACCGGACAGACCGTGCCTGCGACCGGCACGCTCGGCTCGAGCATTTTGGGCGAAATCGACCGGACCTGGACGACAACCAACAGCTTCGGGGGCTCGCTGCAGGCCGCCTCCTCGGCGAAAGTCTTCGGTCACGACAACAATTTCGCCTTGGGTTTCAGCATCGACCGCGGGTTGGTCCAATTCTCCACGACCAGCGAGCTTGGCACAGTCAACGCCAATCAGTTTCCGTTTGTGCAGGGCAGCGGCTTGTTCATTGACCAGCCTTCCGGCGATGTCGCTCCGGTCGGTCTGGGCGCGACGACGCTCTACACCGGCCTCTACGCCACCGACACATTCGACGTGACGCCGCGGCTTTCGGTCACCGGGGGCGCCCGGTTCAATTTCGCCCAGATTACGTTGACCGATGAACTTGGCAACGCGCCGCTTCTCAACGGCAGTCACGATTACATGCATTTCAATCCCATGATCGGCGCGACCTATAAAGTCACGCCGAATTTCACGCTCTACGGCGATTTTGCCGAAACCAACCGCGCGCCGACACCGCTCGAACTCGGCTGCTCCAATCCGCTGCAGCCCTGCCTGATCGACAATGCTCTGGTTGGCGATCCCAGCCTGCAGCAGGTTGTCACTTACACTTTCGAGGCGGGATTACGCGGGCATTTTGACATTGCCAAAGGGCAACTCAATTGGAGCGCCGGCGCCTACCGCGCGCTCAACACCGACGACATCATCAACGTGGCAAGCCCAATTCCGGGACACGAATATTTTCAGAACGCCGGCAACACGTTGCGCCAGGGCGTTGAAGCAAGCGCGACATACCAATGGGACCGCTGGAACGCCTACGCCAACTTCACCTATGTCGACGCCACTTTCCGGAACTCGCTGACCCTGTCTTCGCCGTTTAACCCGTTTGCTGATGCCACCGGCAACATCTTCGTCACTCCCGGCGATCATCTGACCGGAATTCCCAATTTCCGTTTCAAGATGGGCGCCGAATATCGCATCACCGATCCATGGAAGTTCGGCGCTGATCTCAACATTATCGGCAGCCAATGGCTCGTCGGCGATGAGTCCAACCAATTGGCAAAAATTCCGGCCTATTGGGTGGTGAACCTGCACTCGTCGTACAAGATCACGGACAATATCGAGGTGTTCGGGCTGGTGCGCAACCTGTTCGATCAGCACTACGACGCGTACGGCACATTGTTCGACGTGACTTCATTTCCTTATCTCAATTTGACAGATCCGCGCACTTTCGTCCCTGGCGTGCCGTTTGCGGTGTATGGGGGAGTGCGGGGCACATTGCCTGGAGGCGGTCCGGTCCTGCTGGCCGACCGTCCGCCGGTGGTGCTCGCCAAATCTCCGCCGCCGCCGATCAATTGGACCGGTCTCTATGTTGGCATCAACGGCGGCTACAGCTTCGGCGGCAGCAGCTGGACCGACAGCGTGACCGGCAGCGCGAGCGGCAACTTTGGCACGTCTGGTTTTCTGTTCGGCGGAACCGTCGGCGCCAACTACCAGGTCGGCCGGTTCGTATTCGGTATGGAAGCCGACGGCGATTGGGCCGATGCCAGCGGTTTTGGCACTTTCACAGCCACGAGCCTCTGCGCCGGAGGCTGTCTCACCAGCAGCAACTGGCTTGCGACAGTTCGCGGCCGCGCCGGCTATGCAATCGACCACGCGCTGATTTACGGCACCGCCGGCGCAGCCTTTGGCGACGTTCGCGCCAACCTCTCCAACGGTTCCGTCAGCAGCGCGACCGAACCTGGCTGGACTGTCGGCGCCGGTGTCGAGTTTGCCTTTGCGGCGAACTGGTCGGCCAAGGCGGAATATCTCTTCGTCGATCTGGCCAACGGTTCCTGCGCGACAGATTGCGCCATTCAAAACGCCAATGGACCCGCTTTGATCCCAAATGTGGCGGTCAAATTTAATGAGAGTCTTGTCCGCGCCGGCATCAATTATAGATTTGGCGGGTAAATTACATGCGCCAACCGCTTCGCCACAGTTTCGCCTGCGCGGTCTTTTTGGCGGTGTGCGTACCGCTCTCGCCGGCGTTCGCGCAAAGCCCGCAGACGCACGCCGACGAGGATTGCGGCGAAATCGCCCGCAATTACGAGCTCATCAAAGCCGAAGCCGTTTCGGTGCAAACCAACATGGCGCTGTTTGCCGCCGCAGATCGCGGCTGCGATGATTTGGCACGCAAGCTCCTCGACTCCGGCGCGTCGTTGCTGGCGCGTGACCGCCGCGGCGCCATGCCGCTTGCGCACGCCGCGCGCTCCGGCCAGATCAGGCTGGTCGAATTTTTCCTTGCCAAAGGCGCGCCGATCGACGCGCGCAATGTCGACGGCGGAACCGCCTTATACGCCGCCGCGCAAGGCGAAAAACATTCGACCGTCGCACTGCTGCTGGCCAAGGGCGCCAATCCGAATATCCCCGGACGAAAGGGCGTCACGCCGCTGATCGCTGCGGCTTTCAAAGGCAGCGATCGCATCGTTGAAATGCTGCTGGCGCACGGCGCCGACGTGAACGCGATCGACGAAACCGGCAAGTCGGCGATGGTCTATGCGGCGGCACGGGGCTTCGACGACATTGTGAAACGGCTGCTCGATGCCGGCGTTGGCGCGCAGCAACGCTACGGCAACGACCTCACCGCGCTGATGTGGGCGGCCGGACATGACGAAGGCGTCGGCGCAGCGGCCGTGAGCCGCGTCGTCGATCTTTTGCTGACGCACGGCGCGATGATTGACGATGCCGACAACCGCGGCCGCACTGCGCTGATGATCGCCGCCTCGCTTGGCGACCCCGCAACGGTCAACATTCTCCTGCAGCGCGGCGCCGATCCTGCACTGAAAGACAAGGAAGGCAAGACCGCGCTCGATCTCGCGGCGAACACGGGAGTGCGAGCAAAACTGATTGCGAAGTAGCTGCGGCCACTCGTTCCTTCAACGGGGAATCGGCTACATCCCGGCGAGCCAGGCCGCCATTGCCGCGATTTCAGGTTTGGTAAGTCCCTTCATGAAGCCCGTCATGCCCGGATTGTTGCCGCGCGCCTCGGTGCTGAAATCGGTCATGGTCTTTTCCAGATAAGCGCGCACCTGACCGGCGAGGCGCGGCTGCGTGCTATCGCCTTTGAATCCCTCCAGATGACAACTTGTGCAAACCACGGAGGCATTAACGCGCCGCGCCACCGCAGCCACCTCGGCCGGCGGATGCGGCTGTTCGAGATTGGGCCATGGCTTTTTTGAGAAATATTGCGCCAGCGGCATGAGGTCATCTCGCCCAAGCGCGTCCACGATCGGCGTCATCTGGTCGTTTTTGCGAGCACCCGATTTGAAATCCCGAAGCTGGAAGAACAGGTAGCCGAGGTTTTGGCCCCAGATCGCCGGCACCGGGAAGGAATGTTCGACCGGCACGCCGTTCTCGCCGTGACAGGCCGCGCAGATTTGCGCCTTCTCCTCGATACTTTGGGCGGCGACTGCAGTTGGAAGCGCTACGAGCGCAACGAAGGCAACAAGTGAAAGATTTCTCATGCGCATGCGCTGAACGGCGGGGCCCCCAAAAAATCGGACGGGGCCGTTTCCGGTCCCGTCCCTGACTTATTACCGCTTGAGGATCGCGTCAGCTACTCACGCGTGAAGGCGATGATGCTGTCGCCACGTTTGGAATTTACCTGCACGTTGCCGCCGGCCGCGACCGCGATGTACTGCTTGTCGCCGATCATATAGGACGACGGCGGTGCATTGACGCCAGCGCCGGCCTGGAACTTCCACAGCACCTTACCGCTCTTGGCATCATAGGCCTTGAACCAGCCATTGCTTTCACCTGCGAACACCACGCCGCCGGCAGTCGCGAGAATGCCGCCGATCATCGGCTGCGGCGTCTTCACCTGCCACTTGATCTTGCCGGTGTTGTAATCGACCGCCGTCACGTTGCCGGCCTGGACACCGCCTGGAACGTTGGTGAACGCGCCGCCGAGCCACAGCTTACCCTGCGGATAGGGCGTGCTGTCGACCGTATAGGTCATTTCCTGCTCGAGATTGATCGCATACGCCATGCCGAGGCCGGGGTCGGTTGCAATCGGCGACCATTCGACGCCGCCGTTGGCGCCGGGGAACATCCGTGCCGAATTGCTGTCGAGCGGCTTGGTCGGTGTCGGCAGCGTCCAGCGGTCCTTCTGCGAAACCATCGGTTCGGAGAAACGGATCAGGCTGCAATCCTTGCGGTCGTGCACATAGACGTAGCCGGTCTTGCCGGCATGCAGCACGCCCGGGACCGTCTTGCCACTCTTGTCTTTGACGTCGACCAGGACTGTGGGGCTCGTGGCGTCGAGGTCCCACAGGTCATGAGCGATGTACTGGAAGTAACAAGCCAACTTGCCGGTATCGAGGTCGACCGAAACCAGCGAGTCGGTATAGAGATTGTCGCCGGGACGTGGCGCACCATCGAGATCCGGTGACGGATTGCCGACGACGAAATAGATGCGCTTGGTAGCCAAATCGACCGACGGATTCTGCCAGACGCCGCCGCCAAGCGTTTTGTACGGATCGCCGTTCTTCGCCAGCGCATCTTTCTCGGCCGCAATGTCGCGATGCATGTCGCGGCCGGTGGCGTCCTTGGTCGCCCACACGCCGACCGAATTTTCGGGAATGGTGTCGAAGGTCCAAAGCAGCTTGCCGTCATTGGCGTCAAACGCCTTGACGAAGCCGCGGATGCCATACTCGCCACCATTGGTACCGATCAGAATCTTTCCATCGACTGCCGTCGGCGCCATGGTCTCGCTGTAGCCGAGCGACGGATCGGCGATCTGCTGCGACCAGACCGGCTTGCCGGTCTTGGCGTCGAGCGCAACGAGCTTGGCGTCGAGCGTGGCGAGATAAACTTTGTCGTTATAAACCGCGGCGCCGCGGTTGTTCGGTCCGCAGCAATAGACCGTGATCGGTCCCATGTCGTGCTTGTAGTGCCAGATTTGCTCGCCGGTCTTGGCATTAAGCGCATAAACGTGATCGAACGACGTGGTCACATACATCACGCCGTTGACGACGATTGGGGAAGTCTCCGTCGACTCTCTGACGTCGGTCTGGAAAATCCAGGCGACATGCAGGCCGCTGACGTTCTTCGCGGTGATCTGGTCGGCCGGATGGAACCGCGTCTGACCATAATTACCGTTGGTCGCCAGGAAGTTCTTGCTGTCCTTTGCTGCGTTGTTGAGCATCGCCTGGCTGACACTCGGAATCGCCGGAGCTTTCGCGTTGTCTGCGCCGCCGCCTCCGCCAGTCTCCTGCGCAAACGCCAGGCCGCCCAGCGGAAGCACCATCGCCCCCGCAAGCAGCATCGTCTTACCCATTCGCGTCATGGATTTGCCCTCCCGGTATGCGCCTGAATGCGCTGAAGCGACTGTTGACCCAGCCGCTCTTGTTCGCAATTTGCGCGCGAGCGTCGCTCCGAAACCGTAAACTGTCAAGGCGCACGGATGCGGGATGCAGCGCAACTCAGATCGGGGTCAGTGTGCAAGCAAACCGTGGGCAGTCGTCGGGCTGGCCTGACGCCCAAACCCGAGTTTCACCCGATGCTGCGCTCGTCGGCAATGATCTTGCCGTCGTTTGGCAGTGTGCCGGGCGCGACGAGATCGACCCGGCCTTTCAGCTTGGTCACCGATTGCAGACTTGCCGCAACCGCGTCGGCAAGGCCGCCGGTCTGCGTGACCCCACATTCGGCTACAAGCGTCATGACGTCTTGCTCCGCTTCGCGCGTGACCGAAAGCCGGACCCGGCCGAGTTCGGGATGGCGCTTGGCGACCTCGGCGATCTGGCCTGGATGCACGAACATGCCCTTAATCTTCGTGGTCTGGTCGGCGCGCCCCATCCAGCCTTTGATCCGCATATTGGTGCGGCCGCAAGGCGAGCGGCCGGCGAGGACTGCCGAAAGATCGCCGGTGGCGAGACGGATCATCGGATAATCCGCATTGAATGACGTGACGACGACTTCGCCCACCTCGCCTTCACTCACCGGATCGCCGGTGCCCGGCCGCACGATTTCCAGAATGACGGACTCGTTGACGACCATGCCTTCGAGCGCAGAAGTTTCATAGGCGATCACGCCGAGTTCGGCGGTCGCGTAGCACTGCAACACCGCGACGCCGCGGGCAGCAAGCTCGGCGCGCAGCGACGACGGCAATGCCGCGCCGGAAACCAGCCCCCGCTTGATCGAAGAAAGGTCCTTGCCGGATTTCGCCGCCGTATCGAGCAAGATTTTGAGAAAATCCGGCGTGCCGGTGTAACCGCCTGGTTTCAGCTGCGCGATGGCGTCAACCTGCTGCTCGGTATTGCCGACGCCGCCGGGGATGACCGCGCAGCCGAGCGCATGGGCTCCCGCTTCGAGAATGAACCCGCCGGGCGTGAGGTGGTAGGCAAAGGAGTTGTGCACCACATCGCCGGCGCGAAAGCCCGCGGCAAACAGGGCACGCGCCGAATTCCACCAATCCTTGCCGTGCCCTTCCGGCTCGAAGATCGGGCCGGGCGACATCAGGAGACGCTTGAGCTCGCCCGGCTCGGTGACGGCAAAGCCGCCGAGCGGCGGCTTCTTCTCCTGCAGTTCCTTGAGATCGGACTTGCGCAGCAGCGGCAGCCGGGCAAGTGCGGCGCGCGAACCGACGGATTGCGGATCAACGCCCGACAGCGCCTCCGCCCAACCGGGCGCGCTCATTGCGCGCGCGATGACGTCAGGCAGCCGGGAAAATTGCTCCCGTTCACGCGCTTCAGGCGCGCGCGTTTCCAGAGCGTCGTAGAAATCCGCCACCGACTTAACGCCGACGCTCAATGCGCCAGCGCCGGACAGGCACCGTCTTCCAGCGGCCGGAAGGCCTTATCGCCGGGGATAGTGGCGACGAGTTTCAGCAAATCCCAATCGCCTTTCGACTCAGCCGGCGACTTGATCTGCACCAGATAAATATCATGCACCATGCGGCCGTCAGGGCGCAGTTTGCCGTTCGGCGTGAAAGCGTCGTTGACCGGCGTCTCCCGCATTTTCGCGATGACGGTCTTGGGGTCATCCGAGTTGGTCGCCTCGACCGCCTTAAGATAACTGCGCACCACCGAATAGGTCCCGACCTGGAAGGTCGACGGCGCGGTCTTGCGTCGCTCCAGAAACTTGGCGAAAAACGCCTTGGCCGCATCGTCACGACCTGGCAGCCAGGGCGAAACATACATCATGCCCTGCGCGAGCTGCAGGCTGGTTGCGCGGATTGCCGGCAGCGAATCCAAACCGAATGGCACGACTTTCTGCTTGTCGGTGATGCCGAATTCGCGCGCGCTCTTGACCGAGTTGATCGCATCATCGCCGCCATTGGCCAGCGCGACAACGTCCGCCTTCGACGCCTGGGCTTGCAGCATGAAGGAAGAATAGTCGGTGGTGCCGAGCGGCGTACGGACCCCGCCCACGACTTTGCCACCGTTCTTCTCGATGAAAGCGGTGGCGCCGGCCTGCAGTGCGCGGCCGAACACATAGTCGGCCGTGATGAAGAACCAGTTTTTGCCGAGCTGCGGCAGGGCCTGCCCGATCGCGGCTCCCATCTCGTAGGTGTCGTACACCCAGTGGACCGAATTGTTGGGAGCGCACGCTTTGCCGGTGAAATCGGCCGATCCCGCGCTGGTCAACAACACGGCCTTGTTGTCGGTCTTGGCGATGTCCAGCACCGCGAAGGCCACCGCTGAATTCACCAGATCGGTAACGGCGTCGACCCCGTCGAGATCGAACCAATGCCGCGCGATGCCGGCGCCGATATCGGGCTTGTTCTGATGATCGGCAGCAACAATCTCAATCGGCACGCCGTTAATTTTGTTGCCGAACTCCTCGGCCGCCATCTTCGCCGCCTCGACCGAGCCGACACCCGAATTCTGCTCGTACGGCCCGGAGAGATCGGTGAGCACGCCGATCTTGACCTTGCCTCCGGACATTTCGGCGTGTGCGGCCGGAACGGCAAGCAGAAACGCCGCGATGGCGGCAATATTGTAGGCGGCGAAGCGCATATGTTTCTCCCAAGGTCTGTCGCGGATATTCGCGCGTCTCTGGCGCGTTTGAGCGTAGGAATATCGGTTCGGTTTAGCGGCGTATTGTCAAGGCGGCAAGCCGGAATGGTGCCGTGCGGGGGGTCAAATCTCCACGCGAAAGCCGACTTCGATCACGCCGTCATGCGGAATCTTGAAATAATCGGGCGCGCGGCTGGAAATCTTGCTGAGGAACGCAAAGATCGCAAACGAGATCGGGCCCATCGCCGAGTCTTTTTCCCGCCGCACCACCGTTTCATGGGCCAGATAAAAGTGCTTGCGGTCGAGATCGGCGTCGAATCCAAGCATTCTGATGTTCTCCAGCGTGCGCGGGATATCCGGCGTTTGCATAAAGCCGAGCCGCACCTGCACGCGATAAAACCCATGGCCGATGCGCTCGACCTTGTGCCGTTCGCCGAACGGCACGCGCGGGCGACGCTCGAACACATAGCTCAACAGCGCGACGCGTTCGTGAAAAACCCGATTGTGCTCGAGGTGCCGGATCAGCATCGGCGAAGCGCCGTGCTCGACCTTGGTCAGCCACACGCCAAGGCCAGGCGCGCGGCCAATGACCAGATCGTCGACATAGGTGAGGAAGCGATCGAGCGGCGTTATCGACATCTCGTACAGACGCCGCCTCACCTCCAACGATCCCTTGCGCCAGCACAGCATCACTGTTGCAATTGCGGCGCCGACAAGGAGCGGAAACCAGCCGCCCTGGACGATCTTGAGCGAATTGGACACCAGAAAAATCGCTTCGATCACGCTGAAGAACGCGATCACCAAGCCGGCAACGATCGGCGGCCAGTTCCAGCGCCCGACCGCGACGCGATAGAGAAGCAGCGTCGTGCACAACATGGTACCCGACACCGCAATTCCATAAGCGGAAGCCAGCGCATCGGAGCTTCTGAAAATCACCACCACAAGCAGCGTGCCGACCAGGAGCAGCCAATTCGCCGTCGGCAGATAGACCTGTCCGGCCTCATCGCTCGATGTCGGCACGATCCTCGATCGTGGCGACAGCCCCATCTGAACGGCCTGCCTTGTCATCGAGAACACGCCGGAGATCAGCGCCTGCGAAGCGATGATCGTCGCCAGCGTCGCAAGCAGAACCATCGGGATCAGCGCCCAGCCCGGAGCCTGACTGTAGAACGGGCTTGCGATCGCTTTCGGATCGACGAGGACACGCGCTCCCTGCCCGAAGTAGCTTAAGATCAGCGCCGGAAAGACCAATCCAAACCAGGCTTGGCGGATCGCACGGCTGCCAACGTGGCCCATGTCAGCGTAGAGCGCCTCACCTCCCGTCAAAGCCAGGAACACGCCGCCAAGCACGACGAACAGCGTAAACGGACTTTCCCTCGCAAAACGCACAGCAGCCAGCGGATTGAGTGCAGTCAAGATCTCAGGCGCAGACCAGATATTGATGGCGCCAAGGACGCCGATAGTGACGAACCAGACCACCATGACCGGCCCGAACAAGCGGCCGACGCTACCGGTCCCGCGAGCCTGGAGTGCAAAAAGTCCGACCAGAATGACGAGCGTAGCCGGAACGACAAAGTTCGCCGCCTCCGGACTGAACTTCAGTCCTTCGATCGCCGACAGGACCGAGATCGCCGGCGTAATGACGCCATCGCCGTAAAGTAACGCGGCCCCGATCACGCCGAGCGCAACCACAAACGACAGTTTGATCCGCTCGGTGGCTTGGCCGTGGTGTTCGACCAAGGACAGCAGCGCCAAAATCCCGCCTTCGCCGTCATTGTCGGCGCGTAGCACGATGGTGACGTATTTCAGCGAGATCAGCACCATCAACGCCCAGAACGTGAGCGAGACGATGCCGAGGACCTGTGTGACCCCCGGTGCCCGGCCGGTGGCCGTGAGTGCCGTTGAAAACGTATAGAGCGGGCTCGTTCCGATGTCGCCGAACACAACACCAAGCGCCGTCAGCGCCAGAAACGATTGCGCGTGCGAGCGTCCGCCTTGCGCGTTGTGCTGGGGCGGATGGTGGTCGGCGGACTCCTTTGGCGATTCCGCCTCAGCGCCGGCTTTTGCTGCCGCATCCATCCGCAAAACCTCGTTGGTCACGAATGTTTCATACGCTCAATCCGTGACAATCAAGATTCGGGCCACATACCGCTCGCCCGCCCTCACCTTGCCTCGAGGCTAAATTCAATCCGCCAGTTGCGTCAGCCCACCTTGCCTTGCCGCAGCGAACCGGGCGGCAGCGCTAACCACGACCAGCACCACGACGTTCACGGCGAGCGCAATCATTCCGACGTTGAGTTCTTTGATCTCCATCGGCAGGGCGGGAAACAGCGTACCGATGGTGGTGTGCGTCAAGCTTATCGCCGCGACCGTGGCGACTCCCGCCAGGATACCGGCGACTGCACCCTCGCGGGTGATCCATCGGTTGCGGCCGAGACTGAGAGCGAGCGACGGGAACAGCTGGGTGACAAAGCTGTAGCCCATCAGCAGCAATGCGACGATCGTCTGACCGCCCCGCAGCGTGAAGTAGAGAGCAACGAGCGCGACCACAGGCACCAGCACTTTGGCGATCCGCAAGACGCGGGCATCGGTCGCGGACCGGTCAAACGCCCGGTAGAGATTGTTGGCGGCCAACGTTGCCGTCGTCATCAAAATCATCGAACCGGGAACCAGCGCGGTGAGCACGCCGGCCGCGCCGATCACGCCAACCGCCCAAGGATCGAAAGTTTTGACCGACAGCTTTAACAGCGCAAGATCGATCTCCGTCCCGGTCAGGCCCGGGACCTGAAGGATGGCTGCGAAGCCGGCAAAGAACACAAACAGCAGGATCAGCTGGTAGACCGGGAGGAAGATCGCATTCAGGCGGATCACTCTGGCTCCCTTCGCTGTGTAGATCGAGCCGAACGAGTGTGGCCACATGTAAAAGCCGAGCGCAGTCAGGAGCACAGTCGACGCAAACCACCACACGCTTTCGCCGTGCGCCGGCAGCACGGTGAAGCCGGGTTTCGCGTGTTCGATCGCGGCGAACATTGCGCCGAGGCCGCCGTAGTAATGAACTGGAAAATAGACGCCAAGAAATACCACAACGAACAGAATCATCAGATCCTTGGCGACCGCAGTCCAGGCCGAGCCGCGCACGCCTGACACCATTACATAAGCGGTGGCGACCGCCGCGCCGATCCACACCGCGGCCGTCGAGGAGAGCGCGCCATAGCCGGCGATTTCGACGATGATGCCGAGACCTTTGAATTGCAGCACCAGATAGGGAACGAGCGCGATGATGCCGACGAGCGCTACGATGATGCCCAGCGCGGCGCTGTCGTATTTGCGCACAAAAAAATCTGGCTGCGAGTAGAGATGATTATCCCGCGCGAAACGCCAGATCGGCGGCAGCATGAAATAGGACATCACGTAGGCAAGCGCGGCGTAGCAAAGAATGTAGTAGGTCGGCCCGCCCTTGCCATAGGCAAACCCGCTGCCGCCGAGAAATGTAAACGTCGTATAGATCTCGCCGGCCATCAGCAGGAAGACAAGCGGTGCGCCAAAGGACCGGCCGGCGACGGTCCATTGTTCCAGTCCCATCTGCCTGCCGCGCCGCGCCAGAAAGCCAAGCCCGAGCGCGAGCAGCGCGGCAGCGGCAATGCCGACAAGCGCACCGTTCATTCGGAGCCGTCCCGGTTTGCCGGATCAAGCCGAAATAACACCGCCATGATCGCCGCGGTCAGCAGGATCCAGGCAACGAGCCACGCCAGAAGGAACGGCAGGCCGAAGATCGTCGGCGTGCCCCGGTTGACGAAGAACGGGCCGATCAGCATGGCGAGAAATGGCAGCAGCGCGAGGGCGCGAACCATGCGCATCAATTAACCTGCTACGCCCCTCCGGCCGAGGCCTCTCAAGCGTCATAGGCCATTGCAGCCCAACTGCCTAGCGCCGCAAAAACCCTTTCAACTCGCTAGCCGCCGGGCTGCAGCTTGAGCAACCGATCGGCATTGCCGTGCGCAAGTTTTTCCAGATCGGCGGCCGGCAACTTGAGCCCGTCCAGAAATTCCCTGCCCAGCCGGTTGCTGCTGTAAGGGTAATCGATCGAGAACAGCACGCGATCGGCACCGAACACCGCAAGCGCGATCTGAAGCGGCGGCCACGTGAACAACCCGCTGGTCGTGACCCAGACCTGGTCGAGTATTGTCTTGCCGACCGAACGCGACAGGTGACCGATGTCTCCCGACAGGGCCTTGTCCGAGCGGACCAGCATGGCCGGCAATCCTTCGCCCATGTGTCCGATGATCACCTTCAGCCGCGGGTGCCGATCGAGTGCGCCCGAAAGCACCAGCCGCAGCACATGAATAGCGACCTCGGAGTGCCAACCCCAGGCGGCCATCGACAACCGAAAGCCGGCGTCTCCCGGCAGTCCGTCATAGTAGGCCTCGCGCACCGAAGGCGGCGGCAGGTTGGGATGAACATAAATCGGCACATCAAGCTTTTCGGCTCGCGCCAGGATTGGTTCGAAGCGCGCGTCGTCGAGAAAGCGACCTTCGGTCAAACCATTGATCAGCGCTCCGCAGAAGCCGAGATCACGCACAGTACGCTCAAGCTCGTCCGCTGCGGCTTGCGGACTGCGCATCGGCAAATGCGCAAACCCCGCAAGGCGACCGGGATGCGTGGCCGTAGCCTTCCCCAAAAGATCATTGATGTCGCGTGCAAAGGCGATGCCTTCGGCGCCATCGAGCAAATCTGCGCCGGGACCCGAAGCGGACAGCACCTGCACGGTGATGCCGGCCTGGTCCATTTCGGCAATCCGCAGAGCGTCGAGGTCGGCCAGTTGCTTTTCCAAAGGTGCGCCGAAGCCCGGCGGGAAACCGTGCTTCGTAATCACATCAGGATTGATCCTGCGCACCAGCGACGGGGCGATGAAATGCTCCTCAAGCGCAACAATTCGCATTGAACCTCGCTTTCGAAGACCGCCGGGCGGGTTTGGCGGCCTGTTTGAATTTACCAGTCTCTAACCATAACCCGGCACTATCGTGTTGCGTTATTCTTATAATGAGTACCGATCATGAGCTATCGGCTGCCCCGCGGCGTCTTTGTTCTTTTGGCGTGGGCAATGACCTGTGGCCTGATCAAGAAGTTGTGGTCCGATGCCGATCCAATGGTGTTCGGGATCGCCGGTGGCATGTGGGTGGCAGGCGGCATGGCCTACTTCTTTTACTTGCGCAAGCTGCGCCGCGACATCGAGCAACTCGAGCGCAATCGGGGCTATGGGGTCAGCCGCCCGGCGAGCTAAAGCGCCGATCGAGACGGCTTCTTCGGGCCTCAAGCGTATTGGTCCGGAGACGAAATCAACCGGTGAACAAAAGTTACAACCGCAGCTATCGGCTCAGGCGCCGGCGCGGTTCCAGCCGCGTGCGCGATTGCCGTAGATTTCGTGACCAGTTGGCGTGACCGCGACCGTGTCTTCAAGTTTGATGAAGCCGCGGCGCGGATGCAGCAGCGTAGTTTCGACCGAGACCACCATGCCGGCTTCCAATGGTCTCTGCGCGTCGTAGGCGTCGTAGGGTACCGGACCCGAGGCGGTCAGCCGCGGCGCTTCGTGGCTGACCAGTCCCATACCGTGGGCAAGAAATTCATAGTGATTGTGCAGCTTCGATTTCTTGAGCACCGGCTCGGCTGCGGCGTAAATCTCGACGCCATTGACACCGGGGCGGATCGGCTTGAACGCGGCCTGCTGGGTAGCCTCGATCTCGGCGAGCAGATCTACAAGCTCGGCGTCGGGTTCGCCGATGATGCCCATCCGCGCGAGATCGCCGATATAGCCCTGGTAATTGCCGCCCGAGTCCACGGACAGCGGATCGCCTTTCTCCCAGCGCTGTTCGGAGGGCGCGCGGTTAAGGCTCGAGCCTGCGGCGATCAGGCAATAATCGAATGTCAGGCCGCGTGAGGTTTCCTCGCGGCGCAATGCCTCGGCCAACTCGGCCTTGGTCGAGCCGGCGCCATGGCTGCCGATGACGGCAAGCATCGAATCGATGACCAGATCGGACGCGATTTTGAGCTTCTCCAGCTCTTCGGGCGTCTTGCGCATGCGCAAGCGCTCAAGCACGAACAGCGCATCCTTGATCTCAGAGTTGGGGAACGCCTCGCGCAGAACAGCTGCGGCGTCTGCGGGGAGGAACGCAAGCTCAACGCCAATTCGCGGCGGTTTCGTCGAAAGCTTGCGCACGTAGTCGACGGCGCGCTGCATCACGTCGACCGAACCGCCGCTCTTCGTGCTCACTTCCGACATCCAGAACGGCTTCAACTGCGTCTGGTAAGTCTCCATGCCATGCCCGAAGTAGCCGGCCTTTTGCGGCCCGCCTTTTACGTAGACGAACACCGGCAGGTAACGGCTGATCCCCATCGCGTCCATGTTGTCGAAAAAGAACGAGCGATGACCCCCAAGGAGGTATTGGACATTGTGCTTGGACGTGGCGAGCAGCACCTCGATCCCAGCCTCGTCCATCAGCTGGTCCAGTCGCGCGGTGTCGAAAGGCGCTGCGTCTTGTTTCTTGGTGATGTCCAGCATGATCGATCTCCTGGTCGGCGAGGCTCCTTGTATTGTCAGTGTATCAAAGCCGGCCGCGGATATGAACCTGCTTCTGGTTGCCGCCAGCATTGCGCCTTTGGCAGGTCGAAACCGCGGCCAAAGCGAAACTCTCGTGATAGCTGGGGGCGCGCCGGCCCGACCGCTACCGATCAGGCCGCCGTTTTCTCCGGCGATTGGGCCGGCGACTTGACGGCCGCGATGAGATCGGCGGCGTCACGCATGGCGCGATCGAGAATAAGCTCGATGGATGCGATTTCGACACGGTTGCGGCCTGAGTCCTTGGCGCGATAGAGCGCGTGATCGGCTTGCGCGAGCAGCGCCGAGAGATCAAGCACGGCGTCATGGCTGACCACAACGCCGATGCTGACCGTAGCGGCAATAGGCTGACCCTGGACCTCGCGGGCGGCGGCGGCGAACTCGGTACGGATTTGGTCCGCGACGGCCAGGGCGCGCTCGGATGTGGCGTCGCGCAATAACGCTGCAAACTCCTCGCCGCCGAGGCGGCCGAATAGATTGGCGTGGCGCAGCGAGCTGCTCGCCACATCGGCAAACATCTCCAGCACGCGATCGCCGACGGCGTGGCCGAAACGATCATTGATCGATTTGAAATTGTCGAGATCGAGCAGCATCACGGCGGTCGGACGCCGATCGGTCGTCTGCCGCTTGAGCTGGGTTTCGCCATCCTGCAGGAAAGCGCGCCGGTTGGCGACGCCGGTCAGCGGATCGACCAGCGCCGCGGTCTTGTGACGGTACTCGGTCCGCTCCTTTGCCATTGCCAGCAGGATGAAAGCGATGGCGATTGTGAACAGCAGCGCTTCGAAGCTGAGCACCGTGAGCCAGACGCTCGCGAACATCTGATTGCCGGTCCGCGACCACGGCAGCATGGCGCCGAAGGGCGTACGCAACAAATAGAGCGCACCGTGCGCGAACAACAGAAATATCGCGGGCCAACGCGACACCAAGGGTTCGTCGCGCCCGCGCCAGAATTCATATGCCGTCGCCCAGGTATAGGTCGTGATGATGGCCGAGCTCATGAGCACGCGTACATCGTAGGCATGGGCAAAGCCCGGGATACGGCAGGCGATCAGCCAAAGCGCGGCACCCCCGAACAACAGAATCGGCTGCGGCCGGTGATGATCGAAAACGCGCGCACCCGTCCACGTCACGGCAAAGGAGGTCAACAACAGGGTGTTGGCAAGATCGATCGATACCAGATCCGATACCGCGCCGTAGAGGCCGAACAGCATGACCGAAGCCGCTCGCAACAAGTGCGCAAAGCCCCACCAGGCCACGCCACAAATTGCGGTATTCTGGGCCCAGGCGAACAGCAGGAGCAGTCCGAGGAGCGCTTCGACGTATATGGTGACGAGGAGCAGCGTATTGACGTCGAGATTCATCGCGTTCCACCCGAACGGCCGGCCGCAGGCAAACGATCGCTGAAAGCCCCTTCAAAGTCGGGATTAAGGCACCGCTGGAAACAATCAGTGAATGGGCATATGTCGGGTTGGAACTTGGGCCGTTATGGTTTCGGCACTGTTGCGAATGTTCGCGGTATTTGATCCACCCTTGTTCGCAATGGGTTAGTCCTCTAGGGTCGCGGCCCTGCGAGATCATGCGAAAATGCAGTTCAGCAACGGAATCATAGAAGCAATCGGCAACACGCCGTTAATCAAGCTTGAACGGGTGTCCGCAGCGACCGGCTGCACCATTCTCGGCAAGGCCGAGTTTATGAATCCAGGTCAGTCGGTGAAGGATCGCGCCGCTCTCTTCATCATCGAAGACGCGATCAAGAAGGGTGAGCTCAAGCCCGGCGGCGTCATTGTCGAGGGGACGGCCGGCAACACCGGCATCGGTCTTGCGCTCGTCGGCAACGCCATGGGCTTCCGCTCTGTGATCGTGATCCCGGAAACTCAGAGCCAAGAGAAGAAAGACACACTGCGCCTGTGTGGAGCGGAGTTGGTCGAGGTTCCGGCCGTGCCCTATTCCAATCCCAACAACTACGTAAAACTGTCAGGCCGGCTTGCCGAACAGCTGGCCAAAACCGAAAAGAACGGAGCGATCTGGGCGAACCAGTTCGACAACGTTGCCAATCGCCAGGGACACGTCGAGACAACGGGACCGGAAATCTGGCGGCAGACCGAGGGCAAGATCGACGGTTTTACCTGCGCGGTCGGGACCGGCGGCACACTGGCCGGCATCGGCATCGCGCTCAAATCGTTCAACAACGCCGTGCGCATCGCGCTCGCTGACCCGATGGGCGCCTCGCTTTACAGCTACTACACCACCGGCACGCTTAAGTCGGAAGGATCGTCCATCACCGAGGGCATCGGACAAGGCCGGATCACCAAAAATCTTGAGGGCGCGCCGATCGACACCGCCTATCAGATCCCGGACGCGGAGGCGGTGCCGATCATCTTCGATCTGCTAGAACACGAAGGTCTCTGCCTCGGCGGCTCCTCGGGCATCAATATCGCCGGCGCCGTTCGGCTTGCGAATGAGCTTGGACCCGGTCATATCATCGTGACTATCTTGGCCGATTACGGCACGCGGTACCAATCGAAGCTGTTTAATCCGCAGTTTCTGCGCGAAAAGCACCTGCCGGTGCCGCCTTGGCTCGAACGGCATTCGCAAATCAAGATTCCCTACGCGTGAACATTGCAAGCGCGCTCGCGTTGTCACGAGATGACCGCCATGCTCAGACCCGAAGATAATTCCACCCCTTCCCCCAAAAGCCGTTGGCTTGTTTCGACCGATTGGCTTGCCGAGCACTTGGACGATCGCAACGTGATTGCCGCCGACAGCTCGTATTTTCTGCCGGACCAGCTACGCGACGCCCACGCCGAATATCGCAACGGCCATATCCCCGGCGCCGTTTTTTTCGACATCGATAAGATCGCGGACGACTCCAGTGACTTGCCGCATACCCTGCCCGGCCCGGCACATTTTGGCGAAGCGGTCGGCGCGCTCGGCATCGGCGACGGCGACACTGTCGTCATCTATGACAGCGCCGGCCTGTTTTCGGCAGCACGGGTATGGTGGACGTTCCGGATTTTCGGCGCGAAGAAGGTTTTTATCCTCGATGGCGGTCTGCCAAAGTGGAAGGCTGAGAATCGTCCGCTGGAAAAGGGCGATGCCAAGCGGCCGGCGAAGAAATTCAATGCCGAGATGAATGTCGGAGCGGTTGCGACGCTGTCCGACATGCGCATGGCCGTCGCCGACGACGACATCCAAATCGTTGACGCGCGCTCAGCCGGCCGCTTCGCGGGAAAAGAGCCTGAACCGCGACCCGGCCTGCGCCCAGGCCACATGCCGCGCGCATTGAATGTTCCATACGGCCAATTGATCGAGAACGGTCAACTGACGTCACGCGCACGCATCGAAGCCGCGTTTAAGAACGCGGGCGTCGATCTCGAAAAGCCGATCATCACCACGTGCGGCTCCGGCGTCACCGCAGCGATTCTGACGCTGGCGCTTGAGTCGATCGGCAAACCGCCGCAAGGCCTGTACGATGGCTCATGGGCGGAATGGGGCTCGCGCCCCGATGTGCCGGTCGAGCGCAGCTAGTCTGTAGAGCGAGTGAAACGATCGAGCGCGGGCCGCATCGCGCGCAACTTGTGACTGGCGGTGCTGGTGACAGCCAACCGTGTTTACGCAGGATCGCCATCGATCAGAGCGATAACGCAGAGCATGCAAACCTTCTTTATCGAGCACATTGAGACACCGACTGGCCGCATGCGGGTCATCACTGACGTCGAACGACGTTTGCGGGCGGCCGATTGGGACGACCACGAGCCGCGGATGCAGAAGCTGCTGCAACGCTACTATGGCGCCGGCTCAGTTGAACTGCGCGAACCTGCGCGGCCGTCGGCGGCTGCACGCGCACTTTTGGCATATTTCGAAGGCGACCTGAGCGCGGTCGATGCAGTGCTGACAGAGACTAACGGTACGGCATTTCAACGCGCGGTTTGGACGGCATTGCGCAAGATCCCCGTTGGCCGCACCGTCAGCTATGGCGCGCTGGCCGCTCAAATCGGCAACCATAAAGCTGTACGCGCGGTGGGCCTTGCCAACGGCGCCAATCCGATCGCCATCGTCGTTCCCTGTCATCGGGTGATCGGCGCTAACGCCTCATTGACCGGCTACGGCGGCGGACTTCACCGCAAGCGATGGTTGCTTGCACACGAGCGCGGCGACCGGCCGCTGTTTGCAGAGCACGATCTCGTTGCCGCACGATGACCTTCTGGTTTTCAACGCAGGCGAAAAATGACCGCACCGAGACCTCGGCTCTGGTACGATTTCGCCGAGATTGAATTCAGGCTACACTAAGCGCGGGATCTTCAGGCACGGCCTCTTTCCGGCGGAGCTGATATGCTTTTGCTCAAACCCAACTGCGAATGCTGCGACGTCGATTTGCCCCCGGATTCGCGCGACGCCATGATCTGTTCGTTCGAGTGCACCTTCTGCCGCGGCTGCTCGGAAGGTTTGCTCAAGGGACGCTGTCCGAATTGCGGCGGCGAACTGATCCGGCGCCCGATCCGGCCGGCGGCGGCGCTTGCCAAATTTCCGCCGTCGACGGAACGGTATTTTAAGCCCGAAGGCTGCCCGGCCGTCGCAGCCACGCAATAAGCGCTTTGCCTTTTAGGGAGTCGAACCGCCCGTGATTTTTCGTCAATTGTTCGACAGCGCGTCGGGAACCTACACCTATCTCCTCGCCAGTCGTCACGGCGGGGAAGCCCTGATTGTCGATCCGGTGCTGGAGCGGGTCGACCGGTATTTGCAGCTGGTGCGCGAACTCGACCTCAAACTGGTTAAGGCGGTGGACACCCACCTTCACGCCGATCACGTCACCGGGCTCGGCGCGCTGCGCGACCGCACCCATTGCATCACGGTGATGGGCGAGCAGACTCACGCCGACGTTGTGTCCATGCGCGTGGCGGAAGGCGACCGCATCGCCATCGAGGGCGTAAGCCTCGACGTCCTTTATACCCCCGGCCACACCGACGATTCTTATTCGTTTCTGTTGGCCGACCGGGTTTTCACCGGCGACACACTGCTGATCCGCGGCACCGGGCGCACCGACTTCCAGAACGGCGATCCGCGGGCGCAATACAATTCCATCTTCAACAAGCTGATGAAGCTGCCCGACGACACGCTGGTTTATCCCGCCCACGACTACAAGGGCGACACCGTCTCCACGATCGGCGAGGAGAAGTTCTTCAACCCGCGGCTCAGGGTCAAATCGATCGATGAATACGTCGATCTGATGAACAATCTGAAATTGCCCAACCCAAAGATGATGGACGTGGCCGTGCCTGCCAACATGCACGTCGGCCTGCGCCAGGAAGAGATCGCGCGCAAAGGCTGGGCGCTATCGGCGGCCGAGGCGATCGCATTGTGCGGGCGCCCGGGCGTCGCCATGATCGATCTGCGCGAACAAACCGAACGCGACAAGCACGGCGTCATTCCCGGTTCGCTGCATACCGCCTACGCGGACTTGCGGGACAATGTTCGCGCCGGCGGCATGCTGCACGAATTGGCCGCGGCGACCGGCAAACGCATGGTGTTCTATTGCGCGTTCGGCGAACGCTCGGCGATGGCGGTGCAGGCGGCGCAAGACGCCGGTCTTACGTCGGCCTGTCACATCGAGGGCGGCATCAATGCCTGGAAAAAGGCCGAGGGGCCGCTCGCGCGATAACGGTCTACGCTGCAAGGACGGCCAAAGCCGCAAGCGTCGATCTTGCGGCTTCCACGTTTGGCACCCACCGCAGGTTCGGCAGGCGCCCCGCCTATCACTCACGATGACCTAGAGCTGCGACCCCTGATCCCCGCTCTCGGTGGAATCCGGCAACTGCGCCGGGCCGTGATCGTCCTGACCGAAACGACGGTTCTCAAAGCGCTGCCACTGCCCGCCTCGGTTGCCGTCCTCTCGCTGATATCCCTGGCGCCAGTTTGGTCCGTAATCCTCGTTGCTCGCGTGCATGTGATGATGCGGCCGCAACATGTGCGCCAGGATGTGGAAACGACGCTTCTGCGCGTCGTCCAGGCTCTGATACAGCGGCGTCCCGGTGTCGGCGATCAGCTTGAGTGCCGCGGCAGTCTTCGACATGTTGTCGGCACGCCGCGCGAGCCGATCGAACGGCGTAGCTTCAGCCTGATCCGGTGGGCTCCCCGCTTGCCGGGCCTGCATGCGCTCAATGTGCAGCTTCGCCATGTCGCGCAGGGCCTGCTCAAACGGCGGCCAGTTCTTTGCTTGATCGGGCGTCAGCTGGAGACCCGCTTTGAGCGCAGCGACGCGTGCGTCGGTGAATGCCGCCATATCCTGCGCGCTCGGCCGATAGTGCTGCTGGAAGCGTGGCCCGCTGTCCCCGTCGGGTCCGCCAAAACGCTGCTGCGCGTAGACGATCGAAGAGCCGGCAATCGCAAGCGCTGCTGCCGCGACTACCACTGGCTTCAACATGTTTTCCTCCACGGAAATCTGAACCGCACAAAGTAGAAGGCTGCGGCCTCGTTGTTACAAGTTAAACTTTTGTCAGGTTGGCGGACGCTCATCCACAATTCCACCGTGATGATGAACCGACGTTCAATATGAGCTGGAAAACTAATTAGTAAAACCAATCAGTGCAGTATTTGTTTCAAAAACGTACGCGTGCGCTCATGCTGCGGCCGATCAAAAAATTCTTTCGGCGCGTTGATCTCCACGATCTGCCCGTCGTCCATCAGGATCACGCGATCGGCCACCTGCCGGGCGAAACCCATCTCATGCGAGACCACGAGCATGGTGATGCCGTCGCTCGCCAATTCTACCATGGTGTCGAGCACTTCCTTCACCATCTCCGGATCGAGTGCCGAGGTCGGCTCGTCGAACAGCATGATGTTCGGGTTCATGCACAGCGCGCGCGCAATCGCAACGCGTTGCTGTTGACCGCCCGAGAGGCGCGCCGGATATTTGTCAGCCTGTTCGGGTATTTTCACGCGCGCCAGGTAACTCATCGCCAACGCCTCGGCATCCCGCTTGGGCATGTGCCGCACCCAGATTGGGGCCAGCGTGCAATTCTCCAGAACCGTGAGATGCGGAAACAGATTGAACTGCTGAAACACCATGCCGACGTCACGGCGCACGGCGAGGATGCGCTTGGGATCCTCCGTCAGCTCGATGCCATCGACGATGATGCTGCCGCGCTGCCAATCCTCCAGCCGATTGACGCAGCGAAGCAGCGTCGACTTGCCGCCGCCGGAGGGACCGCAGATGACAATACGTTCGCCGCGCGAGACCTTCAGGTTGATGTCGCGCAACACATGGAAATCGCCGTACCACTTGTGCAGGCCGATGACTTCGACTGCTACTTCGGCTGAACGATTTGCCATACTCTGCTGGTCCACGCCCCGCTGCATGCAACTCCTTTAACGCCGCCCGGAGCGGGTCAGACGAACTTCCACGCCTCGCGCATAGCGCGACATGCCATAGCAGCAGACAAAGTAGAAGAGCGCGGCCAAGACGTAGCCGGTGATGGGGATGTTCGGTGCGGCCCATTTCGGGTCGGCGCGCGCTGCCTCGATGGTGCGCAGAAAGTCAAAAATGCCGACGACAAAAACCAGCGTGGTGTCCTTGAACAGACCGATGAAGGTATTGACGATGTTCGGCAGCGTGATGCGCAAGGCCTGTGGCAGAATGATCAGGCCCATCATGCGCCAGTAGGTAAGGCCCAAAACCCGCGCTGCCTCATATTGCCCGCGGGGAACGGCGACGAGGCCGCCGCGCACCACCTCGGCCATATAGGCGGAAGCGAACAGAGCAACGCCGATCAGCGCCCGAATAAGTTTATCCGGCGCCAGGCGTTCGGGGACGAACAGCGGCAGCATCACGCTTGCCATAAACAGCACGGTGATGAGCGGCACGCCGCGAACGAACTCGATGAATGCGACCGATACCCATTTGACGACCGGAAGCTCAGAGCGCCGACCCAATGCCAGCAGGGCGCCGAGCGGCAGCGAGAACACCATGCCCACCGTCGCCACCACCACTGTCACGAGAATACCGCCCCACGACGAGGTCGGGACTACGGCAAGGCCGAGGAACGGAGCACCATGCAGCAGGAGAAAGGACAGCAGCGGCAGCACGATAAAAAAATAAATCGCGCCAAGGTCGCGGCGCGACGCCGACAACCGCAACAGCCACACGATGCCGAAAGCCAAAGCGAGGAAAAAAACATCAACTCGCCACCGCTCGTTGATCGGATAGAAGCCGTAGACGAAGTAGGAGGACCACACCCGCACGAACGCCCAGCAGGCGCCCGGATTTGGCAGCGCAGGCGACGCCAAACACGCATCGCGGTCACTGCCGGACCAGATCGCATCGATCAGAAAGAAGCGAACGAGCGGCGGCAGCGCCCAGACGATGAACAAGATACAAATCACCGTGAGCGCGATATTGATCGGGCTGGAAAAGAGGTTGGCGCGCAGCCAGCCGAATATTCCGGCGCGCGCCGTCGGCGGCGGGAGCCGCTCGGCCGGGATCAGGCGCAGATACAAGGCCGGCTCGTCACTGATGGCGCTCATCCCGGTCAGCGCTCCGCAATGACGGTCGAACGGGCGTAAAGATTCATCAGGAGCGATACGAACAAGCTCAGGGCGAGATAGACCGCCATGGTGATGGCGATCACCTCAACAGCTTGGCCGGTGATGTTGAGCACGCTGCCGGCGAAGACTTGCACCAGATCGGGGTAGCCGATGGCAACAGCGAGCGAGGAGTTCTTGAGCAAGTTGAGGTACTGACTGGTCAAAGGCGGCACGATCACGCGCATCGCTTGCGGGATGACGACCAGGCGGAGCGTCGCTCCCGGACGGAGGCCGAGTGCTTGCGCAGCTTCGATCTGTCCGGAATGCACGGCAAGAACGCCGGCACGCACCACCTCGGCAATGAAGGCGGCGGTGTAGATCGTCAGCGCAACAATCAAGGCCGCAAATTCGGGAAGGATCTCGATGCCGCCGCTGACATTGAAGCGGCCCATCTGCGGAACGCTCAAGGTCAGCGGAAATCCGGCCAGCGCAAAGACGACAAGTGGCAGCCCGACAACGAGGCCAAGGGCGGGCCACAGAGTTTGCATCTCCACACCGGTGCGCGCGAGGCGGCGCCGCGCCCAAGTGTGCAGCGCGATCGCGGCGGCTATGCCGACGATGAGCGCGATGACGACGGCGGCGAAATGCGTGCCGAATACCAACCGCGGCAAAAACAGGCCGCGGTTGTTGAGAATGGCGCCACCGGGCAACGGCACGCTGCCGCGCAACTGCGGCAGCGACTTGAGCACGGCGTTGTACCAGAACAGCAACTGCAACAGCAGCGGCACGTTGCGGACCAACTCGACGTAACCGCCGGCAAGCCGCGCGACCAGCCAATTGCGCGACAGCCGCGCGATGCCGACGACAAAGCCGAGCGCCGTCGCCAGCACGATACCAATCGCGGCAACAAGCAGCGTGTTGAGCAGACCGACCCAGAAGGCGCGACCAAAGCTCGATGTGCTGGGCGAGTAGTCGATCAACGATTGACTGATGTCGAACCCGGCCGTGTTATTCCAGAAGCCGAAGCCGGAGGCGATGTGGGAGCGGGCAAGATTCTGCGCCACGTTGTAGGCAACGCCGGAGGCAATCGCGACGATCGCCAGAGCGATCGCGACCTGCACCGCAATCGTGCCCAGGCGGCGCGGTAAGCGCGGCCGCTCGTTATGCGAGAATACTTGTAGGAAGCCTTGGGCGTTTTCTGCCATCGGGTGGCACGACGCGAACCGGCACCTGGCGGCAGATCAGCGAATCGGAAGCCCGTATTGGAGGCCACCCTTGGTCCAGAGCGCGTTGAGGCCACGCACGATCTTCAGCGGCGAGCCTTGGCCCACGTTGCGCTCGAAAGTCTCGGCGTAATTGCCGACGTGCTTGACGATGCGGTAGGCCCAATCGTTGGTCAGACCGAGACCTTCGCCATATTGGCCCTCGACGCCCAACAGTCGCCGCGTTTCCGGATCGTCGGATTTCAGCTTTTGGTCGACGTTAGCCTTCGTCACACCCAGCTCTTCGGCGTCGAGCATGACAAAGTGCGTCCAACGCACAATATCGCTCCACTGATTGTCGCCTTGGCGCACTGCGGGACTAAGCGGCTCCTTGGAAATGATCTCAGGCAGCACGATGTGCTGACCCGGCTCCGCGAGCCGCAACCGTTCGCCATAGAGGCCCGACGAATCGGTCGTATAGGAATCGCACCGGCCGGATTCATAGGCTTTGAGCGCCTCTTCGGCGGTCACGAATGCCACGGTCTTAAGACCCATGTGGTTGGCACGGAAATAGTCGGCGAGATTGAGCTCGCTGGTAGTGCCTTGCTGCACGCATACCGCGGCATCGTTCAGCTCCAATGCCGAGCTGACCTTGAGTGCCTTGTGCACCATGAAGCCCTGGCCGTCGAAAAAGGTAACGGCGGGAAATTCCAAACCGAGCGACGTGTCGCGCGACAATGTCCAGGTGGTGTTGCGGGAAAGAACGTCGATCTCGCCCGATTGCAACGCCGTGAAACGGTCCTTCGACGTCAACGGGACAAACTTGACCTTGGTTGGATCATTGAAAATCGCCGCCGCAACGGCCCGGCAGAAATCAACGTCGAACCCGGTCCAGTTGCCCTGCGGGTCGGGCAGTCCAAAGCCCGCCAGCGTGCCATTAGCGCCGCAGATGAGTTCGCCGCGCTCTTTCACCGCCGCAAGGGTCTGTGCGCACGCCGCGTGCGTCAAGAATGCCAACAGCGTTGCCGAAGCAATTGCCATAGCGAGGCGTTTCATATTCAGGCCTTTCAGGATGGCGGCGCGCAAGAACGTTCTGCGGCGCCTTCACGAACTCCCCTGCCGGCGGGCATCTGAGGACGATAGCCCTATAAGGTCAAGGGTTGACGGGGATGGATGATGCCGAAGTAATGGCACAATTAGTGGTACACGGATGTATCGAGGTACCGCGAGATACACGAGAGACGAAGCCGATGAAAGAGGGAAAGAAGGGCGGCCCTGCCCCGGCCCGGCACCAGGATACGCGCGTGATCAACGCCGGGCGCGATCCCGCCTCATATCACGGCTTCGTCAACCCGCCAGTCTATCATGCGTCGACGGTGCTCTATCCCAGCGCCGAGGATTTTCTCGCCCACCGTGCGCGCTATCAGTACGGACGGCGCGGGACGCCGACGACAGAGGCGCTCGAACTCGCGCTGCAGGAGCTGGAAGGTCCGCAGTGCGCCGGCGTAGCGCTGCTGCCGTCCGGACTTGCGGCCATCTCAACGGCATTGCTCTCAGTGGTTCGCTCCGGTGACCATATCCTTATCACCGACAGCGTGTACGGACCAACGCGCGCCTTCTGTGATCAGATCCTGACCCGGTACGGCGTCACCACCACCTATTTCGATCCGCTCGCCGGGGCCTCGATCGCGGCGCTCATGCGCGAGAACACCCGCGCCGTGTTTGTCGAATCGCCCGGCTCGCTGAGTTTCGAGATGCAGGACGTGACCGCAATTGCCGAAGCAGCACATGCCAAGAGCGCAATCGTGCTGATGGATAATACCTGGGCGAGCCCGCTGTTCTACCGCGCGCTCGATTTCGGCGTCGATCTCTCAATCCAGGCCGGCACCAAATATATCGGCGGCCACGCTGACGTGATGATCGGAACGGTTTCGGCCAATAGCCGCACGGTCGCAGACCTCAAGACCAATGTGCGCTTGAATGGATTGTGCGTCGGCCCCGATGACGTCTATCTCGGGCTGCGGGGGCTTCGCACATTGGCGGTGCAACTCGACCGGCATTACCGCTCCGGCCTTGCCGTCGCGCGGTGGCTCGAACAACGCCCGGAGGTGCTGCGACTGTTGCATCCGGCCATGGCGAGCCATCCCGGTCACGCGCTGTGGAAGCGGGATTTCACTGGCGCCTGCGGCTTGTTCAGCGTGGTGCTCAAGCCGGTTCCGCAGAAAGCCGTTTATGCATTTCTCGACACGCTTGATCTGTTTGGCATCGGGGCGTCGTGGGGTGGTTTCGAGAGTCTGGCCATTCCTTTCGACTGCACCAGCGTGCGCACCGCGACGCGCTGGGCGCCTGGCGGCCCGACCGTGCGTTTCCATATTGGACTGGAAGCGGTCGAGGACTTGCTCGCCGATCTCGAACGCGGCTTTGCGGCGCTCGCCGTCGCGGCGCGGGTTTAAATTCGTTATTTGGCGGTCGGTGCGGTCATGCCGACGATCTCTCGGGCGGCAATCCCGAGCCGCCGCAACGAAGGTCCCGGAAAAGCTCGCAAGTCGTGCGCGAAAAACACCAGGCCTCGCGCCGCAAACCACCGGCGCACCATCAGCGCGCCAATCACGCCCACCAGTCCGCCGGCAACGACGTCGCTTGGATGGTGAACGTTGATGGCGACGCGCGTGAACATGATGATCAACGCGTAAGCCCACATCACGCCGCGCGCACGCGGCCAAATCGCACCGATGGCGATTGCGGCCGCCGCCGCAGTCGTAGAGTGCCCTGAGGGCATGCTGGCGTATTCGGGCGACCAGCTCAGCGGCTTGTAGAAAAACGGATTATCGCGCGGGCCGATGTAAGGGCGCGCGCGCCCGATCAGACGTTTGACGATGGTGTCGAACAGGCTCGGCAGCCCAATGGCAATAAACAGAAAGCCGAAGCGTCCCACGAGCGTGGCAAGCACGCCCCGTGTCATCCGCGGCAACCACGGTCCGATGACCGCCGCGAGAAACAAAACAATAAAACCGAGCGGATAAAGAAAGCGACCGGACAGGCCGAAATTGGTGATCTGTTCCGCAGGATCGACGACCCATTGCGGTAGATGGCGCGCCCAGTCGCTGGCTGCGGCGTCGAGGAAGAACATCGAAGCAACTATGACGGCAATGGTGCCGGCGACCGCCACCAGCGCACCGGCGCGCACGCGCGGAGGCTTGGCCCGCGGCGCGCGGCCGAGAACAAGAATTGCTTGCCAGAGATTGGTCCCAGTGCGCTGCACGCCGGCGAAAAACGCGGCAAAAATGATCGCCGGCCCAAAACTTCGCGATGACGCGCGATTGCTCGTACTCATACCTCTCCCGGCGCAAAACGGGGGTCGACCATAGAGAATACGTCCGCGTCGGAAAAGGACGTTTCAGGGATGAGCGCAGGGCGTAACCGGGCAGTCCGATCGAACTGCCGGCATCGCTACGGAACTGCGATCATCGAGTCGCACAACGACACTATCCGTGGCTCCTGCGCCATCAATCACGGTCACGCGCGTAAACCCTGGGCCGCTGGGTTCGAAGAACAGCGTTCCCCGTGGTTCGGCCTGCGCCGGAACACCGTTGACGAGAACGGTCAGGGGAGCGACCGCGCCGGTGACCTTAAGCGGCACGGGATTTGGCTTGTCATCAGCGAAGGCCAGTTCGAGCCGGGCGCCGTCCGGCGGAAACAGGATATGTACGCGGTTCAGCGCGGCCTCGCCGGCATGATCGCGCGGCGCAAAATGTCTGAGCGGCGGTGGCAGCCGGGCGCTTGTTGTTATGACGACACCATCGGGCGCACGCGGCAATGGCGCCGGCGAGGTCTGCAAGCGCGCGAAAGCGTCGAACAGGATCGGCGCGGCTGCATCACGGCCGACCAGACGCGGAACCGGCGCACCGTCCGGACGGCCGACCCAGATGCCGATCGTGTACTTGCCATCGAAGCCGATCGACCAGGCATCCCGGTAGCCGTAGCTGGTGCCGGTCTTGAACGCGATACGTCCGGGTACACCGTTCTCAGGTGGCGGCGTTCCGACGAGGACATTGCTCACGTACCACGCCGCGACTGGTCCCAACAGTCGGACGCCTTGCCCGCTTTCGGCGGTGGACGACGCGGAGTCGGTGCGCTCCCGGAGCGGCAGTACGGTGCCCTGGCGCGCAATCCCGCTGTAGAGCATCACCAGATCCGCAAGCCTGATGCCGACGCCACCAAGACCGATAGCGAGGCCCGGTGGCTCACCCTCTGGCAGCACGAGCGTGGCGCCGGCTTGCGAAAGCCTTGCCATCAACCGGCTTGGACCAACTTGATCGAGCACCGCGAGAGCTGGAAGATTCAAAGACTGCTGCAGCGCCTTGCGAACTGTCACCGTGCCCTGAAAGGTGAGATCGAAGTTCTTTGGCGCGTAGCCGCCGTATCGCGCCGGCCGGTCTTCGATCAATGTCTCGGGGTGGATGAAGCCGTCCTCGAAGCCAAGACCATAGATGAACGGTTTCAAAGTTGAGCCGGGTGAACGAAGCGCCTGAGTGACATCCACCTGCCCGGCGCGGCGCGCATCGAAATAATCAGGCGAACCAACGCGCGCGCGCACCTCGCCGGTCGCATTGTCGACGACGAGCATGCCAAGCGAGACCTCGGGCCCGAGAGTTTGTGCGAGCGTGCGGACGCGCTCGCGTGCAAGCTGTTCAAGGTTCCGCTGCAGATCGGCATCGATCGTCAGCCGCACCTCACTGCCCGCTGGAATTTCGGCGATCGCCCGATCTGCCGCGTGCGGGGCAAGCATCGGCATCGGGCCGCGGCCTGTCGGTACCGGCTCTGCCTTCGCCAACATGATCTCATCGGCCGGCACGCTGCCGAGCGCCGCAAACTGGTCAAGAACCCGATTGCGCGCTTTGTGCGCCGCCTCGACCGAGCGGTCGGGCCTCCTCGCTTCAGGCGATTGTGGCAAAGCCACCAAGAGCGCCGCTTCGCCGAGCGAGAGCCGACGCGGCTCCTTGCCGAAATAGACCAGAGCAGCGGCGCGAATTCCCTCGATGTTGCCGCCATAGGGCGCCAGATCGAGATACAGCGACAGCACTTCGTCCTTCGTCAGCGCGCGCTCGATTTGGATCGCGCGTACCATTTGGCGCAATTTCGCAACGAGGCTTCGGCCGCTGCGCGGCTCGAGAAGCCGCGCCACCTGCATGGTCAACGTCGAGGCGCCGGAGCGAATCCGCCCGCTGGTCGCAAGCTGAAATGCAGCGCGCACAAGTGCCAGCGGATCGACGCCATGATGCGCGCGAAACCTCTTATCCTCGAAGGCAAGCAGCATGTTGAAAAAGCGCGGGTCGACGTCGGCGACCGTCGCCGGCAATCGCCAGCGGCCTTCGCCGGTCGCATAAGCGCGCAACAAACGGCCTTCGCGATCGACCACCCGCGTCGAGAACAGAAGGTCTTTGCCCAGTGGAGCCGGACCGAGCGACGCGACCCACCAGCCAAAGCCCGCAACGGCCGTGACGCAGACAAGCGATACGGCGACCGCAGCAACCCGCATTTTGCTACGCGTCATTTGCTCGTCGTAACTTCGACATTCTCCGTTCCGGTGCGGCCGAAGCGGTCGGGGCGATACATATCCTCAACGCTTGCCTGCGGCCTCACGTATTTGCCTGGCGCGACCGCGCGTACGACGTAAGCGACGGTGAACACCGGCGAGTCATCCTTCTTGCGTGCAAAGGCGGCTGTGAACCGATCGTCGCGGAACTCGGAATTTACCGGCTCAAGCCCATCCGTGATCCATGACAAGGTGCCGGTATCGCCGGACGAAACGAGGTGCGGATTGTCGATCTCGAATCCCGCCGGCAGATAATCGGCAACGATCAGCCGGCCGAATTGCGGTTGTGATTCAGTCACCTTCAGCACGACCGCAAGGCGGGTGTTCTGCTTGACCTGTTTCGCGTCGACCGGCTGGCCGTCGAGCGTGTAAGTCAGGCGCTCGATTTTGAAGCCCTTGGCGATCGCAGCCTCAGGCGTGAGCGGCGCGCCGCTGACGGTTACTACCGCCTGCACTTCGGCCTCGCCGTTGTTGGTGACACGCAACGGCTCCTTCAAGTCAGTGGCGCGAAGGGTGCGAAACAGCGGACGCGACATCTGCTCCCCGCCGACGTCGAGCGATAACTTACCGCCATCCTTTGCCATCGCGTTGGCCGCGAGCAGCAGCCAGGCATCCTCCTGCGTCGAAGTCGGACGCAGGTTTACCCGCGCCGCCTCGACGCGCTGGACGGCGGCTTGCACGGTGGCGCGCGGCGCGCCGCCTTCGCTGGCAAGCGCGACAAGGGCCGCGGCATCGCGCAGCGTCGAGCCGTAGTCCTCACGGCTGGCAAGATCGGGCGGCGCCGCAGGCGTGATCGCTGCGAGCGCCGCTGCATAGGCGCGCTCGGCGCGCGTACGGTCGCCAACCATCGCCAGCGCGGCCGCGATCTGCGCCTTGGCGATTGGCGTCGACAGCGCGTCAAGCTTGGCATCGGCGAGGTAGCGCAGGTCGCCGATCGGCGCCAATCCGTTGCGTGCCAGGACGTACAGCGCGTAGGCAAGATCAGTGCCGCCGTTCTTGCCCGAATCAGTCATGTTGGCGACGTCGTTACGAAGGCGATCGAGCCCAAGCTTGAACGCCGTATCCGGGACCGCGACCTTGCGCTCGCGCGCCCGAGTCAGGAAATCCATGACGTAGGCGTCGAGCCAAACGTCAGTGCCGCCGACACCCCAGAGGCCGAACGAACCGGTTGAGTCCTGCCGCGTGAGCAGCATCTCGATGGCTTCGCTGATGCGCCGGTCGGTGGTCGGATCGGTAGCCATGAGCGTGCCCTTGGCCAGCTCGCTGACATAAAGGAGCGGCATCGCTCGGCTCGTGATCTGCTCGGAACAGCGAAACGGATACCGATCGAGCGCCGCCAAAAGGCTCGCTGCGTCGAGCGCCGTCGAAGCCCCGACCGAGATCGACACCGCGCCGGTGCCGGGGACGAGATCGGCAAGTAGCGCATTCGACACAGTCAGATTTTCACCCTTGGCGATCGGCTTGATTGTGCGTCGCGCCAGTATTTGCGCCGGCGACCGCACCGCCAACGCGAAGCTTCGTTCCAGCGCAAAATCGGAAGGCCCGCTTACCTTGACCCGCACGTTGCCGCTGCCGGCAGCCGTTGCGGTGAGCGGCACCGTAGTCGTGCCGCGTTCCTTGGCGCGCAACGTGAGCTTCTGCGTCGCGCTTGCGGAAAGTGCATCACTGCCCGTGACCGCGACCGTGTAATCGCCGGCGGCGCCTTCGACGTTGTCGAGATCGAGATGGACGCTGGAACGATCGCCGGGAAGAAGGAAACGCGGCAAGGTCACCGTGAGCACGACGGGATCGCGTACGACGACGTCGGCAGTGGCGTGGCCGACCCTGCCCTTGTTCCAGGCCACCGCCATGACGCGGATGGTGCCGGAAAAATCGCCGACCTCGAATGCGACTTCGGCGTTGCCATCAGCACCGACCGTCACCAGGCCGGAATAGAACGCCACCGGCGGTCCGGTCGGCGGTGTTCCCTGCAGCGGCGCACCGGCGTCGCCGCCGGAGCGAATTTGACCCCGCACGCCCTGCATGCCGTCGATCAATTGGCCGTAAAGGTCGCGGATCTCCGCCGAAAGCGCACGCTGGCCGAGATAGTAATCCTCCGGCGCCGGCGGCTTGTAGTTGGTGAGGTTAAGAATGCCGACATCGACGGCGGCGATAACAACACGCGCTTCTTCTCCTGCTCCGAGGCCGGAAATATTGACCGGTATCCGCAAGGTCGAGTTCGGCCGCATCAGCGCCGGCGCTTTCAGATCAATGGCGAGTGTCTTGGCGGCACGATCAACCGAGAACCATTGCACGCCGATGGCGCGGCCGGGCATGCGCTGCTGCTGCGCATCAAGCGGCCGGCGCAAGGTTGCGATGATGTAAGCACCCGAGCCCCAATCGGGACCCACCGGCAGGTTGACCTGTGCCTCGCCGGGCTGAACGTCGACAGTCTTGGTCGCCAACAACCGATCACCGATCACGTTCAATGTCAGGCGCCCGGCGCTGCGCGCCGTCACCGCGACCGTCATGGTATCGCCCGCAGTGTATGCGGGCTTGTCGAGCGCCACTTCAAGCAGATCGGGTGTGTCCGCGTTCGATTCGACATAAAAGCCGGCATCGAAATTGACCGACGTCACCGGACCATTGGCGTCGCCGCTCGATACTTCGAGCCGGTAGCGCCCGAATGTGACCGGCAGCGAAATATGCCCCGGCTGGTCGAGCGTGGTGTCGATCTTGCCGTCGGCAATTCGCTTGGTGGTCTTGACCGGCTCGTAGTTCCAGCGGCCGTCGCGCTTGTAGAACTGATAATGGGTGTCGATGCGCAGCAGCTCGTATTTCAACCCGCGCTGCGTAACCGCCAAGCCGTCGGGCGCGACCATAATCACGTCAAAGGTAGCGCTCGCACCATCGCCAAGCGAGCGGCCGGAGAACAGCGGCTTGACGCCGATCATGTTGCCGGCGGCCGTCACCGGTAGGCTGATCTTGCGCTCGACGGCGCGGCCGCCGGGTTCGGCCATGCGCAGGGTGATCTTGGCTTCCAGGGGGTGCGTGCTCGACGGCAGCTTGTCGAGCTTGACGGGGAAGCTGGCCTTGCCCTGGGCGTCGGTCGTCGGCAGATCTTCGAGCGGCTGCTGGGCTGGTTCCACCTCTTCATCGTCGAGGCCGAACTGATAACCGGCAAAGCCCGCCCGCTCCTGCGCCATCGCGACCGTCACCTCGCCCTCGAGATCGAGGTTGGCGGCGGGCGCGCCGTAGAGGAAGCGCCCGGCGACATCGACCTTGGCCGGCGTCTTTGGCGAGATGCGGCCGGTCGGCGATGTCAGATCGAACTCGATCCGATCAGGTACATAGTCTTCGACCAAAAAGTCGGTTTCCCCGACCGGCGGCCGTTTCGGATCGGTGAACGTGCGCACATGCCAGGTGCCCGTTGGCGCCGAGGCCGGCAGCGGCAACGTAAGACTGTGACCGCCCAGCCCCTGGTCGGCGACCACGACACGGCGGAATTCCACGCCGTCGGGCCGTTCGACAACGAAGGTCAGCGGAACATCGAGCGCGGCGGCGCTGCGCGGATCGCGCAATACCGCAGTCAGAAAGGCCGTCTCGCCGGACCGGTAGACGCCACGCTCGGAATACACGAATGCATCGAGCCCGGTTGGCGCGGGACGGCCGCCGACGCCGCGGTCGGTGAGATCGAAAGCCGGCGCCTTGAGATTCAAGAAGGCGTAATCGCCTTTCGCGTCAGTGACGCCCAGCATTGCGGGAGACGAACCGCCCTCGCCGCTCGCGAGCCCCGGCTCGAACAGCACATGGCCGCTGGCATCGGTGCGGCGGGTAGCCAGCACCTCGTTGGCGCGGGAAACCAGCCGGACCTCGACGTCGTTCTTGGCTTCCGTGGTCGCCAGCGAATTGACGAAGACATGAATACCGTCATTGCCTGAGAACGCGGTGAGGCCGAGATCGGAAACGATGAACCATTGCGTCGCCAGTGAATCGAAATTGTTGTCGATGTTCCTGGTTTCCCACGGCTGCGCCACCATGATGTAGACGCCGGCTTTAAGTTCGCCGACGGCCTGATCGACCGGAAAAGCAGTGGTGACATCGGCGTTGAGCGGCGCAGATTCGACAGCCAGTTCGCCTTTCCACACCGCGATACCGCGGGACTGGCGGAGTTGCTCGATTTCATAACGGCCGAGACTGCGCTGGAAGTCGCCGCGGGCATAATTGTTGGTGCCGATGGTGTCCGAGAGATTACGGTCGCCGATGCGGTAAATCTCGACGGCGATGGCGCGCGTGTTGGTGCTTATGACCGGGATACCGCGCTGGCCGGCGCGCGGCAGCACATAGGCCGTGGTCGCGAAATGCACCGCAGGCTTTCGGTCGCGCACATAGATCGAAAAATCCGCCGACTTCGACAGCGACTCATGCACCACCGATGGCAGTCCGGCGCGGAGCGTGACCGTATAGGTCTCGCCATGCCGCAAGCCCTCGACGCAAAGCTGTTTCTCGGCGGCCGATACCGCCGGCTTGTCGGTGCCGGCGACAGCGACGAAGGGCGAAAAATCCGTGCGCAGCGGCAAATCTTCCGAAAACTGGAAGCAGGCCCGGGGCGAAGCGGTGTCGGCGTCGACGCTGTAATCGAGCACGCGGAAACCGTATTGTTCGCGCACCCGCTCGTATTGCCCACGGACATCGGCGACCTCGCGCAGTTCGAGCGAGAGCCGCAACGAGTTCGAGCGCCGGCCGCCACTCCTCGCGGCGAACCAGCACGTTGCCGAGAAACGCGAGACTGTCCGCCTCTTCGGCGCGGTTCGCGGTGCGCTGATAGGCGATATAGGCCGCGGTCGATGCGCGTTCGAGCAGGAGCTTGCGCTCCTTATCGTCCGCCGGCTTGATCTGCATGATCGCGCGCGCGAGACGCAGCCAGGTGGTGCTGTCGTTCGGCGCCGCGGCTACGATCTGGCCGAGCAGCGCCATGCCGGCGCGGAAATCGTTGCGTGAGAAGGCCGCATCGGCATCGCGCCGCACTTGCGCCACCGGCTTCGACGGCGCGCCGGCATCCGCCTTGATCTTCGCCTCGAGCGTGATCGCGCTATCGGCAAGGTCTTTGTTCTGAAATGGCTTGTCAGCAGCGCTTGCAGTAAACGGCGCGAAAAACAACGGCACAACGACCAACAGCGCGGCGGCAACGCCGGCGCGAATCATCGAAGTCATTGGCGGCTCTCCCTGGCGGGTGCGCAATTTCACCCGGCCGCGGATTGGAGGCAATGATCGTGTCGAGGTCGTGGCCGAAACGACGCCGCGCGGCGATTTACCGGGCGTTTTCCAATCCGGTTCTGTATAAGCTTACCGCTGCGTGGCCCCGTAGCTCAGGGGATAGAGCAACAGCCTTCTAAGCTGAAGGTCGCAGGTTCGAATCCTGCCGGGGTCGCCATCATCATTTTGGCCTCCTGAAATATCAGGATTTTTTGCTGCTTTTGGCAAACCTTCGATTAGGTTTGCCACTTGCGTCGTCGCTTTTTGCTCTCAGCGCAACAGCTTAGCGCGCCAGCCGCGCCTAATCGGCACTCCGCGTGTAACGTTGCACTTCACTCAGGCTGCGGTGTCCGGTCATCGCGGCGATCTGATGCGTTGTTGCTCCTTCATCTGCCAAGCGACGCGCCCGGCCTTACGTAGCCCATGCGCGCTACATCCCTCCGGCAGCCCGGCCTCGTTGCAGCGATCACGAAACCAATTGCCGAAGCCCGCCGCCGTGAACGGCTTGCCTTGCTCCGTTGTCAGGAAGGTCAGATGACTGCACGGAGTCGCATCGAGCACCGCTTGCAAGCTCGGATAGATCGGCAACTGCGAGCGGCGCGCCGGTTTTGTTCTGGCGAACATGGATAGCGCCGCCAGCGGACCAGCTTCCACGTCGCCCGCTGCCGTCAGCGCCTCGCACACCTTGGCGTCGGTCTGCAGAAACTTCATGCAGGCCGCTAACCTGCCCATTTGTTTATGACATCTTTGAAGCGTTGGATGTGCGCCTCTTCCCACTTGTCCCTCTCGATTTTCAAGGGGAGGACGTGCTCTTGGGCAGCTTTAATCTTTTCGGATCGCAGCACGTTCTTGCCAGCATCGCTTGGATCAAAAACGCCCTTCAGCAAATTACAGATGTGGCATGCCGCGGCCTTGTTTTCAGGCTCCTCACCGCCACCGCGATATCGGGGAACGATGTGATCCCAGCACCATTGGCGATAATGCTCGGACGACTTCAGAAAGTCGAAGCCACAATACTCGCACCTGAACTTGGCGCGGACGGCAACCTCCGCCTGATCGGGAGTTAATAGGCTAGCCGCGACGATGTCTCTTACGAGAGCTTGATCGTTCATTTTGCTTCCCCTATTTCAGTCGCGACATCCATCAGCGCCTCGCGAATCTCGACGTCGATCAGTGCCACATCGTGCGCGGTCAGATGCGGAAGGCGTTGCTGGCATGCGAAGGCAACACCAGCATACCGGCCGCAGCACGCCGCTCCATTCCGCCTCGACCGCCGGCGCTTCGATTAGCTCGCCATGGAGCTTGCGCCCCTTAATCTCTGCGAGGTCAGCCTGCGCCTTCGCCAGCCTTGCCCGCTCCGAGGTCGCTGACGCTATGGCACTCTCCCCGCCGCGCCCAGTCGCCAGGTTGCGGAGATGATCGCACTATTCGCGCACGCACTTGCGAAGGTCGAAGCCCTTATTGGATCGCACCGCGATACCGCGCTTGGCCAGATCAGTAATTGAGCGCGGCGACACGCCGATCAAACCGGCCAGCGCGGCTGCGGTGACAACGCGCTCCATAGCAGATCAGCACGGCGGCGCTAAATTATCAAATCGAAGGGTCACCGTTCGCCGTGTGCCTCTGTAATAAGCGACAACTCTCTCGATGTCCCTTCGCCCAAAGTCGCTTCTCTGCCAAGCCTCTGCGCTGGAGTGTGTGTCAAACTCGTCTTTAACGACATGCGGATAAACATGGTTGGGCATGTCGATGACAATTTGAAAGCCGCTCTTTGCTTCTCGAACGTAAGGTTTCCAGTACATGGCACTCAACAACTCCTCTCACACTGTACAGCTGTGGCGAATCACTTCCAGCCATCAGCTTTTATTGAATTATCACAGCTATGGAACCCAAACAAAAAATATGCGCAGCGATTGATGCCGGACGAGTGCCGCCACTCGCAAATTATGCGGCGCGAGAAGGACCCGCGATCACGAGAATACGTTACCTGATAGCAGGTCCGGCAGCTTGGCGATGTTCACAGCGATGCGTCGCGCCTCGTCGCGGGTCAATAGGGTTGGCTGCTGATCGCCTTCCGGCTCGTCCTCGAAGTACACGTAAACTTAGCGACTGTCCGCCACGATCCTTCACGATGAAACAGGCGTCGGTTTCCTCGACGGTCCACGGTGGCGGGAAGCGGCGGCGTCGGGTCATGCGATAGCCTTGTGCTCCACCTTTGCGCCACCTTCACTCTTCAAGGTGCCGCGGGCTGCAACCACGTGCGCCACCCTGACGCTCAAGGTGGCGCACTTTTCAAACTGCACAATTTAAGATATAGAAGTTGCTTCGGTCGTATCCTGTGGACAGGACGGATTCCATGACCAAGCAGCTTGCCTTTATCGCCGCGCTGGTCTTTGCAATTGGCACTGTGCATCAAGCCGTAGCTTGCGACATGGGCGCGATCACTGCTTACGTCGCGTCGACTGTTGTGGCCTGTTCGAGCGACGGTTGCACGGCCGAGCCGCCGGTTCGGCAGCCTGCCGAATGCGCCCGAAGTTCTGGCTGCGTCACGCCAGAGCGCGCGCCGCCGAAGGTGGCCTGCCAAGGCGACAACTGCGCCATCGACGAGCCCACTCCGGCACCGGCAATCGGCGCGGACTGCGGCGCCTCCGGCTGTTAAAGTAGCCGTTTGACCCGCGTCACTTCTTGAAGTTACCGGGCACGACGTAGCTCTTGTCGTGACGACGCGCGTCTTTGCGCTGCACGATCTTTAGAACACCGTTGGCAATCCAGACCTTGAGCAGCGTCTTGATGCGCCTGCGGTCGGTTTCAGGGTCGAGGTCGAGCACTTCAGCGATGGCGACACCGATCCAGTCGGCCGACTGCACACCGCTCCGGTAGGTGCCGCTCGCGGCCATCGCACGGACCTTTTTTCCATGTGCGCCGTGGTCACGTTGTCGAAGGCCCCGGGGAAGCGCCACGGCGAGACCACCCCGACGCCGTCTCCCGGCTCGTGCTCATCGCCGTTGGGCAATGTTGCGGGGATCAGCTTAAACCACGCTGCCACCTCGGCGGCTGCATAGTTGGCCTTGATGCCGTCGTCGGCGCGGAAATAACTGCGGCGGTTCTCAACTCCCGCCTGCTGGCCTTCGCCCTCGGTCATGCGATTGAGCGCTCGCAGCGAGCGCGCCGCATCTTTGAACGCGCTCGCGCCCCGGCCGTCATCCGCGCCGGTCTCGGCCTCGCCACCGAACGGCGGCTTGCGGGTATGGTGCACAAGCTCGATCGCGATGCCTTCCGACTTGGCGATGCGCTTCCATTGGCTGACCACAAAGTCGATGGCGCTGTTGTCGTTCTCTGGCACTCGATGGCAGGCCACAAACGGATCAATTATTAAGCACGGTGATTTCGTGCTCGTGCAGAAACTCGCATAACGCACTCACGTCGCCAGCGACCACGCCATTGCGCCCGGCGCTGGCGACAGCGAGGCGTCGCCGGAAGCGATGAACAGCCACCCGGTCAGGTCATGCCGGGCGTTGAGGCCGAAGTGCTGGCAGATCGTGTGCACGCGGCGCTGGATTTCGTCGCTGCTTTCCTCGCCGTTCCAGTAGAGCACCGTTTGACGACATGAGGGCTCAACACCGAGTAGATTTTTGCCAGTCGCCATTGCGATCGCCTCGGTAAGCGCCAGAGTAGTTTTGCCGTCCGCGATGGTCGCGCTCACCGAACCGAGCAGGTAGTGCCTGCCGTGAATCCAAAACCGGCGCTCGATGTGTCGCGGATCGGACCATGATGAGGTGCCTTGAAATGCTGGCCGGTGCTCGCTGGGCTCGATGTCACCGTGGTCGGTCCTCCCCGGCCGTGCCATGATCGTGCAGCTCCGCTGCAACGCCGGACAACTGAGAACTCGTCACAAAGTCAAACCTTTCAGTTGCGAATGTCAGTCGCGTCTTTTGAGGCAAGGTGGAAACTTGGCGCGCTCGGAGAGATTCGAACTCCCGACCCTCAGATTCGAAGTCTGATGCTCTATCCAGCTGAGCTACGAGCGCGGCGGCCGCACCATAGCGGCTCCGCAGTTCCGTTCAACAGCGGAACGCCGTCTTAACGTCCCGCAAACCATCCCGATTGAGGCGAAGTCACGTCATGTCCGTGCGGCAGGGCGGCTATTCGCGCGGCGGTGAGGAACAGGGCATCGCACAGCCGGTTGTTGCGGAGGCCAACAATGATGGAGATTCGGCCATGTCTGATTACCGGGATCCCAACGAACCTTTATGGCGCGGCCAGGACTATGAACCGGCTGCGCGCGGCAGCGACACCAGCTGGGGATGGATTGCGGGCGCCCTGGCCATCGTCGTTGTCGTCGCCATCGCCTTTGGCGTCGGCCACGGCCCGACCCGGACCGCATCGAACGACACGTCGCCGGCGGCGCGCCATTTCCCACCTCCTCCGGCGCCGCGAAACCCAATGAATCCCGCTCTTCCCGGTCTGACGCCGCCCCCGGCGCCGGGGAACACACAATCTCAGTAACGAACGCTCTCGTGCAGAGCCACGAACCGCCTCGGTCCACGAACCGGGGCGGTTTTCGTTTTAGCGGGACGTCTCAAATCTTCTGAAGACGCGGCAACAGTGCACGGGCGTTGTCGCTCCCGATCTTCTGCAAGTCCGCAGCGTCGAAAATCTGCTTCAAACCATTGACGTGATCGAGCGAAGTTCGAAACGGAAAATCTGTCCCAAACACAATCTGCGAAGTCGGCACGACTTTGGTCAGGGCCGCCATCGCTGCGGGGTTGGCGACCTGCGCGGTGTCGTAATGAAATTTTCGCAGCAGCGGCATCACGCCCTCAGGGGTCTTGGCCGCCGCCGCCTTATTGAGGAGTGCGAGCCGGACATAGCGCTCGATCAGAAACGGCATCGTGCCGCCGCCGTGCGAGAAAATGAATTTGATGTTCGGACAGCGGGAGGCCGTACCGGTGAACAAAAGGCTCGCGATAGTGCGCGAGGTGTCGGTGCCGTATTCGATGATCGGCGCCGGCACCCCGGCGATGAGATTGACACAGCAACTCGGGTCGGTTGGATGGGTGTAAACTACCGCCTTGCGGCGGTTGAGCTCGTCCATCACCGGCGCAAATGCGGGATCGCCAAGCCATTTATTGCCGTAGCTCGTGTACAGCCCAATGCCGTCGGCTTTGAGCGTATCGAGCGCGTATTCGATCTCGCGCAGACTGGCGTCGATGTCCGGTAACGGCAGCGCGGCGAAAGTACCAAAGCGCCGCGGGTTATCCGCGGTGAGCTTGGCGCCATACTCGTTGCAAACGCGAGCAAGGGCTGTCGCCGCAGCGGCATCGCCGAACCAAACTCCGGGCGTGGTGATCGACAGCATTGCGGTTGAGACGCCGGCAGCATCCATATCGGCAAGCGATTTTTCCGGCGTCCATTCCAGCGTTGGCGGCATGCCGGCCTTGCGGCGGATGAGATCGGCGATATAGGCCGGCGGCGCCAGATGATGGTGCACGTCAACGATCGGGATTTTTGCCGGCGTTTGCGCGCGAACCGGCCCCGCGGCAAGCCCGCTCAGCGCCAAACCAGCGGCCCCACCCAGCACGCCGCGCCGGCTCAGGCCCGATCCACTCAGCGTCACTGTCTCATTGCAACAGCTGCAGCTGCGAAACCATGGCCTGCGGTGCGCGCGGACTTGCATTTGTGTGCTCCCCTTAGCTTCTCTGCTTGTCTGCCGCTGGCGCTCCACCCGCCCGCGCGTATCGAGCAACTTACAACAGTTTGGAGAACTACCGATCGAAAGCCGGATCGACCGGGACGCGATAGCCGTTGGCCAGCCGGTTGGTTTCGTTGGCCATGCCAACGACGGCCATGAGTTCGCCGAACATCGCCTCGCTCATACCCGCCTTGCGCGCCGCAGCGCCGTGGCTGGCGATGCAGTAGCCGCAACCATTGGTCACGCTGACCGCCAAATAAATCATTTCCTTGGTCCGCGCATCGAGCGCACCAGGCGCCATGATTTCCTTGATGCTCTCCCAGGTGCGCTTGAGCGTCGCCGGATCGTGCGCGAGGTATTTCCAGAAATTGTTCACGTCTTCGATCTGACGGCTACGCTTGATGTCATCGAACACGGCACGGACTTCCGTCGACGCGTCGCGATACTCGATTGGCCGATGCTGTGCCATGACAAGTTCCCCCCAAACAGTTACCGGGCGGCTATTGCGCGCCGCGCCGGCAATACGTCCAAACACCGCCGCAACACTATCTTGCATCGCAAGGGCGGCAGCAAGCCGGCGCAATCAAATCACAATTGCGGAAAATTCAATTCACTTTCGTTGCAGTCCATTTGCTCCGCCAATACCGCGGATCCGAGAGTCCGAGAACCAATTCAACGCTCGGCCGTTGTGCTCTTGTTGGAACTGCAGGACGGAAAGTACTCGATGTCGCGCACCATCGGTATGCTCATCGCCGACAATTCCCACATCATACAGCAAGTGCTGAGCGACGCGGCTCGCGCCTCGAAGCTGCCGGTTCGGCTGAGCGCGACCGACAACGGCCGCGACTGCCTGACCTTGCTCAACGGTTCCAATATCGACCTCGCCTTTATCGATGTACACATGCCGGAATTGTCGGGCACCCAGGCGTTCTGGTCGGCAAAAAAACAAGGCATCAAGACTTTTGTGACGCTGATGTCGAACCCGCCGGCAGCCGAAGCGGTAGAGGTGGCCGTCAAGCTGCGGGCCTATGAATTCCTGTTCAAACCGTTCACCGCCGAAGACGCGCTCGCCATCATCCAGACTTACGCGCGGGTTTCGGCGCCCACGAAAGTATTGATCGTCGACAACTCCCAGTCGGTGCGCCAGATCGTGCAGCGGATCGTCGGTGGCAGCGTATTTAACTGCGACATCGAAGAAACGGGCGAGGGCGAGACGGCGCTCGCGCTGTGCCGGGCGTCAGAATTCGACGTCGTCTTCCTCGACTGGAACATGCCGGGCTTGAGCGGGCTTGCCACCATGAAGCTGCTTTCGCTGATGCAGCCGTCACTGCGGATCGTGATGATGTCGTCCGAGCAAAATCGCGCGAACGAGAGCGCGGCAAGGGAGTCTGGCGCCGCCGCTTTCCTGCATAAGCCGTTCAATTCGCAGGACGTGGACAAGGTGCTGCATGCCGCGTTCGGCCTGCGCTCGCCCAACTTGAAAGTGAAGACCAGCGAGCAGCATTTCGACGTCGCGATCCGCGGCAGCACCATCCAGCTGACGCACAAGATCAGCGGCCACATTTTTGAATATTTGTGGCGTGAGAGACCGCCTTATCTGACCAATAGTGTGGTGCGCCCTGCCCGCTCCTGCGGCATTGCGCCGAATCACGTCGCCCCGGTCGCCGAGAAGATGGCGTTGCTGCAGTTACGGTCGGCGCGATTGCTCAACGCCTAGTTCATCAGCTGGTCCGGATGACCGGCGGCTGGCTCGCGCGGAATTATGCGACAGCAGCCACTTCCGGCTGCCCCGCAGGCATGAGGTCGCCGAGCTCGGACGCCGGCCGCGGCGGACTGAAGAAGAAGCCCTGCACTTCCGTGCATCCTTCCGCTCGTACGCATTCGAGCTGCTCGATCGTCTCAATTCCCTCCGCGGTCGTGGCGATGCCGAGACTGGTGCCGAGCCCGGCAACCGCGCGAATGATGGCCACACAATCCGGACGCTCCGAAAGCTCGCGAACGAACGAGCGGTCGATCTTGATCTTGTCAAACGGAAAACACCGCAAATAGCTCAGACTAGAATAACCGGTACCGAAATCGTCCATCGAGATCCGCACACCGATCTCGCGGAGCTGATGCAGCGTCGCGAGATTTGCGTCGGTTTCGCCCAGCAGCACCAATTCGGTGATTTCCAGTTCCAGGCGATCGGCCGGCAATCGCGAATAGGCGAGCGCCGTCAGCACCGCATTGACGACGCCGCGGCTGCGGAATTGCGCCGGCGAGAGATTGACCGCCACTTTGAGTTCGCCCGGCCACCGCATTGCTTCGGTGCAGGCGGTGCGCAGCACCCACTCGCCAAGCGGAGCAATGAGGCCGATCTCTTCGGCTAGCGGAATGAATTCACCCGGGGCGATCAGGCCGCGTTCCGGGTGACGCCAGCGCAACAGCGCCTCGAAGCCGTTGACGGCGTTGGTATTGAGGCCGATCAGCGGCTGATAGAACAGCTCGAACTCCCCGTTGGCGAAAGCCTTGCGAAGGTCGAGTTCAAGCATGCGGCGCGCCTGGATGCGGCGATCCATTTCCGGTTCGAAGAAGTGCGCCGTCCCGCGGCCCTCGGCCTTGGCGCGGTAAAGCGCGATATCGGCGTTGCGCAACAGGCCGTCTGCCTCGTGTCCGTCGCCGGGCGCCAGCGCGATGCCGATGCTGGCGCCGATGACGAATTCGTGTCCCTGCACCTGGTAGGGCTTGCTCACGGTCTCGATCAGCAGGCCGGCGAGTGTGCTGGCTTCGTTTGGACTGCCGAACGGAGATTGCACGATGGCAAACTCATCACCGCCGAGACGCGCAACCATGTCGCTGTCGCGCAGACATTTCCGCAACCGCTGCGCCACCGCCTGCAACAGCGCATCGCCCATCGGATGGCCGAGCGTGTCGTTGACCCCTTTGAAGTGATCGAGATCGAGGCAATAGACCGCGAGGCTTTCGCCGTGCCGGCGCACCCGCGCCAGCAGTTCGTTCAGCTGTTCATGGAACAGCACGCGGTTGGGCAAATCGGTCAAGGCGTCGTGGTGCGCCATGTACGCAATACGAGCTTCAGCCTGCTTGCGTTCGGTGACGTCGACCACAGCGACCAGAATTGCGTGCATGCGGCCAAACGGGACCCGGCGGGCGTAGGTGAGGACTTCGATTTCGCTGCCATCAGCTTTGACGTGACGCCAGCTACGATCGGACTGGTATTTTTCCCCCACCGACTTTGCAACTTCGCGGTGGATCTCTCTTTCGTCGCCGGGCCAGAGGTCCGGCAACGTCATGGACTGGAACCGGGCGCGGCTGTAGCCGTAATGGGCGACCGCGGCATCGTTGACGTTCAGGATCCGCAGGTCGCTCGGATCGTACAGCCACATCGGCATCGGATTGCCGTCGAACAGCAGCCGAAACGACGCTTCGCGCCGCTTGAGGTCGCCGATATCGGTCAGCGTCATCGACAAAAGATCGCCAACCGATGCGACGCTGACATTGACGTCGACCTCGCTGTTCCCGCGCTTAAACGCGAACTCGAACTGATCGAATCGTCCCGCTCCGATGCTGGCAATGAGACGATCGCGAATACCCAAAGACGGCGATCCCAGCGGCAACTCCGAAAGCCGGCACCACTGTAAATGCTTCTCGTCCACGCCGAGCAATTCCGCAGCGCCATGGTTTGAGGCCACAATTTGAAAATCGGTGGGCGCGCCCAACGTATCGCGAATCGCTGCAAGCGCGAGGATGCCCTCGTTGGTCGAACGGAAGATCGTGTCGACCAGATTATACCTGGTGCCGGCTTCCGCCACGTAGACGCCGACCAGCGACTGTCCCCACCGGCATGCCATCGGGAAGGCCAGCATCTCATAAGTCTCGACCATGCCATCGGCGACACGATGGGCGAGATAAGGCACTGCCGCGCACGCCTCGATCGATTGCGCCACGACGGCGCCAAGTGCGATCGCGCAATCGCGCGGCAGATCGGCGATCGCCTTATTGCGGACGTCGAAGCCGATCCAGTCGCGTATCTTGCGGCCGGCGCGTAACACTCTGAAGGCAGCGCCCGATGCGTCGCCCTCGAACAACACCAAATGATCGGCAAGCCGCCCAAGGCTGCCAAGCACGACATCCTCGTATTGCGGCAGCTTTTTGCCCGGAGCGAGCGCAGCGCGCCACATCCGCTCGATGACTGAAATGTCGGCCAGCAACGGCGGCGGCTGGACGCTGAACTTGCGGAGCGGGGCGATCATGATTGCGGTCGGATTTCAAACGGCGATCGGGGCGGACAGTCGATCATGAATTAAATTGCTAGATGAAATCCCATAAAAACGCGTTAAGTGACGCCTTCTACATTTGTGACTCTCATATGACAGTTTTGTTTGATGGACCGCGTTTTGTTGATAAATAACTTCCGTTGTTTCTCAACGAGGTTTGGCAGGAACGTGGTGAACGATTCACTCGGAGTTACGTCCGGCCCCGATTGTGACATTGGCGAGCGCCAGATTGTGACATGCGTCGTGAACCGGCAAACTTCGCGCCCTTATCAACGGGACAAGCATCGTCATGCCAAAGACGCCTGAATACTTTGCCGGAAAGACCATCATCATCACCGGCGCCGCGAGCGGCATCGGCCGCGCCACGGCACTGATATTCGCCCGCGAGCACGCCAATGTTGTTTGCGCGGATGTAAACGAGAAAGGCGCGAAGGAGACCGCCGCCGAGGTCAACAGCAAAGGCAGCCAGGCGTTGGCGCTGAAGGTCGATGTCACCAAACGCGGCGAGGTCGATGACATGGTCGCGCGCGCGATTGCCGCGTTCGGCAAAGTGCAGTTTTTGTTCAATTCGGCGGGTGCCGCCATCCGCCGCGCCAAATTCCTTGAGATCGACGATGCGCTGATGGACAAGACCTTCGCGCTCAACGTCAACGGCACGCTCTACGCCATGCAGGCGGTGCTCCCGCACATGCTTGCCAACAAAAGCGGCGTGATCGTCAACATGGCGAGCATGGCGCACCGCCGCGGCGGCCCGGGTTCTTCGATCCATTACGCCGCGGCGAAAGGCGCCGTGGTGACCATGACCATGGGCGCGGCGCGTGAATTCGCCACCCAGGGCATTCGCGCGCTGTCGATTTCGCCCGGCCCCATCAAAACGCCGTTCCAGGACGCAGCCCAGTCTTCGCCGGAGCTGATCAAGCGCTTCCTCGACGACGTGCCGATGCAGCGCTTCGGCGAGCCTGAGGAAATCGGCGAATTGGTACTGTTTCTTTGCTCCGATGCCTGCGGGTTCATGACCGCGGACACCGTCTACGTGAACGGTGGCGGCGGGTGGCGGTAAGGCTTCTTGGTCGTGCCCGGGCTCAACGCGCTAATCCTTGCTCCGCGGACAAGCGCGGTCCGCCAGCCGCGAGTCGCACACGCGCACGGACTTCAGATAACCGACCCAGCGCGTGATCTGCTGTTTCGATGGCGCAAACCTGAACGCCTTCTGCACCACATAGAAGCTGTCGTTGCCCTGCACGGCCTTGAACCAGGTGATCTCGATCTTGCCGCTGGCGGGATTTTGCGGACAGCTTAACAGCCACACCAGGGTTGGATAGCCGTTCTCGCGGGCATTGGCGATCGGTTGCGCCTGATCCGCGCCCGGACAGCTTCTTAGCCACCGCGTTTCCAGGCTGCTCATGAACGCTTCCGGCGACGTTTTCAGATGGTAGAAGACCTGTACCGTTACCAATTCGGTCCAGTTCTCGACGGTTTCGCCCGCCGGCACCCATTCGGTAATCAGCCCATCATCGCCCTTGTTCTGGAAGCCGATGTGGTATCCCGCCGGCGCTGTTGTGATCAGGTTCTCGTTGATGAGCGCAGCCGCCGCCGGACGACCAAGGCACAAGCTGGACATTAACGCCATCAGTACGAGGCGCATGATGGTCCCAACTGGCTAGTCCAGGCGAATCGCAGGGTAACGCCGGGATCAACTGGCGTTTGCTTCGGGTCCGTGATGCTCGAGCGGCTCGATGCCCAGCCGCCGGAACAGCGCGCTGTCCTTGTCTTCGCCGGGATTTTCGGCTGTCAGCAGCGTGTCCCCAACGAAGATCGAATTGGCTCCGGCGAAAAAGCATAATGCCTGCAACTCGTCGCTCATCGCGGTGCGGCCGGCCGATAACCGGACGTGCGATTTCGGCATCATGATGCGAGCGAGCGCGATGACCCGGACAAACGCGATTGGCTCGATGGGGGCCGCCGTCCCGAGCGGCGTGCCTTCGATCGGGATCAGCATGTTGATGGGAACGCTTTCGGGATGCTCGGGAAGGTTGGCGAGCGTCACCAGCATAGCGATGCGGTCGGTCGCCTCTTCACCCATGCCGACGATGCCGCCGCAACACACCTTGATACCGCTGTCGCGGACATGAGCGAGTGTTTCCAGGCGGTCGGCGAAGCTGCGCGTCGAGATGATCTCGCGGTAGTAGCGCTCGGAGGTATCGATATTGTGGTTGTAGTAGTCGAGGCCGGCTTCCTTGAGCTGCCGGGTCTGACGCTGGTCGAGCATGCCCAGCGTCACGCAGGTCTCCATGCCGAGCGCCTTGACGCCTTTGACCATCGCGACCACCGCATCCATGTCGCGGTCTTTGGGATTGCGCCACGCCGCGCCCATGCAATAGCGGGTGGCGCCGGCGTCGCGGGCGGTCTTGGCTTCTGCGATGACCCGCTCGACCTCCATTAACTTCGAAGCCTTAAGGCCGGTCTGATGATGGACGGACTGGCTGCAATAAGCGCAGTCCTCCGGACAGCCGCCGGTCTTGATGCTGAGCAGGCGGCTCAGCTGAACCCGGTTAGGATCGAAGTTCTGGCGATGGACGGTCTGCGCCCGAAACAGCAGATCATTGAAGGGCAAATCGTGAAGCTTGCCGGCCTCTTCAACGGTCCATTGGTCCCGGTCGGAATCGCGATCAAAGGCGCCGGTCATAGAAGATCCCGCTGTTCGAGGCCGTAACCGACTATTTCCTAACCAATCGCGCTGGTTTCTTACAGTCCTTTTGCAAACCCATTCTGGTTCGAGGCAACGCTGAGACGGAGAAGGTGCAAATCCGGCGCCCAGGCTGCCGAGTTAAAGAGAAAGCCCCAAGCGCCGGGGGGATAGCGCTTGGGGCCCGACAGGCAGAGCAACATTTGCGTTGCGCGCCTAAACTCTAGTCGTCGGCGGTGTCGGTCACTCCGATCCCGCACTCACCGCACCGATAGCGCCGCAGGTCCGGGAAGACGCCGCGCGGCTGATCGCCACCGGGTGACAGGTGCATCGACCGGCCGCAGTTCGGGCATGCCCGGATCCTGGCCGTTTCGCCGTTGCGGCGGATCAGCTCGCGTGTTTCCGACGTATACACCTTAATTTCCCTTTCCATACTTATTCAAACGCCCGATACAAATTCAAACGCGCGTTTGAGACAGCCGCATGCCGGAAAAACGGCGATTTCGTGATTTTACGCTGAACGCCAGTTCACCAACGCGACGCCGACGACGCAGACCGCCATGCCGGCAAGCGCCAGCGGCGCCAGCCGCTCGTCGAATAAAGCCCAGGCCATCAGCGCCGTCATCGGCGGGGTGAGATAGAACAGGCTGGTGACCCGCGTCGCCGCCGCCCGGCGAATCAGGAAATAGAACAGCCAGATGCCGCCGAACGAGAGCGCCAGGACGAGCCAGCCGAGCGCGAACATCAATTGCGGCGTCCAGTGCACGACCCGCGTTTCGAATATGAAGGCCCCGAGTGCGAACAGGATGCCGGCCGCAATGTACTGGACGCACAGCGCCGGCCGCCAATCCATGCCGCCGCCGAAACGCTTCTGGTACAGCGTGCCGGCGGTGATGCCCAAAAGCGCCAAGGTCGCCGAAAGCCAGCCGAACGGCGTTGCATCTCCTGCCGCAGTCTTTTCGTAGAGGACGAGATACACGCCGAGGAGACCGAGCGCGAGGCCGAGCCATTGCCGCGCCGCGACGCGCTCGCCGAGGAAGCGGTTGGCAATCGTCGACGTCAGCACCGGCTGCAAGCTGACGATCAGCGCGGCAAGCCCGGCGGAGACGCCGTTTTCGATCGCAACGAACACGCCGCCGAGATAGAGCCCGTGCACCATAAGCCCGGTCAGGACGCTGTGAAGGATATCGGCGCCGTTGGGCCATTTCGGCCGGGTCAACGCGATGATGACCGCGAGCAACGCGACCACCGCGCCCATCCGCAGCGAGAGAAACGTCAGCGGCTCGACATAGCCGAGACCAAGTTTCGCGCCGACAAACCCCGACGCCCACAACAGGACGAAAACGCCGGGCGCTGCGAAGATTGCGGCATCTTCAAGCGATCGCGGCATTAGGCAAGGTTTCCCGGAGGCTGCGAGGGGCGCCAGAGCAGTAGCGGCCATTATGCTGCAGGTCGAGCGCACGAACGCATCGCCGATATGCGTAGGCGGCCAGCGCCGCCGGTCAAGCGTGAGGCGATATTACCGTTCAACGACCGACAGATTTAGCGGAATTTTACCGCCTCTCCGATAGCCTCTATCCGGCAATTGTCGTCATCAGTTTTGCGAAACGAGAGATTTCCGGGACCGCTGCAATCGGTTCGTCAACCGGCCCCCTGGCGATCTAAGGGAATACCATGAAAGGCCTCTTGCGCACCGCGCTTGCGGGGTACGCCATGCACACGATCCTCACACCGGCAGATTGTCGTGTTTCCTGCCCGGCATCTCCACCGTCTTGCCGCGCAGCATCGCCAAAGCGCGCGCGATGCGCGGGCGCGTGGCGTGAGGCATGATGACGTCGTCGATGTAGCCGCGCTCGGCGGCGATAAACGGCGAGAGAAAGCGCTCCTCGTATTCACGGGTGCGGGCGGCGATCTTGTCTGGGTCGCCGATGTCGCCGCGGAAGATGATCTCGACCGCGCCCTTGGCGCCCATCACCGCGATCTGCGCGGTCGGCCAGGCGTAGTTGACGTCGCCACCGATGTGCTTTGACGCCATCACGTCATAGGCGCCGCCGAACGCCTTGCGGGTAATCAGTGTGACGAGCGGCACCGTCGCCTGCGAATAGGCGAACAGAAGCTTGGCTCCGTGCTTGATCAGGCCGCCATATTCCTGCGCGGTGCCGGGCAAAAATCCGGGCACGTCGACGAAGGTGACGATCGGAATGTTGAAGGCATCGCAAAACCGGACGAACCGCGCGCCCTTGCGGCTGGCGTCAGAGTCAAGCACGCCGGCGAGCACCATCGGCTGGTTGGCGACGATGCCCACCGTGCGGCCGGCGATCCGGCCGAAGCCGATCACCATGTTGCGGGCGAAGGTCTCGGACAATTCAAAGAAGTCGCCCTCGTCCACGGTTTTGAGAATCAGTTCCTTGATGTCGTAAGGCTTGTTCGGGTTTTCGGGCACGAGCGAGTCAAGCGACGGCTCGATGCGGTCGATCTCGTCGAACGACGGCCACTCCGGGACGCCGGCGGAAAAATTCGCCGGCAGGAAGTCGAGCAGCCGGCGCATTTGCAGCAGACATTCAACGTCGTTGTCGTAGGCGCCGTCGGCGATCGAGGATTTGCTGGCGTGCACCGAGGCGCCGCCGAGTTCTTCCGCGGTGACAATTTCGTTGGTCACCGTCTTCACCACGTCGGGGCCGGTGACGAACATGTAGCTCGTATCACGCACCATGAAGATGAAATCGGTCATCGCCGGCGAATAGACGTCGCCGCCGGCGCACGGGCCCATGATCACTGAAATCTGCGGAATGACGCCCGAGGCAATGACGTTGCGCTTGAACACTTCGCCATAGCCGCCGAGCGCCGCGACGCCTTCCTGGATACGGGCGCCGCCGGCGTCGAACAGGCCGATGATCGGCGCACGCGCCTTCATCGCCATATCCTGGATCTTCATGATCTTCTGGGCGTGTGTCTCCGACAGCGCGCCGCCGAACACGGTGAAATCCTTGGCGAAAACGAAGACGCTGCGGCCATTCACGGTGCCCCAGCCGGTGACGACGCCGTCTCCGGCGATTTTCGTCTTCTCCATGCCGAACTCGTAGGAGCGGTGCTCGACGAACATGTCGAACTCCTCGAAGGAATTCTTGTCCATCAGCAGCTCGATGCGCTCGCGCGCCGTGAGCTTGCCGCGCTTGTGCTGCGCCTCGATGCGCCGCTCGCCACCGCCGCCGCGCGCGCTGTCGCGGCGCTCTTCGAGCCTGTCGACAATGTCCTTCATTTTTTGCCCGCCCTTCGGCCCGGTTGACCTGCCTTTGCAAGGTCTCAATAGCAAGGTCTCAATAGGACCGCTCAATAGCAAGGGTTGTGGATGGCGTCACCGGCACGGGCTGCAGTGGCCCCGGCCCTGCCGTGGTTTCTCGCCGCGGCAGCTGCGTGTTAAGCGACGGGGCCGAACGGCGGCCCGATGGCCACTGAATGATGCAATGAAAATGTCCCGATTGATCGACGCGGTGGAACGCCGCCCGGGAGCGGCCCTTGCCGGTTTCCTCGTCCTGCATGGACTGGTCTGGACGGCACTGCCGTCGCTGATCTATTTCAACCTGCCGCTCGACGTGATCGAAGCCATGGTCTACGGCCGCGAGTGGCAGCTCGGCTACCACAAGCTGCCGCCGCTGCCGTGGTGGGTGGCCGAAGCCGTTTACCGGGCCTTCGGCTTCGACGATTCGCTTTATGCGCTGTCCCAAATCGCCGTCATCATCGCTTTCGTCGCGGTGTGGAAGACCGCGCGGCCGCTGGTTGGCGCGACCGGCGCGCTCGCCGCCATCCTGATCACCGACGGCATGCACTACTTCACCGCCAGCGCCACCAAATGGAATCATAACGTGATCGAGCTGCCGCTATGGGCGCTCGCCGGTTTTGCATTTTATGCAGCGCTGCGCCGCGAAAAGCTGGGTTATTGGATCCTGCTCGGGGTGGCGATCGGGCTCGCGTGGTGGGCCAAATATTTCATGGTGGTGCTGGCGGCGCCGTTCGCGCTGTTTCTAATCTTCGACCGCGATGCCCGGCGCCACTTGGCCACACCGGGCCCGTGGGTCGCGGCAGCGGTGGCGCTTGCGGTCATGGCCCCGCATCTGATCTGGCTCGTGCAGCACGATTTCCTGCCTTTCAACTACGCCGAAGCGCGCGCGACGCCGTCAAACGGCTGGCTCGATCACCTACGCAATCCCTTCGAGTATGTGACCGCGCAGGCGTTCTTTCTCATTCCTTCACTGATCATCGCCGCGCCGCTGTTCTGGCGCTCAGGCAAGAGCGTTCCGAGCGGGGGCGCCGACGCGTTCGACCGCCGCATCGTGACGCTGCTGGTCTTTGGTCCGGCGCTCACTCTGCTGGCGTTGAGCCTCGTGACCGGCCGCGGCACCCAGGCGATGTGGGGCTTTCCGCTTTGGCTGTTCCTCGGGCTGTGGTTCATCCTGTTCGCCCGTGCCGCGCTCGATCCCACCAGGCTCGCTTTGATCGGCGCGCTGTGGGCCGTGGTGTTTGTGCTCTCTGTCGCCGCCTTCGTTGCCGATTATCTGGTGCTGCCGAATTTCGACCACCGCTACCGCGCCGCATTTTTTCCCGGCGACCTGTTGTCGGCCGCCATCACGCAACGATTCGAGCAGGCAACCGGACATGAGCCCGCCTACATCATCGGCTCGATGTGGGATGGCGGTAACGTCGCCCATTATTCAGACCAGTACCCGCAGCCGCGCGTGCTGATCGACGGCCAGCCGCGCCGCGCGCCGTGGATCAATCTCAACGACTTGCGCGCCCACGGCGCCGTCATCGTCTGGACCGACAGCGACCCGAAAACGCTGCCGCAAAACTTTGCCGCGATCGCGCCCGGCGCTGAAGTCGGCAAGCCGTTCGATCTACCCGCTCATCGCAACAATGGCACCGTTCATGTCGGCTGGGCGACCTTGCGCCCGCCGGGGCCATAATTTACCCCGCCGCACGGGAGTGCTAGTTTCCGGGCGCGCATAAGACCAGGGCGATCGAATGCCAAAAACCACGGACTATCTGAGACTTGAGGCATTCCGTGGGACTCCTTTGGTGCAGGAGCCGTTCCAGCATCTGATCGTGCCCGGGTTCATCAGTCCGGACGGCCTGGCTGCGATCAATGCCGATTATCCGAAGATTTCGTCATCCGGCAGCTTTCCGGTCGACCAGGTCAGCTTCGGGCGGGCGTTTCAGGACCTGCTCGACGAACTTGAAAGCGACGAATTCCGCGGCGCGTTTGAACAGAAATTCGGCCTCGATCTGTCGGGCCGGCCGACCGTGACCACCGTCCGCGGCCGCTGTGACGCAAGCGACGGCAGGATCCACACCGATTCGACCAGCAAGATCATCACCGTGCTCATCTATATGAACGAAAGCTGGGAACAGCGCGGCGGCCGGCTGCGGCTTCTTCGCTCCGCCAAAAACCTCAATGACATTATTGTCGAAGTGCCGCCGGTGTCCGGCACGATGCTCGCCTTCAAACGCAGCAACAATTCCTGGCATGGCCACGAGCCGTTCGTCGGCGAACGCCGGGTTATTCAATTCAACTGGCTCACATCGCAGGGCAACCGGCAAATCGCCATGTTGCGACACCACACCTCGGCGTCGTTCAAGCGCGTGCTGGAAAAAATCTTGCCGGGCCGCGCTTAAGCGCCTCAAGACACGCGCACCGCGAACCGAAATGTCGCGCGACAGGAGCCGTTTTTGAATATGCCTGCGGCCGATCTGCGCAACCGTGACTTCGGCAAAATTCTGCTGATCAAATTGTCCGCCGTCGGCGACGTCGTTCACACCATTCCGGTCCTGCACAAGCTGCGGCGGCGCTATCCGGCGGCGCAACTGGATTGGCTGGTGACGCCGTCGATCGGCGAACTCCTTCGCCACCATCCGGCTATCAGCAACGTCATCGGGTTCGACCGCAAAGAATGGTCGACGCCCTGGCGGCTGACGCCGTTTATCAGCTACGCGCGTCTCGCCTCGCAGCTGCGGAGCACTGGGTACGATCTTGTGATCGACATGCACGGGCAGTTCCGCACCGCGATTTTTACACTCGCGAGCGGTGCGCCGGTGCGGATCGGCTTTGATCGGCCGCGCGCCAGTGTCTGGGACGCCTCGCCGCGGAAGTTCCCCGCTGAAACGCGCAAGCACGCCTGGCAGGGCGCGCGCGAGGGCAGCTGGCTCGCCTACACCCATCACATTCCGGTGCCGACGCTCGACCTGCACGCAGTCGACCGCTATCTCGGGGTCGGCCGACTGCTCGGTCTCGACGACGGCCCGGCCGATTTTTCGTTTCCGATACCGCAAGAGGCGACCAAACGCATCGATGCGCTGATCGATTACTATGGCGCTGAAGGTAAGAAACTCGCCGTCCTCGCGCCCGGAACGATTTGGGAAACCAAACAATGGCGCAGCGAAGGCTATGCGGAAGTGGCCCGCTGTTTCCTGCAAAAAGGCTTCGCCGTGATGCTGATCGGCGCCGCGCGCGAGCGCGCAGCTTGTGACGAGGTCGCGCGGCTCGCTGCAGGTACAATCAACCTCGCCGGCGAAACGACGCTGGCCGAACTCGCCGCGCTGATCCGCCGTTCGACCATCAGCATCACCAACAATTCCGGACCGATGCACCTTGCCGTCGCCGTAGATCGTCCGGTGGTGAGTATATTTGGCCCAACCGATCCGATCTGGATCGGGCCCTATGGCCGCCCCGGCGCAGTGCTGCAGGCGAAGTTGTCCTGCTCGCCATGCTATCTGCGACAGCTCAACCGCTGCCCCAACGATCACGCCTGCATGCGCGATGTCTCCGCGTCGGACGTCATCGCGCGGGCAGAGACAGTTCTGCGCAAGCAACCGGAAAAGGTCAGTCTTGCTACGGCACATGGGGGCAGCCGAAAATCGGTTTGATTTCAGCGCAAGCGCACCGCCTCTTTAGGGCGGCGATTTCTTCTCGTAAACGCCCTGGCGGGTGACAACGAAATCGATGCGGCCATCGGTCAGCGCCCGCGCACATTCGGCTGGCGAATTCACGATCGGCTCCTCGTGGACATTGAAACTGGTGTTGACCAGCACCGGCAGTCCGCTCGCAGCCTCAAAGCCTCGCACGAGGTCGTAATAGAGTGGATTGTCCTCACGCCGGATGGTCTGGGGCCGCGCCGAGCCGTCCACATGCACGACGGCAGGAATGCGGTCACGCCACTGCGGACGCACATCGCAAGCGATAGTCATATATTGGCACGCCCGGGCGTTCACGACAGTGACGTCGAATACATCGGCTGCCCGCTCGGCGGCAATCACCGGAGCAAAGGGCATAAACTCGGTGCGCGCGAGACGCTGATTGAGCAGATCGTGCGTTTCACGCCGAGACGGATTTGCCAAAATCGACCGGGCACCGAGCGCACGCGGTCCATATTCCATGCGGCCGGTGAAGATCGCACCGATTTGGCCTTGCACCAGGCGCTTCACCGCTTCGGTCACCGGCGAACCTTCGACCCGGCGCACGTTCGGCAGGGCCGAAAGAGCAGGATCGATCGCGTCGGTGTAATCGCGGCCAAGAAAAATCAGGCCGAGCGGCCGCCGCTGATCGAGCCAGGAATTAAGGCCGTCCCGCTCCAGCAAATAGATCAAGGCGCTGCCGACCGGCAGTCCCTCGTCACCCATCGCCGGAAAGATGAAAACCTCGTCGAGCCCGAGCCGCTCGGCCAGCAACCGATTAAGCCGGACATTCGCAAACACGCCGCCGGCGACGCCAAGATGTTGGCTCGGAAACTTCGCCAGCAGACTTTCAATCGAGCGCAGCATCGTGTCCTCGAGGACCTGTTGGATCGAGGCTGCGAGATCTTCCGGTCTAGCTGTTTTAGCCAAGCGCCGCATCAAACGGCGCATGTGGCTGAAGCCGGAAAAGGTCGAGTGCACGCGGCCGCCTTCATCGACGCGAAAGTACGAGGCGATCTCTTCGGCACAGGCCGGTTTGCCGAGCGCCGCAAGGCCGGTGAGTTTGCCTTCGTGTCGATCCATGCGAAAGCCGAGCGCCAGCGTCGCCGCGCTATAAGCGCGGCCGAGGCTGTCGATCGGCTTCTCCGTGAACAGGCAGTCGTCACCGCCATAAATCGCTTTGATCGCTCCATCCGAAAAACTGCGGTGGCTGTAATTGACAGTGTCGCCGCCGCCGTCGGCGGTGACCAGCAGCGCCTCATCCCAAGGGCTGTAGAACAAGGCCGGCAGCGCATGCGCTTCGTGGTGGTTGCTGAAATGCAGCGCCACATCGGGCCGGAAACCGCCGTCGCGGCGAAACGCCGTAAAATCGAAAAGCTCGTCCATATTTCTGGACCGGTAACGACGCATCTCATGCGTCATGTATTGGAGGTTCAGCCCGCGGCTGTGCCGCAACGCAACTTCCTTGAGCCAGCGGACCCCGCTCAGGCGCCGAAAATATTTAACGTCGAGCAGGGTACGCGACATCGAAATGACGTCGACGTCGGCCCGTGTCGCGCCGGCGATCGCCAGTACTTCGTCGATGCAGGCATCCGGATTCTTGTGACCGTCGCCTTTCACTCTGGTCAGGCGCTCGAGCTGGACAGCCGCCTTGAGCTGGTAGTCTTCGAAAAGCGCAGCAACGGAGTCGTGGGGCCCGGAGTGAATGGAGAGGATCAGCTCTGGCATTGCCCGGCAAACATCATGGTTACAGGCCCAACTCGACGATGCGTGATCAAGTGTTAGAAAAGGATCTGTGAGCGGGCGAGCGGATATGCCGCTTACGCATCGCAAGCCACGCCTTCATGTAGGGATAATAGCTGGTTTCAGCGCAGACGACCGCAAGCAAGAAGCCTTCGGCACCGTCGAGAAATCCGGCACGTAGAATGTACGCCCGGAGGAACGCGAACAGCCCGTGACCGATGCCGGTCAGGAACGAGACTTTTCGCCCAGAACTGACGATCATCTGCGCTTTGGCCGTCGAATAACGGTCAACGCGCGATAGCGCATCTTCAAGCGTGGGCATGGCGAGATGGATCAGCGGCGGGCGAAGCCGTTTCACCACGCCGGCACAGATCACCCGCTCGTGGACTGCGACATCGTCGAAGCTCGCTTTGCCACGCCGAAACAACCGCAGCACGTAGTCCGGATACCAGCCGGAATGGTGGATCTCCCGGCCGCAAAAGCTGGAAAGACGCGGAAATTCCCACGCGTCGGCGCTGTTTTCGACAATAGCGGCCTTGATCGCTGCAGCAAGGGCGGGACTGACGCGCTCATCGGCATCAAGGCTCAACACCCATGCGCCGGTAGCGAGCGAAAGCGCATAATTCTTCTGCGGACCAAAACCGGGCCATTCGTGAAACTCGACGCGAGCGCCCTTCTCTCGTGCGAGCCGCACTGTCGCGTCGGTGCTTCCGCAATCGACCACGATGCGTTCATCACAGAACGCGAGGCTATCAAGGCACTCGCCAATATTCGCCGCCTCGTTCTTGGTAATCACGATGGCGCTGAGCTGCAGCATGAATTTTCCTTCTGTCACACCGGCCGCTCGCGCGCCGCATAAATCGCGAGCCAGAGATAAAGCGCCAGTAGCACGCCCTCGGATAAAACGATGTAGATGCTGCCGCCGAAGACCTGAGGAAAGAACACTTCCACCACAGCCATGGACACGGCCGAGGTCAGCCAAACCACCGCACCCCAGGGGGCCGCCAGCCACAACCCGACCGCAGCAACAAGATCGATGACCGCGAAAAACACGGTCGCTGTCCGCCACGCGACCGTATGCGCCTCGAAACCGCCATCGGCGGAGGCGCCAATGCCGCACACCTGCCCCCAGTGATAAAGACCTTTGACGATCGAGATGACCGCCATGATGCGGAGAAACAGAACCAGATATTCGGCCCACGATCCGGCGGCGTTCGTAGCACCTCCGACATGTACGGGTTCGAGCAGGTCGCTGGGCCGGGTCGGTCGGTGCTCCGACTGATCACTTATGTCACTCATGGCAAGTCGCTCTTGGCAGGCCCGGCCATTGGCATCTGCGACGGCTTTAAGTCAATCCACCGGGCCGGCAGTGGCGGGTCGCGCCAGGAAAAGGTAAGAGAGTCGCCATCATTGTGGAGCGCCCCATGGCAATCAAATTTGGACGGCCGCTGGAACGCGCCCGCACTTCCCCGGCCGAGGCTGAGCGGCCCGCCGAGCGCCTCGATTTGGCGATCCGCCCGCGCCGCAATCGGCGCGCCGAATGGGCGCGGCGCATGGTGCGCGAGCACGTTCTCACGACGGGCGACTTGATTTGGCCGCTGTTTCTCGTCGAGGGCTCTAAAGTCCGGACGCCAGTCGCATCGATGCCCGATGTCGAGCGCATATCGCTCGACGAAGCAGTCCGCGCTGCCGAGCGTGCCGCCAAGCTCACCATCCCCTGCATTGCGCTTTTCCCCTATACCGACCCGGGCAAGCGCGACGAATCAGGCTCCGAAGCGCTCAACAACCAGAACCTCGTCTGCCAGGCGATCCGCGCCATTAAGAAAGAGGTGCCGGACATCGGCATCCTTTGCGATGTGGCGCTTGATCCATACACCAGCCACGGCCATGACGGCCTGCTGCGCGGCGACGTCATCCTCAACGACGAGACCGTCGCCGTGCTGGTCCGCCAGGCGCTCGTTCAGGCCGAAGCAGGCTGCGACATCATCGCCCCGTCAGACATGATGGACGGCCGCGTCGGCGAAATCCGCCGAGGTCTCGATGCCGCGGGTTATCACGACGTTCAGATCATGGCTTACGCTGCAAAGTACGCATCTGCCTTCTACGGCCCGTTTCGCGACGCGGTTGGCTCCAGCGTCACGCTCACCGGGGACAAGCGCACCTATCAAATGGACCCGGCCAACACCGACGAAGCGTTGCGCGAGGTCGAACTCGACATTGCCGAAGGCGCCGATATGGTCATGGTCAAACCGGGGCTGCCCTACCTCGACATCCTTGCGCGGGTCAAAGAGACCTTCGGCATGCCCACCTTTGCCTATCAAGTATCCGGCGAATATGCGATGATCATGGCGGCCGCGGGGAATGGCTGGCTCGACGGGGACAAGGCAATGACGGAAAGCTTGATCGCCTTCAAGCGGGCCGGTGCGGACGGCATTCTGACTTATTTCGCGGCGAGGATCGCAGAGAAACTAAAGAAGGACGGCGCGTACGCATGATCGCGAGAGGGCCAGCCCGGGACCGTTGCCGGGTTTCGCAATGGATCGTGCGCAAACTAAGCAACAACGTCCCGCCTGGAATGTGACGAGAAAGGCGGATGTCAATGCGCAATTACGACGACCGGGTCAGGCCGCAAGTGGTGCTGCGCCGCATCATCATTGTGCTGGCAGTATTGGCCGCCGTGCCGGTAGCGCTGTGGACTGTGACGTCTTTCGTCCGGGCTTATATCGCCCCACCGAAGCTTCCTACTTTTCGCCAGCTCGCGACAAATGTAACCGAGCAACAAGAAAGTACCGGCTCGACCTCGGCCGCGGATGATCAGTCGCTATGGCAGACCGTCACCACCTTTGTGCGCGCACATATTGCTGACCCGCAGATTCCGTCGGTTCGCCAACTCGCAGAGATGGTCACGGGCGACCCCGCCGCAACATCGCCGAAAGGCGACGCAAACTCGCCAGCGGCTGAGCCGGCTCGGCCTTCCGCTCCGTCCTCGATGACAGTCGAAGCAAGGGCAACGGCGACGGATGCGCGGGACCTTCCGGGCTCGTCAAAGGAGCAGTCGGCGAACGGCGACAACATGCCGGCGGGCATGGCGAAAATGGTCGACGCTCCACCGACATCGATGGCGTCGAAATCAACGGATATGCCTGTCGAGCGAGCGGCCGACACAAACGCGCCGAATACGTGGCCGCCCCCGCTGCAGCAGAACGCGACGCCTCAGACCAATGCACCGTGGCCGCCCGCGCCGCAGCAGAGCGCAATGCAGCTGGCGGCACAACAGAATGCAACGGAACAAGCGCCGGCCGCCGGTGAGCCTTTGGCCGACGCCATCGCCGCCGGACAACCGCTAACCGGCCGAATCCCGCTGCCGCGACGCCGTCCGAACGATCTCACCATGGTGCAGATCACCGCCGCGAATGTCCCGATGCCGCGTCCACGCCCGGATATTCCCGGCTCGGCTGCGCCGCCCGAAGCGGCGCCGGCGACGAGCGCCCGCCCGCTCGAATTTCTGGATAATCTATTTCACTAGTTAGCGAGCAACGGTTCGATCCGAACCGCTTATTCGCGTGCCGTACCGCCCGGCATGTGCACCGGCCGATAGCCGTCCGCCGCCAGCGCAGCAAAAATCTCGTCAGCATGGGCCGCGTCACGCGTCTCCATCGTGACGTCGAGCTTGGCGCCCTTGGCGGGAACATCGAGAAACAACCGGTGATGATCGACGGTTAGAATGTTGGCGTTGAGTTCGCCAAGTCGGGTCGCAATCTGCCCCAAAATTCCCGGTCGATCGGGGATGGTCAGCCGGAACGACACGATACGGACGTCGCGCTCCAGCTCGCGCACCATAATAGTTGCGAGGATACGCGGATCGATATTGCCGCCACACAGGATCAGGCCGACTTTGCGGCCGCGAAAGCGTTCTGGCTCGGCCAGCATCGCGGCGAGCCCGGCGGCGCCAGCTCCCTCGGCCATTGTTTTCTGCAACGTAAGAAAGGCATTGACTGCACGTTCGATCAGCGACTCATCGACCAGCACCACGTCGCTGACCAGTTCGCGAACGACCGGAAAAGTAAGTTTGCCGACGTTTGTTACTGCGATGCCTTCGGCCAGCGTGGCTCCGCCGCACGGTCTGTTGGCCTGATGCAGCGCATTCCACATCGACGGGTAGAGCGTGCACTCGACACCGACAACCTCGATCGAAGGTCTGATCGCGCGCGCGGCTATCGCACAGCCGGCGATCAGCCCGCCGCCGCCGATCGGAACGACCAGCACATCGAGGTTGGACACCGCTTCCAGCATTTCAAGCGCGATGGTGCCCTGACCGGCGATAATATGCGGGTCGTCGTAAGGATGAACCCAGACGAGGTCGCGTTCGTTGGCAATCGCCTCAGCACGCGCCTGGGATTGCGTCAGTATCTCGCCGTCGAGAACAACATTGGCGCCGAGCGCCTCGGTTGCTTTGACTTTCACGAACGGCGTCGTCACCGGCATGACGATGGTCGCCGGGATCGCCAGGCGCCGCGCATGATACGCCACCGCCTGGGCATGATTGCCGGCCGACATCGCGATCACGCCGCGGCGGCGTTCGGCGGGCGACAGAGCCGTAAGCTTCACGCAGGCACCGCGTTCCTTGAACGAGTTGGTAACCTGCAGGTTTTCGTACTTCACGAACACGTCGGCGCCGGTCAACGCCGAGAGTGGCGGCGCCGCCAATTCCGGCGTGCGCAGCACGTGGCCGGCGATCGTGCGTCGTGCGGTCTCGATATCGGCGAGCGTCACCATGCCCGGCCTTTTTCCCTATTTCCGCTGGCGTTACAATTACAGACTCGGAGGACAGGTGGTCATGGCCTACTCCCAGCCAAATCCGGAATCGGGTTCGGGATCCAGCGGGCTCGGCATCTCGGCCGACCTGCGGCCGCACGCCTACGATCCGATAGCCAATCCCGAACTGTTCGACGGCGTGCTGACGCGCCGTTTCGTCGCCTTCGTCATCGACTTGATCATTATAGGCCTGCCGGTTGCCGCGGCGGCGCTCTTCATCCTGGTGTTCGGGCTTATTACCTTCGGCTTTGGCTGGATGTTGTTCTGGCTGCTTTCGCCGGCCTCCGTGGTGTGGGCACTGTTCTACTATGGCACCACGCTCGGCAGCCCGGCCTCGGCGACCCTCGGCATGCGCGCCATGGAGATCGAAATGCGCACCTGGTACGGCGCGCCAGCCTATTTCGTGCTCGGCGCGGTGCACGCAATCGTCTACTGGGTCAGCGTCAGCGTGCTCACGCCATTCATTGTCGTGGTCGGCTTTCTCAATTCGCGCAAAAGGCTGCTGCACGACATGCTGGTCGGGGCGGTCATTATCAACAATAACGCGCGGGCGGCCTCCCTACGCGGCGCGGCGGCGAGTTATACGCGAAATGGCCTTTAACGTGCCGGCTTTCTCGGGCAATCTACCGGGTGGCCGGGGGGTCTCGGCTGCAGGAAGCCATTGGGGCCATGCGCCACGTGACTCAGCACTCACGCGATACGCCGCAATTCTATCTGACCGCCCCTTCTCCGTGTCCGTATCTCGGCGGCAAGGAAGAGCGCAAGGTTTTCACCCATCTCGTCGGCGAGCGCGCGGGCGAACTCAATAACATCCTCACCCAGGGCGGATTTCGACGCAGCCAGTCGATCGCCTACCGGCCGGCCTGCGAGGGTTGCCGCAGTTGCGTGTCGGTACGGGTCGTCGCCAAGGAATTCGAGCCCACCCGCAGCATGCGCCGGATCGCTAACCGCAACGCCGACATCGCCGAAGAAATGAAAATCGCGGTGCCGACTTCCGAGCAATATTCAATCTTTCGCGCTTATCTTGATTCGCGGCATCGCGATGGCGGCATGGCCGACATGACCGTGCTGGACTACGCCATGATGGTCGAGGACAGCCACATCGAGACGCGCATCATCGAATACCGGCGGCGTGAACCGCGCGGCGCCGGCGATCTGATCGCGGTCGCGCTGACTGATGTGCTCGCCGACGGCCTCTCCATGGTCTACTCGTTCTTCGAGCCGGATGAAGCGTCGCGTTCGCTCGGTACGTTCATGGTGCTCGATCATATCGCTCGCGCCCAGAGCATGGGGCTTGCCTACGTCTATCTCGGCTATTGGGTCCGCGGCTCGCGCAAGATGGACTACAAGGGCCGGTTCCTGCCGCAGGAGCGGCTCACCCCCGACGGCTGGGCGCGGGTCGAATAGCGAATTTTCCGCTGCGACGACTGCCTCGCGAAAACGGCACCGATGGCTGCTTCCCCGTCCGAACTACCCGCCGCAGCCAGGCGTCCCACAAGATCAGAGTCCAAGCGAGAAACTGGCGCCACAAAAAAGCGCCGCGCCGACAAGGGCCGCACGACAATCCATGCCGCGGAAAACACCCGCGCGCGCATTTTGCGCGTTGCCATCGCCGAATTTTCCGAGAAGGGCTACAGCGGCGCGCGGGTCGACGTGATCTGCAGATTATCGCGGGCCAATCCGCGGATGATCTATCACTATTTCGGCGGCAAAGATCATCTCTACATCGCGGTGCTCGAACAGGTTCTCGGCGAGCTGCGCACCGAGGAACTCAAGCTCGACGTCGCCCACGTCGCCCCGATCGACGGCATGATGCAGTTGTTCGACTTCACTTACGATCACTTTGGCGGCCATCCCGAACTCATTCACTTGCTCAGCGGCGAGAATTTGCTCAAAGCGCGGTTTCTCCGGCAGTCCATCAAGACGCCGATCATCGCCTCGCCGCTGATCAAGCTGATCGATGGACTATTGCGCCGGGGCGAAAAGGAAGGCGATTTCCGTCGCGGCATCGATCCACTGCAGCTCTACGTCACCATGGTGGGCTTCGCTTATTTTCACCGCTCCAACGCCTACACCCTTTCGGTCATCTTCCAGTCCGATCTGTTGGCGCCGGCGTGGCAGGCTGCGCACAAGCGCTATGCCAAGGAAATGCTGTTGCGCTTTCTGCGCCGCGATCGGACCTGACCCCAAGCGTCTTTTTCATCAGCGGCTGCATAAATTCTGTTCAAATTGCGCGCTCGTCCATGGGTGGCCGATGAGCTCAACTGAGGAAACCCTCGCCTTATCAGACGGTTCAGGAAACCTCCCGCACATGGCACGCTCCTTGCTGGTAAATAAACACTTACTTATGCGGCGGCGAATGCGCGCTGCATCTCAACAGGAGGTGACTATGAAGTTTCCCGCCCGCTTCGCCGCGCTCGCCCTGTTCGGTGCCGCGGCGCTCGCTACGCCGGCCAAGGCCGAAGACAAAGTCGGCTTTATCTACGTCGGCCCGGCTGCCGATTACGGCTACAACACTTCGATGGATCTCGGCCGCCAGTATGTCGAAAAGCATATGCCCGGCGTGACGACGACTGCCTTCGAGCTCATTCCCGAAACGGCCGAGGTGGAACGGGTGATGGAGCGGCTGATTGCCAGCGGCCACAAGATCATCTTCGCCACCAGCTATGGCTACCTCGACTACGCGATCAAAGTCGGCGAGAAGCATCCTGACGTCACCATCCTGCACGCCGGCGGCCTCAAGACGTCCAAAAACGTCGGCACTTACTGGGCTGACAGCGATGCCGGCATGTATCTGGCCGGCGTGACCGCCGCCCACGTCAGCAAAAGCGGCAAGCTCGGCTTCCAGGGCGGCTTCCAGATCCCGCAATTGATGCGTTCCGTAAATGCCTTCACCCTCGGCGCCCAGTCGGTCAATCCGAAGATCACGACGACCGTGGTCTGGAACGGCGGCTGGTGGGAACCGCAGAAGGAGACCGAGGCCACGAACGCTTTTGCCGATCTCGGCATCGATGTCATCGCCGAGCAGGTGGACAGCCCGATCACCATCGCGCAGGCCGCGGAAAAGCGCGGTATCTTCATGATCGGCAAAGATGTCGACATCCACGATCGCGCGCCCAAGGCCATCATCACCGGCGTGTCGTGGGACTGGGGTCCGATGATGGTGGAAGAAATCAAGGAAATTAAAGCTGGCACCTGGAAGCCGACCAACATGCGTGGCGACCTTGCCAGCGGCAATGTCGTGCTCGATCCGTTCGGCAGCGCCGTTCCCGCGGATGTGCAGAAAGAAGTCCTGAAGCTGAAAGCCGCGATTATCGCCGGCAAAAAATCGATCTGGGAAGGCCCGATCATCAAACAGGACGGAACCGTTGTCGTGCCCGCCGGTGAGAAGTTGTCCATGAAGCAGGTCGAAACCATGGACTACCTGGTCAAGGGCATCACGGGGGCCACCAAGTAGTCAAATTACGCCAAGCGCACTTCGGCAAGGAGACCAGTCATGAACGTCACAGCGAAACCGACCAAGCCCGTCGAGATGGGAGCAGGTCCGGGGCAATCGTGGCTGGTAACTCCCGATGCGGTCGATATGACACGTCCCGCGCCCGCGGTGCGGCCATTATCGATTGAAGCCGAGCCGCAAAGCATTGTGGTCGATGCCGCGAAATCGGCGCTGCTGATTGTCGACATGCAGAACGATTTCTGCACCGAAGGCGGCTGGCTGCACAGCCGCGGCATCGACGTCTCGCCGAACCGCAAGCCGATCAAGCCGCTACAGGCGCTGACCGCAGCATTCCGGGAAAAGAGCTTGCCGGTGATCTGGGTCAATTGGGGTGTGCGCAAGGACTTGTTGAACATCAGCCCTTCCTTGCGGCATGCCCATAACCCCAAGGGCGACGAGCCGGGATTGGCGCAACCGGTGCCAGGCACGCGGTCCGAAGTGATCAAATTTGGCAGCTGGGGCGCCCGGGTTGTCGACGAAATCCATCCAGGCGATCGCGACGTGCAGATCGTCAAGCATCGCTTCAGCGCTTTTTGGGACACCGAAACCGACGCTGTGCTGCGCAATCTTGGCGTCAAAACCTTGTTCATCGGCGGCGTGAACATGGATCAGTGCGTCATGACCACCCTCGAAGACGCCAGCTTTCTGGGCTACGATACCATCCTGATTGAAGATGCGACCGCGACCACGTCGCCGGACTATTGCGTGCAAGCGGTGCTCTACAACGTCAAACTTCTATTCGGCTTCGTGACCCGCTCCGCGGCGCTGCTTGCGGCGCTTTCCGCTCCGTCGAAGTCATAAGCTCTTGATGTCGACGATCACGGATTTCGACTCGGTCGACGCGCGGCTTTCGGCGCTCGCGATCGAGTTGCCGCGTGTGCCCATTCCTGTCGCCAACTTCGTCCCTTTCCGGCGCATCGGAAATCTTGTTTTCCTCGCCGGACAGGTGTGCGAGTGGAACGGCGAAGTCCGTTACGTCGGCCGCGTCGGAATTGATTATGATCTGGCCGATGGCCAGAAAGCGGCGCGGGTCTGCGCGCTCAATCTGATCGCGGCCCTGAAAGCGGCCTGTGGGGGAACCCTCGATGGCGTTACCGGCTGCATTCGCCTCGGCGGCTTTGTCAATTGCAGTCCCCAATTCGACGCAATCCCGCAAGTCATCAATGGCGCTTCCGATCTTATGCACGAGCTGTTCGGCAGCAACGGCAGCCACGCCCGCACGGCCATCGGCGTCGCCAATCTGCCGCGCGGCGCTGCGGTCGAGGTCGATGGCATTTTCGCATTGGGATAACCGCGGATGAGTTCATCCGCGCTTGTCACCATGTCCGGCATTCGCAAACAGTTCGGCACTGTTACGGCCAACGACAATGTCGATCTCGAAATCAACGCCGGCGAAGTGCTCGCGCTGCTGGGAGAAAACGGGGCAGGCAAAAGCACTTTGATGAAAGTGCTGTACGGATTTTATCATGCCGATGCCGGCGAAATTCGCCTTAGCGGTGGACCGGTGAGCTTCGCGTCGCCGCGCGAAGCCATGGCAAACGGCATTGGCATGGTGTTCCAGCAGTTCTCACTGGTCCCCGCGCTTTCCGTGTTGGAGAACCTGCTCGCCGCATTTCCGGAAGCGCCGTGGTGGCAAGCCCGCAGCCGAGCCCGCGTGAAGGCGGCGGCGCATTGGCTCGAGCGCCTGGCACCCGACCTCGATCCGGCACGCCCGGTCCGCGAACTCGCGGTCGGCGAGCGACAGATCGTCGAGCTTGCCAAGGTGCTCAATCTCAATGCCCGGATTGTCATTCTGGATGAACCGACATCGGTGCTGACGCCGGCCGAAACCGAGCGGCTCTACGGCTTCATCCGGTCGCTGGTCGCGGAAGGCAAAGCCGTCGTGTTGATCACCCACAAGCTCGCCGATGTCGCCGCCTGCGCCGATCGTATTGTGGTCATGCGCGGTGGCCGAGTCGTCGATCGAGCGCTGGCGCGCGAGCGAACGCCCGAACAGCTGGTCAGCGCGATGGTCGGACGCGACAAGTTTGCGGCGATCGAAGCTCCGGCGGCCGCATCCGGCGCTGTCCCCGTACTGCAAGTGCGCGGCGTGTCTGCGGCCTCACAGGGCGCGAAAATTCGCGACGTCTCGTTTGAATTGGCGGCTGGCGAAATCCTCGGCATCGCCGGGGTTTCCGGCAATGGACAATACGCGCTGGCCGAGGCGCTGGCCGGGCTTGCTCCGGTCACGGTCGGCGACATTATTCTCGACGGTGTAAGCATCGCCAGCCGCATCGACGACGGAGCGATCGCCGACGACGTCGCCTACATCCCGGAGCGCCCCCTCGACAACGCCGTCGTTGCCGATCTTGATCTTGGTTTGAACCTGACGTTGCGAAGGCTGGCCAAGCTACCGTTGTTTCCGCAACGGCGCGCCATTAACGCGCAAGCGAGCGACCTGATAAATCGCTTCGACGTGCGGCCGCCGAACCCCACCCTCCCCGCTGCCGCGCTGTCCGGCGGCAATTTGCAAAAGCTGGTCATTGCGCGCGAGCTTTCCGACGCGCATCGCCTCGTCATCGCTTGCTATCCGGCAATGGGACTCGATGTGCTGGCGACACAGGAGGTTTATCGTTCACTGTTTGAACAAGCCGCCGCCGGCGCCTGCGTCGTCTGGATCTCCGAGGAGCTGGACGACCTTCTCGCTTATGCACATCGGATCGCGGTGATCTATGGCGGACGCATCGCCGGAATTGTCAGGCAAGAGGATGCGGACCGTCAGATAATCGGTCACTGGATGGCGGGCATGGATCGCGGAGCAGCGGCGTGAACGGGCGCTTTGTTCAGCGCTCATTCTTTGGTGCAGGCGGCTCGGTCCTGTTCCTGGTGTTGGCCTCGGTCTTTCTCCTCACGATTGGCCGACCGCCCCTTCTCACGCTTGCGACCATGGTGGGCTACGCTTTCGGCGACGTTTATTCGGCGTCCGAAAGTCTGGTCAAGGCGACGCCAATCCTGCTGTGCGCACTCGCGGTGATCTTGCCGGCGCGGCTTGGGCTGATCACCGTCGGGGGCGAAGGCCAGCTTTACCTTGGCGCGCTCCTTGGGACCGCCGTGGTGGTGAACTATCCCGGCGCGCCGATGTTTGCTTTGCTGCCGGCAACGCTTGCGCTCGGCGCCGCCGGTGGCGCCATTTGGAGCGGGCTGGCGGGAGTTTTGCGCGCCCGCTTCGATGTCAATGAGACGATATCGACGCTGCTCCTGAATTATATTGCCGTGCTGCTGGTGAACTTTGCCGTTTACGGCGCCTGGAAAGATCCGGCGAGCCTCGGCTGGCCGGCGACGATTCAGTTCCCCCCGGCTGCCACCGTCCCAAGTCTGTTTGCAACACGCGTCCACCTCGGCTTCATCGTCGCTGTTGTGGCGGCGTTCGTTCTGTACATCGTGGTGACTCGCACGCGGTGGGGCCTTGAACTCAAAGTCCTCGCCGGTAATCGCAAAGTCGGCGCCATGGTCGGACTGCGCTTTGCCCGCAGTACGTTGATCGTGATGGCGATCGGCGGCGCGCTCGCGGGCTTTGCCGGCATTTGCGAAACCTCCGCCATTCAGGGACGGCTGCAGTCCGGCCTGTCGGTTGGTTACGGACTGACCGGCTTCCTCGTGGCGTGGCTCTCGGGTCAGCATTTCCTGCGTGCCGTGCCGATCGCAATCATGATCGGCGGCCTGATTGCGGCCGGCGACGCGCTGCAGCTTTACAGCAAAATTCCGAGCGCCAGCGCCACCGTGCTGCAAGGATTGCTGTTCGCAGCCGCCCTGGCCGCAAGCGGTCTCGCGGCGCAACGCGAGGCGCTCCGTGGATGACCTGACCGCAGTCGGACAATGGACCGCTGCAATGCTGCGGTCGTCCACACCGCTGCTGGTCGTCACCTTGGGGGAGACGCTCACACAGCGCGTCGGCATCATCAACCTTGGTGTCGAAGGCCAGATGCTGGGCGGCGCGTGCACGGGCTTTGCCGCAGCAGCAGTCACCGGCGATCCGCTGATCGGCTTTGCCGCCGGCGCGGGAGCCGGCGTTTTGCTGTCGGCCGTGCACGCTGTGCTGTGTCTTGCCTGCGGCGCCAACCAGATCGGCAGCGGCATCGCGGTCTGGACGCTTGGGCTTGGCCTCACATCCTACTTCGGCCGCGCCTTCGTCGGTGCTAAGGTGACAGGTCTCGCGTCGATCGGTGGACCGGCAGTCAACGACTTTCCCCTGCTCGGGCCGGTACTCGCGCAGCTCACGCCGATGGCGCCCGTGGCGCTGCTGCTGGTCGCTGTCGTCGGTCTCTGGCTTTACCGCACCAGCACCGGTCTGAACTGGCGCATCGTCGGCGAGTCGTTCGAGACCGCGCGCGCAATCGGGTTGGCGCCGCTGCTGGTGCAGCTTCAGGGCATCCTCGTCGGCGGCCTGTTGTCCGGCCTCGCCGGCGCAATCCTGTCGGTCGACTACACTCAAACCTGGGCGAACGACATGACCAAAGGCCGCGGCTTCGTCGCGGTCGGTCTGGTGATTGTCGCGCGATGGAATCCGTTTCTGGTGCTGCCGGTGGCGCTGATTTTCGGATTGAGTGAGGCGGCGACCCTGCGGCTGCAGGCGGAAGGGCTTACCTTGTCGCCGTATTTGATCGCCTGCTTGCCTTACGTCGTCTGCCTGTTGTGTGTCATTGTCGCTTCCATGCAAGAAGGTCGCATTGGCGGCATGCCGGCCGAGCTCGCATCGGTTTTTGGTCGCCGGCGCTAGCGGTAGCTGCCGGCGTCGGCGGCAACAAAACTTCGAACGAAAGTGGAGGATGCCCGTATGAGCGAGGACGTGCACGAGGTTTATGCCATCCGCTACGGGCATCATGCGCGGCGTTCGCCCGAAAACTTCATTGGCGGCGATCCGCATGACGTGCCGGAGCCGCTCGACTACTTCGTTTGGGCGATTGTCGGTTCGGGCGGCACAATCGTCGTCGATACCGGCTTCGACGAGCCGATGAGCCGCCGCCGCCATCGTGAGATTACCAAGCCGGTGCGGGAAGGATTGTCGGCGCTTGGCATTGCGCCGGAGACGGTGACGCGCGTCATTGTCAGCCACCTGCACTACGACCATTGCGGCAATTACGACATGTTTCCGCAGGCGCGCTATCATCTGCAGGATCGCGAGATGGCGTACGCGACCGGCCGCTGCATGTGCCATCAGGCGCTGCGGCTGCCGTTCGAGGCCGATGATGTGGTCGCGATGGTGCGCAAGGTTTTCGCGGGCCGCGTCGTTTTCCACGACGGCGCCGATGAAATCGTGCCGGGCGTGACCGTGCACCGTATCGGCGGGCATTCGATGGGCCTGCAGGCGATCCGTGTCAAAACCAAACGCGGCGATGTGATGCTGGCGGCTGATGCCGCGCATCTTTATGCCCACATCGATCAGGGACGGATCTTTCCGATCACCTACAATGTCGGCGAAGTGCTCGAGGGCTACGAGACGCTCAAAAAGCTCGCGGCGTCGCCGCGCCATATCGTGCCCGGTCACGACCCGCTGGTACTGGCGCGCTATCCGGCAGCAAAGCCCGGCCTCGAAGGCTGGGTCGCGCGGCTCGACGTGGAACCGATTGCGTAGCAGCGCAGCCAGGTTCAGCGGCCGTCAAATTTGTTGGTCTTCGGAAATCCCTTCGGCGCCAGACGGCCGGCATCGGCGCGGTTGCCGCGCCAGTCGGCGAGTTCCTTCAGCGACAGCGTGAAAACGCGGCCGGCGGAATCGGTCCAGGTCAGGCCCTTCTCGGCCTCGAACACTTTAAGATCAGAAAGGCCGCCGTCCTTGTGCCGCTGCAAGCGCACGCCGCGGCCGCGCGTCATCTCCGGCACCTGATCGATCGGGAACACCAGCATTTTGCGATTCTCGCCGATCGCCGCAGCGAGTTCTCCCTCGGCCGGCGCAATCGCGCGCGCCGCATCGGGCGGCTTGACGTTGAGGATCTGTTTGCCCTTGCGCGTGTTGGCGAGGCACTCGTCCTCGGCCACGATGAAGCCCCTGCCCTGTTTGCTCGCGACGATCAGCTTGCGGCCGCCCTGATAGCGGAACACCGAGATGACGTCTGTCTCCTGCTCCATGTCGATGTAGAGCCGGATTGGTTCGCCGTGGCCGCGGCCGCCCGGCAGCTTCGCCGCCTCGATGGTGTAGCAGCGGCCGTTGGTGGCAAACACCAGAAGCTTCGACGTGGTCTCGGCAAAGAACGCAAGCTTGAGACTGTCATCGGCCTTGAACGCAAGACCCGAAAGGTCGGCGACCTGGCCGCGCAGCGCCCGAATCCATCCCTTTTCCGACACCACAATCGTGACCGGCTCGCGCTCGACCAGGGCCTCCTCGATCGCAGCTTCGTCGTGCGCCGGCGCCTCGGCAAACGTGGTCCGGCGCTCGCCGAGCGGCGTTTTTAAGCTGAACTTGTCGCGAACATCGCGGATCTGGCCGGCAATGGTTTTCCACTGCGCCTTTTCCGACCGCAGCAGATCCTCGATCGATTTCTTTTCCGTCCGCAGCGCTTTTTCTTCGGCGCGGATTTCCATCTCTTCAAGCCGGCGCAGATTGCGTAGCCGCATGTTGAGGATGGCTTCGGCCTGCACTTCGGTGAGCTTGAACGTCTTGATCAACACCGGCTTCGGCTCATCCTCGGTGCGGATGATTTTGATGACCTTGTCGAGGTTGAGATAGGCGACGAGATAGCCGCCGAGGACTTCGAGCCGATGTTCGATCTGATTGAGCCGCCAGCGCGAGCGCCGCAGCAGCACCTCGCGCCGGTGCGTCAGCCATTCGCTCAAAGCCTCGGCAAGGCCGACGACCTTGGGGATGCGGCCGCGCACCAGCACGTTCATGTTGAGCGGCACCCGGCTTTCAAGCTCGGTGAGCTTGAACAGGCTCTCCATCAGCAGCGCCGGATCGACGCTGCGCGAGCGCGGCTCGAACACCAGCCGCACGTCTTCGGCGGATTCGTCGCGCATGTCGGCGAGGAACGGCAACTTCTTCTCGTTCATCAACTCGGCGATCCGTTCGACCAGCCGCATCTTCTGCACCTGCCAGGGGATCTCGGTGACCACCACCTGATAGGTGCCGCGCCCGGTATCCTCGGTCGTCCAGCGCGCCCGCAGCCGGAACGAGCCGCGCCCGGTGGTGTAGGCCTCGGCGATGGTCTCGGGCGGATCGACGATGACGCCGCCGGTCGGAAAATCGGGACCCGGCACGAATTTCAGCAAAGTGCGGCTGCGCGCATTCGGCGTGTCGATCAGATGCAGCGCCGCATCGCACAGCTCGGCGATATTGTGCGGCGGGATCGCAGTCGCCATGCCGACGGCGATGCCTTGTGCGCCATTGGCAAGGAGATTGGGAAACGCCGCCGGCAGTACCGCGGGCTCTTCCGACACGCCGTCGTAATTGGGCCGGAAATCCACCGCGTCTTCGTCGATGCCGTCGAGCAGCAGCCGCGCGGCTTCGGTCAGCCGCGCTTCGGTGTAACGGTAGGCCGCGGCGTTATCGCCGTCGATGTTGCCGAAATTGCCCTGCCCGTCGACCAGCGGATAGCGCGAGGCAAAATCCTGGGCGAGCCGCACCAGCGCGTCATAAATCGCCTGGTCGCCGTGCGGGTGGAAATTGCCCATGACGTCGCCGACGATTTTGGCCGATTTCTTGAACGCGGCGCCTGGATCAAGCCGCAGCAGCCGCATGCCGTAGAGGATGCGGCGATGCACGGGTTTGAGCCCATCGCGCGCGTCGGGCAGCGCGCGGTGCATGATGGTCGACAGTGCATAGGCGAGATAGCGCTCCTCAAGCGCTTCGCGCAGCGCGATCTCCTGCACATCCCCGGATTCGGGGGGAATCACTTTCTTCGTCATGGCGGAGAGCGGTACTCCGGCTGGCCGCGGCCGACAAGAATGGCGGCGATGAAACGCCCGCGGGCGTCGGGCACGGTGAGGCCGCGCGGCGCAAATGCGTGACGCTCGAGGAAAAAGCCGGTCAGCGCAAAGGCATCCGCCAGATCGGCGGCGGACACCGGCTCTGCGGCCGTGCTCAGGAAGCCGGGGAGCCGCATCAGCTTGTCCTGGTAAGCCTCTCCGCCGACGCGCGAAACGGCGCGCCCGGAACGCGGCGACACGTAGATCAGATCGTCTTTCGACCCGTTCGCGGCACAGGACGAAAGATCAAGGCCGAACCCGAGCTCGGCGAGAAATGAAAGCTCAAAGCGCGCGATCATCGGCGCGACCGCTGACGGATCGTCGAGCGCGTCGAGGATCGCTTCGAGCGCGCCATGCACGCCGGCATGCGGCTCCCGTTCGGCAAGGAGCCGGCACAACGCCGAAAGATGCGTCACGCCATGGACCGCATGCGCTGCGTTGAGAAAACCGGCGGCGCGCAGACTGGTGCCCTCGACCGCATAATTGCCGAGATGGTCATCAAGCCGCGCCCGCCAAGTCGCGCGCAGTGAATTCCCCGGCTGCAACACCGCGCGCAGCCGCCGCCCGGTGCCGCCGCGCACTAGCCCAAGATGCCGCCCGCGCTCCTGCGTCATCAATTCAAGAATGACGCTCAACTCACCGTAGCGCCGCACGCCGAGCACAATGCCTTCATCCGTCCACTGCATGCCGCTTATGTAACGTGCCCAGCCGAGATTCGCAGGCCGCCTTCAATCCTGCCCAGCAAAGCGGGGAAGGGGGACCGCGCAATAGCGCGGTGGAACGGGCGTCGGCGGTGAAGGTAAACCTCTTGGCCGCACGCCCCCTCCACCACCCTTCGGGTGGTCCCCCTCCCCCGCTTCGTTTCACTCCGCGGGGGCGGACAAGCACCACCGTTCCCGCGACGCATCCGCGCCCGAGGTTTTTGCTCGCCTCGGGCTTTGAGAGTGGTTTAGGACGTAGGTAATAAGCGCGATGCCGCACATTTGGCAGATGATATCGATCCTAATCTTCAAGACGCGTGATCGCCGAATGGTCTCCCGGTGTTGAAGCGAGGGTTAAACCTCGGCGATCGGTATCGTGCTATATTCGGTTGGATTTAAGGAGCCACGCATGATCGCCGATATCGCGTTGCATCGCGCGGGTTTGCGGGTGCAGTGCTGCCGCTTCGGTGTACGGCGGCCCGAGGTGTTTGGCTCGGCGGCGCGGGGCGATTTCAATCCGGCGCAGAGCGATATTGACTTTCTGGTGGAGGTCGCGGCTCTGCTGTCTTGGGCACCGACGAGGGGTGCCCCTACAACCGCCTTGCCGCTGTGGGCGGGCGCAGAACCCATCATCTATGCCGCCTGACCCTCGCGGCGAGAGCCGGCGCGATGCGGCGGACACTGCAGCCAAGCGTCGTCGCCGGTCACTCCGGTTGAACGGGTACGACTATGCACATATTTCATTACAATCTGTACGGAGGGCCGAGCCTGTCTGTTCGGCGAGGTGGCGAACGGAGCGATGTGTTTGAATGCCGCCGGTCAATTGGCGGTAACGTTGTGGAATGATCTGACCCCGCGGTTTGTTGGAATCGAGTTGGATGCGTTCGTCGTTATGCCAAACCACGTTCACGGCGTTATCGTGTTGCCAGATCGCACGCCAACGGTAGGGGCACCCCTCGTGGGTGCCCGTGACGGAGGGCCAACCGTAGGGGCACCCCTCGTGGGTGCCCAAGGCAACAAGGCGGCCACGAGGGCCGCCCCTACAATTGGCGATGTGGTCGGCGCATTCAAATCGTTGTTCACTGTTGAATATGTTCGGGGCGTGAAGGAATATCGATGGCCGGCCGTTCGATCGCCGCGTCTGGCAACGCAACTACTATGAACACATCATTCGCGATGAGGCCGAGCTGGCCCGTGTCCGCCGCTACATCGATGAAAATCCGTTGCGATGGGAATTGGATAAGGAAAATCCGCAACGGGTGCGCCCGTAGGGGCACCCCTCGTGGGTGCCCGCGGCGGGCAGGTGCCGGCGACAGACGGCCGCCCCTACGGCGAAAACTCCAGCCCCATCTCGCGATAACGCTCAGGGTCGTCACCCCAGCCTTCGCGGACTTTGACAAACAGGAAGAGGTGCACCGGATGTTCGATGGCGGCGGCGATTTCGATGCGGGCGGCCGCGCCAATTGCCTTGATGGTCTGGCCGCCTTTGCCGAGCACGATCTTGCGCTGGCTCTCGCGCTCGACATAGATGGTTTGCTCGATGCGCACCGCGCCGTCTTTGAGTTCGGTCCAGGCTTCGGTTTCGACCGTCGACTGGTAGGGCAATTCCTGGTGCAGCCGCAGATAAAGTTTTTCGCGGGTGATCTCGGCGGCGAGATGGCGCAGCGGCGCGTCCGAAATCTGATCCTCGGGATAAAGCCACGGCCCCGACGGCACATGGGCGGCGAGGAAGGTTTTCAGATCGGCAACGCCGTCGCCGGAACGCGCTGAGATCATATAGGTTGCGGCGAAGACCGCGCGTTCATTGAGAGCTTGCGTCAAGGCGAGCAGCTTCGGCTTGCCAACCAGATCGACTTTGTTGAGCACCAGCACTTTGGGAGCGCGGACGTCGGCCAAGCCGCGCAGGATCGTCTCGTCATCTTCCTGCACGCCCTTGGAAGCGTCGATCAGCAGCGCGACCAGGTCGGCCTCCTTGGCGCTGCCCCAGGCGCTGCCGACCATGGCGCGGTCGAGCCGCCGCCGCGGCGCAAAGATGCCGGGCGTGTCGACGAAAATCAGTTGCGCCGTGCCCTCGATGGCGATGCCGCGAATGAGCGCGCGCGTGGTCTGCACTTTCGGGGTGACGATCGAAATCTTGGCGCCGACCAGCGCGTTCAGCAGCGTCGACTTCCCGGCATTCGGCGCGCCGATCAGGGCGACGAAGCCGCAGCTTGTGGCGGGCGCCGCGGGCGCGGACGCGTCCTCTCCCTCAACCATCGAAGCGGTCGTGCTTGACGCCCTCGCGCGTCATCATCGCGGCGGCGGCGGCCTGCTCCGCACCGCGCTTGGAGCGGCCGGAGCCTTCGGCGGGAGCGAGCTTCGGCAACTGCACGGTGACGCGGAACACCGGGTCATGGTCGGGGCCGGAGCGCGCCACCTCGCGATAAGCGGGAGTCGGCAGGCCGCGTGCCTGCGCCCATTCCTGCAGCACGGTCTTTGGATCGCGCAGCGGCTGCGCTTTGGTTTTCATCCGCGATTCCCACAGCCGTCCGACCAGCGCTTCAGCCGCGGGGTAACCGCCGTCGAGATAGACGGCACCGATCAGGGCCTCGCAAACGTCGGCGAGGATCGCCGGGCGCTTCCGCCCGCCGGCATTGGCTTCCGACGAGCCGAGCCTGATCGCCGCACCGAGATCGATCGCGCGCGCGATGTCGGCACAGGTCTCCTTGCGGACGAGATCGGCGAGGCGGCGCGACAGCTCGCCCTCGTCGGCCTTGGGGAAGGCGCGGAACAGCATGTCGGAAATCACCAGGCCCAAGACGTGGTCGCCGAGAAATTCGAGCCGCTGATAGCTGCCGGCGCGATTGCGTCCGCCCTTGAGCGCGGAGATGTGCGACAGCGCGCTGTCGAACAGCGCGGTGTCCGTGAAACGATAGCCGATCCGCTCCTCAAGTGAACCATCGCCGCGGCGGCGCCGGCGGCGGGTATCTTTTGGCGCGTCACTTGCGGCGGCGGCCGCGGTGGGCGCCGGAGCTACATCGATAGCAGACGGCTCTTGAACAGCAGGAAGCTCTTGCGAAGGAGCGGCTGATTTGCTTTTGGCCCGGCCGCTCATCGCACCAGAGTAAACAGCCGGGTCCAGCGCACCGTCCACGGCCAGCGCCACACCTCCCAGGCGTGCGCGCCGTCGCGGATCGAGAAGAAGATGAGCTGCGCCCGCCCGATAATGTTCTCGTAGGGCACGTAACCGACGGCGCTGAGCACGCGGCTGTCGGTCGAGTTGTCGCGGTTATCGCCCATCATGAAATAATGACCCGGCGGCACGGTGTAGACCTGGGTGTTGTCGTAAAAGCCGTTCTCGGTGAGATCGAGCGTGGTGTAGCTCACGCCGTTCGGCAGCGTCTCGCGATAACGCCTGACGCGCTGCACGGCGCCGTCGTCGTCGGTGACGAAATCCTCGATGCGGGTGCGCTTGACCGGCTCGCCGTTGATGTTGAGCACGCCGTCGATCATCTGGATGCGGTCGCCCGGCAGCCCAATGACGCGCTTGATGTAGTCGGTGGTGTCGTCTTTCGGCAGGCGGAACACCACCACGTCACCGCGATCGACCGGCTGGCCGATAATGCGGCCGGAAAAAATCGGCGGCGAGAACGGCAGCGAGTAATGGGTGTAGCCATAGGAATATTTGGAGACAAACAGATAATCGCCGACCAGCAGCGTCGGAATCATCGAGCCTGAAGGGATATTGAACGGCTGAAACAGAAAGGTGCGGATGACGAGCGCGATGATCAGTGCGTGGACGATCACGCGCACGGTCTCGGCAAATCCGCCCTCTTTCCGTTTGGTCCCGGTCTGCACGCTCATCGGCCTATGGTTCCGCTGGTTACTCGGCGCCCCGCGATCTTGTAACCTTTGGGGCAAAGCCGCGCAATTGCACGCGGGATTTCGTCGCGGGGCCGGCTTTAGCTAGTAACGCCATACGCTTACCGCCAGAGCTTCGCGGACATGACGAATTTGTCATCGCAGATGGGCGTGGCAGGCAGATCGAAATTGCGTTTTCGGTTGTGGCTGCCGCGACTCAAGGACTGGAGATGGCGGTCGCCGAGATTACGACGAACGCCTGCGCTGTCGGGCCTTCGTCGGTAATGGTGAGGTCGATGCGCGCCTGGTACCCGGCGGGGGTGATCGCGTCCAGCCGCCGTTTGGCACCACCGGTCAGTTCCAGGGTCGGCCGCCCGCCCGGAAGGTTCACCACCCCCATGTCGCGCCACCACACCCCGGCGCGCAGTCCGGTTCCCAGCGCCTTGGCGCAAGCTTCTTTGGCGGCAAAGCGCTTGGCGTAGGTCTCGGCGCGATTGCGCCGCCGTTCCGCCTTCGCGCGCTCGATCGGCGTGAACACGCGGTCGATAAAGCGGTCGCCATGGCGTTCCAGCACTTTGGCGATGCGACGCACGTCGGCGATGTCGGTGCCGATGCCGAGAATCATGATCCGGTCCCCACCCGAAGTCTGCCGCGATCCATCGCCGCGCGCATTTTTCGCACCACGGCATCAAGACCATCGAACACCGCCTCGCCAATCAGAAAATGGCCGATGTTGAGTTCGGCGATCTCGGAAAGCGCGGCGATCTTTTCTGCGGTGACAAAATCGAGGCCGTGTCCGGCATGAACTTCGAGGCCGGCTTGCTTCGCAAGCGCCGCGCCGCGGACGATGCGCTGGAATTCCGCGGCCGCGGCGGCGTTGGCATTGCCCGCGCTTAAAGCGTCGCACCAGGCGCCGGTGTGAATTTCGATGACCGGTGCGCCGATCGCAACAGCCGCGTCGATCTGCTTTGGCTCCGCGGCAATGAATAAAGACACGCGAATGCCGGCAGCGGCGAGTTTCGCCACCGCCGGGCGCAAAGCGTCCCGCTGGCCTGCGGCATCAAGGCCGCCTTCGGTCGTGCGCTCGGCCCGCCGCTCCGGCACGATGCAAACGGCGTGCGGCTGCACTTTGCAGGCGATCTCCACCATTTCCGAGGTAGCCGCCATTTCCATATTGAGCGGCTTTTCGATGACGGCCCTCACCCGCACGATGTCGTCATCGACGATGTGGCGGCGATCTTCGCGCAGGTGCGCAGTGATGCCGTCGGCTCCGGCCGCGATCGCAATTTCGGCGGCCTTCACCGGATCAGGACGCCTGCCGCCGCGCGCATTGCGCACGGTGGCGACGTGATCGATGTTGACGCCGAGGCGGATGGGACTTACGCGCATGGGGCAGCTTCGCGCCTATTTGACCCAGTTCTCGATTTTCAAATCGGGAACGCGTCGAAATTCGCGTTCATTGTTGGTAACCAATGTGAGGTTCAAGGCCAGAGCGTGGGCGGCAATCCAAAGATCGTTTGCGCCAATCACTTCGCCTCTTCCGGAAAGGTGCGCCCGGATCGCGCCATAGATACTTGCCGCCTCGGAATGGAGCGGCAACGCCGGAATGATCTGCGTGAGTTCCTCAAGCCGCTGCAAGGCCGCCGGTTCCGTTTTTTTTCTTTCGATGCCGTAGATCAATTCACCCAGCGAAATGACAGAAATGACAGCTTCACCCGGACGTAATTGGTCAAATCGCCGTTGTGCAACGGCCGGCCGGCCGCGTCGGATATATACAAAGGTGTCGGTATCCAGCAGGTAGCGCGGCCTCACAGCCGTTCGCGCTCCTGCGGCGGCGCATCAATCTCATCCGCCAAATCTTCAATCGGCAGACTTGCTATGAGTTCGAAGGCGCGTGCCATGCCTTTGTTCTTTTCGCGCAGAACCACCTCTTCGCCGCGCCTGACAATTTCCACTTCCTTGCTGCGAAAGCGGAACTCTTTCGGCAACCGCACCGCTTGGCTGTTCCCCGATTTGAAGACCCGAGCTGTGGCCATTTTTGACAGCCTCCGTATATCCTGACGCGTATATACGTCCGCCAGGCTACTGATGCAAGATCAAGCGTCAACTCGGCTCAAACTACCCGTTGACCCGCTCGACGTTGGCGATCACCTTCTTGGCGCGCAATTGCGAGATGATCGAAGTCAGGTGCTTGAGGTTGTAGACTTCAAGATCAATAGTCACCTCGGTGAAATCCGGCGACTGGCGCGACATGTGGATGTTGTCGATGTTGCCGTCGTGCTCGGCGATGACTTGGGCAATCTGCGCCAGCGACCCGGGCTCGTTGACCGATTGCACCGCGAGTCGCGCCGGGAAGCGCTGCGGCGCTTTTTCGTCGACGTCCCAGCGCACGTCGAGCCAGCGCTCCGGCTGGTCCTCGAATTCCTTCAGCGCCGGCGAATGGATCGGATAGATCGTAATCCTCTCCCCCGGAGTCATGATGCCGACGATACGGTCGCCGGGAACCGCGCCGCCGTTGGGGGCAAAGCGCACCGGCAGGTCTGAATTGATGCCACGGATCGGGATCGCTGCGCCGTTCTCGCCGGTTTCCGGAACTTTGAATTTCACGGCCTTGGCACGTTTTAGCCCAAACCACCCGCTGTCAGGTTTCGGCGCCAGCGGCGTGACGCGCTCGTCCTTGTAGTCCGGATACATCGCGCGCACGACGTCCGCGGCCTTCATCTCGCCGCGGCCGACGGCTGACATCACGTCGTCGATCGAGGCGCGCGCGAGCCGCGGCAGCGAACCCTCAAGCTGCTCGTCGGAATAGGCGATCTTGGCGCGCTGGCACAACCGTTCCAAAATTCGCCTGCCGAGTCCGGAATATTGATCGCGGATCGCGGCGCGCGTGGCGCGACGGATCGCGGCGCGCGCCTTGCCGGTCGCGACGATCAATTCCCAGGCCGCCGGCGGCGCGGTTTGCGCCTTGGAGGTCAGGATCTGCACTTCGTCGCCGTTCTGCAGCGGCGAACTCAAGGGGCCGATCTTGCCGTTGATTTTTGCGCCGATCGCCATGTTGCCGACGTCGGTGTGGACCGCATAGGCGAAATCGATCGGCGTGGCGCCGCGCGGCAGCGCGATCAGCTTGCCCTTGGGCGTGAAGCAGAACACCTGGTCGTGGAACAATTCGAGTTTGGTGTGCTCCAGAAACTCTTCCGGGTTGGAGCCTTCGGCCAACAGTTCAATGGTGCGGCGAAGCCACGCATAGGCGTTCGACTCGCGCGACAGCAACTCGGTCGGCGAGCCAACGCCGTCTTTGTAAAGCGCGTGCGCGGCAATGCCGTACTCCGCGATCTGCTGCATTTCGCGGGTGCGGATTTGCAGTTCGACGCGCTGCTTGCCCGGCCCGATTACGGTCGAATGAATCGAGCGGTAATCGTTCTGCTTCGGTGTCGAGATGTAATCCTTGAAACGGCCCGGCACGACCGGCCAGGTGGTATGGACAATTCCGAGCGCGCGATAACACTCGGCGACGTCGTCCACAATGACGCGGAAACCGAAGATGTCGGAGAGCTGCTCGAAGCCGACTGCCTTTCTTTCCATCTTGCGCCAGATCGAATAGGCGCGCTTCCTGCGGCCGCTGACTTCGGCAGCAATGCCGCTGTCGGACAGCTTCTTGGCCAGTTGCTGCTCAATTTCCGTGATCCAGCCTTTGCTGCGAGCGGCGAGCGCTTCGAGCCGCTCGGTAATGACTTTATAGGCGTCAGGATTGAGTTCGCGGAACGCGAGGTCCTCAAGCTCCTCGCGCATTTCCTGCATGCCCATGCGGCCCGCAAGCGGCGCATAGATATCGAGCGTCTCTTCGGCCGTCAGCCGGCGCGCCTCCGGCGGCCGATGCGACAACGTCCGCATGTTGTGCAGCCGGTCGGCGAGCTTGATCAGCAGCACGCGCACGTCGTCGGCGATGGCAAGCAAAAGCTTGCGCAGATTTTCGGCCTGCTTCGCCTCCTTGGAGACCAGATCAAGCTTCTTCAGCTTGGTCAGGCCCTCGACCAAAACCCCGATGTCATGGCCAAACAGGCGATCGATCTCGGTGCGGGTGGCGTCGGTATCCTCAATCGTGTCGTGCAGGAGCGCCGCCGCAATGGTGGCGTCGTCGAGCTTGAGATCGGTGAGGATGGCGGCGACCTGAAGCGGGTGGGAGAAATATGGATCGCCGGAATCGCGTTTCTGCGAGCCATGCGCCCGCATGGCATAGACATAAGCCCGGTTGAGCAGATCCTCGTTGGTCGCGGGATTGTACTGTTTGACCCGGTCGACGAGTTCGAACTGCCGCATCAATCGCGGCTTGCGCGCCTTCGGCAACCGCGGCTCGTCGGGCGGCACGAGGCTCGGGCCGTGCGCTATCGCGACCCGCGGCCGGGCCTGGTTCTGCATCCGCGGCAAATCGATCGGCGAGCGCGCCATCACAAACCTCGACCGCCTTCGAAACTTTTTGGCGGTGGAACTCAGAAAGATATCATGGCACCGGCCACAAGCCACAAGCCAAGCGACCGCGCCGGCGCGACACTAACCTCGCCGCAGTGCACAAACTTAGTGTTAATGACCGCGGCCGCTCTTTGCTTCCGCTTCGCGGATCAGCGCTCGCAACCGCGACGGCGTCACCGGGACGGTATCGATCTTTACGCCCAATGGCCGTAGCGCATCCTCGATCGCCGAGATAAGCGCGGGCGGCGCGACCATCCGGCCGCCTTCGCCGGCTCCCTTTACGCCGTACTCAGTATAGGGCGACGGCGTGACCAGGTGCCCGATGCGGACCTGTGGCGGCAAATTGCCGATCCGCGGCAGCAGATAATCCGTGAACGATGTGTTCTGGAGCTGCCCGTGCTTGTCGTAGCGAAACTCCTCCAGCAACGCGGTCCCGATGCCTTGGGCAGTTCCGCCGCGGACGTGCCCGTCAACCGTCATCGGGTTGATCATGGTGCCGCAATCGTGCACCGCGACATAATCGAGAAAGCTGACCTGGCCGGTCTTGGTGTCCACCTCGACCACGGGCATGTGGCACATGTGGCCCATGATCGGATAGAAAATGCCGAAATCGCTGTCGCTCTTGGGCAGTGTCGCCAGCGGATGATCGTAGGTGTAGCTGGCGTCCAGACCGCTGGTCAGGTCCGGATCGTCGGGCAGCGAGAGTCGAAAAAAGTGCGCCTGGGTGGCGACTTCGGTGATCGAGACTTCCAGTCCCGATGCGCCCTTGACGCCGATCTTGCCGTTCCGGAATTCGAGGTCATGGGGACCGGCCTCGAGCATATGGCTCGCCACGCGTTTGAGTTTTTCCTTGATGATCGTCGCAGCACCGGTGACGGCCCCGGTCACCATCACGGTGTAGCGGCTGCCGCCCGGCCCGGTTCCGGGAAGGCCGTGATCGGTGTCCGAGTAGGTCACGCTGATGTCGGCCGGGTCCATGGTGAGCTGTTCGGCGAGCACCATCGCGGCAACGGTCTCCGGGCTGTTGCCCCAACACGGCGCGTGCAACGAGATCACCGCCTTGCCGGTCGCATCGATTTTGATCGAAGCGCTTTCCGGTGAACTCGTCAGTGCAAATCCCGGCTGCCGGTTGAGCATCCAGAATTCGGTGGCGCTGAACACTCCCTTTTCCTGGCAGGAGGCGACGCCGATGCCGACATAGCGGCCTTGCGTAAGCGCCAATTGCTGCTTCTCGCGCCAGCCATCGTAGTCGAGCATCTGCAGCGCCATATCGAGCGCGCCGGGATAATTGCCGCTGTCGTACAGATTGCCGGTCGGAATCTGATAGGGAAATTCCTCCGGGCGGATGAAATTGTCGCGCCGGAATGCGATCGGATCGAGGTTACGCTCGTCCACCGCCGCATCGACGATGCGCTCGATCATGAAATTGGTGACTTCGGAACCAAAACCGCGGCAAGCGCCCTGCTGGCACTTGTTGGTAAAGACCGCATAAATCTCTGCGCCAACCGCGCGGATTTTGTAGGGACCGACAGTCTGCGAAAAACCGTTGCCGTGCGTGCCGAGGCCGTACTGGAAATATGCGCCGTAATCGTCCACGACTTTATAGCGCAGCGCCGTCATCCGGTTGGCCGCATCGAGTGCAAGCTCGACGTCGTAGATGCGGTCGGAGCCGTGATTATCGGACGCAGTGATGTTATCGATGCGGTCCTCGACGTATTTGACCGGGCGGCCCGCCGCGCGGGCACCTAAAGCCGCGAGCACCGCGACCTTGTGCAAAAACAGCTTGCTGCCGAAACTGCCGCCGGCATCTACCGGGATGATATTGAGCTGGTGGCTTGCCACCTTCAGCGCAGTCGCGATCGTAAAGCCGATGTAATTGTACATCGAGCCGTTGACGTAGATCGTGAACTTGCCGGAGCCTTCATCGAAGCTGGCGACCGAGCCCGCGGTCTCCAACGGCTGTCCGCCGGAGCGCGACCAGCGTAGCCGCCGCTTGATGACGTGCGCGGCCTGGGCGAATTCCTGATCGACGGGACCGAATGAGTAGTTGCGATGTTCGGCGACATTGTCCGGACCACGCTCCGGATGCAGCACGGCGTCGCCGCGGGATGTAATCGCGTCCATCATGTCGGATACCGCCGGCAGCAGCTCGTATTCGACGTCAACCAGAGCGGCGGCATCTTCGGCGATATACCGGGTATCGGCGACCACCAGCACCACAGGTTCGCCAACGTGACGGACTTTACCGAGCGCGATGCATCGTTGTTCGACCGTCGGGTTGGCAAAACATGGCAGCGGTCCGGCTTCCTTCGCCGCATCCTCACCGGTAATCACGGCGACGACGCCGGGCAGCGCCAGCGCGGCGCTGGTTTTGATCGACTTGATGCGCGCGTGCGCGTGCGGCGACCGCAACACCGCGGCGTGCGCCATATTCGGAAGTGTAATGTCATCAATGAAACGGCCGCGCCCGATCAGGAAGCGCGGGTCTTCCTTGCGCAGCATGCGAGTGCCGATGACATTCAGCCGCTGGTCCGGCCGCTCTTTCTGCCGGCCGGCCGGAGGCGAGAGTATCTTCCCGGCTTCCGCCATTACCGCCTCGAACTCTCGCCGCGCATCAGTTCGACCGCGCGCTCAACCGAATTGACGATGTCTTCATAGCCGGTGCAGCGGCAAATGTTGTCGTTGAGCCGCGCCCGGATCGTGTCCCGGTCTGGATTGGGATTTTCGCGCAGGAGCTCGGTCATCAGCATCAGCATCCCGGGCGTGCAGTAGCCGCATTGCAGGCCGTGCATCTCCCAAAAGCCGCGTTGCAGCGGGCTCAGGTTGTTGATTCGGCCAAGTGACTCGACGGTCTCGACCTGACGGCCGTCGGCTTGAACCGCGAGCGTGCAGCACGAACGTGTCGCCAGCCCGTCGAGCAAGACGGTGCAGGCGCCGCAGACGCCGTTTTCGCAACCGACATGCGTGCCGGTCAGCCCAATCTCGTGGCGGATGAAGTCGGACAGCAGCAGCCGGGGCTCAATCCGCCGCTTAAAAGGCCTGCCGTTTACCGTGACGTTGACGTCCTGATTGTCCATCGAACCGGTCATCCGTCGATTGTCAGACCGGCTCGCGCGCAGGCCGCCCGAAGCATGCGGCGTGCAAGTGTGCCAGTCACGTCGCGCCGGTAAGCTTCGTCGGCATGCAGATCGCCGGCAGCGTGGATGTTGTCGGCAGCCGTTTCCGCTGCCTCGTTGATAAGTGAGACCGATGCCGCTTTGCCCTCCAGCTTTGCTTCGGCTGCCGGGATCCGGAGCACGTTGTCGACCGCATTGCGAAAACCGATGCGCACGTCCCGGCAGGTGCCGTAGCGCAGCGTCAACAAACAACCGGCAGCGATCAGCGCGCGATCGCCATACCGTTGGCTCACCTCAACGAAGCTATAGCCGTGGCCCGCAGGCAGCCGCGGAACGCGAATTTCAACAAGCATCTCGTCCGCCGCGAGATCGGTGACGAACGGCGCTTTGAAGAAGCGTTCTGCAGGGATGGTGCGCGTTGAACGCGTGCTTCGCGCGATCATCGTTGCCCCCAGCAGCGTAACGACGAGCGGCATTTCGAATGCGGGGTCGTTGTGGCAAAGGTTGCCGCCGAACGTGCCGCGGTTGCGGATCGAATGATTGGCGACGTGCGCATAAGCCTCGGTCATGATCGGGCAATTCGCCGCAACAATAGGCGAACGGAGGATGGTGTTGTGGGTCGTCAGCGCGCCGATCCGCAGCTGTCCGTACTCTTCGACGATGTATTGCAGTTCAGTAAGCCGGCCGACGTCGATCAGGCGTGCCGGCGCGATCGCTCGCATGTTTAGCATCGGAATGAGGCTATGCCCGCCGGCCAGCAATCTGGCTTTGCTGCCATGCCGCGACAACGCTTCCAGTGCGGCACGCAAACTGGACGGCCTCTCGTAATCGAATACGGGAGGCTTCATCGGCCTTCCCCTCCCCTTGCCGGACTTTGGCGGACACCGACGTGCAGTCGAAATCCATTATTTTCGTTGGACCGCAATGTGATTGATGGGCCCCTTGCTGGCAAGCGAGATGCCTGCAACCGCCGGTATGGCACACGATCGGATAGCGGCGCTTTTCGCAGTTGAGCGCTCGCACCCGCTGTGATCGACTCCGCGCGTTTCGCCCGCGATTGAGGAGAGAAGCGATGCCGTTCGCGCTGCCCGGACTTCCTTATACCTACGACGCGCTCGCGCCTTTCATGTCACGCGAAACGCTCGAATTTCATCACGACAAGCATCACCTCGCTTACGTGAACAACGCCAACAATCTGATGAGGGGCACCGAGTTCGAAGGCCGGCCGCTGGAAGACGTGGTCAGGAGCTCGTTCTTTGGCAATCCCGGTCTCTTCAACAATGCCGGGCAGCATTACAATCACCTTCACTTCTGGAACTGGATGAAGCCAGGAGGAGGCGGCGATCGCATGCCCGGCAAGCTTGAAAAACAGCTCGTCGCCGATCTTGGATCGGTGCCGAAGATGAAAGAGGATTTCATCCAGGCCGGCGTCACCCAGTTCGGATCAGGCTGGTGTTGGCTGGCCGTCAAATACGGGCGGATCGAAGTGATGAAGACGGCGAACGGCGAGAACCCGCTGGTCCACGGTGCAGTCCCGATCCTGGGCTGCGACGTATGGGAACACTCCTACTACATCGACTACCGCAACCGGCGCCCCGATTATCTCAAGGCGTTCCTCGATCACCTGGTCAATTGGGAGTACGTCGCCGAGTTGCTGGCGGCCGCAGCCAAATAAGCCGATTCGCGCTGATTGAGCCCCCGAGGACGAAGCTTATTCGTCCTCGTCGGTCGCGTCGACGTCGGTGTCCGGCTCGGGCTGGCTTTCGGGCGGCGTGAGACCCTCAAGCCCCTTGAGCAGTTCCTCTTCGCTCATACGGTCGGTCGTCACCTCGGTGTCGTCGGCGTCGACGCCAGTCCCGGGCGCGCCAATGAGCGGAACGCCTTCGGGCTCGGGCTCGTCGACTTCCACATATTTCTGCAGTGAGTGGACGAGTTCTTCCTTCAGATCCTCGGGCGACACCGCCGTCTCCGCGATCTCACGCAGCGCCACGACCGGGTTCTTATCATTGTCGCGCTCGACCGTGATCTGCCCGCCGGAGGAAATCATGCGGGCGCGGTGGCTCGCGAGCAAAACAAGATCGAAGCGGTTTTCCACCTTGTCGATGCAATCTTCGACGGTGACTCGGGCCATAATCGCTGCTCCTGCCGGGGAATCTTGGGGTTGGGGCGTTAGGTATCGTTACAGGCGCGGAAGTGCAAGGGTATTCCCGCCCGGGTTCCCGTTGTTAAAGCCATTAACTTGGCTTCCAGCCTTGCTCTGATACCCCAGATTCCGGAACGCCGTGCCGGGATTGGGCTTTCTTAATAGTGAGTCCGCGGCGGCCTGCCGCAGTGCCGGCACCGGTGCTTGCACAAAAAATCAGTAGGCCATAAAGCGGGTAGTACCGTGCTTTTGCCATCGTGCCCGCCTACTCAACGACGTTCCCGGTGGCGCTAAACCAGTTTTAAAGAAACTCCGGAACTGTCGAATCCATTGCGGCTGGTCGGGTTTCATCACGAGAGACACATCGAGAGATAACAATGTCGGCACAGATCGAAAAAATCGCCCTGTTTATTGACGGCGCCAATCTTTACGCCACCGCAAAATCACTCGGCTTCGACATCGACTACAAGCGCCTGCTGCGCGAGTTCCAGTCGCGCGGCTATCTTGTCCGCGCGTTTTACTACACTGCCGTGATCGAGGATCAGGAGTATTCGTCGATCCGGCCGCTGATCGATTGGCTCGACTATAACGGCTACACCGTCGTTACCAAGGCGACGAAGGAATTTGTCGATCAGACCGGCCGACGCAAGGTGAAGGGCAACATGGACATCGAGCTTGCAGTCGATGCCATGGAACTCGCGCCGCACATCGACCAGATGGTGCTGTTCTCGGGCGACGGCGACTTCCGCTCGCTGGTCGAGGCCGTGCAGCGGCGCGGCGTGCGGGTTATCGTCGTGTCGACCATATCGACCCAGCCGCCAATGGTCGCCGACGAACTGCGCCGGCAAGCTGACCAGTTCGTCGATATCCTCGAGCTGCAAAACAAGATTGGCCGCGATCCAACGGACCGCCCGGCCCGCGAGCCGCGCGAACAGCGTCATACCCCACAATTCCTCCAGCGCAGCACCGGCGCTGCACGCGCCGAGGTCGAAGTCGAAGACGAATTCGACGAGGAATAAGCAGACAAGGCGCACTGCCGCGATGGCGCCCGCGAGCGGCAAACCCGGCCGCGATTGTCCGCGCTGTCCGCGTCTGGTCGCCTTTCGCGAGGCCTGGCGGCGAAGCGAACCGGACTGGTTCAACGCCCCGGTTCCTTCATTCGGCCCGATCGACGCGCGCCTCCTCATCGTCGGACTGGCGCCGGGGTTACGCGGCGCCAACCGCACCGGGCGGCCGTTCACCGGCGACTACGCCGGCGATCTCCTCTACGCCACGCTGAAGGATTTCGGCTTCGCCCAAGGCAACTATGAGGCTCGCCCGGACGACGGCATGACGCTGGTGGATTGCCGCATCACCAATGCCGTGCGCTGTGTGCCGCCGGAAAACAAGCCAACGCCGCAGGAGATCAAGACCTGCCGCGATTTTTTGATCGCGACGATCAAGGAAATGACCAGGCTTCGTGCCATCGTCACGCTTGGCCGCATCGCGCACGTAACATTCATCGCGGCACAGAGCGCGAAGCAGCGCAACTACCCATTCACCCATGGCTGGGTGCATCCGATGGGCGAAATTACGCTATTCGACAGCTATCACTGCTCGCGCTACAACACCAATACCGGTGTCCTGACGCCGCAGATGTTTCGCGACGTGTTTGCTCAGGTGCGCAAGTACCTTGACGCCAAGTAAGCCGACATTTTCTCGCGCGATTTGCGCTTGCCTACGCAAAGATCGAGGTTTCGTATTTTCCGCTGCCCATTTCGCCCGGCGGGAAAATACCGTGCCGTTCGATCCACTCAAATGACTCTTCGAACGTCTGTTTCGAATACGGCTCAAACACCAGCCGTTCGCCCGGTCCCCAGCGCCTCGTATCCATCTGCTGGTGGAAGCGGACCGGGAACTCCTTCTTGTAATAGTGAGTGTAAAGCTCCGGCCGCAGATCGATGTCGCGCTGCGCGCGGCGCAAGGCCCGAAAATATTTGCGAACATCCTCCGGGTCCGGCGTGCCGGTAACCATGGCGGCAATCATGAACGTAGTGTCGATGATTTTGCGAAAGCCGAGCTGCTCGGCGAAATAGTACGGACCGCTGAACAGCGACGCCGCCGGCACCTTGCCGTCGATCAGCATTTCCATGCGGCTGAACAGCATGCCGTCGTTGAACGACAGCTTGATCGCGTCGGGCTTCAGATACTGCTCGAGCCCCTGAATGGTGGCGTAGTGACTGCCGGACTGATAGCCGACCGAGATCGGAACATTGGCGAGATCCGCTGGCGTTTTCACCGCTGAGTCAGCAGGCACGAACACCCCGCATGGCGAAACCGAATAGCAATCGGCATAGAGCTTGCCGTGGCCGTTGGAGGCGGCAACGTTCACGGTCCAGTGACAAGCGCCGCTGACATTGCAGGTGCGCCCGGCTTCGAATGTTTGATAGGCGCCGACCTTGGTGCCGAGGTGATGGCTGCTGGCGGAGCTGGAATCCATAGTCTCGCGGAATTCGTAGGCGAGACCTTCGGCGGCGAAGTAGTCCTTTTCCTCGGCAACCCATTCCTGGAGGCGAAAATGCGGGGCGACGATGAATCTCGACATGGGCTCCTCCGTTCGCTCGTTATTGTCTCGGCACAGCGCCGCTGCATGCACACTACGCGGGCGAATTGATTTGATAATCCCATAGCTACGAAATAGATTGTCAATTATTTATTGACAATCAGGTTCGCCACATGGATCGCTTTGAAAACGCGAGAGTTTTTGCCGCCGTCATCGAGGGCGGCGGCTTTACCCGGGCCGCCGAACGGCTCGGCCTTTCGCGCGCGGCGACCAGCAAGCATGTACTGCAGCTCGAGCAACGCCTGGGCGCCCGGCTGCTCGATCGCACCACGCGGCGCGTCAGCGTAACCGCCGCCGGACGGGCCTTCTATGAACAATGCCGGCGCATCCTTGCCGACCTTGAGGACGCCGAACGCACAGCGGGCGAACTTCATAACGAGCCGCGCGGCGAGCTGCGCGTGATCGCGCCGACCAATTTTGGTCTCACAGAAATCGGTACCGCGATCACCGATTTTCTTTTCGCTTACCCGCAGCTGCGCATCAATCTCACGCTGAACGACCGTCTTACCGATCCGATCGAAGGCGGCTACGACGTCGCCATCAGCGTTGGCATGCCGCGCGGAGCATCATCCAGCCTGATCGTCCGCAAGCTTTACTCGTCACAGCGCGTTCTTTGCGCAGCACCCGACTATCTGGCGCGGCGCGGCAAGCCGCATCGGCCGGAAGACCTCACCCAGCACGCCTGCCTTAGCTACAGCTATCTGGAAGTGCCGGACGAATGGCACTTCATCGGAAGTGACGGCGAGCGCGTGGTGAAAGTAAGCGGGCCGATGGTCACCAGTCACCGCCCGGTGCTGCGGACCGCTGCCGTGCGGGGGCTTGGCATTGCCTATGGCCCCGCCGATTTTTTCCGCGACGATATTGAAGCCGGCCGCCTCATCCCGGTACTGCCGAGCCACCAATTGCCCGAAGCAACGATCTACGCGGTCTTTCCGGTGAGCAAACAACTCTCGGCGAAAGTGAAAGTCTTCAACGACTTCATCACCCGATATTTCGCAGAGAATTACCGGCCGCTGCGCAACCAGGCGACGACTTCGGCGGCGTTCTTGTCTGGCGGAAACACCGGATAAAACACCTTGCTGATGACTGCATCGTCGACCACGAGCGCCACGCGCTTGAGCAGCGTCATGCCCGCGGTCGAGAACGTCGGCAATTTCAGCGCGCCGGTAAATTTCAGTTCTGCGTCGGACAGGATCGGGAACGGCAGGTGCAGCCGCTCGGCAGCCTCGCGCTGATAGTCGGTATCCTGCGTCGACAGGCCGAAGACGTGATCGACGCCCAGCTCTTTGAGTTCGGCAAAATGGTCGCGAAAGCCGCAGGATTGCGGCGTGCAGCCGCGCGCGCCGGGGATATCGTCCCATCCGGGCGGCAGTTCGACCCCGGGCACGCCGGTGCGCGGGTAAATATAAAGAACAGTGCGGCCGGCGATGATCGACAGATTGAAGGCCCCGCCGCGCGTCGCCGGCAGCGGCAGATCCGGGAGTTTCATCCCGGTGAGGTGGTTTGCCCCACCGTCGTCTTGCGGCACCGGAATGTCGGAGGGCAGAAAGGTCGGATCGTGCTTGCCGGGTGCTTCCCTCATCGGCTGCGCTCCGACGTAAGACATGAACTCCATCAGCGACCCGTCGGGGTCGCGAAAATAGACGCTGGTACCGGCCCCCTTGGCGCCGAACCGCTGCATCGGTCCGGCTTCGATGGCGATACCGCAGCGTTGGAGATGCGCGATTGCCTCGGCGATCGGGCCATTCCATTCGAAGCACAGATCGCTGTTACCTGGAGCGACCGGAAATCGCGCGACCTCGGCGGGCGCGACGCCCGGCCCATGCACGTTGAGCTGGCGGTCGCCGAAGCGATAGGCGTAGCCGACCGGCCGCGTTATCAATTCGGCGCCGAGCACCTTCGTATAGAAGGTATTCGAGCGCTCCCAGTCGGTGACGTGTATGACGCAATGGTCGAGCGTTACCGGGAGCATTGTCCTTAGCCCTTCTGCCGCAGCAGCCGCCCGCGCTCGCGTTCCCAGGAGCGCTTCTTCTCGGTATCGCGTTTGTCGTAGAGCTTTTTGCCCCGCGCCAAAGCAAGCTCGACTTTGGCACGGCCCTTCTCATTAAAATAGAGCTTGAGCGGTACCAGCGTCATGCCCTCGCGTTCAACCGCACCAATAAGCTTGTTGATCTGCCGGCGGTGCAGCAACAGCTTGCGCGGCCGCTTCGGCGTGTGATTGAAGCGGTTCGCCTGCAGATATTCGGGAATGTTCGAGTTGATGAGCCAGATCTCGCCGCCGCGGGCATCCGCATAGGACTCAGCAATGGTAGCCTTGCCCTGACGCAGCGATTTGACCTCGGTGCCGGTCAGAGCGACGCCGGCCTCCATGGTCTCGTCGATAAAGTAGTTGAAGCGCGCTTTGCGATTGTCGGCGACGACCCGCAGTTTCCGCTCGGCTATGGTCGCCATGCCGCCGTCCCGGCCTCAGCGCGTTTTCAACACGTCGCGGATTTCGGTCAACAACTGCACCTCTTTGGAAGGCCCAGTAGGCGCCGGCGTTTCCGGCTTTTGCAAACGATTGATGCCTTTGACGGCTGCGAACAACGCCAACGCGATGATGATGAAGTTGATGACGACGGTGAGAAAACTGCCATAGGCGAACACCGCGCCCTGTTTCTTCGCCTCAGCCAATGTTGCGGCAGTCACCTTGGACGAGAGCGGCAGGAAATAGTTGGAAAAGTCGAGGCCGCCGGTGATCGCGCCGAGGATCGGCATGACGATATCGCCGACCAGAGAATTGACGATGGCACCGAACGCTGCACCAATGATCACGCCGACGGCGAGATCGACCACGTTGCCGCGCATCGCGAATTTCTTGAATTCCTCAAGCATCGACGCCTCCGTGAAGCAGGCTTCAGCACCCAACAGGCTCCGCCCCGGCGGAGACCCAGTGTTCGATCCCCGCGTGCGGGAATGTGCGTGTCATCAGTTGATCAGGCCGGCATGCACCATGGCCTCGCGCACCGCGGCGCGCGTCTTGTCGGCAACAGGCACCATGGGCAGACGCACCGTATCGGCACACTTGCCGAGCAGCGACAGTGCATATTTGACCGGTGCGGGGCTGGTTTCGATGAACAGCGCCATGTGCAGCGGCATCAGCTTGTCCTGAAGTTTCAGCGCGCCGGCATAGTCGCCCTTGAGGCACGACGCCTGAAACTCCGAACACAAGCGCGGCGCCACGTTGGAAGTGACCGAAATGCAGCCATGACCGCCGTGTGCATTGAAGCCAAGTGCGGTCCCGTCCTCGCCGGAGAGCTGATTGAAATCCGGACCCATCGCGGCGCGCTGCTGCGAGACGCGCACCAGGTTGGCGGTCGCATCCTTGACGCCTGCGATATTTTTCAGCTCGAACAAACGCTGCATGGTATCGACCGACATGTCGATCACCGACCGCGGCGGGATGTTGTAGATGATGATCGGAATGCCGATCGCGTCATTGATCGCCTTGAAGTGCTGATAAAGCCCTTCCTGAGTCGGCTTGTTGTAATACGGCGTGACCACAAGCACTGCGTCGGCGCCGGCGTCTTCGGCGTGCTGGGCGAGCGCGATGGCTTCTCTCGTGGAGTTGGAGCCCGCGCCGGCGACGACCGGGACGCGGCCCTTAGCCTGCTCGACGCACCACTCGACCACTTCGTTGTGCTCCTCGTGGGACAGCGTTGGGCTTTCTCCAGTCGTTCCCACCGGGACGAGCCCATTGGTGCCCTCGGCGATCTGCCAATCGACCAGCCCACGGAAGGTTTTCTCGTCAACCGAACCGTTGTTGAACGGCGTGACGAGCGCAGTGAATGAGCCTCGAAAGCTCGTCTTGGCGGTCATGACACGATCCTTGATTACCCCGGGCGGGAAGCATTGCCGCTGGTCGCGGGTGCTGCCAGCGCAAATAGATATCGGGTCACGGAGTTCCTTTAAAGCCCCTCACCGCTCCGCCGCCGGCGGCCGTCGTTTCACCGAGCCTATGGAACATTTGTGTGGTAGATGCCGGCGGCCCTGCTTTTGCCGCGAGATTCGCCAATTGTCGCGGCTGGTTGTGAGGCTTTAGGAGTTTTTTTAATCCTGCGGCCGAAGACTTTTCCTTCGATCGCTGACGGCAGGCGCCGCGGCGGGAGGGTTTGTGCCGGTGAAGGCTGTTTGGCTCATTATCGCGTGTGCTGCGGTCGCTAGTCTCGTCGGCGAGGCCAGCGCGGCGCCGCCGAAGGGCGATATTCCGTTGCCGCGGCCCCGGCCCGCGATTGCCGGCCCGCGGGCAGCAAAGGTCGCAGCGCGTGTCGTGTCGTCCGCACTTGCTGCCGCCCCGATGGTGCTTGCGCCGGAACGTTCCGCGACGACGACGATTCCCGCTTCCGGGCTGCTGCTGAGGCACGGCGACGCCGAGACTTCCAGAAATGCCACGGCAAGTATTCCCCAGGCCGCTCCAAAAATCGCCGCTCTGCAGCCAAACCCGCCGCTGGCGATGGCAGCCACCTCCGCCACCACCTCGCCGCTCGACCTCGCTGCGGTCAAACAGGCGATCGATCTCGCGCAAAAGGGCCGGCCCGACGAGGCGACCAGCGTCGAGGGCAGAGTCTACGATCCGGTCGCGCGCAAGCTGGTTGAATGGGTGATCCTGCGCAGTGACGACGCCGACCTCAACTTCCCCCGCTATGCTGCCTTCATCGCGGCTAATCCCAGTTGGCCGGGAATCTTGTTTTTGCGGCGGCGTGCCGAAGCCGCGTTGTGGCAGCAGCAGCTCGATCCGCGCACGGTCATGGCCTTTTTCGCCAATGAGCCGGCGCGGACGGCCAAAGGCCGGTTCGCGCTGGCGCGCGCTCTTCTGACCGCAGGCGATCGCCCCGGAGCGCAGGCGCTGGTGAGCGCAGCCTGGCGCAAGGACGGGTTTTCCGCTGACGTCGAGGCGCAGGCGCGGCAGATCTTCGCCGACCTGATCACGCCCGCCGACGACAAGGCGCGCATGGATACGCGCTTCGACGTCGAGGACCAGGAGGCCGGCGCGCGGGCGGCGAGCCGGCTTGGCAGCATTGAACTCGCGATCGCCAAAGCGCGTTCCGCGGTCATCGCCAAATCGAGCAAGGCCAAGGCGCTGCTGGACGAGATACCGAGCGAGGCTCGGCACGATGCCGGCTACCTGCTCAGCCGCATTCAATGGCTACGCCGCTCCGAACGGATAGCGGAGGCGGCCCAACTGATGCTGAGTGCGCCGCGCGACCCGCAAAGGCTCGGCGACGTCGATCAATGGTGGGCCGAACGCCGGCTCCTGGCGCGAAAGCTCCTCGACCTTGGCGATGCGCGATCGGCCTACGAAGTGGCGAGCGGGGCCGCGACGCCGGTCACTGAAAATCATCGCGCCGAGCAGCAATTCACCGCCGGGTGGATCGCGTTGCGCTTTTTGGGCCAGCCGGCGCTGGCCATGGCCCATTTTGCCCGCGTCGCCGAGGGCACGGCCAACCCGATCACAATCGCCCGCTCCTATTACTGGCAGGGTCGCACCGCCGAGGCGCTGGGACGCGGGCAAGAGGCCCGCGCGCACTACGAGGTGGCAGCCCAATATTCCACCGCATACTACGGCCAGCTGGCACGGGCGCGGCTCGGTATCGGCGAGGTCAGTCTGCGCAGTCCGCCCGAACTGTCCGCCGATCATCGTCGCCTCGAAGTCGCGCGCGCTTTTGAAATTCTTTATGCGCTCGACGAGCGCGAACTTGCCTCCGTCATGGCAGCGGAATTTGCCGACAAGGCAACCGACGTGCACGCGCTTGCAACACTCGGCGAGATTGCGGCCCAGCACCACGACGCGCGGGCAGCGCTGCTGATCGGCAAGATCGCACTCGGACACGGCTTGCCATTGGAACATTACGCGTTTCCCGACTTCGGCGTGCCAAATTACGAGCAGATCGGACCGCCGGTGGAACGTTGCGTCGTGTTTTCGATCGTGCGCCAGGAAAGCGCGTTTAATCCCAGAGTGATTTCCAGCGCCAACGCGCTTGGTCTCATGCAGGTCACGCCGGGCGCTGGCCGCGATACGGCCAAACGTTTTAATGTTGCTTTCAACCAGCACCGTTTGCTGGCCGACGTTCCCTACAATGCCCAATTGGGAACCGCAGAACTCGGTAACGATATTGCTTCCTGGCGCGGCTCCTACATCCTTGCCTTCGTCGCCTACAATGCGGGGCCCGGCCGCGCGCGGGAGTGGATCGCGAAATACGGCGATCCCCGCGATCCCAAGGTCGATCCGATCGACTGGGTTGAGCGTATACCACTCTCGGAGACGCGCAATTACGTCCAGCGGGTGATGGAAAATATGCAGGTCTATCGGGCGCGATTAAGCAATAATTCGCGGCTGCTGATCGACGCCGACATGCGGCGTGGTGGCTGATTCTTCACTTCTGCCGCATTTAGCAGTTGCCTTCGCCTACCCCGCAGTTAATGTCGCTTTTATGACCTCTCTCCGCCGGGGAGAGTTCAAAAGGGCGACTGGGACAGGCGATGAACAAGCCCTCCCCTCATCTGGTGCCGGACCCTAGTCACGGCGCGCACGATCACGGCAAGAGCCTGTTTGTCACGGCGAATGACGGGCTGCGTATCCATGTGCGTGAATATGGGACGCGTTCCTCACCGGGACTGTCGGTTGTCTGTCTGCCGGGTCTCGCCCGCACGGCCGCCGATTTTGACGAACTGGCGCCGGCTATGGCGGCCGGTCCGCCGCAACGGCATGTGATCGCGATCGACTTGCGCGGCCGCGGCCATTCGGAACATGACGCCGACCATTCCAACTACAATTGCACCGTCGAACTCGCCGACATCGTGAGTGTTCTGATCGCGCTTGGCGTCGGGCCTGCGATGTTCGTCGGAAGTTCGCGCGGCGGCGTTCTCACCATGATGCTCGCGACGGTGCATCCGACGGCCATCGCCGGCGTCGTTTTGCACGATGTTGGACCAGTTACCGAGCCTAAAGGCGTTGCGCGGCTGCGCGGTTATCTTGGCAAATTGCCGCACCCGCGCAGCTACGACGAAGGCGCCGAAATTCTTCGCCGGCTGTTGAGCGCGCAGTTTCCAAACCTCACCCACGAGCAATGGCTGGCCGGTGCGCGCCGCACCTGGCATCTCAAACAGGGGGCGCTGAAGCCGGCCTACGATATTGGCATTGTGCGTGCGCTCGCCGGCATCGACATCGAGCTTCCGATGCCGTCGCTGTGGCACGAGTTCGACGCACTCGGCAATGTGCCGATGCTGGTCATCCGCGGCGCGAATTCCGACATTCTTTCTGCAGCAACGGTGGCCGCCATGCGCGCGCGGCGTGAACAAATGGAATTGATCGAGATCGCCGAGCAGGGTCACGCACCGCTCCTCGAAGGCGACCTGGTACGCCGCATTATCGGATTCGTAGAGAGTTGCGAAAGCGCACGGCAAGGCGCCGTAAAGGCAAATTGAGCGAGCTGATTTGCCGCGCGTTACCAGCCGGGTTTGAAATTCAAACGGCCGAGCAGGCTCTGGCTCTTCAGCGCCGTCGAGTACATCTCGGGAGATCCGGTAATCGGTGAACCGTTTGTCGCGTTGGGCGCACCGCTGCCGAGATCGGTGTAGAGATATTCAAGCCCCAACGACCACTTCGGCGTTATCTGATATTCGAGGCCGACACCGGCCGTCCAGCCGCCAAGTTGATTACCTTGAGAAAAGCCGCCGACCTGAGCGGCCTGGGCAGGCGATGTGACGTCAGCCGCCGCAAAGCCACCTTTGACGTAAGGCAGCCACTGACCAAAAGAATAGCCGAGACGGCCGGTGACGGTCCCGAGCCAGTTCATGTTCGGCGTCCACGCGCCGGTTAACGGAAGATACGGGCTGGTGAACCTGCCGTCGAAGTTGGCAGCGGCGAGCGAGCCTTCGAGGCCGAATACGAAACTTCCGGACTGGAAGTTGTAGCCGAACGTATCGTTGACCGACGGCGTGGCCGCGGCCGAAAATCCATTTGCGGGTCCTGATATCGTCCACGACGTGCCGCCAGGACCGCTGCCAGAATTGTTTCTGAGATAGAAACCCGCCCACTCGGGCTTCTGCGGCGGCGGTGGCGGCACCGAGAAATTATTCAGGTCGGTCTTGGTCAAATCGGTAGCGCCAGCCACTTGCGTCAGGCAAGCGCCCAGGAAAGCAACGAGCAAAAACGTGCAAGCCCTGTTGACTAGCACCCGTATTCCCCTCGCTCGTGGCCGACCGATCGCCGACGAGAGATAAGCCCCAAATGCCCACGCAATGACGAGCGCGCGGCTGCGATTCTGTCTACCTGTCCCTCTTTCATAATACACGCATGGGAATCCGCGGTCGATGCCGCAGTTGAATGAGGTGAACGACCCAAACCCCTATTTGCACTGGATTTTTTGAGATTCCATGCCCGGGCGACGCTTTCTCGCCTGGTGTTGCAAATATAGCTCAGACCCACTGGCACTTTTCCCACAACTCGGGAAGGACGATCTGCCGAGCTTCCCGGCCCGAACAGCGAAGCGCCGCCGGTCTATGCCGGCGGCGCCTCTCATTGCGTCGCGTTCGACTAGTTGAAGGGATAGTAGCGAAGCGAGAAGAAGACGATGTTGTTGTTAGGGTTCAGGCCCTGGTTGGGAGTTGACGGCGCGCCGCCAGTCGAAGTGGCTGTCGGCGATCCGGCGAAGGCTTGCAGCCGCACATACTCGTATTGCAAGCCGACCCGCACCCGCCCGAGCTCACCCTTATAGGCGTCTTGCCAAAAGCCAACCGTGAGTTCCTGTGTGCGTTGCACATTGGCTGTACACGACGAGCCGGCGATCGGCGAATTGAACGACCCTGCGCCGATTCCGCCGGGGTTGTTCGGATAGGCCGGGTTGGCGTCAAGGCAGCCGCCGTTGTTGGCGAGCGGGTTGCCGTAGCCACTGCTGCCGGTCCCGAAGGACTTCGCGGTCAACTGTTCCTGACCGGCATAACCATAGAGATCGAGACCGGCCAGAGGATGAGCAACGAAGCCTACCATCGCTGACAGATACGGCAGCGCCGCCAGCGGTCCGGTGGAGCCGTAAGTAGCGTCGGCTAACTGACTGGAGCCATAGCGGCCGCCGCCGTCGCCGTACATGATGCTGCCCTGAAGGTCTAGAATCTTGGGTGCAACCGGGAGCAGAACGGAGCCACCGACGTCCCAGCCGAAAGTCGTGTGCGTCGAATAGGAAGCTGGTGTGACGGCGCTGACGAATGGCGATACTGAATCAGCGAACCATCGCTCCAGTGCGAAAGCTTCGTAATGGCCCCAGCCCGGATCCAGCGCAACCTTCTCTATGAAGTCAGGAGCAACGTCGTTGGAACAGTAAGTTGCGCTGTCCAGCAGCCCTGAATTGTTGCAGTTGTTGGCCGCGTTGACGGCAAAAGGATAAGTTGGCCCAGAGGCTGGCAAGCTTCCGCCGAGCGCAGTCTGTGGCGATTCGATCGAGAGGCCGAACCAGGCGATCTTGTTCCAGTCTTCAACGAACCGGATCGATGGTTGGCGCGCCCAGTTGAAACCCACCACGTATTGCGCGTCGATGGTCAGCGGAGTGTTTTCCGCTTCCATCATTCCAACGCGCTCTTGGGTCAGAAGGCTCCATTGCTGGCCCGCTTTAAAGTGGAAATGGTAATTGTCGTTTTCGTATTCAAAGAACAGCTGGCGAACACGAAGATTATAGCTGTTGCTTTCACGCGAGTTGGCCGTGACGCCGGCGCCGAGCCAGTCCATCTCGTAATGAGCCAGCAGGTGCTGGGTGGGATCGATATCGCCCTTGGCCGTCAGCGTAATGCGGCTCTGCTGTGCGCTGAACCGCGTTTCGTTCTCATTGTACAGCGGTGTATTCGAGAACGGCAGTGCACTGAAAGCCGGGTCGCTGGCTCCCGAGGACAGTTCGTTCCGTTGCCGCCACGCACCTTCCATTGCGATGAACGAACCGGCCAGCGAGATATGGATTCCGCCGAGCCAGGAAGGCGGCCCTTTCGTGACCATAGGCGCTGCTCTGGGCGCCGCATCATAGATGCCGGCCGGGAGATTCTGTACCGCATGCTCAGCGGCCTGCGCCTGCTGCTTGGTCTGCGTAACCTGCCCTTGAAGGCTTTGCAGCTGCTGCTGCAAGGCATTGATCTGGTTCTGTAATTTCTGGGTCTGCGCATCCTGGGCAAAGGCGGGAGCGGCGATCAGAAACGACGCTCCGATCACCGTACCGGCCAGCAGACCCGCTCTTCGTTTCACGACCATTTAGCCCCCTCCAACCTCTGTGGGTGTTTTGGAAATTAAGCAGCGGTTAACCCCGCACCGGTGTATTTTTGCCGCATGACGGCTGGATGACAGTCGGTTCCGCCGCCACGATTTAGCCGCGCATCGGGACAAAATCGGTCGGCTCCGTGGCATTAAGGCAACAGGCCGGCCTGCCGAAGGCTCAAAGACGAATTCAATGGTTTCGGAAATGAACGGCGGTCTACCCAGCGCGAATTTTGTCCGGTGCGGTGGAAGCCGCGAGGTTTACTGGACGTCGCGGTACTCGTTCGGACATGCGCTCGTCGGCAAGTCGCATGATTCACCGAGGATGCCTACTCCCGGGACAAACACATAGCCGGGCCCGCGGATGGCGTCGGGCGGAACGACGTAACCGCGACCCTCGGGGTTGCGGGGATCGAACCAATACTCGCGATTTGCCGTGTTGACGTGATGGACGCGGTGCTGCGCGGCCGCTTGGTGGTGCTTGTCGCGGCTTGCAGCCGTGGCAGGAAACGCTCCAACCGAAACGGCGACGAAAGCAAACCCGAAACTCGCAACGAGCGCGATGAACGTGGAGTGGACCTTGGGCGACATGGTCATCGTCAAAACTCCCGACGGTTCGGAATGTGCCCCCAATTCCAAGCTCTGACTCGTATTAGTCCCTCTTAGCCTCGATCTGCCTTAGTTGCCGCCGAAAATAGTAATGTCGTCGACGTCACACGCCGGTGAAACATTATTACCCGTATCGTCGCAATGGATTCCACCGCGGCCGAATTTTGTACTGTACGGCGTGTAGATATAGCCGGCCCTCTTTATGCCGTGGACTTTGACATAAGCGTTCCACTGCTCTTGCAGTTTGGCAGTTGTATCAAACGCGACTGGATGGCCATTGCTGTCGACAAGTGCTGGCTCACCAGCAAAGGCTGCATTGGTCAGGAGGAAGCTGCCCGCCAATAGTCCGTGGAATGTTCGCTTCATGAGACACTCCTTTTTTGATGGCGGGTTGGCAGCGGTCGGGACCAATCCGAGCGGCTTTTGGGCATATAGTAGTCCGATCATAGCGCATGCAGTCGCGCCAACGGGGCGCCTCGATACGCCCCTTCAGATAAGCCTCTTCGGCGACGACTTCATTGCCTTCTCCGACATCAAATTTTCGCTATAGCTGCATGGCGACAAAAGGCTTCAGCAGCTGCGGTGGTGCTGCCGGATCGGCGGAACAGCAGCTGACAGGTGAAGCGAGCTGCTGCACTTGGTCTTTCGGTGCGGCCAGGTCTTGAGGACGGCATCATGCAATGGCTATAACTCGGCCATGGCACAGCAGAGGGGGCACCGCGGAATGCTCGAGTGGACGCGTGTTGTCCATATGGGGAGACGGGCCGGCTTTGCGCTGACGTGCTTTGCCGTATTGCCGGCGTTGGTCGCGTGTTCCTCCTTCTCTTCCCCGTCTTCCTCGACCGCTGCCAATTCCCCTAGTCCCTACCAGACCGCTGCCGTGTCGCCGCCTCCAAACCCGTCGTCGGCAATTTCGGATCCGCCAATGCCGATCGCTCCTGCGGCTCCGGTTGCTGCGGCTCCGGTTGCTGCGGCTCCAGCCACCGAACGAGGAACGGTGACGCTCGGCTCCTTGACGAATTCATATGCCGAATTTCTCGCCATGTTTCGCGATCCACCGGAGCAAGATTCGATGCCGGCCGTGCGGGCTCCGCCGGGCTCATATGAGCGCGCGTCCGCTTCGACCGACCCTGCTCCTGCCGGCGTGCCCTTGTCTCCGGCCGCCAATAATGCTGCAGCCTCCACGTATCCAAATCCAAGATAGCTGCTCAATTATTTGCTGGACCCGACCAGTCGTCTGATCGATTTTCGGTCGGACCAATCTCACATCACCAGCTCACATCACAGCGCGCTTGCCTTGCACGCTGGTCTACGGCCCGGCGTTCGGCGCCAGCAGGCTCTTGAACGCGGCGGCGACAGCCGGCAGCGGCAGCCGGATCGGCGGAAAGATCTGATAGTCCTCCCAGCCGCCGCCGAGCGATCTGTAGAGCGTTACCAGCTGCTCTGCGGCAATTTGCTGCGCCGATATGTATTCTTGCTCGATGGCAAATTCCTGCCGCTGCGCGTCGATGACGTTAAGTGAATCGATCAGGCCCCGATCGAACCGCTCGGTCGCAAGCTTTACCGCGCGCCTGGCAGCGGTCATAGCGTCGGCGAGATGGCGTAACTGAGCCTGCTGCGCGCTATAGGCATCGACGGCAGTGTCCACTTCGCGCACGGCGTTGAGCACCGTTTGTTTGTAGTTGAATAAAAGCTCGCGGCTGCGATAGTCGGCTTTCTCCACAAACGCGTCGAGCCGGCCAAAATCCAACAGCGGCGCAGCGAGCGCAGGCCCGACCGACCATATCGGATTGATCGGTGTTTGGGTGAGGTTCGGTCCTTGCTGCGCGCCGTAAGAAGCGGTGACGGCCACTTGGGGAAACAGGCCGGCGGTCGCGACGCCGATGAGAGCGTTGGCGCTCGCCAATTGGCGTTCCGCCTCGGCAATGTCGGGACGCCGCCGCAGCAGGTCGATCGGCAGACCGGAACGAATCCGCCCGGGAAGCGCAGGAAGCATTCCCGGCCTTGTCAGCTCCTGGCCCAAACTTTCGGGAAATTCTCCGATCAGAACGGCAATCACATAACGCGCGGCATTAATCCGGGCGATCAGCGGCTCAATCTGGGCCTGCAACTGCGCCAGTTGACGTTGCGCAAGCGTGACGTCCAACTCATTGGTGATGCCCCGGCTGAATCGCTCTTGTACGAAGTCGACATACTTCTGCACAACTCCGATTTGTTTTCGGAGCAACGCGAGCCGCATCTGCAAAGCGCGCAGATCGAGATACGCGCGGGTTACGTCGGCAACGAGCGAAATCAGCACCACGTTGCGCGCCGCAATCGCGGCTTCAACGTCGTACTGCGCTGCCTCGATCGCGCGCCGAAATTTGCCGAACACATCGACTTCCCAGGCGGCTTCGAAACCGACGAGATTGGTAATTTGCCCAAAATTGCCGTTCTCGGCGGAGACCAGCGTTTGACTCGCGCGCCCGCGGCCCAAATCGGTTCCGGTGCCAATGGCTCCGCCTTCACTCGCCCCCAACATTGGCAACGCCGAACCAATGACAACGAATTCTTGTGCGCGCGCTTGCTGCAGGCGATCCAAAGCGATTTCAAGAGTCGGGCTCGCGGCGATGGCGCGATCGATCAGCGAATCAAGCTCCCGGTCATGCAGCGTGCGCCACCATTGCGTAGTATCGGCGACACGACGGTCAGCCGCTGCGTGTTGAGATGTGGCGCCGGCGACTGCGAAACCGGCCGGCATCGGCGCTTGCGGCGGCGCGTAATCAGGCCCGACGGCGCACGAAGCCAAAGCGACGGAGGCGATACTGCTCAACACAACGACGCGGAAGCTCGTTGCGCGCCCTCGTTGGCGGCCCCGTTGTGGACGCGGAAACTTGGCTAGCGCCGGCACGAGACGGATGCACTCCAACTACCGAAGCAACGACGACTAAGTGCAATGATCGTCAACCATCAGCAGCGCCGACGCGAAACGTCCAGTTTCCGCCTGCAAATGGCATCCCCTCGGTCCAGAATGGTCGGTTTCGATAACGCGCGCAAGCGACCGTAAGCCGCTACTGCCCCGAAAAAAGACAGTAGCGGCTCAATGGCAACACTTCTAACCCTTGTACGAAGTCCGCGATTTGCCGGACCTCGGCTCAGGCCACTAGAACGTGACGCGGACGGTCGCAACCACGTTATTCTGCACGACCGGATTGTTGGTCACCGCGAACTGATAACCGACGCCAAAGATCAGGTTTTGACGAGGTGGTCCGAGCGGAAAGCGGCCGAAGATGATGCCGGGCGTGAGCAGCACCTGGCTGAGGCCCGAATGGGTGCCGTTCGGCCAAAATTCGTAATTGACCTCCAGCTCCGGCCAGAAATATTGCAAGAAGTGATACTGGAAAGTGGTGTTCCAAAGGAACGGATCGCCGAAATTGCCCACTGTGGTGCCGGTCTTGGGCGGCGTACCGATCGAGGCGACCGGATATTGCTGACTCAGCGTCATTATGAAGTCGAAACCACCCCAGCCCTTGCCGAACGCCAGAGTGGGCGCTGCGACCAGGACGTTGTTTGAGATGCCAGCGCCCGTGCCGGACGGATCCGACATCTGGAAGAACGCGGTAACGATGTAATTGCCGTTTTGCTCGTTGGCGGCAGCAAAGCGGTATTTCACCAAAAACGCCGGCCAATCGCCCATCCCTTGAGCGGCGCCTTTTGGTCCCCACGCGGTCGCGACCGGCGGCGCGGCGAGGATCAATTCCGTGTCGGGGCTGGGAATGAACTCGGCCCTCATGCCGCCGGGGCCGCCGTAGTTATAAATGTGTTGGCCATTGCCCTGGCTGCCGGTCCCGTTTTGCTGATCGTAAAAGTCCCAACGCAGCTCTTGCTCAAGGCGCGGCGTGACCGTCACGAGGGGAGTCATCCAGTGCGGTTGCGCAGCCTGGGTCGCCGTCGCCATCGCCATCCACTGGTTGACAAAAGTGGGATCAAGCGGATCGGCCTGGGCGGCAAATGGCGCCAACGCCAAGGCCGCGATGGCACAACCCAAGCTGCCACCTATCACGCATTTCCTCACGCCCGCACCAGTCTGATTCGGGCGCAGACTCTGCCCGTCGTTTGCCTGTTTTTTCACGATGACCCCCGCCCTGTAGCACAGCCGCGCGCTGTATACAAAAAGATATAGCGATACCATCAGTTCCCGGCACTACCTTGTCAACAGGCCGGCTGGGGATGGCGCGTCGATGCGTGGGTATGTGACATCTCAGCAACACGCAGCGACGTAGTGTCTACGCTCATAAGCGCCCTTGGTGGCGGCGATCCTTGGTGGCGGCGATCCTTGGAGGCCGGTTCGCCTGCAGGCGCGAGCACCGGCGAATACAGCTCGTCGCCACCTGCAGCCCGCGGCTAACCGGGTCAGGCCTGCGGTCTGCTAGCCTGAGCGGTCGCCTTCGTTCTGATAAAATAGGCGATTCGGTTCGATCCGCCGGGATATAAGGAAGCGGTGTCGGCGTGACCGCCCGAGCGCGCAGTTTCTCCTAAAAGTCGACGCGACCGATGCGCGCACTTGAGAGCTTAAATCGCGCTTGTCAGCGAATAGAGTGTCGCGCATTGTCCTCCGCGCGAGGCACCAGCTTCGATTGCCGGAGTGGCTGCAATTCGCGCGAAACGGGGAGCGACGAAACTGAGGAAGCTGAGCCCGCGGACCCCGGTCCGATCTGGGCTTCAACTGTCTCCGGGAGCTTCACGTTGAATGCGTCTTGTCGCCGCTAAAGTCCTGCCTGAAGGGCCATATTTTGGCGTTGGGTCCGAGCGGGTGCGCCGGTGCCGTGACCGCGAGATCGAATCGCCGGCACGCACGGCGGCGCCGGAGTGCGGCGTTACGCAGTTTCGCCCGGCACTCGTTACGGCGCTTGCCATGATCGTCGCCATGGTGCCGATGGCGTTCGCGCTCGGTGAGGGCGGCGAGCAGAACGAGCTGCCGGGCCGCGCCGTTATCGGCGGCCTGACTGTGGCAGCGCTGGCGACTTTGTTCCTTGTTCCGACTGTGCTCAGCGTCCGACATCGCGGGGCGCGCCGGTTGCGGCATCATTAGGAGATCGCTGCCGTGTGGATCGTCGTTACCGCGCTCAAGCGTCCTTACACATTCATCGTACTCGCCATCGTGATCGCGATTTTCGGCGTCCGCGCCGCACTGCTCACTCCGACCGACATCTTTCCCAATATTAATATTCCGGTGGTCAGCGTGGTGTGGACCTACAATGGCCTGCTGCCAAACGATATGTCCGGCCGGGTCATCTACTTCTACGAACGTTATCTGACCGCACAGGTCGCCGACATCGAGCACATCGAATCGCAGTCGTTGACGGGCTACGGCGTCGTAAAGATCTTCTTTCGAAAGAACGTGGATATTGCTGCGGCTTTGGCGCAGGTGACGGCAGCCTCGCAAACGGTGCTTAAGCTGTTGCCGCCGGGCATAACGCCGCCTTACGTGCTGAGCTACAACGCTACCAGCGTGCCCATCCTGCAGCTGGCGCTATCGAGCAAAAAGCTGCCGCAGATGCAGCTCTTCGATTTCGGCCAGAATTTCATCAGGCCGCAGCTCTCGACCGTCGCCGGCGCCGCGGTGCCATCGCCCTATGGCGGCAAGATTCTGCAGGTGCAGGTCGATCTCGATCAGCAGGCCATGCAGGCCCATAACGTGTCGGCCGACGATGTCGTCAACACCATCACGGTACAGAACCTGATCTTGCCCGCAGGCGACGAGAAGGTCGGCAAGTTCGACTGGAACGTAGCACTCAATGCGAGCCCGGTAGTGCTTGAGAAGATCAACGACCTCCCGGTGAAGAAGGTCAATGGCACGGTCATTTTCCTCCACGACGTAGCTTACGTGCACCAAGGCTCGCCGCCGCAGACCAACCTCGTTCGCGTCAACGGATCGCGAGCGGTGCTGATGACCATTCTCAAGGCCGGTGCGGCGTCGACGCTCAGCGTCATCGAAGGCGTCAAATCGCTGCTGCCGCGTATTGAAGAAAGTCTGCCGACCAGCCTCAACCTGCATGCCGTCGGCGACCAGTCGATTTTTGTCAAAGCGGCCGTCTTTGGCGTCATCCGTGAGGCGGCGCTGGCGGCCGCTTTGGTCGGCTTCATGATCCTGATCTTCCTTGGCAGTTGGCGCTCCACGGTCATCATCCTGATCGAGATCCCACTCGCCATACTTTTTTCACTCACAGCCCTGTCGTGGCTGGGCGAAACCATCAATGTGATGACTTTGGGAGGCCTTGCTCTTGCCGTCGGCATCCTGGTCGACGACGGAACCGTCACCATCGAAAACATCAACTATCATCTGGAACAGGGCAAAGAGATCGAAACGGCAATCCTCGACGGAGCACAACAGATCGTTATTCCGGCTTTCGTGACGCTGTTGTGCCTGTGCATCGTGTTCGTGCCGATGTTCCAGCTTGGCGGCGTCGCCGGCTATCTGTTCCGGCCGCTGGCGGAAGCCGTGGTCTTTGCTCTCGTCGGCTCGTTCATCCTGTCGCGCACACTGGTCCCGACCATGGCCAATTATCTGATGGCCGGCGAGCACGCCGTCGCCGGCCATGGCGAGCCACCGCCAACCCGCTGGCGCAACCCTCTCAGGCGCTTTCAGCTGGCATTTGATCGGCGGTTTGAGCGCATCCGAGACCGTTATCGATCGCTTTTGCTGCTCGCGCTCGGTCATCCAAAGACTTTCATCGCCGCTTTTCTCGCTTGCGTGCTCCTGTCGTTCGGACTTTGGCCATTCCTCGGCGAGAACTTCTTTCCGGCAGTCGATTCCGGACAGATTCTGATGCACGTCCGCGGCCAGGCCGGTACCCGCATCGAGGAAACCGCGCGCCTGTTCGACCGTATCGAGCAAACCGTCCGCCAGACGATCCCGCCCGAGCAACTCGACAACATCGTCGACAACATCGGGCTGCCGTTTTCCGGCATCAACATGGCCTACCAAAACACCGGAACGATCGGTCCCGAGGACGGCGACACCTTGATCAGCCTCAAGGAGGGTCACGCTTCGACCGAGACTTTTATCAAGCAGCTGCGGACCATTTTGCCAAAGCAATTCCCAGGCGCCACATTTTCCTTCCTGCCGGCCGACATCGTCTCGCAAATCCTCAATTTCGGCCTGCCGGCGCCGATCGATGTGCAGGTCATCGGCCATGACCAAAAGGCCAATTACGCCTATGCTACGGACTTGCTCAAGCGCATCCGCTTGATTTCCGGCATCGCCGACTTGCGCATCCAGCAGGTGTTCAACTATCCGCAGATCAACGTGAACGTCGATCGAACGTTCGCCAGCGAAGTCGGCCTGAGCCAGCGCGACATCGCCAACAGTCTCCTGGTTACGCTCTCGGGAAGCGCCCAGGTGCATCCGAATTTCTGGCTGAACAACGAGAACGGCGTTTCATATCCGATCGTCGCACAGATGCCGCAATATCGCATCGACTCGATATCGGACCTGGTCAACGTGCCGATTACCTCGGCAGGAACTGAGACGCCGCAATATCTGGGCGGCCTGGCGCAGATCACGCCCGGGCCGAGCCCTGGCGTCGTGTCCCACTACAATGTGCAGCCGGTCGTCGACATCTATGGCGCCGTCCAGGGTCGTGATCTCGGCGCGGTCTCCGGAGACATCGATCGCGTCCTTCAGGAGACCCGCAAAGATGTACCGCGCGGCTCCTACGTCGTGCTGAGAGGTCAGGTTCGCACCATGACCAGCGCCTACAGCCAGCTTTACTTCGGGCTGGCCGGTGCCATCCTGTTGATCTATCTGGTGATCGTGGTCAATTTCCAATCGTGGGTCGATCCTTTCATCATCATTACGGCGTTGCCTGGCGCGCTCGCCGGAATCGTCTGGATGTTGTTCATGACCGGCACGACCCTGTCGGTCCCCGCGCTCACCGGCGCTATCATGTGCATGGGCATTGCCACCGCGAACAGTATTCTGCTCGTCAGTTTTGCCCGTGAAGGCCTGACGGTGGGATTGGACGCGGCGTCGGCGGCGCTCGAGGCCGGCTTTACGCGGCTTCGCCCGGTGCTGATGACGGCGCTTGCCATGATCATCGGAATGCTGCCGATGGCATTTGCTTTGGGCGAAGGCGGCGAGCAGAATGCGCCGCTCGGCCGCGCGGTCATTGGCGGCCTTTTGGTCGCAACCGTGGCGACGCTGTTCTTCGTCCCAACCGTTTTCGCGGTCTTGCATTCCCGGCAGGATCGGCGTCGTGAAGCTTCGCCGGGCGCTGCGAACGCCGCAGCACCCGTCTAAACGCGAGCACTTATGGACTCAGAAGATCACCGGCTCCATCAGGATGCGGCAACGGCACCGCCGCCACGAAACTTGCGATCGATCGCGCTGGTCGCGGTGGCCGCCGCAATTGTCATCGCGGTATTCGGGATTCTGCAGCGGCGCACTCACGAGGAGGAAGTCAAACAGTGGACGCAGGAGCAGGCAATTCCGACCGTAGCGGTGATCTCGCCACGGCAAGGCGCCGCGGTCCAGCACCTGACGCTGCCCGGCACCGTTCAAGCCTGGTACGAAGCGCCGATCTTTGCCCGCGTCAGCGGTTATCTGAAGAACTGGTATTTCGATTACGGCGCCCACGTGAAAAAGGGCGATCTCCTCGCCGAAATCGACGCTCCGGATCTCGATGCGCAACTCGCCGCCTCCCGAGCCAAGCTCAATTCGGCCAAAGCCGGCGTCAAGGTCAGAGAGGCCGAACGGGTATTCGCAGAGACCACCAATCAGCGCTGGCAGGAATCACCGAAAGGCGTCGTCTCCGCCCAGGAGCAGGAAAGCAAGCAAGCTGACTACAATACCGCCATCGCCCGGCTGAACGCCGCCCAGGCGGAGGTGGCGGCCGACCAGGGCGACGTCGATCGCCTGCAGGTGCTGGAAGATTACAAGAGGATCACGGCGCCCTTCGACGGCGTCGTCACGGCGCGGGAAACCGACATTGGCGCTCTCATCAATGCCGGGAGTGGAACCGGCGGCGGCAATGGGCCGGAACTGTTCCGCGTCGCGGACATCCACGAGATGCGGGTCTACGTGCAAGTCCCGCAGCAATTGAGCGCCGGCATCAAACCGGGATTGACCGCCACTCTCAGTCTGCCGCAACATCCCGACACGACGTTCAAGGCGACAGTCGCCACCACCTCCAACGCCATCAACGAAACCGCACGCACCCTGCTTGTGGAACTGCATGCCGCCAACCCGGACGGTCTGCTGCAGCCGGGCGCTTACGCGCAGGTGCGTTTCGAGCTGCCGAGCAATCCGCACTTAGTCCGGCTGCCGACAAGCGCATTGATCTTTCGCGAGAACGGGTTGCAAGTCGCCACCATCGGCCCGGACAACAAGATCGAGTTGAAGCCGATCACGCTCGGCCGCAATCTCGGCACCGAAGTCGAAGTTCTCAAGGGGCTGTCACTGACCGATCGCGTCGTGAACAGTCCACCGGACTCGCTTTCGGCCGGGGATACGGTGCGCATCGCCGGTCAGCAGTCGAGCGGCGGCAGCAACAAGGAGCAGTCGGGCAAAGCGGAGAGCGAGGACTTGGCGGTGGCGCCGCAATCGAAACCTTAGCGAACATCAACATCGCGACACGGCACGAGAACTGAAGCGGGACCACATTTGATCGTCAGCTCGGCCCGCAAGAGGCGTCATGGCATTAAAGGACCTGCTCGTCTATGTCGATCAAACCGACGCTTCGCTCGTGCGTCTGCGGTTGGCAGCCGATCTCGCCATCCGCCACGGCAGCCGCTTGACGGCACTGTACGCGAGAGAATGGAGCCGGGCCCAATTGGACCGGCGCAAGGCGGCCGAACTTGGACTGGTCTCCGCCGAAGGACTGCACCGGCTCGACGAACGTATCAAAGCCTCGATCGATGCCATCGCGGAACGCCTGCAAGCAATCCTGGACGAGCTGAAGCAAGACCACGGTTTGCAGGCCGAACTGCTGGGCATTGACGGCGATGCCGCGGTCGTCGTCCCCCAATACGCGCGTTACGCCGATCTTTGCATTGTGGGCCGGGATGAGCCGGAGGGACCGACGTCCATCAGTTACACCTTCTCTGAGCAACTCTTGTTTGTCAGCGGACGGCCGGTGTTATTTGTTCCCGCCGACGGATCATTCGCGACGCTTGGTCGCCATATCGCCGTGGCCTGGAACTCGAGCCGGCCTGCGGCGCGCGCGCTCAACGATGCCCTGCCGCTGATCGAGCGCGCCGAGCGGACCACCGTGCTCATGATCAATCCGACCGGTTTCATTGACACGCATGCGGGCCCGGCCGGGGAGCAGATGGTGGAGCACCTTCGGCGACATGGCGCGACCGCGGATGCGGTTCGCGTCGAAGATGTTCCTCGCGGTGCGATTGCCGATCAGCTGCTGGCCGAGGCCCACGCGCGCGGAGCCGATTTGATGGTTGCCGGCGCCTTCGGCCATCCACGCCTGTGGGAAAAGATGCTGGGCGGTGTCACCTACGACCTGCTCACCCGCATGAGCTTGCCGATCTTCATGTCGCATTAGCGAAGCCGATCGGATTTTGCGGCGACAGCCGCACACCCTAAATTCCCTGACCGCCGCCCGGATGTGCGGAGACATTAACCCGGAAGTGCTGGAGCTCTTTGCGGCCTCCGGGCCAGGTAATTTCCAGCACGAACTCGTCGGTGCCGTTGAACTCGGCCGCTCCGCGATAGAGCGCGACGAAGGCTGGCACCTCCGTCGCCAGGCATTGCTTGAAATTGGTGGCCTTCAAGGTGCCGCGCTTGACGTTAACGGCGCCGTGCGCGGGTGCCGTAACGAGCCTGATCGCCGGCAGCGGGCCCGAGGTGCAATCCGGTTTGATGTCGGTGTAGACGCCGACGCGCGCATCGCGGCCCGGCGCCGCCTTGACCTCGCGTTCAACGAACTTGGCCTGTGCATGTGCCGCGAGTGCGCCGAGGCACAACAGCGCCGCAGCGAGCCAAATTCGGGTTTGATGCCGTCGGGTGGAGGAGACTTGCTGACGCATTGCGGCCGTTTCCGATGTACAGCTTTACCACACCGGCGCGTTTCGGAAACCGGCTTGCTTGCCGTCCCGGCTGCGCCTAGTGATAACGGAAGATCGGAGAGGTGGCCGAGTGGCTGAAGGCGGCGGTTTGCTAATACGCGGCGGCACCCTAACTAAGGCTACTTTAGAATAAGTCTTTTCCAGCGCCAAGCTATTGAAAGCCCTAGTTTTCCTCGCTAAAGGCGCTTAAGTTAGTAACGCTCGGCTAGGGGGCATAACGCCCCTATACCGTTACCCCAGCGTTACCCCAAATGCCTAAGCTCACGACCCTCGCCGTCGCCAACTACACCGCTAAAACGAGCCGTCGCGAAATTCCCGACAGCGGCACCAATCTCTATTTGGTCATCCAACCGAAGCCGCGCGGCACTAAATCTTGGGCGATGCGGTTTCGCCGTCCGGACGGCAAACCGGCGAAGTTCACTCTCGGCCGCGTAGATTTTTCGGAGCGCGAGCCGAACGACGAGCCGGAACTCGGCGGCGCGTTGACGCTGCTCCAAGCGCGAGCCCTAGCGAGCCGGATCGATCGCGAGCGCGCTCGCGGCGTCGATGTCGTCGAGCACTATATGGCGCGTCGCGCCCGGGCCGCGGCCGCCGCCGAGACCCGCGCCGCTAACACCTTCGGCGCAACAGCCCGCGAGTTCTTCGTCGACCACAGGACGCGGCACGGCGACCGCCCTAGGCGTTGGCGCGGCGACGCGCGGCTCCTTGGGCTCCGCTGGCCGCGCGAGGGCGACCCCGCCGTAGCGACGCCAGAGGTGATCCCGGGCTCCCTAGTCGCGACCTGGGCCGACAAGCCGGTGGCGGAAATCGACAGCCACGACATTCACGCTGTTGTTGACGACGCCCGCCGCAATGGCATTCCGGGGCTACCGCGCCACAATAAGGGCGTGTCCGCCGCCCGCGGCCGCAAGATGCACGCCGCGCTCTCGGTTTTATTTCGTTGGGCGCTACAGCAACGCCGGGTAACGACCAATCCGACGATAGGCGTGTGGCACCCCGGCGCGCCGCCGGCGCGCGAGCGGGTATTAAGTACGGCCGAGCTGCGCGATTTTTGGCGCGCCACCGATGCGGTCTCGCCCGCCTACGGCGCGGTATTCAAAATACTGTTGTTGACCGGCGCGCGGCTTAACGAAGTAACCGGTATGCACCGCGCCGAATTGTCGGAAGACGGGATTTGGACGATCCCGGGCGAGCGGACCAAGAATCACCGCCCCCACGTATTGGCGTTACCGCCGCTGGCGCGAAAAATTATCGCCGCCGTGCCGAAGCTGAGCGAGCACGTCTTCTCCGCGACCGGGAAAGGCCCGCTGACCGGGTTCTCGCGGGCGAAGGCCGACCTCGACGCCAAGATGGGGGACCCGACACCTTGGCGGCTGCACGATTTGCGCCGCACCTTTGTAACCGGCCTGGTCGAGCTAGGCGTCGCGCCGCACGTCGTCGAGTTGATCGTCAATCACGTCTCCGGAACGCGCGGCGGCGTCGCGGGCGTCTATAACCGGGCGGAGCTTACCGAGGAGCGCCGGGTAGCGTTACAGCGGTGGGCGGCTCACGTCGAAGGCCTCGTCACCGATAAGCCCGCCAACGTCACGACGCTTCGCCGCCGAGGCAAGTCGTGAAAAGCCCGAAGGACATTTTGCCGCCTTGGTATCTCGCACGGAAATTAGACCCCGATAAGTTGCCGCCTTGGACCGGCGACGCGGCCGCCCAGAAAAAGATGTATGCGTGGGTCAATCTCGAACTTGATCTGATTTTAGATACTGACTCCAAAGAACATTCAAATAAAGCGGCTTCATATTGGACCACGGAGAAATACGCCGAGGCGTTGCCCCGGCTCCGAGAAGCTACAGCTATCAAATACGCCGAGCACGGCAACATTGAGCCGTTGCGGCGGCTGTTCCCTCGACACGCGAAATTTATCAACAAGCCGACGCTCGGACGCGGTCAACGTTGGCCCGACCTCCCTGACATCATGGCCCGCCTTCCAATGGCGGCGGATGACGTGAGGCGCATCCGCGCTATTTGGAAGCTTCACTACAATGCAAAGAACCGGCGCAAGGATGAAGGACCGTCTGCCGAGGCCGTCGCCGCCGAGCGGTGGGACCTCGGCGCCGACGGCGTCGAGAATATCCTGACTTTTATGAAATAGGATTTCCCGCCCGAGATCGTGATCTCGGCCGGTTTTTTCACGGTCGCCGGTGGCGTAGAGCACTCCGTTAATAACGAAGGAGTGTCAGATGAAAACCGTTGAGAAGAAGAAGAACCGTAGGCCGCCCCCCGCGAGCGCGGTCTACATTTCCGCGCCGCAGGTTCTAGATCGCTATGGCGGCCGCTCGCATATGTGGCTGGTTAGAAAGCTCGAAAGCGATCCGGATTTTCCGAAACCTGAAAAATTCGGGCGCTTAAGGTTCTTCAAGATCAGCGAACTCGAAGCCTACGAGAAGAAGTGCGCGGTAAAGCGCGTAGCGGAGTTCGCGTGATCCGCCATGGGAGCAAAAAGAGAAAAACCCCGGCGCGGGGACGCCGGGGCTCAGGTGGGTATCCATGCTAAGCGGCGTGATTCTCTCCGATCTTCGAATGGAAGTAAAGCCCGCGGGGCGACGCTAGCGGCTTTACGCCGCAACCTCGCCGGCGCGCGGGAACCTGCACTGCGCGAAAAATTGGCCGCGGCGATCGCCTCTCTTGAGAGGAGGCGGTCGTGAGGGATCGACGCAATGGTTGTCCACCGATCGCGAGGGTGCGCGAGTACGTGCTCCAATTATATCGCGAGCACGAAAAGGATGACACCCTACCGACCAACGGACGCTTCCTGTTCTATGAAGGCGAGGCGCGCGGGTGGTGGCCGAAGTCTTGGGACCGCTCCGGATCGCCGGCGGGCGTTGTTACGCTCGCGCTGACCCAGTTGCGGGAGGAAGGCGTCATTCCTTGGGGCGCCATCATTGATGAGACGCGCGAAGTCGAAGACTTTACCGGCTACACGTCGGTCGCCGAAGGCACGCGGCGCGTACTAGAACAAATTACCCTCGACCGGTGGAACGGCGACCCGCCGTTCCTCATAATGGAGAGCCGGTCGCTCGGCGGCGCGCTCCGGGAAATCTGCACCAATTACGGCGTCGCCTTCGCCGCCACCAACGGTCAAGTCGGCGGCTTCTTGCATACCGATGTCAAGCCGCGGCTGGAAGCCGACGCACGCGTCCTCTACTTCGGCGACTTCGATCTCGCCGGTAACGACATCGAGGCGAATACCCGACGCGTACTCGAACACGAAGTCGGCGCGCTGCGTTGGGAACGGTTGATGCTAACCGCGGCGCAGGTGAAACGCTACAAGCTGCCATCGATCACCAAGACCGATAATCGATTTAATAACGGCGGCGCGCACGAAGCGGTCGAAACCGAAGCACTCTCGCAAAAGCTCATCGTCCAATTACTGCGCAGCCGCCTCGACAAAATACTGCCCGAGCCGCTGGACCGTGTCCTAGAACGCGAGGCGCGTGAACGCGCGGAGGTCCATCGTTATTTGGAGAAGATGCGCTGGCGGGGTCGGCCATGAGTGCCTCCACCGTCCGCTCCGTCATGCTGGAAGCCGCGCTTATCATCGTGGCAAAATTCAACTGGAAGATTTTTCCCGCACGGATGGAGGACGGGAAGAAGTATTCATTCCTAGCGGCAGATTACGCGCCCGGCGGTGAAAACTGGGGGATGACTAACGACCCGAAGCAGCTCGCAAAAAACTTTAATAACTGGAAGTGGCGGCACAAGGCGGGCATCGGCATTCCCACCGGACCTAAAAATGGCTTCTTCGTAGTCGAGGCCGACACGCCGGAAGGGCATGACGTAGACGGCATTGCCGAGCTAAGGCGTTTAGAGGCCGAGCACGGTCCGTTGCCCGATACGTTGAGGGCCGAGAGCCCGACCGGTTCGCTGCATTACTATTTCAAGTGGCCGGCGAACGTTAAAATTCAAAACTCGACGGGAGACGCGGCGGGAAACGGAATTGCGCCCGGCGTCGACGTGCGCGGCGAAGGCGGCATGGTGGTGGCGCCGCCGTCGATGAAGCCTGGCGGCGGCTCCTACAAGTGGCTTAACGAAGGAACGCCGATCGCCGACGCGCCGGGATGGTTGATCGAGCTGGCTACCAAAAAGGGCGGTAAAGCGCCGCGGCCGGCGGTTCCACCTCCCGACTATATCGTGCCCGGCGAAGGCGTAAGCCGCTCGACTGATCCGAAAGATTGCTATGCGCCCGTTGCGGACGCCGGATTGGTCGCGGCGGCCATGGAGGTAATCCCCAATCCCGATCTCGGATGGGAGGAGTGGAATAAGATCGGTATGGCGGCGTGGCGCGCGACCGAAGGCAGTGACGACGGCTTTAAGGCGTTCGAGGCTTGGTCGAAGAAGTCAAAGAAATACGACGCGGGAGCGACGCATAAAAAATGGTCGGACTATTCGCGATCGCCGCCGACCCGCATCGGTGCTGGCTCGATCTTTTACTTGGCGGATGACGCGAACCCCGATTGGCGCAGCGGCATCGAACCGGCCGAGCAAATCTCAATTAGTGCCGAACCGCAAAGTATTAAAACCCAAAGAATGGCAACTAATAAGCCGAGCGACTTTAACGCCACGCCATTCGAGTGGATCGATCCGTCACAAATCCCAAAACGGCAATGGCTGTATCGGCCGCACTACATTCGCGAGTTTCTTTCTCTCCTGTTCTCCAGCGGCGGCAAAGGTAAGAGTTCGCTTCTCATCAGTGAAACTTTGGCGATGGTCAGCGGACGACCTTTGCTCAACATCGACCCTATAAAGCAGCTCCGGGTTTGGTATTGGAATGGCGAAGACCCGCAGCTCGAATTACAAAGGCGCTTCGCCGCCGCCATCAAGCATTACGGACTAAAGCCGGAAGATATTGACGACCGTCTATTCATTGATTCCGGGCGCACACTACCGATCGTGATTGCGGAGGAGAAAAGATATGGGGCATTCATCTGCGAGCCCGTAATCAGTAAGGTAGTCGCTACACTGCGAGATAATCAAATCGACGTTTTGATTATTGATCCTTTTATTTCATCTCATCACGTCGCTGAGAATGATAATTCCGCCATTGGTCTGGTCGCGAAGAAATGGTCGCAAATCGCCGAGGAAGCCAATTGCGCGATCCTAGTCGCCCACCATACTCGGAAGAGCGGCGGGGACCGCGCGACGGTGGACGACGGACGAGGAGCTGGCGCGTTGCGCGATGCGGCACGGACCGCGCGCACTATCAACACGATGACTGAGCTTGAAGCGGAGAAGGCGGAGATTGAGCGGCGGGAGCAGGGCTACTATTTCCGCGCTGACGTCGGTAAGGCCAACCTGACGCCGCCCGCGGAATATGCGGATTGGTTTAAGCTCGTTTCAGTTGATCTAGAAAACTCTGACGATGGATGGATTGGCGACAATAACAGTGACCATGTCGGCGTCGTGACGCCTTGGAGCTATCCGGTCGCTGACGTGCCGAAGATTACGCCGTTCGACATCGCGCGTGCTCAAACGGCGATTAAGGCCGGTGGACCTTGGCGCTACGACCAGCGATCGAAGAGAGAGCCGTGGGTTGGTATCCCGATTGCCGAGGCGCTGGGCCTCAATCCCGGGAACAAGATCGACCGGCGAGCCGTCGCCGACCTGGTCGGGGACTGGTTGGGGGCCGGGCTTCTAAAGCGGGTCGACGGGCGGGACGACCACCACGAGGCGCGTTCCTACGTCGAAGCCGGATCGGACCCCGTAGTCCCGACGATTACGGGGCCGGGCGAATGAGTGAAAGTAGCGAGAAGACCGCGATTTACTTGCGTTTCCCGTGGTTCGCGGACTACGGGATAAAGACCACGGGGGCCACGGACCCGTAGTCCCGTAGTAGTTTCCCCCCCTTTAGGGGGGAACTACTGACTACGGGCACGGGTGTGTCGGAGCGGCTTTTAAAATGCGGCCACGGGCCGCCGCTCGGCCTTCGACCAGGCGTTGGCCACCGAAAAAATCCCCGCACGAAATCCATCATCGGTCGTGATCGAAATCCAACGCAAAAAGCAACACCGAAATCGATCGGCTACGGTTACGGAAACCGCCGCCCAGCGCACGGCGAAATGCCAAAAGCTCAATATTTTATGGCATTTCTGCCGCTATTTACTAGCGGTGGCCGCTGGCTTACCCTAGCCGGGTAACGGAAGGGTAACGAAATCATGTGGACGGAATGATGGAAACGAGAGCCCGAACCTCATCCCGCGATCGTTCGACCTCGGCCGCTACGCCATCGGGCGAGCGTCCGCCGGTTAAGCCCGTGCCGTCGAGGCAACGTTCCCGTATCACAAACGGCCGCCTGCTTCCTGGGAATATGGACCAAAGATCAGCTTGGGTGCGGCGGGCCAAAGATGTGATCTCAAGCCATATCAGCGACCTCGGCGGCGAGGACAACACCTCGGCGGCCGAGCGCAGTATAGTCCGCCGCGCTTCCATTTTGACGGTGGAGCTCGAAAGGCTCGAAGCGAAGTTCGCAGCGGCCGGCGCGGCCCCCGCCGAAGACCTCGACCTCTACATCCGCGCCGCTGGCAATTTGCGTCGGCTACTCGAAGCGATCGGCATTAAGCGCCGGTACCGCGCGATATCACACCGACCTTGAACGACATCGCTGTCGAAATCGAAGCGAGCAAACAACCCGAAGAGGTCGAACCGTGAAAGCCATCGGCATAGCCGACGCGATGGCCGCGCCGAAGCTGTTCGCGCCGTTCTTCGCCGGGCCGAGTTGGAATACGTGGCGCGTCGTCATTAAGGCGATGACCGGCGAAGCGTTGAACGCCGTCGAGGTCGAAACCTTCCGCTCGGTCGCCGAGCGCGATCCGCCGACCGAGCCAGTAAGCGAGGCGACCTTCATCGTCGGCCGCGGCGGCGGGAAGGACAGCGTCGCCTCGTTAATCGCGACCACTACCGCGATGAACTTCGATCCGAAGGGCAAGCTGCGTCCCGGCGAGCGCGCCGTCGTCATGTGTATCGCCGTCGACCGCGAGCAGGCGAAGATCGTTTTCAACTACATCGCCGCCTACTTCGAGGCGATCGCACCGCTAACGAAACTGGTCCGCGACATCGGCGGCGACCGCGTCGAATTAAAGAACGGCGTCGACATCGAAGTTCATACCAATAGCTTCCGCTCGGTACGCGGCCGCTCGATCTTGTGCGCGATCTTTGACGAGGTAGCATTTTGGCGCGACGAGAACTCCGCCTCGCCCGACGTCGAAGTGGCCGGCGCAGTCGCTCCCGGTCTCGCCCGTATTCCCGGCTCGACGATGATTTTAATCTCGACGGCGCACAAGCGCGCCGGCCTGCTCTACGAAAAATGGAAGACCTACTTCGGGAAGAACGACCCCGACGTCTTAGTCGTCCGCGGCTCCACGCGGCAGTTCAATCCGACGTTCCCGGCCGCGACGATCACTCGCCAGATCGCCGCCGATCCGCAGCTCTATCGCGCCGAGTATATATCCGAGTGGCGCGACGATCTTTCCACTTTCGTCTCGCGGGAATTGCTCGAAGCCGCCGTCGACCGCGGCGTACTCGTTCGCCCGCCGTTCGCAGACTTCGAATACGCCGCCTTCGCCGATCCGAGCGGCGGCACTAGTGATTCCTTCACGATGGCGATTCGCCCACCGTGAGGCCGACGACCGGGTCGCCCTCGACCTATTGTTCGAGCGCCGGCCGCCGATGAACCCCTACGAAGTCGCGGCGGAGATTGCGCAACTGCTAAAAGAATATCGCTGCTCAACCGTCGTCGGCGACAATTACGCCGCGAAATGGGTAAGCGACGCCTTCGCTAAGATCGGCATCACCTATCGGAAGAGCGACGCCGACCGGTCCGCGATCTATCTCAACGCTTTCCCGTTATTCACGTCGGGCCGTGCGCGGTTACTCGACATTCCGCGCCTCGTCTCGCAGTTCGCCGGTCTAGAGCGGCGGACGTTCTCGACCGGCCGCGATCGCGTCGACCACGGCCGGACCGGCCACGACGACGCCGCCAACGCTGCCGCTGGCGCGCTGACGCTCGCGGCGAGCCGCGTCGAGCAAATAATCCCGATCGTCGCCCCGCTTACTTGGAGCGCGAACCGCGGATGGGACGATACGCCGACGCCAAACAATAACGGCGTTCCCCCGCATTATCTGAAAGCCAATCAGCCGGTCGACCCCGGCGTCGCCTACGCCGGCGCGCCGTCGCGCGGATCGCGTTGGGGGCCGATCTAACAAAGGAGCAATAACGATGAACGACATCGAAGCAGCCGAGAAGACCCTCGCAGCCCTTACCGATAAGCGCGACCGCGCCCTTGCGCGGACCGAGGCGATCGCCGACGAGCGCCGGTCGATCGGCTTCGCCGTTCACGCCGACGGCGATCAAAAAGCGAGGAAGCGCCTGGATCAACTGAATCTCGACGCCGCCACGATCACTTCCGAGCTGGCGAGCATCGACGCCGCGCTCCTAGAGGCGCAATCGCGTCTCGATACCGCCAAAAATGCCGAGGCCACCGCGGCCGACCGCCAGCGGGCCGCCGAACTCCGTAAGACCTACAACACCTTCATCGAGTTGAGCGCCGAACTCGACGCCGCGCTCGCCCTCGTCGTCGAGAACGCGGGGGCGATGAAAGCGACGGTCGACCGGATCCACGCCCTCGGCGGCGGCGCTCCGACCGGCCAACAGTTCCTAACCTTCGGCGAACTCGCGTTACAGAGTTCACTTATGCAAACGCCCTGGGCCCGCGCGTTCCGGCATCTCGCCCCGCGCGAACGCCGATCGTTCACCGCGCTCGCTCGCGACTGGAGCGGAAACGTCGCCACCCGCCTGGGCGACCAATCAGAGGAGGCCGCATAATGCGCAGCTTTGGTTACGATCCGGCGTCGCTCCGGCGATTTCGTAAGGACGACGACGGCGACTTATCGCGCGGCACCGGCGCTCACCACCTCGACCGGCTCGCCGATCTCTTATGCGAGGCCAATCCGGAACTCGACCGTGCGACGGCGCTGAATTGGCTAATGCACAATCGAGCTGGAAGAGCGCTCGCGGCCTTTTTCAACAAGCACGGCGCCGCCGCCGTCGAGAAATTTTTTAAACAACGAAAGGACCCCGCCATGAATGACCTAAACTCGATCGCCAAGGACTACGGCGTCGTCAAAGTCGCCAAATACATCGTCGACAACGGTCCATCAGGGATCTCCGAAGCCGAGTTCACGAAGCTAGTGACCGACTTCGCGCCGCGTAACGCCGGCGAGCGCGCGGACGCGGCCTTCGCCCGGGCGTTCTCCGCCCCGACCGAGGACGGCGCGACGCTAAGGAAGGCCCACGCGGTCATTAAGAACTATCCAATGACGGTGACGCTTACGCCGCTAGTGACGGGCGGCGCGGACGCGCTCGCCGCCGCCGACGAAGGCACTAAGGCCTACGGCCAACTGATGGAGTTAGCCGAGGAACAGCGTAAGCGCAGCCCAACGCTGACGGTCGCCCAAGCCTTCGCCAAGGTCGCCGCCGACACAGCTAACAAAGAATTGTTGGCCGCGTCGATCCTGCGCAGTAAAGCGCGAACGACGAGCGTCGCCGGCGGCATCGTCGGTTGAGATCATGATTTCCGCCGGCCGCATGAAACGAGCCGTCGGGAAAACCCCGGCTCCCTCTCTAGCTCCTTTCTGTCCGGAGCCGGATCGAACGGCGCGGCCTCGCTTTTCCCTCCGATGGTCTGGCGGGCCGCGTCGAACTGTAGGTTGGCGGCCGGTCGACCGGCCGCGCGCGGCTCAGACGGTAAGTCCCGCGTTAGGCAAAGTAACCCCGTCCGCCGGCGCGAGGCGGCCTTTCCTCGGCGGCCGGCAACTAGAACGAGGTAACGCCCTTGTTTCTCGCGTTTTGTCTTATCGCCCTCGGCTTCGCGCTGTTGCTCTGGGTGCTAGCGACGCCGGAACGGCCGCCGAGCTACGACAATCGGCGCGATCGCGACATGCGGCGCAAATGAGCGGCGAGACCGTTACCATTTGCTACGGCGATGCCGGTCCCGGCGATACTCACCTCTTGGCGACCGTCCGCGCCGTCGACGGTGAAATTATCGACTATTTGAATTTACGAGAACGACGACAAGCGCGAGCCCGACATCGTCGCGAAAACCCGAAGGAGGGAGAGAGAAAGCGAAAATGAGAAATGTTGGAAGAACCGTTTTTGATCGATATCCAAAATCTCGTTCACACGGGCGGCGTCCGCGAGCGCTTCGTCAAATATTGGCGCGAAACGATCCGTGCGGACCGTAATATTGCGCCGATTAAGGTCCGTAAGAGCCCGCGCTACCCATCGCACATGTGGTTAGTCGTCTCGGGCGCGGAAGCCGTCGAGGCGGCGCGGCGCGAAGGTCTCGCCGAGATCATCTGCGCGGTCATCTAAGCTGATGTTCTCCCAAACTTGAAAACGGGAACGCGTTCCCGTTTTGAGAATCATCGGCCAACAAAAACGTACCCGCGTATCTTTTTCGACGCTTCGTGAATTGGCTAACGTTAGATATCAAGAGCGCAATTATATGGCCCGCGCTCGTGATTCTCAAAACCGAAACGCGTTTCGGTTTTCGAGTATGAGGTCCGCTTTTGAGGGGACTGCGGACATCGGTGGATTTTCGGGTGGGACGGCTCGGTCGTGAATGACCCAAAGCGGTCATGTCCTTTTCCAGCTTGGTCAGGTCCGGCACGCTGGCGTCGGGCATGCAGATCGGCGAAACTGGGGCTGTCGCCGTTCAGAGGATGTGTGCAATCATGTGGCCTCGTCGTCTCATAGATCTTTTCAAGATCGAAGTTCCGATTATTCAGGCGCCAATGGCTGGCGCGATGGACTGGGAATTGGTCGCCGCCGTATCGAGCGCAGGCGGCCTCGGTTCACTGCCGTGTGCCATGCTCAGTCCGGATCAGATACGCGAGCAGGTCAAGAAAATTCGTGACCAAACACCCAAGCCGATTAATCTCAACTTCTTCTGTCATAGGCCAGCAGTTCCCAGTGACGCACGCGAAGCGGCATGGCGGGAACGGCTCGCGCCCTATTATCGCGAAATGGAGATCGATCCCGCAGCGCCAATTCCGACACGCGACCTCCGGCCGTTCAATGCTGGGCCGTGCGCCGTAGTGGAAGACCTGAAACCGGAAGTGGTGAGCTTCCACTTTGGGCTGCCGGAACCGGCCCTGCTCGACAGAGTCAAGGCAGCTGGATGTCTGGTGGCGAGTTCGGCAACGACCACCGCCGAGGCGAAATGGCTTGAGAAACAAGGCGCCGATGCGGTGATTGCCCAAGGTCTGGAAGCGGGAGGACATCGTGGCATGTTCCTGACTGAAGGAGTGGCCACACAAGTCGGCGCGCTCGCGCTCGTTCCGCAGATTGCGGATGCGGTGAACGTGCCGGTCATTGCAGCCGGCGGCATTGCCGATGCGCGCGGAGTTGCAGCCGCCTTCGCACTTGGCGCGGCTGGAGTGCAGATTGGGACGGCGTATCTGTTCTGCCCGGAGTCGAAAATTTCAGCATTGCATCGTTCGGCGCTGGCTGCAGCACAGGACGACGGTACTGCTCTGACAAACTTGATGAGCGGTCGCCCGGCTCGCGCCGTCATGAATCGCCTCATGCGCGAGATCGGGCCACTATCGACACTGCCTCCGGAGTTTCCGCTTAGCGCCGGCGCGCTCGCTCCGCTCCGCGCCAAGGCCGAGGAGCAAGGCTCGGGCGATTTTTCCGCGATGTGGGCTGGCCAAGCAGCATCGCTTGGTCGGGCACTACCAGCCGCCGAGTTGACCCGCAAACTGGCGGTCGGCACGCTGGAAGTCTTGCACAACCTGTCGATGGATGGAGTGCGCGGCTAGGACGAACAATTCCATTGTCGCCTTTTGGCCCATAGCGTCGGGTCGCCTCAGGACGCTGGACGGTCGCTTTCGGCGCAAAGCGGAAATGGCGTTATCATCTTGCATGCCCTGCTCTGGAGCTTCCAACAAAGCTCCACTAGATGACGGCGCATGCAATGCAAGACCGACCAGCTGCGCGCCGCCTGGGCTGCCGGCGACCGCATCGGTGCGTTGCGCATAGCCGCCCGGTTCTTTGATCGCTCCGACGACACCGTGGCGTTCAAGCGCGGCATGGCGGCACACAACAATCCGGAATTTTATCGCCAGCTTGGCCGCGACCCGGAGCAAATAGTTGGTGACGCGCTTGCGGTGTTGGCGGCGCGGTTCGGGTTGGGGTGAAGCTCCCATGCCCTCCGCCCGCGCCACATCCCGCCGCAGTGCGTTAGCCCAGCCAGCGATGACTGGTCAAACTTTCGGAAGGCCCAGCGCCTCCTGCGCAATGTGACGCAGGGTTTCCACTTTAGTGTGCATGTCGCTTAGGGCAATTTCGAGTAACGCTGCGGCATGTTTCCGATAACGTTCTGCGTCCGTTTGGACCTTGAATAAGACGGCGTTGTCCCGATCCACCCCTGCGTCTGTTGGGACTTGGGAGCTAGGGCTGAACCAAGACCGCTCTTCAAGCGCAGTGGCGGCGCTTTGCTTAGCCGTCGTCAGCGTTTGTGTATTGACTGTGTCATTTGCGAGTATTTCCACGCCCGCAATCATTCTAAGGCTAGACCTCAGCCAATCGTTCTCGATCGACTGACGCTTGATCTGTTCTCGTAGCGTCTCCTCCTCGTTGCCCATGTTATCCTCTCCTCGCAGTGTTTTACCCTCGCAACCTGCGCCAAGTCCTCTACCGAGTTGAGCGAGGCGACAACGGCCCCAACCCGCCAGAGCCCCACCCTGCAGGGCCAGAACTCCTACTCGCAAGAAAGTTTTGGTGATTGCTACTCCCTCGCTCACGCCGGGCCTTTGGATCGATTAATTTATGGCTCGCTGCAACTCAAAGGAGCCACAACAATGATGATCCCATTGCCTACTTATTTGCACAAATTGCCGGGGCGCGGCCTCGCGCAAAGAGCACTCGCCTCTCTGGAAAGGTTAGAACTCTGCGAACGGCGGGAACTGCTTCGCAAGGTCGAAGAAGCGAACTTGAAGCCGATCGCTGCGTTCATTGCTGGCGAACTTTACGCACTCCGCAGGTCTGAACGCGACAAAGGCAATGCCAAACTGATTGGGTGTTGGAGCGACGAAGAAATCATCGATGCCGCGCGAAATCGGTTTGAGAGAAAACATTAAAGCGTAAAGCATACTTCAAGGCCGCCCTAGCCTCCGTACCAACCGCCCGCCGCTTCCCGCCACCGTGGACCATCGAAGAGCAACGCCGCCTGCTTCATCGTCAAAGACAAGACTGGCCAGGCGCTGGGCTACTTCTACTTCGAGGACGAACCCGGCCGGCGCAGTGCCGCCAACCTGCTGACACGCGACGAGGCGCGGCGCATGGCGGCGAACTTTGCGGGGCTGCCTAACCTCTTCAACCGCAGGTAGAGGTGACTATTTCAACTGCGTCGAGATCGAGGAGAAGGTCGTATTAAGCTGAGTGCCGATTCCATTGACCGCCGCAACAATTACGATGGAAATGCCAGCAGCGATCAAAGCGTATTCAATCGCCGTTGCTCCGGATTGGTCCTTCTCGAACCTGGCAAGAAGTCGGCGCATAATTGTTGTACCGCGCGGCTTATTTGAGCTGCGTCGATATGCTGGAAAAGGTCGTGTTCAGCTGAGTACCGAGACCATTTACGACGGCAATGATTGCAACAGAAATGCCGGCGGCGATCAGGCCGTATTCGATTGCCGTGGCTCCAGATTGATCCTTCGCGAACCGAACAAGAAGTTGAGACATGTTTGCAAGCCCCTTTTCGCAGGTTCAGGCTAGTCGCCCAAGCTGAAAGATTACCCACCACTTCCTTCCAGCAAGTAAAACCACGTGTGTAAAAATGGGGCAGTCCAAACCCCCCATATTAAGAATAAATGTTTCGGAAGCTGAGGCGATCAACCGGCCCGACAGGTGCGACGAGGCGCGGCGCATGGCGTCGAACTTCGCCAAGCTGCCTGGCAGGGTAGGCAGCGACCCGGCTACGCCGTCGGCGCACTTCGCGGCCCGGCTTTCATCGTCGAGCCCCCGAAGGATCGCGGCGCTCCTTTAGTTGGCTGGCGTCAAGTCTCGAACGATCAGGTCAGTACCCGTAGCAACTCGCGTTATGAAGATCTCAGTCTTTAAATCTTTGAAGTGGACTTGCGGGCCGAGGTTAAGGCCCTGCGAAGGCGGCCCTAACCACTGGAACGGCAAGTCGACAAGCTTTTCTCCAAAATGAGTGGCTGCCCCATTCGCCATAAGGTGATGTTTGTTTCGTTGCAGGGAGACATAAGCGTCCCCAAGCAACGAGTAGATTTCGTCGCAGTTCATAGTCTTGAGCCTTTCGAGGCCGCCAACTTCATCTCGGCGGTCGTCGAATAGGACAACGCTATTACCACCAACTACAGTTTCAATTTCTTCTGTCATAGCTACTTACTCCTGCGAGACGGCGCACGGTGGCGCGCGCTCGCGTTAGGTTGAAGATCAAAGTTGGGAAGGATCGAACGCTTCTATTCGAAGCGTTGCCGGCCAAGGTCTTAATCGCGCGCCCCGCCGGATCGTTCTGCCGCCCTCGCTTACCCGCCGCTCGACTACGCACTCGGCGCAGCTTCAACGCGGTCTCGGGTGACGGCTCGTTCACCGCGGACTGTAATTCGCTGCGGTGATTCGTCAAGGGCCGCGGCTACGAGGCCCGCGCCGCCGGCTCGGAGCCGTGCCGGTTCGGTTTTCGGCGCGGGCGCGTTAAACCGGGCGTAACAGGCTGGGTAGGGCCCCTCTCGGCGGCCCGCCGGACCGCGCGGAACCGCCCTCCGAGCCGCGGCCGCCGGAAGCTATCGCGCCGGGCTTAGGGCGTGTGACCGCGCGGGTTTCGGGCCGCCGCGCTCCGTTACCCCGCCCGCCGCCGGGTAACGAAAACCCGCACGCGCCCCTACGAGGTGCCGCGCCGCCGGTGCCGCGTGTGCCGGGCGTGTTTTTCGGCGAGGCCGCGTCCGAGGCCCGGATCGAGGGTTTGCGCTCCCGTCACGACGGGGTAAAAGAACGCGGCAAAGGTCCGGGGTCGCTTTCGTTACCCCGGGCGTTACCCCGGGGGGGGTAAGTTACCCCGGGAGACGACGAAAAGGCTTGATTTTACTGATCGGAGAGGTGGCCGAGTGGCTGAAGGCGGCGGTTTGCTAAACCGTTATACGGTCTAAAGCCGTATCAAGGGTTCGAATCCCTTCCTCTCCGCCAACCTCCACAGCTTGGCTACTCGCTACCACCGGGAGGAGGATTGCCGGCCGGTGGCTGACCCATCGCTCCCGCGGCGCGCCTTGCCTTTGCTGCCGCGAAAAAGGCGGTGCACTCGGGTGAGAGTTGGGCGTGGTAGGCTCGCAAACAGAGCCTCGCATCTTTGCCTCGGAGGCCGGGACAGTGGGTTTGCATGTCCGCGCCACAAGCAACGCGCATGGTTGGGCCGGATCCGGGTGGAGGCGCCGCGGTCTGAGCGCTCGCCGCCGATATCGCCACTGCCGAGACGCCAGATATTGCGAAGCCGATGAGAGCCAATTTAATACAACGCTTCATATCTCGTCCTCCTTGCTGCCGCGCACCGATATTGTCGATGAAAGATGGCTTCGGCGTGAGGCTTTAGCCTACCTCGGTGCCGCTTCTCCTACCCCGGTGCCGCTTCTCCCTGAAACTGTCGATTGGGCCATGAACCGGCCTTTTTGATGGGGCCAGCGTAGTCCGCCAATCCCCTCATAGTCTTTAGCTGCCGCACAATTGTGCAGGCTTGCCCTTTCTGCAGTCACCGCACGTTACCTTTGCTGCGGGGATGCGCTTTTCCAGCCACGAAAGCCGTCAAAGGAGTGCTTTTGCAGCGACGAATTGCGTCGTTCTAACGGCCCGAACGGCCGACGAATTGGCATGCCGCTTGCCAACCCGTCGTGGACGACAACGGAGACCGACATGGGCCGTGCGGCCGATCTGGAACTTGCCTCCGTGGTGAAACGCTACGGAAACGCCGTGGCCGTCGACGGCATTTCACTGAAGATCAAAGCCGGAACCTATTGCTGTTTGCTGGGCCCGTCCGGCTGCGGCAAGACGTCAACGCTGCGGATGATCGCCGGTCATGAGGCCGTGAGCGACGGCGACATCGTGGTCGGCAACAAGGCGGTCGACGATACGCCTCCGGCGGCACGCGGCACCGCGATGATGTTCCAGAACTATGCGCTGTTTCCACATCTCTCGGTGATCGAGAACGTCGCCTTTTCGCTCAGGATGAAGGGCGTCGGCAAGGCCGAGCGGCATGCGCGGGCGAGAGAGACACTGCGCCTTGTCGCGATGGAAGATTATGCCGCGCGGTTGCCGGCGCAGCTTTCGGGCGGCCAACAGCAGCGCGTCGCGCTTGCCCGCGCGCTGGTGACTGATCCGCAGATCCTGCTGCTCGACGAGCCTTTGTCCGCGCTCGATCCGTTCCTGCGGATCCGCGTGCGCGCCGAACTAAAACGCCTGCAGCGCGAACTCGGCATTTCCTTCGTCCACGTCACCCACAGCCAGGAAGAGGCGATGGCGCTCGCCGATATGATTGTGGTGATGAACGGCGGCCGCATCGAGCAGATCGGCGCTCCCCGCGACATCTACAACAAACCGCGCACGGAGTTCGTAGCGCGCTTTATCGGCGGCAATAATGTGCTGCCGATCGAGGGCCGCCGCTACGGCATGCGCGCCGACCGGCTGCGCCTGAATCATGGTTCCGGCGGCCTGCCTGCCACCGTCCGCGACGTCGAATACCAGGGCGTGTTCGTTCTCGTCAGCCTGCGCGCCGAAAACGATCTCGATCTGACGGCGATCGTGGCCGAACGAAGCTTCGTCGAACATCCGGTCGCCATCGATCAGCAGATCACGGTTTCCTGGGATCCAGCAGACCTGCATGAGCTCGCCGCGTAAGGGTGCGGCGTGCCGAACCAAGAAGGAAGCAAGTCATGACCAATAAAAAACGAAGCGGCCTCACACGCCGGAAGGTGTTGCAAAGCTCGGCGGCGCTTGCCGGGCTTGCCGGGACCAATGCCCTCACCGGTTTTCCTGCGGTGCATGCCGCCGAGCCGGTGACGCTGCGCTATCTCGGAACGGCGGTGAACCAGTCCACCGATATCGCCAAGAAGGTCAAAGAGGACCTCGGCATCACCATCGAATATGTGCCTGTTACCACGGACGTGGTAACCAAACGCATCATCACCCAACCGGATTCGTTCGACCTAGTCGACGTCGAATACTTCTCACTGCCAAGTCTGGTGCCGTCCGGCAATCTCGTCGGCATGGACGCCAAGAAGATCAAGCTCGCCGACGATATCACCACCGTACTGAGCAAGGGCATCATCGACGGCAAGAATATCGGCAGCCAAGGCACGGCGCCCTTCAAGGTGTTCTATCTCGATGGCAAGCACTCGAAGAAATTTTCCAAAGCGCCGACTGAGTGGCTCACCCTCATCCCGACCACCTACAACGCCGACTCGCTGGGCATCCGCCCCGATCTCATCGGCCGGCCAATCGAGCACTGGTCGGAATTGCTCAACCCGCAATTCAAGGGCAAGTCCGCGCTGATCAACGTACCGTCGATCGGCATCATGGATGCGGCCATGGCAATCGAGTCGTCCGGCGAAATCAAATACGGCGACAAGGGCAACCAGACCAAGGCGGAGATCGACAAGACCATCGAAATCCTGACCAAGGCCAAAAAGAACGGCCAGTTCCGCGCGTTCTGGACCGACTTCAACGAGTTGGTGAATCTGATGGCATCGGGCGAAGTGGTGATCCAGTCAATGTGGTCGCCGGCGGTGACGGCGGTCCGTTCCAAGGGCATCAAATGTGAGTACGTGCCGCTCGCCGAAGGCTATCGTGGCTGGTGCACGGGATTTGCGCTGCCGCGTACGCTCTCGAACAAGAAGCAGGACGCCGCCTACGAATTCATCAATTGGTTCCTGGCCGGCTGGGCCGGCGCCTATTTAAGCCGGCAGGGCTATTACCCGGCGGTGCTGTCCACCACCAAAAAGGTCCTCGCCCCCTATGAATGGGCTTATTGGTATGAGGGCAAGCCGGCGACCCAGGATATCCACGCGCCCAACGGCACCCTGATCGAAAAGACCGGCGCGGTGCGCGACGGCGGCTCCTACGAGACGCGCATGAGCCGGATCGCCTGCTGGAATTCGGTGATGGACGAGAATGAATACCTGATCACCAAATGGAATCAGTTCATCGCCGCATGAGGCTCGACTCGGGGCTCCCGGACGGTGGCGCCGTCGCCGGGGGCTCCGCCTATCCGCTGCGTCACATCAAGAAGAAGGCGAAGACATTGCCATCGCGCTGGAGGCCATATTGGCAGGCAGCGCCGATGGCGCTCGTGTTCTTCGTCTTTTTCGTTTTGCCGCTGGTCGCTGCACTGGTCGTCAGCTTCTGGCGCTACAACGAATATTCCATCATCCCGGCGTTTACGCTGCACAATTACTTCGCCGTGTTCGACGGGTGCATCAGCGGCTTGCCGAGCCTGTGCACGACCTTCTCCACCTACCTCTCGACATTGAGATTCTGCCTGATCGTGTGGGCGGTAACACTCGTGCTTGGCTTCACCATCGCCTATTTTCTCGCCTTTCACATCCGCACCCTCACCATGCAGTTGGTACTGGCGCTGGTGTGCATCATCCCGTTCTGGACCTCCGATGTGATCCGGATGATTTCCTGGATTCCGCTGCTCGGCCGCAACGGACTGGTGAACAAGGCGCTGCTCGGGCTCGGCCTGGTCAGTCAGCCGGTCGAATGGCTGCTCTATTCCAACTTCGCCGTCACCATCGCCTTCGTGCACCTGCTCACCGCGTTCATGATCGTGCCGATCCTCAATTCGATGCTGCGCATCGACAAATCGCTGATCGAGGCGGCGCGCGACGCCGGGGCCAAAGGCTGGCAGGTCCTCGTCCATGTCGTGGTGCCGCTGTCGAAGACCGGCATCGCCATCGGCTCGATTTTCGTCATCACCATGGTGATGGGCGACTTCGTCACCATCGGCGTCATGGGCGGCCAGCAGATCGCCTCGGTGGGCAAGGAGATCAATGTCGAGACCGGCTTCCTGCAATTTCCGATCGCTGCAGCCAACGCCGTGATCCTGCTTGGCGTGGTGCTGGCCATCATCTACGGCCTCACCCGCTTTATCGACATCCGCAAGGAGCTGTGACCATGAGCGAGAAGCGGCCGGCCTCGTTCTATTGGCTCGCACTCGTGTTCGGGATTTTCGTTCTGTTTCTTTACGGCCCGGTGATCACGATCCTGGTGCTGTCGTTCCAGGGACCGGAAGGCGGGCTGACGCTGCCGATGAACGGCTTTTCCTTCCACTGGTTCGCCGAACTGTGGAAGGGGATCGGGCTGATCGACATCAGCCAGGGCTTGTACAATTCCCTTGAGCTCGGCGGCCTGGTGATGATCCTCACGGTCGTCATGTCGCTGATGGCCGGGCTTGCCTTCCGCTATCGCTTTCGCGGCTCCTCGATGCTGTTCTACACCGCCATCGGCAGCCTGATCATGCCCTCGATCGTGGTGTCGCTTGGCATCGCGCTCGAATTCCGCATCGTCGATGACAGTATCAAAGCGCTGGGCGACAACTTCGACATCGGCTGGATCGAGGACAATTATTCGACCGCGCTTGGAATGTTCACCTCCGGGCTCGGCGCCCATCTATCGTGGACGCTACCCTTCGGCCTCCTCATCATGTTCGCCGTCTTCAATCGCTTCAACCGCGCCTACGAGGAGGCCGCGCGCGACCTCGGCGCCTCGGCGTGGCAGACCATCCGCTTCGTGGTGCTGCCGATGATCGCGCCCTCACTGGTCGGCGTCGCGCTGTTCGGCTTCACGCTGTCCTGGGACGAACTCGCCCGCTCAAGCCAAGCGATGGGCTCCGCGAGTACGCTGCCGATCGAGCTGCAAGCGCTCACCACAACAGTGACGACGCCGGCCATTTACGCGCTCGGCACCACGACCACCGCGATTTCGTTTTTGGTCATCGGCATGGCGCTGGCGGTCATCTTCATCGTGCAGCGCCGCCGCCGTCGGCACGGCTCTGATGCCGGGCAAGGCTTGGTCTGACGCTGTGCTTCGTCGCTGCCCGCATGCTATCGCGTGCGATGGCGACGCCTTATTTGACCGGTTCGGTCAAGAATCGTTCGTTCGCCGGCATGAGCGGCGGCTCGTCAATCACCGCGACGGAAGCCTGGTGCCCTTCGAGCAGCCGTCGCAAATCTGCAATCGCCTTGGTGAGGTCTTCTTTGAACTTGCCCCCGACCTGGTCGACGAAGGCTTCGTCCTTCGGCTTTGGTTTGGCGACTCGCATTTCCAAACGCGTTATGCCGTTGGGCCCATCCTTCAGAGCACGGGTCATCACGATCTTCGGCGCGCCCGGGATCGGAAGCAGGACGCTCACCGTAAAATAATCGAATGGGCGCCAATCGAGCACTTCTTCGATGATCGCGTCCTTGCCGTGCATGCAGTGATTCTTGGTGCCGACTCCCCTGCGCCCGTTGCCTGAGTTCTCTTTGATCGCGTCGGTGGGCCACCATTTCTGCCATTGGCCCGGCACCGTGAGATATTCCCAAACTCTCTGGCGCTGCGCCGCGATATCAAACTCCCAGGTCACGTAGGCGTCGGCCTGAGTCACTTCGATGCGCGTGCGCGCGTTTTCATTCTGCCACGCCGCTTCGAGGTCCCGCAGCCAGAGCTTGACGTCGCCGATGATATCGATGCTCTCCTGATGCGCGACGAGGCCCTGTTCCACCGGGTCGATACCCAGCGTCTGGATGCAGGCATCGCTGTAAAGCGCATAGGCGCCGTCGCCGACCTTCTCGCTCACCGTATTCTTGAGGAGCCTGTGGACGAGGATCACATCGCGTCCTGCGAGCTCTTCGCGGCCGCCGATCTTCTGCTTCACCATCTCGCCGTAGTGGACGACGAACTTGAAATCGAGATCGCCCATTGCAACGCACGCTTTGCACTCGCAGACCGAGGCCTGCCTGATATCGCGCATGCGTCGGCGAAACTTGAAATACGCCGACTCGATGGTGTCCTGCAGGAGCGAGCCGTCGACCTTCTCGGTCAGTGCGTAGACAAAGGCGGCATCGCCCTCGAACTTGGCAAGCCGGAAAGGCGGTCTGAGGCCCTTGACCACCGTGTCCATGAAATCGGCAATGATGTCCTGGGCGTGATCAAGTTCAACTCCGGCAAGGAAGCTCGTATAGCCGGAGATATCAGCGATGGCGAAATAGGCCGCTTCAGGCTTCGGAAGCATTATACCCTCCACCCCATTTGGGCGGAACCCGACCGCCGCCCCATCAGATTATGCCACCTAATGTCCGCAAGAAGCATGGTGAAATAACGAGGGCTATCGCTTCAACACAACCGGGAGATCCGATTGTGTATTCGCAAACACGGACAATGGCGGGCTCGCACGAGCGTAGCGTGGCCCTCGGTGCACGATTCTTGCGGTCGAAAATGTTCCCCGCCCACCAATGCCGCTCCCCGAAGGGACGCGCCTAAATCTCGATCTTTCCTGATCGGGCAAGCAGTCGTCCACAGCCCGGATTAGGCTTGACCTTCGACAATTTCGTTTCATATTTCGAAATGCGCGCTGTACGCGCTTTGTTATTCACTTACCGTCCCGGCGATCAGAAAACGAATACAGCGTTCGCCGACGGAGGGAGGATAGTGGAGGGGACGTACGACGTCGCCATCATCGGCGGAGGAATCAACGGTTGCGGTATCGCACGGGATGCGGCCGGCCGCGGTCTATCGGTGTGCCTTTGCGAGCAGGCGGACCTTGCCAGCGGGACATCCTCGACGGCAACGAAGTTGATCCACGGCGGATTGCGCTATCTTGAGTATCTCGAATTCCGCCTGGTGCGCGAAGCCTTGATGGAGCGCGAAGTGTTGTGGCGGATGGCGCCCCACATCATCTGGCCGTTGCGCTTCGTGCTGCCGTACCACAAGGGACTGCGTCCAGCGTGGCTGCTTCGGCTTGGTCTGTTCCTCTATGACCATCTCGGCGGCCGCAAGCTTTTGCCGCCGACCTCCACCCTCGACCTGACCATTGATGAGGCTGGCCGGCCGCTTAAACCCGACCTCTACTCGCTCGGCTTCGAATACTCCGACTGTTGGGTCGACGATGCCCGCCTGGTGATCCTCAACGCCAGGGATGCGGCGGATCGCGGGGCAATGATCCGCACCCGGACCAAAGCGGTCGCCGCCGACCGCAGTGCGGACATTTGGCGCCTGACGACCATCGACCGGCGCCCCAGCGGGAAAACCGAGGTGGTTTGCGCAAAGATTCTGGTCAATGCCGCAGGGCCTTGGGTCGGCGACGTTCTCGCTATCACCCGGCGGCAGCATTCGCCCGCGAGTATCCGGCTGGTACGGGGATCGCACATCGTGATCCCCAGGCTTTACGCGCACAGCCGCTGTTACATTTTTCAGAACATCGACAAGCGCATCATATTTGCCATTCCCTACGAGGGCGATTTCACCCTGATCGGGACGACCGAAGGCGACTATGTGGGGGATCCGGGCGAGGTGACGACGACCGCCGAGGATGTCGATTATCTGTGCCAGGCCGCAAACCGGTATTTCAGCAGGCCCATTACACCGGCGGATGTTGTTTGGACCTATTCGGGCGTCCGGCCGCTCTACGACGACGGCGCAAGCGAAGCGCAGGCCGCAACGCGCGATTACCTGCTCGACCTGGACGAGACCGGCGCGCCGATGCTTTCGATATTCGGCGGCAAAATCACGACCTACCGGCGTCTCGCCGAACACGCGCTCGACAAGCTCGAACGGCATTTGCCAACTACAGTACGCGCCCGCCGCAACTGGTCCGGCCAGGTGCCCTTGCCGGGTGGCGATTTTCCGGTCCAGGGCTTCGAGGCTCTCGCTGGGGAGATCAGTCGAGACTTTCCTTGGCTGGCCGCGGATCAGTCGCGTCGCCTCGCCCGAGCATACGGCACCAAGGCGCGCGTGGTTCTCGACGGCGCCACGCGCTTAAGTTCACTGGGCCGGGACTTCGGCTGCGGTCTGACCGAGGCTGAAGTCATTTATTTGATGCGCGAGGAATGGGCAGAGGAAGCCGCCGACGTCGTTTGGCGGCGTTCCAAACTCGGCTTGCGATTGTCCCCCGAGCAGGTGACCATCCTCGAAGGTTTTATGGCTGAACACCGCGCCGAATTTGTCGCGCGGTAGCGCGTTTGGACAGAAACCCGGGGCTCCCCGTGATGGCGCCGCACGCCGTGCGACCCTACCGCGGGAACGGTTTGCGCATCGTCCATCCGCCTTCAGGGTATCGCAATGAGCAGGCCGACGGTCATACCGAACGATTGTCCATGCCCTCCGCCGAAATCGTATCCGTAGCTCGGCTCCAGATACCAACCGAAATTTCGCGTCGGCCATGGCCAGAACTGGAATTCGACGACGGCCTCGCCACCGAGAGAATCCGCCGTCTTTCCTCCGCCGGTCGTATGTATCCACTCAGGTCCGAGACCGAACTCGACCTCCACAGTATCGGATAAGGCAAAAGGCTTTTTGAACACGAGATCAGTGCCCCACTCGCTGCGGCTGCTGCCAAATTGTGGCGACACGCCCAGTTCGATTTCCAGCCAGTCCTTGAGTGGAGTGACCTCCATGGAGACGGTTGGGCCGAAGCTTAGGCCGCCACCCCGTAGCGCCCACTCCCCTGCACCTCCGATTTCAACGAGAGCGGAAGGCTCCTTGTCCCCGGCCTGTGCCGTCCCTCCGATCGATGCCAGAGTGGCTATCAACCCCAGCACAGTCGCGCACTTGATCATTCGCCCCAGCCTTGGTCGCCTTGCACTCCCTGAATGGCTTCACTTGTGACGCATTTTTCGCCGCGCAGGATTCACGCTCCAGTTGGGCTGGTCTTCGCTGCCAAGCGCGGTCAACGCGTGCCAAAAGCGGCGGACCATCGGCCGCTGACTGACGAGGTCATGACTGGCGAGAATGTCGCACTTTGCCACGAAGTGAAAGTGACTAACGCGGTCTCGCGTTTCCTCTTATGCGGCTTGGCAGAGCCGAATAAGAATGGCGGGCGCGCCAGCAGCCAAGCCCTGGCGACAAGACCATGTCAAAGAGCTCGATATGCTCGAACCGATCGAAACTGGTCCGACCAAGCCGCCAAGCCGTCTCGTCGCCAGGAAGAGGCGCTACGATCGGGGTGACACGGTGCAACGCTCTGGCGTGTAGGCCTTACGCAGCGATTGCCCGCTCGGCCACGACCGCAGTTCCCCGCAGCCAATCGCGCGCTGCGCGCTGAGCAGCGGCAATCTCCGCATCGGACATTTGACCGGCGATCTCGCGACGCAGACGGATCGCTTCGCGGTTGCCTTTCGCCACCGAGAGGTTGAACCATTTATGCGCGGCGACGAGATCGATCGGCACGTCGCGGCCGACTGAGTACATCATGCCGAGTTCGAACAGCATGTCGCCACCAGCGGGCCCCTCGCCGAGCGGCGCAACATCGCCGTCAAGAATTTCAAAACGCGCCATTACACGCTCCCCTGTTTAACGCCCCGTCGCCTTTCCCCGGGCGACAAATTCGCCGGCGCTTTCGCCGATCGATTTGCAGATCATCGACGGAAGATTTGAATGGTAGTTTAAGCAACGCGATGAATTAAAACTGAACGGCGAAGTGCCGATCGCGCGAGCTTTGAAACGCTGTGTTAATCACGCGGCTGCCTTGCCGCCGGAACGCCGGCGGCCAATCCGCGATGATTCATGGCTCATTCCGGTGCGGCAAAGCGGCTTGCAATGGCGGTTTCCTCGGTTATCTTGCGCCTCCGCCACAAGCAAAAACCCTGGGAGGGGCGATCATGAAATTGCTTCGCATTACGGCCGCCGCAATGGCTTCCACGATCGCGCTCGCACCGATTTTGATCGCGCCGGCCCACGCAGCCGATCCGCTCGGCGTCTGGTTGGCAGGTGACAAGAAAGGCAAGATCCGCATCGTCAATTGTGGCGGCGCGTTGTGCGGAAACCTGATTTGGCTGGCGGAGCCCAACGATCCTGCCACCAACCAGCCGAAGCTGGACGATAAAAATGCCGATGTCAGCAAGCGCTCGCGACCGCTTCTGGGCATTCCGATCGTGCTCAGCATGAAGCCGAGCGGCGGCGACAAGTGGGACGGACAGGTTTACAATTCGCGCGACGGTCAGACTTATGCCGGTTCGTTCACCATGACCGGCGCTAATTCCGCAGTGCTCAAAGGCTGCGTCGCGGTCGTGCTCTGCAAGTCGGAGACGTGGACGAGGTCGAAATAGACTCGTCCACTCATCGGGCGCGCTGGCCGAACAGGATCGCGCGCACTTTGGGGTCGCGTATGTCGACCGCAGCCGCCGCCTCGACGCGGATAGCAAAAGCGCGCTTGACCGCCGGCCGCGCACGGATGGTTTCGAACCAGCGCTTGAGATGTGGAAAGGCGGCGAGGTCTTGGCCCATGCGTTCTGCGAGTTTGACCCAGCCGACGCAGGCCATGTCGGCGATTGAATAGCGGCCGGCTAAAAACTCACGATCCGCAAGCCGCGTGTTCATGACCCCGAACAGACGGTTGACCTCGTCGGTGTAGCGCGCGACCGCGTAGGTGATCATCTCCGGCGCGTAACGGCGGAAGTGGTTGGCCTGACCGGCCATCGGGCCGAGCCCGCCGACCTGCCAGAACAACCATTCCTCGACGGCGACCCGCGCGCGCTCGGTGTGCGGATAAAACTTGCCGGTCTTGCGGCCGAGATATTGCAGGATGGCTCCGGACTCGAACACCGAGATCGGCCGCCTGTCCGGACCGTCAGGATCGATGATCGCCGGTATCCGGTTGTTCGGCGAGATCGCCAAAAAATGCGGCGTAAATTGCTCGCCCTTGGAGATATCGACGGGGCGCACGACATACGGCAACCCGCACTCTTCGAGCATGATCGAAATTTTCCAGCCGTTGGGTGTCGGCCAGTAATAAAGCTCAATGGGTTTGCCGCGACGCAACACCGGTCGCGCTTTTGCCGCGCCGGGGTTCTGCTTTGACTTGCGCAACGTGTGCGGCATGGCGGTCGTATGAAAACGGCGCCGCAGATTATCTCCACGACGCCGCAAGTGGTCTTGGGAGGATTTGACTCACATACACCGAGGGCGTCGGCGAGATCACTTAAGGTTTTGGTCCGCTGGCTATCGGCCAAGGAAGAGGTCCGGATCGCCCGCTCCCCCTCTTCACCGCCGTGCGCTGGTGCGAACGATGGTGAAGCCCAAACCCCTGTCTCGCCGACGCCCCCCGTTGTCCACCTGAGCCGGCCCGTCTCGGGTGATGATTTTACCCTCGACGAAAGCCGGCCCGTGTGACGCGATCTTCGACTGTTGTGAGCCGAAGACCGATTGCGACGTCGACTACTTCTTCTTTTTCCGGCGAGTGGTCTTCTTCGCCGTCTTCTTCGCCGCTGCCTTCGTCTTTCTCTTCTTCGCCATTGCTGCCCTCCTAGCTTGAGTGGATGGCGACATCGGTGCAGTGCAGTCGCGAATCGATCCGCACTACCTTCCGATTACTACAGCAGGAAAAAAATAACAGTGACTCCACTTAATTTTGTGTGTAAGTGCCGCGCCCCGCTTCCTGAACGCGTGCGCCTCGCACGCGTCAGCAAAAACGCGTCCCGAAAAACTTTTGCGGCGATGTGGCGACGCGCAAAAATTCTGCGCGATTGAGAAACGCCGATAAAATAATGGTTTATGCGACGTCGCATTGCCTGACGTTGCGCCGGGCGAACCTGCACCGCGCGCCGATGATGCGCACTTTTACGGGCGGTTTGATGCGCGCAGGAGAAGATTCACCACCTCGAAAAAATTTTGGGTGTAAGGCCGTTTGCGGGCGCGTTGCGGGCCTCACTCGGGCGAAAAACGCGCGAATCGGTGCAGACCGATTCGCTTTTCGCGGCCGCACGCGGCCTCCCGCGTCGGCATGCAGCGGAGTTTTTGGCGTTCGTTTTGGTGTTGCCAGACGATCGCGCGGCATCTTCTTCGCGCAGCGCGATAGAGCGAGCGTTGCGTTCAGCTACCAATTCGTCGCTTCAACAGATCGTTGACCGCCTGCGGGTTGGCTTTGCCGCCCGAAGCCTTCATCACTTGGCCGACAAACCACCCGATCGCCTTCGGATTGGTCTTGGCGTCGCCGACTTTGTCCGGATTCTTGCCGATAATGTCGTCGACCAGCTTTTCGAGCGCCGAAAGGTCGGTCACCTGCTTCAATCCACGCGCTTCGACGATCACGCGCGGGTCGCCGCCCTCGATCCAGACGATTTCGAACACATCCTTGGCGATCTTTCCGGAAATCGTGCCCGCGGCGATGAGATCGAGGATGGCGCCAAGCTGCGGTTCGCTCACCGGCGAGGCCGCGATGTCCTTGCCTTCCTTGTTGAGGCGGCCGAACAGTTCGTTGATCACCCAATTGGCCGCGGTTTTGGCATCGCGCCCTTTCGCAACCGCTTCGAAATAGTCGGCGGTGGCGCGTTCGGCGACGAGTATGTCCGCTTCGTACGCCGACAACGCATAATCGCGCACAAAGCGGGCCCGCTTTTCGTCAGGCAGTTCCGGCAGACTTGCCTTGAGCTGCTCGACCTCTTCTTGTGTCAGTTCGAGCGGCAGCAGATCAGGATCGGGGAAATAGCGGTAATCGTGCGCCTCTTCCTTGTTGCGCATCGACCGCGTCTCGCCCTTGTCCGGATCGTAGAGCCGCGTCTCCTGCTCGATGGTGCCGCCGTCTTCGCTGATGCCGATCTGGCGCCGCGCTTCGTGCTCGATCGCCTGACCGATGAAGCGGATCGAATTGAGATTCTTGATCTCGCAGCGGGTGCCGAGAGCCTGGCCCGGCCGGCGCACCGACACGTTCACGTCGGCGCGCAGATGCCCTTTCTCCATATCGCCGTCGCAGGTACCGAGGTAGCGCAACATGGAACGGAGCTTGATCAGGAACGCCTTGGCTTCGTCGGCCGAACGCAAAACGGGTTTGGTCACGATCTCCATCAGGGCGACGCCGGAGCGGTTGAGATCGACAAGCGACATCGCGGCGTGCTGGTCGTGCAGCGACTTGCCGGCGTCCTGCTCGAGATGCAGCCGCTCGATGCCGACACGCACAGTTTCGCCGTCCGCCAGGTCGACGACGACCTCGCCCTCGCCGACAATCGGCGATTTGTACTGGCTGATCTGGTAGCCCTGCGGCAAATCCGGATAGAAATAATTCTTCCGGTCGAACACCGACTTTAGATTGATTTCGGCTTTCAGCCCCAGCCCGGTGCGCACCGCCTGCCGCACGCATTCGGCGTTGATCACCGGGAGCATGCCGGGCATGGCGGCATCAACAAGCGATACGTGCGAATTCGGCTCGCCGCCAAACGCGGTCGAAGCGCCGGAGAACAACTTTGCTTGCGAGGTCACCTGGGCATGCACTTCCATGCCGATGACCACCTCCCAGCCGTCGATCAGCTTCGATTTTCGTTGCGCCGATGCATCCATGGTGAAGGTCGGTTACGCGCTTAGCTGGCCCATCGCAAGTGCGGCGACCGTGTGGTTCCTGCCCACCCTGTCTCACCGCGGCCGAAACGTCGCGTTGCAACTTCTCGGCTTTAGACAAGACCCGACAACGCGGCCTATGCTTTGATCATAAACCTAACAATACCGGGAGGCTTCCGTGAAATACGTTCCACCGATCTTTGCCGCCGCCGTCGCGTTGCTCGCAGCAACTAGCCTGCGGGCCGAGCCGCTTTACCCCGACGTCGTCAACGCCTCGCATGCGACGCCCGAGGCCGCTTCGTTCTTTAAGTCCTATTTCACTGCCAAGAGCGAGCACAAGCCGGTGCCGACAACGGACCACTTCTCCGACGCGCATCTCACTTATATAGATGCGACGCTCGGTTGGCCGTTTTACAGCAAAAAAGGCATGACCGACTTGTTCGAGCAGTACATGCCGAAATGGCCGAAGACCGGTCTTTCTTATCCGACACGGATTACCGGCAACACCCATTCGGCGCTGGTCGCCTTCACCGACACGCCTGAATTGTTCGGCGGCGAAATTCGCATTCTGGCCGCGATCGATTTCAAGGACGGCAAGATCGTGCGCTGGATCGACTATTGGGATGGCCGCTCGTTCGGCGCCGAGACCGCGGCCAAGTTCCGCACGCCGGCGGAAAAGTTCCCCACCAACTTCGACTATGACGTCGTCAGCGACGGCGCCTCGGCGAAAATCAAGGAGGTAGCCCAAAAACTCGCCGCAGCGTTCGCATCGGGCGACGCCAAGGCCGCAGATGCCTTGTTCAGCTCCGATGCCGTCTACCTCGACCGCGCATTGCGGGCACGCGTCCTCGGCAAGCTCGCAATCGGCAAATACCTGTCGCGCGTGCTGGCGACCGTGCCGTACGGCAAGGGCGCCAAGCTTGTTCATGTCGTCGGGAGCGATCAGGGCGGCGGTTATGAATGGACCAATGCCGACAGTTCGGTGAAGCGCGGCATCGTCGCCATCGAACTCAATGACGCGGGACAGATCGACCGCCTCGACACGACCTGGGACAATGCCGTGATGAGCGACGCCGACCTGCAGGCGCTCGTGCTGCAATCGATCGAGAAGTAGATCGCTTCCCGACTGAAGTCGTGGCCCCCGGGCTTTGACCCGGGGGTCCTTGCTGATTCTGGGAGAGGAAGAGCGGCTGCGTTGATCGCCCGGGTCAAGCCCGGCAACGACGACGGCTTCTTTACTTTCCCTCACGCCAGAGGCCGAGCGCTTCCTGCGCCGGGCGGTCGGAGATCGAGAACAGCACCGATTGTTTCGACGCGGAGTGGGAGTAGCGCTTCCACGACGGCACCACGAAGACGTCGTTTGGTCCCCATTCGAGCACTTTGCCGTCGACGGCGGTGGTGCCCTCGCCCTCCGCGCAGGCGAAAACGGTGCCGTCGGTCGAGCGATAGGGTTCGCCACGGAAACCCTTCGGCAGCATCGCAAGATAAGCGCCCATCGTCGGCAGCACCGGCCCGCCATTGATCGGATTGGCGTAGCGCACCCGCGCGCCGTGGGTTTTGTCGATGTCGCCCGCCTGCATCCGGCGCTCGACGATCGGACGGGTGCGGGCGTAGGTGTAATTGATCACCGGCGTGCGGTTCATCGCCGTGGTGCCGTCGGGCAGCACGCCCGAAGCATAGAAGCTCAATGAATCGCCGTCGTGCCGCGTCGTCGTCTGCGTCGGCGTATCGAAATCCTCCGCGAACGAGGTTTCGAAGAAATTGACCGCCGGCACATCGAGCACGTCGAGCCACAGCATCGGCTTGTCGGAGGTGTTGCCGTGATCGTGCGGCGCCCAGTTGGCGGTGATCAGGAAATCGCCGGGCGACATGAAAGCCTTCTCGCCCTCGACCGCGGTATAGGCGCCTTGCCCGTCGAGCACGAAGCGGATCGCCGACGAGGCATGGCGATGAGCCGGCGCGATCTCTCCCGGCATGATCATCTGGATACCGGCGAACAGCGTGTTGGTGACGCGCGCCTCGCCGGGCAATGCCGGGTTCTCGAGGATCAGCACGCGGCGCTTGGCCTCCTCGGCGCTAATCAGCCCGGCCGATTCCATGACCAGCGATTTGACGTCGCCGAAATGCCAGACCGCGGGTGCACAGCGGGTGACCGGTTCGTCGGGAATGAGCGAACTCATCACCGTCCACAGCGGCGTCATGCCATGCTTGGCGATGCGGGCGTAATAGTCCTGCCGCATCGCATCGATGTTGTGTTTGCGATCGGGCTGGCCGTTCGCCGGCGTCTTTGCGGTTGCCACCGCCATGGCGTCCTCCACGAAAAGTCCAAGTGCTCAAATATCATATAGTCAAAGCGGCCGGGCGCGGAAATAGCGCCTCAACGCCGGCGCTGCGGGGCTGCCATGCCTCGGCTAACCGATCATGGCTAATCGATCATGGCTAACCGATCACGGGTAACCGATCGCGGGCCCATCAGGTGTTGGAGTTGCCGCCGTCGACCAGGATGTTCTGACCGGTGACGAAATCGCTGTCGGCGCTGGCAAGAAAGACCAGCGCGCCGAGCAGATCCTGCGGGTGCTGGTCGCGCTTGAGCGAGCGCGAGGCGACCACGCGGTCGCGCGCGGTGGCGATGTGACCCGGATTCTTGGACATCAGCGTTTCGCTCATGGTCAGGCCGGGCGACAACGTGTTGACGCGGATGCCGTGTTCGCCGAGCTCCAGCGCCATCACCCGCGTCATCGCCAATATTCCGCCTTTGGATGTCACGTAATGCAGCATCCACGGAATGCCGTGAAAGATGCTGCCGGAGCCGATGTTGATGATCTTGCCGTAGCCCTGCGCCGTCATCTGCGGGGCGACGTGCTTCACCATCAGGAATGGCCCGCGCAGATTGATCGCCATGACGCGGTCCCACAATGCCACGTCGATCTCGGTACACTTGGTTTCCTGCAACGGCGCGAACAATGCGGCGTTGTTAACCAGCACGTCGATCTTGCCAAAGCGCTCCATGGTCTGCGCGACCAGCGCCTTGACCGCGGCTTCGTCGCTGACGTCGGTGACCGCACTCGCTACCGAATTGGCGCCGTGGTCGCGGGCGATCTCGTCCGCCACGTCCTTGCCGTCGGCAAGGTCGGCGATCATCAGCCGCGCGCCCTCGGCGGCAAGCGCCTTCGCATAGTGTCGGCCGATGCCCTTGGCGCCGCCGGTGACAACGGCGACGCGGCCATCCAATCGCGCCATGAATCAATACTCCCCCTTTGTCCCTCCCATGATTCCCCGCAAGCGGGCCAGGAGCGGAATCAGACTTTACTTATCGCCTGGCGTTGCTCGATGAATTTCGCGAATGCTGCGAGCTGCTGGCGGATGAACTCGACGGTTTGCTGATCGGTGATCTGCCCGGTCTTGGCGTCGAACCGCGTCGAGGCATTGCCAATGAAAATCTCGGGCTTGTTCAGTGTGACGGCGTCGAGAAAGATCATCGACCGCCGCAAATCGTATTGCATCCGGCCGCCACCAAGTGGGCCGTTCGCCGCCGATTGCAGCGCAATCGGCTTGCCGGCGAACGGCTGATTTGGCACGCGCGATACCCAGTCGATGGCGTTCTTCAAACCGCCGGGTATCGAGAAGTTGTATTCGGGAGAATTGAAGATCACGCCGTCGGCTGCGCGGATCGCGTCGGCAAGCTTTTGCACCGCCGGCGGGATGCCGCTCGCCTCCTGCACATCGAAATTGTAGTTCGGGAAGTCGGCAAATGAAGGCGCTTCCGCAAGCTTCATGCTCGCCGGCGCCAAGCCGGGAAGCGCTTTCATGACCATCCGATTGTAGGAGCCTTTGCGCAGGCTCCCGCAAATGCAGACGACGTTGACGACTTTGTCGGCCATGAAATCCTCAGGCCACCTTTTCGTCGGCGATCGGATTGTGCAGCACGCCAATGCCCTGGATTTCGACCTCGCAAACGTCGCCATTCTTCATCCAGACCGGCGGCGTGCGGGCGAAGCCGACCCCTGAAGGCGTGCCGGTGAAGATGATATCGCCGGGCTCAAGCGTCATGCCCTGGGTGACGTAAACCAATGTCTCCACTACCGGGAACATCATGTTGTCGGTGTTGTCCGACTGCATGACCTTGCCGTTGAGCCGGGTTTCGATCTTCAGGCCTTTACCACCCGGCGGCAGTTCGTCGGCGGAAACGAGCCACGGGCCAAAGCCGCCGGTGTGGTCGAAGTTCTTGCCCATGTCCCATTGCGTGGTCTTGCGCTGGAATTCGCGTACCGAGCCTTCGTTGCCGCAGGAATAACCGGCGACGCAGGACAATGCGTTGGCAGCGGTCAAATGCTTGGCGCGCTTGCCGATCACGAGGATCATCTCGGCTTCGTAGTCGAGCGTCTCGGTTACTTGCGGCCGCACGATCGGCTGGCCATGCGGCACCAGCGACGTCTGGCCGCGCATGAAAATGGTCGGAAACTTTGGAATGTTGTCGCGTTGCCCGCCTTCCTTGACGTGCTCGAGATAATTCAAGCCAAGGCACAAGATCTTGCCGGGCCGGCCGACCGGCAGAGCATAGGCCAAGCCTGAAAGCGGCTTGCGCGCGCTCGCCGGCGCTCGTTTGGCAAGTTCGGCCAGCGGCTTCAAGTCGCCGTTATTGGCTTTTAGCCATTCCCCGAGATCGGTCGGCGCCTTGGCGTCGGCGGCCTGCAGATCGATCACCTGATCGCCTTCGACCACGCCGAGCCGCGATCCACCCTGCCCTGCAAACGCAACAATTTTCATGAGCTATTCCTTCCTTGAACCAATCCCTGTCGTTCCGCGGGCGGCGACTATAACGGGCCGTAGTGGCGCGATCTACCGTTGCGATCCGGGATCGCTGGCGCGAAGAAAATGCCCCTTCAACCGCTCGCGCGCGGCGAGCGCGGCCGCAAGATCGAAGCCATTGACGACGGCGAGACGAAAGCCGCCCGGCGGCATCGAGTGCCGTTCCGGCGGCAACTCCTCGTGGAAGGTGATCTGCAGGCTGCTGATGCCGGGCACGCGCTTGATCTCGTCGAGCAGCGGCGTCGGCGGGTGACGATAACGGATGCCGTTTGGGCCGAACAGCACCACACTATAGCCGCGCCGCCGATCGACATCGGGGAAATCCCAGGTGCCGCTCTCGTAAAGCCGAGCAACGGCCTCGACCCACCCAGCGCCGTAAAGATCCGGCCATTGGTCGGCAAAGCGCAGATGCACCTCGATGATCACCGTGCCGATGGTTTCGAGATTGAGCATGCCGGTGTACCCGGCAAGATGTTTTTGCACCCAGGAGCCGGCGCGCCGCTCGATCTCGGCGTCGGGCTCGGCCTCCACAATCCAATAATCGAAGGTGCCCTCGCCCGCGGGCTTGCCGGTCACGTGCCGCCACCAGCGCGGCTCGCCGTCGACCAGAACGAGATCGGACGAGACATGACGACCCTCCAGCAGCGTCATCCAGAAATGGCCCGGTGCGTAATGCCGCTCGTACTCGGTTTTGGAACGCAGCACGCGGCTGCCTGCGCCCATGCCCTTGAGATTGATGATTGGCTTGGAGAAAACCGGGAAGTGCGGCGGCGGCGTTCCGTGCGGGCCGGCGTCGAGACCTTGGCTCAGCGCCACCGCAAGCTTGTCGTAGACCCAGCGATGGGCCGGGTACCATTGCCAGGCATCGGCGTCTTCCGTGGCAATGTCGGCGGCAGTCTCGACCTGGGCAAAATATTGCAGACGCCAAGGATCGGCTTCGTGGATGGGCATGTGAGAAACCACAGGATCGGCAGCAGTGATAACCGAGAGCAGCGGTCTCTGCCACTTGCCGTTTGCCGGTCACATCAACCGCAATCGACTTTTTTCACCGGGTCGGCGCCGCCAGCGCGTCGCACGCGAGCCAGAAACTCGCCGCCAGCTCGTCAGACATGACCCGTAGATCGGCTTGCAATGCGTGGAGAGAATCCTCAGGTGCCGGCCCGGGCTCCAGGCTGAATGTCGTATCGGGATTGTCGGCGTCGGAATGCGTCAAAACGATCTGCCAGCGCCTGGATAGTCGCCCCGCATTGAACAATCGATTGGTCGCATCGGCGAGACCGCGGACGTGAACGACGGAATCCGCGTAAAACCAGACCCGCGGAATGTTTCGCACTTTGCTATCCTGATCGGCGTGCCCCTCGCACGACCAGCAGGGATAAAACACGCCGAGTTTCTTTAATTCGAACACCAGTGGTGCAACCAGCGGCTCAACCGGATTTTGCTCGCCTTCGCTGGACAAACGCCGCGGCGCCGCGGGGCAAAACCGATGGCAACGGCTCGACGGTCCATAATCCGGGCAGTTACGGCAGCACACCGGATCGGGCATCGGTCCAAGCGAATGCGCCCGCCGGACTTCATGCACGACGTGGCTTTTCTTTGCCGTTGGACGGGGCCCGATGCGCAAGTCTGTATCCCGGAATTCAATTACTACGAAGAAATCGTAAATGAATTGCGGATGTTAGAGCGACAAGCTCATGTGTTAGCGAACGCGCGACGAGCCTGGAAACGGGCCCGCTTTCGCTTGGCGCCCCAGTCTTCGGCGGCCAGATCGAGTGGATCTGGCGGAAACGACTTTGGACGGGATGCTACTTCCGTCGCGTGCGGGTCCGCGCGGCCTTCTTGGCGGCGGGAGAGCGGCCGGCAGCACTCTTGGTGCGTACCGCCTTGCGCGCTGCGGCGGAGCGCTGTGCCGCGGCGCGGTTCGACGCGGCGCTTCGCGCCTGCTGTGAAAGCGCCTTGTGCGAAACCGTGTTGCGCGGTTCGCGCTTGAGCGCTTTGGTCACGGCGCGAGATACCCGGGGCCGCCGTTTCGGCTTGCGCTGGCCCTGACCCGCCTCATAGGCGTATTCTGCGCTCTTTCTTGTTCGCTCGCTGGTTTGGCCGCGTTTTGGCGGCGGCAGGTCGACACCGGCGCGCCGCGCTTCGGACAACCCGATGGCAATCGCCTGTTTGGTCGAGCGCGCCCCGTGCTCGCCCTGACGAATTTTGTCGATCTCCTCGCGGACGAACTCGCCAGCCTGGGTCGAGGCCGATTTGCCTTCGCGCTGATCCCGGCGCGCCTTGTCGATGGTTCGCTTCAGCGCCATTTCCTTCTCCATTGACTGCCAGCCGCAGCGACAACTCTGCTGCACGCTGATGGTTCGGAGCTCGGATCAGACGTCGGTCATTCGTAACGCGTGAACGCTGAACAGCCCGTCCGTCCACGCCGTAATCGGCGACCAGCCGCTGCCATGCGCGAGCGCCTGAAATGATTCGATCGAATATTTGTAGCTGTTCTCGGTATGGATGGTTTCGCCGGCGCGGAATTCGAACGTGGTGTCGCCGATGCGCACCTTTTGACGTTTCGTGCTGGCGAGATGCATTTCGATGCGGCAGCGCTCGACATTGTAGAAAGCGTGATGCTCGAAGGCCTCGAGGTCAAAATTCGCGCCGAGCTCGCGATTGATGCGCGCCAGCAGATTGAGATTGAATTTGGCGGTAACGCCTTCGGCGTCGTTGTAAGCGCGATAGAGAATGTCGGGCGCCTTGGCGAGATCGACCCCGACCACAAAAACTGCACCAGGTCCCAATATCGCTCCGGCCCGGCGCAGAAATCCGGCCGCCTCGTGCGGCTCGAAATTGCCGATGGTCGAGCCGGGAAAGAAGCCCGCGCGCGGTTTGCCGGCGATCTCTGCCGGCGGCTCCAGCATCGTGGTGAAATCCGCGACAACCGGATGGATCGCAAGATGCGGCAGATCGCGGCGCAGATACGCCGCATCCTGTTGCAGAAAGTCGCCGGAAATATCGATCGGTACGTAAGCCTCGATACTCGTCGCAGCGCACAACAGAATGCGCGCCTTGGTGCTGGCGCCGGCGCCAAATTCGACCAAGGCACAGCCGGGCGGAAACAAAGATGTTATCGCCGGCGCGAATTGCTTCAAAAGTCCCAGCTCGCTTCGGGTCGGGTAATATTCAGGCAGGCGCGTAATGCGCTCGAACAGAGCGGAGCCGGCGAGATCATAGAAATATTTCGGCGGCATATGCTTCGGCTTGGCGCTCAAGCCCGCAATGACGTCGGCGGCGAAGGGATTGGCCGACTCGATCGGTCGGCGAGCACGAACAGCCGTCTGCATAACCATTTGAACGCCTAGCGCTCGAATTCCGCCAGCCGCAATCCGCTGAACTGCCAGCGTGCCGACGGATGAAAGAAATTGCGATAAGTTTCCCGCGAATGATTTTGCGGCGTCGCCAGCGACGAGCCGCGCAGCACCATTTGATTGACCATGAATTTGCCGTTGTATTCGCCGAGCGCGCCAGTCTCGGCCACATAACCTGGATAGGGCGAGTATGCGCTGCGGGTCCATTGCCAAACCATGCCGAACGCGTTGTCGAGCGCGCCGGCGTTTGCGGCAACCTCCCATTCGGCTTCGCTTGGCAGATGCTTGCCGGCCCAGCGCGCGAAGGCATCGGCTTCGTAATAGCTGACGTGGCAGACTGGCAGCGCCGGGTCGACTGCGCGCAGTCCGCCGAGCGTCATCGAAAACCAGGCGCCGTCGATGTGCTGCCAGTAACCGGGAGCCGATAAGCTCTGCAACTCCACTGCGTCCCAGCCGTTCGACAACCACAGCGACGGCGTGCTGTAGCCACCGTCTGCGATGAATTCGAGCCAATCGCCGTTGGTTACGAGGGCTCGCGCAACGCGGACCGGCTGCACCAGCACTTGATGCGCCGGCCGCTCGTTGTCGAAGCAGAAACCGGCGCCGCGATGACCGATCATGTGGATGCCGGCGAGAATGGACCCCGCGGCAGTCGCCAAATTTCGGCTCTGCGGCCATTGCCAGGCTGCATCATAGACCGGGTTCGTCGCATTTTGGGCGAACGCGTGCAGAAGGTCGGTCAGCAGCAATTCCTGGTGCTGCTGTTCGTGATGAAGTCCGATCTCGACGATCGGCCTCACCGCTTCGAAATCGTTTGTGGTTTCGATCAGTGCTTCTACGGCGGCATCGACATGCGCACGATACGCTGTCGTCTCGGCGACGCCGGGACGCGTGATCAGGCCGCGTTGCGGCCGCGCGTGCCGTGGCCCGGGCGCCACATAATATGAGTTAAACAAAAACGCGAAGCGTTCGTCGAACGGCCGATAGGTCGGCGCGAAGGGCCGCAGCAGAAACTGTTCGAAAAACCATGTCACATGCGCCCGATGCCATTTTGCCGGGCTGGCGTCGGGCATCGATTGCACGACCTGGTCCTCTGCGGAGAGCGGCGCCGCGCGGCGCTCGGTCTCGGCGCGCACGTCGCGAAACGCGTCGCGCCAATGTTGCCGCGAATCGCCGGGAGGCTCTGCGGCGGCATCCGCACCGGCGGTATCGTGCAGTCGAACGGCGGGGCGTGGCATTAGTAAGGCCCGGAGAACCCGAAGGAGACGAATACCTGAACGACAATAGCTAAGGTGGTAATCGGTCCGTACAAGGATAGTTCCATACCTATTCATACGGCCAGGGCAAAGGCCCTGCTTCACATTTAACACGGATGTGATGAGCTAAAGAATCTCGGCTAAGGGATTGACGTTGCCACAAAACTACCTATCGGATCTCGCGCCTGCCGGCGCGCAATAGGGAAAATGAGGAGAGCAAATGATGGCGAACGCGATGCTGCCGCGCGAACGCTGCGACTACTCGGCCATCGTGGATCGGCCGCCGCTGAAACTTCCAGGCGGCACGCGGCTAGTGCTGTGGACCATCGTCAATCTCGAAGTCTGGGACGTCCGCAAGCCGATGGCCCGGCAGGTGATTGGTCCACCCGCAGGGCAGTTGCAGCTTCCTGACGTGCCCAACTGGAGCTGGCACGAATACGGCATGCGGGTTGGCGTCTGGCGCTTCTTCGATCTGTTCGAGCGCCTGAACATCCGCCCGACCCTCGCGCTTAACGCGCGCGTCTGCGAGGATTATCCGCGGGTCGCCAAACAGGCGCTCACTGACAAGTGGGAATTCATGGGCCATGCCTACGAGCAGGGTCCGATCCACGCCGAGCCGGATCAAGCGGCGATGGTGGCGCGCACGCTCGACGTCACCGAACGCTTTTGCGGCAAACGGCCGGTCGGCTGGCTCGGACCGGGGCTGACGCAAACTCTCGACACGCCGGAAATCCTCGCGGCGGCGGGCATCAAATATATCGGCGACTGGGTATACGACGATGAGCCGACGACTATCCGCACCGCTGCCGGACCGCTGGTGACGCTACCCTACACGGTTGAACTCAACGACATTCCGATGATGGTCATCCAGCATCACGAGAGCGACTATCTGCTCCGCCGCGCCATCGATCAGTTCGACCGGCTCTATGCCGAGGGCGCCGGGCGCGCCAAAATCATGGCGCTCGCCATCCATCCCTACATCAGCGGCCAGCCGCACCGCATCAAATATCTCGAAGCAATCTACGATCACGCCCGCCGCCACGACAATGTCGTCTACTGGACGGGCGAAGAGATTTTGCAGTGGTACCTGAAATCCGGCGCCGCCAACGCCTAATAGCGGTTGGGATTGTTGAGGTTGTAGGGTTCCGGCGGCGGCTGAGATGCCGATGAGTTAAAGCCCGCCGCCGGGCCGTGGATGAACGGCGATTGCACGCCCGGCTGCATGCCGAATTGCACAGTCGGACCACCTGAGCCGAATGGCCGCACACCCTGGCCGTTGGTCTGATCGTCAGAGAATCTCGAACTGCCGCTGGCATCGCCGCCGATGGTTTCAAGGGTGAACGCCCGCGCGGACGGCGCCGTCAGCGATACGATCGCGACTGCCATTGCTCCTGCTGCCAGACGAAGCGGCGTCAGTCCGAGCATCATGATCCCCTTCCCTCGCGGCGAACCAAGTAGGACGCGCAGTATGAGCGCACGATACCGGCGGTCAAGTCATACCATGCCCGATGGTGTCTTGCTTGGAAATCCGCCAGAATGTCGCAAAGCCGGTCGCCGTCGGCGAAGCAGTAAAATGCGGAAGTGGCGTGTCGCAGCGAATCGAGAAATCCTGGGTGGTGCTCGAGAGTCTTGAGAATTTCGAGCATGATCGATGCGTCGACCTGTTCGAGCGCCCCGATGGAAGCTACGGATTCGAAGAATTCAGGCGCGACGTCGAAGACCGAGGCGTCTGGACGCCCATCCAGTTTTACTCGGGCGCGGTCTATCCTTCTCGGGAGGCGGCGCTTGCCGCGGCCGTTGGATCGGTGGTCTGGTTGCCCAAAGCCATCCGGCAAAACCCCGCCGCACAGAAATTACTGCCGCACAATGCGAATTAAATCATTACGCCACGCTGTCATAAGGAGAAACCATGCGTAACAAGCCAAGCCTGACCTGGGCCGATGTAAAGACGATGCTGGCCGCCTGCGAAGCTGAAGCCACCAAGAACAACTGGGCGGTAGCGATCGCCATCGTTGATGATGGCGGTTATCTGCTCGGGTTCGAACGCATGGACGGCGCGCCGCTGATTTCGGCCGAGGTTTCGCTTGGCAAGGCGCGTACCTCGGCCATGACCAAACGTCCGAGCAAATTCTTCGAAGACCGCGTCAAGGACCGCCCAGCGTTCGTCACTTTTCCTGCCGGCCTCTTGATTCAGGGGGCGCTGCCGATCATGCATCAGAACGAATGCGTCGGGGCAATCGGCGTCTCGGGGGTGCAATCGCACGAGGATGAGCAGATCGCGCTGGCCGGCGTCAAAGCGCTTGGCTAGCGCCTGACGCCAGCCTTCAGGCATCAAGCTCCTTGAAGTAGCGGTAGATACCCCACTGGCTGAACGGGATGCGGCGCTTCGAAGTCATATAGGCTTTGATACGCGGACGCTTGGCAACGCGCTCGTGCAACGCAACAACCCCCGGCACCTTTTTCTCGAAGCGCTTCATCCGCTTGGGAAAGGCATAACGCAGCCCCTCGACAATCTGGAACAGCGACAGATCGACATAACTCAAGCGGCCGCCGACCAGGTAGCGGCCGCCGTTTCGCTGCAGCACGCGCTCGAAATATCCCAGATATTTCGGCACGCGGTAGCGCCAAAAATCGCCGGTGCGCCGCTTCGCCGCCGGCCGCTGCTCCTCATAATACAGCCATGAGGTGATCGGATGATGGGTGTCGTAAATCTCGACCACGAGATCGGTGATGGTGAGCTGCAATTGGTGCGCCCACAGCCGGCCCGCCTCGTCGCTCGGCGCAAGTTTAAGATGCGGCCCTAAATAGAAGAGAATATTGGCGGTTTGGGCGATAACGAGCTTGCCGGCTTTGAGAAATGGCGGCGCGAATGGCGGACGCTTGCTGCGCTTGTCTTCGATGATCTTCCACATCGCCGGTACGCCGGCTTTGCCTTTGCGGCGCGCGACATCGACGTAGTCGGCGCCAGCCTCCTCCAGCGCCAGCCGGACGAATTCGCCACGCCCCTGGACCGTCGGATGATAATAAAGTTCGTAGCGCATTGGTCACTGCCCCCGCGGGAAATCAGCTTTGGCCTAAAGATCCGACCCCATCATTTTCGTGTCGCCTGCCACGTCCCAGCACAATGACCGTCGGGTCCGACGCCGCTCCAGGTACCGTTGCCGTGCGTCATGGTCATGCGTCCGTGCGCCTCGCCGCGACTTGTACCGGCCGTCACGCGCACGAACGTGGCGCCGTTCGCCGCGACGCGTCCGGTTATTTCGAGAGACCCGTAGGCGTAGGAGATGTCACCGTTCACGATTTGCCCGCTGAAGCGGTAGGACGGATCGCATGGTCCGGTCGTGGTGTAGACGGCGACACTCCAAGGGCCATCAAATTTGCTCCCCGCAAGCGCGTTGCTCGTGGGCGTCAAGCCCGAGACGATAACGGCTGCAGGCAGCACAACTGCCAGGGCAGAATTGCGGATCATGATTCCTCCAAAGCTTCCGATGACCCGGCACGCTGCTGAACGTCATGCAGCCTTATATTGATCGTCGGTGACTTTCTCCATCCAGTCGACGAATTTGCCGCCGCGGACTCCGGTGATGGCCATGTGCACCATTCCAGCAACCGGACTGGCGCCGTGCCAGTGCCTGGTATTCGGCGGGAACCAGACCACATCGCCGGCGCGGACTTCCCGCACCTTTCCGCCGTCGCTCTGCACCCGGCCGATACCGGAGATAATATAAAGAGTCTGTCCGGCTGGATGGGTGTGCCAGTTGGTCCGCGCGCCGGGGTCGAAGCGCACCAGCGTCGCGCGCACGTCCTCCGGCGGTAGCGGCGCCTCAATGATCGGATCCTGCCAGACGGTGCCGGTGAAATATTGGGGCGGCGCCAGGCGCGACGGTTCCGAGCCGCAGGGGCGGATGTCCATATTGATTTCCTCTCTACTTTGGGCCGACGAGCCACAAATCCGTGGGCGCCGGCGGTTCGGCGGTAAGATAATGGAAATTGACCGGCGATACGCTCCCGATATCGCTGCCGCCGTAACAAGGTCGCAGTCGACCGCTATGGGGAACGGGATGCGGGGCTTGATGCAACACCGGGGGAAGCGAGGGCGGATCGCGTGGCCCGTGTCGAGTGTCGCGCGCATCACCGCCCGGCACACGCTGCGGCTGTTCGTCGTGGCGGCATTTGCTCTCACCCTCGCTGCCTGCGACAAGTGCAGCGTCCCGGTCTGGCGGCACGATACCCCGGCGGCTCCACAATCCTGTCACGACGACGCGCCGGCGCCGCAATAGGCGATCACGCCGCGAGCGTTTCCTTCACGACAGTAACCAGATCTTTCAGCGTGAACGGCTTGGGCAGGAACGGACATTCGCCCAGATCGGCAAGGCTCTTTTCGAAAGCGTCCGCCGCGTAGCCGGACATGAAGATGATTTTCAGGTTCGGATGCCGGCTGCGCAATTCCCGCAGCATGGTCGGGCCGTCCATCTCCGGCATCATAACGTCGGAGACCACAAGATCGACGGGTCGATTGGACTTTTCCAGGACCTCAATGGCCTCGAAGCCGTTGCCAGCTTCGAGCACGGTGTAACCGCGCGATTTCAGGCCGCGGGCGTTGAGCGCGCGCAAGCCTTCCTCATCTTCGACCAGCAGGATGGTCCCTTGGCCGGTGAGATCGACGTTGGCCGCGCGCTTGACCTTGTCGGCCGCGGCCATGGCGTCAACAACTGCCAGCGCTTCGGCGCCTGCGGGCTCAATGGGTCGTTTCGGTACTGGCTCACGAACGTCGGCGACATGCCGCGGCAGGAAGATCCGGAAGGTCGTGCCCGCGCCTTCGACCGAGTCGAAATAGACAAAGCCGCCGGTCTGCTTGATGATCCCGTAAACCGTGGCCAGTCCGAGCCCGGTGCCCTTGCCTACATCCTTGGTGGAGAAGAACGGTTCGAAAATTTTGCTGCGGATGGCTTCCGGGATGCCGGTTCCGGTGTCGCTGACTTCGACCAGCACGTAATCGGCAGCTGGCATACCTTTGCTCTGATAGCGCGCGCATTCCTTGGCGGCGACGTTGGCGCTGCGGATCTCAAGCCGGCCACCACCGGGCATGGCGTCCCGGGCGTTGACCGCCAAATTCATGATCACCTGCTCGAACTGCAGGTTGTCGACTTTGACCGGCCAAAGATCGCGGCCGTGGACGACGTCGAGCGTGACCTTCTCGCCGATCAGCCGACGCAGCACGAGGGTGAGATCGCTGAGCACTTCGCCGAGATCGAGCACCTGCGGACGCAGCGTTTGCTTGCGCGAAAAAGCCACCAGATGCCGCACCAAACTCGCCGCCCGGTTGGCGCTTTGCTTGATTTCGATGATGTCCTTGAAGGACGGGTCGGTCGGCTTGTGGGCGTTGAGCAGGAAATCGGTAGCCAAAATAATGGCATTGAGCATGTTGTTAAAGTCATGCGCCATGCCGCCGGCCAGCTGGCCGATTGACTCCATCTTCTGCTGTTGAACGAGTCGGTTCTCGAGTTCACGCTGCGCGGTGGTCTCAAGCGTATAGACGATGGCCGCTTCCTGGTCGCGCTCGGCCTCCTCGACCGGGGTCACGTAGAAGCGCCCGAACCGCTCACCGTCTCCCGCGAGCGCGGCATCGACCGGAGGGATGACGCCCTTGCCTCCCGCCGCGGCCGCGATGGCGTTTTCGAGGGCCGCGCGATCGCGTTCGGCGACCACCGCGTCGATCGAGCGGGCGCCGCCTTCCGTGCTCAGCACATTGTGGAACAGCCGCGCGAACAGCGGATTGCTGCGCACAATTCGGCCCGCCCGGTCCACGGTGGCAATCGCCATCGGCGTGTTATGGAAAAAACGCATGAAGCGGATTTCGGCCGCGCGCTGCGGATCGGTGCCATCGTCGCGCGCGCGATTGAGAACCAAAGTGCGCGAAGCGCCGGGCGTACCGTCCGCACCGAAAGCAAGTTTGTGAAACAGGCGAACCGGGAGCGTGCGTCCGCTGCGGGTCTTCAGATCAAGGTCGAGCACCTCGGTCTTGATCTCGCCAGCCGCCGCGCGCAGCGTCGTCAGCAGCGCGGCGCCGTCGCCGGCAACAAGGTCGGTCAGCTTGAGGCCGCCTGATCCGACCTGGGCCAGATCCTGATCGAGCCAATTGGCCAGCGTGGCGTTGAGATAGACGACGTCGCCGGCGGCATTGACGGAAAAAAAGCCGGCCGGCGCGTGATCGAGATAATCGATGGCGTGCTGCAACTCCTGAAAGACGTTCTCCTGGCGCTCACGCTCGCGGGTTACGTCAGAGAGCGACCAAACGGTCAGGCGACGCGCCCGCCCGGCTTCGCCAAGCGGCCGCACCCGCATTCGTAGCCAGCGCGCCGGCCGGCCCTTGATCCCGGCGACACGAACTTCCTCCTGCAGCCGTTTGCCTTCGCGCGCCGCCTTGAGCATCCGATAGATGGCCTCGGATGCATCCGCGTCGCCGATGAACACGCGTTCGACCGGCCGCATGTCATTGACGTTGGTCGCATCGATGAGGTCGAGATAGGCTGCATTGGCATAAACGACCCGCCCATCGCCGTCAGTGACAAGAATACCGTCGACCGCTTCATCGATCACCGACTTGATCAGCGGATTGGCGGCTTCCGCCGCCGACAGCCGCAAAATGCCCGCGGCGAGGGCGAACAGCGAAAACACGCCGACCGTGGCGAGCAAAGCCAAAAAGCCGAGAATGTAGGGCTCGGCGTTACTGCGCCCGAGGACCACGAAGCCGGTGGCGGCTGCAACCAAAAGGGCGGCAACGAGCAAGACCAGGACGATACTGCCCGAGCGCCCGCCACCGGCGCTGCGGTCGACGGCTCTGCGCGCGTTGCCGCCGGAATCCTGGACCATACCCTGGGACGTCATCGCGCTCCCTTCCTACCCGGCAAAGCGAGTCGGGAGAATCTCTCGTGCCTCGTAGGCGGCGTGCGCGCAAGAGGCTTTAAGCGGCAGCTCACAGCGGCCTCGGTCGGCTCACCAGGCCACGCAGCCGCATGATGTAGCCGATGATTTCGGCCACGGCGCGATAATGTTCCTGCGGAATTTCCTGATCGATCTCGACGGTGCCGTGCAGCGCCCGCGCCAGCGGCGGGTTTTCGACCACCGGCACGTCGTGGGCTTCTGCCACTTCGCGGATCTTGCGGGCGATCAAGTCGACGCCTTTGGCAACGCAGATCGGTGCATTCATGCCACGCTCGTACTTCAGCGCGACGGCAAAATGGGTCGGGTTGGTGATGACGACCGAGGCCTTCGGCACCGCCGACATCATGCGCTTGCGCATCCGCGCAATGCGCAATTGCCTGAGTTTGCCTTTGACGACCGGATCACCGTCGGTCTGCCGGAATTCCTCCTTCATCTCGCGCAGCGACATTTTGTGCCGTTCGAACCATTGGCGATATTGGAACAGGTAGTCGGCGGTGGCGATGATGGCGAGAACGGCGACCACCGCGCCCAGCATTTGCATCACCAGCGAGCGCGTGAACGGCAGAATAGAGTCAGGATCGTAGGTGATAAGACCGCTCAAGAAGCGCCGCTGCGGCCACAACAAGGCCGCCATGATTGCGCCGACCAGCAAAAGCTTGGCCAGGCCCTTGGCGAAGTTCGCAAACGCCTGGCGCGAGAACAGCCGCGCGGCGCCGGCCAGCGGTGAAATCCGCGACAGTTGCGGCCTGATCGGCTCGACCGAAAACACCAGGCGATGCTGAATGACATTGCCGGCAAGCGCCGCAATCGTCAGCAGTATGAGCGGAATGCCGAACGCACCAACCACATCCACTGCCAGCGTCTTCACAAGTCCTGCCAAAGCGGGGCCGTCGGTAGGAATTTGGTAGGAGTTGGCGAGCAGGCCACGGAACGTAGCCTGAAGGCTCGCTGCCATCGGCTCCGCAAACAGCATGATCATCAACGCGCCACCCGCGAGCATGAACCAGGTATTGACTTCCGGGCTCTTGGCGACGTCGCCGCGCCGGATGGCTTCCTCGAGCCGCCTCGGGGTCGGGTCTTCTGTGCGTTCGCTGGCGTCGCGTTCCTCGTCGGCCATCGCCGGAGCTTATCCGTGCGGAGCGAGCGCGTGCATGACGCCGCCGACATAGTCGAGAAAAAATCCCATCATCCCGCCGAGCACCACCACCAGACAGATAAGTCCAAGCAGGATCGACAGCGGCAACGCCACGAAGAAGACCTGCATTTGCGGCATCAGCCGCGACAGCACGCCAAGCCCGATATTGAACACAAGCCCGAATACCAGGAATGGCGCCGACAATTGGATACCGATGCGAAAGGCGCCGGAGACCGTCCGGGTAATCAGCGCCGCAGCATCGCCGGTGGCCGGCATCTCGCCCGGCGCGAACAGATCGTAGCTGTCGTTGAGCGCCGCAATGACCAGGTGATGCATGTCGGTGGCAAAAAACAGCGTGATGCCGAGCATGGTCAGGAAATTGCCGACAATGAGACCCTGCGTCCCCTGAGTCGGGTCGACCGCGGTGACAAACCCGAGGCCCAATTGCTGGGCAATGACCGAGCCTGCCACCTCGAGTGCGGAAATGGTGAGCCGCGCGGTGACGCCGAGCATCGCGCCGATCAAAATCTCCTCGACGAGCATGACCAGAGCCGGCCCAAGTGCGGCAGGGTCGATGTGGTAGGCGTTGCGATGCAGCGGCAGCATTACAGCGGCAAGAACGAGCGCGAATGTCAGCCGCATGCGCGCCGATATGTTCTGCTCACCCAAGCCCGGCAGCAGCATCAGCATCGTTCCGATGCGCGCGAACACCAGAAGGAAGGCGGCGGCAAGCGCCGGCAGGAATGACAGATCGATCCGCACGCGCCCTCCCTACACTGCCCGCTCAGCCGCCGGTGATGTGAGCGGTGATCCGCATAAAGCTTGCGTGCAACACGTCCGCCATGAACGGCAGGGCGATTAAGAGCGTAAGAAAGATCGCCAGGATTTTCGGCACGAAAACCAGGGTCGTTTCCTGGATTTGCGTGAGCGCCTGAAACAGCGATATCGCGACGCCGACAATCAATCCCACCAGCATCAACGGCGCAGAGACAATGAGCAGCGTCACGATCGCATCACGCCCCACATCTAATACTTCCGGTCCGCTCATTTGCTCCCCATCTTTCGCTTTCGTTCACTTATTGAAGCCTGCCTGCGAACATTCAGATCGGCATCTTTAAGATTTCCTCGTAGGCTGCGATGACCTTATCGCGCACCGATACCAGCGCCTGCACTGCGGTCTCGCTCTCGGCGACCGCGGTGACGACATCGATCATGTTGGCCTTGCCCAGCGCCACGGCATTCGCTTGCACGTCCGATTTGCGCCCGGCCGCGGTTACGCCGTCCATCACGTCTTTAAGCATCGTGCCGAAATTCGGCCCGCCCTCCTGGCCGGCAGCGTCACCGGCAAGGGACCTGGTTTGTTCGCCCATGCGCGCGAGCGCGGCATAGGCATTGGCAGCGGCGGCCGGTGTCGGCATGGCTCACCTTAAGTTTTGATAATATCGAGGGTGCGCTGAAGCATGCGCTTGGTGGCGCTGATAACGTTGAGATTGGCTTCGTAGGAGCGCTGGGCGTCGCGAAAATCGGTCATCTCGATCAGCGGGTTCACATTGGGATATTTGACGTCACCGTTGGCGTCGGCGGCCGGGTTGCCAGGTTCGTGCCTGATCAGAAAATCCGAGTTGTCGGGAGCGACGTGGCCGATTGCGACCACGTTCGCGTCAAGCTCGTGGTCAAGCTCGGAACGGAAGGTCACGATCCGGCGGCGGTAAGGGTTGCCGCCCGCCGTCGTCGCGGTCGAATCGGCATTGGCGATATTCTCGGAAATGATGCGCATGCGGCCGCCCTGCGCGCGCATTCCGGTAGCGGCAATCGCAATCGATTTGATGAAGTCCATCATGATCGCGCTCTCCGTATTTCTTCATGAACCACCGGTTTGTTCCACTATCGGACCGCGGTTTTGATCAGAGAAAGGCTGTGCGTGTAGATCGATGTCACGGCGTCGTAGTCCATCTGGTTGCTGGAGAGCTTGAGCATTTCTTCCTCGTGGCTGACGGCGTTGCCGCGCGGGCGGACTTCGAAGTGCGGGTTGCTAGCTTCGGCGAACGGCAAGCCGTTGCCGCCGGCGCCAGCGATATGACCGGGCTCGGTGGTTGCCAGCGGCAGGGAAACGGTTTGCAGCGCGCTTTCGAAGTTTGGCGGCGCCAGATCGCGCGGCCGGTAATTCGGGGTATCGGCGTTGGCGACGTTCTCGGCAAGAACCTGCTGGCGCTCCTGATGCCATTGCATGCGCGCGCGCAGCATCGAGAGAATCGGGATATCGGAAATTGGCATGGCCCATGCCCCAGTGTTGATTGCGCTGGGCAGACTTTGCCGATCGCATGGTTAATGGCGGGTTAAAGGCCGCCGCCGCCCTGATTTGCCATTAAACCGCCGTTTACCATGAGAAGTGTTGAGCCAGCGGGATTAGCCGTGATTTCGCTCCGGTGCCTTAATTCTTTGTTAGTATTCAGCACGGCAAAAGTTACCGGCGCTGTTAACCATTGGGTTCTGATGGGCGGCGGCGACGACGCGGGGAGTAAGGCGGATGTTCGACTTGTTTGGCGCGGAAATGCCACTCGCCGTGCGGTTTTTCCTGGCATTCCTGATTGTGCTGGGGCTGATCGGCGTAACCGCGTGGTTGGTGCGCAGGTTCGGCGGCGGCCAACTCAGCAACACGACGCGTGGTCGCCAGCCCCGCCTCGCGGTGATTGATTACGCCAGCGTCGATGCGCGCCGGCGGCTCATTCTCGTTCGCCGCGACAATGTCGAGCATCTTTTGATGATCGGTGGACCGACCGACGTCGTCGTTGAAGCAAACATTGTGCGGGCAACACCTGCAGCACGCGATGCGGCGGCGGCGCGCCCGCCGGTCGCCGGTGACACTTTGCCCCGGGTCATTCCGCTTCCGGAAGCTCCATCGAACGGTTCTTGGCCGTTGCAACCGGAGCCAGCAGGGCCACCGATCCCGCCCGCACCACCGCGGCGGGCGCCGCGCGTAGAGCCGGTCCAAGAGGAGCCGCGAAGCTTTCCGCCGCCCCCGCCGCCGGAGGTAGCCCCACCTCGCCCATCCCGCGAGGCGCTGGCGGCACTGGCGGAAGATCTCGCAGCGGGTTCAAATCCACCACTGCCGCCACGCAACCGGGTCGCCGGACCGCCGCGACCGCAGCCGAATGAACAACGCGCAGAGATGCGCCCAGAGCCGCGCCTACCGCCGCCGCACGCCGACCCGGAGGCCCCATCCGCGGTCGATCAGAACCTTGCCGAAATGGCGCAGCGCCTCGAAGCCGCGTTACGCAAGCCCAAGTCCCCGGAGGCGCGCGAGGCTCCGGCGCCATCGTCGCCTGCGCCCGCAATGCCGGCGCCGCCAGTTGCCGCGACTCTGCCACCGCCGCCGCCTCCAGAGTCCGCTATCGAGGTGGACGCAGCACCAGAACCGCCTCCGCCGTCACCACCTTCCCCGCCGCCGTTGCCACGCACTACACGCCCCGTCGAATCGCGACCGCTGCGATCCGCTCCTAAAACGAAGGAAGGCAACGCGATCTACGATACTCTCGAACAAGAGATGGCCAGTTTGCTTGGCCGTCCACCGGGCAAAACGAACTGATGAAATCATTTTGGGGCCGCCGCGTCCGTGTACAAACGGTGGCGGCCTCAGTAGCGGCTCTCTTAGTTTCGGCGACGCCGCTCGCCGCGCAAGACATCAGCATCAATCTCGGTCAGGGCGCCGCCACCGGCGGGCTGAATGAGCGCATCATTCAGTTGATCGCGCTGATGACGATACTGTCGCTCGCGCCGTCGATCCTGGTGATGATGACCTCGTTTACGCGGATCGTGGTGGTGCTGTCGCTGTTGCGCACCGCGCTCGGCACCGCAACCTCGCCACCCAATTCGGTCGTCATCTCGCTTGCCTTGTTCCTCACTGCCTTCGTCATGGGGCCGGTCCTGACCCGCGTCTACGACGCCGGCGTGAAGCCCCTCATCGCCAACGAGATTACCGTCCCTGTAGCGCTCGAACGCGCATCGGGACCACTGCGCTCCTTCATGGAGAAGAATGTCCGCGAAAAGGATCTGCAATTATTCGTCGACATGTCCGGCGAGAAACAGCCGCAGAAACCTGAAGATCTGTCGATGCGCGTGCTGATCCCGGCCTTTATGATTTCCGAGCTCAAGCGCGCCTTCGAGATCGGCTTTCTGCTGTTCCTGCCCTTCCTCATCATCGATCTCGTGGTCGCCTCGGTGCTGATGTCGATGGGCATGATGATGCTGCCGCCAGTCGTGGTGTCGTTGCCGTTCAAGCTGATCTTCTTCGTTTTGGTCGACGGCTGGACGCTGGTCGCCGGTTCGCTGATTCAGAGCTATGGGACCTGATGACCGGCGATCGATGCTGGCTACGTATTCCCCGGCGTTCCGTCGCTGCTCATCCCCAAACCTGACGCGCGACCTCGACGACACGCTCGAGCTTTCGCTTCTGATCGTCAGCACCGAGCAGATTGCCGATCACGTCAGAGGCAAAGCCGCATTGCGGCGAGATCGCCAGTTGCTCGAGCGGCAGGAAACGGCTTGCTTCATCAATGCGCCGCTTAAGCTCGTCAACGCTTTCGAACTCGGGAACCTTGCTGCTGACGAGCCCCAGCACCACCACCCTGCCCTTTGGTACGAAGCGCAGCGGCTCGAAGCTCCCGGCGCGCGGTGAGTCATATTCCAGCAAGAAGCGCTGGTGCGGCAGTTCGTTGAACATCCGTTCGGCGATCGCGTCATAGGTCCCCTCGCGGTGCCACATGCTGCGCTGGTTGCCGCGGCACAGGTGGATGCCAAAGACAATGTCGGGGTAATCAGCGATGACCGCCGCTTCAGCCTCGAGCGAGCGCGCGAGATTTTGCTCCGGGTCTTCGCCCCGGGCTCGCATCTGCTGCAGCGACGGCTCATCGACATAAGCCGTAAAACCCGGCGCATCGATATGGATGTAGCGGCATCCTGCGCCGACGAGACTGGTCACGATCTGCCGCTCGATCGCCACCACATCCGATAGGAACGCGTCCATGTCGCGATACACCGCCGTGGAACTTTCGTAGGCAAAACGTTGGGAAATGCGGTCCGGTCCGATCAGCGAAACCTTGGCCGGCTTGTTGGCGACCTCGCGGACGAAGAGATATTCGTCGAGCGGCACGTTATGCTGGAGCGTGAGACGCGCCTTGGCCGGCCGGCGATGCGCAACCGCGGTTCCGGCGTGACTCATGGTCGGAATGTCCCAGCGCTGGCCTGGCGCTGCACCTTCAATCCGCTGTTCGTACACCTTCAAAGTCGAGCGCTCGGTGTCGTAACCGGCGACCGAGGCGCCAAAACTGTCCTGAAAATTCAGCCGACGCATTTCGCCGTCGGTGACGACATCGAGTCCAAGATCCTCCTGTAGCCGCACCGCGTCCTGGACCGCCTCGTCTTCAATGGCTCGCAACGCTTCGAGCGAAAGCCTGCCGTCATCAAAGGCGACGCGCGCCTCACGCACGGCAGCCGGCCGGAGCAGACTGCCGACGACGTCGGTGCGGATGTTTGCCAGATCGCCTCCACTTCGCATTCGAGACCAATCTCCACTCCACTCATGCATCCTCGCTTGAACTGCGTCTTTTCCAGTTAGGCAAAGCAACATAGCGCATCCAACCAATCTGCGCGGCGTTACGAACGCATCTGCGTCTCTTTTTGAGGTGGAACCCGGACGGCCAACCGGCGTTGTTATGCCAACATCCAAATTTTGCTGAGGAGAGACCACCATGGGTTTCGGACGTGGGATATTGCTTTGGCTGCTTGGTATTCCGCTGCCAATCATCATATTGCTGGCGATTTTCATGCACCACTGACGCTTTGACACGAACCGACGGCAGATTTCTGCCGCGTGATGCCCGCGCTTGTCGCGGGCATTTACGTCTCAAAATTCACCGCTGGGCAGTTCGCGGTTTGGCGCGCGTGGATGGCGTCGGCACTGATCCGGTCGTCGCAGGGCGAGTCTGCGGTGGAGCAGAGGTAGTTGGCGCGCCAGGCTTAGGCGCTGGCGAAAGCGGGCTAGCCTCCGGATAGCGCGCACGCATGTCGCGCAGGAAGCCCTCCAGCGTATCCGCGGATGCCGCCGCATGGGCGATGTTGCGGAATTCCGCCCCACTGGTGCCGAGCGGTGCGGAAACCACTTGGAAGTCACGCGCATCGGGTGTCTGCGCCATCTTTGCCGCGTATTTTTCGCGGAAGCGGCTCTGTCCAAGCGCGTCCTCGGCGAGCGCATAACCCGTGGCGGCGCGCAAAATGTCCGATTGCTCGATTTCGTTTAACGGCTGCCAATCCTTCCAGCGGTCGCCGTAATAAAGCTCGATTTGCTCCGCCGCCGGACCCCAGCGCCGCGCCGCCCACAAAATATCGGAGCGCAATCTGATGACCTCACGGCCTTCGAGATGAGCGATCACTTCGAGCGCCAGATCATGCCGGCCAAGGTCAGAAAGCGCGCGCGCTTCAAGGAGCAGGCGCTGATTGCGCAGCTCGTTGGAGAGATCGCCGCTGCGGCTTGCTTGCAGCGTCGCCAGCGCACGATCGGGTTTGCGATTCATCAGATAAATGACTGCGAGCCGGGTCGCCACCTCCGCACGCGCCGCACCCTGCAGCCGGCGGTCGACCTGGTACTGCAGGAGCTCTGCGGCCTGATCGAGCAGATCAACAGACACCAGACGGTCGGCGAGCCGGCGGATCATCTCGTCACCGCGGCGGCCGATCGGGGTCAGTTCGCGAAAGTCATAGAACAGCGCAAGCGCGTCGATGGCCGGCAGACGGTCGCCTTTGCCGCTGAGAAACAGCGCCTCGAACGTCGCCGCCGCCTCGTCCTCGATGCGCCGGGTCATGTCGGAATTCGGATGCGCCGCCATGGCGCTGCGCATGACATAGAATGAGTCGCGGTAGCGGCCTTCCTCGGTATAGAGCCGCGCCAGAATTTTCATGGCTTCGACTTCAGTCTCATCGCCGCGCCAGATTGTGGTGAGTGTTTCCAATTGGGAGATGACATCTTCGCGCTTCAAGTCGCCGAGCGCATAGCGCAGGGCGACCTCGCGCAGCTTCCCCTGCGCTGCGGCAGGACGATCCCAGGAATCCGCCGCCGTCTGATAAGCTGCGACCGCATCCTCCTTGCGGCCCATCCCCTCGGATAACCGTCCGATCAGCACCGACATCGCGGGCTGCTGCTCGCGCGGAAAGCCGATTGTCTCAAGGTCGTTGAGCTGGTCGGCGGCGGTGGAAAAATCACCCACCTCGATGGCGGCGCGCATCTCGTCCTTGAGCGCGGTCCGTTGCAGCTCGATCGGAAGCGTAGCGATGGTCGCTTCGACGCTCTTGAAGTTTTCGCGTGCCCGGGCCCATTTGCCCTGGCACGCATAAGCCAGCGCGCGCCAGAGCGGCGCATCGTGCTGATCGCCGATCGCGGGCGCAGAGAGGTCCTTGAGAGCGTCGTCGGGCCTGTTCATCATCACTTCCGCGACGGCGCGAAGTACGCTTGCAGTAACATCGCCCGGTGCTTTGTGATCATCCGATAAAGCCACATCGAGGACGCCCTTGGCTTCGGGATACATATCGCGGGCGATGTAAAAGCGCGCGAGATCGAGCCGGGGCAACAAACGCTTGCCCGGCGGCGCCGCGGCCGCGGCATCGATGAGATGCTCCTGGCGTTCGATGTAAGTCGACTCCCGGTCAAATCCCCAGAGCTGCGAATCGAACATCACCGGCCGCAACCCGCTGCCACGAAGCACATTGTGTAATGCGCTCGAAAGCGTCAGGCCGCCCGGGCGGCCAACGACAACCTTGTCGCGCGCGATGTCCACACTCACGTCATCGGCAAGCGGCTCCACCACCACGCCCTGGGTGGAAGCGAGGACATGAAATTCGATGAAATCCTGCTCATTGATGAACCCGCGCACCGGCCCGAAGCCCGTGACCACCAAGAGATCATCATCGGTTTCCGGGTCGCGGATGCGGTGGCGCTGATGGGGCTCGTCGAACGGAATCGTAGCAGTCGAATGATTGGCGCTGATCATGCGGATCAGCTCGAGCGCGCGAGTACGCGCAAATGTCGTATCGCCGATGGATATCGTCCACCCGGCTCCATCGTTCGCGACGCTCGACAAATGGGGACGGTCAAGACGGATACGCACCACGGCCGCGTCTGCCGTGTGGATAAACTCGGCGCTGCGAATCGTCCGACTTGGCTCGCCGCTCAAAGCCGAAAGGTCGATCGAGGATTTTGTATCAAACACGATCCAGAGGGTGTCGGCACGGTTGAAAACCGCCGCGGCGGTGGGCGCGCTGAAGGGAAATGACAATTTTAGGCTAGTACCGTCCCGCAATAGTTCTACGGCGATCGCGTCTGCCGCCTTGCCGGGCGCCGGGGGCGCAGCAGCTGCCGAACTGGCGGGTTGAACTACGGGCGCAGGCACGTCGGCAGCCGGTTTGCGTTCCGCAGCGTCTGACGGGGCCGAGACAGGTTTTGCTTCCTGCGCCGCAGGCTTTGCTTCCGGCACGGAGGGTGCCGCGGCCGAATTGGCCGGTTTAACGACAGGCGCGGGCGGGCCCTCGGCCGCTTTAGGTTCCGCAGCCGGTGCTGGGGGCGACGAAGGCTTTGGCTCCTGCGCCGTGTGCTGCGCTTCCGGTGCGGCCGGCGCGGCGGCCGCAGCGGCCGGAACAGGTTTCGCCTCTTGCGCGGCAGGTTTTGCCATCAACTGACGAAACTCTGCTTCCTGTTGCCTAAGCTGTGCTTCCTGCTGGCGAAGCTGTGCCTCCTGTTGCCGCAGCTGCACTTCCTGCTGACGAAGTTGCGCTGCCTGCTGTGAAACCTGTGCCTCCGCTGAAGCGGGTTTCGGCTCCTGCGGAACCGGCCTCGCCTCCTGCGGAACAGGCTTCGTCTCCTGCGAAACAGGCTTCGCCTCCTGCGGAACAGGCTTCGCCTCCTGCGGAACAGGCTTCGCCTCCTGCGGAACAGGCTTCGCCTCCTGCGGAGATGCCATCGGCGGCGCATTTGGCCGCGTCGAAACATCGGCGGGGACTGGAGCGCTAGAAGCAGCCGGTGTCTTTGCCGCGACGGTCGCCGGCGTTCCGACCTCTGGCTTTTCTGCAAGCGCCGCGGCAGCCGCCGCAACGGCCCGCGATGCGGCTTCCTCGACCGAAGGTTTTTCCGAGGGAGCTGTTTCGAGCGCCACTGTCGGCGGCTTTGCCACGCTCGCGCCCTGCATCTGCGGCTTTTGCTCGGGGATCACCACATCGACGTTGTAGCTCTTGCCGTCCCGGAAGGTGCGGACGTCGACCTTGGAAAGGAAACCGAAGCGCACCAGCGTCGAATCCTGCTCAACTTCGGCATTGAGCGAGGCAACTGAAGGCGGCTGAGCTGCTTCTGCGTCGGCGAGATCAAACGCGATCGGGGTATCGAAGGTCAGCGTCAGGCGATCTTTGGCACGATCGGCGCTCACTGCGGTCTGCTCGGGCACGTCGAAGACGTAGCGAACGAAAGTCGGCTGGCTCGCCACATGCACGCGCACCGACGGCGGCTTCTTCGCCATCGCGCTCTGGCGCGCAAGGCGTTCCAGCCGCTCGCCTTCGCGCGCGCGTCGCGCCAATTCGTCGACGATCTCTTGGGGAAGTCCGGGCGGAGGTCCGTTCCAGGTATCCGGCAACAAATCGAGAAAGAACTGGTCGCCGGCCCTGATCGAATTGAGCTTTACTTTGCGCGCTATCGCCATACGCACGGCCCTGCCGTCCGGATCACGCCGCGCCGCGCCGATGTAGTCCGGCGCCTGGGCGGCAAGGCGATCGATGGCCGCAGGGGTGGGCTTCGAAAAGCTGACAATCAAAACATTATTGGCCAAGCGCGCGGTGGCGTCGACGTCATCCCGGACTGAGAAAATGAGGCGGGCGTAACCGCCGCTGACGTCTACCTTGACAACGCCATTCGCCGGGTCCGCCACCGACGGGGAAACGACACCAAGCGCCATCGCGAACGCGGCGAGACCGAGCGCAAACGCCCTTCCGATGGTGCCACCGCACGCCATACTCGAACTCAACCGACGCCACATTCACGAAGAGGTGCGCCTTCGCGGCGCGATGCCCGGCGCGAAATGCCGATCCGAGTCTGAAAGTAAGGCGGCGCGTTTAACGCCTGATTAACGGCTTTTCCAATGATTCCATAAGCTTATGGGAACGCGAGCGGATGTCGGGCGGCAACCCGGCCACCTCTTCCCTGCCCGCTATTCGCGCTTCCGGCGGAACCATTGCCGTCGGCGCAACGTTTCAAGCATGCAAAGCTCCATTCCCTCAAAAGGATACCTCCATGTCAGGTTCGTTGAGATACACCCGCGCCATGCCTGCGGAGGTCGGGGAAATCGAGCAGCGCCTACGATCGCTTGAGAAAATTCTGGAGAAGATCGGCGCCCGCGCCTCGACCAATGCGAGGGACACCGCTGAGGGTCTTGGCGACGCAATTGCTTCGGCATTGTTCGGATGGGCTGACCGCTTTCGCCGGAGCGCGAGTTCGGTAGGCGACCAGTCGGCGTCAATCGGCCGGGACGCAGCGCAATACGGGGCCGAGTTCGGGGCCAAGCTCGGAAGGAGCGCACTGACCAAGGTCTCCGACGAGACCGGACGGCATCCGTTGTTCGCGGTGGCGGTGGCGGTCGGCGTCGGCGTGCTCATCGGCATTGTGAGCAAGAGCAGAGACTGAGCGCTTCGATCGCGGTATCAGCCGCCCCGAAATAGGTACCGCGCCTGCACGGGACCGTATACATGCATGCGCCAAGCACTCCTCGGACGGTCAATCATGCTCGGCGCTTACCCCTCCCCCCGTACCGACGGCACATCGCTCAAGAACGCCGCTTGGGTCGACCTCTTCGACCCGAGCGACGCGGAACGCTCAGCGTTCGAGCAAGCCTTTGGCTTGCACGTGCCGACCAAAGAGCAGATCGTTGAAATTGAAGCCACCAGCCGCCTCCGGATCGAGAACGACGCCCTCTATCTAACCGCGCCGCTGATCTTTGCGGCGGACAATGAGTGGATCGTCGTTCCCACCGGCTTTGCGCTTGCCAAAAACGTTCTGCTCACCGTGCGCTTTGCACAGTCGGCGGCGTTCGACGCTGTGATCGCCGAGTTGGGCGCCAGCGACCAGTGCTCCCCGGCGTTGGCTTTCGTGCGGCTGCTTGAAGTGCTGGTCGATCGCATGGCCGATTTGCTCGAGGGCAGCGCCCACGATCTCGATGACGCATCGCATGTGATATTCCGGCCAGGCGCTCCGGAGCTAAAGCTGTCGCGGGAAACCGCGCTGCTGCGCCGGCTCATGATCCGCACCGGACGGACCAGCGAGCGCATGGCGCGCATCCACTACACCCTGGTCTGTCTCGACCGGATGGCCAAGTTCACCATCGAGCGGGGCCGCGATTGGATTGCGCCCGACCTGACAAATCGGCTGCAGATCATCAGCTCCGACATCGCCTCGCTGGTGCATTTCGCCGAGGGTCTCGTCAGCCGGGTGCAATTGCTGCAGGATGCTGCGACCGGCATCATCAGCATCGACCAGAACGAGGTTATCAAGGTTTTGACCATTGCCTCGGTCGTGGGAATTCCTCCGGTCCTCATCGCAGGTATCTACGGGATGAACTTCAAGAGCATGCCGGAGTATGATTGGGCGTGGGGTTATCCGTATGCCTTGGCTTTGATCGTCGTCACCGGGCTTTTGCCGCTGGTTTGGTTCAAGTGGAAGGACTGGATTTGATCGTGCAGCGATTCTTTCGCCAAGCGGATCATGGAGCATGTGATGGAAATGCGTGAACTCGGACGCTCGGGCCAGAGGGTTTCGGCGCTCGGGCCCGGTTGCATGGGCATGTCGGAATTTTACGCCGGTCGCGCGGAGAACTTGCAGCGCAACGTCAGCCTGAACGGCAAAGTCGAGAAGCTGGCCCGCAGCAAAAATTGCACCCCGGCACAACTCGCACTCGCCCGGGTTCTTTCCAAGGGTAAGGATATTGTGGTGATACCCGGCACAAAGCGCCGCAGCTATCTCGACCAAAACCTCGGCGCGCTCGAGATTTGGCTGACGCCGGAGGATCAAATGGCGCTCGACGACGCGATCGCGCCCGGCGGCGCGGCCGGCCAGCGTCACCGCGACGGTCGGATGCGAACGGTCAATCTCTAGGGAATGGAGGCGGCGCGGTTCGCTGCAGCCTGAGCCTGAAGTCATCGCGTCTTCGCAATTATTGGAGTGATAACCTCAACCGCTGGAAATGGAAGGATTGGATTTAACCGGCAGCAAATCGTCATATTTGTAGGCAATCTGCGACGAGTTAGAAGCACCGACGAAAGCACAGGTCAAAACCGTGAAGAACGCCGTCACCGCCAAAATGGGGTTTGTGTTCGTCCTGTTGGTCCTCCTGTTGCTTGTCGGTCTGCCGATCGCTGTGTGGTTGGACCTGCACAGCCTGGCCGACAGCAACCTGCGCCGTCAGGCCAGCGACTTGAATTCGATCATCACCAGCGTCCGCGGCTACTACGCCAGCAACGTTGTCGGCCGCATTCTGGCGGCCCCGCCCGGAACCGTTACCCGTGTGGTCCACAACTACGAAGACTTTCCGGGCGCGATTCCCATTCCGGCGACGCTTTCGCTGGAACTCGGCAAAGTGATCAGCGAACAACAGCACAACATCGGCTATCGGTTCGTATCCGACTACCCGTTCACCAACCGCGCGCCGCACCCGCTCGATCAATTCGAGACGGACGCTCTTCGCCGCCTTCGCGACAATCCCCATCAGATGATCTCGCGTTCGTCGAACTCCGCGTTCGTCGACCAGGTTCGCTGGGTGGCGCCGGTTATCATGAGCAAGGCTTGCGTCAGCTGCCACAACACGCACCCGGAAAGCCCGAAACGCGACTGGAAGGTCGGCGATGTGCGCGGCTTGCAGGAAGTCACCATCAGCCAACCGATCATCGGCAACATCTTTGCGTTCGACTACCTTTTGGCCTACTTCGCGCTCGTTGCGCTGGTCGGCGTGATCTTCATCGTGCTGCAACGGCGTCAAGCGGCCGTCATCCAGGCCATGAATGGCGAATTGGAAACGGCAAACGAGTTTCTCGCCACGCTGTCGATGAAGATCTCCCGTTACCTGTCGCCGCAGATCTACAAGAGCATTTTCAGCGGTCAGAAAGATGTGACCATCCAGATCGAGCGGAAAAAGCTCACCATCTTCTTCTCTGATATTCAGGATTTCACGGCGACCACGGAGCGGCTGCAGCCGGAGGAGATCACCGCGCTGCTCAACGAATATTTCACCGAAATGTCGAAGATCGCGCTGAGCCACGGCGGCACCATCGACAAGTTCGTGGGCGATGCCATGCTGATCTTCTTCGGCGACCCGGAAACCAGGGGCGACGCCGAGGATGCCAAAGCGTGCCTGCGCATGGCAATCGAGATGCAGGATCGCATCGCCGGGCTCAATGCCAAGTGGCGCAACGCCGGCATTGAGCAGCCGTTCCGCGTGCGCATGGGCATCAATACCGGCTATTGCAACGTCGGCAATTTCGGCAGCGATGATCGGATGGACTATACGATCATCGGCGCCGAGGCCAATCTCGCCGCCCGCCTGCAGGCGGTGGCGCAGGCCGGCCACATCGTGGTCAGCTATGAAACTTACGCCCTGGTTCGCGACGCAGTGGTCGCGAAGGCGCTGCCGCCGATTACCATGAAGGGCATCAGCCGCGAAGTCATACCCTATGCGATCAGCGGCATTCTCGATGCCTCCGGCCAGACAGTCCAGGTATTCAGCGAGCATCAAACCGGACTGGATTTCTACCTCAACGCCAACATGATCGACGCGAACAATACCGCCCACATCCGCAAGGTGCTTGAAGACGCGCTCAAAGCGCTGGATAGGGGCGTGCCGGCGCCATCGGCGGCCGGCTAGAAACGCAATCGGTCAAAGTCGGACCGACACTCGGCTCGCTCGGATAGATGACACTTTTAATCGAGGGCCGTTGAAAAGATGGAGGACGCAGCAAGCTGGAACGGCAACTGGGCCTGGAGCCTGCCATTGATCGTGCTGAACGTGACCTTTCACGTTATCGGCCTCGGCTTCATCAATGTGAAGCTCATCCGAGTGCTGACCGTCGCCAAAGAAAGCCGCTACTTCGTCTACGTGTTTGCGCTCATCATGGGGATCACGGCGATTTTAGCGACCGTGTTGCATGGAATCGAGGCCGGCATTTGGGCGGCGGCTTATCGGGTGCTCGGAGCGCTTCCGGACAACAAGTCGGCGCTGCTCTACTCGCTAAGCGCAATTACGACTTACGGTCATTCGGAAATCTTCCTTGCCGCGCACTGGCGCCTGATGGGTGCTCTGGAAGCGTTAAACGGGCTCATCCTTTTTGGACTGACCACCGCCTTTATGTACGGCATGATCCAGCGGGTCTGGCCGCTCGAGAGACGCGAGTGGCGCGCACCGGCGTTGCCATGGTCGAAGCATCGAAGCGAGTCGTCATAATTTTCGTACAAGGCCCGCCGAGTGCGAGCACGCCTTCCCGCTCGCGCGCGACATGCGGGCGCACTAGCGCATCAATGCGCCGCCATCGACGCTGATGGTCTGTCCGGTGACGAAGTTGCTGTCGTCAGAGCAGAGATAAATCAGCGTCGAGAGCAGATCCGCCGGCACCTGTTCGCGCTGGATGGCGCGGGCGGCAATGCCGGCGGCGCCGGCTTTGCCGGTCCACTCCGGATTGACTTTGACCTTTTCGCTCATGGTCAACCCCGGCGCGATCGCGTTGACACAAACATTGTGCGGGCCAAGTTCGCGCGCGAGTGAGCGGGTCATCGACACCACGGCGCCCTTCGAACTGACGTAGTGCAAAAGGTTCGGCGTGCCCTTGAACGCGGTGCCGGATGCGATGTTGACGATGCGACCCTTGTTGTTCTCGATCATGACCGGCGCGACGGCCTTTGCGCATTGAAAGGTGCCGCGCACGTTCACCGCCATCACCCGGTCCCACTCGTCTTCATCGATCTCGAGAAACGGCTTTTGGTGGAGGTCGGCAAAGAGGCCGGCATTGTTGACCAGAATATCGACGGCGCCGAACTCCCGCACCGTATCCGACACGAGGTTCTCGACCGATTTCTTCGAGGTAACGTCGGCGCGGACGTAAATCGCCCGCTTCTGGGTTTCGGATATGCGTTCGGCAACGGGGCCGCCGTCGAGCACATCGGAGACGACCACCATGGCGCCGGCGGCCGCCAGGCCTTCGCAAAAGGCCGCGCCGATACCACGCGCACCGCCGGTCACGATCGCAACTTTATCCTTGAGCCGCGCGTCCATGTTTTTTCCTTCCCTGAATTGTTGTGCAGTGTACGAAGCGATCCGCACTGCCCGCAAGGCTTCAGCCCGATTTGCAAAGACGAGGATTATCGCGACGTGGAATCAATTGGCAGCCGGCGCATAGAGCGCAGATGCGGCAAGCCTTCAGCCGCAAAAATCCGGCCGCGGTTTCTCGCGGCCGGACCTCATACGTCAGCTAACGTGCGTCGCCCTGAAAAGACTTAAAGCGGCCGGTGCATACGGCCCAGCAACCAGCCGATGCCAAGCGCGATCGCGGCAGCCGTATAGGGCTGCGTCTCGATGGTGTTGCGGATTGCCCGCTCGAATGAGCCGACGGTCTTCCGGGCTGCCGTCTGTGCGGTATCGAGTACGTCCGCCGCGCTGTCACGCGCCTGACCGTACACATCTTCCGCCGCGTCGGTGAAAGCATCGGCCACACCGCCGGCCTGCTTCTTGGCATCGCCCAGGGCCCGATTGAAATCTGTAGGTTTTGTCGAGGCTTGCGCCATTGTGTTCCTCATGGAAGTGCGGTCGCGTAAGTCAACGCGCTGGGCCGGCCAAAGTTCAAAGCCGCGCCGAATTTTCCGGCGCGGCACGCCGGCTGGCCAAGACCGATGTCCAGAGTGTCGGGCCAAAGCTCGCAAAAGTGGCTATTCTCGCTGCCGGGCCGGGGCGGGATCATTTTGCCCGCGATGCCGTTCCGCGAATTTTCGCAATACGAAGCAAGCTTGGTCGGTTGTCGTACGGGGACGAGCTTTGCGCAGTCGGACACCATCTGCAAAGCGGTTAAGCGCGATTCCAAGCTGCGCCGGTTTGATGACGCGGCTTTGCTGCGCGCATGCGCAAAATGCCGGCATTGACATCGCGCCGCTGCTACGGCGCTCAGGGCTCACGTTGAGCGACATCGAAGACGAGAACGTCAAGCTCAGCGTCGCTTCGCAGATCAAATGCGTCAACTTGCTGGCGCAAGCCCTCGACGACCGTCTGCTCGGTTTCCACGTCGCGCTGGACATGGATCTGCGGCGTACCGGCTTTCTGTATTACGTCGCCGCATCTTCCGCAGTTCTGGGCGACGCAGTGCGTCGGATCGCCCGCTACTCGACGATGTTCAACGAAGGCATCAAGCTCGAAACCGACTTTGGCGACGTGCTCCGGATTGGTTTCGAATATACCGGCATATCGCGCCGGTCGGACCGGCATCAGATCGAAGCCTGGACTACGGCCATCACCCGTTGCTTCCGGGAGATCACCGGACGCGAATTGCAACCTCTCGAGGTCAAAATCATCCATCAACGCATCCCGCAATCCGCCGAGATCGACAGCTTTTTTGGCCGCGCCGTCGAATTCGGAGCCAACGCGGACGAGGTGGCATTCGCCGGCGAAGCGGCGAAACTGCCGATCGTCAACGCCGACCGCTATCTCAACAAGCTGTTGATCGGATACTGCGAGGAGGTGCTGGCGCGCCGAAAGGCACGGTTGGGCGCGGTCCAGGCGGACGTGGAAAATGCGCTGGCCGCGCTCTTGCCGCACGGTCAAACCGGTATCGAAAGCGTTGCTCGGAAGCTTCGTATCGGCCCTCGCACCTTGCAGCGCAAGCTCGCCGCAGAAGGCGTCACCTTCGCCGGGATCCTCGAGGATTTGCGCTTTGCACTGGCCAAACATTATCTGGCCGAGCAGGATCTGTCGATCTCACGGATTGCCTGGATGCTCGGCTACACGGAGGTCAGCGCGTTCTCCCACGCGTTCCGCCGCTGGAGTGGCCGCCCGCCGCGCGCGGCTCGCTCGCAACAACGACGGCCGGGTGTGGCTGTGCGGGCGGGTCGCCGGGCTCGACGCTAACGTGACGGCAAATTCCGTGCTTTTGGCACTGCCAAGCAAGTTTTTGTCCCCGGATCGCAAGTCTTTGCCGACCGGCTGCATTACCTGACGACCACACCAACAAAATCTTGGACTCGACCGGGACCATAAATGATGGACACTGTGACTTATCTGCGCGAGATCGCGCAGACGTGCACGCGGCTGGCGCGCACATGCCCGCATCTGGCAACTGCACACGGACTGGAAGAGATCGCAGTCGATCTGATGGCGAAAGCGAAGGAACTGGAGCGCCATTACAGCGCGTGACGCGCGGCCGGTATCGCGGCGGCCCTTTCTGCGCGAACCAACGCAGACTGTGCAGTGGAACCCGCAAGACGGGACCATTTCGCGAGCTGGCGCCGGGGGTTAAAGAAACGGCTGGCGACGGCGGGAAGCCGTCGTGCCGCTGCCCGCTACGCGGACGAAAACATGTCCACAAATGCGCTGATCGTTCCGGCCACTTTTTCCTCAGAAACGTGCCAAGCGGCGCCGTCGTCCGCCGCATAATAATTGCTGCAATTTGAGCCGGCCCATCTAAAGATTTCAAATGACGGCCAGTACAAAATATCGGAGATATCCGAGTTATTGACCACCTCATGAGCAACCAGCCGCATCGTGCTTTTCGACAGACAATCGGCTTGGACGGCCGATTCATATTCGAAAGAAGCCAGAAGCGGCACGGGCGAAACGGTGATGACGATTTTTATTGCTGGCGTAACGCTCCTGATGAATTTTATTACATGAAGTACATTATCAACGTTCTCTTTGACACTGGTTGTCCGGTACACGTATTTCTCCGCCAGCGCGCGAGAATTCAACGCTGTGCGTCGCGGCAAAACGAATTCACCGGTCGACTTGTCAAAAAACGCAGGCGCCACACCGAGCGTCAAAATGAACACGTCGCTGTTTCTGATTACTTGAAGCGTATTTTCCTTGCTCCAGCCCGGCGGCAACAATTCGGCGATCCTTTCGCCGATCGCGTGATCAATGCCGCGGTCGCCCAGCCAATCAACAAACACCTTGTTGGCGAAAGTCGTATTAATCACTTCCGAGATTTCCATGTGATTGCTGCGATAGCCGCGACTGTTCAAGCTTTTTGACAGATTTCTGGCGAAGCAGGAGCCCATCGTAAAAAACCTGGTGCTCTTGCTCACGAACCTTTGCTCATTATTCAAATTGACGGCGATGTGGTCGGTTATCAGCTTTTGAAAGTCGCCCATAAAATCTTCCGTTTGCGGATAGCGACCGATTTTTTTCCTGCTGCTTTTGCCGGCAATGCTGGATGTTGCGATCCTCAAAGTCTCTCTGTTCGCCGCGGTGTCATAAGTCGCGGGGTCAAGGGCTATGGCCTTTTCAAGACTTGAAACCGACTCTTCAAGAAAATTGCCCTGAGTTAGAATTTCGCTCAGCTTAAAATAGTCCGCCGCCTTGTTCGAGGCCGGCGCCAGCTTGCGATAAAGTTCGATTGCTCGGGCAAGCGGTCCGACATGGCTGCATCGTTCTGCCGCGCCTCTTATCAGATACAAATTATCTTCGCCGGGATTGTCAAATATTTCCGGACGCTCGTCCAGAATAGATAACAGCAAGTCACGCGATTCGGCGCGCTTCTTGTGTGTGCCATCCTCGATAAGATGGGCGTACACCAGTCGGGAATTTATGTCTTTGTTGTCCAACTCGAGGATTTTTTGAAAAGCCAGCTTGGCGCTGATATAATCTTTCTCGTGGATAAATTTGGACCCCATCTCCCGCAGCTGGCCAAGAAGGACATCAAGCGGTTGGGAAGGAGCAAGTGTCGTGGTCATGTTCAAGACGCCTTGGCGGCATTGTAGCGTGAACTGTGAGTTTGCTGTTTGCCTCGACGCCCTTCCGCAACGCACCCGGGCTTCATTCGAGGAACGCGCGAGAACATTTGAACTAATGAAATAGAGGCCGGGCGAGCAATTCGCCCGGCGCTGATTCGGCCACGATAACGGTTAATTTAGAGTAGGCGTTACCACCGGCTTAGCCATCCAGGCCGGCAGAATAAGCAGATCGAGCCGTTTGGTCCCGGGACCGTTTCGTTCGGACTCAGGCCGAGTGGCTGACAGCCCCGGCATCATTTGCGCAACGGGCGATGCTCCGGCGGCGGAAGGAGTGTGTCGGCGCGCATGGTTTCCAGATGCCGCGTCAGCTTTTCGGCAAACACTGCGGTCGCGATCGGCAGCGTGCGCCCGCGCAGCCGCCCGAGGACCAGATTTGAGCGCGGCACGTCGCGGCCATCGATTTCGCGGGCGATGACGCCGAGTTTATTGCCGACCGGCAAGGTGCCGATGCTGATCTGGAACGAGATCAGCCCGGCGTGAATGACCAGACCGCGCAGCATTTCGAACGAGTTCGCTTCGGCAGCGATCTTGAAGGTCAGGCCGGTTCGCGCCGACACTTCATCCAGCAATTGCCGGCCGCCGATCGCGCGCGACGGCAAGGCAACCGGATACGCTGCGCAATCGCTCAAGCGGAGCACGCGGCGCGTGGCCAGCGGATGGTCCTTGGCCATGACCACGACCAATTGCTGTTCGAGCGTCATCAGCGGCTGGAAGGTTGCGAGGAACGGCGGCCGAAAAACGATCACCAGGTCGACTTCGTACGCCGCCAGCGCCGCCATTGCCCATTCGTGGTCGACCACCTGCAAGTCGAACGACACCAGCGGATGCGTCTTGCGGAATTCGGCGATCTGGCGCGGCAGGAAATCGAGCGCCAGCGCCTGACTGCAGGCGATGCGCACGGTGCCGCGTCGCAATCCTTTGAGGTCCTCGATTTGCGATTTCATGCGCTCGACTTCGCCGTTCTGCCCGCGCAGATAGTGCACAAAGACTTCGCCGGCGGCGGTGAGCCGGACGCCGCGCGGGCGGCGGTCGAATAAAGCGGTCCCAAGTTCGTCTTCCAGATCGGCAATCCGGCGATTGACCGCGGACGCGGTGACATGAAGCCGGCCCGCCGCCTTACGAATCGAGCCGGTGCGGGCAACTTCATCGACGTAGTTGAGAATCCGCAGATGCTTCATGGCTGTACTGTCGTCGGCAGGTGACGCCTTTTCGGCATCACTCTAGCAAGAAATCGGCGGCAGATGGCAACACTGACTTTGGCTAGGCTGCATCGCACCAAGTGCTTCGCGATCAGTGCCGATGAAATCCGCGCCCCAACGCAGTCAAGGGCGCGGACGAAATCGCCGGGGGCTGACGCCAGTGACCAGTCGCCAACCCAACAGGACCCAGTCATGACCTCGCTTGCCCGCCGCTCCGTCATCGCGCTCGGCGCCGCCCTCGCGATAGCTCCGCTGGCGAACGCCGCGCCGGCGTTTGCCGAAACCAAGCTGAAAATGGTGCTGAACTGGAAATACCAGGGCCCGCAGGGGCCGTTTTTTCTGGCCGATGACCGCGGCTACTTCAAAGCCGCAGGGCTTGAGGTCGCGATGGATCAGGGCAACGGCTCCGGCGCTCCAATCCCGCTGGTGGCCAATGGCACCTACGACGTAGGCTTCGGCGACATCAACGCCTTGATCCAGTTTGCTGCCAAAAAGCCTGAAGAGGCGCCAATCGCCGTTTACGTCGTGTTCAACCAGCCGCCGTTCACCATTGCAGTAAAGGCTGACGGGCCGATCAAAACGCCGAAGGATCTGGAGGGCAAGACGCTGGGCGGCTCGACCAACGACGCTGCGCTCAAGCTGTTCCCGGCTTTTTGCAAGATCACCAAAATCGACTGCAGCAAGATCAGCATCACCAACATGCAGCCGAACCTGCGTGAGCAGATGCTAATGAAGGGGCAGATCGACGGCGCTTTTGGTTACGTCAACACTATCCGCTTTTCCGCCAAACTGATCGGCGTCGATGTGGATAAGCAGCTGCGGTTTATCAATTACGGCGATTACGGCATGGACCTTTATTCCAATGCCATCATCGTCTCGAAGACGCTCGCCAAGGACAATCCGGCGGCCGTGCGCGGGCTCGTTGCCGCAATCAACCACGGCATCGAGGATGCGCTGAAGGATCCCGACGCCGCCGTGGCCGCAGTCGCCAAGCGCGAACCGCTGATCAAAGTGCCGGTCGAACGCGAACGCCTTGACGCCACGCTAAAGCTCGAGATGAACCATCCCGAAATCGCCAAGATCGGGCTCGGCAACGTCGACATGAGCCGGCTGAAGCGGTCGATCGATATTTTGGTCGAAGCCAATAATCTGCCGCGCACGCCGACGCCGGAGGAAATTTTCACGCCGGCGTTTCTGCCGCCGGCCGACGAGCGGCCGAAAAAGTTGTTCTAGGCGGCTCGATGCGGCCGCTTCGTTGGGGGCGGAGCGGCCGCATTTCTGCAAACGCAATTTTTCCGCGGCAGGACACCAGCATGGACCTTAATCTCAACGGCAAAGTGGCCCTGATCACCGGCCCAGCGAAGGGAATGGGAGCGGCGATCACGAACGCCTTTGCTGCAGAGGGCGCGCATCTGGCTCTCGTTGGCCGCGACAGCGCCGCCATCGAACCCATCGCCAGGACTATCAAGGCGGCCGGCGGCGGCGCGATTGTTGTGCCTTGCGATCTCACCAATCCGCAGCAATGCGAAGATGCTGCGGAAAAGGCGAAAGCCGCCTACGGCGGCCGCATCGATATTCTCGTCAACGTCGCCGGTGGATCGGGCCCGATCGGCAAGACCGGAGTGGAAACAACGCCGGCCGAATTCGACGACATCATCAAGCTCAACATGAATGGCGCGTTCCACATCATGCACAGCGTGCTGCCGGCCATGATCGGTCAGCGCTATGGCAAGATCGTCAATGTCGGCGGCACATTCGGCATGCGCGGACGCGCCGGCCGCATGGCCTATTCGGCGTCGAAATGGGGTCTGCGCGGGATCACCAAGAGCTTCGCCCTCGAAGTCGGGCAGTACAACATCAACGTCAATTGCGTGGCGCCTGGGATGGTCGACGGGCCGCGTTTCCGCGACAAGGTCTGCGCCGACATGGCCAAGCAACTCAACATCAGCGTCGAAGAAGCGATGCAGCGGCACGCCGCGGATTACGCGCTCAAACGGGTAACCGTCGATGCCGATGTGGCCAATGCGTGCCTTTTCCTCTCCAGCGACGTGTCACGCCAGATCACTGGTGTCGATCTTCCGGTCGATGGCGGCTGGGCCATGTTGTGATCCAATCGTGAACCAAGCGCCGATGGCTGCAATCACCGCCGATCTCGTTATCCGCAACGGCACGCTGGTCTCCCATGACGGCATGTTCGCGGGGAGTATCGCCATTCAGGACGGGCGCGTCCTGGCCGTGGGCGCAGCCGAAGCCATGCCGCCGGCGCGCGAAAGTTTCGACGCGACCGGTTTGCACATTCTTCCCGGCGCGATCGATGTTCATGTGCACTTCCGCGATCCGGGCTATCCGCACAAGGAGGATTGGGGAACCGGGACCGCCTCTGCCGCGTTCGGCGGCGTGACCACGGTGTTCGACATGCCGAACACCGTTCCACCGACCGGCACCGCCGGGGCGCTCGCCGCCAAGCACGTCATTGCCGCGGAAAAGGCGTGCGTCGATTTCGGTCTCTACGGCCTTCTTGGCGAGGACACCATCGCGAATGTCCCTGAGCTCGTTGAGGGCGGCGTCATCGGTTTCAAGCTCTATATGGGCAATACGTTCGGCAAGATCCCCTCGCCTTCCAGCGGCGCGATGCTGGAAGCCTTTGAAGTCGTGGCGCCGACCGGAAAGCGAATCTCGCTCCACGCCGAGACCAACTCGATCATGGAGCGGCGGCAGGACCGGCTGACGCGCGCCGGCCGGCGCGATCCGCTGGCGCACATAGACTCGCGGCCGGCAATCGTCGCGGTCGAAGCCGTCGGCCGCGCCGCACTGCTCGCGGAATGGACCGGCGCACGTATTCACATCCTGCACATTTCGTCGGCCGAAGAGTTGCGGCCGCTGCGCGAAGGTAAAGCGCGCGGCGTCGACATCACCGGCGAAACCTGCCCACACTATCTGCTGCTCTCCACCGACGACTACCACGACCTCGCCGGCATCATTCGCGTCAACCCGCCGGTGCGTGAAGCGCGCAACCACGAACCGCTGTGGGCGGCGCTGTCGGACGGCACCATCGACATGATCGCGACCGATCACGCGCCGCACACCCCGGAGGAAAAAACCCGCAACGACATCTGGGCGGTCGATTGCGGCTTCCCCGGCGTCGAAACGCAAATGCCGCTGATGCTGACGCAGGTGAACGGCGGACGGATGTCGCTGTGCGACTATGTGCGGCTGAGCTCGCTTAATCCGGCAAGAATCTGGGGTCTTTATCCGCGCAAGGGTGCGATTGTGCCGGGCGCGGACGCCGATCTGGCACTGGTCGATCTGGCGCGCGACCACACGATCGCCGATGCCGAACTGCACTCGCGATCAAAAATTTCACCGTGGAACGGCCGCCGGGCGAAAGGCTTGCCGCTGCACACGATGGTGCGCGGACGCTTTGTCATGAAGGACCGGGTGCTGACCGAGGATGCCGCCGGTTGGGGCCGCTCCGTGCACAACATTCAGCAGATGCCGCCGCCGGCGCCTCTTCACACCGATCAGACCATGGCAGCGATCGTGCACCGGGGCAGCGGTCACAATCTGGAGCCCTGACGTCATGACAGCGCTCGCCGATGCCCAACCACATTCTGAGTATTTTGTAGAACTTGAGGAGGTGACACTAAGTTACGGGCGCGCCGAAAAGAAAATCCACGCGCTTGGGCTGACCAATCTGCGTCTAAAGCAGGGCGACTTCGTCGCTCTGGTCGGACCCTCGGGTTGCGGAAAATCGACGATTCTCAAACTCGTCAGCGGCCTCATCAACGCCAGCACCGGCTACGTCTACGTCGCCGGGCGTCAGGTCGGCGCCGAGCCGGTTCGCGTCGGCATGGCGTTCCAGAATCCGACCATGCTGCCGTGGCTGACGGTGCGCGAAAACGTCATGCTACCGCTGAAAATCGTGCCGCCATTTCGGCAGGACTATCGCGCCAAGCGCAAGACCGAATTTCGCGACCGGGCGGATGCGCTGCTCAAAGAAGTCGGTCTCGCCAATTTCGGCGACAAGCGTCCCTGGCAATTGTCCGGCGGCATGCTGCAGCGCGCCTCGCTGTGCCGGGCGCTTGTGCATGAGCCGCAGCTTCTGATGCTCGACGAACCGTTCGGTGCGCTCGATCAGTTCACCCGGGAAGAGCTGTGGGCGATCATGCAGGAATTGTGGATCAAGCTTCGCCCCACTGTGCTGTTGGTCACCCACGATCTCAAGGAAGCCGGCTATCTCGCCAACCGCATTTGCGTCATGCGAGCCCGGCCCGGACAGATCATCGACGACGCCGAAGTGCCGTTTCAGCGACCGCGCACCATCGAAATGTCTTATTCGCCGGCGTTCGTAACGATGACGCAGCGGCTGCGTGAACTCATCGTAACGGCTCGTCCAGTCAAGGAAGCGGCGTGATGGACGCGCAGCTCCGCCGCCGGATCGCTTCTACCCTGTTCATTGTCGGTTTCTTCGTGCTCTGGGAAGCGCTGTGCTGGCTGTTTCACGTCAGCGACATCGTGCTGCCCAAGCCCAGTCAGATCATCGTGACAATGATCTCACAGATGCCGGCGTTGTGGCCACACGTGCTGCAAACGCTGTACACGACGCTGATCGGATTTGCGCTCGGCATCGCGATCGGGATTGCGCTCGGCGTGGCGATCGGCTCATCGCGGCTTGCTTACGACGTCGCCTATCCCCTGCTGATCGGTTTTGCGACGATACCGAAAGTCGCCGTGGTGCCGATCTTCGTCCTCTGGTTCGGCGCCGGCGGCGTGCCGGCGGTGCTCACTGCCATGATCATGTGCATCTTTCCGATCGTGGTGAATGTGGCCACCGGGCTTGCCACCACCGAGCCCGAGCTTGAAGACGTGATGCGGGCTTTGCACGCCAGCAAGCTCGAAATTCTCTGGAACGTCGGCCTGCCGCGCACCATGCCGTATTTCTTTGCCTCGCTGAAAGTCTCGGTGACACTTGCCTTTGTCGGCACCGTGATCTCGGAAACGGTCGCGTCCAATCGCGGCATCGGCAATGTGATGATGATCGCCAGCTCCAACTTCGATGTGCCGCTGGTTTTTGCCGGACTGTTGATCCTGGCGATCCTTGGTGTCGCGCTCTATGCGATCTTCTCGGTGATCGAAAGCAACGTCACTGGCTGGGCGCACCGCAAGGACGAGCTGGCGATGGGATGATTATGCCAGGCGCTGAAACCACGAGGCACGCAGCAATTTCACTGCGTCGGCCGGCCTTCGATCTTCGGCAGTTCGCCGCCCGGCTTCGCTGCCGCTTTGGCCCGGCTTGCGAGTTCGACGGTCAATCGCTCGGCCGCGTCGGCTGACATCTGCGCCAAGATCTCCGCCATTTGCCGCGGCTTGATTTGCGAGGCGACTTCCAACAGCACACCCATTTCCAGGTGGTCGAAAATCTTGGCCGCATCGCGGGCTTTCATATCCTCGTACATGGTGACGAGACCTTTGAAGCGGGCGGCGTCGGCCTCATCCTTCTTCTCCGCTGCGGTCGCGAGCTGTGCTTCGCCTTGCTTGATTTCGGCGAGATGCGCATCGATGCGCTTTTCGGCTTCGCCAATCAGGCCCTCACGGATGTCAAGCTCGCGGGCTCGTTTGTCCAATTCCTGCCGGCGCTCGGACAATCGTTCGAGCAACGCGCGTTCGGCTGGCGACGGCAATGGCTTGTTTTCCGGCAATATGACCTTGCCGTTCGGCGGTGCGGGAGCAGGCTCTCCCTTGCCGGCCGCCGCGGGCTTGTTGTCCTTGCCGGGCGTTGCCGGCTTTTCCCCTTTGGCCGCCGGGCCGGATCCCTCACCTTTTGGTTTAGCCTCGCTCTTCTCCTCGTTGATCGAGCCGGTAATAATGTCTGCGTTCGCGTCGTCGGTCATCGGCGTAAGGCCGGGAAGCTGGGCCACGTCGGTAGCGGCCGGCGCGGCCCTGTTGGCGCCGGGAAAGTTGATCTGTTGCGCCCACGATCGCTTCGCATCGCTTGGCCGCGACGGGCCCGGCGCTGCATGAATAACGGTCACTTCCGCCGGCGGCGTGGTCTCGGTTGCCGGTGAACCACCTTCAAGAACGAAGTCGGCCATTTTCACGACGAGGAGGCACGCACTCGCGATCATCGCAATCGGGATGAGACGCAGATCGCGAATAAAACGCATCATGCCGCCAGACCGTGCACCTTCATGCGCACACGTTCAGCGAAAGCTGCCGCCGCTGCCGCGACTGCCTGCGCGTCTTTTCGCGGCGGTGCCGCGTTTTGTTGCTGCGCGACCGATGCCGCAGCAGCATTTGCGACCGGCGTACGAGCGATCGAGCCACCACCGGCGGTTACGATCTGCGTCAGGCGATCGAGCAATTCCTTGCCGCCGGCGACACTGCGGTCGAGATCAGCGGTGAAGCGATCGGCGCTGCGCAGCCGCGCCCCTAAGCCGAGTTCACATTCCTCGACCGTAAGTTTCAATCCCGCGATCGCCCGTTCGGCAATTTCGGTCGCGGTTACAAGCTCCGAGATTGTTGCTCGTAACGAACTCTCATCAGCCTTTAGAAGCTTGAGTCTCCGGTTGAGCGTCATGCAATAACCGACGGTCATCGCGAGCAAAATCGCGACCAGTATTTCGATGATCAGTCCAAAGCCGTTGCTCACGGTGCCTCCATTCTGTTACCGGCGCCACCCGCGCTCTCGAACATGGCGAGCGTCATGTTGGGTCTGCGTAACGGCTTGCCGACCCGCACCGCGACGCGGTCGCCGACGCGGCCCATGCGCCCTTCAGTCAACGTCACGTCGCCGCAACGCACGATCACCGGCGCGTCGGTTTTCAGTTCCAGCATCAGGGTGTCGCCGACGTCGAGCTTCATCATTTGCCGGAGCGGTAACGGCGCCTCGTAAAGCACGGCTTCGACGGCGATTTCGGCTTGACCCATCTCGGTTGCGAGATGGCCTTCCCAGGTCGGGTCACGGCCGAATTTCTCGCCCATGAACATCTGCAACAGCACGTCGCGGATTGGTTCGATGGTGGCATACGGCAACAAGAGTTCGATCGTACCGCCGCGGTCCTCCATATCGATGCGCAGTCGCACCAGGATGGCGGCATTCGCCGGCCGTGAGATGGCGGCAAACCGCGGGTTGGTTTCCAGACGATCGATGTTGAACTTCACCGGCGAGAGCGGCTTAAAGGCAAGCTCGGCATCGGCCAGCACCACCTCGATCATCCGCTTGACGAGGTTGGTCTCGATGGTCGTGTACGGCCGGCCTTCGACGCGTATCGCGGTCTGGCCGCGGCGGCCGCCGAGCAGCACGTCGATAATCGAGTAGATCAGACTCGAATTGACGGTGATGAGACCGGAGTTTTCCCACTCCTCGGCCTTGAAGACGCCGAGGATGGCCGGCAGCGGGATCGAGTTGAGATAATCGCCAAAGCGGACCGAAGTAATGCGGTCGAGCGACACTTCGACGTTGTCCGAGGTAAAGTTGCGCAGGCTGGTAGTCATCAACCGGACCAGCCGGTCGAAGATGATCTCCAGCATCGGCAAGCGCTCGTAGGAGACCATCGCCGAGTCGATGATCGCGCGGATGCCGGAATTGTCATTGAGCGAAACGTCGGCCAGCGAAAATCCGAGAAGCGAATCGATTTCTTCCTGGGTGAGGACACGCTCGGCGCCGCCTTTTGCCGCCTGGATGAAATGGCCGTCGTCGACCATGGTGGCCCATTGCGCCGCCATGGCTTCGGCGCCGGTATCACCTTCGACGGACGGGGCCTTGCTCTCGCCGCCGGCAGCTTGTTGCTCCGCTTCGAGGGCCACGCCCCATTCGGCGGCAAGCGCGTCCTGGTCGATTTGGTCCTTGGCCATTCGCTAAGTCTTATTCCGATTGATCAACGGAAACTCACTGGACCACGATTTCTTTGAACAGCACGGCATTGATCCGACTTGGCGCGATCGCTGCATTGACGCGCCGCGTCAGTTCCTCTTTCAGTCGGTAAAGGCCCGCCGAACCGTCGAGATCGGTTGGTCGCAACTCGCGCAGGTAGGTCTGGAACGCATCCGTCAGGCGGGGCATCACCGGTTGAATTTGCGCGGACATCGCCTGGTCCGGCAATTCGAGCGTCACTTTCACCTTCAGGTATTGCGTGCGATCGCTGCCGGTCGACGACAGGTTTACGAGCACATCGGGCATATCGAGGAATACGACCGGCTTGGGCGGAGGCACGGCAGCTGCCGCTGCTTCCTTTTCCTTGCCGTGCCCGGCAAAGAAAAAATAATAACCGCCGCCGCCAAGCCCGCCCAAAACAACGAGGCCGCCGACCGCCATAATCATCATCTTCAGCGATAGCTTGCGCTTGGCCGGAGCCTCTTTGCCCTCGTCGCCCTCGTTATCGGCTTTGGATTGGGCTTCGTCTGTCGCTGCCATCACCGCTCCGCTGGCGTGAGCTGCGCACGCGGCCGGCAACACCGAACGCAGAACCAACGCCGCGAGCGCCGTTTAACGCCAAAGGACTTGGCGCCAATGCGGTGAAAGCTATTCCCGCAATGGTTAATGGATGATTGCAAGGAACCTTGCGGCAGGAAGAATTTGCCGGGTCGTGACCTCACTGGCGGTGTTTTCTGCCCGCTGGATCGCGGCAACCTGCAGCCTAAGCTTCTGTTTTCGTTAAATTTTATCGATTGGCACGGCTTCTGCACCTGCTGGCGTGCCGCGGCTTGGGAGAAGTTGCGGCACTGGACCAAGAGGCTGCCGGGGCCGGCCTCTTTCAGAAACTGGGGAGTGTACCGATGGAGAATGCCCTTCTCGTCGGCTTGTCGCGGCAGATGGCGCTCACTCACGAGCTCGACGTCGTCTCCAACAACATCGCCAACATCAACACCACCGGCTTCAAAGCCGACAACGCGGCTTTTTCTGAATTCCTGATGTCCAAAGCCAGTGACAACGACTTCACCGGCAAAGACAAACGCGTCGATTTCGTACAAGACCGCAGCACCTGGATCGATCTAAGCCAGGGCGCGGTCGAGCGCACCGGCAATCCGCTCGACGTCGCCATCGACGGTAAAGGCTATCTCACGGTGCAGACGCCGCGCGGGCTGCGCTACACGCGCAACGGCGCGCTAACAATCAACGCAACGGGTCAGCTCGTTACCAGCGAAGGCGATCAGGTGATGGGCACCGCCGGTCCGATCGCGTTCCAGATCAACGATCACGACATCAACATCAGCTCAACCGGCATCATCAGCGTGCGCGACAGCACGGGTACGGATTCTCCGCGCGGCCAGTTGCAGCTCGCTTATTTCGACCGGCCGCAGATGCTGCAGAAAGAGGGCGCCTCGCTGTTTAACCCTCCGGCCGGGGTCAATGCCGGTCCGGTGCCCGCGAATACCAGGGTGGTGCAAGGCGGGCTCGAAAAGTCGAACGTGAACGGCATCGCGGCGATGGCGCGCATGATCGAGATCACCCGCAGCTACTCCGATATCTCCGCGATCCTGCAACAGCAGAGCGATCAGCGCCGCAGCGCGCTGCAACAGCTGTCGCAGCCGCCGAGCTCATCTTGATGTTCGATGTGAGGAACTAAGAGCATGCGTTCGCTTGATACCGCGGCGACCGGAATGGCGGCGATGGACCTTCAGGTCCAGGTCATCGCCGGTAACCTCGCCAACATGACGACCACCGGCTTCAAGAGCCAGCGCGCCGAGTTCCAGGATCTGATCTACGAGCACGTGCAGCGCATCGGTGCGCAAGCCTCCGACAACGGCAACATCCTGCCGGTCGGGATCGAACTCGGCTCGGGCGTAAAGACTGTTGGTACGCCGCGCCTGATGACACAGGGAGCGCTGGCGCAGACTGGCAATACGCTCGACGTCGCCATCCAGGGGTCCGGCTGGTTCCAGATCCTGATGCCTGACGGCACCTTCAGCTATACCCGCGACGGCTCGTTCCAGATGGACAATCAAGGCCGCATCGTCAACGCCGAGGGCTATGTAGTACAGCCGACCATCACCATTCCGGTGAACTCGACCGGGCTGACAATCAATCCCCAAGGCCAGGTGTCGGTGACTTTGCCGGGCAGCACCACGTCGAGCATCCTCGGTCAACTCAACCTCACCACCTTCATCAACGATGCCGGCCTGCAGGCAACCGGCAGTAATTTGTTCGTCTCGACACCTGCCTCCGGCCAGCCCCAGGTCGGGCTGCCGGGGATCAACAACGCCGGCACGCTGCTGCAGGGCAGCCTCGAACAGTCGAACGTCTCGGCGGTGACCGAAATCTCCAACCTGATAGCGGCGCAGCGCGCCTACGAGATGAATTCCAAGGTCATCACGGCCGCCGACGAGATGCTGCAAACGACAGCGCAATTGATGAAATGAGGAGGGTCCTGGCAATGATCCGTCCCGTCATTCGACTGATAAGTTTGGCGCCGGCGCTGCTCGGTCTGTTCGCCGCTTCTGCAGGGGCACAGAACGCCATGCCGGCGTTGCGCGCCAATGTCACCGTGAACGGCGACATCGTGCGCGTCGGCGATCTTGTCGAGAATGCCGGACCGGTCGCCGACGTGCCGATCTTTCGCGCGCCCGACCTCGGCACCAGAGGCACCGTGGCGACCGAACGCATCATCGATGCCATTCGGCCGCAGCATCTCATCGGCATCGACACCCGCGGGCTCTCCGAGGTGATTGTGACCAGGGCCAGCCGAGCGATTCCGCCGAAAGAGATTTCCGCGCGGATCGCGCAGGCGTTGGAAGGTCAATACGGCTTCAGCACGGCGCGCAATATTCTGATCGAATTCGACCGCGAGGTACGGACGCTCAACGTCGAGCCGACTGCGACCGGCGAACTGCAAGTCCTGGCGCTGACCTACAATCCGCGCACCACCCGCTTTGACGTCACGCTCGATCTGCCATCGAGCGCGGCATTGCGCAGGCAATCGACGCGTTTTACAGGGCTCGCCATCGACACCATCAACGCCGTCACCGTTGATCACCCGATCGAGCGCGGCGCGGTGCTCAAGGTCTCCGATCTCGTCGTTCAACGGCGGCCGAAATCCGAGGGTGCCGCGATTACCGACTTCCGCGCGGCGGCCGGGCTTGCTGCCCGGCATGAATTGCGTCCGGGCCAGCCGTTGCGCGACGCCGATCTGATGAAGCCGGCCATCATACAGCGCAACGACACCGTCACCATCGTCTATGAAGCGCCGGGCTTCACGCTCACGCTGCGCGGCCAGGCGCAGGAAGCCGGCGCGCTCGGCGACACGATCAGCGTGCTCAACGTAGAGTCAAAGCGGGTCGTACAGGGCATCGTTTCCGGTCCCGGCCGCGTAACCGTCAACACGACGCCAAAACAGTTCGTCGAGAACACGCCGGAGCCTGAGTCCGCTCCAAGCCCTCTGCAATCCGATCAGCCGCGGCGAGGACACCGCATCCAGTAACCCGAGTTCGAAGTAAATGTTGAAATCGAATACGCGTCTTCGGCACGTACGCGTGCTCCTGAGCACGGTTGCTGTAGCTTCCATGTTGACTGGCTGTGCTGCCCTAAGTGACCGGCTCAGGCAGCTCGGTGAGCCGCCGGCATTGTCCCCGGTTGATAATCCGACCGCCAAGCCCGGATACAAGCCGGTGCAGATGCCGATGCCCACACCGCAGCCGGTCGTTTACAATCCGAATTCGCTGTGGCGCACCGGCTCACGCGCGTTTTTCAATGATCAACGGGCGCACGTCGTCGGTGACATTTTGACCGTCAAAGTCAACTTCAACGACACCGCAGTATTCCAAGATCAAACCCAGCTCACCCGGACCACCACCGAAGACACCGAAATTACCAACTTCATCGGCGCCAACACGATCGGCAACGCCGCCAAGGCGGTCCTGCCGGGCTCGGTTTTGACCGCTTCGGGCAACTCGCAGATGAACGGCCAAGGCACCATCAACCGGCAGGATCAGTTGGTAACCAACGTCGCTGCGGTCGTCACGCAGGTGCTACCGAACGGCAATATGGTGATCGAAGGCAAGCAGGAAGTGCGTCTGAACTCGGAAATCCGCGAGCTGATCGTCGCCGGCGTCGTGCGTCCGGAGGACATCCAGAGCGACAACGCCATCGATTTGTCGAAAATCGCCGAAGCGCGCCTCGCCTATGGCGGGCGCGGCACGCTCACCAACATTCAGCAAGAGCGCTGGGGCCAGCAGGCCGTGGATATCGTCTTGCCGTTCTAGGCGAGGACAGAGGACACTTGACGGAGGTCAGACGATTTAAGCTCACCGGTCAGAAAGAACCGCAACTGCTAATTTATTCCATCATCCGTCAGTTGCCGTCCGTCGGCTGAGTTCTGAGCTCCCCGGGGCCGCATTCGTGATGCGAGCGGGCCCCGACCAAGCGCGGCCTCCGGCAGCTCCCCGCCGGAGGCCGCGTGTTTTTGTCCATCCTTGCGAGCGCGGCCGGGAGTCGCTCGGCAATGCCTCGCCGAATGAATGAGAGCAGCTCCGCACCGCTGCTCAGCTATGCTCCTCGGCTCTCTGTCTGGGAGGCAGACCATGGTCAGAATCAATGAACCATTTGCGATGCAAATTTGTCAGGCAATTCGCGGAGCACCGCTCACGCCGCCCTGCTCCGATGCCGGCAGAACATCCTCAATTCGTCGCGCAATAGCGTCCCGACACTATTCCAATTGCCGAATTGTGGTTGGCGAAACAGTCTCGCACTCGGATACCACGGGCTGTCCGCTCGCTGACGCAGCCAGCGGAAATCTGCAGCAAATGGCAGCAGCAACAACAGCGGCTTGCCCATGGCGCCGACCAAATGTGCCACCGCCGTATCAACCGCGATGACCGCATCGAGCTGTGCGACGGCGGCGGCAGTGTCGACAAAATCCTTAAATTGTCCGCCGACTGCGCACACTTGCCCGAGATTTTCGAGACTTTGCAGTAATGACAAATCTTCATCCCGCACTTCGTGCTGCAAGCTGACGAACGCCACTTCGGGCAAATCGAGCAATGGCTTCAGGGTCTCAAGACGCATCGAGCGATTGAGATCGTTGTCGTGCGAGCGCTCGCCTGACCACACCAGTCCGATCCGCGGCCGCCGCTGCGGCAGGCGCGCGCGCCATGATGCAATGTCGGCATCGGCCGGGACGAGATAAGGAACCGGGGCCGGAATGGTTTCCAGCGTGGTGCCGCAAGCAAGCGGCAGGCTAAGCAGCGGACAATGTAAATCGTAGCGCGGCGGCTTTTCACCGCGCGCGATGACGACCGCCGCGCCCGGCAGGCGCGAGCAAAGCCGCAGCAGAGGCTGCTGAACTTCGAGAATGATTTTCGCGCCGCGCGCTGCCAACAGCGGTGCGTACCGGGCGAATTGGATGGTGTCGCCGAGGCCCTGCTCGGCGTGAAGCAGGATGGTTTTACCGTCGAGCGGTTCCTCGCCGAGCCACAATGGCGCACCATAATCGCGACGTTGCGAGGCCAGCCAGCCGATTTGCCAGCGCGAACTCGTAGGCACGCCAGCCGGCGGGAAAATCGCCCAAAGTCAAACGCGCGACACTCTCGACAAAGCGCGCGTGGGCGAAATCCGGTTTGCTCCTCAGCGCGCGCTGCGCGGAAATCAGCGCTTCATGCGGGCGATCGAACCGGCGCAGCGCAGCGGCGCGATTGGCGAGGAGCGGTGCGTTGTCGGGGGCGCGCTTTAGCGCCCTGTCATAGGCGTCAAGCGCTTCCGCCACTCGATTGAGCCTGAGCAATGCGTTGGCGCGATTGCCCAGCGCGTCGCCGTGGACGGGTGCGGACACGAGCGCGCGATCAAAGTTCTCCAGCGCGTCGCCCGGACGGCCGAGTTCCAGAAGTGCGACGCCGCGCCGGTTAAGCAGCTCGGCATCATCGGGCGCGATGCGCAGACCCTCGTCGTAACTGACGAGCGCGCGCTGAAAATCTTTCAAGGTGTGAAAGACAAGGCCGAGACTGGCAAAGCCGTCAGCGCGCGAAAGATCGCTTTTCAACGCCGCCTGGATCAGCGCCAGCGCCCTGTCGAGCCGCCCGCGCCGGCAGGCGATTTGACCGAGACCATGCAGCACATCGAAATTGTCGGACTGTTGCTGCGACAGCTCGGTGTAAAGCTGCTCCGCTTTGTTGAGCTCACCCTCCCCGAGCGCCCGTTGCGCCCGCCGGAGCATCCGCGACAGGTTCGGCTTAAGGTTTTGCGTCGGCCTATAGTGCATCGATGTACGAGGCAGAGAAGACAGTGAGCCGCCAGCATCGCTGCAGGTCAGCGATCGTTAACGAGCGGTAAAGGAACGAGGTAAAAAAAGATTTAAGCGCGGTTTTGACCTGCGGTCACGCGTCCTGGTCACACGTCTTGCAGAGCGTCGAGGCGTTTGTGCAGACGCGCGACCTCCTGCTCAAGCTTCGCCAGTCTGTCGCCAATGGCATGCTCAGGGCCGGCGTGCTCGGGCCTTTGTCCTGAAAATTGTTCCGGGCTCCAGCTTATTCCGATACTGCCACCCCTGCGCCATTCGACCTTGGCGTGGAAATACTCGTCCTTGTTCGGGAGATAAATCTCGAATGCATTCGGGAGCGCCACGCTATCCGACACCTCGAGGCGGCCGCCGTGCGTGGTGGCGTCGCGGACCATGCAATCCATGCTGGACAGTCTGTTATTGAAATAGATTCGTCCTCTGAAAAACGTCTTATGGCGGACAAGTGTGCGGCGCTCGATCATTGCGATCCGGCTTCCTCGGCAAGATGGCCCCTTAGTTCCCAGCATTGGCCTAAAAACGTAGCGCTTTCGCTTAAATATGGCGTGGCACATCAAAATCCACGTGCGGCCTTGCGCCGGTGGTTGACAAAATCTGAATGGGAGGCCCAAACAGGCAACATTGTAACTGTTTACGTTACACTCGGTTCGCCATGCATGCGCGCCGAGAGTCGCCGTCGATCATTTCACCAGCAAATTTGATTTTTTCTGGCGGTGATGCAGAGCCGAGATAAGCCGCCTATTCCTCGCGATAGACGCGCTCGCGACGCTCGTGGCGTTCCTGCGCCTCGATCGAAAGCGTCGCAATCGGCCGGGCTTCAAGGCGCTTGAGCGAAATCGGTTCGCCGGTTTCCTCGCAATAGCCGTAAGTGCCGTCTTCGATGCGCTGGAGTGCTGCATCGATCTTGGCGATCAGCTTGCGCTGGCGATCGCGGGCGCGCAATTCGATGGCCCGGTCGGTCTCCGACGAAGCCCGATCGGCGAGGTCCGGGTGGTTCTGGTTGTCGTCCTGGAGGTGTTGCAGCGTCTCTTTGGCTTCTTTGAGGATGTCCTCGCGCCAATCCAGCAGCTTGAGCCGAAAGTATTCGCGCTGACGATCGTTCATGAACGGTTCGCGATCCGTCGGCCGGTAGATCTTGTCGAAGGGCCGGATGTGCTTGCCGTTCTTGATCAATGTTTCGTCGGGTCGACCGTTCTTGCTCTTAACCGACTGCATGAACCTGATGTCCCCTACTCCGCGCCACTCTACGCACGTGTTACGTCCTCCCCGGAGGCGCGCCCATATACCGCGGGTCTGTGACGGTGACAATAACGTTCATTTGGAAGGCCGCCGGGCGGCGAGGTGCGTCAGTTAAGGCCGGCCTTAGCCAGTTCTACCGCGACCCGGAGGTCGATTTCGCTCAAGACCTGATCGAGCCCGGCGTCGCCGGAGCCGTCTTTGAGGTCAGCGGCAACCGCTTTGAGTCGCAGCAGGGTCGTCTGATCGAGCGTGCCGGACAGGAGGCCAAGCTTTAGCTCGTCCAGCGCGTCAAGCGCACGGGTGCCGTGTTTGACCGCTCGGCGCCGCCGTTCCAGCGGATCCTCTATACCCTGCAATGCAATCAGCGCGTCGATACCGCCCAGCGTTCGCAGCGCCACGGCCGGGCTTTGTGCCTGCGGCGAACTCGCTTCGGACAGCGTGAAGGTCCCGCCCGCGGCGCGCCGCGCTGCGACCGGCGGCCCTGCAATTGCCGTTCCGTTTGGTCCCGTGACACGCATAGATAAGAAGGTGGGCCCGGATGGTTAATGGGCGGTAAAACATTGCCCATTCGGCCCGGCAACAATTGCCGAAAACCGGCAACGGCTGCAGCACCCGACCCCGGCGCCGGCCTCGCTTCAAATAATTTATCACGTAATTACAATGGCTTGTCCGCGTTCGGTGCCTTGGCACGCTATTGGCAATGAGGTTACCGTCCGACCTCTTGGGGAGCAGGAGATGAAAAGGACGGTAAGACCAGCGCTCGTCGCGCTGGGGATTCTTGCGTGCGCCGTGTCAACGGCGACGGCAACGTCGCGTATCAAAGACCTCGCCAGCATCGAGGGCATCCGCCAGAACCAGCTCATCGGTTATGGCCTCGTCGTCGGCCTCAATGGCACCGGCGATACCCTCAATAACACGCCGTTCACCAAGCAGTCCCTGCAAGGCATGCTGGAGCGGCTCGGCGTCAATATCCGCGGCCAGCAGATCCGCACCGGCAACGTCGCGGCCGTCATGGTAACGGCCAACTTGCCGCCGTTCGCGACCCAAGGAACACGCATCGACGTCACCGCCTCCGCCATGGGCGATTCCAAAAGCCTGCTCGGTGGCACGCTTTTGGTGACGCCGCTCCTCGGCGCCGACGGCAACGTCTACGCCGTAGCCCAAGGCTCGCTCGCCATCGGCGGCTTCGAGGCCCAGGGCGAAGCAGCCAAGGTGGTGCGCGGCGTGCCGACGGTCGGGCGGCTGCCAAACGGCGCCATCATCGAGCGGGAGATCGACTTCTCGCTGGCAACGCTCGGCCATCTGCGCCTAGCGCTGCGCAACGCCGACTTCACCACGGCCAAACGCATCGCCATCGCCATCAACGACTATATGGGCTCGCCGGTCGCCGAGCCGCTTGATCCTTCGACCGTCCAATTGTCGCTGCCGAAGAAGTTTCCGCAAAACTTCGTCGCAATGCTGACTGAAATCGAGCAATTGCAAGTCGAGCCCGACACGGCGGCAAAAATCGTCATCGACGAACGCTCCGGCGTCATCGTTATCGGCCGCGACGTCCGCGTGTCGACCGTCGCCGTGGCGCAAGGCAATCTCACGGTGACGATCTCGGAATCGCCGCAAGTCAGTCAGCCCGGTCCGCTGTCGCGAGGCCGCACCGTGGTCGTGCCGCGCACCAGCGTCGGGGTGACCGAGGAGGGCAAGAAGCTCGCAATGGTCAAGGAAGGCGTGTCGCTGCAACAGATCGTCGACGGGCTTAACGCGCTTGGCATCGGTCCGCGCGATCTCATTTCCATCCTGCAGGCGATCAAAGCCGCAGGCGCCATCCAGGCCGACATCGAGGTGATGTGATGACAAGCTCAGCTGCAGCCGGACTTAGCCAGTCGGTCGCCGCGCTTGGCGCCGCAAGTAACGCACAGGCACAGGCCGCCCTCAAGCTCAAGGGCAAGGCAAAAGCCGCCGCGCAGCAGTTCGAGGCGATGTTTCTGAACACCATGTTCCAGCAGATGTTCGCCGGCGTAAACGGCGAAGGGCCGTTCGGCGGTAGCGGAGCGCTGAAGGTGTGGCGTTCGATGCTGACCGACCAATACGCCAAGGAATTCGCCCAGAACGGCGGCATTGGCATCGCGTCGCATGTTTACGACGCACTGTTGAAGCAGCAAGGAGTGAGCGCCCAATGAGTCAGATAGCGACGACAGCGGAGGCAGAGAACGCCATCGCTCAGGTGGCCGATTTGATCACCAGGCTGCGTGGCATCATCGAACAGGAAACCGCATTGGTGCACGCGGGGAACGTTCGCAAAGCTGCCGGCCTTGGTCCGGCAAAGAACCATCTTGCGGGTCAGCTGCTCACCGCCACCGAGTGGCTAAAGGCAAATGCGAAATTTCTTCTGCGCGCCGCGCCGGCGAGCGCTGCCGCTCTGCACCAAATGCAGCAGACGTTTCAAGTCGTGTTACAGAAAAACATGATCGTGCTCGCAACCTCGCATGCCGTTTCGGAGGGCATCGTGCGCCGGCTCTCGGGCGATCTCTTGCGCAAGGCTTCGCCGCAAGTCTACGGTGCCTCGGGCCGCACTGTGGCGCCCAATCCGAAAAGCGGTCGGCCGCTCGCTATCAGCCGGGTGCTATAGCTTTTTAGGCCTGTCGGCTGGCGACGAGACCGGCGAGTTCATCCCGCAGCCGCCCAAGCGGCGCGTCCCAATCGCCCGGCGCCGGTTGGCGAAACAGCCGCATGGTCGGATACCACGGCGTATCCGTGCGATCGAGCAGCCATCTGAAATCCGGCGAAAACGGTATCAGGACGGCGACGGCCTTGGCCATGGCGCCCGCGAGATGCGCAACCGACGTGTCGACGGAAATCACCAGATCGAGCATCGAGATCACCGCGGCGGTATCGGCAAAATCGACAAATTCCGAACCGAGCTGAAGGACGCCAGCCGCGCGCAGCATTGCCGCATCGGCCTCGTCGACATCAGTTTGCAGGCTGACAAAATCGACATCCGCAGCGGAAAGGACTGCGGCAAAGCTTTCAAGCGGCATCGAGCGGCGACGGTTGTTGGAATGGGCGCTGGTGCCAGCCCAGCAAATTCCGACCCGTAGCCGCCGGCCGTCGTGCAGCCGCCCGTGCCATTTAGCGATCCGCTCCTCAGGGGCGCGAATATAGGGAACGTTTGCCGGTATGGTTGCCAGCTCGGTTTCGAACGCCAGCGGCAGGCTTAACAGCGGACAGTACAGGTCGAATTCAGGTAGCGGCTCGTTTTCGCCGAACACCGCCGCAACGCCGGGAATGGTTGCCAGCAGATCGGCCAGTGGACGCCGCACGCCGAGTAGCACCTTGGCCCCCAGCGCCGCGACCAGCGGCGCATAGCGCACGAACTGGATGGCGTCGCCAAAGCCCTGCTCCGCCATCAGCAAAATTGTTTTGCCGTGCAAATCCTTCTCGCCCCGCCAAAGCGGTTGCGGCACCGCGCGCACCAGCGTCGCGAACTCTTTTTTCTTCAAGCGATACTCGTATTGCCGCCAGCCGTCGCGAAAGTCGCCCAGGCAGAGCCGTGCGAGGGCGGCGTTGAAATTGGCGTCGGCGTGCTCCGGGTCGAGCTCGACCGCCCTGCTGTAGCTCGCCAACGCCTCCTGCAGCTGCGCCGATGCCAAGAAGATGTTGCCGCGGTTGACATGGGCCGCGACCGCTCTCGGTTCGATCCGAAGCGCGTGGTCAAAACCTGCCAGGGCTTCATCCGTCCGGCCAAGAATAGCGAGGGCGGAGCCGCGCCCGGTCAAGGCTTCGGCATGATCTGGATCAAGCGCGAGCACCCGATCGTAACTCGCTATCGCCTCGGCGAGGCGCTTGAGCCGAAGGAAGGCGTTGCCCCTATTGGTCAGGATCAAGATATTTTTGGGCTCGTGCGCGAGCGCTTTTTCGAAGCACGAAAGCGCCTCCTCGCAACGATCCAGTTCCAACAGGGCAACGCCGCAATTGGTCAGAATGTCGGGACGACCGGGCGCAGCGGCGAGCGCCGTTTCATAGCTCGACATCGCCTCCTCAAACCGGCCAAGTAACCGCAGCACGTTGCCCCGATTGTAATGCGCATCGATGAGACCGGGCGCCAGCGCCAATGCGCGGTCAAAGCTTGCCAGCGCTTCGATGTTGCGGCCGAGTCCTTTGAGTGCATTGCCGCGATTGTAATGCGCGCCGGCGTCATTCCTGCGCATCGCCAGCACCTTGTCGAAACTCGCCAGCGCCTCTTCATGGCGTTTCAGAGCTTCGAGAATGACGCCATAACTGGAAAGCACGTCCGCTGATCGCGGCTGCGCGCGAAGCGCCGCCGCCACCAGCCGCAAGCCTTCTGTCGCTTCTCCCCGCTGGTATCTGAGCACGCCGCGCAGATGCAGCGCCTCGCAATGGTTAGGATCCGCCGCGAGAATGGCGTCGTAAATCCGCTCCGCTTCGTCGCACCGCCCCTGCCGGTGCAACGCTAACGCTTGCTCAAAAGAGCGCGCGAGTCGCAGTCGCCGCGCCGCAGCCTGCCTCGCCATGCCAGTTTCTACCCTCTGCCCCGCATCGACGTCGGCCTGCGCACCTACCAGCCGGACCTTCTGACAGTCCGGCAGCAGGGTTAACCAAGCGTAAAAAACGGCGGTTTGAACACGCTAAATTAACCTCTGGCCGACAATGAGTAATAACTGGTGGCGGCAAAGTCGCGACAAGGTCGAACACTGTGAGCATCCAAAGCCTGTCGTTCTGGCAGCAGAACCAAGCCTACTGGAACAAGGCGCAATCGCGCGATCAGTCTCTGGCCAACAGCGACGCGTTGATTTCGGTAATGGGCTCGGCCATGACCAGCGAGGCCGCCGGCTTGGCAAGCATTGCCAACCAGCAGGCGCTGGATCGCACCAATACCCAGCTGACAGCCGCCATACAAAGCGCGTTGCAAAGCGCAACTGGCAACTCGACATCCTCGTCGGGGAATTCGTCGGCGGGCAATTCCAGCGCATCCTCCGCGGCGACCACTTCGAGCGCCGGCTCGCCAAGTTCGTCCAATCCTACGTACCTGCCAGCGACCGGCACCGGTACCGTGCCGCTCGCGGTCAGCACCCCGCTGTCGTCCCTCCTGATTCCGCCGAACGGCACCATTACCGTCAGCGACGGCTCCAATGTAACAACTTATAACTCGACAGGGACCGACACCGTTGCCAGTCTGATCAATGCCCTAAACACAAACATCTATGGTAACGCGCAGGTGGTCGCGTCACTCAACAGCAGCGGTAATCTGGTCATCACCGGCAAATACAACACGGATAACGTGACGGTTGGAGGAACTTTCGCGCCGGTCATCGGTTTCGGCCTTGGCAACAATACGTTTCAGCCCACCGTCGCCACCACCAGCCCGAACGGTTCCAGCACCTCGGGCTCTTCCAGTTCCTCGACGGCTTCATCTGCGAGCGCGACCGCCAGTTCGTCGACCGGTTCGTCCAAGGCCATTTCTAACAATTCTTCTTATGCGCTGCAGACCAGCGGCACTGCGGAAATCCTGCTGGCTAGCAATGGCCTGGCAGGGACACTGCTCAATGTGCTCGCCTGATCGGCCGCTCGCGCTTGCCCAAACCGCGGCTTCGGCGATCGAGCGCCGAACCGGCAAAAAATACGGCCTACCCTCCAGTTCCAAACGCACAAAGATCATCGCTGATTCAGTTTTCGTCTGGAAATCTACAAATCGAGGTGCGGACCAATTCATATGTTAGACACCTACGAGACCGCACAGACGCTGCAAACAGCACATGAGCTGCGCCGCAGCGGCAAACTCGGCGAAGCGGCAAAGCTGTACCGCAAGCTAATACGAAAAAATTCCGATAATTTTCACGCGCTGCATTTTCTCGGCGTCACCGAGGCGGGTGGCGGGAATCTCAAGGAAGCCAAGCGGCTCATGGCGCGGTCGTTGTCGATACAGCCGCCCAATGTGATGTTTATCGAGAACTACGCCACGATATTGTTCCAGGCCGGTGACTACGGGTCTGCGCTCGACGTTTGCGAAGGCGGGTTAAAGCTCAACTCTGGCAGCATCGCGCTGCTCTATGTGAGCGCGCTGGCCCTGTTCAAACTCGACCGATTCGACGAGTCGCTGATCCAATTCGACCGGCTTGTCCTGATCGCGCCGAAACATGTCGCCGCGCTTAACGAGCGCGGTTCCGTGCTCGCGGCGATGGGGCGTTACGACGACGCGCTCGCGACCATCGACGCGGCACTGCTCGTCGATCCGCGCTGCGTCGAAGCGCATCTGAACAAAGCCGCCACCTTGAGGGAAATGAAACGATACGACGACGCGATCGCCGCCTATGGCCGGGTCTCGGCGCTGCGGCCGGATCGCGGCACCGTTTGGCTTGAGCGCGGCGCAATTCTTGCCGGGCTCGGGCGCTACGAGGAAGCGATCGCCAGCTATGACAAAGCGCTGTCCGTGGATGCGGGTCTTGCCGACGCCTGGCTCGGTGGCGGCAACGCATTGTACGAACTCAACCATGATAACCAATCGCTGACCGCCTATGAAAAGGCGCTGGAATTGAACCCAGGGCTCGCCGAGGCCTGGCTTGGCCGCGGCAACGTCTTTGGCAAACTCAGGCGCCTCGATGAGTCGCTGGCCGCGTTTGACAAGGCGTTGGAATTGAATCCCGGCCTCGCCGAGGCTTGGCTCGGGCGCGGCAACATTCTTCGCGAAGTCGGAGGTCACGAGGACACGCTCGCCGCATATGGCCAAGCGCTGGAATTGAACCCCGACCTCGCTAAAGCCTGGCTCGGGCTCGGCAATGCTCTCTACGTGGTCGATAACCATAGCGAAGCGCTGGCGGCGTACGACAAGGCGCTGGAATTGAATCCCGACCTCGCCAAAGCCTGGCTCGGACGCGGCAACATTTTCAGCAGTCTCGGCGCCATTAGCGATTCGCTTACAGCTCACGACAAGGCGCTGGCGCTGCAACCCGGCCTTGCCGAAGCGTGGCTCGGGCGCGGCAACGCGCTCACAGAAATGAAGCATCATGACGAAGCGCTGGCCGCGTACGACCGGGCGTTGGCATTGAACCCCGACCTTGCCAGCGCCTGGCTTGGCCGCGGCAATGTTTTTGGCGATTTTGGCCGCCACGAGGACTCGCTCGGCGCTTACAACCGGGCGCTCGCACTGAAACCGGACTTTGACAAAGCCTGGCTTGGACGCGGCATGGTCTTTAGCAGGAGCCAGCTGCACGAGGACGCCATGGCGGCTTTTGACCGAATGCTGGCGCTTAAGCCGGATTCTGCCGAAGCCCATCTTGGTCGCGCCCGTTCGCTGTTTGAAACCAATCACATCTCTGACGCGCTTGCCGAAATCGACAAGGCACTGGCGATCAAGCCCAATTTTTACCCAGCGATTTCATACCGCATCTTCGTGCTTGACTTCACAACCGACGTCGGCATCGCGGAACAACAAAAGGTGCGTAGCCAATGGTGGCAGGCGGTCGGTGCAAAAATATTCGAACAAGCAAAGAGCGAACGCCTCGCACAAATGCAGAGCGAGCACTTCAACAACCGCGATCCCGACCGGCGGCTCAAAATCGGCTATGTCTCCGCCGATTTCCGGACGCATTCGGCGGCGTTTTGCTTCAAGCCGGTGCTGCTCAATCACGACAAGACCCGGTTCGAGATTACGTATTACTCATCGTCGCTGCAGCAGGACAGTCACACCGAGGATTTCCGCGCCGCTGCCGACCGCTGGCGTAATGTCACGCAATTGGCTGGCGACGAGTTCAGTGCGCAAATCCTGGCCGATGAAATCGATATCCTTGTCGACCTGTCCGGCCATACGGCCGGCAACCAACTCGGGATATTTGCGCGCAAGCTGGCGCCGATCCAGGTTACCGCGTGGGGAAACGCAACCGGCACCGGCCTGCCGACAATCGATTATCTGTTTTCGGATCCGGTCACATGCCCGCCTGAGGTCCGACACCTGTTCGCGGAGAAGGTAGTCGATCTCCCCTGCGCTATCACCATCGAACAACCGACGGGCGAGCCGCTGCCATCGGATCCACCGGTTCTGTCGAAAGGGCATATCACCTTCGGGGCTTTCAATCGTTCGACCAAGATCACCGACGAGGTTGTCGCGCTGTGGGCGCGCCTTCTCCATGCGGTACCGCAATCCTGCTTGTTGCTGAAGCACTACGGTTTCAATCAGTCGGCCGTGCGGATGACGATGCTGGAAAAGTTCACGAGCCATGGAGTTGCATCAGACCGTATCGGCTTTCTCGGCGCAACGTCGCGCGCCGAGCACCTCACTGCGTTCAAGAACGTGGATATCGCTCTCGATCCGTTCCCGCTGAATGGCGGCATCAGCACATTCGAATCCCTGCAGGTCGGAGTGCCGACGGTTGCGATGCTTGGCAAGACCATACCCAGCCGGATTGCCGGGGCGATCCTCACCGCGGTCGGCCTGGGCGGCTGGGTGGCGGAGGATGCCGACGGCTATCTCGCCATCGCGACGAAATTCGCAGCCATGCCGGATCATCTTAAAGCGCTGCGGCACGAACTTCCCGTCAGGCTTTCAACCTATCCGGCGACCAACAATGTCCTCTACACCAAAGCGGTCGAAACGGCATACCGCAAGATGTGGCAGGATTATTGCCGTTCCACGACCGCGCAAGCCTCGGCGGCCTGAGATTTTGTGCTGCGCGCCGACCGGCAACTACGGTAATCCGGATTCGTCGGGCTCCGGCTTCCCAATTTCCACAAGGTAATGAAACGAGTCCGGCAACACCTTTCCGTCCACCGCTATCGGCCGTTTGTCGCACAGTTCGAATTTCAGGCTTGACAGCCCATCGCTCAGCATGAGTTCGGCGAGGTGGCTGCGGCGTTGCAGAAAAATCGCGCGCGTCCGCTCGGCCTCTTCGGTGCGCTCGCCGGCTTTGGTGTAGCCAGCATGCGAATGCGGCAGCGCCAGATAGGTGCCGTCTCTTTTGTCGAAACCAAGTCCCGCCAGATGGCAGCGGCGTCCCAGCTCCAGATCTTCGAAGCCCCATCCCCAATAGACGTTCGGATAGCCGTTGACATGCTCGAACGCGGCCTTGTCGAACAATACCGCGGCGCCGAAAAAGAACTCCGGGTCCTCCGGCAGTGTCAGCCCGTGCCAGGCTAGGCGCGCCGGCCGCGCCGACCAGGAATAGTCGGCCCACAGCGGCAAATAATCGACATCGTGGAAGCAGACGTAATCGGCGCTGTCGCGCGCCAGCATATAACCGCAATTGCGGAGACGGCCGCGGTTGAAGATTCCGGTTCCGCTCTGTTCGACCACATGGAGCGAAAAAGCGATATGACGGTCGAGCTTGTCGCGCTGAAAGTACGACGCGAGATGCGGCACGAATTTGCCCAGATGCTCAGCGCGGTCACGGTACGGCACGATGATCGCCAGCGATTTGTTGTAGCGCGCAGCTATTTCGGCGTTATCAAGGCCCACCATCTACGGCTATCCCGGCTGTTGCCCCGCCCGCTGCAATGGCGCCTCAGCTCCCGACAAACTGCGACGACAGCTCGCCACAAAACATCATCGGACCGACGTGATTGAGCTTGCTGTTGAGGTCAGCCCAGATCTCGCCGCCGATGTCGGTCCACCGTTTGCAAAAGGCGAAATCCTCGCTGAGGTAGGTTCCGTCCTCGGCAATCATGCATTCGAACAAAGCGAAGCGGTTGTTACTTTCGGTTGCAGCGTCAACGGAATGATCGCGCTTGTACCGGAGCTGCGGATAGCGCGCACACATCTTCTCAAGAGCGTTCCGGCGAATCATAAGAAAGCCGGTGCCGGCGTAGCGGACTTTGACGAAACCGGCGCTTTCGGTGACGGCGCTCGGATCGTCGACTTCAAAAACGTATTTTAGCGCCGCTGCGGCTGGGTTGGGACGCGCGCTCTTGATCGTCGAAGCGACCTTGTCCCAATCGATCCGCTTGACCGGGTAAACCGCGGCGCAAATTTCAGCGCCGCATTCGATCAAACGTAAAACCTGTTCCGGCTCGAAGCCGATATCGGCATCGATGAATAGCAAATGCGTCGCGTCCGGGTCGTCGAGAAACTGGGACACCAGGCTCGCCCGCGCCCGGGTGATCAACGCGTCGCCATCTTTGAAAAAGATCTTCAGACTAACGCCGCTGTAGGATCTTATTTGCTTCTGCAGCTTGAACAGCGACGCGGCGTAAAGAGCGGAAACCTGGCCGCCGAAACAGGGCGTCGCGATGGCGAGATTGACGATATTGGACGTCGCGGCGGCAGGCATGCGAAGACCTACGCTCAATTATAGTTAACACATAACAAAGAGGAATGGTTAATGGCCGATTAAGCGGCCGTGTGAAACGCCAAACTGAGCAAAATAACAGCAGCAGGTGCCGCCCATGACGCCGCGCGGTTTGCAGCACCCGGCCTAGATTTACGCGTCCTTAAACGAAATGCGGCAAACATTCGGCAGCCGGTCGTCTCGATCGGAACTGCACGCGCCAGTACGGCAAGTGCAAGCCAGTACGGCCTGTAACCAGAAGGGTATCGAAATGTCCAACATTACCTTAACCGCGGGCATCCGGCAAAACTTGCTGTCGCTGCAAAACACGTCCGCCAACCTGACCACGACGCAAGAGCGTCTCTCGACCGGCAAAAAGGTCAACACCGCCTTCGACAATCCGACTTCCTACTTCACCTCGCAGGCGCTGACTAACCGCGCCAACGACCTGAGCGCCTTGCTCGACCAGATCGGACAGGCGCAGCAGACGCTGTCGGAGGCCAATAACGGCCTTACGTCGTTGACCAGCCTGCTCGAACAGGCGCTGTCCACCGCGCAACAGGCGCAACAGTCGGCGCTCGGTACCGTGAACTATTCCACGATCTCCGGCACCACTGCGATCGCCAACGACACGACCCAGGTTCTTAGCACGGCGACTGTCGCCAACGCGGTCACCGCCGCAGGTGTGACGGCGTCGGTGCAGTCGAATGTCAATCTTAACGCTGCCGGCATCGCCACGCTCGCATCCGGCGACACGCTGGTCTACACGCTTGGCGCGCATACCGTCACCGCGACGTTCGGCACCGCGGATACCACCGCGTCGAACACCTTCACGGATGCTGCCGGCCTGATTAGCGTGCTGAACGCCGGCGCCGGCGGCGGCGGCAACTTAAGCAGCGTGGCAACTGCGCTTACCGACGGCAGCGGCGGTGTCACGGTGTACAGCAACGACGTTTCCACCGACTTCGCCACGAGCTACTCCTCTGCGGGCCTCACCGCCAATCCTGCGGATCTCGCCACAGCTGCCCACACTTTGGGCAGCGCGCTGACTCTGAATGACGGGACCCACAACGCAAGCTTCTACTACGTGGCCCAGAATGCGAATGCCGCCGACGGCACCTTCACCGCAATCGGAGCCACCACCGCCACCGCCGGCTCGCTGCTTGCCGCTATCGCCAACGGGGCGTCCGGCGTCAATGCCACGATCACGCCGACCAACCCGGGCGGCAACGGCTACCTGCAGCTCGCTGCCGCCAACAACGTCGGGATCACGGTCAGCGGCGCCCTCGGCGGCGCGCTTGGCTTCAGCTCCTCGCAGTACAAGAACAATTACAACGCACAACTGGCCGGCATCAACAACGATACGCTGACGGTCCAGGTCGGCACCGACACGCATACCATCTCGTTTGGCACCGGCGCCAACCAGATTGCGAGCAAGACCGCTCTCACCGCCCTGCTGGGCACGTTCGGCGACATTAACGGCAGCTTCAACTCGTCGAACGACCTGGTGCTCACACCGACCAGCACCTCCACCGTCACCATCGGCGGCGACCCGGCAGCGGCTGCATTGTTTGGCATCGGCCTCGGCGGCTACAATCCGACTGCGACGGTGGTGACCCCAAGCTCGACCCGCTCCACCCTGCAGACCAACTTCAACAACCTGCTCACGCAGATTAATCAGCTCGCCAGCGATTCGTCATATAACGGCATTAATTTGCTCAACAGCAACAACCTGCAGGTCGTATTCAACGAGACCAATACCAGTTCGCTCACGATCCAGGGCGTGAACGACCAGTCCGGCGGACTCGGCCTGACCTCGCTCAACAACAGCGAATTCCAGGACAACAACTCGATCGGCACCGTGGTCACGGCTATCAATACTGCGATCACGACTGTGCGTGCCCAGACGCAGACGTTCGGCGCCAATTCGGGAACCATCCAGACCCGGCAGTCGTTCGAGCAGAACACCATTAATACGCTGCAGACCGGATCGAGCAACCTGGTGCTCGCCGACCAGAACCAGGAGAGCGCCAACCTGCTCACCCTGCAGACCCAGCAGCAACTGGAGATCTCGGCACTGTCGATCGCCAACCAGGCGAACCAGTCGGTGCTCAAGCTGTTCCCGTAACCCTTCCGGAACAGGCCTCTGGTGAGGACGGCGGGGCGAAAGCCCCGCCGTCTTCTTTTGGGGCGCATGGAGACGTGGCGGGCGGCGAACAGGGGCCTGGTTTCTCACCATGCACCATACCCCGCACGCTTAGCGCGTCCTTAACCCGCATCAGCAAGCATAACGCTGCCCCGCGAGGATGCCGACGTGGCCCTGAAGATCGAGCTCAAGCCCAACGAACGCGTCATTCTCGGCGACTGTGTCGTGACCAATACCGACCAGCGCACGCGCCTGGTCATCGAGGGGACGGTTCCGATCCTGCGCGAAAAGGACATCATGAGGCTGGGTCGCGCGGACAGCCCGGCGAAACGCATCTACCTTGCCGTTCAGCTCATGTACACGTCACGGCAGCCGCAGGACCATCACGAATTCTATGTCCGGCTGGTCCGCGATATCGTGCGCGCGGCACCCAGCACGCGGCCGTATCTTGAAAGCATCAATAATCGAATCTTAACGGGCCAGCTGTACAAGGCGTTAAAGGAAACCCGCAAGCTGATCGCCTACGAAAAGGGATTGCTCGACCATGCACTACGCCAGCAAGGCCTACACGAAAGTAGCCAAGGAAACCGCCAATCCGCGCGAACTGGAAGCGAGCCTGCTGCTAAAGGCCGCGGCGAAATTGCAGGCGGTTCACGATTCCTGGCGCGACAAGCCGCACGATCTCAACGACGCGCTCTTGTATAATCGCCGATTGTGGACGGTGTTCATCGACGCGGTGATGAGCGACGACAACCAGCTGCCGGTGCCGTTGCGCCAGAACATCGCCAGCCTCGGTGTGTTCGTCATGGGCGAGACGTTTTCACTGATGACCGATCCAAAGCCGGACCATCTGAGTTCAATCATCAAGATCAACTGCGGCATCGCCGCCGGCCTGCGCGGCAAGGCGTAACGGAGCAGGCGATACCGACGCCCTTTTGCGGAAACCGCCGAGGCAGTTCCTGCTGCGAAAGTCGCGCGAATGCCCGAAGCGCCTGAGTTGATTTCAGGCGCCGCCCTGAAGGCGGCTACTGTCAAGTTCCTGAGCGAGACCAAGGACAAGGTTCAGCAGGAGCAGAAGGGCTCGCTCAGTACGTTCGACAGCTGGTTTACGCGGGTCATCAAATTTCTCATACCGTTAGACAGCAGCCAGCCGTGGGAAGACGCGGTCCGCGAATACGCGCTGCGATCGCCCGCTCAAGGGCAGAGCCTGCAGTGGGACCTGCACCGTCTGCGTCTTTTTCTCGATCGATGGCAGCAAGGCCGCTTCGTCGAGTTTTCCGAGCGTGAGCAGTCGGCGGTTCATTACCTTCCGCGATACGGTACGGAATTTGGCATCGACGTGATGCTGACCTGGCAAGGCGCGCCAGCGCTCATGCACTGGCGCGGCACGCCGCTTTTGAAGACCGCGTTCGATTTCGCGATCTACCCGGCGCTGATCGCGGAATTGCGCCCGCGAACGGTGTTCGAGATAGGTTCCGGATTGGGCGGAAGCGCGGTTTGGTTCGCCGACCATATTGCGCTCTGCGGGATCGAGGGGCGAGTCCATTCGGTCGATTTGGTGAAGGCCGAATTGCAACACCCGAACGTCAGCTTTCATCAGGGCGATTGCTCGGCCCCCGATAGTCTGTTTGATCCCGCTCTCTTAAGGTCCGAGCCCCACCCATGGCTGGTCGTTGAGGACGCCCATCACAATGTGGCCGCGGTGATCGAGCGCATGCACGAATTTTTGCTGCCTGGAGATTATCTGTTTATCGAAGACAGCGAAGTGAAGCGGCCGGACATCCGCGCGTTTCTCGGCGCGCATCCCGGCAGCTATCTGGTCGATACGCGATACACCGATTTCTTCGGACGCAATGCGACCTGCGCCAGCGATTCGATATTCGTGAGGACGAAAGCCGGCCACAGCGGAACGCCGGCCGCGGATACAATCTGAGATTTTCCAACTGTCGCGATCAACCAGCCGACGGCGCAAGAAAGTTGACCAGGCTCAATTGCGCGAGCCGCGCGGTGACCGACATTGACGCCGAGAGGTTGTTCTGCAGCGTCAAAATCAGTTCGCCGATCTGAGTCTGATTGACGCCTTCGAAGCCCTGCAACATGCCCTGCAAGGTCGTCTGGGTTTGTGTGTTGTTGTCGGTTGCGTTTTGGACAGTCGTCTGCGCGTTGGCAAGGTCGGCTTCGATATCGCTGATCTGCTGAGTGCCTTTCTGGCCGCTGAGGTTGGCGGTGACATCTTGGGTAAGAGCCTGATAACTGCTCTGGGCGTTCGGATCGCTGGCCGAATAGGTCGTGGCGGCGAGCACGGCCACGTTGGCGACAAGCGTGGTGATGGCCTGCTCGTTGGCGCGCATGCCATAGCTGACGGTCAGCGACGGACCGACCTGGGCGGTCGCAGTCTGGCGCGCCGACGTCGCACCATTTTCACCGGTGTACCAAAAGACCGTATTGGCAGCGGTGCCGGCGACCAGCGCGGTCGCGGTATTATACGGCGGGCCGGCGACACGCAGCGGCGTGTTCACGTTGTTATCGACAGCTCCGGACGGGAATCCCAACGCGGCGCCAATAGCTCCGCCGACCGTGATCGGGCCATTGAAGTTGCTAAGCGACAGGTAAGCGCTGCCGGCGCCTGCCGCGGCGCCGTTAATTTGAATCCGGGTGGGGGTCGCGGCGTCGTTGAGAGCGCTAGTCAGGTTGGCGGCGGTATTGAAGGTACCGTTGGCAGCGCTCGCATTGTTGGCAACCCAATACAAAGTCGAATTATGGCTGCCGTCGGAAACCGTCAGCGCTGAGCCCAGGCTGAGATTGGTGTTCGTGACATTTGCGCCGCTAACATCCCCGGAAGTGATCGCGGTGCCGCCGGCGGCGGCGAAGTTGTTGACGACGTCGTTGCTCGTCAGAAGAACGCCGCCGGTCCCGTCCGTCGTTGCCACCGCCTGCCCGGCGAAGTTGCCGCTACCGCCGTTGTTGAGGACATTGATCAGGTCAGCCGCGGTGTTGAACGTATTGGTGCCGAGATTAAGGGCGGAACCGAACGTGGCCGTTACGGGGGGGTTGTTGCCGAGCTGGAAGACAAACGTGTCGCCATAGTCCGCCGGTGCCAATGTGGTCAGCTGGTTAAGGGCGGCGGCGGTGATATCGTTTGTCGATTGCGTCGAAGCCGTAATGCCGGCGGTTCCAAGCGCGGCGGCGACGGTATTCGGGCTGGTGAGCTGCGTCTCGCCATCGAAGAAATTGTTGGCCGCGGCCATGGCCGAAGCGGCCGGCAGCGCGGTCTGCGCCAGATTGGTGACGGCGGCGGTCAGCGCCGCCTGAAGATTGGCCGCGGTGGCGGTGGTGTTGGCGCCGATCATGAACTGATTGGCGCCTGGCTGGGTGTTGGAACTGCCCTTGTAGGGCGTGGTCGAGAAGCCCAGCGCGCTCCCGATCGCGCCGCCGACGGTGATCGACTTCTTGGGCGCGCTGGAAAGGTCGAGGCCGCCGCCCACGGCATTGTTCGCGGTGATGTCGCCGGTTGAACCGGTACCGACGTTGGAGGTGTTGATCGCGGCTGTGAGGTCGGCGGCGGTCGTAAATGTGTTGTTGGCGGCGCTGGCATTGCCGGCGACGTAGTAGAAGCTGCTGGAATGGCCATCGCCGTCGGTGAGAGTGAGCGCGCTGCCCAGGGTATGGGCGGCGGCGTAGGCATCCGTGGCCGGCGCCAGGATATGGCCGCCGCTAATGCCGGTGCCGCCGATGGCGAAGTCGTTGGTGACGTCGTTGCTATATAACGTGACGCCGCCGCTGCCGTCGGTAAGTGCGGCTGCCGCAGTACCGAAGTTGCCGCTGGAGCCGGCACCGGAGTTCAGCACGGCGATCAGGCCTGCAGCATCCGAGAAGGTATTCGACGAGGTCGTATCGGCGGTGCCGAACGTCGCGGTGACGGTGTGCGCGCCGAGCGTGTAGACCAGCGTGTCGCCCTGCTGCAGCTGACCCAACGCGGTCGCGTCGACTTCGACCGTCGACTGCGTCGAAGGCACGATCGGGTTGGCGCCAGTGCCGCCGACCGCAGCGGCTACCGAATAGGAGCTGTTGACTTGCGCCGTGCCGTTGGCGACGGCCTGCAATGCGATGCTTTGGCTCGATCCATCGGGAAGAGTGAGGTTGAACTGGATTGAATCCCCCGGATTGGGATTGGTCGGTCCGAGATTGATCGAATAGGTGGCCGGCGGAGCGGAGGGGCCGGTGACGTTCGCTCCGGTCAGGGAGGAGTTCACGCCGGCGATCTTGAAACCGAACGGCGAGCCCGCGACGTCCTCGCCGATGGACAGCACCGCTCCCGCCGACGCCGGGATGACCAGACGGCCGAGCCCGTTGCCCAGATCGGCCTGCAGGCGCTGGGCAATGACCTGCGTGAGGCCGGCCTGCGCGCCATTGCCGTTGAGAATGGTACTCGCGCTCGCCACTGAAGGCTGGTTCAGAGCGCTGCCGGAAAACATGTAATTGTCGCCAGCCTGCGTATTCAGCGCCGCGATAATCTGATCGAGCTGGCTGGCGGCGGATTCTTGCGCAGTCGTCTGCCCGGTATTGTCGAGCGAAAAAGCCGGATTTTGCAGCAGCGATTGTTGAACCGCACTGCTGGAGTTGCCGAGCTGCGTCAACACCGATTGGGCCAGGGTCAACGTCGTGCCGACGGTTGTGGCCGTGCTGCTGTAGCCACCGATCGCAGCAAGCTGCGCGCTTAATTGCACCGCGAGTCCGGCTTGCGACTGGAGCCCCGAATAGGTGGTGGCGGCCTGACCGCTGCCGAGCTCTGCAGCGAGTGTATTGAGCTGAGTACTCATGTTGTTCTGCGCCAACAAGTTGGCGGCAGTAATCGATCCGGGGCCGGTGATGCTCATGTACTACACCGCTTAAATCAGCGCGTTCATCATCTGCTGGATCGCCGACATGACTCGCGCATTGGCGCCGTAGGCGTTCTGCAGCGCAATGAGATCTGACATTTCGGTATTGATGTTGACGCCGGAACTGTCATTAAAACGCTGCTGCAATGCCGACAGGACGGTGTCCTGCCCTTGTTGCAGATTGGTCGCAGCATTCGCCGCCTGACTCTGCTGGCTGGCGATCTGGCTGATATAGTCCGGGAGCGTACCGGCGTACGGCTCACCCTGGGTGCCGATGCCTGTGGTCGGAGAATAGGTCAGAGAGGCGGTGGTCATCTGATTGACCAGGAAATCCGGCCGGGTCGAATCGCCGCTTGTGGTATTGGCGGCGTAGGCGACCAGACTCGACGGCGATGCGACGACAGCGGGATTGACTTCGATGCGTCCGGCCAGTCCCGTCGTCTGCAAGCCGCTGGTATTGCTGGCGCCGGTAATCGGCTGGTTTCCATTCCCGTCAGAGAACAGGGCAAGCTGCGGGCTCCCGCTGGTGAGCGAGGTCACGGTCGACGTGGCCGACAGCGAATTGACGACATTGCTGCTGCCGTTTTTGTTGATCACTTGCAACACGGTGCCGGACGGATTCGAGACCTGGAGATTGCTGCCGAGCGCTCCGTTGAGCTGAGAGACGACCGAAGCCATGCCGCCGGAAAAGTCGACGCCGATGACCCGATTATTCGGATTGGACGGCGTGTCCTGTGCCGGCAGCGCGCCGCCGGCGCCGAGCGACACGATTGTGATCGTGTGCTGGACATTGCCGGAGTCGGTATAGGTCAGTTGAAGACTGTTGCCCGGTAACACCGAGCCCGCATCGACGCTAAATCCGGACTGCGAACCCACGGTGACCGCAATCCCGTTGGTGGTCTGATTCGACAGCGCCTGGGACATCTGGTTGGCGAGTTCGTCGAGCTGGGTCTGCGCCTGCGGCAGGATGTTGTCGCGCATCTGCACATAGGCGCCAAGCTTTCCCGACTGGAGCGCGTTGGTGGCGATCAGGTCGGTCGTTGAGCCGCTTGGCGATACCAGCGTGATGGTGCCGGCGCCATCCTGGCTTGGATTTGCGCTCCATAACGCAGTCGCGGTCAGCGTACCCGCGTTGTTGAATTGCAGCTGCGAGGCCTGCGGGCCGGCCACGAGCTGCTGACCGGTTCCGGTGAAGACGGAGATTTGATTGTTGGGATTCTGCGCCACCGTCACGTTCATCAGCTGGCTCAGCTGAGTGATGTCCTGGTCGCGCTGGTCCTCGAGCGTCGCTGTGGAACCGTCTGTCGGACTCGCTCCCTGAAGCTCAAGATTGATTTGGGCAATCTGCTGCAGCGCGGTATTCGCCGTCTGCACGCCACTGGCGATGCCCTGCTCCGCCTCGGTACGGAGCTGCTGGACGCTCGTGGTCATCGCATTGAGATTCTGCGCCATCTCCTGCGCGGCACTGACAACAGCCGATTGATTGGAGTTGGAGCTGGGATTCGTCGCCAGCGACTGCAGCGCCGTCGTAAAATTGTTGTAGATGCCGTCAAAAGAGGTCGACGAGCCCGGGGTGCCGTAAATCTGCTGGAGCTGCTGATAAAGCTGCGAGGTCGTGCCGGCATAAGAGTCGCCGGACGTTTCGGTCCACAGCTGGCTCTGCAGCAAAGTATTCAGATCGCGGTTTATCCCGGTGGTATCGACGCTGGCCCCGGGCTGACCGGTAGTCGTTACATCACTTTGAGTGACGCTCTCGGTGACGTAGCCGGGCGTGTTGGCGTTCGCCACGTTTCCGGCGATCACCGACAGGCTTTGTTGGGTTACGTTCACGCCGGCGAGCGCGGCCGATAACGCCTGCGAAAGACCCATCGCCCTAGCCCTCCACGCGGCTTACCGATTGCGCCTGGCGCGGCTCATCGTCATTGAATGACCTGGAGCAGGGCTTGGATCATCTGGTCGGCGGTCTGCATGACCTTGGCATTGGCTGAATAAGCCTGCTGCGCGACGATCAGCTGGCTGAATTGGGTCGCGATGTCGACGTTCGAAGCTTCGAGAGAGCTGCCGACCACTGAGCCAGTGGCGTCGAGGATCGGCGGTCCGGAATTGGTGGTAGCTGCATACGCTTGGCCGTTAAGCGGCTGCAGGGCGTTCTGACCGTTGAACGTGGCCAGGGTGATCTGCGCCAAAGCCATCGTCTGCCCGTTCGAGAATGTGCCGGTGATTTGGTTCTGGCTGTTGACCGCGATCGATTCGAGCTGTCCGGCGGCGAACCCATTCTGTTGCAACTGGCTCACCTGCGTCGTGCCGCTGGTATTTGCGAACTGGGTGAGACCGTTGGTGCCGAAGTTGAGCGCGACGTTACCGAGGTTGTCGCCGTTCACAGTGAGGTTTTGCAGCGTCACACTAGAAATCGGAGGCGTCAATTCGCCGCTCGAATTGAAATTGAACACGGTGCCGACATTCTGCCACGCGGCTTGAGTGCCGGTCGCATTCGAGTTGCTCTGATAGAATAGCTGCCACGAGCCGGCGCTTGTTTCCGCCCACCGGAATTGAACGTTCACAGGGTTGCCTTCGGTGTCATAGGCGGTGATCGAGCCGCCATCGACCAACTCGTTGGTAAAAGTCGTTTCGTCGTTGGCAATCACCGTGTCATTGGCGGGATAGGCGGCGTCGTTGGTGATGCCAAATTCCGACAACAACGCAGGCGGGGTGCTGTCGAGGACAATTTGGCTGTTCGACGTCAGGCTGATGTTGCCGTTGGCGGTGTTGACGGTTCCGGTCACGCCGCTCAGTCCCCCGATCGCGGTTTGCAGTTGTGCGAGTGTGGCGACTTGACCGGCGCCGGTATTGGTGCCGAACGTGATGGTCTGTGGCGCACCGTTTCCGACCGTTATCGTCATCGTGTCGCCCTGTGCCACTGCGCCTTGCGTCAACAGATTAACGGGCTGCGCCGCGTTCGCTCCGGGCGGCAGGCCAAGTGCAGTGCCGTCTGTGCCGGTCGCCGTGACCGTAACCGAGGCGAGACCATTTGAGCCGGTGAGAACGAGGTCACCGCTGGCGCCGCCGGATAACTTGGCGGTCACATTGAGAGTGTTACCGCCGTTTGCTGCATTGATGGCGGAGATCAGATCGTTCACCGTCGGCGTCGGCGGACCCGCCGGCACGGTGTACACCGTTGGCGTATTGGTGCCATCGTTGATGCTGATCTGATCGCCCGTGCTTATTCCAAGCGAGCCGAGCGTTGTCGCGGTGGTAAGATTGACGTTGCCTGTCAGTGTCGCGATCGCATCCGGTTGCAGGTTGGCGCCTTTGCCAGTGACGACTGCAGCGGCCGGGGCCCCGGCGAGCGGATTAGCCTCGAAATCGGTACCGACCAGCAGGCCCGAACTCGGCGTGCTCGGCAGATTTGCCTGGTACTGGATCGCCGTGGTCGCTTGTGCCGGGATGAAGTCGTTGTTGAATTGCAAGACCTGGGGTGAGCTGCCGACCGGATTGCCGGTCGCCGCGTCGATCGGGATGCCCTGGAGGTAATAGCCGGCGCTGTTCACCAGGTATCCGCCAGAGTTGAGCTGGAAGTCGCCCGCTCGCGTGTAGTCGCTCACGCCGCTGAATACCGGCTGGTTGTCGGCGGTCCCGGTGGGCCGCGACACCACGAAGTAGCCGTTGCCGTTGATCGCCATGTCGGTCGAGACCTGGGTACTTTGAATGGTCCCTTGAACCGTGTTGGTAGCCACCGAGTTTGCAATGACACCGTTCGCAGTCGTTTGCGCCACCGTGGCGGCGGAGACCAGATCCTGAAAGGCGGTGTTGGTTTCCTTGTAGCCGGTGGTCTCTGAGTTGGCGACGTTGCCGGAGATGTTCTGGAGCGCGAACGATTGCGCCTGCAGACCCGCCACGGAGGTGTTCAATGCATCGAAGATACCCATGACTACATCTCCACTCGATCCTCAACCCGAACTGCGATGGGGCATGACCGGCCGTCCACCACGCACGCGCAGCTCGCAGCAAGCTCCGTGCCATCAAATTTACACCGCGATTTCAATATCTTATGGTAGAAGCAAAATTCTGCCTGGTACCGATTGTGCCGGGCGCCCGGCAGAAATTGCCGGATCAGCGAAACAGATTGGCGCGACGCAGCCCAGCACTCGGCCGCGATGCCTTGTGAGCAACAAGTCCGCCGTGCTTAATGCGACGTCGGGCATGATTGTCGTGCTCGGCCAGGATTTCGAGCGGGATGTTCATGCGTTTTGAAGGTACCAATGCTTACGTCGCCACCGACGATCTCAAAGTCGCGGTCAACGCCGCGATCGCACTGGAGCGGCCGCTCCTCGTGAAGGGCGAGCCCGGCACCGGCAAGACCGTGCTGGCAATCGAGATCGCCAAGGCGCTCGGAGCAACGCTGATCGAGTGGCACATCAAGTCGACCACCAAAGCGCAGCAAGGGCTGTACGAATATGACGCGGTGACGCGGCTGCGTGACAGCCAACTGGGCGATGCCCGCGTCAAGGACATCCGCAACTACATCAAACGCGGCAAGCTGTGGGACGCGTTTGTCGCCGACGAGCGCCCGGTCCTGCTGATCGACGAGATCGACAAGGCGGACATCGAGTTTCCGAACGATCTGCTGCAGGAACTCGATCGCATGGAATTCTTCGTCTACGAGACCGGAGAAACGATCCATGCCCGGCGGCGGCCGATCGTCGTCATTACGTCAAACAACGAAAAGGAATTGCCGGACGCTTTTCTACGGCGCTGTTTCTTTCACTACATCCGCTTCCCCGATGCCGACACCATGCGGGCGATCATCGAGGTGCATTTTCCCGGCATCAAGCATCGGCTGGTGGCGGAAGCGCTGCGGCTGTTCTACGAAATCCGCGACGTACCCGGCATGAAGAAGAAACCTTCAACCTCAGAATTGCTCGATTGGCTGAAGCTGCTGATGGTCGAGGATATCTCACTGGAGACCCTGCGCGAGCGCGATCCGAAGAAACTGATCCCGCCGCTGCACGGCGCGTTGATCAAGAACGAGCAGGATGTGCACCTGTTCGAGCGGCTGGCCTTTATGGCGAGACGGGACAGCCGTTGAAGCGGCAGGCCCTCACCACAATGCGTGCAGGTTGAACAACGGGTGCATGCCGAAAGTATAGGTGGCACCGACTCCAAACGTGAATTGGCTCGGCGAACCGCGCATCGTCACCAGCGGGGAATCGGCCGCAGAACCCGTCAGCCGCTCGTACTCAAAGATCGCATGAGTCTGCCATTGCGGATTCCAAAAATACTCGACCTGGGTGCCGGCGCCGTAAGAGTAGATGCCGCTGGATACGTTGTAGACCGGCAACGCCGGAAGACCTGCAACCGTGGAATTGGCGGACTGCGTCGGCGTGATCCCGAAATAGGGAGAAAGCGCCGCGGCGGTTTGGAACGTCAGGCGCGGCCCCGCGGAAAGCCGGAATTGCCCGAGCGGCACCACCGCGTCGGCAAACAGATCGCCGGTCAGGCCGGTTTCGCTGCCGATCCCCTGGCGCAGCTCACCCCGCAGCCGCAGCCACGGCGTCGCCCAATATTGTGCGTAGCCGCCGATTTGTAGCCCCCAACCAACGTCACCAAGACCGTTGAGCTGGGTATATTCCGAGGCATAGCGAGGCCAGAGCAGCTTGCCGACGGGCCCGATCTGGAACTGGCCCAAGGTAAGAATTGGTATGCCGAAATCCGTCGCGGGCGCCGAAAAAGAACGGCGGATCGCCCGGCTTTTGAATGATAAAGAGCGGAAAGCCGATCAGCTGGTATTTGTTGGTTGGAGCCCCCGGCCAAGCGGGAATTGCGCGGGCTTCGCCGCCGATCGTTACGACCCAATCCGGCAATGCGGGTGCGGGCACATAAGCAGCCGGCGCGCTTGGCGGAGGTTCCGGCGATGGCAGATCGGCCGCTGCGGCAATGCCCGGGAGTAAAAGGGGGAGCATCGCAATCGCAAAACGCCACGCATTAAACGCCATGCTGTCGTGCCCCTTGCTCCGTCCGCCGGCACGCTCCGGAGCCCGGGACTCAGTCTAGAGCAAATTCGATCCAAGTGCGACTGCGGCAAAGGGTTTCCAAAACGTTATGGGCGCGCTTGCGGTGTTCGTGTTCACGCTTTGGCTCCCTGGCGGCGCTTGCGGCGCCGGGGCCGATTTGCAACCCCGGCCGGCTGTGTCAAATCCGCATCAGCGTCCGTCTGAAGATCGGCTGGCGGCACAATGGAACCGGCGTCAGCCGCAGATTGCTGCTGCAGCGCCGCGCGAGCTGTCTCAGCGTCACGGCGACGCCGACGTGCCAGCTCCGCCGCGCGGCTGCGGCGCTCGGCGATGGCATCGCGCCAACGCCTCATCCAATAGTAGATTTGCGCAGTCGCGCGGCCGAGAATCCCGCCTGCCCAAACCAGCTCAAACGGCGTGAACTGCCGCCAGGTTTCATCGCCATCGATGATTGCGCGCGCGATAAGGGTACCGGCGATTGCCGTGGTATTAAGACCGTGACCGCCGAAGCCGCTCGCCAGCCACAGTCCGGGAGCCAGCTCGCCGATCTGCGGCATGCGATGGATCGAGTTGCCCAAAGTACCGGACCACGCAAACTCGACGGCGACACCACCCAACTGGGGATAGGTTTTTCTGATGTCTGCACCAAGCGTGCGCACGTAGCGGCGGGGATCGCGCGGCGACGTTGTCATCCGGCCCGACCACATCAGCCGGTCGCCACTGACAACGCGATAGTGATTGTCGGCCAGCTCGCTGTCGCTGACGGCGCCGCGATAGCCGATCGCCTCTGAAAGACGCGACCCGAGCGGGGCGGTGGTAATGACGTACGTCGTAATGGGTATGAGCGTAGCTGCAATCTTCGGCATCAAACCGGCGAGCTGCACATTCCCGCAGAGCACCACATGATGCGCCCGCACCCGCGCTGCCGGCGTGACGATGCGCTTGCGCACGCCCGCAGGATCGATCGACAGCGCCGGGGTTTGTTCGAAGATGCGGGCGCCGGCGCGTTCGGCTGCCGCGGCCAGGCCCAGGGCATAGTTCAACGGATGGATATGAAATGCTTGCGGAAAATGAATGGCGTGAAAATAACGCTCACTGTGCAACACCGCGCGCACGCGTTCGGTCGGCCAGCCCTCGACGTCGCCGCCGAATTCGCCGATCAGCCCAACTAAGCGCGTGAATGCGTCGCCATTGTCGGTCTTGGAAACGCAAAGCCAGCCGTTCTGCGGATCGACGCCGGGGATGGCATCGTCGTGGATAACGTTGCGAACGTATTCGAGCCCACTCTGCGAGAGAGCCCAAAGATCGTTGGCCCGCTCAAAACCGACGCGGCTAACGATGCTGTCAGGCGCTGCAGCAAAGCCAGGCAGCACGAAGCCGGTATTGAGCCCAGAAGCGGCCGCCGCAATGCGGTCAGCTTCGATCAGCACGACGGAGCGGCCGTCTCGCGCCAGTTCACGCGCCGTCGTCAGGCCCGCGAGCCCGCCGCCAATCACGCAGATCTCGACGTCAAGATCGAGTTGAAGCGGCGGCCGCAGCGGCGCGTCCACTTTTGTCGTGGCGTACCAGGTTCCGCCATATGCAGCAGTGGACTCGGCTTCGTCCATGATTCAATCAGTGCGCGCGCAGCTATAAGAAGATGCGCGTGACACACCACCCCGCGGACTTCTAAATTCCTGTACGTTGACGGTTACATTATAGGAATTTCACATTCATCGCACTAGCCGCTGAGATACGGGCTCTTCTAAAATCCCGGCGGAACTTCGAACCCTACGAAAGTTGCCGGTCTTTTCATTGGCCTGCCGCGTCCACGACTGAGCACCTGAGATGCGTCGTCTGCTGCTGTTACGTCACGCCAAAACCGAACGCGCCGCGCCGGGTGAACGCGATCGCGACCGTAAGCTCACGACACGCGGCCGCAGCGACGCGCCGATCATTGGCGCTTACCTGGTTCGCCATCATTTCGTTCCCGACCTCGCACTCGTTTCGCCGGCAAGGCGGGCAGCCGAAACCTGGAAGCTCGTCGCCGCGTCGTTGCCGGGCGCATCGCCGCGGGTCGTGAACGATGAGCGGATCTACAACGCCGCTCCCGAGAATCTTCTCGACCTGATCCGTGAGACTGGCGACGTACATTCCGTCATCGTCGTCGGTCACAATCCCGGCTTGCACGAGCTTGCGGCGCAATTGATTGCCTCCGGCAACGTCGACGCGCGCGAGCGCATCAACGAGAACCTGCCGACCAGCGGACTCGTCATCATTGATTTTCCATTCGACGACTGGGCACGCCTGCACGTCAATTCCGGCAGGCTCGAGCGCTTCGTCACGCCGCGCCTGATCGCTGAGGCGACGGACTGACTGTCGGTTCAAGCAAGGCCCAAGCCGATCATCGGCCAAAGCCCGGTCCGGCGTCAGAACGGCACGAACAAAAATTCCCTAGTCGTAAAATTGCGGCGACTTTTTCTGCGTGTCGCTTTGTGCCTTATCGTGATTGATCCAAAGCTGAGCATGCTCTTTCGCCAGGATGTCGGCGATACGTTGCATTGAAGCCAGCGTCTGCTCCTTGCTGGTATTCATCGACGGCACCCGGCGATGGTCCCAATTGTCCTTGAAGTGAACGGCATCGCCGGAAAGAACGATCGCCCCGGTGTTCGGCAGGCGAACCAGCAGAGATTGATGACCCGGGGTGTGACCCGGGGTCGAAATGATCACAACCGAGCCGTCGCCGAACACGTCGTGGTCGCCTTCGAGCTTGGTCACCGGATGGTTCGGGTTGAACCGCGGCGCGCCGTTGGCGCCCGGCCATTCGTATTCGGCCTTCTGCACGTAGAGCATGGTCTGCGGAAACTCTTCCACATTGCCGATGTGGTCGGGATGGGTATGCGAGATCGCCATCGCTGTGATGTCGGCGGGCTTGAGGCCAAGTTCCTGAAGTTGCGCGGCGAGCGTTTTGGTGCGTTTAACGTCCGGCCCGCCGTTGGTGCCTTTGATGCCCCCAGGAATGGCGGCGAGCGCATCGGGAAGACCGGTGTCCCACAGGAACCAGTCCTGCCTGTGGCGAATGAGATAGCAGTTGTCCGACACCGGCAACGGCACGCCGACATTGACGCCGGGCGACCAGCGCGACTGATCCGGGCCAACAGCCTCACCGCAATAAAGCACGTAGAGCCGATCGACGCCGGCCGCCGAGGCAGGCAGCGAACCAAGCATTGCGACACCAGCGGCAACAGCGAGAACTGTTCGTCTCACGGCTTCCTCCTCATGCCGCCAGCGCTGCTAAAATCCGCGCCCAGCTGCGAATGCCTTTGTGGAAACTGCGCAGATCGTACTTCTCGTTCGGCGAGTGCACCCGGTCGTCGTCGAGCGCAAAGCCGACCATCAGCGTGTCCATGCCGAGCACGGTCTTGAAATCGCCGACGATCGGGATCGAGCCACCGGCGCCGACCGTCACCGCCTTTTTGCCCCACTCGTCGGCGAGCGCAGCACGCGCCTTGGCCAGCGCCGGATTATCAAACGCCACATCGAACGCCGGCGCACTGGTGAAGTTGCCGAAATCGACCGAGCAATCGGACGGCACGCGCGCCCGGACAAATTCGCGGAAAGCGGCGCGGATTTTGTCAGGGTCCTGCGCGCCGACCAGCCGGAACGAGACCTTGGCCATCGCCTTGCCGGGAATGACGGTCTTGGCGCCCTCCCCGGTGTAACCGCCGATGATGCCGTTGACCTCGGCCGTCGGCCGCGTGGAGACCTGCTCAATCAAAAGGCGATCTTTTTCGCCGGCGGGAATCTTCAACCCGATCGGACCAAGAAATTTCTCCGCCGTCAGCCCGAGGCCGGCGAGGTCGGCCTTGATGTCGGGCGGCAGATCGTGAACGCCGTCGTAAAATCCGGGAATAGCGACAGAGCCGTCCGGCCTGTGCATCGCCGAAAGAATGTCAGCCAGCACATGGATCGGATTGCGCGCCGCACCGCCGAACAGCCCGGAATGCAGATCGCGGTCAGCGCAGGTGAGCCTGACCTCTTCATACACCAGACCACGCAGCGAGGTCGTGATCGAAGGCGTCTGTGCGTCCCACATGCCGGTGTCGCACACGAGAGCGAGGTCGCGTTTGAACTCTGCGGCGTTGTCGCGCACAAAGCCGAACAGATTTTTCGAGCCGCACTCCTCTTCACCCTCGATCATCATCGTAATATCGAGCGGAAGCGCGCCGGTGACCGCCTTAAAGGCCCGGCAAGCCTCGATAAAGGTCATCGCTTGACCCTTATCGTCACAGGCGCCGCGAGCGACGATGATCTTGCGCCCGCCGTCGAGCGTCTCGATGCGCGGCTCGAACGGCGGCGTCTGCCACAGATCGAGCGGATCGACCGGCTGGACATCATAATGGCCGTAGAACAGCACGCGCGGGGCTTTGCCGTTGGCTTTGCTACCGGTTTGCCCGTTGACGCTTTTCCCGGCAGGAGTCTTGCCGATGACGACCGGATGGCCTTCGGTCGGGCGCACGCTCGCTTCCAAACCCAGGCTGCCCAAGTCGGCCGCGACGTGTTCCGCTGCAGTGCGGCAGTACGCCGCAAACGCCGGGTCGGTCGATACTGACTGGATGCGCAACAGCGCAAACAGCCGATCCAGGCTTGCCTCAAGATCGTGATCGATGCGATCGAGAACCGCGGGAAGAGCTTCGAGCGCCGTCATGAGTACACCATCACGCTTGAGCCGGCAGGAATTTGCCCGACTCGCTCCGGCTCCGACACAATTTTTCTCCTTCGCGCACGCTGACGGCGCCGAACTGTGATCACGCCGCTCTCGCTCGGGATTTTTTTATAATGCGCCGCGCTCGCCATTTCCACCGCACTCAGATCAGCGCACGATCCACCGAACTGTTACTTGTCATGCCGCATGCGAATGTACATTATGGCAAGAAGGCGACGGGAATACGGGCGGGCAAGGGGCAAATGGAAGAGTTGGCTGGGCGTCTTGTCGTCGGCGTCGATCGGAACGCCGCTGAGGTTGCCTGACCGTGCTCACCCAGTCCATCGCCCCGCCGGTGAGAAAGTCGGTGAGGACGAAGTGGGGCAAATTGTCAGCGCCATTCCCGTTTTCTCACAGTTTGTTTGAGTAGGCGTGGTTGCAGTGGCACTGGCGAGGTTAAGGGGAGGCAGTGATGGCGTATCCCATCACCGATATTCGGGGCATCGGGGCGGATACGGCTGCGATCCTCAAGTCGGAGGGGATTCGCACGACCGTCGGCCTGTTGCGCTCAGCCAAGACGCCAAAGCAACGCCTGAAGATCGCGGAGAAAGTTGGCATTGACGACAAGCATGTGCTCGACTGGGTGACGGCCGCCGATCGCATGCGGGTGAAAGGCGTTGGCTGGGAGTATTCGGAGTTGTTGTGCGCCGCCGGCGTCAAGACCGTCAACGAACTCAAATACCGCAACCCGCAGAAGCTAGTCGACCAAATGTCGGACGCCAATACCAAGCGGAAGCTGGTGCAAGTGTTGCCGTCGGTGACGATGGTCGAGCGCTGGATCGAAGACGCCAGGAAGCTGCCGTCCGTCATCCGCTATTGATCGGCCGCACGCTGCCCGGGCCTTGCTTGACTTGCCACAAACACGAGCGTCATTGCCAAGCGCGAAAGCAGCCATCGAGCTTTATGGAACCCAATTGCTCCGTCGGTTTGCAGTGACAGTTTGCGGCGACAATTTGCGGTGATCGCAGCGGCAACCAGTATGGCGACGAGCTTGCATCCTGGCGCTGCTTCCGCGACTGGCGCGACGGCCGGCCACACCATGCTGTCGGGGCTTCTTGCCAAACGGCGCCCCCTGATCATGGGGGTGCTCAACGTTACGCCGGACTCATTTTCCGATGGGGGCCGTTTTTTCGATGCGCGGGCGGCGCTGGCGCAGGCCCGGCGCCTGGCCGCTGAAGGGGCTGACATCATCGATGTCGGCGCCGAATCGACGCGCCCCTACGGCGGTGCAGTTCGCGTTTCGCTGGAAGACGAGCGCGCGCGGCTGGCGCCGGTTTTGTCCGAAGTGATTTCGCTCGGTGTCCCGGTCTCGATCGATACGCAGAAGGCCCCAGTCGCCGGCTGGGCGCTCGATCTCGGCGTCGCCATCATCAACGACGTGTGGGGCCTGCAGCGCGATCCTGACATGGGCACTATCGTCGCGGAGCATGGCGCCCCCGTCATCATCATGCACAATCGGGAGCGTGCCGACCCGGCCATCGACATCATCGCCGATGTGACTGCTTTCTTCCAGCGCTCGCTCGACATCGCCGCGCACACCGGCATTCACCGCGATCAAGTTGTGCTCGATCCCGGGATCGGCTTTGGCAAGACGCCTGAGCAATCCTTGACCTGCATCGCGCGGCTCGACGCCTGGCAGGGCTTTGGCCTGCCGATCCTGGTCGGCGCTTCGCGCAAGCGCTTCATCAACGCTGTCGTGCCTTCCGAACCGACCGAGCGTCTCGGGGGCTCGATCGCCGCGCACCTATTGGCGGTCGAGAACGGCGCTGCGATCATCCGCGTGCACGACGTAGCGCCGACGATCCAGGCGTTCGCCGTCGCAACTGCAGTCAGGCGGGCGCGATGAGCGACGCAATCTTCGTCAACGGCCTTATTATCCATGCCTATCACGGCGTGATGCCGCACGAAGCCAAGGTCGGGCAACCGTTCGGGCTTGATCTCGTCCTCGACATCGATCTCGCCGAAGCCTCACGAACCGATAAGCTGAAAGCGACGGTGTCGTATGAGGCACTGGTGAAGGTCGCGAGCGAAGCGTTCAGCGCGCGCCGCTATCGGCTGGTCGAAGCCGCCGCAGGTGCAGTCGCCGATGCGGTTCTGGCTTACTATCCGCCAGCTCGTAGCGTTCGCGTCACCGTGCGCAAACCGCACGCGCCGATCGCCGCGACCTTCGACGACGTCGGCGTCATCGTCACACGCAGTCGCCAAAGCCGCGGTAACGATCGTAGCCATGGCTGAAGCTTTCATCGCGCTGGGCGGCAATGTAGGTGACGTGCGGTCCACGTTCGATCAGGCCATCGCACTGTTGTCCGAAAGCCAGACGGTGCAAGTGACGGGCCGCTCGTCCGATTACCGGACGCCGCCTTGGGGCATCACCGAGCAGCCGCCCTTCGTCAACGCGGTCATCGCTGTGACGACAAAGCTTGCCCCGCACGATCTCCTCGCCCTTACCGCCGCGTGCGAGCGCAAGCTCGGGCGCGACCGGGCACGGGAGCGGCGCTGGGGACCGCGTGCGATCGACCTCGACCTCCTCACCTATGATGATCTGGTGCTGATCGATCGCGACCTGATTTTGCCGCATCCGCACCTGTTCGAGCGCGCGTTCGTGCTGGTGCCGTTCGCCGAGATTGCGCCGGACCAGACCATCGCCGGCGTTCGGGTGCGCGACGCGCTCGATCGCTTGAACACAAGCGGCATCGAAAAGCTGCCGCCACGTTAGAGTGCGTCCTTTCCTGAAGTCTCGTTACTTGCGGTATTGCTCGTCGCTGACCTTTTCCATCCAGTCGACGACCTTGCCGTGGAGCCGTTCCTGAATCGCGGTATGCGACATGGCCGTCGTCGGTATTGCGCCATGCCAATGCTTCTCGCCGGGCGAAAACCAGATCACGTCGCCCGGCCGGATTTCCTCGACCGGCCTACCCCAACGCTGCGCCCAGCCGCAGCCGGCCGTAACGATCAGAGTCTGACCGAGTGGATGGGTGTGCCAGGCGGTACGGGCGCCCGCCTCGAATGTCACGCTCGCGGCGGCAACACGCGCCGGATCGGGTGCTTGGAACAGCGGATCGATGCGTACCACGCCGGTGAAATAGTCCGCCGATCCCTTACCGGATGGCTGCGAGCCAATTCGTTTGATGTCTATTGTTCCGTTCCTTGGTGTCGTTGCGAGAGCCTGTGGCTGCGCCCGGGCAGCAACGGCCTTGGCTGCTGTGAACGCAGCGAGGCCGCCAACGGCGGCAAACATGCGTCTGCGCGTGAGCCTGCTCTCTTTCAAACGCTCATACGCATTACGTTCGAGACGAAGCAGGCAGCGCACTATCGGCCCACATTGTTCAATCCGCCGAACCGCCTTCCGGCGTGAGCGCTGGTTCATAGTTTGACGGGACCTGGAAAAGCTTGGGATGCTGAGTGCCATAGCTCACCGAACGCGCTTGCATGACGGTTTTGCCGTCGATGACAAGACGAAGCAGCACGCCATCCAGCGTCAAACAGGCGGTATGCGTTTCGATATCATCGGTCCAGGACCAGTCGACGCAGTGGAGCCCCGCCACGACAGCTTCGCCGCCGCGCTTGAGCGCTGTTCCCCTGTGCGGCGCCATCGGCATGCGTGGCGCCCCTTCGAACTTTCGATAGGTATGGTTTGCCGGATTGAGCAGCGTGAACTCACCCTTATCACGATCGAAGATCGTGCTGGCCCGGTCTGGTCCGTCGATACGCTGCAGATGCTCGCTCGCCAACCACCGCCGCCGTTCGATGATCGGCGGCTGATTTGGCCGCGTGAAAAGGTAGGAGATATCGACATCGTGCGTCGGCAACACTTGCGGCTGCAACTCCTCGGCCCCGAGCGGTGTCCGAGCGCCCAAAAACAAAAGGGCCAGGACCAAAAGCAAATAACGCATGAGTCGCGCTTACCCCACGAACCAGCGGCGTTGCCCGTTGTCGTCAAATAGGTGGCGGGATGCCGAGCCACCAGCCATCACATGAGACAATTTCTCCGGGCGGGCGCCGATGCGGGCTGCCAAAGGCGTAAGTCCGGAGTGTGCGTGCTCAGTTTGCGGGCGGTCAGTACGGCGTGAAACGTCAATCGCAGCCGGTGCGTGGCCCTCTGGAAAGCCGGTCTCTTTGCGCGCTTCGGGACCATGCTCTGTTGGCCCGAGCGGCCGGGCATGGCATTTTGCGGCGATGACCGATCAAGAACCCGTCCAGTTCGCTGCCAGTTTTCCCGCCGCAACCGACGAACAATGGCGCAAGCTGGTTGATGCCGTGCTCAAGGGCGCGGCGTTCGAGCGCCTCGTGAGCGCCACCTATGAAGGCCTCGCCATCGAACCGCTCGCGGCGCGGCGCTCCGACGCCCGGCCGCTGGCGGCCCGGCCCGGCGCGACGCCCTGGGAAATATTGGCGCGCATCGATCATCCAGATCCCGCGGTCGCCAACGAGATCGCATTGCGTGAACTCGGCAACGGCGCGACCGGCATTGCGCTGGTGTTCAGCGGTTCGCGCGGCGATCACGGCTTCGGCCTGCCGCCGACCGAGGCTGCGCTCGCCCGCGCGCTCGAAGGCGTCTACGTCGATGCCGGCATTGCCATCGAAGTCGATCTTTCGCCGATGGCAGTCGCGGTCATCGACGCCATGCTGGCGCGCGGATTGGCATTTCCGCTGCCCGCGGCGAACGTCCGTCTGGGGCACGACCCGCTCGGCGCGCAGGCGATTGCGCCTGTTCCCACCCGGCCGTGGGGTGAGCATGCACCGCATTTCGCCCGCCGCCTCGCCGCCCTGGCGCGTGCCGGTTTCCAGGGCAAGCTCGCCGCCGCCGACGGCCGCGTAATCCACAATGCCGGCGGGTCCGAGGCGCTGGAATTGGCGTTCGCACTTTCGGTCGCGCTGGCCTACCTGCGCGCGCTCGAAGCCGAGGGCGTTGCGCTCGAAGCGGCGCGAAGCATGATCTTCTTCCGGCTGTCCGCCGACGCCGATCAGTTTCTCACCATCGCCAAATTCCGCGCGCTGCGAAAATTGTGGGCGCGCGTTGAAGTCTCGTGCGGGTTGACCGCGAAGCCGGCTTTCATATCGGCCGAAACCGCGTGGCGCATGATGGCGCGGCGCGATCCGCACGTGAACATTCTGCGGGCAACGATCGCTGCGTTTGCCGCCGCACTCGGGGGCGCCGACGCGATCACGGTATTGCCGTTCACCGCCGCACGCGGCCTGCCCGACCGTTTCGCGCGCCGGATCGCGCGCAATACCCAGCTTCTCCTCAGCGAAGAATCGCATCTCGACAAGGTCGCCGATCCGGCGGCCGGCTCCGGCGCGGTCGAAGATTTGACCGATCAGCTTTGTCGAACGGCGTGGGCTCTGCTCCAGGAGATTGAAGCAGCAGGTGGTATCGCCGCCGCGCTCGAAACAGGACTCATTCAGAGCAAAGTTGCCGTAGTGCGCGTCGAGCGCGACGCATCCGTAGCGCGGCGAAAAGATGCGCTGACGGGCGTGAGCATATTTCCAAATCTTGCCGAGGCCGATGCGCCGGTCGATCTGCCGGCGCCATCGGTCAAGCCGTCGGCTGGCGGACTGCAGCCGATTCGGCTTGCCGAACCGTTCGAGGTGCTGCGCGATGCGTCCGACCATCTGCTGGCGAAAACCGGCGCCCGGCCGAAAATCTTTCTGGCCAATCTCGGTGCATCGGCCGACTTCACTGCGCGAACAACCTTCGCCCGGAATTTCTTCGAGACCGGCGGGATCGAAGCGGTGGATGATGACAGCGTCGACGCAGGCGCACTGGCTTCGGCTTTTCAAAGCTCGGGAGCAGCGCTTGTCTGTCTTTGCTCCGATGACAAAGTTTACGAAAAACAAGCAGCCGAAGCGGCGCGCGTGCTTGAGGCTGCTGGCGCCCGGCACATCTATCTGGCCGGCCGCCCGCGCGAGCAGGAAGCCGCGCTCAAGGCGGCCGGCGTTCAATCGTTTATTTACGAGGGCTGCGACACCCTGGCGACACTGAAAGGCGCCTACGATATCCTCGGGATCGAGATCGGATGAATGCGATGAGCCGTATCCCGAATTTCGCACAGATGGATTTTGCCGATGCGCCGCTCGCAGCACCGGCGCAGGCTGCGCCGTGGCTCACCCCCGAAGGCGTGGCAGTGAAGAGCAGCTACAACGCGGACGATCTTAAAGGTCTCGACGGCCTCGACACCTATCCGGGCATCGCGCCCTACCTGCGCGGCCCCTACCCGACCATGTACGTCACCCAGCCGTGGACGATCCGGCAATATGCCGGCTTCTCCACCGCGGAGGATTCCAACGCCTTCTACCGGCGCAATCTTGCGGCCGGGCAAAAGGGCCTCTCGATCGCGTTCGATCTCGCCACCCACCGCGGCTACGACAGCGATCATCCCCGGGTCTCGGGCGATGTCGGCATGGCCGGCGTTGCGATCGAACTCGATCTACGACATGCGCACTTTGTTTGCCGGCATCCCGCTCGACCGGATGTCGGTGTCGATGACCATGAACGGCGCGGTGCTGCCGGTGCTGGCGCTCTACATCGTCGCCGCCGAGGAACAGGGCGTGCCGCCGGAAAAACTCGCCGGCACGATCCAGAACGACATCCTCAAAGAATTCATGGTGCGCAACACTTATATTTATCCGCCGAAGCCGTCGCTGCGCATTATCTCCGACATTTTCGCCTACACCTCGGCGCACGTGCCGAAGTTCAATTCGATTTCAATCTCCGGCTATCACATGCAGGAGGCCGGCGCGACCGCGGACCTTGAGCTTGCCTATACGCTCGCCGACGGCGTCGAATACGTCCGCGCCGGACGGGCCGCATCGCTTGACATCGACCGCTTCGCGCCGCGGCTGTCATTCTTCTTCGGCATCGGCATGAATTTTTTCATGGAGGTGGCGAAGCTTCGCGCCGCACGCGTGCTGTGGGCGAAGCTGATGAAAGAGTTCGATCCGAAGGACGCCCGCTCGTTGTCGCTGCGCACTCATTGCCAGACTTCAGGCTGGTCGCTCGCCGCGCAGGACGTCTTCAACAACGTCGCGCGCACCTGTGTCGAGGCGATGGCGGCGACGCAAGGCGGCACGCAGTCGCTGCACACCAATGCGCTTGACGAAGCGCTGGCGCTGCCGACGGATTTCTCCGCCCGCATCGCCCGCAACACCCAGATCGTCCTGCAGCGCGAGAGCGGCACGACGCGGATGATCGATCCGTGGGGCGGTTCGTTTTATGTCGAACGCCTGACGCATGATCTCGCCAACCAGGCTTGGGCGCACATCCGCGAAGTCGAAGAGCTTGGCGGCATGACACGCGCCATCGAGGCGTCGTTGCCGAAGCTCCGCATCGAGGAAGCCGCCGCCCGCACCCAGGCGCGGATCGATTCCGGCGCGCAGGCCGTAATCGGCGTCAACAAATACCGGCCGCGAGACGAAGCGGACATTGAGATTCTGAAAGTCGATAACGGCGCCGTGCGGCAATTGCAGATCGACAAGCTGTCGCGACTGAAGCGCGAACGCGATCCGCAGGCCGTCGCCGATGCGCTGTCTGCGCTCACCCGCAATGCGGCGGGCGGCAACGCTAATCTCTTGGCGCTTGCCATCGATGCCGCGCGGGCGAAAGCGACGGTGGGTGAGATATCGCTGGCGCTCGAGCAGGTTTTCGGGCGCCATCAGGCCGAGATCAAGGCGATCTCCGGTGTCTACAGGCGGGAGGCCGGCATGACCGACGCCGTCGAACGGGTGCAGAAGCGCGTCGCCGAATTCGAGGAAAACGAAGGCCGCCGCCCGCGCATCCTGGTCGCCAAGATCGGCCAGGACGGCCACGACCGCGGTCAGAAAGTGATCGCGTCCGCCTTTGCCGATCTCGGCTTCGACGTCGACATCGGCCCGCTGTTCGCAACACCTGCGGAAGCCGCGCGCCAGGCGGTCGAGAACGACGTCCACATTCTCGGCATCTCTTCGCTAGCCGGAGCGCACCTGACGCTGGTTCCGGAGCTCAAGGCCGAACTCGGCAACAACGGCCGCTCCGACATTATGGTGGTGGTCGGCGGCGTGGTGCCGCCGCAGGATTACGAGGCGCTCAAAACCGCCGGCGCCGAAGCGATCTTTCCGCCCGGCACCGTCATCGCGGAAGCAGCCGAGGGCCTGCTCGACGCGCTCAACCGCCGGCTCGGCCATGCCAAGGCCGCGGCGGAGTAATGTACGCCTGCGATCGCGGTCAATCGCGTTTGATCGGCATCAATGCCCGAAAATTGTTTCTCCTGCGTTGTCGGTACACCGACGTGGCCGCAATGCGGGCCGCCGTTACTGAGGAGTGCAACGTGAAAAAGCTCGCCATACCCCATGACGCAATTATTTTTGTCGGCGACGGACGCAAAGCGCTGTTCCTGCGCAATGACGGGGACGAGAAGTTCCCCAACCTGAAGACCGAGCGCGTGTTCGCCGAGGAAAACCCGCCAACCCATGAGCAGGGCACCGACCGGCCCGGGCGTGGCGTCGAGAGCGGGGGAACCCACCGCCGCAGCAGCGTGGAACAGACCGACTGGCATCACCTCGAGGAACACCGCTTCACTCACCGGGTCGCGAGTGCACTTGAGGATTTTGTGCGCCATCGCGACGTACCGGCGCTGGTCGTGGTCGCGCCTCCGCGCACGCTCGCTGATTTGCGACGCGATTTCCATGCCGACGTGAAGAAGCTGATCATCGCCGAGGTTGGCAAGGACCTGACCAAACACCCGGTGGGTGAAATCGAAACGCACCTGCTCGCCTGACAACGCGGCGGGGGTTCGCCGCTGCGCTCTATTGTGCGAGCGCCTGCTGCGGCGGGGGGCCGGTCGACGATACCAGCGGCCGGCCGCGCGCGCGCAGCGGTCGCGCTCTCGCGCCCCCCATCGAATTCAGGAACGAGTTGAAAACGCCGCTGCTTTTGACCGCGTCGTGGCCGGCCGAAATCAGCATGTCCACCTGATCCGGCGGCAGCTTGAAAGCCGTCACGATGGCGTTGAGTTTCGCCGCGCGCTGCTCATCGAACTGGTCGAAGGAAACGCGTCCCACGAAGAGTTTCAGATCCCGGCAATTCCATCCGGGCGGCGCCCCGTAACGCCGCCGGTCGGCTGCCGAAAGCTTGCAGCGCCAGTCGATCAGGGATTGCTGCCATCGCGCCATCGTATCCTGAAACGCCGTATAGCTGCCGACCGCGCCGGAACCGGTCGCGGTATCGGACGAGGCGGTGATCAGATTGGCGCCGGAAGGCCCCTGCACCGTCTTCACCCAGTCGCCCGCGGGCGCGCGGCCGGCGTCGGCGACCAGAAACAACAGCCGGCGCAGTTTGACGCCCTGTTCCGGCTCGAGCGGCCCGTACGGCGTGTCGGAAGCAAGGCGCGCGATGGTGAAACCGGCGAGCCCGTAATTGTCGACCATGCCGCCATCGAGCAGCTTGACGTAATGCACTTCGCCGTCGTGATAGCGGTACATCGCGTCGGCGAAGAACCGAAGCAGCGGCGGCGCGTCGGGGTTGCGGCGGACGCGCGTGACCCAGGCCGGCAGCGGGATCGGACAGCGGCCCGGATAGCCTTCAATGACCACGGGCGCAAAGATAACCGGTACGGCTGCCGAAGCGGCCACCGCCATCGAAATCGGATAACTGGCGAGATCGCTGCACAGCGCCCCGAACAAGACCCGGCCAAACACGAACGGGGTGCGGTTATAGATATCCGAGGCGTTGATCCAAACAAACGGCCGCCGCTGGGTGAGCAGGGATTTGAACGTCGCATGGTCGTACAGATTGTCGTCAAGCCAGCGCGGAAACACCGTCGGATCGTTGATGCCGCCCTGCAAGCCGCGGGCAATGTTGAACAGGCTGAGATCCATTTTCAGGTTTTCCTCCGCGTTGCGTAGGAGGAAACGCTGCTTGAAATCAATCAGGGCCTTGCGCTTCTTCAGCCCGTAATAAGCGGCGAGCACGGAGCCGCCCGATACGCCGGTGACAAAGTCGACCCGGTCGATGAGGGGAGTAGAGTGGCCGGGAAGCGTTGTCTCATCGAGCGCCGTGAGAACGCCGTACGAGAACGCCGCAGCGCGCGTACCACCGCCTGAGAACGACAACGCAACGACGGTATCGTCGTAATAGGTGTCGACCTCGCGGTTGAGGTCGCCCGACATCTGCAGGCTGTTGGTTAGCGGCTGATTGATCGGCTCGTTGTGAATTTGGGCGCAGGCCGCCAGGAGGGCGGAACATAAAACGACACGCCCGGCGCGGACTAAACGCTGCAACAGCACGCCCCTCACCATTAACCAAGGTTATCGACGCAACGCTTCGGCGGCGTCAAGCAAACGCAGGGTTTGGCAAACAGCAGGTTACTTTTGAGGTTAATGATGGGCGCTGGCGGGATTTTTTCGTGCCCTTATTGGCTGGTCGGGTCTTTGAGGGGCCAGGCGTTTAAGAGCGGCCACCGCGCACGACTCGGCAGGACAGATTCGTGTTTTGGTTCAAGGGGCTAGGCGCAACACCTTCAGCGCCGATTGGCAAAAGCGGCGGTTTTCCGCGGCGTTTCACTCAGAATCAGAGCGAAAGGCGCGTCGTTGCGTGACAGACGGATGAATTCACGGCCTTTGCGGAACCTCTCCGGCTCAATTTTCCGGGGCCCAAGAACGGCGACCGGCAGCCGAGCGGTCGGGTTCCGGACCTCATCGGTGTAAAAAAATGAACACGGTTGATCCGAGCGGCTTTCGAATCTCGCCCTGATATCCGATACTTGCGCGTCCCCCCGACAATTCGTCCCCGTAATCCCCACATTTAGTGGTTGATTCAGATTTTCATACTAAGTCTTGACGGGCGAGACCGGGTTGGCCTAGCTTTTCAAAGTTCGGCGCGCAGGTAAGGAAGTCGGCCGGGCTCTCCAATAAAGGGCTGCGGGAATGCTCCGCGCCGTCACGGCGCGAGGCACCGGGCAGTTTTGCCTCTCGCGGGGCGCCCGGAGTTGCGTAACGAGGTCCGGCTTAAGCCGGCGGGTTGGGGTGGCAGACAGAAGCAGGGGTGAGGCCGGACGCGGGGGACAGTTCCTTCGCGTCGCCGGAGAGCCGTCGGCGGCATATATTAAGCGGGTCATTCCGCATGACGCCGGTGAAAAAACAGATTGGGACACAAAGGGGCAGAGAATGCGGATCGAGCGGCGCTACACCAAAGAGGGACAATCGGCTTACGCGGATATCGCCTTCCGCACGACGATCAGCGAGATCCGCAATCCCGACGGCTCCGTCGTCTTTCATGCCGACAACGTCGAAGTGCCGGAGCAGTGGTCGCAGGTCGCCTCCGACGTGCTGGCGCAGAAATATTTCCGCAAGGCCGGCGTGCCCTCTCGGCTGAAGAAGGTCGAAGAGGAAACCATTCCGTCCTGGCTGTGGCGCAGCGTTGCCGACGAGGATGCGCTCAAGGAGCTGCCGGAGAAGGAACGTTACGTCGGCGAAACCTCGTGCAAGCAGGTGTTCGACCGGCTGGCCGGCACCTGGACCTATTGGGGCTGGAAGGGCGGCTACTTCACCTCCGAGGCCGACGCGCAAGCCTTCTTCGACGAGCACCGCTACATGCTGGCGATGCAGATGGCGGCGCCGAACTCGCCGCAATGGTTCAACACCGGCCTGCACTGGGCTTACGGCATCGACGGCCCGAGCCAGGGCCACTTCTACGTCGACTTCAAGACCGGCGAATTGAAGCAATCCGCCACCGCTTACGAGCATCCGCAGCCGCACGCCTGTTTCATCCAGTCGATCGCCGACGACCTCGTCAACGATGGCGGCATTATGGATCTGTGGGTCCGCGAGGCGCGGCTGTTCAAATACGGCTCCGGCACCGGCTCGAACTTTTCCAAGCTGCGCGGCGAAGGTGAAAAGCTTTCCGGCGGCGGCAAATCGTCCGGCCTGATGAGCTTCCTCAAGATCGGCGACCGCGCGGCGGGTGCGATCAAATCGGGCGGCACCACGCGCCGCGCCGCCAAGATGGTCATCCTCGACGCCGACCATCCGGATATCGAGGCGTTCACCGCCTGGAAAGTGATCGAGGAGCAAAAAGTCGCCAACCTCGTCACCGGTTCAAAAATTAATCAGCGCCACCTGCGCGCGGTGCTCAAGGCCTGCGTCAACTGCGAGGGCTCGGGCGACGATTGTTTCGACCCGGAGAAGAATCCGGTGCTCCGCCGCGAGATCAAGGCGGCGCGCAAGAATCACGTGCCGGACAATTACATCCGCCGCGTCATTCAGTTCGCCAAACAAGGCTACAAGGACATCGACTTTCCGATCTACGACACTGATTGGGATTCGGAGGCTTATCTGACCGTCTCCGGCCAGAATTCCAACAACACGGTGCGGGTGACCGACGAGTTTCTTAAAGCCGTCGAAGCCGATCGCGACTGGGATCTGTTCTGGCGCACCAAGCCGGGCAAGATTGCCAAGACCGTCAAGGCGCGCGATTTGTGGGAGAAGATCGGCTACGCCGCCTGGGCCAGCGCCGATCCGGGCCTCCAATTCCACACCACCATCAACGACTGGCACACCTGCGCGGCATCGGGGCCGATCCTCGCCTCCAATCCGTGCTCGGAATACATGTTCCTCGACGACACCGCGTGCAATTTGGCGTCGCTGAATTTGCTCGCGTTCCACACCGCCACCTCCCCCGCAAACGGCGCGTCGGCGGCGGTGGGGCTGTTCGACGTCGAGGGCTACGAGCACGCGGTGCGGCTGTGGACCATGGTGCTCGAAATCTCGGTACTGATGGCGCAGTTCCCCTCGCGCGAAATCGCGCAGCGCTCCTACGACTTCCGCACGCTGGGGCTTGGTTATGCGAACGTCGGCGGCCTTCTGATGTCGTCGGGCATCCCGTATGATTCAGAAGCCGGCCGCGCCATCTGTGCGGCGCTCTCCGCAATCATGACCGGCATCTGTTACGCGACTTCGGCGGAAATGGCCGCCGAGCTTGGCCCGTTCCCGCGCTATGACGAAAACCGCTCGGCGATGCTGCGCGTAATGCGCAACCATCGCCGCGCCGCCCGCGGCGAACGCACCGGTTACGAAATGATGACGACCTCGCCGGTGCCGCTCGACCACGCGGCACTGACCGATGGCGCGCGCAATTATCTAGCGTTGTCTGAACATGCAAAGCTTGCCTGGGACCGCGCGCTCACGCTCGGGCAGATTCACGGCTTCCGCAACGCGCAGGCGAGCGTGGTCGCTCCGACCGGCACCATTGGCCTGGTGATGGACTGCGACACCACCGGCATCGAGCCAGACTTTGCGCTGGTCAAGTTCAAGAAGCTCGCCGGCGGCGGCTATTTCAAGATCATCAACCGCGCGGTGCCTGAAGCCTTGCGCGTGCTCGGCTATGGCGAAAGCGATATCGCCGAGATCGTCGCTTATGCGGTCGGCCACGGCTCGCTCGGCCAGGCCCCGGCAATCAATTACACCACGCTGAAAGCGAAAGGCTTTACGCCCGAAGCGATCGAGAAAGTGGAAAAGGCGCTGCCGACCGCCTTCGACATCAAGTTCGCCTTCAACAAATGGACGCTGGGCGCTGAATTTCTTCGTGATGAGCTCGGCGTGGACGCCGAGGATTTGGCGGCCCCAAGCTTCGACCTGCTCGCGCATCTCGGCTTCACCAAGCGCGAGATCGACGCCGCCAACATCCACGTCTGCGGCGCCATGACCGTCGAGGGCGCCCCGCATCTGAAGCCCGAGCACTATGCCGTGTTCGACTGCGCCAATCCGTGCGGCCGCACCGGCAAGCGTTATCTCTCGGTCGACAGCCACATCCGCATGCTGGCGGCGGCGCAGCCGTTTATCTCCGGCGCCATCTCCAAGACCATCAACATGCCGAACGAGGCGACGGTCGACGACTGCAAGCAGGCTTACATGCTGTCATGGCGGCTCGGCCTGAAAGCCAACGCGCTCTACCGCGACGGCTCGAAGCTCTCCCAGCCGCTGCAAAGCCAGCTCATCGCCGACGAGGAAGAGGACGACGACGTGATCGAGGCGTTCCTCGATAAGCCGGCCACTTCACGTGCTGCCGCGTTAGCGGAGAAGGTTGTCGAGAAAGTCGTCGAGCGCATTGTGGTGATGCGCGAGCGCGAACGGATGCCCGACCGGCGCAAGGGCTACACGCAAAAAGCCGTGGTCGGCGGGCATAAAGTCTATCTGCGCACCGGCGAATACGACGATGGCCGGCTCGGCGAAATCTTCATCGACATGCACAAGGAGGGCGCGGCGCTCCGCTCGCTCCTCAACAACTTCGCCATCGCGGTGTCGCTCGGCCTGCAATACGGCGTGCCGCTCGACGAATATGTCGATGCGTTTACCTTCACCCGCTTCGAGCCGTCCGGCCCGGTGCAGGGCAACGACACCATCAAATACGCCACCTCGATCCTCGATTACGTGTTCCGCGAGCTCGCGGTCTCCTACATGGAGCGCTTCGACCTCGCCCACGTCGATCCGTCAGGCGAAGGCTTTGACGCGCTCGGCAAGGGCGTCGAGGAAGGCCGCCCATCGTCCGAAACCCGCTACGTGTCGAAGGGGCTCACCCGCTCGCGCACCGACCGGCTCAAAGTGATGCAGGGCGGAGCAGACCGCGCCGTCACTTCACCCTCCCCTGCAGGGGGAGGGTCGGCCGGTGAAACCGGCCGGGGTGGGGTGTCTACCAACGTCACCGCACTCACCACCTCCGGCACCCGCGGCGACATCGCCGGCTCGACAGCGCTCAAGACCGAGCCCGAGCAAAAACTCTCGCCGACGGATTTGCTGGAGCAACAAAACCGCACCGACGCGCGCGTGCACGCCAAGCAGGCCGCAGCCGAGAAACGCGCCGAAGCCCGCGCCAAGGGCTACGAAGGCGAAGCCTGCGGCGAGTGCGGAAATTTCACGCTGGTGAGGAACGGTACATGTCTGAAGTGCGATACGTGCGGGAGCACGACGGGGTGTTCGTAAGTCGCCATGATAGGTCACGTCTGGCAACTGTAAGCTGGAGCGGAAGATGTCAGAATCGATCGAATATCTCGGCGCATTCAAAACAACACTTGATATATTTAAGGCCATGCGCGCCGAAATTCCGAGCGGACCGAAGGCCGACGTAGCGCAGAAGCAAATTGAAAAGGCTGAGGACGCTTTAAGAAAAGCTGAGGCAGAACTGGCCAAAGGTCTTGGTTACAAATTGTGTCGATGTACCTTTCCGCCGCAGATCATGCTCTGGAGCAAGAACGAACGGACGAATATCTGTCCGAGCTGTCGAGATAAAAATCCACCGCCAATTGAAACACGTCATGTTCCGGATTACGAGCCGGATTGGATAGCCGTGCGCCGATAGCACGCAGTATCATTTGGTAATGAAATGGCAGAAGCGAAGCGCAAGAGCCGCGCACGCGAAGAAGTACTTGCAACCGAGTCTCGCTGCATCTATTGCCCCGGCCCGCCGGAAACACTGGAACACATGCCCTCGCGGGGTATGTTGCGAGGCAAAGCACGGCCGAGCGGTATGGAGTATGCCTCGTGTAGTGCTTGCAACAGCGGTACACGCGGTTCTGACGCGGTGGCCGCGGTAGTCGCACGCTTGCATCCAAACAATGCGGATGCCGGTTGGCAAGCTAAGGAAATCCGGCGGCTCATGCCCGCCCTAAATGCCTACGCCCCTGGTGTACGGCAGGAGTTGACGCGTTCCGAAACAGCACGCTCCGAATGGTTACGCCGCTCAGGCTCTGGTCTCCTGCAGCGAGTTGTGCGCGTTAATGCGGATGGCCCTAAACTGAAGGCTCATCTCTGTGCTTACGGTACCAAATTAGCTATGGCGCTCTATCGGGAGCATGTAGGAACGGCGCTTCCGCTGAACGGGGCTGTCTGGTGCCAGTTCGCGCTAAATGCGGGCATGACGCAAGAACATCTCGACGAACGCGTGAGGATAATGCCGCTGCACGGCACCCTGCGCCAAGGTCAGAAAAATGTCCTTGACCAGTTCACATATCGTTACAACACCGATGAACGGACAACAATTGCCGCCGTCGCCCAATTCCACCGCGGACTCTGGTTCACGCTGTTCGCCTCCTCCGATCCGCAAATTATCGAGCTTTTCCACAATCAAACGTTTTTAGGTCTTCCAGCAAGTGCCCTGGTCAAACCGGGCGAACTGCTCCAACTTTTGTCGTCGGCTTCCGCGGCCGCCGCTTAACCCAGTAATAAGAGCAGAGCGAGCGTGGCCCGGGTGGAGCGGCCAATGGCGCGTAGGATGGGTAGAGCACTTGCGAAACCCATCAAACAACCGTCCAGTCCCGAACGATGGGTTTCGCTGCGCTCTACCCATCCTACAAAACCGCGAAACGATCGAATGACCTCACGCCCCCTCCTCCGTCGGCGGCGGGATGCGCTGCTCGTGGAAGCCGCGCTCGATCATTGCGTAGACCTCGCGCACCAGAATGTGGGTCGCGACCTCGTTCTCGGTGCGGCCGAGTTTCCCGAGGGTTGCCAGGAGGGCGAGGTAATTGAAGGTCTCGAGCGGCAGCGTCAGGCTCAAGGCCCGCGCCTCCGAGCGGTTTTCGGGTCGCGCCATGGGATGAACACATCTCAGGTTACAACATGGTTATAATACGGTTAAAACGCTTGGCAGGCGACTCGAATCATGCAAGGTTAGGCCTCGGCGACGGGTTTCGCTCAACAAGCTTAAAGCGGCCCCGGTAACGGGTCCGGGCGTAAAAACGTCGGGCTGACAATCGCTTAAGTGCGGATGCGGCTCGGTGATCGCGGCGCCATGCGCGCCGTCGGGCACCGAATTCGCGCTTCTGCGGCCGAAAGCCCGAAAGGCGCCCATTGCGCGCGGCCTTCGCCCTGTCGGCGGCCCAGAACTGGCCGCGGCATCCACGAGGCCAACCCCATGACCAATCCGACCACCACCACAACCTGGACCGCGGAGCGGGTCGAGCAGCTCCGCGGTTTTGTCGTTTCCGGCCTGACCTGCAGTCAGATCGCTGCCGAGATCGGCGTCACCCGTAACGCCGTCATCGGCAAAATCCACCGCCTCGGCCTGTCGCCGGAGCGGCCCGCGGCGGCGCCGGCGCCGGCGCGTTCATGCCCGCAACGGGCCCGGCAGCCGCGGCGCCTGGCGCACCGCCACATGCTGCGCCTCATTCACGCCGAAGCGCCACGCGTCGCCGAAGGAGCGAATGCGGAGACGGTGTCGGTCGACAGTGTCCAGCACTGTTCGCTGCTTGAGTTGGCGCAGGGCAAATGCCGCTGGCCGCTCGGCGATGGCGCCGGCAATTCCAGCGCAGCGGATTTTGTTTTTTGCGGGAACGAAACGGCCGCCGGCTTCTCCTACTGCGCGGGCCACGCCCGCATGGCTTATCGGCTTCCGGCGCGGCGTCGCGCTTAGCAAGCGTAAGGTGGGCTAAGGCGCCAACGGGTCCGGCCCGAAGTGGCCGGCCCGATGACAGGCTCCAGCGCCGAGCCCCCGCGTTCATCTCAAACATTTCAACGCCGCACGTGGCACGCTGCGCTCGGCCTCCCCCCTTCGTCGCCGCCGGGCTTGACCCGGCGGTCCATGCTGCACTTCCGCGCGTGAGAGCCCGCCGGAGAACGACCTGCACCTCTGCATGGATTGCCGGATCAAGTCCGGCAATGACGAAATAAAAAGACCCGTCGGCGGTGCAATCGCCCTGCATGAGAAATTCTCATGCCCGGGTGAGTGCATATCGTTTGTAAGCCCGCCGGGGCGGCGCGCATATTCATGTCAGCAAAACACTCTCAGAAAGGCTGTCACATGAGCAGTCTTGCGCTAAGGGAAGACTTCGACGTTAGCCGCCTGTCCCGATCCGGCCGCACGACCAATACGCCTGCGTGCGCGCCCCAAGGTATTGTTGGACGCTTTCTCGCGCGCATCGCCGCGGCGTTCGAACGTTCGCGTGAGCATCGCGTCGAGCGCGAGGCCGGGCGCTTTATCGCCACGCACGGCGGGCGGCTCACCGACGACGTCGAGCGGCAACTGACCGAGCACTTCAACGGCGGCAGGTTCTCGCGCGAGGCGCCGCCGCGCCCGTTCCGGCCGTTCCTGCAAGCTTAGGAGTGAACGCGGCGCGCCTTCGAAGGGCATGGGCGCGCCTCAAAAAAAGCCGGCGTAGCGTCATTTCACCGGCTTGCAGTAGGTCGCCGATTACATCGGCTCCCACCCCAGGGTGACGGCATCTCGTCGTTGCGAGCCAACGGTTCAAGTCCGGCAATGACGCTTCCAATATCGTCACCACCGGGCTTGACCCGGTGGTCCATGCTGAAGCGTCGCGCCTGAGTGGGGGCCGGTCAGCGCACGACGTCGTCCCACAAATCACGCCAATCCGGGTTCATCGAGCAGATCAGATCGATCTTCCATTTGCGCGACCAGTGTTTGATATTTTTCTCGCGCTGGATTGCGGCCTTCGCTGTGGCATGCTGCTCGAAATACGCCAACATTTTCACCCTGTGTTCCTTGGTGAATCCGTCGGCCAATCCTTCGCGGTGTTGATAAATCCGCTTGATCAGATCGCTTGTCATGCCGACGTAAAGTGTTCCGCGCGGGCGGCTCGCGAGAATATAGACCCAATAGCTTTTCATGCTGCACGTCAGCATGGATTGCCGGGTCAAGCCCGGCAATGACGAAATGAAAATGCAATCACGCCCGCTGCCTGTCGTTGTCGATCGGCAGCACCTGGCCGCTGATCGACTTTCCCGCATCGGAAGCGAGAAACACCGCGAGCGCGGCGATGTCTTTCGGATCGATCATCGCCTTGATCGACTGCTCGGCCATCGCTGCGGCGCGCACCTCGGCGAGCGACTTGCCGCTGAACTGCGCGCGGTTGGCGAACATCCGCTCGATGCGGTCGCCTTCGACCGCGCCGGGCGCGATCGCGTTACAGCGGATGCCCCATTCGCCGAGCTCCAGCGCCAGCGTCTTGGTGAAGCCGATCACGCCCCATTTGGTGGCGGCATAGGGGCTCCGGTTGGCAAAGCCGAAGCGGCCGGCGACCGACGACATATTGATGATGACGCCGGCCCGCGATTCCTTGAGATGCGGGATCGCGAGCCTCGTGACGTCGAACATGGCGGTGAGATTGACCGCGATCACCTTGTCCCAGTCATCGGGGGGATAATCGGCGACCGGCAGCGTCATCCCGGCAATGCCGGCATTGTTGATCAGCACGTCGAGCCCGCCGAGCCGCGCGACGGCGTCCGGCACCATGCGCTCGATTTCGGCGCGGCGCGCCATGTCGCAAGCCTGCGCGATCAATCCGGGGATCTCGCTCGCGATCGCGTCTAACGCCCCGGCATCGATGTCGCAGACAAAAACCCGCGCGCCGGCCGCGGCAAACGCGCGTGCGAATTCTCGGCCGATGCCGGCAGCGCCCGCAGTAATCAAGACCCGTTGTGCCATTTCCTCTCCCTTAACGTAGCCCGGATGGAGCGTGGCGCAATCCGGGAGCGGCGGTGACGCGGCCCCATGGTTCCCAGATTACGCTACGCTCCATCCGGGCTACAATGCAGCAAACGTCGGGTGGGTTAAGGCGCGAATGCGCCGTGCCCAGGCGTTCAGCCCGAGAAAATTATTCACGCCGCTCGTGGGCCCGGACAAGCGCAGCCGGATAGCCGAGCGAGGAAAATCAGAGAATCAAGCGCGTGGCGCGTACTTTTGACGAAAGCGCCGGTGCGAAACGCCCTGATTTATCGAAGAAAATTTGAAGCCCTTTGACTTTGCCGCGGCGATGACAATAACGCCAACCATCTCGCTCATCGAGGGGCGTCGACCGGTGACAGCTGATTGATGGAGCGAGTGCGGTTCCCGCGGGCGGGGCTTGTAACCCCGCTCCCGGGCGGCTTGGGCATCGATCCCGCCGGCAGCACGACCGGCGCGCGGGGTGGTCCGCTTAAGCGCGATCGACGGCGCGGGTAACGCTCGCGTTGCTTGTCGATCGCGTGAAGCACGGCCTGGGCTGAGCTGGAGCGTTCGCTCGCTCTGGCAAGCGCCGCTGTGGAGCGCCGGAAGGCGAGCGCACCGATCGCAAGGTGCGCTGCCGCGCCTCGCACGCGCGGCACTAAACAACGGCGCCTTTCGGCGCTCCGCTCCCCTCGGTTTTGGGGACCGTCGCGGCCTGGTTTCGCAGTGGCTTTGCCAAAACTCGCGCGCAATCGCGTAGCGAGAACGTGAAATCGTGCTTTCGACCGACTAGCGGGATGGTTCGCATGTGCGCCAGGGTGCCGGCCGGAACACCGCCGAGAATCGCGCCGGCTTCGGTAAACGAGATATGAATCCCGGAAAAAACAAAGCGCGGGACTTACCGCTGAGTCTCACTCATCCTCGGCGTGCGATTCTTCACGAGGTTCTTTGGAGCGCTTTTGGAGCCGACGATGCACACGGTTTTGGCCGTCGCGCTTTTGGCGGCATGCATGGTCAACATGGCCTTCCTGTGCGGCCACTTGTGAGCGGCACCGGACGCGGTGTGGCGGAAACATGAGCGGCATCCGGGCCAGCCGCGCTAGATCTGGAACGGAATGAGCCCGATGCGTTGAGCATCTTTGCGAAACCCATCATCCGTTGCGGCTCGATTACAGACATTTTGAGCATTTAATTTACCGGAAGACGGTGAGGTCCTGCGCCATAACCAAGGTCAATGCGCGCGCCCGACCTGCGGCGCATCGCGTCCCAACAAGAGGATTTCGCCATGACCGCTGGTTCCCCCTCCTTGCGTTGCGCCCGGTTCGGGCTCTTGGCTCTGGCCGCATTTGCGCTGGCCGTCTCGCCGATCAGTACCGCCACGGCTTGCACATCCGTGCTGCTGGCGGCGCAGGACGGCGGATACGTCTACGCCCGTACCCTTGAGTTCGGGCTGCAGCTCAACTCACAGATCATCATAGTGCCGCGCCACCTCGCGATCACCGCGACCGGACCGGCCGGCAAGGTCGGCGAAGGCGGCCTGACCTGGACCGCGAAATACGCCGCGGTCGGTGCCAACGCCCTTGGACTGCCGATCATTCTCGACGGCTTTAACGAAAAGGGCCTGTCCGGCGGGCTGTTCAATTTTCCCGGCTTCGCCGAGTTTCAGACCGTCCCGAGCGGCAAGGCCGACCAGTCAATGGCCTCGTTCGAACTGCTGACCTACATCCTCACCAGTTTCGCCACCGTCGATGAAGTCAGGGCTGCGCTGCCAAAAATCTACGTCTCCGGCGTCAAGCTCAAGCAGTTCGCCGACAGCGTGCCGCCGGTCCACGTCTCGGTGCATGATGCGACAGGCAAGAGCCTGGCGATCGAATACACCGACGGCGGCAAGCTCTCGATGTACGACAATCCGACCCATGTCTTCACCAATGCGCCGCCATTCCCGATGCAGTTGCAGAACCTGGCGCAGTACCAGTACCTGACGGCCGGCGTTCTACCGCCGCTGAAAGCCGGTAGCCTTGCGCTCGGCGCTCCGAGTTCCGGCGATGGCATGAACGGGCTGCCCGGCGGCTTCCTCGCCACCGCGCGTTTCGTGCGCGCGTATTTCGCCCAGGTGAACGCACCCAAACTCGCCACCACCAGCGAGACCGTCGGCGTGGCCTTTCACATCATGAACGGCTTCGATATCCCGCCCGGCTCGATCGGCGTCTCGGCTGCCGGCGGCGGCGAAGGCGGCGGCGTCGATGGCTACGAAACGACCGAATGGACCGCCGCTTCGGACATGAAAAATCTCCGCTATTACATCAGGACGTACGACAACCAGGATCTCAGCATGGTCGATCTCAAAAAGGCCGAGCTGAACGCCAAGCAAATCATGTTCATCCCCCTCGACAAGCCGCAGACCGCGCGCGACTTGACCCAGTAAGCAGTTGCCGATCATGGCGCCATGATCGGTTGCGGTGACGATGAATCCGATTTTGCGAGGCGGATTTGGCATGATCGACGCCGATCGTGACCCGTGCCGGGCGCGTTGACGTCTCCGTTCTCGTCTGTCCGATAACAGATTTTCCGCGTTGGCGATGATGCGCTTCGCCTTCGATCCGGCGTGCCACCTCGCTTGTGTTCAAGGGATTTTTTCGAAGCTATAGTCCCCAACAGACGGGCAAAGGGGGGGCGCCGGCCGTGCCGCAATTCCACGACGCCGAGACTTGGCAAACAAGGCTTGCCGCGCTTCCGCTCACCAGCTACGGCGCCGGCGAGACCGTGTTCACCGAAGGGACCAGAACCGGCCAGCTCCTCATCCTCAAAAGCGGCGTGGTCAGCATCGTCAAGGGCGGCACCGAAATCGCCACGGTAGCGGAACCGGGCGTGATCTTCGGCGAGATGTCCGCCCTGCTCGATCAGCCGCACAGCGCGGATGTCCGCACCGTGGAAGCTTCGGAGTTTCACGTCGCCGACGCCGCCGCGTTGCTCGGCGAGGACCCGGTCGCACTGCTTTACGTTGCGACGGTACTGGCGCGGCGTCTTGACTACACCAACCAGGCCCTCCTCGAACTCAAGAGCCAGCTTCAGGCCGGCGAATCACCGGGCTTGATCGATCAAACAATTGATCGGATCGAAGGATTGCTGAGCGCCATCGGCGCCGGCTACATCCGTGCCGGAGCCGGGCTTGCCATGTTTCCGCCCAGCTAGAACCATTGTTGGTTGCGCCGCCTCCCCGGCTCGCGCGGCTGTCTTGTTTGGTCATGCAAGACGAAAAAACGACGAGAGATTTCGGCGCGCGTTATATAATTCGCGGCGCGAATCAGTCATCCGAAGGAATATGCCGATGGCAAATTTCCTGTTGCTTCTCGCCATCCTTTGCGCTGGCGCCAGCTATGCGTTTTACACCGCCGATAGTGCAACGGGTGATGTGCCGAACTGGGCAAACGACGTATGCTCGTCAGCCCAGATACTCTGCCACAATCCGCAACAGATGGCGATTGCCTCGGCGTGCCTGGCAGGCCTCTGGATCCTGATAAAGTTCACGTCCGCCCTGCGCGGCTAGCGCCGGCGGACTTGAGTAAAGAGAGTTTTGGCGATCAAGTTCGGCCAGGGTTCAGTCTGCTTCACCTGCGGCCCGCAATGCTTTGCCAGGATGACGCACGGACCGCGCTACAGCGTGCAGCGTGTATGACATGCCAAAACTGGCTCCATCACCTGGCCGCGGCAATGTCCATAAACCGCATCAGCATGACGGCATCTCGTTCGTCGGGCGTTAATAGAAACCATTTGCTATTCTCATTGTCCCGAATGCCCAAGGGACTCTTTGCCTGTTCGCGAGATGACCACGCCGCGATTGCTTTGCGGGCTTGCAGCGGAGGCATGTGCGGGTCGAACGGCTTCTTGATGTAGTCGTGGGCGCCGTTTTTCATCGCCTCTACCACCATTGCGACGTCGTCCATGGCGGACACAAGAATGATGGGCGCCCAGTAATTGCGCATCCGCAGTTCCTTCAGGACCTCCAGCCCTGACCGACGCGGCATGACGACATCAAGAAAAATGCACATCGGAACGCGCGCGCCAGCTTCCGTCAGGAACCTGTCGCCGTCCTCGAAGGTCGTCACCGGAAATCCCTCCGGCGCCAAACTGGCCGTCAGCAAGTCCCGCATGTCCTCATCATCATCGACGACGACAATTTCACTGGCGGGCTTGACGTCTCGATAAATTTCGGCGCCGACGACTAAGCTTTGACCCATTATATCGCCCCGGACTTGGTCGTTTGCTGATCGCGACAAACTGCAAGATTTTCTCGGAACGCGAACCGTAGCGCGTGCGTCGATTAAAGAATCTTAAATCCGGCGATTCGGAAAGTACGCATGACCACACTGGCTCGCACCAGGACGCCGTCCAATCCTGAAGGATCCGCGAGCGACCTCGTCTTCCGGGCGACACGAACGTTCGGCCGGCGACATCGGTCATCCGACGGCGCAGTGTTACGGCCGTTTGCGCCGAAACCGGAAGTCGCCTGTCACGCGGCTTGAAAATCCGCGTCACGCCATATAGCTTCGCGGCTCCTTTAGGGGGAACGTCATATGACCGCCGATGGAAACTGGAGCCTCGTCGTTTCGACACCGATGGGCGAGCGTCAGGGCACTCTTTCGCTGAAGACCGACGGCGGCACCCTAAAGGGCAGCCAAATGGCCGAGGGAAGTACGGCGGAGATTTTTGACGGCACCGTCGACGGCAACGCCATCGCCTGGAAAGTTTCGATCACCGACCCGATGCCGATGACGCTGGAATTCAACGGTACGGTCGACGGCGACAAGCTCAGCGGCAGCGTGACTTTGGGAGCCTTTGGCAGTTCTTCGTTCTCCGGTACACGAAGCTAGGCACGCCCGAGGATTACACCAGCGCCGCGGCGGTTAACCCCGATGCATCGCCGTCTGCCACAAGTTCCGGAATCAAGTCGCAAATCTTTTTCGCTCGCCGCTATGGCAGTCGGCTTAGCAGGACGTTGATCCGCTGCTCTATTTCGCCAAGCGCGATCGCAGGCGAAACAAATTCAACATCCCTGACCTGCCAATATTCAGCGCGATTTTCCCAGTAAGGAAAGCGCTCGAGCAGCAGCGGACGATGCTCGCTCTCATCCAGCGCGACAACGTGATCTGCGGTCTGCAGATCGATCAGCGCGCATTGCTGCGGCGGACGATCGCTGCCAGCGGCAGCGACGCCACGTGCTTCCAATCCCCTAAGCGCGAAGGGCGATACCGGGCCAATGTTATTGGCCCCGCGCTCGATGGCTAGTGCGCGCGATCGAGCCACCCAGCGCACCTCGGCACGTGCGGCACGATTGTTGAATAATTCTTCGGCGAAACGGCTTCGATAATAATTTCCGGTGCACAGGAACAACACGGTCTTCATCTTGCATTCCATCATTTGGCATAGCGGGCGCCGGCCGGCTTTCCGGATGAGACGATTTCAGGTCGAGCGTCTGCCGCCAATTCAATCTGACAGAGTTAGTGGAGAATGTTTTACCGGCCTGCGCCTTTTCCCTTTTAAGCGTTCGTCGAACGCCTGCAATTTAGCCTCTTCCTCCGCGAGAAGCCGAATTAGGGTCCAGACTCATTAGAGCCACCAGACGAGGGCGGCTGCAAGGCAGACGGAGGCGAGGTAATTTCGGGCGAGCTTGTCGTATCGGGTGGCGACGCGCCTGAAGTCCTTCAATCTGTTGAACGCATTCTCGATACGCCAGCGCAGCTTGTAGAGGCGCTTGCTGAAGCTGAACGGCTTCTTCCTGTTGCAGCGGTTGGGAATGACCGGCTTGGTCCCGCGCTCGTCCAACTCCTCGCGCAGTTCGGCGCTGTCATACGCCCTGTCGGCAAGCAACCGATCTGGTGCCCTAACTCGACGGATCAAGCGCTCCGCGACTGGACAATCGTGCGCTTGGCCTGCGGTCAGCAGGATAGCAATCAGGCGCCCCTTAGCATCTGCGAGTGCATGAATCTTCGTGTTGCGCCCTCCGCGCGAACGGCCCACAGCCTGATTTTTCTCCCCCCTTTTCCACCTGAGGCCGAGCGATGCGCTTTGACGTGCGTGGAGTCGATCATCTGCGTGTCCATCGATCGCCCGCAGCCGGCCAGTTCCCGGAATAGGTTCTCCCATAGTCCACGCCGCGCCCAGCGCACGAAGCGGTTATAGATCGTCGTGTGCGGACCGTACTCGGGTGGGCAATCGCACCAGCGACAACCGCTCTTGAGAACATGCACGATGCCGCTGATGACGCGGCGATCGTCAACCCGTTCCACACCGCGAACATCGGTCGGCAAATGCGGCTCAATCCGAGCCCACTGCTCGTCGCTCAGCCAAAACAAATTCTTGCGCATGATCCCGATCCCTCTTTCCAAAACGAATCAGGATCGTATTGTCTGAGCGCAAAAGTTAATGAGTTTTGACCCTAGTCTGCGGCGCCGCGCCCAGAATCTCTCAAGCGCCAATTGATGGCGGTAGTGCTCGACCTTGAGTTCTACGCTACGCCTGTCCATCACGATGCGCCTGGATACGGGCCTCTTACGCGTCGGAGCGAGCCTGCTAGGCGTACTCCTCGCCAGCTGAATGTTTGATGTCCGCCACATTAAATTTCGTTCAGCTTGGTGGCGGTGCCCGTCGTCGAGACGGTCTGGAAAGGCAAACCTTGACGGCATCTCGATCACGCAAAGGTGCGCGCGCGTCGGATTGAGCGCGCGACGGTAGGTGCAATACTCTCGGCCCACCGCGCACGGTGTTACTCCAACGCCGAGCTCGCCATCGTCCCTCCGGCTGCGCATGCGCTGTCCGAGGTGTCAGCTTTTTGGAGGTGTCAGCTTTTTGTTGAAAGTTCGCTCGCTCTTGGAACGCCACTCGGCATCGGCGGACATACACATCCAATCATCCGCCCCCCAAACTGTCATGATCAATAGGTGGTCTGGTCATATTTTGGTGAAGACACGCTGTGACGTTTTCAAGATTATGTGGCGAGCGCGTTGGGAACCGCTGAGGCTGAGGGGCGTTTCAGCGGCGGCGTTGCATGACGGTCCTCATCGATAACGACCGACACGTGAAGATAAGGGGGCAGTAATGAACCGAACCCACCAGCCGGGCGAAGCGGTCTTCAAATCGATATTGCCCGAAGACATCGAGTGGAAGCCGTTCCCGGCGTTTCCGGCTTCGGTCCGACTTGCCGTGGTTGTCGGTCAGCCCTCGGAGCCCGGTCCATACGTGATCAGGGTCAAAGCGTCATCCGGCGCGAAGCTCATGCCGCACAAACACCCGGAGGACCGGGTCTACACCGTCATGTCCGGCGTTTTCTACATCGGCCTAGGCGATAAGTTCGACGGCGATAAAGTGAAAGCGTATCCGCCCGGTTGCGTTATCGTCCTGCCCGGCGATACGTGGCACTTCCACTGGGCAAAATCCGGCGAGTATGTCACCCAGGTCACGGGAATTGGACCTTTAGGCATCGAGTATTTGGATCCCGGCGACGATCCCCGCAAGCGAAATCACCCGCCGAACTCGTAAAGCTCTCCGCCAGGCTCGCAATCCTCTTGGCGGGCGGCGGCGTAAATACTTTGGAGGTAGCTGTGAGCATTACAATTAAGGTCAACGGCTACGATAAGACTGCCGATGTTGACCCTGACACGCCGCTGTTGTGGGTGTTGCGTGATGTGCTCGGCATGACCGGCACGAAGTTCGGCTGTGGCATCGCCCAATGCGGCGCCTGCACGGTTCACGTCGACGGCAAAGCAGTGCGTTCCTGTTTGCTGCCGATTGGAGCGATCGGGAGCCGAGCCGTCACGACGATCGAAGGCATTGGCGCCACGGCAGCGGGAGCCAAAGTGCAGAAGGCATGGCTGGCTCTCGAAGTGATCCAGTGCGGCTATTGCCAGTCCGGTCAGATCATGTCTGCCGCGGCGTTGCTCGCGAGCACGCCGAAGCCGGATGATTCCGATATCGACGCGGCGATGTCGGGAAATATCTGCCGCTGCGGCACCTATGTGCGTATCCGCGAGGCAATCAAGCAAGCGGCCAACGATGAGTCAGCCATGGGGGCGCAAGATGCTTCTCGTTGAAGAACTCGCGTCGCGACCATCACGCCGCAGCTTGCTGAAGGGCGGCTTAGCGGGCGGATTGACGCTCGCCTTTCATCTGCCGTCGCGGGCGGCACCGGTGAATGAGCCGGAGCAAGCCCCCGACAGCACGCAAGGCAAGTTTGCGCCCAACGCTTTTATCCGCATCGACCATTCGGGCAAGACGACTTTGGTCATGCCCCAGGTGGAGATGGGTCAAGGCGTCTATACCGCAATTGCGATGATTTTGGCCGAAGAGCTTGATGCCGATTTCGCCGAAGTGGCGCTGGAGCATGCACCGCCTAACGAGAAGCTCTACGCCAATCCGCTGTTCGGAATTCAGGCCACTGGCAATTCCAATTCCATCCGCGCCTTCTGGAATCCGCTGCGCATTGCCGGCGCAACCGCACGGACGATGCTGGTCCAGGCCGCGGCTCAACGATGGCAGGTCGATCCGGCAAGCTGTACGGCAGCCAATAGCAACGTGACGCACGCCGCCAGCGGCCGGAAGCTCGCCTATGGCGATCTCGTGGACGCGGCGAGCGATGTCCCGATTCCGCAAAAGCCGCTGCTGAAGAACCCGAAAGACTTTGTGTTGATCGGCAAGCCGCTCAAGCGTCTCGATACTCCCGGCAAAACCAACGGCAAGGTCATCTATGGCATCGATGCGATGCTTCCCGGGATGAAGTTCGCAACGCTAGCGGCCAGCCCAGTAATCGGCGGCAAAGTAGTTCATGTTGACGACAGCGCGGCAAAAGCTGTTCGCGGCGTCCAGGAAGTCATCGTCCTCGACGATCTTGTCGCCGTTGTCGGCGACCACATGTGGGCTGCCAAAAAAGGCCTCGACGCTCTTGTCGTGACTTGGAACGAAGGACCAAATGCGCAGGTCAGCTCGCATGACATTTGGGAAAAATTGCGCGTCGCGAGCAAGCAAGACGGCGTAGTGGCGAAATCGGTCGGCGACATTGCGAAAGGCTTGTCGCAAGGTGACAAGTTCGAGGCCGACTACGAGCTGCCGTTCCTGGCCCACGCGACAATGGAGCCGCAAAACTGTACGGTTCGTCTGACGCCCGGCGCCTGCGAAGTGTGGACCGGCACTCAAGTCGTCGCGCGCGTCCAGAAAGCTGCTGCCGAAACGGCTGGTGTCCCGATCGACAAGGTGACCGTCCACAACCACCTGATCGGCGGCGGGTTCGGCCGCAGGCTTGAAACGGATATGGTGGCGAGCGCGGTGCGCATCGCCAAGCATCTGGACGCGCCCGTCAAAGTCGTGTGGACGCGCGAAGAAGATATCCAGCATGACATCTATCGCCCTGTTTATCGCGATGTCATTTCCGCGAGTTTGTCAGGTGGTAAGATCATCGGCTGGAAATACCGGATCAGCGGGTCATCGATCATGGCGCGCTGGTTCCCAGCTGGATACCAACACGGCATCGACATCGACGCGGTCGATAGCGCCGTCGACATTCCCTACGACATTCCGAACCTTCAGGTCGAATACGTGCGCGCTGAACCGCCGGCGGTGCCGACCGGGTTCTGGCGCGGCGTCGGACCGAACAACAACGTCTTCGCCGTCGAGTGCTTTATGGACGAATTGGCGCGCAAGGCCGGGATGGATCCGATCGCCTTCCGCCGCGGCATGCTGGAGACCAAGCCGCGTTTTAGAGATGTGCTCGATCTGGTGGCTGAAAAATCCGATTGGGGGAAGCCGCTGCCGGCTCGGGTCGGGCGCGGGGTTTGTCTGCAGCCGTCGTTTGCGAGCTTCATTGCCACCGTTGTCGAAGCCGAAGTCGACAATCAGGGCGAGGTCCGTTTGCGTCGGGTGACATCGGCGGTCGACACCGGCATCGCTGTCAATCCCGACACCATCGCTGCGCAATTGCAAGGCGGATTGATCTTCGGCCTGACCGCCGCGCTCTACGGCGAGATCACCATTGCGAAGGGCCGGGTGCAACAATCCAACTTCAACGATTACCGCATGCTGCGCATCGACGAGGTGCCGAACATCGACGTGCACGTTGTCAGGAGCGGCGAGGACCCGGGCGGCATCGGCGAAACCGGCTGTACGGCCGGGCCGCCGGCGTTGCGCAATGCGATCTATGCCGCAACCGGCATCGCGCTGCGTCGGTTGCCGATCGACCGCAGTATTCTTGCGGGGAGATCAAAGGCATGAACGAGCCAGGCAAAAGATCTGCCGCACATAGCTCGCGCTGGCGCGGCCTTGTCCTGGCCTTTGCCGCCGTCCTGATGGCGCTCGTCGCCGTGTCTCTCTGGATCGTGGGCGGACCGGGCCCAATGACTTTTGCACGCGGAACGACGATCGCGCTCGCGGACTATCATGCGGCTGATCCGACTGGCGTGCCGCCACAGCGGGCGAGCCAGAGCGCGATAGACCGCGGCGCCTATCTCGCTCGCGCGGCGGACTGTATGGTCTGTCACACTACGAAGGGCGGCGCGGATTATGCCGGCGGTTTGGCGTTTCCTCTCCCGTTCGGGACGCTCTACTCGACCAACATCACGCCCGACAAGGAAACCGGCATCGGCAACTACACTGATCAGGATTTTCTCGACGCGGTGCAACGCGGCAAACGGCGAGATGGGGCGCATCTCTACCCGGCCATGCCGTTTGCCTCATACACCTACATGACCGATGGGGACGCTCTCGCCATCAAGGCCTATTTGTTCAGCCTCTCGCCGGTGCGTGCGGTCAACCGGACGGACGCGCTAGCGTTTCCATTTAACCAGCGCTGGGCGATGGGCGTCTGGTCATTGCTGTTCAACAAAAATGCCCGCTTCCAACCAAATGTGGCGCAGAGCCCGGAGTGGAACAGAGGCGCCTATCTCGCCGAGGCGCTGGCGCATTGCGGCGAATGCCACACGCCACGCAATCTTGCTTTCGCGCTGGACAACCGGAAAAAATTCGCCGGGGCGATGACGGCCGGGTGGCGCGCCTTCAACATTACCTCCGACGTCGGCTCGGGCGTTGGGGCGTGGCGCGACGATGAGCTAGTCGCGTACCTTTCGAGCGGTCATGCGTCGGGCCGTGGCACTGCATCGGGACCGATGGGCGAAGCCGTCGACGAAAGCTTCAGCGCGCTGTCGCCAACTGACATTCATGCGTTGGCGACTTATTTGCGCAGCATTCCCGGAGTCGCATCGTCGAATTTGCCGGCGACGATCGCGCCGCCGGCGCCAGCGTCGCCCAAGAGCGGTGGCGGGACGGCGGACGTTGTCGGCCGAAGAGTGTTCGAGCAAGCCTGCGCCAGTTGCCACAGCTGGACCGGAGTCAGCGCAATCTCGCCATTTGCAACCATTGCAGGGGCGCGCGCCGTCAACGATCCCTCCGCGACGAACGTCGCGCAGATCGTGATATCCGGTACCAAACGGCAGACGCCGCCGGGCGCCGTCTCGATGCCGGCATTTGGCGCCAGCTATTCCAACGTAGAAATCGCCGCTGTCGCCAATTACGTCACCCGGCGCTTTGGCAGTGCGCCATCCAACGTCAGCGAAAAGGAAGTCGCTGATCTGCGGGGTCAAACGGCTTTTTGACGACGGCTGTTCTTCACAGGCCAAAAGAACACGCAATACGCTGCCCGCATCCGTCATCCGCACGCGGCTCTGCCGCGCAATCATGCCAGTGGCGTCAGTCGAGCCGCGCTACCACCGCGAGGCGCTTGATCTCGCCCCTTGTGTACGCCCGCAGGAACGCCTCGTAATTGCGGAACGACACGCAGCCGTTCGACTGGCCGTTCGCGCCGAGCATATAGGTGTGGGCGAGCAAACCGGTCCGGCCGAACACCTTGTCGTTCTCGAGCGGAATAAGCCGCAGCGCCTGCACACCGTGGAACAGACTTTCGCGCGGTTGAAGGTCGTAGACCGTAGCGGGCGTTGCGCCGCGCATTCTTTCGTCGGTGTGGCGCGGATCGTCGAGCCGTGCGCCGAAGCCCGAATGCGCCTCCAGTCGGGTGCCGTCGGGCAGGTAAACCGTGTGCGCGGAGATGTCATAGACTGCGGTCAAGCGGTCGTAGCGCCCCGAGACGCCCTGCCCCACGCCTGCACCGTCGTCCTCCGGTGCGGCGTATGCCAACGCAGTCGAAACCGGCTTGCCGAAAATCCTCTCGAAGATCGACGGGCGGGCGACCGGTACGCTGACAACGCTACGGCTAGGGTACTCGCTGTCGGCCGATGCGGTTCGCGCGCGCGCCACGGAAGCCCGCTGCGCTTGCGCCGCGCTCCGTTCGCTGCGCGAAACGTCGCCCGACTTAGAGTTTGTTGTTCGCAGCGATAACGCTTCTGGCGGCGGTTCGTCGGCTTCTTCCGGGGCGGTCCTTGCAAACGTCCCCGGTGCAAATCCCAGCGGGCGAGGCTCGAACAGCGAACCAAAAATATGCGATGCCGCCAATCGCCGCGTGCTGTTCAGCGCCGCCGCGAGCTTGGCGTATGCGACCGCGCGCGGCGGAAGCTTCGCGTACGTTGACGAAGCCACTTCCGACGGCGGCTGCGACTCGGTGATTCGATCCCCGTCACCGCCGGCCAAATTGGTCCAAAGCGTCCAGGCGCATGCGAAGCCGATGCTCACGAGCGCTGCGCCGGCGAACCGTCTTAGCCGCGCATTCCCCGCCCCGTTGTGATGATCGTATTCCGCAAAATTGTAGCGCCAACCGAGACTGACCGTCATTCCCCCTAATCCATCCCCATTTCAGATCAAGATCGCCTGCCCAACAAGCATTCCGATCGCGTGTAACGGCGCATCGGAACGGACAAGCGCGCCACATCGTCCCCGACCCGGTGCGATGTCGCGCGGCACAGACAATCCCCAAACCGGTGCAATATTAAGGCGGCATTTCCGTTAACGCCGCATTAAGACTCGGCTGTAACAAAATGGGACGGCCATTCCCTACCCTCTGCTTCGCAATCGCGAAGCATGGCGAAGCCATGGAGCTTCGAGAGGCCGCTTCGGATTGTCTCGTCGCCGTGAGGAGAATCAGCGCCAGTAGTTGCGCCGCCAGCGCGCGTAGCGATAACCGTACCGCGGCCCGTAGCCCCGCCAGTAAGGTCCGCGGCCATACCAGTATGGCCCGACGTAGCGCGGCCGCGGGTATGCATAGGCGACCGGCGGCGGACCATAAGCCGCCGGAGGCGGCGGATAGGCGTACTCCGCCGGCGGCGGTCCGTAAGCTGGCGGAGGCTGCTGCATCTCTGCCTGCGGCATCGGCATATCGGCGGCGCTTGCCGAATCAAGTTCAACCGCGCCGAGCGCGGATGCGCCAAGAACAGTGGCTAAACACAGCTTCACCACGGACAGCTTCGCACACGTTCGCATCAGGGTTGCCTTTCAATCGATACGATAAATGATGACCCATCAGATGCAGGCGCAACGGCGGAATTAGAGCCGCGCCGGGGCGGATTTGCGCTATTCCGGCAACAAATATTCAGGCGGCGTCGGGGCCTGTTTGAAGTCGATCGTTTCAGCAGCGCTGACGACGCGCCTGCGGCGCGCTATTGTGGAGGTGCTGAGTTGACAACGCGCGGGCGGCAACCGCCGTACTGCACCAAACGGGGCACCGGGAAATGAACACAAAGCCTTATGTCGCTGAAGCGATCGGAACGTTCTGGCTGACGTTTGGAGGATGCGGCAGTGCCGTCATTACTGCGGGATTCCCCCACGTTGGCATTGGACTCCTTGGCGTTGCATTGGCCTTCGGTCTTACCGTCGTGACCATGGCCTACGCCATCGGGCACATATCGGGGTGCCATCTCAATCCGGCGATTACCGTCGGCCTGATGGCCGGTGGCCGCTTCCCTGCGGGTCACGTCATTCAATACGTGATCGCGCAACTGATCGGCGCGATCATTGCCGCGGCGTTGCTTTATCTGATCGCCAGCGGAGCGCCCGGTTTCGATCTGGCGAAAGGCTTTGCCACCAATGGTTACGGCGACCATTCACCCGGTCATTACGGACTGCTCTCGGCATTCGTGACTGAAGTGGTGATGACGATGATGTTTCTGTTCATCATCATGGGCTCGACTCACGGCAAGGCGCCGGCGGGTTTCGCACCGCTGGCCATTGGCCTTGCGCTCACGCTGATCCATCTGGTGAGCATTCCGGTGACCAACACCTCGGTCAACCCGGCGCGCAGCACGGGACCGGCCTTGTTCGTCGGCGGCGCAGCCCTCGCCCAACTCTGGCTGTTCTGGGTTGCTCCGTTGATCGGCGGGGTGCTCGGCGGCCTCATTTATCGCTGGCTCAGCAGCGAGCCCGCCGGCGAAATAACCGGCACCGCGCCAAGAGCCTAACCGCGACACTTGGCGCTCCACCATTGTTTGCGGTGCGCAGACAGCGCGCCGTTCCGAGTCTATTTTGGACCCCTGATTTGGGCTCGGCGCTGTCGATGACTTCGCTCGATTAGATGACTTTGCTCGATTATCTGCAACGCCTGGTCCCGGGCTTGGCTCTTTGCGTTGTCATCACGATCGGCGCCGTTGTTCTGCAGACGGTTGAAGTCGGCCTGGTCGGCCAGCCCTATCTTGAAGCGCTGGTGCTCGCGATTTTGCTCGGCGTGGCGATCCGTAGCGCGTGGAGGCCCGGACCGCGCTGGATTCCGGGCATTGAGTTTTCCGCAAAACTTTTGCTCGAAGTGGCGATCGTCATGCTCGGGGCTTCGGTGAGCGCCGCGACAATCCTGGCGCTGGGCCCAATCCTGATCGTCGGCATTGCCTGCATCGTCGCTGTAGCGATCGCCTGCAGCTACCTCATTTGCCGCGCGTTTAACTTGCCGCAGCGGATGGGCATTCTGATTGCCTGCGGCAATTCGATCTGCGGCAACTCCGCGATTGCCGCCGTCGCGCCGGTGATCGGCGCCGACAGCGACGACGTTGCGTCATCGATTTCGTTCACCGCCGTACTCGGTGTTCTGGTCGTGCTTGGCCTGCCACTGCTCGTTCCCGTCCTGCGATTGTCGCTGACGCAATATGGCGTGCTGGCCGGCTTGACGGTCTATGCGGTGCCACAGGTTCTCGCCGCAACCTTGCCGATTGGCGAATTGAGCAACCAGGTCGGAACAGTCGTCAAGCTCGTGCGCGTCTTGATGCTCGGTCCGGTCGTGTTGTGTTTTTCGCTTTTGGCCGGAAGGTTGCGGACGGTCTCCGGTCACCCAACGCCGGCGAAACGCAGGCCGCGCCTGCGCGAACTCGTGCCGTGGTTCATTGTCGGCTTCGTGGTCGTGCTGATAGTGCGCTCGCTCGGTCTCATTCCGCAGGCGTTGTTGCCACCGATCACGCGCACAGCCGCCATCCTGACGACCATCGCCATGGCGGCGCTCGGCCTGGGCGTCGACGTGCGCGCGGTAGCGCGCACCGGCGTACGCGTGACGCTTGCGGTGACGGCTTCACTGATTGTGCTTGGAATGATGAGCTACGCGCTGATCCGCGCAGCCGGGATCGGGTAATCAGGGCTCAGGCTGATACCTTATCACTGATGGCTGATGCCTGACCCCTCGATCCCGGATCTCAGTGCAGGCGGAACTCACCATCGACCGCACGGATCTCGGCGGGCTTGATCAGGCGGGCATGGGCCACCGTCACCGAGTGCAACGGCCCTTCAAGCTTCTCCAGCCAGAAGTTGAGGAATTTGTTCAACTGCGGAAAGTTCGGACACAGGTCGTAGTCCTGCCAGACGTAGGTCTGCAGCAGCCACGGATGATCCGGTCGCCGGTAAAGGATGTTCGCGGTGGTCAATCCGTAGCCTTGGAGCTGTTGGCGAAAGTCTTCCGAAACCATAGTGCTCTCCGTTCGTCCGTGCCGATGTTTCGAGACTCGCGTCTCCATTACAAGCCTTAAATTTAAATAAGTTGTTTATTATCAAGGCACTAGCAGCATCAATGCGACCCTGCTAACAGCCCTCCTGCGACTGGCTTTGGCAGGGATCTAACGGAACTTGCCGAGAGGAGTTTCCCCGATCCGAGCCGCTATATTTTTGAGCGGAGCAGGAACTTTCGCGGCGCATGGAACCCTTGCTAACGACGCATCGGGCGACAGCTGTTGGCAATCCGGCGAAATGAGTGCTAATAAACCTTCAGGCACCTCTTGCGGGCCAAAAGCCATCTCCCTATGTCGCCATCAGGCGGTCGCCGAGGGACCAAAAGGGGCCGCTCAAATCGCAATTCGTAGTATTTTCAACATTCTAGGAGGACACCATGAAGTTTCGTCCGCTTCACGACCGCGTCGTCGTTAAGCGCATCGATGCCGAAGCAAAATCGGCCGGTGGCATCATCATTCCGGACACCGCCCAGGAGAAGCCCTCGCAGGGCGAGGTGATCGCCGTTGGCCCAGGTGGCCGCGACGAAGCCGGCAAGCTCATCCCCATCGACATCAAGGTTGGCGACCGCGTGCTGTTCGGCAAGTGGTCGGGCACCGAGGTCAAGATCGATGGCCAGGATCTCCTGATCATGAAGGAGTCCGACATCATGGGCGTGCTCGACGAACCGATGGCCAAGAAGAAGGCCGCGTAACGAACTCCATTCCTCGTCCTGAGGCGGCCGCATAGCCGCTCCAAGGACGGGGGCGACAAATCCCGGGCCTGCATCCTTCGAGACGCGCGCCAGCGCGCTCCTCGGGATGAGGACAAACAAAACGGAGAAAAATCACATGTCTGCTAAGGAAGTCAGATTTTCCGTCGATGCGCGCGACAAGATGTTGCGCGGTGTCGACATCCTCGCCAATGCGGTGAGAGTGACGCTCGGCCCGAAGGGCCGCAACGTCGTGCTCGACAAGTCGTTCGGCGCTCCCCGCATCACCAAGGACGGCGTCACCGTCGCCAAGGAGATCGAGCTCGAAGACAAGTTCGAGAACATGGGCGCACAGATGGTCCGCGAGGTCGCTTCAAAGACCTCCGACATCGCCGGTGACGGCACCACAACCGCAACCGTGCTGGCCGCCGCGATCGTCAAGGAAGGCTCGAAGGCCGTCGCCGCGGGCATGAACCCGATGGATCTGAAGCGCGGCATCGACCTCGCGGTCGAGACCGTGGTCGAGGAGTTGAAGAAGAACACCAAGAAGGTCACCTCCAACGCCGAGATCGCCCAGGTCGGCACCATTTCCGCCAACGGCGACAAGGAGATCGGTGACTACCTCGCCAAGGCCATGGAAAAGGTCGGCAACGAGGGCGTGATCACGGTCGAAGAAGCCAAGAGCCTTGAGACCGAGCTCGACGTGGTCGAGGGCATGCAGTTCGACCGCGGCTACATCTCGCCGTACTTCATCACCAACGCCGACAAGATGCGCGTGGAGATGGAAGACCCCTACATCCTGATCAACGAAAAGAAGCTTTCGGCGCTGAATGAGCTGCTTCCGCTGCTGGAAGCCGTCGTGCAGACCGGCAAGCCGCTTTTGATCGTTGCGGAAGATGTGGAAGGCGAAGCGCTGGCCACGCTCGTGGTCAACAAGCTCCGCGGCGGCCTGAAGGTCGCGGCGGTGAAGGCGCCGGGCTTCGGCGATCGCCGCAAGGCCATGCTGCAGGACATCGCAGTCCTGACCGGCGGTCAGGCGATCAGTGAAGATCTCGGCATCAAGCTCGAGAACGTCACGCTCGCCATGCTCGGCAAGGCCAAGAAAGTGATGATCGACAAGGAGAACACCACGATCGTCAACGGCGCTGGCAAGAAGGCCGACATCGAAGGCCGCATTGCCCAGATCAAGGCGCAGATCGAGGAGACCACCTCCGACTACGACCGCGAGAAGCTGCAGGAGCGGCTGGCCAAGCTCGCCGGCGGCGTCGCGGTGATCCGGGTCGGCGGCGCCACCGAGGTCGAGGTGAAGGAGCGCAAGGATCGCGTCGATGACGCGATGCATGCAACCCGCGCCGCGGTCGAGGAAGGCGTTCTGCCCGGTGGCGGCGTCGCATTGCTGCGCGCCTCCGAAGCACTGAAGAAAGTGCGCACCCACAATGAGGACCAGAAGCACGGTGTCGAAATCGTGCGCAAGGCGCTCTCCGCGCCGGCCCGCCAGATCGCCATCAATGCCGGTGAAGACGGTTCCGTCATCGTTGGCAAGATCCTGGAGAACTCGACCTACGGGTACGGCTTTGACGCCCAGGGTGGTGACTACGTCGACATGGTGAAGAAGGGCATCATCGATCCGACCAAGGTCGTGCGCCAGGCTCTGCAGGGCGCTTCCTCGGTCGCCGGTCTGCTCATCACCACCGAGGCGATGGTCGCCGAACTGCCGAAGAAGAAGGACGCTATGCCGACCATGCCGCCGGGTGGCGGCGGGATGGACTTCTAAGGAAGTCCATCTCAGCAAATTCGAACGGGGCGCAGTGCAAGCTGCGCCCCTTTTGTTTTGCGCGCACGTCGAGACGCCGGGCAGCAGGCGCAAACACAAAATTAACTACCATGACCCGATCATGATCCCGGACGCAGAATTGGGGTCGGATCGTGGACGTGCGGGGTTATCTGGTTCGCGTCAGTGACGGCGTCACTGATCGCCACACTGTGCTTCTTGCGCCTGATATCGAGTTCGCGCGGCAAAAAGCTGCATCGTCCTTCGAGGGCACGAAGTGGCGCGTGCGAGCCGTCGCCGAGATTGGGAAATAACGCGGCTCGCGGTACTTAGACGTCGCCCGGAACCGTCGAAGGTTCGCGCGCGGTGCGATAGTCGGCGGGCGCTAAGCCGTTTTGCGTCAGCACCTGATCGATGACGAACAGCGGCCGGCGTTTGGCTTCCAGATAAAGCCGCCCGACATATTCGCCGAGCAGACCAAACAAAATCAACTGCGCCGAGCCGAGGATCAGAACCACCGTCAACAAGCTGGTCCAGCCGGTGACCACATGCCCTAGCGCCCAGCTGCCGAAGGTGTAGGCCAGCAAAAACAGACTCAAGATGCCGAGCACCAGCCCGAGATAGGACGCCAGCCGCAGCGGCATGATCGAGAACGAGGTGAGCGCGTCGAACGCCAGCCCGATCATTTTGGCGAGCGAGTAGTTGCTGGTGCCGGCGTGCCGTGGCGCACGATCGTAAGCGAGCGGCACTTGCCGCAGTCCGATCCAGCTCACCATGCCGCGGATAAAACGATGCTGTTCCGGCATGCTGTTGAGAATGTCGAGGACGCGGCGTGTCATCAGCCGGAAATCGCCGGCGTCGACCGGCAGATCGGCGTAGCCGACGCGCCGCATCACGCGATAAAACAAAGCCGCGGTGCCGCGCTTGAGCACGGATTCGCCCTGGCGCTCGCGGCGTAATCCGTAAACAACATCCGCCCCGGTGCGATCCATCAGCCGCCACATCTCGCCAAGGAGTTCCGGCGGATCCTGCAAGTCGGCGTCGATGGTGAGGATGCGATCGCCTCGGCAGGTGTAGAGACCGGCGGTCATCGCCAGCTGATGGCCGTGGCGGCGCGAAAGATTGACCGCCACCAGGTGGGGATCGCGCCGGACCAGATCGCTCATGATCGGCCAAGTCCGATCGCTCGACCCGTCATTCAACAGGATCAGCTCGTAGTCGGCGCCGGCGATGTTTTGCGCCACCGCTGTGATGCGTCGGTGAAATTCCTCGAGCCCTTGTTCTTCGTTGTAGCAGGGCGCAACGATCGAGAACCGCGGACTGGCGCGCCTATCAGTCGGCACCGGCATCGACAATTCTCCACCCGACAATCGCTAACGCCTTGATCGCGAACCGCTTGATCGCGAACCGCTTGATCGCGAACCGCTTGGGGTTGCACCCCGCGATTGCGGTGTCAATGGCGGCTGCCGCCTAGGGCGGGTCAAGCGGCGGCCCGATCGGACCGGACAAACGGTAAATGTCGTACTCCTGGATCGGAACGCCGTGCCGGCTCCGTGCCAAACGCGTCACCTGCTCCACCGTGGTGAAGCGTTGGCGGATCAGGGGCATTTCCAGGCAGTTGACGATGCACACATACATCATGGTGCCGCGAAACAACGCCGGGTCCGGCGCGGGAGCGTTCACCCACCACAACCGCTCATTGATCTGGGCGACCGGCGGATGCGAGGGCAGATAGAATGCAAGCCAGGCCGTCAGCCCGTAATTTCTTGTCAGCACAATCGGCGCGCCAAGTTTTTGGCGCACGTCGTCCATTTTAACACCCAGTTCCTTCCACCCGGCGCCGAGAGCGCGCGCGGTCGGATCGACGGCTCCAAGCGGAACAATGCCGAACAAGGCCTGCAGATAAAGGCAGGCGGCGACAACGAGGCCAACCGGCACCGCGAGCCGCCGCGACCAGCGCGCAACTGTCGCCCAGGCGCCGTCCCATTTAATCTGTTCCGCAGCAACGCCAGCCGCGATTACAAATGCGGCGTAGATCGGCTCCGGCCAGTTGCCTTCGACGCGGCCGTGGAAGGTGTGCCAGACGAAATAGAGTACGATCGGCCAGACCATCGCATTAAGAAGAACGCGCGCGCCGAGAAGCCCGCCCCGGCCTCGCAGCATAGCGACGAGGCCCATCACGCCGAGAATGAAGATGGATGGCGTAGCCAGCCCTATTTGGGTGACGAAGAATTCGCCGAAATAACCCAATGACCATTCGTAGACGACCAGCCGGTGGAATTGGTATTGAACCGAGGCCCAGCCGTGCTGCGCATTCCAGATCAGTGTCGGCGAAAACACCGCAAGCGCGATGATGCCCGCGATGTACGGCCACGGTGTCGACAGCCATTTGCGCTGCTGCGGCACCAGCACCAGCCAGGCGAGAATGCTGACGGCAAAGAAGATCGTGGTGTATTTCGAGAGCATTCCGATGCCGAACGCCACGCCGATCGCAAGCCACCACGCGGCGCGGCCGGTTTGGAGAAGCTTGACCAGCGTGAGCAGCAAGAAGGCGGCCGCCGCCACCACGGCATTGTCGGGCGTGGCGATAATCGACCCGGCGGCTATGACCAGCGTCAGATTGAAATAAAGCGCCGCGGTCGCGCCGACTTTCTCGTCGCTGAAGAGGATTGCGGCCGAACGCCAGATTGCCCAACTGGCCGGCACAGCAAGGAGCACATTCAAAACACGGACGCCAAATTCGGTGCTGCCGAACAGTTCGGTGCCGAGCCGGATCAGAATTGGATTGACCGGCGGATGGCTATAGTAACCGCCCGCGATGTGTTTTGACCAAACCCAATACAGACTTTCGTCAAAGCTCAAAGGCGTCAGCCCGGCAACGACGAGGCGCACCGCAACGAGCGCAAGAATCGTTGCGGCGACCGCGAGCTCGTAGCGCCGGTCCGGCACAGTGGTGGCGTCTGACGCAACCAATTCTGACGCAACCAATTCAGTGTCCTTCGTGGCAATGACGGGATGTCCGGTTCAACCAACCGGCGGGGAGGCTTCATAGCAGGACCGTGATACCCGCGCCATCACTCGTGGATACTGGATACGGCTCCGTCGGAACCTCAATCAAATTTGTCGCCTGCCGGTGGCCGAGCGCACCTGTTAAGGGTCATGGCGCGGACTTCGGAACAGCGGATCAATGCTGGTCATTCGGATGGCAGCAGTTCGTATCTGTAATCGGTCGGAGACTGGCTTGGCTGTGATGAGGCTGCTACGATGTCGCGGATCGGTTGAGCGCTCGGTGGAGACTCGAGAGCGTGATCATCAACACCATCAGGCGGTGAAGCCACGTCGAATAACTGGCGCCGGGATGACTGCGAGCGGCGAGCGGAGCCCCGTTTTCAACCAGCACCGCCAAGCCAAGCGGGAAAGGAACAACAGCCATGATCAGCGCGCAAGAAAATGAACTTCTCACCCGTGTCGGACCCGGCACGCCGATGGGACGCATGATGCGGCGCTACTGGCTTCCGGTCTGCACTTCGGAGCAGTTGCCGAAGCCCGACTGCGATCCGCTGCGCGTCCGGCTGTTAGGCGAACGCTTTGTCGCCTTTCGCGACACTTCGGGCCGGCCCGGACTGCTCGAGGAATATTGCATGCATCGCCGCGCCTCGCTGGCGATGGGGCGCGTCGAGGACAATGGCATCCGCTGCCTTTATCACGGCTGGAAGTTCGGTGTTGATGGCACCATCCAGGAAACCCCGAACCATTGCGATGAGCGTTTTCGCAAGCGCGTCAAAGCGCCGGCGTTTCCCGTGCGCGAAGCCGGCGGCATGGTGTGGGCCTATGTCGGGCCGGCCGACAAAGAGCCGCCGTTTCAAAAATACGAGTTCTTCGACGGTCCGCCCGAGAACCGGCTGGTGTTTCGCATCAACACGCCCGCGAATTACTTGCAGCTATTCGAAGGCGGCACCAATTCCTCGCATGTCGGCATTCTGCACTGCAATCTCGCCAATCCGGGGTGGAAAACGAAGCCCGACCACGTGCCGGAAACGTCCGATTACACCTCGGTCGCGCTCGCCGTCGACGACAACGCTCCCGACCTCGATATCGAGAACACGGAATACGGCTACCACTATGCCGCCAAGCGCACCGGCCCGCGCGCCGACGACGGCAGCGCGACCAGCAGCGTGCGCGTCACCGCGGTGATCTTTCCGGTGTGCCGCATCATTCCGCTGACGCGCTATCAGTTTTTCGTGTTCGAAGTGCCACAGGATGACGTGCGTACCAGCACTTACGTCATTGCCCACGGGCCGCAGTCGTTCGATCGCAAGAAAATGTTTGGCGTGCTCGGGCTCGACAACGACCGACTGTGGAACGAGAAGGATTGCGAGTATCGCGTCAGCGACGAGAATCTGTTCGGCCAAGACCGCTCGAAGATGGACGTGGCGTGGTCGGGCCTGAGTGGCCTCGTGCCGGAAGACGCCAGCATCGGCGTGTCGATGGGGCCGATCGTCGAACGGGATAAGGAAATGCTTGTGGCAGCCGACGCGGCCGTAGTTCGCCTGCGATACCGCCTGCTTGAATCGGTGCGCCGTCACGAGGCGGGACAGGATCCTTTCGGGGTCAACATCGCCGACTATTCGAAGGTGCGCAGCCTTGCCGACACTAATGTCTCGGCAAACCAGCGGTGGCAGGACCTCCTGCCCCACAACATGTCGCTTGCAACAAAGAAGCGCGAGCTCTCGCCGGCCTGACCGGACTGCACTCGACCGGGACTGTGAAATGCGACAATTAGCGCAATGCAACGCGCTGGCGTCTGCACCGGCGCGGCTGCGCGAAACCACGAGTCCGACCCGCGAACGCCAGCAGAGATTGGTGAAATCCGGCCTTGATTAAATGTATGGTGAGGTAGACAATTGAATAAATGAGCAAGCGATGCGTGAAGCGGCTGTAAGTCCAAACCCGCCGGATGCTGCTTGGGCGAATCCGCCACTGAATCGGACTTCGCCGCTGCCGCTGTATGCGCAAATAAAGCAACGGCTGATCGCCCTGATTTTGCGGTGGGACGAACCGGACCGCCGCTTTTATTCCGATGAACAATTGTGCGCAGTGTTCTGCGTCAGCCGCGAAACCGTCCGCCAGGCGCTGGCAGAATTAGTGCAGGACGGCCTCCTGCGGCGCGGCCGCGGCGTCGGCACCTTCGTTTCGATGCGCAAGCTGGAAGAGCGGTTCGGACCGGGCATGGACTTCCTGCGGCAATGGGAATCCAGCGGCGTGCCGATGCAATCGACCCTGCTCGCTTTCGAACGCCGTCCCGCCGGCGAGACCATCGGCGCGGCGCTTGGCCTCGACGCCCACACTATCGTTCTATTCATCAAACGCGTTCGCGCTGCTGCGCGGGTGCCGGTCGCTATCGACTACCGCTACATTCCCAACGATCTCGTGGCCGACTGGGATGAAACGTCAGCGCGCGGATCGCCGCTTCACCTGCTTTGGCAGCGGGTCGAGCTTTGTAAGGGTGATTTTGCGATCGAAGCAGGAACCGCAGGCCCCGAAGAAATTGAATATTTACATCTTGGAGCCAATGCGCCGGTGCTGATCCGCAATTTGCGATATTGCGACGCCGGCGGCCGCCATGTCATGGCGGGCCATACCGTCCATCGTGGCGACCTTGTCCGGTATTCGTTGCAAGTGCCATTGGCCCGCGAAGGCGCGCCAGCCGGGGACGATCGCGGATGCGGGGGCGTTCACGACGACTGACTGCGCCACCAGGCGCATGCGGGAAATAGCAAGGCACAATCAGTTCGGTGTGCCGATAGAGAGCAGAGGAGTTCATCGTGCGGCTCGGACGACGACAGTTTTTTCAGCTCATTCCCGGTGCCCTTGCAACAGCAAAAGTGGGTGCGGCGCACGCGGCCGAAGAACCGTTGCGCGTCGGATCAATTCTCTCCGTCACCGGGCCCGCGGCCTTTCTCGGCGAAGACATGAAGGCCGGCCTCCAGCTCGCCGTCGATGAGATCAATGCCTCCAACGGGATCAACGGCCGGCAAATCGCGTGGACGTTTTACGATGCGGAAAGTCAGACGCAGAAGGCCATCACCGCGACCCGCCGCCTGATCAGCCAGGATCATGTGCAGCTGATCGTCAGCGGCGGCAATATGAGCGGCATTGCACTGGCGATGGCGCCGATGATCGAGACCGCCAAGATACCGTTCATCTCAAGTGAAGGCGCGCTCGCTATTGTCACCCCGGTTTCCGAACGGCATTGGGTCTTCAAGAGCACAGTGGACGATGAAGATGTGCTCGAGCGGATCGCCGACTATCTGGAAAAGAAAAAGATCAGCAAGGTGGCCCTGCTCGCCGATACCAGCGGCTTCGGTCAGGGCGCCGTGACCCAGATGCACAAGGTCGGTCCGCGCCGAAAGCTCGACGTTGTCTACGAGACTTTTGGACCTGCCGACACCGACATGATGCCTCAGCTGACGCGCATTCGCGACAGCGGCGTTGGCGCCGTGATTTGCTGGACCGTCACCCCGGCCGGCGTGATCTTCATCAAACAGGCCCGCGAACTCGGGCTGGACCAACGCACGTTGATCCATAGCTACGGTTTCGTTTCGTCACATTACATGACGCTCGCCGGCGATGCCGCCGGTTCGATCCTGCTCGCGAGCCTCAAGCTGCCGGTCGGGGATCAATTGCCCGATTCCGATCCGCTCAAATCCGGCATACTGAAGTTATTTAACAGCTATCGGACGCGCTTCGGCCGGCCCGCGAGTTTTTACGCTGCCGAATCGTACGATGCCGCAATGCTGGCGCGCCAAGGGCTCCTCAATGTCGGCGGCGATCCGTCAAAACTGCCGGAGGGGCTGGAAAAAATCCGAAACTTTGCCGGCGTCAGTGGCGTCTTCAACTTTTCGCCGGAGCGCCATTCCGGCCTGTCGAAGCGGGACATCGTGCTCATCAACTGGCGCGACGGCAGGTTCAATCTCGTCGACTACGCCTAAACGGGAAGCTGCTTCAAAAGGAACAGGCCATGGCACTTTCGCGCGAAATGTCGGCGGAACAGGCATTCGAGGTGGTGCAGACGCTGCTTGATCAGCCCGAGAACCGATTTCCGCTGACATTCAATTCCGATCTGCCGCGGATCCGGGAACTCTTTCACACCGCCACGCGAAGCCAGTGGGATCCAAAGACCGACGTGCAATGGGATTTGCTCGATCCCGAAGCCTACACCGAGGCTCAGCGGTATGCCGCCCGCCTGTACTGGAGCAGGCGAGCCTGGAGCGAATATGGCGCCATCTCGGAGAGCCCTGCGCTGCAGGTGCGCTTCGGTGTCGAGCAGCGTCCCTCTGACATGCAGCTGTTCTTCACGATTAGATCACAGGAAGAAGCGCGCCATGCCGAAGTGTGCCACACCATGGCGGAGAAGCTCGGCGGCTACATCGAAAAGCCGGTCCAGCAGCTGTTTGAGGGATCGGTCGCGACCCACGGCGTGCGGCGCGCGGCGCTGAGCGCCAGCACCCCGCTTGAAGGCATTATCGCCGCGCTGGTTTGTACCGCCGAAGAAATCGCATTCGACGTCTTTCGCCATCTCGACGACGTGACCCGTGATCCGGTCGCCAAGCAGATCGTCCGCTTCATCATGCGCGACGAATCCCGCCATTGCGCGTTCGGCTGGTATTTCCTCGAGGCCATCTGCGAAACGCTGACGCCCGAACAAAAGCAGATGATCGAGAATTCCGTCGTTGCGATGGTCGAGAAAGTCGAGTTGAACGGCTATCACAGCTCGTGGCTGGCGCCGGACAGCCCGGCGTCGCGGACCGAGGTCGAAGCCGATCGCGTAACCTACGAGGCCGGCCTCGGCTCCACGATCGAGGAAGTCGAGAAACCGATCTTCATCGGCACCGCCAAGCGTATTCGCGAGCAAATGCGGCCGCTCGGCATCAACCTGCCGCCGTTTACGCATCCGAAGCTCGGCACCATCTGAGATGCTCGGCTCCGCACCGCGGACGGGCCCGGCGCTGCCGCCGCTTCGTCTTCTGGTCGAACGGCGCTTTCCGCTGGAAATGAACGTCACGCTGCCACAGATCCGGGAGCTTTACGACACCGGCAAAGCCGGCCGCTGGAATCCGCATCGCGACATCGACTGGGCCGAACTGCGTCCCGAGCGATACGATGCACAAACCCGGGAAGCAGCGAGGCGGACGTGGAGCCGGCGGCTGTGGATGGAGGTCACCGGTCTGACCGAGACCCCTGCCCTCCTGGTCCGTTTCTGCATGGAGACCGGCCGCGAAATCGACCCGAAGTTTTTCCTCACGGTTCGCAACACCGAAGAAGCCTGGCACATCGAGTGTTTCGAGCGCGTCACGGAAGCATTCGGTGGCCGTCTGGTCGGGCCAGCTGATCGCGGCTATGAAGCGGCCTTCAATCGAAATCTGCATCGCCGGGTTCTGGATGCCGGGCAGCACCTCGACAGTTACGTTGCATGTTTTTCCGCGTTCGAGGACGGACTGGAGCTCGAACTCTGCCGCACCTGGCGCGCCAACGCAAAGAACCCGGCAATCGCTGCGATGCTTGATCACATCATCGCCGACAAAGAACGCCACGCGGCTTTCGGATGGCTTTATCTCGGCGTCAGAGCGCCCCATTGGGCTGCGGCGGACCGAGAACTCATCGCCGGGCAAGTCGCGGCGCACATTCGCGATACGGAATTCAAGGGCTACCACTGTCCATGGCTCGCGCCGGAACATGCCGCCGCCGAGGCGGAAGCCGACGCGATAACCGCTGCGGCGGGCCTCGGCGCGGCAAGCCGCGCTCACGAAGAGGACACGATCGCGACTTACGTCGCCAACGCACGGCAAAGGCTCCTCGAAATGGGCGTCGTATTGCCGATGTTCGAGACCAACCGCATGCGCACGTTCTAATCGCCGCGATGCACGCCGCTACCGTGGTTCAACTGCTGGTCATCGGTGTCGGCACCGGCAGCATTTACGCTCTCATCGCCCTCGGCTTCAACGTCGTGTTCAAGAGCACCGGCGCGATGAATTTCGCCCAAGGCGAATGGGTCGTTATGGCCGGCATGATTGCCGCTGTATCCTTTGCCACGATCAACAGCGTTGTGCTGGCCTGTTTTGCGGCCGTGCTGTTGATGACGATCGTCGGCATCATTTCCGAACGGCTGGTGATCTGGCCGCTGCGGCACCCCAACCCGCTCCTGATCACGCTGATCAGTATCGGGCTGGCCATCTGCACGCGCAGTCTGATGATGCTGGTCCTCGGCAAGAGGCCGGTCGGGTATCCCGGATTTTCAAAAACTGAAAGTCTCGGCTTTTGGGGGATCAACGTCCAGACACAGACGCTGTGGATTTTCGGCATTACGCTTGTCTTCCTGTTCGGCATGCATCTGTTCTTCGAGCGCAGCATGCTGGGTAAGGCGCTGCGCGCCGCGGCCGCAGACCGGGAAGCGGCTGCCATCGTCGGAGTTAAAGTCGAGACCACCGTCATGCTGTCATTTGCGATCGCGGCTTTCGCTGGCGCACTGGCGGGGGCCATCATCACGCCGCTGACACTTGCATCGTACGATCAGGGCGCCGCCTTCGGGTTCAAGGGTTTCAGCGCCGCCATGCTGGGCGGCGTTGGGAGCTTACCCGGAGCCGTTATCGGCGGTCTCGCGCTCGGACTGCTTGACGCATTCGGCAGCTTCTACATTTCGTCCGACTTCAAGGATGCGATCGCTTTCGCGGTTCTGCTGCTGGTCCTGTTTGTCCGTCCGTCCGGATTTCTCGGCCGCGGCGAAATAACCAAGGTCTGACGGATGGCGTGGGCGCCACCGATGAACGGCACGCGCGCGTCGCCGCAGCCGGCAGACGGCGGTCAGCATCGGCCGAGTCATGCTGCAGGCGGATCCGCTGCGCCGCTCCTGCCCGATCATTGGCGACTGCTACTCTTGTGGCTCGTTTTGCTCACCGTGCCGTTTGCCGCGCCCAACGAATATCTGGTCTCGCTCGCAAACCTCTTTCTGATCAACGTTATTCTGATCGCTAGCCTTAATCTGCTGATGGGCTACGGCGGACAGATTTCACTCGGCCACGCCGGTTTCTTCGGCCTCGGCGCTTACGTCAGCGGCATTCTTAGCGCCAAGGTTGGGCTTTCCGCCTGGATCGGTTTGCCCGCCGCCATGCTCACTACGGGCCTCGCCGCTCTCGTGATCGGGGTTCCGGTCCTGCGCCTGCGCGGGCTCTATTTGTCGATGGCGACACTAGGTTGGAACGCAATTCTCGTTGTCCTGTTCAATCGCCTGGTCGAACTCACCGGCGGCCCTAACGGGCTGCTGGGGGTCGCGCCGTTCTCGATCGGCGGCTTCCGGCTCGACACCGACCTGCGCGAGTTTCCGCTGGTCTGGCTGGTGTCCTTGCTGGTAATGCTCGCCATTCTCCATGTGCTGCACTCGCGGTTCGGCCGCGCCTTGCGCGCCGTCGCCACCAACGAACTCGGAGCGGAAGCGCTTGGCATCGACAGCGCGCGCACCAAGCTTCTGTTCTTTGTGCTAAGCGCCGGAATGGCGGGAATTGCCGGCAGTCTTTATGTCCACACCAATCAGTACGCCTCCCCGGAAACGTTCAGCATCTCGAATTCCATCCTATACGTCGTGATGGTGGCGCTCGGCGGTACCGGCACTTTTTGGGGGCCCGTGCTTGGCGCCTTGATCTACACCGCGGTTCCGCAGCTTTTACTCGATTACGAAGACGCCGAACTGATGCTGTTCGGTCTTGGCATGCTGATTGTGCTCATTGCCTTTCCGCGCGGCCTCGCGGGCGTTCCAGCGGCGGTGCGAGATTGGCACGGCGGCCGGCAAGCGAGGCCGACGTGAGTGCGGCGCTGCTAAAGATCGAAGCATTGAACTGCTACTTCCAGGGACTTCGCGCCGTCGCCGATCTCGGCTTCACTGTGGCGGCGGGGGAGATAAAGGCGGTGATCGGGCCGAATGGTGCTGGCAAGAGCACCCTCTTCAACATGATCGCGGGCGTGACCCGGCCCACTTCCGGCCACATCTTTTTCGACGGCCACCGCATCGACACCTTGCCGACGTTTGCCCGCGCCCGCCTCGGAATAGCCCGCACGTTTCAAAATCTGCAGATCTTCCGCGAGATGACGGTTCTGGAAAATGTCATCGCCGGATGCCATCTCCGCAGCCACGCCGGCTTTAGCCGCGCCATCCTGCGCGATCGGACGTTTCGCACCGAAGAGCGTGCGCTCGAAGAGGCTTCATTCACGCTGCTTGAACGCTTCAACCTCGTCGACAAGGCCTATTTGCCGGCCGGCGCACTCAGCTATGGAGAAATGAAGGTCCTTGAACTCGCGCGTGCGCTTGCCGGCGAACCGCGGCTGCTGTTGCTCGACGAGCCGACCGCCGGACTGCCACGGGCGGAAGCCGAGCACATGGAAGGCGTGGTGAGAGGCTTAAACGAACAGGGCATGACGGTGCTTCTCGTCGAGCACAACATGCGCATGGTGATGTCGCTTTCCCACGACATTCTTGTTCTCAACAATGGCGTCCGGATCGCGGAAGGCTCGGGCGACGAAATAAGCCGGCACCCCGACGTCCTGACGGCTTACCTGGGTGCGACCGATGATGCTTGAAGTCGAAGCGCTGACCGCAGGCTACGGCAGCATCGAAGTCCTGCATCGCATTTCGCTGCGGGTCGGGCGCGGACAATCGGTCTGCCTGATTGGCGCCAACGGCGCTGGCAAGACCACGTTGCTGCGGTGCCTCGGCGGCCTGTTGCCGCCGAGCCGAGGCCGCATCTCGGTCGACGGCAGCGACATCGCCGGCCGCTCGGCTTCGACGCGGCTCGACTTCGGCGTCACTTTGGTGCCGGAAGGCCGCCGTGTGTTCGCGCCGATGACGGTTCGGGAAAATCTTGAAATGGGCGCGTTCCGCCGGCTATGGCCGCGACGCGATCGTTCGGTGGCACGCGACATGGCGATGGTCTTTGACCTGTTCCCGCGCTTGCGCGAACGGCAAAGTCAGGCGGCTGGACTGCTGTCAGGTGGCGAGCAGCAGATGCTTGCGATCGGGCGGGCGCTGATGTCGAAGCCACGGCTTCTTCTGCTCGACGAGCCTTCGATCGGGCTTGCTCCCCGGGTGGTGCAGGAAATTTTCGCGACCATCAGGCAACTCAATGCTGCCGGCATGTCGATATTGCTGGCCGAGCAGAATGCAAACATGGCGTTACGCACTGCGACGTATTGCTACGTTCTGGCGGATGGCGAACTCGTGCGCGGCGCGGAGACCAGCGTTTTAGTGGACGATCCCGCCATGAAAGAAGCTTACCTCAAACCCTGACGGATCGAACGGCATAGTGGCAATGATCGACGAGACTCTCGAAGCCGAATTCGCGCTGCGCAAGCGGCATCCCGAGCGTGACATGATTTATGACCGGCACAAACGCCGCAGCGCGATTGTGCGGGCCGAGGGCGCTTGCCTTCTGGATCAACGCTATGCTGCGGGCCCGCGTTGTCTGCTCGATATTTTCCCCGCCGGCGATGGGGCGCCGGTTCTGTTTTTCATTCACGGCGGTTACTGGAGGGCGCTCGACAAATCTTATGTCTCCTTCATCGCCGAACCGTTTCACAATGCCGGCATAACGGTGGTCGTACCCGGCTACGATCTGGTTCCGAGCATTCGTGTCGGCGGCATCGTCGACCAAATGCGCATGGCCTTTGATTGGATCGTCAAACGGCTCTCGCCCGCGCGCATCGTGGTTTCTGGCCACTCCGCTGGCGGCCAATTGGCGGCCATGCTGGCTTTGGATCAGGCGGTCCAAGGCGAAGGGCCGATCGTCGGATTGGCAACGATCAGCGGGGCATTCGACTTACGCCCGCTATTGCACACGTCGATCAATGCCGATCTTAATCTGTCAGCCGAGGAAGCCGCCGATGCCAGTCCGTTGCTTCGCGTCGAGGCTTTGATGGATGGAGCCGCGCTCGTACCGTTGTTCGGCATTGTCGGCGGCGACGAAACGCAAGGGTTCAAGCAGTGGACGGCGGAATTAGTCGCGGCATGGGCGGCACGCGGCGCGCCAGCAAAAGTCTGCGAAGTTGCCGGCCGAAATCACTTCACCATCCTCGATGCGCTCGCGACGCCCGACGGAGATCTGAGCGACCGGATTTGCAAACTTGCTTTAGGCTCCGCAGGCGCTCGCTTGCCCCAAGATGCGATGAAGGTCCGCCAATGAACGATGCCGGTTGAACGGGCGCTGCGACAAGAGGACCGCCGGCGTGGTCGCGGGCGGTCCTCAGTTCGATACAGCAGCGCTTTTACTGATCGGCACTTTAGTTTTTCTGGGCCGAGGCTGCTTCCTTGGTGCAGACGTCCGCGAACACCACGAGGCCGTCCGGCGTGTAGGTTTTGGTCAGGCAGGTGCAAGGAGCCGGGCTGGCGGCAACTTCCGCCGGCGCCACATCGGGGACATCACCAACCACAGGATCGATGACGATCCAGCGGCCGCCACGGAAGATCCAGTGTCCGTGACCATGGTATGCCCACCGGCCAGGCCGGCCTGGATAACCATGACCCGGGTAGCCGTGCCCCGGATGACCGGGATTGAGGATCGGAGTCAGGTGGCCGCCGTTTCCGGCGATGCGACCGCGGCCACCGATATTGACGTGGCCACCGACACTAGCGTGGCCACCGACACTAGCGTGGCCACCGACACTAGCGTGGCCACCGACACTAGCGTGACCGCCGACGCTGGCGTGTCCGCCGCCGCTAAATCCGCGGGCGTAGGAAGCGCTTGACGCAAACGAGGCAACGGTGAGCGTGGCCGCGGCTGCGAGGGTGAGAATGAGAGTGCGTGACATGGGCGTTCTCCAGGGTATGGGTTTCCGTACCCGTTGGTCGGGGCTGCCCGGGAAAAGGTTCAAAGCCGGTCGTCGGAATTCCGCTTGCCTCGTTCCACAATCAGGGGAACCGCCCCGGTCGGGGCCGCTGCGTATGCTCGACGGCGGTCAACGCTCGAAATCTGACGGCACTCACATTAATAATGCGGACAAATCGACATGCGGCGAACTACGCCGACGCCGCGCCGAAAAAGAGAAGGCCCGGGAAACGCCGGGCCTTCATGCGGGGACTTAAAACAGGGGCAATACGCAGCACAATGAAATACGCGATACGATCAAAACTGCGACCACAAATGACTGGTGCGCGTTCATCCGGCGTCACCAGATCACCGTGGCCGCCACCGGCACCGGATCGAAACCCGCCACCGAGTGCGCCAGCACTATGGCAATAGCGCGTGACGCCGGTATGACTGCGGCCAGACGTGATGCGCGCCGCAGAACAAAGGCACGCGAGCTGCTTGCGCGAGCGTACAGCGCGTTCAGCGAACGTTCCGCGCGGCCGGAGCTGCGGGCGCCGAAAACATTGTTGGCGTCTTTAGGCTGATGACAGCGCGGTGGCGGCGAAAATGGCGGCGAAATCGGGTCACATCTATATCGGTATCGGCGGCTGGAACTATGAGCCGTGGCGCGGCGTGTTTTATCCAACAGGCCTCGTGCAGGCGAAGGAACTGGAATACGCAGCGAGCCGGCTGACCTCGATCGAGATCAACTCGACCTTCTACGGTTCGCAGAAGCCGGAGAGCTTCCGCAAATGGGCCGCGGCCGTGCCCAACGGCTTTGTCTTTTCGGTCAAGGGACCGCGTTTCGCCACCAACCGGCGCGTCCTTGCCGAGGCCGGCGACTCGATCAAGCGGTTTCTAAATTCCGGCGTGCTCGAGCTCGGCGACCGGCTGGGTCCGCTGCTTTGGCAATTCGCACCGACCAAAAAATTCGATGCCGCCGATTTCGGAAAGTTTCTCGAACTCTTGCCGGCGCAGGTGAACGGAACACGCCTGCGTCATGTGGTGGAAGTGCGGCACGCGAGCTTTGGCACGCCGGCTTTCATCACTTTGCTGCGTGAGTTCGGCACCCCGGTCGTGTTTACCGATCACGCTACCTATCCATCACTCGCCGACTTGCCTGGCGATTTCGTCTATGCGCGCCTACAAAAGGGCCAGGACACGATCCTGACTGCCTATCCGCCGAAGGACATCGACGCATGGGCTCAGCGCTTGCGAACCTGGGCGTCAGGCCAAATGCCCGACGACCTCGCTCGGGCCGATCCGACTTATTCGCCCATAATGATCGCACCGCGCGACGTGTTCGCCTACGTCATTCACGAAGGCAAAATCCGCGCGCCGGCGGCGGCGATGGCGTTAATCGAGCGATTGAAGAATTAGGTCAGCTTTGCGCGCGTGCGGTTTAATTGGCACTGGTCTGCAACTCCGCGATGAACGTCCTCTTTCCCGCACCGGCATGCTCTTGACCGCGGTTACTTCAACTTGGCTTCGTGCCGTCGACGGCAAATCAAAATCTTCATCGGTAATTTCGGAAAAACAGGATCATATACTTTGACTATTGTCAGTATTGCTGACCCTGTCATTCGCGCAGTTGTGATTGTCGAAGTCACATTGCTTCGGTACGCTTTGTGAAGTGGTGTGCGGCGATGCGTCACTGAGCGTAACCAAGGACGGTTCGCGTGGGGCAACAATCCTCAGTTCGTGAAACCATGTCTGACATGGTTTTCATCCCAGGTGGCACGTTCCGCATGGGATCGGGCTCGCACTATCCGGAAGAAGCGCCGGTTCATCGGGTAACCGTTGACGGATTTTGGATCGACCGTGCGCCGGTGACGAACCGGCAATTCAAAGAGTTCGTCAAAGCGACCGGTCACGTGACCTTCGCGGAAATTCCGCCCGATCCGAAAAATTATCCCGGCGCGCTGCCGCATATGATCTATGCCGGCTCGCTCGTATTCACGCCGCCGAAACATCCGGTCGACCTTCGGTTTTGGGGCCAGTGGTGGTCGCTGATGAAAGGCGCGAACTGGCGGCACCCTTATGGACCGAAGAGCAATATCAACACGGTCGACAATCATCCGGTAGTACACGTGACGTTCGGCGATGCGCTCGCCTACGCAAAGTGGGCCGACAAGGACTTGCCGACCGAAGCTGAATGGGAATACGCCGCCCGCAGTGGGCTCGACGGCGCGGAGTTCGCCTGGGGCGATCAGCTTACTCCGGGCGGCAAGCATCGCGCCAATACCTGGCAGGGCAATTTCCCGCACCAAAATCTCTGCGACGACGGCTTCGAACGCACGTCGCCGGTGCTGTCGTTTCCGGCGAACGGTTATGGCGTCTATGACATGATCGGCAACGTGTGGGAGTGGACCACTGACTGGTGGTCGGAGAAGCACGAACCCGATGCACAGAAGGCGTGCTGCGTTCCAGAAAATCCGCGCGGTGGACTTGAGACCGGGAGTTACGATCCCAGCCAACCTGAAATCAAAATTCCACGAAAAGTGATTAAGGGCGGCTCACATTTGTGCGCGCCGAACTACTGCCGCCGCTACCGCCCGGCCGCCCGACATGCGGAAGCGGTGGATACCTCCACCGGCCATCTCGGATTTCGCTGTGTCAGCAGGAGAGGAAAGTAGCCATGTCGCATCATAACAACGACGCGAAGAAGCGCCCCGAATCCGGTGCAGTCAACCGCCGCAGCATGCTGCTGGCCGGCACCACGCTCGCGGCGGCGGGCGCGATTGCCGGGACCGGCAACGTGCGGGTCGCGCAGGCGCAGACCCAGCCCGTCACAGCGGCGAACGGCAAGAAGCCGAATATCATAATGATTGTTTCAGACGATTTCGGTTATGGCGATGCTGGCTGCTATCTCGGCGGTGAGGGACGCGGCATGCCGACGCCGAACATTGATCGTATGGCGGACGAGGGCATGATGTTCACGTCATTCTATGCGCAGCCGAGCTGCACTCCGGGCCGCGCCGCCATGCAGACCGGGCGCATTCCCAACCGCAGCGGTATGACAACGGTGGCGTTCCAGGGTCAGGGCGGCGGTCTGCCGGCTGCCGAGTGGACGCTCGCCTCGGTGCTGAAGACCGCAGGCTACAACACGTTCTTTGCCGGCAAATGGCATCTCGGCGAAGCCGATTACGCACTGCCGAACGCGCAGGGCTACGACGAGATGAGATATTGTGGCCTCTACCATCTTAACGCCTACACTTACGCCGACCCGACCTGGTTTCCGGATATGAATCCGGAACTGCGCGCGATGTTCGCGCGCGTCACCAAAGGTGCGCTGTCGGGCAATGCCGGACAGCCGCCGAAGGAAGATTTCAAGATCAACGGCCAATACGTGAATACACCGGACAAGGGTGTCGTCGGCATTCCATTCTTCGACGAATATGTCGAGAAGGCGTCGCTCGACTATCTCGACCGGGCCGCCAAGTCGAACACGCCCTTCTTCATGAGCGTCAATTTCATGAAGGTGCACCAGCCGAACATGCCGCACCCGGATTTCAAGGACAAATCCCTTTCGAAGTCGAAGTTTGCGGACTCGGTTGTAGAGAACGACACTCGCATCGGGCACCTTCTGGACAAAGTGCGCGCGCTCGGCCTCGACAAGAATACCTACGTGTTCTGGACCACCGACAACGGCGCCTGGCAGGACGTCTATCCCGACGCCGGCTACACGCCGTTCCGCGGCACAAAGGGCACCGTGCGCGAAGGCGGCAATCGGGTTCCGTCGATTGCCTGGGGCCCAGGTATCAAGCCGCACTCGCGCAACTCCGAGATCGTCGGCGGCCTCGACTATATGGCGACCTTCGCGTCGCTGGCCGGCGCCAAGCTGCCGCAGAACGATCGTGAGGGAAAGCCAATCATCTTCGACAGTGTCGACATATCGCCCGTTCTTTTTGGCACTGGTAAATCAGGGCGAAACAGCTGGTTCTATTTTACCGAGAACGAGCTCACTCCCGGTGCAGCGCGCGTCGACAATTACAAGGCCGTATTCAATCTGCGCGGCGATGATGGCGTCAAGACCGGCGGGCTGGCCGTCGATTCCAACCTCGGTTGGAAGGGCGCCGAGGCTTATGTCGCTACCGTGCCCCAGGTGTTCGATCTCTGGCAGGACCCGCAGGAGCGCTACGACATCTTCATGAACAATTACACGGAGCGAACCTGGGTCATGGTTACCATCAGTGACGCCATCAAACAACTGATGAAGACCTACGTCCAATATCCTCCACGCAAACTCCAGAGCGAATCGTATGCCGGGCCGATCACGCTCACGCAATACCAGCACTTCCAGTTCATGCGTGATGAGCTTGCCAAGAACGGCGTCACTCTTCCGCCGCCTACCGGCAACTGAGCGACTCACCGGCCGGCGATATCGCTATCGCTGGCCGGGCCGATCCATCAACCAGCCACATCGGATACCGGTGTGTCATTCGAGCACCGGGGCTTAAGCCCGCAGCGTCGCCGCCTCGCGGCCTAATAAATTACGCTGTTAGAGCTTCGCAGTCGCTGCACCAGCACGCGCATCACGTTGAGCGCAAAATAAGGCGTACGGCTCACCAGGAACAGAAACTGTTTCTCGCCGACCGGTACCAGCGTCGCGTCAGTCGCGGCCACCGCCGTTGCGCTGCGGGGCCCATGATCGATCAGGGCCATTTCGCCGAAAATGCTGCGCTCGGGCAGCGTGTCCAGCAGCCGGTTGCCGAGGCGGATTTCGACGCTGCCGGTCTTGACGACGTACAGCTCTTCGGCGGGGTCGCCTTCTTTGAAGATCACCTCGCCGGCCTTGAAGTTGCGCAGCGGCGCCCCTGCCCCGGCCAACAACCCAAAATCGATGCTCGTGTCCGGCATGGCGTCCCCTGGCGTCCCCTGCTGTCCCAATTATTTCAATCTCATGACGGCGGTCGATTACAGTCTTATGACAGAAAATCGGAAGACTTCGAACGTCGGTACGACGGGGGAAAGCGAAAATGCCAACGGCCACGAAACGATCAGGTGCGCGTACATCCGGCGTCACCCCACCGTAACCGTGGCCGTCTCACGACGGAACCCATAAAGGCTCAACGCCGCTGCAGGCTAAAATGGGCACCCGATCGCTATTATGCAAGGGCTGCTTTTATGGCAGACTAGCGCCGCTGCCGAAAATGGCTCATCAAGCAACCGCTTTAACCATTTCGTAACCGGAAAGCCTCGTTTTTTCAAACCAGCTGGCCGGCTCCGGCATAACCCGAGAATCGGCATCCAGACTGCCAAGGGAGAGGATAATGACGATCAATCAACCATCGGCCGAGGGCATTGGCCGCGCCGTTGCCGGCGCAATTCACGCGCACTGGGTGATGTTCCTGATCGAAGGCATCATATTGATGATTCTCGGCATTATCGCGATCGTGCTGCCGCCGCTGGCGACCATAGCCTTTACCATCATCATCGGCTGGATCTTTTTGGTCAGCGGCATCGTCGGTCTGATCACGACGTTTATGGCCCGCCACGCGCCGGGCTTCTGGTGGGCGCTGATCTCGGCCCTCATCGCCATCGCCGCGGGCATCGTGCTGCTGCTGTGGCCGATCAGCGGATCGGTCTCGCTGACGCTGGTGCTGATCGCGTTTTTCGTGATCGAGGGCATCGCTTCGATCCTCTATGCGATCGAGCACCGCAACCAGCTCACCGGCCGTTGGGGCTGGATGCTGATCAGCGGCATCATCGACCTGATCCTCGCCGCAATCATTTTTGCCGGACTGCCGGGCACCGCGCTGTGGGCGCTCGGTCTGTTGGTCGGGATCAATATGGTGTTCGGCGGCATGGCCCTGATTGCTATGGCGATGGCGGCGCGGCATCCTGCGACCGCTTAAGCCGAATAGAGCAATCGCAAAGCCATCTGGGCTGCGCGGCCTGGATGGCTTCGTCGCGAAGCCTGCGATCGGCCCGGTCGCTTCTGCCGGTCTAGGCTGCGTGCAATAACGAACGCTCACGCGCGAGTTTTTCCCGGCACGATCCGCGAAGCTTCCGCCCCGGCTACGACGGGACGGCGCTCACAAGGATCATGCGCACCACGCTGCTGAGATTTTTTCTACCGCTTCACGACAGACCGTAGCCCGGATGGAGTGAAACGAAATCCGGGAACGGCGTTGCAGCTTTAATGCTATCCCCGGATTACGCTACGCTCCATGCGGGCTACGACACTACGACACAGAAAAAGCAAGGAGGCGAGACGCCGACTGGCGCGGGCGACGGCAGAAGACCGATTTTGATTTTGAACGGACATTGACGTGCCACATGGCGAGCATAGTCTCTTGCGGAGTATACGAGGAGCAAGACCCACAATGAGAGCCATCGTCGCACTCCCAGTGCTCATTTTTTTAGCTCCATTGGCCCACGCACAATCGCCCGCCGACACAGTGCCGGTCACGGTTCAAAACTTCACACGCGCTGAGTCTGACAACTATCTGGCCGTCAATGTGAAGAAGGCTGGCCTTGGCAGGCTCGCCCACAATCGCGAGCCCGCTGCGGTCGATGACCAGACTGTCATCCGGCTAAACCGCGACACGCCCTATTCCTTTGGTGTGTTCGATCTTGCAGCAGCGCCGGTGACGGTCACGCTCCCCGACGCGGGCAAGCGCTTCATGTCGTTGCAGATCATCAACGAAGACCATTATGTTCCATTCGTAGCCTACGACCACGAGCCGCACACGCTCACGGAGAAGAACGTAGGCACCCGTTGCGTGTTGGTCGCAATCCGCGCCTTTGTCGACCCCAACGACCCAAAGGACCTCGACGAGGTTCACAAGCTTCAAGACGCGATCAAGGTCAGCCAAAAGGATCCCGGCAAGCTCGAACTTCCGAACTGGGATCAGACAAGCCTGAAGGAAATCCGCGAAGCCTTGCTGAAGCTCGCCAACCACACGGACGGCTTTAAGCACGCCTTCGGCGCCAAGGGCCAAGTCGATCCGATCATGCATCTGATCGGCACTGCGGCAGGCTGGGGCGGCAATCCGGACAAGGATGCGACCTATATCGGCGCGATGGTGCCCAAGAACGACGGCGCGACCGTCTACAGGCTCCATGTCACGAAAGTCCCCGTGGACGCGTTCTGGTCGGTCAGCGTCTACAACGCCGCCGGCTATTTCGAGAAGAATCCATACAACGCCTATTCGCTCAACAACGTTACGGCGAAGAAGGACCCGGATGGCGCTATCACAATCCAGTTCGGCGGCTGCGACGGAAAAATCCCAAACTGCCTGCCGATCATGCCCGGCTGGAACTACACGGTGCGGCTCTATCGGCCGCGTGCCGAAATCCTGAACGGCACGTGGAAATTTCCCAATCCCGAGCCGGCAGGCCGAGATCGGACTTAATCTCCAGTTCTGGCACTTCAGCGGCCTCGCGAATGGCCGACGAACGTCCAGCGCCACGATCGCGGTGGCGCCGAGAATAAGGTCGAAGCCGCCGCGGGTGTACAGGATCGCAATCATCGACACCGTGGCGCCCGAGATCATAAAGGTGAGGAAATAGCGCACGGCACGGCTTCGCGGGGTCCCCAATGATGACATGCCAGGGGATTGCCGAGGATGTTACATGAACGCGATATGCCGCCGTTGCGCGCCGCGCACTGCCGTCAATGGAACGGAACGATCGAAGGTCGCAAGCCGTCCATCGTGAGTCATGGCCAGGGCCAATAAATAGATGTCGGTGAGCTGGCTTGGTCCGATGATCGCATCGCGGTTGAAAAGCTCCTGGTCCAACACAGACACGTGATCGGGCCAGAACGCGTGGTCAGTCTCGATCATTTGCTGCCCGAGCAGGTCGAGCGCAGAGGTAGGCGCGATGGGGTTGGCATAGCGCGGCTGCGAGACAATCCGCACAAATCCGTTCTGGGTGAGCGGACATGATGCCCAACCATGGCGGCGGTTCACCGACCACCATTCGTGGGCGACGCCGTGATGCACATGTTGCGCATCCAACATGGCGATCAGCACGTTGACGTCAAACAAGGCTCGCACGACTTTCAGCTGTCTTCTTCGGCGAGCCGTTTGACCAGCGCCGATGTCACAAGACCGCCTCGGCTTGGCAGCACCCGAAACCCATTCCGGTGAATCAAGGATTCCTCCACCGGCTGCGTGAGCGCGCGGCGGGCAAGATCCGAAATGATCTTTCCCGCGGTTGTCCCCTGCACCTCGGCCATTTCCTTGGCCGCGTTGAGGACATCATCGTCAATCGAAAGAGTTGTACGCATGGGTATAATGTAATGCATCAGATGCAATGATGCAATCAGTGAGTTGCTTCCTTTGCTTGCGGTAGTCGGAAATACAACTCGACTTGTCGGAAGCCACAGGTATCTTTGTAAATATCCGGGAGTTGAGAGGCGCACCGGGGGGAGCAGCCTCAGTGGGCGTTGTGGGGTTGTTGGGGGCGGCCTCGGCCGCCGTGTTGTTGCTTTGCGTTTCGCCGGCCCGAGCTGACAACGCCGCGCCGGACGGACGGCCTTTTCTCGCCTTCGCCGGCTCCGGACTTTTGGCGCGACGGCGCCTTCCTTTACGGCGGCCTGCTTTGGTCGCCAGGCGGTTTTGCGGCCGATGGCTTCACCGGCACTATGTAGCAGATGCATTGCATTTGCTACGTAGGGCCGGGCTTCACGCTAAAACTTCTGCTTGCGGGGGGCGGTTACACTTACCCTTCCGGCGGGCTGCACACCGATGTCGACGGCAGGCTCCTCTCCGCTTCGGCATTGCCCGGATGGCGCGTGACCAGGGACGGCATCAGCATTGCCGTCTACGCCGGACCGATCGTCCAGGACTATCGGCTTTCGCCCTACGATCCGGGCAGCCTGCTCCACGGCTTTTATTCGGGCGCGCAGCTCGCCGCCGACGTCTGGTATCAGCCGACGCTGACCAGCATGGTCGCGCTCAACGGCACGATCGCCTCCATCGCCGCCATCGGAACGCTGCGCGCCGCCGTCGGCTGGCAATTCTCCGAGCCGTTTTTTGTCGGGCCCGAGGCGCAGGCGCTGTGGTGCATCGACTATCAGCAATGGCGGCTCGGCGCGCACATCACCGGCTTTCGGATCAATGGTATCGATTGGTCGGCGGCAGCCGGGTTAACTGTTGAATCTTTTGGCCGCGTCGGTCCCTATCTGCGCCTTGGCGTCAACACCAAGTTTTGAGTCCGGAGCCGGCACCTCAATCCAGCGTCCGGCGGAAACGCGTCACCGCAATTGTCATGGCGAATGCCATCAATCCCGCGAGCGCCAGCGTGTCGTATCGCAGGTCGGCGAGCGTCGAGCCCTTGAGCATGATGGCGCGCACGATGCGGATGTAGTGCGTGAGCGGCAGCCATTCGCCGATCGCCTGCGCCCAGCCCGGCATGCCGAGGAACGGAAACACGAAGCCCGATAGCAGCATGTTGGGCAGAAAGAACATCATCGACATCTGGATCGCCTGCAGCTGGTTCTGCGCCAGCGTCGAGAAAGTGTAGCCGAACGACAGATTGGTGGCGATGAACAGCGTGGTGAGCGCGGCAAGGACCGTGAGATTGCCGACGATCGGCACCCCGAACATCAGCACGCCGGCAACCAGAATGAGCGCCGCCTGCACGAACCCGACCAGCACATAGGGCGCGATCTTGCCGATCATGATCTCGAACGGCGTGATCGGCATCGCCAGCAGGCTTTCCATGGTGCCGCGCTCGATCTCGCGCGTCACCGAAAGCGCCGTGAAGATCAGCATCGTCAGGGTCAGGATGGTGCCGAGAAGTCCCGGGACGATGTTGAGCGGCGTCGAGGCCGCGGGGTTGTAGCGCTGGTGGGCGCGAATCTCGAACGGCGGCTTTCCGGCATCGGGAATCCAGCGGTCGTTGACCAGCGCGGTTTCGACGATTGCCGAGAGCGCGGCAATCGCGGGACCAGTTGCAACCGGATCGGTGGCGTCGGCGGCGATCAGAAGCGCCGGATCGTCGCCGCGCCGTAGCGCGCGCTCGAAGCCGGCGGGAATTTCGATCGCGAACAGCACGGTGCCGGACGCGAGCACCTGGTCCAGTTCGGCTTCATCGCGGAGCTGGCGCGTGACCTTGAAGAACTTGGTGTTCTGCAACGCCGCAAGGATGGAGCGGCCGACGTCGCTTAATTCCTGCAGCAGCACGGCGGTCGGCAAATAGCGCGGCGTGGTGTTGATGGCGTAGCCGAACAGCGTCAGCTGCAACAGCGGAATCGAGATCATGGTGGCAAAGGTCACCCGATCGCGCCGCAACTGCAGAAATTCCTTCAGCAGCATGGCGCCGGCGCGGCGAAAGAAGCCGCCGCCGCGGACTTCCACCGACGCGCTCATTGGTACGCACTCACTGGAAGTTGTCCCGGGCGCGGCCCATCAGGTCGATGAACACGTCCTCCAGCGAGGGCGACGCCCGCTCCCAGTAGAGGCCGGGCCGCTCGCGATAAGGCGCGATCGCCGCTTCCAGGGCCGCGCCATCACGCGAGGAGACGTGCAGGCTGGTGCCGAACGGCGCCACCATGTCTATGCCGGGAATCGCTGCGAGCTCGCCCGCCAGCCGCGAAAGATTTTCGCCGTGCGGCGCATTGACCGTGTAGGTGACGAGATGCGAATTGACGATCACATCCTGCACGCTGCCACGCGTGAGCACTTCGCCGAACGCGATGTAAGCGATCTCGTGACAGCGTTCGGCTTCGTCCATGTAGTGGGTGGAGACCAGCACCGTGAGGCCATCGGCGGCGAGATGGTGGATCTCGCTCCAGAAGTCGCGCCGCGCCTTGGGGTCGACGCCGGCGGTCGGTTCATCGAGCAGCAGGAGACTTGGGTTCGGCAGCGTGCAGGCGCCGAGTGCAAGGCGCTGTTTCCAGCCGCCGGAAAGTTTTCCGGCGATCTGCTCCTCGCGGCCGTGCAGACCGAGCCGCTCGACCATCGCTTTGGCCGCCGCCACCGGGCGCGGCATCCCGTAGATGCGCGCCACGAACTCGAGATTCTCGCGCACCGAAAGGTCTTCGTAGAGGCTGAAGCGCTGCGTCATGTAGCCGACGCGGTTTTTGATCTTCACCGCCTCGGTGCGGATGTCGTAGCCGAGGCAGGTGCCGCTGCCTTCATCCGGCGTCAGCAGCCCGCACAGCATGCGAATGGTCGTGGTCTTGCCCGAGCCGTTCGGCCCGAGGAAGCCGAAAATCGTGCCGCGTTTGACCTGCATGGAGAGGTTGCGCACGACCTGCCGGCCGCCGAACGATTTGGTCAGGCCGTGTACGTCGATGACGATCTCGGGCTCAGCGCCTGATGCCGTCTCGGCTGCCGCTCCGGCTGTTGTGCTCATCGTGACGCCTGCGGCTGTGGCGCAGGCATTGGCTGGCGGGCGAGCCTGACGTCGACCGGCTGGCCGACCCGCAGCGCACCGGGCTTTTCCGGCAACGCCTCGATGAGAAACACAAGCTTGGCGCGTTCGTCGAGGCTGTAGATCACCGGCGGCGTAAACTCCGACTGCCTGGCAATAAAGCTAACGCGCGCAGTGAGACCCGCGGCGCAGCCATCGCAGGCCACATTGATTTCGTCGCCATAAGCGATGTTCGGCAGCCCGGACTCCGGTACATAGAAGCGCACTTTGACGTTGCCCGGTGGCAGCATCGACAGCACCGGCCGCCCGGCGGGCACCATCTCGCCGGGCCGAAAATAAATCTGCTGCACCGTGCCGTCGACCGCGCTGAAAATGCGGCGCCGCGACAGCCGCGTCTGCGACGAATTGAGCCGAGCCTGCGCATCGCGCAAAATCATTTCGGCGGCGTCGTAATCCTTTTGCGTACCGGCGCCGGTCTTCAGCAATGAGGTGGCGCGGTCGTAGGTCTGCTGCGCGTTGGTCAACGATGCCTTGACCTGGGCAAGGTCGGCGCGCTGCAGATCATCATCGACGGTGAACAATTCGTCGGCGGTTTTGACCACGTCGCCTTCGCGTACTGAAAGCGTCTGCACCCGGCCGACCTCGTCGGGCGCAACAAAGATGAGATTGGCTTCAACCCAGCCCTGATAGGGATTGTCGTGGTTGTTGCAGGCGGCAAGCGAAAGCGCCAGCGCACCGGCGACAATGGGCAGCAAACGGCTGCTCATGCCGGCCTCCCCGCTTGCACAAACAGCCGATCGAAATAGGCCCGCATCATGGCGCGCACGTCGAGCGGCTCGAACCGATCGAACAGCCCATGCCAGACGATGGCGATAACGGATACCGCGCCGAGCAATTGCGGGAAGCGGATCAGCATATCGTCGGCAATCTCGCCGCGTTCCAGCGAGCGGGCCAATCTCGCCCGCAGCGCCTTGAGCATGCGCGAGAGCACCTCGTTGTAATAGAATTCGCCGAGCGCCGGAAACCGCGGTCCCTCGGTGATGATCAGCCGTATCACCTGCTTGCGGTGGGTGCCGTAGATTTCGCGAACGAAAATCTCGATCGCCTGATCGACGATGGCGCGCAGCGGCAGTTCACTCGCAAGCGCCGTTTCAAAGGTGCCGACCACCGGATTCAACTGGGACCGGATCAGCTCCTGAAACAGCGCTTCCTTGTCCTCGAAGTGAAGGTAGATCGTGCCCTTCGCGACACCGGCCCGGCGCGCCACGTCGTCAAGACGCGCAGCCGCAAAACCGCGGGCTGAAAATTCTTCGAGAGCCGCGTCCAGGATGGCGTTGCGCCGGGCGGCAGTCTTGGCGATGCGCGCACTCTGACGCGAGGCGAGCACGGCACCTCCCCTCGGATCGCGGGCCTTTGCGGGCAACCTGGATTTCGGTGCAACAGACATTTTGAGAATATGACTGACCGGTCAGTCAATTTCAAGCGGCAATGTGGCTGTGCCCGCCCGGTCTTGGCAATAAGTGCTATGTCCGGGAGCGATCGGCCGTCTGTTGGCTGAAACGATCGCGAAAACACGCCAAGGGCCCCGCGTCCACAGATCTGGAGATAAGGCAATGGCTGATAATGGACTTGTTACGATCGCCAGCCAGCACGCCGCTAAAACGACGATCGATCGGCTGGAAAATGCGGCGAAGGCCAAAGGTCTGACCATCTTCACCCGCGTCGATCATGCTGCCGGAGCCACGTCCGTCGACTTGCCGTTGCGGCCAACCGAACTGCTTATTTTCGGCAATGCGCGAGGCGGTACGCCGCTGATGCAGCTGGCGCAGACGATCGGGATTGATCTGCCGCTGAAGGCGCTCGCCTGGGAGGATGCAGCCGGCAAAACCTGGTTGACCTACAACGACCCGGCATGGCTTGCGGCGCGACACGGAGTTGCCGGGCAAGGCGCTGCGGTGGCAAAGACGCTCGGCAATGTTCTCGCAGCGCTCGCGCAGGAAGCGACCGGCGTCTAAGCGCCGCGTTCAACGATACAGCAAAAGCCGCTTAGCCCTTTTCGTCGCAGGCCCAGGCGCGCACGACGCAATCGCGGCCGCCGAAACCATAGCAGCGGCGGAGCGAGTCATTCTCGGCTTTGCCGAGGTGTGAATTGATGGCCCAGCCGAACGATCCGCACGGATGCTTGGCGTCGATTGCGAGCGCCGCGCAGCCGCGCCGGATTTCGCCGACGATCTTGCAGGCATTGCCCGAACACTGTTTCATCGCCGCGGTGCGCGCGTCGGCCGGCTTGCGGTAGTCGTAGCCGTAGCCGTAGGCGCCGCAGGCGCCGACCGCAAACGCACCCGCCGCGTGCGCGGCGCCAATCGCGGTGATCAGAGCAAAGCCTGTCGCCAAGGCGAGCGCGGACTTATGCATAAAGCCGATCATGGAAACCCCTCCCAAGGGATGATGCGACGCTAGCGGGGAAGAGTTTCCAGTCGGTGAATCGGGGGAGATCAGGGACGAACAGGGTCGGGCTTCGCCAGCGAACCGTCATCCAATAATGGGCGCGGCCATAGCCTCGACATTGCCGGCGGCGTAGAGCCGATCAAGCGTTGCCTTCAGGCCAGCCGTATCTGGACAAATGATCAGCTTGGTCGCGCGGCCCCAACACAAATGGACCACGTGGATGCCGCGATTGTCGGTTCGAACATTGTCCGTGCCGGAATTTGTTTCCTCCCATTCGATCACCACGATGGTGTTCCATGGACCGCCGCTCACCGTGATCGTTCTCAGATCGAAGCAGATGTCGGGCAGAAGCCGATAGAGCCGCTCGTACCATTGCCGCATCGCCGGCAGACTTGTCCGCGACCCGCCGAGTGCGGAATCGCCAAGGAACGAATGCTCGAACCGCTTGGCAAACTGGCGTAGCACTGGTCCGGCGTCACCCTGATTGATGGCGCGGAACAGACCCTCGATGCGGCGGCGAACAATGGTGTGGTACACGCTGCCGGTCCTCATCGTTCAATGATTGAACTATATCGAATTGAGTCCAATGATGCAACTGACTAGGATCGTAGCCATGCAAAGAACCAGTTTTGCGAAGATGCACTGTTCGCTGGCCCGCGGGCTCGATCTGATCGGCGACTGGTGGTCGCCGCTGATCGTCCGCGACCTCTATCTCGGGTTAACGCGCTTCGACGAATTGATCGAGGATCTCGGCATTTCGCGCAATCTGTTGACGCGGCGGCTCAAGTCGCTCCTCCGCAACGGCATCATTGAACGACGGGTCTACCACCGCAAGCCGATCCGGTACGCATACGGTCTGACCGAGGCCGGCCGTGACCTGGTGCCTGCCATTCTGGCGCTGACGGCCTGGGGCGATCGGTGGGCTCGGCCAAAGGAAGGCAGCCCAATGCTGTTCGTTCATCAGGGATGCGGACATCACTTCCAGCCGCAGGTCACCTGCTCGGAATGCGGCGAAGTAATTACCGGCGATGCGGTCAAAACTCTTGGCGGCCCAGGCGGGGCGATGAAACCGGGCACCAAAGTTTTGGCCCGCCGCCTGCGCCCGCGATAGCGGCGCCGGCGCAAACCCGCTCGACCGCGATCAGGTCCCTTCCAGCTCCGCCCTGACGGCTTCGAGCGCCTCCGGCGTGTCGACGTCGGTGAGCGCTGCGGCTCCAGTGAGCGGCACCTCGACCACCGCTTCACCGTAACGGCCAATCAAATAGCGGGCGCCAACGTCGCCTTCAACATTCATCAGGTCGGAGAAAAATCTCCGCGACCATACCACCGGGTTGCCGCGCTGACCGTCGATGGTCGGCACGGCGATCAGCGCTCCTTTGTGAGGATCGAGTGCGCCGATGAGGCGGTCGATCATCGCGGCGTCGACTTGCGGCATGTCGCCAAGGCAGACGATGACCCCATCTGACTGAGCGGGCAGTACGGAGATGCCGGCGCGTAGCGAGGTCCCGAGACCGTCGGCGAAATGGGCGTTGTGGACGAAGTCGACCGGCAGGCCGGCAAGCGCCGCTTCGACGCGCTCGCGTTGATGCCCGGTGACCACGATCACCGGCCGTGCGCGCGAGGCAAGCGCTTCCTCGACGGCGATGCGAACAAGCGGCCTGCCGCCGATCTCGGCCAACAGTTTGTTGGGCCCGCCCATCCGGCTCGAACGGCCGGCGGCCAGCACCAGCGCCGCGATATTGCTTGCCGGATGCACCGGTTCGTCGCGCGGCTGCGGACGGGTGACGATTTCCATGAGCAAGCCGCCGACGCCCATGCCCGTGATGTCTTCGCGCGGCACTTCAAGGCCGGCGAGTAACCGCATCAGCACCCAGTCGAAACCGTTCTCCTTGGGGCTGCGGGCGCAACCGGGCGCGCCAAGCACCGGATGCCCGGTTGCAGTGCCGATCAGTAAAAGATTGCCGGGATCGACCGGCATGCCGAAATGCTCGATACGGCCGCCAATGGCTTCCAGCGCCGCCGGAATGACATCGCGCCGGTCGGCGATCGCCGACGCGCCAAAAACGATCACAAGCTCCGCGCCTTGCTTGAGCACCTCGCCAAGCGCGCGGGCCAGCGCGGCGCGCTCATGCGGCACGCGCCGTTCGGCGACGATCGTGGCTTTGGCGGGCGCCAGCCGCTCGGCGGTAATCTTCAAGGTCTTGTCGATGACCTTCGGCGAGAGCCCGGGCAATAACGTGGACACGACGCCGACTTTGCGGATGCGGTACGGCGCGACGCGAACCAGCGGCCGCTTCGCTGCGGCAAGCGCCAAATCCCGCGCCGAGGCGGCAACCGCGAACGGAATAATCTTGACGGTCGCGATCATCTCGCCGGGAACAACGGGCTTGTACGCAGGCAGCGTCGCGACGGTGATCGCTTCGTCGACGCGATTGATGCCGTCCACGGCATCCTTGTCGACCACCAGCACGCCGGCCGCCTGCGCGAACAGGTTGGCGCGGCCGGTAAAGGCGCGATCGACGTCGACGCCCTCCCCGGCAATCGCTGCCGCGATCTCGGCCGCCGCGACGTCCTCGGAGACGTCGCCGGGCTCGAGCCGTGCCACGACGACGTCTTTGATGCCGGCGGCCTCAAGGGCTGCGGCCTCGACCGGACCGATCAGCGTACCCTTCTTGAGCACAAGCGCGCCCTGGCGGATCGTGTGCACCGCAGTGGCACCGACCGCCTCCTTGGGGGCGACTGCTCCAAATTTCATGACGCCGCCTTTACCAGAGGCGCTTCGGCCTCCGGTTCCTCACGCAGCCGCTCGGTGATCTGCGCGATGATGGAGACCGCGATCTCCGCCGGCGACACCGCGCCGATATCGAGACCGATCGGCGCATGGATGCGGGCGATATCGGCTTCGCTCATGCCCTGCTGCTTGAGGCGATCGACGCGCCGAGCGTGGGTCTTCCGCGAGCCGAGCGCGCCAATATAGAAGCAGTCGCGCGACAGCGCGTGCAGCAGCGCGGGATCGTCGATCTTCGGATCGTGGGTGAGCGCGACAAAAGCGGTGTAACGGTCGATGCCGAGCGGCGGCAAAGCCTGATCGGGCCATTCGGCGATGACTTTCACGTCCGGGAATCGCTCCGGCGAGGCGAACGCCGTGCGCGGGTCGACGATGGTCACGTCGTAGCCGAGCAGCTTTGCGATCGGCGCCAGCGCCTGGCTGATGTGCACGGCGCCGGTGATGACGAGCTGCGGCGCCGGCACGTACACGGTGAAGAAAACGCGTCCTTGCGGAGTCTCCTCCATGCCGCTCCGTCCGCTGCGCAGGCGCTCGGCAAGCTGTGCCTTCAGCGGATCCTTGCCGATATCGCCAGCCTTCACCAGCCGCTGCTGGCCGGTGGCGATATCCGTGACAACAATTGCTGCGCGGCGCGCGGCACGCTCAGCGTTCAGGGCCGCGAGGAGGTCAAGTTGCATTCACGTTCTCAACCGTCATTACCCAAGCCGGGCGCAGCTTGGCGCCCGGAACCCGGAACCATCATACTATCAAATGGGGCTCGGTGTTGATCGATTCGTTATCGATCCTGGCCGCCCGGCAGGCGCCGTTCTGTCCCTCTGCCGCAGAATTTGCAGCGTTCCGGTAGCCTTTGGACAAGCGCTACCGCTTGCGGCCAGACCAGACCCGAAACGGCAACGACCTAAGCAAAGACGCAGCGCTTGGGTCAGCGACAGGTCACAACCCCGGCATTGCAGCCCGCCAAGAAGACTTCGACGCAATTGCGTTGGAAGTAGACCTACGTAACCAAGCGCACGCACCCGTGCGGGCTGCCAAGACTTCACCGAACGAGAGTATGATCGACGCAACTACGAAGCGACCGCAGAACTTTTCGATTGCCCGCCATTCGCCATCAAACGCGCTCCCGTCTCGGCGAACTTCTGGTAGTCTTCAAGCAGATGCTTGCGGTCGTCCGCCATCATCTCAAACTACCGATAGGCCCAGTCGCCGTAGACCGTCATCGCTTCCGGGATCGAACGCACTGCCGACAGCTTCGAGGCAAATTCGGAAGCCATATTCGCTTCCGATTGAACCCGGTCGAGCCACTCGCGCCGCGCCGCTTCGAACTTCTCGAACAGCTCCGACTGGACGCTGGTAAATTCTTCGATTTGCTTCTTCCCCATCACTGCGAATTCCATCGGGGCGAGATTAAACGGGAACGACTTCTCCGTCTGAGTTTCCTTTGAGGCCATGATACGTCTCCGTTGCTCCAGCCCCACAGAACAAATCTTACGGCAACGTTTTCGGTGTTGATGTAGATCAATCCGCGGCGTTCACATTACCGACACATACAAACGGAAGATGTATTGCTTGGTTCTGTGAACGCGATGGCGGCCGTCAATCGGTGCCATTTCATTCCACTTTTTCGACGAACACCCGGATTGTGCCGCCACAGGACAGGCCCACCTTCCAGGCAGTTTCGTCGGCGACGCCGAATTCCAGCATTTTCGGCTTGCCCGTGTCGATGACGTCAAGCGCCTCCGTGACCACGGCGCCTTCAACGCAGCCCCCGGAAACCGAACCCAAGAAGTTGCCCTCCGCGTCGATCACGAGGTTCGATCCGACCGGGCGAGGCGCCGAACCCCAGGTTTCAACCACGGTGGCGAGCGCCACGGAGCGGCCGGCTTTGCGCCAGTCCTCGGCGGCTTTGAGAATGTCGTTGTCGGTTGAGAGCATGGATGACCTCCGCTCTTTTTCGCTGTCGAAAAAAATATAGGGCTTCAGGCCACTTTTTGCATCCATGCTTTCGGATCGCCGGCGCCGCTGCCGCCGGGCTGCAATGCCGTGACCAGGTCGGTGATGGAGTCGAGATTGTGAATCGGGCGGAATTCGTCGACATGCGGCAACATGGTCTTGATGCCACGCGCGCGCGCCTCGAAGCCGTCGAAGCGCAACAGCGGATTGAGCCAGATCAGGCGCCGGCATGAGCGATGCAGCCGGTCGATCTCGAAGGCGAGCGTGTCGTCGGCGTCGCGCTCGAGCCCGTCGGTGATCAAGAGCACGATCGCGCCCTGGGTCAGCACCCGGCGCGCCCATTGCTTGTTGAAGACATGCAACGATGAGGCGATGCGGGTCCCTCCCGACCAGTCGGGCACGCTCGCCGAACAGGCGGCAAGCGCGTCGTCGGGATCGCGCTGACGCAACGCGCGGGTGATATTGGTCAGCCGGGTGCCGAACAGGAACGTGCTTACGCGCCTTCGCTTTTCCGTCAAGGCGTGCAGGAAATGCAAAAAAATCCGGCTATACTGGGTCATTGAGCCGGAGATGTCGAGCAAAGCGACAATCGGCGGCGGCTTCACTTTCGGCCCGACGAAGCGCAAATCGATAAAATCGCCGCCGCCCTTGAGGCTCGAACGCAAGGTGCGTCGGATATCGATGAGATGGCCGCGCGGATGCGGCGCCAGACGCCGCGTACGTACCTCCGCCATCGGCAAAACCAGCCGCTGCATCGCTTCCTTGGCGGCGGTGATCTCGGCATTGGACATTTGCGCGAAGTCTTTGCGCTGCAAGACTTCGCGCTCGGAGACGGTCATGCGGGTATCGAGTTCGATCTCGCGCTCCTGTTTGAGCCTGTCGTCGAGGCCCGAGAACAGCGCTTCCTGGATGCGGGTTGCACCGGCCTCCGGCGGTCGCGGCGCACCTGGCGCCGACGGCGACATCATCGCCAGAAGCTGATCGATGTAGCCGCGGCGGCGGAAGAAGATGCGAAACGCCTGATCGAACAGGATCGAATGCTCATGCCGCTTTACGAACACCGCGTGCAGTGTCCAGTAAAAATCCTCACGCGTGCCGACACCCGCGGCCTCAACGGCTGCAAGCGCGTCGAGCACCGCGCCCGGCCCGACCGGAATGCCCGCGGCGCGCAGCGCGCGGGCAAAATAGAGGATGTTTTCGGCAAGCCGGCCAGACTGCTCTTCCATGGCCGCTTCACTCCGCCGCGCGCAAGTCCGACTTCATCTCGTCGAGCAGCTCCTTGACCTTACTGCCCTCGAGCCGCGCGATGTCGTCCTGATATTTCAGCAGCACGCCGAGCGTGTCGGAGACGGTCGCCGGATCGAGCGCGACGACGTCAAGCTCGGAGAGCGCGCTCGCCCAATCGAGCGTCTCCGCGACGCCTGGCGACTTGAACAGATCCTGCTTGCGCAGTGCCTGCACGAACGCCACCACCTGCTCGGACAGTTTTTTGCCGACGCCAGGCACCTTCGTGCGCACGATCGCCAGTTCGCGTTCCGCGTTCGGGTAGCCGACCCAATGGTAGAGACAGCGGCGCTTGAGAGCGTCGTGCACTTCGCGGGTGCGGTTCGAGGTGATGACCACGACCGGCGGATGCGCGGCCTTCACCGTGCCCATTTCCGGAATCGTGACCTGGAAGTCGCTTAAGACTTCCAGCAGAAAAGCTTCGAACGCTTCGTCGGTGCGGTCGATCTCGTCGATCAGCAACACCGGAGCGCCGGCAGTGTCCGGCTCCAGCGCCTGCAGCAGCGGCCGCTTGATCAGAAAGCGCTCGGAGAAAATGTCGTGCTCAAGCCGGGCACGATCATGCTCGCCTTCGGCCTCGGCAACACGGATGGCGATCATCTGCGCGGCGTAGTTCCACTCGTAGACGGCGGCCGCAATATCGAGGCCCTCGTAACATTGCAGCCGGATCAGGCGCCGGCCGAGGCTCGCGGAGAGGACCTTGGCGATCTCGGTTTTGCCAACGCCGGCTTCACCTTCGAGAAAAAGCGGCCGGCCCATTTTCAGCGCCAGATAAAGCACCGTGCCAAGCGAGCGGTCGGCGAGGTACTCGGCCTCGGCGAGCAGCGCAACGGTGGCATCGATCGAGGCGGGCAGTGGGCGGTGGGTGGATGATTTCACAGTGGACCTCGGTTGGACTTCACCACCATACATAAACTCCAAGTGCCTGCCCGGAAACCGCCTCGCCGTCGAGCCGGCTGGACTATCGCTCGTATACTCTCTATGATTGTATTTTGTGGATGCACAACCAAATTATCCAGACGATCCTTTGTCGTCCCTTCGCGTGGCACTTGTTCCTGCGGAGCCGGATCGCCATCGGTTAAGATCGGCATCCTCGATGGACTTCCGGATCTGTCGCATCCGGCCCTGGACGGAGCCTCAGTTGAGGTCCTCACCGCGATGATTCCACCGGGTTCGGCTGCCGCCGACCGGCACGGGACGAGCGTTTGCAGTCTCATCTTCGGACGTGGTCCCGTGCGTGGCCTGGCGCCGGGCTGTTCCGGTTTGGTGTTGCCACTCTTCTTTCGCGACTCGAACGAAGGACAATCGCGGCCGGTTTCCCAACTCGACCTCGGGCGCGCGATTGCTTTTGGATTGGAAGGCGGCGTCTCGATTTTCAACATCAGTGCCGGACAGAAGTCGGCCACTACTGAGACTGAGTCCCACCTCAGCCAAGTCATTCGGCAGTCCATCGAACGGCGGGTGTTGCTGGTTGCGGCGGCCGGCAACGATGGTTGTGCTTTCATTCACTTACCCGCAGGAGTAGAATTTGTCCTGTCGGTTGGTGCGCTCGGGGCCGCAGGGAGGCCTCTGGCCACCAGCAATTGGGCGGATGTCTACCGCCAAAACGGTTTGCTGGCGCCGGGTGAGAATTTGCCGGTCGCGATTCCCGGCGGGGGTGTGAGCAGTGGCAGTGGAACCAGTTTCGCGGCTGCGGTTGTTTCGGCGGTTGCCGGGTTGTTGCTCTCGGTTGCGCGGCGAGAAGGTTATCGGCTCGATCCGCTCGATATCCGGCACATCCTCATCGACACCGCAGCGCCCTGCGAACTGGAGGGCGACGGCGCCTGCGACCGCTATCTGGCAGGAACTCTCGATGCTGCTGCGGCGCTTGCAATGGTCCATCGCATGGGCACCGCGCGAGGCTCCTTCGCAGCTTTGCCCACTGTCGGGGAACAGCTCTTAGGAACGGACAAGGGTCATCAGCAGTTCACGGATTTAGGGATGGGGGGTCTTGTTATGTCGAATTTGAGTTCAGATGCAGTCGAGCCGTCGGGCCTCTCGCCGTCGGCCTGCAGTTGCCAACAGAAGCCGGACGAAGAAACACTAAAGGCGACTGTTCAGCCGCAGAGTCAGCCTGGAAATCAGCCGCAGAGTCCCGTGCCCAATCCATCGCCACCGCTTGCGCCGGTTGTACAGAGCGCGGTGTCTACGATCGGGCTCAGTCAGCAAGCCTGCTCATGCGGTAGCGGGGAGCCCCCGCAGATCGTCTATATCCAGCCGGTCGGTGCGTTTGCGCTCCAGATCTACACCGCCATGCTGGAGGCAGCGGAGGCATCGCTCGACGAGATCCACAACCGGGAGCAACGCGTGTCGATCCCTGGCCTTATCGCCGGATCAACCCGCCTGTTTAACGGCATGACAGTGCCGGTCGTCTACCCCGACTTGCGGGGCATGTATCGGTGGCAGTCGAAGCACCTCATTGACGCCGCCAAAGCCGCCGTCGGCAAGGAGGTTGCATCTGACGACGACCTCTTCAACTTTCTCAATCGGGTCTACTACGAACTCCGCAATTTCGGCGTTGCCCCGCAAGACCGCGCGCTCAACTTCGCCGCGACCAACGCTTATCAAGCTCAGCGCGCGTTCGCCGAAACCGCCGGACGGAATCTCGCGCTCGACACCATCTCGGTGGTCAAGAGCCCGATCTGTCGGCCCGACTCAGACTGCTGGGACGTCCAGCTGCAAATGTTCGATCCCGAGAATGAACGGCGCGCAAGCCGGGTCTATCGTTACACGGTGGATGTGAGCGAAGTGCTGCCGGTCACGGTGGGTGAGGTTCGCAACTGGGCGGTCCGAGCGTGAGCCCGCGAAGAGAATTTTTTACACCGCATCGTCACGCGGCGGGAGCGTGACCGATCGAGTGCCGGACACGCGGCACACATCCAGCGGCTCTTCGTCCCGTGAGAGCCAAAAACCGAGAGGTGGCAGTCATGAGATCTCCAGTCCAAGCGAAGCCCGTCGAGCGGAATTCACTAGCGAGCTATCGGACGAGCACAGGAATCAAGCAATCCGACGCGTGCTGCCCTGGTGGCTGTTGCGCTGGAGCGTGCGTAAGCGGCCCATTCGGCGTTCACCAGTGCCTGGGACCTTGCATCCCGGTGCCATGCTAAGCGCGCCTCGCTGGCCACGCCTCAGTTGCTCGTGGCTTTGTCGCTGCAAATCCTGAAGGCTTCCAAAACGGAGAACTTAAATGCGTTCGCCCATCCAGGCCGCCCCTGTAACGCGCGGTAGTGCCCGAACCTATCAGACACAGTCGCTCACACAAAGCTGCGATTGGCTGCAATGTGTTGGGAAGGTCGCGAGCTGCGCGACAGCGTGTATTCCCAATCCGTTGAATCCCGGCTGCATCTCTTGTCTCGGTCCGTTGTGGGACACGTGCAGGAGTTGCTTCTAAGAACTTCCCTCACCGCTGGCCTGCGAAGAGCCAGCGGTGAGGCGCGTCTCTATGACCGCTCCGCGGTGAGTGAGTCGTATAAGCGCGACGATGTGCGGATGCCATGGCTATCACTGGGATGGCCCGACGAGAGAGATTAATGCAGCCGAAGCGACAGCAACGGAAAACGGGCCAACCGACCGTTGCAAAGGGTCGAACGCCAAAGCAGCGGAGGCTTTTCATGAACCAGCCCCTGCAAAATCCACCGGTGGACCGTCAGTACATGCGCTTACTTGTCGGATGGAGGGGAAAACCTCAGCATGCTGCCACCGGACCATCGCGAAAAGGCATGAAGGCGCCCACAGATGGGCACGGCGACAACTACATCGTTGAACTCACGCCTTATCACGTCCGCCGCACCACATCGCGGCGCGTTCTTTGGTGAAAGCCCGCGCCGCCACGAATTTGTTCGCGGCGTGACGACCCACTATTTCCCGATCGCTTCCGCGACGGCCCGGCGCGCCAGCACGCCGACGAGGTGGGCGCGGTATTCGGCGCTGCCGTGGATGTCGCTGTTGAGCCCGTGGGCAGGGATCGTCAGGCCTTCCAGCGATTTCGGCGAGAACCGCTTCTTCAGGGCCTCCTCGAACGACGGCACGCGGAACACGCCGTTGCCGCCCGCGCCGGTGACAGCGACGCGGATCTCACTGGCGCGCTTGCCGACGAACACACCGACCAGCGCATAACGCGAGGCCTGGTTGCGGAATTTCTGGTAGGCGGCCTTCTTCGGCAGCGGAAAGCTTATTTTGGTGATGATTTCGGCTGGCTCAAGCGCGGTCGAGAACATGCCGGTGAAGAAATCGTCGGCGGCAATCCGGCGCTTGTTGGTGATGATGGTGGCGCCGAGGCCCAGGCAGGCGGCCGGATAGTCGGCGGTCGGATCGTTGTTGGCGACCGAACCGCCGATCGTGCCCATATGGCGCACCGCGGGGTCGCCGATCATGCCGGCAAGCTTGGCAATAACCGGGGCGGCCTGCTGCACTACCGGCGAGGTGTGCACATCGACATGGCGCGTCATCGCCCCGATCACCAGTGCGCGTCCCTTCAGCTCGATTCCGGCCAGGCCCTCGACGCGTGACAGGTCGATCAAATCCGGCGGATTGGCGAGCCGGAGCTTCATCGTCGGCAACAGCGTGTGGCCGCCGGCAAGAAGCTTTGCGTCTTCGTTCTTGCTCAGCAGATTGATCGCCTGCCGCAGTGTCTCCGGGCGATGGAAGTTGAAGCTGTACATTTGTGTTCTCCGTTTATCTCGTGCGCATCATGCTGCGTGCGGCAGCGCGCGGCCCGACTTCTGCAACGCGGCCCACACTGCGGCTGATGTTGCCGGCATGGCGATAGCCTCGGTTCCGATGGCATCAGTAATGGCATTGATCACCGCGGCCGGCGAAGCGATCGCGCCCGCCTCGCCGCAGCCTTTGATGCCGAGCGGATTGGACGGACATTTGGTGACAGTCGTGTCCACCTTCAGCGAAGGCAGATGGTCGGCTCGGGGCATGCAATAATCCATCAGCGAACCGGTCACCAGCTGTCCGTCCTTGTCGTAGACGGCGCCTTCGTACAAAGCCTGGCCGACGCCCTGCGCGACACCGCCGTGGATCTGTCCCTCGACGATCATCGGGTTGATCACCACGCCGAAATCGTCGACCGCCGTCCAGGCGACGATGTCGCTAATGCCGGTTTCCGGGTCGACCTCGACCTCGCAGATGTGGCACCCGGCGGGAAAGGTAAAGTTGGTCGGGTCCCAGAACGCGGTCTCCTTGAGGCCCGGTTCAAGCTCCTGGCCGGAGAATTTGTGCGCCGTATAGGCGTTGAGTGCGACGTCGCCCCAAGCCGCAGATTTGTCGGTGCCGGCGACGCTGAATTTTCCATCCTTGAATTCGATGTCGCCTTCCGCCGCTTCGAGCAGATGCGCGGCGACTTTCTTCGCCTTGGCCTCCACCTTATCGAGCGCCTTGACGACCGCGGACATGCCGACCGCGCCGGAGCGCGAACCGTACGTCCCCATGCCGAACTGCACCTTGTCGGTATCGCCGTGCAAGACCGAAATATTCTCGATCGGTATTCCAAGCCGGTCGGAAACGATCTGCGCAAACGTCGTCTCGTGACCCTGGCCATGCGAATGCGAGCCGGTGAGGACTTCGACGGAACCGGTGGGATTGACCCGTACTTCGGCGGACTCCCACTGTCCGACACCGCCGCCGAGCGCGCCGACGGCTTGTGACGGCGCCAGGCCGCAGGCTTCGATATAGGTCGAAAAGCCGATGCCGCGAAGCTTGCCGCGCCGCGCGGCTTCGCGCTTGCGCTTGCCAAAGCCTTTGTAATCGGCAAGCTCCAACGCTTTTTTGAGTGAGGCGTCGTAGTCGCCGGCGTCATAGGCGAACACCACCGGCGTCTGGTGCGGGAAACTCGTGACGAAGTTCTTGCGCCGCAACTCCGTTGGCTCCTTTCCCGTCTCGCGCGCCGCAACCTCGACCAGGCGCTCGACCACGAACGTCGCTTCCGGCCGTCCCGCACCGCGATAGGCGTCGACCGGCCCAGTGTTGGTGTAGACGGCGTCAACCTCGACATAGATGCTCGGTATGGCGTACTGGCCCGACAGCAGCGTCGCATAAAGATACGTCGGTACCGCCGACGAGAAGACCTGCATGTAGGCGCCGAGGTTCGCGATCGTCTTGACGCGCAGACCGGTGATCTTGCCATCGCTGTCCAGCGCAAGCTCGGCGTGGGTCACATGATCGCGGCCGTGCGCATCGGCGAGAAAGGCCTCGGAGCGATCCGCCGCCCATTTCACCGGACGGCCCAGTCGCTTCGAGGCCCACAGCGCCACTACTTCTTCTGAATAGATGAATATCTTCGAGCCGAAGCCGCCGCCGACATCCGGCGCGATCACACGCAGCTTATGCTCGGGCGCCATGCCGATGAACGCCGAGATCACGAGGCGGGCGACATGCGGATTTTGCGACGTGTTCCACAACGTGAAAACGCCGGTTCCGGAATCGTATTCGCCGATGGCGGCCCGCGGCTCGATGGCGTTCGGCACCAGGCGATTGTTGATGATGTCGAGTTTGGTGATGTGGCTCGCTGATTTGAAAGCGGCGTCGACTGCCTTCTGATCGCCGAGATGCCATTGATAGATTGTGTTGTTGGGTGCGACTTCGTGTATCTGGGGGGCGCCTTTTTTCTGCGCGGCCGCGGGATCGGCGACCGCCGGCAGCACCGCATACTCGACCTTGACCTTCTCGGCCGCGTCGCGCGCTTGCGCCAGCGTCTCGGCAACGACCACAGCCACCGGATCGCCGGCATAACAGGCCTTGCCAGTGGCAAGCGCCGGATGCGGCGCCACCTTCATCGGCGAGCCGTCTTTGGAGTGAATCATCCAGCCGCAAATGAGACTGCCGATTTTATCGCCGGCAAGCTCGGCGCCGGTGAGCACCCCGACCACACCCGGCATGCGGGAAGCGTCTTTGGTATCGATCGATTTGATCGTCGCATGAGCGTGCGGGGAGCGGACGAAATAAGCGTAGGCTTGGCCCGGCCGGTTGATGTCGTCGGTGTAATGACCCTTGCCGGTGATGAAGCGGTGATCTTCCTTCCGGCGCACCGCAGCGCCGATCCCGGTAGCTGTCATTCCGGTTGCTGTCATGGCGGCTTCCTCCCGCGGTTTTCGCTTCGGACGCGCTTCTTCCCTATCGGTCGTTTTTTTATTCGGCGGCTTTTTTGGCGGCGCCGCTATCCATGGCGCGCGCACCGGCGGCGATCGCCTTGACGATGTTGTGATAGCCGGTACAGCGGCAGATGTTGCCCTCCAGCTCCTCACGAATGGTCTTGTCGTCAAGCTCGTGACCCTTGCGGCGGACCATATCGACCGCGGTCAGGATCATGCCGGGCGTGCAATAACCGCATTGCAGTCCGTGGTTTTCGCGGAAAGCCTCTTGCATCGGGTGAAGCGGGCCGTCCGCCGGCGCCAGCCCCTCGATCGAGAGCACATCGGCGCCCTCGAGCTGCAATGCGAGCACGGTGCAGGATTTGACCGCCTTGCCGTTCACCAGCACGACGCAAGCGCCGCACTGAGAGGTGTCACAGCCGACATGAGTGCCGGTCAGCCGCAGATTCTCGCGCAGCAACTGCACCAAAAGCGTGCGCGGATCGACATCGACGGTGACGGATTTGCCGTTCACGGTGAGGGATACGGCTGCCATGAGCGCCTCCTCCAATTCTTTTAAAACGTCATGTTTGCAGGACGGCTCGCGGCCGCGGACTGCTTTCAAGACCGAAATCGTGACGTTTTCCCGGATTCCGACCTTGGAACCATGCCAATGTGAACCGCACCGGCGCCGCCGGTCAAGGATTATCACGACCAGGCGATTCGGGCCGTCGACCAACCCGGCGGATTAGGGACGCCGCGCGTCAGGAGGTCTTCGGATTAACGGCCGCGGCAAAATTCTGAAAAAACTCGTCCGCGACCTTCTTGGCCGCGCCGTTGATGAGCCGCTGGCCAAGTTGGGCGAGCTTGCCGCCGATCTGCGCCTCGACCGCATAGCTGAGCAACGTGCCGCCGTCCTTCGGCAAGAGCTTGACGGTCGCACCGCCCTTGGCAAAGCCGGCGACCCCACCGTCACCCTGCCCCGAAATCGTGTACCCGTTCGGCGGATCGAGATCGGACAAGGTCACCTTGCCTTTGAACTTCGCCTTAACCGGGCCGATCTTGGTAATCGCCACCGCCTGAAATTCAGTATCGGACAATTTGTCGAGCTGCTCGCAGCCGGGAATGCAAGCCTTAAGCGTTTCGGTGTCGTTGAGCTTCTCCCAGACCGTCTCGCGTGGGACCGCGAGCTGGTACTCCCCGCTCATCGTCATGGCCATGTCGATTTACTCCCGCGGCCGCTGCCGCAACGTTGCGCCAGTGTCTCTTACATGTATCGCTTACCCCCTCGCGCGGCGGCTGGAAAGACCATCGTTCAACGCTTAGGCTGACGGGCGGTGCAAGTGGGGAGGACGTTTCATGCCAAAAATCAACGCGGACGGCTGCGCCATTCACGTAGAGGTCGAAGGGCCGGAACACGCTCCGGTGCTGATGCTGTCGAACTCGCTCGGCACCAATCTGCATATGTGGGACGGCCAGGTGGCGCCGTTCACGCGCCACTTCCGCCTGGTTCGTTACGACCGCCGCGGCCATGGCCAATCGGACGTGCCGAAGGGGCCGTATTCGATGGAGCGGCTCGGCCGCGATGTGCTGGCCATCCTTGATGCGCTTAAGATCGAGCGCATCAACTGGTGCGGACTGTCGATGGGCGGGATGGTTGGGATGTGGCTCGGCGCCAACGCGCCGAACCGTATCAACAAGCTCATCCTCTCCAACACCTCAAGCTACATGCCGGATAACTCAGTCTGGGACGCGCGCATCAAGACCGCTCGCGAACGAGGATTGGCTGCGCTCGTCGAGGGCACGCTCGACCGCTGGTTTACCAAGCCGTTTCGCGAGCGCGCGCCGCAGGCGGTCGAGCCGATCAGGCAAATGTTCGTTGCCACCGAGGTCGACGGCTATGTCGGTTGCGTCGAGGCGATCCGCGCCATGGAGCACCGGCCGCTATTGGCAAAAATTACTGCCCCCACATTGGTCATCGCCGGCCGGCACGATCCAGGCACGACGCTGGAAGCCGGCGAGTACATCGCCGAGCATATTCCCGGCGCCACGCTCGCCGTCCTTGAGGCGGCGCATATTGCCAACGTCGAGCAGCCGCAGATCTACGCCGAAACGGTGCTGGGATTTTTGCTCGCCAATTAGGCCGAGCTACCCTCGCTGATCGCGAAACTCGTGCGGGGTCGTTCCGGTATGCTTGCGGAAGAACCGCGCGAAATGCGACGGATCGGAGAACGCGAGCTCTTCGGCGATCTCCTGGATCGGCTGGGTGGTGAACACCAGCTGGCGTTTGGCTTCGGTAAGCACGCGCTGGCGGATCAGGTGTCCCGCGGTGACGCCGGTCGCGCGCTTGACGTGATCGTTGAGCCGATCGACCGTCAGGCCGAGTTTTTCAGCGTAAAAGCCGAGCTGGTGCTCGCTGCGGAAGAACTCGTCGACCACCGCCCGCAAGCGCGCGACGGTGGCGTCGGCCGGCTGCAGCGTCACGCTGCCGGTGCGGGCGCGGCTCGCGGCAAGGCGTGCCACGCCGACCGCGATCAGCGCCAACAGCCCGCGCATTGCCACGCGATAGCCCTCGCGCGCCAGGCTGCTCTCTTCAAACAGCTCGGTGCATAGGGACGAAAGGCGTGCCCGCTCGGCGTCATCGATAACTGGAATGATCGGATGCGCAGCAAGCACGCGCAGCCGCGACAACGCTTCCCCCGCGCGGTCAGCAAGTGCAACGGCTGCGTCTTCGGTGAACGTCAGCACCCAGCCTTGGGTGAGGTTCGGTTCAAAACGGAAGCCGTGCGCGAACGCTGCCGGAACCAGAATGGCAGCGGGTGCAGAGAACGGCAGCCGCGCAGCTTCAAACGTCATTTCGCCGCCGCCGCCCTCGATCAAAAGAATCTGAAAGAGATTGCGATGCCGATGTGCGCGAATGGTCCAATCATGGACTGAGGAGCGCGAAGCAATGGTTTCGACGTGGATGAAGTCAAACGCCTGATCGTCCGGAGGATCGCCGTAGAGGTGGAACAGCGGCAGCGCATTGGCCATGCGCCAGCATAGGCCGATTACACCGAAGTAGAAGTCGCGGCCGCAGGGCGTTCACAGCAAAACGCTACCGGTTCATGCTGCCTTGCTGGCCGGGTTTGCTCTGGCCGCCCTGCTGGCCTGGTTTGTTCTGACCGCCCTGGCCGCCCTGATGCTGCTGGTCCGGCTTGCTCTGACCGCCCTGCTGGCCCGGCTTGCCGCCCTGTTGCGGGTTGCTCTGATTCTGCTGATCGCGCTGCGGATTCTGGTGCTCGTTAGCCATTTGGGATGTTCTCCAGTGGGTTTGGAAACCCCTGCCCGACACCGAGACAACCCCAAACTCCTATCGAGGTTCCTGGTTCCATTGCTTGAATTTTCAGCAACCAATTGGAAAAACACGTAAAAATACGCATTTCGGCCTGAATAAAATGCAACTTCGCCCGCCCAGTTAGAGGGCAGTTGTTGGCTTTGCCGCGCGGGTACGGCCCTGTTAAGAATTGGAATTGGAATCGCAACGCGGCGGACGCATGGAATACTTCGTCCAGCAGCTCATCAACGGCATTACGCTCGGATCGATCTACGGCCTGATCGCCATCGGCTACACGATGGTCTACGGCATTATCGGTATGATCAATTTCGCGCACGGCGACATCTTTATGGTCGGCGCGTTTTTGGCGCTTATCGCCTTTCTTGTCCTGGTCGCGATCGGCGTAACCGCCATACCGCTCGCGCTGTTTCTGGTGCTCCTCGTCGCCATGGCGCTGACCGCATTGTACGGCTGGGCGGTCGAGCGCATCGCCTACCGGCCGCTGCGGCATTCGTTCCGGCTGGCGCCGCTCATTTCCGCCATCGGCATGTCGATTGTGCTGCAGAACTACGTACAGGTTGCGCAGGGCGCGCGGGTCAAGCCGCTGCCGCCGCTCGTTCAGGGCGGCTACACGCTGATCGAGGGCAATGATTTCGCCGTGCGGCTCTCCAACATTCAAATCATCGTGGTGGTCACGACGCTGCTCCTGATGGCCGGCTTTTCATTCCTCGTTGCGCGCACGCGGCTTGGCCGCAACATGCGCGCCTGCGAGCAGGACCTGAAAATGGCGGCGCTACTCGGCATCAACGTCGACCGCACCATTTCGCTGACATTCGTCATCGGCGCCGCGCTGGCGGCGGTAGCAGGGCTCATGTTCCTCCTTTATTACGGCGTCGTCGATTTCTTCATCGGCTTTCTCGCCGGCGTAAAAGCGTTCACCGCTGCCGTGCTTGGCGGCATCGGCTCGCTCCCCGGCGCAATGATCGGCGGCATCCTGATCGGACTGATCGAAACCATGTGGTCGGCGTATTTTTCCATCGAATATAAGGACGTCGCCGCCTTCGCCATCCTCATCATCGTGCTGATATTTCTGCCGACCGGCATTTTGGGCCGCCCCGAAGTCGAGAAGGTGTGAGCGAGCGGGCGCCCGTGCCGCAGCAGAGCGAACCCGCCGAAAACCGGCTTGATCTCCCCGCTGCGGTCAAGGAAGCCGCAATCACTGCGCTCGTGGCTTTCGGCCTGTTCGTCCTCATGATCGGCATCCGCACCGATCAAGGCCCGACCGGAGCGCTGGTGCTCACGACCCGCTTCGGTGTGCTCGCGGCAATCGTTGCGGCCGTTTTCGTTGCCGCGCTGTTACGGGCAACGCTTTGGCGGGAAGCCGCGGTTTCGATCAAGCATTTCGTTCCGGCCACTGTTAAGACTGCCGCTTCAGGTGCTTCGGGCTACGCTGCTGTCGCCTTTCTGATCTTTGCGCTGATCGTTCCGGTCATATTCTACTCCAACCGTTATTTGCTTGATCTCGGCATTCTGATCCTCACCTATACGATGCTCGGTTTCGGCCTGAACATCGTCGTCGGTCTCGCCGGCCTGCTCGACCTCGGTTACGTCGCGTTCTACGCAGTCGGCGCGTATTCCTACGCGCTGATCGCGCAGACCTTCGGGCTGTCATTCTGGATCTGTCTGCCGCTCGCCGGCATTCTCGCCGCGTTCGCCGGGATCCTGCTTGGCTTTCCGGTGCTGCGGCTCCGCGGCGATTATCTTGCCATCGTCACGCTTGGCTTCGGCGAGATCATCCGGCTGATCCTCTTGAACTGGCAAAGTCTCACTGGCGGGCCCAATGGCATTTCCGCCATTCCACGCCCGTCGTTCTTCGGCTTGCCATTCAACTCTTCGGACGGCGGCTTTGCTGCGACGTTTGGCTTGCACTATTCGCCGACCCACCGCGTAGTGTTTCTTTATTATGTCATTCTTGCGCTCGCGCTCCTCACCAACTGGGTGACGCTGCGGTTACGCCGGCTGCCGATCGGCCGCGCTTGGGAAGCTCTGCGCGAGGACGAGATCGCCTGCCGGGCGCTTGGCATCAACACCACCATGACCAAGCTCACGGCGTTTGCCATGGGCGCGATGTTCGGCGGTTTTGCCGGCGCCTTCTTTGCGACGCGGCAGGGCTTCATCAGTCCGGAGTTTTTTACCTTCGGAGAATCCGCTTTGGTGCTGGCGATCGTCGTGCTTGGCGGCATGGGCTCGCAGCTCGGAGTCGCGGTCGCCGCCACCGTCATGCTCGGCGGATTCGAGCTGTTCCGCGAGTTCGATCAATACCGGATGCTGGTGTTCGGCGCCGCCATGGTCGCGATCGTAATTTATCGGCCGCGTGGTCTCGTTTCGACGCGCACGCCCTCGGTGTCGGTGCGCACGCACAAGGACATTCCGGCCGCTATGGTCAGCGAGGCGCGGACGGAGACGCCGGCATGACGGCGGCGCCGATCCTTACCGTGGAGCACCTGACGATGCGCTTTGGCGGCCTTGTTGCCGTCAGCGACCTTTCCTTCGCAGCACGCCAGCGCGAGATCACCGCGTTGATCGGACCGAACGGCGCCGGCAAGACCACCTTGTTCAACTGCATCACCGGCTTCTACAAGCCTGCGATCGGCCGGTTGCTGCTCGCTCATCCGGACGGCGCTGCGTTCCTGCTCGAGCGCTTGCCGGAGTTTCGTATCGCCAAGGAGGCGCACGTCGCGCGCACGTTTCAGAACGTGCGGCTGTTTGCCGGCATGACGCTTTTGGAAAATCTGCTCGTCGCCCAGCACAACACCCTCATGGTCGCCTCGGGCTTCACCGTGCTCGGGCTGTTCGGATCACGCGGCTATGGACGCGCCGAAGCCGACGCCGTTGACAACGCGCGCTACTGGCTCGATCGGGTCGGCCTTGCCGACCGCGCCGACGATGCTGCGGGCGCCCTGCCCTACGGCGCGCAGCGGCGGCTCGAAATCGCCCGCGCCATGTGCACCGACCCGGTGCTGCTGTGCCTCGACGAGCCGGCTGCCGGTCTCAATAATCGCGAAAGCGCCGAACTCAACGCGTTTCTGCTCACGCTTCGCGACGAGCATGGCATCTCGATCCTTCTGATCGAGCACGACATGGGCGTGGTGATGGAGATTTCCGACCACATTGTCGTCCTTGATTACGGCGTGAAAATCGCCGATGGCGCGCCGAATGATGTGCGCAACGATTCCAAAGTGATCGCCGCCTATCTCGGCGTCCCTGACGAGGAGGTCGAGCAGGCCGAAGCGGAGGCCGGACTGTGAGCGCCGCGAATGAGCCGCTGCTCTCGCTGCGCGGGGTCAAGGCTTATTACGGCAGCGTCATCGCGCTCAAAGGTGTCGACGTTGACGTCAACGAAGGCGAGATCGTCGCGCTGATCGGCGCCAACGGCGCCGGCAAGTCGACCCTGATGATGACGGTGTTCGGCAATCCGCGCGCGCGTGAAGGCAATATTTATTTCGCCGGCCGCGACATTACCGCGCTGCCGACCCATGAGGTCGCCAAGCTCCGCATCGCCCAATCGCCCGAAGGCCGCCGCATTTTCCCGCGTATGACCGTGATGGAGAACTTGCAGATCGGTGCCACCGTGACCGACGCCACTGACTTCGATGCCGACCTTGTCCGGGTGTTCGAATTGTTCCCGCGGCTGCGCGACCGGCAATATCAACGGGGCGGCACGCTGTCGGGCGGCGAGCAGCAAATGCTGGCGATCGGCCGCGCGCTGATGGGACGCCCGCGGCTTATCCTTCTCGACGAGCCGTCGCTTGGGCTGGCGCCGCTGCTGGTGCAGCAAATCTTCGCCGCCATTCGCGCACTTAACGAGCGCGACAAGCTCACCGTTTTTCTCGTCGAGCAAAACGCCTATCACGCGCTGAAGCTCGCGCATCGCGGTTACGTCATGGTCAACGGCGAGATCACCCTGCAAGGCAGCGGCCGCGAATTGCTGCAGCGTCCGGAAATCCGCGCCGCCTATCTCGAAGGCGGCAAGCGCTGACAAGGACGAATATGTTCAATCTCTATTCCGGTGAGAGCATCGCGCCCATCGTTCTGGTGACTTTTCTGCTCGGCGGTGGCGCCGCCGCTCTTTCCGGGCGCGCCATTGCCCGCGCCTGGCGATCGCAATGGCCGGTTGTTGTCGCAGCGCTTTTGCTTGGCGCCGCCGCTCGGTTCTTTCATTTCGCTCTGTTCGATGGCGAACTGCTTTCGCTCGCTTCGTATGGCTGCGATACGCTTATTTGTCTCATCTTCGGCCTGATCGCGTGGCGCGCGACGTGGGCCGCCCAGATGGTGCGGCAATATCCCTGGCTCTATGCTCGCTCAGGCCCGCTCAACTGGCGCGAAATCGGGCAAGAAACTGCGGGCCAGAAGTGTTAGGTTTGCGTAACGCGTCGCTCTGCAGTGAGGGACAAGACAATATGAGTTTCAAGGCTTCTTTCAGCAACAAGACTTCTTTCGGCAGCAAGCCTTCTTTCGGCACCAAGACTTGCAACAAGACTTGGTTCAGCGCCCTTGCGTTTTTTTCGCTCCTCGCCGCCACTACGGCGAATGCGCAGGATATCGCCGTTGCCGCCGCCGGACCGATGACCGGCGGCCAGGCGACCTTCGGACGACAAATGCGCAATGGTGCCGAGCAGGCGATCGCCGACCTCAACGCCGCCGGCGGCGTCCTCGGCAAGAAGCTCGCGCTGCAGATCGGCGACGATGCCTGCGATCCGAAACAGGCGCGTTCGGTCGCGGAAAAGCTCGCTGGCGCGGGAGTTGCCGTCGTCGTCGGCCATTATTGTTCGTCATCATCGATCCCGGCCTCGGATGCCTATCTTGACGGTGGCGTTCTTCAGATCACGCCCGCGTCGACCAATCCGCTCTTCACTGATCGCAAAATGTGGAACACGTTCCGCACCTGCGGCCGTGACGATCAGCAGGGCGGCTTTGCTGCGGCCTATCTGGCGAAGAACTTCAAAGGCAAGAATATCGCCATCATCAATGACAAGACGACTTACGGGAAAGGTCTCGCTGACGAGGTCAAGAAGGCGCTCAATGCCGCCGGCGTGAAAGAGAAGCTCTACGAGTCCTACAATCAGGGCGACAAGGACTTCACCGCGCTGGTTTCGAAACTAAAGCTGAACGGCATCGATATTGTCTACGACGGCGGCTACCACCAGGAAGCCGGCCTGATCGTGCGGCAGATGCGCGATCAGGGACTGAAGACGATCCTGATGGCAGGAGATGCGCTCGCCGATCGCGAGTTTGCCTCGATCGCCGGCCCGGCGGCGGAAGGCGTGCTGTTCACTTTCGGTCCCGATCCGCGAAAGCGCGCGACCGCGGCGCCGATCGTGGAAAAATTCAAAGCCAAGGGCATCGATCCCGAGGGCTACACGCTCTACACCTATGCGGCGTTTCAGGTTTGGGCGCAGGCCGTCGCAAAGGCCGGTAGCGTCGACGGGCAAAAGGTCGCCGCCGCGCTACACGCCGGGACCTGGGACACCGTGCTCGGTCCGCTCTCGTTCGATAAGAGAGGCGATATTACCGCGGTCGGTTGGGCGGTGTTCCGCTGGGACAAAGACGGCAATTACGACGAGATCACCGAGTCCGGCCGAACGTAACCTCGTCGCGGCTCGCCACACTCGCATCTCAGGCTAGCGGGAGCAAATTTCCACTAGCCGATCTTCCCGAGCATCGGGAACGTGTCCAGCAGCCAGAAGCTCGCCTGCGTCACCGCGCCGGTGAGGAAGGCGATGCCGGTCAGAACCAAAAGGCCGCCCATCGCTTTCTCGACCAGGCCGAGATGGGCGCGAAAGCGCGCGAGGAACGCGGCGAACGGCTCGATCGCGAGCGCGGCTGCGATGAACGGGATGCCAAGACCAAGCGAATAGATCGCCAGCATGCCGGCGCCCTTCGCCACCGTCGCTTCGGAGGCCGCAACCGCGAGGATCGCCGCGAGGATCGGGCCGATGCACGGCGTCCAGCCAAGCGCGAACGCAAGCCCCATCAGATAGGCACCCCACAACCCGACCGGCTTGGTCATGCCGAAGCGTTTCTCGCGCATCAACAATTTGATCGGGGTTAGCCCGAGGAAATGCAGGCCCATGGCGATGATGGCAAGACCCGCAACGATGGCGAGCGTGCCTGAATAGGCGCGCACCAGTGAGCCGATTGCGCTGGCGCTGGCGCCGAGCGCGACGAACACGGTGGAGAAACCGAGTACGAACAGGAGCGCCGCGGCGAGCGTCTCGCGCCGTACCCGCGGCTCGGACTCCTCATCGGCGAAACGTTCGAGCGAGGTGCCGGTGAGATAGACCAGATAAGGCGGCACCAGCGGCAGCACGCACGGCGAAAGAAAACTCAACATCCCGGCAACGAGCGCCGCGGCAATGGTGACGTTCGGCATGGGCGCACTCATGCCCGGAGGCTCTCCACCGCGCAAGCGCCGCAGCGCCGCGCCCGCGAGGATGTGATCGTCTCCTATTCCAGGGCAACCGCGAGGCCGAAGCCCGAAATCCATAACCCTGCAGCGCCGGCAAAAACTCTGTGGCAGACGCCTGAGTCCTGTGGTTATGGATTCGGGGCTCGCGACGTTCAGCGCGCACCGGAATGACGGAAGCCATGCGCAACCTCATCACCGACGTCCCCGGAATCAAAATTGGCCACGCCGAGGAGGCGCGTCTGGGGTCAGGCGCGACCGCCATTGTGTTCGACGAACCGGCAGTCGCCTCGATCGACATCCGCGGCGGGGGACCCGGTACGCGGGAAACCGCGCTGCTCGATCCGGCGCAGACCGTCGAAGGGATCGATGCCATCACCCTGTCCGGCGGCTCGGCGTTCGGACTTGATTCGGCTTCCGGCGTGCAGGCCTGGCTACGGGAACAGGGCCGCGGCTTCGCCGTACGCACCGCCCGGGTTCCGATCGTGCCGGCTGCGATCATGTTTGATCTTCTTGCCGGCGGCGACAAGAACTGGGGCCGGTTCCCGCCCTACCGCGAGCTCGGCTATGCCGCGGCAGCCGCCGCGGGGTCCGATTTCGCCCTTGGCAGCGTTGGCGCCGGCACCGGAGCAACCACCGCCAATTACAAAGGCGGAATTGGCTCGGCCTCGGCCCAAACACCGGACGGCCATATCGTCGGCGCACTCGCGGTGCCCAATGCGGTCGGCCGCGTCGTGATCGGGGAAGGTCCCTGGTTCTGGGCTGCCCCATTCGAGCGCGACCGTGAGTTTGGCGGGTGTGGGTCCCCATCCAAAATGCCCGCCGACGCGCTCGATCTGGTTATCAAAGGCGGTCCGCGAGAGAACACCACCCTTGTCGTCGTGGCGACAGACGCAATATTAACCAAAGCTGAGGCAAAAAGGCTTGCCGTCATGGCGCAATCAGGCTTGTCGCGCGCCATCTACCCGGTTCACACCCCGCTCGACGGCGATGTGGTGTTTGCTGCCTCAACCGGCCGCCGCCCTGTTGCGGACGCACTTTTGGGATTAACGATGCTTGGCACAATTGCGGCGAACGTAGTGGCCCGAGCGATTGCGCGCGGCGTTTATTGTGCGACGGCGCTGCCGTTCGAGGGCGCACTGCCGAGCTGGAAGGACCGATTCGGCCGATGAACCGGGGTGAACGAGCACACCTCAACCGTGACTATCGTCGCGGAAACCACAATGCGCATCTTCGGTGTGATCGTACTGTGCTGACGTTGACACGTTCGCCGATTGCGCTTTCACTCCGCGCCAAATGGCGTTGGAATTCTTGTGAGGGATCATGCGTTTCGTAATCATTGGCGTTGCTGTGCTGGTGGGCCTGGGCCTCGCGGCCTTTGGCGGCCTCACAGCCTTCGGGGTCGCCTTGCCGCAACTGACGGCAGCTGCACCTTCGGGCACCGCGCCTCACACTGCTGCTCCGCTCACACGCCTTGCGTCCAACGAAAAGACCGTTCCGGCGCAGACGCCGTTCCATCAACTCGCGCAAACCGCGGATTCGGAATCGGGGGCGCCGAAGATAACCGGAACGGTATCCACCGAAGCGAATGTGGAATCTGCAAGCACCGCGTCAGCGCGGATCGCGCAGACCACTCCGGCGCAGAACAAGTCCAATCAGATCGCAACCGGCTCTGCCAACGCCGCAGCCGCCCCGCCGCCCAGCGGCATACCGGCTTGTGACAAGCCGGGCGGGATGGGCCTGTCGCGGATAGTCGAAATCGATACCACCGGCGGTCCCGGGTTCGGCTTTGAGCACTTCAAGCAGTACGATTTCCTGCGCGACAAGGAAGTGGTGTTGACCTTTGACGATGGTCCCTGGCCGGAGAACACCATGGCCGTCGTCAGGGCGCTTACCAGCGAGTGTTTGAAGGCCACCTTCTTTGAGATCGGCGAGCACGCGACCTGGCATCCGGAAATCACCAAGCAGGTGATCGCAGCCGGGATGACGGTCGGATCGCACACCTGGTCGCATAAGGATCTTGCCCGAAATCCTTACGCCAGCGATCTCGAACTGGCCAAAAAGGAAATCGAACTGGGAATCAGTGCCGTGCACGCGGCCGCCGACGCCCCGATCGCGCCGTTCTTCCGCTTCCCGGCGTTGCAACATCCCCCGCAGCTTCTGTCGTATCTTGCCGAGCGCAATATCGCGTCGTTCTCGACCGACATAGATTCGTTCGACTTCAAGATGCACAAGCCGGAACAGGTTATCCAATCGGTGATGACCAAACTCGCCAAGCATGGCAAGGGCATCATCCTGATGCATGACTTCCAGCGGGCGACCGGCGAGGCGATGCCGGAACTCCTGCGCCAGCTTAAAGCAGGCGGGTACAAAGTCGTGCACCTGGTACCGCGTCAGCCGGTGACAACGCTTCCCAAGTACGACGAAATGCTGGTGCAGCAGGACAAGCTGTCGGTGAATAACACACGGCCCGAAAGCAGCGTGTTCCACACTATTGGTGAGTACAAGGGATCACCGGCTCCCGCGGGCGCGGTCCGCGACTGACCAAACAGCGCGATCACATAGCTGTTCAATTGCTGAAGCGATCCGGGCCGTAGGGCTTCGGATCGCAGCACGGCGTTGCGCCGGTCATCATCTCGGCAATCAGCCGGCCCGTAGCGGGGCCGAGCGTCAGGCCCCAATGAGCGTGACCGATGGCGAGCCAAAGGCCGCGCTGGCCTGGGGCCCGCCCGATCACCGGCCGCGAGTCGGGAAAGCAGGGCCGCGCGCCAAGCCACGGCTGCGCCTCGACCGCCTCCCCAAGTGGAAACAAGGCCCGCGCCGCCGGCAACAGGCGATCGAATTGCACGGGTGTTGGCGGCGCATCGCGCGGGGCAAACTCGACGCCCGTGGTGATGCGGATGCCCTGCTCCATCGGGGCGAGCACGTAGCCGTTCTCGGCGTCGAGCACCGGGCGGCTGAGCGCAGCGTTTCCCTGCGATCGATAATGGCGGTGATAGCCGCGCTTGACGGCAAGCGGCAGACGAATGCCGAGCGGGCTCAGGACGTCGAGCGCCCACGGACCGAGCGCCAGCACGACGTCGCCGGTGTCAATCGGCCCGAACACCGTCTCAACACGCCAATGAGAATCGGACCGATGCAAGGTGCGGGCATCACCTGATAGCGCCAGGCCACCAAGCGCGGCAAAGCGCGCCGCGTAGGCGCGCGTGAGTGCGAGTGGATTACTGACGCTGACGGCGCCGGTCCAATGCACCGCGTGCTGGAACACTCCGGCCAGCGCCGGCTCAAGCGCAAGCGCACCGTCCCGATCAAGCGGTTCGTTGGCGATGCCAAAGCGGGATGCAAGCTCGAACTCCGGTGCCAACACGGCAAAAGCGGCATCGGTAGGGTACAGCTTCAGCCAACCGTGATGGTTCAGATAGCGCTCCGCACCGGCTTCGGCGGCAAGTTCCTCGTGTTCGCCGATCGCGCGCGCAAACAGTGGCCGCATCAGCTGCGCGGTTTCGATCAGCCGCTGCGGTTGCGAGGCGGCGCGAAAGGCCGCCAGCCAGGGCGCGATCCGCGCCAGATACGACAGGTGATAGTTGGCAACCGGCGAGCGTTTGAGGGCGATGCGCGCAAGCTCGGCGAAGCTAGACGGAAACGCCGCCGGGAAAACGGTGTTGCCCTCGATGATGCCGGCGTTGCCGTACGACGTGCCCTCGCCGGGGCCGCCCCGATCGATCAACGCGACCGACAGCCCGCGCTTGACGAGATGGACTGCGATGGACGTGCCGACGATGCCGGCGCCGAGCACGATGACTTCGGTGCGCGCCAGGGGAGCCTCCACAATGACTGACTTCTAGCCTTACGCACCCAATCGTATGCGCACGCGCAGGCCGGACTACAAGACTCAGCGCAAAAGCTTGCTGACGACTATCTATTATTGGAAGCTTGCAGCGCCAGCAGCGTTTGCAGGGTCTGCGGTTCGAAGCGCGGAAATGTCCCGGCGGACGTGGGCGTCGTCTTGACGCTCGGAACAGCGGCGGCCGTCGAAGACGTCGTGTTGGTGTTCTGCGCGCCTGTCGTGGCGGACGATTGCGACGCGGCATCGCCTTGTGCCGCGCTACTTTGCGATTGCCCCCGCTTCCACAGCAACTGAAGCTGGGCAAACGGATTGTTGCTGTTCGATGCGCCGACCGTAGACATGCACGCTCCTCGAAGCGGCGGCTGCGCCGATCGGCGCTGCCGCCCGTAGTCCGCGATGCAAGACCGGGGCCGAGACCCAAATGGCTGCGACGTAACGGCTTTTCCTAGGGAGCCCAGGCGGCGGCAGAAAACGAAACTGCCGCATTCCTGCCGTCGCCGGCAAATGTTGCCGGGTCGCGGTGCCGTGCGTTGCCCGCTTAGGCACGGCGTGTTAGGCGAACCTCGGCAGTAAAGAATATTCAGTTCCAATGAGGCCCCGGTGAATCGCCCGCTGATGATCGCTCCGTCGATCCTGTCTGCCGATTTCGCGAAGCTGGGCGAGGAAGTGCGTGCGGTCGATGCCGCCGGCGCCGACTGGATCCACGTCGACGTCATGGACGGGCATTTCGTGCCCAACATCACCATCGGGCCCGATGTGGTGAAGGCGCTGCGCCCGCACACCAAAAAGGTGTTTGACGTGCATCTGATGATCGCGCCTTGCGACCCTTACCTCGAAGCTTTCGCCAAGGCCGGCGCCGACATCATTACTGTGCACGTCGAGGCCGGCCCCCATATCCACCGCTCGCTGCAGACCATTCGTGGGCTCGGCAAAAGGGCTGGCGTGACCATGAACCCGGGCACGCCAGCCGAGGCGGTGGCTCCGGTCATCGACCTTGTCGACCTGATCCTTGTCATGTCGGTCAATCCGGGCTTCGGCGGGCAGAAATTTATTCCCGCTGCGATCGAGAAGCTGCGCAAGTTACGCGCACTCGCGGCCGGACGGCCGATCGACATCGAGATCGACGGCGGCATTACGCCGGACGTTGCGCCCGAAGTCGTGCGCGCCGGCGCCAACGCGCTGGTCGCCGGCGCGGCCGTGTTCAAGGATCGGACGCCGGAATCCTACCGCACCAATATCGCGGCGATCCGCCAGGCGGCGGCGCTCGTCCGTGGGGAGGCTGCCTGATGGGTATTCTGGTCGATGGCAAATGGCGCGACGAGGACCTGCCGCAGGAAACCGGTACCGCCGGCAATTTCCAGCGGATCGACAGCATCTTCCGCGACCGGGTCACCGCGGATGGTTCGTCGGGCTTCAAGGCCGAAGCCGGGCGCTATCATCTCTACGTCGCCTATACCTGCCCGTGGGCGCATCGCACGCAGATCTATCTGGCGCTAAAGAAGCTCACCGGCGCGATCAGCGTGGCGATCGCCGTGCCCGGCTTGCGCCGGGAAGGCTGGACGTTCGAGGACAACGCGGCATTTCCCGATTGCCCGCCGGACCGCGTCAACGGCTTCCACTACCTGCATCAGGCTTATAGCGCGAGCAATCCACACTATGCCGGCAAGGTCACGGTGCCGACCTTGTGGGACAAAAAGACCAAGCAGGTCGTCAACAACAAATCCTCCGAGATCATCCGGATGCTTAATTCCGAGTTCGCCGGTATCGGCGCCGACCCGACGGATTTCTATCCGCCGCATCTGCGCGCCGACATCGATCACATCAACGCGCAGGTCTATGCCAACGTCAACAACGGCGTCTATCGCTGCGGCTTTGCCCGCTCGCAAGCCGCTTACAATGAAGCCTACGATGCGCTGTTCGCCACACTCGACGAGATCGACGCGCGGCTTGCACGCCAGCGTTATCTGGTCGGCAATCAGATCACCGAGGCCGACTGGCGGCTGTTCCCGACGCTGGTGCGCTTCGATGTCGCTTATTTCTCGCTGTTCAAATGCAACAAACAACGAATTGCCGACTATCCCAATATCCTGAACTACATGCGCGAACTCTACGCCGTGCCTGGCGTCGCCGAGACGGTCAAGCCGCGCTATTACGTCATGGGCTATTACTCGATCACGCGCGTCAATCCGACCGGCATCATTCCAAAAGGCACGCCGGTCGACTACCGGCAGCCGCACGACCGCGCCCGTTTTGCGGCGTGAGAGACGGACGCATTGATCCGGAAACATGCTGGGTAATGATGAGAACGACGGGCTTTGAAATTGCGGACCATCACGCGTTAACGGCCGCGATGCACCGTCATCGAGCTTATCAAAACCGCGAATGATCCCGCGTTACACCAGCCCTGAAATGGCGGCGATCTGGTCGCCGGAGACGCGCTTTCGCATCTGGTTTGAGATCGAGGCTCATGCCGCCGACGCCATGGCCGAGCTTGGGATCATCCCTAAGGCCGCGGCGGCAAAAATCTGGACTAAGGCCAAGGACGCCAAATTCGACATCGCGCGCATCGAGGAAATCGAGCGCGAGACCAAGCACGACGTGGTCGCCTTTCTTACCCATTTGGCCGAAATCGTCGGGCCCGAAGCACGTTTCGTGCACCAGGGCATGACGTCGTCGGATGTGCTCGACACCTGCCTCAACGTCCAGCTTGTTCGCGCCGCCGACCTCCTCATCGCCGACGTCGAAAAACTCAACGTCGCGCTCAAGCGCCGCGCGCTCGAATACAAGTTCACGCCGACCATCGGCCGCTCGCACGGCATTCATGCCGAGCCGACGACGTTTGGGCTGAAACTCGCCTATGCCTATGCAGAGTTCGCGCGCGCCAAGGCGCGCCTGACGGCGGCGCGCAGCGAAGTGGCAACCTGCGCGATCTCCGGCGCGGTCGGCACGTTCGCGCAGGTCGATCCGCGCGTCGAGGCTTATGTGGCGGAGAAGATGGGACTGAGGGTCGAGCCGATCTCGACCCAGGTCATCCCGCGTGATCGCCACGCCATGTATTTCGCCACGCTCGGCGTCGTGGCCTCCTCGATCGAACGGCTGGCGACTGAAATCCGCCATTTGCAGCGCACCGAAGTTCTGGAGGCGGAAGAGTATTTCTCGGAGGGGCAGAAGGGCTCCTCCGCCATGCCGCACAAGCGCAACCCGGTGCTGTCGGAGAACTTGGTCGGCCTTGCGCGCATGGTCCGTGCCTATGTGACGCCGGCGCTGGAAGATGTCGCGCTCTGGCACGAGCGCGACATCTCGCACTCCTCGGTGGAGCGTATGATCGGACCCGACGCCACGGTGACGCTCGATTTCGCGCTCAATCGCCTCGCCGGACTCATCGACAAGCTGATTGTCTATCCGGACAACATGCGCAAAAACCTCGACCGGCTCGGTGGTCTGGTTCATTCCCAGCGCGTGCTGCTGGCGCTAACGCAAGAGGGCGTGACGCGCGAAGATGCCTACGCAATGGTCCAGCGCAACGCCATGAAAACCTGGCGTGGCGAAGGCGATTTTTTCGCGCTGCTCAAGGCGGATGCTGAAGTCGGCAAATATCTTACCGAAAAAGAGCTCGCCGCCAATTTCGACCTCGATTTTCATTTCGCGCAGGTCGACACCATTTTCCGCCGCGTTTTCGGCTGAACGGTGGCGTTAACTCTGCTCAGTCAAGCACCGCGCCGCGCTTGCCGACCCGTCATTGCCGGCTGCCGATTTGTCGTGTCATGACTCGCCCGATGGCGGCTCACGAAACGATTCTGGTGTTTGACTCCGGGCTCGGTGGACTCACGGTCTATCGCGAGATCGTTGCAGCGCGCCCTGGGGCCGATTTCATTTACGTCGCCGACGATGCCGCCTTTCCCTATGGAGCAATGGCCGAACCCGCACTGGTCGCCCGGGTCGTCGCGCTGCTGGAAGACTTGATCGCGGCGCATCGTCCCGATCTCGTCGTCATCGCCTGCAACACCGCTTCGACCATCGTGCTGCCCGAACTGCGAAAACAAATCTCGCTGCCGTTCGTCGGCACCGTACCGGCAATCAAGCCCGCCTGCGCGAACTCCATCAGCCGGCATATTGCCGTGCTCGGCACCGAGGCAACGGTCGCGCGCGAATATACCCGCGCGTTGATCCGGGACTATGCCGGCGATTGCCGGGTGGCACTGGTCGGATCAAAAACCCTCGCCGGCTACGCCGAGGCCGAGCTTGCCGGCACGCCTGTCAGCGATGCAGCGATTTACGCCGAAATCGCGCCGTGCTTCCGCGACGATGGCGCGCGGACGGATACGGTCGTGCTGGCCTGCACTCATTATCCATTGCTGATTGATCGCTTGCGGCAGCTCGCCCCTTGGCCGGTCGCGTTTCTCGATCCGGCGCCGGCAATCGCGCGGCGTGTCGGCGATCTTCTTGGTACTGCGCCTTCAGCGAAGCGTGCCGGCGCCACGCGCGCCATCTTCACATCAGGCCTTCCGCCGGCAGCAGCGCTGGCGCGGTTCGGCATCCATTCCGGGCAGACGGCTTCGACCGGCGCCAACTGAACGCGCTTGCTGCCTCGCTCGCTTGTCGCCAGGTTGCGCCAACGCTACCCTTTTCGCTTCCTGATCTCGCCGGGGCGCGAGGCTGCGACCATGACTGCCGCCGTACAATCTGAGGGCACTGCCTGGTATCTCAATCGCTGGAACCAGTTGCTCCTCGGCATCATCGCCATGATGGCGATCTCCAGCCCGCAATATGTCTGGACGCTGTTCACCGGCCCGCTCAATCAAAAGCTCGGTACGACGCTGGCGCAATTGCAGTGGACGTTCTCGCTCCTGATCATCCTGCAAACGTGGCTGTCGCCGTTTCAAGCCTATCTGGTCGACCGCTTCGGTCCGCGCCTGCTGATCGCCATCGGCGCGTTGCTCTCAGGCGGCAGCTGGGTCGCCTCCGCAAATGTGGATAACCTCTGGGCGCTCTATTTCACCTACGGCGTGCTCGGCGGAATCGGCACCGGCATCATTTACGTCGGCATCATCGGCTTGATGGTGCGCTGGTTTCCCGACCGGCGCGGACTGGCCACCGGGCTTGCCGCGGCGGGCTACGGCTTCGGTGCCGTTTTCACCAGCTTTCCCATCGACAGCATGATCAAAAGCGCCGGCTACGGGCAGACGCTTGTCGTCTGGGGCATCATCCAGGGCGTGATCGGCATTCTCGCTGCGCAGTGGCTGCGCGTTCCACCCGAAAATTATCACGTTCCCGGCGCCGCGGCCGCCGCGCTTGCCACCCAACAGACCCGCCGCAGCTATTCGCCGCGCGAGATGCTGCAAACCCCGGTCTTCTATCTCCTGTTCCTGATGATGAGCATGATGTCGACCTCGGGCCTGATGGTCGTCTCCAACGTCGGGCCGTTCGCCAAGGAATTCGGCGTTGCCGAAATGCTGGTCCTCGGCATGGCAGCCCTGCCGTTGTCGCTGACGCTGTCGCGCGTCACCAACGGGCTGACCCGGCCATTTTTCGGTTGGGTCTCCGATCACATTGGCCGCGAGGCCACCATGGCGCTCGCCTTCTCGCTCGAAGCAGTCGCCATCCTGATCCTGTTTGCGTTCATCAATCAGCCGGCGCTCTTCGTGGTGCTGACTGGGCTTGTATTCTTCGGCTGGGGCGAAATCTTCTCGCTGTTTCCCTCGACGTTGACCGACACGTTTGGGCCGAAATACGCGGCGACCAACTACGGCTTCCTCTATATCGCCCAGGGCATCGGCTCGATCCTCGGTGGGCCGGCGGCGGCGTTTCTCAAGCAAACGACCGGAAGCTGGACGGCGGTGTTTGTCATCGTCGCCGTGCTCGACGCCGTAACCGCGCTGCTCGCCATAACCGCGCTGCGGGCGATGCGGCAGCGGCACTTTGCCAGCCAATAAAGCCGGCACACCCGCAGGTTTGACACTGCGGCGGTTTGCACCTAAATACCCCGCGCGGCGCCGGCCCACTGGGCCCGCGCTGTGTTTCGCGACCCGCGGTTTGCGCCGGCGCTTCGGCGGCAAAACCTGTCGGTTTCTCGCCTTCCCGAGGGGAGGAGAGCAACAGAGGAGGGCGCGATCCTCAGCCACGCGGCATGGGTCTGAGAAGCTATTCCGGCTTTCGGACGGGATCATGCCGCAGCAACGTCAGCGAGGACGCGAATGACCAAGCGCCATGAGGCGAAGTACAAGATTGACCGCCGGCTGGGCCAGAATATCTGGGGCCGCCCGAAGTCACCGATTAACAAACGCGAATACGGCCCGGGCCAGCACGGCCAGCGCCGCAAAGGCAAGCTCTCCGACTACGGCGTGCAGCTTCGCGCCAAGCAGAAGCTCAAAGGCTATTACGCCAACATGTCCGAGCGGCATTTCCGCGGCATCTACGAAGAAGCGCGGCGGCTTAAAGGCGACACCGGCGCCCACATGATCGGGCTTCTTGAGCGACGGCTGGACACCATGATCTATCGTGCCAAGTTCGTGCCGACCGTGTTTGCCGCGCGGCAGTTCGTCAACCACGGCCACGTCAAAGTGAATGGGCGGCGGGTTACGATCCCGAGCTTCCGGGTAAAGGTCGGCGATCTCATTGAGGTCAAAGACAAGTCGAAGCAGTTGGCCCTTGTGCTTGAAGCGACGGCACTCGCCGAGCGCGACGTACCGGATTACGTCGAAGTCGATCATTCGAAGATGACAGCGAAGCTTTCACGCGTGCCGCTGATTGGCGAGGTGCCGTATCCGGTCGTGATGGAGCCGCATCTCGTCGTTGAATACTACTCGCGCTAGGCAAACGTAGCGCGACTAGGCTTCTTTGATTTTCCGATTTCAAAGTTGACTGTGCTGCACTGCGGCAATTGCCGCAATGCAGCGCAGCACGCATCTTATGCACTACTTTTTTGGTCGCAACTTGAACAATCAGGTTCTCCCGCGTAGGTTTCGGCCGCGAGCTGTGCATCTGTCGTGAATGCGTTCGCACGGGGCTGCTTAACAAACATAAGGGGAGAACGTACATGGATGCGTTAGGAAAGGTAAAAAGCTGGATCGGCGCTCTGACGGAAATCGGGCTGATGCTGCTGGCGTTGGCAATCGTTGCCGCGCTTCTTGTCGGAGCAAATTTGCCGTTCTTCGGCAACGTCACTGGTAACATCATGGCTCTGGTCAAGAGCCTGGGCGACGCCGGCCTGGTCGGGCTGATCGCGCTTGGCGTGATCATCTGGCTGTTCTCTTCGCGGCGGATGGCCTAGCGCCGCAGCTGAGCCACAGCACAGGGGGTGATAACGTTGGGTGGCGAGGAAGCTCCCACCCAACGCCTTGAATGAAATCCCGCTCGGTAATTGGTTGAACGCTTCGAGCTGAAGCGAGGCGTTCGTGAGGGCGTGCGATGCTGGACTACCTGCAAAAAGCCAAACAATACCTGTGGGCGTTCGTCGAAATCGGATTCTTGACGGTGCTCGCCGTCATGCTGTTGTATCTGATCCTCGGCGCCAATTCGGGGGTGTTTGTTTCCGGCGTCGCCGACAACGTCATGAAATTCGCCGCCGCCGTGCCCTCCCAGACTCTGGTCGGGCTTGCCATCGTTCTGGCGCTGGTATTCCTGATCGCCAATCGCATGCGCTGAGCGCGCTTTGACGCCGGCCACTAAATGAAATGGCCGGGGCAAGCCCGGCCATCATCATTTTGGATTGTCTCGGCAGTGCGCACAGACTGGTGCGCTCAGACCTGCGCGCTCTCCTTGAGCGCAATGCCTTTTTCCTTGAGCAGCGATTGCAGCTCGCCGGCCTGGAACATTTCGCGGATGATGTCGCAGCCGCCGACGAATTCGCCCTTGACGTAGAGCTGCGGAATGGTCGGCCAGTTGGAGTAATTTTTGATACCCCCGCGCAAATCGTCGTTCTCGAGCACGTTGAGCCCCTTATAGGGAACGCCGATATAGTCCAGGATCTGGACGACCTGTCCGGAGAACCCGCACATCGGGAATTGCGGCGTGCCTTTCATGAACAGCACCACGTCGTTTGCCTTCACCTCGTTGTCGATGAATTGCTCGATGGACATCGCGGTCTTCCTTGTTGCGGTCGGAACGCCGTGGCGCCGACTCTCGTCGCTCTCAAAGCCCAATATATGTAATTTAAAATGGCGGCAAAGCCCAAGTCGGGAATTTTCGGATAGTCAATTTGGCCAATCGATCCAGCCAAGCAACGAATACGGCGGACTCTCGCCTAATTGTGGCAAGGATTTCCATGAAGAGGATAGCCTAGGAAAGAGGACCACCGCCGGCCCCTTCCCTCGCCTCCGAATCACGCCTCCGGAATACCGGTCTGCAGCGCAAGCGCGTGCAGTTTGCCGCCCATTTCGCCCTTGAGCGCCGCATAGACGATCTGGTGCTGCTGAACGCGCGACTTGCCACGAAAGGACTCGGCAATGACCGTCGCGGCGTAATGGTCGCCGTCCCCCGCAAGGTCGCGGATGGTCACCTGGGCGTCCGGAATGCTGGCCCGGATCAGCCGCTCGATATCGCCGGCAGCCATAGCCATGGCCGTCTCCTTACCGCCCCGAGCGCGTTGGGGCGGCTTAACAGATTCACCCGTCCGCAGGGAAGCCCGCGCGGCGCCGCGGCTTCCTTAGTGCCAGAGTTCCTTGGTCGCGAGCCGGGCGCCGGCCGCCAAAGCCTCAAGTTTCGCCCAGGCGATTTGCGGGTGGATGCGGCCGCCAAAGCCGCAATCGGTTCCGGCGATCACGTTCTCCCGACCGACAATGTTGGCGTAGCGCACGATGCGGTCGGCGACGACCTGCGGGTGCTCGACGATATTGGTGGCGTGGCTGACGACGCCGGGGATGAGCAGCTTGCCGTCGGGGAGCTTTACGTCTTTCCAGACGCGCCATTCATGCTCATGGCGGACGTTGCCCGCTTCCACCGAATAGGCGGCGGCATTGACGCGGAGTACGAGGTCGACGATGTCCTGCAGCGGAATGTCGGTGGTGTGCGGCCCGTGCCAACTGCCCCAGCAGATGTGAAAGCGGATGCGGTCGGCCGGCAAACCCCGCAAAGCGTGATTGAGCGCATCGATACGCACCTGCTCGAATTTTTTGAATTCGCCAAGCGGCGGTTCAGGGTTGATCATGTCCCAGTTGTCCGGCAGGCTCGGATCGTCGATCTGCAGCACGATCCCGGCATCGACGATCGCCTTATATTCTTCGTGCATGGCATCGGCGGCGGCGAACACAAACTCTTCCTCGGTCTTATAGAAGAGGTCTTCGCCGCGGGCGAAGCTGCCCGGCCCGATCGAACACATGAAGCCTTCTTCCGCACCGGCCGCCGCCATCGCCTGTTTCAGATTGGCGATGTCTGCAGCGATCGCGGCGTGGCCGACATATTTGATCGGCGCGGCACAAACCGGACGACGCGTACCCCGCCGCGCCGCGCTGCCCAACAAAGTGCCGGTCGATTCCGGGTCTTGATAAAAATCCTTGAATTTCTGCCAGTCGCGCCGATTGGGCATCGTCGTCAGCGCCATGTCGGCGACGCTGGACTTTTTGTGCTGCGATTGGGGAACGGAATCCGCCGGCACGAAGCCTTCCATGCGCGCGAAGGCGTAATTCCACCAGACGCCGTAGTCATAGTTTGATGCCATCGGCTTGCCGAATTCGCCGTCATCCGGAATGTCGACGCCCAGTTCACGCTGCTTGCGCACGACGTCGGCAACGGCGGCGCCCAGGCACCTGGCATAGGTGGCGTCGTCGACCTTTTTTCCCTCCGCGCGCGCCCGGTTCAGCGCAATGAGGTCGGCCGGCCGCGACAGGCTGCCGGAGTGAGTGGTGAGGATACGATCGGTGCTGCGTTTCATCTGCGATTGCCTCCCTGGGACGCGCACCTTCTTATAACCGGAACCATCTCACAACCCGCAGATCGTTGGCCCCGGTATGCCCAAATGCCTATCCGCTCGCGCGGATGGGCAGCCGCTCAGTGGGAGCCGGCCATATAAGCGGGCAGCCATTCTTCGAAGCGCCTGAGAAGATCGGCGATCGGCAAAGGCCGCTCATCGCCAAAGGCGAGGACCCGCCCGCCGGTCGCACCAAGACGCATGATGGGCACCGCGGCCGTTTTGGCGAGTTGCATAATCCGGTCGGCGTCTTTCGCCGTGATGACATAGCGCGCCTGATCCTCGCCGAACCAGAATGCGTGCGCGGGTACGCCCAAAGGCGCCTCGAGTACGGCGCCAAGCCGCGATGCCATCGCCATCTCGGCGAGCGCGATCAGAAGCCCGCCGTCGGAGACATCGTGCGCCGCCGTCACCAGATCGTCGCCGATCAGCGCGCGGACAAAGTCGCCGTAACGGCGCTCGGCGGCAAGATCGACCGGAGGCGGCGCGCCCTCCTCCCGCCTGCACACTTCGCGCAGATAAAGCGATTGGCCGAGCCAGCCTCGCGTTTCGCCTACGAGCAGGATCGCCTCGCCCTCGGTCTTGAACGCGAGCGTCATCGATCTGGTGAAGTCATCAAGAATGCCGACGCCGCCGATGGTCGGCGTCGGCAGGATCGCCTTGCCGTTGGTCTCGTTGTAGAGCGACACGTTGCCGGAGACGATCGGGAAATCGAGCGCGCGGGCGGCTTCGCCAATGCCGCGAATGCAGCCGACCAGCTGCCCCATGATCTCTGGTCGCTCCGGGTTGCCGAAATTGAGATTGTCGGTCAGCGCCAGCGGGCGCGCGCCGACTGCCGTGAGATTACGCCAGGCTTCCGCCACCGCTTGCTTGCCGCCCTCGAACGGATCGGCCTCGCAATAGCGCGGGGTGACATCGGAGGTGAGCGCCAGCGCTTTCGGGCTTTCTTCGATCCGCACGACCGCGGCATCACCACCCGGCCGCTGCACAGTATTGCCCAGGATGACGTGGTCGTATTGCTCGAATACCCAGCGTTTGGAACACAGATCGGGCGAACCGATGAGCTTCTCCAAGGCATCAGCAACGCTGATCGGCGGGCTCACTGAAGCCGGGTCAATTACCGGCAATCGCGCGCTCGCAACGAATGGGCGATCATAGAGCGGCGCCTCGTCGCCGAGTTCCTTGATCGGCAAGTCGGCCATGACGGAGCCGCCATGCTCGATCAAAAAGCGCTTGGTCGGGGTGGTCTCGCCGACCACGGCAAAATCCAGTCCCCATTTGCGAAAGATCGCTTCGGCTTCTTTCTCCTTATCCGGCTTGAGCACCATGAGCATGCGCTCCTGGCTCTCCGACAGCATCATTTCGTAGGCGCTCATGCCGGTCTCGCGGCACGGCACGCGGTCGAGATCAAGCCTGACTCCGAGATCGCCTTTGGCGCCCATCTCGACCGCGGAGCAGGTTAAGCCCGCCGCGCCCATATCCTGAATGGCGATGACGCAGCCCTTGGCCATGATTTCGAGACAGGCCTCAAGCAGGAGCTTTTCCGAGAACGGATCGCCGACCTGCACGGTCGGCCGTTTCTCCTCGGCGTCGGCGCCAAACTCCGCCGACGCCATGGTGGCGCCATGGATGCCGTCGCGTCCGGTCTTGGAGCCGAGATAGACGATCGGCATGCCGACGCCCGATGCGGCGGAATAGAAAATCTTGTCCTTTTCGGCGATGCCGACGGCCATGGCGTTGACCAGGCAATTACCGTCGTAGCGGCGATGAAATCGAACTTCGCCACCGACCGTCGGCACGCCGAACGAATTGCCATAGCCGCCGATGCCCGCGACGACGCCCGACACGAGCTGGCGCGTCTTTGGATTCTTTGGATCGCCGAACGACAACGCGTTGAGACAGGCGATCGGCCGCGCACCCATAGTGAACACGTCGCGCAAAATGCCGCCGACGCCGGTCGCCGCTCCCTGATAGGGCTCGATATAGCTCGGGTGGTTGTGGCTCTCCATCTTGAACACGACCGCGAGCCCGTCGCTGATATCGATGACGCCGGCGTTTTCGCCTGGCCCCTGGATCACCCACGGCGCCTTGGTCGGCAGTGTGCGCAGATGAATCTTCGATGATTTGTACGAGCAGTGCTCGTTCCACATCGCCGAAAAAATGCCGAGTTCGGTGAAGCTCGGCGTGCGGCCGATGAGTTTGAGAATGAGCTCATACTCGTCCGGCCTCAGTCCGTGCTGAGCAATGAGTTCGGGAGTAATGGCAGGTTCGTTTGAAGCCATCATTTCAAGCTGCGGCCGCGATCCAATCCGAGAATGATTTGGCACGCACTTTGAGTTCCCCAAGTGGAATAGGCAATTTCAAAATACGATAGCCGTCGGGAAGGCACATGCTGGCGACATCCTGCTCAGATAACCCGTGCCGGCCTGCTCCAAAGCGATCTCTGAGCCGCCGCTTCAAATCGTCTTCTGTCCACTGTTCGCTCTCGTTTGAAACTGCAGCCAGCGAACACAAGATTGCATCAAGGTCGTCGTCAGTGAGTTCTTCCGTCGCGTCGGTCAGTCGAATGTTCAGGCGCGAACAAATACTTTCGCAGGCGCGCGCAGCTTTCTGCTTATCTTTGCTTTTGTACGAATCCACATCTTCATCGTTATCACCCCACCAAAGTCTAAGCGTGCCCTTGGGATAGGTTTCAAAAACCGGATTTTCTCGCACCGCCACGTGCTGGCGCGGCGTCGCGAGACGAAATTGTCCTTCCTCCATAATTTGCCTAAATCTAGCGACCGGTGCGCTAATCAAAGATGCCAGTGGCGCTAGCGCACTGAGTGCCTTGTCGACTGGACGCAAAGGAAGTTGCCAAGGACGTTTCGAGGATTTGGGCTCCCGAAGGTTCTGAAGATGAATAGGCACGTCCACCGCGACCGGCCCGAATTCTAAACACTTTCGGAGAGTTTGAATTTCCTCCGTAACGACATCTGCAAGGGGTTCATTTAGGTCAAATTTGCGCTTCGGTGAAAACACGGATTTGAGGAGGAGGGTAATATCTGCGGCGTCGCCCTTGGGTACTATGGCCGCCAGCGATGTTTTTCCTCGGCCATAGCCTGCTAAATCTAAACCGAAACCCACGGCCGGTCTCGCCACGCTCACGCCGCCACTTTGAAATGATCCACCAGTCCGGCGAACAAGCCGAGCCCATCGGTCCGGCCCATCGACGCTTCGACGTGGTTTTCGGGGTGCGGCATCATGCCGAGCACGTTGCCGCGCTCGTTGATGATGCCGGCGATGGCGTTCATGGCACCGTTGTGGTTCCAGTCCGGATCGACCATGCCGTCGGACGACGAATAACGGAACAGCACCCTGCCCTCGCCCTCGAGGCGCGCAATAGTTTCGCCGTCGGCGATGTAGTTGCCCTCGCCGTGCGCCACCGGGACGCGGATGACCTGGCCGGCGTTATAGCCGCGGGTGAACGGCGTGTCGGAGCGTTCCACGCGCAGGTAGACGTCGCGGCAGATAAAGCGCAGTTGCGTGTTACGCATCAACACGCCGGGAAGAAGCCCGGCCTCGCACGCGATTTGGAATCCGTTGCACACGGCGAGCACAAGACCGCCTTGTTGGGCGAACGCGGCTACCGCTGCCATGATCGGCGCGCGCGCCGCAATCGCACCGCAGCGCAGGTAATCGCCATAGGAAAAACCGCCGGGAATGACGACGAGATCGGTGCCGGGCGGCAGCGCGGTTTCGGCATGCCAGACCATCGCCGGTTCCCGTCCCGAGATCAGCCGCAGCGCCCGCGCCATGTCGCGCTCGCGATTGATGCCCGGAAAGACGAGTACGGCCGACTTCATAGCGATCCTGGTGCGGGCACCATTATCCGGTGACTTCGACGCGGTAATTCTCGATCACGGTGTTGGCGAGGAGTTTCTCCGCAGCGCTCCTGAGCGTGGCCTCGGTGCCGGCGCGGTCAGCGCCTTCAATCTCGATGTCGAACACTTTGCCCTGGCGGACGCTGGCGACCCCGCTCAACCCGAGTGAGCGCAGCGCGCCTTCGATGGCCTTGCCCTGCGGATCGAGGATGCCGGATTTGAGCGTGACGAAGACACGGGCTTTCATGATCGAGGCTCCACCCTCGCCCCCTTGAATAGGCATGAGTCGCCGCGCCCGCAACCACCGCCTGCCCGAAGGCTGTGCGAATTTATTTCAAGCCGGTATCGCGATAGATTTCCGACAGTGGCAACGAAATGCCGAGCGACAATTCGAGCGATTCCTCGTCTGAGCGAACATGCCGCTCCGCGAACCCTGCGTCGCGAGCAAATACGACCACGTCAATCGCGTCCTGTGCGATCACGATATAGTGGGTGAGTGAAGGCAAACTCGTATACGCTGTCCGCTTCCAGCGCAGGTCACGCTCGACTGTGGAGGGAGAGAGAATTTCAAAGGCGACAAGCACGTCCCGTGTTTCTCGGCTATAGGGATCACGTCTCACCGTTCCAGCAGGCAGAATAAAAACATCGGGCTCCGGTAAGCTCGTATCCGACACCCTCACGCCGATACCCGGAATTGCCTCCCAAGAACGCGTATGCTGCCGCTCGAGCGTTCCAAGAAGGATAGCAAGATTCCAAAGGATCCGCTGATGCAGACCGCTGGGCGACGCATTCAAGATCGGCTCCCCGTCGATCAACTCCCATTTCTCATTGTCGGGGCGCGTCTCGGTGAAGGAAAAATATTCCTCCACCGTCATCGGGCCAGTCTTGATCGTTGGGACGCCCACGACGCGGACTCCGCGCTCAGCCCTTGACGAGCACCGGGCCGGCGCCTTGCGGCCGCTCGCCTTCGCTCATGATGCCGAGCCGCTTGGCGACTTCGGTATAGGCCTCGACCAGGCCGCCGAGGTCGCGCCGGAACCGATCCTTGTCGAGCTTCTCGTTCGACTTGATGTCCCACAGCCGGCAGGAATCCGGGGAAATCTCGTCGGCGACGACGATCCGCATCAGATCGTTTTCCCAGAGCCGGCCGGTTTCCATCTTGAAGTCGACCAGACGGATACCGACGCCGAGGAACAGCCCGGAGAGGAAGTCATTGACACGGATGGCGAGCGACATGATGTCGTCGATTTCCTGCGGCGTCGCCCAGCCGAACGCGGTGACGTGCTCTTCCGAAACCATCGGATCGTTGAGCTGATCGTTCTTGTAGTAGAACTCGATGATCGAGCGCGGCAGTTGCGTACCTTCCTCGATGCCGAGCCGCTGCGACAGCGAACCCGCCGCAACATTACGCACCACGACTTCGAGCGGAATGATCTCGACCTCGCGAATGAGCTGCTCGCGCATGTTGAGCCGGCGGATAAAGTGCGTCGGCACTCCGATGTCGTTGAGGTGCTGAAAGACGTATTCGGAGATCCGGTTGTTCAGGACCCCCTTACCTTCGATCACCTGGTGCTTCTTGGCGTTGAAGGCGGTCGCATCGTCCTTGAAGTGCTGGATCAGAGTTCCCGGCTCGGGTCCTTCATAAAGGACCTTCGCCTTGCCTTCGTAGATGCGGCGACGGCGGCTCATCGGAGTATACCGTGGCTTGGTGAAATCCATCGAATGCCGTGGCTCCAGTTCTCGTGTCGAGGTCCGCGGCGGCGGCAGAGGGCTTGCGACTCAAACACTGCCCCTCCGCGAACGAAAAGCTAGCTGAACGCGACGCGGAGTACAATCGACATAGACCCGCGCTGCCCCGACCGCAACGTCGATGTTTCGTGCGGCGCCCGGTTGCCTTGACGGGCCACCCTCGATATGCAAGGCGGCAACGCTTCTGCCAGTTCCATGTAACGCATCAGGACGCAACGGCATGACTACGTTTGACAAGCGCGAAGAAGGCTTCGAGCAGCAATTTGCGCACGACGAGGAGCTTCGCTTCAAGGCCACCGCGCGCCGCAACAAGCTTTTAGGCCTCTGGGCCGCGGAACAGCTCGGTCTTTCCAGCGCCGAAGCGGAGAACTACGCCAAGTCTTTGGTGATGAGCGACGTCGAAGCCGGCGTGCATGACGTGCTCGGCAAAATCCATAAGGATTTCGCCGCCAAGGGAGTCGCACAATCGGACCACCAGATCGGTCGCATCATGACCGAGCTGATGGAAAAGGCGATCACCGACATCAAGGCCGGCAATTAGCCCCGGCGGCGAGCCGTTCATTCTCCTCAAAACGTTGCGCAACAGGCATCATGGCCATACCCGCATTCAGCCTTGCTCGCCGGCTCCGCGCCGGAGAAACGATACTCAGCGGCTGGTGCAGCCTGCCCTACCCGCTCGTCGCTGAAACGCTCGGCCGCGAAGGCTTTGCGGCGGTGACGATCGAAGGTCAGCACGGCTTGTGGGACGTCGCCTCGATGCTCACCGGCATCGCTGCCGTGCGGCAAAGCGGGTCAGCGCCGGTCGTACGCGTGCCGGTCGGCGATTTTGCGCTGGCGTCCCGCGTGCTCGATTTCGGCGCTGAAGGCCTCATCGCGCCGATGATCAACACCGCTGCGGATGCGCGCGCGTTCGCTGCCTCCGCCAAATATCCGCCAATCGGCGAGCGAAGCTGGGGCCCGCATCGGGTGACCGCGCTCGCCGGGCTTCCCGATCAGTCGGTCTACCTGCGTGAAGCCAACGATCATGTGATTACGCTCGCGATGATCGAGACCCGCACTGCGCTCGACAACCTCGAAGCGATCGTCGACACGCCGGGCATCGACGGACTGTTCCTCGGCCCATCCGACCTTTCGATAGCGCTCTCCGACGGCAAAAGCCTCGACCCGACGGCGAAGGAGGTCGATCGCGCACTCGACCGCATGGTCGCTGCCGCGCAAAAAGCCGGAAAAATCCCTGGCGCGTTTTGCCATACGGCTGAGCGCGCCGCGGCGCTGGACCAGCGTGGCGTCCGTTTCCTGGCGGTGATGAGCGATATTGCGATGCTGCGCGCCGGCATTGCCGCGGCGCTGAAAGTGCTTAAGGCGAGCTGAACAGCCTCATCACTTCGGCACGACGCGGAACGTGACATTGCCGTTGATATTGAACCCGTCGCCTCTTGGCCGATTGAAATTCTGACCGGCGTTCACACGCTGGACGTTGATGTTGACCGAATCGAGCCGGCAATCCTTGGCCAGCATATCGCGCAGTACGTCGCACTCCCGCGCGGCCACGTTGTAGACTAGCCGCCGTCCATCTTCCTGGGCCTTGAGCGCCTGCTCGCTTTCGTCGTTCGGCGCCGCCACGAACATGTTGACGGCGATGGAGACGCGCACCTGCTCGGCGACGATCGGTCCGATCGGCCGCGGCTCGTTGGGCTTGACCACGATGGTCTGCGCCGACGCGGCGGTGGCGAACACTGCAGCCAGTGAAGCCAGCGTAAGCAGATTCTTCATAGCGACGATCCTTGGCAAATATCGCCTGGCAAATATCTTTGCCGTTCGGCGCCACGCTAACGCCGACGGATTGGCAACGACGTAAGAAATTATTTCAAGTTGTCGATAGTCGGTTGAGCGACCGGTTTCGGGACAGTCGTCGCAAGCTTCGCCGCCAAGCGATCGAGCACCGCGCCGACATCGGCCTCGACCTCACCCACCGTCACCTCAACGATTGCGTACGCCCGTTCAGCGAGCCAGGCGCGCCTCTGCGCGCGCAACTCCGCGGCGGATCGCTCTTCCTTCGTCGGCACGAGATCGACGACGACGCGCAACGAGAACGAGACAAAATCGCAGATATGCGGACCGATCGGCGTCTGCCGTTTGAAGCCGCGGCCGGCGAAGCGGCGGTCGTTGACCAGCGCCTGCCACAGCGCGCGCTCGGCCTCGGTCGGATTGCGGCGCAACAGCCGCGACAGCCCGCGCACCGGACCGCGCTCGTTCGGCACCCGGCCGCCGCCGTGCTCGGCCAGCAGCGCCCGCAACAGCGCAGCTTCCTCGCCGTCGAGCACGCCGCCCCGCGCCGGCCCCTTGCGGCCCTCGGCGATCGCCATGATCACGCCGTGCAGCGTCTGAATGTCCTGCTGCGTCGGCTGCATGCGGGTAAAAATGTTGCGCAGGTTGATCTGCATGGTGTCGCGCTTGTCGGGGGGCCGGAAGAACTCCACTTTTTCCAACTCGCGCTCGAGCGAAGCGAAAAACGCGAGGAGCTGCTCCTTCGCCGCGGGCGCGGATTTTTGCGGCATTGCGAAGGGGAGCTTGCCGCCCGTCGCAAGCTTGAACCATTCATAGGCCACAACGACGACCGCCTGCGCCAGATTGAGCGAGGCGAAGGCCGGGTTGACCGGCAAGGTAAGAATGCGATCGGCGAGCGCAACTTCATCGTTCTCAAGCCCGTTGCGCTCGCGGCCGAACACAATGGCGACGGTTTCGCCGGCCGCCACATGATCTGCGATTTCGGCCGCGGCTTCGGCCGCGCCGACGACCGGCTTGGCCTGGTCATGGGCGCGTGCGGTCGTCGCCAATACGAAGGCGCAGTCGGCGATCGCCGCTTCAAGGCTGTCATAGACGACTGCACCGTCGAGAATACGATCGGCGCCGGCCGCCATCATCACCGCTTTGTCGTTCGGCCAGCGCTGCCGCGGCTTGACCAGACGCAGCCGTTCCAGACCGAAATTTGCCATGGCGCGCGCCGCAGCGCCGATATTTTCGCCAAGCTGCGGTTCGACCAGCACGACGATTGGCGCCGGCCCGGCGCGCCATCTCTTGGTCTTGTCAGTGCCGGCGCCCGGCATGCGCGCTCCTCGGCGGGCAAATGACCCGAAGACGCAAGCCCGTGCCCAAGCCGGCCGCTGGCGTCAAGCGGCGGCATGTATCCGGCCGAAAACACCCGCCGGCTCCCGCCGGAAATTCGCTTCGGCGCAGAGGGCTTTTACCAACGGAATGCGGATGCTATACGGCGCCCACCGAACTCCCGTCAGTCGAATTCCCGGTTCGCGATGTCCGCGCCGAGAACAATTCATTTGAAGGCCAGCGGGAGAAATCATTTCAGCGCGCCCGGCAAAGTTCAGTTTCCGGTCGGCCCAAACAAGCACGGCGACCAGAGGTGCAAGCATGGCAGATCTCGAAATCATGTGGACAAAGGTCGACGAAGCCCCGGCGCTCGGGACCTATTCGCTGCTGCCGATCGTCGAAGCCTTCGTGGGCGCGGCCGGCGTGTCTGTCGAACTCAAAGACATCTCGCTGGCCGGTCGCATCCTCGCCAATTTCCCCGAGAAGCTCACCCCTGCGCAACGGATCAACGACGAACTCATCGAACTCGGCGAACTCGCGACGCGGCCCGAAGCCAACATCATGAAGCTGCCGAACATCTCCGCCTCGATCCCGCAGCTCAAAGCCGCGATTAAGGAACTGCAAGGCAAGGGCTACGACGTTCCGGACTATCCGGATAACCCGGCAACGGACGCCGAAAAGGAAATCAAGTCGCGCTACGGCAAGGTGTTCGGCAGCGTCGTCAACCCGGTATTACGCGAAGGCAATTCCGACCGACGCGCGGCTGGCGCGGTCAAGCAGTATGCCCGCAACCATCCGCACAAGATGGGCGCCTGGAGTTCGGTTTCCAAATCGCACGTAGCGTCGATGTCGGGGGGCGATTTCTACGGTTCGGAAGTGTCGACCACCGTCGCGTCGGCGACCAACGCCCGCATCGAGCTGGTCGGCGCCAACGGCGCTGTCACGGTGCTCAAAGCGAAGACGCCGCTTTCGGTCGGCGAAATCATCGATGCAGCGGTGATGAGCCGCAAAGCGCTGCGCGCCTTTTTTGCGGAACAGATCGAAGCCGCCAAAAAGGAAGGCGTGCTGTTTTCACTGCACGTGAAGGCCACCATGATGAAGATCTCCGATCCCATCGTGTTCGGTCATGCGGTGTCCACGTTCTTCGCCGATGTGATCGACAAGCACGCCGCAACACTCAAGCGTCTCGGGGTCAATCTCAACAACGGCTTCGGCGATTTGCTGACAAAGATCGAGACGCTGCCGACGGCCGAAAAAGCTGCGATCAAGGCCGACATCGCCGCCGAATATGCCAAACGACCGGGCCTCGCGATGGTCAACTCCGATAAGGGGATCACCAACCTCAACGTGCCGAGCGACGTGATCGTCGACGCTTCGATGCCGGCGATGATCCGCGAATCCGGCCGGATGTGGGGCGCCGATGGCAAGCTGCACGACGTCCTCGCCGCGATACCGGATCGGAGCTACGCGACGATGTATCAGGCGGTCATCGAGGACTGTAAGGCCCACGGCGCGTTCGACCCGAAGATCATGGGCTCGGTTCCCAACGTCGGCTTGATGGCGCAGAAGGCCGAGGAATACGGCTCGCACGACAAGACCTTTGAAATTCCCGCGGACGGAACGGTCCGCGTCGTCGCCGACGACGGCAAGGTGCTGCTGGAACGTCCGGTCGAGACCGGCGACATCTTCCGCATGTGCGAGCTTCGGGACGCGCCGATCCAGGACTGGGTCAAGCTTGCCGTGCGCCGCGCGCGCCTCACCGGTACGCCGGCGGTGTTCTGGCTGGACGCCAAGCGCGGGCACGACGCCCAGGTGATCGCCAAAGTCGAGAAATACCTGAAGGATCAGGACACCGCGGGGCTCGACATCCGCATTCTGCCGCCGGTCGAAGCGATCAAGTTTTCGCTCGAGCGCATTCGCAAAGGGCAGGACACGATCTCGGTCACCGGCAACGTGCTGCGTGATTATCTGACCGACCTTTTTCCGATCATGGAGCTCGGTACCTCGGCCAAGATGCTGTCAATCGTTCCGCTGATGGCGGGTGGCGGTCTCTTCGAGACCGGCGCCGGCGGCTCGGCGCCAAAGCACGTGGAACAGTTCCAACAAGAAGGCTACCTGCGCTGGGATTCGCTCGGCGAGTTTCTCGCGCTGGGCGCTTCGCTCGAGCATCTGGCGCAGACCTACAAGAACGCCAAAGCGCAGGTTCTCGCTGAGACACTCGACGCGGCCATCGGCAAGATCCTCGCTTTCAACCGCTCTCCGGCGCGCAAGGTCGGCGAACTCGACAATCGCGGCAGCCATTTTTACCTCGCTTTGTACTGGGCGGAGGCGCTGGCCGCCCAGACCAAAGACGCGGAGCTGGCGGCCCGCTTCAAACCGCTGGCCGAAACGCTCAGTAAGAACGAGGCCAAGATCAATGCCGAGCTGATCGGCGCGCAAGGCAAGCCGGTCGACATCGGCGGTTACTACCTCCCCGATTCCGCCAAGGCATCGGCGGCGATGCGGCCGAGTGCTACGTTCAACACCGCGATCGCCGCGCTCTGACGCGCGGCCCGCCGGCGATAGGTGTTTCCCCGCACCGTGACCGTGTCGGTGCGATGTCAGCTTTGTGAGTGCACATCGCAACGCGGCTTTTGCGGCAATACAGCCGATGCTATAGAGCCGGTCGTAGCTGTGGGTCGCGACATCCGAGCGCGCGCCCGATCACTGCCAATCCGGCACACAACAGACCGCGCTCCAACGGGATCGAAGCTCTATGGCGAAAATCAAGGTCACCAACCCTGTCGTCGAGATGGACGGCGACGAGATGACCAGGATCATCTGGCGGCTGATCAAGGAAAAACTGATCTTTCCCTATCTCGATATCACGCTGCTTTATTTCGATCTCGGCATCCAGAAGCGCGACGAGACCCGCGACCAGATCACCATCGACGCCGCCGAAGCGACCAAAAAGGTCGGCGTCGCGGTGAAGTGCGCGACCATCACCCCGGACGAGGCACGGGTGAAGGAATTCAACCTGTATGAGATGTACCGCTCGCCGAACGGCACCATCCGCAACATTCTGGGCGGCGTGATCTTTCGCGAACCGATCATCTGCAAGAACGTGCCGCGCCTGGTTCCCGGCTGGACCGAGCCGATCATCATCGGCCGCCACGCCTACGGCGATCAATATCGCGCCACCGACTTCAAGGTCCCCGGCAAGGGCACGCTGTTTCTGACCTTCGTCGGCGATGACGGCAATGAAATCGAACGCGAAGTGTTCCAGTTCCCGGGCGCCGGCATCGCCATGTCGATGTACAACCTAGACAGCTCGATCTACGACTTTGCCCGCGCGTCGATGAACTACGCGCTTGGACGCGGCTATCCGCTCTATCTCTCGACCAAGAACACCATCATCAAAGTCTACGACGGCCGCTTTAAGGATATTTTCCAGGAAGTGTTCGACAAGGAGTTCAAGGACAGGTTCGCCGAGAAGAAGATCACCTACGAGCACCGGCTGATCGATGACATGGTGGCAGCGGCGCTGAAATGGTCCGGCGGTTACGTCTGGGCCTGCAAGAATTACGACGGCGATGTGCAGTCGGATACGGTGGCGCAAGGCTACGGTTCGCTCGGGCTGATGACCTCGGTATTGACCACGCCCGACGGCAAGATTGTCGAAGCGGAAGCCGCGCACGGCACCGTGACCCGTCATTACCGCGAGCATGAAAAGGGCCGCGAGACCTCGACCAACTCGATCGCCTCGATCTTCGCCTGGACCCGCGGGCTCGCCCATCGCGCCAAGCTCGACAACAATCCGGAGCTGGCGAGATTCTCCACCACGCTGGAGCACGTCACGGTCGCCACGGTGGAATCCGGCTTCATGACCAAGGACCTTGCGCTCCTGGTCGGCCCGGACCAGAAATGGCTCTCGACCACAGGCTTCCTCGACAGGGTCGACGAGAATTTGAAAAATGCGATGGCCACAACAGCAATGGCGTGAGGGCTGGACATGGCGATGACAACGCGCGGCGCTGCCGTGTCGTTACTCGGGTTCGCGATGCTGATCGTTGCAGCCGATGCCGCGATGGCGCAGTTGCCGGCAACGATCGCCGCCCCGGATGCCAAGGCGATCGTCACACTGCACGCCGAGGGCGCGCAGATTTATCAGTGCAAAGCCGGCAGCGACGGCAAGCTTGCGTGGAGCTTCCGCGAACCGATCGCGACGCTGATCCTGGACGGCCAGACCGTCGGCCGGCATTACGCCGGCCCCAATTGGGAATACGCCGACGGCAGTACCGTGACCGGCAAGGTTGCCGGCAGCGCACCGGGCGCGACCAAAAACGATGCAGCCTGGCTCAAGCTCGAAGTGGTCGGGCGGCGCGGCAGCGGCGTGCTCAGCGCCGCCACCCTCGTGCAGCGCATCAACACCTCCGGCGGGGCGCTCTCGGGGGATTGCAGCACCGCCGGCGTCCTGCGCAGCGTCCCCTACTCCGCCGACTACGTCTTCCTGCATCAGGGCGGCTAGAGCGGCGCACCGACGTCAGGCCGGGCTGGCGGCCGAAGGGCCGCCTGCTTATCTCACGTTTATGCCTAAGCGAAAGCTAAGTGTGCTCACGACAGCCGCGATTATTGTGCCGCTCCTGGTGATCCTTGGGGCGGCGTTATGGTTTGCAGCCGGCGCCTGGGTGTCGGTCAGCGGCCCGCCGATGCCCGCCAGCGGCTACCTTGCCATGGTCCTCGGCATCGTGTTTTCGCTGATTATCGGCTGCGGACTGATGGCGCTGTTGTTCTACTCAAGCCGCCACGGCTACGACGAGCCCTACCACGCCGACGGCGACGACCGCGACTAAGGACGGCAGCGCCTGAGGACGACCGCGCCTGGGCCCGCCCACTCCAAACGAGCAATTGTGTGACGGCCATCAACTCAATTTAAGCATTTCGCCGGTACGACAGCGATAACAGGAGAACTGGTTAAGCGTATCTCCCTGGATCAAAGAGTGCAGGACCGCGCAGCGGCTGCGCAAGGATTTCGGAGGCGACAATGTTTTGCTCCCGCAAGCATACCAGGTTGCCCGCCATCGCATTGATTGCCGCATCCGCGGCGCTCACCGCAACGCCGGGCTTCGCCATGCCCCGCTATGACGGCGTCTGGAGCGTCTCGATCGTCACCAAGAAGGGCGACTGCATCGCCAGCTACCGCTATCCGATGCTGATCGATCACGGCGTCCTTGCCAATGGCGGCGCGATCGCGCTGAACGTCAGCGGCCGGGTCGCTTCAAGCGGCGCTGTGCGGGTCACCGTCTCGAGCGGCGACAAGAGCGCAACCGGCTATGGACGGCTTGCCGGCAATACCGGCGGCGGCTCCTGGCGCGGCGGGTCCTGCTCGGGCTCCTGGACCGCCGAGCGGCGGAGCTAGGGTCCAGACTCATTAGAGCCACCAGACGAGGGCGGCTGCAAGGCAGACGGAGGCGAGGTAATTTCGGGCGAGCTTGTCGTATCGGGTGGCGACGCGCCTGAAGTCCTTCAATCTGTTGAACGCATTCTCGATACGCCAGCGCAGCTTGTAGAGGCGCTTGCTGAAGCTGAACGGCTTCTTCCTGTTGCAGCGGTTGGGAATGACCGGCTTGGTCCCGCGCTCGTCCAACTCCTCGCGCAGTTCGGCGCTGTCATACGCCCTGTCGGCAAGCAACCGATCTGGTGCCCTAACTCGACGGATCAAGCGCTCCGCGACTGGACAATCGTGCGCTTGGCCTGCGGTCAGCAGGATAGCAATCAGGCGCCCCTTAGCATCTGCGAGTGCATGAATCTTCGTGTTGCGCCCTCCGCGCGAACGGCCCACAGCCTGATTTTTCTCCCCCCTTTCCACCTGAGGCCGAGCGATGCGCTTTGACGTGCGTGGAGTCGATCATCTGCGTGTCCATCGATCGCCCGCAGCCGGCCAGTTCCCGGAATAGGTTCTCCCATAGTCCACGCCGCGCCCAGCGCACGAAGCGGTTATAGATCGTCGTGTGCGGACCGTACTCGGGTGGGCAATCGCACCAGCGACAACCGCTCTTGAGAACATGCACGATGCCGCTGATGACGCGGCGATCGTCAACCCGTTCCACACCGCGAACATCGGTCGGCAAATGCGGCTCAATCCGAGCCCACTGCTCGTCGCTCAGCCAAAACAAATTCTTGCGCATGATCCCGATCCCTCTTTCCAAAACGAATCAGGATCGTATTGTCTGAGCGCAAAAGTTAATGAGTTTTCACCCTAGTTGAGCAGGCTCCTTCTGCACCGCGTTAGGCCGACTGCCAAACTTTCATCGCCGGAAACGCCCTGACCGGAAGCGTCTAACTGGCAATGTCATAACCAAAAACGTCATGGCCGGGCTCGACCCGGCCATCCACGTCTTTCGTTACGCTGCACCAACGGGAAAGCCGTAGATGCCCGTGACATCGGCTAAGCGAAGCGACGCCGTTCTTCGAACAGCCATGTACGGGCACGACAGCTAAAAAACTTCACGCTTCTGCGGCGTCGTCGTCATCGTCGGCGCTGTCTTCACCGGCGAGAATTTTTTCCGCGATCAGCCCCGCATTCTGGCGGACCGCCGCCTCGATTTTCGCGGCGACGTCGGGATTGGCCTTGAGAAAGCTCTTGGCGTTTTCACGGCCCTGACCGATGCGCTGGCTGTCATAAGAGAACCAGGAGCCGGATTTTTCCACCACGCCAGCCTTGACGCCGAGATCGACCAGTTCGCCGAGCTTGGAAACGCCTTCGCCGTACATGATGTCGAACTCGACCTGCTTGAACGGCGGCGCGAGCTTGTTTTTGACCACTTTGACGCGGGTCTGATTCCCGACCACCTCGTCGCGCTCCTTGATGGCGCCGATGCGGCGGATGTCGAGGCGGACGGAAGCGTAGAATTTCAGCGCCTGGCCGCCACTCGTGGTTTCGGGCGAGCCGTACATGACGCCGATCTTCATCCGGATCTGGTTGATGAAGATCACCATGGTGTGGGAGCGGTTGATCGAGGCGGTGAGCTTGCGCAGCGCCTGGCTCATCAGCCGCGCCTGCAGGCCGGGCTGCTGGTCGCCCATCTCGCCTTCGAGCTCGGCGCGCGGCACCAAGGCCGCGACCGAATCGATCACGAGCACATCGACGGCGCCGGAGCGCACCAGCGTATCGGCGATTTCCAGCGCCTGCTCGCCGGCGTCGGGCTGCGAGATCAGAAGGTCATCGACATTGACGCCGAGCTTGCGGGCATAGATCGGATCGAGCGCATGCTCGGCATCGACGAAGGCGCAGATGCCGCCCTTTTTCTGCGCCTCGGCGATGCAATGCAGCGCCAGCGTGGTCTTGCCCGATGATTCCGGCCCGTAGATCTCGACCACGCGCCCGCGCGGCAGTCCGCCGATGCCGAGCGCGATGTCGAGGCCAAGCGAGCCCGTGGAGACGGTCTCCACGTCCATCGTGCCCATGTTCTTGCCGAGCCGCATGATCGAGCCCTTGCCGAAGCTGCGCTCGATCTGCGAGAGCGCCGCATCAAGAGCCTTCGATTTGTCCATGGACGATCCTTCGACGAGACGAAGCGCTGCACTCATGTTCCGTGCTCCTTATGGCCGGGATGACCGGGATTCGAAAGGCCGTTGCGGACGCCCGTTTGCCCTCAAAAACCAGACAATCCCGAAAGCCCCCTTCACTGGGTCATGATTGGGTAATGGCGAAGACCACAGTGTACACGATTTGTTCTGGTTGGCAATATGTTCTTTTTGGGGGGTGGGTAGTGTCCTAATTCCATCGACTTTGTCCTAAGTTGATTTTCCGACTGTCCTAATTTGCAGATCGGTAATGTTTCAGTACCTAGCGTCCGTGATGCCGGTTTAGGTTCTGAGCGCCGGCTAAATACAGGGAGGCCCCGGTAGCATCCGGGGCTTCTTTTTTTGGGGTACCGACCCCTTTCCATATCAAATGGCCCATTTTGAAAAACCGTGTGGTCACTTTCGGCATTGAGATTTCAGTTATCCGCGTCTACACCTGCACCGCATGCCATCACGAGATGCGGCTTACCGTCTGGGGCGCCGACACCGCGGCCTGAAGCTGCCTCAGCGGGCAGCCTCATGATTTTGTCGAGCCCATGCCGGGGGTTAACAGCCCCTTTTCATCCCGTTTGCAATGCAGTGACCGCTTTTGAACGGAAGCCGCGGCCGTTTTGATGGCCGCTGCCCTAAGGAAACATCCCTAATTGCAAAACCGCCAAAGGGCTTTTCACTGTCGCGCGCCCGGGATTCGTTTTTGGGAATTACCGCGCTCATGGAACATACGGCGAAAGACGACGCCCCGATCTGTCCGAAATGCAAAAAACCAATGGAGCCCGGCCGCCCGAGGGTGGAGGGTTTTCCTTATGTGCCAAGCTTTGAATGCTGGCTGTGTCTTGAGGTGATTACCGAGGCCGGCGATCAGTAGCGCCGCCTGCCCGGCCGCCGGTTTACCCTCTCATCGGGTTTTCAATGCGACCCGCTGGCCGTCGCCGTCACTGATCGTGTACTGGCTTGTTTCAAGCGCCGCTGGTCGCCGGCGAATTGGCGGTTGTCCATTTCGAGCGGCCGTTTCGAGTTTTGCCTCAATTTCAGGCTTGCCTTAATTTATTGTGCGTTGCACAATCACTGCGGGGTCGGTCTTATTCGCTGCGTTAAAAAGGGCTAAAGCCATGAGCGATAAAGGTCTTGACGGCACCACTTTGAATCTCCCCGCCATCAATCTCCCCGCCATCTCCACCCGAATTTCATTGTTTGATCGCGTTTGGCCTCCGGCTGCAATTCTTGTCGGGCTCACGGTCACCGCGGTTTGGGTCGGCGTGCTCGGTTATGGGCTTTTGACGCTGGTCTTTTAAGCGGGCGGTGGCCTCAAAAGCGGCCGTTATCGGGTTTGCCGGCGCCGCAGCGCGACAAGCGCCCAGATCGCTTCGATTAGTCCGAACGGCCAGGCTCCCTGCAGGAAGCCATAGACTGAACCAAGCGCGCACGACGCGGCGAAGGCCAAAATCCACCAATGGCTGCGCGGTTCGAGCGCGTAGCTCACCAGCATCGCCGTGACGGCGCATAAGCCGAATAGTGTGAGCGCGTTCATTGCCGGTCGGGGCGTGATCCCGGAAAATGGAATCCGGTTTTTCGGACAGGATCATGCAGCCGGCACTGAACCCACACCATAAGGAATAGCCGGATTGTTTGAACGACAAAAGGAGCCGGCCGATGGTCGCCTATGTGGTGCTCACCCGTGAAAAGATGCGCAATCCGGGCGAATACGAAATCTATCGCGAGAAGTCGCGGTCGGTGAACGCCGCCCATCCGCTGAAGCCGCTGGCGCTCTATGGTCGCCACGAGGTGCTGGAAGGCCCGGCGATCGAGGGTGCGGTCATTCTGGAATTTCCGACCGTCGAGGCGGCGAGGACCTATTACCACAGCCCGGCCTATCAGGAGGCGCTGCGGCATCGCTTCCTTGGCGCCGACTACCGGGTGTTCATCGTCGAGGGGATATGACCGGATCCCTGCTTGCGGCAGCGGCCGGTTCAAGCTCTGCAAGTGGCCGATTCCGGCCGGCGCGCGGGCCTGATGTTTCGTAATTTCGCAGCATCTTGTTCAAATTTTGCGGATTGTCCTGTCGTAATTTGAAGTATGTCAATTTACCTACTGAAAAGAGGAACCCGGTAAGTTGCGGCCTGGGCGAGGAGGGCAACCCCCAGGGCGCTACCATGTCAAAGCTTCTTGTTCGGTTCGTGAAGGATCAGTCTGCAGCAACGGCGATCGAATATGGCTTGATCGCCGCCGGAATTTCGGTCGCAATCATTGCGGTGGTCAACGGGCTCGGCACCCAGTTGAACACGACGTTCTCGAGCATCTCGACGCAGCTTAAGTAAGATCACTGCCCCCAGACGAGGCCGCCTTGATCGGCGGCCTCGTCTTGTTGGCGGCTTCGGACTCCAAGGTACCGGCCCTTGGCCGTCGGGGCTAAGCGGCCGCATTGGCGATTGATCTAGATCAATAGGTTTGGCGACGCGAAGCGGGATGATGTTCCATGCCGCTTTTCCTCTATTGTTGCCCCAACACCGGATACCGCGTTCAAGGCTTTTCCGCCGAAGACATTTCGGAGGACCAAAGAACCTTTGAGCCGGTGACCTGCCCGGCGTGCCATCAGCTTCATCTGGTGAATCCGGCCACCGGCAAAGTCTTGGATAAAGTTCTGGGCGAAGCCTCGGGCGAATCACCGGTCGGCGAAGCTGCCGGCAAGGATGGCCATCACTAGGCCGCCGCTGTCGGCAGCCGCGTTGGCGTCCTCGCGACTTGATCTTCCTCTCGGCCTTACTGACTCATTCTCATCCGGATGGTGGCCCCGGCGTTCGCGCCCCTTTGCCGCCATTCGAAATGGGCAGGGCTTTGAGTGCTCGTTTTTGAGTGCTCGTTTTTGATTTCTCGGCGGCCCCTTGGCCAAGTTTGCGTCAGATCAAAGCGGCGAAACGCGAACGACGCTTGTGATCGTCAATGGCAGCTTTTCTTTATCAGTGCCCAAACACCGGGTTGCAGGTCCAGGGCTATGCAGCCGACGATCCGACCGAGGGCGACTTCGAAGCTTACGAATTGGTGAAGTGCTTGGCCTGCACCCGCATGCACCTGGTCAATCCAAAAACCGGAAAGGTCCTTGGAGCGGACGAAGCACGGCCCGCCTCCAGTAAGCCGCTCGGGAGCTGAGGACGCCGGTGGAAGCCGACGAATTCGCGGACCGCCGGAACAATAGCGCGGACGGGCAAGTCGAGGTCTATCGGATTCATAGTGGAGTGTGTCTTTGGCTGGCGCAGAAGACCGACGACCGGGAAACCAAGCTTATCCTTCTCGATATGGCCCGCGCGTGGTTGGCGCTGGCCGATCAAGGTGAAAAGAACCGGCAGACCACGCTGGTCTACGGGACGCCGCAACCGTATCCGACCACCATGCCGCAACAGCCGCAGCCGCGACCTTCCGATCCTGAGATGAAGTAACGCGCAGCGCGCGCTCACGCCTCGATGACGATTTTCGGCGCCGGACGGCTCTCCGCCTGGAAGCCCTCGCGCACGCGCGCGGCGATGTCGCGGAAGATCTTGGCATGGGGGCCATCAGGATCGGTCGCGACCACCGGCGCACCGGCATCGGATTTTTCACGGATATCGATCGCCAGCGGCACTTCGCCGAGGAATGGCACGCTAAGCCGCTCGGCTTCGTGCCGCGCGCCGCCATGGCCGAAAATATCCGAGCGCGTGCCGCAATGCGGGCAGATGAACATCGACATGTTTTCGACGATGCCGAGCACGGGCACGTTGACGCGGCGGAACATGGCGATGCCGCGCCGGGCGTCGATCAAAGCGAGATCCTGTGGCGTCGAGACGATCACGGCGCCGCGCAGCGGCACCTGCTGCGCCATGGTGAGCTGCGCATCGCCGGTACCGGGCGGCATGTCGACCACCATCACGTCGAGCGTGCCCCATTCGACCTCGCGCAGCATCTGGGTCAGCGCCGACATCACCATCGGGCCGCGCCAGATCATCGGCGTCTCTTCCTCGACCAAAAAACCGATCGACATCACCGCCATGCCGTGGCGCACGATCGGCTTTAGTCGGGTGCCGCCGATTGTCTGCGGCCTCTCGCGGATGGCGAGGAGCTTGGGCATCGACGGCCCGTAAATGTCAGCATCGAGAATGCCGACTTTGAGGCCGAGGTCGCGCAGGCCGAGCGCAAGATTGAGCGCGACGGTCGATTTGCCAACGCCGCCTTTGCCGGATGCGACCGCAATAATCGCAGCGACGCCGGGAATGCCCGCAGGCCCCGCGGGTCGCGCCGCCGGCGCGTGTCCGCCTTCACGCGGCCGCGCTGGGGGCGCTGCGGCAGCCGGGCGCGCCTGTGCGCCGCCCGCGTTAGCCGCCCGCTCGGCGGTGAGAGCGATCATGACCGATTGCACGCCAGGCACGGCGCGCACTGCTTTCTCGGCGCGCTCGCGCACGCTTTCCCACTGCTTCACCGCAGCGGCGTCAACGGTGACTGAGAAAAACACCTTGCCGTCGCTGGCAACGATATCGGAGAGCTTGCCGCTCTGCGACAGCGGCACGCCGTCGGGGCCCGAGACCGTGGCGAGCTTGGCCAGAACGTCGTCCTTAAGCAATGCCATGGCGGCCTCCGCCTGCGTTATGCACTAGATAGGACACCGAAGCTAACGGCTCAATTGGCAGAGCGACCGCAATCCGTCATCCTGAGGTGCGCGCCAAAGCGCGCCTCGAAGGATGCGGCCGAGGTGCCCGGGCCGTCCATCATTCGAGGCTCGCGTTCGCTCGCACCTCAGGATGACGGAAAGACAATTGCGGAGAACATGATGGCAAAGGTGGCGTTTGTCGGTCTCGGCGTAATGGGCTACCCGATGGCCGGGCATCTGAAAAACAAGGGCGGCCACGACGTCACCGTCTTCAACCGCACTGCCGCCAAAGCGGCAAGGTGGGTCGCCGAATACGGCGGCAAAAGTACGCCAACGCCGAGGGCAGCGGCGGCCGGCCAGGATTTCGTTATGACCTGCGTCGGCAATGACCATGATCTGCGCGAGGTGATGCTCGGCAAGGACGGCGTCTTCGCCGGCACGCGCAAAGGCGCAATCGTGGTCGATCACACCACCGCCTCGGCCGAGATCGCGCGCGAGCTTTATGCGGAAGCCAAAGACCGCGGCTTCGATTTCATCGATGCTCCGGTCTCAGGCGGCGAAGCCGGCGCGCAGAACGGCGTGCTCACGGTGATGTGCGGCGGCGACGCCGGCGTGTTCGCGAAGGCCGAGCAGGTGATCGCCGCCTACGCGCGCGCCTGCAATCTCCTCGGCGCCTCCGGCTCCGGCCAGCTCGCTAAGATGGTAAACCAGATTTGCATCGCCGGCGTGGTCCAGGGGCTCGCCGAAGCGCTGCACTTTGCGCAAAAGGCCAATCTCGATATCGAGAAGCTGATCGCCACCATCTCCAAGGGCGCCGCACAATCCTGGCAGATGGAGAACCGCTACAAGACCATGACCGCCGGCAAATTCGATTTCGGTTTCGCGGTCGACTGGATGCGCAAGGATCTCGGCATTTGCCTCGCCGAGGCCCGACGCAACGGTAGCCATCTGCCACTGACCGCTCTGGTCGATCAGTTCTACTCGCAAGTGCAGGCGATGGGCGGCAAGCGCTGGGATACGTCGAGCCTGATTGCGCTACTGCAGCAGTAGTCGTCAGAGGTCAGCTCACCGCGGCCTTCTCGATGTAGGGCCGGAACGTGGTTTTTTCCGTTCCGCAGTCGGGACAGCGCCAGTTCGCCGGAATATCGGCGAAGGGCGTTCCCGGCCTGATCGATTGCTGCGGCAGACCGTTGACCTCTTCGTAGACGAAATAGCAGCCACGGCAGATGAAACGACGCTCGGCGCCGTTAATGACCGGAAGCGGTGCGTGAACCACGGGCTGCGCCGACGTCACGCGCGGCACGAACACCGAATCGCCGATGGCGATCTGGCCGCCGTCGCGCACGACCAGATAGACGCCGAGGTTTTTGTGCCCGAACGCGGCACGCAGCGATCCCGGAATATCGAGATCGCGGCGCCCGGTTGCCGGATTGACGTTGGTCGCGCCACAGCGGCCGTTCTTGCGGTCGACAGCGAAGATCGTACTGCCGATTCTGATCTCGCTACCGACCCAGTCGAACTCCTCCCACGGTCTGGCGCCGTCGATATAAATATTGGCGCGAAAGCGCAGCGGATCGATGTCAACGGCCCATTGCGCTTCGAGCGCACGCACCGTCGCCAGATTGATCAGCGAGATCACATTGTCGGGCTTGTCCATGAAGTGTCCGCCACTCGAACGGACGAGCGTCGGCGGCGCCGGCAGGGTCGGCAGCAATTGCCAGACGAAGTTCTCGATCCTAGTGCGATGGGTCTCGTCGGTAAGCTGCGCCGCGGCTACCTGCTGATTACCCTGTTTGACTGTGAGGTGGAGCGAGTCGAGATCGAGATACGTATTCACCCGCGCCAGATTCTCATCCAGCATGAGCATGACGAACAGGCCCTTCTTGGCCCATTTCGGATCGCTGCGATCGATTGGCGCGCCGGGCCGCGCCAGCGCGAAGATGCGGTCATGGGGAAACGGCTTTTCCGCCTCGAGCGCGACGTTCGACAACGGCTGGGCGCTCATTCCTTTGATCGGATAGCGATAGATCTTGCTGACCGCGATCATCACGTTGCCTGATTGTCTGCCCGCGCCGAGCGCCAAGCCTTGCCGGCGGCGGCGGCGCGCCGTTAGAGCCGGTTTGCGAAGAAACTTGGGGTCCAGATTCCGCAACCTGCGCGCGTTGGAGACCGGCGCCGCGGTCGGCACGCTTGCTTTGACGAGAAGCGAATTGACGTCTGCGCTCGGATCATCGAGCGCGTCATCAATGGCGTCGGACAGGCGCGAAATGCCCTGGTCGATCTGCTTGCGCGACAGCGCGGCGTAACCGAGGATCAGGCCGCGCTGCGTCAGCGTCGAGGCCCGCGCCACATAGGCGCCGCCTGAGGTAAAAGAGTAGACGCCGATGCGCGCGCGGCGGGCGAGGCTCTCGACGATGGCGGCGTTGGGCACGCCCGGCGGCAAGTACCACACCAGATGCAGGCCGGCCGCCTCTCCGGTCACGCTGATGTCGCCGAAGTTACGGCGCAGCGCCGCGAGCAGGTAATCGCGGCTTTCCTTGTAGCGCGCGCGGGTCCTCAGCAGATGCGCCGCGTATGACCCGGCGCGCATCATCTCGGCGAGCGCCGATTGTTCGAGCCAGGGGTTGCCGTTGTTGAGCAACCCCTTTGCGGCGCTGACGACGCCGGCGAGCTGCTCGGGAACGACCATGAAGCCCAGCCGCAGGCCGGCGCCGAGCGAACGCGAAAACGAGCCGAGATAGATCGTGCAGTCCGGCGCCGTAGCGGCAATCGCCTGCAACGGCGAGCCTTCATAGCGAAGATCGCCGTCGCGATCGTCTTCCAGAATCTAACAACCGTAACGTCGGGCCCATGCCACGATCGCGTGACGGCGATGCGGCGACAACGTGTGCCCGGTCGGGTACTGGTGCGACGGCGTGATGTAAAGGAGTGCCGTCGGCCGCTGCGGCAGCTCTTCCGGGATCAAGCCCTCGAAATCAACCGGCACGCTCGCCACCTCGGAGCCGGTCGCTTCGAAGGCGAAGGCCGCGCCCTGATAGCAGGGATCCTCGATCGCACTTGGCGTGCCGTGATTGAGGAAGAGCCGCGCCGCAATGCTGGTGCCCTCCTGAGCGCCGCTGACAATCACGATGCGGCCCGGATCGGCAGCGATGCCGCGCGTGGTCGCAAGATGGTCGGCGATCGCCGAGCGCAGTGCCGGTAATCCGGCCGGGTCGCCGTATTGCGACAGCCCGCTGTTGCCGCCGTGCGAGAGGTTGGCCTGCAACAAGCGGCGCCAGGTTTTGACAGGAAACAACGCCGCGCTCGGACGGCCCGGAAAGAAATCGAACGACAAGCGGTTGCGGTGCTGATCGACCAGATTCTGCACGCGTAGCGGCAATAGCGGCATGGGCATGTGCGACAGCGCGCCGGCTCCGGCCGGTTCTGGCGCGTGCTGTGCGGTCTTGACCGGCACTCCCGGCAGCATGTCAGCGACAAAAATTCCCGAGGCCGGGCGGGATTCAACATAGCCCTCGACGATCAGCGTGTCGTAGGCGCGGATGACGGTATTGCGCGACACTGAAAGTTGCTCCGCCAAACGCCGCGAAGACGGCAGCCGGGTGCCGCCGCGGATCCGCGCGTGCCGGATGGCGTCACGAAGCTGCTCGACAAGCTGGCTCGTCAGCGGCTCGCGCCGGGAGCGGTCAAGGAGCACGGGTATCTGCATGTGCTAAGCGCCGGCCGACGGCCATTTTTTCTGATTAACCCGGCGAGCGATGTTAGTCCGGACGCCACGATCTTTCAAAGCCCGCGGCGACTGGTCCCGTCAATCCAAAAGCAACTGGACTCATGGCCGTGGCTTATAAGCGGTGTTTGCCTAAGACAAAGGCACGAATTGCGCGAAAGATAAGAACGCGGATCGTCTACTGAGCAGATTCGCGCGGTCGAACGTCCGTTTGCAGCGATTTTCCGGTGCCATCGCATTTTTCCGTCGTGGCTCTCGGTGCGAGCGCGGCCACGAGGCATGGTTTGCGGCAGCCGGAACCAAGGTGAAGCGCCGGACGAGAATGCCGGATGCTTGCCTCTTTTGAACGGAGAAAGCTCATGCAGACTGCAAGACATTCGTGGCTTGCCGCCCTGGTCGCGTCGGCGTTTCTGGTGGCAAGCCTAGCCAAGGCTGCGGCCGAAGAGACGATCAAGATTGGAATCCTCCACTCGCTATCCGGCACGATGGCGATCAGCGAGACGATTCTCAAAGACCTGATGTTGATGCAGGTTGCCGAACTCAATCAGAACGGCGGCCTGCTGGGTAAAAAAGTCGAAGCCGTAGTCGTCGATCCGGCATCGAACTGGCCGCTGTTCGCCGAAAAGGCGCGCGAGCTGATCAGCAAAGATAAAGTCGCCGCGGTGTTCGGCTGCTGGACGTCGGTATCGCGCAAATCGGTGTTGCCGGTGTTCGAAGAACTAAACGGGTTGCTGTTCTACCCGCTGGAATATGAAGGCGAGGAAGCGTCCTACAATATCTTCTACGGCAGCTCGGTGCCGGACAATAAAGCCATCCCGGCCGTCGAATATCTGATGAGCAAGGACGGCGGCGGGGTCAAGCGCTTCATCCTCGAAGGCACCGATTACGTTTACCCCCGCACCAGCAACAAAATCATCCGCGCGTTCCTGACCGCGAAAGGGGTCAAGGACGAAGACATCATGGAGAAGTACACGCCATTCGGTTTTGCCGACTGGCAGACCGAAGTAGCGGCGATCAAGAAGTTCGGCTCCGCGGGCAAAAAGACCGCGGTGATTTCAACCATCAACGGCGACGCCAATGTGCCGTTCTATAAGGAACTTGCCAATCAGGGTATCAAGGCTTCCGATATTCCTGTCATCGCCTTCTCGGTCGGCGAGGAAGAATTGGCGGGCGTCGACACCAAGCCGTTGGTCGGGCACCTGGCCGCCTGGAGCTATTTCGAATCGGTCAATACTCCCGAGAACAAGGCGTTCATCGCCAAGTGGCATGCCTACATGCACGACAACAAGCGTATCACCAACGATCCGATGGAATCCGCCTACATCCTGTTTCACATATGGGTGCAGGCGGTTCAGCAAGCCGGCACGACCGATGTCGACGCGGTGCGGCAGGCGATGATCGGGCAAAAGGTCAAGTCACCGTCCGGCTTTAACGTCGTCATGGGCGCCAATCATCACATGGCGAAGCCGGTGATGATCGGCGAAATCCAGGCCAACGGGCAGTTTGCCATCGTCTATCAGAGTAAGGCGCTGCCGCCGAAAGCCTGGAGCCCGTACGTTGAAGCCAACAAGGGCAAGGTCGCCGACTGGTCCTGGCCTTGGGCCTGCGGCGGCTGCACAGCGCCGAAATACAGTACGTTCTAACGCGTCCGATCCGAGCATCGCGCGCAAAGGCCTGGTGACGGCGTGACCCGCCGCCACCAGGCCGACTTTTTTACACCGCTGCGTGCGGCGCAAACCATCGCCTCGCGCAGCGGCATGAAGATCATCTTCCTGGTTACGCAGCGAGCTCGCGGCCAAACACGCGTCCCGCGCTCTGCCGCACCATGCGCCATGCATCCGCCGTGAGTTCCAGCGCCGTGCCGTCGGTCGAGCGTCGCACCTCAATCTCATCGAGAGCAAAGCTCAAGTCCGGCGGGATCGTGAATTCGAAGCTATGGTGGCCATTGCCGATGCCGGCCCGCTCGAGGTCCTCACGATAGCGGCCGGCGAGAACCTGACCGATCAGCTGGCCGCCGCAATAGATGTCGAAACAGACCGGCGCCTCGGGATGATCAAGGTTCTGCGCCCAACCGGCGACGCACTCCGCGGTGATGCGATCGACATGACCGCGCAGATTGCCGACCGGCGCTGCTTCGGCCTCTGACGCAAGACCGGCGCGCAGCGCGATGCGGCGCCGCGCCGCCTCGACCTCGTAGCCGTCTTGCAGGCGCGGCGCACAATACTGCGTCAGTACCGTCACCGCTTCTTGTGGGAACATCGTTCGGTATTCGTGCGCGTTGTTGAACATCATGCGGTTGTCGTCATCGATGAAGCTCTCCGACAGCGCGCCCTCAGCGATGAGCACGTCGTGGCTGTCGAGCTCAATGTGGATGTATTCCACGTTCTCAACGCTCTTCGCCTGCACGATCGAACTGCCGTTGACGAGATCCTTGGCTTCGATCAACACGCCGTCGATATACATTGCGTGGTTTGGTGAAATCCAAAGATCGCGCTTCGGCACATTGTCGTCGAGCGCGCCGGCCTTGATGCAGATCGGCAGAATATCCTTGCGGCCCATGATGAAACGCCGGCCGTAGCTCCTGCGTCCAATCCATTTGATCGGCCGCGCCTCCCCCGACATCGTCATCACCTTGTCGCCGATCTTGAGCTTTTCAACTTTCTTCTGACCCCGCTTGGTTTGGATCAACGTGCCCGGGCAGTAGCAGGGCGTGAAATCGGCGGCGTACAGCGAGGCATCCAGCGTGCCGTAGTAGGCACTATGCAATCCCGATTGCAGGGCAGCGAAAAAGCCGCCGGTGTTATCCGCAACGGCACTGACGATAGACACGCCGCTCGGCAACAGGGAACTGAGCGGCGTCAAAGTCGCCGGTGTGGAGGACGCAACGCCGCCGGTCGTGGACGGCAATTCCGATGCGGCCAAAATTACATAGTCCGGCGTCGCGGTGGTGGAAATGTTGAGCAGGATGTTTCCGCTCTTCATAACTATCGGAGCGGAGTCAAGAGTGGCCCCAATCAGCACCGGGGTGTCGAAGGTCACCGTCGAGCCTGAGACGGTAATCCTCTGCAGGTAGTAGTCGATGCCGGGATAGCCGTTTTGGACGTTCCACGGGCCAGTCGGGTCAGTGACGACGGCGAGGAATCCGCCGCCCGGAAGCGCCTGAAATTGCGGCGAGCCCTCGGAGTTGATCGGTAAAACTCCAGAATGACCCGGGTTCGAAATCACCGGCAGCATCGTCCCGTCGGCGGCCTGCCACGTCTCCTCCAGAATTTGCGTATCGTTCGAATTATAAATGGCGAGCGTGCTGGGTGTGTAAACGTCCTGCGAAGTCGGGATCGCAATGGCAACATTGCCGTTGGTGTCGACGGCGAAGCCGCCACCGAGCGTACCTGACACGTTATTCCAGAAATTTACCGGAGTGTCGGTCGCGGTACCGGTGGAATTGAAGCGCTCAAAATAGCCGTTAGCTTCGTCGTTCTCGGCCCATTGAATGGCAAAACCGCCGCCCGACGTGGCCTGCAATTGAAAACTATCGTTCTCCGAGGCATCCGCATGATTATTCGGGTTCGTGTAGAATTGAGTTCCGCCATTTATGTTTCCGGACGGCGGATCCACTGTGTTCACGAGCGTCCAGGGCGTGACGATTTGACCTGAGGCGTTGAACACCTCGAAATACAGCCCCCCATTCACCGGACCAAGATTGTCGTCGACTGTCGTCTCGGCGATGACATAGCCGCCACCGCTGAGCGCCACGATCTGCATGTCTTCGGCGTAATTCACCCGATCCAAAAAATCGCTTGCAGGCTGGGTCCCTGTCTCTGCGGAAGTCCCACGACCGGCCAGGTTGGGGTTCACGCCTCCACTGGTGTCATTGGGGCTACCGAGAGACAGCGTGTTGGTCGTCGCCGTGCCATTATCGATGCTGGTAACTTGTACACTCGCGTAGCCCGGAGAATTTGCATAATAGAATGAGTACGGAACCTGGGTGATGGTGGCGGAGACAACGACTTCGGTGCCGTCGGTCAAAACCGCGGTACCGATTACCGCATCTCCCTGCTGGTCCGGTGCCAGCGTGTTAATCTCGTTTGGATTTGCCGGCCCGTCGAACGTCGTCGCGCTGCCGGTGTGCTGATGAATCGTTACCGGCGTACCTTCGGTGCTTGACATGACAATCCTCCCAGAATTTTGCCGATCGATGGGCGCTACCGCCGCTGCGGGCTAGGCACGTGCTTATATGGGGTGCAAGTGTACTTGTACATGAGCGACCGCAACTTTGACGCATCGATGACAGTCATACATTGACGCATGGCCCGCTTGGATTCGCCGAAGCGAAGGCGCGTTGCAAAATGAGAGCTAGAGGAACATCACTGCGTGCAGCGCCGTAACCAGAAATTTTAACTATGAACTTTGATCACATGAAAGGGACGGTCGATTGGACGCTCCACCGCAAGCGGTGACGGCACCCGCGCCGCAAGGTGTTACGGCACCGGCACAGCCGATCGCCTGGTCGGTCCGGGGAGATTTCGCGACGATACTCGAACGTCTGCGGCTTTCACTCGTCCTCAGCACCCGGCCCAATCACATGATCTTTTTGGGTTCGATCGACGGCACATTGACGGTCACTGCCACTCTCATGACCCAGCCGATGGGGATCGCCGCCGAGACCGGGCGTATTGCTGTGGCCGGTGCCCGGTCGATTGTCATTTTCGCCAATGTGGCGAGGCTCGCCGCGCACTATCCCTGTAAGCGCGATTACTATGATGCGTTCTTTATCCCGCGGACCATCCGGTTCACCGGCGAATGCCAAATGCACGACATGATCTTCGAAGGCAACGCGGTAATCGGCGCGAATACGAATTTCTCATGCATCTGCCGCGTCGACGACAACTTCAGTTTCACGCCGCTGTGGCGACCATCATTCATCAGTCAGCTGCGCGCTGAGGATCGATGTCACCTGAATGGGTTCGCCGCATTTGCGGGCGAACTCTATTATCTGACCGCACTGGCCGCTACCGATACGCCGGGTGGCTGGAGGGAGACGCCCCACTCTGCCGGGATTTTGATCGATGCCCGCCGCAACGCGATCCTGCGGTCTGACCTGTGCATGCCGCATTCGCCGCGGCTCATTAACAATCAGCTTTACGTGCTCAACGGCGGCGAAGGCGAACTGTTGCGCGTCGATCGCGACAGCGGACACAGCGACGTCATGACGCGGCTGCCGGCCTTCACCCACGGTCTGTCCGCTTACGACGGCGTCCTGTTCGTCGGCATGTCGCAAGATCGCAGTTCGCGCAAGCAAGAGGCGCCGCCCGTCGTGCAACGCCTTGGGACGCTAACGGCCGGGATCGCAGCGATCGCTGAGCGAACCGGCGAAGTCCTGGGGGCTCTGGAATTCGCCTCCGGTGTGACCGAAGTTTATGATGTTCAGGTCCTGCCGGGCGTCCGCCGCGCCGGCATGCAGAACCTGTTGGCGACTGACGGCTTCACCGGTGTTGAAACGCCTCATTCGGTTTTCTGGACCAAACGGCCTGATAGTGACATGCAGCACATGCTGGATGTCTTCGGCACCGGCCAATACGGCATGAAAGTGACCCCTGTAGAATGAGGTCTTCACCTTGGGGACCGCGGGGCCGAGCCGGCTGCTACGCCGCCGCGCTGGGGCGCGCGGATACCTGTTGGTGCCAACGCCGTACATTGGCGAATTCTTCGGGCAACGGAAGCTTCGGGACTTTCATGAAATCCACCGCGGTCAGGGCGGTGATATCGGCGACGGTGAAATCGTCACCCGCGACGTACGGCCGGTTCTTCAGCTCGGCGTCGAGCAGTTGCAGGAATTCGAAGACGCGCGGCTTGTTGGCCTCGCCCCAGTCCGGGACTTGCGGATTGACCAGAGGCTTCATGAAGGGGTGGAGATGCTGGAAAACGGTCGTCACCGGCCCCATGAGATTGAACTCGGCCCGCCGGTTCCACATTTCCACCATCGCGATTTCCAGCGCGCCGCGGCCGAACAACGGCGGATCGGACTGTAACGCCTCAAAATAGCGGCAGATCGCAATCAATTCGGCGATCACTGTGCCATCGTCCAGCACCAGCACTGGCAGCCTTCGCATTGGATTGATCGCAGCGAAGGTCTCGGTTCGGTGTTGCTGGGTGGCGATGTCGACTTGCTCGGTCGGAATACTGATTCCCTTCTCGGCGAGAAAGATGCGCACCCGTCGCGGATTGACCGCGCGGCCGCCGTCATAGAGCTTCATGCGATGGCCCTCTTACTCCGTTGGAGAACGACCCTATCGTGGCCCGAAAGCCACCGCCAGCGCACCTAAAGGCCCGCAGCCGGCCGTCCAAAAAAGAACAATAAAGTAAGCTGTTACGCGCGGTTAACTCCCGGCCGACGCCGGTTTTAAGCCTGGTCTTAAGGAATTTGGGCGACTTTTGAGGCAAATTAGCGCCAGCCGCGGACAGTAATGCAAAGCACGAACACCGAACCGCGCGAGGGAGCAGCGCTTGGCGCCGCCCCGTCGACGAAGCGGCGTCTTGCCACTCAGCACGTGCGCGAAGCGCGCGATCGGCTGACCTCGACCAGCGGCACGCGGCCGGTGTTCGATTACGAGCTGCTGCGCCAGTTCGCTCAAAACCGGCTGTCCGCGTCACTGGTCATTCTGCTTCTCATCGTCACCATCGGGCTGTTGTCGAGCTTGTGGACGCAGGTGCTTACCTCCGGGGTTTGGACCGGCGGCGCATTGCTCATTCATCTCATGATCATCCGCGCCTGCCGGCAGTTTCTCGACGAGCCTCCCGGCACCGCCAACCTCCGCTCCTGGCGTCTGCGTTTTATCATGCTCGATCTGTTCTTCGGCATGGCGTGGACCTTCATCCTGATTCATCCGCTCGGCGTCGATGAACAGTCCGGCATGTTCATGTTGTTCGTCATGCTGCTGGTGGTGGCGATCTCCAGCATGCTTGCGTCGAGCCTGCCGATTGCGGTGCTGGCGCTGACGTTGCCGGTTACGATCGCGATTTCGCTCGACTTCGTGCTCAAGGGCACGCTGCACGATTATATCCTCGCGGTCATGGCGCTGACCGCCGAGGGCTACTTTTCGTTGCTCGCCTACCGGCTCTATTCGACTACCCTGGCGACGCTGGAAGCGCGCGCCGAGAAGGACGCGCTGATCGGCGAGCTTGAACAATCAAAGTCGATTTCGGACGAGGCCCGCCGCCGTGCGGAAGCCGCCAACATCGCCAAATCCCGCTTCCTCGCCCAGATGAGTCATGAACTGCGCACACCGCTCAATGCCATCCTTGGCTTCTCGGAAGTGATGCAAAGTGAAATCTTCGGCGCCCATGCCGTGCCCATGTACAAAGACTATGCGGCAGACATTCACAGTTCGGGCGTGCATCTGTTAAATCTCATCAACGAGATCCTCGATCTGTCACGCATCGAGGCCGGGCGCTACGAACTGAATGAGGAAGCGGTGTCACTCAATCGGGTCGTGGAGGATTGCCACCATCTCCTCAAGCTGCGCGGCAGCAATCGCGGCATCACCATCCACGAGTTGTTCGAGCCCGACATGCCGCGCTTGTGGGCCGACGAGCGCGCCGTTCGCCAGATCTGTCTCAACCTTCTCTCCAACGCGATCAAATTCACGCCGCAAGGCGGCGAGATCTGGTTGAAAGTGGGTTGGACGGCGTCGGGCGGACAATACATGAGCGTGAAAGATACCGGACCGGGCATTCCGGAAGAGGAAATCCCCGTCGTGCTCGCCTCGTTCGGTCAGGGCTCGAACTCGATCAAATCGGCCGAACAGGGCGCCGGCCTTGGTCTGCCGATTGCCAAGAATCTCATCGATCTTCACGGCGGCACATTTTCGCTCAAGTCAAAACTGCGCATCGGTACCGAAGTGGTTGTGACGTTTCCGCCGGAGCGGGTGATGGCGGCGCTGGCGCCGATCGCCGAGGGCGCGCCGCCAATAGCGCCGCAGGCCGGCTCGTCGTCGTCCGCGCCGTTCTCGTCGTCGTCCGATGAATCGACAAACCGCGCCCGCCGCGCGTTGTTTGGGACCTGAGCATGATCCGGAACAGTCGCGACCGGTATTCCGGACAGTTGATGCTCGCCTCAAACGTTATCGTAACAGACTGAAAATCTCCTAGAGTGCAGCGTAAGACGGCGTCGAGAAGGATGTCATCGGTGCGCCAACGCCTGGTATGGGTCCTGCTCGCCGGCCTTTTGATCGGCGTTGTCGCTGTTATCCTCCGGCACGGCGAGGGAACGTTCAGGCCGTTGTCAAACGGCGATTCTGTTTCGCTGGTTTATAAGATCGCGCTCCTCGTCTTTGTCGGCGCCGGCGTGCTCATCACGTTCCGCGGGCGTTTCGTGAAAGCGCTGACCGCGGCGCTGCTCTGGATCGTGCTCGCACTGGTTTTGGTCGTCGGTTACACCTATCGTTACGAACTGCGCGACGTCGCCGACCGCGTCATGGCCGAGCTCATGCCCGGCCACGTCGTCAGCCGCGGACGAACTGTTGAGGTTGCCCGCATGGTGAACGGCGACTTCGACGTGACCGCACAGATCAACGGCGCGCGCGTTTCTATGGTGCTGGATACCGGTGCCAGTTCCGTGGTGCTGACCCGCGAGGACGCCGAGGCCGCGGGCCTGCCGCTGGAGGTGCTGGCCTATACGACGAACATCGAAACCGCCAATGGGCGCGCGCGAGCGGCGCCAGTCACGCTCGACCGGATCGCGATCGGCGGCCTCGTGGAACATTCGGTGGCCGCGTTGGTGGTCCAGCCGGGCCAACTTAAAACCAGCCTCCTCGGCATGAGCTTTCTCAACCGGCTGCAAAGCTGGGAAGTGCGCGGCGATCGATTGTTGCTGCATGGATATCCGTGAGCCTCGTCCCGGCTCACGCTGCGGACTGACAGCATCAAAACAAACTCACCAGAAAACGCAGCGAGACCAGAAGCAGAAAACAACCGAACGCGATTTCCAGCGTCCGCCGCGATAGCCGATGCGCAATCCGTGCGCCATAAGGCGAGACCAAGCTTGCCACCGGCGCCATCACTATGAGCCCGATCAGCGAAACGAAGCCCAGCGAAAATGGCGGCAGGAGCGCCTGGTGCGGCAGGCCGGCGAGGGCGAAACCGATCGCTCCGGCAGCTGTGATCGGAACGCCAATGCCCGCCGAGGTCGCGACCGCGTTGTGGATCGGCTTGCCGTAAATCGTCAGCACCATCGTGGAGATCGCGCCGCCGCTGACGCCCATGAGCGATCCACAAAGCCCGATGCCGAATCCGTAGAGCGCCATCGGCACCGTACCGGGCAGATCGGCGCCGAGATTCCATCGATCGCCGGCAAACAGGAGCTTGATCGCAATGAAGCTCGCAATGAGCACGAAGGAAACCGTAAACACGGCGGCCGGCGCGAAGGCCGCGATCACCGCGCCGCAAGCAACGCCAATGATTGCGGGTATCGACCAAATCTTGATCACGCCCGGAATGACATACCCTTTGGCGCGGTGCGCAAGGTAGGAGCGAAAAGCCGTCGGCACGATGATCGCAATCGAAGTGCCGACGCAAAGCTGCATGCGCACGTCTTCGGAGACGCCAAGAACACGAAACACTTCGAACAGCACCGGCACGATAACCGAACCGCCGCCGACACCGAACGTGCCGGCAAGCAGTCCGGTAATCACACCACCAATGACGATCGCCAGCGCCAGCCAAAGAATTTCGTGCAACCCGACGCCGAGGAACATTTGCTGCGTGCTTACGCTGTTGCCTTCACGCGGCGATGTGCGCCAATTCGCGATCAGCGTCTAGCACCAGAGCAAGCGCAGCAGCCAAGACTTCCGCGCCTGCCTGCGGCTCGCCTGCAGCCTCGGCCAAGCGGCGCCGGAAAGCGCGCGCGCCGGGCACGGCGCGGAACAGTCCATGCAGATGCCGGGTGATGGCATGAAGCCGCGTGCCCCCCGCCAATTCGCGCTCGATATAGGGAATAAGCGCCGCAGCCGCCTGTTTCGGCGACCCAAAGGAAGCAGCTTCGCCAAACAACACCGGATCGACCGCGAGCAGCCGCCAAGGCTCCTGATAAGCGGCACGCCCAACCATAACGCCATCGACGTGGGCAAGATGTTCGCGCGCTGCTTCAAGCGTGTCGATACCGCCGTTGAGCACGATTGTCAGGTCAGGATGCGTTGCTTTCAAACGATAGACCCGCCCATAATCGAGCGGCGGCAGCTCACGGTTTTCTTTTGGCGACAGACCTTTGAGCCAGGCCTTGCGGGCGTGCACGACGAGTGCACCGGCGCCCGCCTGCTCCACCGCGCGCGCAAACGTATCCAGCGATTGTTCCGGATCCTGATCGTCAATGCCGATGCGGCACTTCACCGTAATGGGGACGGTTACGGCAGCCTTCATCGCGGCAACGCAGTCGCCGACGAGCGCCGGCTCCGCCATCAGACAGGCGCCGAACCGGCCATCCTGCACGCGGTCGGAGGGGCAGCCGACATTCAGATTGATTTCGTCAAACCCGAGATCGGCGCCAATGCGTGCGCAAGCGGCGAGCGCCGCCGGATCCGAACCGCCGAGTTGCAGCGCCAGCGGATGTTCGGCGGGCTCAAAGCGGAGCAACCGCGACCGGTCGCCATGAAGCACCGCGCCGGTGGTCAGCATCTCGGTATAAAGCAGTGCGCGGCGCGTCAGCAGCCGATGGAAAAACCGGCAATGCCGGTCGGTCCACTCCATCATCGGAGCGACCGAAAATCGGCGGGATCGACTTTTCGGCGCATTTTTCATTTTTTTAAGGCACTTCTTCAGTTTTCATCTCGGTTAATGTCGTAGCATTTTCGGCCGATTTTAACCTGTTTTCTGATCCACGGTACGACATTGTCGCACTCGAAGGACCGTGTGGTACCGTTTCCAACGATGGGACTGACTGGCTGGGCCGACTGACCTACAGGTCGGCGGCATCAGCTGTACCGTGTGGCCGAGCGCTGAAGCTCGCGCTCCAAGATGCGCGGTCGGGCACGCCTCTCCCTCAACAGCAGCTCAACGGTGCGAGTCGGACGCATTTGAGTTACCAATAACAGAAAAGCGCATGACCCGTTGCACTTCAGAGTTTGGACGCAAGGCTCTTACGGAGGACGATCTCGGCGAGATCGCTTCAGTCAACGGCACTACGGCCTGGCAAGGTTAAATCGGACGGCTTCTGGAAACGAAAGCACCAATGAGGCCCAGCTTGAGTTCGCGACGTCACCCAAAAAGGGGCGGACCGAACCGGCACGCAGTCCAGGGCGACCCGCACCGACCCTAAATTCTTTGCCTGTTGTTGCAATGCAACGGCCGGCTCTCGCCGAACCTGACCGAGTTGCTTATACGTAAAACGTCTGCGACTGTGACTTTGGCGCGCAGTCGGGGCCTGACGTTGGCATCTTCCCCGCTTTCAAGGTTTCCGCGGCGGCAAGTCGAAGCAGTTGAGAAAAAGTAGCCGAGAAGTACGGACAGCATGAAATGACCTGGCGCGTCGGCGTATTGTTTTCGCAAACCGGAGTCACGGCGGCAATCGAGCGTTCTCAGCTTAACGCCACATTGCTCGCTGTCGAAGAGATCAACAAGGCAGGCGGCGTGCTGGACCGCGCCATCGAGCCTGATATCTACGATCCCGCTTCAGATCCCAAGCAATTCAGGACGCTGGCGGAACGGCTGCTGACCGTGGACCGGGTACGGCTGATTTTCGGCTGTTACATGTCGAGCACGCGTAAGGCGGTGCTTCCCGTCGTCGAAGCTTTGCGCGGTCTGTTGTTTTACCCGACGCTCTATGAAGGCTTCGAATACTCCCTTCACTGTATCTATACGGGTGCGGCACCTAATCAAAATTCACTGCAATTGGCCAAGTTTTTATTGCAGCATTACGGCAACCGGTTTGTGCTGGTCGGATCGAATTACATATATCCTTACGAATCCAATCGGGTGATGGCCGATCTCATCGCCCAGGCCAAGGGCAAGGTTTTGGACGAGCTGTACGTGCCGCTCGACGCCAAGGCGAAAGATTTCGACAAGCCGATCAGCAAAATCGCCAGCCTGAAGCCTGACGTGGTGTTCTCGACGGTCGTCGGCCAATCGACGGCCATCTTCTACGAGGCTTACAGGCGCGCCGGCTTCGATCCGAACCAAATGCCGATTGCCAGCTTGACGACGAGCGAAGCCGAGGTCGCGGAGATGTCGCCCGAGGCCGCGGAAGGCCACATCACGGCCGCACCTTTTTTTGAGGCGCTTGCCACGTCCGCGGCGCGCCGCTTCATCAGCGCATACAAGCTTCGTTACGGCCCGAACGCTCCAGTAACCGCCGGCGCCGAAGCAGCCTATTTTCAAGTGCATCTCGCCGCCGGCGCGCTCGCTCGCGCCGGCACCGACGATCCCGAACGGCTGTTGCCGGCGTTGCGCGATGCCGAATTCGATGCGCCACAAGGGCGCGTTCGCATCGACGCCAGCAACAATCACACTTACCTTTGGCCGCGCGTGGCAAAAGCTCGATGCCCGCGGAACATTCCACATTGTCTGGAACCCCGGCGTCCGCGTGAAGCCGGATCCGTATTGCGTCGTCATGAGCCTCGACGACTGGTCGGCAGATCGTCCACAGCCGATCCACGCCTGAGCGGAGGATGTCGTGGCTATCCCGATACTGCGGGATCTTCGAGGTTTGCGCGTGCAGGTCATTCATCCGCCGGACGACGAGGGTGTCGAGCTCGTGGAGCATCTGCGCCGCATCGGTTGCACTGTCGAAGCGCAGTGGCCGATCCCGGATGCGTTCGCGCCGAACGCTGACGTCGTGCTTCTCACCATCGACTACGAGAGCAGAGACGCGCTTCTCAAACTGTTTCGCAATCACCAAGAACAAAATCCCACGCTGCTCGCGGTCGTCGGCTACGAAAGTCCGTCGACCCTGCAGCTGGTTCTCGAATCCGGGGCGATGGCCGTCATCGATCGCCCCATCCGTCCTTTCGGGCTGCTTACCAATCTGATGATCGCCCGCAGTTTGTGGATGGATCGGCGCGAGACCGCAAAACGATTGCGCAAGGTCGAACGAAAATTGTCCGGTATCCAGAAAATCCAGAAGGCGAAAACCATTTTAATGGAGAAGCAGGGGCTGACCGAAGAAGACGCCTACAAAGCATTGCGTCAACAAGCGATGGGAAAACGCATAACCGTGGAAGACATGGCGCTCGCGATCATCAACGCAAACGAGCTATTGCAAACGCGTCCGAAAGGTGTTTAGGTTTTAGTCGCTGTGACATTGTTGCGGCGCGTCGTCGGCCACCAATGATGTTGGTCCGACAAGGCTAGGTAAGCCCGAGGGGTTCTCCGACCCCGGCGGGCTTTTTTTGTTTCAAGGCGACGGAGAAGCAACTCCGTCGACTTCTCATAACAGCGTCGCCGGAGTTCTCGGGCTCCGGCGCGGGGGAGTTGTTCTCACTGGCGCGACGCCGGCGCGCCAGCGCGGTGATGTGCGTACTCACGACGTCAACAGGGGAGAAGTGTGATGCTAAATCGGCGGAAATTTCTTACGACAACGGGTGCTGTGGGCGCCGCCGGTGCGCTGGCGACACCGGACTTTTTCATTCGATCCGCGCAGGCGGCCGGTGCAATACGGGTCGGTGTGTTGTTCTCGCTGACCGGCGGACTGTCGATCATCGAAAAATCGCTCGCCGACGCGACGATGATGGCGATCTCCGAGATCAACGCCGGCGGCGGCGTAAAGGGAATGAAGATCGAGGCGATCCTCGAGGACGGCGCCTCCGATCCCAAGACCTACAACGAGAAGGCGTCCAAGCTCGTCATTCAGGACAGGGTGCCGACGGTGTTCGGCTCCTACACCTCGGCCAGCCGCAAGGCGGTCCTGCCGGTGTTCGAGAAGCGTAACAATCTCTATTTCTACCCGACCTATTACGAAGGCTTCGAGTGCTCGAAGAACGTCGTCTACACCGGCGCCGTTCCCAATCAGCAGCTTTCGAATTTCATTCCGTGGATCATCAAGACGCTCGGCAAGAAGAAATTCTTTATTGTCGGCTCGAACTACATCTACCCGCGCGAAATGGCGAAGGTCTCCAAGATCCTGATCGAGAAAAGCGGCGGCGAATGGATTGCCGACGAATATCTGGAGCTCGGCGACTCCGAATGGGGTTCGATGGTCAACAAGATCAAGAGCTCCGGCTGCGACGTCGTTCTGTCAAACGTGGTCGGCGATTCCGTGGTCGCCTTCTATCGCGAATTCAAGAACCAGGGTCTCACCCACGACAAACTGCCGATCTGCGCCACTGTGACCTCCGAAATCGAAATCGCAGCCATGGGTGCGGAATATGCGGTCGGAAGCTTCACCTCCTTCCCCTACTTCCAGGCCATCGACACCGATATCAACAAGGCGTTCGTCGAGCGCTACCGGAAGTTTGTGAAGGATCCCAAGGCGGTCACGCATCACGCGCTGGAGTCTTCCTATTTCCAGGTGTTCATCTGGAAGCAGGCCGTGGAGAAGGCGAGCGCAGTAACGCCGACAGCCATTCGCGATGCGGTGAAAGGCCAAGAGTTCAACGCGCCAAACGGGCACGTCAAAATCGAGCCAGAAAACCTGCACACCTGGCTGACGCCGCGCATCGCACAGTGGCAGGCGGACGGTCAGGGCAAAATCATCGATCAATACAAAGCCCCGATCAAGCCACTACCCTACGTGGCGTACGGCGAAACCGACGATAACCTGTTCTGCACCGCCAAGGGGCTCGACACCTCGAAGCTCAAGAAGATCTGATCAGGTCTGGGCCGCGGCCGCCGGGTTTCTCGGCGGCCGCTGTGGTGATGCCATGATCGATACGCTTTTCATTTGCCTGAGCGTCGGCTCCATTCTGCTGCTTGTGGCGCTTGGCCTCGCCATCACCTACGGCGTCATGGGCGTCATCAATATGGCTCATGGCGAATTGGTGATGGTTGGCGCCTACACCACGGTGATGTCGGGCATCTGGCTGCACACCGGCATCCTGATTGCAATTCCGCTCGCTTTTGTGGTGACGGCGCTGCTGGGCCTCGTGATCGAGCGGGTCATCGTTCGGCGTCTCTACGGACGCATGCTCGACACGCTGCTCGCCACCTGGGGAATCGGAATACTCATCCAGCAGGCGGTACGGCTGGAATTCGGCCTGTCGTTCTTCGGTATTCATATCGCCGGTCTCGGGCCCGGATTACAGAACGTGACGATCCCGGAAGCGCTGCAAGGCGCCCTCTCCATCGGTGGCATCGAAATCAACGCCTATCGCACCTTCATTATCGGGGTGACCATCGTGTTTACGGTGATCACCCTGGGCGATCCTGTTTCGCACATCCATCGGCACGCAAGTGCGCGCCATCATCCGCAACCGGCAGATGGCCTCCGCTTGCGGCATTGATGTCGAACGCATCAACGCATTGACCTTCGCCTTCGGCTCCGGCCTTGCAGGCGTCGCCGGTGTGATGATGTCCGGCTTCAAGACCGTGTTTCCCGATATGGGAACGCCGATGGTGGTAGACGGATTTATGGTCGTGGTCGTCGGCGGCATTGGCAGCTTGCTGGGATCGGTGCTGTCTGCCGGTATGCTCGGCGAAATAAACGGCGTCGTCGCCTCGGTAACGAACGATATCGTCGCCCGCGCCGTCGTGTTCGGCGTCGTCATCCTCATTATTGTTGCCAAGCCAAAAGGCCTGTTCTCGTTCAAGGAACGCTGATCCGATGACCAAGCGTCACATCGAGATAGGCGTTTACGTGATCTTCATCGCGGCGATCATGATGGCGCCGTTGGTGATGGATCCGTTCTGGCTCAATCGCATCGCCAAGTATCTCGTGTATGGGATGCTCGGCATCGCGGTCGCGCTGTCGTGGGGCTACGCCGGCGTTCTCAATCTCGGCCAGGGTCTGTTCTTCGGCGGTGGCGCCTACATGCTCGCGATGTCTTTAAAGCTCGCGAGCCAAACGAGCCTGCAGCAGGGGTCCGACAAGCCCGTGCCGGACTTTATGCTGTGGAATGCCGAACCCGGCTCACAGACCGCCCTTTGCTGCATCAACAAAGCCTCATTCCTGTGGATACCATTCCAAAATCAATGGTTCGGTGTCGCTATGGGCATCGTGCTGCCAGTCGCCATCGCGGCGGTCCTCGGCATCATCCTGTTCCGTAAGAGAATCGCAGGCGTCTTCATTTCGATCATAACGCTTGCCCTCGTGCTTCTGGTCCGGCTTCTCATCATCGACGCCCAGCCGATAACCAACGGCTTCAATGGCCTGACCGACCTCGGCTGGTTCAAGCTGTTCGACTTCGAGTTCGATCCGTATGTGGTTCAGACCTACTACCTGATCGCCATTTCGCTTTCGGTGGTGCTCGTCGCCCCGCGTCTGTTGATCGAAACGCGCGCCGGCCTGATCTTGCAGGCGATCCGCGACGATCAAAACCGGGCGCGATATCTCGGCTTTGACGTGCCGCGTTTTCAAACGTTCTTCTTCGCGGTTTCCGCGGGCATCGCGGCGATTGCCGGCATGCTTTACGTCATTGCGGCTGAGTTCGCCTCGCCGACCTTCATGGATCTGAGCTTTTCGATCAGCATGGTGGTGTGGGCGGCCGTCGGCGGCCGGGCGTCGATCCTGGGCGCCTGCATCGGCGCCATCCTGATCAACACCCTCACCGCCACGGTCAGCGAGACCAAAGGCTTTGCCGAAGCCTGGAAGGCTGTCATTGGACTGGTCTTCGTCCTGGTCGTTCTCTATCTGCCGCGCGGCCTGGCGGGATTTGCCCACGACCTCGTCGACCGGTTTGTCACCCGCTTCAACGGGTTGCGGCTGAGGCCCGCCAATGAACAGCAGTCGAACAAAGTGCAGCCGGCGGAATAGGAACGGCGATGCCCGCAGCGCTAACGGTTGACGGTCTTTCGGTCGATTTTGACGGCTTCAAAGCCGTCAATACGGTGTCGATGATCGTCGATGAGGGCGAGCTGCGTGTCCTTCTTGGCGCCAACGGCGCCGGCAAGACGACACTCATGGATCTTATCTCCGGCAAGACCAAGAGCACCAGCGGGCGCGTATTCCTCTACGATGCCGACATCACTAACAAGGAAGAGTACGAGATTGCGCGCGCCGGGGTGGGACGCAAATTCCAGATTCCGAGCGTGTTCAAGGATCTGACCGTCAGGCGCAATCTGGAAGTCGTGAGCTGCCGCGACACGCGGGTAATTGCCAACCTTGGATTTGGCTTCTCGCGCGAGGCTGAACAACGCGTCGACGAGGTCCTCGAACTCATCGGACTGTCCGATCAGGCTAGTACAATCGCCGCCAATCTGAGCCACGGACAGATCCAATGGCTCGAGCTCGGAATGTTGATGGTGCAAAACGCCAAGGTTCTGCTGCTTGACGAACCAACGGCCGGAATGACTCAGGCGGAAACCTTAAAAACCTCCAAAATCATCAATGCGCTGAAAGGCAAGCACACCCTCCTCGTGGTCGAGCACGACATGGCCTTTGTCCGCGAGATTGCCGAGCGCATCACGGTCATGCATCTCGGTCAGGTCTTGGCCGAAGGCAGCGTGACCGAGATCGAGCAGAATCCGAAGGTGCGCGAAGCCTATCTCGGCTCGAGGGCGATCAGCTGATGCTCAAGCTCGTACAGGTCGACAGCTATTACGGCCGCAGCCATGTGCTGCACGGCGTGAATCTCGAGGTGCAGCCGGGCGAGATCACCGCCATCCTCGGCCGCAACGGCACCGGCAAGACCACGCTGCTCAAGACCATCATGGGTCTGACGGATCGGGCGACCGGGGAGATCAGGTTCGGCGATGACGATATCGCGGCCGAGCCGACCTTCCGGCGCGCCCGCGCCGGCTTTGCCTATGTGCCGCAAGGCCGCGAGATCATCCCCGATTTCACCATTCGTGAAAACATTTTATTGGGCGCGTTTGCTCGGCCCGACGGGCGCCGATCGATCCCGAGCCTGGTGCCCGAGCTGTTCCCGTATCTCACCGAGAACCTGGATCGCCGGGGCGGCGTGCTGTCCGGCGGGCAGCAGCAACAGCTCGCCATTGCGCGGGCGCTCGCCGCTGAGCCGAAGATACTGCTGCTCGATGAACCGACCGAGGGAATTCAGCCCTCGATCGTCGAAGAGATCGAGGAGGTGATTCTGCGCCTGAACCGCGTCGAGCACCTCACCGTAATTCTCGTCGAGCAAAACGTCGAGTTTGCGCGCCGCGCCGGCCGCCGCTTCGCCATCATGGAAAAGGGTAGCGTGGTCGCAGCGGGCGACATCGCCAATCTGAGCGACGATTTGGTCCACCGCCATATGGCGGTTTGAAACTGTTGCCGACGCCGCGGCTCATCAGCGCCGCGGCACTCGGATTAATGCAAGAGCCTGTCACCAAGGAGAACGTTCATGTTGCACGGCGATATTTCAAGCAGCAAAGACACCGTCGGCGTTGCGGTGGTGAACTACAAGATGCCGCGCTTGCACACCAAGGCGGAGGTTCTCGACAACGCCAAGAAGATTGGCGAGATGATCGTCGGCATGAAGACCGGATTGCCGGGGCTCGATCTTGTGATCTTCCCGGAATATTCCACCCACGGCATCATGTACGATTCAAAAGAAATGTACGACACCGCATCGACGGTGCCGGGCGAAGAAACCGAGATCTTTGCGGAAGCATGCCGCAAGGCGAAGGTGTGGGGTGTGTTCTCGCTAACCGGCGAGCGCCATGAGCAGCATCCAAAAAAGGCACCCTACAATACGCTCATTCTGATGAACGATTCCGGCGAAGTCGTTCAGAAATACCGCAAGATCATGCCATGGGTTCCGATTGAAGGATGGTATCCCGGCAATTGCACCTACGTGTCCGATGGGCCGAAAGGTCTAAAGGTCAGTCTGATCATCTGCGACGATGGCAATTATCCGGAAATCTGGCGCGACTGCGCGATGAAAGGCGCCGAACTGATTGTGCGTTGCCAGGGTTATATGTATCCGGCCAAGGACCAGCAGGTGATCATGGCAAAGGCGATGGCGTGGGCGAACAACGTCTACGTTGCCGTCGCGAATGCTGCCGGCTTCGATGGCGTGTATTCTTATTTCGGCCACTCGGCGATCATCGGATTCGACGGCCGCACGCTCGGCGAGTGCGGCGAGGAAGATTATGGCATCCAGTACGCCGCGCTTTCGATGTCATTGATCCGCGACGCGCGCCGCAACATGCAATCGGAGAACCACCTCTTCAAGCTCGTGCACCGCGGCTACACGGGCAAAATCAACTCCGGTGAGGACGTCCGCGGCGAAGTCGTATGTCCGTACGATTTCTACAAGAAGTGGATCACCGATCCAGAAGGCACCCGCGAAATGGTAGAGGCGATCACCCGGCCGACGGTCGGCACCGAGGAGTGCCCGATCGAGGGTATTCCGGCGAAGAAGGTTGCCCACCGCTAGAACGCGGTGGCGTCGCCGGTGTGCCGCTTCACCGCCGACGGCGAAGCGGCACACCGGGGCAAGTCAATCCGAGGGGTAGTGTTCAATGCTGCGGATCGAGCAGGTTCTCGGAAGCCGTCTTGATCCGGCGTTTGCTGCACAGCTTCACGAACTCGAACATCACGGCGCCGTCGACCTCCTGACGGTGCCGGTAGCCGATGTGGCCCGGCATCGCTTCCGGGCAACCACGCAAGGCGGCACCGAAGTGGCGATCGCGCTGCCGCGCGATCAGCGGCTGTACGACGGCGCCGTGCTTGTGCTCGAGCCGGACCACGCCGTGGTGGTCCGGGTGGCGCAGGAGCGCTGGCTGCGTCTGCAGCCGCGCGCCATCGCCGACGCCATCGAGCTCGGCTATCACGCCGGCAATCTGCATTGGCGGGTACGCTTTGCCGGAGAAGCCCTGCTGATCGCCATGGAAGCGCCGATGGACGAGTATCTCGCCCGCCTCGGCGATTTGATCCGCGACCGCCGCGTCATCTCCTCCCTCGCCGAGGCCGATGAGGTCTTGCTTTGATCGACCTGCTCACGGTCCTGCAGCACGCGGACTCGGCGTTTCCGAGCGGCAGCTTCGCATTCTCAAACGGAATCGAAGGACTGGCGGCCATGAATGCGCCGCTTGACCGGAGCGGCCTGGAAAATGTCGCGACCACGTTCCTTCGCCATCGCTGGGCGACATCCGATCGTGTAGCCTTGGCATTCGCACATCGCGCCAATAGCGATCTTGATCGTGTCGGCGAAATCGACCACGCCGTCGAGGCCGCAACGCTCTCCGAACCGTTGCGCACCGGATCGAAGCGCAACGGCAACGCGTTGCTCGCCGCTCATGTGCGCTTGCAGACGCCCGGCGCAGCAGATTTGCGCGCGCTGATTGGAGACGGCAAAGCGCTCGGTCACCTTCCCGTCGTGCAAGGCTTCGTCTGGCGAGCGCGCGGGATGAGCGAGGCCGATGCCATCGCTGTGTCAGGCTATTCGACGGCGGCAGGACTTATCGCGGCAGCAGTGCGGCTGGGGCGCATCGGTGCCGTCGAAGCGCAAACGGTGCTTGCCTCGGTCTTGAAAGCAATCGCGGACTTGTCTGCGCTAGTGACACCTAGCGCTGAAATCGAGAGTTTTATGCCTTGGGTTGATGCGGCTGCATCGCGGCATGCCCGCGCGCATCTGCGACTGTTTGCGAGTTAGGAACCGCGCATGCTGCTGACACCCACCGAACTTGAACGCCTTACCATCTTCACCGCCGCGGAGCTGGCACGGAAGCGCCGTGCCAAGGGGCTGAAGCTTAACCACCCCGAGGCGGTCGCGATCATCACCGACGAAATCCTCGAAGGCGCGCGCGAGGGACGAAGCGTGGCCGACTTGATGTCGCTCGGATCAACAATCCTGACTACGGCAGACGTAATGCCCGGCGTCGCATCGATGCTGCCAATCCTTCAGGTCGAGGGCATGTTTCCCGATGGGACCAAGCTTGTCACGGTGCACGAACCGATCCGGCCACAAGCGGGCGCGGCTGCCGATACGCTGGAGCCCGGCGCAATCCTTGCTGCGGATGGCGAAATCGAGCTGTCCGCCGGACGGCCGCGCAGCACGCTCGCCGTGACCAACACCGGCGACGGTCCGGTCCAGATCGGCTCGCACTACCATTTCTTCGAAGTGAATAAGGCGTTGGACTTCGATCGCGCGGCGGCATTCGGCATGCGCCTCGACATTCCCGCGGGCACCGCGGTTCGGTTTGAACCCGGCCAGCGCAAAGAAGTCACGCTGGTTGGTTTTGGCGGCCGTCGCGAACTGTCCGGCCTCAATGCTTTGACGGACGGTATCGCCACTGATCGGTCGGCCCGTGAGACCGCGCTGCGGCGCGCCCGCGATGCCGGCTTCAAGGGCGCGTGAGGGCTCACCGTGGTCGCGATTGCACGCAGAGACTATGCGGCTTTGTACGGCCCGACGATGGGCGACGGCGTACGCCTCGCCGACACATCGCTGGTTGCGGTCGTTGAGAAAGACCACGCCGTCTATGGCGATGAATGCCTGCACGGCGGCGGCAAGACGCTGCGCGACGGCATCGGGCTCGCTGCCGGCGTTACCAGCGCGCAAGGCGCGCTCGATTTGCTGTTGTGTAACGTGCTGGTCATCGACCCGGTGATCGGGATCGTCAAAGGCGACCTCGGCATCAAAGAAGGACGCGTGGTCGGTCTCGGCATGGCTGGCAATCCAGCCATCATGGATGGCGTCGATCCGCGCCTTCTGGTCTCGGCGGCGACAACCGTGCGCGATTGCGAAGGAATGATCGCCACGCCCGGCGCCATCGACGTGCATGTTCACTTCGACTCCGCCGGGCTGTGCGAACACGCCATCGCCTCGGGCATCACCACCATGCTCGGCGGCTCGCTTGGTCCTATCACCGTCGGCATCGATTCCGGCGGTCCGTTCAACGTCGGCAAGATGCTGCAGGCTGCCGAGCATTGGCCGATCAACTTCGGTTTCCTTGGACGAGGCAATTCGCACAAGCCGGCATCGCTGGTCGAGCAGCTCGAAACCGGCTGCGTCGGTCTGAAGATTCACGAAGACTGGGGCTCGATGCCGGCGACGATCGATACGTGTCTCGCCGTCGCCGACGATCTCGATTTCCAGGTGCAATTGCACACCGACACGTTGAACGAGTTCGGCTTCGTCGAGGATACGCTCGCCGCGATCCGCGGGCGCACCATTCACATGTATCACACCGAGGGTGCCGGCGGCGGTCACGCGCCCGACATCATCCGGGTTGCCGGCATAGCAAATTGTCTGCCGTCATCCACCAATCCGACCAATCCCTACACGGTGAACACCTTCGACGAACACCTCGACATGACGATGGTGTGCCATCACCTGAACCCCGCGATTCCCGAAGACGTTGCGTTCGCCGAGAGCCGCATACGCGCGCAGACCATTGCCGCCGAAGACGTGCTTCACGACATTGGCGCGATCTCAATGCTCGGCTCAGACAGCCAGGGCATGGGGCGCATCCACGAAGTCATTTGCCGCACATGGCAGTTGGCATCGAAGATGAAAGTTCAGCGCGGCGCGTTGCCCGAGGAGCGCGTGGGCTTTGGCGACAACGAGCGGATTCGGCGCTTTATCGCGAAATACACGATCAATGCCGCCCGCACCTTTGGCATCGCCGATCACGTCGGCTCGCTGCAGGACGGAAAAATGGCTGACGTGGTGGTGTGGCGTCCGGCGTTCTTTGGCATCAAGCCGGAGCTCGTCATCAAGGGCGGCTTCATCGCCTGGGGCGCGATGGGTGACTCTGCAGCCTCGCTGATGACATGCGAGCCCATCCTGCTCCGCCCGCAATGGGGCGCGTTCGGCCGCGCCGGCCCGGCTCTATCGGCAAGTTTCGTGCATCCGCTGGCGATCAATCGTGGATTGAAGGGCGAGCTTGGACTGTCCAAGGCACTGTTGCCGGCAAGCGGCACGCGCAAGCTTTCGAAATCCGACATGATCTGGAACGACGCTTGCCCAAATATTCGCGTCGATCCGCAGACATTCGACGTCTATGTCGACGGCGAAATCGCGACCTGCGAGCCGGCGCGCGAGCTGCCGCTGGCTCAGCGCTACATGTTGCGGTGACAACCATGCATGACCGGGTAGCGTTTTCAGCATCACGGCCAGCGGCGACCGTCGGCGCTGCGCGCATTGGCATCGGAGGGCCGGTCGGGTCTGGCAAAACGGCTTTGATCGAGCGGCTCATTCCGATCCTGGCTGCACGTGGCATCGACCTTGCCGTCGTCACCAACGACCTCGTCACCAAGGAGGATGCTGAGCGGCTGCGGCGCTCCGGCCTGATCCATCCGGCCCGCGTCTCGGCGGTCGAGGCCGGCGCCTGTCCGCACACCGTCATTCGCGAAGATCCGACGCTCAACATCGCCGCCGGCGACGAGCTTGAGCGCAAATTTCCCGGCGTCGAGCTTATCCTGTTTGAATCCGGCGGCGACAATCTCGCCTCGACGTTTTCGCTCGACCTGGTCGATTGGTGGATCTTCGTGATCGACGTTGCCGGCGGGGATGATATTCCCCGCAAGCGCGGGCCGGGCGTGTTGCGCTGCGATTTGCTGGTCATCAACAAAACCGACCTCGCGCCGTTTGTCGGGGTCGATCTCAACGCGATGCTCGCGGAAGCGAGCGCCGTGCGCGAAGGCCGGCCGATCTTGGCGACCAACGCACGCACCGGCGACGGCGTTGCGGCGGTAGCCGATGCCATGAACCAGGCTGTTCTGTTTCGCTGATCCGGAGACCGCTGTGCTGGATACGATCGCGCGCTCTGCTGAGGCGGTCAGGGCCGGGCATGCTTCCGGCCAAGTCGAAGCGGCGCTGCATTTCCACCGCGGCGGCGGAAGAACCATGCTCGCCTACCAGCACGTGCCCTACCCTTTCCATACCACGCGACCTTTTTATCTCGATCACGACCGCCCGGAGATCGCCACGCTCTATCTGCAATCCGCATCCGGGGGCCTTTATCGTGGCGACGACGTTGCGCTCTCGATCGTCGCCGGCCCGCACGCCGCGGCCCATGTCACCACTCAGGCATCGACCATCGTCCACAAGACCCATAAGCGCGCCGTCGCCCAAACCACGCGCGTCGAAATCGGCGAAAACTCTTTTGTCGCGATGACGCCTGACCCGCTGGTGCTGTTTCCCGGCGCTGAGATTTGCTGCATGACCGAGGTCACCTTGGCCGCGACGGGATGCGCCATCCTGACGGAAGGGTTTGCGCACAACGACCCGAAGGGCGCTCGGCGCCCGTTCGAACAATTCAGCAACGCCGTCATTGTCCGTAACGAAGCCGGCGGAGTCCTGCTCGCCGACCGCGGATCGCTGGCCGGTGAATTGATGCTTGGATCAACCTCTCCGCTCGGACCTTTCCACGCCGTGGGAACGCTGCTGGTTCTTGGGCGCGGATCGGAGCGCTGTGATGCGGACGTACTGGAAGACCGCCTCGCCGAGCTCGGCTGCGTCGCCGGCATTTCAAAGCTGCCGAACGATGCCGGCATCGGCGGTCGCGTCCTTGCCGCAAATGGCGGAGCGCTGGCGCGCGGACTGGAAGCCGCGTTTGCCTCTGCCTTCGAGGCGCTGATCGGTGTACCACCCACGCGCCGGCGTAAGTGACTGGCTTTAGCTCAGCGCCGGGCGAGGCGGAAATAAAGCTCGGCGAGACGCGCCGGCAGATCTTCCAGACGCCGCACCGGCATATGCTGCCCGCGGCCAAACACCGCCGCCCCGGAGCCCGCACCGGACGGATCGAGCGTGACGCCAAACACGTCGATGCCGCGCGATCGCAGATTGAGCACGGCGCGCCGTGCGTCCTCGACCAGATCGCGCGGATCGACCACGTCGACATCGGATGGCTCGCCGTCCGTGAGCACGAGGATCAATTTGCGATGGCTGCGCACCGCCGCGATCTCGGCGCCGATGTGCCGCAAAGCGGTCCCGAGTTGCGTCGACAGGTGCGGTTCGAGATGCGCCAGCCGCGCCTTGACGTTTGCGCCGTAGGGCTCATCAAATTCCTTCAGACAAAACATGCGGACATCTTCGCGGCCGGCCGACGCAAATGCGCGCACTGCGAACGGATCGCCGAGCGCAGCGAGAGCCTCCGTCAGCGTCGCCACCGCCAGCCGTTCCAGGTCAAGCACGGAGGCCCCTGCTGCGACGACGCGGTCGCGCGTCGATTCCGAAACATCCACCAGAATTGTAACCGCGAGGTCGCGCTTGCGCCGCATCATGGTGCGAAAAACGCGCTCGTCCGGCATATCGTCGGCGCGGAGCGCAATGGCCGCGTCCAGTGCGGCGTCGAGGTCAAGTTCGGGCCCGTCACTGTGCCGTTTCAGCCGCTCGTGCCGTCCGACCTTGGCGCCGCGCACCAAACGCCGCACCCGCGCACGCACGGCCGGAATGTTGTCGAGTGCCGCGTCGATCGTACCGGCATCGCCTTGCCGGACCTGTGCGGCCCGGACGGTCGTCCAGTCCGGCCGTTCCGTGGCCGCATCGCAATCCCACTCGGGATAGGTCGCCAGCACCGGGCCGCGTTCGTCCGGCGTGCGTTCGCGCGCGCGGCCTACCGCGTTTGGTGCCGGCTCTGCCTCCTCGCGGCGGCGATCCGGTTTGTCGGCTTCGTCACGCCGCTCGATCCGCGCCGCGTCGACCATTAGCTCGACAACGTCGTCCTGCGGCGGCGCGCGATCGCCGAAATCCCATAGACCGAGGCCGTCGTCGCGATAGACCGGCTCGACCACGTAGGTGCGCGCGTTGAACTGCACGCGCATTTGCCCGAGATCGTTGCCAAGCAGTCCGCCGATCTCCCGGCTCAGGGCAACATCGTCGAGCCGATTCAACTCGGCTGCAAACAGCGCGCGCCCTTTTTGCACGAACCCGTCGGGGTCGGCGTAATCCGGATCGAACAGCGCGCGTGCGAGCCGCGCCATCAGTGTCGGCGCGGTGATTACGCCCGAGGGCTCGGCGACATGATATGGCGCCCACAGCCGGCGCAATCCGGGGAACGAACGCATTGCCAAAGCTTCAACGCGCGCATCCTCGACCAATCCGATCAGCGCCATTTGCAGCGGCCTGAGCGATCCGATCGGAAAGCGCGTTCGTGTCAGCGCGACGTGCGCGGTCGCGTGCGCGACGCAGGCGCGAAACAATTGCGGCAAAGAATTTTTTGGGACGCCACGAAATACCGGCGGCACCCGCACCACGCCACCGGCAATGTTGACGCGGCGGAGAAGCTGACCGCCCGGCGGCGCCACGGCGCCGCGAAGAACCGGCGGACGCCCCCATAAAGCCGTGGCGTAAGCTTTCAGGATACGTTCATCGCGGGAGAAAGTGAGAGCGCCGGCTGCTTGCTCCAAGGCCTGCGTGGCCAGGCGGTCTTCCAGCGCAAAAAAAGCCCGCCGCCGCGCGCGGTCACCGCGCGTGTACTTGAGTCCGGTGGCGATGAAGGTCTCAAAACCCGAACTATCGCAGGCCTGCAGGATGATGTCGGTTCGGCTCGCGACCGCCACGACCGATTCCGGCGCTTCGCGCGCCATGCGAATGAGGCCGCGAGACCAAAGCGCGATATCGCCAACCGACGGCAATCTTCGCTGGGCGACGGGCAAGGCTTGCAGGCATGCCAGCGCGGCTTGCGCACCGGCGCCGCGGCAAATGTCGGCGGCCGCGTGGGCGAAATCGGCGAGACTGTTGAGGGACAGCTCGGACCTGAGATCGACGCTCATTCGCCAAAAAGCGAGCTGGCACTCCGGCCCGGCGTTGACGAATGCAAGCTCCAGCGAGCCCTCGGCCCATCGCTCGAGATGGGCATCGGCGGCGTCGGCTGAAATAACCGTCCAGCAGTCGCGGAACGGGATGCGCAATAAATCGCGGTGCCGGATCAATTGATGCAGGCGTGTAACCGCGCGCTCAGGCGGCGTCTCGATGACCTGAAGCTGCGCGCGTCGTCGTGAGCTCATAGCTGTAAAGTTTACCTCAGAGACATGCCGCGATCGCCGCTGTCAGCGCCTCGCGCATATCCAGGTCATCCGTGATCGGCAGGACAATCGAGGCCTGCGAAGCTTGTTCAAGCCCAACGCCCCCGGCGACCAGCCGGCCGGCGTGGATCAGCATGCGGGTCGAAGCGCCTTCTTCAAGACCTTGCCCGCGCAGATTGCGCGATCGCAGCGCGATGTCGACGAGGCGACGGGCAGTCTTAGGGTCGGCGCCGGATTCGCGGCAAACAATCTCCGCCTCGATGTCGGGCGCGGGATAGTTGAAGTCGATGCCGACAAACCGCTGTTTGGTCAATTCCTTCAAATCCTTGACTGCGCTCTGGTAGCCGGGATTGTACGAGATGACGAGCTGGAAGTCGGGATGCGCCGAGACCAGTTCATTCTTTTTCTCAAGCGGCAGCATGCGCCGCGCGTCGGTGAGCGGATGGATCACCACCGTGGTGTCCTGGCGCGCTTCGACGATCTCGTCGAGATAGCAAATCGCGCCGTAACGCACGGCAAGCGTCAGCGGCCCGTCGTGCCATACAGTTCCTTCCGGCGCGAGCAGAAAGCGGCCGGCAAGATCGGCTGCAGTCATATCCTCATGTGCCGCAACAGTGATAAGCGGCCGCTCCAGCCGCCACGCCATATACTCAACGAATCGGGTCTTGCCGGAGCCGGTCGGGCCTTTGAGCATCACCGGCAGACGGCTCACATACGCTGCTTCGAACAGCGCGACCTCGGCACCCACCGGCAGGTAATACGGCTCGGACTTGATACGGTAAGCGTCCAATTGCATGGCCCATTCCTGCGCCTCGCGCCGAGACCACCCGGAATGAGCAACAACGCCCGCTCGCCCGCGGCGATCCGGCGTCACTGCCAAGTGCAGGCACGACGGCATTGTCGCGCCTTCAGGAGGGTTTGCCCCTCGATAGTCATTACATCACCGAACGGTGCAAAGCACAATCCGCGTTATTCCAAGATTCGCAAACTCATTTGCTGATGCTGACGCCAAACTCGGCAGACGCTTCCACCAACCACTCGCAAAATGCGATTGCGAAACTTCGGAACGTCGTCAGTTCGTATGTCGGAACATCGTCAAGCTGCCAAAAATGTACACCGATATGGGAGACTGCAGTGATCGCGGCGTCGCCCGCTCGGAAGACACTCGGATGCAGATCGATGTGCAACCCCTTCGCCAGCGCTTCACGCGCGCACGGACCGCTAACGCGTATAATCGTACGGCCATCGGACTGATCGACGGCTGAGGCAAGGTTGGGGCGTAATGAACTCAGGAAAGTGGCAAATGCCTCACAGTCGCGCTGCGCGCCGAGTGCCAGCCATTGCGATGGTCCCGCCCACGCGAATGAGATGGGGGAGGAAGCGACGCAACGGGGAGTCGACGGTAACGCGACGTTGAACATTTCCCGTACCCGCTCAGCAAGTTGTACGTCCGCGCCCTTGCGGGCGAGAACCTGGAACAACGAGACGCCGGTCCGCTCGATGATGGTAACGCCAGGCTTCTCTTTCTCTTGGAGCGGGAGCGGCGCTCGCAAGGAGTCAAGGATCGAAACGGGCGTTAGCGTAAAATCAGACACGCAGCCTCTCACCTTGCTGATCAACGAAACACGGCGCGCAAACGTCGACCTCAATGTCGGTGTCGCGCACCAGATCCACGGCCCGGATGCGCTCGCCTAGACGCTCGGGCCCGTGTTGCAAGAGACCCAATCCGATCCAGTGACCGAGCGAGGGCGAGAAAGCAACCGAGGTCACGACACCTTGATCTTGCTCTGCATCAGTTGTGGCATCGGCCGGCAAAAGATGTGCGCCAGCTCGCAGTCGTTTTGCGGGATCGAGCGGCTTAAGGCCTACGACGCGCATGCGGTCCGGTTCCGTCAGCGCCGGCCGATCCGCCAGCACGCGCCCGATATAATCCTTCTTGGTGGACATCATTCGGCCGAGCCCGAGATCGCGCGCAGTGGTTCGGCCGTCCAGCTCATTGCCAGCGACGTGCCCTTTCTCAATGCGCATGACGCTCAAAGCTTCCGTGCCGTAAGGCGCGATATCGTAAGGCGCGCCCGCCTGCATCAGCGCCCGCGCAAGCGAGTCACCGCACCTCGCCCCGACGCCGATTTCGTAAGCGAGTTCTCCCGAGAACGAGATGCGGTAGAGTCTTGCCGCCACACCGCCGCACACGGTTATCTGACCCACGGCCATATAAGGAAACGCCTCGTTGCCGATATCGAATTGCGGATCGACAATGGCTCGCAGCACCTTTCGCGCATTCGGCCCCGCTATCGAATACTGCGCCCATTGATCGGTCGCTGAAACGAACTGCACGTCCAGTTCGGGCCACAAGACCTGGCGGCAAAACTGCATGTGCTGAAAAACCCGACCGGCATTTGCGGTCGTCGTCGTCATGAAAAAACAGTCGTCGGCGAGACGGGCAACGGTCCCGTCGTCCAGCGCAAATCCGTCTTCACGCAGCATCATGCCGTAGCGGGCACGTCCAACCGGCAAAGTGGAGAAAGTGTTGACATAGAGCCGATCGAGAAAGGCGCTAACGTCGGCGCCTCGCAATTCAATCTTGCCAAGCGTCGAGACGTCACAGAAACCAACGCTTTCGCGCACCGAACGAACTTCGCGATTGACGGTGGTCAGCCAGTCTGTTTCGCCGGGCCTCGGAAAATACTGTGCCCGCAGCCACGGGCCGACTTCGGTGAATATTGCACCTTGCTCGTGGGCCCAATTATGCGAAGGCGTCCGGCGGACCGGCCGAAATGCTTTGCCGCGATGAGGTCCGGCGAATGCACCGATTGCAACCGGCGTATAGGGCGGTCGGTACGTGGTTGTGCCGGTTTCCGGAATTGAACGGCCGGTCAGCGCAGCCATCATTGCCAAACCAACGACATTTGCGGTGCGGCCCTGATCGGTCGCCATTCCGAGCGTTGTGTAGCGTTTGAGATGCTCGACGGAGCGAAATCCTTCGCGCGCCGCCAACGTCACGTCGTCCGCCGTGACATCGTTCTGAAAATCGACAAACGCCTTCTGTGTCGAATCGCTCACGTGCCAAAACGGCCGCACCTCAAAATCTTCGTCAAGCGCCGCCGGCAACGTGTCGGAAACATCTTTTAAGCCCAGCGCCTCAACAAGTGACCGCGCGGCGAGGCTGCCTTCCCTGATACAGGAAGCCAGCGTCATCGCACCATTAGCCGCGCCGACGACTGTCATTCCCTTCGGCGCAGCGGCCGGTACGAATGCGGCAATTTCTTCTCGCCAAATCGGCCGTACGCTGTGATGACCGGCAAGCCCAATATTGGGATTCCAGCCACCCGATGCGGCGATCGCGTCGCAGGCGACGGTCTGTCGACCGTTCGCTGTATGAACCAGCGCCGCACGGACGCCGTGGCCGCCCTTTGTCCCTACGAGCCTTGCGCCGAGCAGGACGCGCCCATCGAAATTCGCCGCAACAGCGGCAGGAACAGCCGACCTGGCATCGACCAGCGCAGCGACGGCAATTCCATGCGCCCGCAGATCGTGCGCCGTGCGCCAACCGTCGTTATTATTGGTGAAGACAAGAACTTCTCGCCCTACTGCCACCGCATAACGGTTGGCGTAAGTGCGCGCCGCAGCCGACATCATGACGCCGGGACGATCATTACCGCCGAACACGATCGGGCGCTCGATGGCCCCGGCGGCGAGCACGGCTCGCTTTGCCACGATACGCCACAGGCGCTGCCGCGGCTGATTGGGCGCCGGGGTCGGCCTATTGTCCGAAACTCGCTCGAGTGCGCCGTAAACGCTATCGTCGTAACAACCGAAAACCGTCGTCCGCGGCATCAGCCGCACATCCGCAAACCCCTCAAGCTCGGCGATCGCGGACCGGACCCAAAGCTTCCCGGCCGCGCCATCCACCTCTTGTTGATCGCTCAGAAGACGGCCGCCAAAGACGAAATCCTCCTCGCAAACAATCACGCGCGCGCCGGCGCGCGCGGCCACAAGCGCAGCCGAAAGACCCGCGGGACCGCTGCCGATCACCAGCAGGTCGCAGAACGCATTGGCGTGTTCGTAATGATCTGGATCAGGAACGCCCGCGGCGCGTCCGAGACCTGCCGCACGCCGGATCAGCGGCTCGTAGATCCGTTCCCAAAACGACGCCGGCCACATGAAGGTCTTGTAGTAGAAGCCGGCGCCGATCACCGGGGAAAACAGGGAATTCACGCGCCGCAGATCAAAATGAATGGACGGCCAACCATTTTGCGTCTTCGCTTCAAGCCCGTCATACAATTCAATCGTCGTTGCTTTGGTGTTCGGCTCACGCCGCGCCCCGGACCGAAGCTCCACCAGCGCATTCGGCTCTTCCGAGCCTGCCGTCAGCACACCGCGCGGCCGGTGATATTTGAAACTCCTTCCGATCAAGCGTTGCCCGGAAGCCAGCAACGCCGACGCAAGCGTATCTCCGGCGAAGCCCGTGCAGTTTCGGCCGTTCAGCGTAAACGCCAGGGCGGTGTCACGATCGATCAATCCGCCCTTCGGTAATCGAAACGAATTCGAATCGGCCGACGATGCGGTCATGATCGCACCGCGGCCTTCGATGCCGGCTCAGTACTGAAGATTTCATGGGTGCGAGTATCGCGGACTACGACAAGCCAGGCCTGACAACCAAAGCCGTGATACCAAAACTCGCGATGTGGGCCTGCCGGATTGTCGCGCAAATACACGTAGTCGATGAAGCGGCTTGTCGCGTCCGGATCACCGGGGTCGGGACGCGACACGGTTGCATCGCCAAGGTAACTGAACTCGCGGACATCGCGTGTGCCGCAGAAGGGACACGGGATTCGCATCGGATCGCTCAGTGCAGATTGGGCTGGGCGCCGGCGCCCCGTTCGTCGATCAAGCGACCCGAAGTGTAACGGTCCAGGCGATATGCCACCGCGGATGGATGCGGTTCATCGCGTGCCACTAAGTGCGCCAGGCACCATCCCGCTGCCGGGGTCGCTTTGAATCCGCCGTAGCACCAGCCGGCATTCAGATACAAACCTTCGATCGATGTCCGGTCGATGATTGGCGAACCGTCCATCGACATATCGACGAGGCCGCCCCATGAACGCACGATTCGCAGCCGTCCGAGCGAAGGCATGATCGCCATGCCGCCTTCGCAAACGTCCTCGACGGTGGGGAGGTTGCCGCGCTGTGCGTAGGAATTGTAGCCGTCAATGTCGCCTCCGAACACGAGACCGCCCTTGTCCGACTGACTGATATAGAAGTGTCCGGCGCCGAAGGTGATGACGTGATCGACCAGCGGCTTGATTCCTTCAGTAACAAACGCCTGCAGGACGTGGCTTTCGATCGGCAGGCGTAAGCCGGCCATGGCGGCAAGCCGCGAGCTGTTGCCGGCAACGCTCACCGCAATCTTGTCGGCACGGATGACGCCGCGGGAAGTTTCAACGGCGACGACCCGCCCCGCCCTTGTCTGGATACCGGTGACCTCGCAATTCTGGACGATGTCGACGCCGCGTTGATCGGCTGCGCGGGCATAGCCCCACACCACCGCATCGTGACGGGCCGTCCCGCCGCGGCGCTGCAACAATCCGCCCTGGATCGGAAATCTCGCATCATCGAAATCCAGATAAGGCACCAGATCGGCGGTTTGCGCGCGATCCAGCAACTCGGCATCGACGCCGTGCAGCCGCATCGCATTACCGCGCCGGGCAAAGGCGTCGCGCTGCGGGTCGGAATGATAAAGATTGAGCGCGCCGCGCTGACTCACCATCGCATTGTAGTTGAGATCCTGCTCCAGGCCCTCCCAAAGCTTCATCGACCATTCGTAGAACGGGATGTTTCCCGGCATCAGATAGTTGGAGCGGATGATCGTGGTATTGCGGCCGGCATTGCCCGAGCCGATCCAGTTCTTTTCCAGCACCGCCACATTGCTGATGCCGTGATTGTGGGCCAAATAATAAGCCGCGGCCAGACCGTGACCGCCGCCACCGATAATCAACACGTCATAACGATCGCGCGGCGCCGCATCGCGCCAAACCGGCGTCCAGCTACGGTTACCCTTTAGCGCGTTCCAGGCAAGCGCGAGTGCCGAGTTCCGCATTGTTAGCAATCGAGCGTGGCTTGCCGCTCCCATTCGGAGAGATGGCGGCAGTAATTGTCCCAATCGGCGCGTTTGAGCTTGAGGTAGGAAGCCGTGAAATCCTCTCCCAGAGCCTGCTTGAGCACGGAGGATTTTTCCAGCAGCCGCAGGGCATCGAGCAGGTTGAGCGGCAGCTTTTTGGCATTTTTGGCTTTGTCGCCCTCGGTATACATGTTGATGTCGAGGCGCTTGCCCGGATCGCGCGCGTTCTTAACACCGTCCAATCCAGCCGCCAGAACCGCTGCAGGCAGCAGGTACGGATTGGCGGCACCGTCCGCGAGCCGAAGCTCAAAGCGGCCGGCATCCGGAATCCGGATCATATGGGTGCGGTTGTTACCGGCATACGTAATCGTGTTCGGCGACCAGGTGGCGCCGGACAATGTCGGTGGCGCATTGATGCGCTTGTAGGAGTTCACCGTCGGATTGGTGACGGCGCAGATCGCATCTGCAGAATGCATGACGCCACCGATGAAGTGATATGCAGTCTTCGAAAGACCGAGCTCGCCATTTTTGTCGGCAAAGACGTTCTTGTTCCTTCCCGACCACAGCGAGACGTGCATGTGGCATCCGCTGCCGGTCAGATTGGCAAACGGCTTGGGCATGAACGTCGCGCGAAAGCCGTGCTTCTCAGCGATAGATTTCACCATGAATTTGAAGAACGCGTGTCGGTCAGCGGTCACGAGCGCATCGTCGTAATCCCAGTTCATCTCAAACTGGCCGTTGGCGTCTTCGTGGTCGTTTTGATACGGCCGCCAGCCGAGCGCCACCATGGCGTCGCAAATCTCGGCGACGATCTCATAGCGGCGCATCAGCGCCTGCTGGTCATAACAAGGCTTTGCCTGCTGGTCGGCCGCATCGGAAATCGCCATACCGTCCGGCGTAATCAGAAAATACTCGCATTCGACGCCGGTCTTCATCGTCAAGCCGTCGTTGGAGGCGGCCGCCGCGACGCGCTTGAGGACTTGCCGTGGGTTCTGCCTGACTTCCTTGCCGTCCATGAAAAGATCGCCGGTGACCCAGGCGACGCCCGGCTTCCAGGGCAGCGGAATGACGGTGCTCGGATCCGGCACGACCAGCACATCCGGATCGGCAGGCGTCATGTCAAACCATGTCGCAAAACCAGCAAAGCCAGCGCCTGATTTGGCGACCGTCTCGATGGCGCTGACGGGGACGATCTTTGCCCGCATGGTGCCGAAAAGATCGACGAACGCGATCAGAAAATATTTGACGCCATGCTGCCTGGCTACGTCCTTCCAAGTCGCCATCCCTCAATCCCCAACTCTTGCGTCCCTACCCGGCAAATCTCTGTTGCTTGCAAGCTTCACAACTTATCCGCCCCCGGAATCCAGTTCGTTCCGGCCAAGGGGACCCGCGCCATCGCCGCAGCCTCGATAGTCAGCGCCGCCAAATCCTCTGGCTCCAGATTGTGCAGGTGGCTCTTGCCGCAAGCACGCGCGATGGTTTGCGCCTCAAGCGTCATGACCGACAGATAATTAGCGAGTTTTCGGGCACCGACGATCGGGTCAAGGCGCGCCGAAAGCACCGGATCCTGGGTGGTGATGCCCGCCGGATCGCGACCCTCGTGCCAGTCGTCATAGGCCCCCGCGGTCGTGCCGAGTGCGCGATATTCGTGCTCAAGATGTGGATCGTTGTCGCCAAGCGCGATCAGAGCCGCAGTGCCGATCGACACCGCGTCGGCGCCCAGTGCCAGGCATTTCGCCACATCGGCGCCGTTGCGGATGCCGCCAGAGACAATGAGCTGGACCTTGCGATGCATGCCGAGTTCCTGCAACGCGCGCACCGCAGGCACAATGGCTGAAAGAATTGGAAGGCCTACATTTTCGATGAACACATCCTGGGTCGCTGCCGTGCCGCCTTGCATGCCGTCGAGCACAATCGCATCAGCGCCGGATTTTACCGCCAGCGCGGTGTCGTAGTAGGGCCGTGAAGCGCCGACTTTGACGTAGACCGGCTTCTCCCAATCGGTGATTTCACGAAGTTCGTGGATTTTGATTTCCAGGTCGTCGGGACCGGTCCAATCCGGATGGCGGCACGCCGAGCGCTGATCGATCCCCTCAGGCAGGCGGCGCATCTCGGCCACACGTTTGGTGATCTTCTGGCCGAGCAGCATTCCGCCGCCGCCGGGCTTGGCGCCCTGCCCGACGACGACTTCGATCGCGTCAGCCTTGCGCAAATCGTCCGGATTCATCCCGTAGCGCGAGGGCAAAACCTGGTAGACGAGCAGCGTCGAATGCTCGCGCTCCTCGGCGGTCATACCGCCGTCGCCGGTCGTCGTGGACGTGCCGAGGGCAGATGCACCACGGCCCAATGCTTCCTTCGCCTGCGCAGAAAGTGCGCCAAAGCTCATGCCGGCGATGGTGACCGGAATTTTTAGTTTGATCGGCTTTTTGGCGAAACGGCCGCCGATGGTCACGTCGGTCGCGCACTTCTCGCGGTATCCCTCGAGCGGATATCGACTGATTGACGCACCGAGGAACACCAGATCGTCGAAATGTGGAAGCTTCCGCTTGGTGCCGCCGCCGCGAATGTCATAGATGCCGGTTGCCGCCGCGCGCCGGATCTCGGCAACGGCATAGTCGTCGAACGTGGCGGACCTGCGAGGCGGCGTGTGGATCCAACGGTCTTGAGCCGTCATCAGTACGATCCGACGTTGTCGACGTGAAAGTGATAGAGCTTGCGGGCCGAACCGTAACGCCTGAACTCGCCGACATCGACACTGCCGTTAAGGCCCGCGGTATCAAGGAGTTTGCGCAGCTCGGCTTTATGGTCGTCCCGCATCGGCTTCTCGACGCAGTCAGCGCCAAGGCTTTTCACGCCGCCCCGCACGTAAAGACGCGCCTCGTAGATCGAGTCGCCGAGCGCATCGCCTGCATCACCGAGCACGACGAGGTTTCCGGCCTGGGCCATGAAAGCGGACAAATGCCCAACCGAACCTTTGACGACGATGTCGATACCTTTCATCGAGATTCCGCAACGCGCGGAGGCGTTGCCGTCAACCACCAGGAGCCCGCCGCAGCCGCTTGCACCCGCAGCCTGCGAGGCGTCGCCTTCGACATGAACGCGGCCGGACATCATGTTTTCCGCAACGCCCTGCCCCGCATTGCCGTGCACGATCACGCGGGCGCGCTTGTTCATGCCGGCACAGTAATAGCCGACATGACCGTCCACTTCGACCAGAATGCTCGCATCGACACCTGCAGCGATAGAGTGCTGACCGCGCGGATTGAGGATGCGCCAACGCGTCTCGTTCGTGGTCGCGGTTAGTTTATGCAGCGCCGCGTTCAGCTCACGCAGTGACGCGAGCGCCAGGTCGACCGTCGGCATCAATGCCGTTCCCACAAATAGGGCTTCGCCGGCTCCGGCTCCCAGACTGTGGCATTCTCTATTCCCGGTAGATCGACCAAGGCGCGATATTCAGTGCCGAATGCCACCCAGCGGTCCGTCTCCGCCATGACCGCCGGCTTGCAAGCGATCGGGTCGCGTAAGACGCCAAATCCAGACTCGGTGCCGATAACAAAGGTGTAGAACCCATCGAGCGCTTCCAAAGAAGCTTCCATTGCCTGCTGCAGCGATGCGCCGCTTTGCATTTTCCAGGTCAGAAAGCCGGCAGCCACTTCGGAATCGTTATCCGTTTCAAACCTGAGACCCTCGCGGGCAAGCTCGCGACGCACGGTATTGTGGTTTGACAAGGAGCCGTTATGGACCAGGCACTGATCCGGACCGGTGCTGAACGGATGGGCGCCTTCCGTCGTCACAGCGGACTCTGTCGCCATCCGGGTGTGACCGATGGCGTGAGTGCCTGACATGCGATCGAGCTCGAAACGGGCCGCAACCTTGTCCGGGCGCCCAACCTCCTTGAAAATATCCATCCGCCTGCCGCCGCCTACAATCTTGACGCCCTTGGCGTTCTCGATCGCAGCGACAACAGCTGACTCGCGAGCCGTCGGCACAGTAATAACCAGGTGCGTGTCATGCCTTTGATGCGCGGATACGGCAGAGCCAAGAGTGCTCAGCAGCGTTTCGAAATCAAAGTCGGCGGGCGCGCGGAGCGTCAACTTACGATGATCGGCAGTGGCGTCTCCGTAAACCGCAAACCCGGCCGAATCCGGCCCGCGATCACTGAGCGTTCCCAGCATTCCTGCCAGCAACTGCCCGAGCTTGGGTTCGAGGTCGCGGTCCTTTAAAAAGATGCCTGCAATGCCGCACATAATCCGGACACTGCTACAAGCCGGAAAGCCAGTCAAGTTTACAGGCAACTTATTTTCCTGCTAGGAAACATTGGCGCCGGCCTGCGGCTATCAAATACGGCTGGCAATAAAATCAAACCCGAACGCGGGCCCTGTTGTGAAACGCAATCCCAGGCGAAAGAGCGCGGTGAGACGCGGTTCGGCCGTAAGCGAGTTTCGGACCGGCTCTCACGCTCCGAGCGAGATCGCTCCGTCCCTGGAGGCCGGTATCGGGGCCGAGGTACGAAGGCTGCGCAAAGACCTCGACCTCACAGTTGCGGAATTGGGCGCCGCGTCGGGTATCTCCACGGGCATGCTGTCGAAAATTGAGAACGGATCAATTTCGGCATCTGTCGTCACTTTGAATGCAGTTGCCCGAGCGCTCAACGTACCCATCAGCCGGCTGTTCAGCGAAACCGACGAGCGACGCGATTGCTCGTTCGTGAAGGCGGGTCAGGGCGTGCGCATCGAGCGCCGCGGCAGCAAGGCCGGACATCTCTACGATTTGCTGGGCCACTCGCTCGGCGGCTCAATCGCCGTCGAGCCGTATCTCATTACCCTGAAGAACGATGCCGCGCCCTATACCGAGTTCAGGCATGCCGGCATCGAATTGATATACATGTTGACCGGCAAAGTTCGCTACCGCCACGCCGACCGAAGCTACGTGCTGGAACCTGGCGACACATTATTTTTCGATGCCGCAGCTCGTCATGGGCCGCAAGAACTCATCAAGGCACCAATGACGTATCTGTCCATTATCATATATCCACGCCGATGACGGTTTGCAGCGACGTAACGCGGTGCGGTGTCGCTCGCCACGAATCTAAACCTTGCGCGAGTCGCACTATTCCCGCAACTCCTCTTTGACCGAACTGGCGGAGCCTTGGGTCACGGTTTCCGCGCCTTCAGGGCACGTCTGTCCTTAGTCCGTTAATCTCCTAAGGACCGACACGCTGCGGCTCGGTCGGCACGACAGACAAGCGCCATTGGCTCAACCGTGAACGAGCGGACAGCCACCGTCCTTCAGAGGCCTAGCCGCCTGTTCAGCCGGAATAGTCGCCAGGATCTTGAAGTAATCGAACGGATACTTCGACTCGGCGGGTGATTTCACTTCTTCAAGATACATGTCGCGCATGATCCGCCCGTCCTCCCGGATCCAGCCGTCCTTCGTCATGAAATCATTGATTTTCGTCTTGCGCATCTGACCAGCGACTTTGTCGGCGTCATCAGTGCCGGCTTCCTGAATGGCCTTAAGGTAGTGCGTGACCGCACTATAAATTCCTGCCTGGATATACGTTGGTGGTAAGCCGTTGTGGTTTCTCGCCATGAAGCGTTTGGCGAAGGCCCGCGATGCGTCGTCTTTGTCCCAATACCAGGCAGAAGTAATGGTCAAGCCTTGCGCAATCTTGAGGCCGAGCGAATGCACATCGGTGAGAAAGATAAGCAGCCCCGCGAGCTTCTGGCCGCCGGATACGATGCCGAATTCGGAGGCTTGTTTGATCGAATTGATGGTGTCCCCGCCGGCGTTGGCAAGCCCGATGACTTTCGCCTTGGACGCCTGCGCCTGCAGCAGGAACGACGAGAAGTCCTGGGTGTTGAGCGGCACACGCACCGAACCGAGCACCTTGCCGCCTGCCGCTTTGACCGCGTCACCCGTATCGCGTTCCAAAGCATGACCGAACGCATAGTCGGCCGTTATGAAGAACCAGGAATCACCGCCCTGCTTTACCAAGGCGCCGCCGGTGCCGTGTGCAAGTGCATACGTGTCGTAGGTCCACTGAAAGCCGTAGGGCGAGCAGGCCTTTCCGGTGAGGTCCGAAGAAGCCGGACCCGACATCAGGAAAATCCGCTTCTTCTCGCGCGCCACTTCCTGGATTGCCAACGCCACCGATGATGTCGGCACATCAACGATGGCATCGACGTGATCCGCATCGATCCATCGTCGCGCGATACCGGCGCCGATGTCGGGCTTGTTCTGGTGATCGCCGGAGACAACCTCGACCGGGGCGCCAAGTACTTTGCCGCCAAAGTCCTCAACTGCCATCTGGGCGGCGAGCAGGCCGCCTTTGCCGGACGCATCTGCGTACAGACTGGACATGTCGTTGAGCACGCCAAGCTTGACGACGCCGTCCGAAACCTGTGCCCAAGCTGCTCCACAGCCGAGTAGTGTCGCGGCAATGGTCAGGCCACATAAGCGCTTCATGTGTTCCTCCGTGCGTTCTTTAAATCTCGCAAACGGCGACCCGCCGTTGATCTCTACAGTCACGGCGACTGAACCCGCTCGACGCCGCGCCAATCTAGCTGCCCAGCCGGCTCACCGACACCTAGCACTCGAATTGATCAATAGCACACTGCAACGAAACTTCCCGGCATCATATGTAGATGCCTGACATTTATTCACGAGTTTTGTATATACTACAAACATTCACTTTAGTCTCTCATCGCTTATCATTACCGCAAAAATCGAATGGGGCCGCTCATTCGAATGCGGGAGGATTGCGCCTTTTGATTTCCCTTTTCACGAAACCCGAGATCGACGTGCGCAACCTGCGCGTGCTCATCACGGCGGGCGGTAGTGGGATCGGTCGCACCCTTGCCGAAAGCTTCGCAGCATCAGGCGCAAAGGTCCATGTGACCGATGTGGCCGAAGCTGCTGTCGCGGCGACAATTGACGCCGTACCCGGGCTATCGGCAACGGTTGGCGATGCCTCCAACGCCGAGGACGTGGATCGCACGTTTGGCGATGTTTCAGCTTCGCTCGGCGGGCTTGACGTACTGATCAACAATGCCGGCATCGCCGGGCCGACGGGCGTGGTGGATACGCTCAACGTCCCCGATGTTGACCGTACCATCGATGTGAATCTCAAGTCGCAATTCTATTTCCTCAACCGCTTCGTGCCGTTTCTGAAAACCTCCACACGCAATCCGTCGATCATCGCGATGGATTCGGTCGCGGGGCGGTTGGGCTATGGGCAACGCACCCCCTACGCGGCGACCAAATGGGCGATTGTCGGCCTCATCAAGTCATTGGCCGTCGAGCTTGGGCCCTTGGGCATTCGCGCTAACGCGATCCTCCCCGGGGTCGTGCAGGGCGAGCGGATGAATCGTGTCATCGCTGATCGTGCGGCCGCGATGGGCGTCGGATTCGATGACATGCGTGACGACTACCTCCGCAAGATCTCCTTGCGGCGAATGGTCGATGCCAGCGACGTCGCCAACCTGTCTCTATTCCTTGCCTCAAACCTCGCGCGCAACATCAGCGGGCAAGCCATCAGTGTCGACGGCAACGTCGAGTACCTTTAAGCGGCCCGCGGGGAGCAGAAATTGTGAAGCTCGGTCAACGCCAGGTCATCGTGATGTGTCCGGTCAGACCATGAGTGCATACGCCATGACCCTGAAGACCGGCGGCGGGCGTCGAAACGCCAGCTTGCTCGAATACGTGGTCATCGGTGTCATTTTGGCGCTCATTCTTCTGTTCTCGATCTTCATTCAGGGATTCGCGACCCTCGGAAATTTACGGGTCATCGCATCAAATTCCGCCGCTCTGGTCATTCTGAGCTGCGGAATGGGAATTGTCATCATTTCCCGCGGACTGGATCTTTCACTGATCGCAACCATGGTGGCGGGCGCCACGACGTTCGCGATCTCGGCCGATGCGGGTTTTCCCTGGCCGCTCGCATTCGGCCTCGCGCTGCTCGCGGTGGCGGCCATCGGCTTTGTCAATGGATGGCTGATTGCCTACGTAGAAATCCCGGCCATGCTGGCAACGCTCGCGACAGCGATGGTCGTGACCGGCTTCTTCCGCTTTGGCGTTCTGCGCGGCGAGTATTTGCTACTGTTGCCGAAGACCAATCCCGCGGTGGTGTTCTTTTCCCGCGACCTTCTGCCCGGCCTGGCCGCACCGGTCGCGCTGATGATCGCCGCGCCGCTGCTGACGCTCGTCCTGCTGCGCTATACGACCTTGGGGCGCACCACCTACGCGATCGGCGACAGCTTTCAGGCTGCCCGGTTGACGGGTCTTCCGGTCCGAACAGCGACATTGGCGATCTACATCTACGCGGCGGTGATGGCGCTGTTGGCGGGGCTCGTGACGTCGGCGTCAAGCGGCACCGTCGATTTCCGGACCGTTACCAACGGCACCCTCCTGTTCGAAGTCATTCTCGTCGTCGTGCTTGGCGGCATCCCGCTACGCGGCGGACGCGGCGGTATGCGAAACATCCTCGTCGGCGCCGCGCTGATTGCCGTGCTGCGCAACGGGATGACGCTCGTCGACCTCACCACCCAGACTCAGGACGTCCTCAAAGGACTTGTTTTGGTCCTCGCGATCGTCACCGACAACTACTTCAACCCCAGAGATACGGAGACCGATACGGTCGGCGATCTCTGATAGCAGCGTCGCAACAGAAGGAGGAAAGCATGTTGTGGAAAATGAAAAATCATCTGCTTAAAGCCGTAACCGGGTTTGCAGTCGGTGCGACGCTCGCACTCGGCACGGGGGGCGCCCAGGCCAACAGCAATATCGCGGGCAAGAAAGTCATCTTCATACCGATCTCGATGGGCATTACCCTGACCGAGGCTTGGGCGAAGCGCATGAAGGAGCATGCGGCGATCTACGGCTACACCGTCGATGTTCGCGACGCGGCCTTCAACACCGGTGCAATGTCGGAGTTGTTCGCCAAGGCCATCAGCGAAAAGCCGGATGTGATCGTTGCACATAATCCGACCGTTCAGCTGCTCGCCCGTCAGATCAAGCAAGCTGAATCCCAAGGCATCAAGGTTCTTCAAATAAACCTTCAATCGAACCAGCCCTCAACCGCCTTCGTCGGGGCGAATTGGGAGCGGATCGGACGCGAAATCGCCGAAGATATCGTCAAGGAATGCGGTAAGGGCAGTGGAAAGTCGGGCGAAGTCGCCATCATCCCCGGCCAATTGACCGCCGCCGACAGCGTGATCATGAACGAGGCCGCCTTCAAGGTCTTCGCGGCTCATCCCGAAATCAAGGTGGTCTCAAACCAGGCGTCGGATTGGGAACCGGAGAAGGCACGTCAGATCACCGCAACGGTCATTCAACAACACCCGAACCTGTGTGCGATCTTCGGACACTGGGACGTGCATACGATGGGCGCCGGCAAAGCCGTAAAGGACGCCCATATGGAAGACAAGATCATCGTTTATGCGACCGGCGGCGGCGATGACAAGACCTGCCAGGCCGTCCAAGACAAAATCCTCGACCGGGTCTGGAGCTACGATGCCGACGGTCAGGGCCGCGATGCCGGAACGGTGATCGACATTCTGCTGCAGGGTGGTGTTGCCGCCGACCACTCGATGCTGAAAATCGAGTCGCCAATGAAGATCATCAAGGCCGGCCCAACCTATAGCCCCAACCTGTGCTTTAAGCTGTAATCTGCACAGCCAGTTGGGCTCATCAGAACGCGTTTCGCGCGCGGGGTCCTTTCGGGCCCCGCGCCTGCGAAGTAGTGGACGTTAGATTTGTCAGGTCAGATCGACTTCGCCCGCCTGCCCCGCCAGCGCGTGCCGCGCCTTGTGCTGTCGCCGCGGCGGATATTGTCCGACGTCCTGTCGAAGGGCTGGGTTGAGGGCGCAATTCCGTTCATTGCCTTCATCGTCATGGTCCTGGGCGTGCTGATCGGCACCAATGGCTATGTCACCGCCGCCAACCTGAGCACCCTCACACAATACGCCGCCGATGGCGAACTCGTGGTGCTTGCACTTTTGGTCGTCGTCGCCGCCGGCGGCATCGATTTGTCGGTGGGTTCCAACTTCGCGATGTCGGCGTTCGCGGCACTGTACGCATTCCACATCCTCGGCCTGCCTGTCCCGGTCGTTCTCGTCCTCGCGCTTGCGTGCGGCGCTCTGATTGGCGCGGTCAACGGTACGCTTGCCGGATTGATCGGCTGCGGTGCGCTGCTGACGACGCTCGCCACCATGATCACGGTCCGTGGACTTTATACTCTAGCGTCGCAGGCGCGGCTGGTCGCCATTTCGACCAGCACCAGGAGCGACGATGTGTGGGACTGGATCGGGTTCGAAAAGCCGTTCGGAATACCCGTCGGCTTTCTCGCTCTCATTTTGGTCGCGCTGCTGATCTTCTTCACGTTTCGGCAGTCACGGTTTGGCTGGCATATTCTTGCCGTCGGCGGCAACAGAAAGGCTGCACGGCATGGCGGCATCAACGTCAAACTGACCGTGTTCTTTGCCTACGTCGTCGCCGGGCTGATCGTCGGCCTCGCCGGATTTCTGTTTGCCGCACGGCAAAACAGCGTCGGCTCCGACACCGCTATTGGCCTCGAGTTCTTTGCGCTGACCGCATTAGTCGTAGGCCTCGGTGGCTTCGTGCCCGGACGGGGAGCGGTCGTTTCCGTTCTAATGGGATTCGCGACGATCTACGTTTTGAATAACGTGATGATCAACTCCGGCCTTCGCGGCGATTTCACGCAATTTGTCCTTGGCACGATCATCATCGTGATCCTCGCGATCGATGTGAGGTTCCGCAAGAACCGCCATCGCCTGCTGGCTTCGACCTATCTCGACCCGGTTACCCTGGAAATAGACGGCGTACGCGGCATGGACGGTCTGATGCCCGATGTCGTGGCCCCCAAGCTGTCGGGCGCCGGGCTGATCGGCTCCGGGAAGATCGATGGACCTGAGGATGTCCTTCTTGATGCCAAGGACAACCTCTATTGCGGCACGCGCGACGGACGCATCGTGCGGTTCGCGGCGCCGGATCACACCGAGGTCAGTGTTCTTGCCAAGATCGGCGGGCGGCCGCTCGGCCTCGCGCTCGACGCCGAAGGGCGGATCGTCACATGCGTCGCCGGCATGGGCCTGGTGCGCGTGACGTTGCAGGGCGAAGCCGAGCTGTTGACCGATCAGACCGAGCGCAGCCTCTTCAGCATTCAGGATGACACGACCATCCGGATGGCCGACGATCTCGATATCGCGGCTGACGGAACGATCTATTTCACTGACGCGACCAAGCGCTATGACATCGCGCATTGGGGCCTGGATTTGCTGGAGGGACGTGCCAACGGCAGGCTGCTGAGCTTCGAGCCAAAATCTCGCAAGACGCGAACAGTCTGTGACAACCTGATCTTTCCGAATGGAGTTTGCCTCACGCATGACGGCAATCATCTGCTCGTGGCGAGCACGTGGACCTGTTCGGTGCTGATCTTCGATTTGCAGAACCTCGGGGACGGGCCCCGGGTCTTCATCCGGGGATTGCCCGGCTATCCCGATAATATCAACCGCGCCTCCGACGGCGGTTACTGGATTGCACTTGCCGGAATGCGAAATCCGGTGATGGACGAAGCGATGACGATGCCGCGGCTGCGCCGCCGGATGGCCAAACGCGTCCCGCCGACAAACTGGTTGTTCGGCAACCTCAATATCGGGGGAGTGCTCAAGATCGACGGCGCAGGACAAATCTGCGACGCGCTTTGGGATCGGCCAGACGGACCGCTCTATATGATCACGTCGATGCGCGAACACAAAGGCGCACTCTACCTCGGTGGCGTCACCAACAACAAAATCGGACGTCTCGTCCTTGACAGGGCCGACCCGGCATGGACCGGTCCCGAAAGTTACTGGAAGAAAGCATGAATGATGTTTTTCCAGAGACGAAAACAACAAATGCCGGCGATGCCTTTGGAAGGAGCGTTAGGCCCCAATGGCCGTCTAGACAACGCCGATGCGTTTGCGGTCGCAAAGCCGGAAGCAATCTGCGTCAATCGCGACGGGCAGCTTTTGGCGTCGTCCGCCTCCGATGTGCTGCTGATCCCGCACTGGGGTAAAGAGCCCGAACTCTGGGGAAGTTTTGATGCTCCGGTAACAGCCCTTGCTGCGAGCGCAGGTGGACGCATCGCGGTTGGTCTCTCGGGCGGCCGGATCGTCGTTCGCGATACGGCCGGCAACCCCTTGTCGGGCTGGACGCTATCCTCCAAGCCATGTGCGGTCGCGGATTGTCTCTTTTTATCCGAGGATGAACTTGCGGTCGTCGATCATGGCTATGGGCCGGAGGAGCCGATTCTCTCTCTTGCGCCGTGGGACCCGGTCGCGCGTGGACAACTGATCGGCATCAGCCGAACCGGCGACCTGCACGTGATCGCGGCCGGACTGCATTGCCCAATGGGCATCGCTCGCGGACTCGATGGCGCGCTCGTCGTGACCGAACTGGAGCGCGCGCGCGTCGTTGATGTGTCGGGCAAGGTTCTGCAATCTGGATATCCGGCCTATCTGTCCCGGATCCGCAACATCGGTGAGGGATACGCCCTCGCCTGCCTGTCGCGGCGCGATCCGCTGATCGAGTTTCTCAAGACAGAGCGCCAATTCGTAGCGAAGATGAAAGCCAATATTGATCCACGGCACTGGATATCGCCGCGCGCAACTCCGGAGTTCAGTCATGATTTTCCTATCGAACTCGGAGCGACGCGGCTGTTCGGAGAGATCAAGCCTTGGGCGCCGTCATTCTCCTACGGTTTGGTGATCGAGACAGACAGCGCCATGACCCCGATTGGTTCGGCGCACTCCCGTGCGAACGGCATTCGTCATGCCATATCCGACGTCACCGCGTGGAACGGAAGTCTGATCGCCGTAAGCCGCGCCAGCGAGGAAATTTTGAAATTTAGCCCGACAGGAAGCTCCGATGAGCGGTAGTCCGATCATTCGCCTCGAAGGCGTAACCAAGCTCTATGGCGGCATAGCTGCGCTTCAGAACGCCGATTTCGAACTGTTCCCCGGCGAAATTCATGCGCTTGTCGGAGAAAACGGCGCGGGCAAGTCCACCCTGTGCAAATTGATTGCCGGTGTCATCACGCCCTCGGAGGGGCGCGTCATCATCGACGGACAGGCCGCGTATTTGACGGCGCCGAAAGACGCGGCGCGCTACGGCATTTCGATGGTGTTCCAGGAGACGAGCCTAGTGCCGCAGTTGACCGCCGCGCAGAACATGGTCCTTGGCCGCGAGCGCGCCTTCAATTCGGTCCGCAAAGTGCGAAACGAGGCGCGACAGGTGCTGCAGCGTCTCAACTTTAACGTCGATCCATCCCAGTTGGCAGGTTCGCTGTCGGCCGCCAAACGCCAGATGGTTGAAATCGCCAGAGCCGTGCTCAATGACGCTCGGGTCATTATTCTGGACGAACCGACCGCGGCGCTGACGCCTGAAGAGACGGATCATCTGTTCGAGCTGATGACGTCGCTGCAGAAGACCGGCGTTGCCATGATCTTTATCTCGCATGCGCTGGAAGAGGCGCTTTCGCACGCCGATCGCGTCACCGTTATGCGCAATGGTCGATTGGTAACAACGGGACCGGCGAACGAGTTCGATCGCCACCGGCTTATTCGCCACATGATCGGCGACAACCTCAACGTCGAAGCGCCGGCACCTCGCCCAACCCGCGTGGTTCGAACCGCGCTCCCGGTCTTGCGGGTGGCAAATATTCGCATGGGGAATGTGGTCAACAACATGTCGTTTTCGATCTTTCCGGGGGAGATCACCGGCATCGCTGGGCTGATCGGCTCCGGGCGCAGCGAGGTCGCCAAAGTCATCATGGGGCACACCAAACGCAACTTTGGCGGCGGTCAAATATGGCTGCACGGACGTGAGGTCCGCTATGTGCTGCCGGCGCAGGCCGTAACGGCCGGAATTGCGTACGTCTCCGAGGATCGCAAGCTCGACGGCTTCTTCGAGATGATGAGCGTATCGCAGAACATCGGTTTTGGATGGCTGGCGAAATTCGGGCGTGGCTCTGTTCTTGCCCCGCTCGGCAGGATGCGCGCGGTCGCGCACGAGTGGGCCGAGCGTCTTTCGATCCGTCGCAGCGGCGATGACCAATCGGTGCTGTATCTTTCCGGCGGCAATCAGCAGAAGGTCGTCATTGCGAAATCTTTGGCGCAGAAGCCGAAGCTCGTTATCTTCGACGAGCCGACGCGAGGCGTGGATGTGGGCGCCATCGCCGAAATCCGCCAGATCATCCGCGGTTTCGCCGATGGTGGCGCGGGTGTCATGCTGATTTCATCTTATCTGCCCGAGATCCTCGACCTCTCCGACCGCATTCTGGTGGCGAAAAGCGGCACCATCGTTGCGGAATTCGCGCGATCGGAAGCCAGCGCGGAGAAAATCCTGCACGCCGCGATTCATTGATCGAGAAGAAACCAGCTATGCCTTTGCGTGCACATCGGCTGCATGTCCGGGCTCACGCGTTGTCCAAAGAGAAGAAAGAAACATGACCATACGTTTCGACGGCAGGGTTGCGATTGTCACGGGTGCCGGCGGCGGACTTGGCCGCTGCCACGCGCTGGGCCTGGCCTCGCGCGGCGCGAAGGTGGTGGTCAACGACCTCGGCAAGGGCGGCACGGCGCCTGACAGCGCGCGGAAAGTGGTCGACGAAATCCGCGCCGCCGGCGGGATCGCGATCGCTGACGGTTCCGACGTCGTCAACCTCGAACAGGTCGCGGCAATGGTTGCGGGCGTCGAGAAGGAGTGGGGTCGGATTGATATTCTCGTCAACAATGCCGGAATTCTGCGCGACAAGACGTTTGCAAAAATGGAGATGAGCGACTTTGAGCGCGTCGTGAGTGTGCATCTCAACGGTTCCGCCAGTTGCACCAAGGCGGTCTGGAACGGCATGCGCGAGCGCAATTACGGGCGTATCGTCTTCACCTCCTCGGCCTCCGGCATTTACGGCAATTTCGGCCAGGCCAATTACGGCGCCGCAAAAGCGGCAATGCTCGGCTTGATGAACGTGCTGCATCTCGAAGGCGCCAAACACAATATCCGCGTCAATACATTGGCGCCGACCGCGGCGACTGTCATGACGGCGGGCCTCCTGCCGCCCGAAGCGGCGAAGGTGCTGACGCCGGAATCGGTGACGCCTGCGGTGTTGTTCCTCGTCAGCGAGGATGCCCCCTCGCGCGTTATCCTGGGCGCCGGCGCCGGCGTTTTCGCCGTAACGCGGATCGAGGAGACGCCGGGAGTCTATCTCGACGAAGGCGATCGATCGCCTGACACCATCGCCGCCCGCTGGAACGAGATCTTCAGCAGCCAGAAGTCCGTTCCGCTCCAGGACGCTTTTGCCCAAACGCGGAAATTCGCTGAGATGGCAATTGCTGCCGGCGGAAGGCCCGCTTGAGACTAGGATCTTCCTGGCTTCAGAACTGGAAAGAATGTACGCGATCCGACGATCACGGCGTCGCGATAATTGAATTGAGGCGCAGTGCAACGTGCAATTCCAGCGCGGCAATTGGATCATCCCAACCGCCCGTGATTTCACGAAGCGTGCCGAGTCTTTGACGCACCGTATTGATATGGACACCGAGAATTTGGGCGGTACGGGCAATGTTGTATTGAGTGTCCAGGTAGCACAATAAGGTCTTTTTGAGCTCCGTCTTATTATGCCGATCCCGCTCTTCGATCGGCAACAGGATCTGTTCCAGATATCGCACAATGCGCGAGGCATCCCCCGCCCCAAACAGCTTGGCAAAGAGATTGACCTGAGAATATTCGACGAACCGAGTGAGGCGGTTCATTTTGCGCAACACCCGAAGTGCCTGCTCGATTCGACCATAGTGGGTTGCGGCCTGCGTCAGATCGGATAACGGATCCGACACGATTCCCCCTATCTCCCATCCCTTCCGGCGTCGGAGCAGCGTCTGCAGGAAAGTCTGGACTGATTTCCCGGGACCAGCGGCCAGGTAGGTGTCGTCGATGAGATCGACGAGGAGATTCATATTCGCGGCTGACCCACGGATCATCGCCGTTTGCGCCGCGCGATCGAGGCCCGAGATCGCGATGAGGGCCAGCATGACGGGCTCGCCCGTATTGATGTTCAGACGGTCTCGAATCGCCGAGACTGTAGACGCATCAGGCGGGTCGACCAGAATGAGATGACGCAACAGGGTCGAAGAGGCGATCAACTGCTCCGTCTCACGCTTCTCGCTCCAAAGCTTCGCGATTGAAAGCGCAACAGTGCTGCGTTCCAGGTTGCGAATGTCGATTGGATCCAGTTCGCCGCGGTGACAGATGACCAGGCTTTCACCGCGTTCGGTGCCGCCGTGCAACGCCATCACCCGATAGCGCTCGTCCCCGGCATCGCGCATGACGACAGATCGCCCACTGTGCCGCGACTGGGAAATGGCGCTGATGAGCATGGAAGTTTGAATGGCGCCCGCTTCTGCGGCCGCCAAGTGTCCACCAAAGGATGCCGAGGTGAACCGCCCTCTGACTGAAAGAGAATCATCATACAGGATGATCGCGCCATCGATCTGGTCGGCCATGCGTTGGATAAAAAGGGGCCATTCAGTACCCTTGGCCAGCAACGATGTCATTTCGTCGTGAGCCGTGGCTGAAACATCGACGCGGTGAATGTGATCGATCAGCGCGTTTCGATTGCGCTCCGCCTCTGCCAATGCTTCCGACAGCTTTGTGAAGGCGTGTGCATTGCGCATGGCGACGCCAGCGTGGAGGGCGAATGACCCCAAAATGGAAATTTCGCGCTCGGAGAGTTTGCGACGGTAGCGGTCCGCAACAAACAGAACGCCCTGCAACTTGTCTTCCGAAAGGATCGGGAAACCCGCGAGGGAGACGATACCTTCAGCTTTGAAAACGCGATCCAGGGCTTCCGAGTGCCGAAACCGCTGGTCATGCAGGTAATCCTGGGTGTCGAAGAACGTCTTGGAATTGATCGTGAGGCTGACTGCGCCATAACCGACACGCGTTTTCATTTCCGAAGTGGCCGGGTTGACGTGTCCTTCGGCTGTGACGGTTCGCAAAATACGGTGATCCTCATCAAGCATTGTCAGATATGCGACATTGGCGCCCACAAGACTTCGTGCACGGCTGACGATCGTCCGCAGGAGATCTTGTAGCGCCAATGTACTGGAAAGATCGTGAGTGGTGTCGATAAGGAGGTTGAGGCCGCGCTCGCTTACCCCGCGGTCGCGAATGACCTGGGCGATCGTATTCAGATGAAAATGTAACCGCTCAATGTCTCGAACAATCGACGATGAAGGCGACACCTCCCGCATCATCTCGATCATTTCGGCGATTTCCGAATCGTGCGCGCCGAGCACAACCTTTTCGAGCGCGGCCCCAACAATCGAAAGCACATTGCGTGACACGAAACTGCCCTGCGTCGTTTACAAGGGGGGCCAAATCGATGGCCACCGACTTCGAATGAAACCCGCCCATGAAGCCGGCGAAGTGTATCAAGCAAACATAAATATTGCACTTTAATGCATGAAGGTGCCATTGTGGCCTGGTCGGCGGCTTTGAAGATGGCGGGACTGTTCGCATCAGCCTACCGATCGGGATAGCCGATCGCGGCGCGTCACCGACGCGAAACCAGCGACACGCTTCCCGTACTGATGGCTTCTTTGAGCCGCGATACAAATGTTGGGCGCAAGAGCCGGGACTGTCGCGTCTCGCCGTCCAACAACAATCGGCTACAACCTGGTCAGAGATCCGGGGCCGGATCGGCGCGGCGATTGCATCGGTGCGCGGAGAACTTAACCGCTCGCCGTCGCGCGCAGAACATCGGCTTGCCGTCTTTCCAGCGCCATTTGAATGGTTGCGTGCAGCTCGCGCTCCGAAAACGGCTTGATCAGATATCCGTAAGGCTGAGTTTTTCGCGCCCGCTCCAGCGTCGCCTCCTCCGAATACGCCGTCAGGTAGATGACCGGTATCCGCAACGCGGGAGGAATGCGCGCGCAGGTCTCGATGCCGTCAATTTCACCTTCAATGTGGATGTCTATCAAAACCAGATCCGGGCGGAACTTGTTGATTTGCTCAAGTGCCTGCGAGCCGGTGGTCGCTATCGCCGGAACCTGATAACCCAGCAGCGAAAGACGCTGCCGCAAATGCTGGGCAACAATGCGCTCGTCCTCGACGATCAAAACCTTCGCCGGGATCATGACTGGGCAATTGCTTTGTGCAGCGGAAACTGAATTGCAAAGCGCGTCGGATCGGAGCGCCGGATCGACAACTCGCCACCCAGTTGATCGGCGAGCATCGAAACCAGCTGCAATCCGAGCGTCGGTGTTTGCGTTATGTCGAAACCCTCGGGGATGCCGACCCCGTTGTCGGCGACGGAGAGAATAACCGTGGCGTCCGTGTGATGGGCCCGGTCGATCGTAATCTGACCTTCTATGTTGTTTGGAAAGCCGTGCTTTAAGGCATTGGAGATGAGCTCGCTGACGACGAGGCCGCAAGGTATCGCCGCATTAATAGGCAACAATACGCTGTCAGAATTGATGGACAAGCTGATGCGTTCGGGGTGGGCGAGGTAAGACGAGATCAAATTCGGCACCAGCGCGTCGAGGAAACTTCTGAAATCGACGCGGGCAAAATCCTTCGACTTATAAAGCGTCTGATGTATCAAAGCCATCGACCGGATGCGGTTCTGGCTCTGTCGCATCATCCCAAGGACCTTCTCGTCATCAATATTGGTCGATTGCAGATCGAGCAGACTGTAGACGATCTGCAGATTGTTTTTGACGCGATGGTGGATTTCGCCGAGCAGAACGTCTTTTTCCCTCAACGCCGATTGAATGCTTTCTTCCTTGTGCTTGCGGTCGGAGATATCAACAATGGCGGAGAGCACCATTGTCCCCTCGTCGGTCTCGATCGGATTCAAACCAATCTCCACCGGAAACTCGCTGCCATCCTTCCTCAGGGCATAAAGATCATGTCCCGCGCCCATCGGACGCGACACCGGTCCGGAGAAGAACCAGTCACGTAAATTCGGATGATTCTGGCGAAATCGCTTCGGCACCAGCATCTCGACATGGTTGCCGAGCATTTCCGTACGGTTGTAACCAAACACGCGCTCGGCTTGAGCATTGACCATTTCGATCAACCCCCAGCGACTGATCATGACCATGGCGTTTGGAGCCAATTCAACGACCTGACGAAAACGCTCCTCCGACCTCTTTCGCGAGGAAATATCGACGATGGACGAAAGCACCATCGTCCCCTCGTGGGTCTCGATCGGGTTCAGTCCGATTTCCACCGGAAATTCGCTGCCGTCCCTCTTCAAGGCGTAAAGGTCGCGCCCCGCACCCATCGGACGTGAAACCGGACCGGAGAAAAACGAATTGCGCAGGCCCGGATGATTGCCGCGAAATCGTTCTGGCACCAGCATTTCGACGTGCTTGCCCAACAAGTCCGCGCGCTCGTAGCCGAACACGCGATCGGCTTGAGCGTTGACCATTTCGATCAAGCCCTCTCGACCGATCATCACCATGGCGTTTGGCGCCAACTCGACGACCTGACGGAAGCGTTCTTCGCTCTTCTTGAGAACTTCCTCGAGAGTGGTTGGCTTCCAACTTTCGCTGACAATGCTCATGCGGAACGTCCCGATCCTCCAGAAACGCATCCGAACCGATCCGGCTTTTGGTCCGCAGATCCTCCAACCAACTTGCTCCGCCGCCGCATTCAGCCAGCGCGGACATCATCGATACAGACCAACCATACCGCTCTCAGCCTGGCACCCCAAGCCAGTTTGGACGATGCGCGTCAGTTCCGCCGAGCGCACCCGGTACCGGCACCGCCCAGGGCTCCATTGTAGATACGCCTGTATGGGAAGCGCAATTGCCGGTTGGGGTTATCCCCGACGTGGCAATGAAAGGGGTTGCTATCGGCGATTTTCGCCGCGTCGGGTTTTTCAAGCGCGTCCGAAATAGCCGCTTCGGGCGGATCGACACGTTCGCTTACTCGCCCCTCCATGCATGCTTGGCGTCGCTCGCGGCTATTTCCGCGGTCACCTAACCGCGCTAAGCCCTTCCGATGAATGAAAAGGAAAAAGTCGCGCTTGGCTCGATTGCCGCCTCGGCCGGACTGACGGTGGCGAAGGCCATTATCGGTTTGCTCACCGGCTCGCTCGCGATCGTGTCGGAAGCCGGGCATTCACTGATCGATCTTGCTGCGACGGTCTTGACCTATATCGCTGTGCGGGTCTCAGGAAAGCCGGCCGACGCCGAGCACCAATATGGCCACGGCAAGGTGGAAAGCGTGGCTGCGCTGGCCGAAACTGCGTTTTTATTTCTGCTCGCAGCAGTCGTGATTTTCGAGGCGGCACAGCAGCTGTTTGGCGAAAGCGTCCACGCCGTCGAAGCGACTGCCGCCGCTTTCGCCATCATCGCCGCATCGATCGTCGTCGATTTCTTCCGTGCCCGGACGCTGACCCGCGTCGCCAAGAAAACGTCGAGCCAGGCGCTTGAAGCCGATGCCCTGCATTTCAGCTCCGACATGTGGTCGTCGATCGCGGTGCTGATCGGACTGGGCGGCGTCGCGCTCGGCTATTCGAAGGCCGATGCGGCGGCGGCGCTTGTCGTCGCGATCTTCATCGGCATCGCCGGCTTGCGGCTCGGCCGGCGAACTATCGACACTTTGACCGACGCCGCACCGGCCGGCGTCAGTGAGCACGTCGCGGCGATCGCACGCCGCGTGCCGGGTATCGTTACCGTTGAGCGCGTGCGCGCCCGTCCCGCCGGCCCCGTGCTGTTTGTCGATCTCGCCGTCGGCGTCAGCCGCACGTTGCCGCTCGAGCGGGTCACCGCGATCAAGGAACGGTTGACGCAGGCGGTCCGCGCCGGCCTCCCTGAGACCGAGATCACGATCACCACCGAGCCGCGCGCGCTCGACGACGAAACAGTGCGCGAACGGGTCATGCTGATCGCGCGCAACCGCGGCCTTGCGGTGCACCATGTTGCGGCGCAGGCGTTGGCAGACCGGCTTTCGGTGTCGTTCGATCTCGAAGTCGAGGGCACGTTACCGCTGAATGCCGCGCACGAAACCGCGAGCCAGCTTGAAGATGCGATCCGCGAAGAGCTTGGTCCGGAGGTCGAAGTCGAAACCCATATCGAACCGCTGCCGGCTGTGGTCCTTGCCGGCCACGACGCCCCAGCCGCCAGGGTCGCAGAAATTGGCGCCGCGCTTTCGGAGCTTGCCGCGGATATCGCCGGCCTCGGCGAAGTGCACAACGTGCGGGTGCGCGAAACCACCGACGGCGAAATCGTCAATTTCCATTGCCGAGTCGAGCCGGCCCTATCGGTCAGCGCGGTGCACGACCTGGTCGATGCCGCCGAGCGGCGGTTGCGCCGGCGCTTTCCCAGCGTCACGCGCGTCATCGGGCATGCCGAGCCAAGGCAATAATGGAACTTTTTTTGCACCGGATGTGTTGTGATTGGCATTTATAAATATGCCTTCGGACGATTTTGCGGGTGGCTTCCGTCGGTAGAGGACCGAAATGAGTAAGGGAACGGCCTTGGCCGATACCTACCTTCCGGTGAATTACATCGAATCCGAACGGCCGCTCCCGGGCAACAGCGAACTCGCCCGGCTGATGCGGGCGTTTGATTGGGACAGCACTTCCATCGGGGCGCCGGAGACCTGGCCTAAAAGCCTGCGGACCGCGGTGGGCATCATGCTCACGTCCCGGCAGCCGATTTGGATCGGCTGGGGACCGGAACTGACCTATCTCTACAATGATCCCTACAAGTCGATCATCGGCGGCAAGCATCCGTGGGCGCTGGGCAAGCCAGCGTCGGTGGTGTGGCGGGAAATTTGGCAGGAAATCGGACCGATGCTCTCGCAGGCGATGGGTGGCGACGAGGGCACTTACGTCGAAGCGCAGCTCCTCATCATGGAGCGCAATGGTTATCCGGAAGAGACGTACTACACTTTCTCCTATAGCCCGATTCCCGCCGACGACGGGACCGTCGGCGGTATCTTCTGCGCCAACACCGACGACACCCAACGCGTGATCGGCGAACGGCAACTGGCGCTGTTGCGCGAGTTGGCTGCCACGACCAACCGAGGCGCGTACCTGGGAGCAGGCCTGCGAGCGCAGTGCGCGCGCGCTCTCCACCGATCCACGCGATCTGCCATTCGCGCTGATCTATATGCTTGAGCCGGATGGACGCACTGCAACCCTCGCCAGCACCAGCGGCGTTGAACGCGATCATCCAGCCGTCATGGCTACGTTGTCGTTGGACGAAGACGAGCCCTGGCCACTGGCCGACGTCGCCAAGGGTCATCAGCCGCGGGTCGTTTCCAATCTTGAGATGGCGTTTCAGGCGACTTTTCCGAGCGGAGCGTGGCAGCAGGCGCCTGATCGCGCGGTCGTGTTGCCGATCATGCCAAGCGGAAAAACCGGCCGCGCCGGCTTTCTGATTGCCGGTCTTAATCCGTTCCGGCTGTTTGACGATAATTATTCCGGTTTCATGAATTTGATTGCCGGACAAATCGGCGCAGCGATTACCAATGCGGAGGCCTATGAAGCAGAACGGCGCCGCGCCGAGGCTCTGGCTGAGATCAATCGCGCCAAGACCGCCTTCTTCTCCAACGTCAGCCATGAATTCCGAACTCCGCTCACTTTGATGCTGGGCCCGCTGGAAGACGCGCTGCGCCATCCCGAAGAATTGCCAGGCGAGCGGCTTGAAGAAGTAACGGTCGCGCACCGCAACGCGCTGCGGCTCCTGCGATTGGTCAATACTTTGCTTGACTTCTCGCGCGCGGAGGCCGGCCGGGTACAGGTCTATTTCGAAAAGACCGATCTGCCGGCGCTGACTCGCGACCTGGCATCCAACTTCGCTTCGATTTGCGAGCGCGCGGGTCTTGCATTGAACATCGCCTGTGATCCGTTGCCACATCCGGTCTATGTCGACCGTGACATGTGGGAAAAGATCGTCCTCAATCTCCTTTCCAACGCCTTCAAGTTTACTTTTGCCGGCGGCATTGACGTGCAACTCCGCGACGTTGGCGACCGGGTGGAGCTGTCGGTGCGCGACACTGGCGTTGGCATGCCATCCAGCGAATTGCCTCATGTCTTCGAACGATTTCATCGTGTCGAAGGTCAGCACGGTCGCACGCACGAGGGTTCGGGTATCGGATTGGCTCTGGTGCGCGAACTGGTCAATCTGCTTGGCGGCGAAGTGCGCGTCGACAGTGCGGTGGGCCGAGGCACCACTTTTAGGGTCATCGTTCCCTATGGCGACGCGCACGCGCCGGCCGCTACTGGAAGCACCGCACGCGAAGCACCCACGGCGACCAGGGCCGCGGCTTTCGTCGAAGAGGCTCTGCGCTGGCTGCCGCAAACTACCGAAGCGAATTTGGCAGCGATCGAGACTTCTCGGGATGCGGCAACCGGAACGTCAGCAACCGCCGCACTGTTTGCAGCGCGTGAGAGAGTATTGGTCGCCGACGACAATGCCGACATGCGCAACTATGTACGGCAACTGCTGATACCCCGTTATGAAGTCGAGACCGTCGGGAATGGCGTCGAAGCCTTGGAGGCAATCCGTCGGACCCGGCCAGATCTTCTGGTGTCGGATGTGATGATGCCGGCGCGTGACGGATTTGGGTTGTTGCGGGAAATCCGGGCCGACCCGGAGCTTGGTAGCCTCCCGGTGATTCTGTTGTCTGCGCGCGCCGGCGACGAAGCCAAGGTCGAAGGGCTGAATGCTGGCGCCGATGACTATTTGACCAAGCCGTTCAGCGCGCAAGAACTGCTGGCCCGCGTCAATACCAACATTACTATGGCGCGGCTGCGTCGAGAAATTGCCGACGAAGTGGCGCTGCAGAAGGCACGGCTGCAGGCCGTCCTCGACACCGTTCCGGTTGCAGTCTGGTTCACGTTCGACGACCAAGGTCTCAACGTCCTTGGCAACCGCCGCGCCGCCGAAATGCTGCGGCTCCCCGAAACTGCGAACGTATCACTGTCGGTGTCGCCGGCGCAGGCCCCGCAAAATTTTCGCGTCTTCAAGGACGGCGCGGAACTGCCTCCTGATCGCCTGCCCCTGCGACGCGCAGTGCTCGGGGAAACGGTCATGAACGAGGAGATGGAATTGCACTTTACCGACGGCACGGTGCTGTTCGGCCTAGTGCAGGCCGCCCCGCTGCGCGATCCAACCGGCAAAATCGTCGGCGCCGTCAGTGCCGGCCTCGATATCACCGATCGCAAGCGCACCGAGGATCACCGGCTGCTTCTTCTCAACGAATTAAATCACCGGGTGAAAAATACTCTCGCCACAGTTCAATCGGTCGCGATGCAATCCTTCCGCCGGGCCAAGACCGAGGCGAGCGGACGGCAGATGTTCGAGTCCCGCCTCATGGCGTTGTCCCGCGCCCATGACGTGCTGACCAACGAAAGCTGGGAAGGAGCCAATCTCGACGAGATCGTTGCACAAGCGATTACGCCGTATCGCGGCGGCGACCTGAACCGCTTCCACACCGACGGACCCCCAGTACGCCTGCCTGCGAAAATGGCCCTGTCAATCAGCATGGCGTTGCATGAACTCGCAACCAACGCCGTCAAGTACGGGGCGTTGTCGAGCGAGAAAGGGCGCGTCAGCATCACCTGGCAAACACGGCGCAAAGCCGACGGCTGGTGGTTACGGCTCGAGTGGTTGGAAGCGGATGGCCCGCCGGTCGCCGAGCCTGAGCACGAGGGATTCGGCACGCGTCTCATCGCGCGCGGTCTGGCGCAGGAACTCGGCGGCGAGACTAAAATCGAGTATCGCCCAACCGGCGTCTGGTGCGAGATGAACGCGCACCTCAACGGATAGCGAACCGCAAGGCCCCTTAAGGGATCAGCACAGCGGCACCCTCAAAGCGGCCAGCTCGCAAATCGGCCAAAGCGGCGTTCGCTTCGCGCAACGGATAGCGAGTCACCTGCATTTTGATGCCGGCGCGCGGTGCGACGGCCAGGAACTCGTAAGCATCCCGTCGGGTGAGATTGGCGACGGAGACGAGCTGGCGCTCCTCCCAGAGCAGCCGATACGGGAAACTCGGAATATCCGACATGTGGATGCCACCGCAAACCACGCGTCCGCCTTTCTTCACCGCGGCGAGCGCGGCGGGAACGAGTTCGCCGGCAGGCGCAAAAATGATGGCCGCATCAAGCTTCTCAGGCGGCATTTCCTTAGAGCCGCCGGCCCAGGCTGCACCCAGCGTGCGTGCGAAGTTTTGCGAGGTCACATCGCCGTCCCGGGTGAAAGCGTAGACACGCCGGCCCTGCCATAAGGCGACCTGCGCCAGGATATGCGCGGCGGCACCGAAACCGTAGAGGCCCAATGTCGTCCCCTCCCCGGCCATCCGGTAGCTGCGCCAGCCGATCAGCCCGGCACAGAGTAGCGGCGCCGCCTCCGCGGCATCGAGTTTCTCCGGCAGCGGAAACGCAAAACGCGCATCGGCAAGCGTGTGGGTGGCGTAGCCGCCGTCGCGGGTATAGCCGGTGAACAACGGTGAATCGCACAAGTTCTCGCGCCCGGATCGGCAGAAGGGACAAACGCCGCAGGTCGCACCGAGCCACGGCACGCCGACGCGCTCGCCGAGCCTAAAGGCGCCCACGCCCGCGCCCAGCGCCGCGACGCGGCCGACAATCTCGTGGCCCGGAACGATGGGCAGCTTGGGCTGCGGCAATTCGCCGTCGACGACGTGCAGATCGGTGCGGCACACACCGCACGCTTCAATCGCGAGCAGGATTTCGCCGTTCGCCGGCTGCGGGATCGAGAGCTCCCGCAGCACCAGCGGTGTCCGCGGCCGATCGAGCACCATTGCGCGCATGACTGACATCGGACGGCACCTTAGCGCACGACGCTCATTACCTGTGCTTTCAATTAGCCGGCAAAACTTCTACATCAAGTCGATCATGCGCACTGAAGAACCGCGTCCCATCCGCCTCAAGGATTACCGCCCACCGGATTGGCTCATCGAAACCGTCGATCTCGATGTGTCGCTCGATCCAACCGCAACCACCGTCCGCGCCAAGATCAAGCTCAAGCCGAACAGCGGCGGCACGCCAGCGCCGCTGGTGCTGGATGGCGAGGACTTGAAGCTGCGCTCGCTCGCGCTCGACGGCAAGCCGCTGCCGAGTGACAGTTTCCTCGCTACGCCCGAGCGCCTAACCATTGCGCAACCGCCGAACCGGCCTTTCGAACTGACGATCGAGACCAGCGTCGATCCAACGGCGAACACCCAGCTGATGGGCCTCTACCGCGCCGGCTCAACGTATTGCACGCAGTGCGAGGCCGAAGGCTTTCGGCGGATCACTTACTTTCTTGATCGGCCGGACGTGATGGCTGTCTACACGACGCGGATCGAGGGCGACAAAACCGAGACACCCGTTCTTCTTTCCAACGGCAATCTGACCGCGCAGGGCGACATCCCCGGCACCAACCGGCATTTCGCCGTTTGGCACGATCCGTTCAAGAAGCCCTGTTATTTGTTCGCGCTGGTCGGCGGCAAGCTTGGCTGCATCACCGCCAGCTTCACCACCATGTCGGGCCGCAGGGTCGCGCTGCACATTTATGTTGAGCCGGGCAAGGAGGATCGCGCTCACTACGCCATGGACAGCCTCAAGCGCGCGATGCGCTGGGACGAAGAGGTGTTCGGCCGCGAATACGATCTCGATATTTTCATGATTGTCGCGGTTTCCGCCTTCAACATGGGCGCGATGGAGAACAAGGGCCTCAACGTCTTCAACGACAAATACGTGCTCGCCTCGCCCGCGACCGCAACCGACACCGACTACGCCCATATCGAGGCGGTGATCGCGCACGAATATTTTCACAACTGGACCGGTGATCGCATCACCTGCCGCGACTGGTTTCAGCTGTGTCTGAAAGAAGGCCTTACTGTTTTCCGCGACGAGGAATTTTCCGCCGATCAACGCTCGCGGGCGGTGGAGCGCATCAGCGACGTGCGGGCGCTGCGTTCGCACCAGTTCGTTGAAGATGCCGGCCCGCTGGCGCATGCGGTACGGCCCGAGGTCTATCACGAGATCAACAACTTCTACACGACCACCGTCTACGACAAGGGCGGCGAAGTCGTGCGCATGATCAAGGTGCTGCTCGGACCGGAACTGTTCCGCAAAGGGATGGATCTCTACTTCGAGCGGCACGACGGCGAAGCCGCCACGGTCGAGCAATTCGTGCAGTGCTTCGCCGATGTGAGCCATCGCGATTTTACGCAATTCATGCGCTGGTACACCCAGGCCGGCACGCCGGAAGTCGTGGTGGCGCCGCATTACGATGCGCGCACCAAAACTTACCGGCTTGACATCTCCCAGGCGACGCCGCCGACGCCGGGGCAGTCGGACAAAACGCCGATGGTTATTCCGTTGGCACTCGGGTTGGTCGGGAAGGAGGGCGACGATCTGCCGCTCACGCTCGACGGCCGTCCGCTCGATCACGGCGTGATCGAGGTAACCAAGCCGAGTCAAACTTTTGTGTTCACCGACGTCGCCGAACGGCCGATCCCGTCACTCAATCGCGGCTTTTCCGCACCGATCAAGCTTTCGCTGCCAGTCGAACCAGGCGACCTGCGTTTCCTTGCCGCGCAGGATTCCGATTCTTTTAATCGGTGGCAGGCAGTGCAGACACTGGCGATGTCGCTGTTGACCGCAAACGTTACAGCGCTCCGGCAAAACGCGGCCCCACGCACCGACGACGGCTTGACCGCCGCGCTCGGCGCGAACCTCGCCGACCAGAGCCTCGAACCCGCCTTCATCGCGCTGACGCTCAACCCGCCGAGCGAGAGCGATATCGCCCGTGAGATCGGGCGCGACGTCGATCCCGGCGCCATCTTTGCCGCCCGCCGGCACTTGCGCGCCGCAATCGGCGAACGGCTCGGCGCACCTCTTGCCGATACCTATCAGCGCATGATTGTTGCCGGTCCGTACTCGCCGGATGCGGCGAGCGCCGGCAAGCGGGCGCTTAAGAACGTCTGCCTCGATCTGCTGGCGGCGACGCAGCAGGACGAGTCGATCGCGCGCGCGTTTGCGCAATATCGCAATGCGGACAACATGACCGATCGCATGGCCGCGCTGGAGACGCTTGCGCAGCAGGAACGGCCCGAGCGCACCGAAGCGATCGAGGATTTCTACGCCCGCTATTCCGGCGATCCGTTGATCATCGACAAATGGCTGGCGCTGCAGGCGGCGATCCCCGAGCCGGCGACGCTCGATCGCGTGCGCGCGCTGACCGTGCACCCGGCCTTTTCCATGGCCAATCCTAATCGGGTGCGCTCGCTGATTGGATCTTTTGCGCAGGTCAACCATACCCAATTCAACCGCCCCGACGGCGCCGGCTATGACTTCGTCGCCGACATCGTCCTGACGCTCGATCCCAAGAACCCGCAAGTCGCTGCCCGCCTGATGGGCGCGTTCCGCTCCTGGCGCGCGCTCGAACCGCTGCGCCGCGAGCGCGCCGAAGCCACGCTGCGCCGCGTCGCCGCGGCGCCGGCGCTGTCACGCGATGTTCACGATATTGTCGCACGCACGCTGGCGGAGACCTGAGCCCCGCTGCGCCAAATTAGTTCAATCGCCACACATAGGTAGTTTATCTTAGACGACATTAGCGTATGCTTTTTGATCATATCCTATTTGAATCGGCTGCCGTGCCGGACGGAGGCGATCAATGTGGGCGAAGCTGCGCGACTGGTATATCGTTGTCATTGCTGCGTGCCTGATTAGCGGAGGCTTTTTCTTCGCCTCACACCAGCCCTCTCCATCGGCTGACGCTCCGGCAGCTCAAGAGAGCAAATCCGCCAAGTCTGAAATCGCTGTTCAAACTCCGCAGCCGGCGCCACAGCCTCCCACCCGAACCGTCGAGCCATCGCGGTCTCCTGCAGCCCCCGTTGCCTCCGCAAGCGTTCAGCACTCCGCGGCCGAACCGGCTGTTCCTCCATCTCACGACCATGCGATGGATCACACTATGGCCGTCGCTGCGGCGCAAACCAGCGCGCCGGCACCACCGGCAGCGACTCCGCTAGCCGGCGGCGACGCCGCCGCAGGCCGACTTGTGTTCCGGAAATGCCAGGCCTGCCACTCAATGGAACCGGGCAAGACGATACTCGGACCGTCGCTCGCCGGGGTCATGGGCCGCAAGGCCGGATCCGACCAGAACTACAATTATTCGCCGGCGATGAAACAGGCGAACATTGTTTGGGATGCCAAGACGCTGGACGCTTATCTGAGCGATCCGCAGAAGGTCGTCCCGGGAAACAAAATGCCGTTCCCCGGTCTCAAGACCGAGCACGATCGCGCCGACGTCATCGCCTACTTCGCCTCTCCGGCAACCGCCGCTCAAAAGCCGGCCGCCGAACAACAGGCGCCCGCAGCAACAAAACAAACGCCTCCGGCGTCGGCGAACCAGGGATCGCAAAGCGCACCCGGCGCGGACGTCGGATATTCGTCAGACGCCAAATACACTTTGCGATCCGGTATTGCGGATGGGCGAATGGTCTATCTCGGCGTCGGCGGCGCCATCGATGGCAAGGTCAATCCGGTGCTGACCGCCGCCGAGGGGCAGGTGGTCGAACTTACCTTGATCAACGGCGAAGGCGCGGAGCACGACATCGTCTTTCCCGATCAAAACAGCAAGTCTCCGCGTGTCACCGGAAAGGGCGCGAGCACCACCATCGCCTTCCGCGCGGAAAAATCCGGTGACTTCGTGTATTTTTGCAGTGTTCCCGGACACCGGCTGGCAGGCATGCAGGGGCAATTCATCGTCACCGCCAGACCTGCGCCGCAGACCCTCGTCGAGGCTGATATTTCGCGCGAACCGAACGATCTGCCGCCGCCCATCGGCAAGCGTGACCCGCAGACGGTCCGCGTCGACCTGTTCAGCGTGGAGGTCGAGGGACGGTTGGCGGAGGGAACCACCTTCGGCTACTGGACCTTTAACGGCAAGGTTCCCGGACCGTTCATCCGCGTCCGCGTCGGTGACACCGTCGACATTCACTTGAAGAACTCCGCCGACAGCGCGATGATTCATTCGGTCGATTTCCACGCGGTCACCGGACCGGGCGGCGGCGCCGCCGCGCTCCAAGTCGATCCTGGTCATGAAAAATCGATGACGTGGAAAGCGCTGGTGCCCGGTCTTTTCGTCTATCACTGCGCAACGCCGATGGTTTCCGAGCACATCGCCAACGGCATGTACGGCCTCATCCTGGTCGAGCCGGAAAACGGCCTCCCGCAAGTCGATCGTGAATTCTACGTGATGCAGGGCGAAATCTATACCGACGTACCCTATGGCCAACGCGGCAGCGCGGAGTTTAGCGTTGAGAAGCTGCTGAACGAACATCCCGAATATTTCGTCTTCAACGGATCGGTCGGCGCGTTGACGAAGCTGCATCCGCTGCGAGCGAAAGTCGGCGACACGGTGCGTATCTTCTTCGGCGTCGGCGGTCCGAATTTCACGTCATCGTTCCATGTGATCGGCGAAATATTCGACAAGGTTTATGCCTTTGGCGGGCTGGAATCGCCGCCACTCGAAGGTATTCAAACCGTAAGCGTCGCACCCGGCGGTGCGGTCATCACCGAGTTCAAGACCAAGGTGCCGGGCAATTACACAATAGTCGATCATGCGCTGGCTAGAATGGAGCGCGGACTGGTCGGCATTTTGAGCGTTGAAGGCCCGCCGAATCCCGAAATCTATAACGGTCAGGTAATGTCCGGGATGGGGCACTAGCTAGCCTGATAAAGAATGACCCGAAAACCGGTCACCGGTTTTCACAAGGTCATGCGACCAACCAACAAACCAGACCATGACCCGATTTAATCGAATTGGATCATGGTCCAGAGGTTCGTGATGAACCAGCCGGCCGCACTTCAACGTCGCCTTGAATATGCCGGTCCGGCGATTTTCTCGTACGGTTTCCGACCCTTTTTTCTGGGCGGCGCGGCGTGGGCCGCTTTGAGCGTTGCACTTTGGCTGCCGCAATATTTCGGTGAATTGTCGCTACCGACTGCGTTCAATCCGCTCGATTGGCACATCCACGAGATGATCTACGGCTACGTCGCGGCGACCGTTACGGGTTTTCTGCTCACCGCAATTCCCAACTGGACCGGACGGCTTCCGGTCAACGGCTATCCGCTGGCCGGGCTCTTCGCGCTGTGGTTGGCCGGCCGCGTGGCCATTGCCGGCTCGGCCATTTGGGGTGAATGGATCGCGGCCGCAATCGACGTGGCATTTCTCGTGATATTCGCGGTAATCGCGCTGCGCGAAATTATTGCCGGCAACAATTGGCGCAATCTCCGTGTCCTCGTCATGCTCGCCGTACTGATTGCCGGCAATATCGTTTTCCACGCCGAGGAAATCCTTCGCGGCAGCGCCGACTATGGCGTCCGTATCGGCATTGCAGCATTGATCGGGCTGATCATGCTGGTGGGGGGACGCATCGTCCCGAGTTTCACCAACAATTGGCTGACGCGAAATAATCCTGGCCGGCTTCCGATCGCATTTTCACGATACGACGCGATAACGCTTGGCGTCAGTGCGCTGGCGCTTGTGTCGTGGATTGCGTTGCCGCATTCCGCCATATCGGGCGTCATGCTGATGATCGCGGGCGTGCTTCAGGCTATCCGTCACCTGCGCTGGGCCGGAGATCGCACTTTTGCCGATCGTCTCGTTCTGGTCCTCCACGTTGCTTATGCCTTCGTGCCGCTTGGCTTCATGCTCTCGGGCGCAGCGATCCTATGGCCCGTTCACTGGCCGATCAGTGCCGGCGTTCACGCCTGGACCAGCGGCGCGGTTGGCCTGATGACACTCGCGGTGATGACACGCGCAAGTCTTGGTCACACTGGGCAACGGCTCGTCGCGTCGCTGCCGACGCAGTTCATCTACTCGTGCGCACTAGTCGCGGCGCTTGCGCGCATCGTCGCCGCGTTCGAACCGTCGGGCGCCTTGCTCTACGCCGCCGGGGCGGCCTGGTTCCTCGCGTTTGGTGGTTTCGCGGTGTTCTTCGGCCCGTTGCTCATGGGCCGGCCACCAGTGTGGTCCGAGCGGACCTGAGCAACGCGCCCGCGAAAAACGGCTGACACAAAAACTTACTGCGATTGCGCATTGGTCTCGTATTGCCGACATTAGCGTTGCGCCGCGCGGGCGAGCCGACATGTCAACATGACCGACAGCCAAACCACCACCAAGACCCGGAAAAGGGTCAAAGCGCTACTGTTGAGCGATCGCATCGACACGTCGAATCTTGAGCATGACGGTGTCGTGTCGACCGCACCTCTGACCTACAAGTTTGGCGCCGAGGGCTTTGTGACCTTGTTTCGCTATGGCGTCGCCGCGGTCATGGGGCTAACGGCGGCTGAGGAGGACGAGGTCTTGCGCGGCCTGCAACGGCGTTTGATCCGCCCGGTCAAGCCCGCCGAGGAAGAAACTGTGCTGATCGAGATGACCCCCGATAAGGACGATCAAATTCCTCCCGGTGGCCCGATCATGCTGAAGACAATGACGCCCGACCACTTGATCGTCATCGCCGATGCGTTGTCGAAAAGCGTGGTGCTGGCGCGCGACGAGCGCGAAGTGACCGCGGTCTTCGAACTGGTTGAGCCGTTTGCCCGCCAGCTTGCCGAACGCGGCCGCGTCGTCGCCGGCCGCCGCACCATTCTGAAACACGTCGGCAATGCCCTGCTGGTTCAGCATCGCGTTTCCGGCCGCGTAGCGGTCGCGGAAAAGCCTGACGTCGTTTGGGATCGCCCCGATCTCGACCGGCTCTATGCCCGACTGGAGGATGAGTACGAACTGAAAGAGCGCGCCGAGGCGCTGGCGCGCAAACTTGCGGTTATTGCCGAAACCGCGGAAGTCCTCACCGACATCATCGACACCAAGCGGTCGATGCGGCTGGAAATCATCATTGTCGTCCTGATCGCCGTCGAGCTCCTGGTTGCCGGCTATCAGGCGCTAACACTGCATTGATCAAGGGCTTGGACCTGCGCAGCGCAGTCATCGCGAATGACCGTCGGTATTGCGCTCTGCACGATCGCACCGCTAGCCTGATGTTCCATCTCATCTCCAGGGACAGAGGACTCCATGACTTTCACGACGCTGGTCTACAAAACCGATAGTCCCATCGCGACGATTACGCTTAACCGGCCCAATGAACTCAACACCATCGTTCCGCCAATGCCGGAGGAGTTTGAGCAAGCCATCAATCTCGCCGTAAAAGACGCTTCGGTCAAAGTCATCATCCTGCGCGGCGCCGGACGCTCGTTCTGCGCCGGCTATGATTTCGGCGATGGATTTCATCTCTGGGACGAACACATCACGACTGACGGGGCATGGGACGCCGGCAAGGACTTTGCCTGGTCGACGGCGCAGGCGTTGGCCCCGACGCAAAAATTCATGAGCATGTGGCGTGCGCCCAAGCCGGTCATCGCCCAGGTGCACGGCTGGTGCGTCGGCGGCGGCAGCGATACCGCGCTGTGCGCCGACATTATCATTGCCAGCGAGGACGCCCGGATTGGGACGCCCTACGCGCGAATGTGGGGATGTTATCTGAGCGGCATGTGGCTCTATCGGCTCGGATTGACCAAGGCCAAGGAATATTCGCTGACCGGCAAGCCGCTGTCGGGCCGGGAAGCCGCCGATGTCGGCCTCATCAACCGCGCCGTGCCGTTCGCGCAGCTTGAGGCGACCGTGCTGCAGACGGCGCGGCAGCTCGCTTCTATTCCGCTGTCGCAACTGGCGGCGATGAAACTTGTCGTCAATCAGGCCTACGAAAATATGGGGCTCAACAGCACGCAGATCCTCGGGCCGATCCTGGACGGATTGATGCGCAACACGCCGGACGCCGTCGATTTCATCCGGCTGGCGGAGAAAGAAGGCGTGCGCGCCGCCATTGCAGCACGCGATGGGCCTTTCGGCGATTACAGCCAAGCCGGTCCCGATGAACGGCCAAATCCCAATCACGTCATTCATATCTGAATGATGTGAGAATGCCGCACGTCAAAAACGTGGATAGTGTTCAAAAGAATATTGACTCCAAACTCTCGACAAATCAGCGCGCATCAATTCTTATCGGGGTGATTCGGAAAGAGATGCGGCACCTCCTTCCGATCGCGGTGCAGGGGACCGTCCGAACGGAGGCTGGCAATGGCGCGCGCCGAAACGGCGAGTGCGTCTTTACGACCCGATTCAATTCAGGGGCTGGCAAAATCAATTGCCAAACCCGCGTATCGACGGCTTCTCAGCGCCGAGCCGCTGCTGCGGCGCGCCGTGCCGGTTCTCATCGTCGCCTTCCTGCTCACGATCTGTGTCGGCGCAGCCGTTCAGGTACTCGAGCAGCGCCGCCAAGCGACCCTTGAAGCGCGACAGGCGATCGAGGCGCTAGCCGACAATCTCGCGCTCGAGCTTCATCATCCGGCAAGAGACGTACGGGCGAATTCCGGGCGCACGTCGGCGGCGATCGAGCACGCGGTGCCGGCCTGGGCGGCAAGCGGTAACCGGGAGATCCTAGTGGCCGACTCTGACGGCCGGATCATCGCCACCGTGCCAAGCGATCCGCAGCAGGTCGGGCGGCCCCTCATCGACTTGCTGGGGCCGTCACAACCGCTGACCACATTCGGGGCCGCCGCGGGAACGCTCGAGATCACGTTGCCTGATGGAGCACCCGCTTTCGCCACGGTGCGATCGCTGCAAAACCCGCTTGGCGTCGTCGCTGTGGTCGAGACCGCAACCAGCGCCCTCGCCGGCTGGCGTTCGAGCACCGCGCTGACCATCACGCTGTCGGCAACGACCGGCTTTGTGGTGCTCATCCTCGGCTTCGCTTTTCATTGGCAAGCGACCCGCGCCCGCGAAGCCGACCTGATCCACGACACGGTGCGTGGCCGCATCGATACCGCACTGAACCGCGGCCGCTGCGGCCTGTGGGACTGGGACCTGGCCCGCGGCCGCGTGTTCTGGTCGCACTCGATGTTCGACATTCTTGGCCTGCCGGCAAAAGACGATCTGCTCACCTTCGGTGAGCTCAACGCGCTAGTGCACGACGGCGACATCGACCTCTACGAGCTTGCCCGGCGGCTCGCCGACGGCGAGGTTTCCTCGATCGATCATGCCTTCCGCATGCGCCATGCCGACGGGCGCTGGTTGTGGCTGCGGGTGCGGTGTGAACTGGCGCGACAGGAAGGCGAAGCCGGCCTTCACGTGATCGGAATCGCCGTCGACGTCTCGGAACAGAAAAACCTGGTCGAGAAGACGACGGCGGCGGATTTGCGATTGCGCGACGCCATCGAGACCATACCGGAAGCCTTCGTCCTCTGGGACGCCGACAATCGGCTGGTGCTGTGCAATTCGTATTTCCAGGAACTGCATCGGCTCCCGGACTCGGCGGTCGCGGCCGGCACGCCCTACGAGATGGTGGTCGCCGCCGGCAAGAAAGCGATCATTCGCACCACGATCGCCAACGAAGATAATGAGGCGCAGGGCGCGCGCACTTTCGAGGCGCAGCTCAACGACGGCCGCTGGATGCACATCAGCGAGCGCCGCACCAAGGATGGCGGCTATGTCTGTGTCGGCACTGACATTACCAAGATCAAACAGCATGAGCACAAGCTCATGGAAGGCGAGAAACGGCGGATCGCCACCATCAACGATTTGCGTCAATCGCAGCAGGCGCTGGAGCGGCAGACCGACGAACTGGCCGACCTGGCGAAAAAATACGCCGAGGAAAAAACTCGAGCCGAAGACGCCAATCAAACCAAATCGAAATTCCTGGCCAACATGAGCCATGAGCTGCGCACGCCGCTCAACGCCATCATCGGCTTCTCTGAAATCATGGAAGCGGCGATGTTCGGGCCGCTTGGGGTCGACAAATATTGTGAGTATTCCCGCGACATTCGCGAAAGCGGACAGTACCTGCTCGACGTGATCAACGACATTCTCGACATGTCGAAGATCGAGGCCGGCGGCATCCACCTTTGTCCCGAAACCGTAGAACTCGATCGCATAATGGCCAACTCGCTCCGTGTCGTCTCGGGACGCGCCAACGAAAAGCGTTTGACGCTTCGTTCCGACATCGCGGCAGGCATGCAGCTCAAGGCGGATCGCCGTGCGCTGAAGCAGATTGCGCTGAACCTTCTTTCCAATGCGGTGAAGTTCACGCCCGACGGCGGCGCGGTGACCGTGCGCGGGCGGACGCGCCGGGGCTGCGTGACCATTGCGATCGAGGACAACGGCATCGGCATCCCGAAGGATGCGCTGCACAAGCTCGGCCGGCCGTTCGAACAGGTGGAAAGCCAGTTGACCAAACGGCACCAGGGATCCGGGCTGGGTCTTGCGATCGCCAAGTCGCTCGCCGAACTGCACGGCGGCCGAATGCGAATCCGTTCGGTGCTCGGGACCGGCACGGCAGTCGTGGTGCGCCTGCCACAGGCGGCCCGCGCGGTGCTCGCCCCCGACATGCAGGCGGATGCGACTAGGATCCCGCTGCCAAAATCCGCGTGAAGCTTTCGCGAACCTGGCGCTGGGTTTCCACGACATAAGCGTTTAGCGCCGTGAAATCCGGCAGATCGGCCGCACGCGCGAGTAAGCCGAGCACGCCGGCGCTCGCCGTCTTGGGATCGAACGACCCAGGCAAACAGAGCCGGAGAATCTGCGTCAGGTCATGAAACAGCCGAACTGCCGGGCGGAGCACCGCCGCGTCTTCCAGCTTGAGCACACCGGCACGCGCGGCTTTCTCCAGCATGCGCGCCGTCGAGGTATCGAGGATCTCCGGTACGTCTACGGCGTAAATGAGCTGCAGGTATTGCGCAATGAACTCGATATCGACCAGCGCGCCGGCGGCGTATTTGAGATCCCAAGGATCCGCGTCGCCCTTTTCCGTGGCGATTGCCGCTCGCATCTCGACGACATCGGCGGCGATTGATGGCGCGTCACGCGTGCGGCAGAGCACGTTGTAAATCGCGGCTTCGACGTTTGCGGCAAACGTCGGCGAGGCAGAAACGACGCGAGCCCGGGTCAGCGCCATGTGCTCCCAGGTCCAGGCCTCAAACTCCTGGTAGCTGATAAAGCCGCCGATCTGCGTCGCCAGCGGACCGGACCGGCCGGAAGGCCGCAGCCGCATGTCGACGTGGTACAGCACGCCATAATTGGTCTGGACCGTGAGCGCACTGATCAGCCGCTGCGTCAGGCGGGCGAAGTATTGCGCGCCATAAAGCGGACGCTTGCCGTCCGAAGTCGGATGCTCGGCGTCGAAATCGTAGATCACGATAAGATCGAGGTCAGAACTTGCGGTCATCTCGCGCGCGCCAAGCCGGCCGAGCGCAACGATCGCGGTTTCCTGGCCGCGGATACGGCCATGGGCCGCAACGAAGTCGAGTTCCACGCGAGCGTGCAGCGCACGAATGAGCACGTCGGCGAGGTCGGCGAACACCTCACCCGCCTGCTCGGCCGCCACCGATCCCGACAGGATGCGCGCACCAATCAGGAACATCTGCTCCTGCCCAAACAGACGAATGGCATCGAGCATATCTTCATAGCTGCGGGTCTCGCCAAGCGCGCGCATGATCCCGAGTTCAAGGTGCTTCGTCTCCGGCAGCGCGGCAAAGGAATTCGGCTCGATCAGCGGATCGATAACGTGCGGATGCTGAGCCAGAATGTCGGCGAGGCGCGGCGCGGTGCCGAGCAGAAGCGCGATGAAGCGGACGAGATCCGGATTTTGCCGCAGCAGCGACAGGAAGCGGCCGCCGCCCCGCAAGCCCGCAAGGAAATGATCGAAAGTTGCAAGAGCCGCATCCGGATTTTCCGCACGCGCGAACTGATCGATGATGACCGGCACAAGCTCGGCCAGATTCTTGCGGGCTTGCTCGCCGCGCAAGGCGCGATAAGCCGCCGCGTGCCAGCGCCGCACGGCAGCCGTCGCCTCGCGAGGGTGCCGAAAGCCGATCTCGACGAGGCGATCAAGCGTCTCGCCCTCGTCCTCCAGCGTCTCGAACGAGAGGTTCTGCTGTTGCGCGAGCAGGGCCGGCGCGCTTTCGAACAATCTGACATAGTGCTTTTCGACCATGCGCAGCCGTGCCAACAGGGCGGTAGCAAAATTGTCACGGCTGGCGAAGCCAAGAAATCGGGCGAAGGCTTCGAGCGCATCTCGATCGACCGGCAGTGTGTGGGTTTGTTCATCGGCCATCATTTGCAGCCGATGCTCGACGCGTCGCAGAAAATCATAAGCGGTCGTCAGCTCGTCGCGTGTCTCGGCGTCGATCCAGCCGCCGGCGGCGAGCGCGTCCAGCGTCGCCACCGTCTCACGGCCGCGCAGCGCAACGTGGCGCCCGCCGGCGATGAGTTGCTGCGTCTGCACAAAAAATTCAATCTCGCGAATGCCGCCGCGGCCGAGCTTGACGTTGTGGCCCTCGACCGCGATCTCGCCATGCCCGCGATAGGCGTGGATTTGTTGCTTCATCGCGTGCACGTCGGCGACGGCAGCGTAATCGAGATACTTGCGCCAGACGAAGGGCGAAAGCTCACGGAGAAACCGTTCGCCGGCCTCGCGGTCACCGGCGCAAGGCCGCGCTTTGATCAGCGCGGCACGCTCCCAATTTTGTCCCCGGCTTTCATAATAATTGAGGGCCGCCTCGGTTGAGATCGCAACTTGCGTGGAAGACGGATCGGGGCGGAGCCGCAGGTCGACGCGAAATACGTAGCCGTCCGCTGTACGCTCCTGCACGAGCTTCACCAGCTCGCGCGTAAGCCGCGCGTAGAAGGGTCCGGCTTCAACGCCGGGCGCGAGTACCGATGCGGCGGGGTCGAAAAAGATCATGAGGTCGATGTCGCTGGAGAAATTCAGCTCGTAGCCACCCATTTTTCCCATCGCCACGACGATGTAGCCGGATCCGCGTTCCGGGTGTTGCCGATCGCGCAGGATAAGCTTGCCACCGCGCCGCGCCTCGCGGAGCAGATAACGGACAGCCGCGCCGAGCGCGGTCTCGGCGACATCGGTGAGCGCCGCAGTCACCCTCGCAAGCGGCCACCCGCCACCGATATCGGCGAGCGCAATAAGAAGAGCCGCTCGGGCCTTCATGTGGCGGAGGCTTCGCATCACCGCGGCGGAATTGCGGGCCGCCGCAGTGTCGGTCCGCGCTTTCGCCAGAAGCCTGGCGAGTTCATCTTCGGGGTCGTGAGTGAGGAAGCCGACCAAACGCACCGGATCGGCACGGACAAGATCCCAAAGATACGGGGCCTCTGCGGCGACGCCTCCAAGCAAGGCCGCAAGCGGCTGACGGTCTTTGAGCAACGCGTTAAGGGATTTGCCAGCCGCCGTCCGCGCCAGGCTCTCCAGCCATTCGGCTACCCGCGCGCGACCTTCCGCCGAGGAGAAAGGCAGTCCCCGAGCTGCCTTGCCACGAGGCAAGCCTTCAAGTCGCTCGATCAACGCCGCTTGCCCGGGCTTCTTGATCTGGCGCTTGGCAGAAGTGGACCGCGCCATCACGCCCCTGCAGGGCCGGCCCGCGGCAAAGCGATCACGCTCTTCAACCCGGGATGATTGTCTTCAAACGTGAGCTCGCCGCCATGCAGCCTTGCGACTGCCGACGCAAGGCTCAAACCCAGGCCTGAGCCCGGCTCCGACCGGCTTTGCTCCAGCCGTACGAAGCGCTCGACCACGCGACCGCGGTCGGCTTCAGGAATACCCGGGCCGTGATCGGATACCGTCAGCATAATGCGCTCGCCCTCGGCGCCGGCCCCGACGACGATTTCTGCCACGGCGCCATTGGCCTCACTTGTCGCCGGTCCGGCATATTTGATGGCGTTGTCGACAAGATTCGCCAGCGCCTGGCTTACCAGTTCGCGATTGCCGCGCACCGGTGCGGTAAGCGGCGCCTCAACCTTGAGCGCGAGTCCCTTTTCGTCGGCGAGCGGCTCGTACAACTCGCCGACGTCGCGCACGATTTCGGCGGCGTCGAAATCAGCCATGTTATCCCGCGCATGCCCGGCTTCGGCGCGGGCGATCATCAACAGCGCGTCGAAGGTGCGGATCAGTTCATCCGATTCGGCGATGGTGGATTCCAGCGTCGCACGGTAATCCGCGTCACGGTTGGTGACGCGCAGCGCCTGTTCACAGCGATTGCGCAACCGCGTCAGCGGCGTCTTCAGATCGTGAGCGATGTTGTCGGAAACTTCCTTCAGCCCGCGCATCAGCGCTTCGATTCGCTCGAGCATGGCGTTGAGGTTCTCGGCGAGACGGTCGAGCTCGTCACCGGTGCCGGCCACCGGCAACCGCCCGCTGAGGTCGCCTGCCATAATGGTGTGCGCCGTTTCGGTCATCGCATCGACCCGGTTGAGCACCCGGCGGCTGACAAAAAATCCGCCGGCGATGCCGAGCACGACGACAAGCGCGAATGACCAGCGTCCGGCATTGCCGATAATGGCGTAGATACGTTCGCGCTCTTCAAGATCGCGACCGACCAGAATGCGAAAGCCGCTCGGCAGCTCGACGACCTGAACCAGCGCGCGATGCACTGTGTCGTCGGACGGCTCGACCCGGCGGTAAGAGAGCTCGAACCATCCCGGATGATCGAGAACACCCGGTTCTATCGTGCCTACATTACCCGCAAGCTCCTCGCCGGCCGGCGTCGTCACCATCAGAAGGTTCGAGCTCGGCCGGCGCGCCCGCTGGTCGATAATTGTCACCAACCGTCTGATCCCGCCCTGCTCGTACTGGTCGCGCAGGACGTTGACTTCGAGATTGACCCGGCTGGTGATCTGCTCGGTGATAAGCCGCCGCGTGTTCAGCGCGAAATAGCCCAGCAGCGACACCGCGAATAAAATGAAGATCAACAGATAAGCGAGCGTCAGTTGAAACGCGGTCGTGCGGAGCAGCTTGCCGAGCGCAGCCACGGATCAAAATCTCCTAACGCCGCGAGGTACCGAAGAGCGAATGCGCCATTGCGTTGTCCGCCATCATTCCGGTCTCCCTTGCGCCGCCGCGTTCGCTGGACCGGCGGCTTTCAGTCGAAGATGAAATATGCTTTTGCAGTTGACAATCAGTTAGGCGCACAGTCCTCTTTGTCTGATCCTTTGCCAGAACAGCCGTCCAAACGCCAATGAAAAACCTGAAAGGTTCGTAACGGAGTCAACCATGAGCGAACAGCCGGAGCCCATTCCAAATTGGCGATTAAAGGGCGACTGGTTCGACCTGTGCAGCTGCAACATCGGCTGTCCCTGCGTGTTCGGCGCCAAACCGACGACCGGGACCTGCGAAGGCGTACTGACCTGGATCATCCGCGAGGGAAATTATGGCGATGTGCCGCTCGGCGGGCTCAACGCTATCATCATCAGTGCGTGGACCGGCGCCGTCACCGAGCGTAATCGCCATTTCGGCTTTCTGATCGACGCGCGCGCCGACGCGCGGCAGCGTCGCGCGCTCGAACTGATTTTCACCGGCCAGGTCGGCGGCCACTTCGCCGCGTGGCGCGATCTCACCGAGGAGCAGATGGGCGTCCAATTTGTGCCCATCGACGTCACGTTCAGCGACGAGCAATGGAAGGTGACGGTGCCGGGCATGATCGACGGCGAAGGCGGCCCTTACCGCAATTTGATGGTCCCCGACGGCAAAGTTTGCAAAATCTCGAATGCGCCGCGGCCGGAAGTCGGCCCGGGCGACATCACCGTCGGCCAGGCGAAGAAGAACGTGTTCGAGGGTTTCGGGCTGAAATGGGATTGGTCGTCGCTGTCGGCCAAGCACATTCCCTTCGAACACATCGGCCCCGGAAAATTCACCTGGCAAAAACCGTGGGATCGCCAGACTCAGAACTAGGAGCCGGTCGGTGCTATCGGCTACGGAACGAACCGTCCTCTACGCGGCGCTGTTGTTAGCAACCGCGGCGGCGTGGTCGGTCACCTGGGTGCAATCATCCGACCTTCCGGCATGGAGCCCATTCCTGGCGCGGGCTTTGTGCGGCGGCGCCTGGACCGCGGCAGGTACCGTGTCTTCGGTGCTGATGTGGATCAGCATGATGATAGCGATGATGCTGCCGGCAACCGCTCCGGTGGTTGATGCCTACGCGACCATCGCCCGCCGAAGGCGCGCGCGGCGGGAGCCCTATACGCCGACTTTGGTTTTCGTAGGCGGATACGTTCTGGTCTGGTCATGCTTAAGCGCAGCGGCGGCAATCACACAGTGGCAGCTTTATCGCGCCGCTTTGCTCACGCCGACGACGCAGAATGCAAGCCCAATGCTTGCTGGAACGGCGCTGCTCATTGCCGGCCTTTATCAGTTCACGCCGCTGAAGGCGGCATGCATGCGCGGCTGCCGCAGCCCGCTGAATTTTATCATGGCTGAGTGGCGCGAGGGTTATGCCGGCGCTCTGCTGATGGGCCTGCGGCATGGCATGTTCTGTGTCGGCTGCTGCTGGGCCGTGATGTCGCTGATGTTCTGCGTTTCGGTAATGGACCTGCGCTGGGCGGCAGCGTTGGCGGTCTATGCGGCCATTGAAAAAATTGCTCCCGGCGGCGACACGGTCATTGCGCCCGCTTTCGGTTCGGCGACAATCTTGGGCGGTGCAGCTTTGCTCGGATTGACCTTGTTCTAAACGCGACGATCATCGCCTCTCAGCATCCGGGATGGAAAAATGGGACCGCTTGCAGGCTTTCGTATTGTCGAGTTCGCCGGGATCGGCCCCGGACCGATGGCGGCGATGCTGTTTGCCGACCTTGGCGCCCGTGTCATTCGCATCGATCGCATTTCCGCAAGCGACCTCGGCATTGCTGTTCCGACACGCTTCGAATTACTGACACGCTCGCGGCCTTCGGTGGCGGTCGATCTGAAACATCCTGATGGCATTGGGCTCGCCATCGATCTTGCGGCGAAGGCCGATGGCCTGATCGAAGGCTTCCGCCCGGGCACGATGGAGCGACTTGGCCTTGGCCCCGACGTTCTCCTCGCGCGCAATCCGCGCCTGGTTTACGGGCGCATGACCGGTTGGGGACAGACCGGGCCTCTCGCGCAAGCCGCTGGCCACGATCTCAATTACCTCGCTCTGGCCGGCGGGCTGCATGCCATCGGGCGCGCCGGATCGAAGCCGACGCCGCCGCTTAATTTGGTCGCGGATTTCGGCGGCGGCGCGCTTTATCTCGCCTTCGGCATGGCCTGCGCCATGCTCGAAGCCCAGCGCTCCGGCAAGGGTCAGGTTGTCGATGCGGCGATGACCGAGGGGGCGGCGTCACTGATGACGCTGTTTTACGGCCTGTACGCGGCGGGGCGTCATAGCCTTGAGCGGGGAACCAATCTGCTCGATTCCGGATCGGCGATCTACGATGTCTACGAATGCGCCGATGGGCGGTTCATTTCGATCGCCGCGATTGAGCCGAAGTTCCGCAAGGTTTTGTTCGATCGCCTTGGCGTGCCTTTCACCACCGACGAGGGCCCGGAGTTACGCGCCGTGCTTGAAAAACTTTTCAAGACCCGCAGTCGCGATGAATGGTGCACGCTGCTGGAAGGAACGGACGCCTGTTTTGCGCCGGTCCTCTCGATGGCGGAAGCGCCGCAGCATCCGCACAACGTTGCCCGCGGCTCTTTTGTCGAAGTCGACGGCGTGGTGCAACCAGCCACCGCGCCACGCTTTTCTCGAACGCCAGCCGCCCGGCCGACGCCGCCGGAAGAAGTCGGCACCGACACGCGCACGGTGCTGCGCGGTTGGGATATTCCGAGGGAAAAGATCGAGACGTTGCTGGCAAGCGGCGTGTTGGTTGAGACAGACGGCGAGCAAGTGCCGGCAGATTGACGGCCGCGTCACGGCGGCGAGCTGGCTTGACCTGACTCGGAAAGTCTATTTCGCCTCGTCGCGGACCATATAGCCCGCGCCGCGCACCGTATGCAGAAGCGGCTGGGCAAATCCTTTGTCGATCTTGGAACGCAGCCGCGAAATGTGCACGTCGATAACGTTGGTCTGCGGATCGAAATGATAATCCCAGACGTTTTCCAAGAGCATGGTGCGGGTGACGACCTGGCCGGCATGCCGCATCAGATATTCGAGCAGGCGGAATTCGCGCGGCTGCAGTTGCAAGTCCTGCCCAGAGCGTTTCACCTCGTGGGAAAGCCGGTTAAGTTCGAGATCGCCGACGCGATAGATGGTCTCTTCACCGCGATTGCCGCGACGGCGCGCCAGCGCCTCGATGCGCGCCAGCAATTCCGAGAACGCGTAAGGCTTGGCGAGATAGTCGTCGCCACCGGTGCGCAAGCCTTTCACACGATCATCGACCTGGCCGAGCGCTGAAAGGATCAGCACGGGCGTCTCCACCGACTTGCTGCGCAAGGCGCCGATGATGGAAAGCCCGTCCATTTTCGGCAGCATACGATCGATGATCATCACGTCGTACTGGCCGTCAAGCGCCAGCGCGAGGCCCTCCTCGCCGTCAGTTGCCCGATCGGCGACATGGCCAACTTCGCGGAAGGCCTTGACGAGATAGTCGGCGGCTTCGCGGTCGTCCTCGATGATGAGAAGGCGCATGCGTGCCGCAGTGCTCAGGAGACTGACCGGCGGTCTGGAAGGACTGCCGATCGCCGGATCAAACTGGGTCATCATATTGCCTCACGGAGTTCTCCCGGCAATAGCGCCGCCGCCCCAAATCCGGGTCTGAATCCGGTAGAATGAGCGGGTGGCGAGCTTTTGGACCCGCCACCCCTCGACCCGCTACACCCCGGCGGGGGCGACGAGCGCCGGGAAGCAGCGTGGATGCGGCGGGGACGGACCTTGCAGCCCGTCCCCCGGGTGCGACCGCCAGCGGGGGCGACGGATGCCAGCGGATCGCCCCATTACTGTCAGGCGTTGCTGAGCGGCAGCGCAACGAAGCGCGTGCCCTCGTGCGACTTCACCCGAAACAACAACGCGTGCTTACCCTCTTTGTGTGCTTCGGCGACCTGCTTGCGGACGTCGGATGGCTTCGCAACCGACTTGCCGCCAACGTCAAGGATCACATCACCGACCTGGAGGCCGTGATCGGCGGCAACTCCGTTTGGATCGACCGCCGTGACGACGACGCCGTTACCTTCCGATCCAGACACCTGATCGCTGGGAGCCAGCGTCAGCCCAAGCTTCGGCATGGCGTTGTCGGATTCCTGGTGGTCGTTGTCATGGTTGGCGGCCTGATGCTCACTTGGCAGCGTGCCGAGCGTCAGGCTCACGGTCTTCTCCTGTCCCTGGCGGATCAGGTCGAGCTTGACCGTGGCGCCTGGCGCCATGGTTCCGATCTTGCGGGCGAGTTCGCGGGCGTCGGCGATAGCTTTGCCGTCGACGGCAGCAATAACGTCACCGCTTTCGATTCCGGCCTTGGCCGCAGGGCTGTTGGGCTGCGGTTCGGAGACCAGAGCGCCGGCGGCTTTCTTTAAACCGAGGCTATCAGCAAGATCGGGAGTCACCGTCTGGATCTGGACGCCGATCCATCCTCGGGTGACGCTGCCCTTGTCGCGCAACTGCGCGATGACGGTCCGAACCGTGTCGGCCGGGATATCGAAGGCGATCCCGACGGAGCCGCCCGACGGCGAGAAGATCGCCGTGTTGACGCCGATGACATTGCCGTCGACGTCAAAGGTCGGGCCGCCGGAATTGCCCTTGTTGACCGGGGCGTCGATCTGGATGAAGTCGTCATATGGCCCAGCACCGATATCGCGGCCGCGAGCGGAAACAATGCCCGCAGTCACGGTGCCACCAAGTCCGAACGGATTGCCGACTGCCAGTACCCAATCACCGATCCGCGGCGCATTGTCGGCCAGCTTCACGTACGGGAAATCTTTGCCGTCGACTTTGATCAGCGCAAGGTCTGTACGCGGGTCCGTGCCGATGACTTTGGCAGTGTGCACTTTGCCGTCGTCGGTTGTGACTTGAACATTCTCGGCCTTCTGCACGACGTGATTGTTGGTCACCGCATAACCGTCCGCGGTAATGAAAAAGCCCGAGCCCTGGCCGGTTACGAACTGGTGATGGCTCTCTCCGTTATTATTCGGCATGCCGAAACGCCGGAAGAAACGGTCAAACGGCGAGCCCGGCGGGAAAGGAATTTCGTCTCCGCTAAGCCCGGGAGTCACGTTCTCTTCCACCTTGACGCGCACCGAAATCACCGCCGGTTTCACCTTGGCGACGATGTCGGCGAAGCCGACGGGATGCTGCGGCAGTTGCTGCGCCTGCTGCGACAGGTTTTGCGCGTGCGCCGGGGCCGCAAAGAACCCGGCGTCAGGCGCGAGATTTGGCGCCACGAAGAATGCCGCTGCGCCGAGACCGGCGACGGTGGTCGCCAAAAGCCCAAAACGCCGCGCAGACAAGATGCGGCTTTGGCGTTGTGTAGTGCCGTTCATTTAGTGTCTCTCCAACTGGGTTGTCCGTCTCGCAACGGTTCCCCCAACCCCAAAGGTAACGCGCAATGTGAGGAGGCCCGCCTTACGGGGTGCTGGCTGGCTGATTAAAAGTTTGTAATGTGGAAAGGAACTTGGCCAGCCGCCGCCAACGCCACTGTTTGCAAGCGTGGCGGAAGATTGACGCGGCTCTAGCCTTCCCGCCGCAACAGCTCGGACAAGCGCGCTTCTTCAGCCGCCGTGAGATTGGCCGTCTCGGCCACCGATGGCCTGCGGTGTCGCCGGATCACAACCACAATCGCCACGACCCCGATCAATAAAACGGCCGGCGGAACACCCCAAAGGGCCGCGTTGTGCCAGGCAAAGCGCGGCCGCAGCAGCACAAATTCGCCGTAACGGGCGACGAGAAAGTCAAGGACTTGAGTGTCGCTGTCGCCGGCCTTCAACCGGTCGCGTACCAGCACACGCAAATCATGCGCCAGTGGCGCTTCGGAATCGTCGATCGATTGATTCTGACACACCATGCAGCGCAACTCCTTCGACAGGGTCCGTGCGCGGGCTTCGAGCGTCGGGTTCGCAAGCATCTCGCTGGGCTCGACCGCCCACAGCGGCAATACCGCCGACAACAGCAAAAAGAGACTGGCAAATAGCCGTAGCAAGGACCCGGCCGTGCTCAAGGTCTTCACGACATTCACTCCGCCGCTTGTAACGCCACCCGGGCCTTCGAGCGCCTCGGAGCGCCTACGCGCAAACGCCGATCGGAAAGCGACAGGGCGCCGCCGGCAAACATGATCAGAGCGCCAAGCCAGATCATCAGGACCTGCGGCTTAAAGTAGAGACGCACCGGAACAGTGCCGTCGGGATTAGGATCGCCGAGCGAAAGGTAAAGCTGGCTGACGCCGCGCCGCATCAACGCTGCCTCGGTCGTCGCCATGTTGCGGGCCGTGAAGGTGCGCCTGCTCGGCTCCATGATGCCGAGTAAATCGCCATTCGTTCGGCGCACAACGAAGCGGCCGACGAGGTCGCGGTAGTTCGGACCGGGGCGGTTAATCAAGCCCTCAAACGTAAGCCGATAATGCGCAATGTCGACTGTTTCACCGGGTTTGACGGCGGCGATGTGCTCGCTGCCCCACGCGGTCACAGCGACGATGCCCATCAGCGTGACCCCAATGCCGAAATGGGCCATCGCGGTGCCCCATGCCGACCGCGGCAGGCCTGCCGCGCGGCGCAACGCCGCCCGGAGCGGTATGCGAAGCACCATGGTGCGTTCGCCGATATCAATGAGCGCACCGGCCATGATGAAGATCGAAAGCCCAACGCCGAATGGCGCCAGCACCGGACCGCCGCGCTCAAGCGCATAACTGGCTGCGATGGCGACCGCGGCAAGCATCGCCGCCGCCAGCAAGCGCTGCGCGGCGCCGAGAAGGTCGCCGCGTTTCCATCCAAGCAGTGGCCCGAATGGCATGGCCAGCAAGAGCGGCACGAAAAGCGGGTCGAATGTCGCGTTAAAGAACGGCGGCCCAACCGAAATCTTTTCCCCCGTCAACGCCTCGAGCGCGAGCGGATAGAGCGTACCGACGAAAACGGTCGCGCATGCCGCCGTCAGGAACAGATTGTTGAACACCAGCGCGCCTTCCCGCGAAATCGGCGCAAACAGCCCGCCCTGCTTGAGCAGTGGCGCGCGCCATGCGTAGAGCGACAGCGCACCACCGATGAATATGACCAGAATGCCGAGGATAAAAATCCCGCGCGTCGGGTCAGTGGCAAAGGCGTGAACCGACGTGAGTACGCCCGACCGCACCAGGAAAGTACCGATCAGAGACAGCGAGAAAGCAACGATGGCCAGCAGGATGGTCCACACTTTGAGGGCGCCCCGCTTCTCCATCACCACGGCCGAATGCAGCAATGCCGTGCCGGCAAGCCACGGCATCAGCGAGGCATTCTCGACCGGATCCCAGAACCAGAAGCCGCCCCAGCCGAGCTCGTAATAGGCCCAGTAGGATCCTCCGGCGATGCCGAGTGTCAAACACATCCACGCGCCCAGCACCCATGGCCGCACCCAGCGCGCCCAGGCGGGGTCGATGCGGCCTTCGAGCAACGCCGCAATCGCAAATGAGAACGAGATCGAGAACCCGACGTAACCGAGGTACAGAAGCGGCGGATGAAACGCGAGGCCGGGGTCTTGCAGCACCGGATTAAGATCGCGGCCCTCGAGCGGCGCGTCGACAATGCGCAGAAACGGATTCGAAGTGGCGAGAATGAACAAATGAAACGCAGCCGCGATCCAGGCCTGCACTGCCAGCGCATTGGCTTTGAGCGCGATCGGTAGATTTCTGCCAAAGACGGCAACCAGTGCGCCGAACAGGGTGAGGATGAAGACCCACAGCATCATGGAGCCTTCGTGGTTTCCCCAGACGCTGGTCAGCCGATACATCAACGGCATCGTCGAGTTCGAATTCTCGTAGACGTTGAGCACCGAGAAGTCGGACGTGACGTAGCAGACGGCGAGCGCACCAAAGGCCAAAGCAACGAAAGCAAACTGCGCGACCGCCGTGGGAGCCGCCATGCTCATTAGAACCGGATCGTTGCTGCGCGTGCCGACGATCGGCATCGAGCCCTGGATCAGGGCCAAGCCCAACGCCAGCATCAATGCATAGTGGCCAAGCTCGGCGATCACTTCGCTTTTCCTCCGAGCGGAATTGCCGCCCGCTGACCGTAGTCGTCCTTCCAATGCCCGCTCTTCTTCAAAGCGTCGGCGACTTCCTTGGGCATGTAGGTCTCGTCATGTTTGGCGAGAACCGTGTCGGCGTTGAAAACACCCGAGCCGTCAAGCGTACCCTCAGCCACCACCCCCTGCCCTTCGCGGAACAGATCGGGGAGCACACCCTGATAGGCGACCACCATGTCGTGGTTTCCGTCGGTCACGTCGAAACGAACTTTCAGGTTATCGCTACGTACCAGGCTGCCGGACTTGACCAACCCGCCAAGCCTAATGCGGGTGCCGGGGCCAATGTGTTTCTCCGCGACGTCGCTCGGCGAATTGAAGAAGACGATGGAACCACGGAACGCGTTGAGCATAAGCGCAACGGCGATGGCCAGAACGCCAAGGCTGCCGCCGATCAGAACCAGGCGTCGCTGCTTACGGGTCATGATTGCCGCTGTTCTGGCATGGCGTCCGCCTGTCAGCCTTTGAGACCGAGGCCTTTGACGAGTTCGTCGATGCGCTTGATCTCGTTGGGATGATCGGAAAGCGCACGCCTGGCATCGGCGGCCGTGTCTCTTGCCTTATCGCGATCACCGAGCACTGCATAGGCGCGAACGAGTCGCAGCCAGCCTTCGACATCGGCGCCATTGTCGTGCAGCCGGCCGGCGAGACGCGCGACCATGCCGCGGATCATGGCGCGGCGCGCGTCGTCAGTCATGTCGGCAGCGGCCGCCACATCCTCCACGCTTGGTCCCGGTGTTGAAATCTGTTCGCCGCTGGCGCGCGTGAGCGCTTCGCTCACGAATTTGATCCACGGTGCCCCGGCCGGAGCGTCGGCAAGCAGCGATCGCCAGATTGTCATGGCCTGCGCCGTGCTGCCATCCTGCTCGGCGGCGAGACCGAGAAAGTAGCGAGCCTTCATTTCGTGCGGGTCGTGCGCAACAGCGCTCTCGAACGCCGCTTTGGCCTCGGCGGTGACCACCCCGTCGGCGGCAGCGGTGATCGCTTCACCGAGGTCGGCTTGACGTATGGGGCTCTCGCCGTTGAGTGCCAGCGATTTTTTTCGTGCCGCAACCGCATCGTCGAAGCGACCGAGCCGCATATAGACCGGCGCGATCACCTCCCATCCGGAGCCATCATTGGGGTTGCTCGCAAGATGAGCCTCGACCTTGCTGACAAGGCTAGTGATCGACTCGCGGCCTTGGCCGGTATCCACGCGAGCGAAGGCGGGCTCCCATGGGATGTTGGGCGACCCAAGCGCGATGTAAAGACTCGGGGCACCGAGCGGCAAAATGATCAATGTCGCAATCACTGCCGCGCGCCGGTGCCGCAGCATCGGCTGGGAAGGCTTCAAGGGGGCGCTCGGCGGCTGGGTGTCGGCAGCCGCAAGCAGCCGACGCGACACTTCGAGCCGGGCAGTTTCAGCTTCCGCTTCGCCGATCAGGCCGGCTTCCCGATCGCGATCAATCTCCTGCAGTTGATCCCTGTAGACAACAAGGTCGCTGCCGCCGCCGGGCTTGCTCGGCCTTCGCCCGAGCGGCCACACCACGGCGAAGATCGCCGCAGCCGTCATCAACGCGAATATGCACCACAGAATCATGGTCATCATTCGTCCGCGGAACCGGGGAAAAGCCGCAGCAAGGGGCGGCACACCGTCGGGCCGCACGGTTACATCATCACGGCATCATTGCGGCGGCAATGGGAGCATGGGCGCGGCAATTGCGCGCTGTGGCGCGATAGCTTGCCCATCGTTGCAAATATGGTTGCACGCCGGCTACGCGGGGGCCGCTTTACGCTCTGCGGTCGCCGCCTGAATCGCAATTTCGGCCGCCTTGGCCAAGAGCCCGGCGTAGTCCGCTCCGAATACGATGCGGCAGAATCGAATCGCCGCATCGATTTGCGATTGCCGGAATGGCCGATCGGCATCGCCAGCGTGACGCATGCCATCGAGCAGTACCTTGGTGCCGGTCTCCAGGTAGTGTTGCAATTCGTTGAAGCTGCGCATGGTTGCTTCACTGACCGCAAGTTCGCTCGCATAGTTTCTGCAAGCAGCTACAAATTCGACCAGCATCTCGGTGTCGCTGACGTCGATGGCGTCAAGCAGAGAACCAGCCGCAATCTCCTTGACCGGTCGCGGCCGAAGCAGCCGACGCACATGGCCCGGCGCTGACTCGATTTCCGCTCGCAGCAAATTCGAGACCTCGGTGCGGATGTGGACCAGTTGACGGCTCCACGCCGAGTTGACGGAAAGGTCCATTTCCGTCCGCACCCCGCGCACCGCGTCGTGGATCGCCTTGAGCAGCGCGGTGATCGGGCGATGCGCCTTGTGCTCAACCCGCAGTTCCCTCACCAGGGCCTCGATCTCGCCGAGCACGATCGTGACGGCAGCCGCCCAAGGCGTTTCGGCGATGCGGGCGGTATCATCGGTCTCGGCGGCGAGCGTCGCAACGCGGACAAGTTGCCATGGTGCAGTGAGCCGGCCCATCACGAGGGTCAGACCGCAAAGCAAGAGGTCCGCATTGCTTGTCGCGGCCGTTCCGGGAGCCTTCTTTGACGCCGCCATATCGGCCCACGCCATGATGAGATCGACGTGCTCGCGCTCAAGCATGCGGATTTGGCTCGGCAGCCGCCGCGTCAATTCGGCCAGCGCGTCACGATTGGCAAGAACGACAGCGACCGTTGCAAGATCGTCAAGCGCGCGCGGCATACCGACCTGCACGGCGAGGCGCCGGCGGGCCTTGTCGTCACCGGTTACCGCCGTGACGGTTTCTCTGATGCGCATGATGGCGCGGTCATGCAGGGCGCGCGTCAACTGGTCAGCCTTGACCCGATCATCATTATGCAACGCGCGATTGATGTCTTCGCTCAGCGCCTTGGCCTCGGCTGGCATCAGGTCGCGGCCCAACCAGGCCCAGATCGACTCGAGCGATACGCGCGCGATACGGCCGCTGCGCTTGTGATCGGCGGCGTCCTCAATGAGGAACGGTTCAAGCGGCGCGAAGAACAGGCGTTCGGCGTCGCCGACGCGTTCAACCGGCTGTCCAGCGGCGCGGATCGCGCGGCGTAATTCCTGCAGGATAAGGCTGCTACCGGCGGCTTCTTCCCCGCGCAGCACGGCGCGCTCAAGCTCGGCGACCAGCATACCCTGCGCCTCTGGCGTGAGGTTACGGAGATAGTCGCGCAATCGTTCGACGGCTGGCCCGCCGCTCGTCATGGGCACACCAGTTCTGAACGCACCGTTGTTGGACGCGCCACTTCGCCCGAAGGGTGCGGCACACTTTTTAGTCAACTCGCGCTTAAGAAGGCGTTACGCAAAACACCGGAAAGTCCGGGCCCTACGGCCGATTTTTGCGGCTCGGCCTGGCCTTAAGCCTTCAATGCGGCCCGTTGGGGCAGGCAGCTGGCTAGCCCACAATCGCCCAGGTTCCATCAGGATTGCGACAAGCCGTCCCGCGCTCGGTCTGCGGCCTTCCATCGATATAGACCGTGCTCGTGTATTGCCGGCACGGAACACCGTTCAGCTGGTACGCAGGACCCGGGACGACATTGCCATATCGGCCGGAATTCGGGTTGCGCCAGGCCACCGGCGCACCTGAAGGGCCGACTTCAAGGGCCCACATTTCCGCCGCGTAGGCGCGCCGCCTGTCCTCGTCGTCGAGGGCAGCGCCAATGCGATTGCCGAGAAGACCGCCGAGCGCGGCGCCGATCAGCGTTCCGGCGGCACGATTGCCCGCAGCGCCGCCGACCGCATTGCCGATCAGACCGCCTGCTGCAGCGCCGGCAACTGTGCCGCCGATCTCTCGCGGCCCAGTATCTGATGAGCATGCGGCAACGCTCAAGCCGACCAGCACCAACGTTACAAATCTTATCGCCGGCATCCCATCCTCAAGCGCATTGCCGACAGAATAACACCGGCCGGTTACCGCGGCGTCATCGGCGCGAAGGATTGGGGCAGAACTCTGTCGCCCCGGAGCTGTATTCTTGACATCAAGGCATCAAGTTAAGTCTTGATGTATGCGCACAACATTGACGATCGAAGACGATGTGGCCGTTCAACTCGATCGCTTGCAACGTGAGCGCAAGCAGAGTTTCCTGACGCTCTATTCGACAGACGGCGATTTTGCCCGTTTTCCCGGGCTCAAATGGGTCAACCCGCTGGCGCGATAGTTTCTATCCGCCCGGGAGCGCAAGATCGGCGCGCAACCCGCCGATCGGAGCGGTGCCGAGCGTCAGTGCGCCGTCGTAGAGGCCGGCGAGTTCGACAACGATAGACAGGCCGAGCCCAGAACCCGGCTTGGTTTCGTCCATGCGTTGCCCGCGCCGTGCCACCCGCTCGCGGTCGGCGGCTGAAAGTCCCGGCCCGTCGTCGTCAACAATGACCCGCACCTTCGACTTGCCATCCCGCGCCGGACCTTCCTGCGCGACTTCGATCGCGACCCGCGACTGCGCCCATTTGCAGGCGTTGTCCACCAGATTGCCGATCATTTCTTCGAGGTCTTGTTGCTCACCGCGAAAGCGCGCGTGCGCCGGCACATCGACGGCAATGGCGATGTCGCGCTCGCGATGGAGCTTCTCCATGGTGCGCGCGAGAGCCGTGACGACCGGCGGCACGTCAATCAGCGTGCCGACCACTTTGGAACGCGCCGCGAGCCGCGCGCGCTCCAGCTGCCGCGCGACCTGGTCGCGCATAATCTCGGCCTGTTCGAGAACCTTTTGCGCCAGCGGGTCGCTGCCACGCGCCGCCGCCTCATTGACAATGACGGACAGCGGCGTTTTGAGCGCGTGCGCGAGATTGCCGACATGGGTACGCGCGCGCTCCACGATTTCACGATTGGCCTCGATCAGCGCGTTGGTCTCGCGCGCGAGCGGAGCGATCTCGACCGGAAATTCGCCCTCCAGGCGCTCGGCATGTCCGGACCGGATCGCGGCGAGACTCGCGGAAATACGTTTCAGCGGCGCAAGGCCAAAGCGCACCTGCAGGACTGTGGTTATGAGCAGCGCGACGGCGAGGCCGGCAAAGATCGTGCCGATGATGCGGTCGAAACTCAGCATCTCGTCCTCGATCTCCGAAGCATTTCCCGCGACCGCTATCACGTAACGACCGTCGCCGCCGAGATCGATGGTGCGTTCGACCAGGCGCAGCTGCACATCCTCGGGACCCGGCGCATAACCTTTCAGATATCCACCCGACGCAACGGCATCATCTTTGGTGGCATGCAGACGCGGCAGGTTGGAATCCCACAACGACCGTGAGGAATGCACTTCAGGCTTCGATGTATCGAGCCGGGTCACCTGCCAGTACCAGCCCGACAGCGGCAGCTCGAACAGCGGCTCACCGATCGATTGCGGGAACTTTTCGCTGCCCTCCTCAGGCGAGGCGACGTCAGCGACCAGTGTACGCACATAGACGTCGAGGCGGAGATCGAAACCGCGCTCGACGGCGTTGCGATAAAGTGTGGACAAGGCAATCCCGGTGACGATCAGCACGACAACCGTCAGTCCGGTCGCCCATAGGAACAGGCGAAACGCGAGCGAGTTAACGCGCATCGGGCGGGGTGAGCAGATAACCGAGGCCGCGCACGGTCTGAATGACGTCAACGCCCAGTTTCTTGCGGATGCGGCCGACGAAGACTTCAATCGTGTTGGAATCGCGGTCGAAGTCCTGATCGTAAAGATGCTCTACCAGTTCAGTGCGCGACACCACGCGGCCGCTGTGATGCATGAGGTAGGACAGCAGGCGATACTCATGCGAGGTCAGCTTGACCGGATTGCCGTCGACAGCAACCCTCCCGGTGCGGGTGTCGAGCCGCACCGACCCGCAGGTGAACTCGCTCTTGGCGTGCCCGGCTGAGCGGCGCAATAGCGCTCGTACCCGCGCCAGCACCTCCTCGACGTGAAAAGGCTTCGCCACATAATCGTCGGCGCCGGCATCGAAGCCTTGCACCTTGTCGCTCCAGCGGTCGCGTGCGGTCAGGATCAGAACCGGCATGGAGCGGCCGGCACGCCGCCAGGATTCCAGCACTGAAATGCCGTCCATCTTTGGCAAGCCGATGTCGAGGATGACCGCGTCGTAGGGTTCACTCTCGCCGAGGTAGTGGCCCTCCTCGCCGTCGAAGGCACGGTCGACAACGTAGCCGGCGTCGGTCAGCGCGGTCGCCAGCTGCCGATTGAGATCGGGGTCGTCCTCAACAACAAGAAGGCGCAAAAAATGCTCCGTTCAGCGCTTGCTAATGATCGCGCCTTTTACAGCGTCTACAGCCACTTCGGTCACTCTGCCATCGAAGGCGAGGAGTGTCAGCAAGTAGGTCAGGCCCTCGGGACGGCGGCAAAGCCGGGCACGCACGAGAATTCCAGGCACGGTGGCGTGAACTGAGCGGATGACCGCGACAAGCCGGAGCACCGCGCCGCTCTCGATCAGCGCGCGGCGCTCTCTCGGATTAAGGCAACCGCGCGGATACTCAATTCCGGAGTAAACCGGACGAAGCCCCTCCTGCGCCCGCGCCGAAGCAAACACAACGGCGCCGGCCAATAATGCTGCAATGAACACGCGTGCGAGGGCACCCATCCGCGCCTCCGGGGGCGACAAATGCCTGTCGCTCCAGCGGTAAGTGCAGGGTCAAACGCCCTGTTCCACCTTCCTGACCATGGCTCTAGGCAACCTGCCGTGAATAAGACCTGAACGGCCAATTTCGCGGCATCCTAGCTTTCGGCAGGCTGGCGTTGGAACCCGCCCTGAAGCATCCGGCTACTCCGCCGCGAGATCCGCTCGCCGGAGTGGCCCATGGAGCGGACGCTCCTCAACGATAACAAGAGCAGCGAGCGCGACGGCAAGGAAGATCGCCGCAGCCGCGAACACCCAGCGAAACGTCGGAGCGAAATCCGCCTGGCCCGCCAGCGTCGTTAGCGTGACACCACCATGGTCGCCGGCACTGCCGAACACGATGGCTCCAAACGCGGCGACGACGATCGCCCCGCCCAGCAGACGGAAAAAATTCAACGTACCGGTCGCAATCCCCATTTGATAAGGCTTGACCGCATTCTGCATGATAATGGTGCTGGTCGGATACATCGGTCCCAACGCCGTGCCCAAGACTACCAGCAATAACGCAAAGCCCGCGAGCGGGAGGGTGGCCGGCTCGAGAGCGAGGAAGCCAAGCACCGCGATGGCTATGATAAGGCCGACCATCGGCACGCGCATGTAGTGGGTCAGGCGGACAAGCAGCCGGCCGCTCATTAACGAGCCGAGCGTGGTGCCGCCCATAAATCCAATCAGGGCAAGTCCGGAAATGCTGGCCGATGTGCCCAGCACTAACTCGCAATAGAGCGGAGTGAAGATCGTCACCCCGATGATGGTGCCGATGCTGAAAAACGCCGCACCTGTAATTGCGCTGGTCACTCTATCGCGCAATATCGCCAGCGGAATAAGGGGCTCACGCGCGGTGAGAAGTCGACCGGCGAACAATATCCACAGCACGGCGGAGGTCGCGATCAAGCTCACGATCGGCCACGACCTCCAGCCATAACGGACACCGCCCCAATCGAGCGCGAGCAACAGTGCAATCGCTGCGGCGACCATCAGCATCGCGCCCGGGATGTCGAGCTGGTGCGGTCGATCGTGACGGGGCAATTGGCGCAACGCGCGCCCGGTCATCACTAAAGCGATCGCACCCAGCGGCATATTGATCCAAAAAATGAAAGACCAGTGCAAGTGATCGGTCAGCAATCCGCCAAGCACAGGGCCAAGAATGCTGGCACTCAAAAACACAACGGCAGTGTAACTCTGCACCATCGGGCGCTCGCGCGGCGAGAGCATGTCGGCGATGACGGTCTGCGCAATAGGCAGGATGCCGCCGCCGCCGAGCCCCTGCAAAGCGCGTCCCAGAACCAGTATCCAAATCGTCGGCGCCATCGCGCAAGCGATCGAGCCGACAATGAAAATGCCGATCGTCAGCAGCATGATCGTGCGCCGGCCATGAATGTCGGAAAGCTTTCCAAACAATGGCGTTGCCGCCGTCGCGGCAAGAAGATACGCTGTCACCACCCACGAAAGATCGTCAAGATCGGCAAGGCTGTGACCGATCGCCGGTAACGCGGGGGCGACGATGGTCTGCTCAAGCGCAGACAGAAACATCGCCAGCATGATGCCGACGAGAATGGTGCGGATGGCGGCGTGATCCAGCGGCGGCAGCACGCTGATATCTTGCGTTCCCCGAGCAAACGCCGCGGAGGCACCAGACGGGAGCGCGCCAGCCTCATTGGCGCGATCGATCGCCGGAACGTCCCCGACGAGGTCGGGGGCGATGCTGTGGGCGTCGTCGGGGCTGATATCGCGAGGCAGATTCCCGGTCATGTCGCGCGTGTGCTATCGGGTAAGTCCGTCCTAGGTCAGCGCCACGAGCATCTTCGCCGCAGCCCTTGCCTGCTCTGCCACCTCTTGGCTTGCACGACAGGCGAATGCAACAGCTTTGGCCGCAGGGCTGGGCTGTCCTTTGGTGGAATCCGCCACGCGAAATCGCGGCGTGCTGTTCTTTTTATTCGCTGGCCACGGCAACCTTCTTCCGTCGCGCCCCTTTCGGCAGCTTCAACGGCCAGCTGACGATGTAGTCTTCCAGCATGTCGTCGGAGACGTGAGTCTCACTGGCGCTGACCCGGCCGCGCACGGAGACGCCCGCGGCATGGACGGTCTCCGGGTCCCCCGAAACCAGCGGATGCCACCAATAGAGGTCCTTGCCTTCCGCGAGCAGCACATAGGCGCACGATGGCGGCAGCCAGGTTATGGTTTTCAAACTCTGCGGCGTCAGCTGCACGCAATCGTCCACCTTTTCCAGCCGATTTGCATAGTCGTGGCAACGGCAGGTGTTGCTATCGAGAAGACGGCAGGAAACGTCGGTGTAAAAGGTGCGGTCGGTCCCCTCCTCTTCAAGTTTGTTAAGGCAGCAGCGGCCACAGCCATCGCACAGGCTTTCCCATTCTGAATCTGTCATTTCATCCAATGACTTACGATGCCAGAATGAAGCTTCTCCGGAACCTTGATCGGTCATTGTCGCTATCCAGCCTGGCGCGGAAACCCTGTCGCCACGAGGGCGATTATGATCTCCGCCGGTTTGCCGCAACGGTCTTACGCCCAATTTGCCCCCAATTTCCATTCACACTGTGCCGCTGGCGTTATTGGCCGCTGGCACTGGCTCGGCTAAATCCTGACCGGCTGGACGCACCACGGGGTCGACCCCGTCCCGGGAGTGGTTGAAGAGTGACCAATTGGTTTCCCGATCAGCGCGACGACTGGCGGATCAAGCTCAAGCGACTGCTGCTTGATCTAGACGCGCGGATCGATTTTGCCGTGTACCAAAGCGGCAAATGGGCAAGAGAGCTGTACGAGCGGTTTACCGCGATCATGGATCGGTTCCATGTCGCCGGCTGGCGCCGCTGGCTCATCATCGAGCCGCTGTCGGAAGCGGCGACATGGGGCACCTTCGGTCTCCTGCTGCTGCTGACGCTGGCCATTCCCTCATTCCGCGAGACCTCGGACGAAGACTGGCTGAAGAAATCCGAACTCGCCGTCACTTTCCTCGACCGCTACGGCAACGAGATCGGCAGCCGCGGCATCAAGCACAATGATTCGGTGCCGCTCGAGGAGATGCCCGACCATCTGATCAAGGCGGTGCTCGCCACCGAGGATCGCCGCTTTTACGAGCACTACGGCATCGATTTCTACGGCACGCTCCGCGCACTGATGACCAATGCCCGGGCCGGCGGCGTTGTGCAGGGTGGATCCACCATCACCCAGCAGCTCGCCAAGAACCTGTTCCTGTCAAACGAACGCACCATCGAACGCAAGATCAACGAAGCGTTTCTCGCCAGTTGGCTTGAGACGCACCTCTCCAAGAAAGAGATTCTGAAGTTGTACCTCGACCGCGCCTACCTGGGCGGCGGCACCTTCGGCGTTAACGGCGCGGCCCAGTACTATTTCGGCAAGTCAGTGCGTGATGTGACGTTGCCGGAAGCGGCGATGCTCGCCGGCCTGTTCAAAGCGCCGAGCAAATACTCTCCTCTCGCCAATCTGCCGGCGGCGCGGGCCCGCGCCAACGTCGTGCTCGACAACCTCGTCGACACCGGTTTCATGACCGCGGGTCAGGTCTACGGCGCACGCCGCAATCCCGCTACGCCCGTCGATCGCCGCGAGGATTACGCGCCGAATTACTACCTCGACTGGGCCTTCGACGAGATGCGCAAGCTCGTCGATACGTTCCCGAAATCCGTCAACGAGAGCTTCTTCGTCGTGCGCACGGCGCTCGACCCCAACCTGCAACGCTACGCCGATCGTGAGGCGGAATCGCTGTTGCGCCAATACGGCCATGACTACGGCGCCAGCCAGACTGCGCTGGTCATCGCCGATCTCGACGGCGGCGTGCGGGCCATGGTCGGCGGTCGCGACTACGGGGCGAGCCAGTTCAATCGCGCAGTCGACGCACTGCGACAACCGGGCTCGTCCTTTAAGCCCTATGTCTACGCAACCGCATTGGCGAACGGCTTTACACCGACCACGATCGTCGTCAACTCACCGGTGTGCATCGGCAATTGGTGTCCGCACAATTATTCGGGCGGCTATTCGGGTTCGATCACGCTGACACAGGCCATCACCAACTCGGTCAACATCATTCCGGTCAAGCTGTCGATCGCGCTCGGCGACGGCAACCCCAAGCTCGGCCGCGCCAAGATCATTCAGACCGCGCGTAACTTCGGCATCTACACGCCACTGCCCGATACGCCGTCGCTGCCGATCGGCGCCGATGCGGTCAACGTCCTTGAACACGCCGTCGCCTACGCCACGTTTCCCAATCTCGGCAAAGCGGTTACGCCGCACGCCGCACTTGAAGTGCGAAGCGGCACCGGCGAGGTAGTCTGGCGTTTCGACCGCGACGGCAAGCGGCCGCAGCAGGTGATATCGCCGCAGGTCGCGCTGGAAATGATCGGGATGATGAACTCGGTGGTCGAAAAGGGCACCGGCAAACGGGCGCAACTCGCAGACACCAGAGCCGGGGGCAAGACCGGCACCACCAACGGCTACCGTGATGCATGGTTCGTCGGGTACACCGGAAATTTTACCGGCGCCGTGTGGATGGGCAATGACGATTACACGCCGACCAAACGCATGACCGGCGGCACGCTCCCGGCGCTGCTCTGGCACAACGTCATGACCTACGCGCACCAAGGCATCGAGTTGCGGCCGTTGCCCGGCCTGCCGCCCATCCCGCCGCATGCGCCGAGCGTCGCCGACGCCGCACTCCTCAAGGAGAGCCCGGCGCCGCAACAGATCCTGCTCACCCGGAAAGCAAAGGATGCGCTCGTTCGCATCGAGCACTCATTGGATGATGCCAGCCACGCGCTTTCAGTTGAAGGGGTCCCGGGTGGTACACTTGGCGCCCTCGATGGCGATGAAAATCGCGGCGGTACCGTTGCGGCCGCAAGCAACCTGAAGCCTCCCGGAATTGCGCACGGCAACGGGCCGTGAGTTCGCGCAAACGGCAGCATTAGATCGAGTCGAACGTGCGCCTGTTTTTAGGTTCCTGCATCACACTGTTGCTCGCGGCCGTCATCGGGCTCAGCGCGACCTGGCTGACGGTCACGCGCGGCGTCGCCTTCGGCTCGCTGAAGATCGGCGCGTGGACGGCGTGGCCGCGAAGCGGGTCAGTTGACATCGATCCTTACGCCCGCGCGATTATCGCGCGAAGCGGCGAACTTCCAATTGGCTCAGGCGACGGCGTCGCCTTCTACGCACGCACCGACGATGCGGGGAATCCGTTCGATGGCCGCTGCACGTTCGTGCTCAGCGGCATGACTCCCGCGGCCCGTTATTGGACCCTGACGCTCTACGATCCGGAGGGAAGGCTGGTGGCCAACACCGTTGACCGCCACGGCTTCACCAGCGCGGAGCTGTTGCGTGACGTCGGCGGCCGCTTCGCGATCAATGTCGGACCACGTGCCCGGGCGGGAAATTGGCTGCCAAGCGGCGGGATCGAACATTTCGTTCTGGTGCTCCGCCTTTACGATACGCCTATCGGCGTCGCCTCGCTGACGTCGCGGGAGGGGCCGATGCCGGCGATCGTGCGAAAGGCGTGCTCATGATTCGCCTGTCGTTTTGGATCGTCGTTGCAGTGCTGCTCGGCGGCATTGTGCACCTTTCCACCGTTCTGGCGATGCCGCAGGCGGCGACGCAAGACGCCTATTCGCGGCTCGCGCGGCTGGTGCCAGTCAATAGCCTGGTACCGTTGGCGGCGCCGAGTGCACAGGACGCGATCATGCCGTTCATGGATCCGGCCTTCGCGGTGGCAGTGTGCCGCTACGATCTTTCTTCGGGCACGCTGAAATTCAATGCACCAGTGAGTCAGGCCTATACGTCGGTGACGTTCTACACGCGCAAAAGCGTCGCCTATTACGCGATCAACGACCGCGCGGCAGGCCGGCGCTCGATCGAACTCGATCTGATGACGCCGGAACAGCATGCCGAACTGCCGGAAGAGGCAGACGTAACTGCCGCCGATCGTTTGATTATCGAATCCCCGACCACAACCGGGCTGATCGTGCTGCGGGCACTGGCGCCGGAGCCGGGATTAATGGCAATGGCACGCCGTGCGCTCGCCGATGCCCGCTGCCGCGCCGTCCCGTTAGAGCAGTAGACGCCAGACGAGCTACTTGACGATCGGCGGCGGCCTTGCCGCAGCGCTGCGAGGCGGAGCAAAACGCGGGTCAGGCACCAATTCGTTGGCCGCGAGTTGCTGCTGCAGCAGGGCAAGTGCGACGTCTGCCTGAGCGGCAACGTTCTCCGGCTCCGCGACGACCAAGTGATCAAGCGCAAAACGGTAGCCGGCGCAGCGTTGCGCCAGCGAATGCTGCACCCACGCAATGGTCAGCGTGTTCTCGCCGATGCGCGCCAATGCGTTGAACCGGTCCGGCGGGGCAATATCCGGAAGATAATCCAAGCTCTCGCGCCGCCGCCGGTCCAACTCGACAACGCGGCGCGCGATATCGAAGAATGGAGGAATGCGGACTGAATCGTTGCGGATGTCATCGATCAGCCGGTTGTAACGCCCGGCGGTCGACCGATAAGCGGCGTCCTGCAAAGCGCGGTAATAAGCGGTCGGGTCGACCACCCAAAGTGAGTTGCGGAATTCGCGCTTGATGCCGTATTCGTGGAGGATGACGTTCCAACGCAGCCGGTCATAGGGCGGCACGATCAGCGGATACGCCAAATCCCGCAGCGTGCGCTCGTCTTCGGTCAGATTGTCGAGCGATACCGGAGCGCCGGCGCGCGCCGCGGCCTCCTGGCCCACCCAGTCGTGGATGTTGTCCGATACGAAAGCGCGGTCCAGCCGGCCGAAATCGCCCATGCTGGTACAGCCGGCGAGAACCGGGAGAAGAATGAGGATGAACGGCAGCTTTGTCTCGCGACGGCGACCTGCTCGCGGCGACATTGATGGGTCCCGCGTTAGCGGCGCCTCATGCGTCGGCGACCGCCATTGTCTGCCGGCGGATGAGTGCGCGGTTCGGCGTCCTCGGCGCGCGGCTCGTCATATCTCTCGATGCGAACGACCGGAAGAATAATGACGGTCGCGGATTCGTCGGCCATGTCCGCGCGGCCGAATCTCACAATCCGCCCCTCGTCAGGGAACTTGACAATGGTACCCATATTGGCGGCTCAGCCGTAGCCCGCTGCCTGTCCGGACAGCGGACCCCCTGCCTCGATGCACGCGCATCGGTCTCGCCGCAACTAAGCCGTATGCAGGGTTAACGCTCCGCTAACGGCGACAATTTAGGTTTACGAGACGGTTCGACGGACGCGATCCCGCATCGCCCTCCGGTCCGCTGTGTTGAGTGAGTAACGGACGATGCAAACGCAGTACCTTTTCGGTCTGGATGGGCTCACCGCGCTGGGCGCCCGCACCGGGGCCGATATGCGGCCGACCCTACTGCGCGTGCTGACTGACCTTTACGTCCACCGGCTTAGCCACACGCCCGAAGAAGAGCGGCATTACACCGTGCTCGCGCTGCGGCTGCTCGAAGCCGTGGATGTGCCGACGCGTGTCACTGTCGCCCGGCGGTTTGCCGACTACCTCTCGCCACCGCTACGCGTGTTGCAATGGTTGGCGCGCGATCTGCCGGAAGTCCGCGCGCAGCTACGTGCGCATCCGCTGCTGCAGCCTTCCACCTCGGTCGTGAAGGCCCCACCTCCAGCCGCGGGGATGGCAACTCCCGAACCGGCCGTCCCGGACTCCGCGACGACGGTTCGTGCGATGGCTCCGCTGGATTCAAGCACCGCCGCCGAACTCACCGAGCTGTTCTTTGCGGCTAATGCGATCGAGCGCCGCCTCATTCTGCTCAACCTCAACATCGTCGCTCCTGTTTCCGCTGGCGGCATCCGCGTAACGCGCGATGCCTCGGCCAACCAGCGGCTCGAGGCCGCGGCACTCGGCAGCAACCGAGAAGGCTTCGCACAAGATCTGGCGCGGGCGCTGCAAATTCCGCGCGAGCAAGCAAGACGCATTGTGCGCGATGATCTGGGCGAACCGGTCGTCGTCGCGGCGAAAGCGCTCAACATGCCGCGCCAAGTGCTCTACCGGATACTGATGTTCGTCAATCCGATGGTCGGCCATTCAGTTGAGCGCGTCCATGCGCTCGCCGCGCTTAACGACGAGATGGCGCAGTCTGCCGCTGAAGGCATGGTCGCCATCTGGCAAGCGCTCGGACTGCGGGATCGCGCCGTAAGCAAACAACAGCCGCTCGCCTGGGACGACGAAACACGGCGGCGCGCGCCGCCAACTGCCGCCGCTACGCAACGCATTCCGATGACGCAACGAACCAGCGGCCGGCGGACTGCATCATAGCGGCTGCCGCTAACCGGCAACGATGTCGAGGAAATTGCGACCCTCGCGGTCCTCGACCTCGACGATCCAGGCATCAGGATCGAATTTAAGCTGCCGCGCGAGATAAGCCTCAACATCTGCGTCCGGCGCCGACCGGGTCGCAAGGCTCGGGGTAAACGCGCGCGCCGTTTCGGCGCTGGCGTCGAAGGCGCTTTGCGGCGCCGGCCCGAATAGATCCGAAGTTCCGTTGAGTTTGGAGATGCGAACGAAAACTGCGCCGGCTTCCTCCGCCCCGCGCCGTCGTACCACTGCAAAGACCCCCTCGACGTGACAGCGCCGCAGATACGCGGCAACCCATAGCGCGGTTTTCAGGCGCATTTCCAACATCCGGGGAGGCCCGAGGGCCCGGCCTCAAATCCATAACCACAAACCGCGGAGTTTGCGACATTCCCGAGTCCCGGGGCGACGACTATTCGATCGGATGACCGATCATGGCGCCGAGCTCAGTGGAGAGCCGATCCGAAAGCCGTCCAGTCACCGGTAATTTATGGTCGCTCTCGAATTTCCTAATCGCCGCGCTTGTCGGCTCGTCGAGAATACCGGACGGCCTGATCTGACCGTAGCCGAATTCCGAGAGAACGCGCTGTACTGCGACGACCCGTGACGGCGGTGGAATGGAGGAGCTGATCAATTCGGCGATCGGATCGTTACGATGTGCCAAAACGGGCTGTGCAGTCGTCCGCGCGCCCACCGTCGAATGCGCCGAAGTAAATTCGGCAGATCTGGACCCTGCCAGGACCAGGGGGGTGAGGCGGTTTGCGACGGTCTGAGGTCGTGAAGTCGGATTGGCAACAAACGGCGCCAAATGCCCGTGTGACTGCAGAAAAAGCGCGTTGACGACAATGACAAAGCTCGCCGCGCTGGCGCCAAGTATCGCCGTTAAATCGACCGGACGGCGCGCAGCCTTTGCCAAAAGCCACCATACGATAGACACGACAGCGCGAAGCAAGCGCGGTGCGCCAACGGAAGCCCGCACTCGGTTGTTGCGACGCTCAGGCACTCTTCTTCACCTGAATGGTGGTGGCGACCGGCACGGCTTCACCCGCCGCCATTGAGCTTGCTGATTGAGTGAGCGCGCTACTCTTCAGCGGCGCCGGCAAGTACCGCGTGATGTCGGTTGGTCCTGGACGGGAAGACGGCTTTGCCCGGTGTGTGCGCTCGCAGTCAAGCGGCAGGCGCACGCTGACGCGCGTGCCTTCGCCGATCCGGCTGTAAATCGTAACCTCGCCGCCGTGCAATCGCACCAAACCTTTGACGATCGAGAAGCCGAGGCCGGTTCCACCGTGACGACGGTCATAGGAAGCGCCCGCCTGGAAATAGGGCTCGCCCACGCGCGCCAGGTCTTCGTCGTTGATGCCGACGCCATTGTCTTCGACCACAAAGACGATGTTCCCCGCCTCGGCGCGCCCGCCAATTGTCACGCGGCCGCCGCGGTCGGTGAAGCGGATTGCGTTCGAAAGCAGGTTAAGAAGGATTTGATTAAGGGCGCGCTTGTCGGCGACGATTTCCGGAAGTGCGCCCGCAGGCGCTCTTTCAAGAACAACGCCCGCCTCGTTTGCGTGCAATGCCAGAAGGTCACAGCAAACGGCGATGACTTGCTCCGGCGAAAACGGCTCCGGCGTAATCTCGAAATTATCGGTCTCGATTTTTGACATATCGAGGATACCGTTGATGACGGCCAGCAGATGCTGCCCGGAATCATTGATGAGGCCGGCGTATTCCTCGCGACGTCGAGCATCGAGCGGCAGCGCGGCTTCCTTCATCAACATGTCGGAGAATCCGATGATTGCGTTGAGTGGCGTGCGTAGCTCGTGGCTCATCGTCGCGAGAAAGCGGCTCTTCGCAGCGTTGCCGCGTTCGGCCTCGGCCCGCGCGTCTTCAAGCGCCTGCTCCTGCCACTTGCGCTCCGTCACATCGCGAAGCACGGCAACGACCTCGCGGCGGCTGCCGGCCTCGACCGCAGCCTGCTCAAGCGCCCGGCATCGCATCTCGATCCAGACGAACTGCGCAGCGGGACGATCGCCGGCAGCAGAAGCTTCACGGCGCACCCGGAATTCAGCGGAACGGCTCTCACCCAGGGCCGCGGTATCGCCGAGCGCGCGCAAATAGGCCGGACGGTCGGCGACGTGGACGCGGCCGAACAGACCTTGTCCGTGCAACTCGGCAACGCCGCAGCCGAACAAGGACTGCGCAACCGGCGAGACAAACAACACGGCGCCGTCACGGCCATGCCGCGTGATCACGTCGGTCATGTTGCGCGCCAGGAGCCGGTATCTGTCCTCCTCGGCGTACAACAGCCAGAAACTCGTGCGCGACAGCGCCTCGGCGCCGAGCGCGAGCCCCGCCGCGTAGAGGGCGGCCGAAACAATACCGAATGCAGCAAGCTCTACATGAGCGCGCGCCACGGGCACAGGCAGCAGGTCGAGCACACTGACAAGGACAAGGAGACCGGCGGCGGCAAGCGCAAAGGTCGAGGCAATGGCGACGACACGTCGCGACGCCGAGAGCGACGCTTCAAGCGGAACGACAACGAGCCAGATGGCCGCAAACGAGGCGATGCCGCCGGTCGACACAGCCACCACTGTCACGAGGCCGGTCAACGCCAGCGCCGACAATTCGTGAGCGCTCTCGTGGCGTCCGGTGCGGGAAAGAAAATAAGCGATGAGAATCGGAGCGATGAGCCAGGCAAATACGATCAACTCGATGGCCGTCGGGGCGCCGCGGACCATCAGGTAGACCGGAAACGACGCCAGCGCGACGACGCTGCCGAGCAGTCGCGGTGCGATGAAGGCGCGATGGCGCGCGGCCGTCAACGCATCGTGCTGCGCCGAGGGGTGCACGAGCGAGGCGATATAATCTCGTACCGGCGCGAAGAGGCCCACGTTCCCGATCGCACGCTCGGCTTTGCCGACGCGCTCCCCTTTTTCTATCCCGCGATCGTGTCAGACGGCGCTTAAGCGAACCCTAAATCGCCGCGCAGACGCCGGAGCGAAGCATCGCCTACGCGCCGCGTGCGCAAGCGGACGCGCGGGATTCCCCCATCATGGTGAACGGGTGGTTGCGGTAAGAAGTTGGTTGTCGTTCGCGAACTTGTCCGATACGCACAGAACGCCGAGCGAAAGGAACGCTTTTTGCCCGCGCCATAAACGCTACGAAGCACCGCCGCCGCCGTTCGCTCAAATTTTAGGTAAATAATATTATTTCGATTTGCGCGAAAATTTGAGGCGTATTCTGTTCGATTATGGACAAAAACGTCTCAGCACCACCAACGTGGCCTTCAAGGCTGCCTGCTAGGTTGCGCCCACGTGCGGCAATACTGTCCGCCGGGGATGTGGGTGTTATGTTCTTCCTGTTGCGAATGACGTTTTGGCTCGGCGTCGTGCTGGTGCTGTTGCCGACCGGCGCCGCGCAGCGAAGCCCATCGGCCAGCGAGCTCAACGCATCAGAGGCGATCTCCGCAGCCTCAGCGACCGTCGGTGACATGCGCGGATTCTGCACCCGGCAGCCCGAAGCCTGCACGGTCGGCTCTCAGGTCGCAACGACAATCGGCTACAAAGCCCAGGCTGGCGCAAAGATGCTTTACGATGTGTTGAGCGAGGCGTTGGCGCCGCGCGAGACCGGCTCGGTGTCGAGCCCGCCATCCCGACGCGTCGCCGGCACCAAGTCAATGCCGGAGAGAATTCCGGTCGAGCGGACCTCGCAGAGCACGCTCACTCCAGCCGATCTCGCGCCGTCCTGGCGGGGACCGCCGTCGCGCAAAGACGCCAGGCACCCCGCATAATCGGCACTCCGTTCAATCGCCGCGACCGGGAACTGCCTCGCACGACGCTGTTCCAAGCATCGACCTCGTCGCCCAAGCGCTCTATATAAAGGGCCGACGAGGAACCCCCGCAGCGATGACTGATATCGAAGAAATCATCGACAATTTCTCGGCCCTTGACGTTTGGGACGACCGTTATCGCTACCTGATCGAACTTGGCCGGGAACTGCCGCCTCTGCCGCCGGGAGCGCGCAGCGACACCAACAAAGTGTTGGGATGCGCGAGCCAGGTTTGGCTCGACACTATCGTGCGGCCGAGCGGCGCCAGTGGGCCGGTACTCACCTTTGCCGGCGATAGCGACGCCCACATCGTGCGCGGACTGATTGCAGTCCTGTTCGCCATATTTTCCAACAAGCCCGCGAAAGACATCCTTTCGACCGATGCGCTTTCATTGTTCGAACAGATGGGACTGCGCGAGCACCTCACGCCGCAGCGGTCAAACGGCTTCCGCTCGATGGTTGAGCGCATCCGGTCCGACGCCCGCGCCGCACTCACCGCCGCCGCGGTGTGAACTTGCTGTCGCCGGCGCGACAGCCGGTTCGCGCGATGAGGGGACTGTGGCGACGCCACCAGTCGTGTTGTAAGGTTCCCGTGGCCTGCGATCCGCCCGGTGCCGGGAATTTCAACGATGGCTGTTAGCTCTGCCGGCGTCATCGGGACTTTCAACAATCAAAAGTTCCGCAGCGGGTTGACCGACGTTTTCGCGGGCGCGATCTGCAGCACCCTGTCTATCGCTTATTGTCTATCGTACGCGGCACTCATCTTCACCGGCCCCATCGCGCACCTGCTGGCTTATGGGGTTGCGGTGACATTCCTGTCCGCGGCAATCGGCGGAACTGTCGTAGCGCTGCGCAGCTCGCTGCCTTTCGCCATCGCCGGCCCTGACAGCTCGATTTCCGTCGTCATCGCCGCCATGGTCGCAACCGTGGTCCAGCGCATCATCGCCCATGGCGGAGGCGCGGACCTTCTCGAGCCAGCGATTATCGTCATGTCGCTGGCGACGGCGTTCACCGGGCTCGTGCTGTGCGTCCTTGGGTTCACCCATGCCGGACGCGCAATTCGGTTCGTGCCCTTTCCGGTTATCGGCGGTTTCCTGGGCGCTACCGGGTGGCTGATGATCATGGGCGCCATGCAGGTCGTGACCGATCAGCGGCCGGCGTTGACCAATTTTGGCGCCTTTGTCAGCGCCGCAATTATCGGCAAGCTTGCGGCCGGGCTCGTCGTGGCGATGATCCTGCATCTCCTGCTGCGCCGCTCGAAGAGCCCTTTTGTCTTGCCCGCTGTGCTGCTGGCGGCGTTTGCCGCCACTTACCTCGTCCTGTTTGTGACCGGCGGATCGCTAGGCGAGGCGCAAGCCGACGGCTGGATGTTTCGACCGCAGCCTGTAGCCACGCTCACACTGCAGTGGAAAAGCCACGCGCTTGAAAGCTTCTCCTGGACGTCGCTCCCTTCACTCGCCGGCGATTTCCTCGCCATCGTTTTCGTCACGACCAGCACCTTGCTGCTCAACACCACGGGAATCGAAATTGCTACCAGAACAGAGGCCAATATCGATCGCGACCTCAAGGTGCTCGGGCTCGCCAATTTGCTGACCGCGGGACTGGGCGGATACGTCAGTTGTACCTCCCTGAGCCGCTCCATCCTTGTCCGCACAGCCGGCGCAACCAGCCGATTATCGGGCCTGACGGTCGCTGCGATCTCGGCCGCGATCCTGATCGCTGATCCGTCTTTCCTTGGCTATGTGCCAAAATACATCCTCGGCGGATTGTTGATCTTCCTTGGCTCCGGGCTGGTCTATCAATGGCTCATCAAATCGTCGCGGCAATTGCTGCCGATCGAATGGGTCTCGCTGCTTGCCATCGCGCTTCTCATCATCAATTGGGGTTTTGTCGCCGGTGTCCTGATCGGCATAGTGATCGGCTGCGCCACGTTCGCGGTAAGCGCCAGCCGGGTCAGTGCAATCAAGTTCAATTTTGACGGCTCCGAATATCGCTCCTCGCTCGATCGCGGCCCGGGCGAGCTGGCGCTTCTGGCGGATCACGGGCGCCAGATCCAGGGGATGGCACTGCAAAGCTATCTGTTCTTTGGCTCGGCGAACCGCCTCTACCAGCATGTTAAAGCGCTGCTGGCCCGGCAGCCGGAATGCAGATTCCTGCTGTTCGATTTCCGCAATGTCACCGGTATCGATTCATCGGCAACGCAGAGTTTCGCGCAGATCAAACAGGCGGCGACCGAGGCCGGCGCCAGGATCGTGCTGGTGAACCTTACGCCGGAACTGGAGCGGCCGTTCCGTTCAGCCAAGTTCATTTCCGATGACATCATCGTCGCCGCTGATCTGGACCGGGCGCTGGAGGCGTGCGAGCAGGCGATCATCGAGGCGCACCGTGGCGACGCCGGCGATGCTCGGTCATTGCGCGCCTGGCTGACTGAAGCGCTTGGGAATGCGCAGCTTGCCGACAGCCTGGCGCAGTGTTGCCGGCGCCTCGAAGTTCGGGCGGGCGACACTATAGCGCGGCAAGGCGATCCGGCCGCCTCGATGCACTTCATCCTGGAGGGCCGCGTCGGGATCATTGTTGAGCTGCCCGGCGCACGCACCACGCGGGTGCGAAGCCTGGGACCGCACACGACGGTCGGCGAAATGGGCTTGCTGACGCGCGCTCCGCGTAGCGCGACAATTCAAGCTGAAAGCCCAAGCATCCTTTACGAACTCGACGCAAATGCATTCGAACGCATCAAACGCGAGAACCCGCCTCTGAGCCAGGCGCTGCTGGCTTACGTCGTCGCAGTAATGTCGGAGCGCCTCAGCTTTGCCAACCGGGTGATAGGAGTGCTGCAGCGTTGAATTTTTCCGTTGCGCCGGTCAAAGCGACGGAATGTCAACCGCGGTCCCGGCGTCGGCGGCGCTGCTGGCCGAGACCCATCTGTTTGGCGAGGCGAGAACGAGCCTCCGCATAGTTGGGTGCCACCATCGGATAATCGGGAGGCAATCCCCATTTCTCCCGGTATTGTTCCGGTGTCATGTCGTATTGCGTGCGCAGGTGGCGCTTGAGCGACTTGAACTTCTTACCGTCCTCGAGACAAACAATGTATTCCGGCGTAATCGAACGCTTCACTGGAACGGCCGGCTTAAGCGGCTCCATTGGGGCCGCCACCTGTCCGCTCGAGATGCGGAACAACGCCGCGTACACTTGACTAATCAGAGCCGGGATGTCCGCGGTGGCGACCGTATTGTTGCTCACATAGGCCGACACAATATTCGCGGTCAGTTGAATGTAACTCGTCTCCCCCGAATTCTCAGCCATGCCGGGACTATTCTCATCTGGAGTGGCCGCCCCCCGACGTACCACATGCGCCCAAAGACGCGGCACTTAAGAACAGTTCTACAGTGAATGATACTTCCCGACCTAGAATAATCAACTGCGGGCAACCGACTTAAACTAGGATATACAAGAAACATCCTTACTGTATACAGTCTTTCAAAAAGCTGCGTGTGCCCATAAGCGCACAACTATTACCAACTATTATTCAGTTGAGGAGTCCTGGGGGGAGGCCTTTCAAGAGGCTTGGCAAATCCCGTAGTCAGCCGAGCAAGTCTGCGTGCTTTAGAGCCCATCCGGGAAGTTTGGATTCATGGCGAGGGGTTTGCAGCAAGTCGCCTGAGCATGATGCGGATCATGGCGAGGCGAATGAATGCAGCGACGGTTGTGGTGTAGCGCTCAAAGTCGCGGGCCAGGCGGCGATTGCGACTGATCCAGGCAAACGTCCTTTCGACAATCCACCGTTTTGGCAGCACCTCGAAACCGGCAATGTCCGATCGCTTGACGATTTGCAAACTCCAGGCACCGGTACGCCACACGGTCAACGCCATCTTGCGCCCCGCGTATCCGCCATCAGCAAAGATGCGTTCGATGAACGGGAACAGTCGTCGCGCTCGACGCAGCAAGTGGAAAGCCCCATCACGGTCCTGAACGTCAGCGGGATGAACGACGACGTTCAACAACAGGCCCAGTGTGTCGACCAGGATGTGCCGCTTTCGACCTTTGATCTTCTTGCCCGCGTCGTAGCCCGAAGGATCGAGCAAAGCCCCCCTTTTTGCGCCCCCTTCGCGGTCTGCGAGTTGATGATGGCTGCGGTCGGGCTCGGCTCTCGGCCCTCCTGCTCGCGCACCGCGACGTACAGTTCGTGATGAATGCGCTCCAACGTGCCGTCCCAGTTCCAGAGCTCGAGATAGTCATACACCGTGCTCTTGGGCGGCAGGTCCTTGGGCAAGGCCTTCCATTGGCAACCGGTCCACAGGATGTAGAAAATCCCGTTCAGCACCTCGCGCACATTCACCGACCGTCGCCGCCCGCCATGTCTCGCAGGCGGAATCATCGGCTCGACAATCCCCCATTCGGTATCGGTCAGATCACTCGGATAACGAAGGCCGTTGCGATCCGCAGAACGGCGGTGTTCAGGCTTCCACATCGGGCGCTCCCAAAAGAATCAAGCGCCCAATAAGGAATCACATCCGATTTATTCGACTCAAGAAGTTTCCGGATCGGCTCTTAGACAGCAGACTAAATGCCTAGGCACCGCCCTCAATATGGTCGCGCAACGCTGCGATCGAGCCGAACCGCATTGTGCCTTGCGGCAGCTGAGCTTCGATCGATCCGTCCGCGTAAAGCGTATAGGCCATGCCTTCGACCACGCCCGATTTCAGGATCGAGACCGGCGCTGCCGCGACCGGCTCCACGCCCACAGGCGGCGCGGCGGGAGGCACCTCGCTAACAGCCGCCGCCACTTGCGGGGTCTCCGTCAACGGACGCGCTGGTGGCTGCATCGTCAGCTCCGCAATTTCGACAGATGTTACTTGAATGCCGCCTCGTGACGTCGCCGGCCACACCGCATTGAAGACTGCACCTTTTGCCACCTCCGGCGCTGAGGTCTGGCGAGCCCTTCCAACGACACGCGGAGCCGGGCGCATCGGTCTAAGACCATTCCCGCCTCGACCCATTGCCGCAACTTCCCTGACCTCAGGGATTTCCTCATCCGCGTGAAGAGGTGTCTGTAGCATCAACGACATGCCCGCTTCTCCGACCACCGGCACGCGTTCCACCCGCGCCGCCGAGGATGTTGCCGGTGGCATCGCAAACGCCGCAACTTCGGCCGGCGGCGGGTTTGCAGCGAGAGGTGTTGTTGGCGGACTGGCGCCAGCCGCCAGCTTCGGCGGCAACGGCGGACGCACGGGAGGAGTTGCAGGCTTTGCGGCCGATGATTTCGAGCTCTTCTTTCGGCAGAGCGACACGCGGAGCCGGTCGAACGCTGAGTGCCCGTTCGATGCGCTGCAGTTGGCGGACCGCAAGGCCAATGCCGACAAGCATAAGCCCGCCGACGGCTGCAATAGTGCCTGGGGTAACAACCTCGGCGCTGAAAGTAGCCTCGGGAAGGATGACGCCGGCTGCGGCGAGAACAAACCCAGCGACCGTGACTGCCGCTCCCAAAACCAGCAAAAACAGTGCCATAATTGTATCCCGCGCCCGTACGACCCGACACCCATTGCATTTTGGCGGTGGTCCGACGAGCACGCAAGGATAAATACGAGCGAGGTTAGCGACGAGACCCAATGGCGCCCGCGGCGGCGCTTTGTCCCTCCGACACCGTTGCCGAAACCGGTCCGTTGGGCCTATCTAGACGAAACCTTGTCCCGCCAAGGCGGTTTTATCGACGTGCGCCCCACCCGGTTCCGATTTCACATTGAGGAGTAGAACCAATGGCATTCACCCTACCCGAACTGCCTTATGCCTATGACGCGCTGACCCCACACATGTCCCGTGAGACGCTCGAATATCACCACGACAAACACCACCAAGCCTATGTTACCAATGGCAATAATCTCGCCAAAGGCACCGAGTGGGAGAACAAGCCCGTCGAGGAAGTGGTGAAAGGAACGTTCGGCAAAAACCCGGGCCTCTTCAACAACGCGGGCCAGCACTACAACCATATCCACTTCTGGAAGTGGATGAAAAAGGGCGGTGGCGGCGACAAGTTGCCGGGCAAACTGGAGAAGCAGATCACGACCGATATCGGGCCTATCGCAAAGATGAAAGAGGATTTCGTCCAGGCCGGAATTACCCAATTCGGTTCCGGCTGGTGCTGGCTCGCGGTGAAGGACGGCAAGATCACGATCATGAAGACGGCAAACGGCGAGAACCCGCTGGTGCACGGCGCCGCACCAATTCTGGGCTGCGACGTCTGGGAGCACTCCTACTACATCGATTATCGCAACCGGCGTCCGGACTACCTCAAGGCGTTCGTCGATCACCTGATCAATTGGGACCACGTGGCCGAGATGTACGAAGCGGCGATGAAATAGCGATCCGCCGGGGCGACTGCCGCGAATGAAAGCGGGACCATTTGGTCCCGCTTTTTTGCAGACGAGGCGGCGAAACCGCCTGATCGCAGGCGTCACACCGTCGCATGGGCGAAATCCCAGTACAGTTCGCGTGCCCGCCGGTAAACCGGGCCAGGCTGCAAGTTACGCTCATCAACGCGGCTGATCGGCGACACCTTGGTATAGTTGCCGGTCGAAAAGACTTCGTCCGCTGACTGAAAGTCGGAATAACGCAACGTGGTCTCGACCACTGTCGTGCCGGCCTCGCGCAGCAGCGCGATGACCCGCGCGCGTGTGATGCCGGCGAGGAAGGTGCCGTTGAAAACCGGCGTGAAAGCGACGCCGTCCTTGACCATGAAGATATTGGCGGTGGCGAGTTCGGCGACATTGCCGAGCATGTCGCACATCAGGCAATTGTCGAAGCCGCGCGCGCGCGCCTCGGTCATGGCGCGGGCGTTGTTCGGATAAAGACAGCCGGCTTTAGCATCGACCGGAGCGGATTCATGGGTCGGGCGGCGGTACGGCGACATCGTGATGGCGGTGCCCGTGGGCTTCGGCAACGGGGCGATATAAAGCGTTAGGCACCAGCGTGTGGTTTCGGGGTCCGGGCGAACTGCGCCGGACGCCGCGTCTTCCGGCCAATACATCGGCCGAATGTAGAGCTCGGCGTCGCGATCGAACCGTTTTAGTCCCTCGCGCACAAGGCCAAGCCAGCTACCGACGTCAACGAGCGGCTTGAGCCCCATGGTCTTGGCGGATTCGTTGACACGCGCGCAGTGCAGATCGACATCCGGAGCAGTGCCCTCGAACGCGCGCGCGCCATCGAACACCGATGTGCAAAGCCACGCCGCATGGGTGCGGACGCCCATGATCGGCAGGTTGCCTTCGTGCCACGCATCCTCGAAAAAGGTCAGCGTCTTCGACCAGGTAACGGGCCGGCTCATCGAATCATCCTTCCCAGAGGTCCATTGTCCCACGGCCGCCGCCTTTGTCACACCATGACTGCTGCAAGGAGACAAGCTCATGAAGACCCACGTATTCGATGCCTACGGCACCCTATTCGACGTCCATGCCGCCATCGCGCGCCACCGCGCCGCGGCGGGTCCCGAGGCGGAGCGGTGCTCAGAAATCTGGCGAACCAAGCAGCTCGAATACACTTGGACGTTGACGCTCGCGGGCCGCTACGTTGATTTCTGGGCGCTGACCGAGCGGGCGCTGGATTATGCGCTTGCCCGCGTGCCATCGGTCGACCGCTCGCTGCGCCCGCAATTGCTGGACGCCTATCTCAAGCTCGACGCTTTTGCCGGCGCCGCAGCAACCCTTGCCGATCTCAAAAAACGCGGCAGTCGGCTCGCCATCCTCTCCAACGGCTCGCCGCCCATGCTTGCGGCCGCGGTCGATGCCGCAGGAATGGGCGAACTCTTTGACGCCGTGCTGTCGGTCGATAGCGTACGTGCTTATAAGCCCCGACCCGAGGTCTACGCGCTCGTTACAAACAGGTTCAGCATCAAGCCGGAGCAAGCCGTATTCGTCTCTTCCAACCGGTGGGACGTCATGGGCGCGTCCTCATTCGGTTTTGGCGCGGTGTGGCTCAACCGCGTCAGCATGCCGAACGAATATCAGGATTTCGCCCCACTGCGCGAAGTCTCGGAACTCGCCGCATTGGCGAAGCTGGACGATTGAAGCCAGCTCAGCCGCTAATGCACTGACGGTTCACGCCGCGTCGTCGTGTGAGTCGAGGCTCTCAGGGCTCTTAAGCGCAGTCACGATCTGCTGCTTGGTCAGTCGTGTGCCGTCGTCACCGTCGATCAGCAGGGCGACCCGGCCGCTATTGTTGACGTGACGCGCCCAACTCATCGCTTCATCCAGACCGCTGAATTCCTTGAAAAGGTGGCGATCTTTCTCCAGCGGAGAGATGGACTGCGAGCCACGCGGCCCGGAGTAGACGCGATAGGTCATCTTAGACCTCCTCTTGGAAGGCAACATCTCCAGCAGCTTGATATATCGGCTCGAAATGTGCCGCGCCCGAGCCCGCACACCGCGGCGCGTTGACGCGGGCGGTCGGCTACTTTGGCGGGGCAAAAAGCTGATCGCTGTATGGCAGCGATGATGGCCGCTGCACGACAATAAAGGCATGATCCAGCGTGTGATGGCAGCTGTTGCAGCCATCAGTCAGTCTGTCGAACCCACTGGTAAAGGCGCTGCGGTCCTTGGCATCGATGGCCTTCTCGAGAGCGGCAATTGCAGCGCCTACGGCCTTCTCAACCGTGTCGCCGCCAAGCTGCTGGTTCACATCGTCAAAGCCGTCCTTCAACTGATCGATTTCGTAGTCGGCGAGCGGCCAGTTGCCGCCGTGGCCCGCGAACCACAGTTTGATGTGGCGCATTTGCTGCTGCGCCATGATCTCACCAATCTTGGGTGGGGGCGGTTCACCCATCCCCTGCGACGCAGTGGCTCGCTGTGCGGTCGCCTCGGGCGCGTTCGCGCCGATCACTAGGAAGAGGGCAAAGGCGGCGAATGCAAGCTTCATGAAACGGCTCCTTCAGGGGCACGCCGAGCCAGCGCCGGCGCGCCGAGGCTTCGCAAACGCCGTTGCAAGTTTAGCGCACCGGCGTCAGCGATTCATTACACAGCTTGGGATAAGCACCCCGGCAAGCCTGGTATAGCGCCGGGCAAGCCTTTGCCGCCGCCAATGCGGCATCGATGGTCTTGAGCCGATCGCCGGCGGCGCGCGATTGCCCCTCATAGATGAGTACGGCGTCGGCGCGCTCGACGCCACGATTGGTCATCAAGAAATGCTCGGCTCCGTCGAAGAATGTCGTCGTCGTCCTGATCGCTTCGGTAAGCTTTCTGCTGAACTCGGCGTTGATCGTGGGGTCAGGCTTGACCACGCGCGCACGCACGGCGACGTCGGTATAAAACCCATTCAGCTTGAAATAGATGCCGCCGCACTGCGCCAGCGCAAGCCAATAGGGTCGTCCATTGAAGACACCCGGCGCTGCCACCACGCTGTCGCGCGGATCGAGCTGCACGGCGGGAATTGCGGGCTCCGGGGGGTGTCGCTGCGGCCGCTTTTGCCGCGTGGTCTGCGCCTGCACGGCGCTGGCAACAAAGACGAGCGCAAGCGTCAATAAAACCGCCTTGGCTATCGTGCCCGGCATGGCGCCGGCATGCCGGAGCTTGGTGCCGGAGTTCAAAACCGCTCGACCCAAGGACGCAGCTCGATTTCCCAAGCCCAGGCACTGCGTTGCTGCCGCAACAAATCGAGATAGGTTTGCGCGATGGCATCGGGGCTAAGCATACTGTCGGGCTTGTCCGGCGGCTCTGCGCGGCTCGCGCTGCGGATGCCGCCGTCGATAACGATATGAGCGATGTGAAGCCCGCGGGGCGACAACTCCCGCGCCATGCTCTGCGCCAAGCCGCGCAAAGCGAACTTGCCCATGGCGAAAGGCGCCGATTGCGCGTAGCCCTTGACGCTGGCGGACGCGCCGGTGAACAGGATCGCCCCGCGACCAGCCGGCAGCATGCGCTTGGCCGCCTCCTGCGCTACCAGGAAGCCGGCGAAGGCGCTGACGATGAGCGTCTTCTCAACCTCTGCCGGTTTGAGTTCGACGAACGGACCGCGCGTCCGATAGCTTGCATTGAAGACGACGACATCCGGCGCGCCGAACGCGCCTTCGACGTCGGCGAAAAGTTTCGCGACTTCGGCGGGCTTGGTCGCATCGCAAGCAAAGGCTTTACCGCCGATCTCCTTGGCAAGAGCCCCGAGATCGTTGGCGCGACGGGCCGCCAACGCCACCTCCATGCCGGCTTTCGTAAAGGTACGCGCCACCGAGGCGGAAAGCCCGCCACCAACGCCGACGATGAGCGCCGTTCGATATGCTAACTCGGCCATACGGACCTCCGCTTCCAGCACAAACTACCGGCCGCGAATATGAGCGGCCAATCCCTGCGCGCGTCAAGCAGGCGCAATCTGCTTGACGCGCGTCAATCAATGACGGCGATCGCGTTTATCTCGACAAGGCACCGCGGATCGGTGGCAAGCCGCACCACCTGTACGGTCGTTGTCGTGGGCTTGGCGTCGCGAAAGTATTCGGCCCAGACACGGTTGAGTGCGTCCTGATCAGTGAGATCGGTCACGAAGCGGTCGGCCGTCACCACATCGGCGAAAGTTGCGCCCACGGCCTCAAGCCCACGCTTGAGATTCTCCAGCGCCGCGCGCGCCTGCCCCGCCATGTCGCCCGGCATGGCATCGAACTCCTCCGGCCGATGCGGATGATGATGATAGACCGGAGCGGCAGTGACACCGGCGAGATACACCGTCGTGCCGCCGCGCACCTTGATCGCCGGCGCATAGGGCATCCACAGATCCGGAGCATCCGGCCAATGAACGTGCTCGATGGTTTTGGGCATGACTTCACCTCACATTATCAGGCGCGACCTGCCATATCGCGTACGTGCGCGCGAAAGGCTGCTGGTCCTAAGCAGATAAATATTATGGCCGGCGGCAGCATTGCACAGAAATGGGTGTGAGGCTCACATCCTGAACACGCCGAACTTCGTCTCCGGGATCGGCGCGTTGAGTGCGGCAGAAAAACACAGTGCCAGGACGCGGCGGGTTTCGGCGGGCGTGATGATGCCGTCGTCCCACAGCCGCGCGGTGGCGTAATAGGGGTCGCTTTCCATATCGAACTGGTCGCGGATCGGCTTCTTGAATTTTTCTTCCTCTTCCACCGGCCAGGTCTTTCCCGCCGCCTCGAGGTTGTCGCGCCGCACAGTCGCGAGCACACTTGCGGCCTGTTCGGAGCCCATCAGCGACACCCGCGCGTTCGGCCAGGTGAACAGGAAGCGCGGGCCGTAGGCGCGGCCGCACATGCCGTAATTACCGGCGCCATACGAGCCGCCGACCACCAGCGTGATCTTCGGCACCTGCGCGCAGGCGACCGCCGTCACCATCTTGGCGCCATCCTTGGCGATGCCGCCGGCCTCGTAGTCGCGCCCAACCATGAAGCCGACGATATTTTGCAGAAACAACAGCGGTACGCGGCGCTGGCAGCATAGCTCGATGAAATGCGCGGCCTTGCGCGCGCTTTCGGAGAACAAAATGCCGTTGTTGCCTAAAATGCCGACCGGAATGCGGTGAATGTGCGCGAAGCCGGTGACCAGCGTGGTGCCATAGAGCGCCTTGAACTCGTCGAATTCGGAGCCATCGACGAGCCGCGCGATCACCTCGCGCACGTCGTACTGCTTCTTGAGATCGGCCGAAACAATGCCGTCGAGTTCGCTGGCGTCGTATTTCGGTTCGGCCGGCCTGGCCAGCACGATATCGTTCGGCTTCCGGGTATTAAGGTTGCCGATGATGCGCCGGCACTGCGCCAGCGCGTGGCGGTCGTTCTCGGCGTAATAGTCTGCAACGCCGGATTTCCGCGCGTGCACATCGGCGCCGCCCAAATCTTCAGCCGAGACCACCTCGCCGGTCGCCGCCTTCACCAGCGGCGGTCCGCCGAGGAAAATGGTGCCCTGATTGCGCACGATGATGGTCTCGTCAGACATCGCCGGCACATAGGCTCCCCCCGCGGTGCACGAGCCCATGACCACGGCAATCTGGGCGATGCCCGCAGCCGACAAAGTTGCCTGATTGTAGAAGATGCGCCCGAAATGCTCGCGATCGGGAAACACCTCCGGCCATTGCGGCAGATTGGCACCGCCGGAATCGACCAGATAGATACAAGGCAGCGCGTTCTCGCGCGCGACTTCCTGCGCGCGGAGGTGCTTCTTGACGGTCATCGGATAATAGGTGCCGCCCTTGATCGTCGAATCGTTGCAGACGATGACGCATTCGCGGTCGGCGATGCGGCCGACGCCGGTGATGATGCCGGCTGCATGAATGGCATCTTCGTACATGCCGTTGGCCGCGAGCGGCGACAGTTCGAGGAATGGCGAACCTGCATCAATAAGCGTCATCACCCGTTCGCGCGGCAGAAGTTTGCCGCGCGACAGGTGACGTTCACGCGAGCGCTGTGGACCGCCCTCGGCAGCTTGAGCGCGGCGCTCCTGTAGTTGCGCGACCAGCGCGCGCATCGCCGCCTGATTGGCTTCGAATTCGGGCGATCCAGTATCGACATTGGTTGCGATGGCGGCCACGAATCCTCTCCCGGGGCGGATTTCACTATGCCGCGAAGGCGAGTGCAACGCGCCGGCGTGGCGTGCCGCGAGATTTTTCCGGCCTGGCTGAGGACCAAAACGTGCGCGGAGGGTCGCCTTCCGACCTACGCGCGCACTTCCTGGCGCTGGAAAGTCACGTAGCCGATGACGAACAGCAGAATGGAGCTGGCTATCATGCCGACTGTCTGCGGCCACGCTATCAACATACTCTCGGTGAGCGGTAGCGGCGCACCAAGCACGGCACCCTGAAGCTGGCTCAGGTAGATCGGCCCCAATGAGCGCGTGGTTGGGTCAAGGAGCGCCACCACCGTCTCGGCAAATAAGGTCGACGGCGACAGCCGGGCTAATATCTGCTCCATTTGCGCGGTCGCGGGCGTCGGCAATCCCAACGCAAGGTAACGCGGGTCGGGCGGCGCGATAATTTGCGCGACAGCCCCGGCCAGCACCGGCCAGATGAAGGTGATGAAGAGCCAAATCCCGAGCGTGACAAGAGCCGCCGTCGCGGCTGACCGGAACACAATCGAGAACAGGAGCGCCAGCGCCAGCCAGACGCCGGCATAGATAATCGTCACCAAAAGGAAGAGAAAGCTGCGGGCGATCTCCTCAGAACCGGGCGGGATTCCAATCAGCAGCAAGCCGAGTCCGATGACCAGAAGCCACAGCGTGATCAGGCTGATGGCAAGCGTAATCAGCCCGGCGAGAAATTTCCCGAACAGCAGCGCGTCCCGATAGATCGGCTGAGAGAGGATGCGCGACAGCGTACGGCGGTTGTACTCGGCGTTGACGGCGTCGAAGCCAAGCCCAATCGCCATCAGCGGTACGAGGAAGGAGATAAAGGACACAAACGAGGGCAGCGGCTCACGTGAAGTCGTGAACAGCCGCAGGAACAGGAACGGATCCTCCGCCGTGGTTTCTTTGATCTGCTGGATCGCGCCATATAGCGCAGCCAGCGCAACCAGCACGATGAGCCACTCGAGCACCCGCATGCGCACGCTGGTGAGGTGGTCGGAGAGCTCCTTGAGCACGACCACGCCGAGACCCGAAAAGGCCGAGCCCTCACGCTGCATCGCGCTCTCCTTCCCTCATCGACATTTCGGCGTCGGGTCTGCTCTCGAAATAGCGGGTGTAGATAGCGTCGAGGCTCGGCTCCTGAACGCCGAGATACTTGAGACGGCCCTGCATGGCGACGACTTCGGCGGCGGCTTCCGGCCGCACGTCGCGGTCGGCATGCAGACGCATCTTGCCGATGCCGGTCCGCTCAACGCCACTGACCCCTGGAATGAGCGCAAGCCGCTCGGGCAGCCCCGCACCATCGGCCTCGATGTCGACCACGTAACCGCCGCCGAGGATCTCCCGGCCAAGCTCGGACACCGAGCCCATCAGCGCAATGCGGCCGCCGGAAAACAGCGCGACGCGATCGCACACGCTCTGCACGCGTTCGAGCAAATGCGAGGAGAGCAGCACCGAAACGCCTTCGGCTTTGAAGCCGCGGATGATGGTCAGCAGTTCCGCAGTCGCGTGCGGGTCGAGCCCGGTTGTCGGCTCGTCGAGAATGGCGATCTGCGCGCCCTTCATGAGGATTTCGGCCAGGCCGAGGCGCTGTCGCATGCCGCGGGAGAAGGTGCCGACGCGTTTGTCGGCGGCTTCGGCGAGGCCGACCCGCTCGAGCGCGTCGGCTATGCGTTTCTCGCGTTCGTCCTTTTTGAAGCCGATCAGGCGGGCAGTGTAACGCAGATTGTCGGCAGCGGTCAGCTGATCGTAGAAGCCGACCGAATCCGGCAGATAACCGACCCGGCGTTTGACCGAAAGCGGCTCGCGCGCCGGGTTGAATCCGAGCACGCGCACCTCACCACCGGAAATCTCGGTCAACCCGAGCAGCATCAAGATCGTGGTCGTCTTGCCGGCACCGTTCGGTCCGAGCAACCCGAAAATCTCCCCGCGCCCGACGGTAAAGGAGATGTGATCGACGGCAACCGCTTGCCCGTAGCTCTTGGTGAGACCCTCGGCCTCGATAACGATGTCCGTGCTCATCGCCGGCCGAACCTTGCGACTGCTCCGACCATGACGAGCAGCGCGATGCCGATGATGCCGACGCCTGCGATCCCCCACATCGTCGAGGTCGTCACCGTGACGCGAAAGGTCGTGGACGCCGATTCGCCGCGGGCCGACGCGCGGATGGTCGTCACGTAGTCGCCGGCGATGGCTTTCTCGGTCGGCGTGATCAGAGCCTGCACTTCCTTGTTCTGATTCGGCGCGATGTGATCGACGCTTTTTGGATCGAAGGTGATCTTCCATCCACTCGGCGCCGAGCCGCTGAGTTCAACATCGTCCGCCGGGGCGGTGCCGGTGTTGGTGATGACGACCGGCACTGTGGATTCCTTGCCGGCAGAGGCGCGCGTCGAAACCAATCCTTCGCGTCCGCTGATGTCGAGTTTGGGCTGGCCGGTGATGTCGAGGGTAAGATCGGCGGTCGCGCTGGCGTCCTCGGCGCCGACCCGCGCCATGACTTTATAACTGCCTGCAGCGGCTGTATTCGGCGGCCGGACCTTGAGCTTTACGTCCTTGGTCTGGCCGGGGTCGACCGGCACCGCGTTCAGTTCCTGGCTGCCGTAATTCTCTGTAAACGAGGCGTCGAAATTCTGCGGCGCCTGGGCGGACAGACTGACAGTGAGCTTCTTGCCGCTATCGTTCTTGATGCCGAGCTGATACTCGAAGGTCGAGCGCGACGTGCCGCGCAATTCGGGAAGCTGCGGCGTCAGCGTCAGCTTGGCCGGCAGATCCTTGGCAAGCGTGACCGCGATCGGCAGCTCAACATTGGTTGAGCCGCCCGCGGCTGAGACCATAAGCGTTTGGGTACCGACAGTGGCGTTCTTTGGTACATCGAGCCGCAGTTCGAGGGAAACACTGGAATTGGTCGCCGGCATCGCCGCAGCAATCGGCTGACCGCCCCCCATCAGAGTCGCAGTCCAACCAGCGGGTACACCGGACACTGATAAAGCCAGCCGCTCCGGCGCCAAATCGTAATTGTGCAATTTCAGATTGATCGAGGAGGTTTCACCCGGCCGCAATGTCACGGCGGGATAATCGCTCATCAGATAAAGACCCTTGACGTCTTTGGCAGCATCGTCGGCCTTGGCAATCGGTGCGAGCGAGGCCGCGACAGCGGCAAATGCAAGAGCGGCGATAAATTGATATCGCATTGGCGTTGGCTCCCGTTCAGGAAATCGTTAGCGGCCCTTCTCGGCGCGCTTGCAAGCGCGTCGAACAAGCCGGCATTGTGGGCGCAATCGTGACAAAATCATGCAGACAACCGACCATTTAGCAAGGCCTGCGGTAGGAAGCCGCAGCTAAAAGGTAAATTGCGCGGATGCGTCGCAGGGCAGAAATCAGCGCCGGCCTTTTGGCATTCCGGCGAAGAGCCGAGCTTGAAGTGCTGCTGGCCCATCCAGGCGGGCCATTCTGGGCTAAAAAAGACGACGGCGCGTGGACCGTTCCGAAGGGCCTCGCCGAGCCCGGTGTTGATCTGCTCAACACCGCCCGTCGCGAGTTTAAAGAGGAGACGAACCTTGCTGCGGCGGAAAGCCTCATGCCGCTGACACCGGTCAAACAGAAAAGCGGGAAGGCCGTGCACGTCTGGGCGTTTGAAGCCGACCTCGATTTGGCGGCCTTCGCCAGCAACACTTTCGAACTCGAGTGGCCGCCGAAATCGGGCCGCAAGCAGAACTTCTCCGAGATCGATCGCATCGCCTACTTCACGCTGCCGATCGCGATGGTCAAAATTATTGCTTATCAGCAGCCGCTGTTACGCGAACTCGAACAGCGTCTCGGTTGAAGCGCCTCACTCGCGCTTGACGTCCGGCCAATCGACCTCGTCATGCGGGAGCACCCACAACTCAAGCCGCGCGGCTTCGCGCCATTCGTGCCACGCCGGCAACGTCATCATCGCACGCATAAAGGCGTGCGACGCGGCGCCGAGTTCAACCGCGTAGGTGTGGAAACGCCAAACCACTGGAGCAAACATGGCGTCGGCAGCTGTGAAGGCGCCATAGAGAAACGGCCCGCCCGGGCCAAAACGCGAACGGCACTCACTCCAGATCGCTTCGATCCGCGCCACATCTCCGGCCGCATCAGTGTCGAGCGTGCGCGGTATCACCGACCGGCGGATATTCATCGGCAGCTGCCGCCGCAGCGCGGCAAATCCGGCGTGCATCTCGGATGCGACCGCGCGCGCATGAGCCCGTGCTGCCGGCGGCGCGGGCCAGAGCGCGGCAGCAGGAAATTTCTCGGCCAAGTATTCAAGGATCGCCAGCAACTCCCAGACGCAAGTGTCGCCGTCGATCAGCGTCGGCACCCTGCCGGCACCGCCCAATGCCGTCACCCGCGACTTGAAGTCCGGCGCTTCAAGCGAGATCATCGTTTCTTCGAAAGCAATGCCGGCGACTTTCATCGCCAGCCATGGCCGGAACGACCAGGAAGAGTAATTCTTGTTGCCAATAACCAGGCGCAGCCCCATGACCAATCTGCTCGCTCGTTGTCGCGATCAGATCAGCACGGCACTGGTTCGTGAGCAAGAACGCCGGCTCAAACGAGGCCGGTCACCACAGCAAGCGACGACGCAAAAACCACCGCCGCAGCAGCGAACAGCGCCGTGAGGACCGGTCGAAGCCATTGGCGTGTCCGGGCTTGGTGCACCCCCTCCAGCGCTTCGCGTGCGAGCGCGGTGGGAATTTCGGTCACAGACATGGTGGTCCTTCCCAAAAGGCCATCAAACGGACGCCGGCGTCACGCGACACATCAGCACAAGCAAATCACTCCCGCCAAGCGCGACAGCCACGGCTGACAACGTACTATCGCGACGCCCGTAAAAGATCGGTGAATTGGCGAAGCCGTAGCAGCCCTTACGGGCCGGGAAACAGTTCCGCCGTCTTGCCGGCGAGCCGGTAAGCAACAAGGCCGACCCACTCACGCACTGCGGTATCGGTCCGCCGCAGCCCGTCGCCAACAGAAGCGAACGGCCGCAACGCGTCGATCGGCCCGCGGGTGCGCCAATCGACCGGATAGGGCTCGACCGCGAAGCCGGCCGCCCTGAATGCCGCCATTGAGCGCGGCATGTGATACGCCGACGTCAGCAATAGCCAGCGCTCGCCGGGCTTCGGATCGGCAAGACGCCGCGAGAACACCGCGTTCTCGATGGTGTTGCGTGACCTGTCCTCGGCGAGGATCCGCTCCGGCGCGACGCCCAGATCTTCCAACTGCCGTACGGCAAACGTCGCCTCGGCGCCTTCGTTGAATATCAGGGCATTGCTGCCGCCCGAGAACAGGATGCGGGCATTCGGATAGCGGCGCGCCAATTCGGCGGCGGCCGTGATGCGCTCAGCGGCCTCGTCGAGCGCCACCGCGCCGCGGGCGGCCGACACATCCGGCGAGATCGAGCCGCCGAGGATAACAATGCCGTCCGGCGGTCCGCGCGTAGCGTCCCAGGGCGGAAACCGCTGCTCCAGCGGCAATATCAGCGCATTGCCGAGCGGCGACAGACCAAAAAGCGCGATCAGCACGAGGCTCGTAATGATCAGCCAGCTCGCAACCCGGATAAATCGCGTACACAAAAGAACAAGGCCGACGAGCCCGATCGCAATCATGAAGTTCGACGGCAAGGCGAAGAAACCCAAGATTTTGGAGAGGACGAAGAACATCCGACGCTCCGAAAGACTTACGCTGAAGTGCTCGCGTTCCAGGAGGGACGTGCAGTATCACGACCGCGATCGGCGCCACGCGGCGTAACGCGCTTTGGCTTCATCATTCGGCGGATAAAGTCCGGGCAGTTTCACGCCATTCTCGACTTCGCTGAAAACCCAACTTTCGTAAAGTTCGTGCTCCGCCCCTTCGTAAGCGACGAATTCCAGCATCGCCCTGGGAATGATGATCGCGCCGTCGTCGTCGGCCACGATCACGTCGCCAGGAAAAACTGCGCAGCCGCCGCAGCCGATCGGCTGTTGCCAGCCGACAAAGGTCAGACCGTTTACCGAAGCGGGCGCCGCCGTGCCCGCGCACCAGACCGGCAGCGCACTGGTCAAAACACCGGCGCGGTCGCGCACGACGCCGTCAGTGACCAGCGCCGCGACATTTCGCTTTTTCATCCGCGCGCAAAGAATGTCGCCAAAGATGCCGGCGCTGGGCACGCCCATGGCGTCGGCAACCGCAATGACTCCCTCAGGCATTTCTTCGACCGCAGCGCGGGTCGATATCGGATTGCCCCAGCTTTCCGGGGTCGCCACATCTTCCCGCACGGGAATGAAACGCAACGTGAAAGCTGGTCCGATCACTCGCTCGCCCTTGGCGGCGAGCGGCTTTGGCCCGTTCATCCAGCAGCGCCTGATGCCCTTTTTGAGCAGCATCGTTGTCATGGTTGCGGTCGTGACTTTGCGCAAGATTTCGAACAGCGCGTCGCTCATCGTCCGCCTCGTTCGGTCGCGTTCGACCCCAGCCAATTTCCGATCCGCTCGACAGCGTCGTGCATATCGCCGCGCGCGCCGGCGTAACATAAACGAAGAAAATGCCTGCCCCGCACCGGATCAAAATCGACGCCGGGGGTCGTGGCGACGCCCGCCTCCTCCAGCATGCGCGTCGCAAACGCAAAGCTGTCGGTCGAGAACCGCGAGACGTCGGCATAAAGATAAAAGGCGCCGTCGGCGGGCAAAAATAAATCGAGGCCCGCGCGCGGCAATCCCGCAAGCAAAATGCGGCGATTTTCCTCATAGCCGTGCCGGACCTCTTCAAGCTCAGCGCGTCCCTCGAAAGCGGCTTCGGCGGCGATTTGGGCAAGCGTGGGGACTGAGATCGCGAGGTTCTGCTGCAGCCGCTCGACGGCGCGCACCAGGGATGGCGGCACCACCATCCAGCCGATACGCCATCCGGTCATGCAGAAGTATTTGGAAAACGAGTTGACGATGATGGTGTCGTGCGAAAAGCGCGCCGCGCATTCGGCGGCGAAGGCATAGTCGAGGCCGTGATAAATTTCGTCGGAGATCACTACAATGCCGGCAGCTTCGGCGGCGCGGATCAGGTCGCCGAGCGCGGATGCGGTCATCATCGTGCCGCTTGGATTGGCCGGCGAAGCGATGATCACACCTTTCAGCGGCGCTTTCTGGTGCCGGGCGAGCAAGGATTCAGCGGTAATCGACCAGCGTGTGGTGTCGTCGGTTTCAATGGCCACAGGCTCGCAGCCGAGAGCGGTGAGGATGTGGCGATAGGGCGGATAACCCGGAAGCGCCACGCCGATACGGTCTCCCGCTTCGAAGGCGGTGAGGAAAGCCAACAGGAAGCCGGCCGAAGAGCCGGTGGTAACGACAATGCGGTGTGGATCGATGTCGATATCGTGCCATTCGGCGTACGCGCGCGCGATGCGCCCGCGCAACGAGGGAATGCCGAGTGTTTCGGTGTAGCCGAGCGGGCCGGAACAGAGCGCCGCCCGCGCCGCCGCGATTGCCGCTGCCGGCGCGCCTGCGGCTGGTTGGCCGACTTCCATGTGAATGACACGGCGGCCTTGCGCCTGGAGACGGGCCGCCGCGGCCATCACGTCCATCACCATGAACGGCGGCACGTCGCTGCGGGCAGACGGACGCAGCAGATGTTTTGCCCTCTCAAGCATCGTTACGCCTTGGCGGGTTGCCGGCCTGGTCAGAACCGCCCCGGTACTGCCGTATTCGCCGGGCTTTGTGGACTACGGCTCTGTCTCGGCAACGCGCCGCGCTGTGTTGACCGTAATCGGTTAGATCCATAGCTTGGGTCCTGGACGGGGACCCAATATCTTAGTCCCGAATGATTGCTGCCAGACCTCCTAGCAAGATGCGCCCGGCGGGACCAGCCTCTCGCGTCATTGCACTGACCGCAGCAGCCGCGCTTGCGCTCACAAGTCTGCCGGCGCGCGCGCAAACCGGATCCGCGGCCGGCATCCCGATGATTCGCGATGCCGAGATCGAGCAGCTGCTGCGCGAATACTCGCAGCCGATTTTCCGCGCCGCCGGTCTGAGCCAGCAAAATATTCAGATCGTGATCATCAACGACAAATCGTTCAACGCTTTCGTCATGGACGCGCACCAAATCTTCGTGAACTCCGGCGCGCTGATGCAGGCGACCACACCCAATCAACTGATCGGGGTGTTCGCGCACGAGACCGGACACATCATCGGCGGCCATCTGTCGAAGATGCGACAGGAACTTTCCAACGCGACGACGGCGGCGATCGTCGCCATGCTGCTCGGCGCCGGCGCCATGGTCGCAGCGGCAAAATCGAGCAATTATGGCAACAGCCTCGACCTCGGCAATGCCGGCGCCGCGATCTTCAGCGCGCCGCAATCCTATATACAACACACGCTCCTCGCCTATCAGCGCGCCCAGGAAGACCAAGCCGACCGCACCGGCGTTCGTCTTCTGACCATGACCGGCCAGTCGGCCAAGGGCATGTACGACACCTTCAAGCGCTTCGCCAACGAGATGATGTTCACGGCGGCATACGTCGATCCCTACGTGCAGAACCACCCGATGCCTGCCGAGCGGATGGCGGCGTTGGAGCAGCTGGTCAAAACACCATACTGGGACAAAAAAGATCCTCCCGAACTGCAGTTCCGCCACGACATGATGCGCGCGAAACTATACGGCTTTACCGAGCGGGCCGAGAGTGTCATGCGGCGTTATCCTTCATCCGACACCAGCATGCCGGCACGCTATGCGCACGCGATCGTCGCCTACCGCTTCGGCGACATGCGCACCGCGCTCACCCAGATCGAAGGCCTGATCCAGGCGATGCCACGCAATCCCTATTTCTACGAGCTCGAGGGCCAGGCGCTGCTGGAGAACGGCCACGCCACGGAAGCGATCCCGCCCCTGCGGCGCGCGGTCGAGCTTGCGCCCAATCCCGCTCTGATCCAGATTCTGTTGGCGCAGGCGCTGATTGCGACCAAGAATCCCAAGATGGCGTCGGAGGCGATCCCCCTGCTCAGGGCCGCTCTGGTCAAGGAACCTGAATCCGGCGATGCCTATGAGCAACTTGCCATGGCGTACGGCCATAATGGCAAGTTTGCCGAAGCCGATCTTGCCTCGGCGCAGGCTGCGTTCGCCCGCGGCGATAACAAGACCGCGCGCGAACTCGCCGCGCGTGCCAAAACCCGATTTCCCATCGGATCGCCGGGATGGGTAAGAGCTGACGACATTGTGGCTTTCAACAAAGGCAAGAGCCCCCTACTATTCGGTCAATAACCGCAAGGACAAACATAAATGACATCGAGCCAACGGACGGCGCTTCTGATCGCGGCAGCACTATCTGTCGCGTCGCCGGCGGTCGCAACCGCCCAGACGTTCTCCGCCGATCAGCGTCAGGAAATCGGCACCATCGTCAAAGACTATCTGCTGGCGCATCCTGAGGTGTTGCAGGACGTCATGGCGGAGCTGGAAAAGCGGCAGCAGGCGGCAGATGCCGAGAAGCATCGCTCGGCAGTCGCACAGAATAACGCCACGCTGTTCAGTTCGCCGCATCAGGTCGTGCTTGGCAACCCGCACGGCAATGTCACGATGGTCGAGTTCTTCGATTACAATTGCGGCTACTGCAAGCGCGCGCTTCCCGACATGCTCACCCTCTTGAAGACCAATCCCAATCTAAAGTTTGTTCTCAAGGAATTCCCGGTGCTCGGCGAAGGATCGGTTGAAGCGGCCCACGTTGCGGTGGCAGCGCGCATGCAGGACGTCACCGGGAAGAAATACATCGAATTCCACCAGAAGCTCCTGGGCGGGCGCGGTCCGGCCGACAAGGCGCGGGCGCTCGCGGTTGCCAAGGATGTCGGCTTCGATATGACGCGCATCGAAAAGGACATGGGGAGCGACGAGGTCAAAAAGACGATCGACGAAAGCATGAAGCTCGCCGAGGCGCTTGGCGTCAACGGAACTCCGAGCTACGTGGTCGGCGATGAAGTGGTGGTCGGAGCGGTCGGTCTCGATGCGCTGAAGGAAAAACTCGCCGCCGAGCGCAAATAGCGGTTTGGTTTCTGCCACGTTAGGGTCGCCGCCCCTTTTAAGAAGCCTTGGATCTGCCCTTCCCGGTTACTCTTCGGGAGGGGCCAGATTGTTGTCGTCTACATCGCGTCCCTGCCGCTTCCCCTTTGCTGGTGGCTTCCCTATAACCAGCCCGGCACAAGCGGGCGCCGCCCGCAGCAGTGACCGCCGGGTAAGCTCGCAAAATGCCGAAGACCGTTTATGTCCTGAACGGACCCAATCTCAATCTGCTCGGCACCCGCGAGCCGGAAATCTATGGCCGTGCGACGCTCGTTGACATCGAAAAGCTCTGCCGCACGACGGCGGAACGGCACCGGCTCACGGTAGAATTCCGTCAGTCGAACCATGAAGGCCAAATCATCGACTGGATTCAGGAAGCCCGCAAAGAGAAGGCGGCGGGGCTCGTAATCAATCCCGCGGGTTACAGCCATACCTCCATCGCGATTCTCGACGCGCTGGCCACCCTGGAAGCACCAATTATCGAGGTCCACCTCAGCAATATTCACGCCCGCGACCAGTTCCGCCGGCGCTCCTACGTGTCCCAGGTCGCGCGTGCGGTCTTGTGCGGCTTTGGCGCCGAAGGCTACGCACTCGCGATCTCCGGTCTCGCCGCCATGATTGACGCCAGGGACTGATCGTGGCCCGCAAGCCTGGGACCCTGCAAATGCCGAAGGCGCCGGTACTCAAGACCCCCGCGATCGATCACGATGTGATCCGCGAACTGGCCAAGCTGCTCGACGAAACCGGCCTGACCGAGATCGAGTATCAACAGGACGGCGTATCGATCCGCGTCGCGCGCAATCTCGCTGTTGCTGGCGAACGCCCACAAACGCCGGCAGCAATTGCCGGCGACGCAATTCTGGCGCCGGTCGCAGCCGCGATCGAGCCGGCGCAACACCCCGGTCTGGTTGCTTCGCCGATGGTCGGGACGGCTTATCTCGGCCCCGCACCCGGCGCTCGGCCATACGTCGAGGTGGGGACCCAAGTGAAAGCCGGCGAACCGCTGATGATCATCGAGGCGATGAAGACAATGAATCAAATTCCCGCGCCGCGCTCCGGCACGGTGATCCAAATTTTGGTCGAGGACGGCCAGCCGGTCGAATACGGCGAGCCGTTGATGATCATCGAGTGAAGCGAACAGCGCAAGAGCCCGTCGAATCTATTCGCTGTTCCACGTTCGCTATTCGTCTTTAAGGCCGAGATGTTCGATAAGATCCTGATCGCCAATCGAGGTGAAATCGCGCTGCGGGTATTGCGGGCGTGCAAAGAGCTCGGCATTCCGACGGTGGCGGTGCATTCGACGGCGGACGCCGACGCCATGCATGTTCGGCTCGCCGACGAGAGCGTCTGCATTGGGCCGCCCGCGGCGAAGGACAGCTATCTCAATATCCCAGCCTTGCTGGCCGCCTGCGAGATTACCGGCGCCGATGCCGTCCATCCGGGCTATGGCTTTCTCTCGGAGAACGCCCGCTTTGCGGAAATTCTCGCCGAGCACAACGTGCATTTCATCGGCCCGCGCCCCGAGCACATCCGCCTGATGGGCGACAAAATTGCCGCCAAGCGCGCCGCCACTGAACTCGGCATTCCGACCGTGCCGGGCTCCGGCGGCGGCGTCGGCTCCGATCAGGAGGCTGAACGCTTGGCGCGCGAGGTAGGCTTTCCGGTCATACTCAAAGCCGCCGCCGGGGGCGGCGGCCGCGGCATGAAGGTCGTCCGCGCGGCGAGCGAAATGGCGTCGGCGCTTGCGATCGCGCGGACGGAGTCGAAGACGGCGTTCGGCGATGACACCGTTTATCTTGAGAAATATCTCGAGCGGCCGCGACACATTGAGGTCCAGGTTCTTGGCGACGGCAAGGGCCGCGCTATTCATCTCGGCGAACGCGATTGCTCGTTACAGCGCCGGCATCAGAAGGTCTGGGAGGAAGGCCCCTCGCCCGCCCTCAATGCCGCGGCCCGCGATCAGATTTGCGAAACCGTCGCAACCGCCATGCGCGAGATCAAATATCTCAGCGCCGGAACCGTGGAGTTTCTCTACGAGGACGGCAAATTCAGTTTCATCGAAATGAACACGCGTATTCAGGTCGAGCATCCGGTGACCGAGATGATCACCGACATCGATCTCGTCGCTGAGCAAATCCGCGTTGCAGCCGGCAACGATCTGTCGCTCGCACAGAGCGATGTAAAGTTCCACGGTCACGCCATCGAGTGTCGCATCAATGCAGAAAATCCGGTCTCGTTCCGCGCCTCGCCGGGCAAGATCGTGCACTATCACCCGCCCGGCGGACTGGGCGTGCGGATCGATTCCGCCGTCTACCATGGTTACACCATGCCGCCGTTCTACAATTCGCTGCTCGGAAAACTGATCGTCCACGGCAAGACCCGCGAAGAATGCCTGATGCGCCTCAAGCGGGCGCTGGACGAATTCGTGGTCGACGGGATCGAAACCACGCTGCCGCTGTTTCGCGCGCTGGTGCGGGAAGCGGAGATCATCGACGGCGATTATCACATCCACTGGCTCGAGGAGTTTCTCGCGCGCGGCGCGATCGAGCAGTAGCGCTTCACGCCGGCAGGAGATCCGCGCTCGCCGCAACGGCGGCGGCGAGAACCCGCCCGACCAGGGCGGGGACATAAGGCCTTGGGACAAAAGTGGAGCGGGGCACCCGCACCTGCGGATCGAGGACGTCCACGCGTCCCGACGCGTAGACTACGGGCAGGTCGGGCAGTAATTCGCGGGCGCGGCGCGCTAACGTAATGCCATCCACCCCGCCTGGCAGATTGACGTCGGTGAACAACACGTCCACCGGCGCCGCGCAAAGGTGGCGGAGCGCATCGGCCGCATTGGTCACTGCGTGCACGGCAAAGCCCTGCTCGCCGAGCAATTCCGCGACCCATTCGCTGATGAGAAACTCGTCCTCGACGAGCAGAACACGAATCGGCGCGATCTTGCTGGCTATCGCCCCCATTACAGGGCCCCAATGTTCAGGCTTTCGTGGCGTAACGAATCCAATGCAATTGTGTTCAATCCGGCGAAATTTTTACGGAAATCGTGGTTTATAAATGCTTAAGGCGATCCACGCCTCGCCCAATGGCCGGGACGTCCGGTGCACTTGAAGTAGCCGCCTGCGGTTGGCTAAACGAACGCCATGGCAAGCCGCGAGTCCGCACTCGTCGACATTACGCCGGAAGTGCTCTTGAAGGCGTATGCCTGCGGCATTTTTCCGATGGCGGAGAGCGCCGAGGATCCCGCGCTCTATTGGATCGAACCGGAACGCCGCGGCATCATACCGCTCGACCGGTTCCACGTGTCGAGCCGCCTCGCCCGTACCGTACGATCCAGCCCTTTCACCGTCGTGGTCGATCGCGATTTTGACGGCGTGCTCGACGGCTGCTCAGAGCCGATGCCGGGCCGCACCCGCACATGGATCAATGCCCGGATCCGCAACCTCTACCGCAAGCTGTACGAGCGCGGCGACTGCCACACCGTCGAGGTCTATGACGGCGATAAATTGATCGGCGGGCTCTACGGCGTCAGCCTGGGACGTGCGTTTTTCGGCGAGAGCATGTTTCACCGCACCCGCGATGCGTCCAAGGTCGCGCTGGTACATCTCGTGGCCAGGCTCAGAGCCGGCCAATACCGCCTGCTCGACACTCAATTCGTCACCGAGCATCTGCGAACGTTCGGCGCCGTCGAGGTGTCGCGGCCGGCCTACCATAAGCTGCTTGATGCCGCCCTCGTGGGCGAAGGCGATTTTGGTGCGCTCGGGCTTGACCGGCCGGTTTCCGGCAGCGTTGCACTTGCACGGCTTGCGGCAACGTAAGCCGCCGCTTAGCGCGGCTGCACCTGAACGGCAGGCGCAGGCTGGAGGCGCGACGGCGCACCCTGACGGGAACGAGACGAAGCGGCCGGGCGCACAGGGGCAGGCGCTGGCGGCGCGATTGGTTCGGCGACCTTGATCGGTGAGGCGCAATCGGTCAGCCAAACATCGTAAATCGGATGCTCGACCGCATGGAGACCCGGACTGGCGGCGAACATCCAGCCCGAGAAAATGCGTTTGACCTCGCCCTGAAGCGTGACTTCGTCGACCTGAACGAATGCATCAGTATTGGTCGCTTCGGTCGGAGGGCGTGTGTAGCAGACCCGCGCAGTCACCTGCAGCGCGCCGAACTGCACCGTTTCGCCAATTGCCGCATCGAAGCTGATGATGCGGCCCGTGATCTTGTCCAGCCCGGAAAATACCGCGCGTGAGTTCTCGATCTTTTGCGTCGGCATTTCGGTGATCACGGTGTCGTCGGGCTGGGGTGCAGTGTCCGCCGGTTGCGGCGGCGGATTGGCCCCCGGCAACCCAGGGCCCGCGCCCTGACCGGGTTGCGATTGTTGCGGCACGATTGTTTGGTTCGATGAATTGAGCGAGCCCGTTTGCGGCGCGATCACGCGGTTTGACACCGCAGGCGCCGACGTAGCGCCGGGAGGCGGTGGCAAAGGCTGCGCCTGGATGCCGGAAGGCGGAGGTCCTGCAGCAGCCGCCGGCGGGGGCAAAGCTTGGGCGGGATACCGATCCGGCGCCGACGAGGATTGAGGGGGATACTGCGCCGGCGGGGGCGGCAAAGATTGCGGGGAATACCGCACCGGTGGCGGCTGCGGGGGAAATGACCCATTCGGAACACTGGCCGGCGGACGCGGCGGCGAATCGCCGAAAATCGCTCCAAGCTGTGCCAGCGCCGGTCCCGCAGCGAGCGTTCCGCCGAGCAGGGCCAATAGGACGGCGATACGGTGCATGAAATCCGGGAGCGCGATCAGGTTTGCCGCTTCATCGCGTTTCGCCCGGTTAACATGCGGAATGCGGCGCGGGAAGGGCGAAGAGTGTAGCGAACATCAACCTAGCCGCCCGGCGTCCACGGCTTGTAATCGCCCGTTGCTTTTGGGCGATGACCCCGTGCCAAAGTCGAGCCACTCGGCCGGTAAGCGCCAGGCGTGCCGGTAAGATTTGGCCGGTGCGGCTTCTGCCAGGGGCGCGGTTTAGTCTTGTCCTCAGTGGGTGGAACATCGACGACGTGGTGCATCCAGCCATGCCAGTTGGGTGGCACCCTGGAGGCCTCGGCGACCCCGTTATAAATCACCCAGCGCCGCTCAACACCGAGTGTCGGATCGATTTTGCCGGCTTTGGTGCGGTAGTAACGATTGCCGAATTCGTCCTCGCCGACGAATTCACCGTAAAGAGCGGTCCACAATTGCGTGCCGAAGGTCTGGCTATTCCACCAGGTAAACAATCGCAGCAGAAAGGTTTTCATCGTCACTATCGCCCGACCGCCGTGCTCCGCTAGCGCACCGCCGGGTGATGCCATTTCACGCCATAACTGTCCAGCGAGCGAATTGCGGCCGTTGTCCGCTTACCACCATCGCGCCGGGGCGAAGTGACCGGCGGCCTTTTCAATAACGGCACCCAGCGCAAACAATGTTTCTTCCTCGAACGGCCGTCCGATCAGCTGCAAACCCAGCGGCAGCCCTTGAGCATCGAGACCGCTTGGCACTGACATACCCGGCAGGCCTGCCATGTTCACCGTCACGGTAAATATGTCATTGAGATACATCTCGACCGGATCGGCACTGCCCTTTTCGCCGATGCCAAAAGCCGCCGACGGCGCCGTCGGCGTCAGGACGGCGTCGATGCCCGCAGCAAAACAGTTTTCGAAATCGCACTTGATCAGGGTCCGCACCTTCTGCGCTCGCAGATAATACGCGTCGTAATATCCGGCAGAGAGCACGTAGGTGCCGATCATGATGCGCCGGCGCACTTCCTCGCCGAAGCCGGCCGCACGCGTGCGCTCGTACATTTCGATGACGTCGCGACCGGGTACGCGCAGTCCATAGCGCACGCCGTCATAACGCGCGAGATTGGATGAGGCTTCGGCCGGCGCCACGATGTAGTAGGCAGGCAATGCGTAGGCAGTGTGCGGAAGCGAAATGTCGACTATCTCGGCGCCGGCATCTTTTAACCATTGGACGCCGCGCTGCCAAAGTTCCTCAACCTCGCTCGCCATACCGGGCACACGATATTCGTTTGGAATACCGATGCGCAGGCCTTTGACCGATGCACCAACGGACTTCTCATAGTCTGGCACCGGCAAATCGGCGCAGGTCGTATCGCGGGAATCATAGCCCGCCATCGAGCGCAACAGAATCGCGCAATCGCGCACGGTGCGCGCGAACGGTCCAGCCTGATCCAGCGACGACGCGAACGCCACGATGCCCCAGCGCGAACAACGGCCATAGGTCGGCTTGATCCCGGCAATCCCGCAAAATGCCGCCGGCTGCCGGATCGAGCCCCCGGTATCGGTGCCGATCGCGCCAACGCAAAGGTTGGCGGCCACTGCCGCCGCCGAACCACCCGAAGATCCGCCGGGCACGAGCTTTGCGTCGGAATCGCGCCGTCGCCACGGCGACACCACAGGGCCAAAGTAGGAAGTCTCGTTCGACGAGCCCATGGCGAACTCGTCGTTGTTGAGTTTGCCGAGCAGCACCGCGCCGTCGCGCCACAGATTGGCCGTGACGTTAGATTCGTAAGTCGGAACGAAGTTTCCCAGCATGTGCGAACACGCCGTGGTGCGCACACCGGCTGTGCAGAACAAATCCTTGACGCCGAGCGGCAGCCCTTCAAGCGGGCCGGCCTCTCCTTTTGCCAGCCGCGCGTCTGCGGCGCGCGCCATGTCGTGGGCGCGATCCGGCGTTTCCAGTACGAACGCGTTGAGCGCGCGCGCTTGCTCGATAGCGGCGAGATGCGCCTCGGCGAGTTCGGTTGCAGTGAAGTCTTTATTTTGCAGCGCGTCGCGGGCCTGCGCCAGCGTCAGCGCGGTGAGATCGGTCATCCAGCTTTCGGGTCGTCCCAGGAGAACTCGCTTTGTTCCTCAGGTGCGGCAGCGCTGTCTTGTTTTTTCTCTTCCCGGGCAGGCGTGGACTCGATTGGATCGGCGAGAAATGGCGGCTGCTCGACCAAATACCCCTCGGGGGAGATCAGGCCGCGCTTTTGCAAGTAGGCGAACCAAAGAGCGTCTTGTTCACATGCAATGCACATCATTCCACCACTTTGGGTACGACAAAAAAATGATCTTCCCGGGCCGGCGCATTTGCCAAGACGTCATCGGCAATGCCGCCGTCGGTTATTTGGTCATTGCGCATCTTCATTGCCATAGGCATCACCGAAGTCATCGGCTCGACACCAGCGACGTCCGCCTCGCCCAGCCGCTCGACAAACGCCAGCATGGCATTGAGCTCGCCGCGAAGCCGCTCAACCTCATCCTCCGCAACCGCCACGCGCGCGAGGTGCGCAACCCGGCGAACGGTTTCGGCGTCAACAGACATGGCAATAACATAAGCCTTTATCAGCAGGTTTGCGGCACATCGGCTATAGCAGAGGGTCGATAGGCCGCCAACTGTCGGCTTGCTGCGTCCTCCGGCCCATATTTGCCCACATTGTGCCGCCAGCAGACCCCGCCTAACTTGAGGCCCTGATGCACTCTTTCCAGCCTGTTCATGTTGTCGGTGGCGGCCTCGCGGGCTCCGAAGCGGCCTGGCAGCTGGCGCGCCGCGGCGTCCCGGTAGTGCTGCACGAAATGCGGCCCCTGCGCTCGACTGCGGCGCACAAAACGGGAGATTTCGCCGAGCTCGTCTGCTCGAATTCATTCCGTTCCGACGACGCCCAAGGCAGCGCCATAGGCGTCCTCCATGAGGAAATGCGCCGGCTAGGATCGCTGGTGATGCGCGAAGCCAATGCCCACATGATTCCGGCGGGTGGCGCGCTTGCGGTCGACCGGGATCGATTCGCCGCCGCGATCACCGCGGCCCTTGAGGGCGAGCCGCTTATCACGATAAGCCGCGAGGAAATCCTCGAATTGCCGCCCGAGTGGGACAGTGTGATCGTTGCTACTGGTCCCCTCACCTCGCTCGCACTCGCCGAAACAATCCGTGCATCGACCGGCGAAGCTGCACTTGCGTTCTTCGACGCCATCGCACCGATCGTGCATCGCGAGACGATCGATTTCGGCATCGCCTGGTTCCAATCGCGCTATGACAAAACCGGACCTGCCGGATCCGGCGCCGACTACATCAATTGTCCGATGACGCGTGCGGAATACGAAAGTTTCGTCGAAGCGCTCCTTGCCGGCGACAAGATCGCGTTCCACGAGTTCGAGACCGCAACGCCCTATTTCGACGGGTGCCTTCCGATCGAGGTTATGGCTGAGCGCGGCAAGGAGACCCTGCGGCATGGACCGATGAAGCCGTTCGGTCTTAGTAACCCGCGCCAGCCGGACGAAAAACCCTGCGCCGTGGTGCAACTGCGCCAAGACAACAAGCTTGGCACGCTGTTCAACATGGTGGGCTTTCAGACCAAGCTGAAGCATGGCGAACAGACACGCATCTTTCGCACCATTCCGGGCCTCGCCAACGCCGAATTCGCCCGGCTGGGGGGCCTGCATCGCAACACCTTCCTCAATTCGCCGAAACTGCTCGACGAAACGCTGCGGCTCAAGGCTATGCCGCGGCTGCGCTTTGCCGGCCAGATCACCGGTTGTGAGGGCTACGTGGAATCAGCGGCCATCGGTCTTCTTGCCGGCCGCTTCGCTGCTAACGACCGCTTCGGCGAAATTCAAAGCCTGCCGCCACCAACCACGGCGCACGGAGCACTCCTACGGCATATCACCGGAGGTCACATCGCGGCAGCCGATTCCGGCGAGCGTTCGTTTCAGCCGATGAACGTTAATTTCGGCTTGTTCCCACCACTCCGAAGCGAGACCGCACGGGATGCCAGAAAGCAGGCGTTTTGTTCCCGCGCTCTCGCCGACCTCAAATCATGGATCGGCGCAGCGGTGCCGCACGCCGCCGAGTGATCGTGCTAGAAGCGCGGCATGAATGAGCGCGACGACCAGTCGGTATTGGCAAAAGCGTGGCGCAGCGGCGTCCTCCTCAAGCGCGACATTTTTTCCACTATAGAACGCGGCCATTTCCGTACTCAGGCTGGCGAAGTCGAAGCGGTGTTGCGCCGCCTCGACGAGGTGCCGTGGTGGAGCCGGCCGCTGGCGCATTATTTGTTCCGGCGCGAACGCCGCGCACTTGCGATCGCCGGGCCGCTCGGGATTTGCCCGCCGCTTCTGTTCGCGGGACGTCGCATGCTGGTGCGCGGCTGGATCGATGGCGTGCCGCTGCACATCGCCAGGCCGCACGGCGACGTCGGTTACTTCCGCTCCGCCAAGGCGGCTTTACGGGCGCTCCATCATGCCGGCATCACCCACAACGATCTCGCCAAGGAACAAAATTGGCTCTATGCCGACGGCCGGGCCTATATCACTGACTTCCAGCTCGCCTCATGTTTCCGCCGCCGCAGCAGGCTCTTCCGCCTCGCGCGGTATGAAGATTTGCGGCATCTACTGAAGCATAAGCGCCGTTATGCTCCGATGGCTCTGACTGCCGCCGAACGGCGGGTGCTTGCACGCAAGACCCTGCTCACCCGGGTGTGGATGGCTACCGGCAAGAAAGTCTATTACGCCGTCACCCGCGGCATTGGCGTGACCGACCGCGAGGGCCGCGGCATGCGCTTCATCCGCGAAGCGCCCCAGATCGCCGCGCGGCTGAAAACCCATCCCCAGGTCCGCGACGTCTCGATCGTCGCCTTTCCCGACCGGCGGGCCGGCACCGGCCTCTATGCATTCGTCGAAGGCAGCGCCGGCGAGCGCGAACTCGGCGATTTTCTCGGCCCCACCGGCCCCGAACGCCTGCAAGTCGTCGAAGCCTTGCCGCGCAACGCGCAGGGCGAAGTCCGCAGCGAAATTCTCGAACTCGTGGCGATGAATCAGCTCGACCTGATCGGCTCGCTGGTCAAGACCGACGCCGAACGCGCGATTGTCGGGCGAATTGTCTCGGGCCGCCGCAACCTGCGCGACCGCTTCGCATTCTAAAGCCGCTTCCGACCGACGTGGCCGATCAGGCGACGGCTGGCGCCAGCGCAACCCGCCGCACCTTCATAAAGCGAACGACGCGCTGAGCGGCGGCAACGTCGATTGAGTCGTAATCCGCCTCGTTGACCGGCTCATCGGGCAGCTCTTCCATCTTCTGCTCTTTGAGCTTGAGGAATCCTTCAACAAGCGGCCATGGCAGTTCTATCGAGCGCAGCAACAACATGGTGGTCTCAGACGTTCCTTTGGTCAAAAGGCCGAAGGCGTGGTTGGCATCAAGATTCATGGCCGCCGCAAATACTCTGACAACGCAGAACAGTTGCTTCCGCGACGAACGATGGTCCGGAAATTAATCCAGGATAATGAAATTCCGACCGTATGCCGGCGCGATGGAGATGGCGTCAGAAGAGCAGCAAATTTGGCTCCGTAGATTCACTTATCCAGCCAAACTCCGCGCCAGCACCTCCATCAGTGCCGCAGGCGCGGTGATATTTGGACTGTGGCTGGCGTCGAGTTCATAGAATTGCCAACCGGGCTTGTCCTTGGCCAAGCTCGCGAACTGGCCGAATGGCTTTTTGTCGGCGTAGCGCGTGCAGTGAATAAAAACGCGGGGCACATCAAGCTCGGCCTGCAATCGGAGCGGCTGTTCGAAACATTTAGCCGATTGCGGCATCCTGTACTTCGTAATCCACTCCAAGTCCTCTGCAGATGTGTCGGGCGGCGTCGGGTTTGGCGTGACACGCCAACCGTCGCCGCTTTTGATGCTGCCGAGCAATCGCTGCCGCTCCGCAGGCGGGACCAAATCGATCAACGCCTGGCCATCGTTGGGTACAAAGGCGTCAAGATAGATCAGACGTGCAACGCGATCGCGCGCCCGGTCGGCGACGCCGGTTGCAACCATGCCGCCGTAGCTGTGGCCGATCAGCATGACCTGGCGGAGATCTTCGAACTTCAGTACGCCAAGCACATCGTCGATGTGCGTTTCGAGGTCATTCGAGGGATTAGCGAGGTGCGCCCGCTCGCCCAGTCCGGTGTAGGTCGGCGTAAAGAATTGATGCCCGGCCGCGGCCATCAAAGGGCGTACTTTCTTCCACGCCCAAGCCGCCGACCAGCCGCCGTGAGCCAACACAACAATCGCCACGACGATCCTCCCTTAGTCTCTCGCGTTCGACGAGAGCAAATCCGGCACAACGCGGTTTATCGCTTGCGGATATTTTCGGCGCAAGCGTAACGCCTATGCACCGCGGACGCCTCCGCCATCGCGCGGCGGACAATTAATTCGTGAGTCTCGCCGGATTGCGCGCTGCGCGCCAGATCAGCCATTGCCGCCGCCACGGCGGAATTTCAGCAGGCGCGAACGGCTCGCTGCGCTCCAGGCGGGCGAGCGATCGCCGCACCAGCGCCAGCGGAAGCAAAGCCGGTAGGGCTTGCCGCGGCAGCGTCGCCATCAGGCTGCCAGCGGCGCGGAGCTGGCTGCGCGCCAGTTCGCGCAACGCGGCAAGGGCCGCCTCGAGACCGGCGGAAGAGCAGCCGGCAAACAGATCGTGCAGGCGGACCTGATGGCGCTCCAGGAGATCCGCCGGCACATAAAGCTGGCGTCGCGCCACGTTTTGCGGAAAAGCGCGCAGCATCACCGTCAGGCCATACGCAATGCCCGCCGGCAGGCAAACAGCCTCGGCATCCGTGCCGGCGAGAATTTGCGTGGCGCTGGAGAATAGAGCCGAAGATGTTCTTCTCACGTAGTCTTCGAGATCGGCAATACTGGCCATCGGATCGTCATAAAGATCGATGCGATGAGCCTCGATCAGATCAGTCAGCCTGCCGGGCGAAAGCCGATAACGCTCGATGGCCGAAAGCAGCGCCGCGGCGATCGGATTGGCGCTCGCCTCATCTCCGCGTTCGCCAGTGATGACTTCGCTCCACCATTGCAAACGGATTTCGCCAGGAAGCGCTGCGTGGGCCACATCGCGCACGCGTGTCACTTCCGCATTAAAAGCATAGAGCGCGTGCAGCGCACCGCGATGTTGTGCCGGCGCGAACAACGACGCGATGAAACGGTCTCGGTCGGCCCTGCGGACCAGCTCGGCGCAATAGGCGAACGCATCCTGCATGCGTCGCAGCTTAGCATTCAATGGAGCACGATCCCGAAAACTGGTCATCGGGTTTCGGAACAGATCATGCTCAACTGATCATGTTGCGATCAGACCGGCTCCGACGCGACGGCTTTCCATCAGCATGACGTTGTAGGTGCGCACGGCGGCGCCGGTGGTCATGGTATCAAGCGAAATCTGCGCATTGCGGAAACGCGCGCGCCACGCTTCCGGCGCCGCCCAGGGCGCGGCGCCGGTTCCGAGAATGAAAAAATCCAGCACGCCGGCGCGCTCGAAGACGGGCGACAACGCCTCATCTGTCAGTGCGTCCGGGGTGGCTATCGGCCACGCCCAGATGCCGTCAGGCAGACAGAGGAGCGAGCCGCGATGCGACAGGCCGGCGAAACGGAAGCCGCCACCGCCATGAGCGTCGATCAACGCCTGCCGCGGCAGATGGCGGTCGTCCACTAGACCATGATCCAATTCGATTGCATCGGATCATGGTCTGGATTCTTTGTTGGTCGCATGATCTTTTCCGAAAACCGGCCTCCACTTTTCGGGATCACGCTCTAACGGCGCGCCCTCGCCCGCCGTGGCGTCGGCGGGGTCGGCGGGGTCGGCGCGGTCGGCGGTGCCACCGGCGTCTCGGCTTCGGTATCTTCCGGCTCGCCCTTCCGGGCCCGCCCGACGCCGAGATAGATCAGGATCGGCGAAGCGATAAACACCGACGTGTAGGTGCCGACGAGGACGACGCCGAACATCATCGTCGCGGTGAAGCTGCGGATCGCGTGACCGCCAAACAGCAGCAAAGCGAGCAGCGACAGCGACACCGTGAGATGGGTGACGATCGAGCGCGACAGCGTGGCGTTGATCGATGCATTGAGCAGATCTGGCATCGACATCCGTTTATAGCGCCGCAGCATTTCGCGGATGCGGTCGTAGATCACCACGGTGTCATTGAGCGAATAACCGAGGATGGTCAGCAATGCCGCAATGCTGGTCAGATCGAAGTCGATCCCGGTCAGCGACATGAATCCGACCGTGAGCACCAGATCGTGCACGTTGGCGATCATGGCGCCAAGCGCGAACTGCCATTCAAACCGGAACCAGAGATAAACCAGGATGGCGGCGATCGCGAGCACGAGCCCAATGGTCCCGTAAGACAAAAGCTCGGTCGAAACACTCGGCCCCACCACTTCGACCCGCCGGTAATTAACCTCGTCGCCGAGCGCGTTGCGAACCTTTTGCACCGCCTGCTGCTGCGCCGTATCGCCGCCCGGCTGTTCGGAAATACGGATCAGGACATCGTTCGGCGCGCCGAATTCCTGCAGCTGGAAATCACCGAGGCCGAGCGATCCGATGGTGCCGCGCATTTTCGCGATATCCGCGGGGCCGGCTTTGGTCTGCACCTCCATCAAGGTGCCGCCGACGAAGTCGATGCCGAAATTCAGTCCGTGAATGAAATACAGAAGGATCGCCGCGATCGACAGGATGGCCGATATGGGGAAGCTGATGCGCCGAAAGCGCATAAAGTCGAATTTGGTGTCATCGGGAACAATGCGAAGCAGGCGCACAGGACTTCTTTCGGTTTAGATTTTCGGCTTGAGCATGATCATCACGCTCTAGATCGGCACCGTGCGCGGCCGCCACATCCGCACCCAATACGCTACGATCAATCGTGTCAGCGTGAAAGCGGTGAACAAGCTCGTCAGGATGCCGACGCCGAGCGTCACGGCAAAGCCGCGGACCGGACCGGTGCCGATGTAGAACAGCACCGCCGCGGCGATGAACGTGGTGATGTTGGAGTCGAGAATGGTCGCCAGCGCACGGGAGAAGCCGGCATCGATTGCATTGATCGCGCTGCGGCCGGCGCGGACTTCCTCGCGGATGCGCTCGTAGATCAGCACGTTGGAATCCACCGCGATGCCGACGGTAAGCACGATCCCGGCGATGCCGGGCAGCGTCAGCGTCGCGCTGAGCATCGAGAGCACGCCGAAGATCATGGCGACGTTGACCGCCACCGCGATATTGGCGAACAATCCGAACAGTCCGTAAGTCACCAGCATGAAGAATATGACAAGCGCGGCGCCCACATAAGCGGCGTGCTCACCGGCATTGATCGAGTCCTGACCAAGGCCAGGCCCGACGGTGCGTTCCTCGATCACCGTCAACGGCGCCGGCAAAGCGCCGGCGCGCAACAGGATCGAGAGGTCGTTGGCCTGCTGGACGGTGAAATTTCCGGAAATCTGTCCGGAGCCGCCGAGGATCGGCTCGCGGATCACCGGGGCCGAGATCACCTTGTTGTCGAGCACGATGGCGAATGGTTTGCCGACATTCTCCCGGGTCGCATCGGCAAACTTGCGCGCCCCGGTCGAGTTGAAGCGGAAGCTGACGATCGGCTCGCTGTTGCGCTGGTCGAAGCCGGGCTGGGCATCGACCAAATCGGCGCCCGATACCAGAACGCGCTTTTCGATGAGATATTTCTGGCCACCCTCGCCATCGAGAATTTCCGAATCGGGAGGCGGACGGTTGGCCATCGCCTGCTCTGCACTCATCGATTGATCGACCATGCGAAAATCAAGCTTCGCAGTCTTGCCGAGTATCTCCTTCAGCCGGGACGGGTCCTGCAGGCCCGGGACCTGGACGAGGATGCGATCGGCGCCCTCGCGCTGGATGGTGGGCTCCACCAGCCCAAGTTCGTTGACACGGCGCTCGATGATCTGGATCGACTGGTCGACCGATTGGCGGATGCGCTCGGCGAGCGCCGCATCCGAGGGCGTGAGCGTAATCAGACCTCCGTTCTCGGCGATATCGACACTGCGCTGTCCCGAAGAACCGACAAGGCCCGACAACGGCTGCGAGAGTTCGCGCAGCTTGCCGACCGCATTATCCACGTCGCTCTCACGCGTGATGCGCACCTCCACGCTGTTGCCGTGAATCGAGCGTCCGGTGAAGGGTATCCGCGCCTGGCGGAGAATGCGCAGCACGTCGTCGGCAATGCCCTGCAGGCGTTCCTTGCGCACGGCGCCGGTATCGACCTCGAGCAACAGGCTCGATCCGCCCTGCAGATCGAGACCGAGCACGATGTGGCGCTGCGCCCAGGACGGCCATTTGCGCACGGCGCTTTCGGGGAAAAAATTCGGCAGCGCAAACAGGCACACGACAAGAGCCGTGATCAGAATGCCGGCCGCTCGCCACCGCGTGAAAAACAACATCGATACTGTAACCTTCGTTACGGCTGCGCCGCGCGATCAGCTCGCGCTGTCGTCTTTGACCGGCTCGCCCTTGGCGCGCACTTCGGACACCATCGAACGCATCTGCCGCACCCGGACGCCGTCGGAGATCTCGACCTCGATCTGGTCGTCGTCGACCACTTTGGTGACTTTGCCGACGAGGCCGCCATTGGTCACCACGGTGTCGCCACGGCGCAGCGCCTTGACCATCGACTGATGCTGCTTCGCCCGCTGCTGCTGCGGACGCAAGACCAGAAAATACATGATCACGACAATCAGGATCAGCGGCAGCAGCGACGTGATCATGCCGCCACTATCGCCGCCGAGGCCAAACAGCGAGCCTTGCGCATAAGCAGGCGTGATCACCATAGCTCCTCCGGTCCCGTTGGCACGCGCCCGGCCTTGGGACGAAGGGCCGATTTTGCGCGGGAAATCGGCGCGGAATATAGCCGCCGTTGGCCCAATTGCAATGTTGCGGCGGGCCGTCCGGCACGCTAGCGAGGGCGCCGAAGCCCCGCCTGGGGGTTAAGCGCAAACCGGGACCGACATGGCCAAACGATTACAACACCGGCAAAAAAAGCCGTCGAATTCCCGCACCGGCCGCGGCTCGAAACTGCAATCGCCCACGGACGGCGATGCCCAAGTCCTGCAACGGATCGCCGCGGCTTTGGAACGGCTGGCGCCACCCTCACCGTCCGGACCGGACTTTTCTGCTGCCGAGGCTTTCGTCTGGCAGCCCGAGGGGCGAAAGCTCGGCCCGGTGCATCATGTCAACCGTGTCGAGATGTCACTCCTGAAGGGCATCGATCGGGTGCGCGATCTTCTCGTGGAGAATACCGAACGTTTTGCGCGCGGCCTGCCGGCGAACAATGCGCTCCTTTGGGGCGCACGCGGCATGGGAAAGTCCTCGCTGGTCAAGGCTGCACACGCCGCGGTCGGCGGCGCACACCGCGCCGCAGCACTTCGGCTCATTGAAATTCACCGCGAGGACATCGAGTCGCTGCCGGAGCTGATGGCTCTTCTGCGCAATGCGCCGCAACGCTTCATCGTGTTCTGCGACGATCTTTCGTTTGAGGCTGAGGACACGTCGTACAAGGCCCTCAAAACGATGCTCGAAGGCGGTATCGAGGGACGGCCGGATAACGTCATCTTCTACGCCACCTCGAACCGCCGCCATCTGATGGCCCGCGACATGGTCGACAACGAGCGCGCGACCGCGATTAATCCCGGCGAGGCGGTGGAGGAGAAAGTCTCGCTATCGGACCGGTTCGGCTTGTGGCTCGGGTTTCATCGCTGCAGCCAGGACGAATACCTCGACATGGTCGAGGGCTATGTCAGCCGCTATGGGATTGCGCTCGCCGGCACCGACCTGCGCCGTGAAGCGCTCGAATGGGCGACGACCCGCGGGGCCCGCTCCGGCCGCGTGGCCTGGCAATACGTTCAGGACCTGGCGGGACGACTGGGCGTGCCGCTGCGCGACTAGACCTTGTTCCGATTCAATGGAATCGGATCATAGTCCGGATTCATTATCGCCCGCATGGCTTTGTCCGAAAATCGATATTCCACGTTTTCGGGATCATGCTCTGCGGCGATTACGCGCCGTTGAGATACTGCGCCGGATCCACTGGCGTGGAGCCTTTGCGGATCTCAAAGTGCAATTGCGGCGAGGTGACGGTGCCGGTCTGGCCGGACTTGGCGATCACTTGGCCACGTTTGACGGTGTCGCCCTTCTTGACCAGAATTTCGCTCGCGTGCGCGTAGGCGGTGACAAATCCGTTGCTGTGCCGCACCAGCACCAGGTTGCCGTAGCCTTTGAGCTCATTACCGGCATAAGCGACCACACCATCATCAGCCGCCTTGACCGGCGTGCCTTCGGGCACGGCGAGGTTGATGCCGTCGTTTTGCAAGCCGTTCGGCTGCGGTCCGAAGCCGGTGATGACGCGGCCGCGTACCGGCCAACGGAACGAGTGCAATGCACCGGCAGGCCCCGCGGTCTTGAGCGGGCCTTCCTGACCCACGGGGCCTTGTGTGACCACCCGCGCACTATGAGGTGACTCTGCGGCGGCGAGATTTTCACTCACAGGCGCCGGTGCTTCGGCGCGCGGCGGAGGCGGCACCGCGAGTGTTGCCGAACGACCATCTGGAATGACGATCCGCGCGCCGATCCTCAGCTGCGTATCCGGCGCAATATTGTTAGCCTTGGCGATCACCAAAACCGGCTTGTGATAGAGCCGCGCAATGCTGTGGAGGGTCTCGCCGGGCGCGACCACATGGACCGCCGCGGTCGGCCCCAGCGCGCTTCGCGGGGGACCGGGTGGCAACGCCGAAGGCACCGAGGAGGCGATGCGTGTCTGCGGAACCGCACCAGCGGTCGCTGCACCGCGACGACGTGGAATGACCAGATGCTGCCCGGCATGTACCTGCGATGGTCTGGTGATGCTGTTTGCTTCCATGATAGCGGCCACGGGCACACCGTGCCGCTTGGCCAGCATTTCCAGCGTCTCGCCTGGCTCAAGAATTACTGCGGTGCCACCCTCCCAGGTCCAGACCGGAGGCGGCGGCGCGGCCGGCGGCAGCGAACCGGTAACATCCGAATTGGCCGGCTGGTAGGAGCCCATGCCGCGGCCACCGCCGGAGGTGCCTTCCCCGGAATTGCCGGCAAGATGCGGCAGCGGCTTGCTCTCGATGTGGCCTGCGCTCGGGGGGATCGAGCCCGTCGTTTCACTGCCCGGATCGTTGCCGGTGCCGAAAATATCAGAAAAGCGGTCGGAATCGCTGCTGCAGCTGGCGACGCCCAATCCGATTAACGCGACAACAACCAGCTGCGGCCCGATGGCCAGCCAACGCGAAGCGGACATGGTTACTCGCTCGCACGCAATATTACCTGTCAGCGAATAGACATCGTTGGGGTAAACAGGCCTTTAAGCATCGGGAGAGAAATCTAATAATGCCGGAAATGTGGTGGAATGGTTACAATTCTCGTGCTTTGCCGGGAAGCAGCGGCACAAACCTGACGGCGATCAGATTTTGCCGTGTCAGTCCAGATGCTGATTTGCTGAGCTTGACGATGTGCTGGGTGCCGTCCCGCGGCCCAAGCGGCAGCACCATCTTGCCGTCGTCACTGAGCTGATCGACGAGCGCCTCGGGAATCTCTTCGGCAGCAGCCGTAACAATGATGCGATCGAAGGGCGCCTCTTCTGGCACGCCGGCAAATCCGTCTCCGGCGAGAACGGTGACGTTGGAATATCCAAGTGTCTTGAGGCGGTCGCGCGCCGTGTCGGCAAGCGTCCGATAGCGCTCGATGCTCACCACCTCGCGCGCCAGCCGGGAGAGAACGGCGGCCTGGTAGCCCGAGCCGGTGCCGACTTCCAGCACGCGATGCTGCGGCTCGACCTCGAGCTGTTCGGTCATAAAGGCGACCACGTAGGGCTGACTGATGGTCTGCCCACAGGCGATCGGCAGCGCATGGTCGGCGTAAGCGCTGTCGGCGCATTCGGTAGTGACAAAGTGTTCGCGCGGCACTTCATCCATGGCGCGCAGGACCGCCTGGTTGCTGATGCCGCGGCGGCGCAGCGTCAGCTGAAATCCCATGCGTTCCACATCGTCCGAGTTGATCGCGGCCACGGTGACCTCGCGGAGGCAACGCTGCCGTGATTTTACCATTATGCTCCAAAAGCTTACATCCCGATGTGGGAGTTCTCCCCTGGAACCGTGGCAGGACTTGCGCATTGGGCAATTTGGCATGGATATGCAGATCAGCCCCCCTGGGCGGGGTTATTGCGGCGGGCCGGATCGCGCGGGTATTGTTTGAAATATTGTTGGTTGCAACCGGAGACCCGGTATTTCAGATGACGTTTGAAAACAATGCCGCAACCGGTAAACGCATTCTCGTCGTCGAGGACGAGCTTATGATCCGCATGCTGCTGCAGGACATGCTGGCCGATCTCGGCCATACGCTCGCCGGCGAAGCCGGCGGCATCGAGGAAGCTCTGAAACTCGCGAAACAGAGCGAATTCGACGTTGCGATCCTCGATGTCAATTTAAACGGACAACCGATTTCGCCGGTGGTCGAAGTGCTGATCGCGCGCGGGCTGCCGTTCGTCTTCGCAACCGGCTATGGCCAGCGTGGCGTGCCCGAGCCCTACCGGACGACACCGACGCTGCAGAAGCCGTTCCAGGTGAACGCGCTCGCTGAAGCCATCGAAGCGGCGGCGCCGAGCGTTCGCATTTAGCTTTCGTCGAACAGCGCAGCGAGCTTGGTCATATAAGGCTCGTCGGTCATGTCGAGCTTGAGCGGCGTGACCGCGATGCAGCGCTCATCGAGCGCGGCGAGATCGGTGCCTTCCGGCGCGGCGAGGAAGCCCTGGCGCACGTAGGTGATCCAGTAATAGGGATTGCCGCGGCCATCCTTGCGTTCATCGATTTGCAGCCGCTCCTGACCGCCGCGGCGGCCTTGCGCGGTGACGGCGATGCGCTTGACGCCTTCGGGCGGACAATCGGGAAAATTGACGTTGATCAGTACATCGCGCGGGATGCCTTCGGCGATCACGCGACGGATGATGTCGGGGCCGTATTTGAGGGCGGTGTCCCAAAACGGCGGACGATTAAGACGCGACGCGTAGGCTTGCGACAAAGCAAGCGACGGCACGCCGATCACGGTGCCCTCGACGGCGCCCGCCACCGTGCCGGAGTAGATGACGTCTTCGCCGGCGTTACGGCCGCGATTGACGCCGGAGAGGATCAGATCGGGCCCCTTGCCGTTGAGCAGATGGCGCGCGCCCATGATCACGCAATCGGTCGGCGTACCGCGCACCGCGAAACGGCGCTCGGCGACCTGGCGGAGCCGCAGCGGATCGTTCAGCGACAGCGAATGCGCCACGCCCGACTGGTCGTATTCCGGCGCGATCACCCAGACATCGTCGGAAATGGCGCGCGCGATCTTTTCGCACACGTCGAGCCCTTCCGCGTGGATGCCGTCGTCGTTGGTGACCAGGATGCGCATGATTTTTACGATTTCTCGATCTTCTTGATGCCGCCCATGTATGGGGCAAGCGCATCCGGGACTGCAATCGAGCCGTCTTCCTGCTGATAGGTTTCCATCACGGCAATGAGGGCTCGGCCGACGGCGACGCCGGAGCCGTTGAGCGTGTGCACGTGACGCACGTTTCGGCCCTCCTTGGTGCGATAGCGCGCGTTCATCCGCCGCGCCTGGAATTCGCCGCAGATCGAACACGACGAAATCTCGCGGTACATATTTTGCCCGGGCAGCCACACCTCGATGTCGTAAGTCTTTTGCGAGGCAAAGCCCATGTCGCCGGTGCACAACGTCATCACGCGGTAATGCAGACCGAGCCGGCGCAAAATTTCCTCTGCGCAGGACAGCATGCGTTCATGTTCGTCTGTCGATTGCTCCGGCGTGGTGATGGAAACCAGTTCGACCTTGGTGAATTGATGCTGGCGGATCATGCCGCGCGTGTCCTTGCCGGCGGCGCCGGCTTCAGCGCGGAAGCAGGGCGTACAGGCGGTGAACCGCATCGGCAATTGCGCTTCGTCGATGATGGATTCGCGGACGAGATTGGTCAGCGGCACTTCGGCGGTGGGAATGAGCCAAAGATTGCTGCTAATTGAATCTGCCCGAGCCTTAAGTCGTTCGATAGTGCTATCCAGTGAAGGGATACCTGATGACAGGTTATTAAGCTCGGCCCGCCACTGCGGAAACTCCGGGGGCAAATCGATTGAAGCAAACGAGAGATTGTGCTCCGGACGAAAGGGCCTCAGCTTGGTCTCTAAGGTTTCCTTCTTAGCCGCAAAAATAGTCCGCCTCGCTTCGAGCGACTTTAGTCGCTCCGCAAGTACGTTGCCTCCGTAATATTGATCTTCCTCGAACTTCGGCAATTGCGCCGTGCCGAACATCACCTCATCGCGCACCAAAAGAGGTGGCGCGACTTCGGTGTAATCGTGCGGCTCGCTTGTGTGCACATCGAGCATGAACTGGCCGAGCGCCCGTTCGAGGCGCGCCAGACCCTTTTTCAAAACCACAAAGCGCGCGCCGGAGAGTTTCGCCGCAGTTTCGAAATCCATCTGGCCGAGCGCTTCGCCTAAATCGAAATGCTGCTTCGGCGCGAACGCATAATCGCGCTTTACCCCAAAATGATGACGTTCGATGTTGTCGCTCGCGTCCTTCCCGTCGGGCACGTCGTCGAGCGGAAGATTTGGGATTTGTTCCAGTGCTTTCTTCAGTTCTTCGTCAACTTGCTTCTGCTCTTCCTCTAACGTCGCAATTGAGGTCTTGCACTCAGCAACCTCCGCCATCAATCTCTGAATCTCTGAATCGTCTTTCTTCGCCTTGGCTTGCCCGATTGCCTTTGATGCCGCGTTTCGCCGCGCCTGCCAGCTTTCAAGGACACGAATGATTGCGCGACGGCGCTCATCGATGGAAATCAGGTGTCGGGAGGAATAAGCTTTCTTTTCCTCCTCATTGAGATTGCGCCGCGCCAGCGCGCGGTCGAAAGCGTCGGGATTTTCGCGGATGAAGCGGATGTCGTGCATGCAGTCACTCTGTCCCCGTCATGGCCGGACTTGTTCCGGCCATCCACGTCTTCATTGCAGCGACGCTCAAGACGTGGATGCCCGGGACGAGCCCGGGCATGACAAATCAATCAATACCCCTAAACAATACGCCTCAATCACTCCGCGGGCTTGGCCGCAGCCGCTGCGGCGGCAGCGGCGCGCTCGGCGGCGGCCCGCTTTTCGACCCAGCGCACCGACCAGACCGAACCCTCGTAGAGCGCGACCAAGGGCACCGCAAGCGACATCTGGCTCAACACGTCGGGCGGGGTGAGCACGGCTGCGATCACGAACGCGATGACGATGAAATAGCGGCGCTTCGATTTGAGCTGGTCGGAGGTGATGATGCCGACCCTGCCGAGCAGCGTCAGGATCACCGGAAGCTGAAACGCGATGCCAAACGCAAGAATAAGCTTCATCATCAGCGAAAGATAATCTTCGACTTTCGGCAACAGCTCGATCGTCGCCTGGCCCGGGCCGCCGATCTGCTGCATGCCGAGTGAGAAGCGCGCCAGCATCGGCCAGAGCACGAAATAGACGATCATCGACCCCATCACGAAAAAGATCGGCGTGGCGATCAGATAGGGCAGAAACGCCTGGCGTTCGTTACGATAAAGCCCGGGGGCCACGAACATGTAGATCTGCGTGGCGACCACCGGAAAGGAGATGAACGCCGCGCCGAAAATGGCCAGCTTCAACTGTACGATGAAATATTCCAGGAGGCCGGTGTAGATGAACTTGGAATTCTCCGGACCGGCCACCCATACGTAAGGCCAGGTCAGCACATTGTAGATCTGCTTGGCAAAGAAGAAGCAGACGATGGCCGCAATCGCGAAGGCGGCGAGCGCCTTGATCAGCCGCGAGCGTAGCTCGATCAGGTGATCCATCAGCGGCGCTTTGGTCGCCTCGATCGCCTTCTCTTCTTCCTCCGGCGTCATCCGGCGCGCCTTGTGCCATCCGGTTCGGCGGCGGTCTCGACCGCTTCAGGCGCGACCGTGCTCGCCGCCGCGGCAACAACGTCGTTCTCGTGTGCAGCGGCGCTCGCTTCGAGCGCAGGAGCCTCGATTTCAGACCGTTCGGCGGCATCGGGCGCGACCGGGCCGGTAACGGCGGCCACAGCGTCGGTCTCGTGGAGCTCAGCTGCGGCTTCGGCGATCGGGAGAATAGCCAAAGGCTCCGCGACGCCATCCGATGCCGTTGACGTGATCAAAGGCGGCTGCTGGTCCAGCGACGCCTGGATGTCCTTTCCCGTGGCTTCGAGATCGGAGCGCACGTCCTTGAGCGGATCGTAGCTCTTGATGTCGTGGGCGATGTCGTCGACCTGCTTTTTGAGGTCGGCCATTTCGGCTTCGCGCATCGCTTCCTGGAATTGACCCTGGAAGTCGGCAGCCATGCTGCGTATACGGCGCGTCCACTGCCCCATGGTGCGCATCACCGCGGGCAGTTCCTTCGGCCCGATGAAGACCAGCGCAACCACGCCGATCAGCAGGAATTCGGTCCATGAAATGTCGAACATGGAAACTCCGGGCCGGCGAGCCGCCCATTCCGCCTGTCAATCGCCGGCCGGATTTCATCCGCCGGCTGCAGCCGCAAGGGCCGTCAGGACACCTTGGTGCCGGCCTCGGCGCGCGGCTTGACCGCTTCCGCCTGATGGTCGATCGACCTGACCGGGGCATCGGACTTGCCGCTGTCAGCTTCTTCCTCTGCCATGCCCTTCTTGAAGGACTTGATGCCCTTGGCAACATCGCCCATCAGATCGGAAATCTTGCCGCGCCCGCCGAAGAGCAAAAGCCCCACGGCGAGGACGATCATCCAGTGCCAGATGCTCAAAGAGCCCATAACATCCTCCGTGCGCGGCATACGCCCGCGCTCGCGTAAGGCTTCGATTTTAACCGGAAACTAAGCGCGAGTGGGGGCAAAAACAAGGATAACAGCAAATGCCGTTAAGCCGCGGGCGCTTCGCGCCTAAGTGACTGCAAAGGCGTCAGTCCTCGGTACGTTCCGGCGGCGGCGCAAGCCCCAAATCGAGATCGCCGGGTTCCAGCGGGTCTTCATCGTCCCGCAGCGCCGGATCGTCGGACGGCACCGGGATGCTAAAGCCGGCCGGCAGCGACTTTTCGACGAGACCGGCGCCTTTCAGTTCATCCAAGCCCGGAAGATCGGTGATCGCATCGAGCCCAAAATGCGACATGAAGGCCTCGGTGGTGCCGTAAGTCACCGGCCGGCCGGGCGCCTTGCGCCGGCCGCGCAAGCGGATCCAGCCAGTTTCGAGGAGCACGTCGAGCGTTCCTTTTGACGTCGAGACGCCGCGAATATCCTCGATCTCGGCCCGCGTCACCGGCTGATGGTAGGCGACGATCGCAAGCGTTTCTATTGCGGCGCGCGAAAGCTTCTTGGTGACCACAGTCTCGCGCGTCAAGAGCCAGGCGAGATCGCCCGCCGTGCGCAGCGACCATTTGCCGCCGACGCGCACGATGTTCACGCCGCGCAGTGCATATTCGTTTTGCAATTGCAAAAGCAGCGCACGCACGTCGGCACCCGCCGGCAGCCGCGCCGCCAAAGTCTTCTCGTCGAGAGGCTCATCCGCGGCAAACAGCAGAGCTTCCAGGATGCGCAATTCCTCAGCCCGTTCGTTGACATCCTGATCGCTTACAATCACACGCATCTCCGCCACGTTCGAAATCATCGAAGCCTCCACGTCAAACATTCCCGGACTCAACCGAAGCCCCAGCAGCTTCAGCATCCTGCCGCCTACGGACGTAAAGCGGAGCAAAAGCGCCGTGCTGATGCACTTCAAGGCGCCCTTCGCGCACCAGTTCGAGCGTCGCCGCGAAGCTCGAGGCGCGCACGGTCGCAGCCAATGCCGGCTCGACCATGTAGGCGATCAGATACTCATCGAGCACGCACCAATCGGCCGATTGGCCCATCAGCCGCTCGATCGCTTCGCGGGCTTCGGCGAGCGACCAGACCGTGCGTTTGGGCAGGCGCACAAAGGCCCGCGCCTGCTTCTGCCGCTGCCCCGCATAGGCGGACAGGAGATCGTAAAGCGTTGCGGTCCATTCCGCCCGCTTGATCTCCGCAATGGGCTCCGGCTGGCCGCGCTGAAAAACCTCACGGCCAAGCTGCGGCCGGTTGAGCAGCTGTTCCGCCACTTGCCGGATTGCCTCGAGCCGCCGCAAACGCTGCGCCAGTGCCGTCGCCATGTCCTCGGCGCTAAGACCGTCGGGCTCGTGCTGTTCGGGCAGCAGCAGCCGCGACTTCAGGTAGGCGAGCCACGCCGCCATAACCAGATAATCGGCGGCAATCTCCAGCCGCAGCTTGCGCGCTTCTTCGATGAACGCGAGGTACTGGTCGGCAAGCGCCAGGATCGAGATTCTGGCAAGATCGACTTTTTGCTGGCGCGCCAGCGTCAGCAGCAGATCGAGCGGCCCTTCGAAGCCCTCGACATCGATCACGAGCGCGGGTTCGTCGGTCGCCCGCTCGGAGAATTCGGTCACGAATTGCGCATCGTCGGCGATCATGCGTACCCCTGCGCCGGCTGCCAGGCGCCGCTCATCAGCTGTAAGAATTCGGCACGGCCGGCGGCAAGATCGATTGGCGCTGCGGGTTTCTTCATCGCCAGCGCGGCTGCGGCCCGGCGCGCGGCCTCGCCGGCAAGTGCGGGCGCTGCGGCAGCGACGGCACGCATTTCCGGCATCTCACCATTGCAGTGAAGCACCATGTCGCAACCGGCCGCGACCGCGGCGCGGGTCCGGTCGCCGACCGATCCCGATAGCGCGTTCATGGAAATATCGTCGGTCATCAAGAGACCTTCAAAGCCGATGGAATCACGAATCACATCGCGCACTATAGTTGCCGAAATCGTAGCCGGCGCGATCGGATCGATCGCCGTGAACACAACATGCGCGGTCATGGCGAGCGGAAGCGCCACCAGCGGACGAAAAGCGGCGAAATCGGTCACTTCAAGCTCGGCGCGGCTGGCGCCCACCACCGGCAACTTTTGATGACTATCGGCGGTGGCGCGGCCATGGCCGGGGATGTGTTTTAGAACCGGCAGTACGCCCGCCTCGATCAGCCCCTCCGCAATTGCGCCGGCAATCGCGGCGACTTTGGCCGGCTCGCTGCCGTAAGCGCGGTCGCCGACTACTGGATCGGCGCCGGCGACAGGCACGTCGGCGATCGGCAGGCAATCGACATCGATGCCGAGCGCCACGAGATCAGCCGCGATCAACCGCGCACCGAGGCGCGCCGCGGCCAGGCCCGCTTGCCGATCGCGAGCGTAAATCGCCCCATAGGCAGCTCCGGGCGGATAGGCCGGCCAATGCGGCGGACCAAGGCGCTGCACCCGGCCACCTTCCTGGTCGATCAATGCGGGAGCCGCGCGGCCCAGCGTCATGCGGACATCGTCGATCAGGCTGCGCAGCGCCTCAGGGCTTTCGACGTTGCGGCGGAATAGAATGAAGCCCCAAGGCTCCGCCTCGCGGAGAAAAGCCCGCTCCTTCTCAGTCAATACAGTCCCGGAAATGCCGGTGATGAACGCGCGCATCTAGTGTCCCGATTCCGAAGTCGGCCGGTGTTTGCGGCGTATTCTCATGCGAACTTCGGAATCAAACAGACACTGGCAAATTCATGATTCCAGTGCGGTTTTTGAACTTGAAGTTCCTGCGAGGTTGCCGCCGGATTGCAGCAACTTCAAATCGACTGAACTGGCGCCGATTCGCTCGCAAGCCGAGATTGGGTCAAGCAAGTGCCGTTAGTTCCGCTGGACCAGGCAGTTGCCGCCGGCGGCTTTAATGCTGCTGCATACCCCGGCGGCCTCTGCCATGGAGGCGTAGGGACCGACCATGGCGCGATAATACACTCCCTTCGCGCCTAGATCGGCGCGACGGATGATCGGTTCGCGCCCGCTCAGTTGATTGGGGAACTTGGCGCGCAACTCTTTGAAGCTCGCTTTCGCATCGGCCTCGCTGTGCTGCGAGGTGACCTGCACGGCGTAGCGGCCGCCGGAGGGCGCGCTTGCCGGGACCGCCTCGGCGGGCTCGGCGCTTGCTACTGCAACCGGCGCTGCGGCCGCCGCGTGAGAACGCGAGGGCGCCGGCGCGACTGCCTCGCCTCCCGCACCCGGCATGATCGACATCGGCGCGTTCGCACCGCCACGAGAGGCCGTGGCTGAGGCACTGGCCTTGGTTGACGATGGACCGGTGCGGGCACCCCGCGGAGCCGGCGCGACGGGTTGGGCGCCTTCGGCTCCTGACTGATCCGCATGGATGAGCACCGTGTGGACTTTTTTCGGCTCGGACGGAGGCGGAGCCGGTGCCTCCGCTGGTCCCGGCAGCGGCGCGGCCGCCGTCGTGGGCATCGGCGCAGGCGCCGCTGAGGCCGTGTTAAGCGCTGAAGCCGACGCGGTGCCGAACGATGGCGCAGCCGGCTCCGGCGTCGCCGAAGCGGGCGCCGCTGCGGTCGATGACGGCGGCATCGGTGCCGCGCCGATCGGGATTGTCGCTACGACGCGAGAGCCGACTTTGGGCGGCTCCATATTCACCGGCTGTTCTTCGCGCGAGACAAGCTTATCGGGAGCGGCCGGGGTCGCGGCGCTCGATTCTACCGAATTGTCTGCTTGGGCAGCGCTGTTGCTCGGCACGATCTTGTTCGGGCCGAGACTTGCTTTGATGATCGGCGGCAGGTTCGGAAATGCCGCACTGCCAAACATTGCGCGATAAGCGAAGGCACCAGCGGTCCCGACAACCACCAGACCGAGCACCGCCATGATGACGACGAGTCCGCCGCGCTGGCGAGGGCGGGGTGGCTCATCGTAGTAGTCGCCGTAGTCTTCACCAGCCTCTTGGGCTAGTCCCGATGCTTCAGCATCGTAACGGTCTGGACGAGCGGGCGACATGAAAGCCGGCAACTGACGGGGCGGCAAGACCGGTCCGAGCTGCTCCGACTCGGTATCTCCACCAAAGCCATTGAACTTCGCCGCCGGACCAGAAAAATATTGCTCGGCAACCGGAGGCTCCGGCTCGTAATCCTGTTCGCCGTGATCCTGTTCGCCGTGCGCATAAGCCGGATACGAAGCCGGCGGAAGCGGCGGTGGAGCGTAGTGTTCTTCTGCGTGACCTTGCGGCTCGGCATAGTCCTCGTTGGCCGCCCAATCAAATCCGGGGGCTGCCGCATCGTCGGCCGACCGGCCCGTGCTGCGCTCGGCATAAGGATCGCCCTGACCGATGAGCCTCGCCAGCTCCGCAAGTGGGTCGTGCGCGCTATCGCGCAACGGCTCGGCGCGCGCCCTGCTGTCGCGGTTGCTGTAAGAGCGAAAATTGTTATCAGCCATCGAACTCGCCTCGTTAGGCGTTCAAACTATCTCGATCAGCTTTTCCCGGCGGCTGCTGCCGCGTCCCAACGGCAACAAAAGGGAATTACCGCATTTCGTCGGGCGCTGCGACACCAAGTAACGCAAGCCCCGACGCAAGCACCGTGACCACGCCCCGCACGAGCACCAGACGGGCCAACGTCAGTTCTCGATCATTCTGGATAATGAAGCGTAAATGTGGCGATGCATTGCCCAGCGTCCAAAGAGCATGAAACTCGCTCGCTAAGTCATACAAATAAAAGGCTATTCGATGTGGCTCGTGCGCCGCAGCGGCGCCCTCGACGACCCGCGGATAGAGCGCAATTTGCCGCATCAATGCGAGTTCCGCCGGGTCGGCCAGCCGACCGAGATTCGCAGCCTCAAGCAAATTAATCATATCCGCAGGCAAATCGGGAAACGCTTCGCGGGCGTTGCGAAACACCGACTGGCCGCGAGCGTGACCGTACTGCACGTAGAAGACCGGATTATCCCGGGACTGCTCGATCACTTTGGCGAGGTCGAAATCGAGTGCGGCGTCGTTCTTGCGAAACAGCATCATGAAACGGACGGCGTCACGCCCGACTTCGTCCACGACCTCGCGCAGCGTAACGAACTCCCCTGCCCGCTTCGACATTTTGACCGGCTCGCCGGCCCGCAGAAGCTTCACAAGCTGGACGAGCTTCACGTCAAGCTTGGCCTTGCGGTCGCTGAGCGCCGCGACCGCGGCCTGCATGCGTTTGATGTAGCCCCCATGATCGGCGCCCCACACGTCGATCAGAGTGCGAAAGCCGCGCTCCAGCTTGCTGCGGTGATACGCAATATCCGACGCGAAATAGGTGTAAGAGCCGTCGGATTTCATCAGCGGACGGTCGATGTCGTCGCCAAATGCGGTCGAGCGAAACAGCGTCTGTTCGCGGTCTTCCCAATCCTCCGGCGGCGCGCCCTTCGGCGGCGGCAATCGGCCCTCATAGACGTAACCGCGGGCTCGCAGCCAATCGATCGTTGCACCAACAAGATCGACCTTGCCTTCGATCAGCGACCGCTCCGAATAAAACACGTCGAAGCCGATATTCAGCGCGGCAAGATCGGCGCGCACTGCCGCCATCATCATGTTGATTGCGGTCTTGCGTACGCCCGGCAGCCAATCGGCTTCGGATTGTTTCTTCAGCGCATCGCCATATTGAGCAGCGAGCGCCGCCCCGACCGGCTTGAGATAGTCGCCGGGATAAAGCCCGTCGGGAATAGCGCCGATGTCTTCGCCCAAGGCTTCGCGGTAACGCATATACGCCGAGCGCGCGAGCTGGTCGACCTGAGCGCCCGCGTCGTTGATGTAATATTCGCGGGTAACGTTGTACCCAGTGAAGGCGAGCAGATTTTCCAGCGCGTCACCAAACACGGCGCCACGGCAATGGCCGACGTGCATCGGCCCCGTCGGATTTGCCGAAACATATTCGACATTGATCGGCTCGCCGCCGCCGATATCACATTTGCCAAATTGCGCGCCCAATTGCACGGCGCTCAGCAGCGTTGTGCGCCAGGCGGAAGGCTTGAGCGTGACATTGATGAAACCGGGACCAGCGATCTCGATTTTGGCCACCAGCTCGTCAACGCGAAGCCTCTCACCGAATGCCTCGGCGAGCTCGCGGGGTTTCTTCCCGGAATCCTTTGCCAGCACCATGGCGACATTGGTTGCCATGTCGCCGTGAGCAGCATCGCGCGGCGGCTCCATGGTGATGCGCGACAGATCGATCCCGGCTGGCAAACCGCCGGCCGCAATCAAATCGCCGCCGGCGCGGCGAACGCGATCAAGCATTTCAGCAAAGATGTTTTGCGCGATCATTGAAAGAGCTGACGCCATGGTGGAGCGCCGCGCGCCTAACGCAATTCCGGGGTCGAGTCAAAAAGCCGCGTGTGCTCGGCCAGCGCATAGCGGTCGGTCATGCCGGCGATAAAATCGGCGATGTGGCGGGCACGGCCGGCCTCGTCCAAGCCGGTTAGCCCTTCCCGCCATTCGGGCGGTAAATCGCCGGGTTGAGTGCTGTAGCGGGCAAACAGATCTCGGACCACGCGGGCTGCTTCGCCCATGACCCGCTGCACCCGCTCGTGACGGTACATGCGAATTCTGAGAAACTCCTTGATGGCGGCTTCGGCTTCCGCGATCGGTGCGGAGAATCCCGCGACACCTGAGGGTGCCAGCCGCACCTCATCGGCCGAGGCCGGCGCCAGAACGGTGAGCCGGCGTCCGGTTTCGGCGATCACATCCTCGATCAGGATGCCGATCAGCCGGCGAGTGAATTCGTGGACACGGCGCGCGGAATCGAGCTTCGGAAAGATTTGGCGAATCTCGGCAATGATCGTGCCGGGTAGCGCCACCGCCGCAATGTCATCGAGGCTGAACAGCTCGGCGCGTAAGCCGTCATCGATATCGTGGGCATCGTAGGCGATGTCGTCGGCAACCGCGGCGAGCTGGGCCTCCGCGCTCGGATAGCTCCAGAGTTGGAGATCCTGACGCTGATCGCAGTCCGCAATGGTCTTGGGGATGCCCTGCGCGTGATAACGGCCGTGCGGATTGCCGTCGCGGTCCGTCAGCGGGCCGTTATGTTTGACCAGACCCTCCAAAGTTTCCCAAGTCAGATTCAGTCCGTCGAAGGTCGGGTAGCGGCGCTCTAGCGCCGTCACCACGCGCAAAGTCTGGGCATTGTGATCGAAGCCGCCGAAGGCGCCGAGGCACTGGTCAAGCGCGCGCTCCCCGGCATGTCCAAACGGCGGGTGACCAAGGTCGTGGGCCAGCGCAAGCGTCTCAGCGAGGTCCTCGTCGAGACGAAGCGCACGCGCCAGGGCGCGCGCCACCTGCGCCACCTCGAGCGTATGCGTCAACCGGGTGCGGTAGTGGTCGCCCTCGTCGAACACGAACACCTGGGTCTTATGCTTAAGCCTTCGGAAGGCCGAACAATGGATGATGCGGTCGCAATCGCGACGAAAGGCGCTGCGGCCCTTGCTGGCGGGCTCCGGATGAAGCCGGCCGCGGCTTCGTTCCGGATCGCACGCATAGGCGGCGCGAAGCGCTGTCGCATCGGCATCGACTGCCATCACGTACGTCCCGGCCTCTGCAATTGACCTCGGCCTTGGGCGCACTTAACTATCCGGTTGGTGCTGTGGCAATTGGCGCAATCGCCCAGCCGGAGACGATTATGACGGCCAACGTTACTGTCACCGAGCGCGCGGCGCGGAGGATCGGCGAGATTCTCGGGCGGGAGCCCGCGGGCACCATGCTGCGGGTTAGTGTCGAGGGCGGCGGCTGCTCGGGCTTCCAATACAAATTCGACACCGAGCGCGCGAGAGCCGACGACGACATCGTGATCGAGCGCAGCGGCGCGACAGTGCTGATCGATCCGGTCTCGCTCAATTACATGGCGGGCTCCGAGATCGACTTTGTCGATGACCTGATCGGATCGGCCTTTAAGGTGCAGAATCCGCAGGCGACCGCATCCTGCGGCTGCGGCACGAGCTTCGCGCTTTAGCAGGCTGCTGAAAAACTGTCTCGACAGCAAGGTATGATCGTGATTCCGTCGTTTTGAGGCGACGGAGGCGATTTGCCATGCGCGGCGAGGAACGAGGGTCGGAAGGGCTTTTTTCGTATCTGCGGTTGGAGGATCGGATCGCCAAGGATCATCCGCTGCGGGCGATCCGGGCGCTGGTGAACGAGGCGCTTGCGGGGCTGTCGAAGCGGTTCGACGCGCTTTACTCGCAGATCGGACGGCCGTCGATCCCACCCGAGTATCTGCTGCGGGCGACGCTGTTGCAGGCGTTCTTCACGGTACGCTCGGAACGCCAGTTGATGGAGCAGATCGACTATAATCTTTTGTTTCGCTGGTTCGTCGGACTTTCGATGGACGATGTGGTCTGGGACCCGACGGTGTTCACGAAGAACCGCGACCGGCTGCTTGAGGCGGACGTGGCGCGCGAGTTTCTGGCAAGCCTGTTGGCGCTGCCGAAGGTGATGCAACTGCTGTCGAGCGATCACTTCTCGGTGGACGGAACGCTGCTGGATGCTTGGGCATCGATGAAGAGCTTCCGCCCCAAAGACGGTTCGGGCTCGCCACCCGAAGGCGGGCGCAACGCCGAACGCAACTTCCACAAGGAGACGCGCTCAAACGAGACCCATCGCAGCACCACCGATCCCGATGCCAAGCTCTATCGCAAGGGCGACGGACAGGAGAGCCGATTGTGCTACATGGGCCACGTTCTGATGGAGAACCGCAACGGGCTCGCCGTCACCGGCGATGTCACGCAGGCGACCGGCACCGCGGAACGCGCCACCGCCCTCGACCTGATCGACGGCCGCCGGTCTGGCAACCGGCGGATCACTGTCGGCGGCGACAAGGGCTTCGATGTCGAGAGCTTCGTGCAGGCCTTGCGTGAGCGCAAAGTCACGCCTCACATCGCCATCGACGGCCATCTGACCAAGACCGGAAAGCGGCGCAAGACCGCCATCGATCAACGCACGCTACGCCATCCCGGCTATGCCATCAGTCAGCGTTGCCGCAAACGCATCGAAGAAGTGTTCGGCTGGATCAAGACCACGGGCGGCGTGGCTCAGGTCAAGGTTCGCGGCCTCGACAAAGTGCGGGCCGTCTTCTTGTTCGCTATCATCGCCTACGATCTGGTGCGAATACCCAAGCTGCTGGGCGGCACATGAGCCGCCGCACGGCGACCGCCCGCGCCAGCGCGACTGGCGAACCGTTGCGATCGGCCCCATCAACCGCGAAATCGCCTTCCAATCCGGCACCCAACAAAAGTTCAAATCGTCTCGATGGCGACTTTTTCCGCAGCCTGCTAGATCTCCGGTAAATGGCAAGGCGCCAGCCCGTGCGCATCGCGACCTGGAACGTCAATTCGATCAAGCAGCGCCTTGACGGGGCGCTGGCATGGCTCTCCGAGCGCCAGCCCGACATCGTCTGCATGCAGGAGACCAAATGCGTCGACGATGCGTTTCCGCGCGAGCCGTTCGAGGCCCTTGGCTATAACCTCGCGGTCCACGGGCAAAAGACCTTCAATGGCGTTGCGGTGCTGTCAAAATTTCCGTTCGACGAGGTGACTATCGGCCTGCCCGGCGACCATTCCGACGATCACGCACGCTTTATCGAAGCGGTGGTATCGACGGCGAAGGGCGCCATGCGGATCGCAAGCATTTACCTGCCCAATGGCAATCCACCCGATACCGACAAATATTCGTACAAGATCAGCTGGATGAAGCGGCTCTTTGATTACGCGCGTGAACGGCTGTCCCTGCAGGAGCCGCTGATCCTAGCCGGCGATTACAACGTCATTCCGACGGCCATCGACGCACGCAACGCCGAAGCCTGGCGTGGCGACGCGCTGTACCTGCCACGAACGCGTTTGGCGTTTCAGTCGCTGATCAATCTCGGACTGACCGACGCGGTGCGCGCGACCAGCGAAGAGCCGGGACTTTATACGTTCTGGGATTACCAGGCTGGCGCCTGGCAGAAGAACAACGGTATCCGCATCGACCACGTCCTGCTGTCGCCTGAAGCTGCAGATTACGTCACCGAACTCGGCATCGACCGCCACGTCCGAAGCTGGGAAAAGCCGTCGGACCACGTGCCGGTCTGGGTCGATTTGGCGATTGAGCGGGCACATTAGTCGAACCGTTCCCGGCCAAGTTCCACCGCCCGCAGACTGACTTAACCCTATATTCATTATGCGGGTGGAGAGTGCGTCGGCGTCACGAAGCGTCGACCCTCGAATGCGATGGCTCCCTCTAAAACGCCGGGAAAATGTGGACCGAGCGGCGGAGCCGGAAGCGTTGCAAACCCCGGCTGAGACGGATCGCACGGCAGCGGCCGACGGCATCCATGAAACTATCGATCTTCTGGAATCCGACCTGGGCGCCATGATCGGCCTGGTCCATCGCGCGTGTGAGCTGGTGTGCCGCGAAGCCGAAGATTCCGCAACCGCCACGTTCAGGATTACCCAAAAGACCGACAGCCTTGTCCAGCAATCCGGCACCGCAAGTCGCGATCTCACCCAGTTGGCCGCAGCGATCGAGGAACTGGCGCGCTCCTCTGGCGATATCGGATTTCAGGTGCGCAAAGCCGACGATCTCACCGGCGAGGCTAATGAATCCGCCGAACTGGCGGCACGCGGCGTCGATGGGCTCAAGAATTCGTCGACCCAGATCAGTCACGTCTTGAGCCTAATCTCCGCGGTTGCCCGTCAGACCAATTTGCTCGCTCTCAACGCGACCATCGAAGCAGCCCGCGCAGGCGAAGCCGGCCGCGGCTTTGCGGTTGTCGCGGCCGAAGTGAAGAAGCTCTCGCAAGAAACGCAGTCGGCAACGGAAGAGATCGCGCAGAGGATCGATGCACTGCAGAGCGACGCCGCGGCCTGCTTTAAGGCGGTGCAGCAGATCACCGATGTGATCAAGGTGCTGCGGCCGCTGTTCGCCGAGGTGGCAGTCGCAGTGCAACAGCAGGGCAACGCAACGACAAACGTCGCACGTGGCGCAACCGAAACGCTGCGTTTTGCCGACTCCGTATCAGAAGGTGCTTCCGAAATCCGCGACGCTGCGATGGGCGCAAATGCCCACGGGAAATCCGTGGAGCAACACGGAAAAAGCGTTATCGGACTCGCCGAAAAGCTCAAGACGCGGACGACGATATTCTTGCGTCAAAGCGAGGCCGGGGATCGCAGGCGGCATGACCGCCTGCCCTGCGAAATCGGTGTTGAGCTTCGGACGAACGGCCGCGTCATTCACGGTCGAACCGCCGATATTTCGGAGGGCGGCGCTCTGGTCCGCGTCGATGATCATCAGTCGATCGTTGCGGGCGTCATTCTGGAGGCGACGATCGACGGCATCGGCGCGACCCGCGTTCGCGTCGCCAACAAGTCAGCGCTTGGATTGCACCTCGAATTTATGGAAATGGGTTCAGGCGCGCGCGCGAATTTGGAACGAAAACTTGCTTCGATCCGCGAGGAGAACCGCGAAATCATTTCACGCGCGGTCGACGCCGCAAACGATATCTCGCGGCGCTTCGAAGGCCTCACCGAAGCGGGAGCGCTAAGCCGCGCCGACCTGTTTGACAACGACTACATCGCAATCGAGGGCACCGATCCGCAGCAGTATCGGACCCGGTTTCTTTCGACGTTGGAGGAGGTGCTGCCACCGATCCAGGAGCCGTTGCTTGCAAGCGATGCGCGGATGGTTTTTTGCGCGACAGTCGATCGCAACGGCTACTTGCCGGTCCACAATCGCAAATATTCCTTGCCGCAGCGGCCGGGTGAGACGGTTTGGAATACGGCGAACTCACGCAATCGCCGGATCTTTGACGACCGCGCCGGCCTCGCCTCCGGGCGCAATGTGCGTCCCTACCTTATTCAGGTCTATCCGCGAGACATGGGCAATGGCGTGACCATCATCGTGCGCGAGGTTGACGCGCCGATCCGCGTGTTTGGCAAACACTGGGGCGGCTTCCGCACCGCTTATACGCTTTGAGAGATGACCCGCGCACCGGACCCACGTACCGGCTTGGCGGCTCCGGCTAATCTCTGCGGCCCGTCAGCCAACCTTCGAGATAGACCAGCGCCATGGCGCGCTCATCGTCGGTGGCGCGGTGAAAGGCGCTGTCGTAGAGCGGCTTAACCCAGGCTTCATCGGAACTAGCGCAGTCCTTGCTCAAAGTGAGCCACATCAGGCCGCGCGCCGCCTGCCGCGGCACTCTCACGCCCTGAAACAGCAGGTCACCCAGCGCCGCCTCGGCGCGGCAATCACCTTTGGTCGCGGCAAGCAGCAGCCAGCGGGCCGCCTGGTGTGGATTGCTCGGCGTACCGTCGAGATAGAGGCGACCGAGCTGATACTGCGCGTCGGCATCGCCGAAATACGACGCTGCGTAGCCGAACAACTCGCGGGCGCGCGCCGTGTCCTGCATGACAGTCGAGTTGGGAATACCAGTAAGATAGTAGTGCCCGAGCGCGACGAAGGCATTGGCGACGATCCGCGCCTGCGCGGTGCCCGGCGTCTCGTCAGGATGCGCATCGGCGATCCGGCTGAAATAGGCAAACGCCCGCTGGTCGTCCCGGGGGACGCCGTCGCCGGCCGCATACATCCGCCCGACCTTCCATTGTGCCGCGACGTGACCCTGATCGGCGGCGTATTGAAGAGCAGTCAGTGCTTTGGCTTTTTCTCCGCCATCCGGCACCGCGCCTGGGCCGCGCAATCCGTCGCTCGGTGAAAGCAAAGCCGTGTTTGGTGTGGTTGTCCCATCGAAGGAGAAAGCCGGTCCGGACACAAGTCCGAGTCCAAGCCCGCCAATCGCAGCGACCAGCAGGCCACTTGCGGCGAACCGCGTCATTTTCTCAGATGTCCGCATAGCACGCTTTCTCAACAGCCCCGCCGGGATGGGTAACCGCGCCATTGCGCGCCGACCCGACCTGCTGGGCGTATTTCCACAAATAGCCGGACGTGAATTCTTCATCGCGCGGCTTCCATTCCCGTGCACGCCGGTCGAGCTCGCTCTTGCTCAACTTGACGTCGAGGATGGCCTTTTCCGCGTCTAACTCGATGATGTCGCCATCGCGAATAAGCGCGATCGGACCGCCGACCGCCGCCTCAGGTCCAACGTGACCGACGCAGAAGCCGCGCGTAGCGCCAGAGAAACGGCCGTCGGTGATCAGGGCGACTTTATCGCCCATGCCCTGACCGTAGAGCGCCGCCGTTGTCGACAACATCTCGCGCATGCCGGGGCCGCCCTTGGGTCCCTCGTATCGGATCACCAGCACGTCGCCTTCCTTGTACGTCCTGTTCTTCACCGCCTCGAAACAGGCTTCCTCGCCATCGAAGCAGCGCGCCGGTCCGGAGAAATGCAAGCGCTCCATCCCGGCAACCTTAACGATGGCGCCATCGGGTGCCAGGTTACCTTTGAGACCAACAACGCCGCCGGTGGGCAGCATCGGCTTGTCGGCCGGATGAACCACATCCTGATCTTTATTCCACTTCACCGATTTGAGGTTCTCAGCAATCGTGCGGCCGGTGACGGTCACGCAGTCGCCATGCAGGAAGCCATGATCGAGCAGCGTCTTCATCAACAACGGCACGCCGCCAGCCTCGAACATGTCTTTGGCGACATAACGGCCGCCCGGTTTCAAATCCGCGATGTAAGGTGTCTTTTTGAAGACTTCGGCGACGTCGAACAGATCGAAGGCGATCCCGCACTCGTGGGCGATCGCCGGCAGGTGCAACGCCGCATTGGTCGAGCCGCCGGTTGCCGCGACAACCGCCGCCGCGTTCTCCAGCGCCTCTCGGGTTACGATATCGCGCGGGCGGATATTCTTGACGATGAGATCCATAATCATCTCACCCGCCAGCATGCAGAACTTGTCGCGGATTTCGTACGGCGCCGGCGCTCCGGCCGAATACGGCAAAGCGAGCCCGATGGCTTCCGATACGGTCGCCATCGTGTTGGCGGTAAATTGCGCGCCGCAGGCCCCCGCGGAAGGACACGCGTTCTGCTCAAGCGTATCGAGATCGGCATCCGACATGGCGCCGACCGAATGTTTGCCGACCGCCTCGTAGACGTCCTGAATGGTAACCGGCCGCCCCTTGAAGGTGCCGGGCAGGATCGAGCCGCCATAGATGAAGATCGACGGCACGTTCAGCCGGCACATGGCCATCATCATGCCGGGCTGCGACTTGTCGCATCCGGCAACGCCGACCACAGCGTCGTAGGAGTGGCCGCGTACCGTCAACTCAATGGAATCGGCAATGACTTCGCGCGACGGCAGCGACGCCTTCATGCCGCCGTGCCCCATCGCGATACCGTCAGTCACCGTGATGGTGCAGAACTCGCGCGGTGTACCACCGACCGCGGCAACGCCCATCTTGACCGCCTGGGCTTGGCGCATCAGCGCTATGTTGCAAGGAGCGGCTTCATTCCAGCAGGTCGCGACGCCGACGAAAGGCTGATGGATCTGCTCTTTGGTCAAACCCATCGCGTAATAGAACGCGCGGTGCGGCGCTCGCTCAGGCCCTTCGGTGGCGTGCCGGCTCGGCAGCCGCAATTTCAAATTGGTCTTGGCATCCATCGAACACTTGCGGGCCTAACCGGCCCCCTCGCCCCCCTTCCGACTTCAGGGACGCAAAGCCGCCCTAAAAATCGAAAGTGCCGCAACAACCTGTCCCGCCAGCCCTGACGGACACGCAACTATCGTGTCGAAAAATCGTATGGCCAAAAAGCGGCGCTTTGGACGCGTGCAGTGCGGCATGGTCAAATGTTCCCTGCCTGTTGCGCTGCGGCCACAGATTTTTGCTGGAGAGCCAACTGAACTTAATTGCCGATTTACTATAAGTCACCCGGCCTGCGACGATGCGCCGATGCCACGGCGCCTAACCCGAAGCTTTTTCAGCCGAAGTGTTCACAAGGTCGCCGCCGATCTGATCGGCGCCACCCTTTTGTTCGATGGCGTTGGCGGACGCATTGTGGAGCTCGAGGCCTACGACCACACCGACCCTGCGGCGCACAGTTTTCGCGGCCCGACCAGCCGCAACGCGGTCATGTTCGGTCCGGCGGGCTATGCCTACGTCTATCGCTCCTACGGCATTCACTGGTGCCTGAATCTCGTCTGTGAGCCCAAGGGCTCCGCCAGCGCCGTGCTGATCCGCGCCATCGAGCCGACCGCCGGGCTTCCCGCCATGCGCCGGCGGCGCGGCGTAAGCGATGCCAGGCTGCTCTGCTCCGGGCCCGGTCGTCTTTGCGAGGCGCTACGCATTACCGGCGCCGACGGCGGGCTCCGACTAGACAAGCCGCCCTTTGAACTTTTTGCCCGTTCCGATCTGGTGGAAGTGGTAACCGGCGTGCGCATCGGCATCACCAAGGCAGTGGACTTGCCTTGGCGTTATGGACTGAAGGGGTCCAGGTTTCTCAGCAAGCCCTTTCCAGCCGCTGCTAAGTCTGGAGCCTAAATGCCGGATCGAACCCCAATTCTTGCCGCGCCTTGTCGATCTTCACCGCACCGTCGGCTTCAGCGATGTTGTAAATGTTGGGCGATCCGCGGGTGACGGCAAGCAGCGCAGCATGCGCAGCGGCGTCGATGTGCAGCGGCGCCCGCGCGTTGGGGGTGTTCCAGGTGCCGGGACCGTACAGCCGCCCGTAGCGCAGCACGACCCCGTCGATCCCATGTGCATTGAGCACGGCATCCTCCAGGGCGCGAACGCCACGCGCCGAGATCACACCGGGTCCTTCACCCTCGGCCGAGACCAGCGGGTCGCTCTCACCATGCGGCTCAGGGCCGTCTGCATAGGAAAAAGCGATGCTCTGAGCGATCAGCCGGCGGGCGCCGGCCGCCTCGGCCGCCGCCACCAGATTGGCCGTCCCTTCGATGCGCAGAAGGGAATTGCGCGCCAGCCAATCGGCGAGGTGCGCGGGGTCGTTGACTTGCGGCAGATCGGTCAGTTGGTGAATGACCACATCCGGCCGCGCCCGGACGACCGCATCCCGCAGCGCATCCTTATCGAAAACATCGACGACAACCGGTTCGACGCCGCCGGCCTTCAGGTCGTCCGCTTTCGCGGCAGATCGCGTCGTGCCGGTGACGGCGTGGCCGGCGGAAATCAGCAGCGGCGTCAGCCGCCGTCCGATCACGCCGCCCGCTCCGGCAAGAAAAATCCGCACAAGGACCGTCAGTGATACGCGACGATGAATTCGCAACCGGCTGCGGTCGGAAATGTCCGCGTGATCTTGCCGGTCTTCAGTTCAAACTCGAATACCTCTGCGTCATCGTGGCAGCACAGATAGGCGTGCTCGCCGTCGGGCGCGAAGCCAAAACCCATCGGGCTCTTTTTGGTCGGAAACGATGCGATCCGCTTCAATCCATCGGCGGCGTAGATGGCGGCGTGCTCTCCCTTGTTGGACGACACCACAACGTAGCGATTATCCGGCGATACGCGCACACGCCGCATTTGCGGATTGATCGGGTTTGCTTCGTCGATCGCAATTGTTTGCTGCACGGCGTGGCTGCGCGCGTCGATCGCATAGAACTCGCGCGCCGTCTGCGCGCACACGTAAAGCGTGGCGCCGTCGGGCGAAATGGCGAGCCCTTCGGTCACTTGCGGCAGCTTGATGCGATCGACGACGGCGCGGCGGTCGACGTCGACCACGATCACATCTGTGGTCTTGACCGAAACAAACGCCTTGCCGGTCGCATGGCTGATCGCGACCCAATGCGCGGTGCTGCCGACATCGATCCGCTGCACCTTGTCGGTGGTGGGATCAATCACCAGCACGGCGTTGCCGAGCTCGCCCGAGCACCACACCGCACCCGCCTGATCCATCATGACGCCGTGTGGCGCGTAAGTTGCGCCAAGATCAATGACGCGGGTCAGCGATTGCGACGGCAGGTCGATGACGACAATGCGCCGGTCCGGGTTCACGCGTTTGATGAAAATTCCATCGCCGTAGACCGAGCCGTAGGCGGTGCGCCCGTCGGCGGAGAGCGCAAGCTCGTGGGTGGAGCCCGGCATGTCGATGGTCTTCGACAGCGTCAGCGTCTCGGCATCGAGAAAATGCACCTTGTGCGCAGTCTTTGCCGTAACGATCAGATTCGGACCGCCGGGCCGGTTGTTGAGATCGAGCATGTACTGGCCTTTTCCAAGCCGCGGCGCATCGCAGCTTTACGAGCGCACTTTAAGCCGAAGCCTCAGACGGCTCCAGTGCCGGGACTTGGAACACGGTCGAACCGTATCGTTGGCGCCACTAGCAACAGCGGCAGCGCCGATAGCGCAATCGGTATAAACGCAAAGCGCTCCACCCCGACGAAGTCCCACACGATGCCGCTCAGCACCGAGATCAGCATGGTGCTCGCATAGGTGATGGTGAACATGGCCGCCGCCACGCGCGCTACCTCCCGCGGCGGCGCCAGAAGCGGCGGCAGCGTCAGGCAGAGCGCAAACGCGGCGCCAATCGCAAATCCCAGCACTCCCGTCCCGGCAATCACGGGCAGCGTATCGTTGGTCGCCACGATCAAACCAAGACAGCCAAGAGAAACCAGACCCGAAAGCACGAACGGCCAGGCTCTGCGTTCGAGCAACCGCGAAAATGCGATGAGGATGAGCGAAGCCGGCAGCTGGCCGAAATTGAGCGCCGTCAGCGCCGGATTGATGAGATCGGAGCGCCCGACCTCGGTCAGGTGTCCGGGGAGGAAAGCGTTGGTGGCGTAGTAGAGCGCGCTCGCGCTGGCGAAGGTGAAACCCCAGCGCAGAACGTCGCGCAGCGGCACTGCCGGCCACCAGCGCTGCTCAACGAACACCTTGCGGCCTTGTTCGCGCGGGGCCGCAACGACAACAAAAATCGCGATGGCGGCGATCGGTATCGCCCACCAAACGAATGTCGCACGCCAGCTTTTGCCGAGGAGCGGAAACAGCAGCGGGAACAATGCAACGGGAAGAATTTCGCCGACTATTAATCCGTTGGTATAGACGCCGGTGCCGAGACCGATCTTGTTCGGAAGCCAACGGCCGACCAACGTCGGCGCGGCCGGTTGCATGAGCGCAACGCCGCCGCCGGTGACGATGGTTGCGGCAAACAACGTCAGCACGTCCGGCGAAACGGCGCGCAACGCCGAGCCAAGCGCCGTTAGTACTAGCCCGATCACGGCGGCCGATACCGCGCCAACCCGCGACACCAGCCGGGACCCGGCCAAAGCAGCCGCCGCAAACAAAATGACCGGCAGGCCAGTAAGAATACCAATGTCGGTGCCGGAAAGATTGAAATCCGCGCGCAGCGCCGGAATGACCGGCGGCACCGCGAAAATCGTCAAACGCATTGCAACGCCGATCAGCCAAAGCAGCAGCAGCGCGAGCGCGAATGGACGGGGTTTCGGCACCGGAATTTCCCGACTGAGAAGGATCAAGGGCGCGAAGACTACGCCGCTCCCTTGAGCCGCTCCAGTGCTTCGGCGATCTTGGACTTGCGCGCCTGGGCCTCGTCGCGCTTTTCCTTTTCTTCCTCGACGACATCCTCTGGCGCGCGCGCCACGAAATTGGGATTCCCGAGCTTGGCGTCGACGCGGGCGATGTCGGCATCGCACTTCGCCATTTCCTTGGCGAGCCGCGCGCGTTCGGCAGCGAGATCGATCACGCCGGCAAGTGGCAGTTCCACGACCTCGCCACGCACGACGAGTTGCACCGCACTTTGCTGATGCGCGGGCGCCCTGCTCACGTCTGAAATTTTCGCCATCCGCTTTATAAATTCAGACCAGCGCTCGGCCCGGTCCCAAATGTGATCACCCACCCTAACCATAACAAGCGGCAGCGGCACATTGACATTCATCTCGGCCCGTACCGAACGGATTGCAGTAATGAGATCGATCACCCAGCCAATCTCGGCCTCCGCTTTTGCGTCGCCGATGCCTTTGAGCGAGGGCCATTCGCTGAGAGCAAGCAGCGCTTCACGCCGTGTCGACGCTGTGACCGCCCACAATTCTTCTGTGATGAATGGCATGAACGGGTGCAGGAGCTTTAGGATTTCGTCACGCGCCCAAGCCACCATGGCCATGGTCTCGTCTTTTCCCGCGCCATCAGGACCAGTGAGCAACGGCTTTGCGAGTTCGAGATACCAATCGCAATAGGTATTCCACACGAAGCGGTACGCAGCAGCCGCTGCATCGTTGAACCGGTACACGATGATCGCTTCGGTAATCTCAGCCGCAGTTTTTGCCGTTTCGTGAGCGATCCAGCGGTTCAGAATTTCTTTTGCCCCACGCGGGTCGAACCCTTCGACCGTTACGCAGCCGTTGATCTCGGCGAAACGTGCGGCATTCCAGAGTTTGGTCGCGAAATTGCGGTAGCCGGCGACACGGTCGGACGAGAGCTTGATGTCGCGGCCCTGCGCCGCCATAGCGGCAAGCGTGAAGCGGAGCGCGTCGGCGCCGTATTCATCGATCACTTCCAGCGGATCGATGACGTTGCCCTTCGACTTCGACATCTTGGCGCCGCTGGCATCGCGCACCAGTGCGTGGATGTAGACCGTGGGGAACGGCGCCTCCTTCATGAAGTGCAGCCCCATCATCATCATCCGCGCGACCCAGAAGAAGATGATGTCGAAGCCGGTGACGAGGACGCCGGTCGGATAAAAGCGTTTCAGTTCCGGCGTCTCGTCGGGCCAGCCCAGCGTCGAGAACGGCCATAGCGCCGAGGAGAACCAGGTGTCGAGCACGTCGGGATCACGACGAAGTTTTATTGGCTGCTTCGTTGTGTTCCCAAGAATGTAGCTTCGTTGCCACTCAACAAATTCGTCGTCGCTTCTTGCGATCGAAATCTCTGTGCCGTCAGGATATAAATCGCGAGCTTGAGCAAGCGCCTCCTCTTCCGAAAGAGCCACTAACTTCTCTTCGTAAAAGGGCGGTTCGGTACCATAGGTAGTAGGATTTTCCGGACCGTACCAACACGGAATTTGATGGCCCCACCAGATTTGCCGGGAGATGCACCAAGGCTGGATGTTTTCCATCCAGTTGAAGAACGTCCCTTCCCATTGCTGCGGGACGAACGCGGTGCGGCCCGCGCGCACCACCTCGATCGCCGGCTGCGCCAGCGTCTTGGCGTCGACGTACCATTGATCTGTCAGATAAGGCTCGACAACCTCACCAGACCGATCGCCGTGCGGCACGGCATGAGTGATTTGCTCGATCTTTACGATCAGATCGAGCTTCTCTAAAGCGGCCACAATTCTCTTGCGTGCGACAAATCGATCTTCGCCATTTAGATCAGCTATTGTTTGATCGACTTGAAGGATGAACGCGTCGATCACGTGAGTTTTAAAATCGAAGTTTGGAAATAAAAGAAGGCGACCCTCTGGACTAAGAATATTAACTGGTTTGTAGTCTTTTAGCTCGTCATCCTTGTGACGCTGCCAAACCTCGAAATCGTTGAAGTCGTGCGCCGGCGTGATCTTTACCGCGCCGGAGCCTTTTTCGGGATCGGCGTATTCGTCACCGATGATTGGAATGCGACGGCCGACCAGCGGCAGGATCGCGAACTTGCCGATCAGATGTTTCAGGCGCTCATTTTCCGGATGGACCGCAACGGCCGTGTCGCCAAGCATCGTCTCTGGCCGCGTCGTGGCCACTACGATAAACTCGTCGCTGCCTTCGACCGGATATTTGATGTACCAGAGCGAGCCCTTGGTCTCGACCTGCACCACTTCAAGATCGGAAATAGCCGTCTTGAGCTTGAGGTCCCAGTTGACCAGCCGCTTATCCTTGTAGATGAGGCCTTCGCGATAGAGTTCGACGAACACTTTCGCCACCGCGCGCGAGAGGCCTTCGTCCATGGTGAAGCGTTCGCGCGACCAGTCGCAGGAGGCGCCGAGCCGTTTGAGCTGGCCGATAATGGCGCCGCCGGACTCCGCCTTCCATTCCCACACCCGCTTGATGAACGCCTCGCGGCCCATTTCGCGGCTGCCGGGCTGTTGGCGCTCCATCAACTGGCGTTCGACCACCGCCTGGGTGGCGATGCCGGCGTGATCGGTGCCCGGCTGCCAAAGCACGTCCTTGCCGCGCATGCGCTCGAAGCGGCAGAGAATGTCCTGCAGGGTGTTGTTGAGCGCATGCCCCATATGCAGCGAGCCGGTCACATTGGGCGGCGGAATGACGATGCAGTACGGCGCGGCTTTGGCGCGCTCGGGGCGCCCGGCGCGGAAGGCGCCAGCGTCCTCCCAGACCGCGTAAATGCGGCCTTCGACGGCGGCGGGCTGATAGGTCTTGTCAATCGTCATCGTAGTGTTTCCGCCGCGCGGCAGCGCTTAACTGCAACGCGGTCATTCCAGAAAACGGGTATCCGCGGCCGCGGCGGTGGCCTAAGAAACCCGCGCCGCGTGCACTGTCAACGCCGGTGTTCCTGCGCCGCTTTGGCACAACCGCTCGACCCAAGAGTTAACCCGCGCCGTGCTGTCGCCCCTCAACGCTCCGCCCGCCTCGGCGCAGAAAGTCCCGACGCGCTCGATCCTGCTGCTGGCGGCAGCGGGCTTTGCGGCGCAGGCGCAAGTGCGCGTCACCGATTCGCTGTTGCCGCAAATCGCCACCGATTTCCAGACCACGGTCGGCGTCGCCGCAATCGTGGTCACCGCCTACGCCATCACCCACGGCACCATTCAGTTCGTCGTCGGCCCGGTGGCCGACCGCTTCGGCAAATATCGCACCGTCGCCATCATCAGTGTGCTGGCCGCCGTACTGGTCGCGGTGTGCGGCACCGTCTCGACACTGCCGCAGCTCGCGCTCGCCCGGCTGGCGACCGGCGCAGCGGTCGGCTGGGTCATCCCGGTCTCGATGGCGTATCTCGGCGACGTGACGCCGGCCGATCGGCTGCAGCCGCTGCTGGCGCGATATGCATCGGGCTACATTTTCGGCCAGCTGTTCGGGCAGGCCGCCGGCGGCGTGCTGGGCGACTGGTTCGGCTGGCGCAATGTGTTCTTTGCACTCGCCGCCATGTTCGCCCTGGCCGCCGCGGGCCTCGTCATGGAACTCATCATCAATCCGCAGACCCGCGCATCAGGCAAATCGGTCGACTCCCGAGGCTTCATCGGAAATTACGCGGCGGTCGTATCGAATCCGTTTGCCCGCATCATCATCGCCATCGCGTTCATCGAAGGCGCGTTGGCGTGGGGCGCGTTTGCTTATATCGGCGCAAGCCTGCACTTTCGTTTCGGCCTCAGCTACACGCTCATCGGCATTACGGTCGCGTTCTTCGGCATCGGCGGATTGATCTATGCCGGGCTGGTGCGGCAGTTCGTGAAACGACTGGGCCAAATCGCTCTTCCCGTCGCCGGCGGACTTATCATCACCGGCGCCTACATCGTGCTTGGGCTTCAGACCGTTTGGTGGCTGGCGCCGATCGCGGTCACCGCGATCGGCCTTGGCTTCTACATGTTCCACAACACCCTGCAGACCATCGCCACACAGATGACGCCGCAAGCCCGCGGCACCGCGGTCTCGATCTTCTCCTCAGCGCTTTACCTCGGGCAGACCGCGGGTGTCGCGGTCGGTGCGCTCGTCATCGATCGTGCCGGCGCGGTGCCGATATTCCTCGGCACCGCGGCCGCGTTTCCCGTGCTTGCGGTCTGGTTTGCGTACGAATTACACCGCCGTCCGGCGCACTGATTGACCGCGGCCGTCCTTCGGGGCCCGCGCCAAAGCGCGGGCACCTCAGGATGAGGTAGTGGATCTGGCCGTCAGGCCTTGACCAGCGGCACCTTCGGCACCGAGCCGCGGCGTGGCGGTGAGTTGCCACCGGGTCCGCCCGGCGGCTTGCGTCGCGGCGATGACCTTCGCTTCTTGGCACGGCGCGGCTCGGGCAGCTTTTCCGGCCGCGGCTTGACCGGCCCTTCGGGATACTCGAACCCGAGCTTGGTCTTGCCGTTCTCATCGGTGGTGACGACAACGCGCACGTGGCCGCCCGATTTCAGGCGACCGAACAGCACCTCATCGGCCAGCGGCTTCTTGATGTACTCCTGGATCACCCGCGCCATCGGCCGGGCGCCCATCAGCTCGTCATAGCCGTTCGCAATCAGCCATTTCGACAACTCGTCGGTGAGCTCGATGGTCACGTCGCGATCGGCGAGTTGCGCCTCGAGCTGGAGGACGAACTTCTCGACCACCATCGCGATCACTTCTTCGGACAGATGCGCGAAGGTGATGATCGAGTCGAGCCGGTTGCGGAACTCCGGCGCGAACAGTTTGGTAATCGCCTCCATATCGTCGCCCTCACGCTTGCTGCGCGTGAAGCCAAACGCGGCCTTGGCCATGTCGGCGGCGCCGGCATTGGTAGTCATGATCAGGATCACGTTACGGAAATCGACCTGCTTGCCGTTATGGTCGGTCAGCTTGCCGTGATCCATGATCTGCAACAGCACGTTGAACAGATCCGGATGCGCCTTCTCGATTTCGTCGAGCAGCAGCACGCAATGCGGATGCTGGTCGACACCGTCAGTCAGCAGGCCGCCCTGATCGAAGCCGACATAGCCGGGCGGCGCACCAATCAGCCGCGATATGGTGTGACGCTCCATGTATTCCGACATGTCGAAGCGGATGATTTCGACGCCGAGCGTGGCGGCAAGCTGCCGCGCCACTTCGGTCTTGCCGACACCGGTCGGGCCGGAGAACAGATAGCAGCCGATCGGCTTCTCGGGTTCGCGCAAGCCGGCGCGCGCAAGCTTGATGGAAGCAGCCAGCGCCTCGATGGCTTTATCCTGACCATAAACGACGCGCTTGAGCGTTTCCTCCAGATGGCGGAGCACCTCGGCGTCGTCCTTCGATACCGCCTTCGGCGGGATCCGGGCCATGGTGGCGATCGTCGTTTCGATCTCCTTGATGCCGATGGTGCGTTTGCGCCGGCTTTCCGGCAACAGCATCTGCGCCGCGCCCAACTCGTCGATCACATCGATAGCCTTGTCGGGCAGCTTGCGGTCGTGGATGTAGCGTGACGACAATTCGACCGCCGCCTTGATCGCCTCGTTGGTGTATCTGAGCTTGTGATAGTCCTCGAAATAGGGCTTGAGGCCCTTGAGGATTTCGATCGCGTCGGGCACGGACGGCTCGTTGACATCGATCTTCTGGAACCGGCGGACCAGCGCCCGATCCTTCTCGAAATACTGCCGGTATTCCTTGTAGGTCGTCGAGCCAATGCAGCGCACTGTGCCGGACGATAGCGCGGGCTTGAGCAGGTTCGACGCATCCATGGCGCCGCCGGAGGTGGCGCCGGCGCCGATCACAGTGTGGATTTCGTCGATGAACAGGATCGCGCCGGGATAGGCCTCAAGCTCCTTAATGACCTGCTTGAGCCGTTCTTCGAAATCACCGCGGTAGCGCGTGCCGGCAAGCAGCGTTCCCATATCGAGCGCAAACACGGTTGCGTTGCGCAACACATCGGGCACTTCGCCATGAACGATGCGCCGCGCCAGCCCTTCGGCAATGGCGGTCTTGCCGACACCGGCGTCGCCGACAAACAGCGGATTGTTCTTGGAGCGGCGGCAGAGCACCTGAATGGTTCGGCTGATCTCGGCATCGCGGCCGATCAGCGGATCGATCTTGCCTTCACGGGCCTTCTTGTTGAGGTTCACGCAATAGGCGTCGAGCGCATCGCCCTTCTTTTTCGGCTCGTCCCCGCTCTTGGCATCCGTTTCCTCGTCGGAGCCGCGGACCGGCCGGGCTTCCGACATACCGGGACGCTTGGCGATGCCGTGGCTGATGTAATTGACCGCGTCGTAACGCGTCATGTCCTGCTCCTGCAGGAAGTACGCGGCGTGACTTTCGCGTTCGGCGAAGATCGCGACCAGCACGTTGGCGCCGGTCACTTCCTCGCGGCCGGATGACTGGACGTGGATGACCGCGCGCTGGATGACACGCTGGAAGCCGGCGGTCGGCTTCGAATCTTCGGCCCCGTCGGTAACGAGATTGTCAAGCTCCGATTCGAGATAAGCGACCAGACTGCGGCGCAGCTTGTCGAGATCGACATTGCACGCCCGCATCACTGCTGCGGCGTCCTGATCTTCGATCAGCGCGAGCAGGAGGTGTTCGAGCGTGGCGTATTCGTGGTGGCGCTCATTGGCCAGCGCCAAGGCCCGGTGGAGCGATTGTTCAAGACTGCGCGAGAACGTGGGCATTCAGTGTCTCACTTCCTTTGTAGTAGCCGTTCCGCCCGGAATCACTTCTTCTCCATGATGCACTGCAAAGGATGCTGATGTTTGCGTGCAAAGTCCATGACCTGCGTCACTTTGGTCTCGGCGACCTCGTAAGTGAAGACGCCGCATTCGCCGATGCCGTGCTGGTGCACGTGCATCATGATCCGATGCGCCGCTTCCTGGTCTTTATTGAAAAAGCGCTCGAGCACATGAACCACGAACTCCATCGGCGTGTAGTCATCGTTGAGCAACAGCACGCGATAAAGGTTCGGCCGTTTGGTCTGCGGCCGCGTCTTGGTAATGACCGCCGTTCCCGGACCGCCCTGATCGCTCTTGCGCTTGCGGTCATCGTCCGCTGCGCGGGCCGGATAGTGTGTGCTGGCGTTGCCCCTCGGTAGCATTGCTTCGTCTATCGTTTAACCCGTTGCGAACGGCAATCCGACTACCCCCTCCGCGAGGACGTCAAACCTGCCTCCATGCAGCCTATCATAAATACGGAATCGCGTGCTTTCCAGATCGGTACGGCAGACACCCCCACAGAACCGCGTAGCTGGCCTGCACGTTCCGTGTCCGCCAACCACTTGAATAGGGGCCGCCACGACGGGTGTCGCGCGCACATTCGGTGCCAACCTGACGTTCGCTTATTTATCGCGACGGAGCGACAGGGAGACCAACATGGTCGACCCCGTACACCGCGCCAACCGCTGCGCGAACGCGATCAGGACTTCGTACCGGACTAAGACGTGTCAGACGGCGCGGTCAGGCGACACGCCAGCACTCTAAAGCGCGACTACTACAACCCGCGGCGCGAGGCCGAATAGAAATCGCCCTCGCGCGGCAAGAACCAACGTCACTTCATCCCAGACGCTTTACCCATCACGCCCTCGAACGGCTTGTAAGCCTCCTTGGCGAGATCGGCATAAAGCTCACTGAGCTTGGTCGACTGGGCGACGAAATCCTCATACGACGACTTGAGGTACTCGCTCTGCACTTCCATCGCCTTCTCGAGGCTCTTGGCGCCCAGGAGCTTCTCCCACGCAGCCGCCGAGCCCTCGAACGACTTCTTCGAGTAGTCCGCAACCTCGGTCGCGATGGCCTGCGCGTTCTTGGTCCATGTACCAAAAGAGGCCATGGCCATATCCATGCTGTCCTTGCTCATCTTTTGCATCTGATCAGGGTTCATAATGTCCTCCCGGCAGACTGAACGCTGCCCGGCGTTAACGGTTAAAAATATTGCCGGGCCCTTCCGCCTCAAAAAGGCCTTCCACGGCAAGTCTATAATAGTGCACTGCACAAAAAATACAACTGGGATCAAATGCATTGCACAATTAAGCGGCGGAACCGGTACGCCGGGTCGTGCCCAGTGAGGTTAACGCTTTCGCAATGGCGTTCACCTAGCGTGTGCAAACGTGCCGTCCGCGTGACGGCCGTTCGTTGATTTGGGAAAGTACCTCGCCAGCGAGGGCGTCCGGGACCGAGCCGGCCGCTCACCGCCTAGGAGGGGCAGACCCCAAGGAGCCGAACAGGGGTGGCTCCTTCTGGGAGTTCCGTGCGTCAGGGACGGGGTGAGTTAATGAGTGGCGTGCGTTCTGAAGCCCGGGACTGGCTTCGCTTTTGCGTCTTGGCTCTTGCCGCAATGGCAGCGGCTTTCACCATCACCACCAATCCGGCCGACGCGGGATACCGCCATCGCTACCGCGTGCTGCTCATCCGCGAAGCGGCCAGATCCCATCATCGCGCCGACACCGAAAGCTATTCGCCGCTGTTTGCATCGATCGTCGTCGACGGCAACAGTGGCGACGTCCTGAATGCGACCAACGCCGACGCGCCTCGTCATCCTGCATCGCTCACCAAGATCATGACGCTCTACCTGCTGTTCGAGCAGCTCGAGGCCGGCAAGATCCGTCTCGACACTCAGCTCAAGGTGTCCGAGCATGCTGCACAGCAGGCGCCAACCAAACTCGGCTTGAGGCCCGGTCAGACCATTGTCGTCGACGACGCGATTAAAGCCGTCGTCACGAAGTCAGCGAATGACGCCGCCGTAACGATCGCCGAGAACCTCGCCGGCGACGAAGCTGAGTTCGCCCGGCTGATGACGCAAAAGGCTCGCGCGCTTGGCATGAGCCGCACGACCTACGTGAACGCCTCCGGCTTGCCGGACGATAACCAGATTACCACCGCGCGCGACCAGGCGCTGCTCGGCCGCGCGATCCAGGAGCGGTTTCCGCGCTACTACAAATATTTCTCCACGCCGGAGTTCGTCTACCACGGCCGGGAGATGCGCAATCACAACCATCTGCTCGGCGAAGTCGGCGGAGTCGACGGCATCAAAACCGGCTACACCCGCGCCTCGGGGTTTAACCTCGTCACCTCGGTGCACCGCGACGGCCGCTACATCGTCGCTGTCGTGCTCGGCGGACATTCGGCTTCGGCACGCGACGAGCGCATGCGCGTATTGATTGGCGCCCACATCAGAGAGGCCAGCCTGCGCCATATTGCACCGCCAATCGTGGAAAAATCCGAACCGCACAGCGAGCCGCAGCCTCCACCACTTGCCCGAACGCAAGCGGCGCTCCCGCAGCGAGCGGACATGACAATCACGGGCACCACGACCGCTCAGACGGCCGGGTCCAGCGACCCTATCCAGCCCGTCATGGTCAGGACGATTACCTACCGCACGGTCCCGGCGCAGACGGGTTCGCTTGCGCCGATGCCCGCACTCGCCCCCGTTCCCCCGGTCGCCGCGCCCGCACCGGCATCGCCGGCGCCTATCGCAGTCCGCGCGGCGCCGATTGTTCAACCAGAGCAAGAACCACGCAACATTGTGGTCACGTCAACCGAGCCAGCGCAGATCGTCACCCCGGCCAAAGCGGAACCGGTCAAGACCGGTCTCGCGATCCCTGAGCCGGCTCAGCACCGGTCCCGTGGGCACGGCGATTGGTTGATCCAGGTCGGCGCTTTCGAGGATGAAGGCGAAGCCAAGCAGCATTTGAGCGCCGCACAGGTCAAGGTGCCTGCCATGCTCGCCACCGCTGACCCGTTCACCGAGCGTGTGCAAAAGGGCGACAAAGCCTATTATCGCGCGCGCTTTGCCGGGTTCGACAAGGCGACGGCAGAGGCTACCTGCAAACTTCTCAAGCGTAGCGAGATCGCGTGCATGGCGCTGAAGAACTAGGCAACGATCGGAACCAAAATCAGTTTTCGAAAACGCGCTTCAATGAACCTGTTCCGGATCAACCGGAACACCACAGGGGACGTCATTCACAGACAGGGTGCCACGCGAAAGTTGTTGCGTAGGGAATTTCAGCGATGGCGGCGAAGCAAGACCTCCTTGGCCTCATTGACGCGGGCGGCGAGGTACGTCGACCCCCCCTGGTCGGGATGCAGTTTCTTCATCAGGAACCGGTGAGCGCGCCCAATGTCCTGAGCGGTCGCTCCGGGCTGAAGGCCAAGGATCTGATAAGCCTCCTGTTCCGTCATTTTGCCGCTGGGCGCCGCGCCAGTGCGGTCCCCCGGTGCCGCATCACCCTCCGCGTTTTCACGCCAGCGGGGCTGCCGGCGGTCAAGATACGCCATCAATAGCTGACGGCTGTCGCCGTCGATCTCGCCGAGAAGACCGATCAGGGTCGTAGGGTCGAGCGCGTCGAGCGCGACACCTTCGTACTTTCCCGCAAGAATGCGTCCGCGCATCGCACCGCTATCGTGATCAAGCTCCATTTCGAGGAATGCCAAACGCACCCGCGAGACCTGTCCGGTGCTTTTCTGCGTGCGGCGGCCGAAGTTCGCCGGCCATAACGTAATCCAGCCCAGCATTCCGAGCCCTAAGGCACCGACCGTAATCGCCACCCCGATCTCGCCGCGAAACAGCAGGAATGCGGCAAAGAGCAACGCAGCACCGCCGCCGATGCCGCGCACCAGCTTTGCCGCCTGCTTGGGATCGGCCTTGGAGAAGGCGTTGACCGCCCACAACAGCAGGATGAGGACGACGACGCCGAGAATGAGCGGCATGACTACTTCAACTGTTCGAGCAGCTTGGCCGCACCAGTTGAATGCCGCGCTTGTAGATCGGCAAGGGCTTTCATGCCGCCGGCAGCGTAGGCCGCGGCGGCGCGTAACAGTTCCCCCAGCTCATGTGCGGCACCCGGCGCGAACCGGCAGTAGGCGCCGCGGGTTAGCCGCGCCAGCTCACGAAAAGCTTGCTCGCACACCGGATCGTAGCCCTCCTGGAACATGAACGCGGGAACGCTGCGCAGGCCAAGTTCGCCGGCCCCGGCGCACAGATCGTCGAGAGACTCTTCCATGGCGTCGCCGACAAACACCAAAGCACCGATCTTGGTCTTTTCGTTTTCACGCCGCGCATGGGCAAGGACTTTCGCAATCTGGGTATGACCGCCCCGGCACTCGATGCGCGACATGAGTGCGCCAAGCCGGTCCGGTTCGGCCACCCACGGCGAGGCGCGGCACTCTGCGAGCCCCCGATAATAAACGAGCTGGATGTCGAGGCCGCCTGCAGCGGCGGCTTCGCGGAACATCTCGGCTTGCAGCACACAAGCCTGATCCCAAGTCGGCTGCCGGCTCATGGTCGCGTCGAGCGCGAAAACGAGCCGGCCGCGAGCGCCGGCCTTGACCGCGGGACCGAGCGCTTTGACCTGACCAAGAAACGCATCGACCTCCGCGCGCGAAGAAACTCCCCGGTCCGGCGTCCCGGGGTGTGCATTCTCCTGGCTTGGCGCCGGGGCGTCGACGGCCCGGTCGTTGCTCATCGGACAGTTCTTCGCGGCAAGGGGTCCAGAACCTCGCCATAAAGGTGGCCCCCGCGCGCAACCGGCGCAATGGGCTGGCGATGCCGTTGCGGCCCGGTTATTTGCGAAAAGGCAACGCCCGAATCGGGCGGCTTAAGCTAATCGTTAAGCGCAGAGTGCGCGACGAATGCGCTCCGCGAGCGCTCGCACGGCAAAGCATGACGAAACATAGCTCTGGATCGAAGCAGCGCCGGCCACGCACGATCCGCACCTTGAAAGCGCTCAAACGCACGCTCGCTGTTTGGCGCGCGCAGCGCGACAAAATTGCGCTGGTGCCGACCATGGGGGCGTTGCACGCCGGCCATATCAGTTTAGTGCGCCTGGCGCAGCGGCGCGCGGATCGCGTCATCGTGTCGATCTTTGTCAATCCGTCGCAATTCGCACCGGGCGAAGACCTCAAGGCTTATCCGCGGACGTTTGCCGCCGACCTCGCTGCCCTCGCTGACCTGAAGGCCGATCTGGTCTGGGCGCCAACAGCGGAAACAATGTATCCGCCCGGCTTCGCCTCCCGCGTTGTGCCGGCAGGCCCAGCGGCAGTCGGCCTCGAGGATGCTTACCGGCCGCACTTCTTTGCCGGCGTCGCCACCGTTGTCGCCAAGCTGCTCATTCAATGTGAACCCGACATCGCAGTCTTCGGCGAGAAAGACTACCAACAGCTCAAGGTGGTGACCCAGCTGGCGCGCGACCTCGACCTGAAATCGCGCATTATCGGCGCGCCAATCGTCCGCGAGGCCGACGGTCTCGCCTTGTCGTCACGGAACCGCTACCTGTCGCCGGCGGAGCGCGCGACGGCGCCTGTGCTTTATCAGGTGCTCCCCACCTGCGCGGCGGAAATTGCCGCCGGCAAGGCGATCACGGGCGTGCTCGAGAAGGGCCGCACGGCAATCGCCGCGGCAGGCTTTGTGGTCGACTATCTGGAAGCCCGCGACGCGAAGACACTGGCGCCGGTAACGTCAGCCAAACACCAACCGATCCGGCTTCTCGTTGCCGCGCGCCTCGGCAAGACCCGCCTGATCGACAATGTTGCGGTCTAACGCCTGCGATTCCGTTCACTTCGCCCCGGGCTTCAGCGGATCCTTCACCGCCTCATAGGTAGCAAACTCGACGTTGTAGAGCTGTCCATTCACCTTCTCGACCTTGCGGATATAAATGTTCTGCACGATGTCGCGGGTCTGCGGATCGATCGAGATCGGGCCGCGCGGGCTTTCCCACGCCATGCCCTTTATCGCTGCGAGCAAACCATCGCCGTCGGTATTGCCGTTGGTCTTCTTGAGGGCTTCGTAAATCAGGTGCATGCCGTCATAACCGCCGACCGAGACAAAGTCCGGGCGAAAGCCGCTCGCCTTCTCGAACGCGGCAACATAGGCCTTGTTCAGAGCTGAATCGTGCGCGGCCGAGTAGGACCCGGACGTGATCATGCCGAGCATCTGATCGCCCATCGTATTGAGATCGTCGTCGTCGGTCAGGTCGCCCGGTCCGATGACCTTGATCCCTGAGTTCGCCAGGCCGCGCTCGGCGAACTGCTTGGCAAAAATACCGGCCTGCGTACCTGGGAAATAGATAAATGCGGTGTCGGGATTGATGTCGCGGATGCGCTGCAAGTACGGCGCGAAGTCGGGATTGGCAAGCGGGATACGGATCGATTCGATGATGCCGCCGCCAGCCTGGGTAAAACGCTTCTTGAACGCGGTCTCCGCTTCAATTCCCGGAGCCCAGTCATTGACTAGGGTGACGACGCGCTTGCTGCCGTTCTTGAAAGCCCATTCTGCGATGATCCACGATTGCTGACCAACCAGAAACCCGGCCCGAAACATGTAGGGCGATTTCGTCACCGTAATCGAGGCGCCGGAGCTTAAGACCAGGGTCGCAATCTTCGCCTCGGTTACGAGCGGAGCGATGGCCAAACCGGCTGGCGTGGTTCCGATGCCGATAAGGCCCACTTTCTCGTTGACGATCATGTCCTGGACAATGCGCCGCGCATTGTCGGCGACACCGCCATCGTCGCGGATGGTGAGTTCGAGCTTTCGCCCGGCTACGACGCTGCCGTGTTGCTGCATATAAAGTTTGATCGCGGCCTGCAGCTGCCGCCCCACCGCGTTGAAGCCCACACCGGTCAGGGGGATGCTGATCCCCATCTTGAGGACTTCGTCAGCGCTGGCCTGGCGGCCAAACAGTGCCGTCGCGGCAGTGACCGCCGCGCCCTTCAGTATCGTTCTCCGCAACATCTCGTTCGCCTCCCCGTGTCATTTGCTTGTAGTTGTTTTTCCACGCCTGCTTTGCCGCAGGCTTCGGCAGCGTAAAAACGTCAGGCCGGTTCGAGATGCGGAATCTGTGGCCGCTCGCCGGCGGCCTTTCCGGTAATCGGCGCTCTCGGCAGCCGCGCGGTGCCGGCTTCCATGACGAAATTGTGCGTCAGCGAGTACCATGGCGCTTTGACGTCGGCCGCCGGTGCCGGCCCATTATCGTGACGGACAAACTTGCCTAGCAGATGTCGGGTGACGCCAAACTGCACGTCGCTGTCGATGTACTTGTCGTCAGGCGGATAGATTTGCGAAACGAGTGTCTTGTAGCCCGGCTTGTAAGCCAGGAAATGCAGATGCGCCGGGCGCATGTTGTGTCGTCCTTGGGCGCGCAGCAGGTCGCCCACCGGGCCATCGACCGGGATTGGATATCCGGCAGGCCTTACGCTGCGAAAGCTCATGTGACCTTCAGAGTCGGTGAAGAACTTGCCGCGCAGGTTCATGTCCGACTGGACCGGATCCTGATTCTCGTAAAAGCCCTCCGGCGAGGAATGCCATACATCGACTTCGGCCCCCTCGATTGGCTTGCCGCGCGCGTCCCTGTAGTAAGCATCGACAAACAGTGCCGGCCCCGGCGTCGGGGAGCGCACGATCGAGTCGCCGTTCTTCATCACCGGCGAGTTCATCCGCCAGAATGGCCCGAGCTGGCTGGCATCGGTTTCGGTCTGACCATGATCGCCGTTGTTGAGGAGACAAACCAGTGCGGAGAAACCGAGCGTTCCGGCCATCAGCACTGCCTCGTTGTGGTTGTCGTTGGTGTGCTTGCCCAGCGCATTGATGTAAGCGGTCGCAGCCTGGAACTCCTGTTCGGTCAGCTTCACCTCGCGGGCGAAATCGTGCAGGTGGCGAATAAAAGCGGACATGATTTCACGGAAGCGCGGATCGGGCGCCCGCGATAATTCGCTGAGCACCGCTTTGGTAACGTCCGCCTGGGTTTCGATAATCATTATCCACTCCGCGTCTGCAAATTTGCCGTTGCCGCGGAGTTTACGTGATCGCCGAAGGTTGCGCCACGCAGGATCGCAGGCTCACATCAGGCCGAGTTCACGCAACTCGCGGCGCATTTTTTCCGGCATGCCGGCGCCGGGCGCGGCCTTGTCGAGATCGCGCGGAGCATCCTTCGCCGCGAGGTAGCGCCAGCCCTGGAAGGCGCGAAACGGGCGCGGCGCGACCAACACAACCTTGGGGTCGAGCACCAGACCGCAGCGGCCAATCCCCTCTTTGTCGCGAAACGGCCTTATATCGCGGATGCGCTGGCGGCAGGCGATCTCGCCGCGGATCACCCAAAAGAGCGAACCGCCATCGACCAGCTCGGCCGCGCGCTTCGGCACCATGCGCGTCCGGTGGATATGCTCAGGCTTTTCACCACGCTTGCGTTTCTCTTTGAGCCTTTGCTTGATCCAGTTCTCGAGATCGCGGACCGAATCCGCACCGACGCACAGCTTGATGAGATGAAGGGGCATCTGTCGAGATTATCCCTCCTCGACCCGTTCGATCACGATGATCTTTCTGCCTTCCACAACTTGGACGCCGGCGGCTACCGCAACCTCGCGCACAGTTCCGGCGAATGGCGCACGCAATGTGTGTTCCATCTTCATTGCCTCGATCACCGCCAGTCGCTGCCCGCCGGCAACGGCGTCGCCCAGGCTCACGAACAGTTCCAGCACCCTGCCGTGCATCGGCGCTTTGACGACGCCGTCGCTGCTGCCGGCTTCCGCTGCCGCAACGGCGACGTCCTGCAATCGGACTCGCGTCTGGTGGCCGTGACGCACGACGTAGACTTCGTCCCCAGCCGGAAAGGTTCTCGCGTCCGCTGCCGGCGCCGTGCCATCGACCGTGGCCTCGATGCCTTCGCCGCGATAGCTGACGGTTGCATTGGCGCTTTCGCCGTCGACAACGATCGGAATCGTGATCGAGCGGATGCCGCCAAGTTGGAAGGCGTCGCGTGCGGCCCAGGGCGAATTTGCTTCCTCAGCAGACGCCGCGCCTTGGTTGGAAACTTCGTCTGCCAGGAGGCGCACAACACCGGCCGCGGCGGCGGCATGGTCCGGGCCTTGCGGCACGGCGCCGAATGCGGCCAAGTTGCGATCGATGAAACCGGTGTCGACCTTGCCCTCGCGAAAGCTCGGCGCCCGGCACAACGCAGCAAGAAATGCGACATTACTGCGCACGCCGGCGACGAGCGTGTGATCAAGTGCGGCGGACATCCGATCGATCGCAGTATCGCGCGAAGGAGCGTGCGCGATCAGCTTTGCGATCATGGGATCATAGAACGGCGTCACTTCGCCGCCCTGTTCCACACCGGTGTCAACGCGGATATCCGCCGGCATTTCCAAACCCACGATCCTGCCGGTTGACGGCAGGAAGCTGTGTTCAGGGTCTTCGGCATAAACGCGCGCTTCGATTGCATGGCCATCAAAGCCGATTTGGGTTTGTTCGAGCGGGAGTCGTTCGCCCGCGGCGATCTGAAACTGCCAGGCGACGAGGTCGATGCCGGTGACCGCCTCGGTCACCGGGTGCTCGACCTGAAGCCGCGTGTTCATTTCGATGAACCAGAAGCCGTCGGCACGCAAACCCGCGGTACCGTCGGCGACAAACTCCACGGTACCGGCGCCGACATAGCCGACCGCCTTCGCCGCCGCGACCGCAGCCGCCCCCATCTGCGCCCGCAAAGGCCTGGTCATTCCCGGCGCGGGTGTTTCCTCAATCACCTTCTGATGCCGGCGCTGCAACGAACAGTCGCGTTCGCCGAGATGAACGACATTGCCATACCGATCGCCGAACACTTAAATCTCGATGTGGCGCGGCGCTGCGATGTACTTTTCAATCAGAACGCGGGTCGAACCAAACGCCGTTGCAGTCTCGCGAACTGCCCCTTCGAGCGCATCATCAAAGGCGGCGTCGGTGTCGACACGGCGCATGCCTCTGCCGCCGCCGCCGGCCGCCGGTTTTATCAGGACCGGATAGCCGATCTTGTCCGCCTGCTCCTTGAGGAACTTTCCGTCTTGCCGTTCGCCGTGATAACCGGGCACGATCGGGACGCTGGCTTTTTCCATCAGCGCCTTGGCGCGATCTTTCAGCCCCATCGCCCGCATCGCGGCAGCCGGGGGTCCCACAAACGCGATCCCGGCTTGCTCGCAGGCGTCCACGAAATCGCCGCTTTCGGACAGGAACCCGTAGCCCGGGTGAACGCATTCCGCGCCCGCAAGCTTTGCCACTTCGATGAGCCGGTCGATCGACAGATAGCTCTCGCGCGATTCCGCTGGGCCGATGAAGTAGGCGTCATCGCAAAGCCTTCGATGCAGCGCGTTCGCATCCGCTGCCGAATAAACGGCGATCGTCCGCAGCCCGAGCCGTTTGGCCGTGCGCGCTATACGGCAGGCGATTTCGCCGCGATTGGCAATGAGGACTGAGCTGAACATCACGAAAGATCAGCCGCGGGCGCCCGGCTCACGCTCAACTCATTGCGCCCGCAGCGATCCGCCAAAGCTTGCGCTGGGCGAAGGCGGATTGAGTTGAACCGGAGCGTGGACGGATGCCGCAGCCGATTGGGGCGGCGGCGGGACAGGTTCCGGCCACACCGGTTCGATTGCAGCCGAGCCGGCGAGTGTTGGTTGAACGGCAGTCTGCGCCGGCGGATTGGCGACTTGCTTGCGCGACCGCCGCGAGGCCGCTGCGGAACCCTGGGGGGTCGGATTGGCAGCGGCGGCGGCCGCCACACCGGGCAATACCGGCCCGGTAGGTTCCGGATTCATAATGCTGACTGGCGGAATCGAAGCTGCCGACGGGAAATCGATATTGACGAACTTGCGCGGTGCTGACGCATTCGGCTGCACTTGTGAGACCTCAGCGGGGGTGGCTTCGGCTGCTTTCGCCCAGACCTCCTGATAGTGGTCGAGATAGCGATCAAGCGTCTGTGCGCTGAGATTGGAACGGATCCGGCTCGGATCGCGCAGAAGTGCAAGCGCCTTGCAATTCTGGCTCGTACACGAGTCACGGGCCGCCAGCACATGCGCGACAAAACCAAAACGGTCGGCCTCGAGCGAATGGCGCAACGGCGCCAACGCGTATTCGATATCCTTACCGCCGCGCTGGGCGTACGCCGTCATGCTCGCAAGCAAAGTAAGCCGCGCGGCCACATAGGAGGACGCCGAGGCGACGCTGACCGGTGAAACAAACAGCGCCTTCTCGCACGCCGCCTCGACAGTGTCGCCCGCCAAAGCATCAAGACAGGCAAGCGACGAGCCGGGGGTTAGCGCTTGCGCGCTTAGTTCATCCAGGCGCCGTTCAAGCGCCCGGCGATCGGGACTTAAATCACCCGAACCCGAATGGTCGATGCAAGCCCACGCGATCGCGGCGCCGAAGATCGCGCTGAGGAAGACGAAACCGGCTCGCAAGGGCAGGCTCGGCTGCGACCGAAACAACGCCAGCATGCAGAACAAAAAGAGCAGAGCCGTCGATCCGGCCGCCACCCATAATCGCAACGCCGATGTTCCGAATTCAGGATCAACGCCGAGCATCAACCCACCCCGGTACGGACCAAACGTTAGTTCGCCAAAGGAAGTATGGCCCAGAGCCTTCGGCTTCTCCAGCCCCGCACGTTCTCGAGACCTTCAAGCCGTCGAACACCAAGCGCCGACTAAAAAGAGCCGGCCGAGTTCAATGATCGAGTTCGAGCTGGCTTTCCTTGGCCACGCGCTCAAAGGCTTCGCCGGTGTTTTTGATCCGGTACTGGTAATCGTCGCCATCGGACGGCAGCAGCTTGACGACCTTGTACGTGCCACTCGCACCAGGACGGCTGATCGGGCTGGAGGTGTACAAGACCGTTTGCCCGACACGAAATCTGTGCGCGCGCAACGGCGGCGCCCGCATCGTCACCTCAGCGACGGTCACGGTGGCGAGCTTGACGGTGTTAATAGGCTCCGGGTTGCCGGAAACCTGTCGTGAGACGGTCTTTCGGACAACTGGACTGCGGCTTGCCTTTGCAGGCTTACTCTTCACTGAAGCTTTGTTCATGCAAAACACTATATAGGCAAAATGGCGACTTGAGCAAAAAATATGGCGTCAACAAGCGGGTCTTGCGATAGTGGACCACATCATAACAAATGGTAGTTGGCTCAATAGCATGCAAGGATATCTTATGACGCGACTTGCGGCCTGATTTTAGCCTTGTCGCCGCCAGCCGCCGTTTTCATCAGCCTGCCAATAAGTCACCTCAAAACCGGCGGATTTTGCTTCGGTCCAGCGCTCTCGCGCAGCGTCAACCGCATCAGGATCTTCGCCATCGAATACCAGCACGACGCGGTCATAGGCGTTGGCGTCGCTGGGCATGGCCGCTCCCTCGATGAGGAAGCGGATACCGGCCTGGTTCGGATTGTGATCGTAGAGCGTCAACAAGATGGGCTGCTCGGCCGCTTCAGCTTCCAGCCAGGTCCCATGGGGAAGGAATGAGTCATCGCGCCAAGTCCACAGATGCGCATCCAGCGCTTCCATGCGTTCTTCGGACGACCCTTGCACCACGACGCGCCAGCCACGCTCAAGCGACTTTTGCAGCAGCGCCGGCAGCACCTGCTCGGGCGTCTGGCCTTTGAGCTGATAGAACAGAACTTCAGTCATCGCTCGAATTGGCAAAGCTGCCGGTATCAGCGCTCGTAGTAATCCGCGACGAGGCGATTGAGCAGGCGCACGCCCCAACCGGAACTCCAGCTCTTGTTAATGTCGGTCTGCGGCGAGCCGAGCGCAGTGCCGGCGATGTCGAGGTGTGCCCATGGGGTTTTGTTGACGAACCGCTGTAGAAATTGCGCCGCCGTGATCGAACTGCCGTAACGCCCGCCGGTATTCTTCATGTCGGCAAATTTCGAGTCGATCATCTTGTCGTATTCTGCCCCAAGCGGCATGCGCCACACGCGCTCGCCGGTCGCCTCCCCCGCCTTGGTCAGGCGCTCGACGAGCTTATCGTCATTGGAGAACAGACCGGCGTATTCCTGCCCGAGCGCGACGATGATTGCGCCCGTCAGGGTCGCCAGATTGACCATGAATCTTGGTTTGAATCGCTTGTTGACGTAGTGCAGCACGTCGGCCAGCACGAGGCGGCCCTCAGCGTCGGTGTTGATGATTTCGACGGTCTGTCCCGACATCGTCGTGACGATGTCACCCGGCCGCTGTGCCTTGCCGTCGGGCATATTCTCCACCAGCCCGATCGCGCCGACGACGTTGACTTTGGCCTTGCGCCTGGCGAGCGCGCGCATCAGGCCGACCACGCAGGCGGCTCCCGCCATGTCGCCTTTCATGTCCTCCATGCCTTGCGCCGGTTTGATGGAAAGACCGCCGCTGTCGAAGCAGACCCCCTTGCCGATGAACGCAATCGGGTCGGCACCGCGTTTGCCACCGTTCCATCGCATCACCACGACCTTGAACTCATGCATCGAGCCCTGGCCGACGCCGAGAAGCGCCCCCATGCCGAGCTTCTTCATGGCCGCCATGTCAAGAACCTCGACGAGCACGCCAAGTTTTCGCAGGTCGCCAGCGCGGCGCGCGAACTCCCCAGGATAAAGCACATTGGCCGGCTCGTTGACGAGGTCGCGCGCCAAGACCACACCGTCGGCAAGACCAGCGACGGCGGCCCAGGCCTTTTCCGCGGCGGCCGGATTGGCGCAGGCGAAATTGACCTCCACCTTGGCCGCCCGCTCCTCGCCTTCCTTGGGCTTGGTTTTATACCGATCGAAGCGGTACGCGCGCAGACGCACACCGAGCACCAGACTTGCAATCTGGTCACCCTTCAATGCGCCAGCCGCGAACTCGGTGACGATGGTCGCCTGCGCTGCAGCGCCGGGCACGCCACCGATGGCAATGCCTCCCAGTCTGACCAGGTCGCGATCCTTCAGGTCTCGCTCCTTGCCGATTCCGACCACGACCAGGCGCGGCGCGTTCAGACCCGTTGGCGCTATGATGTTGAGAGTCGATCCGGTCTTTCCGCTGAAACGATCCACAGCCGCGGCACGGCGCACGTGATCGCTGATCGCTGATAGAATCTTCTGGGTCGCGGGTCCGAATTTGAGGCCCTCCGCGCAGAACACAACCAGAACTCCGCGCGTGCGGTCAAACGATGTAAAGCTGATCTTGAGGTCGGGCATAGTCCGCGTCCCTGTTCGCCGGATGCCGCCCGGCCTTGACTCCGTCATATGAACCGGACGGCGCGAAGGTGCAAAGCGGCTTCTTGTGACTTCGAGTGCGAGCAACCGGCTCGCCTGGATAGAATGTATTAACCCTTAGCAACCGTTAGCATCGGACTTTCAATGGGTTTGCCTTGGCGGGGCCATTTTGTGAACGCATGAAATTGCTTGGTTATTTTGGGAACTCGGCTTGCAAGGCGGCAACCGCCTTCGAGGGGGAGCCGAGTGCGGCCGCGGGGCCCGTCAGTGGGGATGTGACGTCCGATGGGGTCGATCGGCCGCTATATGTTTCGCACCACCATGGGTGCGTTCGTGATCACCTGCGTCAGCCTGACCATTGTCATGTGGTTCACGCAGGCGATCCGCGAATTTGACCTGATCACCAGCCAACGCCAAACCGTGTTCGTGTTCGTCGGCATCACCGGATTGCTGATTCCGCTTCTGGTGATGATGATTGCGCCGATCTCGCTCGTGCTTGCGGTTGCTCACATCCTCAACAAGCTCAGTTCCGATTCCGAAATCATCGTCATGAACGCGGCCGGGGTTTCGCCGTGGCGTTTGCTCAGCCCATTTATTGCCGTCGCGCTGGTCGTCTCGTTCCTGGTCTCGGCCATTGCCGTCTACATTTCGCCGCTCAGCCTGCGCGCGCTGCGCGATTGGGCCACCCAGGTTCGCGCCGATATCCTCACCAACATCGTCCAGCCCGGCCGTTTCACAACGATAGGCGGTAACCTTACTTTCCACATCGCCGATCGGCGGCCCAACGGACTCCTGCTCGGCATCTTCCTCGACGACCGCCGCGATCCCAAGGAGCATGCCACCTATCTCGCCGAGCAGGGCGAGATCGTAAAGAACGATACCGGCTCCTTCCTCGTCCTCGAGAAGGGCAGCGTTCAGCGGCTTGAGGCGGGCCAGACCGACCCGCGCATTGTGACGTTCGACCGGTACGCCTTCGATCTTTCAAAATTTGCCGCCGGCCCTCACACCATCGTTTACAACACCCGAGAGAAATACATCTGGGAACTGCTCTGGCCCGCGCCTGATGATCCGCTCTATGTGGCGCAGCCGGGTGAGTACCGGTCGGAACTCCACGACCGCTTCGCCACCCCGCTCTATCCGCTGGCGTTCGTCATACTCGCCTACACTTTCCTTGGTCCGCCGCAAACGACCCGGCAAAGCCGCGCGCTGGCGGCGATGAGTTTGATCGGTACGGTGTCGCTGTTGCGCCTTGTCGGCTTTCTCAGTGTGATCGTCGGCGTGCACACGCCGAGCGTACTTGCGGTCCAATATATCGCATTGGTCGGCGCTATGATCGCCGGCCTCTGGCAGATATCGCGGGGACAGGCGATCGAACCGATTACCGCGGTTTCAAAGATCGCAACCGCCCTCACCGAACGCTTCGCGCGAGCGACGGCAAGTTGAGGCGCGCGATGCTGACTGGCACGCTTTCACGCTATTTCGGATTTCGCTTTCTCAGAGCCGTCGTCGGCACGTTCTTCGGCGTGGTCGCGCTGGCCGCGATGATCGACTACGTCGAACTGCTGCGCCGCAGCTCGGACTGGCCGCACGCCACGGCCTGGGTCCTTGCCGAGATTTCCCTGTTCCGCGTTCCGCAGCTGTCCGAGCGCATCATGCCGTTCGCGGTGCTGGTCGGAGCAATGTCGAGCTATCTCACTCTGTCCCGCCGGCTCGAACTGGTCGTGGCACGGGCGGCGGGCGTTTCCGCCTGGCAGTTTGTCGCGCCGGCCATGATCGCTGCGTTCCTGTTCGGCGCGGTCGCGACCACGGTCTACAATCCGCTCGCTGCCGTGCTGCACGAGCGTTCCAAACGGCTCGAATCCGAGATGATGGGCGAGCTTCCCTCCGCCGCATTGCAGAGCAGCTCTGGCGGTTTTTGGGTACGTCAGAAAGGCCCCGAAGGAGCGGCCATCATCAACGCCAAGTCGAGCCGCGAGCAAGGCTCCCAACTCGGCGGCGTCACCGTGTTTACGTTCGATAATTCCGGCCAATTCCGGGACCGGATCGAGGCCAAGGTCGCCTTTCTGGAGCAAGGTTATTGGCGCTTCGAGGACGCCCACATCTACTCGAGCGGCAATCCCGCCATCGTGCGCGATAACTACCGTATCGGCACCAATTTGACGCTCGCGCAGGTGCGCGAAAGTTTTGCGACACCCGAAACCGTCCCGTTCTGGCAACTGCCCTTCTACATCGACCTTGCGGAACGCGCCGGACTGGGCGCTGCCGGCTATCGGCTCCAGTACCAGCAATTGTTGTCGCGGCCGTTCCTGCTCGCCGCCATGGTCTTGCTCGCCGCTTCGGTCAGCCTGCGCTTCTTTCGTTTCGGCGGTGTGCAAAAAATGGTGCTGGGCGGAATTTCCGCCGGCTTTCTGCTGTTCGTATTGTCAAAGTTTACGGAGGACATGAGCAAATCGGAACTGTTGTCGCCGGTCATGGCGGCATGGATCCCGGTACTGGTCGGCAGTCTTACTGGCTTCGTTGTGCTGTTGCACCAGGAGGACGGTTAGTGGCGAGTACGTTTCGCCCTCTTGGGCGTGGTGTTCGGCCTGGCGTGCGACTGAGCGTAGCGGTTCTCGCTGCTGTGATGGCGTTTGCCATCAGTTCGCTGCTCGTGCCGGCGCCCGTCTCCGCACAAATGAACAATCTGCTGCGTTTCCCTGAGCGGCCGGCACGGCCGAAACCGGCTGCCACACAGGCCGATGCGCCGATGCTCGTGCAGTCGAACGAGATCCGATACGACTACACCAACAATACGGTCTCGGCGGTCGGCAACGTCCAGCTGTATTACAACGGCGCCACGGTCGAAGCCGACGAGGTCATCTACGATCAAAAGACCAAACGCCTGCAGGCCCGCGGCAATGTCAGGCTGACCGAGGCCGACGGCAAGATCACTTACGGTCAGTTCATCGATCTGACCCAGGATTACCGCGATGGCTTCGTCGATTCACTGCGGCTTGAAACCGCCGACGATACGCGCTTTGCCGCCACCCGCGCCGATCGCGTCAAAGGCAATTACACGGTCATGCAAAACGGCGTCTATACCGCCTGCGAGCCGTGCAAGGACGATCCAAAGAAGCCGCCGCTGTGGCAGGTCGAGGCGGTCCGGATCATCCACGACAACGGCGAGAAGATGCTCTATTTCGAGGACGCCCGCGTCGAGTTTTTTGGCGTGCCGCTGATGTATTTCCCGTTCCTGTCGTCGCCCGATCCGTCAGTCACGCGCAAGAGCGGCTTTCTTTATCCGACCTTCACCTACGGCACCGCCTACGGCGCAGGCGCCGAAGTCGATTATTTCTGGGCGTTGGCACCAAGCTACGACGTGACTGTTGGGGTGACGGCGACCACGAAACAAGGAGCGCTGGTTCAGGGCGTTTGGCGCCAGCGCCTGATGGACGGCTCATATTCGATCAAGGCCGCCGGCATCTTTCAGCAAGACCCGGGCTATTTTGCCAATCGCGACGGTCCTGACAGCCCGACCGCCAATAGCTTCCGCGGCGCCGTCCAGACCGCCGGCCAGTTCGCGCTGACCGACAAGTGGGTGTGGGGATGGACCGGACTGCTGATGACGGACAGCCAGTTTCTGTACGACTATCAGCTCTCCCAGTTCTTGAGCTCGTTCGATCCGTTCCACACCGGCGTCGCCACCGAGGGTGTTTCTCAGGTCTATCTCACCGGCGCCAGCGACCGCAGCTATTTCGATATCCGCACAGTCTACTACTACGGCTTTTCGGGCCAGGACGTGCAGGCGCAGATACCGATCATCCACCCGGTCCTCGATTATTCCAACGTCGACCCACAGACGGTGTGGGGCGGCGAGCTGAGCTACAAATTCAATCTGACCAGCCTTACCCGGCAGCAGGCGGAATTCGACGCGATCAACCAGAACGCGGCCACAAACAACCTTTGCACATCAAACAATCCGGCGGTCATGAACTCCTCGAATTGCCTGCTGCGTGGCATCGCCGGAACCTATTCGCGCGCTTCCGGCGAAATAGACTGGCGGCGCACGTTTGTAACCGACAACGGCCAAATGATAACGCCGTTCTTCGGCGTGCGCGGCGACGTTGCGCAGCTCGATATTGAGAACCAGGCCGGCACATCGAACTTCATCAACCCCGGCAGCAGCGAGCTTGCCCGCGCCATGCCCGACGTCGGGGTCGAATATCGCTATCCCCTTATCGATGTGGAGCCATGGGGCACGCAGACGATCGAACCGATCGCGCAGCTGATCTTGCGGCCGAATGAGACCCAGATCGGCAGATGGCCGAACGAAGACGCGCAGAGCGTGGTCTTCAGCGACAGCAATCTGTTCTCGGTCGACAAATTCTCGGGCTGGGATCGCGTCGAAGGCGGCGGCCGCGTCAATGCCGGCTTCCAATATACCGCCCAGGTCAATGGCGCCGGCTCGTTTAATGCCTTGTTCGGCCAATCCTATCAGATCTACGGCGTGAACTCCTTTGCCGCCGCCGACCTGATCAATACCGGAGCGGAAAGCGGGCTCGACAAGACCATATCCGACTACGTTGCCCGTCTCGCCTACCAGCCGAATCAGGTGTTCTCATTCATCGCGCACGGCCGTTTCTCCTCCGGCGGGTTTGATCCGGGTATCGGCGAAAACGTCGCCGCCTTCACGCCCGAGCGGCTTGAGTTCGAAACGCGCGCCAACTTCGACCGGTGGACTTTCCAGTTGATGTACGGCGACTATGCGCCGCAGCCCGAGATCGGTTTCCTGACGCGACGCGAGGAAGTTCTCGCCGGCGCCGCGGTCAAGGTCACGCAAAATTGGGTGGTCATGGGCTCCGTCCGGTACGATCTTGCCGTCAGTCAATTCGAGCAGACGCGGTTTGGCGTCGGCTATACCGACGATTGTTTCCTGCTGTCGCTGAACTACATTACATCATATATTTATACTGGTACGACGCCGACGCCGAACAATACGTTCATGTTTCAGTTCAGCCTGCGCACGCTGGGCCCGGAAGTGCTGGCGCCGATCGCCACCGCGTTCTAAATTCTCAGATGAGAGATTGCGGTTTCAACGGGGTTGGGGAGATCGAGAAAAGCGGCGCAGCTGATCGCCGAAGGACTGGAACAGGTCATGCAATTCCCGCTCAATACCCATTGTAGAATTGTTGTCGCGGCGACCCTGCTGGCAGCATCATTGTTCGCCGGTTCGACAGCCCGTGCGCAACAGGTCGTCGTGTTCGTCAACGGCCAACCTATTACAAACCTCGACGTTGACCATCGCGCCAAGTTCATTCAGATGAGCACCAAAAAGGTTCCGTCGCGCAAGGAAGCGCTCGATAGTCTTATCGACGAGGCGTTGGAGATCGACGAAGCGAAGCGTTTCAAAATCGATATTCCCGATTCGGACATAGACAGCTCGTACGCCAGTGTAGCGACGCGTATGGGGATCGATACGGCGAAGCTGACGCAATTGCTGGCAGCCGGCGGCGCGAGCGATGATACCTTAAAGCGGCGGCTGCACGCCCAGCTTGCCTGGACCAATCTCGTGCGCGGCCGCTTTAGAGCGAGCCTTGAAATCATAGACAAAGATGTCGAGGCGCGACTCCAGCAAAAGCCGGAAAAAGAAAGAAACGACGTCGGGTACGAGTACATCATGCGGCCCGTGGTATTCATCGTGCCGCGCGGTTCGCCGGAAGCCGCTTATGACAGCCGCAAACGTGACGCCGAAGCCTTGCGCGCGCGATTTCAGAACTGCAATGACGGAATCGCTTTCGCGCGCGCGCTCGAAGACGTCGCGGTCCGCGATCAGGTGTCGAAATATTCCGCCGATCTTGCACAGCAATTGCGCGAGATTCTCGAAAGCACGGCGGTCGGCCACCTGACTCCGCCGGAGACGACCGCCGAGGGCGTTCAGATGTTCGCAATCTGCGCCAAGCGTGAGACCAAGTCCGATACCCCGGAAATGCGCGAGATCCGCGATCAAATGCTGCAGCAAAAGTTTGGCGCCCAGGCCAAACGCTACCTGGAGAGTTTGCGGCGCTCGGCGATGATCGAATACAAGACGCCGGAAGACAAATAGGCGGCAGCAGCGACACCGTGCAGCCATTGGCTCTGACCATCGGCGAGCCGGCCGGAATCGGCCCCGACCTTACGCTTGTGGTCTGGCATCGCCGCGCCGAACTCGACATTCCGCCGTTCTATGTCGTGGCCGACCCCGACTTTCTCGGCCGCCGCGCCCGCCGGTTGGGCCTCGACGTTCCGATTAGAATTGTAACGCCAGCGGCGGCCGGGGCGGCGTTCGGGTCGGCGTTGCCGGTAGTTCCGCTCGATGTCCCGGTAAGTGCTGAACCAAGTCACCCGGATCGCTCGAGCGCCCCGGCTGCGGTCGCCTCCATCCGCCGCGCGGTCGCAGATGTCATGGCGGGAGCCGCCGCCGCGATCGTCACCAACCCCGTGGCCAAGAACGTCCTGTACAACTGGGGATTTACAGAACCCGGTCACACCGAGTTTTTGGCGACGCTGGTGCAGGAAGCGACCGGCAAGGCGGTGCGCCCAGTGATGATGCTGTGGTCCCCCGAGCTCGCCGTCGTGCCGGTGACAATCCACCTCCCGCTCCGAGAAATCTTTGCGCAGCTTTCGATCGGCCTTGTGGTCGAGACCGGGCGGATCGTGGCGCGCGATCTGGCCGCACGATTTCGCATCGCGCGCCCGCGTCTTGCAGTTGCCGGGCTCAATCCTCACGCTGGCGAGAATGGCGCGCTCGGCGAAGAAGACCGCAATATCGTCGCGCCGGCGGTCGCCCGGCTGGTCGCCGACGGCATCGACGCGCGTGGCCCATTGCCGGCTGATTCGCTGTTCCACGCGGCGGCGCGTGCAACCTACGACGTAGCCTTGTGCATGTATCACGACCAGGCGCTGATCCCGATCAAGACACTTGCTTTCGACCATGCCGTCAACGTCACGCTCGGGCTGCCATTCGTGCGGACTTCGCCCGATCATGGCACCGCCTTCGATATCGCCGGCACCGGCACCGCCGATCCCACGAGTTTGGTTTCAGCGCTGCGGCTGGCGGCGCGCCTCGCCATGGCGGACAGCCCGGCACCTGTTCCCGCCTCGTGACGCTCGCGCCGGACGGCCTGCCGCCGTTGCGCGAAATCATTCGCCGGCACGGTCTCATCGCCAAAAAATCGCTGGGACAGAATTTCCTGCTCGACCTCAATCTCGCCGGGCGCATCGCGCGCGCGGCGGGCGAGCTTGCAGGCGTGACTGTGCTGGAAATCGGCTCCGGACCGGGGGGCCTCACGCGAGCGCTGCTGACGCTCGGAGCCGCTCGCGTGATTGCGGTCGAGCGCGACAGGCGCGCCATCGCGGCTCTTGAGGAAATTGCCAGCCACTACCCCGGCCGGCTTGAGATCATCGCTGCAGACGCGCTCACGTTCGATCCACACTCCCATTTCGAACACGGCCCGGTACGTATCGTCGCCAATTTGCCCTACAACATCGCCACTGCACTGCTGGTCTCGTGGGTCACGCTTGAGCCTTGGCCGCCCTGGTACGAGACGGCCGTACTCATGTTCCAACGCGAGGTTGCCGAACGCATCGTGGCAGCGCCCGGCTCGAAAACCTATGGACGGCTTTCAGTGCTGGCGCAGTGGCGCTGCGAGGCGCGAATTCTTTTCGACGTCAATCCGTCGGCATTCGTCCCACCGCCGAAGGTCACATCCTCGCTGGTTCGCCTGGTGCCGCGGGCGCAGCCGCTTGTCTGCGACCGCAAGCTCCTCGAAACCGTAACTCAGGCCGCGTTCGGCCAGCGCCGCAAGATGCTGCGTCAAAGCTTGCGTTCGCTTGATGTTGATGTTCCGGCGCTGCTCTCGGCCGCCGGACTAAACCCGACAGCGCGCGCCGAAGACATCCCGATTGCCGGATTTGCCTCGCTGGCGCGGGCCCTCGCCGCACACCACAGCCTCAGGCATGATGCCGACCCCTGATGCCGAGGGAGGATCCCAATGACTGAAATGCATCGCCAGTCGCTCGTTGCCTACGGCCAACCGCTCTGCGAGACGATCGTGGACTGCCCCGCGCCTCGCGGCAGCGAAGTGCTGGTGCGCATCGAGCGTTGCGGCGTATGCCATTCCGACTTGCATCTGCAGGACGGCTACTTCTCGCTGGGTGGGGACAAAAAGCTCGACGTGACCGCAGGCCGCACGCTGCCATTCACGCTCGGGCACGAGATCGCCGAAGTCGTCGAAAGCGCCGGCGCGGAGGCCAAGGACGTGGCCATCGGCCATCGCGTGGCGGTTTATCCGTGGATCGGGTGCGGTACCTGTGCGGCGTGCGTCGCGGGAGAAGAGAACCTGTGCTCCAATCATCGTCATCTCGGCATCTCGGTTGACGGGGGATTTGCGACCCACGTCCTCGTCCCGCATCCACGCTATCTCCTCGACTACGCACCGCTGTCGCCGGACTTCGCGGGACCGCTGATGTGCTCCGGTTTGACCGCCTATGCGGCGCTCAAGCGGCACACCAACCGGCCGGAGCGCGGCCCCGTGTTGCTCATCGGCCTCGGCGGCGTCGGCATGATGGGCCTCGCCATTGCGCGCACGCTGTTTCAAACACCGCCGATCGTTGCCGATATCGACGCAGACAAACGCCAGGCGGCGTTGGCGGCCGGCGCTGCGCAGGCCTACGATCCGGCCGATCCGGCGGCGCGCAAAGCCGTCATGACCGCGACCGGCGGATTACTGGCAATCTGTGATTTCGTCGGCTCCGACAAATCGCTGCAATTTGCGACCGGATTGTTGGCGCGCGGCGGCAAGGTCGTGGTGACCGGCCTTCTTGGCGGCAATTTTTCCATCGCAGCCGCCATGTTTGGCATCAAGGCGATGACCATCGAAGGCACGCTGACCGGCACGCTCGCTGAGGCGCGCGAGCTTCTCGACCTGGCGCGCTCGGGAAAGATTGCGCCAATTCCTACCCACCACCGCCCGCTCGGCGAAGCCCAGGCCGCCCTCGACGATCTGCGGTCCGGCCACGTGGTCGGCCGCACGGTGTTGTCGGCGTGAGATTCCGGCAGACTTCAACGGCATCGACGCAGATGCATCTGATGCGAGCACAATCTGCGTCACGCGGAAACTGGCGACTTGCCGGACACTCCCTCGCCAGACTGAAGAATGCCGCCGCGGGCGACAAACCACGTTCGAAATAGCACGACAAAGACCGCGCCGATCAGCCCGGCACAAGCGATCACGATCATAATTTTATCGGCCTTCCAGCCGGCGCCTAAAAGCGATCCGGCGATCAACGGACCCACAATCTGGCCGAACCGGCCCATGGCCATGCCCCAACCAACTCCCGTGGAGCGAATAGCCGTCGGGTAAATCAGGGCGGACAGAGCAATCGCTCCAGCGGTCCCGAGACCCATAAAGAGTCCAACCAGTCCGATGAACGTGGCGGCAAGCACGACCGAAGAGGCCCCGTAACCCAAACCGATCGTCGCCGCGGTTCCCAACAGGAACGCCGGAAACAGCACAACCAAGATGCCGAAGCGCTCCATCAACCGCCCCGCGGTCGATTGGCCAATAAACGCGCCCAAGCCGTTGAAGGCGACCACAAAGGCGGTGTTGGCCGGCGAAATGCCGTTGAGCCGCAACAACGCCGGGGTCCACAACGTCACCACCGTTAGCACGCAGAAGCCCGTGAAAAACGGCACCCACAACAGCAGCGTGCCCAGCGCGCGGCCATCGCTGAATAGATGCCGAATCGGCGCTCCCGGGAGCTTCTTCTCATCAATAACGAAATGCGAGTCCGCTCGGACCAGCGGCGAATGAAAGCGTGCCACTATTTTTCGGATGGCAGCAGCGTCGTTGCGGCGGGTCAGAAGAAACTTGATCGATTCCGGCAGGTACCAAAATAGCAGGGCGGCGATGACCAGCGGCACCAGGCCGCCGATGTAGAAGATCGCCTGCCATCCAATTTTGGTCAGCAGGTACGAATTCAATAGCCCGCCAACCATTCCGCCGAACGGAAATGCCGACCACATCAGGGTTACAATCGCCGCCCGCAGCCGCGCCGGTGCGTATTCCGACGTCAGCGCGATGAAACACGGCGTGGCCCCGCCAAGCCCCAGACCGGCGAGCAACCGGAACACCATCAGCATCGGTACGGAAGCGGCCGTAGCGGTCAGAAGCGTGAAGATACCGATGAGGACCGTAGCGACAATCAGAAGCGTCTTGCGCCCCATCCGGTCCGCCAGCGGGCCAAACGATGCTGCCCCGATCGTGGCGCCCACCAGCGCCGACGAGAAGATCGGACCAAAGCTCGCAATTTTGATACCCAGCGCGTCGGCGATGAATGGCGCAGCAACTCCGATCGATTGCGTATCGATGCCGTCAAACAGATTGACCAGCGCACAGAAGATGATGGTCGCAATCTGAAAAGGCGTGACGCGTCCTTCGTCAATAAGCCGCGTAACGTTTACTTCATTCGTTGATTGTGACATCCGGATAAAAGTCCCTGTTCGATCCTACAGCTTCGCCTGCAGAGCGCGTACGAAGCCGGAAAGACCGATCTGCCGCTCGCGCTTGAGCCGCTCTGCCGCAAGAATGGCCCGCACTTCGGCAAACGCTTTATCAATATCCCGATTAACGATGACATAGTCGTATTCCGGCCAGTGACTCATCTCGCCGGCAGCCTTGGCCATACGCGCGCCGATGATGTCGTGGCTGTCCTGGGCGCGGCGTTTGAGTCTCCGCTCCAGTTCCTTCGCCGTGGGCGGCAGGATGAAAACGCTGACGAGATCGTCGCGGGCTTTCTCACGAAGCTGTTGGGTACCCTGCCAGTCGATATCGAACAAGACGTCGCGGCCGCCGCGCAATGCCTTCTCGACCGGCCGGCGCGGCGTGCCGTAGCGATGATTGAAAACTTCGGCCCACTCCAGAAGCTTGCCGGTTTTCACCATGGCCTGGAAGCGGGCAAGATCGATGAAATGATAATCGCGCCCCCCGATCTCGCCGCGGCGCTTCGGCCGCGTCGTCACCGACACCGACAGATCGACATTACGATCCGCCTTGAGCAGCATGCGCGCGAGCGTGGTCTTGCCGGCGCCGGAGGGCGAAGACAAAACGAACATCAGGCCGCGACGCGCAATGCTGGTCCGGTTTTTTTGATCGCGCGCCATATCCTATTCTACGTTCTGCACCTGCTCGCGGAACTGCTCCACCGCGGCTTTGAGCTCCAGGCCGATATTGGTCAGCTCGACATCGTTGGCCTTGGCACACAACGTGTTGGCTTCGCGATTAAGCTCCTGAGCGAGAAAATCGAGCCGCCGGCCGATCGGTCCGCCCTGGCCGATCAGAGCCTGCGCCTGCGCCAGATGTGCGGTAAGCCGGTCGAGCTCCTCGCGCACGTCCGCCTTGGTCGCGATCAGAATCGCTTCCTGATGCAGGCGGTCAGGATCGAACCGATCGGACTGCGCCAGGAGCGCTGCGACCTGCTCGGCAAGCCGCGCCCGTATGGCCTCAGGCCGCCGGCCCGGCGTGACCTCGGCGCGCTGCACGAGCGCAGCAATATCGCCCAGCCGCGCCGCCAGTACGTGGCCAAGCGCCGCGCCCTCGTGGCGGCGCATATCGACAAGCGCGCTCACGGTCTCGGCGAAGCCGGCTATCACCGCCTTCTCAGCGTCTCGCTTCTCGTCCTCGTTTTCCTCCGCATCGCCAACCTCGATCACACCCTTCAGCGCGAGCAGACCATCGAGCGACGGCGGCGATGCCTCGACGCGCCGCGCAAGCTGCCGCACCGCCGTCAATACCGCTTCCAACACCGCAGTATTGATGCGCACGACCGGCACAATGCCGGTGCGTTCGACAGTCAAATTCACTTGCAGTGAACCGCGCGCAAGCCTGTCCGCAGCATGGGCGCGTACCGGCACTTCGATCGCATCCCAACCTGGCGGCAGTCGGAGCCGCAGATCGAGACCTTTCCCGTTGACCGACTTGATTTCCCAGGCCCAGGCATAAGAGCCGCTGACGCCATGGCCGCGAGCGAATCCCGTCATGCTCGACAGCGCCATGGAATGCGTTTCCCCCGGATAAATTGCAAAAATTCGGGCCGAACTTAGCGGCGGGTTTCCGCAGTCACAAGGGCGATGCCGATAAGCTGTGGGAGACTGGAAGCATCGCCGAACGAAGGCCGCGAATGCTGCTAGTGCGCCGGTTGTGTGCTTTGGCTGTGACGGCTCGATGGGCGGCGAGACTGCGGCGGTGCAACCGGCGGCGTCGGCTGCGGCGGCGATGATACCGATTGTGCGTCGGCCGGAGCCTGATCCTTCTGATCGCCCTCCATCGCGCGCAGGCGGGCGACGTTCCTTTGATGTTGCTCGTAGGTTTCGGCAAAGGCGTGACCGCCGGTACCGTCGGCAACGAAATAAAGCTCGCGCGTGCGTGCCGGATTGGCAGCAGCCTCAAGCGAGGCGCGCCCCGGATTGGCGATCGGTCCCGGCGGCAATCCCTCGATTTGGTAAGTATTGTAGGCGGTCGGCTGATCGATCTCGCTCTTCATGATCGGCCGCCCCAGCGTACCCTTGCCGCCGACCAGCCCATAAATGATGGTGGGATCGGATTGCAGCTTCATTTTCTGCCTTAACCGATTGACAAAGACCGCGGCAACGCGCGTGCGCTCCTCGGGCTTTCCGGTCTCCTTCTCCACCAGGGAAGCCAGCACGACGAGCTGATCCGGTGTCTTGATCGGCAGATCGGGAGAATGGCGGTCCCAGATCTCCTTCAACAGACGCTGTTGCGCCTGCTGCATGCGCTGGATCATCTGCTCGCGCGTCACGCCGCGGGTGAAATTATAGGTATCCGGCAACAGGCTTCCCTCACGCGGGACTTCTTTGATGTTTCCGACCAATACCGGATCATCCAGCAGCCGCGCAACGATCTGCTCGGAAGTCAGGCCTTCCGGGATCGTGAACTGATGCGCCACGACGCGGCCCTCGACGATAGTCGCGACGACATCGCGCACGCTGGCGTGGGCCTTGAATTGATACTCGCCGGCTTTGAGGTCTTCACGCGCCTTGAGCACGAACACCCCGCCGACAAACACCCAAGGCCGATCGATAACCCCTTCGCTGACGAGGACGTCGGCGATGTCGTTGATACCGGAGCCGCGCGGAATACTGACGATGCGATTCTCCGGCAGAGGCCCGGGAGCATCAAAGCGTTGCTTGCCGACAACGAGCGCCGCGCCGGCCGCAACCGCCAACAGAACAAACACGCTGAGGATGGCATTGCCGACAACAACGAAAGGATGCCGCGCAGTCTTGGAACGCCGGGTCGGTATTTCCACGGTGTCCGGCTCGAGCGCGGTTCGCGGACTACGCGGCGTAATCTGCCTTGGAGTTTTGGAACCCATCGAAGTAGTGCCGTTTGCAGTCACTGCCCGTTGGGAAATAGGCGGATACGGATCGCCCGCGCCCGGCACGGCTTTTCCTGGCGCTGCCGGCGACGGCACAGGTCTGCGCGCCGATTGGCCGTTAGCGCGGGGCTGCCGGGCAACCGGTGCTGCAGCCGCGGTTCGTTGTCCGGTTGGCGAAGCGACAGGCCGTGCCTTGCCGGTCCCGGCAGGTGGCGGGGGCGCGCTCTTGGGAGTTTTGTCGGCACTCGCGGCGACTGGCCGGGGCTTCGGCGCCGCGGCGGTGCCAGGCTTGGAAACGGTCGCACCCGCTTGCGAGCCCGGTGCCTGCGGCACCTTTGGCGGAGGCGCCGACGTCGGTGCCGGTGCGGCCGGCTTCAAGGTAGCCGGCGCTGCCGGCGGGACTTTTGAACCATTCGCATTGGGCGCAGGCGTAAGACGCGGCGGTACGCCAGTGCTGTGGCTGCCTTTTGGCGGTGGAGGTGAATCAAACTCAGTCACCGCCGAACATCCACTTCTGCACTCAGCATGATCGGTGAACGAATATGCGCTGCCGAGCGAGCGGACGCACGGCGCTCTTGTAGCGACCACGACGCCCCAACGTTGAATCGCAGGCGAGTGCGGAGCAAATATGGCGGGACGGTGAAGCGCTTCACGCGTTGTTCACCCGGCGAAACACCAGCGAGGCGTTGGTGCCGCCGAATCCGAATGAGTTCGACAGCACGACATTGACCGACCGCTCGCGCGGTTTATGCGCCACGAGGTCGATGGCGGTCGTGACCGAAGGGTTATCGAGATTGAGCGTCGGCGGCACCACTTGGTCGCGAATGGCGAGCAAACAGAAGATCGCTTCGACGGTGCCGGCCGCACCGAGCAGATGACCGATCGAAGACTTCGTCGACGACATGCTGATATTGCCGGCGGCATTGCCGACTAGCCGCTCAACGGCTTTCAGCTCGATCTCATCGCCGATCGGCGTCGAGGTCCCGTGAGCGTTGATGTAATCGATTTCCGCCGGCGAAATTTCGGCGCGCTTGATTGCGGCCTTCATGCAGCGCAACGCGCCGTCACCATCTTCGGCCGGTGCCGTGATGTGGAAGGCATCGCCGGAAAGGCCGTAGCCGATGAGTTCGGCGTAGATGCGTGCGCCGCGCCGTTTGGCATGATCGTACTCCTCAAGCACCACGGCGCCGGCGCCCTCGCCCATCACGAAACCGTCGCGGTCGCGATCATAGGGTCGCGACGCGCGTTCGGGCGCGTCGTTGAACCCGGTGGAAAGCGCGCGGCACGCGGCGAACCCGGCAAGCGAAATGCGACTCACCGGCGATTCTGTCCCGCCGGCCACCATTACGTCGGCGTCGCCGAGCGCAATCAACCTGCCGGCGTCGCCGATGGCGTGAGCGCCGGTCGAGCAAGCGGTGACGACGGAATGATTGGGACCCTTCAGCGTATGCGCGATGGAAACGTAGCCCGAAGCAAGATTGATGATCCGTCCGGGAATGAAAAACGGCGAGACGCGCCGCGGCCCGCGGTCGCGTAACAGGAGCGCTGTCTCCGCGATGCCTTCAATGCCGCCGATACCGGAGCCGATCAGAACGCCGGTCGTGATCTGATCTTCATAGGTTTGGGGGTGCCAGTCGGCGTCATCGAGCGCCTGCTTTGCGGCGCACATGGCAAACAAAATAAAGTCATCGACCTTCCGCTGTTCCTTGGGCTCCATCCACTGGTCGGGATTGAAGGTGCCCTCCGAACCGTCACCGCGTGGAATCTGGCCGGCGATCTTGCACGGCAGATCTGCGACCTCGAATTTGCTGACCTGCCGGATTCCGCTCTTGCACGCCAGTAGGCGTCGCCACGTCTCGTCGACCCCGTTGGCGAGCGGCGTCACCATACCGAGACCCGTGACGACGACGCGTCTCATGATCTGTCCTCCCGGCCGACACTTTTGCTGATGCCGTCCCGGTCAGACCCGCCGCCACACCGCGCGTCGGCCCACGGCGGCGGGCAAACATCGCGCGCGCATAGGCGCTTCGACGAGCGGCGGAAGATCGTGCGCGGAATCAGCTCTTCGCGTTTTTTTCGAGGAACTTGATGGCGTCGCCCACGGTGAGAATCGTCTCGGCGGCGTCGTCGGGAATCTCGCAACCAAACTCCTCCTCGAAGGCCATGACGAGCTCGACCGTGTCGAGGCTGTCAGCGCCGAGATCGTCGATGAAACTGGCGTTGTCAGTCACCTTGTCGGGCTCGACGCCAAGGTGTTCCACGACGATTTTCTTCACGCGCTCGCCAATATCGCTCATCGTTCCAACCTCTTCTTTCAACGCGGCCCGATCAATTACGTCTCGGCCTCGTCCGAGTATTCGTAACTCTGTCTTCGTAACTCTCGAGCGACGGCCGCGGATCGAAGGCGATCAGAGGCGGATGTTTACTCCCGCACTCCGGCTTTGCGGTTCCCCCAGCCAAGTCACGGTCCGGTTACCACACTTCAATAGCCTTGACCAGCGCGGCAGTACAGCGTCGTCGCACCCTCTATCGTCTTCAAATCATGGCCATTCCACCGTTCACGTGCAGCGTCTGGCCGGTTATATAGCCGGCCTCGCCGGAGGCAAGAAAGGCAACTGCTGCTGCGACTTCCTCCACGGTGCCGGCGCGGCTTACCGGTATTCTCGCGAGGATGACCTCGCGCTGTTTGTCGTTGAGCTTATCGGTCATCGGGGTGACGATGAAACCCGGCGCCACGCAATTCGCGGTGACGTTGCGCTTGGCGTATTCCTGCGCGATCGACTTGATCATTCCGGTAATGCCGGCTTTGGCGGCAACGTAATTCGCTTGCCCCGGGTTTCCGGTCGCGCCCACCACCGATGTGATTGCTACGATGCGGCCGAAGCGGCGGCGCATCATGCCGCGCACCGCGGCGCGCGCCAGGCGGAACGTGGCGGTGAGGTTGACGGCAATCACCTGATCCCAGTCCTCGTCGCGCAGCTGCACGAACAAATTATCTTTGGTCATTCCGGCATTGGCGACGAGGATGTCGAGCTTACCCATTGCTTCCTCGGCCTGCGGGACCAGGGCATCGGTTTCACCGCGATCGGAAAGATTGCAGGGCAGCACGTGGACGCGTGATCCGAGGTCTGCAGCAAGCCGGTCGAGAATTTCACGCCGCGTGCCGGAGATCGCCACTGTGGCGCCCTGCGCGTGTAGAACGCGCGCGATGCTGCTGCCGATCGGACCGGTAGCTCCCGTGATCAACGCGGTCTGGCCGGTAAGTTCAAACATCGGAGTCCTCTCGAACGCGTTGGGCTAACCGTGAGCAGCCTTGAACTTGGCAATGTCTTCGGGCGTCCCGATCGAAGATGCCTCCGCCGTCTCGGCGATGCGCTTGATCAAGCCGGTGAGCACTTTGCCTGCGCCGACTTCATAAAACACATTCACGCCCGCTTGGACCATGAAGAGCACGGACTCGCGCCAACGGACCGTGCCGGTCACCTGCTCTATCAAGCTTCGCACGATTGCCGCCGGGTCGCTGATCGGCTGCGCCAGCACGTTGGCGACCAGCGGCACCGTAGGCGGCTTAACGGCGATTGCAGCAAGCGCTTCTGCCATGGCCTCCGCCGCAGGTCCCATTAGCGAACAATGAAACGGGGCGGACACCGGCAACATCATCGCCCGCCTCACACCTTGCGCCTTCGCACTCTCGACGGCGCGCTCGACGGCCGATTTCTCGCCCGATAAAACGACCTGGCCGCCGCCGTTGTCGTTCGCGGCTGCACAGACGCCGGTTGCGGCTGCCTCAGTGGCGATGGCTTTGGCTTGATCGAGTTGGACACCGACAAGGGCGGCCATAGCCCCGACGCCAACCGGCACCGCCTTTTGCATGGCGCGGCCGCGAATGCGGAGAAGCCGCGCTGCGTCGGTAATCGTGAGCGACTGCACAGCGGCAAGCGCCGAATATTCCCCAAGCGAGTGACCGGCAACGAAAGCGGCATCACGCCCAAGATCGACACCCGCCTCAGCTTCGAGCACCCGCAACGCGGCGAGCGAGACGGCCATCAGCGCAGGCTGGGCGTTCTCGGTCAGAGTTAACGCCTCAGCCGGCCCGTTCCACATCGTCTCGCTGAGCCTTTCGTCGAGCGCAGCATCCACTTCGTCAAACACCAGGCGAGCCGGGGCAAAGGCTTCGGCCAGTCCCTTACCCATGCCGACCGCCTGGCTGCCCTGGCCGGGAAAAACGAAAGCGACCGCCATTGGTTACCTCTCGGGGGCGCGAGAGATACCGCCGTATCGGCCGTGTCAAGGGACGAGTGCAGTAACAAAGCGACAACTGAGTGCCGGTATTCTCGATCGATCGGGCGCGCTTGCCCGAAGGGATTCGTGACGATTTTGCTCGGGATGGACCCGTTTGCACCGGTCACTGACGCTGAACTCGCGCAAGCGCGCGAGGATCCCGCGTTCCGTAACCGGCTTTTGACGCGGAACCTCGAAATCCTGCTCGGCAAACTTCAAAAGCAGCGCCAGACGCCTAACGCCGCGACGGCGTCCGCCGCTCAGATGCGAGAAGGGGTCACGCTGGCAGTGCGCCTCGCCGAGATGATCCAGACCACCGTGGCCTCACCTCGGCGTTCGCAATAGTCTTGCCTTTATAGTCTTGCCTTTCCGCGCAGGCTGCGTATAAGGCCTGTTTTTCCGCTCGTCCCCGGCCGGGGGCTGAACGGGCGGCTGTGCCGATCAATGGCACGGTAGGACCTGGTGGTCCGGCGTCCGGTGTTCCCGCCTTCTGAGCATTCGAGCCTTTCCCGAAGGGTTCGAGGGGCTTCGCGCCGAGAGCGAGCGACGACAAAGGAAAGGGCACCAATGCCGCTCTATGAGCACGTCTACCTTGCGCGCCAGGACGCCAGCGCGCAGCAGGTCGAAGAATTGACGGCGCATCTGAAGACTGTGATCGAAGGATTGGGCGGGACGGTTGCCAAGACCGAATCCTGGGGCGTGAAATCCCTGTCCTATCGGCTGCGCAAAAACCGCAAGGCGCATTTCACTCTGATGAACATCGATGGACCGCCTGCCGCCATCAACGAGATCGAGCGGCTGGAACGGCTCAACGAAGATGTGTTGCGTTATCTGACGATCCGGGTCGAAGAGCACGAGCAAGAGCCCTCCGCCATGATGCGCCGGGCCGAACGTGACCGCGATCGCGATGATCGCCGCGGTGACAGAGGCGATCGAGGCGACAGGTTCGATCGCGGCGACAGAGGCGACCGGGGCGACCGGCCGCGGGACCGCGATCGGCGTCCGTCCGAAGGTGCTGACGATCTTGCAACCGGAGCGGAGGAATAATCATGGCTATGTCACCGCATTCCGGCGGAGCACGCCGGCCATTCTTTCGCCGCCGCAAAAGCTGCCCGTTCTCCGGGGCCAACGCACCCAAGATCGACTACAAGGACGTCAAACTGCTGCAGCGATTTGTATCCGAGCGCGGCAAAATCGTTCCAAGCCGCATCACGGCGGTCTCCGCAAAGAAGCAACGCGAGCTCGCCCAGGCGATCAAGCGCGCGCGGTTTCTCGGACTGCTGCCTTACGTGATCCGCTGAGCCGGGAGGTCGGAGATGGAAGTCATCCTGCTCGAACGGGTGCCCAGACTCGGTCAGATGGGCGACGTGGTACGCGTCAAAGACGGATTCGCCCGCAATTTCCTGTTGCCGCGTGGCAAGGCGCTGCGCTCTACCGAAGAGAACCGCACCCGCTTTTCAACAATGAAAGGCGAACTTGAGGCGCGCTCGCTTACGCTCAAAAGCGAGGCAGGCCAAATTGCGGCAAAGCTCGACGGCAAAAGCTTTACGGTTTTGCGGCAAGCCTCGGAATCAGGCCAGCTGTTCGGCTCGGTTTCGCCGCGGGATCTGGTCGGGCTGCTCGCGGCCGGCGGATTTAATGTGAACCGCAGTCAGATCGAACTCAACGCGCCGATCAAGACGATGGGCAGGCACACGGTTCAATTGTCACTCCATCCGGAAATCGAGACCTCGATTTCGGTCATTGTCGCGCGCAACAGCGAAGAAGCGGCGCGGATCGAGCGCGGCGAGGACGTCACCCGACTGCGCGAAGAGCCGACGGAGGAGGAAGCCGCGGCGCTGGCAGCGGAAGCGTTCTTCGAACCGGAGGTCGCAGAATTGCTGCGGGCTCACGAAGGCGGCGAAGAGACCGAAGCCGCCGAGCCGGCCGAGAACAGCTAGTCTTGGCGCCGAGTCTTCTCAGTTCGAAATTCTTCCTAGTTGGGAATTAAACGTCCTCAGTCGGGGATGTTGTCGCGCGGCACTGGCGCGCTCTCGCCTGACGCCGCATCTCCCGGCGTCGAAGTTTCCGGCGTTGGTGTCGGCGGAGGGCTCGCTTCCGGAGGCGGCGGCACTTCTGGCGCCGGCTCTGCCACAACCGCGGCAGGCGGGCGAGCAACCACGGCCGGCTCGATGGGGATTTGGTGGATCTTGGGTTCCCTGTGTCGGCCCCGCGTTGCGGTTGTTGGCGACCGTTCGCCCGGCAGGGGTTCAATCTCTGGCTTGCCCTCAGGCTTCGCGTCAGACTTGGCTTCGCTGCGGGGGCCCTCTTCGGGTTTGGATGGCCGCGCCTGGTGTTTGCTCGGCTTGGTTTCCTCTTGCGTGGTCGCGCCCCGATCGGCCCGTTCGGCTGGGCGCTTTTGAGCCTTGCCTTGCGCGGCACCCCCGATAGGCTCGGCGCCGCGGCCACCCAGCACGTAGGCGGCCAGCGCCGCCGCCTGTGCCCGGCTGGTCGTATAGTGCTCGACTAAAAAGTCCGTGAGCGCGGCGCTAGTCTTGCCTTTAGCCAATCCGTGCGGCGCCTTGTGGCATTCGACACAAGCGGCAGCAAAGATCTGCGAGGCCGACTTGCCCTGGTCGAGATTGGTCTGGGCATGCGCCATTGCTGGCGCTAGCAGTGCAACGAGGCCGATCGTCGGCGCGAGACGCCAGTTCACCCCTTGAGCTCCTCGAATCTTGCGACTTGACCGATCTTCCTTACCCCAAAACCGGCCGAATGTGCGTGGCGTCGAGCCCCCGCGGAGAGCCTTCACCTTGCATTGCTGGTCAACGAGGATTTTGTTTTAATGACGGCAAGGCCAAAAGCCCGATGACCTGCAGTCAATAAGCCGCAGGCGGCGGATCCGAGGCCAAATATGCGCCGACCGTCCCGTCCGGCCCGGCGCATGTAGCAGTGCGGAGGCGACGTTGGATCGGTTGCTATCGTTCTTCATGCGGCGGTTTATCCGCCAGGGTTCTTTCACTGTCACAACGGCCTCGGGCAAACGATATACGTTCGGCGACGGCAGCGGCCCGCCGGTTGCCGTTCGCTTTACCGACGCCGCTGCCCAGCGCTCAGTCCTGCTCGATCCCGAGTTGCGACTCGGCGAGGCTTACATGGACGGGAGTTTCGTTGTCGAGCAGGGCTCGATCGCGGATGCGCTTGCGATACTGCTGCGGCAGAAGCACATCGCTGCGCCGAAATGGGCGCTGCCGACGCGGCTGATACGCTACCTGCTTCGCCGTGTGCAGCAGTTCAACCCGCGTTCGCGGTCGCGCAGCAATGTGGCCCATCATTATGACCTCGACGGCCGGCTCTACAGCCTCTTCCTCGACGCCGACCAGCAGTACAGCTGCGCCTATTTCGAAAGTGAGGACCAGTCGCTTGACGACGCGCAGCTCGCCAAGAAGCGGCACCTTGCCGCGAAGCTCCTGGTCGATCCGGGCGCCAATGTTCTTGATATCGGCTGCGGCTGGGGCGGCTTAGCGCTCTACCTCGCCGAAGTCGCGGGCGCGCACGCAACCGGCATCACGCTCTCGCGCGAACAATATGCGCGTGCGCAACAGAGAGCGGTCGAGCGCGGCCGCAGCGACGATGCGATCTTCCGTCTTATCGATTATCGCGATGTGACCGGCGGCTTCGACCGTATTGTGTCGGTCGGCATGTTCGAACACGTCGGCGTTAGCTTTTACGACAGGTACTTTCGCAAGTGCGCGCAACTCCTTGATGACGATGGCGTGTTTCTTCTTCACACCATCGGCCGCAGCAGTCCTCCGAGCGTCACCAACCCCTGGATCGCCAAATATATCTTCCCGGGCGGCTACATCCCGGCGCTCTCGGAAGTGCTGCCCGCCATTCAGCGCGCCAAGCTCATCGTTACCGACGTCGAAATTCTCCAGCTTCACTACGCCGAGACGCTCAAGGCCTGGCGCGAACGGTTCCTCGCGCACCGCGAGGAAATCGAGCGGCTCTACGATCAACGCTTCGTGCGGATGTGGGAATTCTATCTGGCTTCCTCGGAAATGGCCTTTCGCGAGAGTGACATGGTGGTGTTCCAAATCCAGATGGCGAAGCGAAAGGGCATCGTGCCACAGACCCGCGACTACATCGCGCGCGAAGAAGCCCGATTGCGCACTGCGGAAGCCGGGTACGCGCAGCCGCTGCGCCTGGCCGGGGAGTAGCGCCGGATCGGCACGCTCTGAAAAGGTGAACGTCAAGGGCGATGTGTTTCTAACGGCGGTTCTTAAGTCGTTTGCGGTGAGTAACGGGGAAAGCGGCAATCTGGATTTCCCAACGCGGCGGCGCTCCGTTATCGACGATGCGTTCGTCGGAAGCGCAAACGGTTGTTAATTCCAGCGTGGCACCGTCCGTCGAGTAATCCGCGATGTTGAGTGACCCCAAATTGGCCACAGGTTATTCCGTTGATCGGGACGATGGCAGTATTCGATTCGACCGCACGCAAGCAGGCTCCCGCGGAACCCGCGTTCCGCATGCCGCCGCACAATATCGAGGCCGAGCAGGCGCTGCTCGGCGCGATCCTCGTCAATAACGAGGCGTTCTATCGCGTCTCCGATTTTCTCGAGCCGAAGCATTTCCTCGAGACGATCCATCAGCGCATTTTCGAGCTTGCCGGCGGCCTGATTCGGGCCGGAAAGCTTGCGACCCCCGTGACGCTCAAAACCTTCCTGCCGGGTGACCTCGACATCGCGGGGTTGTCCGTCAATCAGTATCTGGCCCGGCTCGCCGCCGAGGCGACCACCATCATCAATGCAGAGGATTACGGCCGGACGGTCTACGATCTGTCGATACGGCGCGACTTGATCGTTATTGGCGAGGATATGGTCAACCTCGCCTACGACGCCCCGGTCGATGCAACCCCGCAGAGCCATATCGAAGACGCCGAACGCAAGCTGTTCGAGCTTGCCGAAACCGGACGTTACGAAAGCGGCTTTCAGCGATTCGCCCAAGCTCTCACGACCGCCGTCGACCTGGCGGCGCACGCTTACCAGCGCGACGGCAGCCTGTCGGGGCTCGCCACCGGATTGACTGATCTCGACGCTAGGATGGGAGGCTTGCAGGCGTCCGACCTGGTTATCCTCGCCGGCCGGCCGGGCATGGGCAAAACTGCGCTTGCCACCAATATCGCCTACAACGTCGCCAAAGCCTGGGCCGGCGAAGTTCGTGCCGACGGCCACATGGCGACCGTCAACGGCGGCATCGTCGGCTTCTTCTCGCTGGAAATGTCCGCCGAACAGCTAGCCACCCGCATCATCGCCGAGCAAACGGGAATTCCGTCGAACAAGATCAGACGCGGCGCGATCGACGAAGCCGATTTCGAAAAGATCAAGGACGTATCCATCGAACTGCAGAACCTGCCGTTCTACGTCGACGAGACCGGCGGCCTTTCGATCGGGCAATTGGCGGCGCGGGCGCGACGGCTCAAACGGCAGCGCGGCCTCGATCTTCTGGTCATCGACTACGTCCAGCTGTTACAGGGCTCAACGCGCCGGTCGAGCGAAAACCGGGTGCAAGAAATCACCGAAATCACCACCCGGCTCAAAGCGCTTGCCAAGGAGCTGAACGTTCCCATCCTTGCGTTGTCGCAATTGTCACGGCAGGTCGAAGCCCGAGAGGACAAACGGCCGCAGCTTTCGGATTTGCGTGAGTCAGGCTCAATCGAACAGGATGCCGACGTGGTGCTGTTCGTGTTCCGCGAGGAATACTATCACCAGATGCGCAAACCGACCGAGGCTAATCGGGAAAAGTTTGCCGAATGGCTGGCCGAGGGCGAGCGCGTTGACGGCAAGGCGGAGTTGATTATCGGCAAGCAGCGCCACGGCCCGATTGGCACGATCGAATTGCAGTTCGACGCCGCAGTCACGCGCTTTGCCAATCTCGACACCGCGCACCAGCCGAGCTTCTAGGCGGCCCTCGGTCGCACGTCGCGCTCTATCGCTACGCCCTTTTCCGTGCGCGCCTTGGTCAGATCGTGCATCGCCTCAGATTGATCCAGAACTCGGCGCTGGTGCCAAAGAAGCGCGCAAGCCGCAACGCGGTATCCGCCGTCACCGACCGCTCGCCCTTGACGATGGCGCCGATCCGCGTTGCAGGCACGCGCAGGGCGAGCGCGAGCGCGTTGACTGACATTCCGAGCGGCTTGAGGAATTCCTCGTTCAGAATTTCCCCGGGATGCGTGGTCACGCGATTCGGAGTAGCCACCCCTCTAGTAGTAGTCGACAATTTCGACATTGACCGGACCCTCCTTCGTCCACCTGAAACAGATGCGCCATTGATCGTTGATGCGCTCCGAATGTTGCCCGCGTCGATCTCCCGCAAGCGCTTCGAACCGATTTGCCGGGGCGCGCAAATCATTGTGGTTCCTCGCTTGATGCAGGATGTCGAGCTTCCGGACCGCCCTCCCGCACTGTGACGCTTTACCGCCGGCCCGGCGCCCGTCATAACGCGGCATGGCACTTGCACAACCGCAGCCTGAATCGGCGAATATCCCCCTCGACCCCGAGACCGGCTCGACGCTTACCGTCGATCTCGATGCCGTCGAGGCGAACTGGCGCGCGCTGGCGCGACAGCTTCTCACTGTAGAATGCGGCGCCGTAGTCAAGGCCAATGCTTACGGGCTCGGTCTCGAGCCGGTCACGGCCAAGCTCGCCAACGCCGGCTGCAAAACTTTCTTCGTCGCCGACGTTGCCGAAGCGCGGCGCGCCCGCGCCCGCGCCCGCGATGCAGCGATCTACGTGCTCAACGGCTTTACGTATGAGGCCGCCAACGCGTTCGCCGAACTGAACGTCCAGCCGGTCATCAACAGCACCACCGAAATGGCGGAATGGGACGCCTTTGTCGCGGCCCAAAATTGGCGCGGCGGCGCGGCCCTCCATATCGATACCGGCATGAACCGGCTCGGCATCACTGCGGATGAAGCCGCCGCTCTGGCGCCGCGCGCGCAGACCGAAAACCACGGCATCACGCTGGTGATGAGCCATCTCGCCTGCGCCGAAATCGCCGACCACCCGCTCACCGCCAGTCAAATCCGGCTGTTTCGTGAGCTGCGAATGCTTTACCACGGCATTCCCGCTTCGCTGGTCAACTCCTCGGGCATCTTCCTCAGCGATTCGACGCATTTCGATCTCGCACGACCCGGCGCCGCGCTCTATGGCATCAACCCAACGCCGGGTCGCGTCAATCCCATGCGAAGCGTGGTCGAACTGACCGGCCGAATCCTGCAGGTACGCAAGGTGGCGCAGGGCGAGACCGTCGGTTATGGCGCCGCCTGGAAGGCACGACGGCCCTCGCGGATCGCCATCGCAGCGCTGGGCTATGCCGACGGCATTCTGCGTTCCGCCAGCGGCGTTGATGGCAAGGCGAGTGGCGCTGCCATCGTGGCCGGCAGACGTTGCCCGATCGCCGGGGTCATTTCCATGGACCTCACCTGCATCGACGTCACTGAAATTGTCGATGCACCGGTCCAACGCGGCGACATCGCAACGTTTATCGGCAAGGACATCGCCGTCGACGAAGTGGCTGCATCTGCCGGCACCATCGCGTACGAGATTCTGACCCGGCTTGGCCCGCGCAGCCATCTCGTCTATCGCGGCGGATAAGGAGCGCACGGATGGTCGCGCGCGGGCAAAATTTCGTCTGCCAGAGCTGCGGGGCTGCTACTGCGCGTTGGGCTGGCCGCTGCGAAGCCTGCGGCGCGTGGAACACGATCGTCGAAGAAGGGGCTGCGACGACGATACGTTCGGCGCGCAAGGGTCGGCTGTTCGTCGTCGAGCCGCTTAAGGGGCAAACGCACGAAGCGCCGCGGCTTGCCTCCGGTATCGCCGAATTTGACCGCGTTACGGGCGGGGGTCTGGTGCGCGGTTCCGTGCTGCTTCTTGGCGGCGATCCGGGCATCGGCAAATCGACCTTGTTGATCGAAGTTGCGGCGGATTACGCGCGCCATGGTCATCGCGCGGTCTACATCTCCGGCGAGGAAGCCGTCGCCCAGGTGCGGCTGCGGGCCGAGCGGCTCAGCCTAAGCGACGCGGCGGTCGAACTCGCCGCAGAGACCTCCGTCGAGGACATCGTGGCGACGCTCTCGCAAGGGCGGGCGCCGCAACTCCTCGTCATCGATTCGATTCAGACGATGTGGACCCAAACCGTCGAGGCCGCGCCCGGGACGGTGACACAGGTGCGGGGATCGGCAGGGGAGCTCATCCGTTTTGCCAAGCGTAGCGGCACCGCGGTGATCCTCGTTGGCCACGTCACCAAGGACGGACAGATCGCCGGCCCTCGCGTGGTCGAGCATATGGTCGACGCAGTGCTATCGTTCGAAGGCGAAGGATCGCAGCAATTCCGCATCCTCCGCGCGCTCAAAAATCGCTTCGGCCCGACCGACGAAATCGGCGTGTTCGAGATGACCGGGAGCGGACTGCGCGAAGTCGCTAATCCGTCCGAGCTGTTTCTCTCCGAACGCGAACTCGGCAGTGCCGGCACGGCGGTGTTCGCCGGCATAGAAGGCACCCGCCCGTTGCTGGTGGAAATCCAGGCGCTGGTCGCGCCGACATCGCTCGGGACCCCACGGCGGGCCGTCGTCGGCTGGGACCCGAGCCGGCTGTCCATGGTGCTGGCGGTGTTGGAAGCCCATTGTGGCGTTCGTCTTTCCGGGCATGACGTCTATCTCAATGTTGCCGGCGGCTTGCGCATTCAGGAACCCGCGGCCGATCTTGCAGCCGCTGCCGCCCTGGTTTCATCGCTTGCGCACGCGCCGCTCCCCGCCGATGCGGTCTATTTCGGCGAAGTATCGCTATCCGGAGCGGTGCGGCCGGTGGCGCAGACTGCGGCACGGCTCAAGGAAGCGCAGAAACTCGGCTTCGGACGCGCGACAGTTCCGGAAGCCGCACGCGCTGAAGCGCCGCAAGGCTTTGCGCTCTCCACCATTGGCACACTGGCGAATCTCGTGGCCGACATCGCGCGGGACGGCGCGCCCGCGCTCAAGCGCGTCGGGCGGCAGGACGGTTAATCCGAAATCACAATCTGCTCCGGCATTTTGACCTGCTTGCTCACGATCAAGATGAGACTGTTGACCGCATCAGAAGGCGGATGACTGTGACGCCCGGCCCGGCTATACACGCGGCGGACTTAGGCGTTCGGGCCCCCTGCGCACGCCGCCGATCTGGCGGGCAAGCGAGCGGATTAGCAGACCATGCCGATTACGCTTCTGGATATCGGGCTGATCGTCATCATGCTCGTCTCGGCCCTGCTCGCCATGGTCCGTGGCTTCATGCGCGAAATTCTTTCGATCATCGCCTGGATACTGGCCGCCGGTGCGACGCTTTACGCGTATTCGAGGCTCCTGCCGCTCGCCAAGCAGTATTTCAACAACGACATCGTTGCGACCGTTGCGGTCATCGCCGGAGTATTCCTGATCACGCTGCTGGTGGTCTCGATTCTCACCGTCAGGGTTTCGGACATGGTGCTCGACAGCCGCGTGGGCGCGCTCGATCGAACCCTCGGCTTCCTGTTCGGCCTTGGACGCGGGCTTATTATCGTCGTGGTCGCCTATATGTTCTTTGACTGGCTGGTACCCGACCGCAGCAAGCCCGATTGGGTCCTGCACGCCAAATCCAGGGTCGTCCTGAGCAGTACGGGAGAATGGCTCAAGGACCAATTGCCGGAGAACGCTGAAGCCACCATCTTAAAGCGGTTGAAGAAGCCGCGGCCGGAAGAGACTGATACTCCGGACAATGCGCCTGACCAGCGCAGTGACCTCGACAGTCCCGGAGGGGGCCGTGTCGGTTACGATCGCTCCAGCCGCGCCGGGCTGCAGCAATTGCTTGGGACCAGAGGAACAGTGCATTGAGCACCGAAAGGCCGAAGATGACCGAACCCGGCCTGCTCGATCTTGATGAGGACCGCCTCCGGGAAGAATGCGGCGTGTTCGGCATCTTCGGTCACCCCGATGCCGCTGCCATCACCGCGCTTGGCCTGCACGCTTTGCAGCACCGCGGCCAGGAAGCCGCCGGCATCGTTTCGTTCGATGGCAAGCGCTTCCATTCCGAGCGCCGCCTGGGACTGGTCGGCGACGCCTTTTCCGGACGTGAGGTGATCGACCGCCTGCCGGGCAACGCCGCCGTCGGCCACGTCCGTTATTCGACGACCGGTGAGACCATTCTGCGCAATGTGCAGCCCTTGTTCGCGGAGTTGAACGCCGGCGGCTTTGCCATTGGTCACAACGGCAATCTCACCAACGGCCTGACCTTGCGCCGGCAGCTCGTGCGCGAAGGCGCCATGATGCAGTCGACCACAGATACCGAGGTCATCCTCCACCTGGTGGCGCGCTCGCACCGCAACCGTTTCGTCGATCGCTTCATCGAGGGGCTACGCGTGCTCGAAGGCTCCTATGCCTTCGTCGGCCTCACCAACAAGAAGCTGGTCGGCGCCCGCGATCCGCTGGGTATCCGGCCCCTGGTGCTCGGCAAACTGGACGGCTGCCCGATCCTCGCCTCCGAAACCTGCGCACTCGACATCATCGGTGCGCAATACGTCCGCGACGTGGAGAACGGCGAGGTGCTGATCTTCGACGAGGACGGCGCGCATTCGCACAAGCCGTTCCCGGCAATGGCGCCGCGTCCTTGCATCTTTGAATACATCTATTTCTCGCGGCCGGACTCGATCATTGGCGGCCGCAGCGTCTACGACGTGCGCAAGACCTGCGGCGCGGAACTCGCCCGCGAGGCGCCCGCCCCCGCCGATGTCGTGATTCCGGTTCCCGATTCCGGCGTGCCCGCGGCAATCGGATACGCCCAGGCGTCGGGCATTCCCTATGAGCTCGGCATCATCCGCAACCACTATATCGGCCGGACCTTCATCGAGCCGACCCAGCAGATCCGCGCGCTGGGCGTCCGGCTCAAGCACAGCGCCAACCGCGCCGTAGTGAGCGGCAAACGCATTGTGCTGATCGACAACTCGATCGTGCGCGGCACGACGTCGGTGAAGATCGTGCAGATGATGCGCGATGCCGGCGCACGCGAAGTGCACTTTCGCATCGCCTCGCCGCCAATCACGCATCCCGACTATTACGGCATCGACACGCCGGAGCAGGACAAGCTGCTCGCCGCCACCCACGACCTTGAAGGCATGCGGCAATTCATCGGCGCCGATTCGCTTGCCTTCCTCTCGGTCGAAGGCATTTACCGCGCCATGGGTGAGAAAGGGCGCGATCCGGTGCGTCCGCAATTCACCGATCATTGCTTCACCGGCGAATACCCGACGCCGCTGACCGACCGCACCGCCCAGGACGCTCCGCCCCATCAGCTCTCGCTGCTCGCCGAGGCGAGCTAACGAATGCCGCTACCGCTTGCTGACCGGATCGCGCTCGTCACCGGCGCCTCGCGCGGCATCGGTTACGCGACGGCGCTAGCGCTTGGGCGCGCGGGGGCTCATGTGGTCGCACTGGCGCGTACCGTCGGCGGCCTCGAAGAACTCGACGATGCGATACGAGCCGCTGGCAGTTCGGCGACGCTGACGCCGCTCGACATACGCGACTACGGCGGGCTCTATAAACTCGCCGCCGCGCTCAACGAACGCTATGGGCGGCTTGACGTGCTGGTCGGCAATGCCGCGATGGGCGGCGTGCCTTCGCCGCTCGATCACATCGAGCCGAAAGCCTGGGATGAGATGATGGCGGTCAACGTCACCGCCAACTGGCATCTGATTCGCGCCATGGACCCGTTGCTGAAACGCTCCGACGCCGGCCGCGCCGTGTTCGTCACCTCCGGTATCGCCACAATCGCCCGCGCCTACTGGGCGCCGTATTCGGTTTCCAAAGCGGCACTGGATGCGCTGGCGCGAACCTATGCCGATGAAACGAGCTCGACAGCGGTGCGCGTCAATTTGTTCAATCCCGGCCCGACCCGCACCCGCATGCGCGCGTTAGCCATGCCGGGAGAGGACCCGATGAGTCTGCCCACGCCGGAACAGATTGCGGAAAAAATTCTGGATCTTTGCCTGGCGGGCTTTTCTGAAACCGGCAAGCTTTACGATTTCCGCGCCGGAAAACTCTTGGACTTCATGCAACCTGCCTGAAGTATCAGACGCGCTTCCGCGTCACCAACCAGCCTGTCACGGCGGCAAGAAACAGCAGCAACGCCGCCAGCATGAACGGCGCTCCGCTCAAATGCCATTCTCGGCCGCCGGCAATGGCGGCCGCGAAAATCTGTGTGAACACCACCGGTCCGAACAGATTGGCGATGCCGCTGATACTGGCGTTGGCGCCCTGCAGCTGTCCTTGTTCATCGGCGCCGACAAACCGGCTCATCAGCGCAAGACACGCCGGGCTCTCCAGTCCCCACAGCGCCATCAGCGGAATGCCGACCCAGAATTCTACGCCAGTGCGGGCGAGCGCAAAAACCATGAAGCCGAGGACGCCAAACACGAGGCCGACCAGCAAGGCAGCCCGTTCGCCGATCCGCTTCGTAACCGCGCCGACCACACCGCCCTGCACGATAATCGAGGCCGCTCCGACACCGGCAAGCGTCAAGCCGACGGTGCTTTCGTCCCAGCTATAACGATACAGCATGTAGAGAACGCCGATGCTGGGGAGAACGGCGTGCGCGAGATTGCCAAGAAAGCTCACGAAAGCGAGCCCGAACAACTCGGCGTGTGAACGCAGCAGTACGAGCGCGCCGAGAGGATTAGCCCGCCGCCAGCGGAACACGGCGCGGCGTTCGCGCGACAGCAATTCCGGCAGCACCGCAAATCCGTAGCAGGCGTTGGCGAGACTTAAACCGGCGGCGATCCAGAATGGCAAGCGTGGCGAGATGCTGCCAGCGAGGCCGCCGAGCGCAGGGCCGAGCACAAACCCGGCGCCGAAAGCCGCGCCAAGCAGACCGAAGCGTGCGGCGCGCTTATCGGGCGGCGTGACATCGGCCACGTATGCGTAGGCGGTTGCGATGCTTGCCGCGGTAATGCCGGAAATCACCCGCCCGACGAACAGGCATCCAAGCGTGGGCGCGAGCGCCATCAGCACGTAATCGAGGCCGACGCCAAAGTTGGAGATAATGATCAGCGGCCGGCGGCCGAACGTGTCGGACAGAGCGCCCTGAAACGGCGAGAACAGAAATTGCATCAGCGCCCATGCGGTACCGAAAATACCGAAAACCCGCGCCGCGACTTCGGTATCGCCGCCGACAAAATCGACCACGAGCTTCGGCAACACCGGAATGACGATGCCGATCGCGAGCATGTCCAGGAGGACGGTGGCAAAGATAAAAACGAAAGCGGCCTCGCGCCGCAGCACTCCAAGTTTTTGCTTCGGTTCCGCTGTCGGCGTCTCCATCAGCGGCGCTTTCGGCCAGCGTAGGGGTTGGCCTTGGCGCGCAATGTGAGCCGGACCGGCGTGCCCGGCAGCGCGAACGCCTCGCGCAAACCGTTGACCAGATAACGGCGATAAGTTTCAGGGAGCGACGAGGCGCGCGACGAAAACAAAACAAAGGTAGGCGGCCGCGATTTGGGCTGGGTAATGTAATCGAGCCGGACCCGACGGCCGGAAATCGCAGGCGGCGGATGGGCCGAAACAGCGTCACTGAGAAAGCGGTTGAGCGCGGCTGTCGGCACGCGGCGATTCCAGACCGCGTAACTTTCCATCACCGCCGTCATCAGCCGATCGAGCCCCTCGCCGGTCCGCGCCGACAACTGAACAACCTGCACGCCCTTGATCTGCGGCAGCACGCGATCGGCGATGTCGCGGAGCCGCGCCCGGACGCCGGGCTGCCGCTCGACCAGATCAACTTTGTTGATGCCGATGACGACGGCGCGCCCTTCGCGCTCGACAAGATCGGCGATCCGGGTGTCCTGCTCTTCAAATGGCGCCTCGGCATCGACGAGAACGATGACCACTTCGGCGAACCGGATCGCGTTGAGCGTGTCGGCAGTCGACAGCTTTTCGAGCTTCTCCGAGACGCGGGAGCGGCGGCGCAGCCCGGCCGTATCGTGGATGCGCAACGTTCGCCCCTGCCAGTCGAGATCGACAGCGATCGCGTCGCGGGTGATGCCGGCTTCGGGACCGGTCAGCAGCCGCTCTTCGCCGAGCAGCCGGTTGATCAGGGTTGATTTGCCGGTGTTGGGACGGCCGACCACGGCGATCCGGATCGGCTTCTCGGCGCCGGTCGCGGGTGTTGCGGCTTCCGCATTTTCGTCTTCGGCGGTCGCTTCGGGCAGAGCGGCGCGAAGCGCGTCGTACAGCCCCGCCAATCCTTCACCGTGTTCGGCGCTGATCGCGACCGGGTCGCCGAGGCCGAGCGCATAGGCTTCAAGAACGCCGGCCTCGGCGGCACGTCCTTCACTCTTGTTGGCAACGACGATTGCCGGCTTGCCCGATCTGCGGACCAGGTCGGCGAAAGCGCGGTCGGCCGGGGTTGCGCCGGCGCGGGCATCGATGAGAAAGAACACCGCATCGGCTTGCGCCAGGGCAGCGGCGGTCTGCGCCTGAATCCTTGCAGAAAGGCTTTCACCATCGCGGTCGGGCTGTTCGAGCCCCGCGGTGTCGATGACCTTGAACGATAGATCGCCAAGCTTCCCCTCGCCTTCCCGGCGATCGCGCGTCACTCCCGGTCGGTCGTCAACAAGCGCACGACGCGCCCCGACGAGGCGATTGAACAGGGTCGACTTGCCGACGTTGGGCCGACCGACAATGGCGATGGTGAAGGACATAGCAGTGAATGACTTGGTGCAGTGAAGGACTTGGCGCAGTGAGTGACTGGCGCAGTGAGTGACTTGGCGCAGTGAATGACTGGACGGGATCTGACGGCAAGAGCCAACAACCACCCCGCGGCCTAGGGCGATACGCCGCTGTCTATCGCGGCGCGATCAGCGTGAATAGGTGCCGGCAGCCGATGAATTCGGCCAATCCGGGGTTGCGCTGGCCGCGCCGTCTATTGGCTTTGCGTTCGCGCCGGAGCCGGCGGCGCAGGCTGTGCGGTCAATTGCCCGGGCGCCGGCCAATTGGTCTGAGCGGGCGCATTTGCGGTCGGGTTTGGCCAAGCCGGCGGAGCACCTTGTGCCGCAGACGGTGTCGGAACGCGGTCCCAGGCCGGATCATGCGCAGCAGACGGCGCCGGAGCCCGATCCCAAGCCGGATCATGCGCCGCAGACGGCGTCGGAGCCCGATCCCAAGCCGAGTCATGCGGCGCGGAAGCCGAAGGGTGTGCGGGCGGAGCCGCACGCGCGATCGCCGGTTTCGGCTTGTGTTTCGATTTTGGCTTTATCGGAGCTGCCGCCACTGCGGGCTTAGGCGCAGGAGCCGCGGAGTCGGCGCTGTCTGCCGCCTGCTGTTCCGGTGGCGGCTGATACCCTTTCACCAAATCCGCCGGCACGCCCGTTTCCGCGCCCGGCACACCGTTCGGGAACAGCGGTTCGCGGTCGCCCGCCAGTTTCTTCTTGGTGGTGAACACGTCGGACGAAAGTAATTCCGTCGGATCGAACTGACCACCCGGCGTGCAGGCGCCTAGCACGAGGCCTAGCGCCAGCGCCGAGCTGATCCAAACCAGCGAGGAAAGTCTTCGCGTCGGCATTCGCTGAGCCCAGCTCAACCCTTGCCGCTCGCGGCAATGAGTTCGCTCAAAACCTCGGCGCGGCTTCGCGTGGCCGCCGGTGTCTGCGGATCACCCGTGATCATTTCAGTCCATCGCCGCGCAGCCGCCATGTCGCCCTGCTTCCATGCGGACAGCGCCAGCAATTCACGGGCGCTGTGCCGGAACACCCGCTCGGGTCCGGTTAACGGTTCAAGCCGCGTGCGCAATTCGGCATAGGAAGAACTGTCCACAAGCAGAAAGCCGGAGCGAAGCGCGGCCAAATCCTGCATGACCGCGCCAACGCCCTTGTCGGCCGCAATCTCGTCATAGACTTTGACCGCGGCTTTGTGGTCGGTCAGGCCGAGTTCCGCGGCTTCGCGCAAACGCGCCAGCACACGATAGCCGGCGGTGCCGTCAGTACCGAGCTTGGCGAACGCTGCTTCGGCCTCCTGGCGCTTGCCGGATTCCGCCAGCGTCACCGCTTGCTCAAACGCCGCGCCAGCCTCGGCAGCCTTTTTGTTTTGCCACCACTGGTAGCCGCGCCAGCCACCAACCGCCACGATCACGAGAATGCAGGCAGCGATGATGTAGGTGCCGTAGCGCTCCCACAGCTTTTTGAGCTGTTCGCGCCGTACCTCCTCGTCGACCTCGTGGAAAATATCCGACACAGACTTGCCCCAGCACCAGCCCGCTTAAAAGAAGCCGCCCGCCTCCGCGAAGCGTGAAGAAGCCGGCGTCATGAACCCTGCACAACAAAGTTAAGGAATTCCGGGCGGTTAGGCTCGGAGAACCGCCCGCCAGCTAGAATAAGCATGTGGCGCCAGCAAGGCAAAGTCTTGCCCCGCTGCTGCGGCGATTGTGCAACCCTTAACGTCGACGCCGAAGCGGTGCCTCGCAACTAACCGGCAGCCGGCGCCGGCATTAATCTTTTTTCTTTCGCATCGCATAGACGTGGTCGGAGTCCGGAAAACTGCGAGCCCGGACCTCTTCGGCGTAGCTTTTCACCGCGTGCTCGACCGAGGGTCCGAGTTCGCCGAAGCGTTTGACAAACTTCGGCACCCGGGGAGAAAGACCGAGCATGTCCTCAAGCACCAGGATCTGGCCGTCGCAGGCGACGCTCGCGCCGATGCCGATCGTCGGTATTGCAACATCGTTGTTGATGCGGCGCGCAAGCGGCTCGGCGATCGCTTCGAGGACGACGGCAAAAGCGCCGGCATCCGCCACCGCGCGTGCATCCGCCTCGATCGGCGCCCAATCGCTCTCGTCACGGCCCTGCGCCCGGAACGAGCCGATGGTGTTGATCGCCTGCGGCGTCAGGCCGACGTGACCCATCACCGGCACGCCGCGCTCGACCAAAAACGCGATGGTTTCCGCCATGCGGCGGCCGCCCTCAAGCTTGACGGCGCCGCAGCCGGTTTCCTTCAGCACCCGGGCCGCGGAAGCGAAAGCCTGCTCTTTCGAGGCCTCATATGAACCAAACGGCAAGTCGACGATCACCAGCGCGCGCTTTGAACCGCGCATTACCGCGTGCCCTTGCAGGATCATCATATCAAGCGTGACCGGCACGGTGGTTTCGAGGCCGTGCATCACCATGCCAAGCAAATCGCCGACCAGAATGACGTCGCAATAGCCGTCGAGGATGCGCGCGGTGTGCGCATGATAGGACGTCAAACAGACTATCGGCTCACCGCCCTTGCGCGCGCGAATGTCAGGCGCGGTGAACCGTCGTATCGCCTCGTGCACTGACACGCGTCAGTGTCCCAGCGCCGGCGTTCCGAATGCCGGCAGACCGACGACCAGGGGGTGGAACACGAAGCCGAGCGCGAGATAGAGAATGGTTCCCACGACAATCGCGATGATGTCGTTTCTCCGTCCGCCGGTTGGAATGGGAGGCGCCCCAGCGTCAGTCCGGCGCTTTAGCGTGATCCGGTCGTAAACTGCCCAGACCAGCACCGAGCCGAAAAGAATGATGCCGCCGACATCGCCGTTCGCGCACAGATGCGCGAAGGCCCAGACTTTGACGCCCACCAGCATCGGATGCTTGAGCACGCGCTTGATGTCGCCGGGAATGTACGCAGCGACGACCGCGATGCTCGCCGGCCACATCAGCGCGACCACGATTTGGCGCGTCCACGGAGGCGGATACCACAGCGGGATCAAGCCCTCGGCACGGTAGCGCGCAAAGCCATAGCCGATCAGGACAAGGCCAATGATCGAGACCAGCGCGAATAGGCCAAGATAAGCTCCGCGGCCGATCCGCTTGATCAACGCCTCTCGTTCGCCGCGCATGGAGACAAACACGTGCGCGCCGAGAAACACGATCAGTCCGATGATTTCGACGGTGAGGCCCATGGTCACGCACATTTCGCACCGAGGGCTTGGAAGTGCGTCGAAAGCCGCCCCGGCGACGTCAGGTCGCGATCATGGCCAGCGCGCCTTGCTTGTCAATGATGGTATCGATGGCCCCTGCAACACGCCCTCCGGGCGAGCAGTGCCGATCTGGTGCACTCCTGCGGCCCGCGGCAAAGTAGGACAGTGATCGAGCCCTTGAAAACGAATATCAAGGCGCAATGAAACGCATCGCCGCCGCCCTCGTCGCCGTCCTGCTCGCCGGTCCGGCTTTGGCGCAGGAATGGCCGAGCAAAAGCGTCAGGATCATTGTGCCATTCGCGGCCGGAGCAACGCCGGATCTCGTCGCCCGTCTCGTCGCCGATGCGCTGCATCAAAAGCTGGGCCAGACGTTCATTGTTGAGAACCGCCCGGGCGCAAGCGGCAACATTGGCACCGACGCGGTCGCCAAAGCCGAGCCCGACGGCTCGACCATCGGCGTAAGCATCGGCAGCCCGCTTGCAATCAACACGCTGTTGTTTAGCAAGCTTCCTTATGATCCGAACAAAGACCTCGCGCTGATTACGATGCTGGTCACCCAACCAAGCGTGCTGGCAATCAATAGTGCTCTCGGCGTGAGTAACGTGCCGCAACTGGTCGACCTGATCAGGCGTAATCCGGGCAACTACAATTTCGGTTCGATCGGCACCGGATCGCTGTCGCACCTGGCGATGGAAGCGATCGCGATCAAAAGCGGTACGCAGCTGGTGCACGTGCCTTACACCTCGTCGCCGCAAACCATGACCGCACTCATTCGCAATGAAGTGCAAATGGCTTGCCTGCCGGCAATTTCGGTCGTGCCCCAGGTCACCACCGGGGCGGTAAAAATCCTCGCTGTTTCAACGGCGGAGCGCTCCGCTTTGTTGCCCAACGTTCCGACACTGAAGGAATCCGGCATCGATGTTGAAGCCGACGCCTGGATGGGGCTGATTGGTCCGGCCGGTCTGTCGCCGGCCATAGTCGAGCGCATCAACCAGCTGGTCCGCGATGCCATCACATCGCCGGCGATCCGCGGGAAACTCGCCACGCAATTAATGGAGCCCATCCCCGATACGCCAGCCGAGTTCCGCGCCCGGATCAACGCCGACCTCGGCCGTTGGAAGCCGGTGATCGATGCGGCGCATATCCGGATCAACTAGCGGATTTCCGGCGGCTCACAAGATTTCGCGCGTCACGGACCGCCGAAGCGGAAGTTTATGCCGGCTTTGACTTCCTGGATGTTGAGATTGGCGTTCGAGCCGTACAGCGGAGTCGTTGGCGTCGTGAAATTCAAAGCCTGCGACCCGAAGTTCAGATAGTCATACTCGATCTTCGCCGACCAGTTCCTGGTGATGCCGTATTCGAGTCCGGCGCCGGCAGTCCAGCCGGTCCGCATGAATGTGGTGTTCGCGCTGTTGGCGAAGCTGTCGGTGAAGCTGCTCGCGTCCTGCGCAAACGCCACGCCGCCTTTTCCGTAAATCAGAAAGCGATCGAAGGCCGCGCCGATACGGCCGGTGACGGTCGATGTCCAGTTCACGCCGGTATTGATCGAATCTCCGAGCGAATCGGTGCCGCTGCCTTTAAGGTTCGTCCAGCTGAAATCACCCTCGACACCGAGCACCAGCATATTGAGCTGATAATTTGCGCCGAGCTGGGCGCCGCCAAGAAATCCCGTGCTGCTGAACGTGTTGCTCGCGCCGGTAAACGGGTCGCTCCAGGACGAATTGCCGAAATCGCCGCCGGCGTGCGCACCAATATAGAAGCCAGTCCAATTGTAGATCGCCGCGGGCGCGTAGGCGACCGGCGCCGTCGGAACCGGAGCCGGAGCCGGCGGAAGATCTGCAGCAGCCGCCGAGCAGACCGACATAGCGACCGCTGCAGCGGCCCCGGCGACGCCGCCAACGAAGGCACGTATCGTCATAAAAGAACTCCACCTTACCCAACGTGCTTTCGCCCCGCGCGACCCAGCGGAACCCGACGCTCCACCGTGCCGATCGCAAGGAGCCATGCATGTTCGGAAAAACGATGGTGTCACCGTGGCCGGAAAATGACGCCGATTTTGTTGTTAATAAATCCGTAAGTTGAAATTTGCACGACGGAGAATGAATAGAACGACAGCAACTCATTCGATGGTATCGCAACAATACCGTGTGCAGCTACGCTGATCGGTGGCGGACGTTCAAACCTTGTCATTTATTTTCAGACGTGATGGAACTCGTGCGCCTTCCGACGCCGGCAAAACGCGGACGGCGCGGCTGAGATTGAAAATTCGAGGTGAGCTATGGCGGGACGTTTAAAAGATAAAGTTTGCATCATCACCGGCACCGGCAGCGGCATGGGACGCGCCGCTGCGCTGTTGTTCTGCGCCGAAGGCGCGAAAGTAGTCGGCTGCGACATCAACCCCGACGGTGCCGAAGCGACGCTGCGTGATGCGCAGAAGGCCGGCGGGCAAATGGTTTCGCTGCAACCGACCGACCTGACCAAGCAGGACCAATGCGACGCGCTGGTGGCGCTTGCTCTCAAGACCTATGCCGGCATCGATGTCGTCTACAATAACGCGGCGACGGCCTATTTCGGCTGGATGGATCAATTCACCTTCGAGGAATTCGCCCGCACCATCGAGCAAGAACTGCTGATCGTGTTCCGCTTCTGCAAGACCGTCTGGCCGCATCTGGTCGCGCGCGGCGGCGGCTCGATCATCAATGTCGCTTCGACCTCGGCGAAGGTTGCGTACAAGGCGCTGCCCGGCATCGCCCACACTGCCGCTGAAGGCGGCGTTCTCGCCATGACGCGCCAATTGGCCATGGAAGGCGGCAAGCACAACATCCGCGCCAACACGATTTCGCCGGGCCTGATCGCGACCGGCGCGACGCGCGAGCAATTGAAAAATCCGGACTTCCTTAACCCGATGATGGAAAAGTTGATGCTCGGCCGTGTCGGCAAGCCGGAAGAAGTGGCGCCAGCCGCAGTATACCTGGCCTCGGATGAAAGCTCGTTTGTCACCGGCGCCGACATTGCCGTCGATGGCGGCACGACGGCGTGGTAACCCATATCAATCTTATCGCTCTGATCAATCACCGCTAAAACGAAGGGGGAGTAGAATGCCCAGCACTTTGGCCCAAGGCGCCTATCAAGTCGGTATCGTCGTGCCCGACATTCATAAAGGAATGGATTTCTTCAAGGGAAAGCTCGGCGTTCCGGAGTTCCTATATATCGAGAAGCCGGAGTTGCAAGACGAAACCTATATGGGCAAGCTGGCGCCGTTGCGTTTGCAGCTCGCCTTCGGCTGGTGCGGCGAAATGCAGGTCGAACTCATTCAACCGATCGCAGGCGTCAGCACTTATTCAAAGTTCCTCGACCACAATCCGCAGGGCGGCGTCCATCACTACGGCATCGAAATCGCCGACTACGCCCAGGGCGTCAAGGAAATGGAAGCCGCCGGCTATTCGCTCATCCAGGGCGGCCGCCACAATGAAACACGGTTTGCTTATTTCGACACCACCGGCGTCATCGGCACGCTGACCGAACTGGTCTATCTGCAGCCCGAAGAGAGGGCCTTCATGCACGGGCTGAAGCACAAAAAGTGAAGTAAGCAGGCGGTCGCGCGGTTCTTACGCCGGCTAGACGGCCGCGGCGTATCGCTCCGGCGAAAATCCGACCACGAGCTTCCCGCCGTCCAGTTCGAGCACCGGCCGCTTGATCATGGACGGCTGAGCCAGCATCAACGCCAGAGCTTTCTTGGCGTCGAGGCCGCTCTTGTCTTTGTCGGGAAGCTTGCGGAAAGTCGTGCCGGCGCGATTGAGCAGGATTTCCCAGCCGACTTTCCTGCTCCATCCTTCAAGCCGCTCGCGTTCGATGCCCGCGGCTTTGTAATCGTGAAACGAATAGGCAATTCCGTGCTTGTCGAGCCAGGCGCGCGCCTTCTTCATGGTGTCGCAGTTCTTGATGCCGTAGATGGTGATGCGCTCTGCCATAGGCGTCACTCCGCCGGGCACGGTGTAACACAAAACGGCAAAGGGGCCGCCGCCAATTGCCTAACTTATGCACTTGCCCAGCGGGGCGGCGTTTGTTTCCCTTTGTTACCCTTGGCAATCGACACAATCCGTAAGGACGATCCATGACGCCTCCCGCCAACGCTGCCTACGGTCTTGCCGAGCTCAAGAAGGAACAAACACTCGGCGGCATCGGTGAAACGAAAGCCCGCGATGTGCCGTGCATCGACGTGAGCGGGTTCGACAAGCGTAAGCCCGAGGTCGCCGAGCAACTGTGGAACGCATCGACCGAGATCGGCTTTTTCCAGCTCGTCAATCACGGCATTCCGCAGGAACAGATCGACGAAGCGTTTGCCATGACGGAGCGCTTTTTCGCACTGCCTCACGACATCAAAGCGCACTACCCCCTGGGCAAGGGCACCAATGCCGGCTGGGAATACAAAAGTCAGGTGCGCCCCTCGACCGGCACCGCCGACCCAAAAGAATCCTACCAGATCACCCTGCCGCGGATGTCGGGACTGTGGCCGACCGGAGACGAACTGCCGGGCTTCAAAGCGGCGATGCTCGCGTTCGAGCGCACCAACTGGGCGCTGGCCATGAAAGTGCTGTCCTGTTTCGCGCTCAAGCTCGGCTTTGCGCCGGACTTCTTCACCGCGTGTCACGATCCGCAATCGGCCGAATATCAATGCACGCTGCGCCTGCTGCACTATCTGCCGATGGTCAACGCCAAGCCCGCGGATTTCACCGGCTGGCGCGCCGGCGCGCATACCGATTTCGACTGCCTGACGCTGCTGCATCAGCGCACCGGCCAAAGCGGGCTGCAGCTTTGTCCCGGAAAGGAATCCGCGGAACTCGCCTGGACCGACGTCGAGCCTCTTCCCGGCGTCATCACCTGCAATATCGGCGACATGCTGATGCGCTGGAGCGATGACAAACTTCTGTCAACGCTCCACCGCGTGCGGATGCCGCGGACCGACGAATATCTGGGACCGCGCTATTCCATTCCGTTTTTCTGTCAGGCCAACAAGGACGCAGTGATCCAGGGTCCCGCCAAGAGCTATGCGCCGATCACGGCACATGATTACCTGCAGCAACGAATAGCGGCCAACTACACCAAATGATTTTCAGATGGTGACTCAGGCCTGGCGAGCCACCCGACATAGGTCAGATAAAGCCCAGCCGCGACAAGAACACCGAAGATCAGCCTCACAACAGGCGTCGCGATCAAATACATGCCGCCGCGCTCGTACAGATCTGGAGCGGCCATGAGCAGCACGCCGCGAAGCACCAGCACCCAGCCGAACAACGAGATGATGACCGCCGCCACGCTCGACCAGTACTGGTGAAAAGCGATAATCAGCAGCCCCGCGAACAAGAGCAGCGCACCGGCGAACCACACGAACAGGTCGCTTTTAAAGAAATCGGCAGCCAATGCGCCCATCCCCGGCGCGCGCAGCGCAATGATGCCAGGGACGATGACCAGCCAAGGCCCCATGACGCGCGCAAACGCACGGGTGCGGGCCTGCGATTCTCGGGTAGCAGACACGAAGTCGTCGCTCCACGGATAGGTACATTCCTGGTGTTCAGTATATTCGACGCATCTGCACCGAGGGACACCCTTCATCGCCTCAGGAGCATTGCTACTCCGGCGACGAGCAGCCGCGCTATCAATCGCAGCGGATAACCCGGGTAGTTTGGCGCGTCGGCGGGAAGTTCGGCGTCACCGGGGCGGAATTTGGTGCATACCCGCATCTCCATCGGCGGAAGATCGCCGTGGAAGCGCGCCCGATACGCTGACACCCAATGCGGCCCTTTGTCGAAATTGACGAACATTGCCGAGTTGCAACAGGTCGCGACGACCCGGTTAGTCGCCGACGTTTCCTTGAGTTTATAACTCTTGAGGAGCGCGTCGCCCTGCGCGCAGCAAATCCGGTCTTTGCGAAACAGAAGGTAGGCCGTACCGCCATCGGATTCGAGAATGGCGGTCGCATTCGGCAATGCTTCGATCCGGCGGGCGCCCTCCTGGCAGTCGTCGCAATAGCAAACTGCGGTCACAATGGGATTGTCAGTCGCTTCAACGGCGACCTGACCACAGACACAGGATGCCGCAAAGCTTGGTGTGGCTATCATCGGCCATCCGCGGCGAATGCCCTCACTCCCACTCGATTGTTCCGGGCGGTTTCGAGGTCACGTCGTAGACGACGCGATTGACGCCTTTGACCTCGTTGACGATGCGGGTTGCCACCGTCCCAAGGAAATTCATGTCGAACGGATAGAAGTCGGCGGTCATGCCGTCGGTCGATGTCACCGCGCGCAGGCCGACGACAAAGTCATAGGTGCGGAAATCGCCCATGACGCCGACGGTTCGCACCGGCAACAGCACCGCGAACGCCTGCCAGATGTCGTCGTAAAGTCCGCAGCGGCGGATTTCTTCGATGAAGATTTCGTCGGCAAAACGGAGGATGTCGAGCTTTTCTCGGGTAATCGCACCCGGACAGCGGATCGCCAGCCCGGGGCCGGGAAACGGATGGCGGCCGACAAACGCGTCGGGCAAGTCAAGTTCGCGGCCGAGCGCGCGCACTTCGTCCTTGAACAATTCGCGCAACGGCTCGACCAGCTGCATGTTCATGCGTTCCGGCAAACCGCCGACATTGTGATGCGACTTGATCGTCACCGACGGACCGCCGGTGAACGACACGCTCTCGATCACATCCGGATATAGCGTGCCCTGGGCGAGGAACTCGGCGCCGCCGAGCTTTTTTGCCTCGGCCTCGAACACGTCGATGAACAATTTGCCGATGGTCTTGCGCTTGATTTCCGGATCGTCGACGCCGTCCAGAGCTTGCAGAAAGTCCTCGGCGGCATCGACGCGCACCAGCGGAATGTTGTAGTGGCCGCGAAACAGCGCCACCACCTTTTCGCTTTCACCGAGGCGCAGGAGCCCGTGGTCGACGAACACGCAAGTGAGCTGATCGCCAATCGCCTCGTGAATGAGAACCGCCGCGACGGCGGAATCGACGCCGCCTGACAGCCCGCAGATCACCCTGCCCTTACCGACCTGGCGGCGGATTTTTTCAATCGCCTCATCCTTGAAGGCGCGCATAGTCCAGTCGCCGGTGCAGCCGGCAATGTTGCGCACGAAGTTGCGCAGGATCGCGGCGCCGTGCGGGGTGTGCACCACTTCTAGATGGAATTGGGTGGCGTAGAACTTCCGTTTCTCGTCGCCGATCATCGCAATCGGCGCGTTGGCCGAAGTGCCGATCGCCGCAAAACCGTCGGGCAACCTGGTGACGCGATCGCCGTGGCTCATCCACACCGGATACCGCTCGCCGACCTGCCAGACACCGTCGGTAAGCGGCGACGGCTTGGTCAGTTCAAGTTCGGCACGGCCGAATTCGCGATGGTGACCCGCCTCGACTTTGCCGCCGAGCTGGTGCGCCATGGCCTGCTCGCCGTAGCAGATGCCGAGCACCGGCACGCCGGCCTGATAAATCGCCATCGGAGCCAGCGGTGCATCCTTGTCGAGCACGGAGGCCGGGCCGCCCGAGAGGATGATGCCTTTCGGTTTCATGTCGCGCAGTGCCGCTTCGGCTTTCTGGAACGGCACGATCTCGCAATAGACTTTCTCTTCACGCACGCGGCGCGCGATGAGTTGCGTCACCTGCGAACCGAAATCGATGATCAAAATCTTGTCGTGCGATGCCGCCGCGGGCTTTGGAGGCGCCGCATCGAAGGGTCTGTTTTGGGCAACAGAGGTCATGGAGCGCGCCGCAACAGGCTGACAAAAAACCCGTCGGTGCCGGTCCGGCGCGGCGTCATCAGCAATCCTGCATCCGAGATAAGCGCCGCACGGGTAAAAAGATAGGCGCGCTCGCCCAGCACCTGCGCCATGTCAACGGGCTTTTCCACGGAAAAATCCGCGTTTCGCTCGGTGAAAGCGCGCACCTGATCGTCGTTCTCGCCCGCCAAGACCGAACAGGTCACATAAGCGATGCGGCCACCCGGTTTCACCAGCCCGGCGGCCCGATCGAGCAACGCCGCCTGTTGGGTCAGGCGCTGCGACAGCGCACCGGGCCGCACCCGCCACTTGGCGTCCGGATTGCGCCGCCAGGCGCCGGTTCCGGTGCACGGCGCGTCGATCAGCGCGAGATCAATTCGGCCGACGAGGTCAGCGAGCATGTCGGCCTCGCCCTGCGGTGTGCGCACCTGGATATTATGCGCGCCAGCCCGTGTGAGACGTTCGTAAATCGGCGCGAGCTGCCGCTTGTCGATGTCGGTTGCGTAGATCTGGCCGTGGTTCTCCATGGCGGCCGCCAACGCCAGGGTCTTGCCGCCGGCGCCGGCCGCGAGGTCCACAACCTGCTCACCGGACCTGGCGTCGGCAAACAGCGCGGCGAGCTGAGAACCCTCGTCCTGGATTTCAATCGCACCTTTGAGAAACGCGGGCTCGGCATGTATCGCCGGACTCCTGGCGTCTGCCGAAAGCCGAAGGCGCAGGCCGATCGGCGACCACCGCGTCGGCTCGGCGTTGAGATGGGCGAGCTTGGGCAAAGTTTCGTCGCGCTCGGCTTTAAGCGTATTGACCCGCAGGTCGAGCGGCGCCCGGCTTGCCAGCGCAGCGCCTTCCTCGGCCCGCTCGTCGCCGAATACGCGCGCAAAATGCGGGTCGAGCCATTCCGGGTAATCGCCTAGGACGTAGGCCGGCGCATCAGCAAGCGCGCCGTCGGCGAGCGCGCCGCGCTCGGCTTGCGTCAATAGCTCAGGCGCAAAGCGCGTCCCGGTGCAGAGTGCCGAAATTTGCTCGAGATCGAGACCGCGCTCGCGATGCAACATGCCGATGAGCACCGCGCGCGGACTTTTGTCATTCATGAGCCAGGCCGACGACGACCGGCGGCGCAGCGCATCATAGACAAGCCCGGCGATCGCAGCGCGATCCGATGAGCCGGCGAACCGGTGCGCGAGACCCCAGTCCTTGAGCGCCTCGGCAGCCGGACGCCGCCGGGTTTCAAGCTCGGCAATCACCTCGATCGCAGCCGAAAGACGTGCGGCAGGCGTCATGCGGATACCCCGCTGCCGGCCCAACTCATTTCATCGCCTGCTCCACCGCCGCTTTTCGCCGTGCGGCCTGGGTATCATGACGGCGCACGTAAGTGCGAATTTGACGGGCGGCGTCGCGTAATTGTCCGCCGCGAAAGCCCGCGGGCACGTGACCCTTATCGATCGCACCGAGCATGCGACGCAGCAAATCGTCATCGTGCTCGTCGCGGTAAGGCTTGGTATCGAGATCGTCAGGCACCCTGGTCAGACGCTCGTCGCCGATGTGCTTGACGTTTTTCTGCATGAAGCGATCGTAGTCGCGCCAAGTCACGCCGGCTGCGCGAACCGCCGCCTGCTCGGCGCGCGTCGCAATCTGGTGAGCGTGAAGATAATGCAGCCCGAGTTGATCGATCAGCGTCTTCTCCACCTCCTCATGCAGAACGAGAAAGCGGTCGGTCTCGATTGTGCGGCCGCGAAACTTGAACGAACGCGGCATGTGGCGGTCGATGTAGATCGTCTTGCCGTCCTGGCTATAGCCCGCGAGGTAAGGGATATCGTGCTTGCGGTTGAATTTCTTAACGCGCCGGACGATGGCATCGAGCGCCCGATCGAGCATGAGATTGGAGACGTACCATTCCGGCAGCTTCAGCTTCTTATGCGGCACCGTGGGATGGCAAAAGCTTAGCGGCATGGCGTCACAACGTGCCGCCGCTGAGGACCTCGACGATATAGATTGCCCACATGACCATCAGTACTACCGCTCCGACCGAATAAAAGGCGCCGCGCAGCCGCACCTTGTTGCTGGTCACGTGCACATAGGCCTGGAGCAACCGGCAGATCACAAAAATCCAGGCCAGGATAACAAAGGCATATCCTGCATGCCGGGTGACCCATTCGAGAATGGTGAGGACGTAGAACAGAACCGGCAATTCGAACTGATTTGAAAATGAATAAGCGGCCTGCATCGCCGGCTTGGGCCAGTTTGGTTCGCGGAGCGCAATGTCCGCCGGTTTGACGACCCCCGACCGATAAGCCGCGCTGCGCAGCGCGCCCATGCGGAGCATGAGCGCGAAGGTGAGCACCACCTCAACGAACAGCGGCAGCAGAACGGCTTGGAGTGACATCGGCGCGGGCCCCCGGAATCAACTGTGAAAACGTCTTATCACTGCGCCGGCGGGCCGGCCAACGCACCGTGTCACCTGACTGTCACAGCTTGACGCTGATCGCCGTTTCGCCGTCCTCATCGACCAGTGCGCTGCGCCACGATTTGCCTTCAAACAGCGCCTTGGACACGGCCTCGGCGGTCCCGCCGTGATTCAAATTGGCAGTAATCAAGGTGCCCCCGGTCCGCAACAGCTTGCGCAGAGCGGTATGCAGCGCGGGTACCGGCGTGTGACCGTCAAAAAAGGCGAGATCATAACCGGCATCGAGCGTCGGCAGTACGGAAGCGAAATCGCCTTCGTGCACGGTAATGCGATGATCGAACGCAGCGACCACGATATTATCGCGGGCGAGCGCGATGTGGTCAGGATCGCGCTCGACGGTGTCGACCGTCGAGTTCGGCGCGCCATAAGCAAACGATAGCGCCGTATAACCAAGCGCCGTCCCCAATTCCAGAATGCGCCGCGCCTGCACGGCCGCCGCGAGCGCGCTGAGCAGCGGTCCATTGTCGTAAGGATGGGCACCACAGCCGTGCCGTGCACGATGCTGCTCGGTAGCCTTGCGGACGTGCGCGAACGGATCGGCGGGCCGCTTCATGACTGCGATCACTCGCGGCTCGGATAATTCGGGCTTTCGCGCGTGATGGTGACATCGTGAACATGGCTCTCACGCAGACCCGCACCAGATATGCGCAGGAATTCCGCCTTCTCGTGAAATTCGTCCAGGTTCTTGGCGCCAACATAGCCCATGGCCGCGCGCAGCCCGCCAACGAGCTGGTGCAGCACATTGGCGACCGGGCCCTTGTACGGCACCTGACCTTCCACGCCCTCGGGCACGAGCTTGAGCGTGTCCTTGATTTCCTGCTGGAAATAACGGTCCGCCGAGCCGCGCGCCATCGCCCCGACCGAACCCATGCCGCGATAGGTCTTGTAAGAGCGGCCCTGAAACAGAAAAACCTCGCCCGGCGTCTCGTCGGTGCCGGCGAGGAGCGAGCCAACCATGGCGCAATCGGCGCCCGCCGCCATCGCCTTGGCGAGATCGCCGGAATATTTGATGCCACCGTCGGCGATGACCGGCGTATCGCTCCGTTGCGCCGCCTCGACCGCGTCCGTGATCGCGGTGAGCTGCGGCACGCCAACGCCGGCGATGACCCGTGTGGTGCAGATCGACCCCGGGCCAATCCCGACCTTGATCGAATCGGCGCCGGCATCGATCAGCGCCTTGGCGCCTTCAGCGGTGGCGATATTGCCGGCAACGACCTGCACTGCGTTCGACAGCCGCTTGATGCGCGTCACGGTGTCGAGCACGCGTTTTGAGTGGCCGTGAGCCGTGTCGACGACGACGAGATCGACGCCGGCATCGATCAGCGCTTCGCTGCGGACATAGCCGGCTTCGCCGACACTGGTGGCGGCCGCGACCCGCAGCCTGCCCTGCTCGTCTTTGCAGGCGTTGGGGTTGGCGACAGCTTTTTCGATGTCCTTCACGGTGATCAGGCCGACGCACCGGTAGTCGCCATCGACCACCAGAAGCTTCTCGATCCGATGCTGGTGCAAAAGCCGTTTCGCTTCATCCTGGCCCACCCCCTCGCGCACCGTAACGAGCGCGTCCCTGGTCATCAGCTCGGAAACCTTCTGCCGTCGGTCCTTGGCAAAGCGCACATCGCGATTAGTGAGGATGCCGACCAGCTTGCCGGCATGGCCGTTGCCGCCGCCCTCCACCACCGGGATGCCGGAAATGTGATTTTCCTGCATCAGCGCCAATGCGTCGGCGAGCGTGGCGTCGGGATGGATGGTGACCGGATTGACCACCATGCCCAATTCGAACTTCTTGACCTGTCGGACCTGCGCCGCCTGCACGGCCGGATCGAGATTGCGATGAATGACGCCGATGCCGCCCGCCTGGGCCATGGCAATCGCCATGTGCGCCTCGGTCACGGTATCCATGGCTGACGCGATAATCGGGATGTTGAGCGAAATTCCCCGCGTAATGCGGGAGCGGATATCCACCTCTGAAGGCAGCACATCCGACAGACCCGGCTTGATCAGCACATCGTCGAAGGTCAAACCTTCACGTGGAGCATTTTGTGAACCGTTTTTCGGCATTGCCAACTCACTCATGCCCGGACGCTTGCGGCGGGCTTGCTGGGGCGGACACGTCGAAAAAGCCAATCGGTGGATGAAACTTCGCGCGGCCGGGCTAAATGCCCGCCCGCTTATTCATCGAACTCGACGGCCCGCTTTTGGGTTGGCGGCGGCACCTAGCACGTCCGCGCCCAGATTGATAGATGGTGCTCGCCGGCTTTGCCGGCCAGTGCACAGCAGAGTACATTGACCGCAGCCGAGACGAAGCGATGCGAATCAAACCAAGCTTTCTTGCTTACCGCGCTCGTCCCGCCTCGTTCATGGCGTTCGTCTTCGCCGCGCCCCTTGTCGTCGCGCTGTCCGCTCACGCACAGGACCAAGCTGCTGAGCGCCGCTGCACCGGCCAGGCGCGCACCTCCAACGAGGAGCGGATCGCTTCCTGCACGGCGCTGATCGATTCCGGCCGCTTTCAGTCGCCGAATCTGGCCATCCTTCGCCACAATCGGGGCCTGGCAATGCGGGCCAAAGGCGACCTTGCCGGCGCGCTGAACGATTTCACCGAGGCGATCAAGCTCAATCCCGAATATGAACGGGCCTATGCGGACCGCGGCGGCGTGCACTTTAGCCAGCACGATCTGGACGGCGCTCTCGAAGATCTCGACGCAGCGATCAAGCTTGATGCGACCGACGCCGGCGCATTCATGATGCGCGGCAATGTTTTCGACGAAAAAGCGGACTTCGACCGCGCCATCGCCGACTATAATGAAGCGATCCGGCTTTCGCCGAACTACGCCGCGGCCTACTTCAATCGCGGTCTCGCCTATCGCCGCAAGCGCGATTTCGATCATGCCATCGCCGATTATGATCAGGCCATCAAGCTCGATCCTAAAAATGCGCCGGTGTTGAACAATCGCGGTATCGTCTGGTTCGAAAAGGGCGACTTCGACCACGCCATTGCCGACTACAATCAGGCGGTCCGGCTCGACGCCAATTTCGCCGCCGCCTACAACAATCGCGGCGATGCCTGGCGCGCCAAGGGCGATCTGGTGCACGCGCTGACCGATTTCGATCGTGCGATCCAGCTTTCACCGCAATTCGCTCTGGCCTATGACAATCGCGGCCTGGTGTATTACCAGAAGCGGGATTATCAGCACGCCATAGCTGATTTCGACGCCGCGATACGGTTCGATCCAACCAACGCCGACGCCTTCGATAACCGCGGCAATGCGCGCGACGACAAGGGCGATCGCAAGGCCGCTATCGCCGACTACAACGAAGCCATCCGCCTCGATCCCAAGAACGCGCGCGTCTACTACGACCGCGGCATCGCATTCCGCCGCGACGGCGACCTCGACCGTGCCATCGCCGATTTGAGCCAGGCGATCCAGCTCAACCCGCAACACGCCGGGGCTTATAACGAGCGCGGCTATGCATTTTACCAGCGGCACGATTTCGATCGCGCCGTCGCCGACTACGATCAGGCCATCAAGCTCAATCCGAAATTCGCCGTCGCTTACAACAATCGCGGCAACGCGCTTGACGACAAAGGCGATCCCGGCCGCGCCATCGCCGATTATACCGAGGCTTTGCGGGTCGATCCGAACTACGCCGTGGCGCTCTACAATCGCGCCATCGCATGGCGGCGTAAAGGCGATCTGGATCGGGCCATCGCCGATTACGATCAGGCCATCAAGCTCAATCCGACGGCCGCGGCCTACAACAACCGGGGCAGCGCCTTCCTCGCCAAGGGCGAGAGCGACCGCGCCATTGCCGATCTGGACCAAGCCATCAAGCTCGATCCGCGCTCGGCCGACGCCTACATCAACCGCGGCAATGCCAAACGCGAGAAGCTCAATCTCGCCGAAGCCGTCACCGACTACACCCGCGCCATCGAGCTTTCGCCGAACGCGGCGCTCGCGTTCTACAATCGCGCCTGGGCGCATTACCTGGCCGGCGATAATGTCCCGGCGTTGGCCGATGCCGATCGCGCGGTGGCACTTAATTCTCACTCCGCAAGCGCCTTTTCCACCCGCGGTCTGATTCGCGAGCGGCTCGCCGATACCGCGGGCGCGATCGCGGACTTCCGCAAAGCGCTCGAGATCGATCCCTCGTTCCAGCAGCCGATCGAAGGCCTGCAACGGCTCAAAGCCACCTCTCCAGCGAGCCGCTGATCCTTGAGCACGCCGTCGAGCTCGTACGACCGGGTCGTACCGCTGATCGTCGCGGTGGCGTTGTTCATGGAGAACATGGACTCCACCGTGATCGCGACGTCGCTGCCGGCAATTGCGCGGGCGATCGGCACCAACCCGCTGGCGCTGAAGCTCGCGGTCACCTCCTATCTGCTGGCGCTTGCCATCTGCATCCCGGCGAGCGGCTGGACCGCCGACCGCTTTGGAGCGCGCAACGTCTTTCGCCTCGCCATCGGGGTGTTCGTACTCGGGTCGATCGGCTGCGCTTTGTCTCGCTCGCTCGACGAATTCGTGCTGGCGCGAATCGTTCAGGGCATGGGCGGGGCGATGATGACGCCGGTCGGACGGCTGATCGTGGTGCGCAGCATCGACAAGCGGCTGCTGGTCAATGCCATGTCATTGGTGACCATACCGGCCCTCGTCGGTCCGATCTGCGGTCCGCCACTGGGCGGCTTCATCACGACCTACGCATCATGGCACTGGATCTTCATTATCAACGTGCCGATCGGGCTCATCGGTATGGTGATGGCGACGCGCTTTATTCCCGACCTGCCCGGCGAACGGCCGCAGCCGTTCGACTTCATTGGCTTCGTGCTTTCGGGGCTGGGCATCGGCGGGCTGGCATTCGGACTTTCGGTCTTGGGGCTCGAGTTCTTGCCCTTTTGGATCATTGCAGCGCTCCTTGGCGGCGGCGCTGCGGCGACGATCGCGTATATCTTCTATGCTAGACACACTGCGGCGCCGATCCTTGATCTTAGCCTGTTCCGGTTTCCGACGTTTCGCGCCAGCATCTTTGGCGGCTTCATGTTCCGCATCGGCATTGGCGCGCTGCCGTTTCTCCTGCCGCTGCTGTTGCAGATCGGATTTAATCTGTCGCCGTTTCAGTCCGGCCTCATCACCTTTACCGGCGCGGTCGGCTCAATGTTCATGAAGGCCGCGGTCGCCAGCGTGCTCAGACGCATCGGCTATCGTCCGGTCCTGGTCTACAACAGTCTCCTCAGCGCAGTTTTTCTCGCAGCCTGCGCCAGCTTCGTGCCCGGCATGCCGTTCGCCGCGATGATCGCCATTCTGCTCGCCGGCGGATTTTTCCGCTCGCTGCAATTCACGGCGATCAACACCATCGCCTATGCCGAGATCAAGCCTCGCTTGATGAGTCGCGCCACCACGCTCGTCGCCATGGGCCAGCAATTGGCGCTTTCAACCGGAGTGGCGGTCGGTGCACTGGTCGTCGAGCTTATGTTGCAGCTCAAGCACGGCAGCGCGATGAACGCCTATGACTTTCCGCCGGCCTTTCTCGCTGTCGGCGTCCTTACCGCAGCCGCAGGGCTGGTCTTTGCCCGGCTCGCGCCCGATGCCGGCGCCGAACTCGCCGGACGCCATGTGATCGCCCAGCCTGCGCCTGATACAGCGCGCTGATCGATAGAATCGCTGGATGCTTTCATCTTGCCGAAATCGGCGGTACACCATCTTCGCCCCCGCGAAAGCCGCGAGCGAGAAGATAAAGTTCAGCCGAATCGGTGCGGCTGGCCGGCGGCTTGACGTGCTTGACGCTGGCAAAGTCGCGTTTGAGCTCAGAGAGGAGATCGGCCTCGGTTCCGCCTTGGAGCACTTTGCAGAGAAAGCTGCCACCTCCGGCCAACACTTCGCGTGCGAAATGTGCCGCCGCCTCCGCCAGCGCCATAATGCGCAAATGATCGGTCTTGCGGTGGCCGGTGGCATTAGCCGCCATGTCGGAAAGGACCACATCTGCCTTGCCGCCGAGCTCCCCTCGCAGTCGGGCCGGCGCGGTCTCGTCAAGAAAATCGAGCGTGATGAACGCGACGCCGGGGATCGGTTTCATGTCCAGAATATCGAGCGCGACCACGCGCCCGCTCGCGCCGACGCGTCGCGCCGCGATTTCGCTCCAGCCGCCCGGGGCGGCTCCGAGATCGACGACTCGCGCGCCCGGTTTGAGCAAATGATACTTGTCATCGATCTCGGCGAGCTTGTAGGCCGCGCGGGAGCGAAATCCCTCGCGCTTGGCGCGCACGACGTAGGGATCTTTGAGCTGGCGCTCCAGCCACGCGCGTGAGGACAGCGTACGGCGCTTTTCGTCCTTGAGCCGCGCCATGATCCGTCAGGCTTCGCCCCACGCGCCGTCGGCACGCATCATCTCGACCAGCATGCCCTCGCGCAGACCGCGATCGGCGACGCGTAGCCGTGGACAGGGAAACGAGCGGCGAATGGCATCGAGGATCGCGCAACCGGCAAGCACCAGGTCGGCACGCTCGACGCCGATGCAAGGGTTGGCGGCGCGCTCGTCAAAACTCATCGCTATCAGTTCGCCAACGACACGCGACACCTCACCGTCGGTCAGCCAATAGCCGTCGACCCTGCGCCGGTCGTAACGTTTCAGCTTCTGCGAGACCCCGGCGATCGTCGTAACCGTTCCGGACGTCCCGAGCATGTGGAAGCCGCGAAGATCGCCACGATGATCGGCCGCGAATTTTTCAACCGATGCGGCGACATCGTAGACCATCGCGTCGTAGATTTCGCGCGGCACCACGGTGCCCCCGTAGCGCTCGGCAAGAGTAACGACACCGACCGGCAGCGACGCCCAGCCGATGATGTCGGGCTGCGGCGGCCCGCGGCGACCACCGTTAGGCCGGCCAAGGCGGACGAGCTCGGACGATCCGCCGCCAATGTCGAAAAGGATGACGCCTGCCGCGGCCGGATCGAACAGCTCCGTACAGCCGGCCGCCGCCAGCCTTGCCTCGGTCGCCGAATCAACGATCTCCAGCTCGAGGCCGGCTTCCGCGGCAACCCGGGCGCGGAAGGCTTCGCCGTTCTCGGCGGCGCGGCAAGCCTCGGTAGCGATCAGCCGCGCCCGCTTGACGTTGCGCGCGCGCATCTTGTCGCGGCAGACCAGCAACGCCGCGACGGCACGCTCGATCGCCGCCTCGCTGATGCGGCGCGAAGCCGCTACGCCTTCGCCGAGACGGATGATGCGCGAAAACGCATCGATGACACGAAACCCGTCCGCGGTCGGCCGGGCGATGAGCAGGCGGCAATTGTTGGTGCCGAGGTCGAGCGCTGCGTAGGTGGCCTCGGACTGCTCGTTTACGAACTCTTGAGCATCATCCCGCCATTGGCCGTCGCGCCGGATGCCATACGGCGTTCGGCGTGGCCAGCGTGGCCGCCGGCGCAGCGCTCCACGGCCATCGAGGCCGCCGTTCGGCGGGGCCTCTTCCTTCATCCAATGCCTTCCTGCCGCGCCGGAACTCTGGGCTCGACGGCTGCGGGCTTGGTTCATGTTCAAATCCCGGCCAATGTATCAGTCAGGGGCAGCAGGGCCAACACCGTGCCGTTCCTGCCTATGAGCCATGCCGGGTGCCCGGCTTGTCGCAGTGCAGCAAGTCCACTATGTCACACGGTCTCACTCGTAAGCGGATTGACCAGCCATGAATTTGCATCAACCCGCCGCCCGCCCGGCGGACCAATTAGCGGCAGACAGTTTGGCGGTCGAGAAATTTGCCATCGGCCAGTCGGTGCCGCGCAGCGAAGATCCAATGCTGCTGCGGGGCCAAGGACGCTACACCGACGACGTCAGCCTTCCCGGTCAGGCCTATGCAGTGATGGTCCGCAGCCGCAACGCCCACGGCATCATTCGCGCCATCAAGCTCGACGCGGCGCGGAAAATGCCGGGCGTGCTCGCGGTCTATACCGCCTCCGATCTGGAAGCCTATGGTCCGCTGAAATGCGTCGTGCCGCTCAAGAACCGCGACGGCACGCCGATGAAGAAACCGTGGCGCGGTGCATTGGCGAAAGACAAGGTTCGCTACGTCGGCGATCCCGTCGCCTGTGTCATCGCCGAAACTGTAAACGCTGCCAAGGACGCAGCCGAGGCGGTCGAGATCGAAATCGAGGCCCTCCCCGCGCTGACCTCCGCAGCCGACGCCGTCCGCAACGGCGCGCCGCTGCTCTACGACGACGTGCCCGCGAACATTCCGCTCGACTATCACTACGGCGATACAGCCGCGGTCGATGCCGCCTTTGCCAAGGCCGCGCACGTTACCCGGATGGATCTGGTGAACAGCCGTGTCGTCGTCAACGCGATGGAGCCGCGCGCGGCGGTCGCGGCCTTCGACGGCAACCGGTTCACATTATATGTGTGCTCGCAGGGCGTCACCGGAATGCGCGCGAACATCGCCGAAGCGCTGGGCGTTGACGGCAAAGCGGTGCGCATCCTGACCGGCCAGGTCGGCGGCTCATTCGGTATGAAGGGCGGCGTGTTCCCTGAGTACATCTGTATACTGCACGGGACACGGGCTCTTGGCCGGCCGGTGAAGTGGACCGACGAACGCTCGGGAAGCTTTTTTTCCGACCACCACGGCCGCGACCATGGCGTCACCGCCGAACTCGCGCTGGCGGAAGACGGCGCTTTTCTCGCCATACGCATCAAATGCTTTGCCGATATGGGCGCGTTTCTCTCGCCGATGGGGCCGTTCCCCGGCACCGTCAATATCGTGAAAAACGTGCAGAGCATGTACCGGACGCCGTTGATCGAAGTATCGGCGAAATGCGTTTTCACCAACACCTCGCAGACCGGCCCGTATCGCGGCGCCGGCCGGCCCGAGGGCAATTATTTTATGGAGCGAATGATCGATACGGCCGCGTCCGAGATGGGCATCGATCGTATGACGCTGCGCCGGCGCAATCAGATCCGGCCGCAAGAGCTTCCCTATAAGACCGCATCCGACGTGACGTACGACAGCGGTGAGTTCGCTGCGCTGACCAAGCAAGCATTCGAACTCGCCGACGGCAAAGGTTTTGCCGGCCGCAAACGCGAAAGCCGCAAACGCGGCAAGCTGCGCGGCCTCGGTATCGGCAATTTTCTGGAAGTCACGGCTCCGCCTTCGAAGGAACTGGCCCAGATCGACTTCAACGCCGACGGCACAGTGACGCTGACCACCGGCACGCTCGATTTCGGCATGGGCCACGCTACGCCGTTTGCGCAAGTACTGAGCGAAAAGCTCGGCGTTCCGTTCGAGAAGATCAAACTGGTTCAGGGCGACAGCGATCTCCTCGTCATGGGTGGCGGCAGCGGCGGCTCGAAGTCACTGATGCACAGCGGCACTGCAATTGTCGAAGCCGCCGCCAAGATCATCGAGAAAGGCAAAGAGGCCGCGAGCCACGTTCTTGAAGCGGCGCCCTCGGATATCGAATTCGACCACGGCCGCTTCGTGATCGCCGGCACCGACCGCTCGATTTCGGTGATGGAGCTGGCGCAAACTTTGCGCAGTCGCGGAGACAAGCTGCCGCCGGATGCTCCGCAATCGCTCGATGTCACCCACATCAGCGATGGACCAAGCGCTCCGACCTTTCCCAACGGCTGTCACATCGCCGAAGTCGAGGTCGATCCGGATACCGGTGTCGTCGAGGTTGTCAAATACGCCTGCGTCAACGATTTCGGCAATGTCGTCAATCCGCTGGTGGTCGCCGGCCAACTGCACGGCGGCGTGGTACAGGGCATCGGCCAGGCGCTCATGGAGATGACGGTTTACGACGGCGACGGACAATTGCTCACCGGCTCGTTCATGGACTACGCGATGCCGCGCGCCGCCGACGCACCGGCGTTCGTGCTGGCCGAGCATCCGGTGCCGGCAAAGACCAACCCACTCGGCGTCAAAGGTTGCGGCGAAGCCGGCTGCGCCGGTTCGCTGACTTCGGTGATGAACGCCGTGATCAACGCGCTTGCCGACCGCGGCGTTCGTCACCTCGACATGCCGTTGACGCCATTCCGGATTTGGCAGGCGCTGCAAAAGGCGAACGGGGCCGGCGCAGCGCACTCAAAGCAATGACGCAAGCCATTTCAGTTCCGGCGCGGCGCACCGGCGAAATGCGCGTCGTCGTGCCAATCTGTGCGGCGCACTTCGTCAGCCATTATTACATGATGATACTGGCGCCGCTGTTTGCGTTTGTGCGCGTGGACTATGGCGTCAGCTACACCGACCTCGGACTGGCGCTGACCGCGTTCAATCTGGTTTCAGCCCTGTTTCAGACGCCGGCAGGTTTTCTAGTCGACCGAGTTGGCGCGCGCGCCGTGTTGATAGCCGGCGTTGCGCTCGGCGCCGCCGCCTTCGCAATTGCGGGCCTGGTCAATTCGTTCGTCGTTTTTGTCGCCATGTTCGCCGTCGCTGGTCTCGGCAACACCGCGTACCATCCGGCCGATTATTCGCTATTGTCGGACCACGGATCGCCGGCGCGCATCAGCCAGATTTTCTCGTATCACACCTTTGCCGGCATTCTTGGCGGCGCGGTCGCACCGGCTACGCTTCTGGTGATGCACAGCTACTTCGGCTGGCGCGGCGCCTTCGTCGGTGCCGCCATACTGGGCTTCGCGGTGCTTGCGCTCCTGATCGCCGAGCGCTCGGCCACGCCTCCCGATCGGGTGGAGGAAAAACACCGATCTCAGCGACCAGTCGGGAATAGTGCGGCCGCTTCAAAAGGCGATGATCATGGTTGGCGGCTTCTGCTGTCGGCGCCAATCCTGCTCAATCTTTGTTTCTTTATTCTGCTCTCGCTGATGGGCGGACTGTATAGTTTCTTTGTGGTCGCGCTCGCTGCCCTCTACGAGACGCCAGCGACAATTGCCAATGTGGCGTTGAGCGCTCTTCTGCTGATGAACGCGCTTGGTGTGCTGGTTGGCGGCGTGCTGGCGTCCCGTACCAACCGTCATGCCATCGTAGCTGCTGTCGGCCTGGGTGTCGCCGGTCTTGGTACCGGGCTTGTGGCCGTGGTCGGGTTTTCCTCCCCCGCGCTCATTATGTTGGCGTCGGTTGCCGGCCTGTTCGTCGGCATCGCGAGCCCCTCGCGCGACATGCTGGTGCGTGCGGTTACGCCGCCCGGAGCGTATGGACGGGTGTTCGGTTTTGTATCGTCCGGCTACAACATCGGCGCCATGATTGCCCCGACCATCTACGGAATGCTGATGGATCACAGTCAACCGCGCGGGGTCTTTCTGTTCTCGGCCATTTGCAGCATCGTCTGCATCGGCACAGTGGTGTTTGGATTTTCCGGCCGCGAGCTACGCTCGGCCGCAGTTTAAGTTGCGGCTTCATTCCGCGGCTGAGGCCTCCGATCGGCTCGGAGGGCCGCTCCGCCGTGTAAGCACGGCCAAATTCCTGCACGCGCAAAACTTTGGGGAATAGTTCGATATTGCCGCGCGTCGCGAGGGACGCGAAAAACTTCGTCGACTTGTCGCGATTGGTCAGCAAGGAGTCGCTAGGAGGCCTTCGCAGACGGCCGCATTGAGGAGGCATTTCTCACCATCCAGAACCGGAGCGTCCTTTGCGCGGTGGCTTTTGACAAAGCGATGAAATTCGTTTTGCACTCCGCAAGATCCTCGTCTGAGACGGAATGATGAGTAAACCTATTCTCCAGGATCGCGCTGACCGTTCCCCATTTGAGTTCCGCCGCCTTGCAAGCGATCAGCAATCCGTCTGCTTTGGGGCTTCTCATCAAGGGCTTGATGATCTCGATTGGGGCGTTACACAGCAACGACAAGGCAACAACCATCTCTTCGTATTTGCGTTCGCCGGCAAAGTCGCAAAGAGCGGCCTCATTCAATTGTCCGCTTTTTTGCATTGCAAGCACAAATTGGTGCGCGTTCTCGAAGTCACGCGGCGCAGTCGCTTCCTGGGTGACCTGATTGGATATTGAGGCAAGAACCTGCTTTATCGCATCGTGCGTTTCCGGCTTTGCCTGCGAAAGAAGGCGGGACCGTACTGCTTCCGTGGCCTTCAACAGCAGCTCCCGCAACAGCCGCAACGGCAGGTCCAGCCTGATGCCGACTTTCTCCGCCATGCCCGGGTCAGCTTCCGCGGCCTTTACCAGGGTTTCAAACCCCATCTCGGAAAAGCGCGCACCGGAGTTTGTCGCCAGTCGATTGGCGACGTCCCGATTGCCGCGCGTCAACAACACGTCGGTGACCGTTTCATCGATCTGGCGGCGTCCAGAAATAGCCAGCAGATGGCCTTGGCCTTTCGTCTGGGCGACTTCAATGAGATCGTCGGCAGTCAGACGCGAGGATCCTGCCAGTACGGGTCCTGCGACTGTTATTTCGTCATTTCGCGCGAGTTGCCGGACGACATCGATCGGGGCATTTTCAATCGGGGCCAGCCGAGAGCTGAGCTCCGCAAGTGCCTTGGTCTCGATACGCCGAATAAGCGCTCCCAGAACGTCGTCGAACACGCCGACTTGCGCGTCGTTCAATCGATCAGCCTCGCCGAGAAATAAGTCGGTTATCCGCCTCAGTGTTTCAACACGCTTTTCCGCCGAGCCGCTGCGAACGGCCTCTTCCAATTCAGCTATTAACGGGTTGCAGCCAGCGGTCATGGTATCCGGACGCAGTGATGGGCGGTATTCCGAGGCGATCAGACTACGCGGCCCGTCTTATGCAACTGCTAATCGTTAAAAAGAGATCGTTCCAATTCCGCGCATGGATATCAAATTATGAATGCGCGCCGTTCAGGCCACCATCGCAAAAGCCCGGCGGACCCCGCCCATTCCCAACAGCCGACTGATTGAGCCTCGTCGCGGTCCGCTTGCGCAAAGCGGCCGCGGCGCGAAAATCGACTCAGCGTCCCGAAAATGACTTGCTGATCGTATCGAGCCGGCGAACCGTGCCGACGGGCACGGGCAGCCCGTGAGCATCAAGAACAACCTCGTTCTCGCAAGTGGAACTGCTGGTGATACGGCCGGTATCGTTGTCGAACTTCGCACGCTCGCAACGTATCTCACCGCTCTGCACCACAATCGTGCCCGTGTGGGTCGCTTCGGAATTAGCCGATGAAATTTCTTCGTTTTCTGAAGAAGCTGCGGAAAACCATGGCGCTGCAAAATCTGCATTCGTCGCCAGCAAAATCATCACTGCGAGCACGCAAAAAGAACCAACGAGGACATACCAGCGTTTTCGCCGGGCCTGAGTGCGACGGCGTATCGCTTTCGCACTCTGCGCTTGACCGGGATGAGTCTGGTCTCTGGTCATGGATTGCCTTTACGACTGACAGTTCTCAGCACGTGATCCTGAACATCGCCGGGGCCATCCCGGATCGAAAATCCTAGGCCGCGGGTCGGGACGGAGGGGATTTGGCCGTCGCGGCGAACACCGACTCGATCTTGGATTTAAGGGTGTGCGCGTCGAATGGCTTGACAATGTAATTGTTGACCCCGGCCCGCTTCGCCGCGATCACGTTCTCAGTCTTGGACTCGGCTGTCACCATGATGAACGGCGTGTGCTTCAGACCCGGATCGCCGCGCACCTCGCAAAGAAAGTCAAAGCCGGTCATCGACTGCATGTTCCAATCCGAAATCACCAGGCCGTACCGCTTGGCGCGCATCTTATCGAGCGCGGCGGCGCCGTCGGTCGCATCGTCAATGTCGACGAATCCAAGTTGCTGCAACAGATTGCGGATGATGCGAATCATGGTGCCTTGGTCGTCGACCACGAGCACGGATGCTGAGGTGTGGAGAGCCATGGTTTCGGTGCCGGCGCGCATAAGGGCACAAACCGACGTGTGTCAGTTTGCTAAATCGCTTCAGGATGGCCATCCCCGTCCATCCCGCCTTAGACGGACTACAATGTTGCCATCCGGGATTGAAAATCCGGTTAACGGAAGTTTCATCGACGGCGCTGCCGCTCTGGACCACAAAACCAGATCGTTTCTGGCCAGATTTACCGCGGGGATTTCGGACCGGGAGGAGCGGAGAGGACAGGCGCAGTTTTCGGACACTGGAAGCCGTTCATTTTGGCGGGTCTCACTGAAACGAGGGCTTGGCGCTCCTCATTGGAGATGAAGTAGGGCTGAGGCCAGGACGCAGATGGTCAGCTAAGGCTATCGTAAAATACCAACAGCGGAGATTGAGAATGGCGCGCGGCACTGTGAAATGGTTCAATTCCCAAAAGGGGTATGGGTTTATTCAGCCGCAAGGCGGCGGCAAAGATGTGTTTGTCCATGTTTCGGCCGTAGAAAGAGCGGGCCTCAGCGGCCTCAATGAGGGGCAGGTTGTCGAATACGAGGAGGTAGCGAACAAGGGAAAGACGTCGGCAGAAAATCTGAAGGTTCAACGCTAATTTTGCATCGGCTCAATTGGGAGTTTATCAGATGGCCAAGAAATCTAAGCGCCGCCGCGCATGGTCAACAGCAGACGTCCGCACATTGAAGACGCAGGCGAAAAAGAAAACACGCGCGGCAAGAATTGCCCGGACCCTAAAGCGAACCGAGGGGGCGACGCGGCAAAAAGCGTTCAGTCTTGGCTTATCGCTGGACTCGCGCGCCTGAAACTTTCGAACCAGCAAATTTTAACGCTTAAGCCCCGCCGTGCGCGGGGTTTTCTTTGCGGACCTCCGGCCAGCCCTGGCGACCAATGTTTTGCATGGTTTCCCAATGGTTGAAAGCAGTTTCAACCGCCAGAAGGTACCCAGACTCGCTGTAGTCGGAGTGCTTTTTGATTGCTATTCGAGCCCTTGCTAACCGACCACGCCGTGCTGGACCAACCGCATTCTCCGCGAGAACCTCCGTCAGCGCCTCTGTGAACTCACTATAAACGGCCGAAATGTCGAGGACTGTGCTCATGACCTACCTCCCACTGGCCACGTCTGCGGTGCGTGTCGCTCAGGGACCGGAGTATATCTACCCGCACACGTGACGCGAAATACTCTGGAACCAATTACCGGGTTGTCGGCTTGTTGTGCCAGGCGGGGTCGCCGCACCCCCTTCCCCAAACCCCCAAGCGCGGCCCCGTTTGTTGCGTAATCTGAGTAAGGCCCTGACTCCCCCCGCGAGTTGGGGCTTTTTCTTCATGCGGCTGTCTGCGGGGGACACTCGCCATTCGGGGTAGCGGCCTCCATTTTGCTAATCGTGCGTAGCTCCTTACGCGTGAAATATCATCGACAAACTCATAGCAAGTATTGAGAATAAAATTTGCTGCCTCGTCTACGTGGTTTTGAGCAAACGCCGGAAGGCGGAAGGGGGAAGTGCATTCCAGCGGCCAAAACCACAGCCGCGAACGCAAATACGCTCCGGGACTTGGGACACCTTCAATTCAGCCTTCCACGCGCTTCCGCCGCTGCGGGTTCGTGCTCCTCGCCATCATTCTCCCCACCACCCTCGAAAAGGCCGTCAGTAACAGCCTGCTGGCGCAGGCGGCCCGCTTCCGAGCGGCTAATCCCGAGAAGAACGGCCACTTGGCGCACCGTGTGACCCGCCCCGAACAATTCCGCAGCCCGATTGAGGACCGGCGACTTCAAGTCCCGGGCCACCCATCGAACGCCCGGCTTCCCGGCCTCGCTCTCGAACGCCTCGACGGCCGCCTCGAACGGTAGCCCGCCCTCCCCCGCCAGTTGGCGCAACTTTTCGAAATGGACCTCGAACCGCGCCCCTTGTTCGGGTGAATAATCGGCGGGTCGCCGGAGGGCGATAACGGTATCGAGCGCGTCTTCTCGACGGCTCGTCCCGCGCTGTTTCCCGTTGACGCCTGCATGATGGACGATCAGGACGGCAATTCCCTTGCGCCGAAGCCGCAGCAGCCAATTCTGCATTGGCAACCACGCGTCGCTTGCGCCTTCGCTGCCGTTCGCCAGTAAGGTCGACAAATTATCAAGTATCAACAAATCAACGCCTTCCAGTTGGTCTTCAAGACCCCGTTGCCCTTCCTCGGAACCGAGATTAATTCCCAACTCGGTATTATCGGCAGCGAGGATTCGGAAGTTGTCATTGGGAACCTCCGCACCGAGTCCTAACAAAATCGCGTTCAGCCTCCCCTGTAGATCGGCAAGCGACATTTCTCCATCGACCAAAAGGACACGGCGAGGTCCGGGAGCATTCCACCTAAGAAGCGAGCGGCCGCTCGCCACTGCAACGCCAATCGAGAGCCCCAGCCACGATTTTCCGAGCCCCCGTGGCGCATAAAGCATGGCGAGGCTCCGTTCCGACAAAATCGGGCCGAGCAACATCGCCCGGGGCGGAATCTCAAGCGCAAGGAAATCCTGAACACCAACGGGCTGGAAGGTTTGGACAGGTGTGATCGGGCGGCGTGCTGATTGCTGACGTAGTGGCAATCGTGCCGGAAGAAAATTTTTCAAGAGTTGGGCAAACCTCGGCACCGCTACACCTGCGCTTCCGGATACCACGCTGCGAGCGCGGCCGTTTGATGCGCCGGGTCGTTTTTGATCCGATAAACTGTTTGACGCTTGAGCCCGGTTGTCTTTGCTACCTCGGCAACACTAATGCTCTGACTCAGTAGTTCTTGGACGAGCGCGAGAGCGTCGGCGGTGAAGCTCGGCTTGCGGCCGCGAAATTTTGTCTCGTCGCCATGGGCCTTGGCGTAGGCAATGCCAGCACGTTGTGCTTCTTTCGTTGCCTCGGCCTGCGCCTCGGCCATTGCGGCCATAAAGGCAATCAACGCATCCCGCACGGCCTGCTCCATGGGGCTTTTTGTTGAGCCGTCGAACGTCATGTTGTTGATGACGTCCTGATGATGACGCCGCGCCGCATGAACTCCCGAATGGTATCGGTGACGTCCCGGTAGTTTCGGCCGAGGCGGTCCAACCAACGGACAACCAGCACATCGCCTTCTCGCAGAATATCGAAGAGCCGTTGCCCCTCCGGACGGTCGCGCAGAGCGGTGCTGACGCCGGACACGCCATGGTCGGATCACCTCGTCCAATCGGAAGCCCGCTGCCTCGGCCTGCGCTTGCTGATGGTCGAGAGTTTGATCGGCAGTGCTTACCCGGGAGTACAGAATGGTTTTCATTTCGTCCGTTAGCCTGGAGTCCGTTGGCTCCCGCGTCCGTAAGGGAGAAACCGCCCTAGCGGACGCCTAGAAAGAGCGATTTTCCTCGTCCGTTCGCCCATACCCTTGCGGACGAACTCAAAACCATTTTGCTGCGCGGCCTTGATTAGCGGTCGCCATGTAACTATTCATATGACAATGAAAAATCTCCGCCCTTCCGAGAAGACACAGCGAGCCAAGGACTTGATTGTCATGAGCAGTTCTGATAGTCAAACGACAATGATAAGGAAGTTGCCAATTAGTGTCAAGGCCCCTGCTCTGTCGCAGCCCCAATTTTGTGACGCTGCCGGGATTGACATGACCACGGCGAACAATTGGGTGGCGCGGCGAATCTTGCTGCCAACCGAAATCGGTGGTCGGCAGATCAAGGGGACCCGCCTGTATTCGGTGACGAAGGCGTTCGAGGCGAAATTAATCGGCGAACTGGTGAAGTATCACAAGATTCCGCCTTCTGACGCCGCCAAGGTGGCGGCGAAGGTCGTGGAAGCTGGTTGGTTAGGACATTGGACCAGAGCCTTTGAGAGCGGCGGGCCGTATATCGCCTCCTTTATGTTGGTCGCTTGGATCAACAATCGCTTGGCGTATCAGCAAATCGCTGGTGACGATTCCGGCCGACCCAACTTCTCGTCCGTTAAAGCGGATGACGTAGATCACTTCCTCAAACACCCGTTCATCGTCCTCCCGCTCTCCGAACTTTATTGGGAGGTCTTCAGCAAGTGTTTCGAAATTCTGTCCGGCTCGAAAGCGGACCAGAAGTCGGCGGCGCGAGACGACCGGCTGTGACCACTCGCAAATCGGACCTTCGATTGCCTACGCGAACTCCCGCTTACGTCTCGCGGGAAGTAGGTGCGGCAGAGTTAGGGATTTCACCGGAGACGTGGGATCGGTGGGTTGATGAGGGTATCTTGCCACCACCTGTGCCTGGATTTCCGGCTTCAACGCCACGTTGGAAGTGGACAGAGGTTGAAGATAAGTTGGAAGGAAAATCTGTCCCTTTGGGGGTTGATCCTTTCATGACAGGTGCGAGGCGTATGAAAGATGGGACGGCGCAGAACAAAAAATCCGGACCTTCCTGAAGGTGTCTATCCGGTTCGGTCTAAGGGACGGGTCTATTGGTATTGGTGAACTCCAATCCATTTGAGAACGTCGGTCCGTTGGAAATCCCTGATCGTGGGCATGTACCATGGCCTAACTGGGCGCTTGACGACGTGTTGGCATCGGTTCCGGAAGATTTGCGGCGCATGGTGCGGCTTGGCGCAATGACGTGCCAACGCGAGAGTGATCTAATCAGAATGGGACCCATACACCGCGAGTTGTTGCGCGGACGCGGTAGTGGCATTTGGTGCCGTCCCAAAAAGACCCGTCGTCGTCGTCGCTCCGTGTTTATCCCTCTTCGCACCGCCGACGCCCTTGAATTGGACCAATGGGCGGAGACGCCAATAACGTTCCAAAATTCTCGGTGGAAGGCTCCGATACTACGTCACAATAGCGAAGTTTATTTGTACTCACCGCGCGGGGCCGCCTACACGGAAACAAGCTTACGCGCCCGGTGGCATCGCTGGTTGAAAAAGACTCCGGCAGGCAACGCGGTGTGCAAAAAAATGGAATGACTGGCTCAAGCTGCAAATCGCTCGTTATGAATGGGAACTGGACCCTGACGATGCCAAAGGTCCCACCATTCACGGGTTGCGCGGTACGGGCGTTCTGTTGCGATGGTCGGAAGGATTTGACGTAGACCAGATTTCAAACGATATCGGCATGTCGCGCCAGATGGTTGAACATTATATGCGGTTCAAGGACCAAATGGGCGTAGCTGCTGATGGTCCAGCGCGATTGCGTCTCGTAAAAGGGGATTGATAGACAACTCTTGGCAAGGCTTTATAATAATGTATTGAAGGCACCGGATTTGTAAAACTTTTTCCGGCCGCTTTTGTAAAACTGCGGAAAAATTGCAGGCTGATCAGATACTTAAGTGGGGAATAGTTCAACGGTAGAACAGCGGACTCTGACTCCGTTAATCTAGGTTCGAATCCTAGTTCCCCAGCCAGTTGATCCGCTTCGCTTTTTCCTCCTTTGTCCGTTAGACGCGACAGACCATTTTGTCGGTCATTTTGTTGAATCTGTACCCGTTTTGGCCTCTGCGAGCCTTCGCGCGTACCCCAATTCCAGCTTGCGAATAGCGCTCTCTGCGAGCGCCCGATCGCGATGCAAATAGTGGGCGTCTAGGATCGAGCGCACGTCGCGCAAGGTGTGGCCGGTGATGGTGGCGATCTCTGGTTCCGAGCAACCGCCTAGAGCCAAGCGTGTAACTGCAGTGCCGCGCAAATCGTTGAACGTTACGTTCTCGACGCCGGCCTTGTCGCACGCCTTACCCCAGGAAGAACGAAAGCCACCATCGGTCCATGGAATGCCGTCGGAATTCAACAATACGCGCGGGCTCCGTTTGTCCTTGGCAGCCACGTCCAATGCGATCTTGAGCGGGGCACCCACCGGAACAGTGACATAAACCGGCCGCCGCGCACCGCGCCGCATGCTTTTCGATTGCCGCAGTCGGATGTACGTCCCGTCATAGGCCGTCCAGGTCAGAGCCAGCAGATCGCCCTGCCGCTGCCCGGTCCATAAGCCGAGCAACAACGGAAGATGCAGATGCGTCGGCGCCGACGTGAGAAAGCGTTTTTCATCCTCCAGTGTCCAGATGAAGTCGACGCGGGTGCCGTTATACAGGCGACCTCCGTGCTCGCACGGATTAACCGTGATAAGGCCGCGATTCTTTGCCACCGATAAGATCCGCGCCAACACAGTCCAACCATAGTCGGCCTGCCGCGCCGACTTCACGGCAAGCTTATCGCGCCAATCCATGAACACGCCGCGCGTCTTCGGGCTGGCCAGCGCCTTGAGCGGAAAGTCGCCGAATTCCTGCTCGATGATTTTGACCTGTTTAATGTAGTCAGCCTGCGTACGCTCGCGCAGCGTCGCGAACTCGCTTGTCGTCTGAAATTTGTCGAGCAAAAATTGCAGCGTGCCCTTGGGTTCGGGATCGCGTTTCGCTACCGCCTCATTATAGCTCGCCATGAACTCTGGCGTGCCGGGCTGCCCTGTCAGGCGCGGGCCGCCCCGCCAAGCGTACCGATAAATGGTTCTTCTGCCATCCGCCAAGGTCGCGTACGCAGAATGAATGCCCTTGAGATTAACTCTCATTTTTCTTACTTCTCCAGTGTTCCAGTTCATCGTCTGGCGTCAGCTCAGCGACGGCGTCTACTTCACCGATCTTGCCCATGACAATGATGATCTTGCCATCCTTTGCGATCTCGGCTCGCGTTACCTCGACCCCGGCATCGCGCGCACCCTTAATAGCGCGGGTTAGGTCGGCTTGACGAAATGTACTCGGCCCACGCGGCATGAAAGCAACTCACAAAACCTGCCCTTCTCTTCCGCCTGCACTGGAAGTGAAGTGACGGCGAGGACTCATTGCACCTCAAGCATTTTGATCGGATAGTTCACGTTCTTCACACGGGGTACCGCAGCGATATCCTGACGGCGGCCACGCCCCTTAGCGGTTGCGAATTTCTTCTTGTCGCGCCTCAACCGCGCGATTCGCGCCTGCCACTCGCGTTTGACTTGAGTGAGGATTTGATCGAACCGAGGATCCTCGGGCGGAAAAAAGAAGGGACGAGTCAGATCGACACCGGCCGTTTGCGCGCGCGCGCGAAGCCGCCGGATGATGTCACTGATGTTAACGGTGAACATCCCGACCAAGTCCGACATCGTTCGAAAGTCTTCTGAAATCTGATCCAACGTGCCGTGCGTCACCACTAAAAGCTTGGCACCTTTCTGGGCGGCGTCCCAACCAACTCCACCTACGGCCATGAAAAAGTTCTGCTTCTGATCAGCCTCGGCATGGCCGACAGCGCTTGCCCATTGATGGAAGAAAGCGGAAACGATCGTGGTTGCGTTCTCCCGACTGAGCGACTGCGATAGCCCTAAGTTCATGGCCATTGCCACCAGATCCAGATCAAGATACCGGCCCGGCGTTGCCGGCATCGGCGTTCCAAAGGCGAGGGCGACGTGCCCGGCGTGCTGGAGCTGGTCAAACGCGCCCCCGGTCAGTCCCAAAATCTCGAGGAATTCCTCACGCGTTAGCGATTGCATCGACCCGACCATATCTTATACATCACTAAGGTTAGATATTAGCCTATTGAAAGATAAAAAATCAAGTGCTGCGGACATCAACTAGGAGGTGGAAGAAGGTCTGCAGAATCACCGCATCGTGAGGCGCGTCGGTGCTGTCCCTTGGCGTTTTGTTCTGTGCCTAGAAATATTGAATAGTCTTGAGAAATTCGAGTTATGAGGCCGATCTGGTGTTGGACTGTACCGATGCGTGCTACCGCGTTGGGTAGCAAAATGGTAGCAACCGGTTCGATCTTTGTTCGTTGCTAGAACTGCCGTGCCCGTTCGAAAGATTCCACCACTCCCAGCGGTCGACCCGAACCACCCGCCATTGCCGTCGGTATTGAACGGAGCCACACTCGCTAAGAAAGGCGTGTTTCTTAATCGGTTTGCGCACGCCCAGCGGTTTAACCCGCAGAAACGAACCTCCAACCAAGCGGTTGTGAACGCGCTACCTTCGCCGCAATAATCAACGTTTACTAGCGTTTTCGCGGAGATCCGTTGACGAATGTTCGCGTTTGGTTGCGGTGTTTTATTGGCTATTCATTGGTCGGCGGCGGGGCTCCTCGCGCTGCCCCAGCCGCGCACGGAAATTCGCCTCCCAGCCCCCACCCGCGACAATGCGCAGAAGCGACGGCGGCAAAGGTTCGAACTGGTATTCCTTTTGTCTACTTGTGTTGGTCACAATCCCGGAAGCGAAATCCACTGCGACGCCCTCGCCGTTCGCGAACAAGGTGGTGACACTGGCGCATTCGGGAAGAATGTTTAGTCCGGCATTGATCGCGTTACGGAGGCTGCCGCGAGGAATCGATTCAACGACAACTCCGAGCCCCAAGGCCTTCAATCCGATGAAGCCTTGGATGTGAGGATTGCCTTGTCCAAAGCGACGACCGGCAACAATGATGTCTCCGGGCTTGGCTTTTGTTGGAAAATCTCGATCCACTCCGGTCATCGCGTGATCGCGCAGGACCTCTGGCCGCGTCTCCCGGGACAGCGCAAATTCAAAGGGCATCATGTCGCCATCGCAGCCGATGTTATCGCCAAACAGCCAAACGCGGCCCTGCAAGACAAAACAGCGACTTGTGTCGGGACTTCGGGTCATCAGAAGAACTCGCGTGGATCCATGATGCGTCCGCTCACTGCGGCTGCCGCGACTGACGCCGGTGACGCGAGGTAGATTTCGGCTTCCTGCGTACCGAGCCGGCCGTAATCATTGCGTGTTCCAGTATTTATCGAGGTCTCGCCGGGTGCGAGCGGACCAATACGTCCGCCTGCGCAGGGGCCGCAGCCAGGCGCAGTAACAATCGCGCCCGCCTGCACGAATACCTCCACCAAACCTTCGCTGATTGCTCTGCGCAGGATTTCCTGCGTTGCAGGCGTGACGAATAACCGAACTGTAGGGCACACTTGCCTGCCCGACAAAACCCGCGCGGCATCGCGCAAATCGTAAAGCGTGCCCGAGGCGCACGAGCCGATAAACGCATGATGAACGGGCGTGCCGGCGACGTCCCGGATCGGCACCACCTGGTCCGGCACGGGCGGCACAGCGATCTGAGGCTCCAGCACGGAGAGATCGAACAAGTGTGTCGCCTTGAAGGTTGCGTTCCGATCGCTGATCGGAAAATCGACTTCGCCCGGTATGCGCTCGGCGATGAACTGGCGGGTAACCTCATCGGGCTCGACAAGAACGGATTTCGCGCCAATCTCGATAGGCGTGTTGCATAATGTAAAACGGTAGTCGACGTTGATGTACTCAAGAGCCGCACCAGCGAACTCGACAACGGTGTAGTTGATTTCATCGGCATCGAGCTTTGAGATGAGATTTTGGGCAAAGTCCCTTATCAGGACGCCCGACTGCAATTTCCCGCTTAGCTCGATCCGGATCGTTTGCGGCGTCTTGATCCACACCGAGCCCAACGCAAGTACCTCCACGATTTCGTTGATCAGTGGAACCCCGAGGGCGCCGACGGCGCCATAGTTCGGGACATGGGTGTCGTAGGCCTCAACGAACATTCCCGGCCGTATCATTCCAGCCTCGACCGGGAAGATATGGCCATGTCCGCCGCGCCCGACGTCATAGAAGTGGCCGACCTTAAAGCGCTGCGCGATCGCCCGCACTTGCTGCTGTCGCACGGCCGACTGCGGCGTCGTCGCCAAGGGCTCATGATCGGTGACAAACATGGTTCGTTCCGGCGCCCACAACCGATCGACGCCGAATTGATCGAGAATGCGTCCGGCGTGAGATGCGTACCAATCATGGACAACGATCAAATCCGGCTCGGGAAAGATGATGTCGCCGGCGCGCACCGCACGGCCACTAGCACGTGAAAGAATCTTTTCGGTCAACGTTTGAAACACTGGACCTCCAGATTAAGTTCGGGTTGCCCCGACGGCGAGCCATCGTTCAAGCTCAACCAGGCGATCACGTTCGGCAAGCGAGCATCCAATATCGCTCGACCAGTTAAGCTCCCGCAGTGCCTGCAGGCGCCTGCTCATACCGGCGATTGCCGCGCATTGCAGATCGGCCGGGCATATCAATATCTTGAAATTCAACTCGCCAAGCGTCGCGAGATCGAGTTCCGGAACGCTGCCGGGCGGCGTGCAGTTCAAGATCTTCGGCAGACGAACGGCGTTGCCTACCGCGCGAAGCTCGGATTGGGTTCTCAATCCTTCCACAAACAGCATGTCGGCGCCGGCTTCCGCATAGCGGTGGGCGCGGTCAAGTGCTTGCGGCAGTCCCAGCGCATCGACGGCATCGGTGCGCGCGATAATGACCGTGGAAGTTTTTCTTCGCGCGTCGAGAGCGGCCTTGATCTTACCGACCATCTCCGCGGGCGAAATAAGCTCAATCCCGCCGTAGAGGCCGCATCGCTTGGGTAGAACCTGATCTTCGAAATGAAGCGCCGCCGCACCAGCTTGTTCATACATCCGCACGATGCGCGCCACGTTGCGCTCGTTTCCGAACCCATTGTCGGCATCGGCTACGACGGGAATCCCGGCTGCTTCGACAATCTGCGCCAACCGCTCCGCGATCATCGATGGATCGGCCAGCCCGAGGTCCGGAAGACCAAAGCTGCGGACGATCGAGCCACCGCTCGCGTACGCAATGGCAAATCCGGCCTCGACCGTCAGTCGCGCCGACAATGCATCGTAAACCCCGGGAGCTAAAGTAACCGCCTCGGTCGCAATGATTTGGCGCAGTCGCTGGGCAGGCTCCATGCTCGAGCTTTTGATGTGGACTATCGGTCTCATGGTCATTCAGGATGCTCGAAGTGCGTGGCTCAATTCATTGAATTTGTTTTACACTTTTCTTTCGTTGCTGGTATCGTGATTGTCCAGAACTAATGTGAGTTAATCTGAGGCTCAGTATCGCAAATGGCGTCCGTCGATCAACGGGGCCAGACGGCTCTCGACGAGAGCCGACGGTCCGCCGAGCGAAACCAATGGCTCGACGCAAGCCTGTCCTGCATCCGCAGGGAGCGATTGCAGCACCTGGTCACGGCAATGACATCGATACCAAGTCCGACCGGACAGGAGCGTCATCTGTCAGAGTTTTTGGTCGACGAACTTGGCAGGGCTGGGCTTGAGGCGATCTATCAGCCGATCGATGCTGACCAGGGAAACGCCACTGCGCGCTATCGCGGCGCTGGTGACGGACCCGATCTGCTGCTTTACGCACCGATCGACACCCACATAAGTGGAACCGAGAAAGAAGACGTCCCTTGGGTTGGGCCATCGTTGCGGCGCGACATGCGTCCCGAACCGGTGGTCGAGGATGGGTTTGTGATCGGTCTCTGCGCGGAGAATCCCAAAGGATATGCAGCCTGCGTCGTGGCTGCGGCGGAAGCAATTAAAGCTGCCGGCGTGCCGCTCCGAGGCGATCTTTTGGTGGGACTTGGTGCCGGCGGCATGCCGACTAATAAAAGGCCAGGCGAAACGCGCTACAATGCCGGTCAAGGCAACGGCTGCTCTTTCATGCTGGAGCAAGGGTTTCGGGGCGACTTTGCAATCATCGCCAAAGCGGGTTGGGCGATTGCCTGGGAAGAGGTTGGATTGTGCTGGTTCAAAATCCGGGTACACGGCCGCCTCGGCTATACCGGTCAGCGGCACCGTCTTGAGCACAAAAACCCAATCATCGAAGCAACGAAGGTGATCCGGGGATTGGAGGATTGGTTCCCGAAATACACTTCAAAGAACACGTCCGGCCTTTGCGCTCCGCAGGGCAGCATCGGCGCGATCGAAGGAGGCTGGCGCTACAAACCGGCTTTTATCCCAGCAGCATGTGATATCTATGTCGATGTGAGACTTAATCCGCGGACCGCACCTATGGATGGGCGCCGGCAGATGGAAGAAGCTCTTGCGCAGATTTGCGCGGCCCATCCCGAGCTTGAGGTGAGCTGTGATATGATATTAGCTATCCCCGGGGCCACCACGTCTCCCGAGAGCTGGATCGTCCAGTCGGGTATCCGCGCCTGGGAAGCGGTTGCGGGCAATAAGCACGAGCCGCGAACGGGCACGAGCGGGGCTACTGATGCCAACATTCTGCGCAATCGCGGGATTCCCACAGTGCGCATTGGAATGCCGCCGCCGCGCCGCCCGGCCCCGTATTCGGGCTCATTCTCCATGGGCGTAGTCGAGCTTGACGGAATGACCGAGCTGACGAAATGTCTGGTTAGAATCGCCGTCGATACCTGCACGCGCACGCGAGCTGAGGTAGGGCTTTGACCGTCACCGAAACCAATGACCGCTCGCAGTCCGGCTCCGAACTGCAGGTCACCGGTTTCAAGCGTGGCGTGACGCGGTTTCCACGGTACGATGCGGCTGCGCTTGGGTTTGAAGAATACTGGTATCCGGCACTGAAATCGCACCAGCTGACCGGGCATCCATTGGCATTAACCCTGCTTGGGCAGCGCGTTATGTTCTATCGCGATCGCGGTAAGGCCTACGCGCTTCTCGATCGGTGTCCGCATCGCGGCATCCGGCTTTCCATCGGCAAGCAAGAATTTCCGGGCACATTTAGCTGCCGGTATCACGGCTGGACTTTCGATCTCGCCACGGGAAAGCTGGTTGCGGCCCTGACCGACGGGCCGGATTCCAAGCTATGCGGGCGTGTCGGCGTGCGGAGCTTTCCCGTTGAGGAACGCTCCGGCCTCGTGTGGATCTTCATCGGCGAGGGACCGCCGCCGCCGATTGAGAGCGATATCCCGAGCGAGTTGCTTCGCGATAACGCCATCATGCAAATCCGGGTGACCGAACGTCCAGGAGATTGGCGCCACGCGGCCGAAAACGGGTTCGATGAGGCGCACGGAAAATACCTTCATCGCGATTCATTATTTGTCACCTTCCGTCATCCACCCGCCTGGGTTCACTCCGACGTGTTCGACGAGCCGGGCGGATGGATTACGCGACGTACCAAGGATTATGCTTTCCAGAGCGACTATCCCGGACTGGGCAAGTGGCCAAAGATGCGGCCATGGAAGACAACCAAAGTGCTGTCGCGGGCGTCGATCAAGCTGCCGGGTGTTCTGCGAATTCATTTTGGCGAATGGATACATTTCGAGTGGTATGTGCCTACGACAGTCGGCCGCCACCGATACTTTCAGGTTGCGCTCAAGCACACGGGCGGACTGGACGCTGCGCTGTTTCGCGTTCGCTATTGGACCTACTTGCGTTGGGCATTTCACGTCGAGTTCAACAATCAGGATGCGCGCGTGGTCGAGATGATGGAGACTCCGCCGGAACTGCTGTTCGGCCCGGATGCGTCTATCATTGGCTGGCGCAAGCTGGCCGAAACGGCGCGATCTTCGGGCGCAACCGGTCAGTCAGGTTGACGGCAAGCCGGAAGATGGGGGCGAAGCAGTGGGGAGCTTAAATGGCGTTTGCTGTGCGTGAGCACGAGACCAGCAAGTATCAGACGGTCAGCGGCGTTCGCATTCATTACAATGAGGTAGGTTCAGGGCCGGCCCTGGTTTGCATTCATGGTGGCGGACCGGGCGCGAGCAGCTGGAGCAATTTCACGAGTAATATCGAAGCTTTCGCGAAGCATTACCGAGTGTTGTTGCTGGACCTCCCGCAATTCGGCAAATCCGAAAAGATCGTCATCGATGGCCCGCGATTGACCATTCTCGCCGGCCTTATCCGGGAGTTCATGGATGCGCTCCAGATCGACAAAGCGCGCTTCGTTGGCAACTCTTATGGTGGACAGGTCAGCATCAAATTCGCGATCGACTACCCTGACCGGATCGACGGGCTGGTTATCATAGGTAGCGCCCCCGTGCTGCACAGCATCTTCGCTCCGATGCCGGTCGAAGGCGTGAAGCTCATTGGAAACTATTATCGCGGCGCCGGCGGTCCTTCGCTGGAAAAGATGCGGCAAATTCTCAGTACGCTTGTGTTCGATCAAAAGCTGATCACTGACGACATGGTGCGAGAGCGCTACGAGGCAAGCATCGATCCCGAGGTCGTTCGCATCAATTCCGGGCCGCCTCCGGCGCGGCAGGATCTGACGCCTGAATTTCCCAAGGTGAAAACGCCGACCTTGGTAATCTGGGGCATGGACGACCGCGCCGGCGCCCTCGACATCGGCCTCTTGATGGTACGTACCTTCCAGAACGCCCAGATGCACATTTTCGGCCGCTGTGGGCATTGGGCGCAGGTCGAGCACGCTGAAGACTTCAACGCGCTCGTACTCGGCTTCTTCGCGCGCCATTCGCGCGCAGCATAGAGGGAGGGCAGCCTTGCAGATCGTCGGCGCTTTCGCCTGCTCGCATTCCGGATTGATCATAACGCGCAAGGACGTCGCGCCGCCCGATCAGAAGGAGACGCTGTTCTCCGCGTTCTCGCGGATGGGCAACGAAATTCTTGCGCTGAAGCCGGACGCACTTGTCGTCATCGGGACCGATCACGGCCGCATTTTCAAGCTCGAACACGTGCCCCAATACACCATTGGCGTCAGTGCGACCGCAAAGAGCATTGGCGATGCCGGACTTCCTACAGAAGAGGTCCAGATTCACCAGCCCATGGCCCAAGCCATCCTGTCCGGAATGATCGATGCCGGCGTTGACGTGGCCTATTCCGAGGCGATGCCGATCGATCATTCATTTGTCGCGCCGCTTACGCTTGCGTTTGGCAGCCGCCGGATGCCGATTGTTCCGATCATACAAAACTGCTTCCTGCCCCCGTTGCCGAGCCTGCGGCGGAGCTTCGATGTCGGACGCGCGCTTGGGGATGCGATCCGGTCGGGACCGCCGGGGCGCGTTGTGGTGCTCGGGACCGGTGGTTTGTCGCATTGGGTAGGCAGCACCGCTTTTCAGGAATTTCAGCGCACGCCCGCCGGCACGCGTTTAGCCGTGCGGGACCGTTATCCGCTGGAATTGACCGATACTGGCTACGTCAATGAGAACTTTGACCGGCAATTCCTCGACTTGTTGGGCGCGCGGCGGGCACGGGATTTCATCGAAGGATGGGATACCGAGCGGCTGTTCAAGGAGGCCGGTAACGGAGGGCAAGAGATCCGCAACTGGCTGGTGGTCGCCGGAGCGGTTGACAATGCGCCCATCAATGTAATCGCCTACGGTGCGGTAGCGCGCTGGATGACGGGCACCGCAATAGCAAGATTCAATCTCGACAACGGCCGCTTGGCGGCTTGATCAGGACGAGCCGGTTACACCGCGACCATTGGAGACTGCGCATGAAGCGGAAGCTGACTTTGAAGCCCTTGTTCGTCGGAATGCTGATGGCGGGCAGCTTGCTGCTGTACCCGATGAATTCAAAGCTCGCCGCGGCGGATGCGGCGTCCGACGCGTATAAGATTGGCCTCATGGGCGCGATCACCGGCCCAGGGTCGTTCTTGGGCGATCCGTTCAGCCGCGCCGGAAAGATTGCCGTGGATAATGCCAATGCCACCGGCGGCATCAACGGCAAACAAATAGAACTCGTCACCTACGATACCGAGGCGAGCGCGGATAAGTCTTTGGTGTTCGCCAAGAGGCTAATCTTCGACGATAAGGTATCGGTCATTCTCGGGCCTGACTTTTCCGGGACAGTTCGGGCCATCCTGCCAACGACCGATGAGGCTGGAGTGCCGGTGCTTTACAACACGCCAGTGATCGAGCCGAAACCGAACAGTTTTCATTTCACGCCGTGGCCGAGCGAAGAGACGTCCTACCGGGTGGCGCTGCAAGCGTTGCAAAAGAAAGGCGTGAAAAAACTCGCTGTGCTCGCCACCACCGACGTCACTGGGGAATCCGGCCTGGGACAAATCCGCAAGCTTGCCGAGCAATATGGGTTGACGCTCGTAGCGAGCGAGCGGATGGAGCCGCAAGACAAGGATGTCACCGCCCAGCTTACGAACATCCGCGGTGCCGGTCCGGAGGCGGTTTTTTTCGTGGGATCCGGCGGCACCGTTGCGATCGTGTGCAAAGGCTACACGCAACTCGGCCTGAATCAGCCGCTGGTGGTCTCGACTGGTGCGGTAAGCGGAAGGTTGCCGGAATTGTTGAAAGGCATAACGCCGGCTGAGCTCATTTTTCCGACTTACAAGCTGCTGGTGGTTGACCAACTTCCGGCGAATGATCCCAATCGGGCTCCGATCCAGGACTTTGTGAAAATCTATGAGGCAAAGACCGGCAAGAAGGCCGACTTCTACGCCGGCGCCGGCTGGGACCTTGCGCATCTGGCGATCGACGCCATGAAGAAGGTCGGGACTGACCGCACCAAGATCAAGGACGCTGTCGAGCAGGTGAAGAACTACCCGGCTACCATGGCGGTGCTGACCTTCTCTCCAGAGAATCATCGCGGTGCTGGTCCGGACGCGCAGGTCATGGGCCAGTTAAAAGACGGTAAATTCCTGCTGCTGAAATAGCCGGCTGCGGATGTCCGCCGTGACCCAAATCGGCCAGGTGCTCGCGGCCGGAATTACCAATGGATCTATCTATGCGCTGGTGGCGCTGGGATTCAGTCTCATTTTCTCGGTCAGCAGGTATCTCAATCTGCTGCAGGGCGAGTTTGTCGTTCTTGGCGCGCTCTCGACGATCGCGCTGACCGAGAACTTTGGTGTCCCGCTGCCACTCGCGGTGGCAGTTGCAGTTACTGCGTGCTGTGCGTTCGGATTTCTTTTTCAGCGTTTGACTTTGTCGCCCGCGCGCAGCCTGGCGCCGGACACGGCACTGATGGTTACACTAGGAGGAGCGTTCATCGCACGCGGGATCGGGATGGCGCTGTTCGGCAAGGAATCGCTTTCGCTGCCGTCTTTTTCCAGCCAGCATCCGATCACGATCGGCACGGTCATTCTCGCCACTCAGTCACTGTGGATCGTCGGCGTGCTGATCGCGGCTTCTGTTGCACTGTGGTTGTTCTTCACCCGCACCTATTTTGGCAAGGCGATGCGCGCCTGTGCGCAAAGTCCGACAGGAGCGAGGCTCGTCGGCATCGATCTTAGACAAATGGCGCTGGTGAGCTTTCTGGCCAGCGCTGCGCTCGGTGCGATTGCCGGTATAGTTGCCGCTCCACTCACGTTTGTGAGCTACGACGAGGGCCTGGCGATCGGCATCAAAGGTTTTATCGCCGCCGCATTCGGAGGCCTTGGCAGCTACACCGGAGCGGTAATTGGCGGCATTTTGCTGGGCGTTGGGGAGAGCTTCGCGGCAGCACTCATCTCCTCGCAATTCAAGGATGCCATAGCGTTCGTCGGCTTGCTCGTGCTGCTTCTCGTCAGGCCGGGTGGTCTGATGGGCGGCAGATCGCGGTAATCTGTGTTCCGGTACGATCGAAATCGGATTACGAAATAAAGCATGCGCGACGTCGAGCAACCTGAAGCGCAAGGCGATGTGCTTTTGCCGGCCCGTGAACGGACGACAAGATTCGAGCTCGGAGGGGCAAATGCGCTCCTTGTTCTCACCGCCGCTGGCATTGTGGTCGCATTTTTTATTTTCCGCGGGCACTATCTTCTAAGTGCGCTGGTGCTCGCGGGCATCTACACCATTGCCGTGCTCGGACTGGTCCTGCTGATCGGCCTCAATGGTCAATACAGCCTCGGTTACGCTGCGTTCTTTGGCATCGGGGCCTACACTTCCGCCATCCTCGCCGTGGCGGGCGCGCCGCTGCCGCTGGCAACGCTCGCTGCTATTTTCGCTACGACGGCTATTGCTGTCGTGATTAGCATCCCGTTGCTGCGTCTGCGCGGATATTACTTGTCACTGGCGACACTGGCGTTCGGGCTGATCGTGTCTTCGGTTCTAACCGGTTGGCGCAGTTTGACGCTGGGTCCATCCGGAATCGCCGACATCCCCCCTTACAGCCTCGCAGGTTACGTTATTGAAGGTGACGCCGCGAGCTACTGGCTGGTCTGGTGCGTTGCTCTGTTGTGTATCTGGGCTGGGCTCAACCTTTGGCGCTCCCGCGCCGGTCAAGCCATGCTAGCGGCTAAGACCGACGAGGTGGCGGCGGCCACCCTTGGCATCAACGTTGCTTTGGTCAAAACGCAAATCTTTGCAATCAGCGGCGTGCTTGCCGGACTCGCCGGCTCATCCTACGCGCACTACGTGAGATTCATTGCACCCGAGCGCTTCGGAACGATTCCCTCGTTCGAACTGTTGCTGGCCGCAATGCTGGGAGGAGTGGGAACGCCCTTCGGCGCCATCCTCGGAGCGCTCCTGCTCATCGCGCTGCCCGAGCTGGTAGTGCCGCTCAGCGATTACAAAATCATAGCCTACGGCGTCGTCTTCGTCGTTGTGTCGCTCTATTTCCCACAGGGCATTGCTGGACTGATCCGAGATCATGTAGGGCCGTTGCTGCGGACCGTGCGATGAACGGCCGCGCAGAAACGGCCTTGCTCGAAATCGAAGGCCTCGGAAAAAGGTTCGGTGGATTAGCGGCGTTGACGGATCTGTCGTTTTCTGTTCGCGCAGGGGCAATTCATGGCGTTATCGGGCCGAACGGCGCCGGAAAAACGACGTTGTTCAACCTGATCACCTCGATGTTCGCACCGTCCACTGGCCGGGTATCGTTCGACGGCAGCGTCATCACTGGCCTCAATCCCCACCTGATCGCTCGGCGCGGTCTCGCTCGGACCTTTCAGAACGTCCGGCTTTTTCGTGAACAATCGGTGCTCGAAAATGTCGTCCTCGGGACGTATTGCCATACGCGGGCCGGAGTCCTGAGAGGCATCCTACGGCTGCCCAGTACGACGGCCGAACAATCCCGCGCCCGCGAGGAGGCCATGGAGCGCCTTGATTTCGTGGGCCTTGCCAAATTTGGTTCGCGCGCCGTTGGTGAATTGCCATTCGGTCAACAACGATTGCTGGAGTTGGTCCGGGCCCTGGCGCTCCGCCCTAAATTGCTCTTGCTCGACGAGCCCGCGGCCGGTTTGAATGATGCAGAGACCGAGAATCTTGCGCACCTCATACGGTCCTTACCCACTCTCGGCGTGACCGTGCTGCTAATCGAGCACAACATGAGCCTCATGATGAGCGTGGCCGATTCGATCGTGGTCCTCAATTACGGCCTCAAGCTTGCCGAGGGAACGCCCGCTCAAGTTAGCGCCAACGAGCAGGTCATCAGCGCCTATTTGGGGGAAGACGCGTGATCGAAGTCGAAGCGCTGGACGCCGGTTACGGATCATTGAAGGTCTTGAAACGGGTTTCGCTTCGCGTGGGCGAGAGCGAACTCGTGACCGTTGTGGGTGCCAATGGCGCCGGGAAATCCACCTTGTTGCGATGTATCCAAGGCTTGCTGCCGGCGAAGGCCGGAGCGGTGCGTTTCCGCGGGCAAGACATTCTGCCCTTGCGCACCGAGCAGATCGTGCAGCTTGGCCTTACGTTGGTGCCGGAGACTCGTGAGCTGTTTCCGGAACTCTCGGTGAGCGATAATTTGGCGCTTGGATCGTACGTTCATCGACGCGAGGCGGACGCGGTTGCACGGCGCAACGAGCTGTTGGAGCAGGTCTTCGGCTTGTTCCCAGTCCTAAGAGAGCGCCAAGCCGCGAACGCCCACACGTTAAGCGGCGGCCAGCAGCAAATGCTGGCAATCGGCCGGGCGTTGATGGCCAGGCCGCGGGCTTTGATGCTCGATGAACCTTCTCAGGGCTTGGCACCGCGCATGGTACGGGAGATTTTCAACGCGCTCACATCACTGCGCGCCCGGGGGCTTGCAATCCTGCTCGTTGAGCAAAACGTGCGGGCGGCCTTGAAACTGGCCGACCGGGCCTACGTGCTTGAGACCGGGGCGGTCGTGATTTCTGGACCCGCCGCCGATCTGGTATCAAATGATGTGGTGATGAAGGCGTATCTGGGCAGTGCGAAACCGGCCGCAGCGACCGGGTCCTCTCAGCCCACGATTGTCGAGGGCACGCCCTCGAATTGATGAATCGGATGGAAACTTCACGCCTCGGTTTCACCAGCTACGTGCCGCACGCGATTCTGCATTAATGTCTTCTCGGGATTGTGTCATGACGGTGCACCAGGATGTTCAATCGGCGCTGCGCCTCGAGGACGGCCGGCTGCTTCAGGGCCGGGCGCGTTTTGTCGATGACATCCACCTGGATCGCATGGTCCACGCGGTTTTCGTGCGCAGCCCGATCGCCCATGCCGAGATAGCGACGATCGATCCGGCGCCGGCATTGGCAGCGGGTGCTTTGTGCGTACTCACTGCCAAAGATCTTCCGTTTATTGGCAAGACGCTGATTGTCCGTTTCTGGCATCCGAGCATTCGCAATGGGCTCCCGAAGTTCATGGCGCTTGACCGCGTCCGTTACGTCGGCGAGCCGGTCGCGCTGGTGATTGCTGAAGACCGTTATCGGGCCGAGGATCTTGCTGCCCTTGTCGCGATTGAGTATCGGCTGCTTGATCCCGTTCCGACGATTGCCGCTGCGCTTGCCCCCGGCGCTTCGCAAATCCATGAAATCTGGCCCGGGAATATCGCCGCGAACTTTACCCATGTGCTCGGCGATGCGGACGCCGCATTGAGCGCATGCACGCACCGTCTTTCGCGTCGCTTTGTTTATGCGCGGCAAACTCCGCTGCCGCTGGAAACGCGTGGATGTGTTGCCGACTTCGACACGACGCTCGGCACCTTGACGGCGTGGGTTTCCACCCAAACGCATTACAACGTTCGACATAACCTCGCTCAACTCCTGAAAATTCCCGAATATGATGTGCGCGTGATCTGTTCCGACGTGGGCGGCGGCTTCGGCGCAAAATCACGACCGTATGCTGAAGAGATCCTCGTGAGCCACGCCAGCCGCGTCCTCGGGCGTCCGGTCAAATGGATCGAGGACCGATTTGAGAATATGGTGGCAACGACGCATTCGCGCGGAACCGAGACCGACATAACCATCGGCTTCGATGACCAAGGGCACATTCGGGTCCTGAAGGGAAGCCTCCACGTCGATATTGGAGCGTATGTCTTTACCAGCGGCATTGTCAGCGCCGAGGTGGCGTCCGGTCACTGCGCGGGTCCCTACAAGATACCCAACATCGCGCTCGATGTGATTTGTGTCGGCACTAACAAGACGCCACTCGCGACCTATCGTGGCGCCGGACAACCCGAGGCGACATTTCCGCTCGAGTGCATGCTGGACCTAGTTGGAAGGAAGCTCGGATTAACCGCGCCCGAAGTGCGCCGCAGAAATCTGGTAGCTCCCGCCGACATGCCATATGTCGCGCACATTCCATATGGCGGGCCCAAATCCAGCTTCGATAGCGGCGACTATCCGGCCATGGTCGCCAAGGCTGCGAAGCTGAGCGGGTATCGAGAACAGGTCGAGGAATTGCCCGATGGCCGCCGACTTGCTTGGGGGATGGCTTGTGGAATCGAGAGCACCGGTTTTATCGGGTTCGAATCCGCGAAAATCAAAATCGATGTTGATGGCAACGTAACCGTCTGGTCCGGTCTCTCCTCGCAGGGACAAGGCCAGGTCACTACTTTCGCGCAAGTCTGTGCTGAAACGCTCGGCGTCGACGCCGACAAGGTAAGCGTGCGGATGGGCGACACCCACCTGGTTCCGTTCGGCCGTGGCGCGTTTGCCAGCCGCGGAGCCGTGGTTGGCGCCAACGCGGTCGCCGGCGCTGCCTCGCGGTTGCGCGAGAAGGTCTTGAACAATGCCGGAACCTTGTTGCAGAAGCCACCCGGCTCTCTCACCGTCGAGCATGGTCGCATCCGATTTGCGCAGGGGGATGCGACCACCCTGACATTAGGGGACATAGCCAAGGCGGTTGCGCCAGGTGCGCCGCTGTACGGGGGCGACCTAGCCTTGGAGGAGCAATTCATCTTCGATACTGGCGGGGCACTTACGTTCGCCCTGTCGACCCACGCCGTTAAGGTGGCTCTAGATCCGCGCACGGGGCTTTACAACATCATCGAATACTTCGTCGTTCACGATGCCGGGCGCATGCTCAATCGCAGGATCGCCGAGGGGCAAATCATCGGTGGCGTTGCGGAAGGCTTGAGCTGCGCCATGCTTGCAGAGATAGCGTACGATGATCAGGCGCAGCCGATGACGATGACCCTGGCCGATTACATGGTGGCGTCCGCAACCGAACTCCCGCACATTCGGTTGGAGGACCACGACATCAGAGCGACGACCAATCCGCTCGGAGTACGTGGCGTCGGAGAGGGCGGTGTTATTCCGGTCGGTCCTGCGCTGGTCAACGCTCTCTCGCGCGCGATCCAGCCGACGCGTATCGGCCACGAACAGCTGCTGTTTCGTCTTCCGCTGAAGCCGGAAGCGGTACTTGCTGCATGCAAGGCCGTGGAACGTGACGAGGCGATAGCAGCGCAATGAGCAATTGCGGCCAATCTACACGCCGCTGCTAACTTCCTTCGCGACGATCAGCTTAAGAATATCGTTGGTGCCACCGCCAATCAGCGTGAAGCGGATGTCCCGAAGGTAGCGCTGCACCGGAAATTCCATGCTGAACCCATAAGACGCAAAAATTCGCGCAGCTTTGTCGCAAACCTGGGCGGCAGCTTCTGACGCGAACAGCTTCGCCATCGCCGCTTCCTTATGATGCGGCCGGGCGCTATCCAGAAGCCAGGCAGCGTATCGCACCATATGTCTGGATGCTTCCAAGTCGGTCGCCATTTCTGCGAGACGATGCTGAATTGCCTGAAATCGATTGATTGGCTGGCCGAACTGAACGCGCTCCCCCGCATAGCGAATCGCCTCCTCAAGCGCCCCACGCGCACCGCCGACAGCGAGCGCGCCGGTGACGATACGAATTTCCGCTAGCAGCTTGCGCAGGTGCGATTCCCCGTCGCCTTCTTCACGACTGAGTCGATGCGTGTCGGGTACAAAGCAATCGTTGAAGGCCAGCTCTGAGGTCGGCAGCGCACGCACGCCCATCTTCGGTATTGCTTTGCCGAGCAAGAGACCCTCAAAATGCTTCTCGACAAGGAAAATCGTCAGCTTGCGGTCGTTGCCGGCTCGCGCAAAAACCGTGAAAAAATCTGCAACCGGCCCCGCGGTCACCCAAGTCTTCTGTCCGTTAAGGACATAACCGCCTTCGACTTTGCGCGCCGAGGTCGCAATGCCGGCGAGATCGCTGCCGGCATTAGGCTCGGTCATGCAGATGGCGCCGATCTTCCTCCCGCGCAACGCCGGCATAAGCAGGCGTTGACGAATGTCCTCGCTGCCGAGCAATTCAAGAAATTTTGTGCCCATCAGCGATTGCATGGTCGCGCAACCCGCAAGCGACATCGACCCGCGGGCGATCTCCTCCAGCGCAAGGCAAAGCGTCACCAGATCAAGATTGAGACCTCCGACCGATTCGGGATAACGGAGCGCAAAGAAACCGAGCTCCCCCAACTCGCGAAATAGTTCATGTGGAAACTCTCCAGCTTCGTCTACAGCTGCGGCAGCCGGCACAATTCGGCGGTCGCAGAAGCGCGCGAATGTCTCGAGAATTTGCTTCTGTACGTCGGACAGATCGAAATTCATGCTGCGATGGTCATGCCGCGTTCGTGACCGAGATTACCATCGCCATCGAGGTATCGCCGGCGGCACAGCCGTGAAACAAGCCGCGACCGCCGCCTCGGGCGACCAGCTCTTCGATCAGCTCGATGAGGCCGCGCAGACCGGTCGGACCCTGCGGGTGACCCCAAACAAGCGAGCAGCCATAGTTGTTCATGCTGTCGAGTTCGGCTCCGGTCTCACGCGCGAAGACAATGTCATTCACCGCGAACGGGTTGTGAGACTTGATGCCGTCCATGACTGCGATGGTGAGCCCGGCCTGCGCCAATGCTACCTTCGCAGCCGCCACCGGCGCTTCCGGCATATGGCGAAGCTCCGCCCTGGCAAGGCCGAAGCCCAGCATGCAGATTTCGATCGCGGAGTCGCGGCTCAGCTCCTTGGCTTTTTCGGGGGTCGCAACAATTATCGCGGCATTACCGTCCGCCGGATGGGTTTGGCCGCCGTAGGTGACGCTGCCATCGGGTGTCACTGGACGCAGTTTGCCCAGCCCATCGCGCGTCGAAAAAACGACACCCTCGTCGCCGTTGATCGCCGCCACAGTCTTCCTGAAATCGCGGCTCGGCACGTCGAACGGCAAAGTCATGTATCGCTTCTGAAACGCACATCCGTCGGCAAGGGCTTCTTTATACTGCTCGATGCGCCGAAGAACCACGTCGTGCTGTTGCTGCGTCGAAATTTGGTATTTTGTCGCGACGGTTTCCGCCGTCGCCACCATCGAATGCCCTCCGAGCGGATCGCAACTGAAGTTGTCGAGTACCCAGTTTTCGTGATCGGCCGTCCCACCCGGAGCGGCGGGGTTCGGATAGACAATGTGCGGACCATTGGATGTCCGGTCGCAGGCAGCAACCAGGATGGTCGTGGCGAGCTCAGCTTCGATTTCTTGAGCAGCCGTGAGTATGCATCGCACACTTGTTGCGCAGGCCTGATGGATGGTCGGGCCTCCGACGTTGTCGTTGCCAATCAGCCCCATGAACCACGGCAAACCGTAAAACGAGCCCTGCTGGGGCACGGTCATTCCCAGGACGCCGTAGTCAAACACGCCGGGCGGAATGTTTCGCTTGGTGAGTTCGGCGCGCGCGACGTGCGCCGCGAAGCGGACGCTCTGGAGATCTGCAAAACTCCCCTGCCATTTGGCAAAGGGCGTACTCCAGTAAGCGCCGTAGGGTATCCGCGCGTGATAGCGCATTCGCCGGCCTTGTCCATGGCGCGGCGATTTGCTGCGCCTTGAGCAGAGTTATATTCATAACGTCGAGATCGATTCAATCCCGGCAGTGCGCTCGGCAAGCCTCGGGCTAAATCAAGTTTTGACGCACGCGTATTCCATCGAACGCCAAGGCCGCTTTTCTTCGAATTTGTGAAATGTCGCAATAAACCGACAACGTATCCGGTTACGAAAACTAGTGTCGCCGGTACACCACGGTTAGAGGAGCGAACCGCTATTGGCCATTCCGCCGTCGATCGTCACCACGGTTCCCGTAGTGTAGGCGGACCGATCCGAGGCGAGGAGAGCGACCATAGCGGAGATTTCCTCAGATGTCGCAGCGCGCTTGAACGGAAGATTCCCGGTCCAATCCTGCCAGCGATCCGGCGTTCCGTATCGATCAACTGACTCCTTTTGCATCAGCTTGACGAGCCGCTCGGTTGCCACCGGACCGGGGTTGATGCCGACAACGCGGATGCCGTCCTTCGCACTAGCGCCGCCGATCGCGCGCGTAAACGCCATTAGTGATGCGTTCCCCGCTGCGCCGCAGATATAGCCGGCGTCCACCCGCTCGCCGCCATTGCCGAGGATGTTGATAATGACTCCCTTGCCACGCGCCTTCATCAGCGCATAGAAGGCCCGCGTCATATTGATATAGCCGAACACCTTAAGATCCCAGGCAGCGCGCCATCGCACCTCATCAATTTCGTCAATGCGGCCACGTGGGATCGCGCCAGCGTTGTTGACCAGAATGTCGATATCGGCGCAGGCCTCGGCTAAAGTCGCGACGGATTCGCTCTTGCTCAGGTCGAGAGGAAAAGTTTTCACACCAACATTGCAGCTTTTCGAGATTTCCTCTTGAACGGAGTCAAGATCGCTTGCGGTCCTCGCCGTCAAGGCCACGTCAACACCCTCTCGGGCGAGTTCAATCGCGATCGCGCGGCCGATGCCCTTCGAGGCGCCGGTGACCAGCGCCTTCCTCCCCTCGATGCCTAACTCCATCGTTGCTATTTCCTCACGACGCTGAAGGACTGCCGGAACCGGCTTCCTTCTCGATCTCTACCAAACGGGATTTCTTGCTTTCTCGCGGCAGGCTTTCGGGATCAAGCCAATCAATCGCCGGCGCAAAGCGCAATTCGTCACGGCAACGGCTCACGATCTCGTCTTCTAACGCCGCTAGATCCACGTCGCCGAGGCCCACGCCACGTTCGATCGCGAGCCGCAGCGGCGGCGGTACCAATGGTCCCGGAGCCTGCAACCTGATGCGGAAATGGCCGGTCAGCCGCGGCTGGAAGGAGACGATCAAATTCTGGATTGCTCGCGGGTAGACGTTCGCGCCCTTGACGATCAGCATGTCGTCGCTTCGGCCAAGAATTTTAAAGCGAAGTTCCGGCGTTCCCATGGGGCCGGGAGATGTCCAAACCTGAATGATGTCGCCGAGAGCATAGCGCATGAATGGTCCGCCCTCCCAGTCGATGAAAGTGAAGACCATTTCGCCGGTCGTGCCGTCCGCGAGCGCCAACGGCTTCTTGGTGTCGGGATCTAAGACCTCAAGGTAGCAATGGTCCTCGGACACGAAATACATACCGCTGTATTGTTCCGGCGGCTCGTCGCACGAAATTCCATGGAATGCGTGGCCACCGCCGGTGTGGTCGAAGATCTTGGCCCGGCCAAAACCCTGCGACAGCGATTTGCGGACCTCCGGCATTCCTCCACCTGGTTCTCCTGCACAGAAGAACCACTTGATGCCGAATTCGCTCGCAGGCTTGCCGGCAAGCTTGACCGCCTCCTCGATCAGGTACTGCCCGAACGACGGGGTGGCGATGATGGCGTGCGGCCGCAGCATCAGTATGTGCTCGACGACACGCCGCGTTCCACCTTCAACGCCGACTGGTACGACGCAGGCACCAAGATGCTGGATGCCTTGAGACAAAGGTAGTCCACCCGTGAACATGCTGAGCGAAAGCGCCTGCAACATGATGTGGCCTGGGCGAATACCTGAACGCCAGTATTTCCGCGCATGCATCTCGTTGACCACGTCGACGTCGTGCCGCGTCAACGCGTAAAGCGTCGGCATTCCGGTGGTTCCCGACGTGCTGTTGATGCGTACCACCTTGTCGATTTGGGCACAGTTGAGAATGCGTAACGGATCGCCGTAACGCTCGAGGGATTCGGCCTGGGCGGCACGATGCTGATCCTTGGTCATCAGCGGCAGCCGCGAGAAGTCATCGAAGGATTTGATATCGCCGGGCTGCATGCCGACGGCTTCGAATTTGGAGCGATAGAACTCGGAGTTGGCGAAGTTGTAGGCGACCTGCTTCTTCAGACGTGCGAGCTGCAGACCACGCATGTGCTCGCGCGGCATCAATTCAATAGCTTCGTTCCAGAACCGGGCATGCGTATCGGGAGGCATCAGACGGTCACCTTCCGCAGCAGTTTCGTCGCCGTCAAATCCACTTCGAGGGTTGCCGCATCGATGACGACTCCGTAGTGCCGCTTCGCGCAATCGGCGCTGACGTATCCATTGCGCACGTCCTGCAGAACTTGGTCGATCGGGCGGTCATGGGGATTACCGTAGCCGCCGCCGCCGCCGGCGTGCTGGAACACGACGGATCCGTGCCTGATACCGCGGACGATCTCCTTCGAACGCGGCCGATAAGACTTGCCGTCTGGGTCGGTGATCAAAATCTCATTTAGGCTACCGCCCGTTCCCCCGAATATGCCGAAGCCGCGCGCGTCCTCGTCGACACCGTCTCCGAAGACAATGCCGGTCACGTCATCTCCTTCGATCCGGAATTCCGTCACCACGCCCAGACCGCCGCGCCAGCGGCCGGCGCCGGCAGAATCCGTCGCATATTCATGGCGGATGAGGACGTGAGGGTCTTGGAGTTCGAACATCTCGTAGTCCTGCGCAAGCAGGCCCCCGCCACAGTTGATCAGGCCTATGTGATCATATCCATTCGCGCCCCAGGTCGCTCCCGAACCGCCTTTCAGCGCCAGGAAAAGGATATCAACGTATGGCCGGTGGTGACGCGGGTCGCGCCCGGCCACGGTCATTCCCAGCATCCTGTTCCATCCCGCAGTCACCATTTTTGGCACTGCCTTAGCGAACGCGCGAAAAATCGCGTCTGACGTCGGTCCGGCCAGCGTGTTGCCGAACGTTGTGGCGGCGGGAAAGCGCGCGTTGAGGAATGAGCCTTCGGGGTTGATGATCTTAAGTGGGCGCAGCATGCCCGCGTTATGCGGAATGTCGGGGTTGATAAGCATCAGAAACGATAGGATCAATGCAGACGCAGTCGATGAATAAGGTGCATTGACGAAACCCGGCGTCTGAGGCGACGAACCGGTGAAATCGAAGGTGATGTCTGAACCTTCGATGGTGACGGCAACGCAGATCTTCATCTTTGAGCCTGGCGTCACGCCGTCATAAAAAGCAAAGCTTTCCCCGCGGTATGTGCCGTCAGGAATCGCTTCGATCTCCTTACGCACCATCCGTTCGGTACTGTCGTACAGATGCCGAATGTGATCCAAAATCGCGTCGCGGCCGTATCGCTCAACCAGGTCAAGCAAACCTCTCTCTCCAACGAGCGTCCCGCCGATCTGCGCCTTGATATCCTCCTCGACGATGCGCAGCCTGATGTTAGCAAAGATCAGATTCCAGACGTCCCGCCGCAACTTGCCGCGTTCGATGATTTTGACCGGCGGAATCCGCAGTGCCTCTTGCCAGACTTCGCGCGCCTCGGGATTGTAGCCGCCGCGGACCGCACCGCCGATGTCCGCCTGGTGACCCTTGCATGCCGACCAGGCGATGAGCTCTTGTTCGTGGAAAACCGGGCGAAAGACCGCTACGTCATTATTCTGATTTCCACCCGAGAAAACATCGTTGTGTAAGATAACGTCGCCGGGGGCGATATCGTCGCCGAAAAACCGGATCACATGCTCGCAACACGGCTGTAGCGCGAAGGCAAGCACCGGAATGTATTCGGTTTGCTCCAACATTTGGCCCTTCGCGTCGTAGAGCCCCGTGGCGAAGTCGCGTGCTTCATTGAGAATTGGTGACCGCGTCGTGCGCAGAAGGGTTAAGCCAATTTCTTCAGTGATGGATTTCAGCCGCCGCTGCAATACGGACATGAAAATCTGATCGATCGCGGTCATATCGCGGTTTCCGCGCGGCGTGCGCTTAACGCGCAAGAGCCGACCGCATCCACGACGAGGTCAAAATCGCTGTGAACAACGATAGTCGTGTTGACGGTTTCGACGACGGCCGGACCTAAGATTTGGTTGCCGTGGCGCAGCGCGTCGCCATCATAAACCTTGACGTCCGCGAAAGTGGCGATGTCGGGGAGATAAATCGGACGTATACCCTTTACCGCCGCACTTGCGTCCGGGCCAACCGCCGGCTCGCGGAGCAATTGCGGTTTGTCAACACATCCAGTCGCTATCAACCTTATATTGACTAGTTCCACTTGCGTGTCGGTATCGGCAAGATCGTAACCATAGAGGCGATTGTGAGTCTCGTGAAACGATCGAATGATTACACCGAGGTCCGCGGCGCGAAGCACGCGCTCCGAAACATCGACCGCCACTTCGTAATACTGTCCTCTATATCGAAGGTCGAGCTGAAAGCCGAACTGGCGCAGGTCCTCCGTGATACCCTCACTATCAAGTAGAGTGGAAGCCTCGCCCATCATTTCATTGACCTGCTGCAGGGCCGTGCGATGATCGAGAAGATCGGCGTGAAGCGGCGCGGTGTGACTGCGCACAAAATAGTGCTTCAGGTCGGAACGCAGCATTCCCGCTGCGCAAAAAATGGAGGCTTCGCGCGGAATCAATATCCGCGGAATGCCGAGTTCGCGCGCGATCATGCACGCGTGAATCGGGCCGGCTCCTCCGGCGCAAACGACAGTGAATTCGCGTGCATCGTAACCCTTCTGGACCGAGATTTCGCGAATCGCCGACGCCATGTTGACGTTCATGATTCGATACATTCCTGCTGCGGCCGCGATGGGATCAAGGCCGAGAGGCTTCCCGATTTTCTCGCCAATCGCGTGACGAGCGGCGTCCGCGTTAAGCTTGATGCGTCCGCCGGCAAAAAAGTCGGCGTTTAGATATCCGAGTATCAGGTCCGCGTCGCTGCAGGTCGGCAAGTCGCCGCCGAGCCCATAACAAACAGGGCCTGGCTTGGCTCCGGCGCTTTGCGGGCCCATTCGAAGAAGGCCGCCATCGTCAATCCAGCCGACCGAACCACCCCCGGCGCCGATTGTAACGATCTCCATCGTCGGCAATGCCAGCGCCATTCGTTCGACGGTCGCGTGCGTGGTGATCGAGGGCGCGCCGTGCTTCACCAGGGAGGCGTCAAAACTAGTGCCGCCCATGTCCATAGTAATGAAACTGTCTTCCTGATGAACCGCCATGTAGGCAAGCCCCGCGACGGGAGCCGCAGCCGGTCCCGAGAGGAGTGTGCTGGCGGCCAAATCGGCCGCCGTCGCCGGACCGCTGACGCCTCCGTTCGATTGCATGATCAACAAGGTACCAGCGTAACCCGCCTCCGCAATCTTGCTGATCAGATTGGCCAGATAGCGCTTAAGAATGGGCCCAACCACGGCGTTTAAAACCGTAGTACTGATACGGTCGTAGAAGCGGATTTGCGGTAAGACCCGCGACGAGACAGACAAATAGGCGTTCGGCAGCAGACGCTCCAACAGCTTCGCCGCTTTTTCCTCATTATCGTTGTTGGTATAGGCATGGATAAAGCAGACCGCGACCGCCGCGACGTCATCAGCTTGCAACCGCTTGGCAGCCGCAGTGACTTCGTTTTCGTCCAGTTCTATGATGAGCTTGCCTTCCACACTGGTCCGCTCGCTAATTGGAAGCCTTAGCGTGCGAGGAACCAGCGGAACCGGTGCCGCATATTTATTGTCATACAGTCTTTCGCGGACACCGCGTCGCATTTCCAGCGCGTCGCGAAAGCCGCGGGTCGTCAACAACGCGGTGCGCGCGAATTTACCCGTCAGTATCGCGTTTGTCGTAACCGTCGTGCCGTGAACAATGATGTCGACTTGTGCAAGAAAGTCACGGAGAGAAAGACCTCTCTCGGCCGCCAGTTCCGTCAACCCGTTGATGACGGCGATCGACGGATCGTCCGGCGTCGAAAGAACCTTGTATATCCGGTTCTTTCCATTCGGCCGCATGAGGAGAAAATCAGTGAACGTTCCACCGACGTCGATACCAACGCGCAATGCCATCAATATATCCGCAATATATCTGCTACAAGGCGGGCGTAACCCGCTGCACGGATAAACGTAGCCTGCCGTCGTGGAAACAGCCAAGCTTATTGGCCGGTAATACAAACCTGCAAATCACGGCCGCGCTCTGACCCCTCCTTTTTGCGGTATTTTCGGTCCGTGACGCCACCGTACGGTGGACATAGCCCTTCCCTATCGCTCTCACGAACCTGCCAAGTCGGCTAAGGGCCAATTTCGTGTGTGTTTAGCACACAGGCCAGATCCGCTCCAGCTTCGCGCACCGCAGCGTTATTGTGGAGGAATTGAGCTCCAAGAAGGAAAGAACGGGTCTCTTACGCGCGATGGGCACAGCGCCGTCATGCTTGAGATCATCGGAATCGACAAGCGGTTCGGCGGATTGTCTGTGCTCACCGGCGCCCGCGCCGCGGCGTCCGGCGCGATCTTCATGCGGCCGCCAAGAAAAAATTACCGATCTGGAGATTCTCCTCCACCGTCTATTTCCTAATAGGAAACAGCATTTCCAATAGGACTTACAGTGCCAGTTAGTACGAAAGTGTCAAGGAGCGCGCCCGAAATGCCAGCGGCATCGTTCGTATCGGCCTTAGCCCAACGCGCGGTCCCGAAGATGCGAACCGCGCTGCTCGGCTATCAGGCGACCGGCGCCAGAACTCGCTAAGAAATTATACTTTCCTGATCAGTTGCTTTTTGATGGACGCCGCTCTCCCCTATCGCTCCACACGAGCCCCCCACACGAGAGAGCCGTCGATAATTCCGGGTTATGTGCCGCTCGACGCAACTGCTGCGGCATGATTTCGTCGGAAATTGCCTCCTGGCCGTCAATTTCGATCAATGACGGGCTATCGTGGTTGCTTTCGCATCTCCGCGGCGAGTACGCGCTCAAGCGCTGGTGGACACGCGTTAATGTTTCCGTGCAGCCCGCTGGCCCACCTTCTGGTAGCCAGTGAGAAACGTGCGGGAATCGAGAACCCGTGCCTCGTGGTCGTGTGATTCACGCTCGATATCGATCGCGACAGCATCGCTGGCAGGGAATGTCTGTTCGAGTGCTTCGTCGAGTAGCCCATCAAGATGGGCTAGTGCGCTAGAAGACGCTCTATGCAGATTTTTTTTGATAGGCATGACTTGCAAGACCTTCTTCAACTCAATCTGGAGCATCTTATATACCTGATCGGACGAAATGGCTTACGCTCAAAATTGGCGAGCACAGCGCGCCCATGGCCATAGTAGAGTTTAAAGACCGCACCCTCTGCATCGATGCAGTCGTCATCGGACAAGGGCTCAACGTCGAGCCCTCCCTCGTTCAGGTTCGGATGCGCGAGGGAAAGATCACGGTTATCTGCGAACGCGGTGTCGATGAGGACGCGGGACGCTATCGGATGACGTTCTTTCACGAGAACCGACGCTTTCGTCTCGTTGTCGACGAAGAAGGCAACGCCATCCAGCGTTCAACGGTAGATTTCGGTGACCATCAACTTCCCACTTCGATGCGCAAGCCCTCAGCATGACTCCAAAGGCAGGTCCGGTGATAATCCGATTGCTCCAATGGTTTCCCTTGCTCAGTTCGCTAAAGTTTTGCGTGAAAGTTGCGAGCCGTGAGCACTGCATTCGCCGCAAAAATCATCTACTGCGTCCGGAGAGGTGCCTTGGTCCAACGGATCGTTCCGTCGAAGGGAATCCCAGCTGACCGGTCCCACGGGATTGTGCTCGCGTGGTTTACCCTGCGGGTAGCGACTGCGATGACCCGCATTTTTTCGGAGCTCTGAAATGAGCAAGATTGGCGGCATCGATGCGAAGAATGCGCTCTACTGCTCGTTCTGCGGCAAGAGCCAGCAGGAGGTGCGCAAGCTCATTGCCGGGCCGACCGTCTTTATATGCGACGAGTGCGTCGAGCTTTGCCTGGACATCATTAGCGAGGAGAACAAGTCCTCGCTGTCGAAATCGGGCAACAATGTTCCGACCCCGAAGGCGATCCACAAGGTCCTCGACGACTATGTCATCGGCCAGGACCACGCCAAGAAGGTGCTGTCCGTCGCGGTCCATAATCACTACAAGCGGCTAAAGCACCAGGTCGACCACAAAGATGTGGAGCTAGCGAAGTCGAATATCCTGCTGATCGGCCCGACCGGCTCGGGCAAGACACTGCTGGCGCAAACGCTGGCGCGCGTTCTCGACGTCCCTTTCACCATTGCGGATGCGACGACGCTCACCGAAGCCGGCTACGTCGGCGAGGACGTTGAGAACATCATTCTCAAGTTACTACAGTCGGCGGACTACAACGTCGAGCGCGCGGAGCGCGGGATCGTCTATATCGACGAGATCGACAAGATTTCCCGCAAATCCGACAATCCTTCGATCACCCGCGACGTCTCAGGCGAGGGCGTGCAGCAGGCGCTGCTCAAGCTCATGGAGGGTACCATCGCAAGTGTGCCACCGCAGGGTGGCCGCAAGCATCCACAGCAGGAATTCCTACAGGTCGACACCACTAATATCCTTTTCGTGTGCGGCGGCGCGTTCACCGGCCTCGAGAAGATCATTTCGGCGCGCAGCCGGCCGGGCTCGATCGGTTTCGAAGCCAGGGTCATCGCGCCCGAGGATAGAAAGCAGGGCGAGATCTTCCGCGAGGTCGAGCCGGAGGACCTGCTCAAGTACGGCCTGATCCCTGAATTCGTCGGCCGTCTTCCAGTGATAGCGACGCTTGAGGATCTCGACGAGGCCTCGCTCAAGCTCATTCTGACCCAGCCCAAGAACGCGCTCGTAAAACAGTATCAGCGGCTGTTCGAGATGGAGGGGGTCGATCTCACTGTGGCGGCGGAAGCGCTTGGCGCTATCGCCAGGAAGGCAATCGACCGCAAGACCGGGGCACGCGGGCTGCGCTCCATCATGGAGGCTATACTTCTTGATTCAATGTTCGACCTACCAAGCCTCGAGGGCGTCAAAGAGATCGTGATCTCCCAGCAGGTCGTGGAGGGCACCACAGGACCGCTCTACATGTACTCCGGTGGCGCGCGAGCGGTCTAAATTGGCGGTACGGCCGGACGGACGAGCGATAAAAACCACCAGTAGGGGGCGACTTGATCGGTCGTCGCTGTTGATCGAACGGTCATACGAACCGCCGCCGCAGTTTGGTTGTATCTAAGCCCTGAACTGATCGTGACAACGAGGCACAGCAACACACCTCGACCCAAGGCCCCAAGGGTGTCCCTCCGCTTGGGAGTGGTTGAGGTGAGTCAGTGGGTTATTGCCGTCGCTACGAGCGAGGCAAAGTTATGTTGAAACACTGGCTTATTGAACCCATCGGGCACGCGTCCGGCCTCAGCGAAGCACAACTTCGGCAAATTGAGAAAGCGTTGCCAAGGACCAGGGCGCTAATCGATCTCCTCAATAGGGCACAACCGATCATCGAACAGGCGCACAGCCTGTACATTGAAGCCGAGCCATTGATCGATCAAGCCATGAAAGAGTGGCAGAGTGTCGGCCCCGCAGCGCAAATTTTGATTGATGTGATCTCGCACCATGTCGATAAAGGCGGCTCACAGGTAGAGGCCGCTGAGGCAATGCGTGCGGCGCTTGACGGGTCAATCAAGAGCGTCGCCGCGGATCATTGGATGGATCGGGCAATAAGCTGCGTGACTTTGTTTGGGGGGACTGGCTTTATTGGCGGTCGCATCGCGCACCATTTGCGCGAGTCTGGCGCCACAGTGTGCATCGCCTCACGGCACCCTGGGCAGGGTGATGGCGACACCGTTAAACAGATTCGCTGCGATGCACATGACGAGCGCTCCGTAGAGGCTGCTGTTGCGGGCGCCGACGGCGTGGTCAACGCGATTAGCCTGTACGTCGAGCACGGAAGCGAAACATTCCATTCGGTGCACGTAGAAGCGGCCGCCAGGATCGCGAGCGCGGCGCGACGGGGTGGGACCAAACGGCTAGTTCACATATCGGGAATCGGCGCCGACGCGGCCTCGCCTTCGCCCTATATTCGTAGTCGCGGCGAGGGCGAGGCGGCCGTACAGGCAGCATTTCCTGACGTGGTCATCATCCGCCCAGCGGCGCTGTTCGCGCGCGACGACGGTTTTCTCACGGCAATTCTCAGGCTGCTTCGGATCCTGCCGGTTTATCCGATATTCGGCGACGGCAAGACGCGGCTCCAGCCAGCTTACGCGGGTGACGTTGCTGCGGCGATTACACAAGTCGTGCGGCAGAGCAAAAAGCCGTATCCCATTTACGAATTGGCTGGCCCGCGAGTCTATTCATACCAAGAACTGGTGAGGACCATTGCGAGTACCGCAGGATTGCGGCCGGTGCTGATGCGGGTGCCCTTTGCTTTCTGGGGCGCGCTTGCCGGTCTCGCTGAGATCATGCCGCATCCGCCCCTTACCCGCAATCAGGTCGAGCTTATGCAGATCGACACCACGGCCTCCGAAAACTTGCCGGGATTTGGCGAGCTCGGAATCTCGCCGCGCTCGCTCGAAGAAGAACTCAAAGTGATGCTCAAGCAAAGCAAATGAGGAAACTCAATTGCCTAAAACTTGGAGAGGCCCGTAGCAGGTAGAGACCGAGGAGCGTCGGTACCGTGACCACACCGATCGTTCTGCCTTCGCCGTTGCAAGGCATTTTCGAAGTGTCAACGCGCGCGCTATTGGATCCGGGCGACCGATCTTCCACTGATTTCTCGCGGCCGACGGGCGAGGCCGCACTCGTATCGCCCAACTCGGTATCGTGGCGCGTCTTCAAGAACCCGCTTTCGCTTTTCATCGGCGGCGTCACCGCTGTTGTAATGGAACTCGCCGAGCCTCGCGTACGCACTGGTGTGTGGGAGCACACGAATTTCCGTATAGATCCGATCCGGCGGCTGCGCAGGACAGGGTTCGCCGCCATGGAGCGAGGCCTCGAAATCAGCCGGGAGATTCCCAAATCGAGGTTTGCAATGATCAGAGGCGGTGGGCATATCTCCAGCCTCGACAGCCCAGATCAATTCAACGAACTGCTGCTGGAGTTCCTAGCGGCGCATTTCCCGATCTTTTAGGACCCGATGATGGAATTTATCAGCAGCGATCTGGGGCCGCACCCTCGTGGCCATTACAGCCAAGCCGTGGTTGCCAACGGATTCGTCTTTGTGGCTGGGCAGCTTCCACTCGTCGCCGAGGGCAATGGAGCCATTCCGGTTGGAATAGAGGCGCAGACGCGCCAGGCATTGAAGAACGTCGATCGCATATTGGAGGCGGCCGGCTCGGGTCTCGATAAACTCGTCAATGTGACCGTCTATGTGACGGACATCGCCAATTGGCCCGCGGTCAATCAGGTTTACGCCGAGATGCTAGGCAATCATCGTCCGGCGCGCACGGTGGCTGTTTCGCCTCAACTCCATTTCGGCTGTTTGGTGGAGATTCAGGCCACAGCTACCGTGTAGCGAGATCGAGCCGCAACCCACGGAAATAGCCCTCTACCGCACCCGCGCCAGAATGATTTCGACTGAGGGCTGCACTTCGTCGCCCAGGCCGCCTTTTGGCAGGGCATGCCTATTGGATCTAGGATTTTCTTACAAGAGCTATGCCTCTTAGCCCTCTTTCGGCGGCGTTATTGGAGAGACACACGCGCCAGTCCGAAAGGAACAGAGTGAAGCTCGCACATCGTTTCAGGATATAGTTGAATGCTTTGGCCAGGTCGTGCCCACGAGAGAGCTTGGCGGCCTGCTCCCGCATGTAGACCTGAAGACTTTCAATGATGGGCCGGCTCAGTGTACGCCGAACCTCCAAACGCTCTGCGCACTTTTGCCATTGATGGAGCGCTCGATCTCGAACAGCGCATCGATGCGACGGACGACCTCGATCGCGATCGGAGAGAGCGCGATTTCCTTTTTGCCGACGGCCTTGCGCCGCGCATTTTCTTCAATATCGGCCATGGCAAAGAACGGACGCCGCCCATGTGCCCAGCACGCGGCTTCCTGGATCGGCCCGGGTTGGCGCCCAGCCAGATAGAGCTGATTGTAACCGTCATAAGCGTCGGCCTGCAGGATGCCGGCATAGCGGGTGGTGGTTCAAGGGCTTGACCGGCCTCTGGACGAAGAGGAAACACCGCGACCGGCGCGCCTTAGCCGAAGAGGCAAAGCGATTAACTGCTCAATTGCCAGGGCGCGTGAAACCCGACGCCTTTAGCCACGGCAATATTAGTGCTTGCTATGCGCTTGCGCTTGCTAGAGCGCTCGAACATTTCACGAGCAAATTCATAACCGATTGAAAACGTTGGCACGCCGAAGGGATTCGAACTCCTGACCCGGAGATTCGTAGTCTGGTGCCTACCCCATTAGCCGGCCGATCGGTCGAACCCCTGGCTGGCTGGCGTTTTATTTTGGAATTTATTTGCGGCGCTGTAACCGGCGTTAGATCAGACGGCATCGAGCGAGACTTCCTCGATCAGAGTCGGATCGTCGACGATGCCATGCGGTTGACGTGTTTCGACAACGGGCACAGGCGCAGCCGGTCATCAGGCGCCGGCCGCAACAATTCGGGGCGCGACATGGGTCATGCCGCCGCACATTGTGGCGCGCCCTCCCCTAGAGTGTTACCGGCGTTCCCATGAAATCGCGCTTGCCGAGCTCGATACCGCAATGGCGCAGGATGTCGTAGGCGGTGGTGGCGTGAAAATAGAAATTTGGCAAACAAAAATTTAGCAGGAACGTCTGCCCATTGAACTTGCGCTCCCCGCTCGAAAACTTGACAATGATCTCCTTGTCCTCGGTGCCGTTGATCTGCTCCGGCTTTAAGCCCTTGACGAAATCAACGGTCTTCGCGATGCGGTCCTTGACCTCAGGGAAGCTCGCTTCATTGTTGGGAAAAGTGATGAGTTCAGCACCAGCAAGCCGGGCGGTAGCGCTGATGGCGTGATCAGTTACGGCGCGCAGCTGCCGCACCAGCGGGAACATGTCGGGATAAAGCCGCATGCTGAGGAGCGTTGCCGGCTCGATCTTCTTCGCCTCGCAATGCGCAGCCGCCTTGTCGAGCACCGTGGACATGCTGGTGAGGAATTGCACGAAAATGGGCACGGAAGTCTTGTACATAGAGATCGTCATGAAATGCGGATCCTTTGGTGGAAGACTAAACGCAGAGGAGCGGAAACTTAGCGGGCTTAGCAGGCGCTGTCACTTTTTAACGGGAATTGGCCGAGCGGGGATGAGCGCTTTGGCCAACTCGCTCGAGCCGGATGACACCTCAAATCCGTCTCTGTTATCGTACATTTAGTCGTACCCAAGGGGGATCAAATGACACCGCGTGATATAGCCGAAACAATGGTGATCGAACGCGACGTTCCCATTTCAATGGACGACGGACTGGTAATCCGCGCGGATGTCTACCGACCAAAAACGCAATATCCAGTTCCGGTTATCATGACATCAGGTCCCTACGGCAAGGGTGTGAAGTACCAAGAGCATTACAAGTTGATGTGGGAATGGCTGGTCGAACAGCACCCCGACGTGCTTACCGGCTCGACGCGAAGTTTCCTGGCATGGGAAACGGTCGATCCGGAGATATGGGTGCCATGGGGTTATGCTGTCATCCGCGTTGATTTGAGAGGTGCCGGTCGTTCGCCCGGCTATTTGGATATTTTCTCCTCGCGCGAAACGCGCGACTACTACCATGCGATCGAGTGGGCGGGCACCCGCCCCTGGTCAAACGGCAAGGTCGGTTTAAACGGCATTTCCTATTACGCGATCAACCAGTGGCACGTGGCGGCACTGCAACCGCCGCATCTAAGCGCCATGGTTCCATGGGAGGGTGCAGCCGACATGTACCGTGACTGGTACCGACATGGCGGTATCCTCTCGAACAAGTTCATGGAAACTTGGTATCCCCGTCAGGTGCAAACGTTGCAACATGGCAATCCTGATGCTCCGAAAGATCATTGGATGAACGAGGCTTCAACGGGTCCAGAAAAATTGTCGAAGGAGGAACTGGCGGCAAACCGCGCCGACAACCTCGCCAACGCACGAGCCCGCGAGATGGACGATGATTGGTATCGAAATCAATCGCCCGACTGGTCGAAGGTCGTCGTTCCATTCCTCAGCCCAGCTAACTGGGCAGGTTTCGGCCTGCACCCTCGGGGAAATTTCGAGGCCTTCACCCAAGCAGCCTCCAAACAAAAATGGCTGGAGGGGCATCCTGGCCGCCACGAGGAGTGGTTCTACCTTCCCTTTGGGATGGCGCTCCAGAAGCGCTTCTTCGATTACTACCTTAAGGGCGAGCAGAACGGCTGGGATAAGGAGCCGCGCGTTTGGCTCAACCTGCGCCGACCATTCAGCAAAGAATTTCAACTGCGCAAAGAGAACGAATGGCCGCTCGCGGGAACACGATGGACCAATTTGTTCCTTGACGCCAAGGCCGGCAGTCTCGATTGGCGCGCACCGACGGCCGAAGGTGCCGCCTCGTTCGCCGCATTAGGCGACGGTGTAAAATGGATGTCGCCGCCGCTTGAGCACGAGACCGAGATCACCGGTCCGATGGCGCTGAAATTATATGTTTCTTCGTCAACCACGGACGCTGATCTTTTCGTCACTGTACAGGCCTTTTCGCCCGACGGACGTGAGGTAGAATTCCAAGGGACGGTCGATCCACACACACCATTAGCCCAAGGATGGCTGCGTGCATCGCACCGTAAACTTGATCAGAAAAAGTCACGGCCATATCGGCCCTACCACACGCACGACGACAAGCAACCGCTTGTCCCGGATCAGGTCTATGAACTTGACGTTGAAATCTGGCCAATGTGCATCGTGCTTCCAGCTGGCTTCCGGATCGCAGTGAATATTACCGGCAAGGATTTCGAGCGTCCCGGCGTGGACAGCAACCCGGCATTTCGTTCACGCGGCTCCGGACCATGGTTGCATGATGATCGTTATGATCGACCGGGAGACATCTTTGGAGGCCATACGACACTGTACACCGGTGCAAAACGCGAAGCGTTTCTGCTGCTGCCAATCGTGCCAACCGATCGATCTGGTGTGCAGGTTCTCGCTACTCATAATGGCAAGAACTGGGACATCGCATGATGACAATACAAGGTCATTAGCACGGTATGCCCTGGTCATATTGCCGATGAAGCAGGGATGCGCACGCGATCGCGGCCAGCCTCGTGCGGAAGCTTCAATACGCGCCCATTCCATGTAACCGGCCGAGGCGCGTCAGCCCGCGTGCGGCGGCGACCGACGATCCAGTATGCCATCGCATCCCTCCATGGTCACGTTCCGGGCGATTTGGTGCATCCACTACTCGTTCGGGTGGATGGTGATTTGTGCGGGGGGCGAGCTAACCATGGATTTCCGTCTGCGCTTCGGCAACCCGGCGCGGGATGCGGAGCGTCAGGCCGCCAGCCACCACCGCGAGCACCAGAACCCCCACGAACGTATAATGCAGACTGTGCTCGAGCGCGGCCTGGATCACCTCGTTTTCGCCGGCAATCTGCTGTCTGGCCGAATTCTCAAGCAACTGGTGAATGCTGTCGACATTGAGATGTTCAAATCCGACGGCCGACGCTTTGAAGTACAATTGCAGGCTGGTATTGAGTAGGCCACCGAGCGCCGCCGCCCCCAGCGTGTTGCCGAGAATGCGCGCGAAGACATTCGAGGCGGTGGCGCTGCCGCGCTTCGACCATTCCACGCTGCCCTGAATTAGCACGATGCAGGTCGTGTTGATCAGGCCCATCCCGAACCCCATTACGAACGATCCAACCCCCGCCAGTGCGGGGCTCGCGTGCGGCGTCAAGAACAGAAAGAACGCAGCGCCGATCACGAGCAGAATGCCGCCGAAGCGCGCCGTTCCATCTGTGCCGAGTCTGCCGAAGAACCGTGACGACAGCGCCGAGCCGAGTGGCCAGCCGACCGACATGATGGTGAGCGTGAAGCCAGCAACTATGGCGGAGCGCCCCATCACGCCCTGCACATACATCGGCAGGAACGAGGTGATTCCGATCAACATCATCCCGGCGACGAGTACAGTGCTATTCGCCGACGCCATAAGACGATTGGTCCACATGTCGAGTGCGATCATCGGTTCCGGCGTGCGGCGTTCATGCAGCAGAAGCAGAACCAAGCAACCGACGAAGGTCGCGGCGAGCGCGATCATCTCCATCGATGCCCAAGGCCATTGCGTTCCGCCCTGGGTTAGGACGAGGAGAAACGCGGCTACTGCGCCGCCGAACAGTAATGAACCGAGATAGTCGATCCGTCGTTGGCGGTGCTCCACATTCTCGTGGAGGAACAGCAACACCCCGGCGACCGTGATCAGGCCGATCGGAACATTGATCCAGAATATCCACGGCCACGAGATGACCTGGACGATGAATCCTCCCGCTAACGGCCCGATGATCGCGGCTACGCCCCACACGCTCGCCAGATAGCCTTGAATCTTGGCGCGCTCATCGAGCGTATAGAGGTCGCCGATGATCGTCATCGCTACCGGCTGGATAGAGCCGGCGCCCAGCCCCTGGATCAGTCGGAAGATGATGAGCATCATCATCGAGCGGGCGAGCCCGCACAGCACCGACCCGAGCAGGAAGACTGAGATGCCGGCGATTAGAACGGGGCGGCGGCCGTAGAGATCGGCGAGCTTGCCGAACATCATGATCGTCGCGGCCTGCGTCAGCAGGAACGCGGAAAAGACCCAGGTGTAAAGCGAGAAATTGCCGAGCTGCCCGACAATCGCCGGCATGGCGGTCGCCACGATGGTCACCTCGATGGCGGCCATGAACATGGCGAGTATGACGCACACAGTCACCAGTAGCCGGTGTGTCGTCCTGGATGCGGGAGTCATCAAGATCCTTGTTTAGCCGATGCGGCGGCGGTTATCGAAAGCATCCGTTCCGCCGTCAAACCGCAACGATTGCGAGCTGAGCCCCCACGCCCTCGCAAATCTTTCGATTTCAAGCGTTGGATTTGATCCTATCTGGCCACCCTGATGCCCGACTTCCGAGTTTCTGAAAAAGACTATTTCATCTTTTCCTTCAGGCGGAACAGAATTCGGCGAAAAACTGAAAATCTATTCCGAGCAGAATATTGCTGCCACTCATGACTTTATAAAACAATTGTCCCAAGCCAAAGATTTTCAAGACATGGCCCGAATTCAGACCGAGTTCATACAAACCCTTTTAGATGCGTTCCGAGAGCAAACGGAAAGTCTTGGTCGAGCCTATACAAAAGCGGCAAGCGATATCAAAACTCCGTTCAAGGGTTCTTGAGTAGGCCGGCCATCTGCCGAACTCCTGCCACGGTGTCATGGCGCAAAAATAGCAAACTCAGCCCGCGGCCCTAAATCGGCCCCATGACGCTCTAGAGTGCAGCCATTATCCGCACAGATGAAAAAAGCCCCGATCACAGTTTGGAGGTGCTGACCGGGGCTTCAGTCGGTTGGGAAGTGAACCGCCTCGTCAGGGAACGGCGGCGAATCGCATCTTTACTCGTCCGATGAAGACACGCCAATGCCAGAAATCCGAGTAGTCACAACTTTCCACCGGAAGAGATCCGAAATCCCGGCTTCGATCAGCCGCACTCCCTCTCGACATGTCTAAACCTGCGCTCTAGGTGCGCCAACAGCTCCTCGGCCGCCGTCGTGTCGAGCTCTTCTTCTTTCCACCTCGAGATAAACTCCCTTTGCCATCCGCACGGCCTCTTGGACTCCGAGGGGACGTTGCTCGGCGGCGTCAAGACCGGCCCCTGCGACCTCCCCCAAAAAAAGTCTTGGGATCGACGATCCGCTCGGTGTTGTCATCGTAAGTCTGCAAGGCTATTTTTAGAATTCAACAGCGGAGATCGAGAATGTCACGCGGCACTGTGAAGTGGTTCAATTCCCAAAAGGGGTACGGATTTATTCAGCCGCAAGGCGGTGGTAAAGACGTGTTTGTCCATATCTCGGCTGTCGAGAGGGCGGGGCTAAGCGGCCTCAATGAGGGGCAAGTTGTCGAATACGAAGAAGTCGCGAACAAGGGAAAGACGTCGGCAGAAAACCTGAAGGTTCAACGCTGATTTTGCTGAAAGCAGTAGCTAGGCGTTGAGCTTGGCCAATAGCACCTTAAGCGCAGCCTTCCCTGCTTTGTTAGCGGCTGCCATGCTCCGAAAAAAGATCGGTGATTGTCCTATGAGGCTTGATGTACTAGCGCGATAAATCTCCCACCTCCGCGGGTTTGGAGGGCGTCCCCGGTGCTTTACGACAACCGAATAGTCGGTGTCGTCGAAACCAAGCTTACCCAGCATGCTCATGCGCTCGCTGACCAGCGAACAATCATATCGGGTCACTACGACACCGAAATTAAGCTAATGCCGCACATCGGAGCTAGGTACACCCGTCGCTTCTTGCTGACGAAACTCCGTGTCGTATTTCATAATTTCACGCATCAGCTGTTCGATCATACTCTGGCGGACCGCACCACCTCGGCTGGAAGTCAGTTCTGCCACCGTCTTTGCGACCGCCGTAATTAGTTCATCGGCATCGATTACATTTGGCTCATCTGTTGCCACGGGGTTCTCGGCAAAAAAGTCGTCGACCAATTGGACAATCAGACAATGCAGGCACGGCCGTTCTTCGTTTGCTTCTTGGTCATCCGACATGACTGCCCTTCCAATCTCGAATGTAAACGCACAATGGCCAACCCTGTCGTAAGGTTCTGCCTCATCGAGACGGCTCATTTGCGGCTTCTGCATCACGTTCGACTGCAGGGTGATCACGAAAGAACCGCAGCATTTCCTAGGCCGCATCCGGCCCCCATGGATCGGTGTAGGAACCGGCGGGACTTCCACCCGACCAGGCGTGACCTGCTCCATGAATGCACCATTGCTCTAGGATCGCCTGCCCGTTCGCATCGGTATGGATCGTGCAGGTGTAGGCATGACCACCCGGTACTTGCCCGCGACGTATTTTCTTCTGCAAGTTGGTGGTTCCCATAGAACGGGTGATGACATGATCGGCGTTTCGGGGGTGCACTATGGTGTCACGATCTCCGTGGAAAACGATGGTCGGGACAAACGGCTGCTGGTCGTCAAGAACATCCGTATCTTCCCAGGACGCGGAAGCGCATCGTAAATCACCTTGTCTCATGGCGGCGAATGCAGAAATAAGATCGTCGGCGACCCCACAGGCCAGACCCGAATGCACTGCGATTGCAGCATATAGATCCGGGTAAGTTGCCCCCATCACGGCGGCCGCAGCCGCTCCGGCTGACAATCCCCCAACGTAGACGCGTCGTGGATCGACGGAATAGTCGCGCATGACTTGGCGTGTGATGCCCGCGATGAGCGAAGGTTCACCGCGGTCCCGGCGCTGGTCGTTCGGGCGAAACCAATTCCAACACTTCGCCGGGTTCGCGTGACTGGGCTGTGCGGGATAGACTACGAGACAGGTCTCTTCCTCCGCGATCAAGTTCATTCGCGTTCCGGCGGCAAAATCGTCAGGCGTTTGAGTGCCGCCGTGTAACATGACGATCAAAGGAAGCGCTTGGCCCTGATAGCCGCTGGGGATGTACAGCTTGTAGGTGCGGCTTCCCGCCGGGTTGGTATAAAGCGATTCAATAAACCTTCCGCCCTCCGGCACAATGTCTGGCGCGGATGACGGTGCGGGCTGCTTCCACCATTGCAGTCCATGCCGTGAGGGGTATCCGAAGCGAAATGTTGGATCGCGGAACGTCTGGAAATAATCCGGCTCAGCGGAAGGCACCTGATTGAAGTGCTCGGTTTCATCGATTGCCTCTAGAAATCCGTCATTGGTCGGTGGCCTGCTTCCGAAACCAGCAATTTCGGAATCGGTCTCGCCTCGAAGCATGCGCTGAATGAGCGCCGTAGCTTCGACGAGTCGGTTTGCTCGCGTAAGCCGCGTCGCCTGGAGCATCATCTCATTCATATCGAAAGCCACCTTTAGCTTGGAGCCTGCCACGTCGGATGCCGTTAGTTCGCGTCAAATTTCGTTCGGGTTCAAATTTCCCATTATCGCATTCTATCCGCGAGAGCGGCCTTGACCTCTGCACTGGCGTGCAATGCTCCGAGGACAACGACTGAAGCGATGGTGGCGCGGGCGAGTTCAGGGGTGACATCGGCCGCGATAGTGGCGAGGCCCAATACGTTGATTTCCAGCTTCTGTCCGGCGCGACGCGCCTCCTCAAGATCCTCGCGGCTGTAATTCCGCAGACCAAGATCTAGGCTCTTTCGGACAGTGGACTGTTTGACGACCTCGGCATGACGTTCGAGTTGGTTTCGAATTGCCGTGCGAATGAAATCAGTCCGGTTGGAATAAAAGCCGTCCTGCACCATCAGATCGATATGACCAAGATCGACGTAGCCGAGATTGATCGTGATCTTTTCGCTGTCACTCGGCTTGGGGCGCAGCTGATGTACATTTTCTGCCACGTAAACCATCCATTTAACATCCACAGGGATGGTATATGGATGGCATATAGCCGCGTCAAGTGTTGTTTCGCCATTTCCGCGGGAATCGAGAAGGGCCGCACTGACGTCGCTTCACTAAGATCGCTTCGTAATCCGTGACCGGCCGTACCCTTATTCCCGTTGAAGCTTTGGCCGGGGGTTGCCGACGCCACGAGCAATTTTGAATGGTAGAGCTATTTGGTCATTGCTTGCTTTCGCGCACACTCTTGCCGCCCATACGGCCCGGCCGCGTGTTGAATGTAATGTGGATCGACGGGGTGCCGAGGCCGATCTTCTCGCCATCGTCTAACCAGTGATCGTTTAAATGCGCGCTCATGACTTGAATACCATCGATTCCATTGGCGGCGATGGTCGCGACGACGTTGCCATCGAGCATCACCTCGACAATGTTTTTTCCGGCGATCACCCGATGCGGCGCTATCCTGAAATCGATCACGGTAACGTTCTCCTTAGCCACAAGGCCACAAGTAGCGCGAAGCTATCGACCAAACAGGATCTGCGCCATTTGTCGGAAAGCATGCGCATCAATGTCGTGTATGACTTTGCATCCGTTCGCGATCCCGCGCAGGGATTAAGCCCGGAACGCCCAGTATCCAACCCTCTACTTGCGCTACGGCGCGCTCAGGCGGCGTCAGGTCGGGCTTGAGGAACGCAGCGAGGCTACCGTCCTGGTCGGCGCGGGAGAGCCAGGCGGCGATGCTGTAGGCATCATGCTGATCGCCGGTCCGGTCCTCACGGACAAAGCCGCGGCTCCATAATGCCGGGTAGACCTCGGCTATAGCGGAACGCCCAGCCGGAATGTCCCAGCCGTCGAACGGCCAGAAATGTACGCGCTCACCCAATTGTCGGCGGATGAAGCGCAGCCACGGAATCCCAGAATGGGTGGATTTCGCCACCGATCCTTGCCCGTCAAAATGAAACACCGACTTGGCGCCGCCTGCGCGTTCCTCGGTCAAGCGCCGCCAGCGGGTGTTGCCCATCCGAGCGGCACCATTCCCGCAGACACCCTCACGCACGAAATCCACATAAGTGTTGTCGTCGTCAGTCGGCCAATGTTTCTGAAAGTCGTCCAGGAACGTCGGCCAGTCGGGCTTGAGACCATGCGTCTCGAAATAGCGCAGGGGAAACGAGAAACCGTGGTCGATGCCAACCAACGTGGGCGTGTCTTGCGAAAGCCGATGCACCAGCCATTCGGCGATGCCGCGCCGCGTCCAATACTTACGCGGGCTCGGTGGTGGTATCACCTCAACGGGCGACGTTCCCTGATCCGTCATATAGACGCGGAGCCCTTTTAGGCTCGCTGTCGGCGTCTCAGCACCCGAATAGTCGATGCCGATGTATCGTGCGAATGCGGTCATGATCAGTCGCTCACGGCCTAGGAACGCCTCGAAGAATCGCTTATTTACCGCTCCCGCGACCAAATTGCCTACTCGATGACGGCTTGCTTCGCGGTTGCGCCCGGCGTTGTTGATTGCCGGCAGGAGCAACAATGACAGCCGACAAATCCCGGGCATTAAAGACGGGCACTCGCGTTTATTGGCGCGGCGAGACCGCAGATAGCGGCATCATCACCGAAACAAGTTGGGATGCGGTCGTGATCGCCTGGAACAATGGGCAGGTGGCCAGAGTACACCATGGAGACATGCGCGAAATTCAACAAACGCCGACAAAGCCACACACCGTGTAACACAACCGCCGCGACAACTCTGGCATGCATTCGCTTATCCCGGAGCGATGCTTTGCGCCGCGGACGCCAAACCAACCAATGTCCTCATGCCAATCTATTGCGAAGCGTTTGAGGTCGGCGAGCGAACAATAAGTCAGCGCACCCTCGTGAATGGCGCGCAAAACCACGCGCGGCCAAACCCCGCTGGGTATCGCGATCAACGTACATCGGCGCAGGTAGTCGTCGTCGTGCTGGCTGCCGCGGCTTTTATTTGGCCTCCGCGATGGGTTGCGCGACCAGGCGCTTCCGCGGCTCGCCAGTAATCCCGAAACGGGAAGCTGTCGCCGATTCGTAAAACCTCAATCGCGTTATCGAAGTCGCTAGTGAGTTTAACGTGAGGCGATGCGGTCCCTCACATCTTTACACGAAAGCCGCGCCTGCAGCCGCAGAATTTTTGATCATCAGTCCCAATACGACTTTTGCAACACAATCAGAGCAATAGCAGAAGTCGCCGCGAGACCCTTCAAACGACGCGAAAGGACACGCAAAATGTGAGCGTCGCGCTAGCGACTTTTGCACCGCCGCCGGCAATTGCGGCTAGCGGCCGAATTTTGCTTTCAGCTGATCCCTGATCGGCGCCAGGATGCTCATCTTCTGCGTTTCGGCGCCGGCAAGAATGTCCCGCACGATGTCTTTCGGCGACCGTCCGTTCCAGCCAGCGTCGCGGAAATAGATGTTGGCCGCATTCCCGACGACGTAAGTGCTCCAGGCCGCGGCAAGACCCTGCGGCACCGCGGTTAGCACCGTGCTCGTTCCAAAGGTGAACGTTCGTAACAGGTCGGCGGCGACGTGCAGGCCGTACTCGGCCGCCGCCATCAGTCCCCAGGCGCGCAGGATTTCTAGCACCATATTTTGCGAATTTTTCAGCGAGAAATCGGTGCCGTAGATCGCGCCGATGCGTTGAACCATCATCGCGTCGCTGGCGATGCCGGCGAGAACGTCGAATATCGGAACCGGGTTGGCGCCGACGACCAGCGCCTTCCCCAACATGAAATAGTAGATTAGGCGCGTGACTTCCTTGCTTCGGACTTGCTGCTTTAACTGCTTGATCTGCTCGCTCACGTCGGTCGCGAACAGGCTCGCATTAAGCGCGATGATCGCCTTGCCCTCGCGGTCGAGGACTTCGAGCATGCGCGCTTCCAGCACGTCAATCTTTGACTTCGGCTGGTATCGGACAATTTCGATGCTGCCATCAGCCTTGTGAATTTCGCGCTCGGTTTCTCGCGGAGCGGCGGCAGCGAAGACGATGTCGGAGGCGCCGAGGCGATGGCCGATCTTGCGCAGAATCGATTCGGAAATCTCCTTGATCTGCGCCGGGCCGAGCAAGTCGGCCTTGTTGATGACAAGCAAGACTGGCTTGTTCAGGTTACAAAGCTGGTTCAGCGCATCGATTTCGACCCGGTTGAGGTCGCCGTCGGCGACGAACAGCACAAGGTCGGTATAACGCACTGTTTCCTCGGCAAGCTTACCGCGCAGCTCACCGGCCGCCTCGTTGATTCCAGGCGTGTCGACCAGAATCAGCTTGGTATTCTTGAAGCCAGCTTTGGCGATCTGGGCGGTGGACCCGTGTTCGGCGGACACCGCGAAAACCTTTTCGCCGGCAAGCGCGTTGAGTAGCGCGCTCTTGCCAGAACCCACCTCACCAAACGCCGCGATCTCGACGCGGCCGTTCTCGAGCTTTGCAGTGAATTGCTCGATATCGTGCATCTCCCGTTCGATGCTCGCGCGCTCCTCCGGCCGCAGCCGCGAGTCGGCCGAGAGCTTGCGAAGCGCTTCAATAGTATCGGGCAATATCGATTGGTCCTGCATGCGGTCGCCGTTCCGCGGCTATGACCCGGTTGCAAATTGCAGCGTGTGTCCGGCGGTCGGCCGAACATCGCGAGCTAGCAGTTTCGTCAACGCATCGACGTCCGCTGATGGCCGGCGCGTCTCTATCCGCACCGCGCCCTGCGCGTCTTCGACCTCACGATTGACCGGGCTCGGCGCAACGGCAGCGGGCACGACGTTGGCGGGCGGAAAGCCGGGAGGCATCTTCTTGCGGATCGATACCAGGATTGCATCGCGATCGGCCGCGTTGAATTGATCCGCCTTGTTCAAGACGAGGTAGAGCGGCCTGCCCTTGGCGGCGAGCCGTCTGACGGCCGCGACCTCAGGAGCGCGTAAGTCCTGATCAACGACAAATAACACACCATCGGTCGCGGCGGCGGCTTTCGCCAACGCGGCGACGTGCCGCTCGTCGCCGTCGCTTGCCCCGGCATCAACCAAGCGAATGACGTCGCTTGTTTCAGACGGCTGCGCGCGGGTAGCGGCGACAAGTTGTGCGATCAATGCCGTCTTGCCCGCATAGGCCGGTCCGGTCACGGTCAGCGTTGCGCGCACAGGCGGCATTGCACGCGGCTGGGCGATCGCCGCGGTACTGGAGGCCGCCGATTGGCGAAGGCGCCCGTCTGGCGCGGTCGGAACGCGTCTGCCTTCAGTTTCCCATTTTGTCGAAAGCTCGCGTGTGCGCTTCGCGACGATCTCGTCCGGCAGCGGCAGCGGGTGTTCGACTTTTGACGCGATGGCTTTCGGCCTTGAGCCCAGGCGGCGCATGCGCAGCCAAGCCGTCACTCCGACGACGAGAAAGAAACAGAGCAGCACTGCGCCGTAGGCGGTGGCAATATACGGATTCTTTAGCGTGTCGAAGGTCAGCGCGATATTCGATATCAGCCATACGCCGCCGAGCAACACCGCCAAGGCAAGCGCGCCGACGACGAGGCGGATCAGCACTTCCGGCTTCCCGGCCAGCAGTAACAAAGGGGCGAACCACTTCAGCATTCTGTTGCGCCGGTAATATTCAGAGCAAAGATATGAATGATCGGGGCGTTCGACAATCCGGCCGCGGTTTGACGGCAGGCGGCGGTCAAAAGCTAATTCGGTAGATGGGATAATCGGCCGGCAGCTTGTGGATAGCTGAAGATTTTGGGTGCTGCGCTTCAGGCTGATGGTGAAACGAGGTCCGCGGATGCGGCCTCAAGCATCAGAAGGAGAAGCGCAGCATGGACCATTTTGCTGGACTGGACGTTTCGGTCAAGGACACGAGCGTCTGCATTGTGGATGACACGGGCAAGATCATATGGGAAGTGAGGGTAGCGAGCGAACCTCACGCTCTGCTGGCGGTGCTGACAAATCCTGCCTACCACTTCAAGCGGATTGGACTGGAAGCTGGACCGCTGTCGCAATGGTTGTTCAGCGCGCTCGCCGAAGCAGGCTTGCCAGTGATCTGCGTCGAGACGCGGCACATGCGGGCGGCGCTGAAGGCACAGACCTATCGCGCCACCGTCGACATTCCGGCTCGTTTCCGCAATTACACATTTCCCCGAAGGTCTCTCCCACGCCTCATGCTAGCCCTCATTGCTAGGCGGCGAAGCGTAACTCGCGCACATGCTCCAAAATCTGTCGAAAAGCGGGCTCAGGAGCGCGACACATGGTTCGATATGTATCCAGAAAGGGCAGAACTAATGACTAAACAGTGATCCACAGCATAATTAGTGCCGGCAGCCGGCATCCGCGTTCCTGGCTATGCGGACATTGCCCCAGAGCCTAGCGAGCCGACACCGCCTGCCTCACTCTATAGGATTTCTCGACCGCATCGCCTTTTCCGGAACGCCGGGCGGACTCTTAGCGAGGCTTTCGACGCTTTCGAGGCGCCGAACGCGATCAAATCTAGTTGCACTTGCGAAAAGTCGTTTGGCTCATGGATTTGAAATGGTGAATGGCGGCCTCATCGACTGGTTTCTCCAGCAAAGTGTCGGATGTTGACTGCAATCTTTGTGCGCGTGCGAAGGTGATCGAACAAATTTGGCCCGCCGCCGCTTGACGAGGAAAACTTTGCTCGCCTAGTGCAATTCTGTTTCGGGCACGAGCGCCCGCAGTTGATTGGAAAGGAACGAACATGCTGGAGCCGAGACCCGATCCGATGATCGCCCGAGACCTGGTGGGATACGGCGAACATCCTCCCGATCCGGCCTGGCCGGGAGGCGCCGCCATTGCGGTCAATTTCAATATTAACGTGGAAGGCGGCGGCGAGCGAACGCTGGCCAATGGTGACAAAGTTTCGGAATCGGTGCTCAACGACATCGGCACCGGTTCGTATGAAGGAGTGCGGGTTCCATTGGTCGAATCGATCTTCGAATATGGCAGTCGCCGCGGCATTTGGCGGTTACTCGATCTGTTTCAGGAGTTCTCAATCCACGTCAGCATTCTGGCAGTTGCCCGCGCCATCGAACAGAACCTTCCGATGGCCAAAGCTTTCGTGGACCGGGGCCACGAAATTGTCAGTCACGGGTATCGCTGGATCGATTATTGCTTGGTGCCCGAGGAGATTGAGCGCGATCATGTCCGGCGCGCCATCGAGGTCCTTACCCGGGTGAGTGGAGCGCGCCCGGTCGGATGGATGACTGGGCGGCCGGGCCCGAATACACGCCGACTTCTGGTTGAAGCCGGCGGCTTTCTGTACGATCGTGATTCACTCAACGATGAAATTCCCTATTGGCTGACCGTGAGTGGCAAGCCCCACCTCGTCATTCCGTATTCGTTCGAGACCAATGACAATCGCTTTAACGAGAATCGCGGCTTCGCCACCAGCGACGACTTCTTCACCTACATGCGCGACGCGTTCGATGTCCTGCACCGCGAAGGCCGTGCGGGTTCCCCCAAGCTATTGTCGATCGCGCTGCACGATCGCTTGACCGGGCGACCGGCCCGCGCAGCGGGTCTGCGCAAACTCCTCGCATACATGCGCGGGTTCGATGACGTCTGGTTTTGTACTGGTGCCGAAATCGCGCACCACTGGCATGCGAGATTTCCGTGTCGGAAGTAGCCCGGGACCACCGGCAAAGCCACTCGTGGCAAATATCCCAACGGCATTGCTGCAGCGGCGGCGCGACGCAGCGTAGCGAAGGCATGCCAGGCCGTGTGCTTATTGCAGACTGGGACAGGCGCTCGTGGCGAAGCGAGGGCGTTCCTGCCGTCCGCGCATCGACGGAAATTGAGTCTCTGCGATTTAGGCTGCCTCTAGGCGGTTCGGTGCGCTATTGCGACGGTTCCGTTGCGCCGTGCGCTAGAGTCGCTGGATCAACCAGAGGCACGGTACAGGGGTCATAACAGTAAAACCAGTCAGTTTCGGTTCGACCGCGCATCCAGCTGTTTTCGATGGAGATAAGTTGCACTTTCGCTACACGTGGAATGCGGTTTGACTCGTACCAGCGGAACGCCTCGGCCGGGTCGTCAAACTTGCGGAGGCAACGGCTCAGCACTGCCGCGTCCTCAACGGCCATCGCGCCGCCTGCGCCCATAAACGGACGCATGGGGTGACACGCGTCGCCCAGAAGAACGATGCGGCCGCCGCTCCAGCAATCGTTGCGCTCGCGGTCATAAATGGGCCATAGGCTGACATCTTCCGCGGCTTCTAGGACGCGCCGAAGGTCAGGGTGAAAACCCTCGAATGCATCCAGGAAACTCTCCCGCGAGGCCGGAATCGATGCCTCGTCGCTTTCCCAGCTCGACATCGGTACGACCCCAATCACGTACACTTCATCGCGCTTGCCGGTCATGAAGTAAGGGAGGATGTGTCGGTTCGGGCCCCACCACTTAGTGCAATCAGCGATTTGGAAGCCGCCGAGGCTCGCCGTGGGAAAGATGGCGCGATACGCCGCGGCGCCAATGAAACGCGGGGGTTCGTGATCCAGCAAAAAGCTCCGAACAGTGGAATGGATGCCGTCCGCGCCGATCACGATTTCCATGTCGGCGCGCACCCCGTTCTGGAAAATGAGCCGGATCGACTCACCGCTCTCTTCGAGACCGACGAGCTGGTGACCGAAGGCGATCGTCCCCGGTGTCACGACCCTTTCAAGAATGGCGTGCAGGTCGCCCCGGTGAACGTTTAAATAGGGACCGCCGAAACGCGTTTCGTTCTGCGCATCAAACGCGATCTCGTACATCGTTTCGCCGGTATCCCACGCCCGGCTGATGTAGCCGCGCGGTTTGATTCCGGTTCTCAGGAGATCGTCCTCGACCTGCAGACGCCGAAAAGCCTTCATGGCATTGGCGCTGAGGATGATGCCAGCGCCGATCCGCGAAAACGTCGGGGCTTGTTCGTAGATCTTGACGTCGAATCCCGCTCGCTGCAGGAACCCGCCGACGCTCAATCCTCCAAGCCCGGCGCCAATGACGCCGATCCGCTTCTCACCACGCATGGATCAAGCTACGGCCGTCTTTCTGTCGGATTTGAGACGGGAGATAACTTCGTCAGTGCTTAAGACGTCACCAAAGAACTCGAAGAAGTTGTCCAGCGCAGCGACATGCGCCGCCGGCGTCGAGGCTGCGTTGCACTCGGGAACCATGATGGTGCGGAAATTTTGCATCATGGCATCCTGTGCCGACGCTTGGCAGCAGACGTTGGTGTAGGTGCCGCCGATGAGGACATAGTCGATACCCTCATTCCTGAACCGCGCCGGAAGGTCTGAGGATCCTGGCGCAAAAGCCGAATATAGCGTCTTCACTATGCGCATATCGTCCGGCCGAACATCCAGCGTGGGCCAGAGTGCAAAGCCGTCGGCTCCCAATTCCATCGCTTGCAACCGTATTTCGGCCCTCTCCGGCGATAGCAGTTCATGCCGCACCGACCATGCGGTGCGCGTGTTTGTCGTGGTCGTCTGCACCCAAACGACGCGGCCGCCCCGCTCGCGGAGCGCCTTTGCCAGCCGATTGATTGCAGGCACGACATCGCGCGCGGTGGCGGCTTCGCCCTGAGAGCTCGGCGCCATGAAGTAGTTCTGCATGTCGATGACGACGAAAGCGCAGTTCGCAGCGGGAATCTCTCGCCAAGGGTGAGGTGAGCCGCGATCCTCGATTATCACTTCGAGAAGCTGGTCCGAAATCTTGTAGGCCGCCATTGCCGCCTCCTGGTAGCGCGTAGAGCGAGCTTTTTAGGCGTAACCGCAGGCGCTTCCTCAGGTCAAGTCGTTTAAAGGAATGCCAGACCATTGGCTGGAGCCGACGTGGCGCAATTCCTCCTTGCGCGGAGGCCTTCCGGCTCAAAAGGCATGTTGCTGCTAAGCGCGATCCGTAAAGACGGCGATCGGTAACGTGCTCTGAGAAGAGATTACGGCGTCGTGATCGCATATGTTAAACGACCACGGGCGGTCCATGTGGTAGACGTCACATCGTAATAAAACGGAGTTCATGTTCGGCCGCCGGTAAAGCCTCGGCCCAAAGATCAGGTTATGAAGAGCATCGGGAAAATCGGAGCCGTCGAAGTCGGCCGAGTGTTGGAAGGCTATCTACTGGGCGAAACAGCCCAATGTTTCTTCCGGGAGTTTGATCGCAATTCCCTACGGCCGCACGAAAGCTGGCTGTGCCCCACTCATTACGATCCGGAGACCGGGCATATCCGTATGCCGGTGCAAAGCTGGCTTCTGCGCGTCGGCGGTCAGATCGTTCTGATCGACACTTGCGTCGGAAACGATAAGTCGCGGCCCGACAAACACGAAATGCACATGCTCGACAGCCGCTATCTTGAACGCTTGCGGGCGATAGGCGTTCGTCCCGAAGACGTTGATTACGTCCTGTATACTCATCTCCACGTCGATCATGTCGGCTGGAACACGAAGCTGGAAAATGGCCGATGGGTGCCGACATTTCCGAACGCGCGCTATGTGCTGTCAAAGACCGAATATGAATTCGCAAAACTGGAGGCGTCGCGTCCGACCTGTTCGACTGCCATCCGGCACGCTTTCGAAGATTCAATTCATCCCATCGTCGAGTCCGGCAAAGCGTGTGTCATCGAGGGCGTTCACGGGTTGTTGGACGGGGTGACATTGCATCCGGCACCTGGTCACACGCCCGGGCATTTGCGCATCGAGGTAAGATCACAAGGCGCGCTGGGCCTATTCGTCGGGGATATCCTTCATTCGCCGATTCAAGTGCCACTGTGGCAGTGGAGTTCGCGTTTCTGTTGGGACCCCAAGCTGGCTGAACAGGCGAGGCGCCACGTCCTCGAAATCTGTGCCGGCGAAAATGGCGTTTTGCTCCCGACACACTTCGAAGTTCCGCACGTTGGCCGTATCAGGAGGGCGAACGCCACCTTCGCCATCGATCTCGGCTGGTAGGTAATGAAGCAGCCGCCGGTACGCACCAGCTCGCCAATGCTGCTGCGCCGGGGTTCAGGGAACGGAGCACCGCAGCGTCCTTCCGCCGGCGCTGCCATTCGCGCTATCAGCCCAACAGGAACTCCAATACCGTTTCGGCATATGCGCGGGGAGCCTCGACGTTCGCAATATGTCCGGCTTCGAGCACCGTATATCTTGCGCCGGAAATACGCTCACTGATGAAAGAGTTCATGTCGGGAGGAGTCGTGGGGTCAAACCGACCGGCGATGACCAGAGTGGGCCGTTGGATTTTCGAGAGTAGCGGACGATGATCCATGTCGCGGATGGCCTCCCCGCAAGCCGCGTAGCCCTCCGGATTGGTGGCCAAAAACATCCTGCGCATTCGCTCGATTATCTGTGGCGCCCGTTCGCGAAACTCTTTCGAGAACCATCGTTCCATCGTGCCGTCGACGACGTCCGTAAGCCCTTTCTCCCGCACGACCTTGATGCGGTTTTCCCACACGGTCTTGTCGGGGATGAAACAGGCGGTGTTGGACATAACGAGTTTGTCAATGCGATCGGCGGCATTGGCGCCGAGCCATTGACCGACCATGCCTCCCATCGACAGGCCGCACCAATTGGTTCGGGCAATGCCCAGACTGTCGATAATGGAGAGAGCATCGCGGCCAAGGCGCTCCATAGTGTAAGGACCCTGCGGGGCGTCCGATCCGCCATGGCCGCGCCGATCATAGCGGATTAGACGAAAATGCCGGGCGAAAGACGCGACCTGCTCATCCCACATGCCAAGGTCGGTCCCGAGCGAGTTCGACAGCATCAATACCGGAGCGTTCTGCGGTCCTTCGATTTCAACATGGATCCTGCAGCCGTCGGCGTCGACGTAAGGCATGAAGGTGATCTCCCCTGGGTTGGGCTTGCATTGCAAAACCTATGATGCGCCGCTTCCGGCCGTTTTGTCTTCCCTGCGATGGCATTTCGGTCCGATGAATTCCCGTGATGCATTTGCGTCATGAGCCGCGGCCCACTTGATTTGGGGCGCAAAAAAAGGCGAAGAACGCGCGCATGGAGACGGTATTGATAGTCGGTGCCTCGCGCGGCTTGGGCCTTGCTCTTGCTCGCGACTATGTCAAGCGCGGCAGCCGAGTCATCGGCACCGTTCGAAAGACAAACCCGCCCACCGGGCTGCACAAGCTCGCGGTTGAAACGAATGGTCAGCTGCACGTCGAAATAGTGGACATTACGGTCGAGGATCAGGTTGCGACTCTCCGTCGCCGGCTCGAGGGCGAAACGATCGACCTTCTGATCGTGAATGCCGGAATTTCAAATGGGCCCCACGAGACGTTGCCGCTAACCTCCACTGAGGCCTTCACGACCTTGATGGTGACCAATGCGCTCAGCCCGCTACGCGTCATCGAGGCATTCGCGGACCTCGTCCCGCAGGGCGGTATCATTGCGGCGATGTCGTCCGCACTAGGCAGCGTGGCCAATAACAATCGCGGCGGCTACGAAATCTACCGCGCCAGCAAAGCAGCACTTAACATGATGTTGCGCAGCTTCTCCGTCCGCCGGGGCAATGGCCGCACAATATTGGCGATCGTTCCCGGCTGGGTGCGAACCGACTTGGGTGGACCAAACGCACCGCTCGACATTGATACTAGTGTGCGCGGCGTCATCGACACTATCGCCGCCCGTCGCGGGCGACCCGGCGTCGCTTATGTGGACTACCAAGGCAACGACCTGGCGTGGTGAGCGGTCTCGCACCTTGAACAAGTTGACCGAGTTGACACCGGGGTAAATAGCCATTGCTGGTGACGCTTTGACCACGTCAACGACTGTTGTTGACTTTCATAATTCGCTCAGCCCACAATGATTTGGGAAGCTTTGGGCACGGACGCTCAGGCATCTCAAAGCGAGGGAGGTTCAAAGTGCGGAAGACTAGGGCGTCGATAATAGCGCTGGCGTTGACGCTCATTGCGTCTACCGCATCATACGCGGACGAAAAATTCAAAGTCGGATTCGTTGAGATCGGGACCCCCACAATGGGCTGGGTCGCTGCCAACGAGCAGGGCGAGAAATATCTGAAAGAGCAATTGCCCTGGGTAGACGTAAAAACCGTCGAATCCATCAACGAGGGTCCCGGCGTAACCGCAGTGCTCAAAAATCTCGCCGATGATGGGTACAAGGTGATTTTCGGCAATGCTTACGGCTATGCGGCGTTCGCGCCGAAGGTCGCTCGCGATTATCCAAAAACAGTTTTCATCATTCAACAGGCTTCGCCTCCGAACCTGCCTAACCTTACATCCTACTACGGGCACCTTGAGGAAGGCCGCTACCTGGAAGGTGTCGTCGCGGGGCGAATGACCAAAAGCAATCTGATCGGCTTTGTTGCGGCGTTTCCCTTCTCTCCGGTGATCTCAGGCGTGAATGCCTTTGCTCTGGGCGTCCAGTCGGTCAATCCGAAAGCTGTGGTGAAGGTCGTATGGGTCAACAGCTGGAGCGACGCACCGAAGGAGAAGGAAGCTGCTGACGCGCTGATCTCCGCAGGCGCCGACGTAATCGCTTCGCATACGGATTCGGCCATTCCGCTCCAAACGGCAGCTGATCACGGCAAATGGGGAATGTCGTCGAACTGGGCATGGTCGGCCGTGGCGCCGGATGCTTTCCTTGCGGCCAACGTGTGGAATTGGGGCAAGTACTACGTCGAACTTGTCAAGTCGGTCCATGATGGGACGTTCAAGCCGGAACGCGCCATGGGCAGCTTGAAAAACGGCGTCGCCGATATTGCGCTGGGCAAGAACGTTCCAGAAGATGTTCGCGCGGCGGTAAATTCGACGAAGGAAGAGCTCATCTCTGGCAAAAGGCAGATCTACGCCGGTCCGCTGAGCGATAATACCGGCAAGCTACAAATACCCGCGGGCCAAACTCTCTCCCTCAATGACGCCAGCGCCAAAATCGACTGGCTGGTAAAGGGCGTGGAGGGACACGCCAAGTAGCCGCAGCCTGCTTGGGGTTGCCGGTTTTGTGGGTCTGCCGGCGCCGGCCGATCGCGACCCGCGGCGGGAACTTGGAGTACGAGGCATTACCGATCGTGTTTCGGCGGCCGCGCCTGACCGGGTGATCCTTCGCGGGATCACCAAATGCTTCGGTTCGAGCGTGGTGAACGACAGCATCGACGTCGCGTTCGTTCGTGGCGAGGTGCACGCTGTGCTGGGCGAGAACGGCGCGGGCAAGACCACGCTGACCAATATTCTTTCCGGATTCTATCAGCCGGATGGCGGCGAAATAATTCTTTGGGGCGAACGAGTGGCCTTCCGGTCGCCCAAAGACGCGCTCAGCCGCGGCATCGGCATGGTGCATCAGGAATTTCAGCTCATCGACGCCTTCACGGTCACTGACAATATTCTGCTCGCCCAGCCTTCGATGGGTCTTCGGTTGCCCCGTGAGGATACCGCGCGCGCCCTGAGGGAGCTTGGACAGCGCAACGGGCTCGCCGTCGACCCCGATCGCCACATCTGGCAACTTTCGGTCGGCGAGCGCCAGCGAGTCGAAATCCTCAAGCTTCTCTATCGCGGCGCGGAAGTCTTGATCCTTGACGAGCCTACCGCGGTCCTAACACCGCAAGAAGCTGAGGCTCTCTATTTGGCGCTGCGTCGCCTCGCTGATGCCGGCAAGACCATCATCTTTATCACGCATAGACTGAAGGAGGTCATGTCGGCCGCCGACCGCGTCACGATTCTGCGCCGCGGACGGCTTGTGGCGACGGTCGAACGCTCGGCTACGTCGATCGAGCAGCTTGCTGCTCTGATGATCGGGGAGGAGCGTCCGCCTCGCACGGTCTCCGCGCAACCCGCAGAGCGCCTGGGGCGGCCGGTGCTGCGCCTGGATCGCGTCTGCGCAGAGAGTCCGCACGGTCACGGCGGAATTCGCGATCTGGACTTGACGGTCAGGAGCGGTGAAATTCTCGGCATCGCCGGCGTGGCCGGTAACGGCCAGACGCTGCTCGCAGAGTTGATCACCGGTTTGGTGAAGCCGCTATCGGGACGCATCGAAGTTGGTGGGCAAGACACGACCACATCCAACGCCCTGGAAACGATGTACGCTGGTGTCCGCTATGTGCCCGAAGATCGGTTGCGCGTCGGTCTCGTGCCGGAACTCGGCTTGGCGGATAACCTCATCCTGCGCGACTATCGCCGCGCCCCTTACGGCAATGGTCTTTGGATCGATCGGGCGGAAGCCCGGCGGCGCCTCTCGCAACTCGTGACCGAACTCAACATCAGAACGCCAGGTCTCGATGTCAGTGCCGGGAAACTCTCGGGCGGAAACGCGCAAAAGCTTCTGCTTGGGCGGGAGCTTCGTGCCGAGCCGCGTTTGCTCGTTGTGGCGCAGCCGACGCGCGGCCTTGATCTCGATGCCTGCATCACAATCCGCCGCTGGCTTCTCGATTTGAGAAACTCGGGGGTAGGAATCGTTCTGATCTCGGAGGATCTCGACGAAATCTTCGAGATCAGCGACACCATCTCGGTGATTTATCATGGTGAAATCACCGAGCCGCAGACGACGCGCTCCGCAGATTGGGGATCAATTGGGTTGCTTATGGGCGGCGACAAAACGCAACGGGAGCGGGCCTGATGCGGAAGACTGCCATCCTCAAGCTCGCGGCGTTTGTCCTGTCGCTATGTTTGACGCTGATCGTCGGGGCACTGGCGCTCTGGGCCAATGGGGCGCCGGTAGCGGCTACGTACGCGCATCTGTTCGCCGGCTCGATCGGTTCTGTTTCCGGAATTGTGGCCTCGGTGGTCTATGCCACCGAGATTTGCTTCACGGCGTTGGCTGCATCCATCGCGTTCCGCGCCAGAGTGTGGAACATCGGCGGCGAAGGCCAGCTGATGATCGGGGCTTTTGGCGCGAGCTTCGCTGCACTTTACCTGCCGGTCTCGGGATTTCCATTGCTGCTGCTGTTATTTGTTTGCGGGATGATCTGCAGTGCACTGTGGGCGCTCATCCCGGCCGTCCTGAAGGTGTGGCTCGGCGTCAACGAAGTCTTCTCCAGCCTGATGCTGAACTACGTTGCCGTGCTATGGGTCAATTATCTGGTGTTTGGGCCATGGAGAGACTCCAGCATGGGAGGGTTCCCGTACACCAAGAGCTTTCCCGAGGATGCGCTGCTTCCCACTTTCGGCCACTCCGAGGTGCATTACGGCACCATATTAGCGGTGGTCTGTGCGGTCCTTCTCTTCATAATTTTTCGGCGCTCGCGCTGGGGCTTCGAAACCGCGGTGATCGGCTACAGCGAAGCTGCCGCCAAATATGCCGGCATGAGCCCCAAGCGGATTGCCTGCGAAGTGATGCTGCTGAGCGGCGCCGTGGCCGGACTGGCGGGAGTGTGCGTCGTCGCCGGGCCGGCCGGGCGGCTTTATACGTTAGAGCAGGGCTACGGCTATATCGGAATCCTCGTCTCCTGGCTTTCGGGACACAACCCGCTGCTCGTGGTCGGCATGTCGCTGTTCTACGGAGTGCTCCTGCAAGGCGGTGCGGCGCTGCAGATGGCGGGAGTTGAGCCGTCGCTCGTGCTCATTTTACAAGCCACGATGATACTCTGTGGTCTTGGCAGTCTTACGTACGTTCACTACTCCCTGCAAAGTGCCGGCTGGTTGAAGTGGAAGAACTTGTTGAGCCAGTTTCGTCCGTGGTCGACTTCCGGTCTCGCGCGAGTTCCCTAAGCGCCGGTGGCGCATGTCTTATGAGCTAAGTTCCCATGATCGACGAAGCGTTCATTGATGGCCTGCTGAGCAGCTCGGTAGCCGCCGGGACGCCGTTGCTCATCGCCGGGATGGGCGAGCTGGTCGCCGAATCGAGCGGCGTGCTCAATCTCAGTATCGAAGGAATATTTCTTGTCAGTGCTATGGCCGCGTTCGCCGCCGCCAATCTCACCGCGAGTTTTGGCGCAGGCCTGCTTGCGGGAATTGTCAGTGGGGCGCTAATGGGCATTATTTTTGCCGCCCTCACGGTCAGTCTTCGCGCTGACCAGATCGTGACCGGTCTGGCGATGGTCATCCTTGGTGATGGCGCCTCGCGGTTTTTCGGCGCCCGTTTTGTTGGACGCAAACTTGGAATCGCGGCTAGCTCGCTTCCTATTCCGGGATTGTCGGAAATTCCCGTCATTGGGCGGACTTTGTTCAATCAGCACTGGCTGATTTATTGCTCCTACGCCCTGGTTCCGCTGGTTTGGTACTTTCTTGTTCATACGCCCTATGGCTTGGCCTTGCGCGCCGCCGGTGAGAAGCCGAGTACGGCCGAGGTTGCCGGACATGATGTAATCCGCATCCGTTACGCGGCGGTTATTTTCGGCGCCGCCATGGCCGGCATCGCCGGCAGCTTTCTCTCTCTCGTCTATCTGCGGACCTGGGAAGACGGTATGACGGCAGGTCGCGGCTGGGTCGCCCTCGCGGTTGTCATTCTCGCCGGCTGGCGACCGTTACGAATTCTGCCCGGAGCTTATTTGTTCGGCTTTGCCTATATCGTCGCGTTCCAGGCGCAGATCATCGGCGGAGCCTTTCAATACGTTTCAAGTTACCTGCTGCAGATGTTCCCCTATATTTTGGCGGTCATTGTGTTGGCGCTGACCAGCCGTACTGCCGGCCGCCGCATGAATGCGCCCGCGGCCTTGACACTGCCGTACGTACGCGAAGAGCGACTGTAGCCATGCAAGGATGCCGGTTGTGCGTGTTCGGATACTTTGGCACCGTGACGTTCGTCGACAGCACGCGACGTCCGGTGTTCGCCCGCGCCGCGCCGTATACCTTTGACAATCCGGGAGTGACGTCATGAAGTTTGGAATCTTCTCGATCAGCCAAGTACCCGATCAGAACGATCGAGTGCAGGCGTTCGATGATGACTTGCGGCAGTTCAAGCTCGCGGATGAGCTTGGATACGAAACAGTGTGGATCGCCGAGCACTTGTTTTCCACGTACTGCATCGTCAATTCTGCCCAGGTGCTTGCCGCGGCGGTCGCACGTACGACGAAGCGCATCAAGGTCGGCACCGCGGTGGTCGTGATACCTTTCAATCATCCGTTGCGGACCGCAGGCGATTTCGCGCTTATTGACATTCTTTCCCATGGGCGGCTTCGGTTCGGCGTAGGCCGGGCCTACAATCCAGCGGAGTTCGGCGGTCTCAATCTGCCGCTCGAGAAAAGCCGAGAGATGTTTCTCGAAGGCATGGACATCATCGAAAAAGCATGGGGCGACGAACCGTTCACCTATGAAGGCCAGTTTTGGACAATTCCTACGAAGACAAACTCCCTGCCCAAGCCGGTACAGAAGCCTCATCCGCCGATTTACTGTGCCGTGACGTCGACAGAGTCGTTCGAAGTTGCGGCCAGAAACGGCTGGAACATGGAACTCGCGTCCACCTTTAGTTATCGGTTTTACCGCGACGAGTGGATCGAGAAAGTCGGCGGACTGCTGCGGGAGTACGAACAATCCTGCGAGCGCTTTGGACGCAGCGGCAAATCCGCCGAACGGATGCTTATGATTCCGTTCTTTGTCGATGAAACTACGGACCTGGCCATCAAGAAACACGGTCCGCCCGTGCAATGGTTTCTTGACAAGCTAAAGCAGGTAAGCGGCAGCGCCGTCGACCAGCCGAAGATCGTCAAGGGCTACGAGCTGTCCGGCACGCAAGGTCCGAAGACCGTCGCCATGGGCTTCCAGACCTATGAGAAGATGCTGCAATACGGTGCAGCCATAGCCGGCGATCCGGAAACCTGTATCGGCCAGTTGCGGATGCTCAAAGAGAGGCTCGGCATTACCGAGTTCTGCCTCTGGTTCGATCTGGGCGGGATCAATTCCGAAGTCGTCGAACGCTCCATGCGCTTGGCCGCGGAGAAAGTCTTTCCTTACGTGTAGGACGCGGCACGGCCTTTCACACAAACGCACGAGTCCGTCGCCGGACGATGCAGGCGACGGCAACGCTGGGATAATGACAACTTTGAAAAGCCAAGCGCTCCTGCGGCACGCCCGCGCGCCGGCGTTCAGTAGCCGGGGCATGGTCGTATCCGGCCATTCGCTCGCCAGTCTCGCAGGCATTCGCACACTACAGCGCGGCGGCAATCTTACCGACGCGCTGGTCGCCGCGTCGGCCGCGCTGACGGTCGTGCTCGGGCACGCCACATCGATCGGCGGGGATTTTTTCTTGCTTTATCACGATGCGGCGACGGGCCGCACCTACGGGCTTAATTCTTCTGGTGTAGCTCCGTCGGCAGCCGTGCCGGCGCGCTTCCCCGATGGCATGAAGGAGACGGGCCCTCTCGCACCGGTCGTCCCCGGCATCGTTCGCGGCTGGGAGGAACTTCATCGTCGCTCTGGCACTCTGCCGTGGCAGTCGTTGTTCGAGGACGCAATCCAACTGGCGGATGCTGGCCACCCGGTATCGAAAGTGCTCGTCGAGCGCATCCCCGAACATCGCCGGAATCTGGCAGCGGATGCCGGCTGCGCAGCGTTGTACCTGCCGAACGGCAAAGGTTTGGCCTACGGCGAGACCCTGCGCCAGCCGGCACTTGCAAGCACGCTTAGACGCGTGGCGGAGAGGGGCGCCGACGGATTCTACAGTGGTGAAACCGCCGCGAGCATCGCAGCTCATTTCGCTGCCCATGGCGGCTTGATGCGCGAAGAGGACTTGGCGCGCTATCGGCCGTTCTGGGCAGAACCGGCCACGACCGATTATCGGGGCCATCGCGTCCTTGTCATGCCGCCGAATTCCTATGGGCTTCTTTTGCTGATGCAACTCAATGGACTATCCGCTCTCGACAGCGCGATCCTCGCGAACGAACCCGACCGCCGCCTGGGTTATCAGATGAGCGCGATGAAAGCTGCGTTCTCGTCGGGGCTGCCGCTCATTGCCGATCCAGACTTCGTTCCCGACGCGGTCGACCGGCTCTTGGGGCCGGCAGCGACGGCGGCGATGACCGCGGCCGTCCTTGGCAAGGCGTCCGCGACTGCGGTGCCAAACCGCGGCGGCACATCATGTCTGTTGCTCGCCGACGCCAAAGGCAACGCGATCTGCATGGTGCAGAGCATTTTCGCCGTGTTCGGGAGCGCGTTCCTCGATCCCTCGACGGGCATCTTATTCAACAACCGCATGTCGGGATTTACTCACCACCCAGATCGCGCCAACAGCGTCGCGCCGGGCAAACGCCCCGCGCACACACTATGCCCGGTTCTCGTCCAGCGCGATGGCCGGGTGCGGTTCGCCTTGGCGAGCCCGGGCGGCATCAGCCAAACCCTCACCAATGTTCAGGTCATCACTCAATTGCTTGACGCGGGCCTTGATATTGCGACCGCGGTCGAGGCACCACGATGGTGCACGACGCGGGGCGGCGAGTTCCTTGTGGAATACGGAATACCGGAAAATGTGGTGACGACGCTTGCCGCCATGGGTCACATGGTCAGAAAGGCCGACGATCCGTATTTCTACGGATCGGCCAAGGTGATTGAGAGATTGCCGTCCGGCAATCTCTCCGGCGCCGCCGATCATCGCCGCGAGGCCTTCGCTCTCGGCTGCTAACTGACTTCGCCATGCTCCATCACGACGATTGTGCCCGCTCGCCGCTTGTTCCGATGAGGCCCTTCGCCATCATGGCATGGACGCCCTTGACGCCGTTGACGGTTTGGGTCACGCGCAGATCCGCCGCAATGCTGCACAGTGCATAGGCCTCGCTTTTCGCAATGCCGAGCAAGACTGTCAGCCAGTCGATCATCTCCCGCAATGCTTGTTTCGCCGCATCGTCGAGGTCAGCGTCGAATCCGAGCGTGATGTAATGAGCCGCGGTTTCGGCACGCGGCAAGCGATACGCAAGATCCTTGCGCAACGTGAACTCAAAGACGCCGGTCAGAGCGGTCTCGATCGCCGTCCCGCATACCTCTCCGTCACCTTGCAGCGCGTGTCCATCACCGGTCGAGAATAAGGCGCCCCGGGTCCACACCGGTAGGTAGATTGTGCTGCCAGCGGTCAATTCCTTGCAATCGATATTGCCGCCGAACTCTCGCGGCTCGCGGCTGCCCTGCCGACCGGCTTGCGGCGGCGGCGCGACGGCAAGCTGCCCAAAAAACGGACTGAGCGGCAATTTGAGTCCCCACGGCATCGTTCCTGTCATCGTCTTGCGATCGAGCGCGATATGCAGCCGTTTCAGATGCGGAAAATCCTCGGGCAAGGTACCCAAGTAGGGGCGAAAAATATTCCAACCCCAATTCTGTCGCAGCGTAATATCAATGATCCGCACCTCAAGAACATCGCCAGGCTCGGCGGCTTCGATTGCAATTGGACCGGTGTAAATGTGATTGCCGATCCCCTTCACGGATCGGCGATAAATCTCGAGGTGCTCCGGCAAAATCTCAAAGCCAAGAGACTCTGCCGGGAGCTCCTCTGGCATTCCAGAAACTGTGTCAACTGTCGCCCGGTCCCCGGATCTGACTGTGAGCACTGGCGGCAAGGCCGCATCGAGATAGCCCCAATGGACCGTCTCCGGCCCGGCCGCGACGTGATAGTGCTTTCCTACATTCTTCAACGGTTGCATAGCAGTTCCCTCTGTCGCAGTTGCATCAATAGTAATTTGGAGGACTTGCTTTTTATCCGTAAATCGAGCTTCGCGGACACGCGCTCCGGGCCGGCATCCCACCTTATGAAACGCCGCTTCGCTCACATGGGCTCAGATTGAAGACGATGTCGGTCCAGCCGCGATCAAAATCACGATCCCGCCTCGGGCGCGGGCAAGAAAGCAGCGCGAACAGCCGCGGTATAGCGGAACCGAGCGGCCTTGACGACCAAACCTAGTAATCCCGTCACGGCTCCGGTCTTGGCCGCTTCCTGCCTAGCAGGCTGTTGAAGAAGTAGGTCGCGATTTGGCGGATTGAGTGATTCACTTTCTCCGAAGCGATTCGGAGGTTGGGCGATGCGGGGTAGGGATGAGCGGACTGGCGAGCTTTTCAGCTACGTCAATCTTGAGAAGCGGGTTCCGTTGGATCATCCGCTGAGAGCGATCAGAGGACTTGTGAACGAGGCGCTGGTCGCGCTGGAGCAGGAGTTCGCGGCGCTTTATGCACCGATCGGGCGGCCCTCCATCCCGCCGGAGAAGCTGGTGCGAGCGATGCTGTTGCAAGCCTTCTATTCAATTCGCTCGGAGCGGCAATTGATGGAGCGGCTGGAGTTCGATTTGCTATTTCGCTGGTTCGTTGGCATCGGCGTTGACGACGCGGCGTGGGATCACTCAGTTTTTTCCAAAAACCGCGAGCGCCTGTTGGAAGGCGACATCGCAGCCAAGTTGTTGGGCGCAGTTCTCGCACATCCGCGAGTGAAGCGGCTTCTGAGCACCGAGCATTTCTCGGTCGACGGCACGCTGATCGAAGCCTGGGCGTCGATGAAGAGCTTCAGGCCGAAGGATGGCTCGGACGAACCGCCCAGCGACGGAGGCGGACGCAACCGGGAGGCGGATTTTCACGGCGAGAAGCGCTCGAACGACACCCATGCCTCGACGACCGATCCCGAGGCGAGGCTCTATCGCAAAGGGCCAGGCAAGGAGGCCAAGCTCTGCTTCATGGGGCACGCCCTGATGGAGAACCGCAACGGACTGGTGGTCGACGCTTGTTTGACACCAGCCGATGGACACGCTGAGCGCGTCGCAGCGCTACACATGATCGAGCCGCACGCCGATCGGCCGCAGCCGATCACGCTGGGTGCTGACAAGGCTTATGACGCCGAGGATTTCGTCAATGAACTGCGCTCGATGAAGGTGACGCCGCATGTGGCGCAGAATACCAGCGGGCGCTCATCGGCGATTGACGGCCGCACCACGCGCCATGCTGGCTACGCCCTCAGTCAGCGCATCCGCAAACGAATCGAAGAAGCCTTCGGTTGGATCAAGATGGTCGCCGGACTGGAGCAGACCAAGTTTCGAGGATGCGATCGCGCTGGATGGGCCTTCAGCTTCGCCACCACCGCCTACAATCTGACCCGGCTGCCGAAGCTGCTGGCGACGTCGGCATGAACGCACCGGCGAACCGCCAACGCAACCGCCGCCGGTGAATCATCAAGGCAGAGTTTTGCGATCGCACTGGTGATAGATGCCGCCAATCGGCACTCTTCTTCAACGGCCTGCTAGCCGGCGAAGCGCAACTCCCGCACAGTCTCCAAAATCTGTCGAAAAGCAGGGTGGGGAGCGCGGCACATGGTTCGATATGTATGCAGGAAGGGCAGCCAATGAAATCAATTAGTTATGAAAGCGCACGAGGGCGAATTAGAACTCGGGGTATCACCCGGGTATCTCACGAACATAAGTTGTGGGCCGCGATAAGCTATGCTTGTCTCTTATAGACCTTTGCCTGGAAACAGCCCACGGCGTCGGCTTGCAGCAGCCCCGATTGAATCCCTCATCACCCAATTGGCTACGCCGCTTCCACAGCGCCAAATGCTTGTCGTCATGCCGGCCGGGTACACCTGGATCGTGAGGGTTGTTCCGCCGTCTATGCGTCGCCGCCGTCGCCTAGTGAACGCATGCCAGGCGCCATGCTCTGGGTTTTTGTTCATCGCCGCCTCGACTGTTGAACCGACAAACCGCGATGAGCATCAAAATAATGCGCGTGAATAGCCGTCATAAATTTTGCCCATTCGCTGCGCTAAACAAAAAGATGCAATCGGCGAATGTGGTGGGGGTTCCAAATCCGCCAGCCGTCGCCATCGATTTAGGCCGGATCCAAGACGCGTAGAAGGCGCATCGCAAATCCATCGTTCCAGCAATTTTTAAAATCGACCTTGCCGGAAACGGTGGGCGCCTAAATCAATAAATCAAGCTCGCGTCGCCCGCTGAGCTCTTCCAGTTATCCCAAAATGCGCCATTGCGGCAGTTAGACCGATCAAGTGCTTGAACGCACGACTATCAATTTTGCTGCTCTCTCAAGGGCCCTCGCACGTTGTACGGTTCTTTTAAGCGTTTTCGATTTGATACCCCGGTACCGTTCGCTGCCGCCTTTTCCCCGGCTCAATAGGTCACAGCAGTCCGAATCCTTAAGGTGTTTGTTGTCCACACGCATTTTCTCAACCGTGTCCAGCAGCGTGCGATATTTTTCCTCTGTCCATTTCTTCGGAGCGCCAGGACCTTTTCCGCCGTAAGCCACCCATGCTAACAACCCTAGAAGGGTATTTTGATCCCTTTCATTATCGCTATTAAGCCCAAACTCCTGAAATGCTTTCTCTACAGCTGCCGCTAACTTGTCCCCTATGAGGATCACTAGTTCTTTTTCCCGCGAAGATTTGTCGCGCACTTTTGCGGCATTGATTGTGTTTGGGGCCCTTTCAACGAGTAGGCGGAACAACCCCAGGAAGTGTCTGGTCGCTTTTCTTCTCATGCACCTTGGCTATTAAACTGCTCGCATGCGCAGGTAAAGGCGCGTTTTTAATGCGCACTAAAGCGGTGCATGCTTGTTGATGCTCATTGAACTCGCGGAAAACCAAGTCTTGTCAGACCTCTTCAACGCAAATACGGCGTGTGGCATGAAAAGATCACCTCAGTTGGATAAAGTCGAGCCCACGCCCCTTCGCCTGTCGGTAGCAGCGGCCCTAGCCTTCCCGGATGGTTCGATGAAGGCTTCGGGCCTGCGCCGAGAAAGCGCCCGTGGTCGCCATGAGTGACACGAAACGTTCGACCCTCCCTGTCCACCGTCCGGCCCATACCGCGCCGCGGCCTTTCGCGGATTGAAGCCGCTATGTACCTTGGAATCTCCCCGTCAAAATTCGATGAACTGCGCAAGAGCGGCCGGATAGGCGCGGCCAAGATTCTCGACGGTCGGAAGCTGTTTGCAATTGAAACGCTGGACGAGTTTTTTGAGGCGCTGCCCGACGAAACCCACGATTCGACCGAAGACTGGACGGTTGGCGTGTGAGCGCGATAGCCTCCTCGGCCATGCCCCGCAGACTTCCGCCTGGTTGTGTCGAGGACCGTGATCGCCACGGCAACATACGCATTTACTGTCGCACGAAGGACAGGCCGAAGGTCCGATTGCGCGGCACACCGTGGACGCCAGAGTTCATGGCGGCCTACGAGGCAGCCAAAGGAGCGGTAGCTGATTCGTCAAGAAGATCATCCGTCAACGTAGGAACTTGGCGCTGGCTCTGCGTCAAGTATTTCGGGGAGTGCGCCGACTACAAACGCCTTGACCCGCAGACACAACACGTTCGCCGATTAATCCTCGAAGGCACGTTTGATGAACCGATAGCGCCCGGTTCGGCCAAGCTGTTTCGCGACATGCCTTTGAGCCGAATGGGAACCGACGCGATAGAGGTCCTGCGCGACCGCAAGATTGATCTACCGGGCGCAGCCAACAATCGCGTGAAGGCGATCCGGCAAGTGTTCAAGTTTGGAATGCGGAAGAAGCACTCGGACGGCAAGCCATACGTCTTGAACAACCCTGCGCGCGACGTTGAGAAGTTCAAATATGGCTCAACCGGGTTCCACAGTTGGACTCCGGAGGAAGTTCGCCAGTTCGAGGAGCGTCACGCCGTTGGGACGAAGGCGCGGCTTGCGCTGGCACTCCTATTATTCACCGGGCAAAGGCGGGCAGATGTGATCCGGTTCGGGAAGCAACATGTCCGCAACGGCAAGATGATGTTTACACAGCGCAAAGGAAGACACCGCAAACCAAAGCAGCTTGCGTTGCCGATCCTTCCAGTCCTGCAACAGATCATAGACGCCTCGCCTTGCGGTGACCTGACGTTCCTTGTGAATAATCTGAACCGACCGTTCACCGATGCCGGTTTCGGAAACAAATTCCGTGACTGGTGCGATCAAGCGGGTCTTCCAAATTGCTCAGCGCACGGCTTGCGCAAGGCGGGCGCGACCGTCGCAGCGAACAACGGCGCGACGTCGCGCCAGCTTATGGCGATCTTCGGTTGGGACAGCATCAAAATGGCGGAGCTATACACGCGGGCTGCCGATCAAGAACGACTTGCTGAGAGCGCGATGTACTTGCTCGACACGAAGGATAGGAATTAATCGTGAACAAAAGCGTGTCTCACCAAAGGCCCCAGTGGGACTTTTTGCGAGAAGAAGAAGCAAAATCAAATAGGTAAAAAATCGATGGTGGGCCCGGGAGTTGTGCCACGGCGTAGCGGTTTCAACACCTTAGACTGTCAAACGACGCTAAAAGCGAGCACGGGCACCAAAGGCTTTTCGCCCGGCTGTAAAACCGCACGATCATCGCCGACCCTATGCGATGTCCGCTGCTGGCAAATGCTGACATTCCACCGGCACGCCGCTCGGTCGTGAATGACCCGAAACTGCCATTGGTGAATGAGTTTTGCTGCGATGTCTAAACGTTCAATGCACGGAGGCGGCTGTCTTCTTCCACGATGATCAATCTCGAAGCCGAATGCTGCCCCATGATTGGCTCGCTCGGTCTAACTGTTGTAGCGGTTGCAGGCCTTTCAATTGCTCTCTGAAATTCGACAACAGCGCATTCAACAGAAGCTCAATCTACCATCTTCGAGAGATCAAGCGACTTACGGACAATTTGTTATGGGCATGATTGAATGCTCAGATGTAATTTCGCAGCCATCTGGCTGTGTCACACGCTTACCATTACTACTGCGATTGCCGGATAGGCATATTTCTTCTTTTCATACGGCCAAGTACGGTCAACCTTCGGGGACTTAACCCAAAAAGCGGCCCATTCACGCTTTTGCTTTGTCAAGTCCTTACAACTTTCCTCAAACGCCTCTACAACTTTTTGGTAGACGTCTTCGAATTTGTTCTTCTTCCTAACCAGCAATGCCGGACAAACGAACACGGTGGCCAAACGGTAATCCCCTCCTTTAATAGCTCGTGCATCAGTCATAGCGCGACCCAACTCAGAGTTTGGGTTTTTAGCATTCAGCGCCTTCCGAACCCCGGGTGGCGTTTGAGGAGCAGCTAGCTTGCTCTCAATCCTGAAATCTTTGTAGCCATCATTCTTGCTTGTTCCAATATACAGGTCGGCACGGCCGTTACGTGCTTTATCCTTTTTGCTTTTGCTTCTTTTCTTTGACTTAGGTGCTCTGTATTCCTCCAGAGCTATCCACCCTGGTATCCTCCACGCTGCCGCCGCGATCAATCCAATATTGGGCCGCTCGTTGTAAAACCAGGCCACTTCGCTCGGCAGTTGGTTCTCGTCCAAGAAGTACCTCAAATATTCTCTGTGAACGTCCCTAAATGCTAGCGCCAATCGCGACAGCAATCGTTTGGCTAAGTTATCTTTAGTGTTGAACTTGATATCCCAATCTTTCGCCATGGCGACCACGTCTGAGTGAAAAAGTACTCATTTCAGGTTGATCTAGCGATCGAAGATTAGACGCGGGATGCGTGGCCAGTTTGATCTAAGTCAAATAGATCATCTATTACTTCCGCTCTGTCTCCCACCACCGGAGCCGCAATAATTGTCCAGCTGGGGTGCCTTTACTTCTGTTGCCTCTAGGCGACGCGGTGAACGCAATCGCGTTGTTTGCTGCCTCGCAAAATGACGCGAACGGCCCACCGCGACATTTTTGCCGTCGAGCCGATTTCCGCTTCCGGTCCAAGCGGACATTCTTCTCGACCCACCAAACTGCGGTCAAACGCTAACGGTGCTCGCCACGATCAGCCTCGCCAGAAGCTTTTGAACCGATCGGGCGCTAATTCGGTGTAGCGCACCGTGTGCTGGATATTGCGGTGGCCAAGATAGGCTTGCAGGGCGCGGGTGTCGTGCCCGTTGTGCTAATTCCATAACCTCCTCGTAACGAGAACGGCGGTATAAGCCATTCCCTTTCCAGAAGCCGCGCTGAAATCGCCATCGAACCTTAAGAACCTCCATTGCGCAGCGGGGATGTAGATTTCTTTCGCACGTAACCCGACAGGATCACGGAAGCCTTTCGCGATGAGTGCTCCTCTTTGGAGTTGATCATAAATGCTATTCACAATCACTATATTGAGGGCATCTTGACGCTTCCTAAGTTCGATCAACTCCGCAACAGCACGACTTCTCCGTCTTTCAATCAGATCCAGAACTGGGGATTTAGGTGCTTCAACCGGAATTGCGTCATATCCAAAAGGACGCTTTGGTGTATTTTTTAGCGTCTCGGCATGTAGCCCGTCTATTTCTTTCTCCAACGCGCCTATCTTCTCGCCCAATTCACCAAATTCCATCAAAGACGCACGGTCCCCTAATGTAAAAATCTGATATTGACTGCACCAAGCGCGCGTCCACCTGCGATACTCACGCGGTCCCACAATTCCCAACGCAAAGCCAACAATGAATGCTAATCCAACCTGAAACCACTTCAGTTCCACGGCTCCTACTAGGTAGCCAAAGACTTTTTCTGCAAACTGAGAAGCAGAGACAGCGATGTTGGACAACGCCTGCCCATACGTAAGGACAGTAAGGATAACGCCGGTTATTCCGGCCATTGCGAAGGCTGTTACCCAGATCCATTTTGCGCGGCTGTTTGGAAGCGTGAGGGCGGTCACGATTGCTCCTCCCACTCCGATGAACAACAACACCAACTGCAATGCCAAATTCATTGAAATAACCCTTGCTAACGGCTGAATGACAGCCGGGCCACGGCTCTCTTCAGCAAATTCCACGCGAGGCCGCGAGGCAACAGCGCAAGAGAGAGCGCAACGCAAAAAGCGTCGGTCTGCCAGCAAATGATAGCAGCCGAACTACCGACGCCAAAAGTCCTTGAACCGTGCTGGCGATAGCTCGGTGTAACGCACGGTGTGCTGGATATTGCGGTGGCCCAGGTAAGCCTGCAGCGCCCTTGTATCGTGCCCTCTGTTGGCCAGCGTGTAACCGCAGGCGTGCCGCAGCATGTGCGGGTGCGCCTTGAACCCAAGCTTGGCCTCGACCCCTGCCCGCTCGATCATGCGGGCGAAGCCAGCGGTCGTGAACGGCGCGCCCCGCTCCGAAGTGAATACGAAGGGTGACTTGGGCTCCTGTTCGCGCTGAAGCCGCCGCAGCGCCCGTAGCTCGTCGCCGAGGATCGGATGGGTGCTGGGGGTGCCCCGTTTGACCCTACGGACGTGCAGCGTAGCCGTGGCGAAATCGATCTGCTCCCAGCGCAGGTCCACCAGTTCGGAGGTGCGCAGGCCGTGGCGATAAGCCACAAGGACCATCGTGGCGTCGCGGTGGCCCCAGCGGTTTGCCTTGGCCGCTGCCATCAGCCGGTTGACCTCGGCCTCGGTCAGGTACTCGCGGGAGCGCAGGTCGGTGTTGGGGCGCCGCTTGGGCGTGACTGTTCGTTTTACAGTGGCCGGCGTGACTAGCGTGAGGTGCGACTTCGCCATATGTCTAGGCTTTCGCGCCTTTATGACTGTTCGGACAATGCTCCTTTTACGGACAGTTATCAACTGACGAAGCCAGTCGGGCCAGTCTTGAATGGGCGCCTCGCTGTTGTACGGTCTTACCGATGGCTGCGACTGAGGTTCGGGCGGCGGTTGCTTGAGCTGCGTGGTCGTGACCACACTCGGCTCAGTCGGGTCGGGAGTAGCTTGAATGCGATCAAATCCAGCCAACAAGAAAGCCACTATTCCTTATCGCTGCCCGACGAGTGGCCGACAGGTACGCGGATGGAACGCCGACGATCCTCTCAGACAGGATGAGACCTATCAGTCGGTGACGTGCTCAGCTTGCGGTTGGCTCCATCGGATCAATCCGAAGACCGGCTACGTCGTCGCAACCGCCGACCGATGATCCGCTGCCCTCAGATGCGTTCCCCTTTCCTTAGCCTCGCCCGGCAGCGCGCCGCGAACGGTTCCCCCTTCCGCGCCAAACTCAGGATTTCTCCCGGCACCCCGGCTTTCAAAAAGCGGGGCTAAAGGCCAAGGCCGCGGCCAGCAGGCGTGAGGGCCTACCCTCGTGAGGGCCTACCCTCTCATTTAGAGCCGATCCGGAAACTTCTTGAGTCGAATGAATCGGATGTGATTCCTTATTGGGCGCTTGATTCTTTTGGGAGCGCCCGATGTGGAAGCCTGAACACCGCCGTTCTGCGGATCGCAACGGCCTTCGTTATCCGAGTGATCTGACCGATACCGAATGGGGGATTGTCGAGCCGATGATTCCGCCTGCGAGACATGGCGGGCGGCGACGGTCGGTGAATGTGCGCGAGGTGCTGAACGGGATTTTCTACATCCTGTGGACGCAGTTGCGTATTTCACAAAAACGGGACAGTGGCTTCGCTAATTCCGGGACAGCAGTTTCGCTAAATCACGGACAGTGCGGCGACGGTAGTTTTCGGTTGCGTGGTTGACGTCATGTCGGATTCGTTTCGCTATTTTCGGCGTTGGTCAAGTGGGGCGGCGATTTTCGTTTTCGTAGGCTGTCGCCTTCGAGGCTGATGCGATGGGCGTTATGGACGATCCGATCCAGGATGGCATCAGCGATGGTGGGCTCGCCAATCATCTCGTGCCACTGCGCGACCGGTAGCTGAGCGGTGATTAAGGTGGATTTGCGTCGGTAGCGCTCTTCAAAGATTTCGAGAACATCGAGACGCTGCTGATCGTTGAGGCCGTGAGTTCCCCAATCATCCAAGATAAGCAGTTGAACGCGGGCGAGCTTGTCGACCAGACGTGGGAAGCGACCGTCGAGGCGGGCCATGGCGAGATCTTCGAACAGGCGCGGCACCCGCAAATAAAGGACAGAATGATCGAGCCTCGCCGCCTGGCGCGCGAAGGCGCAGGAGAGCCATGTTTTGCCGGTGCCGGTCTGCCCGGTGATGATGAGGTTCTCCTGCGCTTTCAGCCAGGCGCCTTGTGCCAACTGTAAAGTATTGCGTCGATCGAGCCCGCGCCGGCTGCCGAAGTCGATGTCTTCGATGCAGGCGTCGGCGAAGCGCAACTTGGCCGCGGCCAGGCGATTGGTCAGACGCCTGTCGGCCCGCATAGAAGTTTCCCGATCCAACATCAATCCCAGCCATTCATCGCGGCTGAGATCGGTGGCTTTGTCTTGTTCGGCCAACTGCCGGTAGGCGGCAGCCATGCCGGTCAGACCGAGCGCGTGCATTTGCTCAAGTGTCGGGTGTGTCAGCATCGAGAGTTTCCTTTGCGTCATTGATAGTAGGTGCCGCCCCGGATATTGACGTGCGCAGGTGTGGCTTTGACCGGTTCGGCCGCGGGGCTTATGCGGTCGAGCCCGGATTTGAGGATCGCCTTGACGGACGAGTAGCTGATCGCGTTGATGGCGAGCGCCCGCTCGCAGGCCGCTTCCAGCCGACCGCGTTCATAGCGGCGCGCCAAGGCGATAATGCCCATGGCGGAGCGATAACCCTGCTCGGGATGTGGACGCGCACGCATCATCCGTTCCACCAGGATGGCGGCGTTGACCCCAATGCGAGCGGCCATTTTGATCAGATTCGCCGGTGTCATATTGGCGTAGCGCTGATGCGCCTTGGGCATGTGCTCGTTCACCGTGACATGACCAGAGCGCGGCGAACGGCGCACGTGGCTGGCAATGCGCGCGTGATCGTGGAAGATCTCGACCGCCCGGCAGGTGAGCCGCACATCGACCCGACGACCAATCAACCGATGCGGCACCGAGTAGAAGGTTGCGCGTTTCGCGGGATCGTGAGGTCTTATCGACGTCGACGTGATAGTCGGGATGGACCTTGGCCGATTTCCACTCGGCGTATTCGAACGGCACTCCTGGCAATGGCGCCAGCGCGACACGTTCGATCTCCTCGAACAGCTGCCGCCGCGACTTTCCAACCTGCCGCATCGGCCGGCTGTTGAGGTCCTCGAGCAGGACGGCGATCGCGCTATTGAGATCGGCAAGGCTGAAGAAGCGCCGGTGGCGCAGCCGCGCCAAGATCCAACGCTCGACAATCAGCACTGCGCCTTCGACCTTGGCTTTGTCGCGCGGCTTGCGGCTGCGCGTCGGCAAAATCGTCGTGTCGTAATGTTCGGCCATGGCGGCAAAGGTCTGGTTCAGCGTCGGCTCGAACCACAAGGCCTTGGCGACCCCCGCCTTCAGGTTGTCGCAGACGATCGCTTTGGGAACCCCGCCGAAGTACGCCAGGGCCCGGGTCTGCCCTTCGATCCAATCGGGCAGCCGCTGGCTCAAGCTGGCCATGGCGAAGGTCAGCGATGAGGCCCCAAGTACCGCGACAAAAATCTGCGCCTGACGAACTTCGCCAGTTCCGGGGTCGATGATCTCCACCGCATGGCCGGCGTAATCGGTCTGCATCACCGCCCCCGCCTCGTGACGGTGGCGGAATGTCGGGTGTGCTCGGCGTTGGTAGGCGCCAAACGTCTCGCAGAACCAGGTGTAGCCGTAACCGTCGGGATGCGCGGCCCGGTATTCCTGCCATAACAGCGTCAGCGTCACGCCTTTGCGCTTGAGCTCCTGCGCCACCGCCGGCCAAGCCGGCTCGCTCAAGTCCTGCGGCGGTCGCCCAACACGGCGGAACAGAGCCCGCTGAAGCGTCGCGTCACTCTCGTAAATAGCCGGCAGTGGCCAGCTGAGGCCCGCCTCGCGCGCTCGCAACAGATAGGTTGCCACCGTAGTCTTGCTGATCTGCAGCCGTTCCGAGATCGCCCGCACCGACAGGCCATGCTCGTGAGTCAGCCGCAGGATTGATCGTAGGTCCTTCACAGTCGTTCGCTTCGCTTGCTTCCGTCTCGGCATCGTTCCCCTCAAAACCAGCTTGAGAGGGAACACTGCCTCAACGGCGCTCCCGAAATCCGACCGTCACCCCTGTCCGGGAATTAGTGAAATCACTGTCCCGGAATTACTGAAACCCCCGTCCGCGACTTACCGAAATCCCTGTCCGGGAATTAGCGAAACACGCCGGTTGCCAATGGAAGGCCTTGCCCAAGGACCTGCCGCCCAAGAGCACGGTGTATGACTATCTCGAGCTCTGGAACTGGGACGGCACGTTGGAGCGCATTCATCACGAACTGTACGTCGCGGTGCGCGAGCAGGAGGGCCGAGAGCCGAGCCCGACCGCAGCCATCATCAACTCGCAGACCGCGAAGGGGGCGCAAAAAGGGGGGCTTTGCTCGATCCTTCGGGCTACGACGCGGGCAAGAAGATCAAAGGTCGAAAGCGGCACATCCTGGTCGACACACTGGGCCTGTTGTTGAACGTCGTCGTTCATCCCGCTGACGTTCAGGACCGTGATGGGGCTTTCCACTTGCTGCGTCGAGCGCGACGACTGTTCCCGTTCATCGAACGCATCTTTGCTGATGGCGGATACGCGGGGCGCAAGATGGCGTTGACCGTGTGGCGTACCGGTGCCTGGAGTTTGCAAATCGTCAAGCGATCGGACATTGCCGGTTTCGAGGTGCTGCCAAAACGGTGGATTGTCGAAAGGACGTTTGCCTGGATCAGTCGCAATCGCCGCCTGGCCCGCGACTTTGAGCGCTACACCACAACCGTCGCTGCATTCATTCGCCTCGCCATGATCCGCATCATGCTCAGGCGACTTGCTGCAAACCCCTCGCCATGAATCCAAACTTCCCGGATGGGCTCTCATACCAAGGGGATCAGCCAATATATGCCTGTTGCCTGTATTTGAGTTGTAGTAATAACCAACATGAGTACCGTTTTGTTGGGCCACCCCAGCGGTTAGAAGTCCTTGAGTTGGTCCATATGGTATCGAATTGAAGGATTGAGCGGCTGTCGGGAATAATGACCAAGTATTAGCTATGAGATTATAGGAGAGACCACCATTTGGGTCGGTATAACCAGGCATAACGTAGGCCGCAGTCACGTTGTTGCCGCGGATACCTGTTGGGATTGTCGGGTTTCCCTGATAACTGAGCGAATTGAACGTAAGATCTTGAGCGAGCGCGTGATTGGCAACACAAAACCACGCGACAACAACGACAAAAATGAGCTTTGACATGTTTCGCCCCCCGGCGTTGGTTATTTCATTTTGACGATCCCGTGAAAATTGCAGCAGCGTCCGGACACTATTCCCACTATTGCAAAAGTCCAGCCTTGCGAGCCGCCTTTCGGGCCAGACCTCCTCGTGGCGTGTGAAGGCGCTGGAGCTTCGCGGCGACCGACGAACCTTTTGTCATCGCGCGCGCTGTCATGTCGGCAATCGGGTGATCAACGGACCTAATGTGTGTATCGCTGAAATGACGTTCGTGACCCTAATCTAACTACTGAGCCCCTTCGGCAAGTTCTAGGAGTGTTCTAGCAGGCCGTTGAAGAAGAGTGCCGATTGGCGGCATCTATCACCAGTGCGATCGCAAAACTCTGCCTTGATGATTCACCGGCGGCGGTTGCGTTGGCGGTTCGCCGGTGCGTTCATGCCGACGTCGCCAGCAGCTTCGGCAGCCGGGTCAGATTGTAGGCGGTGGTGGCGAAGCTGAAGGCCCATCCAGCGCGATCGCATCCTCGAAACTTGGTCTGCTCCAGTCCGGCGACCATCTTGATCCAACCGAAGGCTTCTTCAATTCGTTTGCGGATGCGCTGACTGAGGGCGTAGCCAGCATGGCGCGTGGTGCGGCCGTCAATCGCCGATGAGCGCCCGCTGGTATTCTGCGCCACATGCGGCGTCACCTTCATCGAGCGCAGTTCATTGACGAAATCCTCGGCGTCATAAGCCTTGTCAGCACCCAGCGTGATCGGCTGCGGCCGATCGGCGTGCGGCTCGATCATGTGTAGCGCTGCGACGCGCTCAGCGTGTCCATCGGCTGGTGTCAAACAAGCGTCGACCACCAGTCCGTTGCGGTTCTCCATCAGGGCGTGCCCCATGAAGCAGAGCTTGGCCTCCTTGCCTGGCCCTTTGCGATAGAGCCTCGCCTCGGGATCGGTCGTCGAGGCATGGGTGTCGTTCGAGCGCTTCTCGCCGTGAAAATCCGCCTCCCGGTTGCGTCCGCCTCCGTCGCTGGGCGGTTCGTCCGAGCCATCCTTCGGCCTGAAGCTCTTCATCGACGCCCAGGCTTCGATCAGCGTGCCGTCGACCGAGAAATGCTCGGTGCTCAGAAGCCGCTTCACTCGCGGATGTGCGAGAACTGCGCCCAACAACTTGGCTGCGATGTCGCCTTCCAACAGGCGCTCGCGGTTTTTGGAAAAAACTGAGTGATCCCACGCCGCGTCGTCAACGCCGATGCCAACGAACCAGCGAAATAGCAAATCGAACTCCAGCCGCTCCATCAATTGCCGCTCCGAGCGAATTGAATAGAAGGCTTGCAACAGCATCGCTCGCACCAGCTTCTCCGGCGGGATGGAGGGCCGCCCGATCGGTGCATAAAGCGCCGCGAACTCCTGCTCCAGCGCGACCAGCGCCTCGTTCACAAGTCCTCTGATCGCTCTCAGCGGATGATCCAACGGAACCCGCTTCTCAAGATTGACGTAGCTGAAAAGCTCGCCAGTCCGCTCATCCCTACCCCGCATCGCCCAACCTCCAAATCGCTTCGGAGAAAGTGAATCACTCAATCCGCCAAATCGCGACCTACTTCTTCAACAGCCTGCTCT
>CAWBUO010000007.1:0-138851 GCA_963791955.1 uncultured Alphaproteobacteria bacterium
CGCTGATGGTGAGCGGCGATTTCAAGCGATCGTGAGCAGTTATTTCGCGCGATCATGAGCGGCCGCTTCGACCGACGGGGTGATTGGTTCAGGCGATTGCGGCGGCGTCAAGAGTTTGATTGCGGGCATTTTGTTTTCGCATGCTTTCTCCGGTGAGTTGAAGGCGATGAGCATTATGAACGAGGCGGTCCAGGATGGCGTCGCCGAGGGTGGGGTCACCGATGATGTCGTGCCAATGTTCCACGGGGATTTGGCTGGTGACGATGGTCGATGCGCGACCATGGCGATCATCAAGGAGCTCCAGAAGGTCGCGCCGTTCGGACGGATTGAGAACCGAGAGGCCCCAGTCGTCGAGGATGAGGAGTTGAACGCGACCGATGGTTTTGAGTAGGCGGCCATAACGGCCATCGCCGCGAGCGAGGGCGAGCGCCTCGAAGAGGCGCGGGACGCGATGATACTGGACCGAACGATTGTCGCGGCAAGCTTTGTGACCGAGCGCGCAAGCGATCCAGCTCTTGCCCAGACCGGTCGGGCCCACGACATACTACGCAAGAACAGGTGTTTGAAGTTGTCGTCCGATATCCGCATCATCCGCGCGCCGGTGAATGCGTCACCGTCTTACGACAACTCATTCATGCGGGTTGCAGCCACTTTGTTATCGAACAGCCAGATGGCTGTCGGCTTTTGCTGCCGGCGTGGATGACCGAGAACTATGCGGCGTCGCTGCCAATCGTAACGGTCCCGCGGCTTTCATTCAGCTCCCTGCGCGAGCTTCGCCGCTTCATCGAAACTCACCGCGTATCCTCATTGCCATCGTCTGAGCCAACTCGGACGAACGGAGGCAATAATGGAACAGCACCCGCGATGGCAGCAACTCGATCTTCTGGTACTGGCGGCCAGCGAGGTCGAGCGCAAGCAAGTCAATCCAGCGATACGCTCAGAGATCATAGATCTGCTTCGGGCCCTTCTGAACGCGTGCGTCGTCACCAACCCAAACGTGGAGGTCGATGATGACGAAGATCACGCCTGATCACTTGGCGCGCAGCGCTTATGTCTATGTACGGCAATCGACGCCGGACCAACTGCTCAACAATCCGGAGAGCCGCCGCCGCCAGTATGCCCTCACAACGCGAGCCCGTGCGCTTGGCTGGGAGAATGTGATCGTCATCGACGATGATCTCGGTCGCTCGGGGAGCGGGACAGCGCGACCTGGGTTCGAGCGCTTGCTTGCAGCCATCTGTACCGGCACTGCTGGCGCGGTGTTTGCCATTGAGGCTTCACGCTTGGCCCGTAATGGTCGCGACTGGCACACGCTGCTGGAGTTCTGCGCTTTGGTGAACAGCCTGATCATTGATGAGGACGGCGTATATGATTCGCGACTTATCAATGATCGCCTGCTGCTGGGGATGAAGGGGACTTTCAGCGAGCTCGAATTATCGATTTTGCGTCAGCGCTCGCAAGAAGCCTTACGCCTCAAGGCCGCGCGTGGCGATTTACATACGACTATCGCCATTGGCTATGTGCGAAGCACTGACGACCGTCTGGAACTGGACTCAGACCGGCGAGTGCGGGCGGCGCTATCCTTGGTGTTCCGCAAATTCGCAGAGATCGGTAGCGTCCGACAAGTCGCCATATGGCTCTGTGATGAGGGCATCAAGATGCCGATGGTCGTGTATGGCCCGCAAGGACGAATAGTGGAATGGCGGCTGCCTCGGTACAATACGGTCCATCGTCTGTTGACCAATCCTATCTACGCTGGTGCCTATGTGTTTGGGCGGACTGGATCACAAGTGCGCTTCGAGTCTGGCCGTAAGGTCATCACACGCGGAATCCGTCGCCGCCTAGAGGCATGGGAGGTGCTGATTCGTGACCACCACGAGGGCTACATCTCTTGGGAAGACTATGAGCGCAACCGACGGATCATCAGCGGGAACGCCAATATGAAGGGTGAGATGGTGCCCGGATCGGTGCGGAACGGCGGCGGATTGCTGGTTGGATTGCTGCGCTGTGGTCATTGCGGACGCAAGCTCAAGGTGCAGCACAACGGGCTGCGTGGCGTCGCCCGCTATGTTTGCAACGACGGGAACATCAACCATGGGCGACGAACGAAGTGCATTGCGTTCGGGAACATGCGGATCGATGCGGCAGTTTCGGCAGAGGTCCTGCGCATCATTGCGCCACTTGGTCTTGAGGCTGCCTTGCAAGCGATCGCTGATCGTGAGCGCACCGGCACGGAGAAACTGCGGCAGTTGGAGCTCGCGCGGGAGCAGGCGCGCTATGAAGCGGCTCGCGCGCATCGGCAATATGATGCAGTAGACCCGGACAATCGTCTGGTTGCCGGCGATCTCGAACGGCGCTGGAATGAGCGGCTTGCTGAAGTGACCCGGCTCGAAGAGCAGATGCGCATCAACCGCGAGACGCAGACGACAGCGATAACTGAGACCGAGCGTGCTGAGATTCTTGCTCTGGCGACAGATCTGCCGCGCTTGTGGAACCATCCTTCCGCTTCTGCCGCGACACGCAAGCGGCTACTGCGAGCGGTCCTTGAGGAGATTGTTGTCGCCGTCGAGCCGGCGCGACTGCAGCTCAAACTGCATTGGAAGGGCGGCGATCATACCACGCTTGAGGTGGTGAAGAATCGGGTGGGCGAGCATCGTTGGAAGACCAGCGCAAAAACCGAGCAGCTGATCCGTGATCTTGCTCGGCTGTTACCAGATGGAAGCATCGCATCCCTTCTCAACAGAATTGGCGTTCGATCTGCAAAGGGGCACACGTGGACGCAGCTGCGTATAAGGAACTTCCGCGCCGAACATCAAATCGCGATTTATCGTGACGGCGAACGTGCAGAGCGTGGCGAGCTAATCTTGAACGAGGCGGCGAGCCGTTTGGGCGTCAGTAAGATGACTGTCGTACGTCTGATCCAGGATGGTATATTGCCAGCCAAACAAGCCTGCATCGGCGCACCGTATGTGATTCAAGAGTCCGATCTTGGTCTGCGAGCAGTTCGGCGCGCGATTGAAAACGGTCGTGCAGTATCACACGATCCGCGACAAGGACTTCTGGAATATCAATAGCATGGGGAGATAGTGCATCATGTCGCCAGCTCGGTTGCCCCTGTGATGAGCAAGTTCTCATTGCGGTCGATCCAATCGCCGCCGACGAGTTTGGCGAAGACGGCGCGGTCGATGCCGCGTGGCGTGCGCAAATCGACGTCTTCCACGCATGCGCTTTGGCGTAGCGCGGCGAACTTGAGGCGCGTCGTGAGACGCTTGGTGTCTCGTTCGGCGGCTTCGCGATCGACCAGAAGTCCGACGCGTTCTTCGAACGACAGGGCATCGAGATCCGGTGATCGTCGCTGCTCCTCCAAGGCTTTGGCCATTCCGGTCAAGCCGAGCGTGATCAGCCGTTCATGGGTGGGATGCGTCAGCATTGAGCTCTCCATGGTTCAGTGGAAATAGCCCTGACCGCGGATGTTGCCGTGGCGCAGGGGTTGGTGGTCGGGCGTGTCGTCAAGGAAAGCGCGATCCAGACCGTTCTTAAGGATCGAACGGATCGAGGCGACGGAGCGAGCCTTGATGAGGATGCCGCGTCGGCAAGCTGCATCGACGCGCACGTTGCCGTAGCTCCTGGCCAGCGACAGGATGCCGAGGCAGGTGCGAAAGCCTTGCTCGGGATGAGGCCGGGCAGCGATGACAGCCTGGAAAAAGGCAGCGGTAGAGGGACCAATCCTCTCGCCGGCCGCGATCAGCCCTCCCGGCGTCCACTTGCCGTAGCGGCGATGCGCGCTCGGCATGTGATCGGCAATCGTGGTGTGGCCGCGCCGATTGGGCGCACGGGCATGGCTCGCGATCCGCTGCCCCTTGTGGAAGATCTCGACCGTCTTGTCAGCGATGCGGACATCGACGAGTTCACGGATAAGCCGATATGGCGTGGAATACCAATGGCCGTCGATCTCGACGTGATAGTCGGGCGCGACGCGGCAACGCTTCCAGCGCGCAAAGATGTATGGCTGGTCCGGCAGTTCTCCCAGCTTGAGACGATCGATCTCGGCGAAGAGTTCGGCGCGGCTGGAGCCGAAACCGCGCATCTGGCGGGCGTTGAGTTCGACGACCAGCACGCCAATAGCGGCATTGAGTTCCGCCAGGGAAAAGAACCGCTGATTGCGCAGACGCGCCAGCACCCAGCGCTGCGCGATCTGGACGGCGACCTCAACCTTCGCCTTGTCCTTCGGGCGCCTCGGCCTCGCCGCGAGGATGGCGGTGCCGTAATGGCCCGCCATCTCGGCGTAGGTTCGGTTGAGACCGGGATCGTAGCGATCCGGGTTGGTGACGGCGGCCTTGAGATTATCGCAGACCAGGAACTTCGGCACCCCGCCCAGAAACCGGAACAGATTGATATGCATGCCGATCCAGTCGGGCAGGCTCTCGCTCGGGCAAGCCTCGGCGTAGGTGTAGTTCGAGGCCCCCATCGCCGCGACGAACAGCTTCATCGCGTGCGCTTCGCCGGTGATGGGATCGAAGATGTCGATGGTGTCGCCGGCGAAATCGACGAACACCTTCTCCCCACCCGTGTGGGTCTGGCGCATCGTCGGGCGCGCACGCTTCTTCCAGGCCGCGAAGGTCGTGCAAAACCACGTATAGCCAAAGCCGTTGGGATTGGCCGCGCGATATTCTTCCCACAACAGCAAGCGTGTCACGCTGCGGCGGCGCAACTCCTTCTCCACGTAAATCCAATCGGGTTCCGGTCGCCGGTCGCTTTGCGACGCTGCCGTCGGCGCCGGGAACAACAGCAGCTCCAAGCTGTCGTCGTCCAGGCCGTCAGGGAGCGGCCAGGTCAGCCCCGCAAGCCGGGCGCGCCGCTGATAACCGTGCACGACGCCATTACTCACTCCGATCATGCGCGCGATGACGCGCTCGGTCAGGCCCTGGTGCCTTAAACGTAGAACTTCTCTGATCCGGCGCATCGACAATCTCTGGGTGGGCATCCGGCTTCCTCATTGGTTGAATGAGAAACCCGTAGTCCGGTTGAGTTGTCGGCCGAAGCGTCCAGCACCTCCAAAAGGTGCTCACGATCATCTGAAATCGTTGCTCACGATCCCGCGAAATACCGGCTCACGATGCAGTGAAATCCGTACTCACGATCCCGCGAAACGCGCATCAAGGCGCGCTGTTCATGCCCTCGACCGCTCATGGCTTGTAATCCAGGGGCCGCCAGGCTCGGGCAAGACTTACAACACCTCGCATCTGATTGTGTCGTTGATCCGCGCCGGTAAGACCGTCGGCGTTACCTCCAACAGTCACAAAGTCATCGACAATGTCCTCCATGCGGTCGAAGAGCGGCTAATCGACAGCAGCGAACCCGTTCGCCTGATTGGTCAGAAGAAAGACAGCGGAGACGAGAGTTTTGATGGCCGCGGCTTCATTGAGAGCGTGACAAGCAATGCAGACGCAGATCCGACTATACCGCTCATCGGTGGCACGGCTTGGGCGTTCGCGAGCCCTGAACTGATAGCCAGCCGCGATGTGCTCTTCGTGGATGAAGCTGGGCAAGTCTCGCTCGGTAACTTGGTGGCGATGGCTGCAGCCGCCAAATCCATCGTTCTCGTTGGCGACCAAATGCAACTCGCTCAGCCTATCCAGGGCGTGCATCCGCGCGATAGTGGCTGCTCCGTGCTCGACCATCTGCTAGAAGGCCATGCCGTCGTGCCGCCCGAGCGCGGAATATTCCTGTCCAAGACGTGGCGCATGCACCCAGACCTCTGTTCGTTCATCTCGGCTGCCGTATATGAGGGTAAACTCCAGTCCGAGGCGGGATGCGCGGCGCAGCGGCTGATCCTTGCGAAGAATGCACACTCAGCATTGAAGGTCGCGGGGCTGTCCTTTTTTCCGGTTGATCATTTAGGGTGCCGGCAGAAGTCTTACGAAGAGGCACACGCCACGTTCGATATTCTGGCAAGCCTTCTCGGCCAGCGCGTAGTCGGGCGCGATGGTCGGGAGCGTGCGATGGCGCTTGATGATGTTCTCGTGGTCGCACCCTACAACATGCAAGTGAACTTACTTCGCTCAATTCTGCCCCAAGGCGCTTTGATCGGCACGATCGACAAGTTCCAAGGACAGGAGGCGGAGGCGGTTATCGTCTCAATGACGACGTCCGGCGGCGATGATATGCCGCGAGACACATCATTTCTGCTGTCACGCAATCGCTTAAATGTCGCAATCAGCCGCGCTCGATGTCTGGCTGTGCTCATCGCGTCGCCGGGCCTGTTAGATCTGGTCGCGAACAGCGTAGACGAGATGCGACTTGCGAACGCATTCTGCTGGGCAGAGGAGTTTGCGAGCGGAAGCAAACCTGAAACCCATTGCCGATTGGCCCAATGAATATTGGTTTTCGTTCTTTGGTCGCAGCAACTTTCGAACACCACATCCAATTTTGCTTTATATTCTGCGCGTCTCCGGCGCACTTAATTGTCTTTTTGTCTGATGTTATAATGACAGCTTCGAGTTCCAGCTCAATTTCGTCTTCGGGGTCGGCAAGTCCGTTTGTGGACGCGTTTGCAGAACCTATAACTAAACCTCGCGGACATTGGCGCGCGGTTTAGCCTTTCCGACGGCGGCGCTTAGATCAACGAATTGAAAAGTAAACAATTTGCTTGCAAGGGTGCATCCAAATCCTGAGCGCAACCAAGAGGGGGCAGATTCTCACACGGGGTCGAGGGTAAATTCGTGGGTACAGCAGTCGTCATTCCAAGAAGCTATTGAAGGGATTGTTTGAACCGGCGAGGCAGGGCGGACGCTGCGTCCGCCGTTAGTCAATTGGCGTGCAGCCTGCACCAACGAAAAGACTGTCCATGGCGACCCGAACGCACGACTGGATAATCATCTTCCGGGCGGGCTGCTGCATCGGTAGGCGCGTTTGGCAGGTATATGTGGCGTGTGATCCGCCTTGAACGACCCTGCTATCCCTTGCGGCTTGACTAGCGTCCTCCAAATGTTCTCATTGGCCAACTCTAAACTCGTGGAGATATGCTTAGCCTTGCCTTGACCATGGCCTAGTTGAAGGCTGTCAAAGTGGTTCGCGGCCTTCGGAAAGGGCTGACCCGCGACCTACTAGTGGCGCAGTAACCTGAGGAGGGCACTTGCCGATGCGGGGTCGCCGGCGTTGAGTGCGGGCCGGTCGGCCTTGTAGGTTCCCTGCACACATGAGCTTTGAAAAAACTACACCACCGAGAGTTTATGTGCTGCTCGTCGCCGGCGCGATCATCTATGGAGCGGTTTTCACGGTCAATAAAATGGCGGCCGAGGCCGGGGTGATGCCTTTGGCCTACGGCTTCTGGCAATCCTTCGGGGCCGGACTCGTCTTATGGATCATCCTGCTGCTGAAGCGCGAAAGATTGCCGCTCAGCCGCATCCATTTGCTTAGCTATTTGGTCATCGGCAGTCTGGCGGTCGGTATCCCTATCTCGCTTCTGACCTATGCGGCTCCGCGATTGCCTGCCGGACTGTTGACCATTGTGCTGGCGTTGTCGCCGCCGCTGACTTTTCTGCTGAGCATGCTTGCTGGGATTGACCGCTTCCGTGCGCTTGGCCTTTTGGGCGTTGCGTTCGGCTTCGCCGGCGTGCTGGTCATCATAGGACCGGGTCTAGCCAGGAGCGCCCCCGATGCCTGGCTTTGGTTCGTACTCAGCCTGATCGCGCCGCTCCTCTTTGCCAGCTCAAATGTGGCCGCTGCGCTGTTGCGACCGCCGCTCTCATCATCACTCGCGATGGCATCGGGAATGCTTTTTGGCTCGTCGCTCGTCTTGCTCCCAATCATGCTGATCGCCGGACAGGCCGAACTGCCGACCGCGGGAGGCGCGGTCCCGATCGTCTTAGCCGGCGTCATCAACGCTGTCTTTTTTGTGTTTTTCTTTGAAATTATACGCCTTGCCGGGCCAACCTTCTTTGCGCAGTTCAACTACCTTGCGGTTCTCGCCGGCGTCGGCTGGAGCATGCTGGCGCTGGGCGAGCGCTTGTCGGTTTATTTTTTTATCGCCATGCTTCTGATGTTCATCGGCGTCTTCCTCTCGGCGCGCCGAGCGGCCGGTCTGCCGCCGGCACATCCGGCTTGAGCGCCCACGCGATCGCGGCTGCCGGCAAATCAATTTTGTTGGGCGGCGCCTAATCCTTGGTGGGTATCGTCACGACGTGTTCGGCACTTGCCGAGTCGTAACGTAGCGTCACGCCGTAGATTTCGCGCGCCTTGTCAGCAGTCAGCCAGCCGCGGTTGACCATTGCCGCGACCCGCGCAGGATCCCGTTTCGCCGGGTCGCCATATCCACCCCCGCCGCACGCGAAACAGAACATCTTCTCACTCGGCTGGAATACCTCTTGGTGAAATGCCGGCAGTTCGATGAGCCTGCCGTCGACGGTGAGCTTGCGCGTCCAACTACCACTCGCCGGAAGGCCGCCGTTGACGCCTCTGGGCGCAAACGTCGTGCCGTCGGCCGCATAGATGATCGTCATCTCGTGATCCACTGGATAGAAGACGCATTCCACGCCCGGCGCGCCTTCGTACTCGCCGTATCCTTGCGTGTTCGGCCGCACCCCGCGCAATTCGATGATGATCGGATACATCAATTCATCGACTTCGATTGAATCAAGATTGATAAGGCCGCCATTGGCCGGGCCGCAATAGGTCAGCCATCCGTCGTGACCATGCAGTGCAGCACCGCCCGCGTAGCCGATGAAGACCTGATTGACGTAAGGGTGACCACCCTTAAAGGGATCTTTTCCGGAAATTACGCCGATACCGGCCGGGAGGTGCGGACCGCCTTCCGCCTGGCCGAGTGGAACTCCCATCTTGGAAAAGACCGCGTTCACCGCGGTGATCAGCCGGTCGTTGACATTGGTCGTCGCCACTGATGTGCCAGCCGGATATCGCGGTTTTCCCACCGCTGATCCTTCCCGCAACAGGACTTTCACGACGCTCGCGCTACCGTGATTGTGCGGAAGCGTCGGATCGAGATTGTTGAAGACGCCAATGCGGCACGATCCCGTGCACGTGTTCTCTGAAAGGTTTAGTCCGCCCGCCAGACAGTCGATGTTGTGGCGCACATCCACCGTGATCGAACCAGCTTCCGCATCGACCTCAAGTTTCACCCTGATCGGGATTCCCTCGTCGGCGATACCCGGCACCGGATCGTGATGGATCTCGTATTCAAAGGTGCCGGACGGCAGTTTCTTGATTTCGGCGACGGTGCGTCTGCGGCCGTAGTCAAACCAGTCCTCGACAAAGTCGGTGATCGTTTTCGACCCATAGCGTTCGAGAAGTTCGGTCACGCGTCGCTCGCCGGTCTTGCAGGCTCCGATCTGGGCGTGCAAGTCCCCAAGCCAGATTTCGGAAACGCGGATGCGCTTTAATCCGATGCGCAGGATGTCCTGCTTTTCCTGATAATTCTCTGCGATGCGTACGCACGGAAAATGGATTCCTTCTTCGTAGATGGTTCGCGCATAGGGCAGGTAAGTCGAAGGTACCGGTGCTCCGGTGTCAGCATGATGCGACAGCGCGACGACCCAGAACATTGGCACCCCGCCGAAGAACACGGGCATCGACAGAATCATATCGGCGTGATGCGTCCCGCCGGTGTAGGGGCAATTGTTGAGGAAGATGTCGCCTTGCTTGACGTCACTGAACAATTCCGTGATCGGACGCGTTGCCTTGTCCATCGACATGACATGGATCGGAAGCGCTTCCTCTGTGCTGACGAGGCGGTGATCATAGGTCAGGATCGCGCAGCTCAAATCCTTTGCGTTCTTGATGACTGCAGAGCGGCTCGCCTTCATGACCACGAGCGTCATCTCGCGGACGATGGCCTCAAAGCGGCTTTTCAGAACCGACATCAGGAAGGGATCGACGCGGCGCGTCTCGATGGCGTCGGACGATAGGGGTTGATCAGGCACCGGCGTCACTCCGGTCAGACCTTGTCTCGTCGCATACAACAAGGAGGTTTCCGTACTGGTCCATCGTACCTGTGTGATTGGGGGCGAGAAAGGCGGTGAAGGTGGTTGCATCGATTAGGCAGGGGCCGGTTATGGTCGCCGCATGATTGAGGGCGTGCCCGTCGTAGACTGCAAGCGGCTCCATTCCGCCGCTGTCGCGCATATAGACGGGCCGATGTCCCTTAGGCGTCGGGGCCTCCAATTGGCGTGCAAGCACATGACCGCGCCAAAGGTCACCCCCCTGGCGCGCGCCGATGGCGCGAACCTTCCAGGCGGTGAACTCCACGACATCACTGTCGCTGCGAATGCTGTAGATGCGATCGTGCATCTGGTGGAAGGCTTCAACCAGCATTGGCAAGTCGCCTTCTGTGAGACCGGGAGCTTGGCGTTCGAAGGCGACTTCGATCTCCCATGACTGGTATTCGTACCTGCCGAAAAACGCGTACTCAAACCTTCGCATCTTTTCGGGTACACCCGCTAAATGCATGAAGGCGTCTCCCCTCGCACGCAAGCGTCCGAGGAGGTCATTGACGGGCTCGACGTCGAATTGGCGGCTGCTGGTGTGCAGCGTGCCGTTCTCCTCCCATCGTAAATCTGAAATTAAACCGCCGAACGCAGAAAGGCCGGCGACGAACCGGGGAATGAGATAACGCTTGAGCCCGAGAATTTCGGCCATCTCCGCGATATGGCATGAAGTGCCGCCGCCGCCACAGACGAACAAGCTGTCACGCGGATTGATACCCTCGCGCACCGTAATTTCTTCGATTGCTGCGACCATGTTGTGGTTGCTGGTGGTGTAGATCGCGTGAGCAGCTTCTTCACGGCGAACGCCCAAGCGCCGCGCGATCCGATCGACCGCCTGCTCTGCTAGCCGACGATCGAGCCTGATGCGGCCGCCCAGAAAAAAGTCCGGATCGAGTATCCCGAGCACGACATTGGCGTCGGTGACGGTGGCTCCAGTGCCGCCCAGCCCGTAACAGGCCGGTCCCGGCCGAGCGCCCGCGCTGTCCGGGCCGACATGCAAGAGCCCGCCTGCGTCAACGTGCGCGATCGAACCGCCGCCGGCACCAATCGAGCGTACGTCGACTTTGGGAATGCCAAGCAAATCATCGTTGATCTTGGAGTCCGGCGCAATGATGACTTGATGGTTTCTCAGTGCAGACACGTCGAATGAGGTGCCTCCCATGTCGCCGACGACCACATCGCGTTCCTCGGTCAAGGCCAGCGCCGCGATCGGAGCGAGGGTCGGGCCTGACATAACGCTATAGATGGGACGACGAACGATCTCCTCCGGCGGCATCATGCCGCCGAGGCAATTGGCGAGCAGCAATTCGCCTTTGAAGCCGGCATCTACCAGTGCGTCGCGAAGGCGCTGGACATAGATGCGGATGATAGGGCTTATTGAAGCATCGATCGCCGCGGCGATGACGCGCCGGTACTCCCGCGGAATTGGATTGATTTCATGGCTCAGCGTAACCGGGACATCGGGCAGCACCGTGCTGAGAATTTCACGCGTGCGAATCTCATGGTTCGGATTGACGACCGACCAGAGCAGACCGACCGCGATCGATCCAACCGCCTGCTGACGAAAATGTTCAGCCGCAGCCTGCACGTCATCCACACTGAGTGGCACGAGCTCGCGGCCCCGCACGTCAATGCGGCCGCGGACGGTGCGCGTCAGCTTTCGCGGAATGTAAGGGTCGGGATAATCGAGACGCCACTCGAAAGCGCCTTTTCTCGGGCCTTCGCGCAACGTCAGGATGTCGGCGTGCCCGTGATTGACGATGAGCCCGGCGCGCGCAGTTTTGCGCTCCACCAGTGCGTTGGTCGCCACCGTCGAGCCGTGAACGATGATGTCGATCTGGGCCACGAAATCGCGCTGGGCAAAGCCTAACTCTTCCGCAGCCACACCTAAGGCGTTGATGAAGCCCTTTTCGAATTCGCCCGGCGTTGTGGGCGCCTTGTAGATTCCGATCCTGCCGTTCTCATCGGAGACGAGACAATCGGTGAAGGTTCCTCCGATGTCGATACAGACTTGGTAGGACATGGTCACTGTGGCTCCGCCGTCCCCAAGTAGAAGAGGTCGGGTTACCAGAAGCCGTGCGCTATTTCGAGGATGCTGAAGGTCGAATCACTGGCAGGTTCTACGGGATGCCGATTTATTGGGGTAACGGAATTTGAAGGTTCTAGCAGACCAAGTCGCGTGTGGGCAGCCTGATTTCTTCCGATAAGTGCGATTATCGGATGTAAGGCGGCGACGGTAACTCCGGCGCGTTCACGAGGGACAACGGCTGTACTAGCCCTTAACTAACTCGTCAGGCTCATAATCTGAATGTCGCAGGCTCTAATCCTACCCGCAACCATTACCCCATATAGACTTTGGGGACTTCCCCTGGCTGCGCAAGGCGGCCGTGTACTTTGAGTTCGACGGGCAAGCGTGGGCGTTATGGTGACTTTTTCGAACAATTCCAGGATCGCGGTGATCGCGTCTGCACCATTGTCAGCATCGGCAGTTCGCAGAGCAGCGGATCGCTCGTATTTAGGCGGAAATCCTCACCAGGCGGCCCATCCGGCATCGACTAGGACGGTTGCTCCATGCATGCCGGAGGAGTCGTCCGACGCAAGGAAGACCGCGGCGCCGGTCATTTCATCGGGTGAGAGGAAATCTCGGCCAGTCGGGGTCATGGTCCGCATCAGGCTAAGATAGGCCTCGTTGCCGGGGCCGCGCAGATGCGCATTGAGCGGCGTCGCGACGTTTCCGGGCGCCAGCGAGTTGACGTTGATCTTGTGCCGGCCGAGCTCGGTCGCCAGCGCCTTGGTCAGGATTTCCAGCCCGCCCTTCGATGCGCAGTATGCCGGACAGTTGGGGAAGGCGCCGACGCCGGCGATCGACGTAATGTTGATGACCTTGCCGCCGCCGTTTTTCATAAATTCAGGAAGCACCGCCTTCACGCAGAAGAACGCGCCCTTCAGGTTCAGGTCGAGCTGTTCGTCCCATATCGCTTCCGTGGTTTCGGACACCGGCACGGTGCGAAATACGCCGGCGTTGTTCACCAGAATATGCACGCTGCCGAAGGCGTTGCGCACCTCTGCCACCATCTGTTCGATCTGAGGAATTTTGGAGCAGTCGGCCTTGACTGCGCGGGCAACGCCGCCTGCCGACGTTATCTTGTCAACGGTTTGTTTCGCCACCTTATCATTGGCGTGATAGACGACCGCGACTTTGGCGCCCTCCTGTGCGTAGCGCACCGCGATTGCTTCGCCGATACCTTGCGATCCTCCAGTAACGATCGCGACGCGATCCTTTAGTTTCATCGCTCCACCCCCCTTAATTGCTCGCTGCGTTTACCTGGCGGCAGACCAGACCGTCCTCTGCAAGCAGGGTCGATAAATTCCCGCGTCCGCTTACAACAATCCGCGCTGCTTAATCTCGCTATGGATCTGCTCAAGCGTGCGCTCGAGGCGATCGAACACCTCGTTGATCTCAGGCTTGGTGATGATGAGCGGCGGACAAAGCGCCAGGCTGTCGCCCATTGCACGTAGGATCAAGCCCTCCCGTTGGGCAAGTTCCGCACCCAATAGTCCGACGCCGGCTACTGTTTCGAACGGCGCTTTAGTTGCTTTGTCGCGGACCAACTCGATGGCACCAATGAGGCCAATACCACGCGCTTCCCCGACCAACGGGTCTGACGCGAGATTGTGGAGCCGTCCCTGAAATACCGGCGTCAACGCACGGACGTGGTCCAATATCTTGCGCTCCTCGTAGATCTTGAGCGTTTCGAGCGCGACGGCGCAAGCGACTGGATGAGCGGAGTAGGTGAAGCCATGAGCAAACACGCCGATCTTCTCGCTCTGGCTCACCAGCGCCTGATAAATATCTTCGTTGATGACGGTGGCTGAGATCGGCTGGTAGCCGGACGACATGGCTTTCGCTATTGTGATGATGTCCGGCTTGAGATCGAAGGTTTCGATGCCAAACATGTTGCCGGTGCGGCCGAAGCCGCAAATCACCTCGTCGACGATGAACAACACGTTATATTTCTTGAGCACCTTCTGGATTTTGTCGAAATAGCCTTTCGGCGGCACGATAACGCCGCCGGCACCCATCACCGGCTCGGCGATGAAAGCAGCGACGGTTTCAGGATCCTCGCGCACGATCTGCGCTTCGAGGCTTTCCGCAAGCCGCGTGGAGAAGTCTTCTTCGCTCTCGCCCGGCTTCGCGAAGCGGTAATGATGCGGACAGTCCGCGTGCCGGATTCGCGCGATCGGCAGGTCAAAATCGCGATGATTGTTCGGAAGCCCGGTGAGGCTCGCGGCGGCGATGGTGACGCCGTGATAGCCCTTGACTCGCGAAATGATCTTCTTCTTGCGGTAAAGCCCCCGCGCGTTGTTGTAGTACCAGACCATCTTGACGGCGCTGTCATTGGCCTCCGATCCCGAAGTGTTGAAAAATACTTTCGACATCGGCACCGGAAGGATCGCTAGAATACGATCGGCAAGATCGATATTCGGCTCGTGTGATTTGTGCGCGAATGAGTGGTAGTAGGGCAGTGTTGCAAGCTGCCGCCGGGCCGCCTCGACAAGCCGCGGCTCGCTAAAGCCGAGCGAGACGCACCACAGGCCTGCCAACCCGTCGATGTACGACTTGCCGTCCTCATCGATGACGCGAATTCCCTCACCGCGAGCGATGATAAGCGGACCGTTCTGCTCATGCTTCTTGAGATGGGTGTAGGGATGCAGAACGCGGGCGATGTCACGGCTGAAAGCCGAGTTGGCGGCGACGGTCACGGTCGATCTCCGGATTAGCCGAAGCGTGGGGTGCGATGCAGTCCGCATTCCATGCGGTTCGGTAGCGCACCGCGTGTTCGGATAGTCGCATTGTGCCGGGGCATGTCAAGCTTGGCTGCCTTGGGCCGCCTGCGTGGTCAGGCCCCGCTTATTGTTTGGTCGCATCACTTTCAGCGGCGCGCTTGCTGCCTTGTCAATGCGGGCGACCTATGAAAAGCTTTGCAGGCAAATTGCGATCATGGAGATCGTATCCGCCTCGGCCGGGGGGCGGCGTCGCGAGCGTCACGACATTGCGCTCGCGCAAGGTGTGGCGGGCATGAGGCTCAAGGATCGCGTCGCTATTATTACTGGCGGTTCGCAGGGGATCGGGGAAGCTTTCTCGCGGCGCTTCGCAGCGGAAGGCGCCAAAGTCGCGATTGTCAATCGCGACCGAACTAAGGCGGCTGCGGTCGTCGACTCCATTCGTGCGTCCGGCGGCGAGGCGATCGCGGTGCAGGCCGACATCGGGCACAGCGATCAGATCGACGCTGCGGTGGCGCAAGTCGTCGATGCCTATGGCACCGTGCACATCCTGCTCAACAACGCCGGCGTTTACCTGATGTCGCGGCTTGGCCAGACGACTGAGGCCGCGTTCGATGCCATGATCAACACCAATCTCAAGGGCGTCTTCTTCCTCTGCCAGAGCGTTCTGCCCCTTTTCGAGCGCCAGGGGCATGGCAAGATCATCAACATCGGCTCGATCTTCGGACACGACGGTTATCCCGACTCCGCGGTCTATTGCGGCACCAAAGGCGCGATCGTGCTGGTGACGAAGTCGCTTGCGCTCGAGCTGCGCGATCGAAACATCCAGGTCAATGCGATTGCTCCTGGCTGGATCGAGACGCCCATGAACGAGGAGGCCCGAAAGACCGATGCGGAATACCTGCAGCGCGTCGATGAACGCTTCGGCGGCCCGGGCGGCTGGCTGAAGCCCGATGAGCTCGCGGGCAGCGCAGTATTTCTCGCATCCCCCGACGCGGACTCGGTGACCGGCGCCGTACTTTTTGTTGATCGCGGCTGGTCGGCCTACTGACCGCACGGCTGACAGGGCAGAAAACAACAATGCGTTTTGCAACCGATACCGGCGGCACCTTCACCGATCTCATCATCGAGGGTGAGACGGGGCACATTCAGATGTTCAAGGCAGCAACCGTACCCAGTGAGCCGGTCAAGGGCGTGCTCGACGCCTTCGAGATTGCCGCCAAACAGTTTCAGATCGATCGCCGCACGCTGCTCGGCCGAGGCGATATTTTTATTCATGGCACCACCCACGCCATCAATGCGATCGTTACAAAAAAGACCGCAAAGACGGCGTTGCTGGTCACCAGCGGCCATCCCGACATCTTGGTGCTGCGCGAAGGCGGACGCCGCGAGCCCTTCAATCATGCGGTCCCTTATCCCGATCCGTACATCCCGCGCGCGCTCACATTTGAAGTGCCTGAGCGTGTACTAGCGTCGGGTGAGATAAAGCGGCCGCTCGATGAAGCCGCAGTCGAAGCAATCGCCGATCAACTCCTCCAGCGCGGGGTAGAGGCGGTGGCGGTTTGTCTGCTCTGGTCGGTACTGCATCCCGCGCACGAGCGCCGCGTCGGTGAGATCCTCGCCACGCGCCTGCCTGGCGTGCCGATTACGCTTTCGCATCAGCTGAATCCTGCGCTGCGCGAATACCGCCGCGCAATTTCGGCGGCGCTCGATGCGTCGCTCAAGCCGTTGATGAATCGCTACCTTGCCGGCCTGACGCAGTCGATGCGCGAAGCTGGTTTTGGCGGGCGCGTTTTGGTGCTGACGTCGCAAGGCGGCATGGTGGATATCGAAGAAGTTCAGCGCGCGCCGATCCTCGCAATCAATTCAGGACCGTCGATGGCGCCGATTGCGGGCGCCCGGCTCGCGGTTGCCGATACGCCAAACAAAGATGCGATCATATTCGATACCGGCGGAACGACGTTCGACGTGTCGCTGGTGCGCCAGGGGCGCGTGCCATTCACCCACGAGACTTGGCTTGGTCGCCCCTTGCAGAGCGATCTCACCGGCTTTCCTTCGGTGGACGTGCGCAGCATCGGTGCCGGCGGCGGCAGCATCGCCTGGGTCGAAGAGGGCAGGGTGCTGCGCGTCGGCCCGCAAAGCGCCGGCGCGGTGCCGGGTCCGGCCTGCTATGCAGCCGGCGGCCAATACGCCACGGTGACCGACGCCGCTCTGGTACTCGGCTATATCGATCCGTCGTTCTTCCTTGGCGGACGCATCAGGCTCGATCGCAATGCCGCCATGGCGGCCGTTCATCGCGACGTAGCCGGTCCGTTTGCCATGACCCTCGAAGCGGCCGCGGACGCCATCATGTCGGTCTGGTCGGAGAATATGGTGCAAGCGATCTCCGACATCACCGTCAATCAGGGCATCGACCCGGCTCACGCCGTTATTGTCGGCGGTGGCGGCGCGGCGGGACTAAACGCACTAACTATCGCGAAAAGGCTCGGCTGCGAGCAGCTGATCATTCCTGAAGTCGGCGCAGCACTCAGCGCATTCGGTGCGGCGGTTTCGGATATCTCCCGGGAGTATCGCCGCGTGTTCGTGACTAGCACCACACAGTTCGACCGGGATGGCGCCGCAGCGACCGTCGCCGATCTGCGCCGGCAGGCTATGGCGTTTGCCGAAGCTGCGGGTGCGGCGTCGCACGACGTTCACATCGATTTTCTGGTCGAGGCGCGATATCTGCATCAGGTGTGGGAGATCGATGTTGCGGTCGAGCCGGATCGGCTGTTTGGCGCCGGCGGCGTCGAGATCCTGTCGCAGGCGTTTCATCGTGCCCACGAGCATATCTTTGCTTTCTCCGATCCGCGTTCGCCGATCGAGGTGATTGCGTGGCGCGCCGCCGTCCGCTGTCCGGTCGGCGTTCACCCCGATCTGAAATTGGCCCATGCGCAGGCGCCGGCGGAGATGCCGCAATGGCGGCGGGCGTTCTTCCGCCATAGCGGTTGGCTGGAAGTTCCGGTACTGGCGTTCGGCGACATCGAGCCAAACAGAAGAATTGACGGGCCCGCGATCGTTGAGTCTCCTTTTACTTCGATCGTCATCGATGTCGGCGCTGCCTTTATCCGCAGCGTCAACGGCAACCTTGTCGTCACCCCGGGTGGCGCCCGCCTCGCCTCGGAACAAACCTACGCCGCTGCAAGAGGACGGCCATGACTGAAAAAATGCTCGACGGTGCGGAGTTGGCGATTCTGATCAATCGCTTCGAAGGCATCGTCCGCAAAATGAGCAACACGCTCTATCGAACCGGCCGATCCGGCGTGCTTAACCGCGCCCGCGACTTTTCCTGCTGCATCGTGACGGCCGACTGCGATTTGCTGGCGGCGGCTGACAGCTTGCCAATTCACACCTTGGTCGGGCCAAACCTGATGACCCGCGCCGTGAAGGAATTCCACCCGGTGCTCAAGCGCGGCGATGCGTTCCTTCACAATTCTCCGTATCACGGCAATTCGCACGCCGCAGATCACACCATCCTCATTCCGGTGATCGACGATGACGGAATCCACCGCTTCACCGTGCTGACAAAGGCGCACCAGGCCGACTGCGGCAACGCGCTGTCGACGACCTATATGGGCACTGCGATCGACGTGTATGCCGAGGGCGCGCTGATCTTTCCCGCCGTCAAGGTGCAACAGGACTATCGCGATATCGAAGACATCGTCCGAATGTGCGAAATGCGCATCCGCGTGCCCAGTCAGTGGAAGGGCGACTTTCTGGCGATGGTTGGTTCGGCGCGGATCGGCGAGCGTGAGGTGCTCGCACTTGGCCGTGAGGCGGGATGGGACAGGCTCGATAAGTTCGCCGGCCAGTGGTTCGATTTCAGCGAGCAACGGATGGCCACGCGCATAAGGCAAATGCCGGCGGGTAAGGCGACGGGCGTCAGCGTCCACGATGCGATCCCTGGAACACCGAGCGACGGGGTCCGCGTCGTCGCCACGGTAGAGGTGCATCCCCAGGAGGGCAGCATCACCATCGATTTGCGCGACAATATCGATGCCTTGCCGTGCGGGCTCAACCTGACCGAGGCATGCACCGGTACGGCCGCTCTGATCGGCGTATTCAACAGCATCGGCGGCGACATTCCGCGTAACGCCGGGAGCTTCCGCTGCGTCGAAATCAAGCTGCGCGAGAACAGCGTGACCGGGATTCCCCGGCACCCGACCAGCTGCTCGGTTGCGACGACGAACGTGGCCGACCGGCTCACCCACGCGGTTTCCCTGGCGATCGGCCAGCTCGGCGACGGTTACGGTATCGCCGAATGCGGCGGATGCCTGCCGCCATCGTCCTCAGTCATTTCCGGCGTGGATCCGCGTAATGGCGAGCGCTTTGTAAACCAGCTGTTTCTTGGCTCGACCGCCGGGCCCGGTACGCCATTCGGCGACTGCTGGCTGACCTACCTGCATGTCGGCAACGGCGGCATGTGCTTCATCGATAGCGTCGAGCTGGACGAGCTTTATCAGCCCATCTGGGTCAGCGAGCGCAGGATCATGCCCAACACCGAGGGCGCCGGACGAAGCCGCGGCGCGCCCAGCCTGTTCGTCGAGTTCGGGCCGGTCGGCTGCTCTGTCGAGCTCGCCTATGTCAGCGATGGATCGGTGAACGCCGCCCTCGGCGCACGCGGTGGTGGCGTGGGCGGCCCGGCAGGACATCTGAAGCGCCGGGTGGATGGCGTCATCGAGCCGCTCTCGAACTGTGCGCAAGTCACTTTGACTGATGGCGAAACTATCCAGTCGATTTGCTGCGGCGGTGGCGGCTACGGGCCGCCGCATGAACGCGCGTCCGCCCGCGTTCTTGCCGACGTTGCGGAGGGCTGGATTACCAAAGAGCGGGCCCGCGATGTCTACGCCGTGGTGATCGACGACGCCATGCGCGTCGACGAAGCGGCAACGCAAAAGCTGCGGGCCTAACCCAGGCTGCGGCCGGCGCGATCTGAGCGCGGATGTGGGCGGACCCTTCCATCCGGTCGGCACTATTGGCTAGGATGATGCGCGACAGCTTGGGGACCGGCATGAGCGACAATCGAGCGGTGCCTACGGTGCAGATCGATAACGATCATCTACGCGTGACCGAATGGTGCTTTGCGCCGGGTGCGGCCACGGGATGGCATCGTCATGCCTTTGATTACGTCGTCGTGCCGGTCATTGACGGCGAGCTGGAACTCGTCGGCCCCGACGGCGGCCGTTCGCGTTCACGCTTGCAGCAGGGAAAATCGTACTTCCGCAATGCCGGCGTCGAGCACGATGTCATCAATGCCGGCGCGGGCGTCATGACCTTCATTGAGATTGAACTTAAGGACACGGGTGAAGCGAACCCATAGCGTTACGCACTCTCTGGGTTGAGCCGTGGCCGGGCCACTATGAGGACGAAGGGGTAGCCAGCATGCCTGCCGCGAGAAACGCAACGGTCGCGATCAACTGCGATATGGGCGAGAGCTTCGGTCTGTATAAGATCGGCGACGACGAAGGCTTGATGCCGCACATCACGATCGCCAACGTCGCCTGCGGCTTCCATGCTTCGGATCCCACAGTCATGGCGAACACGGTGCGGCTGGCAAAGCAGCACAACGTCAAGGTCGGCGCGCACCCATCGTTGCCCGATCTTCAAGGGTTCGGCCGGCGCGAAATGAAGATGCGGGCCGAAGAGCTGACCGATTGCATCGTCTATCAGGTCGGCGCGCTTAAGGGCTTCCTCGAACGTGAAGGCATGAAGCTGTTTCACATCAAGCCGCACGGCTCGCTCTACGGGATGGCGGCAAAGTCGCCAGAGGTAGCCAAGGCGGTCGCCGACGCGGTCAAGGTATTCAACGTGCCGGTTTTGGGCATGGTTGGTACGATGCATGAGAAGGTCTATCCGGCTGAGGGACTGGAATTTATTTCTGAATACTACGCGGATCTCGAATATGCCGCAGACGGCTCACTGATTGTGACCCGCGAGCATGAGGCGGTCGACCCGGAACTCGCCGCCCGGCGCGCTCTGCGTGCCGTCAAGGATGGTAAAGCTGAAACCATCAATGGCGGCGAGGTGTCCGTGCGCGCAGATTGTATCTGCGTTCATTCCGATACACCCAATGCCGTGGCGGTCGCGCAGGCCGTGAAAACTGCCATTGCGGACTATCTTGATTAGGTGGCGGTTCGAGAGGGGGCGACAAGCATGGCGCAGCACGAAATTTTGAGTCCGCTGCCTGGAATTTTCTATCGGCGGCCGGCGCCGGATAAGCCGCCTTACAAGGATGCCGGCGATCCGGTTGCCGAAGGCGACGTGGTCGGTCTGGTGGAGGTGATGAAGCAGTTCAGCGAAGTCACGGCGGACATGAGCGGGAAAGTCGTGCGTTTTCTCGTCGATAACGAAGCGCCGGTCGAGCCGGGACAGGCCCTGGTGCTGATCGAGACCACCTGAGTTCTGCCGCGTGTTCGACAAGCTCCTGATTGCCAATCGCGGCGAAATCGCCGTGCGGATTATCCGTGCGGCCAAAGAGTTGAACCTGCGGACCGTTGCGGTGTACAGCGAGGCCGACAAGGACAGCCTCGCTGTGCGCTATGCCGACGAAGCCATCTGCATCGGTCCGGCGCCCGCAGCCAAGAGTTATCTCAACATTGACGCGATCATTGCTGCGGCACGCGAAACCGGAGCAGGCGCAATTCACCCGGGTTACGGTTTCCTCGCCGAGAATGCGCGGTTCGCGGAAGCGGTCACCGCCTCAGGTCTGGTTTTCGTCGGTCCGACGGCGGACATGATCCGGATGATGGGCGACAAGGCGGCTGCGCGCGTGGCCGCGCGAGCCGCCAACGTGCCGATAGTGCCCGGAAGCGAAGGGGAGATCGTCGACGAGAGTCACGCCCTCGCTGCGGCCCCGGCCATTGGATTTCCGGTTATGCTGAAGGCGAGTGCGGGCGGCGGCGGCAGGGGCATTCGCGTTGCTAACGACGAAGCAAGTCTCAAGCACCACTTTCATACGGCGCAGGCCGAAGCATTGGCAGCATTCGGCAGTGGCGCGATCTACCTGGAGCGTTTTTTAAGCCGCGCGCGGCATCTAGAGGTGCAGGTGCTGGGCGACGGTAAGAATGTCGTGCACTGTTTCGAGCGCGAATGCTCGCTACAACGACGCCGCCAGAAAATATGGGAGGAGGCGCCGTCCCCGGCGATCAATGACGCCACGCGGCAGGCGCTGTGCGCCTCGGCGGTGCGGCTTGCCGAACGAGCAAAATATCGCGGTGCGGGAACGCTCGAATACCTCTACGACCAAGACACCGGCGAGTTCTTCTTCATCGAAATGAACACACGCATCCAGGTCGAGCATCCGGTGACCGAAATGGTCACGGGGATCGATCTCGTTCGCGCCACCATATCGATCGCGCAGGGCCATCCGCTCGAATTCGTCCAGGCCGACGTTACCATGCGTGGTGCCGCGATCGAGGTCCGGATCAATGCCGAGGATCCGGACAAGAATTTTCGGCCCGCGCCCGGGCGGATCGGCGCTCTCGCTTGGCCCGCCGGCCCCGGTGTTCGCGTCGACGCCATGATCTATCCCGGCTACGCCGTGCCGCCCTATTACAACTCCCTGCTTGCCAAAATCATCGTGCACGCGGAAACTCGTGATCTCGCGCTGGCACGACTGCAACGCGCGCTGGACGAGTTCGAGATCGAAGGAGTTATTACGACCGCTTCGCTGCACAAGCGGCTTGCCAAACTGAGCGAGGTGCGAGCTGGAGAGTTCGACACCGGGTTTTTGGAGCGGCTGCTCACGGCCTGATCGCGGTAATGGCCGCTGGAGGGGAACCAAGACCGGAGATACGCATGAGCGGAATCCGTTATTCGTTTGGTGGGGACGAGCACGTCTTCGCCGAAATCGGCGAAGAAATGTCCCTTGAGGCCTTCTTCAAGGGCATGGCGATTTGCAGCGAGCTCGGCAAGCAGCGCATTGCCGGCGTCTCCGAAATTTGCCCGTCCAACGCTTCCTATCTGGTCCGTTTCGACCCGGATGTGATTCATCCGGATAAGATGATGCAGACTCTGAAGGAGATTGAAGCGCAAATCGGCGACGCCGATCTGGAACTGCCGACCCGCATCATTGAAGTTCCGGTGCTCTACAACGATCCCTGGACCAATGAGACGCAGCTCCGCTTTCGCGAGCGGCACCAGGATCCGAAAAGCACCGACATCGAATACGGCGCGCGTATCAACGGTTACAAATCGATCGACGACTTCATTGCCGCACACTCCGGCGCACCCTGGTTCGTATCCATGGTCGGCTTCGTCGCCGGGCTTCCCTGGCTGTATCAGATCGTTGAACGATCGAAACAGATCGAAGCGCCGAAATATCTGCGGCCGCGCACCGATACGCCGAAACTGACCATCGGTCACGGCGGCTGCTTCACCGCGATCTATTCCGTTCGCGGAGCGGGCGGTTATCAGATGTTCGGGATAACGCCAGCGCCAATCTACGACCCGGCGCAGTCGTTGCCCTACTTCAAGGATTTCCTGGCATTCTTCAAACCGGGCGACATCGTCAAGTTCAAGGCGATCGCGCGCGATGAATATGATCGCGACATCAAAGCGGTGGAAGCTGGGGTTTTCGACCTCATTGTCCGGCCGGTGAATTTTTCCCTGAAGGCTTTTCACAGCGATCCCGGTGGTTACGCCCGGCATCTGGTGGAGGTGCTCTATGGCCATTGAGGTGATCAAGCCGGGGCTGGCCACCACCGTTCAGGATCTCGGCCGGCCGAATTATTACAATATCGGCATTCCGCTTTCCGGCGCGCTCGACCAATACGCGCTGCGCGCCGCCAACTTGCTAGTCGGTAACGAGGAGGGCGCGGCTGGTCTCGAAATCGCGCTGATGGGGCCGGAGCTCGTCTTCAGCGCGGCCGCCATCGTCGCCATCACCGGCGCCGAGGCGACGCCAAAGATCAACGGCGAGGCGCGGCCGCGCAACGAGTCCTTTGCCGTGCAGGCCGGCCACAGGCTGACGTTCGATTACATGAAAAGCGGCGCGCGCGTTTATCTCGCAGTTGCCGGTGGCATTGATGTTCCGGTGGTTCTGGGCAGTCGCTCGACTTACGCGCTTGGGACGTTGGGCGGTTTTTCGGGCCGGAAGCTCGCCGCAGGCGACAAGCTGCTGGTGGGCAGCGCCCGCCCTGGCGCGCGCGCCGGACGTGCGCTTGCCGCCGATTTGGTGCCCACCTATCCGAAGTCGCTTGAGCTGCGGGTGCTCACCGGCCTCTATTTCTATCGCCTGACGGATGAGGCCGCAAAATCGTTCTTTGAGGATACCTGGACGGTGGCGCCTGAGGCGGACCGCATTGGCTATCGGTACCGCAAGGGCCGGCCGCTCAGCTTTCGCGAGCGCAAGCAGCCATTCGGCGCGGGTTCTGATCCATCCAACATCGTCGACGCCGGCTATCCTTATGGTTCGATCCAGGTGCCGGGCGGGCTCGAGCCAATTATCCTGCATCGCGACGCGGTATCGGGAGGCGGCTACGCCATGATCGGCACGGTGATCAGTGCCGACATGGATCGTATCGCGCAGATGCAGCCGAACAACCTTGCGCGGTTCGTCGAGATCGACATGGCCGCGGCGCTTAAGGCGCGCGCGGAATATAAGAGCCGCCTCGCGCGCTTGAGCGCGGCGCTGCGCTGATTATCAATCCAAAGACCGTACTGGCGAACAGCCGCGCCGCTCTCAGTGGCGCGCGGCCGCGCTTTTAGCAAGCGCGGCGCGGCGTTGGCTGGTTGCCGCAACATCAATGGCAAGCGTCTCGTCTCCCACGGTTCCGGTGAAGATCACACCGTAGACGTCGGCGGCGCGTTGCAGCGTCTCGAAGCCATCGAGCAGGTCCTTCAGAACCCGCTTTGGATCGCGCTCCAGCGGATTGCCGTAACCGCCGCCGCTCGTGGTGTTGCCGCGAACGATTTCGCCTTTCTTGATGGTCGTAATGACCACGTTCGGGAGTTCTTCCTCGCTGCCGTTGGCGCTGACTTTCCAGTGACGCGCCGTCACGCCGTTGGCGCCGCCGCGAACGCCCTTGGGCGGATAGTGCGTGCCGTCGCACGGCCAAAGAGCTTCGACCGGCAACTCCTTCGGGCCAAAAGCGGTTTCCACTGCGACCGAACCACGAAACTTGCCGGCGCCGCCGGACCCGGGAACAATCTTCACGTAGCGAAATTCAAGCGGGTGTTTCAGTTCGTCGATCTCGACCGAATCCCGATACATCAGCCCGGCCACAACCGGCAGACCGTAATTTGGCCAGCCGTCCGCGGAAGGGCTTCCCGGCCCGCCGGCTTCGGCGATGAACATCTGGTTGATATAAGGTTCGTCGTTGCTGCGGTGATCTTTTCCCGACACGACGCTGAGGCCCGCACCCATTCCGATCCCGCCCTCGGCGAGGCCAAGCCCCTCCGCCATTTCAGCGAAAGCGCGCTGGGTGAGATTGATGAGGCGATCGGCCACATTGGTGGTCGCCACCGAACAGCTGTGCGGAAACCTCGGATAGCCGCACACCGCGCCCTCTTTCAACAGCAGCTTTATACGCCTGAACGAGCCGGCATTCCTGGGCACTGAAGAATCGATCGAATTAAATACGCCCGAGCAAACCGCGGCGCTGGTGCAGGCAACGCTTTCGTTGAAGCCGCACGGGACGTTCGGGATATTGTCGCGGAGATCAAGCTCGATGATGGCTTCCTCGGGGTCGACGCGCACTTTGACGTTCAGAGGAACGCCGTCAGGCAGAAGCTCACCCAGGGGATCGTGCGCACCTTTCGTCGTGAGCTCGGCTTTCGGCAGCTTTCGAATGGCCTGAATCATCCGCTGCTCGGAATATTCCATCCAATTGGTGATAAAGGATTTGATGGTCTCCTTACCGTACTTTTCGCAAAGCTCCTTCAGGCGGCGTTCGGCAATGCGGGCCGACCCAATGCCGGCGAGAAAGTCGCCGTACCACTGAGTCGGCACCCTGATGCGCGAACGGCACATCCGTACGATGTCCTCGTTCATCTTGTAATCGCGCTGGATGCGCACGGCCGGGAAGATCAACGCGCCTTCCTCGTACTGGTCTTTGGCGTGCGCCATGTACGTGGTCGGCAGACTGTTGCCAACGTCGGCCTGATGCGCCTTGGCGACGGAGGTGAACAGATGCTCGCCTTCAAAAAACACCGGCACCAGGAAGGCGTGGTCGGCGGCGTGGGTGTTGCCCGAGTAAGGGTCATTGTGGAGGTAGCAGTCGCCTTCGCGGATGTCGCCGGCGTGGAATTTCGCCATCGCCTCGGTTAGGAGATGGCTGCCAAAAATATGGATCGGCAGACCTTCTGCCGAGGCCAGCAGCTCGTTGTCGGCGGTACAGACCGCGCAGCTGAAATCGCGCGCCGAGTTGATCACCGCCGAGCGCGCCGCGCGCAAGAGCGTGTTAGTCATCTCGCGAATGATGCCGTCGATCCTGTTGGCAATGATCGCCGTCATGTAGGGATCGAACTTCGTCGTCGCAGATTGTGCCATGGCAGTCGTGCCTCATCCAACGCGCAGCAGATAATTTCCAAAGCCGCTCACCCGCGCGCTCATGCCGGGATAGATGACGAGCGTCGTGGTCGGCTCTTCAACAATCGCCGGTCCGGCGATGACGCTTCCAGGACGGATATCGCTCGGTTTGTAGACCGCGGTTTTGACCGGAGCCGAACCGCCGAAAAAACAATTCCGCGATGACGATGGCTTTGCCTCAGCGTCGGAAAATCCGGACATCGGGGCTGGCCTGGAATGACTGATCTTCGCGGTCAGCCGCGCCTTCCAGTTGACGATTTCGACGGCACTGCCTTCATCACGGACCGCAAAAACGCGTTCGTGGACTTCATGGAAGGTGGCGACCAAAGCCGCCACATCCTCCGGGCCGCTGAAGTGCGCTTTGGGGAGCGGGGTTTCCAGTTCCCAGACTTGCGCGAGATACCGCGCCTCGGCAAAAAATTCGATGGTGTAGTCGCTGCCGCGTTCGCCTAAGCCGCGCCGGAATGTTTCAAGCCGGCTAGTGAGCTCGGCGAGGAGCGCGTTGACCTTGTCGAAATCGAAACGGTTGGAAACCGTCACCAGTGTTGCCGTCTCCTCGGCGACGATATTGGCGTATTGCATCCCCGAGGCTGAAAGCGCGGCGGCGACTTTGGGCAGAACGACGCGCTCGCAACCAAGCTCGGCGGCGATCATCATGATATTCAAACCGGCGGCACCACCGCCGGCGACGATGGTGCTCTCGCGCGGATTGAAGCCCTCGTTGATGGTGATGTCACGGATTGCCCGCATCATGAAATCGCCGGCGAGCGTCAATATGCGGTAGGCCGTTTCCTCCAACGACGAACCGACCCGGTCGGCGATGTCTTTCACCGCGCGTCGCGCCGCTTCGACGTCAAGCTTCATGCGGCCGCCGAGAAAGTAGTCGGGATCAAAGTAGCCCAGCACCACGGCCGCATCGGAGACGGTCGGTAGCTTTCCGCCGCGTCCGTAACAGGCCGGACCGGGATCGGCGCCGGCGGATTGCGGGCCGACGCGCATCAGGCCGCCGTCGTCGATCCAGGCGATCGAACCGCCGCCGGCCCCGATCGAGCGCACGTCGACCGCCGATATCGCCAGCAGGTCGCCGATGAAGTGGGGGCCGAGCCAGGTATCCCGCGTGTAGGTGAGATTGCCGTCACGCACCAGGCCGACGTCGAAAGTGGTGCCTCCGGTATCGCAGACGATGATGTTGTCGCCCAGGTCCTCGAGCCGCGAGAACGTCAAGCCCGCGATCGGCGCCATCGCCGGGCCCGATCCGACCGTATAGACCGGCTTCTCAATCAGTGCTTCGGCATAATTGCAGCCACCGGCGGTGGTGCTGATCAAGAGTTCGCCGGTAAAGCCCGCGCCGTGCAGGTCCTTCTCCAGGCCGCGCAGGTGACGCTGCATCAGCGGCTTCAGCGACGCATCGATCGCGGTCGCCGAGGCTCGACGATATTCGCGCACGATGGGAATGAGGCGGTGCGATAACGTATACGGCACATCGGGGAGGAGTTCGTCGAGCAGCCGGGCAAAACGCAATTCGTGATCGGGATTGGCAATCGACCACAGGAAGCAGACCGCCACCGCCTCGAAATAGCCTTGCTTGATCTGTTCGACCACCTTGCGCGCCTGGGCCTCGCTGAACGCGACCGAAGCGGTCCCCTCTGAAGTCATCCGCTCTTCGACTTCGAAGGTGAAGCGCCGGGGAATGTAGGGGTCCGGGTAGTCGTAGGAAAAATCGTGCGGATTGGACTTGCCACCTTCTTTAAGTAGCAAGGTATCGGAAAATCCCGCAGTGGTTACAAACGCGGTCTTCGCGACGGTTTTGGTTACGATGGCGTTGGTGGCGTAGGTCGTGCCGTAGATCAGCAGTTTGGTTTCGGCCAACAGCGACGCGAACGGCACGTTGAGGCTCTCGGCGGCCGCCTGGATCGCCTCACGCATGCCGAGAAAGATGCGCTCCCGGGTCGTCAGCGCTTTGCCGATGGTCATCGTTCCGGACTTGTCGGAAACGATGACGTCGGTGAACGTACCGCCGGTGTCGACCGATATCGTATAGGCCATGCAAACTACCTCGTCGAAGCAGCAGACGTCCGCCAGGTACCTTGAGTGGGGGAATTCTGCCACCGACGAGCGAGGCGAGAAGGGTCGGAGAACTCAGTCGGCGACATTATTCGACGATACCGGGCGGAACGTCGCGTGTTCAAGCAGAATTTGGGGGAATACGAGCAACATCCGCAGGACATTGCCCGAATTTCCGCAGATGATGAGTTTGGCGTCGGGCTAATACTCCGTTTTTTTTGCATAGGAGCCGCGCACCCGTGCTGATTGGGGTTCCAAAAGAAATCAAAGATCACGAGGGCCGGGTTGGGCTCGTCTCTGCCTCGGTCCGTGAGCTTGCGGCGCATGGACATCGGGTTCTGGTTGAAACGGGCGCAGGGGAGGGCGCCGGCGTTTTCGATGCGGATTTTAAGCGCGCCGGAGCCATCATAGTCGACAGCGGCGCCGAGATTTGGTCGACCGCCGAACTGATCGTGAAGGTGAAAGAGCCTTTGGCCGTCGAACGCAAACAATTACGCGCCGGGCAAATTCTTTTCACTTACCTGCATCTCGCTCCCGATCCGGAGCAGGCAAACGATCTTATCCGCTCGGGCGCCACCTGCATCGCTTACGAAACCGTGACTAGCGCCTCGGGCGCGCTGCCGCTGCTGACGCCGATGTCGGAAGTGGCGGGGCGCATGTCGGTCCAGGTCGGCGCCTATTGCCTTGAAAACGCCCAGGGCGGGCGCGGTATTTTGCTGGGCGGTGTAACGGGCGTGGCGCCTGGCACCGTGCTGGTACTGGGCGGCGGCGTGGCCGGCACCAACGCCCTGCTGATGGCAATCGGCCTTGGAGCGGACGTGACCGTCGTCGACCGCTCAGCAGACGCTCTACGGCGTCTGGTCGGTCAGTTCGGCACGCGCATCAAGACCATTTTCCCAACCCGCGAAGCGCTCGCGCACTTGGTGGCCAAGGCCGATCTCGTCATCGGCACGGTTCTCGTTCCCGGCGCGGCAGCGCCAAGATTGATCACGCGCGACATGGTCAAGACCATGAAGCGCGGAGCGGTGATTGTCGACGTTTCCATCGATCAGGGCGGCTGTGCCGAGACCTCGAAGCCGACGACCCATTCGCATCCGACCTATATCGTAGACGGCGTGGTCCACTACTGCGTGGCCAACATGCCGGGCGGAGTCGCTAGGACCTCGACGTTCGCCCTCAACAACGTCACGCTGCCGTTTGTGCAAGCCATCGCCGACAAGGGTTGGCGGCAAGCGATGCGCGACGATCCGCATCTGCGCGACGGGCTTAACGTCTACGCTGGCCAGATTACTCACCCGGTCGTCGCGGACGCCTTAAGCCAGGAATTGCTCGCGCCGGAACTTGCACTTGCCGGTTAGCCTGCCTTACGCGGCTGCGGTGAAATCGACCGGCGTACCGTGCCAGCCGGCCTCGCGCTTCTTCCAGAACGTGGCTTTCAGCTGCGTAGACAACGGACCCGGCCGGTCGTTGCCCATGATGTGACCGTCGATCCGCGAAACCGGCATCGGACCGCCGGCTGTCGTGGTGATAAAGATCTCGTCGGCTTGGAGAACCTCCTTGATCAGGATCGGCCGTATCCGGCAGGGAATGTTCAGTTCCGCACAAAGCTCGATCACCGACAGCCGTGTTACACCCTCGAGCGAACCGCGATCCGGCGTCGAGACTTCACCTGCCGTCACGGAAAAGATGTTATAGCCGGGGCCCTCGGTAACGAAGCCCGAGCGGTCGACGAGCACGGCGCCATCGGCGCCAGCGTCATGAGCCTCGAATAGTCCGCGCGTCAGATCGCCCCAGTGAAAGTTCTTCACCGTAGGGTCGATGGATTCTTCAGGAATGCGGAGCGCCTTGGCAATAATGAGATGCGCGCCGCGGGCCTGCACTTCCGGCGACATCAGATTGACCCAAGGCCGTGCGAACGCGACCATGTAGTTGCGCGTGTTCGCGGGATGGTATGGTTTGCCGATAACCGGGCGTCCGCGCAGACAATCGAACGCGACATAGGCGTCACGCAGCCCGGATAGTTGCACGCAGCGGTGCAGGATGCGGCGGATGTCCTCGTCGGTTTCCGTGGGCGACAGCCGCAGCGCATTCATCGATCGCCGAAAGCGGGCGATATGGTCTTCGATGCGGAAGAATAATCCATGCCAGACTGAAACGACGTCGTAGGTGACGTCGGAGCGACGATAGCCCCAATCGGTGATCGGGATCGTCGCCTCGCCAAGCGGCATGTAGCGGCCATCGACATAGGCCGCGCCTTCAGAGAAATCGTCGCCCATCGCTTCCTGCCGGCATGTAAAGGGTTGTCAGCGGCCGCCTTTCGGCCGGTAACCGTAGACCGTTTCGGCTTGTTCGCGTGTGATGAATCCGTCCAGCAAGTCCTCCGCGACCATCTTCGGATCGCGTTCGGAGGGAGGTCCCCAGCCGCCGCCGGCCGGTCCTGTTATTTTGATGCGATCGCCGGGCCGGATCGGCACATTGGCGAATTTGCTGGGCGACGCCTTGTTGAAGGCCTGCGCAACCGTGAGCCATTCGTCGGAGCCGTTTCGCTTCATCAGCAGCCCGGCCTTGCCGCCTGCCATGCCGCCATGAATCCCCCATGGCGGAATTTTCTGGCGATCGGCCATGTAACTGAAAGTCATGTTGGTGTCCGTACAGCGGACGGTCTTGGACAGCGACAGTCCGCCGCGGAATTTGCCCGGCCCGCCGGAGCCATCCACCAACTTGAACTCCTCCATATGCCACGGAAACCGGTTCTCGAACACTTCCACCGGAATGTGCGGACAATTGCCGTTGATCCCGCAGACCGCGTCGTTGCCGTCGGCAAAGCTGCGGGCTCCCCAGCCGACCGGGGTCAGATCGTAGCAGCAAAAAAACTCGCCGGTCTTGTTGTCGGCACCGCCAAACAGAAAATTGCTGTGCGAGGCACCGTCAGTCGCGGCCGAGCGATCCTTAAGGCCGGTCGCCAGCGCGCCCATCACCGTGTAGGCGATGCGGCAGTGCGTCTCGGTGTTGCCGCCAACCGAAGGTCCCGGGAAATTGACGTTCACGACAGTGCCGGGCGGGGCGAGCACGCGGATCGGCCGGAAGCACCCGGAATTTTTTGGGATGGAAAAATCGGTCAGTTGCAAGACTGCGTCGTAAGCCGCGCTCCAGGCCACTCCGAGTGTCGCGTTGATCGGCCCCTTCGCCTGCGGCGACGAACCGTGATAGTCGACCACCATGTCGGAGCCGTCGACCACGACCTCGGCGCGAATTTTGTACGCCTTGTCCTCAATGCCGTCGTCTTCCATGTAATCCTCGAAGACGTACCGACCATCAGGGATCTTGCTGATCTCCGCGCGCATCCGGCGCTCGGAATAGTCCATCAGCGCGCTCACGATTTCGCGAAAATTTTTAGTTCCGTGCTTGCGAACAAGCTGGGTCATGCGGCGCTCGCCGAGATCGGTGGCCGCGATCAAAGCGCGGAAGTCGCCCATGTTGTAACGGGGAGTGCGCACATTCGCGAGCAGGATGCGCCAGATGTCGTCGACGTCCTTGCCGGCTTTTTTGATCTTGACCGGCGGGACGCGCAGGCCTTCGTGGAAAACCTCGGTCGCCTCCCCGGCAAAACCGGCTGGCGACATGCCACCCACCTCGCAGACATGGCCGATGGCGACCGAAAAACCGATCAGGTCGCCGTCGACGAAGACCGGCTTGAAGAAAGTATGTTCGGGCGTGTGCAGTCCGCCGCGATAGGGGTCGTTGTGGAGGATGACGTCGCCTTCCTCGAGATCCTCGACGGCGATTTCGTTCACGCAGGAACGAATCAACAAGGGCATACCGCCGATCATCGCCGGACAGAAGTCGCCGGTCGCGATCATCTCGCCGTTGGGGAGCGCCAGCGCGCAGGTGAAATCGAGTGACTCCGAAAAGATCGTCGAATAGGACGTCCGCATCAGCGTCACGCCCATATCACGGCAGATCGAAGCCAGGATGCCGCCCACGATGTTCAGCGATACCATGTCCATTGGCGTGCCCTTTTTGCTCCCACTCAGCTCGCGATCAACAGGTTGCCGTACCGATCGACTGTCATCTTTTTCCCCGGGTCCAAGACCGTGACGGAGGCGCTCTCTTCCACCAGAGCCGGTCCAGACAACGCGTGACCCTCGAGCAGATCGGCTCGCGCATACACTGGCGTATCGACCCACCCTTCAGCAAACCAGACCGGACGCCGCGACACCGGAGCGGCGGGACCCTTGGCGCTGCCGCTTTCCGGAAATCCAAGCTGGCCAGTTTTCGCGATTCCCGTGACCAGAAAGTTCACGATCTCGATGTGATCCGCCAGCCGAAATCCGAAGCGCGCCTCGTGCAGGTCGTGAAACGCGGCGAGTAGCCGCGTCACTTCCGCGTCGCTGAAGGTTTCAACGTCGGCAGGGATTTCCAGTTCGTGGTTTTGGCCCAGGTAACGCATCTCGACGCTACAGGCGATGACCACGTCGGTGTGACCCTGGGCCGTGAGATCGGCGATGCATTCTTGGACCAGCGCCGACATGGTCGCAGCCGCCCGCTCGCGGTCGAAGAAGCGCGAGTTCAACTGCACGGTGCGATGCCGGTCGACGCGTGCGTCCGCCATGATAAAGCCCAAGGCCGAGAACTGGCCGGGAAAATTGGGCACCAGTCCCCGCGGGATAGACGCGTCGGTCATCAGGTCGCTGACATGCGGCGGGCCGGCGCCACCGAACGCCACCAGCACGAAGTCGCGCGGGTCGAGGCCTTGCTCGGTCAGCACGCTGTGCAGCGCGCCCACCATGTTGTTGTTGGCAATGTGGATGATCGACAGCGCCGCCTTTTCCAGCGGCAGGCCAAGATGATTGGCAATCGGCTGGATCGCGGCCCGTGCGGCGTCAGCGTCGAGGCTCATTTTGCCGCCAAGAAAATTGGCCGGACTGATCCTGCCGGTCACCACATTGGCGTCGGTCACCGTGGGCAGCTTGCCGCCGAGCCGATAACAGGCCGGGCCCGGGTTGGCGCCGGCGCTTTGCGGGCCAACGACCAGCATGCCCCCGGCGTCGATCCGCGCGATCGACCCGCCGCCGGCGCCGATCGAACGGATATCGAGCATGGGGATCTGGATCGGCCGGCCCCATTCGATCTCGAAGTCGGTGGTGAACTTCTCCCGGCCGTCGACAATGGTCGAAACGTCGGTCGAGGTTCCGCCCATGTCGAGTGTGACCAAGTTGGAGATGCCGAGCAGCCGCGCCATTTGCTTTGCGGCGATGACCCCGCCGGCCGGCCCGGACACGGCGATCTGGATTGGTGCGTCCGCGGCAGCGTCGAGCGTCATTTCGCCGCCGTTTGAACGCATAACGACGATCTTGGCGCCGACATTCTCGCTTTTGAACCGGTCGCGGATGGAATGAAGTTGCCGGTTCACGACCGGCTTGATGAAAGCGTCGCAGATCGTGGTCGAAGAGCGGAAATGCTCCTTCCACTTCGGCAGCACCTCGTAAGAGATCGAGACCGGGATGTTGGGCGCGCGTTCGGCGAAAATCTTCTTGATCAGAAATTCGTGCTCCGGCGCCAGATAGGAGTGCATCAACACCACCGCGACGGCTTCGATCTCGCCTTTGGCGACCATCTCGTCCGCGATCGCCCGGACCTGCTCTTCATCGAGCTTCTCGATGACCGCGCCTGAGGGACCAATCCTCTCGTTGACCTCCAACGCGTTGCGGCGCTTGACGAACGGCTTCGGCTTGACCCAGGCGAGATCGTAATGATTGCGGCGATTGCCACGGCCAATGAAAGGAATGTCGCGGAAGCCGCGCGTCGTCAGATAAGCGACCACCGCGCCTTTGCCTTCGAGTAGCGCGTTGGTGGCGACGGTCGTGCCGAGGCGGATTGAAGCGATGCTTTCAGTGTCGCCAAAAGTTTTGAGGCCGGTCATCACGCCTTCGATGGGATCGCGAGGTGTCGAGAGATTCTTCCAGGCCTTTAATTCACGATTTGCTTCGTTGAAGGCGACAAAATCCGTAAAGGTCCCGCCGATATCGATGCCCAGCCGGTACTGCATTCCTTTGACCCCGATCTTACGAACCGACCGCCGAAGCTTTATTAGCTTCCTTCGCCATTCTCGCCTCTTCCCAGTCGAGGCACCATTGTGAGCAGTAAATTTTGCCGGCCTTGGTTATTGGATCGGGATTCTTGTTAGAGTCTTCGACTCCACGTTTTTCGTAGATCAAGACGCCGCAATTTGCGCACTTTACATATTCTTCTATGTAGAGGTGGTTGGGCGCAAATCTCATTTCAACAAGCCCCTAAACGTCAAGCGTCACCAAGTCTCGGCGGACCAGCGACGATCGTAACAGACTTGGCATCGCGCTACCAAGGCAGCACATTGCCTTCATAGTCGACATAGACCTCTTCGCCACTGCCGCTCCACTTCTCCAGTGCGTTGTAGAGACCCTCGACACTGGCGGTGAGGTCAACCGGCGCGTCCTCGCCACCCATGTCGGTCTTCACCCAGCCCGGATGCATAATGAGCAGCGTTCGTCCTTCATCATGGTGACGTTGATAAAAGCAGCGCGCCAGCATGTTCAGGGCCGCCTTGCTGGCACGATAGGTTTCCCATTCACCAGCGGCGTAAGTCGGTGCCAGCGCCAAGCTGCCCATCCGCGACGACATGATCGCTAGCGTGCCGTGAGGCTTCAGGCGATCGAAAACCACCTCCGCCACGTAGATTGGGCTGTGGGCATTGGTAATGAATAAACGTGCCGCCTCCGGCACTGGAACTTTATGGATCGGTTTGGTCGTATCGTCGTGTACGCCGGCGATGATGAAGATAACGTCGAACAGCTCGTCAGAAAGCCGGCGATGCAGCTGTTTGACCTCGTCATGATTGTTGATGTCGAGGCGCTCGACCCGGATCCGACCGGCCGCGTTTGCCGCCGCGGATTTTAGGCCGGCGGAATTGCTTCGTTCGGTAGCCACCACGTTCCAGCCGCGGGCGGCGAACAGTTTCGTCAATCCCAAGCCCAGTCCACGGGACGCGCCGATCAAGAGCACGTTACGCATAGAGGATGGCGAGGCGTCCACGCCTCCCGCCGTAGTTGTTTGAGCAACCATTCAGGTTCCTCCGACTGCGGGGATCCTCAAATGTGTCGAATGGGACCCGCAAACGCAACAGACGGCGCCCAAGGGAACGCCGTCCGCTACGCATCATTCAAGCAACCAAAGCGCCGCTTATTTCTTCCGGTACAGCACGTCGGGTGGGATGGCTTCGCTGATCCGCCATTGGTCGATCACTTTGCCTTTTCGATCGCCGATCTCGACGATGTAATAAGGCGCGCGATCCTGGATGTGCAGCTTGCTGCTGAAGCTGCGCGGACCAAGAATGGTCGGCTCATCGTGGAACGTGTTCATCACAGCCACAACCTTGGCTGCATCGGTCGTGCCGGCTTTCTCTACCGCTCTGGACCAAAGCTGAAGCCATGCGTAAATCGGAAACGCGTACTGCGTGACCGGCGGTTCCTTGAACTTCTCGGTGTACCGCTTGATCAGCGCGTTGATTTCGGGACGCGGGTCGTCACCGTAGATCGACGCCTGCACCGGAACATAGAAGTTGGACAAGTTCGGCACTGCATCAAGCCAGTAGGTGCCGTCCATCGAACTGCCATTGGCAATCGGTATATCGATGCCGGCAGCCCGGATTTGTCGCGTGGCGCTGCCGCCGCCGGGAAGGAAGGTGCACGACATGATTACGTCCACCTTCTGGTTGGCGATCGCGTTGCGTAGCCGAGTCACTTGGGAGGCGATCGAAGCGTCGTTTTGTTTGAAGACGTCATGTTCGACGATCTTGCCGCCCTTTTTCGGGAACATCCAATCGAAGCCGGCACAGACCGACTTGTCGTATTCGATGGCGTCATCGAGCAGAACGTAGGCCGTGCGCCAGCCCTTCTTTTCGTAACCCCATTCGCCAAACACTGCGCCCTGTACCTGCGCCGCAACCGACGACGTGAAGGAGTACGGTCCGATGCCGGCAATACCGGCTTTCGGATCCTCAGCGCACATGAAAACGGTGATCTTGCCGGCTTTCTGGCCCTGCAGCGCTGCCGGGGCGCCGAAATCGTAATCGCAGGTGCCATAGACGACATCGGCGCCCTGACGAAGCACTTCCTGGCCGGCTTTGGCGCCTTCGGCGCGATCCGATTTGGTGTCGGCAGTGACAGCGCGCAGCTTCCGGCCGAGCAGGCCGCCTTTGGCGTTCATATCGTCGATGAACACCTGTGTCATCTTGGCGCCGTTGTCATCGTACGCGGCCATTGGCCCTGACATCGCCACTGACAATCCAAGAATGATATCCTGTGCGGCCCGCACGTGCGGTGCCGATAACAGCATTAGCATGCCTGCGGCGGCGAGCCCGCCAGCGACTAGATGACGTCTCATGCGACTACCCCTGTTCTGATCCCGGTAATGCCTGATCTGTTCTTGAGGCGAACGCGCCAGGCCCCTTTAGCACGGTTCTTGCAAGTACGGCTCTTGCAAGCGAGTCAATCGACGTTCCAACCGGGTGGCAAACCACGATTGGCTCTTTCGTGAACTCGCCAGCCCCAGCGTGGAGCAGTTTGCCATGAAGGCTAGGCCATGTAAACGTGTCGGGGTCCTGTGAGGGCGTCCAATCGCATGCGATTTAATGTACTTCCGGTTGCCGCGCCAGCACCGAGCGATGCTGCGGACCTCCGTGCCGAAGCTATCGTTGTTCGGTTCAGCGGACTGACTGCAATCGCGGACGTTTCCCTGCGGGTTGAGCGGCATCAGGTGTTTGGTCTGATCGGTCCGAACGGCGCCGGCAAGACGACGCTGGTCAATTGTCTCTCCGGTTTTCAGATCCCGACCAGCGGCCGTGCCGTACTTGGCGGAACTGATAGTTCCGGATGGTCGCCGAGCCATTTCCGCAAGGCGGGCGTCGCGCGCACGTTCCAAAGCGGCCGCCTGTTTCGCGACATGACTATCCTGGAAAATGTCGAGGTGACGGCCGTCGGTCTGGGCCTCAATCGCCGGCAGTCGCACCGCTACGCCATGGATATGCTTGGGTGGGTAGGCCTCGCCGACAAGGCTCATGTCATCGCCGGTTCGTTGCCGTACACCGACGAGCGACGGGTCGGCATCGCTCGCGCGATGGTTCTGCCTCCCGCCTTCGTCCTGCTGGACGAGCCTGCCGCCGGCATGTCGGACGCCGAGTGCGACGAGCTGATGCACCTGATCGCAGCTATACCAAAAGAATTCGAGTGCGGCGTGTTGCTGATCGAACATAACATGCGGGTGATCATGGGCGCCTGCGACCGGATCCACGTTCTCGACACCGGACGCACCATCGCAGAGGGGACGCCGCAGGAGATTCAACGCAACACCGCAGTCATTAACGCTTATCTGGGCGAGCATGGTTGAACACGAAAGAATGGATTCGCCGGCAATGCTCGAAGTCGAAGACATTCACGTCAGTTATGGCCGGTTGGTCGCGTTGCGCGGCGTGTCGCTTAATGTCGGCGAAGGCGAGATCGTCTGCATCATCGGACCGAACGGAGCCGGCAAATCGACAATGCTCGCGGCGATCGCCGGCGGTGTGCCGTTGCAGGCGGGAACCGTGCGCCTTGGGGGGAAGGTCATTGTCGGCATGGTTCCGGAAGCGATCTCGCGGCTTGGCGTCTCGCTGGTACCCGAGGGGCGCCATGTCTTCGGCACGCTGACCGTTGCGGAGAATCTGCGCATCGGCACCTTCCAGCGCCGCGATCGCGCCAACGTCAACGACGACTTTCGCCGAATCCTCGAGCACTTTCCGCAGCTCCGCGAGCGGCTGGGACAGCCGGCGGGCAGGCTCTCCGGCGGCGAGCAGCAGATGCTGGTGATTGCACGTGCGTTGCTGACGCGACCGCGGCTCGTCCTGGTCGACGAGCCCTCTCTAGGCCTGGCGCCGCGCATCATCGACCAAGTTTACGAGATCCTGATTGATCTCCGCCGCCGCGAGGGATTGACGCTGCTGATCAACGAGCAGTCCTCCGATCGCGTGCTGAAATTTGCTGACCGTATCTACGTGCTGCGCAGCGGTCGCGTGCAGCTGCATGACCGCGCCGCCAACTTGCGCGAGGGCCACGCCATTATGAGCGCATATTTCGGCTTCCAAGACCGGCATGACGCGCCTGCAAGCCAAAGCGTGTCGTCATGATCGGCTTCCTACAAAATCTCATTGATGCGTTGAGCCTGGGCAGCCTCTACGCGCTGGCGGCACTCGGCATTGGCTTGCTGTTCGGCATCTTGCGCCTCGCAAACTTCGCCCATGGAGATTTCATCACCGTTGGTGCGTACGCGTTGATCATCCCGTCACTCGATGTTACCGCGAAAATGTTCATTGGCCATTGGCCGTTGATCCTCATGATACCGACGGTCTGCATCATCGTCGTCGTGCTGGCTTTGCTCGCCGATGCTTTGCTTTTCCGTCCGTTGCGGCGGGCATCGGCCCCGACTTTGATGATCGCCTCGTTTGCGCTTGGCTACATCATTCAAAACGTCATCCTGATGTTTTACGGCGCCCGCCCGAAGGCTGCGGACCTGTGGTCCAATCTGAGCCAGCAAGTCGCGATCGGGCAACTCCGCGTTCCACAGTTGCAGCTCGTGACCATCGCGGTGACGATTGCGCTGATGATCCTGCTGACGCTGTTTTTGCGCCAGACATCGTTTGGCGTGCAAATGCGGGCGGCGGCCGAAGACTTCCGCATGGCGCGCTATCTCGGGGTGCGCGCCAATTTCGTGGTTGGACTGGCTTTCGCCATCTCCGGGCTGCTTGCGGCCGCGGTATCACTGCTCTTCCTTTCGCAGACCGGGCAACTGAGCAACACCATGGGCGTTCCGCTGATGCTGTTTGCGTTCATCGCCACGGTCATTGGTGGGATGGGGAGTTTGACCGGCGCCGTCGTCGGCGGCTTCACCGTAGGACTAATCTCAACCATGTTGCAGGCTTACCTGCCGGCGGAGCTGCGGCCGTTCCGCGATGCCTTCGTCTTCGCCGTCGTCATTCTCATTCTGCTGTATAGGCCGGGCGGACTGATCCCGACAAAAGCGCTCGTGCAGCGCGTCTAAGCAGTACCATGGAAGAGTTCACGCCCCAGATCATGATACGCAAATATTGGCCGCTGCTCGCCCTTTCGATCGGCGTGATAGTCCTCGTCGCGATCTGCCAAATCGTCGGCGGTGACGAGCTGCAGACGACGTTGATCGAAATGCTGACCCGCATGATTGTCGTCGTCGCCATGCAGTTGTTCATTGGCAATTCCGGCGTGCTGTCCTTTGGTCATATCGGTTTTATGTGCATCGGCGCCTATGCGGCGGCATGGGCAACCTGCGAGCCGAACTGGAAACAGCTGATGCTGACGGGCTTGCCGAATTTCCTGCAGACCGCTCAATGGCCGTTTCCGGTCGACGTTATTAGTGGCGGCGTTCTCGCTGCATTGGTCGCGCTGCTCTACGGCGCCGTGGTGATCCGGCTTTCCGGCATCGCCGCCTCAATCGCGACGTTTGCCTTCCTGGCGATCATCAACAGCGTCTATTCGAACTGGGAAACCGTCACGGGGGGGACGAGCTCGATCATCGGCATTCCCACTTTGAACAGCCCTTGGCCGATAGTCGTGTTCGTGCTTCTCACCATATTTTCCGCGTTCCTGTTCCAGAATTCGCGGTTCGGACTGATGTTGCGCGCCTCGCGTGACGACGACGTCGCAGCGACGTCCTGCGCGGTGGACGTTATTCGCGTGCGGCTCGTCGCTTTTGTCGTCAGCGCCTTTTTCGTCGGCGTCGGCGGCGGGCTTTACGCGCATTTTCTCGGAGTGCTCACGGTCGACGTGTTTTTTCTGAACCTGACCTTCATCACGCTTTCAATGCTTGTGGTCGGCGGTCTCGGCAGCGTCAGCGGAGCGGTCGTTGGAGTCGTGGCGGTAACCATAGTTGTCGAAGGCCTGCGTATGCTCGAGGCGGGCTTTAATCTCGGCTCCACTCACGTGGCCATGCCCGAAGGGTCGCAGGAAATCGGGCTGGGTCTGATCATGGCGTTGATCCTGATTTTCAGGCCGTCAGGGTTGACGCGCAGTCGCGAAATTCCATGGCCGTTCGCGACACCGCAGCCGGGCGCGCCGCTCCATCAAGGCGGGATGGCAGCTGCGTCGCCCGCGCCAGCGGATACCGCTGCAGAATAGAAAAGGTGCATCGCCGGGACGGCCAAGCGGGCTCGTGCGCGTTAGCCGGCGAATTTCATTCGCATTCTTCGATCAGAAGCAGACCGAAGCGGTCGAGCCTGACGCGCTGTCCGGGCAGCACAGCGGTCGTAGCCGTCGCTTCCTCGATAAGTGCCGCTCCTGAAAAACTTGCGCCCGCCGGTAATCGGTCCCGATCATAGACCGTAGCTAGGACAGCTTCGCGGTCACCGACGTGCAACTCCCGGTGCCCGACGATGGCTTCATCAACCGAACCAATCATCGAAATTTCCGGCATCCCAATCCGCGGCGTGTCGATTTCAGCGGTCAGATGATACGTTACCTGTTCGACGCCGGTACCGTCGAGCCGGAAGGTGTAGGTCCTTTCATGCGTAGCGTGAAATGCAGCCAGCGCCGCATCGAGCCCCGCGCGAGGGTCGAGCCACGTCGAGACGGTATGCTCCTGCCCGACATACCGCATCTCGATTGCATGATCGAACCGCACGGCACTTTTGGAAACGCCGAACCGCCGCACGGCTTCCCCTTCAAGTTCGGAGAATATCTCCTGCACGGCAGCAAATGACCCCGCGTCAAGCGGCAACAGCCGCGTCCGGTGCAGATCGATACGAGGCCACGCAGTCAGCATGCCCCAGGCGGAGAAAAGTCCTGCGTAGCGCGGGATCACGACGCGTTTGACTTCGAGTTCGCGCCCGAGTTTCGCCGCATGCATCGGGCCGCCGCCGCCGCTGACCACCATCGTCAGGTCGCGCGGATCATGACCGCGCTGGATGGTGACGAGCTTCAGTGCATTGATCATGTCGGCTTCCGCAAGACTGATGACTGCCTGCGCCGCGGCGACAACCGACAGCCGGAGCGCGGCGGCGACTGGCGCAAACGCCTCGGCCGACAATTGGGGATCGAGCTTGATCCGGCCACCGGCAAATCGGTGCGGGTCGACAATTCCGGTCAGCACAGCCGCATCGGTGACAGTCGGATCCCTGCCGCCGCGTCGGTAACAGGCGGGGCCGGGATCAGCGCCCGCACTCTGCGGGCCGACTTTGATACCGCCGGTTTCGTCAAGTCGCACGATCGATCCGCCCCCGGCGCCGATTTCGACAATGTCAATGACAGGCACTTGCAGCGGATAGCCTGGATTGATCCGGCTCCATTCCAGCTTGTAGTCCGGCCGCAATATCGGTCGTCCATTGCGGACCAGCGAGCATTTCGCCGTGGTGCCACCGACGTCGAGATAGAGAACCTCGGTTTCGCCGAGCGCTTCGCCGACCCGGACCGATCCCGCGACTCCGCCGGCCGGCCCAGATTCTACGAGCACCAGCGGCGACGCTTCCGCCGTCCGGAAATCGGCCAGACCGCCGTTGGACTGGATGCAGTAGCACGCACAGGTCAACCCGGCGCTGTTGAGCGCGGTGCCGAGATTGCGGAGATGGCGAGCGATGATCGGCTTTACGTAAGCCGACAGGACTGTCGTATTTGAACGCTCGTACTCCCGCCACTGGCGCGATATCTCATAACTCGCAGTGATCGCAACGCCTGGCAGCAACTCGCGCAGCCGAGCGGCGGCGGTCGCTTCGTGGATCGGATTGATGTACGCGTGCAGGAACGCGATTGCGACTGCCTCGACGCCGGCGGCTGCAATCGGCTTGGCAACGGCATCGATCGAATCCCGGGAGAGCGGCGTCCTCACGTTGCCTTTGGCGTCAATTCGCTCAACAGCCTCAAAACGCAAGTGTCTCGGTACAAACGGCTCAGGCGACCTGGAGTGCAGATTGTAAAGGTCCGGGCGGTTGCCGCGGCCAATGGCGATCACGTCGCGAAATCCCTGGGTGGTCACGATCGCCGTTCGAACGCCTTTGCGTTCGGTGATGGCGTTGATCACGGTGGTGCCGCCGTGAACGAAGAACGACACCTCGGACGTTGAGAGACCGGTTTCGCGACCCTGGATGATGGAATTGATGACGCCTTGCGACGGGTCTTTGGGCGTGGTCAGGGCCTTGCCGAGATAAATATTGCCGGAGGTTTCATCAAAGGCGACAAGATCGGTAAAGGTGCCGCCGGCATCGGTAGCAACTTTGATCATTGCCGGGCTTTCTGATGCGCTTTCTCCCGAAGCCTCGCCGTGGCAGCGTCATCCACTCTCCACGTTGCCGGATCGATCACGACGCCATAGCAAGTCGCCGCGTCAGCGATCGTGATGAGATCGTCGCGGACATCTTGCGCGACGGCCGCCGGATCACGCGCACGAGGGTCGCCCCAGCCGCCGCCACCACCGGTGCGGACGACAACGCGGTCCCCCCGCTGCAGCGAAAAGTGCGGCGGCCGGGTCAGTTCCCGGCGGGCATCGCCGCGGATCACATCAATGCCGTTGAGACTGCCTGCGGCTCCGCCGTCGACGCCCCACGGCCGGGTCGCGGTGCGGCCATAGCTGGCGTGGAGCGCAACGTCATCGCTTTCGATAATATACTCGCGCACGAGACCGAAGCCGCCGCGATACTGCCCGGCACCGACTCCAGCATCCACATTATAAGCGTACCGGCTCACCAACAGCGGGAACTTCGCCTCCAGAAGCTCCACGGAATAATTGTAAGTGTCGCCGTCGGTCATCGCGATCATGCCGCTGGCGCCGTCCCGTCTGTGCGTTGCTCCCCAACCGCCATTTTGCGGCTCGATATGAACAAACAGTCCATCCGGGCCCGAGCCCGAAAGATAGGTCGCGCACAGGCTTAAGTAAGAGCCTGCCGAGAACCGCTCGGGCACCAGTGGCGCTAGCGCTTTCCAGACGAGATCGGAGGCTTGGGCCACCCCCTCGTAATACCAGCCGGTCGGGGAGGGCTTTTCAGCGGTGAAGATCGTGCCAGCGGGCGCCGTCACGGTCAGAGGACGAAACCAGCCCTCGTTGGACGGCTCCTGGGGGCCGACCAAAGCCTTGATGACAGTTTTCACCGCTGAAGCCAGCGCGCCCCGGCTGCAATTGATCGGTGCATCACGTGCGGGGCTCGAGCCGGTAAAATCGACTTCGATTTCGCTGCCGCGGATGCGGACCGTGACCTGGATGGGGATGCCCGCCTCAGTTTGTCCGTCGCCGTCGATCACGTCGCTAGCCGCAAAATCGCCATCGGGCAACGACGCGATGACTGCGCGGGCGCGGGTTTCGCTCGTCGCAATGAGAGAAGCGAATGTCGCCTCGAGCGTTGCGGCGCCGTACTTTGCCGCGGTCTCCTGTATTCGCTGCTCGGCAATACGCACCGCCGCAAGCTCGGCATTGACGTCGCCCAGAACCAGATGTGGCAGCCGCACATTCTCCGTTATGATCCGAATGACATCATCGACGAGACGGTCATCGCGAGTGAGCCGCACGCCGGACAAGCGCAGTCCTTCCTGAAATACCGAGGTCGCGTTCGGCGGAAGACTGCCGGCGACAGCGCCGCCGACGTCAAGCAGATGGGCGATTGCGATGCCGAACGCGATGATCGCGCCGTCGACAAATATCGGGCGGATAATGGCAAAATCGCAGGCATGCGTGCCACCTTCGAACGGATCATTGGTCAGAAAGGTATCGCCGGGCCTCATCTCGGCGGCAAAGCGGTGGATGATGAATCGCACCTGCTGCGAAAACGTGCCGGTAAATACCGTGATGCCGTTGGTCTGCGCGACGAGGTCGCCGCGGCGATCGCAGACGCCGCAGGCGAAGTCTAGGACTTCGTAGATGACCGGACTCATTGACGCGCGCGCCAGCACGATCGCCATTTCGTCGACTGTGGCCAGCAGCCTGCCAGCAATAACTTCGCGGGTTACAGCGTCAACGGCGACTTCAGCTGTAGGAATCAAATGCGATGCTCTCCGCATAACGGCGAAAAGAAACTGGGACGGCGTTTTAGCCGACCACGACTATCATTTTTCCGTCCGGGCGCTACAAGGTCAAAAGCGCAATCCACGACAACTTTTGAGAGCTTTGGATTTCAAGACAAACAAAGCTAGTTGGCAAGTCAACTAGATGCACGCCAAAGTCCGAACATCACCGCTCCGGTTTCGCTGATGGAAGTGCTCAAGCGCAGTATTGCTGGGGAGATCAGGGCGCTGGCTTTCCCGTCTCTTTCGTGTAATGCGCTGTGACGTCGTTGACTGCCTTCTCAAACCGAGAGAACATTTCGTCAATTTCTTCCTCCGTGATGATCAGAGGCGGGGAGAATGCACAGCCGTCGCATCCCGGAAGCGCGCGGCAGATCATCTTGTAGTGCTCTTCAGCGCAATTTCTCACCCGCGAAGCAAAAGATCCGACCGGCTGGAATGGGGCTTTGGTCTTCTTATCGGACACAAACTCGATGGCTCCCATGAGCCCCACGCTTCGTACATCGCCTACGAACGGATGGTCCCGGAAGGCGCTAATCCTCGCCTGGAACCGGTTGGCAACTCGGTTGACGTGCGCCGCGATATTTCGTTCTTTGATGAGTTCGAGGACCTTGAGCGCGACGGCGCAACCGACCGGGTGGCCCGAATAGGTCGTGCCGTGCCCGAAAAATCCAAGCGTCGTGCTCCCAAGTTCCATTCCGCGATAAATTTCGTCAGACAAAACCACGGCCGACAGCGGCTGATAGGCCGACGTCAGCCCCTTGGCGATCGTCATCGCGTCCGGCCGGAAACCAAGGGTCTGGCACCCCCAGAACTCGCCTGTCCGATGAAAGCCGGTGATCACCTCATCATCGAGGAAGAGAACTTCGTAGCGCGCCAGTATCTGCTGAATCCTTTGGTAATAGGGCGCCGGAGGGATTGTAACCCCACCGCCGCCTGTCACCGGTTCGGCTATGAATGCTGCAACGGTTTCCGGACCTTCGCGCAGGATGGTTTCTTCAAGCTCCCGCCCGAGTCGTTCGGCGAAGTCGACAGGCGTTTCGTCCGGCAGTGCATACCGGAAGTAATTCGGATCGGAGACATGAAAAATGCCAGGCAGAGGCAGATCGAAGTTCCGATGATTAATCGGGATTCCGGTCAGGCTAGTCGCCATGGCCGTTGCGCCGTGGTAGCCATTGTATCGGGCGATGATTTTCTTCTTCTTGGGTCTTCCAATCGCATTGTTGTAATAGCGAACGAATTTGATCAGGAAGTCATTGGCTTCCGAGCCCGAAACGGCGAAATAGACTTTTGCGTTGTCGAGGGGAACAAGCGCTGTCAGGCGTTCCGCCAGATCGATTGCGGGATCGACAGATTTGTAGGCCAGCGTGTGGTAGTAAGGCAGCTTGTGAAATTGCTCGGTAGCAGCCTCGATCAAAGCCTTTTCGCCGAAGCCGAATGCCGTACACCACATCCCAGCTGCGCCTTCGATGTACGGCGTGCCGTTTTCGTCCATGACGTAGATGCCCTTACCGCCGCTGATGACGGTGGGCCCATTCTCGCGGTGAGTTCTAAGTTCGACGTAGCCATGCAAAAGGTTGCGAACATCACGCGCCGCCGCGGAATTGGTGGGCATCTACTGGTTTCTCTTGGTTTGCTCTCTACACAAGTTGGCCGTGCTGCGCCTTACAAGCAATGGAAAAGTGAGGGCGAGAGATTAGAATGCGAAATGGTCGCGCAAATAGGTAACACCAAGCGCTCGACCAAACGGCTCGATGGCTAGTGATCTTGTCGAAACGTGCAACGAACCCCTGCTATCCGGGCTCCATTTTCCGAACCTGTGGCAGACGGTGATCAGAGCGCACCCTGATGTCGGCGGGTCACCCGTTACCGACGGCCCCAACCGTGTTGCAGCGCATGAGTCCTGGGATGGCGTGGAGATTGAAGATGGAGGGCCGTCATCCGAGCTTAGCGAAAAGCGGATCATTGCTCAGCATCGCTCGGACGAAGCAAGCAAGCGGCTCAGGAGCATCCCTGGGATTGGCATTGTGGTCGGGCAGGGACTGAGCGCCGGTGTTGCTATGGGCATTTGTGGGTAGATGCGACGCTCCTCGAGAGAACTCTTGAAGTTTCAATCGATGATATTGCGTACTGGGCGGAAGACCGTTCCGTCGAAATTATTGCCGAGAAAAGAGACTCTGCGCCGTCTGCCCAACGCCCGCGGCCAAACGTGATGGCGGGCAGGGGAGCGTTTTGGCCAATCGCCGCGAGCAAGCACCGTGTCAGGGAGATCGAGGCTCATGTGCACGTCTTGATGACGCTCCGCAACGATAAGCGGAGCAGTCGTCCGCCGCCGCCCCTTGATGCGACTCGCGTTTTGGCCCGGGCCGCGTCCCTACCCACAAAATCACCCACGAACAAAGACGAACCGCCGTGACACGAACGTGGCGAACTCAGGCCGAACCCGAGTCCAGCGAACAGGCCTGGCGCCTCTCAGTTGCATCGGCTTTTGTTCGCCGCCGTTCATGTGGTTGCGTCGCGCGGTGCCGCACATCAACATTTGACAACGTGATAGCAAGGCGATTCAATTCGATTCAAGAGAGCCACATTCTTGTCATCGTCTCACATCGTTTTCGCTTGTATCGTCGGACAGCCAACCTGAGAGCACGCTCGTGAGCTCATCCGGCTCGTCGTGCTGGCCGGATTCACTAAATTTGGATTCTATTGAAGATATGGATTCTGTGCGTCAGCTGTGACGCGCTTCCTGCAGCATGAATGACACGGTCAATGCGTCGCCCATGCGCTGCTTCGCAGGCATGGTATCGGCGGCGCAGTGTCTCCGGCGGCGATGAATTGCGGTCGGACAGCCTGCGAGCCATCGGCATAGGTTCGCGCAATGGACTTGCCTAGGTTGCCGGTCAGTCGACTAACCGTCTACAGGGCGTTCGCAGACGGCCGTTCGTTGTTCGCGCCTATCCGCACCAGCCAGTGGATCTCGTATGATCGAGCGGCCAAGTTACAAAATAATCGTTCGATCGGCGAGTCGATTTACCGCTCTCCACGCGAAGCACGCCCGCGCGCTCGCATCGCCGCAACGCGCGGTCGATCGTGCTTAGGCTGCGGCGTAGCGTGCGCGCGAGTGTAACGCGCTTCGGTATGATCCCTTTTGGGCCCTCGTGGTTTAACAGCAGGCTCAAGAGCCGCGTATCGAGAGCCTCCAAATCCGGATGTTTGGAAATGTACCCCTGCATAAAAAAAGGGCGCTCCGTCTTCATCACTGGCCTGCCGGGCGCATTAGTTGGCGAGGCCGATGAGCTTTCTGAAGGGTGCTTTGGAAGCGGGCCAAGCTGACCCAGGACGGTGAATAGCCCAAAACGTTTTCGCCATGCGACGATCTTGAACACTGTGCCGGCAATGGGGAGCGCGGAGTGAAAAGCATCGTATGTCATGCCGTTTATCGAAACGACAAAATCCCCGAAACGCAGACCGGCCTTCCACGCCGGACTGCGTGACGCCACAATCACGCAGGGCCCGTGACTTGCGACGATCTTCCAGTCCACTTCGATCGTTCGCTGTGTCAGTCCTAAATAGCCAGGTGCCGGCGCAGCAGGCGGCGCCGAATCCTCCGTGCTCATTGGCGCACTCCCCCCTGGGAACCGAATGATCGCGTTCGCCAACGGCGCGACCGCGGCGCATCCGAGTACCAGTACTCAAATCCGCCACCGGCGATTTGTCCTGAACTAGAGCATTCTGCCCGCATGCCCGGCGGCATGATCAGGAGCCCCGATTCTTGGTCGGCCAACTCGCCACTATTCCCGCGGAGGCGCCTCGTTCGCTTGCTTCGCAAGTTTCGCAAGAAAGGCAGCGAGATCCGCTGCGTAGAAAAGAGTTTTCCTGCCGAACTTGACCGGATGCAACTCACACCGCTTAACCTCATGAGGGCTTGATGTCTCAGGTTATTTTTGGCGCCGATGGCCACACCCGCCAATGGGTCGGCTTCACCTTAATCCATTTGTTGGTTTCGGCTGCGATCCATCCGCCGACCACGCGCCGACACGGAAACGCAACAGTGTGCGGACCGTCTTTTTCCATGACGGCTAACTCAAGATCGCCGGCATACGGCGCGGTCGCTATTGGTTTCCAATCCATGTCAGTGGCGCGATGTTTGTTCTTCGCGCTCGCTCAGTTCTCCCAAGACCGCCCCGGTGGTCGGGTTCACATGATGCATCTGCTTACATACCGGACAGGTCACCGGCTCATAGACGTGGCAATCCTCCGAAGTGTCTTCGGCACAGAAGCCCTGAACCCGTAAGCCGGTGGTCGGGCAGCGATAGATGAAAAGCGGCATCCAAGACTTGGAACAAACCGTGGTGCGACGAGCAATTACGGATGTCTACGTAGTGCCGTGCAGCATAGAGCGACGGTTGGGGAATGCCGACCGGTTAAGTGCCGGACCAAACAGCACTGAACTGCAAGACCACTCGCTGCAACACGCGGTGCACCCAGTTGACCCAAAATAACACCAGCATTCCTTGCCCGGTGATGGCAGGCGGGTTCTTTATTCGCGCTTACCGCGACATCAGGCGGCGCTGTCGCGGATAGGTTCAGGGGCTCATATTCGGCCGGGGCTGCGCATGGCACTCGATCACCCACCCCCGCAACGGTCCACGATCGCCCCGCGGCCGAAACGGAGCCCTTGCGCATGCTTGTGGGAATAGGCGCGCGGTCCGGCTGGGTGGAACCGGCCCGAACGCCGAAAGGCCGTAGGGAAGGGGTACCGAGCGGAAGCGGGAAGGGTGGTGACCGCCCGCCTTGGGGGTCGGTTTGCGATGGGCTTCGATCTAAGCCAATCCGGTGGTCAGAAATTGAAAATTGAAAATAATGATACGATTTCAATGGCATTTGGCGGAAGGGGTGGGATTCGAACCCACGAGACCCTTGCGGGCCTGCCGGTTTTCAAGACCGGTGCCTTAAACCACTCGGCCACCCTTCCATGCACTGATCTTAGTACGATATTCCATTCCCAAAAACCCACCGGGGACCGGCTTGCTACCCGATTGCTACCATATTGATTCACGAACCGTCCTTACGGTGCGATCATTTAGGTTTTTGCACTGCTTTCAGCGCCACATCTACCTTCGCCGCCGCTTCCGCCTGCATGTTTGGTACGCTTGTCGCGCGTCGACCATTTCTTTCCGTCGTTCTTGTCGTGGCCATTTTTGGGCCACAGAGAATAACGCGGGTCTATCAACGTCGGATCGTGGGCCTGCTGAAATCATTGCGCCTTTGGATTGACACAAGTCGCGACTAAGCAAAATCAACCGTGAGCTGCAGGCGCGTCGGGCAAAGCGCTGAGCCGGACTGGAGGTGCGATGTGACGCAATTCACCGGAAATTTAAGCGGAAGCGGACAGGCCTCCGACTATGGCTTTACTGGCAGCGTCACATTGCAAGGTGATCTGCAGATGATCTTACACGAAAATAGCGCTGGCAGGATACACGGCACTTATAGCTATCATGCCACGGCGACCGTATCGGGCTTTTTCCCAACTTTCGTCGATTCAGTCTCTGGTTACGGCACTGTCCATGGCCACGGAGCAAAGCTGATATTGACGGAAACGGATCCAGCCGGAGTGTTTTCAGTCGGGACCGCAACTATTCACGGCGGGACGATCACGTATGCGGAAAATTGGAGCGTTCATGACGGCGGATTTTCCGCATCTGGCGAGGTATCCGCCACACTCACGGGTCACAAGCTGCCGCACGGGGCTGAAACCGTTGGGTCATTCGCCATGGGGGGCTACAGCGGCACAAACGTCGAGCTTACGCATCTCGACGTGACAAATTTTCTCGGCCACCATTTCTAATCGACCGCCTCGGGAGGCGGCAGATTACCGCGGCCGGTATTCGACACCTTCCAGCGTCGGCACCAGGCGCGATCGCTTCGATTGGCTCTGAACTGCCGGCGGCCGGCGCTGCCCCGACGAGACGCCGACCAGTGTTGCAACTGCGACGATCTCTGCCCAGGCCAGCTTGTTGGTGTCAGCTTGTTGGTAAAACGGCCGCACATTTGCATCCAATGCACCGGGGGGAATTAGGCCAGGTGTAAGTCACCGTGGTGGCCGCATTGGCCGCAGATCTCATACTCGCCGTCAAACATCTTGCAGTAACAGCTTTCCACCGTGCAAAGACCGCGATTGAATTTTGCCGGCGGCCGGTCTTCCTCGCTATCGACGTCGTCATCGATCCAAGCCGAGTTCTTCCGCTGCGTGGGATTTGCCATGATGTTCCCCCAAAACCGGCGGCAGAACTATGCGCAACGCATGGGGATTGGCTACTGTTAGAAATACCGGCACGATCCAGATCGAGTTCGCGAAAGACACACGCCAACTGATATTTGTCTCAGTTGCCGCGAATCTCCTCGCGCCTTTCAATGTGCGTGCGGGGGTCCGCTGACATTTAAGCTGTCCCCGTTGGCGGTTCCTTGGGGACAGCTTCATTCTCGCTGAGCTGCCCCTGCCTTTTCACGGGTGGGCGCTTGATCGACCTCGGGGGCGCCCTGGGTGGCATGTCTTCGATGCGCAATTTTCTTCTGATCTGCATCGGCCTCTTGGCAGCGTACTGGATCGACCAGACTTACTATGGCGGCGTCTACAGCCGCCCTGTGATCGACATGCTCCACAACATCATCAACAACTATCGATAGGCGATGCCAGGCCGCTTTGACGGCCGAGAATACGGTAGCGCCAAGGCCGCGCTTGGCGTCGCGATCGATCGCCGTATCGATCGCGTCACTGATGAACCCGTGGCAGAAGCGCTGGGGCGTCCCGGCTGATTAAGCGTCAGCTGACGAAGCCGGATGGTTGGGCGGCCAGACTGGCGGAACGCTTCTTTGTTCCGCGCATGACGAAGAAGCCGACGACGAGGAGGCCGCTGGCGTTTGAACGACGCCTCGACCAATCGTGAAGGTCCCGTCATCGAGATTGGGGCCGCCGTTGTTGGTAATGTTGAACCCGAATCCACCGAGCACCAGAGTTCCGATCAGACCGTTCGATCCGAGCACGCCCGGCGAAGATGAACCCGTGATGCTGTAGAAGGTCTGATTCGTGCCAAGGTCGACAGCAACAGCGGACGGAACAAAATCATATGTGCGACCGCCGATGTTGGCGGTCAGGCTCACTAGGTCTCCGTAACTGTTCTCGACGAAGGAATTCAGAGGCGTTGGCTCATTCACGACCAACGTTCCAGTGCCGTTCGCCCGATCTCCGACGGTTCCCGTAAAGGTCAGGGCATAATCGACGGTCACAGCGTTGGCCTGTCGGGACAAGACGCCGGCAAGCAACACGACGGCTACAGCACTAGTTAACGTCAGTACGCGCATGGGGAATTTCCTTTGCGCTGCGCACTATCGAAGGCGCATGACATAGTCAAATGTCGCCGAGGTACCCTCGTACCCGATGTTCAACTCCTTCGAGCATCGTCATCAGATAAAGCGCGATCGATGCCTCGACGGCGTCGATCCGGCCGTTGGCGGCTTCGGAGCCGGGTCACGATGCAACGCCAAGGCGAGTGAATTTTCCGTTCTGCTGGAAGAAGGATCGCCGCCGGGCGCCCAAAGATATCAGTGGGCGTTGGTCAATGTGGCCGGCACCACGGTCGGCTGGCTGCGCGCCAGCACCGCTTGGCAGGCTTGCGAGATTCGGCTGCGATTGGCGAACAGGCAGCTCTCGATGCGGCCGCGGTCAGGGATGAATTGCCCGCAGACCGTCAAAGCGTCGTTCATGCACGCTTCCCGGTCTTCCTGCGCACCGGCAGTGGCGGCGATCGGTGTGAGAGCCAGACCAAACAGGCCGAGCGCAAGCGTGGTGATCTTCATAGCCCGCTCCTTTTGCGACGCCACTGGCGTCGCGCTGAGCCCGGCCCCCTGTTAGGGGAATCACCTATCCGACAGCGGTTGCAGCGGCGCTAATGCTCGACCTGGGATTTATCTTGCATTTGTTTCAAATTTTGGCGCTTTGGTTGGCGCGAAACGCCACGCAAACTTTTGTCCGGCGCATCAATCTGAACGCGCCCGCGTGTTCGTCCGATTGCAGAGCGTGGCTTGGCGACGCGGGGGGACTTTGTGCGTTCGTTTTTCGTCGTGGTCCTGATGGGTGCTGTGATGTGTGCGTGCGCGCCAACAGCGCGCATGGAATGGCACCGCATTGACGGCCAGCCACCCGCGCAGCCGGACTTCCAACAAGCTCTCCAGGAATGTCGCGGTCAGGCGGAAACCGCTGCAGCGAACTCACCTGAATCGAACTATCCGTATATTAATCTTCTGGCTGTCGCCAAAGGCCAGGGCAATCAGACGCTGGAGGCCGCCATGCAGAGCTGTATGAGCAAGCGGGGATATGTATCCGTGCAAGTTCCCAATAAGCAGCCGTGAGACGCGAACTGAAAGCCGGGTCATTTGGCAACGGATGTCGCATTCGAAGAATCCGGCAACAGAGCTGGCCGCTTACAGAACCGCCCAAACAAATAACCGGAATACAGCGCAGCAGCGGCTCCTGCAGCAAACAGTGGTGACGGTTTTGTGTTTGAGATTGACGAGCAACGGCGCGCCCCACGCGATTACCGCGACGGCTTGGGTTTGTGTCGTAATAATGGCGCAGCATCAGCGACTCCGCGAACCCGGATTATCGGAAAGCAGATTTTGAGTTCGCCGACAGTATGGACTTTTTAACCAGCCTATGGTTAGTCGCGCCCTTACCGGGCATTCGCGCCGGCTATCGACCCCCCAAAAAACTTGTAACAATCAGGAAAGGCACCGCTGCCAAATGCTGAAACGTGGAACGAAAGTGGTTGAGTACGTTCAAAAGAAACTCGTCGCCCACTCGCAGATATTTGTACGCGTTACCTTCGGGGCTTTCATCGGCAGTCTCGTCGTGCTGCTTATCCTGCTCTACGCCAACGTGCCGATCGTCGGACTATAGGTCATAGCTGCCCGAATAGGGATGCTGACCCTATTCGGGCGCCCGCAATGCTCGATTCACTATCAGCGCCCTGCCACCCAATTTCGCCACAATCTGACCACGCTCGGATTCGATACCTAGATCGCAGGGATCGGGGACGATGCGGCTTCGACTGAGGGTGGCGTTCAGCCGACTGGCTCCGATCGGTGCTTGTGCCGCTGTTTGCCTTTCACTCGCCAATTGCTCCAGCAGCGTCGATCCGCGCTATGGCGTTTCGGCAAGTCCGCGCGTGGTCGAGGACGGCGAGCCGGTGCCCAAGGGAGGCGGCGTTTATCGGGTCGGTGCGCCGTACGTTGTCGCCGGCCGCACCTACGTTCCGATGGCAGATCCCAATTACCAGGCTGTTGGCCTCGCCTCGTGGTATGGCGATGATTTCCACGGGCGCATGACAGCGAACGGCGAAGTCTTCGATCTCAACGGCATCTCTGGAGCACATCCAACCCTGCCGCTGCCGAGTTACGTCCGCGTCAGCAATCTCTCGAACGGACGTTCCATCATCGTGCGCATCAACGATCGCGGGCCGTTTCACGGCAACCGCATTATCGATGTCTCGCGAAAAACTGCGGACCTTCTGGGCTTCCACGCCAGCGGTACTGCCTGGGTGCGGGTCGAATATGTCGGGCGGGCGCCGGTTGAAGGCTCTGACGACAGAGTGCTGATGGCAACGCTGCGGCAGGACGAGCCGGCGCCGGCTCCCTATGGCGTCAAGCTCGCCGCGACATCAATCGTTCCTGTCGTGCGCACGCCGGTACCGGTACGTAATACCCGGCTCGCCAGCGCCGCGGATGATGACGTATCGTCAGCGTCCGTCGGAGCGGCTGTGCGGCCAGTTGCCTATGCGCCGTCGCAAAGCGTCGACCAATTGCTTAACGGTCGCGGCCTCTACTGAATTCATATTACCGTGCGGCATTTACGTTAGCTGCGCTCTGCGGCCTTGCGTGAGCCAACTTCACGTGAGAAGGGATTTTGCGCCTATTGCGTTGAGGTGGAGGCGGTAGTGCCGGCCGTGGGTCGTCAGGTTTTTCTCCCGGTACCAAAACTGGCGGCTGTGACCGCCGGCTTGTTGGTCGCAAGCGTCCTTGTTGCCCACGCCGCCTCGAATATGAATGTCAAAAAGGACGACTCGTTCCAGACCAGCGTGCCGAACGCGCTGCTGTTGGATGTCAACAGCGACAGCGTTCTGTTCGAGAAGGGCGGCGATCAGCTGGTCGCGCCGGCGAGTCTCGCCAAACTCATGACGCTCGAATTCGTGTTCAACGAAATCAAGCAGGGCCGCCTCAAGCTCGACCAGGAATTCGTGATCAGCGAGAACGCCTGGCGCAAGGGCGGTGCGCCGTCGCATGGCTCGACAATGTTTGCCGCGATCCATAGCCGGATAGCATTGGACGACCTCCTGCACGGCATCATTGTCGACTCAGCCAACGATGCGTGCATCGCGATTGCCGAAGGCATCGCCGGCAACGAGGCTGCATTCGGCGAGATGCTGACCAAACGCGCACGCGAAATCGGGCTGGAGAAATCGACCTTCACTAATGCGACCGGCTATTCCGACCCAAATCTGCGGGTGACGCCGCGTGAACTCGCTTATCTGGCGCGCCACATCATGCAGACTTATCCCGACTTCTATCCATATTTCTCCGAACGCGAATTCACCTGGAACAAAATCCGCCAAACGAACCGCAATCCTTTGCTGGCCATGGGTATCGGCGCCGACGGACTTAAAACCGGCGAGACATCAGAGGCCGGGTTCAATCTGGTGGGATCCGCGGTGCAAGACACACAACGTCTCATTGTTGTGGTCACTGGCGCGCGGTCGGACAAAGAACGGGCCGAAGAGGCGCGCAAGATGCTGGAATGGGGCTTCCACGGCTTCGAGGCGCGGGTGCTGTTCGCGGAAGGGCAAACAGTCGGCGAGGCGCGAGTCTTTGGCGGCGACGAGCGCTACGTCCCGCTCATTGCGCCCAGCACGATCCGGGTAATGATGCCGCGAAGCGGGGGCGAGCACCTGCTTGCCCGTATCGTCTATTCCGGGCCAGTGCCGGCTCCGGTGAGCAAGGGCCAAAGCATCGGCAAGCTCAAGGTTTGGCGGGGCGACAGCCTCGCCATTGAAGTCCCGCTGCGGGCCGCCGAGGATGTCGGCCCCGGAAGTATGTCGCATCGGGCGATGGACGCGGCGACCGAGCTAATGATCGGTCTGTTTCGGGCTGGCGTGAATAAGCTATAATGCCGTCATGGTTCCAATCGGCGCAAAGCGCACCGCGCCTTTTTCACAAGTCTTCGTCTCGCGGTTGAAGATGGCTCCCTAAATCGTTGGAATTGTGCCTATTTAATTCGAGTTTTTCGCTCCAGGGCCGCTTAGCGCATACATTGGGATCGGGGCGAGATTCGGCCGCGTGAGATCAATCGGGATGAGAGGCAGATTCATTACCATTGAAGGGGGGGAGGGGACCGGCAAGTCGACGCAGGCGTCGCTGCTGTCGCTGCGGCTGGCTTCCCTTGGAATAGGCGTGCAGCTCACACGCGAGCCAGGCGGTTCGCCCGGCGCTGAAATCATCCGGCACGTGCTGTTGTCCGGCGCCGCAAAGCCGTTGGGGCCCGACGCCGAGGCGATGCTGTTTGCGGCCGCGCGCGACGATCACGTGCAACAAACCATCCTGCCGGCGCTCGATGCCGGCAAGTGGGTCATTTGCGATCGCTTCGCCAATTCCACGCGGGTCTATCAGGGGGTACTCGGCGCGGTCGATCTGCGCCTCATCAGGGCGCTCGAACGAGTGTCCATCGGCGATCTCAAGCCCGACCTTACGCTGGTGCTCGACGTGCCGGCCGAATTGGGCATGAAGCGCGCCGCCGGCCGCCGGCGTGGCGGCAAAGCTGATCGCTTCGAAGCCGAGAACATCGCCTTTCACAAGAAGCTGCGCCAAGCCTATTTGGCGCTGGCGACCGCCGAGAGTGGCCGCTGCGTCGTGATCGACGCCAAGGCGCCGAAGAAGATGGTGGCACAGCGTATCTGGGACGTTGTGCAGGAGAAGTTCGAACTGGGCAGCGCATCGGTTGAATTGGAGACTGTGGCCTCATGAGTGCACAGGCTTCCGAAACCGATGAAACGTTGGCGCCATTCGTTACCAACACGTTTTACGGCAATTCCGGCACCGAAGCCGCGCTTCTTGCCGCCTATCGTAGTAGCCGCGTTCCACACGCCTTCCTGCTGATCGGTCAAAAGGGTATCGGCAAGGCCACTTTGGCGTACCGGTTTGCCCGCTTCGTCCTCGCTCATCCGGATCCGGCGGCGCCCGAGGTGCAGGCTGCGGCTTCGCTTGCAGTCGATGCGGCACATCCGGTCGCCCGCCGGATGGCCGCGCGCGCCCAAGGCGATCTTTTGATCCTGGAGCGCACGCCGAACGAAAAGGGCGTCCTGCGCCAGCAGATCGCCGTCGACGACATCCGGCGCACGATCACGTTCTTTGGTTCGACAGCCGGGGAGGGCGGGTGGCGCATCGCCATTGTCGATGCCGTCGATGAGCTAAATCGCTTTGGCGCCAATGCGCTATTGAAGGTACTTGAGGAGCCGCCGCAACGTACCTTGTTGCTGCTGGTCTGCCATTCCGCGGCGCGCGTGCTCCCGACATTGCGGTCGCGGTGTTCCGTCATGACCATGCGGCCTCTGGAGCAAACGGAAGTTGCGGCGGCACTCGCCGCAGCCGTCGGCAGATCGGCCGGCGATCCGCAGATTGCGGCCGCTGCCGCTGCTGCCGACGGCAGTGCGGCGCGCGCGCTGACCTTCCTCGACGAAGACGCATTGGCTCTGCGCCAGCGAGCACTCGGTGAACTCGATCGGTTGCCAACCATCAACGCCGGCGCTCTGCATGCGCTCGGCGACGCGCTCGCCGGCGTTGATCAGCAGCCGCTCGCCACCTTCGTCGACACCGTCAATGACTGGCTGTCGCAACGCGTTCACGATGGCAGGAGCGATCTGGGCCGTCTTGCGCAATTGGCCGGCGCCTGGGAGCGGATCAATCAGGCGGCCCAGGATGCCGCCGAGTACAATCTCGAGCGAAAACCGCTGGTTTTCAGTGTCTTCGGCTTGCTTGCGGAGGCTACAGGCGGTTGATACCTATCCGCTACGTCATGGCCGGGCTCGTCCCGCCTGCGGGGCTCTAGCGCTTGCTCTCGCAAGCAATCTTGCCCTTCGGCGCGGCGGAGGCTCGGCCATCCACGTCTTTTGAATAAAGACATCCATGCCCGGCAAACCCTATTACATTACCACCGCGATTGCCTATCCGAACGGCGCGCCGCATATCGGCCACGCTTACGAAGCGATTGCGACCGATGCGATCGCCCGCTTTATGCGGCTCGACGGCCGTGACGTGTTCTTCCTCACCGGCACCGACGAGCACGGCAGCAAGATGCTGCAGACGGCTGCCAAGGAAAATCTGACGCCGCGCCAGCTGGTCGAGCGCAACGTGCCGCGCTTCCAGGCCATGGTGAAGATGCTCAATTGCTCGAACGATGATTTCATCCGCACCACCGAGCCGCGCCATCATCGCTCTTCGGAAGCGATCTGGGAGCGCATGGAGGAGAGGGGCGACATTTATCTCGACAAATATGCCGGCTGGTATTCGGTACGCGACGAAGCTTACTACGACGAGAGCGAAACGAGGCTCGACGACAAGGGACAGCGGCTCGGCCCCAATGGCACGCCGGTGGAATGGGTCGAGGAGGAGAGCTATTTCTTCCGCCTCTCCGCCTATCAGGAAAAGCTCCTCGCCCTTTACGCGGGCGATCCCAACTACGTGCTGCCGCGCGAGCGGCTCAACGAAGTGACGAGCTTCGTCAAGGGCGGCCTGCAGGATCTGTCGATCTCGCGCACCACGTTCGACTGGGGCGTGAAGGTGCCCGGCAATCCGCGGCACGTGATGTATGTGTGGGTCGACGCGCTCACCAACTACATCACCGCGGTCGGCTATCCTGATACCGAAAGCGAAATGTTTCGCCGCTACTGGCCGGCCGATCTGCATGTGATCGGCAAGGACATCGTGCGCTTCCATGCCGTGTACTGGCCGGCCTTTCTGATGTCGGCCGGGGTCGCCGTGCCGCGGCGTATTTTCTCCCACGGCTTTTTGTTTAACCGCGGCGAAAAAATGTCGAAGTCGGTCGGCAACGTCATCGATCCGTTCGCGCTTGCGGAGGCCTATGGGGTCGATCCGCTGCGCTATTTTTTCCTGCGCGAGGTGCCGTTCGGGCAGGACGGCAATTACAGCCATGACGCGATCGTCAACCGCATCAACGCCGATCTTGCCAACGATCTCGGCAATCTGGCGCAGCGCTCGTTGACCATGGTGGCGCGCAACTTCGGCGGCCTACTGCCAAAACCGGCAGCCTTGAGCGCGGCCGATGAGGCGATCCTAGCCGCCGCCGACGTCATGATCGGCAAGGCGCGCGAGGCCATGGCCACACAACAATTGCATCAGGTGCTCAATGCCGTGTGGGCGGTCGTGGCGGACGCCAACCGTTATTTCGCCGGCGAAGCGCCGTGGGCGCTCGCCAAAACCGATCCAGTGCGGCAGGGCACGGTCCTCTACGTGACCGCCGAAGTGTTGCGGCAGATTGCGATCCTGGCGCAGCCATTCGTGCCGGCCTCGGCAGCGAAATTGCTTGATCTCCTGGCGGTGCCTGCTGCGGAACGGAATTTTTCGTTCCTCGACGGCAAACATCGCCTCGCCGCGGGCGCCACACTGCCGGCACCGGCGCCGGTTTTTCCGCGTTACGTCGAGCCGGCGGCAAGTGCGGCGCAATAGCCATGCTGCAAAGACATGCTCGTTGACAGCCACTGCCATCTCGACTTTCCCGATTTTGCCGACGAACTCGACGCCGTCGTTGCTCGCGCGCGAGACGCCGGCATCGGACGCATGGTCACGATCTCGACGCGGGTGCGGCGCCACGATGAATTGCTGGCGATTGCGGACCGCTTCGCCGAGGTGTTTTGCTCGGTCGGCACCCATCCGCATTACGCCCACGAGGAATTGGACGTGACCGCGGCCGACCTGGTTGTCCGCACGCGCAATCCCAAGGTTGTTGCCATCGGCGAAGCCGGGCTCGACTACCACTACGACCGCAGCCCGCGGCAAGATCAGGAGCGCGGCTTTCGCACCCACATCCAGGCGGCGCGCGAGACCGCGCTACCGCTAGTGATCCATTCGCGCAATGCCGACGAAGACACTGCTCGCATTCTCGAGGAAGAAATGGGGCAGGGCGCCTTCCCTGCCGTGCTGCATTGTTTCACCGGCGGTCCCGACCTTGCCCGCCGCGCGATTGCGCTTGGGCACTTCATCTCGTTCACCGGCATCCTGACCTTCAAGAACTCGGCCGCACTGCGCGCCATTGCCGCCGAGCTGCCGGCGGACCGCATCCTGGTCGAAACCGACGCGCCGTATCTCGCGCCAAATCCGTTTCGCGGCAAACGCAACGAGCCGGCTTATGTGGTCGAAACCGCCAAAGTGCTGGCGGAAACGCGCGGCGTCTCCTTTGAAGAGATCGCGCGCCAGAGCACCGAGAACTTTTTTGCCTTGTTCAGCAAGGTGCCGCGGCCTGCGGCGGCCGCTGCATGACGTTGAAGTTCACGATTCTCGGCTGCGGATCGTCCGGCGGCGTGCCACGGCCGGCGCTCGGCTGGGGCGCGTGCGATCCGGCCAATCCGAAGAACCGCCGCCGGCGCACCTCGCTGCTGGTAGAACGCCACGACAACGGCGGCGTCACGTGCGTGCTGATCGATACCTCGCCCGATTTCCGCGAGCAGCTTCTCGATGCCAAGGTCGCTCGGCTTGATGGCGTGCTCTACACCCACGAGCACGCCGACCACATCCACGGCATCGACGACCTGCGCGCGTATTTCATCAAGCAGCGGCAGCTGATCGACATCTATCTCGATGAGCACACGGCCGCGGTGCTTCGCACCCGGTTCGGCTATTGCTTCGAGACGCCGCCCGGCAGCGAATATCCGCCGATCGTCCGCGAGCATCGCCTGGCGGCCGGCCGGCCGGTGACCATCGAGGGGCCCGGCGGCCCGATTACCGCGCTGCCGTTCCGGCAGGACCACGGCGACATTGCCTCGCTCGGTTTTCGGTTCGGCCGGTTTGCCTATTCATGCGATCTCAGCGGCCTGCCGCCGGAGAGTATCGCGGCCCTGGCGGACCTCGATATCTGGGTCGTCGACGCGCTCCGCTATCGCCCGCATCCCAGCCATTTCTCCCTGCAAGATGCGCTTGGCTGGATCGAGCGGCTCAAGCCGCGCCGTGCGATCCTGACCAACCTCCATGCCGATCTGGACTATGAAACGGTCCGCAAGGAAGTGCCGCTCAACGTCGAGCCCGCTTTCGATGGGCTTAGCGGAGATATTCCATAATATGTCTTATGCGAATCGCGGCCATTAAGGCCTGATTTACACCCGCGTCGGCGCAAGGAATAACGGCGCGATTTGCGCACGGCACTTGGCGCCGACGGTCGCGGGCGCTTCGCGGGTTTGATAGCGTCGCGCCCTCAAATGCGAGACTGCGTCATGACGCCTTCGCGTGACATCGGCCGGCTGATCGAAATCATGGCGGCGCTACGCACGCCAAAGACCGGCTGCCCATGGGACCTGGAGCAAAACTTCGCGACCATCGCACCGTACACACTCGAGGAAGCCTACGAGGTCGCCGACGCGATCGCGCGCAACGATCTTGGCGACCTCGAAGACGAACTGGGCGATCTGCTGCTGCAGGTCGTCTTTCACGCCCGGATGGCGCAGGAACAAGGCGCCTTCGAGTTCGGCGACGTGGTCGAGGCGATAACTGAAAAGCTCATTCGCCGGCATCCGCATGTGTTCGGCGATCAGAACGCCAGGAATCCGCAGGCTGTCAAAGGCTTGTGGGAAGACATTAAGGCGCAGGAAAAACGGCAAAAGGCCGCGAATGGCCGGCCCGTGGAGCAGGGCGCGCTGGCTGGCGTGCCGGTAGCGTTACCCGCCCTCACCCGCGCCCTGAAGCTCCAGACCAAGGCAAGCCGGGTCGGTTTCGACTGGAACGACCCGCGCGCGGTGTTGCGCAAAATCCGCGAAGAGGCCGACGAGATCGAAGCCGCGCTTGATGGCGACGAAGCAGACGCCGCGGCCGAAGTCGGCGACCTGCTGTTTGCTGCCGTCAATCTCGCCCGCCATCTGCACGCCGATCCGGAGGCGGTGTTGCGGCAGACCAACCAAAAATTCGAGCGCCGTTTTGCGGAAATCGAGCGCGCGTTGGCAGCGCAAGGAAAGACGCCGCAAGATGCTACGCTTGCCGAAATGGATGCGCTCTGGGACGAAGCAAAAGCGCAAGAATAATTCTCTAGCTTTGCAAGAGAATTTCTGACGCCACCATCGTGATTTTTCCCGCGTTCGATTCGTCGATCAGGAGAGACAGAGACGGTTCGTCATCTTCGAGACGCAACGCTGGACATCGCGCCGACCAACCGAGTTAGTGTCGTGCCCCGCTGCGAAACTTCGCCCGCACGGCGTCTGCCTTGGCTGGATCGACCCGCACCGTCATAGCAATGCGGCCGGATTTCTTGTCGACTTCTTTTCGGATCACCTCGGTGTGGCGATGCAGCCAACTTGTGCCCGCGCCGTCGCTGCCTTCGACCAGAAGTTCGATCAGAACGCGGCCGGCAGCAAGCCGCGCTTCGATGGCAGCACCGAGCGTGTCGAGCCCCTCCCTGGTCGCTGCTGAAACCAGCACCGGCCGCTCGTCCGCCGGGCGGCGCTCGGCCAGGTTTTGCGCGCGCGCACGACCGTCGGCGTCGAGCCTGTCGATCTTATTCCACACCTCGATCAGCGCCGGCTTTTCGTGGGCGCCCCGCCGCGAAGCGATGCCAAGCTGGCGCAAGATATTCTCGACGTCCTGCAATTGCGCGGCGGCATCCTCGTGCGAGATGTCGCGCACGTGCAGAATAACGTCGGCCTCGATCACCTCTTCGAGCGTGGCCCGGAACGCCGCGATCAGCATGGTCGGCAGATCCGAGATAAAGCCGACCGTGTCGGACAGAATAACGCGTGCACCGTGCGGCAGTTCGACCGCGCGCAGCGTCGGATCGAGCGTCGAAAACAACATGTCGGTCGAGAGCACGCGGGCTTTGGTCATGGTGTTGAACAGCGTCGATTTGCCGGCATTCGCGTAACCGACCAAAGCGACGATCGGATACGGCACGCGGCGGCGGCTCTCTCGATGCAATTCGCGGGTGCGCTTGACCTTGGCAAGCTCGGCCTCGATCTTGGCGAGCCGTTCCTCGATCATGCGGCGGTCTGCTTCGAGTTGCGTTTCGCCGGGTCCGCCGAGAAAGCCGAAGCCGCCGCGCTGGCGTTCGAGATGGGTCCAGGTGCGCACCAGCCGGCTTTTCTGATAGGTCAGATGCGCGTGCTCGACTTGCAGTGCGCCTTCCCGCGTCCGCGCGCGCCGGCCAAAAATCTCAAGAATAAGCCCGGTTCGATCGACGACCTTGGCGCTCCAGGCCTGTTCCAGGTTGCGCTGCTGCACCGGCGAGAGCGCGCAATCCATCACCACGATGCCGGCTTCATGCGTCTTGATCAGTCCGGCGATTTCTTCGACCTTGCCCTTGCCGAGATACGTCGCCGGCCGCACGGCGTTGAGCATCACGATGCCCGATTGTTCGACGTCGAGATCGATGGCGCGGGCAAGCCCGACCGCCTCGTCAAGCCGCGCCGCCGGCGTGCGATCGGCAAACGTCGCGTGCGCCGCCGTACGCCGCAGCGCCGGTTCGATGACCAGTGCGTGACCGGTCGCCGAGCCGCCAGAGGTTAGCCGGCCAAGGCTTAGCCGGTCAGAGCCCGTGTCGCGACGGCGCGGCTCCAATCAGACCTTTTCCCCGGCCGGCGCATCTTCGGCGCCTTCGAACAGCTGGACAGGATGACCGGGCATGATGGTCGAGATGGCGTGTTTGTAGACCAGCTGCGAATGACCATCGCGACGCAGCAGTACGCAGAAATTGTCGAACCAGGTCACCACGCCTTGCAGCTTGACTCCGTTCACCAGAAAAATGGTGAGCGGAATTTTGGCCTTGCGGACGTGATTGAGAAACGTGTCTTGCAGATTCTGTGAGCGGTCGGCTGCCATGGCCGTTGTTTCCGTTCTTGTACCGCAGGCCCCACTTCCTGCGGGTCTTTTCTTGCGCCTTGTAATGGGGTGGGTGGAGCGAAGCGAGAACCACACCATCACAACTTCGTTGAACTACAGGCCGCGCTTCGCTCGGCCCATTCTACAGGTTCCCCAAGACCAGCCTACCCCCGCTAGCGATCCAAGCTCGTGATTAGACGGTACGACGGAAGGGGATGCAAGCCCAAGTTTGATGGCCGAATACCGCCAATGTGGCCGCGGGCGCCACCTTCGGACCCTGAAGTGCAGTTTTCTTGCACTACCCGCGCTCCGCAAAGTCGTGGAATTCGCGGCGAAGCGCGGTCGCAATCGGACCGGGTTTGCCGTCGCCGACGGTCCGATCGTCGATTTGCACGACTGGCATGACGATCTGGCTCGCTGACGTAATAAAGGCTTCGCGCGCGGCAAAGGCCTCCTCAAGGGTGAACGCCCGTTCCTCCACTGCGAGACCTTGCGCCTTGATGGCCTCGAGCAGCACCGTCCGCGTGATCCCGAGCAGAATGGCGTGGTCAGCAGGGCGCGTTACCACCGTGCCGGCTTGGGTAACAATCCAGGTGTTCCCCGAAGCGCTCTCGGTCACGCCGCCGCTAGAGTCCACAAACCATGCGTCGCGGGTGCCCTTTTCGATGGCCGCCTGCCGCGCCAATACGTTCGGCAAGAGGCCAATGGTCTTGATGTCGACCCGCCCCCAGCGGTTGTCCGGAACGCTGATCACCGCGATGCCCCTGGCTGCCAGCGTTTCATTGCGCGCCCTGTTGAGCGCGCGCGCGGTTGCCACCATGCTTGGCGGCACGTCCGGAACAGGAAAAGCATGGTCCCGGCGCGCCACGCCGCGGGTGATCTGCAGATAGATGACGCCGTAGGAGACCCGGTTGCGTGCCACAACCTCGCGCAGCACGACGCCGAGCGCGGCAAGCGACATCGGCATGCGGATTCGCAGTTCGTTGAGCGAGCGAACAAGCCGCGCCATGTGGCGGTGCTCGTCGATCAGGCGCCCTCCCCGCACCTCACAGACTTCGTAGACACCATCGCCAAACTGATAGCCGCGGTCCTCGACCTGGACCGTTGCCGCGCGCATCGGCAGGTAGCGCCCGTTGACGTAGGCTATGCGGGACATCAGTCGTGGGACATCAGGCGTCTGCGGTCAGTCGTCGTCGGTCAGTCGATCCCCAGCGCCTTGAGCTTGCGGTGGAGCGCCGAGCGTTCCATGCCGACAAACTCCGCGGTGCGTGAGATATTGCCGCCGAAGCGGCTGATCTGGGCCACGAGGTACTCACGTTCAAACACTTCGCGGGCTTCGCGCAACGCCAAACTCATCAGGTGCTCGCCGCCATTGCCGTTCGGCATCGAAGGAATCATCGAGCCAACATCTTGCGGCAGCATCGCCGCGGTGATCTCGGCGTCGGGCTCGCCGCCGGCCAGAATCATCAGCCGCTCGACGTTGTTACGAAGCTGCCTCACGTTTCCCGGCCAGTCGTGTGATTGCAGCACGGCGAGCGCATCGCCGCCGACGTTGCGTTTGGGCAGGCCGGTGATCTGAGATATCTGCGTCATGAAATAGTCGACGAGTTCGGGCACGTCCTCGCGGCGCTCGGCAAGTGGCGGCACGCGGATCGGCACTACCGAGAGCCGATGATAGAGGTCTTCGCGGAATTTTCCCGCCGCAATATCGGCCTCGATATTGCGGCTGGTCGAAGACACGATGCGCACATCGACCGTGACTTTGGTTGTGCCGCCGACGCGCTGGAAGGTCTGGTCCACCAGCACGCGCAGGATCTTGTTCTGGGTCTCGCGCGGCATGTCGGCGATCTCGTCGATAAACAGTGTGCCGCCGTGAGCTTCTTCGAGCGCGCCGACCTTGCGGCTTTGCGTGCCGTTTCCCGCCTCGATACCGAACAGCTCCACCTCCATCTGTTCCGGTATGATGGCGGCGGCGTTGATGACGACGAACGGTCCGCTGGCGCGCGCGGACAAAGCGTGAATGGTGCGCGCCGCAAGCTCCTTGCCGCTGCCTGACGGCCCGACGACAAGCACGCGGCTGTTGGTCGGTCCCACTCTCTCGATCGTCTGCCGCAATTGATTGGCGGCCGGCGAACGCCCGACCAGCGTTGTGGCAAGCGGGCCAAGCTGTTTGAGCTCCTTGACCTCCCGCTTGAGCCGCGAGTTCTCAAGCGCGCGTTCGGCGACCAGCAACAGCCGGTCGGCCTTGAAAGGCTTCTCGATGAAGTCATAGGCGCCGCGCTTGATCGCCGAAACCGCGGTCTCGATGTTGCCGTGGCCGGAAATCATCACGACCGGCAGCTCGGGGTGGTCCTGCTTGAGAACGTCGAGCAGCTGAAGCCCGTCGAGCCGGCTGCCTTGCAGCCAGATGTCGAGGAAAACCAGGCTGGGCCGGCGGGCAATCACTGCGGCGAGCGCTTCCTCGCTGTCACCGGCGGTGCGAGCGCCATGGCCTTCGTCCTGCAAAATGCCGGCGACCAGCTCGCGGATATCGACCTCGTCGTCAACGATCAGGATATCGGACGCCATGATCAGACCGTCGCTCTTTCGGCTTCCACCGGCGCGGCGGGAGCCTCGATCGGCTCGGCAGCGAAGCGCAACTGCATCCACGCACCGCGCGCGCCTGCAACTTTTTCCGAAGCATCATGCAGCTCGATACGCCCGCCGTGCTCTTCGAGAATGCGGCCGACAATGGCCAATCCCAATCCGGTGCCCTTCTCACGCGTCGTCACGTAGGGCTCCAGCAATCGCGAGCGGTTTTCCTTTGGCAGGCCGATCCCGTTGTCGATCACGTCGACAACCAGATCCTTGCCGTCGCGCCGCGCACTCACGGCAATGCGGCCGCGGTCGAGTGTAGCGGGCGGCACAGCGCCGATCGCTTCGGTCGCGTTCTTCACGATGTTGGTGAGCGCCTGCGAAATGAGCCGCCGATCGAAGCGCGCCGGCATCGTTTCCGCGGCCAGATCGACCTCAAAATCAATATCCGGATGACCGACGCGCATCAGGAACACGACCTGACGCACTGTGTCGGCCACGTCCTCGGCGGCCATGACCGCTTTGGGCATCCGTGCAAAGCGCGAGAACTCGTCGACCATGCGCTTGATGTCGTCGACCTGGCGCACGATGGTCGAGGTGCACTGCTCGAACACGGCGGCATCCTCAACGATCACCTTCGAGTATTTGCGCCGCAGCCGCTCGGCCGAGAGCTGGATTGGCGTCAGCGGGTTCTTGATCTCGTGGGCGATCCGCCGCGCAATATCTGCCCAGGCCGAAGAGCGCTGCGCCAGCACCAGCTCGGTCACATCGTCGATGGTAATGACGTAGCCGTGGTCGGATTCAGCGGCCTGTTCGCTGGTCACCCGTACCGAGAAGTTTCGTTCCTGACCGTTGCGGCTGACCGCGACCTGGCGCTGGGCGAGACGCTGGTTGCCATGGCGCGCCGCTTGAAAAATATCAGCGAGTTCGGGCGCAACCTCCGTGAGCAGGTGCCCGAGCGACTGGCCTTCGGTGCGCGCGATCAATTGTTCGGCGGAGCGATTGAGGATTGTAATACGGCCCTCGGCGTTAACGCCGATAACGCCGGCGCTGGCGCCGGCAAGCACGGCCTCGGTAAAACGCCGCCGGCTGTCGATCACATCGCGGGCGCGCACGATGTCGTCGTGCTGGGTGCGCAGCTCCTGGGTCATCGTGTTGAATGTCTCGCCGAGGCGGGCCAAGTCACCTTCTGAGCGGTGGATCGGCACCTGGACCTGGAGATTGCCGGTGGAAACGAGGTTGGCAGCGCCGATCAGACGGCGGATCGGAGCGACCAGCCGATTGGCGAAATCGAGCCCGATCCAGGCCGAGGACAAGAGGACAATGAGTGCGATGACGGCAAACATCAGCGCGAACGCGATCTGAATACCGAGCCGGCGGGCCTCAAGATTGGCGTACTCGCCGACGCTCTCCTGCGTCGCGCGCAACTGCTGGACCACGATCGGATCGAGAAGCCGCGCGGCGTAGAGATACATGTCGTCGTAGCCGTGTAGCTTCACTGCGGCGGCGACGTGATCGCCCTCGGGAATAAGCGCGACCTGGGGCTCGGTTTCGCCGATCTTGCCGAGCAGCTCTTTGGACGGGAGCACGATCGCTTTGTCCATTTTGACGTCAGCGCGCTCCACCGTGGAGCCGTCGCTGTGGATCATCATCGCCGCGGAGAGGCCGCGCGCGTTGGCCTGTGCGGTGAAGAAGGTGCGGAACCGGTCGCGATCGGAATCAAACATCGGCTTGGCCCGGCCGAGGTCGAAAGCCATGGCCATGATCTCACCGCGGATCGCCTGGGCGTGTTCGTTGACATACGCGTTGGCGACAATCACCGACTGCTCGATCATGGCGCGCGTGCGTGTCGAGAAGAAACGGTCGAGGGCGCGATCAAGCGTCGTTGAGGCGACGACGGCGACCAGGATCGTCGGCACCGCCGCGATCACGGCGAACAGGCCGACGATCTGAAAGTGCAGCCGCGAGCCCGCATAGCCGCGGCGGCGCGCCTGCACTACCGTCCAGACTTCCCGTCCGATGATGGCTAAGAGAAACAGGCCGGTCGCAAAATCTCCAAGCAGGAGCGCGACGACCACTTCGTGGACCGGCGCAATCGGCGTGAAGTCAGACAGGACGAGAAAGGTCGCCGTCGCGGAAAGAAGCGCTGCGCCTACTGCGATCGCGCCGATCAGGCGGGAGCCGACCAGCATTGGTACGGCTGCGGCCGGATCGAGTGGAGCGATCTGATCGGCTGTAGTCATGGACCGCTAAACGGGGCTGATGCGGCTGAGAGAACGAATGGGCCCCGGCCATTCGCGCCACCGACGACTTGTATATCACTCTAAGAGTGATGCTTTTATACAACAATGTTGCCCGATTGCGACATTTCCTAGGCGTCGGCGGTTCTCGGCCTAGGGCAAGTCGTGCAAACTAGGCGCCGCCGGTCCGATAGACCTGAATTTCCAGGTCCCGGATCTTCTTGCGCAGCGTGTTGCGATTGACGCCGAGCAGATCGGCCGCGCGGATTTGATTGCCGCGGGTAGCGGCAAGTGCCGCGGACAGGAGCGGCGCCTCTACTTCGCGCAAGATGCGGTGGTACAGGCCGGGCGGCGGCAAGCCCTCGTCGAACCCGGAAAAGTAGCGCGCCAGATAGCGCTCGACCGAGTTTGCCAGATTTTCATCGCCGCGGTAGCTGTCGCCGGGCACAGTCAGCGCCGGTTGAGACAATTCGGTGTCGACGACGGCGGCGGTGATTGTTTCCTGCGGGTAGAGCGCAGCGAGGCGACGGGCGAGATTTTCCAGTTCGCGCACATTGCCGGGCCAGCGATGCCGCCGCAGACGATCGAGCGCGGCTTGATCGATCTGCTTCGGCGGCAAACCCTCGCGCTCGACCTGTGCGAAGAAGTGCCGGATCAGATCGGCGATATCCTCGGTGCGCTCGCGCAGCGGCGGCAGCCGCAGCGGTACGACGTTGAGACGGAAAAACAGATCCTCGCGGAACAGCCCCTGCTGAATGAGCTGACGGAGATCTTTGTTGGTCGCCGCGATGATCCGCACGTCGGCCTTGATCGGCGTGCGGCCGCCGACGGTGGTATATTCGCCTTGCTGCAGTACGCGCAACAGCCGCGTCTGCGCCTCCATCGGCATGTCGCCGATTTCATCGAGGAACAGCGTACCGCCTTCGGCCTGTTCGAAGCGCCCGGCGCTCCGGCTGTTGGCGCCGGTAAAGGCCCCCTTCTCGTGGCCGAACAATTCGGATTCGATCAGATCGCGCGGGATTGCCGCCATGTTAATGGCAACGAACGGCCCGGTGCGCCGCTTGCCGTAATCGTGCAGCGCACGCGCCACCAATTCCTTGCCGGTACCGGACTCGCCCGAGATCATGACGGTCAAATCCGTCTGCATCAGCCGCGCCAGCACCCGATAGATTTCCTGCATCGCCGGCGACCGGCCGACCAGTGGAATAGACTCGAAATCTTCGGCCTTGACCGGAGGCCGCGGCCGCTCCTTCGGTTCGGACAACGCGCGCCCGACGATGGCGATCAGCTCCTTCAGGTCGAACGGCTTCGGCAGATATTCGTAAGCGCCGCGCTCGGAAGCGCGGATGGCGGTCATGAAGGTATTCTGCGCGCTCATGATGATGACCGGCAAATCCGGCCGCGCTTTCTTGACGCGTAACAACAGATCGAAGGCATTTTCGTCCGGCAGCACCACGTCGCTGATAATGAGATCGCCATCACCCTGGCTGATCCAGCGCCACATCGTCGCGGCGTTGCCGGTCGAGCGAACCTCATAACCGGCGCGCGAGAGCGCCTGGTTGAGCACGGTCCGGATCGCCGCATCATCGTCGGCAACGAGAATATTTCCCGTCGGCATCAATGATCCCCTACTGATCGATCTTCTCTGGCGCGAGCGGCGCCGTCGCTGGCTGCCCCGGTGTACATCGGCATGAGCACGCGAAAGATGGTGCGCCGCGGCTGCGACTCGCATTCGATGATGCCGCCGTGGTCGCCGATGATCTTGGCAACCAGCGCCAACCCCAGGCCCGATCCGGTCGGCTTGGTGGTGACGAACGGATCAAACAGATGTGGCATCAGCTCATCCGGCACGCCCGGTCCGTTGTCCTTCACGCAAAATTCGAGCGGCAACGAAATGCGGGTCTTTGCTCCCGGAATCGACAATCGCACGCCGGGACGAAAAGCGGTCGACAACACGATCTCGCCGCCGGAATTATCGCCGATCGCTTCGGCGGCGTTCTTCACCAGATTCAAAAACACCTGAACGAGGTGGTCGCGGTTCGCCAGCACCGGCGGCAGCGACGGATCGTACTCTTCAACAAACTTGATGTGGCGGGCGACGCCGGACTGCGCCAACCGCTTCACGTGATCGAGTACGACATGGATGTTGATCGGTTCGCGCTCGACCGGGCGCTCGTCGGCGAACACTTCCATGCGATCGACCAGCTTCACGATGCGATCGGCTTCGTCACAGATCAGCCGCGTAAGGGTACGGTCATCGTCACCGACCGACTGTTCCAGCAGCTGCGCGGCGCCGCGGATGCCGGAGAGCGGATTCTTGATCTCATGCGCAAGCATGGCGGCGAGCGCGATCACCGAACGCGCGGCGCCGCGGTGCGTAAGTTGCCGATCCATCTTGTCCGCGATGGTGCGCTCCTGCAGCATCACGACCACGTAGTCCGGCCGCTCTGCGAGCGGCGCTACGTGCAGATCGACCAGCCGATCGCCGGGATTTCGCGGGGTGCCGAGATCAACTTTGTATTCATTGACCGCCGCGCCGCTCGCCCGCACCTGATCGACCAGGGCAAGCAACGGGCTGCCGAACGGAACCAGATCGTGCAGCAGATTGCGCCGGAGCAACGAGACCGAAACCTCGAAGAAGGCTTCGGCCGCGACGTTGGCGTCCGCCACCCTGCCGTCAGAACTCACAACGATGACGGGATGCGGCAGCGCGTTGAGAACCGCGTCGGCAGGCGTAGCGGTCAGCAATGGCTCTGCGGTCCTCATACCATGATGCTCACGTTTTGACGGAAGCAGCAGGCCTTCGGCCGCGACAAAGCGAGAGGCCATGACGGAAAGGGCCGAGAACGGCCCAATCTTTTATGGCAAGTTGATTGAAACGGGCTGTTGCACACGAATTAGGCGTCACTTCGTTTCTGCATATAGTTTAGTCAAATCTGAACCGCGTGCAAGTGCTGCACTGCAATATAGTCAATTCGCAGGCAGATTGCGCCACTGAGCTGTGGATTGAGCGCGTTGGCGGTTTGGGCAGGACGGCCGAACTTGGCACAGATCGCACATTCGGCAGACATGCGCTAAAGCGAATGCCGCAAGGGCGAGCGGAGTGAAGCCATATGGCGGGCAGAGTTGCGGCCGTTATTGTCGCGGCCGGACGTGGCCAACGCGTCGGCGGCGACGTTCCAAAGCAATACCGGAGCATCGCCGGGGAACCCGTGATCCGCCCCGCGCTGGCGGCCTTTCTTGGGCATCCCCGTATCGATGCCGTGCAACCTGTCATTCACGCCCAGGACGCGGAGGCGTTTCGCGTCGCAACCGCCGGCCTTCACGGCCTGTCCCCGGTTTCCGGCGGCGCCACCCGGCAAGTCTCGGTTCGCGCCGGCCTCGAGGCGCTCCGCGCGACGACTCCGGACTTCGTCCTCATCCACGACGCGGCACGGCCATTCCTGACTGGCGCGCTGATCACACGCGCAATCGACGCGGCGGCAGAACACCGCGCCGCTGTACCCGCGGTTCCAGTCGCCGACACGGTCAAGCGAGTCGATGAACGGGAAGCTGTAACCGAGACGCTTGATCGCAGCCGCTTGCGGCTGGTGCAAACACCGCAGGCCTTCGCCTTTGATCTCATCGTTGAGGCCCACCAGCGTGCCGCAGCGGCCGGTCGCGAGGACTTTACCGACGATGCTGCGCTCGCCGAATGGGCCGGCCACCGCGTCACCGTTTTCCCTGGCGAGACCACCAACGTGAAGCTTACGACCAACGACGATTTTATCCGCGCAGAAGCCCTGCGTATGGCGGCGCTTGGCGATGTCCGGACCGGCAACGGCTTCGACGTGCACGCGTTCGGTAAAGGCGATCATGTGACGCTCGCAGGCATCCGCATCCCGCATTCACACGGGCTCAGCGGACATTCCGACGCCGACGTCGTCCTTCACGCTTTGGTCGACGCGCTTCTCGGCGCTCTCGCCGACGGCGATATCGGATCGCACTTCCCGCCCAGCGACCCGCAATGGCGCGGCGCATCGTCCGACCGGTTTCTGGCTTTTGCCTGCGAGCGGGTGCGCGCGCGTTCGGGTTTGATCGCGCATCTCGACGCCACTGTGGTATGCGAGACGCCGCGCGTCGGACCGCATCGCGACGCCATGCGCGCACGGATTGCCGCCATCGCCGAGATCCCGGTAGAGCGCGTCGCGGTCAAGGCAACCACCAGCGAAAAGCTTGGATTTACCGGCCGCGGCGAGGGAATTGTCGCGATGGCAACCGCGACCGTGCGGCTGCCGTGGAGTGCGGCGTGATCGATGACGAACTGCGCAAAGCGGCCACGCGCGTGCTCGCGTCGTGCCGCGCGCGCGGCCTCAGCATCGTCACCGCGGAATCCTGCACCGGCGGACTTGTCGCCGCAGCGCTCACCGAAATTGCCGGCTCCTCTGATGTCGTCGACTGCGGCTTCGTCACCTATTCGAATGAGGCGAAACAGTCGTTGGTCGGCGTACCGGCAGCAACGCTGAAGCAGCATGGCGCGGTCAGCGAACAGACGGCCGCGGCGATGGCTGCCGGTGCGCTTAAAAATTCGCGGGCGGATTTATCGGTAGCAATTACCGGGATCGCCGGTCCCGACGGCGGCTCGAAGGCGAAGCCGGTCGGTCTCGTTTATTTCGCTGCAGCGCGCCGCGGTGGCCGCCGCCTCGCGCGGAGCCGCCGCTACGGCAAAATCGGACGCAGCAGGGTGCGGCTGCGCTCTGTCGCCGAGGCGCTTGAGCTGTTGCGGCTGCTGGCGGAGGAAACGGATGTCTGAAAAACGAGCAGCAACAAACCAGCGGAAACGGCGCTGCCTGAGACCACGTCAATCGCTCCGCTACGTGAAATTAAGCCCAGGGCCCGTTTGTTGATGCCGATCAACTTCCTGGTGCGCAAACCTGCTACAATATTTCCATCAAAGTCGTTGGGGCCCGGTGAGGGAAACATCTTGCCAGATGCAGGGTGGACGACCGTCGGGACGATAGGCCGTTTATGAATCCTGCACACCGTTCCCATCATCCGCATCGGCGCACCATCAATCTGGCGCTGCAGGGCGGCGGCGCTCATGGCGCGTTCACCTGGGGCGTCCTCGACCGGTTCCTCGAAGACGAGCGCATTGCCATTGAAGGCATCAGCGGCTCTAGCGGGGGCGCCATGAACGGCACTGTCCTGGCGCACGGACTTCGCGTTGGCGGTGCGGCGGGCGGGCGCGCCGCGCTCGACGGCTTTTGGCGCCGCATGAGCGAACAGGGCTGGCTTAATCCGATCCGGCGAACCTGGCTTGAAAAGATGCAGGGCACTTGGAACCTCGACCACAGCCCGGTTGCGCTGATGGTTGAGGAGATGGCTCTCATGTTCTCGCCCTCCCAAACTGAATCCTTCAACCATAATCAATTGCATTTGCGTAAGCTGCTCGAGGAAACAATCGACATTGCCGCGCTGCGCGAGCGAAGCCCGATTAAGCTTTTTGTCGGCGCCACCCACGTCCGCACCGGCCAGCCGCGCATTTTTCGTCAGGACGAACTCAGCGTTGACGCGCTCTTGGCGTCAGCCTGCGTGCCGCAGTTCTATCCGGCCGTGATCATCGACGGCGAAGCCTATTGGGATGGCGGCTATCTCGGTAATCCGCCGCTTTGGCCGATCATCTACGAGTGCAATTCGCGCGACATCATGATCGTGCAGGTCCATCCCATCCGGCGGGAGGACGTGCCGAGCAATGCCGCTGAGGTTACCAACCGTCTTAACGAAATCGTCTTCAATGCCGCGCTCATGGCGCAACTGCGGGCGCTCTCAATGATCATGCAGATCATCAACGAGCCCGGCGCCAGCGGACCGGAAATAAATCGGATCAAGAAGAAGAGCTTTTTTATTCACATTATCGAGGCCGAACAGGCGATGAGAACGCTGGGCATGTTGAGCGAACTCAGCACCGACCTCGACTTTTTGCTTTATCTCAAGGAACTCGGCCGCGCGAGCGCCGATCATTGGCTAAAAACTCATTTCCACGATCTTAATCACCGTTCAACCTTCGACATCGACGCGCTGCTCCTGGACACCGGCTCCAGGTCAGCGCCGATTTTGACGTGGCCCGACGCTTGAATGGGATTGCCGTCCGTCGGCGACGAGCCAATGGCCGGCATTACGCCGCCTGGGTGCCATAGACCTGATCGGCGCGGCGCTCGAACGCGGCCGCGAAACGCCGGAACGCTGCATCAAACATCGCGCCCATCAGCACGCCGAGCGTTCGGCTGCGGAATTCATAGGCGATGAAGAACTCGACATCGCTGACGTGTTTGTCCACGTCGCGGAATTTCCAGGTATTGTTCAGGCGGCGGAATGGTCCTTCGAGATATTCCACCAGGATTTGCATGTTCGGCCGGTCCAGCGTCACGCGGCTGGTGAAGGTCTCGCGCAAGAGCTTATAGGCGACTGTCATGTCGGCGACGATAACATCCTTGCCGCCTTCTTTGATCCGTTGCCGAACCTTGAGCGATTGGCATAACGGAACAAACTCGGGATAGCGCTCCACGTCGGCGACGAGATCGAACATCTCGGGGGCGCCATGCCTGACGCGTCTGGTGGTGGACAGTTCCGGCATGGCTCAGCGTGTCGCCCGCAGCGCTTTCAGCCGCGCAAAATCTTCGCCGGCGTGATGGGACGAACGGGTGAGCGGGCTCGCCGACACAAACGAGAACCCCTTGGCATACGCGATCGTCGTCAACGCCTTGAATTCATCCGGCGGCACAAAACGAACCACCGGATGATGTTTGCGCGATGGCTGCAGATATTGCCCGATGGTGAGGAAGTCGACATCGGCGGCGCGCAGATCGTCCATCACCTGCAGCACCTCGTTGCGCTCCTCGCCGAGCCCAACCATGATTCCCGATTTGGTGAAGATACGTGGATCGAGCTCTTTGGCGCGTTGCAGCAGCAGCACCGAGGCGAAGTAGCGCGCACCGGGTCGCACCGTGAGATAGTTCGAGGGCACGGTTTCAAGGTTATGGTTGAATACATCAGGCCGCGCCGCGACCACAGTTTCGACGGCGCGCGGTTTGCGCAAAAAATCCGGCGTCAGCACCTCAATCGTGGTCTGCGGGCAGCGGACGCGGATAGCGGCGATCACTGCGGCAAAATGCGCCGCGCCGCCGTCGTCGAGATCGTCCCGATCGACCGACGTGATGACGACATGGGACAGCCCGAGCTTGGCCGTGGCATCAGCCACCCGCGCCGGCTCGGCAAGGTCAAGCGCATCCGGCAATCCGGTCTTGACGTTGCAGAACGCACAGGCGCGCGTGCAGGTGTCGCCCATGATCATGAAGGTCGCGTGCTTTTTCTCCCAGCACTCACCGATATTGGGACAGCCCGCCTCTTCGCAAACCGTGTGCAGCCCGTTGGCGCGAACGATGTCTCGGGTCTCGACGTGGCCCGGCGAGATCGGCGCCTTAACCCGGATCCAAGCCGGCTTTTGCAACGCCGGCTGGTCCGGCCGATGCGCCTTTTCGGGGTGCCGGGGTACCGCTGCGGCGCCCGACACGGTGTCAATCAGAACGGCCATAACGGCTCCGAAGGGCAGTTTACCCTCAGGCGATACTTACGAGGCAGGTCGCTGCGTCGCAAGGCTCACAGGGCGTAGGCGGTGTCGCCCCGGCACCCATCGAGCCGATCTGCCGATACGACCGCTGATGAACGATTTGTAAGAAATTCCACTTAGTTCCACTCGCAAAGATTCAAGTTTTGCTACAATAAAAGTGCTTCCTGATGCCGCGCGATCTTCGGCATCGCGGAGAACATCATGACCGCTGATCGGAAGCGGGAAGCGGCGCTCGCTTTGCATCGGTTCGGATTCGGACCTGCGCATGATTCAATTTCCGCAATCTCCGCCGATCCGCGCGGCGCAGTGCTTGCAGATCTGGAACGCCAGGGCGCCGGCCGGATCGCGGGCGCGAACCTGCCGTCGAGCGCCGAGACGACGCGCGCGCTGTTCGAATTTCGCGCCGAACGGCGGGCCGAAAAGAAACTTGAACAGCGCCGCATAAAACAGGCGCAAGCGAGCGGCGGGAACTTCAATCTCTCCGACATCGCCAACGCGACGGCGATCAATGTCCCGCTGGCAAAGTCAGGGCCGAACCAACCGCCGCCGCTGCCGCAACAGCTGCTTCAGCACGAAGCGATGGCGCGTATTAATGCCGCGGTCGGCGCCGAGATCGGTTTTGTCGAACGTCTGGTGTGGTTCTGGTCGAACCACTTTTGCGTATCGGCCGAAAAGATCAATGCGGCGGCAGGCCCCTACGAGCGCGAGGCGATTCGGCCGCATGTGCTCGGGCGCTTCGGCGACATGCTCGACGCGGTCGAAAGCCACCCGGCGATGCTGTTCTATCTCGACAACGTCGAATCGATGGGACCGGACTCGATCACCGGCATCAATCGCGACAAAGGCCTGAATGAAAATCTGGCTCGTGAAATTCTCGAATTGCACACGCTTGGCGTTCGCGGCGGTTACTCCCAAAAGGACGTCACCAGTTTTGCCAACGTGCTCACGGGCTGGACTTGGATCGCGCCCGCCGAGCCCGAGCACGGCGGCGACTTTGTTTTTGACAAGCGCCTGCATGAGCCCGGCGATCAGATCGTCCTTGGCAAACCTATTCCGATGGCGGCGCCGAGCAGGGCCGCCGCGTGCTTGGCGATCTCGCACGCCATCCGGCGACGGCGCAGCACATCGCGCAAAAGCTTGCTTGCCATTTCATCGCCGACGACCCGCCGCCAACGCTGGTTGCCAAACTGGCGAGGACGTTCAATGACACTGATGGCGACTTAAAAGAGGTCGGCAAAACGCTGCTCAACGCCGAGGAGTCGTGGACGCCGCAACGCACCAAGCTCAAGCGTCCAGCAGACTGGATTGTCGGAATTTTACGCGTCACTGGTGCTCAGGGCTCCGTGCCGATCGGCCGTTTGTTGAACGCGCAGGCTTTCCTTGGCGAACCGCTGTGGCGGCCGCCGGCGCCGAACGGTTACGCCGACGTCGAAGGCGCGTGGATCGACGGCGTGCCGCGCCGGCTCGACATTGCAGCCGAGTTCGCCGGCCGGCTGGCCGCCGCGACCGATCCGCTGGCGCTGGTCGAAAGCGGTCTCGGCCCGCTCGCTTCGGCCAACACGCGCGGCACGATAGCCCGCGCAGAGAGCCGCAACCAAGCCTTGGCGCTTCTGTTGATGACGCCGGAATTTCTGCGGAGATGACTATGCCCCTCCTCCATGCGCCGTCGCGGCGGAACGTGCTGCTGACCTCCGGCGCGCTGTTCGCTTGGGCGTATCTGCCGAAGCTCGCGCGCGCTGAAGGCCGCGATCCCCGTTTTCTCACCATCGTGCTGCGCGGCGCGCTTGATGGCCTAGCCACGGTCGCTCCGGTCGGCGATCCGAACTGGATCGCGTTGCGCGGCGAGCGCGCCCTGACGCTCGACGGCAAGGTCCCTGCCCTTAAGCTCGATGATTTCTTCGCGCTAAACCCGGCGATGACCAACCTGCATCGCATGTATGGGGCAAGACAAGCCATCGTGGTACACGCCGCCGCAACACCCTATCGCGAGCGTTCTCATTTCGACGGACAAGACGTTCTCGAAAGCGGCCTGCCGAAAGCCGGCGCCAGCGACAGCGGCTGGCTCAATCGCGCGCTGGCTACTTTGGCGCCAAGCAGCAGGGTCGATCCCGGCGGAAGCAAGGCGTTCGGCGTCGGTCCGGTCACGCCTCTTGTCGTGCGCGGCCCAGCGCCGGTGCTGTCATGGGAGCCGCAGCGGGTGCACCCGGCGAACGCCGATACCGCACAGCGCCTGCTCGAACTGTATCGCCATTCCGATCTCAAACTCGCGGCAGTGCTCGAGGACAATGCCAAGCTGATGGCGATCGAGCAGATCGGCGGTATGGATCAGAAGCCCGGCGGGACCGGCGCCGGACAAGCACGCGCCTATTTCGCCGAAGCGGCGGGCACCGCGGCAAAGTTCCTGGCGCAGCCCGACGGGCCGCGCGTCGGCGCGTTGGCCCTCGACGGTTGGGACACCCATTACAACGAAGGCATCACTCAGGGGCGCTTGTCGCAGCTCCTTGGCGCGCTTGACGGCGCACTCGCAGCTGTCGAGACCAATATGGGGCCGGCGTGGCGTGAGACCGTGGTGGCGGTTGTGACCGAGTTTGGCCGCACTGCGCGCATTAACGGCACCGAAGGCACCGACCATGGCACCGCGACGGTGGCACTCCTCGCCGGCGGGGCGCTTAAGGGCGGTCGCGTGATTGCCGACTGGCCAGGACTGAAGAACGCCGATCTCTATGAGAACCGCGATCTCAGGCCGACCACCGATCTGCGCGCCGTGCTCAAAGGCCTGTTGAAGGATCATCTGCGTGCGGACGAGCGGGCGCTCGCGGAAAATGTTTTTCCGGCAAGCGCGCATATAAGATCGATGACCGGATTAGTGGGATAGTACCCGCCCTGCACTACCGCACTTACGTCCGCCGCGGCGGCTGCGCCATCACATATTGAGCACGCGGCCGTAGGCGTCGAGCACCGCTTCCTTCATCATCTCCGACAAGGTGGGATGCGGGAACACCGTGTGCATCAGTTCTTCTTCCGTGGTCTCGAGATTCATCGCAATCACGTAGCCTTGGATCAGTTCGGTTACTTCGGCGCCGACCATGTGGGCGCCGAGAAGTTGCCCGGTCTTCTTGTCGAAGATCACCTTGACCAACCCCTGGTCCTCGCCGAGCGCGATGGCTTTGCCGTTGCCGACGAATGGGAAACGGCCAACGCGAATGGCGAGCTTCTTGTCCTTCGCCGCCTGTTCGGTTAAGCCCACCGAGGCAATCTGTGGTGAGCAATAAGTGCAGCCTGGAATGAGCAGCTTGTCCATCGGATGCGGGTGCAAGCCCTTGATGGCTTCAACGCAGATCACACCTTCGTGCTCGGCCTTATGGGCAAGGAGCGGCGGCCCGGCGACGTCGCCGATGGCGTAAATCCCAGGCACGCTGGTCCTGCACGCGCCATCGGTCACGATGGCACCGCGCTCGGTCTTCACGCCAAGCTTTTCGAGGCCAAGATTTTCGATATTGCCCACGACACCGACGGCCGCGATCACGCGATCGACTGACAGGGTTTGGGTGCCGCCCTTGCCGTCGTCGATGGTCGCGGTGACGCCATCGGCTTTCTTGTCGAGCTTGGTCACCTTGGCGCCGGTGAAGATTTTGATGCCCTGCTTCTCAAAACTCTTGCGCGCGAAGGCGGCAATCTCGGCGTCCTCGACCGGCAGGATCTGCGGCAGTACTTCGACCACGGTCACTTCGGCGCCGAGGGTGCGGTAGAACGAGGCGAATTCGACGCCGATAGCGCCCGAGCCGACCACCAGCAGCGATTTCGGAATGCTGTCCGGCACCATGGCTTCGAAATAGGTCCAGATAAGCTTCTTATCCGGCTCGAGGCCGGGCAGAACGCGCGGCCGCGCGCCAGTGGCGACGATGATATGCTTGGCCTGATAGGCGCCCGGACCAAGCGCTCCCTTCGGCGCTTCGCTCTTGGCGGCTTTCACGGTGATTTTGCCCGGAGCGTCAATCGCCGCCTCGCCCCAGATCACCGCGACCTTGTTCTTGCGCATCAGGAAGCCGACGCCGTCATTGAGGCGCTTGGAAACGGCACGGGAACGCTTGACCACCGCCGATGGGTCATAGGTAACCTCGCCCGCCGACAGCCCGTAATCCTTGGCGTGCTGAAGGTAATGAAGAATTTCCGCGGAGCGCAGCAGCGCCTTGGTCGGAATGCAGCCCCAGTTCAGGCAGATGCCGCCCAAATAATCGCGTTCCACGATCGCGGTCTTAAATCCGAGCTGCGCCGCGCGGATGGCGCAGACGTAGCCGCCCGGGCCGGAGCCGATGATGATGACGTCGAAATTCGTATCAGCCATACGCTTACACCAGCATCATCACGGGATTCTCGATCAGCGCCTTGAATGCGCCGATCAGCACTGCGCCGAGCGCGCCATCGACGGCGCGATGATCGCACGACATCGTCACGCTCATCAGCTGCGCCGCTTCGATTTTGCCGTTCCGGACCACCGCGCGTTCCTCGCCGGTGCCGACGGCAAGAATGGTCGATTGCGGCGGGTTGATTACAGCGGTGAAGTCCTTGATGCCGAACATGCCGAGGTTCGATACCGACGTTGCGCCGCCCTGATATTCCTGGGGTTTAAGTTTCTTGGTCCGCGCCCGCGCGGCAAGCTCTTTCATCTCGTTTGAGATCGCCGAAAGCGACTTCGTTTCCGCGTTGCGGATGATCGGCGTGATCAGACCGCCCGGCAGCGCCACGGCAACCCCGACATCGGAATGCTTGTGCTTGAGCATGCCGGCTTCGGACCAGCTGACGTTGGCGTCGGGCACGCGCTGCAGCGCTAGCGCCAGCGCCTTGATGACGAAATCGTTGACCGACAGCTTATAGGCGGGCGTGCCGTCTTTGTCCTTCGGTGCCGCCGCGTTGATCTCCTCGCGCGCCGCCAGAAGTTTGCCGATGTCGCAGTCGACGGTGAGATAGAAATGCGGAATGGTCTGCATCGACGCGGTAAGCCGCTGCGCGATGGTGCGGCGCATGCCGTCGTGCGTAATGAGCTCGTAACTGCCTTCCTCATAGAGCGCGCGGATTTGTTGATCGGACATCGCCGGCGCGACGGCGGGAACGCTGGCCGCCGGCGGCCCGCTTGGTGCGCGGAGCCCCCTGCCTTCCTTCGCCGCCGCGACGTCGCGGGCGATCACACGACCGTGCGGTCCGGAGCCGGAAATGCGGGCGAGATCGATGCCGGCTTCTTTTGCGAGACGCCGCGCAAGTGGCGAAGAGAAGATGCGATTTGGGGCGTGGCCGTTAGTCCGAGCCCCCTCACCCCCACCCTCTCCCGCTAGGGGAGAGGGAGCGCGCGGTGATGGCTGCGGCGCAGACGACTTCCCCTCTTTTCCGGCAGGAGCAGTCGCATGCGCGGCGGCTTGCGGAGCAGCCCCCTCTCCCCTTGCGGAAGAGGGTGGCGGTGAGGGGGCTGCAGCGCTGGGCGCCGCTTTCCCTGCCGCCGCAGCCGCGGCTTTCGGATCCTCGCCCTCCTGCGCCAGCACTGCGATGAGCTGATTGACCGGCACATCGTTGGTGCCTTCGGGCACCACGATCTTCGCCATCACGCCGTCCTCGATGGCTTCGTATTCCATCGTCGCCTTGTCGGTCTCGATCTCGGCGATCACATCACCGGTTTTGACCGCTTCGCCTTCCTTCTTGAGCCATTTGGCGAGATTGCCCTTCTCCATCGTGGGCGACAGCGCCGGCATGAGGATGTTGATGGGCATGAGGTGGCAATCTCACCGAAAATTGTCAGCGGTAGCAAACGGCCTTTGCCGCTTCGACGACTTCGGCGACGGACGGCAGTGCGAGCTTTTCCAGATTGGCCGCGTAAGGCATCGGCACATCCTTGCCGGTGACGCGCGCGACCGGTGCGTCAAGATAATCGAAAGCCTCCTCCATCATCCGCGCCGCAATCTCGGCGCCGACGCCGGATTGCTTCCAGCCTTCTTCAACGGTCACCAGACGTCCGGTCTTCTTCACCGACTCGATGATGGTCTCAGTATCCATCGGCTTGAGCGTGCGCAGATCGATCACCTCGGCGCTGATATTGTCTTTCGCCAATTCGTCCGCAGCCTTCAGCGCGTAGGTCATAGCCATCGACCAGGCGACCAACGTCACGTCGCTACCGGTACGCACGATGCGCGCCCGCCCGATCGGCAGAACGTAATCGTCGAGTTTCGGCACCGGCGAGGAGACGCCGTAGAGGAGCTCGTTCTCGAGAAAAATGATCGGGTTGGGATCGCGGATCGCGGCCTTGAGCAGGCCCTTCGCATCGGCCGCGTTCGACGGCGCGATCACCTTCAGGCCGGGAACATGCGAGTACCACGATGAATAGTCCTGACTGTGTTGGGCGCCGACACGGGAAGCGGGTCCGTTCGGTCCGCGGAACACCATGGCGACATCGACCTGCCCGCCTGACATGTAGCGTGTCTTCGCTGCCGAGTTGATGATGTGGTCGATCGCCTGCATGGCGAAATTGAAGGTCATGAACTCGACGATCGGTTTCAGTCCGGCTAGCGCGGTGCCAACGCCAAGGCCGGTGAAACCGTGCTCGGTGATCGGCGTATCAATAACGCGCCGGGCGCCAAATTCCTGCAACAGGCCCTGCGTGACCTTGTAGGCGCCCTGATACTCGGCGACCTCCTCGCCGATCACGAAAACGTCGCTATCGCGGCGCATCTCCTCGGCCATGGCGTCGCGCAACGCTTCGCGCATGGTCATGGTGACCATCTCGGTACCCTCGGGGACTTCGGGTTCGGGCATCAGTGGCGGTGATGGCGGCTTGGTGGTTTCGGTTTTCGCGGGCGCTGGCGTCGCGGCTTTTTCTGCCGGTTGTTTCTGTTCCGCCGGCTGTCGCTGTTGCACCGGAGGCGCGGATTTGCCGTCGCTGAGTGCGGCTTTGTCTTCGCCTTCGGCGAGGATCGTCGCGATCGGCGTATTGACCGCGACATCGGTGGTGCCTTCCGGCACCAGAATTTTTCCCAGCGTCCCGTCGTCGATGGCCTCGACTTCCATCGTCGCCTTGTCGGTCTCGATCTCGGCGATGACATCGCCGGTCTTGATGGAGTCGCCTTCCTTCTTAAGCCATTTGGCGAGGTTGCCCTTCTCCATGGTGGGCGACAGCGCAGGCATCAGGACTTGGACGGGCATTGCGGGCTAACTCGTGGTCAATCGTCACGGCTTAAGCGGACGGCGGGCTCCGGCGGCAAGCATGATCGCTTTCACCGGTAGATGTCTGTGTAGAGCTCCGCGGGGTCGGGCTCGGCGTCGTGCGTCGCAAATTCGGACGCTTCGTTGATAACGGAACGTACCGAAGCATCGATTTTTTTCAATTCGTCTTCACTGACCCATTTCCTGGCGAGAAGCCGCGCCCGAACCTGCTCGATCGGATCGTGCTCGGTGCGTACTTTGTCGACCTCTTCCTTGGTCCGGTATTTCGCCGGGTCCGACATCGAATGCCCACGATAGCGGTAGGTCAGCATTTCGATGATGGTCGGCCCTTTGCCGGAGCGGCACCACGCGATCGCCTCCTCGCCGGCCGCCTTGACCGCGCGCACGTCCATACCGTCCACCTGCACGCCAGGAATATTGAACGAAACGCCGCGCTTGGAGAAGTCGGTCTGGGCCGAGGACCGTGTCACGGCGGTGCCCATGGCGTAGCGGTTGTTCTCGATCACATAGACCACCGGCAGCTTCCACAGCTCGGCCATGTTGAAGCTTTCGTAGACCTGGCCCTGGTTGGCGGCGCCGTCGCCAAAATAAGTCAGGCAGACGCTGTCGTTGTCGCGATACTTGTTGGCGAACGCCAAGCCGGTCCCGAGCGGTGCCGAGGCGCCGACGATGCCGTGTCCCCCGTAGAAATTCTTCTCGCGGGAGAACATGTGCATCGAGCCGCCTTTGCCTTTGGAGTAACCGCCGCGCCGGCCGGTAAGCTCGGCCATCACGCCTTTCGGGTCCATGCCGCAGGCGAGCATGTGACCGTGATCGCGATAGCCGGTGATGGTCTGGTCGCCGTCGCGTTTAGCCATCTGCATGCCGACCACGACGGCTTCCTGCCCGATATAGAGGTGGCAGAAACCGCCAATCAGTCCCATGCCGTACATCTGACCGGCTTTTTCCTCAAACCGCCGGATCAACAGCATTTGCCGCAGTGCGGCGAACTCCTGCTCCTTGGTGAATTCCTCGACCGGGCCCTGCTGCGCCGCCGGCTGGACCGTAAGACGGTGTTCGTCGGCGATTTCATCTGCTTCTTTGGTTTTGGCGACGGCCATCAGCGTCCTCGAGGCATCGGGAGCTTCACCCCATAGCCGAAATCGGCCTATGGCGGAAGTCAGCGCCCAGCGGTTGGTTCTGGCGGTTAATCGCTAGCCGTAAAAACTATTTCGGGAACGCAGACGTCGAGTTCAAGGTCCGCCGCTGGGCGAGCGCGGGGGCTTGGCGACCATTAAGGTCAAGTCGTTGGGGTGCACGTAGTCGAGCTGCGCGCGCGCCCGTTCGTCGAGCATATCCGGATCAAGCCCCCTCGATTTGAGCAAGGCGATGCGACGCTCCCATTTCGCACGTTCGACCTGCAGCCCGGAGAGCTCGGTCGAAAGCAACGCAATCTGCCGGTCGATATCCTGTTTGGCCTTGAGCCCGTGATTGCCGGAAAACGCGTTGACCCCGAAATAGCCGATCAGCAATGCCGCGATGACATAGAGGCCGAGTGCAGTCAGGATCGAGCGCAGACGCTTGCGGGTGACCATACCGCAAGCATGAAAGGACGGGCTTAAGGCAACCTTAATGCCCGACGTGTGCGGTCCCGGGCAGATGGTTGCGGAATTCGTTGACGACGAAGTTTCCGAGCCGCTTGCCGCGGTTGCGCAGATAGCGCAGCGGCCCGGCGTCGACGAAATAGGTCAGGAGAATGCTGTCCCGGGTCTTGACCTCATCGCCGATCCGATCGGCCGAATGCCAGGTGTCGGTACCGACGGCGAAGGCGTAGCCGCTGTTGGGCGCGAAGGTCATCTGTTTTTCCTTCGCCAGCGTCCCATCCGGGAGCTTGCGATGAAAAATGGTGCCGATGTGGGAGGTGGAAAGGTCTCGCGGCAGGTAGAGCTGGACGGTGATGCCCTTCCAGCGGGTGTCAGTGTGTGGCGTGATCAGATAACCTGGGATATCGCGCGTCAGCACCGGGATCGGAAACATCCCCACCTTGGCGTAGCCGGGCCCGAAGCGTCGCTCGAGCGGTGCGGCCAGACGCCGTATGAACGCGTCACGCACCGCGGCAGAGCAAAGCGCCCGTCCGACCAGATTCCATACCGCGCGCTTTTGGGGCTCAAGGTGCCGGATGTATTCCGGGAACACATCGATCTTGACGCGCGTATGTGTCCCGTCGGGAAGGTCGTGACCCTTGCTGCGACCGTGCATCGGCCGGTACTCGGTTCCCGCCGGCATGTGTTCGAGCATGGCCGCGTAAATGTCCTGCGGAAACACATCGCGGAGCACAAGATGATAGAAGGGCGTTTCGGAAGCGGCCGCTCCATCGATCGCGGCGACAACGAAATCGCGTAGTCGCGCCGTCGCGAGACTGCGGTCGCTTGCTCTCAACTCCAGCGACTGGTCCATAGCAATTGCGCGAGCCGCGCGCCTCCCGCCCGGGTATCCCGAACCAACAGGGTTTAGCCTCGATTGCCGGCGCGCGACAAGCCCGGTGGGAATGAGCTAAGCCAAAGCCTTGAATGCCGCCCGCCCAGCGTAGAGAGCCTGGGCGCCAAGTTCCTCTTCGATGCGCAGCAGCTGATTGTATTTCGCCGTGCGGTCGGAACGGGCGAGTGAGCCGGTCTTGATCTGCCCGCAATTACAGGCGACCGCCAGGTCAGCGATGGTCGCGTCCTCGGTTTCGCCGGAGCGATGCGACATCACTGCGGTGTAGCCAGCTTTGTGCGCCATCTCGACTGCGGCGAGCGTCTCGGTCAGCGTGCCGATCTGATTGACCTTGACCAGAATAGAATTCGCGTAGTGTTCGGCGATCCCCTTGGACAGCCGTGAGACATTGGTGACGAACAGATCATCACCAACAAGCTGACATTTGCTGCCGAGCACCTCGGTCAGCATCTTCCAGCCTTCGATGTCATCCTCCGCCATGCCGTCTTCGATCGAAACGATTGGATAGCGGCTGGCGAGGGTGGCAAGATATTCGGCTTGGGCTCGGCGCGAACGTGTTTTACCTTCTCCCTCAAAAGCATAGCTGCCGTTCTTAAAGAATTCGGTTGCAGCGCAATCGAGTGCGAACATCACCGCTTTGCCGGGTTCATAACCGGCCTTGACCGCCGCCTGCGTCAGAAAATCCAGCGCAGCTTCGGCCGAGGGCAGATTGGGCGCGAAGCCGCCTTCATCGCCGACATTGGTGTTAAGGCCCGCAGCTTTAAGTGCGGCGCGCAGCGTGTGAAAAATCTCCGACCCGGCGCGCAGCGCTTCCGCGAACGAAGCGGCACCGAGCGGCACGATCATGAATTCCTGGAAGTCGATCGGATTGTCGGCATGCACGCCGCCGTTGATGATGTTCATCATCGGCACCGGCAGAAGCCGCGCCGCCGTGCCACCGACGTAGCGATAAAGCGGCAGGTGGTTTGCCATGGCCGCCGCTTTGGCGACCGCAAGCGATACGCCGAGGATAGCGTTAGCGCCGAGCCGCCCCTTGTTGGGCGTGCCGTCAAGCGCGATCATGGTCTCGTCGATCTTGACCTGCGCTTCGGCATCCATGCCGCTGAGTGCGTCGAACAGTTCGCCGTTGACCGCTTCAACGGCGGTGCGCACGCCTTTGCCGAGGTAACGGGCGCCGCCGTCGCGCAATTCGACTGCTTCATGGGTGCCCGTCGAAGCACCGGATGGCACGCCTGCCCGGCCGCCCGAGCCGTCAGCCAGCACAACATCGACCTCGACGGTCGGATTGCCGCGGCTGTCGAGAATTTCGCGGCCGATGATATCGACAATGGCAGTCATGCGCGCTCCAGGGTCGTCCACTCACCTGAGAAGCGGGCTTCTACAGGATCGGCGAGCCCATTGCCACGTGTCTGACGGCGAGCCGCGAGGATAAACCGCGGCGGGCATTATCACCTTCGGCACGGCGCTGCTGTGCATTTTACCCTCAGCTTTGCCCATGTTATCGGACAGCGAACCGTACTGAGGCGCGCCAAATGCCTAAACGACCCCTGCAACTCGGCCGCGCCGCGTCAATTCCGGCATCGCCAAGCGAAGCCGTGCTCGATCGGGTGCGCAATTCGCATCCGGACACTGATTACGTCGCCAGGTTTACCTTCCCGGAATTTACCGTCATGTGCCCGGTGACCGGCCAGCCGGATTTCGCCACGCTGGTGATCGATTACGCGCCACGGGCGTGGCTCGTGGAGTCGAAATCGCTGAAGCTGTATTTGAACAGCTTCCGCAATCATGGTGCCTTCCACGAGGAATGCACCGTGACGATCGGAAAGAAGCTCGTCGCGCTGCTAAAGCCAAAATGGCTGCGCATCGGCGGTTATTTTCATCCGCGCGGCGGCATGCCGATCGATGTGTTCTGGCAGGCCGGGAAACTTCCGGCCAACACCTGGGTTCCCGACCAGGGCGTCAGTACTTACCGCGCTCGCTAGCGCCGTTTCGTGGTGTGCGCCCGCGCCGCAGTTCGGATCTCTTGTCCGAAGTTGCAGCTTTGTGAAAGATTTCGCGCAAGATTTCGCACGGAGTTGGAAATCAATGCGCAGCACTTCACTGAACAAAATCGTATTGGCTGGAGTTATCGTGTTGGCGTCGGTGTCGTTGACGATTGCAAAGCCGATGAGACATTCATCGAGAGCGCCCAACCCTTGCGCCAAGCCGCAACTGCGCTGCATCGCTGATTGCGACAAATCCCATTGGTGTAAAGTCTACGCCTGTAGCGACAACAAAACGATCGTGCTGCCCTTCAGTTGCGGTGAGGATAGTGGCCTCTGCTTTGCGCCACACTGCTGAACCAGGAAGGGCGTGGCCGCGCCGGGCTTAGCGGTCCCGCCGGAAAACTCCTGTAAACGCCCGATCGGCAGGGCGGCGGTTCGTTGGCCTTGAAATCGGCGGTTAACTGGGCCAGCTAGCCCGTGATGAAGCGCGCGCCCCGGATTTCTTTCGTCTCGCTCGGCTGTCCGAAAGCCTTGGTCGATTCCGAGCGCATTATCACACGCTTGCGCGCGGAAGGTTATGAGCTGTCGCGCGGTCACGCTGATGCTGACCTCGCCATCGTCAATACATGCGGATTTCTCGATAGCGCGCAGACGGAATCGCTCAGTGCCATTGGCGCAGCGCTTGCCGAAAACGGCAAAGTCGTCGTGACCGGTTGCATGGGTGCAGAACCCGAAAAAATCACCGCCCTGCATCCGAATGTGCTGGCGGTAACCGGGCCGCAACAATACGAGAGCGTGCTCGAAGTGGTGCATCGCGCCGCGCCTCCGCAGCACGACCCTTATGCCGACCTGATCCCGCCCCAAGGCATCAAACTGACGCCACGGCACTACGCTTACCTAAAGATTTCAGAGGGTTGCAATAATCGCTGCACGTTCTGCATCATTCCGAAATTACGCGGCGATCTGGTTTCGCGGCCGGCCGCCGATGTGCTGCGCGAGGCCGAACGGCTGGTCGCGGCCGGGGTAAAGGAGTTGCTGGTTATCTCCCAAGATACGTCGGCCTATGGCGTCGACGTGAAGTATGCCGCAAGCGAATGGAAAGGCCGCAAGGTACGGGCGAAATTCCTTGATTTGGCGCGCGCGCTTGGTGAATTCGGCGTCTGGGTGCGGCTGCACTACGTCTACCCTTATCCACACGTGGACGATGTGATCGCGCTGATGGCGGACGGCAAAGTGCTGCCTTACCTCGACGTGCCGTTTCAGCACGCCAGTCCCGCCGTGCTCAAGCGCATGCGCCGGCCCGCTGCCCAAGAAGAGACGCTTTCGCGAGTCCAAAAGTGGCGCGCGGCCTGCCCCGATCTCACCATCCGTTCGACCTTCATTGTCGGCTTTCCGGGCGAGACCGAGGCGGATTTTTCGCAGCTGCTCGACTGGCTCGGCGAGGCTCAGCTCGATCGCGTCGGCTGCTTCCGTTATGAGCCGGTTGCCGGCGCTGCTGCGAACGATCTCGGTGCCCCGGTACCCGAACCGATCAAGGCCGAACGCTTCAACCGGTTGATGCAGCGCCAGCAGGACATTTCAAGAAAGCGCCTCAAGCGCAAGGTCGGCAGGCGCGAGCCCGTCATCATCGATGAGGTTGGCTCCGCCAGGCCTGGATCAGGTCCGACGACCGCGAAGGGCCGCAGAAAAGGCGACGCGCCGCAGATCGACGGCACCGTGTTCGTGGAAAGCCGCAGGCCATTGCGGGTCGGCGAAATCGCGACCGTAAAAATCGAGCGCGCCGAGGCCTACGACCTTTATGGAACTGCAGTAGGCTACTAAGCCTGCCGGTCGGTCGCCCGCATTGTGGCCAACGCGGCAATGCTTCCGGTTTTCGCTGGTATTGCCGGGCGTTCGGCGCTTTCATGCCGCCCGAGGCACCGAACCGTGACCGCGATCTTCATCACCGCGACCGGAACCAACGTGGGAAAAACCCAAGTCGTTGCTTCGCTCATCCGCCACTTGCGGCAGTTCGGGCGAACGGTCGAAGCGATCAAGCCGATTGTCAGCGGATACGATAACGCACGAGCCGCGGCGAGCGATCCGGGCACGCTGATCGCCGCGCTTGGTCTGCCGTTCTCGCCGGAATCCATCGACCGTGTTTCGCCCTGGCGCTTTCGAGCCGCGATGTCACCGGATCTTGCCGCACGGTATGAAGGGCGCACCATCAATGTCGATGGCGTCGTGGCGTTTTGCCAATCCGCCATCGAGCGGCGTCGCGATGTCCTGCTGATTGAAGGTGTTGGCGGCATCATGGTGCCGCTCGACGAAAGCCGCACCATCCTCGACGTGATGATGGCACTGAGATTACCGCTGATCCTGGTTGCCGGTTCCTATCGGGGGACCGTCAGCCACACCCTCACCGCGCTTGATTCATTGTTCAGACGCGACCTGAATGTGCTTGCGACCATCGTCAGCGAGACGCCCGACAGCACCGAGCCGCTCGACGAGGTCGTCGCATCCATCAACCGTTTCACCGAACCGGTGATCGGGCTGCCGCGTCCGCGGGGCTAATTCAGGAAAACGTGCCGCTACTTCCGGGACCGCGCTTTGGCACAGATGCCAGCTAGCTGAAAAACCGGATTTGAAGAATCGTTTCGGCCATGCCCTCAAGATTGAACAAGGCGTGCAGCAGAATGGTCAGCAGCAGAGAGCCGCTGCGCCAGCGCATCCAGCCGAGAAAAAGTCCGATCACGAAAATCTGCAGAATGCCGGTCCAGTCGTACTGAACATGCAGTCCCGCCCATAACACCGAGATCACGACAATCGCCGGCCATGCCGCGCGATCCGAACGCGCCCAGCCGCGAAACAAGAATCCCCGAAATATGATTTCCTCGCTCGCCGGCGCGACGATCACCGCCGCGATCAAAAACGGTGCCAACCAGCCCTCGGCGGCAGCCGTGGTGAAGGATTGCAGCTGAAACTGCGTCACCAGCGGCTGCGCGGTGAAATAGAGGAGCGCATCGCTGCACGCGATCAGTACGACGAGGCCGATGATCCCGAGCCGCAGGTAGCTCGTCTGCGGCACCACCAGAGCCAGGTATTCGACTTCCGAGGCTCGCGCTACGCGAACGGCCAGCACGAGAATCGCGATCATAATCGGGTTGGCGACCAGAATAAAGAGCGCAACCGCGATCCCGTCGAACGGCACGTCGAGGACCGTGCTTATTTCCCCAACGCGCCACCACACCAAGGCGACGAGCGCGACGAATTGGCCAACGAAAAAGGCCAGAAGCGCCCAACCGAGTGTTGCCCAGTAACCCCAAATCCTCATGCGCTGCAGACTGGCCCTTACGGTACGAGGATCGACGCGCCGGTGGTTGCCCGGCCTTCAAGATCGCGGTGCGCCTTGGCAGCGTCGCGCAGCGCGTACTTTTGGTTGAGCGGAATTTTCACTGCGCCGCTGCCGACGACGGCGAACAATTCGCCGGCAATCGAAAGCAGGTCTTCCCGCTTGGCGGCGTAAGTATTCAACGTCGGCCGGGTAGCGAACAGCGACCCCTTGGACTGCAGCAGATTGATGTTGAAGGCCTCGATCGGACCGGAAGAGCTGCCGAAGCTTACAAACATCCCGAGCGGACGGATGCAGTCCAGCGATGCGGGAAACGTGTCCTTGCCGACGCTGTCGTAGACCACGTCGCACAGCTTGCCGCCGGTGATCTCCTTGACGCGAGCAACGAAATCCTCGTCGCGATAGAGGACAGTGTGATGGCAGCCGTTGGCACGCGCGAGTTCGGCTTTTTCCTTTGATCCGACCGTGCCGATGACGGTGGCGCCCAGATGATTGGCCCACTGGCAGAGGATCAGACCGACACCGCCGGCTGCGGCGTGCATGAGAATCGTCATGCCCTTCTCGACCTTGAAGGTGCGGCGCAGCAGATATTCGACCGTCATGCCTTTGAGCATCATGGCGGCGGCCTGTTCGTAGCTGATGTTGGCGGGCAGCTTGACAGCACGGTCGGCCGGCACCAGCCGTTCCTCGGTGTAACAGCCTGGTCCGTTTACGTAGGCGACGCGGTCGCCACGCTTGAATTCGCTAACGCCGGAGCCGACGTCGACGACCTCACCGGCGGCCTCATTGCCGGCGACGAATGGCAACCCGCCTGGAGCGGGATAGAGGCCTATGCGGAAGTAGACATCGATGAAATTGACGCCGCAGGCGCGCTGCCTGACCCGAAGCTGGCCTGGCCCGGGCGCAGGCACGTCAACCTGCTCGTATGTCAGAACCTCGGGACCGCCGACTTTGTGGACGCGAACCGCAGCTACCATTTTCCTCTCCTGTCGCAGTCTTTTGCGAGGGGCGCGATCATAGGTAGTCGTCGAATCGGCGCAAGGCATTAGGTCGCGCGGCGCAACAGTCCAACGATCACGAAATAAAGGGCAATCACCGTGAGCGCGCCAGCAGCCCAAAGCGGCGGATCGAGGTTTTGCGCCAGCGCCAAAAGCGCAAGTAAGCCCCACAGCACCAGCGCTGCGATGTTGACTTGCCGCCATCGTGGCACGCGCACGGGATGGACAAAATAGATTGGGGCAAACGTCGCCGCAGCCAGCGCGACAATGACGCCGGCTGCGAGCCAGGGCGAGAGCTTGAGCACGAATAGATAGAACGCGACGACGTTCCATAGCGCGGGAAAGCCGCGGAAGTAGCTGTCGCTTGTTTTCATCCGGCGGTCGGCGAAATAGAGCGCGCCGGTCACCGTGACGACAAGGCCGAGTGCTAGCGCCAGCGGTGGCGGCAGCAGGCCGCTCGCCACCATGGCATACGCCGGGACGAAGACGTAGGCGACGAAATCGACCACGAAATCAAGCAGGTCACCCGACCAGCGCGGCAGCACCTCGGCCACGTGCAACCGTCGCGCAAAAGTGCCGTCGATCCCGTCAATGATCAATGCGACCCCAAGCCAGACAAACATTTGCGTCCAGGCGGCGCCGACCGCCGCAATCAAAGCCAGCAGCGCGCACGCGGCGCCGCATGCGGTAAAAATGTGAACAGCAAAGGCCGCGGCCCGGCGAAGACTGGTGCGGCTCTCTGACGGCTTGGGCTCCATAAACCAATCATACGCAATCTCTCTACGATTGCTCGTCGTCCGGATATACATCTTACGGAGCCTGTGAATTCGTGAGGCAATGGGTTGAGCAGCGCAGCGAAAAACATCAGCGCTGAAGTCGCAGTCATCGGCGGCGGGCCCGCAGGCCTCGTTACCGCGATCGCGCTCAAAGCGGCTGGCCTGGACGTCGTCCTCATTGCGCCGGCCGCCGGGAACGACCAGCGCACCACAGCGCTGCTCGCAAGCTCGGTGACCGCGCTCACGACATTGGGGTGTTGGCAGGCCTGCCGGCCACACGCTGCTTCACTCGTCACGTTGCGCATCGTCGACGATACGCGGCGGCTTCTGCGCGCGCCCGAGGTTGTCTTCAGCGCCGCGGAAATCGGCCTCGACGCCTTTGGCGCCAATATCGAAAACCGGCATCTGATCGCGGCACTGACCGCGCGTGCCGCGGAACTAAAACTGGCGCGCGTTGAAGCACCTGCGTTGGCGGTTGCGAGCGATCCATCGGGCGTTATCGTCAACTTCGCTGGCGGTGCGATTCGCGTGCCGCTGGCGATCGGGGCCGACGGCCAGCGCTCGCTGTGCCGGGCTGCGGTCGGGATCGGCACGCGGCGCCACGCCTATCCGCAGACCGCGCTCACGCTCAATCTCGGGCACGCCAGGCCGCACCACGACACCGCGACGGAATTTCATACCGAAAGCGGTCCATTCACGCTCGTCCCCCTGCCCGGCCAGCGCTCAAGCCTCGTCTGCGTACTCGATCCGGCGCGTGCCGCGGCGTTTGCCGCAATGGCGGATGCCGAGCTTTCGGCGGAAGTCGAGCGCCGCTCGCATTCTATGCTCGGCAAGATGACAGCCGAACCGGGTCGCGGCCTGTTTCCCTTGGCGATCGAAACGGCGAATTCGTTCGCGCGCTCGCGTATTGCCCTTGTCGGCGAGGCGGCACACGTGATGCCGCCGATCGGCGCTCAGGGGCTCAATCTCGGATTACGCGATGCGGCAACGCTTGCCGAACTCGTTGCCGACGCGCGGCGGCAAAATCTCGACATCGGCTCGCCGCAGGTGCTCGCCCGCTACGATGCGAGCCGTCGGGCCGATGTAACCGGCCGCAGGATTGCCATTGACCTGCTCAACCGCAGTCTGCTGACGGACTTTCTCCCGTTGCACGGCATACGCGGGCTTTCGTTCTATCTGGTCGACCGGATCGGACCGCTGCGCCGGGCGCTTATGCGCGAGGGTGTTAGCCCCGCAGCCTCGCAGCCCCGCCTGATGCGCGGCGAAATGGTTTGAAGCGCCTGGTATTTCGTAGGCATGGTTGCCGTCAAAAACGGCTTGGCGGGGTTGTGCCGTTCATCCTACCGTGAGGCTCGGGGCTGAGGGATCTGGCATGAAACTGCCGCGGAACTTCTTTAAGCCGCTGGCGATCGGGGCGCCGGCGCCGCTGCGCGAATTGCCGCTCAAGCTCGAGCGAATGATCCACTTCGTGCCGCCGCATCTGGAGAAGATGCGCGCCAAGGTGCCGGAACTCATTCATCAGGTCGACGTGGTGTTGGGAAATCTGGAAGACGCAATTCCCGCCGACGCCAAGGAAGCTGCGCGCACCGGCTTTATCGCGATGGCCAAGGCGAGCGATTTCGGCACCACCGGCCTTTGGACCCGCGTTAACGCGCTCAATTCACCATGGGTGCTTGACGACATCTGCGACATCGTGGCGGAGATCGGAGAAAAACTCGATGTCATCATGCTGCCCAAGGTCGAAGGCGACTGGGATATACAGTATCTTGATCAGCTGCTCGCCCAACTCGAAGCCAGGCACGCGGTCAAGAAACCGATCCTCATTCACGCCATTCTGGAGACGGCCGAAGGCGTGGACAACGTTGCTGCGATCGCCACCGCTTCGCCGCGCATGCACGGTATCAGCCTCGGTCCGGCTGACCTCGCCGCGTCGCGCGCGATGAAGACGACGCGGGTCGGCGGCGGCCATCCCGACTATAAGGTTCTGGCCGATGCCACTCCCGGTAGCGCGCCGGGCGCCGCGCGCGCCGTCTATCAGCAGGATCTCTGGCACTATACGATGGCGAAAATGGTCGATGCCTGTGCCGCCGCGGGTATCAAACCGTTCTACGGCCCGTTCGGCGATTTCGCCGATGCCGCCGCTTGTGAGGCACAGTTCCGCAACAGCTTCCTGTTGGGCTGCGTCGGCGCATGGACCCTGCACCCGAACCAGGTCGCAATCGCCAAGCGGGTATTTTCACCAGACCCAGCCGAGGTCGCGTTCGCTCAAAAGATCATCGCTGCCATGCCCGACGGCAGCGGCGCGGTGATGATCGATGGCAAGATGCAGGATGACGCTACCTGGAAGCAGGCCAAGGTGCTGGTCGATCTCGCCCGGCTGGTCGCTGCCAAGGATCCGAAAATGGCGGCGCGTTACGGCCTATGAAAAAAACCATGAATCGTGGCATGAATGAGCATTCAGCGTTCGGTCGGTTGCCTGCCACAATTATATCATTCCATTGTAAATGACCCGCATGCCGCCGAACAGGTTTAGAGTAACCGCTACTATGAACAAAATTCGCAATGCCAAATATCAGATCGGTCAGGTGGTGCGGCACCGCCTGTTTCCGTTCCGCGGCGTCGTTTTTGATATCGATCCGATCTTCAGCAACACCGAGGAATGGTACGAGTCCATTCCCGCGGAAATTCGCCCGCACAAAGACCAGCCATTCTATCATTTATTCGCGGAGAACGATGACACCGAATACGTCGCTTACGTCTCCGAACAAAATTTGTTGCCGGACAACAGCGGCGAACCGGTCCGGCATCCGCAGGTCGCGGAGGTTTTCGACCGCGATGACGAGGGCAGTTACCGCCCGCGTTCCTCGATGCGCCACTAAGCGCGGCGCGCACGCCCCCCAAGATTAGCGATCCCGCTTGACGCGACGATCAAGGGCTTGTTCTGCAAGCCTAAACGGCTGACGGCATCAACCAACAACGGCGTGCAATGTTTCGTCGCCTAACGCCGTCAGACCAAGCTGACAGCCCGGCCTATTGCGTCTTGCCGCCCGACGGCGGCGCCGCCGAAGAGGTGGGCGCGCCTTGCTGACTCTCAAGCTTCTTACGCGCTTCGTCGGCCCGCCGCTGCAGCTCTTCCTGCAGCTTCTTCTGTTGCTCCTCAAACACCTTGGGATCGGTCGGCGGCCCGTCATAGGCTTTGGCGAAATCGGCAAGCGGCATCACCACGCTGATCGGCTGCCCGGTCGCATTGATCGCCTGCAGAACGAGTCCCTTGCCCTTCTTCAACTTACTAATCGTTTCCGCAGTGGCCTCGTAGTCGGCCATGCAACCATTAGTGAAACAAATAACGTAAGGCGCGGTCATGGGCTGGTTTTGATCGATAATGAGGCGCGTGCCGTGAACGAGCTGCATCCCCAGCGGCAAGGTAATGCGCAACATCTTCTTCTCTTGCCCTTCGGGCTCGATAATGACCGCCGCGGCCACGGGCTGTCCTGACTCCACGCGGGCATCCTTGCCGGTGAAACAGACTTCCTTGGCGTTCGGATCAGGTGTCTGACCGGGCTGGCCCTTGAGACAGAACTTGGTCCATGGTGAAAACACCAGTTGCACCTGCGGAGCGGTCGGCGCCTGGCCCGCCGGGGCTTGCGCTGGCGGCGGCTCGGCTGCCGCCGGAGGCGCCGCCTGCTGCGCCGGTTTTCTGGAAGGCTTCTGCTTGGCCGACGAAGCCGGCGGCTGTTGGGCGATCGCCTGAGACCCGATCGCAAAGGTGAACGCGACGGCCAGTGCGGCGCAGCGGGCAAAATTGGATGAGCGTTTAGTAACGACGGCAGCCAGCGCCAAGCTCGCCGGCCTCGCTATGGCCGGCGTGGTCCGATAGGTCATGAGATGCAGTCCTCGTTATTGCTGCCACGCAAACTAAGCGGGCGCCCCCTAGTCAACGGTCATTCCACGTAGATTGCGGCAGCAGCGTGACACCGCGACCCGGCGGCCAGACGGTCAAATAGCCCGCTTTTATCGAAAGATAAAGCGCGCTTGCGTGCGACAGCCAAACGGGTGCCTTGGTCGCTCGTGGCCTGAACGCTTAGTCGCGCGAAACCGCTGTGTTAAATCCTGAGGGCAGCGAATCGTATCAAGCACTGTCTGCACCGATGCACACTATGCTTAACGGCCGTACTGCATCTGCGATCTTGAGCGGCGTTTTGTCCGCCGCTTGCGCACTCGTCGTCTGTGAAACACAGGCGAAAGCGGAGGCTGCTCACGCCATCGCCATGCACGGCGCACCGGCGATGACGGACGATTTTGTCGCACTTCCGTATGCCAATCCCAATGCGCCGCAAGGCGGCAGGATGGTGCAGGGCGTGCTCGGCACCTTCGACAGCCTTAATCCATTCATCGTCAGAGGCCTCGCGGTGCAGGGCTTGCGCGGCTACGTGATCGAAAGCCTCATGGCACGCGGTTATGACGAGCCGTTCACGCTCTACGGCCTGCTGGCGCGCACAATCGAGACCGACGAGGCGCGCCGCTATGTGACCTTTGGGCTCGATCCCGCTGCGCACTTTTCCGACGGTGCTCCGGTGACGGCGGCAGACGTGGTTTTTTCCTGGAAGCTCCTGCGCGATCACGGCCGGCCGAATTACAGAATCTATTACTCAAAGGTGCTCAAGGCCGAGGCCCTCGATGCCCGGACGGTGCGCTTCGACTTCGGCGATGGCAACGACCGCGAACTGCCGCTCATCCTCGGTCTGATGCCGGTGCTGCCGGAGCATGCGATCAATATCGCCACCTTCGAAGACACGACGTTGGCGAAACCGGTAGGCAGCGGGCCTTACGTCGTCAGCAAGATCGATCCGGGCAAAAGCGTTACCTTCGAGCGTGATCCGAATTACTGGGGTCGAGCGCTTCCGATCAATCGCGGCCTGTGGAATTTCGCCAAGCTGCGTTTTGATTATTACCGCGACGCCAACTCCTATTTCGAAGCGTTCAAAACCGGGCTCTATGATGTGCGCGCCGAGCGCGACCCGAGCCGCTGGCAGAACGGCTATGACTTTCCAGCGCTGCGCGAGGGCCGTGTTGTCAAGGAGGCGTTTCCTTCTGGCTTACCCAAGATAGCCTCGGACTTCGTCTTCAATACACGGCGGCCAATCTTTTCCGATATCCGCGTGCGCCAGGCGATCGCGATGCTGTTCGACGCCGAATGGGTCAATCGCAATTTCTTCTATGACCTCTATCGGCGAAGCGCGAGCTTCTTCGACGATTCGGAATTGTCGGCCTACCACCGCCCGGCCGACCAGCGCGAGCGCGCGTTGCTGAAACCCTACAGCGACTCTGTCCTGCCCGGCGTGCTCGATGGCACTTGGTCGCCCCCGGTGACTGATGGCTCCGGGCGGGATCGCGCCAGCCTGCGGCGAGCACTCGCGCTGCTCGAAGCCGCCGGCTATGCGCTAAAAGGAACGACGTTGCGCGAGCGCGCCAGCGGCAGACCGTTCCACTTCGAGATCATGGTGATGAGCCGCGATGAGGAGCGGATGGCACTGACTTTTTCCAGCAATCTCGCGCGCGCCGGCATCGACGCACAAGTGCGACTTGTCGATGCGGTGCAGTACGATCAGCGCCGGGTATCGTTCGATTTCGACATGATCGAATACCGCTGGGAGCAATCACTCTCGCCCGGCAACGAGCAAAGCTTCTACTGGGGCTCGGCGGCCGCCGATCAGCCGGGTTCGCGCAACTACATGGGCGTCCGCAGCGCCGGTATCGATGCCATGATTGCCGCGCTTCTGGGCGCGCGCGGGCGCGCCGACTTCGTCGCGGCCGTGCGCTCGCTCGATCGTTTGCTGATTTCCGGCTGCTACGTTGTGCCTCTATTTTATCTGCCCGATCAATGGGTGGCGCGCTGGATTTCGATCGCGCATCCGGCGCGCACATCGCTGTCCGGTTACCTGCCGGAAACGTGGTGGCATCAACCGAAGCGGGCGCTGCAGTGATCCTTGGCGACGCGGCACACAGACTGGCCGAACGGCCGCTCAATTCGAGCCGAGTTACCGTCGACGAAGTGCTGCGCTGCCTCGCCAGGCAGCGCCCTGACGCGCCTGCCCTGGTCGACGCCGAAAATCGCCAAAGCTTCACCGACGGGAAACCGCGCCGCCTCAGCTACGCCGAAGCTGATCGCACCGTTGCAGCAATCGCCCGACGGTTGCGCAGCATGGAATTGCCGACCAACTCCGTCATCGGCATCCAGCTTCCCAATATTGTCGAAAATATTCTGACCATACTTGGCGTGATGCGGGCGGAGATGATTGCGGCGCTGGTGCCGCTCCTATGGCGCCGCGCCGAAGCGGTTGAGGCGCTGGGACGGATCGACGCGAAGGCCCTGATCACTTGCGGCCATGTTGGCACATTCGACCATGCGGGTTTCGCTCGGCAGCTTGCGGCCGATGTGTTCTCCATCCGCTACGTCTGCGCGTTCGGACAAAATCTGCCTGACGGGGTGGTCCCGTTCGACGATCTGATGGCCGCAGAGACGTCCGATCCGGTTGGACAATGTGATTGGGAGCGGCAGGGTAATGCTTCCTCGCACGTTGCCGCCGTCACTTTCGATACCGCTGAAGCTGGCATTGTGCCGGTCGCACGCACTCATTCTGAACTGCTCGCCGGCGGCCTCGCCGTGGTTCTCGAAGGCCGGCTGTCAGCGGAGGTGAACATTCTTTCGGCCGTTGCCCCCGTTTCCTTCGCGGGCCTTAGTCTCACTCTCTTACCGTGGCTCCTGAGCGCCGGGACTCTCGTTCTGCATCATCCGTTCGAACCGGATGTTTTGACACGCCAAGTGCCAGAACATCGATGCGGTGTCGTAATCCTGCCGGGCCCTGTCGCCTCTGCGTTGGCCGAGAGCGGCATCTTCGCCGGTGCAGAGCGAATATTGGTGATTGCCGCGTGGCGTTCCCCGGAACTGGTTGCGACGAGCCCGGCTTGGCATGAGACCAATCCCGCGTTCGTTGACGTCTCCATTTTTGGCGAAACCGCAATTGTTCCCGCCCGCCGCGGTCCCGATGGCAAGCCGAGCCCCATTCTTTTAGGTCGACAAACCCTGCCGCGGGATCAGATCGATGGCCTGGCGATCGGCGAATTTTTAAGAAACGAGACCGGCAACCTCGCGGTTCGCGGCTCGATGGTCCCGAACCATTCGTTTCCGCCCGGAATTGAACGCTCGAGCCTGCCCCATTTCAAAATCGGGCCGGAAGGACTGGTCGACACCGGCTATTTTTGCCGCGTCGATTCCGCCACCCAGGCAATAAGCCTCACCGGGCCGCCGTCCGGCGTCGCCTGCGTTGGGGGCTATCGTTTCCCGCTTCGCCATCTTCAGAACACGGTCGGCGGCATCGAAGACGGCGCAACGCTGGCGGCGCTTCCGGATCCACTAACTGGACAACGGCTGATCGGTAATGCTCCGGATCGTGCCGCGATACAGACAGCCCTCAGCGCAGCCGGTGCCAACCCGATTGTCGTCGGAGCTTTTCGCGACCGCAGCACATCCGGCATCGTCGAAGCTTAGCCGCGGATTGACCAAATGATGCGGGGGCTTCGCGACGAGATTATTGCAGCAATCGTACCAACGCGTTGATGGTGCCGGTAATCCGCGCCGCCTTCGGTGCGCCGCCATCCCGGAGGCGCAAACGCATCGCGATACCATTTCGAGGGCGCAAGGTCGGCTGGACTCGGTAATCGATGCGCGCAGGCAATAAGTCCATACTGCAGCGGGACAGAATGGCCGCCAAGGCGATTTTGACGGCGGTCGAACCAAACAAAGAGCCGGGACAGGTAAATGGGCCGCCACTGAACACCGGAAACTGGAATGCTGATGGAGCAATTTCGAACCACCGCTCGGGTCGAAAGCTATCCGCGTCTCGATAAACGTCAGCCATCCTGTTGGTGAGAAACGTGTTGAGCATGACGCGGGTGCCCTTCGGCACTTCATGTCCTGCGATCGTGGTATCGCTCTGAGCAACGCGTATCTGCAAGGGCACCGGAGGAAGCACGCGCATCAATTCCTTGACGACCGCGTCGAGATAAGGAAGTTCGCCGGCCTTAACCAACGCCGGCGACTGGCCGCCTAACTTATCGCGCAACTCGTCGAGGAGAACTGCGGCGACGCGTGGGTTCTGCAGCAGCAGGACCAGCGTCCAGAGCAGCACACTGTGGCTCGCTTCAAACGCGGCAGCGATTAGAGAACCAAGTTGTCCGACGATGACTGCATCGTCAGGCGGATTCCCGTCGGGGTCACTGGTGTTCACGATGATCGAGGCAAGATCACTTTCGTCCAAATCGCCGCGCCTAGTTTCTGCCCACTGCAGAATGAGGCGCTCGAGAATCTCCGCATCGCGCACCACACGGCCATAGGGGGTAACCGGCAGATTGACCGGAAAAGCAATGACGCTTGAATCCCATTTGCGCTCCATCAAGCGACTGACCCGATCGGCGATGGTGCGGCTTTGTTCGCTGCAGCCGCCAAACAGGAGTTCAAGCGCGATATCGCGCATCAATCGGCGCGCATATTCCGAAAGATCAATATCTTGTTCGAGTGGCCATGCGGCAATTTCCGCTGCCGCGCAATGAGCCATCTTTTCCGCCATCGCGTGGACGTTGGCCCTGTGCAAAGGCTGGAGCAGAAGCCTGCGGTAATGGACGTGGCGGTCGCCGGTGAGGCGGGTCAAGCCTGCGCTCATCCGCCGTGCGGCCGAACCTCTGGGTCCCCCGGGCAAAAGGCTGGCTCCTCGCCAAATTGCGGGCTTTGACAATAATTCCTGATGAAACGGTGAGCCCGCGGTCAACACCAGGGGTACGCCGAGCATGACGGCGCGCGTCGGTCGTATGACCGGCAGGCCCTCGGCGAGGATTACAAACGGCCCCGCGGTTTCAAAAATGCGGCGCGTGGTAACCAAGGGTTCGCGTGCAAAGCGCCATCCCCAGCGTAGCGCCGTTGTCCCGGTCCAGCGAACCGGCGTCATTGTCGGATCGTCCATCCGATCAGACGGCCGCATGACGGACGAACCCGCGCGCGGACACTGCCGCGGAACGGCGGGCCGCAAAGCAATGGGTAAAGATCGCCGCCGGGTGTTCGGTTAATTCCCAATAGTCCAGGCTTGGCCACAACGCGCCCAGCTCGCGTGCGGTGAAACCGGCCCGCGCACTAACGACGGCATCGTGAACGGTCTCGCGGCTGCATCCGAGCATCCAAAGAAGCCGGCTCGCGCGGACCACGAACTTGGAGCGTCTCGGTTCGCAGGCGGCGATAAGCCATGCCGATTTGGCCGCCGCAGCCAACAAGCGCGCCAATTGCTCGTCATCAAAGTGATGCAGGAACAGATTGCTGGTGATGACGTCGACCGGTTTGGCGCTAGCCTCGGTCAAAAACTCGAAAACATCTGTGCAGATCGTTTCCACCGACCAGTTCAAAGCGGCGAAGCCGGCCTTAGTCGTGTCGTCAACAATGTCTTGTTGGTCGAGCAGAATGACCGTGACGCCGGGCCAGTACTTCGCCAGCTGTCGTGCGACTTGGAGCATGAACCGCCCGTCACCGGAACCGAGGTCAACGATCGTGTGCGGTTTTGTGCCGGCGGCATTGTTCTTTAGTACAGAAGCCATGCAGTGCGCGTTGCGCATGAACGCGTTGACGAGCCGCAGATCGCGCCGCACGCGGATGGCGCGCGGATCATCGGCTGCCATATGGTCGAGCAGCTCGGGCTCCAATCGGCGCGGAAAAGTCATGAACAGGCGGCGAGTGCGGTGTCACCGCGATCGTATTCGGTCTCGGATTCGGCGTGCCGAATGAACATGTTCATCAGCTGACGGTGCCGTTTCGGCCATTCAGCAATGGGTACCGGGCCCGCGACCAGCAACATGTAATCGTATGGCGCCGGGCGATCCCCGGCCATGATGTACTGATAATGGACCCGAAGGTAATTCCATCTGAAGCGGCCGTAGTTTTCGGGCGCAATCATTTCTTTAAAACGAATTCGCCAGAATAGCGGATTGGGCCGCTGCACGCCGTGCTCAAGGCCGATGCTGTCAACGACATCGAAGTTGTCGAAACACATGATGTCCTTGCGCGATTGGCAGTCGACCCAGGTCAGCGTCGGCGCAACAGCAAGCTGCCTCACCATGGTTCTCATGCGTTGCGCCGCGGGGTGGAGCGCGACTGCCGGCATCACTGAACCTAATGTCAGCAGCACCAAACGTGGCCCGCTGCGGCCGAGGTCGGGATCAAGCTCAAGCGCGCGTGCTATGATCGCGCAGGCGAGCACGCAGCCCGAACTATGTCCAACCACCACCAATTCGTCCGCATCGTTGGCGCGGGCAGCGGAGACGATGCGCGCCGCGCCGACTTCAATGGCATGGTCGAGCCAGGTCGATCGGCCGTGGCAAAAGCTGCGCAGCACCAGCCAGCAACTGCCGATCTGCACGATGCCAAGTCGCTCGGCAATTGGCCGAAGGGCAAAAATTGAAATCAACAATGCGGCAACCGCCACGACAACGGCACCGGCTGCGGAATAACTCGCCACCGCAGCTGCAAGCACAATTCCAATCGCGGCTGCGATTGTCAGCCAGGCAAGCAGCAACAGTTGGAAATACAACAGATGCAAACCGAAACGCCATGACGCACGAAAGATTCGAAATTGAGCGCCGCTGACGAAGTCGCCCAGGAACCAGAGGACGCCGCGGAGCACCAACGATACGGTCGGCCTTGCCATATCGGATCGGATGAAGCCTTCCAGCCGCAAAAAGTCGAACCGAGTAGCGGCCTGCCAAGCGCCGCCACGCAGCTCCACGGCCCAACGGGCGAAACCTTCGGAATCAAATTCGAGCGGTGTTACGGCAGCCGCGATCGGCCACAGCCGCTGAAACCTGTCGCATGTCCCGCGAAACAGACCGAAATAGCCTTCCGGTCCGATCGGGTCGTAGCCCTCAACATAGACCACGTGCCGTCGCCGGACCGGCTCGAAGCCGGCGCCTTGCAACACGTTCAGGCGATCAGGACTATTCATCGAACAATGGCGCAGAGCAAAGCCGCAATCGTGGTCGATCAATCGGGCAGCACGACACCCCGGGGCGAGACCACGCATCTACGCCGGATAAACTGCGCCTGCCTACATAGCTTGCGCTCGGAAACCTTCACTCTGCCGTGACTTTGTTGTGATCGGCAACACTGGGGACCACGTTCCCCGCGGGCTCCCTTCGCCCGGCCGCGTCCCGAATAACAAAGCCGAAGTGAACGGCATCTGTTGACGCGGTATTAACAGCACTTTGGCATGGTTGCAGCGGCGCTGAGAAAAAAGTCCGCATCTGGCCATGGCGTTGCAAGGTCCGTTCGTTGTTGTTGCAGACAGCCCGGCGCCGGATGTCGTCGAGGCCTTGCGCGCAGCGGGCGCTTTCCCGGTCATCGAAACCAATTGGCCTGACGCCGTTGCCGCCATCGCTTCGGTCGAACCGGAAGCGGTGGTGCTGGCCGAACCCTGCGCCGATCGCGAACGTGCGGCTGAGTATGCCAGCGCGTTGGGCGCTCGGCTGAATACAGGCAACGGCCCGCTCACGCCGGTCATCGCCCGCATGCACGAGGACGGCCCTGCTCCGGTGCCGCATGCGCTGACGATTGCTGCAAGCGTGCCGGCGGAACGAATTGCCCGCCGGCTTGGCGCGGCATCGCGCATCCGCGCGTTGCACGGTACGGTCTTGCGCCGCCTGGAAACGCTCGCTTCCCACGGCGAGCCGCTGCCGGAATTGCCGGCCAGCGATGCGCTCGAGGAGGCAACGGTTCTGGTCACCGGCCGTGGCCGGCGCTATCCGGAGCTTGCGGTCGCGGTCGGCGAGCGGGTCGGCCTTGTCGGGGCGCTCAGCGTCGAGAGCGCGGCGCGTGCGCTCAATGCCCGTGACATCGACGGTATGATCATCGGCGACGGCTTTGGTCCGCGCATCATCGAAGCGCTGTTGACCGTGCTTGCCGAGGACGTTCGTTTTCGCGATCTGCCGGTTGCGGTGCTCGGCGGCCATCCCGGCGTGGTCGAAGAGTTTCTGCCGCTATTGCCTAATCTTGATCGCCTTACCGGCGGGCCGTCGGGCCTGGTCGAGCGCTTTCTGCCGTTCGTTCGGCTGCACGCCTTCGGCGAGCGGCAAAAGCGCATGCTCAAATCGCTCGATGCCAAAGGCATGATCGACCCGCATACTGGGCTCCTTGCCCACGAGGCGTTCTGGCGCGACCTCAACCGCGCCGTCGGCGACGCTGAAAAGCGCGGCGTCGGGCTTTCGATCGCGCGCTTCTCGTTTGCGCGCACCGACCGCCGCATCAGCCTCGACGCGGCACGGCTGGTCAGCCGGCTGATGCGCCAGGTCGATTTCGCCTGCCGCGAGGCTGACGATTCGATCTTCGCCGTCTTCACCGAGACCGATTTGCGCGCCGCTCACGTTATCACCCGGCGGATCGCCAGCGTGCTCAAGCACACCATGCTGGCGCCCGACCGCAACAAAGGCGGCGTCGACACCGCGGTAACGCTGGCGACGTTGAAGCCGACCGATAACGTCGATTCGCTAATTGCCCGGGTCGTGGACGAGGTTGCCGGCGGCTGAGGCCCGCACCATGTATGGCCGACGAGCCATAGGACTACGAACCTTGGGAAACATCGTTTCCCGTTGGGCAGGCAGATCGGTTAGGCTTGGCCCGACACCAAACGCGCAGCCAGCGATCGGACGTCCCCCGATGAACGCCTCTCCCGGTCCATCCGCCTCTGTCCACGTCGAAGTGGTTTCCGATGTGGTCTGTCCGTGGTGCTATATCGGCAAGCGCCGGCTGGAAATGGCGCTCGCGCTCGTCCCCGAGGTCAGTGTCGACATCAACTGGCGGCCGTACTTTCTCAATCCCTGGATCCCGCGCGAAGGTATCGACCGCCAGACTTATCTGGAAACCAAGTTCGGCTCGGTCGAGCATTACACCATGATTGCCGAGCGGGTTGCGTCGGCCGCAGCCCTCGAGGGACTGGTATACGCACCCGACAAGGTCAGCCGCCAGCCCAACACGCTCGACTGCCACCGCCTCATCCTGTGGTCGCGCAGCGCCACCGATCCCGGCCAGATGAAGCAGCGGCTGATGGAACTTTACTTCGCCGAAGGCGCCGATCTGACCGATCCGAGGACGCTGATCAAGGCTGCGGCCGATTGCGGTATGGACGGTGACCTGGTGCGGCGGCTGCTCGCCAGCGACGCCGACGTCGATCGGGTCGAACGCGAAGCCAACAGCGCCAAAGAGGCCGGCATCGACGGCGTGCCCTGCTTCATTTTCGGCGGCAGCATCATCGTCACCGGTGCGCAGTCGCCGGAATATCTCGCCAGCGCCATCGAGCGCAGCGCCGGCCAGCAGGCGCGCAAGCGCGCCTGAGTCTTTGTTGCCTGCGCTGCGAGCGGCAAAATCGCTGGTCGCAATCGGCCACACAACGCGACAACGTTGCGGTTCCCGGCCTTTGCAAAAAGGCCGCGGTTTGATTCCGCAAGGAACCATGGTGAACGCCTCGCTGTTTACAGGCCAGTCAGGTTCTTCCGTCAGGAGATCACGATGTCCAGTGACACCATGTCAAAGCCTGCATCGATAAACCGCAGCCGATTCCCGGTCGGCCGGCGGTTCAAGGCGTATTTGCAAACCTCAATTCTCGCGCTGGCCTGCATTGCGGTTGCCGGGCCGGCTTTTGCTCGCACCGCATTTGACGGCGACTGGAGCGTTGTGATCGCGACAAGCGGCGGTGCCTGCGAACCGACGTTCCGCTATCCGATCGCGATTTCGAACGGCGCGGTCATCAATGCGGGCGGCGGCGTGGCATCGGTGCAAGGCCGGGTCAGGCCGAACGGAAAAGTCCGGGTGCTGGTGCAGTCGGGCAACCAATGGGCCGACGGCTCCGGTCGTCTTGATGCCAATCGCGGCTCAGGCGTCTGGAGAGGTCAAGGTTCAAGCGGTGCGTGCGAAGGCACCTGGGTCGCGACGCGCCGTGGAGGCGTGCCATACGCGGAGCGGACGGGCGCGCCGATCTACAATTATGTGCCACCAGCGGCCGCTGCTCCTTCGCATGTTCCGAGCGCCACAGTCGCCGCTTGCGAGGCGCGCTTCCGGTCATATAACCCGGCAACCGGAACCTATCTCGGCTTTGACGGCGCGCGGCATCCCTGCCGTTAGCGCGCTAGCGGCTCGCGATCCAACCAACTTGTGATCCGTCACCCTGAGGTGCTCGCGCAAAGCGCGAGCCTCGAAGGGCGGCGGGCTAAGCTTGGCCGCGGCGGGCCAATTTGCAAGACGTGCGTCGTGCCCCTATCTGACGTCTGTAACTTCGCCCCCGCCTGCAATGAAACGCCAGCAGCTCGCCCTCTTTGAATCGGCGTCGCCGATGCCGGAAGGCTTCCGCTATGCGCCGGACCTGATCGGGACCGCGGACGAGGCAGGGTTGGTTGAAGCGTTTGCCAGTCTGCCATTCAAGGAATTCGAGTTTCACGGCTTCCTCGGCAAGCGCCGCGTGGTGTCGTTCGGCCTCCGCTACGATTTCAACGGCGGCGGCCTCAAGGCGGCCGAACCGATGCCGCAATTTCTGCTGACCGTGCGCGAGCGCGCCGCGGCGTTCGCGGGGCTTGCGCCGGAGGATTTGCAGCACGCGCTGATCACCGAATACCAGCCGGGCACATCGATCGGCTGGCATCGCGACCGGCCCGATTATTCCGACGTGATCGGCGTCTCGCTTGTGTCGCCCTGCACTTTCCGCCTGCGCAGAAAACGCGGCACGACATGGGAGCGCGGTGCAATGCGGCTCGACCGCCGATCGGTCTATCTGCTGCGCGGCGCCTCGCGCGACGACTGGGAGCACAGCATTCCGGCCGTGGATGAGCTGCGCTACTCGATCACGTTCCGCTCGCTGCGCGCCTCTGCCAAGCGATAGCGGCCGCACCGCAACCATCGACGGCCTCCTCATCGTCATGCCCGCACTTGTTGCGGGCATCCACGTCGTAACTTGAGCAAAAGCAAGTCGTGGATGGCCGGGACAAGCCCGGCCATGACGGGACACAGCTGCAACAATCGCCGCCTTCACGCCGACTTCGCCGCGAGCTAATCCTTGAATTTGGAACCGACGCAATGGCGCTCGGCGCCGGCCGGATGCAGTGCGGCCAGAAAGGCCCAGGCCTGTCTGGTCCACTGCGCGTCGGCGAGCGCGTGATGGCGTGCGCCCACCTGATGCGGCAGCTCCGGGTCGCCCAGCTCGATGGCCCATTGTTTGACGTCCAGACAGAGCTGCGGGAAGTGAAACGGCACCTCGTTCATGTCGCCGAACAGCCATGTAAACGCCACCCAGTCGTAAGCCGGGAAGTATCCCCAGAACACCGGGTGCTCGTCGTGCTCGACAAAGCGGCGAACGGCGTAGCCGATGTCCACCCGCGGCATCGCCGGGCCTTGCAGTTGCGGCCGCACGGTTTGCAGGGTCCAGAGCCTCGCTTTGCTCCAGTCGACTTCTCTGCTTTCGGCATAGAATTCGCGGCCGTCCTCGGCCACGAGCCCGATGCTGATCAAATCGATACTGTAAGGCCGCTCGATGAATTCGGTGTCGAGCCAATATTTCATGTCTCACCTCATAACGGTCGGGTGCTTCGCGCGGCTGAGAACAGATCGCACATTGTCATCGCCGGACTTGATCCGGCAATCCACGCGACCGCGCCGCACTTTCGACGAGCCAGCATGGACCACCGGGCCTTCGCCCGCTGCAGCACGCGTCGTTCGCGGAGCGTGCGAAAGGCTTACGGACCGCGGAGGCGGGTTAAGCCCGGTGGTGACGCAAAAAGGTAGCCTGAATTGAGCCAACGGGTCTGGCCCTAAGTGGCCGGCTCGATGACAGAGTCCGCGCCGAGAGCGCGCCGAAGTGTAAAGCTTGGCCCCAGATTTCACTTCGCGTCAATCCGGCCTACGCTTCCCTTTGCCTACACTATTCAGCTGGGGCAAAAATCGTGGCAGACAGCGGAAACTACGTCTTTTCAATATTTGAGATGATCAATCGCCTCGGTTATTTCGTGCCTCGTTTCAATGTGCAATTCAACGAGGCCGACACCGGGAAAGTCTGGTTTATTAGCGGCGGCGGAACGCGATGCTACATCGCCCGCATCGAAACGCAGAAAAGCGTCGACATCTTTGAACAGGCAGCAGACAGCCATTTCATGATGAACAGAATTGTGGGATCGCTTCTGATCTCCGGAGCTGGATTATTCGCGCCAGAAATTAAGGGTAGGCTTGTGTTCCGGGGTCTCGATAAATTGGATTGGGACTCTCAAATAGACATGGAAATTGGCTGGAGCGAGGAGGTCAGGAGGATACACGGAGCTTTCTCACAAGAAAAATTTCGCGGATGGCTCATTGCTATCTGTAAGCACAAATTTCTCCGACGCCCGGTAGATGACCTTGTGCTCGCCCTCAAAGATCCGACGGAGGCATTCGTTTTTATCTACCGTGGTTTCGAGTGGCTTGAACAGGGGCTGGACATTAGCAAAGCCAAGTTCGCCGAAGCGTTAGGAGTGCGCCTCACCGACCTAAAGGAGCTCGGAAGGTTGGCGAACCACGAAACTGGTGTTAGGCACGCCACGTCCGCCGGCGTCAAAATGCTTGCTGACGTAGAGACCTATTCAACGTGGGCAGCAGGACTTATCGATGCAATCAATTTCGGCCGGGCACAACTAGAACCCGGCTTTTATCCGATGAAACCAAGCGAAGTGGCTAACATTCTAAAAGTCGCAGTTCAATTGCAACCCTATGGGTAAAGCCTGCTTTCCCTCCCGATAACGGGAGGGCATCTGGCTTTGTTTATCACGCCGCCTTCGCGGCCTTCTCCGCAATTCCAACCAGCGTCCGCAAAATCCCCGCGGCGCCTTTGAGGCGCTGCGCAGGCGCGTCCCATTCGTCGAAGAACACGACCTTCATGTCCGGGCGGACGCGGGCGCCCTCGGGGTGCTTGGCGATATAGGCGATGAGGCCTTCGGGATTGGCGAAAGTGTTGTCGCGGAAGGCAAGCACCGCGCCTTTTGGGCCGACTTCGATCCGCTCAACATTGGCGCGCCGGCATAGGGCTTTGATGGCGACGACTTGCAGGAGGTATTGCACCTCCTGCGGCAGCGGGCCGAAGCGGTCGACGAGCTCCGCGGCAAAGCCCTCGATGGCGCGGTCGTCCTCGATTTCGGACAGCCGCCGGTAGAGCGCGAGGCGGACCGGCAGATCGGCGACGTATTCCTCCGGGATCAGCACCGCGGTGCCGATGGTGATCTGCGGCGACCATTGGTCGGCGACCGGCGCAGAGATGCCGGCTTTCAGGCTCATCACCGCCTCTTCCAGCATTTGCTGGTAAAGCTCGAAGCCGACTTCCTTGATGTGGCCGGACTGCTCGTCGCCAAGGAGATTGCCGGCGCCGCGGATATCGAGATCGTGCGAGGCGAGCTGGAAGCCCGCGCCGAGTGTGTCGAGCGATTGCAGCACCTTGAGGCGGCGCTCGGCTTGCGGGGTGATCTTCCGCGCGCTCGGCAGTGTCAGCAGCGCATAAGCGCGGAGTTTGGCCCGGCCGACGCGGCCGCGGAGCTGATAGATTTGCGCGAGCCCAAACATGTCGGCGCGATGCACGATCAAAGTGTTCGCGGTCGGAATATCGAGGCCGGATTCGACGATGGTGGTCGAGAGGAGAACATCGAACTTGCCGTCGTAGAACGCCGCCATGACGTCTTCGAGGACTGCCGACGGCATCTGGCCGTGGGCGACCGCGACGCGCACTTCCGGCACAGCCTTGTCGAGGAAGGCTTTGGTCTCGGCGAGATCTTCGATGCGCGGACAAACGTAAAATGATTGCCCGCCACGATAGCGCTCGCGCAGCAGCGCCTCGCGCACAACGATCGGATCGAACGGCGCGACGAAGGTGCGGACCGCGAGCCGGTCAACCGGCGGGGTGGCGATGATCGACATGTCGCGCACGCCGGAGAGCGCAAGTTGCAGCGTGCGCGGGATCGGCGTCGCGGTGAGCGTCAGCACGTGAACCTCGGCGCGCAACTGTTTCAGCTTCTCTTTGTGGGCGACGCCGAAATGCTGCTCTTCGTCGACGACGATGAGGCCGAGGTCCTTGAACTTGATGGTCTTGCCAAGAAGCGCATGGGTGCCGATGACGATATCGATGGTGCCTTCGGCGAGCCCCTTCTTCACTCGCGCGAGTTCGGTTGCGGAGACGAGCCGCGAGGCTTGCGCGATCTGCATCGGATAGCCGCGAAGGCGTTCGGAGAAAGTCTTGAAGTGCTGGCGCGCCAGTAGCGTGGTTGGCACCACGACCGCGACCTGCCGGCCGGTCATCGCGGTGACAAAGGCGGCGCGCAATGCCACTTCAGTCTTGCCGAAGCCGACGTCGCCGCAAACTAGGCGATCCATCGGCCGTCCGGAGCTTAGATCACCAAGCACGGCTGTGATCGCGGCTTCCTGGTCGTCGGTCTCCTCATAGGGAAAGCCGGCGGCGAATTCGTCGTAGAGCCCGGTCTCGACCGTCAGCCGCGGCGCTTCGTGTAATTGCCGCGCGGCGGCGACCTTGATCAGTTCCCCCGCGATTTCGCGGATGCGGTTCTTCATCCGCGACTTGCGCGCCTGCCAGGCGGTCGAACCGAGCCGGTCCAGCTCGACGCCGGCTTCTTCCGAGCCGTAGCGCGACAGAAGCTCGATGTTCTCGACCGGCACGAACAGCTTGTCGCCGCCGGCATAGTGGATTTCGAGACAATCGTGCGGCGCGCCCGCGGCCTCAATGGCGCGCAGGCCGACGAAGCGGCCGATGCCGTGATCGACGTGGACCACAATATCGCCGGCGGCGACACCGGTGACTTCGGCGATGAAGTTTTCGGCGCGCTTGGTCGCCCGGCGCGGGCGGACGAGGCGCTCGCCGAGAATGTCTTCTTCGGTAATCAGCGCCGCGTCTGGCGTCTCGAAACCGGAATCGAGGCCGAGGACGGCGAGCGCGACCTGGTGGCGGGGCAGCGCCTGCGCCTGCGGCCATGATGCGACCGGCGCGAGATTGAGGAGCCGATGTTCGGCCAGCACGTGCGCCATGCGTTCACGCGAGCCTTCGCTCCACATGGCGATGATGACGCGCTTGCCGGCGGCCTGCAGCCATTCGACGTGTTTGGTCACGGCGTCAAAGACGCCGGCTGCGGACTCGTTCCTCTCCGCGGAGAAGTTATGGCCGGCGTGCATGCCGGTCTCGATGGCATCGGCGCCCCCTTCGGGCGCCGCGAATGCCGACAGTCGCGCAAGAGCGGAGTCATCGAGGCGTTCGCGCCATTCGGCTTCGGCGAGATAAAGCCGATCCGGCGGCAACGGTTTGTACGGCGTGCCGCCGCCAGGCTGGTCGAGCGCATCCCTGCGGGCCTGATAATAGTCGGCGATCTGCGCGAGCCGTTCGTGGGCGGCTTCTTCGGCCAGCGGCTCGATCGCGATCGGCGTGCCTTCGACATAGTCGAACAGCGTTTCCAGCCGGGTGTGAAACAACGGCAGCCAGTGCTCGATGCCGGCGGCGCGGCGGCCTTCGCTGACTGCTTCGTAGAGCACGTCGTCGGGCGTCGCCGCGCCGAATGCGGCGACATAGCCGGTGCGGAACAACCGGATCGTCTCGGTGGTGAGCTGGAACTCCGCCATCGGCACGAGATCGAGCGCGCGCAGCTCGTCCGTGGTGCGCTGGGTTTCCGGATCGAAGCTGCGGATCGATTCGAGCGTATCGCCGAAAAAATCGAGCCGCACCGGTGCATTCATGCCCGCCGCGAACAGATCGATAATGCCGCCGCGCACCGCATAGTCGCCGGGCTCGCGCACGGTCGAGGCGCGGTTGAAGCCGTTGAGTTCGAGCCATTGCGTCACCCGCGCCATCGGCAGCAAATTGCCCGGCGCCGCCGACAACGACTGGCGGCCGAGGGTCTCGCGCGGCGGCACCCGCTGCAGCGCCGCGTTCACGGTGGTGAGTACAACGGCCGGCTTGTCGCGCCCGGTGACGTGGGCGAGACGCGACAGTGTCTTCATACGCTGCGCCACCACGCCCGCATGCGGCGAGGAGCGGTCGTAAGGCAGGCAGTCCCAGGCCGGAAATTCGAGCACTTCGATGTCGGGCGCGAAGAAGCCAAGCGCCCGCGACAGCGTCGCCATCCGCGGGCCGTCGCGGCAGACGACAATGAGGCTGATCGCGGGCGCATTGGGGCGCGCCGCCACGGCGCGGGCCAGGTCGGCCAGCACCAACCCTTCGGCGCCGTCCGCGACTCCGGCCAGGAGCAACGGCCGGCCGGGCTTGAGCCGTTCCGCAGGCGAACGCGCGGGAGATCGCAACTGCACGGTCAGTGGTTCTCCCCGGCGGCCGTTTGTTTGGTTTGCTTGTGAAAGCTTCGCAGTTCGGCGAGCACCGCAGTGTCGTACGCCGCCGGCACGCACTCGGCGCCGACCACCCAGGCATAAAGCTCGGCGTTCGGTGCTTCCATCAGGTGTTCGAAATCGTCCAGGCCGGCATCATCGAACGCCTCAATGTGGGCATCGGCGAACCGGCCGATGATCAGATCCATCTCGCGCACGCCACGCCGCCAGGCGCGGAACAAAAGCCGCCGCCGCCGCGGGTCCAACCCTTCGCTCGATCGTTCGGTCATGCTCGCGCTCAACGCCAAAAGCCCGGACGCGGCCGGGCGAGGCGTTATATAGAGGGCGAGGCAGACAATGTCAGCGGCTAATGACCGTCATCCTGAGGTGCGAGTAAAGCGAGCCTCGAAGGACGACGGCCCGGGCGCTCGGCCGCATCCTTCGAGGGCCGCTTCGCGCCCGCCTCAGGATGACGGAATTAGGTATGAGATTTCGATGCGGCCTTCCGTCCTGAATCCGTTGTTTGCCCCGCTCTCCGCGCTGCCCGGCATCGGACCGAAGCTGGAGAAGCTGTTTGGCCGGCTGATCGGGCGCGATGACGAGCCGCCGCGCCTGATCGATCTCCTGTTTCATCTGCCGACCGGGTTCGTCGACCGCCGCAATCAGCCGAAGCTTTCTGCCGTGACGCCCGAAACGGTGGTGACCGTGGCCGTCACCGTCGATCGCCACCGCCCGCCGCCGCCCAACCGCCCGCGCGCGCCGTACAACATCGACACCAGCGACGACACCAACACGCTCACCATCACTTATTTCAACGCGCGCAAGGATTATCTGGAGAAGCTCTTCCCCGAGGGCGAGACGCGCTACGTTTCGGGCGTAACAACGCTCTACGATGGCCATCTGCAGATGGTGCATCCCGACCGCGTGGTCGATGCGGCGGGCTTTGCCAGCCTGCCGCTGATCGATCCGGTCTATCCGCTCACCGAAGGGCTGCACCCGAACCAGCTGCGCAAGGCGCTCGATCTGGCGCTTCATCGCCTGCCCGAGCTCGCGGAATGGCAGGACGCCGCCTGGCTCAAGCGCAATAGCTTTCCAGGCTTCGCCGAAGCGTTGCGCAGCGTGCATCACCCGGCTGAGCCTGCCGACCTTGAACCTGCCAGCGCAGCGTGGTCGCGGCTTGCCTACGACGAATTGCTTGCCGGCCAGCTCGCGCTGGCGCTCCTGCGCGGCCACATGCGCACGCGGGCCGGCCGCGGCAGCGCCGCCGAGGGACTTTTGCGCGCGCGGATTGTTGCGGCCCTGCCCTATTCGCTTACGCCCTCGCAGCAACGCGCCGTCGACGACATTATTGCCGACCTCGCCCAACCCAATCGCATGCTGCGCCTGCTGCATGGTGACGTCGGCTCCGGCAAGACTGTGGTGGCGCTTCTTGCCGCCGCAACCGTCATCGAGGCCGGCCGTCAGGCCGCCTTTATGGCGCCAACCGAGATTTTGGCGCGTCAGCATTTTGCCACCATCGCGCGCCTTGCGCCGGCCGCCGGCATCCGCCTCGCCATCCTCACCGGCCGCGAGCGCGGCCGCGAACGCGCCGAGATTCTGTCGGCGCTTGCCGCCGGCGACATCGATCTGATCGTTGGTACGCACGCGCTGTTCCAGGACGACGTGGCGTTCCACGATCTCGCGCTCGCCGTGGTCGACGAACAGCATCGCTTCGGCGTGCATCAGCGGCTGGCACTGACGCGCAAAGGGGAAGCGGTCGATCTTCTGGTGCTCACCGCGACGCCGATCCCGCGCACGTTGGTGCTTACCTATTTCGGCGACATGGATATCTCGGAGCTGCGCGAGAAGCCCGCCGGCCGGCAGAAGATCGACACCCGCGCGCTGCCGCTCGAACGGCTCGGCGAAGTGATCGATGCAGTTGAGCGGGCGCTTGACGACGGCCGTAGGGTCTATTGGGTCTGTCCCCTGGTCGAGGAATCCGAAACCGTCGACCTCGCCGCCGCCGCTGACCGTTATGAGGCGTTGCGGAAACGTTTCGGCGATACCGTCGAATTGATCCACGGCCGCATGCGCGGGCCTGAGAAGGACCGGGCGATGGCGCGCTTTGCCGAAGGCTCAGCGCGCATCCTGGTCGCGACTACGGTGATTGAAGTCGGCGTCGACGTGCCGGAAGCAAGCGTCATGGTCATCGAGCACGCCGAGCGCTTCGGGCTTGCCCAACTTCACCAGTTGCGCGGCCGCATCGGCCGCGGCGCCGCGCACTCAACCTGCCTGCTGCTGTACAAGGCCCCGCTCGGCGAAACCGCAAAAGCGCGCCTCGCCATTTTGCGCGAGACCGACGACGGTTTCCGCATCGCCGAGGAAGATTTGCGGCTGCGCGGCGAAGGCGACCTGCTCGGCACCCGGCAGAGCGGCATGCCCGGCTTTCGCCTCGCCCGGCTCGAAGTCCACGGCAAGCTGTTGAGCGCGGCGCGTGAAGACGCAGCGCTTGTGCTCAACCGCGATCCGCGACTGGCCTCGCCGCGCGGCGCCGCGCTCCGGCAGTTGCTCTACCTGTTTGCGCGCGACGAAGCGATCAGGCTTCTCGGCGCGGGCTGATGCCCGGCCGCCGCTTCAGTGAAAGGCCACGCCCTCAGGCTGCCGCGCGCGCCCAGCCGTCCGTCGCCAGCGCGTCGGGCCCAAAGCGGTTTGGGCCCGCTGTGCCGCGCGAGCAATACCAGATGATCAGGATGATCCAGCCAATCAGCGGAATAACACCGAGGAAAATCCACCAGCCCGTGCGATCCAGATCGTGCAATCGGCGTACCTGTACCGCGAGGCTCGGCAGAATTGTTGCAAGACCGAACAGCCCGCTTATGACCGATATGCTGAGCACGACGTCGATAATCCCGGCGATAATCGCACCAAGCACGGTAAACAGCACCCAGTACCAATACTCCGAACGCAGAGCGCGGCCGGAGAACTTCACATAATTCGAAAATCCGGACGAAATGGCTTGGCCGAAGTTCATGCTGCCCCCCCTGAGTCGCTGTGATTCCCGGAGAGCAAGATAGCATGGGTGCGACACCACGTCGCTCCTGCGATGTTGCCGTGCGCTTTAAGTCGCTGGGCTCGGCGCTATTTTGCGGGCCGCCTGCGCGGCGCGCGCCGTTTGAGCCAAGGCCGCAAGCCTGTTCTGCGGATCGACGCCGGGCTGCATAATGCCGGCGGAGATCAGAAGCGTCATCGCCTGCTCGACCGTGATGTCGAGATCAATGACGTCGCGCCGTGGCACGTAGAAGAAAAATCCGGTGGTCGGGTTCGGCGTGCACGGCAGGAACGCCGATACATGCTCACTCGCCGGCAAGTGTACCGAAATCTGCGGGCTTGGCGGTTGGGTCAAAAACACCAGCGACCACATCCCCGGCGCTGGAAACTCGACCAGCCCGACGTTGCGGAAACTCGACTCCGAGGCAGAAAACAGCGTTTGGAAAATCTGCTTGGTGGTGCGGTAGATCGGCCGCACGATCGGCATGCGGCTGAGCAGGCTCTCGCCGAAACTGACGAGCCGGCTGCCGACCAGATTGGCGGTCAGAAAGCCGAGCAGCGTAAGCGCCAGCAACACGATGATCAGACCAAGCCCGGGAATATTGACCGGCAGGTAGGTCTCGGGGCGATAAGCCACCGGAATGACCGGCCGCACCAGATTGTCCACCCAGGTGACAAACCACCAGATCAGCCACGCCGTCACCGCGACCGGTCCAGCTACGACCAGGCCGGTCAGAAAGTAATTGCGGAGCCGGCTAACCACGCCAGATGTGGACCCGGGTTTGCTCGCGTCTGCGGATAATTCCCCGCTCTGGTCGTTGTCATCCGTCATGGCTTCCGGCGCCGCCGTTACTCTGCGAGCACAATTATATAGGCATGTGACGTGCTCGCACAGCGTTGCGGCTATCTGGCAGCGGACGGGCTATTCCACCGTTACCGACTTGGCCAGATTGCGCGGCTGATCGACGTCGGTGCCCAAACTGACGGCCGTGTGATAGGCGATCAGCTGCACCGGCACGGCGTACGCCAGCGGCGCAACAGTCGCGGGCATCGTCGGCATGATCAGGGTCACCAGCGGCTGTCCAGCCACGGCAGCAGCGCCCTTGGCGTCTGTGACCAGAATAAGGCGGCCACCGCGCGCGGCAACTTCCTGTATATTGGAGACGGTCTTGTCGAACACCCGATCATGCGGCGCGATCACCACCACGGGCATGGTCTCGTCGATCAGCGCGATCGGCCCGTGCTTGAGTTCGCCGGCGGCATAGCCCTCGGCGTGGATGTAGGAAATTTCCTTGAGTTTGAGCGCGCCCTCGAGCGCGAGCGGATAGCTGGTGCCGCGGCCGAGATAGAGCACATCCCGGGATTTGGCGAGATCGCGCGCCAGGTGCTCAATCTGCGGTTCGAGCGTCAGCGCCTCGGTGAGGTGGCGCGGAATTTCGATCAGCGCGCGGACTAGCGCCGTCTCGTCGCTTTCCGCGAGCACGCCGCGGGCGCGGCCGGCGGCAATCGCCAGTGTTGCCAGCGCGGCCAGCTGGCAGGTGAAGGCCTTGGTCGAGGCTACGCCGATTTCCGGGCCGGCAAGCGTCGGCATCACGATGTCGCTTTCGCGGGCGATGGTCGACGTCGGCACGTTGACGATGGAAAGGACATGCTGACCGTGTTCGCGCGCGTAGCGCAGCGACGCCAGCGTGTCGGCGGTCTCGCCGGATTGCGACACAAAGACGGCAAGCGCGCCCGGATCGAGCGGAACGTCGCGGTAGCGGAACTCCGAGGCGATATCGACTTCGACCGGCAAGTGCGCGAAGCGCTCAAACCAGTAGCGCGCGACCATGCCGGCGTAATAGGCGGTGCCGCAGGCGGCGATCGAAATGCGTTTGAGCGCGCGGAAATCGAACGGCAGCGCCATTGGCAAGGCGACGCGCTCGGTCACCATGTCGAGATAGTGCGCCAAGGTATGACCGACGACCTCCGGCTGCTCGCAAATCTCCTTCGCCATGAAGTGGCGATGGTTGCCTTTGTCGAGGAGCAGGATCGAAGCCTGCGACTTCAGCACGGTGCGATGGACCAGATTGCCTTCGGCGTCGTGAATTTCGGCGCCGGCGCGGTTGAGGATGGCGCAGTCGCCGTCTTCCAGATAGCTCACCGTATCGGTGAAGGGCGCAAGCGCGATCGCATCAGAACCGACAAACATCGCATCGTCGCCGAAACCGATTGCGAGCGGCGAGCCCCGGCGCGCGCCGATCAGCAGGTTTTCCTCGCCGGCAAACAGAAACGCCAGCGCGAACGCGCCGCGCAGCCGCGGCAACGCCGCCGCGACCGCGTCAACGGGCGAAAGGCCACGCTTTAATTCCTCGCTGACGAGATGCGCCACTACCTCGCTGTCGGTGTCAGTCGCGAACCTGGCGCCCTTGCCTTCCAGCTCACGCCGCAACTCGCTGAAATTCTCGATGATGCCGTTGTGCACGACGGCAAGGCGCTCGGTGGCGTGCGGATGGGCGTTGTTTTCGGTCGGCCGCCCATGCGTCGCCCAGCGGGTGTGACCGATGCCGATCGTCCCCGACAGCGGCTCGCGCGCGAGTTTTTGTTCCAGATTCTTGAGCTTGCCTTCGGCGCGCCGGCGCATCAGCACGCCATGTTCGAGCGTGGCGACGCCCGCTGAATCGTAGCCGCGATATTCGAGACGCTTGAGCGCATCGACAAGAAGCGGCGCGACCGGTTCGCCGCCGATGATCCCGACAATTCCGCACATCCCTGTGGTGGCCTCCTCGGCCCCAATGAACCTGCCGCGCTGCTAACCGTTAGGGCGCAATCCTAGCCAACACCAAATAAAATAAAGTTTCGTTCGGTAACCACCAGATCGTCGCAAGCCAGCGTAATTTGCGGCTCAATCGCGCGGATGTACCTTCTTTTTGCCGAGCGCTTTAAGATCGCGCAAGCGCGCGGCGCCATTTTCCTTAACGACTTGACGCCCGCGCCCCAGGGCCAGGGCGCCCGCGGGCACGTCCTTTGTGATCACCGAACCGGAGCCGATATAGGCTCCAGCCCCGATCTCGACCGGCGCAACCAGCGCCGAATTGGAGCCGATGAAGGCGCCATCGCCAATCGTGGTGCGATGCTTGTCGCTGCCGTCGTAGTTGCAGGTAATGGTGCCAGCTCCAATATTTGCGCCGGCGCCGACGACAGCGTCGCCGATATAACTCAGGTGATTGGCTTTGGCGCCGGCTTCGATCGAGGCCTCCTTGACCTCGACGAAATTGCCCACTCGCGCGCCGTCGCCGAGCCGCGTTCCCGGCCGTAACCGGGCGAATGGTCCGACCGAGACGCCTTTGCCAACATGAGCACCGGCGAGGTGCGAAAACGAATGGATGACCGCGCCGTCCTCCACCGTCACTTTCTCGCCGAACACCACGTAAGGTTCGACCACAACATCCCTGCCGAATTTGGTGTCGGCGCAAAGAAATACCGTCTCCGGCGCGGTCAAGGTGACGCCGGCCGCGAGCGCCGCGTTGCGCAGGCGCTGCTGCGCAACGGCTTCAGCTTCGGCGAGTTGGCTCTTGGTGTTGATGCCGCGCACTTCGTCCTCCTCGACTTCGATCGCGACCGCGTCGAGCTTCATGCCTCGCGCAATCTCGACCGCATCGGTCAAATAAAATTCACCCTTGCGATTTCGGTTGGCGATCCGTTCCAGCATGGCGAGCGCATGCACGCCGGAAAGCGCCATGATCCCGCCGTTGCAAAGACCGATCGCGCGTTCGTCGGCACTGGCATCGGGCTCTTCGCGGATCGCGAGGAGCTTGTCCTCATCAACGATCAGCCTTCCGTAACCGGAAGGATCGGCCGGCCGAAATCCCAGCACTGACACCGCGGCGCCCGTGGCCAGCGGCGCGCGCAGGTGCTCGAGCGTTGCCGTCCGAATAAGCGGCGTATCGCCATAGACGATAAGGATATCGTCTGGACGCCGTTCGATCGCCGCTTTGGCTGCCAGTACCGCGTGCGCGGTTCCGAGGCGCTCATGCTGCACAAAGCATGCGGCGTCCGGCAGGATGCGCCGCGCTTCCGCCTGGACCGCCTCTTGTCCCGGACCAACGACCACAGCCGTTGCGGTGACACGCGCTTCGGCAATCGCAGAAAGCACATGCGCCAGCAATGAGCGCCCGGCGATCGCGTGCAAGACTTTCGGCAACGCCGAGCGCATACGGGTGCCCTCGCCGGCCGCAAGCACGATCGCAAGACAGGTTCGTGAGGTCATCAAGAAGGTCTCCGCGGCGCTCTCATAGCCGAGCATGGTCGGGATGACGAGACGGCGCCCGGCTCGCGCGGCACTGTGAACGACATTTCAAAGTTCCCGAGCGGCTGCCTGTGGCGGTTCAAAAACAGGAATCTGCTATTTTAGGGTTGATTCGGCCCAAAGCACCCGGAGCGGACGCATGTTGGAGGGAGCGCGCACTTTGAACGCGACCTCAAAAAAAAAGACTGGTGCGCAAACGGCTTTCACCATGGAGCAGCTTTGGCGCCAGGTGGTGTGGGGCTGCGTTGCAGCGGCCGCGTTACTGCTCGCCATTCTGGCCGGCTTTACTGAAGCCGGTGCGCAAAGGGTGGCGCTGGTGTTGTCGTCTTTGAGCGGCGCCGCATCTGCGTCTCAGCACACCACCCAGGCGCAAGCACCTGGGCCGTCAGCCGCGCGTTCGCCCGACTCGGATTTGATCGTGCGCCAGCTGACGCAGACTGTTCGCGGCTTGACGGAAGATCGCGACCGTATCGTCAAGCGGCTTGCCGCCATGGAACGCAATGTCGACGATATAACCGGTTCGATCAGCCAGCAGATCGAAGCCGCCAAAGCATCTAGTCCTCCACCAGTGGAGCCGTGGGTTGCCATTGCGAACACCGCGCTCTTGGCCACGCCGGAAGCAACGCTGCCGCCCGGCTGGGAAGCGACGCCGCAACCTAGCCCCCCTGAACCGCCCGCCGCACAAGCGCCGCCCGAGCCCGTTCCCGCAGCGGCGAGTGCCCCGTACGGCGTCGAGATCGGCAGCGCCTCCTCGATCAAGGCGCTCCACGCCCGCTGGGTGGGCATCCGTTCCGGCCATCTGCAGCTCTTTGACGGCTTAACGCCGGTGGTGGCGGTTCGGGAAAATCCGCGTTCCCATAAGACCGAGTTGCGACTCCTGGTCGGGCCGCTTGCCAATGCAGCCGCGGCGGCACAGCTATGTGCATCGCTGACGGCGATCCGGCTTTCCTGCGTTCCGACCATGTTCGACGGGAGTAACGTCGCGCTCGAATGATCATCGCGCTATAGTGCTTGCGATGCCTGAATTGATGCCGCCGCGCCGACTTTTCCTGCCCACTGCGCGCCAGACGAACTGGCTTCTCGCGATCGCCTTCCTCTCGCTCGGGGAAGCGCTTTATCTGCGTTACCAGGCGATGGAGAACAGCGTCGTGTCGCTCGCCTGCCAAGGCGGCCTCGGCACGTGGCTATGCGCTACGTTTCGACTGGCGATCGTCCTTTATAACCATCAGCTCTTTGGCGGGATCGCGCTGGCAGTCGCGTTGCTCAACCTCATACGGCCGTCGCTTATGCTCTTTGCCGTAGCGCTCGCGGCGGCATCGTTTGGCGTGGTCATGCACAACGCCGATCTGTCCGCACTCGCGGCCGGAGTACTCATCCTGAGCTTGGCACGTCCCGCACCAGCGCCAGGGTGACGGCGAGGCCGATCAATCCGGCGCAGAACCAGACCGCCTGCCAGTTAGCGTACGTTTCGTTGAAAACGATGTAGACGGCCGAGATCGCCAGAACCGCCGCGGCCGCTGTTTCGGCAGAGGCCTTCCGTCCAATCGGACGCGGCGTCGTGAACAGTAACACCAGAAACGGCACGGCCGCGGCGGTCAGCGGGGCAAACGGGATATCGCGATAGCGCGGATCGAACACCAGCCCGAGTGTCGCCTCTACTGTAACCAGCATCAGCGCGATCAGGGTGCCGCCCAACGCCCAATCAAGCCCATCGCGGCTTTGGTCTCGACCGCCGAATAGCGAAGCGAAGGAAGCTGGCGGCCGGCCAGCCGCGCATGCGGCCGCGCAAACAATCGGAGCCGCCACCGCGACTGCGGCGAAGGCGAGCGACCGCAGCCAACTTCCCGGGCTGAAGCTTTCAATCACAACCGTCTCGATCGTCCAGCCGAACAGAATGGCGGGTACAACGGCCAATATGGCAATCCTTGGCCACAGCCATGGCGATGCCCCCTTCCTGCGCCCGGCCACAATCGCACCACCGAAGCTCAACGCGGCCAACAGCACGCCGGCCAGCGCCTGCCCAACCCAGTGCGGATGATCCGAGACCGTGCCGTGGAAACTGAATTTCGGCGCACCGGTCGCACGGTCAATGATGCCCCAATAGCCGCCGACCGCGCCCTCAAGCGCGCGTTTCCAGGGCTGATCGAAAGCCTCGATCACGTTCATCCGGAAGTTTTCACGCTGCGCCAATGCCATCGTTTCGATAATGGCGCGGGCCTGATTCGACGGCGACGGCCGCGCGCCTTCGCGCATACGGCCGGCGCTGGGCCAGCCGAACTCGCCGATGACGATTTCCTTTCCCGGAAAGGCGGCGGCTACGCGCTCACGGATCGCTGCCGTATGGGCGGCCGCACGCGCCGCCGGGATCGGAAAGTCCTCCCAATACGGCAAGACATGGATGGTAACGAAATCGACCGCGTTCTGGACGTCCGGGTAGCGCAGCCAAAACTCCCAAACGTCGGCGTAGGTAACCGGCATCGACACCTGCGCCTTGACTTGGCGGATGTAGGCGATGAGGTCGGTCGCGGTCATTTCGCCGCGCAGCAGGACTTCGTTGCCGACAACTACGGCAGCGATGACATCGGGATAAGCTTTGGCAAAGGCGATCGTGGTCTCGATTTGCCGGCGCGTCTTGGCTGGATCGCCGGAGACCCACACCCCATACAGGACCTTCAGTCCGTGCCGTCTTGCACTCTCCAGCACATCGGCGCGCCCATCGTCCACCGAATAGGTACGAATACAGCCGGTGTACTTGGATAACAGCGCCACATCCTCTTCGATTTGCCAAGGCTCAACGCGGGTTCCCTCCACCAGCGGATCCTGGCCGTCGCGAAATGGCGCATAGGACAAGCAATATGGCTTCCCTACCGCCGTCGCCGATGACGCGACCTCAATCGGTGTGCCAAGCCACCACCAAATCAGCCCAATCATGAAGACCGTGGCCATGAAGGACGCGAGCGCTGACCCAATTGCCGAAGCTTCTCGCGCGTTGGACATGGACTGCCATTAACCTTGCAATCGCGCCGTGCCAAGACTCGCGACAAGATCGGAGGCTGCGTCGCGATACGCGCTGGACAAACCCGGGTAGTTGGGGTGTTGTCATGCGGGGCTGGCCGAGAAGACATCGCACGGGCGGTGTAATCTGGTGGCCTTGGAAACGTCCCTTCTTGATCCAAGTCTTAAGAAGACCATGCATCATCGTTCGTTGAGCCTCGCCGGCGGGCTGTGTACCGCGCTCTTGATCGCCGCAGCCCTACTCGCTCCTTCCGGCCGGACGGCTTTCGCCGAGAATAACGACGCCAAACCTGCCGACAAAGCGCCGGCGGCCGGTCAGGAGCCGGCAAAAGAGCCCCGGAAGGTCGATGAATTCGCCGAGGCGCAACATGCCCTCACTGGTCCAGCCGGCAATCCAGAATGTGTTTGGCTGGGCCGTCGCGTGGTTAGTCTGCTGTGGCGCGACGATCTCGATACTGCCTTTCGCCACCTCGATTTGTACGACCGGTTCGGCTGTCCGAGCGCCCACGTCCAAGCCTCGTTTCGCTGCCTCATCCTGCATGGAAACAACATCGACCCGAAAGCCGCGGATAGCCTGAACGCCCGAATTCAGTCGTGCTGGATCAACCCATCGACGCCGGCCATTTCGGTCCCCGCGGCCGCTGCTGCTAGTCCAACGACCAACCGTTAGCCTTATCGACCGGTCGCTCGGCTGAGCTGACAAAAAAAACATTAGGACACCAAGTCGTTGTCTTGAATTTGCCACTACGCGAAACTAATTTTTTGTTTGCCGGTCGCAGGTGGCCTTTTTCCTTTACTACCGAGCCTCGGGGGTCGGGTTCGGTGCGTTAGTCCTCACGCCCCTCGTGGTTAAGAACTCAATGCGCACCGTAGCTGCCGTGCTCGCGCTTGTAGCGTGCGTGCATGCCGGCCTGTGGGCTTCGCTACGAACCAGGGAAGCAGCTCCGGATTTCAGGGGACAGCTCGCCAGCGTTTCTTATGCGCCGTTCGTGGCGTCTTCGCATCCCGACTGGGGCGAGCGGCCAACCGTCGAGCAGATCCGCGCCGATCTCAAGGCAATCGCGCCCTATACCCGTGCTATTCGTACCTATTCATCGACCGGCGGCGCCGAATTGGTGCCACCGATTGCCGCCGAGTTCGGCCTGAAGGTTACGGTCGGGGCCTGGATCGATAAGAACCACGAACGCAACGAACGGGAGATCCGTTCGGCGCTCGATCTCGCCCTCCACAACAGCAATGTGAACGCCATCGTGGTGGGCAACGAGACGATGCTGCGTAACGAAACTAGCGTCGACGATCTGATCAAGCTCATACAGCGCGTCAAGAAATCGAGCCCGGTCCCTGTAACAACAGGAGAAAATTGGTCAGCCTGGATCGATCACCCGGAACTGGCGTCAGCGGTCGATTTCATTGCCGCTCACATCCTGCCTTATTGGGCCGGTTTCGATGCCTCGACCGCAGTCGATCATACCATCGAGATCTACGACAAATTGCGGCGCCTGCATCCCGGCAAGCGGATCGTGATTGCGGAGTTTGGCTGGCCGAGTGCCGGGTACAACTTTCGCGACGCCAATCCGGGCCGGATGGAGCAGGCCGTGATGCTGCGGGACTTCGTCCATCGCGCCGAGGCCTACGGCATCGACTACAATATCATTGAGGCAATCGATCAGCCCTGGAAAACGGCCGAAGGCGGTGTAGGCCCATATTGGGGCCTGCTCGACGCCTCGCGCGAGCCGAAATTTTCGTGGACCGGTCCGATTACCGATCCGGACTACATCAAACGCGCCGGCCTTGCGGTGCTGGTCGGGCTGCTGCTGTCGTTGCCGATCCTCGCGATCCGGGGCGTAACCGTGCCGCAGGCGTTGATGCTTGGGGGCTCGGCCAATGTTGTCGGTGCTTGGGTTGCCGCGATCGCCGCATTCTGGACCGGGCATTATTTTGTCTTTGGGGCCGCCTTTGCGCTCGGGCTTGGCTTGATCCTGCTGGTGCCGCTTGTTGCGATCGCGCTCGCCCGCATCGACGAGATTGCCGCCATCGCTTTTGGGCGAGGGCCGCGCCGGCTTGCCTATTCCCCGCCGCTGGTACCGGAAGTGTTTGCGCCGAAAGTATCAATTCATATTCCCGCCTGCCGCGAACCGCCGGCGATGTTGAACGCAACCCTCGACGCAATTGCCCGCCTCGACTACCCGAACCTCGAATGCGTGCTGGTCATCAACAACACGCCCGACCCTGCACTGTGGCGGCCGGTTGAGGAACACTGCGCCACGCTTGGCGACCGCTTCAAATGCAAATGCATCAGGGTTGAGAATCTGTCCGGCTACAAGGCAGGCGCGCTGCGGCTCGCGCTGGAGCACACCGCGAGTGAGGCCGAAATCATCGGCGTGATCGATGCCGATTACGTCGTCGACCCGGACTGGCTCAAGGCGCTGGTCCCGCTGTTTGCCGATCAACGCGTCGGCCTCGTCCAATCGCCGCAGGATCACCGCGACGGTGACCGCTCGGTGCTACATCGGGCGATGAACGCCGAGTATGCCGGTTTCTTCGATATCGGCATGGTGCAGCGTAACGAGGTCAACGCCATCATTGTCCACGGCACCATGTGCCTGATCCGGCGCGCCGCGATCGAACAGGCTGGAGGCTGGTCGAGTGACACGATCGTCGAGGATAGCGATGTCGGGCTCGCGCTCCTCGAACACGGCTGGCTCGCGCACTACACCAATCGTCGTTACGGCTACGGTCTGCTGCCGGACACGTTCCAAGCCTACAAGCGGCAGCGGCAACGCTGGGCGTTCGGCGGCATCCAGCTGCTGCGCAAGCACTGGCGGCATTTGCTGCCCTGGGCGGAAAGCCTTTCGCGGGAGCAAAAACGCGAATACGGCCTCGGCTGGCTGAACTGGCTTGGCGCCGAGAGCGTCGGTGTCGTCGTTGCACTTCTCAACATTGTCTGGGTGCCGGTGGTGGCGTTTGCCAATATCGCCGTGCCGGACCGGATTCTGACCGTTCCGATCCTTGCCTCATTCGTCATTTCTGTCGCCCATTTCGGCGCTCTTTATCGTCTGCGGGTGCGGGTATCGCCGGGGCAGATGCTGGGCGCAGTCTTTGCGGCGATGTCGATGCAATGGACGGTGGCGTCAGCGGTGGGGGCGGGCATATTCAAAGAAAGATTGCCGTTCCTGCGCACTGCCAAGGGTGGCGCAACATGGCGCAAGGGCGACTTCCCGGCGTTTTGGGAGGGGATCATTGCGGCGCTGCTGCTGATCGGCGCAATGACTTTGGTTGTCAGCAATTATAAACAGGTCCGCGAAATCAATATCTTCGCGGTGGTTCTTGTGGTGCAAAGCCTGCCATTCCTCTCGGCGGTGGCATTGGCCTTCATCGAGGGAACGCGACTTAACTCCTTTGCCTATTGGCGGACTCTCGAAGCCAAGGCGCTGGAGTTACTGCCGCGTCCCAAGGTCATCGCCGAAACGTCGAAACTTCCAGCCGAAAATCGGATTGAAGCGGCGCAGTAAACCGTAATCATCAACCGGCGAGTGCCGTTTCCGCAAGCCGCACCCAGTACGAGGTCCCGACCGGGATAGCGTCGTCGTTGAAATTATAAGCCGGATGATGAAGGCCGGCGCTATCGCCATTGCCAAGCCAGATGAAGGCGCCCGGCCGTTCCTGCAGCATGTAGGCAAAGTCTTCCGCGCCCATTCGTGGCGGGCACTGCTGAACCTTGTCCTTGCCGGCAATCTCACCCGCCACCGCGGCGGCAAATTGGGTCTTGTCCTCGTCGTTGACCAGCACCGGGTAACCGGTCGTGTAGGTCAGGTCCGCTTTGGCCCCGTAAAGCCGCGCCGTACCTTCGACGATCTCCCGTACCCGCTTCTGCAACAGCTCGCGCACGACGGGGGAGAGGCTGCGCGCGGTACCGCGCAACTGGACATGCTGGGGGATGACATTGTCGGTGTGGCCGCCCTGAAACATGCAGATCGAAATAACCGCGGCCTCCAACGGATCGACGTTACGCGAAACAATCGATTGCAGCTGGTTGACGATTTGGGCTCCAACCAAAATCGTGTCGACGGCGGCATGCGGCCAGGCCGCGTGGCCGCCAATGCCTTCGAGATTGATGGCAATAGTATCGGTCGAAGCCATCACCGGGCCCGAGGTGATCGCAAACTGACCGACCGGAAGCCCGGGATGATTGTGCATGCCGAACACCTCCTCGATACCGAAGCGGTCGAGCAGGCCGTCTTTCAGCATGGCGCGCGCACCAGCACCGCCCTCCTCCGCCGGCTGAAAAATGACGATTGCAGTCCCGGCGAAATTGCGGGTGTCGGCGAGGTACTTTGCTGCGCCGAGCAGCATGGCGGTGTGGCCGTCGTGGCCGCAGGCGTGCATCTTGCCGGCGACCGTCGACTTGTAGGGAAGATTAGTTTCTTCCTCGATCGGCAGCGCGTCCATGTCTGCGCGCAGCCCGACCACCTTGCCGCCGGTCTTGCGCCCGCGGATGACGCCGACGACGCCGGTCCCGCCGATACCGGTCGCCACCTCGTCGCAGCCGAAGTTCTTGAGCTTTTCCGCAACTGATGCCGCCGTGCGATACACGTCGTAGAGCAACTCCGGGTGGGCGTGGAAATCGTGCCGCCAAGCGGTGATCTCGGAGTGCAGATCGGCAACGCGGTTTACGATTGGCATCGCATCGATCCTCATTCGGCGCCAGTCAAGCGCGACGCACAGTGTAGCAAAAGGCCGACAAGAAGCGACAGCCGATCCTTTTCCGAGGCCAGACGCTTGAGTATGGTTGATCTCTGAAGTCCACGCCGGGCCCCGACAAGGAAATGCAAAGACCATGGCCCAGAGCCCGAAATACGATCTCGTTCTCCGCGACCGCCTCGGCGCGCTCACGCCGGGTTTCACCGCCGACGTAACGGTGCTGTGGGATGATCGGGGTCGCTTCATTCTGCGCGATAACGAGAACACCGAGGTGATCGCCGAACGGCTGTTGCGGCCGGCATTTTGTCTGCGCGCCGGAAAGCGGTTTGACGCGGACTCCCCGATCCTGCCGCAAGCCATAGCGGCTTGAGTGCCTGCAAAGGCGACTGAGCCATGTCCTCCGCCGACCTTCCCCTTGCCTCCTGTTGTCAGTTCACGTCAAACAGTTTCGAGGCCATGCACCATCGGCTCTGCACCGTGCTGAAGCCGCATCGGCTGCGGCGTTTGTCCAGCGTTCCGGTGTCGGGGATTATCTGCCGCGCCAATCTGAAACGGATCTCGCTCAACCTGATGCGCATCGGGCCGTCGGTCGATGTCTGGCCCGGCGCGCTCGATCACTTTTTTCTCGTGCAAGTACCCATCCGGGGAATGGTCGAGGTCAGCTTTGGGAACGACCGGATCGTTTGTGAAGGTAACACGGCGGCGGTGATTTCGCCCGGCGAGCGGCTGAGCCTGAGATGGTCCGACAATTGCGCGCAACTCATCGTTCAGATACCGCGCGAGGCGATGGACGAGCGGTTGGCCGAGCGACTTGGTTGCAGACAACAGACACTCAAATTTCAACCCGCTTTCGATCTCGGCAATGCAGCCGGCCGCACGTGGCGCCAACTCCTCGACGTCGCCGTGCAGGCCGCCGATGGGCGCGGGGTATTTTCCCGCGACCCGCTCAGCGCCGACCTTGAGGATTTGTTGTTGTCGGCGCTACTGGAAGCGCAGCCGCACAACCATACCGACCAACTGCGCAACGGACCTGCTCCTGTTCCCTATTACGTGTTACGCGCCGAGCGGGAGATGCGCGAGCGGATGGCGCTGCCCCTCACTGTCAGACGACTTGCCGATGCCGCCGGCGTCAGCGAGCGGACATTGTATGAAGGCTTTCGCCGCTTTCGCGCGACGACGCCGATGGGCCGGCTAACAACGCTGCGGCTCGCGGCCGCGCGCCGGCGGATGCTTGGCGCGGCGCCGGGTCTGACTGTCGCGCGAGTCGCAGCCGAGGTTGGATTTCTACAGTTCGGACGGTTCGCCAGAATCTATCGTGACGTGTTCGGCGAACTGCCGTCCGCCACCCTGCGTGCGGCGCCGCGGCGGACGCCCTGATAGGCGGTCATGCGCGCTGCCGCGCGTCACAATCTTTGCAGTTGTGTCCCGACCGGCGGTTGGATGAATCGCTGATGAAACAAGCTGGCGGCGCTGAACAGACGGTTGTGACGTGCGCCATATACCGCAGACATTCTGGTGGCTTCTTCGCCGAATTGTGTTTCAATCAAAATGAACCATAAGCAATCTGCAAGCGGGGGCGAGCCATCATGAGCGTATCAGTATGTTGACGCTTTATCATAACGACATGTCGGTTTGTGCTGCGAAGGTGCGAACGGCATTGGCGGAAAAGAAGCTGGACTGGAATGGCGTCCACCTCGATTTGCGCGCCGGCGATGCGCAAAGACCCGAATATCTCAAGCTCAATCCAAACGCGGTGGTTCCGACTCTTGTGCATGACGGCCGAGCACTCATCGAGTCCACGGTGATCTGCGAATTTGTTGACGAGCAGTGGCCCGACCAGCCGCTCAAGCCGGCTGACGCATTTGGCCGCGCGCAGATGCGTCTGTGGACGAAGCAACTCGACGAAGGCCTGCACACGGCAGTGGGCGCTCTGTCTTTTTGCGTCGCCTTCCGCCATCAATGGCTCGCTCGTCCAGCGGAAGATCGCGCCAAGTGGCTGGCGGGCATACCTCAGCCGGAGCGGCGACAGCGCCTGCAGTCTACTCTCGAGCTGGGCCTTGATTCACCGTACTTTGCGCCCGCTCTCGAACGCTACGTCAAACTGTTCGATGATTTTGAAATCGCACTTGACCGAGGGCCGTGGCTTGTCGGTCAAAGCTTTTCGCTGGCCGACCTCGGTTATGCTCCCTATCTCGCCCGCCTTCGGCATCTCGGATTCGATCCGCTGTTCGAGCGGCATCCGCGGGTTGCCGAATGGTCCGACCGGGTCGCTAAAAGGCCATCAGTGGCTGAAGGCGTTGAGCGCTGGTTTAATCCAAAGTATCTGGCGTTATTTGCAGAGAAGCGTGCAGAAGCAACCGCCCGCGTATCTCAACTCATTGGCTGACAAGTCTACCTCGCAAACCGATGGCACACCGACGGCGCCGATCTTTAAACGTGAGGTCAGCGCTAATGCCAGTGCTCGACGATCTTGCGTGCGGTGCGCCGGCCGATGGCGAGCGCACCCCCGGTGGTGGCATTGCCGAGGTAATCGCCGACATAATAGATATTCTTCGGACCGGCCTCCTGAACCGACAGCAGCCCCCTCACCTTGCGCGCCTGGCCGGGCGGGAAGCTGGCGATGATGTAGTCGGTGTGCATCTCATGGACTTCTTTGAGGTCTTGCTCCAGCGACGGATAGATCTGCTTCGCCCAATGACGTGCGACCCGGTCGAGGTTGGATCCGTCCTTGTCGAGGTAATGCCGCTGGCGGTCCGGCGCCAGCACAAGCCAAAGCCGCGGCGGATCGCCGGGCCGATCGGAGCCGGGAAAAGTCTTGATGAAAGAAATCGGAGTTTGATGGCGGCGGGTGTGGAAGGTGCGGATGTCGAATTCCATCGCCGGCTTGTTCTTCAGAACATAGGCGACCATAGCGTATTGCGCGTACGGCACGTCGCCGAAAATGGCCTTTTCCCACGGCGTTTGATCGGCAACGACGCCGGCCACGGCGTTGCCCGGTAGCGCACACACGACGATATCGGCGGCAAGTTTTCGCCGGCCCTGCGGACCATCGGCGATCACGCTCCGGCCCTGGCAATCATCGCCGAGTTCTATTGCGTGAACGCGAGTATTGAATCGGACATCGAGCTTTTCGGCCAGCGCGCGGGTCAGCGTGCCGAACCCGGTGGTGAAGGTGTGCGAGGGCCGGTTGCGCACATGCGGATAGATCATCAGGAAATAAGCCTTCGATGCCTGCTCGACGTTCCATGCCCACAAATTACGGTAGACGACGGCGACGACGTTTTCCAAAAAATCCGCGCCGACTTTGCGTGTGAGATATTCGGCCATGGTTTCATCGTCGAATTGCACAGCAGTGTGTACGAGGCAGGGGTCGACACTGCGGCGCGCGCGCACGAAATCCGGGATCAGCGAGGCGAGCCGCAGCCGTGAGCCCATACTCAGGGCCGGATGCCGCAGCATGCCGAAGGTCTGATTGAAGTCGAGCGCATAGGTTTCTTCGGTATTGTCGGCGATGCCGCTGCCCATCTTCGGGTAGGGCATCAGGCGCTCGCTCAAGCCAAGCTCGGCAATGAGCTCCCACATGTCCGCATAAAAACGGAACAGCCCGGTCGCGCCGGTGTATTTCATGAAGGAACCTTCCAGCTTCTCGGCCATACGGCCGCCTGGAATATCCTTGGCTTCGAGGACGGTGACCGCAAATCCCGCCTTCTTGAGCTCGTAGCCGGCGGTCAGGCCGGCGATCCCGGCGCCGACCACGATGACACGCTTTGGCGCTGCCGGCCCCGCGTTCCGATTGTTCGACATGCGACACCTCCATCGGGCTCCGTCGATGGGTACTGAAGGCACACGCGCCGATCTATGCGCGAACCGCGGAACCTATGCATTTCCCGCAGTTTCGCGCTGTTCCGCGGCGCGGCCTAGCAAAGCGCCGGGCTTTTGCGTATGGAGTGCACGCACGAGCGCGTAGCTCAGTCGGTAGAGCACGTGACTTTTAATCACGGGGTCGTGGGTTCGATCCCCACCGCGCTCACCAGCAAAATCAATAACTTACGACAGAAACCGAAAGGAATCATAAACGGAAACAGCGTCCGGGTAACGTCCCGGGTAACATTTGCACGGACCAATCCGAATTGGCAGAACTTGCTGTTTCATGTGGCGAATCTTTCAGAGTGAGGCACAATGCCAATGGACGTCACGAATAGTCGGCAAAACTCAGGGCGCCGCCCACCGAAGCCCAAATGACAATTGTCGTCACGTTGAAGGTGACGGACGGGTTGGTGCTCGCCGCGGACAGCGCGGCGACTTTCTACGTCCCTACGGCCGGCGGCGTAGTCACGAAGATCTACAACCACGCAAACAAAATTTTCAATCTGAGGAAAGTTTGGTCTATCGGCGCCATGGCCTATGGCGCCGGTGGAGTTGGCGCATCTTCTGTAGAGACGCTTTCGAAGGACCTGCGTGCTCGCTTTTCTGATGAAGGAGATGGTGACTATTTTTTGAACAAAAACTCCTACACCATTCAAGAGGTTGCGACAAAGGCGAGAAAGTTTCTCTTTGAGGAGAGCTACCTTAAGGCCTTTACCGACCCACCCCCCGATTTCGCAATGGGCTACCGGGTATGCGGATACTCCGCCGGCGCGCAGCTCCCGGAGATTTGGGAGTTTTTTATCACGGGCTCACAGTGCGAGCAGCCCTACCGGGTACAGGCACAAGAGGAATTTGGCCTGCGTTGGGCCGGTGAAACAGAGGCGCTTGATCGCCTCCTTTTGGGTTTTACACCAGCGATGCTTGGATGGCTCGTACACAAGGGCTTTATCCAGCCGCAGGATACCGGCCCGACCCATTTGGAACTCATTAACCATTTCGGCGCACCCCTCGTGTTGCCAGCAATGCCAATTCAAGACGCGATCGACGTTGCCCGCTTTGCCGTTGAGACAGCAGCGAGATACGCTAGATATGGGATGCGGCCAGAGACAATCGGTGGCGCCATCGAACTCGCCGCGATCACCAAGCACGAGGGCTTTAAATGGGTAGCCCGAAAGCACTACTACACCACCGAACTCAACAGGGAGACCGATCATGGCCGCTAGCGAGAAACTGATCGCCCAATTTGAGCCGCTGACAATCAAAAGCGGCAATTACGAAGCACAGCGGCAACTTGATTTCCGTCTCGTGCACGGCCAAGGACTCAGGATCATGTCGCCACTTGAGCAAGCTGCTTTTCGAGTCTCGGAGCGAGGCGAAGAGCGTGACTTTCAAATCGCGATGCGACGCCGAAAGGAGCCCGCCGGTGCTACTTTGACAGAGCTTGCCAAGAAGCACGGGCTATGAAGATGTGGGTTACACAGTTGTTTTTCGCGAAAGCGCGGAAAAAGAATTTGACGCACTAAGTCCCGGCCGCAGAAAAGCGCTTTTTCAGAAACTTAGACTTTTGGAAGACGATCCAGCTCCGCCCGAAACGGTAGAGTTGCGCGGCTATGCACCGCTTCGACGGATAAAAGCCGGGGACGCACGAGCTATCTATGATGAGCCGGACGCGAGAGGAAGAATTTTTGTTCTCAGAATAGGCACAGATCACGACATATACGAAGACATCGAAGATCTTCTGGATGAGAAAAAAGAATAAGCCCCTGCCCCGCCCGAACTGGTCGCGCCCGTTGCCGCAACCGCTTCTCATTCCCGACGTCATGCTACTTGCGACGCTCGCCGACGTGCGGACGCTCATGCAGCATCTACCGGCGGATCGCCGTGAGCGGCAGACGTGGCGCCAGGTGGCGGCGGACATCGAAGCAGCAGCCGCCGGCGGGGACATTGAAGGCGCGGCTATCGGGCTGCGGATGGTGCTGTTTTTAGAGCGCGTCGAATGTCGGCCGCAGTGAAGCCGCGCCAAACTTGGAGGGAGCGGCAGGACCAAGTTACAAAGCAGCGCCGATCGGGGTCGGATGAGCGACGATTACAGAATTTATGTCGATGCCGGGCAGCCCGCGACCCTCAATAATGGAGCCGGCGCGCAGACCGATTGCGCCACGTTGCAAGAAGCTGTTTTGGCCTGGCACCGGTTAGCGCCGGAGCAGAAAATACGAGCGACCATTAAGGTGATCGGCGGACCGGTCTATAGGGCCCATGAAATCGAGCGGTTTCACTACGGACCAAAACCGACGTGACGCCCCTCGCCGCCTCCCGCCGCCGTGAGCAAATCGATCCGTCATTCGCTCATATACTGACTGAGTAGGAAGCTAACGGCTGGAGCACATTCCGTTTTGGCGGCGCTTGGCGCTGTAGGGCACATCGCTGGGTCCAACATATTTGGCATTTGAGGCGGCGGATCGGCTTCGTTCGGCGGTTCACTGGCCGGCACCAGCGGCGCTAAATCAATACTTTGCGCGCGTGCCGTTTTTGCTGTTTCTATGCAGCTAGCACCGATTGCGTCCATCTGAGTGGTGAGCGTCTCTAAGGCTCTCACGAGAAGTTCGCGCTGATCTGTCGCTTCTTTGGCCTGCTTGCGCAACGTGTTATTCTGTAGAAGTACCCGTGCGTGCGCGCGCTCAAAGTCGTTGCGTTCTTCCTGTAGCCGGTCATAGTCGGCCAGAAGACGTTTAAGCGCAGTAACGGTGCTGATAGCAGATTCTAGTACGTTCTGTCTGTCGTCCTGCCGTGACTGGCCGACGTTAAGAACCCGTACCTTTGCCGTGTCGGAGGGATCCATTTTGGCCCCGCTTTCCGCAGCCAGCAGTTCAGATTCCGTTATGCGCTAGTGTGCTTTACAATGGATTAACGATTGAACGCTGCCACCGGAGGCAACTCGATTGGGCGCGACGCATTCCCGCCGCCGTGGACGATCGAAGAGAACAACAACGCCTGCTTCATCGTCCGCGATAAGACCGGCCAGGCGCTCGGCTACTTCTACTTCGAGGACGAGCCGCAGCGGCGGTCAGCGACTAACCGGCTGACAAAGGATGAAGCGCGGCGGATGGCATTGAATTTCGCCAAGCTGCCGGAGTTGCTGCGTCGAGAGTGACGGGGCGAGCACAGGGCCGTCCGTTATAACGGTCGCTATCGGGGGCTAAGCGGAAGTTACGCAGACACCGTGAATGTGTAGCGATTGACCCCACGCAGACACGGCGCATGCATCGCAGCACTCCATCAGCAGACACTATGCGGCTTGCCCGGCCTCTGGTAGGCCCTATGCTACCGCAGGGCCCTCGATGAAGGTGAGAAACCCCCTTGCTCTGCGGATAAAATGAGCATTCACTAAAATACAGGTGGGAATATTTCCGCCTAAGCGCTGCCAATAACACGGCGACCCTACCGAAGTCACCGTTCAACAATCGGCAGCCAATGCCATCGGTAGGCAGGAAGTCAACAGAGCGGTGTTCAGTGCGCGGTGCTGCTGGCAACCGGGAGCGCCTATTGCCTCTGAGCACTCTGGATACCTCTGAGTACGGGGGCTAATATGTTGCATTCGAAATATCTGATCACCGCGTGCGCGCTCAGCTTGAGCTTGCTTTTTGCTGCGCACCCCCTTCCAGCGCACGCAATGTCCGTCAACATTTTTGGCATTGCCGGCATCGACGCCCTGGGCGGTTCAGGCTCCGACGGTGGGGCGGGCGGAGACGCGACTGGTGTAGCGGGACCGAACAACGACGCTACGAATACCGCGAATGCGAGTGGTGGGCCCGGTGGTAACGGCGATGGAGCTGGGGGCCGGCGGCGTTGGAGGCTCCGCAACATCAGTGGGGTGGACGTCGATCCCGTCCGGCGTTGCCAACGCAACGGCAACAGCGACCGGTGGCACTGGCGGAACCGGCGGGAACTATCGGCTCCTCGGTGGAAATGGTGGTGCCGCGTCCGCAATAGGCTTTGCCTCCACGGGTGATGCCAGTTCCGTTTCTGCGTCTGCGACTGCAACAGGTGGCACAGGTGGCGCAGGTGGCTATGATGATGTCAGCTTCAACGGCGGCAACGGCGGCAACGGCGGCACTGCGACTGTGGCAGCCTTCGGCAGCTCAGCTGGCGGGACTGTTAATGTTACAGCGACGGCAACTGGAGGCATCGGGGGTAGCGCCTACGGCTATAATTCCGCCGGGGCGAATGCGAGCAGTCAAGGCGGTTCCGGTGGATCAGTGAACCTGACCAATGCCGTAAGCGGCTCGACTTCCGGCACCCTCAACCTCACGCAGACCGCGATTGGGGGCAACGGTGGCTCTAGCTTTTATGGCCCCGCGGGCGCGGGCGGCAATGCTAGCTCCACACTTCTGTTAAACGATACTTTCGCGGCCCAGCTCTCGGCTTCAACCTATGCCACCGGTGGGGCCGGCGGTCTTGTACCAGTGGGTCCCGGGAATGGCGGCCCGGGTGGCGACGCAATTGCCAGCACGAACATTACTGGAATCGGCTCTATATACGGTTATAGCCAGGCGAATGGCGGGTCCGGCGGCGGAGGATTTTTCTCTGAGCCTGGGGGCAATCAAGCCGGCGGCAACGCAACGGCGAGCACTACCGTTGCGACCATTGGAACCAATGAAGCGAATGCCGTTGCCCTGGCAGTTGGTGGTACCGGTGGTTGTCAAAACGGATTTTGTAATGGTGCTCCCGGTGGCACAGCGCAGGCCTCCGCCAGCGGAAGCTCCGGGAGTGGCTCTGTTTATGTGAGCGCGACCGCAATTGGCGGCACCGGAGGCGTTGGCGGTACCGATGTGGGTCTAGCGGCGCGGGCGCCAATACGACGTCGTCAATGCAGTGAGCGGTTCCACGACCGGTTCTCTGAACCTATACCAGACTGCCATAGGCGGCGCGGCGGGTGGCTCGGTCGGGCAGCCGATTGGCGGGGCAGGTGGTAACGCCCTTTCGACGCTAAATCTAACGGACAGTGCTGCCAGCAGCCTCTATGCCTCATCAATCGCTCAAGGCGGCGGGGGCGGCAATGGCGGTGGCGGCGGGCGGGGCTATGGCGGCGGGAATGGTGGGAATGCGACTGCCAACTTGGCTCTCGTGTCAAGCGCCGCGACTAGCCTCTCTGCCTCGGTCATCGCTCAAGGCGGCAACGGCGGCGTTGGCGGCGCGAATGGCGGGAATGCGACTGCCAACTTGGCTCTCGTGTCAAGCGCCGCGACTAGCCTCTCTGCCTCGGTCATCGCTCAAGGCGGCAACGGCGGCGGTTGGGGCGTCGGGAATGGTGCCGGCGGCACCGGCGGGCTCTGCAACTGCAAACGCTAGTGCGACAAATGGAGGATTGGCAACTGCGACGGCATCCGGCGGTGTTGGTGGTAGTGCCTATAACTTCAGTGTTGCCGGCAACGGTGGATCGGCGAGCGCGACAGGGACCTCGGCTGCCATGCAAGGAGGTTCAGCAAATGCGGTCGCAACGGCCACTGGAGGCGCGGGCGGTGCCGCGGACCCAACCTCGACTGCCGGAACCGCCGGCACCGCCGAAGCCAGTTCGTTTGCGACGACGATAAACGGGAACGCGGCTCAGGCACAGTCAACTGCCACCGGCTCAAGCGGCCAAGCGCAGGCAACCGCACAGACCAATTTCGGCAACTTGACCGCAGTTCAAGCGGTGGCAACTAGTCCAGTTGGGGGCGCCGGCGCATCGCCAGCAGTTGCAACCGCTCAAGCCGGCGGTGCTATTTCACCGTCCAACCCGATCAATTCAGGGCAGAGCTATTCCGTCGTAAATGCGGTCAACGCCGGAGCTTTGATAGTCGTACTGGGTTCGATGGGCGCTGGCTACGGTGGAACCGGCGGGTCGCTTACCTATATGGAGACCGCCAACTTCATATCCAACGAAATCGGCGGCGGCAATTTCCTGGTTGACATGCTTGGTGACATGTCGCTCGGAAATGGCTTTGACAGCGCAACATTTCAAATAACGTCGAACGGCAACATCGTCGATAGTCAGTCCTTCACCGACCTTGCCTCGGCAGAGGCGTTTTTCTCGAACAACCTGATCGACTTCTCCTTGGGAGCCGGTTTCGACGATGTCCAACTAGCTTTTGATGAGACGATGAGTGGCGGCGGCGAAGGGTTCGGTTTCAACTACGCTGCCGCAAACGTCCCTGCCACCCCATTGCCTCCCAGTTGGACGATGATGCTTATCGGCCTCGCCGTCTCGGCTTCGTTGCTTGTCGTCGGCAGAAGCAGAACGCTGCCATTGCGGCCGCCTGATCAAAACACCTGATCGAATTTCGGAGAGACCGCCGATGCGGTCTTTTCTGTTTGTGGCATTTGTTACAGTGCATAAGTCTCTTCTTGGCCCACTGCGTCAGATGTTGCGGCGCGATCGAATGTCGGTTTCGGTGGGCGAGAGCGGAAGTCGCCTCGCACCCGGCCCGAGCACGTACATACGACCTCATCTTGAATTTTTGTCGTTCAAGTCTTTTCAAGCTCCGAAGCTGCGCGTTGGGGGCTTGTTAAGGTCTGGCAGGCGATGGCGTTTTAGCCACCGGTCAATGAGGGACCACGCTGCCAATTCAGCGTCGCGACGATCGCCGACAACAACCTGTTTTCTGCCGGTCTCAATACCGTTGGGATAAATGGCCACCATCCATCGATTTCGCGCGGTCCCGACACGGATGGTGTATCGAATGC
>CAWBUO010000008.1:0-177500 GCA_963791955.1 uncultured Alphaproteobacteria bacterium
AGCCATTTGGCAATCAACCGGATGATTCGGCGGTCGCCAATCCGATGCTCGACGAAACGGATCAGCCAATCCCGGCTGACCTTGTCGAAAAAGGATTGAACGTCACAATCGAGCACCCAGTTGATCCGCCGCTTCCCGATCCCGAATGCTAGCGCATCCAATGCTTGATGCTGGTTGCGCTTCGGTCGGAAACCGTAGCTGAAACCCAGGAACTCCGCCTCATAGATCGGCGTCAGGATTGCCGCCACCGCAGCCTGGACGATCTTGTCCTCTATGGCCGCGATGCCGAGCGGTCGCTGTCTGCCATCCGCCTTCGGTATGTACTTCCGGCGCGACGGCAGCGCTCGGTACGCTCCTGTGTGGACGCGTGCATGCAGGTCCATGAGGCTTGCCTCAAGGTGCTCTGCGTATTCGGTCCACGTCATCTCGTCGACACCTGGCGCGGCGGACTTCTTCAGACCGAAGAAGCTCGCCCGCAAAACATCAACAGTGAGGTGATGCAGAAGCGCCGTCAGCCTGTCCTGTCTATTCCTGATGACGGCTTCTCGTATGCGGACCTGCGCCTGTGACACGGCTGCCCGGCTCTGCGTCCGGACCGTGCTTTGCAGTTCCGCATTCTCCTTGGCCCTGCCCCTTCGCTCCACGAACTCCGCAGCGGCCGAGGCCGCCTTGTTCGCTCGCTTCTCTGCTACTTCGGGCAGGTCCGACTTCTCCTTCGCGCTCATCGTCGGCTACGGCCTCCGGCCTTCCCGACAACGTCCCGGGCTCGACTAGCGGGGACGGCGATGGAGATCTCCCGGTTCCCGTGCAAAAGGCTTCTGCGCATGCCGGGGTCTGCGACGACGCGGGGTCGGCAGGTGTCTTGCGATATCGACACCGGCCGTGTTGCCTTCTGTAGGACGGAAAACATCAGCACCCCGAACTTGTCTTACGCCGCTCCATACCTCGCCTGCGCCCTCCCCTGTGAACGCTTCACGTCTGCCCTCGCGGACAGCCCGTGCATCACTCGGGGCCAGTGCGGTTCGCTACTCCTTCACTGTGACGGACTTCCACCGTCTACCTCTTGCCGGTCTCCCGGCGCACCCGTCCACAGCATCAATCGCTACCGAATGGCGATGTTCGCGTTAGGTCCGTTTATCCCTTAATCTCAGACATGCTCTTGTGGCGTCGCGAACTTCGAAATGGGCCAACAAGCGACATCGGGCTTCAGTCGATCACCTCGTCGGCGAGCGCGAGAAGCGTCGGGGGATGATTCCGATAAGGTAGTGTGATCGTATATTTTGATAACTGTCAGCAGGGCTGACATTTCACGCCGCGAGCTTCGCGCAGTTGTGATTGTTCGGCACGATGACCTACCGCAAGCTATATGGTTCGATCGGTGACGGACTTCGACTGGTAGATTGCAGTGGGCGACAGCGTAGCGAGCGAAGGTGCGTTCGATATTGTCTTCGTTTCCAGCGGTTCGTTCCGCATGGGCTCGGACAGGCGTTATCCGGAAGAAACTCCTAGCCACCACGTAAGCGTCGGCGAATTCTGGATCGACCGCACGCCGTTACCGCGCGCCACGCGGAAACGGTGGATACGTCCACAAGCAACCTTGGATTCGGATGTGTCGTTAGAACAGGGAGCAAATGATGTGCAGCGACGACAACCGGGACAAATCGAGCCCAAAGAACGGCGTACTAAATCGCCGCAACATTCTGCTCGGCAGTACCTCACTTGCCGCTGCGTCGGCGATCTCAGCCGGCGATCGCATCGACGTCGCGCAGGCGCAGACCACCGTGCCAGGCGGCAAAAAGCCGAACATTCTGGTCATCTTCGGCGACGACATTGGCCAGACCAACATCAGCGCCTATTCATTCGGCGTCGTTGGTTACAAGACGCCGAACATCGACCGCATTGCCCGCGAGGGCATGATGTTCACGGATTACTACGCGGAGAACAGCTGCACGGCGGGGCGCTCGTCTTTTATCACCGGGCAAACGCCGAAACGTACCGGCCTTACTAAGGTTGGTATTCCCGGCGCGCCGATTGGGCTTCAAGCCCGCGACATCACCATCGCTCAGGCACTCAAGCCGCTCGGCTACGCCACCGGACAGTTCGGCAAAAATCACCTAGGCGACCGCAACGAGTACCTCCCCACGGTTCACGGCTTCGACGAATTCTTCGGCAACCTCTACCATCTCAACGCCGAGGAGGAGCCCGAACGCCCGGACTGGCCCAAAGACGACAAGGAATATGTCGACAACAATTCGCCGCGCGGCGTGCTTCGTTGCAAAGCAACCGACAAGGACGATCCGACGGTGCAGCCGCACTGGGGCCGCGTCGGCAAGCAGACCATAGAGGATACTGGCCCGCTGGACCCAAGAGGATGGAAACGATCGACGACGAAACCACAGCCGCCGCGATCGACTACATGGGCCGGCAGGTCAAGGCTGACAAGCCGTTCTTCGTTTGGATGAACACCACGCGCATGCACGTGTTCACGCATGTGCGCGCCTCGATGCGCGGGCAAAGCGGCATGCCGGGCAACGAATATGCCGACGGCATGATCGAGCACGACGGCGATATCGGCAAATTGCTAAAGGCGCTCGACGATCTCGGCATCGCGGGCAACACCATCGTGGTCTACACGACCGACAACGGCCCCAATCAGTTCTCTTGGCCGGATGCTGCGACGACGCCGTTCCGCAGCGAGAAGGACACAAACTGGGAAGGCGCATTCCGCGTGCCGGCGATGGTCCGCTGGCCGGGCAAGATCAAGGCGGGCGAAATCTCAAACGAGATGTTCTCCGGCCTCGATTGGTTCCCCACTTTGCTTGCAGCAGCCGGAGACGCCACCATCAAGAATCGCTTGTTGAATGGCGCCAACGTCGGCGGCGTGACTTTCAGGGTGCATCTCGACGGCTATAACCAACTCGATTTCCTCACCGGCAAGGCGAAGACCGGAGCACGAACCGACTTTGCCTATTTCGACGACGACGGCGATCTCGTCGGTTACCGGCATCGAGATTGGAAGGCGGTTTTCGAGGAGCAGAAGCATCCGGGCGGCTTTGCAGTCTGGTACGAGCCGCTTACCGTCTACCGCATTCCGAAAGTATTCAATCTGCGGATGGACCCCTATGAGCGCGCCGACATCGTCTCGGACCAGTACGACGATTGGCGGGTCAAGAACGCGTATCTCATGGGATGGATGAATCTCAAGGCCGTCAATTTCCTCGAGACATTCAGGAACTACCCGCCGAGTCAAATCCCGGCGAGTTTCACCATTGATCAGGTGCAAAAGAAAATCGACGACACTATCGAGGCGTTAAAGAAGGCGCCAACGCAATAGCGGCGCGAAAGGAGGACCGCTGATGCGCTTTGATTCCGGCCGCCTCCCGCTGGCCGCTGCCATTTTGGTTGCTGCCGGCGCCATTTCGGCGATGTGTTCCAGCGCGATTGCGGACGAAGGCGGCGTGCCGTTCTGGCTATCGGGCCAATTCGGCAGTCTTGCCGCGACTCCGCAAACCCCCGGCTGGTCACTTGCAGTCCTCAACTACTACACGTCGATCGGTGCCTCCGGAAACGTCGCCGCGGCACGCGAGGTCACGATCGGCAAGCTCAGCCCGAATGTCAGCGTCAATCTCAACGTGAACTTGAAGGCCAACGCTGATCTCGTTGCGATCAGTCCGGGCTACGTGTTCGCAACGCCGGTGTTTGGCGGGCAATTCGCTGTCAACATGGCCGCTATCGTTGGCCAGCAAAACCCGGCGATCAGCGGCACTTTGACAGCTAGCGTCGGGCCGCTGGTAGCGACGCGTGAGGGCAGCATCACCGATTCCGCTACCGGGTTCGGTGATCTCTACCCGCAAATGGCGCTTCGCTGGAATGCGGGTGTCCATAGTTGGATGGTGTATGCCATGGGAGATATTCCAGTCGGCGAATACAATTCGAGCAACCTAGCCAATCTCGGCATCGGTCATGGCGCCACTCGACGGCGGCGGGGGGTACACCTACTTCGATCCCAAGACCGGCCACGAATTTTCGGTGGTGACCGGATTGACCGGCAATTTCAGCAACCCGAGCACGGGCTACACCAACGGCATCGACTGGCATGTCGACTGGGGCGCGTCGCAGTTCCTGTCGCCAACGATTCAGGTCGGCGCGGTCGGCTATTTCTACCAACAGATCACGCCCGACCAGGGCGCAGCCGCGTTCCTTGGCAGCAACGAGTCGCGAGTCGCGGCCATCGGTCCGCAGGTCGGGTTCATCATCCCGGCTGGCCCCGTGAAGGCGTACCTCAATGTGAAGGGGTATTGGGAGTTCGCCGCAGAGAATAGGCCGTCCGGCTGGAATGCGTGGGTGACGCTCGCCTTATCGCCGAGCACTGCACCCAGCGCTCCGCCCGTGGTTACGAAGTAGGTCGCGCGCATGCAGAGTGTCGACCGTGCGTTGGCGACAAATTGGCTGGGCGGCCCGGAAGGCTGTTTCTGCCGGCCGATGTGATGGTCGGGCACAGCCTGACTAGGGACATCGTCGTATCGCTGGAGGTCGGCGTCCCACTCATCAACCCATACCCGGTGTACGATTTCAAAATGGTGGCGCGTCTCAACATAAAGTTTTGACATCGGCGGCCCGCTGAGCAAAGCGGCACGTGACGGACCGAGCGCCATTTCTGCTTTGGGTCATGAACTACCGAACAGCGATGTCGCCGTTGTGTCCGTTCATCCCCCAGTTTCGGACATAACGTTGCACGGCACGACCGTTGAAATGGGCCATGTTTGTCCTTTTTACTCCCAACAACCGACTTCCGAACGCATCGTTGATGAGTCCACCCACCAGCGCACGATCCCAAAAATGGCCGCCGGTTTTTCGGAAAGAGCTCATGCCTCAACAAAAACCCAGACCTGAATGACGTTTCGAAGAAAAGTCATCCCACTCTGGCCCGCTTATGCATTGCCGAGCTTGAACAGCCGTCGCGCGTTGGTGCGGCCGATTTTGATGCGATCGTTCTCGCTGATCGGACAGGTATCGAACCAGTTTGCGGCGTGATCGATGTTTTCGAACGGCCAGTCGGTCGAGAACATGATCCGGTCGGCGCCGACTTCGAGCATGGCGTTGAGCAGCGCCGGGGTGTGGAAATTGCCCGACGTCGTGAAATAGAAATTTTCACGGAAATATTCCCGGATCGGCTTCTTCGCCGGATATTTGTTGCGATCAGGAATCCAGCCGTTAGCGTTGTCGACCCGCCATAGCGCAAACGGCAGGTTCTCGCCCATGTGGCCGAGGATAATCTGCAGGCCCGGATGCGCATCGAACAGGCCTGAACCCATCAGCCGCAGCGCGTGAACCGCGGTCTCCTGGGCGAACGCCCAGATCGGGCCGAGCAGCCACGGATGACCTTCGTAGATTTTCGAGTCACGCGGCAGCGGATTGCGCGGGTGCAGATAGAATGGCACGTCGAGGCGCTCCATCATCGCCCAGAACGGCCGGAATTGCGGCAGGTCGTAATAGACTGTCGTGTCCGCGTCGTTGACCTGCGAAAAGCCGTTGACCAGCGCGCCGCGAAAACCAAGCTCCTTCACGCACCGTTCAAGTTCTCGCGTCGCCCGGGCCGGGTCCTGCATCGGCAGCGCAGCCAGGCCCTGAAAGCGGTCCGGCCGCTTGCGCACCTGCTCGGCGAGATAATCGTTGGACCGCCGGGCAATTTCATCGGCCTTCGCCGGGTCGGGAATAGCTTGCACCGCGGGCGCGTTGAGCGACAACAGCATGGTTTCGATGCCGTATTCGTCCATCAGCGCCAGCCGCCGGTCGTGCAGATCGAGCACGCGGCTTTTCACCTCCTCCCAGACCTGGTCGGGAAAGTAGCCGCGCGAATCCGCGACCGTCTCCGGAATGGCGAAATGTTCTTCGAGTGCGACCTTGCCCTTCATGCTGCTCCTGCTCCTCCGGCATCACCGGCGTTGCGCCGGCGCGTTAGTCTTAACACGCCAATGACTTGGGGCCAGATGCCATTGCGCTTTGCTGGCACGGTTTTGGCGACGCCACGGCAGGATTACTCGTCTCTGTCTCATTTCGGGGCATGCGGCAAAACATGCATTTCGCGCCAAAGGCATGAATACCCAACAAAACTACACGCTGGCGTCCCAACCGCAGACCAGCCCGTTTTTGCGCGCCTGGGCGGTGCTTTCCCGCGGTACATTTTCCGTCGCGATCTTTGTGAGCGACGTTGCTCTGATCGTGGCGATGGCGTGCATAACCGGCGTGCCCTATTCTTACGTCGCCTTTGGCTATCGCGGCGATCTGTCATCCATGGTTCAGGTCGGCGCTCTGGCGGCCTGCATTTTCGCCAGCTCCAACCTGTTTCGCCGCGAATACCGGTTGCCGAATTTCTTTTCCTTCAAGCCGCATGCCCGGCGCACAATCCAATTGTGGAATGTGACGCTCATTTGTCTGCTTGGGCTTGGGTTTCTCGCCCGGGTCAGCGTCGAATATTCACGCGGCTGGATAGTGCTGTTTTACGTCGCCACGCTCGCCGCGTTGATCGCGCAGCGTTACCTCATCGTGCACATCAGCGCGATGGCGCGCACCGCGGGGCTGCTGTCGGCGCAGCGCATCTTCCTGATCGGCAGTGGCGAGCATGTGGGCGCCTTCATCAACCGTTATGAGCCGTGGTCGCTCGGCATCAACATTGTCGGGTGCCGATTTTTAACGCCGGTGATCGCAACGGCGTCCGCCGAGACGCGGCGCGCGACGCTTGATCGCGATCTTGCCGAGGCGATTTCCAGCGTGCGCAGCGTTGCCCCCGATGCGGTTTTCGTGCTGCTGCCATGGTCTGCAACCACGACCATCGAGCGCTGCGCCGAGGCTTTCCACGCCCTTCCGGTCGAAATTCATCTCGGCCCTGAACAGGTCCTGCACAAGTTCGACGATGCCAGATTATCGACGCTCGGACCGGTCACCACGCTACAGCTCACACGCCGGCCGCTCTCTCGCTTCGAAATCCTGCAGAAGCGGATGTTCGATCTTGTCTTCGCGGCGGCAGCGCTCATTCTGGCCACGCCGCTCCTGGTTGCGGTCGCGGTTCTGATCAGGCTCGATAGTCGGGGACCGATCTTTTTCGTGCAACGCCGTTATGGCTTCAATCAGCAACCGTTTCCGATCATCAAATTTCGCACCATGCGCACGCTTGATGACGGCGGCCGGCAGGCGAAACGTGACGATCCGCGGCTGACCCGGATCGGCCGCTGGTTGCGGCGCTGGAACATCGACGAGATCCCGCAGCTTTTCAACGTACTCACCGGCGACATGAGTCTTGTCGGCCCACGTCCGCACCCGCTGCCGATCGATCACGAATATCAGCGCTGCATTTCGCTCTATGCGCGCCGCAGCAACGTCAAGCCCGGCATTACCGGCTGGGCCCAGATTCACGGCTACCGCGGCGAGACCGATACCGAAGAGAAAATGCGCAACCGGGTCACCCACGACCTCTTCTACATCGATAATTGGTCGCTCTGGCTTGATCTGAAGATCATTGTGCGGACAGGGCTTTCGTCAACCGCCTATCAGAACGCGTACTAGAAATTCGTCCCGGCCGTCGCGAGCACCAGAAAAAGCTGCGCTTGGCGCGGTCAGCCGACCAGCGTGGAGATGGCATAGACCGCGCCGAAAGTGGCCAGCGCAGTTGAAATCCACAACGCGCCAATGAGCAGCCAGATCGGGCGCGTGCTCTGCACTGTGGTGGCGGCCGGTTGTATCCACGATTGCAGCGCGGGTTCGGCCCGGCGCAGCGCGGCGCTGGCGCGCTCGATCGCCGCGATATCGCGGGCAAGCTGGTCACGATCGGCTGCCGCAACCGAGCGCCGCTCGTCGTCGACGCTCGCGCGAATGCTGTCGCGCGATAGAGCATCGATATTGCGAATTTGCGCCAAGATCGCGTTACCCTGCGCGCCGTCGGAAGTAAGAAAACCAAGAGGCTTCGGCATGACGCTCGCCCTTTTGCCTGGCCAAATCCCTAGCCGACGGGGAGCGAGCCGGCGATATTCATCGATAGCTAACCTTAACGGCGTCGATGAACTGTCCTATTTAAGCTGGGTATCCGTGGGGACCAACCACATGTTGCATACGGCTGCCGCCATCCTCCCCTTTTGCGTCAGCCCAAGTTATTCTTGCCCGAGTTATTGTTGCCAATGATTCCGGAGGAATTTTGCCGATGAGCACCTCAACATTGATCGTTCTTGCTGTGATCGTGGTTCTGGTTGTGTGGGTGATCTCGATCTACAACGGCCTCGTCACCATGCGACAGCGGGTGAACCAGGCCTTCGCCGACGTCGACGTGCAGTTGCGCCAGCGGCACGACCTCATTCCCAACCTGGTCGAGACCGTGAAAGGCTATGCCGCACATGAACGGGGCACGCTCGACGAGGTGGTCAAGGCGCGTAATGCCGCGGTGGCGGCGCAAGGTCCGGCCCAGCAGGCTGCCGCCGAGAACATGCTCTCGGGCGCGCTACGCCAATTGTTCGCTCTTTCCGAGGCTTATCCCGACCTCAAGGCCAATGCCAATTTCCAGGCGCTGCAGGTCGAGTTGACGGATATCGAGAACAAGATCGCGGCGGCGCGGCGCTTTTTCAACAATGCGGTCCAGGAATACAATACCGGCATTCAGAGGTTTCCTGCCGCACTGTTCGCTGCGGCTTTAGGCTTTGGGCAAAAGGACTTCTTCGACCTCGGCGACGAGCGCAAGACGCTTGGCGAGGCGCCGCAAGTGAAGTTTTAAGAACACCCACGCGCCAAACAGTCGGACATGGCCGCATACGGTCTGTATAGCCACATCCAATCGAACCGGCGGCGTTCGATCGCGCTTCTTATTGGGTTGTTTCTTCTCGTCTATCTGATGGTCTACGCCGGAGCGTTGACTGCAGAAGCGCTGTCGGTCGACGCCGATCTCAATACGCTGATGCAGCGCGCCTTGAGCGACCTCATCAGCGCTATGCCGCTGGCGACGATCGGCACGGCGCTCTGGATCGTGATCGCCTATTTCTTCCATCAAAGCATGATCGACGCCGTGACCGGCGGCCGGGCGATCACGCGCGCCGAGCAACCGCGGCTCTACAATATCCTCGAAAATCTATGCATTTCACGCGGCATAACCATGCGCAAGCTCAAGGTCATGGACTCCGACGCACTCAATGCCTTCGCCACCGGCATGAATGAGAGGCAATATTCGATCACCATCACATCGGGCCTGCTTGCCCGGCTCGACGATGCGGAAGTCGAATCTGTGCTTGGCCATGAGCTGACGCACATCCGCAACGGCGACGTTCGCATGATGGTCATCGCCGTGGTTATTGCCGGCGCGATTTCGTTTTTTGCGGAATTGTTCTTCCGGCTGTGGTTCTACGGCGGATTCCGCGGCCCGCGGTCGTCCGACGACCGCAGAGGCGGTGGCGCCAGCCTGGCGATTCTGATCGCTGTTGTATTCATCGTCGTCGCCTATTTGCTCTCGTTCATCATTCGTCTTGCGTTATCGCGGTCGCGCGAATTCCTTGCCGATGCCGGTTCGGTCGAGTTGACGAAGAATCCCGACGCCATGATCTCGGCGCTGCGCAAGATCGAAGGCCATGGCGAACTGCCCCGCGCCACCTCTGCAGTCATGGAAATGTGCATCGATAATCCGCGCGAAGGTTTTGGCGAGCTGTTTGACACTCACCCTTCAGTCGACAGCCGGGTGGCGGCTTTGGTCAAATTCGCCGGCGGTCACGATCCCGGACCGCTCGCTTTATCAGCGCAGCAAACGCAACCGGTCACCGAACAGCAGGCGTCCGGCCCGTGGGATACGGCGCCATCGGGCGGCCCCTGGGGCGCGAACGACGGCTCGGCGGCCGAACCCGGCACTTCATCCGGACCCTGGGGACCGCACCAGCGACCCTAGTCGCAATGCGGTCACAATTAACCATGTCGGACGGCAAACCCACCGGTTTACAGGCCTTGCGCGCGCGCGATCCATCTTGAGGCTTCCAAACCGTAAACGGGGTGTGTAAAATCTTTCTTAGGGGACAATGCGTGATGCGCTCCATTTGGCCGCAGTCATCCCGGAAGCCGGACCCATCGAGTCTTACGGCGGCTGGGCGCCTGTGAAGGATCGACTATGGCAAAGCCAACGGTGATCGTTGTAGGTGCGGACAAGGGAGGCGTCGGCAAGACCACCGTCTCGCGCACGCTGCTCGATTATTTCACCGCCCATCATGTGCCGACCCGCGCTTTTGACACCGAATCGCCCAAAGGCACCCTGAAGCGCTTTCACCCGGACAACAGCGAAATCGTCGACGTCACGTCGGTCGCCGACCAGATGCGGATCTTCGATACACTGTCGAACGCTGATTCGAGCGTGACGGTGCTCGACGTGCGCGCCGGCCTATTGTCGCCGACGCTGCGTGCGCTTCGCGATATCGGTTTTCTGGACGCAGTGAAGAAAGGGCAGTTGACGTTTGTGGTGTTCCACATTCTCGGCTCTTCGATCGCGTCGCTGAACGAGATCGAAGACACGTCCACTTTCGTCGGCGACAGCAAATATTACCTGGTCAAGAACTTCATCAACAACACCAGCTTCTTCGAATGGGACCAGGCGACACACTCGTCATATTTCAAGAAATTCAAGGACGCTGTCGAGATCACCATCCCGAAGCTCAACGAGATGGCGTACGAGCAGGTGGAACTGGCCTCGGTTCCATTCCTGACCTTCGTCGCCAACAAGGGCCTCAAGGGCGAAGCCGCCAATTATTCGTTTGTGCTGCGCGGCTATGTCAGGCATTGGCTCGGCAACGTTTGGGCCGAGTATGACCGCATCAAACTCAACGACATCGTTGCCACAGGCGGGGCTGCGCCGGCGAACAGCCCGCGCGTTCAAGTAGTCAGCCGCTCCTGAACATAGCCCGCCTCGGCCAGACGGCGGGGCGTGATATGCAACCGGCTCCCCTGTATATCGTTGCATCGCCCCGTCCGCGAACCGGCAAAACGCTGATTGCGCGGCTCATGATCGAATTTTTCCGCGCCGGTCGCCGGCCACTGGTCGGATACGACCTCAATCCGCGCGAACAGACACTGGCGAACCGTTTCCCAAAGCTGGTCTGGCCGGTGGACATTGTCAGCACACGCGGCCAGATGGAACTGTTCGACCGGCTTATCGCCGATACCGCCAGCACAAAGATTATCGATCTCGGCTATGGCTCGTTCGATCAGTTCTTTGCGATCATGGCCGAAATCGGCTTCCTCCAGGAAGCGCGGCGGCGATTGATTGAGCCGATTGTGCTGTTTGTGGCCGATCCTTCGGCGGCAACGGTACGCAACTATGCCGAACTGCACAGCCGATCGGCGGCGACTTTCGTGCCGGTGCACAATGAGTCGGTGTCGCTGATGTTCACCAAACAGGACTTTCCGGGGACCCGCGCCGAATGCGGGTTCATCCGTATCCCGCGCCTCTCGCCGATCGTGCGTGGCGTCATCGATCGGCCGAGTTTCTCATTCGCCGCCTACATGACCGAGCAACCCGGCGGGCCGACCGAAGTCCATCAATGGGTCGGCGAGATCTTCACCGAGTTTCGCGAACTCGAATTGCGGTTTCTGATGGGTCGGCTCACCTCGTCGTTGGCGGGTGGCACAGCGATGAGGCGCAAAGCGCCGCGAGGTCGAACCTCGCCCTAATGCCCCTCGAAGCTGACCAGCGTGCGCACCGGCACGCCGAGCTTCCTGATCTTTGCCGCACCGCCCAAGTCCGGCAGATCGATGATAAAGCAGGCCGCCAGGACTTCGGCGCCCATTTGCATGAGGAGCTTACACGCAGCCTCCGCGGTGCCGCCGGTAGCAACCAGGTCGTCGACCAGGATGACGCGTTCGCCCTTGATCACCGCGTCCTCGTGCATCTCCATCTCATCGATGCCGTATTCCAGCGAATAGCCGATGGTCACCCGCTTGAACGGCAACTTGCCCTTTTTGCGGATCGGCACGAAGCCCGCAGAAACCTGATGGGCGACAGCGCCGCCGAGGATAAAGCCACGGGCTTCGATGCCGGCAACTTTGTCGATCTTGCCACCGGCCCAGGGATGCACCAGTTCGTCGACCGCACGACGGAAGGCCCGGGCGTCGCCCAGGAGCGTGGTGATGTCGCGAAACATGATGCCCGGTTTGGGATAGTCCGGAATGCTGCGGATCGCCGACTTCAGGTCATTGTCTAACGCCACTGTGGTCATGATCGGTGCCTCACCTCGCCAGCCCGCATCCCTGTAGCATACAAGCGGCGCCCGGCCAGCCACCGAAAGCTTGCAGCTAGGCCAAGTCTGGCGAACCATGGCGGCTGAAACCATCGGAGTCGCCCGTCATGAATGAAGACGCCCAGCGTTTCGTCATAATCGACCTGCGCATCCCGTTTGTCCGCCTGGTCATGTTCTTCGTGAAAGCCGCGCTCGCCGCCATTCCGGCGGCGATCATCGTCGGCTTCCTGATCATGGTGGTAACGGCGCTGATTGCCGCACTTGTCGGCGACGGTGGCGTGCTGATGATGCGGCGCTGGTCGTTCTAGCGCCGCTCTCGTTCAGCATTCTCGGAATCCGTGCCGGCAGCACGTCATGGCTGCCCGCCTGAATGACGCGGGCAGCCGGCTTCACTTCGGTCCGAACGTTCCCAGCAGCCCGCCAATCGCGCCGCCGACCGCGCCGCCTACGGCGCCGCCGACTGCGTCGTTCACGGCACCACCCACCACGTCGGTTGGAGAGCCAGAATGTCCTCCGCTCTTCGAGCCGCCGCCGCTCTTTCCGCCGCTGGCGCTCTTCGAATGGCTCCCAGAGGTCGACTTCTTGTCGCTAGCCAGCGCCCCCGATAACGATGACGCGGTGAAAATTGCCAGCACCGGGACAATCAGCAGAAGGCGCGTGAGCTTGGTCATGTTTGTCGCTCCCTTTCCTCAATAACGCCAATTGTAGCTTCTTTCAGACGGTCTCGCCACGCCTTGATGAACCTCGGCTCGCTGCTCGCAAAAATATTCAGCTCGCGCCTGCACAGGCGCAGGCGGCTACCGCCGAATGCAGCGGTACGATGCTGAGGTATACGGCTATTCGGTCGGGACGCGCCGCCAGACAGTTATGACTGGTGCAACACCTCGTGCCAGACCCTCTTCTTGGTGAAATAGAGAAGGCCCGTGAGCACAATCAGGAATACGAATACCTGAAAGCCGAGCCGCTTGCGCTCATCGAGCTTCGGTTCGGCCGCCCACATCAGAAACGCAGCGATATCCCGCCCGTATTGGTCGACCGTCGTCGGCGTCCCATCGGTGTACTCGACTTGCCCATCGCTCAGCGGCTTCGGCATCCCGATGGCGTGACCGGGAAAATATTTGTTGTATTGGGCGCCAGGCGGCAGCGTGAAACCGGCAGGCGGCTCCTCATAGCCGTTGAGGATGGCGTGGATATAGTCGGGGCCGTCCTCCTGATACTGGGTAAAAGCATCGAAGATGAACCACGGGAAGCCGCGCTCGACGCTGCGCGCCTTGGCAAGCACCGACATGTCCGGCGGCAGCGCGCCGCCATTGGCATTGCGCGCAGCCTGATCGTTCGGGAACGGCGGCGGAAAATAGTCCGCGATCTTGCCGGGACGCTGGAACATTTCGCCCTGGTCGTTCGGACCGGCAGTCACCTGGAACGTGGCCGCGATCGTCGCCGCCTGCGCCTCGGTAAATCCCGGACCGCCCGCATCGGCGAGATTGCGGAACGCCAACAGCTTCAGACTGTGACAGTTGGAACAAACCTCGCGATAAATCTTGAAGCCGCGCTGCAGCTGTTGCGGATCGTATAGGCCGAACGGCCCGGCAAACGACCAGCGTTGTTTCGGCGGTATCTCCTGCTCCTGCGCTGACGCCATCCGCACACCAAGCGCACACACCAGGGCCGCGACGAGCGTTAGGGCAAGCGCGACGCTGCGATGACCATTCATGGCGGCCCCCTAAACCTTGACGCCCGATGGCGGCGATGCCCCGGCAGGTAAGCCTTTGTGCAGCACCAATTCCGAGATCGAGTTTGGCAACGGCTTGGTGGTCTCAAACAAGCCGAGCAGCGGCAGAATGATGAGCAAGAAAATGAAATAGTAGGCGGTGAGAATGCGCGCCGCGATCACGTAGCCGCCTTCCGGCGGCTGCGAGCCGAGATAGCCGAGGCCGATCACCACGAGGAAGAAAACGAACAGGAACTGCCGATAGAGCGGCCGATAATTCGCCGACCGCACCCGTGAGGTGTCCAGCCACGGCAGGAAGGCGAGCAACACGATCGAAGCCAAGAGCGCGATGACGCCGAGGAGCTTGCTCGGAATCGCGCGGAGGATAGCGTAGAACGGCAGGTAGTACCACTCCGGCACAATGTGGGTCGGCGTCTGGCCGGGGTTGGCCGGGATGTAATTGTCGGAATGGCCGAGATAGTTCGGGATGTAGAACACGAACCAGGCAAAGAACAGGCAGAACACGCCGATGAAGAAACCATCCTTGATGGTCGCATAAGGCGTGAATGCAACGGTGTCCTTCTCGGTCTTTGGCTCGACGCCGGTCGGGTTATTCTGCCCGACCATGTGCAGCGCCCAGACGTGCAGGACGACCACGCCGGCGATCACAAACGGCAACAGGTAGTGCAGCGAATAAAAGCGGTTCAATGTCGGATTGCCGACGGCATAGCCACCCCACAGCCAGGTCACGATCGGATCGCCGACACCGGGGATCGCCGAGAACAGGTTGGTGATGACGGTCGCCGCCCAAAAGCTCATCTGTCCCCACGGCAGCACGTAGCCCATGAAGCCGGTGACCACCATCAAAAGGAACAGGATCACGCCGAGGATCCACAGCACCTCGCGCGGGTCCTTGTAGGAGCCGTAATACATCCCGCGCGCGATGTGAGCGTAGACCGCGACAAAGAAAAATGCCGCGCCGTTGGCGTGCAGGTAGCGCAACAGCCACCCGTAATTGACGTCACGCATGATCAATTCGACCGAATTGAACGCGAGGTCGACGTGCGGCGTATAATGCATCGCCAGCACGATGCCGGTGACCATTTGTGCGCCCAGCATGAACGTCAGGATGCCGCCGAACGTCCACCAATAGTTCAGATTTCGCGGCGTCGGATAGACGATGAAGGACGAGTAAACGAGGCTCGCGATCGGCAGCCGCCGCTCAAGCCATTGCATAAAGGGGTGTTGCGGTTTGTAGACCGAATTTGCGCTCATGGTCGAACCTTATGCATGATCTGGAGCATTATCATCGCGCGGCTTCTCCGATCGGATCGCGGCAATGAAAACGAATTGGTTGAGGTCACGCCGCGAAGGCTTCGCTGCGGAGATTGTTGTCACCGTCCCGACCTCTTTCGTCTTGCCGGCTTTCAATCCGAGCTGCGAACCGCCCCCGAGGGGTCCGTGCGGCGGCGAAAGGTTCGGCCTCATCCGATCTGGGGGAGATCAGAAGCGACCCAATCCGGCGGCGTTTTATTGGCACCCTTACCGCGAGAGTGCAAGTGTGCCGGTGCAGACCCTATAAATGCGGCGACCGAACGCGACCAACGGCTCCCACAGGAGCCGGACAGGTAGAATCGGCGGCAGATCGCCATCCCAAGCTGTTCGAATTTGCACATGCGCCTCGCTCTATATGAACCCGATATCCCGCAGAACACTGGCACAATTCTGCGCCTGTGCGCCTGCTGCGGCATCGAGGCGCACATCATCGGCCCTGCCGGCTTCCCGACGACCGACCGCGCCTTCCGCCGCGCCGGAATGGACTATCTCGATGCGGTGACGATCGTCCGGCATCGCTCCTGGCGCGAATTCGACGCCTGGCGGCGGATTGAGCGCCATCGGCTGGTCTTGTTTACGACCGCGGCGTCTGTCTCCTATCTCGACCATCGCTATCGCGCCGATGACGTTCTGCTGTTCGGGCGCGAATCAGCCGGAGTGCCGGAAGAGGTTCACGCCGCCGCGGACGCGCGCGTCGTCATTCCAGTCCGGCCGGGCTTGCGCTCGCTCAATGTCGCGATCGCGGCTGCCATGGCCGCCGGTGAGGCAATAAGGCAGGCCGACCTCGCTCGGCTTCCAACGAAGTAGTTTGCGAACTATGTATATTATGTTAATATACGTTCATGCTCGACCTTGGCCAAATCGTCGGATTTGATTGGGACGACGGCAATATCCGAAAAATTGACAAGCACAATGTCAGCCAAATGGAAGCCGAACAGATTTTTCTTGATCCTAGACTGCTCATTTTGACGGACGACAGGCATAGCGTCGAAGAAACTCGCTATCACGCCTACGGCCGTACAGCTGCAGGCCGCCGGTTGCAGGTGAGCTTTACGATGCGCGCGAATGCAACTTTGGTTCGGGTGATTTCAACTCGCACAATGAGCCGAAAGGAAAGGGCACGTTATGAACAGGAAACTTAAGACTGTTCCGAAATTCCGCAGTGAGGCTGAGGAACGTGCATTCTGGGAGTCACATGACACAGCCGACTATTTCGACTTGAGCAAAGCCCAGAGGGCGCGCTTCCCCAACCTGAAGCTCTCGACCACCGCAATTTCGCTGCGCCTGCCGCAGGGCCTGCTTGATCGCATCAAGATCGCGGCCAACAAACGCGACGTGCCATATCAGTCGTTGATCAAGGTCTGGCTGGCGGAGAAAATCGACGCAGAATGACGTGCCGGCGTCACGCCGCCGCCACGCCCGGACGACCAGCCTCGACCGCAAATGCCTTTAGTGTCGCGACTTCAGCTTTGGGATCAGTGGCGTCGGAGACCGCCTGCATGCGGACCTGCATGTGCGCACGTTCCAGATCGACGCAGGTATAACCGCGCCGCCGGCTTTCAAAGAAATGAACGTGCGGATTGTCCGGCAGCGCCTTTGCGATCAGTTCGTAGGGCGGCCCATAGGACGATATCGACGTGCCGACGAATTCGGTCGCTACAACCGGCGACGAGGGATCATCGAAATCCAGCCGCAAGTCGTTGGCGAAGAACGAATGCGCATCACCGCCGACGACCACGGGATTGGGCACCTGGCTGTCGTGGATGCGCTTGAGCAGGCGGCTGCGGTTTGCCGGATAGCCGTCCCAATCGTCGGTCGAGAAGCCAAAACCGCTGTCCTGCTTGATTCCCAATTGGGCCATCAGCACATCCTGCGCGATCAAATTCCACCGCGCTTTGGAATGGGCCAGGTTGGAGTTGAGCCATGCTTCCTGGGCAAAGCCGAGCATGGTCCTGCCGGCGTCACGCCGCTCCGCGCAGCTTTCATTGGATTCCAGGTGCGTGCCACCCTTGTTCGGCGGCGCGTAACAGGCCTCGCGCGAGCGATATTGGCGCCCGTCGATCATCGAGATCTCGATGAGGTCGCCGAAGCTGAAGCGATCATAAATCCGCATGATCGGTCCTTCGGGCCGCGACAGGATCGGCCGCACCGGCATGTGCTCGTAGAACGCCCGGTATGCCGCCGCCCGGCGAATAAGAAACTGCCCCGGGTCGTCGAAAAATTTTCCCCACTTGTCGGCGTAGTCGTCCTGCACCTCGTGGTCGTCCCACGTGACCAGCGCCGGCACTTCGGCGTGCAAGCGTTGCAGGTCCGGATCGAGCTTGTATTGCGCGTAGCGATTGCGGTAGGTCGGCGGCGTTGCCGCTTCGATGCCGTCGGAGTGGCGGCGCACGACCGGCCGCCTTTCCTCGATGTATTCGTAGATGTAGTCGCCGAGATACAACACGAATTCCGGGTTCTCGTCGGCGAGGTGGCGATAGCCGGAAAAATAACCGTGCTCATAGTTGGAGCAGGACACAAAGCCGAAGCGCAACTTATCAAGTGATGCGCCGGGCGCCGGTAACGTGACGGCTCGGCCGATCCGGCTGACGGCGTCGCCGTTCGTGAAGCGATACCAGTACGACCGTCCAGGCTGCAGCCCGGCGACGTCGAGATGCACCGAATAAGCGAACGCCTGTTCGGCGGAAGCCGCCCCGCGTCGCACCACTTCGCGCATGGCGGGGTCGGTCGCAATCTCGTAGCCGACCGGAACATTGCCGCCGGACATGCCTCCCGGCGTTTCCGGATTGCTGGAGAGCGGCTCCGGCGCAAGCCGCGTCCACAGTACAAATCCGTCCGGCCGCGGAGCGCCGGCCGCAACGCCAAGGCTGAAAGGATCGCCGGCGCGCCAGCTCTGCGCCGCGGCGTGGCGCAACATGCTTGGCGCCGCGATCAAGGCGAGACTGGCGCCGGCCGCACCGGTGAGAACGCGTCGGCGCGTTGGCATATTTGGCGGCAAACCGCTTGACATGGTGGCCCTCGGCAGCCGTTTGTGACAGATCAAAACATATTGGCCTACTAATGTGACATTCTGCACAAGGTTTTCCAGGCGATTATCATCGTTCGGTGAACGCTGTTGGAGTTCAATGTCGGACCAATCATGGACGTAAACCTTATCGAAACACGCAAAACCCGGGCGCGACGCTGGTTTGAGGCGCTGCGTGACGACATCGTAAGTGCTTTCGAAGACCTGGAAGATGCCCTCCCCGCCGGCGCGACGCTTTCTGATCGCGCGGCCGGCCGCTTTGTCCGGAAACCTTGGGATCGCACTGACCACACCGGCGGGCCTGGAGGCGGCGGCGTTATGGCGATGATGAAAGGCCGGGTATTCGAGAAGGTCGGCGTGCACGTCTCAAGTGTCTTCGGCGAATTCGCTCCGGAATTCCGCAAAGACATACCCGGCGCTGCTGATGACCCGCGCTTCTTTGCGACCGGCATCTCCCTGATCGCCCACATGCATAACCCGCATGTGCCCGCTGTTCATATGAACACGCGTTTTGTCGTCACCACAAAATCGTGGTTCGGTGGCGGCGCCGACTTGACGCCGGTGCTCAATCACAGGCGCACGCAGGAGGACCCCGATAGTGTTGCCTTCCACGCCGCCATGAAGGCTGCCTGCGACGCCCATGCTGCGGTCGCGCCTTACGACAAATTCAAGACCTGGTGCGACGAATATTTCTTTCTGAAACATCGCGGCGAGGCCCGCGGTATCGGCGGCATTTTTTACGACTGGCTCAACTCCGGCGACTGGGATGCCGATTTCGCCTTCACCCAACAAGTTGGCCGGGCGTTCCACTCCATCTACCCGGAACTGGTGCGGAGAAATTTCGCCCAGCCCTGGACCGACGCCGAGCGCGAAGAGCAACTCATTCGTCGTGGCCGATATGTCGAATTCAATCTGCTCTACGATCGCGGCACCGTGTTCGGCCTGCGGACCGGCGGCAACGTTAAATCAATTTTGTCTTCGATGCCGCCTGTGGTGAAGTGGCCTTAAAACTCATTGAGTGCCGGATTACCCCGCGCTAAGTCGCAGCAACACTGGAAGCTTAACCATGGACCTCGGCATCGCAGGCCGCAAAGCCATCGTCTGCGCCTCGAGCCGCGGGCTCGGCCGCGCCTGCGCCAAAGCGCTGGCAGAAGCCGGCTGCGAGGTCGTGATTAACGGCCGCGAGCCCGACCGTCTCGCCGCGACTGCTTCCGAGTTGCGCAAGGCATCCGGCGCCAAGGTTGTCGCGGTCGCGGCCGATGTCGTCACCGCCGAGGGACAGAAGGCGCTGTTCGAAGCCTGTCCCGAGCCGGACATTCTGATCAACAACAATGCCGGCCCGCCCTTTCGCGACTTCCGCGACCTCGACCGGCAAAAAATGATCGACGGCGTCGTCGCCAACATGGTCGTGGCGATTGAACTCATTCAGAAGGCGATTGATCCGATGGTCGCCAGGAAATTCGGCCGCATCGTCAATATAACCTCGGGCTCAGTAAAAATGCCGCTCGTGGGACTTGACCTTTCGTCGGGGGCGCGCGCGGGGCTGACCGCGTTCCTCGCCGGTGTTGCCCGCTCCGTCGCTGCATCAAACGTCACCATCAATTTTATGCTGCCCGGCATATTCGCAACCGACCGCTTGCGCTCATACGTTGCGACCACGGCCAGGAACAAGGGCATTAGCGAGGATGCCGCGCTCACCGAGCGCATCGCTACCGTTCCGGCGCGGCGTGCCGGCGAACCGGAAGAATTCGGCGCCGCTTGCGCCTTTCTCTGTTCGGCGCATGCCGGCTATATCACCGGCCAGAATTTGCTGATGGACGGCGGCGTGTTTCCGGGTGCGTTCTAGCGCGTCCATCCCGCGAAAGTCGGACCGTGTATTCGTCTTGCAGGGCGTGCCGAAAAACGCGAAGGTCCGCGTCCTGATCAGCGACGGTCCGAGGATCCGCGATGCCACCGGCAATGAGCACGTCGACGTTATCGACGCGCTTCGATCCGCTATCACCTCAGCAGCGCGAGAATCCGTTCGAAATCCTCGCGGCGGCTCGCCGCGAGCAGCCGGTCTTTCACGTCCCCGACCTCGATCTGTGGGTCGTGACCCGGTACGACGACGTTCTTGCGGTCCTTAAGGATCACGACACGTTCTCGTCGACTGGGGCGCTGAAGTCGGCGCCGCTTCCCGATGAAGTGGCTGCCGTGCTCGCGGAAGGATACCGCGAGATGCCTTACATCATCGAGGTTGATCCGCCGCTGCATGATCGAATCCGCGGGCTGGCGACAAGGGCCTTCACCCCGCGGCGGATCGCTGCTCTCGAACCGGCCATCCGGCGCATCGTCGATGGCCTGCTCGATCAGTTGCCGCCAGCCGGCGAGATCGAGTTGATCGAGGCGTTTGCCTGGCCGCTGCCGCTGCGCGTGCTGGGCGAGTTGTTGGGTCTTCCGAGCGAGGACCTGGCCCAGCTGCACGTCTGGGGCAACGATTGGATATTTGTCCAGCAGGCGGGCCCGATCGATAAACGGCTGGCTCACGCCAGAGGAACCGTCGCGCTGCAACGCTATTTCCTCGAGGCGGTCAGGCAGCGCGAACGCACCCCGACCGACGATCTGATCGGCGCGATGGTGGCGGCGCGCTCGCAGCTCGATCCGCCGCTGACCGACGTTGAGATAGCAGGCCTGCCGCTCGACCTGATGGTCGCCGGCCATGTGACAGTGACGCGCGCGATCGGCAGCGCGCTCCACACTCTTTTCTCACATCCCGATCTTCGCGAGCACCTCCTCGATCCGGAACAAGTCTCTCAAGCGATCGAGGAGATTCTTCGTCTCGAATCTCCGGCCCAGGGATTATTTCGTACCGCGACGCGGGACGCCGAAGTGGGCGGAGTTACGATCCCGGCGGGCGCACGGATCATGGCCCATTTTGCATCGGCCAACCGCGACGAGTGCATCTTCTCCAAGGCCGACACTTTCGAACCAGGCCGCGCCGATCTCGTCCGTCATATCGCGTTCGGCAAGGGAATCCATTTCTGCATCGGTGCGCCGCTGGCGCGGCTCGAACTTTCGATCGCGCTGCCGGCGTTGTTGAAACGGCTGCCCAACCTTCGGCCGAGCCGCCGACCGCAGGTTCGCGAGGCCGTTTTCTTCGCCCGCGGCTTTTCGCAGTTTCACGTCGCCTGGGGCGAGGAGGTTTAGATGGATGTCGTGATCGTAACCGGCGCGGCCGGAGATATCGGCCGGGTTTATTCGAAGGCGCTTGCCCAGGCCGGATATGGCGTTGTCGCCGCCGACCTCAAAGCGGCCGACGGCGTTGCCGCGGAAATCGAAGCTTGCGGCGGAGCGGCGCTTGCACTCGAAGTCGACGTCGGTGATCGAGCATCGACCGAGGCCATGGCCGCGCGCGTGCTCGAGCGTTTTGGCCGCATCGACGGCCTGGTGAACAATGCCGCCTATTACACCGCCATCGTGAAAAAGGAATTCACCGAGTTAAGCGACGGCGAGTGGGATCACTGCTTCGCCGTCAACGTGCGCGGCTCCTGGCTCTGTGCGCGCGCCGTGGCCCCGGCCATGAAGCAGCAGCGGCGGGGCAAGATCGTCAACATCTCGTCGATGACGGTGCCGTCGGCTCCGCCGGGCCTTGCTCATTACATCTCTTCCAAGGCCGCGATCGTGGGCCTCACGCGCGCGATGGCGCGCGAACTCGGCGAGCACAATATCTGCGTCAACACGCTCAGTCCGGATTACATCGCGTTCGACCGTGACTACGACAACCGCCAGCCCGGCATGCGCTCGCTTCTGACCGAACAGCGGTGCTTCCGCCGCGAGGAACGGCCGGAAGATCTGGTCGGAACGCTCCTGTACCTGCTCGGGCCGGGATCGGACTTCATCACCGGCCAGGAGATCTGGATCAACGGCGGACGTGCATTCGGCTGAGATTGCAGATCAACTTCGCGCCTAAGCACGACCTCATGTCTGGCGGGTCTCTAGAATGGCCTGCAGCGAAATGCGCGACCAAGGGGCGACTTTGCTCCGGAACGCGACATAGGAATCGTGCACCTTGCGCGCGGCCGCGCTTTTATTGGCAACTTCGGCGAGGACATCGGTCGCGATCCCGCGGGCCGCGGTGATGAGGTCGGAGGGAAATGTGCGAAGTTGCGCGTTGTCGCGCGAGGTCAGCGTGACGAGCGCTTCGATGTTCAGCCGCTCCATCTCGGCCAGCGCGAAGGCGGCTTCGGCCGCGCAAGCACGGGCGACGATCGCCTGTAGCTCGGCGTCCAACGACTGCCATGCTTTGAGCGAAACGATGCACTCGCCGGTGCCGTTCGGTTTGTTGAAGCCGGGGCTGTAGTAGAAGTGGGCGAAGCGATAGAGGCCCAGCGCAATGTCGGAGCCGGGGCCGACGAATTCGGCGCCATCAATCACACCCGACTGCAGCGCAACCAGGATCTCGGCGGGCGACGTCGTCTGCGGGATGGCGCCGAGCCGGCGGTAGACTTCGCCGCCGAGGCCGAGCGAGCGCACTTTGAGCCCGCGGACGTCGTCGCGGTTTTTGATCTCGCGGCGAAACCAGCCGCCCATACAGACGCCGGTATTGCCCCCCATGAATGGCTTGACGCCAAATGGCGCATAAAGTTCGTCCCACAGCGCTTGTCCGCCGCCGGCATCGACCCAGGCAACATGCTCGTTCGGCAGCAGTCCAAATGGCACGGTGGTGAAAAATGCGGTCGCCGGCTCCTTGCCCTGCCAGTAGAACGCCGCGGTGTGGCCCATCTCGGCGACGCCGGAACCGACCGCATCGAGCACCTCGAACGCCGGCACGATCTCGCCCGCGGCCGACACCGTGATTTCGAGGCGGCCGCCTGACATCGCACCAATGCTGGCGGCGACGCGTTCTGCCGACAGGCCGGGCCCGGGCAATCGCTTCGGCCATGATGTCACCATGCGCCAGCGCCGCGTTTCGGCGCGCGCCACCGCTGGTGCTGCGAGCACGCCAGCTACCGACAAAGCCCCGCCGCGTGCCAAATCTCGTCGTGTGATTTTGCTCATGATGTCGCAAACCAAACTATACTAAGACTGCGCGCAGAACCAACCGCGACCGGGGTATAACGCCGGGCTGCAGAAAAAGGGCCAAAAACAACCATGAAGCTCGGCTTTTTCACCATGCCGATCCATCCGCTGGACAAGGACTGGCGAACCTCGCTCCGCGAAGACCGCGAGGCATTCCTGCTCGCCGACGAACTGGGCTTCGTCGAGGGTTACGTCGGCGAGCATGCCACCGATCGCGCGGAAAACATCACGTCTTGCGCCATGTTTGTATCCAGCCTGATCGATGCCACCCGAACCATCAAACTCGGCACCGGCACCGTCAACATGCCGAACTCACACCCGGTCGCGACTGCCTCGCAGATCGCCATGCTCGACCACATGCTCGACGGTCGATTCATTTTCGGCATCAGCCCGGGCGGATTGATGTCCGACGCTGAAGCTTTTGGCAATCTCGAGGCCGACCGCAACGCGATGTTTCTCGAGGCGATCAACGCGGTGCTGAAGATCTGGGCGAGCGAGCCACCCTACAATATCGAAGGCAAATACTGGAATATCAAAATCGAGAAGCAGGCGATGCTGGAGATCGGCCAGGGCTTTCTGCCAAAACCGCTACAGCAGCCACATCCGCCGATCGTCGTGACCGCGGTCGCGCCGTTCTCCAAGGGTGTGACCGAAGCCGCGGCTCGCGGCTGGGACCCGATCTCGGCGAATTTTCTGATGCCGGATTGGGTCAAGAGTCACTGGCCGAAATACGTCGAGGGCTGCGAGCGCGCCGGGCGCAAGGCTGATCCGGCAAACTGGCGCGTGGCCAAAAGCATTTTCGTCGCCGATGACGACAAAACAGCGAAGGCATACGCGACCGACCCGAACAGTCCCTATCGCTATTATTACAGTCAGCTCTACACCAAGCTGAAGAAGGGCGGCCGCATCGAGCTGTTCAAGACCCGACGTGACCAGCCGGACAATGAGGTGACGCTCGATGGCATCTGTAACGATCTGATCATTTATGGCTCGCCCGACAAAGTCGCGGACGAGATCTTGAAATTCCGCGAACGGGTCGGCGACTTCGGCACGCTCCTTTACGCCGGCAAGGACTGGCGCGATCCGACGCTTGGCAAACGCTCGATGACGCTCCTGGCCGAGAAGGTGCTGCCCAAGGTGAACGGTGCCATTTAGACCGATGCATCACGAAACTCGGCCGTGCCAACAGGGCCCTCTCCCCCTGCGGGAGAAGGCAGCGCAACGCTACAGGCAACCACGGTTGGGTGAGGGGTTGCGGCCCGACCCCTCACCCATTGTTGTTGCTCCACCGAATCGCCCTCTCCCGCAGGGGGAGAGGGCTCGACGATGAGTCATCAGCTGTCGCGCCCGCGTGTTTTTGTCACCCAGCCGATCGCCGAGAGCGCGCTGAACCGTCTGCGTGCGGTGGCCGACGTGGAGGTCAATCCGGACGACAGCCGTGTGCTCGACAAGGCCAAACTGATTGAAGCAGTGAAGCGGTGCGACATCCTGATTTCGCTGTTGCACGACACTGTCGACGCCGAGGTGCTCGCCGCCAATCCCGATCTCAAGGCGGTATCCTCGATGAACATCACCGCCGACCGCATCGACCTCGCGGCGGCCACGAAGCGGGGCATCTCGGTCACCAACATTCCGGCGATCGTCACCGATGCCACAGCCGACATCGGCTTTGGCCTCTTGCTCGCTGTCGCACGCAACATCGCGCTTGGCGACAGGCTGTTCCGATCCGGCGTCTATCCGGGCTCGCAGTCCAATCATCTCGCCGGTGCGGCGGTCATCGGCCGGACCTTGGGCCTTGTCGGCTTCGGCCGCATTGGCCAGGCGATGGCGCGGCGCGCTCGCGGCTTTGAAATGAAAATCATCTACACCGATCCGCGCACGCTGCCCCTGGAGGAAGAGAACAAACTCGCAGCCCAGAATCGAAGCTTCGACGACTTGTTGGGCGAGGCCGATTTCGTTTCGCTGCATCCGCAGCTCACTGCGGACACGCGGCATCTGATGAGCGATCGGCAGTTTTCGCTGATGAAGCCGACCGCGTTTGTGATCAACACGTCGCGGGGACCGGTGATCGATGAAGCAGCGCTCGTTCGCGCGTTGCGGGAGAAGAAGATCGCCGGAGCGGGACTTGACGTCTACGAACACGAACCGCGGGTGTCGCCCGAGCTGATTGCGATGCCCAATGTGGTGCTGACACCGCATCTCGGCAGCGCCGTGCTTTCGCTGCGCGAGGGTATGGCAAACGTTGTGGTGGATAACACCATCGCGCTGATCGAGGGCAAGGCGCCGGTGAGTTGCCTCAATCCGGAGACGCTGAAGAAGCGGCTCTGATCACGACTTCGATGCGCCGCCGGCGATGGGCGAGAGCAACAGCGCGGAAATTTAGGGCGCCAGCGTCCGGCCGACGCGGAAGCCGATGATGTTGTACCGGTCGTCGGTCGCGCTGCGACTGCGATTCGCCGAGCGCAACTCATCGGCAATGCTGCTCCAGGACCCGCCGCGAATGCTGTGGCGGCTGCAATCGCCGCTCGTCCACGCCGATCCGTCGCTCGGCGCGTGAGCGTAGTCTCCGTGCCAACAATCCTCGACCCACTCCCAGACGTTGCCGACCATGCCGTACAGACCGAACCGGTTTGGCGCGAACGAGCCGACCGGCGCGGTTTGATGCCCGTCCCACCGGCTGCCGCACCCGGTGCAATTGGCATTGTTGCTGCCGACCTCGTCTCCCCAGGGATAGGCCGTCTTGGTTCCGGCGCGCGCCGCATATTCGTATTCCGCTTCGCTGAGCAGCCGATACGGCTTGCCGGCGATCCTGGAAAGCCACGATACGTAACGCTGCGCGCCGGCCCAGCTGACGTTGATCGCCGGTTGCTGACCGCGTCCGAAGCCGCTGTCGCTGATCTGCCGGTCGCAATCGCCCTGAGCGGCGCAGGCATCCCACTCGGAGAACGTCAACTCGAACTTGGCGACGGCCAGCGGCTTGCCGATCGTTACTTGGTGCCGGGGGCTCTCCGATGACTGACGGGACCCTTCAGTGTCCGGCGATCCCATCACGAAAGAGCCGGAGGGGACGACGACCATTTCCGGGCAATCCGTCGGACAGTCCTTAAAGGACTGCCCCGGCGCGGTCGACTGCTCTTCCGCTGCGACAGACACGAAGCCATAAAGCGACGCAATCACAAAAGGCAGCAGGATCGGCGCAAGTCGAAAAATCGGCTTCATGACGCTCCTGACAATGACTCAATTTAAATTCTGCCTGGCTGCGGCCGCCTCATTTGATCGCCTGCGGGTTGAGCGGCGAACCGGTGCCGCCGGTTATGATGAGCGGCGAGCCGCAAAAGAAAAATTCGTAGCTGCCGTCGGCGTCGCAATCCTCCGCCAGTTCCTTCACATAGAACATCTCACCCATGGTAAGTCCCATGGCCGGGATGACCACCCAGTGCCAGGGCTGATTGGCCTCCTTCGTTTCATTGGGCCGCACCTCAACGCCCCAAGTGTCGGAGCAGATCGCTGCAATCTCCTTTTCCTGGCACCAATAGCAATTCTCGAATCTCACGCCGGGCGCGTCGCCGCCGGCATACATGCCCCAATTGTTTTCCTGCAGGCAGCGCTCCATCTGGCCGGTGCGCAAAATGACGAAGTCGCCGCGCCTGATCTCGACATTCTGGTCCTTGGCGCATTTATCGAGTTCTTCATTACAGATGGCCTCGCCGTCCTTGAGCCACGGTACGCCGCGATAGCGGGCGATATCGAGCAGCACGCCGCGGCCGACCATCTTGTTCTTGGCGTGCTCGATACCGAGCTTGCCGAGGCCGTTGCAATCGACCTCGCGCGCGTCGTAGCCGTTGTACATTTTGTCTTCGTAGAAGATGTGGCCGAGCGAATCCCAATGGGTCGCGCATTGCACCGGCATGTTGATGGCATCGTCGGCGTAACGAACGCCCGGCACTTTGTCCTGCCGCCCGGCGACCGCATCGGTGCCTGTTGCCAGCATGGTGTGTATCGGATTCCAGCGCCCGCCGAACAGGCCGGTCTGCGGCCCGTGGCGGTCAAGCGGAATGCCGAGCGCGAACACCTTGCCGGAGCGGATCAACGCTGCGGCCCGGACAATGTCCTCCGGCGTAATATGATTGAGCGTGCCGATTTGATCGTCCTTGCCCCAGCGCCCCCAATTCTTGAGTTTCTCGGTGGCTTCGGCGATGGCCTTCTTGCCGACGTTGATGTTCATCGGGGCAAATCCTTCCCGGCTTTTGTCTTGCGCAACCATCTCGTCGGTAAGCGCGGTGGCCACCAACACTGGTTTGAGACGCGAAGTGGAGATCGGCGATGAAGTTATTGAGTTTCATTTCGGACGGCAAGGCGCTGTTCGGCGCGCTCAGTGGCGACGGCGTGGTGACGATGAACGAGCGTCTTGGATTTGCGACGCTGCGCGACGCGCTTGCCGCAGGCGGGATCGAGAAGATGCGGGAGATTGCAACGAGCGAGCAACCCGACCGCGCGCTCGCCGAGATAAAATTCCAGCCGGTGATTCCGCAACCGGAGAAAATCCTCTGCGCCGGGATCAATTACCGCGCGCACGCCGTCGAGACCGGGCGCGAACTGCCGAAAGCACCGGCCATGTTCGCCCGCTTCGCCGACACACTGGTCGGCCACGAAGGCGATATGGCGCGCCCGCGCGTTTCCCGCGCGTTCGACTTCGAGGGCGAGCTTGCCGTCGTGATCGGGCGGCCGGGGCGTCATATCAGTGCCCAAGCCGCGTTCGACCATATTGCCGGCTACACCTGCTTTGTCGACGGCAGCGTCCGCGATTATCAGAAATTCTCCGTCACCGCGGGCAAGAACTTTCCGGGCACCGGACCGCTCGGGCCATGGGTGGTCACCACAGACGAGATTCCCGATCCGGCCCGGCTGACACTGACGACCAGGCTCAATGGCGTCGAGGTGCAGCGCTCATCGACCGACCTCCTGATCCATTCGGTCCCGGAGATCATCGCCTTCTGCTCCGACTTCACCGCGCTTGCCGCCGGCGACGTCATCGCCACCGGCACCCCGGCCGGCGTCGGGCACGGCCGCGACCCGCCGCTGTGGATGAAAGTCGGCGATGTGCTCGAAGTTGAGATCAGCAGTATCGGAACGTTACGCACGCGCGTGGTGGATGAGGACGCCTCTGACCCGTCATCCTGAGGCGCGAGCCAACCGCGGCCCCAACCGAACGCCCTTGAGGGCCGCTTCGCGGCCGCCTCACAGTGACGGCTCACTTTACGCCTCGGCGTCGGCGAGTTGCGGAACGGAAGCCGGCGCATCCGCCGGCTTCGTTGGCTCCAAAGCTGCCGCCACCGCTTCCTCGACGCGTTCGAGCCAGACGAACTCCATCTCGCGCCGCGCGATCTCGGGGATGTCGTCATAGTCCCGGCGATTGCGCGCCGGCAGCATCACCCGCTTGATCCCGGCCGCGTGCGCAGCGAGGACCTTCTCCTTGATGCCGCCGACTGGAAGCACAAGGCCGCGCAGGCTGATCTCACCGGTCATTGCGGTATCGCTGCGTATCGTCCGGTCCGTCATCAACGAGGTCAGCGCCATGAACATCGCGACGCCTGCGCTCGGCCCGTCCTTTGGAATCGCGCCTGCCGGCACGTGGACGTGGATGTCGCTCTTTTCGAAGCGGCTCGCGTCGATGCCCAGCGCCGCGGCGCGGTTCTTGACGATAGACAGCGCCGCTTGCGCACTTTCCTTCATCACGTCGCCGAGTTGGCCGGTCAGGATCAGCCGGCCCGTGCCCGGAATGCGGGTCGCCTCGACGAACAGAATATCGCCGCCGACCGGAGTCCAGGCGAGACCGGTTGCCACGCCGGGCACGCTGGTGCGCATCGCGGTTTCGCTTTCGAACTTCGGCGCGCCGAGAATGGCGACCAGATCCTCACGCTTGATCTGGATCGGGCCGTCTTGCCCTTCGGCAATACGCACCGCGGCGTTTCGCAACGTTTGGCCGACCAACCTTTCCAGGCTGCGCACGCCCGCTTCACGGGTATAGTTCTGGATGATGTCGCGCAGCACATCGTCGCCGATCTCGACTTGCCCCGGCTTGAGCCCGTTCGCTTCTATCTGGCGCTTCACCAGATAGCGGTCGGCGATTTGCAGCTTCTCGTCGGCGGTGTAGCCGGCGAGGCTGATGATCTCCATGCGGTCGCGCAACGGCCCCGGAACGGTGTCGAGCATGTTGGCCGTGGTGATGAACACCACCCGGCTCAGATCGAACGGCACCGCGAGGTAATTGTCGCGGAAGGTATTGTTCTGCTCCGGGTCGAGTACTTCGAGCAACGCCGCGCCGGGATCGCCCTGGATACCGGCGCCGAGCTTGTCGATCTCGTCGAGCATCATCACGCAATTGCGCGAGCCGGTCTTGCGGATCGCCTGGATGATGTTGCCGGGGAGCGCGCCGATATAGGTTCGGCGATGGCCGCGGATTTCGGCCTCATCGTGCACGCCGCCGAGACTCACACGCACGAACTTGCGGTCCATGGCGCGCGCGATCGACTGGCCAAGCGAAGTCTTGCCCACGCCGGGCGGGCCGACGAAGCACAGGATCGGCGCCTTGCCTTGCGGCGCGAGCTTGCGCACCGCGAGATATTCGATGATCCGCCGTTTAATTTTGTCGAGATCGTAGTGGTCCTCGTCGAGGATGCGCCGCGCCTCGGCAATGTCGATCGGCTTCTCTTCCGGCAACGCCCAGGGCAGTTCGATCAGCCAGTCGAGATAGGTGCGGACCATGCCGTATTCGCCCGCCGCTTCCGGCATGCGTTGCAGCCGGCGCAATTCCTTGCGGGCCTGCTCCTCGACCTCCTTCGGCATTTGGGCGTTGGTGATGGCCTTATCGAGCTCGGCCATTTCGGCGGCCTTGCCCTCCTCGCCTTCGCCGAGCTGGCGTTGAATCGCCGCCATCTGCTCGCGCAGCAACGCCTCGCGCTGACGTTCGTCGAGCGCGGTCTTGGTCTGCCGGCCGATCTCCTGTGAGAGGCGCAGGACCTCGATGCGGTGCGACAGCAGCCGCAGCACCTTGTCCATACGCGTGCTGATATCGACCGTCTCGAGAATTTCCTGCTTCTCTTCCGGCTTGACGTCCATGTAGGCGATGGCGAGATCGGCAAGCGCCGACGGTCCCTCGATCGACTGCACCGCGGCAAGCAGTTCAGGCGGCGCCTGCGGCAGCAGCTGGATTGCTTCCAGCGTCTGCGCCTTCAGCGTGACAAAACGTGCCTCCACTTCGGGCGTGCGCGTATCGGGTTCGGGGATCTGCAGCACACGCGCAACAAAGAACGGCCAGCCGCTGAGATACTCAACGATCTGGAATCGCTGCTCGCCCTGACACACCAGGTGATGCGAGCCGTCCGGCGCCGTGATGTAGCGCACGATATTGGCGAGCGTACCCATCCGATGCATGTCGACCGGCGCCGGATCGGCGACCTCGGGGTCACGCTGCAACAGAATGCCGACCTGGCGTTGGTCGCGCACCGCCTGCTGGGCGGCGGCAATCGACTTCGGGCGGCCAAGTGTGATCGGCAGCACCAGGCCGGGAAACAGCACGGTGTTGCGCACCGGCACGATGATGAGCGCGTCGGCCGGCAACGGCGGCAGCGTACTGGCGCTTTCGGTTGAATTGGTTTTTGCGAGCATCTCAGTTTCGGTCTTTGCGAGCATCTCAGCTTCAGCCACGGTTCACCCCCGCTTTCTGCAAGGTGATCACCAGACAGCCGTCGGCGATGGCGCGGCGAACCGCACTGTAACGGCCGGCCGGCAGCCGCAGTCGCCGGTAAAACCGCCCTTGCGGCAGTTCCAGCCGATGAATGGCGGCCGTTCGCAGAGCGGCCGGATAGGTGCGCGTCCCGGCAATCACCAGTTCGCCCTCTTCGATGACGGCCTCTACCTTTTCGGCGTCAACGCCGGGCAAGGCCACCAGCGCCAGAACCTCGAAATCGGTCTCCAAAATATCGACCGGCGGCTCCCAAACCGCTTGACGCGATTGTGCGCCGGCCGGCCGGAACAACTCGCGATGCATACGATCGGCGCGCGAGAGCATCTCGCACGCTTCCGACCACATCCAGTCGCGAACCATATCGCGGGCCATAGAGCATTCCCTCCAACCTGGTTTGCATATGTGTGGCGGCGGGGCGTGAAATTCAACGCCCGGTCAGCGGGATACGAAGCCGGCTAGCCAGCCGTGGCAGCGGTGACGCGTCGAGCGCCGCGCACGCCATCAGCAAGGGCGCGAACCAGAACAGCAGCCGAGGAAGCCGTCGCCGGTGTTGGTTTGCCCTCCGCGGTCAGGCTGTTGCGAACGGCTTCGATCAGCGCGGAACCAACCACAACGCCGTCGGCGCTCGCGGCAATTGCGCTTGCCTGCTCCGCGGTACGCACGCCGAAACCAACACACACCGGCAATTTGGTATGGCGCTTGATGCGCGCGACCGCCCGCTCAACGTTGCCCGGGTCTGGCGCCGCCGCGCCGGTGATCCCGGTGATCGATACGTAGTAGACAAAGCCAGAGGTGTTCGCGAGCACCGTCGGCAGCCGATTGTCGTCGGTCGTCGGCGTCGCGAGCCGAATGAAATTGAAGCCGGCTTTCAACGCCGGGAGGCACAGTTCCGTGTCCTCTTCAGGCGGCAGATCAACAACGATCAGGCCGTCGACTCCCGCACCGTGAGCGTCCGCCAAAAACCGGTCGACGCCGTACACGTAGATCGGATTGTAGTAGCCCATGAGGACGACCGGGGTGGCCTCGTCGCCGCGCCGGAATTCACGGACCAGCGCCAGGGTCCGCTTCATGTTCTGGCCGGCCGCAAGCGCGCGCAGACCGGCGGCTTGAATCGCTGGTCCATCGGCCATCGGATCGGTGAACGGCATGCCGAGTTCGATCACGTCGGCGCCGGCGGCCGGCAACGCCTTGAGGATTGCGAGCGAGGAATCGTAGTCCGGATCGCCCGCCATCACGAAGGTAACGAGCGCGGCGCGGCCTTCCTGTTTCAAAGCGGCAAAGCGGCGATCGATGCGCGTCGTCATTGCGCTTTGCTTTGCAGGTGCCGCGCGACGGAATCGAGGTCCTTGTCGCCGCGGCCGGAGAGATTGACCACCATCAGATGATCTTTGGATTTCCGCGGCGCGAGATCGAGCACCTTGGCGATGGCATGCGCCGGCTCAAGCGCCGGAATGATGCCTTCGAGCTTTGACAAAAGCTGAAAAGCGGCGAGCGCCTCATCGTCGGTAGCGGACAGGAACGTGACGCGGCCGAGGTCGTTAAGCCACGCGTGCTCGGGGCCGACCCCCGGATAATCGAGGCCGGCCGAGATCGAATGCGCCTCGTCGATCTGTCCGTCCTCGTTCATCAGCAGATAAGTGCGGTTACCGTGCAGGACTCCTGGACGCCCGCCGGCGATGGAAGCGGCGTGCTGGCCTGTCTCCAGGCCGCGGCCGGCAGCTTCGACGCCATAAATCTCGATTTGCCGGTCGTCGAGGAACGGATGGAACAGCCCCACCGCATTTGAGCCGCCGCCGATGCAGGCGACGAGTGAGTCCGGCAGCCGGCCTTCGGCGGCGAGTATCTGCTCGCGGGTCTCGCGGCCGATGATCGATTGAAAATCGCGCACCATCATTGGGTATGGGTGCGGGCCGGCAACAGTGCCGATGCAATAGAAGGTCGAGTCGACGTTGGTCACCCAGTCGCGCAGCGCTTCGTTCATCGCGTCCTTGAGCGTCTTTGCTCCGGACTGCACCGGCACGACCTTGGCGCCGAGCATGTGCATGCGAAATACATTCTGCTTCTGCCGCTCGACGTCGACCGCGCCCATATAAACGATGCAATCGAGTCCAAAGCGCGCGCAAAGCGTTGCAGTGGCGACGCCATGCATGCCGGCGCCGGTTTCCGCGATGATGCGCTTCTTGCCCATGCGCCGCGCCAGCAGGATCTGGCCGAGCACGTTGTTGACCTTGTGGGCGCCGGTGTGATTGAGCTCCTCGCGCTTCAGATAAATCTTGGCGCCGCCGCCCGAAACGCCGGAGGCCGTCTGTCTGCAATAGTCGGTTAGCCGCTCGGCAAAATAGAGCGGCGACGGGCGGCCGACATAATGCGCCAGATAGCCGTCCATTTCTTTCTGAAACGCGGGGTCGACTTTCGCCTCTGCGTAGGCTTGCTCCAGTTGCAAAATCAGCGGCATCAGTGTCTCGGCGACAAAGCGGCCGCCATAGATGCCGAAGTGCCCGTGATCGTCGGGCCCGGTGCGAAACGAATTGGGTTGTTGTTGCACGGTCATGCGTGGCTCACGACCGGCCTGGATGAAAGGCGCGCCCCCGCCTCTCTTGCGGCGCGTACAAACGAGCGAATCTTGTCGGCGTCTTTCTCGCCCGGCGCGCGTTCGACTCCGGAAGAAACGTCAACGCCGGGAGCGGCGGTGATCCGCAGCGCTTCGCCGACGTTGGCCGCATCGAGTCCGCCCGACAGCATGAACGGCACACCCGGGTCGACCTGCCGAAGCAGGCTCCAGTCGAATGGGCGACCCAGCCCGCCCGGCCGGGTTGCGGTGCGCGGTGCGCGGGCGTCGAACAGCAGACGATCCGCGGCCGTCGCATAGCGCGCGACCTCGGCCAGGTCGCTTTTCGTTTCAACGGCGATCGCTTTCATAACCGGAAGACCGAAACGCCTTTTGATCGCCATAACGCGTTCGGATTTTTCCTTGCCGTGGAGTTGCAGAAGATCCGGCCGCAAGGTCTCGACGACATGGTCAAGCAACGCATCATCGGCATCGACCGTGAGCGCCACCTTTTGCGCGCGGCCGTGCACCTGTTGGCCAAGCGCGCGCGCCTTGTCAAAACCGATGTGACGCGGCGACGCCGGAAAAAACACAAAGCCGACCATGTCTGCACGCTCATCGAGCGCGACGTCGAGCGCCTCCGGCGTCGAAAGGCCGCAAATTTTCACTGTGAACGACATGGCATCCGGCGGATCATTGCGTCTGGCCTGTGAACGGGCGCCGTCGTTCTACATCCCCTCGCGGACTTTGTCCTGCAAGAGAATGGCTTCGTCCTGCGAGAGAATGGCTCCGCTATCGCGCCGGTGGCTGGAGCCAAAGCCGCTGCTGAGTCTGACCGGCTTCCAGGCCATTTGCGGATTTGGCCGCCGTGCCTTCAAGAGCCCGGACCTTCTCGCGCAATTTGTCCAACTCACGCTCGAAACGTCGGGCCGAACCCCGCCATTTGCCTTGCCGAACCCACGACGCCAGACCGCCGACCACAACGCCGCAGATTAGGGCCGCAAAGATCGGCACGAAGAGCCAGGTCGCGGCCGAATATGCCGGCTGGGAAGGATCGAAGGGATCGAAGGAAACCAGGACGGTTTGCCGGTTCGCCACCGCAAACGCTATGATGATGATGGCGAGCGGCACCAAAATGACCGCCGCAACGAACCTGCGCAGCAATATTGAACCTCCACCGGTCAGAACGCGCCGATCAGCTTTCGGCCATCTGATTGAGCCGCTCGCGCATTTCCTTACCGGTCTTGAAGAACGGCACGCACTTTTGATCAACCGCGACGTGGGCGCCGGTGCGCGGATTGCGGCCGGTTCGAGCGGGGCGTTGTTTGACCGAGAACGCCCCGAAACCGCGCAGTTCCACGCGATCGCCGCGCGCCATCGCGGCGATGATTTCGCCCAGAATGGCGTTGACGATCTTCTCAACGTCGCGCTGATAGAGGTGCGGGTTCTGCGCCGAAATGCGTTGTACCAGTTCGGACTTGATCATGGGGCTGCCGCCTGCCGCCGCTTCAGTTCGCGCCAGCAGGGTGCCAAAGGGCCAATAAACCGTCAAGATTAAGCCGCTCGACCGCCTGCATGGCGCCCCACTCGTTAAGACTGCGTGCGAGCGTGGCGAACCCGGCCGCGTCAAGCGCGGCGGCCGCAACCGCATGCAGGAACGGCAGATCGCTGAAGCGAGTATGCAGCCGGTAATCCCGCACCGGCAGCTTCGCGTTGACGTTCTTCTCTTTGGCCAGCCAGGCTATGCCGGTCCGCTCGTCGCCAAGTTCGTCGACCAGCTTAAGTCCGATGCCCTGATGGCCGGTGAAGATGCGGCCGTCGGCGACGGTTTGCAGCTCGTTGTCGTTGAGATGGCGACGATCCTGCACCAGACCGCGGAACCAGCCGTAGGAATCCTTGATGATCGATTCGATCGCCACGCGTGCTTCGGGCGACGTCGGCTCAAAGCCGTTGGGCGCTGCTTTGAGCGGCGTGGATTTGATCGTCTCTACTTTGACGCCGATCTTTTCGAGCAGATCGGCGACGTTTGGATATTGGAACAGAACGCCGATCGAGCCGACCAGGGAAGTCTGTTTGGCGATGATGTGATCGCCGGCGATTGCAGCGATATAGCCGCCCGAAGCCGCCAAGCCATCGACCACGATGACCAGCGGTTTGCGCTCCTTCAACCGCATCAGCGAATCGTAGAGCTGCTCTGAGCCGGCCGTGGTACCGCCGGGACTGTCGACATGGACGATAACGGCGCGCGCGGCCGACGATCGCGACAGCCGATCGAGCTGTTGCACCCGCTCCTGATCGTCCCGGATCAGCCCTCGAATGCTGACCCGCGCGATGTAGGCGCCGGCAAGACCCGAACGATTGCTGAAGAACGCCGCCGCGCCAATGACGATCACGGCAATGAAGACGATCGCAAGCACGCGCCAGAACGTGAGCTTGCGCCGCATGCGGCGGCGGTCGACGATCAGGTCGGCATCAAGCGACATGGCCCGGGTTCCTTTGTTTCCGTCTCAGCGTCGTCATTCCGGGCCCGGCATCGCCGGCAGCCCGCGGCGACAACCTTACTCCATCTCCTCTTCTTTCTCGTTTTCCTCCTCACCCTTGCGCTTGAGCGCGGTGCCCAGGATATCCCCGAGCGTCGCGCCCGAATCCGAAGATCCGTATTGCGCGATCGCCTCCTTTTCCTCGGCGACTTCGAGCGCCTTGATGGAGACGGAGACTTTTTGGGTGCGGCGATCGAACTGGATGATGCGGGCATCGACTTTCTGCCCGACGGCGAAACGATCCGGGCGCTGCTCCGAACGATCGCGCGCCAATTCCGAACGCTTGATAAAGGTTGTGAGTTCGGTGCCGACGATCTTCACGTCGATACCGCCTTCCTTCACCTCGGTCACCTCGCAGGTCACGACGGAGCCTTTTTTGAGTTCGCCGGCAGATTCGGGCTCCGCGGCGCTGCTGGCGAGCTGTTTGATGCCGAGCGAAATGCGTTCCTTCTCGATGTCGACGTCGAGCACCTGCGCCTTGACCTTGTCGCCCTTTTTGTACTCCTCGATGACTTGCTCGCCCGGCCGTTTCCAGTCGAGGTCGGAGAGGTGCACCATGCCGTCGACGTCGCCGTCGAGCCCGAGGAACAGGCCAAATTCGGTCTTGTTCTTGACTTCGCCTTCGACGACCGAGCCGGCGGGATATTTTTCCAGAAAGACTTCCCACGGATTGCGCATGGTCTGCTTGAGGCCAAGCGAGATGCGGCGCTTCACCGGATCGACTTCGAGGACTTGCACTTCGACTTCCTGAGAGGTCGAAACGATCTTGCCGGGATGAACATTCTTCTTGGTCCACGACATTTCCGAAACGTGGATCAGACCCTCGATGCCGGGCTCGAGTTCGACGAACGCGCCGTAGTCGGTGATGTTGGTGACGCGGCCCTTGAAGCGGGTGCCGACCGGATATTTCGCCTCAATGCCCTGCCAGGGGTCATCGAGCAATTGCTTCATGCCAAGCGAGATACGGTGGGTCTCGTGGTTGATCTTGATGATCTTGACCTTGACCTGCTGCCCGATGTTGAGGACCTCGGATGGATGATTGACGCGGCGCCACGCGATGTCGGTGACGTGGAGAAGACCGTCGATGCCGCCAAGATCGACGAACGCGCCGTAGTCGGTGATGTTCTTGACCGCTCCGTCGATGACCTGGCCCTCTTCGAGATTCTGCACCAGTTCATGGCGCTGCTCGGCCCGCGTCTCTTCCAGAACGGTGCGCCGCGATACGACGATATTGCCGCGCCGACGATCCATTTTGAGGATCTGGAACGGATGCGGCTGATTCATCAGCGGCGACACGTCGCGAATCGGCCGAATATCGACTTGCGAGCGCGGCAGGAACGCGACCGCGCCATCGAGATCGACCGTGAAACCGCCTTTGACCTGATTGAAGATGACGCCTTGGACTTTTTCGTTGTTCTGGAACGCCTTCTCCAATTTGCCCCAGCTTTCCTCGCGGCGCGCCTTGTCGCGCGACAGCACGGCCTCGCCGAGCGCATTCTCGACCCGTTCGAGATAGACCTCGACCGTATCGCCGATCTTGATTTCGGCCGTCCGGCCCGGGCCGGCGAACTCGCGCAACGCGACGCGGCCTTCGGTCTTTAGACCTACATCGATGACGGCGACGTCCTTTTCGATGCCGACAACCGTGCCCTTGACGACCGATCCTTCCTGCAGATGGCCATTGCCAAAGGATTCCTCGATCATGCTGGCGAAGTCTTCGCGCGACGGCGCGGCGGTAGCAACTTGAGCCATGAACACTCCGAGCCCCGTGAAAATGAATTAATCCCGAACGCGCGGCGGCCGCCGGTTAAGCCGGCGGTTGGGGCCAAGGCCAGACGATCAGGACGAAGCTTCGACCGGAGCCGTGCATGCAAAGCGCGGAACGGGCTGTTCCTCCAATGACGAAAGCGCGGTCAACGGCGCTTTCGGCCCGTTCGGACGGCTTCGATGATATCGACGGCGGCCCAGAATGCCGCGTCTATACTCAAATGCGTGGTATCGAGCAAGTGCGCATCGGGCGCCGCTTTGAGGGGCGCGGCGGTCCGCCGGGAATCCCTCTCGTCCCGTCTCAACAGGTCGGCCAGGACATCCTGTTCATCGGCGGGCTCTCCCCGCGCGTTTAGTTCAAGGGTCCGGCGCCTGGCCCGCACTTCAGGCGTCGCCACGACGAACAATTTCACATCGGCTCCGGGGGCGATAACCGTGCCGATATCGCGGCCATCGAGCACAGCCCCCGGGGGTTTGGTCGCAAATTGCCGCTGAAAGTTCATCAGCGCCTGGCGCACCTCCGGGATCGCGGCGACCACCGACGCGGCTTCGGTAATCGGCTGCGCTTTCAGCGATTTTTCGTCGAACTTGGTCGGATCGAGCGCGATCGCCGCGGCAATGGCCTGTCCCGCGTCATGCGGTGAATGGCCGGCGTCAAGCACCGCTTTGGCTACCGCCCGGTAGATCAGACCGGTGTCGAGATGATGCAGGCCATAAACGTCCGCAAGCCGCCTTGCGATCGTGCCCTTGCCAGAGGCGGCCGGTCCGTCGACGGCGATAATCATTGTCGCTCCAGATTCTTCGCGTTACAGCGGCGCCGCAAGACCGTTGTGCCATAGCCGGGAAATTGATAGATCAAAAGGCGGGACGAAACACTCCGCAAGCACCAAAAGTGGCGTCGCGAGCACTTACGTCCCGCAGCCCCGAGATGGATCGATGATACAGCAGTTCATTCGCTGCACGGGCGCGATTTATCAGCGATGATCCTACTCCGCGCTCACCAATTTTCATGCCGTCCGCCGGCGCCTGCTGCAACGCGCTGACTTCGATCCGATCAAGGAAACGCGCGTCGATGCGGTTGGGCAGACGGTTAAAGAACAAACCCTGGGTGCAGAAGACGATCGGTACTCTGGCTGCCGAATATCTGCGTCTCGTCTGGACGACAAGCCGCTTCACCATGGAGCCCGCTGAACCCTATCGCCTATACGAGGCGCAGCAGCCGGTGATCATCGCGATGTGGCACGGCCAGCATTTTTTGCTGCCGTTTCTGCGCCGGCAATATCGATTCAGGGTGTTGATCTCGCGGCACAGCGACGGCGAGATCAATGCCATCGCTGCCCAGCGGCTCGGCGTCGGCACGGTACGCGGTTCTGGCGATCATGGGACCCGTTTTCACATCAAGGGCGGCGTCGCCGGATTTAAGGCCATGCTGGACTCGCTCGAGCAAGGCTGGAACATGGCTTTAACCGCTGACGTGCCGAAGGTCTCGCGCGTCGCCGGCCGCGGCATCATCAAACTTGCGCAAGAGTCGGGACGACCGATCTTCCCTGTCAGTCTGGCCACCAGCCGCCGCATCGTGCTCGACAATTGGGATCGCTCGGAAATCAACCTGCCGTTCAGCCGCGGCGGAATTGTCGTCGGCGAACCGGTCCGCGTTCCCAGGGATGCGGACACGACCATGCTGCAACAGGCCAGGGCGACGCTTGAAAAAGCGCTCAACACCGCGACCGAACGCGCGCACGCGATCGCCGACCGGCGGTCTTGAGCATGTCGGAATTGCGGTGGCGGCTTGTGATTAAGCGCTGGGTATGAATAATGGCCGCGCCGCAAAGCGATAGACGATTTCGAATGAGCAACAGCGGCTGCGGGGAACGCGTTGGACGTTATTGATGAGGTGCGGGCTATAATCGCGAAATCGCTCAATATTCCCGTCGAGCGGCTGACGCCGGATTTACGTCTCGATGAACTTGGCGCGGAATCTCTTGATGTGATCGAAATCGTTTTCGGTCTCGAGGAGAAATTCGATATCGCCATTCCGCTCAAGGCGGATGAGGCCACCCGCCTTGCGACTGCCGGAACCGGCGGTATCGAGGACAAAAGCAGCGGCCAGGAGATGCCGTTCTCCACTGTCGGCGATGTCGCTGACATCGTGCAGAAGCTGATCGCGGCAAAAGCGCCGCAATGAACCGTGTGGTCGTCACCGGAATTGGCGTCGTTACGCCGATCGGCAGCACTTGCGAGAAATTTTGGTCCGGCTTGGTCGAAGCCCGATCGGGCATCGGTCCGATCACGATCATTCCAACCGATCGTCTGAATACGCGGATCGCCGCCCAGGTTCTCGATTTCGATCCTGCGCAGCATTTCGATCCGAAGCGGCTGGGCATGTTCGATCGCTTCTCGCAATTCGCGGTGGTCGCAGCGCGGGCAGCGGTCAAGGATGCGCAACTGGAGCTTACCGAGGAAATCGCACTACAGGCGGCAACGATCGTCGGCAATGGAGCCGGCGGAATGAATACGCTCGACGATTCCTACCTCAGGCTCTACGGACAAAACGCGTCCCGGGCGCATCCGTTGTCAATTCCACGCTTGATGGCGAACGCGGCGTGCAGCCAGATCTCGATGGACCTCGGCCTCAAGGGCCCAACTTTTACGATCGCGTCGGCATGCGCCTCCGGTACGCATGCGATCGGTCAGGCCTTCCAAATGGTGCGGACGGGACAAGCACCGGTCGCGCTCGCTGGCGGCACCGAAGCGTGCATTACCGTTGGTACGATCAAGGGCTGGGAGGCGCTGCGGGTGCTCAGCACCGACACCTGCCGGCCGTTTTCACGGACGCGGACCGGGCTGGTGCTTGGCGAAGGGGCAGCCATCTTCGTGCTCGAACCACGCGAACGCGCGTTGGCGCGCGGCGCGCCGATCTATGCGGAGTTATTGGGCTTCGGTATGAGCGCCGACGCCGGCGACATCACCGCTATCGATCCCGGCGGCGCCGCCCGGGCAATACGCTCCGCTTTGACCGACGCCAGGGTCAATGCGGAGGACATCGACTATGTCAACGCGCACGGCACCGGCACGGCGCTTAACGACAAGGGTGAAACGGTAGCGTTGCACATGGCATTCGGCGAAAGCGCCGAGCATCTGGCAGTTTCGTCGAGCAAGGGAGTGCTCGGCCATAGTTTGGGCGCCGCGGGAGCGCTCGAGTTTGCGGCAACAGCGTTGGCGCTGCATCACCAAACAATTCCACCGACCGCCAACTTCGAAGAGGTCGATCCCGACTGCGATCTCGATTACGTGCCTAACACCGCGCGCAACGCGCCGATTGAGAAAGCGATGTCGAGCTCGTTCGCGTTCGGCGGCTTGAATGCCGTGCTCGTGCTCGGACGGGCTTAGCCGCTTCAGCTTACGAGAAGTCGGCGCCGAGTCCTGCCATCATCGGCGCGAAGTTCGGAAAGCTCGTGGCGATGAAGCTTGCGTCGTCGATCTTTACCGGCCGCTCGCTTGCCAATCCCATGACCAGCGCAGCCATGGCGATGCGATGGTCCATGTGCGTTACCACCAATCCGCCGCCGGCCGCGCGACCGCGGCCATAGACAATCAGATCGTCGCCCTCGATTTCGACTTCAACGCCGTTGTTGCGCAGCATGACGGCCGTCGCGTCGAGTTGGTCGGATTCTTTGACCCGCAATTCTTTCAGCCCACGCATGCGGGTCACGCCTTCGGCGAAGGAAGCGGCGATGGCGAGGATCGGATATTCGTCGATCATGGCTGGCGCACGCGCGGCCGGGACCTCGACGCCCTGCAGCGCGCTCGCTCGCACGCGCAAGTCCGCGACCTCCTCCCCGCCTTCGTTGCGCGTTTCGAGCCGTTCGATCGCAGCGCCCATCTCGGCAAGCGTCGTGAGCAGCCCGGTACGGAGCGGATTGAGCATCACGCCCTCGAGGATCAGGTCGGAACCGGGCGTGATCAACGCCGCGACTAAGGGAAACGCCGCGGACGAGGGATCGGCGGGAACCACGATCGGCTGTGGCAGGAGCTCCGGCTGACCGACCAGCGTGACGCGGCGGCCGAGACTGCCGTTGGGTTCCACACGCAGATCGGCACCAAAATGTGCAAGCATCTTTTCGGTGTGATCGCGCGTCGCCTCGGCTTCGACGATAACCGTCTCTCCCGGCGCCGAAAGACCCGCCAGGAGAACCGCCGATTTCAGCTGTGCCGAGGGGACCGTCGGCTCGAACACGATCGGGATCGGCTCGCGCGCGCCGCTTAGCGTCAGCGGTAAGCGCCCCTCTTCGGAGACGACCGCGCGCGCGCCGATCCGTTCCAGCGGTTCAAGCACCCGCCGCATCGGGCGCCGACGCAGCGAGGCATCGCCTTCGAACGTAGCTGTGATCGGGCAGCCTGCCACCGCTCCGAGCATAAGCCGGCAGCCAGTGCCGGAATTGCCGAAATCGAGCGCTCGGTCCGGCGTGGCGAAACCCGCAACTCCAACGCCGTCCACCCGCCATTCACCCCCGCCCAACCTCTCGACGCTCGCGCCGAGCGCCGCTACGGCCTTGCCTGTGTTGAGCACATCCTCACCTTCGAGCAACCCGCTGATGCGGGTCTGACCGACAGTCAGCGCGCCGAGGATGAGCGCCCGATGCGAGATCGACTTGTCGCCTGGCACGCGGACACGTCCCTGAAGCGGGCCATGCCGGCGAGCGGTGAGCGGTGCTGTTTCGACTTGCATTTTGGAAATCCGACCAGCGCTGCTCTATCACGCCGGCTGCTCGTCGTCCTTGGCCGCCGCTTCTTCCGCCTGCGCAGTACGATCCGCTATTGACAGGTCCACCCCGACTAGCCAAGTGAAGCTCCCAAATCGAAGGATTTCGGCTGTGGCAAAAGCGGAATTAGGCACCAAGCGTGTCTGCCCCGATACCGGGCGCAAATTCTACGACCTCAATAAAGACCCGGTCATCTCGCCCTACACCGGCAAGGTGGTGCCGATTGAGGCACCGACCACACGTGCACGCCCCGAGCAGGCGCAGCCGACCCCTGCGGCACGCCCGGCGGCCGTAGCCGAAGAGGTTGCCGTGCCTGAGCCGCAGGAGGCCGAATTTGTATCGCTTGAGGACGCCGAGGCCGAGGCGCAGGGATCGAAGGCGCCGGTAGAGACTACCGAACCGGATATCGAAGAAGAAGTCGAGATGGACGAAACCCTCGATGATGCCGCCTTCATCGAGGAGCAGGAAGAAGAAGATGCCGATGTCACCGATATCATCGGCGGCGACATCGAAAACGAGGAGGAAAGCTGATCGGACGACAGACGACGGATATCAGACCAGATATCCATGCGTTGGCTGTCAGCCGTCATCTGAAGGGGCCATAGCTCAGTTGGGAGAGCGCTTGAATGGCATTCAAGAGGTCGGCGGTTCGACTCCGCCTGGCTCCACCATAATACCGCATCTTTGCAAGCAAGCTTTTCACTGCGACCGCCTCAGCGTGTAACTTCGACTCGCGGCCGTTGTTTTGTCGCTGCTTGACGATCCCGATTGGTTCGTTCCTCGGAGGGTGTCGCGAAGTGGTAAAGCCGGGCCGGCATCATGCAAGGCCGGCGAAACAACGATTGATGCCCTCGTCGCCAGTCTCGCTGCGCCTCGCCTTGTACATCGCATCGTCTTCCACCTTTCTGGCCGGCGGTAACGCCGAGCTTGCCGTCATCAGCGCGAAAACAGGCTGCAATATTTTCCGTGCGCTGGCCGCCGCGGAACCAAATAACGATGCCGGAGTTCTCGACATTGCACGCGGCTGCCGGCAAAGAGTCAGGGAACAGGCAATGCGTACCGACGTTGTGCTTGCATTGTGGCGGCTCGCCTCCGTGGGCGATGAACTGCGCACACGGCTGACCGAGGCTCTCACGATCCTCGATAACCTGAAGGTCGCCGCGATGCTTGAGTCCGGCCCAAAAGGAATGGGTCACCGCAATCGAGGACGACCTTTCGCAAATGCCCTAAGCACGGCGCCGCAGCGTTAACATCCGTTTGTCTTCTTTTTGAGCGAATTTGCACTGAAGATAGGGTGAGAAACAAAAATATCTTTGACAATCTCTCGGACGGGATACAAGCAGGCCTCCGATTCTGCGGGGGCGCAGGGAGCAAGCCTATATGGCACACCGCATCGCTCAATGGACCTTGGTTGCAGGCGCGCTGCTGCTGGCGCCCGCAGCGTTCGCTCGGAGCGACAACCAGCCTCCGCCTCCCGAAGGCCCACCGCCCGGACAAGAGGAGATGCAGGGACAAGAAATGCAGCCGCCGCCGATGCAGCAGCCCAGCCGGCCGCCGCGAGGCGGTGGTGGCGGAGGGCTCCTGGTCGCCTGCGGCCCCGAAATCGCCCGTCTTTGTCCTGGCGTGCCGCGGGGTGGCGGACGGATTGTGCAGTGTCTGATGTCGCGTCGAGGTGCCCTGTCACCGATGTGCTACGAACAACTGGCGTCGCGGGGTGGCAGGATGGGCGGTATGCCGCCCGATTATGGTCCGCCGCCGCCTGGTTACGGTCCGCCGCCACCCGGTTATGGTCCGCCACCCGGTTATGGTCCGCCACCCGGTTATGGTCCGCCACCGCGCGGTATGCCGCCGCAAACTGGTTACGCCCCACCCCCGCCGCAGGGCTATGGCCCGCCGCCGCAAGCAAACTACGCGCCGCCGCCGAGCCATCGGCCGCCACCGCCATCTGGCTCTGCTTTGCCGCCACCGGTGGCTGCTGCTCCGCCGTCCGGAAACCGAGCCGCGTTCCAGGCTTCGTGCGGACCGGATGCAAAGCTGTTTTGCGCCGGCGTTCCGCGCGAGAATCAGGGTGTCGTCAAATGCCTGGCCTCGCACCGCGTAGAGCTGTCGCAGACCTGTCAGATGTATATGCAGAGCGCGCGTGCCGAACGCGCCGCTCACCCACCATCGGAAACGACGGACACGCCTCCGCCTCCACCGCCGCCGACAGGTCACCCACCTTCAGCCGTACCGCCTGGTAACGAATAAGATTTCAGCCTGGATCTGGATGCCATCCGGCGGACATGGTGCGGCGCGCAGGCGCTTTATGCGGCCGCAGCTATGTTTCGAGGAAATTCGGGCAAAGCTAAAATCGATAACAGAAGCCTGATTAAAGCGACTAAGTGCGTTTGCGCGAGAAGCCCTTCGGCGCGCGGTTCGATGAATTATCTCTGAGCGGAAACCGAGCTTCCGTTGTGCTTTGGTCGAAAATTCTGATATCGGCCGCAACGCGCCACTCGCCAGAGAGATTTCACAGTGAGCGACCAGGATCGATTTGATTCTCTCCGGATCGCTTGGGCAGACAGCGATACCGATATTCGAGCGTGTTTGCCGGTGCTGAGCGAATGGCGCCCACACATCGGCGGCCAAGAGAGCGATTTTGTCGTGCGCGTGCGGCGCCTCCAGCAGAACGGCTATAGGCTTGTCGCGGTTTGGCTCGGAGATCGTGTCGTTGGTTGCGCAGGATGCCAACTCGAGGAGAATCTGATCCGCGGCCGTTATCTCCACATCCACGAGCTGGTGACCGCGCGAAGCATCCGTTCGAACGGGATCGGGCAGCATCTGCTCCAGGCGCTCGTCGCGGAGGCGCGCAACCTCGATTGCGAGGCGCTGATATTGGAATGCGGTTTACCAAACCGCCTCGCGCATCGATTCTATTTCCGCGAAGGGCTAAGCATCACAGCTTTCCGCTTTGCCATGGCCTTCGATTCCGGCCAAGGTAGAGAATAGCGAATGCCGGACGGTCGCGCGGTGTTTCGCCAGAAACGGAAGCTATGGTTCCTTGAGCAGCTTTTCCCAATGGGTAGCCGGATTCAACGACTGATGGGATCGAGCCGGATGAAGCGAATGCTTTTATTGGTATCGTGCCTGGCGGCAACGCCGTGCATCGCCGCCGATGATGGCATTCCGTTGCGGTCCATGCCGCCGTTTCGGCGCAGCGAAAAAACCTGCCTCAGCGTCTATTACAACGGCACCGCGGCTTACTGGCTCAACCACTGTGCGTATTCGGTGACGGTGCGCTGGGATGACGAAGCAAAATGCCGGAACTGGAGCTGCCTGGACGAAGTCCCTGCCAACACGCGTTCGAATGCCACAATTTCGGGGCATGTCAGGTGGTGCGAGTGTCCCGGCGCGCTGTCGACGTGCAACATACCGACCACTGGCTGCTAGGAGCGGTTGGGGCGAGTTCTTGAAGCAGTTTGCGCACCGGGATCGATTCACGCTAACGCCATCCCGCTTTTGATGCCCGTGTCGTCCACCGGGTTAAAGAATGACGCGCAGGTAATCGTCGACCGCTCCTTTCCACTGTCCCGGATACCCGAGGGAGACTTCGTGGAAGGCGACGCCGTCTTGCCCGAAATTGTTGCGGACGTGCAAGTGGCCGTAGACGACAGCGACGGCGCGAAAGCGCTTATGCCAGCCCTCGGTCAACCGCGTTCCACACCAAGGCGAAAACCGCGGAATGCGCGGCAGCAGGGCGTGGTCGCGTTCCAGCGGGTAGTGATTCACCAGCACGGTCGCATAATCCCGCGGCAGGGCGGCGAGCCGTTCCGCCGTCCTGGCAACACGGGCCGCGCACCAATCGCGGAGGTTAGGATACGGCGTAGCGTGGAGGATCGCCTCATCCGCGCACACCACGTTCTCTTCGGCGGCCCAATCAATCACATCGGCGTCGGACACGTCGTCCGGCCGGAACGTGTAGTCGTAGAGCAGGAATAGCGGCGCCACGACGATAGGCACATCGCCACCCGGCCAGATCGGATAGGGATCCTCCGGCGTGACCACACCAAAGGAACGCGCCAGCGCAACCATGGCGTTGTAGCGCGCTTCGCCGCTGGCAGCATCCGGTGCGCCGGGCGCATCGCTCGTGGTCCAGAGCTCATGATTACCCGGCACCCAGATCAGCTTGGCGAAACGCTCCGACAGAAGCCGAAACGCATGAGCAACCTGCTCCTCGCTGTCGCCGACATCACCGGCGAGGATGAGCCAATCATCCGGCCGGCTCAAAACCGAGCGCAACGCCCCCCGATTTTGCGAATGGCTGAGATGGAGATCGCCGATCGCCAAGAGGTTCATGCGCGCAGTCCGGCCGGCCGATTCATCAATGCGCAGACTCACTCGCCATTTTCCGGAGCACGCTGCCGTCAGCCATGGGCCTCTTCTTCGTCTTGCTCCCAGATATGCGCCCGCTCCGGGTGATAACGCGAGCCGATCGGCACGGAATATTCGTCGTCGGCACTGTCGTAGGTGCGCTCGCGCTTGAGGAATCGGCGCAATTTTTCCGTGGCCGTGCTCGGCTGATGGTCCCACAGCCGGCCGGCGAAAATGTCGATCATCTCGTCGCGCAGCGTATGGACAATGCGGGCAAAAGCGAACGGAAACTCCCAGAACGCGTCCATCATGTCCTCGACCACGTCGATGCCTTTTTCAATGTTCAAGGCATATTCGCCAAAGGGATTGGCAAGATCGCGGCCCTTACCGCCGAGAAAGTCCTTCACCGCCGTTGCTGCCTGCCTGGCCTCGTGCAGGCTGATGCACACCCCGAAGGAGAAAATCGGATCGATGAAGCGGTGGGCATCGCCCACGCAGATGAACCCTTTGCCGCAGAAGCGGCGGACCTGGTAGGAGTAATTAGGTATCGAGCGCACGTCCTCGTGCAACGTCGTGTCGGGGACGCGGCGCTTGAGTTCCGGATTGAGGTCGTGCAATTCGCGCCGCAGATAATCCGGCTTGCTCTGTCTTTTGTCTTTGAAATAGGCCGCCGGCGCCACGACGCCGACGCTGACAATCTCCTCGTTGAGCGGGATAAACCAGGCCCAGTGGTGCTTGGCCTGATAGAATAACAGCGTGTCGTTCGGCCCGATGCCGTCGCCGCGCACCGTACCGGCTACCTGCGAGAAAACGGCCATCTGCTTGTCGTAGTTGCCGTTGTATTTCGGCCCGGTCACTCCGGCATTGGCGAGAAAAGTATTCTGCCCGGAGCAGTCCAACACGATCTCCGATTCCACATTGATGGTGCCGCCGTCGGCCGTGCGCACGGTAAGGCCGCGCACGGCGCCGTCATCGTCGACGATCGGCTGTGCGACCTGGCCGTGGACGAAGTCGACGCCGCGCGAGATTGCGGTATCGAGCATCAGCTTGTCGAACTCGGCCCTTCTGACCTGCCAAGTGAACTGCGGGAACAGCTTCCAATCCTTGTCGCGCCCCGCTACCGGCAGATCCCATTTATATCCGTTGGTGCCGTACATGGCGGCACCACGTTTGATCGGATAGTTCCGTTTCGTCATTTCCTGTTCGAGGCCGAGGGCACGAATGCTTGCGCCGCACTCGCCGGTGGTTGACTCGCCGATGTGATAACGCGGGAACTTGGCGCGCTCGATGATGACGCTGTCGATGCCGTGCGTCTTGAGCCACATCGCGCTAGCGCTACCCGCGGGCCCGCCCCCGATGATCGCCACCGGCGTCTTCATACCATTCTCCACACCATTTTCCGCATTATCAGCTCGTCTTGGTCACCGACCAGATCAATTGCGACGTCGATCTTGTCGCGGTTGGTGACAGGCCCATACCACTTTAGTCCGGGTGGCGCTGCAGTTGCACGCGTCGGTGCTTGATCGGAAAATTCGGCTTTTCAAGCTCCTGCTCGAGACCGCAATGTCGCGCGTCGAAGCGCCGCCGATAAACCGCCAGCTATGCGCCCGCCATTCGTCCGAACCGGTTTGGCTGCCGGCCAAATGTGTTCATCGCCCGCTCTTCGCCGCCGGCGTTCCGCCACGCATTCCATTCGACGATGAAGCTGATGAGTTTTGCCACTTCAAAGCGGTTTTGTTGGATCAGCTCGTTGTGCCCAAAAGGCATCACGTGACTCACCGGCGGGTTAGGCAGAATTTTTTGCCAGGGATTCTCGCGAGCAAAAAACGGCGCCGCCGTCTCGGAGCTGAGAATGAACTCGACCGAGCCGAGGTACGGCCGGGGTATGAATCTCGAGATCGCTGTAATCGAGGCCATCGCGGCGAGAACCGAGACGTGCAGTTGCTCCGGATCGTTGACGTCGAACGGCAATTCGAGGAACCACGCTTTGGACATTTTGATCAACGTGCCGCGCGTGTAATCGTAGAGCTGGCGCTTCGTCTCCTCGCTCACGCTGGCCACCGCCCTGCGAAACGGAACGCGCGGCGGATCCACCAGGATCAGCGGACCCAACTCACAGCCCTGGGCCAGCAACTCGGTACCAAGCTCAAGCGCGATCAGCGAACCCCAACATTGACCAACAATGACCAGAGGCCCTCCCCCCGTCACGCTGAGCACCTCGTCGAGATAGTCGCCGACCATCTCGGCGACGGTTTCCCGCGGCTCGCTGCCGTCGAAGCCTTTGGCGTTGATGACGTAGATCGGCTGGTCGGGTCCGGTAACGCGAGCGAACGCGGTGCCGGTCGCCATAAATCCGGTATTGCCGTGGAGCAGGAACAGCGGCGCCAGCCCGCCCGACGGCCGAATGGGAATAAGCATCAACCGCCCCGTTGCTGCGCGCTGATTTCGTCGATCTTAAGCGCCAATTCCTCGACCGTCGCTGCCTCAATGAGCATGATCATTTCGACTTTGACCGCGAAGACTTTTTCAATCTCGGCAAAAATCGCGGCCGCGACCAGGGAACTGCCGCCAAGGTCCTCATACGAATCGGTTACTCCGATGCGATCCACATCGAGCGCATCCTGCCAGATTTCCGCGAGCTTCTTCTCCGTTGCCGTCCTCGGCGAAACGTAGGTCGGCAAATACGAAAACTCGTCGCGCGAAGTGGGCGCGCCTGAGCCTGACATGGATGTGATCCTTATCGCTTCGTGGACCGATTCCAGCCCGATTAAATATCGTAATTCCAACGCCCACGCCACCCGCACGCTGAATTGCGCGCCGGCTGTGCGGCGTCATTTCACTCCCGGTAATTTACCTATTGCGTTTACAGTTTGGCACGACTTGGACAACGTGCGCCGTCATTGTTCCGGGCAGCCGTTACCAACTCAAAAACGACTGCTCGCGAGTTTCGCGCGATCGCCGACCATCAACAGTTCGGTATGGCCGGTCGATCAATGGCGCAAAGCTCACTCATTTGCCGCGATGCAGTCGTACCGGCATACCTTGCATCGTGATGAACCGGGAACTTTCACGCACCGGGCTCGCCGCCCGGGCCGCCGCGAGGGCCGCCGCCGGGTCCGCCGTCACGCCGACCGCCTCCGGGTCCCATGCCGCGCTGACCTCCAGCGCCGGGGCCCGCTCCGCCGCCACGAGGACCACCTCCCGGCCCCATACCGCCGCGCTGACCTCCGCCCGGCCCCATGCCGGCTGCACGAGGACCGCCGCCCGGCCCGCCGACTCCGCGAGGACCTCCGCCGGGCCCCAGGCCACTGCCACGAGGTCCACCATGTGGCCCCTGGCCCGCACCGCGAGGACCGCCGCCAGGACCCATTCCACCTGCTCTGAGGGCGGCAGGCGCGGGTAGGCCGGCAGTGCGTGCCGGCCCGATTCTGTTCCAAATGCTGCTTTCGATCTTCCACTCATCGCCGATCTTCTGCCAGACGAAAACGTACTTGGCATTGATCGCATTCTGTGGCGCCGCAGCCGCGCGCGGGCCGGCGTTTTGCCGCCCGACCTTCAGGCTCAGCGTTCCCACCGTTCGAAAGGCACTTTCGCCCAGCGGCTTGATGCTGATGGACTCGAAAGACATGCCCTGGATCATGCGCTTCCGCTCCCAAAACGACTGAATATTGCCCTTGCCCGTGACGATGTTTGAATTTGGCGGGCAGATCACGGCGTCGTTGGCATACATGGCGCCGACCGCAGCAAAATCCCCGGCGTTAAACGCTTCTGCAAGCTTATTGGTTAGTGCTTCGATCGTGGCGCTGTCATCGTTGGCCATCGATATCCCCTGGCTGCTGCGGTGACGGAGATTTGCGGCATGCGGCCGACTTTAGCAAGCGCGAGTCCTCCGATTGTGGCGAGCAATCAACGAAACTATGGCAACAATAGAGAATCGCCGCCGGTTCGTTCGTGCGACCTTGCGACCATAGCTGGCCGTGTGCGATGACCAGCCGCATTTTAGAATCAAGTGGCGCGGCCATAACAAGATCATGACGAACCCAGACCGTCGGACGGCGCTGACCCAAAACGCGAATATGACAGCGGTCCGTCGAGGCCTCGTCATTGCTTTCGTCTGTGCGATTGCCGCCTGCCTTGCCGGCTATTTCGCAACCGCCGCGACGTCGCAACCGGCCCAGGGCGGTTATCAAGAATTCAGCATGCAAGTCGGCGGCAAACAGCGGTCTTATGTTTTGATTCGTCCGCCGGCCTCCGGACCGCTCCCAACGGTGGTTTTTCTGCATGGGAGGGGCGGCAACGCTGAACGCATGCGGTGGACGGGCTTTGACCAGGTCAGCCAGCGCGAAGGATTCGTGACAGTTCTCCCGAACGGGCTCGACGGACAGTGGAATGTCTTCCCGCCGGGCGCCCGCGGCACGTTGCCGTGGATGGCGCGGGGCGGTAGTGCGATCAGCGTCGATACCGGCTTCATCAAGCAGTTAGTAGCCGACCTCATTGCTCGGCAAATCGCCGACCCTAACCGCATCTACATCGGGGGCGTTTCCAACGGCGGCATCATGGCTCTGCGGATGGTATGCGATGCTCCGGAACTGTTTGCCGCCGTCGGCGTGGTATCGGCATCCATGCCTGATTACGGCGGCCAGGATTGCCATCCATCAAAGCCGCTGCCGCTGATCATGATCAATGGCACCGCCGACGACATCGTGCCGTATGCCGGCGGCGCCACCCCGGCAGGTTTGAAGGTTTGGGGCACAAATCGCACGCTTGCATTTTTTCAGAAGTTGAACGGTTGTGGCGGCGCAGCGCAGCGTTCGGTTCTGCAGCAGCCGACCTGGCGCGCGATGCCACCGATCGTCGTCAATCGTTGGAACAATTGCTCCGGCGCGCCCCTCGTTCTTTACAGCGTCGTCGGCGGCGGTCACGAGGATGCAGGCGGTCGAGGCGCCGGCGGCGGGTTCAGCACCGCGCAAACGCTTTGGGATTTTTTCCGCGATAAGACGGCAGACATCAATTAAGCTGCCGGGACCGGACCGGCTGTATGTTGAGGGCGCGATCGGCCCCGGTTCCAAAACAGCTCTGCGGATTGAAATCGGCTACCCCATGCAGGTGAACGCGAGCATTCCTCAGACCCGAGTTCGCTGGACCGACGAGACGCTCGATTTCAAGCCCGCTCCGCTCCGCAAATCTTACATCATCGCATCGCTGCCCCGATCCGGCAGTCAATTCCTTTCCGGAGAGCTGTGGAAGACCGGCCTTCTCGGCGCGCCGTGCGAATATCTTTTCCCCGCCTACGACATGCGGCCGATGATGAACCGGCTGCGGACGACCACGCCGGCTGATTACATTGCCAAGCTGGTTGCCTGCCGCACCTCGCCCAACGGCGTCTTCGGCATGAACGTCCACATTCAGCATTTCATTCCGTTCCTGCGCGGTTATCCCGGTCTCTTGGCTGCGCTGGCACCGCTTACCTTCATTTACAACACGCGCCGCAACAAGGTTGCCCAGGCCGTATCGATGGCAAAGGCGCTGCAGACCAACACCTGGACATCGCAGCAGCTGAAGGCCAATCCGCCGTCCCCGCAATACAACCGCGAGCTTATCGAAAGATGCATTGCGGATCTGAACCAACAGGAACAGGAATGGGAACATTGGTTCGCCGAGCACGACGTAACGCCATTCCGGCTCGAATATGAGGAACTGGCGCGCGACCGAACCGGCACGGTTCAATCGATCATCGAACTGCTCGGCGCCGAGAATGATGAGCCCGCGGAGGTCGAACTGCCGCCGGTCGAGAAGCAGAGCGACAGCACCAACAAAGACTGGATAGCGCGCTTTGAAAACGATGACGCGAATGGCGACGGCCGGTCTGCGGCCGTTGATCCGGCCGCCGCGCGTTCATCGGCCAACTTTGCCGGTCTGTACGATCACTACGTCAGTAATCCGCCTGCCGGAACCCGCCCCTCGGCAGCATACGTCGAAACCGTCCGCTCCCGTCATCTCTTCAATGTCATCGTTGAGCAAAACCGCAGCCTCTTTGAAAACGCGCGCGTTCTGGACTTTCCCTCGATCGACGGCCGCTGGGGTCTGGCGGCACTCGATGCAGGCGCGGCTTACGTCGTTGGCATTGAGCCGGCACCGCGGCTGGCAGCCAGAGCCTCGAAGACTTTTGCCGAATACGGTGTCAGCCAGGAATTATACCAGTTCATCAATGCCGACGTTTATTTGAGCCTGAAAAGCTTTGAGCCGGAGGCGTTCGATTTGATCATGTGCTTGAGATTTCTTGAGCGGTTCGATTTGCACCGGATCTTCCGCGAGCTGCATCGGCTCCGCCCGCGATTCGTCATACTCGATACCGGCATTGCGCCCGGACGCGGGCCGATTCTTCGCTTTGCGATCCGCATGCCGGAAGTTGCCGGCTCGAAAGTCGTCCGGCAGAACGCCCCCGGCGGCAACCTCATTGCGACGCCGAGCGAGGACCTGATCGCCTTCCTGTGCGAGTCTTATGGATTTCGCTGTCATAACATCGACTGGCACGCCGCCGACATTGCTGACTGGATCGGCATACACGAATACGAGCGCGGCCAGCGGCGGACGTTTCTGCTGGAGTGGGCGTGGTAACGTCTCGTTTTCCGCCGCAACACCCGTAGCGTTGCGCGCCGTGCCTAACCTCCAATCAGATTAAAATTAGATCAGCAGGTCTTTTCCCAATTCAAGTCTTTACAGATCGTGCGGGGCGATCCCGCGCGACAAAACGCGAATCGCAAGATTGCTCGGATTGGCGACGGCCACCGACAACACATGCCGGCCGGTCGTGGGTAAGGTTCGGAAGTGCCAGCGCTGCGGCAGATCGGCTGAATCGGTGAGGAAACTGATCCGCACCGGCGCAAGCGTAAAAGCGAAGGAATCAAGCGCGGTGCCGAGCCCGGCGCCGGTCGCCTTGAGATAAGCTTCCTTGAGCGTCCACAGTTGAAAAAAGCGGGCCGCTCTCTCTCGCTTGGCAGCCAGCCGCAAGAGTTCGACCTCCGGGGGCGCAAAATAGGCTTTCGCCATTGCGAAGTCGGCCTTGGCACGATCGATCTGCTCCACATCAACCCCGATCGTGGCGTGCGATACGACCGCTGCCGCCACGAGATCGCGCGTGTGTGACATGTTGAAGTCGACGTCGGACACACGTAGTTTTTCATCGATTGTCGGCTTGCCGAAGGCGCCGATGGCGAATTGCCAGGCTGCCGCCGGCTGGCCCAGATGAAAAGCGAGCATGCGCCGGAGCAGCGCGTGGGCGGCGATGAATTCGCGCCGGTCGCGCTCGAATCGAAAGCGGCCGGCGCGCTCGCGCTCCTCGCGGTCGAGAATATCTTGCCACCGGCGGCAGTCGGCGGTACCGACGCGGCCGGTCGGCATCCACCAAACAGAAACCGTGCCGGCCTTGAGCAGTCCCGTCTTGCGGCGCGGACGATGTGCCGGCACCGTTGGAGCCCTAAAAAAACCCCGGTTTCGGCGCGAAGTCCGCATCAGTGCACTTACGGGGCAAGCTCGGCTAGGGCGTAAAGTTGCACAAGCTTCGCTTTGAGGGCCCACCGGCCCAGGTGCGCCCAAGGGCGCTCATGCCCATTTGTGTACATGGCAACCCTTATGCCGTATATTAATTTCTCGGCCATTTTAAGATATTGTCAGATCAAGCGTTTTAGAAATCTGGTTCGACACAGGATCGGGTCAGAGCCCATGCGCGTGAGGCTTATACTCCTAGCGGGTGCATTGCTGCTCGGTGGCTGGGGGATCTACGTCTGGAAAGGCGGTGCCTCGCCCGACGGCTTCGTCGAGCTCGGCAAGGCAGCAACCAGCGAGCGATTCCCCGAAGCTGGTACTGGGAAGACCCCGCCACAGACTGCGGCACTCGGACCATCTGAGCCTTCGACCGCTGCGGAGGGTAAGTCAGGCGGCTCGGCTGTCGCACGCGTGGTGGTGACGCCCGTGCACAAGGGCGAAGTACCAATTTACCTCTCGGGCATCGGCACGGTTCAAGCCTATTACACGGTCAACATATCGTCCCAGGTTGACGGCATCATTCAGAAAATGCCGTTTCAGGAAGGTCAGGACGTCAAGATCGGCGACACCCTCGTCGTTATCGATCCGACGACGTATCAGGCCAAGCTCGACCTGGCGAAAGCGCAGAAGGTACGCGCGTCCGTTCAACTCGAGAACGCCAAAACCAATCTTTGGCGCGACGAGGAGCTGCTCAAACACGAATTCGCCTCGCAGAAGCAAACTGATAACGAGCGGATGCTCGTCGGTCAGTACACGGCCGACGTTGCCCAATACGACGCGGAGGTAAAATTCGCGCAGGCGCAGCTCGATTATGCGACCATCCGCTCTCCCATCAACGGCCGCATCAGCATTCGAAACGTTGATCCCGGCAATCTCATTCGGGCGGGGCAGTACACGACCATGGTCACGGTCGTGCAGCTAAAGCCGATCTCGGTGCTCATCACCCTGGCGGCGAAGGAACTGGAGCGGCATGGTATCGCACTCGGGGTGACCAAACTGCCGGTCTTCGCGTATGCCGAAAATGGCGTCACCCCGCTCGGCCGCGGCGAAGTTGAGGCCGTCAACGTTTCAGTCAATCAGACCACCGGCACGATCATACTCAAGGCCAGCTTCCCCAACGAACAGGAAAAGCTCTGGCCGGGCGATTTCGTTGATTGCCGGATCATCGTCGACAAGCAAAACGACGGGCTTACGGTGCCGACCGCGTCGGTCCGCCAGGGCCCGAAGGGCGACTACGTTTGGGTGGTGACGCCGGACAATACCGCCGAGCTGCGACCGGTTCGCGTCAAGCAATCGCTCGGGGGCACCTCGCTGGTGGTTGGGCGCGTGCAAGAGGGCGACAAAGTCGTTCTCGATGGATATCAGCGGCTGCAATCGGGGGCCCGGGTGACAATTGTTCCGGAGGGGAGCGAAGTCGGATCTACAGTGTCCAGAACAGAATGAATCTTTCCGCGCCCTTTATCGTTCGACCGATTGCAACCACATTATTAGTCGTCGCCATCGTCCTGGTGGGATTGCTGGGTCTGAGACAATTATCGGTCGCCGCGTTGCCGACCGTAGAGTTTCCGACCATCCAGGTCGTGACGTCCTGGCCGGGTGCATCGCCGGATGTCATGCAGACGTCGATTTCGGCGCCGCTTGAGCATTATCTCGGCCGCATCTCCGGCCTCACCTTGATGAGTTCGTCGAGTTCGTACGGCACGAGCGAGATTACCCTGCAATTCAAATTGTCGAAGAGCCTGGCCTCGGCGTCGCTGGACGTGCAGGCCGCCATCAACTCTTCAACGGGCTGGCTGCCGGTAAACGATCTGCCGGCCCCGCCGATTTATCACCAGGTTAACCCGGCCGACATGCCGGTTCTGGTCATCGCTTTGACCTCGGACACGATGCCACTGCATGCCGTCACCGAATATGCGGCATCGGCGATCATTCCCCGCTTGGCCGAGGTGGACGGCGTGGGCGAAGTCAGCCCGCAGGGCGCCCAAGCGCGCGCCGTGCGGCTCCAGGTCAATCCACGCCGCCTCACCGGGCTCGGATTGTCGATGGAGGATGTCCGCCAAGCCATCGAAGCAACCACGGTCGATCAACCGAAGGGGCAGATCGACGGCCCGCGGCAGGCCTTTGAGGTCGGCGCCAACGATCAGCTTTTCACTGCCAAGGACTATCGCGACGCGATCATCGCCTATCGCAGCACCCCAAGCCAGGCGAGCAATACATCCGGGCACGGCGCAACCCGGCTTTACGCGCGGCAACTATCCGAAGGCGCCGGCGGCGCACCGGTGAAGTTCAGCGATATCGGCGAGGCCGTGGACGGACTTGAAAACGAGAAACTTGCAGCCTGGTACAACGGTAAGCCGGCGCTGATCCTCAACGTCAAACGCCAACCCGGCGCCAACATCATCGCCGTCGCCGACGCGGTGAAGGCGCTGCTGCCGCAAATCGAAAAAACCGCCCCGCGCGGACTTGCGATCGACATCGCCGCCGACCGCACCACGACAATTCGCGCCGCAGTAGCCGATGTTCAGCGCACGCTCGTGATCACGGTTGTTCTCGTCGTTCTGGTTATCTTCATTTTCCTGCGGAAGTTCTGGGCGACACTCATTCCCAGCGTCACGTTGCCGGCGTCGCTGATCGCGACCTTCGCGATCATGGCCGTCTGCGGCTTCAGCCTCGACAACCTTTCGCTCATGGCGTTGAGCATCGCTTGCGGCTTCATCGTCGACGACGCCATCGTCATGATCGAAAATATCGTGCGCTACATCGAGGCCGGCGAGCGGCCGATCGACGCCGCACTCAAGGGATCGCGGCAGATCGGCTTTACCATCGTCTCGCTGACCATTTCGTTGATCGCCGTTTTCATCCCGCTTTTGATGATGGGCGGCGTCGTCGGCCGCCTGTTTCGCGAATTCGCGATTACTTTGTCGGTGGCGATCGTCATCTCCGGAGTTCTTTCGCTCATCCTGACGCCGATGATGTGCGCGACGCTGCTCAAGGCGGAGGAAAACGAAATTCGCGGCTGGTTCTACCGCACCACCGAATACGGCTTCACCGCTATGCGCAGGGTCTACGAAGCCGGACTGATCTGGTCGCTGCGCCACCGCAATCTGACGTTGACCCTTACCGTTCTCACTTTCGCCGTCAGCATCTGGCTCTACGTCATCGTGCCCAAGGGCTTCGTGCCGGAACAGGACACCGGCCTTATCGGTGGCGTGACCGAAGCGGCGCAGGACGTTTCCTTCGAGAACATGTCGATCCTGCAGCAGCGGATCGCCGACATCATCTCCCGCGATCCGGACGTCATCAGCGTCAGCAGCTACGTCGGCGTCGGCAGCGACAACCCGACTGTCAACAGCGGGCGCCTCTATATCGATGTCGGGCCGCCGGACCGCAGAACCGCCTCAGCCGCGGACATCATGGCGCGGCTGCACGATGCCGTCGCCGATGTGCGTGACATCACGCTGCATTTGCAGCCGGTGCAGGACATCCAAATCGAAAGCCGGCTGACGCCCACACAATACCAATACGTGCTCCAGGATCTGGACGAGGCGGAGCTTCGCCTGTGGGCCGGCAAGTTTCTCCGCGAACTGCAAAAGCAGCCCGATCTCGCCGACGTAACGACGGATCAGCAGGATCTCGGCCAGCAGATGATGATCACGGTCGATCGCGAGGCGGCAGCCCGTTTTGGCCTGAACATCTGGACGATCGTTCAGCATCTCTACGACGCATTTGGGCAGCGCCAGATCGCCACGATTTACGGACCGGTCTATCAGTACAAAGTCATTCTCGAAGTCGCTCCGGAATACCGCAACAGCGTGGACGCGCTCGAAAGCGTGTATGTCAGGAATGCGAGCGCTCAGTCGCGCGGGGCGGAATCACCTGGTTCGGCGTCAACGACCGCCGCGGAACTGTCGGTTCCGGTGCCGTTAAGCACCTTCTCCAAGCTGGAGAAACGCCTGGCGCCCCTCATCATCACGCACCAAAACGAATTTCCGGCCGTCGCGTTGTCCTTTAACCTCGCTCCCGGCGTTTCGCTCGGACAGGCGCTAGATACGCTGCGCCGTACCCAGGCCTCGATCGGCATGCCGCGGACAATCGACACCAATCTCGTCGGTAGCGCCGCGGAATTCGTCTCTTCGCTCAAGAGCCAGCCGTTCCTGATCGCCGCCGCTGTCATCGCCGTCTACATCGTGCTCGGCATTCTTTACGAAAGCTACATTCACCCGATTACGATTCTTTCAACGCTGCCGTCGGCCGGCGTCGGCGCCTTGCTGGCGATGATGCTGTTTCATCAGGACCTGAACCTGGTATCGCTGATGGGCATCATCCTCTTGATCGGCATCGTCAAGAAGAACGGCATCATGATGGTCGACTTCGCGCTCGCGGCCGAGCGCCAGCAGGGCTTGTCGCCCGAGCAGTCGATCTATCAGGCCTGCCTGCTGCGCTTTCGGCCGATCATGATGACCACCATGGCGGCGCTCTTGGGCGCCCTGCCGCTCGCGGTCGGCACCGGCACCGGCTCCGAGCTTCGGCGTCCGCTCGGCATCGCGGTCGTCGGCGGCCTCCTGGTGTCGCAGTTCCTCACGCTGTATGCGACGCCGGTCGTTTACATCGCCTTCGCCCGGATCGAGCGACAATTCAGGCGCAAATCGCCAGTGGAGCCGGCGCCCAGCATCACCCCGCCCGGACGCGACGAAGTGAGGCGCGCCGAGGACATCGAGGCATGACCTTCTCGGCGCCGTTTGTTTACCGGCCGATCGCGACGACGCTCTTGACCCTTGCAGTCGCGCTGCTGGGTATCATCGCCTATTGGCGGCTGCCGATCGCATCGTTGCCCTTGCTCGAACGCCCAACGATCACGGTCTTTGCCTCGTTGCCTGGCGCGAGCTCCGACACCATCGCTACCGCGCTGTCGTCGCCGCTCGAGCGTCAGCTGGGGTTGATCTCCGGCTTGAAGGAAATGCGGGCGTCGAGCGTCTACGGCAAGTGCTCGATCGTGCTTGAGTTCGGCCTCGACAAGGACCTCGATGAAGCCGCCGAATCGGTCCAAGCCGCGATTATTGCCGCCGAGCCGTGGCTGCCGAAGAATCTGCCGCAGCCGCCGAGCTACGCCAAGGCCAACGCCAACGGCTTTCCCATCATCGCTCTGGCGCTGACCTCCGATGCCTACGATGCCCCGCAAATCTTCGACTATGCCGACACGGTGTTGGCGCAGAAGCTGTCGCAGATCGACGGTATTGCCGCCATCTTCATAGGCGGCAGCGGCCGGCCTGCCGTCCGCATCCAGGTCAATCCGCGTGCGGTCGCGGACATGAACTTGTCCCTCGAGGTCGTGAGAAAGGCCGTATCGACCGCCACCGAAGACCTGCCCAAGGGCGAGATTTCAGACGGCACGCACGCGATATCGCTCGCGCTCAACGACCAGCTCTACAAGGCTTCCGACTATCAGAATGTCGTCGTCGCAACCAACAAGAGCGGCGCTTCGATAAAGCTGCGCGACGTGGCAACGATCACCGACAGCACCGTCAACGTGGACCGTGCCGGTTGGTACAACGGCAAGCGAGCCATCTTGATGTACGTCATCAAGCAGCCCGACGCCAACGTGGTGAAGACGGTCGACCAAATTCGCGCGGCGCTGCCGCAGCTCCAGCGCTGGATCCCGGCGGCGATCAAGATGCATGTGATCTACGACCGCACCTTGTTGATCCGCGCCGCAATTGCCGACGTCCAATTTACCATGGGCGTCGCCCTCGTCCTCGTCATCCTGGTCATGGCGTTGTTTCTGCGCCGCCTTTGGGCAACCGTCATCCCGACCATCACTATCCCGGTCTCCATCGCCGTGACGCTGGTGGTAATGTATTTTCTCGATTTCAGTCTCGACAATATTTCACTGATGGCGCTCACCATCGCCATCGGCTTCGTGATCGACGACGCTGTCATCATCATCGAGAACATCGCACGTCTCATCGGAGAGGGTGAGAGGCCGATCGATGCCGCGCTCAAGGGCACGCGGCAGATGGGCTTCACCGTCGCCTCGATGACGCTGGCTCTGATCGCCAGTCTCACGCCGGTCCTGTTCATGCCCGACATCGTCGGCCGGCTGTTTCGCGAATTCGGCATCACCTTGGTTGCGGCCATTGCGGCTTCGGCGATCGTGTCGCTGACGCTGACGCCGATGCTATGCGGCCGGCTCCTCGGCCGCGGAGACCGCGTCGAGCCGGGGCGCGTCAGCCGCTTCTTTGCCGGAGTTATTGACGGGGTACTTGGCTGGTACGTGAAAAGCCTCGATTGGTCGCTGCGCTTCCGGTGGATTACGCTGACCCTTGCCGTGGCGCTGGCCACTGCTACGGCCGCGTTTTACATCAACATACCCAAAGGTTTTCTGCCGACGCAGGACACCGGCATTTTGCGTGTGCGGACCGTAACCCGGTCCAGCACCTCTTTCACCGCCATGAAGGAACTTCAACAAAACGCGGCAGCCGCTGTTGCCGCCGACCCGGCCGTGGCGGGTATCGCCTCGACCATCGGCCGCGGCGTCGTCAGCGTTGGCGCGATGCTGGTGAACCTTAAACCTCTGGAAGTCCGCACGCAGTCCGTGGAACAGGTTATCGAGCGGCTGCGTGCGAGTTTGGCGAAGATACACGGCGTTCGCACCTTCTTCGTTCCGGCGCAAGACATCCAAATCGGCGCCAGCGGCGGGCTGGCTCGTTACCAATATGCTCTGACGGGATTGGACAAGAACGAGTTAGCGCGCTGGAGCCGCATCATGCTGCGCCACGTCCAGCAGCTTCCGCAGATTGCCGACGCCATATGGAATTACGACACCGCCGGCATCGAGGCCGGCCTGTTCGTCAATCGCATGCGCGCGGCGCGTGCGGGCGTCAGCGTGGCCGACCTTGACAACATCCTGTACGATTGGCTTGGCCAGCGTCAGATCAAAACGATCCGTTTCCCGATCGTTTTCCACCGGGTGATACTCGAGGTCGAACCGCGCTTCCGGGAAGACCCCAAGGACCTCACTCAACTCCTGTTCGAGCAGGGCGTTCCGTCGGATGCAATCAGTACGCGCCGCCGCGAGCATACGCCGATGTGGATCACCCACATTTCGCAGCTGCCGAGCATCGTTATCGGCTTCAACGTGCCGCTCGGTGTTTCGATCAGCCAGGCGCAGGCGGCGATCAAGCAAGCAGAAATCGATGTTGGTCTTCCGCCCGACATCAGGACGGAGTTCAGAGGCGAGGCGCACGAAGCGCAGCTAACCCGGAGCGCCGAGCCGTTTCTGTTCCTCGCCGCAACCATCGCCGTCTACATCATCCTGGGTATGTTGTACGAAAGCTACGCGCACCCGTTCACGATTTTGTCGACACTGCCGTCCGCAACGCTCGGCGCATTGCTGGCGCTGACGCTTACGCGAACCCAGTTCACGTTGATCACGGCAATCGGGTGCATCCTCCTGGTCGGCATCGTCATGAAGAACGCGATTATGATGGTGGATTTCGCCTTGGACGCGGAACGGCGCCTGGGCCTATCGCCACAGGCGGCGATCCAGCGCGCAGCCGCACTGCGGTTTCGCCCGATCGTGATGACGACGATGGCTGCGCTCGGCGGGGCGTTGCCGTTGGCGCTCGGCACCGGACCCGGCTCGGAACTTCGGCAACCGCTTGGCATCGCGATCGTCGGCGGCCTGTTGCTGTCGCAATTCGTTACTCTTTATACGACCCCGGCCGTCTACCTGGCGGTCGATGCTTTGGGGCGGCGGCTGCGGCGCCTGCGGGCATCCAAGGCGCCCGCACCGCAAGCGGCAACGCTTTGAAGGCTTGTTCGCGCGCCGCGACTTAGGGCCCATTTCGATGCAAGCTTACGCCATTCGCGCTTTGCGCTGGTCGATCGGATCCATTGTTCTGCTTGCTTTGCTGTTCCCTGCCCTATCGCAGGCGCAAACGACGTTCGGGACGAATCCGACCCCGCTTCTCATCCCGGAAACGTACCAGGGGAATGAAATTCAGTTGAAGGCATGGCTGCAGGTACCGGGCGGCCAGGGACCTTTCAACACGATCATCGTTATTCCCGGTTGCGACGGGCTCGATCGCAATGGCTGGGCTCAAATGCAGACTTGGGCACGGTGGCTGATGCAGCTCGGCTACGCGGTCATGACCATCGACAGCTTCACGCCGCGGGGCGTGACCAACGCATGCGCCAATGGCGAGATAATCCAGGGCGAATTGCACGCCGCTGATGCCTATACCGCTGCCGCCTACCTCTCGCATCTTCCTCAGCTGCAGGGTGGCAAGATCGGCGTCATCGGGTTCTCGCACGGCGGCTGGGGAGCGCTTGAGACCGCATCCAACCGCAGGCCGGGGATCGTTGAGTTGCGCGCACGCCTTGCCGCACAGAACGTCGCCATCGCGGCTGTGGTGGCCGTGTATCCTGCTTGCTTCCGGCACGTCCAGGCGAGCTTTCAGATTCCGCTGCTGATTCTCATCGGCGAAAAGGACGATTGGACGCCGGCCAGGGCATGCCGGCGCCTCGCGGCACATGCGCGCCTCGACGGAGCGCCAGTCGAGCTCAAGGTCTATCCGAACGCAGTTCACGTTTTCGACATCGACAAGCCGCCGCGGACGTATATCGGACACGTGTTGCAATACGATGCCGAAGCGACTGCGGATGCGCGGCAACAGATTCAGCGGTTCTTTGCCGGCTGGCTGCATTGAAGCTTGCGTCGAACGACAAGAGACCCGTGCTCACGCCGTCGGAATAAGCTATCGTAGGGCTGGATCAAGAACGAGTGCTGAGCGCTAAAAGTGGACCGGAGCAGCACCCTGAACAGCATCACAGGCAGGTCGACTTCGACGCCAATCCGCTTTTTGACGGACCCGCGGCTTGACTTTGCCGTTCCAGCTTCTTTGCAGAAGTCGTACATCGTCGCGTCCTCCGACCGCTATTCCAGCGCTTCGGTGTGCAAATCGCTCTGGAAAACCGGGCGGCTTGGTGCGCCATGGGAGTACCTCAACGCCAGCTTTGAGGATGTGCGCGGCACGCTCGCTGCCCCTGCCGATCACTCGATCGCCTCAACGATGATGAAGCGACTGCAGGCGCTCGGCCCGAGTGAATACATCGCTGAGCTTTTGGCGTGCCGCACATCGAGCAATGGCGTCTTCGGACTAAACGCACGTTTCGACGATTTCGAATCGGCGGTCGGGCAAGTCCCCGAATTGTTGAACATGCTGGCGCCCGTGACGTACATCTATGTCGATTGCCACGACAAACTGGCGCAGGCGGTGTCCGTGGTTAGAGCGCTGCTCGCGGGCCGAACAGTTGCCGACTTGGACGCCACGCCGGCCGGCCGGCCGCTGCACTACGACCGGGATCTGATCTCCAAATACCTCGGCAGGCTCGAACGACAACGACTAGCCTGGTGGCGATGGTTCGAAGCCAACGGCATCGAACCATTCGTCATCTATCGTGACGACGTCAACGCCGATATTGCCGGCGTGATACGCGCCGTGGCGGAGTTGCTGGACGTTGGCAACGATGCTGCCGACGAAGTCGATTTTCCCTCGTTCGCGCAGGCACACGATGATGCCACGACGGACGAGTGGGCCGCTCAGTTCACCCGCGAGATCGAGAGCGGCATCGATGTTCGGCGCGAATCTTTTGCTGGCGATGAATTGTTCAGCATGCTCGGGTTCGAGCCCCAGCAAAACGAAAACGCAGCGGGGCCCGCGGATTCTTCTTTTTTTCGTGTCGAGATCGAACAGCCCGAGGCCCAGCAACCGGATGCCGACGCCGGAATGGGTTTTCAGCTCCGACTGGCGCCGCAGGCTCCCGCCTATCGAGCCAATCCCAACGTTCACAAATTGCCGCGATATGAGCAGATCATTGGACAAAATCGCGCGCTGCTGCGTAACGCCTGCGTGCTTGATCTCATGAGCAGCGGCGGGCTGTGCAGTTTCGCCGCACTCGATGCCGGGGCCGCCTACATCGTAGGCGTCGACCCGAGGCCGGCTCGAATCGCCGTCGCCGAGCAGGCCTTCGCCGATTACGGCGTCCCGGTGAGTTCCTATCGCTTTGTGACCATGGAAATCATGCCAGCGCTATACGACACGAGTCCCGATGCGTTCGACGTGATCATCGGCCGCGGTGTGCTCGAACGGGTCGATCTGCGCCAGTTTTTCGCGCAACTGCGCAACCTCAGGCCGCAGCACGTCATACTCGACACCGCAGTCGCCACCGGAAGCGGGCCGCTCCTTCGCTACACGCGGCGCGATGTCCGCGGCGGACGCGCGGCGGAATCGAACGACCGATCTGCCGTTGTCGCCACGCCCAGTCATGACTTGATCGTCCTCCTCTGTGACTGTTTCGGTTTTGAATGCCGGCTTGACGACGAAGGCTCCGACTTTGCCCCCGCCACGCCGGGCCAGACGCACCCCGTCGGAGCACAAACGCGGACTTATGTTCTCGATCGGATTGCCGGATGACCGACCTTGAAGACGCAACGCCGCGGCGCCATTACAACGCCGTCACTGATTTAGTCGACATTAACGTCTCGCGTGGGCTTGGCGTCAAGGTCGCATTCGTAGACCCGGTTCGCGAACTCACCTACGGCGAGCTGCAGATTGCGACCTGCCGATTTGCCGATGCTCTGCGAACGCTGGGACTGCGCCAGGAGAGCCGCGTCGCGCTCTTGCTGCTCGATAAAGTAGAATTCCCGATCGCGTTCTGGGGAGCGATACGCGCCGGCGTCATTCCCATACCGCTCAGCAACCAGCTGCCGACAGAGCAATACGCCTATATTCTCGACGATTGCCGCGCCGAGGTGATGTTGATCTCGAGGCCGCTGCTCGAAGTTATCGAACCGGTCATCGATCGACTGACGTATCTGAAGACCGTCATCGTCGTGGGCGCCGAGGGCGCGACTGCGCCTCGTTGCGGAAACCTGGCGACGCACTTGTTCGAGGATGTTCTGGCGCGCGGCTCGCCCGACCTCTTCAAGATATCGACGGTTTCGGACGAGATTGCGTTTTGGCTTTATTCATCGGGCTCGACCGGCGATCCCAAGGGGGTGAAGCATGTGCATACCACCATGCTGGCGACCGCCCGGCACTTCGGCCAGGAGACCCTCGGGATCGGGCGAGACGACATCTTGTTCTCGGCGGGAAAATTGTTCTTCGCCTATGGACTCGCCAATTCGATGGCCTTTCCGATGTCGGTCGGCGCAACGACGGTATTGGTGCCCGATCCGGTGACGCCGGCAAAGGTGATCGAGACGATGCAGCGGTACCGGCCGACGGTATTTTTCGGCGGACCCGCGCTCTATTCGGCGCTGCTGACGCACAAGGATATCGGTCCGGGCGCAGGCTCCGACCGACTGCGCCTTTGTGTCTCCGGCGGAGACACGCTTCCGGCCAGCATCGGAGAAGAGTGGCGCTCGGTCGTCGGCGTCAACATTGTCGAGGGCGCCGGCGCGACTGAAATTCTTACCTTCTTGAGCAATCGCCCCGACGACATTCGCTACGGCACGCCGGGCAAGCCGCTCCCGGGATACGATGCCAAGATTCTCGACGCGGATGGCAATGAGCTCGACGTCGGACAGGTCGGCGAACTTGTCGTCCGCGGACCGACCAGCGCCGAAGGCTATTGGAATCAGCGCGCCAAGACTCAGCGCACTTTTGTCGGCGAATGGGTTCACACCGGCGACATGTACTTGCGCGACGCAGAAGGGTTTTGCCATTTCCGCGGCCGCAACGACGATATGTTCAAGGTTGGCGGCATATGGGTTTCGCCGCTGGTCTTGAAGTCGGCGCTGCTCGCCCACGAGGCGGTGCTGACGGCGGCGGTCGTCGGTCACAAGGACAATGACGGAATGCTCAAGCCGAAGGCCTTTGTAGTGCTCAAGGGCGGATACCAGGAGAGCGTCGAACTCGTTCAAACGCTCAAGACGCACGTCCGTGAGCGCCTGGTTGCGCGCTTCGCCAAAAGCTCCTCGCAGAGCTTTTATGCTTATTATCCACGCTGGATCGAGTTCCGCCGGGAATTGCCGACAACGGCGACCGGAAAGATTCAGCGCTTCAAGCTGCGCGACGATGATGCCGCGACACCTTCGTGATCGCGACCGGCCCTTCCCTCAGACATTCACTGCGGACACCCGATGCGGTTTGACGAGTACCGGAAACATGACGCCGTTGCGCTCGCCGCGCTCGTGGCAAAGGGTGAAGTCACTGCTGGCGAACTCGTTGAACTCGGCATCGCCCGCGCCAAGCAGGTCAATCCCTCGATCAATGCGATCGCACGCTCGCAATATCCACGTGCCCGCGCCGCCATCGAGGCTGGTCTTCCTGACGGTCCGCTGCGGGGCGTTCCGTATCTCATCAAGGACCTGTCGATCTTCGAGAAGGGCGTCCCGGCCGGTCTCGGCAGCGCCCTTTATGCCAATTTCGTGCCCGATCACGACAGCGCCTACACCGCCCGCTGCAAGCGCGCGGGCCTGGTCATCATCGGTCGCAGCCTAACGCCTGAACTCGGCCTCAGCCCAAGCACCGAGCCACGTCAATACGGCGCCTGCCGTAACCCCTGGAACCTGTCCTATTCGCCTGGCGGTTCCTCGGGTGGAAGCGCTGCCGCGGTCAGCGCCGGCATTCTGCCTGCTGCCCATGCAACGGATGGCGGCGGCTCGATCCGCACGCCGGCCGCTCATTGTGGATTATTCGGGCTAAAGCCATCCCGCGGCCGGGTGTCCTACGCGCCCGATGCCGGCGAGGGCTGGGGCGGATTGGCGGTCACTCACGCGGTCACCCGCTCGGTGCGCGACTCGGCGCTGTTGCTAGACCTCACCAATGGACCGGAGCCGGGCGATCCTTACGCGGCGCCTACGCCGGAGCGGCCGTTCGCAGATGAGGTCGGCCGCTCTCCCGGCCGTTTGAGGATCGCGATGATGCGACGCGACCATCGCGGCGCGGCGTTACATCCCGAATGCGTCAAGGCCGTGGAGAATGCTGCCAAACTATGCGAGACCCTGGGTCATATCGTTGAAGAAGCTGCTCCCGATATCGATCTTGCTCAGCTGCGCCCAAAGAACCAAATCCTGCTCGCGGCGAATGTCGCACGCACTCTCACAGTCAGATGGCGGGCGCTCAAACGTGAGCCACGTCGTGACGATGTGGAGGCGCTCACCTGGGCGGTGTTCAATCGCGGCCGCGCCATAACCGGAATCCAATACGCCGACGCCCTTAGTGCTACGCACGCAGCCGGGCGCAAGCTTGCAGCGTTTCTCGCATCCTACGACGTGATTTTGACAACGACCCTACCGGCACCACCACCGCCGCTCGGATACTTCGATATGGACGGCGAAGTCGAAACATTTTCAAAGCGTGCCGCCGAATATCTGACGATCACGCCTCTATACAACGCAACCGGCACGCCGGCGATGAGCGTGCCGTTGCATTGGACCGCCGATGGCCTGCCGGTCGGGGTTCATTTTGGCGGACGCTATGGCGAAGAAGGAAAGCTGATTCAGTTGGCCGCGCAGCTGGAACAGGCGCAGCCGTGGTTCGACCGGCTTCCGCCACTGTGAGCGCGTTACAATTTGGCAAGATCGTTCTCAATTGTTGCGATCCATCCCTCCTGCTCCGGCGTCAGCATCGCGGCGAGCTTCAAATTCTTGAGGAGCTTGAGCGCTTCGGTCAGGCGCTCGCGCGCATTATCGCCGACTGCCGCCAGTCGCCACAGCGCGAGCACGACGTCGGTTCGAAGCTGTTTGTTTCCCGGATCCTTGTCGGCGAGTGCGCGGGCGATTTCGAGGCTTTCGCGATCGGCCGCGAGTGCGCCCTTACCGTCACCGCTGGCGCGCAGTGCCTCGCTGAGCTTCCCCAGGCTCAGACCGACGTCACTTTCTAACGCGTTGTTATTCGGTTGCTCCGCGGCCATTGCGCGGAAAATCTCCGTGCCTTTTCGCGCGATTTCAACGGCCCTCTTGGTATCGTTCAGCGCCAGGAAAGTCGTCGAGAACTGAATGCACATGGACGCCTGGCTGCGCAATAGTTCGGGATTCTTCTGCGTCCTTGTTACGAGCGTATCGACGGCATGTTCGACTTTGGTGAGAATGGCCGCTGCCGCCGCGGCCTGGATTCCGTTTATTGTTGCAAGACCATCGCCGACGTCGGAAACGATAGTGTCGATGGCGGATCGGGTCGCCGTGAAATTCTCTGCTGCCCGGCTTGCCTGGGCCCGCGCGACGCTTAACTCGGTCACAGCCACGTGTTGGCTTCGCCAAAAGTAGATCGTGGCTCCAATCGCAACGACCGCGACGAGCAAAATCACCGCAAATGTCTGGCCGCGGTTACGCAGGATCGGCGGCACGCCCGATGTCTCGGCCGAAACGGAATCGTTGGGCATCAAATCGGATCGAATCCTCACGCGCACGCAGTGGCTCGGCGAGCGGTGAGAACCTTATCAGACCATGCGACATTAGCACATCGCCTTATGTGTCGAAACGACGCGTGAATGCGGACGCAGCTTCGCCCGATTGCCAGACTTGGAAACCTGTTGTGGTGGCGCGATACTCGATCACAACGCTTGTGGCGCGCCTGGATACGGGTACCGTGCGGTGATAAAAAATCACGCTCCCATCGGACAGGTCTTGATCACAACGCGCGCGCGACCCGGTCTTGCACTCGTATCCTTGAGCCTGTGCGCCGCGCTATGCGGCTGTTCGGATTCCGGAACAGTCACGAAGCAACTCAATATGCGAAAGGCACCGGCAAGCCGGAGTGAAGTAGTCGCGACAATCCCTAAAGGCAGTGTCGTCACGGTGCGGGATTGCACCAACGGCTGGTGCCGCACTTCATGGAACGGCAATGACGGCTACATTCTGACAAAGTACGTGCGCATCAGGAATTCCGCTACGGACGTCAACAGGCAGGACAGCGACGACGAGGACAGCGTAACGCCGCCTGACGGCTCCAGTGAAACCGGCCCAAGCGACTGAATGCGCCAGCGCTGGTCACGGATGATAAGGCCGGCTCCGCTCTGACCACGGACGAAAAGTGCGCTTAGCGCGGCGGGCGCGTTGCCGGCGGTTTACCGGCCGGGGGAGGCGTTGGCTGTGCCGGCGGCGCTGCCGCCGGCGCCGTGGCCTCAGGTGCCGCCAACACCTTTACTTGACTGGCCAATCCGGCGAATACCGGCTCCTCGGTTTTGAATGCTGAAGCCGCTGCCATGGTCACCACGTCGACGTAACTTCCGTCTGCCTCGAAAAAGGTGATGAGATATCCTCTGCGCTGGCCGTTGGCCTGCGTGCCTTCCAGGGTGATGCGAATTGCAGGCTTGTTGTTGATCTGAATTTCTTCCGTCTTCGGCTCCACATCCGGCATGTTTTTCTTCAAGCGCTCCAACGCAACATTGGCAAATGACTTGAGGTCCTTGAAATCCTCCTTGGATACTACGCGCACCAGAACGAGGCCGCCGCGTGCGCTCGACGCCTGTACCTTGATGTTTGGGCCAAAGGGCTTGCCCTCGCGCCAGCCGTTCGGGACCGTTATTTGGACTGTGCCATCCGCGCTCTTGATCGTCGTATCCGCGAAGGCCGGGCCGGCAAGTGCAACAGAGATGACAACGGCAGCGGCAAGGTCAAACCTGCTAATCATATCGCAATCCCTACTTTATCGGGTGTTTCGGTCCAAGCGCGAGCTGATTTGGGGATCTGCATTCGGGCCAAATTGACCCGCTCGCCGTGCTCGCTCGTCGCGCTCCAACAGCACAACACGCTACACAAAAAGTATATAGCGGCAGGCCGTTGAATACTAGGCCCTATTTCCGACGCCGACGAGCCGCACCGTTGTGTGAAGCGACTTCGAGGTTATCATTCTGGGATTCCCGAGACCCGCAATGGCATTTGATAACCATAACCCCCGCGGCCGCCACATTATACACAAGCCCTACTATGCGCGGCTCGAGATCGCGTCCGTGCACCATGACTAACCTCGTCTGCGGTGATAAGACGACAACATTCGAAAGAACGATCTCCCTTGACCACGGCCGGCGCTGATGCAGCTACTGATCCTGCTTTCGGAGGTTCCAAAACTCCGGCTGGTGATCGCAATCCTCGCCAGCGTGATCAGCGGCGTTTCGACGGTAGCGGCGCTGATTTGCATTTTGCAATCGCTGCGTTCGACCGACATCCTATGGTGGCAGTTCATCTGTTTCGCGGTCCTCGCGGTTGTGAGCAGAACCTATGCGCGGCTGATCCCGAAAAGTTTGATGGCGGCCGCAATTCTACGCATGCGACGGCGCATGATCAGGTCGGTTCTGCACATGCCGTTGGAGGAATTCGAACGAACCGGCGCGGCGAGACTACTGGTGGGTTTCACCGCCGACCTCTCCAGTATCGCCGCGGCTGTGCGCAATTTTGTCCATCTGTTTTCGGCCGCGGCGTTTCTGTTGGCATGTTTGGCGTATCTGGCTTGGCTTTCACCTGATCGGGCGGCAGTCACGGCGTTTCTGCTGGTTCTCACCATCGGGGTTGCGATCCTGCTGCGCCAGCTTGAGCGAAGGCATGGACGCGAAACGCGGAGCGCTCTCGACCGTATTGTTCATGTCTTCAGGACGGTGCTCGACGGCGTCAAGCAGATGAAGCTCAATCGCACGCTTAGCCGGCAGGTCCTGCGCGCGTTCGAAGGCCGCGTGCGCGACATGCAGAAGTCCGGCGGCCAGCGTGGCTGGTACTCCGAGGCCGTTGCGGCCTGGATTCAGTCGATGTCCTTCGTGATATTGGGGATCGCGGTGTTCGCCCCTTTTTCCGAAACCAGTCGTTTTCTGGCAGCAGGCTACGGCGTGCTTGCCCTTCTTTACATGCGCGGACCGCTGCAGTCGCTGGTAGCCGATAGCGGCGCCTTTGCCGAGGCATCCATTGCGCTGCAGCGAATCAATGAACTTGGCTTGACGCTGTCCAAAGACGTCGAGCGACCCGATCGGGCCGCCAAGCGTGAGATGCGCAGGTCGATGGCAATGTCGATTTCCCCGAATTGGGAAAGTTTGACACTGCGCGAGGTAGTCTACCGCTACGAGGGCGGTCACCCGGACGATGACTTTACCCTGGGACCGGCGGATATCGTTCTCAATCCCCGCGAAATCGTTTTCGTTGCCGGCGGCAATGGCAGCGGGAAAACCACGCTCCTCAAAGTACTGACCGGATTGTACGCGCCGACCAGCGGTGCGATCCATCTTGACGATGTAGCCGTCGACGCGACGAATGTGGGCCTCTATCGGACCAAGTTCGCGGTTGTGTTCTCCGATTTCTGCCTGTTCGAGCAGGTGGCAGATCTGCACTACGACGAACTCAGCTACGAGGCCAAGCGTCACGCCAAACGGCTCAGACTAAAGCCCTGGATGCTGGAGCCGCGCGACGCCTCGGACGGGTCGGCAAAGCTTTCGGCGGGCGAACGCAGGCGGGCGGCGCTGCTGATGGCGTTGTTGGAGGATCGGCCGATTCTCGTTTTCGATGAATGGGCCGCGGATCAAGACCCCCACTACAAGGATATGTTTTACCGGGAAATTCTTCCGTCGCTGCGTTCCAAAGGCAAGCTGGTAATCGTGCTCTCTCACGATGAACGGTATTTCCATCTCGGGGATCGCGTGCTCTGGCTGGAGCGCGGCGAGCCGCCGGTGTGGCGAACCCCCCAATCTTTTCCGGAAGCTGCCAAAACACCGCCCACAGACGCAGGCGGCGAAACTGAAATAGTGGAACCAGCAGAATAAATTTCCGTCGCAAGTATCAGGAATTGTCGCCGCCGCCCAACAGATGCGGCTTCTTGAAGCGTCGGCTCGCTGCCGTTATGGTGCGCGCCGCAACAAGCAGTCTTCGCGACGTCGAATTCGCGCCGCAAGCCCGGATTAGATCCTGAAAATTTCGCTTGCATTAGCGGCTTTCGTGGAGGAGGCGTGGCAATCAACGAAGCAGAAGACGTCGAAGTCTACTTGGTGGTTATTAACGCCGAGGAACAATATTCGATCTGGCCTGGACGCAAGGACGTTCCGCGCGGGTGGAAACCGGCTGGAAAGCAGGGCAGCAAGGCCGAATGCCTCAAGTATATTGAGGAAGTATGGACCGACATGAGGCCGGCGAGCCTGCGCCGAGCCTTCAAGAAATCGGCAAGAAAAAAATGATTGCTGCAGCGTGCACGACGGGTTTCGGGTCTGCAGGCTCTGCCTGACCCAGCTTTTACCGCGGGAAAAATGTGGACCAGGGCCATTGGCGTCGGCGAAAACAACGCCCTTTCTCTTCACGCCGTGGAATGGAGCCGGCGTGGATTTCCATGTATTCTTCTCCACGGATTTGGTGACAATGCGTCGGTGTGGAGTCATCTGGCGCCACGAATCATGTCGCGCTTTCGCGTGGTCGCCCTCGACATGCGCGGTCACGGCAATTCCGATCGTGACCCGGACGCGAACTACAATTCACAGACCTTCACCGCCGATTTGGCCAAGGCCATTGCGGCGTTCGGCTTTGAACGAACGATTTTGATCGGCCATTCCTGGGGCGCCGAGACGGCAATTCGTTTCGCTGCTGCCAATCCGGGGCAGATCGCAGCGCTCGTGATCGTCGATTTCGGCCCCGAACTCGACCAGACCGGCGTCGACGAAGTCCTCAAAGGCTTTAATGAAATGCCGCGCGCCTACGGGTCGGCGGACGAGTTTGCGCGATGGCTGACGGCACGGCGTCCGCTGGCAGAACCGAGATTGCTCGCGCAATTCGCGCGATACAGCCTGCGCCAAGCCGCCGGGTTGCCATACGAGATCAAGATCGACGATGCACTCGGCACTCACTCCGAGCTTAGCCGATTGGTCGCGCAAAACGGTCGCTATTATCTGCCTGGGCTCTGGGCAGAACTGGCGCGGATTAAATGCCCGAGCCTTGTCATCCGAGGCGCCATGTCCGCGGTGTTTCCGACCGACGTCGCGGCGCGCATGGTTGAGCGCACGTTGCCGGTGAGCCGCCTCCAGACAATCAGGGTTGCCGGGCACGCCGTCATGCTGGACAATCCCGCCCAGTTCACTTCAAGCGTCGAGGCGTTTTTGAGCAAGCGGCTTGCCGCCGCCTGAGAAAGCACAGGTCGCGTCCGTTTAGTGAGTAACGTGCGGCAGGACGACCAATACTGCGTAGAGCACGGCAATGACTGTCACGACCGACGATATCGCGGAGGCAAGCGCGGCCCAGAGCATGTAACGCGCACTCTTGGTCGTGGCACGCGCCATAGCCCGCTGGGCCTCAGCGAGCTGTACCTGAGCCTCAACCCAAATCTGCCTCATCCGCAGCGGCACAGTCCGGCCGCGCCCGCCCTGCTCACTCTCGCCGAGATCCTCGTCGTCTTCGCTCCACTCCTGCGTCATAGCCATGCGAGGTCCTTAGTGATCCTATCCATTATAGCGCCAGTCTTTCGAGTCGGTCGACGGCCGCAACAAATTCAATTCGGTCGGAAACAAGAGGATTGGCCACAACGCAAAGCCGCCGAAGTCCAACGCAGGCGGCTTTTAGCGCTATGGCGCGGTGTCGAACCCAAGCCGTCGAACAAGCCGCCGAACCTAATAAGTCAAAACCTCGGCGTTCCTGCCAACGAGTGAGTGCGTGCGCGCCTGCTCGACGCAGGCTTCCAGATCGCCCAGATACTCCTCGATCGTCGCTTCCTGGACGAGATTGACAGTCTGATGGAGACTTGGAGGATCGGCAATCCGGCTGACATACCAACCGCGCTCCACCAACTGATCACCGACCGCGGTGATGTCGACAACATCGGAACCGTAGGCGATGATGCTGAGATGGGGCTGAGCGAGCAGCTTCAGGCCCGAAATAGCCGTAATACCGTCAACGTAACGATCGCGGAGTTCCATTACCCGCGCCGTCAATCTGAGATAACCGTCTTCGCCGAGATAGTGGATAATCGCCCAGGCGGCTGCCAAGGCGCCGCCCGACCGCGTGCCCAGCAGTGTCGGTGTAAAGTATTTGCCTTTCGGCCAATCGGAAAATTCGAAGGCTTGAAACGCCGCATCGGCCCGGTTCCTGACCATCAGCGTCGACGCGCCCTTGGCAGCATAGCCGAACTTGTGCAAGTCGGCGGAAATCGAGCGAACACCGGGGATCGCGAAGTCGAACTGCGGGACCGGGTAGCCGAGTTTGGTGGCGAACGGTGCGATGTAGCCGCCGATACAAGCGTCGACGTGACACCAGATGCCGTGACGCAAAGCCAGTTCGGCGATTTCATCGACCGGATCAATCAGGCCGAACGGCAAAGACGGTGCTGAAGCAACCACGAGGATCGTGCGATCGGTGATCGCCGCTTCAAGCGCAGGCACCCTGGCACGGAAATCCGGGCCGATCTCCACACGCACCGGATCGAGATCGAGCAACTGCGCGGCTTTGTCGAAAGCCGGATGTGCGGTAATCGGCAAAAGAATCTCGCCGCGCTCTCTTGTTCTGAGCCGGCTCACGCGTGCCCAATCGCGCGCAGCTTTGACCGCGAGAATGATGCTTTCGGTACCGCCAGACGTGAACGTTCCGGTCGCGCCGGCCGGGCCGTGGAAAAGCTCGACGGCCGCGTCGATAATGTCACGCTCCATCCGACCAAGGCTCGGAAACGCTGACGGAGCCAAGGCGTTTTCCGACATGAACATCGTGTAGGCTTCGCTCGCGACTTCGAGCACATCCTCGCCGGCAAAATATACATGCAAAGGCACGCCACGATGTCGCCACTGCACGTCATCGCTGCGCATAGCCTCCATACGGCCCTTAAGCGCTGCCCACGGCTGGCCTATGCTCGGGAACGCTTTGCGGAAGGACCCCATTTTGGCGGCTCTAACCTCACCTTTGACGTTCGCAGTACTTGACCGCACACTGGGTAATATAAGCTTCGGGCGCGGTAAACCACCACTTACATCGGCTGTAGAAAGCTGCGCCGCATCCTGTGGAGCTGTGGATTGGCCGTTTGCATTCGAACGGCGGGCGTTATTCGCCATGCGTACTCAAGCTCCATTTCCGGCGCCGCCGAAAGGTCGACACGCTGCGCGTATTTGGGATAAGAGAGCGTTAAACTTGGCTCAATCTCTACTATTCCGGAAGCGCGCCATCACTGGCCGTCGCTCCGCTCTGCGACCCGGCAGCCGTTCAGTGAGGTACAAAACCATGAGGTAATAAGCCCGCCCGACATCAACCCGCAGTGACCTTGGTCACAAAACCCGCCTTTGATAGCAAGTCCGTCCGCTGGCAGCTACATTTGGGCCTTGCCATGCTGATGAAATTGCCAAGGCCGCGAGCTAGCCCCGCCGAGCGAAGGCTTACTTCAACACTTGCGCTTCCTCGTTTGAATCTTGCCAGCCGTTACCAAACTTCCAACACTATTATAGTGATTCTTTGGCTGAAATTCATCATCCAATGAACCTGGCGCGTATAAACTGACAATAGTTGACGAGCAACACATCCTGCTCGCCAGTAAATCGGCACCCATAGCCGTGACCGATGCGGGCCCTTGGCCCCAGAAACGGTTGATGTTACACAAAATTCTTCCCGAGGGGCGAAGATGAACCAAGCTAATGGGGTGGGCCGACATGCAAGGCTGACGCCGGATCAAAAGGCCCTCTTGGAAAAGCGAATCCGGGGGGAAATTCCGAGCAAAAGCGCAACCGTAAAGATACCCCGTCGCGCCGTTCAGAGCATCGCGCCGCTGTCGCTTATGCAGGAGGGGCAGTGGTTGCTGCAGCATCTGCAGCCGGATAATACTGTCTTCAATACATTTCGCGCCCTTCGTCTTGCCCGGCCGATCGAGCGCGCCACTCTCGAACGCGCGCTGACAGAGGTTGTCCGCCGCCACGACGTGTTGCGCACCAATTTTCACACGATCGATGGCGTGCCGATGCAAGTGATCCGTGCCCCCGAGCCGGTATCGGTCGGCATGCTCGATCTCAGCAGCCTTCCGGCCGCAGAGCGGGAGGCCGAGTTCGTACGTTGGTCACGCAAGCGAACCGTCGAGCCGTTCGACCTAGCCCGGGGAGAGCTGTTCCGCGCCGACCTTGTCCGCATGGCCGCGGAAGACCACGTCATATTGTTCAATCTTCACCACATCATCTGTGATGGCTGGTCGCTGGGCGTGCTCGTGCGTGAAACCACGGCGCTTTATGGCGCGTTTGCCAAAGACAGTCCGTCGCCACTGCCGCCGCTGGTCGTGCAGTATGGCGATTACGCCGCGTGGCAGCGCTCCATGCTGCACGCAGAAGCCGTCGCCAAGCAAATGGCGTTCTGGCGCGAATACCTTACCGGAGCACCGGCCTCGACCGACCTGCCGTTCGATCACCCACGGCCGCCTGACCGCAGTTTCCGCGGCAAGCGTCGCGGCCTGAGCCTTGATCGGCAATTAGTCACGCGGCTGCGGCTGCTTTGCCAACGCGAGCAGACGACGCTGTTTAATGTGGTCATGGCGACACTGGCGACGCTGATGCATCGCTATTCCGGTGCGACCGATATCGTCATAGGAACGCCGGTCGCCAATCGCGCCTTTCGCGAAATCGAGCCGCTGGTCGGTCTGTTCATCAACACGGTCGCGATGCGCTTCGATCTTTCTGGCGATCCCACTTTCAAGGATTTCCTCGCCCGCGTGCGCTCCAATGCGATCGAGGTGTTCAGCAATCAAGACGTGCCGTTCGAGAGCGTGCTCAACGAGCTCGGCGTTCGTCGCGAGAAGGACCGTTCGCCGCTGTTCCAGGTCATGGTGGCGATGCAACCGCCGCGGGCGGCGTCGGTGTCATCGGAAATCGGCGTCGACCCGGCCGTGCTCACTCCACGCGGCTCGAAATTCGACTTGACCCTGGTGCTCTGGGAAAGCGAGGACGGTGATGTCGGCGGCATCATCGAATACGCCACCGACCTGTTCGAGCCCAACATCATCGAGCGATTGTTCAAACATTTTACCACATTGCTCGAAGGTATAACCCCCAATCCGCTCCAGCGCCTCTCCGACTTGCCGATGCTGAGTGAGGACGAGCGCCGGCAAGCCGTCACGGGCTGGAATTCGACGTCAGCACCTTATCCGCAGCGGTGCCTTCACGAGCTGTTCGCCGAACAGGCACAGCGAACGCCGAACGCTATCGCGGTGATCTTCAAGGACGAACGCATAACTTACCGCGATCTCGACGAGCGCGCGAACCGGCTCGCATGGCACCTCCGCAGCCTTGGCGTCGGGCCGGATACCATCGTCGGACTGTGCGTTGGCCGTTCCGCGGCGCTCGTCGTTGGACTGCTGGGTATCATCAAAGCCGGCGGAGCCTACCTTCCGCTCGACCCGAATTATCCCGCTGAACGGCTGGCTTACATTGTCGCCGACGCCAAACCGCGCGTCATCGTCACTGAGGCGGCTTTCGTGGCAACATTCGCACCGCAGCCGGTACCAGTGGTGCAGCTCGATGCCGATCAGGCCCAGATTGAGGCCAGTCCGGCGACGCTACCGCCCAATGCGACAATGCCGGATCATCTTGTGTACATTCTTTACACGTCCGGCTCGACCGGAAAGCCGAAGGGCGTGATGGGCACCCACCGCGCGGTTGTCAATCGTCTGAGTTGGGACGTCAGTCAGGAGCTGTCCAGCGAAGTCTACGTCCAGAAGACGACGCCGAATTTCATCGATGCGCTGTGGGACATCTTCATGCCACTCATCCGAGGGCAATCGACGGTCATCGTCCCGGAAGACGTTGCGCGCGACCCGGAGCAGTTGATCGATCTCATGGCGCGCGAAGGGACCACACGCATTGTGCTGGTACCCTCGCTCTTGCGGGCCATTCTCGCCAGCCAGAAAGATCTGGCGCAGCGCCTGCCGAAAATGCGTCACTGGGCATGCAGCGGCGAACCGTTGTCGGCGCCGCTGGTGGCAAAGTTTCGGGCCCGCCTGCCGCAAGCCGAACTGTTCAATATCTATGGAACGTCGGAATTCTGGGATGCGACCTGGTTCCTCGCCAGCGAGCAGAACGGCTCTGCCAACGTTCCAATCGGCTTGCCGATCGCCAATATGCGGGCCCTGATTCTCGACGCAAACCTCGAACCGCTGCCCGCGAACGTGACCGGCGAACTGTTTGTCGGCGGCGATGGGCTGGGTCGAGGCTATCTTGGACGTCCCGACCTGACTGCGGAACGATTCCTGCCTGATCCCTTCGGCAACGGCGGGCGCATCTATCGGACGGGCGATTTGGCGCGGCGTCGGCCGGACGGCGTTATCGAATTCGTCGGCCGTCGCGATCACCAGGTGAAGTTGCGTGGTCACCGCATCGAACTGTCGGAAATCGAACACGCGCTTGAAATGCATCCGAATGTGCGCAGCGCCATCGTGCAATTGCGTGATGACCTGACGAGTGGCGAACCCGGCCTCGTCGCCTACGTGGTCGGCGACGGCGTTCCGCCAACGGATGCGACGCTGCGCGCTTATCTGCGGGGGAAGCTGCCGAACCACATGGTTCCCGGCTATTTCGTGACTATTCCGCAGCCGCCGCTCACACCGAACGGCAAGCTTGACCGCGCTGCGTTGCCGTCACCACAACCGATGCAGGAGACGGCGGCGCGCAGGCACATCGCTCCGAAATCGGAGGCCGAGAAGATACTCGCGGACGTCTGGATGCAGATTCTCGGATTGAAAGATGTCGGTGTCGATGACAACTTTTTCGAACTGGGCGGCGATTCGCTGATGCTGCTGCGTGTACAGAATGCAATCAATCAGCGGCTGCGCCGCGATATTCCCGCCACAGTGCTTTTCCGCTATCCGACCATCCGCGCGCTGTCGGCTTACCTGGCCGAGGGACAGCGTCCCGATTTTCTCAGTCGTTCGACAAGCCGGGGCGAGGCGCGGAAGAAATTCTTGACGCGGCGACCGGCCGGACCGGCGAGCGACGCCCGCCAAGACTAGTGAGAAGCGAAATGGATCAACTGATAACAAATGAAAACGAGCCGCGGCCGACCATCGCGATCGTCGGCATGGCAGCACGTTGCCCCGGCGCCAAGAACGTCGCCGAGTTCTGGTCCAATCTCCGCAACGGCGTCGAGTCCATATCTTTCTACAGCGAAGAAGAGTTGCGCGCGGCCGGCATTTCTGACGCGGTGCTGCAACTGCCGAACTACATCAAGGCGGCCGCGCCGCTCGAGGGAATGGACTTATTCGATGCCGAGTTTTTCAACTATAGCTCGCGCGAAGCGGAATTCATCGATCCGCAGCAACGTGTCTTCCTTGAATGCGCCAGCGATGCGCTCGAGACCGCGGGTATCGACCCGCGCCGTTACGGAGGCGCCATCGGCGTGTTCGCCGGCGAGGGCCCGACCATCTACATGAACCTGATTTTCCGCGACCCGTCGGTGAGGGCCGGCGTGGCGCGGCAAATGGCGCTTATCGGCAACGACAAGGATTATCTGGCGACCCGGGCCTCGTACAAGCTCGGGCTTCGCGGCCCGAGCATGACTGTTCAGTCCGCCTGCTCGACCTCGACGGTCGCGGTCCACCTCGCGTTCCAGAGTCTCATGTCGCGCGAATGCGACGTGGCGTTGGCCGGCGCCATCTCCTTCAATTGGCTGCACAAGTGTGGCTACCACTTCACCGAGGGCGGCATCCTGTCGAAGGACGGGCATACACGGCCGTTCGACGCAGATGCCAGCGGGACGGTCTTTGCCGACGGCGTCGCCATTGTCGTGCTCAAGCGGATCGAGGACGCTATCGCGGAAGGCGACAACATCCATGCGATCATCCTGGGCTCCGCGGTCAACAACGACGGATCGATGAAGGTCGGCTTCACCGCTCCGAGTATCGACTCGCAATCGGCTGTGGTGGCGGAAGCAATGGCCGTCGCCGGCGTTTCGCCAGCTTCGATCGGCTTCGTCGAAGCGCATGGCACCGGCACGGCGCTCGGCGATCCTATCGAGGTGGAGGCGCTACAGCAGGTCTTCCGGTCGGCGACGGATGCGAAACAGTTTTGTGCGCTGGGCTCGCTTAAATCGAACATCGGTCATCTCAATACCGTGTCCGGCGTCGCCGGCCTGATCAAGGCAGCGATGGCGGTCAAGACCGGCGAAATACCGCCAAATCTGAACTTCGAGACGCCCAATCCGAAAATCGATTTTGCCAATTCGCCGTTCTTCGTGCCGACGAAGCTCACGAAATGGCCAAGCGAAGGCCCGCGCCGTGCTGGCGTCAGCTCTTTCGGCATCGGTGGAACCAATACGCATCTCATCATCGAGGAGCCACCGCCGGTCACTTCAGAGAAAACCGCGCGCTCCAGTCACGTCGTCCTCGTTTCGGCCAAGAATCCGACCGCGCTTGATTCTGCCTGTGCGCGTCTTGCCGAGCATCTCCGCGCCAATCCGGACGAAAACATTGCCGACGTTTGTCACACGCTGGCGACGGGCCGTTCACTCTATCCGTTTGCCCGCATCGCCGTCTGCAACAACCGAAAAGAAGCTGCCGAAGCGCTCGGCTCCACCGATCCGTCCCTCGTTGTTGGCGGTCAGCGCGCCGCCACCGAACAGCCGGTAACGTTCCTATTCCCCGGGCAAGGCGCGCAGCATCTTTACATGGGGCGGGAACTTTACAACGAAGAACCGGTGTTCCGCAGCGAAATCGATAATTGTGCCGAGTTACTCAAGCCGCATCTCGGACGCGATTTACGCGAGCTCCTGTTCCCCACGCCCGAGACTGAGAAAGAGGCCGAGGAGACCTTGCGCAACACTCAGTTTGCGCAACCGGCCATCTTCGCCGTGTCCTACGCGCTGGCCAAATTGTGGATGAGCCTCGGCGTTACGCCGGCCGCTTCGCTCGGCCACAGCATCGGGGAATTCGTCTCCGCCTGCATCGCGGAGGTATTCTCGCTTGAAGACGCGCTGCGGGCTGTCGCCGCGCGCGGCCGCCTGATGCAGAGCATGCCGGCGGGCTCCATGTTGGCAGTGATGGCTTCCGCCGCGCAGATCGAGCCGCTGCTGCCGCCCTCGATCTCGATCGCCGCCATCAACACGCCGACGGCCTGTGTCGCATCGGGTCCAACCGCCGCCATTGCGGCGCTGGAAAAGAAACTCCACCCGGATGGTATCTCCTCGACCCCGCTCCACACCTCGCATGCCTTTCACTCAGGCATGATGGATGCCGCGGTGCCCCAATTCGTCGAGATAATGCGAGGCATCACTCTTAGTCCGCCGCAGTTGGCCTACGTTTCCAACGTCACCGGCGACTGGATCACCGACGAGCAGGCGACCGATGCGGCCTATTGGGGGCAGCATCTGCGAGCGGCGGTACAATTCCACAAGGGGCTATCGACAATCCATGACCAGATGCCCGGCATTTTCCTCGAGGTCGGACCAGGCCGAAATCTCACGACCCTGACCAAGTCGCTCATCGGCGATGTGACGGATACCGCTGTCCACTCTACGCTGCCGCACGCCTCGATGCGTGGCGCCGGCGAGGTCAAATCGATGCTGCGGAGCTCGGCCGAGTTGTGGCTTGCGGGCGCGCCCATCGACTGGACCCGCCGTTACGCGGGCGAGCGGCGCATCAAGCGCGTTCTGCCGACCTACCCGTTTGAGCGGCGCCGCTATTGGATCGTCGAGGAACAGCAATCGGCTGGCCCGCCGCGGGGGGCGGTTGCCGCTTTGCGACCGGGCGCCAGATTGGGCGTGGGCGGCGGCGGAGCTGCAAACTACCTCATGGAGACAGTGACCTGGAGGCGGGTGCAATATTCAGGTCCGTTCAGCCGGAGTTCCAAACGCAAAGAGCCTCATTGGCTTTTGTACAATCCGACCGCGAAGATCGACAAACGGATCGCCGCGATATTACGCGAGCGCGCCGGCGGCAAGATCACCGTGATCGAGAAGGGCGCCAAATACAAGACATTCGCCGATGGGCGTATTGCGCTTGATCCAAACATCGAGGCCGATCTTGCTGAAGCTTGCAAGACGGTGACCAAAGCGCTGTCGAAAGGGCAGCGTTTGCAGGTGCTCTATTTTTGCGAGCCAACCCCGGACCGAAGACCCGAATTTGCCGAAGCGCGATACCGCCAAGACGTCGACGACAAGCTCAAGACACCGATCGTGTTGATGCGGTCTCTCATGCAGGCGGGTAAACCCGACAACGTCACCATCACGTTCGTGACCCGCGAGGGTCAAGAGATCAGCGGCAGCGAGACGGTCAATCCGGCAATGGCGATGCCGATCGGACCTTGTCTGGCCGGCATGAGCGAATACCCGGGATTACGCTGCCGCATCTTCGACATCCCCGCTGCGGTTGCCAACACCGACGAACTGGCGCATCGCGTGGCTGCCGACCTGGCTGGTCCGGCACCCAGTATTGTCACGGCCTATCGCGGCAACTCCCGCTGGGCGCGTGGATTCCAGCCAATTCCGCCGCAGCTCATCAAGAATGCGCGAGGGTCGATACGGCGCCATGGTGTTTATCTGATCACCGGGGGGCTGGGCGATCTCGGGCTCGCGATCTCGCGGCACTTGGCGCGCAGCTACAAAGCAAGCGTCGTCCTCATCAGTCGGACGCCCGTGCCGCCGCGCGAGGAGTGGGCCGGCATTCTCGAGCGCGGCACCGAGGAAGATCGCCTCGTCCGCATGATCCGCGGCATTGCCCGCATCGAATCGGCCGGCGGCAAGGTCATGGTGGGCGCCGCCGACGTGAGCAACCTTGCTCAAATGCGTGCCGTGGTGCGCGAGGCGACCAAACAATTCGGTGCGATTCACGGCGTAATCCACGCGGCCGGAATCTCCGGCTCAACGCCAATCGGGTTGAAAGGCGCCGATGAACTCGATCCGGTGATGCGCCCAAAGCTTTTGGGCCTGGCGGTGATCGAGCAGATATTCGCCAATCGCAACCTCGATTTTTTGGCTCTGTTCTCCTCGGTGGCGGCCTTGTGGGGCCGTGCCGGACAGGTCGACTATGCGGCAGCGAACGCCTATCTCGACGCCTACGCAATCAAGATGGCGGACAAAGCCCGTTGGCCGGTCATCTCGATAAACTGGGACACTTGGCGTGAAGTCGGCATGGCGATCAACACATTGCGCGTCAAGCCGGGCGAGGCCAGGCCGCAGGCATTGAACTTCGGCCTGCTCACGACCGAGGGTATCCGCGCGTTCAAACAGGCGCTGGTGGCACGCCATCCACAGGTCATCGCGCACAAGCCGCCGGCCCGTCCGGCCGCCGCGGCGGGACAAATGGGCCAGCGGCAGCCGCTCGGAGCGGGGAAGGCTCTCGGCGCGGGCACCGCCTCCCCAGTCGCAGCAGCGCCGGCCCGGCAGACCCATCCGCGGCCGGCGCTTGCGCAATCTTATCGCGCGCCCGAGACCGAACTGCAGACGGCTTTGGCCGCCATGTGGATCGATTTCCTGCGTACCTCACCGATCGGTCTCGATGACAATTTTTTCGAACTTGGCGGCCATTCGTTGATCGCGCTGCAGCTCTTGCCCAGAATTCGCGAAAAGTATCAGATCACACTCGAGCCGCGCGAGTTCTTCGCCAACGCCGACGTCGGCAAGATTGCGGCACTCATCGAAGACAAGTTGCTGACGGAAATCGAGGAAATGGGCAGTTCGAAGACGCTGTCAGTGAACGCAGCACGAACCGCCGCAGAGTGATTGTGGGATGATACGGTGGCTACGAAAAAAAAAGCAATCACGAACAGGCCAACGAACAAGACGTCAAAAGCAGACAGCGCTGGTGGTGCGGACACGCGCCCGATAACCAGTTGGTTCGATCCACGGCTCGACTTTGCTAATCCGGTTCCGCTGCGCAAGTCCTATATCGTCGCCTCGTCGTATCGGTGCGGAAGCACGTTCCTGTGCAGTGAGCTGTGGAAATCCGGCGTCCTCGGCGCGCCCACAGAATATCTGAACATTGACGCGGGAAACGCCGCGATCCCGTCGGCCACCGAACCCGGCCGGCTAATGGTCCGTTTCGGCGCCAGGACTCCTGAGGACTATTTCGTGAAGCTCGTTGCGCACCGCACCGGGCGGAACGGAATATTCGGGATGAAAGCTCATGGCCATCATTTCGAGGCGGCGCTCACGTGGTGCCCCTCGATGCTGAAAATTCTGGCGCCGGTCACTTTCATCTACATCAACCGGCGCGACAAAGTAGCTCAAGCGGTCTCAATGGCGAAAGCGATGCAAACCAATGCCTGGATTTCGTTCGACCAGGTGACGGGGAAAAACGCTCGCTACGACGCGGGCTTTATCGAGCAATGCAAGAATGAACTCGAACAACAAAGACTCAATTGGTGGAGATGGTTTGACACAAATAACGTCACGCCGTTCGTCGTCACCTATGAGGATTTGGTGGCCGATAAGGCCAGCGTCGTGCGTAGCATCATCGAGTTACTCGAAGTAGGAAATGATGAGCCTGAAAAGATCGATCTGCCGCCGGTAGAAAAGCAAAGTGATGAAATAAACTCTGAGTGGGCGGAGCGTTTCGCTGGAGATGGTGCCGGCGGCGTTGCAGAAAGCTGGGATGTTGACAGCGTAGATGCCTTGACTGAGTCCGATTGGCCGTCCCCCAGCCGGTGAAGTGAAGAACGAGCTCTGCCTGCTGACAAGCAACGCATGCGACTTTTCCCGAGCATGCGCATCAGCAAGTCCTCGCGGACGACGAGTTTGAAAAACGCGTGAACATACCATCCACTCTCGGTGTCGTCCTCGCCGGCGGCCGCGCGCGCCGCCTGGGCGGCGGCGATAAGGCCTGCATGCGCATCGGGGAGAAAACGATACTTGAGCGCATCCTCACGACGCTCGCTCCTCAGTGCAGTCAGCTGATCATCAACGCGAATGGTGATCCGCGCCGCTTCGCCGACACAGGCCTGAGTGTCGTCGCCGACGACCCGCCGGATTATGCCGGGCCCCTTGCCGGCATCCTGGCAGGTCTCGATTGGACAGCCGATCATGCGCCCGAAATTGAATGGATCGTAACCACACCAGGTGATTGCCCGTTCCTGCCGCCGGACCTGGTCGGACGCCTGCATCGTGCGCGCATTGAGGCCGGCGCGCTGCTCGCCTGCGCGGCTTCGGGGCAAAGGCGACATCCGGTCGTGGCGTTGTGGCCGCTCAGCATGCGCGGAGATTTGCGGCACGCACTGCTGAACGAGGGCGTGCGCAAGGTCGAGAACTGGGCGATGCGACACCGCATCGCCGTCGCGACATGGCCAGCCACTCCGGTTGACCCGTTCTTCAACGTCAATACGACCGAGGACGTTGCCGAGGCCCATCGCCTCGCGGCGCTGCTGCGAAAATCAGAACCGAAATAGGTTTCGGCCGGCAACAAACCGCCGAGAGCCCACAGTGATGAAACCCTGCAGCCGCTGCGCCTGAGCCAAGCCGTTCCAACGAACATCAGCCCCACAACCGTTCGGTGGCGACATCGGCACCGGCACGCATGGCCTTGAATTTCTCCCACACCACCGTGCGGTGTACTTCGGTGTTGTATAGCGCCTGCGACGAAAACCCGCAGTCGGCGCCGGCGATAACGTTCTCCCGCCCGACCAGACGCGCGAAACGGATGATGCGCTCGGCAATGAGCTCGGGATGTTCCACCATGTTGCTGGCGTGAGTAATGACGCCCGGGACCAGGACCTTGCCCTCGGGCACTTTGACACGCTCAAACAGGTGATATTCGTGCTCGTGGCGCGGATTGGCAGCCTCGAAGCTGTACGAGCCGGCGTTGATCTTCAGGACATAGTCGATAATGTCCGCCAGCGCCGCTTCATAGATGCGCGGGCCTTCATTGATGCCGTAGCAGGTGTGGAAGCGGACGCGTTCTTCGGGAATGCCCTCGATCGCGGCGTTGACGGCCTCGACGTAGATTTGCGCCCGCCGCTTTTTTTGCCCGTCGTCGAGACCCACCTCGTAGAAAATGTCCGGCAGGAACGGGTCGTCGATCTGCACGAGGATACCGGCATCGACGATGGCGCGGTATTCCTTGCCCATTTCCGCCGCCAGAGCGTGGAAGTAGTCTTCATCTGATTTGTAGTACTCGTTCCGTCCCACTCCGGACGGCGCGGTCGCCGGCAGGAACACATGCTCGTTGGCGACGCCGGACGCGGCGGCGGCGCTCTTGACGTTGGCAATGTCGATCTGGACAAGCTTTTCGCCACGGTATTTGACCGGACCGACGCATACGACCGGCGGGAGCGAAACGATCGCACCGCCCGTCATCGCCCCCTTGAAATATTCCGCGTAGTATTCCGGAAACGCCGCAACCTCCTGCTCAAACAGCTTCAGCTTGAGGTTCGGCCGCGATTCAAAACCTTCCAGCCGTTCGCGGATATAGGTGAAAAATCCGGGTTTGGAAAATTCGCCATCGGTAACGATGTCGATTCCGCACTGGACCTGCTCGCGTACCGCATCGGCGACAGCCGTCCGCAGGGCTTCCTGGAACGCTGCTTCGTCATAAGCCTGTCCGGCGTATTTTGCCTTCATGACATCGAGGAGGTGATGCGGCCGCGGCAGACTGCCGATATGCGTCGTCTGTATGCGATCGGTGTTTTGTTGAAGTTGCACGGAGCATTCTCCCGGTGTTGCAATGATGCGGCGATCGGCAGCAGCGCCGCTTCAAACAAAGGCGCGGCCAACATTTCGCCTGCTATGCTATGTTACTTTGCCGACGCGCGCACGGGAGGCGTTAAAGTATGTATCGACGTTGGTTCGGGGTCGTGTTGTTTGTCGGCTTCGTTGCAGCGGGCGCCGGAACGCTTTCGGCACAGCAGCCTCAGCAGCCGTCGACACAACCTTCGATAATGAACGACGAGGGCGACACGCCGTCGTCGACAGCGCCGGCCAAGCCGAGGCGCAAACATGCGGCAGCCCCGGCGTTTGAACACGATCCCGATCTTGATGCCGACGACCAGCTGGCGCCGTCACAGATGATTTAGCCGATGCCGGGTGCGGTAGAGGAGCCAAGCCACGGCAAGCGCTCGCATGCCGCCAGCCGCGGAACGGATCCGGTCGCGGGACCTCGGACGGCTGGCCGGATGTCGCGGACGGCAACGCCTTATGTGGTCAGCTGCAGCGGTGTGTTCGGTCGCGACTTGAGTCAGGTCAAGCTCGCCATGGCGTTTAAGTCGCGCAACGTCACCTTCACGCAGGTCGATGCCGCGTCCGGCAGGAAGACAATGGCCAGTGTGGTGTTCGCGAAGGATCCGAAACGGCGGTTGGAAGTGTGGTGGTCGAAGCCGTCGAACCGCAGCGACACCCACCTCATCGTCATCAACGGAACGTCGGAATGGACCGCCCCCGGGGAAGTCCGCCTCGGTCTGACGCTGGCGGAATTGCAGCGGCTTAACGGCAAGCCGTTCAAGCTCTCCGGGTTCGATAAGGGTAACGTTGCGACCCTGAGCAACTGGAACGGCGGTACGCTCGCCTCACTGGCGGGTGGCTGCAAGATTGGCGTCAGCCTGCGCGCTGCGTCGACGGCCGCGCCCTCGGCGATCGGTGCCTTGCCTGCCGACCGGGAATTCAGCTCGGCCGACCCGGCACTCCGTTCGGTTAACCCGACGGTCAGCGAAATTCTCGTTGCTTATTAGACTCTAGGGCCGCGACTTCCGACCACTCGTCGGAGGGCTGCTCGGGCCGCTCACCGCGTTGTCCTGCTCGATCCGCATGGCTCTGACATCGCGCGCCATTTCCAGACAGGTGAGGAGCTCGGTGTAGCTTGACTCTCCGCCCATGACCGATTCGTTGACGCAATGGGTTTTGTCGGCGGGCGAGAAGCTCGGCCATTGTTTGACGAGTTCGTCGCGGATGGCTTGCTCGCTGTCGAGACAGTTCTTTTTCTCCTGCGCGATGGCCGGATCGTGGAAGGTAACACCGCCCTGCTTTGCGATACCTTCGCACACCTGCTCCACATTGAGCTTTGGCACATCGTCGGCGTTACTCGCGACCGGCACTAAGAGTTGCAGACCAACCGCCAGTGCCTTGGGCAAGATCATATCCGTGCTCCGCTGTTCCGCTGTCGGAACTATAGCATTTCCGGCGGTTGGAACCAAAAACCGAACGGCACGAATGTCCTGGCGGCACGCTCCCGCGTGCCGCCAGTCCCCGACCTCACCGCGGGATGGCCCGCATCGCGATGCCGGTGTTGGCGTCGATCACCAGAATCCGGTCAGGTTCATAAACGTAACGATAGGCAGGGACAGGGATAACGACCCCGCCGCCGGCCACGGGTTGCGCCAGCACCCCTGTCGGGGCGGGTGGCGCAAGCGGGCCCACGACGTCATACAACGGAGTCGCATAAGTCCCCGGAGCCTGAACGACTTCGGCGTAACCCGGCTGCGCGATGGCCTGGACCGCCGGCGTCGCCGGCGCTGTTGCGACCAGTGGAGCCGGCAGGACGCGTTCGCGCACGGTCGTCCGCGTCGTCGTCACGCTGCGCCCCGATCGGCGGGCTTCCCTGCGCCGGGGCGTTGTGGTCGACCGGACAGTCCGTACGGTTTCCACCGTTTGGAGCGGCACACTGGCAACGGCTGGCGCCGGTTGCGTCACCACAATACCGGGTTGCTGCGCGATCACCGTGTCGACCGGCTGGCCGGTGATGATGGTCTGGGCTTGCGCCAGCGATGATCCGGCCATGAGCGCGGCGCCGAAAGCAGTAAAACGGATAATGTTTCTCATAGAGAACTCCATATACTTGCGCTGCTATGGATCAGTTCAGCCTGACGGCCCAACGCCGTCACGCGACGGGCGTTCCGGACGCAGCGGTTCAGAGTGAGCTTCGGGAGTTCCCATGCCGCAAAATCGGCGCGTCCGTACCGCGGCAACGCCATATCCCCACCGCGCAAATCCGCTGCTGCAGGCTTCGTTCAGAAGCGCACGCAATTGACCGCTGCAATCCCGGAGTGCAGTCTGTAGGCGAATCTCAAGCAGCAGAGTTTGGTGTGTTCAGGCGCCGTCCTGCGCAGGAGGAATGTGTATGTTTGGCATCGACGATTTGTTCCAGTGGGAAAGATTTGTAACGCCCACTTTTATCAAGGTTTTCTACTGGCTCGCGGTCGTCGTTTCCGTCCTGCTGGGGCTCGCCGGCGCCTTCTCCTCGCTCACCACGATGGCGTTCAATCCGTTTGTCGGCATGATCTTTCTGATCGCTAGCCTGCTTGGTGCCTGCATCGGCATTATTCTTTCGCGGATCGTTGCTGAATTCGTGCTCATCGTGTTCCGTATCAACGAGCATCTCGGCGCCATCAGGAACCAGGGATCAGGATTCGGAAATCAGTAGCCGCATATCGATGAAGCGGGCGACCGGGATGACGCCTAGTTTGCGAAACGGAAGTGCATGACGTCACCGTCCTGCACGACGTAGTCCTTGCCTTCGAGCCGCATTTTGCCGGCATCGCGGGCGCCGCTTTCGCCGCCGCAGCTCACGTAGTCGTCATAGGCAATGGTTTCGGCGCGGATAAATCCTTGCTCGAAATCGGTGTGGATGGTGCCCGCGGCTTGCGGCGCCTTGGTCCCACGCGTTACCGTCCACGCGCGCGTCTCCTTCGGCCCGGCCGTAAAGAAGGTCACCAGCGCAAGGAGACCGTAGCCGGCGCGAATCAGACGATCGAGCCCCGCCTCTTTGAGACCGACCGCGGACAGATACTCACCACGCTCCTCGCGCGAGAGCACGGCAATTTCCGCTTCGATTTTCGCCGAGATCACCACGGCCGCCGCGCCCTCTTCTTTCGCGCGGTCTTCAACCTTGCGCGAAAAATCGTTGCCGCTGGCAGCAGAAGCCTCATCGACGTTGCACACGTACAAAACGGGCAACGAGGTGAGGAGCCCGAGCATGTGGAAAGCCCGCTCCTCTTCCGGCTTACGTTCGGTCAGGCGCGCGGGCTTGCCCTCGCGCAACAGCGCCAGCGCCCGATTGATGAGGTCGAGCGCCTCTTTTGCCTCCTTGTCGCCGCCCTTGGCTTTTTTGGCGAGACCGTCGGCCCGCCGCTCCAGACTGTCGAGGTCGGACAGCATCAACTCGGTCTCGACGGTTTCGATGTCGGCGACCGGGTCGATGCGGCCTTCGACGTGGGTCACGTCGGTATCCTCGAAGCAGCGCACGACGTGGGCGATCGCGTCGACTTCGCGGATATTGGCCAAGAACTGGTTGCCGAGCCCCTCCCCTTTCGATGCACCGCGGACGAGGCCGGCGATATCAACGAACGTCAGCCGCGTCGGCACGATGACCGCGGACTTGGCAAGGCTGGCGAGCGTATCCAGCCGCGGATCCGGCACGGCGACTTCACCGACATTCGGCTCTATGGTGCAGAACGGATAGTTCGCCGCCTGCGCCGCCGCCGTCTCGGTCAGCGCGTTGAAGAGCGTCGACTTGCCGACATTCGGCAAGCCGACGATGCCGCATTTGAAGCCCATGAATGATTATTGCCTGTTGATCGGCGGCTCTCGCTCCACCTGATCGCCGAAACCCTTGGCGACCATGGCGAGGTGCACCTTGTTCTGAAAACTCGCATCTTCGCCGCGAACCAGAAAATCGACATTGTCGGCGAGAATACCGACGAGCGCCTCGACCCAGCCGCGCTCGGCTTTGGCAAAATCGTTCAACACGTAGTGCTCCACCAGATCCTTATGGCCGGGATGACCGACACCGATACGCACGCGCCGGTAATCATTTCCGACATGCTCACTGATCGAGCGCAATCCGTTATGGCCGGCAATCCCGCCGCCGACCTTGACCCGGACCTTGGCCGGAGGCAGTTCGATTTCGTCGTGAAACACCGTGATGTCACCGGCCGGTATTTTGTAGAACTGCGCCGCCTCCGCAACAGCGCGACCCGATTCATTCATATACGTCCCGGGCAAAAGCAGGAGGACCCGTTCGGCGTCGATCGGTCCCTCGCAGGCGACACCCTGAAAGCGCCGGCGCCACGGCCCGATGCCGTGGCGCTTTGCGATTTCCTCGACCGCCATGAAGCCGACGTTGTGGCGGTTGCCAACGTAACGCGCTCCCGGATTTCCTAACCCGACCAGGAGCAGCATTGGCTTTGTCCCGCAGCGCGGAACCTCACTTCTTCTCAGGCGCAGCGCCAGCCGCTGGAGCCGCGCCAGCCGCCGGAGCCGCACCAGGCGCCGCACCCGCAGCAGGCGTACCCGCGGTCGCCGCGGCCGCGGCGGCTGCAGCAGCAGCGGCCGCAGCGTCAGCCGCGGCTTTGATTTCTTCCGCATAGCCCGACGGCGGCACGACGGTGACGAGCGTGATATCTCGCGCGCTCACCACACGCACGCCCTCCGGCAGCGCGATGTCGCTCAAGTGCCTGGAGTAATTGATCTCGAGGCCGCTGACGTCAACCTCGATGGAATTGGGAATGGCGTCTGCCCGACAGCGCACTTCGACGGTGTGGGTGACGATGGAGACCGTGCCGCCGCGTTTGACACCCGGCGATTGATCAACGTTCCTGACGTGGACCGGAATGTTGACGCGGATTGTCGCGCCCTCGCCGAGCCGCATGAAATCCACATGCAGCGGGAGATCGTGGATGACGTCGAGCTGGAAGTCCCGCGGAATGACGCGATGCTTCACGCCGTCGACCTCGACATCATGGATGGTGGTGAGAAAATGGCCGGCATAAATCCGCTGGCGCAGATCGCTGTACTCAAGCGAGATTGGCAGCGGCGGTTTGCCATCGCCATAGATGATTCCAGGTACCCGGCCGGCGCGACGTTCTGCCCGGGCGGCCCCCTTGCCTGCCCGTGAACGCGCGGCCGCCTTGATCAAAGTGACGGTCGCCATAGTGTGTCCTCGCGTTAAGCTTTAACTATCCGTTTGGATTACCGCGGCGGCCTCCAGGGGTGCCAAAGGTCGCTTTCGCCGCGGTGGCGCGCTTATAGCGGCGCGGGTCGCGAAAAACAAGCAAAGGACGCGAGGGTTGCCCTTAAAACCCGCCGGGATTAACCCCAGGCGACGAGATGTCCTGGGCTTCGCTTGGCGGACTGGTTCCCGCGATTTTCGCCTCCATGGCCGCGATGCGGCCCTTGAGGGCTTCATTCTCTTCGCGGGCGAGACGGGCCATGTCCTTGACGGCCTCAAATTCCTCGCGCTGGACAAGATCGAGATCGCGGAGTATCCGCTCCGCCTGGCTGCGGAACAGCGTTTCAAATTCCCGCCGCACCCCTTGTGCAACACCGGCCGCGTCGTTCATCAACCGCGCAACCTCGTCGAAAAACCGGTTCGTCGTCTGCACCATGTTTGCCTCCGAGGAATTCAGAAATTGCCGGCGCACGCTAGCCGTCGGGCCGCCTTGTTATGTTCACACACAATGGCAATGGTACGACGCTATCGCAAGATGCCGAATCGTACCGCTATGGCGGCTGGAAGCATCGCGCGCTGAGGAAGCCTGATGCTGGTTCTACCTATCCTGCCCTACCCTGAGATCAATCCGGTGCTGATCTCGATCGGCCCCTTTGCAATCCGCTGGTATGCGCTGGCCTACATCGCCGGTATTCTCGCCGGCTGGTACTACGCGCGCATCATTATTGCGAGCAAGAGACTGTGGGGCGGCCCGGCGCCGTTCACCGTGACCGACTTCGACGATTTCATTGTCTGGATCACGCTCGGAATCATTGTCGGCGGCCGCACCGGCTACGTGCTGTTTTACAATCTGCCGCATTTCGCCAGCCATCCGCTGGAGATCTTCTCGCTGTGGACCGGCGGCATGTCGTTTCACGGCGGCATCATCGGCTGCATCATCGTCACCGTCGTGTTCGCGCTCCGCCGCGGCATCCCCGTTCTCTCGCTCGGAGATGTCACGCTGGCGGTTTGTCCGATCGGTTTGTTTCTTGGCCGCATTGCTAATTTCATCAACGGCGAATTATGGGGGCGGCCGACCGACGTGCCGTGGGCGATGGTGTTTCCTTCCGGCGGGCCTTTGCCCCGCCATCCCAGCCAGCTTTATGAGGCCACGCTCGAAGGCCTGGTGCTCTTGGTCGTGCTGGGGGTGATGGTGCGCATGGGCGCTCTCAAACGGCCTGGTCTCGTCACCGGAACCTTTGCGGTCTGCTATGGCACAGTGCGGATCTTTTGCGAATTTTTTCGCGAGCCCGACGCACAGCTCGGCATTCTCTGGGGCGGGCTTACCATGGGGATGCTGCTCTCCATTCCGCTGATCTTGGCAGGCTTGGTTGTGCTCGCGGTAGCCTTTGTCCGCCAGCCGATCGTCAAAAATGGCTGATGAACACTCGCCGCTGGAAAGTGAAATCCGCCGATTGATCGCCGTGGCGGGGGCGATGCCGCTTGCCGACTATATGCGGCTCGCGCTGACCCATCCGCAATACGGTTACTACATCACGCACGATCCGATCGGCGCCGCCGGCGATTTCATCACCGCGCCCGAGATCAGCCAGATGTTCGGCGAGCTGATCGGCGTGTGGATGGTTGCCGTCTGGCGACAGATGGGCTCGCCGGAAAATGTGCGCGTCATCGAGCTTGGACCCGGACACGGTACGTTGATCATCGACGCGCTGCGCGCGGCCAAAATCGCCAAAGATTTTCAAACCGCTATTGTCCTGCATCTGGTCGAGATCAGCCCAAGATTGAAAGAGCAGCAGCGGCGCCGGCTCGAGCCTCTGGATATGCCGGTGCTTTGGCACACGACGCTCGCCGACGTGCCCGCCGGCCCCAACATCATCGTCGCCAACGAGTTCATTGACGCACTGCCGGTGCACCAGGCGATCAGACAGGCCGACGGCTGGCACGAGCGCGTCGTCAACGTCACCCCGGAGGGGAATCTGGCTTTGAGTGCCGCACGCGATCCGCTGTCCCATTTCGATGCTACCGTGCCGCGGCAGCTTCGTAACTCGCCTGCCGGCTCGATCTATGAATGGCGTCCCGACTCGATCGCGCTCGAAATTGGCCGCCGGGTACGCAATGAAGGGGCGGCCCTCATCGTCGATTACGGCCATGCCCAACAAGGATTGGGCGACAGCCTGCAGGCTGTGGCCGGACATTCTTTCAGCGATCCGCTGCGCGCGCCGGGTCAGGCCGATCTCACCGCCCACGTCGATTTCACGGCGTTGGCACAAAGCGCGGAAATCATCGGTGCGCGCATCCACGGACCGGTTTCGCAGCGCGAGTTTCTCGTTCGGCTCGGCATCGAGCAGCGTGCGGCGACGCTCAAAGCGCGGGCACCGGGCGACAAGGGCGACGAGATCGACCAAGCCCTTGCCCGGCTCACTGCAGGAGGACCGGACGGCATGGGCGACTTGTTCAAGGTCCTCGCCGTCACCGATCCCAAGCTTGGACCGCTGCCGGGCTTTGAGGCTTAGAAACAATGATCGTCGAGGCCGAGAGTCTCGCTCTCAAGGGTATCCGCCACGGCTTCTTTACGCGGCAAGGCGGTGTTTCCAGTGGTCTCTACGCCAGCCTTAATGGCGGGATCGGCTCGCGCGACAACGCCGCCGATGTCGCTGAAAACCGCGCGCGCATGGCGGCTGCGCTAGGGGTCGAACCGGAGCGTCTACTCACCGCGTACCAGATCCACTCGCCAGATGCGGTCGTCGTTGAGACAGCGTGGACGCCACAAGGGCGTCCGCGCGCCGACGGTATCGTCACCCGCGCCCCGGGCGTTGCGATCGGCGTGACCACGGCCGATTGCGGCCCGATCCTTCTCGCTGATCCGGCAGCCGGCGTGATCGGCGCGGCCCATGCCGGCTGGCGGGGCGCGCTGACCGGCATTGTCGAGGCAACCGTCGCCGCAATGGAGCAGCTTGGCGCTGAACGCAGTCAGATTCACGCGGCGCTCGGTCCGATGATCCGGCAGCGCAATTACGAAGTTGGCCCCGATCTCATCACCCGTTTTGCCGCCGAGGATTCGGATAGTCAGCGCTTCTTCGCTGCAGCACCGCGCCAGGGCCACGCCCTGTTCGATCTTGCGGGCTTTATCGGGATGCGGCTCGCTCGGGCTGGCATTCGGCAGTTTGAAGATTTGGAGCTTTGCACTTACGCCGATCCCGGGCGATTTTTTAGCTTCCGCCGCTCCACCCATCAGGCCGAGGCGGATTACGGCCGTCACGTCAACGCGATTGCGCTAGCCTGAGCCAAACGCCTCTCAACACCGAAACATCCGCTACCAGCCATTCACCATTCGGTATTCCGCGGGGACAAGGCCCCGATTCAGGTTGCCACTGCGGCACCCGGCTTGTATCAGGTCCGCGTAAATTGTGGCGCTCCGCAGGAGAGGGGAATGGCTAGCAACAACGGAGCAATCAGGCTCGTTGCCGGCAATTCCAACCCTGAGCTTGCCGAGGGGATATGCGCCTACATCGGGATCCCGCAGACCAAAGCTCTGGTTCGCCGTTTCGCCGATATGGAAATCTTTGTCGAGATTCAGGAAAACGTGCGTGGCGCCGACGTTTTCGTCCTGCAGTCGACGTCATTTCCGGCGAACGACCACCTGATGGAGCTGTTGATCATTATCGACGCGCTGCGCCGCGCGTCAGCGCGCCGCATCACCGCCGTGGTCCCCTATTTCGGCTACGCCCGGCAGGACCGCAAGCCCGGACCGCGAACGCCGATTTCCGCAAAGCTGGTCGCCAACTTGATCACCCGCGCCGGCGTCGACCGTGTGCTTACGGTCGACCTTCATGCCGGGCAGATCCAGGGCTTCTTCGACATTCCGACCGATAATCTGTTTGCCGCCCCGGTCATGGTGCGCGATATCAAGCAGCGCTTCGACCTTGCCGATGTCATCGTGGTTTCGCCGGACGTCGGCGGCGTGGTGCGCGCGCGGGGTCTCGCCAAGCGCATCAACGTGCCGCTCGCCATCATCGACAAGAGGCGCGAGCGGCCCGGCGAATCGGAAGTGGCGAACGTCATCGGCGAAGTCGACGGCCGCATTTGCATCCTGATTGACGATATCGTCGATTCCGGCGGCACGCTGTTGAACGCCGCCGATGCGTTGTTGGAGAAGGGCGCCAACGCGGTCTACGGCTATATCAGTCACGGGGTACTTTCGGGCGGAGCGGTCGCTCGCGTCAACAAATCGAATCTGAAAGAGCTGGTGATCACCGACTCGATCCTGCCGACCGATGCCGTCAATGCCTCAGCCAATATTCGTGTGCTTTCGATTGCGACGCTGATCGGCGAAGCCATTAGCCGCACCGCCGCCGAGGAATCGGTCTCGAGCCTGTTCTTCGACTAGATACCCGCCGCCATCATTGAACGTAGCCACCCGGCAACCGACCCGTGACGGTTCGCGCCCGCTGGTGTCCCGAGTCAACTTGTCGCAGTCAGGTCTGTGGACGGTCACATTTCTCGCATTGTGCCCCAACGGCAAATCACTTCATGAGTGCCGGTAGACAAAGCGCTCGGCCGCTCGAATGGAGGCTTTGGTTGGGGAATCGAGCCGTTTATATTCGGCGGGGCTGAGTGATTCGCGATTTGAGTCAACCTGCTGGCAAGAGGTTGTCCCTGCGGCAAATCGCAGCCCAACCTTTGGCAATGTGAAGTGGCGTGCGCATTTCCACCACCAACCGGCGCTGTGGAGACGGCATGTCCCTGTTCGCAATCGCACAAGACCCTCACGACAATCCCCTCGACGTGGTCGAGCATATGGCGGTTGGAAACAACTGGCCGTTCGAGCGAGCTGGCGAAGATGAGGTGGCGATTGTCGTCACCGGCCGTTGGACCAATTACCAGGTCTCATTCACCTGGATGGGCGAGATCGAGGCCCTGCATCTGGCCTGCGCCTTCGACATGCGCGTGCCAGAGCTGCGGCTGCCCGAGGTCCAACAGCTCATCGCGCTGATCAATGAGCAAATGTGGATTGGGCATTTTGACGTATGGACGCAGAACGGTGTGGTGATGTTCCGCCACGCACTGCTGCTGTCCGGCGGCGGCTCCGCTTCGGACCGGCAGTGCGAGGCGGTGCTCGGGACTGCGCTCGATTCCTGCGAACGTTATTTCCCGGCATTTCAGTTTGTGGTCTGGGCCGGCAAGTCAGCGCGCGAGGCAATGGACTCCGTCATGTTCGAGACCTCAGGCGAAGCGTAACCGGCCGGCATTTCGTGAACCGCGCGGCGCCAAAAGCTCGGAGCACATGATCATGCGTCACGGGCGTTAGCTCGGCCCCTCGGCAATCTCGCAAACAACCGTTATGGATTCCCGACCGACCGCTTCGCTGCGATCCGGAATGACGGGAACATACGCCGATGAGCGCCTCAGATCCTTCCGCTGCTGACAACCCCGATTTACGCCACCTGTCCGGCAGCCTGGTGTTGATCGGGGCCGGGAAAATGGGTGGCGCTCTGCTTGATGGCTGGCTGCGCCTTGGCCTCAATCCCGTGAACGTCACCGTGGTAGAGCCGCAGCCATCGCCGCAAGTCGCCGCGTTTGCCGATCGCGGTGTGCGGCTCCGTCCCGATACCCATGGACTTCCTCACGCTGCCGCCGTCGTCTTCGCGGTAAAGCCGCAAACCGCCGGAGAAGTCGTGCCTGCAGCAGCGCCGATCATTGACGCGTCTACGCTTGTGGTGTCGATCATGGCCGGCCGGACGCTGCAATTCCTGGCCGGCGCGCTCAACAGCCAGTGCGCTTTGGTGCGCGCCATGCCGAATACGCCGGCCGCGATCGGCCGCGGCATCACTGTCGCCGTAGCGCGTGGCGCAAATGAAAAGCAGCGCGAGTTCGCGCATAGCCTTCTTGCAGCGATAGGCGCCGTTGAATGGGTCGACGACGAAGCACTGATGGATGCGGTGACGGCGGTGTCCGGCTCGGGACCGGCTTATGTGTTTCTGCTCGCGGAAACGCTTGCGCAAGCCGCCGTTGCCGCGGGCCTGCCGCCAATTTTGGCGCAAAAACTCGCGCGCGAAACAGTCGCGGGTTCCGGTGAGCTGCTCCGGCGCTCAGCGCTGGCGGCTGCAACGCTGCGAGAAAATGTCACCTCGCCGGGCGGCACCACTGCGGCCGCGCTTGAGGTGCTGATGGGTCCAAATGGCTTGGGGCCGCTGATGCAGGAGGCCGTAGCCGCTGCGACGAGGCGCTCGCGGGAGCTTGCCGGCTGACAATGAGCGCCTTGGAAGCGGTATACGACGGGTCTACACTCGAGCCTTCAGTCACGCGTGTTGAGGAGTTCCGCTATGGCCCGCAGACCCACCCGCAAGGCCGCCGGTAAGTCAGCGCGCGCCGCTCCACCCGCTGCCACAACTGCCCCGACACCGGCCAGTGAACGCGACAAGATCATCGCGGCCTTGCTGGCGCTCCTTGGCGACAACCCGTTGGAAACGATCGGTCTTGCCGATGTTGCCGCCCAAGCCGGTGTCTCCCTTGCCCAGTTGCGCGGCGAATTTGGTTCTACATTCGCGATCATCGCCGCCCACATCAAGGCCACTGATCGTGCTGTGCTCGCCGCGGATTTAAGTGACATGGCCGAGGAACCGGCGCGCGAACGTCTGTTCGACGTGTTGATGCGCCGGCTCGAGACTCTGGCACCGCATCGGCAAGCGGTGCGCTCACTGTTGCGCTCGGCCCGCCGCAATCCCCCGCTCGCGTTGGCGCTCAATCGGCATGCGGTGCGCTCGCAGCAATGGATGCTGACGGCAGCAGGTATCGGGTCTTCGGGTCCGCGCGGCATGATTCGCGCCCAAGGGCTGGCGATGCTGTTCGCGTCGGTGCTGCGCACCTGGATCGACGATGAGGACCCGGGACAGGCGCGCACCATGGCTGCGCTCGACCGTGCGCTCGGGCGCGGTCAGCGCTTTGTCGGCTTCCTTGACGATCTCTGCTACATCCCCTCGCGGATCTGCCGCATGCGGTCGCGGCGGCGTTCCCGCTACGAAGACGATTCCGAGGAAACCGCTGCAGCGTAACCGGCCTTTTCGGACGGGGGACCGGTACGCATGAAGGCGATCATCGTCGGCGGCGGCATCGGCGGCCTGTCATTGGCGCTGAGTCTGCATCAAATCGGATTCGATCCGTATGTTTTCGAATCCGCGCCAGCGTTCTAATTTCTCGGGCTTGGAATCAATGTGCAACCGCATGCGGTGCGCGAGCTGACCGAGCTCGGCCTGGGTGAAGCACTCGCGCACCATTCCGTTGCGAGCGCCGAGCTTGCCTATTTCAACAAGCACGGGCAGCTGATTTGGTCGGAGCCCCGTGGCTTGGCGGCTGGTTACAAATGGCCGCAGCATTCGGTCTCGCGTGGCGAACTACAACGGCTGCTGTTGGAGGCTGCGCGAACACGGCTCGGGCCCGATCGGATTTTCACTGGCCACCATTTGGCGGCGCTTGCGGCGCGGGGCGATGGCGTGAGTGCGCGATTCATCGACCGCACCACTGGGCGCGAAGTGGCAGAGATCGACGGCGACTTTCTTGTCGGCGCCGACGGCATCCATTCGGCGGTCCGTCACAGCTTTTCGCCGCAGGAAAAGCTGCACTACGAGGGCGTGATCAATTATCGCGGCGTGACGGCGGCAGAACCTTATCTCGGCGGTGCCACCATGGTTATCGCCGGCCACCGCGACCAGCGCTTCGTCGCCTATCCGGTCAGGCGGCTCCCGGACGGCAATTGTCTCATCAATTGGATCTGCGTCGTGCGCACGTCCGACCCGATGATGCCGCTTGAAGAATGGGGCGTACGCGCGGAAAAGCCCGCTATTCTCGCAAAATACGCCACGTGGAAATTCGATTGGCTCGATATTCCGAAGCTGATCGAAGCGACCGACGATGTCTTTGTTTTTCCCGATGTCGATCGCGATCCGCTGCCGCAATGGAGCTTCGGCCGGGTGACCATGATCGGCGACGCCGCACATCCGATGCTGCCGGTCGGCGCCCAGGCCGGCTCGCAGGCAATCGTCGACGGGCGCGTCCTCGCGGCCGCGCTTGCGCGTTTCGCCGACCCGGCAGAGGCGCTGCGGCACTACGAGCGCGAACGCATGGACGCAATGAACGGCATGATCCTGCGCAACCGCAGGCTCGGGCCGGAGACGGTTATGCAGCTGGCCGAGGAGCGAGCGCCCGACGGTTTTTCCGATATCTCTGCGGTGCTCGGCGCGGACGAACTGAAGGAGGCCGCGATCTCGTTTAAGCGCGCGGCGGGATTCGACGTCGAAACGGTCAATACAAGACCGTCCTATCTGCAACATCCGCCGTCATAGGCGGAGTCCAAGAGGAAACATGCCGGAGGCATCTTCGACCATCAACGTCACGGCGCTGATCGATCAGCGGCCGTTGACCGAACTGCAAATCCGCGTCGTCATCCTGTGCGCGCTGATGATCTTTTTGGATGGCGCCGACACCATCATGATGGGGCTGGTAGCGCCTTCGCTCGCGACCACGATCGGCGTCAGCGCCAATTCGTTCGGGCCGGTTTTCGGCATCAGTCAAGCAGGCATCCTGCTCGGCGTACTTTCTTTCGGCCCGCTTGGCGACCGCTTTGGGCGCAAGCGCCTGGTGATCGGGGCCACGCTGCTATTCGCGACTTTCACCTTGGTGACGGTGTGGGCCAGGTCATTCGATCAACTGCTGGCGCTCCGGTTCCTTACCGGGATTGGCCTTGGCGGCCTCGCCCCGAATGCCGTGGCGCTGACCTCGGAATTCGCCCCCAGGCGGCTGCGCGCAGCTTTCGTGTCGCTGCAATGGTCGGCGTTCCCGCTGGGCGGCGTCGCGATCGGCCTCTTGGCCTCGGTGTTGATCACCCGCTGGGGCTGGCAGTCGCTATTCCTGATCGGCTCGATCGTTCCTTTGCTTCTCGTCATCGCATTGATCTTCGCTCTTCCGGAGTCGGTGTCGTTCCTCCTCGCCCGTGGTCTTGATCCGACAGGCGCTCGGCAGATCGTCCACAAAATCGCGCCGGACATCGTGACGTCCGCGGATACCCGCTACACCGTCAGCGAGGAAAAGCTTCCCGGGGCGCCGATGAAGCACCTGTTCACCGAAGGCCGCGCCGCAATCACCTTGCTGCTGTGGGTGCCGTTCCTCTCGAGCTTCCTGATCCTCATCTTCGTGACCTCATGGATTCCGACTTTGCTGCGGGCCGGCGGCTTGTCGATGGCGCAAGCCGGACTTGCCATCGCGCTGAACAGTCTTGGAAGTTTCTTCGGGTCTGGGGCGGTTGGGCGGCTGATGGACCGGTACGGGACCTACACCATACTCATTCCAGCTTTCATCCTGGCTTCGATCGCCGCCGGACTGCTCGGCTTTTCGACTGGCAGCTTCCCGAGCGCGGCGGTGGTGATCACCTTGAGCGGTTTCTTCGCCGGCGCGAGCCAAACCGGCGTGATCGCGCTCGCGGCCGTGACCTATCCGGTCGCTATCCGCTCGACCGGCGTGGGCTGGGCCATGGCGATCGGGCGGCTCGGCGCCGTCATTGGCCCGATTCTCGGAGGCATTTTTCTCAGCTGGCATTGGCGCGTCGACCTGATCTTCCCGATCGTCGCGGCGCCGGCCTTGATTGGAGCCTTATGTGTATTTCTGATCCGGCAGCTGATCGGGTCGCGGTCGCCGCGCGCAAGCTAATCGCGCGCTGTGGATAACTGAGAAAAAACGGGCGGCCGTGCTCTCGATCCGGCTTTCGGTCGCGCCTGCAGGTGTTTGAGCGCAATTTCGAGACTTTTGCCGCCGGTTACCGAAGACCGCGGAAAGCCAAAAGCCTCATACAGGTCAGAAGGTTAGAATAACTAAAAAGAAGATGTTTTTGATTGAAATCAAATGTGGCGGCATCTAAATAGCATAGTTGCAATTGATACCAACGCTACGCCGGATTTTGTTAAATGATCGTCTGTTCCTGCAACGTGCTTACCGACCACGACGTTCGGGGGACACTCTCCGGCGACGGAACCGTCCCGCGCACGGCGGGCGAAGTTTATGGTTGCCTCGGTTGCAGCCCGCAATGTGGGCGTTGTGCAAGGACAATTCGCCGTATCATGGATGAAGCGCTTACCGGCGCCTCGTGCTGCAGGGCGGGCGAACCGTCCTAAAGCGTTTGCCGTTAGCCCGTCGATCGCTCGAAAGCCATGCGGCCGATTTGGCCGTATCCGACCAGCTTCTAATTGTTATAATTAAAAACGAGCATCCCCCGCGCGATGCCGATTCCCGAGCAGGAGCACCATCATGAGAGGCGATCCCGGAGTAATCGACTACCTGAACAAGGCGCTCCGGCACGAACTGACTGCGATCAACCAGTACTGGCTGCATTATCGCCTGCTCGACAATTGGGGCTACAAGTCGCTTGCCAAGCAGTGGCGCAAAGAATCGATCGAAGAGATGGAGCACGCCGACAAACTGGTTGAGCGCGTCATCTTCCTCGACGGTTTTCCCAACATGCAAGTGCTCGATCCGCTGCACATCGGCCAAACGGTCAAAGAGGTCCTCGACTGCGATCTCCGCGCCGAGATGCACGCTCGCGCACTTTATGAGGAAGCGGCGACCCACTGCCATTCAGTCAAGGATTACGTGTCACGCGATCTGTTCGAGAAGCTGATGCAGGATGAGGAGCATCACATCGACTTCCTCGAGACGCAGCTGGACCTGGTCGCCAAACTCGGTTTGGAGCTCTATGCCCAGCACCACATCGGCAAGCTCGACGAGAGCCACGACTGATCGGTGACGCCGTAGAACCGCTGCCTCAGCGGAACACAAATCCCAACACGCGGTCGCGGGTGCCTTGGCGATCGCAATTGGCCCGAGCTGACGTGAATCGCGCGTAGTCCCGCGACAGGCAGCTGTAAATCGCGATCGTGCCCGGTTGCTCGGACCGGAATGCAAAGCCCGCGACGCGCCGCCGCGCGGTGCCTTCGGCTTCACAACGTCCTGCTTCAGTGAGAAAGCCGTTGCCCGATCGCGCCGCGTAGCATTCGTCCAGTTTGACGCCGGCGCTTTGATTTGGCGGGGCGGTCATCAGATAGCCAAGCTGGCCGTCGAACGCGTACGAGCGGCCCGCAGCGATCGGCGGGCCGGTCGTCACCCAATTGGCGCCGTCGGCGCTCGTCCATCGCGACAGAGCGACCCGCACCTGAGGACGCTGCGGCGTCGCAGCTAGAACGATCGACGCTTCGTGCATGACGAGGTAGCGCTGCGTGAAATCCTGACCCGGTGCGATGTAGGTATAGGTCAGAAAAAAATGGCGCCCGATGTTGTTAAAGCCGTGCTCGGCCACCATGCTTGGATAGGCGTAGAGATCGCTCGCCGCCGGACGCTTCCAGTCGTTGGCATCATAAAGGATGATCGGTTCCGGGATGGCGGCAAAGTGCAGCTTGTCCTTGGTAGCGGACAGCTGCAGCGCCGAAGAGGTCGTCGCGAGCAGCAACACGGTCTCCGTGTCGTTCCAATACGCCGAACTCATGCCGACAGTTCCGCTCAGCGCGGCCCCCGCACCTCCCAGCGCCGGCACGTTCCACCCGCTTCCGCTCCACTTGGTCCACTTTCCCGGCGAAGGTTCGTTGCGCGGCGCTCGTGCGACCGTGTTTTTCCAATCCCGCAGGCGCTGGCAGTACGCATACCAATATCCGTCATGGCCATCGACCGCAGTGCAGTCGCCCTCCCCGCCTTGCCGGCCCGATGCCGGCCCTTCATCAGCGGTGATGATCTGACCAAGCACATTCCAGGTCAGCCCGAGATCCACGGAGCGTGCGATCGACATTGATTTGTAGGTTTGGCCGTCGCGGTAATCGCAATGCTGCTCGTTATGGATCACCCCATAGAGAGCACCAGGGCCCTGGAGGACGGAGGTGAACCAACGACCGCACTCCGACGCGCTGCCCGCCGGTCCGGGTTCCAGCACGACTTTCGATCGTCCGCCCAACGCGAACGGTGTCGCGCCATCGATCGCTACGGTCGTCGCGTTGGCGGCAAAAGCGCGGAACGTGCCGTCGGGGAGTTCAATGATGCTGACCGGCGCGTCCGGTTCGTGACGCGACGGCCCGCGCACCACGACCGGGTGTTCCAGCTTCACCGAAACGCATCCGGCACATATCTCGGCCGCCGCAGCCCCGGTGACGCCGCCGCCGAGACCAAGCAAAATGGCCGTGACGCAGCAACCGAAAGCGCCATTTCGGGCCAGGCGACCCCCCAAAGTTCCAAAACGGCTCACGCCGCGTTCTGATAGTAAATTTCGCCGTCATCTTCGGCGGCGGATTCGACGGAAGCCGGTGCAAAATTCTTGTAATTGAGGCCCCACACCATTCCGGTAAACAGCCACAGGAATCGCCACCTCTCACCCTGGTGCAACATCGCGCAGCAAATGATCGCGAGCCACGAGAACAATATTACCAGGCAAAGCGTGTTTTTCGACTGCTTCCAGCTGTACCAGGCTTGCTGCACGGTGAGCACCATCAGCAGCGTCCAGTCAAATCCGGCGATCCAGCCGTAGTTTAAGAACGCACTGATCCAGATATTGTGAATCGGCTCGGGAAAATACTTGTCGATTTCGAATAGACCGAGTCCCAGCGGATTATCGAGGATCATCGGAATTGCGAGCAGATATCTGTTGTAGCGTCCGAACTGCCCAAGATCGTAGGTCTCGGCAAGTTTGGACCGCTCGACAATCATCTGCGCGAATGTGTCGTTTGACAGATACAAAATCACGCAGGCTACGCCGATGAAGACGGCAACTCCGAGCGCCACCAGAGAGGCCTTCACCAGATTGCGCCGGTTCAGGAACAGGAAACAGACGCCGCTCCAGAAAAAGCCAAACACGATCGCGGCGCGGGAGAATGAGAGCACGACAGCGATCGATAGCAGCAGCAAAGCGGCGGCGTAAACGGCCCGCCTGCGTCCCTCGGTTATCATGAAGAGCGAGCCCATCATGCCCGGGATCAAGAATACGCCGAACATATCCGGATCGTCGAGGAAAGCGGTCGGCCGATCGGCCCAGGTCAAAGCGGGATTTTTGGTGACGAAGCCGAAAATCCCGATGATGGCGGCTATCACGGTCGCGAATATGTAGACCCTGACAAATCGTTTCAGATCGCGCTCGGTCCACCCGGTGGTGACCAGACAAGACGTAATTCCGATCAGAACGACCGACGTCAAAGCAACAAACTGGAAGGCGACCAGCGGCTTATCGAGCAGTGAAACCGAAGATACATAAATCGAAAACAGCCAGATCATCACCAGGCCGATCAGCATGACGCTCCGCAGGTTGAGCGTCTGCTTGCAGAATGGCGTCAACAACAGCGCAAGAAAGAAAATAATGTCGACCGGCGAAGGTCTTGACCAGGTGTAGTTGATGGCCACGACCGCGAGCAGAAAAACGAACGTGCGCAAACGCGCGCCGGCGCTGAGAAAAGCATCGCGCCTGTCGACGGCAAAGCTCGCATTGTCGGTCATGTTCGATGCCGAAATAAGCTTTCAATTCGAGCGGCAGACAATCCGACTGCGCAGCCGCCTGCGCTTCACGAGGCGGCATTCAGCCGGCAGGTTGCGGCAGGCGGCGATAGGACCGCAACTGCCGCTTATCCCCGCGTCGACAGTGGCGGCGCCGGTAGCATCATCGGCTGGGCGGGGACCATCATCGGCTGTGCAGGCACCATGTACTGCGGCCCCGGCGCGACATATTGCTGCACGGCATAGGCCGGTCCAGCCTCGAACATCCAGCGGAAGCCAAGCATCAAATCCTGCGAACTCAAGTGTGTGGAATCTGTAGCTGTCCGGATTACAACCGCCGACGCAGTTAATCGGTCCTTGCACGGAACCCATGTTGAGGAATCGGTACGCAAGTTCGAGTTTGAGATGCTCGTTTATTGTGTAGCTCAGGCCCGCATGAATGGCCCAAGCGAGGTTCCAATCGGTCACGTTCGGCCCGATTCCGGAGCCGCCGGTCGGTATCCCGACGTCTGAAAATCCGGCGATCGTATTGGCGGCGGTGCCGACGCCGGCACCGACGAATGGCGTGAGCCCGCACCAGGTGAAGAGGTCGACGTAGGCGTTTGCGAGAAACACCCAGGAACTAATGTACCCGTTATAAACGTCGAGGCATTGGGCGAAGGGATTCGGACACGCCGTCGTGTAGCCGCCCCAAAAGACGAACGAATCTTTGCTGCGGTATTCAGCCGTGGCATCGAAGCGCAGCCAATTGTTGAATTCATAGCCGGCGCCAAAGAGGTAGAAGACCTGATCCTGCAGCGCGACCGATTGAATGGTAAAGTTGCTGGGGTTGTTGAGCGGATTCGCCAGATAGTCGACGTTCATCGTCTGAAGGTTGCCGACTCCAATGTCGCCGCGCAGATACCAGCTGGACGGCGCTTCGACCGGCGCCGGCATCACGACTTGCATGGGCGGGGGCTGCTGCGGCATGTCTGCGCCGAGCGCGCTGGCGAAAGGCACAACTACAAAGACAAGAGCCGCGACTGCTGCTTTGAACATGCTTACTTCCTCATCCGTTCCAGCAGCCCGGAGCGCAAAGCGGCTGTTAAGGATAACGAACCATTTCAAAGAATGCTTAATGGAGGTTTAATCGCCGCCTCGCGTCGTCGTTTGCGCCCGGCCGTCGCGATTTTTGTTCCGTTGCGCCGCGGGATGTCCGAACTAACGCTCCATTAAGGTTAATGCCTGATGATGCCGCCGGCTCAGATACGCGCCGAAGGCATGAAAGGGCGGCCCGATGCGTTGGGTGTTCTGCAGTTTGTTCGCGCTAGCTTTGGCGTCGCCAGCCTTGGCTGCAGATCTCGAGATTCCGCCACCTGCGCCGGTCGACTATGACACGTTGCGCGGATCCTTGACGGTGGGGCCGGCGACTTTCACGCGCTGGAGCGGCTTTTACGTCGGCGGCCAGATCGGACTCAGCAACGGCAATGCCAATTTCAGCAATTCGACCACGGGCATCGTTTCCTATCTTTTGCGGGAAACAGCGCTCGAAGACGAGTTCACACCCTCGCAATGGCCGGTTCTCGGAACGGCCAACAACAGCGCGCCCAGCTACGGCGGATTTTTCGGCTACAACACGCAATGGCAGGACCTCGTGCTCGGCGTTGAGGCCAATCTCAATTACGCCAATCTCTTCCTCAACGCCCCGAGCACGCCGATCGGACCGCTTAAGACTGCGACGGACAGCCTGGGCTACACCCACACTGTCACGATGAGCGCTGCCGGCTCGGTCGCCAACTTCAATTTTGCGACGTTGCGAGCAAGGGCCGGCTATGTCATCGGCAACTTCATGCCCTACGGATTCGCCGGAATGGCGTTCGGCCTCGGCAGCACGCGCATCACCGCCAACGTCAAAGATAACCAATGCAGCACCGCGACGCCGCCGCAATGCAACGTTTTTAATTTTACCGGCAGCAGCAGCATGAACAATGAAGTGCTGTACGGTTTTACGGCCGGCGGCGGGGTCGACGTCGCGCTCACCGCCAATTTCTTCCTGCGCGCCGAGCTCGAGTGGGACGCGTTCAACCCGCCGCCCGGCATCGTGACAAACATTGTCACCGGCCGCCTCGGCGCCGGATTGAAGTTCTGATGACGGACGTCAGATAACGGATGACGGCTCGCCAGCGCCCGCTGGCTTCCTAGATCTGACATCTGCGATCTGAGATTTGAGATCTGACATCGTCTCTCATCCGACTTGACCTCGACCCCTCGCTTCCTTATGTCCACCCCCGGGACACCCCTCCCCAACGAGGGGCGACTATCTGGAAGGATAGATCATGACGATGGCAATGCCCGCCGTGCGGCCGACTGTGCCGCACTTTTCGTCCGGCCCGTGCGCCAAGCGCCCCGGATGGACCCTACAGGCCCTCAGCAACGCGTTCGTTGGACGCTCGCATCGCGCAAAGATCGGCAAGGCGCAACTCAAGCGCGCCATTGACCTCACCCGCGAAGTACTTGAGGTCCCTGCAGATTATCGAATCGGCATCGTACCAGCGTCGGATACCGGGGCGGTCGAGATGGCGCTTTGGTCGCTGCTTGGCGCACGTCCGGTCACGATGCTGGCTTGGGAATCGTTCGGCGAGGGTTGGGTCAGCGATGTGGCCAAGGAGCTTAAACTCAAGGACGTGACCATCCTGAAGGCCGGCTATGGCGAATTGCCCGATCTCGCCAAGGTTGATCCGCAAAGCGACGTCGTCTTCACCTGGAACGGTACGACCTCTGGCGTGCGCGTGGCCAATGCCGATTGGATCGCGACCGACCGCGCCGGCCTGACCATCTGCGATGCGACCTCGGCAGCGTTTGCGCAACCGCTCGAATGGGCGAAGCTCGATGTCGTGACCTTCTCCTGGCAGAAAGCACTGGGCGGCGAGGCTGGGCACGGCATGCTGATCCTGTCTCCCCGCGCCGTGGCGCGGCTTGAGAGTTACACGCCGCCGTGGCCGTTGCCGAAAATCTTCCGCATGACAAAAGGCGGCAAGCTGATCGAAGGGATCTTCGTCGGCGAGACCATCAACACGCCGTCGATGCTGTGCGTGGAGGACTACCTCGATACGCTCGAGTGGGCAAAATCGATCGGTGGCGTCGCCGCCCTTCGCGCCCGCGCCGACGCCAATGCACGAGTGATCGCGGATTGGATTGCGCGCGCAGGATGGATAGATTTTCTCGCGCGCGATCCCGCATCGCGGTCGAATACATCGGTTTGCCTGAAAGTCGTCGATCCGGCGGTCACCAGCCTGACCGCTGACGCTCAGGCGGCTTTCATCAAAAGCGTCGCCGCCGCCCTCGATAAGGAAGGTGTGGCTTACGACATCAACTCTTATCGTGACGCGCCACCCGGCTTGCGCATTTGGTGCGGCTCGACCGTGGAGCGCGCCGACGTCGAAGCACTCACACACTGGCTCGACTGGGCGTACGCCAAAGCCAAAGACGCGCTGGCGAAGGCGGCGTAGGGAAAAGCTCATGACCGCCAAAGTTCTTATCTCCGATGCGCTTTCGCCCGCAGCGGTAGCGATCTTCAAAGAGCGCGGGCTTGACGTCGAATTCCAGCCCAGTCTCGGCAAAGACAAAGACAAACTCGCCGAAACCATCAATGGTTTCGACGGGCTGGCGATTCGTTCCGCGACCAAAGTGACCGCCAAAATTCTGGAGCGGGCGCAAAACCTGAAAGTGATCGGCCGCGCCGGCATCGGCATCGACAATGTCGATATTCCGGCGGCGACGGCACGCGGCATCATCGTGATGAATACGCCGTTCGGCAATTCGATCACCACGGCCGAGCACGCCATCACGCTGATGTTGTCACTGGCGCGGCAAATCCCCGAGGCCGACGCATCGACCCGCGCCGGCAAATGGGAGAAGAACAAGTTTCTTGGGGTAGAGATCTTCGGCAAGACGCTTGGCGTCATCGGCTGCGGCAATATCGGGTCGATCGTCGCCGATCGCGCGCTCGGCATGAAGATGAAGGTGGTCGCCTATGATCCCTTTCTTTCCGCCGAGCGGGCGCTCGATATCGGCGTTGAAAAGGTCGAACTTGAGGAGCTGTTGCGGCGAGCGGATTTCATCACGCTGCATACCCCGCTGACCGACAAGACCCGCAACATCATCAACGCCAATTCGCTAAAGCTCACCAAGAAGAGCTTGCGCCTGATCAACTGCGCCCGCGGCGGTCTGGTCGACGAGGCCGCCCTCTACGAGGCGCTGTCCTCGGGCCGCCTCGCCGGCGCCGCGCTCGATGTCTTCGTGACCGAACCGGCAACGGACTCGCCGCTGTTCGCGCTGCCCAACGTGGTCTGCACCCCTCATCTGGGCGCGTCGACCTCGGAGGCGCAGGAAAACGTCGCCCTGCAAATCGCGGAGCAGATGTCCGACTACCTGATACGCGGCGCGATCTCCAATGCGGTGAACTTTCCCTCGATCAGCGCCGAGGAAGCGCCGAAGCTCAAGCCGTTCGTGGCGTTGGCGGACAAACTCGGCTCATTCGCCGGCCAGTTGACCGAAACGGGCATCAAGCGCGTACAGGTGTCCTACGAAGGCGTCGTCGCCAAGATGAACACCCGGGCGCTGACTTCCGCTGCCATTGCCGGCATGCTTCGGCCGATGCTGCAAGACGTCAACGTCGTATCGGCGCCGATCGTAGCCAAGGATCGCGGCATCGTCGTTGAGGAAACGCGCCGCGAAGCCGAAGGCGACTACGAAAGCCTGATCACCGTCGCCGTCGTCACCGACCGGCAGACCCGCTGGGTCTCGGGCACGGTCTATGCAGACGGGCGCCCGCGCATCGTCAATATCAAGGGCATCCGCATCGATGCCGAGTTCGGTCCATCGATGCTCTATGTGACCAATCAAGACCGGCCTGGGTTCGTTGGGCGCTTCGCCACGCTGCTCGCCGGCGCCGGCATCAACATCGCCACCTTTCATCTCGGCCGCGAGGCAGCCGGCGGCGACGCCATTGCCTTGGTCGAAGTTGACGGCGCCGTAGCGCCCGAGGTGCTGGCCAAGGTGCAGCAGATTCCCAACGTGCAGCAGGTAAAGCCGCTGCATTTTTGATTGGTTACTTCCTCGTCGCTACGGTAATGCCGACGAATACCAGCGCATAACCGACCGCGTGATAAATCTCGAAGCGCTCGCCGAGCAGGACGACCGCCATCACCGAGCCGAAGACGGGCACGAGGTGCATGAATGGCGCGGCGCGGTTCGCGCCGATCAAATCGACGCCGCGGTTGAGACAAAGATAGCCAAGCAAAGACGGAAACACGCACACATAAGCGACGCTGGCCAGGCTGACGGTGTCGAACACAATGGTCGGCGCGCTTGCGAGTTCCCAGACCAGCGCCGGCAGGAGCAGCACCGCCCCCCAACCCATGCCGACGGCGAGGAACGACAACGGATGCATCGGCGGCCGCTTGCGTAGCGCCACCGTGTAGTACGCATAGATCAGGAGCGCGACCAGAATCCAGACGTCGCCGCGATTGACGCTGATGCTGGTCAGGACGTGGAGACTGCCGCGGCTGATGATAACAACGACGCCGGTAAGCGAGATCGCGATCCCGCAACCCTGGCGCAACGTGAGGCGTTCGCGAAATAAAGCAAAGGTCCACAGGGCGACAAACAATGGCCCGATCGACGGCAGCAATGAGCCGTTGATCGCGCTGGTGTATTGAAGCCCGTAGTACGCCATCGTGTTGTAGGCCGAGAAGCCGGTCAAAGCGATGACGGTCATCAGTACGGCATGCTTGCGGATCGTCGGCCAATCGCGCAGCAAAGGCAGCGCCGCGAACGGCAGCAAAATCAGGAAAGCTCCGGCCCAACGGACGAACGCAAACGTTATCGGCGGAATGTGCCCGACGATAAAGCGGCCCATCACGGTATTCCCGGCCCAGAACAACGAGGTCAGAGACAAAAGGAGATACGGCTGATCGAGCAGCCAACCGCGCGCGCGGCTTTCGTCGCGGCTGCCCGCTTCCGGCATGACGTGAATCCCCAATTGACAAATAAGGAGCTATCCCGGACTGCACCCCACCGCCACTGCCCTGACCGCATGTCTGGTCCGAGTGGGGGCAATTTGGGTGGATTGCGACAATCGGCGCCACGTCAAAGTGGGCCCGGTATCGCGGCCCTCCTTAATTTGTTGGGAATTCAACAATTTAGACGACATTTTCGCCACGAATCGCAGCCGCTTCGCCTTGCTTCGCACGGCATCATCCAGTATCCGGGACGGCGGCTGCGGCCGGTATCCGATCCACTCAAGCGTCCAACGCGTCTCCTGAGGCTACTTCCTCATGGCAAATGTTGTCGTGGTCGGCTCCCAATGGGGCGACGAAGGCAAAGGCAAGATTGTGGATTGGTTGTCCGAGCAGGCCGACATCGTCGTCCGCTTCCAGGGCGGCCATAACGCCGGCCATACCCTGGTGATCAATGGGACGACCTACAAACTGTCGTTGCTGCCTTCCGGCGTGGTCCGGCCTGGAAAACTGTCCATCATCGGCAATGGCGTGGTCCTCGATCCGCACGCGCTTCTTGCCGAGATCGCCAAGCTCAAACAACAGGGCGTCAACGTCACTCCCGACAACCTGCGCATTGCCGAGAACACGGCATTGATTCTGCCGCTGCATGGCGAACTCGACGCAATCCGGGAAACCGCAAACGCAGCGCTAAGCATCGGCACGACGCGGCGGGGCATCGGACCTGCCTACGAGGACAAGGTCGGACGACGCGCTATCCGCCTCATGGACCTTGCTGACGGCGCGACACTCGACCGCAAGATCGAACGCCTGCTGATGCATCACAATGCATTGCGCAAAGGTCTCGACCTCGATCCGATCGACCCGCACGCGTTGCATAAGGACCTCGTCAGCGTGGCACCGTCGGTATTGCCTTATATGGATTCGGTGTGGTTGCTCCTGGATCAGAAGCGCCGCGAGGGCAAGCGCATCCTGTTCGAAGGCGCACAAGGCGCACTGCTCGATGTCGATCATGGCACGTATCCGTTCGTGACTTCCTCGAACACCGTTGCCGCGCAGGCCGCGACCGGGTCGGGCCTCGGTCCCGGCGCCGTCGGCTACGTCCTCGGGATTTGCAAGGCGTACACGACGCGGGTCGGCGCAGGTCCTTTTCCGACTGAACAAACCAACGAGATCGGCCGTACCTTGGGCGAGCGCGGGAAGGAATTCGGCGTTGTGACCGGCCGACCGCGGCGCTGCGGCTGGTTCGATGCCGTATTGGTGCGGCAAAGCGTGCGCACCAGCGGCATCAACGGCCTCGCCCTCACCAAGCTCGACATCCTGGACGGCTTCGATGAGATCAAGGTTTGCGTCGGCTATCGTTTGAACGGCCGCGAGATCGATTACCTTCCCGCGAGCGAACACGCCCAAGCCGAGGTCGAACCAATCTACGAGACCATCGACGGCTGGCGCGAGGGAACCGCGCGGGCGCGCTCCTGGGCTGATTTACCCGCCCAGGCGATCAAATACGTGCGCCGGCTCGAGGAACTGATCGGTTGCTCTGCGGCCGTATTGTCGACCAGTCCTGAGCGTGAAGACACCATCCTGATGCAGAATCCATTCGAGATGTGAAACAAGATGAAAAGCATCGCAGGCAAGCGTAAGCTGAACGGATGACTGACTATTTTCCGCTGATCGCCCGTGCGGTGGATGGGCTTGATACGAACACCGGAGAAGCTCGCCGGGCCCTCTACGAACGAGCACGCAACGCATTGGTGACACAGTTGCGCTCTGTGGAGCCGGCGCTGCCGGAAACCGATATCACCAAGGAACGTCTCGCCCTCGAAGATGCGATTCGGAAGGTGGAAGCCGATGCGGCGCGCAAATCGCGCGTGGAAGCGCGCGAACCTCGGACCGCGCCACCGCCCCCACAGCGCGACCGCCCGATTGCGCCGGCCGCTGTCGGACGTAGCGACGTGCGGCGAACCGCACCCGCCGCGCCAAGACTGCCGACAGGGACCGGGGTTGATGCGCGTCCCCCGGGTCCGCCGTCGCTGAGCGCCCGCGAACGGCTATTGGAGGCGCGAACCTCGTCGCGGCCCCGGGACAGCCTAAAGGGCTTTCGCGACGTGGTGAGCGAAGTCCACGATCTCGGCGCCGCTACTGCTAAATCTGCCCAATCCGCACGCGACGCGCGCGATTCATATGGGCCGCCTACACCGCCGCCGTTCCCACCTGCCGAAGAATCTGCAGCGCGCTCCGCTCGAGATTTCGAGCCGGAAGTCGACGCGGAAGATTTGCGCTACGCCGACGAGCAGCCAGACTCATCGAGCGCCCATGAATCGTACCGTGAATTTCAACGCGAAGACGCTCATCCGCCTCAATCTGCATTGCATCAGCCGTACGCCACGACTGATGATGATGAGCACTACGTCCGGCCGCCGCGCTCATCTCGCGGCCTGGTTACGCTCGTCGCAATCGCAGTCGGCATAATCATCCTTGCGGGCATTGGGGCGACGATAGCGTGGCAATGGTCCAACGTTACCGGGCTCTACCAGCACTATGCCCATTCTGGAACAAAACCGCCGGTTCAGGCACCGGCAGCACCGGCGTCGCAACCCAAGTTCTCCGGCCGGGTTCCGCAGGAGCAAAGTGCCGCTCCAGCGCCCGCTCCGAGTACCCAAGGCAGCCAAGGCACCCAAGACAGCCAGGCGGCTGCGCCCGCAGTGGCGCAACGCGTCGTGCTTTACGAGGAGGACACGAGCGATCCGCAGGGCAAGCGCAGTGTTGGTTCGGCAATCTGGCGTACCGAAACCGTTTCGCCCGGACCGGGGCTTGCGCCGGAGCTTGCGGTGCGTGCGGACGTGGAAATTCCCGAACGCCACATGACGGTGACCTGGTCGCTGCGCCGGAATACCGATCAAGCTCTGCCGGCAAGTCACACCATTGAGATCATGTTCAAATTGCCGCCCGATTTTCCCGGCGGCGGCATCGCCAACGTACCCGGAATTCTGATGAAGCAATCGGAGCAAGCGCGCGGCACACCGCTTGCCGGGCTCGCCGTCAAGGTGACCAATGGCTTCTTTCTGGTTGGACTGTCGGCGGTCGAAGCCGACGTGCAACGCAACATACAACTGCTCAAGGAACGTCCCTGGTTCGATATTCCCATCGTGTATACGTCTGGGGGCCGCGCTATCCTGGCGATGGAAAAGGGCGCCCCCGGCGACAAAGCGTTCGCCGAAGCCTTCGCGGCCTGGGAAAAGAAGTAATGCACCGACCGTCGTCGCTGTACGGTCGCGTCGGTACTCCTTGTCGGGACGAACGTAAATGAGTGCAGCGGACGCCAAGGTCCTGAAGCCGGTCACGCACGCGTTCATCGCCTCGGCGGTGCGCACGTTCGAGACCGACCGCGAGGCCTTGGCCGCGCTGACAGCCGCCATCTCGGATGGATTGGGAGCTGACTTCGTCGCCGCGGTGGACACGATCCGTGATGCGCGCGGGCGCGTGATCGTCACCGGCATGGGCAAGTCGGGTCACGTCGGCCGAAAAATCGCCGCGACGCTGGCCTCAACTGGAACGCCGGCCTTTTTCGTGCATGCCGCCGATGCCAGCCACGGCGATCTTGGCATGATCACTTCGGACGACGTGATGCTGGCGCTGTCGTGGTCCGGCGAAACCGAAGAGCTCAAAGACCTGATCGACTATTCGCGCCGGTTCCGCATCAGCCTCATCGCCATCACCGTCAATGCCGACAGCACGCTGGGCAAGGCGGCCGACATCGTCATGACGCTGCCAAAGACGCGCGAAGCGTGTCCACATAACCTTGCGCCCACCACATCATCGTTGCTGCAGCTCGCTCTCGGCGATGCGCTGGCGATCGCGCTCCTCGAAAGCCGCGGCTTCACTGCAATTGACTTCGGCGTATTTCATCCCCGCGGCAAGCTTGGCGCAGCGCTGAAGTTCATCCGCGATGTCATGCATCCGGGGGCGGCTGTACCCTTGATCGCGCGTGGCGCCTTGATGTCGGAAGCGATCGTCGAGATGTCCGCCAAGGGCTTCGGTTGCGTCGCCGTGACTGACACCGACGGTAAGCTGGCCGGCGTTATCACCGATGGCGATTTGCGCCGTCACATGCGCGCTGATTTGCTGCGGGCGCCGGTGGAAACAATCATGACAGCGTCTCCGAAGACTGTGCGACCCGATCAGCTGGTTGGCGAAGCGCTGCAATTACTGAATGCGTCTAAGATCACAGCGCTCATTGTCGTCGACATGGATCGACCGGTCGGGATTGTGCATTTCCACGATCTGCTGCGCGCCGGCGTGGCGTAACGATCTAATACAACGCGCCCGGCACTGCGCCCTGGTTGCTGGGCGGCCGAGCGGCGGCCGGTGCCGCAGCCTGCGCACTGGCGTTCCCGGCAGGCGCGGCCGCGGCCGGCGGCGTCACATCCTTGCCTTGCTGGTGGATAAGAAACTCTTGGTAACCGGGTGCGCCTGGCCGGGGCGGAACATCTTTCGGCAAGCCGCCTGCCCAAGTCGGCCAATTGTCGGAGACGGTCGCAGAAACGGAGGCGCACGAGCCGAGAGCCAAGCCAGTCAAGAGCACGAGTGTTGGCGCGAAGAACCGCTGGATCATGCCGGCCGCTTAAATCAGACTTGAAGCTGGGCCCCGATAAGGCGAGCGTTCATGGCGGTACTGTGTCTGCCCGATGCGCCAAAATGCGAATCCCTTGATCAGCTTCTATCGTCCCGGCATCAAGGATTTGCTAATGGCCGTTTAATTGCTTTGGACCAATGTTCAGGACGGCCGCCGACCCGAACGGACGAGTAAGGACTACCGGGTTGATACCGAAGCAACAGCAAATCGCCTCCGGGTCTTTGCGACGCACCGCTCATGCGGCGCTTTTGCTGCCGTTTCTTTTGCTTGGGTGCAGCGCCCTTTCGTTACCGAGGGAGGCCGCCCCGGAGTCGGGCCCGGACCCGACATACAACAAGTTGGTTGCCGAGCACATCAAAGACACTTTCAAAGATTACGCGTCGTACGACGCATTTGAAATATCGCAGTATCGCTGGGTTCACTCGATCAAGGGCTGGGATTGGCTCACCTGCGTTCGCTTTCAGGACAAAGGGCGCCGACTCACCTATGCCCTGTTCATCAAACAAAAAGAGATTATTGAATATCGCTATGCTGTGGAGACCGACGGCTGCGGCGCGCAGACCTATTCACCCTTTGTAGAGTTGGGCGGTGCGAAAAGCGTTGACGCTGACGGCTTACTGGAACCGTTGCATTAAGACGCCATGCATGACTCGGGCCGACCCGATCTGTAGTATCGGTTGGCCGGTACATTCGGCATCGTGCCGCAAGCCGCAATACTTACCCTGGCAGGGTCCAAGCCGTGACTAGGCTTCTGGTGACCGGCGCTTCCGGCTTCCTCGGGCGTGCCGCAATAGCGGCTTTCGCGCAGAACGGATACGCGCTCCGTGCCGCGGTGCGGCGGCAGCCCGACCCAGCCTTACCTTCGGGTGTCGAAGTCGCGCAGCATCCGGATTTGTCGGAAGCCTTCGACTGGCGTCCCCTGCTCGAGGGAGTCGATCTGGTTGTCCACCTTGCCGGGATCGCTCACGCCGGCCGCGGCGTGTCATCCGAGCTATACGATCGCATCAATCGGCTGGCGACAGCAAAGCTTGCGGCTGCGTCCGCACAAGCCGGCGTCGGCCATTTTGTATTTGTCTCTTCGATCCGGGCCCAGAGCGGACCCGCCGCGGACCATGCGTTGACTGAACAGGATGAACCGGCGCCGAGCGATGCCTACGGCCGTTCGAAACTTGCCGCAGAAACGGCGGTGCGCGCCGCCGGCGTGCCATTCACGATCTTGCGGCCGACTCTGCTTTACGGCCCGGGGGTGAAAGGAAATTTCGCCCTGCTGCTGCGCGCAGCACGTTCGCCTTGGCCACTTCCGATGAAGGATTTCGTCAACCGCCGCTCGCTTCTCAGCGTCGACAATTTCATCTCCGCCTTGAGCTTTGTGCTCTCGGCAACGAGCACAAAAGGCGAGACGTATGTCGTCGCCGATCCGGGAATCCCGCTGCGGCTTCCCGACGTCATGGCAACGCTTCGGCAGGCGCGGGGCCACCGGCCGCTCATGGTGCCGATGCCACCGGACTATGTGGAGGTTCCGCTGCGCCTGATGCACAGGGACGATCTATGGGATCGCCTGGGCGGCAACCTCCGCGTCGACCCGGGCAAGCTCCTGGCCGCAGGCTGGCAGCCGGCGCACGACACCCGTAGCGGCCTTGCCGCGCTGGCTCAGGCGGAATCCCGCTTCCGCAAAACCATTCCGCCGACAACGCCAACACCGAACACGTAGAGCCAGCCCGACGTGAAATCGAACAGGTGCGAATTGAACAGCGACGAGACGACGTTCTGCACGACGATGATCGTGCCGAACCAGGCGTTGAGTCCGCTGCCCCAAAACAGCAGCAAATGCGCGAACCACATCGCCACCAACACGGCCACGCCGATAATGCCGAGCTGAATTCCAACCGCGAAGATCTGGTTATGCGGATTCCCCGAGAGTACGGCCGCGGCCCCGGACTCTCCGACCGCCGCGTGCCGGAACTGCTCCGGAATTGACCCGGTACCGTGACCGATGATCGGCGCGGTCTCGATAAACGAAAGCGACTTTCTGAGAAACTCAAGGTGCAGGCCTGTCGAATTCGCGGTGTCCCTGGAGCGGTATTCCTGAAACTCGTGAACCGACGTCACCACCCGCTCGTGCATGTAGGGCGAACCGAACCAGATCAAGATGCCAACCAGAAACCCAAGCGCTGCGGTGCCGACAAATCCCTTCCAGCCAAATTCCCGCCACCCCAGTATAAGCAGCAGAACAGGAGCAACGAGCAGAGCGGTGCGGCTGGTGACGACAAAAAAGATATTGCCGAGGAATATGAGGACGAGCCCGAGGGACCAGGCCGTCGAGCGCCATTGCCGCAGTCGCGCCTGTTCCCCCGCGTAGCCAAGAAGCGCGAATATGCAGACCAGAAAGTTCGCACTCTGAAAAATGTAGTCTTTGGTCGGAACGCCCACCATTCGCCCGCGCCATGGCAGACCAGGAATGACCGCCAGGCCCCAGGACACCAGCAGCAGGGCGACTACGGAGACAAAAAATCCGTACAGAACCCAAATGCCGTTCTCGGAGCGCCGGAACTGCATGAACAGCAGGGGAATCACAAGCAGCCGGTGGAACTTACCGAGACCGCCAAGGCGCTCGGCCCAGCTGACGTCAGCCCACAACATACCGATAGCTGCCAGCACCCACAGCAAAACGGGTAGCAGGCCGGCAGCGGTCGCGAGTTCCTCCCGGAGCGACGCGACATTCAAGGTCGCGAGGATCACGATCAGCCACGCGGTGATAAGGATTGCGGTGGCGCTCGTTGACCACGGCAGCGTTACCGCGACCCCGACCGCGAGCCAATCGGCCACCTTGGCCCAGCGCCGGCGATCGAAGCCGGCCACCATCGCAGCTGCAGTCATTCGGTTACTTGGCCTCAGCCGGATTGGTCGCTCGAACCTGAGGTTCGGCCGATTCGGCCGAACGAAGCACCAAGCCCGTCGTCGAGTGCCCCGGCACCAGGTCGACCAGAACAATGTCGCCGCCCGCAGTCTCCACCAGTTCGCGGCCGACTACCTCGTCCAGCCGATAATCGGCGCCTTTGACGAGCACACCCGGCTTTACACGCTTGATCAGTTCAAGCGGCGTATCCTCCTCGAATACGACCACAAGATCGACGGCCTCGAGCGCCGCGAGCACCTCTGCGCGGCCTTCAGCGGGATTAATCGGCCGGCCTTTGCCCTTCAAGCGCGCCGTCGAGGCGTCACTGTTGAGTCCCACCACCAAACGGTCGCAGGCAGCGCGTGCCTCGGCAAGCAGCTTGACATGACCGCGATGAAGAAGGTCAAAACAGCCGTTGGTGAAACCGACGCGCAGTCCGTGCCGGCGCCATTCGCCGAGCCGTTCGTCGAGCACCGACCAGTCGAACACGATCTTCTCCTCGGGCGCAAGCGAAGCGGCCGGCAGGATGCGGCTGCGCAATTCCGAGAGAGAAACGGTTGCCGTGCCGCGTTTGCCGACCACAACTGCCGCGGCAGCATTGGCGGCGCGCATGGCAAATTCGTACGGTGTCTTCATCGCCAGCAGCACCGCCATCACCGCCGCAACGGTATCTCCGGCGCCGGAGACATCGCGCACCTTGACCGGATAAGCGCGAACGTGGATCGGAGCGGCCCCCTCCACGTGAAGACTCATGCCTTCTTCGCTGCGGGTGACCAGCACGGCTTCGCTGCCGACCATATGCGCAAGCTCAGCCGCGGCCGCCGCTACGTCCGCTTCGTTCGCAACCGGCCGGTGGACCGCCGCTGCCAGTTCCTTGCTGTTGGGAGTGATCAGTGTTGCGCCGCGATAGACTTGGTAGTCGTGCCCTTTCGGATCGACGATGACCGGCTTCCCCAGCTGTCGCGCCTTTTCGATGACGGCGCGAATGACGCGTGGCGTGAGAGCCCCCTTGGCATAGTCGGACAATATTACTGCGCCCGCCTTGGGCATCGCGGCTTCGGCACAGGCAATCATCGCCGACTGGCTTTCCGCGCTCGTGGGCCCCTCTGTTTCCCAATCGGCCCGCATCAAATGCGCCGAGTGGTGTTCAGAAACGAAACGCACCTTGCGCGTTGTTTGCCGCGCCTGATCGACCACAAGTTCGGGGACGATTGATCCGAGTTTGGCGAGCGCATCATGCAAGACCTGGCCGGCCTCGTCGTTGCCAACCAGGCCGACAAAAATGCACTGCGCGCCAAGCGCGGCGATATTGCGTGCGACGTTGCCGGCGCCCCCGATTTCAACCGCGTTGTGCTTGACCTTCAGAACCGGCGTCGGCGCTTCCGGAGAAATGCGCGTGACATCGCCATAGACGAAATCGTCGAGCATGACGTCGCCGACACAAAGAACGGTCTGCTTGCCGATGAGCCGCAGCGCCTCTTCGAAGTCGAACATGCTGTTGCCCCGTCCGCCCCGCGATCCTTTACCGATAACGATCGGCGCGATCGAGATAGCCGGTCACGTATCGTTTGACCCCGTCTTCCAGGGTAGCGAAATCGGCACGAAAGCCGGCGCGGCGCAGATTTCCGGTCTCGGCTTGGGTAAAATATTGATAGGCGCCGCGGATCGTCTCCGGCATCTCGATGTATTCGATATTCGGCTCGCGGCCGAGTGCCGCCAACATAGCCGACATGAGATCGCGAAAACTTCGCGCCTTGCCGGTGCCGACGTTGAAGATGCCCGATACCGCGGGTGTCTCAAGCAGCCAGCGCACGACAGCAACCGCATCGTCGACGTAAATAAAATCGCGCTTCTGCTCGCCGTCGGCGACGCCGGCGCGATATGATTTGAACAGCCGGATCGGCTTGCCGGCCTTGGCGTCATCGAAACGCTTCGCCACCAGACTCATCATCTCGCCTTTGTGGTATTCGTTGGCACCGAAGACATTGAAGAACTTTAGCCCGGCCCATTGCGGCGGCAGTTTGTCGTTGCGGGCAACGCGTTCAACGACGGCGAGGTCGAACAGATGCTTGGTCCAGCCGTAAAGGTTCAAAGGCTTAAGCCGATTGAGCGATGCCGCCGACCAGTCATCGGAAAAGCCTGCGCTGCCGTCGCCATAGGTGGCAGCTGAGGAGGCGTAGATGAAGGGCGTGCGTGTCGCAGCACACCAATCGAACAGGCGCAGCGATAGCCTGAAATTGTTCTCCATGAGGAGATCGGCGTCGGTGGCCGTGGTCGAGGAGATGGCGCCCAGGTGCACGATGGCATCGAGTTTGCGCCCCTCAAGCCAGCGCGTCAGGTCGGCCGTCGGGACGAAGTCGGCGAGTTGCCGCCCGGCGAGGTTTCGCCACTTGCGGTCAGCGCCGAGGATGTCGTTGACCGCAATGTCCGAGCGTCCAGCCTCGTTAAGGCTCGCCACCACGTTCGATCCGATGAAGCCGGCCCCGCCGGTGACCAACAACATCGACGCCGTGACACCGTATGAGGTTGCCGTTGTCCCCGTTTGCCTCAGTCTCAATCCTGACGCAACACTCGTCCCCCAAAGGACCACGCTGAAGCGACCGGCACGACATATAAAATGAATGATAATTCATCATTACATTTGAACGAAAGTTCAGAACTACCCTTGACCGACCAGGATCCTAGGCCAGCCAGCGGCAGCCCGATCCTGATCGTGCCATACATGTGGATCGGCGATTTCGTTCGTTGCCATTCGGTCGTGACGCTGTTGAGGCAGCGCTATCCCGATCGGCCGGTGGATATGTTGGCGACGACGCTGTGTGCGCCACTTGCGGATTACATGCCGGGGCTTCGGCAAACCATCGTATGGGACTTACCACGCAGCCGGCTCGCTCTCGCCGAGCAGAATGCGCTTGCCAAGCGCTTCAAGCGCGAAGGCTACGGCACTTCGCTTGTCATGCCGCGAACCTGGAAATCGGCACTCGCGCCATTTCTCGCCGGCATTCCGGAGCGCGTGGGATTCTTCGGCGAGGGACGCGTATTCCTGCTCAATGACTTGCGTTTCGGGGAACGTAAATTGCCGCGGATGGTGGATCGCTGCGCCATGCTGGCGCTACCTCGCGGCGCCGAGCCACGCGATGCATGGCCGCTTCCCAAGCTGAAAGTTGCAGCCGCCGAGGTGGCCGCATGGCGCAATCGACGCGGTTTGATGGACGACGGGCGGCCGGTGGTGGCGTTTGCGCCCGGCGCGGTCGGGCCTTCGAAGCGTTGGCCGGGCACCTCCTATGCCCAGTTGGCGAGCCGGCTGCTCGGCGACGGCTTCGCCGTTTGGGTTCTCGGCGGCCCGGGCGAGAAGGCTTTGGCAACCGAGATCGTCGGCGACAGCGAGGCCCGCGATCTGACGGGAAATGATTTGCGCGAGGCCATTTTTGCCCTCGCTGCAGCTTCGGTGGCCGTCTCCAACGATTCGGGCCTGCTCCACGTTGCCGCCGCGCTTGGCACACCGTCGATCGGAATTTTCGGCCCAACCAGCCCGTGGCATTGGGCGCCGCTCAATCCACTCGCCGCGGTCCTGCAGGCGAAAACCGAGCTTACTTGCCGGCCGTGTCACAAGCCGGTATGCCGCGTCGGCCATCACCGCTGTATGCGCGACCTCACACCGGAGGAAGTTCTCGCCGCGACCCGCGAGGCACTCGCCACTGTGTCCGCAAGTTCACCGCGGATCAGCTAACGAGGCCTTCATCAACCTGAGATAAGCCGCGTCGTGCTGTGGGAAGATTGAAATTATGACGGTCCTCGTTACCGGCGGAGCCGGCTATATCGGCAGTCACATGGTGCTCGAGCTGCTCGATGCCGGCGAATCGGTCATCGTCCTCGACAACCTGTCCACCGGCTACGAGTGGGCCGTCCCCACGGGGGCGCCGCTCTTCGTCGGTGACACCGGCGACCAGGCGCTCGTCGCCAAGCTTCTTCGCGACCATAGCATCGAAGCCATCATCCACTTCGCCGCTTCGATCGTGGTTCCCGATTCGGTTCGCGATCCGTTGGCGTACTATCGCAACAACACGGTCAATTCGCGCGCTCTGATTGAATGCGCCGTGAACAACGGGGTGCGGTATTTCATCTTTTCGTCGACCGCTGCCGTATACGGCAATCCGGTGGAAATTCCGGTGCAGGAAGATTCGCCGACGATGCCGATCTCGCCCTATGGGTGGTCGAAACTCATGAGCGAAATCATGTTGCGCGATGCGAGCCGCGCCCATGGTCTGCGCCATGTGGTGCTCCGCTATTTCAACGTCGCCGGCGCCGATCCGCAATGCCGCAGCGGACAAACGGCCAAGGCCGCAACTCATCTGATAAAGGTCGCAGCCGAAACGGCGTTAGGCCTGCGCCCCAAGATCGACGTTTTCGGCACTGACTATCCGACACCGGATGGCACCTGCATCCGCGACTATATTCACGTCAGCGACCTTGTTCGTGCTCATTCGGACGCGCTTCGCTACCTGCGCGCGGGCGGACAGAGCCTGACACTGAATTGCGGCTACGGCCATGGCTTCTCGGTGTTCGAAGTTGTGGAGATGGTCAAGCGAGTCTCGGGCGTCGATTTCAAAGTCGATATCGCGCCGCCCCGCGCCGGCGATCCTGCAAGCATTGTTGCGAGTTCCCGACGGGCACGCGAGACGCTGGGTTGGACGCCGCGTTTCGATGATCTGTCTACGATTGTCAGCCATGCGCTAGCATGGGAACGCGCACTGCTGACGCGCGAGCTGATGCGGGGCGATCAAGGCGAAAAGTTCACGCCCGCCGTCTCGCGCTAGCGTGGTTTGAGCGGCCACAGCAGTGCCGAAATGGCTTGATAAATCCGCCTCATCCGGGCATTGAACCCATCGGGGCGCCTCGCGCATTTCGGCCCCGCGGGACGTTAACGGATCGCGTATGAAATCTGACAAGGCCGAACGCGCTGACGAGGCCGAACTCTCGGACGCCTACCCTACCCTTTCGTTGATTCGGCGTTTGCTCGTGGACGAGGCGTGGACGCACCGGCCGCGCTATCTGATTGCTTTCGCACTGATGGGGGTGGCCGCCGCCGGCACTGCGCTAAGCGCCTACCTGCTCGGCACGATGACCAACGAGGCGTACGTTCATCGTAATTTCCAGGGCATCGTCATCATCGGCGTCCTTACCATGGTGATCTTTGCGACCAGAGGTCTGGCGACCTATGGCTCGGCGGTGATGATGTCGGCGATCGGCAACCGCATCGTCGCCGATAACCAGCAACGTATGTTCGACAAGCTGTTGCGGGAAAACATTACATACTTCGCCGATCGCCATTCTTCAGAGTTCATTGCCCGGCTCACCACGGGCGCCACCGCGGTGGCGCAAGTGATCAATCTCATGATCACCGCGATTGGCCGGGATCTGATGTCGCTGATCGGTCTCTCGGTCGTGATGGTGATCCAGGATCCGATCATGTCGCTCGGCGGGCTGATCGTTGCACCGCCGGCGTTGCTGTTTCTGCGCAAGATGATCCGGCGGGTACGCAACATTGCGCAACTGCAGTTCACCGGCAGCACTCGCACCATCGAGACCATGCAGGAAGCGCTGCAGGGCATGCGCATGGTCAAGGCCTTCACGCTCGAGGGCGAGATGCAGCGAAGGCTCGGCACAAGTGTCAAGGCCGTCGAAGCTCAAGCCAACAAGATGGCGCGTGTTGCTTTTCGCGCCAGCCCGTTAATGGAGACGTTGGGCGGTTGTGCCGTCGCGCTGGCGATGATTTACGGCGGCTGGCGCGGCATTGAGGGCGGCGCAACGCCGGGCCAATTCGTGTCGTTCCTGGCGGCGTTCCTGCTCGCCTACGAGCCGGCAAAGCGTCTGGCGCGGCTCAACATCGAACTCAACAACAGCCTCGTGGGCGTTCGCGTTCTTTACGAGGTCATCGACAGTCCACCGGGTGAGCAGGCCGACGACGACCACCCACCGCTCAAGCTCACGGCCGGACGGCTCGAGTTCGTCGACGTAAGCTTCGCCTACCGTCCCGGCACGCCGGTCTTGTGCGACATCAGCTTTCTGGCGCAGCCGGGCCGGGTGACCGCTCTGGTCGGCCCTTCCGGCGGCGGCAAATCGACCATGCTCGATCTGATCCTGCGCTTCTATGACATCGAGACCGGACGCATCCTGATCGACGGCCAGAACATCGCCACGGTGTCACGCGGCTCGCTGCGCCGGCAGATCGCCTATGTCGGCCAGATCGTCCAGCTGTTCCGCGGAACGATCCGCGAGAACATCGCCCTCGGCAGAGTCGGCGCCAGCGAGGAGGAGATCATCGCCGCGGCCAAGGCCGCGCACGCGCACGACTTCATCCTGAGTTTTCCCGCCGGGTACGACACGCCGGTCGGCGAGCACGGCATGCAATTGTCCGGCGGACAGCGGCAGCGCATCGCCATCGCGCGGGCGCTGATCAAGAACGCGCCGATCATCCTGCTCGACGAGGCGACGGCGTCGCTCGATTCGGAGTCCGAGCACCATGTTCAGGACGCGATCGCAGAGCTGTGCAAAGGCCGCACGACTCTTGTTATCGCGCATCGGCTTGCCACCATCATGCATGCCGACAGTATCCTCGTGGTGCAGGATGGAGCGATTGTAGAGTCCGGCCGCCACGATGAGCTGCTGCGAAAAGGCGGCCGCTACGCCGACTTCTATCGTTTGCAGCTCAAAGGACAGGGGCCGATGCGCGAAGTGCTTGCCGTCGGCTAAAATCTGCCGGCTGGGCTACAGCAAGCCCTCGGCTTTTAGCGCTTCCTGCACCTTCGGGCGCGCGGTGATCCGTTCGATATAGGCTTTGATGTTCGGCCATTTGCCGAGATCGATGCCGACCCGCGGCGACCAACGCACCACCGTGAACAGGTAGGCGTCGGCGACCGTGAACTTGTCGCCGGTCAGGTACTTTTTGCCGGCGAGCTGCTTGTCGATCCAGTCGAAGCGTTGGCCGAGATAATCCCGGGAGATTGTCTTGAACTCCTCGGGCGTAGTCGGACGAAACAGTGGACCAAAGGTCTTATGCAATTCCGACGTGACGAAGTTCAGCCATTCCTGAACGCGGTAACGTTCCATCGTGCCGACTGCCGGCAGGAGGTCGGAGCCCGGCTTGCGGTCAGCCAGATACTGTACGATCACCGGTCCCTCGGTAAGCTCCTGACCGTCGTCCAATTCGAGAACCGGCACCTGGTTCTTGGGATTGACGCTCGATAGCACCGTCCCGTCTGCGGTCTTTCGTTCGGTACGATCCAATTGCGCGAGTTGAAGTTCGATCCCGGCCTCACGCGACACGATATGCGGTGACAGCGAGCAGGCGCCGGGCCAGTAATAAAGCTTCATAACGTAGCATCTCCGAACAAAAATGTGGGTTGGCAGGAACCAAATATGCAGATCGATCAATAGGTAATGGGAAGAAGTAGCGGCCGCAACCGCACCGATGGAACTTTAGTAAAAGTGGCGGGTTGGGATGCGGCTGTCATCTCTTTTGGAGCGCCGCCGATGGGTCCTCGCCGTATTACGCTACGCGTACAACCGCCGGTGCCCTTCGGTGACGTCACGCTGGTGCCGGCGCCCCTGAGCGGGCAGCCCGATGCCGACATGGCCCGCGCCATGGCGGCAGCGCTTGCTGACCTCGAGGCGCCGACGGCGGCGGACGTTTACAAGCGACTGCGACAGGCTTTCCCACTGGCGCCACTGAGCACCCGGGCAACGGCACTGTCGTATATTATGACGCAGCTGCGTCGCTCGTTCTGACGATTTTGCCTTCGCAAGTAAAGAGAGGCGCGGCGCAGCAATCCAGTCGCCCGCCCATGGATCGCTTCACCGGCCGTCGCGCTACAGCCCGAGATAGGCACTGCGGACGCGGTCGTCTGCCAAGAGCTGCGCGCCGGTTCCAGACAATGTCACCCGGCCATTTTCCAGCACATAAGCGCGGCTCGCGAGCTTCAGCGAGAGCGCCACATTCTGCTCGACCAGCAGGCAGGTTATCCCCTCGCGGTTGAGTTCGCGGATGGTGCTCAGCACGCTGTGAACAATGTTCGGCGCAAGCCCGAGCGAGGGTTCGTCGAACATGATGAGTTGCGGCGCTCCCATCAAACAGCGGCCGATGGCAAGCATCTGCTGCTCGCCGCCGGAGAGCGTGCCAGCCGGTTGCCGCGACCGCTCGGCGAGTACCGGAAACATTGCCAGAACGCGTTCACAATTCTGGGCACGCAGCGCGCGGGCGCGCGGCAGCATGCCGCCGATGTCGAGGTTCTCTGCTACGGAAAGCGTCGGAAACACCTGCCGGCCCTCTGCCACCTGGCCCAGTCCGAGGTCACAGACGCGATGGCTCGGCCAGCGCGAAATATCGGTGCCGCGAAACGCAACACTGCCGCGCGCTTGCGGCAGCATTCCGGCGAGCGACCGGATCAGAGTCGTCTTGCCGGCGCCGTTGGCGCCGACGATGGCGACGACGGCGCCTTCGTCAATTTCCAGCGACACCGAATCGAGCGCCTGGACGTCGCCGTAGAACACGTCAAGGTTTTCGACGCGCAGGATCATATCGCCTCGACGCCAAGATAGGATTGCACTACCGCCGGATCGCGCACGACCGCGTCCGGCGCACCGGTAGCGATTGCCGTGCCGTGGTCGAGCACCAGCACGCGGGAGGCAAGCGCCATCACCGCGCGCATCACGTGCTCGATCAACAGGATCGTCAAGCCGCTGTCGCGGTTGAGCGCCCGCAGGATAGCCACCATGCGGTCGGTCTCGATCGGCCGCAGCCCCGCCATAACTTCATCGAGCAACAAGAGCTGCGGCTCGGTCGCGAGCGCGCGGGCGACTTCGAGCCGTTTGCGGTCCGGCAAGGTCAGCGTCGCTGCAAGACGGTGCCGCTTGTCGAACAGATCGAGCTGTTGCAGCAACGTCCGGGCACGCGCCCGCGCGGTTTCAACATCGTGGTGACGCTGTAAGGCGCCGATGATGGCGTTGTCCTCGACGCTGAGCGCCGGAAACGGCCGCACAATCTGAAACGTTCGGGCAAGCCCGCGCCGGCAGATCGCGTCCGGTGGCAGACCCTGGATCGGCTGGCCTGCAAACACGATCGAGCCGCCGTCTGGCGGCATCGCGCCAGCGATCAGATTAAACAATGTGGTCTTGCCGGCGCCGTTTGGACCGATCACGGCAAAAATCTCGCCCTGCGGCACCGCGAAGCTAACCCGGTCGACGGCAATAAGGCCGCGGAAGCGCTTGCTGACCGCATCGAGTTTCAGGAGCGAGGTCATTTACTGCTCGCATTCACACGAAGCAGCCGCGCCAGAGGGGGCCATACCCCGTTAGGCAGCGCAGCGACCACCAGCAGAAGGCAAATGCCGTAAAATACCTGCGTCGCGCCGGGCAGCTCAACGCCGGATGTAGTCATCGCGGAATTGAGAGCTTCGGCAAGCCCGGTCAGCACGAATGCGCCGAGGATCGGCCCGAACAATGTGCCGACGCCGCCGATGATTGGCCCGAGAATGATCTCGATCGAGCGCGAAATGCCGAAGACCTGCTCGGGAAAAAGGTTGTTATAGAAAAACGCGTAGAACACACCGGCAAACGAAGTCGCCGCCGCAGACACCATGACGGCGTACATCTTGTACCGGAACGTATCGATGCCGGTCGCGCGCGCCGCTTGCTCATCCTCGCGGATCGCGAGCCAGAAATAGCCGATGCGACTTCGAATAAGCAGATGGCAGAGGACTAAGAGGAGCGACGTCGCGAACAGGATGACGTAGTAGAACATCCGCGGGTCGCCGCGAAGCTGCCACGGATTATTGTGTATGTTCTGTTTGACTGGAAGGAACAACCCGCCCGAGGCGTTGACGAAATCAAGGTGATCGAAGCCGATGCGGGCGAATTCGGCAAAGGCGATGGTCAGAATAGCGAAATAAACGCCGGCGACGCGAAAGCGGAAAGCGAGAAATCCGATGATCGCCCCGCAGGCCGCAGCAACTGGCATCGCCGCGAGCAGACCCAGCCAAGGGCTGATGCCGAAGCGGATAAACAGCGTCGCCGCCACATAAGCGCCGAGACCGATATAGATTGCGTGGCCGAGCGACAGCTGTCCGGCAAAGCCCATCATAATATTCCAGGCCTGGCCGGCATAAGCGAAGTAGAGAATGAGAATCAGAACCGTGAGCAGATAGTCGTTGACGATGAACGGCGCAGCCAGGAAGGCGGCAAACAATACCGCAAGCAGTATGGCGCCGCGGCGCGACAGGCCGGCGCTCAATCGCGCCATCATGCCAGCCTCTTGCCGAGCAGCCCCTGCGGCCGGAACAGCAGCACCAGGACGAGGATCGCGAAGGCGAACATGCTCTTGGCGGAAGGCGTGAACAGAAGTCCGGCGAGCGCCTCGGTGACGCCGACCAGAACGCCGCCAAGGAGCGCGCCGGGCATCGAGCCAAGGCCACCGGTAATGACGATAACGAAAGCAAGGAGCGTGTAGCTCGGGCCGAGCATCGGGGTCGCATCAATGAGCAACGTGAGCATTGAGCCGGCAGCGCCGACGCATGCCGCCCCGATCCCGAAGGTGAGCGCGTAGAGACGTTTGACATCAAGTCCGACGACCTGTGCGCCGGTGTAATTGTCGGCACAGGCGCGGATCGCCTTGCCAATGAGCGTGAAGCGAAAGAAGGCAAACAGCGCGGCGGTAAACGCGATCGCGGCCAGGCTGGCATAGATCTTCGAGGTGTCGACGATCAGCGAGCCGATCTGGATGCTGTCGAGCGCGTACGATGTCTGCACCGAGCGGGCATCGGGACCAAAGATGATCAGGAGACCGTTGGCGATGATAAGCCCAACGGCCACCAAAAGCAGAAACTGCGTATGCTCGGGCCGCCTGATGAAGGGATTGATCAGGCCGATCTGCAAAACATAGCCGAATACGAACATCACCGCCGCGATTGGCACCAGCAAGATCAGCGGATCAAGATGGAAGGTGGAGAACAACACCACGGCGATGAACATCGCGATGGTCATCATTTCGCCGTGGGCGAAATTAACGACGCGCACAACACCAAAAATGACCGATAGCCCAAGCGCCAACAGGCCATAAACCAGGCCGGTCAAAACTCCGCCGACAACGACGTTGAGATAGACGTCGAACGCCACAGAACGGGCTTAGCTGCGGCTCTGGTAGGCGGGAAGCGGCCATTCCGGCTTGCCTTCGGCCGCTTCCGGCGGCGCGATCGTGACCAGTTTGCTGCCGCGGTTTTGAAACGCGCCTTGCCGCACTTTGTCATTTTGGCCTTTGGCGTCAAACTGGATGCCCGGTCCGATACTGACATTGTCGGTAATGTTCGTGGTGCGGATGGCGTCGGCCAGCTTCTTAGGATCCGTCGACCCGGCACGCTTGAAAGCGTCAGCGACCACGAGGAGCGCCTCGAAGGTGAAGACGTGATTGGTGTTGAGGTTGACCCCCGGATAGCGCTTGGCAAGCGCCGCATCGAGTACCTTTGTGAGCTTTTTGTGCGGATCGTACCAGGGCGCGAAGGTGATCGGACCATCCGCATATTTGCCCAGCGTCTTGATGTACTGGTTCTCGTAGAAGCCCGGCCCCATGCTGAGGATCGCCTGCGGCGTCCAGCGCTGCTTGATGAGTTCGCGCGTGAGCAGGATCGCGTCGTTCAGGCGGCTGACGACGAGCAGTCCGTCCGCTTTGGTTGCTTTTGCCTTCGCCACCTCGACGGAAAGATCGCGCGCCGTTGGATCGTAGGCGATCTCTTCGGCGATCGTGTACGGCATGTTGAACTTCGGCATGACCGCGCCGATGCCTTTGCTCATCGCTGTGCCGAAAGTGTCGTTGACATGCATGAAAACGACTGACTTCGGAGCCGCCCCGACTTCGGCGAACACCGTCTTCTGGTCGGTGAAAGCGTCACGCAGAATCATCGGGGCGGTCGGGAAATTCCGAAACACGAACTTGTAGCCTTGCTCGGTGATCTGCGGCGCGGCAGCGATATTGATGACGTACGGGATGCCCTTTTGTTCGGCCACCTGGGCAATCGCCGACGATTGACCGGAATCGAACGAGCCGACCAAAGCCTGCGCGCCCTCGCCGATCAGCTTCTCGGCACGGGCGCGGGCGGTGTCGACATTCGATTCGGTATCGCCGTTAATGATCGTGAGATCCGGCAGACCCATCGACTTGAAAATAGCCGGCGCGATGTCGACGGCGCGCTGACAGTCCTCGCCGATACCGGCTTCGAAACCGGAGCGCGGCAACAGGACGCCAACTTTGAGCGGACCACCCTCGGCGCGCACAATGTTGAAGGGCGCGACCCCGGCGACCAAGCCCGCGCCCAAGGCGGCGGAAAAGCTCCGGCGGGTTACCCGCAGCGAATTCGACTTGAATTTACGGCTCATAGCAATCCTCCCATAGCTCTTCCCGTCCGCATTTAGCCCATGATGCCGGATTTATTTGCACGGTCACAAGCGCGAAAACGTCGCGAGGTGATGTCCGGCCGCAATCGTCAACCTGCCAGCACTTTCTCCACCGCGGCGGCTATGCGGAGCAGCATGCGGTCATGGCCGTTGCGCGCCATCAGCATCAGACCGACCGGAAGCTTTGCCTTCAGCGGCAGCGAGATACCGCACAGGTCGAAAAAGTTGCCGACCGAGGTGTTACGCAGCACCAGGGTGTTGCGCGTGGCGTAGTTCTCGGCGCCCGTCACCTCCGCCATTGTCGGGGCGATGATCGGCGTCGTCGGCATCACTAGGATGTCGAACGCCGCCAACCACTGATCCATGGCGCGGACGAGACGCGTCCGTGCCCGCATCATGTCGAAGTAGTCGGCCGCCGAAACTGCGCAACCGCGCTCAAGCCGCACGCGCACATTCGGGTCAATATCGCCGGCGCGCCGTTTGATCCGGTCGCGATGAATGGCGCAAGCCTCCGGCTGTACGATGCCGCCATAGGCATTGACCTGACGCATCTCCTCCAGCAACGGCAAAGCTTCGTCGGTGAGCCGCACACCAGCCGCACCCAGCGATTTCAGCGCAGCGGCGAAGGCGGCGGCCACGGTTTCGTCCAGCGCTTCGAGCGGCAAGCCTTGCGCAATGCCGAAGCGAAGCCCGGCCAGGGGGATCGGCTCGAGCGAGGCAAAGTCTTCACCCGACAAGACGGCGTCGGCCCTGGCGCAATCGGCGACGCTGCGCGCCAGCGGGCCGATGGAATCGAGCGTAGTGCTCAAGGGGAAAGCGCCGTCGGTCGGGACGCGTTGCCGGCTCGGTTTGAAACCGACAATGCCGCACAGCCCCGCCGGAATGCGCACCGAGCCGCCGGTATCAGTCCCGATCGCGATCTCGCACATGCCGTCGGCAGCGGTGACGGCAGCTCCGGACGAGGAGCCGCCAGGAACGCGGGTGCGATCGTCTGGATTCCCCGGAGTACCGAAATGCGGATTGGCGCCGATCCCGCCCAAGGCGAATTCCGTCATGTTGGTCTTTGCCACGATCACAGCGCCGGCGGCGCGCAACCGCCGGACCACCGGCGCGTCGCTTGCGGCGGGTTTGGCCTCATCGGCGAGAATTTTCGAGCCGGCGCGGGTCGGCTCCCCGGCCACGTCGAACAGATCCTTGATGCTGACGATCGAACCGTCGAGCGGTCCGAGCGAGATGCCGTGAGCGGCTCGGGCATCGGCCGCATCGGCTGCGGCGCGCGCGGGGCCGTCATAGACCGTGAGGCAGGCGCGCGACCCCTCCCCCTTCGGGTCGGCGATGCGCGCCAGCGCTTGTTCAAGCCGCTCACGGCAGGAAAGAGGTTTCATGGAGAAGGTCCGGGTTAACGATGGATCAAGGCAGGATTGCCGACCATATACCGGTCCTGCCATCATCGGCGAGGGTCGACCGGACAAAAGAGGGCGAGAATGCCTGAGGTGAAGCCGGCTCTGTGTTTCATCGGCTTTGGCGAAGCCGGCCAAGCGATCGCGGCCGGTCTGCGCGAGACCAGCATCGAGCGCATTTCGGCATGGGACATCCTGTTTCCGCGCGCTGAGGGCGAGCGCCTCAAGCATGCTGCCGACTCGATCGGCGTGCGTTGCGCGGGTTCGGCCGCCGACGCCGTGCACGACGCCAACATCGTCATCTCCGCCGTGACTGCCGCTTCCAGTATCGAGGCGGTGCAATCGGTCGCGCCGCATCTCGCCGGCGAACCGTTTTTGCTCGACATCAATTCGGTCTCGCCGGGCCGCAAAAAGGAAGCGGCAAAACTCCTCGGCGACGCCGCACGCTTCGTCGACGTCGCCGTGATCGCCGCGATTCACTCGGCGCGCCATCAGACGCCGATGCTGATCGCCGGCCCTCACGCCGAAGCCGCCGTGCCGGTGTTGGGCGCGCTCGGCATGCGCGTCACCGTCGCCGGAGCTGAAGTTGGTGCCGCCGCAGCGATCAAGATGGTGCGCAGCGTCATGATCAAGGGGATCGAGGCACTGACGCTCGAGTGCTTCCTTGCGGCTGCGCGCGCCGGCGTGGTGGAGGAGGTCGCCGCGTCGCTGAAGAATAACTACCCCGGCCTCGATTGGTCGAAGGTTGTTCCTTACAACCTCGAACGCATGGCTAGCCACGGCGAACGGCGGGCAGCGGAAATGGAAGAGGTCGCCGCGACCCTGCGCGAACTTGGCGTCGAACCGGTGATGACTGCGGGGACGATCGGACGCCAGCGCGAAATGGGAGAGATCGGCGGCCAGCAATCGGTGCGCGGTGTGCTCAAGAAGGACCCTGCGGCGATGCTCAATGCCATCAGCGCCGCCGCACGCGACCGGCACTAAACTTACCTTTGCCGCCACAAAACTGAGGGTTTTGGCCCGCCATCGGATCGCCTATATACCCGGCGCAGGAGGGTCCGCATGTCCGAACCGATTTCGCCCGAAAAAATCCCCGTCACGGTGCTGACCGGCTACCTTGGCGCCGGCAAAACCACGCTGCTCAACCGCATCCTCTCGGAGCCGCATGGGAAGAAATACGCGGTCATCGTCAATGAATTCGGCGAGATCGGCATCGACAACGACCTCGTCGTCGGCGCCGACGAAGAAGTGTTCGAGATGAACAACGGCTGCATCTGCTGCACCGTACGCGGCGACCTGGTGCGGATCCTCGACGGGCTGATGCGGCGCAAGGGCAAGTTCGACGCTATCATCGTCGAGACCACGGGGCTGGCCGATCCGGCGCCGGTGGCGCAGACTTTTTTTATCGACGAGAATGTCGGGCGCCGGACCAAGCTCGACGCGGTGGTCACGGTCGCCGATGCCAAGTGGCTCAACGACCGGCTGAAGGACGCCCCGGAAGCCAAGAACCAGATTGCATTCGCCGACGTGATCCTGATCAACAAGACCGATCTCGTCTCGCCCGGGCAACTCAGCGAGGTCGAGGCGTGCATTCGCGCCATTAATCCTTATGCCAAAGTGCACAAGACCGAGCGGGCCAAAATCGCGCTTGACGAGGTTTTGGGCCGTAACGCCTTCGATCTCGATCGTATCCTCGACATCGAGCCGGAGTTCCTTGAAGGCGATGGCCACGATCACGACCATCATCATCACGATCATGGGCACGGTCACGACCACCATCATGATCACGATCACGCTCATTCCGGCGGCCTCAAACATTACCACGACGAGGACATGCAATCGGTGTCACTCAAGACCGATAAGCCGCTAAATCCCGACACGTTTTTTCCGTGGGTGCAAAATCTGGTGCAGACGGAAGGTCCAAATATCCTGCGCTGCAAGGGGATACTTTCGTTCAAGAATGATGACCAGCGCTTCGTGTTCCAGGGCGTGCACATGATCCTGGACGGTGACCATCAACGGCCCTGGAAAAACGACGAGAAACGCGACAGCCGCATCGTCTTCATCGGCCGCAATCTTCCGGAACAGGCAATCCGGCAGGGATTCGAAAATTGCGTCGCGTGATCTTGGTCTGTCCGCGCCGCACCCGATGACAGACGCCCGCAATGACACCGTTTCGGTCGTCGAGCGAACCCACCCGGTGGCGGCCGGCGGCGCGATCGTCGGCGCCCATTTTCTTGGACGCACGGCGGTATTCATCCTCGGTGAGGAATGTCTTCTGCTTGTCGAGCCCAATGCCGAGCCGCTGCGCGTTGACGTCCACGGCGGCGCCATTCTCGCGACGGCTTCCGACAGCGAGCGCGTCGTCAGCGGCGGCGATGACGGCAAGGTTATAGCGACGACTGCGCAAGGTGAAACGCGCACCCTTGCTATCGACCCAAAGCATCGCTGGATCGATCACCTCGCGCTCGGACCGGACAGAGCCTTCGCCTGGTCTGCCGGCAAGATGGCTTTCGTCCAGGCCAAGGAGCTGCGCGAGTTCGAAGCGCCTTCGACCGTCGGCGGACTGGCCTTCTTGCCGAAGGGCTTCCGCCTTGCCGTCGCCCACTACAATGGCGCCACCCTTTGGTTTCCGAATGCACTGCAGGCCACGCCGGAAAAACTCGAATGGAAGGGCTCGCATCTCGGCGTCACCGTCAGTCCCGACGGCCGCTTTCTGGTAACCACCATGCAGGAGCCGATGCTCCACGGCTGGCGGCTTGCCGACGGCAAGCACATGCGCATGTCGGGTTACGCGGCACGCGTGGCCTCGTTCGGCTGGACCGCAGACGGCCATTGGCTCGCGACCTCAGGTTCGACGCAACTTATTCTATGGCCGTTCCAGACCAAAGATGGCCCGATTGGCAAACAGCCGCGGCTGTTGGCGCCGTCCGAGCACCGCGTCGAAGTCATCGCCTGCCATCCCCGCCAGGAGATCGTCGCCACCGGCTTTAGCGACGGGATGGTGCTTCTGGTTCGCATCGATGACGGCGCCGAGATTCTTGCCAAAAGGCCCGGCCCGGCGCCCGTTACCGCGCTCGCCTGGAACGCGGACGGCACGCTGCTCGCTTTCGGAACTGAAGGCGGCGACGCAGGCGTGATCGATCTGAGTTAAGCGAAGCAATTTATCTCGTCCGCGCGGTCGTGCGGCAAATCCATTTCCAAAGACCGTCTACGATCGCACTTCGCCGGTTCCCAGGCATTCGCGCGCCTCCCTACTCAGAGGAACGCGTATATAACTTCGCAGCGCTTTCGTTACCGGACGCTCAATCGCATAGTGAATGGCTAACGCCAGGCCCACCGCCGATGAAACGCTGATCATCAGAAGCGGCCAGGCGATTGCCGCCAGGTCGAAGCCGCCGGCACGAGCGAGATGAATAACGGCTCGGATCGGAAAGGAATGAAATAAATAAAGCGCATAGGACGCATCGCCGATCATGGCGAGCCCCCGCCAGGCCCACCCACTCGGCGAAAAGGACCCCAAGGTCGAGCCTGCCACCAAAAGCGCAGCGGGAACGCCCCAACTCACCAACCGAAGCCCAGGGTCGGCCGACAGGTACGACCACAGCGCCAAAATCAACAGCGGACCCGCAATGATGAAACCAAGGCTGACTATCTTCGGCAGCCTCACGCCCTCCACGTAGATGAGCGCGATCAGCATGCCAAAAACAAATTCGATAATGATCGGGTCGCTCCAAAAGGCAAAAGCCAGCGGTAACGGCGCGACGAGCTTCCCGGCAACGACAATGACGATCAATGCGCAGGACGCAGCGAACACCGCCGTTCGGCGTGTGCCGATAACCGCGAACGCAAAGATGACGTAGAAGAACATCTCGTAGTTCAGTGTCCAGCCTTGGCCAACGAGAGGCTGCACGACGCCGCCGGGGCGCGCAAAAGGAACAAAGAAAAACGACGCGGCCGCAAATTCAATCGAGTAGCTCTTGCCGAAGACGGGGACCGCCGCAGCCAGCACGATGTAAATAATGGTAACGAACCAATAGATCGGGACGATCCGTATCAGCCGATGCACGAAAAACGTGGATGGTCCGCCGGCGCGGGCAAAGTACGGCCCAGTCGCGTACACCATCACAAAGCCGGAGATAACAAAGAAAAGATCCACCCCCGCATCGCCGGCGCGCATGCTGGGCAACCCGACAGGACCGCCAAGTGTTCGCGTAAGATCAAATTCAAAATGTGCGATTGCGACTGCGATGGCGGCTAAGGCGCGAAGGACTTGAATGGAAACAATGGTTTTCACTGTAGACGATGCTATGATCGCAAGTCCTGGATGTCGAGCGTCAAAATCACGTGGCGCGCGTGTCCGGGAACTTATGTACCTGCGCAAGAGGGCTTCGTGTTCCTGAAATTCTCAAGCTCCGGCGGACTTCAACTGGAAGACCGCGACAACTTCCGCGCCTTCAAACTCGTCATCGAAGGCGAGCACTCTCAGCTCGACGCCGTCCGCAGCGCCGTTGCCGGCAAAGTCGAGATCGCCGACGCCAAGACCGCATGGATATTTGAGGACGCCTTGCGCCGGTGGCCGGACGTCGAGCACGACGCTGCGTGGCAGCAGAACCTTTCCGCGATGATTGAAAAGGCTCGTCCGCATGGCTGGATCGACGAGCAGCGCAAAGCAATCCGGGCCCATATAGAATGGACGACCGGCTAGAATGAGCTTCAGCGTGACGTTAGCGCAGCTCTGCGCCCGGGGTTTTCTGAACCAGCGTCCGCTCAGATCACGTATTGCCTGAGCGGCGGATAGCCGTTGAAACCGACAGACGAATAGGTCGCGGTGTAGGCGCCCGCCGCTTCGATCAACACCTTATCGCCGATAGCAAGCGACACCGGCAGCGGATACGGCGTCTTTTCGTAGAGCACGTCGACGCTGTCGCAGGTCGGGCCGGCGATGATGCATGGCACCGTGTCGTCACGGTCTTTGGTGGTGCGGATCGGGTAGCGGATCGATTCTCCGATGGTTTCGGCGAGGCCGTGAAATTTGCCGATATCGAGATAGACCCAGCGGACCTCATCCTCGGGTGAGCGTTTGGCGATCAGAACCACCTCCGCCTCGATCATGCCGGCATTGCCGACGAGACCGCGGCCGGGTTCGACGATGGTGTTCGGCAAATTGTTGCCGAAGTGCTTGCGCAGCGAGCGGAAGATCGCCTTGCCGTAGGACTCAAGCTTTGGCGTCTTGCGTACATAACGCGCCGGGAAGCCGCCGCCGAGATTGACCATGGCGAGCGAAATTCCGCGCTCGGCGCAGGCGCGAAACACCGCCGCGGTCGAGGCGAGCGCGCGATCCCACGCTTCCACGTTGTGCTGCTGCGAGCCGACATGGAACGACACGCCGTGCGGCACCAGTCCGAGCTTGTGAGCATGTTCGAGGATATCGGCGGCATAGACCGGTTCGCAGCCGAACTTGCGCGACAGCGGCCACTCGGCGCCGGAGCCGTCGCAGACAATGCGGCAGATCACCCGGCTGCCCGGTGCGGCCCGCGCCACCTTCTCCACCTCGGCCTCGCAGTCGACGGCAAAGAGCGTAACGCCGAGCGCAAACGCCGCCGCTATCTCGGTCTCCTTCTTGATCGTGTTACCGTAGGAGATCCGATCGGCGGTCGCACCGGCGGCCAACACGTCGTGCGTCTCGGCCAGTGATGCAACGTCGAAGCAGCAACCGAAGCCAGTTAGCAGTTTGAGGATTTCCGGCGCCGGATTGGCCTTGACCGCGTAGTACACCTTGGTGTCCGGCAGCGCCTTGGAGAAGCTTTGATAGTTGTCGCGGACGACATCGAGGTCGACCACCAGGCAGGGTCCAGAATCGTTGCGTTGCTTGAGGAATTCGCGGATGCGTGTGGTCATGACCACGCTACTCCCTATCCGGCTGGCGGCGTAGCCGCCAAGGTGAACCTCCTGCGACAATCGCTGTTCCACACCATTGCGGAACGCTCTCGTCGCCGTGATTGCTGCCTTGGTCCGGATGAGGGAAATCCCGTTCCGCACTGCTGGCAAAGATGGACAAGCCTTTCCGGTGTCCCCGGCATTGGCGCCGGCAGTAACCAAAAAAGCCCTTCCGTCGTTGCTTTAAGCCGCGTCGCCCGTTGAGAGCGGGCTATGCCGGTTTCGCCTCCGGCTGCCGGTCGCGGGAGTTAAGGAAGTAGTGGTCTCTTCCTTAGGCGGCTGTCCGGCCTCTTGTCCGGATGCCCACCGACCGACACACGGCCACAGGCACGTGCGAAATTGGGCGTCTTCGCCAATAAGCTAATCGGCCACGCCGTGCAAGAGTTTTAGTTCTAACGAAGTGTAAAGGCACTCGCGCCGCAGCAACTGCAACGACAGTTTCTAGTCCGCGGTGAACGGCTCGACGCGGCTCGCCGCGCGGACGAACTGCACCATCACAACGATGCCGCACAACACGAACACGCCATCAAGAATACGTGCGCCGATGGTGCCGAGCGCGAGCAGGTTGGCGATCGCCCAGCTGCCGGCGAAAGCGGCGCCGAACACTTCGGCGCTGATCAGGATCGCCGCGCTGACGACGGTCAGCACGTTCTGCCAGACGATACGGCGGGGACGCTGGATGACGGTTTTGTCCATGGCGGCGGCACTTTCTTCGAAACCGATGGCCAGATCAAGGCGTCAGGCGGCGTCGCGGCTAACCTTGGCGCCAAGCAGGCCGGTCTCGACCAGAGCGGCCCGGATGCGGTCGATCTCGGCGCGCTGGAGCTTCACTAGGGGCGGCCGCACGACCGCGCGCGATAGCCGGCCGAGCAGCACCAGCGCCTCCTTCATGCGGTTGTGCATGTCCGCCCACGGCTCGGCATAGAACACGCGGGCGAGCGGGTAGATGCGGTCGTTAAGACGCCTGGCCTCGGCGAGATCGTTGGCGTCGACCGCCTGAAACAAGGCCGCCTGCAAATCGGGGATCACGCTGCCGCTCCCGGAGAGCAGGCCATTGCGGCCGAGCAAGAGCGAGCTGAGGAGCCAGGCGCTATGGGTCGTCAGCACGTTAACCGGCGGATTGCGGCTCTGTAGTTCGCGGATGTGCATCTCATGCTGCGGCACGTTGCCGGACCAGTCCTTGATGGCGCGGATGGTTGGCACCGCTTCGATCATCTTCAGGAGCGTGTCGCGCGGATAGCCCTGTCCGGTTGTGAGCGGATACTGGAACGCAATGATCGGCAGGCTGCTCGTATCGGCGATGCGGCGGAAATGCTCGATGGCCATGGCCGGCGATTGCCCGAGCGTGAACGGCGTCCGGCGGAAACACCAGAAGTGCCGAGGCGCCGCCGTCCTCCGCCATGCGGGCGATGCGCGCCGCCTCAAGGCTGCCGTCCGCCCATACGCCGTTAACGATTGGCAGCCGAGCGCCGATTTCGTCCTGCGCAATGTCGAGGACCCGGCGCTGTTCGTCGAAGGTGCAGGAGGCGACCTCGGTTGAGTGAGCGTTGACAGTAATCGCCGAGAGGCCTGGCGTCGCCGCCACGTCGGACAGATGCTTGCGGAAGCTTCGTTCGTCGATTGTCAGGTCGTCGGCGAATGGCTGCAGCACCGCGGGAATAACGCCTTGGGGGACATATTTGGCATGACGGGGCACGGGCTTGGTCCTTACGGCTTTGGCTATGCTGGCCGATGACTTATATCACCGCTGCACCGATCACAGATAAGACCCCCGATGAATGCTCCCAGCCTTATCGAAAATCCGCTACTGACGCGTTGGGCGACCCCAGACGAGGTTCCGCCCTTCGCCCAGGTCAAACCCGAGCACTTCGCGCCGGCCTATGACCGGGCCTTTGCCGCTCATGAGGCGGAGGTTTCGGCCATCGCCGCTGCTTCAGACCCACCGGACTTCGACAACACCATCGCAGCGCTCGAGCGCAGCGGTAAGGCGCTGGAGCGGGTGGACGCAGTCTTCCATCTCCTGGTTGGCGCCCACAGCAACGATGCGCTCTTGGAGATCGAGCGCGCGCTTGCGCCGCGAAGCGCGAGCCATTGGAACAAGATCCGCACCAACGCCGACCTCTTCCGGCGCATCGACGCACTGATGCAACAAGTCGATGCGCTCGGCCTCAACGCCGAACAAAAGCAGGTGCTCAAACGCTATCACACGACTTTTCGCCGCGCCGGCGCCGCCCTCGATGGCACGGCGAAGCAGCGTCTTGCCGAAATTATCGAACGCCTGGCGGCACTGGGCACGACGTTCAGCCAGAACTTGCTGGCCGACGAGCAGGCTTTCACGCTGTCACTCGAAAGCGAAGCCGAGCTTGCCGGCCTGCCCGATTTCATGCGCGAAGCGATGAAGTCGGAAGCGCAGGAGCGCGGTCTCGACGGCCGCGTTGTCACGCTGTCGCGCTCCAGCGTCGAACCATTCCTGCAATTCGCGCAACGCCGCGATCTGCGCGAAAAGATCTTTCGCGCCTTCGTCGGCCGCGGCGACAATGGCGGCGCAACCGACAACAAGGCGATTATTACCGAGATGGTGAAGCTGCGCGCCGAGCGTGGCGGCCTGCTCGGCTATGACGACTTCGCCCATTACCGGCTCGACGACGCCATGGCGAAAACGCCGGACGCGGTCCGTCATCTGCTCGACACAGTGTGGTCGCCGGCGCGCGCCCGCGCGGAAACCGATCGCGACGCACTGCAGGCGCTGGTGCAGGAGGAAGGCGGCAATTTCAAACTTGCGCCCTGGGACTGGCGCTACTACGCGGAAAAGCTGCGCCAGCGGCGTTGCGACGTCGAAGAAGCGGCGATCAAACCGTACCTCAGTCTCGACCGCATGATCGAGGCGGCCTTTTATACGGCAAAGCGCTTGTTCGGCCTGCAGTTCACGCCGCGCACCGATGTGCCGGTCTGGCATCCCGACGTGCGTGTCTGGGAAGTACGCGGGAGCGACGGCGCCAAGATCGGCCTGTTCTTCGGCGATTTCCTGGCCCGGCCTTCGAAACAAAGCGGCGCCTGGATGACGTCGTTGCGCGATCAGGAAAAGCTCGACGGCGACGTTCGGCCTCTCATCATCAATGTCTGTAATTTTGCCAAAGGCGCCGAAGGCGAACCGACGCTCCTCAGCTTCATCGACGCCCACACTTTATTTCACGAATTCGGCCACGCGCTGCATGGTCTGTTGTCGAACGTCACCTACCCGCAGATTTCAGGCACCAGCGTCGCTACCGATTTCGTCGAGCTGCCCTCACAGCTATACGAACACTGGCTCGAGCAGCCCGAGATATTGCGGCAGTTTGCGCTGCACTATCAGACCGGCGAACCGATGCCGGAGGCTTTGCTGCAACGGGTCATTGCCGCGCGCAATTTCGATCAGGGCTTTGCCACCGTTGAATTCCTCGGCTCGGCATTTATCGATCTCGATTTTCACTCACTGCCACCGTTGGCTCCTGCGATCAATTCCGCCGCGTTCGAAGCGCAATCGATGGCGCGGATCGGCATGCCGGAAGAGATTGTCATGCGCCATCGCCCGCCCCACTTCGGTCACGTGTTTTCGGGCGGCGGCTACGCAGCCGGCTACTACAGCTACATGTGGTCGGAAGTGCTCGATGCCGACGCGTTCGAAGCCTTCAGGGAGACCGGCGACATTTTCGATCCGGCAACGGCAAAGCGGCTGCGCGAAACCATCTACGCCGCGGGTGGCTCCCGCGAGCCGGCCGACGCTTATAAAGCCTTTCGCGGCCGGCTGCCGAGCCCGGATGCGTTGTTGCGCAAGCGTGGACTTACCGACTCCGCGGTGACGAGCTGACCGTGGCCGACCTGCACAGCGCCGGTCATCGGCGCGGCGTCGTTTGCGCGCCGCACGCGGGCGCCGTCGAAACGGGGCGCTCAATCCTCGCTGAGGGCGGTAACGCAATCGAAGCCATGATGGCGATGGCGGCCGCCATTGCGGCCGTCTATCCGCACATGAACCATATCGGTGGCGATGGCTTTTGGCTGATCCGCGAACCCAACGGACGAGTACATGCCATCATGGCTGCCGGTCCCGCCGGCAGCCAGGCGCGGCCGGAATTTTACCGCGACTATGAAGCGATCCCACACCGCGGGCCACTCGCCGCGCTGACCGTCCCCGGCGCGATCGGCGGCTGGATGCTTGCCCTCGACGTCGCCAGAGCAAACGGCGGCAAACTGCCGCTCGAGGTCCTGCTCACGGCAGCATGCGGCACCGCGCGTGAGGGCTATACGGTGTCGCGGAGTCAGGCACAGCTTACCCAAGCCAAGCTGTCCGAACTTGCTTCCGTGCCGGGCTTTGCCACGACTTTCCTGGTCGAGGGCAAGCCGCCGGCTGCTGGAGCCATATTGAAGCAGGAAGCATTTGCCGCAACGCTGGCACACTTGGCGCAAGCCGGTCTTGACGACTTCTACCGCGGCGACGTCGGGCGGGAGGTCGCCGCGGATCTTGCCCGCATCGGCAGTCCGGTCACGCGCGAGGACATTACGCGCTACCACGCCGCGTTTGCCGAACCCCTGCAAATCGAATTGCCAACGGCGACCGTCTACAACACCGGCGCACCGACCCAAGGCATCGCGTCGCTGATGATCCTTGCTTTGTTCGCCCGCTTGGGCGTCATGCAGGCGGAGGGATTCGACCACATCCACGGTCTGATCGAGGCGACCAAACGGGCGCTGCGCCTACGCGATCGCGTCGTCACCGACCCGAATTATTTGGCGCATTCGCTCGATCGATGTCTCGACCCAAAGTTCATCGCCGGTGAGGCCATGAAGATCGACCGCCGCAAGGCGGCGCCGTGGCCGCTCGCCTCGACCGGCGGGGACACGGTCTGGATGGGAGCAGCCGACGCCACGGGTCTCGTCGTGTCTTACATCCAGTCGCTGTTTTGGGAGTTCGGCTCAGGCTGCGTGCTGCCGGGCACCGGCGTGCTCATGCAGAACCGCGGCATAAGCTTTTCGCTGCAACGCGGCGCACTGAATGCACTCGCGCCCGGCCGCCTGCCGTTCCATACGCTCAATCCAGCGCTCGCAGTCCTCAAGGACGGGCGCATCATGGCCTACGGCACCATGGGCGGCGAAGGCCAGCCGCAAACGCAAGGCGCGGTGTTCACGCGCCACGTATTGTTCGGCGAACCACTTGCCGAGGCGATCGATCGTCCGCGCTGGGTGCTCGGGCGAACCTGGGGCGAGGAGCAAACCAGGCTGCGTCTGGAGTTGCGTTTCGACGGCAATCTGGTCGATGCGCTCGCCGACGCCGGCCACGATGTCGATGTCTTGGACGAGGCTTATTCCGACGTCATGGGCCACGCCGGCGCCGCAGTGCTCCACGCCGACGGCACCTGCGAGGGTGCGCACGACCCGCGCTCTGATGGGGGAGCTGCGGGCGTATAATTATAAGCAGGCTAAGAAGGCTATTACCCGCCTCTCAATTCCGACGATCGGCAGATCAATCTCGCGCCACAGACACTTTTCTCGTATCGATCGCCTCTTTCGCTGCTCGCACTGCCTCGTTTTCCGTATCGGCGTGCGGCGTCGTGAAAACCGGCACCGACGCTCCATCCACGCCCATGTGCTTGCCGTCCTGACGGCGAATGTGGGCTTGCCATTGGCCCTTTTCATTGACGAATTCCGTGATGACATATTCCTTGTATTCCACCGAACCGCTCCTTCATTGGCGGGCAAGGCAATTTCGCCGCGCCGACCATCTTATCCGATTGGGCCTCCATTCTGCCCTACTCCGTACTAAAGTCTGCCCGCAGCTTCGGCAGGGCACGCGCGCGAGGCCGATATTGCGTCGTCTCGTCTTAATCATCGTCGGGTTGGCAAGCTTCGCTTCCTGGATCGAGCACGCCGACGCGCATCCTCACGTCTGGGTGACCATGACTGAGGAAATCCTCTACGCGCCCGACGGGTCGGCAACCGGCGTGCGCCACGCCTGGACCTTCGACGACATGTTCTCGGCCTTCGCCACGCAGGGGATCGAGCAAAAGACCAAGGGAACGTTCACCCCTGAGGAGCTTGGGCCGTTGGCGAAGGTCAACGTCAAGTCACTCAAGGAATATGCCTATTTCACCTACGCCAAGGTAGACGGCAAGCGGTACAAGGACGCGTTCCTCGAACCGGTCGACTACTTTCTCGACTACGATCCGAAGGACACCGTACTCACGTTGCACTTCACGCTGCCGTTCAAGACGCCGGTGAAAGCCAAGGCGATCGAGATCGAAGTCTACGATCCCGAGTTCTTTATCGATTTCGGGTTTGCGGAAAATCAGCCGGTCAGACTGGTCAGCGCGCCGGCGCAATGCACGGCGTCGGTTGAGCGGCCGCATGACGATAATTTCTCGTCATCGCTCCGGCTCGATAAGAACTTCATGACTTCCGAGGCCAACATGGGTATGGGCGCGAATTTCACCAACCGGATTTTCGTCGAGTGCCCATAGCGCCCGCCGCGAGACCGCGATGGGCTCGCCATATGACGCTTGTGGCGGGCATCGCCTTGTTGTTGCTCGCCGCAACCGCGCTGACCGGCGCGTTCGCGCAGGTCGGACCGTTTGGCAGCCTTCGCGCGCCGCCGGCTACAGGCGTGGTCGGCTGGATCCTGACCCAACAGGCTTTGTTTTATCGCGCGCTCTCCGGATTAATCCGCGCCGCCAAGACCGACGGTTCGGCTTATTGGGGATTGATGGGCATCTCGTTCGCTTACGGCATTTTTCACGCCGCCGGGCCGGGCCACGGCAAGGCGGTAATCTCATCCTATCTTTTCGCCAATGAAGAAACCTGGCGGCGCGGCATCACACTGTCGTTTGCGGCAGCGCTGCTGCAGGCGCTCACGGCTATTGTTCTCGTCGCTGTCGTCGCGGTCTTGATCGGCGCCACGGCAAAGATGATGGGCGATACCGTCCGCATCATTGAGATTTTCAGTTACGCGCTGATCGTGCTGCTGGGCGCGCGGCTCCTTTGGGTAAAAGGACGCGGATTTTTTCACGCGTTGCATGCGCTCAGGCCCGGCCCGGAAGCAGCCGCTGCCGAGATTCATGTGCACGACGGTCAGGACGTTCACGCCCATTGCGATCATCACGATCATGCCCACAACGAGCATGGCTGTCATTCATCTGGCGAAACACATGACCCTTCACACGATCACGTGCACGATCATGACGACGAGGACAGCGTCCTGCCGTGGGGCCATGCGCACGGGCCCGAGCCGGAAGAGTTGGCCGGAGCGGGCGGCTGGCGCCGCGGTTTGTCGGCGATCATCGCCGTTGGGCTCCGCCCGTGTTCCGGCGCGATCATCGTTTTGGTCTTCGCCCTGGCACAGGGCCTGTTCTGGGCCGGGATCGCCTCGACTTTCGTGATGGGCATCGGCACCGCGATCACGGTCGCGGCGATTGCAACGCTCGCGGTCGCCGCGAAAGCCGCGGCGAAACGTTTCGCCACGACACGTGCAGGCTATGGCACGCTGGCGCTACGCGGCGCCGAGGTTGGCGCTGCGTTGCTCATTATGATCTTTGGCGCACTGCTCCTCACCGGTTACATGGTGAGCGAGCGTATGGGCATGTTTTGATCAGGCGACCTTCTCGGCGAGGTGCCGGAACATCGCCTTGCGCGCCTCATCATCCATCTCAGCCTTGAACTTGTGCTTGTCCTTGAGCGCGACCGCGCGCTGCGCCGCAGGGCGCGCGCTGATCTCGTCGACCAGACGCTTAAGATTGGGGAATTTCGGCCAGCCGCTGTCACCAAGAATAACAGGCATCAGGCGCGACCAGCCCCAAACGTCCATGTCGACAATCGTGTAGATATCGCCGAGCATATATTTTTGCTTCGCGAGCCGCGCGTCGAGAATGCCGAAATGGCGTTGCGCCTCGAAGGCGTAGCGGTTGATGGCATATTCGATTTTGTCCGGCGCATAGACCCGGAAATGCACCGACTGGCCGGCATAAGGACCGACGCCGGAAGCAACAAACATCAGCCACGACAACAGTTCGCCGCGCGACTTGTCACCCTTGGGCGGCAAAAACTTGCCGGTCTTCTCGGCGAGGTAAAGCAGGATCGCGTTGGAGTCGAACACGACGGCGTCGCCATCGACGATCGCCGGGACCTTCGCATTCGGGTTGATCGCGAGATAGTCCGGTTTGTGCTGATCGCCCTTGCGGGTATCGACGGGAATTGGCTCGTAGGGGAGCCCGGCTTCCTCCAGAAAAAGCGCAACCTTGGTCGGGTTCGGCGCGCCGCTGTAATAGAACTTCAACATGATCAGTCCTCGTGTTGCTCTAGAATAATCCGACGATCTTACCATCCGGTCCGACATCGATGGAGTCGGCGGCGGGAACCTTCGGCAGTCCCGGCATGGTCATGATCTCCCCACAGATCGCGACCACGAATTCAGCGCCGGCCGACAGCCGTACTTCGCGCACCGGGATGATGTGATCGCTCGGGGCGCCTTTGGCATCCGGATTGGTCGAGAAGCTGTACTGAGTCTTGGCCACGCAGATCGGGAATTTACCGTAGCCCATCGACTCGAAGTTCGCGAGCTGATCGCGCACCGGCTTGTCGACCGCAATGTCCTTGGCCCGATAAATCTCCCGGGCGATGGTGCGAATCTTTTCAAGGAGCGGCATGTCGTCGGGATAAAGGAGCTTGAGCTTGCTTTTGCCGCTGTCGCAAACCTTGACCACCGCACGCGCGACATTGGCGGCGCCAGCGCCGCCCTCGGCCCAATGATCGGCCATCAACGCTTCAACGCCGAGCGATTTGCATTTGTCCTCGACCAGCTTGATCTCGGCCTCGGTATCTGCCGAGAAGCGATTGATCGAAATAACCGGCACGATGCCGAATTTCTGCATATTCTCGACGTGGCGCTGCAGATTGCTCATGCCGGCTTCCAGCGCTTTCAGGTTTTCGGTCTTGAGGTCTTCTTTCTTCACGCCGCCATGCATCTTCAGCGCGCGGATGGTGGCGACCAGCACGGCACAGTCGGGCGACAGGCCGGTCTTGCGGCACTTGATGTCCAAAAATTTCTCGCCGCCGAGATCGGCGCCGAAACCCGCTTCGGTGACGACATAGTCGGCGAGCTTGAGCGCCGTAGTCGTTGCCAGCACCGAGTTGCAACCATGCGCAATGTTGGCGAACGGCCCGCCGTGAATGAACGCCGGCGTGCCTTCGAGCGTCTGCACCAGGTTTGGCGCCAGCGCCTCCTTGAGCAGCACGGTCATGGCCCCGTGCGCTTTCAGATCGGCGGCGCGTACCGGTTTGCGGTCGCGGGTGTAGGCGACGACGATATTGCCCAGCCGCTTCTTTAGATCTTCAAGGTCGCGGGCCAGACAGAAGATCGCCATCACTTCGGAAGCGACCGTGATGTCGAAGCCGTCTTCGCGCGGAAATCCGTTGGCGACGCCGCCAAGCGAAGAAACGATCGAGCGCAATGCACGATCGTTCATGTCGAGGACCCGCCGCCACGCCACCCGCCGCTGATCGATGCCGAGCGCGTTGCCCCAATAAATGTGGTTATCGATCATCGCAGCGAGCAGATTGTTCGCCGAGGTAATGGCGTGGAAGTCGCCGGTGAAGTGCAAATTGATGTCTTCCATCGGCACGACTTGCGCGTAGCCGCCACCAGCAGCGCCGCCCTTCATGCCGAACGAAGGACCGAGCGATGGTTCGCGCAAACACAGCATCGCCTTTTTGCCGATGTGGTTGAGCGCGTCGGTCAATCCGACCGTGGTTGTCGTTTTGCCCTCGCCTGCCGGCGTCGGCGTAATGGCGGAGACCAGAATTAGCTTGCCGTTCGGCTTTGACTGCAGCGACTTGATGAAGTCCATCCCTACCTTGGCCTTGTAATGACCGTATGGCTCGAGATTTTCGGGTGCGATGCCGAGTTTTTCCCTGGCTATATCCAGGATCGGCCGCTTCTCGGCGGCCTGGGAAATTTCGATGTCGGATTTCGGCGACTGGTGTTGCGAGGCAGGCATTTTCAGGTATCCATCAATTGAAGTGAAAACCGGCGGGCGCTTCTCAATTCGTCATTGGCGGGCGTGTCCCGACCATCCAATGTCTGCCTTCACGGCGAAGACATGGATGCCCGGCGCGAGTTTACGGCCGGGCCGGCCGAAAGGCCGGACCCGGTTGGCCGGGCATGACGGAAAACCATTCAGGTAAACCTCGCTTTGACCGCGAGATTGGCGGCCTTCGCCCACTCGCCGGCTTCTATTTTCTTGCCGTCGGCGGGCTGTACGCGCGTGACTTTGAAGCGCCCATCGGCGCAGACCACGGTGAAACCGTCAGCTTCGACCACGGCGATTTCGCCTGGCTTGCCGCCGATCCCCTTCGGGTCCTTGGCGGGCAGCGGCTTGGCGTCGAAGATTTTCAGTTGCTTCCCATCCAGCGTCGTCCATGCGCCCGGGGCCGGATTGCAGCCGCGGATCAGCCGGTCGATCTGCTCCCATGGCTTACCCCAGTCGATCTTGGCGTTGTCGGCGCCGCAGCGGCCTTCATAAGTCGCCTTGGACTCATCCTGCTTGATGCGCGGCGCCTTGCCGGATTTGACTAGGTCGATCGACTCCATCATGGCGTCGATGCCCATCGGAAACAGCCGGTCGAAATAAACGGTACCGAGTGTGTCGGCATCGCTGATCGGCGTTGTCTTCTGCATCAGCACGTCGCCGGTATCGAGGCCGTTGTCCGGCCAGAAGATCGACAGGCCGGTTTCCTTCTCGCCCTTGATGATCGGCCAGTTGATGGCGCTGGCGCCGCGATAGGCTGGAAGCAGCGACGGGTGATACTGGATCGAGCCATGGGTCGGGATATTCAAAAACTCTTCCGGCACGAACAGGGTCACAAACGCCATCACCTGAAGGTCGGGCTTCAGTGCTTTGAACTCCGCCCACACCTCAGGCTTCTTGTACGAGTCGGGCTGATAGACCGGAAGTTTCGCCGCCAGTGCTGCTTCCTTCAGCGGATCGGCCTTGGCGCCGGGCTTCTCCGGCGCGACGTAGGCGGCGATGACATTTTCGCCGCGCTTGATCAGCGCCTCCAGCACCGCCTTGCCGAACGCCTGCTGTCCGTGAACGACAATACGCATTGCAGAAACGCCTCACCCACTTCGGAAAATTCAGCGAGCGAACAATCAGGCCGCTTCGGCCTTTTTGTCCGCGGCGCTGAGTGCGCCGGACGCCTTGATATCCGCAATCTCTTTGTCTGAATAGCGCAACACGTCGCGTAGCACTTCATCGGTGTGTTCGCCAAGTAGCGGCGAGCGGCGCACGTCGGCGGGCGAGTCCGACAGCTTGATGGGATTGCCCACGGTCAGGTATGGGCCGCGCGTGGGATGATCGACCTCAACCACCGTCCCGGTCGCGCGCAGCGACCGCTCCTCTGCGAGCTCCTTCATCGAAAGGATCGGACCGACCGGAATGTCGTATTTGTTGCATGTCTCCATGACCTCGAATTTGGTCCTGGCCATGGTCCATTGCTCGATCGTCGCGAAAATATGTTTGAGCCGCGGCAGCCGCGCCGGCGGCGTCGCAAAATCCGGATCGGTTTTCCACTCCAGCTTACCGATGAGATCGCAGATCGCGCCCCACACCGGCGCCTGAGTAATGAAATAGATGTAGGCGTCCGGATCGCTCTCCCAGCCTTTGCATTTAAGAATCCAGCCCGGCTGCCCGCCGCCGGAATCGTTGCCGGCGCGCGGTGTCGCCGCACCGAACGGAACGCCTTCGCCGTACTGGCTGTATTCCGTCAGCGGACCATGCTTGAGACGCTGCTGGTCACGCAATTTCACCCGCGCAAGATTGAGCACACCGTCCTGCATGGCACACAACACTTTCTGCCCACGGCCGGTGCGGCTCCGCTGATAGAGCGCCGCGACGATGCCGAGCGCGAGATGCAAGCCGGTGCCGGAATCGCCGATCTGCGCGCCGGTGACCAGCGGCGGTCCCTCGCGGAAGCCGGTGGTTGAAGCGGCGCCGCCGGCGCATTGGGCGACGTTCTCATACACTTTGCAGTCCTCGTAGGGACCGGGCCCAAAGCCCTTCACCGATGCGACGATCATGCGCGGATTGAGCTTGTGGATATGCTCCCAGGTGAGCCCCATGCGATCGAGCGCGCCCGGCGCGAAATTCTCGACCAGCACATCGCATTGCTTCACCAGCCGGTCGAGAACGTCTTTGCCTTTGGGGTGCTTGGAGTCGATCGTGATCGATCGCTTGCTGCCGTTGAGCATGGTGAAATAGAGACTGTCGGCGCCTTTGACATCGCGCAGTTGCCCGCGCGTGATGTCACCAATGCCGGGCCGTTCCACCTTGATCACATCAGCGCCCATATAGGCGAGCAGCTGGGTGCAGGTCGGTCCGGACTGCACATGCGTAAAGTCGAGAATGCGCACGCCGTCGAGTGCCCTGCCCGCCTCGCCCCAAGGCCTGGCGCTCGGACGCGGAGCGACGTTGCGCGAAGGCGATTTCGCCGCCGGTTTTTTCGCCCCGAGCTTCACAGCTTTTTTAGTCAACTTTTTTGCCGAGGCTTTGGATTTTGCCTTGGTGGCCTTCTTGCGCGTTTCCATTTTTCAATTACTCCATCATTTCTTGCGGATCGCGCTTTGCGGGTTGAGCTTGCCGATGTTGCCGCTTTCGCTGCCGGCCGCCGGATCGATCACCGCATTGACCAGCGTCGGCTTGCCGGAGTTCATGGCTTCGTTGACGGCACGAAGAAGTTCGTCCGGCGTAGTGACACGAACGCCAACGCCGCCGAATGCTTCCATCAGCTTTTCGTAGCGGGCATCTTTGACGAAGACAGTCGTTGCAACATCCGAACCGCCGCCGGGATTGACGTCGGTGCCACGATAGATGCCATTGTTGTTGAAGACGACGACGCAGACCGGCAGGTCGTAGCGGCAGATCGTCTCGACCTCCATGCCGGAGAAACCGAACGCGCTGTCGCCCTCTATAGCGAGCACGGGCTGGCCGGTTTCCACCGCAGCCGCGATGGCGTAGCCCATGCCAATGCCCATGATCCCCCAGGTGCCGACATCCAGGCGCTTGCGCGGCTTGTACATGTCGATGATGCCGCGCGCGAGATCGAGCGTGTTGGCGCCTTCGTTGACGAGGATCGCGTCAGGACGCTCTTTGATCACCGTGCGCAACGCACCGAGCGCGCTGTGGAAGTCCATCGGCGCCGAGTTCTTCATCAGCCGCGGCGCCATCTTGGCGATGTTCTCTTCCTTTTTCGACGTGACCGCAGTGATCCAGTCAGCCGGCGGTGCCGGCCACTTGCCGTCGATGCCATCGAGCAGCGCCGATACGCAGGAGCCGATATCGCCGACCACTGGAGCGACGATCTCCACGTTTGAGTCCATCTCTTTTGGTTCGATGTCGATCTGGATGAATTTCTTCGATCCGGGCTCGCCCCAGGTCTTGCCTTTGCCGTGCGAGAGAAGCCAGTTCAGGCGCGCGCCGATCAGCATCACGACATCGGATTCTTTCAACACTGTTGAGCGTGCTGCGCCGGCAGCCCGCGGATGAGTGTCAGGTAAAAGGCCTTTGGCCATGCTCATCGGCAGAAAGGGAATGCCGCTCTTTTCGACCAGCGCCCGGATTTGCTCATCGGCTTGTGCGTAGGCCGCGCCTTTGCCGAGAATGATGAGCGGCCGCTTGGCACTCTTGAGGACATCGAGTGCACGTTTGACAGCGGCTGGAGCAGGTAGTTGAGCTGGAGCCGGGTCAATGACCTTAACGAGCGATTTGGCTCCCGCCTGTGCGTCCATCACTTGCGAGAAAAGCTTAGCGGGCAGATCGAGGTAGACGCCGCCAGGCCGGCCGGAAACGGCAGCGCGGATCGCACGCGCCACGCCGATGCCGATGTCGGCCGCATGCAGAATGCGGAAGGCCGCCTTGCACAACGGCTTGGCGATGGCGAGCTGATCCATCTCCTCGTAATCGCCCTGCTGCAGGTCGACGATCTCGCGCTCGGACGAGCCGCTGATCAGGATCATTGGAAAGCAGTTGGTGGTCGCATTGGCGAGCGCCGTCAGACCGTTGAGAAAGCCCGGGGCTGACACTGTGAGGCACACGCCCGGCCTTTTGGTCAGGAATCCTGCGATCGCGGCCGCATTGCCGGCATGTTGCTCGTGACGGAATGAAAGCACGCGCATACCGGCGGCCTGGGCCTTGCGGCCCAAGTCTGTGATCGGAATGCCGGGCACGCCGTATATCGTGTTGATGCCGTTGAGCTTGAGCGCATCAATGACGAGGTGAAAGCCATCGGTCAGCTCCTGCTCCGCTTCGGCTGCGTTCTCGATTTTGCATTGCTCTTTCACTGCCGCGTCAGCCATGAAAGTCTCCGTGGGGGTCGCCCGCTTCTCGTTCAATCCGAATCATTCAATCCAAGTAATCGGCAAATTTGGCGACGTGCTCGGCGAGACCGAGCGCGTGATCGCGCACCAGAGTCTCCGCGCGCGTCGTGTCGCGCGCTTCGATCGCTTCGATGATCTGCATGTGATCGCGGATCGAACGATCGGCGCGGTCTCTTTCGCCGATGGTCTTCCGCCGGATCATCCGCATGTGGGTGAACAGATTCTCCGCGAGATCGATAAGCGCGCTGTTGCGGCTCATGCGGATGATCGCCTGATGGAATTCGATGTTGATCTCGGAGTATTCGTCGAGGTGAGCGCGTACCGCTCCGTCCTCGAAGGTTGCAAACATGCGGCGTAAAGCGGCGATATCCCCATCGCTGGCGGTCTGGGTAATCAGCCTTGCCGCCATGCTTTCGAGCGCCGCCCAGGCGGTGATCAACTCGATCACCTCGCGCCGGGTCTTGCGCACCACATAGACGCCGCGGCGCGGCACCGAGCGGACAAAACCTTCGCGCTCGAGTTGCGCCATCGCCTCGCGGACCGGGGTGCGGCTGACGCCAAAATCCTGCGCCAGGCGGCGTTCGTCGAGCCTGATCTCGGCCCGGCTGCGATAGACGTCCATCGCGGCAATGGCGTTCTTGAGCGCGGCGTAGGCCTGGCGTTTGAAGTTTTCGGGACTGGCCAACGGATCGACCGCCGGCCGCGGCACCGCCACCACGCCCGCAGATTCGACGCCCGCGCCATCGCCACGCGGTATGGAAAAGCTCGAACTCATTACTGGCATACATTATTCCAGATTTACCAGCAGACCAAGGCCTGCCACATCCGCTTCCCCAAGATCAGCCGTGCCTGGTGATGCGCCACCGCATTGGCTTGAGCACAAACAGCGCGAGTCCGGCGACGATCAGATTGGCGATTGCCGCAATCACGAAGATCCAATGCCAGGTGCCGCTGTAGTTCTTGACGACACTCGCCAGCGGCACAACCCAAACCGCCGTTCCCTTCGCGGTGTAGAGAAGGCCGGCATTGGCGGTTGCATATTTCGCGCCATAAGTGTCGGTCGCGATTGCGGGAAACAGGCTGAAGATTTCGCCCCAGGTAAAGAAGATGAAACCGGCCAGCACAATGAACATGTACGGCGTGTGTCCAAATGCACCGAGGCTCCAATAGGCCGCGGCGCCGAGCGTGAACACGATTCCCATCGTGTTCTCACGGCCGATGACATCGGACACCCAGCCGAAGAACGGTCGTGCAAGGCCGTTCAAAATGTTGTCGATCACAAGCGCTGCGCTCAGCGTTGTTGCGGTGATAAAAAATACGTTCACATTCTGGTCGGCGAGCCCAAAGTCTTTGGCGATGGGCGCGATCTGCGCGGTCGCCATCAGGCCAGACGCCGCAACCATGACGAACATGATGTAGAGCAGCCAAAACACCGGAGATCGCAACATTTCGAGCGGCGTGTATTCGCGCAGCGAGTGGGTATGTCTGGCTGCCGGTTTTGGCGTTTCACCCGGTCGTGGCGCACGCAGTAATCGCGACAGCAGCAGAATAATGAGACCTTGCCCGAGGCCGAACCAGAGAAACGCGGATTGGTAGCCGTATCCGAGTATCATCTCGCGGATCGGGATGACGGTCGCGGCCGTACCGGCGCCGAAGCCTGCTGCGGTCAAACCGGCAGCGAGGCCGCGCAGATCGGGAAACCACTTGAGCGCGTTGCCGACGCAGGTCCCGTACACCGCCCCCGCACCAACGCCGGATAAGGCCGCGGCCACATACAATTCCCACAGCGAACCGGCGACTGAGTTCAGAGCCCAGGCGCAAGCAACGAAGATCCCGCCCAAGGCGACCACGACGCGCGGGCCGAACCGATCAACAAACCATCCCTCGATCGGCACCAGCCACGTTTCCGTAGCGATGAAGACGCTGAAGGCCACCTGAATGGCGGCGGTACCCCAGTGATATTTTTGATTGATCGGATTGACGAACAGCGTCCAGCCATATTGCAGGTTGGCGATCATCACCATGCAAAGGACGCCGACGACGAGTTGATTCCAGCGTCCGGGCGGCGAGGTCGCAGCTTCCACGTGAAGTGAGGGCGATTCGACCGCCATCGTTCCCGTCCCCAAAAGCCTTTATGGCGCGCCAAGAACGTCGTTCGTTGGCAAACATTTTCTGTTGTTTGTATCGGCGTTTGGACCAATAATAAGAGAGTCGCGGTCCGAAGACCGCGACTCTAAGCCGCTCCCAATGAGCCTCCGCTATTAGAACCGGAAGCGAACGCCACCCGTGGTGGCGACGTTATTGCGGGCGAGGTAGCCGTTCGACAGGCCCGCGTTAACCTGCGACCACATGGTGCCGATGTAGGCGTCCCATTTCGGCAGGAACCGCCAGTCGAGGACGCCGGAGGCCATCGTCTCGGTGCCGGCGCATTGGCCGTGAGCGGTGGGATTGGCGCAGATGCCCGGGCCGTTCACGTATTGGTTCTGGAAGTATTCGTAGTAGGCCCCGATGAGATCCAGGTCTCTGGTGATGCCGTATTTGAAGCCGGTCCAGACAACCTGGGCGACCTTGTCACTGCAACCGGTGCCGGTTCCGCAGAGGGAATTGAATGCGTTGTTGGCGATCGTGGTGCCATTCCCACTGGCCGGTGGTGCACCACCAGTGGCACTCACAAAGTTGAACGTGAATCCATCATCCGGGAATGAGGTGGTTACCGCATTGCTGGGATTAGAAAGCTGCAACCATTCATAGCCGGCGTAAAGCGTGAGCGGGATGCCGGAGGGTGGCGGAACAGGTCCTTTGGTTACGATGGGTTGATTCCCCCAAGAACCGAAGGCGTACTTAGCCAGCGCCATGAAGGCCGTGTTGTTCGAAAGCGTCGCCGAGAGGAACGTGGTCGGAGCGAACGGAGCCACAGGAACGCCGAGGACACTGGCCGAACCACCGGCCGGCCCAATATTGACGGCGTTCGCGACATACGAGCCGATGGCATCGACCGACAGCAGGCCGGGACCGAGATGAAAGTCGCCGCCGATGTCGCCCTGGATCGCTCCATTATTGGGATTATAGGCATTGTACGCCGAGGTGCCGGTCCAAGGCTGCCCCATCGCCGCGAACCGGAAGTTGCCGAAATTAACACGATATTTGATCGCCGTGGTCCAGCGACATTCTTCGGTATCGCCGGCACCGCAGGTAAAGCCGGAGAAGCCGATCGGCGAGAAAGCGTACGAGCCGCCCATCGGATCGTAAGCATTGACACCGTCCGTCTCCAACGCATTCTGTCGGCCGAAGGTCAGCGTGCCCCAAACCGGCGAACTGAGGCCGGCGTAAATCTGCCCCGCCAGCCAGCCCCAGCGGCTGGAGTCGACTGGTAACTCCTGCTGGTTCAGCGGAACATGAATGGCGTCTTGCATTGCCTGCGGCGCATTGGCCAAAAGGCCCGAATAGGGATCAAATGCGAGTTCGCCACGGGCCACAAACGCCCAACCCTGGGCAACCGGCTCTTTGATATCAACGCCGACGACCGACTGGCTCATGCCGTTGGGCGCGAGACCAAATCCAGCCTGCCGGCTCGGTTTCTGAAGAAGATACGACGCGCCGGTCGTGAAGTTCTTATCAAACGGCGTACCGTGAGTTTGATAAGTGCCGCCCAAGTCCAGCGTGCCGTAGACCCTGACGCCGTACCACAGCAGCTGGCAGTCGCTCAGAAAGAAACCCTCAAAGCTGCTGCATGTTTGCGGCCCGGTCGCCGCTGGCGCCGCAACCATCGGAGCCTTCGTTACCATCGCGTCCATATCGGCGGCTAACGCGGTCGTCGTGCCAGCGACACCAACGACAACCATCATCGCGGACAGCGCCGCGGCGATACCAGATTTTTTCATCGTAACCCCCAGCGTAATCGCCCAGATCGGCGCCGCTTCATCCGAACCGATCTCTTCCTTTTCTAAAAATAGATGGGAACGGTTCATCGATGTCACGCGCTTTTAGCGATTTGACTGGGGGCAAATGAACACGGCCGAGTTGTGTTGCATCATTGCAACAGATTTGTGACAATTGCCAAATGCAGCGCGGACAGTTTCGGTGCGAATTTAGTAGTAGCCCTTATTTCCTGCAGCCTGACATCGTTGGCGGCGGCCACACCTTGTGACGGCGCCGTGCGGCTACGACACGGATAGCGAATCAGTCGATTGGACCGCCTCGGCTGGGTCCATGGATAATTTTCTTTGATCTTGGAACTCTTGTTCCGTCGGATGCTTGCCCCGGTAAAGTCACGGGGCCGTCTGACGGTCAGTAGTTGCCGCTAGGTCCGCTGCGAATCGACTTTAGCATTAGGCTCAAGAGAAGCCGCGATGTCGCCCAAAACCGCCACGCAGGTCGTACCCGTCACCGCTCCCGCCGAGGACGCATTCTATATTTCGGCCACGCAATCCGCGGGCAGGCCGCGCCGCACGCTGAAGCATAACGACGCGTTCATCGTCTGCGATAGTCATGGCGACATCGGTGCAGCATCGGAGGCGGCCGACGGGCTGTTCTTCTGCGACACCCGCTTTCTCGCCCGCCTCCAACTCCTGGTGAACGACGCGCCGCCGCTCCTGCTCGGCTCCAATCTGCGCGACGACAATGCCTCACTGGCGGTCGATCTGACCAATCCAGACGTGATTTCCGATCAGCACATCGTCCTGGAGAAGGACACCGTGCATATCCTGCGCACTATTTTCCTGTGGGAGGACACTGCTTACCAGCGGCTCGGCGTGCGCAACTACAGCAATCGGACGATCAATGTTCGGCTGTCGATGCTGTTCGCCAACGATTTCGCTGATCTTTTCGAGGTCCGCGGCACGCATCGCGAGCGCCGCGGCACGCAAACGGCGCAGGTGCGCGGCAACGATCAAGTCTTGCTCAATTATCTCGGGCTTGATGACCGCTTGCGTCGCACGACGCTAACTTTCGATCCACCACCGGATCGGCTGGCCACCAAGAGCGCGGTCTACGAGTTGCGCCTTGCGCCAGGGGAGACGCAGCCGATTTTTCTCGCCGCCGGCTGCAATGAAGGAGAGGCGCGTCCGACGCCGTTTTTGCGCGCGCTGATACGGTCGCGCCGCGCATTACGCGTGGCGGCGCGCGGCCGTACCAGTGCCGAGACCTCGAACGAGCTGTTTAACGAAATGCTCTGCCGGTCGGCGGCCGATCTGGAAATGCTGATGACCGACACCCCGGAGGGCCGCTACCCCTATGCCGGAATACCGTGGTTCTCGACCACGTTCGGCCGGGACGGCCTGATCACGGCATTGCAAATGCTGTGGTGGAGTCCCGACGTCGCGCAAGGCGTGCTGCGGCGGCTTGCAGCCTATCAGGCCAAAACCACCGATCCGTTCGCCGACGCCGAACCGGGAAAGATCCTCCATGAGATGCGCGGCGGCGAGATGGCGGCGTTGCGCGAAGTCCCATTCGGGCTCTATTACGGCAGCGTCGATTCCACGCCGCTGTTCGTCCTGCTTGCGGGACTGTATCTGGAACGTACCGGCGACGTTGAAACCATTGCCAAGCTATGGCCGGCGATTGAGGCTGCGCTGTCGTGGATCGACGGTCCCGGCGATCCCGACGGCGACGGTTTCGTCGAATACAATCGGGCGAGTGAGCATGGTCTCGCCAATCAGGGCTGGAAGGATTCACACGACGCGATCTTTCATGCCGATGGCCAATTGGCTGAAGGTAAAATCGCGCTGGCTGAAGTGCAGGGATACGTCTATGCCGCCAAGCGCATGGCGGCGCGATGTGCGCGGCGCCTCGGGAGTCACGCAGAGGCCGAGCGGCTCGAGGTCGAAGCGCAAATACTTTCCGAACGATTTGAGGCGGCGTTCTGGTGCCCGCCGCTAGAGACTTACGCGATCGCGCTGGACGGCGCCAAAAAGCCCTGCGCCGTGCGCACTTCAAACGCCGGGCAGGTCTTGTTCAGCGGAATTGCCGATCCCGAGCGGGCCGCGCTGGTTGCCAACGGTCTGTTACGGCCCGAGTTTTTTTCCGGCTGGGGCGTTCGCACGGTGGCGCGCGGCGAGTCCCGCTACAATCCAATGTCCTATCACAACGGTTCGATCTGGCCGCATGACAACGCGCTCATTGGCCTCGGTTTCGCCCGTTATGGATTTAAGCGGCAACTCGAGACGCTATTCACCGGCTTGTTCCGTGCTGGCACCTACATGGAACATCGCCGGCTGCCGGAATTGTTTTGCGGGTTCCAGCGGCACGCCGGCCATGGCCCAACGCTCTATCCGGTCGCATGCGCGCCGCAGGCTTGGGCAAGCGCTACGCCGTTTGCACTGTTGCAAGCTTCGCTCGGCCTGCAATTTGATCCGTTCGGCAACGAAATCCGCCTCAGCAATCCGCGGCTGCCGGTGTTTCTTGACGAAGTGATACTGCGCAACCTGCAGCTTGGCTCGTCACACATCGATTTGTGCGTGCGTCGCCATAACGACAGCGTTTCGCTGGATACGCCGCACGTCGACGGCGGTATTCGCGTCTCGGTCGTTTACTCCTCATAAGCCGATTTTCTCGCGCGGCTCATGTCGCGCCCGACAAAGTTCCGTCGCCTTCGGTTCCATGGAACCGGAAAGAGTTCCTGCGCTTAGTGCAGTGAAGCACACATGGCGGAGGCAGCATGGGCGGGAATCGTCGAGTGGCGATGGCAGCAGGTGCGCTGCTGGCGCTGACTGTCGCCCTGACCACGGCGCTTGCCGAGAGTGATACGGACAAGACCGAGCCGCCGGCAGCGAGCCAGGCCACTCCCGCCCTCACCTTCCTCAACAAGCATGAAGTCCAGAGCATACTGGGCCGCGATGTGCGCGGCGCCGCCGACGAGAATATGGGCCGGATCGTCGACGTCCTGGTCGACCGCGCCGGCCAAGTGCGGGCCGCGATTATCGATTTCGGCGGGTTCCTCGGAGTCGGCAGCCGCAAGATCGCCGTGGACTGGAATGCGCTGCATTTCCCTCAACCAGGTAAGCCGAACGAACGGATCGCCCTTGAATTGACCCGCGACCAGGTCAAAGCGGCCCCCGAATACCAGGAAGGCAAGCCGGTGGTCATCCTGGGTGCCCTCGGCAAACTCGAACCGCTACCCGAATAAGCAACAGTGCCGGAGATGTATTCTGTCCGCGGAACCGCTACGCCGCTTTGGCGACAGTCGAGATCGGCGCGGCGGGATCGCAGACGAACCCGGGCCGCCGCCTGGCGAGCCCGGCGGAACGAAGCCGCCGCTGCGGCCATCCGCGCGCAGCCTGCGCGGGCTTGATTGGTTCATCTTCTTCGTCGCTGATGTGCAGACCGGCTTTGGGCCGTTCGTCTCGGTCTTTCTTACCACGCAAAAATGGACGCAAGTCGACATCGGCTTCGTCCTGTCGGCGGCCGGTTTTGTTTCTCTCATCGGCCAAATGCCGGGCGGTGCGCTTGTCGATGCGGCGCGGTCGGAGCGACTGGTCGCCGGCGTCGCCATCGCGGCGATCTGTGTCAGCGCGCTGGCCTACGCAACGCATCCGGTGTTTCCGATGGTGCTGTCGGCCGCAGTCATTCAGGCGCTGGCAAGTTGCGTCCTCGGCCCGGCCATGGTGGCGATCAGCCTTGGCCTGGTCGGTCATGCTGCGGTCAGTGCTCGCCTGGGACGCAACGCTCGCTTTGCCTCCGTCGGCAACGGCCTCGCGGCCGCCGCAATGGGTGCTTGCGGGTATTTTTTATCGGCGCGAGCTGTCTTTGTCGTCACCGTCCTTCTGCTGGTCCCGGCGCTGCTCGCGCTGCGTCAGATCGTTCCAGCCGAGATCGACCCGGAGCGCGCACACGGCGCAACGCCGCCACCGCGTGCCGACAAACCGGCGACGCGGGTGAGCGATATGTTTTCCAACCGCCCGCTCCTTATCTTCGCCGGCTGTTTGTTGTTGTTCCATCTGGCCAACGCAGCCATGCTGCCGCTGCTCGGCAGCGCGGTCACGATGCGCTCGGCCCGATGGGCGACGCTGCTGATCGCGGTGTGCATTGTCGTACCGCAGCTCCTGGTCGCAACTCTATCGCCATGGATCGGCCAGCAGGCGCAGATTTGGGGGCGCCGCCCCTTGTTGCTCATCGGCTTCGCCGCCCTGCCGGTTCGCGGCATTCTGTTTGCGTCGATCACTAATCCGCAGTTGCTGGTCATCGTCCAATTGCTCGATGGCGTGACCGCCGCGGTATTCAGCGTAATGGTACCGCTTATCGTGGCCGACCTCACGCGCGGCTCCGGGCATTTCAACCTGGGGCAGGGTTTCGTCGGGACCTTCGTCGGAATTGGCGCCTCGCTCAGCGCAACGCTGGCAGGCTACACCAGCGACCATTTCGGCAGCCCGGCGGCTTTTGCCGCGTTGGCGGCAATCGCGCTCGTTGGCTTGGCGATGGTGTGGCTCCTCATGCCCGAAACACGACCGGCAGAGGAGCCGGATTGATCGCAACTGCGGCCCGGCTAAATTGCCGTTTGGAACAACACACCTAAAGCGCCGGGGCGTCTTCCGCGACCAGCCGCAGATGCGGCGCAACGGCGTCGGTCAGACTGCGGTACACTGAAAGATAGTCCTGCGCCATGCGCCGCGATGTGAATCGCTCCTCAAAGCGCTTGCGGATCTTGGCGCGGGAGAGGTGTCCGAGGCGGTCGACGGCACCGATGGCGCCGGTCTCATCCTCGACAATGAAGCCGGTCACCCCGTCATCGATGATCTCCGGCACCGATCCGCGATTAAAGGCGATGACCGGGGTGCCGCAGGCCATGGCTTCAATCATCACCAGCCCGAACGGCTCGGGCCAGTCGATCGGAACCAGCAGAACGACCGCGCCGCTCAGGAATTCGGATTTATCGCCATCGTTGATTTCACCGATAAATTCGACATTGCCTGACTTCATCATCGGCTTGATTTGCTCGTCGAAATATTCGCGGTCGATTTTGTCGACTTTGGCGGCGACCTTGAGCGGCATCCCGCAATGTTCGGCAATACGGATGGCGCGGTCGATGCCCTTCTCCGGGGCAATACGGCCGAGAAAGGCAAAGTATGATGGCTTGATCGGCCTCGGCGTGAGTAATTTTTCCGGCAGGCCGTGATGAACGGTGCGTACCCAGTTCGCCTGCGGCAGCGGCCGGCGCTGCGAATTCGAAATCGACACCACCGGGATCGAGGAGAAAGTGTCGAACACCGGCTGATGCTCCGGCAAATCAAGCCGGCCGTGCAACGTCGTCACAAACGGCGTCGGCTGCCGGGAAAACAGCGAGAACGGGTAGTAGTCGAGATGACAGTGCAGAACATCGAAATCGGCGGCCCGCTGATAAACTTGTTCCAACAGCAGCATGTGCAGCGCGTTCGGATCGCGGACCGCGCCGTCGAGCCGCAATGCCCGCGGCCATACTGCTTCGAGGTGCGCCGAGGTCACGGAGTCCCCGCTGGCGAAGAGCGTCACTTCGTGGCCGAGCGCGATCAATTGTTCCGTCAGCCACGACACCACACGTTCGGTTCCGCCGTACAGTTTGGGGGGAACCGCCTCCGTGAGCGGCGCCACCTGCGCGATATGCATCGAGTTTAACCTTTCCCGAGCCGAATGCCCGCATCATCCCATGAGTTCCCGACGACGAACCAAGAACCGGGAACGGCCAAATGTTTCAGTCGGAACCGGGAACTTATTTTCTCCTGAACCGGGAACCTTTCAGTCTCTGAAACGTCAATTTCATCACACGGAGTTTCGGTTGCGGCCGGCTTGGCAGTTTGGCCGTGCAACACCCAGCGCAAACGCAAGAACGTGATGAACCGGGCGGATAAATTTTGATTTATCGGCGTTGTGATGCGGCGGGACTCTGAGGGAAGGATCTTCACAAGGCGGAGATGAAATGCGCACGGCCGAGCTTTGCGACTACGCCAATCGTCCCCTTGCCTTCATCTTTCGCTATGTGCGGCAGCGCCCGATCTCACACGCGGTGATTCTCGCCGCGGTGCTGGCGGCAGTGGCGTGTTCTGTCGGCACGCAATATGGCATCAAATATCTGGTCGACACACTTTCCGGCGGCGTCAACACCTACGTATGGGCGGCATTCATTCTGCTCGGCGTCCTGATCGCCGCCGATAATCTATTGTGGCGCGTTGCCAGCTGGATTGCGAATTTTGCCTTTGTGGGCGTGACTGGGGATCTGCGGCGCGATCTGTTCCGCCACCTCACTGGACACTCCGCCAGCTATTTTGCCGAGCGGCTGCCGGGGACGCTGACCAGCCGCATAACCGCCACGTCCAACGCCGTGTTCACCGGGGAAAACATGTTTGTCTGGAACGTGCTACCGCCGTGCGTGGCGACGGTGGCTGCGATCGCCTTGGTGTCCACCGTCAGTCTGCCCATGGCGGCCGGCCTCGCCGGCGTTGCTGGAATCATGGTTTCTCTGATGTTTCGGCGGGCTGCTGCCGGTCGGCCGCTGCATCATGACTTCGCCGGCAAGGCGGCAGCGGTCGACGGCGAAATGACCGACGTTGTCGCCAACATGCCGCTGGTGCGCGCGTTCGGCGGCTTGCTCCGCGAGCATCACCGTTTCGACGCCACTGTTGAACGCGAAATGGAGGCACGACGGCGCAGCCTGTTCTATCTTGAGAAGCTGCGGATTTTTCACGCCACAGTGACGGTCGTTTTGGCGCTCGCCCTGCTCGCCTGGGCGATTCTGCTTTGGCAGCAGAACGAAGCTACGACCGGCGACGTCGTGCTGGTTTGCACGCTGGCGATTTCCGTGCTGCATGCCACTCGTGATCTCGCGGTAGCGCTGGTCGATATAACGCAGCATGTCGCGCGGCTGTCGGAGGCGCTGGCAACGCTGCTGATCCCGCATGACCTGCGCGATCATCCTGAGGCGGAGCCGCTGGTTCGGCGCGGCGCCAGTGTCAGGTTCGAGCACGTTAATTTCAGTTACCAGGCCGGCCAGCAGATTTTCGAAGACTTCAACGTCAGCTTCATGCCGGGTGAACGTATCGGTCTTGTCGGTCCCTCCGGCGGTGGTAAATCGACTTTGTTTGCGCTGTTGCAACGTTTTTATGACGCACAGGGTGGCCGGATTCTCATCGATGGTCAGGACATCGCGCGCGTGACGCAGGAAAGCCTGCGTGAGGCTATCGGCGTGGTTCCGCAGGACATTTCCCTGTTTCATCGTTCGGTGATGGAGAACATCCGCTACGGCAGACCGGACGCCACCGATGATGACGTGCTTGATGCGGCCTTCGCGGCGCGCTGTGATTTTATCGAGGACTTGCCGAGCGGCATGCGCACGCTGGTCGGCGACCGCGGCATGCGCCTTTCCGGCGGCCAGCGCCAGCGTATCGCCATCGCGCGTGCGTTTCTCAAGAATGCGCCGCTGCTTTTGCTCGACGAAGCCACTTCCGCGCTCGACAGCGAGTCGGAAGAAGCGATCCGCGAGGCGTTAAGCCGCCTGATGCACGGCCGCACTGTCATCGCCATCGCACATCGGCTTTCGACCGTGCGCAATTTCGACCGCATCGTGGTGCTTGAGGCCGGCGAGGTCGTTCAGGACGGACCGCCCGACGTACTCATTCACCGCGATGGGGTTTACCGGCGGCTGGTCCAGCGTGAGTTGGATCGGCTCGGCAAGCCGATGGCAGCGTAATAGTCAGCCCGCGCGAGAACGTCGATATTTGGCGAAGGCGCTTGCGGGCATTGCGCAGCGCCTGCGACTGGGGCAGTGTTCGGCCTCCATCCAAAAAGGCGTTGACCGGGCCGTGAACGACAATCGCGCATACGTCTCTGCCTCTCTCCCCGCGGCGGATCCCGACCAAGTCGGGCTTTCGCCCCCCGCGCTCGCCCGCATGATGGAGGTGATGCAGCGGGAGGTGGATTCGCGCCACGTGCCCGGCGTTTCCATGATGATCGCGCGGCGCGGCAAAGTCGCTTATCGGCAGGACGTCGGCGCGTTGCGTCCGGGCGGGCCTGCGCTGCGCAGCGACGCCGTTTTCCGGATTTATTCGATGACCAAGCCGATCGCTTCGGTTGCGCTGATGATGCTGGTCGACGAGGGCAAGCTTTTCGTCAGCGACCCGATCGGAAAATTCGTTCCTGAGCTGGCCGACGTGAAAGTCGGAGTGGTCAAGGATGGCAAGATCGAACTGGTCGCGGCCATGCGCGCTATCACCATCCAGGACTTATTGCGCCACACCTCGGGCCTGACTTATGCGTTTACCGGCAACACGCCGGTCCAGCAGCTTTATTCGGCGTCGCAGTTGTTTGCTCCCGATCCAGCAAACGCAAGGCAACCGCTCGTTCGCGATATCAGCACGGCGGAATTCGTCGCTGCGCTCGCCAAGCTGCCGCTGATCGATCAGCCCGGAGCGTCCTGGAATTACAGCCATTCCACCGACGTCATCGGCCGCGTCGTCGAAATCGTCTCAGGCCAGCGCCTCAGCGCGTTTCTGCACGAACAAATCTTCAAGCCGCTTGGCATGAGCGACACGGATTTCTTCCTGCCCGCAGACAAGCGTGCCCGCCTGGCGGACCCGTTCGATCGCGACCCCGACACCGGAAAGCCGGTCCAACTCATCGAGACGGAAACCGCCCCGCTTTTTGAATCCGGCGGCGGCGGACTGTTCTCGACAATGGACGACTACGCGCGCTTCGCGCAGATGCTTTATCTCGGCGGAACGCTTGGAAGCACGCGCTTTATCGCCCGCAAAAGCCTCGAATACATGACCGCCGATCACCTTGGGCCGGACGTTCCCATCGTCAACACCAACCTCCTTCCGCCCGGCCACGGCTTTGGACTCGGCTTCGCGGTCCGGCGCGAACTTGGCAGGGCGCCGACCGTTGGCACGCCGGGCGAATTCTTCTGGGGCGGCCTCGCCGGCACGGTGTTCTGGATTGCTCCCCAGGAAGAGCTGGTCGCGATGATGATGATCCAGGGGCCGGGACAGCGCGATTACTACCGCTACCTGTTTCGCAATCTGGTCTACGCCGCGCTCGTTTAAGCGCTCCAGCCAAGCAGCGCACGCGCACCATCCCAGATTTCCTGGACAACTTGACCGGCGGGTTCGGCGCGCGCCAAACGTGCCGATTGTCCCGCCCAGGCCTGCATGCGCTCGACGTCGTTTGCCTTTGCGGCTTCAGCGCGCATCGCCGCGGTCAATCCGCGGTGCACCGGATAAGGCGCCGGCGGCGGAGCATCGGCAGCGGCCGCCGCGCGTGCATATTCGGTGGCGATGCTGCGCCCGGCACGGCCGCTGAATACCCGGCTGACCATCGTGTCCTCCGGCGCCGTGTGCGACAGTGCGTCGGCCCAGGCCGGATGCAGCTTCGCCTCAGGACATCGCAGCAGGCCGGTGCCGATCTGCGCTGCACTGGCGCCGAGCAGGAGCGCCGCCGCAACGCCGCGAGCATCGGCAATGCCGCCGGTCGCGACCACTGGAATTCCGACGGCGTCGACCACGGCCGGCAAAAGCGCGAACAAACCGACTTGCTGCCGCTCGGCTTCGGCCGCGTTGAAACAGCCGCGGTGTCCCCCGGCTTCCATACCCTGGGCAACCACGACATCAGCGCCGGCATCTTCCGCGGCACGGGCTTCCGCCACCGTTGAGATATTCGCAAACCAGGCAATCCCGGCTTGTTTGAGCCTTACGACAAACCCGGGGGGATAAAGACCCATCACCGATGAGACAATCGGCGGTTTGGCCGCCAGCAGAGCTTCACATTGCGCAGCAAAATCCGGCGGCTTGGCGTCGCCCGCAGCAACCGGAACCGGCGGCCCGAAGCGTTCAAGAAATGCGCGAACGCGATCCTCATGCGCCCCGTCGCGATGTGGCGCCGGATCGGGAATCCAGAGATTGAGCTGGTAGGGGCCATTGCCGTTGACGCGCACCTCGTGTGCCCAAGCCGCAATCTCATCAGGCCGCATCAAAAGCGCACCGCAGGCGCCGAGGCTACCGGCATTCATCATCGCAATCGACAACGAAGGCGGGCACGCTCCCGCCATCGGCGCAAGCAGAACCGGCATTTTCACTCCAAAGCGGCGACAGAAAGATTCGGCGCGAACCTGATCAGGGGACATTGATCACCTCCACCGTTTGGCCCGTGGCGACGTAGCGACAAGAACCGCGGCTGCAATGACGTAGGCGGCGGCGCTGGCCAGGATCGGTAGCGTGTAGCTATGGCTAATGTCGAAGCCGAACCCGGCCGCACTCGGTCCGATCAAAGTGCCGAATGCAATGCTAAGGGAGATAAGTCCAATCAGACCTCCCAGATTGGCGCTGCCGAAATAATCGGCAATGACAGCGGGGAACAATGCGACCCAACCGCCGTAAAACAGCCCATACATCAAGGCGAACACGGCGAGCGACCAGAGGCTCGACGAAAAGAACCAAACAACGAACGCGAACGCCATCCCCGCGATCATCACGGCCAAAGACAATGAACGGCCCAGCCGGTCGGCAAGCCCCCCGAGAAAGAAACGTCCGGCAGTACTGCCAACGCCAATTGCACCGAGGAGCAGGACCGCCGCGGACTGCGGTACGCCGTGATCGCGCGCGTAGGGAACGAGGTGGACGAACGGTACAAACACGCCGAACGAGCCGAGCAGAGAGGCGATAAACAGCCCCGCGAAACGTCGCGATTTGACCGCCTCGATCATTGAAGCTTGGGCGCGCGTAACCGGCGGAGGGACCACAGGCACTGGATCGCCGTCGGGACTCAAGCCGCGATTGCGCGGATCGTCCTCGATCAAGAATGCCAGCCCACCGCCGACGACAGCGGCAAAAACGCCGAGGATGAGATAGGTTTCCCGCCAGCCGATAGCCGTGATCGAAAGCGACGCGAGCGGTGGCATGACGAGTGTGCCAACGCCAATACCGGCGACGCCCATGCCAGAGGCAAATCCGCGGCGCCTGATGAACCAGCGTTGCATGACGCCGAGGACGGGAACGTAGGACAGCCCGATGCCTACTCCGACGCCCAAGCCGTATGCGGCGTAAACTTCCACAAGTGTGCGAGCGAAACTTGCGAGCGCCAAGCCGAACCCGGTGACAATCATTCCGACGACGGCAAGGCGGCGCGCGCCCCACTTGTCTGCAAGAGGCCCGCTGACGGCTCCCAGCGCGAAGTACAGAAACCCCGCGAGCGAGAACACCAGCGAGACCGAGCCGCGCGAGGCGGCAAAATCTTGCTGCAAGGAGGGCAAAAAGGCGCTGAAAGTATATGCGCAACCGAAACCCACAAAGGTAACGGCAAAGGTGCCGGCAACGACGAACCAGCCGTAGAAAATGCGCGGTTTAGGCAGCGGGTGAGTCGTCACCGTGGGCTCCCGGAATTGCACCCCACCTTGGCGGCGTCTTCCACCCGATTTCAATGACCTGGTTGGTCAATCCGCCGGTTGGGAGCGAAGAAATTACCGACGAATCCGAAGTAACGCGGCCTTGCGAGGAGCGACCCGCCTGCCCTCACTTCATGTGCCTCAGCAAATTCAAGCCGGTCGAACCGTGCGAGCCAACGGTAAGCGACGGAACTATCTGGCATCGCTTCAGAAGCAGGATGCTCGCTTTGCCCGCGACGATCAGGCGGGAGTCAATCGTTGTAAGTCTCGTGCACCGCGACGGCCCCTTGCTTCCAATAGGCGGCGGCTTTCACGCGATCCTTGTTCAAGCCGCGTTCGCCGACCAGATGGGATCGGAGCGCCTTGGCGGTGGCGGCTTCGGCTGCGACCCATGCATAACCATCGCCGCCCGGCAACGGCATTGCCGTTATCGCCTTTTGCAGGAGTGACCCGTCGCTGACGTCAGCACCGTCGCGATGCAGCCAATGGGTCTCGAGGCGCGTGCGCGTTTCGAAATGTTGCTCCTCGGCGGCATCGGCGACTTCCACCACGACAATGGCGCGGGTGCCCCCAGGCAGTTCTTCCAGACGGCGTCCGATCGCCGGTATTGCCGTCTCATCTCCGGCAAACAAATACCAGTCGAAATCGTCGGGCACGATGAACGAGCCGCGCGGGCCGCCGACACCGAGAAAATTCCCCGGCCGTGCTTGTGCTGCCCATGCGGTTGCCGGCCCGGCATCGTGCAACACGAAGTCGAGCGTCAACGTGTGGGCGCCGGCATCATAGCGGCGCGGGGTGTAGTCGCGCGACGCCGGCCGCTCGACGCCCTCGGGGTAAACCGGCCCGTTGGGGCTGGGCGTCGGCAGCACCGGCTTTTCCTGCCCGGGATGTGGAAAAAAGACCTTCACATGATCGTCGTGGGCGGCGCTGATGAAACCTTTAAGGTCATCGCCGCCGACAACGATACGAACCATCTTCGGCGTGATGTGCTTCACATCGCGAACTTGCAGCAGCCGCATTTTGGTTTCGTGGCGGACGCGGCGCGCGACTCGTTCAGTCGTTTGGGAAACTTGTGACATCGTTGGGGGCCTTTCGATGACTGAGGATGTATCTACCATTTAAGCCGTGACCAGGGGGCTTTTTTGAACCGACCTGCGCGGGTCTCGGAGTTTGAATGCCAGGTCAGAGCGGAACCGAGGCGCCGCTGCCAGGGGGCGCCGCCGCCAATCGCATCGACAATTCGACGTCGTCGCCGAAGGGAACTGACAGATAGCCATGAGCGGTGGACCGGATCCGGGCAAGATACTCCGGACTTGAATCCGCGTTGTCAGCGACGACAAGCGCACCGTCACGCAAGCGGCCCTCAAGCAAGGAGAGTATCGACGGATAGAGACTCTTTGCCCCGTCGAGCAGAACAAAATCGATCGAATCCGGCAGATCGCGGGCCAACGTTTCCAGCGCATCACCTTCGCGAATTTCCACCAGATCGGCCAGACCGCCGGCAGCAAGGTTCTGGCGCGCCCGGACGATCTTCGACGGTTCGAATTCGCTGCCGATGAGACGCCCGCCGCCATTGTCCCGCAAAGCTGCGGCGAGATGAAGTGTCGAAATTCCGAACGAGGTCCCGAACTCGATGACGGTCCGAGCCCGGATGGATCGCGCCAGCAGATAAAGAAGTCTGCCGGTCTCCCGCGAAACTGGAAGCGGTTGATCCTTCATGCGCGCATAGAACTCAAGATAGTCGGAACGATCGGCCGTCCGTTGCGCCGGCGACCGTGTCGTCCTTTCGTGTCGGCGCAAATTTTCCAAAGCGTCTGCCTCGGCGAAAAGCCGATCGAGCAGCAGCGACACCGTCGGCTGTGTCAAAGTCGTCATTGAGTTCTCCGCGAATTTTGCAATGAATTTGGGATTGGAGCGCGGACGACGCGCTCGCATGCGTCATGCTGCCGGCCAACGGCCGGACCCGCCTTCACCTCCGCATCAGGAAAGCGTTCGAGCACGCAAGGTGTACTCGTCGGGGCTTGGTGAGTTGACAGGTTTTCAGGAGAGAACGTCACTTCATCAACCTCGCGCAACACTGCGACGCCGACAATCAAGTGTCGGTGTCACATTGCGCGTTGAGTGACGTTAACGCTTACGGCGGCCCGAACGGGCAGCTGAGCAACTTCATATAGTCGAAGGTGGCCTCTTCGCAAGCAGAGAAATGACGAATTGGAACAATTCAAAACCGCACGTGCCGCAGCTTCGCTTCGCGGGTCAAAAGAAATGCCCGCGCCACACCGGATCTATCGTTTCCCGGCCTGCACCATGGCGACGCGCTCGGCGCCCTGCCGCTCGATCATCCAGCCCGGATATTCGGGCGGCAACGCACTGACGCGATCGAGCTGGGCGAGCTCCTCCGCCGAAAGCGAGACTTCGGTAGCCGCCAGATTGTCGTCGAGCTGCTCGATGGACGTAGCGCCGACGATGACCGACATCACGACGGGCCGGTGCAGCAACCACGCCAGCGCGATACGCGCCACCGACACGTTGTGTCTCTTCGCGACCTCGCGCATCGCGTCCACGCAGTCAAACGCCCGCTCGCGATTGACCGGCGGAAAATCGAACGATACGCGCCGCGACCCTTGCGGACCTTTGCTGTCGCGGTCGTATTTTCCCGAAAGCAGTCCGCCGGCGAGCGGACTCCAGACCATCAGACCGAGCTTCTCGGTTTCCACGAGCGGTGCAAGCTCGCGCTCAAGATCGCGGCCGGCGATGGTGTAGTAGGCCTGTAGTGTTGCCGCGCGCGCCAATCCGTGCCGCTCGGCGATACCGAGCGCCTTCATGATCGTCCAGGCTTGCCAGTTCGAGAGCCCGACATAGCGAACGTGGCCCTGGCGGACGAGGTCATCGAGCGCGCGCACCGTCTCCTCAATCGGGGTAACGCGATCGAAGCTGTGTATCTGGTAGAGGTCGATATAGTCGGTGCCGAGCCGTTTCAAACTCGCCTTCGCCGCGTCCATGAGATGACCGCGCGAAGCGCCACGATCGTTCGGCCCCTTCCCCATCGCGCTCACCGCCTTGGTGGCGACGACAACGTCGGAACGCTTGCGGCCGGAATTGACGATGGCGCGGCCGGTGATCTCTTCCGAAAGTCCATCCGAATAGACATCGGCGTGTCGATAAAATTGACACCCGCATCGAGCGCGCGGCCGACCACACGGTCGGCGATCGACTGATCGAGTGTGCCGATCGCGGTCCAAAAGCCGCCGCCGCCGAACGTCATCGTTCCGAGACAGATTTCCGAGACCAATAGCCCGGTGCCGCCGAGTGTCTTGTAGCGCATCCGATTAAATCCCTGTTTTTCGAAGACCGAGTGCGGCGACAGCCGCGCGCGAACGTGCAAACGTTGGACACATATGCGCTGCGGGCTTGGCGCGCGAGATGGCGCCAGGCGTCGTACTTCACGCTGCACGACGACAATGGCCGGTCTTACGATCGGTACGATCAGACGGAACGCTGCTCGCCGATCCGGCCTACCGCGATTTCCTGTCCAGTTTCGGAACGCCCACAGCGTCGCGGAGCCCGCAGCACGCCATTACCCAACGTGAACGCCTCAATCCCGCCCGGCCGACTGCAGCTTGGCGAGCCGGCTCTCCAGCACGCGTTTGAACTGATAGTCGATGCTGCCGAATTCCTTGTTGCGGCGAACGATAAAATCGCGTTGCTCGCGCCGCAACTGCCGGGCCGCCGCGGGCGTCAGCCGGTCGAGCGCGGCGTGATAAGCGTCGTCAATGTCGCGGTCGAGGCGGGCCAGCTCCGGATCGGAGCATATCGCTTTCTCGACCGCCAGCCTCGCGTTGCCGCAGTCGAAAGTCGGCTTCACTTTTGTCTCTATCAACTGGCGGCGGGCGCGCTGCTCGCGCGCATCGGCAAGCCCGGAAGCAGCCGAGTCGAGATGCGGATTCACGCGCAGGGCCTGCTCGAAATCAGCGATGGCGCGGTCAAAATCGCCCTTCTGCGAGTAGGTAACGCCGCGGTTGTTTAGCGCGAGCCCCGAAGCTCGGGTCGAGCGCAAGTGCGCGGTTGTAATCGGCGATGGCGCGATCGTAGTCATGCTTCTGATTGTAGCAGTTGCCGCGATTGGTGAAGAAGTTCGCCTGCGGCTTGAGACGGATTGCCTCGTTGAAGTCGGCGATGGCGCGGTCGTAGTCGCCGTCGGCTTCGTAGTCGAGACCGCGATTGTCGTAAAATAGCGGGTTGGTCTGATTGAGTTTGATTGCCGTGTTGTCATCGGCGACGGCTTGCTCGTGGCGGCCGAGTTTTTTGTAAGCGGCACCGCGGTTGGAATAGGTTTGCGCGCGCTTGGGATCGAGCTTTATCGATTGGTCGTAATCGTTGATCGCGTTCTGATACTCGCCTTTGAAGTAATAGGCGGCGCCGCGATCCATGTAGCTAACCGCGTAATTCGGATCGAGCTCGATCGCCGCGCTATAGTCCTCGATGGCGCGGTCATACTGCTTGTTAGACACAAACGCGTTGCCGCGGTTATCGAAACCCCGAGCGCTCTTGGGGTCGAGCCGGATCGCTTCATTGGCGTCGGCGAGCGCGCGATCGATGCGGCCGGTGACGCGATAGCTTTCTCCGCGCAAGCGGAACGCGGCGGCGTTTTTAGGGTCGAGCCCTATGGCGCGGTCGAGATCGGCGAACGCCACATTCATGTGGTTGAGGTAAAAATAGACGCTGGCGCGTTCGACCAGCGCATCGACCAGCGCCTTTCCGTCGTCCCTGGCAGCGGCAATCACCGCAGTGCAGGCGGCAATGCGCTGCTGCGGCGAAAAAGCGCTGTCGTCGCCGGCAGCACATGTGTCGGCGTCGGATTTAGTCTGGGCGCTGGCCGGCGGTCCCGCCAGAACGGCAAGCAGGCAGGCGAATGCGACAAGCAATGGCCATCTATCGCGCATGGAAATATCTGTCCAATTCGAGTTCAATGATGGCCGACCGAGTTCGCCCACGTCCCCTTTTGTCGCGACCGCAACGCCTGAGGTTCAAAGGCGGCTAACCGAAGCTCACGACAACAGCGCCGGGGTGGAAAACTGCCCAGGAGCCGATGGGCGCATCGGTCTGATGTTCTAAATGCCAATCGGCGACATCACATGTTCCGGCGCGCGACGTTGACGGGGATGGCACTGGAAAATTCTCAGAACACGTCGGTCGCGATGATGGTGTGCGACGTAGGTCCGCTGATGAGCGGTAAGGAACCCTCGTTTGGTGGCCAATGGTGCCCGATCCCGCACACAATATAGTACGCGACGTCGGTGCCGGCCGTACAGCCTGAGCTCTCAAATCCACGGCCGGACGGCGACGCTGCTGGACGCCTCAATGACCGGGCGGGGTGATCAAACCCCGGAAGTCTGTGGAGGTGTTGGTTGCGGGGGTAGGATTTGAACCTACGACCTTCAGGTTATGAGCCTGACGAGCTACCGGGCTGCTCCACCCCGCGCCAAACCGTTGAGTTTTATTCGCGAATTCATGTAGCAAGCGCGTTGCGTTAAGGGAAGGTGCAGCGCGCCTAATTTTTCGCCATACTGTCATCGTTAATCCATCGGACTGTCATGCATGCCTTCCTAGAAGTCGATATGGGGGAAAAACCGGCCTTGCGGCCGAACGCGGCGATTGGGCCGGCGATACGGGCCATCGCAGCCAGTATCCTTGCCGGCGCGAACGCGGTGATTTCCGATCCGGAGCGCACCAGCCAGGATGCCGTGCACGATTTCCGCCGCGCCATGAAGCAATGGCGGGCGCTGATGCGGCTGTTGCAGCCTTTCATTCCCGATGCGGTGCGTTTGCGGCAGGAAGCGCGCGACCACGCGCGTTCGTTGTCGCGGGCGCGCGACGGCCAATCGGCGCTCAATGCCTTCAACGACCTCACCAAGAAGGGAATGGCGCTGTCGGAACGCTCAATCGAGACCATCCGCAGCCGGATCGAAGCGATTCGCGGCAACGAAGAGCACACGGTGCTGACGCCGGAATTGCGCAATACCATCGTTGCCTGGCTCGACACCACCACGGCAGCGATCGAGCAGTGGCCGCTCGATCCGTTTGACTTCAGCTCGATCGCGGCGCAACTTGCGGACGGCTACCGCGAGGCGCGGCGGCGCATTCCGGACGACTGGTCGCAGGCCAGCGCCGCCGATCTGCACCAGCTGCGCCAGCGCGTGGTCGATCACCGTTATCAGATGGATCTGGTCGAGCCGCTGTGGCCGCGGCACGGCCGGATGTGGACCGAAGAGGCCGAACGCCTGCGCGACCGGCTCGGGCGTTGCCAGGATCTCGAGATCCTCAAACGCCTCACCGAGCCGCATCAGCCGCTGGCGCATTGGCGCTCGCGGCTGGCGCCGGCGTGCGCCGAACGCACGACCGAACTTGCGTACCGCGCCGCACGGATCGCGCTGCGCCTGTTTGCCGAGAAGCCGAAGGCTTTTCGCCACCGGCTCGAGACCTTGTGGGAGCACGGGCGCTAAGCCGCGCGTGGCGCTGACGCACCAAACACGTCGAATGCCTGCGCTAGACGGCGGAGCACGATCGCGGGATCGGTTGCAGTCAGAACAAGCTGCCGATTTGACTTAAGCACATGCGCCGGCACGCTCGCGGTGGCCGCCGCCGCGTCAAGCGCCCAGCCAAGATGTTTGCGCCCGTGGCGCAGCCCGACATTGATGCCATAATGCGCGAGGATTTCGCCGTAGAGGGCGCTGGCAAGAGCAAGCTGCTCGCCGAGCGGGGGAGCGGCCTCGCGTTTTCCGGCCGCAAGATAGCGCGCGAGCTGGCCAGGAAACCACGGCCGGCCCTGCGCACCACGTCCAACCATCACCGCATCGGCGCCGGACGCTGCAAGCGCCGCATCGGCATCGTCGAAACTTTCGACGTCGCCGTTCACGACGACCGGGATGGAAACACTTTGTTTGACCGCGCGCACCGCCGCCCAGTCGGCGCGGCCCTTGTAGAACTGACAGCGGGTGCGGCCATGCACGGTGACGAGCCGCACGCCGGCAGCTTGCGCCCGCCGGGCGAGCTCCGGCGCGTTGCGCGAAAAATCATCCCAGCCGAGCCGCATTTTCAGCGTCACCGGCACGTGCACCGCGCCGATCACGGCGTCGATCAGCGTCAGCGCGTGATCAAGATCGCGCATCAGCGCCGATCCCGATGCGCCGTTGGTAACGTGCTTGGCCGGACACCCCATGTTGATGTCGATGATGTCGGCGCCGCTATTTGCGGCAATCCGCGCCCCTTCCGCCATCCAGCGCGCTTCGCAGCCGGCGAGCTGAACGACATGCGGCCCCGCGCCGTGCCTTTGCACGCGCCGCCCGGCGTTGCGCTTGCCTTCGGCAAGCGCCGCGCACGCGGTCATTTCCGAAATGACGAGGCCCGCGCCCTGCCCCGCCACCATGCGCCGGAACGGCGCATCGGTAACGCCCGACATCGGCGCCAGCAGCACCGGATTGGGCAGGGTTATTGGACCGATGGCGAGGGGTTGCATAGGCATTTGTAGGGCGGGTTAGCCGAAGGCGTAACCCGCCGCAAGCGTTACTCGATAAACGTGGATTACGCTTCGCCAATCCGCCCTGCGCGCTCGCTCTGGGTTAGGACGCGCGGAATAGAGAGCGGAGCATTTGTACGATTGTCGAAGAACGGGTTCGGCCGGCCAAGCCCGCGCGCCCACCAGCCGAGCACCTTTGCGCCGCGCAGCGCGAAGATGCCGAATGTTGCGGGAGCCGGCGCATGCGCCGGCAGCGGCCCGGTGGCGGAGCGTTCGTGGATACGGCAGAGCAGCGGGCCGAGCGCTTCGTCCCGGGAACGGCCCTCAGCCGCGTCGCTGATGAAGGAATGAATGAGACCGAGCAGCGGAAAACGCGCGTCGGCGGCGGTGTTGGCGAGCGGTGTCTGGCAGCAATCCGCGTACCAGCGGAGGACTTTGTTCGAGAACCGCAAGGACCGTACGGCGTCGGCGCCGGCGGTTAGCATCACGCGTCCCGGCGGCATCTGGAAAATGTCGGTGCCGCCCGCCGCGTCGAGGATATCCGGCCGCTCGAGAAAGCGCGCGAACGCCTGACAGTCCTTGCAGTAGCAGACGAGGCGAAAGCCGGCGGACGGCGCAACATCGCTCGCGACGCCACGCACACGGCCGCACTGGCAGCGAAGCGGGAGGTCTAAGGCCACGGTATCACGCCCGCTAACTTGAGTCGAAAAGCTCGCAACCCCATATCTTTTTGGCGAGGGGCATATCTATGCCGTCCACCTGAATTGTAAGTGCTGCTATGAACAAAACCAATCCGCACCCGAAGAGGCCGATAGATCAAAAGCGCGATAGTGGGGGATCTTTCACGATTGGCTCGCCCGGCGAAACTGCGACTGACATGCTTGTCCTAGACGGCCGCCTGCTAGCAATCATGACAGGAGGCGTGCACGCGGTGCGAACGGCGGACAGTGTTGACCCCGACCGAACCGACATCGACCTGCCGAACATGATGACCCAGCAAGTCCTCGGATATGGCAGCGCTT
>CAWBUO010000008.1:182500-402295 GCA_963791955.1 uncultured Alphaproteobacteria bacterium
CGACATTCTGATTACCGACACCCGATTACTGATTTCTGGAGTTGGTGGGCCTGGGAAGATTTGAACTTCCGACCTCACGCTTATCAAGCGCGCGCTCTAACCAACTGAGCTACAAGCCCGAACCAGGAGTCAGTGGTCAGAAACCAGCAATCAGAACGCGCTCTGATCACCGAATACTGATTACTGACTCCTGGTCTGCTCGTTCGCGAAGAAAGAGAAATGAAGACGGCGGCGTCCTGCAAATGGGCATTTCGATCTTGCGATCGATCGCCCTGATGTTTCCAAGAGATCCGATAGAGACGCATGAGGCGTCCCTGAAGGATCATCCTTAGAAAGGAGGTGATCCAGCCGCAGGTTCCCCTACGGCTACCTTGTTACGACTTCACCCCAGTCGCTGACCCTACCGTGGCCGGCTGCTTCCTTGCGGTTAGCGCACCGTCTTCAGGTAAAGCCAACTCCCATGGTGTGACGGGCGGTGTGTACAAGGCCCGGGAACGTATTCACCGCAGCGTGCTGATCTGCGATTACTAGCGATTCCAACTTCATGTGCTCGAGTTGCAGAGCACAATCCGAACTGAGACGGCTTTTTGAGATTTGCGCAGGATTACTCCATTGCATCCCATTGTCACCGCCATTGTAGCACGTGTGTAGCCCAGCCCGTAAGGGCCATGAGGACTTGACGTCATCCCCACCTTCCTCGCGGCTTATCACCGGCAGTCCCCTTAGAGTGCCCAACTAAATGATGGCAACTAAGGGCGAGGGTTGCGCTCGTTGCGGGACTTAACCCAACATCTCACGACACGAGCTGACGACAGCCATGCAGCACCTGTGTTCCCGCCAGCCGAACTGAAGAGTTCCATCTCTGGTGCTCATACGGGACATGTCAAGGGCTGGTAAGGTTCTGCGCGTTGCTTCGAATTGAACCACATGCTCCACCGCTTGTGCGGGCCCCCGTCAATTCCTTTGAGTTTTAATCTTGCGACCGTACTCCCCAGGCGGGATGCTTAATGCGTTAGCTGCGCCACTGACGAGTAAACCCGACAACGGCTAGCATCCATCGTTTACGGCGTGGACTACCAGGGTATCTAATCCTGTTTGCTCCCCACGCTTTCGCACCTCAGCGTCAGTACCGGGCCAGTGAGCCGCCTTCGCCACTGGTGTTCTTGCGAATATCTACGAATTTCACCTCTACACTCGCAGTTCCACTCACCTCTCCCGGACTCAAGCTTCTCAGTATCAAAGGCAGTTCTGGAGTTGAGCTCCAGGATTTCACCCCTGACTTAAAAAGCCGCCTACGTGCGCTTTACGCCCAGTGATTCCGAGCAACGCTAGCCCCCTTCGTATTACCGCGGCTGCTGGCACGAAGTTAGCCGGGGCTTCTTCTGCGGGTACCGTCATTATCTTCCCCGCCGAAAGGGCTTTACAACCCTAGGGCCTTCATCACCCACGCGGCATGGCTGGATCAGGCTTGCGCCCATTGTCCAATATTCCCCACTGCTGCCTCCCGTAGGAGTCTGGGCCGTGTCTCAGTCCCAGTGAGGCTGATCATCCTCTCAGACCAGCTACTGATCGTAGCCTTGGTGAGCCGTTACCTCACCAACAAGCTAATCAGACGCGGGCCGATCCTTCAGCGATAAATCTTTCTCCTTACGGACGTATCCGGTATTAGCCCAAGTTTCCCTGGGTTGTTCCGGACTGAAGGGTACGTTCCCACGTGTTACTCTCCCGTCTGCCGCTCCCCTTGCGGGGCGCTCGACTTGCATGTGTTAGGCCTGCCGCCAGCGTTCGCTCTGAGCCAGGATCAAACTCTCAAGTTGAAGAGATTTGATCTCGGCTGATCACAACGTTTGACGAGGTCCCTACACGTCTGACCGTTTGCACGGTCAACAGTGTAGAAAACCTTGAAACGTAAGACCGCCGAAGTCTCTTCGACCGCTCTCTTGCAGGGAAAGCCCAAGCCCTAAAGCTCAAACCTTCTCCGTTCGAGGAAGCGGCCCGCAAGGACTCCGCCGTCCACGTTTCTCTTTCTTCCGATTCACTTTTCAAACATCCCGGAACCTTGCGGCTCCGTCTCCCCCCACGTTCTCTCCCCCGCACGCGGGGGACAGAACGTAGGGGGAAGCCGCCGAAACCCACACATCCGACATGACCATAAGCTCATGGCCGGATGATTCACCGTGTAAACAGTGAGGGGCTTCGCAGACGCGCCATCGCGCCAAGCGGCGGCGCGCCCAGAGCGCTGTATATAGTCTTCGGTAACCGGTGTTGTCAACGACTTCGACAGGCAAAATCAGCCCTGTGGATCGTCAATAAAGCGGCAACCTTTTGCCCGATACTCCGCCTTCGCAACTTCGTCGATGGACGCGCCATCGGCGGGCTTTCTATCGAAGTCTGTGAGGGTTGCGCCGCACTGCGGCCATATTCCTCCGCCGTTCTTGGCGCAATCGATGGGGATACGCTGCCGGGGGAACGCCAATCACATAATGCTTTGACCTTGACGATGGCGTCGGATTGACTGGCCGGGTTGGGGGCACTGCGCTGGGGTTTGTTGCGTCGATCTGGGATTTCTCCGCTACTGGAAGTTAGGGACTTGTTGCCGGACTTGGTTCCGAGCCTGGCGCTGCAAAATGCGAACGCCGGGTGGGATCGCGAGTGCAGGGGACGGTGGTCTTGGACCAGGCTAGGCTGCGCGGCGCCAATCGGAAGTTCGAAGCCGAGCTTGAACTCGGCAACGAGCCGCCGCTATCGGTCGACGGAAGCACCGGCGGATTGGTCGACCGGCGCCGGCTGTCCTTGCAGTGGTTTAGTGGTGCGATCCTGACGGGACTGTGCGGCGCCGCTCTCATGGGGGGCGCCGTTTTTGCGTCGCTCGGCGGCGAAACCAATTTCGCTTCGGCGCCTGAACGGGTCGAGACGGCGTTACGCGGCGCCTTCGCCAGCGTCGGCAAAAGCTTGAGCGGAATTCACAAGACCGATCGGCTTGCCTCAATCAGCGAACCCAGCGTCGTGCGGCAGATTCTACGGGTGCCCATAAGCACCCGCGTCCGCGATCGCGAGCTGGTTCGCTCGCAGTCATTCGTCCGCGTGGCGGGCAATCTTTCGCTGAGCCTGTCCGAGCTCTCTGCCAATATTCCACCATTCAATCCGCAAAAGCTTCTCGCCGACGGCGTGGCTAACGGTGACGACGCGCCGGCGGCAGCGGTTGCAGAACCTGACGCCGAGGTCTCCTTTGTTACCTGCGATCTCGTCTCTGTTCCCCCGAAAGGCCGGGTCACGCCGGGCGTGTGCGATCTCAACGCGCTGCTGCCGAAGGTAAAGCCTTCGACGTTGTTGCCGGTCGACGAGATTTTGGCGCGCGTTCGTGTGATTGCGAGTAAGGCTGCGAACTCTCCCGTTCTCGCCAGCAGCGATGTGACCGGAATGACGGGCCTGAAACTCAGTTACGCCGCCGAGGGCGACACTGACCCCTATGTCGGCTTCGAGGCGCGCGTAGTGCCCGAGAACATTACATTCCGGCCGAAAACGAATGGCGGCAGCGACTGGAGCGAACACAACGTCGTCGTGAAGAAGGGCGAGACCGTCGGCTCGATTTTGCGGGAACTCGGCGCCTCGCCCGAAGACATCAAAGCCGTCATCGCGGTGCTCGGGTCCCGCGCTCGCGAGGGCGGATTGAAGGAGGGCGAGAAGCTGCGCGTACTGACCGCCCCGGCCGGTCTCGGTCACATGCAGCCGATGCGTGTCATCATTGCCGGCGACAGCGCCATCGAAGCAGCAGTGGCTCTGTCCGACCGCGGCAGCTATGTCACGGTCGATATCCGCAACATCGCCGACGACGTCACGGAGGCAAACCAGGAAGACAGCGACGACGACGGCAGCGGTGTTCGTCTTTATCAAAGCATCTACGAGACCGCGCTGCGCAACAACATTCCGTCCGCGGTCATCGAAGAGATGGTTCGCATTTACTCCTACGACGTCGATTTCCAGCGCAAGGTGCTGCCGGGCGATTCATTCGACGTCCTCTACGCCGATGACGACAGCAAAGACCGCCACAATGAAGTTCGCTACATATCGCTGACAGTCGGGGGCGAGACCAAGAAATACTACCACTATCAAACCGCCGACGACGGCAGCTACGACTACTATGACGAGACTGGAAAAAGCGCGAAAAAATTTCTGGTCCGCAAGCCGGTCCCGATCGGCATCATGCGGTCAGGCTTCGGCGAACGTAATCATCCGCTCCTGCACTATTTGAAAATGCACACCGGCGTCGATTGGGCGGCACCGTTCGGCACACCGATCTTTGCCGCCGGCAACGGCATCATCGACGAGATTGGATTGAAGGGCGGCTACGGCAAATACGTCCGCATCCGCCACACCAACGGCTATCAGACCGCCTATGGCCACATGACGGCCTTCGCCCGCGGCCTCGACGTCGGCAGCCGGGTACGGCAGGGCCAGATCATTGGCTTTGTCGGCTCGACCGGGCTTTCAACCGGCTCACACGTGCATTTCGAAATCCTCATCAACGACCGCTTCGTCAATCCCATGACCGTCAAGTTGCCGCGCGGACGCGTGCTCGAGGGGGCCTCACTCGCCCTGTTTGAAAAGAACCGCGAGCAGCTCGACGCGCTGATGGCGCACGTGCCCGGGCGCGTCGCGCAAGCGCGCTAGCCCGAGAGCATTTGCGTGACGCAAAACGCGGCCCCGGACGACCGCATTGAAGTGCATTCGAGCCGCTGGTGGGCGTTCTTTGGCGGCCGGTTTACCCGGCTGTTGTTTCCCGCCCACATGATCGCCGACCATATCGGCATTTCGACCAACATCGTCGAATTCTGGCTGACACCGTGGCGCCGCACCGACGAACATCTGCCGATGTCGCATATCGCCGAAGTCGCTCACACCCGCGGCTTCTTATGGGACTCGATCAGCGTCGAAAGCTCGGGTGGCCTTAACCCGCTCGTCGTCAGCGGGCTGCCGAAATCGCAGGCGCGCTATTTCGTTGAGCACGTGCGCGAGCGGATCAACCAAGCAGCTGCAGCGCCGCCGCTGCAACCTCACCACTAACGTCATTGCCGCCGCAACGACGATGGCAGCGATCAGGCTGCCACCGCCGCCGCGACCTCGCCGTTGAACTTGAGCCCCTGCTTGCCGGCTCCAATCACGACCTTCTCGCCGTCCTTGATGCGGCCGGAGAGGATCATCTCGGCCAGTGGGTCCTGCACAAATTTCTGGATCACGCGCTTGAGCGGACGCGCGCCATAAGCAGGATCCCAGCCCTTGTCGGCGAGCCAATCGCGCGCCGCAGGCTCCAGCTTGATCGTGATCTTGCGATCCTCGAGCAGTTTCGCCAACCGCAACATCTGGATGTCGACGATGCGCGACATTTCCGACTTCTGCAGCCGGTGGAACAGAATGATCTCGTCCACGCGATTGAGAAACTCAGGGCGGAAACTTGCACGCACGATGGCCATCACCTGATCGCGCACGACATCGGTGTCCTGTCCCTCCGGCTGATTGACCAGAAGCTCGGCGCCGAGGTTTGACGTCATCACAATCAGCGTATTGCGGAAGTCGACCGTGTGACCCTGGCCGTCGGTCAGGCGGCCGTCGTCGAGGACCTGCAACAGTACATTGAACACGTCGGGGTGCGCTTTCTCGATCTCGTCGAACAGCACCACCTGATAGGGCCGCCGGCGCACCGATTCAGTCAGCGCGCCGCCTTCCTCATAGCCGACATACCCAGGCGGCGCGCCAATCAGGCGCGCGACCGAGTGTTTTTCCATGTACTCTGACATGTCGATGCGAAGCAGCGCGGTCTCGTCGTCGAACAGGAACTCGGCGAGCGCCTTGGTCAGCTCAGTCTTGCCGACGCCGGTCGGCCCTAAGAACATGAACGAGCCGATCGGCCGGTTCGGATCCTGCAAGCCGGCGCGCGCGCGGCGCACCGCCGTGGACACGGCCTTGACCGCATCGGCCTGGCCGACCACGCGCTTGCCGATCTGCTCCTCCATTCGGAGAAGCTTCTCCTTCTCGCCTTCGAGCATGCGATCGACCGGGATACCGGTCCAGCGCGAGACCACTTGGGCGATGTGATTGGCGGTGACCGCTTCCTCGACCATCGCACCGCGGCCTTCACCAGCTTCCATCGCCTTCAGTTTCTTCTCGATTTCCGGAATGCGGCCGTAGGAGATTTCGCCGGCGCGCTGGTACTCGCCGCGCCGTTGCGCATTGGCAAGCTCCACCCGCAACTGGTCGAGTTCGTTCTTGAGCTTCTGCGCGCCGGAAAGCTTTTCCTTTTCCGATTTCCAGCGTGCGGTGAGATCGGCGGACTTCTTCTCCAGCGCGGCAAGCTCGGTCTCAAGCCCGCCAAGACGCGAGCGCGAACCCGGGTCGTGCTCCTTTTTTAACGCCTCCTGCTCGATCTTGAGCCTGATGATCTCGCGATCGATCGAATCGAGTTCTTCCGGCTTGGAATCGACCTGCATTTTCAGGCGCGCCGCCGCCTCGTCGACGAGGTCGATCGCCTTATCTGGCAGAAAGCGGTTGGTGATGTAGCGGTGCGACAGCGTCGCCGCGGCCACCAGCGCTCCATCGGTGATGCGCACGCCATGATGGGCTTCATACTTGTCCTTCAGGCCGCGCAGAATCGAGATGGTGTCCTCGACGGTCGGTTCGTCGACGTAGATCGGCTGGAAGCGCCGGGCCAAAGCGGCGTCTTTCTCGACGTGCTTCTTGTACTCGTCGAGCGTGGTGGCGCCGATGCAGTGCAGTTCGCCGCGCGCGAGCGCGGGCTTAAGCAGGTTCGAGGCATCCATGGCGCCGTCGGCCTTGCCGGCGCCGATCAAAGTGTGCATCTCGTCGATAAACAGAATGTAGGTGCCTGCGGCGGATGTGACCTCCTGCAGCACGGCCTTGAGACGCTCCTCAAATTCGCCGCGATATTTGGCGCCGGCAATCAGCGCGCCGAGATCGAGCGCAAGGAGTTTCTTGTCGTGAAGACTTCTCCGGCACGTCGCCGTTGACGATGCGCAACGCGAGACCTTCGACGATCGCGGTCTTGCCAACGCCCGGTTCGCCGATCAGCACCGGATTGTTCTTGGTCCGGCGCGACAGCACCTGAATGGTTCTGCGGATTTCTTCGTCACGCCCAATGACCGGATCGAGCTTGCCGTCGCGGGCGGCCTGGGTGAGATCGCGCGCGTATTTTTTCAGTGCGTCGTAGGCGTTTTCAGCCGAGGCCGAGTCGGCGGTGCGGCCCTTGCGCAGCGCCTCGACCGCGGCATTGAGGTTTTGTGGCGTAACACCGGCATCGGCGAGAATCTTGCCGGCTTCGGTGCCCTTCTCAAGCGCCAGCGCGAGCAGGAGGCGCTCGACGGTGACGAAGCTGTCGCCCGCCTTCTCGCCGGCTTTCTCGGCGGTCTCAAACACGCGCGCCAAACCCGGGTCGAGATAGACTTGGCCGGCGCCGCCGCCGGAAACTTTTGGGCGTTTGGCAAGCGCTGCTTCGACGGCGGAGAGAGCCTGCCTGGAGTTGCCGCCTGAGCGGTCGATCAGGCCCGCGGCGAGCCCCTCGGGGTCGTCGAGCAGGATCTTCAGCAGGTGCTCGGGTGCAAATTGCTGGTGCCCCTCGCGCTGCGCAAGGGACTGGGCAGATTGAACGAAACCGCGGCTACGGTCGGTGTACTTGTCGAAATTCATGGTGCTGTTTCCCTCGGCCTATCCCGACCGCCCTTCCGGCACGATCGGCACATCGTCATTGGGTCTATCAGTGGGATTTGGCGGTTTCCTGATGCAGATCAAAACGATCTCCGTGAGGCTTGCCCGCCAGCGAACCCCTATCGGCGATCCGCTATCACCAAATATGGGAGCAATCCCGCCCGAAAAAAGAGCCGGGACCGGGGCGGCCGGCAGCAATTTTTGGCTTCGCGGCCGTTTAAAAGCGGCGGCCTTAAGCCGCCGGCGGCCCGAAAACCCGCTCGCCTTGCAAGTCGATCATCTGCCGCGCTTTGCCGAGCGTGAAGGTCACCGCGTCGTCGTATGTGGCAAACGCGTCAGCGCGGATGAAACGGTGCTCCTGACGTACGCCGCCGACTTCGCGTTCGATCACGCCAGCGGTCTGAAATTGACCTTCGCTCTTATAGGGCGCGGCGCGGATGATAAAACCCTTGTACTCGACAGGCTCCGAGGGCTTTTCCGCTTTCGCGGCGTCACGCCCGCCGAACAATGCGCTGAGAAACGACATCGCCTAGCTCCGATGCATCTGAGGATGCACCGATTTTGCGCGACTGATGGTCAAGACGCAACGTCAGGCAGCAGGCCGAGCCGCCGCCGCGCTGAAACACGTCCAGCACCGTTTCAACTACGGCGTAGCTGCGTTCTTCCAGACCATGTCGTAATGCCGGGCTGCAGCTCGAAAGAATGATCGTGCGGCCGACACAGACGGCGTTGGCGGCAAAGCGCGTCGCGTCGGCGTGATCGAGCGCGACGCGCTCGGACGGGGGCACGTGGTCTTGGATGAGGGCGAGTGCATCCGGCGTGAAAGCGCCCGGATAATAGATGACGGTGCCGCAGGGAAGAGCGCAAAACGCGGTATCGAGGTGGTAGAAACTCGGATCGGCCAGCCGCAGCGTGAGGCAGCTTTTGCCGAATTGCTGCTCCAGGCATTTTGCGGCCGCGGCATCAGAACGAAAGCCGCAGCCCATCCAAAATAAGCTGCGCCGTGCATCCCAAATGCAGTCGCCGGCCCCTTCGAGCACAACGTCATCGGGCAACGCCACGACCTCATCAACACACCACGCGCCTTGAGCGACGCGAACGCCGCGGCAAACACCGATTCCTCGTTCCGCCGCTCGCCATAGCGGAAGCGTGCGAGCACGACTTTGCGGTCAAGCACCACCGCAGCATTAGCGGTGAACACCAGATCGGGAAGGTCTGGAGCGGGCTCAAGCGTATCGATCGCAGCGCCCGCGGTCTCCACCGCGTGGCGCAAGCCCGCCCACTGCGCTCGGGCCTTGTCGTGCAGCACTGCGCCGCCGGCGGCCCAAGCCTGCGGATCCATCCACGGGTTGATGCTGTAGCTGACCGCAAAATGCCGCGGCGGGCACATCAGGAAGCGAGGCTGCGAGTTTTGGCTAAGCGTCGCGTGAATGTTCATTGGCGGTTGGAGATCATCCTGCGGCTGCCAGCGCTTCGCACCGGAGCGAATCAAACTGCCGGCAAAATCCTAACACGGGAGGAACAGCCATTTGTGCGTGGACCGGCCGCGCTTGTCTTCGAGACACGGCCGCCACGCACAAATGGAGATGTCGCAATCAGGCGCAAGAGCGCGGATTAATTAATTGCCGCGACCGTAATAGCCGCGCGCGTAGAGTGCGACCGCCAGTGCTTCGTTGCCGTGAGCGGCGCGATAGGCGCCGGCGAGATAGCGCACGGCGTACGTCATGTTGGTTTCAGCATCGAGCAGCCCAGAGGCCGAACCGCTGTAGCCCATGGCGCGCGCGGTGCCGAGGCGGATTTGCATCAGACCGTAATTGCCGGCGCTGACTGCGTGTGGATTGTAACGGCTCTCGCGCATGATGACGCGATGAATGAGCGAAGTAGGCACGCCATTGGCGCTGGCATGCTGAGCGACCATGCCCTCATAAGCTTCCGGCACCTTGCCCGGAACTTGAGTGACTTGACCGGTGACTTGCCCCGAAGCCTGATTCAAAACTTGCCGTTCGGTATGCTGCGGCGCCGCATGCGCCGCCCGGCCGGAATGTTGATTAACGCCATCATCAAACAGCCAGCTGGCCGAGGCGGGCTGCGCCAGCGCGCCAAAAATGAGCGCGGAAATTGTTACAGAATACGCCACCGATTTCAGCATCGTGTTCTCCAAGCTAATTATGACGGTCGGGTTGTCAGGACCGACTGAGGCGGCAAAGGGGACGATGCGAGGCGAAGTCGTGACGACGGGAACAGAGAGTTGTCGTAGTTCGCCGTTAACTAATTGGGCCGCGGCGGCCGTTGCCGATTGCAAAATCGGCAAATCGCCTTTATATACGCGCCATTCGAGATTTAGCCTGCCTTGCCGTCTCGCCGATTTGAGTCATTAGCTCAATAAGGCCTTTCCCAAGACCACGCGAAATCCGGATTGGACCTTGCGAATTGTTCGTAAGGCCGCAAAACGCGTTCGCGTTTTCAATGGAGGCCATCATGGCAACAGGTACCGTCAAGTTCTTCAACGCCCAGAAGGGTTACGGCTTCATCGTCCAGGACGCCGGCGGCCCGGATGTGTTCGTGCACATCTCCGCCGTCGAGCGCGCTGGCATGCGCACCCTCAACGAGGGCCAGAAGCTTTCGTTCGACATCGAAGCCGACCGCCGCAGCGGCAAGTCCTCGGCTGCGAATCTGCAAGCGGCCTGAAGTCGTTACTATATAGACAACGCCGGCGTCATATTGGCGCCGGCGTTGTCACGTAAACCGGCGACACAAACAACAAGTGAGAAAAAAGCCATGCCAAGAAAGCCGGGACTCAACTCCGAATTCGTCATGTTCGATGTTGTCTACGAAGACGGCACGCAACGCTCCAACCGCAAGGTGCCGCGCGCGCTGATCGGCGGCATCGATGGCGACAAGCCGGCGCACGGCTTCCTGATCGAGCAGGACCGCGAGATTGCGGAAAAATCCGGGCGCCCGCCGGTCAAGATCCAGAGCATCACGCGTTCCGGCGCGAAGAAGAAAGACCGCGACTTCTCCGAGCGCCGCGCGAGCTAACGATCGCCGTAAACGCAGCCCTCCGCGTCGCGCTGAGTGGGTGCGGCGCCATGCTCGGCAATATCTCTTGCGGCGCACAACCAGACGCGATCATGCTTGCGGGCAGGTTCGAGAAACGTGATCGATCCGGCGGGCTCGGCGGCCGGCCGATCAGGCGATCGCGCAGCGAGATGCTGATCAGCTTCGGGATATTGCCGCAGGCTTTTGCAGAGCGTGACAAAGCCGCTTCGCCAACGCCATGCATTGTTCGGTTATGTCGGGAATCGCGATGATCTCCCAAAATGCCGGGCGCGTCAGCGGGCCGACTGCAAACAATCTTTCCGACGCCGCGCCCGACCGGCTGATGACAGCACCGTCCGGCGTGACGTCGATTCCGAGCTGCAATGGATCAAGTCGCGCGAGGCCGCGCTCGATCAGGCTGCGCAAAACCGGGTTGACCACTTTCAGCGGCGCCGGTCCGATCTGACGGCATTCGACGATGTTGTCGACCTGCATGGTTTCGACTGTCGTCGCGCCGCGTCTTCGATAACGGATCAGCATACCCTCAGTACCCTGCTCGATTTCGCACAGCTTCGCCGCCACTACCTGCAGACGACCGGACGCAATCGTTGCATCAATTCGCTTTTCGACTTCCGGCGCCATGCGATGCCGATGCACGTCCCACCACGCCCGGGCGTGTTCGAGAAAGCTCCTTCGCGCGCGCATTGGCAGGTGCTGCCAGATCTGCTGGACAAACGGCCTGATGCCGTCGAGGACACTTCGCCAGTCGCCGCCCTGCTGGGCGTGCTGTTCAATTCGCTTCCGCAACCAGCGGAGAAGATCGGGCATGCCCGTTCCGAACGGCACGTCCGCCGGGTCGATCCGCAGCGGTTGAACGTTGCGGTGGCCGCGCGGCAGCAATCCGCGCCGTGACATGGCAAGCACCGGCCCTTGGTGTCCGCAGCGGCTGAGCGACAGCACATAATCGATCATGGTCAGTCCGGTACCAAGCAGAAGCACGCGTGAGTCCGGCTCTACACCGGCATCGGCAGGCCTGGTCCATGGATCGAGATATCGGCCGGTATGACAGACCGACGCTTGGTGCCCGGTGGCGAGTATCGCGAAGTCGCCCTGATGAAGCGAGCCGTCCGCCATCGTTATCGTCACGCAGGATGGGAACTGGGCGATCGATACGCACTCGCCTCTGACGATGCGAAGCGAGCTCGACCATCCGCCGCCGGACATTAGAGGCGCAATCAAACTGGTGAGATATTCGCCATAGATCTTGCGCGGCGCGAAGCAAAACGGACCGCCGCCGGTCTGCCAGGTGCCCGATCCGGGCTGCTTGCGTGCCCCGAGCCAGCGCCAGAAATGATCGGGTCGATCGGGGAAGGCGCTCATATTGGCGGCGCGCACGTTAAGCAGATGATCGGGATTGGTCGTGCAATAGGCAATGCCGCGGCCGACTTCCGGCTGCTTCTCGACGAGCGTGACTTGCAGATCGCCGGCCCGGTTGCGGAGCAGATGACAGGCGAGCAGGACCCCGCTCGCTCCGCCGCCAATGATGAGAACGTGGGGCCGATGGTCTTGCAAGCGCGTTTCCCAGATCATCGCGGATGTGGCTTCGTCACGGCAATTGACCTGCAACCCTCGCAGGAGACCAACGTTCCGCGACCCGCACGACGACAGGCTCAGCCTTCGCCGCTCTGCTGGCACCGACGATAGTTCCTGCTCGCCGCGGGTCGATAACTCTTCGAAAATATAGTTGATAATATCTATAGATTAAAACTTATTCTCAGGCTTGGCCCCTCTTAAAATGCCGAGCCCGCAATTTCTCCAGCCGGCCGCCGGCGACCCATACAATGGCGGGAGTATGGAGACTTCGCCGGAGCAGGGTTCCCGCGCCCCGGTTCCGCCACTCGTACCGAGGCTTTTTTGCCAGCGGTTAACCCCTGCCTGTTACGCCTTCCCTTGGGGGCATATGCGTGACGCCGTTTACGGCGCGCTCCGGGGACCGTTGGCAATGTCCGAAGCTGCAGCTGCCGCTCTGTTCCAGCTTTCGCCGACGACCGGCAACGCGCTCCTCATGATCGCCGAGGCGATTGCGTATTTCGCCGTGCTGGCCGGCCTGTTCCGGGCCCGGCATCGGCTCGGCATCGGCGCCTTCTTCTGCGCGCTCGGCGTCATGCACTTCCTCGAAACTTACCTTGCCAGCGTGCTCTATGTTCCGCTGCCGCTCGGCATTGTCGCGTCGCCCGGCTCGACTGTGCTGTTCACCGGCAAGCTGATGCTGCTGCTGCTCGTCTATATCCGCGAGGACGCAGTGGTGGTGCGGCAGCCGATCTACGGGCTTCTGATCGGCAACGTGCTCCTGCTCGCACTGGCGGCGCTGATGCGGCTCCACGGCGCCGGCGCGTTCGCCGCCGCGCATCAATCCGATTTCGGCTTTCTCGGGCAGATGGGCGCGCTCATGGTGTGGGGGACGCTGATCCTGTTCGCCGACTGTGTCATGATGATTCTGCTTTACGAGCGCCTGCGGGCGCTGCGCGGCAATTATTTGTTGCTCCGCCTGGCACTGACCGGCGCGCTGATCTTAAGCTTCGATCAGGCGGCGTTCTTCGCCGGACTTCATTATCTCACCGGCGCGCCGCTTTCGGTTTTGTTCGGCGGCTGGGCTTCCAAGATGGCTGCGGTCGCCATCTATGCCTGCCTCGGCGCCGCTTACCTGCACTGGCTCGAACTGCCGCGCCGCCGCGACAATCGAACCCGGCGCCTGACCGACGTGTTCGATCTTCTCACCTACCGCGAACGCTACGAAGACCTGATGGCGCGCTCGGGCCGCGACGCGCTGACCGGCGCGCTCGACCGCGGCCGTCTCGAACATCTGGGCCGCAAATATATCGAGGATGCGGCACTGGCCGGACAGCCGGCGAGCCTGCTCATTGTCGACATCGATCACTTCAAAAGCTTCAACGACCGTTTCGGGCACGCCGCCGGCGATGTGGTGCTGTTGCGGATCGCGCGCATCATCATGGCGACGGTCGGCCCGAGCGATACCGTGTTCCGCTATGGCGGCGAGGAATTTGTCGTGATCGCACCCGGCCTGACGCGGACCGCGGCGTTGACGCTCGGCGAAAGGATCCGCCGCGACGTTGCAAGCCACATGGATGCCGAGGCTGCAGCCCCGCTTGTGACCGTCAGCATCGGGCTTGCCACCTGCGCCGACGACGCCTCCGATTATGCGGGATTGTTTGAATGCGCAGACCGGCGGCTTTATCTCGCCAAGTCGGCAGGGCGCAATTGTGTGGTCGGCGAAACCAAGGTCGATGCCGGCGCGCCGAAGCTCGCCTGGGCCGGCTAGAGCCCCGCGGCAGTGAAACCCGGCGATTACGTGCGGCCGCCGAGTTGCTCAGCAAACAGCACCAGCGTCTTGCGATAGATCTCGGAGTGATTCCATTCGCGCATCGCCTCGAAATTCGCAGTGCCTTCGCGATATGGTTGTCCTCCTTGCCAGCCATTGACGTGCAGAAGGTTGGCCGTCGAGGCGAGCACGTCCGGCACCGAGTGGCGCAGATCGACGCGGCGGTCACCGTCGTAGTCAACGCCGTATTTGATGTAGGACGACGGCAGAAACTGGGTCTGGCCGATTTCGCCGGCATAGGCGCCGATCAGATCGCTTAACGGCAGATCGCCGCGCTGCACGATCTTGAGCCCCGCGATCAATTCGCTCTGGAACAGTTCGCTGCGCCGGCAATCCCAAGCGAGAGTCGAGAGCGTGCGGATCACCGGCAGCTTGCCCATGTCGCCGGTGCCGTTGTCGGTTTCCATGGTCCAGATCGCCATGATCAGTTCGCGCGGCACGCCGTACTGGCGCTCGATGCGCGACAGCAGGTCAGCGTATCGCACCATCAGCTTTTTCGCGCGATTGATGCGCGCCGGGACGACGCGCGTGCGCGCGTACTCCTCAAAACTCTTCGAGTGAAACATGCCGTGCTGGCGGCGGTCGAAGGCGAGCACGCTCTGGTCAGCCGCAAGGCCGGCGAACGCGGCGCTGATGGTCTGTTGGCTCACGCCCGCTGCCAGCGCATCGCGCTGCATCTGGCCGAGAAAGCTTTCGTAATTGCCGCCGCACTGCGCGGCGGATGCCGGCAGAGCGAGCGCCGCTACCAGAATCGCGGACCCGGCAGCGATAAAGCAAGAAATTATGAAACGAGCATTCATCCCCTGACCTCGTTGTCGTCCCCGCGCGTTTTACACGTTAGGACCCGGATTGTCGCGGCCATCCACGAATGATTGGGTCGAACGCTCTTGAAATATGGGCTAAAAAAGCCCCACTACCCAGCCTCTGATAGAGTTCGCATCTTTCAGCGGAACGCGGCAACGTAGCGGCCCTTGCGAGAGAATCGGTCGGCCATCATTGTCGCGAACGTGTACGATTGCGCCTTTTGGCGGAAGCCATCGCGGGAAATTTCGGCATGAAATTCGTTAGCGGATACTCCGTCGCTGCCGGCGATAGGCACCGAACGGACAGCAGTATTCCATCCCGGAAACTTCAAATCCTGCAAGAAAACTGCCGCCCAGCCTTCGAAGCTTATGGGCGGTTTTCGCGCTGTTCCTTCGGTGTGACCTGCCACTGAACTTTCATCCAGCGGCGGTTAGAGCCTCGGCCAATGTTACGCCCTTCGACGCGCTGAGTGTACCGGCATAAGTGGCCGGCGGTTTGTATCCGAGCGAGGAGTGTGGCCTCGCGGTGTTGTAATCGGTGACCCAGGCGCTGATGAGCTGGCGAGCCTGATCGAGATCGATAAACAGGCTCTCATTGAGAAGTTCGTCGCGCATGCGGCCATTGAAGGACTCGATGTAGCCGTTCTGCATCGGTCTGCCCGGTGCAATGTAGTGCCAGTCCACACCGTGATCCCTTGCCCAGCCCAGCATCGCGTTCGAGGTGAACTCGGTGCCGTAGTCGGAAACGATCATCTGCGGCTTTCCGCGACCGCGACGGATGCTTGATCCCCGGGTCAAGCCCGGGGACTGAAGGCTTCAATTGTCCAAAAAACTCCGCAGCTTCCGCGATCGGCTCGGATGCTTGAGCTTGCGCAGCGCCTTGGCCTCGATCTGACGGATGCGCTCGCGGGTGACCGAGAACTGCTGGCCGACTTCTTCCAGCGTGTGGTCGGTGTTCATGCCGATGCCGAAGCGCATGCGCAGCACGCGCTCTTCGCGCGGGGTCAACGACGCGAGAACGCGCGTCGTGGTCTCGCGCAGGTTCGACTGGATCGCGGCGTCGATCGGCAGGATCGCGTTCTTGTCCTCGATGAAGTCGCCGAGGTGGGAATCCTCTTCGTCGCCGATCGGGGTCTCCAGCGACAGCGGCTCCTTGGCGATCTTGAGAACCTTGCGCACTTTCTCGAGCGGCATGCCGAGCTTTTCCGCCAGTTCCTCCGGCGTCGGCTCGCGGCCGATCTCGTTGAGCATCTGGCGCGAAGTGCGCACGATCTTGTTGATGGTCTCGATCATGTGCACCGGGATGCGGATGGTGCGGGCCTGATCGGCGATCGAGCGGGTGATGGCCTGGCGAATCCACCAGGTCGCGTAGGTCGAGAACTTGTAGCCGCGGCGATATTCGAATTTATCGACCGCTTTCATCAGGCCAATATTGCCTTCCTGAATCAGGTCGAGAAATTGCAGGCCGCGGTTGGTGTATTTCTTGGCGATGGAAATCACGAGGCGCAAATTGGCCTCGACCATTTCCTTCTTCGCCTGCCGCGCCTCGCGCTCGCCCTTCTGCACCATGTGCACGAGCTTGCGGAATTCCGGGATTTCCAGCCCGGTCTCGGTGGCGAGCGCGTGGATGTTGGTGCGTAACTCCTTGATGCGGTCCTTGTCGCGGGCGACGAAATTCTTCCAGCCCTTGGCGGAGAGCTTCGACACCCGGTTGAGCCAGCGCGGATCGAGCTCGGAACCCTGATAGTTGCGCAGGAATTCTTCGCGCACCACGCCGTGGCTTTCGGAGAGCCGCATCAGCCGGCCCTCGTGGCCGACCAGCCTTTTGTTGATGTCGTAGAGCTGCTCGACCAGCGCGTCGATGCGCGCCTGATTGAGGCGGAGCGACTTCACCTGCTGGATGATCTCTTCCTTGAGCTTCTTGGATTTGCGCTCCTGCGCCGGCGACAGCGTTTCGTTCTTGAGCTTGTTCTGGATGTCGAGGTCCTGCAGGCGGCGCAGCCGCTTGAAGAAATCGGCGATGTTGTCGAAGGTCTCCAGCACTTTCGGCTTGAGCTCGGCCTCGATGGCGGCGAGCGACATCGAGTTTTCCAGATCGTCCTCGTCGAGATCGGCTTCGGCGAGCGCTGCTTCGAGATTTTCCTCGCCGTCACCGGCGCCGTTGGTCGCCTGCGGCTTGAACGGCGTGGCTGCCGGCGGCGCCGAAGGCGGCGCGACCGCCTGCGGCGGCTGGCCGTGCGGCACGAAGCCCGGCGCGCCGGGCGCTGCGGCGCCATCGCCGGCCGGTGCAGCCGCGGCGTTCTTGGCATCCGGGCCGGCGTAGGTGGCTTCGAGATCGATGATGTCGCGCAGGAATACCTTGCCCTCGTTGAGCTCGTCGCGCCAGATGATGACGGCCTGGAAGGTGAGCGGGCTTTCGCACAGACCGGCGATCATCGCCTCGCGGCCAGCCTCGATGCGCTTGGCGATCGCGATTTCGCCTTCGCGCGAGAGCAGTTCCACCGAGCCCATTTCGCGCAGATACATCCGCACCGGGTCGTCGGTCCGCTCGGTCGGCTCCTTGGCTTCGGATTTGGCCGGGGTTTTCGGCGTTACCTCGACCAGTTCGCCGGACTCGCTCTCCTCCTCTTCAGGCTCCTCGCGCGCCTCGGCTTCTTCCTCGCTTTCGGCTTCCTCGGTCTCTACGACGTTAATTCCCATCTCGCTCATCATCGCCAGAACGTCTTCGATCTGCTCGGAGGTGACTTCCTCCGACGGCATCACTGCATTGAGCTGCCCATAGGTGACGTAGCCGCGCTTCTTCGCCTGCTTGATCATCTTCTTGACAGCGGCGTCCGACAGGTCGAGCAGCGGCAGCGGGGCATCGGAGGTCTCGGACGCCTCTTTTTCCGGCGCCTCCCCTTCTTTTTGCGGGACGGCCTTGATCTTGGTCGCGACCGCCTTTGTGCCCGCGCTCTTGGTTGCCATGTCTATCTCCACCAACGCTGTCCCTACCAACGCGCGCTTCGCGCATTCGCACGTTGTTTATGCCCCTACCCTATGGTCATCCGCCACACCGGGCAGAGGAGCCTTCCCTTAATCGCCACGCCACGCGCGATGCGCCCGGCCGACCGCCAAAAAGGGCAGTGCCGCTCAAGGACACCGCCCGAATCGAGGGCCCGAATCGAGACCCCAGTGTTCGAGGAACTCCGTTAAGCTCCGGCTAACCCTACCGAACGCGTGAGCGACCTCCTTAGTACCTGATCGCCGGGTCGTCCAGCACCGGCACGGAGCGTTGCACCGGGTCTAGAAAGAACGCGTGGGACGGCCGGATTGGTCACCGAAACCTTCGATTAACGCCTCAGTTCCCTCGAGCGTGGAAAGCCGGGACTTTACGTCCCGCAGACGCGCGTAATTCGCCTCGCTGTTGTCCTGACCGAGCGCCAATTCCGCGTCCTTAAGTTCCCTAGTTAGGGAATGCGACTGCCGATGCAAGGCAAGAAGTTGCTTCCAGGTCAGCAAAACATCGCCGGCGGCAGCGTCCGGACGGGCACCCCAGACCGAGGGGGTGTCCTTCCATTCGCGGTAAAGTAGCTGGCGGGCGAATTATACCGCAGGAACTGGGGTGGGTCGGGCCATCGGCATGGGCCTGTCTACCCTCCTACCTACCACTTTGATTTCGCTTGCCCACTCCGCAAGCTTCGCGCCCTCCACGTTGAACACCTCAGTATTCCTGTGGATTTCTCGAACCAGCTCCGTCACGCGGACGCTAACGATCTCAAAATCTGCGTCGCGAATCACATCTGATCTTAGCCGCTTCAATTCCGCGGCCATCTGCTCGAGCTCTAAGTCCTGAACGAAGTGGTCGATGCACTTTTCGACAAACTCGGAAGGGGGGTCGCGAGCAAGAACGGGAAATCTCATGAAGAGACGATGTCCCCGCTGAAGCTTATCAGTCCTGTCGCCATGAATATCTTGTAGGATTTCGTAGTATCTTTTGTACCTGTATCCAATCTGCGAATAAATCATCTCAACATCAACCTCACCTTGCGTAATCAACAAATCGTATAACGCTTGCCTGAACTCCTCCAATTCATCTGACAATTCCAGCTTAGAAACTCGCTCAACATTCGAGTCCAAGTGCTCCGGATAATGAACAAGCATTCCGAGCAAAACTTTCTGAAGACCGTGTTTGTACCCTTCTCTTTCAATTCGGAGCTCTCGCTCGATTAGGCGGCTCTTCTTCGTTGTTTCCCTCCGACCTTTAGTCCTCTGCCAAAAAAATTCTGACAAAACGATCCGACATGTTCGAAAGTATGCAGTGTTTACGACCTTGTCCTCGATGCTGCGAATTATAGCGTAAAGCTTATGTTCCAGTGCGGCGCGAGAATCTGGCGTATCAAACTTTTGTCCTGATGTTTCCCGTTCCCAAAGAACATCCCACAGAGGCAAAGACCCAAGAAGAATGTCCTTGAAGGCTTCTAATCCTTTTTGTTGGATCAGTTCGTCGGGGTCTTTGCCCCCTTGCATGAACACAAATCGAAATGTCCGCCCGACTTTCAACGCCGGTAGAATCCTGTCGACGGAGCGGTAGGCCGCGGCAATACCAGCGTTGTCAGCATCAAAGCAAACGATGGGTTCAGAAGACAGCCGCCACAAAGTTTGGATTTGCTGCTCAGTGAACGCAGTTCCCATCGTCGCGACAACGCTTTTGAGGCCCGCTTGATAAATAGAGATGGCGTCCATGTAGCCCTCAACGACAACGACAGATCCGTCGTTGTGAGCTGGCTGACGAGCGCGGTGGAAGTTGAAGACCGTCGTTCCCTTCTGAAACAGCGATGTGTCCGGTGAGTTCAAATACTTGGGCTGAACATCAGCCCCAAGTGCCCTTGCGCCAAAAGCAATAACTTTTCCGCGCTGATCATGAATTGGAATGACAACTCGATCGCGAAAACGGTCGTAAGGAACTGGAATATCGTCACCAGCTACCAGTAACCCCGCCTCGATCATATCTGGGACGGAAACACCAGCGGCCCCAAGGTGCTCCTTCAAGGCATATCGGTCAGCGGACGCGTACCCAATTCTAAATTCAAGCTGAGAGCTGCTTTTTATTCCACGGTCGGCAAGGTAACCACGCGCTTTTGCACCTCCGGCCGACGCAAGGTTTGCCTCATAGAACTTTGTCGCAAGTTCCATGACGTCATGAAGAGTACGAGCTTTTTGCTCTTTTGCTTCAGCCTCGGGCGAGGTCTTTGGCAGTGAAACTCCCGCCATCGCGGCAAGGCGCTCAACTGCTTCGGGGAACGATAGTCCCTCGGCCTGCATGACGAAGTCGAAGATGTTGCCGTTCTTTCCAGAAGAAAAATCAAACCAAGCCTGCTTCTGGTCGTTGACAAAGAATGACGGCGTCTTTTCCTTGTTAAAGGGCGACAGCCCTTTCCACTCGCGGCCGGCTCTTTGTAGTTTGACGCGCTTGCCGACGACCTCCGAAACTAAGAGGCGCGCCCGTATCTCGTCCAAAAATGCGGGGGAAAAGCGCATCGCGATACTCTCATGGAAACCTACTCGACGCGCAAAAATCCCCAGTCGATAGGCAACTTCTACCCGAACAAATCACTGCTTATACCACATGGTAGAACAAACAATGAACTATCTATCGTATTGAATTTATTCACTTAAGTCGTTCAAAATGGGTTATCACGGCTTTTCACAGCCGGGCCGGTTCACGAAACCGCTTATCCACAGCCGGCAGCGATTAAGCGGCCCTGGTCGATCTTCCCCTTCTTTGCGGTTTGTGGGGTCGCCGAAGTTTGACGCTGCCAACGGGCACAATCACACGCTCGGTCGCCCCGCTGGCGTCATAGGTGCGCAGCTTCGGCGCCGGCCCACAGCCCTCGATGCCGTCCTCGTCGAATACGTGTTCAACGACGGCGTAAGGCGGACCATCGTACCAAGTTGGATCGTCGTCATGATTGAGCCGGATGGCGGCAATCGTCCTCTTGCCGACGTCTGTGCACCGCCAACGACCACTCCCCGTCAAGAATTCACAGCCAACGCGAAAATCTGAGTGTTTCATCTGGCGATCGCCGGTCCAGATTTGAGCAAGCGACTTTCGCCTGGGTTTAATGCTCTTTGCCAAAGGATACCCCCTACCCCGCGAGCAGCTTCTTCACCATGGCGCTCGCTTTGCCGAAATCCATCTGGCCGGCGAAGCGCTCCTTGAGCGCCGTCATGGTGCGGCCCATGTCCTTTAGCGTCGCGGCTTCGAGTTCCTTGATCAGCGATGAAATCGCCTCGCCGGCTTCGATATCCGACAAATGCTTGGGCAGGTACGCGGAAATTATCTCGATTTCCTCGCGCTCCTGGGTGGCGAGATCGGCGCGGCCGGCCTTCTCGTAGATGTCGAGCAATTCGCGGCGCTGCTTGATCATCTTGCCCATGACGTCGAGGATGTCGGCGTCGTTGAGCGTGACGCGCTCGGCGGCACTCGTCTCACGCTTGAGAATCTCGGCATTGATCAGGCGCAGCGTTGAAACGCGGCGCTTGTCGCCGGCTTTCATGGCGTCCTTGAGGGCGTTGTTGATCTCGTCGCGCAACACGGCTATGGCCTCTCGCAAATGCGCAAAATACGCCGGCCAGTGGGCGGGCGGCGGGCGCAACGATGATTTAGACGCTTGCCGATGCTGACACAACCGCAGACCGGGCAACTCTGGGACGAGCCCAAGCCGACGGCGCTGCTTGTTCTCGCCGACGGGACCGTGCTCGAAGGCTTCGGCTTCGGCGCCACGGGTTATGCCGTGGGTGAAGTCTGCTTCAATACGGCGATGACAGGTTACGAGGAAATCCTCACCGATCCGTCCTACGCCGGCCAGATCATTACCTTCACGTTTCCCCACATCGGCAACGTCGGCACCAACGAGGAAGACATCGAGACCGTCAACCTCGCGGCAACGCCCGGCGCGCGCGGCGTCATTCTGCACTCGGCCATTACCGATCCCTCAAATTACCGGGCGACGCGCAATCTCAATTCATGGCTCAAGAGCCGCGGCGTCGTAGGCCTTGCCGGCATTGATACCCGCGCGCTGACCGCGTTCATCCGCAACAACGGCATGCCGAATGCGACGATCGCGCACGAGCCGTCAGGCCGCTTCGATCTGGAGCTGCTCAAGCGCGAGGCGCGGCAATGGCCCGGCCTGGTGGGCATGGACCTCGTGCCCATGGTCACGACCGGCCAGCGCTTCACCTGGCAGGAGACGCCGTGGGTCTGGGGCGAAGGCTACGGCGAATTGCGCGACCCGGAGTTCCACGTCGTTGCGATTGACTACGGCATCAAGCGCAACATCCTGCGCCAGCTCGCCGGCAACCGCTGCAAGGTCACGGTGGTGCCGGCGCAAACCTCCGCCGCCGACATTCTCGCGCTCAAGCCCAACGGCATTTTCCTCTCCAACGGCCCGGGCGATCCGGCCGCCACCGGCGAATACGCCGTGCCGGTGATCCGCGCCCTGATCGAGCAAAAGCCGGTGTTCGGCATCTGCCTCGGCCACCAAATGCTGGGGCTCGCGGTCGGCGCCAAAACCATAAAGATGCATCAAGGCCATCACGGCGCCAACCATCCGGTGAAGGATATCGAGACCGGCAAAGTCGAAATTACTTCGATGAACCACGGCTTTGCGGTGGACCGGGCGACGCTGCCACCCCACGTCGTGGAAACTCACGTCTCGCTGTTCGATGGCTCCAATTGCGGGCTTAAGCTCAAGGACAAGCCGGTGTTCTCGGTGCAATACCACCCGGAGGCGTCACCCGGCCCGCGCGACAGCCACGGTCTGTTCAAGCAGTTCGTCGCCCAGATGCGCGCCGCCAAACGAACTTAGGCCGAATCCTGGAACACGGCTTCGGGGTTAGACAATTTCAACCCTATATCGGGTAAAAATGGACCGATCGCCCCCCGGCGAGACGAAAATGCCATGCCGAATGCCAGCCCGCGCACCGCGCCGATTACCCACAGATTTCCCGACGACGGGGTGATTCCGAATAATCCGACGCTGCCGTTCATCTTTTATCGCGGCGGCATCGATCTGACCGGATCGCCCGATCCGGAAGAGCTGATCGAGAAAACCTTTGCCGGAAACGGCTGGGGCGAGATGTGGCGCAACGGCATTTACCCGTACGTCCAATATCATTCGATGATCCATGAGGTGATGGCGATCGCGCGCGGGCGCGCCAAGGTGCGCTTTGGCGGGGACAAGGGCCGGGCATTCGATATCGTGCCCGGCGATGTCGTTATTCTTCCCGCCGGCACCGGCCACCAGGGCCTCACGCAAAGTCCGGACCTTGTCGTCATTGGAGCCTATCCGCAGAGTGGCAAATACGACCTTTGCCGCGGCAGCAAGGCAGACCGCAACAAAGCGCTCTCCTCCATCCCTAAAGTGCCGCATCCCGAGACCGATCCGGTATTCGGAATCGAAGGTCCGCTGATGGCGCTGTGGCGGGCATGATCACTGACTGGCTGGCGTTCTGGGATAATCCGCATTTCATCTACGTCAGCGCCCGCCACAAGGATGTGCACTATCGGCTGGTCGCAAAAGACATCGCGGCGCTGGTTCCCGGACCCGACGCACGCGTGCTCGATTACGGGTCGGGCGAAGCGCTGCACGCCGACAACGTCGCCGATACCGCCGGCGAACTCTTGTTGTGCGAAGCGGCGGCAAGCGTGCGCGCCGGCTTGGAAAAAAGATTTGCCGGCAACCCCAAAATCCGTGTCGTCGCCCCGCACGAGATTGCGGGTCTGCCTGAGCGCTCGCTCAATCTCATCGTCATGCACTCGGTGGCGCAATACGTCACGCCGACCGGCGCCGGCGTGCTGTTCGCGCTGTTTCATCGCATTTTGAAACCCGACGGTCTGTTGGTCGTCAGCGACGTCATCCAGCCGCGGACCGGAGCCGCAACGGACGCTCTGATCTTGCTGCGGTTTGGCCTGGCTAACGGATTTTTCTTTGCCGCATTGTGGGGGCTTACACGCACGCTGTTGTCGGATTATTGGCGGCTGCGCTCGCATCTCGGGCTCACCCGCTACGCGCCGGCTGCCATCATCGACAAGCTCAACGCCGCCGGCTTCACCGCGGAACGTGCCCCGGCAAATATCGGACACAATCAGAAGCGTCTGACCTTCTACGCGCGTCCGCGTTGAATCTGTAGAGATTCAGCCGACGGCTGCGAGCGCCCGCATGCGCGCCTGGTCGACGAGGATTCCACTCTTGATGACATGCGCCGGAGGTCCGTGAAAGCGCAGCGCCTCGATGACGTCAGGTTGGTTCAGCACCACGAGGTCGGCCACCGCTCCCTCGGTCAAACGAAATCCAGGAAGGTTGATGGCGGTTGCCGCGTCAACGGTGATCATATCGTAGAGCTTTTCGACATCCGCCCGCGTCATCATCCATAACAGGTGCGCGGCGAGGAACGCGATTTCCAGCATGTTGTTGCGGCCGAAGGTGTAGTACGCGTCGGAAATATCGTCCTGGCCGAGACACACGACCACGTCGTCGGCGAGCAATTCCTGGACACGCGCGTGCAATGGACCGGTGTGGGGATCGGTCACGACAGCAATCCGCGCCGCATGCAACAGCCGCGCGAGCCGCTGCACATAGGGCATCGGATAAAAACTCATCGCCCGGCAATGGTGCGCCAGCGCGCGGCCATGCCAGCCGCGTTCGATGGTCTCGATCGCCATCATTTCCAGCGTGCGCAATCCGGGATCGCCGGCATCGTCAAGGAGCATGGAAACATCCTTGTCGAATTTCTGCGCGAGATCGAAACAGGCTTTGATGTGCCTTGCGGCATCGGCATCGGTGAACTCGATCCAGGGAATACCGCCGACCACGTCGGCGCCGAGCGCCATCGCCTCCTGCATCAATTCGAGGGCGCCCGGCTCGCGGACAATGCCGTCCTGCGCGAAAGCGACGATTTGCAGATCGACAATGCCGCGAAACTCGTCGCGGACGCGAATGAGCGCTTTCACGCCTTCGAGACGCGCTTTGCTGTCAACGTCGGCAAAAGCCCGAATGTGCAGATTGCCATGGAGCGCCGCCAGCGCCACGGCACGACGGGCATTTTCGACGATCCACGATTCGGCGTATTTTTCTTTGATCTTGGCGGCGAGTTCGATGCCGGCCATCGCTTTGCCCATCGCCTCGCCTTGATAGGACTTGAGCGCTTCTTCCTCCATCATCGGCAATGTCCACACCTTGCACAGATGCAGATGCGGATTGACAAACAATTCCGTCACCAGGTTGCCGCGAGCGTCGATCTCCAGCGTTCCCCGGCGCTCGAGATTTTCGCCGATGGCAACGATGCGGCCTTGCTTGATGCCGATTTCGGCAAGCCGATCACCGCGGCCGCGGAGCCTGGCGCGGCGAATGGCGATGTCGAACGGCTGATCCATTGCTCGATTTTAGGTCAAGGCCGCGGCGCGATCGTCTTGCGGCTCAGCCGACATATACACCGGTCATACCGGATTTCCAGCAATGCAAAACCCTGTTCGCCACGGTGACGAAGCGGCCCAAATCAAATTTCAAAGGTGTTGCGGCAACGGCCGCAGCACCGAGAACTTTATTACAGCTTGAAGATGAGCCGGCGCACCAGCGCTAAGGGACGAACTCGATCTTTCCTTCGTCGTTTTGATACGCTTCATCGCCAGCCTTTATCGCGCTGGTCGTTCCAACCCGCGCTGTTGGCTTCGCCGCACGCTCAAGTGCGGCCGCAAGCGCGCGCGCAAAGCGCGGCGCGTCGCCCACGGCACTTGCGCGCAAGGTTTCGCGCAGCTCACTGCGCAGGCGAGCGAGGGTTGCCCGGTCTGCCGCGGCAACCACAGCGCGCGCGACGTAGGCTTGCTCCGAATCGACCGCCCAATCGGCAAGGCCGACCGTGGCGAGATGGCTCGCTCCATGCCGCGCGGCGAAGCTTTCACCCGAGAGTGCCACCGCGGGAACGCCCATCCATAGGCCTTCCAAGAGCGTGACGCCGGCATTGTACGGAAATGGGCTAAGTGCGATGTCAACCTCGTTGTATGCAGCAAGTAACGCGTGATGCGGCATCCATCCCCGCAGTTCGATGCGGTCGTTCGCAATACCATGCGACTGGAAGGCGGCACACAGCCGGTCAGCCGTTTCGCTCTCGCCAAGCGCAGGTGCAGCCAGCAACAATCGCGAGCCCGGAACGCGTTCGACGATTGTCGCCCAGGCGGCAATCGTTGTCGTTGTGATCTTCATCAGGCTATTGAATGAGCCGAACGTTATGAAGCCGTTGTGCGCGGCCGGCAAAGCGGCGACGTCCGGCGCGTCCTCGGGGGACTCCAGCAGACATAGCTGTCGGGCATGATGAGCAGCTTCTCGCCGTAGAGCGACGTGAGTTCCGGCGGCGTCTCATTTCGGTCAGTGATGAAATAATCGACCTCCGCAATGCCGGTCGTATGGTATTGCGCACCCGCCCACTTGATTTGAATGGGGGCTGGTCGTTTTGCCAGGATAGCGAGGCGACCATTGCGAAGGTGGCCCGTCAGATCGATCAAGATGTCAACGTGCTCTCGGCGAATGCGCTCCACAAGCTGTTCGTCGTCCAGACGGCCCAGTTCGTAATATGAGCCCAGCTTGCGATATCGAGCAGTGATCGCGTCATCATTGCCGCCTACGGAGAAGGAAACGATTTCGAAGCCTTCGCGATCCAACGCCTCGAAGGCGCGCAACGTCAGTGCGGTGACAGGACTCCGGTGAAAAAGGCCGAGGAGTCCGACGCGCAATCTTTTGGCTGAACCGGAAAAGGCGGGTTGTGACTCACTGCGGGGCAAGAGGGCCCCGCAGCGCCGCATGGCTTCGCAAAGTTCGGCCCCGCTGACACCGTGAGAATAAGCGAGCACGTTGCAAAGAGGGACCTGCGCCCTCCAATCGTTGGGGGCGGCTGCAGCAGCCCGCTCCGCCAGCGCGCGCGCCGCATCGTGCTCACCGGCCCGAAGCCGACACATCGCCATTGCGGACAGCAGCGCCGCAGAATTCGGAGCGCGGGTCAGGGCCTTCTGAAGTATGCCCAAAGCGGCCACAGGCCGGTAGGCATCGCTCAGTGCTGTGGCGCGCAGCTCCGCATCCTCAGCACTATCGTGGACGACGTCCGCACGATCGAGTTCGTCAAGAAATGGCTCGAGCTCGGCGGCGTAGGTGCGCCATCGTCCGATCCCACGCGCGTTTACGGGTTTGCGAACTTGATCCGCGCTTGCGGTGCGCACTTTGCGCCGCAACTCGTAGAAGCGTTCGCAGGTTTCCTCATAAGGCAGACCCAGAAAATCCAGAACCCGCTTCAGCGTTCCCTGAAAATCATCAACCCAGTCGTCGAGGCGAATCTTGTGGATCTGCAATGGCAAGACTGCCAACCAATGATCCATCAACTTTTGGTGCTCGCCGATATACCACCCGAGATCGCGGAGATCGTGGGCGTAAGGATGATACCCGAAGAAGCGAAATTGAAAGATCGAGAGACCGGTGTCACGCGGATCGCGCTCGCACAGAATGATGCGCGCGCGGGGCAGCAGCGTCGCGATGAAGCCGAGATGAAGCGCATTGCCGGGCATCTTGTCGGTGACGTAGCGCGCGCCGGGCGCGAGCTTGTGCAGATCCACGAGGTATTGCCGCGCCGTGACGCTCAGGCTCGCAGCGGTGAGACCGGCGGCCTTACGGACGCTTTCGGCCTGCAGCACCGGCCCGACAAGTCGGCTGAGACAATTGTGCAAGTCCGGCCGCTCGCCTGTTCCGTGCACCGCTGAATGGGCCGATAGGATCTGTTCCGCGAGGGTGGTACCTGAGCGAGGCAGGCCGACGATGAAGAGTGGCGTCATGTCGCGATTGTTGGCGCGCGGTCCGTTGGCAAGGCGTTCCTGGCTGTACGCCTCCTTGGCCGCGGAAAAAAAAGCTGCGTAATCGCTGCGTGAGAACGGTTGGCCTCTTGCGATTAGCGCGTGGCCCTTGATCCAGTGATCGAACGCGCGTTTACGCTCGCGACGCGAATTCCGGAATCGCGCCAGGTCGAAATGTGCCACGATCCGATGCTCGAGTAAGGCCCCCGCCTCATCGTCGGCAAGTTCGGCTATACGCTGGGCAAACCGCTCAGCTCGCCCGCGCTGACGAGCCGATAAAGAGAAAAGGAGTTGCCGCCAAGCAACCAGGATTTCCGCATCGCCGGGCGGCTCTTCGATGGCTTCGAGTTCCGCACGCGCCTCCTCGCGGCGGCCGAGATGAAGAAGCGCACTCACTCTTTGCGCCCGCCACTGTACGCCAAGACTCCCCTTTGGGGGCATTCCTGCCAGAACGGCGAGTGCCTCGACCGGCTCGCGGTCCATGACGAGCTGGCTGCCGAGATTGACCCGTGCGGCGATGCAATCGGGATCGCGGGCCAAAACGTTGCGCAGCCGATTTATCGCCTCCTCCTGCTCACCGCGCAAAGCGAGAAAGACCGCTAAATTCGCCTCGGCCATACTGTTATGCGGCTCGACCGCGAGACATCTTTTTGTTGCCTCCATCGCGCCCTGGACGTCACTCAGCCGATAGCGCGCGACACCGAGATTGAGCCACGCGCCGGAGATTTTTGGATTAAGGCGAGCAGCTTCCATCAACTCGTCGCGCGCAGCTGCAAATCGATGGGCCGTCAGCTCGGTCAGGCCGAGCAAATAATGCGCTTCGGCAGAATGCGGGGCGCGTGCGACCGCCTCGCCGGCGGCGGCATGGGCCGATACGATTTCTCCAAGATCGAGCCGCGCTGCCGCCAGGTTGAGTGCCGGCGCGGGATTGTGGCGCAGTAATGCAAGACATTCTTCGAAGATAGTTGCCGCCTCGGCGAAGCGACCGGTCGCCTGCAGGCCGATACCATAATGAAGATGCGTAAGCGGTTGCTCCGGAGCGAGTTGCCTCGCGCGCGCAAGAAAAGGAAGGCCATCCGAAGCCTTCCCCGCACGGGTCAGCGACAGCCCGTGCAAACGGAGCATCGTCGCGTCGTCGGGCGCGTGTTGAAGGGCGGCTTCAAACATTTCCGCCGCTTCATGGTAGGCGCCCGCTTCATAACGTTCGAGCGCCGCCGCGAGTTTCTGCGAGGCGAGAGGCTTCGTCGGCGGCGGAACCGGTCCCTCGGTCATCGCTCAATCAGAGCTTCTACCGGCCAACATCCCAGCTTTCCGCGGGGCATTGCAGCGCGCCGAATTAAGTAAACTTCCATGAACATTTCGCAGAGTTTGCAACAGTTTATTTGATACTTGTCACATTTGAAACCTATGAGCTAAGATTTCGCAAACGGGCTTGGCTCACATCGCCCCATGTAAGTGGAGTTCGACTTGTCCAGTGAAATGAGCGTTATCGCAGTCTCAGATCAGACGAGCCTAAACGCTGCAATCGAACTGCTCGACCAAACTACCGCATCCGGCAATTACCAAATCCAGTTTACCGGCAACATTACGGAAGGCGGAGGCGGCCAGCCGGGTGGCATTTACGCCATCTCGTTACAGTCGGGCGTTACTCTTACCATCGACGGTGGCGGTTACTCACTGGACGGCGGCGGCTCGAACGGCGGCCTCGCCATCATTTCCGGTGATGTGACCATACAAAATCTCACCATCGCTGACACGCTGGCGCAAGGCGGCAACGGAAGCGGCAATGGTGGCGGTGGCGCGGGTCTCGGCGGTGGCCTGTTCGTCGGACCGACCGCGAACGTGACATTGGACAATGTCTCCTTCAGCAACGATGCGGCGAAAGGCGGCGACGGCGGCACCGGCGGTTTTGCCGGCGCTGGTGGCAATTCGAGCCTGATTTTGCCTGCGGGCAATGACGGCAATCCTGGAACGCCCGGCACTCCCGGGATTCCGGGCACCCCAAGCGGAGCGAGTGGCACGGACGGAGGGCCCGGAGGAACGGGTGGCGACGGCCATGACGGCACAACCGGCGGGCTCGGCGGCAAGGGCGGCGATGGTGGTGACGGCGGCGCCGGCGGCTCCGGCGGTGCCGGTGGTGGCGGCACTCAGGGCCACACCGTCGGCTCTGCGGGCGGCGACGGTGCTGACGGCGGCAAAGGCGGTGCCGGCGGTCACGGTGGAACCGTAGGCGTTGGCGGTGACGGTGGCGGCGGCGGTGACGGGGGTTCGGGCGGCGCCGGCGGTTACGGTTACTCGCCAAGCAATGGGACGGGTGGCAAGGGCGGCGCCGGTGCTGATGGAGGCGGTGGCGGCGACGGAGCAAAGGCCGGTGACGGTGGACTCGGTGCCGGTGGCGGCGCCGGCGGGGGCGGCGGCGCCGGCGGCGATGGCGGCGCCGGTGGCGGCGGAGGGCACGGCGGATTTACCGCCACGGGCGTCACATCTTACGGCCCCAGCGGCACCATCAATTACGGTTCCACTGGCACCGCCGGCCCCGGCGGTGACGGCGCTGACGGCAAAGACGGCGGCGATGGCGGCGACGGCAGCGACGGCGGTGCCGGAGACTTCGGCGCCGGCGGCGGTGGCGGCGGCGAAGGCGGCAAAGGTGGTGACGGTGGCACCGGCGGCTACGGCGGCGTTGGCGGCGGCCATGTTTACACCAATGTTAACGCCGCGGGGCACACAGGGCCTTACACGCCATCCACAGCAGGCCAAAACGGCGGCAACGGCGGCGACGGCGGCAACGGCGGCAACGGCGGTAAAGGCGGTGACGGTGGCAGCGGCGGCTTCGGCGGCGGCGGCGGTGGCGGCGGAGCCGGCGGCGCTGGCGGCAGCGGCGGCGCGGGCGGTGCCGGCGGCACGGGCGGACAGGTGGTGGTCCTAAACGACGGTTCCGCGGGTTTTAACGGGCCTCATGGGCAGGCCGGCAACACCGGAAACGCCGGACAAGACGGATCCGATGGCGACGCCGGTGATGGCGCCGCCGGTGGTTTCGGCGCCGGCGCTGGTGCAGCCGGCAGTCAGGGTGGAGCAGGCGGCGGCGGGCTTGGCGCCGGCGGTGATATCTTCGTCGCGCAGGGTGGCACGCTAACGATCGACGGCGGCACGCTCGCCGACGGCACCGTTGGCGGCGGACACGGTGCAAACGATGGGAATCCGGGCCCGTACAATTACGGAACCGGCATTTTCCTGCAGGGCGACGAGACCATCACGCTATCGGCAACGGCAAGCCAGCCGCTCACCGTCTCTGGAGTGATCGCCGACCAGACAAGCGCTGGCGGCACGGGTGCAAATGCTGGCGCAGGTCACCTCGATATAGGCGGCACCGGGACTGTTAAACTGGCTGCCGAGAACACCTTCGTTGGCGGCATCGACATTGAGTTGGGGATTCTTGATTTGGCGGCGCAGGGTGCGGCCGGTGCCGGGCCGATCGCGTTTGCCGCCCACGTGGTCATCGATCCGACACTTGAATTCACCCGTACGGACGCGCCATCCAATCCAATCGAGAACTTCGGCCTCGACGACAAGATCGTCATCGACGACTTCGTCGAAACTTCAGACAATTATGTCGACGGTCACCTCATTCTCGACGATGGACCGGGCCCTGGCATCTCCCTCGCCATTCCAGGCTTTACTTCCGGTTCCCAGTTCAGCGTGGTTACCGATGCGAAAGCCGATACGACCACGATCACGACCCAGCCTTGCTACTGCCGCGGCACGTTGATCCGGACCCCGGTCGATCAGAAGCCCGTCGAGGACCTCAAGATCGGCGACGAAGTTGTGACGGCCTTCGGCGCGGTGCGACCCATCAAATGGATTGGGCGGCGGACTTACGGCCGTCGCTTCATCACGGGACGCAAGGACATTCTGCCGATCTGCATCAAGGCCGGCGCACTCGACGACAGGGTGCCGGTGCGGGATCTTTGGATTTCACCGCATCACGCCGTGTATCTCGACGGCATCCTGATCGAGGCCAAGGACCTGGTGAACGGCGTGTCCGTCATGCAGGTCGAACACGTCGAGGAGGTGGATTATTTCCACATCGAGCTTGACAGCCACGATGTCATTATCGCCGAGGGCGCGTTGTCGGAGAGCTTCATCGACGACAACGGCCGCGGCATGTTCCACAACGCGCATGAATATCAAAGCCTCTATCCGGATCGGGTCGACATGCCGGCGCGCTATTGCGCGCCGCGCCTGGAAGACGGCTACGAGGTCGACGCGGCGCGGCGGCGCATCGCGTCTCGGGCCGGATTGCGCGAAGAGGGAAACATATCGGCTGGCGGGGCGTTGCGCGGGTGCATCGACCTGACCAGCCCGGACTGCATTGCCGGCTGGGCTCAGAATGTCGATCATCCTGAGGCGCCGGTCTGTCTCGACGTTTACATTGACGATCGGCTGGTCGGTCAGGTTCTGGCGAACCGTTACCGCTCAGATTTGCAGCAAGCCGGCTTTGGCAGCGGCTGTCACAGCTTTGAATTCGCGCCACCGCAAGGGTTCGGCATTTCGCCACTCAGCGTCCAGGTGCGGCGGTCTTTCGACGGTGCGGCATTGTTGCCGTTGGCGGATGCAAAAACGCTCACGCTCTCCGTCCCCGCATGACATCAATCCGCTGAGTGCAGGATGTCGCCTTTTGGCGCTGACGCGTCGCAGCGTCAGCTTTGAGTCCGCTTCCATGGCTTAAGGCATCAGGCCGTGCATGTCGGCCGCGTTCCGCTTGTGATCCTTTAATGGACTTTGGCTTACCGCCCAATCGGTACTCAATAGGCGAAAGAAACTCCCACGCAGCTCGCGCGGAAACTCCTCTCCCTAGAGGCAAGCGTTTTGTTGATCGCGAGCTGAAAGCGACCGCTGTCGCGGGAAAAGTGGACATGGCGCGTTCGCGAGCCGAAACCAGGTTTTGACCCTCGAACTCCACGGAATGGAAAGTGACAAGGTTGGCGATAAGCAAGATAATGAAGTTGCGAGAGCGACGACAAAAAACAAGGGAGGATCAAGATGGCAAATATCGTTCTAGTTCATGGGGCGTGGCACGGCGGCTGGTGCTACCGGCACACGGCGGCGGCTCTGCGCAAGATGGGGCACGAGGTTTTCACACCAACCCATACCGGCGTCGGCGAGCGCGCTCATCAGGCGGACGAAGACATCACCCTGGAGACCCATATTCGCGACGTGGCCGGCTGCATCGAGGCGGAGGAAATCAAGGACGTTATTCTCGTCGGCCATTCCTATGGCGGCATGGTGATAACAGGACTGGCGGACCGGATGCCAGACCGCATCAAGGCGCTGGTCTACCTTGACGCCTTTGTCCCCGGTGATGGTGAATCGCTAATGGGGCTGCTGCACAAGGCGCTCGAACCGCCGGTGACGGCACAATTCATCAGCGGCTTCCGCGGCGCAGCCTTGGAAAAGAATAGTGGAATGACAAGTCCGATCCCGGCGGAAATGTTCAACGTCTCGCCGGCAAATCGTGAATGGGTGAACCGGCGCTGCGTCCCGCAAGCGCTCGCCACTTTTGAGATGCCGGTCTTGCTCTCCGGCAAGATCGACAACGTCAAGCGCCAACTCTACATCCTGGCTGATGGTTGGGACCCCAGTCCGTTCCGATATTTTGCCAAAAAATACACCGGAGCACCGGGGTGGGAGGTCATCAAGCTGCCCTGCGGACACGACGTCATGGTCGACCTGCCGAACGAACTGGCCGCAGCCATCGGCAAACTGGCGTAAGACAAAAGGCAGACTGCCTCTCCCGGCTAAACGCGAAAGGCATTCGCCTTTGAGGTTGGAATCCGGTCGGTCTATCGACACGGCCAATTTGCTCCGGCGATGGTTCCCGGCGCCTATGCGTATGTCTTGAATGCGGGTTTGCGATCCGAGTCTGGGGGCACTCAACTGCCGTACGACTCTCGCGGTTGAATGTTCGCGCCCGGAATTTGTTGAAAAGCACTTTCTCAAATAGAGAGGTCGCCTGCGATATTTTTCGCAAGCGACCTTCATTCTCATTTCCGACGCGGACCACTTGCCGGCGTCTTCAGTTCTTGCCCTGAGTCAGCGCTGCCGCCTGGCCATTGGCCTTCAGGAAGTCCTGGTAGGTGAGGCCCGCATAGTTCGGCGTGGTCGGCGCTTGCGTTGCGTCGGCCGCCGGCGTCACGGGTGCTGCATCGCTGGACTTGTCGTTAGCCGGCGGTACCGGGGTAGCGTCCGACGAAGCACCTCCAACCGGGGCGCTGGCCGCTTCCTTGGTGCAGACGTCGGCGAACACCACGAGACCATCCTGCGTGTAGGTCTTGGTCAGGCAGGTGCACGGACCGGGGGAAGCCACGGACACCGGCGCCACATCGGCGACGTCGCCAACAACCGGGTCGATGACGATCCAGCGACCGCCACGGAAAATCCAATGTCCATGACCGTGGAACGCCCAACGGCCGATATGGCCTGGATAGCCGTGACCGGGATGACCGGGCCGGTCGCCGATACGGCCGATGCGTCCTATGTGTCCGTCGCCGACATGGCCGAGATGGCCGCCGAGATGGCCGCCGACATTGATGTGACCGCCCATGCTGGCATGACCGCCGCCACCGGCGTGACCGCCACCGCCGCCACCGCGGGCGTAGGAAGCGCTGGACGCAAACGAGGCGACGGTAATCGTAGCCGCTGCTGCAAGGGTGAGGATGAGAGTGCGTGACATGGTCGTTCTCCAGGGGTGAGGGTTTCGATACCCGTTGGTCGGCGGCACCTGGAGAAAGGTTCAAAGGACGATGAAGCTTTCGATGGGGCGCCGCGGGACCGGCCAGGATCGAGCGGCGGGCCGCCTCATATTAAGTCTGCTTCAGCGAGCGTCGGCGACTGATGGCTGAAAGCCCGCAAAATGGGGCTTTTGGCGCTGCGCTTGCCCAACCAGCCGCGAACAACGAAACTACCGGCACCCTCGGGTGGCCAACCGCGCGAATTTTCTTCGAGTTCGATTGAACCTGCGGGCCGGTTCCAACGACCAACGTCATGAGCCGATAGCCGTGCCGATGCAGACGACTTCGGACGAGGTTCTGATCGGAAGGATCGCCAACGGCGACCGGCTCGCCATGCAGGTGCTGTTCGCGCGCCACCATGTCGGAGTTTACCGGTTTGTGCTGCGGCTGGTGCGCAACGAGGCAACGGCGGAGGACTTGATTAGCGACGTGTTTCTCGACGTCTGGCGGCAAGCCGGAAAATTCGAGGGACGCTCGGCGGTCTCGACCTGGTTGTTGAGCATCGCGCGCTTCAAGGCGCTCTCGATGCTGCGGCGCCGGACCGAGGACGAACTGGACGACGAAGCTGCCGGCGCCATTGAGGATCATTCCGACGATCCGGAAGTCGCGCTGGCGAAGAAGGACAAAGGAAAGGCAATGCGGCAATGCCTGAGTGAATTGTCGAACGAGCACCGCGAGATCATCGACCTCGTCTACTACCACGAGAAATCGGTGGAAGAAGTTGCGGCAATCGTTGGCATTCCGGAGGCGACTGTAAAGACCCGCATGTTCTACGCGCGCAAAAAGTTATCGGAGCTCCTCAAGGAGCGAGGCATCGATCGAGGTTGGCCATGAACACCGCAAACGAAACCGAACGCAGCGATATCGAAGAGCTGTTGCCGTGGCACGCCGCGGGAACGCTGGATCATCGCGACACACGGCGCGTCAAAGCGGCGCTTGCCGAAGATCCCGAACTCGCCCGCCGTTACGAATTGGTGCGCGAAGAACTCGGCGAGACGATCCATCTCAACGAGACGCTGGGCGCGCCCTCGGCGCGTGCCGTGGACGCGCTGTTCGCCAAGATCGACGCCGAACCGGCGCGAAAGCCGGTGGTGTCGCTCAATCTCGGCGCGCGCATTGGCGAATTCTTTGCGAGCTTATCGCCGCGCACGCTGGCATGGTCGGCGAGCGCCGCCGCGCTCGCGATCGTGTTGCAGGCCGTCGTTATTGGCGGCGTTCTGCTCAAGGAGAAGGACACAGGCGGTTATGAAACCGCGTCGGCGCCCACAACGGTATCCGGAGAAGGCTCCTACGTCCTGATCCAGCTCCAGCCGCAGGCAAATGCCGGTGCAATTACCAACTTCCTGGAAACCAACAAACTCAGCATTGCAGGCGGGCCGTCTGCGGGTGGAATATACCGCGTGCGTGTTGCGGCGAAGAAGCTCGCGAAGCCCGATCTCGATCGCGTCGTGAAAGAATTGCAGCACAACACGGTCGTGGGCTTCGTGGCCGTGACTGAATGACTGTGCGACAGTTCAGGTAGATATGTCTGCCATTTGCGGTGCCATGACCCGAGCATCTCGGGCTGTTCACGCGCCGCCATATCGGGAGTTTGCCATGCGAAGCAACTCTATGACGCTGCGGTCGATCCTGGCGCCGACGTTTTGCGGCCTCCTCCTGGCGGTAACTTGCGTAGCTGACTGCGGCCCGGCCGCGGCGAGGGGCTTTGGGGGCGGCGGTTTTGGGCACATGGGCGGCGGCTATGGGCGCATGGGCGGCGGGCGCGGGTTCGGCGGCATGCACGGCGGATCGCAACACCAGATGACTCGCAGTACCGGCAGAACTAATCGGTCTTCCGGCCGCACCGGACGTGATACGTCGACCAACCATAACGTCAACAATTTGGGCGCAAACAAAACCGGCAATTTTTCGGGCGCCAAAACAACGAATACCCAGAGCAACGTCAACACTTCGACCTTGAACGCGTCAGGTGCCAACACCGGCACGAAAACCACCAACACGTCGGGAACGGTCGGCAATTCTACCGCGAACACGACCGGCGCCAATACCGGCTCAAGAACGACGACCACGAATGCGACCGGCAATACTTCTACCTCGAACGTGTCGAACACCAATGCCGGCTCGACGACAACAAACACGCAAGGGACCGGCAGAAATTCCACTGGCAACACTTCGATCACCAACACCGGCTCAAAAGAAGGAAGCTCGCCGGGAACGCCGGGCAATTCCACCTCCACTACGCCGGTTGCCACGACCGGCTCGGACACGAATGGGACAGGGACTGTCGCCAACGGCGGCTCGAATACGTCTGACCCACCGCGCGGTGGCGGCCGCATTCCCGGCTCGCAGACGCCCAACTTGCCGCTAACGCCCGTCGGTCTTGGCGGCGGCATCGGTGGAAACCCCGCCCCGGCCGGCGCCGGTGGGACCGGCGGCACCATTGCGGCTGGCGGCAATCCAAGTGGCGGTGGCGGTGGCGGTGGCGGAAATAACGGCAGCGGGGTGCCGCCGCGAGGCGAGCAGCGTTTTGTCCCCAACGAAATCGTCCTCGGATTTTCGTCGCGCGCAACGCCGCAGCAGATCGATCAGCTCGCGCGCCGCTACGGCGTGACGCGACTGGGGTCGCAAAGCTTCCCGCTGATCGACGTCACGCTCTATCGCTGGCGCATCAACGGCCGCCGTTCCGTGGCCGATACGATCGGCGCGATCGAGAATGAACGTGTCGTCGTCAGCGCCCAGCCGAACTATCTCTTCACACTGCAGGAGGCTGCCGCAAAGACTTTCGTCATCGCGAGCGGCGAACCGGTGCAATACGTTCTTGGCAAACTGGAAATCGAACAAGCGCATCAAGTGGCGACCGGGAAGAATATCCCGATCGCCGTGATCGATTCGGAAATCGACGCCAACCATCCGGATCTTGCCGGCGCGATCGCGAAAAGCTTCGATGCACTCGGCGGCGACGAGACCCCGCAGTCGCACGGAACCGCGATGGCTGGGGCGATCGCCGCTCGTGGCAAGCTTTCAGGCATCGCCTTGGGCCCGCATTTGCTTGCGGCACGCGCGTTCGACAACACCGCCGGCGGCGCCAAGGCAACGTCGTTTGCGATCTACAAAAGCCTGCAATGGGCGGCCGACAACGGCGCGCGTGTCATCAACATGAGCTTTGCCGGCCCGCCGGACCCCAATTTGCACCGGATGCTGACGGCAGCTTATGACAAGGGCATCGTGCTGGTAGCGGCAGCCGGCAACGCCGGACCAAAATCTGCACCGCTCTATCCCGCGGCCGATCCCGACGTGATCGCGGTGACCGCAACCGACAGCAATGACGGCTTGTTCAACATGGCCAACCGCGGCTCGTACATTGCCGTTGCCGCTCCGGGCGTCGACATTCTCGCGCTGGCCCCCGGCAACTCTTATCAGGTCACCACGGGTACGTCGGTCGCAGCCGCACACGTCAGCGGGATCGCGGCGATGCTGTTGGAAGAAAGACCGTCGCTCACGCCCGCCGAAGTCCGCTCGATCATCATGTCAACCGCGAAACCGCTGGGCCACGCCGGACAGCAAGCTGACTTCGGCGCCGGCCTCGCCGACGCTTACCGGGCGGTGAAGTCGCTGAGCGGCAAGCCGCCCGGCAAAGAAGATGTCGAGCAAGCCAAGGAATGATCGCAGACTGATCGGCGCTCTATCCTTGCATGGCGCCGACGCTGTCGGCCATGACAGCTCCGCGTGCGCCAAACGGTTTCTCATCGCCAATGGTTGAATCGCGTGCTGTCTGGTGCTCGATCTCGGCGTTCAGCTCGGCGCCGATCAGAACAACGATTGTCGAAATCCAAAGCCACACCATCAGACCGACCGCCGCACCCAACGAGCCGTATGTGGCGTTGTAGTTGGCGAAGCTCGCCAGATACCACGAGAACAGATACGACGCGCCGATCCAGGTCAGCGCCGCAAAGACACTACCGACGCTGACCCACTGCCAGCGCGCCGGCCGGCGATACGGGCCGTAGCGGTAGAGCGCGGCAAGACCGATCAGCAGCACCAGAAGTAGTGTCGGCCAGCGCAGAAAGCGGGTCAGGGCTTCAGTCTCGCTGGCGAGCCCGATCGGCGACAGAACGAGCGGCAGGACGACGACGGCGGCGATCGCGAGCAGGAAAGCGGCAAAGCCGCCCAAGGTGAATACGAGCACCAACAGGTTGAGCTTGATGAAGCCGCGGCCTTCGCGCTGCTCGTAGATGACGTTGAGCGCGTCGATCATTGCCTTCACGCCACTGATGGCGCTCCATAGCGACACCAGGATCCCGACGACGATGCCGACCGAGAGCGCGCGGCCGCTGTTGGCGGCAATGCGGTCGGCCTGCTCCGGACAATGCCGAGCACGTTGGCAGGCACAACGTCGTTGAGCAGCGAGAGATTGCCGGTGATCGTGGAGGTGTTGAAGAACAGCCCATAGGCCGAGACCAGCGCCGTGATCGCGGGAAAAATCGCCAGCAGGACAAAAAATGCGACGCCGCCGGCGATCGACAACAGCCGGTCGGATTGCATTTCCTGGTAGGTGCGCCAGAGTATGTCGTTCCAGCCCCGCCACGGGATTTGCAGCGGGTGCGTCGCGTGGCGGCCTCGACCGCGCTCGTGGGCGCGCCGCAGCTCGGCCTCCCGAGGCTCCGCGGAGCTTCGTGGCTCCCCGAATGGCGGCTTCTCGTCTCCGGGTCTTCCCCGAGCCCGGACGCGGCTTTTCCGATTGTGACGCCATGGCGGCGGCATGAACGTCAGCAGCGCGGGAGCGCCGAGGCTCAACCAGAACGGCAAATCCGAACGTTTTAGAAGCATTGGGCCGGGTCGGTCGTCTGTCGCGCTGGAATAACGATGGCCGCGTCGCAAAGTTGCGTGTTCGCCGCGAAGTCGGTTAGCAGCGGTTAAATCGGCGCAAACGCCTATCCGGCGGCTTACCCTTGGCAAAGCCCCTTCCCTGCCCGATGTTTCTGGTCTAAGGAGCGCCCGCGCGGGGCCAAGCCCCCGGCGCTTGGGCCAAGGACGCGCGCTACGCGCGCCCTTTTTTTGTGCCCATAGATACGGAAGCTATGCCCAAGCGGACCGACATCTCCACGATCCTGATCATCGGCGCAGGACCGATCGTTATCGGCCAGGCATGCGAGTTCGACTATTCGGGCACCCAGGCCTGCAAGGCGCTCAAGGCCGAGGGTTATCGGATCGTTCTGGTCAATTCCAATCCGGCGACCATCATGACCGATCCGGATTTGGCGGACGCGACCTACATCGAGCCGATCACGCCGGAGATCGTCGCCAAGATCGTCGCCAAGGAGCGCTATGTCGTTCCCGGCGGCTTTGCGCTGTTGCCGACCATGGGCGGGCAGACTGCCCTCAATACGGCGCTGTCTCTGCGGCGCATGGGTGTGCTGGAAAAGTTCGACGTCACCATGATCGGCGCTACCGCCGACGCCATCGACAAAGCCGAAGACCGCAAGCTGTTTCGCGAGGCGATGACCAAGATCGGGCTGGAAACGCCGCGCTCGCACCAGATCAAGACATTGATCGGCGCGCTCGAAGCGCTCGACGATATCGGACTGCCCGCCATCATCCGGCCTTCGTTCACGCTCGGCGGCACCGGCGGCGGCATTGCCTACAACAAGGCCGAGTTCATCGAGATCGTCGAACGTGGCATCGACGCGTCACCAACCAGCGAAGTGCTGATCGAGGAATCCGTGCTCGGCTGGAAGGAATACGAAATGGAAGTCGTTCGCGACAAGAACGACAATTGCATCATCGTCTGCTCGATCGAAAACGTCGATCCGATGGGCGTGCATACCGGCGACTCGATCACGGTGGCGCCGGCGCTCACGCTCACCGACAAAGAGTACCAGATCATGCGTGACGCCTCGATCGCGGTGCTGCGCGAGATCGGCGTCGAGACCGGCGGCTCCAATGTGCAATTCGCCGTCAATCCGCAGGACGGCCGCCTCGTCGTCATCGAGATGAATCCGCGGGTGTCGCGCTCGTCTGCGCTCGCTTCGAAGGCGACCGGCTTCCCCATCGCCAAGGTCGCGGCCAAGCTCGCCGTCGGCTACACGCTCGATGAGATCGAAAATGATATTACCGGCGGCGCGACGCCGGCTTCGTTCGAGCCGACCATCGACTACGTCGTCACCAAAGTGCCGCGCTTTGCCTTCGAAAAATTTCCCGGCGCCGAGCCGGTGCTCACCACCTCGATGAAGTCGGTCGGCGAAGCAATGGCGATCGGCCGAACCTTCGCCGAAAGCCTGCAAAAAGCGCTGCGGTCGCTGGAAACCGGACTGACCGGCCTCGACGAAGTGGTCATCCCCGGCCTCGATCAGGGCGACGACAAGAACGCGATCCGCGCAGCGCTCGGCACGCCCTCACCCGACGGTCTCCTCAAAGTGGCGCAGGCGATGCGGCTTGGCATGAGCGATGCAGAGATCCATACCGCCTGCCACATCGATCCGTGGTTCCTTGAGCAAATTCGCAGCATCATCGACACGGAAGCTGAGATTCGCACCAAGGGCCTGCCCGCCACTGCGAGCGTATTGCGCCGGCTGAAGGCCATGGGATTCTCCGATGCGCGGCTGGGCAGGCTTACCGGTCTGGCGACCGAGGAAGTTTCCGCGCGCCGCCGCGCGCTCGGCGTGCGGCCGGCGTTCAAGCGCATCGACACCTGCGCCGCGGAATTCGCATCACCGACCGCCTACATGTATTCGACCTACGAACAGCCATTCGCAGGCCTTGCCAGCGACGAGGCGAGGCCGAGCGATAAAAAGAAAGTCGTTATTCTCGGCGGCGGTCCGAACCGCATCGGTCAGGGCATCGAATTCGATTATTGCTGCTGCCATGCCGCCTTCGCGCTGAAGGAGGTCGGTTACGAGACCATCATGGTCAACTGCAATCCGGAAACGGTGTCGACCGATTACGACACCTCCGACCGGCTTTACTTCGAGCCGCTCACCGCCGAAGACGTGATCGAAATTATCGACACCGAGCGCAAGAACGGCACGCTGCACGGCGTCATCGTCCAATTCGGCGGCCAGACGCCGCTCAAGCTCGCCGAACCGCTTGAAAAAGCGAAGGTGCCGATCCTCGGCACCTCGCCCGACGCCATCGACCTCGCCGAGGACCGCGACCGCTTCAAACAATTGCTCGGCCGGCTCGGGCTGCGGCAGCCGAAAAGCGGGATTGCGACCAGTCCGGAAAAGGCCCGCGCGATCGCTGACGAGATCGGTTATCCGATCGTGATCCGCCCCTCCTATGTGCTGGGCGGCCGCGCCATGGAAATCGTCCACGACGGCCACCAGCTCGACCGCTATGTGGTGCGGCTGGCCGCCGATCTCGATCGGCCGTCCGAGCTCGCAGTCTCGGAGAAGCGGCCGCTGCTGATCGACCGCTACCTCACCGACGCCGTCGAAGTCGATGTCGACTGCCTCGCCGACGGCCGCGACAGCTACATCGCCGGCATCATGGAGCACATCGAGGAGGCCGGCATCCATTCCGGCGATTCCGCCTGCTCGCTGCCGCCGCACAATCTGTCGGCCGAGCTGATCCGCGAGCTTGATCGCCAGACCCGCGCGCTTGCTCTGGCGCTCAAGGTGGGCGGTCTGATGAACGTGCAGTACGCTATCAAGGACGGCGATATCTACGTGCTCGAAGTCAATCCGCGCGCCTCACGCACGGTCCCCTTCGTTGCCAAGGTGACCGGCGTGCCGGCCGCCAAAATTGCGGCGCGAATCATGGCGGGCGAAACCCTCGCCAGCTTCAAGCTCAAACCGCAGAGCTTCGAATTCGCCAACGCCCGCCATATCGGGGTCAAGGAAGCGGTATTTCCGTTTGCCCGCTTCGGCGAACACGTCGATACCGTGCTCGGTCCAGAGATGAAATCGACCGGCGAAGTCATGGGCATCGATCGCGACTACAACGTCGCCTTCGTCAAGAGCCAGCTTGGCGGCGGGGCCCGCTTGCCGAGAAAGGGCACTGTGTTCGTGTCGGTCAGAGATGCCGACAAACCGCGCATTCTCGAAACCGTCCGCCTGCTCGGCAGGCTCGGCTTTCGGGTCCTGGCAACCTCGGGAACGCAGCGCTATCTCGCCGCTGAGGGGGTAGCCGCGGTCAGGGTCAACAAAGTGGCCGAAGGCCGTCCGCACATCGTCGATGCCATCAAGAATGGTGAGGTCCAGCTGGTCTTTAATACCACCGAGGGGGCGACTGCCCTCGCCGACAGCCGCTCGCTGCGGCGCGCAGCCCTCTTGCATAAAGTGCCATACTACACCACTCTCTCAGGGGCCGTCGCTGCAGCGCAGGGTATCAAGGCCTATCTCGGGGGCGACCTCGAGGTATGTGCGCTGCAAAGTTATTTTGCGGCCACCACTGATCCTGCAGCGGACCAGCGCGAGCGCCGGCAGTAGAGACAGGCTTTTGGTCGCGAGGCCGGACGACGCTCCGGCCCGCGGCTCGAATTTTGTCTCTATGACCTATGGAGATTGAGACCGATGGACAAGATTCCGATGACCGCGGCGGGCTATTCTGCGCTTGAGACGGAGCTCAAGCACTGCCAGCAGGTCGAGCGACCCCGCATCATACAGCAGATTACGGATGCGCGGACCCATGGCGACCTCTCGGAAAACGCCGAGTATCACGCCGCCAAGGAATCGCAATCGCTCAACGAAGGCCGCATCGCCGAGCTTGAGGACAAGCTTGCGCGCGCTGAAATTATTGATGTGTCGAAGCTTTCCGGCGACACTATCACTTTCGGCGCGACCGTGACCTTGATCGATGAGGACACCGAGAAGAAGGCGGTTTGGCAGATCGTCGGTGAACCCGAAGCGGATGCCAAGAAAGGCAGGATTTCCATCACCTCGCCACTGGCTCGCGCCCTGGTCGGCAAGAAAAAGGGCGTCCAGGTCGAGGTGGTCACGCCCGGCGGCGCCAAGGCCTACGAGATCGTCAAGGTCGAGTGGAAGTAATTTCGTCGGCTGTTTGATTCGTCTTCGCAGCTGAAGAAGCAAATCCCTCAGCGAACGCGCCGCAGAGTCTCGCTGCTTCGAACAGTGAACGTTCGCGGTGGGCGGTGCCCACGCGCGTTGGGCGAAGTCGTTGAGCTTGTAGCGCTTCTAAAGTTCGCTTACGAATAACGCGTAAGGTCCGATATGCGGACGACACAAACCGCGCACGCTTTTTGATGAGGCGCGGAGAACGTAAGCCATATCTCACGAGCACCAAACGAAGGGGAGGTCTCATGACGACGGTTGCCTTTACGATCAATGGCAAGCCCGCAAGCGTGGATGCTGATGGCGCCACGCCGCTGCTTTGGATTATTCGCGAACATATCAAACTCACCGGCACGAAATTCGGCTGCGGCGCCGGATTGTGCGGAGCCTGCACTGTCCACGTCGACGGCAAGGCGGTGCGCTCGTGCCAGACCCAGTTGTCAGAGGTCGCCAGCAAAAAGGTAACGACCATCGAGGGCCTGTCGCCGAACTCAAGTCATCCGCTGCAGAAGGCATGGATTGCCGAGCAGGTTCCGCAATGCGGTTATTGCCAGTCCGGGCAGATCATGCAGGCCGCCGGATTACTGGCGAAAACCAAAACTCCGACGCGCGAGCAGATCGTTGAACACATGAACGGCAACATCTGCCGCTGCGGCACCTATCAACGCATTGTTCGCGCAATTGAGCGCGCCGCTCGGGAGGCTTAATCATGAACGCGCACACCAACGTTGCAAACGCTGCCGGACCCGATCGCCGCGACTTTATCAAAGGCGCCGCCGGCCTCACCTTCGCTTTTGCGCTCGGCGGTGGGCTGTTGGCCCGCGGCACGCAAGCGGTCGCTGCCGACGCCAGCAAGCTCAATGCCTGGATTACGATTGGCACGGACAATACAGTAACGCTGCTCTGCCCGTCCGCTGAAATGGGCCAGGGGGTGTGGACTTCGCTACCGCTGGTGCTGGCTGAGGAGCTCGACGCCGATTGGTCGAAAGTGAAGGTCGAATACGCTCCGCCGATTCCACCAATCTACGGCAATCCACATCCGGTGTTTCATGGCGCACAGGTCACTGCTTACAGTACGTCAGTCTCCGGCTACTTCAACTCGCTCCGCATCGCCGGCGCGCAGGCGCGCAGGGTGTTGATCGACAATGCGGCGGCGCAATGGAAGGTGGCACCGGCGGAACTGACAGCCGCGAACGGCGTGGTCACACATGCCAAATCCGGCCGCAAGATCAGCTACGGCGACATCGCGAAATTTGCCACTGTTCCAGCGGAACCGCCGAAAATCACCGCGGCCGATCTCAAGAAGCCGTCGCAATTCAAGCTGATCGGCCACACCGATGTCCGGCGGCTCGACCTCCCCGCCAAGGTCAACGGCAGCGCCCAGTATGGCATCGACGTCGTTGACGTTCCGGGCGCGGTCTATGCATGCGTGCTGCAAGCGCCGGCGGAAGGCGCCAAGGCGGCGGTCAGCAACCTCAACGACGTCGCCAAGATGAAAGACATCGCGGCCGTCATTCCGCTGCCCTTTGGCGTCGCTGTCATCGGCGGCAGCGTGGAGGCGACGCGGGCCGGCCGCAACGCTTTGAAGGTGACCTGGGATATGGCCGAGAGCCCGGCAAAGGGCTTCGACTCCACCAAAGCCATGGAGGACTACGCCAGCACCGCGAAGGACCCAAAGGCGCCGGCGCGCGTGGCCTATAAGGTTGGGCCCGAGAAGGAGATTCTCAGCGGCGCAAAGGTAGTGGAAGCCAATTATTCGTCGCAGTACGTCTATCACGCGCAGATGGAACCGATGAATGCGGTCGCGGTGGTGGCCGAAGACGGCAAATCGGCTGAAATCTGGACCGGTACCCAGTTCGCAGCCCTTATCTCGTTCATCGTTTCCGGCATTCTAAAAACAACGCCGGACAAGATCGTCATCCATCAAAAGTTTCTTGGTGGCGGCTATGGCCGGCGCCTGGGACCTGACATCGCCATCCAGGCAGCGATTCTCTCCAGTATCGTCAAAAAGCCGGTGAAGCTGATCTTGACGCGCGAAGACGATCTCGCCGCGGCTCGCGTGCGGCCGATGACCTACCAAGTGCTCAAGGCGGGACTCGACGGCAATAACAACCTCATCGCTTGGTACCATCGGCTGGTTTCCGAGAACGTCGACGCCGTCGCCAATCCGCCGGCGTTTGCAAAGAGCGGCGGCGACGACATCATCGGCTGGGAGGGTCTGGAGCCGACCAGCTATGATATTTTAAGCGTGCTTGCGGAGGGCGTCCGCAAAGAGAGCGGTACGCGCGTGTGGCCTTGGCGCGCCATCGGCACCGGCTATAACAAGTTTGCCGCCGAAGCCTTCCTCGACGAAGTCGCCCTGGCCATGGGACGCGATCCGCTGTCGCTGCGTCTGGAACTGACCAAGGGTCACCCGCGCGCGCACGCCGTGATCAAGGCCGTGGCGGAAATGTCCGATTTCGCCAAGAAGCGACCGGATCGGGGCAAGGGCATTGCCTTCTGCAATTATGATGGCACCTACACTGCCTGTGTGGCCGAAGCGTCGGTGGACAAGCAAACCGGGAAGATCAGCGTCCACAATCTCTGGATGGCAATAGATCCGGGTATCGTCGTGCACCCGGATCAAATCCACGCTCAGCTCGAAAGCGGCTTGGTGTTCGGATTGAGCGCCGCGCTGTTTGAGGAATTGGCGTTCAAGGACGGCGCGCCGCAGGCCACGAACTTTGACAGCTATCCGGTACTGCGCATGGCCGACATGCCGGAGATCCACACCAAGATCCTGGCCTCGGACGCCGCACCGACCGGGATTGGCGAGGTCGCGGTGCCGACGGTCGCTCCGGCCGTCGCCAACGCGATTGGACAACTGACCGGGAAGCGGCTCCGTGATCTGCCAATGTCGGCCGACCGGGTGAAGCGATCGCTCGGCTGAGTCGTCACCTTCCTCCTGTAAAGCGTCTGCCGCCGCGAGGTTTCTCGCGGCGGTTTTTTTAAGGGGAGAACGAGCGGGCCCGCTCCGGCCGCCGTCAGTTGATCTCTGCCTGCTCATCTCCTTGGTTGTAATGGCCTTTTGGCCATATAGGCCTTTTTGGGGGTAACGGGTTGCATGGCTTGCATAGCTCCCGAAAATCCCTAGATTCCAGACGGATGGCTGGGGAGCCCTTGTGATGGGGTTCGGTGCGGCCGCCTCAACGACCAACCGCCGATTTCGCGGGCCCCCCAAGGCAAGATCGTTGGTAACCAGCCCGCCGCAATGGACGGATGAGCCAGTGAGCAAGACCACTCACGCCAAGGTCGTCATTATCGGCTCCGGTCCCGCGGGCTATACGGCTGCGATTTATGCCGCGCGCGCGATGCTCGACCCGATCCTGATTCAAGGCATCGAGACCGGCGGCCAGCTCACCACCACCACGGATGTTGAGAACTACCCGGGCTTTGCTGACGTGATCCAGGGCCCGTGGCTCATGGAGCAGATGCAGAAGCAGGCGGCGCACGTCGGCACCAAGCTCGTTCCCGATCACGTCAACAAACTTGACCTCGCCAGGCGCCCGTTCCGGATCGAATGCGATTCCGGCGACATCTATTTCGCCGACGCACTGGTTCTGGCAACCGGCGCGCAGGCGCGCTGGCTCGATTTGCCGTCAGAGCAGAAGTTTCGCGGCTACGGCGTCTCCGCCTGCGCCACCTGCGACGGATTCTTTTATCGCAACAAGGAAGTTCTGGTGATCGGCGGCGGCAACACCGCCGTCGAAGAGGCGTTGTTTCTTACCAATTTCGCCAACAAGGTCACGGTCGCGCACCGGCGCGACAGCTTCCGCGCCGAACGGATTTTGCAGGAGCGGCTGTACCGGAATCCGAAAATCTCGGTGCTGTGGAACACGGTTCTGGCCGACGTCGTCGGCGACGAAAATCCGCTCAAAGTCAAAGCGGCCATGCTGCGTGACATCAGGACCAACGAAACGATCGAGCGCCATGTCGACGGCATTTTTATCGCCATCGGCCACAGTCCTGCGACCGCGCTCGTTGCCGGCCAAGTGGAAATGAAGCCGTCGGGATACATCAAGACCGCGCCGCATTCGACGGCGACTTCGGTACCGGGCCTGTTCGCCGCCGGCGACGTAGCCGACGAAGTTTACCGGCAGGCCGTCACCGCCGCCGGCCTTGGCTGCATGGCAGCTCTCGAAGCCGAAAAATTTCTTGCGGCGCATGGCGAAGCCGAGCCGCGCATCGCGGCGGAATAATTTTGATCTCTCCCGTTTTGGGAGAATCCAGAAAGCGGAACAATGGATTGGGATAAGCTCAAAGTATTTCATGCTGCCGCCGAGGCCGGCAGCTTCACCCATGCCGGCGAGCAGTTGGGACTCTCGCAATCGGCGGTGTCGCGTCAGGTCAGCGCGCTCGAGCAGGAGCTTGCAGTCTCGCTGTTTCACCGTCATGCCCGCGGTCTGATCCTGACCGAACAAGGCGATCTGCTGTTTCGCACCGCCCACGATGTGTTCATGAAACTCGAAGCCGCGCGCGCCAAGCTGACCGACAGCCGGGAACGCCCGAACGGCGACCTCCGCGTGACCACGACACCGGGTCTTGGTGTGCACTGGCTCACGCCGCGTCTCGGTGAGTTCGTGGAATTGTACCCGGAAGTTCACATCACGCTATTGACGACCGAAGAGGAACTCGATCTCGCCATGCGCGAGGCCGACGTCGCCATCCGCCTGCGCCAGCCGACGCAGCCCGATTTGATCCAGCGCAAGCTGTTTGCGGTGCATTTCCACGTTTACGCTTCGCCCGAATATCTCAAGCGCTACGGCACACCGCGAGCCTTCGAAGACCTCGACAGCCACCGCATTCTGATGCTCGGCGGCAACGTGCCGCAGTATTTGCAGCGTTCGCTCTACCTCACCGAGGTGGCGCGCAATGGCAAAGGGCCGCGCACGCCTCATCTCGTCATCAACAACATTCTCGGCATTTTGCGCGCCTGCCAGCGCGGCATCGGCATTGCCATGCTGCCGGATTATCTGGTCGAAGGCGATGGCGGTCTGGTGCAGCTTTTTTCCGATGCGGACCCGATCGCGCTTGACGCCTATTTCGTCTATCCGGAAGAACTCAAGACCGTCGCACGCGTGCAGGCGTTCCGCGATTTTCTCGTCGCCAACGCCCAGCGCTGGAATTTTTAGTCAACCGCCGGCGTTATGGCAGAGACCAGTGAGACCGGCGCGTTGTCGGATACGGTGGACATTGCCACGATCGGTGTGACGATCTTGCTCATAGCGCATGGCTGACATGCCGGGTGCTGCGTTGCACAGCAGCGATGCGCTGTCGCATATATTCAGTTGCTGCATGACGCGGCTGCTTCGGATCCTCCCTAGACCGGCAGCTGTCGCTGTGCAGCCTTCCTCTCTAAAGGGCGATCGCCGGCGCCCCCACGCTGGCGACCCTAGACCGGGCCCGCAAGGGCCCGGTTCTTTTTTTGCAGAGCGATTACGCTGCGCCGGCGCAGCAACAAATGTCGATCATGGTGATGAAGAAAAAGGCCAAGAAAACCGTCACAGTGAACGACAAGATGCAACGGGGCTATCGCTATACCCTTGCCGTCCCTGCCGGACGAAATTTCGATCCTGAATTTCATCCCGAACTGACGCCGGCGGAAATGCTGCGGCTCGGCGTGTTTGGCGGCAAGTACATGACCGATTGTAGGCGCGAGTTTCCACGCAGTTGGTTTTCGCGCGCGAAGCTCGCCAACAAGCATCGCGATCACGCGCTGAACTATTTCGGCGTTGACGCCAGCCAGCCGCTTTCGGTCTGGCGCCAAAACGGCTGGATTTACCCGGACGATCCGCGCGGCTGGTTTCAGTGGTATTGCCGCTATTATATGGGCCGTCGCCTCGCCGAGGAGGATGCGCGACAGATCAAGCGCTGGAAGGCGATCCGGCGGCATGTTCGTCAGCTTCAAAGACATTGCGAGCCCGGCGACGTCACTTGCCGGCCACGGCAGCGGCAGGCGCTGCTGCATTGGGCCTATGACAGCCGAAGGATTTGATCGGCTCGCCGGCCCGTCATCGCCTCCGTCAGGGACTTCACCAAATGTTGCCTCGGCCGTTACCGGGCCGGCACGTGACAATTCCCGCAACCTGGCGTATAAGCCCTCGTGGCTTCAGGAGGATTCTCATGCTCACGCGCCGTCAAACTCTCGTCGCCGGCACCGCCGCAATAGCAGCACTGGCGTTCGGCCGATTGCTGCGGCCCCTTGGCGCCTCGGCTGCGACGAGCTTCGAAGTCACCCACACCGATGAGGAGTGGCGGAAGATTCTAACGCCTGATGCCTACCAGGTTCTGCGCCACGAGGGCACCGAGCGGCCCTTCACCAGCTCGCTCCTGAACGAACACCGCGCCGGCACGTTCGCCTGTGCGGGCTGCGACCTGCCGCTTTATTCGTCGAAGACCAAATACGAAAGCGGCACCGGCTGGCCGAGCTTCTGGGCGCCGCTAGACAAGGCGGTCATCGAGATCAAGGACACGTCCTACGGCATGGTGCGCACGGCCGTCTCATGCCATCGTTGCGGCGGCCATCTTGGCCACGTGTTCAATGACGGTCCGAAACCCACCGGACTGCGCTACTGCATGAACGGCGTGGCGCTCAAATTCGTGCCGGCGACCCCCAGCTCGAGCTAAAGCCTTCAACCACGTGGCATGACGCGGGCGGCGTGATAGCTTCGCCCGCATGAGTTTCGTCAATCCGAACCCATTCACGACACGGCCGGAAATCGACGGCACGTTCGGTGTCGTCGCCTCGACGCACTGGATCGCCACCGCGGTCGGCATGGCAACGCTGGAGAAGGGCGGCAACGCCTTCGATGCAGCGGCCGCGACCGCGTTTACGCTCCAGGTAGTTGAGCCGCATCTCAATGGTCCGGGCGGCGACGCGCCGCTGATCGTTTACGACGTTCGTCGTGGCAAGCCGGAAGTGATTTGCGGCCAAGGCCCGGCGCCTGCCGGCGCTACCATCGCGCACTATCGCGATGAGGGCCTCGAGCTCGTACCGGGCACCGGACTTCTTGCTGCGTGCGTGCCCGGCACATTCGAAACCTGGATGCTGCTGCTGCGGGACTGTGGCAGTGTTTCGCTGCGCGAGGTGCTGTCACCAGCGATCGGCTACGCACAGAACGGCTATCCGCTGGTCGAGCGCGCCAGCGCGACCATTGCCACGGTCGCCGAATTGTTCCGCGCCTATTGGCCGACTTCGGCTGGAGTCTATCTGCCGGGCGGCGCGCCGCCTCCAACCGGAACGCTGTTCGCAAACAAGGCGCTCGCAGCCACGTATCTGCGCATTCTGAAAGACGCCGAGAGCGCCGGCGGCGATCGCATTGCCCAGATCGAGCGGGCGCGTAAATCCTGGTCGCAGGGATTCGTTGCTGAGGCGATCGACCGGTTCTGCCGAACGCAGGACATCATGGATACCAGCGGCGCGCGCCATCGCGGCGTCCTGACCGGCGACGACATGGCGCGGTGGACGCCGCGCATCGAAGCGCCGCTGACTTACGACTACTGCCGCTACACGGTGTGCAAGACCGGACCTTGGGGACAGGGGCCAGTCATGCTGCAGCAGCTCGCGCTGCTCAAAGGCTTCGATCTTGATGGGCTGGACCCGGCGGGTGCCGACTTCATCCATCTGCAGGTCGAATGCGCCAAGCTTGCCTATGCCGATCGCGACGCGTTTTACGGCGATCCGGATTTCGTCGCGGTGCCGACGGCGACGCTGTTGTCCGACAGTTACAATGCGGCGCGACGCAAGCTCGTGACCGACACCGCCTCGCTGGAATTGCGGCCGGGATCGATCGAAGGCTATGGCGCTGTGGTCAAGCTGTTCCGTGAGCACAAGCCGGCCGCCGCGGCGGCGGGTGCGGGAGAACCGACCGTTGGCCGGCTCGGCACCGGGGAACCAACCGTGGGCCGGCTCGGCGGTACTCGCGGTGACACCGTGCATTTCGACATCGTCGATCAAGCCGGCAACATGGTATCGGCAACACCGTCCGGCGGCTGGCTGCAATCTTCTCCGGTCATTCCCGAGCTTGGCTTCTGCCTCGGCACCCGCGCCCAGATGTTCTGGCTGGAAGAGGGACACCCGGCCTCGCTCGCGCCCAGGAAACGTCCGCGGACTACGCTTACACCGACGCTCGCCTTGCGTGACGGCGAACCGTATCTCGCCTGGGGCACACCCGGCGGCGATGCGCAGGACCAATGGATCCCGCAGTTCTTCCTGCGCCATGTTCATGCCGGCCACAACCTTCAGCAGGCAATCGATGCGCCGGCGTGGCATTCCGACCATTTCCCGTCTTCGTTCTGGCCGCGTCAGGCGCGGCCCGGCGTGCTGGTGGTCGAAGGCCGAGTATCGGACGCGACCGTCGCCGAGCTAAAGCGCCGCGGCCACATCGTCGAGGTCGGCCCCGACTGGTCGGAAGGCCGCCTCACCGCTGCCGCGCGCGAGGGTCCCCGCCGCCGTGCCGCCGCCAACGCACGCGGCATGCAGGGCTATGCCGCGGGGCGCTAGCAACTTGCATCTTGAGGTTGTCACGGATCGTTGGCAAAGGGTCTTGCTGCCACGGAGGATGACATGGCGCGTCCGGCACGATCAGCATTGGTCCTGCAAGGCGGTGGCGCGCTCGGCGCTTACGAACTGGGAGCGGCGCGAGCCCTCTACCACAACAAAGATTTCAACCCCGATGTGATCGCCGGCGTCTCGATCGGAGCCGTTACGGCTGTGCTGTTGGCGCGACCGGCACGCGGCCTGAAACCACTCGAAGCGCTTGAGGCTTTCTGGAGCGAAGTGACAGTGCCGGGATTGTTTTTCCCGGCGGAGCTGCGGCCCTACGCGTCGTTTCTGGGCAATCCCAATTTTTTCTTCCCGCGGGTCGATTACCTTACCTGGCCGACGTGGACATATTTCTACGACACCACACCGCTCCGCCGCACTCTGGAGCGCCTGGTTGACCTTGAAGCGCTCGCCGACCAGAGCGCGGACCCGAAGCTCTTGATCAGCGCAACGAATCTGAAGGAAGGCCAAATTTCGTATTTCTACAGTCACGACCATCACCTTAGCCTCAACCACATCATGGCCAGCGGCAGCTTGCCGCCGGCGTTTCCAATGACCGAGATTCATGGCACGCCCTATTGGGACGGCGGCTTGTTCGACAACACGCCGCTTGGCGCGGTTCTCGATAAGCTCGATAGCGCGCCGAATGTGGAGCGGACGATCTACGTGGTGAATCTGTTTCCGAACAAGGCGCCGGTCCCGCGCAATCTGGTGGAAATCGCGGCGCGGATGAAGGATTTACAGTTCGCCAACAAGACCTCTGAGGACGTGAAACTGCTGGGCCGGATCAATGATGTCGCCAAACTGATCGAGGCGCTCGAAAAACTTCCCGGCGGCAATCCCCTCGCCCATGATCCCGCTTACACAGCGGTAAAGAAGCAGAATTATATCCACGTCGCGCAAATCATTTCGATTACGACCACCGCAACAGTTCATCAATTCGACGATGCAGATTTCTCGCCCGAGGCGATCAAAAAGCGGGCCGACGAAGGCTACGCTCAGACCATCAAGGCGCTTGAAGAGAACCGATGATGAAATTCGTAAGCTGGTTCCTGGCCGCTGTGTCGGTGGCCATCGCGCTCGCGAGCGTGAACGCCAACACTGCCGGCGCCGAGGACTATCCGACGCACCCGGTGCGCATCATCGTCGGTTTCGGCGCCGGCGCCGCCGCCGACACGCCGGCCCGCCTGTTGGCGCAAAAGTTCGGTGATGCGCTTGGTCAGCAATTCGTGGTCGAAAATAAGCCCGGCGCCAGCAGCAATCTCGCCGCCATGTATGTCGCCCGTGCGGGCAGCGATGGCTACACGCTCCTGATGGCGACCAGCGCTCAGACCAACTACGCCGCAATCACAATCGATCCGGTCTACAATGTGCAGAAGGATTTTGCGCCGATCGTCCGCGTCGCCTCGGTGCCCAATATCGTGGTCGCGCACCCTTCCCTCGGCGTGAACAATCTGCGCGAACTGATCGCGCTCGCAAAGCAGAAGCCGAACCAGATATTCTACGGTTCGTCCGGGGTCGGCACGACGACACATATCGCCGGCGAGCTCATCAACATCATGGCGGGGATCAGGCTGGTGGATGTGCCATATCCCGGCAGTGCGCAGGCCCTGACCGATGTTCTGGCCGGCCGCATTCAGCTCTTGATCGCACCGGCATCCGCCGTCATTCAACAGATCAACAACGGCAAGCTCAAAGCGCTGGCAACCACGACCGCGCGACGAGCCGGTATCGCGCCGAATGTTCCGACCATGGCCGAGGCCGGATTGCCCGGCTACGACCTCGATCTTTGGTTCGGGCTGCTCGCTCCGGCCGGCACGCCGCGTTCGATCGTCGACAAACTCGCCCGCATCGCCGACGCTGCGCTCAAGCAGGATGACATCAGCGGCCAACTGCGCCGGATCGGCATTGATCCGGTCGGCGGCAGTCCGGAGGATTTTGCGGGCTATATCGATGCCGAAGTAAAAAAGGCGACCGAAGTCGCGATCGCCGCAAACCTGAGAAAGTGACGAGCTGCCCTCAATCCATTTCGGCCTGTGCCTCGGCCCGCGCGCGCAGCCGGTAAAACTGCATCGCCGCGACCGCTGATTTCGGCTGCAACCTGGCGAAGCTTGCGCAATGCGCCTCCAGCTTGGCCGCTATCGCGGTTTTGGTCGGCGAATGCATCGACAAAACGGCTTTGGTGGTTTCCCACGACAGACCGATTGCTTTGGCAAGCACGAGGAGATGATCCGCCTGGTTGTGCATGATCGCGCGCTCGATGTGGCCGACCGGCAAGTCGCACATCAGGCCGAGAGCGACCGTGACTTCATCAAACTTTCCCTGTTGGGCGAATGCGAGCAGACGTTCTCCGGTAAGATCGCCGGACCGGTACAGGCCCTCGACAAACGGCTGCGCCGCCGCGTAGCTGGCGGAGCCTTCCCGCATCCTGGTCTGAATCTGATTCCTGGCCTGCGCCACGATGGAGCGGCTCAGTTGCGCATTTTTCCGGTCGGCGGCTTCGAGCTGTTTTTGCACCTGTTCGGTCGCGGTCGCAAACAGGCTCAGTAAATGCTGCCGGGGAATATCGGATCGCGACCAGACCCGCAGCGCGAGCTCGGCGTCGTCCCGCGAGCGGCTGGCAAGGGTCGTGGCGCCGAAGTCCGAAAACTTTGCGCCTGGATTGCCTGCCGCGCTGACAACGACCTTGCTGTTGCCGCGCTCGACCAGGACGTCGGTCACCGCCTCGCCGATCGATTGCCGCAGCGTGATCGCGAACAAATGATCCTGACTTTTGGTTTTTGCGGTTTCGATCAAGGTCTCTTCATCGAGACTTTTGGAGTGGGCAAGAACCGGCGCAGCCACCGTGACCTCATCGTCGAGGGCCAAAATTCGCGATGTTTTCGGCGCATTCGCATGCCGCGCGAGCATTTCGCCGAATTCCGCCCGCGCCGAGTGATCAACCGCGATAATCAGCCTGCTCATCACATCGTCGAACATCGCGATGTGGTCTTCCGACAATCCGGCGCTGTCGACAATGAAGAAATCGGTAAGCCGCCGCATCACGGCGGCGCGGCGATGCAGATCCTGCTTCGCGATGGCCTCTTCAAGTTCGTCGATCAACGACTGCGAGTTGGCCACGCCGGCATCGCGGGCGCGCTGCCGCGCGCGATTGTCGGCGTTGATCGCATTGGCCGGCTTGACAACGTTATGCGGCATTCTGCACCGCTGCGGTGACAAAGGACGCTTCGAAGTCGAGCTCGGATGCCGGACACGGCCGGTGAATGAGGAAGCCCTGGACGGTCGTAACGCCGGCCAGCGCCAGAATGCGAAGCTGCTCATCCTTTTCGACGCCTTCGGCAGTCGTGTGAATATCGAGGCTCTTCGCCAAGGCCAGCACGGCCGAGATGATCGCGGCGCAGTCGGCGCGATTGGTCATGTTCCTGATGAATGATTTGTCGATTTTGATCTTGTCGAACGGAAACATCGTCAGTTGGCTGAGCGACGAATAGCCCGTTCCGAAGTCGTCCAACGCTACGGTGATCCCGAGGTTTTTCAGTTTCCCCAACAGCACCGGGGCTTCGGTGCCGTATTCGATCAACGCCGTTTCGGTGACTTCGAGCTCCAGCCGTTCCGGCGGCAGACCGGTTTCGGCGAGCACGCAGATGATCTGATCGAGCAGAGTAGCGCTACGCAGCTGCACCGCCGAAAGATTGACCGCCAATTTAATGGACGACGGCCATTTCATCGCTTCGTTACACGCGGTCTGCAGAGCCCACTCGCCAATCTTGAGTATCAAGCCGGATTCTTCCGCAAACGGAATAAACCGGTCGGGTGGTATCAGTCCTTTTTTCGGATGCCGCCAGCGGATGAGCGCCTCGGCACTGCACATTTTCAGGGTCTTGGTATCGACGATGGCTTGAAAGTGAAGTTCGAATTGTCTTTGCGTGAGCGCACGCCGCAGTTCGTTTTCCAGGTTGTGCTTTTCCACCACCGCCTGGCCCAGTGCCGGCTCGAACATCGCATAACGGTTCCGGCCGAGGGATTTGGCGTGGTAAAGCGCCAGATCAGCCATCTTCAACAGATCGTCCGCGTAAAAGCCGTGTTCCGGCGCCAATGCTATGCCTATGCTGACGCCAATGTTCACGACATTGCCGTTGACGGAAAACGGCTCCGCCAGAAGTTCGATGATCCTGCCGGCAAGGGTCTCAGCGGTCTCGCTGTGCTCGACATCGTTGACTTGCACGATAGCGAATTCATCGCCGCCAAGCCGCGCGAAGATGTCGTTCTTCTGCAGCGCAGCTTTAAGTCGCGCGGCGACTTGCCTAAGCAATTCATCACCGGCGGCATGACCAAATGTATCGTTGACCTGCTTGAACCAGTCGAGGTCGAGCATCAGGACACTAAATTGTTCTTGCGACCGGCGACAACGGTCGCAGGCATCTTCGACCCGCTCCATCAGCGCCGCGCGATTGGCGAGCCCAGTCAGTGCATCGTGATGCGCCATGTGCGCGATCCTGGTCTCCGCGTGCCGGCGCTCCGTGATATCCTCATGGGTGGTAACCCAGCCGCCGCCGGGCATCGGCCGATTGACGACAGCGATTTCGCGCCCGTCCACCGTCTTCGCTACATGGCTCACGGTACGGCCCGTCGCCAGCTCTCCCAATATCTCGGTCCGATAACGCTCCGGGTCGTAGGCCAGCAAGCCGGTGGCAAACCGGTGCTGGAGCAGTTCGATCAATTTGCAGCCTGGCTTGACCGCGTCGCCGGAGAGGCCGTGCATTTGCAGCCAGCGGCTGTTGAAAACGACCAGACGTTCTTGCGCATCGAACATCAGCAGTCCGTGCGACATGTTCTCAATCGCGGCGTTGAGCCGCGCCGTCTGCTGCTCGCTCTCCCATAGGATCTCGAGCGCAGCCTCGGCCTTGGCCTGTGCTACTTCTGCCGCTACTTGACCGGCTTGCGCCTGCATGCGGTGCTGATGTTCCGACCACCACCGCCAAATCCCATAGCCGGCGATGAGCACGACCAGGATGCCGCCGATCGTCTCCACAGCCGCAATCCCGGCGGTGCGGCGCCAACCGTGTAAGGCCGCGTCCTCGCTTTGCGTCGCCAGGACGAACAATGGGTAATCGTCAAGCGTGCGGGCGGCCTCGATGCGCATCCTGCCATCGATGGCGCCGGGCTTCTGCACCACGACCGCATTGGCCTCACGCAGCCGGGTCCTTATGCCGTCTGCGAACTTTTTGCCGACGGCATCGCTGGGCGGGAACCTTCCCAATACGGTTCCGTCAAGCCGATTGAGCGAGATCGAGCTTTCGCGCTCCGAACGGTCCATGACTGAATGCCAATAGCGTTCGAAGAATTCCAGCTTGATGAAGCCACCCAAAAGTCCGACCGTCGTCCCGTCAATGCTGCGTATGCGCTGCGCCACGACGATCCCCCGGACTCCGCTATGGCGGTTTTGCAGCGGCGCGCTCACGTACCGTTCAAGGGCCGGATTGTCCTTGAAAGCGACGACATAGTCCCGATCGGCAATGCTAAATGGCGCCGGCGGCAACGCCCGGGACGAATTGATGAGATTGCCGTCAACATCGATGAGGCCGAGCATTTCGATTTGCGGCAAGCCGGTGATCTGTTGCGCCAGCATCTGCTGAATGTTGGACGCGCCGCCGCGGCGGCGGAAACCGTCCGCGTCTTCGATCCGGTTAGCGGCGAGGCGTTCTGCCGCCGCGTTGAGCACCAGCGAGACCGATTGCAACGACAGGTTGGCCTGCGCAGCGACTGCAAAGCTGCGCCGCTGCATCACCTGCTTTACCTCATTGAGTGCCGATTCTCGCAGCTTCGCGACGACCACGACGTTGGCACCGACAATCGCCGCAATTGCCAGCAAACACGCGCCGACGAGGATCATCTGCCATCGGGGCATCGATCGCACGAGCGTGGGCACAAGCGCCATGTCCGGAACCCCGGCGGAGTTGGCTAAAAAGCAGGCAAAATTCTTCGCCAGCATCGGACAACAAGCTTGGGATTTAATTCAAAGATAGCGATGAAAGGGAAATTCGCGTGTGAGCCTTAATGGGTACTAAATCTGGGCGCGAGCAGTTAACGGGACCGACCCCGAAGACCGTTGCGGGTCAAGGAAGCTCGTTGGCCAATGCAATGGCGATTGCCGCTAAACCCGCGACAGTGTGAAGACCGGAAGCGCCTTCGCGGATCCAAGCGGCGGGAACGCGGTGCTAAGCAGCCACGGTTCGCAGGAAATCTTCGACTTCGCCGCGCAATTTGACGGTCGCGTTTTCAACCTCTTCCGACGCCGCCAACACCGTCTGCGCCGAGCTGCGGGTCTGGGTGACGCCGCTCGCCACATCGCCAAGCGCCGATACCACGGCTTTGGCGCCGTCGGCAGCACTGGCGACATTGTGCGAAATTTCCCCGGTCGCCTGCTCCTGCTGGGTGATGGCGCCGGCGACCTCGGAGCTGTGGGACTTGATGTCCTGCATCCGCTGCGTGATCGCGCGGATCGCCGTGACGGCGTCACCGGTCGAGCTCTGGATTGAGGAAATCTCGGTGGCGATCTCCTTGGTCGCCTTCGCCGTCTGTACCGCAAGCGACTTCACTTCCGACGCGACCACTGCAAAACCGCGTCCGGCTTCGCCGGCGCGCGCCGCCTCGATCGTGGCATTGAGCGCCAGAAGATTGGTCTGTTCGGCGATATCCTGAATAAGCTTCACGACGTCGCCGATCCGCTGCGCGACCCGCGCCAGCGCCGCGATATCGTCGTTGGTGGCGGCGGCGTCGGCGACCGCACTGCGCACCACGTCATTGGCCTGTGCGAGTTGGCGGCTGATCTCCTTGATCGAGGCGGACAGCTCCTCGGCGGCGGCGGCTGCCGTTTCGACATTTGCCGACGCGGCATTGGATCCGCGCACGGCGCCCTCGGTACGCTGCAGCGTGTGGTCCGATGTCACCAACAGACTTTGCGCTGCCGCCTTCATGGCGGCGGCGCTGTGCCCGACGATCTGCAGGACGCTCTCGACCCGCCCGCGAAACGAGGCGATCTGCGCATCAGCGGCGAGCCGTCCTTCTTCGCGTCGGCGCAGCGAATCGCGTTCCTCCTCGGCGACGAACTGCTCGGTGACATCAGTGTGCGTCGTCACCCAGCCGCCGTTCGGCAATGGCTGCATAACCAGGGCGATAGTCCGTCCGTCGGCGAACTTGATCGTGCGCTTTTGGGTGCGGCCCTCGGCGGCACCCCGCCGGCACTCCTCCGCGTAACGACCGGGATCGCCTGTGAAGGTGCCGTTCTCGATCCTGATGTCAAGCATCTCGCGCAGCGGCATGCCGGCGCGCAATTGCTCGCGGCGGAGCAGGTGCATTTCGATGTAAGGCGAATTGCACAGGACGAGCCGGCCTGCGTCATCAAACATGCACAAGGCCTGGGTCATATTATTGAGCGCAAGTCTCGCCAGCAGATTGCGGCGGCGCTCCGTCGCGAGGGCGATCAGAGCGCCGATCGCCAACGCTGCAAGCGTCAGCAGCCCGCACAGGGTAGCGCCTCCGGCGAGGGGGATGGCGTTCAGGCCACGGAGGATTCCATCGAGACCGATCAGCGTGTAACCGGCAATCCCGATAGCGAGGCCAATAGCGCCCGTCCAGATGACGAGCCCCCATTGACGAAATGTCTTAGCCAGAGTGTGACCGAGAAGCATAGCCGGCGCGCCAGGATCAATGGCGTTAAAACTATCCGCCGAGGCATTTTTTTAGAGTTAACAGACCGTGCCCAATTCCGCGCCAGTCTTCTGCACCCGCTAATGGCCGAAGCGGGCGCGCATGTTCTTGGCTTGCGCGACAAACTTTGCGCGTAGTCCTTCCAAAGTTCGCGCCAATGCAAATGGCGGGTGCGGACGGACGGCAATCAGGCGATCGCAGAGCGCCAGCCGCTCGCGCCACAGATGATCGATCATGGAGTGGTTTGCCGTCGCGCAGGAGTCGACGCGCGTGACGCTTGCTTCATCGAGAAGTTCATGCGTGACCTCGACGGTCAGCATCACGCCCGGCGAATAGCGCGCGAAAGCTTCGTCGTAGGCGATCTTCCAGAGCCAGGCGAAACGCCCGCTGTGCAGGACGATGGCCGCCGCAATTGCGCGCCCATCGACCAAGATGCGGTTGATCGCCGCCTTGCCTTCCATCGCGAGGTCACCAACCGCTGTGACGATAAAGCGTAGAAGATCCTCGTGATCTGCAATGGCGGTGCCGGCTTCGCCTTTCCAGCCGCCCGCTTCAATCGTCAAAAAATCGTCAAGCGCCCGGCCGACCGCCGCGGGTTCGGTCGCAGCCGTAATCAAGACGGCGCCCGTCTCTGCCAACCGCCGCCATTTGCGCCGGAGTTCCTTTTGCCGGTGTCGGCCGATCGCACGTTCCACGTACCGCGACCGTTCGGCGCCAGGCGCCAGCAGCGCCCGCTGGTGGCGGTTGAAATCAGCGACCGGCATTCCTGCGCGCCGCAGCAATGGATCGAGCGCTGCGGCGAATGGACCGTGTTCCGGCAAGAAGGGCAGCAGCGCCAATCCCGGTAACGTCACCTCCGCGGCAAGGTGAGCAAAGAAAGCGGCGACGACAGGCTCGGCGGCTTCGCGATCAACCAGCGGAACGCCGAGCGGACCATAGGGATGCGTCAAGCCGACGAGGATCGGCAGCTTAAGACCATAACGGCGTTGTTCGATCCGCGCCGGAAACAAGCCGAGCAGATGGCGCGAGGCTCCGCCCGACCATACCAGCATGGCGCCTGCATCACGGCCCAAGACGGGCGCCGCCGCAAGCAGGAAAGCGGGCTCATAGAAGACGTTTGGCTCAACCGCGTGTGCGGCGAGATCGCGCCATTCGGCGACGATATGCTCAAGCGCCGTCAGCGCGCACCACTCGACCGTGAAGGAATTGGCTGCGTAGCGGTCCGCAAGCGTAGCCCGGCGGGCTTTTGCGATCGCGCCGGCGGCGTCTTCAAGCGAGACTACCAGCGCCGGATCGGCCGCAGCTCTGATCGTCATGGCCGCGCCTTTAAGTATCCCTTGGGCCACCGAAAACAAAACAGTGAAACCCCAAGCGATATTTCGCGACCACGAACAGGCTGGCCAATTCAAACACCAGCGCGACCGAGCTTGCGACCGCCGCGCCGGCAAGCCCGATCCGGGGGATAAGCACGACGCAGAGCACGAGATCGAGCGCGAATGACGTGCCATAGACCAGCGCGCAGGAGCGCCGTTCGCCGAGCATGTTGAGGAGCCGTTCGGACGGACCAACCGAGGCGCGCGCCAGCAGCCCGATGGCGATGATGAACATGAGATAATAGCCGGAGACGAAGTCGGCGCCGTAGAGCCGCAGCAGCGGCCGCCCGAGCACGAGCAGCAGAATAATCGCGGCGAGCGACGGCCAGAACGTCAGCCGCACCGACTGTTTCACAAAGGCGGTCAGCCGCTTGTGGTCGCCGACGACGTGATATTCGGCGAACTTGTGGGCGATCGTCTGGGCGACCGAATAGTAGATGAAGGCGACCAGCGCGAGCGTCTTGACCGCGGCGTAGTAGATCGCGACCTCGTTCGCCGGGCGATACTGCTGCAGGATGATAACGTCCGAATAGCTGAGCAGGAGATAGAACGCCTCGACCACAAAGATCGGCGCCGATGTTGCGAGCCAGGCACGCGGCGCGTAAGCGCGCGGTCCGCTTTCGACCACGCCCGCGAGCCTGCGATTGAGAATAACAAGCTGCCCGACGCCGACGCACAACAATGTAATGACGCCAACGATCGTCGCGGTAACCGCATCGGTCGGCAAGCCGAACCCGTAGGCAAGACCCATCAGGACCAGCAGCATGAGCTGGCGCAGCACATAAACCGGAGAAAGGCCGAGATTGACCCAATTGTAGGAGCGCGCAATGCCGCCCTGTACTTGCCAGAGCGCAAACATCGCCAGCATCGGGCAGGACAGATAAAGCGGAACGATCGTCTCCGGAGCCAGATGCGGCGACAACAGCGCAATCGCGATCGCGCCCGCGCCGGCGACCGCGCTCGAGATGATCAAGGCAAGCCAGCGGCTGCCGCGGAGAAATCCGCGCAGCAGAGCGAATTTTTTATGCTCAGTGTATTCAGGGATGAAGCGCTGCGCCGCCGACGCCAGCCCGAGATCGGCCATGCCGCCGATCAGCAGCACCCAAGTCCAAGCATAAATGTAGATGCCGAATTCGAAGCTGCCCATCCAGCGTGCGAGCAGAATTTGCGAGACAAATGCGATCGCCGCGCTGGCCACGCGAATAATGAAGGCGGCGCCCGCAAGACGCCGTACCAGCGAAGAGTCGCTGCCGTCGGCAAAAAGCGCATACCCCCGCGCTACGGCGCGGTTAATTTCTTCGCCCCAGGGAAAGGAAGACGACAGGCGCCAGGAACTTCGCCAATGGAAGCGTGAAGATAGACGCCAGTACCAGCGCCAAACCGGACGCGGCGCGTGCTCGGAACCGATCGATGCCACTGGAACCTCTGCGCCGCCGCCGGATGGAGCGCGCGACGCAGTGATCGTTAGCAAGGAACCGTTAACATTCGGTTGGAAGAAATTAACAATTGCGCAAGCAACTCCGCGCCCGGCCCGTTAATTCGGCGGCGTTGCAAGTGCCGTTCGCGCTTTCGCAATCCGCTGAAAAGGCCAAACGGCCGACGTCGGCGCGTTCTGTTGCATCATCTGCGCCGCACAAGCTCGCCCGTGATGTTTCTTCTTTCGTGCAAGACGCGCAGCAAGATGATGCGGTCGTCTTCTGGCGTGTAATCGTAGATCAAGAGATACGGAGAGACGATGGCAATCCGGACGTTTTTGCCCAGCGCCGGTCGTGGGGGCCCGCTTTGCGGGAATCTGACAAGTCGCTGCAAAGCAAGATCGAAACGTCCGCCATAATCTACGGCAAGATGGGTGCCGGCTTCCCGTCGGAGGTAAGCGAGAATATCGTCAAAGTCGGCGTCTGCGTCGGTCGTAACGACCAGACGCGTCATGCGGAGCGCAGATCATTGATCTTGGCGTTCAGGCGCTTGAAGAACTCCTCACCGGAGATCACGTCTCCGCGTGCGACCGAGTCGCGGGCCTGATCGACGTAGGGCTTGGCCCAAGCCAAATCGTCCTCGCTCAGAGCTTTAAGATCGGCGACGGCCACGGCAATGGCCTCATCAATCGATGAAAAACGCCCGGCGGCAACTTCCGCCTCTAGCCAATTCAGCTGTTCCTTGGGCAGGGAAATGTTCATCCGCGGAATATACTGCGAAATAGCGAACAGGGAACGGCAAATAGCCAACAGTGACCTCGTCACCTCGGGGCGTCATACGCTACTCACCGGCCTCAATAATCCTTCAGCAGCCGCTCGATGTAATCGAGTTCCTCCTGCGGGCGCAGGATGTCGCCGTAGCGGCGGCGCAATTCCTCGATGATGCGGCGCGCGCGCTGTACGTCGATCTCGCCGGGCACTTTCACGGTGACATCGTCGCCGTAGTCGCGGCCGCGCAGCGGCCGGCCGAGCGGGTCGGTGTCGCGTTCTGCGCGCGGCAACCCGAGCCGGCCGTTCTGGCCGGGACCAGGCCCTTGGCCCATTTGCTGCTGCATCGATTGCGCCAGACCCTGGGCACCCTTGCGTAGTGCTTCGAGCGCGCGGCCTTGCGAGTCGACTGCGCCTTCGGCGTTGCCGTCGCCGAGATCGCCCTCGGCTTCGCCCATGGCTTCGCCGGCGCGGCCGAGCTGATCCATACCGTTCTGACCTTGGCCCTGTTGACCCTGCTGGCCTTGCTGACCACGGCCGCGGTTCTTCAGATCCTGCAGCAATTTGTTAAGCCGGTCACGCAACGCTTGCTGATTCTGCCGCAGTTGGTTCAGGCCTTGCTGTCCCTCCTGCCCCTGCTTTCCTTGCTGACCGCGCTGGCCGTTCTGGCGCCGCTGATCCTGGCCCTGACGATAAGTGCGGTCGCGCAATTCCTGCTGCTGATGAATCATGTCGCCGAGGTCGTCGAGTTCGGACATCATGTCGCCGAGGTCGTCGCCATTCATGTCCGGCGTCGCCATCTGCAAGTTTTCCATCATCTGCTGAAGCTGCTGCAGAAGTTGCCGGGCGGCATCCTTGGCGCCGTTGCGCGCCAGGTTTTCGAGCCGGTCGAGCATGCTCTTGAGGTCCTGCGAGCGCAGCGCGCGGGCATTGCGGTCAAGCGGACGCGCGAGCTGCTGCTTGTTTTTCAGTTGCTCCTGCATCGCCTGCAAATAGCGATCCATGGCGGCGCGCAGCTGATCCATCAGCTGCTTGATTTCCTGGTCGGTAGCGCCGCGTTCCAGCGCCTGGCGCAGCGCTTCTTCGGCGTTGCGCAAACCGGCCTGGGCATCGGACATGTTGCCGTCCTCGATGCCGACCGCCATCTGCCACAGCCGCGCGGTGACGTCGCGCAGGTCGTCGTCAGTCTTGGCGCGCACCAGCGACCAGAAGATCGAGCGCAGCCCGAGATAGATTCCGGCGTCGGGCGTGAACTTTTCCGGCGCCATCGCGAGCGCGTCGAGCGCCGTGGTGACGAGCGGACGCGCGCCGGCATCAAGCGCGAGATTGCGGCGTTGCTCGACCAGCGCCCGCGCCAACGGCTTGGTGAAGACCCGCTCGGGCAGGCGGAACGTGAACGGCTCGCTTTTGCCCGTGTTGCCGCCTTCGTCGCGGGCAACAAGCGTCATCACCACTTCGGCACCGGCCCACGGATGATCAGTCAAATCTTTGATGGTCTGACCGATGCCGTTTTTGGTGCGCGCCTGCGGCAGGACCAGCGCGAAATCGGGCGGCCCGTAAAGCGGATGTGCAGCTTCGCCCGCTGCGTTCGGCTCGCTTTTGCGCACGAATGTCGCCTGCGCTTCAGTGACGCCATAATCGTCTTCGAGCCGATAGGACAACAGCAGCGAGCCGCGATTCTGCTGCTCGGGATCCTTGGCAAGCGCAATCGTCGGCGGCTTGTCGGGAATGGTGTTGAAAGCCCAGATCCGATCATCACCGGCGCCGCGCAATGTCGCCGTCCCGGTAGCCGTGATCGTAAAGCGATATTCCTGGGCGCCCGCCGGCGCGTGTGTGTCCGGCTTGGCCGGAGTAACGCCGCCCTTGCTGGACACGTCGAGGTCGAGCTTACCGGTCGCGCGCACGATCAGTGTACTGCCGGCCGGAACCGAGACAGGTTCGTTGCTCTCAGTCATCTGCCGCGCGGTCTCGCCGGGATGGATGCCGGCAAGAATGATCGGCGGTTTGCCGGTGTAGCCGGGCGGCGTCACCCAGGCGTCGACGCGAAAATTCGCCGGCAGCACCACGCCCCGCCAGTCGAACGCCGCGGTGATGCGTTTCCAGTGTTCGCCGCCGGTGGCGATGAAGGTGGCGATGACAGTGATGAGAACCAGACCGCGCAGCGCGTAAGGATCGCGTGCCGCGATGCGCGGCGACGGCCGGCCTGCCTTGAACGCGCGCGCCGCAGCCAATGTGCGTTCGACGTGCGCCCGCCACAGCGCGAGCGAGTAAGGGTCTTGCGGCGTGACCACAAGCTCATCGGCGATCGTTGTCGCCGGACGATGGCGGAGACCGCTTTGCCGATCGAGACGGCTCAAGGCATCGGCGGCGGCGGGCATGCGAAGGCGCACAAACGGAACGAACGCCGCGAGCGCCAGGAGCGCAAACACGACCATACCGGCGGCGCGGCCGAGCGGCGGCAGCCAGAGCCAGAGACCAAGCCAGGAAACCGTCAGGAACAGACCGATGACGGTCGCAAGCGTCGCCAGCGCCGGCCACAACCGCTCCCAGAAAATCGTCCAGCGGGCGCGCCGCAATGCCGCCGCAAGCTGCGATCGGGCAGCCGGCTCTGGGCTCCGGTGTGAGGGTGCAGATTGGCTCGTAGGGGTATCCGTCACCAAAATCTCCGCGGAAACTCCGCATCACAACACGGTAACATGAGGGCGGGTTCAAGGCACCCGCAGCGCTCGATGCAAGATCAAAGCCACGCCGGCAGGCGGTCGAGCGCGATCAATTCTTCGGCGCTCACGCGGGGCCGCACCAGCGCCCATTCGTGAGCTTTGACAAGGACTTCCGGGACGAGCGCGCGGGTGTTGTAAGTACCAGCCTCGACCGCCCCATAAGCACCCGCAGTCATCACGGCCAAAAGCTCGCCCGGCTCCGGCTCGACCATGGAACGATCGAGCGCGAGAAAGTCGCCTGATTCGCAGACCGGCCCGACGACGTCGGCGATGATTCTCGGTGCGCCGACCTCCGGCTCACAGATCGGACGAATGTCGTGGTGCGCATCATAAAGCGTCGGGCGCACCAGATCGTTCATGCCGGCATCGACGATGACAAAAGTCTTCGCCTCGCCGCGCTTCACATAGAGCACCCGCGTGACCAGGATCCCGGCGTTGCCGACGATCAGCCGGCCGGGTTCAAAGATCAGCTGGCAGCCGAGATCGCTCGTCGCGCGCTTGACGACGGCGGCATACGCACTCGGATCGGGCGGCGGCTCATTGTCCTCGCGATAGGGAATGCCCAGGCCGCCACCGAGATCGATGTGGCGGATAATGTGGCCGTCGGCGCGCAGCTGCCGCACGAAGTCCGCCAACAGCGCAAACGCATCGTTGAACGGATCAAGCTCGACGATCTGGCTGCCGATGTGCATGTCGACACCGACGACGCGCACCCCTTCGAGCGTGGCGGCGCGCGCGTAGACTTCGCGGGCGCGGCTGATCGGAATGCCGAATTTGTTCTCGGCCTTGCCGGTGGCGATCTTGGCGTGGGTCCTCGGATCGACGTCGGGATTGACGCGGATCGAAATGTCGGCGGTACGGCCTTTGGCAGCCGCGATCTCGGCGAGCAGTTCCAGTTCTGCTTCGGATTCGACATTGACGCAGAGGATGCGCTGCTCGACCGCGAGCGAAAGTTCATGCGCGGTCTTGCCGACGCCGGAGAACATGATCTTGTCCGGCGCGATGCCGGCGGCGCGGGCGCGCAATAATTCGCCCCCGGAAACGACGTCCGCGCCGGCGCCAAGCCGTGCCAGTGTCGCGATGACGGCCTGATTGGAATTGGCCTTCATGGCGTAGCAGACCAGCGCATCGACATCGGCGAAGGCGCCGGCGAACACCCGGTAGTGCCGCTCCAGCGTCGCGCTCGAATAGCAGTAGAACGGCGTGCCGACGGCATCCGCCAGCACGTTCAGATCAACGGCTTCGGCGTGGAGCGCGCCGCCGCGATAGTCGAAGTGATGCATGGGGCAGTGTTTAGAGCATCATCCGACAGGGATGAAGCGATTTGCTCGCCTATTGCAGCAGCGGATCGAGCAAAAACGTCTTCTTCTGACCGGGCGGAGCCACCGGATTGCCCACCATATCGAAGCCGTTTTTCTGAGCGGTTTGTTGCGACGTCGGCCCGTTCGCGGCGGCCGCCCCCGCCGGCGATGTCCCGGGCGGCGGTGTCGTGCTGGCCATCGGCGCGGGCGTCGAGCCGGGCGGCGGCAACGGCGGCCCATTGCGCCCACAAGCCGCGAGCATCAATGCAGCGGCCGTCAACACGGCCAGCGCAAAAGCAACGTTCAAGCGGTTAAATGCCAAAGACCGATTCCCCAGCGGCGCCTGCAGCATAGCAGACCGCACCGCCGCGGCGAGATTTTGGCAGTAACACCTTGCCAGCGCCTTTACTGCCTGGCGCCGCAATTCAGCGCTCGCCTTTAAGACGCTTGAGCCAGCGCTTGGCCTGCGTGCGCACGCTGTTTGGCGCGGTGCCGCCATAGACCTTCCGGCTTTTCACGGATGCCTCGACCGAAAGCACGCCGAAAACCGCTTTGGTGATGCGCGGCTCGATTGCCTGCATGATCGCGAGCGGCAGTTTATCAAGCGATACGCCAGATGCGGCCGCCTTGGCGACAATCTGGCCGGTCACGTGGTGAGCCTCGCGAAACGGCAGCTTGAGCGTGCGCGTGAGCCAATCCGCAAGATCGGTGGCGGTGGCGTAACCTTCGCCCGCGGCCTGCCGCATCCGGGCCACATCCGGCTCCATGTCGCGCACCATGCCGGTCATGGCGTTGACTGAAAGCGTGAGCGCGTCGAACGCATCGATGGCGCCTTCCTTGTCCTCCTGCATGTCTTTCTGATATGCGAGCGGCAATCCCTTCATCACCATCAGCAATGCAGTGAGCGCGCCAACGATGCGACCGGCGCGGGCGCGGACAAGTTCCGCCGCGTCGGGATTGCGCTTCTGCGGCATCATTGAGGAGCCGGTTGTGAACTTGTCTGAGAGTTTGACGAGACCGACCAGCGGCGACGACCACAGCACAATCTCTTCGGCAAATCGCGACAGATGCACGGCAGTGATCGCGCACGCCGACAAGGTCTCAAGCACGAAATCGCGGTCGGCAACGGCATCGAGCGAGTTTGCTGTCGGGCGCGCAAAGCCGAGCGCCTTGGCGGTCATCGACCGATCGATCGGAAACGACGTGCCGGCGAGTGCAGCCGCACCGAGCGGACTTTCGTTCAACCGCGTCCGCGCGTCGGCAAAACGGCTGCGGTCGCGCGACGCCATCTCGACGTAAGCGAGCAGGTGATGTCCGAACGTCACCGGCTGCGCGGTTTGCAGGTGGGTGAATCCTGGCATCGCGGTCGCAGCGTGTTCGAGCGCCTTTTCGGCCAATGCCCGCTGATACGCTACGAGTGCAGCATCGATGCCATCGATCGCGTCGCGGACGAACAGCCGGAAGTCGGTCGCAACCTGATCGTTGCGCGAGCGCGCCGTGTGCAGGCGGCCGGCGGCCGGCCCGATCAGCTCGCCAAGCCTGCTCTCGACATTCATATGAATGTCCTCGAGTGCGCGCTTGAACTTGAATTTGCCGGCTTCGATCTCTGACAGGATCGTGTCTAGACCGTGAGTGATCCGCTTTGCATCCTGCGTCGTGATGATGCCGGTTTTGGCCAACATTGCCGCATGGGCCTTGCTTGCGGCGATGTCCTGCCGGTACAGGTGGCGGTCGAAATCGATCGAGGCGTTGATCTCCTCCATGAGGGGATCGGGATCGGAACCGAAACGTCCGCCCCACATCTTGTTGCTCATAATTTCAGTCCGCCGAGGGTTTGTTAGATGTCCGAGCGATCCGCCCCGCCGCATCCCGTCGCGCGCCGCTACCGGGCGCTTTCTGTCGCGGCGATCATAGCAATTCTGGCCGTCCTGGCGGGGGTATACGGGATGGAACACCTGCGAAGCAATCCGGCCGCCGCGGCTTGCGAGCCGGCGGTAAAGACAGCGGCCCGGATTGCGCCGCTGGCGCAGGGTGAAGTCGCGGCGCTCGCCTTGGCACACACGCCGTTTCTGGTTCCCGATCTGGGCTTCAAGGACGCCGAAGGCCACGAGCGAACGCTCAAGGACTGGCGCGGCCGCACCGTGCTTCTCAATCTCTGGGCGACCTGGTGCGTGCCATGCCGCAAGGAGATGCCGGCACTCGACGCATTGCAGGCCGACCTTGGCGGCAAGGGCTTTGAGGTCGTCGCCGTCAATATCGACACTCGTGACGCCGAAAAGCCGCTTAATTTTCTCAAAGACGCCGGTGTCAAGCACCTGGCCTATTATTCGGACCAAAGCGCCAAGGTGTTTCAGGACCTGAAAAGCGCCGGCAAGGCCTTTGGCATGCCGACGACGCTGATCATCGATCGGTCCGGCTGTGAGATCGGCGAAATGGCCGGGCCCGCCGAATGGGCGAGCCCGGACGGTGTAAAGCTTGTGAGCGCGGCACTCGGCAGCACGGATTGATCGCCGGTTCAACCAGACATTTCGGACTTTCGCGACGGCGCCATCAGCCGATAACGTCGAGGTTCGCGCCGATACCGTTGGCGACGCCGCCGCGCTGAAAATTCTGCTCTGCGGCTGCAGTCAATTGTGCGACCGAGTATGCGTTAGCGCTGGCGTTCGCCTGGGCAAGGCGTGCTGCGACCGCTATCTGATAGCTCGCAAGCTGCCCGCCCGAGAGTGATGAGATGAGGCTTATCTCCATGCTCGAGTGTCCTCATGCAACCACCCCTCCTCCTGCGCTAATGTATACCGGCAGCGCGACATTGCTGCGGTGGTCAACGATCAATTTGCCAACACGGCTGATGAAGGTTTGATCCCGGCGTACGCGGTCTTGCGTATCCGGCTCGCTAGAATTCCCGATTTCTCAAAAGCCAGACCTCCCGCGCGTACAGCGCCAGCGAAACAAACAAGAATACGAAAGCGATCAGGAACATGTTGAGCACGAGCCTTTCGAAATGCAGGGAAAGAATCGTCGTCACAAATACGACCATGACGTACAGCACCACGCACATTCCGCATGCGACGAGGCACAGGACACACCGGCTTATCGCTCTGGCGTGAATCTTCAAATAGTCGAGCTCGATTCGCTGTTCAGGTTTGCAGGCACCGGCGTCGCCACTCGACAACGCGCGGATAAGGTCCTGAATTCGAAACAGCCGCGTGGTCATGGCGGAGATCAAAGCAGCGACAGCGGCCAGGATGAAAGCAGGAGCCATCGCGTCGGCGATGGCCTGGGAAATACCGCTCAAGGCTGATTGATCGATCAACATGGAGAGCCCCTGCACGGCAGGCCTGCAGGCCCTGGGCTACGAAAAGTTTCAGCGCCTCCATGAGGCTCTTTGAGGCATCGGCAACCCAAGCGCAGCTGATCGCTACGTGCGTTGAAATCCTTCCTCGAGTTCAGCGAGCTTCAAACGATCGCCGGCTGCACCAACAAATCGGCGCAGGCCGGTTATTGTCTGCAGACACCGTCGAAGGTGTGACAATACTGTCCGGCGCGGCACACCTGATAATGGCCCGATGCGCCGGCGTGGCATGTGCACGATGCGCTAACCATGCCCTGGGCGCAGTGAGGAAGATATTTGTGCGGGTGGGCAGCGCCGGCGACCCTCGCATCGGCCGATCCAGCGCACACAAGGATCGCGAACAGCACCGCTGCAAACGTCTTCGACATAATTTCCCTCCCGGTTTGCTTATTTTTTGAAGTCTATAGTGAGCGAACCGCAGGCCGCAACGCGATTTGGCCTCGTCGGCCTCCGCAGTTGCGAACATCGCGGTTACGCCGCGCCAGAACCGACGAAAGCGAACGCGAATCGGAGGGCGAAACGTCGTTCGCAGCGAGCGCTTTTCTGCCTTGGCATTGCCATAATTTCTCTCGGGCACGCAATGCACCCGGCACCCGCAGCAAATAAGGCCTGATCCCTCGCCATCCGTCTCCCAATACCTCCAGCGAGGGCCGGAAAAACGGCGAACTTGTGGAATCGCAACTCAATAAGACATCGTTAACTATAGGCTTTATGTTGCTAAGTGTTGCCGATTGGAGACATCATTTTCGATGTCGTTCAGGTACATTCAACTCGGGTTCGGGGGTTTAGTGCTTTAAGTCGGGAGACTACACATGCAGCGGGCGACGAGTAAGTTTTTGATTGCTGGAGCTTTGGCGCTCGCAGCCGGAGGACAAGCACTTGCGGCTGATCTTCCGCCGGCGCCGATGCCTCCGCGGGCACCGGCAGCTTATGTGCCAGCCCCGATTCCTTATTACAATTGGACCGGCATCTACATCGGCGGCAATATCGGTGGGATATTCAGCAGCGGCCCGACCGTCTCGGACACGCTCGGGAGCAGCTTTGCGAGCACCACCAGCCAGTCGTTCCTCGGTGGCGGCCAGGTTGGCGCGAATTATCAGTTCTGGGGTGGCGTCGTGATTGGCGCGGAGGCTGACTTCGACTGGCTTCCCAACACCAAGAACGGCTACACGGCAACGTTTCCACCTGGTACTACCACAAACACTGCAATCGCGAATGTCAACAACCAATGGCTGACACTCGTTGACGCCCGACTTGGCTATGCGTGGGATCGTTTCCTCGTTTATGGCAAGGGCGGCTGGGCCTTCGGGGGGGTGAGTAATTCAAACGGGACGGTCAACGGCACACCGGTCAATATTTCTGGCTCCACCAGCAATCAAGGCTGGACGGCGGGCGCCGGCGTTGAATACGCGTTTTGGGGTACCTGGTCGGTGCGCGCCGAATACGACTTCGTGCGGCTGAACAACGCGACTTATACGGTACCGGCGACGCCTGCTGCTGGGGTGTTTGGTGGCGATGTCATCTCGACCAACAATCGGCAATTGAACATCTTCAACGTCGGGCTGAACTACAAGTTCGGCGGCTGGTGAAACGTCCACGACCGAAGCGGCTGAGAGGAGCTGTTAGTCCCTCTTAGACAGTGGATGTACATCCATGCCTGTTTCCACAACGGGACCTGCCCCGGCGCGCGCGAGAAAATCGCGACGCGCCGGGTCCGTTTCAGCAACACCCGTGCGCCCGGCTTCTGACGCTCCGATCGGACCGAGCGACGAGCGATTGATCCAGACCCTGTTGTGGGCGCTCAAGCCGCTGAGCAACCTGCGCGGCTCGATTCCGCTGCCGTTTGTGACCACGTTCCTGATGGTCGCGCTCGACGAAGGCAAAGGCGTCAGTGCTTACGCCCGCGCGCTCGGCATCAGCCGCACCGCGATGTCGCGCTATCTGCGCGATATCGGCGATCGCGCCAGAAACGGCGGCCCCGGCCTTGGCCTCGTGACCATGCAACCAAATCCGACCCATTCCAGCAGACGCCCCGTGGTGCTGACCGCCAAAGGCCGCGCGACCGCGCGGCAGATCTTCGAGCCGATGCGACGGGCCGGGGATCGAGGCCTGCGTATCGCGGGCGCGTCGGGCGCCAGCACCAAAGCAGTTTGACGGGCTTACCCCGCGCGGGTGGATACTAGACACAATATCCGAAACAATCAGCGGGTCGGGACCGGCTTCTCGCCGCGATAATCGTAAAAGCCGCGCTGGGTCTTGCGGCCGAGCCAGCCGGCCTCGACGTATTTCACCAGCAGCGGACACGGCCGGTATTTTGAATCCGCCAGTCCCTCGTGCAGCACCTGCATCACCGAGAGACAGACATCGAGCCCAATGAAGTCGGCGAGTTCCAGCGGCCCCATCGGATGGTGGGCGCCGAGCCGCATCGCATTGTCGATCGCCTCGACATTGCCGACGCCCTCATAGAGCGTGTAGATCGCCTCGTTGATCATCGGCAGCAGAATGCGGTTGACGATGAAGGCGGGGAAGTCCTCCGACACCGCGATCTGCTTGCCCAGATTGGCGATGAACTGCTTGGTGGTCGCGAAAGTTTCGTCGTCGGTGGCAATGCCGCGAATCACTTCCACCAGCTCCATCAGCGGCACCGGATTCATGAAATGAATGCCGATGAAGCGCTCCGGCCTGTCGGTCGAGGCGGCAAGACGCGTGATCGAAATTGACGAGGTGTTGGTGCCGACGATGGTTTCGGGCTTAAGCCCCGGGCAGAGCGCGCTGAAGATCTTGCGCTTGACCTCTTCTTTCTCGGTCGCCGCTTCGATTACCAGATCGCAATCGCCGAGCTCGGCAAGCGTTTTTGCCGCGGTGATGCGGTTGAGCGCGGCCTCGCGTTCCTCGTCGGTGATGCGCTGCCGGCTGACCTGACGCGCCAGATTGCCGCTGATGGTGGCAATCCCTTCACCGATGCGGTCGGCGACGACGTCATTGAGCAGCACATGGAGCCCCGAGAGCGCGCAGACATGCGCAATGCCGTTGCCCATCTGCCCGGCGCCGATCACGCCGATCTTGTGGATCGGATGCGCCGCGCCGGCGGACGGTCCGCCGCGCGTCTTTGGGCGCTCCTTCACTTCGACCATATTCGCTTACCTTCTTTGGCGCACACCACCTTGAGGTCAACGACCGTGTTTTTCGAGCTCCTGGGCCAGCTCCGGCAGGGCCTGATAAAGGTCCGCCACCAGTCCGTAGTCGGCAACTTGAAAGATAGGTGCTTCCTCATCCTTGTTGATCGCAACAATAACTTTCGAATCCTTCATTCCGGCGAGATGCTGAATAGCACCTGAAATGCCCACGGCGATATAGAGGTCCGGGGCCACGACCTTGCCGGTCTGCCCGACTTGCCAGTCATTCGGCGCATAGCCGGCATCGACCGCGGCGCGCGAGGCGCCGACTGCCGCGCCAAGCTTGTCGGCAACGGGCTCTATATACTTGGTGAAGTTCTCGCGGTTTTGCATCGCCCGGCCGCCGGAAATGATGATTTTGGCCGAGGTCAGTTCCGGCCGCTCCGACTTCGACAATTCCTCGCCCACGAAGCCGGAAATGCCGGGATCGGCGGCGGCTGCCGCGGGCTCAACCGGCGCCGCCGAACCGCCCTCGCCAGTCGCCTGGAACGCGGCGGTACGCACGGTGAGGACTTTTTTGGCGTCGTGCGAGCGCACGGTCTGAATGGCGTTGCCGGCATAGATCGGCCGCTCGAAGGTGTCGGGCGCCACCACTTTGGTGATCTCGGAAATCTGCATCACGTCGAGCAGCGCCGCGACGCGCGGCATGATGTTCTTTCCGGACGTCGTCGCCGGCGCCATGATGGTTTCGTAGGGGCCGGCGAGCGAGACGATCAGCGCCGCGGTCGGTTCGGCGAGCATGTGCTCGTAGGCCGGCGCATCCGCAAGCAGCACTTTCTTGACGCCGTCGAGCTTGGCTGCGGCTTCTGCGACCGGCTTGCAGTTGTGACCCGCGACCAGAATGTGCACGTCGGCGCCGATCACCTTGGCGGCGGTCAGCGCCTTGCTGGTCGCATCCTTGAGTGACTTGTTGTCGTGTTCGGCAAGGAGAAGAGTCGGCATCAGAATTTCCATTGCACGGTTGGCGCAGCCGGTTGTCGCCGCGCACGCACCGAAGTTGTGTGAGTGACTTTTCTGATCACGACGGACAACATCAGATCGCCCCGGCCTCGTTCTTTAATTTGTCGACCAGTTCGGCGACGGATTTGACCTTGACGCCGGCCTTGCGCACCGGAGGTTCGGTGGTCTTGACAACCTCGAGCCGTGGCTTGACGTCGACGCCGTAATCGGCGGCGCTCTTATCGTCGATCGGCTTTTTCTTCGCCTTCATGATGTTCGGCAGCGATGCGTAGCGCGGCTCGTTCAGGCGCAAATCCGTAGTCACGATCGCGGGCATTTTCAGCTTCACGGTCTGCAGGCCGCCGTCAACCTCGCGCGTCACCATCAGCGCATCGCCTTCGATCGCTACCTTGGACGCGAACGTACCTTGCGGCCAGCCGAGCAGCGCGGCCAGCATCTGGCCGGTCTGGTTGCTGTCGTCGTCGATGGCCTGCTTGCCCATGATGATGAGACCGGGCTGTTCGGCATCGGCGATCGCCTTGAGAATCTTCGCCACCGCCAGCGGCTCGACCGCGCCCTCGGCCTTGACCAGAATGCCGCGGTCGGCGCCCATCGCGAGCGCAGTGCGGATCGTTTCGCCGGCTTGCGGAGGCCCAATCGAAACCGCGACGATCTCCGTTGCTTTGCCGGCCTCCTTCAGACGGATCGCTTCTTCGACCGCGATCTCGTCGAACGGATTCATCGACATTTTGACGTTGCCAAGTTCGACGCCTGAGCCATCTGATTTGACCCGGATTTTCACGTCCTTGTCGATCGCCCGCTTCACAGGCACGATAATCTTCATGATCGGTTTCGATTTGTTTCGTCTAGCGCAGCGCTAGGTCCCGGTGATGCTGCAGTGCGGGAAAGTAACGGTCGTGGCGCTTGCGGTCAACGGATCGGCCGGGTGAAAGGCAGCGTGCTGGAAAGCCCGCCGTCAACCGGAAAGGCGTGTCCGTTGACGTACGAGGACTCGTCGCTGGCAAGAAACAGCGCCATCGCGGCGATTTCCTCCGGCCGCCCGGCGCGCTGCAGCGGATTGAGCTGACCGATCTTGTCCTCCTTGCCGCGTTCACGCGCCCGCTCGAACAGTTCGCGCGTCATGCCGGTTTCGATCAGGCCCGGGCAGATCGCGTTGACCCGCACGCCGGTGCCCAGCAAGGAGTTCGCGGCCGTCTGCGCCAGGCTGACCACGCCGGCCTTGCTGGCGCTGTAGGGCGCGCCGCCGGCATTCGCACGCAGCCCTGCGACCGAGGCGGTGAGAATGATTGAGCCGCTGCCTTTCGCGATCATGTGCGGGGCGGCGTGTTTGATGGCGAGAAACGTGCCGACCAGATTGACCTGCAGAACCCGCAGCCAATTCTCCACGGTCTGTTCGAGGAGCGGCGGCGGAACGAGGCCGCCGCTGATCCCCGCATTCGCATAGACAACGTCGAGCCCGCCAAACGCCGTGACGGCGCGGTCGACGAAAGCTTTGACGTCGCCTTCCTGGCTGGTGTCGGCGGCAACCGCGTGTACCTCGCCGCTGTATTGCGCAATCGCCTTGGCGGTGTCATCCAACGCCTCGGCTTTTTGATCGACGATGACCATTCGCGCGCCCTCTCGCGCAAATAAAATCGCGCTGGCGCGGCCGATACCGCTTGCCGCACCGGTGACGATTGCAACCTTGCCATCGAGCCGGCCCTTCGCGTTCGCCATCTCGGGCCCCCCCTCTCTGTTTTTTGTCTTGGATTACCGTCTTGGATAACCGTCTTGGATTACCGGTTCTGGCCCGGCTGCCACAGCTCGTCGCGGGCGCCCTTATCGTTGGCATAACGGGCGGCGACAAACAGATAATCAGACAACCGGTTGACGAATTGCAACACTTCGGGGGTGACGCTTTCGTCCGGCTGGTCCATCAGCTCGGCGATCAACCGCTCGGCGCGCCGGCAAATGGTGCGGGCGAGGTGCAGATAAGCCGCCGCCGGAAAGCCGCCCGGCAGCACGAAAGATCGCAGCGGGCCGAGCTCGGCATTGAGCAGGTCGATCTGGCTCTCAAGCCAGGTCACCTGCGCCGCGGTCGCGGTCAGCCGCGCACCGCCCGGGCCCTTGCCCCGGTCCGGCGTCGCCAGGTCGGCGCCGAGGTCGAACAGGTCGTTCTGGATCCGCGACAATGCATGATGGAGCCTGTGCTCGCCACTGGTATGCAGCCGCGCGATGCCGATCGCAGCATTGGTCTCGTCGAGCGTGCCGTAGGCGGCAACGCGCAGATCGTATTTCTTGCGCCGCGCCCCGGTGCCGAGCGCGGTCGTACCGTCATCTCCGGTCCGGGTGTAGATCTTGTTGAGGACAACCATGGCTTATTTCGCAGTCACCCAGATCGTGAACATGATGATGACGATGGCGATGAATTGCAGCAGCACGCGCAGCCGCATCAGCTTCTGCGAGGTGTTGCCCGATCCGCCGCGCATCATATTGATCAGGCCGAACAACAGAACGACGGCAACGGCGCCGATGGCGATCGGGACGAGGCCGTGAGAGAGAAAATCCGACATGCGCGTGTTGTAGCTCTGATTGAGCCACCCGGCTACGCCTGATCTGTGGCCGCGGCAGGCATTAGGCCGCAACGGCACGGAGCGCGCGCCGAGCGAAATCCGCAGGCGGTCTCGTCGAGGCTATCACGCGTCCCGCCCGGTTTAGGCGGGAAACTGCCCGGCGGCCGGTCACGGGGCACACCTGCCCGCTGGACTTCAGTCCAGGATTGCGGCGTCAAAGGTAGACAGGGCGAGCGCCATATCGAGCGCAACGTATTTGTCGAGGGTTTTGATCAGGAGACCCTTGGTAAGCACGGAAAGATCGGACCGGACGATGACATTTGCAAACTCGATTTTCAGCACCATATACGCCGCGACGTAGGATGCGAGCTTGAGGTCAATATCGCGGTGTTTGATGCCGATTGGCTGCACGCTGGTGATATATTGTTCGTCGAATTCAGAGCGAAACAGCGACGCCCAATGAGCTTTTTGCTTGGCTTTGAGCCGCACAACAGTAGCATCCGGCAATTGCGGCTCAATGCCCACGAGATGAACCTTCAGATAAAAGCTGTCGAGCACGGCGTCGACGCTGGGGGCCAGGACCTGCCACAAGCTTTGGCCAAGTCGCCTGGTGTCGTCATTGATGTCGAGAAATTTAAGGAGCTGCTCGATCAACCCATTGCCCCGCAGGAAGACCGCCGATGCAAATGGCCCGGACATTGATGCGGAAGAGTATCGGCGGCCGGTCACGAAGTTCTGTTCGGAAGCACGCCTGCTCGCAGCGCATGACGAATTTGCTGCGCATTATGAGTTTGCAGCCGGCCACGACTTTGCAGATTAAATCGCCAACTGGCTAAAACAATTAACTAGTCAATGATTCGCGCACTCCTCAACAGCTTCGACACAATCTAGAAAACCATCGACGTTCGGGGCCTTTTCCGCCAGCGCCGGCACTTTTCACTTGAGCAACATTGAGATCCCAAGCATAGCCATGACCGTTCCTCCACCGCGCCTCGATTTTCCAACTCAGCCGAAACCGGGATGTTTGCGTTGTCCAATGCGCGGGCTCGGCCTGTGCCGGATCTTGATTGACGCCGGCATTGAAGCGCCGCTTTCGAATCGGCCGCCGGTCGCGCAATTTGAGAAAAACGCCGCTGCGCGGCGACGTATCCTTCCGGTCGAAGGAGCAGGTCGGCAGCGTGCCCGTTATCTGCGATGGCTGGGCCACAGTCGTTGAGTACCTGCCGAGCGGCCGGCGTCAAATCCTTTCATTCCTGTTGCCGGGTGATTTGGTCTCCACCAACATTCTTTTCGAGAACCGCATTTGTCACGATGTGGAAGCCGTTACTGCGGTTTGCCATCGCACGTTTGAGGCGCCGGGTTATGGGGGACCCTGGTCGCACGCCCGGAAGTGCTGGAAAGCTTTGTGAAGAATTGCGTCGACGAAAAGCACCGGCTCGATGAACTGGTCCTGGATCTTGGCCGGCGCAAGGCCAGGCAACGCATCGCCCGATTGATCCTGGAATTGACGAGCAGACTTGCGGAGCATCGCGCCGTGCGCGGTCAAACTTTCAATTTTCCCCTGCGCCAAACTCATGTCGCGGACGCATTGGGATTGACGGCGCCTTATGTCAATCAGGTCCTCAAGGCTTTTCGTAAAAGACGGCTGATCAAACTCGAGAAGCGATCGCTGACAATTTTGGATGCCGCCAAGCTTCACTGCATGATCGACGAGTAACATTCGCCGACATCGTGAGAACCCTCGCGTATGTCGCACAATGATCATGGCTCGGCCGCTGCCGAAACTGCCGTGAGCGCCGCTCCGCCAAGGCTGCCGATGAAGGCGCGAAATCTCGGGTTGGTTCGCCGCGCGTCCTGGCCGGCGACGACGACTTTTTCGACGTCTCGCCCCGGCAGCTTAAAGCGCGTCGGTATGGAATTGAGTTCCAGCGACCGCCGTGCGCCGAGTTGGTCAAAGTGAGGTGTCCGACGAGAAATTTCAGGTCGCGGCAATCCCATCTGCCGGAGAGGCCGTAACTTTGCCGTTCCCTCAGCGATAAGTCGTCATCCGGCCGGGATCGCGGCCTGGTTATCGGACGGCTGGTTGTCTGCCGGGATTGCAGCGGCTTGTTTGTAGGCCTGCGCCATCGGCGACGAAAGGGTGTAACTGCGGGTCTGGTTGCAGCTGTAGCAGACGAACGTCGTCCGCTCCATCTGAGGCGACCTCGGATGCGGCATAGTAGTCACGAAGATCATTTCAATACGACACTTTGGGCAGGGTGCCGTAATTGCCGGGTCTTCAGCCATGGCGCCGCAACGTCTGAAAACCCGCTTTATAGAGGCTGAGGGTTGACGATTGGTTGAAGAACCGGACGGTTTTTAATTCGATCCGTCCAGCAGGCGCCGGGCGATGACGTGGGCCTGGATCTCGGCCGCGCCCTCGAAGATGTTGAGAATGCGGGCGTCGCACAGAATCCGCGAAATCGGGAATTCGAGCGCAAAGCCGTTGCCGCCGTGAATCTGCACGGCGTTATCGGCCGCCGCCCAGGCGACCCGGGCGGCCAGAAGCTTCGCCATTCCGGCCTCGAGATCGCAGCGGCGCCCGGAATCCTTCTGCCGGGCGGCATAATAGGTGAGCTGGCGCGCGATCATGATCTCGACCGCCATCATCGCGAGCTTGTCGGCGACGCGCGGGAAATTGGCGATCGGCTCGGAGAATTGTACCCGCGTCAGCGCATAGCTCCGCGCCTCTTCGAGCGCCGCCTGCGCCACGCCAACGGCCCGCGCCGCGGTCTGGATGCGCGCGGATTCGAAGGTCGCCATCAGCTGCTTGAAGCCAAGCCCTTCGACGCCGCCCAGAAGATTCTCGGCCGCCACTTTGAAGCCGTCGAAGGCGATCTCGTATTCCTTCATGCCGCGATAGCCGAGCACTTCGATTTCGCTGCCCGACATGCCCGCCGCCGGAAACGGATCCTGGTCGGTGCCGCGCGGCTTTTCCGCAAGCAGCATGGAGAGGCCGCGATAGCCCTTCTCGTTCGGATTGGTGCGAACCAGCAGCGTCATCAAATCGGCGCGCACCGGATGCGTGATCCAGGTCTTGTTGCCGTGGACCTCATAAAAATCGCCGTCGCGCGCCGCGCGGGTCTTGAGCGAGGCAAGATCGGAGCCGGTGTTCGGCTCGGTGAACACCGCCGTCGGCAGCACTTCGCCGGACGCGATCTTCGGTAGCCATTTGCGTTTCTGCTCCTCGGTGCCGCTGCCGAGAATAAGCTCGGCCGCGATCTCGGAGCGGGTGCCGAGGCTGCCGACGCCGATATAGCCGCGCGACAGCTCCTCGGAGACGACACACATCGATTCCTTGCCCAGCCCCATACCGCCGTAATCCTCGGGGATGGTCAGACTGAACACGCCGAGCTCGGACATTTGCGTGATGACATCGAGCGGGATGTATTGATTGCGCAGATGCCATTGCTGCGCGTGCGGCACCACCTGGCCCTCGGCGAATTTGCGCATCTCCTCGCGGATCGATTCGAGCGTATCATCGAGGCCGCAGGCGCCGACCGTGGCATCGCGTCCGAACTTCATCAATTCGACCAGCCGGGCGCGGTGCGGCGCGGTGTTGCCCTGCGCGATCAGCTGTTCGACCGCCGGAGTGACGCGCGCAGCGACCGCCGCGGGATGAAGTCCGAGATCGGCGAGGCGGACGATCTCGCCCTGGCTCATCGGAATCCCGCCCAGGATCTGCGCCAGATATTCGCCGGCGCCGATCCGCACGATGAGGTCTTCGACCTCACCGAAACTGTCAGCTTCCATCAGGCGCTCGGCATAAGCGCCAAGCTGGCGGATCGCATCGACATAGGTCGCGAGCCAGGCAAGGCCATGGGCGGCGCGCTGTTCGCGGTCGAGGACACGCAGGGCGACGCGGCCGTCCCTTGTCACCCGCTCGGCGACCGACCGGCGCGCGTCGGCGAAGATGGCTTCAACCACCTGTACCGCCTGAGACAGGGTGGCGACCAGGTCTTCGCCGGTGGCAGGGCTGTGGGACTCGGCAAGCGACATCAGTGGCTCCGCTCACTTGGTTCTGGACGGTCCCCGGACTCCGCATTCAAGCTTACGCGTGCGGTGCACAAAAGCCAATTCCGGATCGCAATCAGTGGCCCGCCGGTCGCCAGACATTATGATAAGCGGCAATTTCCCACCTGCCGTGCTGTTTCGTCAGCACCATGAGCAGACAGGTGCGAAAAGCGCCGTCCGGGTGGGCCGGAACGCCGGGCGGCTGGATCTGCGCACCGAACAGGCCAGCATCGACATCCAACACGGCGACATCCGGACGAAGGAAGCGAAGCTTCCTGATGTCCATGGTCACTCTGGTGCCTTTGAAAATCCCGCGAAACACTTCGTCGTGGCGAAGATCAAACTCTTCGTGTCCAACATGAAACGTCCCGAACACGTTGGTGAACGTGGCGTCGGCCTGATAGCGCGCGCCGTAAGCGGTCGCGTCCCCGCGAGCCCAGGCGGCGGTCATCTCATTGAGCAATTCCCGGATTTCGGTCTCGTCCGTGCTCGGCATGTGTCCCTCCGGATCATCCGGGCAAATTAAACCACGTTGACAGGGTCAATTCCCTGCCCGGCCGGACCATGCTCGCATCCAGCTTTCTCAGCGCGACTTCTGATTTATCAGCCGACGACGCGGTCTTTGATCACGCCCGGGCATAACGGCCGCGATTGAAAAAACGGTCCTTTTGGTCGTCGGATGCCGTGTCGCGGTTCGAGGTGATGGCGCCGATCTTGACAAGCGCGGCCTTCACCGCCGGCCGTTCGCTGATGGCGTTGAACCAGCGCGCGAGGTTGGGGTTGTCTTCCCATTTCACGCCCTGGACATCGTGATTGCGCGTCCACGGGAAGGTCGCGATGTCGGCGATGGTGTACTCGTCACCGCCGAGATAGGGCACCCTGACGAGCCGCTGTTCGAGGACTTCGTAAAACCGCTTCACTTCGGTCTGATAGCGCGTCATCGCATAGGACGTGTCCTTGTCCCTCGGCGAGAACAACTTGAAGTGCGTGAACTGGCCGAACATCGGACCGACGCTGGTAAGCTGGATCATCAGCCACTGCAGCACTTCGTATTTCTTCGCCATGTCCGCCGGCAGAAATTTTCCGGATTTCTCCGCCAGGTACATCAGGATCGCGCCGGACTCGAAGACCGTGTAGGGTTTCCCTCCGGGGCCTTCGTGGTCGACGATCACCGGTATCTTTCCGTTCGGATTGATCTTGAGGAAATCCGGATCGAACTGGTCGCCTTTCCAGACGTCGACGAAATGCTCCTTGTAGGGCAGCTTGGTCTCTTCGAGCATCAGGTAGATCTTCTGCACGTTTGGGCTGGTCAGCGCGTAAAGGTCGATCATTGCAATGTCCTTGATGTCGCGGGAAAGGTGCTGAAAGCTATCGGCCTCGGCGATGGCCGGCAAGGTGTCGCAACCGGCCGCATCAACGATTCGTCAGCGCGGTGATTTTTCGCCGAATGGCCGCCGTGACGGCGTATGAGGGTCGGCGGCTTTGGCTCGGGAGGTAACATGGTTCAGCTCGTCGACAGCGACATCAAGACCCGCGAAGTGCTCGACTGGAAGGGCGTCCATGTCCTGCATTTCATGGGCTCGTCATGCTCGCAGAAGCTGCGGGTATTTCTGAACCTCAAGGGCATTGCCTGGCAGTCGCACCCGATCGATCTTCCGGGCTATGAGAATTTCCAGCCATGGTTCCTCGGCATCAATCCGCGCGGCCTGGTGCCGGTGCTGGTCCATGACGGCGCCGTGCATATCGAGAGCAACGATATTATCGCCTATCTCGAAAAAACATTTCCGACGCCGAAACTGATACCGGCCGGGCAGGAGAACGAAGTCAAAGCGCTACTCAAGCACGAGGACGACCTGCATCTCGACCTGCGCACGCTGAGTTTCCGCTTCGTGTTTGCGCCGCCCGGGCCGCCAAAATCGTCCGAGGCGCTGAAAAGCTACGCCGCCAACGGCTCCGGCACCGTGCAAGGCGCCATCGACCGCGACAAGCAAATCCAGATCGAGTTCTGGGAGCGCGCCGCGAAGGAAGGCTTCACCGACGAGCGGGCACGGGCGTCGGCATGGAAATTCCGGACCGAGTTCGACGCGATGGATAAGCAACTTGCGCAGCAGCCTTATCTGACGGGCAACACCTTGAGCGTTCTCGACATCGCCTGGCTGATTTACGCGCATCGGCTGTCGCTTGCCGGTTATCCGTTTGAGCGGCTTCATCCGCATGTCTTTGCCTGGAAGGAGCGGCTGGAATCGCGCCCGGAATTCGCCGAGGAGATCGGAGTGCTGCGCCATTCCGAAGAGGAGCTCGACGCCATTCGCCGCGCGCAGATGCAGACCGGCGGCACCCTCGAAGCTGTCGCCGGATTTTAAGCCCGCGGTTTTGCGCCGATGTCCCGCCTTGGACGGCTGGAGCGCGGCAGGCAGGCGGCACTCTTTGTGAAGCTTTATTTCACGATCAAGGCGTTCTGAGACGCCCGCGCCGATGTGCCCATGGTCAGGGGAGCGTTCGGCGAACTGCCGCCGTCGTGGCTCTTGCCGGGAACCGGGAAGGCGTAGCCGATGATGGCCTTGACGACGAGGCCGTCCGATCCTGCAGTGAAGCCATGGCCGACGCCGAGTTCGACGTCGAGCGCGTTCACCTTGAAATCGGCAACTGCGTACAATTGCTGGTTCTGTTCCCGGAGCGGAAGAAAATCGCCGATTTTGCCGAAGTCGGCATAATATTCGAGGCCGATAAATCGATCCCCGCCGAGATTGCGGGCGAGCCGCATGGCTGGCGCGAAATCCGCCTCGCCGGCGGCGCCGAACCCGACGTCCACGATGGGATTTGCGATGAACTCCCACTGCGCGTTGCGCATGCCGATGATCGGCCGTACCTCCAGATTCCACTGCGTCAGCGAGAATTGCGGCAGCTCGTAGCCGAGCTCGAAATTGACGCCGTAGAAAAAACTTCGCTCGGCGGCGTCCGGGGTCACGAACAGACTGCGGATCTTGGCGCCATCGGAAAAAGCTTCGCCGGCGCTGTTGACCGCAAACGGCAGATAAAAGCCGCCCTCCCACCAATTGGTTATCCCGTAAGCAAACTCCGGGGTGCCCTGCAGGCTACGGTTGGAGGTGAAGCCGCCTGGAAACTCCGGCTGCGTCTGTCCCACTATTGCGTAGTTCAGGTGCTGCTCGTAGGTCCATTGCCCAACATCGGCGATCTCCGCATTGTACACCTGGATCTCGTCGTGGACCTGATCTGCGGCAACGGCCGGCAACACCGGACCCATAACGGCGGCGACGACGCCGGCAGCGACAAGCCCGGCGGCGGAGTGGCGCCGTTTTAAATCTCCGTACATGCCTTGCATGATGGAGAACTCCGCAGGTATTTGAAACCACTTGCTCGGTAGACTCAACCTTGCCTCGAACCATAAAGTCAGTTCGATCTTTCAACAAAGCAGGACGAAATGGTCGGTGAACTGTCGCTGTTTGTCGGAACGTTCACAACTTTGCTCGCCATCATAAACCCGTTCGAGGTGCTGCCGGTATATCTCAAATTGCTGGAGGGAAAGGACGAAGGCGTCCACCGACGGGTGGCGCGGAAATCATGCCTTTACGCGCTGTTGCTGTGTCTGTTCTTCCTGGTCTTTGGCACGCTGCTTCTGCGCCTGTTTGGCGTGCCGCTGAGCATGGTGCGCATCGTCGGCGGCATCATTCTGATGAAAATCGGATTCGAGCTGTTTGGGTCATCCCGATCGGGAGGCGGCATCATTCCCGAAGGCGCGGCAACAGACGAAAGTATTGCCTTTGTGCCGCTGGCATTGCCGCTGATGTGCGGTCCCGGCGCGATCGCGACCATCCTCGGCATGACGTCGACCGTACAGCATTCGCCGGCCGAACTGAGGTCATTCGCCGCCATTGTGGCAGCGATCGTGGCGACCATGTTGGTGACCTATCTGTGCCTGGCTTATGCCGGCAAGCTTACGGAAAAATTGGGTGTGATGGGAATTGATGCCACGACACGCATCGTCGGCTTCTTCGTTTCAGCAATAGGCGTCGGCCTGATCGTCGACGGCATCATCGAAGTGCTGGAAACTCATGGCTTCCCCGGTTTGCATTGATTGCTGACGAATTCATAAGCGGCAGGCAGCCGACCTGCAAAAATCGCCAACTACCCGCGCGGTCCGGGGCCGGCGAGAATCAGCGCCCAGAACACCTTGTATTTCGAGTTGGGCGCCAAGGCCGCAGCGATACCGATGCGGGTGACGCTGCGGTTGAGCATGTTGGCGCGGTGCGGCGGTGAATCGCGCCAGCCGGAAAACGCTTCAGCAAGCGTGTGGTAGCCGGCGGAAATGTTCTCGACGGCGACGCTGTTCCTGAATGGCGAATTGCGGATCCGGTCCTGGAAGGGGCGGCCGATATCGTGATCCATCTTGTCGTGGACCGCCATCGCATGCGCCTGCTCGCCGGCCATCCGCATCAACTCGGGATCGACCGTGACGGGACCAAGATCGTTGTTGCGCCGGTAGCCGGAGATCATCGAGGCGGCAGCGGCGGAATCGAGCGAGGTGTCGGGCTTTGACAGGTCCTGATAAAACGTCGGCTCGGCCGGCGGCGCGGTTTCGCTGCTGCAGCCGGTGAGCGCTGCAACGCCGAATGCGGCGCAAAACAACAAGAGCGGAGTAGTTGGACGAGTCATCTTCCTCGCCTTGCACTGAGGTGGGGGAGAAAGGGCCGCTTCGTTAAGTCGTCACCACCGGGCTTGACCCGGTGGTCCATACTGAATAGTCGCGACCGACATAGTGCGGTCAGGCTGACTGTGCCGCCAACCCGCATGGATTGCCGTGTCAAGCCTGGCAATGACGATGCCAAAAATCCTTCCAGCCGGGCGATCAAACTCATCGGCACGTTATTGCGCTAACGCCTTCTCGTACGGATAGATGACCTCGCCGCTCTTTAGGTCAGGCGGATAAACCACGATTTCGGCTTTCAGGTCGCGGAATTCGTCGAGGCTGTTGCTCTTGATATTCTGGAATTGTGCCGCGAGCATGCGCTCCTGCGCCCATTCGCCGTCTGCCCCGAAGGCGATGTCGCCGACTACGGTGTTGAACTTGGTCTTGTGCATGTAGGCGGCGAGCACGTCGTCCTTCAGACTCTTGGTTGCGGCGACGGCTTGGCCGAGCACTTGCAGGTCGGCATAGCCCATCACCGGAAAGTAGGCCATCGCGTCGGCGCCGGCGGACTTGGCGCGTACCTGGTACTTACCGAGGAATTCGACAGCGGCCGGAGATTTCAGCGGGCCGACCGGCAGCCAGGTCTCGAAATTGACAATGCCGTTGAGCAGCGGCCCAAGCTGGACCTTCAGCGCGGTCGATTGCAGGCCGACCATCGCCCCGCCCCACATTTTCGGCTTGTAGTCGATTTCGTGCACGGCCTTGATGATGCCGACGGTATCGAGCGGATAGGAGCAGACCACCAGCAGGTCCGGATTGGCCGCCTGGATCGCCCGCACGATCGGCGAGAAATCCACCGTCGCCGGCGGGTAGTTCTTGTCGTAGACGATCCTGAACCCGGAGGCCTTGGCGTTGGTGCGCGCGCCCTCGCAGGTGTTGTGACCAAACTCGGCATCGGCGTAGGCGAGCGCGATGGTTTGCGGTTTGGGAGTTTGCGCTTCTGCGACCTTGAAGAAGCCGTGCGTGAACGCGGGCTTGGTCGAGGGGCCGTTCGGCACCATGGCGAAATACATCGGGTAGTGGAATTCTTCGTTGATCGCGGTGCCGGACAGGCCGATCAGCAACTTGTGCCGTTCGATCGCGATCGGCATGGCAGCCGCGATCTGGGTCGAGGCATAGCCGGAGACGATCAGGTCGACTTTGTCGATGTCGAGCAGCTTGGTGTAGATGCCGGGCACCTGCGCCGGGTTGCTCTGATCGTCGTAGTAGACGAGCTTGACCGGCCGGCCGAGCAGGCCGCCGTGAGCGTTGGTGTCGTCTTCCCAGATTTGCATCGCGAGCAGCGCCATCTTGCCGTTGGCGGCGAGTTTGCCCGTCAGCGACATGCCAAGTCCGATTTTGATCGGTTCGTTGGCGTGCGCGGGAGCTGCCGCAAAAATGAGCAGCGCCACAGCGGCAGCGTACGCTGAGCTCAAGCATCGCAATCGCAGCGACATAAGGCCTCTCCCCATTCCGCGCCCCATCAGTCAATTTCCTCCAATAGCGCGTATCTTATCCGCGTTATCAGCGCTTGACGCGTCTCTTAGCCGCATTTGGCTCTGATCGCGATCAAAGCTGCAATGTCTGAATGTCATAGGCTTGTATTACTCGCTCATATACAGTGCGGCCATGCCTTCGTCCTCCACCTCACGCTTCGATTGTCCCAAATGCGGCACGCCGTACACGCTGCTTCGCGTTGAAGCGGACGCGAGTTCGGAAGACGGCGACGTCGCCTGCACCATATGCAGCGCACCGTTAATGGCGCGCGACGGGCAATTCGTCCTCAAATATTTTCTGATGCGCCGCAACGGCACTCGTGAGGGCGGCCATTATAGCGTGGTGTGACGGCGTGACGTTTGGGCGAGCGCGCGCTGCGCCACCAAGGCAATGACGATCAACGCCGCTGCGAGACCGAGTTGGGTCTTCACATAGGGAAACGCGAGAATGAGCGCGCCGGCCGACGGCAGCGCGACGATTTCGCTCGCGGCGAAGCCCTGCTTGAGCGCAACGCGCAGCAGGAACGCAACCGCAACCGCGAGAATCACGAAGTCGTAGATATAGACATACGGCGTGGCGATAAGCGCGCCGGCGGCAAGTGCTGCAGCCTTTAGTTCATAGGCGGCACGGCTTCGCCACAACACGACGAGACCAGTGGCCACTGCCGTCGCGCCAATGGCCTGAACAGTCCAGGCCAGCGTTTCGCCGCCGCCACGAGCGCGCACGAAACCGAACAGGCTTTGCAGTCGCTCAAAGTCCGCACCGCCTTCGCCGAGCACGATGCGGCTTGTCATCGGCGTTGCGTGCGCGAACACTTCCCAGCTGGCCGTGCCGAACACGAGCCACGACAGGGCGGCAAAAGCGGCCGCAACCGAAGCGGCCGTTGCAAGTGTCAGCCAACGCCGGTCCGCGATCAGCACGATCGGAAACAGCAAACCGAATTGCGGCTTGTAGGACAAAAGGCCGAGACAAATTCCGGCGAGCGCGGGCCGCCGCTCCAGCAGACCGAGCGTACCGCCGATCAGCGCTGCGGTGAGAAAGCCGTTTTGGCCGGCGGTGACGTTCCAGAGCGCGGCCGGAAATCCGAGCGCGACGAAAGCCCCGGCGCGGTCGCCGAGAATGCCCGCAAGTGTCGCCGTGTAAGCCGCGAGCGTCGCCGCCAGCCAGATCGCCAGCGCAACGACATAAGGCAACATCGCAAGTACCGCTGCGGCGAACAAAAACGTCGGCGGGTAGTGCCAGCCGTAATAGTTTGCAAAAGCGTGGCCGACGGCGCGCTCCTCGGCGGCCTTGTGCCGCGGCCAGTCGTAGGCGGCGGCCGGATCGCCCGCGAGCGCGAGCCGTCCTGCGGCATAGACGTTGACGAAGTCATTGGCGATCGGCTGGCCTTGCTTGTCGGTCAGGAAATTGCCGTCGAGATAGGCGCCGCCCAGCAGGACGAGATAGCCGAGCGCCAGCATCAGGCCGATCAAAGCAACGAGGCGTGTGCGATTATTTTCGTCCGCTCGTCCCCGCGAAATCGGGGACCCAGCGGATTTAGCCCCACGTCGGTACTCCCCATCTGGATTCCCGCTTGCGCGGGATAGAGCGGCAAATGCGTCCGCGAGTCCGCTCATGCGGCGGCACTCTGGGGAATGCTCTCGGAGATGAAGGCGCGGCGCGCGATCAGCGCCGCGACTACCAGCACGGCGGCGAAACCGACCGGCGCTTTCACGAACGGGAAAATCAGGATCAGCAGGCAGGCGAGCCCGATGCCGGCAAGTTCATGCGCCAAAAACCCGCGCTCCCGGCCCAGCCGGAACAGAAAGGCCAGCGGCACCGCGAGCACAACGAGGTCGTATGTATAGAGGTACGGCGTCGCCAGCATGGCGCCAGCCCCGAGCGCCGCGGCTTTCAGCTCGTCGGCGGCTCGGCTCCGCCACAGCGCCGCAATTGCTCCGGCAGCGATCAGCGCCACCGCGACCTGCACGGACCACGCCAGCGCCTCGCTGCCGCCGAGCGAGCGGGTCAGCCCGAATGCGGTTTGCAATTTGCCGAAGTCCGCCCAGCCTTCGGACAGAAACGCTTGCGAGGTGTGGCCGATATTGGCGAAAAACGCCTGCCACGCATCGGCGCCGAACGCGATCAGTGACGCCGCGGCCATCAGCGCAGCAACAATCGCTGCAGTGAAAAACGCCCGCCAGTAGCCGCCCGCGATCAGCGCGATCGGAAACAGCAGACCGAGGTGGGGTTTGTAGGTGAGCAGGCCGAGCAGCACACCGGCCCAAACCGGCTGGCGCTCCAGCAAGACGAGCGCGCCGCCGACGAGACCGGCGGTGAGAAATCCGTTCTGGCCGACAATGAAGTTCGACAGCACGGCCGGGAACGCGGCGGCGAGCAGATAACCGATGCGGTCGCCGATAATGGCGCGGACGGCAACAAGATACCCCGGGAAGGTGGCGAATACCCAAAACGCATAGGCGACCGCGTAAGGCAGCAGTGACAGCGGCGCAGCGACAAACAAGAACGTCGGCGGATAGTGCCACCCGAAATAGCCATTGAACGGACGGCCGATTGCGGTCTCTTCGATGAGCTTGTGCGCCGGCCAGTCATAGACTGACATGGCATGGCCCGCGAATACCATGCGACCTGCGGCCCAGACGTTGACGAAGTCCGATGGCACGCCGCTGCCATCGGGCGCCACCAGCCAGATGCCTTGCAGGTAGGCGGTGGCGAGATAGGTCGCATGCGCCACCACCAGAGCAAAGCAGACGAGCTCCACCGGCCGTGCCAGCCGGCTGCCGGCGCCGTGCGCCGGGGATATTTCATAAAGAGCCATCCGCCGCGCCTCGATGAAAGGTCGCGGCGAAGCTAGGCCCGGCCGCCTTGAGGAACCCTTAAATACCGGCTGCCGGGGTGCGCCGAGGCGCTATCGCCTGACCAGGCGCAGAACAATCAGCAAGATCACCGCGCCGATAAAGGCGTCGATGATCGCAGCGATAAAGCCGCCGCCGATATAGATGCCGAGCCGGGGAAGCAGCCAGCCGGCGATCACGGCGCCGATAATGCCGACAATGATGTCGCCGATCAGGCCATAACCGCTGCCCTTGACGACCATGCTGGCAAGCCAGCCGGCAATCGCGCCGACGATCAGCCAGATAATGATACTTTCCACGCGCATGAGTTTCCCCCTTTGCACCGCCGCCCCTGCAGGGACCGCCCCTGTGTCGTTTTGCGCCCCACAATCTTAGCGGGCCTCTCGGCCGGATGACAGCAAACGCCCTCTCAAGTGGTTGTTGCGCTGCAATATCAACTGCGGCACACTGCACGGGCTGACAAATTCAGTGGCTTTGACCGGAGCACATCATGGCCGTCGCACAGAGGAAACCGTCGGCTTCACCTCTGAAGGATCTCTACGACATCGGCGAAGTGCCGCCGCTCGGCCACGTGCCGGCGACCATGCACGCCTGGGCAATCCGCAAGGAGCGCCACGGGCCGCCGGAGCAGGCGATGCTGCAGGAAGTGCTGCCGACCTGGCCGATCGCCGACGACGAAGTGCTGGTCTACGTCATGGCCGGCGGCGTCAACTACAACGGCGTATGGGCGGGTCTCGGGATTCCGGTTTCGCCGCTCGATGGCCACAAGAATCCGTTCCACATCGCCGGCTCCGATGCGTCCGGTGTGGTGTGGGCTGTCGGCTCCAAGGTCAAGCGCTGGAAGGTCAGCGACGAAGTGATCGTTCACTGCAATCAGGACGACGGCGACGATGAAGATTGCAACGGCGGCGATCCGCTGTTGTCGCCGTCGCAGCGCATCTGGGGTTACGAAACGCCGGACGGTTCGTTCGCGCAATTCTGCCGGGTGCAGTCGCGGCAGCTGATGGTGAAGCCCGCGCATCTGACCTGGGAAGAAGCGGCCTGCTACACGCTGACGCTAGCTACCGCCTATCGCATGCTGTTCGGGCATCCGCCCCACATCCTTAAACCGGGCGACAACGTTTTGGTATGGGGCGCCTCGGGCGGGCTCGGCGTCTTCGGCCTTCAGCTTGTCGCGGCCTCCGGCGCCAATGCCATCGCCGTCGTGTCCGATGAATCCAAAATGGAATACGTGTTCAATCTCGGCGCCAAGGGCGCCATCAACCGCAAAGAGTTCAAGTGCTGGGGCGCGATGCCCAAGGTCGGTACGCCCGAATACGACGCCTGGGTGAAGGAAGCGCGTCGCTTCGGCAAGGCGATCTGGGACATCACCGGCAAGCGCGACGTCGATATCGTGTTCGAGCATCCTGGCGAAGCGACATTTCCAGTGTCATGCCTGGTGGTGAAGCGCGGCGGCATGGTGGTGTTTTGCGCCGGCACATCGGGCTACAACATCACCTTCGACGCGCGCTATGTCTGGATGCGGCAGAAGCGGGTGCAAGGCTCGCACTTCGCGCATCTGAAACAGGCCAGCGCCGCCAACCGCTTCGTCATCGACCGCCGCATCGACCCGTGCATGAGCGACGTGTTTCCCTGGGCCAAGATTCCCTACGCGCACGAACTGATGCGCACCAACCGGCACAAGCCGGGCAACATGGCGGTTCTGGTCAACGCGCCGCGCACCGGCTTGCGGAATTTCGAGGACGTGCTGGAAGCAGCCTCGATGCCAGAATTGAACCGCGAATCCCAGCGGGCGTAACAGCTCGCGTCAGGGCCGGGCGCCTCGACGAACAACAAACAAATCAATGAGGCGTCGCCGGCGCCGATGGCTGAATATGACCGCGCCATAGCAGCCACGCTGTCATATAACCCCAAAGTCCAAACATACGTTCGATGAATGAAACGAACGAAAGATCCGTCGGGGCAGATCCATTCGTGGCTGCCAAGATGGCCCCGATGCCAAGTATTGCTCCCGCCCCAACCACGACATGACCACCAATCAACAGGACAAGTGTGGCAAACGTTCCTGCAATGCCCACCGAGCCGAGAATTCTAAGTGTTCGCTGTCTGTGTAGAAACGCCACCGACCACAGCAAGATCGCCGTTAATATGAAGGCCGTGTACAACAGATAGTAGCGGCCGAGAACTTCATTTGAGACGCCGAGTATAATCTGCGTCTTCGCCGCGATTGCGAGCGCGAAGAAGATAAAACCGGCGCGATTGAGAGGCTTCTGTATGCCCATCTCGTCGCAAAAGGCCCATATTGCGAAGGCAGACAGCGTTATTGACAGAAGCCTCAATGGCGCCAACGGCGCCGCGAAATGCGACAACAGCAAAATGGCAAATGAGGCCGCAGCCAACGCGATGGCCCCAATTTTTGCATTAGAGGTAGTCGCTCGTGCAGCGGCGAATGAAGCCACGACGTCATCCTCCCTCAATCCATTGGGGCGGCCGGATTGGCCGTAGGCTCAATTCCGTTCCCTTGTCTATTCCTTTGCCAAATCCGGGAGCGAAAGCGACGGCCGCACCGGCGGATCGCGCGGCGGCAGATAGGTCAATCCAGCGTTCGCGGCCGTGCGCTCGATGGTGCCGTCTCGCAGCCACTGGCCGATCATCGCATCAACCGCATAGATAAGATCGGCCTGGCGCGTCAAGCCGACAAAACCGAGGTTGAAGCCGGCAGGATGCAGATAGCCGCTGGGTCTCAGCGCGTTCGTCGGATGCGTGACGCGATAGCCGTCGAAGCGATGAAGATCAACGAGAACCGCGTCGTATTCGCCAGCGTCCAGGCGCTCCAGGAGACCACTCCCGGGAGGAACGTGGTGCAGCTGCGGCAGCAGCCGATTGTGCTCATAGAGCATAAGGATGATGTCGGCGACCGAGGACTGCTCGACTCCGATACGGACACCATCGAGATCGGCGAGTGTGCGGATTGCGGCCACCGAGGCGGTCGGACCGAGCACCACGGTCGGCGCGGTGTAGATGAATGGCGCTGTGGCCATGAGTGGGTTCAATGGGATCGATCGGCGCCGGTCTTCGCGCGTGCCGCCCTTGTATCGCGGCAGGTGACCAGCATCGGCTAATTCGCCGCCCAGGGCGTCAGCCAGCAACGGATAGGCGCCGGCGAGATCGCAGCGACCGTCGGCAAGGAGCGCGGCGACGCTCGTCTTGGTTTCCTTGCCAGCCTCCGGCTGGTCCTCGGTGCTGAACCACTGCACGCTCAAGCTGCGATCAAGCTTGCCGGCAATCGCTTGCGCCAGCGCCAAATCAAAGCCGCCGGTTTTTCCGTTGTTGTTGAACGAAAACGGCGGCGCGCTGTCGTCGAGACACACTCGCAGCGGCTCGGCGGCTGCCGCTGGCGATGCGGCGAGCGTCAGTGCAGCGAGCGCCGCCAACCAAAAACTACCGCTCATTGCTACCGCCCGTCCGGACATAAGCCCACAGCGCCTCGATGTCGTTTGCGGAGAGCACATCCCCCCACGGCGGCATTCTTGGCGGTTTGCCGCGACTGACGGAGTTCACAAAACGCTCGTGATCGTCCTTCGGAAATTTGCGCAGATCGAAGCCGACAAGTCCTTCGTTGATCATGTGGTAGCCATGGCAACGCGAGCACTGGCCGGCGTAAATTCTGCGGCCCTCCTCCGCAAGCGTGGAACCTGCGGCAGCGACCTCTTCGCCACGAGCCAAACCCCCGATGTGAGCGATGGCGATCGTCCACATCACTGACAGCGCCAGACGTTTCATCCCTGAAATCATTCCGAAACGCCTGGGGCCGTCGACCGAGTGACAGCCCCAGGCGGAGTTGCAATAGCACTCAGCGCTTATCCGACAGAGCGAACACCCACAGCATTCCGCCCTGTGGAACGGTGGACTTCAACTCGGCGTCGTTGCCGTAAAGCCAATAGACGCCGCCCATCCCGCTCGTCACCGCGACATACTGAACGCCGTCGGCCTCCCAGGTTACAGGCTGGCCCTCAACGCCGGACCCGGTCTGAAACGACCACAGCACCTGCCCGGTGTCGGCATCGAACGCCTTGAAGTCCCCGGCAAGCTCACCGTCGAACACCAGGCCGCCCTTGGTCGCGAGCGTCCCGCCCCAGCGCGGCCGCTTGTCCGGGACCATCCATTTGACATGGCCCGTCATCGGATCGATCGCCTTCAGCGCGGCAGGCGGATGCGGTTCTTTTGGCAGGTCGGACATCACCGGCGGTCCAAGCTCAGCGCCAAACCACAACTCGCCTTGTTTCCACGGCTGCGCGGTGATCTTCATGCCGAGCGGAAGATAGTGCGTGTTGACGTAAGCAAGACCCGTGGTCGGATTAAACGACATTGGCGACCAGTTCTTGCCGCCGAATGCACCGGGCGACGAGCCGACATTTTCGCCCTTGTGATAGCGCTCGACCAGCTCGGTGGTCACCGGGCGGCCGGTTTTCATGTCGATCTCTTTGGCCCAGTTTTGCGGCACGAACGCGTGTGCCGCCAACAGTTTGCCGTTGGTCCGGTCGATCACGTAGAAGAAGCCATTGCGATTGGCATGCATGATGACTTTGCGCGGTTGGCCTTCGACCGGGATGGTCGCCAGCACCATTTCGTTCACGCCGTCAAAATCAAAGCCGTCGGCCGGAGTGAATTGATAGTGCCACTTGATCTTCCCGGTCTTGGGATCAAGCGCCAGCACCGAGCTCGTATAAAGGTTATCGCCGGGACGAAGCACTGGATTCCAGGATCCCGGATTGCCAGTGCCCCAATAGACTGTATCAAGCTCGGGATCGTACGATCCGGTAACCCACGCCGATCCACCGCCGTGCTGGCAGGCGTCGCCGGCCGGCCAAGTGTCGCCGCCGGGCTCGCCAGGACAAGCCACGGTATGCGTGCGCCACAACCGCTTCCCGGTCTGCGCATCATATCCATCGATGAAGCCGCGGGTGCCGTATTCAGCGCCGGAGTTGCCGACAATGATGATGCCGTTAACGGCGAGCGGGGCGACCGTCATGGAGTAGCCGTCTTTGACCTCGGCGGCTTTGGTCGACCACAATTCCTTTCCGGTTTTGGCGTCGTAGGCGATGACGCGGTTGTCGAGGGCCGCGCGGAACAACTTGCCGTCATAGAGCGCGACGCCGCGGCTGTTGTTGCCGCAACACGTCATTCGGTACATTTCCGGCGGATAATTAAGCGTGACTTTCCAGATCTGTCGTCCCGTTTTGGCGTCTACCGCCATGGTGGCCTTCTCGGTCGAGACGTAGAGTATTCCCTTGTAGACCAGCGGCTGGGATTCCTGCGACTGCAGGTCCTCGAGCGAGTACGCCCAAACCGGCCTCAAATTTTTGACGGTTTGTTTGTTGATCTGATCGAGCGTACTGAAACGATTTAGATTATAGCCCATGCCATAGTTGACGACGTTGCCGGTATCTTTTGATCCGTCGATCAACTCCTGCGCTGTTTGGGCGGCGGCACACGCCGGTACCAACGCCGCGATAGCCGCGGCGCAAATGAAGCGCTTCATAGATTCCTCCCGGTTTTAGTTCGTCTTTTCGATACGCGTCGCTCGAATCGAGTGGTTCGCGGAACGCACTGGCCGGACACGAACCGACCTCAGCGCCTCAGTAGCCACCAAATATCCGCGCGATCTTCACGCCCCGTCGGTCCGGTCCACACGGGCTTTACACGCCTCTTGCTTTTTGGCCGCGGACCTCAACACCCGTAATCCTAGATTCAGACATGAGCGATGTAAAATGAAAGGGACGGGCAATGTCCGAGTTAATTCCGGGGTGGAGAGCAGACTTTTGTGCACCGCCGCAATCGATGACTGCGACTTTCCCTTCCGCACCAGCCCGATCGCCGCGTTGAGTGCGCCGCCGAAGATAAAAATCCGAGCGCTTTAGTAGAGAAACACACCGGCGCGATCATCGCCGACGCCAATCCCGCATAGTAGGTCACGTAGGCATAGGCAAAATCCGCGATGTAGCGGCCGAAGGGCAGGCCTCTCCGCTCTCGTTCCATGGCTCAGGCTGGAAGATGAGCGTCGATCCAGCCTTCGATATCGGCCATGACCCGCCTCGTCCGCCCGAACCAATGCAGCCAAGGTTTGCGACGGTTGAGTCTCGTGGGCGATCAGCGGATCGTTGTCCATCGCCTGCACGACGCTGGCCTCGCGCGAAAAATCGGCGTTTTTGAGGTGCAGCTGGCGTCTCAGGCGGCCGGACCAGGAACGGCCGGCCTCGACAGCATCAAAACGACCGTACTGGTGGGTGATCCAAACAAACAGGGCGTGTATGCTGTGTCGCTCTACGTACCGCCCCACACAATTATTATGGCGCATACGCATCGTGATGATCGCACCGCTACGGTGGTTTCCGGCACGTGGTATTTTGGCTATGGATCGCATCACGATGCGGCCGCGCTGCGAACGCTGAAACCGGGAAGCTTCTATACTGAGCCGGCACGACAGCCGCATTTTACCGAAACGCGGGATGACGCCGCGACGCTTTACATCACCGGCTTCGGCTCGACCGATACGAATTATGTCGAGGATGTCGCTTCCTCCGGCAACAAATAAAAACGCCGAGTGGCACGGCACAGTTCAATTTCGGACAACGGCAGCAAATCCGGACAGCGGCATCCCGCGATCAGGACACACCCTGGCGAACGGGAAACGCAAGACGTCGATGGCTGCGGCGAGCCCGGCCGCGACCGGTCCTAGACATCTTTCCGCTCGCGCGCGATGGCGGCGTTGAGCTCGCCGCCGAAAATAAAAATCCAGGCGCAGTAATACAGAAACACCAGCGCGATCATCGCCGACGCCAGTCCCGCGTAATAGGTCACATAGGCGTTGGCGAAATCGGCGAGGTAGCGGCCAAAGATGAAGCCGCAGGCAAGCCACAGCGCCAGCGTTGCCGCGATGCCCGGCCACACTTTGCCGAACTGCCGCCGTCCGGCCGGCAGCCACAGGTGCAGGATCACCAGCGACGCGGCGATCACCAGGCCGCCGACGCCGAACCGGGCGATGTCATAGTGCGCCTTGAGCGGCTCGATCCACGGCGCATACGCGGCGGCAGCCCGAAAGATCAGCGGGCCGAGAACCACCAGAAACGCCAGCGCCAGGAACGCGATCGCGCTGACCAGCACGTAGCCGATCGATTCAAGCCGCAGCACCCACCAGCTGCGCTGCTCGGTGAGCCCATAGGCGCGGTTTAGTCCAATGCGCAGGCTCTCAACGCCGCTCGAAGCAAAATAGACTGCGAACACCGCGCCCAGCGTCAGCACGCCGCTGCGCGGGGTGGTGAGCACGTTGTGAATTTCGTTCGCCAGCGGTCCCGCCACCTGCTTCGGCCAGACGGCGAAGATCAGCCGGGCGACTTCGTTGGCAAGATTGACGGAGCCCGCAATGCCGGCGAGCGCCGTCACCACGATCAGGAACGGAAACATCGCCATCAGCGTCGATAGCGAGATGTGGCTTGCGATCGCCCAGCCGTCATCGCGGCTAAAGCGAAGGAATGCCTCGGTGACGACGCGAAGGCATAGGCGGGCAGTGCGCAATGCGGGCGGCCTCCGCGGAGCATCTCGGCTCCATCAGATACACCATTCGAAGTCGCCCGCGCACCTGCCCGCCGGCGATCACTTGGCTTTTTCGTATGGATAAATGGCGTCGCCGGTCTTCTGGTCCGGGGGATACACGATGGTCTGATAGCTCATGCCCCGCCAGGTTTCGAGGTTCGCGGCGTCGGTGAGGCCGTGATATTGAACCTGAAAGAGTCCGGGCTTGGTCCACTCGCCTTCGGGGCCGAAGCTGATGTCGCCGATGATGGTGTGGACCTCATTGTGGTGCAGCCAATCGGCGATCTTGGCGTCGTCGAGGCTCTTTGCGCCCTCAACGCCTGCGGCGAGCACCTGGAAATCGGCATAGCCCCAGCCGCCGAGATAATAGCCGAGCGGATCGACGCCGGCGGCCTTGGCGCGCGCCTGGTATTTGTCGAAGAACGGCTTGGCGCGTGCCATCAGCTTCGGCGACGGCACCCAGGTTTCGTAATTGATAAAGCCGTTGAGCTTCGACTTGAGCCGGTCCTTGAACACGGTCGCCTGCAGGCCGACCATTTCGCCGCCGATCATCTTCGGTTTGAAGCCAAGCTCGTTGACCGATTGCACAATGCCGACCGAGCTGAGCGGATAGGAACACACCACCACGATGTCGGGGTTGGTCGCGGCGACGGCGCGAATAACCGGCGAAAAATCCGTGGTGCCGGGCGGAAAGCTTTTGTTGTAGACGATCTTCATGCCGTGCTTCTTGGCGTTGATTTCCCCGCTCTCGGCGCCGTTGTGGCCGAACTCACTATCCTCGGAAATGATCGCCACCGTCTGCGGCTTCGGATTTTGCGCTTCTGCTACGTCGAAAAAGCCTTCGGCGGAGGAAACCTTCGGGTCCGGTCCGTATGGCACCATCGAGAAATAGTTCGGATAGTGAAAGTGGCTGTTCACCTCGAGCGCGAACAGACCGATCATCACTTTTCCTTTGGGCATGACAACGGGGAACGCCGGCGCCACCAGATTGGTCCCGTATGGACCGACGATGAGATCGACTTTGTCGACGTCGAGGAGTTTGGCGTAGATGCCAGGCACATTCGCCGGGTTCGATTGATCATCGTAGGAGATCAGTTCGACCTTGCGGCCAAGCAGTCCGCCCTTGGCGTTGACTTCCTCTTCCCAGATCTTGGCGCCGAGCAGCGCCTGCTTGCCGTTGGGGGCGAGCGGCCCGGTCTGCGCGAAGTCGACGCCGATCTTGATCGGATCGGCGGCCAAAGCCGATCCCATCATGACGGTACCGGCCACGAGGGCAGCGCCGATCAGGCCGATGCCGTTCGCAGCGCGCTCTAATAATCTGTTCTCCATCGCTTCCTCCTGTTTTCTTTTTTCCATAAGCGTCGCCACCGCGCCCGCCGCGGGTCGTGCGCGATCAGCCGTGATGCTGACGGTGTCCATGCGCATGCGCGTGACCGCGCTGCCGATCGCGATAAGCGGCCATCATCTCGAACAGCGCAAAGATATCCGGCTCGATGTGCTCGCCGCTGAACTCCTGGAACAAATTCCACACCGTCACCACGATTCGCTCACCGTCTCCCAAACTGGCGTACTGCCCAAGCGGAATGTCGAACGCGGCATCGCGCGCGCTCATGCCCTTGTCGTAGCGCTTGCGCGCTTCATCGATGACGAATTGCAGGTAGCCGCGCATTTCGCGCACCGCCGTCTTGTCCGCAATCGGTCCGTGACCGGGCACCACAACATCGACGTCCATGCCGAGGATACGGTCGCAGGCCCGCACCCAGTTCGACACCGGACCGGCCCAGGCGATCGGAGTGCCGCCGTTGAACAGGATATCGCCGGTGTAGATGACGCGATCCTTCGGCACGTGAACGAGAGTGTCGCCGCGGGTGTGCGCCGGCCCGACCTCGATCAGCCGCACGGTCTTGTCGCCGACCTTCAGCTCGTATTCGCCGCTGAAGGTCTTGTCCGGCATGCGCATGTGAATGCCGGAAAAGTCGAACGGACTGAACAGTTCGGAGATGAAGGCGCCACCCGGCCCAAGCTTTCCGGCCTCGGCCTTGATGTGCTGGTAGTGCGCCGGCTCTTCGGGCTTCATGTCGGCCCTGGTGGCGTTCGACGCGACGATGACGGCGCCTTCGACCAGCTGATTGCCGAAGGTATGATCGCCGTTGTGATGGGTGTTGACGAGTGTGCCGATATGGCTGGCCGCAGGGATCGAGCGCCGCATTTCGGCAAGCATCTCGGCGGTCAGTTTCAGATCGAACAGCGTATCGACCAGAATGGATTGATCGCCGTCGACGATGAGGCCGGCATTGCTCCAGCCCCACGAGCCGTCGGGCAACAGATAAGCCCAAAGCCCGTTGCCGAGATCTTTCAAGCCACGGCTGTATTGCCACTTCGGCACAGTCCCACTCCTCCCTGCGTATTCATTGTCTTGTTGGCGGTCCCGGAATTGTTCCGGGCCGCGCTTTGCGGCAGCATACTAACGCTAAAATACTTTGATCAAGATGACAAGTATCTTGATCAATCGTTCAAATCGCATAATAAGACCTGACATCAACGCTAAGGCAGGCTGAACATTCGATGCCTGTGAGAATGGCGGAGCGCGACAAAACGGCTGCCGGGCTCGACGGCAACGCTGCCGGCGTGTCGGCGCCGGAGCGGATATTAGCGGAAGCCGAGCGGGTATTCGCGCGCTTCGGTTATGACGGCGCTTCGCTGCGCCAGATCGCCGAGGCCGCCAGCGTCCCGGTCGCTCTGGTGAGCTACCACTTCGAATCGAAGGACGGGCTGTACCGCGCGGTGTTCTATCGGCGCGTGCCGGCGATCGTCGAGCAGCGCCTCGCCGGCCTTGCCATCGCCATGAGCGAGACCGACCTCGATCGCAGACTCGAACTCATCGTCAAGGCGCTGGTAATGCCGATGCTGCGGCTGCGCGCGCGCGACAAAGATCCGAGCTGGGGGCGGCTCCTCGCCCATGAGACCACCGACCCGAATTCGGAAGCGCGCGGGATCATCCGCGATTTGATCGATCCTATCGCGCACAAATTGATGGAAGCGCTTTCGTCTGCGCTGCCGGACCGGTCGGCGCGTGATATCCGCTGGGCCTATCAGTTCATGCTCGGCGCGATGGTGTTCGTCATGGCCGATACCGGGCGCATCGTGCGATTGAGCGAAGGCCTCTGCCGTCCCGACGACGAGGCGGCGGCAACTGCCCACATGGTCGCGTTTCTCACCGCCGGTATTCGGTTTGGCACGCCGGTTCCGGCGACGGGACCAGCCAGGAACGCATCCGCGCGAGGCTCGCCCGGCAAGAAGGCCAAACGGAAGAAGCCATAGTCCGCCCTCCGGTCAGACATTCTCTCCGTTTGTTTGGCAGCGGCCAACATTCAATAAAAATTGCCGCTCAGCGCAGGCCGGCTTGCACCAGCAGCGGATAGGTCACGTCCTTGAATTCCCGCATGCCCTCTTCGTAGCGCGGCCACGACAGCAGCACGCCGTCGAGACCCAGGGCGGAGAGCATCTTCAGACCGTCGACCACCTGCTCTTTGGTGCCGATCAGCGGATAGCCGCCCCAGCCGGCAATAAAAAGTTCCTTCAGGTGCTTCAACGCATCGGGCGCAAACGTCTTGGCGTTGAGCCCGAGCGTATCGAGCGCGAACGTCACCGCCTCCCAGTCGCCTCTCTCCTTGACCACGTACTCGTCATAGCGCCGCGCCTCGGCCTCGGTTTCGGCCTGAACGATATTCGCCGATGTCCAGATCGCGACCTCGCGGCCGTATTCCTGGCGCGCCAGATCCCGATACGCCGCCACCTGCGCCTTGTTCTGCTCGAAATTCGGCGCACCGAGTGCCGTGAAAACAAGATCGCAATACTTGGCGGCAAAATGCCGGCCGCGCTCCGAACCGCCGGCATTCATGATGGCGGGAAATGGCTGCTGGATCGGCTTCGGCTGCAAATAGCCCTTCACGATCTTGTAGAACTTGCCCTCGTGGTCGAACTCTTCGTCCTCGGTCCACAGCCGCTTGACGATGCCAAGCCATTCCTCGGCCATGTCGTAGCGGTCGCCGTGCGGCAGCATCTCGACGCCAAACATGTCGATTTCCGGCTTGTTCCAGCCGGTGACGATGTTGAGGATCATGCGGCCGTTGGAGATGTGATCAATCACCGTCGATTGCTTGGCGGCAACGATCGGATGGTTGATCGAGCAATGTGAGGTGGCGACGATTCCGGCATTGGCGGTCGAGGCGGCGATGCCTGAGGCCCAGGTGTAAGTCTCAAAGCCGGGACCCGCCGGATTGAGCTTGCCGCCGAAACCGCGCCAGCGCGCCACCGGCACCAACGCTTCGAATTCCATCGCGTCGGCGAGCTTGGCCAGCGCGACGGTATTCGGCCAGCTGATCTTCAGCCGCCCCTCGACGTCGGCCATCAGACAGCCGTAGTCGAGATTGGACTGAAACGTTCCGAGTTTCAGCTTGCGGCTGTTGAACGCCGGATTGGTTGCACGACGATCGTCGCGGAACGTTGCGCCTTGAGCCAATGATCTCTCCCCAAAAGAACGATCCAAAAAAGTCCGCTTGTCGCGAACAGATCATGCGAACAACAAAGAATCCAGTTTGTCGTTTGTACGATGGGTCGAGCCTCCCGAGCCCATCGTTCTTTGGCTTTGGGATGATTGACGGGTTTCGCTGCGCTTTACCCATCCCACAAGCTACGGACCGGCTTCACGCACCGGATCAAATCCGGCGATGACTGGACACGAAGGCGCGTCCTATTTTCATTGACTTTGGTCCCTCTTTCGGGTACATGACTTAACGAATCTCGCTCAGTGAAGGACGCCTTCGGCCGAGGGTACTCCTGAAGGTGGAGCGAGTGCGGTGCCCGCGGGCGGAACGATACACTCCGTCCCCGGGCAGCTTCGGGCATCATCTGACCGGCACTACGACCGGTCCGGGAGGTGCATTCCCTGGACTGGGACAGGCGGGCGCGGGTAACGCCCGTGGAAGAACGTAAGGTCTCTGCACCCCGGTTGGTGCGGGCTTACAGGATCGAGCGTCCTGCCACGTCCCAGGAAGCCTGGCCTGGAGTTGCGCCCAAGGGCCGAAAGCCCTGACGGTAAGAGCCGTAGTGGAACGCCGCCAGGCGAGCGTGCCCCGCAGGGCGCGCGCCGTGCCCACAGATGGTTTGCGCAGACTGCGTAAACTTGTCTGCGTGGCGCGGAGGTTGATGCACACGTCTGTCGGCGTTCCGCTTCCTTTTTTCTTCAGTGATGGTAATTTCGTAAGACGCGGAGTTAAGCGAACAGAAACCAACACTGCAGCATCGGTGCGACACTGCAAGGATCGCGACGCGGCCGGCCACTACGGTGAATCGTTGGTTGCTGACCGCACGCTATGCAAACTCCGGCGCGGAATTGCGCTGCGGAGAGCGCCGCGATTGCGAACCCGGCGGAGAGGCCTCCTCACCCGGACCCTCTCCCCGCGTGCGGAGGGAGAGAGTCGCGGAGCGCGCGGCGAGAACGCGCGGCCGGGGCGTATCGGATTTGTGAACGCTAAACGGCGACCGAATGGAACTCTCGCGCTTGATCGGCGTCGATGGATTGTGCGTTAATGTTGTTCGGCTACAGACGATCCGTCGTAACCATCCCGTTCAGGTGAATTCATGCGTTCTGGTGTGTTGCTCGGGGCCTCGTTCCTCGCCGGGGCCATTGCGATGGCGTTTGCCCGGCCGGCGGCTGCCGAAGTCCTGATCCACGTCGACAAGGAAACCCAGACCATGACGGTCACGGTCGACCGTCAGCTGTTTTATGTCTGGCCGGTGTCGACCGGAATGGCGGGCCGCGACACGCCCAGCGGCACATTCCAGCCCAACCGCATGGACGCCGACCACCACTCGCAGGAGTGGGACAACGCGCCGATGCCGCACACCGTCTTCTTTGACATGCATGGCCACGCCGTTCACGGCTTTGCCAGCATCACGCATCTGGGCAATCCGGCTTCGCATGGTTGCGTGCGGCTGGCGCCGCAGAATGCCACCATCCTGTTCGATCTGGTGAAGATGGAGAAGATGCACGACACCACGGTCGTCATCACCGGCCAGACGCCGTCGCTGCAGAGTCTCGCCGCGCTGCGGCGCCGTGACATGATTGCGGCGAACGCGCCGCTGACGCGGGAATCGCTCGCCCATCGCAGCAGCGATCAGGCGCAGCCTTACGGCACACAAACCACTGCCGTCATCAAGGAAGCCGCAGCCTACCAGTTGCCGCAGACCGATGCTTTTGAAGCGCTGATACCGACGCCGACTTTTGCCATGGCCGGCGCCCGCTGGGCGCGGCGCGCCAGCGCTGCGCAGATGGCGGCGTATGTCCCGCCCGCCGAGCCGCCGCCGCTGCCGCACGCGGCCTACTCGCAATCGCATGAGCCGGCGGCTTCCGCGGAGCGGCTGGCCGCGGCCGAGCTTCGCACCACCAGCAACGAACCACCGGCTGCCAGACCGGAAGCGCTGCAGGTCGAGGCAGTACAGACGCCCGCCGTCAGCGAACTATCGTTGCAGCATGCAGCCGAGCGGCAACCGCACGCTGCCGCGCGGCGGCAAGCCGTAGCCGAGCTTCGTGCCACCAGCAACGAACTACCGGCTGCCAAACTGGAAGCGCTGCAGGTCGAGGCGGCACCGATACCCGCCGTCAGCGAACCGCAATTGTCGCATGCGGCTGAGGAGCAACAACATCGGCCGGCTGGCGCCGGACGCCGGCACGCAGCATCCGAGCTTGAGACCGCAGCCAACGAACAACCCGCTGAGGGCGAAGCGCTCGAGACGCAGGCGCCGGCACCGGAACAAGAAGTGCCAGCCGCCAGCGGGCAACCGCCTCGGGCATATCACCGCCAGCCGTCCTACGCCCTGCCGCCGACCATCCCGCCCTCGGCGCGGCTGCCGGCGAATTACCGGCAACAGCAACGGCCTCCGGCTTACGCGCAGCCCTATTACTACCGCGAAGCCCGGGTCTACGGCCCGCGGTTCTATTACGTGTTGCCGCCGACCTATGGACAGCAGGTCTATTATTACGTGCAACCAGGCTACGCCCAGCCGGGCTACCCGCAGCCGCAGTACTACCGGCTGTACGGGCAGTACTAGGCAGCGCGCTTGATGTGAACGTCAGCTTGCCTCGGCCGTTTGCGAGCGGTGCAGCGGGCTTGTTGCGTCGCAACAAAATCCGCGTCAGAGTGGTTGCAGATACTCGTGCCGGACAACGCGTGAAGAACGGTTGGAAGACCGATGGGCGAACAGCTGCGCCAGGCCGAGCCGTCAGGCACCAAACCATCCGGCGCCAAATCATCAACGGCTAAATCTTCAGGCGCAAAACCAAAGCCCTGGATTTTCCGCACCTATGCGGGGCACTCGACCGCCAAGGCCTCGAACGAGCTCTACCGCAAGAATCTGGGCAAGGGTCAGACCGGACTCTCGGTCGCCTTCGATCTGCCGACCCAGACCGGCTACGACAGCGATCACCCGCTCGCCAAAGGTGAAGTCGGCAAGGTCGGCGTGCCGATCTCGCACATCGGCGACATGCGCGTCCTGTTCAAGGACATCCCGCTCGGCGCCATGAACACCTCGATGACCATCAACGCCACCGCAGCGTGGCTGCTTGCGCTCTATGTCGCGCTCGCCGACGAACAAAGCGTGCCGCGCGCAACACTGACCGGCACCACACAAAACGACATCATCAAGGAATATCTGTCGCGCGGCACTTATGTGTTTCCGCCGGCGCCGTCGATGCGGCTCACCAAGGACGTGATCCTGTTCACGACCAAGGAAATGCCGAAATGGAATCCGATGAACGTCTGCTCCTATCATCTGCAGGAAGCCGGCGCGACGCCGGAACAGGAGCTGGCGTTTGCGCTCGCCACCGCGATCGGCGTCCTTGATGCGGTGAAGGCGTCGGGCGAATGTGCGCCTGAAGAATTCGGCGAGGTGGTCGGGCGCATTTCGTTCTTCGTCAACGCGGGGCTGCGCTTCGTCACCGAAGTCTGCAAGATGCGCGCCTTCACCGAATTGTGGGACGAGATCACCCGCGAACGCTACGGCGTGACCGACGCCAAGCAGCGGCTGTTTCGCTACGGTGTGCAGGTCAATTCGCTCGGCCTCACCGAGCAGCAGCCGGAGAACAACGTCGCCCGCATCCTGATCGAGATGCTCGCGGTGACGCTGTCGAAGAATGCCCGCGCCCGCGCGGTGCAGCTGCCGGCCTGGAACGAAGCGCTCGGCCTGCCGCGGCCGTGGGACCAGCAATGGTCACTGCGCATGCAGCAGATCCTCGCCTACGAAACCGACCTGCTGGAATACGGCGACGTGTTCGACGGCTCGCCGGCAATCGCCGCCAAGGTCGCGGCGCTGAAACAGGCGGCGAAGGAGGAGCTGAAACAGATCGAGGAGATGGGCGGCACCGTCTCTGCGGTCGAGTTCGGGCTATTTGAAGCAGCAGCTCGTTGAATTCGAACTCGCGCCGCGTTGAAGCGATCGAGCGCGGCGATCAGATCGTGGTCGGCGTCAACCGCTTCACCGAGACCGAAGCCTCGCCGCTCGCCGACGCCGCCGATGCGGTGCTGACCGTTTCGGCGGAGGCCGAAGCCGGCCAGATCGCGCGGCTTGCGGCCTGGCGCGCCGCCCGTGACGCCAAGGCGGTCGCCACAGCGCTCGATGCGTTGCGCAAAGCCGCGAAGAGCGGCGCCAACATCATGCCGCCGTCGATCGCCTGCGCCAAAGCCGGCGTCACCACCGGCGAATGGGGCTTTGCGCTCCGCGCGGCGTTCGGCGAGTACCGCGCGCCGACCGGCGTCGGCACCGCCATGCGCAACGACGCCGAGGGGCTCGACGACATCCGCGCCGAAGTCGACCGGGTGTCGAAGAAGCTCGGCCGGCGGTTGAAATTCCTGGTCGGCAAACCCGGCCTCGACGGCCATTCCAACGGCGCCGAGCAGATCGCCGCCCGCGCCCGCGACGCCGGCATGGATGTAGTCTATGACGGCATCCGGCTGACGGCGGAGGCGATCGCGGCCGCGGCCGCGGATAAAGACGTCCACGTGGTCGGGCTGTCGATTCTGTCCGGCTCGCACCTGCCGCTGGTTCGGGATGTCATCGCGCGGATGAAGGAAGCGGGCATTGACGATGTGCCGGTCGTGGTCGGCGGCATCATCCCGAAGGAGGACGCAAGCGCGCTGAAAAGCGCCGGCGTCGCCGCGGTCTATACGCCGAAGGATTTCGAACTAAACCGCATCATGTCCGACCTCGTGCGCATCGTCGAAGGCACTGCGGCGAAAGCTTGAGGGCTCTTCGGCGGCCGGTGGCGGTAACGTCGTTACGTGCGTTTCAGCCCTTGGGCAACACTGCCGCAAGTGCGTCGCTGAGTGCGCTGGGGCCGAGCGGCTTGTGCAGATAAAAGTCCATGCCGGCCGCCCGCGCCGCCGGTTCATCTGCGGCTTGCGTTCTACCCGATATACCGACGATCGGGATCCGTCCCGCAGCATCGGCGAGCGCGCGGATGCGGCGCGTCGTCTCAAGTCCGTCAAGGCCGGGGAGCGTCACGTCCATCAGCACGGCGTCGTAGCCGCGCGCCACCGCCGCGATTGCTTCTTCGCCGGAGCCGACGAAGTCCGCGCGGTGACCGAGTTCGGTGAGGATGGTGTTGAGGATGACCCGCCCATAGGGATTGTCCTCGACACAAAGGACCGCAAGCGATCGCGCGGGCGACATCGTGACGTGCTCACGCGCGCCGGTCGCGGTCCCCGCCGGTGCGACGGCGACCACCGCCGAGAACCGAAAGCTCGAGCCGCGGCCAAGTTTGCTGATGACGGTGAGATCACCGTCCATCAGCCTCGCCAGCGCTTTAACGACCGCAAGCCCGAGGCCAGCTCCGCCATAGCGGCGCGCGATATCCGCATTGGCCTGCACGAACGGGTGAAACAGCCGCTTGATCTCGGCCGGTTTAAGCCCGATGCCGCTGTCGGTAACGGTAAAGACGAGGCGGACCCGCCCGCGTGCGGCGCCCGCGCTACGCACGTCGAGGCCGACCGTACCGCGCTCGGTGAACTTCACCGCATTGTCGATGAGATTTTCCAGCGCCGCCCGCAGCCGCACAGTGTCGCCGATGAGCATTTGCGGCAAGCTGTCGGCGACTGTTACTTCAGTGGCGAGGCCTTTTGTCTCCGCGCGGGCGGAGAGCGACTCTACCAAATCCCCGATGAACCGCCGCGGCTGGAACACTTCCTGCTGCAACTTCAGCGCCGTCGTATCGGCCTTGGCAGCGTCGATCATCAGCGTCGTGAGCGACGCGATGTGCTTGGCGCTGCTCCTGATGCCCAAGGCCCAGCGCCGCTCTCGTTCGCCGAGGTTCGAACTCGCGAGCAGTTCGCCGAGCGCCAGGATGCCGGTCAGCGCGGTACGGATGTCGTGCGCATAGGCCGCCAGCGAAGCCTCGGTGCCGCGCCCAGCCGACGCCGGCCGCGCGCGCTTTCGCCTGCCGTTCCGCTCCGGTTTGCCGCTTGGCTTTTTTGTCTTCACTCGCGCCATGGCAGCCCCCTGCCGCCTGCCACAGCTTGGCACGGCAGGGAATCAAACAAAACAAGCCGGGAGCTGATCTGCAGCGTCAAAGCCCTACCATGCGCCTGATATCCACCGCCGTGGCGCCGCCGGCGCGCAACTCGCGCAGGCTGGTCGCCGAGGTCGATTTCGAGAGCTTGCGGCCGGCGGCATCGACGATCAGGCGGTGGTGATGATAGACCGGCTCCGGCAGGCCGAGCAGCGCCTGCAACAGGCGATGGATAGCCGTCGCCCAGAACAGATCCTGCCCGCGGACCACGTCGGTCACGCCCTGCAACGCGTCGTCGATGACGACCGCGAGATGATAGCTGGTCGGCGCTTCCTTGCGCGCCAGGACGACGTCGCCCCACATTTGCGGCGCCGCCGTGACGCGGCCCGATTGGTTTTGCGGGCTTTTGCCGGTTTCGGTCCAAGTCAATGTGCCGGCACGCGCCAGCGCCGCATCCATGGCAAGCCGCAACGTGAAAGGTTCACCGTTCGCCATGCGGCGCCTGGTTTCGGCTCGCGAGAGCTTGCGCCCGCGGCCGGGATAAAGCGGCACACCATTGGGATCGCGCGGCCAACGGCCCTGCCTTTCGCGCTCGGCGACCAGCGCGTTGATCTCACCCCGGCTTTCGAAACTCGGATAAATAAGCCCGTATGCATCAAGCTTCGATAACGCCGCCTGATAGTCGTCAAAATGCGCGCTCTGCCGCCGCACGTTTTGATCCCAGACGATCCCGAGCCAAGAAAGGTCTTCGTAGATCGCCGCCTCGTATTCCCGCCGGCAGCGCGCGGCGTCGATGTCTTCCATGCGCAGCAGGAGCCGCCCGCCGGTCTCCCGGGCCATGTCGTGATTGAGCAACGCCGAATAGGCGTGGCCCAGATGCAGATAGCCGTTCGGGCTCGGTGCAAATCGGAGGACACGCGTGTACATCGACGGTGTGTTATAGCCAGGCCGGGTTGACAGTGGAGCCGGTCACTTCAACAAATAGGCGGCATGATCGGCTTTTCTGAGGTCGATCCCGGAAATAGCCCGACCCGATGGCTCATTCGCATATCCACACCGAGGCCGATCTCGATGCCGCGCTTGCCGCGCTTGGCAAAGTCGATCCGCGGTTTGTCCCGCTGATCGCCAAAGCCGGACGACCGCCGCTGCGCCGGCGATCGGATGGATTTGCCGGCCTGGCCGCGATCATCGTGGCGCAGCAGCTTTCGACCGCGAGCGCCAATGCCATCTGGGGACGGCTCGCCGCAGCTTTCGATCCGCTCGATCCGGACGCCATCCTGCGTGCGCGTCCGGCGCGGCTGGCGCGGCTCGGATTATCGGCACCTAAAATCCGCGCGCTGAAAGAAATTGCCCGAGCCATGAAGCGCGGTGATCTCCCACTCACCGCGCTTGGCGAACTCGCGGCCGAGGACGCGCACGCGACGCTGACTGCCGTGCATGGCATCGGCCCATGGACCGCAGACATTTATCTGTTGTCGTGCCTCGGCCACGCCGACGCCTGGCCGGCCGGCGATCTCGCGCTGCAGGAAGCCGCCAGAGTTGCATTCGCGCTACCTGCACGGCCTACCGCGAAGGAGATGCTGATGTTGGCCGAGTCATGGCGGCCGTGGCGCGCCGTCGCGGCGCGAATCCTGTGGACCTACTACCGAACCGCGATCGAGGCCGCCAAGACAGCCGCCGCCAAATCGGTGCGACCCAAATCGGTGCGACCCAAATCGCTGCGACCGAAGCGCCGCGTCAAGCGCGCCGCGAAGTAGACCTCTGGCTTACTGCACAACCAGCGTACCTCGGGCTTCCTGATGAAAGTCGTCGAAGAATTCGTATCGGCCGGGCGATAGCGCGCGGACATTGACGACACCTTCAGTGCCTGGGGCAATGACCTTTTCAACCCGAAGCGACACGCTCTCGAACTCCATCGCCGTGGCGTCGAGATTCTTCACGCGTATGGCGAGCCGCTTACTGGCCGGCGCGTGGATTTCGGCAGGCTGAAATTGATGGCCCTTGACCGCGATTGCGACCGAAGCTGTTTCTTGCGCGGCGGCTGATCCTGGTCCGGACACCAATACCGCCATCGCAATTACGAATGCGACCGGCGCTGCGGCGACGGCGAAATTCGTTCTCATCGTTTCCTCCTTCGAGTCGCTCGATTACGCCCGTTCGGATTTAGAATTCGAACTCAAGAAGCAATCGCGCCCGCTGGCGCGAAAAGTCCGACAGATCGAGAGCAGGAATGACGCCGACCTCGCGCCCGGCGACCTGTGTCTCCCAGGCAGCACTCACAAGTACCTTGGGAGCTATCTTCCAGTAGAAGGTCGGACCCAGATAAATCGCGTCACCGGTGAAGGAGCCGAACGCGACCCCTTGGTAGTGGCTCAAATACCAAAGATCAGCTCCAACCACGACATTTGGGTAGATCTGAAACGCGAGCGCCGATGACACTCCGAATGTCGATTCGTTGAAAGATGCCCCGAGAGGAACCAACGTCGTCTCCGGCTCGTAGAGGAGATTGAATCCGAGAAAAAGCCGATTTTTGATCAGCTCGGCATCGGCTTCAAGCTTGGTTTCAAGGCCGTAATTCGATACCGCAGCGCCGCTGGTTTCATCGAGGCTGTGCCATTCCGGTTCGACGGACAACGTGACCGCAAATGGCGAGGGCCCGCGGTCAATGAGTAGAGATCTGAAATCGGCTTCGATCCCGTTGATGCCTCCCATGTTACGGTCATCGAGACCGGGCACGTTGTGGATGTTGTAATAGGAGACCGTCGGACCAAGCTCGATCTGGAAGTACTGGGTCGGCGTGTACTCAAGTTCGAGGGCGGTTTGACCCGCGGCGTAGGTGCCGCCACGCTTCCCGAAACCGGCGACTGTTTCCGGTTCGACTGCTCTCTCGCCCTCGATTCCGGTCGACGAGCCGATGGTGAAGCCAAAAATGTACTTGGTTTCTATTTCGTGGAAGGCACCGGCATCTTGCGCGTCGGCAGAGGTTGCATTCGCCATGATCAGCGCGGCGGCACCCGCACAGATCAGTAGGCACGAGGCCCGACGCTTGAAAGGTGATTTCGACATCGCTCGTAGCCGGTACACAGAGGCGATGCATGCGACACAGCAACATGCGACGTCAAGTATTTTGAAAAAAATCTACAATATTAGAAGTGTTCCAGTCAGACGTTTTATTGTGATTCTAAAGTAATAGAGTTTGGAATGCTTCTATACAGTTTGATTTCGGCTTTTAACTCCGCACGGTTGTTACTGCTGCTGCACTTGCACCGTGACGTGGGACAAAGCGCGAAATCGACTCAGCAGCGATCGATAGTATTCCGGCCCGCGCGGCCGCTGCGTTGCCACCGATACGATCGCGCCCAAATGGCCGGGCCCTAGCCGCCACAAATGCAAGTCAGTCAATCGGTCGCCGTCGGTCTCGATCATCGCCCGCATGCGCTCGGCCATGCTCCGGTCGGGATTCATATCGAGCAGGATGGCGCCTGTGTCACGAATGAGACTGTACGACCAGGCTGCGATCACGACGGCGCCGGCCAAGCCAGCCACAGGATCCATCCACGCCAGGCCGAAGAAGCGTCCAAGCAGGAGGCCGGCAATGACCAGAATCGAAACCCCGGCATCCGCCAAAACATGAACGACAGCGGACCGCATGTTGTTGTCGCGGTGCGCCGCGCCGTGCGCGTGCTCGTGTTCCTGGAAATCGACCGAGTGAACCTCGACGCCGCGATTGAGCGAAATACAAACGGCGAAGGCGTGCGGCTCCGGGATTTCGTCGATTGATTCGAGATAGCCGCCCCGCGCGGCCATGGCGAAGGACTGGCGCGCACCATCCGGGCGCACGGTTTCGATGACTACGTCATCCGCCGATGTATCCTTACCCGCCAAAGTCAACCTGAAGCGCGGGGGCACACCCTCTTCGTAGATTTCAATTGTCAAAGGGCCGGCACTGGTTTGCAATGCATGGACCTGGTCATGCTGGTGCTCGTGGCCGGCATGAGAATGGCCGTGAGCGTGGCCGCGATGACTGCCGCCACTGAGCAGCAGCACGCTCGCGACGTTGACGATGAGTCCCAGCACCGCAATCGGAATGGCCTCGTTGAAGTCGATCGGAACCGGCCAGATCAGGCGGGTGACGGCCTCGTAGCCGATCAGGATCGTGATCATGGCCAACACGATGGCGCTGGTGAAGCCGGCCAGATCTCCCAACTTGCCGGTGCCGAAGCTGAAACGATCGTCTTCGGCGTGACGGCGCGCGTAGCTGTAGGCCAACGCCGCGAGCAAAAGCGCGCTCGCGTGCGTCGACATGTGCAGGCCGTCGGCGACGAGCGCGATCGAGCCGAAGATCAGGCCGCCGACGATCTCGGCGATCATCATGAAGGTGCAGAGCGCGATCACCATCCAGGTGCGGCGCTCGTTCTGCGCGTGGCCTTCGCCAAGGAAGACGTGCGAGTGGGTGCCCGGTAAGGTGTCGGCCATAGCCAGCCTCCTACTTCGGCGCGGGCGGGTTTACTTCAGGTAAGCGCGCACAACCTCGATCAAATCGTCCGCCCCCTCGGCGCGCTTGTTGGCCCCAAGCGCCGGCGCAATCACGTGGCAGCGGACATGCTCCTCAATGACCTCTGCCATAAGGCCGTTCACGGCTCCGCGGACGGAGGCGAGCACTTGCAGGACATCGGCGCAGCCGACCTCGGCTTCAAGAGCGCGTTCGACGGCTTCGACCTGCCCACGAATGCGCCGCACCCGCGCCAGCAGCTTGGATTTCTCGCGGACGGCATGGGTCATTCTCGTGTCGCCTGATTTTAATATAGTGGGGTACGGTATAATGGCGTGTCGAAGGCGTAATGGATTTATCGGCAGCATGCAACCGCCAGGAAGGGGTGACGGCAGCGCCTGGTCCACGTGACGCCGCGTATCAAATCTGTGACAATCTATTTCAGAACTACTTTTGATCTACTTCAATTCTAAAAACATATAAGTTGACGCTGCTGTTTCTCCGATGTTTTGATCCACCGATCAGCCGGAGTGACGCGCGCAATGTTGCAAGCTCGGTTTTTGAATTGTAGCGCCCCAGCGCGCCACCATGAACTCTTCACCGCCGTAGCGCGCGGCAAAACCGCGGAAGGCCTTGCAGCTGCGCGAATCGGCAACCTGGAAAGATCAGCCCTTGGCCGGCCTCTCAACGCCGGAGTTGACATCCATCATCAATGTGTAGCACTGGCTACATCTTGACGCATGGGACTTAATTGTGGAAGGGCCGGGGGGCGGGGTTGCCGTGAAGAAATTTTTCCTGATCGCAGTCATCGGCATGGCGCTGGCAGGCGCTGAAAAAGCGCGCGCGGCCGACGACAGTATGGTGACGAAGGCCGCGCCGGTGTGGTCGGACTATTCGGGCGCCTATAATTGGACCGGCTTCCATGCCGGCGGCAATTTGGGGGTTGGCTGGGGGAAGTCGAATTGGACAGCGGGGCCCGGCATCAGCGGTTCGACCGACCTGTTTCAAACAATCGACACTTTCAACGAAGGCGGCAGCTTCCTCGCCGGCGTCCAGGGCGGCTATAACTACATGCTGCCGAACCGCGTCCTCCTCGGAGTCGAAGCCGACGCCTCATTCCCCGCCTGGCCGACGCTGCCGTCAGGCGTCAACCCGTTCGGCGTGTCGGTCGGCGGCAGTACGGCGTTTACGTCGCCGACTCTCGGGCCCGTCAGCTTTGCCGAAACGGTGCTGGCTTCCGGCACGTTACGGGGCCGCATCGGCTACGCGCCCGGGCATTGGCTGTTTTACGCGACCGGTGGATTCGCCTGGACATACGATCAGCAATCGCTGACCCAGGTCGCCACCGGAACCGGCGAAACGCCGTTCGTGTGGCGGTTGGGCTGGGCGGCCGGAGCTGGCGTTGAGGTGCCGATCGCGCCGCAGTGGACGGCGCGGTTCGAATATCTGTTCACCGATTACGGCCACCACAACACCGCGTTCTTCGCCGGCGCGCAGCCGGTCAATTCCGATTTCTCGGTGCAGGAATTACGTCTGGGCTTGAACTATCAGTTCGGCGACAGCGCCATGCCCTCGCTGCCGCTGGTCACCAAGGCGCCTGCCGCGCCCGCGGCGGACAACCTCAGCTTCCATGGGCAAACGACGTTCGTCTGGCAAGGCTATCCGGCGTATCACTCGCCCTATCAAGGCGCCAATAGTCTGCCAGCCAGCGGCGAGGGCCGTGAGACCTTTGACACGACGTTGTTCGCCGGACTGCGGCTGTGGAAGGGAGCGGAGCTTTGGATCGATCCGGAGATCGATCAGGGCCACGGTGTCGCGGAAACCCATGGCGTCGCAGGATATACCAGCGGGGAAGCCTATAAGCTCGGCGCCGACTATCCTTATGCGCGCGTGCAGCGCTACTTCATCCGCCAGACCATCGATCTCGGCGGCGAAAACCAGAAAGTGGACGAAGACATCAATCAGTTCGCCGGTTCGCAGACTGAAAACCGCGTGGTTTTGACGGTCGGCAAATTTGCCATCGTCGACCTGTTTGACACCAACAAATATGCCAACAACCCCAAGACCGATTTCATGAACTGGTCGGTGACCAATGCCGGCACGTTCGACTACGCCGGCGACGCTTGGGGCCTCAGCTATGGCGCGGCCGCCGAATGGTACCAGGGCCGCTTTACCTTCCGCGGCGGCGTCTTCGACCTGTCGGCAAGCCCGGCCGGAGGCGGCGACAATGCGCAAGCCTACGGTCTCGATCCGACCTTCCACCAATTCCAGCTGGTCGGGGAGATCGAGGAACGGCATGAGCTGTGGGGACAAACCGGCAAGCTCAAGATCACCGGCTTTCTGAGCCGCGGCAATGCCGGAAGTTTCCAGGACGCCACTAACCTTTCGCAGATGCCCGGCCCGTACTTCGGCGATCCGACCGACGCCCTTGCCGCGGTGCGCGTCTATCAAAGCAGGCCCGGCGTCAGCCTCAATCTTGAGCAACAAGTTACCGAGACCTTCGGCGTATTCGCGCGCGCTGGCTGGGCCGACGGCAACGTCGAGCCATGGGATTTCGCCGACATCGACCGCACCGCTTCAGCAGGCGTCTCGATGACCGGCAAACAATGGGGCAGACCGGACGACACGATCGGTATTGCGGGCGTCGTCAACGGCATTTCCAGCACGCACGCAGCATATTTCAACGCCGGAGGCTTGGGTCTCCTCATTGGCGACGGACAATTGCCGAACCCCGCTCCCGAGGGGATTATCGAAGCCTATTACAGCTACGCCATCACCTCCGCGACAAAAGTAAGCTTCGATTATCAGTTCATCGCCAATCCCGCCTACGCCACCGAGCGCGGGCCGGTCAACGTGTTCGCCGGACGCTTCCACACCGCATTCTGACATAGACACGCCGCTCCTCCCGTGGCTAAAGCAGAAGGCTTCAGCCGCGGGTATCTTTCATTTGCCGCGTGTTCCGCCACGGCATGCCGATCTTATAGAGCAAGGAGCGTGAATGGCCGTTGAGCTCGATGGTCCGCGGCTGTCACCGCGCTCGGGGGCTGCGCGACAGCTTGTCGTTTTTCTGCACGGTTATGGCGCCGACGGCAACGATCTGATCGAGATCGGCCGTGCCTGGCAGCAACTGCTGCCGCAAGCGGCGTTCGCTTCGCCGCATGCACCCGAACCGTGCGGACAGGCGCCGGGCGGGCGGCAATGGTTCGGGCTGACCTTCCGCGATCCGAACGAACGCTGGGTTGGCGCCAACAAGGCAGCGCCAGTACTGGAGCGCTTCCTCGACGCCGAGCTTGCGCGTCATCGATTGCCGCCGTCGGCGCTCGCGCTCGTCGGTTTCAGTCAGGGCACTATGATGGCGCTGCATGTAGGTCTGCGCCGGGCGGTGCCACCGGCCGCAATTGTCGGCTATTCGGGCTTGCTGGTGCTGCCGCCGGATGGCAATCCCGAGACGCTCGCGGCAGACATCAGATCACGGCCACCGGTGCTGTTGGTGCACGGCGACCAGGACGAACTCATTCCTGTGCAGGCACTGTTTCAGGGGACGCAGGCCCTGGCGGCGATGGGCGTGCCGGTGGAATGGCATGTGTCCGCCGGTATCGGCCACGGCATCGATCCTGAGGGTCTCCGCCACGGCGGCGAATTCCTGGCGCGCGCCTTTGCCGTCATGCGTTGAAACGGCGAACACCGGATGCCCGATGACGGAAGCTACGATTACATCATCGTCGGAGCCGGTTCGGCCGGTTGCACGCTGGCTGACCGGCTGACCGAAGACCCGAGCGCGCGGGTCCTGCTGCTCGAAGCTGGCGGCTGGGATCGTGATCCCTGGATCAAGATTCCGTTCGGCTGGCCTTACTTGCTGATCAACCGCAAGCACGACTGGATGTATTTCGCCGAGCCCGAGGCGACGACCGGCGGGCGCGGCCTGGAATGTGCCCGCGGCCGGATTATAGGCGGCTCGTCCTCCATCCATGCCATGGCCTATGTACGCGGCCACGCTGGCGACTACGACCGCTGGGCCGCCTCCGGTCTCGCCGGCTGGTCGTATGCCGAGGTGCTTCCTTATTTCCGCCGCCAGGAATCCTGGCGGGGCGGCGCGAATTTTTATCGCGGCGGCAACGGCCCATTGACGACTCAGATGTGCAGCTTTTCCGATCCGCTGGTCGAGGCGTTCGCCGCCGCCGGCCGCGAAGCGGGATATGCCGTGACCGCCGACTACAATGGCGCCCAGCAGGAGGGCTTTGCGGTCCCGCAGATGACAATCCGGCGCGGCCGCCGCTGCAGCGCGGCGGATGCTTATCTGCGCCCGGCGCTCGGCCGCCAAAATCTGACACTGGCGATCGCGGCGTTGGCGACCCGCCTGGTCTTTGACGGCACCCGCGCCACCGGCGTCGAATACATCCGGCGCGGCCGCACGATAACGGCGCGGGCCGACCGCGAAGTGATCCTGTGCGGCGGCGTCATCAACTCGCCGCAGCTGTTGATGCTTTCGGGGATCGGAGAGCCGGAGGAACTGCGCGCGCTCGGCATCAACGTGAAAGTCGCATTGCCGGGCGTCGGCAAGAATTTGCAGGATCACATCTCTGCCATCATGGCATACCAGCGCAAAGAGCCTGGGCCGGTTCATCAGGTGATGCGGTTCGATCGGATCGTGCCGGCTTTGGCCAACGCCTATCTGTTCGGCCATGGCATCGCGACGGATTTGCCGACCGGCCAGATGGCGTTTCTGAAAAGCCGGCCGGACGTCGATCTGCCGGACGTCCAGCTGATTTTTCACGCCGCCCCACTGACGGCGACACCGTATTTCTGGCCGTTCCGGCGTCCTTATGCCGACAGTTATGGCTGCCGGGCGGCAGTGCTGCGGCCCGAAAGCCGGGGTCGCCTCGAACTCGTTTCGACCGACCCGAAAAGGCCGATGCGTATCCGTCAGAACTTTCTCGCCACCGACAATGACTGGAAGACGCTGCGCAGTGGCCTTCGCATCGCGCGCGAGGTCTGCCGCCAGGCGGCGATGCGCCCATTCATGGCCCGCGAGTCGGCGCCGGGCGAGCGCGCGGTTACGGACGCCGATCTCGACGCGCACATCCGCGCCAACTCCATCACCGTTCATCACCCGATCGGCACCTGCAAAATGGGGTCTGCAGACGATCGCATGGCGGTGGTCGATCCGCAGCTTCGCGTGCTCGGGACCGAGAATCTTCGCGTCGTCGACGGCTCGGTGATGCCGACCCTTGTCGGCGGCAACATCAATGCTCCCATCATCATGATCGCCGAAAAGGCTGCGGACCTCATCCGCGGGCGCCCACCACTGCAAGCGAGTCCGCGCGCGCCGGCGTCCTAATTCCCGCGGCAAGGCGGCCAAGGGAGCTGCAAGACTGACCGACGCGGCCGGGAGCCCATCGAAGCGGAAAAGTCATAACCCACGGAAAGGCTTCACAATCCTGTCACGCCTGCCTATAAACTAGCAGCCGACGCCGCACTGCGGCATGCGAGTCGGTAGGAATGTTGTCTTGAACGCTCACGTATCGCCATCGGGCTTTCCGGCGCTAGTTCTGAATGCGGATTTTCGTCCGCTCAGTTATTATCCGCTCTCGCTGTGGTCCTGGCAGGACGCCATTAAGGCGGTGTTTCTCGAGCGGGTGAATATCGTCGCCAATTACGACCGCGCCGTCCGCAGCCCAAGCCTGGAAATGAAGCTGCCGAGCGTGGTGTCGCTCAAAACCTACGTCAAGCCCTCGACGCATCCGGCCTTCACGCGCTTCAATGTCTTTCTGCGCGACCGGTTCTGCTGCCAGTATTGCGGCACGCGGGAAGATCTGACCTTCGATCACCTGTTGCCGCGCTCGCGCGGCGGCAATACCACCTGGGTCAACGTCGTCGCCGCCTGTTCGCCATGCAATCTGAAAAAAGGCAATCTGACGCCGGACGAGGCCGACATGTGGCCGTCGCAGCGGCCATTCCAGCCGTCGGTGCAACACCTGCATCGCAACGGCCGGCTGTTCCCGCCCAATTATCTGCACGAGAGCTGGCTCGATTATCTCTATTGGGACACCGAGCTCGATCCATGAGCGTGCGGCGTTTACAGTGCGCCGGTGGTGAATGGCTGGCGGCTCGTCAGATCATTACTTCATCGGACATTTGTCATGATAACGATCCTGGTGATCCTTCAGGATCGTCGCCACGGTTTTGATCTCGTAGCCGCCTTCGGGTTTCTTGACGACCTGATGCAGATAGAAATTCTGAATCGGGAAGTGGTTGTTGCCGTAGCGGTAAGGTCCGCGGACCGAGGCGTAATCGGCTTTCTCCATCGCCGCGCGCAGACCGTCCTTGTTGGACAGATCGCCTTTGACGGCGACAACCGCGCTGTTGATTAAATTCGCCGCATCGTAGGCTTGCGCGGCATAGAAGGCCGGATCGCGCTTGTAGGCGGCGCGAAAGTCGGCGACGAATTTTTTGTTCGCTGCATTAGGTAGATCCATCGCCCAATGTCCCGCAGTCGCAACCCCGAGCGCAAATTCGCCGGCCCGTTCCAACAACCGGGCGTCGATCATGTAGGCGGTGTACAGCGGGATTTGGCCCTTCAAGCCGGCTTGCGTGTATTGCGTCAGAAACTGCGCGCCGGCGGCGCCCGGATAGAACGCGAAGATCGCGTCAGGCTTTGCCGCGCGGGCTTTGGTGAGCTCGGCGGAGAAGTCGAGCTGGTTGGGCCACGGCGTGTACTCGTCACCGACGATCTTGCCTTTGAAGTTTGCCTTGACCCCGGCAGCGACGTCTTTGCCCGCGGCATAATTGGGGTCGATCAGGTAAAGCGTCTTGACGCCTTTCTGGTTGAGGTACTCGCCGGTCGCTTGCGCCGCCTGATCGCCCTGCCAGGATGTCGAGAAGAAAAACGGCGAGCACTGCTCGCCCGCGATCTGCGAAGGTCCGGCATTGGCGCTGATGATGAAGGTCTTCGCGTTCACGGCCGACACCAACGAGGCCAGCAACACGTTGGAGAATCCGTACCCCGTCAGAAAGTCGACGTGGTCCGCTTCAATCAGCTTGTCGGTTTTCTGCTTGCCGACTTCCGGCTTCGACGTGTCATCTTCGTAGATGACCTCGACCGGACGCCCGGCCATCTGGTGATTGAGATTCTGCAAGCCGAGATTGAAGCCATCGCGCATATCGTTGCCGATGACCGCGGCAGGACCGCTGAACGTATTGACGAAGCCTATTTTGATGGCGTCGGCGGCCTTGGCCGGCGCAGCCATAATGCTCGCAGCCGCGAGTCCGACAAGCAGGCGATTCATCGTTTCCTCCTTCGCGCGCCGGTGCTTGCCTTGATCGGCTTCTTCTTCGCTTTCGTCACCGGCCGTCTTGTTTTCTTCCGCGATCCCCCGGCAGATTTGGCCCAAAGGCGCCGCGTCGCGATTTCGGCTCCCTCGCGCATCGCCTTGAACTTCTCCCAAACCACCGTCGGATGCACCTCGGTGGCGTACAAAGCCTGCGAGGAGAAGCCGCAGTCGGCGCCGGCAATCACGTTCTCGCGTCCGACCAGCTTGGCAAAGCGCATGATGCGCTCGGCAATCAGTTCCGGATGCTCGACGATGTTGCTGGCGTGCGTAATCACGCCGGGGACGAGAACTTTATCTTTTGGCACCTTCACGTGCTCGAACAGATGATACTCATGCTCGTGGCGCGGATTGGCCGCCTCGAAGCTGTACGAGCCGGCCTTGATTTGCAGCACGTAATCGATGATCTGGCTGAGCGCGGCTTCGTGGATACGCGGGCCCTCATTAATGCCGTAGCAGGTGTGGAAGCGGACCCATTCGGCCGGAATGCCCTTGAGCGCCGCATTGGTGGCATCGACGTAGATTTGGGCGCGGCGCTTTTTCTCCTTGTCGTCGAGGCCAAGCTCGTAAAACAGGTCCGGCAGAAAGGGATCATCGATCTGCACCAGAATGCCGGCGTTGTAGATCGCGCGGTATTCTTCGCTCATCGCTGCAGCGAGCGCGTGAAAGTACTCCTCGTATGACTTGTAATACTCGTTGATGCCGATGCCGGACGGCGCCGTCGCGGGCAGAAAGACGTGTTTGTTGGGCACTCCGGCTGCCGCGGCGGCGGCTTTTACGTTGGCGATGTCGGTCGCCACGAGCTGATGCCCGCGATATTTCACCGGCCCGATGCAAACCACCGGCGCAAGCGAAACGACCGTGCCGCCCATCATCGCCAGTTTGAAATACTGTTCATAATATTCCGGAAACGCGGCGACTTCCTGCTCGAACAGCTTCACCTTGATGGTCGGGCGCGATTCGAAGCCGTCGAGCCTTTCGCGGATGTAAGTAAAGAAGCCGGGCTTCGACAGTTCGCCGTCGGTAATGATGTCGATGCCGCATTCGACCTGTTTGCGTACGATTTCGTTGACAGCGCTGCGCAGCGTCTGCTCGAAGGCGGCATGGTCGTAGGGTTGACCGGAATATTTCGCCTTCATCATATCCAGCAGGCGATGCGGCCGCGGCAGACTGCCGATATGTGTGGTCTGAATGCGGTCAGTATTCTGCTGCAGCGTCATTCGGCGTCCCTCCTGTCTTCGGCCTTATCGCGGCCGCTTTAATTTTGTTCATGCCGGGCGAGCCCGGCATGACAGCGACTACGCCGCGTGCTGTTTGGCGCCAGCGAACGCAGGAGCGACTTCGACCATGAAACGCGCCATCTCGTCCTTGACCTGATTATGCGGCTTTAGGCCGACGTTGAAATAGAGAATTACTTCGACGAAACCGGCCGCCTCGACCTTCTTTAGGGTCTCGATGATGCGGGCGGGGGAGCCGAGCAGCACGGAATTTTCCGTCAAATCCTCGGGCTTGACCTTCTGCAGCCGCTCGACCATGTCGATAAAATAGCGATAGCTCGGCGGCGCGGTTTTTGGATCCCCCGGGAACGCCGGAATCACGCACTCTTTGTAATATCGGACCTGGCGGGTGCGCTGCGCATCTTCCTGGGCTTTGTTGTCAGCAAAGTGCGTGAAGTAACTGCACATTAGCCGACCGGGCTTGGTGCCATAGCGCGCACAGGATTCGTGATAGAGGTCGGCGACCTGCTTGAGCCCACCGAAGCTGAGTGCGGCGGCAAACGGCGCGACGATCAACCCGCAACCCAATCGCGCCGCCAGTTCGATCGACGGTTTTGAGAATGAGCCGACATAGGTCGGGATCGGTTGCTGCACCGGCTTTGGCGTGATGCGCACGTCGTCGAACGAGTAGTGTTTGCCGTGATGAGAGATGCGGTCCTCGGACGACCACAGCTGCCGGACCAGCTCAAGCCCCTCTTCGAAAATCCCCTGGTTGTCTGCGAACGACACGTGGAACGGCAAATATTCACGCTGGTCGTAGCCGCGCCCGCAGGCAAAATCGACCCGGCCGCCGGAAAGAAGATCGAGCGTCGCCCACTGTTCGGCGACGCGAATCGGATGATGCAGCGGCAACACCGTCACCGCCGGCGCAAGCCGGATGCGGGTCGTGTTGGCGGCGACATAGGTGAGCACCAGGTCAGGGCAGGACAGAACGCCGAGCGAATTGAAATGATGCTCGCCGATCCATGCCGAATGCATGCCGAGCTTGTCGGCATAGAGGGCCTCGGCGGTGATGTCGGCGACGAACTGGTTCGAGGAGCGCGGATTATTTTCGTAGTGATTATCGCTCAGCGTAAAGTAGCCGAAATCCATGTTTCCCTCCCTGGAAGCCGATCGACGGCCCCTCTATACGCTTAGTATAGTTGAAAATGCATCTGTTGTAAATGCAATGACAAAGGCGCAAACTTGTTACCTGCGCTTAGCCCATCCGTCCGAGAAACCAGCGTGAAAAATCCAGGCAAACTCGATCTCGACAATTATCTGCCGTACCTGGTGAACCGCGTCGGCAGCATCATCGCCGATCAGTACGGCAGTGAAGCATTGGCGCCTTATCGGCTGAGTATTCCGATGTGGCGCGTGATGGCGGCGCTCGCCAGCAAGGGCGGCCTGCGGCAGATCGATCTCGCCGACCTGACCAGCATCGAAGTATCGACCCTGTCGCGGATCGTGACGCGTCTGATCCGCATGGGAGTGGTGACGCGCACCCGCTCGGCGAGCAGCACCCGCGAAGTCATCGTCAAGCTCACGGTCAAGGGCAATGCCCAGGTCACGCGCCTCATTCCGATCGCGCGCGCCTATGAAGCCGCCGCCATCGCCGGACTTCGGCCCGACGAGCTGGTGATACTCAAACGCTGCCTGCGGCGCGTCTACGCCAATATGAAAAGCCGGGCAGTCTCGATGAATGCACCTCCGCAGCGTGGCAACCGGCCGCGTGCCGCCGCTGAATAAGCCGCGGCGCCGCTCCGGCGGAACCGCGGTCCTAACCATCCGTATCGCGCCTAAAGTGCTCAGCTTGGTCGCCAACCACCACTCGTGCTCCTCCCTACAAACTTGTGCGCTCGAATGTCACTTTCCTTCGCGCGGTTAGTCCCCTACCCTTTCGCTGGCGGGCGGGCGACTCGCCGGGTTTGAACCAAAGAGCGTTGCAAAAATCGGCAAGGGGGCGAGATGGCCGGCGTGGCGGAAATTCAGGTTTCGCGTCTGTTGGATGAGCGCGGGCTCAGCGCCTTCCAGATCAAGATGCTGATTTGGACCATCCTTGTCGGGATCATCGACGGCTACGATATCGGCGCCATCGCTTTCGCCGCGCCGCATCTCGTCGAATCCTGGGGCATCCCCCGACATTCCCTCGGACTGGTGCTGACCGCGAGCAATATCGGCGTGCTGTTCGGCTCCCAGCTCATGGGTTTTGTCGGCGACCGCTACGGCCGCAAAACCGCGCTGATCATCTCCAATCTGCTGTTCGGTGTCCTGACCTTTGCGGCGGCCTATTCGAGCGATCTCACGCAGTTAACCTGGTTGCGCTTCTTTGCCGGATTCGGCATCGGCGGCGTCATTCCCAACCTGGTAGCGATCAACGCCGAGTCGTCGCCGCGGAGATTGCGCGCCACGCTCGCGATCATCGCCGTCGGCTGCGTCCCCATGGGCGGCGCTTTTGCCGGCTTTGTCAGCGCGGCGCTCGTTTCGCATTATGGCTGGCCGATTCTGTTTCAGATCGGCGGCATCGCCCCCATCGTCTTTGCACTTGCCGCCATCTTCGGCCTGTCCGAATCGATCAAATACATGGCGCTGCACGAAAGCCAGCGGCCGCGAATGGAGCAGCTGATCGCCGCGCTCCGGCCCGACCTGAACGTGCCGCCGAACGCCCGTTTTATCATCGAGGACGAGCAGCAGGCGCCGGCTTCCAATCCGATCTATCTGTTCCGCAATGGGCTGTGGCTGATCACACCGCTGGTGTGGCTCTTGTTTTCGCTCAACCTGATGGGCTTTTTCTTCCTGATCAGCTGGACGCCGACGCTGCTTACGGCCGCCAAGGTTTCGCAATCCACCTCGGCGCTCGCTGGCGCCCTGTTTCAGGTCGGCGGCACGGTCGGCGCGCTGGCGCTGTGCTGGTGGTTGCAGCGTCATCGCTTCTTCGCCATCGCGATCTTGTTCGTGCTCACAGTGCCGGTGGTGGCCTCGATCGGCTATGCCGGTTTGACCTCAGAGGCGGCGTTGCTGACGGCGACGTTCTTCGGCGGCTTCCTGGTGCTCGGAATCCAGGCCGGCATCAACGTCGCCGGCGCGCTGATCTATCCGACCTCGCTCCGCGCCAGCGGTTCTGGCTGGGAGCTGGGCCTCGGGCGGCTCGGCTCCATTATCGGTCCGCTGCTCGGCGCCCTGTTCGTCGGCCTCCCGGTTCAGCGGCTGTATGTCTGGTCGGCGCTGCCCTTCGCGGCCGGCGCTATCGTGTGCTTCGCCATCCATATTTTGAACACGGCGCGGCTCAAGGCGAACCCCGAGCTTGCTAAAGCGCAGTAGTTGGTAACCCGCGAGGTCAGAACGGTTCGTAGTCGCGGAGCGCCGGAATCACCTTCTCGCCGAACAGGCGGATCGAGCGCAACAGCTCGGCTTCCGGCAGGTCGGCAAAATTGAACTCGCCCATGAACGTATTGAACAGCCCCGCTTCCGCAGCGGCGCGAATTTTTGCGATCACCGTGTCCGGTGAACCGATGAATACGAGGTCGTGTTTGAGCAGGTAATCGGGGTCGAACAGATTGGCCATGATTTCGGAAGCGCCAGGCTCGCCGCGGCCGACGAAAACCTTGGCGTACCGCCGCGCGCGATCATCGAACGTTTCGCCGGGCTGCGGCGGCGGCAAAAAGCCCTCATAGGCACGGCTCGCGCGGAACCGCGCGGTCTCAAGCGCCCGTTCATCGGTCTCGTCGACGTATATGACCGTGCAATAAGCAATGTTCGGCTTTTTCGGCCACCCCGCTTTGCTCCAATCTTCCAGGAATTTACGGTAACGCGGCGCGGCATCAGCACGCGGATAGACCAGAAAGTAGCCGGGATTGATGGCGTTGCGCGCGCAGAACTCGAGCGTCTGCGGATCGCGGCTCATCATCCACAACGGCGGATGCGGGCGCTGCGCCGGCTGTACCGAAATCTCCGCGTCATCGGTATGAAACTCCTGGCCGTGGAACGAGAACGGCTGTGTCTCGCCGAACGCGGCGCGCATGTAATCGACAAATTCAAGCGTCGGCGACTTGCGCGCGCCATAGTCGAGGCCGAACGGCCGAAAGAAATGCGGATTAATGCCGGGAACCAAGCCAAGCTCCATGCGGCCGCCGAGCATCTGATCGACGATCGCGATTTCCTCGGCGAGCCGCAGCGGATGATACAGCGGCACGATGTACCCCATCGGTCCGATCCGCAGACGCCGCGTGCGCGCGCCGGCGGCGACCGCGTAGAGGCTCGGCGACGACATCCAGCTTTCGTCGGGACGAAAATGATGCTCGACGCAGAACGCGTGATCGAAGCCTGCCTCGTCGCATACGGTGAGCTCGCGCCAGAGCTGCTCGTAGCGCTGGTGCGGCGTCATTCCGGGCTTCGCCCAAATATGCGAAAAATGCGAGAACTTCATCGGATCGGAAGGATCCCTTCGAGCGGTTTGCGCGTCATTGAATGATGGTGCCCGTGGAGGGAATCGAACCCCCACTCCTTGCGGAACACGATTTTGAGTCGTGCGCGTCTACCAGTTCCGCCACACGGGCTTAGGCGGCCTTCTATATCGCCCGACTCCGCCTTCGGCAAAAGAAAATCGGCCCGCCGCGACCACCGCCGGCGGGCAAGACGGCGGACTTGCAACAGCCTTCAAGATCAGCAAATTGCTGCGCACCGCGAGGACGCGGCAGCGAGGTCGGGATGCGGGATACCTGGATCGATCGGCTTCGCCGCGATGAAGCCGCAACCGCGGCACTTGCGGTCTTTGTGCTCAGCGCAGCGACCATTCTGGGCGCATGGTATTTTCAGCTCGTGGTCAAGCTGCCGCCCTGCCCGCTCTGTCTCGAAGAACGCATTCCCTATTATACGGTCATCCCGCTCGCGCTGTTGACGGCAGTCGCTGCGCTGCTACACGCGCCGCGCCAACTGACTGCCGTCGGCTTTCTGGCGATCATCGCCGCGATGCTGTGCGGCGCCGCGCTCGGCGCCTATCACGCCGGTGTGGAATGGCGCTTTTGGCCGGGCCCCACCGACTGTTCGGGCCCGATGACCGATTTCACCAAGCAAGGATCGCTGCTTGATCAGCTGCAGTCGGTCCGCGTGGTGCGCTGCGATGAGGCGGCGTGGCGCCTGTTCGGCATCTCGCTCGCCGGCTACAACGTGTTGATATCGCTGGTGCTGGCGGCGATCGCAGCGTCCGGCCTGCGCACGCGCAAAACTCCGTAGTGCGGCATTTTACGAAACTTCTCCGAGAGCGGCGCGACCTTCGATCGCGCTTGCCTCTGGTGCGGGGAGCGATGTTCGACTAGGGTTCTCGTCTTGGTTTTGACATCACTCGCCCATAGCGTCGCCACTCTCTCCGTTATTCGCGCAAAGTCAGGAGAGAGATAACGCGAGAAGAAAGACCGTGAGGAGAAAGATATGGGCCTCTTGGACAATCTAGGCCTTGGCGAGGTGCTGAAAGGCGCGTTGGGTCAGGTGGAGGCAACGGCTCTGCCGGCGCTGGTCAACGGCGTGCTGGCGAAGACCCAATACCACGATCTCAACGGCCTCGTTGCCGCGCTGCAAAGCGGCGGGCTCGGCAGCCAGGTCCAATCGTGGCTTGGTCCGGGCGCCAATCTGCCGATTACCGAAGATCAGCTCAAAGCAGTACTCGGCAACGCGCAGGTCCAGGAGTTCGCGAGCCATCTCGGATTGCCGGTCGACCAGACGCTAAAACTTCTGGCGCAATATCTGCCCGACATCGTCGACAAGGCATCCCCAAACGGAACACTAAAGCCTGCCGCATAATCGGGAATTTGAGCAGTAACAGACTTGTCCAGCTCGCATTGGGAGGAGCACATGAAGACCATCGCTATCGTACTCGCTTCAGTTTTCTGCGTCGCCACCGCCGCATCGGCAGCCGACAGCTGCAAGATGCAAGCAACCGGCAAGAACCTGCACGGCGCCGCGCTGACGAGCTTTGCAAAAAAATGCTGCAACGATCAGGCTGCGGCCCAGAACCTGCATGGCGCGGCGCAGACAAGTTTCACCAAGAAGTGTTTGTCGGACGCGACCGGCAGCTGAACACATCTTAGAAGTCGGCCAGGAATGGGAGCCAAATCATGCTCGTACGTCATGTGACTATCTGCGCAGCCATGCTTCTTGGTGCCGTGGCATTAGCTAACACATCGGCCCATGCGCTCTCCATGAAGGAGTGCAGCGCCAAATATAAAGCCGCGAAAACAGCCGGCACTCTCAACGGTATGAAGTGGAACGATTTCCGCAAGGCAGAGTGCGGATCAGAGGCTGCGGCCGAACCCGCGCCTCCGGCTGCGCCGCCGCCTCCGGCCGCACCGCCACCGGTCAAGACCGCGGCGAAGCCCGCCAAGGCGCCTATGCCCGCGCCAGTCGCAACCGGCAACGCGGTATTTCCAAGCGCCGTTTCACCAAAATATTCGAGTGAGTCGGCTGGAAAAGCGCGTATGCACACCTGCCTCGATCAATACCACGCCAACAAGGCAAGCGGCGCAAATGGCGGTCTGAAGTGGATTGAAAAAGGCGGCGGCTATTACAGCGAATGCAACAAGCACCTTAAAGGTTAGGCGTAGCGCCTCGAATGCCCTCGGCGGCGACGCCGCGAGATTGGAATTCTGCGCGCTTTAGACACGTCAGCCAGGCGCGCCCCGCGGTGCGCTTGGCGGGTCAGGTTGGCTAGCCCGGCCGTAGCTCGTGAACGGTACCCACCCTCCGGGCTTCGGCATGGCGGCCTTTAACTCGCTTCGCGAGCGGAGGCTGGTGGGCGGTGCAGGGATCGAACCTGCGACCCCTTCCATGTCAAGGAAGTGCTCTCCCGCTGAGCTAACCGCCCATTCCAGGGTCCGGGATGTAGCGTCGTGCTACCCGCAGGGTCAAGCGGTCAGCGCTGCTAAAGCTAAAACTTGACGCGATCGGCGCCCTTTAGACCCAGCGTCGCGCGCGCTTCGGCGGGCGTCGCGATCTCGTAGCCGAGATCCTCGACGATACGGCGGATTTTTGCCACCTGTTCGGCATTGCTCTTGGCGAGCTTGCCGGGCCCGATATAGAGCGAGTCTTCAAGCCCGACGCGGACGTTGCCGCCCATCATGGCGGCACTGGTGCAGAAGTTCATCTGGTGACGGCCGCCAGCAAGCACCGACCACAGATATTGATCGCCGAACAAGCGGTCGGCGGTGCGCTTCATAAACGCCAGATTGTCGAGATCCGGACCGATGCCGCCGAGAATGCCGAAAATAAGCTGCAGGAACACCGGCGGCTTGAACAGGCCCCGGTCGATGCAATGGGCAAGATTGTAAAGGTGGCCGGTATCATAGCACTCGTGCTCGAATTTCACGCCATGGCCTTCGCCCAGCGCTTTGTAGATTTTTTCTATGTCACGAAACGTGTTCGGAAAAATGTAGGCGTCGGAGTTGAGGAGATAGCCCTCCTCCCAGTCATACTTCCAGTTCTTGTAGCGCCGCGCCATCGGGTAAAGCGCGAAGTTCATCGAGCCCATGTTGAGCGAGCACATCTCGGGTGACAGTTGCATGGCCGCCGACATGCGCTGCTCGACCGTCATGGTCACGGCACCACCGGTGGTGATGTTAACGACGGCATCAGTCGCCTGCTTGATGCGCGGCAGGAACTGCATGAACACGTTTGGGTCAGGCGATGGACGGCCGTCCTTCGGGTCGCGGGCGTGCAGATGCAGAATCGCGGCACCAGCCTGGGCGGCATCGATCGCCTGGGTCCCGATCTGATCGGGCGTAATTGGCAGCGCATCCGACATCGTCGGAGTATGGATCGAACCGGTAATTGCGCAGCTGATGATAATCTTGTTCGCCATGGTCGCGCTTTTCCCTTGTCAGTATTGATTCCGGATCATGCATCTGCACGGCGTCCGGGGATATGTTAAATCCTGGTGGGCGGTACGATGAGTGGGGATCACGCCGCGTTCAAGCGGAAAAATCGTCCAATCAAGCACCCGGATTAGCCGCAAAAGCACGCCCATTGCGACAGGATTTTGCCCTCTCATTGTGGATCATGTGGCCGCCGTATGCGCCGCGTGGCTTGACGGAATTGACGAGAACTTGGACGATTGAGTTTCTGGAGAACGCAAGATGTACGCAAGACACTTGTTGGTTGCGGTCGCGCTCCTGTGGCTTCTCGGCGCCGGCAACGCCGGCAGCGTCGAGCTGACCGCCGCCGGACTTTGGCAATCGACCGACCCGGACACCGGCCAGCCGACCGGCTGGTTTCTGTTCCGTGATCACGACGGCGTCTTTGATGGGACGATCGTCAGGATGTACCTAAAGCCCGGCGAACGCCCCGACGTCGTCTGCGATAAGTGCAAAGACGATCGCCGCGACAAGCCCTGGATGGGTCTCGACATCGTGCGCGGCATGAAACGGGATGGCATGACCTACAAGGATGGGACCATCCTCGATCCGCGCAACGGCAACGTTTACAGTGCGAAGATGACGCTGAAACCGGACGGCCAAACGCTGGTGGTGCGCGGCTATCTCGGCATCTCATTGTTTGGCCAAGATCGGATTTGGACGCGGCTGCCGGAATCCGCCTATAACGAGATCGATCCTCGCTTTAATCCCGCGCCGCCCCCAACTCCCACGCCCGTGCGCAAATCCCAGACTGGTTCGAAGCTGGACCTGCGGCATTGATCCAGAACGGCGCTTAGAAACATATTGCCCGCTTCAAGGCCGCCTAATCGGTGACGCCAAGGCTCTTGCGGCGGGCGTGCGCGACCGCCTCTTCTTGGCGCGGCTTGCCCATCAATATCGGCTGGAACAGTGCCGCTGCGGTCATCGTCGTCAACAGCGAGATGGCAAGCAGCTTGCCCATACTGGACGTTCCCGGATCGGACGAGAAATACAGGCTTCCGAAAGCAGTCGCTGTGGCGCAGGCGCTGAAAGTCACGGCTCTCGTCAACACCGATTGCAACAACCTGGTCTGCCCCTCGCGCCAGGCCATGATGTAATAAATCTTGAAGGCGACGCCAACGCCAAGCAATAGCGGTAACGCGATGATGTTGGCGAAGTTGAGCGGCATATCGATCGCGACGCAGATTTCCAGCGTGACGACGCCCGCCACCAATAACGGAATGAGCGTCAGCATGACGTCGCCGACCCGTCGCAGAGTGATCCACAGCAAAACGGCGATCGACAGCAGCGCGAATGCGCCGGCCTCGAGGAAAGCGGCGATGATGGTGCGGCGGGCCTCGAGAATCGAAATCGGGCCTTCGGTTGCGTCAGGCTCGATTTTCTGTACGTCGTGCGCAAACGTCCGCAGTGTCGCATTATCGTTGCCGTTGCCGCTGGGCGTGACCTGCAGGCGAGCGCGACCGTCCGGTGTAACCCACTGGTCGACGAGATCGTGGGGAAGATTTTCTCGGGTGACCTCTTTCGCCTTGAGAAGGTTACGCAAATCGTCGAGCGCGGTCTGCAACGGCTGGACGAATGCTGTTTCAGCGCGCCGGCGCGCGCCCTGATCAGCCTTCCCGAGCACGCCAAGCCCCGCGGACAGGCGCTTTGCCGCATCGGCGCCTGGACCAGGCGCAGCGGCGGCGAGCTTATTGAGCGCATCAACCGTCGAATTGATCGCGCTGACGGTTTCCGCGTCGGTCGGCGGATTGCTCATCTTGGGCGGATTGAGCGCGGGATCCAGCGTCTCCGCAGCGGCCTGGATCAGCGGCAGCTTTTCCTGCTGCTGGTCCGGAATGAAGGTCGATAGCGTCGTTACGCGCGCCACCTGTGGAAGCGCTCTGAGCTTGGCCGCCACCTGATCAGCTACCGTCAGCGACGGCTCCAGCGCCGCGATGTTGTTGGAACCGCCGTTCCCGTCCTTCTCGAGTTGAATATAGGTCGCAACCGATTCGACATTGCGGTTGCGCAAATTCATCGGATTGAAATCGAACCGCAGCCAATAGAGCAGTGGCGACGCGCCGAGAATGGCGAGCACCGTCACGATGAGGATAGGCGTGCGATGACGCTCCAAAAAGTCATCGACCGGTGCGAGGAAGGCATAGCCAAGGGGCTTCGGCTCGCTCCGCGGCTTGAATTGGCTCAACAGCGCCGGCAACAAGGTGATGCTGGTGAAAAATGCGATCAACATGCCAAAGCCGGCAATCAAGCCAAGCTCGGAGAGCCCTTTGTAAGCTGTCGGCAAGAACGCGAGAAAGCCTGCGGCTGTGGCGAGCGCCGCAAGCGTGAGCGGCGCGCCGGCACGCCGACCTGCGTGCAGGAGCGCCTCATGAAGACCATCGACTTCGTGCCGCTCCGCCCGATAGCGGACGCTGAACTGAATGCCGAAATCGACACCGAGGCCGACGAACAGCACGGCAAAATACACCGATATCAGGTTGAGCGCGCCAACCAGCAGCAGGCCGAGCGCCGCGGTGATGGAAAGTCCAACCACAACGCTGATGAACACTGCGAGGATGATGCGCCACCAGCGCAACGCCATCCACAGGATGAAGAGCACGACCGCAATGGTCAGAGCGGCGTTAAGCGCCGCGTTCTCCTTGATCGTGGCGAACTCATCGTCGTTCATCGGCACCGGGCCGGTTAAGCGCAACCGCGCGTGATAAGTGGAGTCGAGCTTGAGATCCGCCGCTGCCTTGCGGATCGCGTCGGTCGCCTTGAGGCCCGGCTCAAGCTCTGAATAGTCGAGCACGGCCTGGATTTTCAGAAAGTGCAACAGGTCGTTACCCTTGGGCTCGTGACCTTGAACCAATACCAGCCAGGAAAAGGTCGCTAGTTTGTCGGCATTGACCTGGTCGATTGTGTTGGCCGCAAGCGTCAGCGGCCATTGCATCTCATCGAGCTTGAGCTTGCCGCTTTGCACGCCAAGCAACCCAAACTGCAAGGCACGGAGAGCACCACGCAGACTGGGATCGGCCGCCAGCACCTGAATAAGCCGCTGCGCCTGGGTCAGCATCTTCGTCTGCTGTCCGAGTTGCTCGGTCGGCACGAACAACAGACCGTTCTGTCCAAAGAAGGAACCGCCCTGAGGCTCTTCGATGGAACGGAAGAGATTTTTCTCCTGTGACAATTGTGCTGCAAGCGCGCTTGTCGCCGCCTGAACAAGCTCGGGCGTCGGTGCGTCAACAACCGCGATGATGGTGTCGAATTGCGGGAAGGCCTTTTCGAAGGCCAGTTCCCGCTGCCGCGCGGGACTGTTGCCTGACAGCAGCTGATTAATATCCGTCGTCATCGAAAAATGGGTAGCGGCGTACCAGGCCGATACCACCGCAATGAGAATCGCCGCGGCAGTTACCCATCGTGGGTAACGGATACAGAAGGCAATCGCGCGGATGACAAAAGTAGTAATCGTCTTCATGGGATGCAGATGTGAATGGGGCGAACTGGGGTTTGAGGCGTCAAAAGATCGGTGAAACGGCGGCACACGCTTTATATCTGCGGACTTATACAACCGGCGCGGCGCGGGAAACGGCGCGTCGCTGCGGGTTCTCGAATTCCCCCGGCCAGCAGCAGCGGCTTTAGATGCCCCGAAACGGCGCAAAAGTGAAATCATGGATATTTTCCTAATCTTGGCAAGTCGGGCGGCCGTAACCGGCACCGCCCCAGCACGCCCCGGCCGGCCTAGCGCACTGGACAACAAGCATATTTGTGCTCAATGGTTGCCCAATGGGGGAACCTTGTGATGGTTCCGGCCGCTTGGTGCCGGTTGCCTGGTTGATACAGTATTGGGATTGATAGTCTTGGCATCGTGGCCAAATTAGCTGGCATGGCCTTGTGGCCAAAGTAGTGGACATGGAGCATGGTGGACGGCCCCACCGTGCCCTTGCGGCGCAAGGCCGCAGTCCGGTATCCGGCCGGAGGGTTATTGAGGTTATTGATGAAGGTAATTCTCGCCCAACCGCGCGGTTTTTGCGCCGGCGTGGTCCGCGCCATAGAGATCGTCGAGCGTGCGCTGCAGAAATATGGCCCGCCGGTCTATGTGCGCCACGAAATTGTCCACAACAAGCATGTCGTAGAGAGCTTAAAGGCCAAAGGCGCTCATTTCGTGGAGGATCTCTCCGAAGTTCCGCCTCACGCTGTCACCATCTTCAGCGCTCACGGCGTCGCCAAAAGCGTCGAGGAAGAAGCCGCGGCACGTGAGCTTCCGGTCCTTAACGCGACCTGTCCGCTGGTCACCAAGGTCCACAATCAGGGCAAGCGCTACGTGGCGCAGGGGCGCCGGCTCATTCTCATCGGCCATGCCGGGCATCCCGAGGTCGAAGGAACGATGGGTCAAATCTCCGAGCCCGTCAATTTGGTCCAGACCGAGAACGATGTCGCTTCGCTCGATCTGCCGCACGACACTCCGGTGGCCTACGTCACGCAAACCACGCTCAGCGTCGATGATACCCGCGGCATTATCGCAGCGCTGCATCGCCGATTTACCGACATCGTCGGTCCGGAGACGCGCGACATCTGTTACGCCACGCAGAACAGGCAGACGGCGGTCCGCGAACTCTCGAAGCTCGTGGATGTTATCCTGGTGGTTGGCGCCAAGAACAGTTCCAATTCCAATCGGCTGCGCGAAATTGGCCATGAAGTTGGCACGCCCTGTTATCTGATCGCCGATGGCAGTGAGGTCGAGCCGGATTGGTTCAACGGTGCGGAGACGGTCGGCATCACCGCCGGTGCGTCGGCGCCTGAAGTACTGGTTGAAGATGTCATCGACGCGCTGCGGCGGCTCGGGCCGGTTCAGGTTTCCGAACTTACCGGCCGCCAGGAGACCATCGAGTTTCGTTTGCCGCCGGAGCTGACGGATGGCCGCGTGGCGCAGCGGGCGACGGAGAAAGTCTAGTTTTCAACCGGGCGGTTAACCTGCGGACCATACCGGGGCAGCATCGAGAAGGAAGCTATTGTGACTGTATCACTGCGACAGAAAGTTGCCGTCGGGACATACGTAATGCGGCAGCGCCTTGCCGGCCGCAAACGCTATCCGCTCGTGCTGATGCTGGAGCCGCTGTTCCGTTGCAATCTCGCCTGCTTCGGTTGCGGCAAGATCGATTATCCCGACGCAATCCTGAACAAACGCCTGTCAGTCCAGGAGTGTCTGGATGCGGTCGACGAGTGCGGCGCACCGATGGTCGCCATTCCCGGCGGCGAGCCGCTGATCCACAAGGAGATCGGCGAAATCGTCAAAGGCATCGTGGCGCGCAAGAAGTTCGTCTCGCTGTGCACCAATGCGCTGCTGCTGGAAAAGAAGCTGCATTTGTTCGAGCCGTCACCGTATTTGTTCTTTTCGGTGCATCTCGACGGGCTGAAGCAGCACCACGACAAATCGGTGTGCATGGAAGGCGGCTTCGAGAAGGCCGTCGATGCCATCAAGGCTGCCAAAGCCAAAGGGTTCACCGTCAACGTCAACTGCACGGTTTATGACGGTCATCCGGCTGAAGACATCGCCAAATTCCTGGACCTCACCGAACAGCTTGGCGTCGGCGTTTCAATTTCGCCCGGCTACGCTTATGAGCGGGCACCGGACCAGGAGCACTTCCTCAATCGGCGCAAAACCAAGGAACTGTTCCGCAGCGTGTTTGCGCTGGGCAAGGGCAAGAAGTGGAACATCACGCACTCCACGATGTTCCTCGACTTCCTCGCCGGCAACCAGGAATTCCACTGCACGCCCTGGGGCATGCCGACGCGCAACATCTTCGGCTGGCAAAAGCCCTGCTATTTGCTAGGCGAGGGCTACGCCAAGACTTTCACCGAATTGATGGAGACCACCGACTGGGACGCCTACGGCACCGGCCGGTACGAGAAGTGCGCCAACTGCATGGCCCATTGCGGCTACGAAGCGACCGCAACGGAGGCGATAGTACAGCACCCGCTGCAGGCGCTGGCGTTGTCCGTTCGCGGCGTGAAGACCGAGGGACCGATGGCGCCGGAAATCGACATGACGAACCAGCGGCCGGCGAAGTATGTCTTCGATGGTCAGGTGCAGCAGACGCTGTCACAGATGCGCGCCAACGAGGCGCGCGAGAAGGCGGCCAAGGAGGCCGCCAAGGCGGCGGCGAAGACGTCGGCCAGCGCGGCGTAAGCCGCGCCCTCACATCCCGTAGACCACAGCGCGGGCGTTGGTGCGCTTGAGATTGCGATAGCGCGCCATCGCCCATACCGGGAAAAATTGCGAATAGCCGTGGTAGCGCAGATAGAACACGCGCGGGAAACCCGTCGCGGTATAGCGCGGCTCATTCCAGAAACCGTCCGCCCCTTGGGTGTCGGTCAAATATTTGATGCCACGGGCGACCGCAGGGTGATCGACCTCGCCTGCCGCCATCAGGCCAAGCACCGCCCAAGCCGTTTGTGATGCAGTGGACGGCGCGCGTTCGTAACCGCGATAGTCGAGCTTATAGCTCGACCCGTCCTCGCCCCAACCGCCGTCAGCATTCTGAATGGCGGTGAGCCAATCCACGGCTTTGCGCATTTCCGGCGCGTTGCGATCAAAACCGACGACGTTGAGTGCGCACAGCACCGACCAAGTGCCGTAGATGTAATTCATGCCCCAGCGACCGTACCAGCTGCCTTCCGCGAGCTGGGTCTTGCGCAAATAGTCGACGCCCCGTGCCACAATCCTGCTGTTTTCGATGGTCTCGCCGAACTGCGCCAGCATCGACAGGCAGCGCGCGGTGACGTCTTCGGTCGGCGGATCGAGCAAAGCGCCGTGATCGGCAAACGGAATGTTGTTGAGATAATAATATTCGTTGTCGGCATCGAACGCGCCCCAGGCCCCATTCTCGCTCTGCATGCCGAGAATCCATTCGCGGGCGCGCGCCAGACTGCCGTCAAAATCCTTTCGGCCGACAAGTTTTTGCTGGCGATCCATCGCCATGGCGACCACAGCGGTGTCGTCAACGTCGGGATAGTGCGGATTGGCGTACTGAAAGGCCCACCCGCCCGGGCGAAGGTCGCTCCGGCGCGCGATCCAGTCGCCGCGGACATCGAGCACCTGCTTCGGAACGAGCCAATCAAGGCCGCGTTTGACGTCGCCGACCACGCGCTCGCCGCCAACCTCCAGAAGCGCATGACACACAAGGCCGGTATCCCAGATCGGCGAAACGCAGGGCTGGCAGTAGGCCTCTTTGTCGTGCACCACCAAAAGCTTCTCGACCGATTGGCGGGCGATCGCACGCAGCGGATGATTTTCCGGATAACCGAGCACGTCGAACATCATCACGCTGTTCGCCATCGCTGGAAAAATCGCGCCAAGACCGTCCTCACCGTTTAATCGCTCGGTGACCCACGCGGCGGCGCGATCGATGGCCCGCTGCCGGGTGCGCCAGGGAAAATACGGCTCGGTCGCGCGCAAAACATTGTCGACGCCGGTGAAGAACCAGAACCATGACGCCTTCTGTTGCGGGGCCTTTGGCGCGGGACCCATTCGCTCCGGCGGATCAAGAAAAAGCTCGTCAATGCGCACGCCCTTGGCGTTACGCGCGCGCGCCTTCTTTGCCATCATCACCAGCAAAGGGACGATGACGGTCCGGCTCCAGTAGGAAATCTTGTCGAGATGAAATGGAAACCACTTCGGCAACAGCATGATCTCGACCGGCATCACCGGGACGGCGCGCCAGGAAATGAACCCAAACAAGGCCAGCATGATGCGGGTGAATACATTGACGCGCTCGGCGCCACCGCGGGCACGAACCGCTTCACGCGCACGGCGCATGTGATCGGCGTCGACGGAATCGCCGATCATCTTGAGTGCGAAGTAGGCCTTCACCGTGGCGCTGATGTCGATGTCGGCATCGCGGAACAGCGGCCAGCCGCCGTGATCGCCCTGGATGCGGCGCAGATAGACCGCGATTTTGGCTTCAAGCGCAGCATCGACCGGCTCGCCGAGGTAATGCCGCAGCAGTACGTATTCGGCGGGAATGGTCGCGTCGGCCTCGAGTTCGAACACCCAATGGCCGTCGGGACGTTGCTGCGCCAAAAGCGCTTCCGTGCCTTTTTGGATGTGCCGTTCAAGCGCGTCGTCGAGCGGATTGCGAAGCGTTGTCGGTTCGAGTGTATCGTTCATGTTGATTTTGCGATCAAATCAGCGGCGCGATTGCCCGATCTGATCGCGCCTTCGATGGTAGCGGGCAACCCGGTATCTGTCCAATCGCCGGCGAGCACCAGGTTGCGCCATCGCGTTGCAGCGCCGGGCCGCTTGGCATCCTCGGCGGGCGTGGCCGCGAACGTCGCGCGGCGCTCGCGTACGATCTGCCAGGGCGGCAGCGCGGCCGGCAGGCCGGTCACGCGTGCAACCTCATTCCAGATTCTTTTGGCCAACTCTTCGCGTGGCGTGTCGATGAGACGATCACCGGCGCTGATCGTGACCGACACGCGGCCCGGGAACGAAAAAATCCACTGCACATCGGCATTGAGCACGCCGAGGATCGGCGGCAATTCCGCGGGCGGCTCGATCCGGAAATGCGCGTTGACGATGGCGCGAAATTCGGTCGGCGCATTGAGCCCGTCCACCATTGCTGTGGCGGCGTAAGGCGGAACCGCGAGCACCACCGAGTTGGTGGCGTCCAACGAGATCGTCTCACCACCAAATTCCAGCGCCTCGATCCGCTCGCCGGAAAAACGGATGGCGCGCAGTTGATGCTCGAAGCGCACCGCGGTGCCGCGTTGTCGCAACAACGCCAGCGCCGGCTCGATCAACGTCGCGCCCAATCCTTCGCGCGCGATCAGCGGACGGCAAGCGCGGCCGCCAATGGCAAGTGTCTCGCGAACGATCGCACCCGCGAGCCGCGCGGCCCCTTGAGGCGCATCAATATTCAGCGCCGCAAGCATGAGCGGCTCAACCAACCGCTCATAGAGCGTTCCCTTGCAGGCGATGACCTGGCCGATGGTTTTGCCTGCTGGCGCCCAGAGGAGCCGCGCCAGCGGCAGATAATCGAGCGGTCGCGTCCCGGGCACCCGCCGGCGCGAATCGAAAACCCAGAAGGGTACCGGACCGTCGTTGAAGCGCAGCGTCCAGCGTTCACCGCTCGGAAGATCGACAAAAGAGAATTCGGCCTTTTCCGGACCCTTTAATCGATCTTGGGCGCCGATGCTTTGCAGATAGTCCAGCGCCGCCCGATTGCCGGAAAGCAAGAGATGGTTGCCGTTATCGATCGTCATCCCTACCGACGCATCATGATAGGAGCGGCAGCGGCCGCCGGCGAATGCCGTCGCCTCATGCACGGCAACGGTTCTGCCGCGCGCCGTCAACGCTACGGCGGCGGACAAACCGGCAAGGCCGGCGCCAATAATGTGGACCGTTCCGCTCATCCGCTCACACGAGATTGCGCAACACGATAAAGACGAGTTTCGCGCGGGGCAGGCGAATGGCCACGCGCGGCGGCGCGAAGCCGCGAGCAATCAGCAACTGGAGAATAAGCCAATAGGCTTCGCCCATGATTCTTGGCGCCCGCACCACCCGCCGCGGACTTTTTTTCATAATCGTATTGGCGGCGGCGAACTCGGCTTTCGCCAGCGCAACGATAGTCGCGCACGCATCGGCGATCGCCGGTTGGGCAATCACCTTTGCCGGATCTGTCGCTTCAATACCTACCGCGTGCAGCGCCTCCCGCGGCAAATAGAGGCGTCCCAGCGAAGCATCCTCGTCGAGGTCGCGCAAAATGTTGGTCAGCTGAAGCGCACGACCGAGGTGATGCGCGAGCGCAAGACCCGCTTCGCGCTCCATGCCGAACACGCGAACAGAAAGACGACCGACTGCGCAGGCCACGCGGTCGCAATATAGATCGAGCGTCGCGCGGTCCGGTGCGCGGATGTCGGCGATCACATCCATCTCCATGCCATCGACGATGGCGATGAAATCCTCGCGCTGCAGGTCGAAGGTGCGCACCGCTTGCGCCAAACCGCTGAGCTGCGGCGGCGGTGCGCCGCGATAGACCGCATCAATGTCGGCGCGCCAGCCCGCCAGTTGCTCGCGGCGAGGCTCGCGCGGACCTGGATCGTCGGCAATGTCGTCGACAGCGCGACAGAACGAATAGATTTCGAACATCGCCTCACGCTGGGCGCGCGGCAGAATGCGCATGCCGGTATAAAACGAGCTGCGGGAAGCCCGCTCGGCCGCCGGGGTTGGTGCGTTCACTCACGCACCCCGCGGCTTTTGTGTCACGGCGGAAGGACGCCGGCCAAGCCGCCGGGATACGGCGGACAGGATGCCGATGATCGTGAGGCTAGCGACCGCGGGCATGGAGAGGTGAACGCGATCGCACAAAGGATCACGCGACCTGAGGATGCGCGTAAGCCGATGAGCAAGCGTATTGATAACTGCGACTTCGAGAGCAAGCCGGCGATCGTTGATCAGGAGTGGAAAGCTGTCGCTCTCGCAGAGAAGCCGTTCCGTCCGTTCGGCGAGACCATGCAGACCCGCAAGCAGCGCCGGCGATGCCCGAGGCGCGCCGAGCGCTTCAACGCTCGCGCCGCACGAGGCAAGCGTGTCGAGCGGAACGTAGACCCGGTCGAGATTGCGGTAATCGTCCTTGCAGTCCTGCAGATGATTGATGATCTGCAATGCCGCACACAACGCGTCATTGGCTGGCCAGACCGCGCGGCTCTCGCCGTGTACGTCGCAGACGAAACGACCCACCGGCATCGCCGACAGCGAGCAATAACTGATGAGGTCGTCCCAATCGTGATAACGCAGTTTGGTCACATCGAGCCTAAACGCGGCGAGCAAATCCTGTGCATGTCGGGGCGAAAGGCTTCGCGCGGCAAGTGCGTCGCGCAGCTGAACCGCGACCGCGTCTTCATTGTTGCCACCGACAAGGCCGGCCTCGAGGCGATCGAGCAGGCCAAGCTTCTCGTCCGGCGGAAGTGCAGCATGATCGGCGATATCGTCAGCGGTGCGGACAAAATTATAGAACGCCAGAATCACCTGGCGATGGCGCGGATGAATGAGGAACGACGCGACCGGAAAGTTCTCATCCCGGTCACCCTTCCCCGAACGCATGGAACTGGCGTCATTCATCGCAATTCCGAAATGTTGCCTTCGACACTATTTTCAAGGTTGGCTTCGACCTTGGCTTCGACGTTGCCTTGGGCGCGGCCCTTCCACATGCCGCCACGACCGCGGGCATGCTGATAGGCGGAATCAAGCGTGAACGCCATATAGGTCGCGGCAATCGCCGGCAACGCCAGGCCCCAAAGTCCTGATCTCCCATAGAAGCGCAGGGTCGGCTGAAAAGCCAACGCCATCAGGGCCCACGCTGCAATCCCAAGAAGACGCGCCGCACCCGTTGCGAAAATCGCCAGAGCGACCGGCGCGAGGTACGTCATCGCCAATCCAAAGATGGTCCCCGCAAGCAGGAGCGGCGAATAGCGAAGTTGCGCGTAAGCGGTGCGCGAGACCATGTGGCGAATATCCTCGATCGCCGGATAGGCGCGGGCGCTATGCACCCGATTGGTCAATCCGATCCAGATCGGGCCATGTGCTTTTAGCTTTTTGGCCAGCGTGCAGTCGTCGATCAACGCGCCGCGGATCGCCGCCATGCCGCCGGCCTTGGCGAGCGCGTCGCGGCGCACCAGCATGCAGCCCCCGGCCGCAGCCGCGGTGGTGCGGCGCGGGTTATTCGACCAGGCGAACGGATAGAGCATCTGAAAAAAGAAGATGAAGGCCGGGACGAACATGCGCTCGGCCAAGCTCTCGCAACGCAGTTTCGCCATCAGCGAGGTGAGCGCATAGCCGTCCGACTGTGCGCGCGCGACGAGCGCTTTTAGCGAATCCGGGGCGTGAGTGATATCGGCGTCGGTAAAGAGGAGGTACATGGGCGGATGCGGTACATCGGACGCTGCCTCGACGCCCTGGTGCTGCGCCCATACCTTTCCGGTCCATCCCGCATTCAGCGGCCGCCCCGACAATACCATGAGGCGTTCGGCAGCATCGAGCGCCGCGGCGGCGTCGCGCGCGACCCGCGCGGTCGCGTCTCTGCTCTGGTCATCAACGACGATCACCGAGAATTTGCCGGCGTAATCTTGCCGCAGCAGTGACGCGACAGTGGCGCCGACGCATTCGGCCTCATCGCGAGCCGGAATGACGGCAGTAACCGCAGGCCAAGCGCCCGCTCGCGCCGGTAGGTCCGCATCACGCTCCCTGCCTAGCCAAAACCCTCCGCGGCCGAACAGGAGATACAGCCAGATAGCCAGCACCATTGACGCTATAAGCTCGATCGTCACAGATAGTCCCTGTCGGCTGAAGGGGTCGGCTATTCATGGATGTCAACGCTGAGCCGCCCACGCTGCGGGCTGCTCAGGAGGTCAATTATAGGACTGATAGGGCCTATTGGGCACGCGGGAAGCACCGGGCAATGAAGCCACTCGGCAATGAAACAATGAACGAAAAAAGCAGCGCTTTTCTCTCGCGCCTCGACGCTACGGCCAAAGATACCGACAAATTGCTTGATCAACTGTTGTCGGCGACGACGGCGGACGGCGAAGTGAGCCGTCCGGCTCGTCTCATGGAGGCCATGCGCTATTCGAGCCTCGGTGGCGGAAAGCGATTTCGGCCCTTTCTGGTAGTAGAATCCGCTACGCTATTCGATGTCGCGCGGCCGCAGGCCTTGATGGCCGGGGCAGCGCTGGAATGCGTGCATTGCTACTCCCTGGTGCATGACGATCTGCCGGCCATGGACAACGACGACCTCAGGCGCGGACAACCGACGGCGCACAAGGCGTTCGATCAGGCAACAGCCATTCTCGCTGGCGACGGACTCCTCACCTTTGCCTTCGACATCCTGTCGAGGTCGGAGACCCATCCCGATCCGGCGGTGCGGATTGAGCTCGTGAGCGCGCTAGCGCGCGCGGCCGGCTTAGGCGGCATGGTAGGCGGGCAAATGCTCGATCTGGCCGCCGAAGGCCGGTTCTCCGGGAATGGGCCACAGCGGCTCGGCGAAAGCGAAGTCCGCACTTTGCAAGCAATGAAGACCGGCGCGCTGTTGCGATTCGCCTGCGAAGCCGGCGGCATGCTCGGATCGGCGACGGCTGCGCAGCGCCAGGCGCTTGAGCGGTATGGCTCTGCCGTCGGTCAAGCCTTCCAAATCGCTGATGATCTCCTCGATCTCGAAGGCGACCCCGCCCTTGTCGGCAAGCAGACCGGTAAGGATGCGGTGGCGGGCAAGGCGACCATGGTCGGCGTGCTCGGCGGCGCCGGCGCGAAGGCCAAGCTGAGAGAACTTGTCGCCGCTGCCGAACAGGCGCTTGCCCCTTTCGGACCGGCTGCCGCGATCCTCATCGACGGTGCGAATTTCGTCGCGAACCGACACGCTTAGCGCGCAGTCGCAGTAGATCCGGTGCAAAGTTGCGTCATTTTCAAAATTGAAAAAGTTCCCCATTGAGGCCAATTGAAGTTCCATTCACCTGAACTTATCTGCCCGAGGTCGCGCAGCCGTAGCCGAATGACGGGAACCAAACGCGGCCCGGGCCTTTTGTGGAATTCGGACCTCAACCGCCATGATCATACATACGCGATCGGCCATAGCTGCGGCTGCAGCCCTGTTTTTTGCGTCATGCCTTGCGCTGTCAACGACGGTGTTTTCGCAGGGCTTGTCCGAGCCGCCCCATCATCATGCTAAAGCCACTCACGGTAAGCCGGCCGCGCAAGACAACGCCAAACCGGTCGCGTCGGCGCACGGTGGAAAGAAGGCCGCTTCACCTTCGACCGCGTCGAGCGACCAGCAACCCCCGCCGCGCACTCCGTTCACCGCCGCCGAAGATGCGGTCGCCACGGTTCCAGGGATGCCGGATGCTCGTTTCTGGGCAGATTCAACGACGGACTTTATCAACGCGCTGCCAGCACAGCCCGGGCCGTGGCTTGTTCTTTCCAGCGGTGGCGGCGACGGCGCCTTCGGTGCTGGTTTGCTGGTTGGCTTAAGCGCCGCGGGAAAGCGTCCCGAATATTCGGTCGTCACCGGCGTCAGCACCGGCGCCCTGATGGCGCCCTTCGTCTTTGCCGGAAAGCGCTACGACGAAGCCTTGCGCAGCAACTACACCAAGGTCAGCGCGGCCGACGTATTCGAGGCGGGCCGAAGCTCCGAAAGCTTCGTCGATTCGTGGCCGCTCAAGGATACCATTGCCAAGCAGGTCACGCCGGCCCTGCTCGAAGACGTCGCGGCCGAACACCGTCGCGGTCGCCGTTTGTTCATTGCGACTTTCGATCTCGACGCCGAACGCCCCGTCATCTGGAACATGGGCGCGATCGCCGCTCACGGCGGACCGGATGCGCTCGCGCTGTTTCGAACCGTGCTGCTCGCTTCGACCGCTGTTCCGGGAGCGTTCCCGCCGGTGTTGATTAATGTCGAGGCAAACGGCAAGCACTTTGCTGAATTGCACGTGGATGGCGGCATTGGCGGCCAGTTTTTCGTCGCCCCAGGACCTTCGCTGCTACCCACCAGCGACTTTCGGCTCCCCGCGACGCAGCTCTACGTCGTGATCAACACCGGGCTGGAACGAGACTTCCAAGTCGTCGACCGTTTTCTGCCGACGATCCTGACCCAGGCAGTCGGCGCCGCGGTAAAGATCGATACGCGATTGATGCTCGACATTGCTTATGCCGTCGCCAAACGCAGTGGCGTCGGTTTCAACGTCGCCGCTATCCCCCCAAACTTCAACGCACCAAGCAAGGGTCCGTTTGATCCCGGCTACATGGGGCCGCTGTTCCAAGCCGGCTACGACCAAGGCCGAAGCGCGGCGCCTTTCAGCAATGAACCCCCGCCCTATCCAAGCGGGCCGCCGCCGCAGTCGAGTCAGAATGAGAAATCTGGAGTGAATTGATGACGCACGTTCTGCGCAGGATTTTGGTCGTTACCGTGACCTTGCTGCTGGTCGGAATCGGGAGCGTTCCGACAAAGGCCGTCGCGCGCGTCAGCGCGTTCGACGGGGTATGGAGCGTTTTAATTCAACCACTTCGTGGCGATTGCGGCGCAGCCTACCGTTACTCGCTGCGAATCTCCAGTGGTAGGGTGTTTTCGCCCGATCCAAGTTACCAGGCTAACGGCGTGGTAGGGTCGAACGGCACGATCAGGGTAGTTGTCTGGCAGGGTGACCAGTCCGCGAGCGGCGTTGGCCGGCTAAGGCGCGGGACCGGCCGTGGACAATGGCGTACTGCCAAGGGCGAGTGTTCTGGTCAATGGGTGGCAGAACGGCGCGGCATGTAAGGCGACTAGATCGAGCAACCTCCCAAGATTGCCAAGGTTAACAGTGGAACCAGGGGTAAGTTGATGAAACGCGTCCTGCACTCGATTCTTACGTTGATGTTTGCCGCGCTGACCGCGACGACCGCGAGTGTCACAACCGACGCAGCCGGGCGGACTATCTATGATGGTGATTGGAACGTGGACATTGTCACCGTCCGTGGCGATTGCCAACATTCTCTGCGTTACGCGGTTCGAATCGTCGACGGCCGGGTGAAGTCGGGTGAAATGAGCTATCAGCTTGACGGCGCGGTAACCCACGCTGGCGGCATCCACGTGACCGTTCAGGAAAACGGACGCTCTGCAAGCGGGACCGGCAAGCTGACCCACGACGCCGGCCGCGGACAATGGCACACCTCGACAAACGAGTGTGCCGGCCACTGGACAGCCGCCCGGCGCAGCTAGTCTCGGCGCATCACCTCGACGAAGTCGACGAGACTGTCGCCGGTTCAGCCGGTCTTGCGCGCTGCGATGTTGGCGTTCCACCACAGGCACACATCGCTCGCGCGTAAGTAATTGCCGTCCATGACGTTGAGTGGGACGCGGCCGCCGGCCTCGGCGACACTGATCCGCAGGTCACGGGCCTCTTCGCGCTTTTCCGGCGGCAGCCACATGCGATCGTGGCCCCACAAGCTCGGACCGTCTTTACGCTCCTGCGGCGTCCAGTTTTCGAGATCGATAGTGCGGCCGCCCCAGCCGTATTCGACCAGGAACGCCGATGGCGACCACGAATAAAATGAAGTGACGTGGTCGTTGGCGTGACGGCCGAATGTGGTGCCGATCATTTCCGGCTTGCGCAGTGCCAGATCGTAAGCCTGACCAACATCGTCGAGATAACACAGCTCGAACATCAGATGGTGAATCCCGTTCTTGCCGGTTTCGATAAAGGCGATGCTGTGATGGCGCGGATTGACGTGGAAGAAATACGCCTTGAATGGACGGACGAAATAATCGCTGAGCCGAAAGCCGAGAATGTCGGTATAGAATGGCACGACCTCATCGATACGTTCGGTTGTCAGGACGGCGTGACCCATACCGAGCGGACCGGTGCGAAATCCTGAGATCGAGCGCCCGGGCTTGAATGGCTCGATTGCGACTTCGGCGCCGTGGAAGGCTTCAAGCCGGTTGCCGATCGGATCGGCAAAGACGATCAAATCCTTGACGCGCCGCTCCTCCGCAAGCGCTCGGGGGCCGCGCGCCACTTTCACGCCGGATTTTTCCAGATGCGCCGCCAGCGCGTCGAGCGCGCCGGCATCGCGAACTTCCCAGCCGTAAAAGGAAGGGCCTTCGTCCTCGTCGGCGTGGATGATCACACGCTGCTTGCGGTCATCCATGCGCAACGCCAGAGTGCCGCGGCTTTTGTCCACGAGTTGCATGCCGAGGAAGCGCGTGCAGTAGGTCGACCAATCGTCGAGATTCTTGGCGCGGATGCCGACATATCCCAATCCTTCAAGGCCCATCGCCGCGCTCTCCTGCCTGATTTGTTTAAATCTATCACATTGAAGCTAATACGTAAATTCGCTGCTGCAAGCGACCGGACGGCCCTTAGTCGAAGCCTTGAAACGAGCAGAAATCCGCCGCGGGAGCCCGCGGTGAGCGGAAGCTGTTCGCTGCGTGAGCGTGATCGGCATGGCCGATGGAGACGGCGCAGAACAACATTTGCTCCGGCGGCATGTTCACAAACGGCCGGACGATATGGTGCAAGCGCGCCCAGGATTCCTGGGAGCAGGTATCGAGGCCGTAGCCGCGGGCGAGAAACATCAGCGTGTGGATATAGCCGCCGAGATCGGCCCATTGGCCCGGACCGAGCTTGCGGTCGATGGCAATGAACAGTGCGACCGGCGCGTTGAAAAATTCGTAGTTGCGCTTGTGCTGCTGAAATCGCTGCTCCGCGTCGTCGTAGGGAATGCCGAGGGCGCCGTAGAGCTGAACGCCATGATGCTCGCGGCGCGACTTGTAAGGGTCCCACATGGTCTTGGGGTAGACCATGTATTCGGCCTCCGTTTTGCGCGGATCGTGCGCGGCAACGTAATCGGCCACCTGGCGTTTAAGCTCGCCGAGCGCCGTCCCGGTGAGCGCGTAAACCTGCCACGGCTGCAGGTTGCCTCCGGATGCTGCGCGCGCGGCGCAGGTGATGAGCTCGCGTATGAGTTTGGGATCGACCGGCTTGTCGAGAAACCAGCGGCAGGAGAGTCGCGAGACGACCGCTTCGAATACATCCATGTTGTGCTTTCCAGTTGGTCTCTTCAGGGTACTTTAATACACCGCATTCACGCTCTCACTGCTGCAGCTCGCTAGCGTTTCACCTCCGGTCGCGCTGAATTGGAGCCATAGCCGGCCGGCGGAGAAGGACGCAAGATGACGGTTGCCTCAACCTTGAAGCGGCTGCGCAACTCCTTGGCCGATTCTGCCGGCACCATTGTCTTTGGAATGGAAGATGGCACCGTTTCGATTTTTGGCCTCATCTTTGGCGTAGCCGCAACGACGACGAATACTGCCACCGTTCTTATTGCCGGGGCCTCTGGCGCGGTTGCGGCAGCCGTCTCCATGATGGCGGGCGCCTACCTGGACGTCGAGACAACGCGCGACGAGGCCGAAGCAAATCGCGCGTTACTGCGTGCCGATCTGACGGCCGATTCGGGGATTGTTGCAGCGTCACTGTCGAAGCGGCTGGCGAAGGCCGGGCTGACGCCGCAGCAATCGGCGGCGCTGGCCGGCGCCGTACGACACGATCGCCAGGCTTTCAGAGGTCTCCTGCTCGCGCTGCAAGGCGCTCCCGATGCACCACTGAATCCCTGGGAGCAGGCACTATGGATGCTGCTCGCCGATTTTCTCGCGGCGGCGGTGCCGATCCTGCCGTTTGTTTTTGCTCCGATTCCCCAAGCGCGCGTCATCTCAGGCGCGGTAACGTTCGCCCTGCTGGTAGTGCTTGGCATCGGACGGGCGCGAATTGCAAAACGCAGCATCGTGAGGACGGTCGCCGAAACCGTTTCGATCGGCATCGCCGCCGCGTTGGCAGGCATTATAATAGGAGTGCTGATCGATCATGGGTTCAATCGCTAAATTCATGGTTACAACGCCGAGCGTCGCGACCTGATCTTGCGTTGCCCTTGTCCGTCCAGGTCGCCGTAGAGGCACGACAACGTCTGTTACGCCTGCAGCTGCCGCGTCGTGTCGTCGAACAATTCCTCGACTGAATAGCGCTTCGGAATAAGCTTCATTTCCAGGCAATAGCTGCTCATGAGATCGAGCGCCGTTTTGACCGCATCGAAGCCGAACGGGGCGAAGTCGATCGCGCCGGATTTCGGTAAGCCGGCGGCCCTTTTGCTTGCGAGCAACATGCGGAATATCTCGCGGACGGCGTCTGGATTCGACTTCGAGAGGCTCTCCTTAACGACCACCATGTGATTGATCGGCACGGTGCGGTATTTGGCGTACCAGTCTTTTCCCGCCGTTTCGACATCGGCAATGACGCTTTTCAGACGCGGATCGGTCGGCATATCGCCGCCAAAAATAGCGGCATCGAGTTCGCCGTCGAGCAGCATCTTGGTGATGTCTTTGCCGGCAGCCGCGCGTTCAACTCCGGGCGGATCACGGTACTCGGCCACGTGGGCATCCTCAAACGTTACCCATTTCACCTTGCCGAGGTCGAGCCGGTAATCCTTCCAAAGAATGCCGCGAATCCAAACCCCGGTGGTTTGCGAGAAGGCGCGCACCCCGACACGGCGGCCGGGCAGATCTTCTACCTTCAGTGTTCCGCGTTCGGAATTGTAAAGCAGTGCGCCCTGCTGAAAGCGCGCCAGCATCGTCGCCGGCAGGAGCATGAGCGGCTTGCCGTAAGCCTTGGCTTGAAGATAGGTGACGATCGCCATCTCGCATACGTCGAATTTCAGCTCGCGCACCATCATCATGAAAGCGCGATTGACGGGGCTGACCTCCGTGAAGTTCAACGCCACCCGATCGGATTTGATGTCGCCGCTCTTGAGCGCCTTGGTGTGAGGGTAATTCCCGACGCAGGCGCTCAAGGTTTCAATTTTTTCGGCGGCAATGGCATTCATCGTGCACTCATCCGTTTAACCCGCTTCGATCCTAAGATCTGGCGCGCCACGAAACCAGCCCTGCTTAAAGTTGAGGACATTAATCGGTGTAGGCCCGAATGAGCCTAGCGGGATGGGCTGCCTAGGCGCGGACGCGCGCCTTTGCTCCGCCGGAGGCCGCCGGAGCGGCCACAGCGCCGTCGTTCAAGCCCGGCACAAACAGCTTCTGCAGCGCTTGTCGTTCGATCGGCTTTTGCAGCACAGGCACGTGACTAAAGCGATGGTCCACGGTATCGGCCTCGTACCCGGTCACGAAAACGAATGGAACACCGCGAGCCGCCAGGATTTCGGCTACCGGATAAGCCATCCCGTCGCCGAGATTGATGTCGAGGATGGCGGCGTCGTAGTCGGTCTCTTTGGCCGCCACCAGCGCGTCGGACGCCCGGCCGATGGGACCGACAACGGCGTGCCCGTATTCCGTGAGAAACTCCTGGATCATCATGGCGACGAGAGCTTCGTCCTCGACCACCAGCACACGCCTGCCGTAGGCGATCTTGGCCAGCGCCGGACCGTTATCCGCGCCGTTGCCGGTCTTCTTCGACGGACCCGGGATAGTCGTCTCTCGCCGCGGGATCGACAACGTGCACCTCACCCCTTCGGGGGCCCAATCGAAAGTCGCCTTGCCGCCAAGCTGATTCTCGATGCTGGCGCGGATCACGTTCAGGCCGAAGCTGCGGGCCGGCGGCGGCACAATCCGCGGACCGCCGGTCTCGATCCATTGCAGGACCAGAACTCTCCGGCTGCGCCTGCCACGTAACGCTCACCTTGCCTGCCATCGACGACAATGCGCCATGTTTGGCGGCGTTGGTCGCCATCTCATGCAGCGCCAGCGCAAGCCCTTGGGCCATATGCGGCAACAGTGACACTTTCGGTCCGCTGATCTTGACCTTTTCCGCCTCGATCAACCGATATGGGGCCAATTCCTCCGCCACCAGAGCATCGAGATCGGCGCCATGCCAGCGCGAGTCCGAAAGCAGCGCGTGAGCACGTGCCAGCGCCTTGATGCGGCCTTCGACCGCCGCGACATAGCCATCGACACTGCTCGCGTGCGTCAACCGGACAATTGATTGCACGACAGCCAACGCATTGCGGGCGCGGTGATCGACCTCACGCGACAGCAGATCCTGTCGCTCTTCAGCTTCTTTGCGTTTGGTGATGTCAATGGCGGTGCCAATCACGCGGACGCATTTTCCGTTCGCGTCGAACACGCCTCGGCCTTTCGCTTCCACCCAACGAATGACCCGGTCTTCCTTTCCGACGGTGCGGTACTCGACGTCGTAGAACGCCCGCTGTTCCGGGTCGCAAGCCGCAGCGTAGGCCGCGACGGTCGCTTCCTTATCCTCGGGATGCAGATTGGCATAGAAATCCGCCATGCTTACCGGGACGTCCGGCGATATGCCGAACATGGCCTTGACCCGCGACGGCCAAAACAGCGTATCGGTCACATTGTCGACGTCCCAAAGACCGATTTCGGCGGCCTCGGTTGCCAGCCGCAATTGTTGTTCGCTGTGGAGGAGCCGCGCGTTTGAAGCTTCGAGCTCCGCGGTGCGCTCTGCTACGCGTCGCTCCAGTTCGGAATTGAATCGCTCCAACTCCCGCGTCTTCCGGTAAAGCTCTGCAAACACCTTGACCTTGGCACGCAGCACCGCCGGCACGACCGGCACCGGCACATAGTCCACCGCACCCATCTCGTAGCCGCGCAACCGGTCGACATCCTCCACCTGGATGGCGGAGATGAAAATGATCGCCGTTCGCTGGAAACGCGGGTGGTCGCGGATCATCGCCGCAAGCTGGAAACCGTCGAGCTCCGGCATGCAGACATCGATGAGCACGACCGCGGCATCGTTCTTGAGCAGAAATTCCAACGCTTCCCGAGCCGACGACGCCTTGATGAGGTTTTCGCCGAGATCGCGGAGAATTTCCTCATTGGCGAACAGCTTTGCAGGCTGGTCGTCCACCAATAAGACGTTGACTTTATCGTTCATGAGAAGGGTGCTTAGCGATGGAGCCACATCCTCAGCGCGGATAGAAGCTGCTCGGTGTTGACGGGTTTGGCGAGGTAGTCCGAGGCGCCAGCCTCGAGGCATTTCTCGCGGTCGCCCTTCATGGCTTTTGCCGTCAAGGCGATGATGGGCAGACGACGATAAGCGGCATTACCGCGGATGTTCTCGATGGTCTGGTAACCGTCCATTTCCGGCATCATGATGTCCATCAGGACGATTGCCAGTTCCGGCGTCCGCTCGACCAGCTCAATCGCCTCACTGCCGGTGGTCGCGGTCAGAACGTGCATGCCGCGGCGTTCCAGCACGCTCGACAATGCGAAGATGTTGCGCGAATCGTCGTCCACCAGGAGAACCGTGCGGCCGACCAGATCCTCATCTGATGAGTTAAGCCGCTCCAGCATGCGCTGTTTTTCAGCCGGAAGGTTGGCGAAGACGCGGTGCAGAAACAGCGCGGTCTCATCGAGCAGCCGCTCCGGCGACTCAACCCCCTTGACGACGATGCTACGCGCCATCGTGTGTAGCTGCGCGTCCTCGTTAGCCGAGAGTTCGCGACCTGTGAACACGACAACCGGTATGTCGGCCAACGTCTGTTCACCGCGCATGCATTCCAGCACCTCAAAACCGGACATATCCGGCAGACGCAGGTCGAGCACGACGCAATCGCAGGTGTCCTGACGCAGGATATCGAGCGCTTCCTTACCCGTCGTGGCACTGACGATCTCGATGTCGTCGTGACCAAGCAGTTCGCGGATGCCCATCTGCTCGGCTTTGTTGTCTTCAACGACAAGCAGACGCCGCCGTCGCGGCTGCGAGAAGTCCTTGATCTTGGTCAGCGCGTCGGAAATGCCTTCACGCGTCGTCGGCTTGGTCACAAAGGAGAACGCGCCGCGGGCAAGGCCATGCTGGCGATCTTCGTCCAGCGTGACGATCTGCACGGGTATATGGCGCGTCAGCGGGTTTTGTTTAAGCTGACTTAGCACGTTCCAGCCCAGCATGTCGGGCAGGAAGACGTCGAGCGATACCGCTGTCGGCTGGTACTGCTTGGCCAGATCGAGTGCGTCATCGCCACGCATCGCCAGCAGAACCTTGAAGCCCTTGTCGCGCGCCAGATCGAGGAGGATGCGCGCATAATGCGGATCGTCCTCAACGATGAGCAGGATGCCGTCGCCCGGCTGGATTTCCAGTCGATCGTCGGGAATCTGCTCGGCTGCGCGCTCGACCGATACCACAGGTGCGGGGACCGCGCTGGTGGCAGCCGGACGCGGCGCCGTGCTCGAACCGACATACTTGATCGGCAGATAAAGCGTGAAGGTCGATCCGGCGTTTGTCGCGCTGCGCAGGTGGATTTCGCCGCCCAGCAGGCTCGCAAGTTCCCGGCTGATGGCAAGACCAAGACCGGTGCCGCCGTATTTGCGGCTGGTCGAGGCATCGGCCTGCTGGAAGGCCTCAAAGATGATCTTCTGCTTCTCGAGCGGAATGCCGATACCCGAGTCGGAAACTTCGAACGCCACGACGCCCGACGCCTGGCCCAGAACCGGATGTCCCGCACTCCAGCCGCCGAGCGCCGCGGAGACGTTAAGCCGAACGCCGCCCTGACCGGTGAATTTGAAGGCGTTTGACAGCAGGTTCTTGAGCACCTGCTGCAGGCGTTTGGAGTCGGTGGTGATGCTGCGGCCGAGGTTCGGATCGACGTGAACGTCGAACGAAAGTTGACGCGTCTCCGCTTCGTGGCGGAATGGACGCGCGACCATGTCCACGAGGTTCGAGAAGAAAATCTCCTCCGCGTCTACGGTGACGGTGCCCGACTCGATCTTCGACAGATCGAGGATGTCGCTGATGAGATTGAGAAGGTCGGTACCGGCGCCATGGATGGTTCTCGCAAACTCGACCTGCTTGACAGTGAGATTGCCCTCAGGATTTTCGGTGAGCTGTTGGCCGAGGATCAGGATCGAGTTCAACGGCGTGCGCAACTCGTGCGACATGTTGGCCAGGAACTCGGATTTGTACTTCGAGGTCAGCGCCAGCTCAGTCGCCTTTTCTTCCAGGGCGCGGCGCGCTTGCTCGATTTCCTGATTCTTGCGCTCGACTTCAACGTTGCGTTCGGCCAGCTGCTGAGCCTTTTGCTCGAGCTGCTCGTTGGTCTGCTGCAGCTCCCTTTGCTGTGCCTGCAATTCGCCGGCGAGTTGCTGCGATTGCTTGAGCAGACCCTCGGTCTGCATCGTGGCTTCAATCGAATTGAGCACGATGCCGATCGAGGTGGTGAGCTGTTCGAGGAACATCGTCTGCAGCGCGGTAAACTCGTGGAGCGAGGCCAGCTCGATCACCGCCTTGACCTGACTTTCGAACAGGACCGGCAGCACGATGTTGTTGCGCGGCTTCACTTTGAACAAAGCCGAGCTGATCGGCACGGTGTCGTCCGGCATCTCGGTAATCAGCATGCGGCGTTTGTCGACTGCACACTGGCCGATAAGGCCTTCGCCCAAGCGCAGCGTCTGCGCATGACCGTTGGCGCCGTCATCAGCGTAGGCCGACAGGAGCTTCAGCGCGGGCTCTTCCTCGTTCTCAATCTGATAGATCACGCCCTGATGGGCGTTCACCAGCGGCGTTAATTCGGAGAGCAAGAGCCGGCCGACGGTGGTCAGATCGCGTTGTCCCTGCAACATGTTGGTGAACTTCGCCAGGTTTGTTTTGAGCCAGTCCTGTTCGGTGTTGCGGTCAGTGGTGAGCCGCAAATTGTCGATCATGGTGTTGATGTTGTCTTTGAGCTCGGCCACTTCGCCGCGCGCTTCAACCTGAATCGAGCGCGTAAGATCGCCCTTGGTGACGGCGGTTGCCACTTCCGCGATGGCGCGAACCTGCGTGGTCAGGTTCGCAGCCAGGAGGTTGACGTTGCCGGTCAGGTCCTTCCACGTGCCGGCCGCGCCAGGCACGTTGGCCTGCCCGCCCAGGCGGCCTTCGACGCCGACTTCGCGCGCCACGGTCGTGACCTGGTCCGCAAAGGTCGCAAGCGTGTCGGTCATGTTGTTGATGGTTTCGGCCAACGCGGCCACCTCGCCTTTCGACTTCACCGCGAGGTTTTGCTTGAGGTCGCCGTTGGCGACGGCAGTCACCACCTTGACGATGCCGCGCACCTGTTCGGTCAGGTTGGCGGCCATCACGTTCACGGTGTCGGTCAAGTCCTTCCAGGTGCCGGCGACGCCCGGCACTTGCGCCTGGCCGCCGAGCAGGCCTTCGGTGCCGACTTCGCGCGCCACGCGCGTGACTTCTGAGGCAAAGCCGTTGAGCTGATCGACCATGGTGTTGATGGTATTTTTCAGCTCCAGAATCTCGCCCTTCACGTCGACGGTGATCTTGCGCGACAGGTCGCCGCGGGCGACTGCCGTCGTCACCTCGGCGATGTTGCGCACCTGTGTGGTGAGGTTTGCCGCCAACAGGTTGACGTTGTCGGTCAAGTCTTTCCAGGTGCCTGCCACACCGGGAACCACGGCCTGGCCGCCGAGCCTGCCGTCGGTACCCACTTCTCGGGCGACGCGCGTCACTTCAGCCGCGAACGAGCGAAGCTGCTCGACCATGGTGTTGAGCGTTTCCTTGAGCAACAGGATTTCGCCGCGCACGTCGACGGTGATCTTCTTCGACAGATCGCCGCCGGCGATGGCGGTCGCCACCTCGGCAATGTTGCGCACCTGCGCGGTCAGGTTGGACGCCATGAAGTTGACGTTGTCGGTCAAGTCCTTCCAGGTACCGGCAACGCCCGGCACCTGTGCCTGACCGCCGAGCTTGCCTTCAGTACCCACTTCGCGCGCGACGCGCGTGACTTCCGAGGCAAAGGCGTTGAGCTGATCGACCATCGTATTGATGGTGTTTTTCAGCTCCAGAATTTCGCCCTTCACGTCGACGGTGATCTTGCGCGACAGGTCGCCACGGGCCACCGCGGTGGTCACTTCGGCGATGTTGCGGACCTGGGCGGTCAAATTGCCGGCCATCGAGTTGACCGAGTCGGTGAGGTCTTTCCAGGTGCCGGCGACGCCGGGCACGTTGGCTTGACCGCCGAGCCGGCCCTCAGTGCCGACCTCGCGGGCAACGCGCGTCACCTCGCCGGCGAAGCGGTTGAGCTGATCGACCATCGTGTTCAGCGTTTCTTTAAGCTGCAAAATTTCGCCGCGCACGTCGACCGTGATCTTCTTCGACAAATCGCCATTGGCGACCGCGATCGTCACTTCAACGATGTTGCGAACCTGCGCCGTCAGGTTGCCGGCCATCGAGTTGACCGAATCGGTGAGATCCTTCCAGGTGCCGGCGACACCGGGCACCTGCGCCTGACCGCCGAGCTTGCCTTCGGTACCGACTTCGCGCGCAACGCGCGTCACTTCGGCGGCGAAGGCGTTGAGCTGATCCACCATGGTGTTGAGGGTGTCTTTCAACTCGAGAATTTCTCCGCGCACGTCGACCGTGATCTTGCGCGAGAGGTCGCCGCGGGCGACGGCGGTCGCCACTTCGGCGATGTTGCGGACCTGGCCGGTGAGGTTCGAGGCCATGGAGTTGACCGAGTCGGTCAGATCCTTCCAGGTGCCGGCAACGCCGCGCACCAGGGCCTGACCGCCGAGCTTGCCTTCGGTGCCGACTTCGCGCGCAACGCGGGTGACTTCCGAAGCAAACGCGTTAAGCTGGTCCACCATCGTGTTGATGGTATCTTTCAGCTCCAGAATTTCTCCGCGCACGTCAACGGTGATCTTTTTCGACAAGTCGCCGCTGGCGATCGATGTTGCCACTTCGGCGATGTTGCGGACTTGCGCCGTCAGGTTTGAGGCCATCGAGTTGACCGAGTCGGTCAAATCCTTCCAGGTACCGGCGACGCCGAGCACGTTGGCCTGGCCGCCGAGCCGACCTTCAGTGCCGACCTCGCGCGCGACCCGGGTCACTTCGCCGGCGAACGCGTTGAGCTGGTCCACCATCGTGTTGATGGTTTCCTTCAACTGAAGAATCTCACCTGACACGTTGACGGTGATTTTCTTAGACAGGTCGCCGCCGGCGATGGCGGTCGCAACGTCGGCGATGTTGCGGACCTGTGCCGTGAGGTTCAGCGCCATGAAGTTGACGCTGTCGGTCAAGTCTTTCCACGTCCCGGCAACACCGGGCACTTGCGCCTGGCCGCCGAGCTTGCCTTCGGTGCCGACCTCGCGGGCCACGCGCGTCACTTCGGAGGCAAACGCGTTGAGCTGGTCCACCATGGTGTTGATGGTGTCTTTGAGTTCGAGAATTTCACCGCGCACGTCGACCGTAATCTTGCGCGAGAGGTCGCCACGGGCCACCGCCGTCGTCACGTGCGCGATGTTGCGCACCTGGTCGGTGAGGTTGCCGCACATGGCGTTGACCGAGTCGGTCAAATCCTTCCAGGTGCCGGCGACGCCGGGCACGATTGCCTGGCCGCCGAGCTTACCGTCGGTGCCGACCTCGCGGGCGACGCGGGTGACTTCCGAAGCAAACGAGCGCAGCTGATCGACCATCGTGTTGATGGCTTCCTTGAGCTGCAGAATCTCGCCGCGCACGTCGACGGTGATCTTTTTCGACAGGTCGCCATTGGCCACGGCGATCGTCACCTCGGCGATGTTGCGAACCTGCGCGGTCAGGTTCGAGGCCATCGAGTTCACGCTCTCGGTGAGGTCCTTCCACACGCCGGTCACTTCGCGCACCTGCGCCTGACCGCCGAGCTTGCCTTCGGTGCCGACTTCACGGGCGACGCGCGTCACTTCCGATGTGAACACGTTGAGCTGCTTGATCATCGTATTGACGATCTCGGCCGAGCGGAGGAACTCGCCTTTCAGAGGCCGGCCGTCGACGTCGAGCGCAACGGTGCGCAAAAGGTCGCCCTGCGCCACAGCGGCAATAGCGCGCGTTACTTCAGTCGTCGGCCAGAGGAGATCATCAATCAGTGAATTGACCGAAGATTCCATCTCGCCCCAAGCGCCTTCGGAAAGGCCGAAGCGCACGCGCTGACGGGTCTTGCCTTCCCGGCCCACCACCTGCCCGACGCGCTCGAGCTGCTTTGCCATGCGCTGGTTGGCGGCGACGATTTCGTTGAAGGTATCGGCGACCTTGCCCATGACGCCGACCCGGTGCCCGGCCATGCGGACCGAGAAGTCGCCTACGCGCATGGCCTGAAGCGCATGCAGCAGTTCCTGCAGCTCCAAAGCTTCGCTGCCGTTGAGATTCGACGATTGGTTTTGGGCGAGCGAAGCAGTTGCTGCTGCGGCAGCGGCGCCGTTCTTCTTTGCAGCGCCTGCTACGTCGGAAGTGCGGGGCATCGATGTCTCCGAGTACGAACACGTAGCGCCGACCAGGGGAGCGGCCGCGAACGCACCTGACTGCGACTGCGAGCGACGGGGAAACGTCCACAACGGCCAACCGCGACAGCTCCGCCGCGCTTCGGCCGCCAGGCCTCAATCTTCCCCCTTCACTCAACTCCTCCTGAGCCGTAACGCGAACGCGTTCGGCATGCGAAGGTTCCGGCCGTTGCAATTGGGACGGTGAAAATTCTTCTAACGAAACGGCAATCGCTATTTGACGCCGACCGGCGAGCAAATTGGCTTAGCTGTCACTATAACATGCAAATTATTGAAATAATTAGACAATTATGCATATATTCCAATGTCGACGGACTTCCTTAACGTTCAGATGTCCGGTGCGACCTGGCCGCGGCGACGACAAGCGGCAACGAGAGTGTTACGCAACAAACAGGCGATAGTCATCGGTCCGACCCCTCCGGGGACTGGGGTGATCGAGCCGGCAATCCCTTGAGCTTCCGCGAAAGAGACATCGCCAACAAGTTTCGATTTCCCGTCGGAAGAGGCCACGCGGTTTATACCGACGTCGATGACGACGGCGCCCGGCTTGATCCAGTCACCACGCACCATCTCCGGCTGCCCGACGGCTGCGACCAATATGTCGGCGCGGCGCAGGACCGCCGGAAGATCACGGGTTTTCGAATGAGCAATCGTTACCGTGCAACTCTCGGCCAGCAGCAGCGCTGCCATCGGTTTGCCGACGATATTGGAGCGTCCGAGCACGATCGCCTCGGCGCCTGCCAAGGCCGGCAGTACGTCGCGCAACAGCAGCAGACAGCCATAAGGCGTACAGGGGACCAGCGCCTTGCGCTGTCCGCCACTCCACAGCTGGCCGACATTCTGGGCATGGAATCCGTCAACATCTTTGCGCGGATCGATGGCGTCGATCACCCGTTGCGGATCGATGTGCTTTGGCAGGGGCAGCTGTACCAAAATACCATCGACCCTATCGTCACCGTTGAGCCTGGCGATAATTGCCAGAAGCTCGGCTTCGCTGGTTGTCGCTGGTAAGGCCTCCTGAAAGCTCTGGATGCCTGCAGCGGTCGCCGCTTTGCCCTTGTTGCGGACATAGACCTGGCTCGCCGGATCGTTGCCAACCAGAACGGCACAAAGGCCCGGCGCAATGCCGGCTTCAACTTTTAGTTTTGCCGTGGCGGCGGCTACTTCGGCGACCAAACGGTCCGCGCGCGCCCTGCCGTCGATGCGTTCGGTAACCACCATTTCTCAATCCGTTTATTCAGCCGCGCTGATGCGTCACACCGCCGCGGCATTTGTTTCGCAGTGATGCGATTTTGCTATCATGAAACCGGCGTGCAAAAATATAGAAAATCAGGAGCACCGCTTTGGGCGCCCGCCCCGGAAGAATGCTCTGTCAGGAGGAAATCATGCCGACGAGATTCGCCATGAAATTCATTGTTGCAATTGCCGCTTCACTCACTTTTTGCGGATTGGGTTCGGCCCACGCAGAAACGATCAAAGTGGGCGTGGTGCTGCCCTATTCAGGTCCCAATTCCGATCTGGGTGAACAGATCGACAAGGCTTATGATCTCTACGTCAAGCTGCACGCCAAGGACCTCGGCGACAACAAGATCGAACTGATCAAGCGCGACGAAGGTCCGCCTTCGGGCGCCAACGCCCGGACCGTTGTCACCGAACTGATCACCAACGACAAGGTGAAGCTGCTGGCGGGCTTCGTGTTCTCACCATCGGCGATCGCGGCTGCGCCGCTGGCGACTCAAGCCAAGATGCCGATGCTCATTTCCAACGCGGGCACCGCATGGATCACCAATCTTTCGCCGTACATCGTACGCTTTTCGTTCAGCATGTGGGACCCGGCCTATTCGATGGGCACTTATGCGGCGACAAAATACGGCTGCAAAACTGCAGCCGGCGGGTTTACCGATTTTCCGCCCGGCCAAGACTCCATGCTTGCCTTTAAGACCGCCTTCGAAAAAGCCGGAGGCAAAGTCGTCGACCAGGTCCGCATGGGCTCGCCCGGCCCGGTACCCGACTTCACCCCGTTCTTTCAGCGGGTGAAAGACGAGCACCCCGACTGCTTCTACGTCTTCGTTCCATCCGGTTCGCACGCTGGCGGCGTGATGAAGACCTATGGCGATCTCGGTATGCGCCAGGCAGGTATCCGGCTTATTGGCCCGATGGATCTGATTCCCGACTATCAGCTCGCTCACATGAGCGACGCCGCAATCGGCCTGGTCGTGGTGTCGAGCTACTCCGATGATTACGACACACCCATCAACAAAGAGTTTGTCAAGGAATGGCACGCGGCCTATGGGCCGGATTCCTATCCCGATTTTGAATCGGCTGCGGGAATGGACACGATGGCTGCGATCTTTCACGTCATCAACACACTGCACGGCAATCTCGACGACGGCGCCAAGGTGATCGACACGCTCAAGGGCTGGAAGCATGACGGGCCGCGCGGCCCGATAATGATCGACCCGGAGACGCGCGACGTCATCCAGGATGAGCACGCCGAAGAAGTCATCAAAAAGCCGGACGGCAAACTCGGCGTCAAAGTGCTGGAAACATTCCCGCAGGTGAAGGACGAGTGCAAGGTTCTCAAGATGGGACGTTGCGGCTCGTAGCCGGGTGGGCGATATTCACTTTCCTCGCAAGACCAACGCGACGCGGGGACAGAACTAGCCCGGGATAAATCGTGCCACCCTTAGTCAACACCATCGTCAGCATCCTGTTCGATGGTCTGGCCTGGGCTATGTTCCTGTTCATCATCTCCGTCGGGCTTTCGGTCACGATGGGGCTGATGGGCGTCGTCAACCTCGCGCATGGCGCGTTCGCCATGGCTGGCGGTTATCTGGTTATGACGGCGACTGCGAGCTGGGGTGTTCCATTCCTCGCTTCGCTCGTTATCGCGTTTCTGGTTATCGGCTGCGCCAGCGTCATCTTCGAGCGAACGCTTTATTCCGAGCTCTATGGTGCAAGTGAGCTGGATCAGGTGCTCCTGACCATCGGTCTCGCCTTCATGGCGATTGCGACCTACACGTACTTTTACGGGCCACTGCCGAAAGCGATACACGTTCCCGCTTATCTCTCCGGCGAACTTCATCTCGGCGCGCGCAGTTTTCCGAGCTACCGGGTCTTTCTCATCGTTGTCGGTGCTGCCCTCGTCGGCATTCTCTGGTACGGCTTCGAGCGGACCAATATTGGCGCCAAGATCCGCGCTGCCGTCGACAACCGGCGTATGGCGCAGTCGATCGGAATCAATGTCGACCGCTTGTTTACACTCACATTTGCGGTCGGCAGCGGGCTGGCCGCGCTTGGCGGCGGGCTTGCGATTCAGCTTCTTGGGCTGACACCGAGTTTCGCCATCATCTACCTCGTGTTCTTTCTGCTTGTTGTTGCGGTCGGCGGCTCCGGCAGCATGTGGGGAACGCTCGCCGCAGCACTTGTGCTCGGCATTTGCGATACCGCGGGCAAATATCTTTTTGCCGACGCCGGCAGCTTCGCGATTTACGCGGTCGCCGTCGTGATCCTGCTGATCAAGCCCGCAGGCCTCTATGGACGCGAATAGCTCACCTACGTCCTCCCCCGGCGGCGTCATTGCAGCCGAGCGGACGCATGCTGTCGCGTATTTGGCGCGGCGGGATCGTCTTCGCGCGGCTGAAGCATTGCCGTGGCTCTTGGCGATCGCCGCCTATTTTGTCTTTCCCAATCAGATGGTTCTGGGCAGTCAGACGCTGATCATGATCTTGTTCGCGCTCTCGCTCGATCTCATTCTGGGCTACGCCGGCATCGTCACGCTCGGCCACGCGGCCTACTTCGGTGTCGGCGCCTATACGGCCGCATTATTGCTCGTTGATCTGCACTGGACCGAGCCGATCTCCGGGCTGGTTTGCGCCGCGATCGTTGCCGCAATTGCCGGCTTTCTGTCCGGGTGGCTGTTGCTGCGCTATCGCGGCCTGGCACTGTTGGTGCTGACGCTGTCGACTACCATCATGTTGCAGCAATTAGGCAATCTGTTCCGCGACTTTACCGGTGGCTACGACGGCATTCCCGGCATCAATATCGCACCGCTGTTGGGCCGATTTGATTACGACCTCTACGGCCACACTTACTATCTGTACTGCCTCGGCGTGCTGCTGGTTATGTTCTACGTTGTACGGCGGATCGTCTATTCGCCGTTCGGGCAAGCACTGGTCGGCATCCGCGAGAACGTCGGCCGTATGCACGCGCTTGGATCGCCGGTGCATTGGCGTCTCGTCGTCGCTTACACGATTTCCGCGGGTATCGCCGGCATCGCCGGTGCGCTGTTTGCGCACACCAATACCCTTGTAACACTCGGGGTGTTCGATTTCGACCAATCGGCGGCGGTGCTGATGATGCTCATCCTCGGCGGTACCGGCTGGCTGTACGGCGCCTTTATCGGCGCGGTTCTCTACATGGTGCTGCAAAACGAGTTGGCCAAGCTTAGTCCGGCATTCTGGCAATTCGGCATCGGACTTATTTTGATCGCCGTGGTTCTGTTGGCGCGACACGGCGTGTACGGCAAACTAGCGCGCATGGGCCGGTCGCTGCCCTGGAGCGTGCAGCGATGACCGTGCCCGCCCTCGAGATCAGAAATCTGCAAAAGAATTTCGGCGCGCTACAAGTCGCAAACGATATCAACCTCGCGTTGCCACGCGGCGCTCGGCACGCTTTGATCGGGCCGAATGGCGCCGGCAAGACCACGCTTGTCAATCTGATCACCGGCAGGATCAAAGCGTCATCCGGAGAGGTCTTGCTCGATGGCGACGTGATCACGCCGCTGCCACAAGCGGGCCGCATCCGGCGCGGCATCGCCCGCACGTTTCAGGTCAATCAGCTGTTTCGCGGCCTTACCGTGCTGGAAAACGTCTATCTCGCAATCAGCGAGCGTACTGGCGCCTGCAATCGCCTTTGGCGATCCGCAGGAAAGGAAGCCCAAGTCATCGACGAGGCGCTCGACCATCTGCAGTCGCTCGAGCTTGTAGGAGACGCCTGCAAGCCCGTGCGCGAGCTTCCATACGGACGGCAACGCCTTGTCGAAATCGCCATCGCGCTGGCGCAACGGCCGAAGCTGTTGCTGCTCGATGAGCCTGCCGCCGGCGTGCCGTCTTCAGAAAGCCATCTGATCCTCGACGTCATCGAGAAACTCGACCCGAACATCACGGTCTTGATTATCGAACACGACATGGACGTGGTGTTCCGCTTTGCCAGCCGCATCACCGTGCTGGTGGCGGGCGAAGTGCTGACTGAAGGCACCCCTGAAGAGATCGCGGCCGATGAGCGGGTGCGCTCCGTCTATCTCGGCGAAGGCCGGCAGGACGCGCGATGAGTGACCGCGGCCCGGCGCTTGAGCTCCTCGACGTGTCGGGCGGTTACGGCGAGACCGTGATTCTCGAGAAGGTGCGGCTTGAGGTCCAGGCCGGCGAAACGCTTGCCATCATCGGGCGCAACGGCGTCGGCAAGACAACGCTGCTGTCGACCGTCATGGGACACACCACACTGCACAGCGGCCGCATCCGTCTGCTTGGCCGAGACATCTCGCGACTGCCGCCCTACCGCAGGGTTGTGGCCGGATTGGGCTACGTGCCGCAGGAGCGCGAGATATTTCCTTCGCTGACGCTGCGGGAAAATCTTGAGGTCGCGGCGCGGCCCGGGCCGTGGACCATGGAGGCGGTGTTCGCGCTGTTCCCGAGACTTGCAGAACGGCAGCAGAACTGGGGCGGCCAACTCTCCGGCGGCGAGCAACAAATGCTGGCGATTGGCCGCGCGCTGATCGGCAATCCGGCCGTCATTTTGATGGACGAGCCGTCGGAAGGACTTGCGCCAGTTATTGTCGAGGAGCTGGCGCGCGCTGTCCGGCGGCTTGTCGACGCGCAAGGGCTGACGCTAGTGCTGGTGGAGCAAAATACCCGGCTCGCGCTCGATATCTCGCCGCGCACGATCGTCATGAACCGCGGCCGGATCACCTATGACGGATTGAGCGAGCCGTTAAAGCAAAGCCGGGAAAAGCTTGACCAATTGATCGGTGTGGGGCGTCATTCGATCGCCTGATGGCTGGTCGCGCTTGGACGCAACTCTCTCACGGACGTTCCGGCCCGCAAATTAAATCGATGACGGCCGCGGCCAGTGCCTTGAGCTGTTTGCGCGACGCCCCGACGCGAGAGCGAACGGCGATGGTGTGCAAGGCGGCGGTCGCGATTTGGGCCAAGGCAGAAGGGTCTGCCGTTGCCGCGATCTCGCCCCGCTTTTGCGCCTCACCGATGACCCCCGCCAGGAATGCACCCGTGCCGCGAATGCTGTCGTCGAGAAATTCGCGGATTGCCGGATCGACGGTCGCCTGCGCCGGCGCCGTCGAAATCGAGTAACAGCCTCGCGCGTCGTCGCCGCCGGCCCGGTAAATCTCGAGCGCACCGTCGTAGAAGCGCGTGAGAAAGACCCGAAGCGATGGTCGATCAGCGAGTAATTCAATAGTTTTGTCGCGCGACTTCCGCTGATAGCGCTAGAGCGTTTTGAGATAGAGGTCGCCTTTGCCGCCAAACGCCGCATAAGGCCGAGCTTGCCCGTCACAAAGTAGCGGCGTGAGTTGGCACGCACGGCGTTATGCCCGGACTCTCGCCCGGGCATAACATCTCTATTTGGCGCGCTCGCCTTTTTTTCCGGCGGCTTCGGGAAAGACCCACATCGCCGCGACCATCAAAACGGCCACGATCATGATAAAGGTCGAGAAGTCGTGCCGAACCGGCGATCCGCTCCAATAAGCGAGCACGGCGGCGACGATCAGAACGGATGCCGATAGAATGCCTTTAACATCGTTGGGCATGAGCGTAACGCCGCGAACTAGTTGGCGCCGACCGGATTGGCAGCGGCTTCGTTCGGAAGCCGTGGCGCACCACGCAGATTCTTCTTCAGGAACCGCGTGTCATAGCCGTTGAGCAGCGTGCCGATGAGCCCGCGGTCGAGGTCCGACGTGCCGAACAGCCAATCGGCGATCGGAAAGGTCAGGTTCATGTTCACTTCCATCATCAGGCGCGCGTTGTGATGCGCGGTATGATGGCGACGCAGCGTGTTGACGAACGGGAAATGGCGGACAAACCAGTTCTCGTCGACGTGACAGCAGAAGTGCATGAACTCGTAAATCAGATACATGGCCGTCGTGGTCGAAATGAACAGCCAGCCGACATTGGCGGTAAACAGTGCGCCGAGAATGATTGCAGCGGGGATCGACATCAGGATGAAGACAACGAGTGCATAAGGCGGGAATAGCGTCACCCGCCAATCCTTATGGTCGCGAAAACGCATCTCATCGTCACTAAAAAACTGGTGATGATTGAGCGTGTGCCGCTCATAGATTGCCCGCAGGCCCTTGATGTTGACCGGCCGGTGCATGACGAACTTGTGCACCGCCCATTCGAACAGATTGGTGAACAGGAAGGTGAGCGGGACCGTCAGCCATTCGAGCGCAGTCACATTGTGAATGTGCTCGACGTAAACATAGAGGACGGCGGCGCCCATCGCATAGATGATGACGAGGTGGACGTAACCGTCGTACCAGCCAAGGATGCGGGAGCGGTAGTCCCGCCGGAATTCGATTTGGCGCTGGCTGATCATCGTTTCCTCCAAGTCTGATATATCACACATCTATCACGGTGGTACGGCGGCCGCAATCCGCCGCGCCATCCGCTCTAATGGACGCCGGCCTTGCTCAGAAAGGTATCGATTTCGTCCGCGGTGAGCCGCCAATCGTTGTCGAGGTTGGCGATCACCTCCTTCATGTATGGCTCTGAAAGCGCGATGGCGCGGTCTTTGTCCCCGAGATGATCGAACAAGATGGCCAGCGCCAGCTGCTGAGGGCTGGTTCCCTCATAGGTCCATTCAAAGCCACGCCTGGTGAACTGCTTCACCTCGTAATGCTCCGGCAGCCTTTCGCCGTCGACCGTCACGACCAGGCCGTCCATGGTTCGCTTGCCTTCGTAGATCTTCATATTCGCTCTTCGTCGCTCACACCGAAACCGTGCCGCGGGTGAAGCTTTCGACATAGTCGATCAGCTTGTCGCTCGCGCGCGCGGCGGCCTCGCCGTCACCCCGTGCGATCGCGCGGGCGTGGTTGGCGTGAAGCCGCGCGCACAACGGCAGATCAGCGGCTTGCCGGTAGTGCATGTACCAGAAGCGGCGCGACAAGCCCTGCAGAAGCTTCATCGAACGCGCGGCATAGTCGTTGTGCGCGGCCTCGACCATAAGGCGATTGAACTCGCGGTCGAGCCTCATGAAGGCGATGTCGTCGTTGGACTTGGCGGCGCGGTCCATGCCGCGCGCAATCTCTTGCATTCGCTCCCGCTGCTCTTCAGTCGCCCGGTCGGCGCCGGCGCGGCTCAACAGTCGTTCCAGCTCGCGGCGCACTTCCAGCACAAGGAGCTGACGTCGTGGGTTGAGGTCCGACACCAGAATGCCCTTGCGCGGCAAAATGATCACCAGCCCTTCCTGCGCCAGCCGCTGCAAAGCCTCCCGCACCGGCGTACGTCCGATGCCGAACGTCGCGGACAGCATTTGCTCGGAGAGCACATCACCGGGCTTCAGCCGCAGGGTGACTATCTGCTCCTCGATCTGCCGATAGGCCTGCTCGGTCAAGCTCTCCACGCCGGCTGCGGCGGCGCGTCCGGCTTTTACTGGCACCTGCCGGGCAGAACGCGGACGCTGCAGCGCTGTTCGCGGCACGTCACACCTGCCTGCGTGTGGCGACCATCGTCGCAAATTTCTCGTATTCGGCTTCGTTGACCGAATAGGAATGCTCATCGTCGGGGAACGCGCCGTCCTTAACCTCTTTGATGTACTGCGTGATGCCAGCGACAGCGACCTCTGTCAGCTTGGCGTAGCGCTTGGTGAATTTCGGCTTGAAGTCGGTGAAAACACCCAGGAGGTCGTAACACAACAGAATTTGCCCATCACAGCCGACGCCGGCGCCGATGCCGATGGTCGGGATGGTCAATTGTTCGGATATGAGTTTGGCGATCTTCGCCGGGACCGCCTCAAACTCGAGCATGAAACAGCCGGCATCTTCGATCGCCAAGGCGTCTTCCAGAATCTTCATCGCCGCGTCGGCGGTGCGGCCCTGAATTTTGAAGCCGCCGAACATTGCGATGGTATGCGGGGTGAGGCCGATATGCGAGGCGGTCGGAATGCCGGCGTCGACTAGTGCACGCAGGATATGCGCTTGCGATTTGCCGCCCTGCGGTTTGACCGCATCGCAGAGCGCTTCCTGCATGAAGCGTGTCGCGTTGACGAGCGCGCGTTCCGCGGTGTGATAGCTCTGATAGGGCATACAGCCGAGCGAGAAGGTGTTGGGCGCGCCACGACGGACCGCTTGCGCATGCATGATCATCATGTCCATGGTCGCCGGAATGGTGCTGGCGTAGCCATGGGCGACCATCGCCAGACTGTCGCCGACTACCGCGACGTCGACACCGGCCATTTCGGCCCACTTCGCCGACGTGTAATCGGGCACCGACATATAGACCATTTTCTCGCCGGTCTTTTTCAATTCGCGGATTTCGGTGATGGTGCGCTTTTTCCGCTCGCTTTTGGGTTTCGGCGCTTCGGCTTTCCTGGTCTCGGCCTTCTGCCGCTCGGCCTGTTTGCGCACCGGGCTCGCCATCGTGATGTCCCCAAATCAACGGCCGTCAAAGGTCTCTGATATATGTCTCGCATATTACATACCTTTTGACGGTCAAGCGGCACAGAACGACCGTTTAGTTACCCGCCCAGCGATAAGCGGAAAAGGCCGCCAAAGCTATGCGGTAGCTTTTATCGCCTCTGATTATGTGCTAAACGATCGATTGGCGATCCACACTGTGAGCGATTAGCGTGCCAGCAGCAGTCAGCACCAAGCGTCTGCCAAACCGATGGCCGGCCCTGCTCGATGCCGCCGCGGCGCAATTCGCCGAGCGCGGTTACCACGCCACCAGCATGCGCGATCTCGCGGCTGCGAGCGCGATGACGCCGGGCGCGATCTACTTTCATGTCGCCAGTAAGCAAGCGCTGTTGCTTGCCGTGTACGAGGAGGGCGTGCAGCGCCTGCTCGATCGGGTCGAACGAGCCGCCGCGGCCGAACGCGAACCGTGGGCCCGGCTGGAAAAAGCCATCGCCGCGCATCTTGAGTCCATTCTCGACGCCAGCGCCTATGCCCGCGTGCTCATTCGCATCCTGCCGACCGACGCGCCGGAGATTTCCGGCGAGCTGAAGGAATTGCGCGACCGTTACGAAGCGCGCCTTGGCCGATATTTTTCCGCGATCACACTACCGCGTGAGCGCGATGCGACGATCGCCCGCCTTGCCCTGCTTGGCGCGATGAACTGGACTCCGGTCTGGTACAAGGAAGCCGGCAAGCCGGTGCACGCGATTGCGCGCGAATTTTTGGCGCCGCTTCGCGCCCTCGCCGGCGTCAAAATCTCGCGAGTCCGCAAATGACGGCGAGCAAACTGTCGCCGCCTGCCCGCGTGCTCGTCACCAAAATCGGGCTCGACGGCCACGACCGCGGCAGCCGCATCGTCGCTGCCTATCTCCGCGACGCCGGCATGGAAGTCATCTACACGCCGCCGTGGCAATCGATCGGCGCGGTCGTGAAGCTCGCGATGGAGGAGGATGTCGATGTCATCGGGGTGAGTTCGCTCGCAACCGACCATCTCATCGTGCCGAAGCTGATGGAGGCGTTGCGTACCGCCGGCCTCGGGCATATCGGGCTCGTCGTCGGCGGCATCGTGCCGGAGGACGAGCGCGCGGCGCTGATCCAAGCGGGCGTCAGCGCGATATTCGGACCCGGCTCCGCGCGCGACGAGATCATCGAACACGTCGCCAACCTCGCCGCCAAAGTGCGCGAAATCAAAAACGCCGAGTTACGGGAGATTGCCCAATGAGCAAAGAAGCTGTCCAGCTGACGCTTCCGGGTTTCGAGCAGGCGCAGGGCCGCTGGCGCGCCGATTACAACAACCAGATCGGCAGCGATCGCGTTGTCAGGAATCGCTCGCGGATCGAGATCAAGCCGCTTTACACGCCGCGCGACTGGAACGGCGACAGCTTTCTCGACAACCTCGGCTTCCCCGGCCAGTACCCGTTCACACGCGGCATTTATCCGACCATGCATCGCGGCCGCACCTGGACGCAGCGCCAGCTGATCGGGCTTGGCACACCCGAGGACTATAACAAGCGCGTGCGGGTCATCCTTGATGCCGGCGCGACCGCCATCAGTCTGTTGCCCTGCAATTCCGGCTTCCGCGGGGTCGATTGCGATGAAGTCGATCCGGTGCTGCTCGGCACCTGCGGCACCGTCATCAACACCACCGATCACATGGACCGCGCGCTTGACAGCGTGCCGCTCGGCAAAATTTCCGCGGCGATGAACGACCCGTCGCCGTTCACGCTGCTTGCCTTCATGCTCGCCGTCGCCAAAAAGCGTGGCGTCCCCTGGACATCGATCACCGGCACCTCGAACCAGAGCGACTATCTTTCGCACTTCATCGCCAATCACATGTTCTACCGGCTGTCACTGCCGGGCGCCCGGCGCGTTCTGCTCGATCACATCGAGTTCTGCCGCAAGCACGTACCGGGCTGGAATCCGGTGTCGGTCGTCGGCCAGCACATGCAGCAGGCCGGCGCGACCCCGGTCGAGACCATGGCGTTCACCATCTCCACGGCGCTGCAATATGCGCAAGACTGCATCGATCGCGGCATGGATATTGATGTCGTGCTCCGGCGCTTTACCTTTTTCTTCGACATCTCGATCAGCTTTTTCGAGGAGGTCGCAAAATTCCGCGCCGGCCGCCGGATCTGGGCGAAGCTTGCGCGCGAGCGCCTCGGCGCCAAGGATCCGGGATCGTGGCGTTTTAAGTTCCACGGCCAGACCTCGGGCGTCGATCTCACCGAGCAACAACCGCTGAACAATATCGCCCGCGTCGCGGTGCAGGCGATGGCCGGGATCATGAGCGGCCTGCAATCGCTGCACACTGACGCCTACGACGAAGCGATCACCACGCCGACGGAGGAAACTGCGCGCATTGCGGTGGCCACCCAGAACATCATGCGCGAGGAAGCGCATCTGTGCGACGTCATCGATCCGCTCGGCGGCTCCTATTACGTCGAAACGCTGACCGATCAGATGGAGCACGAGATCGAGGCGCTGATCGGCAAGATCGATGAGGCCGGCGGCATGTACAAGGCGGCCGAAGCCGGAATTATTCAATCCATGATCGGTCAATCGGCACTGGCCTTCCAGGAGCGCGTCGAAAGTGGCGACGAGAAGATCATCGGGGTCAACTGCTACCAGGCCGACGACGATTTCCGCGGCCGGCCGACGGAACGCCCAGATCCCGAACGGATGAATGAGCACGTCGCCCGCTTCAAGGCCTACAAGGAGGAGCGCAGCCAAACCGACGTACGGCGCGCGCTCGATGCACTGGCGCGTGCTGCCAATAGCCCGCGTGAAAATGTCTACGAGCGGATCGTTGATGCCGCCGAAGCCGGCGTCACCCACGGTGAGATTGTCAGCCTTCTCCGTCAGGAGCTCGGCTTTGGGCATCCCCTCGTCGTTGTCTGAAACCGCGGCCACGCGCCAGCCGCCAGCGGCGGGTGACATTGTTAGAAGGCTCGCCGCCGGCGACCCGGCGGCGCTCGCCAAATGCATCACGCTCATGGAAAGCGGCGGCGAGACAGCAAACCTGATCCATCGGCGTGTTTGTGCGAAAGCCGGCCGCGCGGCGGTCATTGGCTTCACCGGCGCGCCGGGTGCGGGGAAATCGACTTTGATTGACGCCTATATCAGTGCTCTGCGCGGGCGCGGGCAAACAGTCGCCGTTGCCGCGGTCGATCCGACCAGCCCCATTTCCGGTGGCGCCATTCTCGGCGATCGGGTGCGGATGCGGCGTCACTCCGAAGATTCAGGCGTCTTCATCCGCTCGGTGGCGTCGCGCGGACACCTCGGCGGCCTGTCAGAGAGCATTCACCGCATCGTTGATGTGATGGATGCTGCCGGACGTGACGTTGTGATCGTTGAGACGGTCGGCACCGGGCAGTCCGAGGTCGAGGTCACCGAGATCGCCGACATCTGCGTCGTAGTGAATGCACCCAATATGGGCGACGACGTGCAGGCAATGAAAGCCGGCGTGCTGGAAATCGCCGACGTGCTCGTCGTCAACAAGGCCGATCTGCCGCTGGCGCAGCGCACCACCGATCAACTCAAAAACATGCTCATGCTGCGCAGGGACAAGCAGGACATTCCGGTCCTCGAGACCGTGGCGATCAAAGAAGCGGGGGTCGATGTGCTGTGCGCCGCCATCGATGGCCTGCTGGCGTCCAGAGCCGGCGACAAGGAAAAGAATCGCCAGCGCCGCATGCGCCGCCTGATCGCGCAAGCCGCCGGCCGCGCCATTCACGATCGCATCCGCGATGCAGGTGAGCGAGAATTGGAAGGCTTGGTCACAGCCGCCGCGGCCGGCGAAATCGGAATAGCGGAAGCCGCCGAACGCGCACTCAAGATCATTCCTTGATTACTTGCCGACGGCATGCGCCGCAGCCCGGCCCGCGGCGCGCCCGGAGAAGATGCAGCCGCCGAGGAATGTTCCCTCAAGCGCGGCGTAGCCGTGAACGCCGCCGCCGCCGAAGCCTGCAACTTCGCCCGCCGCATACAGTCCCGACACCGGCTGGCCATCGGCGCCGATTACACGGCTGTCGAGATCAGTTTGCAAACCGCCAAGGGTTTTGCGCGTCAAAATCCGCAAGCGAACCGCAATCAACGGACCGGCACTCGGGTCGAGCAATTTGTGCGGGCGCGCAGTTCGGATCAGCCGGTCGCCGAGATAGCGCCGGGTGGCGCGAATAGCCGTGATCTGGGCGTCTTTGCAGAACGGATTGTCGAGCTGAAGGTCGCGGGCGGCAATCTCGTGTTCGACCTGCTTTAGGTTGAGCAAGGGCGCGCCGGCCAGCACGTTCATACGTTCCACGAGCCGCGTCAGTTCGCGCTCGACGATAAAATCCTCGCCTTTTTCCATAAATGCTCTGACCGGAGCCGGAATACCCTTGCGCGCGCGCGCCAGAACCAGGCTCCACTTTTTGCCGGTCAGGTCGGGATTTTGCTCCGACCCGGACAATGCAAATTCTTTTTGGATGATTCTTCGCGTCAGAATGAACCACGAATAATCATAGCCCGTCGCCATAATGTGCTTGAGGGTTCGAAGCGTGTCGAAGCCGGGGTAGAGCGGCGCCGGCAGCCGTTTGCCGCGGGCGTCAAGCCAGAGCGTCGATGGTCCGGGGAGAACGCGAATGGCGTGATCGGTCCAGATCGGATTCCAATTTTTGACGCCCTCGACGTAGTGCCACATGCGATCCGGATTGATCACAGTGCCGCCGGCGGTTTCGGCGATCGCCAGCATGCGGCCGTCAACGTGATCGGGGACGCCGGTAATCATGTGCTGCGGCGCCGGCCCGAGGCGCTGCGGCCAGTGCCGGCGCACCAGCGGGTGATTGCCGCCGATGCCTCCTGAAGTCACGATCACCGCTTGCGCCTTTAGCTCAAAGCTCCCGACCGCCGTGCGCGAACTTTTTCGGCCGCGCTCAACGTTCGATGCCTCGAGGATATCGCCGCGTACGCCGTCAACGACCCTGCCGGTCTTTGTCAGTTCGTTGACACGATGGCGAAACTTGAACGTGACCAGACCCCGCTTCGCCGCCTCCTCGAGGCGCTGAACAAAAGGCGCGATCAGCCCGGGACCGGTGCCCCATGTGATATGAAATCGCGGCACTGAATTGCCGTGACCGCTGGCGTTGTCGCCGCCGCGCTCGGCCCAGCCAACCACGGGAAAAAAGCGGATGCCGCGGTCGCGCAGCCATGACCGTTTCTCGCCCGCCGCGAAGGCGACATAAGCCTCCGCCCATCGGCGCGGCCAATAATCCTCATCGCGATCGAAGGCCGCCGTCCCCATCCAGTCGTTGAGCGCAAGCTCGCGGGAATCGCGAATGCCCATACGGCGCTGTTCGGGGGAGTCGACCAAAAAGATGCCGCCGAACGACCAGAACGCCTGGCCGCCGAGTGATTGTTCGGGCTCCTGATCGACAACAATGATCTTTTTTTGTGCGTCGATCAGTTCGACTGCGGCGACAAGGCCGGCAAGTCCGGCACCGACGACAATTACGTCCGCATCAAAGGCCATCGTCCCGCTTCCCCCGGGAGATGTTTACCGCGAACTTGACACTTGGGGAACGCGGTCTTCAGATTTATCGCGACGCTCCCAGCCAAAGACACTGCGGCCGCCATAGCTCGGTGACTGCTCGAACTCGTCGGAAATCAGCCGCTCCACCGTCGGACCGGTCGCAACGCGCTCGAGCTTCCGTGACTCTTGATCCAGTTTCTGCAGCGCCGCCAATTCGTCGTCCTGCCCTAGCCTGGCCTTGTGCACAGCCGATTTGAGAACGCGAATGGTCTCGTCGTAGACTTTCAGCGGCACCGGAAATGGATGCCGATCTTTACCACCATGCGCAAGCGAGAACCGCGCTGGATCGCTGAAACGGCATGGCGCGCCGTGCACCACCTCCGCGACCAAAGCGAGCGCGCGCACCGTGCGCGCCCCTACGCCCGGGGTAAGCAACAGCTCGGCAAAATCGATCGGCCCCCGCTCTGCCGCGACGGCAAGATTGCCGTGCAGCCGCCGCAGGTGAATATCTTCCGCGCGAACATCGTGATGTGCCGGCATCGTGAGGAACGGCAGGCTCGACTGCGATGGCGGTTTCGCTTCGCCGGCAAGCAAACAAAGCTCACGCGTGATGCCGTCAGGACCGAGGGTGCCGAGAAGTTCGAGCTGTCTGTTGCGCGAAGCTTCGGCGCGCCGGTCGGTAAGATTGATGATCTGACCTTGCGCATGTCCCTCGATGGCGGCGTGTGGCGCGTCGATAAAGCTCTTCAGACCATCCGATAGCCAGTGATAGCGTCGCGCCTGTTTGCTGTCGCCGTTCATGCCTTGTTGCACCACGACCCAGCGGCCGTCGTCGGCGACCACGAAGCCGTGCAAATAAAGTTCAAATCCGTCTTGCACGGCGGCGCTGTCGACCTTCGCCACCAGGCGGCTTGCGGTGGCGAGTTCGCTGCCGTCAAAGCCGACGCGATCGCCGATGGCGACGAGTTCGTGCGGCGTTTGACGCGAATGCTTGCCGCGCCCACCACAAACCCGCAGGCCAAGCTCGCGATCGAGTGGAGCTAATCCGCGTTTGAGTGCCCCAAGGACGCTCGTCGTGATGCCCGAGGAGTGCCAATCCATTCCCATCACGGCGCCGAAGGATTGAAACCAGAATGGATGAGCAAGACGGCGGAGGAACTCGTCCCGTCCGTAATGATGGACGATCGCCTGGCTCATCACCGCGCCAAGCCGCGTCATCCGGTCCGCAAGCCATTTCGGCACATGGCCATTGTGCAGCGGCAGATCGGCACTTCCGGATCGTCGGACCATGTCGGCGCTCACCTTTAAAGGAAGGAAGTTCCTATTTTGTTCTTTTTGATCGAGAAGTCAATCGAATGTCGCGCGGGTGCAGCGTGCGCGGCTGCACAAAAGTACGGTTCCGAATTGGAGATCCGTCAACGCAATCCCGCCTGCTTGAGCAACGGCAACGTCTCCCGTTGAAACGTCAGCATTCCCTCTTCTCGTAAAGCGGCCAGTTCAAAAGCGCGCCGTCGATTCCGGTCGAGGCCAAGGCGGCCAGCCCATCGACCACCTGTTCCTTGGTGCCGACCAGTGGGAATGCGCCCCAGCCGGCCATGAAGTGGGCCTTGAGCTGCTGAACGGCGGCCGGCTCGACGGCAAGGGAGTTTAATCCGAGCATCTCGATCAGATTGCCGGCGGCGACCCAATCGCCCTTTTCATGAACATAGTGATGCAGAAAATCCCTGGCCTCCTTTTCGGTCTCGCGCTGCACGACATAGCCAAAGCTCCAAACCTTCAGATCCCGGCCATACTCCTCGCGCGCCAGACGCCGGTAAGTTTCGACCTTCTTCTTGGCGAAGTCGATGTCGTGATAATCGAACTGGATGAATGCGATGTCCGAATATTTGGCGGAGAAGTGCTGGCCCTTGCCTGAGCCGCCCGCGTTCATGATCGCGGGATAAGGCCGCTGCAACGGCTTCGGCGCCAGACAGCCCTGCTTCACCTGATAATATTTTCCGTCGTAGTCGAAATCTTCTTCGAGCGTCCAAAGCTTCATCATGATTTCGATCCACTCCGCGGCCATGTCGTAGCGCGCATCGTGGTCGATCATGGGTATGCCGAACATTTCAAGCTCAGTTCGGTACCACCCGGCGACGATGTTGATAGCGTGACGGCCGCCGCTGATGTGATCGATCACAGTCGCCTGCTTGGCCGCCATGATTGGATGGATGGTCGGAATGTGAGAGGTCGCGAACACGGCGGGATATTTGGTCGAGGCCGCCATTCCGGCTGCCCAGCTGAAGCATTCGAATCCAGCGCCATTGAAATTGGTCTCACCGCCGAAGCCCTTCCAGCGCCCGACCGGCACCAGCGCTTCAAACTCCATTTCGTCCGCTATTTCCGCAAGCCGCAGCGTGTTGGGCCACGTTACGTCCAGGGTTCCAGGCATAGTGGTTATCGCGCAACCACCGCTCAAATTGGTGCAGAACGTACCGAGCTTGAGCTTGCGGTCGTTGAACAGCGGGTTGCTGGCGCGACGCAGTTCTTCCAACTTGGCATTACCGGCCACTGGAATTCCCCCCTCTTTTGTTCGTCGGTGCGAGCCATGAGGCACCACCACCAACGGATAGGCAGCGTCGCCTTGGGCGCAGTGTGCAATTTTGCACACTTATTGTAGGTGTTACTACTTACGTGGTTCGCCGTTGTCGAATGTTAGTATGAGATCCCGTGATCGACCCGATGGCAGTCGAGTGCCCAACCGGCCGACGTCGAAGGACCAGCAGCTTCCTGTTTGCTAGTCGCTTCGCTCAACGAACGCATGCCGGGCCTTGCCCACCTCACTCGCGGTGACCACGGGAGCCGCATTCCCCCAGGAATTACGGATGTACGTCAGGACCGCGGCGACCTGATCATCATTCAACAGCCAGTCGAATTCCGGCATTCCTGCACCGGTAGGCGCTTCGTCGGTGGCAACGCCGTGCGCGCCGCGCAAAACAACATGCATCAGCGAGGTGGCATTGGTCTGCTGCACGATCGTCGAACCGGCGAGAGCAGGGAATAAGCCCGCGGCTCCTTTGCCGTCGGCGCCGTGGCACCCGGAGCATTCATCGGCGTAGATTTGACCGCCCGACTTCATAATTGTTTGGTCCGATGCAACCGGTCGCGAATTCTGATTTCCACCAGCGTTATGATCCTTCGGGTCTTTCAGGTAGATCGCGATCGCCTTGAGATCGGCGTCACTCATATGCGAGGTCGAATTGCCGATGGTTTCTGCCATCAGCCCGGTCCCGGTAGTGTTTCGGCCGTGGCCGATCTTCAGGTAAGCGGCGATGTCGTCGACGGACCAGCTGCCAAGGCCACGGCGAGTGTCGTCGGTTAGATTGGAGGCAAACCAGCCTTGCAGTGCATAGCCGCGCAGGTGGTCGCTGGTTTTGTCACCGCCCAGAAAATTCTTCGGCGTGTGGCACGCCCCGCAATGACCGAGGCCTTCTACCAGATAAGCTCCCCGATTCCACTCCGGACTTTTACTGCCGTCGGGTCGAAACTCGCCCGGGGTGAAAAACAACATGTTCCACGCAATCGTCGAGGCGCGAATATTCAGCGGAAACGGCAATTGGTTGGGCTGCACCGCATTCTGCACGGCCGGAATCGCGTTGAGATAAGCACGGATCGCCAACACGTCATCGCGCGTGACCTTGGTGTAATAGTTATAGGGCATCGCCGGATAAAGATGCGTGCCGTTGCGGCCGGTGCCTTTGGTCATCGCATCGATGAATTCCTGGTCGGTCCACGCGCCGATGCCGGTCACCGGATCCGGCGTGATGTTGGGCGCGATCAAATTGCCGAACGGCGTTTCGATGACGCGTCCGCCGGCGAAGTCGTGACCGCTGCCGGGAAGCGTATGGCAGGCGGCGCAATCGCCGACGGTGGTCAGATAACGCCCGCGCTCGATCTGCTTGAAATCCTGCTTGTCGATACCGTCAGCCAGGGCCGGCACGGCAAGCGCTCCGGCAAGCACGAGAGCGCCAACGATTTTTGCTCGATCAGGCATGGACGAGTGGTCCCGGATTCTTCAGATATTGCGAGCGAATCGCTTTTGCCGACCAGAATGCGAGCGCCCCGACTGTCCCAGTCGGGTTGTAGCCGGCGTTCTGCGGAAATGCCGTGGCACCCTGCACAAAGAGATTGGGGACGTCCCAGCTCTGCAAGTATCTATTCAAAGCGCTGTTGCCCGGATTGTCGCCCATGATGGCGCCGCCGCAGAGGTGCGATGTCTGATAGTCGGTGACGTCGTAGGGGCCTTTGCGCGGCTTCTTGACGATCTGCCTGGCGCCCATCTGCTGCAGGATCCCGGCATATTTGTCGGTGAGAAACGCACTCATCTTGAGCTCGTTGTCGTGCAGATCAATGGTCATGCGCATCAGCGGCCGCCCGAAGCGGTCCTTGTAGGTCGGATCAAGATCGAGATAGACGTCGCGATAGCTGTAGAATGAGCCGTGGCAGGCGCCACCGACGATCATGGAGCTAAGGTAGTTATCGCGGAGCGCCTCTTTCCATTTGATGCCCCAAGCCGGCGTGCCCGGCGGCACCGCCATACTCTCTAGCGGACGTCCGTTGGTGCGCACCTGGCCGATATAGCCGCCGCCAACAAACCCAAGCGGGCCGTGATCGAAATTATCGCCGTTGAACTCGTCGATGCACACGCCAATTGCGCCCGAGGCGATAAACGGATTGAAGTTGTATTTGTCTTTGTCGAAGAAACCCGTTGCCGTCGACATCGTCTGATGGGTGAAGTTACGGCCGATCTGGCCCCTGCCGGTTTGCGGATCGTACGCCGTGCCGATCCCGGACAGCAGCAAAAGTTGAACATTGAAGAGCTGAAACGCACAGAGCAACACGAGATCGGCGGGTTGCTCGATTTCTTCGCCCGACGAATCGACGTAAGTTACGCCGGTTGCGCGTTTGCCAGTGCTGTCCAGGTTGATGCGCATCACCTCGCATTCGGTGCGCGCCTCAAAATTCGTCTTGCGCAGCAGCACCGGCAGGATCGTCGTTTGCGGAGTGGCTTTCGAGTAATTCGCGCAACCGAACCATTCACAAAAGCCGCAAAAGGTGCACTGCCCGAGCGTGACGCCGAGCGGATTGGTGTAAGACTGCGACAGGTTTCCCGACGGCTGTGGATAGGGTTTGTAGCCGAGTTGTTTCGCGGCTTCGGCAAATAACGTGTGGCCGTAGCCCTGCTTCTGCGCCGGCGTCGGATAAGGTCGCGACCGCATTCCCTCAAACGGGTTGCCCCCTTCAAGGATTTTGCCGTTGACGTTGCCCGCCGTGCCTGACGTGCCGCATAAATACTCGAAGTCGCTATAGTGCGGTTCAAGGTCGTCGTACGTCACGCCCCAATCCTGAACCGTCATGTCCGCCGGCAAGAATTTCTCGCCATAGCGCTCGGTCAAATGCGAGCGCGTCAGGAAGTCGGTCGGCAAGAAGCGAAACGTCTCGGCGTTCCAATGGACGCCAGCGCCACCGGCGCCGTTGCCGAGCATGAAAGCGCCCCAATTGCGCACCGGCAGGGCCGTTTGATTGACGTTGTTGCGGAACGTCACCGTGATTTGCGACGGCCGCAGGAACAGCTCGTGCTGCAGCCGGTAGCGCAATTCGTCCTGCGCGTAGGAAATCAGAAAATCGGTCGCCGTGTCGCGCCACGGACCGCGCTCGATCGCAACCACGTCAAGCCCGGCTTCGGTCAACTCGTGCGCAAGAATTGAGCCGGTCCAGCCGAGCCCGACGATGACGACGTCTTTTCGAGGAAGCTTGCGCGCCATTGAATTCTCTCGCTCGAATATATTCGAACCAAACCTGCAGGCGGTTACGGGTAACGAAAAATCTATTGCGACCAGTTTGGATGATTGCTGATGCCGATAGTCGGCAGTGTGACGCGCTGATTGTGACGATCGATCCAGTCGCGATAGTCGTAATGCGTACCGGGAAAGCCAATCATCTTCCACGCTGCGAGATCTTTGTTGCCGCCGTAAATCGGGTCGGCAAGAAAGCCGTTCCGTGTGTCCGTGAGGATAAGGGTGAAGAAGCTCTGGCTGTCGACACCGTCAAGTTTGAACGAGCCGTCCTCAAGGCCTTTGATGACCTCGTCCTTTTGTCCATCGGCAAGTTCGGCGAAACGTCTGCCGTTATATTTGCCGTGGCACGCAGCATCCAGCGCGGCTAGCGCCTTGCGGTATTGTTGAGCGATCGTCAGCGGGGATTGCGGACCCTGCTGTTTCGTCCCCTGCTGGAACGGGCCCATCATGTAATAGCTTTCATTTCTGCCGTACGGACCCGCGAGCTGACGGTCGATGAACACCGCACAACCGATGTCCTTGCCACCCGGCGTTTGCGGATCTGGCGGAATGAGGCGATCGACGAACGCCTCCACACTTGCTGCCTCTTGCGCGGTGAAATAGTGCCAACCGCCAGGGATAACCGCGGTCGGCGGATCTGCGGAGCCCGGCTTCCACGGCAACCCCGCGGTAATGACCGTAGCCCGCGCAGACAATGGCATGATGAGGAGCGCAACCGCACTCGAGCCGAGGAGCTGGCGCCGACTGATCTGATACATTGTCGAAACCCCCGTGCCGAGATCGAAGCAGCTAACGCGCGATCCGGTTCCCGGTTCCACCGGCGCGTTCACGCGTCGGTGAACCATCCCGCTCTGCGACATTATGTGCTGTCATTGGGACCGCATCTGCTGCCGGGACAAGAGCCGCTACTGGATCTGCAGCGATCGTTCGGCCAACCCGCCGCGGGCTGGAGGCTAGCTCGGCATCTCTGCTGGACAGCGCCATCCTCATAATGTCCTGCTTCAGCAAATAAATTGATACTGTAAGAAGGACCAAATCCTTCATCAGGAATGGCACCTCACCGGCCATCGCGGGAAACCCTGCGGCTGGATCCCAACCGTTGGGTATGAATAGGATGATCGTAAGGGTCGCAAAAAAGGTTATGGTCGAACCCAGGGCGCCAAGAATTCCGAGACGCTTGTCCCAGAATCCCGCATACAACAGAGCGAAGATCGTCCACTCCGAGGCGCCTAAGAAGCGCGCGGCTCCGCGCAGCCCCCTACACATTCGCCAAGCTGGCCGAAGTAATCGGACGCTTTACGGAGGTGGTGAGCCTAAAGCGGTTCGGGGTTTACATCTTCGACTACGGCGCACCTGTCGGTCTTCGGGTAGCGCTCAAGCATCCAGACCGAATTAGCGCGATCATTTCGCAAAACGGTAACGCGTATGAGGAGGGGCTGAGCGACGGCTGGAATCCAATGCGCACTTATTGGCGCGAACCTTCGAAAGCCAACCGGGACGCGTTACAGAGCTTCCTGTCGCCCGAAGCGACCTTTTGGCAATACACCCATGGCGTACGCGATCCGTCAGCGATTTCGCCCGACGGCTACTCGCTTGACGATTTCTATATGGCGCGCCCAGGAGCGCATGAAGCGCAGCTTGATTTGCTGCTCGACTATGCGAGTAATGTCGCGCTCTACCCGAAATTCCAATCCTACTTCGGTGATCGTCAACCGCCTCTACCGGCTGTGTGGGAGCGCAACGATCCGTTCTTCTTGCCGCCAGGGGCCGAAGCCTTCAAGCGTGACATCCCGGGCGCGGATATTCGCTTTGTCGAGAGTGGCCACTTCGCGCTTCAGACACATTACGCGGAAGTCGCCGCAGCCATTCGCGATTTTATGGGTCGAACGGCGGCAGCGGCAGCCTGACCCGCAAAGATGTCAGCTCAATTGTCGGATTGAGCGATCAATTTGTCGGACTAACTTTTATGGGTTCGGAAATACCGAGGGTTAGCCCCCACAAATCGGTAGATGCCGTGCGCGGCTATGTCCGAGATGCAGAGCTGTTTCGCGATCACGCGGGAACGCGCGTGCTCTAAGTCAAGACCTTCAAACCAGACCCTCGACGAGCGAAGTCCGCACGGCGCTAACGCTAGAAGCTATGGCGGGGTTCTTAAATTCGCGATAGTTTTAAGGGGCGGTGTTGTCTTTAGTAAAGGGGTGTGTGTCATGGCCGACCAGGAAGCTCATTCGAGCGCAAATAACGACAAACGTGAGAACACCTTCAATGCCAAAAAGCTCGCCACCGACCGAGTGCCCATCGCGACGGCTCATTGGTTGATTGATAACTACATTCTCGAGATTTGGCAGGAACCTCCCCCGTCACCGGCATTACAACCGACAAACGGTGATCAAGCACCTGCATTTGGCCAAGCTGACCATGCACATGACGGCAGCATCAAATCGCCATCGTTGTGGGGATTGGAGTAACAAAACTACCGGAACGCCGTTTCCCGCCGCCGAGGTCGGTCGACGGGAATGGCAGCCTGCTTCATCGCTAGGGAAAATAGTGACGGAGCGTCCAACGCGCGTTATCGCTGGCAGGCAGGATAATTCACGCTTGCTTTTCGTCTCGACCATGAGGCGTCTCCAGCTTTTGGAGTTCGGCGCCGATGCTACCCGGAGGGTAAACACGCTCCGATAGTGGTGACGGTTCCCGCTCAGCGTTTGGAGGACGATCAAGCACGGTCCTTTTTAGCCAAAGCTACCTTGCGCTCGAAATCTTCGTCCAAAAGGCGAGGTGAGATTGTGCGACGGAGTTGCAGATGGATTCGCTATTTCTGGTCCCTCGCGGATTAGCGCCGACGCCAAGCCCGGTCGAATATCAATTAGGATGCCTGATTGAATGGTGGGCGCACAAGGACTCGAACCTTGGACCCGCTGATTAAGGCGTGGCCAGCACAATGTCGGCGAGCAAGATGTATTCGGATGTAACCTCCACGGTTTTTCAGGATAAGCCGCACTTCGATTTCGGCATCGTACCGGGCGATGGTGTCAACCTGCTCTGGCCGGAAGTGATCGGTAGCGTACGCGGTCGCTACTTCATCCTCACCCGGCAAGAACTCAACGTATCGTCGGCCACCAGTTACATCAGTCCAAGCGACAGAATGAACGGCATTGCCAACAGAGAACGCCCGGCAATGCAGAGACAGCAAAAGAATGGGGGGCGGTCAACGAGATCGTGCACTTAATGCAAATTAAGCCGCAAGAGCCCTGAGCGCTGCCTTGGGATTTTTGGCCACGATTGCCAGGAGCGAACGGGCAGCCGGATCCGGCAACACCCGGCCCTGCTCCCAATTGCGCAAAGTCGACAGCGGGATGCGCAACGCCTTTGCAAATTCCTGCTGGGTCATACCAAGCCGCTTGCGCAGCGATTGCGGCGGAATGACCGGCATGAAGCCCGCGAGATCGGTCTCGTTCTGATCGTCCTCGCGCATCTGCCGCCGGATATCAGCCTCCGTCGTTGCGTCAATCTTCGCACGATTAATGCGCGGCTTTAGCCGCCGGATGCTTTCCATTGTTCGGCGAACGAGCGCCATGATATCCGTTCCTTTCTGCTGGCGAGCCGCGCCGATATAATGTGACGCACGTCGCCGCGATCGGTGTAGGCAACGAACAATACATCGTCGCCGACCTGTCCGATCGCCTGCATCCGAGTTTCGCCGTAGTCTCGCCGATCGTCCTGCTTCTCCAGAGTGGGACCGCGGAAAATCCGCGCCGCATAATCAAAGCCGAACCCTCGCTCGCTCACGGTGCGCCGGCTTTTGGCCTCGTCCCACTCGAAGAGCATAATCGGATTATGTACGCTTTAAGCGCACCTCCGTCAACGTTATTTGGTTGCCCGTCGCTTCACGCGCTGCCCCGACTGACGTGCCATTGGTCGCCTGAAGCGCTCGTGACCCGAGCTCTCAATCTGGCCCAGAATAGAGCAATGATCGAAATGGCCAGGCGGCCAGCTACATGGAGTGGAACAATTACCAAGCGCTGGTGAGCCTTTGGACACAACGAGCTCCAATATTGCGCGCTGATTCTTACGTCTCGCCAGCCTCAACAATGGTGCCTTGACGCACTAACCGTTATGAAACACCGCCCCTTGGTGCCCATTCGGCAAGTCTTTCACACACTCGATTTCTTGCGGCGGACCGGTAACTAGAGCCGCGCTCTTGGCTCGCCAGTGCTTTCCGACTTTCGGAGATCATGTGAATGTGCCGGGGTCCCGCGGGTTTTGCGAACCCCACAAAGCGGGAAGCAGAGTTCGCGAACGGTAGGCAGGATTCCGTCACAGTGGCGGCGCAAGCCCGCGGTTGGCGACGCCGAGCGTCAATCCGAGACGCCGCGTGCACTCCACACAGTATCCAGATACCGGCCCGCCTATCCCTTAACCTTTATAGTAGTTGTGGGGACCGGCGAACTCCATTCATCCTTCATTTACAATGACCTTGCTGGAGCGGCCAAGATATCGCATACCTCACACTGCGCTTCGGCACGGGGACCTGCAAAAAGGTGACGACGCGCAAGTCGGCACAGGGGTAGGGCTAATCGCTGACGTTCACGGGGAACGTCGCGGGAGGCGTGGTTAATGGCTTACGCGTCTGCGTCGCAGGGTGGTTACGGCGGTGGTCCAACCGTAATTCACACCGACGCGTCTCATGCGGATGTCGTCAGCATTTCCGATGCGGAATTGCTGTTCACTGGGCATCTTGAACGCAAGGGTCCGGACCTCATCCTGACCGGCCATGACGGCCACCGTCACATTATTCCCGACTATTTTTCCGCCGAGCATCCGGCGGCGCTGGAGGCGCCAAACGGCGCACGAATTACCGGCGATCTCGTTGAACTTCTGGCCGGTTCGCAGGCTCCGGGACAATATGCGCAAGATGCGCAAACGCCGGCGGCTCCGACCAATTCAATCGGCCGCATCGAGAAAGTGGTTGGCGACGTCACCGTCATGCGAAACGGCGTCGCCGTGGCGCTGCACGTCGGCGACGCCGTCTACAAGAACGACGTGGTCCAGACCGGGGCCAATTCCTCGGCCGGCATCGGCTTTCCCGACGGCACCGCGCTCAATCTCGTCTCCAACACCCGGATGGCGCTGAACGACTACGTCTACGATCCCAACGGAACCTCGAACGACGCGCTGTTCAACCTGGTCCAGGGCGGCTTTGCCTTTGTCGCCGGCAAGGTCGCCCATACCGGCGACATGAAGATCGGAACGCCGGTCGCGACCATGGGCATCCGCGGCACCACCGGCTATGCGCTGCAGCAGATCGCCGCCGTCAATGCCAATGTCGGCAATGTGACGATGTCGTTTGCGGTGGTCGCGGACCCCGGCGGCAACGGCCGCGTCGGCGCTTACGTCGTCATCGATCAGTTCGGCGATGAAGTCGCCATCGATCGCGCCGGGATCTGGACCACTTTGTCGTTGAACGGCCCCAACCAGCATCCGACCGTCCACAGGGAGCCGATGACGGCGGCGAATTACGCGATCGAACAGGCACTGGTTCCGGCGCTGGTTCAGATCCTCAACAACATCAACAATCTCAATCCAAATCCGCAATCGGGCCCCAACAATCCCGGCAGCTCGACGCCGCCGATGTTCGAGCTGATCAACCTTCAGCAATATCTGCAGCAGAACGGCAACACCCAGCAGACGATCATCAATATTCAGTCCGGTGCGAATACGAATACCCAAACTCAACTTTCGGTCACATATACCGTCGTGCTAGGCGCGTCCGCCACGCCCGCCACGTCGATCGTCACCTGGACTTCGCCGGTCAGCGGAACTTGGGAAACCGGGAGCAACTGGAGCGACCTTAGTACGCCGGCGGCGCCGCAATACGTCAACATTGCCCAGCCGGTCAAAGTAACGGTCGAAGGAAGCGAGAGCGCTGACGGTCTTCGTATTGGCGCCGGCGCCATTCTCAACCTCACGTCCGGCGCCACGCTGGAAGTGTCGCAAGGGATCGCCGACTTCGGGACCTTGCGGATCAACTCATCGGGCTCCGATCCCACGCTGGCGATCAACGGCACCGTCTATCTGCTGAACGGCGGCACGCTCGCCATGGTGGGGCCGACCCACGAGAACCTGATTGTCGGCGTCGCCGGCACTGGCGCGAAGCTGGTCAACGTCAACAACACCATCACCGGCAGCGGCACCATCGGCCAGGGCGACGGCGCACTGACGTTGATCAACGGCCAGAACGGAACCATCGAGGCAACGCCGCTGACCGTCTCCGATTCGGGGCTGCTGATCATTGATACCGGCAATCGCGTCGGCAATTCCGGGACGATGACGGCCGCCGCCGGTGGCACGCTGCAGATCGACGATCCCGTCGCCAATCTAGGTCTCATTCACGCCCAAGCCGACAGCTCGATCCTGATCACCGGCCGCCTCGATAACGAGAATACCGTTCAGGCAACGGGGCCGGGCGCCCAAGTCACGCTTTCGGGCGGCGGACACAATCAGGCCGAGGCCGTTATAGCGGCGCTTTCGGGCGGCTTGATCCTGCTTGACGAGAGGATCCACAACGCCGGTCTCATCAGCGCCAGCGGAGCCGGCTCAACGGTCGACCTGGATAAGGCGGTCGTCGTCGGCGGCACGGTGGAATCGAGCGACGGCGGGGTGATTGCGACCACCGCGGGTCAAAGCACTTTTCTAAATGTCGCCATCGCCAGTGGCAGCACTCTAGAAGCCGATCAGTTCAGCTCGTTGGACCTGCGCGGCACGACCACGATTGATGGAACGGTTACGTTCAAAGGCCAGGGATCTTTTGAGCTTCACCACACGGCCGAGATTGTCGGCGGATCGCAGCCAGCCGAACTCGATAACTTCGGCACCATCACCGGCGCCGGCAATATCGGTCGCGGCGACCAACATTTCGTGCTGGTCAACGAGCAGTCCGGCACGATCGACGCCAGCGGCCGGCTGACCCTCATCATCGATAATGATAGCCCCGGAACTGCGAGTGCCCCGCCCAGCAATGCCGTCATCAACGCGGGAGTAATCGAAGCGACTGGCAGTGGCGGACTAACGATCGAGAATACCACGATCAATAACAGCGCAGCCGCCGGGACCGGCCACGTCAATGTGTTCGCGGGCTCGCAAATCAATCTCGATAACGCGACCCTTCTGCAGGGCATAATTTCGATCGCCGCCGGAGGCGAGCTTGCGGTCGTCGGTTCGAGCGAAGTAGGCGACGCCACGGTCTTGGGTGGCGGCCAGGTGACGGTCGACGGCGGCCAGACGCTGACCTGGGATGCGGTGACCCTCGACAATGTGACGCTGTCCGGTAGCTTCAGTAATGCCGCGGCCCTAACGATCGAGGACACGGTTACCCTCAATGTCGCAACGCTTAGCGGCGGCACCATCGACGATACAGGCACTTTGTCGGTCAGTGCCGACAGCGAGATCACGCATGCCACGGTCAATGGCGGCGGCGACCTCACGGTCGCCATCGATCAGACGCTGACGTTCGACACGGTGACGCTCGACAACGTCACGCTCGCCGGCAGCTTCAGCAATGCCGCGGCGAGCCTGACCACATACGACGCCGTTACGTTCAACGGCGCCACACTCGCCGGCGGCACCGACGACCTTGACAGCGCCACCTCGACGGTGAGCGCCGACAGCACCATCCAGTTGGCCACGCTCCAGGACGGCACGCTGGCGGTGGCCGCTGGGCAGACGTTGACGCTAAATGGCCTGGTCCTCGACAACGTCACCCTGTCGGGCGGCACCGACGACCTCGACAGCGCGTTCACGCAAGTGAACACCGACAGCACCATCGAGAACGCCACGCTTCAGAACGGCACGCTGGCGGTGGCGTCCGATCAGACGCTGACTCTGGATGATGTGACACTCGGCAGTATCACCCTGTCGGGTGGCACCGACGACCTCAACGACACCTTCTCGATGGTGAAGACCGACAGCATGATCGAGAGTGCCACGCTCCAGCACGGCACGCTGACGGTAGCCTCTGGCCAGACGCTCACGCTGCGTGGCGTGACGTTGGACAATGTCACCCTGTCAAGTGGCACCGTCGACCTCGACCGCGCTTCCCACGAATCCGCTTCCGCCTCGCTGGTAAACACCGATAGCACCATCGAGTACGCCACGCTTCAAGATGGCACGCTGGCGGTGACGTCCGGGCAGATATTGACGCTGGATGCCGTGACGCTCGGCAACGTCGTCCTGTTGGGCGGAATCGAAGATCTCGACGGCGCCATTTCGTCGGTGAGCACGGACAGCACCATCCAATTTGGCACGCTCCAAAATGGCACGCTAACGGTAGCGTGCGGGCAGATGCTGACACTGGAACTCGCGGCGCTGGACAACGTCACCCTGTCGGGCGGCACCGTCGACCTCGATGCCTCCACCTCGACTGTGAGCACCGACAGCACGATCGAATACGCCAGGCTCCAGGACGGCATGCTAACGCTATCGTCCGGGCAAACACTGACGCTGAATTGCGTGATGCTCGACAGCGTCACCCTGTCCGGCGGCACTGACGACCTCGACAGCTCCACCTCGACGGTGAGCAGCGACAGCTCCATCGAGTTCGCCACGCTCCGGGACGGCACGCTGGCGGTGGCGTCAGGGCAGACGCTGACGCTGGATGGCGTGACGCTCGACAACGTCATCATGTCGGGCGGCATTGACAACCTCGATGGCGCCACCTCGACGGTGAGCACCGACAGCACCATCCAGAACGCCACGCTTCAGGACGGCACGTTGGCGGTAGCATCCGGGCAGACGCTGACGCTGGATGGCACCACCACGCTAGATGGGACAGTTCAGTTCCAAGGCGACGGCACGTTCGAGCTTCATCGCCAGGCTACGATCGTCACCACGTCGCACGCCGAACTCGACAATACCGGTACGATCGCCGGCAGCGGCACGATCGGCACGAGCGGCATGGCTCTGGTCAACGATGGCGCCATCAACGCCGACGATCACAATGGCACCCTGATCCTCGATCCGGCCACGTTGACGAACAATGCCGTCCTCGAAGCAATGAACGGCGGCATTCTGGATGTCGTCAGCAACGTCACCGGCACGGGGTCCGCCGCGATCAGTGGCGGCGGAAGGCTAGAGCTCGGCGGGACGGATGCACAAACCGTGACGTTCGACGACGCCAGCACGCTCCAGCTCGACGGGACCTCGGACTTCACCGGAACGGTGCGTGGCCTTGCGGTCGGCGATATTATCGATCTTGCGAATACAATTGTGACCAGCGCCGCTTGGGACGGTACGACGCTGTCCATCAACGGCGCGCCGACCACGTTCACAATCTCAAACCTCCCGAAAGGCGACACTTTTGCCTTCACCAGCGATCGCGGGACCGGCACCGATCTGACGGTCGAAGCGGCGCCGACGATCGCAATCAATGCCATCGAGGGCAACGACATCGTCAACAAAGCCGAAGCGGCGGCCGGCTTCACCATCAGCGGTACGGCGTCCGACAGCAGCGTGGCGGTGGATGGGCAAACCGTCACGGTCGATATCGTCAACGGCTTGGACAAGGTGGTCGACAGCTACGCGGCGAAGATATCGGACGGCGACTGGTCGGTGCGTGTAGACGCGACCGATGCCCAGGGGCTTGCGGACGGCACCTACACGGTGACGGCGAACATCACGGATGTGGCCATCAATCCGGCGGCGCCGGAAGCGAGCCAGACCTTCACGGTCGACACGGTGACGCCGACCGCCGCGGTGACGATCGACCACAGCGACGTCAACCTTGCGGCCAATACCGCGCTGGTGACCTTCAGCTTCAGCGAGGCGCCGACCGATTTCACCGCCGCCAACATCACCACCACGGGCGGCACGCTCGGCACCCTGACCGCGGTCAACGCCACCACCTACACCGCGACCTTCACGGCGGCGTCCGGCACCGACATCAGCAATGCCGCGGTGAGCGTCGACAACACTTGGCACGAGGACAACGGCAATCCGGGCACCGCCGCCAGCACCAGCTTCACGGTCGACACCGTGACGCCGACCGCTGCGGTGACGGTCGACCACAGCGACGTCAACCTGGCGGCCAATACCGCGCTGGTGACCTTCAGCTTCAGCGAGACGCCGACCGATTTCACCGCCGCCAACATCACCACCACGGGCGGCACGCTCGGCACCCTGACCGCGGTCAACGCCACCACCTACACCGCGACCTTCACGGCGGCGTCCGGCACCGACATCAGCAATGCCGCGGTGAGCGTCGACAACACTTGGCACGAGGACAACGGCAATCCGGGCACCGCCGCCAGCACCAGCTTCACGGTCGACACCGTGACGCCGACCGCTGCGGTGACGATCGACCACAGCGACGTCAACCTTGCGGCCAATACCGCGCTGGTGACCTTCAGCTTCAGCGAGACGCCGACCGATTTCACCGCCGCCAACATCACCACCACGGGCGGCACGCTCGGCACCCTGACCGCGGTCAACGCCACCACCTACACCGCGACCTTCACGGCGGCGTCCGGCACCGACATCAGCAATGCCGCGGTGAGCGTCGACAACACTTGGCACGAGGACAACGGCAATCCGGGCACCGCCGCCAGCACCAGCTTCACGGTCGACACCGTGACGCCGACCGCTGCGGTGACGATCGACCACAGCGACGTCAACCTTGCGGCCAATACCGCGCTGGTGACCTTCAGCTTCAGCGAGGCGCCGACCGATTTCACCGCCGCCAACATCACCACCACGGGCGGCACGCTCGGCACCCTGACCGCGGTCAACGCCACCACCTACACCGCGACCTTCACGGCGGCGTCCGGCACCGACATCAGCAATGCCGCGGTGAGCGTCGACAACACTTGGCACGAGGACAACGGCAATCCGGGCACCGCCGCCAGCACCAGCTTCACGGTCGACACCGTGACGCCGACCGCTGCGGTGACGATCGACCACAGCGACGTCAACCTGGCGGCCAATACCGCGCTGGTGACCTTCAGCTTCAGCGAGACGCCGACCGATTTCACCGCCGCCAACATCACCACCACGGGCGGCACGCTCGGCACCCTGACCGCGGTCAACGCCACCACCTACACCGCGACCTTCACGGCGGCGTCCGGCACCGACATCAGCAATGCCGCGGTGAGCGTCGACAACACTTGGCACGAGGACAACGGCAATCCGGGCACCGCCGCCAGCACCAGCTTCACGGTCGACACCGTGACGCCGACCGCTGCGGTGACGATCGACCACAGCGACGTCAACCTTGCGGCCAATACCGCGCTGGTGACCTTCAGCTTCAGCGAGACGCCGACCGATTTCACCGCCGCCAACATCACCACCACGGGCGGCACGCTCGGCACCCTGACCGCGGTCAACGCCACCACCTACACGGCGACCTTCACGGCGGCGTCCGGCACCGACATCAGCAATGCCGCGGTGAGCGTCGACAACACTTGGCACGAGGACAACGGCAATCCGGGCACCGCCGCCAGCACCAGCTTCACGGTCGACACCGTGACGCCGACCGCTGCGGTGACGATCGACCACAGCGACGTCAACCTGGCGGCCAATACCGCGCTGGTGACCTTCAGCTTCAGCGAGACGCCGACCGATTTCACCGCCGCCAACATCACCACCACGGGCGGCACGCTCGGCACCCTGACCGCGGTCAACGCCACCACCTACACCGCGACCTTCACGGCGGCGTCCGGCACCGACATCAGCAATGCCGCGGTGAGCGTCGACAACACTTGGCACGAGGACAACGGCAATCCGGGCACCGCCGCCAGCACCAGCTTCACGGTCGACACCGTGACGCCGACCGCTGCGGTGACGATCGACCACAGCGACGTCAACCTGGCGGCCAATACCGCGCTGGTGACCTTCAGCTTCAGCGAGGCGCCGACCGATTTCACCGCCGCCAACATCACCACCACGGGCGGCACGCTCGGCACCCTGACCGCGGTCAACGCCACCACCTACACCGCGACCTTCACGGCGGCGTCCGGCACCGACATCAGCAATGCCGCGGTGAGCGTCGACAACACTTGGCACGAGGACAACGGCAATCCGGGCACCGCCGCCAGCACCAGCTTCACGGTCGACACCGTGACGCCGACCGCCGCGGTGACGATCGACCACGGCGACGTCAACCTGGCGGCCAATACCGCGCTGGTGACCTTCAGCTTCAGCGAGACGCCGACCGATTTCACCGCCGCCAACATCACCACCACGGGCGGCACGCTCGGCACCCTGACCGCGGTCAACGCCACCACCTACACGGCGACCTTCACGGCGGCGTCCGGCACCGACATCAGCAATGCCGCGGTGAGCGTCGACAACACTTGGCACGAGGACAACGGCAATCCGGGCACCGCCGCCAGCACCAGCTTCACGGTCGACACCGTGACGCCGACCGCTGCGGTGACGATCGACCACAGCGACGTCAACCTGGCGGCCAATACCGCGCTGGTGACCTTCAGCTTCAGCGAGGCGCCGACCGATTTCACCGCCGCCAACATCACCACCACGGGCGGCACGCTCGGCACCCTGACCGCGGTCAACGCCACCACCTACACGGCGACCTTCACGGCGGCGTCCGGCACCGACATCAGCAATGCCGCGGTGAGCGTCGACAACACTTGGCACGAGGACAACGGCAATCCGGGCACCGCCGCCAGCACCAGCTTCACGGTCGACACCGTGACGCCGACCGCTGCGGTGACGATCGACCACAGCGACGTCAACCTGGCGGCCAATACCGCGCTGGTGACCTTCAGCTTCAGCGAGACGCCGACCGATTTCACCGCCGCCAACATCACCACCACGGGCGGCACGCTCGGCACCCTGACCGCGGTCAACGCCACCACCTACACCGCGACCTTCACGGCGGCGTCCGGCACCGACATCAGCAATGCCGCGGTGAGCGTCGACAACACTTGGCACGAGGACAACGGCAATCCGGGCACCGCCGCCAGCACCAGCTTCACGGTCGACACCATGACGCCGACGGTGGCGGTAGCGACCAGCAACCCCGATGTGACCGTCGCCCACAACACCGCGACGATCACCTTCAGCTTCAGCGAGGCGCCGACCTCATTTACTTTGGCCGACACCACGGCGGCCGGCGGCACGCTCGGCACCCTGACCGCGGTCAACGCCACCACCTACACCGCGACCTTCACCGGCGCCGCCAACACCGACATCCATAACGCCTCGGTTGGCGTTATCGCCGGCAGCTGGCAGGAGAACAACGGCAATCCCGGCGCCGCCGGCACCACCGGCAGCTTCACCGTCGATACGGGAGAGGGGCTGGAACCGCCGACGTTGCGGCTTGGCGCCACGACGGCGACAGTCAGTGAGGGAGGTACGGTCAGACTGCCCGCGATCACGGTTACGAAGGTTGACAGCGACGACACGTTGACGGTGACGATCGCCGGGCTGCCGACGGGAGCCAGCATCACTGATTCGGCAGACCGCACCGTATTCCACGGCGGATCGACCATTACGCTCACCGGGAACGAAGTTGGAAGTACGCTCACGCTGCACGACGGGACCAATGACGAAAGCTTCCAGCTGACGGTGACGGCCAACAACACGACGAAGGGCGAACAGGGCTCGTCGGCTTCACAGCAAATTGCGGTGACGTTGTTGGCGCCTCCAGCCGGCGTCGCCGGATCTCCCATCAATCTTGCTTTGACCGAATCGTCGCGCGTGGCCGCGCTAACGACCGTCACGATCAGCGGGATGCCGGCCGACTGGAGCCTGAATGAAGGCAAAAACCTCGGCAACGGCACTTGGACGGTGGAGACGAACGACCTCAGCGCGCTGACGGTCCTGACCGCCGCTGCCTATACGGGAGCGATGGTGCTCGGCGTGACCGAGACCTGGGCCAATGCCGACGGCGGCACCGGAACCGCCTTCGTGGCGGACAACGTCGAGGCTTATGCGCCCGGGTTGCCGATCTTCGCCTGGTCGGGCAACGACACGCTGACCGGCGCCGGCGGCAATGACCTCTTCGTCTTTGCGCAACCGATCGGCAACGACACGATCTACAATTTCAATGTCGCGACCGACAAAATCGACCTGACGGGCTTCGCCGGCATTGCCGGCTTCGGCGACCTTGCGGGCCATATTGCCGGGGACGGCCATGGCGACGCGGTGATCACGCTTGGCGCCAGCGAGACGATTACGCTGCACGGCATCGACGCGGTGTCTCTCACCGCGGGCGACTTTGTGTTCAATCAGACGCCGGTCGTCGACAATGCCGGCACCATGGCGGTGAGCGACGGCGCGATGCTGCCGCTCTCCGGCACCATCGACAACAGCGGCACGATAGCGCTGAACTCCAGCGGCGACGAAGCCGATCTCGAGATCGTCGGCGGCGGCCTCACGCTTCAGGGCGGCGGCCAGATCGTTCTGTCGGACAGCCACGAGAACGTCATCTTCGCCGCAGCCGCGGGCACGACGCTGACCAACGTCGACAACGCCATCTCCGGCGCCGGGCAGATCGGCACCGGCGACGGCAACCTGACGCTAGTCAACGAGACTGCCGGCACGATCGATGCCAATTATTCCGACGGCACGCTCACGCTCGATACCGGCAACACCGTCGTCAACTTCGGCCTGATGGAGGCCACCAACGGCGGCACGCTGCAGATTACCGACAACGTCTCCAATTCCGGCACGCTAGCGGCGGAGGGCGGCACGCTCATGGCCGACGGCAACGTCAGTGGCAGCGGCGATGTCATCATCGGCGGCCGCGGCCATGCCGATTTCGCCGGCGCGGTCGATCAGAACGTCGCGTTCACGGGACCCGGCACGCTCGAGCTCGATCACTCGCAGAGCTTTAGCGGCACAGTGAGCGGTTTTGGCGCGGGCGATGCGATCGATCTGAACGACCTCGCCTACTCTGCGAACGAAACCGTGACGTGGACGCAAGGCGGCGGCAGCGGCACCTTAACCGTCAACGACAACGGCACGACGGAAAACATCACGCTCAACGGCAATTACACCCAGGGCGAATTCGCGCTAACCAATAACGGCACGGCCGCAGGCGGAACCGAAGTGATCTCCGTTCCGGTGGTGGATGCGACGGCCGTGCCCGGCACATCCGGCGTGGCCGGCGACATTTCGTTCGCGGATGCCAATGCCAGCGACACGTTCAGCGCCAGCATTACGCTCCATGGCGCCGGCTATGTCGGCGCCTTCTCGCTCGATCCGGTCACCGAGAGCAATGGTAGCGAATCCGTCCGGTTCGAGTTCTCGCTCGGCGACGACCAGATCAACCTGGCGCCGGGCCAGACCTTAACTCAATCCTACGGCGTGACCGTCGCCGACGCGCAGGGAACCGCCGTGAACCAGACCATCTCGGTCTCGATCGGCGGGCCGGGCAACGACAATTTTGTGTTCCAACCGGGCGTCGGCGCCGACACCATCGCCAACTTCAATGCGCAGGCCGACACCATCGAGCTCGACCATTTCGCCAACATTCAAAACGCGCAGGAATTGGCGGCGCTAATCACCACCGATGCGCACGACGGCGCGGTGATCGAACTCGGCCACCACGACAGCATCACGCTACCCGGCGTGAGCGCGAACTATCTACAGGCTCATCTGCACAGCCTTGTGCATTTGAGCTGATCGTCGTCTGCACACTACAACAGGACATGCGCGAAATCCCTTGGCGCTCAACTTTGCCTGCAACCGGCCGGCGCCATGATGGACCCTGCTCTCGCCTAGGAGGACTCTCAAGGAAGCACTTGAGGCAATCCGCGAGCAGCGTGGCCGGCTGACCAAATCATATAGTTGGATTTAATACTGGTACTGAGCGCGGCGCATCGCACTACATATTCCGAGGGTGACGAGCCGCGGTTTCCAATCAAACAAACGTGACGACGCGCCGCAAAGCATCAAATGATCCAACCCTAACGGCAGAGCGGCACTTTGATGCGCGGAACCGCGGTCTCGGGAACATCAGCCTCGACAAAATAGAAGTCGCTCTCAGCTTCGGGTTTGCGAAGATCGGGCATTACACCGTGGTTGATGCGATGTGCATTGACGATGATCTGGCTTTGGGCAGTGGCGATTTCTCGGGCGACGGCTTCATGGCCACCTCGGCGGCGAGACCAGGGGCATGAATCCTATACGCTGGCGCCGACAACTGAGCGGTAACATCGGTCAGACGATTTGGCCGCGACTTTCAACCGCCAAGGGCGCGGGCCTGATGGCCCGTCGAAATGTTACCCCACTGATTACCCTATGAGCTTATATGGGTCTCTCGCCGATCGGATTTCCTGCTAAATATTTAATTTTACTGGTGGGCGCACAAGGACTCGAACCTTGGACCCGCTGATTAAGAGTTAGCTGCATGTGGTTTCGGCCCGTACGGACCGGTGCTGGTCATCACCTTACAATGTGGCAGAAGTGCCAATGATTATTGCCTTTCTTAACCATACGGAACTCGGACCCGCTGATTTAACGGCCTTCATGCTAGTGCAAGTGCCGTGTAAGTTCCGTGCGAGTTTTGTTCAATGCGACCCGGCAAGATACCCGCGATCGCGTCGTTCTCCGATGACAGAATTGCGCGTTGGCCGCTCGTAGCGAAAGGACATCGTGCGTACCGCGTCCGCGATCAAGATGCGCCCCGGTTGTGGCTCGAGGTCACAGCAAGAAACAAACTTTTCCTGGTGCGCAAGGAGGTCGGCGCGCCAAGACCGTCGAAGCGATCCGCGCCAGCTTATTGGCGAGCGCAGTTGCCAGAACATTGTGATGCAGCCGTTTTGCTGCGGCCGCGAGCCACGGTCCAAAGCTATGCTTTGCCCAGTTTGTTGGTCTGAGCAGAATAACGCGAGCGCCCTGCATGAACAGCGTGCGCAGGTAGCGATTGCCGCGCTTGCTGATGCGCCCAAGGATCGTCCGGTCACCTGTCGACATCTGCCTCACCGGCGTGTGCTCGCTCTGATTTTCAGCTCGGACATTATCCATTGGCGGCGGTGCGGAGAATCGTGGCCGCGCATCTGGCCGGGCCGGCTTTTGTTGTTTTTGATGGCGGCGGTGGCCGGGGAGCTACGGGGTCGGCGGCGCTGCGCTCGGGCTCGCGAGCTGACGGTTAGGGGCCTCTTGGCTGCCATAGCGGCGGTTTCTAACTCTGTCTTGGCGAGTAGGGTCTTCGCCGTCTGCAAGTCCGCCCGCCCAAAACCTTCGGTGAATGTGCCATATATCGGCGCAAGCAGATCGCGTGCCTCGGACTAAGTCTTTCAGAGATGCACTCCTAAATAGCCTGCCACTACGATGACCACGACTACAACGCCGATAATATAAAATATGTTCATTTCTTTGCTCCGATTGAAACAACGGTTGTTCTGCGCCAACGGTTCATTCTTATTCCTGAGCAGACCGTCGCGGCTGTAGGCGTCGAAAGAAAGCGGCAGATACATCCAGCCGAAACGGTCGAACGAATGTGAACCGCCGATTGCCTTTGACGCTATCGCTTCATCTCAATGGTGATCGCCATCGTGATCGCGGTGGTCTCGATCGTGATCACGGTGGTTGGTGCGGTCGTGATCATTCTTGATTTGGTGGTGGTCCCGATCGCTCATATAGAGGCCGGTGGTGTCCCGATGCCGGTGTTGCTCGCCGACCGCAACTCCGACGCCGCCTATTCTGACATCAACGTCTTCCGCGGCGACAATTGGTTTGTCGCCGACTTTTAAAGTACCGGCAAATGCCGGCATCGTCAGAAGGGGAACAAGAAAAAGGCCGAACACTGCATTTTTCATGACTTTATCCTAGGTTAGGACACTTGTGGTCCCCATAGACACTCCGCAATTTGTTTAATTTTGTGGATGTGTGAAGAGGCAACGCCGGCCTAGCCGCGATCGTTCCAAACAATCAATGAGGATAGCCTCTGAGCAAAATTGCTCACGCGCCGGACAACTATCGGCCGGTGGAACGCGTCACCAAGCCAAGACCTGTTGGTGATCCGGCGCAATCATCATACCGACGAGGTATCACTCGACCCTTGCGATGGAGGTTTATTTCTTACCCGTGCGAGGTCCCGAAAGCGCAAGCCGATCAACGTAAAGTGCGAGAACCTGGACAGGCTTTGCCGACGTTTTCGGAGATGCCGAATCAATTTCACATTCAGGAGGTATCAATTCTGGATGCGATGCTGCAATATCACGACAAGCCTGCCGAAAGGTTCGTAGAGGCCTTAATAAATACGGGCTGCACGGAGCTATCAAACACTTCTCCTCCCGGCACATTCGAAGTGGGTAACTATTACTTTCGTTCCGATCAGTTGCATGTTGCTCGCGTTGATCACAGTCAAACAGGCAATGCTTCACAGACACGCCTATCGAAGAAATCCAGAGACGGAACTGGGTTAATCAGTTCCGGTCTCTGATCGTTCTTGCAGTGCATCGTTCAGGATTAAGCGGCCTTCCTCGGTGCCGTAGCCGTCTGGGGTGCAGCACCGGTCTTGATATTGATTGTCTTGGTGGCCTTTATGGCCTTGGCGGGCTTCTTGATGGTCAGATGCAGCACGCCCTTGTCGAAATGAGCATCGACGGCTCCGTCTTCCGGCTCGAAAGGTAGGGAGATTGACCGGTAGAATGAGCCGTAACTCCTCTCCTCGACATGCCAGTCCTTTTCTTCTTTCGTGCTCTCTGCTTTCTTTTCACCGGAAATGACCAGCTGGTTTTCGTCCAGGCTGACCTTGATATCTTTCTCGTCAACACCGGGGAGTTCGGCCGTCACTTCGTAAGCATCCTTAGTTTCCGCCACACTGATGGCCGGCGCGCCAGCCCCAATGTCGGCAGAGGGCGAATTCTGACCGAAAGCACGGAGCGCATTTTCCATTTCAAGCCGCATGGCACGGAATGGGTCCGATGCCAGGTCTTGGCTCGTGGTCCACAATCTCGGAAGAAGGTTCATCTGTTCACTCCATCGTTTGAGAAAAATATCAAAGGGCTTCTTGCCCCTATTTGCGTGCGTGGTGGTCGGTCTGCGGGTGCAGCCGACATCGCGATGCAAGCAGTATCAAGTTGTTCGATCAGAAATGGTGCCTGCCGATGGGCACTGGCGCTGCCAATTATGCGAGCGGAGACTTCGGTACGTCGCCGTTTTTTGAGCAGCTCAAGGGCAAGCCGCGGCCCGCCAATACTGTACATCTGTGGTACCGATACCAAAGCACAAGGGCACGTCGAGAATTTAAGTCGCGACCGGGTTGGCGTTCGCGTTCGTGGCCGTCACGCGTTGCGACGCGTGATTTGTTTTGATGGAATGCGCGGCCCGCTCTCTGCGCATCTTCAAGATATCGCGCCATAGGTAGCGCTTAGCGGCGACCTCTTTGCAGGAAGGGCAGATGAAGATGAGCTGTTCCGGGCGAATTCCGAGTTTTGGGATCGTGCCGGAGACCCTCATGGTGTCGCCGCAAGAGGGGCACACGAGGCTCGGCGGCTCGCCGCGTATGAGGGGTGAGGAGCCAATGATGCGGGTTGAAGGCGCTAACGCGGCATACGCGTCTCCGCTGACACAGGCGGGAGCGCTACCGAACTCTCAGCCACCGACGCCTGGCACAGTCCGTTGCCTGTGACCGCATATACATTAGACCGATGAGGACGGTTTTCGAGGTCAAGTTTTAGACAGAGGACGCGGAATTGGGACAAGCGTCATGCGATAGAACGTGAGCAGTGGGTGAAAGGTCCGCCGAACCAGGCAACACGCTTGAGGGTCAGGCGTGTCTATCGAGGAAAAAAGAATGTCGGTTTGGGGTCATCTGCGTCGCGGCGATGTCGACGGCATGTCCGTTGGTGCTCCGATTGCTGCCGAGCTGCTGCGCTAAGACCACGGACGAAAGGGGCCATATGCAGACATGGAGCGCCAATACAAGCTCCAGGATGCACCGGCCCTCAGGCCGCAACCGTGCTGAGGAAGCTTTCGACTTCGGCACGCAGTTTTCTCCACCTCCTCGGAAGCGGCAAGCACCGTGCGTGTCAAGCTAGGGTGAGCGGGCCGACGTAGCCGGGTCGGAGACGGGTCATGAGCACAGTCCTCGGCGTTGCGGCAGTCTATAATGAGTTTACGATCGCGCTGACGGAAGTCCTCGCGGAGAATGCAGTCGGGCCCGCCCGCCGTGGCCGAGTTGCTAGGGCACGCGCGGCAGTCAAAAGACATCCGGACTACAGTGAGACTGGATATCTTCTTACGGTTGAAGCTGCGTTCAATAATTGGGAAGCCTTGCAAAACACCGGGCGCTAGAGCGGGCCCCCGGTTCGTTGAACGAAAAAGACCCGCATTTGGGGACGCGTGGCCAAACCGAGACGCGGCACGAGCGCCGGCGAGTTTGCCACGGAGGCCCAGGCGAAATCCTCATTTGTCGCCGACATTGTCGTTTGGGCGAATTTGAGTTCGCGGATTTATCACTTCGCTGGCCACAAGAATTACGGCAACACCAAGCACAGAGCTTACATGTGCGAAAAGCAAGCAATCGCCCAAGCCTTCCGTGCTTCAAAGACGGAAAAGCGGCCAACCGCTGCCAGGCCAAAACAGCTTCTTGCAGTGTGGCACAATCAGTCTGACCGCCGGCCCCATCGTTGAGGGTCGCGGGTTGTCCGGCGTCGACATAGATTTTGCAATCGTCGCTCATCCGTCCCCAATCGCCGGGTATCCGCTCTCTGACTCGGCGACGAACCTATAGATCGCGGGACGATGTTCGGATGCCTCCTTGGAGAGCATCCGCGTCCGTGATCCTGAAAGCACTTGGTCGAGTTTAGGTGTGCCGGGCAAGTCCAAATAACGAAGCTCTACATTGTCCCGCCGCACACTCTCGACGCGTACCGGGCGCCACGGCGCGCCTGGGATCGATCTGCGTTCCCAAGTTTGCCCCGGCTTGACATTCAACATCGGGAATCCTTCCGGTTTGGCCGCGGCTCAAGTTGCAACTCAAAGGGGGTAAATCGCCGATGCAGGTCTGCGATCGCCGCCAAATCCCATTTGCGATAGCGCCCCGGATCAGCTCGCCAATTGCCCGTCGCGAAGGCCAAGCAGGAGTCGTGCTGCCGTACCTCGCTTTCAAAATACGAAATTAGATTTTTGATCTCGTCGTCCATGCCGAACCCCCGGATACGCTCCTCACAAGTCATATGGGGATCGACACGCGTTGCCGCACGGTGCCCCTCAAAATCAAGTCCGTCGTCCGGCAGCGAACAGCTCCCCCGAGCCCCGAAGCGCCCGAGCCTGGGTGTATGGGTGCGCTCGAAAGGAAGCGCTGGGGTCAATGACAAGCGCCTCCGTCGCGCGTATAAGGGTTACGCGCGAAGGCGCTCGCAATTCGTATGATAGCGGCGTGCCCATCCCTGCCCATCAAATTTTCAGTTCAAGATTTCTGGAGTTTGCACATGCTCGTTTCTTCGAAAGAAGCCGATCTTGCGCTTGCCGAAGCCACCGCCCGTCGTGAATTGGACGAGGCCAATAAAACAAACGATATCGGATTAATCCGCCGAAGGACCGTTGACCTAGCGTGCGCTGAGAAAGCGCGGCGCGAAGGCTAACTTATTATCTTCCAGCGCCGCCCCTGTGTTCCGATGTCGGTTTCAATTCGTTTGGATCGACGCGACGCTCACTGAGTAGTGCAGGCGGCCATCGGTGCCAAAATGCTCGCCAGCACCGACAGTGCAGGGACGACTCGCGAGTAAGTGCGGGCGCTCACATCGACGGGATGTTTTCGCCTTTTGAGTTCTGGCCATTACTCGGCCCGGAGCATTTTAGCACACGCGGGGCATTCATCGGCCGCATAGGCGATTACTTCTTCGATAGCAGCCATAAACTCTTCGCGGGTGCAGCCCATGTCGCCATTCATCCAGCGGATTGTGCCGAGCGCATAGGCATGTTTGTTAGCTTCAGGGTCGCCCCGATCAATCCATATGTGGTCATGGAGACTGCAATGTTTGATAGCCCGGGCCTGAACGGCTACGGAATCAGCCTCAAGGGATAAATTGGTAATGTGATTGTTCCAGCCCATCTCGGGCGATCCTTATGCTTTACGCTGGGGAAGCAGGATTGACCCGATTGCTAAGCGACTAGCTAGGAATGCGTGGTCGGTGCTCATGGGATTAATGACAAGGTGCGGGATCGCTCCCACAATTCACGGAGATATTCTTCCACAAAAACGTCACCGACCTTTTCACGCCCGCGCCGGCCGAGGGCGTCCATTACCCGCCTGGACCATCGCTCCATATGCGCGCTAAGCAGAGGGCGCGCAGAAAGAATGAGCTTCATGGCCTCCCGCTCGTCTTTACCGTCGGGCCAAGGAAACTCTGTCAGATTTCTGCCCGACACGATCCATTGATCCGGGTCGAGTAGGTCGGCAAGCGCTGTCATTGATAAGCTCACGTCGCCCCGGCGCTGGGTAGCATCATTGTCGACGACCAGACTAAGTGGGCGCTTTAATACGAGAAATAGCGAGTCTTAAATTGAATCGACGCATCCCACGTCCGGCCTAGCGCTGGAGCGGGGAATCCTGCGGGTCGTTTATGGCGGGTGTCATTCTCCGAGATTCAACGAATGCAAAAGGTGACCCCTGGCGACGTAGGGGAACTATCGCGTTCAGGAAAAACATTCTAACGATTTCCGCGGGGTCGATGTCGCATATGTGTCACTCAATTTATGTCGTTCTATGTCGTTCAATCGTTTTCGCGATGCGGAGAGGGCGTCCGAACACGGACAAGCGGGTACGCTGCAATAGGGACTACGAAAGCGATCGGCGTCGAATTTAATTGCGCCTATTGTCCTCCGCGTCCCGCACCCCATATGTTTATGCAAGGGCAAGCGCTTGCTTGTCCGAGAGCTGCCCGTAAATCGGCGAGTACGAAGCTTCGTTCTGTTCAGGTGGCAGCGTATGCCGTCGGCAGGCACAATGATTCCGCAAGTTAAGTTTGTGGTTGGTGCAGAAGCTAGCAGCTACGGTGCGTTGGCGGGCGTGCGGGTGATGCTTGCCTGCTCCACGCTGCTGCTCACGCCGAAGTCTGCCGCCCCTCCGGTGAGAGAGGCCGTCCAGAGTTATTAAGCGAATGCCCGCAACGTCGGAATGGCTTCTGATCGGCCCCCACTCGGAACCGATCGGGGAAGGGATGATGACCCCGTGACTATGCGGACGACCAACAAAACAGTGACCTTCGTTCATCCGTTTTTGTTGAAGGGAGTCGATCGCGTGTTGGCGGCCGGCGATTATCGAGTCGTGACGGACGAGGAGCTTATCGAGGGATTGTCCTTCCCAGCTTATCGGCGCATCGCAACTGCGATCTTCGTGCCGGCACGGTCTCATCACACATCCTCAGTTGAAATGGTGACCGTTGATCCAGTGGATCTTCAAGCAGCACGCGATCGGGACAGCGCGATGCGTCAAGGTGTCGTCTCCTGACGCACGCGCATGCGAACCGCGAGGTTAGATCAGAGCCGGGCCTTCGGCGTTGTCTTGGTCGATGTCCGCATCGCCGACGCGAGCGAGCATCTGCGTGCTGTCGTCAACAACGCGGGATGAAATGATGGCAATGTTCAAATGCCCCTATTGTCGCACTCGATACGAATTGACCACGGCTCACCTTTCTTTTCAGCAACGGAGCTATGCCAACTGCCAAGTTTGCCACCGAACAATGTATAGCTGGAGTTCCCGAACCGTGCCATGCTTCGCGCTGGTAAATCCAGCCGAGGGCAACCGCCACTCCATGCAAACTGCTGCGCCGAGCCGACCGCGGCAAGAAGGACTTTACGAGTTGATCGGCCGGCGGCGACGCCACCAATAATCGGTCGCGATTTTATCGCGCTGCGATGACACGAGCCGTATGAATCGAGAGGTTCACGTACGGATCTGTTGGCGGCTCGGGGTGAAATTCCTCCGGCCTACTCGACAACCGCTACCGGGGCGAGCTAGTAGAAAATCCGGCCACGTCCGGTGTGCCGCGAAAGCGACCGACAGCCGTTTCAGGGGCCGCATGTCGCGATGGGCCAATTTCAGAAACGAAAGAGGCCGCCTACTGAAGGCGATCCTATTGCAATTTTGCTTTTTATCGCCCTTCGCTGCGGCAACCTAAACTTTCGTCGCACCGATCGCCGCCCTCGGCGCGGCACGAGGCGAGACTAGGGCGGCACCCCAACAAGGTACCTTTGCGATAGCACTCGCATATCGCCGATGCGGGCGTCGGCATCAGCAAGGAAGCACAAAAGCTAAACAGCGCCGCAATCGCCAGAACGCGTACCGCCTGCGGCTTCGACCTCCAATCGTAATTTGCTGATGCTGAAAATTGCTAGGTTGAGGCCGGAGAAAATTGCAGATTGGGTGATGCAGAGCGCGATGCCAATCCAAACGAAGACATTTGCTAGCAAGGGTGAGTACCATGGTGCAGATGCCATTCAGCTCAACCCGAACCGTCCAATAAACCATGTCTTCACGAAATGGGTCAGGATGACGTAACTCAGGAGGATAAGGCTGAGCGCGATCCAATAAGTCGGAGGAAGCGGGACGAAACCAAGAAAGCGGCCTAGCCAGGAAAATGGCAGGGCTATCCCGATTGCGGCGATGACGATAGTCGTGGTGATCAGCGCTGTACTAGCCCGGCTTTCGAGAAACGGAATCTTCGCCGTGCGGATGATATGGATGATGAGCGTTTGTGTAAGCAGAGACTTCGACGAACCACCCGGTCTGGAACAGTGCGGGATTGTTCCAGGCGTTGAAGGCATAGATCATCAGGAAATACGTGACGTAATCGAAGATCGAACTGATTGGGCCGATAAACAGCACAAATTTCGCGATATTGCTGATGTCCCATCGCCGCGGCACCGCAAGGTATTCGGCGTCGACGTTGTCGGTAGGGATGGTGGTTTGCGAAAAGTCATATAGCAGGTTGTTGGTCAGGACCTGAATCGCCGTCATCGGCAGGAACGGCAGGAAGACGCTGGCGCCGAGAACGCTGAACATGTTTCCGAAATTGGAGCTTGCACCCATCTTGATATATTTCGTGATGTTGCCAAAGACTTTGCGGCCCTCGATGACGCCGTCACCGAGCACTGCCAAGCTCTTCTCGAGCAATATGATGTCCGCGGAGTCCTTCGCGATGTCGACGGCGCTGTCCACCGATATGCCGACGTCGGCAGCTTTCAGCGCCGGTCCGTCGTTGATGCCATCGCCCAGATAACCGACGACATGCCCCTTCCTGTGCAGTGCGTCGATGATTGCCGCTTTCTGAGACGGCGAGACCTTGGCGAACACAGCCGATGTCTCCGCCAGGTTTGCCAGATCGTCCGGCGACAATGTCGCAAGCTCGTTGCCGAGAACGATGCGATCCACGTCCAAGCCGACTTCGTGGCAGATCTTCCGCGTGACGATGTCGTTGTCCCCCGTAAGGATCTTCACTTCCACGCCACTAGCCTTCAGCGTGGCAAGCGCGGCGGCGCAGGTTTCCTTCGGGGGATCGAGAAACGCGATGTAGCCGAGCAAGATGAGGTCGGCCTCGTCGGCGACCGAATACGCCGTCTGCGTCGGCGGCATCTCCTTGAAGGCGACCGCGACGACCCGAAACCCATCGGCGTTAAGCTTCGCCGTCGTATCCATCGCTGAAACGAAGTGACTGGCATCGAGCGGGCCGGTCTCGCCGTCGATCGCGTAGTGCTTGCAGGCCGCGAACACCTCTTCGACGGCACCCTTGCAGATGAGGATGTGAACCCGGTCATCGCGGCCGAGAACGACGGACATTCGTCGCCGCTCAAAATCAAACGGCATTTCGTCGATCTTCTGGAAGCGGGCCTGCACCTTGAGACCGGCCGCGAGCGCAACATGCTGCAGCACGGCGACGTCGAGCAAGTTCTTGAGGCCAGACTGGTGGAAGCTATTCAGATAGGCGTATTCGAGGACGCGGTCCGAGTCGTCACCCCTGATATCAATGCAGCGCTTGAGGATAATGCGATCCTGCGTGAGCGTGCCGGTCTTGTCCGTGCACAACACATTCATAGCGCCGAAGTTCTGGATTGAATTGAGGCGCTTGACGATGACCTTTCGGCGCGACATCGCGATCGCGCCCTTAGCCAGATTGACCGTCACGATCATCGGCAGCATCTCTGGCGTGAGACCTACCGCCACGGCGACCGCGAACAATAGGGCTTCGAGCCAATTGCCCTTGGTGAGACCGTTGATTACGAAGACAAGAGGGGCCATCACCACGATGAAACCGAGCATCAGCCAGGTAAACCGGATGATGCCCTTGTCGAAGCTCGTTAGCACCCGCCGCTTGGCAATTTCACTCGCCACCAGACCAAAGGCCGTGCGCGGGCCGGTAAGCACGACGACACCGCAGCCAATGCCGCTAACGACGGCACTCCCCATGAAGCAGATATTGGGGAGATCAAACGGCGTTTCCGCAGCTCCGGCGTGGGCAGCCGCGACCTTCTCGAGCGGCATCGCCTCGCCGGTGAGTGTCGATTGGTTGAGAAAGAGATCCTTCGCCGTGATCAGCCTGAGATCGGCGGGAATCATATCACCAGCCGACAGCAGCACAATATCGCCGGGTACGAGCTGCTCGATCGGCACGTCGATGTGATCATGCGCCTCGGCACCTGTCTGCCGGCGCACCGTCGCGGTTATCGACACCATCCGCTGGAGCTTGTCGGCGGCATTGTTGGAACGATGTTCCTGAACGAAGCTCAGCGAGATACTCAGAATTACCATAACAGCAATCACGATCGCGGCACGCTGGTCGCCCAGGAAGTAGGACGCGGTGGCGAGCGAGAGCAAAAGTAGATTCAACGGGTTGATCGAGCGGCCGATAAGCTCGCCGAGAATTGTATGGCGCGCCTGGTGAGCGACTTGATTCAGTCCGGCCGAACGGAGCCGTTCTTCGACCTGGTCGGGTGTGAGGCCCGCCGCGCCGCTGGAAAGTCGCTGCAACGCTTCGTCCGGCGAAAGGCAAGCGATTTCGCCCAAGGCCTTTCCGCTCGCGCCCGATCCTTCGGGTGCCTTGGCCGCCTGTCGCCCCCCACGGGCAAGGATGGGCGTTATTGCTATTGGCTTATTCACGAAGCCATTGCCTCGGTGTCACTCTTTGCCCGAAAGGATCTAGCGGGCTTCCCGGACGCCCTGTGTTGCTTCGTTGAGTGCGAGTATCACGTCCTCGCGAGAGATTATCCCTGCCAACTGGCGATCTGGACCGATCACTGGAAAGCCGTCACTCTTACGGCTCAACATCAACTGGAGAACTCGCGTCAATGGCGCTGTCGGTTCGATATTCACGACAGCTTCGGTCATCATTTCGCCGACCGGCCCCTGCCTCAACTCATCGTAATGAGGCACCATCTGACCGGTGGTGAAGGCAAAGGTCCGAAGAAAATCGATTTTGATTCCGATTCCCAACATCTTTCCTTCTTCTACTACTACTGGGAAAGAATTGAAATCATGTTTCTCTAACAACGCCTCCGGTTCACGCACGGTTGTCTGGCGCGTCGCAGTCGTTATGGCACGCGTCATATATTGATCCGCTGTGCCTTCGAGAAAACGGTACATGATTGTGTCTGCCCCCGGTCAAGGAAGTAACCCTCGTTCGTGTTGTTCCGCTTGATATTGGCAGGGTCGCCTTCTTCCGAGGAGTTGGGACGATGCTCATGCATCACCACCTTGTCGTCTTTCGACGCTTCCGGGTTCGTCTTCGGACCGTGCCTGCGGCGCGGGTAGTACGGGCGGCATTTGGCCCCGATATAGTTCAAAATCCTGACGTTGCATGACATTAATTTTGCTGCGCGAGATCGTCGAGTTGCCGTCGGGCAGAGGCAAATGCATCTTTGACTGCCACCTCAACATGTTCGTATCGGCTGTCGTCAGACGGCACGTGATTGACTATAACGTTTTCGTGCGGCGGAACCGTGAGCGAAATGTGGACACGGAATCCGCTACCGTGAAGGTGTTTGTGACTGGGTCCAATTACAGCAACGTGGCATCCAATGATGTGGTGATTGTGCTTCTCTAACTGCTCCACCTCGCGTTCGATCGCAACTCGCACGGGCTCAGACGGATCTGATCCTTCAAAACTCACTTGCAATGGGATTTGCATAAGGATCCTCGGTTGCCCACCCGGTGCATGTAAACGTGGGCGGGGGCATGTGCAGCAAGCAGTTCTGGCCATCTCGTCGAGCGAAGCAATTGTATCGGGATCATTATAAAGCTGCAGAACGAACTACCGGCTCCCACAATAATAATTATACCAAAAACTCTAGATGCTTTTTGATCCACGTCAATTATGTCTGATATCGGACGTAGTTAATTTCAAACGTCGCCGCTGGTTCTGCCAATACGCAAGAGAGGCAATTCTTTTGGCCTGCAGCGCCAAAGCCGACGAGGACAAGCAAGGTCTGTTTGATCTTGCGCAAACCTGGACACAAGCGGCATTAAAAGAGCGAGGACCCTCTAGTGTTTACGGCAGCCAAGCTGAGACCAACACCGCATAAAGCCGCGTCCGTTGGTGGCAGCGTGTTTAACCCGCATCGGTAAATCGAACCTATAGAGTAGACGCCGAGTTTTTTGCACCGCGCCTGCAGCCCGCCCCACATTGCGACTTCTGGGGGCAATCGCGTCGTTTCGAGCCTGCCGCACACACTTCCGCAGTCATTCTGATTTCGGACATATCGCTGCGACGCGGTTAACCGCCGCTTCGGGGCCATATCCGAAGGGGCCCACCTTCGTGTCGCCGAGTAGGCCCCCAGGCTGTCATGGTCAAGTTTAGTAGCTTCTTGGCAGCATGGATCTTTCGCCGTCGGCCGCTGTTATGCTCGCTATCCGGCATACGAGTGGCTATATGTTCGCTATCACTGGCTTGCAAAAAGGGCGCCAGTGGCTGAGAGACGCTCCCGCGCTCCCGCCGGAAAGGCAGAAGCGCGTTGGCGAAAAACGTCCAATCTCCCAATCGTTTGTTGGCCTCACTGCCATCGGCAGACTTTGAACTGCTCGGGCGGCATCTTAAAATCATCAAATTGGTCCATGGGGCAGTCCTGTTCGAGGCTGGCGATGCCGTTAAGCGCGTCTACTTTCCTCATAGTGGCATTATCTCTTTGGTCGTGGGCCTGAAGGACGGCCAGACGATTGAAGTGGCAATGATTGGATGTGACAGCGTCGTGGGCGGTTCCTTGGCCCTCGGTGGCGGCTTCTCACTGAACAAAGGCATCGTTCAGGCTTCCGGTGTCGCATCGATCCTTGACGCGAGTCGACTTCGGAAAGCCACCGCAGCCAACGTTGCCTTACGCGAAACACTGTTCCGCCATGAACAGGCAATGTTGGCTCAAGCTCAGCAATCCGCAGCCTGCAATGCAACGCATACCGTCGAAGCTCGTCTGGCGCGTTGGCTGTTGCGCTCGCGCGATCTGTTAGGTGGCGACACGTTACTGCTGACTCAGGAATTTCTCGGACAGATGCTTGGTGTACGGCGAGCGAGTGTTTCGCTTGTCGCCAACGTTCTTCAAAAGGCCGGGTTGATTAAATATGCCCGCGGGCGCATTCAGATCACCGATTTGAAAGGGCTAAAGAAAGCAGCATGCGAGTGCTACGGCGCGGTCAAAGCGAAAACCGGCCGGCTGCTGAATAGCAGCTAGAGCGGTAAGCCTTGGCACCCTGACAGGCATTGAAGTAGCGGTGACGAGCGTTGTTGGAACAACATTAATTTGGATCGATGCACGACGGATGGTTAGCTGTCGACCGCCCGTTGCAGGCACGTCGGTTTATCCAACAAGCGTCAGTTTAAACTTTTGCGGCCGTTCCAAGTCGTCCTGAACAATGAAGCCATTTGCCTCATGGCCAAGCACCAGCCATTCGCTTGCGAGACGAAGAAGTTCCGATTGCTTTCGCTTGGGAGCGTTGCGGGCCATCCTGATGCATTCCTCGGCGCGGTCGATGAAATAGCTGATGGGCTTACTCATCATGTCACTCAGTGTCCTCGCCCAAGCGCGTCCAGGTGAGCCGAACGCGATCCCTTGATCCTCTTGGGCACCTCATTTGGATCGGTGCCTTCGACAATCACTTCGGCGCACGCGCCATGACAGCGAATAGCGTCGGCCAAGCAGTTTGCCTCGCGGATTGCCGAGTCCCGGGACCAAAAGAGCGTCTTCATGCCCTCCCCCGCCCGGATGGCCCAGCCGTACTGCTCCTTAACAACGCTGAAAGTAATCATGACACGACTCTCAAATTGGCCCGCAATGAAAAGCGGCCATCGAACGATCTGCGTCGGGCAATCAAAAACACGGATTATCCGGCATTCCGCGGGTTCTTAGGTTTCGGCATCTTCGCTAGCCTTTCCTCCTCCTCGGCAAGAAGGCGAATCTCCATCGCCCGCTTACTCGGGTCGGTTTCCGTCGACAGCAGTAATTTGAATCTTTCGATATTGGCTTGGACGATTCTATGCACGACAGGCTCCATTTCTCCCGCAACAGCAGAAAAGGAGACGGCCGGGTCGCGCGACCGTGGGAAGTGATGCGCGCCCGCGCACCCAGCCTCGGGGTTCGAGGCAGCTGGGACATTTAAGGCGCGTTGAGCGACCCTTTTTGCAAAGCTACCGGATCGCAAACACAGCATGCGCCCTTACGGTCGCGGAGTCTAGCCGTATGCACGGTACCGAACATTGCAGTTTAGTGACAGTTCAGACGCTTTGCATGCCCTTGTCTGAGATGTGTCACGTGTAGACGGCACCCCAAATTCTGGTGAGAAAGGCCTGGGGATCAAACGAAGACCTGCTTCTCTTTCTCAAAACGACTTCGCTTTCCTTATTCATTCGCGCCCTCAAGGAATAACTTTACGGCCGGAACAGCTAAGTCACGCTGATGTACGAGACCAAACGTGAGAAACCCTCGCGATCCACCGAAGCTGCGGAAAGCGAACCGGGTATTTGTTCTTATTTGGCACGCGGTGCGCGTCGGGCGACTTCCCATCTAAATACAAGTCGCGCCGCTGTCATAAAATTGCTATGTCCGATACCGCACAATGGGATTTGCCTCTTTCGCGAAGCAGATGCAATCTGTGGTTTCATGCCCTTCCCGAAAAGGAGGGCCACATGGACCAGTTGGCGGAGCACTTCATCCCCGACCTAAATATCAAAATCCACGAACTGAGTATCCGACAATACCGCGAGCTGCTTGCGCGCGCTCGCGGCCTCTAGCCTTTTGTTTGGTGCGATGACAGAAACTCTTGCAGTGCATGCCGGAATTGGACCTGAACGTCGTCTGTTGCGAGCCAGCATCGTGCCTCGAATCGGGACAAAGCTGAGCTGCCTAGCGCACGCTCGATATGACCAGTTTGACTCCAACCGGAAGTCGATGAAAGTGGCGCGACAAATTGCTGCCGGATAATGTTGGCTGAGTTGGGTTGCTTCGAAATTGGTTCACCGGCGGCATACTTCACAGGGAGACGGCCATGGCCAAAGCAAAGAAGCGTATTGAGGCGCGCAAGAAAGCCTCGAAACGTAGGAAGGCAAGCGCCAAGCCTGCGCGCAAGAGGTCAGCAAAGCGTGCGATGCCGAAAAAGAGGCCACCGAAGACCGTGGCAAAAAAGGCACCGAGGAAAGCGCCGAGACAAGCCGTGCCGGTCATCGAAGACACAATCATAGACGTAATCGATGAGCCGGTCCCCGGCGTGGTCCGCGTTACGGAGTATGAGACGATTACAATGACGACCCCCGAGCGTGGCGCCGGTCACGAAACAGAAGAACAATAAATCGATCCGATCTGTCGATCACGGTTTGGTGCCGAAGGGCCTCCTTCGGGTACGTCCAGAGACAGCGATAGACGCGCGCTTCTCGATGCCACCTATGTCAAGGTGGCGACATTCAAACTCAGACACTATCGGCCCACGATGTCTCCTCTTTGCTCACTGCATTCTGATATTGGAGGCAAGCGAATTCATGTCGCAAAGATTTGCGGTGGGTTCTTGGGTGCTGGCGCAAGACATCAAGTTCGTCGTGCTCGAATAAGCGCCCGCTTGTTTCTTTGTGCCCAAGCGCGCTTCACTACCATCGTGACGCGCGGCGCGACTGTGCCTCGTTCAGCTAATCGGAACCGCGCATTCAGTTATCGGAGGCCGCGCCCAGTGCCGCGGCTTCCCGCCGCCCGTCGGGCGCTAAAACAGTACATTGTTCGATCATTTCTCGTGAGCGGCGTTGGTACGAGAGAGGAAGTCGCGGTCCGACGGAAGCATTGGAGCGTCTCATCTTCACGCTCGTCGCAGTTGACGTAAATCAACCCGACTAACCCCCCACGATGCTTAATTTAAATGATTTGCGTGGGAATGTTTCCATGATCACTTTCAAAGTTATGAAAGAGCAACACGGGTGGGCCGTTCGTATGGGCGAGGGCGTGATGACGCCTTTCTGGTCAAGGGATTCGGCGATCCGGCAAGCCCACTGCCTGGCCGCCGCCATTCGCTGCCATGGGGAGCGCACGGAAGTAATTATCGAAGGTACCGATCGGAGCGATCCGCGCAAGATGGTAAAGGGTCTGAGCTCGCTGGGCAGCCCCCGAAAGATTTTAGGCCCATCGAGGGCAGCTTAAGACGATGCTTGTCGAGACAGATGATTCAGCGGACCGGCTGAGGTCTCGCCGCAAAGGTGCACTGATTCCACCGTTGCGCCGCCTCCTGGGAAATACTGGCCCCCATCCGCCGTGGGACGACAGTGCGCCCATCCGGGCGGAGCTTTTCGGCGTCGAACGTCTGGAAGAACACGCGCGCAGCCTCGCCGCCGCGCAGGGGGTGATGGCCGGCGAGCAGACGGGCGCCCCACTGACGAAACGGCTCGCCGAAAACGAAGCCGAGTTGCTTTCGGCCTATCGCGAAATCGCGGAGGCGGTCGACGCGGGAGCGGTCATTACCCCCGCTGCCGAGTGGCTGATCGACAACTTCCATCTGATCGAGAAACAAATCCGCGAAATCCGGGCCGATCTACCCGTTGGCTATTATCGGCAACTCCCCAAGCTCGCCAGTGGACCGTTCGTAGGATACCCGCGCGTTTTCGGCGCGACGTGGGCTCTTGTGGCCCATACTGACAGCCTCTTCGACCCCGAGATTCTGCGCCGCTACCTTCGGGCCTATCAAGAGGTCCAGCCTCTGACCATCGGAGAACTTTGGGCCGTAGCCATTACGTTGCGGATCGTGCTGGTCGAAAACCTAAGGCGAATCGCTAAAAGGATCGTGGACAGCGGTGCCGGCCGACGCGCGGCCGATGCTCTGGCCGACAGATTGCTGGGCGCGGGAAGCCGCGCGCCCGAACCATCCAACGCTGTGCTGCCTCAGCACGCCGAGACGACGTACCCGGATGCGTTCCTTGTGCATCTGGCCTATCGCCTGCGCGATCAGGATCCCAGTATCGCGCCGGCGTTGGAGTGGCTCGACCAGCAACTGGCTCGGCAGGGCACGACCGCTGATGCGATCATCCATGATGAGCACCAGCGGCAGGTCGCGAGCAGTGTGACAGTGCGCAACATTATCACAAGCATGCGCCTCATCTCAGACGTCGATTGGACTGAGCTGTTCGAACGCGTCAGCCTGGTCGACGAGGTATTCAAGGGCGGAAACCGATTTGCCGAGATGGATTTCCCAACTCGGAATCTTTACCGCACCGCTGTCGAACGGCTCGCCCGCGGCTCCGGCTTCACCGAATTGGAGGTCGCCGAAGCGGCTGTTCTGGCGGCGCGGCGCGCGTACCGGGCGAACGCTGAGGCTAGCGACGCGCGCCTAGCGGATCCGGGCTATTATTTGATTGCGGGCGGCCGGCCCGGTTTCGAGGCAGAGATTGCATTCAAACCGTCGGTGCGAACGTGGCCCGGGCGGTTCTACCGAGCGCTCGGAATCGGCGGCTATGTCAGCGCGGGCGCGGTCGTTGCTGCGGGCCTGTTGGCCATCCCGCTCTCTGTCGTAGCGTCGAGCGGCGTGAACTGGAGATGGCTGCCTCTCCTTGCGATTCTAGGACTGGTCCCGGCGATCGACGCAGCCGTCGCGCTCGTCAACCGCATTGTGACCTGGGGGTTTCGCGCTACCCTGCTGCCGGCGCTGGAACTGCGCGGCGGAATCCCCCGGCACCTGCGCACGCTCGTCGCCGTACCGACGCTCCTGACCTCGCCCGAGGACATCGAGGAGCAGATCGGACGACTCGAAATCCACTATCTGGCGAGCCCCCCTGGCGACCTTCATCTTGCGCTGCTGTCCGACTGGACGGATGCAACGAGCGAACGAGCGGATCGCGACGAAGAGCTGCTGGCCGCCGCCAAGGAAGGCATCGCCGGTCTGAACCAGCGCTACGGACCGGCGCCGGGCGGCGACCGTTTCCTGCTTCTGCACCGCCGACGGGTCTGGACCACGGGTGAGAGCCGATGGATCGGATGGGAGCGCAAGCGTGGAAAGCTAACCGAGCTCAATCGGCTCCTTCGCGGCGCCCAGGATACCACGTTCCTGGCGCCACCTGCCGTGCCCGCCGACATCCGCTACGTCATCACCCTGGACGCGGACACGCGGCTTCCGCGCGAGACGGTCGGGCAACTCATCGGCAAGATGGCCCATCCGCTCAACCGGCCGCGCTTCGATACCGTTCTGGGTCGGGTCGTCGAAGGTTATGGCATCCTCCAGCCACGGGTTACGCCAGCCCTTCCGGTGGGGCGCGAAGGCTCGCTGTTCCTGCGCGTGTTCTCCAGCGCGACCGGCATCGACCCCTATGCTGCCGCGGTCTCGGATGTGTACCAGGACCTGTTCGGCGAGGGCACTTACACTGGCAAGGGCATCTACGACGTAGACGCTCTGGAAGCGGCGATGGCCGGCCGAGTGCCCGAGTCCGCCCTCCTCAGCCACGACCTTTTCGAGGGGATCTTCGCCCGTGCCGGCCTGACCTCGGACGTGGAAGTCGTGGAGGATTTCCCTGCCCGCTACGACGTTGCCGCCCTTCGCCACCACCGCTGGGCTCGAGGCGACTGGCAGCTTCTGCCTTGGATTTTCGGACGGGGACCTCTGGCCGATCGTCGGCCGCGAGGAGACGTTCCTGCCATTGGCCGCTGGAAAATGCTCGACAACCTTCGGCGGTCGCTGTCGCCAATGTCTGTCGTCGTGGCCCTGATCGCAGGATGGGCCATGCCGCTTCAAAACGCGGCCGTCTGGACGGGTTTCATCCTGTTGACGATCATTTTGCCGCCTGTGATGCCCGTAATAGTGGATATCGCGCCGCACCGCCCGGGCGTGGCGCTCCGCAGTCATTTCCGCGCCCTGGGCGCGGAAATGCGTCTTGCGCTCGTCCAGTCGGGCCTGATGATCGTTTTGGTGGCGCATCAAGCCTGGCTGATGGGTGACGCTATACTTCGCACTCTGGTCCGGCTCACGATAACGCGCCGCCGTCTTCTCGAATGGGTGCCGGCGGCCCACGCGGCGTTCGGCCATCGTCCGAGCGTTTGGCACTTCTACCAACGCATGGCTGGGGCGGTAGCAATAAGCGGCGCTGCGATCGCCGTAGCGAGCATGTGGGGACATGGCACGTGGCCCTTGGCAGCGGCGTTCGCAGGCGCCTGGTTCGTCTCGCCGGCCATCGCTTTCAGCGCCAGCCTGTCTCCCAGGGTCGCGGGTCGGCGCCCGCTGGCGACGGCCGACGCGCATAGTTTGCGCCTGGTAGCGCGGAAAACGTGGCGCTTCTTCGAGGCCTTCGTCACGCCGGGCGACAATGACCTACCACCCGACAACTTCCAGGAAGCGCCCGAGCCGGTGGCGGCCCACCGCACGTCGCCGACCAACATCGGCCTTTACCTGTTGTCAGTCCTCTGCGCGCGGGACTTCGGCTGGATTGGCACACTCGACGCCGTGGAGCGGCTGGAGGCAACGCTCGCGACCATGGCTCGCATGCCCAAGCACCGCGGCCACTTCTACAATTGGTATGACACGCGTGAACTGCGTCCGCTCGATCCACAATACGTATCCACGGTCGACAGCGGGAACCTGGCTGGACACCTGATCGCGTTGGCCAATGCATGCAGGGAGTGGCGCGACGTGGTTCTGGCGGACCAGCAGCTTTTCCAGGGTGTCGCTGACACCCTCGACCTGCTGCGTGACGACGCGCGTCGGCTGCGGGCTCTGCGCCAGCCACAGGCCGTTTTGTGGCGGCGGCTCGACGATGAGATCGAGCGGTTGGCAGCAGGCCTAATTCAGGGTGCCGCCACGAACATCGGCGTCGAGCAGCGAATAGCGGCGCTTTCAGAGCAGGCCGGGATCTTGGCGGACACGGTCCGCGAGATCGCCCTTGAAGAATACGACCAGGCCGGAGGGGACCTGCAGTTCTGGGCGGATGCGATCCGCGCCTGCATCAAAAGTCATCAGCGCGATCTGGGTCAACCGCAATCCGGTCGTTTGGCGATGCGGCTACTGGCGCTGGAAAATACCGCACGTTCGATGGCCTTGACGATGCAGTTCGGCTTTCTGATCGACCCCGACCGCCTGTTACTGTCGATCGGCTATCGAGTGTCCGAGGGCGCGCTCGATCCAAGCTGCTATGACCTTCTCGCCTCTGAGGCGAGATTGGCGAGCTTCGTGGCGATCGCCAAGCGGGACGCGCCCGCGCGGCACTGGTTCCGCCTGGGTCGTGCGGTGACTCCGGTGAGTGGCGGCGCAGCGCTGATCTCCTGGTCGGGCTCGATGTTCGAGTACCTGATGCCGTCCATCGTCATGAGGGCGCCGGCCAGCAGCCTGATCGAGCAGACCAATCGGCTCGTCGTCAGGCGTCAAATCGAATACGCGGCGGTGCTGCGCGCGCCCTGGGGCGTATCGGAGTCGGCCTACAATGGGCGCGACTTGGACTTCACCTATCAATACTCCAGCTTCGGTGTGCCGGGGCTCGGCCTCAAGCGCGGCTTGGCCGCCAACGCCGTCATCGCGCCATACGCCACTGCCTTGGCGAGCATGATCGACCCGCAGGCCGCGGCGCGAAACTTCGAGCGCCTCGAGGCCATCGGCGCGCTCGGCCGATATGGCTTCTACGAGTTGCTGGATTTCACGCGGGCTCGAGTCCCAGACGGCGAGCGCGTCGCCATCGTGCGCGCGTTCATGGCGCACCACCAAGGAATGACGATCACCGCTATCGCAGACACGTTGTTAGATGGCTTGATGCGCCGCCGCTTCCACGCCGAGCCAATCGTCCGGGCAACGGAGCTCCTTCTGCAGGAACGCGTGCCTCGCGAAGTTATGACGGCTCCACCCTGGGTCTCGGAGACGATTTCCGCGGCTAGGATTCGCGAGATTGAAGAACCCGGCGCCCGGCGAACGGTTAGTCCATGGAGCGCCACGCCGGCCACGCAGCTGCTCTCGAATGGCCGCTACACCGTGATGCTTACGGCCGCCGGATCCGGTTACAGCACCTGGCGCGACCTAGCGGTGACCCGCTGGCGGGAGGATGCCACCTGCGACGACTGGGGCTCCTTTATCTTCCTAAGGGACGTCGGCAGCGGCGAGGTGTGGTCCGCGGCGCATCAGCCAGTCGGGACCGAGCCCGTGACGTACGAGGTGACGTTCAACGAGGATCGCGTCATGTTTTCGCGCCGGGATGGGGTCTTTGCAACCAGCCTCCAGGTGCTCGTCTCTGCGGAGGATGATGCAGAAGTCCGCCGGGTGACGATCTCCAACCTGGGCAATCGGACGCGCGAAGTCGAGGTGACCTCCTTCGCCGAGCTGGTCCTGGCGCCTCAGGCCTCGGACGTGGCGCATGCGGCGTTCTCGAAACTGTTCGTCGAGACCGAGCACCACGCTGGGCTGGGCGCGGTCGTCGCGACGCGGCGGCGGCGAACACCGATGGAACCGCAGATCTGGGTCGCCCATCTGGCAGTTGTCGATGGCGAGGCTGTTGGCAAGCGCGAGTTCGATACCGATCGTATGCGATTCCTTGGCCGCGGCGGCAGCGCGCGCACTGCGAGGGCGGTGCTGAGTAGCCGTCCGCTGTCGGGCGCTACCGGAGCTGTGCTTGACCCCATCTTCGCCCTGCGCCGGCGCGTCCGAATTGCGCCAGGAGCGACGGCCCACGTTGATTTCTGGACGATGGTCGCCTCGTCGCGCGCGGACGTCTTGGATCTGATGGACAAGCACCATGACGTCGGCGCCTTCGAACGCGCAGCCGCGCTCGCTTGGACCCAGGCCCAAGTGCAGTTGCACCACCTCGGCATTGATCGGAGCGAGGCGGGTCAATACCAGCGCTTGGCTGGGCACATCATATACACCGCGCCAATGATGCGTCCGCCGTCGGAGACCATTAAAGACGGTAGCGGCGGGCAGCCGGGCCTCTGGCCTCTGGGCATATCCGGCGACCTGCCGATCATCCTGGTGCGCATCTCTGGCATCGACCAGCTGGATGTCGCGCGCGAGGCGCTCCAGGCGGTGGATTACTGGCGAATGAAGCGGCTAGCAGTGGACCTAGTCATTCTTAACGAGCGCCCTTCGTCCTATGTGCAGGAACTTCACAGCGCGCTCGAGACCCTCGTGAGGGCCAGCCAGTCCCGGCCTCAGATCGGCGACGAACGGCCGCCTGGGCACAATTTCCTATTGCGCGCGGATCTGATCCTACCTGAGGCGCGGGCCCTCCTGGAGTCCGTCGCGCGTATCGTCCTGTCAGGAGCGCGCGGACGGCTCGCCGATCAGTTCGAGCGCGCGCCCGAGGCCAGACCTTCGCCTCGGCCCTTGGCAACGCGAGCCGAGCCCGCTTCCGAGCTTCAGGTATCACGTCCGGCGCCGGGTGTAGAATACTTCAACGGGCTGGGAGGTTTCGCCGAAGGGGGACGAGAATATTTGACCATCCTCGGGCCTGGCCAATCGACCCCAGCCCCTTGGATCAACGTGGTGGCCAATCCCGGCTTCGGCTTCCAGGTATCCGCCGAAGGCGGCGGCTACGCCTGGTCGGTGAACAGCCGTGAGCATCAATTGACGTCATGGTCCAACAACTCTGTCACCGACCGGCCGAGCCAAGCGTTTTATCTCAGAGACGAAGAGACCGGGGATCTTTGGAGCCCCACTGCGCTTCCAATCCGCGATGAAGCGGCGACCTATGTGGCGCGGCATGGATGGGGCTACAGCCGTTTCGAACACGCTTCGCAGGGAATTGCCGCTGAGCTTCTCGAGTATGTGCCGCTTGCCGATCCTCTGAAAATCTCGCGGTTGAAACTGCGCAACCTTTCAGACCGCGCCAGACGCCTATCGGTGACAGCGTACGTCGAATGGGTCCTCGGCGCCACGCGGGCGGCGGGGGCCCCGTTCGTGACCACGCGCATTGATGCCCACACCGGTGCGATGCTTGCAAACAACCCGTGGAATCCGGCATTCGGCGATCGAGTGGCCTTTGCCGATCTCGCAGGACGCCAGTCGAACTGGACCGGCGACCGCCGCGAGTTCATCGGCCGCAACGGGACGCTGGCCTGGCCAGCGGCCCTGGTCAACGGCGACACGCTCTCGGGGCGGGTGGGATCCGGACTCGATCCCTGCGCCGCTCTCCAGACCACGGTCGAGATCGCGCCGAACGGCGTTGCCGAAATCGACTTTTTCCTCGGCGACGCTCCGGATGCAACCGAGGCACGGTCGCTGATCGCCCGCTACCGCAAGGCCGATCTTGACGCCGTGTTATTGGATGTCCGGCGCTTTTGGGACGACACTGTGGGCTCGGTTCAGGTGAAAACTCCCGACCGGTCGATGGACATCATGCTCAACGGCTGGCTGACCTATCAGACCCTCGCCTGTCGCATGTGGGCCCGCTCGGGATTCTACCAAGCCGGCGGCGCCTACGGTTTCAGAGACCAGCTGCAGGACTGCATGGCCCTGGCGACGATCCGGCCATCGATTACGCGAGAGCACCTGCTTAGAGCAGCGAGCCGCCAGTTCGTCGAGGGAGACGTCCAGCACTGGTGGCTACCGCACAGCGGCCAGGGGGTTCGCACGCGTATATCGGACGATCGCATCTGGCTCGCCTATGCGGCCGCGCACTACGTCAAAGTCACCGGCGACGTTGCGGTGCTCGAGGAGGCTGTGCCCTTTCTAGCCGGTCCGGCGCTCGACCCCGGCGAGAGCGACCGTTTCTTCCTGCCAACCATCTCGGACGAGACCGCGAGCCTCTACGAGCATTGCGCCCGCGCCCTGGACACCAGCTTAGCGGTCGGCAGCCATAGTCTGCCGCTGATCGGCAGTGGCGATTGGAACGATGGCATGAACCGTGTCGGTGAGGGCGGCAAGGGCGAAAGCGTCTGGCTTGGTTGGATGTTACACACCGCGCTCGATGCCTTCGTGAAGTTGGCCGATACGCGCAACGACCGGACGCGCGCGGTAAAATGGCGGGCGCACATGCGGGTGCTGGCGACTGCCTGCGAAAACCAAGCCTGGGACGGCGATTGGTACCGGCGCGCCTGGTTCGACGATGGCGCTCCGCTCGGATCGGCAACGAACGACGAATGCCGCATTGATTCCATCGCCCAGTCGTGGGCGGTCCTGTCCGGCGCTGGTCGGCGGGACCGCGCGGCTCAGGCCATGGCGGCGGTGGACCGCGAACTGATCCTGCCCCACGATAGCCTCGCGTTGCTGTTCACGCCGCCGTTCGATCGTTCGCCGCTCGACCCCGGATACATCAAGGGGTATCCGCCGGGCGTGCGCGAGAATGGGGGGCAGTACACGCATGCCGCCCTGTGGTCGGTGATGGCCTTCGCTGGCCTCGGTGAGGGCGACAAGGCCGCCGCGTTATTCTGGATGCTTAACCCTATCAATCGCGCCCGCACGCGCACTGATACGCACCGCTACAAAGTCGAGCCCTATGTCGTTGCGGCCGACGTCTACGCCGCTTCAGGCCACGTCGGGCGTGGTGGCTGGACCTGGTACACCGGCTCGGCTGGATGGATGCAGCGTGCCGGCGTGGAGAGCATTCTCGGGTTTCGTATCGAGGGCGACAAGCTGCGCATCGACCCTTGCATTCCGGCGTCCTGGCCGGGATTCGAGATTAAGCTCCGGCACGGCGCATCACGATATGAGATCGTCGTCGAGAACCCGCAGAACGTGCAACGCGGTGTGGCCGCCGCCGAGCTCGATGGCGCGACGGTCACCGCAAGGCCGTTGTCGATCCCGCTCGAAGACGACGGCGCGGTCCATCGCCTTCAGATTCGCCTCGGCTGATCCGGGTCGATCAGGCACGTTTCGAGCCGTGCATCTGGCATGAGGCGGCTTTTATTTCGCAGAGGCGGGCC
>CAWBUO010000009.1:0-75299 GCA_963791955.1 uncultured Alphaproteobacteria bacterium
GGTGTTGTCGGGCTCAGGCATCGTCGGCGAGCAGCCCTGTCGCCAATTGACTTCGTTTTACCTTGGTGAAGGCGAGGCAGCCGAAATTGTGGCGAGCGACCAAACGGAACTCCTGCGTTTAGTGTTGCCGGATCTCGCCGGCATCGAAGTGCACCAACCGGCACGGGTCGAGGCGGCGGAATAGGCCGTGCCGATTCTGTCGTTCTATCTGACAAGTGACGGTCGCGCGCCTGGAACGTCGCGCGAGCGGCGGCTTATGGCGCCGGCATCGGTGCCATTGCCGGGCTGTTCAAGACGTTCGGCACTTGCGCACGACTGAGCTCGGTCCCGGAGCTGTCATGCAAGTTTTAGTCGCAACGTTGGGGTTTGCGCTGTTCTGTGCCGGCGCTGCGACCCTACGCAATTTCATCGCCCGTCGGGTCGTCTGGCACGAATGACATAACCATTCGTGGCAACTGCCGCGTGAAGCAGTGCGCCAGCCGGAAAATAGCGCATGCAAAAGGCTGATGTCATCGTCGTCGGCGCGGGATCTGCAGGCGCAACTGTCGCGGCGCGACTGTCGGAAAACCCGTCGCGACGGGTGCTCCTGATCGAAGCCGGCCAGGACACGGCGCCCGGCGCGGTGCCGTCGGATATCCGAAGTATCTTTCCGGCCGCTTATATCAACCGTGCTTATTTTTGGCCCGGCTTTCCGCGAGCTTGCGCAAGGACGAGCCGCCGGTGCCATTTTTACAGCCGCGGGTGATGGGCGGCGGCTGAGCGTCATGGGCATGATCGCGCTTCGCGGATTGCCGACCGATTACGACGGCTGGGAGCAGATGGGCGCGCGCAACTGGGGTTGGCGGGACGTGCTGCCGACCTTTCAGGCGATGACCAACGATCTCGACGAACCGGCGCCAAGCCGCAATGTGCGTGGGCCGAATATGGTCCGCCGACTGCCGCGCGAGCGCTGGCCGCTTTACATGCACCGTCTCGAACAGGCGGCGACGGCGCGCGGTATCGCCTCGCACGCCAACATCTATGACACCGCCGATGATGGATTTTTCGTTACGCCGCTCAGCCAGGACGACGAGCGCGCAACCAGCGCACGCTGCTATCTGACCGCGCAAGTGAGGGCCCGCAGCAATCTTGACATCATGACCGACACCCGCGTGCTGCGCATTACCTTCGACGGCGCGCGGGTGACCGGGGTGGTAGCCGAACGTGCCGGGGAAGCAACGACGATCACCGCCAGTGAGGTCGTGGTATCGGCCGGCGCGGTGCATTCGCCGGCGTTGTTGTTGCGCTCCGGCATCGGTCCGGCGCAAGAGCTGCGCGAGCTTGGGATCGCGATCACAGCCGACCGTCAGGGTGTGGGCCGCAATTACCAGAACCATCCGCAAATGCATTTCGCCATGACGCTCAAGGCGAACTCGCGTCTCCACGCTGACGCCCAGCATTACATCATGACGAGCCAAAGATTCTCCTCCGGCGTCGACGGCTGTCCGAAGGGCGATCTGTCTCACTATTACTGCGGTCGGGTCAGTCCCAAGCGGTTCGGGTTGCGGATGGCGCTCATGGCTGCGTGCCTTTATACGCCGGTGTCACGCGGCGCTGTGGCGCTGCGCTCCGCGGATCCCAATGCCCCGCTCCGCGTCGAGCAGCGGCTGCTGTCGGACCCGCTCGATGCGAAACGGATGATCATGGCGGTGCGGCACGCCGAGCGTTTGTTGCTCGATCCTGCAGTGCGCGATTGCTTTGAGGAAATCTATTTGATGCCGCGGCAGCCGCCGCTGCGACTGATCAACGGCGTTGGTGTGTCCGGCGCCGCGAAGGCGATTGGCGCCACGGCGGTGCTCGCTGCGCCGGCGCCGCTGCGGCGCGCAATGATTGGGGCTGCGATCAAACCCGGACGGCTCGTCGCCGACGACGCCGCCACCTATGCGGTGTCAGACGATGAAATTCTCGCGGCGAGCGGCGCCAGCTTCCATCCAAGCTCGACGTGCGCGATCGGCGCCGTGGACAACCCTTTGGCCGTCGTCGATCCGGAATGTCGCGTCTATGGCGTTGACGGCCTGCGGGTCGCCGATGCCTCAGTGATGCCGCAAATCGTCACCGCCAATACCAACATGCCGACCATCATGATCGCCGAACGCGTAGCGGAGTTCATGCGGCAGGCGGCCTGAAGCGAGGGTAGGTGAGTTTGGCGGCTGCTGGTAAGTCGGCTAAACCGCGTACCTATGGAACTATCGCGGCGGCGAGGCTGATTTTTTCGCTCCAAATCGCCATCTAATGAGAAGCCGCCTGCGACAACACGAGTAATTTCATGTCGGATTGCCTGCACTGCGATATCAACGACATCGTGCAAAAGCACATCGATAAAACCGAGGCACCGGACGCCGCCGATCTTGCCGCCCGGATGGCCGAGAGTCTTGCAGACATGATTCTGACCTTTGTGCCCGAAGAGGACCAGGCCAACGTTCTGGCCCATACCATCGCCCATCTCGGCGAGATGTTTTTGCAAAAAGGCGGAGCTGTCGAGGGCGACACCACGCATTGATGCTTGCCGTGGGGACAAAAACGCGGGAGGGCAAAATGCCCTCCCGCCGCCGTGCGCTGTGAGTGTTCCGTTACATGTGGGTGATATCGCGATCCTTGGTCTCCGGCAGGAAGATGAGTCCTACGACGAAGCTCATCGCTGCGACCACGATCGGGTACCAAAGACCAGAATAGATGTTCCCGGTTGCCGCCACGATGGCGAACACGGTCGCCGGCAGGAAGCCGCCGAACCAGCCGTTGCCGATGTGATAGGGCAGCGACAACCCGCTATAGCGGATGCGGGTCGGGAACAGTTCTACCAGCCAGGCGGCGATCGGCCCGTACACCAGGGTTACGTAGACGACGAGGATCGCCAGCAGGATCACGGTCATCACGTAGTTGATGTCGTTCGGGTCGGCCTTTGCCGGATAGCCGTGCGCCTTGATGGCGGCGGCGATCGCTTTGGCCGCGTCGGGAGCGTTGCCTGCGATCGTCTGCTCGCCGATCTTCACGCTCGCGACCGTACCGGCGGGCGCCGCGACGTTCTGGTAATTCACCGACAGCCCGACCAGCGCGGCCTTGATGACATCGCAGGGCGTAGTGAACTTCTCGGTGCCCGTCGCCTTGAACTGGAACGAACACTGGCTCGGGTCAGCCGTCACCGTGACCGGAGCCGCGGCCAGGGCTTGCTCAAGCTTCGGATTGGCGAAGTGGGTGATGCCCTGGAAGATCGGGAAGTAGGTCACGACCGCCAGCGCAAAACCCGCGAGCATGATCGGCTTTCGTCCAATCTTGTCGGATAGCCAGCCGAACAGAATGAAGCACGGCGTGCCGATAGCGAGCGCAATCGCGATCATGATCTGCGCGGTGACGCCTGGAACCTTGAGCGTTTGGGTGAGGAAGAACAGAGCGTAGAACTGCCCGCCGTACCAGACCACGGCCTCGCCGGCGGTGGCGCCAAACAACGCAAGGATAGCAATCTTGGCGTTGCTCCATTGCCCGAACGCCTCAGCGAGCGGCCGCTTCGATTGCTTGCCCTCCTCGACCATGCGCTTAAACAGCGGTGATTTATTGAGCTTAAGCCGGATCCACAGCGAGACTGCGAGCAGGATGGCGGAGAGCAGGAACGGTATGCGCCAGCCCCAATCGCCGAAGGCAGCTTCGCCCATGCTGGTGCGGATGCCGAGGATCAGAAGCAACGCCAGGAACAGGCCCAGCGTCGCCGTCGTCTGAATCCAGGACGTGTAGTACCCGCGCTTGTTAGCCGGTGCATGCTCGGCGACGTAAATCGCCGCGCCGCCATATTCACCGCCGAGCGCAAGGCCTTGAATAAGGCGAAGCGCGATCAACAGAACCGGCGCCATGATGCCCCAGGAGGCATAGCCGGGTATCACGCCGATGAAGAATGTGCCGATGCCCATCAGCGACATGGTGATGAGGAAGGTGTACTTGCGGCCGATCAGGTCGCCGAAGCGGCCGAAGATCAGAGCGCCGAACGGGCGCACCGCAAAGCCCGCGGCGAACGCCAGCAATGCAAAGATGAAGCCGACATTCGCCGGAACATTCGAGAAGAAGTATTTCGCCAGAAACGCTCCAAGCGTGCCGTAGATGTAAAAGTCGTACCATTCGAAGACCGTACCCAGCGAGGAGGCAAAGATTACGAGACGTTGTTCGCTCGTCATCCCCCCCGCGCGCGGCGTATTAATAGCCATGGTCGTCATTGGCGTTCCCCCCAACTCGTTGTGGTCGGGGCAGTGCGACTAGGCGTTGCCGGCAAGCACTGCCCCCCAGCGGCAGGGTAGTGCGTCGGAGCGCTTATGTCTGTCAGCCAGAGGTCGTAGGCCAAAAGTCGCGGCTGCTTTATCCATTCATTCTTCCCTGGGCGATTCCGGGTCGCACGGGCGACCGTTCAGTCCGCTGACCGGGTATCGCATAAGTCCCATTCGACGATACTGCTGGCATAATCAGCACCGGCTCCCACTTAACGGCAACGATGGACGCAATCTCCAATGAGTTCCGGGCCTCCCATCGATCGCATCCGCTTGATCGCAGCCAAGGGTGGGTTCGGGCGAAGCTGTTTCAGCACCCCGGTTGGGCTGTCGCGGCTGTCCTGCTGATTGCATTCAATCTGCGGCCGGCCATCACCACCGTAGCCCTGTTCCTCACCGACATCCGGCGGGATCTTGGCCTCTCCGCCCTCGAAATCAGCGTCCTGACGATGGCGCCGGTCATCTGTCTTGGCGCGTTCGGGCCGGTCGCGCCGGCTCTAGCCCGCCGCTTCGGCGTCGAAGTTGTGCTTCTGGCGTCGCTGTTGGCGCTAGCGATCGGATGCGTAGTGCGCAGTTTCGGAGCCGCGCCGCTGTTTCTCGGCACTGTGATCATCGGGGCGTCGATGTGTCTGTTGGGCGTCTTGACGCCGGTGATCGTCAAGCGCGACTTCCCGCGCCACGTAGGTCTGATGATGGGCCTCTACACCATGCTGATTTGCCTTGGCCCCGCCGTCGCCACCGCGACGGCAGTGCCGATGCAGCATGCGCTGGGCGATAGTTGGGAGAGGGTGCTGCTGTTCTGGGGCCTACCGGCGCTGGTCGGCGCGATCGTGTTCTTGCCGCAGCTTCTCCGCAAGGCGACGACAAGTGGCATGGCCGAAGACCATGTCACCAGCGTGTTGCGCGATCCGCTGGCTTGGCAAGTCACCGGCTATTTCGGTCTCATCAGCTCGCTTGCCTACGCCGTATTCAGTTGGGGGCCGAGCATGTTGCAAGCCCGCGGTCTCGATCCCACAGCAAGCGGCGTGGTTGTGTCGATCAGCTATATCGCTCAGATGGTCACCGGCCTGCTGGCACCGGTGATTGCCGGGCGGCAACGTGATCAGCGGCTGATCATCGTGATCGCCGTGGCACTGACGGCGGCCGGTCTCCTCGGCTTTATCTTTGCGCCGGTATGGTCGCTCAGCTTCGTTTCGGTGGTATTGGGACTGGGTCAAGGAGCCGCCTTTGGGGTCGGACTTTTGCTGTTCGTGTTGCGTGCGGGCGATTTACACGCGGCAGCCAAACTGTCGGCGCTGGCACAAAGCATCGGCTACGTGGTCGGCGGCGTGATTGGACCGTTTGCCGTCGGCCTTATCTACGCGTGGGCTGGATCGTGGCCGGCAGTCGGGGTTTTCTCCACCGCGGTCGGCTTGGCATCTCTGATTTTTGGCCTTGGGGCCGGGCGAGATCGGACCCTCAGTATCCGATGATCGCGGGCCGCGAAGGTTGAGCCGATAGGCCCGACCCGCGAGCGTAGCGGGCAATTAATATTACCGCGCAATTCAGCCAACCGATCGGGCGGCTCTAAACGAATTTGACGGGTCTGCTCCTCTAGAGTCCCGCCGCTCAAGGCGGTCCTCATGCGTGTTCTTAATGCGGCCCTGCTGCTTGCCCTTGGTGCCTCACCGGCGCTCGCCCAGCGGGTGCCGACGATCGTTATTCCGGGCAGGCCAGACGTGCCGGTGATCATCAATGGAGTGGATGCGTCGTGGTCAGTGGTCGAAGGCGACTACGGGCTCGATCGGCCGATCGGCATGGTGCCGACAGTGATCTACCGGCCGTATGCCGTCGTAATCCCCGGACCCGTCCCAGCCGTTCCGCGCCCGCGACAAGCACTCGGCCCCGCATACTTTCCAAGCAACGGCAAGCAGCCAGGCTATGGCCGACTGGAAGTGGAGCCGCCTGCCAACCGGCCGTTGCCGCCGCCGGCCGAGAGTTTCTCTCAAAGCTGGTCGAGCCAATCAGCGCCTGGCCCCGTCACGCAATATCCGCCCTTCGCTGCGCCGCCAATTATCTGGAACGGCGGTGGCCGTCCTTGGGCGCGTCCCCGCCGATGAACGGAGCCAAACATCTCGGACAGGCCGTACGGCGCCGGTCCTCACTCGCCCCCCTCTCAACACTAACCGTTCAGTAAGGAGTACCAAGGTGGTTCATCGCGCAATTCTCGTGGCTTCGGCCATTTTCTTCGCCACTGGCATGAGCCCGGCAGCCTTTGCGGGCTGCGGCGCGTGCGGATTTGAATTTGGCCCCCCGGCCGGATATGCGCCGCAGGTCTACGCTCAGCCGGCCTATGCACAGCCGCTGGCTATCCCGGCGCCAGTTCCCCTTCCTGTGGCGGTCGCTCCCGCTCCAATCGCGGTCGATCATTGGGATACCGGCGGCTGCGGTGGGTTTGGTGGTTGTTTCAGCGGTTGTGGCCTCTTTGGCGGCCTGTCGTGCGGCGGCGGCTGCGGCCTCGGCGGTTGCGGCGGCTTCGGCTTCGGCGGCTGCAATTGCGGCCGCTCGATCGGTTACGCCCCGTCACCGCTTTACGTCGTCGATCAGGGACCGGATTATTCCGGTCCGGGCATCATGGTGCCGTACGGGACCTACGCACCTGGCGCGGCGTACGCTCCGGCGATCAACTATCCATACATTGGCCAGCGCTACGGCTATCGTGGGCCCGGCTATCGATATGGTGTCTATCGTGGTGCACGGTTCGCTTACCGCGCCAACGTTTATGCCCATTCGCGCTACCATCGCGCACGGCCGTATTCGTATCGCTGAGGTCCTGCCGGTCGGCCGCACAATCGACGAAGGCCCGCTTCGCGCGGGCCTTTGTTTTTTGATCCTTGGCTGTCTTCACGGCCGCCCCAAACTGAACGAACCGAAGAACGCCTCCTTCATCTCAGTCGCAGTGTCACGCTGGCCCTCGGGAAATTGGACCAGCAAGATGTACTGACTGCCCTCGACACGGATCACCCGGAAATAGAAGCCGCGTTGATGCGCGGCGAGTACAAACGATACGACCTCCATCTTCTCCTTCCGGTCGCGGGACACGTCGGACAAGACGGCGCCTAGTCGCTGTTTTAGGTTGTCCATGAAGGTGTCGACGGGCGCCAACTGACCGTTCGGATCCGGCAGCTCGGCAGCGCTCAATCTGATGCCGCTATTGGTTATCCCGGTCACCATGCGCACCATCATGTCGGGGTCGGCGCCGAAACGGTCGCCCCTTTCCGCCATGTCAATGAACGGGATTGGAAAGCGGATCGAAAAGGTGCCGCCCGTGGGTGTCGCATAACCGGGCGGGACGTTCGCGCGATTAATGACCTGGGAGTGGGCGACGGCAGCCAGCGTCGACCAGAACAAAATCGCCGTCGCAAAGCGGAAGATTATCATGGTGTTATCGTATCATTCCCACCGTTTCGACGCATTACCGCACGTGCCGCGGACGCATGTTCAAATCTGCTCGCGCGTGGCGACGTAAAGCGAAAGCGCTGCCGCGTTGGAGACGTTCAGGCTTTTGATCGCGCCCGGAAGATCGAGCCGCGCCAACTGATCACAAGCGGTTTTTGTCCCTTGTCGCAGCCCCTTTCCTTCGGCGCCCAGCACCAACGCCAGCGGTGAGGAAAGTTTAATGGCGGCGAGATCTTCTGGCGCGCTGCCGTCGAGCCCGACAACGAGGAAGCCCTGCTCCTTAAGTGAGCCGAGCGCGCGCGCGAGATTTTGAACGATAACGATCGGCACGTGCTCAAGCGCGCCCGAGGCAGATTTGGCCAACACGCCCGTCGCCTCGGGGCTGTGGCGCGCGGTGGTCACGATGGCCGCGACCGCGAATGCCGCGGCGGTGCGCAAAATCGCTCCGACATTGTGCGGATCGGTGATCTGGTCGAGTACGAGAACAATTCCGGCGGCGGTCAATTCTTCCAGTTCAGGCGAGGGCAGTCGGTCCGCTTCGGCAAGCAGGCCCTGATGGACCGCATCCGGCGAAAGCCGCGCGGCGATGGCATCGGGCCGCACCAGTTCCGGCTCGGTCGGCGGCACTATCCCTTCGTCGGCCAGGCGCCGCAGCGCATTCTCCGTCGCCCAAAGCTTGCGGATGCGGCGGGCGGGATTGGCGAGAGCCGCCGTGACGGTGTGCCAGCCATAAAGGATGACGCCGCCCTCAATGTCAGCGTGCCGCGGGGGGCCGGCGCTCGCCGGCCGCTGCTTAAACCGCGCACCGCGGCCAAACGCGGGCCTTCTCGAGTGCTTCACTGCGGTCGCTCGTTGGGCTTGCCTTGCGCGGCGCCACGCGGCGGCAGAACAGGGTGGTGGGGGAGGTAGTTGCAGCAACTGGCCATTAAATCAATATCTTGGCGTGAGGTGAGGGCAAAATCCTCTCGTTGAGCCACGAAGCCAATTTTGCCTTGTTCCCTCACCGTCTTACCACGACGGCGGCGAGCGGCTGTACGTACAGCCGATCTTTCGCAGCACGCCCTCTCCACTTCTTTGCCGCGCTCATAGCGTTGCGCTGAATGGTACGCTCAGACTTGCCTGTAGTAGTGGCCGTGTTGGCGGCGAAGCGTTCGTTAGAGTCGTCACCGTGACGATTCTTTGGCCTGCTCCGACCTGCGGCGCTGTGTACCGTCTCCGGGTGCATCTGCTTATAAGTCACCTTGCGGCGAGCGACCGCGGCGGCTTCCTTAGCAGGACTCAGGTTGGCTCTTTGACCAGCAGATTGCCGCGCTGAATGTCTCTATCGATCAGCTCGGCGACGGCTCGACCGGTCTGGTCAGCGCGGCAATTCAAAGCATCTGGTCGGTGGCCAAACGAGCTGGCCTGATCTTCAAGTGTCTGGTCAGGACCGCAAGCGCAGAGCGTTCTTCCGCCGTCAATATAATCGGAGTCAGGGACGCCGGTCATGCAGACTTGAAGCAAGCCTCATCGACCGGCCATGTGGGTACTCGTCCGATTACTGCGTCTTTGTTGGGCGGCGATCCGCCCGACTGACACACCATCCCCCTACGAGCCGCAACCCGTGCACTTGTCCATGCATGGATTCACGCAGCTGTGGCACGCGTCACTGTCAGGACCCTTCGGATTTGTAAAGGAAGGAAAACAGCCAAAAATGCACTTTGCTGCACATGCCACCGAACACGCGGCAATCTGCCCCGTAGGGCCGCATTTACTGACTTTCTGCGGCTTGTAACTCTTCTGGATTTTGTCGGCCAACACCCTCTTGTCCGCGTCGGTGGGTTGTTTGGCTTGTGGTTGCTTTGTCTGTGTTTCGGCCGCCACAACGATCGGTGACCCCGCCGAACTCTGGTGTCCCGCGTTATTCTCAGCCGCGGAGCAGACGCTAAACATCGCGATGGCGCAAGCCAGCCCGATGCCAAAGGTAGCCATAATCCGTTTCATGATCGCCCCCTATAAAAACCGCCACCAATCCTATTCTTCGACCGGCGAACGCGCAAGACTGGAACAGCGTCGCCGGCAGACTGAGTACCCCGCGTCAGCACCGACAAGCAGACCCCCTGATGTCTGCTTGTTTCTCGCAGTCACCAGGCGCGGTCATTGTTGTAAGTCGGCGAGCTGCGAAACTCGGAAGTCGGCGAGTTAACGACGACCTCACGAGGCTTCCCGTGTACAACCCAGTTAGTTTTGCACGCGATGTTCGTTATCGCAGCGACCGCTTGGCAGGGAGCACTCGTGCCGATGGCCTGACGCTGAATACCGGCGCGGGTGTCAGAGGCGGATATATCGAGCTATCGGGCATGGTCTTTGTTCCGGTCTCGGCGGCATTTGCTCCCGTAACGCCGGCAGCAAGCGAGAGAACAACCGCACAAGCGAAAAAAGTACGGTTCATTTGATCCTCCATGAGCCTCAGCGGAAAAAAGTTCGGTGGGCCAACTAGTTCCCACATGACAACGAATTAATGCGTGCGGGCGTCGGTCACGTCGCTTAGGCGCGGGTCGAGGCTTGGCTTAGGTTCCTTGATCACCTGATCGCCGACATGACAGCGCGCGATGGCAACGTCGGCATTCCAGCGTTCATCGACATTGGTCGCTGATCAAGCAACGAACGGTCACGTAGATGCTGGCACTCCGACCAAAAGCTGGTCTTCCGGCAGCTGCGTAAAGCGCGGACGTATTGGTCGGCATCTTTGGAGCTGCCCGGCAAAAAAGCGCCTGTACCTGAAAGCGCCCGTGGCGGTTTAGCTATCACATTGCAATTACGAATAAAATCACGCAGCCCTTAGAGTGGTGGGGGAGGTAGGACTCGAACCTACGAAGGCGTAAGCCAGCGGATTTACAGTCCGCCCCCTTTGCCACTCGGGACACTCCCCCGGAGCGCGCCTAACTAAGGCGCTACAGCGGGTTAGGCAATAGCGGCGTTGCCGCTGCCATTGTCATCCTGCATCGTGTCCCGATTCGCTGGCTAAGGATCGTGGTCGGTTCGTCGCGAGCCGATTCTGCTCGCGAGCTGCGGCGAGCGCGTGTTCCATGGTTCGATGCGTACCCGGAATATGCGCCGTCGATCCGATGCGGTTATTCTACAACGAAAAATCCCAGGACATTGCCCGGGGCATCGGACCGATCGGGTTGTGAGGGCATCACACGGGTACAGCAATAGCGGAGCCATTCCGGGCCGCCCGATAACCGACGAAGGCCAAGCCAGCCAACCCGATCAGCAGCATGGACCAAGTGCCGGGCAGTCGGATCTTTTTGGCCGAATTGGTACTGAATTACCGCGACAACTCATTTGCCAGTTTGTGTCAGATTTCCGCCGAGGGAGATCATTAGCAGTTCGCGCGGAGAATTGGTTTGTTTGCAAAGCTGCCTGTCCACGATTAATCCCAACGCGCGTTGATGCGGCCGAAGGGTAGCATGTCGAATTTGTCGAGGTCGAAGGCCGAGCGGAAGAAGCAGAACCGCGCGCTGGAGCTTGCTCGCGCGTACGATATGGGACGGCTGGCCAGCGACACGGTCACGAAGCTGGTTGACACCTTTTTTGAGGATAAAGTCGTACCGGTCGCACGCAAGACGAATGCGGCTTTCGAGCGGCAAATGCGCCGTCACTATCGCGACAGCGATACCGACGATGCCATGGCGCTTCGGATAGATTATTCGGCCCGGCTAAAGGAGCTGAAACGGCACGCATTGAATGGAGTGTGGCACAGCTTGGTCAAATGGAAACATACTTTGGTGGAAGCGGAAATGAAGGACGACCTGGATCGTTACATCGCGCACAAATTCGATCCCTTGTGGGATGAGATGGAAAAAAATGCTACTGAGCAAATGACCTATTGCGCTGTGCGTATTGCAGAACATGCCAACAACGACACGACGCCCACGAGATCAAGGAATTCATAGGCGGACCAAAGTCATTTACGCTCCTGGGCGCGCAGTGTGACCCAAGAGGAAGAAGAGGCGAAAGCCGCGCACCGCTCTACTGAAACAGTCCCGCCGCCCAATACAAAAACGACGAGAACTGCCCGGGACAGACCGCGGCGTAAACCAGGACTCCTATTGGAGCACAGATCAGCAGCAAATCCTCCATGGAAACACCTCGGAGATTGCGCCCTTGCAGTCAGCCTGTGCGTGAGTTCTTGCAATTAGCTTACGAGTACCGTGTTCATTTTAATCAAACAGCGCGCAAAACTGCTGCATCGTATTCTTAAACGGACGAACGACCGCATCTAAGTTACTGCTGCTATTGTCATTCGGAATCGCCTTCTGATCCGCGTGCTCAAGCGCTGTGCTCGGTTTGCAGCTCCGATCGTTGTAATACAAACGGCGCGTTCGCTATGCCGGTAGCCCGACCGAGCACACCGCTTCGGTCAACGCGGCGGTCAGGGAAGGTACGACGCCGACGGCGGCGCATTGCCGGCTGATGCTGAATGATGGCTGCAATCCGAGTAGACGGGCTACCGCCGCCTTCGCTTCTTCGGTATTCCCAAGCTTGGCAAGCGCCGCTACCAAACACATGTAGTTGACGCTGAACAGCGGATTGACCTGGATCGCCTTGCGCGCAGCGTCGGCAGCTTCGGTATTGCGCCCGCGCATGAAATGACCGAGCGAGATCCCGCCAAACGCAATAAAACCGAGCGGATCGAACGGGCTTAGACGCACCGCGCGTTCGCCCCAATCGATCGCCCGTTCCGCGTCGCCGGCCCAAGCGAACAGCGTACTGCCGCAGATGTACGTCAACGCTGACGACGGGCTGAGCGCCAGTGCCGCGTCGAAAGCCTGAAACGCGGTCGCGCGATCATGTTCGATCAAACCGATGCAGAATCCCGCGACCGTCAGCGCGGTGGCGTCGTCGCGCCCGTGAAGCAGCGCGGCCTGGGCGTAGCGGCTCATGGCCAGCCGGTTTTCCTCGCGCATTCCCGCCCGCACGAACAGGATTTCGTGGCACCAGGCGGCAAAGGCGAGTGCGGTCGCGTAGTCGGGTTCGAGCGTCAGTGCGCGTTCAAGCATCGGCAGCGATTTCGCCGCACCGTCGGGCATCAATGTGAAAACCTGCGGCAGCGCACGCAATACCAGATCGTAAGCATCGAGACTGTCGGGCCGTTTGCGTTTGACGCGCTCGACCTCGGCCAGACGCAGACTCGGTTCGATCGCGCCAACAACCGACAGCGTGATCTCGTCCTGAAGGGCGAAAATATCGTCGGATTTGCGGTCATAACGTTCGGCCCACAGATGCGTGCCGGTTGCCGCATCGATGAGCTGACCGGTGATGCGAACGCGACCGGCCGACTTGCGCACGCTCCCCTCAAGCACATAACGCACGCCGAGCTCCCGCCCGACCTGGCGGATGTCCGGCGACTTGCCCTTGTAGGCGAAGCTCGAATTGCGGGCGATAACAAACAGCCATTTGATGCGCGACAGACCGCTAATGATATCCTCGACCATGCCGTCGGCGAAATATTCCTGTTCCGGATCGCCACCCAAATTCTGAAACGGCAGGACCGCAATCGAGGGCTTGTCGGGTAGCGCCAGCGCCGGATGCGTGGACGTTGCCAACTCATCGCCGCCGCGTACTCGCACCCGATAGACCCGAACCGGCCGCGCGATGTTTTTGAGTTGATGTTCGCCTTCGTCTTCAAATTCGATGTCGAGCTTGTCGCGAATATTTTCCTGCGCTTGGCCCGAAAGGCATATGCCGCCCGGCTCAGCAATGGCCTCAAGTCTCGCGGCTATGTTCACTCCGTCGCCGAATATGTCGCCGCCTTCAATGATGACGTCGCCGACATTAATTCCGACGCGGAAGTCGATACGCTTGTCATGTGGAACGGAGGCATTGCGCGCTCTCATTCCGCGCTGAATGTCGATCGCGCAACGCGCCGCGTCGACGATACTGGCAAACTCGACCAGGATTCCGTCGCCGGTTGTTTTGACGATACGCCCCCGATGTTCGGCGATTTTGGGATCAAGCAAATCCTGCCGATGCGCCCTGAGTGCCGCGAGTGTGCCTTCCTCATCGGCGCCCATCAGACGGCTGTAACCGGCCACGTCGGCCGCCAGAATCGCTGTCAGCCGCCGTTCGACGCGCGTGTCGGCCATGGAAGTCGCCCCGACCCCGGCTGAAATTACCGGCCGAGTTTATGGTTAGGGCAGCGGTGTGTCCATCGAGGCAACGATGACATTCTTGGGTGTCCAGGGCGGAGCTTAAACCGAGCAACCTGGAACACATGAGAGACCGCGCGCCGCTTCGTGGGTTGCGAACCACCAAGCTTCACGAACCACTAAAATTTGAAGGACCGCCGGTTGCGCTCGGGCCGTTGCGCGCGAGGTGTCACCTGATGCCTCGCAGGCCGTTGGCGGGTCGGGCGATGCGCGGTCAACCAAAGGACCCATTAGCCATTTTCGCCAGCGAAGGGTGGCGAGATACCCGGCCATAATGGTGAACAAAACGTCGCGCAAAGCATTGCAATTCAATACTTAATCATAGCTCCAGCGCGGCAAATAAACCCTATTTTTAGCGTGTCTTTTAAACTGATCTTAGACCCTGCCGAGTACGGTGACATCGATACGATGGGAAAACAGGGCCCGTCGAAGACAAGATAAAACAGCACGGGAAAGGCGTCACTATGAAAGCCGTCGCCAAGACGGTCGAGCCTGCCGAACGCGAGGCGCGCTTCGACCATATCCGACCGCACTATCTGGAGGCGCTGACTTTGGTCGAGCGTCTGCACCGGCGTCTCCTCGACGTCATCAAGGACGAATTCGATCGCCGCGGCCGTGCCGACATCAACTCGGTGCAGGCGCTGCTTCTGTATAACATCGGCGACAAGGAGCTGACTGCCGGCGAATTGCGCACCCGCGGCTACTATCTCGGCTCCAATGTCTCCTACAATCTCAAGAAGCTCGTCGAAATGGGCTTCCTCGATCATCAGCGCTCACGCGTCGACCGGCGCTCGGTACGCATCAAGCTCACGGAAAAGGGCCGCGACGTGCGTGACATCGTCGATGCGCTTTACCAGAAGCACGTGCGCACCGTAGAGCAGGTCGGTGGCATCAATGCCGACGAATTCAGCGTCCTTAACAAAGCGCTGCACCGTCTTGAGCGGTTCTGGACTGACCAGATTCTCTACCGGCTCTGAACAGAACGTCGCCTTTCGCCAGAATCCCATCGTCATGGCTCGTCTGAACTCCCGGCGCAAATGCCGGGGTCTTTTTTTGCCCGGTCAGTTCTCGCGCCAGAATCAAAGCCGCAGGGCGCGCCTGCTTCGGGTCGGCGTTGTTTGATGGCCATGCAACTGGCAGCGGCGTTCAACCCGATCATATGCCTGTCAGCTTGCCAAGCCAGGTCAGGACCGGAAACGGCGTAAAAATCTGCAACAGAATAGCTGCTGCGACCAGTACCGCCGCGTAGATCATCACCGCGCGGAAGAAACGCTGCGCCAGTGGCGGGTAGGGCGGCATATTGTCCGGCGGCCAGGCGAACGTCTGTTCCCATTTTTGTTGCGGAACATGCGCCGGCCTGATGCGCTCAAGCGGCACCCAGGCGCGGTAGGCGGCGATGCCGCGCTCCTGCGCAATCGTGTTTCTCAGCCAGAGAAAATTGCTCCATCCGATAAAATCCACCAGCCGCCGGAACGCAATGCGCACAAAGAAAGCGATGACCAGACAGACCACATAAACATACGCAATGATGAGCCCGACCTGCAGCACCGGATCAGTCAGAATCCCGATCCGAAAATGCTCCGCGAAGAATCCAACGCTGGCGTCGACCAGCGTCTTCAAACCGCCGGAGATTTCCCGGAGCGGCGCGTAATCGAACGAGTAATAGTCCAGCAACAGGATGATCGCGAGCACGACGGCGAGTTGGAACAGCCGCGATCGCATGACACTTCGAATCGGCGCCGCGATCAGCCGGATGATGCCCATAATTGCTCCTGCGCGCTTGAACCTATCCCCCCAGACCGAGCGCCTAGCCGGAGGCTTGGTGACCGCTTATACCTTGGCCAAATTCGGCCTTCATCACGTGTTCGATAGACGCACATGGACAAACCTCACGACCGAGACGATCGGGCTTCCCATCGGCGCGCTTTTCTAAAGCGCACAGCGGGCGTTGCAGCCATTGCGGCGGCTGGATGGGCTACACGCGCTTTCGCCGAGGATTCGGCGCTCGACGCGCTAATGGGCGACGCCCAGCATGGCGGGTTCGGCCAAGGCTTCGATGACGCATCGCGCAACGTCCATATGCCGAAGCAGTCGGAGCCGACAGTCTCCGCCGCGACGGCGCAAACCACGGATGAGGCTATCGAACGCTACGCCGCGATTGTCGCGCGCGGCGGCTGGCCACAAGTGACCGGTGTCAAAGTGCTCCGCCTCGGCGATCGCCATCCGAGCGTTACCGCATTGCGGGCCCGTCTCGTCGCCTCCGGCGATATCGATCCGAACGCGGTCGGCAACGATGTCTACGATTCCTACGTTGAGGCAGCGGTGCGACACTTTCAGACCCGCCATGGACTGACCGTCGATGGCGTGATCCGGGCAGAGACATTGGCCGCGCTCAATGTGCCGGCGCCAGTGCGGCTCGCGCAATTGAAAGTCAACGTGGCGCGGCTGCACGGGCTCAGCACCAATCTCAGCGCGCGCTATGTGGTCTGCAACATCCCGGCAGCGCGCATCGAGGCGATCGAAAATGGCGTTGCGGTGTCGCGCCACACCGCCGTAGCCGGCAAACCCGACCGGCCTTCCCCTGAAATCAACAGCAAGATCATCCAGGTCAACTTCAATCCGTATTGGACGGTGCCGGCGTCGATCGTGCAAAAGGATCTGATCCCGAAAATGCAGGATCAGCCGGATTACCTGACCAGCAATCACATTCGCATCTTCGATGCGCGTCACAAGGAGCTCGAGCCGTCGCAGATCAACTGGTACTCGGAAGATGCGACCCACTATTCGTTCAAACAGGATCCCGGCAGTTTCAACTCGCTGGGTTCGATCCGCATCAATTTTCCGAGCCAGTACGGCGTGTACATGCATGATACGCCGCTGAAGAATTTGTTCGGCGACGATTTTCGCTTCCATTCGTCCGGCTGCGTGCGGGTCCAGAACATACGCCAGCTGGTGGTGTGGCTTCTCGAGGGAATGAAGGGCTGGTCGCTGGAGGATATCGATCGCGTGATCAAGTCCGGCGAACAAAAAACCGCGCAGCTTGTGAAACAGGTGCCGCTGCATTGGGTCTACATCACCGGGTGGGCGACCCCCGACGGAGTGGTGCAGTTCCGCGATGACATCTACGGCAAAGACGGACTTCCCGGCGTGCAGGCCGTGACCACCAATTTGTGAACATTCGGGCGCCTGCAGTCCCGGTGAAGCGAAAACCCGGTGCGCGGACCAGCCGCCGCAATTGGCGACGCGGCCGACGAATCCCCAAATGTAGCGGGGCCGGCCGTCAGCAATCCTAGAGCTTGCGTTGTCCCGCCGGTATGCTATCGCCGAGCAGTCGGTTGCAGGGCGCAGATTTCGGCCGGGCCGACGCACAGGGCAGGGCAAAGGCATGTCGGTGTCACAGGGTACGGCGTTTTCAGCCGAGGGCTTCTTCTCCGCCGCACTCGGAGACAGCGATCCGGATATCGCGGCCGCCATCGCCGGCGAACTTGGCCGGCAACGCGATGAGATTGAGCTGATCGCATCGGAGAACATCGTCAGCCGCGCGGTGCTGGAAGCGCAGGGCTCGGTGCTCACCAACAAGTACGCCGAGGGCTTGCCGGGGAAACGCTATTACGGCGGCTGCGAGTTTGTCGACGTGGTAGAGCAGCTCGCGATCGACCGCGTCAAGAAGCTGTTCAGCTGTTCGTTCGCCAACGTGCAGCCGCACTCCGGGGCGTCCGCCAACGCCGAAGTGTTCATGGCGCTGATGCAGCCGGGCGACACTTTCATGGGGCTCAACCTTGCCGCCGGCGGCCACCTGACCCACGGTTCGCCGGTTAATCTGTCCGGCCGCTGGTTCAAGCCGGTGCCCTATGGCGTGCGGCGTGACGACCATCTCATCGACCTTGCGGAAGTCGAGCGGCTCGCAAAGGAGCACCGGCCCAAGGTGATCATCACCGGCGGCTCGGCATATCCGCGCATCATCGACTTCCGGCGATTTCGCGAGATCGCTGATGAGGTTGGCGCCTACCTCATGGTCGACATGGCGCATTTCGCCGGCCTTGTCGCCGGCGGTGTGCATCCGAGCCCGTTTCCGCACGCGCACGTCGTGACGACGACGACGCACAAGACGTTACGCGGGCCGCGCGGCGGAGCAATCCTGACCAATAGCGAGGAGTTGGCCAAGAAGCTCAACTCGGCGGTTTTCCCTGGCATGCAGGGCGGGCCGCTCATGCATGTGATTGCGGCCAAGGCCGTGGCGTTTGGCGAGGCGCTTCGCCCATCGTTCAGAGTTTACGCAAAGAATGTGGTCGAAAATGCCAAAGCGCTGGCCGAAACGCTCAAGTCGCGCGGTCTCGATATCGTCTCCGGCGGTACCGACACCCACCTCATGCTGGTTGATGTGCGCAAGAAGCGCCTGACCGGCAAAGTGGCCGAAGCGGCGCTCGGGCGCGCGCGCATTACCTGCAACAAAAACGGAATTCCATTCGATCCGGAAAAGCCGACCGTCACGTCCGGCGTCCGGCTCGGCACGCCCGCCGGCACCACACGTGGCTTCGGCATCGCTGAATTCCAGCAGGTTGGCGACATGGTCGCCGAAGTGCTGGACGCGCTGGCGCGAACCGGAGCCGAGGAAGACGCGCAGGCAGAGCCGAATGTGCGCGACAAGGTCAAGCGCCTGGTCAGCCGCTTCCCGATCTACCAGGGGTAGGGCACGGCATGCGCTGTCCGGGTTGCGGAAGCCTCGATACCCAGGTGAAGGATTCGCGGCCGACGGAAGACTCATCCGTCATCCGCCGACGCCGCGTCTGCCTGTCGTGCAACTTTCGCTTTACCACCTTCGAGCGGGTGCAGTTGCGCGAACTGATCGTGATCAAGCGCAACGGCCGCCGGGTGCCGTTCGACCGCGACAAGTTGCTTCGCTCAGTGCAGATCGCGTTACGCAAGCGTCCGGTCGAGCCGGAGCGCGTCGACCAGATGGTTTCGAAGATCGTGCGCGAACTCGAGAGCCAGGGCGAAAGCGAAGTCTCCTCGGAGACGATCGGCGAAACGGTCATGGCCTATCTGCGCGACCTCGACGATGTCGCCTATGTGCGGTTCGCTTCGGTCTATCGCAATTTCCGCGAGGCCAAGGACTTCGAGACCGCGCTCGCGGAATTATCCGGCGAAGAGGCGACGGAGATTGCCCGCAAGTGAGTGTAGAGGCGGGCGCAGGAGCGGGAAGAACGCGCGCACGATTACGCGCGCCCGAGCAACTCTTCGACGGTCACATCAAGCCCAGGCGGATCAAGACGCAACGGACCTGAGGCGAGCAAAGTAGGCGGGTTGCTGCGCGTGTAGTGAGTGACCGTGTGGGAGTCGGCACCGAGTAAGAGATAGTGGGCAACGCTGGGCAGTTTGAAATAACCGATGAGTTTGGCACTCGTGTCGGTATGTGCGGTCGTCGGCGACAGTACCTCGACGATGATCGCGGGTTCGGGCACGACTATCGTTTCGCCCCGCAACTTTTCGCCGCAATAGATCAGCGCGTCCGGGACGTAAGCGGTGTGCTGATCAATCCGCACAGTCACGCCACCGGTCATGACTTCACAGGGCACTTTGGCCGCCGCGACCGCCCTGCGCAAAGCCAGGTACACCGCGCCTTTAATACGGTTGTGAGCGATCCGTTCCGGCGCCATCGCGACGACCGGTCCGTTGATCAATTCAGTGCGCTGTCGCTCGCCCTGGCTTTCGCTCCAAGCCAAGTATTCATCGACAGTCATGGCATGCAACCGTGCGATGTTCATGAACCAAACGCTGTCATTGGGGGCGGCATTGGCGCAAAGCGATAACGCCCGGTTCATGGCTCTGGCGTTGACCCTCGGACGGCGCGGGCTTGGCCGGACGTGGCCAAACCCGGCCGTTGGCGCCGTGATCGTGAAGGACGGCGTGATTGTGGGCCGCGGCTGGACGCAGCCCGGCGGCCGGCCGCATGCCGAGATCGAGGCGTTGCGGCGCGCCGGAGCAGCGGCACGTGGTGCGACGTTCTACGTGACGCTGGAGCCTTGCTCGCATCACGGCAAATCTCCGCCCTGCGCCGACGCCATCGTCGCTGCAGGCTTGGCGCGCGTCGTCTCGGCGATCGAAGATCCCAATCCGGAAGTGGCCGGCCAGGGCCACGCGCGGCTTCGTTCGGCTGGCATTGTCGTCGACGTTGACACCGGCGCCGAGGAAGCGCGCCACGACCATGCCGGACACATCAGGCGCATGCGCGACGGCCGTCCCCACGTCATGCTCAAGCTCGCGATCTCGGCGGATGGCAAAGCTGGGGCGGCAGGCCGGACGCCGGTTGCCATCACCGGGGTGGAGACGCGCGATCGCGTGCATCTCCTGCGGGCGAAGAGCGATGCGATCATGATCGGAATCGGCACTGCACTGGCCGACAATCCGCTGCTGACGTGCCGGCTGCCCGGCATGGAGAAACGTTCGCCGGTGCGCGTGGTGCTCGACTCGGCCTTGCGTCTGCAGCGAGCCTCGCGTCTGGTGCAAACGGCAAGGGACGTACCACTATGGGTCATTGCCGCAGCGGAGGTTTCTCGTTCGGCAAAGCAATCGCTGGTCGACGAAGGCGCTGTCGTGCTGCAGGCGCCTAAGAGTGACAATGGTCTTGATCTTTCCGCTGTGCTCAAGCTCCTCGCCGACCGGGGCATCACCCGGTTGATGGTCGAGGGCGGTCCGACGCTGGCGGCGGGCTTCGTTGCGGCCAATCTCATCGACGAGGCGGTATTGTTTCATTCTGCGAAGATTGTGGGTCGGGACGGTATTGATGCGCTCAGCGAGATGCCGCTCGCTGTGCTCACGCAGGCGCCGCTGTTGCACGTGATGACTGAACCGGTCGGCGCCGATAGGTGTGACGTTTTCGAGCGAAGGTGAAGGCCAGTGTTTACCGGCATTGTCAGTGACTTAGGTGAGGTTCTTGAGGTCAATGAACAGGCCGAAGGCCTGCGGCGCCTGAGTATCGCCTGTGGCTACGATCCCGAGACGATCGACGTCGGTGCTTCGATCGCCTGTTCCGGTCCGTGCCTCACGGTGGTCGAACGCGGCCGGAAGGACAATCGCGGCTTCTTCGCGGTCGACGTGGCCGCGGAAACGCTGCGCGTGACCGCGGCTGGCACGTGGCGCACCGGTACCCGGCTCAATCTGGAACGGTCCCTGAAGCTCGGCGACGAACTCGGCGGGCACCTGGTCAGCGGACATGTTGACGGCGTCGCCGAACTGCTCACCCGCGACAACCTGCCCGACATGGCGCGACTGTCGTTGCGGGTACCGGCCGACCTATCCCGTTTCATTGCGGCCAAAGGGTCGGTCGCGCTTGATGGCGTTTCACTTACCGTCAATGAGGTCGCGGGCGATACGTTCTCGGCGCTGATCATTCCGCACACGCTGCAGGTCACGACATTCGGAACGCTGCGGGCCGGGGCCCGGCTTAATCTCGAAGTCGACCAGATGGCCCGCTATGCGGCGCGGCTTCTGGAGACTGTCCGACCGCGCTGAACGCGCGCTTGTTAGCGCCTCGTGCCCTTGCTACGACCGCGCGGGACAAGAGGGCAACCATGGCTGGACCACGGCGAAGCAAAAACGAAAAGGGTGACGCCGAAGGTGCGCGCATCCTCATCGTTGAGGCGCGCTACTACGATGACATTGCTGATTTCCTTCTCGCCGGCGCGATGAAGGTGCTTAAAGCGGCACATGCCGAAGTCGACCGCATCACTGTTCCCGGCTCACTTGAAATTCCCGGCGCGATTGCGATTGCGCTTGACGCCGCAAAACGCAAGCGCCGTCCCTATGAAGGTGTCGTTGCGCTCGGTTGTGTGATCCGCGGCGATACCATCCATTTCGAGATCGTCTCGCAACTGTCCGCGCAAGGGCTGATGGAGCTTTCGGTCGCCCGCGCCCTGCCGATCGGCAACGGGATTGTCACGGTCAACACCGTGACACAGGCTATGGCCCGCGCGCGCATCGAGGAGCAGGACAAAGGCGGCGATGCCGCCTCTGCCGCGCTAGCTCTGGTTCGGCTGAAGCGTCAGCTTGCGGGCGGTAAGTGAGCCCATGGCCCGCGCGGCGGTTACCGAGCCAAGGAAGGCAAACAAACGAGGCGCGGCGCGCCTTGCCGCCGTGCAGGCGCTTTACCAGATGGATCTCGCCGGTACCGGTCTGAACGAGATTTTGGCCGAGTTTGAGAGCCATTGGCTCGGCGGCGAGGTCGAAGGCGCCCAATACCGTCCGGCGGAAGTCGCTTTTTTTCGCGACATTGTCGGCGGCGTTCTGCGCGAGCAGATCCGGCTCGATCCGCAAATCGATGCCGCGCTGACGCGCGGCTGGCCGCTCAAGCGCATTGAGGCGGTGTTGCGGGCGGTGCTGCGAGCCGGCGCCTACGAACTCGCCTGCCGCCGCGACGTGCCGGCGCAGGTGGTGATGTCCGAATATGTCGACGTGGCTTCTGCCTTTGTCGATCGCGACGAGACCGGCATGATCAATGCAGTTCTGAACGAGCTTGCGCGGCAGGCGCGCCCGGACGAGTTCGAACGAGGCGGATCTGACGCTTCGGTGTGACTCTGTCTACGGCCTTTACCGAGCATGTTTCGCACCGGCGGCTCCTTGCCGGAACCTCCGGCTTGTTGCCCAAAAGGCACAGGAATCGCCTCGCTATCGTGCTAGCGTCCCTAGAACTCGCTAGTATTCGCCGGCAATTCTTTGGGGGCTATCATGCAAATAAAATCTCTCGCCGCCGCAGCTTTGGTAGCGATTGCGGCTTGTGGCTCCGCCAATGCGGCCGATTTGCCGATGCCACCGGCGGTCTACAAGGCGCCCCCGCCTCCCGCCCCGACCTGGACCGGTTGCTATGTCGGCGGTGGTGCCGGCTACGGCATGTGGAACCAGGACAGCTCCGTCCAAGTGGGCGGCGTGCCTGTCACGGCACAGACCACCAATGGCGGCAAAGGGTGGTTTGGTCAGGGCCAGGTCGGATGCGATTACCAGTTTGCCTCGCCAATCTTTGATATTCCGTTGGTGGTGGGCGGTTTCGGCGACTATGCCGGCGGCAGCATCAGCGGGACGTCGGACTTTCCAGGCGTGGTTGGAGCCGAGCGTGAATCCGCCGCGTGGTCGGTTGGCGCCCGTATCGGCACACTCATCGCGCCCCGCGTTCTCACCTACTTTGATGGCGGTTGGACCCAGGCGCACTTTGACTCGGTCAACTACAACATCGCCTTGCCGGGCGGCGGACCGTCCGGCATCAGTCTGGCGGCACAAACTTACAACGGCTGGTTCATTGGTAGCGGCTTCGAATATTCGTTCAATTGGCTGCCAGTCTCGGGTCTGTTCCTCAAGACCGAGTACCGCTACGCGCAATATTCCGGGGCCGCTGTTCCTTTGGGTGGTGTACCGGGCGGCATAGTGGCGACGCTCAACTCGCAAAAGGCGACGCAGTTGATCTCCACCGAACTGGTCTGGCGCTTCAATTGGTTCGGCCGCTGACGGCCAACCAGCGCTTCGGCGCTTAAGCCTGGAAAAAGCCAATGCCGGTGCCCTAGTTCCGCGCGAACGGCAGCGCGGTTGGGCTGCGGAAGTTCGATGACGAATTCCAGCCGATCTTGTCGACCGTCAGGTGATAATCCGGCACGCGTTCCAGGAAACGGCGCATCGAGATTTCGGTGACGAGGCGCGCCATCTGGCTGCCAAGACAAAAATGCTTGCCGGAGCCGAAGCCGAGATGCCCGAGCGGCCGACGCTCAATATCAAAAGTGTCCGGGTCCGGGAATTTGCGCCCGTCGCGATTTCCTGACCCGAAGGCGAGCACGACTTTGTCTCCGGGTTCGAGAGTCTCGTCGTGTAATTCAGTTTTGCGCATAACCACGCGTTTGAAGCGCTGCGCGGAGGTATTGAAGCGCAGCGATTCTTCGATCGCCGGCGCGATCAGCGCCGGGTCGGCAACCAGCCGGCGGCGCGCGTCGGGGTAGTCGTGCAGGTTGAGCGCGAACACGCTCATGAAGCTCGAAAGCAACTCCACGCCCGCCATCACGAACGTCGCGGTCGTGAGCACGACTTCGCGTTCGGAAAGCCGGTCGCCGTCAATCTCGGCTTCGGCCAGGTGAGTGATCAGGTCGTCGGTGGGATTGGCGCGCCGGGCCGCGACCTCTTCCGTCAGAAACTCGCTGATGTCCTTGAACGCGGCAATGTGTTCGGGCGTGCGGCCCTTTACGGCTTTGTCCGTCGAGATCGCTAAAATGACCTTGCGCCGGATCTCGGCATGGTCGCGCTCGGGCAGGCCCATGGTGCGGAACAGAAGCCCGACCGTAATCTGGCTGGAAAAGTCGTTGATGAATTCGAAGGTGCCTCGCTCAAGTATGTGGTTGAGCGAGCGATCGGCGATCTCCAGCGTAGGCTCGACCAGCCGGTCGAGGTTGCGCTTCAGAAAAGCGGCCTGAACTCAAGGCGCGCAGCCGGTCGTGACGCGGTGGATCGGTTGTTCCCAAAGTCGCGCCGGCGCGGCCCGGAAGCTCGTCGATCAGGTTGCCTTGAGTCGACGAGAACGTTTCCCAGTCACGCGCCGCCTCGACGATGTCGTCATAGCGCGACAGAATCCAGAGCCCGGCATTGTCGCTCCAATAGCAGGGGTATTCGTCGCGCAGTTTCGCATAATACGGAAACGGATCGGCGTCGATCGCGGGCGAATAAAGGTCGAACGGTTCCACGGCATTTCCCCGGCGTTTCGTGACTGCTACATGACTAGCACAATCTGCCGGTGCGCTGCCCGATGCCAGACTTAACGGAATCCGCCGAGGAACGCCTGATCGCCCGCTATTTGCGTCCGCTCGCGACCCATCCTGGCGCGTTGGGTCTGGTTGACGACGCTGCCGTGCTGACGCCGCCGCCCGGATGCGACCTGGTCCTGAAAACCGACGGCGTCATTGCCGGTGTCCACTTCTTTCCGGACGATCCCGCGGAAGGCATCGGTCGCAAGGCGCTCCGCATGAACCTTTCGGATCTCGCGGCAAAGGGCGCAAAGCCGCTCGGCTTTTTGCTGGCGCTGGCGCTGCCCGCGGGAACCGGCGAGGCGTGGATTGCAGCCTTTGCCTGCGGCCTCGGCGACGATGCCGAGCGTTACGGCTGCCCGCTGCTCGGCGGCGATACCGACCACACGCCAGGACCCATTTCGGTTTCGATCGCCGCGTTCGGTGCTGTGCCGCACGGGCGGATGGTTCGGCGCTCTACGGCAAAAGCTGGCGACCGCGTTGTGGTCACCGGTACGATCGGCGATGCGGCGCTCGGCGTGAAACTGCGGGGCGATGCGAGCCTGTCGGCGCGCTGGCGGCTTGACGGCGCGATGGCTCGCCATCTCGAGGAACGTTATTTGTTGCCGTCGCCGCGCAATGCGCTGGCGGAGGCGGTTCTGCATCATGCCGCGGCGGCCATGGACATCTCCGATGGACTTGTCGGCGATCTCGGCAAGCTGTGCCGCGCCTCGGCAGTCGCGGCCGAAATCGATGTCGCGCGCGTGCCGCTATCCGATGCGGCGCGTGCCGCAATCGCGGCCGAGCCGGCATTGCTTGAGACGGCGCTCACCGGAGGCGACGACTACGAGATCGTCCTGACCGTGGCCCCGGAAAAGCTTTCCACGTTCCGCGCGGCGGCGGATGCGGCAGGTGTGCCGGTAACCGAAATCGGGCACGTGCAGGCCGGTGAAGGCGCGCATTTCGTTCACGACGGCGACACGCTCACGTTTGCACGCCCATCCTACAGTCATTTTTAGTAAACGTTGTCATTGCGAGGAGCGAAGCGACGAAGCAATCAAGAACGTCAAGCTCTGGATTGCTGCGCTCCGCTCGCAATGACCATCGCGCTACTTCCGCCGCGAGATCGGCTGATAATCGCGCCGCGGCGCGCCGGTATAGAGCTGACGGGGGCGGCCGAGCTTCTGGTGGGGGTCCTCGATCATTTCCTTCCACTGCGCGATCCAGCCGACGGTACGCGCCAGCGCGAACAACACGGTGAACATTGTGGTCGGAAACCCCATCGCGCGCAGCGTGATGCCCGAATAGAAGTCGACGTTGGGATAGAGCTTCTTTTCGATGAAATACTCGTCGTGCAGCGCGATGCGCTCGAGCTCGATAGCAACGTCCAGCAGCGGATCGTTGACGCCGAGTTCATGCAAGACCTCGTGACAGGTCTTCTGCATGATTTTCGCCCGCGGGTCGTAGTTCTTGTAGACGCGGTGGCCGAAGCCCATCAGCCGGAACGAGTCGTTTGGATCTTTGGCTCGTTTGACGTATTCGGGAATGTGTTCGACGCTGCCGATCTCGCCCAGCATCTTCAGCGCCGCCTCATTGGCGCCGCCATGCGCCGGTCCCCACAGGCAGGCGATGCCGGCGGCGATGCACGCGAATGGATTGGCGCCGGTCGAACCGGCGAGCCGCACCGTCGAGGTCGAGGCGTTCTGCTCGTGATCGGCGTGCAGGATCAGGATGCGGTCCATGGCGCGGGCGACCACCGGATTGGCGACGTACTCCTCGCAAGGCACCGCGAAACACATCCGCAGGAAGTTCGAGGCATAATCCAGTTCGTTCTTCGGATACATGAACGGCTGGCCGATCGAATATTTGTAAGCCATCGCCGCCAGCGTCGGCATTTTCGCGATCATGCGGATCGACGCGACCATGCGTTGAGTAGGATCGGTGATGTCGGTGGAGTCGTGATAGAACGCCGACAGCGCGCCGACGCAGCCGACCATCACCGCCATCGGATGGGCGTCGCGGCGGAAGCCTTGAAAAAACCGGTTCATCTGCTCGTGGACCATGGTGTGATGGACCACGCGGTCGTCAAAATTCTCCTTCTGCGCGGCGGTAGGCAGTTCGCCGTACAGCAGCAGATAACAGGTCTCGAGAAAGTCGCCGTGCTCGGCCAAGTCGTCGATCGGGTAGCCGCGGTAGAGCAGCACACCTTTGTCGCCGTCGATAAACGTGATCTTCGACTCGCAGCTGGCGGTCGAAGTGAACCCGGGATCGTAGGTAAAGATGCCTGCCTGGCCGTACAGCTTGCCGATATCCATCACTTCGGGGCCGATCGTTCCCTCGTAGAGCGGAAACGAAAAGCTCTTGTCACCGAGTGTCAGCTTACCAGTCTTGGTGTTCGTGCCGGTTTTTGCGTCCATAATCGCATCCTCGCTGTCAGACAGCCTCAACAGTGCGATGCACACGGCCCGGTAGCCAACGGAAGGCGCAGCACTGAAGATCCGGCCTCATTGGCGTACCGCAACCAAGTGTGCACCGCAAGAAAATAGGCTTTCAACCGGGCTCGCACCAGCGGGGGCCCGTATAGGTGGTCCGCCGGACATGCGGCGTGCCGATTCGCACCGGGGCTTACACATTGCTCTGCTCGGCGCCCGCAAGTTTGGACTGATCGGCAATGCGCGCGAGGCTCTCGGCCTTGCCCAGCACGGTCAACACTTCGAAGATGCCCGGCGATGTCGTCCGGCCGGTCAACGATGCGCGCAACGGCTGCGCGACCGCGCCGAGTTTGGCGCCGTTGCGTTCAGCAAACGCCCGCACGGCCTGTTCGGTCGCCGACGCCGTCCACGGCTCGACACGGCCGAGTTCTGGCCCAATATCGCGCAAGAGCACCCTGGCCTGCGGTGTCAGTAGCGCCTTCGCCGGCTCGTCCAACGATATAGGCCGATCGGCCAGCAAAAAATGCGCTCCGTCAATAAGATCAAGGAGGGTCTTGGCGCGCTCCTTCAAGCTCGGCATCGCCGCCAGCCATTGCTGGCGTAGCTGCGGCGTCAGCCTGGCCGCGATGCCGGCGCCATCCGCGACATGCGGCAGCAAGTGCTCAATCGCTTGCAGCAGGGCCTCGTCCGCGCTGGTGCGGATGTAGTGACCGTTGAGGCTTTCGAGCTTGGCGAAATCGAACCGTGCCGGTGAGCGGCCGATCTGCGGCAGGTCGAAAGCTGCGATCATTTCTTCCGTGGAGAAGATTTCCTGGTCGCCGTGGCTCCAGCCGAGCCGCACCAGATAATTCCGCAACGCCGCCGGCAAGTAGCCCATGGCGCGGTAAGCGTCGACGCCGAGCGCGCCATGGCGCTTGGAGAGTTTCGAGCCGTCGGGGCCGTGGATCAGCGGAATGTGCGACATCACGGGCACCGACCAGCCGAGCGCGTCGTAGATCTGTTTCTGCCGCGCGGCGTTGGTCAGATGGTCGTCACCGCGGATGATGTGGGTGACCGCCGTGTCGTGGTCGTCGACGACGACAGCGAGCATGTAAGTCGGGGTGCCGTCGGAACGAAGCAGCACGAGGTCGTCGAGATTCTCGTTCTGCCAGACCACACGGCCCTGCACCTGATCCTCGATGACGGTTTCGCCAGTCAGGGGCGCCTTCAGCCGGATCGCCGGTTTGGCGTCCGCCGGGGCGTCGCCCGGATCGCGGTCGCGCCAGCGGCCGTCGTAGAGCCTGGCGCGGCCCTCGCGCCGGGCCGCCTCGCGCATCTCCTTAAGCTCTTCCGGGCTGGCGTAGCAGCGATAGGCGTTTCCGGACGCGAGCAGCTGCTCGGCGACTTCCCGATGCCGCGCGGCGCGGGAGAATTGATAGACAACCTCGCCGTCCCAAGCGATGCCGAGCCAGGAGAGCCCGTCAAGGATGGCGTCGATCGCCGCCTGGGTAGAGCGTTCGCGATCGGTGTCTTCGATACGCAACAGCATCTTGCCGCCGCCGCCGCGGGCGTAGAGCCAGTTGAACAGCGCGGTGCGGGCGCCACCGATATGGAGGAATCCAGTCGGCGAGGGAGCAAAACGGGTGACGACACTCATGGTCGGTTCGAGTTCCTCACGCTGGCGCGCCCCTGTAGCACAGCTAAATATGAAAGGAAGTAAACCCGCTTCGGTTTCGTCTTGGCGGGCTTGACCGCGCAGGCCAATTTGTCCAATCCGGGCGCGCCGCAGGTGTCTCCGCGGCAAACGGAAGCGATCAGGTCATGACGGCTGCGGAAACGGCGGTACGGGAAGCGGGTCAGGATTTCATCCGCGACATCGTTAGCGCCGATCTTGCGTCGGGCCGGCACAAAACCATCGTCACCCGTTTTCCGCCTGAGCCGAACGGCTATCTCCACATTGGCCACGCCAAATCAATTTGCCTGAACTTCGGTGTAGCGGAGGAATTTGGCGGCCACTGCAATTTGCGCTTCGACGATACCAATCCGACCAAGGAAGCGCAGGAATATATCGACGCCATTGAGCGCGACGTCCGCTGGCTGGGCTTTGATTGGGGCGAGCATCTTTATCACGCGTCCGACTATTTCGAGCAGCTCTACGCCTGGGGGGAGTATTTGATCCGTGCAGGCAAGGCCTACGTCGATGACCAGACCCAGGAGGAGATGCGGCTGACCCGCGGCACCTTGACCGAGGCCGGCACCGAAAGCCCGTACCGCGGGCGGAGCGTCGATGAAAATCTCGATCTCTTCCGCCGCATGCGCGCCGGTGAATTTCCCAACGCCGCACGCGTGCTGCGCGCCAAGATCGACATGGGCTCGGGCAATATCAATCTCCGCGATCCGGTGCTCTACCGCATCCTTCATGCCGAGCATCCGCGCACCGGCACGGCGTGGTGCATCTACCCAAGCTACGATTTTGCCCACGGCCAGTCGGACGCCATTGAGGGTGTCACCCACTCGATCTGCACACTCGAATTCGAGGATCACCGGCCGCTCTACGACTGGTGCCTGGAAAATCTGCCGGTGCCGTCGCGGCCGCATCAATACGAATTCGCCCGGCTCAACCTCACCCACACCGTGCTGTCAAAGCGCGTCCTCACCGAGCTGGTGCGCGGCGGCCATGTCCACGGCTGGGACGATCCGCGGATGCCGACACTTGCAGGCTTGCGCCGCCGCGGCGTGCCGCCGGCCGCGATCCGCGATTTCGTCAAGCGCATCGGGGTCGCCAAGGCGAACAGCGTGGTCGATGTCGGAATGCTGGAGTTCTCGATCCGCGAGCATCTCAACAAGACCGCGCAGCGGCGCATGGCGGTGCTGCGGCCGTTAAAGGTCGTGATCGAAAACTATCCCGACGGCCAAAGCGAAGAACTCGAGGCGGTCAATCACCCGGAGGATGCGACCGCAGGTACGCGGCGCATCCGCTTCGGCCGCGAGCTTTTCATCGAGCGCGACGATTTCATGGAGAACCCGCCGAAGAAATTCTTCCGCTTGTCGCCGGGTAGCGAGGTGCGGCTCCGCTATGCGTATTTCATCACCTGCCGCGAGGTGGTGAAGAATGCCGCCGGGGAGGTGATCGCGTTACGCTGCAGCTACGATCCCGCGACCAAAGGCGGCAACGCGCCCGACGGCCGCAAGGTCAAGGCGACGATGCATTGGGTTTCTGCGGCCGACGCCGCGGCGGCCGAGGTGCGCCTCTACAATCCGCTGTTTGTGAGCCCCGATCCGAACGCCGCCAATTTCGCTGCCGAACTCAATCCGCAATCGCTCGAAGTCATCGCGGATGCGCGGGTCGAACCGGCACTGGCGGCGCAAACCTCGGATGATCCGGTGCAGTTCGAGCGGCAGGGTTATTTCTGCCGCGATCCGGATTCGAGGCCGGATCAAATCGTATTCAATCGCACGGTAGGATTGCGCGACACTTGGGCAAAGGTCGCCAGTAAAGACTGAAAGGCCCGATCAGTAGCTTCGCTTGAAAAGCTCCCGGACAAATAAACCGCGCTTACTACGCCGCTCGATGGGCTTCGAGAGGATATCCCAGGCCGGTAATCAGCTCTCCATAGCGTTTTTCGAAACTCGCAAGCTGTATAGGGGAAAGCATAGCTCGCCACTTGGATATTTGGCGGGAGTAGATGTGTGGGTTGCTAGCGACCATTGCGTCATCCATCCGAGCCATGTCTTCGGATGCTGCCAACCGAACGGCCAGCTCGCATTCGTGCCCTTGGAATCCAAGATGAGTGAAGATGAGCCCCATTGTCTGATCATAATTTGCGACAACGTCCTCGAGCTTGACATCGAGCGTTTTGAGTTCTCGGAGCCGCCATTCCTGCATCGCTTTCAGCGTGCATCCCGTGTAACCGGCTAATTCGAAATCAAGCCCGTCCTCCTGATTCCGATTAAGTAAATTCTCTTGGTATGATGTCCCACGGAGGCTTGTCAGGTAATTCCGCTTCCAAGTTTCTGGATAGTGCTGAAAGGAGAAGTCTACGCGTGGATAAGTGATCGGCGCGGTCGGATCAAAATTGGTGTTGACACACCAGCCTTCCTGACAGCGCCAATGATACAAATACCCAGACACCCAGATGTCACGCGGGTCCCGGACGACGCGTACCGCACGGTATGGCCAGGTTATCTCACATGCCACAAGCGAGTGCGGGAGAAGCACGATGTCCTTGGTCGGGTCGAGCACCGACGCCATTCCGAAATGCTTTGCAACAGTTCGCTTCAATTGTTGCGCGATACGCCTCATGACATGTTCGAATAGAACCGTCCCGGTTTTGTGGTAGCCGAAAACCAAGATCTGCGGTCTGGTCGATGATATCGACACCGGATGTCCTTTGCGGGTAAGCGCAGCCTGATTCCTATCGCGGGACGAGGGCTCGTGTATCGCGCCGAAGCCTCGCCCGGCGTCGCCACGTCGTGTAGCATGATGACGTTTTCGGCGCGCGAACGGGCGGGGGCGCGCAGTGGTGGACGAGGGCAACACACCAAGCCGCGCGCGGACCGGGGCAAGAACCTGGCCGGTCGGGCGAGCGCGCCAGGCGTGGGGCGCAGCTTGGCCGCAAGCCGAGTTGGCGGTCCCGGCGCGGCTTCGCGAATGGGCAGTCATCGAGGTTGGCGCCGGGCGCTTGCTGCCCTGGTTTGCCGTCGCCTTCGGTACCGGCATTGTCCTTTATTTCACCGCGGATCATGAACCCGCGATCTGGGCGGCGTCAGCGGCCGCCGTCGCGGCCGTTATCGTCGCCGTGCTGCTGCGCCATCGTCCGGTTGGTTTCGTTGTCAGCCTTGGATTTCTGGCCATCGCGACGGGCTTCGCCGTCGCCACGCTGAAAACCGCGCTGATCGAGCATCCGGTATTGCGCTATCCCGCCTATAGCGTCTCGCTATCCGGCTTTGTCGAGTTGCGCGAAGAGAGCCAAAAGACCGACCGTTTTATTGTGCGTGTCGATCGTCTCGACGGCAAGCGCATCGTCGGAAGGCCGGATCGGGTGCGGCTCTCGGTACGCCGGGGCCTGACGCCGCCCGCCGGCGCCTTTGTCGAAGTCAAGGCGCAGCTCAATCCTCCGCTGCAGCCGCTGCGGCCCGGCAGCTACGACTTCGCCCGCGATCTTTATTTCCAACGCATCGGCGCCTCCGGTTTTGTCCACGGCGCCATCAAGATCGTGACGCCGCCTGGCGCCGCCGGCTTGCGGCTGCGCGCCAACGCGTTCATTCAAGGGGTGCGGCATCGATCAACGCATCCGCTCGGTCCTCGCTGGTGATATCGGCTCCATCGCGTCGGCGCTGATTACCGGCAAGCGGGATGCGATTGCGCCCAACGTCTACGATGCAATGTTCGTGTCCGGTATCGGCCACGTGCTTTCGATTTCCGGCTATCACATGGCTGTGGTCGCCGGCATCGTGTTCTTTATCGTGCGCGCAGGGCTGGCGCTGATCCCGGGACTTCCTGATCGCGCGCCGATCAAGAAGTGGTCGGCGTTGGCGGCGCTCCTTGTAACCGCGTTTTATCTCGTGCTGTCGGGTGCCGAGGTTGCGACCCAACGCTCGTTTACCATGATCGCGATCGTGCTGATCGGCGTCATCCTCGATCGGCCGATTTTGACGCTGCGCACGGTGACGATCGCCGCCCTGATCGTCCTGTTGCTGGTGCCGGAAGCGGTGGTGCATCCGAGCTTTCAGATGTCGTTTGCGGCGACGCTGGCGCTGGTTGCGGGTTACGAGCGTGGCATGCCCTGGGCGCGTGCCGGTGCGGACACTTCACTCGGCGCCCGGGCAGCGCTTTGGGGTGTGCGCGAGATGTTGAGCCTCATTCTCGCTTCCCTCCTGGCCGGTCTCGCCACCACGCCTTACGCCGCCTATCACTTTCACCGCATGGCGCCGTACGGCGTGCTCGCCAATCTCCTCGCGATGCCGATCGTGTCCGGCTGGGTGATGCCGATGGGCATTCTCGGCGTCGTCGCCATTCCGTTCGGCTTCGACGCGATGTTCTGGCGGCAGATGGGTTATGGCATCGAATGGATGGACACGGTCGCGCTCTGGGTCGCAAGCCTGCCCGGAGCGTTTGGCCGCGTCTCGGCGTTCGGCACCGGACCGCTGCTGCTTGCGACCGCAGGGTTGCTTCTGATCTGTCTCTTCAAGATGCCGCTGCGCTGGAGCGGCGTGGTGTTTGTCGCACTGGCGATCATCGTCGCGGCGCGCACGCCGCGGCCGGACATACTTGTTTCCGCTGACGGACGAATCTTCGCGGTGCGCGGCGCCGGCGGCAGGCTCGCGTTTCATCGTACCGGCGGTGATACTTTTGCTATGAAGGAGTGGCTTGCCGCCGATGCCGATGGCCGCGATGTCCGGGACCAGGGATTAGGGCAGGGCATTGCGTGCGATCCGTCTGGCTGTGTCGGCAAACTTCCTGACGGGCGGCTCGTTTCCTACGCGCTGACCCCGGACGCGTTCGAGGATGACTGCCAGCGCGCCGCAGTCATCGTGACGACGCGGGAGGCGCCACCCGATTGCACGGCGACCGTCATCGGCCGCAGCACTTGGCGCGAGCGCGGCGCGATGACGCTGAGCCGCAATGGCTCAGGATTTGCCATCGAGTCGGCACGGCCGCCGAATTTTGACCGACCATGGTCGCCAAATCCGGCACCGCACCAGCCGCGCAGCGCCGGTACCGCAAGCTCCGACAATGCCGGAAGCTCGCATGCATCGACGCGAACGCAGCCGCGCGATGCAACGCCGCGGTCCGAGGATCTGCAAGCTGACGATTAGATCTCACCGTCATCCTGCGGCGCGCGGAAGGTGCGAGCCCGGAATAACGGAGGTTATCAGTATCGCCTGAACAAACCCACGAGCTTGCCCTGAATGCGGACGCGATTGGGCGGCAGGATGCGCACCTCGTAGGCGGTATTGGCAGGTTCAAGCGCAATCGAGGCGCCGCGCCGCCGGAATCGTTTCAGCGTGGCTTCCTCATCGTCGATCAAGGCGACAACAATGTCGCCGGTGTCGGCGGCATCGGTGCGCTTAAGCAATGCGATGTCGCCGTCGAGAATGCCGGCCTCGATCATCGAATCGCCGCGCACTTCGAGGGCAAAATGTTCGCCCGCAGTCAGAAGATCGGGCGGCATGTTGATGGTGTGGCTGCGGGTCTGGATCGCTTCGATCGGTGTGCCGGCTGCAATCCGGCCCATCACCGGAACTGCAATTGGCCGGCCGCTTTCCTCTTCGGAAGCCGCGCGCACGCGGCCGAGGTTGCCTTCGATGACACTCGGCGTGAAGCCCCGGGCACGACTGGTCGCGATGCCGTGAGCCACTGATTCGGGAAGCTTGATGACCTCGATAGCACGAGCCCGATTGGGCAGCCGGCGGATGAAGCCGCGTTCCTCAAGCGCCGTAATCAGTCGGTGGATGCCTGACTTGGAGCGTAGATCAAGCGCGTCCTTCATCTCGTCGAAGGACGGTGGAACTCCGGCCTCCTTCAGGCGCTCATGGATAAAACGCAAGAGCTCAGCCTGCTTGCGTGTAAGCATCGGCGCTTCCTCTCTGGCCGCCCCAGCAGCCGAAACAAATCATGAACGGACCCTATCCGTTCCATATGTGTTCTGCAACCATTTAATTTGAAGTGAAGAAGTCGGGGGTAGCGCAAAACCGGCGCTTAACGCTCGAACTTAACAATTTTGCACGAAGCGCCGGCTTTCGCGGCAGCCTCGTAAGGTTCTCGGATCACGAGACAATCGGCCTTGGCCAGCGGCCCAATCATGGAACTGTCCTGGACCGGGAAGGGAGTAGCGATGGGCCCGTGCGGACCCGCTTTTAGCGTGGAGCGCAAATAGTCGGCACGTTCATCGTTCTCCGGCAGATCGCAGCCCAGCACCGCCAATTCGATTGGCGGCAAGAGATCGACGCGCCCGGCAAGGCGCCGGATGAGCGGCGCCAGGAACAAAAAGCCACAGACGAATGCCGAAACCGGATTGCCGGGAACGCCCAGCACTTGCATGGAGCCGAGTCGGCCGTGCATCAGCGGACGGCCGGGGCGGAGCGCCAGTCGCCAGAATGATAAGCTCATGCCTTGGGCGGCGAAGGCCTTCTGCACAAGATCGTAATCGCCAACCGACGCGCCGCCGCTGGTGACGAGAATATCGGCGTTGAGCTCGCGCGCGCGGCGGACTGCGTCGACCGTTGCCTCGAGCTGGTCGCCGACAATGCCGAGGTCGGTGACTTCGGCGCCTTCCTCGCGGCCGAGCGCCGCGACAGCAAAAGTGTTTGAGGAGACGATCTGGCCTGGGCCTGGTTGAGTACCGGGTGGCACCAGTTCGTCGCCCGTCGCAAACAATGCGACTTTCGGGCGCCGGTGAACGGGGACGAGCGGGTGGTTCATAGCCGCGGCAAGTGCGAGGTCGCGCGCGGTGAGCCGATGGCCCGCGGCCAACAGCACTTCGCCCGCCTTGAAGTCGAGCCCTCGCACACGGATGTGCCGGCCTGTCGCCGATGGTTTTTCCACCTCCACATCATCGCCGTGGCGCTTGGTGTGCTCCTGTATGACGATGGTATCGGCCCCCTCGGGAATCACGCCGCCGGTAAAAATTCGCGCCGCATCGCCGTGACCGACGGCACGCGAGAACGGCCGGCCGGCGGCAACTTCACCGATGACTCTCAGGCGCACCGGTGCGTTCGCCACGTCGGCGGAACGCACAGCATAGCCGTCCATGGCTGAAACGTCGGCCGGCGGCTGGGTGCGCAGGGCTTTGAGTGGATAGGCGAGGACACGGCCGTCGGCTTCGGCAAGCGGCGCCTCATCAGCCGCCAACGGCGCCGCATGTTCGAGCACGCGTTCAAGCGCGTCGGCGACCGACAGCAACGCCACGACCTTACTCCTTTGCGCGGTAATGACCGCTGCGGCCGCCGCGCTTCTCCAGGAGCCGGATGCCCTCGATGCGCATGCCGCGGTCCACCGCTTTCACCATGTCATAGACCGTGAGGCAGGCAACCGCGACGGCGGTGAGCGCCTCCATCTCGACTCCGGTTGGTCCGGCGACTTTGACGCGCGCGGTGACGGCAACCCCCGGCAGCCCGGCATCAGCAACAAGATCGACTTCGACTTGCGAGATGGCAAGCGGATGACAGAGTGGAATCAATTCGTGGGTACGTTTGGCCGCCATGATGCCGGCGATTCGCGCGGTGCCGAGCACGTCGCCTTTTTTCGCGTTACCCTCGCGCACAATATCGAGCGTCGCCGGCTGCATCATGACGCAGCCTTCTGCGACCGCTTCGCGCGCGGTTACGGGTTTACCCGAAACATCCACCATGCGGGCTTCGCCGCGCGCACCGAGATGGCTGAGCTTCGCCCGCCGCGCCACTTACGTTCACCGCGCCGGAGCGAGCACATCGCTGCGGGTGAGCAGCGTGCGCGTGGCCGTGGCGACATCGCTCTGGCGCATCAGGCTCTCGCCGACAAGAAATGCCGAAATGCCGAAGTTGGCGAGTCTTGCGAGATCGGCCGGCGCAAATATGCCGCTCTCGGCGACCACGACATAGCCCGGCGGCAGAAACCGCGCCAGGCGCTCAGACGTCGCCAGCGTCGTTTCGAATGTTTTCAGGTTGCGGTTGTTGATGCCGATGAGCCGTGATTTGAGCCGAAGCGCCCGCTCCAGCTCCGGCTCATCATGGACCTCAACCAGAACATCCATGCCGAGACCGACCGCCACATCTTCGAGTTCGGCGGCGCAGCGATCGTCGACCGCGGCCATGATGATGAGAATACAATCGGCACCGGCGGCGCGCGCTTCAAACACTTGATAAAGATCGAACATAAAATCCTTGCGCAGCACTGGAAGCGCACACGCCGCCCGCGCCTGACGCAAATAGTCGAGCGAGCCCTGGAACGAAGGCGTGTCGGTCAGCACCGAGAGGCAGGTCGCGCCGCCCGCCGCATAGGCTGCCGCCAGCGCTGGCGGATCGAAATCTTCCCGGATCAGTCCCTTCGAAGGACTGGCCTTTTTGATTTCGGCTATGAGGGCGTAATCGCCGGCCGCAAGCCGCCGTTCGATCGCGACCAAAAAACCGCGCGGGGGGGCAGCGATCTTCGCCTCGCGCTCAATCGCCGCGAGCGGGCGATGGCGCTTTGCCGCCGCGATCTCTTCGCGTTTGTAGGCGCTGATTTTGGCAAGGATGTCAGACATTGTTGGACACCGCGATCAGCCGGTCGAGCCGGCCTTCGGCTTCGCCGGAATCGACCGAATGGGCGGCGGCATGCAGCCCGTCTTTGAGGTCTTTCGCCTTACCGGCGACCACCAATGCGGCGGCCGCGTTCAGGAGCGCTACGTCGCGGAAGGCAGATGCTTTACCCTCGAGCACGTTCAAGACCGCCTCGGCGTTGCTTGCGGCGTCGCCGCCGCGCAGCGCCTCCGGCTTGACCTTTCGCAGGCCGAGTTCTTCCGGCGAAATCTCAAAGGTTTTGACCTCGCCGTCTTCGAGAGCGGCTACGCTCGTCGGCCCGGACGTCGTGATTTCGTCGAGACCATCGGAGCCATGCACGACCCACGCCCGCTCGGCACCGAGATTTCTCAGAACCTGCGCCAGCGGTTGCGTCCATTGCTTGGAAAAGACCCCAACCATTTGCCGGCGTACGCCCGCCGGGTTGGAGAGCGGGCCGAGCAGGTTGAAGATCGTCCGGGTGCCAAGTTCGACACGGGTCGCGGCGACATTCTTGGTCGCCGGATGATGCGCCGGGGCGAACATAAAGCCAATGCCGGCCTCGGTGATGCACTGCGCGATCGCGTCGGGAGCAAGATCGATCTTGACGCCAAGAGCAGCCAGCACGTCGGCTGCGCCCGAGCGTGACGACAGTGCGCGGTTGCCATGTTTGGCAACCGGTACGCCGGCGCCGGCAACGATCAGCGCGGCGCAGGTCGAGATATTGAACGAGCCGGACGCGTCGCCGCCGGTGCCGACAACGTCGATCGCGTTGGGCGGTGCCGTGACGCGCAGCATTTTACCGCGCATGGCGGCGACCGCGCCGGTGATCTCGTCGACGGTCTCGCCGCGCACCCGCAACGCCATCAGCAGCGCGCCCATCTGGGAGGGCGTCGCCTCGCCCGACATCATCTGGTCGAACGCGCCGGAGGCTTCTTCGCGCGTGAGCGTCGCGCCGGTCGCGACCTTGCCGATGATTGCCCGAAATGAGTCGGTCACAATGAAGCCCTCAGTTCAGCCGCACGCGCGGCTTCTGCGGCGCAGAAGCGGTTCGGCGTCCGCTTGAACTCGTTCCAGGACGCGGCAATGTCGAGAAAATTCTTCAACATCAGATGACCGTGCTCCGAGGCGGTGCTTTCCGGATGGAATTGTACGCCGTGGACCGGCAGGTGTCTGTGGGCGAGGCCCATGATCAGGCCGTCGTCGGTGTCCGCCGTCACGGTCAGCTCGTCCGGCAGGTTCGTTCGCTCGACCACGAGCGAATGGTAGCGCGTTGCCTGGAACGGGGCGTTGATGCCGTGAAAAATGCCGGCCCCGCCATGGCGGATTTCCGAGAGCTTGCCGTGCACCGGCGCCGGAGCGCGCACCACCTTCCCACCAAAGGCATCGCCGATGGCTTGATGGCCGAGACAGACGCCGAGGATCGGGATTTTGCCGGCGGCCGCCACGATCAGATCGAGACAGATGCCGGCCTCCCTGGGCGTGCAAGGGCCGGGCGAGAGCACAATGGCGTCCGGATCGGAGGCAAGGACGTCGCCCGCCGAAATTTTGTCATTGCGGTGCACGCGCGCCTCAGCCCCGAGGTCCCCGAAGAAGTGGACCAGGTTGAAGGTGAAGCTGTCGTAGTTGTCGATTAGGACGATCATCCCGGCCGGCGCTTTCTGCTGCCGGCTGGCTCTTAGCGCATATTGGGCCTGGATGAAATCGAGGCTGTCGGAATGGATGCCGGCCCGTTGCAGCTAGCGCGCCGGGGTTCCTGCCACAGACGCCAAGCGATCGGTGGTGACGATGCGGACTTCGCGTGCCTGGCCGAACGGATTTCGCGTATCGCGCAGACATTTGGCCTCGAAATAGGGCCAGCCATTCTGCGAGCACTTGCCGGCGAGCGGCCGAATGTCGGCGCGATCCGCTTTCGCGCTTGGGACCGATCCGCGGGCTTCGACTTGCTCGGAAACGCTCAGCGTGGCGACGAAGGCGGCTGCGACAATTGCGGCGGCGATTATGGCGTAGAAGGTCTTGAGCATGACACCGATCCCCTGTCTTCCGGTTTCGGGCCCTGTTTCTGGCCCCGAGGCCAGTACGCTTGTGCGTGGGTCGCCGTTTCTGAATACAATTTGGATCAGGCTGGACCAGCCTTCGTTGATGCAGATCACATTTTTGCTGTCTTTGCGGTTACCGAACAATGACCGGGATGTTCGGGATTCCGGGATGTTTGCGGGCGATTTCTCAGCGCCGCCCTGAGAAAAAAGTCACGCCGTCGCAAGCACCTGCGTTTCACGGCGCAGGATCGACGAGTGGATTCGCCCAACAATGAAGATGCACACCACAAAGACGGCCGGGCAGATCGCGAGCACGGCGAAAATGTAACGGACCGGCAGGCTGGTCGAGAGGATCAGTCCGGCCGCGAAAGGGCCCGCGATCGAACCGATCTTGGCGACCGAGATCGCCCAGCCGGCGCCGTTACCACGATAGGCGCTCGGATAGAAAATGCCAGCGATGCTATGCAGCCCAAAATGGCCGCCGATCAGAAACAGCGCGATGAAAGCGAACAGCGCAAAGAAACCAGCCTGGCTCACATGGACGAAAGCGGCAACCAGCAACAGAGGAATGGCAATCAGCGGCATCGCGGTGATGGCGATCGCCCCCATCGTGTCGGTAAAGCGCATCAGCAGAAGCCCACCGACGGCGCCGGCCGCGGCGTTAACGGAGCCCGCGAGCGCGGCTTGTGAGCGCGTGAAATTCAGCGCCTCAAACACCAGCGGCGTCCACGTGGCGAGGAAAAATACCGCCATCGAGCTTGCGATATAGGCCAGCCACAACAGCGGGGTGATAAAGCGTAACTGGTCCCGGAACAGCAGCGCGAGTTTGAAATCTTTCGCCTGGCCCGCCTCATCGGCAACAACAAATTGGGCGTCGGCCGGGATGTTTTCGCCGGTCAGTCGGGTCAACAAGTCCGCGACGCGCTCCTTCCGCCGCCCCTTGCTGGCGAGAAAACGCGCCGATTCCGGCAGCACTACAATGAGCGCGAGCGCTGCGACGAGTGACAGAACTCCGCCGACGGCGAACAACGACTGCCAACCGTACTGCGGGATCAGCCAGTTCGCCGCCGGCCCGCCAAGCGCGATACCGACCGAGTAGCCAATCATGATGACCGTCACGATGGTTGAACGAAAACGCTTCGGTGCGTACTCGATATTGAGCGCCCAGCTCAGCGGCAGCATTCCGCCGAGTGCGATGCCGTCGATAAGCCGCAGCCCCAGCAGCGAGGCGTAGCCATTGGCCAGCACGAAGGCGAGCGTAAGCAGACCAAAAGCCGCGGTCGCGAAAATGATCGCGGGGCGGCGGCCAATGCGGTCGCCGAGGTAGCCGAAGCCGAAGCCGCCAATCAGCGTGCCGACGAGCCCCATGCTGAACACGTTGCCCATCATGATGCGGTCGAGATGATATTGCACCGACAAGTACGGCGCGGCGAACGCGATCGCCTGCTGGTCGAAGCCGTCGAAGAACGTGATGATCCACGAGATCACCACAAGGCCAATGAGGAAGCCGCCGAGCTTCTGGCCCTCGATTGTCTCGGAAACATCGACCACGGCTTGCCCGGCCATTTTCGTCCCTAGCGTTTGGTCACTTCTACCATGCCGCGATCCGCGTCGACCTTGACCCAATCGCCGGTCTCGATCACCGCAAATGGATCCTGATCCAGATCGGTGATCGCCGGCGCCCGGGTGACCACCGCGCCCAACGCGACTTTGGTGGTCATGCGGGTGAAGATCATGGCCGCGGGAGCGACGCCGTTAAGCCGTGTCATGTGGAAGTAGGCCGACCAGCCCGACGAGCCTTTCGCGCCCGGAAACACCAGCACCCGTCCGGCGAAACTTTGCCCCCGCAATTCATGCCGGCGCTCAATGATGGTGCCGTCGCGCTCGTTGATCCCGCCCCAGCCGGAAATCGTCTGCCGCGTCACCAACGCTTCACCTTCGGCACAACCGGCGACGACGCGGCGGCCGCGCAGCACGATGGTGCGGGGCATCATGTCTTGCATCACAGCGTTCCGTTCCAGGTACCGCTGAGCGCAGCCTCGACACAGTCGCGCACCGAGCCGAACCAGGCCTCGACGCCGGTGATTGCCGGCAGGTAGTGCGCCTGTTTGGCGGAATCGGTTGCCACGGTGCGCACGTCTTTTGGCAGGTGTCGTGAAATCGCAGGGCAGGTGTCGCTCATGACCACGCCGCCGGCGTCCTCGATCATGCGCACATAGCCGTTGCGTTCCGCGGTATCGCGCAACGCCCGCGGCGTGTGCACCCAGAGCGCGGTGTTTGGGCTGATGCGGCGACCTTCCAGCAGCGAGGCGATCAGCCAGATTTGGTCGATCGAATTATGCGGACAGCCGAGCATGACGAAGTCGATTTTGCGTTCGCCCGCGCAATTGAGGTTCTCATACGCGCGCCGCCGTTCTCTCCCGCCGTAGCGCAGTGTGTCGGCAATCTGGTGGCCGCCGAACGCTTGCTCAACTGAGGCAGCTTCCGGTGTGGTACCGGGCAGGTGATACATCTCAACGCCACCCGATGAGGAGGCCGCGGCGCCGAAATGTTTGAGCTTGATGAGTGTCGGATTGACCAGCGCGCCGGTAAGCACCGGGATTTCGTCCTGCACAAGTTCGCCGAGCCAGTAGCCAAGCAGGCCCCAGTCCATCATGTCGTCGACCGGAATGCCAACTTCGACAAGGTGCGCGCCGCGGCGGTTGCTATCGAGGTGAAGACCCCAATCTGGAATGCGGCCGGTCAACGCTGCCGCACCCGCGCTCTCCTTGCCCTCAGTATTGGTGCGCGCGCCGAGCACGGAATTGCAATAAACCACCGCGGAAGATTCCATCCAGGCGCAATGCTCGCCCTTCACCGGCACATTGCCGACCTGATACGGCGTGCAGGTCGCGTGCATGTTGATGCCGCGCTGGCCAAAGAACGCTTCGCCGCGTTTTTGCTGCTCGGCCAGATCGTCCGGGATGCCTTGGATCCGCCATTTCGCGTTGTCGATGCCGGTGATCAACTGGCAGGTGTTGACCGCCATGCGCGGGACTTCGACCACTTCGTCGCTGTCCAGATTTAATTCGGAATAGACCGCATCGAAGCCGCGGGCGGCCAATGCGCGCACCGACGGCGTCGAAGCGTTGAAGGCGCCGGCGACATTGTTGGTCTCGATCAGCCGCTCGGCGCCCAACGCTTCGCCGTAGCGAACCAACAGATCCATCGCCCGCGCTTTGGCCTTACCATGTGCGCCGTCCAGCATCGCCTTCTCATGGTCGGTCAGCCGCATATCAGTCGGTCCGTTCCACGTTGTCGTAGACACGGGTCGCGAGCGCCGCGAGATCGATCTGATGCACGCTGCCGGTGCCGGCGAGATCGAGCGCATGCGCTGCGGCCGCGCCCATGGCGATGCACGGACCCATCACGCGTACGCTCGACAGCGCCGCCGTGTCGGCATCGATGCAGCGCCCGGCAGCGACGACGTTGTCGGCATCGGCCGGGGTGAGGCTCGCGAGCGGAATGTAGTGCACGTGATCCTCGGGGAAGGTATGCCAGCGGTGGCCGCTGCCATGATCGTGCAGCTCGATCGGCCACGCGGTGCGCCCGATCGCATCGGGAAAGCGCCGGCCGGTCATCACGTCATCCTCGGTCAGTTGCTGGCGTCCAACGATCCAGCGGGTTTGGCGGATGCCAGGAAAGCCGTAGGCGCGCACGCGGCATTTGCCGAAGCAATCCGGAAATTCGTGGCGCAGAAATTCGACAGCGCGATCAGCCTGATCACGGCCGTCAAGTGTTTTGGCCGAGGCTTCGAGCGGATCGAGCGGCGTTTCCACGTGCGTCATGTTCATGGCTGCTACTGCGCGTCCGGGAATGATGAAGGCTAGTCCCTCGCGCCGGACCAGGCCGTACGCATCGCCCTTTCCCTTCATACGCGCACCGATCTCGTCGCGCGTCGGCTGCTTGGCTTCGTCGATGTTCTCGAGCACCACCATCTGGGTGCCGAACACCTTGCGGTTCGCCGGTTCGCGGCAGGCGAAGCCCGCTTGCCAGACCAGCGCCGCGTCGCCGCTTGAATCGACGAATCCCGTCGCCTCGACGTGCACGTCGCCGTAGCGGGTGGCGAGCTCAATGCTCCGGACGCGACGCCCGTCCACTTCCACATGCCGCAACACGGCGCCAAGCACGACGGTAATCCCGGCTTTGCGGATCGCCTCTTCGATCCAGCGTGCAAGCGCAACTTCGTCGTAATAAACGACCGTCGTTACCGGCCCGCGCCGGTAATAGAGCGTCTGCTCCTTGGCACCGAGATCGCGCAAAATCTCGTCCGCGATGCCGTGGGTGAATTGGTGGCCGTGAGTGCCATTGGCGAACAGGCCACAGAACGTGCTGATAATGGAGTTCACAGCCTGGCCGCCGAGCACCGGGAGGCCGTCGACCAGCGCGACTTTGCGCCCATTGCGCGCCGCCGTCAGCGCTGCGGAGGTCCCCGCGATACCGGCCCCGACCACGCAGACATCGGCTATGACCCGTTTGGGGCCAGCGTCTGCCTGGCGCCGAACGACTTTGGTGTCCGTGGATGGTGGCGCATTCATCTCGGTTTCGCTCCCTTACTCCGTGGTCTTCCAGGGCGCCTCCCACAACATAACGCGTCATCCATCGACGAGAAACGCGCCGGCGGGTCAATCAGCCATGCCAAGCGACATGCCGCCGTCGATCACGATCTGGGCGCCGGTAATGAACTGCGCCGAAGGCGAAGCAAGGAACAGGGCCAGGCCTTTGATGTCGTCGGGTTGTCCGAGCCGGCCCATCGGCGAAAATCTCTCGAACGGTGCGCGCACCGCCGGATCTTGCAAGCGCCCGCCCGAAATGTTGGTGACGAAAGGCCCCGGAGCGATCGCGTTGACCGTTATGTTGTAACGGGCCAGTTCGTGCGCCGCCTGCCGCACAAGTTGGGCGGCGCCCGCCTTGGCCGCGACGTGAGGGGAGCCCACAAACACCTCGGTCCGCAGCGCCGAAATCGACGTGGTCACGATGATGCGCCCGCCCTTGTTTTTCATATACCGAGCGGCGGCCTGGAGGGTGGCGAAAACCGAGGTCAGATCGATCGCAATAATCCTGTCCCATACGTCAGCGGGGAAGTTTTCGAGCGCACGGTCAGGATTGCGCTCGCCGTCGAGCTTGAGAAAACCGGGTCCGCCGCCAATCCCCGCATTGGCAAACACGACGTCGAGACGTCCGTAATGTTGCGTAATTGCCTCGAAGCTTCGTTCGAGCGCAACGCGGTCGGTGACGTCAACGATCTCGCCGCGGACCTCTTGGCCGGCGCTGCGGAAACGCTCCACAGCCTGATCGAGCGCCTTGGCATCAGCGTCGATCACGGTTACCTGCGCGCCGTTTTGCACCATCACCTCTGCGTATGCCAGTCCGATGCCGCTTGCGCCGCCGGTTACGACCGTCGCCAGACCACTGACATCGAACAGTGCTGCCGCATTCATGTCGGTTCGTTCCTTGATGTGGCTTGCGCCGCGCCGACGCCGAGGAGCCGCGATTTTGCCGTCTCATCTTGCGCAAGTCCGATGCTCGCGCCGCGAAAAACAATTTGGCCGCGGTCGAGCACGATGGCGTCGCGGGCAAACGACAGAGCGAGGTCGGCCTTCTGCTCGACGAGAACAATAGTGAGCGCAGCGTCGTCGCGGATACGCGACAGTGCCTCATAAAGCGACTCAACGATAATCGGCGCCAGGCCCACCATCGGCTCGTCGAGCAACAGCACCTTCGGCGCCCCGACCAGCGCGCGGCCGATGGCCAACATCTGCTGCTCGCCGCCGGACAGACGGTTACCGGCGTTACGGCGACGTTCCTTGAGCGCAGGAAAGAGTTCAAAAACCCGCGCGAGCGACCACTGACTTTCCGCCCGCTGCGCCACTGTCAGATTTTCCTCTATGGTGAGCGAGGGAAAGATTTCGCGCTCCTGCGGCACGTAGCCAAGGCCCAATCGATTTCGCCGATGCGAAGTCACGGCTTCGATCGGCCGGCCATCAAGCCTGATAGTGCCGCCATGGCGCGTGGTGAGCCCCATAAGCGTGCTTAACAAGGTGCTCTTGCCGACGCCGTTGCGTCCCAGGATCGCGAGCGTGCTACCGGCGGCGACTTCGAAAGACACGTTCTGCAGCACGACAGTGGCGCCGTAACCAGCCACGAGGTTGTCGACGGCGAGACCCGCGCTCATGCTGGATTCCGTCCGGAACGAACGGTCGCGGAGCCGCGGCGCCGCAACGGCCACCGCCGTCATGGCTTATCCGATCGCGAGTGCGGGCGATGCAGCACGTGCCGCGCCGCATCGGCAACGCCCATGAGGCCGTTGTCGAGCAACAGAACCACCGCCATCAGCAGAATACCGATGATGAACATCCAACGGAAGGGATCGATCTGCGCCGCAATATTTTGCACGACGACATAAACGGCAGCACCGAGAAAGGCGCCGTAGTACCGGCGCGTGCCGCCGAGGATGAGCATAACCAGCACGGTACCGGAGGCGAGCACGCCAAGCGTGCCGAGGCCGACCGCCCGTGTGGTCTGCGCTTCAAGCGCGCCGGCCGTTCCCGCCATTGCCGCGGACAGGCCGTAGGCGACGACGAGCCGCCACCATACCGGCGTGCCGATCGCCCGCATGCGGCGCGGGTTCTGGCGAATGCCATCGAGTGAGCGGCCGAACGGCGAGCGCATGACCCGCCACGCGGCGAGCGACCAGAACAAGAGTATCGCCAGGGCGTAGAGATAGGCCGTATGACCCCAAAGATCGAAGCGGAACAGGCCGAACAGTGGCGCCATGCGTACAACTTGAAGGCCGTCGTCGCCGCCTGTCAGGCCGTGCGCCTGATTGGCGAATTCGGCAAGAAGGGCGCTGATGGCCAGGGTCAGCATCATCAGCGTTACGCCGGATGTGTGCAGAATGAGCATGCCGACCAGCAATCCAAAAACGCCGGTTAAGATCAGGGCGAAGGCCAAGCCGACGGGGGCGTCATTGGAGAAATGCGCCGCAAAGATTCCGGCGGCGTAAGCGCCGAAGCCGAAGAACGCCGCGTGACCCAGAGTGATGATGCCGGCCTGGCCGAGCGCGAGATCGAGCGACAGCGCGAACAAAATCATGATCAGCACGTGGGTGCCAACGCTGAGATAGCCGCCGGCGATGAAGTAGAAGACAAGTGCGAGTGCCCAAGGCAGCAGATGCCAGGCGCTGGCGAAGTTGAGTCCCGGCGTCGGCAAGGCGAGGCTTTTGCTTGTGAAAGGCACACTCATATCGCTGACTTCGCCGGCATGAGCCCGTGGGGCCGCAACAGCAGAAGGACAATCACCGCGCCATAGAACAAGTACGCAGCCGCTTGCGGGAACAGAAACTTACCGCCGGTGTCAATGATACCGAGTGCGATGGCGGCGACAAACGAGCCCTTGAAGTTGCCGATGCCGCCGACGCCGACAACAACCAGGAACACCACGAGGTAGCGCAGCGCATAATAGGGTTCAAGCGGCAGCAGCGCCGCGCCGATCACGGTGCCGAAAGCAGCGAGCGCGCATCCGCCGGCGAAAGTCACAGTGAAAAGGAGATTGACATCGATACCGATCGCCCTCGCCATGCGCGGATTATCGACAGCCGCCCGCAGCCGCGCCCCATAGGGCGATCGATCAGAAGCCATAATAACAGCGCCAGCACGAGCCCCACGGCCACCAAGAAAAGACGATAGGTGGGATAGGTGCGAAAACCCAAATCAACTACGCCACGCAACGCCGGCGGCACCGGCAGCGGTTTGATGCCGGTCCCGAAGATGGCGGTCAGCGTGGCGATAACCACGAAGGTGAAACCGAAGGTCATGAGCGCCTGCGCAAGCTCGCCTTTGCGGTAAAGCGGGCGATAAATCGTGAGCTCGGCGGCGGCGCCGATCATGCCCACCAACAGCGTAGCACCAAATGCAGCGGCAAAGAACGGAAGCCCGGCGCCGAGCAGCATGGCCGCCAGATAGCCGCCGATCATGCCGAACGCGCCATGCGCAAGATTGACGATGCGCATGAGCCCCATGGTGACCGTCAGGCCGACGGAAATGATGAACAAGACCATCCCATACGCGACGCCGTCGAACAGAATGGTGACATCGAGCATAGGAATTTAGATGCCTGTCGCCGCGCGCAGCGCTATTCGGGATGCTCGTCCTTCCAGGGATCGCGCACGATCGGGATGGTCGCGAAATTGATGTTCACCAGTTTGCCGCCGCGCTCTTCCACTTTACGCAGGTACACGTTTTGGGTGATGTCGCGGGTCTTCTCTTCGATCTTGATCGGGCCGCGCGGACTGTCGAACGCCATGCCGCGCCAAAACCCGATCGCCTCGTCGCCGGTCGGCCGTGGACCAAATTTCGCTACCGCGCGGTAGATCAGCTCCATTCCGTCATAGGCGCCGACCAAGGCGAGATCCGGCACGTGTTCTTGCCGAACATCGCGGTGAGATCGGCCCACAGCGCTTTGTTGAGAGGATTGTCGACCGTCTCGGTGTAGTGGAACGCCGAGACCACGCCCAACGCGGCCGGACCGATCTTCGGCAAATCGATCTCCTGCGGCTCAGCGGTGCACAGGAGCTGGATTCCCGCCGGCTTGAGCCGGGATGCCCAAGTGTTGATCATACCAACTGTGGGCGGCCCGCCCGGTCCGAAGATGAACAGGGCGTCGGGCTTCTGTTGCAGTACGCGCTCGTAGAATGGTGAGAAATCCGTGGTCGCGAGCGGAATGCGGATCGATTCCAGTATTTCGCCGCCGCCCGCCTTGAACGTCTTGGCAAAGTACGTTTCGGCATCATAGCCGGGGGCATAATCGGTCACCGCGGTGATGGCGCGCTTGATGCCGTTTTTTGCGGCCCACTTCGCGATCTCAACTGTCACTTGGGGAATGGTCTGGCTCGTGCGCACGAAGTAGGGCGATTTACGGGTATTCGCCGCCGTCGAAGCGTTGAAGATGATCGTCGGCATCTTCGCTTCGGTGACCAGGTCCGCCACCGCAAGCGCGTTCGGCGTGAAGGTGAAGCCGCCGATGAATTGCACGTTCTCGCGCAGAATGAGTTCTTCGGCGAGCTGTTTGGCGCGAGCGGGATCCGGGCCGCCACTATCGCGGTAGATGACCTCGATGGTGTTGCCGCTGACGCTTTCGCCGTGCTGCTTCTGGTAAACCTTGATCGCCTGCTGGAACTGTTCGCCCCAGCGCGCAAAGGGACCAGAAAACGGGGCAATTACGCCGACCTTGACAGTCTCCGCCGACGCGGGGGCTGCCGTCACCGCCATCAATCCGGCGGCCCATAGCGCCGCCAACCACGCCTTGCTCATGGCCCAGTCCTCCCTCGCTTGCGTTTCTTTCGTGCGGCCGCCCCGCCTCGTTGTGAGCGTTGCATCGTGCGTTGTCCAATGCGGATTATACAATAGACCAAAGCAAATGCGCGGATTTCCGAAACGATACAACCAGCTTGCGGTTGGCCGGAGCGCGGGCTAGACCCCCGCCATGCCGCGCACAGCCCTGTTTGCCGGGTCGTTCGACCCCATCACCAACGGTCATCTCGATGTCGTGAAAAGCGCCATACGGCTTGCCGACCGGCTGGTGCTGGCGGTCGGCATTCATCCCGGCAAGGCGCCGCTGTTTTCGGCGGAGGAACGGGTCGCGATGCTTGAAGAGATCTGCACGCCTCTTGGGCGCAGCGCGGGTTGCGAGGTCGTCTGCACGACCTTTGGCGATCTCGTTGTTGCCGCGGCGCGACGCGCGGGCGCGGCGATCCTCATCCGCGGGCTGCGGGATGCAGCCGACTTCGACTACGAGATGCAAATGGCGGGCATGAACGCAGCCATGACGCCGGAAGTGCAGACCGTATTCCTGCCCGCCTCGCCGGAAGTTCGCCCGATCACCGCCACCTTGGTACGCCAGATTGCCGGCATGGGCGGCGACGTTTCCGCTTTCGTGCCGGCGCTCGTCGCCACACGTCTGAAAAAGAAATTCGCGAAAACCTAAATCCTTCTCATCCGGGAGACGACATGATCCGCCCGATTGCAGTTCTGCTAGCACTCGTACTTACAGGTCCGGCCTGGAGCCAGGGCCTCGGCAACCCCGCGGCTCTGACCGAACCGGCGCCCGCGGTCTACAAAGCCAAGTTCAATACCAGCAAGGGTACGTTCGTCATTGAGGTTCATCGCGATTGGGCGCCGAACGGGGCAGATCGTTTCTATAACCTCGTCAAGAACGGTTTCTTCGACAACTCTCGCTTCTTTCGTGTCATCAGCGGCTTCATGGTGCAGTTCGGCATCAACGCCGATCCGAAAATCTCCGGGGTATGGCGTGAGGCGCGGATCAAGGACGATCCGGTGCGGCAAAGCAACAAGCGCGGCCTGATCACATTCGCAACGGCCGGCCCCAATACCCGCACGACTCAGGTGTTCATCAATTTCGCCGACAACAAGACGCTGGACCGTCAGGGCTTTGCACCGTTCGGCCAGATCGTCTCGGGCATGTCTGTTGTCGACGCGCTGTACAGCGGATACGGCGAAGGCGCGCCGGGCGGGCAGGGACCCGAGCAAGGCCGTATTCAACAGGAAGGTAACGCTTATCTGGTCAGAGAGTTTGGCAAACTGGATTACATCAAGAAGGCCACAATCGAGCCTTAGCATTATGTTGCGTGGCCGTAAGGCAATCGTCGAGTAATAGAGGAAAACCCAAGATGGATGAATCGCTCCCCCCGGGTACCGATCCGCAAAATACCCTGATCGTCGAGACCACGCCCGGCCGTATCGTCATCAAGCTGCGCGACGACGTCGCGCCCCAGCACGCCGAACGGCTGAAGCTCCTGGCACGCGAAGGCTTTTATGATGACGTGCCGTTCCACCGCGTGATTGACGGCTTCATGGCGCAAACTGGTGATGGCGAGAATGGTGACGGCACCGGCGGCTCGGAGCACCCGGACCTGCCGGCGGAGTTCTCCAAGGTTCCGTTCGAGCGCGGTACGGTCGGTATGGCGCGGTCCAGCAACCCTCATTCCGCCAACAGTCAATTCTTCATCATGTTCGACGAAGGCTCGTTCCTTAACGGCCAGTACACCGTGGTTGGTGAGGTCCTGTCCGGCATGGACGTCGTCGACAAGCTCAAGCGCGGTGAGCCGCCGTCCAGACCCGATCGCATCGTGCAGATGCAGGTGGCCGCCGACGTCATCGAATAACTGATGCGCGCGTCCCGCACGGCGATCGCGATCGTTTGCGGGGCGATCGGTTTGTTCGCGCATGGCGCAGGCAGCAAAGCCCAGCGGTTAAACCATGTGCCTCCGGCGCGCGCGCCATGCAGCGTGCTCAGCGGATACCCTTGCCATCCGTCGTTCTGCAGCGTGTTTCACCTCGGGCCCTGCTTTCCCTATTACCTGCCGCCGATCGGACAGGATTTGCGGCTGACGATTGTGTCGACTGACGAGAACGATCCCGCGAACAAAAAGACCGGCAGTGCGGACAAAAGCCCCGACGATGCAAAAGGCGGCAAGGATCCGACCAGGACGAGCGAGGATGCAGAGAACGGGACGGACGACCATACGCTGGATACGATCCGCGCCATGTTCGCTGCGCTGCGCGAATGCTGGGTGCCGCCGCCGAAGGAGGAGGCGCGACACGGCATGGAATACACCGTCCGCTTCGCTTTCAAGCGCGACGGCGAAGTGATTGCGCCGCCGCGCATGACCTATGTGAGCCACGACGCGCCAGCCGAGGTACGCACCATCTATCGCGACGCCATCGACGCGGCGCTCAAGCGCTGCACGCCATTGCGTTTCAGCGACGGCATGGGCGGCGCGGTCGCCGGCCGGCCGATTGCCATCCGGTTTGTTGACGATCGCACCATCGACAACGGCTCCGGGAAGTAATGCCCGCGCCGCTCATGTCCCGTCACTGATCCATGCGAACGGATCTGTTCGACTTCGCGCTGCCGGAGGACCGCATCGCGCTGCGGCCCGCGCATCCCCGGGATGCCGCGCGGCTCCTGGTGGTGCGTCCAAATGGGGCGGTTGAGGATCGCACCATGCTGGACCTCCCACACCTGCTGCGGGCCGGTGATGCGCTGGTCGTCAACGATACCAAGGTGATCCCGGCAAGCCTCCATGGCCGCCGCATCGGCCGCGGTGACCGGGAGCCTGCAATCGCTGCGACGCTGATCAAACGCCTCGACGGCTCGCGCTGGCGGGCGCTGGTGCGGCCCGCCAAGCGGCTTGCCGCCGGCGACGTCGTGCGTTTCGGCAGCGAAGGCCGCGTGTGCTTCCTCGACCAGCTTGATGCCACCGTAGAAGCCAAAGGGGAGGGGGGCGAAATCACTTTCGCCTTCGCTTTCCACGGCGCGGTGCTCGATCAGGCGCTGGCCGACCGCGGCGACATGCCGTTACCGCCTTACATCTCCGGCCGTCGCGACACCGACGAGCAGGATCGTACTGATTATCAGACGATGTTTGCGCATGAGGAAGGCTCGGTAGCGGCGCCGACCGCCGGGCTGCATTTCACCGAGGCCGTTGTTGGGAAGTTGCACGCCAACGGCATCTCGGTTCACCGTGTGACGCTTCACGTCGGTCCCGGCACCTTTTTGCCAGTCAAAACCGACGATACTTCGGGTCACCGCATGCAGGCTGAATGGGGCGCCGTCAGCGCTGAAACGGCAGCAGCGCTCAATGCAGCGCGGCGCGCAGGCGGTCGCATTACAGCGGTCGGCTCGACCTCACTGCGACTTCTTGAAAGCGCGGCGGCGGCAGAAGATGGCACGCTGGCGGCATTCTCTGGCGAGACCGATCTGTTCATTACTCCCGGTTATCGCTTTCGCGCGGTCGACGCGATGCTGACCAACTTCCATTTGCCGCGCTCGACCCTGTTCATGCTGGTTTGCGCGTTCTCCGGCCTCGACACGATGCAACACGCCTATGCGCATGCAATCGAAAGCGGCTATCGGTTTTACTCCTACGGCGACGCCTGTTTGCTGTTTCGAGCATCCTGAAAATCATGTCCGAGCCTTTCTCGTTCCGCCTGACTGCCACCGACGGCGCTGCCCGCACCGGCGAGATCACGACGGCGCACGGTGTCGTACACACGCCGGCTTTCATGCCGGTGGGCACCCAGGCCGCGATCAAGGGCGTGCACCACGATGATGTGCGCGCCTCCGGCGCGGAGATTTTGCTCGGCAACACCTACCATCTGATGCTGCGGCCGTCGGCGGAGCGCATCGCTGCACTCGGCGGGCTGCATGAATTCATGGGCTGGCCGTATCCGATCCTTACCGATTCCGGCGGCTTCCAGGTGATGTCGCTGGCGCCGCTGCGCAAGATCACGGACGCGGGCGTGACTTTCCGCTCGCACCTCGACGGCGCGATGATCGAGTTAACGCCGGAGCGCGCCATCGAGGTCCAGTTTCTGCTCGGCTCCGATATCGCGATGCAGCTCGATGAGTGCGTCAAGCTCCCTGCAGAGCGGAGTGAGATCGAGCGCGCCATGAACTTGTCGCTGCGTTGGGCCGAGCGATGCAACCGCGCTTTCGAGGGCGCAGCCGCCGGTCGCGCGTTGTTCGGCATTGTGCAAGGCGGCGACGATCTGACATTGCGTCAAACCAGCGCCCGGGCGCTGGTCGATATCGATTTTCCCGGTTACGCGATTGGCGGACTTGCCGTCGGCGAACCGCAGAGCGTCATGCTCGACGTCGTCGCCGCGACGACGCCGGTGCTGCCGGGCGATCGGCCGCGTTATCTGATGGGCGTCGGCACGCCGGCTGATCTCCTCGAAGTCATCGCCCGCGGCGTCGACATGTTCGACTGCGTGATGCCGACCCGAAACGGACGACACGGCCTTGCTTTCACCCGCTTCGGCCCAATCAACATCAAGAACGCGCACCATGCCGACGATCCGCGGCCTCTCGATGCCGAGAGCCGTTGCCCGGCGGCGCGTGATTTTTCTCGCGCCTATCTGCATCATTTGTTCCGTAGCGGTGAGGCGCTTGGCGGTACGCTGCTCTCGGTCGTCAATCTTTTTTACTACCAGGACTTGATGGCGGGAGCGCGCGCCGCGATTACTGCCGGATGTTTTGCCGATTACGCGGCGGCGACCCGGGAACAATGGATGGCGAAGCGGGACTTTCGCGCCAATGAGGCATGACAGAAATGAACCCGCCGGTCGCGCAATACGCCGGACCGGCGGGTCACTTCACCTTCGCGCCTGCACTCAACGCAACGAGCGGACGCGAACACAACTTTTCGGGAGCTTACGCACGCAACAAACTAACGCAGTGTGAGTGGCCCGGTTCCTTATTTTCAGTTTCGTTGCACCTAACGGTGTGGCGCTTCCTCCGGCCGGGCACGGCAATGACGCAACAACTGAAAAAGGCCTAAGCCCGGCGTGGAGCCGGATCTAAACGCGGCCACAACGTAATCGAGGTTACAAATTCGTGGGCGCAATCGTCGCACGACCAGGTGTTGCGAATGCGGCCTTTGACGTTGAACTCCGACTCCTCGGCGATCAGAAGCATGCTTCCGCAGCGTGGGCATTTGGGCCGGCCGAACTTTTGGGTCGCGGCCGCTTCGGTGTTGCAGGCGCATTGCAAGTTCATCGTCGATCTCCTCGACGTTGTGCTCACCGCAACCCCAAACTGTCCCTATGCTGTAAATTCTGCACAGCGTCTGTGGCGCCGCTGCGACGCCTTTATGAAACTCTCATGGCCGTTGCAGCGCACAAAATTCGATAAATGAAGATCGATTGCCGCCTATTCGGCCGCCTGGGCGTGAACGTGCTGATGGAACTTCGGCATGACCTGTTCGGCCATCAGCTGCATCGACTGACGTTCCCAAGCTCCGTTCGGTCCGGTCCAGTCAAGACCGGTCAGCAGCAGCGTGCCGAACGGCCCGACTTCTTCGCGGAAGGCGACCAGCTTGTCGAGCATGGTCTTGGGCGAGCCGTAAAGGGTACAGCCCTCGGTAATGACTTTGACGGTCGCTTCCGCGTCGGTCATCTCCGACTTCGGCTTGAGGACCGAAAGGATCCCGGCGCCGGCAAGCGCCGCGCGGATGTAGGTGAAGAAGTAATTGTTGGAAGCGGCCTCGCCATAGACGCGCTCGTGGGCTTCCGCGTCGGTCGGCGCGACCATAATATTACGCGACACCCGCCAATTTTCGCCCGACGGTTTCTTGCCTAACTCCGCGCAAGCTTTGCTGTAGATTGCCCAGTGCGACGCCACCGAGTAGGTCGGCACGATATTAGCCGAAATTATGCCCCAGTTTTGCAGCGCGGCGGTCCGCGCCGAAGCCGAGTTTGGGCTGGCGATCGAAAGCGTGACCGGTGGCCCGCCTTTCTGATAGGGCTTGGGCATGTAGCCGATGCCGAGTTCGGCGTTGACGGTATCTTTCAAAAGAAACTTTTTGAACTCGCCGTCGAATTCGTACGGCGGGTCCTGCGACCAGACCATCTGCATGATCTTGACCGCTTCAATGACCTTGCGGTTGCGCACGCCGACATCGTTGTGGCCGAACAGCTCGAAGTCCGACAATAAGCCGCCCGGCCCGACGCCGAGCTCGAACCTGCCGCGGCTCATATGATCGAACTGCGCCACCTCGGCGGCGACGACGAGCGGATCGTGATTGGGAATGCAGATGACGCCGGTTCCGAAGCGCAGGTTCTTGGTCTGCGGCACGAGGCCCGCCATGAACATCAGCGGCGAGGGGATCGGCTCGCTGGTCGCCGAAAAGTGCTCCCCGAGCCACAATTCCTCGTAGCCCAGTCGATCGGCCAGTAGTGACTTCTCGGTGTCCTCGGCGAGCGTCTCGGTAAAGCTGCGGGCCGGCGGATGCACCGGCATCATGAAAAATCCGAGACGCATGTTTTTCCCCCCAATGCTTCGATGCACGATCGGTTTTGACGGACGATCGGCGTGATTTCGCGTTGACCATGATGGCATCGGAAGCCGGACCGGATCAAGGACGCCCCGGGCGACGCTTGATTCCCATCCGGCGCTGACGCAATGTCGCCGTCAAGGAGGAAACCCAAAATGAGTGTTGCCGAATTGCGGACTGCTGCCGCAGCAGAAAAGATTCCGACGGCCGACGAATTGATCGCTCGCGCCCGTGCGCTCGCCCCAAAGTTGCGCGAGCGTGCAGTCAAGGCCGAGCGTGATCGCGAAGTGCCGCGTGAGTCCGTGGAGGAATATCTCGATTCGGGTTTGATCCACGTGCTGCAACCGAAACGTTGGGGCGGCTACGAGCACGACCACGAGGTGGCGTTCGACATCTCAATCGAACTCGGCCGGTCGACCTGCGCCTCCTCGGCGTGGGTGCTGAACTATTTGGCCGATCATGCCTGCATCCTCGCGCATTTCCCGGAACAGGCACAGCACGACGTGTGGAGCGAGAATAACGCCGCCTGTATCGCCACATCCGCGGCGCCGACCGGCAAGGTCACCGTGGTGCCTGGCGGTTACCGTCTCGATGGCCGCTGGTCATGGTGCAGCGGCCTGCGCCATTCGCAATGGATTTTGATCGGCGGGCTTGCCTTCCGCGAGGGCGAGGACCATCCGGACATGCGGCTCTACCTGGTGCCGGTGTCGGAGGTAAAGCAGGACGACACTTGGTATTGCGCCGGGCTGCGCGGTACCGGTTCAATCACCAGCGTGCTCGACAACGTATTCGTCCCGGACCACCGCAGCGTCTCCTTTGCGACGCTGCGCGACGCCCAGTCTCCAGGATCGAAAATCAATACCAATCCGATCTACCGTACCCCTTTCATCGCCGTGCATTCCTATGCGCTGCTCGGGCCGGCGCTTGGCTCGGCGCGCGGCGCTTACGCCGACTTCGTGGAATGGACGCGGCAGCGCTATCTCACCTACACCCAGCTCGCCATCGCCCAGCACGTGCCGGTGCAGATGAAAGTCGCCGAGATCGGCGCGCAGATCGACGCATCTGAATTGCTGGCGCGCCGGGCGCTTGCCACCGCGCGCAAGGATTACTCCGGCATGAACCTGGACACGCGGACGCTGCTGCGGCGCGATTTCAGCTATGCGATGCGCATGTTGCGCGACGCGATGGACGAGCTGATCAATATCAGCGGCTCAAGCGGGCTGTTGGATAACAATTCGGCGCAACGCTGCTGGCGCGACGTCCACGCCATCGCGTCACACGTGGTGATGAGCTGGGACGTGCCGGCCGAGAATTTCGGCCGCACCCAGTTCGGGCTGCCGCTGAATCCAGCCTATCCGATGTTCTGAGCGGGCCGGTTCCCGGCGGCGCAATCTTACGCCGCCGGCCGGTTGTGGCCGACGGTCTTGAGATATTGCAGCGTCTCGTCGAGTGAGACGACGTCGGCATATTTGGCGTTGAGGTCGAACAGGCTCTGCTCATGGGCCGCGACCGAGCGGTCGCCGACCGCCTCGCGTACCACCATCGGGCGAAAGCCATTCTGCACCGCATCGACTGCGGTCGCTCGCACGCAGCCACTGGTGGTGCAGCCGGTCAGGATCAGCGTGTCGATATGGCGGCTGTTGAGCCGCGGCACCAGATCGGTGCCGAAAAAGCACGAGGCGTATTTCTTGACCAGCAATATGTCCTTCGGCCGCCGCTCGAGCCGGGTGTCGACCTTGACCGCGTCAGACCCCGCGGTCAGCGTGCGCGCGCCCGACTGTTTCAGCGCCCAAATGCCGGCGTCCTTGATGTCGGGTTCCTCGTACAGCACGGTCGAGAAGATCACCGGGATGTCGCGTTCATGCGCGATTTCGAGCAGCGGCTTTTGGGCCTCGATCTGCTGATCGAGGTTGGCGCCGAGCGGCATTGAGGCGTCGGTAAAGCCATTGATCATGTCGATCAGCATCAGCGCCGGCCGCTCGCCAAAGCCGATCTTGATGCCGAAGCCGCGCTGCCGGAAAAACTCCTCGTCATCCTTGCCGCTGGTCACAATCTGCACTCCTTCTCGCAAGCTTTTGCCCGGCGCTGTAGCGGCGAAGGTTGCAACCTGCAGAACCCTTCACCGGTGTCCCCTTTATATGCGAACAATGGTCCGGCGAGAACGGGAGGATGAGGAATGGCGAAAAAGCATGAGGGCAAGACCGCGGTTATTTCCGGCGCGGCCTCTGGGATTGGTCAGGCGTCGGCGGTCAGGCTGGCGGAGGAGGGAGCGCGCATCGTCATCGCCGATCGCGACAACGCCGAGCAGACTTTGGAGTTGATCCGTGGCGCCGGCGGGCACGCCACGGCTGTTCAATGCGATATCAGCAACCCGGCGAATGTGGCGGCGCTCAAGGCGGCGGTCGAGAAGGATGGCGGCCGTTGCGATATCCTGGTCAATAACGCCGGCATCTATCCGATGCAGCCGTTCGACGAGATCACGTTTGAAGACTGGCGGCGCGTGCTGTCGGTCAATCTCAATTCAATGTTTTTGATGACCAAAGCGCTGGCACTGGGAATGCGGCAGCGGCGCTGGGGCCGGATCATCAATCTCGCGTCGGATACCGTCAGTCTTCTAGTCCCGAACTTCATCCACTACATTACCAGCAAGGCGGGCGTCGTCGGCTTCACCCGTTCGCTCGCCACCGAATTCGGCGAACACGGCGTCACCGTGAATGCCATTGCGCCGGGGCTCACCCGCACGCCGGGCACCCTGAAGGACAAGGAGATTCCGGGCGGTATGTCCAAGGAGGCGCTGTTCGATCTGATGGCCAACATGCAGTCGATCAAACGCAGCGAAAAAGTCTCCGACCTGGTCGGCGCAGTGTCTTTTCTCGCCAGCGAGGATGCGGCCTTCATTACCGGGCAAACACTCTACGTCAACGGCGGCCTCACCCGCACGACATAAGTCGCGACCTGCGGCGTGCGTGGTGTCATTGCGGCGGAGCGCTGGTGAGACAATTGCCCTTTCTCATGGTTCAACTATCATCAGTTTCGCTGGCGAAGAATATGATTAAGCGCCTTGTCGGATGAACTAAAATATTGGGAGGACAGTAAGTGAGGACCATGACGCCGGTGCGCACAGCAGTGAGCCGGTGGCACCGGTGTGCTGGTCACGGCGGCGCGTTGATTGGCGCTCTGCGATGGACCTGACTGCCGCGGCCTTCACCTTGGACCGAGCCGAACAGAGGCGGGACCTACACGGTAGCAGCGAAGGGACAATCCTGCAGTCTGGCGGCGATTCAGCATCAGTTGTCGGACTCCGTCGCGTATCGAAAAGCTTCGGCCCGATTGCCGCGCTCAAAGATGTCTCGCTTGATATCGGCCCCGGTGAGATTCGCGGAATCTGTGGTGAGAACGGCGCTGGCAAGAGCACCCTGGTCAAGATCCTGACCGGGGTCTATCGGCCGGATCAGGGCACCGTCCTGGTCAACGGCGCTCCCGCCATCGTGGCGACCCCGCGCCAGGCGCAGGAGCTTGGCATCGCGATGGTGGCGCAGGAATTGAGCCTGTGTCCCGATCTTTCGGTTGAGGACAATATCTGGCTCGGTTCGCTGCGGGTGCCGTTTCTGCACAAGCGCCCGGAACTGCGCCGGCGCGCCGCCGAGGCGCTGGCGCTCCTTGGCGCCGATCACATCAGACTAGACGCGCTGGTAGCGAGCTTGAGCATGGGTGAACGCCAACTCGTCGAGATTGCGAGGCTGCTCACCCGCGACGCGCGCGTGCTTATTCTCGATGAGCCCACGGCGACACTGACCGACGTCGAGATCGAACGCATTTTCGCGGCGTTAATTGCACTCAAACGCGAGGGACGCTCGGTGCTCTACATTACGCACCGGCTGGCCGAGGTCTATGCCATCTGCGATCGCGTTTCGGTTTTGCGCAATGGCGAATTGGTCGCGACCTCCGCGCTCACGGGGCTCGACCGTGCGGCATTGATCGAGCTGATGCTCGGGCGTCCAAGCGGTGAAATGTATCCCGAGGAGACCCGCGCGCGCGGCGCACCTGCGCTCGTCGTCGAAGGGCTATCGCTGCCAGGCGTCGTCGACGACTTCGCCATGACGGTGCGCCGGGGCGAGATTCTATGCATCGCTGGCCAGGTCGGCTCCGGCGCTGCTGAGATCGTGGCAGCGCTCGCCGGCTTGGTACATAACGCCAGCGGCCGCGTCAGCGTCAACGGTCGGCCGCTCAAGCTCGGCTCGTCGGCGCGCGCAGCACAGCGCGGTATCATGTTCGTCTCCGGCGATCGCGCCGCTGAGGGGGTGTTTCGCAGATTGAGCGTGCTGCAAAATCTGGTGGCGACGCGGCTGCGCGATCACTCGGTTTTCGGAGTTTTGCGGACCGGTACACTGCGAGCGGCCGCCGGGCGCCTGGCAACGCGCGTCGGGGTCGACCGTCGGCGCATGCGCTCGCGCGCCGAGGAGCTGAGCGGCGGCAATCAGCAGAAACTCGCCTTCGGCCGCAGCATCGAGCGGAAGGCGAACGGGGTGCTGCTCATGAACGAGCCGACGCGCGGCATCGACGTCGGCGCCCGCGCGGAAATTTATCGCCTGATGCGCGCCTTCTGTGAAGAAGGTTACGCACTGGTGATGTCGTCGAGCGATCTCGAGGAGATCGTCGGCGTTGGCGATGTTGTGATCACGCTCTATCGCGGCCGCCAGGTCGGCCATTATCGGCGCAGCGAAGTCTCGATGCACCGTATCGTCGCCGACATCACCCACCCGGTGGATCAGGCACCATGAGCGAACAAACATGAGCGAGCAAACCTTGCCGGGCAACGGGCAGTTTGATTGGCGGCTGCCGCTGCCGCACTCGAGGCGCGGCAAGGTGCTGGTGGCGATCCGCGCAATTGCCGTGCTGGCACTGGTCGCTGTCGCGGTCGCGACGCCCGGCTTCTTTACGTCTGTGAGTCTGTTCTCGCTCTTGAACACCACCTCGTTCATCGGCTGCGTCGCCATCGGCATGACCTTCATCACGCTCAGCGGTAACATCATGTCGTTTGCGCTCGGCGTGACGCTCTCCACCAGCGGGATCGTCTTTATGGCGGTGCTGCCGCTTGGACTACCCGCCGCATTGATCCTTGCGCTCGCGTTCGGCGCCGCGCTGACGGGCATCCAAGGCTTCGTCGTCGGCTATTTCCGCGCCAATCCGATCATCGTCAGCATGGCGGCATTGGCCTTGATCACCGGCGGCGCGACGTTGATCACGCAAGGCCAGGGCGTCTATCCCCAGGGCGATGCTGCAGCAGCACTTAAAGGACGCTTTTTCGGCGTTCCCATGCCGGTTGCCGCCTTTCTCTTTACGACCGTGATCGCTCAAATCGTTCTCTCGTTCACCCGCTTCGGGCGCCAGCTTTATATGGTCGGCAGCAACTGGCGGGCAGCGCTCGCGGCCGGGCTTGAGCCGGCGCGGATCGTGCTTGGCGCCTACGTCGCCGCCGGGCTGTGCACCGCGCTTGCGGGCATCCTGATGGCGGCACGGTATTCGAGTGGCGATCTGGAACTCGGTCTCGGATACGATTACAACGCAATCAGCGCGGTACTGGTCGGCGGCACAGCGATCTCGGGCGGCGAGGGCTCGGCGATTCGCAGTCTCGTCGGTGCGTTTATTATCGGTATCTGCCAGGCGCTGCTGCTGCTCAACGGCTTCTCGACGCAGATTCAATACCTGGTGATCGGCGTCATCGTTTTGCTCGTAATCATGCTGCAAACGCTCGCCGACGCCCAGTAAGAAGATGCGCGCGCTGCTCGCCAACCGCTCGGTACGCCCGTATTTGCTGCTGGTAGTGATCGCCGTAGTGCTGTGGCTCCTTGACGGCGGTCGCGGCCAGTTCCTGACCACGGCGACGGCTTATAGCGTGTTGCAGCAATTCGCCACGATCGGACCGATCGCACTTGGTCTCGGCCTGTCGATGATCATCCGCGAGTTCGATCTTTCGGTCGGCGGCATGATCAGCCTCGCCGGATGCATCGCGGTGCTCACCGGCGCAAGGCACCCGGAACTCGGTGTTGCGCTCGCCGTTCTCGTCGGCCTCGCCTGGGGCCTATTCCAGGGCGCGATCATGATCTGGCTGCGGCTCGGCTCGATCGGGGTGACGCTCGGCGGGCTCCTGACGCTCGGCGGGCTCGCGTACGTCATCACCGGCAACGTCTCGATCAGCTATCCGCGCATGGACGTGGCGCTCGCTGTGAACAATCCATTGTTGCACGTGTTTTCGTTTCGCAGCCTGGTCGCGCTTGCCGCCTTCCTTATCGCCGCCTTCTTGATGGCGCGCACCCGCGTCGGGCGCGATGTCTATGCGACCGGCAGCGATCGCCGCGCCGCCATGGTTGCCGGTGTGCGCACCTGGGCAATCATTCCGGCGGTGTTTGCGTGCTCTGGCATGCTCGCCGCGCTTGGCGGATCGCTCTTGAGCTACAGCCTGGCGGCGGCGTCCGGTGAAGCGCTGACCAATGCGCTCGTGCCGGCGACTGCGGCGGCAATCATCGGCGGGGTGTCGCTCTTGGGCGGCAGGGGCACGCCGATCGGGATGATCGGCGGGGTGCTGGTGCTGTGCCTGTTACGCGCCGGCCTCAATGCGGTCGGTACCGCGCCCGCGGTGCAGGATGTCGTGACCGGCGGCGTCCTGTTCCTGGTGGCGATTGCCGATGCGATCGATCTCGACCCGCGCCTGTTTGCCATCCGGCGTTACTGGGCGGAAATGTTTTTCCGCGGCGATCAACTCGTTCGCCCGCAAGAAACTTCGCCGGCAGAGTAGGTCGGCAGCCAACAAAAAGCGGCGCGGCGCCGAGCGCCGCACCGCGTTCGCTCCAAACCACGTTAGAACGTGCATTCCTTCTGATATTTGGCGACGTTGGCCTTGGTGATGATATCGAGGCTTCTCGACTGCTTTTTCGGCACCGCTTGACCGTCCAGAATTTTCTTGACGGTATTGGCGGTGTCGCGGCCCATATTGATCGGCGTCCAATAGAGCGTGGCGTACATCGTGCCTTGCTCAATGTCGGCGATGCCCATGGCAAGGCAATTGCCGCCGACAACGACCAGTTCACCCTTGCCGGTGCCGAGTTTTACGCCGGCCGACTGCGCCGCTTGCACGGCGCCGTTAGCGAGCGGATCGTTCATAGCATAAATGCCATCGAGCCCACCTTGTCCCGAAAACCGCGCCAGCAATTGGCCCGTGGCCCGCTCGGCTTCAGGCGGCGCCCAATGGGTCTCTTCGACCGCTACGACATTGATGCCCGGATGCTTGGCCATTTCGCTCTTGAATGCGGCGACACGGGCTGGAGCTATGCCTTCATCCATGCTGCCGGCGATGATCGCGACTTTCGCGGCCGGACGGCCCTTGAGCCCCTCGGCCATCGCCTTCGCCGCGGTCGCGCCCATGTTGTTGCTGTCCTCGCCGACAAACGCCGTGTAGAGGTCCTCCTGCGGAATGGGGGTGTTGATCAGGATGACCGGGATGTGAGCCTCCTTGGCGCGCGTCAGCGCCGGGATCAGCGCCTTCTGGCTCATGATCATCATGACGATGGCATCGACCTTCTTGGCGATGGCGTCGTCCATTTGCTGCGCCTGCAGCGCCGGGTCGAACGGACTTTGCACGACCGCCACATCAAGTCCTGCGGCTTTGGCCGTTTCAGTAAAGCTGCGTGTCAGTCCGCCGATATATTTGTCTGCGATCGGGCCATCGAGAAAAGCGACCCGCTTTGCATCGGCGGCCAAGGCGTGAGGCGCCGCTAATCCGACCGCAGTCGCCAGCACCGCGCAAGCCGCAATTATTCGCAATTTCATAGTGCCTATTCCTCCCCTGCTGATTGGAGCGATTGATGGCTGTTGCCGGCCAACGCTCTCGTCAGCAATGATGGGCTTGGCCTATGCAAAAGGCAACCGCGCTCACCGCAGCGACAGGTGCCGAACGCGCAATCGACGCCAGCGCCACACGCCGTAGGTGTGGCTGTTCTGTACGCGCACGCGGTAAGTCGCGACCTTACACTTCGCGATTTTCAAACAGCAACATTTGGACGCGGGAATCGTCCGGCGCGAAAATACGGCGATCCGCCCCGGCGGCCTGTCCTTCCGCCGAGGCGAACGCCCTTTGGATCGCTGCCAGACTGTCAAAGTGCAACGTCGCGATCAAATAGACATCAGGTCCGGCCGGCGTAGCAATGGGACCCTGGCTGACTTCATACCTTCTCAGACCGGGAAGTTTTTTGGCGAGCGGAACGTGGACCTCATAATAGTGCTTGTCGAACGCGGCGATGTCGCGCGGCGTCTTGTAGATCACTACCATCCGGGCCATAGCTTTTCTCCTGACTATCGCTTTTTCTTCTTCGCCTTCTTTTTTCCGAAGATCACATTCCAGTTTTCCTTATAGGCCGCGGTGACCGGTTTCTGGCCTTCGCCCCGGCTGTAATTGGACGGCGCGGCAGTTGCGGTCTCGCTGCCCGTGGCCTTCGTTGCGGGTTCGGCGGCAGAGCTCTTGTCGGGCGCCGCCGCCTCAGTCTTTGGAGCGGGCTCGGTTTTTGTTTTTGGCGCGTCGCTGACCATCGTCTTTCCTGATGTTAGAATCTTTGCCAATACCAAGCAGGCAAAATTTGCATCTTATGTCGTTCCGTCAAGGGGGTGCTGGCTTACCGGCATGCGAAGCAAGGCGAAAACCCGCCGCAAAAATCAGACAGGGCAAGCGTTGCCTCAAAAGCGCTCGGACATACGGATCTGCGCTATTCACCGTATCGGAGTCAGTGAAATAGTCATGCCTGCGCAAATCCGCTCGAATTTGGTGCCGTTCGAAACCAAGACGTTCTGAATTGCCGGAACTCCACTATTGCCATAGACGCTCAGGCCATTGCTTCCGGTCCATTTCATGAGTTTGAAGCCGGAAGCAGTAAATGTCAGACCGGCATACAGCCCGGCAGTAAAGGTCCCCGTGGCGGTCCCCACATGAAGTGTGAAGCTGCCATCCTCATTGGGTCCGGCGAGAGTTGAACTGAATGTAGCCTGATACGCATTCGCCGCAGGCACGTGCATGCGCGGCCCGACTCCGAAGGACGCGCTGTCGACCGATTGACCGACCTCCGTGATCTTGCCGTCAGCGTCGGCGCTGCCAACTGCATTGAAGGTTGTTCGCCAAGCGACGCCCGAATTGACAGGCCGTAATTTTGAGTCGAATCCAAACGGCGAAACAATACAACTTCCACTACTTGAGTAAATCAGCACTGGATCCGCAAGCGCCGAATGGGTGAACGGCAGGGTTCCGAGAACAATTGCCACGCAACACGAAGAAATCCGTCGCATCTTGCCCCGGCCTTGCTGGGATGAAACTGACAACGGGACCAACAAATGCAAGCAACTGCTGCTGGCCACAGAGTGCACTTTTCCGGCAGCAAAATCACCCAGTCGCGGGAAAATGATTCTACTTGCTGCCGCGATCATGCCTGGCATCGGCGAGGCGCCGCATAGCGCACATCAGCTCCGACCAATTCGATTTATGGAAACACTTGCTATCTAATTCCAGCGCCACACGCCGTAGGCGTGGCCGTTCTGCATCTGCGGCGCGATGTAGTTCGGCTTGTGATTGCCGATGGCGCCGAGCATGGCGATCCAGTTCAGCACTTCGCCGCCGACATTGCCGGCCTTGAGGAGCTGGTGCTCGGTGGCCTCGCTGATGAGCTTCTCGATTTGCTGCTCTTCCATGAGTTTGATGATCCGCCAGGCCCAATCCGGATCAGGCACGCCGTCGGTGCGGCCCGGCGCCATGCGGGGACCTGCGACTTCGAGCGAGAAGCTGCCGCTGCCCATGACCACAACTCGCAACGGCGCGGGCCATGACGCAATGGCGCGGCCGACGGCCTGGCCGAGCGCATAACAGCGCTGCGCCGAAGGCAGCGGCGGCAGATGTCCGCTGATGAAAAACGGAACGACCGGCACCTGCATCTCCGGGGTAAGAAAGTGCAGCGGCACCGCGACCGAATGGTCAACCGAGAAATGCTGGGTCAGCGCCGCATCGAAGCCCGCCGCGATGCTGACCTGGCGAATATGCGCGGCGAGATCGACGGCCGACGGGATCTTGTAGACCGGCATTTCCCGCGGCTCGTCGTTCGGGCCGGTGAAGCTCTTGTCCACGCCGACGGCAAAGATCGGCAGATTGTCGAGGAAGAATGTGTTGAGGTGGTCGGTATCGAACATCACGATGAGTTCGGGACGCACGGCGGCGAGGTGCTCCTTCTGCGCCGCGAACAGCTTGGCGGTTTCGCTGTCGGGACCGTCGCGCTTGACGAAGAATGGAAACACCGGGGTGTGGGGTACGCCGAACCCGGCGACGACATTTGCCATTTCGCTAAACTCCCAAGCCATTCGCTTCCATGCAAGCTTGTGCGACATTAGCGCGGGCGGCGCGGTGCCGCCAGATCAATACAACGCTTTGGAAAATCCGGGAGGGATTAAGTGGCTCGCAGATCGGTAAAGAAGATTGTGAAGCGATCAAAGACACGGAAGCCGGCGTCACCCGCCGTACCGATGGAGCACGACCGGTTCGACTATTCGGCGATCATCGATCGCCCGCGCCTGTCATGGCCGAACGGCGCCCGGGTCGCCGTCTGGGTGATTCCAAACATCGAGCACTTCCTGTTCGATCGGCCCTCGACCCGCATGACCACTTTGCCGGTCAACCCGGATGTCCTCAATTACTCGTGGCGCGACTATGGCGTCCGCGTCGGCATCTGGCGGATGATGGAGGTGATGGAAAAATACGGAGTGAAAGGCACTGTCGCGCTCAATTCTGACGTGTGCGAGCACTATCCGCGTATCATCGAAGAGGGCAAGAAGCTCGGCTGGGAATGGATGGGCCACGGCACCAACAATTCCACCTTATTCGCCGATCAGACCGAGCCAGAAGAGCGCGCGCTGATCAAGAAGGTGGTCAGCACCATCACTAAGAGCGTCGGCAAGGCGCCGCGCGGCTGGCTCAGCCCGGCGTTAAGCGAAACCATGCGAACGCTCGATATCCTGGCCGAGAATGGCATCGATTATGTCGGCAACTGGGTCAACGACGATCAGCCCTATCCGATGCGGGTGAAAAAGGGCTCGATGATCGCGATGCCCTATTCGACCGAGATCAACGACATTCCGGCGCTGCTCGACCTGCACCAGAGTCCGGAAGTCTTCGGCCAGATGATCTGCGACCAGTTCGACGTGCTCTACGAAGACGGCGCCAAGACCGGCCGGGTCATGTCGATTTGCCTGCATCCGTTTCTGGTTGGCTACCCGCACCGAAGCAAATATTTTGCCAAGGCGCTCGCCCATGTCACCTCGCGTGAGGACGTGTGGCTCACGACCGGGAGCGAGATCGTTGATTGGTACAGGCAGAACTATCTGAAAAGGTGAGAGATCGGCGGAGGCAGAAGTGAGCGACGCCGACGGCGCGAACAGGTGCTCGATGATCTTCGCTACGCGCGCGCCCGGCTGGAGCATTCTGATCCGCCTGGTTGTCGGCCTCGTGGTGTTCTTTCCTGAAGGAATTCAGAAGCTGGTCTTCCCCGAAATCCTGGGGGCCGGACGCTTTGCCAATATCGGCATTCCATTTCCACAAATCATGGGACCGTTCGTCGGCATGGTCGAGACCATCTGCGGCGCACTTGTTATTCTCGGCCTCCTGACCAGGCTCGCCGCTATCCCGCTGATCGTCATCATGATCGTGGCGATTGTTTCGACTAAACTGCCGATCCTGCTTGGGCACGAGCTTTGGATTTTTCATCTGCCGAAGATCGCGCGCTACGGCTTCTGGAGCATGATGCACGAAGCACGCGATGACTTCGGCATGCTGCTGGCGTCGCTCTATTTGCTGATCGAGGGCGGCGGAAAGTGGTCGCTCGACGCCCTGCTCAGCCGCGATCGTCCGTCAGGGTAGAAAGGTCGACATTACGCGGCTGCAATGAATTTTTCGTGTGAGGCCTTTATTTTCAGGGCTTCGTGGACACGTCGCTGGTTGCTTATGCCCCTAGTTGCGCCGCACGTCCGCAGCGGAAAGGAATGTGACCACGACAATCGATCGCCGCTCGCTGCTCAAATGTGCCGCTACCCTTCCGGTCACGGGCGCAGCGGCGCGCATTGCGCGCGCGGCCGGCGATCCACCGGCCGCAAAGGCGGATTACACGCTGCGAATCGCGCCGATGTCGCTCGAACTCGCGCCGGGTAAAACCATTACGACCACCGGCTATAACGGCAAAGTTCCGGGCCCGCTATTGCGGCTCCGTGAAGGACGTCCGGTCGCGATCAACGTGATCAATGACGCCGGTTATCCGGACATCGTTCATTGGCACGGACTTTATTTGCCGGCCGTTCAAGATGGCGCGACCGAGGAGGGATCTCCGATTATTCCGGTTGGACAATCGCACCTCTATTCATTTACGCCCAAGCCCGCCGGTACACGGTGGTATCACAGCCACGCGATGGCGATGACCGACCTCACGCGCAGCACCTATTCGGGCGAATTCGGGTTTCTGATCGTCGAGCCGGCGGCCGGAAATCCCGGCCGCTACGATCGTGAAGTCCTGCTGGCTGCTCGCCGCTGGGAGGGCGAATGGCTCAGCATGCAGGACCTGCGCAAGGGGCCGCCACCGGATAACGGCCTCGAAGTGATGTATCACGCCGCCACGCTCGGAGAGCGGATGTTGGGCCACGACGAACCGATCCGCGTACGCCAGGGCGAGCGTGTTCTGTTCCGCCTGCTCAATGCCAGCGCCACCATGGATGTCACACTGGCATTGCCCGGCCATCGCTTCACCGTCATTGCGCTGGACGGCAATCCGGTGCCGAAACAGGTTTCGGTCGAAGTATTGAAACTCGATGTCGCCGAGCGCGCGGATGTGATCGTCGAAATGAACAATCCCGGAGTTTGGGTGTTCGGATCGGCCGATGACGATGACCGCAACATGGGAATGGGGGTCGTTGTCGAGTACGCTAACCGCCAAGGCGAGCCGCAATGGCTGGCGCCGAATGCTATCTGGAATTACGCGGCGTTCGCTCTGACGACGCCGGCAAAAACACCGGACGAGACCATCAAGTTGACCTTCGAGAAAGTCCCGGGTGGCCGCGGCGGTTACAACCGCTGGACCATCAACGGAAAATCGTGGCCCGATACCATGCCGCGATATTCGACGGCCGAGATCGACTTTCTGGCCGATGATCCGGGCCCGACGTTCTTCCACTGTCACCATCAGGACCACATGGACGAAGGTTTCGCCGGGCTGATCACCTATTCGTAAAAAGCTCGCCGCGTGCTGTGGCGATCGCAAGGATTGGGGCATCGGTGAACGCGTCATCACCCAACGCCGGGACAAGGGACACTAGCGGCGGGCCTGCAGGTTCGCCGCTTGAAGTTCTGCGCGTTTTTCTCAAGCTCGGATTGAGTTCGTTCGGCGGGCCGATCGCGCACATCGGCTATTTTCGGCAAGAATTTGTGGTCCGCCGGCGCTGGCTCGACGAACAGGCGTTCGTCGATCTCGTGGCGCTGTGCCAGTTTCTGCCAGGTCCGGCGTCGAGCCAGGTGGGCTTTTCGATCGGGCTGACACGGGCAGGTTATCGCGGTGCGCTCGCGGCATGGACCGGTTTCACCCTGCCGTCCGCGATTGTGCTGGTTCTGTTTGCGTACGGCGCCGGCGCGCTCCGTGGGACGGCGGGAGCGGGCTTGCTTCATGGTCTCAAGCTCGTCGCAGTGGCCATCGTGGCGCAGGCGGTTTGGGGCATGGCGCGCACGCTGTGCCCGGACCGGGAGCGGGCGTCGATCGCAGTTATGACGGCGCTGATCATTCTGTTCAGCAGTTCGTCGCTCGCGCAGATCGGAGCCATTTTCCTCGGCTGCGTGTTGGGTCTGTGGCTGTGCCGCGGCGCGCCGCCGCCGGCCGAAGGCCATATCGTCATGCCGGTGTCGCGCCGCGCGGGAGTGGTGGCGCTGACGGCGTTTTTTGTTTTGCTCGCCGGCTTGCCGATTTTGCAGAGCTTTCAGATCTGGCCCGGTGTGGCGCTGTTCGACGCGTTTTACCGCTCGGGCGCGCTGGTGTTCGGCGGCGGTCACGTTGTGCTGCCGCTGCTGCGCGAGGCGTTCGTCGCGCCCGGCTGGGTGAGCGACGATGCGTTTCTCGCCGGCTACGGTGCCGCGCAGGCGATTCCGGGCCCGTTGTTCACCTTCGCCGCTTATCTCGGCGCCGTCGTCGGGCCGTCGCCGCACGGCGTCGCCGGTGCGGCGCTTGGGCTCGTTGGCATCTTCCTTCCCGGCATTCTGATACTGCTCGGTGCGTTGCCGTTCTGGGACGCGTTTCGCAAGCGTGCCAACGCCCAGGCTGCGATGCGCGGCGTCAACGCCTCGGTCGTCGGCCTCCTTGGCGCCGCACTCTACACCCCGATCTGGACCACCTCGGTCAAAACGCCGGGAGACTTTGGCGTCGCGCTGGTCGGCTTCGTTCTTCTGATGACGTGGCGCGCACCGCCGCTTCTCGTTGTCGTCGTCGGTGCGCTCGGGGGAATTTCTCTCGCGCTCGCCAAATGGTGACCGGCCGTGACCGGGGGAGGGATCAAAAGATTTTTTGCCGGTCTGTCACGGACCACAGTTCTTTTCACGTTCGCCAGTTTGTTCTCCGATATTTCAACGGAAATGCTCTATCCGGTGCTGCCGATCTTTCTGACCCAAACTTTGAACGCCGGCGGCAGTGTCGTTGGCCTCGTGGACGGCTTTGCCCAGGCAACTCAGAACATCGTTCAAGGCTTTTCTGGAACGCTTTCCGACCGGTTGCAAAGGCGCAAACCCATTGCGCTTGCCGGTTACTTCATTGCGGCCATCAGTAAGCCGCTCATGGGACTTGCCGCGGTTTGGGAAGTGGTGCTGGGGGCGCGGTTGCTGGACCGGCTGGGCGCCGGCGCCCGCTCCGCGCCGCGCGATGCCCTGATCGCCTCGTCCGTGCAGGAGGAGAGCCGCGGCCGCGCCTTTGGACTGGAGGGTGCCGGCGATAATGCCGGGGCGTTTCTTGGACCGTTGCTGACAGTCTTTCTGCTGTACGGGCTGCACGTGGGTATCCGCTCGGTGTTTTATTTGGCCATCATCCCGGGCTTGCTGGCGTTTTGCATGGTGCTGCCGGTTAAGGAACGGCGCGGGGCGGTCGCAGCAAAGGCCAAGATCGTCACCGGGCTGCGACAGTTTCCGGCAGCGTATTGGAGGTTTCTGCTGGTGACGGCGTTGTTCGGGCTCGGCAATTCCAGCAACGCATTCTTGATTTTGCGGACGCAGGACATCGGTGTTCCGCTCGAGCGCACCATCCTAATCTATGCCGCGTTCAACCTCGTGGCAGCGTTGATTTCCTATCCGTCGGGGTGGTTCATCGACAAATGGGGAGGCAGGAATGTCATGCTGGCAACGTTCATCATTTTCCTGATTACATATTTGGGTTTCGCGCTGACGCTGAACGGCGTTTTGATCGCCGGTCTTTTTGTATTCTACGGATTGTACCAAGGGATATTTCGGACTGTTGGCAAGGCGTTCGCTTCGCATCTGGTGCCGGAGGCCATGCGGGCCGGCGGGATTGGCTGGTACAGCGCGACACTCGGCCTTTTACAACTCGTGGCCAGTGTTATTGCCGGCCTGCTGTGGGACCGGGTCGGTCATGCAGCCGTATTCTACTACGGTGCCGCTTTCGCGACCGTCGCTATTGTTGCATTGATTTTGCTCATCTCAGAGTCACGGCTCGGTAGCGACGCGGTACAGCGTGACCGCTAGTCCTCGCGACGCCAGCCACTCCGGAAGTCGCGCCTAGACCGGCTGCCCGACTTCGTCGACCTTCACCGCCCGCATCCGCTGATTGTAGACTTCGACATTGAGCCCGCAGACTTCGAAACGGGCGAGATAGCCCATCAGAAAGCCGTTGACGCCCATGCGGTAGAGTGCGCCGACATCACCGGCAACCAAGGCTTTGCGCTCGTCATCGGTGAGGTCGAGGGGCGCCAGCGCCTTGGCCGGATCGGCCTTCATGGCGGCGCGAAAGGCATGGTCGCGCAAAATTTCACGGCACAGATAATTCACGGCAAAAATCGACATAACGGCTCCCGGCGCCGGCCTTGCAGGCTTGGCTCATGTTGCATAAACGCATGTGCATTGCCAAGCGCGTGCAGCATTGCGGTACCCCGCCGTAAAGCGCGGCCACTTGCCAAAACCATCGTGAAGTCGGAGCATTCCACGGACGTCGTCGCCCACGGAGCAAGCCATGTTCCTGCGGAATTTCTGGTACGTCGCCGCGGCGGACGATGAGGTCGGCCGCCAACCGCTCGGCCGGATGATCCTCGGCGAGCCGGTCGTGCTGTTCCGGACCGAGGACGGACGCCTGGTGGCATTCCAAGACCGTTGTCCGCACCGCCACCTACCGCTCTCGATGGGAAAGCTCGTCGGCGACACGCTGCAATGTCACTATCATGGGCTTCGTTTTGGCGCCGACGGACGCTGCGTGCGCATTCCGGGGCAGGATCACATCCCGAAGGGGGCGCAGGCGAAAACCTATCCGCTGGCCGAGCGTTATCACTGGGTCTGGATTTGGATGGGCGATCCCGCGCTCGCCGATCCGGCGGCAATTCCGGATTTCCATTGGCTCGACGATCCGGATTGGGGCGCCAAGACTTCCTATCTGCACGTCGATGCGAACTGGCAGCTTATCGTCGACAATCTTCTCGATCTGACGCATCTCGCCTTTGTGCACGAAACTACGATCGGCAACGCGGGAATCGCGGAGCACGCTCAGGTCAAGGTCGAGCGGACGCCGAATAATGTGGTCATGACGCGCTGGGTCATCGATCAAGATGCGCCCCCGACCTACAAGAAAGTCGGCCGTTTCACCGGCAATGTCGATCGCTGGCAGATTATCGATTTCGTGCCGCCGGCGTTCCTGCGTCTCGACGTCGGCGCAACACCGACGGGAACCGGTGCGCCGGAGGGCAAACGGGTTGGCGGCATCAGCATGCGCAACCTCAACGCGATTACGCCGGAGACTGAAACCACGACGCACTATTTCTGGGGCCAGGCGCATAGTTTCGACGCTAAAAATGCGGAGACCACCAACACAATATTCGAGCAGGTCCGTACCGCGTTCCTCGAGGATGTGGCCGTGTTCACCGCGCAACAGCGCGTTTTGAATCTCATGCCGGATCCGCCGCAGGTCGACATCGCGGCCGATGCCGGTGCGATCGCGGCCCGGCGCATCATCGATCGGCTGGGCGAGGGGGAACGGAGCGGTGCACATGTAGCAGCAGCGGAATGAGATCATTTCTTCAATGCTGATGTGCCGGGTTTTGTCGGACGTTCCTCAGGAATCAAATGATGCGAATTGCTGTTACGCTGCTCTTCGGCGGGTTGCTGCTTGCCGGATTCATCAACAACGCCTCCGCCCAGATCTCCGATGGCGTCATCAAGATCGGAGTGTTGAGCAATCAGTCGACGGTCGGCGCTGACGCAAGCGGCGTCGCCGCCGCGACCGCCGCGCGGCTTGCGGTCGAGGATTTCGGCGGCGCCATCGATGGCGTGCCGATTCAAGTGATCGACGAGGATTTTGCCGAAAAGGCCGATGCCGCGGCGCTGATCGCGCGGCGCTGGTTCGATACCGAGAAGGTGGATGCGATCGCCGACATGCCGGTCTCTTCTGCGGCGCTGGCGGTACAGGAAGTAGCGCGAAAGGCCAAGAAGACATTGCTGGTCGGCGGCGCGGTCACGGCGGATTTGACGGGCAAAGCCTGCTCGCCGTTCACCACTCATTGGACCGACAATTCGCGGTCACTGACGTCTGCGGTGGTCCAGGGCGTGACGGAAAAGCCCGGTGAAACCTGGTTCTTCGTGTCGGTGGACTACGCGCTCGGCGCTTCACTGCAGCGCGACGCTTCGACCGAAATCGGACGCCAAGGCGGCACGGTCGTCGGCGGGGTGCGTTATCCGTTGGGCTCGCCGGATCTCGCCTCGTTTTTACTGCAAGCGCAAGCCTCGAAGGCGCACTTTATCGGGCTTGCCAGCGTGGGTAAGGACACCATCAACGCGGTCAAGGAGGCGCAGGAGTTTCACATCCAGGAGTTGGGACAGCAGCTGACGGCATTCCTGGTCTTCATCACCGACATCCACGGTCTTGGCCTTGCGGCAGCGCAAGGCCTCAATGTTGCGTCCGGGTTTTATTGGGATCAAAATGAGCAGACCCGAAAGTTCGCGCAGCGGATGTTTGCGCATCATCAAAAGATGCCGACCAAAGAGCAGGCTGCGGTCTACGCCTCGGTGCGCCACTACTTAAAGGCCGTTCAAGCGGCCGGGAGCGACGAGGGAGCAGCGGTCAACCGCAAAATGCGCGACATGCCGGTCGACTATTTCGGCCAGACCGGCGCGATCAGACCCGATGGCCGGGTGCTTTATGACCTGGCGCTGTACAAAGTGAAGTCGCCGTCAGCGAGCAAATACCCTTGGGACTACTATCAACCGGTTCGCATCATTCCCAAGGAGAGCGCATTCGGCAGCGCCGAGGGCAGCACCTGCAACCCGGAGAAGCTGCAGCCTTAAGAGGCAGAAGACCAAACAGGACGGCGCATCAAGCGCGCCGCCGAAATGATCAACAGCCTGGGGTGCCGGATTCGATCACCCACCCGAGCGGGCTTTCGGTTCACACTCCGCGCCGTCTTCCAACAAAGGCGCTGCACGAAGGTGACAATTGGGCCCGATGTGCTTTCAGACATTGGACTTTCGCGCCGCCGCCGGCCGGAACGCTGGCGCAGAATCGCCGCAAGTCTCCTGCGCAGGCCTCGCGCAATTGCATTGTTTTAGCTGACCGGCCCGTCTGGGCAGGAGGTGGTGGAGGGCCTGGCGGCGGCGGTGGCGGATTTTCCGCGCGGCGTGGCGGCGGAGCGCCCGGAGGTGGAGGTGGCGGGTATTCCGCGGCCGGAGGCGGCGGGCCGCCGGGCGGCGGCGGTGGCGGATATTCGGCAACCGGTGGCGGCGGTGCCGGTGCGGGCTCCCAGAATGGCCGCTGGCCGGCGCAGGCCGCGAGCAGCAACGCAGTTGTTCCGACAACGACTAAGCCCCGGAAGTTGCCCAAGTTCATCGAAACCCCCGCAGAAGGAAAATCAGCGTGCCGTTTTGCAGATCAGTAAATGAGTCGGTCAACTGCCACAAATGACAGACCAAGAGTGCGCCAGGACTTGCACGCAGACTTGCGGGAGATGCGTGGCGGAAGTTTGATGCAGGCCCGTAGCCCGGCAGATTATCCCGGTTTGTAACAAAATCCGCCTAATCGATTGATTCTATGGGCGAGTGCGAGGGAACTAAGCCTAGGTCATGCGACCGGCGATTGGAAGTAATCCACTGAATGACGCCACGCGGCAACGCCCCGAACAATTCGGCCAAGTGATGATCCGGGTGCAATAGATAATCGTTTCGTCGCTCGCGTTGTAGCGAGCTTGCTGTTCCGCGCGTTTCACTTGGAAGCTGACTCGGCGAGGCTTGTGCGGCTCTTACGACCGCACATCGACGAATTATGGAGTGGCAGAATCGGTCCGGGAAAACTATGGCTAAGGCGCTGAGAGAAATTGGCTGCCGCGGCGGAATAGCCATGGAAGACGTCGACAAGAACATTTATTGGACCGGCATAGTCTACTTCCTGGGCTTCGTTCTCCTGCACGTTTCCTGGTGGCAAGCTTTGATAGCGGCCGTGGTTATGGCAGTGTGCTGGTTTCTCAGCTACGGTCAGCGCTTCGTCCGCACGGTTGGCGTGTTTGTTCTGCTGTTGGGATTTTGCACCTGGACCGGGCTGGTACCGCAACCGGCTCATTGGCAACAGGTGTTGGCCGCAATCCGGTAGCTTGCGAACGCCCGCGCTTGCGTTCCACCGACATCCCATGAGCTTCCCGATCGGCGCCGTTGGGAAGCAACATCACGCCGAAGTGTCGGTACCGCATTAATTTTGCTGGTGAGCGCGGTGGGGATCGAACCCACGACCCCGTGATTAAAAG
>CAWBUO010000010.1:0-58295 GCA_963791955.1 uncultured Alphaproteobacteria bacterium
AAAAAGGATGGAGCCCCGGTGCCGGGATCGCCGGGGCTCCAAGCAATCTCATTCAACACGAGTTGTGAGATCGAGATCGCATCAGACGCTATGCAAGCGCCGGGCCAAGTCGGGAAAACCGCACACCACGGCGCAAAGCACAGCTTTGGTTCCCTTCCAAGGCCAACAGGCCTTATCATTCTTGGCACCGTCATATTTCATGGTCGCCGGGCGGGCCCTTACTGGCTAATTTGCAGGCAATTGCGGTAATCGCCTAATTCGCGGGCCTAAAACGGCGTCCGGCTTCGGATCGCTGCCGCCAGCGTGCCTTCATCGAGATAATCGAGCTCCCCGCCAACCGGCACGCCGTGGGCCAACCGTGTGACCTTGACGTTGGCGTCGTGGAGGAGGTCGGTGATGTAATGGGCGGTGCTCTGCCCGTCGACGGTGGCGTTGAGCGCCAGAATGATTTCGTGAACTGCCGGGTCGTGCGCGCGCCTGATCAGTGCATCGATCGTGAGGTCGTCGGGCCCGACGCCGTCGAGCGGCGAGAGTGTGCCGCCGAGGACGTGGTAGCGCGCGTTGATGGCATTCGCGCGTTCGAGCGCCCACAGATCGGCGACGTCGGCCACCACCACAATGGCAGCAGCATCGCGCCGCGCGTCGGTACAGACGGTGCAGGGATTCTGGGTGTCGATGTTGCCGCAGATCTTGCACACCTCGATCTTTTCCATCGCCGTATGAAGGGCAGTGGCCAGCGGCGCCATCACCGCCTCGCGCTTCTTGATAAGAAAGAGCGCCGCCCGACGGGCCGACCGCGGACCTAAGCCCGGCAAGCGGGCCAAAAGGTGGATCAGACGTTCAATCTCGGGACCGGCGGCAATCGCGGGCATTGATCAGAATAATTTGAGGCCGGGCGGCAGCGGCAGACCGCCGGTCAGCGACTGCATGCGTTCAGCCAGCAACGCTTCGAGCTTGCGCCGCGCGTCAGCGTGGGCGGCGACGATGAGGTCCTGGAGGATCTCCTTCTGGTCCGGCCTGCAAAGAGAATCATCAACTTGGGCTGCTCTCATCTCACCCTTGCCGGAAAGTTTCAGGGTGACGAGGCCGCCGCCGGCCAAGCCCTCGACCTCGATACGGTCGAGTTCGGCCTGCATCGCCTCCATTTTCGATTTGAGTTCGGTGGCCTGTTTCATCAGGCCTAGAAAATCGACCATTGCGATACCTTCTCAGAGTTCGTCATCAGCCGGGCCTACTTCGCCCGCTGCATTAAATGGTATGTCGTTTGCGCCGGCCGCCGCATCGGCGGGCGGGCGCACGTCAACGATTTCCGCGCCGGGAAAGCGCGCCAGCACCGCCTGCACCAGCGGATCGGTGCGCACGCCGTCTTTCAGCTCGGACTTGCGCGTCTGCGCCTGTGCGTAGAGGCTCGGTGCGCCAGGTTCGGCGGACACGATCACCATCCAGCGGCGGCCGGTCCAGTCGGCGAGTTTTTTTGACAGCTCGCCGGTAAGCGACTTTGGCGCGCTTGCCTCCAGACTGATCTCGAGCCTTCCGTCTTCGAAGCGCACCAGCCGAACGTCGCGTTCGAGCGCACTCTTGATCGTAAGGTCGCGCCTTTCGGTGGCAAGCGCCACCAGATCCTCGAAGCTCGCAAGCGCACGCCCAGGCACGCCGTTTTCTTCTCCGCGGGTCTCTGGTTCATTGGCCGGCCTTTCGGCCGGTGCTGCTGCGGCAAGTGCCGCACGGGGTCGGCCGCGTGATCCTCCCGCGCGTGGTGCTTCGCTACGCGCTGGCATTTCTGCGCGCGGTGCCGGTTGGCCGCTCGGCGCTGCGCCATTGCCGCGCGCGCCTTCGCCGAGCGAACGGAGCACTTCGTCCGGGGTCGGCAGGTCTGCCGCATAGGCGATACGCACCAGCACCATCTCGGCGGCCGCAAGCGGTCGGCCGGCGGCTGCCACCTCTTCCATGCCTTTGAGCAGCATCTGCCAGGTCCGCGCCAAGACTCGCATCGAAAGTTTCGCCGCAAAGGCGCGCCCGCGCGTTCGTTCGGTTTCGGTAAGTGAAACATCATCGGCGAGAGCCGGTACGATCTTCACGCGGGTGACGAAATGGGTGAACTCCGCGAGATCGCCGAGCACCATCGCCGGATCGGCGCCGGTGTCGTATTGGTCGCGCACCTCGATCAAAGCGCGAGCAAGATCGCCGCGCATCATCGCCTCGAACAGATCGACAACACGGGCGCGGTCGGCGAGGCCGAGCATCTGCCGCACGTCTTCGGCACGCACCGGCCCGGCGGCATGCGCGATCGCCTGATCGAACAGCGAGAGTGCGTCGCGCACCGAGCCTTCGGCAGCGCGAGCGATCATCGCCAAAGCCGCAGGCTCGGCGGTTAGCCCCTCCTTTTCAGCAATGCCTTGGAGGTGTTTGACCAACAGCTCGGCGTCGACGCGGCGCAGATCGAAGCGTTGGCAGCGCGACAGCACGGTAATCGGGACTTTGCGGATTTCGGTGGTCGCGAAAACGAACTTGGCGTGCGGCGGCGGTTCTTCCAGCGTTTTGAGCAGCGCATTGAAGGCAGCGCCAGACAGCATGTGCACTTCGTCGAGGATGTAGACCTTGTAGCGGGCCGAAACCGGCGCGTAACGGATGGCCTCGTTGATCTGCCGCACGTCGTCGACGCTGTTGTGCGAGGCAGCGTCCATCTCGATCACGTCGAGATGCCGGCTTTCCATGATTGCTTGGCAGTGGACGCCGAGCACCGGCATGTCGATCATGGGCGCGGTGATGGAGCCGTCGGGCAGTTCATAATTCAGCGCGCGGGCGAGGATGCGGGCCGTCGTCGTTTTGCCGACGCCGCGCACGCCGGTGAGGATCCAAGCCTGCGGGATGCGTCCGGTCTCGAAGGCGTTCGAAACCGTGCGCACCATCGCGTCCTGGCCGATCAGATCGGCGAAGGTGGATGGCCGGTATTTGCGTGCGAGCACGCGATAAGAGGCGGCAGAGGTAGTGGTCTCGTTCATTTCCGAAATGTAGCCTGGGTTGAGCCAACGGGTCAGACCCGAAGTGGTCGGCCCGATGACAAGCTCCACGAAACCCGGGAGCGGCGTGCCAGCCTCTCGATCGTTCCCGGATTTCGCTCCGCTGAATCCGGGCTACAAACGTAGGAGAGGGTGGGAGGCTGACGAGCGACCCGAACCGCGCTCGTTAGGGCTGCTTCCTTCCGGACCTGACCCGGTTGGCGAGTGGCTCGTCCACCGCCAACCTCCCAGGCTCTATATCGGCCGCGAAGCCCGGGAAAGCAAGCCGGCGTGCCAGCACCGTGCGCGGACCCGGCTCACGGGCCCGCGCAGGTCTAGCTGCCGCGTTTTTCGCGCCGGTCCTTCACTCGCGCCGCTTTGAATTCGGTGCGCGGCAGCGTGCCGGGCGTCAGCACTTCGACTACCGCCCGCACCTCGCAGCGGGTGCGGATTTCCTCGATGACCGCGGCGGCGACCGTGTCTCCGGCACGATGCTCGACCCGCACGGTCATCACATCGAGTCCGTCGGCGTTGGTGACGAGTACAATCTCGAACTCATCACCGATACCCTCGATCGAGCGCACCGCGTGCTCGATCTGCCCGGGAAACATTTTTATACCGCGCAAATTGATCAGATCGTCGGCGCGCCCGGCAAAGGAGCCGACTGCCCGCACGTGGCTACGCCCGCACGGACAGCGCGAGCGATCGAAGGTCGCGTAATCGCCGACCAAAAAACGCAATTGTGGCGACGACTCGGAATTGAGATTCGTGCAGACGGTCAGCCCGCGCTCGCCGTCGCCTTGCGATTGATGCGATTGCGGATCGATTGTTTCCCAGACCTGAACGTCCTCGAGCAGATGTGTGCTGACGGGATCATCGGCAGGCTGCGAATAGGCACAGGAAAAGCCGCCGACGTGCGGGGAGGCTTCAGTGCATCCATAAAATTCGACGAGCCGCGCGCCCCACAGCTCCTGGATGCGCTCACGCGTCGCTGCGACACTCATACCGGGCTCGCCGGCGACGAAAAGCGTGCGCACGGTGGTGGAGCGGGGATCAACGCCGAGCGCCTCCACCGTACGCCCGAGATGCAGCGCATAGGACGGCGTGCACAACAGAATGGTGGGCTTATAGCGGATGACGATGTTGGCGCGTGCCCGCGCGTCCATGCCGCCGCCCGGCAGCGTCGGCAGCCCCATCTTGGCGAGCGCGTATTGGACGCCCCAAGCCCATACGTGCGGCCCGTAGCCGGTGATCATGAACACCGTGTCGCCCTTGCGGAAATCCATCGACTGGAGTGCACGCGCGTTCGCCCAGGCCCAAAGCTCGCGGTCGACGTGGGAATAGCGAAAGACGCGCGGTGCGCCGGTCGTGCCAGACGATGAGAACATCATCCAGCCGCGTTCGGCCCAGATCGCGTCGGTCATCGCCGTATAGGTGCCGTAGGGTGGATGAGCAGCGGCGTCTTTGGCCATTTCCAGCTTGTCGACCACGGGCCATTTGCTGATCAGGTCGTCGACTGTGCGGAGATCAGGCGGGACAAGGCCAAGGCGGTCGAAGCGGCGGCGGTAGAAATCACTGTTCTCGTACAGGAACGGTGCCACAGCGGCGATTTTGTCGTTCTGGATTGCGCGCAGTTCGTCGCGCGAGGCGGTGTCGAGCCGTGGCGACCAGTAATCCGCCGAACCCGGCGCATCGCGGTCATCGCGATGGTGTTCGATGGTGGCAAGCCATGTCTGCCGCGTCGCCGCGGCGCGGTCCGCCCGATCCGTCATAGGCTCTCTCCCTGCAGGCGAACCTATTACAAATGATGCGCCGGCTGCTAGAAGCGTTGCGCTGTTGTTGGTCACGCCGAGGTCGGCCGACAGATCCGGAGCTGCCATGCACAACCCGCCATTTCGCGCCGACAGCATCGGCAGCCTGTTGCGCCCACCGGTGCTCCGTCAGGCCTTTCGCGCCTTTCATGCCGGCGAGCTCGACCAAAAGCTCTTCGCGGCTGCACAGGATGCGGCGATCCGCGATGCCATCAAGCTGCAAGAAGACGTTGGGCTGAAAGTGGTCACCGACGGCGAATTCCGCCGCGGCTCGTATTGGAGCCGGTTCGTCGAGCGGATCGAGGGGCTTGGCGTGGATAAGGCGCGCTTTTGCTTTCACGATGAGCACGGCGAGCAGCTTGCGTTCACCGCACCGGTTGTGACTGGAAAGCTCGTGCGACCGACACCGATCGCGCTCGACGAGTTCACGTTTCTGCGCGACAATGCGACTGCGCTGCCCAAGGTGACCTTGCCTGCCCCCTCCAGTATGCACTTTTGGCGCGGCGCCGATTATGCGGCGCCCGGCCTTTATGACAGCCCGCGCGCTTTCTTCCGCGACCTGGCCAAAATCTATCGCGCCGAGATTGCCGACCTCGCCGCTGCCGGCTGTCGCTACATCCAGCTCGACGAAGTGGCGCTGGCGATGCTCTGCGATCCGGCGGTGCGCCGGCAGGTCGCTGACGACGGCAGCGAGATGGCCGGGCTTATAGACCTCTATGTGGAGGCGATCGCCGAGGCGATTTCCGGCGCGCCGGCCGAGATGTCGGTCGGCGTGCATATGTGCCGGGGAAATTTCAAGGGCAAATATCTCGCCGAGGGAGGTTACGACGAAATCGCCAAGGCTTTATTTGGCTGTCCCGGCGTCACCCACTTTCTGCTTGAGTTCGATACCGCGCGCGCCGGCGACTTCTCGCCGTTGCGTCACGTCGCCCCCGGCAAGGGAGTGGTTCTCGGCCTGATCAGTTCCAAAAACCCGACGCTGGAAAAGCCGGACGATTTGCTAAAGCGGATCGAGGAGGCGACGCGCTTCATCGACAAGGATCGTCTTGCCATCAGCCCGCAATGCGGTTTTGCCTCGACCGTTGCCGGCAATCCGGTCAGCGAGGCCGATCAGTACGCCAAGCTCGCGCTGTGTGTGGATGTGGCGCGGGCGGCGTGGGGTTGAAACACGGCCATGTTAGAAGCCGGCTGGTCGCTTCATCCGCAGCTGCGTAACGACGCTGCTCCGGTCGGCGATCTCGTACTGTCGCGCGTTCTGTCCATCAACGATGCTGACTATCCATGGCTCGTTCTCGTGCCGCGGCGCGCGAACGTCGTCGAGATCGCCGATCTCGGCGACGAGACGACACTGCTGATGACCGAGATCGCCCGGGTTTCGCGCGTGCTTAAGGAAGTGACGCCATGCGACAAGATCAATGTCGCCGCGATCGGCAATGTCGTGCCGCAGCTTCACGTTCACATCGTCGCCCGATGGAAACACGATCCGCTGTGGCCAAGGCCGATTTGGGGTGTTGCCGTTCCACGCGCTGATGAGCCGGCTAATTTTGAGCGGTTCATTGGCACGATCCGGAGCCGGCTCGGGCTTAGCAAGCTCCGCTAGATTCCGCCGGGCGAGCTGTAGCGATTAACACAATGTGTGATGTCTGCCACAGCCTCGGCAAAGGACTTGGCGCTAGCTTCCACCGATGGATGGCGCACGTACACAAATCAAACCGGCTTGCCCAAAATGCGGCAGGCCCATGCAACTCGTTCCCGCCAGCCTTCGGCTCGGCCCTGTTCCGGAACTGCCAATATTTGGCTGCAGATTGTGCGAGATGATCGAGAAGGAAACAGCAGAGTCAGCGGAGCGTGAGCTGACCTAACTGATTTTTCTCTCTTCGCACTTCATGCGTGGCTCTTGCCCGCTTCGTTGTTGCGAGCGAAACAAATCCAGCCGCGCGTGTGGCCGGAATGCTCCGCCGCTGTCCCAAGAGTAAATGGTGTCGTAGGCCGGGGTATCGTCAGTGCCAAAATAGCGCCAGCAGAAGAATGACTGGCAACGGGACGCCCAACAGCCAAAGCAGAATGCCTCTGCCCATGATGATAGCTCCTTAAATTGTGCGTGGGGTGAGGACGCGATCGTTCCAGGTGCCGTCGCGAAGCGCGCCGCCTTCGACCGCAGCGAGGCTCGCGGCGAACGCGCCGAACAGGAGCGCAGCGGTCAGCCAGAAGGATAGATGCGCGGCGCCTTTGCGCGCCTTGTCGGCAGTGGCCTTTGCGTCGTTCACAACTTGGTCGACCCGCTTCCGCGCATCAGGCTGGCTCATGCCGGTCTGGGCGGCGACGACCTGCGCCACATAGGCCCTATCGTCGGGGCCGAGATCTTCTCCATTGCGGAAGTCCGCCGTCCACAGACGCAGGATTTCAGCACGCGCTTCTGCGGGGTTCGCTTGATTGCCGGACGCCGCGGCCTGATCGGTTTTGGTCGCGGCCGGAGCAGGGGCCGGATTTTGCACGTCGGGCGCGGGCCTAAATAGTTTGTCGACGTAGATTTGCGACGGGTTGATCGATCGGACAGCTTGAGTGGATCCGCCGGCGATGCCGACAACGGCGCCCTTAGCAAGGTAGGCAGTCGTGGACGTGAGCGCCGTGGCGCTGATCAAGGTCGCGAAAGCCCAGGCCAACAAGCCGTGCGCCGAGTCACGAAAGAGAACTTCGTTGGAATGGATGCCTACCCATTTCGTCCGCAAACGGCCGGCGAGATAGCCTCCGATCGCCGAGGACATCACAGCGACGAGGATGAGATAGATTCCGGTCCCGATACTGAACGTCGTTGAAGAAACACCGCTATCGCTCCACGGCGATACGGCCGACAGCCCTAGTCCAGCGCCGAACGCGATGAGCAGGAGGGCTAAAGCTGCACCGGCGACTGCGCCGGCGGTAATTGCCCCCCACGACACGCCCGACGCAGACGGCACTTCAACTATTGCAGCGGTAGATCGCAGATCGGACTCCATGGAAATTCCTCCAATTGAAAACAATTGTTCCCAGCCGTAAGTCGGCTGGTGCGCAAAAGTTCCAGTGTGCGGCGCGATCAAGCTTGAGCCGCAGGTCGCGCATCAAATGGTGCACAGCACGTGCTTGACCGCGACGGCCAGCGCGGCTTCAATCCTGCCCAAAATGTCAAAAGAGCCCGACCTCGCCGCGCCGCACCAGGCTTTTTCAGGCAGTCTTCTCGATCGCGCCGCTCATCTGCGCTCCGACGAGGCCACGCTCTCTGCGCTGGCTGAGAACAAGAGCGCCGGCTTTTACGTCGTCGTCGGCGAGTCGGTGGTGCTGAAAAAGCAGGGCGAGCGCTTCAATCCGGTGTTTTGGCCGGTCGAGGCCAAGGCCTGCGGCGTTGCGCGCGAGACGGTATTTCTCGGGCTTTTTGGTGAGACGCCGCGCTTCGGCGTCAGCCTCGACGCGACGGCGGTCGAGCCGCTTAAGGCGCGCGACGATCTCAAACTCATCGATCTTCGCTCGATCGCGGTGCAAGGCGCCGTCGCCGCCGAACATCTGCCGCCGCTTGCCGAAGCCAAGGCTGTTCTGAGTTGGCATACGCGCCATCGCTATTGTCCCAATTGCGGGGCGGCGACGAACCCCGTCCAGGGCGGCTGGCGGCGCGATTGTCCTTCGTGCAAGGCCGAGCATTTTCCGCGCACCGATCCGGTCGTGATCATGTTGGCCATCGCCGGCGAACGTTGCGTGCTCGGCCGCTCGCCGCGCTTCCCGCAGACCATGTGGTCGTGCCTCGCCGGCTTCGCCGAGCCCGGTGAATCGATCGAGGAGGCGGTACGCCGCGAGGTGCGCGAGGAAGTTGGTCTCACCTGCGCGCGGGTCAAATATTTTGCTTCTCAGCCATGGCCGTTTCCGTCGTCACTGATGATCGGGTGTCATGCCATGGCGTTGACGGAACAGATCGTCATCGACAAGGACGAGATCGAGGAGGCGCGCTGGTTCGACCGCGAGGAACTGGAGCTGATGCTGGCGCGCCAACATCCGCAGGGCTTGACCGCCCCGCCGCCGATCGCGATCGCGCATCATCTTATTCGGGATTTTGTCGAACACGGCCGGCGCGTGCTCGATTGACGTCTTGCCGCGACGGTTTGCTTGAGTCACGACGCCTCGGAGTAGCGATGTCCCTCTTTGCGAGTTCGCCCCACAAGCGGATAGGCGGCGCGAGTACTCCGCGCATCCTTTGCACCGGCATTATCGTGCTCGACGAAGTTTTCCGCGTCGAAGATTTTCCGAAGGCCGACGGCAAGGTCGAAGCGAAGGGTTTCTTCGTCGTTAACGGCGGTTGCGCAGCGAACGCCGCAGTGGCCATCGCGCGACTCGGCGGCCGCGCAGCGCTTGCCGCGCCGCTGGGCGGACCAGCGGGAAAGGACGACAACGGCGATCGGGTGCTGGCGGCGCTCCACCGCGAGAACGTCGACACCAGCGCGTGTCAGCGCGTCGACGGTCTCGCGACGGCCCTGTCGGCGATTTTCATAGACGCGCGCGGCGATCGCACCATCGTGACTTACCGCGACCAGCGGATCGCTGCCGTCACGCCCGACGATCCGGAAGGGCTGGCGGCTTCGGCCGATTTGGTGCTCGCCGATAACAGATACCCGCAATTTGCATTGCCAATCTGCGAGGCGGCACGGCGGCGCAAGGTCCCGGTGGTGCTCGACGGCGACAAACCGACCATGGTGGACGATCCGTTCTTTCGCGTTGCCACCCACGTCATCTTCTCCGCCGAATGCCTTCTCGCCACAGCTGGCGGTAGCGATCTCGGCGATGGGCTAAAGACCGTCGCGCGCCGTACCGAAGCGTTCCTCGCCGTCAGCAATGGGCCGAACGATATCCTCATTCTTGAAAACGGTACGTTCCGCCGCGTGCCGGTGTTTCCGATCCGCGCGGTGGACACACTTGGCGCCGGTGACGCACTGCACGGCGGTTTTGCTCTGGCAATCGCTGAGGGCCGCAGTGAAGCTGAGGCGCTCCGCTTCGGTGCAGCGGTCGCTGGCATCAAGTGCAGCCGTCTCGGCGGCTCGGCGGGCGCGCCGACCCGTGCGGAAGTCGAGGCCTTACTCGCGGAAAGCGGCGCATCGGCTGCAGCGGGCGCCACCTTGGGATACTGAGGCAGCCGCGGGTGCGAGGTTACAGAGACCAGCTTGATTCAGAATAATATTCTATGCAATCATTGTGTTGTATGGCAATTTGAAAGATTATTCTGCTGCCGCCGCAATTGATCGGATGCACTCTACATGGACGCCATCGACCGCAAAATTCTGGCCGTGCTGCAGGAGGACGCTTCGCTCGCCGTGGCCGAGATCGGCTCACGTGTCGGGCTGTCGTCGACGCCGTGCTGGAAACGCATCCAGCGCCTCGAAGCCGATGGCGTCATTCAAAAACGCGTCGCGCTGGTCGACCAGGACCGTATCGGGCTCGGCGTTACCGTCTTCGTTTCGATCGAGACAGGGGATCATTCGCAGGATTGGCTCGAGCGCTTTGCCAAAACTGTCGGCAGTATGCCGGAAGTGATGGAATTTTACCGCATGGCCGGCGACGTTGATTACATGCTGCGCGTGGTGGTGCCCGACATCGCCGGCTTCGACGGCTTCTACAAGCGGCTGATAGCCTCGGTGCCGCTGACCAACGTTACTTCGCGCTTCGCCATGGAGAAGATCAAGTCGACGACGGCGCTGCCGATTCCATAATGCGTGGCGCGTCGGCGCGGCCTCAATGTCCCGTAGTCGTGGCGCCGGCGGCCGTAGCCTGGTTGTTACGGGTGGCGGCCTGATTAATCGTTTTGGCAAAGTAGTCGCTGTAAAGTTGCGTTTCTTTGTCGAAGTCTTCCTTGCCGGTATCGCCCAGCGTGATCCGCGGCGAACAATCCGGAGTGCAGCTGTAGGTCTGCCGCGTTGGGCCGCGAAAGACCACCACGGTCGGGTCGCTTGGCCCTTCCACCGCCACGGTGTGCTCGGCCAGCACGGCACCGTGACGATCGAGGACCACAAAGTTGGTCGAGCCATACCCCTTGCCGGTGATGACTCCCAGTCCGCCAGGCTGGATCGTGAGGTCGGCTATAAGTGGATTACCGATCACCACTGTCGATGCCCGTTCCGGCAGATGTATGATCTTGGCCTGGTCGAGTAAGACCACGATTGGATCGGCCGCGGTAGCCGGCGCAACAAGAGCGACGAGCAACAGGACGGCCGACAGCCGACGCAACGGGCGCAAGCCGGTCCGCACTCGCGCGCACAAGGCCATCATCGTCACACTCCGAAACGCTATGCGGACTACAAACAACCGAAGACGGCTGGACTTCGAGGTTGCCACTTCACTGCAAATTGGTGAAGGAAGTGCAAATCGGCCGCGCGGCCAGTCCCGGCGTCGCCGCACTACTGAGCGGCTTTTGCCTGCGTGAACGGATGTGCCAGCTGGGCGCCGAAGCTCGTCGGGAATGCCGCATCCGCGATCCCGTAATTGTCGGGCAGCTCTCCGGCCGGCATGTAAAACGTGCCGAACAACAGGTCGAGAATCGGAAAGGTCGCGGCAAAGTTCTTTTCGCCGCCACGATCCGCAGCGGTGTGGTGCCAGCGATGGAACACTGGAGTAGCGATCACGTATTTGAACGGGCCCAGCGTCCAATTGAGATTGGCGTGGACGAAGGCTGAATGCGCGATGGTGATCGGTCCGAGCACGACGAACACATTTGGCGAAATGCCGGCGAGCAGGAGGACGACGTCGGCAATCACGCCGCCGAAGAAGAGATTGACTGGATGAAAACGCGCCGCCGAGATCCACTCCAGCTCTTCGGAGGAATGATGCACGGCGTGGTACTTCCACAACGGCGCGCCGTGGAACAGCCGGTGTGACCAATAAGTGATGACGTCTTCGCCGACGAGGAAGATGATCATTTGCGCGACCAACGGAAGTGCGGCGAGCGGCCCGTGGCCGTTCTCGTAGAATGCGATCAAACCGTCAGCCGTCGTGATGCCGAACAGAACTGCGGCTCCGGCAACCAGCATGCCGATGCGCAGATAGCGCGTGAGTATGGGAATGAAAAACCAGTAGCAGAGGTCGGTAACCAGATCGCGCTTGTGCCACCATGCTCGGCCCGGATTGCACGCCCAGAAATAGGTCAGCACGGTAAAGACGCCGGCAAGCGCCAGCGAGATCGGAACGCTCTTTATAAAGGTCTCGCCGACATTGACGACAAAGCTGAACAGTTCCTGGTTCATTGTCTTTAGCCGCTTTTTAGCTTTTTCTCGACGGCCACTTGCCCGCCGGTGCGGATACGCAACTGACAGGTATTGAGGAAGCGCATTAATACCCGATGAATCGTTTATTTCTCGAGTGTCGGACCGCTCAGTTACGCAACTGAAACGTTTCTCTGTTATCGGTGCCGGATGTTCGTACAAATAAGAACAGCGATGTGGCGGCGCGACGTCAAATAAAAGTAGGCGGTGATCTGAAACACGACGTTAACTACATTGCAGTTCGAAGGAACCCTCCAAAGTTTCACTGGTTGATTTAACCGCATCGCAATGTCTCGCCGCTAGGTTCCATAGTGATCCAAATGGTCCGGCGGAACGGGCATTGGGTCGAGCTCAGACAGCCACGTGTGGACCTAAGGAGCCAAATATGAAGTCCCTGTTTTCGCGTTTCGTGAAGGACGAGTCGGGCGCAACGGCCATCGAATACGGCCTGATCGCTGCCGGCATCTCTGTTGCCATCATCGCCGTCGTCAACGGCCTCGGCACCAAGCTGAACACGACCTTCAGCAGCATCTCCACCCAGCTTAAGTAAGCCTTCTCTTGCAGGCATTACACGAAGGGCTCCGGTGGATCACCGGAGCCCTTTCGTTTTTGCGCGTCCGCTAACGCACTTTCAACCGCCGCTGAATTAGACCTGTCGGCAAGGGCAAATCCGGGTACCGCGTTGCCATGATCTTCGTGATTGAGGCGATCAAACTGACGCTCTTTCCAGCGATGATGGCGTTTGCCGCCTCAAGCGATTTGTTCACCATGACGATCGCGAACCGCGTTTCGCTGGTCCTGGTCGGCGGGTTCGGTCTTCTCGCGACGCTGACCGGAATGAGCGCGGCCGACATGCTCTCGCATGCCGGCGCTGCTGCCGCGGTGCTGGCGGTCGTGTTTGTCTTTTTCACCTGCGGCTGGATCGGCGGCGGCGACGCCAAGCTTGCGGCTGCAACGGTGCTATGGCTCGGCTTCGCACATCTCGCCGACTATCTCCTGTACGCGTCGCTACTCGGCGGCGCGTTGACCGTGCTGATCATCCAGTTTCGCGCCGTGCCGCTGCCGAAGGCCTTTGTCGGTCGGGAATGGGCAGAGCGGCTTCACCGCCGAGATGGCGGTGTTCCTTACGGGATCGCTCTCGCCGCCGCCGCGCTCCTGATATATCCGCACACCGAGTGGATGGTGTCGGCCGCCTCCTAAGAGGCGTTTACAGTTTGGTAACCGTTACCCGATCCGGATTATTCTCAAAATCGGCTTTGGTTCTTAAATCCAGTTTGCATGTAGCGGATCGTCGCGCATGGGGGGCCGGAAAAAGCCGCGTCGTAACGCGTAATTAACGCGATTTGGATACGGCTCATTAACCATGCCTTGACGTTTAGCTGCTGGAATCCGGCAGACAACGGTCGGTCCGTCCGTTAGTCAAATTGGAAGTCGAGCGTAATGAAGCGCGCGCGCCTTATCGTACTCTTTGTCGCTCTTGCTGCAGGCGGCGTTGCCGCCATGCTGGCGCGCGGCGGCAATAGAGCGCCCGAGGCGCCGAAGGCGCCACCGCCGCCGCCGCTTGCGACGGTCGACGTGCTGATTGCCAAGTCCGATCTCGATACCGGGCAAGTGGTCAGCGCCAAAGACGTCGGTTGGCAAACCTGGCCTGCGGCCTCGACCGGATCGAATTTCATCAGGAAGACCGACCGGCCCGATGCCATCAAAGACTTCGTCGGCGCCGTCGTGCGCACGCCGGTAGCGGCCGGCGAGCCCATCCGCGACTCCAAGGTCGTTTCATCGAAGCCCGGTGGTTTCCTCGCCGCAGTTTTGCCGCGCGGCATGCGGGCGATCTCGATGGACGTGGCGCCGGATACGGGCGCCGGCGGCTTTATCCTTCCGAATGATCACGTCGATGTTCTGCTGACGCGCCGCGACAAGGCGGCGGAAAAGCTCTCCGGTATCGAAAAATATGTCAGCGAAACGATCCTGCGAAACGTCCGGGTTCTGGCCGTCGATCAGACGCTCGGGGAAAAGGAAGGCCAGAAGGTCGTGATTGGCAAGACCGCGACGATCGAACTCGACCCGCATCAGGCCGAAACCCTGGCGCTCGCACGTCAGACCGGCACGCTTTCGCTCATATTGCGCAGCCTCCTCGATTCGCAGTCACCGACGCCGGAAGGCGGCGAAGCAAAGGATGAGACGAAGACGACAGTCAGTACGGTGCGTTACGGCGTGGCTACTCAGTCAATACCGCGCTGACAGCACGGAGGGAACTTCGACGATGGCATCAGCAGCACCGATCCGTGCGGCCGCGCTCACTGGCCTGCTGGCGAGTTTCGCAGTTTGTCTCGCGGCGTGGCCCCTCGCGCAAGGCGATGCCGGCGCGGCCGAACTGTCGACGGCCGAAGCTCAGTCACAGAAGATCGTCGTCGCAGCAAGTGATTTCGGCTCGCGTTCGGTCACGCTCGGCCTCGGCAAATCCCTCGTCATCGATTTTCCGCGCGATATAAAGGACGTACTGGTTTCCAACCCTAAGATCGCCAACGCCGTGATCCGGTCTTCGCGCCGCGCCTATGTGATCGGCGGCGACGTCGGCCAGACCAACATGTTCTTCTTCGACGCCCAAGGCCGGCAGATAGCCGGCCTCGACATCGCGGTGACGCGCAATCTTAACGGCATCCGTACGGCGATCAGGCAAGTGCTGCCTGATGCCGACATTCATGTCGAAGGCATCGGTGAGGGTGTCATTCTGACGGGCGTCGTATCCAGCCAGGCTGAGGCGCAGCAAGCTTTTGACATCGCAGTGCGGCTGGTTGGCGCCAGCTCCAAGAGTGTCGCCGATTCCGGCGATAAGGTTGTCAATGCCATCGTCGTCCGCGGGCGCGATCAGATCATGCTTAAGGTGACGGTCGCGGAGGTCGAGCGCGATCTCATCAAGCAGCTCGGTATCAACCTCTCCGGCTCGGTTGGATACGGGACCGCGGTGGTGAATTTCAACAACACGAATCCGTTCACCGCCTACGGTCAATCGCTCAGCGGGTCCAGCATCGCTGCCGGATGGAAATCGATTACCGCGACGATACAAGCAATGGAGCAAGCCGGCGTCATCCACACGTTGGCTGAGCCGAATCTGACGGCCATATCCGGCGAAACCGCAACGTTCTTGGCCGGCGGCGAGTTTCCGATTTTGAACGGCTACTCCTGCTCCGCCACGTCGAGCACGCCGGGCGCGCCGACGACGTGTCAGCCGGCAATCGAGTTCAAGAAATTCGGCGTCAGTCTGAACTTCACGCCTGTTGTGCTCAGCGAGGGGCGCATCAGCCTGAAAGTCATGACCGAGGTGTCGGATATTTCGAGCCAGAATTCACTGACGATCCCGATCCCCGGCTCGACCGACACGGTGACCGTGCCGTCGATCCGCACCCGCCGCGCCGACACGACGCTTGAGATTCCTTCGGGCGGTACACTGGCGATGGCCGGCATGATCCATGACGAAACGCGACATAATATCAACGGTCTTCCGGGATTGATGGAGCTTCCGATCCTTGGACCGCTATTCAAGAGCAACGACTACGTCAACCAGCGCACCGAGCTGATGGTGCTGGTCACGCCCTACGTGGTGCGAGCGGTGGCGCAGAAGGATTTGTCGCGGCCCGATGACGGCTTCGCCGATCCCAGCGACCCCGCCCAGGTGCTGCTTGGCCGCTTCAACCGCATTTACGGTGTCGGCGGGATGCCGGATCCGCCCGACAATTATCGCGGCAAATACGGCTTTATCCTCGACTGAGGGCTCGATGGCCTTGGCGCGCAAGGAGACGATGATGAAAAACGTCCTGCAAAAGGTCACCGAAAGCGGCGATGGCGCGCGGCCGGTGCTAGGCGCTGCAATCGTCGTCGCCTTTTCGCTGCTGCTGTGCGCGTGCAACACCGATCAGCAGCAGGTAGCGGCCGGTCCCGATGTTCCAACCGACTACCGTCAGCGCCACCCGATTACCATCACGGAATCCGACCATACTCTGCAAGTGTTCGTCGGCTCCAATCGCGGCGAACTCAACGCGATGCAACGGGCGGAAGTGTTGGCGTTCGCGCGGACTTGGAAGCGCGAAGCAACCGGCGGAGTTTTGGTCGATCTCCCGGTCGGCACCAGTAACGAGCAAGCGGCGGCCGAGGCTATGCGCACCGTCCGCTCAATCCTCGCAGCAAGCGGTGTGCCGCGAAATGGCATCGCCGTTCGCGGTTATCACCCGCAGACCAGCGCACTTGCACCCATCCGCATCAGCTACCCCCGGATTCAGGCTCGAGCGGGCCCGTGCGGCCTCTGGCCCGCTGATATCGGACCGAGCTTGAACCGCGATTATTTCGAGAACCAGCCGGTTTGGAATCAAGGTTGTTCGACCCAACGCAACCTCGCCGCCATGGTGGACAATCCGGCGGACCTTGTGCAGCCGCGCGCCGAAACGCCGCCTTACGAAATGCGGCGCACGGCGGTCGTGGAAAAATACCGGTCTGGCAGCGCGAGCGCCACGACCGGGCAAACAAGCGACTCGGCCAAGATCAGTGAACTTGGGAAGTGATGCAGTCGTATGATGAGTTCAACCAGCCAAGCCGTAGTTGAAAGCTCCGCTGCCGAGGTTGCGGGGCGCGATGAGCGCATCGCGCCGGCGCCACGCGTCTCAGTGCAGGCGTTCTGCGAAACCGTCGAGATCGCCGCCGCGATCCAGGCGGCCGGTGAAGATCGGCGCATGGCCAGAGCGCATCTGCGTATTCAGATGGGGGGACTGGTCGCCGCAATCGAAGCGTATCAGAACTCGCCGACACCAAATGTCATTATCCTTGAGACCGAGAACCGCAACGAGGACATCCTCGGAGGCCTCGACCAGCTGGCGCCGGTGTGTGACGCGTCCACGCGAGTCATCATCGTCGGGCGCATGAACGATGTCGGACTTTATCGCGAACTGGTGCGGCGCGGCGTCAGCGACTATTTGATTGCGCCGATTGGCGCGCTTCAGGTCGTGCGTGCAGTTTGTGGCTTGTTCTCGGCCCCCGACGCCAAGCCCGTCGGCCGTGTCATTGCGGTGGTGGGAGCCAAAGGCGGCGTTGGCGCTTCAACGATTGCTCACAATGTTGCCTTTTCCATCGCGCGCGACCTCACGCTAGACGCAGTCGTGACCGATCTCGATCTCGCCTTTGGCACGGCCGGCCTCGACTTCAACCAGGATCCGCCGCAAGGAATTGCGGAAGCGGTATTTTCGCCCGATCGGATCGACAACGCCTTCATCGATCGGCTGCTCTCGAAATGCACCGATCACTTGAGCCTCCTGGCGGCGCCGGCGACGCTCGACCACGTCTATGATTTCGGCGCTGACGCGTTCGAGTCGATCTTCAATTCATTGCGCGCCACGGTGCCGTGCGTCGTGCTCGACGTGCCGCATCAGTGGACCGGCTGGACCAAGCAGACCCTTGTCGGCGCCGACGACATCCTCATCGTTGCCGCGCCGGATCTCGCCAACCTGCGCAACACCAAGAATCTCTACGATTTCCTCAAGACGTCGCGGCCGAATGATCACCGGCCGCTGTACTGCCTCAATCAGATCGGCGTGCCGAAGCGGCCGGAGATCAAGGCCGCCGATTTTGCCAAGGCGCTGGAAAGCGAGCCGGTCGCGGCGATTCCGTTCGAGCCGCAGCTGTTCGGCGCGGCGGCGAATAATGGGCAAATGATCGCCGAGATTGCTGCGAGCCATCGAACTACCGAGGTGTTTCGGCAGATGGCGCAGCAGCTGACCGGCCGCGTGGAGTCGAAGAAGCAACGTTCGAGCCTGTTGTCGCCACTCTTTGAGAAGCTTCTGCAACGATAATAGTTGCTGTCATCTAGTGTCGGAGTAGCGTTCGTGTTTGGCAAGCGTCCGAACGGCAGTGGTACCGCCCCCGCTCTTGCTGAGCGGTTGCCCGCGGCACCGCGTCCGGCCGCGCCACCACCGGTCGGTCTCCCCGATGCAGCCCCGCCCGCCGCCGGCAGTTCCGAAGGCGGACGCACGCCGTTTCCTTCCGCGGGTCTCGGGGCGCCAATTCTCGGAGCGCCACAGGCGGCCAAAGCAAACGCTGGCCCAGAAAGCTCGCCGCAGCAGATTCCGTCCACGATCGACCCGCGTCGTTCCGATACCTACTACGAGACCAAGGGCACCATTTTTGGCGCGCTGATCGAAGCGATCGACCTCGGTCAGCTTGCCAAGCTGGACGCCGATTCCGCTCGCGAGGAAATTCGCGACATCGTCAACGAGATCATTGCGATCAAGAATATCGTGATGTCGATCTCGGAGCAGGAAGACCTGCTCGACGACATCTGCAATGACGTGCTCGGCTATGGACCGCTGGAGCCGCTGCTGGCTCGTGATGAGATATCGGATATCATGGTCAACGGCTCCGGCACGGTCTACATCGAAGTCGGCGGCAAAATCCAGAAGACCGGCATCCGATTCCGTGACAACCAGCAACTACTGAACATCTGCCAGCGCATTGTCAGTCAGGTCGGCCGTCGCGTCGACGAGTCCTCGCCGATCTGCGATGCCCGGTTGCCGGACGGCTCGCGCGTCAACGCGATCGTACCGCCGCTGGCGATCGACGGCCCGGCGCTCACGATCCGGAAATTCAAGAAGGACAAGCTCACCCTTGAGCAGCTCATCCGCTACGGCTCGGTCTCAGCCGAAGGGGCGGAAATTCTCAAGATCATCGGCCGCTGCCGGGTGAATGTTTTGATCTCTGGAGGCACCGGCTCGGGCAAAACCACGCTGTTGAACTGTTTGACCCGTTACATCGATGATGATGAGCGCATCGTCACCTGCGAAGATGCGGCGGAATTGCAGCTGCAGCAACCGCACGTGGTCCGTCTGGAGACGCGGCCGCCGAACCTCGAAGGCGAGGGCCAGATCACGATGCGTGACCTGGTGCGCAATTGTCTGCGCATGCGGCCCGAGCGGATCATCGTTGGCGAGGTGCGCGGACCGGAAGCCTTCGACCTGTTGCAGGCGATGAACACCGGCCACGACGGTTCGATGGGCACGTTGCACGCCAACATGCCGCGCGAAGCGCTCTCGCGCCTTGAATCCATGATTACGATGGGCGGGTATTCGCTTCCGTCGCGCACGATCCGGGAAATGATCTGCGGTTCCATCGATGTCGTCATTCAAGCCGCGCGTTTGCGTGACGGTTCGCGACGTATCACGCATGTCACCGAAGTCATGGGTATGGAGGGTGACGTCATCATCACTCAGGATTTGTTTCTTTATGACATTCTCGGCGAGGACGCTAACGGCAACCTCATGGGTGAACATCGGTCTACCGGAATCGGCCGTCCGAAGTTTTGGGACCGTGCGCGGTATTATGGCGAAGACGTCCGGCTTGCGGCCGCTCTCGACGCGGCGCAGGGCGCCGCGCGACTTAGAAACTGAAAGGGGGATTGGGCATCATGCAAACCTACGGTCTTTTCCTGATGGTCGCAGTTGCGATCGGTGGGGTGGGTTGGGTGTTCCTCTATCCGTTGCTTTCCGGCGAGCGCACGGCGGCGCGTCGCATGGCGAGTGTCGCCCGCTCCGAACCGGTGGCGCAACGCCCGGTTCGCGGAGTTCAGAAGTCGCGACGCGAACAAGTCGAGGGTACGCTCAAGCAACTTGAGGCCCGGCAAAAGACCGCCAAGCGTGTGCCGCTATCCGTTCGTATCGCGCGGGCCGGGCTCGACTGGTCGACGCGCCGCTTCATGATGACCGCCGGCGCCCTGGGCGCCGTTGTCTTCCTGGTGGCATTTATAATGGGCACCGGTGTACTGGCCGCGTTGGGCTTGGGGTTCGCCGCCGGTGGCGGGCTGCCGTTTTGGATATTGTCGTTCCTGAAAAAACGGCGTGAATCGCGCTTCCTCGAAACCTTTCCGGATGCTGTGGACGTCATTGTTCGGGGCATCAAGGCCGGTCTGCCGTTGCTCGACAGCCTCAAGCTGATCGCCGCCGAAGCCGATGAGCCTGTTCGCAGCGAAATGCGCGGCATCATCGACACGCAAACGATCGGCATCCCGCTTGGCGATGCGTGCCAGCGGCTTTACGAGCACATGCCGCTTCCTGAAGCGAACTTCTTCGGCATTGTCATCTCCATCCAACAGCGCGCCGGCGGCAATCTCTCCGAAGCGCTCGGCAATCTGTCACGCGTGCTGCGCGACCGTAAGAAGATGAAAGCCAAAATCAGGGCCATGTCGATGGAAGCAAAAGCGTCCGCATCGATCATCGGTGCGTTGCCGATCGCGGTCATGGCGCTCGTCTACATCACGAGCCCGCAATACATGTCGCTGTTATGGACCGAGCCGCTCGGCCGCATGATGATGGCCGGCAGCGCCGTCTGGATGTCAGTCGGCATTTTCGTGATGCGCAAGATGATCAATTTCGACTTCTAAAGTTCCGCCATGTATCAGTTGCTTGATCATTACTTCGAACCGCATTTTCTCACCATGCTGCTCGCTGCAATAGCGGCCGGCGCAACGGTACTGACGCTTGCAATGCCGCTGTTGGCAAAAGATACGCTGTCCACGCGGATGAAGGCGGTGGCGTTCGAGCGAGAGAAAATTCGGCTGCGTGAACGCGAGCGGCTGGCGCGGAACAGTAAAGTGACGCTGCGCCAATCGCCTAAGGCGTACATGAAGACTGTGGTCGAGAATTTCAACCTCACCAAATGGGTCGGGCAGGAAGACGCCCGGATCAAGCTGGTGCAGGCTGGATACCGCGGGCAAGCGCCCTACGTCACTTATTTGTTCTTCCGCATGGTGATGCCGGTCGCCATGCTGATGGCATCGTTGTTCTACATGTACGTCGTGATCCATCTCGAGCAACCGACGATCATCAAGATCGGCATCGCGATCGGTGCGGCCTATTTCGGCATGCTGAGTCCGAATCTCTTTCTAAAGAACAAGATCGGGCGGCGGCAGATGTCGATCAAGCGGGCGTTTCCAGATGCACTGGACCTGCTTTTGATCTGCATTAAATCCGGTATGTCGGTCGAGACTTCCTTTCACAAAGTCAGCGAGGAGATTGGATCGCAATCGATCCCGCTGGCCGAGGAGCTTACGCTCACGACAGCGGAGCTTTCTTATTTGCCTGATCGCCGTCAGGCTTACGACAACCTCGCGCAGCGCACAGGGCTCGAGGGGGTGAAGTCGGTGTGTCTTGCCTTGCAGCAGGCCGAACGCTACGGGACGCCGCTGGGTACGACCATGCGGGTGCTGTCGCAGGAAAACCGTGATGCGCGGATGTCGGAGGCGGAGAAGCAGGCTGCAGCGTTGCCGCCGAAGCTCACGGTACCGATGATCCTGTTCTTCCTGCCGGTCCTGTTTGTAGTCATTCTCGGCCCGGCAGCGATCAAGGTCATGGGCCTGCATTAAAACGTTAGCCCGGCCCGTCGATGGATCGTGGGTTTCGGCCTAGCTCGCGGAGGTCCTTGCGGCGGTCGAGCATTTGCCGAAGGTAGGCGACGTTGGCTGCGGCCTCGTTAGGGGGCAAATCGGCACGGGCGATTGTCTCTGCCTCCTTGAAGCGCCCTTCCAAGCCGACCACGAGAGCCAAGTTTTGTCTTACCCGCGTATCGACCGGGCGATGCGCTGCGGCGCGACGTAAAGTCGCCTCGGCATTGCGCAGATCTTTGGCGAGCGCGTAAGAGAGGCCGAGATTCGAGAGCACGGATGGCTCTTCCGGAACGATCTTCAGTGCCGTCAAATAGAGGCGTTGCGCATCGATGTGCCGGCCCATTTGATCGAGCACGGCACCTTGCGCGGACAGGATGTGCCAATCGGGCTGGTCGGGCGAGTGCGCGCGCTCGAGGACTTCGAGAGCCTGATTGAGATTTCCTGCCTCGGCGAGGGCACGGCCGTAGGCGCCGAGCACGGCCTTGTCATGCGGGTTTTCGATTGACGCTCGCTCAAGGACCGCGACCGCCTGGGCGCGCTGTCCGGTGGCGCGCAACGCCTGCGCGTATGGCATGGCCACGTCGAGTTTTGTCGGATCGGCGCGATACTTCTCTCCATAGACTTGAACGTCGCGCCGCCAGTCGGCATCCGAGCGATTAGCCGCCGCAATCGGGGCGACCGGCAGCGAGCCTGTGGTTTCGGTACTTTGTGTTGTTTGGCATCCGGCCGCCGCTGCCGCGATCACGGCAAGAAGGGTGGCCGAGACTAACAAGCGCGCAATGGGGTCACTTTTCCTGGCGTCAGATGGCATCTCGATTGCCGCCGAATGAGGCACATGGCGTCGAGCACACGGCCGCCGCAGAGGGCTCAGCAATAGAATGTTAACCCTAATGAGAGGTTAACAGCGGCTGCGAACGCGAACCTTGAAGGCACGCGCGGCCATTTCGAGAACGGCGGCTAGCGGTTTACGCCTGAAGGCCGAAGGCGCTCTAAGCCAGCACCTTGCTCGGCATCAGCAAGGTCTCGCCGACGTAGCTCGATGTGTCGCCTTTGGGGCGCTCGCCGGCAATCGCATGACCTTCGACCATGTAATGCACCGCTTCGGCGATGTTGGTGGCATGGTCGCCGATGCGCTCGATATTCTTGGCGCAAAACAGATGGTGAATGCACATCGAGATAGTGCCGGGATCCTCCATCGTATAGGTCAGCAATTCCCGGAACAGCGAAACGTAGAGCGCATCCACTTCCTTGTCGGCAGCCCAGACCTGCAGCGCTTTGTTTGGATTACGATCGACGAAACTGTCGAGCACCGCCGCCAGCTGTGACACCACAAGCGCGGCCATGTGCTTGAGGCCGCGCATCAGCGTTCGCTGTGAATTGTCGCCACTCACGGCGATGACTCGCTTGCCAATATTCTTCGCCAAGTCTCCGACACGCTCAAGGTCGTTGGAGATCCGCAGCATCGCCACCAGCGCGCGCAGATCGATCGCCATCGGTTGGCGCAAGGCGATCGTCGCGATCGCCTTGTCCTCGATCTGCCGCTGCAGAGCGTCGACCGTGGCGTCGGCGGCAATGACCTGACGCGCCAGACCGACATCGCGGCGCGTGAGTGCGTCGATCGAGTTTGTGATCTGCTTTTGAGCAAAGCCACCCATCTGCGCAACCAACTGGGTGAGCTTGATGAGGTCGGTGTCGAAGACTCTGGCGGTATGCTCGGAAACGTTCATGTCGTTGTCTGCAAGCGTTGGAGACGCTGTCGGGTGCGCGCAACACTGTTTGCCAGCCAGCAAACCCTGGGTACAAATCTAACCCAACGCCTTGATGGTTCTACGATTCATGCGTGACGATCGGATGACATTCTTGGTCAGCCGCGCCGCATACGATTTGGTCCAGGCGGCGCTCGCGGCCGCGAGCCGTGTCATCCAGCCCACATGAACCAGTCAGTAAAATTAAGCTGATTCGCGGCGCTGCCCGCCTGGACCCCACGGGAGTTTGGGGCATGGTTGAAACAGGAAGGGAATGATGGCGCCGTGGCTTGTCGATGCCACCGGAGCAACCGGGGCGGTGTTGACCACTTTATGTTGGGTGCCGCAGACCATAAAGATCATTCGCGACCGCGAGACCCGCGCCATTTCATTGCCGGGTACGTGGTTGTGCGTACTCGGTGTCTTGTTTTGGCTGATCTATGGTTTGGCGATCGCTGACGGTCCGCTGATCGGCTCGAGCATCGTTACCCTGGCAATGACGGCGATGATCCTTGCCCTCAAAATCCGCCACGGGTGACGAGGGCGCCGAACTTGAAAGTTACGTCAGAGCGCGCACCGGCTTGCCATCGAGGAAGGCGCGGACGTCCTCGACCATGCCGGCGAAATAGGCCCGGTAATTTTGTTCGGCGACATAGCCCAGGTGTGGGGTGATCACGACATTGTCGAGCTTGCGCAACGGATGCTCGATCGGCAGCGGTTCGATATCGAATACGTCGAGACCTGCGCCGGCGATCCGTTTGTCCCGCAAGGCGGCAACCAGCGCTGCCTCGTCGACGATCGGTCCGCGCGAGGTGTTGATGAGGTAAGCGCTTTTCTTCATCAGGCCGAGTTCGCTGGCGCCGATCAGACCGCGCGTGCGTGGCGATAATTGTGTGTGGATTGACAGAAAATCGGCGCGGCGGAACAACTCATCGCGGGCAACGTACTCGACGCCAACCTCGCTGCACTTCGCGGGCGTGAGGTTTTGGCTCCAGGCGATGATGTTCATTTTGAACACGTGGCCGATGTCGGCCATGCGAGTGCCGAGCCTGCCGAGCCCAAGGAGCCCGAGCGTCATGCCTTCAAGATCAACGCCGATGGTCGCTTGCCAGGGCGCGCCGGCCTTGAGCCGCGCGTTCTCGTAACCGATGTGACGCGCGAGTTCGAGCATCAGTCCGGTAGCGATGGCTGCGGTGGCGTTGCCGAAGCCCGGCGTGCCGCAGACGACGACACCTTGCGCTTTGGCAGCTTCGAGATCGATGGAGGCATTGCGCATGCCGGTGGTGATCAGAAGTTTGAGACCGGGCAGGGCTTCGATCACGGCCTGCGGAAAGGCGGTGCGCTCGCGCATGGCGCAGACAATGGCATAGTCTTTGAGCGCCGCTATGACCTCGTCCCGGGCGCCAAGATGTTGAGTGAACGCCTTGATCTCGACGTCTCGTGTAACGCTCGACCAATCCGTCATCTTCAGCGCGACGTTCTGGTAATCGTCAAGAATTGCGCAGCGAAGCGGCATGAGTTCCTCGGGTCGGTCGGAGGGCGCCAAAAGGGTACGAGCCGGAATTTATCGACACTCTCGGCGCGTGTCCTGCGCCTTCAGGCTCATCGATTCAGATGGCGCCGCCGGAATGTCCCCGTGGCGGGGGAACCACCGCGACTAGGTGCTAGCCTCGGCCATCTCGAGCGCGGGCTCAGCATCAGGCCGGCCCGCCATGGGCTTGGGCGCGATTCCAGCGCGTTTGGCGTGCCATTTTGGCCCGGGCCCCCGCATGTAATGCAGTTCCGGCCGATACGTGTTCCGCAGTTGCCCGAAGGTCCGCGACAGTTCGCGGATATTGTCGGAAAGGTTCCAGCGCATGATGCGCTCCCGCGCTACTGGCGTGCCACATTGCACGGCGGGCGCCGACAGGCGCGAGGCCGCAAAGGCACGGATTTGCCGTAAAGTTTCGGCGACAAATCATTAAAATTCGGTACGAAATTGCCGCGTCCGGTTCGGGTGCGCGACGGAAAGTCATTCAGACTTTACGAGGCGTTACGAGATTGACCTTGCGCTAGCTTGCCGTTTACCTACGCGCCCATTACATCACGGCGACTTCCAGAAATCGGCGCGACGCGCCCTAGAACAAAGGCAGGGCGCTCTAGCCCGGACCAAAATGGCCCGCCAGTTCATTTATCATATGCAGGGGCTCTCCAAGACCTATCCCGGCAACCGGAAGATCCTGGAGAACGTCAATCTGTCATTCTATCCCGATGCCAAGATCGGGGTGCTTGGCGTCAACGGCGCCGGCAAATCGACGCTGCTTCGCATCATGGCCGGCCTCGACTCGGAATTTACCGGCGAAGCCTGGGCCGCCGAAGGTTCTCGTGTCGGCTACTTGCCGCAGGAGCCGCAGCTTGATCCGGCTAAATCGGTCCGCGATAACGTCATGGAAGGCGTTGCGCCGCAGAAGGCCATTGTCGATCGCTATAACGAGATTGCCGTCAACTATTCGGACGAAACCGCCGACGAGATGACCAGGCTTCAGGATGAAATCGAAGCCAAGGGGCTGTGGGACCTCGATTCCAAAGTCGATCTGGCGATGGATGCGCTGCGCTGCCCCCCGGATGATGCCGACGTGACGAAGCTTTCAGGCGGCGAGCGGCGACGGGTTGCGCTTTGTCGGCTGTTGTTGGAGCAGCCCGAGCTTTTGCTGCTTGATGAACCGACCAACCATCTCGACGCGGAATCGGTGATGTGGCTCGAGGGGCATTTGCGCAATTATCCGGGCGCCATCCTTATTGTCACCCACGACCGCTATTTTCTCGACAACGTCACCGGCTGGATTCTCGAACTCGATCGCGGCCGCGGCATCCCTTACGAAGGCAATTATTCGGCCTGGCTTGCGCAGAAGCAGAAGCGGCTCGAACAGGAAGGCCGGGAAGAAGAGGCGCGGCAACGCGCCTTGGCGCGCGAACAGGAATGGATCGCCGCCTCTCCGCGCGCGCGGCAGGCAAAATCCAAAGCGCGTTATGAGCGCTATGAGGAGTTGCTGAAAAAGGCTGGCGAGAAGCAGACTCAAACTGCGCAGATCGTGATCCCGGTCGCCGAGCGTCTCGGGCAGAACGTCGTCGATTTCGAACACCTGAAAAAGGGTTTTGGCGACAATTTGCTGATTGACGACCTCACTTTCAAACTGCCGCCCGGCGGTATCGTTGGCATCATCGGGCCGAACGGCGCCGGCAAGACCACGTTGTTCCGGATGATCACGGCGCAGGAAAGGCCCGACCAGGGCACCATCAAAGTCGGCGAATCGGTGCATTTCGGCTACGTCGATCAATCGCGCGATACCCTCGATGGTAAGAAAACGGTGTGGGAGGAAATTTCGGGCGGTCTCGATCAGATCCAGCTCGGCAAGCGCGAGGTCAATTCGCGCGCCTATTGCGCGGCATTTAATTTCAAAGGCGCTGACCAGCAGAAGAAAGTCGGGTCGCTGTCCGGCGGCGAGCGTAACCGCGTTCATCTCGCCAAGATGCTAAAGTCCGGCGCCAACCTGCTCCTGCTCGACGAGCCCACCAATGATCTCGACGTCGATACGCTGCGCGCGCTGGAAGAGGCGCTGGAGGATTTTGCCGGCTGCGCCGTGATTATCAGCCATGACCGCTGGTTCCTCGATCGCATCGCGACCCACATCCTCGCCTTCGAGGGCGACAGCCATGTCGAGTGGTTTGAAGGCAATTTTCAGGATTACGAGCAGGACAAAATGCGGCGTCTGGGAACCGACACCGTTATTCCGCACCGGATCAAGTACAAGAAATTTTCACGTTAGATCGCGCGCGTTCAATGCGCTCCGAGGATCACTTCGTCAGCAGGCCGTTGAGCACCAGATCGAGGTGGGCGTTGAAATACGCCCTCATGTCCAGCGGATGGCGATCGTCGAACATCATCATCCAGACGTCGACCAGCGCGATTGGAGCGATGATGACCAAAGGACACTCCGTTATTGCAGAGCGCCGGATTTCGCCCCGATCCATGCCGCGCTGAATCGCCTGCTGGAGCAATTCCACGCAGGGGCGATGAATTTCCTCGTGGTAGCGGTCGGCCAGCGCCGGGAAACGCGACGCCTCGGCAATCAGCATGCGCACCACTTCGCGCCGCCGCCGGTCTTCAACGATGTGTTCGTAGATGAAACTGAACTGTGCCCGCAATAGATCGGCGGTCGAGCCGTCGTGACGTTCAAACATGTCTTGCACGGTGTCGAGCGTTGCCTTCATCAGCTCGCGCACCATCGAGATGAACAAGTGTTCCTTGTTCTCGAAGTAGACGTAAATCGTGCCTTTGGTTACGCCGGCGCGCGCGGCGATGTGATCGAGCGTCGTCATGGCGTAGCCGTTGCGCGAAAATTCGGTGAAGGCGGCTTCGAGTATTTCCTGCGGGCGCTCGGCCTTGCGGCGGCGCCTGGTTTCGGTGCGGCCTTCCATCAAGTCAGTCATCGGACGACCCCCGCTCACGACGAAGTCAAGTTATTGACTAACCGGATAGTAAATAACTAATCTGCCTTTGTTAAGGGTGGATTAAGTGCGCATTTGGGTGGGGTTGTTCAGGTGGCGCCACAGCTGGCCGGCTGGCGCGGCTAAGCATTTGGCCCATGGCTTCTTAGCGCCGAGGGCTGTGGGCATTGCGGCGCTGTTGTCGGCATTGGCAGCCTGCGCGGTCGGTCCCGATTTTGCGCCGCCACCAGCTCCCCCGGTCAGCGGCTATACGCCGGAACAAGCGCTGGCGGCGACGACCTCAGCGCCGGTTGCCGGCGGGGAGTCGCAAGGGTTCGTTAGCGGCCGCGACATTCCGGCCGAGTGGTGGACGGTATTCCACTCAAAGGAGATCGACGCTCTGATTGCCGAAGCACTTCGCGCCAATCCTAACCTGCAGGCGGCGCAAGCGGCGTTGTGGCAGGCCAAGGAGATACTTTACGCGCAGGCCGGCACCATGCTGCCGAGTTTCGACGCCAACGGCTCGTTCGTGCGGCAAGGCTTGTCGCCGGCGGAGTTCGGTTTTCCCGGTAACACGGAAACCTTCAATCTGTTCCAGGCGACAGTAAACGTCTCATATACCCCGGATGTCTTCGGCGGCCAGCGACGCGCGATCGAAGCGAGCGCAGCCGCTGCCGAGAACCAGCGCTTCGCGCTCGAAGCAACGTATTTGACGCTGACTGCAAACGTGGTGACGGCAGCGATTCAGGAGGCCTCGCTGCGCGGCCAGATCGGAGCAACGCAGGACATCATCAAAGCGGAAAGCGACCAGTTAGGGGTGGTCCGCAATCAATTCGAAGTGGGCGCAGCCAACCGCGCCGACGTGCTGCAACAGGAATCGGAAGTGGCGACGACCGAGGCAAGTTTGCCGCCGCTGCAAAAGCAACTCGAGCAGCAACATCACGTGCTGTTGGCGTTGATCGGCCGCTTCCCGAGTGAAACGCTGCGCGAGCATCTCACGCTGGCGAAATTCCGTTTGCCTACGAAGTTGCCGGTGAGCTTGCCGTCGCGGCTGGTTCAACAGCGACCCGACGTCCGCGCCGCGCAAGCGCAGTTGCAACAGGCGAGCGCGCAAATCGGTGTCGCCATCGCCAACAGGCTGCCGCAATTCACTATCACCGGAGATGTTGGCAGTGCTGCACTGACGGCGGCGACGCTATTCACCCCGGCGACCGCGGTCTGGAGCCTTGGAGTGGCGGGTACGCAGCCGATCTTTCATGGCTTTACGCTTTTGCACCAGGAACGCGCGGCGAGAGCCGGCTTTGATAAGGCCGACGCACAATATCGGAACACCGTAATCATCGCGTTTCAGAACGTTGCTGATGTGCTCCGCGCATTGCAATTGGACGCCGCCACGCTCAAGGCACAGCAGCACGCCGTGCGCGCGGCCTCTGACACGTTCGATCTCACGCGCGGCCAGTATCGCCTCGGCGCGATCACCTATGTGGTCCTGCTCAACGCGGAACGCAGCTACCAGCAGGCGCTGCTCGCTTTGGTGCAGGCGCAGGCGGCCCGCTTTGCCGACACCGCCGCTTTGTTCCAGGCGCTTGGTGGCGGCTGGTGGAACCGCAGCGATGTGGCGCCCGACCCATACAGCCCCGAACCGCAAATCGTTCAAGCGGCGAGCGACCGACCGCCGCCGTTCAAACTGGAGTCCGGTAAATGATCAAGCGCATGGTGATCATGCTCGTGGCGGTCGCCATCGTGTTCGGTGGAATCTTCGGATTCCAGGTGTTCAAGGGCATCATGATCAAGAAATTCATCGGCGCCCTGAGTAACCCGCCGCAGACCATCTCCGTCACCAAAGCTGCCTACAGCGAATGGCAGCCCAAGATCGAGGCGGTCGGCAGCTTGCGCGCCGTGAAGGGCGCCGATTTGTCGCTGGAGGTTTCCGGCGTCGTCGAATCGATAACATTTAATTCCGGCGACGATGTCGAAGAGGGCGCGCTGCTTATCAAGCTGCGTACCGCGGACGACGTCGCGCGACTTCATTCGCTGCAGGCGATGGCGGAGCTGAGCGACATTACGTACGAGCGCGACCAGAAGCAGTTCAAGATGCAGGCGGTCAGCCAGGCGACGCTCGACACCGATTCCGCTAACCTGAAAAACGCGCAGGCGCAAGTGGCGCAGCAGCAAGCCATCATCGACAAGAAGCTGTTACGCGCGCCCTTTGCCGGTCATCTCGGCATTCGCGCCGTTGATCTCGGACAGTATCTCGGTCCCGGTACAGTGATCGTCACGCTGCAGGCGCTCGACCCAATCTATGCGGATTTTTTTGTACCGCAGCAGGCGGCCGATCAGGTCAGCCTCGGGCAAACGGTAACCGTGAAGATCGATGCCTTCAAGGATCAGACGTTCGTCGGCGAGATTTCGGCGATCAATCCGAAGGTCGATATCGGCAGCCGCAACGTCCAGGTCCGTGCGACGCTGAAAAATCACGATCACAAGCTGCTTCCCGGAATGTACGCAACAGTCGAGATCACGACCGGAGCGCCACAAAATTACGTCACGCTGCCGCAAACGGCGATCACCTACAATCCATATGGCGATACCGTCTATATCGTTGAATCGAAGGGCAACAACGCCGACGGCAAGCCGCAACTGACGGCGCGGCAGGCCTTCGTCGTCGTCGGGCCGACGCGTGGCGATCAGGTTGCCGTGCTCAAGGGCGTCGACGATGGCGATCAGGTCGTAAGTGCCGGCCAGATCAAACTGCACAATGGATCAGTCGTTTTGATCGACAATTCGGTGACGCCAACGGCGGACGCGGCGCCGGTGCCGATCGATCGATAGCCGGGCGGTATCATGAACTTCACCGACATCTTCATTCGGCGGCCGGTATTGGCCTCGACCATCAGTCTTTTGATTCTGGTGCTCGGCGTGCGCGCCTACTATTCGCTGCCAGTGCTGCAATATCCGCGCACCGAGAATGCGGTCGTGACCGTCACCACGACCTATTACGGCGCTGATCCCGACGTGGTGGCGGGCTTCATCACCACACCGCTCGAAATCGCCATCGCCCAGGCCTATGGCATCGACTACATGACGTCGACCAGCCAAAGCAGCACGTCGACGATAACGGTCTACCTGCGGCTCAACTACGACGCCGACAAAGCGCTGACCGAGATCAATACCAAGATCGCGTCGGTGCTCAATCAGTTGCCGACCGGCACGCAGCAACCAGTCCTCACCGTCAAGATCGGCCAGACCATCGACGCCATGTATTTGGGTTTCGACAGCGATACGCTCGCGCCGAACCAGATCACCGACTACCTGACGCGCGTCGTGCAGCCGAAGCTGCAAACCATACCGGGCGTGCAGACCGCGGAATTACTTGGGCAGAAAGTGTTCGCCTTGCGCGCCTGGCTTGACCCACAAAAGCTTGCGGCGTTCGGGCTGACCGCGACCGACGTAAGCCAGGCGCTTACCGCGAACGACTACATTTCCGGCATCGGCAACACCAAAGGCCAGATGGTGCAGGTCAATCTGACTGCGTCAACCGGCCTGCATACCGCCGAAGAATTCCGCAACCTCGTTATCAAGCAGAGCAATGGAGCGGTCGTCCGCCTGAAAGACGTCGCCAACGTTTCGCTCGGCGCCGAAGACTACGAAACCGAGGTCGGGTTTGACGGCAAGCAAGCGGTCTATATCGGGGTTCAGGTCGCGCCCGCGGCCAATCTTCTTGAAGTTGTTCACGGCGTGCGCCGCATCTGGCCCGACATTCACGCGCAATTGCCGCGCGGCCTCGATGGGGCCATCGTCTACGATTCCACCGAGTTCGTGAATTCCGCCATCTACGAGGTGGTGCTGAGCCTGGTCGAGGCCTTGATCATCGTCACGGTGGTCGTGTTCATGTTCTTGGGCTCGGTACGCTCATCGCTGATACCGACTGTCGCCATCCCGCTGTCGCTGGTTGGCACCTTGATCATCCTTCTGGCGCTTGGCTATTCGATCAACCTGCTCACCCTGCTGGCTTTGGTGCTCGCGATCGGGCTGGTCGTCGACGACGCCATCATCGTCGTCGAAAACGTCAGCCGCCACCTTGAGGAAGGCGTGGCGCCGGTTCCAGCGGCAATTGCCGCGGCCCGCGAACTCGGCTGGCCGATCATCGCCATGACCGTCGTCCTCGGTGCGGTCTACGTGCCGATCGGATTCCAGGGCGGACTGACTGGCGCCCTGTTCGCCGAGTTCGCGTTCGCCCTGGTAGGCGCGGTCACGGTCTCGGGTGTGGTCGCGCTGACCCTTTCGCCGATGCTGTGTTCTCGTCTGCTCAAGGCCCCCGATCCGGCGCACCGCGGCTGGGAAGAGAAGCTGACATATTATATCGATCGCGCATTCACATGGTTGCGCGGCGCCTACGAGCGGCGCCTGCATAGCAGCTTGAACTATCTGCCGGTGACGGTCGTATTCGCATTGGTGGTGCTGTCGAGCATCTACTTCCTGTTCATAACCGCCCATACCGAACTTGCTCCCCAGGAAGACCAGGGCGTCATCCTTTCGCAATCGATCGCGGCGCCCGATGCAACGCTCAAGCAGCGGCAGCTCTACTCGCATGAAGTCTACGAGATCTTCTTTCGGCACCCGGAGACCGAACACGTCTTTCAAATCGACACACCCGGCCAATCGATCTCGGGCATGGCATTGAAGCCTTGGGATGCTCGCTCGAAATCCAGTAACGCTCTGCAGCCTGTCGTCCAGCAGGAGCTCAGCAAAATCGCAGGCATCCGCGTCGTTGCTTTTCAGCCGCCGCCGCTTCCGGGAAGCATCGGGTTGCCGGTTCAGTTTGTCATCGGCACGACCGAACCGTTTGAGCGCTTGTACGACATCGCGCAAAAATTTCTGCTGGAAGCGCAGCACAGCGGAAATTTTATCTTTCTTGATTCCGACCTGAAGATCGACAATCCGCAATCCAATATCAGCATCGATCGCGACAAGACGGCACAGCTCGGATTGAAAATGAGCGACGTCGGCGGCGCGCTGGCATCAATGCTAGGCGGCGGCTATGTCAACTACTTCAGCATGAGCGGGCGTTCTTATAAGGTCATTCCGCAGGTGCAGCAGCGGTTTCGCTTGAATCCAAGGCAGCTCCTCGACTACCACATCCGCACTGCCGATGGGACGCTTGTACCACTGTCGACCATCGCGACCGTCTCTACGAAGACGGTTCCGGAGTCACTCAATCACTTCCAGCAGCTCAACAGCGCAACGATCCAGGGCGTCGCCATGCCGGGTGTCCCGCAGGGCGATGCTCTGGCGTACCTGCAAAATCTGGCCGCGCGCCTGCTGCCGCGAGACTATTCAATTGATTACGGCGGCCTCAGCCGTCAATACATTCAAGAGAGCAGCGGTTTCGTCACCACATTCGGTTTCGCCCTGATCATCATCTTCCTGGCGCTGGCTGCACTGTTTGAAAGTTTTCGCGATCCGGTCATCATCCTGGTCTCGGTGCCGATGTCGATTGCCGGCGCGTTGATCTTTATCAGCCTCGGGTTCGGCGGCGCTTCGCTCAACATTTACACCGAAGTGGGACTGGTGACGCTGATGGGCCTGATCAGCAAGCACGGCATCTTGATCGTGCAGTTTGCCAACGACTTGCAGGCCGAAGGGGGAGGCAAGCGTGAGGCCGTTGAAATGGCCGCTGGCATCAGGCTGCGTCCGATCCTGATGACGACCGCAGCCATGGTGCTTGGCGTAGTCCCGTTGATTACGGCCAGCGGCGCCGGCGCCGTCTCCCGCGTTCAAATGGGAATTGTTATCGCCGCCGGGCTCGCGATCGGCACGCTATTCACGCTGTTCGTGGTTCCGGCGGCCTATGTGTTACTGGCAACGGATCGGGCCAAACAAAAGGCGTTTGCCGCAGAGCATGCCGCGCCTGCCGAGTGATGCGAGCAGGGCCGATGGACGATTGGAACGCACGGCAATATCTCAAGTTCGAGGATGAACGCACTCGTCCGCCGCGCGATCTCCTGGCGCAGGTGCCGTTGCAACGCCCGCGGCTTGCGGTGGACCTTGGCTGCGGACCGGGAAACTCAACCGAACTTCTGATCGAGCGTTTTCCGGAATCCGAAGTCGTCGGTCTCGATTCTTCGCCGGATATGCTGCGCAAGGCGCGCGAGCGGCTGCCGAAATGCAAATTCGTCGAGGGCGATATCGCGACCTGGACGCCTGAACAGCACGCCGATCTTCTGTTTGCCAACGCGGCCTTTCAGTGGGTGCCCGATCATCCGCGCGTGTTGCGGCGGCTGCTCGAAGCTTTGCCGTTCGGTGGCGTGCTCGCGGTGCAAATGCCGGATAACACTGGTGAACCGCCCAACGTGCTGCAGCGCGAAGTGGCCGCGAACGGCCCGTGGGCGGCCAAGCTCGCCACCGCCGTTCCCCGCGCCGACATGCTGCCGTCCGACGCCTATTACGATCTGCTCAAACCGGCCTGCGCGCACATCGACATTTGGCACAGCATTTACAATCACGTCATGGCGACGCCGCAGGCGATTGTCGAATGGTTCAAGGGCTCATCCTTGCAGCCATACTTGTCGCTGCTCGATGCCGGTACGCGCGAGCAATTTCTCGCCGCCTATACGGAAAAAATTGTCGGTGCCTACAAGCCGCGCGTCGACGGCAAGGTGCTGCTGAAATTCCCACGGCTCTTTATCATGGCCGTGCGATAGGCTCGCCGGAGCACCCTGCCGGGGGCTGCCCGCTTGACTCTTTTCATCGGACCACTAAAGTTAACCGCTTGGTAAAGTAATTTCTCGCTCCGGATTCCCGACAATCTTGTTACTCCCGGAGCGCCAGCGAGTGACTAGGATAACCACCGTTCGAAGCCGTGCAGCTGCGTGTCTGCGAGCCGTCGCCGACGGTTCGGCATCAGTCTAGGAGTTGAACATGCCAAATGTTGAGATCATCGGTCCGGCGCCCTCGACCTATACGCGGGCGGTCCGCATGGTGTGCGAAGAAAAATCGATCCCTTACGATCTGAAGCAATCACCTCCGCATTCGACAGACGTCGACGCGATTCATCCGTTCGGCAAAGTGCCTGTGATGCGCCACGGCGATTTTGAACTGTGCGAGTCAAAAGCGATCGCCACCTATCTCGACCTCACCTTTCCCGGAGCGAAGCTGATACCGACGGATCCGCGCCACGCCGCGCTTACCGAGCAATGGGTGTCGTTGGTGAACACGAGAATCGACGGAACGCTGGTCCGCACCTATTTGCTCAACTATATTTTTCCGAAAGGCAGCGACGGTTCGCCGGATCGCAAGACCATCGACGCCGTCGTACCCGCGGTCAAAGGGGAGATAGAGCTGCTCGATCGCACCGTTGCGAAAGGCGGCTTCCTCGCCGGCGACAGCTTCACCTTCGCCGACATCAACGTGATGCCGATCCTGGCGTACCTGAAGAATTTTCCCGAATCCGGAAGCGCCATAGCCGGCGCAAAATCGCTGTCGGCCTACTTCGACCGCCTTGCCGCGCGGCCGAGCTTTCAGAAAACCGCGCCGCAGCCGCGGCCGCAGGCCAAGGCGTCATAAGCGATTGCATTTCGTCGACGCTGGTGACAGTACGGGGCGATGAGATTCGCCTCGTATTTTCTTTGTGCCGCCTTGTTTGGCGCGCTTGCTTACGGTGACAGCGCATCGGCGGCGGATGCGGCTTTCCAGACCTGGCTGCAATCGCTGTGGCCGCAGGCACAGGAACTCGGCGTTTCGCGCGCGACCTTCGATATGGCCACGCGCGGGCTCGAGCCTGACTTGTCGCTCCCCGAACTTGTCGTGCCGGGACGATCGGAACCGGCGGCGGCGGGACAGGCCGAATTCGTCCAGACGCCGGCCGATTACTTGAAAGAAGCATCGATCGCACGCCTCGCGGCAGAAGGCCGCAAGCTCCTCTATCAGTACCGTTCGCAGCTCGCTGGCATCGAGCGCCAGTTTGGCGTACCGCCAACTATTCTGCTCGCGATCTTCGGACGCGAAACCGACTATGGCCGCTCGCACGATTCGCGCAACGCCATCCGCGTGCTGGCGACGCAAGCCTACCTCGGCAAACGCAAGGATAAATTCCGCGGCGAATTTCTGCTGGCGCTCAAGATGCTGCAAGACGGCTACGTCAAGCCCGGCGACATGAAGAGCTCGTGGGCCGGCGCCATAGGGCTCACCCAATTCCTGCCATCGGATTTTTACAAATACGCCGTCGATTTCGACAGCGACGGCCGCCGCGACATCTGGCACTCAGTGCCGGATGCGCTTGCGTCGGCGGCGAAGCAACTTGTCGATAAGGGATGGCAACGCGATCTCCGTTGGTCCTACGAAGTGCGTCCGCCCGGCAACGTCGATTGTACGATCGGCGTTCCGGAAAACGCCAAACCGATCGGCGAGTGGATCAAGCTTGGTTTCGTTCCCGCCTATGGCCGCGATATTTCGGCAGCGGAGCGTGCCGAGGCCGCGTCGCTTTTACAACCGGCGGGTCTTTACGGGCCGGCTTTCCTTGCCACCAAAAATTATTTCGCCATCAAGGAGTACAATTTCTCCGACCTTTACGTGCTCTTCGTCGGTCATCTCGGCGATCGCATGATCGATCCGCGGCCGTTTCAGACGCCGTGGGGCAAGGTTGCGCAGCTCCCGACGCGCGATCTTGACCGCATGCAGGAAATTCTCACCGCGCGCGGCTTCTATCACGACAAGATCGATGGCAAAGCAGGGATGAAAACGCGCGCCGCGCTAGGCGAATATCAGAAGCGCAACGGGCTCAAAATTGATTGTTGGCCGACCGCTGCGCTGCTCGCGCATATGCAGAAGGTCGAATCCCGGTAGACCGGGAAATAAATGCGGCGAAGCCACGCGTCAGCCTTGGGCTGCAGCGCGGCTTCGTCCGGCGGCCAGTCGAGTACATTAGTAGTACCAGCGGCGGCCGTACCAGCCGTATGGCCGATAACCGTAGCCATAGTATCCGTAGTAACGGGGCCGGACCCGCGCGCAGCCGTAATAGCCGCAGACCACCGCAGCCTTTTCAACCAGCCCGTTGTCCGCAGCCGCAACGCCAAGCGCCGACGTTGACGCGAGCGTCATTGCTCCGGCCTGATTGGCAAATGCTCCCACGGAAAGAAGCGCGACGGCGCCCAGTGCTGTGAGAAGAGTCTTACGCATTGTTGTTCTCCTGAGAAACGATTTCGATGTTTTGAATGTAGCCTGAAGCGGCATGCGGTTCTGTGACCGAAGTCACAGGCAGGTCTATTAGCTTGAGTTTTCTTAGCCGCAAAAACGATTAATGAAAATTTAATCCTCGCCAGGAACCGCGACCGGCAGGCTGTCGTCGTTTGAGTAGCCGAGTGCACGCGAATAGGTCCTGCTTTTGATCGATCCGGTGACTCCCGGTTCGTAAGGATGCTGGGCGGCATAACGTGAGCGAGTGCGTTCGGCAACGACTTCGCCCGGTATTGCTGCCGGCTGACAGATGTGACGACCGTTGTAATGCCGCATCAGATCAACATGAATGTGATTGTAGTGATAGACGTTGGCGCCGGGCGCCAGCACGGTGGTGAACTCCCGGCAGGCCGCCAATTGCACGTCGTGGAGAAAGCCTTGTTCCTCCGGCGAGCCGTGCCAGCCGTATTGCACGCTGATCTTGTGACCGTCGGCCAGCATAAATTCCGCGACGTCCAACGCATTGCCGAATGCGTGCTCTGAAACGTGCGCATTGGGGTCGCCATTCATTCCGCGGCAGGAATACGCCGAAATTTGTTTGATCTCGACGACCGGTTGCCGGAACCAGCGGAACGCTGCTGGCTGCACCGCCACAGTGATCCACTGGTCGAGCGCTGAGACGATGGGGCACGCGAGCGTTGCCGCCGGCCTCAGCGCGACCGGTCCCACCGCACCGGTCACCGCCGGCGAACTGGGCGGACCGAGCGGTACGTGTTGCTCAACGCCGGGCGGCAACGGCTCGGCGCGTTGCGAGTAGTCAGGCGCCGGATAGTTTTGTGAAAGGTAGTTTGGTGGCGGATAGCTCTGTGACGAATAAGTCGTCACGGGCGGTGCGGTGGTGCGTGGCGCGGTGGCATTGCCGTATGGCCGCGGCGGACTGGGCTGAAAACCCAAATCGTCTTCTTCAGGCGTCGCAACGCCCGGAGGATAAAGCGACATCGGTGCGCTGGTCTGTGCCGGAGGAATTTGCATGCCGTATTGAGGTGGCGGCGCGGAAGTGTATTGCGGGGAGCCATGAGGCGGCGGTCCGGAAGGCGGCGGACCGTATTGCGGGTGGCTGTATGCGGTTGGATGGGCGGCGCCGCCGGCGGAAGTGCGTTCGACTGGACCAACGGCCATCGCTGCGGCAGCGCGGCGTCGGGGATCGCGGCGGGTGGACGCAACGCCTCGTCGTCGTAGCCAAGCGGCGCACTGTCGCCGAGGGCCGACACCCGTAGCGGAAAATCCATACCACAGATACCGGGGCCATCGATCGCTGAGATGCGTACGCGTTCCGGGCTTTCTTGCACGGCGCCGGAATTGAGGCAGGCGACTTCGGCTTCCCGTCGCCACGTCTCACGCTCGCCGAAGAGGTAATGGCTGCAGCCGGCAAGCGCGATCAACGCGGCAACGACGGCGGAGCCCAACAGCGACCACTGAACGCCACGCGACATAATCCGGAGAATGCGAGACAGTCCGTTAAGGACTGTTCAATGATGTCGTGCATTCGCGCGCGAAGAGTGTGTTAACCATGTTGCGACTGCGCGCGGCTCTTGATTGTGCGCCGCCATTTGGGTCACATCGTCGAGATGACGGGGAGGGTGGCGGGTGGAAGGCAAGGCGAGGTTTATCTTTCCCATTCTCGCCACCGGCATCGTCGTATTCGTTGCCAGTGCCGCGGTGACCTTCGTGAACATCGGGTTTCGGACCGACTACGTGCGGCGCTGGCTTTCTGCGTTTGTCGTCGCCTGGCCGGTTGCCGCTTCGACCGCTTACATTGCATTTCCCGTCGTGCGCGGCGCGACCATGCGCATTGTGGCGCTGATTGAGGGTAAATAATGCTAGCTGCGCTCGATCTTGCCCGCCGCATCGAAGCCGGCGAACTTACCCCGCGTGCGGTCGTCGAACTCTGCGCCGAAGCGATCGCGGCCAAAGAGTCCACGATCGGTGCGTTTGTGACGCTTGATCTCGACGGCGCGCGGCGCGCGGCCGATGACTCTTGTCTTGCCATCATGCCGCTGCACGGTCTGCCGGTCGGGATCAAAGATATCTACGACACTGCGGACCTGCCGACCCAATACGGCTCGCCGATTTATGCCGGGTACCGACCCCGCGCTGATGCGGCTGCGGTTTCATTGGTGCGCCGCGCCGGCGGTTTGATCCTCGGCAAGACGGTGACGACCCAATTTGCGTTTATGGTGCCGGCCGGCACGCGCAATCCGCGGAATCTTGCGCATACGCCGGGTGGCTCATCATCGGGTTCGGCGGCGGCCGTCGCCGCCGGGATGGTGCCGATTGCGTTCGGCAGTCAAACGGCGGGCTCGGTCATACGTCCAGCGGCCTTTTGCGGCGTTGCGGGCTTCAAGCCGTCGTACCGGCTTATCCCCACTGTCGGCATGAAGTGCCTGGCCTGGCATCTGGACACCGTCGGCCTTTACGCCGCGGGAATAGCCGATGTCGCGTTCGCAACGGCCGCCATCACCGGTCGTGATCTGCGCGTCGATCGCGGCACGCCCGCTCCGCCGCGCATCGGTTTCGTGCGCACGCATCTGTGGCCCCAGGCAAGTGCCGCGATGCACGGAGCCGTCGAAACCGCTGCCCGGGCCGCACAGCGAGCAGGCGCAGCGGTAAGCGAACTGACAGCGCCGGCACTTCTTGAAGAGGCGTACCGCGCGCAATTCATTATTCAGGACTACGAAGCTTTTCGGGCGCTGGCGTTCGAGTACGACCGCCATCCAGATGAGGTCGCGCGGCAATTGCGCGAGCATCTTGACCGTGCCGCGGCAATCACGGTTGAAGACTACGATGCGGCGCGGCGCACCGCTTCGCGCGCGAGGCGCGCGCTTACGGACTTCATGAATGACATCGACGTGATCCTTGCGCCGTCAGCGCCAGGCGCAGCGCCCGAGGGTCTCGGCTCGACCGGCGACGCGGCGTTCAACCGGCTGTGGACGCTGATGGGAACGCCCTGCGTCAACGTTCCAGGCTTGGACGATGGCGCGTTGCCGCTCGGCGTGCAACTAATCGGCGGTTTTGGCCGCGATCGCGCGGCGTTGGAAGCGGCGCTATTTGTCGAGCGCGCGATCGCACGGGTGTAAGCCGGCGTTGCTCTGGCGTGGTTATTCCGCAGCGCGGCGCACCGCTGCCATCGGATCGTAATTCAGGACTGGCGCCAGCCATTTCTCGGCTTCGGCAAACGTCCAGCTTTTGCGCTTGGCATAATCCTCGACCTGATCGCGCTCGATCTTGCCGACGCCGAAGTAGTAGCTCTCCGGGTGACTGAAATAAAAGCCACACACGGAGGCGCCCGGCCACATCGCAAAGCTTTCGGTCAGCCGGACGCTGGTCCGCCGCTCACCGTCGAGCAAGGTGAATAGCGTTGCTTTCTCGGTATGATCGGGTTGCGCCGGGTAGCCTGGCGCAGGACGGATGCCGCGGTATTTTTCGGCGATCAGATCGTTCTTGGCGAGCGTCTCCTCGGGCGCGTAGGCCCAAAATTCCTGGCGCACACGCTGGTGCAGATACTCGGCGAATGCCTCAGCAAGACGATCGGCGAGCGCCTTGGCCAGGATCGCGGAATAATCGTCGTTGGTGTGTTTGAAGCGCTCGACCACGGCTTCTTCGCCGATTCCGGCAGTCACGGCGAATCCCCCGATATAGTCGGCGATCCCGCTCGCGCGCGGCGCGATGAAATCGGCAAGGGCGACATTGGCGCGGCCTTCGCGGCGCGGCAGCTGCTGGCGAAGCGTATGCACGACGGCGATCGGGATGCTTCGCGCTTCGTCTCCGAAAACAAGTATGTCCTCGCCTTCGCTGTTCGCCGGCCACAAACCGATCGCTGCGTTGGCGCGGAACCAGCGCTCCTCAACGATCCGCCGCAGCATCTGCTGCGCGTCGGCGAACAAATTGCGCGCGGCTTCGCCGACAGTGGCATCGTCGAGAATGGCCGGGTACTTGCCGGTGAGCTCCCACGTCGCGAAGAACGGAGTCCAGTCGATGAAATCGACGAGCCCGGAAATTGCCACGTCGGCAAGCCGATGCACGCCAAGGCGCTGCGGTACCGGCGGTAGGTAATTCCCGGACCAATTGAGTTTCAGCGCGTTGAGGCGTGCATCGGCGAGCGCCAGCCGGCTTTTGCCTGCTTCGCCACGGACATGGGCTGCGGCGATGCGGGCATATTCGGCGCGGACTTCGTTGACAGCGTTCGCGCGTGTCTCGGGCGAGAGAAGCTTCGAGACTACGCCAACGGCGCGGCTCGCGTCGTTGACATAGACGGTCTGGCCGCGCCGGTAGTTCGGGTGAATCTTTACCGCTGTATGCACCCGGCTCGTCGTTGCCCCGCCGATGAGCAGCGGTACTTCGAAGCCCTGCCGCTCCATCTCCGCTGCGACATGACACATCTCGTCGAGCGATGGTGTGATGAGACCGGACAGCCCGATGATATCCGCGCGTTCGGTGAGCGCCGCCTGCAGGATCTTCTCCGCCGGCGCCATCACACCGAGGTCGACGACATCGTAATTGTTGCAGGCCAGCACAACACCGACGATGTTCTTGCCGATGTCATGCACGTCGCCTTTGACCGTGGCGAGCACGATCTTGCCGTTGGAAGATGAATGCGCCCGGCCGTCTTTTTCCTGCGTCATGTAGGGCATCAGATGAGCGACGGCCTGCTTCATCACCCGCGCCGATTTCACGACTTGGGGCAGAAACATGCGGCCGGAGCCGAACAGATCCCCGACTATATTCATGCCGTCCATGAGGGGGCCTTCGATCACCGCGAGCGGGCGCGGCGCCTTGAGGCGCGCTTCTTCAACGTCGGTGGCGATGAAATCGGTCAGGCCATGGACCAGCGCGTGCGACAGACGCCGCTCCACCGGCCATTCGCGCCACGCAAGATCGGCTTCCTTGCGCTCCTTGCCATGGCCGCGATGGCGTTCGGCGAGCGCGAGCAGCCGCTCGGCCGCATCGTTGCGGCGGTTGAGTGCAACGTCCTCGCACGCGGTTCGTAATTCCGGCTCGAGGTCGTCATAGACCGCCATTTGGCCGGCATTGACGATGCCCATGTCCATTCCGGCGGCGATCGCGTGATACAGAAAGACCGAGTGCATCGCCTCGCGTACCGGCTCATTGCCGCGAAACGAGAAGGAGAAATTCGACACGCCGCCTGAGACGTGAGCATGCGGCAGGTTCTGCCTGATCCAGCGCGCTGCTTCGATGAAGGCGACGCCGTAGCCGTTGTGCTCCTCCATTCCGGTCGCCACCGCGAAGATATTCGGGTCGAAGATGATGTCTTGCGGCGGGAAGCCGATCCGGTTGACGAGGATGTCGTAGGCGCGTGCGGCAATCGCGGTCTTGCGCTCGAGCGTGTCGGCTTGGCCGGCTTCGTCGAACGCCATTACGACCACCGCCGCGCCATAACGGCGGACAATTTCGGCGTGGCGGATGAAGGCGTCTTCGCCTTCCTTGAGCGAGATCGAATTCACCACCGACTTGCCCTGAACGCATTTCAATCCGGCCTCGATCACTGAGAATTTCGAGGAATCGATCATGACCGGTACGCGGGCAATATCGGGCTCGGCGGCAATGAGATTGAGAAAAGTGCTCATGGCCTGCTCCGAATCGAGCAGGCCCTCGTCCATGTTGACGTCGAGAATTTGCGCGCCGTTTTCCACCTGGTCACGTGCGACCGCAAGCGCGGCGGTGTAATCGCCGGTGGTAATATGCTTGCGGAACCGGGCCGAGCCGGTGACGTTGGTGCGCTCGCCGACATTGACGAACGGAATCGCCGGCGTCAGCGTGAAGGCTTCGAGGCCTGAGAGCCGCAGACGCGGCGGGATCGCGGGAATTCGCCGAGGAGCCTTTGCGGCCACCGCGGCCGCGATGGCGCGAATGTGATCGGGCGTCGTTCCGCAACAACCGCCGGCGATATTGACGAGCCCAGCCGCAGCAAATTCGCCCAGCTGTGCGGCCATCATCTGCGGGCTTTCGTCGTAATGGCCAAATTCGTTAGGCAGTCCGGCGTTGGGATAGGCGCAAACCAGCGTATCCGCGACGCGCCCCAGCTCGGCGATGTGTGCGCGCATCTGGCGTGCGCCGAGAGCGCAATTTAGTCCGATCGAAAGCGGCGCAGCGTGTGCGACCGAATTCCAGAACGCTTCGGGCGTCTGCCCAGAGAGTAGCCGCCCGGCGCGGTCGACGATGGTGCCGGAAATCATCACCGGCAGGCGAACGCCGCGGTCTTTCATGACTTCAGCGCAAGCAAAGATCGCGGCCTTGGCGTTGAGCGTGTCGAAGATGGTCTCGATCAGCAGAATGTCGACATCGCCGTCGAGAAGGCCGTGGACCTGTTCGGCGTAAGCGATGCGTAGCTCATCGAACGTGACGGCGCGAAAACTCGGGTTCAGAACATCGGGCGAGATCGACGCGGTGCGGTTGGTTGGACCGATGGCGCCTGCAACGAAGCGTGGCCGGCGGTCCTCATCTTGCGCGATCTTTGCCGCTTCACGCGCCAGGCGCGCGCCTTCGGCGTTCAGTTCGTGAGCGATCTCCGCCATGCCGTAGTCGGCTTGGGCGATGCGGGTCGATGAGAACGTGTTGGTGGAGACGATGTCTGCGCCGGCACGGAAATAAGCGAGGTGGATCGCGCGCACCGCACCGGGGCGGCTCAGGTTGAGGAGATCGTTATTGCCGCGGACCTCGCGATTCCAGGCATCGAAGCGCGCCCCGCGATAGCCCTCCTCGTCGAGGCCCAGCGCCTGGATCATCGTCCCCATGGCGCCGTCGAGCACCAGAATGCGTTCAGCCGCAAGCTGACGCAGTGTGGTTTCTTTTTCTGGCTGGATTGCTGACGGGGTCACCGCGGGGTCAAGCCTGCTGGTTTTCGATGTTGGAAGGAAGGTGCGCGGATTTGGATTTGCCCGGGCGGAGTCCAAGCAGGTGACAAATCGCATAGACCAGATCGGCGCGGTTCATGGTGTAGAAGTGAAAATCGGCGACGCCGTTGTCGACCAGATCGAGCACCTGTTCGGCCGACACCGCTGCAGCAATCAGTTTGCGGGTCGCAGGATCATCGTCGAGACCGTCAAAGCGAGCGGCCAGCCAATCGGGAACCGAAGCGCCGGTGCGTGCAGCAAAACTTTTGGTCTGCTTGAAATTCTGCACCGGCAGAATGCCGGGCACGATCGGGATTTCGATGCCGGCGGCGCGCACGCGGTCGAGATAGCGGAAGTAAAGACTGTTCTCGAAAAAGAACTGGGTGATTGCGCGCGACGCTCCGGCATCGACCTTGGCCTTGAGCATGTCGATGTCGGCGGCAACGCTGGCGCTGTCGGGGTGTTTCTCGGGATAGGCGGAAACCGACACTTCGATATCAGCAATCCGCTTGATGCCGGCGACGAGATCGGCGGCGTTGCGATAGCCGTCCGGATGCGGCTCGTACCTTTCGCCGATGCCGCCAGGCGGATCGCCACGAAGGGCGACGATGTGGCGAACGCCAGCTTGCGCGTACGCCTCGATTACCGCGTCCACCTCGGCCCGGTTGGCGGCGACGCAAGTCAGATGTGCCGCCGGCGTCAGCATCGTATCGGCAAGAATGCGTTTGACCGTCGCGTGCGTGCGCTCGCGCGTCGAGCCGCCGGCGCCGTAAGTGACGGAAACGAAATGCGGCAGCAGCGGCGCCAGCCGGCCGATCGCCTCCCAGAGCGACCGTTCCATGTCCTCGGTTTTCGGCGGGAAAAATTCGAACGAGACGCGGATGGAGCGCGCGGCGGTTGTGTCGGCGAAGCGGCTCAAGCGAACGGCGTCCATTAAGCCACCTCTCGCGCGGCCGGTGCGGCGATCGCGATGCGCGGGTCGCGCCCCAGCCAAAGGGAAACCGCGATCTTTCCCTCCGGTCCCGGGGGCAGCGTCTGCTGCCGGATGAAATCGAGCCCGGCAGCTTCGATCCATTGCGTTACCGTCTCGGCCGCGAAGCCAAGCCGGCGGTGCGCGCGCTCATCGCGGAGAAACTCGAGGTCGTGCGGTGCGAAATCGATCACCAGCAGGCGTCCGCCCGGGCGCAGCACGCGCGCCGCCTCGCGAACCGCGCGACCGCCATCGTCCAGGAAGTGCAGAACCTGATGAATGATAACGACGTCAAACGAGTCTGGCGGCAGCGCGAGATCGTAAATGTCGCCGTGGCGGACACTGCAGTGCTTGAGCCCGGCCCGGTCGAGATGCTCGCGAGCGAGCGCCAGCATGTCCAACGAAAGATCGAGGCCGAGGCCGCGCTCGATCTTGCCGGCGAAAAGTTCAAGCATCCGCCCGGTCCCGGTGCCGAGATCGAGCAAGGAACGGATCGGAGCGCCGTCGAGCGCGCCGCAAACTGCCGCTTCGACGGCGGCATCGGCGACATGCAGCTGGCGGATCCGGTCCCATTCGGCGGCATGACGGCGGAAGTAGTTTTGCGCGGCGGCGGCGCGTGCGGCGCGCACGGCGGCAAGCCGGTCGCGGTCGCGCGCGATAATCGGATCATTGGGGTCGAGGCGCGCGATCAGGGTGCGGGCAATGTCGGCGGCGCCGCCGCGCTCGCCGAGGCGAAAAAAAGCCCATGAACCTTCGCGATGCCGCTGCACTAGCCCCGCTTCGGCCAAAAGCCGCAAGTGTCGGGACAGGCGCGGTTGCGATTGGCGAAGAATGGCGGTTAGATCGGTGACCGTAAGCTCGGCTTCCGCAATCAGCATCAGCAGCCTCAGCCGGGTGGTCTCTGCTGCGGCCTTGAGGGTTGCGGTCAGCGCAGGAAAACCGAGTTGGGCAGTGTCCATCTGCAGCACCTACCGGGAATGCTTAGCGACATAAAGATATCTTTATGCGTTTAAACTTGCAAGTGTCAGTGGGATATTTCCCACAGAGACCAAATTGCTTGTCGCTTGAAGGTCTTGGCCGTGGACATCCGCGGTTGGAGGGTCTTGGCGCGTAAGTCTTGGCGCTCGCGTAAGTCTTGGCGCTGACGTAGGCACCGTGCGAATCTCCCCTCATGTCCGAGAAAGCCATCACCGGCGACCAGAGCGAACTGCGCGAGGGCGAAATCGCGGTCGAGCTGCCGTCAAGCTTTGATGCCTCGCTTTATTACATCGGACGTATTCGCACGCCGTGGAAACGGCGCGAAGACTGTCCGAAAAATCCACGCGAAACCGCCGCGGAATGCACCATCGTGTTCGATCCGCGCTGGGTCGAAGGACTTGCCGGCCTCGAAACCGTCAGCCACGTCGTCGTGTTGTACTGGATGGACCGCGCGCGGCGTGATCTGGTATTGCAGGCGCCACGCCACTACGAGGAGCGGCGCGGTACGTTCGCGCTGCGCTCGCCGGTGCGGCCCAATCCGATCGCCGTGTCAGTTGCGCGACTGCTCCGGATCGAAGGCAATAGGCTCACGGTCGTCGGACTGGATTGCGTCGACGACACGCCGCTCCTCGATCTCAAGCCGTATTTCGCCTCAACCGATTCGGTTCCAGACGCCGCGGTCGGCTGGCACAACGCGAGAAAAAGCTAAACTCACCACAGCGGCGGTACTTCACCGACCCGCAGCATGCCCAAGTAGACCGATCCGTCAGCAAATCGTAACGGCAGAACGACCGCCGGCTGTTTGCCAATCGACGTCGGCTGCCCCATTTTTTTGAGGTTCTCGACGATGCTCGCGGTTGCGGTTTGTCGAAGGGCCCCGCCTAATCCCGGTATCAACCGGTCGAGCGCAGCAGCTCCTTGCGTGGCTGCACCTTTGGTCCCGGCCAGGCGGTCTATGCCTTCGCCGATCAAGCGATCGACGCCGAGGAGTGGGACGAGATACTCGATGCCGACGATCGCCACATTGATGAGACCGTCGAGCTTGCCCTGCGCGTTTACGCCGAGCTTTCCTGTGCCGACGACGATGACGTTGGCTCTCGACAAGCGCAGCGACTTGATCTCGATCCCGCCGTCGGTGGCGGTCTGCAGTTCGCGGAAGCGCGAGGTCCACGGCTTCGGCGACAAATCCTGCAACCCTCGCACCACCGCGTCGATTTCACCCTCGATCGGTTCTGCAAGTATCGGATGGAGCGTCGGTGCAATCGCCCCTGTGACACGAAGCGTTATTTGAATTACCGGATGGTCGTGAGGTGAGCCACCGATAACACGGTCTTGCAAGTCCGCAGTCTTGACGCCGAAAATTGTTCCGGCGCCAGTGCCGACGCGGTCAACATGTGCCCCGTCAAGCCGAATCGAAACGGCCTCTGGATCCGGGGGCAGTCCAAGGACCGTCAGCCGCGCGCGCGCCCAGTCTGCACTCCAACTTGGCGACTGGCTCGCATACGCCACCGTCATTGGGCCACTAATTTCACCCACCAGCCGAGTTGGGTGCCAGACCTCGGCCGTAAAACCGATCGCCTTCGTCTTGACGGCGTAAAGCGGTGGTTTGCTTCCGACCTGTGCGGCGGCATCGATGCAACTCGCTTCGATGCGAAATGGAAATCCGCCGATGGATTGCGAGCCGCACGAATAGACTCGCCCGGCCGCGGCCTCGCGTGCCACCCAGCCGGCTAGCGTGCGGCCGGCAATGGAGGAGGCATAGTACCAAAGCCAGACCCATATGAGCGCGAGCACAATGACAATCCCGATTGGGGCCAGAATCGGCCACCTTCGGCGCCGGACCGGACGCATGGCGCGCATTCCGGACCGCTGTTCCGGCCCGTGCATCATGCTCAGAGGAGACTCACCTGGCATCGTTCCTCTTCGCCCGCCGAGTGCGGCGTTTCAAAGACCGGCCGTCGTGCCGCCTGAAGTGGATTGTTATGCGCAATCGCACCATCTAAGGCGAGTGGAAGTTCCGGCTGGAGTAAACAAGGGCAATGCATGCGGTCGACACGAACAACGGGGAAGACCTTTGGGTGTTTGGCTATGGCTCCCTGATGTGGCGTCCCGGCTTCGATTTCATCGAAAGCGTGCCTGCGCGCCTGATCGGATTACACCGTGCACTTTGCGTCTATTCGTTTGTTCACCGTGGCACGCCGGAGCGGCCCGGTCTCGTGCTTGGGCTTGACCGTGGCGGCATGTGTCGCGGTATCGCCTTTCGAGCTACCGCGGCGGCACGCGCGGCGACCGTCGCTTATTTGCGATCACGCGAGCAGGTTACCACCGTCTATCTGGAAACGGTACGTCGCGTCGAACTCGAGGAGGGAGCACGGCGGCAGGTGAGGGCGCTTTGCTTCGTCGTCGATCGCAGTCACGTGCAATATGCCGGGCGGCTGACACTGGCCGAATGCCTCCACCATGTGCGGCAGGGCCACGGCAGCTCCGGCCCCAATCGCGACTATGTCATTGAAACGGTTCGGGCTCTTGAGGCATTAGGCTATCGCGAGACCGATCTGCACCTGATCGCTGAACGGCTCGGGGGACCCGGTGTCGGCGAACATCAATCCGGCATAGCACAAGGGTCTTCAGCGGCTCCCGATTCTTGAATGCTGAGCTTCTGCAACGAGCCGCGCTGTTGATTCTTCCAACACGGACTGCAGACGGGCAAGGAATGTGCGCTTGTCGAGGCCGGGCTCGATCGGGTCGAGGACTTCGACCAACACGGTTCCGGGATACCGGCGCAACGTGCGCCGCGGCCAAAACAATCCGGAATTGAGCGCGATTGGCACGCAGGGCAGTCCGGTCTCATCATAGAGATAGGCAACGCCGGGAAGATAACGCGGCTCGGCGCCCGGCGCGCGCCGGGTGCCTTCGGGGAAAATAACGATCTGCCGCGCCTGCGGAATTTCCTCGCGCGCCCGCGCCGCCATGCGCGCAAGCGCCGCAGCACGCGCGCCGCGATCGATGGGAATCATTCGCGCCTTGGACGCAAGCCAGCCGAATAGCGGGATCCACATCAGTTCGCGCTTCAATATGTAGGTCGGATCCGGCAGGAGCATGAACAGTGCGAACGTCTCCCACAACGATTGGTGCTTGCAGGCGACGATATATGCGCCTGGTGGAAGTTTTTCGCGTCCGCGCCACTCGACGTCGACGTTGCAAACCATCCGCAGCAGCCACAGCGTGCTGCGGCTGTAGTGCCGCAAAACACCGAGCATGAAGCTGCGCGGCAGCGCAAGGGCCGGCAGCGCAACGATCATTCGCGTGATGATGTTGATATAGAACAGCGCATTGAACAGTAGCGAACGGGCGAATACTGCAAAAGAGTAAGTCAAAGCGGCCCGGTTCAGTGCAAAGGATCGTGCGGACGCGCGTCGGAAACTCGAGTGGCGCCGGCTTCGCCGGCAACCGAGTCGAAGCGCATCCGCAGCGTAGCGAATAGGTATTTGAAATATTCCGATAGCACCAGTCTGGTGGTGATACCGTTGGCCCACCATGGCTCGACGCGCAAGCGGTCAGAAACGACCGGGAATGGAACCAGCGTGACGTCCGGAAGCTTGTGCGCGATTTCGGCGAGCGCGCGCGGCATGTGATAGGCGGACGTCACAATGATGAGCGAGTGGAAGCCTCGATCGATCGCCCAGCGGCGTGTCTGCACCGCATTTCCAAGTGTGTTCATAGCCGAGTAGTCGAGATCGACGCAGCAGGCAAGAATGCGGCCGTAATCGGTAACCTGCCGGGCGATATCATTGGTGGTGGTTCCGGGATTGACGCCGGTGATGAGGAGGCGCTTGCCGCGATGGGCGGCAAGCAGTTCGAGCGCGTCCGTCACCCTTGATGTACCGCCTGTCAGCACGACGATGCCGTCAGCGTTACGACGAAGTGCTACCTCCTCGCTCGGCAATAAATGGAGAAAAAATCCGAAACCGATGACAAGTGCGATGCCGGCAAGGATCGCAAGTCTGAACGCAAAATATCTAATCCGCCGCGCTGCGACGGCGGCGTCAAGGCTAAGCATTGCCGCGCGTGTCCCCCGCGCCGAGTTTCGTTTTGCCGGCCCCCGGCGGCCCGAATCATAACAATTCCAGCGACAAATTGATCCTGTTTTCTAGGTTTCAGTCGATGGTCTTCAGCGTGCGGCTGACGGTGTGGCGCGAGGCAAACGCAGTTACCAGCGCCATGAACACAACTTGCAGCAAAATGGCCACGTAGCCGGACACGCCGATGGTCAGATTCCCGAACAACGCGGCGATCTCGTCGCCCCCGGCAGTTCCCGCGAACCAGGAATTCGCCGCCTCGACGATGGCGAACAGCAGAATTGCCGCTCCGCCGCCGATTGCGCCCCCCTTGAAGCCGAGCGCCAGAAAATGACGCTGGAATTGGTCGGCAATAAAGACGTCTGTCGCTCCGACGTAATGCAGCACTTCGATGATCGGCCGGTTGGCCGCCATGGTGCCGCGCGTCGCGAAGGTGACCGAGAGCACGGTCGCCGCCAGAACCAGCGCCAGAATCGCGATACCGCCTCCGACGGCTGTTCGCGCCATCGTGCGCATGCGACCGATCCAGCGACGATGATCGTCAAGGCTCGCGGTCCCGACCTGAGCCGCGAGGGCTTGGCGCAGCGCGGTAAAATCGGGCCGTGCGCCGGCGGCGAGTTTGATGACGATCAGGCGGGGGATCGGGAGATCCTCCAGCGCCAAACCCGAACCAAGCCACGGCTCTACCAGCCGCGCAGACTCTTCCCTGGTGTAGACCCGCACATCGGCAGTTCCGATCGCCGCGCGCGCGAGGTCGGCGGCCTTGCGCAGATCCGCCTCGATGTCGCGTCCGGGTGTAGGGCGAACCTGGATGGTTACTTCGCGACCCACTTCCGATTGCCAGTCGCTTGCCGCATTCAACACCACCATCGCGGCTCCGGTCGTGAGCGCGGCGAGAAAAGTCATGATGGCGACGACGGCGGTCAGGGAGCGCCCGGAGATGGACCCTCGGGGGACGATCGGCGCGGCGGCCGGCACCGAACGCACCAGCGCAGCAGACGCATCCAGGTCGTCCCAAGGCTCCGCCATGGTTTCGACCGGCTCAATCATAGACATGCAGGCGTCCCTCATGCAGAACCAGCCGGCGCGCGTCGTACTCGTCCATCAGTCCAATGTCGTGAGTGGCGATGACGACGGCGGTGCCGGATTTGTTGAGCTCGATGAAAAGCCGCAGCAGCCGTTGGCCGAGATTGGGATCGACATTGCCGGTCGGTTCGTCGGCGAGCAGAAGCTGAGGACGAGCGATCACGGCGCGCGCTATGGCGGCGCGTTGCTTTTCGCCGCCGGAGAGAATCGCCGGCAGAGCCTCCATCCGCTCGCCGAGTCCCCACCCATTGCAGCAGCTCGACGACTTCGGCCCGGTATTCGGATTCCCCCTTGCCGAGGACGCGCAGCGGTAACGCTACATTTTCGTAGGTGGTCATGTGATCGAGCAGCCGGAAATCCTGAAAGACGATGCCGATCCGCCGCCGCAGATTGGCGCGATCGTCTTTGCTCAGGGTCGCGGTGTCCTGATCGAACATGCTGATGAGGCCGCGCGTTGGCCGCAGCGACAACAACATCAAGCGCAACAACGAAGTTTTGCCGGCACCGGACGGTCCGGTCAGGAATTGGAACGAGTGCCAGTCGATGGCGAAATTGAGGTCACGCAGCACCTCCGAGCCAAGCCCATAGCGCAAACCGACATTCTCAAACCGGATCACGCCATCCTCCGAAAGCCCCCGGGAAACTGGCAAATCTATGATCTAGTGTGGTTTTTTGATGTGAGGTTTCTTGTGCGAACGTCCCAGCAAATGGTCCGAAGCCCAAAACGCATCTCGACCACCTGACCGCAGTGCCAATTCGCAGATAGCCGACGAGCGGTCATAGCACGATGCGCCAGCGCCAGCCGGCATGGTTTCCATTCCGTTAACGGATTGGCCAATAGGATCGAAGTGGAAAAGCGCGCTCCCTGATTCGTTCCATGCTCATCGTCTGCCCATCTTGCGGTACGTCCTACGACGTGAAGTCGGCGAGCATGCCGCCTGAGGGGCGCCAGGTTCGCTGCCTGCGTTGCCGGACAGTTTGGCACGCGGAGCCGAGCCGCGCGGACAAGGTCCTTGCCGCTGCTGCGGCCATCGGCCCGGATCATGGCGCCGCGGGCGAGGGCTCGGGTGCAGCCGCCGCGGAGTCGTTTGCGCCAGCGGCGGTTGATGACGGCCAGAGGGTGGATGACCAGCCGTTCGCGCCGGTCGCGACTGACGAAGGCAGCTCCGAGGATTTCTCAGACGGGCCGAGTGATGCGGTGGAGGTGCAGGCGCCGCCCATAGCACCCGACGCTTTCGAGGAAGGTCGTCCACCGATCGACGTTGACCCGGACCAGCGCCCCGTGGAGCAGGAGGACGTCGAAACTGCCGCTGCACGTCGGCAAGGGTCCACCCCGAGGCGCGCGGCTGGGCGTTGGCCGTTGTCGCTTTTGCACACCGGGATCCTAGGCCTGATCCTGGTCGACGCCATACTTATCGGTTGGCGCGACAGCGTCGTGCGCGTGTTACCGCAAACTGCCTCGTTCTACGCCTTGCTGGGCATGCCGGTGAACCTGCGCAGCCTCACCTTCGATGGCGTCGCCACCACGATCGAGGAGCACGAGGGCGTGCCTATCCTTGTGGTCGAAGGCAATGTCGTCAACAGCGAGCGCAAAGTCGTGGACGTGCCGCGGCTAAAGTTCATCGTCCGCAACGCCGCGCGGCAGGAAATCTATTCCTGGATCGCGGTCCCTTCGCGCCCGTCGTTGCCGCCGGGCGAGGCTGTGGCTTTCCGCAGCCGTCTTGCCTCGCCGCCGCCCGACGCGCGCGACCTGATCGTTCGCTTCGTCACCCGCCGCGATTTCGTTCCTGGAGGGCGTTAAGGCCATGGCGCGAATTCTCATTGCCGAGGACGAGGAAGCGTTGCGGGCATTGTGTGCGCGTGCGCTTCTGACCGACGGTCACGAGGTCAAGACCGCGTGCGATGGCACCGAGGCGCTCGACCTGCTTGGGCGTGAAAATGGCGGCTTCGATCTCTTACTGACCGACATCCGTATGCCGGTTATGGATGGCATCGCGCTTGCGCTCGGCGTCGCACGCGATCACCCCGAGGTCACGATTCTCCTGATGACCGGATACGCCGATCAGCGCGAACGCGCTCATGGGCTCAACGCCATCATCCACGACGTGATCTCCAAGCCGTTTTCAGTCGCGGCGCTGCGTGCGGCGGTCAACGAAGCGCTGACCGTGAGATTGCGTTAGTCGTCGCTGGAAACGGCGTAAGGCCGCGCTAACGGCTCGACCGGGAGGTCGGGATGCGGCCGGCCGAAGTCGGGAGTCGCTGAATCCTGACCGATTTGGACGATACCGCGGCGGATCGCGCGCGTCCGCGTAAAGTGCGCAAACAACGCCTCGCCATCGCCGCGGCGAATGGCGCGGGCCAGTTGCGACAGATCCTCATTAAAGGTCCCGAGCATTTCCAGCACGGCGTCTTTGTTGGCAAGGAACACGTCGCGCCACATCGTCGGATCGGAAGCGGCGATGCGGGTGAAATCGCGGAAGCCTCCAGCCGAGAACTTGAGCACCTCCGAGCGGGTGACCTCGGCGAGTTCGTCGGCGGTGCCGACAATCGTGTAAGCGATCAGGTGCGGCAGGTGGCTCGTAATCGCCAGCACGAGGTCGTGGTGCGCGGCCGGCATGGTCTCGACGTTGGCGCCGAGCGCGGTCCAGAACGCTGCGAGCTTTTCCACCGCTGCAATATCGGCACCCTCGGGCGGCGTCAGGATGCACCAACGGCCGACGAACAATGTTGCAAAGCCGGCGTCCGGCCCGGAATGCTCGGTGCCTGCAACCGGATGCGCCGGCACGAAGTGCACACAGTCCGGCAAATGCGGACCCATCTCGCGCACGACGGCTCCTTTGACCGAGCCGACATCGGAAACAATCGCGCCACCAGATAAGTGCCGGCCGATCTCCGCTGCGACCGCGCCACAAACGCCGACCGGCACGCAGACAATAACCAGATCCGCACCGGCGACTGCGGCAGCGTTGTCTTCAACCACCTGGTCGGCAAGCCCGAGTTCGGCGATGCGGCGGCGGGTCGCGGCGGATTGTGCGGTAGCCACGATCTCGCGCACGGCGTTCTGCGCCCGCGCGGCGCGTGCGATCGAGGATCCGATCAGGCCTGTGCCGATGAGCGCGAGACGGTTAAACAGAGGTGCCGATTGCGTCACGTTGTCATGCCGCCTTGGCCAGAAATTCCTTCAGTGCGGCAACGACCAGCCGGTTGGCCTCCTCCGAGCCCACGCTCATGCGCAGCGCGTTCGGGAGCTTGTAGACACCAACCTGGCGCAGAACGAGCCCCCGCGCGGTGAGAAACGCGTCCGCTTCCTTGGCCGTACGTCCATTGGCTTCCGGAAAATGGATCAGCAAAAAATTGGCGACGCTCGGAGTTACTTTTAGACCGAGTTTCTCGATCTCCCGCGCAAGCCAAGCGAGCCAATGCGCGTTATGATCGCGCGCACGTTCTTGATGCTCCAAATCCTCGATCGCAGCGATGCCGGCGGCAATCGCCGGTGCGTTGACGTTGAAAGGCCCGCGAATGCGATTGATCGCGGCGATCACGTCGGCCGGGCCGAACATCCAGCCGAGGCGGACCGCCGCCAACCCGTGAATTTTGGAGAATGTACGCGTCATGACGACGTTGTCGCTGGTGGCGACCAGTTCGATGCCGGACTCATAGTCGTTGCGCTGGACATATTCGGCGTAAGCGGCGTCGAGCACGAGCAGCACGTGCGACGGCAGCCCGCGATGCAGCCGCTTGACCTCGTCGAACGAGATGTAGGTCCCGGTCGGATTATTCGGGTTGGCGAGGAAAACCATTTTGCTTTTCTTCGTCACCGCCGCCAGGATGGCGTCAACGTTTGCGGTATGGCTGGTCTCAGCCGCGACTACGGGACGCGCGCCGGTGCCCAGAATCGCTATTGGATAAACCACAAAGCCGTGCGTTGTGTGGATCGCCTCATCGCCGTCGGCGAGATAGGCGCGCGCCAACAGATTCAGCAAATCGTCAGAACCGGCGCCGCAGACGATGCGATCCGGATCAAGCCCGAACGCGCGCCCGATCGCCTCGCGCAGTTCACTCGCCGAACCATCGGGATAATCCTGCAAATGCGGAGCCACCGATTGATAAGCCGCGATCGCGCGCGGGCTTGGCCCGAGCGGCGTCTCATTCGACGACAGTTTGAACACTTTGGCGACGCCCGGTGCAGTGCTTTTCCCAGGCACATAGGCCTGGATATCGAGCACGCCGGAACGGGGTTGGGGACGCATGGCCGTCATTGTTTACTCAGTGGCTTTCTTGCTCAGCCGGCACGATGAATGGGATCAGCTTTTTTACGCGGGACCGTATAGCGGGTCGCGTGGCTGCCGACGAGGGTCCTTGAGCGGATCGAGGCGCCAAGCCCAACTAGGGCATCGGCAACGGCGCTGATGTGGCCGCGCTCGACGGAAATAAGCAGGGCCGCGCCATCGAACGCGCGGTCGGGAACCGCGATTGGGTCGGCGAGCACGGCGATTTTGTCAGCGTGAGAAGCGTTCCAGCCCGACACCCGCAGGCTCCACACTTCAGTTTCAGTCACCATGGCGTCCGCCGCCACGCGCGAAACCACGAAAACCGGCATCCCCGCCGGATGATCGGCCCGCTCGACGAAAGGCAGCCGCGCGATGATTTTCGGAGCCGCCTCGAATTCGAGCGCCGTCCACCATGGGCCAGCGCCGGCGGTGGCGAAGGCGGGAACGAGCCCGAGATCGCCTTTTGATCCAGTGACCGCCTGGACCACACTCGCTGCACCCATGTGCGGCACGAATGGCGCGGTGAAGCCGAAATGGAAGCGTGCGGAATCGCGCATCAGCGCGTCGCCGGCGGACAGATCGGCGTGCACGGCAAACGGGGCTTGTACGAAAGTGAAAGTCGAGATGATAACGCGCCAGATGCCTTCGGCGGTGTCGAGCGGGAGGGTGCCGTGATGACGCTGGACCAGCCGCCGCATCATGTCCGCTTCGCGCGCAGGGCGAAACGCCGATCCGGACTCTTCGGTTTTCTTGACAGCGATGAGCCGGTCAATGATCTCGCCGCGCTCGATCAGAAGCGCATGCATGGCCTCGTCGATGCGATCGATCTCGCGGCGCAACTCGGCCAGCGAGTCCGGTTGGTGGTGCGATTGTTTCATGTTGTGCCCGGGGCAACGCCCGGATTGATAAGTGTCGTCAGGCCTGAAAGCAAAGAAAAATCAAACACCAAGCTAAGAAAACATTGACTCCGGCGGCGAGCGCCCTATTTACGCGCCTTTGACCGCCGTAAAGGCCGGTGCGACAATGTTAAAGTAGTTAAAGTATCGGTCCGGGAAACACTTATGGCTGAGGCCAGCGTCACGCTCGATCGCGCCGACCGTGCGCGGGAGGCGGATCATCCGCACTCGCTCGTCGTGCGATTTTCGGCAAACAATCCATTGCGGCTCGATGCCGGGATTGATTTCAGCCCGGTGCAAATTGCTTACCAAACCTACGGCACGCTCAACGCCGAGCGCAGCAACGCGATCCTCATCTGCCACGCGCTGACCGGCGACCAGCACGCGGTCAATGACCATCCGGTGACCGGCAAGCCGGGCTGGTGGGAAACGATGGTGGGGCCGGGCCGGCCGATCGACACCGACCGCTACTTCATCATCTGCCCTAACGTGGTTGGCGGCTGCATGGGGTCTTCCGGCCCGGCCTCGACCAATCCGGCGACCGGTATGCCGTGGGGCCTCGACTTTCCCGTTATTACCGTGCGCGACATGGTCCGCGCCCAGGCGATGCTGCTTGATCATCTCGGCATTGAATTGCTGTTTGCCGTCGCCGGCGGCTCGATGGGGGGCATGCAGGCGCTGCAATGGGCTGCGAGCTATCCGCACCGGGTATTCGCCGCGCTGCCGATCGCCGCATCGATGCGTCATTCGGCGCAGAACATCGCCTTTCACGAAGTCGGCCGTCAGGCGGTGATGGCAGATCCGGAATGGCGCGGCGGCCGCTACTTTGCGGACGGCACAAATCCGCGCCGCGGGCTGGCGGTCGCGCGCATGGGTGCGCATATCACCTACCTGTCCGACGCCGCGTTACACAGAAAGTTCGGTCGCCGTTTTCAGGATCGCGAGAACCCGACATTTTCTTTTGATGCCGATTTTCAGGTCGAGTTGTACCTGCGGCACCAGGGGATCACGTTCGTCGAGCGTTTCGACGCCAACTCGTATCTCTATCTGACCCGGGCGATGGATTACTTTGATCTCGCCGCCGACTATGATGGCGTTGCCGCCAACGCTTTTCGCGGTGCGGCGACGCGTTTTTGCGTCATTTCGTTCACCAGCGACTGGCTGTTTCCGACACCGGAATCGCGCGCCACCGTGCATGCGCTGAATGCTGCCGGCGCTCGCGTCTCGTTCGCCGAGATCACGACCGACAAAGGCCATGACGCCTTCCTGCTCGACGAGCCGGAACTGTTTGCGATCGTCCGCGGTTTCCTCGAGGGGGCCGCGAAGGCGCGCGGGCTGCCGCCGGTGCGGAGCTAACAATGCTGACGCGGCTCAATCACGACCTCACCATGGCCGACGCCGCGCGCGGCCCGGGCGGTTCGCGCGTTGACCTATTGGTCGTCGCCGACATGGTGGAACCCGGTGCCCGCGTTCTCGATGTCGGCTGCGGCGACGGCGAGTTGTTACGCCTTCTGGAATCCCGCGGCGTCGACGGCCGCGGCATCGAATTGTCCCGCGAGGGCGTGAACGAATGCGTCGCCAAAGGTCTCGCCGTGGTCCAGGGCGACGCCGACACGGACCTCGTGGACTATCCCGATGACGCCTTCGACTTCGTGATCCTGTCGCAGACGCTGCAAGCAACCCGGCAGCCCCGTGTCGTCCTCGAACACATGCTTCGCATCGGCCGCTACGCGATCGTCTCGTTTCCGAATTTCGGGCACTGGCGGATTCGGTTGCAAGTCGCGCTCGGCGGCCACATGCCGCATACCGACAATCTGCCTTACGCGTGGTACGAGACGCCCAACATCCACTTTTGCAGCATCAAAGATTTCCGCCAGCTTTGCGGTATCGCCGGCGCCCGGATGGAACAGGCGGTGGCGCTCAACGCCTGGGGCAGCCGGATGCGGCTGAAAATGCCGTGGTGGTTCTGGAACCTGTTCGGCGAGCAGGCGGTATTTTTGCTCAGCCGAAGGGGGTAACACTCATCTGAGTAGCGTCACTGTGGCGTGCGCGCCGCGCCTCGAAAGGCGACGACCTCAGCACGTCGGCCCTATATCAGAACGGCCGCTTCGCGGTCCCTCAAGTGATGGTGTAAGGGATGGGCGGGGGGCCCGTAGCTCAATGGTCAGAGCTAGCGGCTCATAACCGCTTGGTTGGAGGTTCGAGTCCTCCCGGGCCCA
>CAWBUO010000011.1:0-35776 GCA_963791955.1 uncultured Alphaproteobacteria bacterium
GCGGTTTTGTAAACCGTTGGTCGGGAGTTCAATCCTCTCACCCGGCACCACGCAACCCCAGCGTGTATGCATTTGACCGTCTCGTCCTCAACCGTGGAACAATTTGAGAACATCGCCCGACCGGTCGCCAAACCGCCATGGGTCGCAGCGTACGGCCATTTCGCCTAAGGATAGTTCTTTGAAACTTCGAGCCCCTCGTCGGCCTCATGATCCGGGCACGGGCGGGCCAAGCCTGTGCTCGACACCCAAGCCCGCGCTCGACATTGTTGTGGGTAGTGGCCCTGGAGCCACAGTATTCGGGGCTTTGATCCGATAAGTTTTGAGACCAAGCGGCGGAGGCTTAGCGCCTCAATACCCGAGTTTCTGATGAAGCCGATTGTTGTAGCGGCCATGTTGGGTCTTGTCGGTGCGGGGCAGGCACTTGGGGCCGATCTTCCGTCGCCGGCGCCGGTTCCGCCTGCAAGTTACTTTCCTGCCTCGGAATACCGTTGGACCGGCCCCTATTTCGGCATCAACGGCGGCTACGGTTTTGGCACCAGCAATTGGAATTTGAGCGGATTGTCGACTGGTAATTTCAATGTCTCCGGTTTGATTCTCGGCGGCACGTTCGGCGCCAATTTTTTCCAGATCAACGGATTTGTATTCGGCGGCGAGGGCGATTTCGACTGGTCAAGGATCGGCGGCAGCAGCTCTGCGGCCGGCTGCGCAGCTATCGGCGCCCCGGCCGGAGCGACTTGCCAAACCGGTAGCCACTGGCTCAGCACCGGGCGCGCGCGCGTCGGTTACGCGATCGACCGCGTCCTGTTGTACGCGACAGGTGGCTTGGCCGTCGGCGATATCGACGTGGGCAACACTGGCGGAACTTTTACCGGCGGAACCGCTGGCGGTGGAATTGAGGTCGCCTTTACCGACCATCTGACGGCAAAAGCGGAGTATCTGTACGTCAACTTCCCCAACGTTCGTTGTTCAGCGACGACAGAATCGCCGGTCGTCTGCGGAACCGGTGGCCTCAGTTTAACCGAGAACATCGTGCGCGGCGGCATCAACTACAAATTCAGCTGGTGAGGCTGCGCTAGCAAAGGGATGCAAAAGATGGCGCGCAGCCTGGCACTGGCGGTGATGGCCGTTTTGATCGTGGCGATCGGTACACCCATAGCAGTGACGCGCGCTGCTCCTGCGTCCCCGAAGTGCGTTGCGTTCTGCACCAATTGGTGTGTGAAGAATTTTGCCATGAAGAATACGACGGCCTGCAGCGAGAGGTGCCAGCTCAAGCATTGCAAATAACGGTGCGCCGGATCGCGGCGACCGGAGCAGGCTATGCCGATACTCACGCGCCGAGCTCTTCTTGCCAGTCCGGCGCTTGCCGCGGTCGGAGCGCATGCCGATCCGGCTCAGGCCGCCGCACCGGCGGCGGGCAAACCGACGCCCGGCATCTATCGCTACCGGATCGGGACGTTCGAGCTGACCGCGCTCTATGACGGCATCTGGTACCGTCCGATCACCGACAAGTTCATCCGCAACGCTCCGTTTGCCGAAGTCGAGAGCGCGCTCGCCGAGGCGTTCATGCCGGCCGACAAGCTGGCAACGCCATTCACGACGCTGATCGTCAACACCGGCAGCAAGGTTGTGCTGATCGACACCGGCACCGGCGGTCAGATCGCGCCTTCGGCAGGCCTACTGCGCGACAATCTCGCCGCCGCGGGGCTCGATCCGAAAGCCGTCGACCTCATCGTCATTTCGCATTTCCATCCCGACCACATCAACGGCATCAAAGACAAGGACAACGATCTGGTGTTTCCCAACGCCGAGATCACGGTGCCGGAGGCCGAGTGGAATTTCTGGATGGATGACGCCAATATGAACGCCGCCGCCGCGGATCTCAAACTCACGTTCCGCAATCAGCGGCGCATATTTTCCGATATCGCGAAGAAGGTCACGCACTTCAAGACTGGAGCTGAGGTCGCGTCGGGCATTGTCACGCTGGCGGCGCCGGGCCATACGCCAGGCCACACCGTCGTCGCCATTCACTCCGGCGATCAATCGCTCCTGGTGCTCGGCGATACCGCGCAGCATCCCGCCGTGTTCGCGCGCCATCCCGATTGGCAGGCTGCGTTCGATGTCGATGGCGGCGCGGCCGTCGCCACACGCAAAAAGCTGTTCGATCGCGCCGCCGCCGACCGCATGCTGGTGACCGGTTATCACTTCCCGTTCCCAGCCTGCGGCCATCTGATCAAGACCACGAGCGGTTACGAACACGTGCCGGTCGAGTGGCAGCCTAACTTGTAGATCACATTTTCTCGATAACACCGAAGCGTCACGTCAAATCGCGTGCAACGCGGTAAGGTGGGTAAATTGGCCCTCGGAGAAGCGTCATGAAGCCATCGCTTTCGCTTGCAGCCGCGTTGCTGTTCTCTGCCGTTCTTGTGGCTCCCGAAATCGCCGCCGCTGCCGGCGAAGAGAATCCGGCGCCGCCGCCACAAACCGCAACGCCGTCGCAAACCAAGAAGAAAACCCAGGACAGCAAAAAGCCAAAGACGAATAACGACAAGAGCAGTTCGGCGGAAGATTTCCTGCGCGGATACCATGCCGCCTACGCGCTCATCTACGACAAGGACGATTACGTTGCCGGCATCGCCGCGCTGCGCGCGCTCGGCTATGACGACAACGCCGACGTAGCGACGCTCCTTGGTTATGCGAGCCGCAAGCTCGGCCGCTATGACGATGCGAAATTCTGGTACGAGCGCGCACTTGCGGCCGACCCCAACCATGCGGTGACCTGGTCGTATTACGGCATGTGGCAGGCCGAACAGGGCAATGTGCTCAAAGCCAAGGACGATCTGGAAAAGGTGCGGCTGAGTTGCGGCAATACCGATTGCCGCGCCTACAAGATGCTCAAGGACGTCATTGACGGCACAGTGACATATTAGAGCCGCCGGCGCCGCTAACCCGCGCTTTGCGTCTCCGCGATGATCCAGGCCTGATAGTCCGGGTCAACACTTTCCAGCGGGATCACGAGGACGGCCGGTGTGGTGTAGGAGTGCATCTCCTTGACCGCGCTGCGTACTGCTTCGGCAAGGCTTGCGCGGGTCTTTATGATCATCACGACTTCGTCGCCGCGCTCGACCGCGCCTTGCCACCAATAGAGCGAGATCATCCCCGGCAGAATGTTGACGCAAGCGCATAGTCGACGCTGGACCAGCACGCGCCCCGCCCGCTCCGCCTCGACAACGGATGGATACGTCGTATACACGAGCACCGCGCGTTCCATGCCAAACTCCAGCGGCACCGTATTCGGCCGCCAATTCGCAAACAACTGCAACGTGCTCGAAAGACCGCCGAACCGAAACCGCTTATGCCCCAGCGCCGCACCACACCCCATTATAAGAACATTGCCTTCGTCGCCAGCGATACAGCGCCAGCGCAGCGGGCCCGGCGGAGCCTCGTTCGACGCTACGGCGACGCCCTGCCGGAAACCGCTGACGTCGTCGTTGCCCTCGGCGGCGACGGCCTCATGCTTTCGACCCTGCAACGGTTCATGAACTCCGGCAAGCCGATCTATGGTATGCACCGCGGCACGGTGGGCTTTCTGATGAACGAGTTCTCGGAAAAGAACCTTGCCGAGCGGTTAGCCGCCGCCCAGGTTACCGTGACCCATCCGCTCCTGATGCGCGCGCACGACGCGGCCGGCCGCGTGCACCGCCATCGCGCCATCAATGAAGTCTCGCTGTTCCGCCAAAGCTATCAAGCGGCGCGGCTGCGTGTCCTGGTCGACGGCGAGGAGCGGCTTTCCGAGCTGGTTGCCGACGGCATTCTGCTAGCGACCCCGGCCGGCTCGACTGCCTATAATCTTTCGGTGCAGGGACCGATCATTCCGATCGATGCGCCGCTCCTTGCGCTAACTCCGATCAGTCCGTTCCGCCCGCGGCGCTGGCGCGGCGCGCTTCTGCCCGATCGCGCTCAAGTGACGATCGAAGTGCGCGAGCCCGGCAAGCGTCCGGTCGCCGCGGTCGCCGACCATAACGAAGTCCGTTCGGTCCGCTCCGTCGAGATCAGCATGGATCATAAGGTCGCCATGCACATGCTGTTTGATCCCGGCCACAGCCTCGACGAGCGCATCCTGCGCGAACAGTTCGGCTACTGAGGACGGGGCTACGCAGCACAGAGCGCGAAGTAGGCGGAACATCCGTCATCTGTTGTCTGTCACCGGTTCTCCCATGCTTAACCGGGCCTTAACGGCAAAACCTTAGCATCAATGTGTCGAGGTCGGGTGCGGCGCATCTGCCTTCGGAGGCTCTATGGTTCGCATCAATTTCAACCGTCTGCGTTTTCTCGTTATCGACGATAACGCCTATATGCGGCGAATCCTGCGAACGCTGCTGCACGGCTTCGGCACCCGCGAGGTTTACGAAGCTGAAGACGGCGCCGCCGGCCTTGAAGCTTTCACCCATTACATGCCCGACATCGTGCTCACCGACTGGGTAATGCCGATCTTCGATGGTCTGGAATTGGCGCAGATGATTCGGCAGCCGGGCGCCAACGCCAATCCCTACGTGCCGATCATCATGCTCAGCGGACATTCGGAGAAGAAACGCGTCGTCAGCGCACGCGACGCCGGCATCACCGAATTCTTGGCCAAACCGATTTCCGCCAAAGCGCTTTACGAACGCATCCTCAACGTGGTTGCCAATCCGCGTCCGTTTATCAAGACCAAGACCTATTTCGGCCCTGACCGCCGCCGCAACGTCAACCCGAACTATGTCGGACCGGAGCGGCGCAAGGGCGGCAAGACGGATGTGATCCGCCAGCAGCCGCTGCTCGACAAAGCCGTGAGCTAAGCGCCAGGAGCGATTAACAACAATGGCTGCCAACAAGGACATCACGCCGTCGGTCGCAACTTTCGCGGACCACGAGGTGATCACACCCCCCAACAAGCTCCGCAAGGCGCTGGCGCCGGTAACCGATCCGGGTGATGACCCGGTCGCGCGCGCCGAAGCTGCGCTGGGGCAGCTTTCCAGCGAATTTGCGGGCTGGATGAATGCCGAATGCAAGCGGCTTGAAGCAGCGCGACAGCAAGTGAAGCGGCTCGGGTTCACCGAGAAGACCCACGAGCAGCTATTTCGCGCCAGCCACGACATCAAGGGCGAAGCCGTCACCTTCGGCTTTCCCGGCCTGGCCGGCGTTGCTGAAAGCTTGTGGCGGCTCCTCGAACACACGCCCGAGATAACGCGCATTCCGTTGTCGTTGGTCGATCAGCATGTCGATGCGGTGCGCGCCATCGCCCGCGAACACACCCGCCAGGACTGCGCCGACGTTGCCGACGCACTCACGCGGCGTCTTCGCGAAGTCACCGACGAGTTCCTGCGCGTCGAAAACAAAGAACGACCGGATTATCTGGAAAGTATCTTCGCGCCGCCGCTCGCACCAAACGGGACCTGACACGTTTCGTGGTTCGGGAACGGTCTAGGCAGCCTCAAAGCGCTGTTCCTGCTCGAGCGTTTCGGTGACGAGTTCGTCGCAGAATAACCGTGCCTCCTCGCGCGCTGCTTCGGTGGCGAAACGGCGGAGCAGGGTGTTGAGGGGCGCAAGTTCTCCGAGCGCATCGCTCTTGCATCGCGACAGCACGCGCTCGATGGTGCGCCGCTTCAGACGTGCGGGTCCTCCCGGCTCGCCAATCAATCCGCCCTCCCGCATGGCCTCGATCGCTTCCTTGAAAGCGGGATAAGTAGAGGGCGGCAACTTGGCCTGCTCGAACAGCGCTCGCAAACCAGCGCTACCGGCGTCCTGGATCAGGATGGAGATGCGCCGAATCGGCATATCGGCCAGCTCGGCTAGTGCTTCCTCGAACAGCACCACGTTGCCGGACAAAAGTGCGCGCAAAATAAGACCTGCCGTTAGCTGCCCGCTCACACGCAGATGGCGGATCAGCGGCCGCATCTGCATGGTCGGCGTGTCGGCAGCCAGTACGACAGTAGCCTTCTCGCAGGCATCGCGGGCGATGCGCTGGGCGTGGTCGGCATCGAGCCATTGCCGGGCAGCGACAAAACCGGCCAGCGTCTCCGACAGCTTGGCTACCAGCGACAGCCGCGTCGCCGCCGCGATATCTTGGCGTTGCAGCAGCGGTTCGCGGATCGCCGCCAAATGACCATAACGCTCGACGATCCGATCGATCGAAAATGGCGCGATTTCGGCTGCGCTGTTTTCCAGCAGCACCAGACAGGATTCCGCCGAGCCGACCTCGGCGATGGCGGCGGCCACCGAGCGCGGCAGCACGGCACGGCTTGCGATCGCTGCCTGCACTGCGCCGTCGCCGGTTGCCACTGCATCGACCAGGTCGGCATCGACAAAAAGCGGCGACAGCGCCAACACGGGTGCTGCAATCTGCGGCTGATCGGCGGCGAGCGCCAGCACGATCGCCGGCGGCGCATGTTCGCTTGCCGCCAAGGCGTCCGCGAGTGAGCGGCGAACCAGCGGCGAAGGATCGTCCAGCAGCATCAACAGCGCGCCCTCGGCGGCGGCGGCGTCGTCAGGCGACAAATCGGAATAAAGGTACGCGCGCGCGAGCGCGCCGGTCGCTTCGGCTCGCTGGCCGGGGGGCGCGGTGCGTACCCAATCCAGAAAGTGACGAACAATCATCGTTTCCTCGCGTTCAAGAGCTCTTGACCGGCAGGTCCGTAAACAGATTGAGCATGCCGCCGGAACTCAATTTCGGCGCTGACGGATCACTGCCGCTTGCTGTCGCATTCGGCACACCCCACAGTGCGCTTACGAGCGGCGCTAACGGCGCGGTTCGATTGCGATCCGCAAACAGCCCATAAAAAACCTGTTCGTCACGTGCCGGGCGCGGTGGAGTGGCCGCGGCAAAAGCGTTGGTGATGCCCGCAGTGTCCGGGGCCGTCTGCACCGTTGCGGCTTGTGCAGTTTGCGCTGTCGCGGCCGGCAGCCCCTGGGCCTTCAGCGCCATTTCGTAGCGGGCGGTCAGGATATTGCGGACCTGTGCGGCAGTTCGGGCGGTACCGGTAGCGCGGTCGTAGAAGATCGGCGAATTGGCCTGCGCGGCTTCGGGAAAAATATCCGCGGCCTTCGCGTTGGGATTACTACTCGCGAGATTGATCAGCCGCGCCGCGTTCCCGGCGCCAAGAAAGTGCGCGATGTAGAGTTCACCTTCGCTCGGCGAACGCCCAAGCCGATCGCTCAACGCCGCTGCATTCGATTGCGTGAACGCGCCGGCCATTGCTGCATTCGCCGCTGGATCGGTGCGCAAATTGAGAATCTCGTTGCGTAACGCCGGGTCGCTCACTTCGTATTGGCCGGATGCCGTCTTGGTGATGGCATCGGCATAGCGGCCGTATCCGAGCGCGGGGCCGGCTTGCTTCATGGTGGCAAGCCAGGTTTGTTGGATGAACTGGAACAGCCCCTTGGCAGACGAAGTTGCCGCGCCAGCCAGCGCGTTCAAACCGGACTCGACCTGAGCGGTCGCCAAGAGGTAATTGAAGCTCGTGCCGGTGGCTTGTGCCGCCTGACGAATAGCGCCGGTCACCGACGAGCTCGCCGCGGAATTGCTGGAATCGACCAGCATGAAGACAACTCCCCTGCCGGCTCCCACCGGCTGCCCGTTCGGGCGTTAGGAAGCATTAACGACTATGGTAAACATGAGCTTAACGGACAGTCAGTCAGGGAGGTGGAGATGAGCCAGCAGACAGCCGTGCGGCACAAACGCGGCGGACTTTATTTCGAGGATTTCATTCCGGGCGAACTGGTCGAGCATCGCTATACGCGGACCGTCACGCAAATGGACAACATGCTGTTCTCCAACATGACGCTCAACCCGCAACCGCTTCATATCGATCGGCATTTCTGCGAGCAGGAGACCGAGTGGGGCCAGCCGCTGATGAACTCGCTGTTCACGCTCGGGCTGATGATCGGGATGTCGGTGAGTGATCTCACCGTAGGCACCACGATCGCCAATCTCGGCATGAGCGATGTGAAATTTCCTCACCCGGTGTTCGAAGGCGACACGCTGCACGCCACCACCGAGGTTATTGGCAAGCGCGAATCGAAGTCGCGTCCCGGCGCCGGTATCGTCGAAATGCACCACCGCGCCTTCAATCAGGACAACAAGCTGGTGGCCGAGTGTCGCCGTCAGGCTTTTATGCGGATGCGGCCGAAGTGATGCGGGCGTTGGGGTGAAGCGATGAGACGCCGCTGCGCCTTGCTGCTTGCTGCGGTGCTGCTGCAGCCGATCGCGGCGGGTGCCGAAACGCCAGATGAATGGGTTGCTCTCGGCGCCAGGGTGCACGGTGCTTTCGGCGCCTTTATCCCGCTCGGAATCAAGATTGGTCTCGACGCCACGCAACGGCTACGGGCCAAGCCGCGCGAATTGGCGGTTCTCTATTATGACAGTGACTCATCGCCGTGCGCCTGCTTCGCCGATGGCATTGCCATTGCGACCTACGCCTCCGTCGGCCAGCGCACGTTGACGATCGCGGCCGAGAAAGCACCGCCAGGAACGGCCGCCGTGATCGTGATTCGTCCGCGTCATGGTGGCGCAGGCTTCAAATACACGATCCCGATGTCTGCCTTGCCGAAGCTCGGCGAGATGAACAAGACGCTCGATCCGCGCGGGCGATACGACGCGGTGATGGCGCGCGACGGACTTTTTGAGGTTGAGCCTGTGCCGTGAAGCCACCGTCGCAGACACGGCTTCCATGGCTTTCGCTTTTCTTAACTAAATGTTAACATTGCAACATGGGTGGGCTCTTGGGACGCAGCGTAAACGCGAGGCGCTCGTGGCGACCGTTGATCGGGGTCGTCATGGCCTATGCGATTGCCGCGCAAAGCCTCCTTATTGCGCTTGGCGGCTTCGCTTTTCCGGCAGCCGCTGATACGGCCGTTCCAGGGTTCGAGCTTTGCCTCCATGACGGCCGGAGTGCGCCCGGATCGTCGGACGGCGTGCCGAGTCATCATCCCGGCTGTACGAATTGCATCTTCTGCTTCGCCGGGTCGCATCACGTGGTGGCCAGCTCGCCACCTGCGCTTTTTCATCGCGTCGAGGCTGAATTTGTTGCCGTTCCGTGGATCAGCGATCAACGCGCCCTCCCCCGCTTTTACGCCTACTCGATAGCTAATCCGCGAGGTCCTCCACTTCCCGCGTGACCATCGGCAGCCGCCGTCCGCGGCCGCCGCAATGCATCTCACGCTGGAATGGAGACTAGCCATGTTACGCTTGCCAACGTGTTCACGCGCGTGCGCGTTTGGGCTCCTGTTTATCTTGTTGTCTTTGACTAACGCCTCCGCACACTGCTTTGTCGGTCCAAGGTTTTTTCCGGCCACGCTGTTGATCGACGACCCTTGCGTCGCCGACGAGATGTCGCTTCCGACTGTAGCATGGTCAAAAACCGGCGATGTGCCGCCCGCGACCGAGTGGGACGTTTCCGGGGAACTCTCGAAGCGGATAACCGAGTCTTTCGGCATCTCGATCGGCGAGGATTGGAGCCAAATCCGCCAACCGGGCAGTCCAACGCTCGCCGGATTTTCGGACCTTGAGACCACATTCCAATATCAGTTGCTCAAGGATGCCTCACACGAAACCGCGATGCTCGTCGGGCTGATCGTCGACTGGGGCGGCACTGGAGCAACCAGCGCCGGAATTGGAACGCCCTACAGCCTGATCACGCCGACTTACTACTTTGGCCAGGGCTTAGGACAGCTTCCCGACAGCATCTCCTGGGCAAGGCCTTTCGCAATTACTGGACAGGTCGGTTATCAGATCCCGCTCATGTCATTCGACGTCGCAGCCGGGGCCTACATTCCGCAAGTGCTGGTGTACGGCGGTTCGCTACAATACAGCATGCCGTACCTGAAATCCGAGGTGAAGGACTTTCAGCTCCCGGATTTTATCAATCACCTGATTCCGATCGTCGAACTTCAGCTGGAGACGCCGGTCGCCAACAATTTCGGCAACAGCTTCGTTACGACCGGCACCGTCAATCCAGGGGTCATCTGGGTGGGAAGCTACTTCCAGGTCGGTCTGGAAGCGATGATCCCGGTCAATCGCGACAGCGGCACCGGCGTTGGTGTGCTTGGACAACTGCATCTCTACCTCGACGACATGTTCCCGAAGACGCTGGGGAAACCGCTGTTGGGCGCCATGGCGACTGGCGTGAAATCCCCGATTTAAGGAGGAAATCATGCGAGTACGTATCGCAATTGTCTCTCTTTTACTCGTCGCACTGGGGAGTGCCGCTGCGAGGGCGCATGCCTTTCTCGATCACGCGAATCCACTTGTCGGCAGCACGGTCGCAACCGCACCGCGTGAAGTGTCGCTGTGGTTCACGCAGAACCTCGAGCCCGCTTTCAGCAGTGTCGAAGTCAGCAACGCCGCTGGCACCCGCGTCGATCAAGGCAAGCCGCGGATCAGCGGCAACACCATGCGTGTCGGCCTAAAGGCCTTGGGAGCCGGTACCTACCGGGTGCGCTGGCACGTGCTCTCGGTCGACACGCACAAGACGGAAGGAAGTTTCGCATTCCACGTTGGCGGCCATTGAGCGCTACTGTCATACACCGCTGAGGCCGCCGTGGACGATCCGCTGATTTACGTGCGGGCGATTCATTTCGCTGCAACGATTTCCGTCGCAGGCGCGGTGTTCTTCATCGTCTTTATCGCCGAACCCGCGTTTCGCGACGCCGCGAACGGTGCACGCCTGCCCGCCGTCGCTCGGTATCGCCTCGTCTGGATTGCATGGACCGGCCTCGTGGTGACTGTGGCGTCGGGGGCGGCGTGGCTGGTCCTGATCGCCAAATCGATCAGCGAAACGTCGCTCGCAGCGACGCTCACGGCGGACGTTCTTGGCGCCGTGCTCCTGCAAACCGGCTTCGGGCACGATTGGCTGGCGCGCTTCGTCTTGGCGTGTCTGCTTGGCGGAATGTTCGTTCCGTTTCTCTCTACCCGGCCGTTCAAATCTCTTTGGACGAGCTGCGCGGTCGTCGTCTTGGCCGCAGGTCTAGCCGGGACCCTGGTCTGGGCCGGACATGCGGCCGGTGGCATGGGTTTCGAGGCCGTTCTCCATCCGGCTGCCGATTTTCTGCATCTCGTAGCCGCGTCGGCGTGGGCCGGAACACTGCTGCCACTGGCCCTTGTGCTTGGCGCCGCCAGACACGATGCAGCGTCGGTTGCGCGCGCACGCGCAGCGACAGCACGGTTCTCCGCATTCGGCATTGCCAGCGTCGCGACGCTTTTGATCACCGGCGCTGTCAACACCTGGTATCTGGCCGGCAGCATTCCGGCGTTGACGGAGACTGAGTACGGTCATCTGCTGTTGATAAAGATTGCGTTATTCCTCGGCATGGTCGCAATCGCCGCCATCAACCGGCTTGTGCTCACGCCGAGGCTCGTTCAAACCGCAAGCGCCCCGGAGGCGGGCCGCGCCCTCTTTCAATTGCGCATCAACACGCTGCTTGAAGTCGCGATCGGCGTCATCATCATAGCCATCGTTGCAATGCTCGGCACCAACCCGCCCGGTCTGGAGGCGATCACTCACGCTTATCGTCATTCCCATTGACGCAAACCTGCGGCCGAAGTGAATTCCCCGCCAGCGCCGTCGGGGCGAAGCAAGCGAAAGACAGCTGGATGCGCTCACTCCTGTTCGTTCCCGCCGACAGTCCCCGGAAGCTCGACAAGGGCATGGCGAGCGGCGCCGACGCCTTGATCGTGGATCTGGAAGATTCGATCGCGCTCGACGGCAAAGCCCGCGCACGGCAAAGCGCTGCGGCGTTTCTGAAGGAAGCCGGCGCGGCCGCCTCACGCCCCTATCTGGTCGTGCGCGTCAACAGCTTGCAGACCGGCCTGACCGACGCCGACCTCGATGCGGTCATAGCGGCAAAACCAGACGCCATCATGCTGCCGAAGGCGGAAGGCGGCGCCTCTGTCATTCATGCCGACGCCAAGCTCGCGGTGCGCGAGGCGCAGGGCGAGCTGGCCGATGGTCACGTTAAGATCATCGCGCTAGCCACTGAAACTGCTACGGCTTTGTTTCTAGCCGGAACTTACCGCGGGGCCAGCACGCGGCTGAGCGCACTGACCTGGGGCGCCGAGGATCTTTCCGCCGATCTGGGGGCGGAAACCAATCGCGATGCCCAGGGCCGTTTTCTCGATCCCTACCGGCTGGCGCGCGCGCTGTGCCTCGCCGGCGCCGCTGCCGCCGAGGTACCGGCGCTCGACACCGTCCACGTCGACTTCCGCGACAGCCACGGCCTTCACCGCGAATGCGAGGAAGCCCGCCGCGACGGCTTCGCCGGGAAAATGGCGATTCACCCGGCGCAGGTAGCGATCATCAATGAGGTGTTCACGCCGACGCCTGAAGCCTTGGCGCACGCGCAAGCGATCGTCGATGCGTTCGCCGCCAGTCCGGATGCCGGCGTGGTCGGCATCGGCGGGGTCATGTTCGACCGTCCGCATCTTGAGCGGGCAAAGCGGCTACTGGCGCGGGCCAAACCAAAAACCAAAACTTGAGAGTAAGCCCGACCGGCAATCGGTAGACTGCCAGTGTGCGCATTGATTTGCGCCCCGCTAGTGGGACGCTTTACTCACAAGTTTGAGCGCCACGGCGACGGCGCCCTGGAGAAAATTGTCGGTTTCAGCCGCCATATTCTTGGTGGCCAGAATTGTGTGGGCGAGCTTCACTCCGGCCGTGAACTCGTGGGTGTGCCAATGTCCCATTTCCGGCAACATGGGCAACGTCACCGGGTCAGGTTCGGGATACACCGACACGTAGAAATAGGGTTCACCGTAATATTCGTCGCCCGGCGAAAAGCCGCCGCCGATATAGCCGGCGGTGTCGGGATCTTTCGTCGGCAGCATGGTGAGCGTGGCGAGATCGAAATGGTGCGGCCAGCAGCACACCGGCATAGCCGCCAACTTTTGCCCCGCCATGTATGTTCGAACACGACCGAGCAAAACCGCGGCATTGGCGTACCACGCCGCCAGCTCTGTCAGTGAGTCCGCCGACCCGGTCGCGTCGTAACGGGCGCCTTGAGCGATCGCGTGTGGCGGGATCTCGTAGGGCGACGGAGCATCGAGAGCCCCGGCATCCATGCCGTGCGCCTTAATTTGTTCGCCGAACCACCGGCGGACTTCCGTGTCCGAACGGCCGTTCAAGGACAGTGATTGCGCACCTGTCGGTTCATCGCCGTGCAGTTCCAGCGTGAGAGAGCTTAATCGCAAGCTTAGTCGGCTGCCGTCTTTGAGCGAGTGCGTGATAAATCCACCAAGGCCATCGTCCCATTGCAGGCTGGTGTGGCCGTCGTCGGGCTGCGGCGGAACATAGGCACGCGCGGCACGCGCCAGCCATTGCACAGCATAATGGGCTTGTAGGCGGGCCTCCTTCAACTGGCGCAGGTCGACCCGGCCGAGCGGATGCCAGACCAACTTGTCCAAAGTTTCGCCGCTCATTGCCGCCTACCGTTCTTGCTGGAACGCCAAAGAACGTCGGCTGATCTTGCGCGGGCGCAGCCTAGGTGATTTGCTGCCCGGGCTAGCCGATGGATTGAAGCCTCAAGCTCGTAAAGCCGAATATTTTCAGAAACCTAGGCCGGCACGTTCACCAAGGCAATCCGGGAAACGGAAGTCATGCCCAACGATGAAAACTGGGTCGACGTCGGCCATGCCGAAGAGTTCTCCGCGACACCCCTCAAGCGCGTGGCGGCGATGAACGTCGAGCTCGCGATCTCCTGCAAGGACGGCAAGTTCGGCGCGATTTCAAATGTGTGCAATCACGTTGGCGGCCCGCTTGGCGAAGGCCGGCTGGATGGCGATTACATCGTCTGTCCCTGGCACAACTGGAAATTCCACCGCTGCAGCGGAGTTGGCGAACCCGGTTTCGAAGAGGATCGTATCCCGGCCTATCCGGTTCGGGTCGAGGGCGGTCGCGTATTTGTAAACCTCGACGCGGCCACCAAACGGCAAAAAAAGCCGCATGAACCGCATCCGTTGTCCCGCCAGGTCGAGCGTGCACCGGGGCCTCTGCGGGTTGCCGGCATCTCGACGACGGCAATGGATGGCGCCAACCGACGCTTTTCGGGATCGGACCATCTTCTCCACCATGCATTGAAAGCTGCCCGCGATGCCAACGCCGAAACGCGGCTGATAAAGCTGAACGACCTCAAATTCCGCAATTGCGAGGGTTACTACTCAAAGTCGGCACAGGCCTGCACTTGGCCGTGTTCGATCACCCAGATGGATGCGGCCGATCAAATGGACCAAGTCTACGAGGCGATGGTGCACTGGGCCGATGCAATCATGATCGCAACGCCGATCCGATGGGGCGCCGCGTCATCGCTTTATTTCAAGATGGCCGAGCGGCTGAACTGCGTGCAGAATGCCGTGACGATCCGCAACCGCGTTCTCATTCGCAACAAAGTCGCCGGCTTCATCGTCGTCGGCGGACAGGACAACATCCAGGCGGTCGCCGGTCAGATGTTGGGTTTCTTCGCCGAACTGGGATTTATTTTTCCGCAATTCCCCTACATCGCCCATTCGCGCGGCTGGTCGCATGAGGATATGGAACGTAACGTTGAAATCGTACGCGACTCCAAAGAGTTGGCCGAAGGTGCAGCTATGCTGGTTAAACGCTGTCTTGATCTGGCCGCGCATCTGATCTCGAGCGACGAGGCCCCATCGTCGATCGAACGCGGCGGCCGCAAGGCGCACGCCATGCAAACCTGAAGGAACAGAGTTCCGGACGGCGGCCGCTCGCGCGCAGACGCGACGAACCGAAACGAACTTTCAGTTCGGCGCCAAGGCAAAGATCTCCTTCGCCTCGCGAACCCCGCGAAGATTGTATCGGCCGAGCGACACAAGGCGGTGATCGGCGTCGTCAACGGCGGCGGCAAATTCCGCCGAGATCAGGACCGGTCGGTCGAGCGGTTCGCACAGCGCCTCGATACGCGCCACTTCGTTGACGGCGGGACCGATAACCGTGAAGTCGAGCCGGTCGGCGGCGCCGACGTTGCCGTAGAGCACTTCGCCGACATGCAGCGCGAGGTCGACGATTACGGCCGGCAAGCCGGCCGCAGCGCCCGTCGTGTTGAGTGCTGCGAGCCCTCGCGTTGCTTCCGCCGCGGCGTCGAGCGCACGCCGGCAAGTTGCCGCGCGATCAGCTGCAGCAAACGATAGGGTCGCCAGCATGCCGTCGCCAAGAAATTTAAGCACTTCGCCGCCACACGAGCGTAACGCCGCGGTGAGGACTTCGAACACGCTGTTCAGGAGGTCAATGATGACAGGGCCCGGCGAGGAATCGCTCGTCGGCGTGAAGCCGCGGATATCCGCATACCACAGCACCGCATTGATGCTTTCGACCGAGCCGCGCTCGATCGCGCCGGCATGGACCCGGCCGCCGGTCTGCTCGCCCAGATAGGTCCGCAGCAATGCTGACGCGATGATATGCCCGGCATGCGCCTTCATCGCCAGCGATAGCGCGGGAAGCGTCGCCACCATCAGCGCGGTATCGTCATTATCGAAGCCGCCGCGCCGGTCAGCGGCGAAGGAATAAACGATCCCGGTGCCCTGGGAAGGATCGCCATCTTCTCCGAATGTGAACACCTGGCCAAAATAGTCCGTTGCTCCTGCGGCGAAAAATTCGACGAGCACCGGAAAATCCCGCTGCTCCGGCCCAGCTTCAAGGTGCCGGCGTATCTGCGGATTGTCTTCCCCGGCGCGAGCGCGGCAGATGAGGTCGTGCATCGGACTATTCAGCCATTCCGGGCCGGCGACGTCGCTACGCGCATATTGTTCCGGGTGGATCGCGTTGAGATCGCGCCGCCAGGTAAAGCCGTAGCCGCTCCACTGCGGATGCAGCGTTTCCATCGCCACATGCGCACGCCACAATGGCACGCCGTGAATGACCAGACGCTGGCAGTAGCCGTCGAACAAATCATAGGCCGATGCGCCGCGCAGTCCTTCGCGCACCGCCCACATGTGCGTGTCGATGATGCGCCGTCCGACCGGCCCGTCGACGCTCAGCCTCTCGCCTTGCACCTCGATCGCGGCCGGGACGCTGGATTGCATCACGGGACCTTCATTGTGCGTCACGCGGTGCCCCGACAGTCATGGCGAAGCCTGCAACAGGCCGGGGCGGCGGCGAAACCCGACATAACGCATGATTGCGTACTGGATGAAGAACAGGCCAAGCTTGCTCACAATGCCGTAGATCGACATGAACGACGCCCAGGTCAAAATGCTAAAGTTCATGACGACAATCACGTTCAGGGCGGCGGATAAAAACATCAACCCCGACCAGACAAATTCAAAAACACCGACGACGTCGGGCATGACCTCCAGAACCACGGGCGGCATGTAGCGTTTCATCCAACCGCGCTTCAGCATCACTATGCCGACAACGCCGTAGATGAGACTCGGCTTAGCCATGACAAAGCGCGGATCGTCCGTAAGTAAAGTGACCCCGCCCAAGCCCACCACCAGGCAAAGGCTCAACCACTGCATAGTTCCGATGTGGCTCTTGCGCGCCAACTGCCAGCCGATCTGGGCGATACCCAGCGCCATGCCGAGTGCGACCGACAGGGGCACATTCTTGGTCAGCAGATACGCGATGAGGAAGAAGATCGTTGACGCGAGGTCAAGGAGCAACAGCTTTCCCGAATCGAAAAGATTTCTCATCGTCCAATCAACTCCGTATCAGGCGCAGTGACCACAGCGCCCACATCATGCTTTCAGCGGCGAGGGTTCGGCGAACCGCGATAGACCGCCATTGGGTCAAACACGCGCTCCTCACGGAATTCGAGCGTGACGTCGCCCGATTTGCCGAGCGGCACGGCGCGATAGAAGCACGAGCGGCGGCCGGTATGGCAGGCCCCGCCGGCTTGCTCGACCTTGATCCAGACTGCATCCTGATCGCAGTCGATGCGCATTTCGACGATGTGCTGGGCATGGCCGGAGGTCTCGCCCTTCTTCCACAGTGCGCGGCGTGAGCGGCTGAAGTACCAGGCCTCCCCGGTGGCAATGGTCTTTTTCAGTGCTTCTGCATTCATGTGCGCGACCATCAGCACGTCACCCGAGGCTGCGTCGGTTGCGACGCAGGTCACGAAGCCGTCGGCGTCGAACTTCGGCGTTAGCGCGGCGCCTTCTTCGAGTTCGGCAACCGTGCCAGGCGGCGGAAACGATGTTCGGTCAACCATGGCGATTCATCATCGGACAGCGTGGCGGGACTTTGGCGCAACCTGTCTGTTACATATATAGACTTTTGGTACACGAAGACGGCCGAAAGACAGGCCCAGAACGGCTAGAACAGGCTCCACTCCGAATCCACAATGCTCAACGATGTCTACAATCGCCGGATTATCGAACTCGCGGGTACGATTCCGCGGATCGGTCGTTTAGCTGACCCGGATGCGAGTGCGACCGCCCATTCGCGGCTGTGCGGCTCGACCGTGACCGTCGATCTGAAGATGGACGGCGACAAGGTCATCGACTTCGCCCACGAGGTGAAGGCTTGCGCGCTGGGCCAGGCCTCATCGTCCATCATGGCGCGCAATGTCATTGGCTCAAATGCCGATGAACTGCGTGCGCTGCGTGAAGGCGTCCGCAAAATGCTCAAGGAGAATGGCGAGCCGCCGGCCTCCGGCAAGTGGGCCGATATCGCAGTACTCGAGCCGGTGCGCGACTACAAGGCGCGGCACGCTTCGACGCTGCTGACGTTCGACGCCGTCGTCGACGCCATCGGCCAGATTGAAGCCAAGCGCGGCGCCAAAGCGGCGGCCGAGTAACATCTGGCCGATATGTCGCTCGATCATCTCTTTGACACATCCCGGCGTGCTCCTCGCCTTGCCGGCCGCGGCTTAATCAGGGCTTATCGCTATACCCTGTCGCCACTCGTTGGCTTTCATTGCCGGCATCTGCCGACCTGCTCGGACTATGCCGATCAGGCGATCGAGCGCTATGGACTATGGGTCGGTGGCTGGATGACTTTGGCGCGGCTGCTTCGCTGTCACCCCTTCGGCACGCATGGTCTCGATTTCGTACCGAACGCGCTTTCGCCACGGGCGCGATGGTACTTGCCTTGGCGCTACGCTCGCTGGCGCGGCACCAATATGGCACCGCGCCACGCGCCATGAAGACTACGCCGCCGCCCGGACCGGCGGCGCCATGAAATCAGGATCAATCGGCGTGCGAACGTGCTCGGCGACGATTCGATCAATCTCGGCCATGGCAGCGGGATCAATGCTCCAGCCCAACACATCTTGCGCTGGATCGAGCTGGTCAGGGTGCCTGGCGCCCCAGAGGGCAATCGTATTCGGCGCCCGATCAAGCACCCAGCGCAGCGCCAGATGAATCACCCGCTTGCCAAAGTTCTGCTGTGCAAATCGATCGAGCGCGGCTACGGCCGCCAGATATTCGGCAAAGTGCGGCGGCTTAAACTTCGGATCGGAGTTTCCGCGTAAGTCCTTGTCAGAGAAGCGGGTATCGGCCCGCATCCGCCCCGACAGCAGGCCGCGGCAAAGCGAACCATAGGCCAGCATCGCAAGGTCGTGCTGCCGGGCATAAGGAAACACGTCGGCCTCGATCGCACGCTCGAACAGGTTATACGGCGGCTGAACGGCATGGAGCGGGGCTACCGCGCGGAAAGCGTCCATCTGCGCCGGTGAAAAATTGCTCACGCCGATCGCGCGAATTTTGCCTGCCCGCAATAGCTCGGCCATTGCGCTGGCCGTCTCCTCGATTGGTGTGTTCGGATCCGGCCAATGGATCTGGTAGAGGTCGATCGCGTCGGTGTGCAGCCGCTGCAGCGAGTCGTCAATCTCCTTCATCACGCGGGTGCGGCTGCCATTGCGGAACGGCTGCTCACCCTTCCAATCAAGTGCAACTTTGGTAGCAAGAACAACTCCCGCGCGGCGACCGCTTTCGGCCAAAGCCTTGCCGACGATCTCTTCGGAACGGCCAAAGCCGTAGACCGGCGCGGTATCGATCAGGGTGATGCCGCGATCGAGCGCGGCGTGGATGGTGCGGATCGATTCCGCCTCATCGGTGCCGCCCCACATCCAACCGCCGATTGCCCAAGTGCCGAGGGCAATGCGTGAAGGAGTGAGGTTCGTTCCGGGAATTGCGAAAGTTTCCATTGGCGACGTGTCAGTCATTGCGGGCTCCAAGGGCCAGTCAAACATCAACGCATGCAGCGTCCGAGTGACTGCACGCCGGTTGTTCCCGCAATCCGGCAAATAGGCACCTCGCCCGCGCGGCACAGCCGAAGACGTTGCATGGGTCATGCTGCGCTGCCGCATGGCTTGCCTTCGTCGTGCCATGCGCTAAATAGCGCTCGATGATGCTTACCTGCGCTCGTTCGCAGGAGTGAGCCAAAGGAGCAAGACATGGTCGCGCTGACCTTTCCCGATGGCGCGCGTCGGGAATATCCGCAAAACACCACCGGCCTCGACATTGCCAAGGGGATTTCGCCGTCACTTGCCAAGCGCACGGTGGCGATGGCGCTCGATGGCAAAGTGGCCGACCTTTCCGATCCGATCGATCACGATGCGAAGATCGAGTTTTTGACGCGGGACGACCCGCGCGCGCTCGAACTGATCCGCCACGACGCCGCGCACGTCCTTGCCGAAGCCGTGCAGAGCTTGTGGCCAGGCACGCAAGTCACCATCGGGCCGGTGATCGACAACGGCTTCTATTACGATTTTTTCCGCAACCAGCCGTTCACGCCGGAGGACTTCGACGCCATCGAGAAAAAGATGCGCGACATCATCGCCCGCGACAAACCTTTCACCAAAGAAGTTTGGTCGCGCGATCAGGCGAAGAAGGTGTTTCGCGACAAGGGCGAGATGTTCAAGATCGAGCTGGTCGACGCCATTCCCGAAGACCAGCAGCTAAAAATCTACAAACAGGGCGACTGGTTCGATCTTTGCCGCGGCCCGCACATGACGTCGACCGGAAAGATCGGCAATGCCTTCAAGCTGATGAAGGTTGCCGGCGCCTATTGGCGTGGCGATTCAACGCGCGAAATGCTCTCTCGCATCTACGGCACCGCCTTTGCCAAACAGGAAGAGCTCGACGCTCACCTCAAGCAGATCGAGGAAGCCGAAAAGCGCGACCACCGCCGGCTCGGCCGCGAAATGGATCTGTTTCACTTCCAGGAAGAAGCTCCCGGATCGGTGTTCTGGCATCCAAAAGGCTGGACGCTGTTCCAGACACTGGAGAACTACATTCGCCGCCGCCAGGCGGACGCGGGTTACGCCGAAGTCAACGCGCCGCAGCTGATCGATTCGTCGCTGTGGGTTGCTTCCGGCCACATGGCGACATTCCGCGACGGCATGTTTCTGGTTGAGCCGCGCAAGGAGGACGAGCGCACCTACGTGATCAAGCCGATGAACTGCCCCGGCCACATCCAGATTTTCAAGAACGGCTTGAAATCGTATCGCGATCTGCCGTTCAAGATCGCCGAGTTCGGCAAAGTGCACCGCTTCGAGCCGTCGGGCGCATTGCACGGGCTGATGCGCGTGCGCGCCTTCACCCAGGACGACGCGCATATTTTCGTCACCGAAGAGCAGATCGCGGCGGAAGTGCTCGCCGTCAACGATCTGATCCTGTCGATCTATGCCGATTTCGGCTTCGATGACGTGCGGATCAAGTTCTCAGACCGGCCGGACAAGCGCATCGGCGAAGATGCCGTGTGGGACAAGGCGGAAGAAGCCCTGATGCAGGCGCTCGAAGCGTCGGGCCGACCTTGGATGCTCAACAAGGGCGAAGGCGCATTCTATGGCCCCAAGCTCGAATACGTTTTGCGCGACGCCATCGGCCGCGATTGGCAATGCGGCACGGTGCAGGTCGATCTCAACATGCCAGGCCGACTTGGCGCGTTCTATATCGACGAGCATTCCAACAAGGTGACGCCGGTGATGCTGCACCGCGCGATGTTCGGCTCGCTTGAGCGCTTTACCGGGATCATGATCGAGCATTACGCCGGGCATTTGCCGCTGTGGCTGTCGCCGCTGCAGGCGGTGATCGCGACCATCACCTCCGATGCCGACGATTATGCGCGAGACGTGATCGCATCAGCGCGACGGCTGGGCCTGCGCGTAGAAGGCGACCTGCGCAACGAAAAGATCAACTACAAGGTCCGCGAGCACTCGTTGGCGAAGGTCCCGGCGCTCCTGGTGGTCGGCAAAAAGGAAGCTGCCGACCGCACCGTCTCGATCCGCCGCCTCGGCAGTGACAAGCAGCAGACGGTGGTTCTTGACGCCGCCCTTGCGGCGCTCGCGCAGGAGGCCGTGCCACCTGACGTACAGCGCTTGAAGAGGGCTGCATAGTACTCGGTGATTGCGGCGCTTGCGGCCCTAATGCGCCAGCACCTGCACTTCGCCGTCGACGCCGGTGATGACCTTGAAGTCACGCTGGAAGGTTCTGCCCTCGTTGCGTGCGATCACGCGATAGTCGCCTTCCGCCAGCACGACACGCGGGAAGGCGCCGATCGATTCCTTGATCACGTCGCCGCCCGGCGTCAGCACTGTCCATTGGGTGTTGGCGAGCGCCTCACCGGCCGGATCGTTCACCAGCTTCAGCGTGATGACCGCTGCGCGATGGGTGACCACGATATCGGTGAGCTTGGCCGCCTGGACGCGCAGGTCGGAGCGCACCACCGAATTGCCGTCGCCGTAATTTGACACGATGTAATAGGTGCCTTCGGGCAACAGCACGACATCGCCGGTGAGCACGCCCTGCACGATTGGGCGACGCTCGGCGGTATCGAACTGGCTTCCGCTATAAACGTCGAACGAAATCTGCCCGGTGGGAATGCGGACATTGCCGACGCGGCCCTCCAGCCGGATTCCGCCGGCGGGAATCTCAAAGACTTCACGAACCGGCTCGCCGCGCAGCTGTACCGTCTTGGCCGTCCCAGCAAGGCCGAAACTAGCATAGACGACGTAATTGCCGACCGGCAGGACGAAAGTGGGCGCCGCCGCCTTTTCTTCCTTGATCAGTCGAAATATGCCGGTTGCGTCAGCCTTGGCTGAATACACACGCCAGATCAGGCCGCCGCCGATCGCCGGTGCGTCGCGCCCGTAACGGGCGGAAACTGCCAGCGCTACCTGTCCGGCCGGTAGAGCCGGCAGTGACTGCACGAGCGGAGCACCGGATGGAGGAGATGCCGGCGCCATCGGGACAATTGTGGCGCCGGGAGAGCCTGTGCCGGGTGTGAGCGCCATGGGCGCGGTGACTTGCGGCGACGTCAACTCGCGCGATTGGGCGTTTGCTTGTGCCGCCGTCATAACAACCAAAGCCGACGCAATCGCCCACGCGCCGCTGCGCCGAATTGTCGGTAAACCCCACCCGAACATGGTGAATTTTCTCGATCTTAATCACGGCAATTTCATGCCACCAAGACCGAAGCGTCCTCTTTGGCCGAGCTATTGATTGCCCCCTTCACCATAATATGGCTAGCAACTTGTTACACTGCGTTTCGCGGCGGATCATGGATAGCCGTCGAAGGCTTCCACGCCGCGGGGAAACGAGGAATCCCGTGAGTATTGCAGACCTTGGATCGAAGCCCGTTGAGGGAAAGCCGGGCCGGCCGTTGATCGGACTGGTGCTTGGCAGCGGCGCGGCGCGCGGCTTCGCCCATATCGGCGTCATTCACGCGCTGATCGACCACGGCATTACACCCGACATTATCGTCGGGACTTCAATCGGCGCTTTAATTGGCGGCTGCTACGCCTACAACCAGCTGAACGAATTGGAAGCTTGGGCGCGCTCGCTCACGGTTCGCCGTATCATCAGCTATCTCGACGTCAGAATTGGCAGTTCGGGGCTGATCGGCGGCGGCCGGCTGGCCAAGCAACTGACCGAGGCGATCGGCACGACGACTATCGAGGATTTGCCAATCCGTTTCGCGGCAATCGCAACCGAGGTTGGGACAGGCCATGAAATCTGGCTGACCCGCGGCTCTCTGGCCTTGGCGATGCGGGCCTCGTATGCGTTGCCGGGAATCTTTCCGCCGGTGCGCGTCGGCGGACGCTGGCTTGTCGACGGCGCGCTGGTCAATCCCGTGCCGGTGTCTGCGGCGCGCGCTTTCGGGGCGCGCGTCGTCATCGCCGTCAATCTCGATGCTGATCGTTTCGCCCGCGGCGCCACCATCGCCAGTCATGGTTCGGATGCAAACGACGCGGCGCTGGAGCCCCCGCCGGGAACGCCGCGCAAAGCGTTCCTCGGCCTCGGTGGCATATTCGGGGCGGAACGGGCACTGAAGCGCCAAATCCTTGCGAATGATGCCCGGCCGGGATTCTCGACCGTCATGATCGAAGCCTTCAACATCATGCAGGACCGCCTCACTCGCATGCGGCTGGCCGGCGATCCGCCCGACATCCACATTACCCCGCACATCGGCAATATCGGCTGGCTTGATTTCCATCGCGCGGCAGAGGCGATCGCTGCCGGCAAGGCTGCTACCGAGAAGGCCCTGGAGCCGATCGCCGATACGATTGCCGCCTTAGGCTGACCGCTCAGCGCCGAATGGCTGACGGCGAAAAAGGCCTATTGTGACGGCGGTAGGCGGGCGCAATTCGTCTGACACGACAGCTGCGTCGTGGTGCAGTTCGACTGACAGGCGATATTGGCCGTCGGATTGGTCGTCGGTGTCACATTGTTCGGCGTCACTGTTGGGGAGATCAGCGATGCGCCCGGCACCAGGCAGCTGCTTTGACAGCGCGCGGCCGTGGCATTGCAGGTCATCATGCAATTGGTGACGGTCGATGAGATGATGGATGACGATGACGGCGGGGCCGATGTGGATGGAACGCTGGGTGTGGGTGCCTGCGCTAACACACCGGTCGGCGCGGCGACGATGAGCGCCGCCGCGAATAAAATCACTGCATAGGCCCGCATGAGTATCTCCGTCGATGCGCAAGCGGGACCATGATGCCACGATCGATTGCCGTGGCAAAATCGCCGACGGCGTCGTTTACGCCGTCGTGATGTAGTCGCGCATCGCAACCAATTCGCGCTCCATCTCGAAGAGCCGGTGTTTGACGATATCACCGATCGACACGACGCCGACCAAGCGGCCCTTTTCGACGACCGGCATGTGGCGAAACTTGCCCGCGGTCATACGCTCCATGATGCTCGCTACCGTTTCATTCTCGCTGCAGGTTTCGACCTTGCGCGTCATCGTCTGGCTTACGGGTTCATTGAGCGCGGCAGCGCCGCCCTCGGCCAGAGCCCGCACGACATCGCGCTCGGAAATAATGCCGACGATACGATCGTCAGCCCCAAGAATGAGTGCCGCACCAATGCGTTTGCTGGCGAGCAACTGCGCGGCTTCAGCAAGACTCGCTCCCGGTTCTATGGTGACGACTTCGCGGCCCTTGCCCGCGAGAATAATACCGACAGTCATCGGACCTCCCTGACTTCACAGTTTGCGCCCGTAGTGTGGGTCGCAACGTGAAGGTTATGTTTCGGGTCGGCGCGAAGTTCCTTCGGCGGGCATGTGAAACCGGCGGACCACACTAAGGAGGGCCCGTCCTCGGCTGCCTGCGCCATGTTGCGGCGCAGCGTCGAGTTCTCGCTTGGATCGCCCAAAAAACCAGCGCTGACTCTACCAACACTATAGCAGATGAATACGGCCGCGGCGTGGTGCAAGTAGCGATATCCCCTACCGGGACTTAACCGCTCCGCCCAGTATTGACTTCTCGCCGCGGCGCGACCGGATCGAACGCGTTGAACAGGAAAAGCCCGGCGAGAAAGCCGCCGATATGCGCTTGCCAGGCGATCTGCTGGCCTTCGTTAATGATCGATACCGAGCCGAGCCCAAATAGCGCATTCAGCCCGAGCCAGGCGACGAGGAAAATCAAGAACCGCGGATCCCGCAATGTCGCTGCAAGCGAGGCCGCCGGTACGCGATAGGCGTCGTCATGACGCTCGCCACGCCATAATCCAAGCGGACCACCTTTCTGGAACACAAAACGCAGTGCCGCGGCCATGGCTCCGGAAATGGCGGCTGACGCGCCGATCATCGGCACCATCGCAGCGGGATGCGTAATGAGATGCGCGAACGCGCCGGCGGCGGCAACTACCATCATGAAGGCGATATAGCGCCAGGTCCCGAAACGTCGCGCGAGCGCTGTGCCGAACGGCAGAAGCCACGCCAGATTAAGGCCGATATGCATGAGATCGGCGTGGATAAAAGCGTAACTGAAGAAGGTCCAGAGATCGGCGCCGAACCCGCCCGGGAACGAGCCGCCAACCAGAAGATCGGTGTCATAGCGCGCCGGAATAAACGCGAAGGTCAGCAGAAATTGCTGATCCTCGGCATCGGTCAGCACAAGAATGCGCAACGCATGCACAAGCAGCAGCACGACCACCGTCGCCACGACGACAGGTGGTACGTTGAACATCGGTTCTGAGCGTTGGGTCACCGAGGCATGCCTGTTCGGACGACATAGGCCGCGATCGTCTCGGCGGCAAGCAGGGTGTGCCGGCACCTGCGGAGACAAGCAAAAAAGAAAAGGGAGGACGTGAGCCCTCCCTTTCTAGTTAGCGCGGGATTCCCGCAGCGCGCACCGGACGATATACTTCGGCCTGATTGCTTCAGCGGCCCGGTCTCGCGACGGGCCACCGGCTGAGGTCACATCCCTCGCCTCCCCTTGTCGAAAAACGCCACCGAGCCATCGGCGGGGCGTTGAATGTCGGTCAACGACCCTAAGCGGCCGCATCGATAGCGCCAACGTCAACGTTTTATTAGGATTAATTGAGTGTTGCCGCGATGGCGACTGCGCCCAGGCGCGCCACGGCACACCCCCTGCTCCAGCCGATAGCGCACGGCCGAACCTTGCGATTGCTGTCTCAAACCGGGACGGACTGACGCAGCGGTTGCGCCTGTGCGGGAGCATGTCCATGAAACACGCTGCGAGCCGCGAACTTTACGCCTATTGGGAGGAAAAGCGCGGAACACGCCCAGCGCCCGAGCGCGCCGAAATCGAACCCGGCGCGATTCGCGGCATATTGAGCGACGCCTTCATCCTCGCACTCGATCGCAGCGCCGGTCACCCAATGCGTCTTGCCGGTACGCGCGTTTGTGCATTGTTCGACCGCGAGCTGAAGGGGGAACCTTTCCTCAATCTCTGGAGTTCAGCGAGTTGGCCGGTCGTGGCCAGTCTGCTTTCCATGCTGACCGACGAATGCACAGGAACAGTTGCAGGCGTGACTGCCAGGAATGCGGACGGCGAACTGATCGACCTCGAGCTGCTGTTGTTGCCGCTCGGTACAAGACGTCCGAGCTTTGCGCGTGCGATCGGCGTGTTGGCTCCGCTCAAGGTTCCATCGTGGCTCGGTGTAAGCCCGATCGGTGCGCTGACCCTTGGAGGCCGCCGGCATGTCGGAGCCGAGCTTGAGAAGCGTCTGCTGCCGCGCTTGATGACGTCACGGCTGCGAAGCGGCTTCATTGTCTATGACGGCGGGCGCGCTGCTGCCCCTATCGTGACGTCAAACAAGGAAGACGGGCCAAGCGCCGCGTAGGCGAAAACGATTTCGGAAGTTAACGGCGGCTAACGGGACATTAAGATCGCCCGCCTAGCCTGACCGAACGCGACGGCAAGCGGATGGGCGATGGCATTAGCTGCTGAACAAAGACCAGCATTACGAGCACTCAGCGAGGAACGGCGCCGTTTCCAACGCGTGCGAGTTGATTTGCTGGGCCGCTACATGCTGCCCAATCGGCGCGAGTTCCCCTGTCAGGTGCTGAATATGTCCCCGGGCGGCATGGCCGTGATCGCGCCGGTTAGCGCGCAGCCTGGCGAACGGGTTATCGCCTATATCGACCATTTGGGCCGGCTCGAAGGATACGTCGCGCGTCCGTTTCAGAACGGCTTCGCAATGACGATCTCGGCGACGACGCGCAAGCGCGACAAACTCGCCGCGCAACTTACCTGGCTTGCCAATCGCCACATTCTCGGCCTGCCCGAAGATCGCCGTCACGGCCGCATGGTCCCGCGCAAACCGATCGCCCGGCTGATCTTGCCGAACGGTCTCAATGTCAGCTGCCGCATCATCGACATCTCGCAATCGGGCGCGGGTCTCGCGACCGACCAGCGCCCCCAGCTCGGCTCTCTGGTCACGCTCGGCAAAGTGCAAGGCCGCGTCGTGCGTCACCTCGAGGATGGGTTTGCGATGGAGTTCACCCGGTTGCAGCACCCGGATTTCCTCGAAGACGCGATCAGCGGCACATAGCCGGCTTCCCGTTTAAGTCCATCACTTCAGTCGTCGCGGCCAACGACCGACGGCGGCTCATTTGCGATACTCGGCGTGTCAGGCGCGGCTGCCTTCGCCGTGGCATCACCGCGGCCGATGTTTTTGAGTGCGGTGCGCAGCCGCCCTCCTGCATGATCGAGCACGCTCGCCGCCTCATGAAGGCTGCAGCCCTTCAGCAGCAGAACCGCAAGTTTCACGCTGCCATTGGCGCGGCGAAGCGCGGCGGCAACTTCGTCATCGCCGCGCCCGGTCAGCCGGCGCAAAATGATCTCGCTCCGGCGCGCAAGCTTGGCATTGATGGCCTGCACATCGACCATAAGGCCTTGGTGCACACGGCCGAGGCGGATCATCACCAGCGACGACAACAGATTGAGCGCGACGCGTTGCGCGGTACCGGCCTTCATCCGCGTCGAGCCGGCGATCGGCTCCGGCCCGGTATCGAGCCAGATCGGATAATCAGCTTCCTGCAGCATCGGCGTGTCGCGGTTGTTGGCGATGCCGATTGTCAGCGCACCGTGCTGTTTGGCTTCGCGCAGACAGGTAAGCGTGAACGGCGTTGTTCCACTGGCGGCAACGCCGATCACGACGTCAGGCGAAGCAATGCGGTGTTGTTTGACCAACTTCGCCGCCTGATCGGACTCGTCCTCAGCGTTTTCGGCCGAGCGCAGCAGGGCATCCTTGCCGCCGGCCATGAGCAGCAGCAGCCGGTGCTCCGGCCAGTTAAACGTCGGAATAAGCTCGGCGCCGTCCTGGACCGCAAGGCGGCCAGAAGTGCCGGCTCCGACGTAAATCAAACGTCCTGCATCGCCGACGCGCCGCTCGGTCGCAACCGCGGCCGCCTCAATCGCGGGAAGTGCGGCGCGAACGGCGGCTACGGCGGCCATTTGACCCTCGATCATCGCATGCAGGACCTCTGCGGGTTCCCACAGGTCGATGTCAGAATAGCGGGGGCTGGCGCGCTCGGTATCCATATGCGTCATCGTAACCGGTAAAATCCGCTGCGCACGCGAAAGCAAACCATTTTGACCTCAATTGGTTCTTAACTTTGGTGGAGGCGATCTACTGCCGAAGGAACTTTCGCGTGGATGCTCACATGCTCCTGCTCGGCATCGATGGTGGCGGCACCAGCTGCCGGGCACGACTGTGCGCTCTTTCCGGCGAGGTTCTTGGTGAGGCGGCAACCGGTCCGGCGAACCTAAGACTGGGCCTGGAGCAAAGTTTTTCCGCGATCGCGGACGCTGCCACGCAAACGCTCGACCAAGCCGGTATTTCGAGCGTTCATCTAACACGAGTGGTGGCCTGCCTGGCCCTGGCCGGCGCCAGCGAGCCGACTTACCTCGCCGCCGCGCAGAGCTATCCGCACCCCTTCCGCAAAGCCATCGTCATCACCGACGCCCACGCTGCCTGCCTCGGCGCGCACGGCCAGCGCGACGGCGGGGTCATCGTAGCGGGCACCGGGACGGTTGGCTGGGCGGCGGTACGAGGGCAGACATACCGGGTCGGCGGCTGGGGATTACCGATTTCGGACGAGGGCAGCGGCGCCTGGCTCGGGTGCGAAGCGCTACGCCGGTTGCTGTGGGCGCTCGATGGCCGCCTCGCATGGACCGGCCTGTTGCGCGATCTCGGGGCGGAGTTTGGCAACGATCCGCATTTCGTCGTGCGCTGGGCCGACACCGCTTCGCCACGCGACTTCGGATCGTTCACACCGCGAATTTTTGACTACGCCGTTCGTGGCGATCCGGTCGGCGTTGAATTGGCTAAACGTGCTGCCCGCCATATCGACGCACTCGCGGCGCGGCTCATCGACATTGGCGCGGCGCGGCTGGCGCTGGTCGGCGGTTGTTCAGCTTTCCTGCAAAGCTTTCTCGCTGAGACGACCAAGTCACATCTGGTCGAACCATGCGGCGATGCCCTAGAAGGCGCGTTGCACGTTGCGCGTTCAGCCGCGCAATCGCTGACACGCGTGGCGTGATGGCCGCGGCTGGCCGAGAAAGCACTCAGACGTGACAAGGTTCGCATGACAAGGTTCGGCGCCGGTATGGCGGCGGAATTGCGCGAGGCGCCGGCGGCCGTGCGCCGCCAGGCAAACAGCCTTGCGGCGCCGCTTGCCGAACTTGTCGCCCGGCTTGCCCGCCGGCCACCGGATGTCGTCGTCACCTGTGCAAGAGGCAGCTCCGCACACGCGGCAACGTTTGCCAAGCACCTGATCGAGCGCCACCTCGGTATTCCGGTGGCCGCCGCTGCGCCAAACATCGCGACCATCTATCGCCAGCCTCTCCGCCTTCGCGGTCAGTTGCTGCTCACCATCTCGCAATCCGGATCGAGCGACGATCTGGTCGAAACAACCGGTGCGGCGCGGATTGCCGGGGCGCTCACGGTGGCGATCGTCAACGATCCGGAGAGTCCTCTGGCATCCGCGTCCGAAATTGTGCTGCCGATGGCCGCCGGACCGGAGCTCAGCGTCGCGGCCACCAAGTCGTTCATCGCTTCGCTGGCCGCCGTGCTGCGACTGTCGGCACACTGGGCCGGCGACCACAAAATGCTCAGGGCTTGCGAGCAACTGCCCGACCGCCTGGACGATGCAGCTCATCTCGATTGGAGCGAGGCGCTCGGCCCACTAGCCAAAGCAACCAGCCTTGTCGCCATCGGACGCGGCCCGACGCTTGCCATCGCGCGCGAGGCGGCTCTCAAGCTCAAGGAGACCTGCGCGCTGCATGCCGAAGCGTTCAGCAGCGCCGAGTTTCGGCACGGACCGATCGCACTGGTGTCGAGCACCTACCCGCTTCTCGTCTTCACTCCGACCGATGAATCCGCATACGGCTTCGCCGATTTCGTCACCGATTTGCGGCGCAAGGGCGCCTCCGTGCTTGTCGCCGAGTTGGGTGAGAAAATGCCCGGCCGGCTGCTGGCGCTCGTGCCCGATCAAGCGGATGCCGATGCGATCTGTCTGATCCAAAGCTTCTATGCGTTTCTTGTCGGCCTTGCCGCCCGCCGCGGCGCCGACATCGAGCGGCCGCGGCACCTGCAGAAAGTCACGCGCACCCGATGAGCGCGAACGTTCACGCCGTCGCGGCGGGCCAGGTTTTCGACGGCTTCGCTCTGCATCGGGACGCGGCGGTGCTGATCGACGGCGACAGGATCGTTGGAGTTGTTCCACGCCGAGAAGTCGGAGAAACCATTGCAGTCCGTGAACTCGAGGCCAACGTCTGGCTGGCGCCGGGCTTCATCGACATCCAGGTCAACGGCGGCGGCGACGTGTTGTTCAACGACGCGCCGACGCCGGATGCTGTTCGTGCGATCGTCGCGGCGCACCGCAGGCTTGGAACCACGGCGTTGCTGCCGACGCTGATCAGCGACAGCAATGACAAAATAGCGGCCGCGCTCGCCGCGATCGAATCCCTTGCTGGATCGGAGCCCGGCGTGCTCGGGATTCATCTCGAAGGTCCGTTTCTGTCGCCAAAAAAGCCCGGCGTTCACGATCCCCGCGCGCTGCGTCGGCCAACGTCGGAAGACCTTGCACTGCTCACCGCGCCGCGCCAAGGCGTGACGCTTGTGACTTTGGCCCCTGAAGAAGTGCCGGCGCATTTCGTCAGCAAGCTCGCCACCGCCGGCGTGCGCGTTGCGCTCGGCCATTCGATGGCGACGTATACGCAGACGCAGGCCGCGATTGTCGCGGGGCTGACCGGCTTCACGCACCTCTTCAATGCGATGCGGCCGCTCGAAAGCCGCGAGCCGGGACCGATCGCGGCGGCTCTGGAATCTCCGCAAGCCTTCTATGGCCTGATCGTCGACGGCGTTCACGTCGCGCCGGCGATGTTACGGCTGGCACTGCGCGGCACCGGGCATCCGGTCCTGGTGAGCGACGCGATGCCACCGGTCGGCGGCACGCGATCGTCTTTCACTCTCGCCGGCGAGACGATCGTTGTCAGTGACGGCCACTGCGTCCGACAAAAGGACGGCACCTTGGCGGGCGCCTGTCTCGACATGGCCGGCGCGGTTCGCAATTGCGTGCACTTGCTGGGCACGCCGTTGACCGACGCGTTGCGGTTTGCGTCCGCCAATCCGGCGGAATTTCTCGGCCTCGGTCAGATGCTCGGCAGGCTCGCAACGGGATTTCGCGCCGACATGGTGGCGTTCGACGGCGACATTGAAGTACTCGAAACCTGGGTGGCCGGTGCTAGCCTGAACCACTGACGCTAGTCGAAGTTGTTCCGCTTCCCTTTGCGGACATAAGCCACGACATCGCTGATATGCTTTCGCCCGTGGGCGGGCGCGTTTTTCGCCAGGTGGGCGAACATCTGAATGGCGAAACCGCCGTCAAGACTGTCGGTGATTTGCCGTCGCCACGGACGCCTGACGATCTGCGTTGTCATGCGTCGCGTCGTGCGCGGCTGGGTCATGATATGATCGGCGATCTTGTAGGCGCGCTCGATCAGCTTTGCGCGCGGCAGGATTTCGTTGATCATGCCGTATTCGAGTGCGGTCTTGGCGTCGATCGCCTCCCCGGTCAGCAACGCATAGGCAGCGCGCTTGACGCCAAGCAGTTCCTGAAAACAGCTGTGAATGCCGTCACCGGGCACCGAGCCGATGTCGTAGTGCAGATCGTAAATGATTGCGTCCTCGGCGGCGATGGTGATGTCGCACATCAGGCACATTTCGGTGTGAAAGCCCGGGCCGTTGATAATGCCGATGGTCGGGATTTCCAGATCGTTGACCAGTGAGCTGACGTTGATGCGGCCGTCTTTGTAGGCGTATTCGTAGGCCCAATAGGCCAGATCGTCCTGCTCGAGCTTAAAGCCCTCGGGATCGGCATCCATCATGAACTCGTCGCCCGACCCGGTGAAGATCATGATCTCGTTCTCGGGATCGGCGCCAACGGTCTTGAACATCTGCCCGACGGAGCGGTGATTCTCGACGCTGAGCTGGATCGGGCCGCCCTTGGTGTGTGCCTGGACCAGAATGACGCCATCGGGCCGCCGTTCCATTTTGTAGAAATCCTTGAACCGCTCCTTGTATTCCTCGAATTTTGGCGGCGAGACGAAATTGCTCAACGACATACCTGCACTCCTTCTCAGACCGCAGCCGCGACCCGCTGGATCTGAAGAAACTTTGCCACAATCGGTTTGAGGAGATCGAGTTGCTCGACCTGCGGAACGTGGCCGCAATCCTTGATGATCTCGACCCGCGAATTGCTGATCCGCGCGGCGAATTCCTTCGCATAGGCCGACGATACCAGGGCGTCGTCTTCGCCCCAGACGATCAGCGTTTCCGCCTTGATGCGGTGGATACGCTTCTTCAGACCTTTGTCCGGTATCGGCCAGACGAACTTGCCGGTGGCGCCGAGCGCCCAGACCAGATCGGCGACAACCGTTGCAGCTTCATCGGGATTGTCGGGCATTTGCAGAGCCTTCTGCACCGGCTCCAACGAGAGATTCTTGTAAAGCGTGGCTACGAGCTTTTCCGGCGGCATCAGCATGTAGGGCGCAACCGGGATGTCCTCGCGCCACAGCCCGATTGGATCAAGCAGGATCAGCTTGCTGACGCGGTCCGGACGATGCGCGGCCAGCTCGCACGCCATCATGCCGCCGAACGAAGTCCCGACTACCGGCACCAAACGGAGATTGAGCGCATCGAAGATTTCGTCGTAGATCAGCACCAAATCCCAGAGGCTCTCGACCTTGTAAATCGCGTCGCGCGCCGTCTCGCCGGTGCCGGGATGATGCGGCGCGTAGACAGTGAAACTTTCCGTCAGCCACTCGATGAACGGGTCCCAGATCGGACCGCCGGCAGCGTGCAGATAAACCAGCGGTGGACCGCTGCCGCCCACCCTCACCTTGGCTTCAAAGTCGCAATGGCGGATCGGGATGGTTCGGATATTGGGCGTAGCCATGGTTTGCATCCAACTCGTTTGCTGGCATTGGCTCGCGGCGGTCGCGCGAGCCGGCGGGAAGGAAGTTCGTGCGGATCGTCAGGCGGTAGCCATTTCGCGTTCGCGGACCGGCCGTTTTCGCAGCTTCTTTGGCCACCAATGGTTTTCCCACTGCTTGTCCTCCCAGATCTTCTGCAGATGCGGGAGAACTTCGCGCCCGAACAGCTCAATGTTCTTCTTGGCAAGCGCGTGCGGCATCGATCCGAATTGCAGCGCCACCATCAGATGGCCGACGTTGAGGCGCCTGGCGATGTCGGCGAGTTTCTCGCGCACTGTCGCCGGGCTGCCGACCACCACGAATTCCTTGTCGATCATGTCTTTGGCCTTGAGCGGCTTAAGCTCGATCGAAAGATCGCCGAACTGCAGGAAGTTCTTGCCGCCTTTGAGGATGTTCAAAAGGCTGTTGTAGTCGGAATAGCCCGGAGGCGCGATTTGATACGTCGGCTGATGCAGTAGCTTGTGATAGAAATATTCGACATGCTTGGCGTATTGCTCCTCCGCGGCACGATCGGTTTCCGCGACCGCCACGATCTGGAGAAACGATGCGCGGTACGGATTGGCGTCCTTGCCCTTGGCGGCCGCGCGCTGCCAGAACCGGTCCATGACGTTGTCGGCCGATTTGCCACCGAAATAGCTGAGATAGGCGTAGGGCAGATTGCGGTCGTGGCAATAATCCCAGGTCGACGAGCTGGCAGCGCCCGGGACCAGCAGCGGCGGATGCGGATCCTGCACCGGGCGTGGCCACAGATTGACTTTCGGCAGTTGATAATACTTCCCGTTCCAGGCGAAGAATTCCTTCGCGGTCCAGGCCTTGAGCATGAGATCGATAGCCTCGCGCCAGCGCTCGCGCTGCTCCATCGGCGCAACGCCGTAGCTGATATTGGCGTCGCAGCCGAGGCCGAGCGGGACACCGGCGACCAGTCGCCCGCCGCTGATGCAATCGAGCACCGCGTATTCCTCGGCGATACGTATCGGCGGCGAGGTGGCGGCAAGCGTGGCGCCAAGCTGGACAAGCGCGACCTGATCCAAGCCCTGATCGCGGGTCATCTTGGCGAGGATGGCGCCGAACAGGTTCGGATTGCACATGAAACCGTAAGGGTTCTGGTGATGCTCGTTGGTGCCGATGCCGTCGAAGCCGAGCTTGGCCGCCAGCATCAGCTCGTCGATCGACCAGTTGTAGACGTCGGTGACTTTGTTGGCGTCGCCGTACTCCCACCAGGGCGCATCGACCCAAGCCGACGCCAAACCCGGGGAAATCCTCAGGCAGGTCACGATAGGGCATGAAATGAAACATCGTGACCTTCATGGGCCGTCCCTCCACGTTTGATCTTGTTCAACCCGAGATTAGCCATTCCTCGGGGCGAGCCTTGCTGGCCCGTTTCGCTCTAACCTTAACAGGCGCTCTGATAGGCCAGCAAGTTCCCCCCCTGAAGTTCAATTGAGCGGCCGCGGCAGCTTTAAGGCGCCGGCAAGGCCGCAAGGGCTCATGGCCGTCATTCCACCGGCAACGTCAGCGCCGAGTAAACGGAACCAGGATATTTTGTCCGCACGGAGACGATCGAGGACTACTCGGCCGCATCGATCAGCCACGCGCGCAGATTGAGGCGCGCCGATCCAATCCAGAAGCATCCGCACAAAACGCCGCAGCTTCAAGCATCCGGCGCTGTGTGCAATTTAAAACAAATTTGAACGACTAAAATTTTATCTGAAGTTCCCAGCCAATATCACCCGAGTGTCTTCTCGACTGTTGATGGGCTTTTACTTCAAATTGAAGCACTCGGCTTAGCTGCCGCGAAAAAGCTTTGTGAGAAACGTGACCCCAAGAAGACGGGAGAGGGGTCACATGAGTTCGGGTGCCATTTGTTCGCGCCCCAAGGCGTTCCTCAGGCGCAGTGCGGCTGCGAGCGTGATCGTGCTCGCCACGCTGGCGATGCCGACGACTGGCAGAGCCGACGAACGCCCGCTGTTCATATCGCTCGGCGAAACTGCGAAAGCTCCGATCGGCTGGGTCGAGTTCTGCATCGAGTACGATCCGGAATGCAAAACCAGGCCGTCGCAGCCGCGCGACGTGATGCTGTCGGCCCAAGCGTTGAAAGATCTCGATCGGGTCAATCTTTGGGTCAACACCCATGTCAAGCCGATGACCGACATGGAACATTGGGGCGTCGTTGAGCGCTGGAACTATCCCGACGACGGCTACGGCGATTGCGAAGATTACGTCCTGCTCAAGCGCAAGATGCTCATCAAGGCCGGCTGGCCGCGTGAGGCTTTGCTGATCACGGTTGTGCGCGACCGGCACGGCGACGGCCACGCCGTTCTCACCGTGAAAACCGATAAGGGCGAATACATCCTCGACAATCAGAACGATCACATTTTGCTCTGGTCGGATACCGGTTATCGCTTTGTCAAGCGCCAGTCGCAAGCCGATCCCAATGTGTGGGTCGGGCTCGGCGAACCGCATCCGGCGCAGGCGACGGCAACGTCACGCTGATTGTCCAGACAAAGGAGTTTGCGACCCCGGTCACGTCCCCACCCCTCCCCGTCCCCAGACCGGGTTCGCGCGGCCGGCTCTCCCCCAGGAGCCGGCCGCACCTTTT
>CAWBUO010000012.1:0-186812 GCA_963791955.1 uncultured Alphaproteobacteria bacterium
GCGGTGATTTCGAGCACCGGCGCCTCGATTCCGGCGAGGCGGTCCCGCCCGGCGTAGGAAAGCACGGCGCGCCAGGCGGGGGCGTAGCTCGCGGGCTGCTTCATCGTCTCGCGCACGCGCAGCGTAAGATCATCCGGGGAGATGCGCGGAGCACTCGTGCGCGCGGCACGATGAGTGCGCTCGAACCAAGGCCACCACAGCTCCGAGTCGCGCAGATGGTGCCAGGCGCGCAGCCAGTGGCTGCCTTCCCACACCGGCAACACCTCTGGTGCATAGCGGGAAGCAAGGGTTTTTCGTTCTTCATCGCCGAGAAAACAGGGAGCATCGAGTACCAGTCCGAGCACCCGGCGTCCCATCCGGCGCGCCAGCTCCACCGCGACCGCCGCGCCGCCATTGTGGCCGTAGAGGCGCACGCTCGCGACATTCAGTTTGTCGAGAACCTTTGCTGCCGTATCCGCCCAGATTTCCACTCCCTGCGGATTGCCGGGAAGAGGATCGGACTCGCCGTGGCCGGGAAAATCGAGCGCGAGTGCCGGCGCGGTCTCCAAAATCAGCGCGTCGTAGAGGAAGGAAGAACCCGGTGCATGGGGCAGCACGAACAGAGGAACCGAACCGGCGAGCTCCCCCGCAGAGCGCACCAGCACTTGTGCGCCGTCGATGTCCAGATAGTCGGTGGTGGTGCGGCCGGGAAGTGCAGTGCAGGCAGGCGCGGGGAGTGGCGCGCCGCGCGCCGGATGGCGTTCGAGGATCGCGCGCTCGGCAAGCGCCGCCGCTTCCGGTTCGCGCGGCACGATTTCGGTCCAGGCCGATTTCGGATAGAGCGTGTGACTGGCGTAGAGGCTGTCGCCCGGGCGGTGGCTGAAGCACACCGGCACTGTAAGGTCGCGTAGTACTTCGAGCCCCCGGTGTCGGAAGGGAGCGGCGTAACCGATGCGGTAGTCGTCTCCCGCTTCGAGAAGTTCCACGACACCGCGGTGCAAGAAATCGAGATCCGGTACGTCGGCGTCCGATCGCGTCTCCGCGGTCTGCACATTCCACGGCCAGAAGACGTGCTGATCTCGGTAACGGAACCACAGCCGCAGCAGGTGCGCGCCGTCCCAAGTGGGCACGATCGGCTCAAGATAACGTTCAAGCTGTTCATCGGTATAGGGTTTGGCGAACACTGCATAGCCGTCGGCGAACGCCATGGCGCAGCGCTGCGGATAGCGGGCAGCGAACTCGACCGCTATGGAAGCGCCGGTGTGACGCCCATAGGCGGCGACATGTTCGATGCCGAGCGCGGCGAGCGTTTCGTCGAGCGCGTCGGCGAATTCCTCGATGCGCGGGTTCAGGATCGGCAGCTTGTCGGACAGACCGAACCCGGGCGTGTCGAAGGCAAGACAGGTGAAGCGCTCGCCGAAAACCGACAGTAGCGGCCGCATCACCTTGGCTGAGCAGGGCGAAGCGTGCAGCATCGCGAGCGCCGGTCCGCTGCCAGCGCGCAGATAGTGCACACGGCGCGTTCCCACCGTAACGAAATGTTTGGTGATCTTCATCAGTAACTGCGCGGCAGAGCGATGCGCTCGGCAACGAAGTTGCGCACCATTTCATTCGAGATCGGGCTGAAAGGACCGAGCCGCGAGTCGCGGAACAGTCGTTCGAGTGGCGATTCTTCGACCATACCGTAACCGGCCAGAACGCGCATCGAGCGGTCGGTGGCGCGCACGGCGGTCTCGCTTGCCGCGAGCTTCGCCATGGCGGCCTCGACCGCGCAGTCGCGGCCGAGCGATTGCAACCAGGCGGCCTTAGCGGTGATCAGCCGGATTTGCTCCAGCTCGATCGCAATGTCGGCGAGCGGATGCTGCACCGCCTGAAAGGCACCAATCGGGCGGCCAAATGCGTGGCGGTCGCGGGCGTATTGCAGCGCCTGTTCGAGCGCCGCCGAGGTGATCCCGACGTACAGCGCCGCGCACAGAATGCGTTCCTCATCCAGCGTGCGAAGCAGCGCGCGCCAGCCGTCGCCGCGCTCGCCGATCACCGCGTCAACCGGCGCACGCGCGCCGTCCAGGAACACTTCGCAGGTGCAGGCCGCGCGCATGCCCATCAGTTCGAGCCGGCGCACTTGCACCGCCTGCTGGTTTCTCGGCGTGAGGATGAGCGAGAGACCGCGCGTACGCTTGCCTTCGGCCGGGTCGGTGCGACAAAGGACCAGTATCGCGTCGGCGTCATCGGCGAGTGAAGTGTAGAGCTTCTGCCCCCGAACCACCCACTCGCCGCCTTCCAGCAACGCACGCGTCTTGAGTGCCAAGACGTCGGTGCCGCCGTCGGGTTCGCTCATGCCGAAAGCCATCAGGAAATCGCCGGCGGCGAGCTTCGGGAGAAGGTCGGCTTTCAGTGCTGGGCGTGCGAACTCACGCAGCACTCGCGCGGTCATCGAGACCAGCAGCCAGTCGGTGGCAAGCGACGGAAAGCGCCGCGCCAGCTCCTCGCAGAACACTGCCGCGGTCGCGACGTCGGCGCCGCTGCCGCCGAACTCGGCTGGCACCGAAAGGCCCATCCAGCCCATCGCGCCGAAGCGCTTCCACAGCGACCGCGGGATGCGTCGGGCGCGGTCCATTTCGCGGATGCGCGCTTCAGGCAACTCGCGCTCGAAGAAGTGCCGCACGCTTTCGCGCAGTAGACCATGCTCGACGACCGGTTCGAAATTCATGGCGTTTCCCCGAGATATACCTGCTGCACTTCGGGTAGCGCGCGCACTTCGGCGGGAGTGCCTTCGGCGAGTACCCGGCCCTGATGCAGCACCGTGATGCGGGTAGCCACCGCGAATACCACCGCCATGTCGTGTTCGGTGAAGACGCACGACAGGCCGAGTTCGCGGGCGATGCGATGCACCAGTTGGATCGCCTCGAGCCGCTCCTGCGCCGCCATGCCTGCGGTGGGCTCGTCGAGAAAGAGCAATCGGGGCTCGCCGGCGAGCGCGATAGCAAGCTCAAGGCGTTTCTGATCTCCGTGGGCGAGCGTTCCCGCAGGCTTAGCCGCGCTTGCGGCGAGGTTGACCAGCGCGAGCAGTTCCTGCGCTCGTTCGGCGCCGAGCGCGCAAGCCCGCGACCACAGACTCCAGGATCGCCGCGCGTGCGCGAGCAGCGCGACCTGCACGTTTTCGAACGCACTAAGATCGGGGAAGATGCTGGTGATTTGGAAAGTGCGCGCCACGCCTCTGCGCGCCACGCGATGAGGCGGTTCGCCGGTGATATCCCGACCCTCGAAGGCGACGCGGCCCGAGTCGGGACGAAGCAACCCGGTCATGGTGTTGAAGAGGGTGCTCTTGCCGGCGCCGTTCGGGCCGATGATGGCGCGGAATTCGCCGGCCTCGACCGCGAGGTCCACTCCGCCGAGCGCTACCAGCCCGCCGAAGCGCTTGACGAGAGCCTCCACGCGCAGGATCGGACTACTCATCTCGCTTCCGGCGTCGGACAACGCCCCTGCTCCACAACCCGGTGAGACCATCGGGCATCAGCAATACGAGGATCACGATAATGATCCCCATCGCAAGCGACCAGTATTCGGTGCGTCCGCTGATTAGCACTTCGAGCACCACGTAGGCGGCGGCGCCGAGCGCCGGGCCGAGAAAGTTAGCGGTGCCGCCGAGCACCGCCATCACCACCGGCGTGGCACTCGCCGTCCAGTCGAGCCATCCGGGAAAGACGTTGCCGTTCGAGAGTGCAAAAATCGCTCCCGCCAATCCGGCAAACGCACCGCTCAGCACGAACGCCGCGAGCCGGTGGGCGTGCACGTCAATGCCGAGGTACTGCACGCGCAGTGCGTTCGCGCGCAGGGCGCGCAGCGTATAGCCGAACGGCGAGCTTACGACGCGGTACAGTACGTACAGGCTGGAGCCCGTCATCAAAAGAGCAAAGTAGTAGTAAGCGAGCGGCTGTGCGAGCAGTCCCGGCGGCTTGAGGCCGGTGAGGCCGTCGTCGCCGCCAGTCAGAGGCGTTGCCTTGAGCGCGATGGTGTAGAGCAGCATCTGGAACGCAAAGGTCAGCATGGCGAAGTAGATGCCTGCGCGCCGCACCGAAAAGAAGCCGATGATCAGCGCCGCCGCGGCAGAAACGAACATGGCGGCAAGCGGCAGACAGGCAAAAGCGAGCGCGGACGGCAGTCCCGACTGTTTGACGACGAGCGCAGCCGTATAGCCGCCGACGCCGAAGAAGGCGGCGTGACCGAAGGACAGCATCCCGCAGTAGCCGAGCAGAATGTTGAAGCTCACCGCGTAGAGCGCGAAGGCGAGCACCTCGACCGCAATGAAGATCCAAAAGTCGGTGAGACCAGACGGCAGCGCGAGCAGAGCGGCCACCGAGGCCACCAGTGCGGCATGCCGTCGTTTCATTCAGCAATTCCAAGCAAGCCCCGGGGGCGAACGATGAGCACGATCGCCATGCAGGCGAAAGTAAGCACGACCGCGAGACCCGGGAACGCGAGCACACCGAAGGCATCGACCAAGCCGACAAGCAGCGAGGCGACGAACGCGCCGAGCACGCTGCCAAGGCCGCCGATCACCACCACCACGAAGGCGTCAATGATCACTTGCACGTGGAGCCCCGGACCGACCGCGACCACCGGCGCGGCGAGCGCGCCGCCCAAGCCGGCGAGCGCCGCGCCGAGCGCGAAGACCGCAGTGAAGAGCGCGCGCGTATTAACGCCGAGCGCGGCGAGCATCTCCCGGTCCATGGTCGCCGCGCGGATAAAGATGCCCCAGCGCGTGCGATGCAGCATCAGCCACAGGCCAGCCGCCACTGCCGCACCGGCGGCGATCAAGAACAACCGGTACAGCGGAAAGACGAGGCCGAAGGCCTCGGCGCGGCCGGCGAGTATCGCGGGGATGGCGACGGAATGCTCCTCGCGTCCCCAGATGAGCCTAGCTGCATCGCCGACGATGAAAACAAGCGCAAAGGTGAGCAATAGTTGCATCTCGTGCGGCGCGCGGTAGATCCGGCGCAGCAACGTGGTCTCGATCGCGGCGCCGATCAGCGCGAGACCCGTCGTGGCGCCGATCAGCGCGGCGGCGAATCCAACAAGTGGATCGGGAAGTAACGCGGCGACGCTCACGGCAATCAAGGCGCCGAGCATGAACAGCGCGCCGTGGGCGAAGTTCAGGATGCGCAGCACGCCGAAGATGAGCGAGAGTCCGGCGGAGATGAGGAACAGCAGCATCCCGTTCGAAACCCCCGCGAGCGTCTGCCGCGCGAGCACCACCGGGTTCGCCACCCAGGCGAAGTGTTGTGCGATCAGTTCAAGCACGCGATCGAGTATGTCAGAAACGCGCTTGACGGAAGAAGATCCCGATCCCTAGGATCGTCGGGACATTCTTTCGAGGGGGAGCCGCCATGCACCGCGCCATGCTCAGCGTATTGACATCGTTCGTTCTGGCCGTGTTCGGCGTGGTTGCCGCCATCGCGCAAGCGCCGGCTGGGGGCGAACCGGTGAAGCTCGGCCTGATTGACATCTACAGCGGCGGCTTCGCCTTCATCGCCGATAGCATCCGCACCGGCTTTCAGATCGCGGTGGATGAAGCCAATAAGGCGGGGGGACTGAACGGACGGCCGTTCGAACTGGTGACGGCCGACATGGGCGGTTCGGTGGAAAAGGCCGTCACTGAGGCGCGCCGCATGATCCTCGAGGAGAAAATCAAGTTCGTCACCGTTGGCATCCACAGTGGGGCGGCGGTAGCAGTCGGAAATCTCGGGAAGGAGTACAAAGCTCTCGTGATCGGCGGATTCGCCACCACCCGGCGTCTTACCGGCGAGGCCGGGCACCGCTACGTCGGACGCGCCAACCTTTCGACGGTAGAGATCGGCCGCGTCATGGCCGAGTACCTGAAGGGGCGCAACGACGTGAAGCGCATCGCGACCATTGCGCCCGATTACGAATTCGGCCAGCACTTCGTGCAGGATTTCCTCGCGCATCTCAAAGTGGTGCGTCCCGACATCGTGGTAGTCCGGCAGGAGTTGCCGAAACTCGGCGCTACCGATTTCGCCGCGCATGTGACGGCGCTGCAGGCCCAACCGGTCGACATGGTGGTGTCGGGTGTGTTCGGCGGAGACTTGGTCAATTTCCTGCGATCGGCGCATGACTTCGGACTGTTTGGACCCAAAACCCAGCTTTTCGTGCACGGTATTGATCTCGTCAAGATGGGAACGCTCAAGGACATACTACCGCCCGACACGATCGCTACCGCTTGGTATCCATTCTATGCCATTGACACGGCGAAGTCGAAATCCTTCACCGAGGAAGTGGAAAAACGCATGAAGACTTACCCGATCGGTCCTGCGCCGGTCGGCTACATAGCCGGGAGCATGATCGTCGACGCGATCCGCAAGGCGGGCACGGCGGACGATGTGGATAAGGTGATTAACGCGCTCGGTACAGTGCAGTTCGAAGGTCCCACCGGGCCGGTCAAGGTGCGTAGTTGCGACAACATGGCCCTCTACGACTTCTACGTCGGCGTCGTGAAGCGCGACCCGAACCTGCCTGACGGTATCGGTCTTGCTGACATCAAGACCTACAACACCGAAACGATCGCGCGCAGTTGCGACGACATCATGAAGGTGCGCGGCGGCAATTAGCTCGGGCTCCGCTGGCATGGCGCTGCTCGAGGTCCGCGGCTTAGAGAGCGCGTACGGCGAGAGCCGGGTCCTCTTCGGCTTGTCCCTAGACGTTTCGCGCGGAGAAGTGGTTGCTTTGCTCGGCCGCAACGGCGCCGGCAAGACCACGACACTCGCGAGCATTATGGGGTTGGTGAAGCCTCGCGCCGGCAGCATCTCTTTCGAAGGCGCCGAGATTGCGGGCTGCGAGCCTTTCGAAGCCTGTCGCACCGGCCTCGGCTTCGTCGCCGAGAATTGTCGCCTTTTCGGCGGCCTGACAGTGGCAGAAAACTTCGAGACCGCGCGTCGCCCGGCGCGCTCAGGAGCGAGCCGCTGGGATCTCGCCGAAGTGCTCGACCTTTTTCCCGACGTGCAACTTTTTCTTCACCGGCGAGCATCGTCGCTTTCGGGAGGCCAACAGCGCATGATCGCCATCGCGCGCACGTTGCTCGGCAACCCGACCCTCTTGCTGCTGGACGAGCCTTCCGAGGGTCTCGCGCCGCTCGTCGTGCAGGCGTTGCTCGAGCGGCTGCGGCGCCTGAAGGAAACCGGGGCCACTGTGCTGCTGGCCGAACAGAACCTGCGGTTCGCCACCGAGCTCGCCGATCGCGTTTACATCATCGAGCGCGGCGAAATCCGCTACGAAGGTCGTCCCAGCGAACTCGCTGCGCATCCTGAAGTGCGCGAAAAGTACATCATGGTCTAGCGCCGCTCGGCCGCGCGAATTCCTCGTCAAGCGTAGGATAATCGTTGTAGCCGTCGGGACCGCCGCCGTAAAAGCGCTTGGTGATCGCCTTGTTGTAGGACCCGCCGCGCTTAATGCGTTCGGGAAGATCCGGGTTGGCCATCCACAAGCGCCCAAAAGAAACGGCGTCAACCGCGCCCGAGTGGATCAGTGCATTGGCAGTCTCGGGGTCAATGCCACCATTGGCGATGATTCTGCCGTCGAACGCCGGGCGCACCATTTCCAGCATGCGCGTGCGCTCGAACTTCCCCCACCAGAAACTGGTATCAGCAAGCTCGATCCATCCCATTCCGAGGCGGTTGGCCTCGCAAACGAGGTGTCGATGCGCCGGAACCGGATCCGGATCGATCGCGCCGTTGTAGTCGGTGAAGGGTGAGATGCGCAGCCCCACGCGCGCCGGCGGATAGTGGCGCATCATCGCCTGCAGGACTTCGAGTGCGAAGCGTGCGCGCTTTTCTGGCGAGCCGCCATATTCGTCTTCACGCCGGTTGAGATGCGGTGAGAGGAACTGGTGCGGCAGGTAGCCATTCGCGCCGTGCAACTCGATCGCGTCGAAGCCGATCTCACGGCAAACGCGCGCCGCTTCGCCGAAGGCCTCGATTGTTTGCCGGATTTCTTGCAGCGTCAAAGCCCGCGAGGGCGTCGCCTTGAGCTTGACGAACCTGCCCTCCGGACCCAGTCCCCAGACGGTAATCGCGTCCAGATCGTCGTTAATTCCCGACGGCGAGAGTGCGAGCTGTGGCGCCGGTGAGCGATCGCAGGCGACGCGGCCTCCGTGCCAGAGCTGCAGCGCGATGCGTCCGCCCGCATCGTGCACCTCGCGCACCAGTCTCGTCCAGGCTTCGATCTGCTCGCGCGCGTAAATGCCAGGAGCGCAGTCCCAGGCGAGCGACTGCGGCGCGACGTTGGTCGCCTCAGCGATGATCAGACCCGCTGAGGCACGCTGGACATAGTGCTGGATCATCATCGGCGTCGGGACGCGTTCGAGCGTCGCACGCGACCGTGTAAGCGGCGCCATGATGACGCGATTCGGCAAAACCAGGTCGCCGATCGCAAGCGGGGTGAACAAATCGGGCATCAGTCTAGCTCGCGACCGCCGATTTTCTCGCTCAGCCGTTCTTTCAGCTTGCCGCGTTCGACCTTGCCGGTGGGGTTGGCGGGAATTTCATCAACGAAGAAATAGTGTCGGGGACGCTTGAAGTCGGCAAGATCGGGGCTGTCTACACAGAAGCGGTCGAGCATTTCGGCGGTAAGCGCCGGATCCCGCCGCACCACGGCCGCGCACACCACTTGGCCCCACAGGCGACTCGGCAAGCCGACTACTGCGGCGTTGGCGATGCCAGGGTGCCTAAACAGCGCGTCCTCGACTTCGGAAGGGTGGATATTCTCACCGCCGCTCTTGATGGTGTGGTCCATGCGACCCATGACGGTGATAAAGCCCTCATCGTCGAGCACTGCGGCGTCGCCCGACAGGAACCAGCCGCGCGAAAACGCGGCGGCGCTGCGCTCGGCGAGACCGAAATATTCGGTCAGGAGGCTGGGACCTCGCGTGACGAGTTGGCCGATCTCTCCCGGCCTGCACAGGTCGTCCGGGTCCCGGCTGTCGGTGCGTATGACGCGCACTTCCATGCCGATTGAGGCCTTGCCGACACTGCCCAGCTTGTCCGGGTGCTGGCGGTAGTCGCAACAGGTCACCATCAGCGCTTCGGTCGAGCCGTAAAGGTTGGCGAAATAACCCGGAAAAAGCGCCATGCACTTGCGGGTGACATCGTTCGCGAGCGTCTGGCCGCCGTAGAAACCGCGGCGGAGCGAGGAGAGGTCATACTTGGAGAGATCCGCCGCCACCATCATCACCATCTGCGTCGGCACGCCGTGCAGCACCGTGACCCGCTCGGCGCCAACAACCGAAAGCGTCTCGTGCACGTCGAAGCCGCGCGTCAGGACGTTGGTGGCTGCGTTCTGCACGAATGGGATGAACTGAAGCTGCAATTGTGCAATGTGGAACAGCGGCTTGTTGTTGAGGATCACGTCATCGTGGCGGAATCCGCATTCGACGGACATTGCCATTCCGCCTATGAAGTCAGCCAAATGTGAGCGCACCACGCCCTTCGGCCGGCCGGTGGTGCCGGAGGTGTACATGATGAAGGCCGGGTCGTGCCAGCCTACGTTCGCCTCGGGCTCCCCTTCAGCCCCGGGCGCGATAAAGTCCTCGAACGAAATTTCGCGGCCCGCCGGCTTTTCGCCCACATACACAAGCTTCTCGACCGCGATCCGGTCCTTGATCGCCTCTACCGGCGCGCGCAGCGCCTCTTCGAACATCAGAACCTTAGCGCGCGAATCGTCCACGATGTACTTCACCTCGTTCGCGGCCAGGCGGTAGTTGATCGGCACTGGGATCGCGCCGATCTTCATCAGCGCGTAGAACGCGGTGACCTGCTCCGGCAGGTTGTAGGTGAGGATCGCGACCCGGTCGCCCTTGCCGACGCCCGCGGAGTGGAACGCGTGCGCCGTTTTGTTGACCAGCCAATTCCACTGCGCGTAAGTCCAGCGTCGGCCCTCGAAGACGAGGGCGGTCTTGTTCGGCCACTTAAGCGCGGCTTGCGTGAGGGTGTGCGCGAGGTTCATCGTTTCCGGGTGCCGTGAAGTTCATACCGGGAAGGGTTTTGCACGAGCGCGGGAGACGGCACAACTGCCACGCCTCAGGGCAAGCGTAGCTCGGCGGTGGCTTCGGCAACGAGACGCTCGCCGCACGTCAGGCGCTGGGTAAGAACAACGACACCGTCACGCACTTCCTTTACTTCGCCCTCTGCGCGCAGAGTGTCGCCGGCGAAGGCCATCGCCTTCATGCGCAAGGCGAGACGCTTCAGGAACGCCCGCGGTCCGGCCCATTCCAGCGCGGCGCGCGCGAGGAAGGCGCCGAATTCCTGGCCGTCAATCACCGGTGCCGGCAGGTTCAGGCGATGCGCGTGTTCGACGTCATAATGCATGCGATTCCAGTCCCAGGTCGCGGCACCGTAGAGCACTAAGTCAACCAGCGTGAAAGTGTGTTCCAGCACGGGAAGCTTCTGCCCGGGGGAGACGTCCTGCTGCGTTAGCGTCGGTCGGATCATACGAGTGGTTGATAGACGATAGTTTCGCGATTGATCGCAACCAGCTCGCCTGCGGCGTCGCAATAGCGTGCCACCGAGCTGACGAAGAGCTGCGTGCCGCCGCCGGAGCGACTGCGCTCGACGATGTTTTCGAGCGTCCAGATCACGGAGATGAGGTCAGTCGGCAGAAGCGGCCGCATGAACTCGTAGTCATTGCCGGCGCGGATCAGGCGGCAGCCGTGGATCGGCAGCTTCCACTCGTGACCGATGTAGCCATCCTCATTCGGCGGCCGGTGTGAGTACTGGCAGGTTTCGCAGATCAGGGTGGGTGGCGCGATTACCGATGCATAGCCCGCTTCGCGTGCGTATCCATCGTCAACGTAAAGCGGGTTGTCATCGCCGAGCGCGAGCGCGAAATACCGGATCGAAGCGCGGCCCAGCTCCTCGCGCGCCGCGTAGTGCGCTTCGCGTCCGATCCAGGCCTTTAGTTCTTCGGTGAGTAGCGCCATCGCTTCAGTCGAGTATCGCGAAGGGGTCCACTTCGATCAGCATCTGCGGCCGGAGCAACGCCTCGCAGACAAGACCGGTCGAGGCGGGCCAGGGCTCGCGCAGCAACTTCGAGCGCAAGCCGGCTACGCCGCGATAGCGTTCGAGCGCCGCCGGCGTCACATATTCGATGGTCTTCACTAGGTGCTGCGGCCCGCCGCCCGCCGCCGCCACTACCTTGAGCACGTTCTCGTAGGTATACTCGGCCTGCGCTATGACGTCGTTTTCGAACACCACGCGCTCGGTTTCCGGGTCGAGCGCGCCCTGCCCGGACATGAACAATAGCTTTCCCGCGCGCACCGCGGGGCTGTAGGTGAGCTTTTGGTAGCGCGTCCATCCCGGATTGACCGCGACCGGAATATCACGTGCGGCGGTGAAATCGTATTGGATCAAGGCCTCGGGATGCAGCAAGCGCGGCATGAGAATGCCCGCGGCGCCAGGATAGATCGGACCGAGCCGTTCGCGACGCACGCGACCGCTGCCTTTGTAGGCGGCGAGGGCAGCGGGCGTAATGTAGTCCACCGTTTTCACAACGCGATCGAAGCCGAGGCCGAGCGCGGCGAGCATTCGCCCGGCACGCTCGAAAATTGCCTCCGTTTGCGCCACTACATCGCCCGCGCCGACAATTCGACCCTTTTCATCCACCGGCTGAACGGTCGGAAGGAAAACTATCCCGGAAGATTCACGTTGCCCGCTTTGCGGCTCAGCGGTCACTTCGATTTCGATGAACGCTTCCGGTCGCAGCAGGCTCTTCACAGGCACAGTGTTCACGACCGGCTGATGCGCGCCGAAGACCTCCTGGCGCACCGCGGCAGCTTCCGCGTAGCGCTCGATACCTTCCGGCCTCACGTACTCGACAACACGCACCACGTTCTCAAAGCCTAGTCCGGCTGCCTCGAGGATCGCGCTGATCTTGGCCCAGGCGGTGCGCACCTGCTCGGTCATACCACCGCGAACGACGATGCGCTTCGCCACGGGATCGTATTCGGAGGCGGTGTGGCCGGAGAGATAGACGCCGGCCGGGGTCTTCAAGCCAAGCGAGAACGAGTAGCGCGAATAGTCGAACCAAGGAAAATACCCTGGCTTGATAGCGATGGCGGTCACGGCCGCTGCTTCCGACCAAGTCGGGCGGGCACGCCGAGATGATTTTGCCCGGCCTTCCCACATAATACCGTTGCTGTCTCGATCATCCGATATTCTATCAAGTTCTGTCGCTGTTCTTAAGTGATCCAGAAGCAGATTTAACAGGCCGTCACGGTGGCGTCATCCTCATTTCGTTCATGAGCATCGTCGCGGCCGTCAACATCAACATCATTCCAGCGCGCCGGCTGTTCGCGGAAAGCGACTACGGCCTATCAAAATGCCGATCAGCATGACGTACCACAAGCGGTCGCTCTTGCACCGTGGCAGCCGTCTATACATGAGTCTTCCACCCGCACAACGGGCCTGCTCTTCAGGGGCTGTACCGAACCGGCCCGTCAACTTTTTGATTTTCGACTAGCGGAACCACCTCTTGCCGCGGGGTAGGCCGCAGCGCTTCGAGCGAACGCCGGCGTGTTTCGATACCGAAGAACGCCACCGCGATCGCTTGGATGAGAAGCAATGCCGCCAGCATGGTAACAACGCCGACCACGCCCGCGCTGACGAAAATGACGGGCACCACCTGCGGCGTGATGATGGTCATCAGGCGCCCCATGGTGTTGCAGAATCCAACACCGCGCATGCGGATCTCGGTTGGGAACAGCTCCGGCACGTATAGCGCCCAGGCGACTGCCACCATCACATAAACGCAGGTGACGAGCGCGAACCCAACGATGGTGAGCAGAGTATTGGTTGCTGCGTAGGGATAAGCGAACCCGAGCGCAATCGTTGCCAAGGAGAAGCCGACCAGCACCGGCTTGCGTCCGGCGCGATCGCCGAGCCACATGCCGGCAAGCGCTCCTACCGGACCTCCAAACGACATCAGTGTTGTGAATTCGAGAGATGAGACGATGCTCATGCCCTGTTTGATCATGAAGGTCGGCAGCCAAGCGATAAATCCGTAGATGACGGTGTTGATCGCAATGAGAATCAGGCTTCCCACGATCGTGCGCGACAGCATGCCTCGTTCAAACAGTGCCGCGATGGACCGATGCGGAAAAATCGATGCAGGCTGATCGGCGGCAGGCGGCAGCGGCGCGCCGCGTGATACTTCGGCCTCGATTGCCGCCAGTACCCTCTCGGCATCATCGGCGCGACCTTTGGATTCGAGCCAGCGCGGCGATTCCGGCAGTCCGCGCCGCAAATACCAGACAATGAGTGCGCCGACGCCAGCAATGACAAACATCCACCGCCAGCCAAAAGAAGGAATGATCAGCAGACCCCCAAACGCTGAAAAGAACAGCGCGGAATTTGTGACCGCGGCTAAAGCCGAACCCCACCGCCCACGCTGCAGCGGCGGCACGAACTCGGAAAGGGTCACATAACCGACCACGATCTCGGCTCCCAGTCCGACGCCCATCACAAAGCGAGCTGCGATCAGCCAATCGATCGATGGTGCAGCTGCGCCGGCCAGCGACGCGAGGCCAAAAATGAGCAGATTGAGCTGATACGAGAAACGGCGGCCGTAGCGATCGCCAAAAATGCCCGCGAACCAAGCACCAACAACCATGCCCGCGAATGTGATTGAAATAAACCAGCCATTGTGAGCGAGGTCAGACCAGCCGGATTTAACCAGCGCCGCAAGTATGCCGCCAGCCAGGTAAATCTCAAACGCGTCGAGGAACATGCCCGCGGCGACGAGACCGAGAATACGGTAATGGAAAGCCGAGATCGGCAAGCGATCAAGCCGAGCGCCGGAATTCACCGCGGTTGCTGCCATGAGGTTCCTCCTTTGCTCAGCCGACTTGCGCGGCCCTTTCGCGCCACAAAGACTTGGCATCATAGGAGCGATCTCAGTTCGGCATGGACCGTCAGTAATCTGCGCGGTCGTCGACGGCATGCCCCCGTTTTGGCACCAGCACGGTGCGCTCGTAGGTCATAAACACGGTTCCGTCGGCTTTCCTTCCGGTCGTTTTGACCGTGACAACGCCTTGCGTCGGGCGTTTGGCGGATTCACGCTTCGAAAGAACTTCCGATTCGGCGTAGATCGTGTCGCCGACAAAGACCGGTGCGACCAGCTTAATCGCATCCCAGCCAAGGTTGCCGATTGCTTTTTGGCTGATATCGCTGACGCTCATGCCGGCAACGATCGAGAGCGTCAGACAACTGTTGACCACCATTCGACCAAATTCGCTTTTTGCCGCATAGGCCGCGTCGAAGTGCAAGGGATGCTGGTTCATGGTCAGAAGCGTAAACCAGGTGTTGTCGGCCTCGCTGATGGTTCGCCCGGGCCTGTGCTCGTAGACGTCTCCAACGTCGAAATCTTCGAAGTAACGGCCGTAGCTTTCGCGGTATCGATGTGGGCCGACTTCCTTGCCGATAGCGACCATTGTCCCTTACCTTAACATTTGTCCGGACAAGTTACGTTTGCGTGCACTCGGGGTCAAGTCGGCGTGGCAACAAACTTGCGTTCAGCGCCTTTGCCGCTACACCTGCGCCCCGGGCTCCGAACGGCCCGATTACGGATGCAGGAATTGTTTTGCCATTTGCGTGCGCTAGTGCCCGGAAATTTTCATGACCAAGCGCATCATATCGGAGAGAAAACGCGGTCCCGGAAGGGACGCGCTTTACATGCAAATTGTGCGGGCGCTGCAGAAGGAAATCGCCGGCGGCAAGTATCCCGTCGGCGGCCGGCTGCCCACAGAAGGTGAGCTATGCCGGCGCTTTGAGGTGAGCCGGCACACCATTCGGGAGGCGTTGCGCCACTTGCGCGATCTCGGCTTTGTAATTCCGCGCCAAGGCTCTGGCACGACGGTCGCTGCGGCGAAGCCGTCCTTTTATGTTTACCCGATCGCTTCGGTGGCAGATCTCATGCAATACGCGGCTGCGACGCGGTTCGTTGTTGCACACTCCAGTGTCATCGCCGCCGATTTCAAGCTCGCTCGCCGGCTTGGCTGCAGCCCCGGACGCAGATGGCTCCGCTTAACCGGCTTCCGCTACGCGCCAAACAAGTCGCGGCCGGTGTGCTGGACCGAGGTCTTCGTACATGTGGCTTACGCCGGCGTCCGTTCTCTCGTCGGTAAACGCAAGGCGCCGATCTACACCTCGATCGAGGAAATGTACGGCGAGCGCGTCGTCGAAGTCGTGCAGACGATGCGTGCCGTGACTGTGCCGAAAGCGATCGCAGCCGGATTGCAGGTAGCGCCGGGTTCTCCGGCGCTTCAGATCGAGCGGATTTACAAATCGGCCAGACATCGCGTCATCGAGGTCGCTTTTAACGTCCACCCCGCGGACCGGTTCAGCTACCGGATCTCGCTGCGTCCGGATCGCACCCGCTATGGGCGCTCTTGACTTGCAAGCCTTTGCGGGAGCAATGTTGTCCGGACAAATTGGCCCGTATCGGCCTGTCGGAAATGGGGGAAACCATGAATGCACCGGTTACTGCCCTCAAGAGTCTGCCCGCGCAAAACGCGACGCCTCCTCTGATCGCCGAGGAGCTTGCTGGCTTCGTCGGTTCATTCTCCGCCCATGACATTCCTGTCGCGGTCACAACCCGCGCGAAGCATTTGATACTCGATGCGGTCGGGATCGCGTTGGCTTCTACGACCTACAATTTTGCGCATCGTGCGATGACGGCAATTTCCAGCCTTGCCGGATCGGGCGAGACCGCCGTCATCGGCATGCCCCTACGCCTGCCGCTGCGCGATGCGGCGCTGATGAACGGTATCTTGATTCACGGGCTTGATTTCGATGACACCCACAGCGGCGGTGTGATCCATGCAACAAGCAGCGTCCTACCGACTGTGCTAGCGGTCGGAGCCCGGCGGGGTGCCAGCGGCCAAGACCTGCTCGCGGCGTACATACTGGGTGTCGAAGTCGCGGCGCGCCTCGGCGCAGTAGCAAAAGGAGCTTTCCACCAGGTTGGGTTTCACCCGACCGGTCTCATTGGCGCCTTTGCTTGTACGCTGGCGGCAGGTCGGCTGATGGGCCTTGGTGAGAAGCAATTGGTCATGGCGCAAGGTTTGACGCTGTCAGCGGGAGCCGGCAGTCTGGAATTTCTCGAAGATGGCGCCTGGAACAAGCGTTTCCACCCGGGCTGGGCAGCGACTGCCGGTATCACTGCTGCGGCGCTGGCGCAGCAGGGATTCGTCGGCGCCAAACGCGCTTATGAGGGCCGCTTCGGACTCTACGCGAGCCACCTACAAAGTCATTTCGATCCGGCCAATCTCGCGCTTGCGACGGATGGCCTTGGTGACAAGTGGGAATTGATTCAGGTCGCGGTTAAGCCGTATCCCGCCTGCCACTTTGTTCATGCTTGTATTGATGCAGCGGTAGCGTTGGTGCGCGAGCAAAAACTCGATGCCGGTGAGGTCGAACACGTGCGTGCGATTGTGCCGGGTGAGGTGGTGAAGACCGTATGCGAGCCGGCTGCCAACAAACGGCGTCCGGCCAATAGCTACGACGCGCAGTTCTCGATTCCCTATACAGTCGCCGCCGCCCTGCAGCGTGGCCGCTTCACGCTGGATGAACTTGAAGACGAGGCCCTCAGCAACAAACAGATTCTTTCGCTCGCTGACCGTGTCAACTATGAGATTGACTCGGCCTCGACCTTCCCTCGCCATTACACCGGTGAGGTCGTCGTGACTACTCGCGACGGCCGCACTCTGCGCCACCGCGAAGCCATAAACCGCGGCAACGGTGAGCGCCCCATCAGCGGGGCTGGGATTGTCGAGAAGTACCACCTCAATGCGTCGCGAGCAGTTTCGGCGCAACGTGCGCGGGAGATCGAAGCGCTTTTGCTCGCACTCGACCAACAAACCGATGTGCGCATCGTGGCTGACCACTTGGGAACGGCTTGAGGCATGCCGATCAGCCAAATACAGCAGCAAGCGCGAGAGGACAGCGAAGCCGAACACGTCATCCTTGCCAGCATCGACCGGTTTCTCGATCGCGACGTCAAACCCTATGCGCATGCATTGGAGCATGACGACATTTACCCGCAAGACATTGTTGAGCGGATGAAAGAACTCGGCCTCTTCGGGGCCACCATCGACGCAGCCTATGGTGGGCTTGGTCTTTCGACGACTGTGTATGTCCGGATTGTCGAGCGGATCTCTAGGGTTTGGATGTCGCTCAGCGGCATTTTCAACTCGCATCTGATCATGGCGGCAGCGGTCCAGCGTTTCGGCACTGAAGCCCAGAAGGCAGCGTACCTGCCACGCTTCGCAACTGGCGAACTGCGCGGCGGTCTTGCGCTAACCGAACCCGATTGTGGCACCGACTTGCAAGCAATCCGCACGGTCGCCCGACAGCGCGGTGATGTCTATTTGATCAATGGCACCAAGACCTGGATCTCCAACGGCATCCACGGTCAATGCTTTGCTCTGCTCGTCAAGACTGACCCGCAGGCCGAACCGCGTCATAAAGGAATGAGCCTCTTCATTGCCGAAAAAGGCGACGGTTTTCGGGTTAGCCGCAAGTTGGAAAAGCTTGGCTATAAAGGAATCGATTCCGCGGAGCTCGTCTTTGAAGACTATGCCGTCCCGGCTGATCGGTTGATTGGCGGCTGTGAGGGGCTCGGTCTTAAGCACGCGCTCGGCGGACTCGAACTCGGCCGCATCAACGTCGCCGCTCGCGGTGTCGGCCTTGCCCAGGCCGCGCTCGACGAGGCGCTCTCCTATAGCCAGGTGCGCAAGACCTTTGGCAAGCCGATTTGCCAGCACCAAGCCATACAGCTGAAACTTGCCGACATGGCGACGCAGGTTCACGCGGCGCAACTCTTAACGGAAGACGCTGCCCACGCGTACGATCGCGGTCTTCGCTGCGACATGGAAGCCGGGATGGCGAAATTGTTCGCAACCGAAACCGCCGTCGACGTGACGCTCGAGGCGATGCGCATCCACGGCGGGTACGGTTATTCCAAGGAGTTCCTTGTCGAACGGCTTTATCGTGACGCCCCGTTGCTCGTCATCGGTGAGGGCACCAACGAACTTCAACGTATCATTATTGCGCGACATCTGGTCGAGCGCCATCCGGTCTAAAGGTTCGAAGCATGCTTCCACTTTCAGGCTTGCGAGTTATCGCAATCGAACAGTATGGCGCGGGGCCTTACGGAACTATGCAGTTGGCTGATCTCGGCGCGGAGGTCATTAAGATTGAGAATCCGTCTGATGGCGGCGACATGTCGCGCCGCGTCGGTCCGTTTTTCCTCGATACCGACGACAGTCATTTCTTCCAGAGCTTCAACCGAAATAAAAAAAGCATTACGCTCGACCTCAAGCGTGAAGGCGCGCGCGAAGTGCTGCACGCTCTCTTGCACGATGCCGATGCGATGCTCGATAATCTGCGCGGCGATCTGCCCGCGGCGTTGGGGCTCACTTACGCGGCGGTCAAGGAAGCCAATCCGCGCATTGTCTGCGCGCACCTCTCAGCGTACGGCCGCACCGGGCCACGTGTCGACTGGCCGGGCTACGACTATCTGATGCAGGCGGAGGCGGGGTATCTGTCGCTGACCGGTGAGCCCGACGGGCCGCCGACCCGGATGGGATTGTCAATCGTCGATATGATGACCGGCCTGTTCGCAGCATTTGCCCTCTTGTCAGGAGTCATTGCGGCGCGAAAAACCGGGGTTGGTCGCGATATTGATGTCAACCTTTTCGATTGCGCGCTGCAAAATCTGAGTTATCTGGCGACCTGGTATCTTAATGAGGGGCATAAACAAGGCCGTGAGCCCCGCTCAAGCCATCCCTCACTCACACCGAGCCAGCTCTACCAGACGCGGGACGGTTACATCTTTATTATGTGCAATAAGGAGAAATTCTGGCCGATCCTTTGCAACTTGATTGGCCTGCCCGAGCTTGCCGCAGATCAGAAGTTTCGCACGTTCAAGGACCGCTTGCACAATCGCGTACAGTTGACGGCGATACTCGATGCGGCGCTAGGCGCGCGCACCACCGCCGAATGGCTTGAACACTTTGCGGGGAAGGTGCCCGCCGCCCCCGTGAACGATGTCGCGTCCGCGTTGGAAAGTCCGTTTGTCAAAGGAGCGGCACGCGTCTGGAATATCCCACATCCCGCCCGCACGGATTTCAAGATGGTGGCTGCACCGTTTGCTTGTCCGGGCGATGAATTACCGAGAAGGCGTGCACCCGGCTTAGGCGAACATACCGAGGAGGTCCTGAGCGGCAGCGGGTTTTCGTCGGAACGGATTAAGGCGCTGCGGCAGCGCGGAGTCGTCTGAGCAGGCCTGCCGACACCCGCTATTCGGGTGAAAATTCGGGGACGTCGCAGCGTGTTATCGGCTACCACTGGAACACCCAGGCGTTAGTCATACGCGATCTTTCAACGACTGCCGATCCGTTCTTTGAACGCCCGCTCGAGCGCGAGAAGACGTCGGTTGCGCTCTTCCATGGTTGCCTCAAGCGAGACGATGCGCTGGGTCCGCTCCTCAAGCGATTGTTCCAGGTTTTTGAGGTCCGTCTTCAGTTCTTTCGTCAACGTCTGATGCATGACCATCGTTCGCAGACCGGCCAAATTGTCGGCGTTCAAAAAACTAGCCAAGCGTTTTTCATCACTCGCCAAATCCATCGGGCCTGCATCAATCGGTATGGCGTAGAAGCGGTCGCGATAGCGAACCAGATTGTGGCTCCAGTAATTCATTTCCTCGGCCACCGGCGTCGCACCGGCCTGCTTCAGGTCCTACAGGGCTCCCAGGTCGCCGATCTTCATTTGGCCGAAACCTACGCTACGGCACTACAGCTAACTTCGCCATTCAGAGCGATGAGGCCCGCGGCACGCTGGCCCTTGTGTCCCGTGGTGCGCCGTCGGTGAATCACGGGTCGTCGACACCATCGAGATAGTTTTTCAGATCGCATCCACTACACGTCGTTACCGCGGCACCATCTTCACACCGGGTCGGGAACCGTTTGCGCAGCCGGACGATAAGAAAATAACCGATATATTGCTCTCTCGTGGAAAACGGACAGCGACGGCCGACGGCTTCATGGGATGCTGGCCGCAAGTACTGGAAGCCGTGCGCATCCAAGGTACCGACCATTGCCAACGTGGCGTCGTCCTCGGGTCCGTCGGTAAACGCGTACCGCCCTCCCAAATGAACAACGCTAATCAATCGCGTCACACTGTTGGCTTATCAGATTGGCGTCGTGGCGCCGGCGGGCCGCCGTAACCCAGGCGGTTCCCCGCGCTTGGCCCGTTGGCAAGGAGCCGGAACTCGAAGAGGAATCGTTCGATTTCTGTATCGACTGCCATTTGCGCGCGGCACCCTGACGAACGTTCAGCGATTGCTGTACAACTCGTTCTCAGTCGATCCGCTTCATGCCGCAGCACCGAAACTTGCATCACTGCACAACAGACTAAGCGGAGCACCATCGAGCGACCGCCGCACCTCGATGCCGCTGAATTTCAGGCCCCGCCGCGGTTTGAATGCGAAAGCATGGTAACCGCTGCCGATGCTGGCCCGCTCAAGATCATCGCGGTATCGGTTGGCTAGGATCTGTCCGATCAATTGGTTGTCCGCAACAATGTCGAGACAGACCGGCGCGTCCGGGTAATCCAGGTTCTGCGCCCAGCCCTCGATGCTGTCGGCACTGACGAGATCGATGAAACCGCGTAGCCGCCCCGCACGCGCATCGGCAACCCGCAACAAACCGGCGCGCGCAGCAATACGTTGCCGCACTCTCTCGACCTCGTAGCCCGACTCAAGACGCGGCGCGCAATAGCGCGCGACCGACGCTGCAGACTCGCCCGGATATAGTTCACGATATAGATGCGCGTTGTGGAACATGGCGCGGCTGCCATCGTCGACAAAGCTCTCCGACGGAGCACCTTCGGCGAAGATCACGTCGTGGGTTTCAAGCTCGATGTGAAAATACTCGACTTCATTCACGCTTTCGGCCTGGACGACAGAAACGCCATTCACCAGATCGTTCGCCTCGATCAGGACACCTTCCAGGAACATCGCATGGTGCGGCGAGATCCACAGGTCGCGGCTGGGGACATTGTCACCAAGCGAACCGACCTTGAAGCAGATCGGCAGGATGTCCTTGCGTCCCATCAAAAAACGGCCGGTGTAGCTGCGACGACCGATCCATTTGATCGCGCGCGGACCGGATTGCGTCATCACGCGATCGCCGATGGCAAGGTCTTCCACCGCGATCTCACCGCCCTCCGCTCCGATCAAAGTACCTCGGCAATAGCAGGCAACGCTGAGTTCCGAGAACGTAACGTGCGCGCCGGAGAGATCGGCAAGCGAGCCATGAGAGCGTGTCGGTGACGTGAGCGTCGTAGTCATCGTTGTCGTCCCCGGTGATCGTCACCGGTTGGCCGGGATCGTAGGCGCCTAAAGGCCCGGAGAACACCAAGGTATCGGTACCGGAGCCACTTTGAAGCTCGATCCAGCCATCGTTCGTTTCGAGGAACAGCGGAGCGTTGGTCTGATCGACAGTCACGGCGCTGCTCATAGTGACCGTCACGGTGATATTGTCGCCGGATTGCAGGACGCCGCTGTCTGGCGATGCCGTGACACCCGTCACCTCCGGGTGCGGTCCGTCGACCACGATGTTGACCGTCCCATAGCTCGCCCCGATCCCGTCGCTGGCCTGGTAATAGAAACTATCCTCACCGGCAAAATCCTGGTTCGGCGTGTAGGTGAACGAACCATCGGCGTTCAATGTGAGGGCGCCGTGAGATGGCGTGCCGCTTGAACCGGGATCGACGGTGATCGGATCGCCGTCATAATCGACGTCGTTTGCAAGCACGCCGTGCGCGGCATCGACGATCAGCTGCGTGTTACTCTTGATCGTATAGGAATCGTCATTGGTGACCGGAGGATTGTTGAAGAACGCTCCATCGATGTCGCCGCTGTGGCCAACCTGGGAGTTGATCGCACTGTCCAGCGCGGTGCCGGTAAAGCCATTCACCGCATCGGAGATACTGGAAGGATTGCCACCGGCATCCTTGACCGCGTTGGCCGCATCCCCCTGCGCCACCTTGGCGAGCGCGCTCAGATAGGCCAGCCCGTTCTGACCGCCGCCCGTTTGAGCGGCGCGATCGTTCATTCCCGTGATGATCTCGACAAGCCCGCTCTCCACGGTGGGATCGAGCGTGAAATGGCCGGCCGCCAGTGTCGCATCGATCACATTGGTGACCGCGGTCACGTCGGTGAAATCAAATGGGCCTGTACCGATCGCCGATGCCAGCGCATGGAAGGCGTCGGTATAGGCACTGTTAAACGCGCCGGGATGAGCGCCTTCGATCGCGGAAGCGATCAGGTCGACGGTGTTGGCGATTTGGACGTCGGGGATTTCCAGCCCGTTGGCACCGCTTCGGAAACTGACAATCGGATCGGCGCTGGCGAGGTCCGTCGTCGAACTGAGGCCGAGATTGGTCAGAACGGTTTGCTCCGGATTGGCGAAACCGCCGTTTTCCGTCAGCAGTTCGACCACTGTGGTCAGAGCGTTGATATTGTCGTAGCCGCTCGGCGCAAGGAACTCGCCGCGGAAGGCAAGCCCGGTCGCGACGTCGGTGCCGCCGGAGAGAACCAGCGGTCCGCTAGCGCCGGCAGGCAGAGTAAAGCCGCCACCGCCATCGGTCGTGGTTGAAGCTTCGCCCGCATCGAGCACGCCATTGCCGTTGGCATCGGCGAACACGGTGGCGCCGACGATGTAGCCGTCGTCGGCCTTGGCTGACGTATGGAAATAGCCCGCACCGACGGTGCCGTCATAGAACGACAGCTGCTCGACATCGTCGGAGATGAGATCCGTGCCATCAGGAGAACCGGGCCGCAAATCGGTGACGGTGAGCCCGTTGATCGGATCGTAGGTGACGCTGAAATCCGAGCTGATGGAGTCGAACACGACCGTGTCGACGCCGGCTCCGCCGGAAATGGTGTCGTCGCCTGCTCCTCCGACAAGGAAGTCATTGCCTTGTCCGCCGATGAGGACGTCGTTGCCACCGTCGCCGTAAATGCTGACTGCCGCCGCACTGTCTTTTGCCGAGAGGGTATCGTTGCCAGCCCCGCCGTCCAGCGAGATTGCCTATACCGGTGCCCTTTACCGTGATGGTGTCGTTGCCATCCCCGCCCTGCAGGTAATTGAAGTTGCCCTGCTCGAGGGTAATGGTGTCGTCATCGGCACCGCCCGAGACCGAATTGTTGTCTCCGGTAACGTCGATGTTGTCATCTCCAGCGTCACCCGTCACATAGTTGCTGTTTCCGGTAACAGAGATGGTGTCGACACCGTCGCCGCCCGAGACTGAATTGTTGTCTCCGGTAACGTCGATGTTGTCATCTCCAGCGTCACCCGTCGCAATGTCGCTGTTTCCGGTAACGGAGATGGTGTCGGCACCATCGCCACCGTCGGCCGTGTTGCCGGCGCCAGTCGGCGCGTTAATGGTCAGCGTGTCGTCGCCGGTTCCGCCATACAGCGCATTGTGGTTACCCCCGGTGGCGACAAGCACGTCGTTGCCGTCATTGCCCCATGCTTGGCCAAGGTCGCCGCTGAACGTAAAATTGTCGTTGTCGGGACCGCCGACCGCCAAGGTGACCGCATTGCTGGTCCCGGTATTCCCGGCGGCATCCTTGTCCGTCGCAGTGATCGTGTGGATGCCAACACTGGTCGGGACATTGAACGTGTCTATCCAGATGCCACTGCCCTGGACCACGGCCGTGCCGATCTTTGTCGCTCCATCGAGGATAGTGACCGTCGTCCCGGCATCCACCACATCGACAATGCCGAAGATCGTCTCGCTTTGTTGATTGGCGCCCGCCGAGGCGATCGCCACCGTGGGGGGCGTCGTATCGAGCGTGAAGGTGATCGCCTTGCTGGTCCCGGTTTTCCCGGCGCCGTCCGTGTCCGTCGCAATGATGGTATGGGTGCCATCGCCGCTCAGGAGATTGACCGCGTCCGACCAGGTGCCGTCGCTTTGGACCACGGCAGTGCCGATCTGCGTCGACCCATCGAGGATAGTGACCGTCGTCCCGGCATCAACAAGATCCACCGTGCCGGAGATCGTCTCGCTTGTGTGATTGGTCAATCCGCCCGTCGACGTGATGACGACTGTCGGCGGCGTCCCCGCGAAATAAACGTTCTCGGTAACGGGCGTGCTCAGATTGTTGTACGAATTGCCGTCGTTGAGCGTGAAAGTCACCTTGCGTGAGGGGTCCGCGCCGCCGCCGGTCGGATCGCTGGCGGTCGTGGAGTAGGTGACGGAACTCGATGGCCTCCTGATAATTCGCGAGCGAGCTGACGCCACTCAGCGTGAGCACGCCGCTGGCGTAATTCTGCGTGATGCCGGCGCTGATCTCATCGGACATCAGAACATCGCCGGCGAGATAGCTGGAACCGAGCGAAATCGTCGCGCCGGCCAGCGTTGCGCTATCGGGGTCGGCGACGAGCGCGTTCGGCACGAGATCCTGCTGGAGCGCGCCCCCCGAATGCACGACGAAGGCCGGCGCACCGGTCAGAGATGGCGGCACATGGGCGCGCAACGACACGATCGATCCGCCCGTACCGTCGGGTGCGACGTAAAATGTCTGGCCGGTAAAGTCGGGCGCAGAATAGGTGAAGTCCAGGACGTCGGTCCTGGTCCCGTTGGTGACGATGAGGGCGCGACCGTAGCTGTCGCTGAAAGTCGCGTGCGTTGTCGTGGGATCAAAACCGGCGAAATCCAAACTGTCCGAGGAATCGAAGGTGTTGACGTCCGTAAAGATCGTGCCCAACCCGGAACTGCCGATGCTGGCGTCGATCAGCAGCGTTCCCCCGCCCATCGCGGCGAAGTTGATATTGCTTTGCACCGCGCTGGAAGTGCCGATCTCGAGCGTGCCCTGGTCAATCGTCACGCCGCCGGAGAAAGTATTGTTGCTGGCAGTCAAATCCAGCGTGCCGGGGCCGTTGACCGTGAGCGAGCCCTTGCCAGTGGCGCCTACCCCGCCGCCTTTCGAGCCGGTCTCGTCCGCAATGACGTCGGAAATCACGATTTTCTGTTCGGCAGCCGGCGCGAACACGAGATTCTGATTGCCTTGCAGGAAAATGCCGGCGCCGAAGGCGGAGCCGTTGTTCAGCATACGGGGGAGCGACGCCTCCCAGGCCACCGGAAACCGCTCCTCCGGAGATTGAGCCGCCGTTGATCGTCAGCGACGCGCCATCTTGCACGAAGATGGCGCCGCCGGCGCCAAGCCCGCCGCCGCCGCCCTCGTCCGAGCCATTGCCGCCGCCGAAACCGCCATCCCAATTCAACGAGTTATTCAGAGCCACACCGCCGCTGCCGCCGCCGCCCCCAAAGCCGCCCTGACCACCGAATCCGGCGCCGGCCCCGTCCTCGACGGGCGCAAAAAGGCCGGCTGCGCCACCGCCGCCACCAAAGCCGCCCGCGCCCCCATTGCCGTAGACAAGGCTGCCGCCACCGCCTCCACCAAAGCCGCCTGCCGCGCCATCGGCGGTGATGGTCGTTGCGCCGCCGCCATGCACGCCGCCACCACCGCCACCACCGCCAATGCCGCCATCGCCGCCGCCACCGCCGCCTCCCCCGCCGCCACCGCCGCTGTCGCCGGACTGACCGCCGGGCCCTCCCTGCGCGCCCGTGGATCCCGTTCCGCCGCTGTTACCGGAAACACCGATTTGGGATCCCGGAATCATCCCGTTCGAGCCGCCGCCGCCGGGTGTGCCCGGCTCGGCCTGCGTGTGCGGATTGACGCTGCTGTCGGTGCTGTCGCCGCCACTACCGCCGGAGCCGGCTGCGCCCAGACCGGGTCCCTTACCCACGCCGCCGCCACCGCCGCCGCCCCCCGCGCCGCCAACGCCGTCCGCTATATATGCGCCTGGCGCACCCGGCCCGGCGCCATCGCCGCCGAGGCCGCCGCCACCGCCGCCGCCGGAGTAGGCGGAGAAGTAGGAGCCGACGGTGTAGATTGAGGATGTGCCGTTACCGCCGTTCGCTGAATCGCCACTGAAGATGACATTGTTGAGCGTCACCTGGGACGGCGCAGCACCGCCGAGAACGTCGTTGCCGACGAACAGGCCGCCGCCCAGCCCCGCGCCGCCGCCACCGCCGCCAGCACCGCCGTTTCCGCCCGTCGCGACGGCGTTCTCGATGGTGAGATTGTTGATCGTGACGTTGCCGGAATAGATGAACAGCCCGCGACCCTGGCCGACCCCGTCGAGCGTCGCGCCCTGACCTTCGATGGTGAGCGTGTCGTTGCCGTGCAGGTTGATCGCGAACAGCTCCGACGTCTCGGTCAGCGTGGCGCCGGCTTGGAGCGTGATGACGTAATGCGTGCCATCGCCGCCCGACTGCTGAGAGGCAAGGTCGATCTTGTCGATGTCGGCGGAAAGCTCCCCGGCGCTGGAGACATCCGAAGTCAAGTCCCAGCCGAGGATGTCCATTTCGGTCAGATCGACGGGCGTTACTGCGTTGACAACACTGGGGTCGCTGAAGGCGCGGAAGGAATCGTTGCCCGCGCTACTAGCCCAGTCCCCGAGGTCGCCGTTAGGCAGAATGTTGAAATTGTCGAGGTTGGTGACGCCGCCGTCGATCGAGAAATATCCATTCACGGGGAGGAAAGCCGGCTCGCCAGCACCTGAAAAATGATACAGGTCCAACAAGGTGTAGTTTGCGATGTCGGGCGAACCGTCGACGTGCGTCACCGACGAGCCTGCGTTCAACGATCGGCCCATGATTTCGGCGAATTCGTGTGCGACCGTCCCCTCGAAGTCGTAGTCTCCCGCTGTGATGCCGTCGTCGGGATTGAAGTCGAACGGCTGCGAGTTGGAGAACGTCACGGTTCCGTCCAGGCCCGGCGCGCCGCCCTCGAGCAGGCCCAGCGCCTTTTGCTCGGCCGTGGTCAAGACATAGTCATGCGGAAAGCTGCCGGCCGGATCGGTTGCAGGCAGCGCGGCGGTGAAATCGTTTTGGGTGCTGGCGTCGTTCGCCAAAGCGTCGCGGATCTGGTCGTAGGTGAAGACATTGGTGCCGGCGTTACTGTGCCCGAGACCGTCGTTGGCAAGCGGCGCGTATTTGACGTCCAGGTTGATCGTGACGGGATCGAGGATGCGCCCTTCGAAATATGCCGCGACCTCCTCAACGGCCTCCTTGAAACCGGCCGGCGCCGAAGCCACGCTCGGATCCCAGATGAGGTTGAATGTCAGATGTCCTTCGGTCGGGACGCGTGCCTTGTATCCAAGGGCTTCGAGCTGGAGAAGATCGACGGTCGAAAGATATTGGTTGGAACTGGGGCTGTAGAATTCGTTGAAGGCGTCGTTGCTTCCTTGCACGCCGGTATTGAGAAAGTCGCTGGGGTCAGAAGTCGTGCCGTAATCTGCGAGCTTCGTCGTGCCACCATCCAGCGAGAAATAAGCCGCTGGGACGGGATCTGTCGGCGACGGCTTGGCGTTGTTAAAATCCAGCTGACCTGGACTCGTGAACCGGAACAAATCGAAAATATCCGGTGTCGGCCCATCAGGGACGCGACCCAACGCGTGGGTCAGCTCGTGCAGCGCGGCGGCGACCAGATCGGCTTGTGGAACGTCGGTGTTGAAGGTGATCTGCCCGTCGTCGGTGGTCCTGTCGGCAGGGTCTATCAGACCGAAAATCTTCAGTTGCGCATTGCTGACCTCGATGTCGTCCGACTTGCCCGCGGGCAGGATCGCGGCCAGGTTCGACCCCGAGCTCTTGATCAGATCGTCGCGAACGTCACCTTCGCTGACGGTTTCGCCATTGTCTGGCTTCGCCTCGGACACCCCACCCGTCCCGCTGTAACCGACCGTTATGTTGACGGTGACAGGGTTCTGGATTGCCTGGGACAGTAGCATCGCCGCGGTTTCGATCGCCTTGCGAAAACTGTCGGGGGCGGCGTCCGCATCGGCATCGTAGATGAGATGGAACGTCATGCCGCCCGCGGCGGTCACGTAGACGTCACTCATGGAATTCTCCTACGAAAATATCCTCGCAACGCGACTTGGTCAGATCCGTTCGTCCTCGATCTTGCTGTCGTCGAGCAGTGGAGGACGGGAAATATTGCGATATTATCGGCGCAGAGGCTGGCGGTCTTGGACCTGCGCGAACGACGGTGCAAACAAGTTCGCAATTTGCAAAGTCGACAAATTTCGACTAAGCTTTCTGAGGTTCCCGGAGGTGTTTGGTTAACGGCGATTGCATATCGGAGGCCTGATGGCCGACCAGCAGGCGCTAGATCGAGCGGCCATTCCTGAAGAATTTTCGGTATGCCGGTTTGCGACAGACATGCTCGCCGAGCGCGACCGCCCTCTAATGGGGCGCGAAGAGGCCGGTCGAACGATCGTTCATGTTGAAATCCAGCCGCTAACTAGCGAGACGTTCCGCGTCGAAGCGTCCGTCGGGCCGATTCTTCATCATGTGGCCGGCAGCGCCCTGTTGCAGCGCAGCGCGGATCTTTCGTTGGAGGAGGATGCCTGTCCTGTGCTCACAGCGAACCTCGGATGGTAGCCGGATGCAGCCAACGGCGTGCGCACTCGTCAGCCAGCTCGCGGAGGAGCCGCATGAGACTTCTATCGTTCGAACTGTGGAGTATTTCGCTCGGAGATAAGAACGGAAATTACATTGGCTCTTCGCAGTTGAGTCATTGAGGGGGCGTCGCGCGGTACGGCGTTTCGTACTTCGCTGAGCAAGGTGCGCGTGAAGCATGCGTATTGTGACGAATTCGATTGCGACTTGGCGGGAGGAGATTTGTCGCCACTGTCTGGCCTTGGATTTCGAACCTGCGTCGGAAGGCCAATTCCGCGGTAGTCTCTTAGTTCTTCTGAACACTAACGGCGTTCGCGTCACACGGATTGGACACACGGCGGGCTACTCCCAGCGCGATCAGCGTCTGGCGAAGGACGGCACGGATACCCTTGCATTGTTGGTCGCCTCGGGCGGAGCCATGCACGTGAGCCACAGCGGGCGTGAGGTCCAGCTCGGCGCTGGCCAAGCGACATTGCTCCGTAATTGGCAGCCAGGACGGGTCGCACTCAGCCGCCAGACAAACTACACCGCAGTGCTGATTCCCAACGCTGCGATTGAGCGCAGCGGCGCGATCGATGTCTTGGTCGGTCAAAAGCTCCCGGAGACGACAGCGTTAAACTTGATCAAGTCCTATATTTCGTCACTTGGCACGGGGCGTGATGGGATGAACGGCGACCTTGCCCAGCTTGCCAGCGCCCATCTCATTGACCTGGCGCGTATGACTCTGAGAACCGAGGTTACGGGAACTGAAGACGCCGAATTTGCGAAACTTGGAGAGGCGCGGCTGAGACTTGCCCTCGAAATGATCGCCAACCGTCATTGCGAGCCAAACCTTTGCGTCAGCGACATCGCAGCCGCGCAAGGTATTTCAACCCGCTACCTGCAAAAGTTGCTGGAGAAAAAAGGCATCTCTTTCGTTGGCCATCTGACCAGTCTGCGTTTGCTGACGGCCCACGCCGCTCTTCGTCAGCCTGAGGCCAAATCCAGAAATGTGACGGAAATCGCGTTTGGTTGCGGGTTCAGCGATATATCCCATTTCAATCGACTCTTCCGCCGTTACTTTGACGAAACACCAACCAAAGTTCGATCCGCTCGCGACGACAGGTGTTCACCGCGAAATCAGTAGGTGGAAGGCGAGTTGTTTTCAACTCAAGCTTCTGGACGACGGCGCTCTTACAAGGATGCACAGGATGACCCGCTCCGGGTCAAGACCCAGCCATTGAGAGCCTACCAATCACGGTCAAACATTTCTAAGGGCTGCGAACGATCGACAATTCGCAATGCACTCGAATCCGGCGACGTCGAGTTCTTCGAGATGAACGGCGGCGGCCCGGGAGTTCAACTGCGAAAGCGGCAGTAGAAAAAAGCTAAGCGCGTTGCTTGCAAAGCAAATCCATTCTTGTGCCCCCTGACTCCTTGCAGAGCCCTCGTCGAACTCGTAAAGCAGATGTCCGGATCAAACCCGCACGCCCAAGAACACGCGCGCCAGCTTGATGCACACTTCAGGATTAGTAATGTCCAAATGCAGGCTGTAAATGCCGGCGGCCGCCCCACCCTCGACATTGCGTTTCTGGTCGTCGATGAACAGCACTTCGTGGGCGGCAAGCCCGAGGCTCTGCAAAGCTAGTTGATAGGCCCGTAGGTCCGGTTTCAGAATGTTGGTATGCGTCGCGTCCACCACTGCGTCGACCTCACGGGCAAATGGCATGGTCTCGAGCCAGTCGCTGCCATGAAACAGTTCGAGCTCGTTGCTGAGAATCCCGAATTTGAGGCCGGCCTTCTTGACGTCGGTAATTAGCGTCAACACGTCCAGGCGTAAGGCGGTCGCTTGCGGTAAGCGGTTGTGGGCCCGGCAAAGGTCCTGAATTGACCAGATCTCGCCGATCAACTCACCGGTGTCGCGCGCTCGACGGCTCCAGTATTCGCGCTCGGAAAACTTCCCCGCTTGCATCTGCCGCCACGGCTCGTCGGCGGCGGGATCGAAGGGCCCGGACCAGGCGAGCGCGCCGCCGGGGAGTTCAAGCAGCGCCTCGAGCTGGCGTCTGGTTTCAAAGAAGCTCTTCTGGATGACGCCGCCGAAATCGAGCAGCAATGCCTTGTATTGGGGCGGCTTGCCGTTGGCGGTCTTGAACTGTGTGACCCCGCTCATGTCTGCAGTCATCCTTTTGTACCGGGGTTTGGCAACACCGCCCGATTGATCTCGACCTTATAGCCGACGGGCATTAGCGTGATGCCGCTGTAATGCTCGAGCGTGCCCCACAATCCCTGCGGCAGAAACAACGAGAACAAGGTGGCCACTGCACCCAACCCGACAAGATACCAGACACCGGTAGCTCCGAAGATGTCCTCCATGGCGAAGAACAATACCGCGCCGATGATCGGTCCCTCGAAGGTCCCAAGGCCGCCGACCAGCGCCATGAACAGCATGTAGGCGGTCCACTGGATGCCAAAAAATGTCCGTGGCTGAAACGTGAGCGCCGAAGCGAGCCATAGCGCTCCTGCCGCCGCACAGCCGAAAGCTGCGATAACGAAAATCAATCGCTTGGCGGCCATAACGCGAACGCCGAGCGAGGCGGCGGCCTCTTCATCGTCTCGGATTGCTTGAATAGCGTTGCCGAGGCGGCTGCGCATCACAACGAACATGATGCCGACGAAAAACAATGTCGCCGCCAAGCTTGCCCAATAAGTGTAAGCTTGCCGTTGCGCCGGTGTGAAGCCACTCAGGGCGATCAGCGATTTCCCGGTCTCACCCTGGATCAACGGATCGAAATTGACCAGCAGATGCGCAATCGTGGCGATTACCCAAGAGCCGATCGCGAATTCGCCGCCGCGCAACCGCAGCATGAAGGCTGATAGCGGAAGCGCTGTCAGTCCAGACAGCGCCGATCCAATCAAGATCGCCGCATACACTGGCGTGCCGAAATAGGAAAGGCGGATGGTGGCGTAAGCTGCGAGACCGATGAACATCTGTTGGCCGACCGACACAAGTCCAGCGTAACCGGCTAAGGCGTTCCACATGACGGCAAGGATCAGATAAACGAACAGGGTCGTCAGGCGCTCGGTGACATTGGCGCCGAACGCGAACGGCACGAAGGCGAGCATCGCTGTTGCCACCAATGCCGTGGCCATGGTGGCCGCTGAACTGAGGGTCCAGCGCCTGATCGTGAACGACGGAGCCCTCATGCCGCCGGCCCTCGCTTGCCGGAAAGCCCGCGGACGATTGCGTGGCGCAGACTACCGGCGGGCACGAATAACCGCGCCGCCAGTACGACCAGGAAAACCAGATGTCCGGTCAATAAAAAACCACGCGGGCCGATCTGGGCGCCGATATTTTGGGAGATGCCCAGCACGATGCCGCCAACGAGCGTCCCCCATAGCGAGCCGACGCCTCCGATAACCACTGTCTCGAAGGCGAAGATCAGCTGAGACGGTCCTGAATAAGGATCGAACGTCGCCCGCATGGCGAGAAACGTGCCGGCGACAGCTGTAGTTGCGACCGCGATCGCGGCGGCTAGCGCGTAAACCGCACGGGAATTGATGCCGACAAGTTCCGCGGTATCCGGATCCGCAGCGGTGGCGCGGATCGCCCGGCCGAGCGCGGTAAACTGCAGGAACACTTGCAGTCCCAAGAGCAGCACGACCGCGACCGCAAATATCAGGACCGCCAAATGTCCGACATAGATCTTTCCGGTCAGTATCCAGCTATCGAAAGCAAGATCGCCAATGTTTGGCGCCAATGATCGGGTGTCGGCGCTAAACGCCTCGAAAAGCAAATTCTCGATGACGATTGCGAGACCGAAAGTCGCCAAAAGCGGTACCAGCGGTCCGGAGCGCAAGCTGCGCTCCAGCACCCAGCGCTGGAGTGCCCAACCCGCCAATGCCATCGGCGGTATGCTCGCAGCGAGCGCATAGAAAGGCGAAATCCCAGTCCAGGACACCAGCAGCCAGACCAAGAATACACCGAGCACGGCAAAATCTCCGTGCGCCAAATTGATGATCCGCATGACGCCAAACATCAGTGAAAGACCGCAGGCGATCAGCGCGTAATAGCCGCCAAGCAGTATTCCCTGGACGATTTGGTCAAGCCAGGTCACGACGGACGAACCTCGTCGCGGGGCTCGTGGCGCAGGCCGAAATAGGCCGCCCTGATTTGATCGCGCGTCGCCTCCCCGGCGCCGCGCTCAAGCACGATCCGGCCTTCCAGCAGGCAGCAGATCCTGGTTGCGACGTCGAACACGCGGCTGAGATTTTGTTCGACCAGCACCAGAGTAGTGTCCTTTCCGAACAGGCCTTTGAGCGATCGGTACAAAGCATCAATCGCGATCGGCGACAGCCCGAGCGAAATCTCGTCGACCAACAACAGTCGCGGATTAGTCATGAGTGCGCGTCCGATCGAGACAGCCTGCTGCTCGCCTCCGGATAGATGCCGCGCTTGCGTCTTGATGCGTGCCCGAAGCATTGGGAATACGTCGAGGACCGTCTGCATGGTCCAGCCGCCAGCGCGGGCACGATCGCCAGCGACGCGAAGGTTCTCCGCTACCGTCATATCGGCGAATAATTTGCGTCCTTCCGGCACCAGTGCGATGCCGAGTCGGACGCGGTCGTAGGCGCGCATCGCTGTGACATCCTTGCCGTCGAACAGCACACGGCCGGCGGCCGGACGGTGTGCGCCGGCGATGGCGCGGAGCAGCGTCGTCTTGCCGGCGCCGTTGGCCCCGACCAGCGCCAGGACTTCGCCCTCGTCGACTTTAAGATCGATGTCGCGGACAGCCTTAAGCAGGCCGTGGCGCACGTCGAGTTGCTCGACCGCCAATAAACTCATGCGATGCCTCCTCCGAGATAGGCGGTCACCACAGTGTCATCCGCCAGCACCGCGTTGGGCTTGTCATCGGCGATTATGCGGCCACCGTCGAGGCAGACCAGCCGCTCCACGACCTGCACCAGGACATGGACGATGTGCTCGATCCAGACGATGGTAATGCCGCGGGCCCGCAATTCACCGATCGTGCGAACCAGATCATCGGCTTCGCCGTCCGTCAGACCTCCACCAATTTCGTCAAGCAACAGCACGGCGGGATTGGTCGCCAGGGCCCGTGCGAGTTCAAGCCGCTTACGATCGAGCAAGCCTAGCGTGTCCGCACGACGATTGACGTCCGACAGCATGCCACACAGGCCGAGCGCATCGATACAACGCTCATAGGCCACCTCGCCACGCCCACCAGCTCCGTTGGTTGCGGCGACCAAAACATTCTCGAACAGCGTCATGCCTCCAAACGGCCGCGGTATTTGGTGCGAGCGTGCAATACCGAGCCGGCACCGCTCTGCGGCGCCAAGATGGGTTACGTCGGCCCCGCGGAACTGCACTGTGCCGGCCGACGGGCGATAGGCCCCTGACAGCACGTTGAGCAGAGTAGTTTTTCCAGCGCCATTAGGGCCGACAATGCCGACGGCCTCGCCCGCACGCACGGAAAAATTGACGTCATCAAGGACGATCAGTGAACTAAACTGCTTGCCTAAACCTACCCCAGCGAGAAGCGCATCACCTTCCATCACGCTAGCCCGCTGGCGTCGAAGGCACCTTAGCCGTTATACGGCACGAGCTTACCGCCGAGCGGAACATTCGGATCGTCGGCGTTGTCGGTGACGACCATGTCGAGCTTGAATTTGCTGCCCGCCTTCGCGGTGACCCACTGGGTGCCGGCGAACACCATTGGAAACACATTTGGAAACGGCCCCTTGGTGAAATCGAGCTGACCGACCGGAGTCATCACCTTTAATGTGCTGAGCGCCTTGGCGACCGACGCCTTGTTTTTCGGATTGTCGCTGGCCTTCAGCGCCGCGACGCCGGCATCAACCAGCGCGACGTTATCACCCAGCATTTGATTCCACTGCTTGCTGGTGTCCTTTTCGTATTGGTCGGCGAGCTGCTGGGAGGTTAAGCCGGACAACGATGACTTATACGGGAACGTCGGATGCCAAAACGCCACTGTGGCGAGCTTGGGTCCGAGCGAGCCCAGCGCCTCAACTTGTGACGGGAACAGACAAGTCTTCGCGATTTGCGCGATCTTGACGGTCTTGGTGTAGCCTTGTTGTGCAGCCTGTCGCCAAAACACCGCGAAGTCCGGCGGAATTGGGCCAGTGGTGAAGATCTCGCAGTTCTCATCCTTGAATTTTGCGATCTGCGCCGAGTAATCGGTGGTACCGTCCTCGTAGCCACCTGGATCGACCACGGTGAATCCGGCCTTTTCCAGGATTGGCTTGAAGATGGCGCGCAGCGCGTTGCCATCGGCGTCGTTCGGCATCAGGAACGCGACCTTCTTGTTGGTCTTCACTGGGCCGTTCCACTGCGAAATATAAGCCTTGGAGAAGTTGGCGACGCCGAATCCGAAATGATAGGTCCATTTGAAAGGCGACGGCTCGCCTGGCTTGCCGCCGCGACCGAAATACCAGGGCTCCCAGGGCATGCCAGTCGAGAGACAGGGTACGCCTGCCGCTTCACAGGCATCGGCGACCGGATTGACCGTTTCCGGCGTCGACGATGAGAGCATGAAATCGATACCGTCGCTGTTGATTAACGTCTTGGCCAACTGCCCCGCCCTGGTCGGATCCGATTGTGTATCGCGGTCGAGAATTTCCACCTTGTAGGTCTTGCCAGCGGCGGAAATTCCGTTGGCCACTGCCTTGCGCACCATGCCGAGCACAAAGGGATCTGGCTCACCGAACGCTGCAAGCGCGCCCGAGCGTGGCGTTATGAAGCCGACCTTGACGACATTATCCGTCTGCGCGCCGGCTTTGCCGCCGGTGAGCGCAAGCGCGCCGGCACTTGCCGCCGTCCCAACAAAACTGCGCCGTGAGATTTTTTGGCTCGTCTCGCTCGCTCTTCGTTCGATCATTGCATTCCTCCCGTCGCCATTGAATTATGGCAAAACTTGTTCGCCGGTTATCGTCCTCAATCTTACCTGTCGCGGCTTAGGCCGCCCGATGTACCGTCACCAGTCCCTTGTTGCCGTCGACCGTGATTTCGTCGCCGTCTTTGATCATGGTCGTCGCGAGTCCGGTACCGACAACGCATGGCACACGGTATTCGCGGCTGACCACCGAGGCGTGAGTAAGCGTGCCGCCACCGTCGCAAACGCAGGCTGAAATCTTCGTGAAGGCCGGCGTCCAGGTCGGGGTTGTACCAACGCATACCAAGATCTCTCCTTGCCGGAGCAGATGCAGTTCGTCGGGTGAGCGAAGCACCCGGGCAGTACCGCGGGCGACGCCGGGCGACGCCGGGACGCCCGACAATTCTTCCGCGTTCGTTGGGCCGTGCTTCATTCGCGCCAAGAATTCGTCTGTGATGCCAAAAATCTCGATCACTACCGGGTCGGCAATCGTCTCCGGCGGAGTGCCGAGCACTATCGGCATGTCCTCGATGCGCGTATTCCACTGGTTGAAATACGCCTTGCGCTCCGCGATCAGTGAGTTAAACGACGCCCGGGCTTTCTTGCCGTTGGCGACGTCGCGCAGCTCCGAATAAAAGAGGAAATTGACGTCTTCAGGATCGGCGAAATCGACCGCCTTTGCGATCGCCTGGGCAGCCTTGCGGATCGGCAGCGTGCAGCGCATATCGATGTACCAATTGTGGTCATCGTTCCACCAGGCGAAATTGGCGTGCTGGCACGACGCTAGCGCCTGATTGAAGGCTTCGCGTTCCTGGACGGTCATGCGCGCCCGCGAGCGCTCGATCAGCGCCTCGCGCTCGTCGATTGCGCCTTGCAAGCTCTTCTCGAAGCCGTAGGGGTCGTTGCTCTGCAGCAAAGACTTTATGATGCCGAGACAATTGGCCGGTTTCTCTATCCAGGCCGGCGAAGAAACGTCGACGACGCGGTCGCTGCGCCAACCGTACTCCTGCAAAAATGCGTCAAAGTCGCCAAGCCACTTTGCCGCCGCGGGCGATTGCTTTAGCGTCGGATAGATGTCCGTTGGCGGGGTGTCGGCGATGATCCTGTGGACTGCCGTGCCGCGCGCATCGTTGGCGAGCTGCCACATCACGCGGTCGGATTTCATCGGTTGAGTTTCATATCCCTGCAGGAATTTCGGAATGTCAGCCGGCGCGATGCCGAGTTCCTTGCATAGGCCGTAGAAACCGAGATAGTTCGCGGTCAACGGGTACATCAGGTCGAAGTGGATTTCCCAAGCGCGCACATGAAAGGCGCGGGCGTCGACCATGAATTTCCATAGCTCCGCCGGCGACTTTCCCGACAACTCGGCCGTTTCGAAAATGCGAAGGTTATTGACGATCTCGCTACGGCGTTCGTCCCAGATTTTAGGGAAGTTCTGCAGGAACGGCGGCAGCACCGCGCCAATTCGTTCGGCACGATTACCGATCAACCAGGGCGGGACTGCAATGTCCGAGCCGTACACAAAGATGCCGGCGACGCGCGGCGCCAAACCGTCGCTCGGCGGCAGCGGCATGTTGTGCGCCGCAGCTTGCGTGCCCCAGGCAAATCCGTCCTCGAGCCATACAAAGTTGAGCGGATAGGCGCGCGGCCACTGGAATCCCTTGAACCAGAAACGCGCTTCGTCCTCCGGCTTGAACAGAGACAACTGATCACTGGCCCAGGGCGCGTCGATGTGCCTGACGGGATCGAACCCTGGGTAGCCTTTGTCCTTGAGAATTTCAGCAAAGGTAATCACGCCTCGTGTCCTCCCGCGGCAGTCGCGCGTTTGCGGAACCGCTGCGGCAGCCGATGCCGAGCGCCTCGCCGCACCTTCGCGTACACCCCTTCAAACGGCTGCATCAGTGCGGTCGCCCGGTATTATTAGCCCGGATGCTACGTTGAGGCATTTAGCGTTAGAAGGCACAGAATCTCAGTGTTTTAGTCAGCACAGTTCCGCCCTCCTCTGTTTTTAAGGCCGCTTGCCCCTTTAACCGGGGAGGCAAGCCCACCCGTTTGGCGCTGGTGTGCGTCGAAGCGAGGGCTATAATTCCTTGTCTGCCTTCGGCAAGTGCCGAGTAAAGCCGCGCTCGTGAAGAGCCTGGGCATTAAAAAAAATGAGGCGGGCCGAGGGAGCGTTGCATGAAGCGATCCGATGGGGTCGTAAATCTGGTCCGGCAATGGATCGACAATGGCGCACTTGGACCGGGTGCCAAGGCACCTTCGGTGCGGCAGATGAGCCGGATCGCCGGCTGCAGCATGTCGACGGTTCATCAGGCGTACGGCCTGCTTGAAAATGCCGGAGTATTCGTGGCTCTGCCGCGATCCGGATTTTACATCGACGAAAACGTCGGCCGCGCCGGCAAAACCGGGTTGTCACTCACTCGAGGGTCGGCAGATATCGCCCAGGAAATTTCGATCAGTGAGCTCACGCTGCGGTTGTTCGCCTCCTGGAGCAACAGCGAAATCCAGCAGTTCGGCGCAATCTATCCCAGCAGCGACCTTTTTCCCGTCGACGATATCAACCGGCACTTTCGCCGTGTGTTACGCACCTGCAACAGCTCAAAGGGCGGCGACACGGCAAGTTCGACGCAGGGCGACCCCGCACTACGGGAAGCTTTGGCCCACCGCTACGTCGAGCACGGCATCGCGCTGTCTGCCAATGACATTGTAATGACCGCGGGTGGGATGCATGCGCTCAATCTGTGCATCAACATACTCACCAAACCGGGCGATATCGTCCTGATTGAATCACCAACAATGTTTCCGGTCTTTGCCGCGCTCGAGCACCGCGGCTTGCGGGCAGTCGAAATTACTTATTCGCCGACACATGGGCTGGATCCCGATGAGTTCGAATACCTGACCGACCGACACGATGTGCGCGCCTGCGTTTTGATGCCCGTGCACCAATATCCAACCGGGGTGTCAACGCCCCAGAATGCAGTGCGCCGGATAGTTGAAATCGCCCGCCGCAAAAACCTGCCGATCATCGAAAATGGCGGCTACATGGATCTCCAATACGGCAAAGCCTATGCGCCGACGTTAAAGCGATTTGACGATTCCGGGCTGGTACTTCAGGTCGCAAGCTTCTCAAACTCCCTGGCGCCGGGTTACGGCATGGGCTGGCTTGTGCCTGGGCGCTTTCGCGAAAAGATAATTCAGATGAAGTTCGCCAGCAATTTGCTCAGCGGCGGAATATTTCAACGGGCCGTGGCCGATTATATGAAAAGCGGCAACTTCAATCGGCACTTGCGTGGTCTGCGCAGCAAATTGCTGGGGCGCATGGAGCACGGCCTCGACCTGATCCAACGTCATTTTCCGAAAGGCTGCAGAGTGACTAAGCCGTCGGGCGGCTTCATGTGTTGGGTCGAAGGACCGCCAGAATTCGATTCGGTTGCCGCTTGTCGCGACGCTCTGGCGCATGGGATCGGATTGCCGCCGGGCCCTCTGTTCTCGGTCCGCGAACAATTTCGCGGCTGCATGGGTTTGAATCTTTCATTCCCGTGGACGCCGGAAGCAGAGGCGAGGTTGAAGGCAATCGGTGATCTGGTCCGCGAGCATTCCTAACAACTTCGATTGGGTCACGCTTGCGCAGCGCGACCCCAAAGCTCTGCAGTGGCAAGCCTTGCACCCTCTGCGAGCGCTTCAAGCTTTGCCCACATGATCGATGGATGGACTCGCCGATAGAACACACCCTGGGCAAATCCGCAGTCAGTGCTGCCGATGACGCGCTCGCGCCCGACCAGCTTGGCGAGCCGCACCAGGCGTTCTGCTACCAGCCTTGGATGCTCGACAACGTTGGTGGTGTGAGCAATTACGCCAGGCAATAGCACGCACTGTGGCGGCAATTTTGTCTTCTGCCAGATCTGCCATTCGTGCTCGTGTCGCGGATTGGCCATCTCCAGGGAATAGCCGCCGACCTTCACGCCAAGGATAAGATCGATGATATCCTCGGCAGCAACGTCATTGGTATGCGGACCGTTCCAACTGCCCCAGCAAACATGATAGCGGCTCAGCCGTTCCGGAATACCGTCTAGAGCGCGGTTGAGTGCTTCGACTTTCTGCTCAGCCCAAACGTAATAGTCCGCAAACTTTGCCGGTGGCACCATCACGTCGTACTTAGCGGCTAGCCAGGCGTCATCAAGTTGAACGATCAAGCCGGCATCGGTGATCGCTCTGTATTCGCTGCGCAAAGCCTCCCCGAGCGCCGCACTCAGTTTCTCCTCGGTGCCGTAATACTCGTCGCGGATGCCCTGGAGCACGCTCGCCGGAGCAACCACCGGAAGAAAGCCCTTGACGTTTGGATAATTTCGCAATCCCTCTTTGAGATTAGCGATGTCTCGCTGTACCTGATCCTGGCCCTTGTATTTAATCGGACCAGTTACTGCCCAATAGCCGCCGCCGGCGTTAGCTTGTTGCCCGCTCTGATATTCGGCGTAAAATTCCCTGAAGCGTTCGAAATCGGCTCCGGCCGACGGTGTCGGCTTGGGGCGTTCGCCAGGCGCTGAGCGGAATTCAAGACCGTCGAGTCGTTCGGTGACATAGCGGTACCAAGAACTTTTCGGATATTCGCCATCATTGACGACTGAAAGGCCGGCGTTTGCCTGACGAGCGATCACCTCAGCTACGGCGCGCGCCAGGTAGCGCTCGTAAGCTGCATTGTCGACGGCCTCGCGCTCGAGGCGTCTGCGCATATAGTCGATCAGTTCCGGTGGCCGGACTAGACTTCCTACATGCGTCGTTTGTATGTGATCGGTGTTACTTTGCATCCAGTCGACCTAGAGAAAACTCTAGGCGTGTCCCCAAATTTCCTTGGCAACGTCGACGACGAACGCCAGCTTTGCCCATTGTTCATCTTCGCTGAGGAGATTGCCTTCTTCGGTGCTCGCGAAGCCGCATTGGGGACTGAGACAAAGCTGATCGAGATCAATGAATTTGGTGGCGGCTTCAACCCGTCGCTTGATCTCGTCCTTCGATTCGAGCTTGCCGGTTTTGGAGGTGACCAGACCGAGCACAACCTTCTTGCCTTTGGGTACAAGCCGCAGCGGCTCGAAGCCACCAGCGCGCTCGGTGTCGTATTCCATGAAATAGGCGTCGATATTGGTCTTATTGAACAGGATATCGGCGATATCGTCGTACCCGCCGGAGCCCTGGAACGTTGAACGAAAATTGCCTCTGCACAGGTGCATGCCGGTCACCATATCAGCGGGCTTGTCCGCTAGCGCGGCATTGGTTGCCTGGGAGTATAGCTGCGGAAGCTTGTCAGGATCATTGCCGTGTTCCATGAAGAATTGCCGCTGCTTCGGATCAACCAGAACAATCATATAAACTTCGTCGAGCTGTAAATAACGGCACCCCGCCTCGCCGAAGGCGCGCACGACCTTCCGATAAGTTTCGCCGAGATCAGCGTAAAACTCCTCGAACGAATCGTACACCGATCCGTCGAGGATGGTTTTGCCGCGATGGGCAAGAAATGCACTCGGCGCCGGAATCGTCATTTTCGGCACCGTGCCGGCCGGGGCTACGGATTTGAGGTATCGGAAGTGATCAATCATGGGGTGGCCGGTGAACGAACCCATCCGCGCGGTTGGACGGTGAGCTAGCGTCTTGGGTTGGCTACCCTGGAAACGCTTCACGTTCGGTGTTGAAAAAGTCTCGACATTGTCGAGGCTCCGAAAAAAGTCCCGGCTCCAGAAACTCCGCCGGTATTCCCCATCCGTTACCACTCTTAGACCGAGAGATGCCTCCTTTGCCACCGCGCGGGCGATTGCTTTGTCCTCGATCGCCTTGAGATCTTCGGCCCCGATCTGACCCAACTCGCGCTGCGCGCGCGCATCCTTTATGTCCTGGGGGCGCAACAGGCTGCCAACATGGTCGGCACGGAAAGGCGGTTCGGTTATCATCGTCTCGCTTCCGTCGTGGTTCATACATCTGCGCAACACGCCATCCGATGGCGACGTGGTGTAAAACGGATCGGTGCTAACATCAGCTTTTTATCCTCACAAGCACAAACCTTCCTGCTGCGTCACGATTATCAAAAGCGACTGTCGTCTTATCGGTCTGTGCTATGTGATCTTATGAACAACTGTTCCGATGAACAAAACTGTGCTGCTCAAAATCAAAAAAAACTGTGCCTGTCGCTTAGTGGCGATGAAAGTGATTATACGGTAAGGTCAAAAGTTAAGACGCGCTCGAGACTATCGAGCCAAGAGGAAACGTCCACAGAGGAAGTACGATGCTCCGGTGGGTGAGCGAGCTGACTGACGAAGACAGCGCTGCTGTAGGTCCCAAGATCGCCCGTCTCGGAACGCTCCGTGCAAGCGGCATCGATGTGCCAGACGGATTTGCTGTCACCGTAGACGCCTTCGAAAGATTTCTTGCGGTCAATGACCTCGATCAATTCATCGATCGTGAGTTGGAAGCGGCGTCCGATATCGACAATCTTGCCGAGATGGAGGCGGCATCTAACCGCGTCCGCAGAATTATCGAACAGACGCCGATAGACGGCGGGTTGCAAACCGCACTTCGTGACGCGTACCACGAACTCTGTTTCCGTCATGGAGATGTCGGCCTATCGGTGGCTGTGCGCAGCTCCGCGGCCGGCGAAGACGCGACCAATGCAAGCTTCGCAGGGCAATACGAGAGCTATCTGGGAATTGTCGGTGCGGAAGCGGTCGTCGCCGCCGTGCGTCGTGCATGGAGTAGCCTTTTTGCTGCGCGTGCTTTGACCTACCGGCTGCGCCAAAAGCAGCACTATCGTGAAACGCCGATGGGGGTCGGCGTCCTACGTCTTGTGCATGCCCGCTGTGCGGGAGTTGCGTTTTCCGCCAATCCGGTCAGCAAAAAGCGTGATCGCTTCGTGATCGAAGGAGCTTGGGGCTGGGGCGAGTCGGTGGTGCAAGGCACTGTCGAGCCAGATCACATCGAAGTCGATCGTATCGACGGCCGCGTCCTCACATATCGTTCCGGCGACAAGCGAGTCGCGTCATTGTTCGATCGTGTTCATGGCGGCATCACAGAGCAGCCACTGCCGGAACGCTTTTGGCGATCGCAGTGCCTCACACCCGAGATGATTCACGCGCTATGGCGTGTCGTTTCCGAAATTGATCGCCAGTTCGGCAAACCGGTCGATGTTGAATGGGTAATCGAACCGGCGTGGCGCCCCGGTTTCCCGATCTCGATCGTTCAAGTACGTCCGATAACTACGCTGGAGCAGGCCGCGGAAGCGTCGCCTCCCAAGTGGGACTCGTTCGACTACGCGGCAAAATACGGCCTGGGCATCAGACAGAAACCCAGTGCCGCGTCACGATAATCGAACTTTGAAGCAGCAAGCTGCGGTTCTTCGTTTCAACTCTGCAAAACCCACGAGAACCATCACGTGAATCGCATTGATGTTGCCGTTGAGGCCGCGAAGGTCGGCGGTGCCGCGCTCCGTGACGCGCGGCAATCCGATCTGAAGATCGAAGAAAAGAACTCTTCCCGCACCGACATCGTGACCAACGCCGATCTTCAGTCACAGAGGGAAATCATGGCCGTTATCCGCCGAGCCTGTTCAAGAGATTTGATTGTAGGAGAAGAAGGCAGTGACGGTGATACCCGGTCGTCATCGCGATGGTACGTCGACCCACTCGATGGCACCACCAACTACTCGCATGGCTTCCCGTTCTCCTGCACATCGATCGCCTATTGTGATAGCGACGGCATTGCTGTTGGAGTGGTTTATGACCTCCACCGGAATGACCTGTTTGTGGCAACGCGCGGCGGTGGAGCGACCCGCAACGGCCAACGGCTCCATGTATCCAGCGGTTTGGAACTGCGCAGCTGCCTCGTGGCGACCCAAGTGCAGTCCGACGACGATGCCGTGCTCGATCGCTACACTGCACGCATGCGCTTGCTTCTCGGTGTCGCACGCGGAGTTCGGGTCGTCGGCGCGCCCGCTTTAGCGTTGGCATACGTCGCGTGCGGTTGGTTGGACGCTTTTTGCGAGGACAATATGAGTCCCTGGGATACCCTGGCGGGCACGTTGTTAATCGACGAGGCCGGCGGTCGCGTTTCCGATTTCGGCGGTCACGAGCGGCCGACCGATCGGCGTACCGATATTCTCGGGACAAACGGACATTTGCACCTCAATCTGATTGAGATTTTGAAGTAGCGGTGGGTTCCAACACGACCGCGGAAGAATTCAGCATGATTGATGCTGGAAACTCCCGGCTAAAGAAGAGGTCGCGGCTACCGGATGAGCCGCATTCATCGGTAAAGCGATGCGTGATCCGCGATGAGTGCGGTTGTCGCGGGTGACGCTACGGCCGGTACTTCTGCGGTCTGGTCGCGTACCACTACACCAAAGATCTCAGCAAGGGCCTCCGCGTGTCGGAGAAGCTCCGAAGGGCCGACCGGAGTGCACCGCAATGGCGAGACTGAAATTTAGGGTTTCAAATCCACCGGCACCGGCGGAGCCTCACGGAGGAGAGTAATGGTAACGCGTCAATTCGCCGCCAGCGATGGATCGTCCGCCCACAATGGATCCGTAGCTCCCTTGCCGGCAACTTTATAGATGTTTTCCGGGATGAAGCCCTGCTCTTCAAAGATTTTACGAACCACATTTGCGCGCCCAGCCGACAGCGTCCACGCCGTTGGATCATGGGACGCAGACGTGTGGCCCGTGATAGCGACCCTGTAAGGAAGATCCCTCAAAGGACCGGCAATCTCCTGAAAGAGTTTGCGGGCACTCTCGTAAGGCTCGACCGAACCTTCGGCAAACATCGGACTACCTTGTTGGTCGACGATGTTGATGTTGAGACCCAGTTTCGTTTCCTCGAGCATGATGTGCTTGGAGGCTTCGGCCAAATCCGGCAGCGAGTCCAGAGCACGTCGCAGCGACGCCACCGCTAGCATGAATTTTTTGTCACGCGCCCCGTCAGTTCCTTTCTCGTCTGGGGTCGGAGTAAGGGAAGAATCCTGCGGCTGTATGTGTGCGGCATTTTTGATGTAGGGACGGACCACCGAAGAGTCGCTCTCGACCACACCGGAATATTGGGCGATCGGCTGCACGCCAAAGGCATCGCGCATCGAGCCCGCGACGGCTTGGACCTTCTTTGCATCTTGATTGGAGAAGGCAACCAGCATCACAAAGAAACTTACAAGCAAACCCATAAGGTCGGCGAAAGTCACAAACCAGCCGTGACCGCCCCCGTGCGCTTCCTTACGACGCGCCATAGTTTCCTCTGCCGGCTAGGTCATTGCGATCCTGTTGTTTTTCAAATGCGCCTTCCGGGCTAAGGAACAGTTAACTCTCTGAACCTGGCCGAACTGGAAGAACAGCAATATCGAACAAGATTGCAATAAGACGATGACGCGAAAATTGGCTGCATCGATCTCGATTCTCGCCGCGATGGCGCTGACGCATAAGATGGTGCAAAACGTCGGCATGATAGCGCCTTGAACATCGCGTCGGCGCCTGTTCCGTGTCGCCGCGAGCCGTCCCGTTCTAAGTCGCCTGACGTCCCTACCCGCTCGATACGCGAACGTAGCGTCACGGACTAAGTCGACTGTCGTGAGTTATCGTCGCTCCGAAATTCGCCAGTTCGTCGTAGTGTCGGCGCCGATCAAATTCAGGTCGACGACATTGGCGCACTTACCGTCGCCAAATGGCGCCTCGCGCCCGACAGCGAATTGGTTGAACGGCGACCTTGCGCGCCTTTAGCGAACGCTGAAACTGCTTTTCGGGTGCAGTTCGGCATAATGCACTTGCGTCGCCGAGAGACCGTCGTGCAAGCCGAGCGCACGACTTTAGCTGGTAGGTTTTCATCCAGTCTTAAAGAACTCGTTAACCATAAAATGCCAATGCTTTGTTGTGTCGCCCGGGAGGAAATCTAACCGCAAGTCGGCTGGCGTCATCGGGAGGCTCGTAGGCAGGCAGATGAACGGCAATCACATTCGATTTGCCCTCGCCCTTGCCCTCGGCACGGTAATCGCAAGCGTCAATGTTCGGGCTGAGGACGGCGTTACTGACGGCACGATCGTCTTTGGACAAGTAGCGGCGCTGGAAGGTCCGGCGCGGGCCCTGGGCCAGGGCATGCGCCAAGGCATACTTGCGGCTTTCGAAGCTGCAAATCGCGCCGGCGGAATTTCAAACCGAATCCTCGAGCTTCGATCGGTCGACGACGGATATGAACCGGAACGAACGATCCAGGCGACAAAAAAGCTTCTTGCCGAAGACAGGGTATTAGCTCTGATCGGGGCGGTTGGAACGCCTACGTCGAAGGCCGCTCAGCCAATCGCGACAGCGGTAAAGGTTCCCTTCATCGGTCCATTCACGGGCGCCGAGTTTTTACGCGAACCATATAACCGCTATGTGGTCAACGTCCGCAGCTCCTACTTCCAGGAGACAGAAGCGTGGATCGAACACCTGACAAAAGATCTGGGAATCTCGAGGATCGCGATCCTCTATCAGGATGATGCTTTCGGACTTGCTGGTCTCGAAGGCGTGCAGCGCGCGCTGTCGAAACGGAACATGTCCCTGGTAGCCTCGGGATCCTTTATGCGTAACACCACCGCCGTGAAAACGGCGCTGCTCGACATCATGAAGGGCCGACCAGAAGCTGTGGTGACTGTTGGACCCTATAAGCCGGTCGCCGAATTCATCAAGTTGGCGCGGCAGGTCAAAATCAACCCAGTATTCATAGCGATTTCTTTCGTCGGCTCGGACGCGCTCGCAGAAGCGCTTGGCGAGGACGGCGCCGGCGTCATCGTCAGCCAAGTGGTTCCGTTTCCGTCCGATCGAACCTTGCCGGTCGTGGCATCCTACCAACGAGACATCGTTGCGATAGATCCTAAAGCCAGGCCGGGATTTGTCTCATTCGAGGGATATCTGACGGGTCGCCTTGTGGTCGAAGCGCTCAAGCGTCTACATAGTACGCCGACGCGCGAAGGCCTTCTCGACGCAATATACGAGGCTCCTTTCGACCTGGGTGGCGTAACCCTGGCTTATGGGCCGACAAAGAATCAGGGCTCAGATCGGGTCTTCCTAACGATCCTGAAGGCCGATGGAACGTTCGCACCGATTTCGCGGCTGGCTAAAGTGACAGCCAGGTGAGGGAACGGGTTGACCGCTCGGTGCGTCCGCCATGTCGCTAGTGGATACACGCATGTCCAAATTCGCCATCGGCGCCGTTCTCAAGCCGCTGCTGCGGCTTACTTGGTTCCGAACAATCCGAGGACGCCTTTATTTTGCATTCGGCTTGGCAGCTGGTCTGACGGTCATCGGCTCGTCGTTCGCGCTCTACGCATCCAGAGACATTAGCGCGACCATGACCGAAATTGTCTCGGGCAGCATACCCGCAACCGTCGAGTCGCTGCGGCTTGCTGAACAGGCGAGTAGTCTCATCGCATCCGCGCCGCAATTGATGGCGGCCGAGAATGATGGTCGCCGGGCGGAAATCGCCGGTGATATCGCTCGACAATCCCGGCTACTTGCCGCGGGCCTTAATCGTCTCCGTGGTCTGGACCCAAGCCTAAACGACGAGCTTGAAGTGGCGAACGCCACCATGGACGAACAGCTCAATGCGCTCAATCAAGCGGTCGCTGGTCGAATAAAAATATCCGATCAACGGCGCGCCCTTGTCCGTCTGGTGCGCAAATATCACGAACAACTCCTCGAAGCGATCACGCCAGCCATTGACGATGCGAACTTCGACGTGATGATGCAAATGCAGCCGGTGCTACCGACCGAACTGATCGAATCCCTCCGACGTCTTCTCGAAATTCAAGCGGCCATCAATTTGCTTGCCGGTCTATTAATTGAGTCTTCGATGGTGACCGACGTCGCAAGCCTATCGCCGATCCGCGATCTCAGTTCCTCAGCACAGCGCCATATTGAAGCGAATTTAAAGGCGTTGCCGGCTTCTGAGGTAAAAGCCAAGCTTACCGGCCTGTGCGCTCGTCTGATTTCTCTTGCCACTGATGGCGGAGTGGCAACTCTTCGGGTCAGCGAACTGCACCAAATCCGCGATGCCGAGCATGTTTTCTCCAGTGCACAGTTGCAAGCGGCGCGGCTCAAGCAGACCGTCGAGCATCTCACCGAGCGTCAGATCAAATTTGCGAACATGCTGTCGGCGCGCGCTAATTCGCAGATTGAGACCGGGCGGGCTCTCCTCATCGCGCTGAGCATCGGGGCGCTTGCCGCTGCCGGCCTTATCGCGTGGTTGTATGTCGGCCGCAATATCGTTGGTCGCTTGACGTCGCTCGCCGGCGCAATGCGTCGTATTGCCGACGGCGATATGAACACTTCAATCTCCGTAGGCAGACATGATGAAATCGGAGGCATGGCGCAAGCGCTCCTGATCTTCCGACAGGCGATCACCGATGTTACGGCCGCTCGGCAGCGCGAGGCCGCCCGGGCAGAGCAATCAGAAGTTCGTAGGCGCCAGGTCGAGATAGCGACCCAAAATTTCGAGGGTGCGGTCAACGATATCGTTCAGGCGCTCGATGAGGCCTCGAAATCCATGGACGATTGCGCCCACATAATGGCGCAAGCTGCGCAGCATAATCGGACGCAAGCGGCAGCCACCAGCTCCGCCTCGATGGAGGCAACCTCGAATGTCGGTAGCGTCGCCATGGCTGCGGAGGAAATTGCCGTCTCCGTCGAGCAAATATCGCTTCAGGCGGTCACATCGGCGAACATCGCCCGTCAGGCCACCGGAGAAGCCACAGCGGTCATTACCGCCGTGGAACAACTGGCTGCGTCAGTGGGTCAGATTAATGCCGTCAGCAAGCTCATTCGCGGCGTGGCTGCTCAAACCAATCTTCTCGCCCTGAACGCCACCATTGAGGCGGCGCGTGCCGGAGAGGCCGGACGGGGATTTGCGGTCGTGGCTCAGGAAGTCAAAGCTCTCGCTTCGCAAACCGAGACCGCGACGCTCGACATCACGCAACAGATTTCCGTAATTGAGCTTACGACCTCGAAGGTGGTCAAGGCGATGAGCGCGATTGCCGGAACGATTACGCAACTTGATAAGAATGCCACGGATATTTCTGTGGCCGTGCAGCAGCAGGATGCGGTGAGCAAGGAAATAGCTCGGAGCGCAAACGTCGCCGCCGAAAGGACGCTTGAGGTCTCCGCCGGGATTGAGCAAGTCTCTGAGGCCGCACTCAAAGCCGGCCAAATCGCAGCCGAAGTTCTGAGCGCCGGGGGGGAGCTTGCCGAGCGATCCAATAAGTTGCGAGCCGAGGTCGAGCATTTTCTTGGTGAGGTTCGCGTAGCGTAAGTGATGCGCCGGGCTCAAGCCGTTGGGCGCGCTGTTCCTCATCGGGCCGGATAAATGTTTACGGCGCCAATTTGGCCGGCCGCCGATCGAGCGATATTCGGAACTCGCGCAAAATATCGCGGCGGCAGGCTAAGCGAACGGCGGGGGCTGGCGATCGCCCCCGATTATCCAGCTGGGGCTGCCTTGGCCTGCGAGCGGCTTCGAAGAACCCGGACGATTTCCTGTGCCGTGGCCGATTGCAGCCGTTCAAAGCGTGCTAGGCGCTGAACTATCTCACTTCGTGAGATCACGCCCTTTTCGGCGCGCAGCATCAGAATTTCCTGCGCAGTAGCCCAAGATAAGTTGACCGCCTTGGCGATGACCATCAGAGCTTCCGACCGATCCCGTCCCATCGCTTGTTCGACATAGTGAATCGGCAGATTGCACATCGTGGCCAGCGCGGCGATGGTTTCGGGATAGGCGCCGGCTTTGGCAAACGAGGCCAGTGCGCTGTCGTCAAGTCGGCCGGCCTGTTGCAGGCTTTCGACCGCCTGCAGGGCCGCCGTATAGTCGAGCGCCGTAGAAGCCACTTGGGCCTCGATACGGCCCGCCGCCTCAGCGACTGCCCGATGTACGGCCGCTTTCGCCCGCGGATGGGAGGCTTCCAATTTTGCGCGGACGATCGACGACGCCTTGGCCACCAGCGCCGTCAACAATGGCGAAGGAATCTCGGACCGCGCGCCAACCATTTCGGCCAGCATGTCGTCACCTTCCGACCGGCTGACCAGCACGGTAAACCCATGGTCAGAGAAACTTGCGCCGTAGTTGTCGACCGCGTTCAGCACGACCTCGCGATCACCCAGTTCAACTAACACATCGGTGACAACTTCGCTCAGCGAGCCACGCTGCGCAATCGCCAGCATGTGGGCTTGTCCCTTGGTCCTCGCAATTTCGGCAAGAGCTTGGTCAGTGAGCTGGGCGGATTGCGCGAGCACCGGTCCGGCCACTTCGATGTCGTCGTCGAGCGCGAGCAGCCGAATGATGCGTGGCGGGGCGTTGCGGATCGGCGCCAGGCGCCGGCTGAGCAATATCCGAGCATGTTTCTCGATTTCGGCGGCGAGCCGCAAAATGACCTCGTCAAACATCGAAAGATCATCGGCTGAAAACTCGTCTGACCTGCTGACGAATAGATCAGCGAGGTTGCGCGCCATCTCGCCCCGCCGGTCAATCGACGCACCGGCGATGGCGTCCTCGATATCTTTCACAAGAGACAGTTCGGCGCTCATCGTTCTCAACTCTTTTTTCTTCGACCGCCGGCAGGACCGTCGGATTTGTATAAATTAGCCTCTTTGTATCAAGCAGCCTCGGTCAATAGCTCCAACTCGGGCACTGATTGCTTGGTCTCGACAAGCGGTTGGATCGGAAGTTGAATGGTGAAGCGCGAGCCGGCGCCTAGTTTGCTTTGAATCGACAACTCCCCGCCCATCAAGCGGCAGTATCGATAAGCAAGCGGCAATCCGAGCCTGACGTCATCGCCGTAATTGCTCGCGGTCTCATTCTCGGAACGATCGAAGGTCTCGAACAATCTGCCGATCTGCCGTTCAGAGATCCCAGCACCGTTATCCTCAACCGATATCGTCAACGTGTCCCCCTGCGTCGAAGCTGAGAACGTGATACGGCCGTTCTTGGTGAACTTCACCGCATTGCTCAAGAGGTCTTCGATGACACGCCGAAGTTTGGACACATCAATAAGGATTTCGCGGTCAGCGGGAGGCTCGATCACAAATTCGTTGCTGCCGACAATCGACGAGCGCCACTTTGCCGCAATTCCGTCGAACAGCACACGAAAGTCAATTCGGTCAGAGTGCAGCGTCATCTTGCCGGCTTCAAGCTTGGAGAGGTCGAGAAGGTCGTCGATCAGCTCCAAAAGCCGATGACCCGCTTCCCTGATGGTCTGTAGATCCTTACACTTCTGACCTTCACTCTCCCCAAGATTTTCGATCAGAATCTCGCTGTATCCAATGATCGAATTGAGAGGATTCTTGAGTTCATGACTCATCTTGGCGAGAAATTCGGATTTCGCGAGCATGGCTCGCTCCGCTTGTTCGGTGGCCTCGCGAAGCTTCTGCTCGGTCGCGCGACGCAGTTTGACTTCCTGCTCAAGCTCGGCCTGGGATGAGACCACATTGGCGTAGTAAAGGGCCATCATCGAGACATAGATGCTAGCGCAAAACGTCGATATCAGGCCGAGCGCCACCAGCAGGTTCGGTGCAACTCTCTCGGGGAATCCCACCATGGAATAGATGCCATAGAATACCGCAAGGTTCGCGACGATGAGCACGCCTACGATGATGCGCGTCGAGCGTGCCGGCAGATAGAAGAACGCGAGCAACGGAACCGTGACCAGCCATGGCAAAATCGGCGAGCTGACACCACCATACTGATAGCATCCCCAAAACACGCAGAACATCAAGTTCTCGATCGAGAGCAGCGAGAGCGGCACGTACCAGCCGGTAAGACGAAGGACCAAGGGAAACGGCCAGAAGGCGGTCACCGCAAAAAAGAATATCCACCACGAGGTATCGGCTCCGCCGTCGATGTACAACATCGAAAGCGATATCGTGTGGCCGAGAAAGGGACCGAACAGATGGCTGAAGAGAAACATCCGTATATTGACGAGATGGTCGGATGATCTCAGTTTTGCGGGAATAAACCAGTCGACCGACGAGTTGATCCGCACGCCCAGGTTTTTCAAAGAACTGCCCATCATTGTTCACCAGCCCGAAGCATCGTCGCTCTCAATGTTCACGCCGCGACCGCCACCTGGGGCGCGACCGGAAGTCGAACAGTGAAGACTGATCCTCGGCCGGGCTCGCTTTCTACGTCGATATCGCCGTTGAGCAACTCGGCGAGCTGGCGGCTTACTGCGAGGCCCAGGCCGGTTCCCCCGTATGATGTTGATATTCCAGAACTGGCTTGATGGAAGTCGGTGAATAGCCCGGCGACCGCTTCGCGGGGAATGCCAATTCCCGTGTCCGCAACCGCCATAACGATCTGATCGCCTGTCGCAGTTGCGACGCGATCGGCACGCAGCGCGACCTTGCCGTTTTTGGTGAATTTGCCGGCGTTGCCGAGAAGATTGATCAGGATTTGCCGCAATCGGGTTTGATCGGTATCGATCATGCCGAGGTCAGATGATTTTTCGAGAATGAACTCGTTGCCGTTCTGACAAACGAGATTCCGGCACGTCGAGACGACTTCCTCAAGACAGGTGTCGAGATCGACCGGACGCCACGATATTTCGATCTTGTCGGACTCGATCTTCGGCATGTAAAGCACGTCTGAGACCAGCGACAATAGATGCCGGCCGGCGTTATTGATGGTCTTGAGATCGGCTTCGTCCGCACTATCAGCCTGATGCTCAACGTCCTCCAGCAGAATCTCGCTGTAGCCAATGATGGCGTTGAGCGGCGTGCGGAGCTGGTGGTTCATCTTGGCGAGAAAGACGGCCTTGGCCTCGTTGGCGCGATCAGCCACGTCTTTGGCCTGCTTCAGCTTCGCCGCGGTTAGAAGACGCTTTTCTATTTCCTGGCGAAGCGCAGACTGATCGGTCATAACGTAGGCGTAATAAATCGCCATCATCGAAGTATAAAGCGTGGCGCACAAAACCGAGATCATTCCTACTGTGGAAAGGGCGCTCAGCGGCAAGCGTTCCGGAAACGAGCCGTTTACCACATAGGCCACACACAAGCCGGCAAGTTGGCCGGTGAAGATGCCCAGCACTAACAGCGGCCGGTCGCCAATGTAAAAGAAGCCGATCAGCAGGGCCGCCAGGCACCAGGGCAAGAACGGTGAACTTACGCCCCCATAAAAGTACGACCCGAATACGCTGACAAAAGTCAGATCGCAAAACGAGAACAGCGCCAGCCACATCAGAGTACGACTAAATCTGAGAGCAAACGGCAACAGCCAGAACGCACCGCACAAAACACAAATCGTCCAAAACACCCAGTCACGCGCCGGAAGAGCGTAATACAAAAATCCCAAGATCGCGATCGCGCTGCATGGGCCTAGCAGATGGCTGATCGTGAAGATGCGCGCCCGCCAAAGATTGGCGGTGTTGTTGCGAAGCTCTGCCGGAATGAACCAATCAATGATTTTCAGCAGGCGATCACTTAGGTTGTTAGACATCGATCGTCCCCAAAGAGCGCGTGCAGCCCCGTTACGCTACGGCCGCGCGAATGACAGCCCGATCGTCTCGAGCGATCATGCTTTGATGTCGATCATATTCGTCTTGGGCGAGATCGACCGCGGTACGGAGTCGAGCAGCCAGCTCGGCGACGTTTTCAGCGCTATGACTGGGCATCATCTGAAGCCGGAAGCGGGCATTTCCCTTGGCCACGGCCGGGTACTCGACCAGATTGGCGATCACCTCGAGCTCCGGCAACCTCCGGCTTGCCATACGTGCCAAAGCTTCATCGCCCACAAGAACCGGCACGATCGCCGACGCATCGCCAATGACCGTCAGTCCATTGTTTGTAAGCGCGTCGCGCATCTGGCCGACGCGTTTTAGGAGCATGCGGCGAAGCTCGCGCCCCCGGTCGGACCCGACGATCTCGAAAGCCTTAGTCACGGTTGCGGACTGTACGGGAGACAGCGCGTTCGAGAACGTCGCCGAACATCCGTAGAATTTCAGGTACTGTTTGACCGCCGGTGAATTGCAGGAAACGAAGCCGCCGTTGGAACCAAACGTTTTCGAAAAGCTCCCCATCACGACGTCAATCTTGCCAGCCATGCCTTGCATGCCGATAAAGCCGCGGCCGCCATCCCCCATTGCGCCGAGATCGTGGGCGACATCGACGAGCAGCGTCGCCTCGTACTCACGGCAGAGCTCTTGGAGAGCGCGCAGGTCCGGTGTGTCCGAATCCATCGAGAACAAGCTTTCCGTGACCACCAAGATGCCGTTTTCAGTGTCCTTGGCCCGAATACGCTTCAAGTGCCGGCGCGCCGAATCGAGATTGAGATGACCATGGAGATGAACGTTTGTGGTCGCCGAGTTCGCTCCTTCCTGCAGGCATGCGTGCGCAAGGCCGTCCATCACGACATGATCGCTCGGTCGGATCAGCCCCTTGATGGCGCCGTAACCGGCTGCCCAGCCGGTCGGGTATAGGATTGTGTGGTCAAGATCGAGAAATTCGGAAATCGCCTGCTCCAGCCGCAGCGAATATTTGGTATTGCCCGCCAGCGCAGATGAGCCGGCGCTGTGCACGCCGTATTCATCGATGACCGCCTTCGCAGTTTCCTTGATTTCAGGATCGGACGACAGGCCAAGATAATCCTGGGTGGCGAAGTTGAGCCCGGAGAACCTCACGCCGCTGTCGTCCCTCGCCGAACATACCGCGAGCGGCGCACGCTCGGTTGCCTTCGAATAGGGCCACAAACCGTGTAACCGGCGCACCTGCTGCCACTCGAAAAATCCGCTGACGCGGCCGATCAGATCTTTACCTTGCAATTCGCGAAAGTCCCGCATGCTGCCGGTAAGCGCCTCCACGGGATCAACACCAAACTGATCAGACATGACTCGGACTCCGAACTATTTGATTTATCCAACGATGTCCGCTTCGCGTTGCGCCGATTTACCTATGGCGGCCGCGGAACCCTTTCCTCGAAGGCACGCGTTTATCTTTCCGAGCAACCGTTCGAGATCGACCGGCTTGGTGTCGAAATCTGTGCAGCCCACTTCAATGCTCTTGTCACGATCCGTCGCCAGCGCGTGGGCAGTCAGCGCGATGATGGGGATGTGAAGCGTTTTGGGATCGGCCCTGATCAGTCGCGTCGCTTCCCAGCCGTCCATAGCACCGAGCGCTACATCCATAAGAATGACGTCAGGCATCTCCAAAACCGACATGGCGACACCGCTCGGACCATCGGAGGCACTGCACACCGCAAAGCCCCGCCGTGCCAGGCGACGCGTAAGCATGTCGCGGTTCGGCAGGCTATCTTCTATCAACAATATTTTGATTGCCCGTTGGGGCGCTGCAGCATTCGCAGTGGCGGTCATCACGGCATCCCCCAAGCCAGGCGCTTTAGGGGAAACTACTTAGGTCTATCTAAGACGAAGCTAAACTTTATGATGAAAATACCGTTGCCGCTTGGCAATTAATTCCAGTTACAGGCGGAGTCACCAAAACAACATGACGCTTGATACGGACCGCGACATCGCGATCTTGATTGCTCGTCATGCATCCAAGCGGGAAAATCGGATGGCTCTCATGAACTCGGGTTTGAGATTCCTAATCGTTGATTGACATGGCGGGTCGCCAATTCGAGCAACTAACAAAAGCCATCACGGAATTCCCGGCTCTTCGTCATGAAATAATGGGACCTCACTCCCGGACGGACATGCTGGTTGGCGTTTGCCAATTCGACTAGCGGGTGCCGACCCCGTACATGATTCTTTAACAAAAATTAATCGCATCCGGATATGGCCTGTTGTTCATAAAAATGATCTCGCCTGAAAGTTTTTGAAGGATGAACGCGCGCGATATCGCCATCCCACCGATGTCGCAGCTAGAGCGCGACGCTCGCGATCGAGACAGCAACATCTTACGGTTGGACGCGCTGAGGGCCTCGGTCGGGTGCCAAGACCCGCAAAGGCCCGCAAGCTGCACGCCTCAATCGACGCATAGCACCAACGCGCCGGCCAAGACAGGCGATGCACACGCGGAAGTGCTGGACCAAATCATATCCGGATTGTCTCTCGTTGAGACGAAGACGCGGACTTTGCAAGAGACGACCAACGGCGTGACCGACGCAGTCCGGCAAACGAAGCGCGCTGTCGAGGAGGCGGCGAACTGGGCTCGAACAGCGGGAACGACCAGCCATAGCTTCGCCTCCATGGCAGAAACGATCGCCGGTATCGCCTCGGCGATCGAAGGGATCGCGCGCAAGACTCACCTGCTCGCACTAAACGCCGCCATAGAGGCAGCGCGAAGTGGTGAAGCTGGGCTAGGCTTTGCCGTTATTGCCAAGGAAGTGAAGCTACTGGCAAGCCAAACAGCAACGGCAACCCATGAAATCGCGTCACGCATCTATGACGTGAGGCAGCAGACGAGCGAGATCGTCGATTGCGCAGAAGCACTGATCGAAACCATTGGCGAGGCGGCCAATCTTTCCAGCACCGTCCTCGACATGGTTTCGGACCAAAACAAAATAGCGGGCGACGTCTCCGAAAAGGTCAATCGGGCGCTCGGCGCGGCTGCACGGATGACAAACCAAGAGATCAGCGTGGCCGCCGTTGGCGCAGCGTCAAATCCTCGGACTTAACGCGCTCTCACTGCCATAGATTGCCAGAGACGGCACGAAGCCGACAACGTTTCGGAGCCGAGCCCAGTCTGCGCCGCCGATAGCTGGAGTCTGCAATCCCTTTGCATTGGGAGCTCGAGCGTCAAGAGTACGGTCGAGCACATTTGGGGCGGCGATAGCGATCTGGTGATCTGCGTCGAAACCACCCTGATACGCGGTGATCGGCTGTCATTGCCTAAAGCCTGAGCGTTAACTTTTTGCGATCCTTAACGTCGGCTTGCTGACAAGACCACGACAACAAGCGACGTTGCAACGCACCGAGTTTATCCTGAATTATAAGCTTGAATTAACGCGCCACGTCTATGGTCTGCATTCGTGTCGCAATTAGATTTTTAGTGTTCCGGCATGCCAGAAATGTACTGATGTCGACCAGCCGAGCGACCGCGATATGACTACCGACTCCCGGCCCACACTTTTGGTCGTTGACGATATAGCCGCGAATCGCACGCTGCTGGCGCGAATTTTTACGCCACACGGTTTCCGCATCATCGAGGCGCAATCCGGCAGCCAAGCGCTAAGCTTGCTCAATGAGACATCCGTCGCTTTGGTGCTGCTCGATATGGCGATGCCCGAGCTTAACGGGATCGACGTACTAAAGAAGATACGCCAACTGCACGATCCAATGCAGCTGCCCGTGATTATGGTGACCGCCAACTCGGACGGCGCAGATGTCGCGGAGGCGCTAGAGGCAGGCGCCAACGATTACGTGACCAAGCCTGTCGATTTTGCAGCGGCGCTGGCAAGAGTGAAAGCGCAGCTCAAGCGCAAAAAGGCGAACGACGCTCTGCGCGAATTTAGCGAGTTGCTCGAGGAGCGGATCATCGAGAGAACGGCGGATCTCGTTCGCTCAAACGACCAATTAAAGAAGGAAATCGCCGAGCGCGAACGCTCGCAGGCAGAAATTCACTATCTTGCTCATCATGACAGTCTGACCGGGATTGCAAATCGCACCTTACTGCGGCAGCATTTGCAGCAAGCATTGTCGGGTCTGTTTCGAGATAATGCGGTTGCCGTCTTGTTCATCGATCTAGATGGCTTCAAAAGCATCAATGACACACTCGGACATTCGGTCGGCGACGGCCTGCTCAAGGCAGTAGCAGAACGATTGACGGAGAATATAAGGGATCACGACAGAGCCGCACAACTCGGCGGCGATGAATTCGCCATCGTCCAAATGGAAGTCCAGCAACCCGAGGCTGCAACGACGCTTGCAGGGCGCCTAATAGAGGTCTTAGGGCAGCCATATTGGGTTGACGGCCACCAGCTCACGATCGGAGCAAGCATCGGCATTGCTGTTGCTTTCAATTCTAAAAATGATGCCGACGAAGTGCTCAAGTATGCTGATCTCGCAATGTACCGCGCAAAGGCCGACGGGCGCGGTACTTATCGATTTTTCGAGCCGGAAATGCAAACTCGCGCAGAAGCGCGACGAGCATTGGAAGACGCTCTGCGAAACGCAAATATCGAAGATGCCTTCGAGGTCTACTATCAACCGCTCTTCGATTTGAAAAGCCAGCGTGTGACCTGTCTCGAGGCTCTGCTGCGTTGGCATCACCCGGACAAGGGACTCATTTCGCCCTCAGACTTCATCGCCTTGGCTGAGGAAATAAAGCTGATTGTCACACTTGGCGAATGGGTATTACGCCGAGCCTGCATGGACGCGATGACCTGGCCCGACGAAGTCAGTGTCGCTGTCAACCTTTCACCTGTGCAGTTCAGATACGCCGGGCTTCCACAAGCCGTACGGGACGCGCTCACGGCGTCGGGATTACCGGCAAAGCGCTTAGAACTCGAGATTACGGAATCCGTACTGTTGGAAAAGACTGACGCCAGTCTCGCGATATTGAAAGATCTGCGTGACCTTGGGGTTTCGATATCAATGGACGATTTCGGTACCGGCTATTCGAGCTTAAGTTACCTGCGCAGCTTCCGCTTCGATAAGGTCAAGATCGATAGATCATTCATTTCCGATCTGCCGACGGAGGATGATAGCTTATCGATTGTCCGAGCCATCACCGATCTCGGGCGCAGCTTCGATATGACGATTGTGGCGGAGGGCGTGGAGACAATGGAACAACTGCGCTGTCTTGAAATCGAGGGATGCAGTCAAGTACAAGGCTTTCTATTAAGCCCCGCACGCCCAGTGCATGAGATACCCGCTGTCATTAAGAGTCTAATTGGCCCTTGCGACAAAACTATCGGCCTGCTCCCGCGCCGTCGTCGGGCCGCAGGCGATAAAGTCGCGCTCGCTTAAACTGCGCACTAGGTCGCTCCTGCGCTCATGAAGCGGCTGCGGAGGTCGCGACGTCGGCGCCCATGCTATCCGAAGCTGTCGGCAGCGGGTGTGTTTCCAACCAAAACCTGCGAGCGCTCACGGTCGGGTCAACGCCGGCTTTTTGCCACCATGCGGCTTCATTGCCGCAGCGGTGCACCTCGCGATGATGACCTCGACATAAGGGGACGGTGAACTCATCGCTGACCTTGCGTCCAAGTGCACGGCTTTGCGCAAATCGGAGGTGGTGGGCGTCGGCAGGTTGTCGGCCGCAAATTAGACAGGGATTTCGAGCGACAAATTTGACGTGGTCGCGGTCACGAATCCGGCGCGGCGCCGGCAGCGCCAGCGCGCTCTTGTCGACTGCCCTGGCTTGCCGCCGGTGGTACGGATCGCTTGAATAAGGAGCAGCCATTGCCTCCGGCTGCTTAGAGTTCGCCAGCGCTGATGGCTCGGCGTCCGCGTCACGGCCTGCGAAGATTGCCACTCTCGCTTGGAAGGCTTCCTCGACTTTCCTGGCGTCGGCTGCTGTCAGCCGGTTCTTTTCACCGAGGCAACGGTGCGCCCACATTGCGGCATCATCGCTTGAGCCAAGACCAGTGAGTTCGGCAATAAGACGATCACGCAACCCCGCCGATGGTTCGGCTTCCAGGATCGGCGTAGAGATCTGCGGCTGCGGTCTCGCGTTGCGGTGAACCGTCGGTCTTTGAGCGGGTCTTGGTTGACTGCCGTTGAGTTGACCCTTTCCGCTCGGCTGCGGCTTCTCAGGCTGCGATGTCGGATTCGTGGGCGTCACAAGGTCGGGCGCATCGAGGTCGTCCTCGCCGGCGATACCAACAAGCGTAAAGAGAGCATAACGCCGGGCATAGGTCAGCGCCGCTCCCATACGGTGCGGGGTTGCGGTATCGCTGATGGCGCAAACCGGCCAATCCGAGGCAATCCATTCTCCCGATGCGTGCGCCAATACCGTGGTGAGATTGATGATGCCGGCGGCCGGATCCATCGAGGTGGTTTGCACCGTCGCAATCTCGTGCTGGCCGAGGATTTTGCGGACGATGTCGAGCCCACTCGATAGCGGCGCATAGCGAAAGGTCCGCTCGCCCCCACCTCGTCCATCCGCTCGGATGGTTGCGACCAGCGACTTCTCCGGATTGACGAGTTCGCCCTGTGCTTTGGCAAGCGCGGCCGCCAACGTGCCGATCGAACTACTGCACCGCTGCATGGTCGTCTTCCGCGCTGACGAGGTCGAAACTGATGGCGCCTGATTTCGAGCGCTTGGCTCGGACGCCATGGCCGATCGCCTGCTGCGCGTCATCGGGCACCAAGCCCTTGAGTTCCGCCCTCGCCTGCTCGTGTTCGAGATGGGCCGCCCGGGTCTGCGAGAAGATCGCGGCCAATTCCGCCCAGGCGTTCGATGAGGTCATGTCGACAATGCGCACCGCCTCGATGCGCGGTTTTGGTGGCTCGGCGCCGAACAGAACGGGAGGCTCACCGGTCTCAACGCAGCGCCAGAATTTGCGCTCGGCAGTGACGATGAGATGTTGGTAAAGCGGATCGGCATGGGTTTTGATCGCCACCCATCGGCCGCCGCCGCTGATAATCGAAAGTATCGCCCCTCTGGCTGCCACGACCCACATGTTGTGTTGCAGCTGAGCCGCGTGCTTCGTTGCGGCGGCTTCCTCCGAGAATTGCCAGGGCAGCATGAACTTTGATTCGAACACCTCGCCGCCTTCGACCCTCCCGTCCAACGTTGCCGCCAACCAGGGCAGGGTTGGGTGCCGGCGCCACATTTGGACATCGGTGACGACCCGCCCGGTATTGGCCTGATACCAGCGCCAATTCAGTTTCTCAGTGGCTAGGCCCAGTTGCACAATCAGGTTGCCGGATAAGTCCTCCGGTTCGACCTCGCCGCGCTTTTCCTTCCACAGCCGGATCAGGGCGGCTTCGTCGTCGCCCATGATGACCCGGGCGTCCGAGCCGCCGATAAAATAGCGGCGGCCCGCCTCATAATCTGAGATTTTTCCAGCGCCTTTCATGTTCGAGTCCCTTTCCCGGTTCTACCCTTCAAGGTTATCTTCACGTTCGCGAGTCGGACGTTCCATCAACAAAAATTGTTTATACACCCCATTGAGCGATGTCAACAAAAAATGTTGAAATACGACCTGCTCAATGCCGGGCGGGTCGCGCGCTATTGGATATGACGCAAACCAGCCTGGCGGATCGCGCGGGACTGGGACTTTCTACCGTCGTGGATTTCGAGAAAGAGAGACGGCAAGTGTCGGGGGCGGCCATTCAAGCCCTGCAGCACGCCCTGAATCGTGCCGGCGTAGAATTCATCGACGAGAACGGCGGCGGACCAGGTGTCCGGTTACGGAGGCGACAACAGAAAAAAGGCTAGGGTCGCAAACGCCAACTCGGGAACGCTTCCTTACGCGTGCCGCTTCGTTTACGGCCGGAAATGCAAAACGAAGCCAAATTCTAAAATAGTTTCAATCGGTACTACGGCATCGAGTTCATCGACGAGAACGGCGGGGGACCAGGTGTCCGGCTACGGAAACGGCAACAGAAAAAGGGCTAGGGGCTCAAACGCCCGGGTGGCGGGGCTTCCCAAGCGTGAGCGCCTTGAGGTTGGTGCTTGATTTAGCTGGCTTCATATGAGATCATTGAGACCAGTGCTCTCAAGGTGCTCGATGGCCGGAAACCTGCATGTGCGCAATTTGGATGACGATCTGATCGCTCGTTTGAAGCGCCGGGCGGCGCGGCACGGCCGCTCGACCGAAGCGGAGCATCGGGAAATTCTCCGCCAGGCCCTGGTCGGCGACGTTGAACCTTCTTTCGACAGTCTGGCCGCCGATCTGCGAAAACTGACAAAACGGCGGAAACAAACACCCTCGGAAGTTCTCCTTCGTGAAGGACGCGACGAGCGGTGAACACACTCGTCATCGACGCCAGTATCGCCGTCAAATGGGTGGTCGAGGAGAATTCTACGGCGGAGGCGTTGGCGCTCCGCCAAAACGCCAAGTTGATCGCCCCCGAATTACTTGTCGCGGAATGCGCGAACATCCTTTGGAAGAAAGTCCAAAGGCGTGAGCTTCTGAAGGAGGAAGCGCTGCTCGCTGCCCGCTTGCTCCAAAGCGCCGAAATCGAACTGCTACCAACGCGGTTTTTATTCGAAGCCGCGACGCGGATGTCGATTGAGATCAACCATCCCGCTTACGACTGCTTATACCTTGCCCTGGCTGTAGCGACAGATTGTGAGTTTGTTACTGCGGACGAACGCTTTCTGCGAAAGCTGCATCATGGCCGCTTACCCTCGCTTCGCAACAAAGCAATTTCGTTGACCGAAGCCGTAAAACTATAAATGAATCTCGTCTTAATACCGCGTTGGACACGCATACGGTTGGACTACTTCGGGTAATCCGGGGAAATGCTGATTCCCGCGGTGCCCAGGCGGGTCGTTTGACTCGGCCGGCGTTGAGTTCATGGACGAGAACGGCGGCGGCCCGGGAGTGCGACTGCGAAAGAGAAAGCGCTAATCTACTAGACGAACCACAGTGGCCCGTGAATTTTGGCTGCTCCGAAGCAAATCTATGTCGAATGGTTTAAATCCATTGGAACTCCATCCGTGCCCCGTCGACGTTGACGTTGTCGGCACTACGCCTATATTTATTTTGATGGTGGGCAGATGTTCCTTCATATTCAAAAGAGGGCTGCCTGGTGATAACCGATCGCAAAAAACGAGGAAGTGCCCCGGGTCGCGAAAGAGCCGCCAATCAGCGACCTGGTAGTTTCAAGCCGGGCCACAAAAAGCAGGGCGGACGAAAGCGTGGCACGCCCAACGCATTGGCCGCCGATTACAGGAAGGCGGTCATAGAGGCGGCTTACCGCGTCGGCGAGGACGGGAACGGCAAAGACGGTTTGGTCGGTTATTTGAAGTGGGTGGCCGTGTGTCATCCGGCCACCTTCATTGGCCCGATAGGCATTAAGGTACTGCTGCTGCAATGTGCCGAACCCGACCCGCAAGAGCGGTCGCTCCCGACGATGGAGGAAAACAACCGGTCGGTTCGAGAATATCTTGGGCTCACGGGCAAGGAGCAGACGAAAAAATCAGCTGTTCCGCCTAAGCGGCGGGCACCGGGGGATTGGACCGGCCAAGACTTTCCGCTTAGCTCTCTGATGCAAATCGCCGTCGCGAATCCTGCGGCCTTCTGCAAGCTGCTGGCCGCGACCCTGCCGCAGCCGCCGACCGAAGCGCAACGCGCACGGCGCGATTGGGAGCGGCGCGCAATGATGAGACCGATCTGAGTGCGCAGTAATGTTGGTTCCGCTTAAACGCGAGGCTCAGTTGGGGAAGGTCTACATAGCTCTCATACGTAGTAAATTGCCGATCTTGCGCACTACTTTATTGAGAGAAGGCTTCCTTCGGTATGGTTCGCGGCGCGCACGGCGCGATTGGAGCAGCGCCGAGCGTGACCGAGCCGAGTACACAATAATGTTGGCCCGCCTAAACGCGGGGCTCAGTTGGGCAAAACCTACATTACTCTCATAGGTAGTTAATTGCCGATCTTGCGCACTACTTTATTGAGAGAAAGGATTCCTTCGGTGTGGCGCAAATCGGATCGGCACATCGGCAGAAAGAAGCCAACAGGTAATTTAACTCGGTTCTGCAGATGCGTTTGTGCGCCGCTACGTTTCCAGAAGATTCTACGCTCAAGATTGCGGTCGCCGCTCGGTTGGGCTAGGCCCTTCGATAAGCTGGGCTTGGCGCGAACACCAGAGCCGGTACGGGACTGACGCCCGATCGTGAGGAAGCCTGCGCGCCGCGGGCGAGACTCCCAGCACTTCATTGTGCCGTTATCGGCACGATAGGTAAGGACACTCGACCGTTCCGATAGACGTCCTGAACGACCCCCTCCACGAAAACACGAGCTTTACGTGCCCGAAACTGACATCCAAAATGAGGTAACATCGGCCCGATCAAAAAACCCGCTCACCGCGCATCTGGCACGGCTCGAAGCCGAGTCAATCTACATTTTGCGCGAGGCCGCGGCTGAGTTCGAGCGCCCGACTATCCTCTATTCGATCGGCAAGGATTCGAGCGTTTTGCTGCATCTGGCGATCAAGGCATTTCGCCCGTGCCCGATGCCGTTTTCGCTGTTGCATGTCGACACGACCTGGAAGTTCCGCGACATGATCGCGTTCCGTGACGCCACCGCGCAACGACTGGGACTGGACCTGATCGTCCATATCAACGAGGAAGGCCTCAAGGAGGGCGTCAGTCCGATCGCCTCCGGCTCGGCGCTGCACACCCACGTGATGAAGACACTCGGCCTCAAGCAGGCGCTCGACCGTTACGGCATTGACGCCGCGATCGGCGGCGCACGCCGCGACGAAGAGAAAAGCCGCGCCAAGGAGCGGGTGTTTTCGCTGCGCTCGGCCGGCCACGGCTGGAATCCGCGGGCGCAGCGTCCGGAACTCTGGAATGTCTTCAACACCCGTCTTGGCCCGGGCGAAAGCATGCGGGTGTTTCCATTGTCAGACTGGACCGAGCTCGACGTCTGGGAGTACATCGCGGCTGAAAATATCCCTGTCGTGCCGCTTTATTTTGCGGCTGAACGGCCTGTCGTCGAACGCAACGGCACCTGGATCATGGTGGACGACGAAAGATTGCCGCTCGAGCCCGGTGAGCAGCCGCAATTGCGGCGCATCCGCTTCCGTACGCTCGGCTGCTACCCCTTGTCCGGGGGCATCGAATCCGAGGCCGTCACGGTGGAAAACATCATCGCCGAATTGCGCGAGAGCCGCTTTTCGGAGCGCCAGGGCCGGCTGATTGATCACGACAGCACGGCGTCGATGGAGCGCAAGAAGAAGGAGGGATACTTTTGATGCATGGCGCCACATCCCGGGATGCGCACAAGAGCCTGCTTCGTTTCTTCATGGGCGGCTCGGTGGACGACGGCAAGTCGACATTGATCGGACGCCTGCTGCATGAAACCGGTGCGGTCGCCGAGGACGAACTGGCGGCGCTGACGCGCGATTCGGCGCGGTTCGGCAACAGCGGTCAGGCGATCGATTTCGCGCTCCTGGTGGATGGGCTGGAGGACGAGCGGGAACAGGGCATTACCATCGACGTCGCCCACCGTTATTTTTCGTCGCCGCGGCGCGCATTCATTGTCGCTGACACACCAGGCCACGAAAGTTATACGCGCAACACCGCGAGCGGCGCTTCAAACGCCGATCTCGCCATCATTCTGGTCGATGCGCGGCGGGGTTTGCTGGCGCAGACCCGACGGCATGCGATGATTGCCCACATGGTCGGTGTTCGCCACTTTGTGCTCGCGGTGAACAAGCTCGACCTCGTGAACTGGGACCGCACGGTTTACGACGGCATCGTCCGGGGTTTCCGCGACTTTGCCAAACCGCTTAACTTTGCCTCGCTCGTTCCTATTCCGCTGTCGGCGCTCGATGGCGACAACGTCTCCTCGGCAAGTCCGAACACGCCCTGGCATGACGGGCCGAGCTTGCTTGGGCATCTGGAAACAATAGACGTCGAATCCGATCAGTCGGCAACGCCGCTGCGCGTGCTGGTGCAAAACGTGCTGCGGCCCGATCGCGACAGCCGGCTCTACGCAGGCTTCATCGCCGGCGGGATGCTGCGCCAGGGCGACCTTGTGCAGGTCGCGCCGTCCGGCGTCAGCGGCAAAATCAATCGCATCGTCGTCGCCGGCGAGGATCGTGACCAGGCCGGCATCGGCAAGTCGGTCGCTGTCGGACTTGACCGCCATATCGACGTGGCACGCGGCGACACGCTGGTTGCGCCGGACCGGCGGCCGCAGATCACCGATCAGTTCGAGGCGCACCTGATCTGGATGAGCGAGCAGCCGCTATTGCCCGGCCGCGAATACATGCTCAAGGTCGGCGTTCGCGCGGTGTCGGCGAGCGTGACCGGCGTCAAACATCGCGTCGACATCGAGACGTTGCGCCGCGAACCCGCGCATACGCTGGCGCTCAACGAGATCGGTATTTGCGACATCGCCACCGCCGTTCCGGTTGCGCTCGATACCTTCACGGAAATTCCGCGAACCGGCAGTTTCATCCTGATCGACCGCTACAGCAACGCCACGGTGGCGGCCGGTACGGTCGACTTCGCGCTACGGCGCGGCATGAACGTCAAGCTGCAGGCTCTGGTGGTGACCAAGGGCAAGCGCGCGGCACTCAAGGCGCAGCGGCCGTGCGTGCTGTGGTTCACCGGGCTTTCCGGGGCCGGCAAATCGACGATCGCCAATGTCGTCGAAGCCAAGCTCGCCGAGCGAAAGCGGCACACCTACATGCTTGACGGCGACAACGTCCGCCATGGACTGAACAAGGATATCGGCTTCACCGACGCCGATCGCGTGGAGAACATTCGCCGTGTCGGCGAGGTCGCAAAGCTATTCGTCGACGCCGGGCTGATCGTGCTGTGCTCTTTCATCTCGCCGTTCCGCGCCGAGCGCGCGGCGATCCGGCAAATCCTCGAGCCTGGCGAGTTTATCGAGATCTTCGTTTCGACGCCGCTTTCAACTTGCGAAGCGCGCGACCCCAAGGGGCTCTACGCCAAGGCCCGCAGCGGCGCGCTACCCTCCTTCACCGGCATCGACTCGCCCTACGAACCGCCGGAGCACGCCGACCTGGTGCTCGATACTGACGGCGCGGGCCCTGAGGATTTGGCAAACCGCGTGGTCGAATTGCTGGTCACGCGAGGCATGATCGGTCAGGGAGCCGACTAACTAATGACCGCGATGTGGGCCGTTCGCGCTGCGGCGACGGCGGCCTTGTCCGCGGGCCTGTCCGCCGGTCTGATCGTACTGCTGCGCCCGGCGCTGAGACGCTACGCGCTGGCCAGACCGAATTCCCGTTCCTCCCATCGTGAGCCGACGCCACAAGGCGGCGGAATTGCCGTCATCGCTGCGACTATTGCTGCGGCCTGTCTCGGCATATTCGGTCTCGGCGCCGCGATTGCACCGCCGCCGGCGATACTCCTTGCCGCAATCGTGCTGATGGCCTTCGTCGGCGCCGTCGATGACTTCCGCCCTGTTGCAGTCGCCCCACGGCTGCTGTTGCAGGCGCTGGCCATTGGCGCGGTAATCTATGCGTTGCCGCACCAACTGCGCGCGCTGCCTGTCGTGCCGTGGTGGCTTGAACGCGTGGTGTTGTTTTTTGCCGGACTGTGGTTCGTCAACCTCGTGAACTTCATGGACGGCATCGACTGGATGACCGTCGCGGAAGTCGTTCCGATCGCAGCAGCGCTAGTGGTGATCGGATCCCTTGGCGCGTTGCCGCTTGACGCCGTTGTTGTCGCGCTCTCACTCGGCGGCGCCATGCTGGGGTTTGCTTATTTCAACCGACCGGTGGCCAGGATTTTCCTCGGTGATGTCGGCAGTCTGCCGGTGGGCCTTCTGGTCGGCTGGCTCCTGGTCATCTTAGCCGGAAACGGCAGGCTCGCCGCGGCCTTACTGCTCCCATTATACTACCTGGCCGACGCCACAATCACGCTCGTACGCCGCCTCGCCGGCCGTGAGCCAATCTGGCAGGCGCACCGCACGCACTTTTACCAAGTCGCCACCGACCGGGGTTTCTCCGTTCTGGATGTTGTTGTCCGCGTCTTTCTGGTGAACGTCTGCCTCGGCGCGCTGGCCGTCGTAACCATCGTCATACCGGCCAGGCTGAGCGATCTCGGCGCGTTCATTGCCGGCGTACTGTTGGTAGCTTGGCTCCTCGCCGCATTTGCGAAAGGCAAAAAATAGCCGGTCCTCAGAGCCTACCGCGGCTGGTAGATCGACACCTTGTTCGCGCGACGGTTCCGGCGCTCTTTAAGCCGCCGCGCCCCGAAAGTCGGGCACGGCGTCACGCAGCACGCGATAGATCGCTTCGCGCTCTTCGCGCTGCAGCCCCTGGTCGAGCATCGCGAGCCAGCCGCGCATGACGTCGAGGGACGGCTGCGCGGGACGAGCGGCGACCACGCCGACGACGCCGATTTCCACCGTCGGCTCGCCCTGTGCAAACAGCACTTCCTGCATCCGCTCGCCCGGGCGGGTGCCGGTGAAAACGATATCGACGTCGCGGCCGGGTTCTAGACCGGCGAGCCGGATCATGCGTTCGGCGAGGTCGACGATCCTCACGGGCTGGCCCATGTTGAGCACGTAAACCGAAACATCGGAACGCTCCGGCCCGAGCGCATGACTGGCGGCGGTGACAACGAGGTCGCAAGCCTCGCGGATAGTCATGAAGTAACGCACCATGTCCGGGTGCGTTACCGTCACCGGCCCGCCGGCGTCGATCTGCGCCTTGAACTTCGGCACCACCGAACCATTCGAGGCGAGCACGTTGCCAAACCGTACCGCAATCAACCGCATCGGCTGCCGTGCCGGCTGGGTGCGGCGGGTGAGATCGGCGTCCAACGCTTGGCAGTACATCTCGGCAAAGCGTTTGGTCGCGCCAAGTACCGAGACCGGCTCGATGGCTTTGTCGGTCGAGATCATCACCATTGCCGCGGCTCCAGAGGCGGCCGCCGCATCGGCGACATTGACCGAACCAAAGACGTTGGTTTTGACCCCCTCTTCCCAATTCTGTTCGAGCAGCGGAACGTGCTTCAGCGCGGCAGCGTGGAAGACAATGTCCGGCTTGAAGTCGCCTAACAGCCGAAACAGCCGCGCGCGGTCGCGAACGTCGGCGATCCGACCGATAATCTCGGGCCGCGACTGTTTGGTCGCAAGAATTTCGAGTACCGCGTGCAGCGCCGGCTCGGAGTTCTCGATGATCAGCACGCGCGCAGCGCCGAATGTTACGACGCGGTCGCAGATTTCCGCGCCAATCGAGCCGCCGCCGCCCGTCACCACGATCGAGCGGCCCTTGAGAAAGCTCTCCAACCGCGCGTAGTCGATCTTGACGGTCGGCCGCAGCAAAAGGTCTTCGACATTGACCGGCGCCAAACGCGGCGCCTCGCCGGCGTCGTCGAGCGACGGCAGCCTGACAACGGTCAGGCCAAGCCGGCGCGCATGCATCAGCGTCGCTTCGGGCTTGGCGTCCGGCTCGAGCGCGGACGGCGTAAAAATCACCCGGGTGATGGTCTTGTCGCGCTGTCCAAGGTCGTTGACGACCGCATCGAGCGCATCAAAGTTGCCCAGAACCGGAATGCCTCGAATGGCCTGTCCCCGATCGGCGGGTGACGGCGACAGAATTCCGACCGGCCATATTTTCTTGACTGCGCCGCTTTCGATGGCCCGCAGCAGAACTTCGGCATCCGCGGCGCGTCCCAGCACAAGGGTCGGATTCGATTCCGGAGAACGCGCATGGTGCCTGGTGCGCGTATAGCGAAAATACCGGTAGCCGATCCGGCCGGCTCCCAGAAACACCATCTGCAGGAGCCAATAGAGCGCGATCGTGATTTTGCCAAAAAAGAACTGCCCAAACACATTGGGCGCGACCAAAACGTAGTCGAGCACCAATAGCGACACCGCCAGCACCGTCGCGGCGCGAACGATGTTCATCAGATCAGGCAGTGACGCGAACCGCCACTTCGATTCGTAGAGGTGGAAAAAGGAGTAAACGATCCCGGCGTAAACGACGAAACAGGGCAGAAATACCAACAGCCCGTCGCGCCGTTCCATGAGGCCGGCGGCCTCGAAACGAATATAAAAGCTCGCCAGCACCGCCGCGGCGGTCATCAGGAGATCGTGCGCTACGACAAGCGCTTTGCGCGGGCTGGTAAAAAGTCCGAGCATTTTCGGTGACCGATGCTGACTGAATATCCCGTGCCTTCCAATACCGGGCTTTGGAGCGCAACGCTACCCTGCGCTGTGCCCGCAGGCTCGCCCCGGAAGGACGCCGTCGCCGGGACCTGGTAGTGCACGTTTGGGGTTGCCCGGTCCGTCGCGACTGGCGGATATTGGGCCGGTTTCAAGTTACTCTATCTGCTCACCGTTGCGGATACGCCATGACCTGGTCCGAGATCATCCTTGCCGCCTTGAAGGAGAACAGCGTCCGCTTCGCGGCCTATGTCCCGGACAACATCCTGACGCCGCTCATTGCCGGCGTTGCAGCGGACAGCGATTTTATCTGTATCGGCGCGACGCGAGAGGACGAGGCGGTCGGCGCGGCAACCGGCGCGTACATGGCCGGATTGCGCGCCGTGGCCATGATGCAGACCAGCGGTTTTGCCCTCATCGCCAACGCGCTTGGGTCGTTGGTCGTACCTTTTCAGATTCCAACCATCCTGATCGTCTCGGAGCGCGGGATTATGGGCGAATTCAACATCGGCCAGACGCTGGTCGCGCGCACGATGCGGCCGACACTCGATGCGCTCGGCATCATGCACCACACGCTGACCAACTCATCGACACTGCATTTCATCCTCGACCGATCGATCAAGCAGGCGTTCACGACGCGAGCGCCGGTCGTCTTCATCCTCTCGCCGTTGCTGAGCGGCGGCAATCCGGCCGCGCACGGACAACTGATGTAGCGAGGGGAAAACGGAACCCGGCCGTGAACAACGCAAGAGCTTCGGCAAAAATGCTTAGCCGCACGACGCTGACGCGGCGCTTGGTGCAGCGGCTTACCAACGAGGAGGCGGTCGTCGCCGGCCTCGGCAATACCAATTTCGATCTCATCGTTGCCGGCCATCGCCCGCAGAATTTCTACATGCTCGGCAGCATGGGGCTAGCCTGTCCGATCGCGCTCGGTGTCGCGCTGGCGCAGCCAAAGCGCGGGGTGATCGCGCTGGAAGGCGACGGTTCGATCCTGATGGCGCTCGGCTGCTTCGCCACCATCGGCAATGTCCGGCCGCAAAATCTCACCATCATCATCTGGGACAACGGTATGTACCAGATCACCGGCAAGCAGGCGGCAGCGACCGGTGGCGCGACCGATATTGTCGCGGTGGCGCGGGGCGCCGGCATCGAGCAGAGCGAATGGGTGCACGACGAGACCCATTTTGACACACTGATCGACCGCCGGTTCGAGGAAGGCGGACCGCGCGTGCTGGCGGTGAAGATCGACGATCAGCCGGGAAAAGGCCTGCCGATGCGCGATCCGGTGCTTATCCGCGAAAATTTCATGCGCGGACTTGGGACAAGCCACAGCCGCGAGGTAGGCTGAAGCACTTACCGGCGCTCCGTCTCGCGCCGATTAACACTCCGTTAACCTTTCTAAATCAATTATTTAACCACCTAGAAACTTTGTGATTCAGGCGTCGCCTCCGCCGGGCGCATCGGTGCAGGGGAGACTACTTCATGTCCAAATTTGTCACGTTGCTTGGCCGCAGATCCGATGCCGGAAGCGCGAAGCCCACCATCGCGCAGCGGCCGCCCGCTGCACACCAGCCGCCCGTCGTGCAGGTACCGCCTGCTGTGGACCCGCTACCGGCGATGCAAATGCCGCCTGACGTGGACCCGCTGCCGGCGATGCAGATGCCGCCGGCCCCACAATTGCAGCCTACCGCTTCGCGGGAGCCAGTCCCCGTGGCTCCGGTTAAGGTCGTCGACACGCCGCCAAATGAGCCCGAAATCGAGCTCGACAACGAGCTGTTCTTCCCGATCGCAACGCAGCTGGGTCAGGAAAACGAGACGGTCCGCAACCTTCTGATGGATGCCGAGCACAAGATCGGCGAACTCGAAAGCATCAAAATCTCGATCGCCAAGCTGGTCGAGCCGGTCTGCAATACGCTGCGCGGATATGAAGAGACCAAGAGCGAAAAGCTGATCGTGCAACGCGCGCTCAACACTACACGCGAGGTCTGCAACAAGCTTCGCGACGACCTCAGCACAGCCGAGAAAAAGGCAACGAAGTTCAAGATCGAATGCACCCGCTTGCAGGAAATCGCTGCGCTCGCGAAGCAAACCATCGCCGGGTTGGAGCGGACCAAGGCAGAGCAGCTTGCCGAACTGGGCGTGCATCGCGCCCACATCGCCGAGTTGCAGGGCCTGACGCAGCAGCAGGCATCCGACCTGCGGCTGACGCGCGACGAAAACCTCCGGCTCGGAGACCGCGTCGTCACCGCCGATCAGCGAATAGTGCAGGTTGAGGGCGAAAGCCAGGCGGCACAACAGGAAACGCGGAAAGTGAAGGAGGAGCGGGCTTCGCTCCAGGCCTCGCTCGAGAAGACGCTGAGTGAGCTGGCACAGACAGCACGCCGCCTGAGCGACGCCGACAAGGCGGTCGCTTCGACTCAAGCGCGTCTGAAAGCCACTGAAATCAATTTGGCCGAGGTTCAAACGGAGCGTTCACGCCTTGTCGCAGCACTTGACGAGGCCAACCACGCGCACCGCGAAGAAACAAACGTCCTGAACTCGCGTCTCGAGGCCCTGCAAGCCCGCGGCACCCTGACGGACAAACTGCTCGAAGAAGCCCGTCAGGCACTGATCGCGCGCTCCGAGGAGATGCGCACCTTTGACCGCCGGGTGGCCGACGCCAGCACCACGAACGACACGCTGGCGGAGCGGTTGAGTTCGCTCGAGGCCATACTCGCGGAGCGTGAACTGCAAATCAGGGATCTCGAGCTAGCTCGCGCACTGCTCACTGATGAGGCCAACAAGCTGATCCACGCGGCGACAGCACGCGAAGGCATCTACCAGAATACCCAACAAGATATTCGGGAAAAGAACGACCTCGTGGAACTGCTCGAGGAGCAGATCGCCGCGGCGCACGGCGCTCACGAGATGCAAATCGAGAGTCTCCAGGCCCAGCTGCAGCGCGAACAGCTGGAGCGCTCGATGGCCGAAGGCGCCCTCGAAACCGCCCGCAAGGATGTATCGCGGCTGCAGCAGGAAGTCGGAACGCTCAGGAGCCGGATCCACACCGACAGCGGCAACGAAGCGCCTGCTACGCAAGATCGCATCAAAAGAGCGGCCTAGACCGGGTTTGGCTGGCTCAGAGCCGCCGCCGGGCAACCCGGCGGCGGCTCCTCTTTTTCAGTCTCCGGCCGCCAACAATTCGGCCCATGACAGGCCTAGCCGAACCGAAACGCCGACTCGACCGCCCCCATGACGACATCCTTGAGCGTCCGCTGTCCGGGATCGTCGCCAGCCGCGCCAACGGCGACGTGAAGCGGCAACAGGTGCTCCTCGCGTGGATGGGCGGCGCGGGCAAAAGGCGCCTTGGCCCAAGCGGCGAGCGCGTCGGCACGGGTCTCCGGCGGCGCCTTGGTCAAAACCTCTTCCAGCCAATCGTCGAAGCGCTCTGAGCCGGCGTCGGCATGCTTGCCATCGGCGCCGCCGCGCATGCTGGCCATCAGCGTGCGCATGTTGTGATAGGTCATGCCGCTGCCGACGATCAGCACGCCCTCATCGCGAAGCGGCATCAATGCGCGGCCGATCTTGATGTGCTCTGCGGGATCCATGCTGGCCAACAGCGAGACTTGCACGATCGGCACATCGGCGTGCGGAAAGGCGACTTTCAGCGGGATGAAGACGCCATGATCGAAGCCGCGCTCGCGGTCGTATTTCCACGGAATACCCGCAGCCCCAAGCAACTCCGCAATGCGCGCGGAAACCTCGGGCGCCCCGGGAGCCGGAAACTTGATCTGATAGGTGTTCGGCGGAAAGCCGTAGTAATCGTAAAGCAGCGGCGGCGCCGGATTGTTCTGGATGGTGACAACGTCCTCTTCCCAATGGCCGGAAATCACCACCAGCGCTTTTGGCCGCGATCCCGCCACCTCGGGCACGTGCCGCAGATAGTCGGCCATCCGGGCCCAGGTATCAGGCGGATCCCAATCCATAAAGAAACAGGGCCCGCCGCCATGCGGGATGAAGAGAGTGGGAAGCCTGCTCATATTCTGATCCTGATGACCCGGTCGGAACGAGCGCGTGACCGCGCCCGTTACTTATGTCCGGAGAAATGTTTCTCCAGTCCCTGCCAGCCTTCGAAGTAATCGTGCTGAAGCTCGGAGGATTCCACGGCAAAACGGGTCAGCCGCATCGCGTAACGGCTTTCAAACATGAACGCCATCGTGTTCTCGATCTTGTGGGGCTTCAACTCCGCCTTGGTCGCCTTTTCCCAGGTCTCGGCGTCGGGGCCGTGCGCAGTCATGCAATTGTGCAGGCTGGCGCCGCCGGGAAGAAAGCCTTCCGCCTTGGCGTCATAGGCGCCGTAGAGGAGACCCATGAATTCGGTCATGACGTTGCGGTGATACCATGGCGGCCGGAATGTATCCTCACCAACGAGCCAGCGCGGCGGGAAGATGACGAAGTCAATCGTCGCCGCGCCCGGCAGATCAGATGGCGCAGTGAGCACGGAAAAGATTGAAGGATCGGGGTGATCGAAGCTGATCGATCCCATGACATTGAACCGCGCCAAGTCGTACTTGTAAGGTGCGAAGTTGCCATGCCATGCAACGACATTGAGCGGCGAATGATTCATTTCCGCAGCCCAGAGATTGCCCTGGAATTTCGCGACCAGACTGTGCCGCGCCGTCTTGTCCTCGTATGCGGCGACCGGCGCCAGAAAGTCGCGCGTATTGGCCAAGCCATTGGCGCCGAGCGGACCAAGTTCAGGCAGCCGCAGCAACGGGCCATAGTTCTCGCAAATGTAGCCGCGCGACGGGCCGTCCGGCAGATCGACCCGGAAACGCAGCCCGCGCGGAATGATCACGATCTCGCCGCAGCGCGCTTCGACGACGCCAAGTTCGGTGACGAAACGGGCGCGGCCCTGCTGCGGCACGATCAGCATTTCGCCGTCGGCATTGTAGAAGATGCGGTTATCCATCGAGCGGTTGGCGGCGTAGATGTGAACCGCCATGCCGACCTGGGTGGCGACATCGCCGTTGCCACCAACGGTAACGATGCCTTCAACGAAATCGGTCGGCTTCTGCGGGATTGGAAACGGCGACCAGCGCAATTGCGTCGGCGTCGCGTCAGCCTCATTGAACGGAGCACTGCGGATCAGGCCGTTGTCGATCCGCGCATAAGGCCGATGCACGACCGAGGGCTGAATACGATAAGTCCAGGTATGGCGATTTTCCGAACGTGCGGTCGTGAACGAGGTGCCCGAAATCTGCTCGGCATAAAGCCCCAACGGTGGCCGCTGCGGTGAGTTGCGGCCGACCGGCAATGCGCCGGCAACCGCCTCGGAGACGAAATGATTGCCGAAGCCGGGCTGGTACTGGAGCGACGCCTCGCTGGGCGTGGCTTTGTTTTCGGTTTTGCGCGCTTTGGGCTCGAGTTTTGCGTCTTTCACGACTTGGGTCATGGGACCTCCCAAAGAAAAGAAGCCGCGATTGGACCTCGCGGAAGAATTGGTCTCGAACGCAACTAATATCGGCCTTTCGGCGGCGCGGCGCAAGGTTTCGAGGATCGGCGCGGATGATTTTTCCCGCGTTATCGGAACTACCAAATACGAGGAATGCCAATGATTTAGCGGACGCCGCCGTCGCCGACCGGCGCCTCGTCCTTGAGCGTAACGCGCGAACCCAGGTTCTTCATCGCTTTCGGACCCAACAGCTCCGCATAAAGCTGCAAGGTCTGATCAGCGACGATATCGGCCGAAAACTCGGTGACTGCACGTTCGCGACCGCGCGCCCCCATCGCGCGCCGCAATTCGTGGTCACGGATAAGCCGATCGAGCGCATCGGCCAGCGGCGCAACTTGCCGTGTTGGAACGAGTAAACCGTTGTCGCCATCATGCACCACGTCCCTGCAGCCGGGCACGTCTGTCGTGACAATCGGCTTACCGCTCGCGGCCGCCTCCAGCAGCGACCGCGGAACGCCTTCGCCACCGTGGGACGGCAGGCAGACAATGTGAGACTGAGCAAATATCTCGCTCATATCGTCATGCCACCCGAGAATCTCTACCGCCCCTTCTTGCTCCCATCTACGCAATTGCTCGGGCGAAACAGAAGCGGGATTTCCGGGATCGCCCTCACCGACCAAAGCAAATCGCGCCGGCGTCCCGCGTTTTCGCAGCACCCGCGCCGCTTCGACGAATTCAACGATGCCTTTGTAAAACAACAGCCGCGCCGGCAGGACGACAAGCGGAGGTCCGGGCGGTTCCGGACCAGGTCGAAAGGCGTCGGTATCGACCCCGCAACCGGGCATGACCACAACACGATCCTGCCGCAGCACGCGTCGCGAGATCCACATCTGTTGGTCATCATGGTTTTCGAGAATGACGCGGCTGTTGGGTGCGTTGAGCAAAAAGCGAAACGCCGCTATCACGCCGGGACGAATCAGGCGCGCCAGCAATTGCCGCGAAACAAACAGATATCCGGTTCCCGGCATCGCGTTGACGATCGCCGGCACCTTAGCGAGCTTGGCCGCTATCGAACCATAGATGATCGGTTTGATCGCGACGTGATGGACGATGGTCGGTTCCAGATCGCGATAGAGACTGGCCAGGCGTTTGATCGTCGCGATATCTTTTAACGGGTTCAGTCCCTGACGATCGATTTCGATCGCATGGTGGCGGATTCCGCCAGCTGAAATCGCGTCACAGAAACGGCCCGGCGGAGTGGCCACTTCAACTTCGTAGCCGGCGGCGGCAATGCGTTCCGCAAGCGCCAGGCGGTGCCAATAGAAGTACCAGTCGTTCGCCGCTACAAAAAGTATGCGCGCGCGTACCGTGTTCATCGCGCAAAAAAACACTTTGGAACTCGGAAAAAGGTAAATTGTGAGTCGGCAGCCATTGTGCACCGTGCTGCAGCGCTATTGCCAAAAGTCGCCGCCGACGCCGGTTCCGGCATTGATTCACCCAACTCCGTCGCGCCTGTCGGCCGATATTAGCACCACGCCGCCGCCGCGCGCGCCCGGTTCTATCCGGGTAATGGTGCGAGTTTCAATTCCAAAGTAGCGCCCCAATTCGGCTCGGCAATCGCCCTGAACGATCTTAACGCGTCCGTAATATCTCCAAAAAAGCGCCGGGTTATATCGGCATCCGCAAACTGTCGGGGGGAGATCTCTCAAGCCATCCATGCGCGCGGCGCCGCGAGACGCTGAGCGTACGCATTTGAGGGGGACAGGATGCGTCTAATTCTTGCATCGGCGCTTGCGCCTGCAATCATTTTGCTCAGCCTCACGGTCGTGGATGCTGAAACAAAATATCAGGGCCCGGTACGGGACTCAGAACAGCCGATAGGGTCGCTCGAATTCAACATTTCCATCGGCGAGTACGAACCCGCTTCGATAACATCCGAAGAGCCATCCGACGATCCGCACCGACAGGGAGAGGAGACCGCCGAGCCGCCGCAAGCACCAACACCGGCGGACGCGAGCATGAATGTCGCGCCACACACTGCACATTCGGTCAGCGATCTCTGCAATGCGCTCTATACGTCCGCCGAAGACAACAATATCCCGGTGCCTTTCTTCGCCAATCTGATCTGGCAAGAGAGCGGACTGCAACGCGACCCCGTGAGTTCGGCGGGTGCCTTGGGCATCGCGCAGTTCATGCCGAAAGTCGCCGCTGAGGTCGGTCTGCACGATCCGTTTGATCCGCATCAGGCTCTCCCGGCCTCGGCGCGATTCCTCCGAGCGCTCCGCGACCAATTCGGTAATCTCGGATTTGTAGCGGCCGCCTACAACGCCGGCGCACATCGTGTCCTCGATTGGCTCGATCACCACCGGGCGCTGCCGCAAGAGACCAAGACTTATGTTCTGCGCGTCACTGGCCGCTCCGCCGAGGCGTGGCGAAAATCGCAGTTGCCCGATTCGCAACTGACATTTGTGAGGCCGCTGCCTTGCCGCCATTTGCCGGGCTTCGCCGAGCTCGAGCAAGCGCAAATAGAACAGGCGCACGCACTGGCGCCGATCGAGCCAGAAAAATCGCAATCGGAAAAAGTCCCGCCGAAGCTTGTGCGAACAATCCCTGCGGCAAAGAAGGTCGCGCAAAGAGTCATCAAGGCGGCCACATCGAAGGCCCGGCAAAAAGCTGTAAAAGTTGCACAACTGACCGAGAACACCGCCGAGAAAGCCGAGAAGAAACGTCCCGTTGGGCACCGCGGCACCGACGAGCCAAAGGTTGGCCACTCCGCCCGCAACTTCCACCCCGGCAAGCACGAGGCTGTCAGGCCTGCGCATTCACCGCACGAGAAGCGTAAGGTTGCGTGAATTCGCACATGGCAGCTACCGAGTGCCCGGATGGCTGACGACTAGCCGCAGCATTGCCGGCGTGAGAATATGACGGCCCTGCTCTCGTGAGTGTTAGCCGAAGTCCGCAATGCAAGTAAGAATCGGAGACGCGGTACACCGCAAGGAGGACGCGCGTCTTCTCACCGGTCGCGGGTGCTATAGCGACGACATCAATCTTCCGGACCAGGCCTACGCCGCCGTTTTGCGTACGCCGCATGCGCATGCGCTGATCCGCGCCGTCGATGTTGAGGCAGCGCGCGCCATGCCGGGCGTGCTCGCGGTGCTGACCGGGCGCGACGCACAAGCTGACGGTCTCCAACCAATCCCGCATCCCTGCGCACCCGGCACGGCTCCCGACATCGTCCTGAAAAACCGCGACGGTTCGGCGGTCCGGGTCGCGCCTCATCATGTGCTGCCCGCAGATCGCGTCCGCCACGTCGGCACAGCCGTCGCGTTCGTGATCGCGGAGAGTGTTGCGGTCGCGAAGGATGCCGCCGAGCGGATTGTCGTCGACTACGAGCCGCTAGCTGCCGTGATTGATGCGACGACGGCCATCGAGAACGGCGCGCCGCGACTCTACGATAACATGCCGAATATCATGATCGACGCCGAAGTCGGCGATGCCGCGGCTACCGCCGACGCATTTGCGCGCGCCACTTACGTCACACGGCTCGACACCCTCATCAATCGCGTTACCGGCGTGCCGATGGAGCCGCGCACGGCCGTCGGCAGCTTCGATCCCGCGAGCGGACGCTACACACTCTATGCCGGCTCGGGCGGCATCGTCCGCCAGAAGCGCGAGCTGGCGGCAATTCTGTGCGCGCCGGAGGATGCGGTACGTGTCATCGCCCGCGAAATCGGCGGCAATTTCGGCACGCGTAACAGCTTCTTTCCCGAATTCGCGCTGGTCGCCTGGGGCTCGCGCCGCATCGGACGACCGGTGAAGTGGACCTGCGAACGCCAGGAGGCGTTTCTCAGCGACTATATGGGCCGCGATCTCACGGTATCCGCCGAGCTGGCGCTCGACGCTGACGGCCGTTTCCTCGCGCTGCGAAGTTCAAATCTCAGCAATGTAGGCGGCCACAGTGGATCTTACGTGCCACTCGTCAAGGGCGTGGGATTAGCGACCTCGGGCTACCGCATCCCGATTGCGTATATAAAAGCGCGCGCCGTGCTCTCGACCACGATGTGCACCACGCCGTACCGCAGCGCCGGGCGGCCCGAGGTGATCTATGTCATCGAGCGCCTGATCGACAAAGCCGCCCAGGAGCACGGCTTCGATCGGGTCGCACTGCGCCGTCGCAACCTCATTCCTGCCTCGGCGCTTCCGTACACCAACCCGCAAGGCATCACCTACGACAACGGCACCTACCGCGTCGTCATGGACCGCGCGATGGAGCTGGCCGACTGGAAGGGCTTCAAGCGCCGCCGCGCCGAGGCCCGCAGGCGAAAGCGTCTGCGCGGCATCGGACTCTGCAGTTACCTTGAAACGACCGGCGGCTATCCGCGCGAGCGCGCCGATATCACCGTGCATCCGCAAGGCCGGGTCGATGTCGTCGTCGGTACGCTGTCGAGCGGACAAAGCCACGAAACAACTTTTGCGCAATGCGTGACGGAGTGGCTCGGTGTGCCATTCGACGACGTGCACATCTTCGAGAGCGACACCGACATCGTCAAAGAAGGCGGCGGCTCGCATTCCGCACGCTCGATGCGGCTGGCCGGCATTGTCATGGGCAAAGCTTCCGACGCCGTCATCGAGAAGGGCAGGAAAATCGCCGCGCATATGCTTGAAACCGCCGAAGATGATATCGCATTTGCCGGCGGACGCTTTACCGTCAAAGGCACCGACCGCACGGTCGGACTCTTTGACGTCGCCCGCGCCGCCGCCGGTGACAAGTCCCTGCCGGAGGATTTGCAGGGGCCGCTCGCGGCCACCTGCGATGAAACCATCAGGCAGCTCGGTTTTCCTTACGGCGCCCATATCTGCGAGGTCGAAATCGATCCGCAGACGGGAGCGCTCGCGGTCGTCCGCTACACGGCCGTTGACGACGTCGGGCGCGCCATCAATCCGATGGTCGTGGATGGCCAGACCCACGGCGGCGCCGCGCAAGGCATCGGCCAGGCGTTGTGGGAAGCATGCACCTATGATGCCGAGGGACAATTGCTGTCAGCCTCGTTCATGGATTACGCCATGCCGCGCGCAGACATGCTGCCGTCGTTTACGACCGACATCAGCCAGGTGCTGACCCCGAAGAACAAGCTCGGCGTGCGCGGCGGCGGCGAAGGCGGAACCACGGGGGCGCTTGGTGCCGTGGTAAATGCGGTGGTCGATGCGCTGGCCGAATTCGGCGTCACCCACATCGAAATGCCGGTAACGCCCGAGCGGGTCTGGCGGGCTATTCGATCAGCCAAAGCACGACAAGGTTAAACTCCGTTTTTCGAGCCGACTGTCAGGCGGCTGATAAATTGAGCTCCCGACGTCCGCGGATGACACGCTTTTTGGAGCGTTTTCGGCCGGCCTTGCGAAGCGCTTTTGTATATCTTTATCAGTTTAAGGCAGATTTTCGAGATTGGGGCAGAATCGTGGAGACTCGGAAAGTTCCATTTGGATCTTTTGTGGGTGGGTGGCTGATGATCTTCATGTTGGACGAGGCCGCAGATCGCGTTTAGTATTATTGGAGACCGGGCGTAACGGTCGGGGGACTATGAAATACTTGGGGGTTGCTTTCGCGTGCTGCACAGCGGTCATTATGGCCGCCGCGATTTATCTTATGGGGACGCCGAACGCCGCCCCACCGGCAGCGCTCGAGGTGGATATCAGTTCGACGTTGCCGAATATTTCGACGCCTTCGGAAATACCCGCTGCGCTTTCTCAATATGAATTGACGTCTTTATCTGCCGAGCAGTTTGCCGGCGACGGTCCGAAGCCCGACCAGGCAAGGTTGGAAGCGGAATCTCCGGCACGCGAACTAGCCAGTGAGGCGACAGTCGGTGCCAACTTGCCGGGTTCCGAATTGCAGGGCGCCGATCTGCAGGCCTCTCCCGATCCGGCGGCCGATCACGGTCTAGCGGCCGATCCCGGTCCACCTTCTCAGAATGAAGCATTGCTGCCGCATCAAAGCAGCGCAGCCGACGATACTGCCAACCCGGTACAGGCAAGGTGGGAGGAGAATTCCCCCGAAAGCGCCGAGCCGGCCGCGGAATACAGCACCGCGTCGGCGACGGAAGACTTCGATTACACAGCCTCTGCAAACGCCGCCACCAACGCCGATGTCACCGCCTCACTACCGGACGCCATCGCCCCAGTCGTTCCCGATTCGGCTTCACGGCATGAACCGCTCACCGATGAGCAAAAAACGGAGGAAGCAAAATTAGAGGAGAGCACGTCGCCCGCCCGCGATGTTTCCTCCGGTTCGTTTCCGCCGAACCACTCATATCTTGCTTACTACGTGTACAACGAACGTCCCCCGGTCAGAAAACCGGCGGACCTGGCTTTAGATGCGTTGAAAAATGTTCCGATTGGCACACCGCTTCAGGAGATTAAAAGAGCGGCCGCCGCGTTCGGCTTGGACTACAACTTTATGAAAGCGGTTGCCAAGGTCGAGTCCGATTTTGATCCCAAGCAGCGCACCGGATCCTATATCGGTCTGTTCCAGCTCAGCCATTACGAATTCGCCAAATATGGGTCCGGAGACATTCTCAACCCGCGCGACAACGCCATTGCTGCGGCCTACAAATTTATCAACGAGGGGACGCAGTTTGAGTGGGATACCCACAAGAACCCGACCTACAGCGACCTGTATCTCATTCATCAGCAGGGCTGGCAGGGAGCCGCCGAACATGTCAGCCATCCGGAGTGGATTGCCTGGAAATCAATGTGCGCCACGGATGAGGGCAAAGAAAAAGGCGAAAAGTGGTGCAAGCGCGCTATTTGGCAAAACACCCTGCCGGCTATCAAGCATTTATGGAAATCGGTAGAGAACCTGCCCTCGAGTGCATTTGTAACGATGTGGCGACAGCGGATTGATCGCCTTTACGCGCGCTATTCCGACATGGTCACCGCAAAGCAAGACGTTGATGTCAGTCGACAGCAACCGAAACCGCTCGAATCACACTGCGCAAAACCCGGCAGCTGTCACTCACAGGCTTCCGGCAAAAGCATCAGCAATAAATCGCTGCGTCAGCGCGTAAGTCGTTCGCGTCGCCGGCTCGTTCCAGGCAGCAATGCCCGGAATGTGCACGCCTTCGTCGGTGTACGCGTGCAACACTCCTGAGAAGACCAGCATCTGCCATTTGGCGCCGGCCATCTCCATTTCCTGCTCGAAGGCGTCGCGGTCGGCTTTGGGCACCACCGGATCGGGCGCGCCATGCGTAACCAGCAGCGCCGCTTTGATCGCGCCCGGCTTCGCAGCTTCTGCGGTCTTGAGGTCGCCGTGGATAGAGACGACGGCGGCGACATCGGCTCCATCGCGCGCAAGCTCCAGAACGTTGCCGCCGCCGAAGCAGAAGCCGATGGCCGCGCGCCGCTGGTCGATCAGATTAAGCTTGCCCGCTTTGTCGAGCATCGTCGTGTAGGCTGAGCGGATGCGTTGCCGCTGCTCGTGCGCGTTCTCGCGCAGCGGGTTGGCCAGCGTGGCGGCTTCATTAAAATCGGCCGGGCGAATGCCCTGCCCGTACATGTCGGCGACAAACACCACGTAGCGATCGCCTGCCACCAGCTTCGCGCGTTCGATCGCGTGATCGGTGAGACCGAGCCAATTCGGCGCCATCAGCACCGCGGGCCGCTTGTGCCGCACTTTATCGTCATAGACGAGCACGCCCTCGGCTGTGAGCTTGCCCATCGCATAGGTGACGATCTCGGATTTCATGCGCTTTCCCCTCCCTGGCTGATGCGATTGTAGCGCGGATGGCGCGAGGCGACATCCGGGAACGGTGCCGGATTGCGAAGCGACAACGCAGAGCCGCGCCGCAATGATCCGATCGTGGGGCCGTTGGCAGAGCGTGTTGCGGAAAAAGCTTGTTCAAGCCGCCAGCAGCTTTTGCACTTCGCTGACGAGTTCGCGCAGGTGGATCGGCTTGGACAGCACCTTGGCGTGTTTCGGCGCGTTTGAATCCGAATTGAGCGCTACAGCAGCGAAACCGGTGATGAACATGATCTTGATATCGGGGTCGAGTTCGGCGGCGCGGCGGGCGAGTTCGATGCCGTCCATCTCCGGCATCACGATGTCAGTGAGCAGTAGCTCGAACGGCTCCTCACGCAGGCGCTGATAAGCCGCAAGGCCATTGTCATACGACCTAACCTCGTGGCCGGCGTTCTGCAGCGCCTTCACCAGGAATCGGCGCATGTCGATATCGTCTTCGGCGAGCAGGATTTTGGGCATGGCCAGTCAATTCCGGCTGAGTGCCGGCCCCCTTAATTCCATAAGCCGGATCGCGGGTAAATATGAAGTGAAGGGCAGCCTCACCGGCGGTATCGCGCTCTGGACAATGACCGCTGGCGCACGCTAGGGATTCAATGCTCGATCGCCGGAGCGCAAGGCGCCAAAAGACCGCGGGCCCAATGTCGGAAATCCAGGACGAATTCGACCCGCCGCTTGAGGCTCATGAGCCGACCGTATGCCGCGGGCCCGTCCTGTTCAATTCGCCGCACAGCGGCCGGGTCTACCCGCCCGACTTCTTGATGGCGTCGCGGCTTGATCTCGCAACGTTACGACGTTCCGAGGATTCGTTCGTCGACGAGTTGGTTGCGGGCGTAGTGGCCCGCGGCCATCCGCTGGTGCGGGCGCATTTCCCGAGGTGCTACGTCGACGTCAACCGCGAGCCTTACGAACTCGATCCCCGGATGTTCGACGGCCGTCTGCCTTCGTTCGCCAACACGCGCTCGATGCGGGTTGCGGGCGGTCTCGGGACGGTAGCGCGCGTGGTCGGCGACGCCCAGGAGATCTACGATCAGCGCATCTCGGTCGCCGAGGCTTTGCGGCGCATTGACGGACTTTACAAACCCTATCATCGGACGTTGCGGCGCGTCTTTACACGGCTGCATCGCGAGTTCGGCGCCGCCATGCTGATCGATTGTCATTCCATGCCGTCGGCAACTGGTGCGCGGGATGAGCGTCCGCGCGCCGACCTCGTGCTTGGCGACCGTTATGGCACCAGCTGCGTGCCGGTTATCGCCGAGACTATCGAAGCGACCATGCGCGCGTTCGGCTATGTGGTCAGCCGCAACAAGCCTTACGCGGGCGGGTTCATTACCGAGCATTACGGCAATCCGACCGCGGGCCTTCACGCCATTCAACTCGAAATCAACCGGGCGCTGTATATGGACGAGCGGCGCTACCAGCGCACGTCCTCGTTCGCAAAGCTCGCGAGTCAGTTTGAGATGCTGGCCGACCGCCTTGCAGAAATACCGCTGGAAGAACTGCGTCCTTATCGGGCAGCCGCCGAATAAGCCCAAGATGCAGGCAGCAACGCTGCGTGCTCGAAAAAGAAAAAGGGCCGCTCGCAATGCAAGCGGCCCAAGTCTAGGGAGGAAACGCCCAAGGAGGGCGACGGTAACGTAAGAGGAACTCTTCCGCTACCGCACTGCAACAACATACACCGCGGCGCACAAAACGCAAGTGCTATTGACCTAATTTCCCGGCATTTCCCTGGAAAGCAGGTTTTCCATATCGCTAGACGCGGGGACGGGCATTTGGCCACGTCTATAAAACATTTTACATCAATGGGTTATATTAGTCGGGTGGATGGCCGGTCGATGGCGAAAATAGAGGCAGTGGCCTCTCAAATTACCGCGCTTCCCTCAGCTCACGACAGATTTGCCGCCCGCTGTATCCAATGGGCAACACTTCGGTTGCCCAGTGTACGTTAGGTTACCCGGAGGCATCATGACGGCCATCGACTTTGCGGTATTCGTCGACGAACTGGCCGCCGTGGCCGGCGAGACCATCCGTCCGTTCTTTCGGACCGCACTCGGTGTCGAGAACAAAAGCCGCTCAGGCGGCTTCGACCCGGTCACCGCGGCGGATCGCGCCGCCGAGACTGTCATGCGGGCCCTGATTAAAAGGACATTTCCCGAGCACGGAATCTTGGGCGAGGAATTCAACGCCGACCGCCCCGACGCCGAATATGTCTGGGTGCTCGATCCGATCGACGGCACTAAATCGTTCATCTGCGGCATGCCGGCGTGGGGCACGCTCATTGCGCTGACGCGGCGCGGGGAGCCGATCTACGGCATGATGTACCAGCCGTTCACGCGCGAACATTTCACCGGGGATGGCAGCGCGGCGAGCTATCGCGGACCGGCCGGCGATCGGGCGTTGCGCACGCGCCCTTGTGCCGACTTGCGAGACGCCGTGCTGCTGACGACCAGCCCGCTGCTGATGCACGAGAATGACCGGCGAATTTTTCAGCGCGTCGAGCAGTCGGTGCGGCTGTCACGCTACGGCGGGGATTGCTACGCATATTGCATGCTGGCCGCGGGCCACGTCGATCTCGTCATCGAGACCGAACTCAAACCGTATGATGTGCTGCCATTGATACCGATCATCGAAGGCGCCGGCGGCAAGGTTACGACATGGAACAATGAACGTCCGCACCAAGGCGGGCGCGTGATCGCCGCCGGCGACCATCGCCTCCACGCCAAAGCGCTGGAGCTATTGAAGGCGTGACTTCCGTCACCATGACCGTGAGGGACGGAACAATAATCAATACAGCGGCGTGCCTGGAACAAACGCGTCGAATGCCGCCCAGAATTGCGCGCGATAGCGATCCTGCTCCATGAGAATCTCGTGCTGGGAACCGGTGACCACGAGATGCGAGCCGGCGCGCAACAGCATGGCAAACTGTTCGACTGCGGTATTCGAGACGATGGCATCACGCCCGGCGGCGACGATAAGGATCGGCTGGCGGATGTGCGCGGGATAGCCCGGATCGTGAAACGCGCGCATGGCGCGAAACGCCGCGTCGACCCAAGCCACGGTCGGACCGCCCAACCCGAGCGCCGGATCGGCCTCCAGAATGGCGGCATTTCGGGCATAGCGCACCGGATCGCTGGTCAGAATATTGCCGGGGAACGGCCGCAGGTCGAGCACGCCCCGATAGCGCCCTGGCACATAGCTGTCGCCGAAGCCGGCAAACCGCGCGGCCTTCACGAGCGTGCCGGCGATGGACATTGAATTGACGAACGCGATGCTGATCATCGGTCCGGAGAGAACGATGCGATCAAACCAGCGATGGCCGCGTTGCACGGCGCGGATCAAAACGCTCGCGCCCATGGAGTGACCCAGAGCGAATATCGGCGGCGGACAATCCGGCAGCACGACCTCACGCATGAAAGTCTCAAGATCGATGTCGAATTCGGAGAAGCTTCCGACATAACCTTTAAGACGATCGCCAAGCGCGCGATCAGACAGGCCCTGACCGCGCCAATCAAGAAGTGCAACCGCGAAGCCGCGATTACGCAGGTCGCGAACGGTCTCGAAATATTTCTCGATCCATTCGGTACGCCCGGGAAAGACGCACACTGTCCCGCGCCGGCCGGGCGGCGGCGCAAAGCGTGCGAACCGCAGCGAAACCCCATCGGGCGTTTTCAGCATGCCGGTGACAGCGTTGTCGGGCACCGGATTGGCGGGGATTGAGATGAGTTGCATAAGGGGTTGTTTATCAGGGTTTTCGTCACCCCTTGCAGCAATTGGGGGACATCACCATGTGACGTTTGCACAGGCCAGAGACTGGCTGTGTTTCATAGGTCTGGCCCTAAAGGCAGGCCCCCCGCATGTCGCTTCAGAAGGAGGATATGCCATGCGAACTTTCGATCTAGCACCACTTTATCGTTCGACCGTCGGCTTTGACCGGCTGTTTTCGTTGCTCGACCAGGGCATCGATGGCAGCGCTCCCGGTTATCCGCCGTACAACATTGAGCGGACCGGAGACAATGACTATCGCGTCACAGTCGCCGCTGCTGGCTTTGCCGAGGACGAGCTCTCGGTCGTAGCCAAGGAAAACACGCTGACCATCCGCGGCGAGAAAAAAGCCAAGGAGCAGGAAAAGCGTGGCGAAGTGCTCTACCAGGGCATCGCTGCACGCGCGTTCGAGCGCGTATTCCAGCTTGCCGATTTCGTCCAGGTGAAGGGCGCCAAGCTTGAGAACGGCTTGCTCCATGTCGACTTGGTGCGGGAGATTCCTGAAGCCAAGAAGCCGCGCTCGATCCCGATCGGCAATGCTGTTAACGAGAAGACCCTCGAGCAGAAGCAGGCCGCCTAAGTAGCCCACATCAACTCGGCACTTGAACTTCAGCGCCCCGGATTTCCGGGGCGCTTTTTGCTTTGGATTCGATCATCCGGCGATGGCTTCGAGGCGCCGTTTGTTGACCGCGGGTCCGAAGCCGCCGATCACGATGAACACAATCACCATCGCGCCGGCGATGAAGCCGAACACCCCTATGGTGCCGTAACGGCCGAGGAAGAACGCGATGAAGAAACCGGAGAAGATGGCGCTGAACCGGCTCCACGAATAAACGAAGCCGACCGCCTGGGCACGGATGCGGGTCGGATAAAGCTCCGCCTGATAAGCGTGAAACGAAAACGACAGCCAGTTGGCGCACAGCGTGATCAGGAGACCGCACACGATCACGCCGACAGCGGTGCTTTGCTGGGCAAACAACAGACCGAACGCGGCAATGCCGATCGCGGCCCAGGCTATCTGCCATTTGCGTTCGATACGGTCGGCGAAATAGACCGCGATCAGCGGGGCGACTGGAGCCGCTACGGCGATAATGAAGGTGTAGGCGAGCGACCTCGTGACCTCGATGCCTTGCGAAATCAAAAGCGCCGGCACCCAGCTGGAAAATCCGTAATAGCCGATGGTCTGAAACAGATTGAAGATCACCAGCATGATGGTGCGGCCGCGATAGGCCGGACTCCATATTTCCAGCCACGCGCCGGTCTTGCGCTCGGCTTCGCCGGCGACGATTTCCGGAGGCGGCAAGTCGCCACCAATTTCCGCACGGGCGCGACTTTCCATGTCCTCGACGATACGTTCGGCTTCGGCCACATGCCCGTGTTGCGCCAGCCAGCGTGGCGATTCCGGCAGCTTGCGGCGGATCCACCAGATCACCGCAGCGCCGATCGAACCGATAATGACAACCCACCGCCAGCCTTCGAGACCTAGGATGGTCCGTGGCACCAATTGCCAGGCGAGGAACGCGACGACAGGCACGGCAGTGTACATGATGAACTGGTTGTAGGCGAAAGCGGGCCCGCGCTGGGTCTTGGGGACCAGTTCCGACAGATAGGCGTCGACGTTCACCAATTCGACGCCGAGCCCGATGCTTGCAATCAGCCGCCAGAGATCGATCGTCTCCGGCGTTTTTTGCAAGGCCATGATGAAGGCGCCGACCGAATACCACAGCAGCGCGAAGGTGAAGATGGATCGGCGGCCGAAGCGATCGGAAAGCCAGCTGAAGACCAGCGTGCCGATAAACATTCCGGCGAAAAGCGCCGCCACGAAACTGGCAAAGCCGTGCAGATCGAACAAGCCGTGGGTGGTCGCGGTGAAGAGACCGTCCTTGAATAGCCCGATGGCGACGTAGGCGGTAAAGAACAGATCGTAGAATTCAAACCAGCCGCCGAGCGAAAGCAGCGTCACCAGGCTGCGCGTATAACGCAAGGGCGGCAGGCGATCGAGACGCGCCGCCACCGTGACCGCTGCATCGGCAGCCATGTCGTTTCCTCCCCCAGAGCCGCCCGCGACGTGATCGTGCGAGGCTTTAACGGCTCACGCCAATATTTTCGCAGCGCAGACTGTCATTGTGAGCGAGCCGAAGCAATCCGGCTAAGCGCAGCGCCTGGCGGGCGCAGTCGCGCTGACGAGGAAAACTCAATCGGGAAGCTCGATGGGCGAAGGTTTCTCCAGCGCTGGTGCCGTAGTGACCGGCGGCGGAGCGGAGGTTTTGACGGCGGCGTTGACGTCCCCGGAGGCTTTGCTCGCAGCCAGCGCTGCAGGGCGCCGACGCGGCAACGGCGGTTCGAAGACCAGAGAATGTGCGACGGGATGAACAACGACCGGCGCCGGCACCGCCGGCACTGCAGCATCATCGCTTGGCCCGATGTCGGGCACTTCGAATTCGGGCGGAGCGTATGCCGACGGTGCGCTGTAGGACGGCGAGAAGGCATATGGCGGCGCCACCCCATAGGGTGGCGGCATCATCCCGATCGCGCCGTACATGCCCTGATCCGAGACGATTCGGTTGACGGCACGGATCGCGCCGCTGCGCGCGTCCACCACAACGCGCATCAGAATGCCGCGAAAATCGGTGGCGCGGATCACATAGGTCGTGCCCTCGCGCAAAGGTAACGCCAGCGGATCAAATCCCGCCAACCGGACGATCCGGGTGATTTCATAGGGCGGGACGAAGCCCGGCAGCGGTGGCGAACTCTGAGCGTGCCCCGGGGCAATGGGCGAAAGCAAGAAAGTCAGAAACAGCGCGGCAGTGCCAAGGACGGACCGAACAACAGCTCCCCACACCCCTAGCCCCACGAAACCCCCTCCTCGCCTCGCACGCCCACGCCCCGCGCAAAAAGATTAAGCAAGATTGGGGCAACGCTTGGGCGCTGTGCAAAATCTTTGCATGGATTCGCGAAGCGCTCGATTGCGGTGGCTGCCCGTCACCCGCAAGCGGGCGACGGGCTTCTTCATGCACTCGACTGCCGCCATAACGAGGCGTTGGGTCTCGTCCGAGAACCATCGATTCATCAGCTTATGGGCTTCGCGGATGAAGTCGCCGTTGGTGCAATTGTTGCGGTCGGTGTCGATATAGAGAATGCCGATCTGATCCTGACGCTCGAGCTTCACGGCGGTCTCCCGCCACGATCACGGCGATCGAAGCCATGCGACCCGTTCCGTGAAAGAACCTCTGGAATCCGCCAGCGCTTCACTTCGCGGACCGGCGGCATAGGGTGCCTCCAGGGTGAATTCGGCGGCGGTGATGATTTTTGCGTAAAGCGGCAGGATGTCCAGCATGGCGTTGTAATTGCTGTCGGTAAACCCGCTGGTCGCATCCCTGATGAGGATGGCGTTGTAGCCCATGTTCGCCGCGCGCTTGATCGTCGTGGCGACCACATGCTCGATGCACTGGCCGCTGACGAACACATGGCCGATATTGTTGGCGCGGAGAAGTCGGTCGAGATCGGTGCCCTCAAAACTGTCGGAGCCGAAATTGATCACGATCGGCTCGCCGCTGGCAGGCCGCAGCGCATCGATGACGTCGACCTCCCACGTGCCGACAAGGCCCTTGTTCTCATCCTTCGCGCCTTGCAACAGCGGGTAATACTGATTCTCTGGCAATTCGGGAAAGCCCGGACGCCAGCCGATATTAACGAAGATCGTGAGCATGCCGCGGTTGCGCGCAACGGCCAGGACGCCCTGCGCGTTTTTGACCGCGTTGTTCTTTTCGATCTGCCGGCAGAGATTCTTGCCCCAAACCCCCTTGGGGTCGCACACACTGTTCTGCCAATGCAGCATCAACAGTGCGGCTTCGGCAGATACGCGCTTGGCCATCGCCGTTTCCTCCAATCGGTAGCCCGCGTTACGCAAAGTAACCGCGAGCAACAAGCGCAGGGCTCGCGGGCCGCCCTTGCACTTTCACCCTCGCGCTGCCGGGTCGCGGTGAATCGGATCGACCCACAATACCGTCTCCGGTTTTTCCACCGGTTCGATGTCGAGGTTGATCGCGATGGCTTCGCCGTCGCTGCGCACCAGCACGCATTCCAGAATCTGGTCCGGGCTGGCGTTGATCTCCTGATGAGGCACGTAAGGTGGGATAAAGATGAAATCGCCAGGATTGGCTTCGGCAGTGAACTGCAAATGCTCACCCCAGCGCATCCGTGCTTTGCCGCGGACCACGTAAATGATGCTTTCGAGATGCCCGTGATGATGGGCACCGGTCTTGGCGTCCGGCTTGATCGTCACCGTGCCGGCCCAAAGCTTCTGCGCGCCGGCCCGCGCAAAATTGATCGCGGCCTTGCGGTCCATACCTGGCGTTGACGGTACGTTCGGGTCCAGTTGATTGCCGGGAATGACGCGTACGCCATCGAGCTTCCAACGCTCCGCGTCGTCTCCCGGCTCCGCCGTGTGGCTATGGTGATGAACCTCGGTCATGCCTACGCCTCCACGACGGTCGAAATTAGCCGTCAGGCGAACGTACCGATTTACCCGGTGCTATTGAAGGGCCTAAGCGCCGGCGACGCCGGCACGCACCAAGCCAACCCACTGACAAGCTCTCTAGGCGTGCTCAGTCGACAACTTCCAACAACCTCGCATCTTGAGCCGCGGCGGCTCGACGCTTTGGCTTGCGGACCGGCAATGGGCGCGCCTCTGAAGCTGCGCCTGCTCGCTGCAAATCGCGCATCAGTTCCCCGAGACTTGTCCTGAGGTCCTGGGCGGGATCGGTGGGTGTCCGTCGTCGGCCACGAGCCACTGATGGTGTTTTCGGAGCGACACCGCTCCCGATATGACCGTCGTGGCCGTCGGGCCGAGATGGTTCGGGCTCGGCAGCGAGCGGTGCAGCGACAACGTGAATTCGACGTCCACGAACGTGACCGAAGGTCCAGCCGGCCAAAAACAACAAAGCCATAACGGCGCCACCGGCGAGGTAGAGCGGCTCAAGCGCACCGGCTGTCGACGATCCCGGTCTAGCAGCGACCGTTTCAACAACCGGCCACGTCAGGGGCACATCCGGCATCGCATCATCATCAGCGCCTTTGTCAGCATAACTACTCCTGAGTCCTGAAGGTCCGGCCCCGCTTTGGCTCTCAGAGCCGGAACTCTCGAAGCTCACGTCGGTTAACTTCGGCAGATCAGGCCAGCGCGCCGCAAAATCCGCGGCATCAGGCGCGGCATCCGCCGTGGCATCTTGTTTTTGGGGCGCTGGCAGTTCGGCAAGCGGCGCCGCTGCTGTCGCGACAAGTTCCGGCGACGTCACGGCAGCCGCCTGCCATTGCGCCGCCGGCGCCATTTGGACTTCTGCGGGTTTCTGCGGCGGAATCGGGACCGCCGGAGCGACCGCTGACACCACAGATGCGTTTGTGTTTGTACGTCGGGCGACGCGCTCCAAACCCAAATACCAGCAGTGCCGGTTGGTCACATGGTCGCGGCGAAAGTACCAGTGCGTGCCTCGCGCCGCGACCAAGCCCGGCTTGATCTTGCATGCCTCAACCGCGGGCTCGCCCCTGGTGCCATCCGCCGTCATGACAAGAGCAGCAGGTACGACGACAAGAATGGCCGGCAAGATCCTCTGAACAAACATCGGTCCCTCTCTCGCTGTCCATGATTGCGCCTGTTGATTTTTTCATTGCCAGCGAGGGTTCCAAGGGAATTGGGCTGCAATGGGTTTCCATTGTGACGATTTGCTGGAACAGCTGAGGCAGCGCCCTGACTCGCAAAAGTCGGCATCGGCACAGATCTTCGTCGCGCAAGATTGCGCCGGGGTATCAGGCGCCGAGCTCAGTGCGGGTGGCGAACCGCGACGTGACGCTTGTGGCGGTGCCTGATCGGCGCGTCGTCTGCGTTGCCGGGCGCGATGATTGAATAAGATGAATCGGGCAACGCACCGATCGATGAATCCGGCAGGCCACCAATGCCGGCCCCTGATCCGCCGATGCCGTTGCCATATCCCGGCGATACCGGAACCTCCGGGGCCGTGGGAATCACGAGCGGGGTGCTGGGATTAAATTGCGGTACCGGCACCGGGACCGGAGGCGGCACTTGCGCGATAACGCCGACAACTGACAACAGCAGAACTGTCAGTGAATATAACGCGACGGGCCACCGCAACATAGCGAATTCCTGCTGTGAAGACGACGCTTTCTCGCCGCGCTAAAACTCGCGACGCGAACGATAGTTCCTAGTCACGCGGAACTTTTTGGAACGTCAGGCTGCGGCGCTTTCCGGCACGGCGCGGCGGGCAATCCGGGCAGCATCGAGATCGGCGGAAAGCTCGCCGAATTGACCGGCCCAGCCGCCACCAAGTCTCGTAGCGATGAAAGCGTCGGCGATATTCTCAGGCGCATATCGCAGCAGCAGCGATGCCGACAGAACGAGCGCGAGGCGCTCGACCATTCGTCTTGCCTGGCCTTCGTGTTTCCGGAGATCGGAAAGGTCGTTTTGCAGAGCCGCGACCGCAGCGTCAAAGATCCGGTCGACTCCCTTGGTCGCGCCAAGCTCGTCGAACAATGCCGCAATGCAATCGGGCTCGCGCGTCATCGAGCGCAGCACGTCGAGGCAGATCACGTTGCCGGTGCCCTCCCAGATTCCGTTGAGCGGCGCTTCGCGGTAGAGCCGCGCCATCAGATGATCCTCGATGAAACCGTTGCCGCCATGGCATTCGACCGCCTCGGCGGCGACCGCCGGCGCGCGCTTGCAAATCCAGTATTTGGCAATCGGCGCACCGATGCGTGACAACAGCCGCTCGGCCTGGCTTTCCTTCTCGCGGTCGAGCGCGGCGACGAAACGGAATGCAAGCCACGTCGCGGCCTCGACTTCGAGCGCCATATCGGCAATCACGTTCGCCATCATCGGCTGATCGATCAGATTGCGCTGGAACGCCCGGCGATGCGCCACATGATGCGCCGCTTGGGCCAGCGCCTGCCGCATCAGGCCGGCGGACCCGATTGCGAAGTCGAGGCGGGTATAGTGATTCATCTCGATGCCGGTACGAATGCCGTGTCCGGGGTCCCCGATCAGATGAGCAATAGCGCCGCGGAATTCGACTTCGGACGACGCGTTCGACTTGTTGCCGCACTTGTCCTTGAGGCGCTGAACCTGCAGCCGATTGCGTGAACCATCCGGCAGCCAACCGGCAACGACGAAACACGACACACCTTCGTCGGTCCGCGCCAGCGTAAGAAACACGTCGGAGTGCGGAACAGAGAAAAACCATTTGTGCCCGACGATCGACCAGCTGCCGTCGCCGTTCGGCATGGCATAGGTCTGGGTCTGGCGAAGGTCCGATCCGCCCTGCTTCTCGGTCATCGCCATGCCGACGGTGGCGCCGGTCTTGGCCGAGGCGCCAACTTGCCGCCGGTCGTATCGCGACGAGGTGACGAGCTTCCCCCATTCGGCCCAGCGCGCCGGATCGCGGTGCAACACCGGAATGGCGGAGTAGGTCATGCCGATTGGGCAGCAAATGCCGTTCTCACCCTGATTCCACATGTAGGACAGCGCCGCGCGGACGACTTGCGCGCCTGGAAACTCTGCGGTCCAGCTTAACGCATGCGTCTCCTGCCCGATGGCGAGCGTCATCAGCTCGTGCCATGCCGGATGAAAATCGATCCCATCGATCCGGTTGCCGAAACGATCGTGGGTTCGCAGCTCCGGCAAATAACGGTTCGCCTGGCGCGCCAGCTCTTGCACGCGGGCTGAGCCAACCGTTTGTCCGGCCTCGTGCAATCGCTGATCCGCCCAGTCAGCGCCGAAGGTTTTCGTTACCGACCGCAACACCGGATCGGAGCCGTAAACGTCGTAATCGGCGAGCGCCGGCGGCTGGTTCAAAACGTCGTGGGTGGCGTAGCCGTAGGAATCATCGCTTCGCATGTCCGGACTGTCCATGCTGAAAATCCTCGCACACGCGGAGAAAGCGCTCAATGTCCTCGTTCTCAGTTGCGAACGAGGTGACGAGACGCACCAGCACTTGATCGTCGGCGACAGCGAGCGTCTCGCTCGGACGTAGATAATATTGCGCGCCGGCCGCTTTGAGCCGCGCGTCCAGCGCTCGCGGCAAGACAACAAAGACGAGATTGGCTTCGACCGGCCAGACCGGAGGAAGGTCGATTGCCTGCAGACGTTGCGCCAGCCGGTCCGCCATGGCGTTGGCGTGACGGGCAAGCTTGAGCCAAAGGCCGTCAGCAAGATACGCGGAAAACTGTGCGGCGAGGAAACGGTGCTTCGATTGAAGATGACCGCCGCGTTTGCGCCGTTCGGCCATGAATGCCGCGCGCGCCGGATCGAATACCACGACGGCCTCCGCGGCGAGCGCGCCGCCTTTGGTGGCGCCCAACGACAGCACGTCGACCCCGGATTGCCACGTCAATTGCGCCGGCGTCGCGTTCACGTGCACCAGCGCATTGGCAAAGCGCGCGCCATCCATGTGCACGGCAAGCGAGCGCCGATGTGCGATCTCCGTGAGCGCCGCAATCTCGTCGGCGCGGTAGATCGTGCCGGCTTCGCTCGCTTGCGTGATCGAGAGCGCCGAAGCGATCATCTGGTGCGGAGCAAGATCGCCGTAGCCGGCAAGCGCAGTTTGCAAGGTTCGTGGCGCGATCTTGCCGGCATCGCCCGCCAGTCCCGCAAGCTTGATGCCGCCGCTGAAGAATTCCGGCGCACCGCATTCGTCGGTGGCGATGTGGGATTCGACATGACAAAACACGACACCCCAGGGCGGCGTGATCTGCGCCAGCGCCAACGCGTTTGACGCCGTGCCGGTGGACACCAGAAATACGGCTACCTCGCGCTCGAAAATCTCCGCAAGCCGCCGCTCGACACCTTGCGTCCAATCGTCGTTGCCATAACCGCGCGCATAGCCGTGGTTGGCCTGCGTGATGGCGTCGAGGATGGCGGGCGCAACCGGCGCGGTGTTATCGCTGGCAAAATTCACGCTGGGAGAAACCACTGGGGGATCGGAACAGTTTGGCAACTGTACCGGGATGCCGGACCGGTTTCGAGAGACATGCGTCAGAATCCCTCCGCCCACATGGGCGCCTCGCTCCTCGCCGCGCTTGCGCGCGACAACAGCGAGTGAAGCATTGCGCTTCCGCCCCGCCCGTGGTCCACTTAACCGCGCTGGACAGTGTCGACATCCCAGTTGAAAGCCTCAAGGTTCGATTCTTTTGCGCGCCGCCGGGCCGCGCCCTTGTGCTAGCGCCGGGATTCTGTCATGTTCAGCATAGGACAGCATTGCTGTCCTAATTGGTGGTCAGAGCGCGCACGTCCTGTCTTGGCCTTCGTCGCACCCGCGCGGAGGTAGTGAGGTAGGGGAAGATGCGCGGGGACCAGCCGCCGAGGGCGAGGGCGCGTCGGACGGCGGCACAAAGCAGCCAAGGCCGGCTACCGGCACAAAGGTTGCCTCCACGATGAATGGTTCGCCCTCGGGCGCAACTCCTCCTCGTTCCTCGATTTGAGGCGCGCGGAGAAGGCGGCGCGAGGAACGCTGTGCGGGACCTTGCGGGCCGATCGTGGCACCGCCAAGGAGCGCGAGAATGATGATGGGCGCGCAACAGTTCGGCCTGTTCGATCCGGCGCAGGAAAAGGATTCCTGCGGGGTCGGATTTATTGCCGACATCAAGGGTCGCAAATCGCATCGGATTGTCGAGGACGGGCTGACGATCCTCGTCAACCTCGAGCACCGCGGCGCGGTCGGCGCCGATCCGCGCGCCGGCGACGGCGCCGGCATTCTGGTGCAGACACCGCATAAGTTTTTCGCCAAGAAAGCCGCCGAGCTCGGCTTCACCCTGCCGCCGCCGGGACATTACGCCGTCGGCGCACTGTTTCTTCCGCACGATGCAGAGTGGCGGCGCGAGATTGTGGACACTTACGCGGCGGCTGCCGCGCTGGAAGGCATGACGCTGCTCGGCTGGCGCGACGTGCCGATTGACAATTCTACGCTCGGCGAGTCGGTCAAGCCGACCGAACCGGTGAACAAGCAGGTGTTCATTGCTCGCGGATCGAAGATCGGGTCCGAGGACGAATTCGAGCGCCGGCTCTACATCCTGCGCAAGACCATCTCGCAGAAGCTTTACACCGTGCGCGAGCGGCACACCTCGCACTATTACCCGGTGTCAATTTCATGTCGCACGGTGATCTACAAGGGCATGTTCCTCGCCGATCAACTCGGCGCCTATTATCCCGACTTGCACGATCCGGATTTCGAGAGCGCGATCGCGCTCGTGCACCAGCGCTTTTCAACCAACACCTTCCCGGCCTGGTCGCTAGCGCATCCGTACCGCATGGTCGCGCATAACGGCGAGATCAACACGCTGCGCGGCAACAACAACTGGATGGCGGCGCGGCAGGCGTCGGTGTCGTCGCCGAAGTTCGGCGATGACATAAAGAAACTGTGGCCGATTTCCTACGAAGGGCAATCCGACACCGCCTGCTTCGACAACGCGCTCGAATTCCTCACCATGGGCGGCTATTCGCTCGCGCATGCGATGATGATGCTGATTCCGGAAGCGTGGGCCGGCAACCCGCTGATGAACGAGGAGCGGCGGGACTTCTACGAATATAACGCCGCACTGATGGAGCCGTGGGACGGGCCGGCGGCGATCGCGTTCACCAACGGCCGGCAGATCGGCGCAACGCTCGACCGCAACGGTTTGCGGCCGGCGCGTTACATCGTCACCCGCGACGACCGTATCATCATGGCCTCGGAAGTCGGCGTGCTGCCGATTGCCGAGGAGGACATCGTCACCAAGTGGCGGCTGCAACCGGGCAAGATGCTGCTCGTCGACCTCGAGCAGGGCCGGCTCATTCCCGATGAAGAGCTGAAAAGCACACTGGCGAAGAGCCACCCTTATCGGGAATGGCTCGAACGCACCCAGATCGTGCTTGAGGACCTGCCGGCAGCCTCGGAAGCGGCCCCGATCTCGAATCTCGCGCTGCTCGATCGTCAGCAGGCCTTTGGCTACACCCAGGAAGATCTCAAAATCCTGATGACGCCGATGGCGACGACCGGCGAAGAGGCGATCGGCTCCATGGGCAACGACGCGCCGATCTCGGCGCTGTCCGAAAAGCCGAAGCTGCTGTTCACCTATTTCAAGCAGAACTTCGCCCAGGTGACCAACCCGCCGATCGACCCGATCCGCGAGGAACTGGTCATGAGTTTGGTCTCGATCATCGGGCCACGGCCGAACCTGTTCGATCTCGAGGGTACGTCGAAGACCAAGCGCCTTGAAGTTCATCAGCCGATCCTGACCAACGCGAATCTGGAAAAAATCCGCGCCATCGCCGAGGTCGGCCACGATCATTTCAAGTCGATTACGCTAGACACCACCTGGCCCGCCGAGACCGGCGCCGCCGGCATGGAAGACGCCATTGCGGCACTCTCCAGCCAGGCGGACGCCGCCGTCCGCGACGGCATCAACATTATCATCCTCTCGGATCGCCGCGCCGGCGCCGACCGAATCCCCATTCCGTCGCTGCTTGCCTGTGCGGCCGTGCACCATCACCTGATCCGTGTCGGCTTGCGCACGTCGGTCGGACTGGTGGTGGAATCCGGCGAGCCGCGCGAAGTACACCACTTCGCCTGCCTCGCCGGCTACGGCGCTGAAGCGATCAATCCGTATCTCGCCTTTGAAACCATCGTCGCGATGAAAGGCGATCTGCCGCAGAAGCTCGATGATAAGGAAATCATCAAGCGCTACATCAAGTCGATCGACAAGGGACTGCTCAAGGTGATGTCGAAGATGGGCATCTCCACCTACCAGTCCTATTGCGGCGCGCAGATTTTTGATGCGGTCGGCCTGCGATCCGAATTCGTCGCCAAATACTTCACCGGCACGGCGACCCGCATCGAGGGCGTCGGCGTCGACGAAATCGCCGAAGAAACCGTGCGCCGGCACCGCGACGCGTTTTCTGACGCGCCAATCTATCGCGCCATGCTCGACGTCGGCGGCGACTATGCGGTGCGGGTGCGCGGCGAGGATCACGTCTGGAATGCGGCGACGGTCGCGGCGTTGCAGCACGCGGTACGCGGCAATTCGCGCGAAAAGTACCGCCAGTATGCCGAGATCATCAACGAACAGTCCGAGCGGCTCTACACCATACGCGGCCTGTTCCGCCTCAAGTCCGCCGGCGATGACAACCGCGAGGCGGTGGCGACCGAGGAAGTCGAGCCGGCGGTGGAGATCGTCAAGCGCTTCTCCACCGGCGCAATGTCTTACGGCTCGATTTCGCGCGAGGCGCACACCACGCTTGCCATCGCCATGAACCGCATCGGCGGCAAATCGAACACCGGCGAGGGCGGCGAGGAATCCGATCGCTATAAGCCGCTGCCGAACGGCAATTCCATGCGCTCGGCGATCAAGCAGGTCGCATCCGGCCGCTTTGGCGTAACCGCTGAATACCTCGTCAATTCGGACATGATGCAGATCAAGATCGCGCAGGGCGCCAAACCCGGCGAAGGCGGTCAGTTGCCAGGTCACAAGGTCGACAAGACCATCGCCAAGGTGCGGCACGCGACGCCCGGTGTCGGGCTGATCTCACCACCGCCGCATCACGACATCTATTCGATCGAGGATCTGGCGCAGCTCATCTTCGACCTGAAAAACGTCAATCCTGACGGCGACGTTTCCGTCAAGCTCGTCTCCGAGGTCGGCGTCGGCACGGTTGCCGCCGGCGTGTCGAAGGCGCGCTCCGACCACGTCACCATTGCCGGCTTTGAGGGCGGCACCGGCGCTTCGCCGCTGACGTCGATCAAACACGCCGGCTCGCCGTGGGAAATCGGCTTGGCCGAGACTCACCAGACCCTGGTCGCCAACCGGCTGCGCGGGCGCATCGCAGTGCAAGTCGACGGCGGGCTGCGCACCGGCCGCGACGTTGTTGTGGGCGCGCTCCTCGGTGCCGACGAATTTGGTTTCGCCACTGCACCGTTGATCGCCGCCGGCTGCATCATGATGCGCAAGTGCCACCTCAACACCTGCCCGGTCGGCGTCGCGACCCAGGACCCGGTGCTGCGCAAGCGTTTCACCGGGCAGCCGGAGCACGTCATCAATTTCTTCTTCTTCGTCGCCGAAGAAGTGCGCGAACTGATGGCGGCGATGGGCTTCCGCACCTTCTCCGAGATGATCGGACAGATGCAGATGCTCGACGTGCATCAGATGGTCGATCACTGGAAAGCGCGCGGGCTCGATTTTTCCCGGCTGTTCACCAAGCCCGACGTCCCGGCTTCGGTCGCGATCTACAATTGCGAACAACAGGATCACAAGATCCACGACATCATCGACCGCAAGCTGATCGCGCAATCGCAGGCGGCGCTTGAGGACGGTGAGCTGGTGCGGTTGAGTCTGCCGATCAACAACACCGACCGGACGACCGGCGCCATGCTGTCCGGCGAAATCGCCAAGCGTTACGGCCATCACGGCTTGCCGCACGACACCATCGTGGCTCGCTTCAAAGGTCAGGCCGGCCAGAGCTTTGGCGCGTTCCTCGCGCGCGGCGTGACATTCGAGCTCGAGGGTGACGCCAACGACTATGTCGGCAAGGGGCTCTCGGGCGGACGCATCGTGGTGCGGCCGCCGGCCAAGTCCAGCATCGTGCCGGAAGAGTCGATCATCATCGGCAACACCGTGCTGTACGGTGCCATCGAGGGCGAATGTTATTTCCGCGGCGTTGCCGGCGAACGCTTCGCGGTGCGCAATTCCGGCGCGGTGGCGGTCATCGAGGGCGCCGGCGATCATTGCTGCGAATACATGACGGGCGGTGTGGTGGTCGTGCTTGGCCGCACCGGGCGCAATTTCGCCGCCGGCATGTCGGGCGGCATCGCCTACGTGCTCGATGAGGACGACACTTTCGCTTCGCGTTGCAATCTGGCGATGGTCGAGCTTGAGCCTATGCCGCAAGAGGAGACGCTGAACGAGCGCATCTACCATCAGTCCCGCGATCTCGAAGCCCATGGCCTGGTCGAAGTCATGAGCGACATGAGCCGGTTCGACGCCGCGCGGCTTTATCTGCTGATATCGCGTCACGCCCGCTTTACGCACTCGACGGTCGCTGCCAAAATTCTCGGCGAGTGGTCGACATGGTATCCGAAGTTCCGCAAGGTCATGCCGGTCGAGTACCGTCGCGCTCTCAACGAACTCAAGGCGCAAGCCACCGCCATGCAGGCCGCCGAATAGGCGCGCGATAGAGAGCGAAGTGGGCAAGGTAACTGGCTTTCTCGAATACGAACGCGAAGACCGCGACTATGAGCCGGTCGAGCAACGCATTCGCCATTGGCATGAATTCGTGCTGCCGCTGCCGGAGGCGGATTACCGCACCCAAGCCGCGCGCTGCATGAATTGCGGCGTGCCCTATTGCCAGGGCACCGGCTCGCTGACGCCCGGGACGCCGGGCTGTCCGGTCAACAACCAGATCCCGGACTGGAACGATCTCATCTACACCGGCAACTGGGACGAAGCGGCGCGCAATCTGCATTCGACCAACAATTTCCCGGAAGTCACCGGCCGGGTCTGCCCGGCGCCTTGCGAAGCCTCGTGCACGCTCAACATCGACGACAACCCGGTCACCATTAAATCGATCGAATGCGCGATCGCCGACCGCGCTATCGCGCAGGGTTTAAAGCCCGAGCCGCCGACGACGCGAACCGGCAAGAAAGTCGCGGTCGTCGGCTCAGGACCGGCGGGGCTCGCTTGCGCCCAGCAACTCGCCCGCGCCGGCCACGAGGTTCATGTCTACGAGAGATGGGCGAAGGCCGGCGGGCTCCTTCGCTACGGCATTCCCGACTTCAAGATGGAGAAGCAGCACATCGATCGCCGCGTCGTGCAGATGCAGGCCGAGGGCGTGGTGTTTCACTATGGCGCCGACGTCGGCGCCGATGTCCGGGTGCAAAAGCTGCTCGACGAGTACGACGCCATGGTGCTGACCGGCGGCTCCGAGAAGGCGCGCGATCTGCCGGTTCCGGGCCGTGAGCTCAAAGGCATCCACTTCGCCATGGAGTTTCTGCCGCAGCAGAACCGGCGCGTCAGCGACGAGCCGGTCGGCAACGTCGAACCGATTCTCGCCGGCGGTAAACACGTCGTCGTCATCGGCGGCGGCGACACCGGCTCCGACTGCATCGGCACTTCGATTCGCCAAGGCGCGCTGTCAGTGACCAATTTCGAAATTCTTCCGGCGCCGCCGACCCACGAGAACAAGGCGCTGACCTGGCCGAACTGGCCGCTGAAGCTTCGCACCTCGTCGAGCCACGAAGAAGGCGCGGAGCGCGATTTCGCCGTGATGACAACCCGCTTCTCGGGAGCCAACGGCTTCGTGAAAAAGCTCCACTGCGTGCATGTCGATGCCAACTTGAGCACCGTTCCGGGCAGCGAGTTCGAGATCGACGCCGAACTGGTGTTGCTGGCGATGGGCTTCGTTCATCCGACGCACGAGGGAATGATCAAGGACCTCGATCTCGCACTCGACCGGCGCGGCAATGTCAGCGCCTCGACCGACGATTATCGCACTTCGGTCGATAAGGTATTCACCGCCGGCGACATGCGCCGCGGCCAGTCACTGGTGGTGTGGGCGATCCGCGAGGGGCGCCAAGCCGCGTACGCGGTCGACGAGTTCCTGATGGGCTCGAGCCTGCTGCCGCGATAGCGGCCGGACGAGCCTCGAAGGTGGCGCAGCAGTCATTCTGCCTTCAATCTAGGATATTGTGACGGGTCAACACAGGGAGGGATGTATGTTGAGAACCGCAAAATGGATCGTCGCGGCCTCTGCCGCTATCGCGTTCGTGAGTGTGACATTCGCTCAGGATTCACCGAACCGGAAGGAAATGAAGAGAGCTGATCTGACCGGGACCAACATGGAGGTCATCCTCTCTACCGCCGAATACAAGCCGGGTGAGACCATCGCTCGCCATATCCATCACGGCGAGGAAGCATTCTACGTGCTCGAAGGTGCCACGGTCGAAACACCCGACGGAAAGCAGATCCAGTTGGCGACAGGAACCGGCTCGATCAACCGTCGCGATGTTCCCCACGCCGGATTCAAAGTTGTCGGCGATAAGCCGCTAAAGCTGCTCACCGTGCACATTGTCGACAAAGGCGCCCCGCTGTACGACGCACCGCCCAAATAGCTGCGCCGACCTATAGCGCTCCGCGCAGAAACGCCGCTCGCGCGGGCGCTCCGGGCACCTTCTCAGCGCTGGCAGAAATCTAATCGCGGCTTGGAGCGAGCGGTAACGGTGGCCGCGGCGGAGCACCGTCGAGTGCAGCACGCGGCGGGCCTCGACGCGCAAGCGAAGGCGCGACGGGCGGTGCACCCTGCGTCCTGGCATTGGCCGGCTTTTTGGGCTCATTCTTGTTTGGCTCGTCCTTATTCGGCTCGTTCTTGCCGGCGTCATTCTTGGCGCCAGGCTTTGGTGCGTGCGGCGGTGACGCTTCAATCGGCGCGCTTGGTATCACGTCGGGCGCCGTGGGCGCGCTGGCATCGGTCCGCGGCCAGGAAAAATCATCGGCGCGGCCAGGGGGCGCCGCAAGCGCCTCGCCGTGGGTGAGCACCTCCGTTGCAATCGGATCGGTCTCCCGCTGCGCCGGGTGATTGCCCGCACCGAGGAGGTCGCCGCCCTCCCCACCACCGGTCGCGGTAAGTGGAACAACTGGCCCAACGGCGGGTCGTGTGTTCCCCTTCGGCTGCTCTTCAGGACCCGGCAAAGCCACCGGCACAACATGGCTGGTCATGACCCGGCGCAATTCATGCTCAACATAATGAGCAAGTTTCTCCGCGCCGACCTTGGTGAAATTCACGCCATCATAAGTGCGCAGCCGGCGAGTCTGACCTTCGAAATCCGGTCCCTGCGAGGCGAAATTGCCTTTGTCGTCGACGAAGCCGTCCCAGACATCGACGTAGGTGATACCCGACTTGTCGGCCGCCGCGCGATAAAGTTCATCGAGATAGCTCATGTCGCTGGTCGAACGCGTGCCACGGACCGCCGGCAACCCAACCCACAGTACCGGCACGCCCTTGGACTTGAGCGCGGTGATCATCTCCTCAATGCGCGCGTTGTAAAGCTCGGCCCATTTGTCGCTGCGAAACTCATAGATGCCGCCCGGTGCCCTGCGCTCGGGAGCTGCGACCGCCGGCTGCTCGCTCTGGTGCTTGGCCGCGTCGGATGGAGTTTGGGCGGATGATGAAGCCTTGGCGTCCTGGCCTGGCGGTGCGGTCGCGGCGCTTTTTGCCGCCGGCGGGCGGTCGCGCAACGGCAGACGATCGCTGAGGCCAAGCATGACGACAATGGCGACAGGATTTTCCGACGCCAGCAGATCCTTGACAGCTTGCGACCACTCCTGCACCTCGCCGCGCGCTGCTTCGTAGCGGACCAGACCCGAATAAGGCCGGATCTTGCGCACGATGCCGATTTCCGGGGTATCGGCGAATGCTTCTTCCAGCCCATAGCCAAGCCAATCGGCAAACGTGTCCCCGATCACGATGACGGTCGAGGTCGGCGGTGTTTCCACTTTGCGCGGCGGCGGCGCCTTGGTCGGTTCATAGGCTTGCGGGGCACGCTGCTGATTGTACGGATTCGGATTGAACAGGTTGCCCTGGCCATTGCGTTGTCCGCGGCCGCCACCGCCGCCGAACGGAAACTCGAAGAAATCTCGGAACTGGACCAGCCCCGTACCCGGCCGCTCGGTAAACGCTAAACCGCTGCCCGAGAGCTGCGCGCCAGCAGGGGCGACAAGCATCACGGCCGCGGTCGCGAGACCAAGGCTGATCGCTAGTATCGGGCTTCTACGCATCATCATCGACCCGGTGCATCTGCCCATCAAACACGAAGCAATTTGGCGCCTTCAGCTTAGTGGGCGCAAGCCACATATCTACCCATCAAAAATGTCAATGTAAGGATGCGACCGACACTTACCACAGGAATGCGATGGGCGCTTTCTAAATAACCGCCGCTCGCAACGGCTGCGGCGGTTCTTTTGCGCCGGCGATTTGAGTTGCGCAGCGTCCAAAATTCTTCGGTTGATTGAAAAATGGTTTGGTCATTCCAAAACGCCCGCGCTTCAAAGCGCACAATTTCAGTTCAATACCGCGGTGCGGCATTTTCAGATGATAGTTTTCTGAAAACTTTCGTGTCTCAAAATGCGATCTATGTTATGAATCTTCATGTGGACCGGGCGCCGGCATCCAAATTGATGCGCGGCTGGATCGGTGCATCAAAAAAACGCGGGCAGAAGCCCACAACAAAAATTCAAAATCCGGGAGGAAGTCATGCGACGACGCGAGTTGCTAAAATATGCTGGCGCGACAGCGCTGGCGGCGCCGTTTGTGCGCGCTGCGAGAGCGGACACAGGAACAATCAAAGTTGGCGTAGTCGGTGCAAAAACCGGCCCGCTGGCTCCGGGTGCAGCGGTCACTCATTTCCCGCCGTGGCGGCTGTGGGCTCATGAAGTCAATCAGGCTGGCGGCCTCAAGCTCAAAAACGGCCCGCACAAGGTCGAGTTGATCGAATACGACGACCGCACCCAGCCGCCCGAAGCCATCAAGGCCGTGGAGCGCCTCGCCGCGGTGGACAAGGCTGATTGGATCGCGGGACTTTACGGCACCGGCTTCAATGTGGCCGCGGTACCGACTTTTGCCAAGCTCGGCTATCCGCAGATCCCGATCGCCTGCGTCACAGAACTCGGTCCGCAACTAGTCAAAAAATATCCGCTGCTGTTTTTCGGCAACGGCACGCTCACCGACTACAGCACAACGGTGATCGCCATCCTCAAGAAGTTCCGGGAGAGCGGCCAGATCGGCAACAAAGTCGCCATGGTCAATATCGCCGACGAGTACGGCATCGAAATCTCCAACATCAGCAAGAAACAGTTCCCAGCGGCCGGCTTCGAAATCGTCTATAATAAATCATATCCGCTGGGCACGCAGGATCTTTCGCCGGTCATCAAGGGCGCCAAGGCGACCAATCCGGACGCCTTTATCGCCTGGTCCTATCCGCCGGACACATTCGGCTTGACCGAGCAGGCCAAGATCGAAGATTTTCAGGTGAAGGTGTACTTCAACGGCATCGGCTGCGCCTTCCCGGGTTACTACGGAAAATTCGGTGCCGCCGCGGAGAACATTATCGGCTGGGGCGGCGTCCCTGACCGCCCGGATGTCCGCGCCTTCTACAAGCTGCACAAAGAGGTCACCGGCGTCGACGCCGACTTTAACGGCAACCCCTTGTACTACGCGAACAACCAGCTGCTAACGCAGGCAATCGAAGGCGCCGGCTCGATGGATCGCGAGGCCATCGCCGCCCACATCAAGAGCCATACCTACAAGACCCTGCTGGGCGAGTACGACATGCGCAATCAATTGCTCAACCGGCTCTACACGGCAGGACAGTGGCAGGGCCCATGGTTCCATGCGGTCGGCGGTGTCGGGTATCCCGATTCCGACTACGTACCGGTCAAGTTGAAGACCAGTTGGGCCTAGTCGTTCTGCCGGCGCAGCGCGCCGGTCGCCGCGCCGGAGAAGTCTGTCGCTGCAATCGTCCCCGGCCGCAAATGGCCGGGACGATACACCTGCAACACGCCTGGTCTTCAAAAACCTGCAACCTCAAAGACCTGACATAGGGAGAGTTGAAATGCCCGTTCGTACCACCGTCGTCGGTTCCTGGTGGCTTCATCCGGAAATGGAAAAAGATCTGGCGCGTCATCACGCCGGCGAATGCTCGCCACAAGAGAGCGAGGCCATCCTCAGTCGCGCCGCGGCGAAAGCGATCAAGGAGCAACGTGACCTCGGATTGGATGAGTGGACCGGCGGCGAATATCACACCGACAATTTCATCGAGAACATGCACAAACGCCTGACCGGGCTCGAGGTCGACAAGCCGCAGGCCGACGATCTGTTCGACTATGACGACATGACCCATGCCAAGGTCGTGGGCAAGATCACGGCCCCCAACGGTCTGGGTTATCTAGAAGCCTTTCGCCGGGAGAAAAAGTTGCCCGGCGGCGTGAATAAGGCGGCCGTGGTGGCGCCTTACGAGGTCATCGTCGCCGGCCGCGACCAGCTCGACGCCCTCCACGATCAGGTGCCAGCGATCACCAAAATCGTCAATGCCGAATTGCGCGCCATGGCCGACGAGGGCTGCCCGAACGTGCAGCTCGATGCGCCGATCTTCGGCGGCGAGGTCAATATGGGGATGATGACGGCGCAACAGGCCGCCGACCTGATCGCACCGTGCTTTGAAGGCGTCAAGGCGAAGAAGTCGCTGCACTTCTGCAACGGCAATCTGCGGGGCCGGCCGATTTCACACGCTTTGCACTGCGCGCCATGGGTGGACATTCTGGAGCGCCTCGACGGCGTCGTCGATATCGCGGCGTTCGAGGTCAAATATTTCTTCCAGTGGATCGAACGCGACAGCTTCAAGAAGATGCCAAAGAGCATGCAGCTTGCCGCCGGCATTGTCGACGAAGGCAGCTACTGGGTCGAGACGCCGAAGAAAATCCGCGAACGCATTGCCGATTGGGCGCGCGTGGTCGGAGAGGATCGGCTCTGGGTCTCGCCGTCCTGCGGCTTTGGCCGCCACCCTTCCCGCAACAATGCTGTGCTGCGTGCGAAAGTGGAAAACATGGTCGAGGCAGCGCGGACGCTCTAGAAAACATAGCCCGCGACCGCGGCATCGGCCCGCGGGCTAGTCTTCAACCACGGCGACGATTTCAACCTCGACCAGAAAATCGGGATTGGACAGCGCCGTGACGCCAATGAGCGTACTTGGTGACGGGCGGCTTGGATCCCACGGGACCGGCACCGCCGTGTCGCTGAGGACCTTCATGAACTCAGGGACGCCGACGACGTACATGCGGCGGAACACGACGTTGTCCCACGTCGCTCCGGCGGCTTTGAGCTGAAGCGTCAGTCCTTTGAGCACCGCAAGATATTGGCCGCGGACATCGCCGGGATGCACCGGCTGATAATGCTCGTCAGCAGGGGTTTGACCGGCGATGTAGATCAGCTTCGACGGCTTTTCGATCGTCAGCACACGCGTGTAGTTCGGGTGCTTAAAGAGACCCGGCGGATTGATGTATTTTCGCGGCACAACACATTCCTCTGTTCCGGCAATTCGCCGCCGCAGAGCGTAGCCGGCAATCGGCAGCGCGCAACTCACTATTCGCCGGGGCGGAACAACCGGACACGCGGGAACATCCATCGGGCCGGGCATCGTGCCGGCCCGATAGGCTGACTCGCACTACAGACTTGTCACTTCATGAGCTCGACAAAGAGCCCAATGACGCAAATATAGCCGAGCACGAAAATGATCGTACGGATGTACGGAATCGCCACCAGATAAACGATGGCGTGCGCGACCCGCAACCAGAAATAGCTCATTGCCCAAAAGGCGGTCATGGAATCGTTCTTGCCCGCCAACTGCACCAGGATCACGATCGCGGCAAACGGCGCGAACGTCTCCACTGCATTCATGTAAAGCCGGTTGGCGCGCTGACCCCAAAGCGGCAGCGGGCGCGGCGTCGGATCGACGTAATTCGGCGGTTTGAGAGGCCCGTTGATGACGACTTGGGCAACGACATAGGGAATCCATAGCGACGCCGTGAGCAGGGCTGTTAGCGCCAGGTATTTCAGTTCAGGCGACATCTCGTTTCCTCCCCCTTAAGTTGGTTTAAAATATACATAGAGACTGAAGCTCAAAGGACGGATTAGCAAGCGCAATCCGCCCTCTATCGCGTGCAAAACAAATTCGCGCCGGGTGCTCAGTCGCAGCACGAGTCCGAAGTCTTTGGCTGCTGGTAGGTCTCGTTGGCAGCGACCACGGCGCCGTCATACTTATCGTGATGGCGTACCCACGCCATGCCATATGCCAAGCCCTCCTCGTCGCGTCCCTTGGGGGCGATATCGAGGAAATTGTAGGCGCCGATCAGCATATCGAGACCGCGTCCATAGGACGAGTAGGTATGGAAGACTTCACCGGCCGCGTTCTTGTAAAACACGCTGGTGCCGGGGCGTTCGTCGCTGGGAAATTCGGTGATTTCGTAGTTGTACGCCGCAATGCCCTTCGCCTTCTCTTCCGGAGTAGCGGAGACGTGGTAGTCGAAGTTGAAGTCATCGCCGAACGACGACACCCATTTGAAATGCCAGCCCATGCGCTGCTTGAACTTCTCGATTTGCGCAAGCGGCGCCCGCGACACCACGACCAAGGCGACATCGCGTTCCGCCAGATGGATGACTGAGCCGTCGAAGTGATCGGCAAGCAGCGAGCAGCTCTTGCAGCCTTCTTCCCAGTCGGGACCGAGCATGAAATGGTAGACGATCAGCTGGCTTTTACCGCCAAACAGGTCGGCCAAAGTCTCTTTGCCGTTTGGGCCGTCGAACACATAATTTTTCTCAACCTTTTCCCAGGGCAGTTCGCGACGCTTGCGGCTTAGTGCGTCGCGGGCGCGGGTAAAGGCCTTTTCTTCTGCAAGATGCGCCTTGCGCGCCGAGACCCATTCATCGTGAGAGACGATCTTGTGCGGTTCCATCTCGCGCCTCCTCAATGCGTCGGTTGATCAAGGCGTCGGCGTCATCCAGCCGATCCCGGCGCCGCCCGGCTCGAGCAGGATCACGATGCGGCCGACGTTGGGGACGTCAAAAGCCGGCTTCATCACTTTGGCGCCCGCCTTGGTTGCCTTTTTCACGCGCTCGTCGACGTTGTCGACGGCGATGTACGGCATCCAGCTTTCGGGCACGCCTTTATATTCGGGTCCGCTGATATCGAAGATACCGCCGGCCGGCTTGCCGCCGGCCATCGCGAGCGTATAGGTGCCGCCGCCGGGCATCGGCATCGCATCGTAGCTCCAGCCCATCGTCTCGGCGTAGAATTTTTTCGCTTTCTCCACGTCGCGGGTCATCAGCTCGTTCCAGTGAAACTGACCGTGTGTCCAGGTCATCGACGCCTCCAAAGTTTGATGTTCAAGGTTTGACGTTCAGGGTTTGACGTTCAGGATAATATTGAGTTCTGTAGTCCCTCGCTATGTCGTTCAGGCGACGAATTTCTCGAGCTTGTCGAGTGCGCCGATCCAGCCGTGTTCGTGGCCGTTGCGCGATGCTTCGTCGAAGAGTTTCTCGTGGGTGACGGTCAGCAATGTGCCGCCGCCGTCCGCTTTGAACAGGACCGTGACCAAAAACTCGTACGGATCGTCGGGCGGCGCAGCATCCCAGGCCCAGGTGAAAACCAGCTTTTCGTTGGCAACAACTTCGCGGTAGACCCCACCGACATTGTGCGGTTCGCCGTCGGGCGAGCGCATCTCGATGCGGTAGCGGCCGCCGGCGCGCGGGTCGCTCACCGCCCGCTCAGTGACGATGTCGCCGGGTCCCATCCAGCGCTTTATTTTTTCCGGGTCGGTCCAGGCGGCGAAGACTTTGGCGGGCGACGCTTGGAGCCGTCGCTTGACGGTGAGACTCGGTTTGACGGCGGTGTCGACGGACATGATTCATCCTCCTCCAGGAAAGTGGCAAGGCGCTGCAGTGCCTCGGACCAGAAACGTTCGTAGCGATTGAGCCAGGCGATGGCGTTCTGCATGGGTGCGGCGTTCAGGCGGCAGGTGACGGTACGGCCCGATTTGGTGCGCGCGACCAGTCCGGCATCAGACAACACGTCGAGATGCTTCATGATCGCCGGCAGCGACACCTTGAACGGTTCGGCGAGTGTACTGACGGAGAGGTCCGGTTGCTCGGCAAGCCGCGCCACCAGAGCCCGCCGCGTCGGATCGGCAAGCGCGGCGAAGGTACGATCCAGCGGCTCGGAACTTAACTTAACCATGTGGTTAAGTATAGGCTTGGGCGGGCGACTGTCAAGGGGAACCGGGTGCTGATAAGCAAACCCGCTCGCGGCCGAGAGGTTTCGCAAGGGAGGACCTATGACTGCTGCACAAATCTTCGACCTCACCGGCAAGGTGGCGCTGGTGACCGGTGCGTCGAGCGGCCTCGGGGTGCGGTTCGCCGAAGTGCTGGCGGGGAGTGGCGCCGAAGTCGTGCTGGTGGCGCGGCGCGCCGATCGCCTCGGCGCGGTGAAGACGACGATCGAACAGTCCGGCGGGCGAGCGCTTGTCGTCGAAGCCGACGTCCGCGATCGCGAAGCAATGCAGCGCGCGTTCGACGCCGCGGAAAAGACTTTCGGCACGGTCACGATCTTGGTCAATAACGCCGGCATCGTTCAGTCGAAGCGCGCCGTCGAAATCGCCGAGGAGGACTGGCGGCGCGTGTTGGCGACCAACCTCGATGCCGTGTTCTATTGGGCGCAAGAGGCGGCCCGGCGGATGCTCGCTGCCGGCAAAGGCGGCGCCATCATCAACATCGCCTCGGTACTTGGCATCAGCCCGGACAATGGCGTCGCCAGCTACGCCACCGCCAAGGCTGGCGTGATCCAGCTTACCAAAGCGCTGGCCATCGAACTTGCGTTCAAAGGCATTCGCGTCAACGCTATCGCACCCGGCTGGATCGTCACCGAAATCAATCGCGACTATCTCGCGAGCGAACGCGGCGCGGCAATGAAGCGGCAAATCCCGATGGGCCGCTTCGGCGAGGACCGCGACCTCGATGGGCCGCTTCTCCTGCTGGCGTCCGACGCCGGCCGCTATATGACCGGTGCAACAATCGTCGCCGACGGTGGGCAGGTCGCGGCGCTGCGAGTCTGACGTTCTAGCCGAAGGTCTGGCCGTCGAGCGCGTGGCGCAATGCTGACGCCATCGAACGTGTCCTTGACTGCACACTTCCCAAGTCTGTTAGATGCGCACCATCCGAAAAAGCATAGGGACGGATAAGTCTAATGGAGAGCCAAGTGCGACGCGTCGTCACCAGCCACGAAGCGGACGGCAAAGCGGTGGTGCTGTTCGACGGCGCACCGGCCAAAATCAGGGAGCAGGCGGAGAACGGGGTCAAGTCGTGGCTCCTCTGGACGACCGACGTGACGCCCGCCGACATCAGCGGATCGCAGGACCGCGGCGATCGCACGATCGGCATTCCACCACCGCCCGGCGGCAGTGTCTTCCGGATCGTCGAATTTCACCCGTTCGACGATTCAAAGTTGCCACTCGATCACATGACGCGCAGCATCGGCGCTGACCATGTGCCGGCAAAAGGTTGGGCGCCGCGCCACCCCGCGATGCACCGCACCCGCAGCGTCGACTATGCGATCGTCATGTCCGGCGAGATCGACATGCTGCTCGACGATTCGGAAATTCATCTGAAAGCCGGCGACGTGCTCGTTCAGCAGGGAACCAACCACGCCTGGGTTAATCGCGGCACCGAGGCCTGCCGCATCGCCTTCGTGCTGATCGATGCGCAAGAGTTCCTGATTCGCGTCAGTCCTAATTCGCATCAAATCCCGATCCGCACCGGTCAAAACAGAAACGAGTCTCCGCATGGCGATCGAATTTGGCGTCGTCGATCATCTCGACCGGCAGAACGTGCCGGTGCATGAAACCTACGACGCACGGCTGAAGCTGATGGAGCTGTTCGACCAGGCCGGCTTCAGCACCTTCCATATTACCGAGCACCATTTTACGCCGCTTGGGCTCGCACCATCGCCGCTGATCTTTCTGTCCGCCGCCGCGCGGATCACAAAGTCGATCCGTCTGGCGCCACTGGTGTTGATCCTGCCGCTGTATAATCCGCTGCGGCTCGCGGCCGAATTGTGCATGCTCGATCATCTGAGCAAGGGACGGCTCGACATCGGCGTCGGGCGCGGCATCTCGCCCTATGAGCTTGCGTTCTACAACATCAATCACCTCGAAAGTCAGTCGATCTACAACGAGGCTTACGAGGTGCTGATGATGGCGCTGACGCGCGAAACCGTCGACTTTCGCGGGCACTACTTTAAGTACTTCAACGTACCGATGGAGATGCGGCCTTACCAGAAACCGCATCCGCCACTTTGGTATGCCACCGGCTCCGAAGAGGGCGCCGCGTGGGCCGGCAGCCAGAACCACAACGTCGCCTTCCTCGCGCCGACGCCGCGGGCCAAGGTTTTGGTCGACGCTTACAAGGGCGGCCGCGCCTCCAACAAAGAAAACGCGTCGCGGCCGATTGCCAAGATCGGCATCGCCCGGCATCTCTATCTCGCCGAGACCGACGAGCTCGCCCGTAAGGAAGGCCAAGAAGCCTACACGGCCTGGTTCGAGAAGTACGCCTACCTTTGGGCGAAGTACGATCCGCGGCCGCCGCCGAAGATCGAGGATGTGCTTATCCGCGATGCCGGCCGCATCATTACCGGCTCGTCGCAGACCATGCGCGAGGAGATCGCCCGCCAACTCGAGGTGACCGGCGCCAATTACTTCATCACGCGCTTCGCCTACGGCAATCTGACCTACGAGCAGAGCGCCCGCTCTCTAGAGCTGTTCGTCTCCGAGGTGATGCCGCATTTTCGGAACAAATAGATCACAAGATTTGTGCAGGCGGCCGCCTGATCTAAAGGCATTGAACTTCGCCCGGACCGGCTAAAAAGGCGGTCGTTGCTCATCCTGCCAGCCCCACACGCCGCAGCAGATCCCTGTGAGACTGAGTGCGGACGTTGTCGCATCGCCCGCCGTGATCAGCGCTGCAGTCCCATAAAACCGGCTTCGAACTTGGCACGAAGTATGCGTGAAGCTTTGGCGCGGCCAAAGCTTCACACCGAAAAACTCTTCTCGCCGGTCGCCAGCCAAACGGAGTTCAGACTGCCATGGACATGGGCGTATTCATCCCGATCGGGAACAACGGCTGGATCATTTCGAATACATCTCCGCAGTACAAGCCGACGTTTGATTTGAACAAAGAAATCTTTCAGCGCGCCGAGCATTACGGGATGGACTTCGTACTCTCGATGATCAAGCTGCGCGGCTTCGGCGGCAAAACCGAATTCTGGGACTATAATCTCGAATCCTTCACGCTCATGGCCGGCCTCGCGGCCGTCACCTCAAAGATCAGGCTGTTCGCCTCAACCGCCATTCTTACCCTGCCACCGGCAATAGTCGCACGCATGGCCACGACCATCGATTCGATCTCCGGCGGTAGGTTCGGAGTCAATATCGTCAGCGGCTGGCACAAAGCCGAATACGATCAAATGGGTCTTTGGCCGGGCGACGAATATTTCGGATACCGCTACGAGTACGCCGCGGAATACGTCCACATCCTGAAAGAGCTTTGGGCGAAAGGCGCTTCCAATTTCAAGGGCAAGCATTTCACCATGAACGATTGCCGGATGCAGCCGACGCCGGCCGGCACGGTGAAGATTGTCGCCGCTGGCCAGAGTCCGACCGGCATGGATTTCGCCGCGAAATACACCGACTACAACTTTTTGCTCGCCACCGGCGTCAATACCCCATCCGCCCATGCCGCTCTCAATCAGCGGCTCATCGGAGCCATCGAGAAGACCGGCCGCGATGTTGGCGCCTATGTGCTGTTCATGGTCATCGCCGACGAGACCGATCAGGCGGCATTCGCCAAGTGGCAAAAATACAAAGCCGGCGTGGACGTCGACGCCCTGGATGGCCGATCAGGGCGGTCAGGACAAAACCGCGGACTCAAGCTCCACCGCGGCGACGATCAATCTTCCCGAGCAGGCGGTCAATTTCAATATGGGCACGCTGGTCGGCTCATACGCCACCGTCGCGCGGCTGCTGGATGAGGCGGCGCGTGTTCCGGGCACCAAGGATCTGATGCTGACCTTCGACGATTTCGTCGTCGGCATCGAGCAGTTCGGCCGGTTCATCCAGCCGCTGATGCAAACGCGCGCTGACCGCTTCATGGCGGCTGCGTGATCCAAACAGGTCGGAAGGCGCGGCCCCCTCGATAACGCAGTCGGGTTAGCCGTCGGTCGCGCTTGCATGCGCAAGCGTCTGCGCAGCCGGCGCTGCACTGCGCGCCTGCCAGACATTATGCACGGCCATGCCGATCCCCATGGCGATGACGAAGACGATCACGCCAGGAGATAAGGTCGCGAGATTCTCGATCGCCGGTCCCGGGCAGAGCCCCACCATACCCCAGCCGATGCCGAACAGAATCGAGCCGGCGACCAGCGGCGTATCGATTGCCGTCTGCGTCGGCCACTGAAGTTGCGATTCAAACAGCGGCGTGCGAGGCCGCAGCAGCGCGTAACCAATACTCGTTACCGCAAGCCCTACCGCCATCACCACGGCGAGGCTCGGATCCCAATTCCCGCTCGGAATGGCGAGGACATCGAGGAAGCCCAGAACTTTGGTCGGCAGCAGCATGCCGGACAGAAAGAGGCCCCAGCCGAAGATGAAACCGCAAACAAGACTTGCCGGCGCGCGCATGATGTCAGCCTCCAAAGCCGTGCCGCGTCACCGCGACCACGATGATCGCCGCGACCATGAAAATGGCGGTGGCGGCGATTGATCGCGGCGACAACCGCGCAATGCCGCAGATGCCGTGTCCGGACGTACAGCCGTTACTCAGCCTGGTGCCGAACCCGACGAGAAGCCCGGCGACCGCAATGGTGACGTAGCTCGCCGGCATCTGGACGATCGGCAGGGAATAACCGAGCAGCACGGCGGAGAGCGGCGCGGCAATCAGGCCGACGACAAACGTGGCGCGCCAGCCGCGGTCACTGCTCAGCGGATCGAGGATGCCGGCGGCAATCCCGGTGATGCCGGCGATACGGCCGTTGAGCAGCATCAGCAATACCGCCGAAAGACCGATCAGCGCGCCACCGATGGCAGCGGAGATCGGAGTAAAATTGGCCATGACTTTGCCTCGTGGCTAAGGTGAGTTTGCCGGCGACGTGAAAGTCGCCGTCGTGAAACAGACAATAGGTTCTCGCGCTCTATGCCGCAATGAATCGCGCCGCTCAGACTTCACAGAAGAATTGCGTATGCGTCGCTTTGCTTTTATCGATAAGAATGTGCTTCAGAATGAAGCCGCGCCGGAAGGATTTTCCGGAACATAAAATGTAATTAACGAGGAAAGCGCAGCCTGGGACACTCAATGATACCCACTAACGAGGTGCCAGCCACCAAAACCCATGAAGCGGTGTTGACGCGCGTGCGCGAATTAACCGCCGGCTTCCGCGACCGCGCGGCCGGCGCCGAGGAAGCCCGCACGCTGCCGCGCGAATCGGTCGACGCACTTCTTGGCGCCGGCATTACCCGCATTCTCACGCCGCCGCGGTTCGGCGGTTACGGCCTCGGCCTCGGCACCTGGTTCGAGGTCGTGCACGAGATCGCCAAAGCCGACGCCTCGCACGGCTGGTGCGCCAGTCTGATGATTCACCACCCGCACTATCTCAGCCAGTTTCCCGAACCGGCGCAGCAAGCCGTCTGGACAAATGGGCTCGATGTCTCGATTGCGGCCTCGATAGGAAAGCCCATAGGCCGCGTGGCGACGGTCGAAGGCGGATATCGTGTTTCGGGTGAATTTCCGTTCGCCAGCGGCGTCAATCACAGCCAATGGGTCATCGTCGGCTCTTCGGTCGAAACGCCCGGCGGCGGCGCGGAAGCAAAATTTTTTCTCATCGGGCCGAAGGGTTTCCAGGTCAAGGATACCTGGTTCACCAGCGCGATGCGGGCGACGGGCAGCAACACGATTGTGTGCGACGACGTTCATGTCCCCGAAAGTCATACACTGGCGCTGTCCGATATGCGGGAAGGCCAGGCGCCGGGCGGGAAGCTCCACGCCCATCCGATCTACCGCGCGCCGTGGGTCAGTTACGCGGCGCTGACGTTTACGACACCGATGCTGGGCGCGGCACAGGGCGCCTATGAGATGTTTCGCGAGTGGACGAAGAGCCGGCGCGCCGGCCGGGGCGGAGCGGCCATCGCCGAACTCACAAGTGTCCAGGTCCGCATGGCGCGCGCCGCAGCCGATCTCGATGCTGCCGAGCTTCTGCTCCGCCGGGCTATCGACGCGGCGCAAGCGCCGGTGCCGCCGTCATTGAGCGTACGGGCGCGGACGATGCGCGACTGCGCACGCGTGGCAGAGTTGTGCGTCAGCGTGATCGATGCCCTTATGGCCATGAGCGGCACCGCCGGCTTTGCCTCCTCCCATCCGATCCAGCGCGCCTGGCGCGATATTCATTTCGCCGCCATGCATGTGGCACTCAGCCCCGAACAGAATTTTTCGCATTACGGCCGTCTGGAATTCGGTCTGCCGCGCGATCCGAATCTGCCCTTCTTCTGATCACGAGCGCACGCGTTTTTATGCGAGGAACCGCTCCATGAAATTTTATGACTGCACCACCGCTCCAAGCCCGCGCCGGGTGCGCATTTTCCTCGCCGAGAAAGGTATCAGCGTGCCGACCGTGCAGGTCGATTTGCGCAACAACGAGCAATTAACGCCAGCGTTTCGCGCCATCAATCCCGATGCCACCGTGCCGGTGCTCGAACTCGACAATGGCACCCGCATCAATGATGCGATCGGCATCTGCGTTTACTTCGAGGCGATCCATCCGCAACCGCCTTTAATGGGTGAAAGCGCCGAGGAAAAAGCGGTGATTGCCGCCTGGCAGCGCACCGTGGAACGAAACGGCCTTTATGCCGGGATGGACGCCTTGCGTAACGCGTCGCCCGGCCTCAAGGGACGCGCGCTGCCGGGACCGGACGATTACGAGCAGATACCGGCATTGGCCGAACGCGGACGCGCCCGCATCATGCGCTTCTTCGAGCAGATGGACGCGCGTCTTGCGCAAACCGAATTCGTCGCCGGCCCACGCTACAGCATTGCCGACATCACGACATTGATCGCCGTCGATTTCGCGCGCTGGGTCAAGCTCTCGGTTCCCGAAACCTGCGGGCATTTACGCCGCTGGCATGCGAAGGTTTCGGCGCGGCCAAGCGCCAAGGCGTAATGCAACGGCATCGCCTGCGATGAGCGACATTCGCCAGATCACCGAGTGGCTTGCCGGCGGCGCGATATCAGGTCCGAACTCCGAGGATGTTCTGGCACAATTGTGCGAGCGTCTGGTGGAAAGCGGCGTGCCGCTGTGGCGGGTCGCGGTGTTCGTCACCACACTGCATCCGGACGTGATGGGGCGCAGGTTTTTGTGGCAGGCCGATACCGGCGTGACCACGTCGAACGCTTTGTTTACGATCCTCGACACCGACGATTATCAGAAAAGCCCGTTCACCACCGTCTATGCAACGCGAAAGCCGCTGCGCCGCCGCATCGCCGATCCCGATTGCCCGGTCGACTTCGCCATTTTGCAGGACCTTAAGGCCGAAGGCTGCACCGATTACGCCGCGTTCCCGTTGTTGTTCACCGATGGCACCATCCACGTGGCGACCTGGTCGACCAAATCGCCCGGCGGGTTCACGCCAAAACAGTTTGCGGATATCGAAGCCGTCATCGCGCCGCTGGCGCGGGTTGCGGAAATCCGCGCATTGCGGCGCACGGCCGGAAACCTGATCGACACCTACGTTGGCCATCAGACCGGCGAGATGATCCTGTCAGGAAAAATCCGCCGCGGCTATGTCGAGGCTATCCGCGCCGCGATCTGGCTGTCGGACATGCGCGGCTTTACCACGCTTTCGGAGCAATTGCCGCCGCAGGCGTTGATCGATCGGCTCAACCGTTACTTTGAATGCCAGGTGCCGGCCATCACCGAACATGGCGGCGAGGTGCTCAAGTTCATGGGCGACGGTTTGCTGGCGATTTTTCCGATCACCGGCGACAGCGACCCCGGCGAAGTATGTGGCCGCATGCTGGCGGGTGCGCTCGACGTTAGAAAACGCGTCGCAGAATTGCCGCGCGCAAACGAGGACGACGAGTCGATCCGTTTCGGACTTGCGCTCCATGTCGGCGAAGTGATGTACGGCAATATTGGCGGCGGCAATCGCCTCGACTTCACCTGCATCGGCCCGGCGGTGAATCTCGCGGCGCGGCTGGAAAAGGTCGCATCCAGGCTAGGGGAAACCATCGTGGCGTCGGCGGATTTTGCCGGCCACTTTCCCGATCAGTTCCGGCGCCTCGGCGAGCATACGGTGGCGGGTTTCGCCGCGCCGCAGGTGGTGTTCGGGCTCGCGCAGTAACCGCGGCCCGCTTCGCCGCCGCATTGCTCATAGCGGCTCAAGCCTTATATTCGATAGGAGCCTTGCCCTCTGGCAGAATCGCGTTGCTGAGGGCAAACTACCCCCGGAGACTGCCCCCGATGGCGCTTCGCGACGTCAAACTCAACGACAAATACGACCTCGGTCATCGCTACGTCTTTGTCACCGGCTTCCAGGCGCTGGTGCGTCTCTGCCTGATGCAGAAAGAGCTGGACCGGCGTAACGGCCTCAATACCGCCGGCTACGTCACCGGTTATCGCGGGTCGCCGTTGGGAGGGCTCGACAGCCAGTTCCAGCGCGCCGCCCCGTTCCTGAGTAAAAGCGATATCCGCTTCCAGGGCGGCATCAACGAAGACCTCGCAGCCACCGCGATCTGGGGGACGCAGCAGGCGGAGCTGCGCGGCGAGGGCAAGTTCGATGGCGTGTTTGGCATGTGGTACGGCAAGGGTCCCGGCGTCGACCGCACCGGCGACGTGTTCCGGCACGCCAATCTGGCCGGCACCTCCAGGAACGGTGGCGTGCTGGCACTGATGGGTGACGATCACACCGCGGAATCTTCGACCACCGCACATCAGTCCGAATATCACTTCATCGATGTGATGATTCCGATCCTGAACCCCGCCGGCGTGCAGGAGGTTCTCGATTACGGTCTCTACGGCTGGGCAATGTCGCGCTTCACCGGTTCCTGGGTGGCGCTGAAGACGATGCACGAGACGATCGAGTCGACGGCCACGATCGATGCAAGCTTCGATCGGGTCAACATCGTCACCCCGACCGATTTCGTCATGCCGCAAGGCGGCCTCAATATCCGCCTCAACGATCCGATCCTCGCCCAGGAAGCGCGGCTGCACGATTACAAGCGCGACGCGATGCTGGCATTTCTGCGCGCCAACAAGATCAACCACACCATTACCTCGGGCGGGCGCGAGCCGAAGATCGGCATCATCACCACCGGCAAGAGCTATCTCGACGTGCGCCAGGCGTTCGACGAGCTCGGCATCGACGAAATCAAGTGCAACCAGCTTGGCATACGGCTTTACAAGGTCGGGTGCCCGTGGCCGATCAGCCGGCGCGAGCTGGCCGAGTTCGCCGCCGGTCTCGATCTGATTATCGTTGTCGAAGAGAAGCGCTCGCTCATCGAGGTGCAGGTCCGCGAGGAATTATACGGCACCGCCAACCAGCCGACCTGCATCGGCAAGCGCGACGAAGAGGGCAACTGGCTGTTTCCAGTAAAGGGCGCGCTCGATTCCAACGACGTGGCGATCTGCATCGGCGAGCGGCTGCTCAAGTATCATCGCAACGACGAGCTTACGCAGCGCGTTGCGCGCTTGAAGGATGCGCAGCGGATCGCCGCCGAAACGCGCGATATCGCACAGCGGATTCCGTATTTCTGTTCCGGCTGTCCGCACAATTCGTCGACGGTCGTGCCCGAGGGGATGCGCGCCTACGCCGGCATTGGCTGCCACTTCATGGCGCAGTGGATGGATCGCTCGACGCTCGGCTACACCCAAATGGGCGGCGAAGGCGCCAACTGGGTCGGCGAAGCGCCGTTCTCCACCCGCAACCACGTGTTCCAGAATCTCGGCGACGGCACCTACAATCACTCCGGCTACATGGCGATCCGCGCCGCGATCGCGTCAAAGATCAACATCACCTACAAGATTTTGTTCAACGACGCGGTCGCGATGACCGGCGGCCAGGCTAATGATGGCGGCCTCACCGTGCCGCAGGTCGCCCGCCAGGTCGCCGCCGAAGGCGCCAAACGCGTGGTCGTCGTCACCGACGAGCCAGACAAATATCCGGCTGACACGTCATGGCCGGCTGGTCTCACGGTGCATCACCGCGACGATCTGATGGAGGTGCAGAAATCGCTGGCGGAAATTCCCGGTGTTACGGTGATGATCTACGACCAGACCTGCGCCGCGGAAAAGCGCCGCCGCAGGAAGCGTCACACCTTCCCCGATCCCGACAAGCGGGTCATCATCAACGAGCTGGTCTGCGAAGGCTGCGGCGATTGCGGCGTGAAATCAAATTGCGTGTCGGTGCAGCCGCTCGAAAGCGAATGGGGACGAAAACGCACCATCGACCAATCGAGCTGCAACAAGGATTTTTCCTGCGTTAAGGGCTTCTGCCCGTCCTTCGTCACCGTGCATGGCGCCCAGTTGAAAAAGGGCACCGGCGTCGCCGCAGATCATGAGTTGCCGGTCCTTCCAGATCCGAAGCTGCCGGCGATTTCCCAGACCTACAACATCATCGTCACCGGCGTCGGCGGCACCGGGATCGTGACGATCGGCGGCATTCTTGGCATGGCCGCACATCTCGAAGGCCGCGCCGTCGGCGTGCTCGACATGGCCGGGCTCGCGCAAAAAGGCGGCGCGGTGTTCAGCTATATCCGCTTTGCCGAAAAGACCGAAGATATTCACGCGATCCGGGTCGCGGCGGGTCGTGCCGATCTCGTCCTCGGCGGCGACATCGTGGTTGCCGGGACGCGCAAGATTCTGGCAGCGGTCAAGCACGGCGCAACCGAGATGGTGGTGAATACTGCCGAATTTCTGCCCGGCGAATTCACCCGAAATGCCGACTTCTCACTGCCGAGCGAGCGGCTGAAGCGGACCATCATGGCAGACGGCGGTCGCGACAAGACCCATTTCATCGATGCCTCGCGGATCGCGACCGCGCTGTTCGGGCAATCGCTCGGCAGCAACATGTTCCTCGTCGGCTATGCCTACCAGCTCGGCGCGATCCCACTCTCGGCTGCCGCCATCGAGAAGGCCATCGAACTCAACGGCGAGGCGGTCGCCATGAACACGGCAGCGTTTCACTGGGGCCGCCGCGCGGCGGTCGATCGCGCCGCCGTAGAAAAACTGGCACAGCCCGCGGCGGCAGCAACCAGCGATGCGCGGCATTTCTCGGAGTCGTTCGCCGAGACCGTGGAGCGGCGGGTTAAATTTCTCACCGATTATCAGGATGCCGCCTATGCGGCGCGCTACCGCATTCTGGTCGAGCGCGTCCAGGCGGCTGAGGCCGCGCGCACGCCCGGCAAAACCGGGCTTGCCGATGCGGTCGCGCGTTATCTGTTCAAGCTGATGGCCTATAAGGACGAATATGAAGTAGCGCGGCTCTACACCGACGGCGCGTTCCTGCAGCAGGTGGAGAGTGCGTTCTCCGGCGAGAAACTGCGCCTCGAATTTCATCTCGCACCGCCGCTATTGGCCCGCCGCGACAAGACCACCGGTCTGCCGCGCAAGATGAGTTTCGGGCCGTGGCTATTGCCGGCGTTCCGGTTGCTGGCGAAGCTCAAATTCCTGCGCGGCACCGCGCTCGATCCATTCGGGCGCTCGCAGGAACGCCGTTCCGAACGCAAGCTGATCGAAGATTACGAGGCCATGCTGGGCGAGGCGCTTGCCGCGCTGACGCCGGACAATCACCACCTCGCGGTCGGGCTTGCCGCGATTCCGGAAAAAATCCGCGGCTTCGGCCATGTCAAACAGCGCCACCTCGCTGCCGCCAAAGCGGATGAGGCCGCGCTGTTCGAACAGTTCAACACCGGGTCGCCAGCGCTGCTTAAAGCCGCGGAGTAGTCGGTCATTCCTGGTTCGCCGCTTGGCGGCGCCCGGGAATGACGCGTCACATGCCGTGGCCGTCGAGGACGGCGCGGCAAGCGCGGCTTAGCCGGTCGCGATGTTCCTGCAGGCATGACGCCACACGAAATTCGTCGGGAAGTGCGTCTCGGCAAAAGCGATGGGCGTCGCCGCGGCACGCTTTTTCCTCGGGCGAGGGCGATTGATTGTTTTGCGCCCAGCCGGCAGTGGTGAGGAACAACAGCGTGGAGGCGAGGCAGAGACTGCGAACCATGATTTTTTCCATGTTGAAGCACCAAATTGTGCGCGATGGCGGACACCAGTCTGGCGATTGAGGCCATAATGAGACTCGGCTACCAAATCCCTGCGCCAGTGAGGGTTCCCGCGCAAATCAGGCGGTGAACGCCGCCAAAACGGGTCTGAGAATGTGTCGCCAACCCACATGCAGGCCGGTCGGCGATCGCTTATGTTAGATGGATGAACGACCGACCTTCGATTCTCGGGACTACGCCTAAGTCCGCCGGCGAACTCGCGAATTCGCCGCAACATGTTGAGAGCTCAAATATTGCGCCGTTGGTTGCAGTACCGAAAGCTCCCGGAGCGGAATCAGCCAGCACTGACGCACCGGTCGAGCCAGGTGGATTTTTGCCGGTGGAGGCTCCGATGGATGTCCCCGCGCTAATTCCTGCTGAAACCCCGGCCACGGTTGACAAGCCCGCAGCAAACTCCGGTGCGTTTGCGGAGGCGATGCCGACTACGGCTGGAATTGGTGTACTTATCGTCAATCTCGGCACGCCCGATGCGGCCGAACCGCGGGCGATCCGCCGCTATCTGAAAGAGTTCCTCACCGATCCACGCGTGATCGAGAACAACTCGGTACTGTGGAAACTCGTCCTCTACGGCATCATCCTGCCGGTGCGTTCGCGGCGCAAAGTGCACGACTACAAAAAAATCTGGAACAACGAGAAAGACGAGTCGCCGCTCAAGACCATCACGCGCTCGCAGGCGGAAAAACTCTCGGGCATTCTCGAACCGCTCGGCAAACACGTCATCGTTGACTGGGCGATGCGTTACGGACAGCCCTCAATTGCCTCGCGGCTCGAAGCACTGGTCGGCCGCGGCTGCGATCGCATCCTGGTGATGCCGCTTTATCCGCAATATGCGGCGCCGACGACCGCGACCGTCTGCGACGAGGCGTTCCGCTTCCTGATGAGGCTGCGCCGGCAGCCGGCACTTCGCATCATGCCGGCCTATTACGACGATCCCTACTACATCGAAGTGCTGGCTTCTTCGCTCAAAGCCGAGCTGAAAGCGCTGCCGTTCGAGCCGGACGTCATCGTCGCATCGTATCACGGCATGCCGCAAGACTATGTGGACAAGGGCGATCCATACGAGAGCCAATGCGCCAGAACCACGGAGCTGTTGCGCCAACAGCTCAAGTACGACGAAGCCAAGCTGATGATGACCTATCAGTCGCGCTTTGGCCGCAGCCGCTGGCTGCAGCCGTACACCATTCAGACGATCAAGGCGCTGGCCAAGAAAGGCGTGAAGAACCTGGTCGTGATCACGCCGGGCTTCTCCGCCGATTGTCTCGAGACGCTGGAAGAAATCGCAGTCGAGAACGCGAAGGTCTTCAAACGCCACGGCGGTCAGAACTTTGCCGCCATCCCCTGCCTCAACGACAGCGAGGCCGGCATGCTGATGATCTGGCAACTCGCGATGCGCGAGCTCAAGGGTTGGGTGTGATTGCCACACCCGCTCGAGGGGACGCCCAAGCTCATTCCGGCTAGAGCCCCAAAATCAACCTCTCGTTAACCATAGCCGTTTTAATTCCGTTAACCATTCGGGGCGCCGCTGGGCGGTCCGTGCTGGTCATCGCGCGGCCGCTGCACGGGAAAAACCGTGCGCCGGCTTGCTCCCTGACGGTGGTTGGCTTTGGCAGCTTCCGAGGTGCGGCGGACGGCGGGGATGGCGCGCGCCTTGGCGGCGTTGCGGTCGCTCGCGACAGCCAATCGGGCGGCGGCAGGCGCGGCCGGTCTGCTCCTTGCCTGGACTACCGGGCTCACGCCGACGCCTGCTCTGGCGCAGACGCCCTCGCCTATGGCCGATCTGCTGCAGCCTTCGCTGCAAGGCAACCCCGCAACACCGCCGCACTTTCAGCGGCTCGGGCAAGCAACGCCCGCTCCGAACCAAGCCCCACCAACGAATGCCTTTATCGCGCCTTCGCGTATTGGCGCGACGCCCATTTACGGCAGTCCCAGTCGCTTCGGAGAGGGCGACACCGGTTACGATGCGGCCAACACGCCAAAGAGCAAGAGAAAGAAGCGCGCCGCGCAGGCCGCTGCGGCCGGGTCGCAATCCAGCGCTACGTTTGCGCCGGTGCCGACGTACGCCCTGCCCGCTCCGCCGCCACCTCGCCCACCGCAACCGCTGCCGCTGCCGGAGGTCTATCCGAAGAACGCGGCGAGGCGCGCCGGCGCAGTCGTACCGCCGCTACCCAACGAACTACCGATCAACAATCCGCCGCCGGAAGTGCATCCGTTGTCGGCCGCCAACCGGCCCGGCGCCGCATTGCCGGTTCCGCCGCCGGAATACTTCGACTATTCCGCGACCACGCCGGCGCCGACATTGCCGCCGCTCAACACCTTCCCGGTCGGGACGCTGCCGCAAAAGCCGCTGCCGATCGGGACAAACGATCCCTACGCGGCGCTCGGCATCCGCGCAGGATCGTTTCTGCTGCTGCCGTCAATCGATTTGTCCGGCGCCTACAGCACTAATCCCGGACATGGGTCGCCGACCGGTCCGCCGTCTGCCTTTTTTGTCGCGGCGCCGGAGCTGCAAGTCGCCTCGGATTGGGCCCGTCATGCATTGACCGCCGACATCGTCGGGTCCTACAGCGAGTATGGCTCGAACAGTCTCGTGCCCTCGCTGAACGTCCCGTTTCTCAATTCCAAAATCGACGGCCGCGTCGACGTGACGCGCGATACGCAGATCCTGCTCGAAAATCGGATCATCGTCGCGACCGACAACCCCGGCAGCCCGAACCTGCAGACCGAGCTCGCCAAACTGCCGATCAACCAGGACATCGGCGGCACACTCGGATTGGCGCAACAATTCAACCGGCTTTCTTATTCGCTCAAAGGCACGATCGACCGCGCCACGTACGACCCGTCGCTGCTGACCAACGGTCAAACATCGACCAACGCCGACCGCAACTTCGACCAATACGCTGCCATCCTGCGGGTCGGCTATGAAATCGATCCGGGAATGAAGCCTTTCCTCGAAGTGCAGGAAGACCAGCGGATTCACGACCAGGAGTACGATCGCAACGGATTGCAGCGCGACTCCACTGGCACTACCGTAAAAGTCGGCAGCATAGTCGATCTATTCGGTACGCTCACCGGCGAAATGGCGTTCGGTTATCTGCAGCGCAACTATCAGGACCCGACGTTGCCGAACATCAACGGGCCGATCGCAGCCGGCACCCTGATCTGGCAGGCGACCGCGCTGACCACTGCCAAGCTCACCGCCACTTCACAGGTTTACGAAACGACTGTCGACAACGCGTCGGGCGAGTTCAGCCGCGACGTCAACCTCGAAGTCGATCACGCATTCCGGACCTGGCTGATCGGCGTCATGAAGCTCGGCTTCGGCACCGACGATTACGCCGGCTCCGGTCTTACCGACAATCGCTACTTTGTCTCGATCGGCGCGATCTACAAATTCAACCGCGAATGGCAGATCAGGACAGAATTGCGCGAGGATTGGCAGACCGCTTCACTGCCCGGAAACTCGTTTATGGCAACGTCGATCCTGTTCGGCCTACGCTGGCAGCGCTGAACGTTCGCGCGCGTGGCCGCCCGCGATCAGCCTAACCGAGGATTTTCTTGATCTCTTCGCGAAACCCCGGCGCGATGTCTTCACGCGCCAGCGCGTACGAAACATTGGCGGCGAGGAAGCCGACCTTCGAGCCGCAATCGAAACTGCGGCCCTCAAACTTCAGGCCATAGAACGGCTGGGTCCGGGACAGTTCGATCATCGCGTCGGTAAGCTGGATCTCGCCGCCGGCGCCGCGGTTCTGCTTCGCTAGCAGATCGAGAATCTCCGGTTGCAAAATGTAGCGACCGGTCAGGATGAGGTTCGACGGCGCCCGTTCCCGCGGCGGCTTCTCCACCATGCTGGTGATCGAGAACAGCTTGCCCTTGGATGCGCCGACGCCGACCACGCCATATTGGTCGACACGATCGAGCGGCACTTCTTCGACGGCGACGATATTGGCGCGCTCGCCGATTTCGCGCGCGGCATCGATCATTTGCGCCAGACAGCCGCGCTCGTGCTGAACCAGCACATCCGGAAGCAGCAGCGCGAACGGCTCGTTGCCGAGGAGTTCGCGTGCGCACCACACGGCATGCCCAAGACCGAGCGGCTCCTGCTGGCGGGTAAAGCTGGTTGTTCCGGGCGCGGGCAAATCATATCGGAGCATGTCGAGAGCTTTTTGCTTTTGTCGCTCCAACAGCGTCATTTCCAGTTCGAACTGGCGGTCGAAGTGGTCCTCGATGACGCCCTTATTGCGGCCGGTAACAAAGATGAAGTGCTCGATGCCGGCATCGCGGGCCTCATCGACGACGTGCTGAATCAGCGGACGGTCGACCACCGGCAGCATTTCCTTCGGCATGGCCTTTGTCGCCGGCAAGAAGCGGGTCCCGAGCCCGGCGACGGGAAATACGGCTTTACGAACAAGTTTCATGTTTTGCTGTTGGGATCAAAGGGTCGGGAAAGGGTGAGACGTTTTCTTGCCTAAATCGTTGTGCACGCAAACACGACAAGCTCGATTGGAAGGCGCTTTAAGGCCGCTTCCGTCTCTAAGGTCGCTTCCGTTTGTCACTTTACTCCCGGCAGGTTGCCGGTCGATGAACGGCCGTTGCGCCGGATGGGTTGTAGAAAAACCTACATGAAAGCTGCAGTCATATAACGGATTCCCTTTGCTATCCTTAAAGACCGAAATCGACGTTCAAGGACCCTCCTAGAGATCATTCATGGCAATTTCCGCGCCAATCCTTCGCTTCGCCACAGTATTTCTGATTGGCGTCAGCATGGCTGGTACGACTTGGGCGCAAGACAAACCGGATAACTGGCTGACCCGCTTGCTCCAATCGCCGGCAAAACCTTCGGTTGCGGTGCCGGCGAGCGGGGCACGTGAATGGAGCGGCCAATCTGGCGCATCGGGAAACCCCTTGATGACCGCGGACGCGATCCGCGCTGCTGCCGCCGATTTCGGCAATTGCCTCGCCGGACTATGGCCGCAGGCCGAGCACCGCGGCGTCTCGCGGGCTAATTTCGAGCGTTACACCGCAGAGTTGACCCCGGACTTGAGCATCATGGATCTGCTCGATGCCCAGCCGGAGTTCAACAAATCAACCTGGGACTATCTCGATTTGCTGGTCAGCGACGACCGCATTGCACGCGGCCGCGACCTGTTGACGCAATACGCCCAAGTCTTCGCTGCCGCCGAGCGCCGTTACGGCGTCGATCGACACATCGTCGCGGCGATCTGGGGCGTTGAGTTCGAACTATGGCACCATGGCCGGTGACCGCTCGGTCCTTCGCTCGACCGCGACGCTCGCCTGCATCGGCCGGCGCCGCGACTATTTCCGCGAAGAATTCCTGTCGGCGCTGGAAATCCTGCAGCGCGGCGACGTCGCGCCCGATCATCTGGTCGGGTCCTGGGCCGGCGCATTCGGACCGACCCAGTTCATGCCGACCTCCTTCAAGCGCTTCGCCATCGACTTTGACGGCGACGGCCGGCGCAATGTGGTCGATTCCGTTCCCGACGTCGTTGGCTCGACGGCGAACAATCTGAAAATGGACGGCTGGGCAAACGGCGACAGCTGGGGATATGAGATCGTCCTGCCGCGTAATTTCGATTATCTGCTGGCCGATCGTTCGCGGCAGATGTCGGTTGGGCAGTGGCAGGCGCTCGGCATCAGGCGGGCAAATGAGAAACCATTCCCGCGCTTGTCTGACCGCGCCGACGTCTTTCTGCCAGCCGGGGCGCGCGGGCCTGCTTTCCTGCTGCTGCCGAATTTCCGCGTCATCATGAAATACAACCCGGCCGAGGCGTATGCGCTGGCCATCGGCCATCTGGCTGACCGGCTCGCCGGCGGCACACCGTTCATTGCGAGTTGGCCGCGCGACGAACGTGCGCTTTCGATCGGTGAGCGCTACGAGATGCAGCAGCTGCTGGCGCGCCGCGGCTTCGATGTTGGCGCGCCCGACGGACTCCTCGGCCCGCGAACGCGCGTTGCGATCCGCAATTTCCAGATCGCAACGGGCCAGATACCGGACGGCTTTGCCTCAAGCTCGGTACTCGACCGGTTGCGGCAGCCTTAATCAGGTAGCGCGCGCTGGCCAATGCCGGCCGCGGAACCAGGCGCGGTACTCCGTCATCTTGGCGCGCTGCGCCGCCGGCGCATGTCGCTTACAAGTCGACGCCTCCTCGCTCTGGGCGGGCGCAGCCCACCGCAGTTCGACACAGTCGTTTAAATTGTACGCCATCTCAAAATCCGCCGCGCGGTCGATCACGTCCTTAAGCGTGAGCGTCCACGCCGAGCCGTCACTGCGCGTATAGGAAAACTTGCGCGCCGCAAGCTCGGACGCGAGCGCACTCTGCAATCCCGCCTTTACGTCGGCGACGCTCCTTCCCATCGGCATGGCGTATCGCTGCGGCTGCCGCGCGACGCGATCCGGGAACCCCCGCACCACATCTATCGCGATCAGCAGGCGGAAATCGCGGGCCGGCGTCGCAAAATCCTCCCACGCGCCGGTGGTCGCGAAGATCGAAGGGCCGTCCGGCATGGTCGCATCGCCATGTCCGCTGTTCTGGAATTTCCGCCCGTTCTCGACCGACCCCACCCGGGTTTTCACCTGCTCTTCCAGCGAGGAAATTGCCGCTTCCATGGCGCGCAGAGGATCGAGCGGCGCCGGCGACATCACGTCATCCATGCGATCGTAGAAGTCTTCGACACCGAGCTGCGATTGCTCGAGCGAAAAATCGCCGTACTGCGGATCTCTCGCGATTTCGGCGTTGGTCAACCGCCGCAACGAGCCGTTGCCCTCGCGCACGATCGGCCGAAAACGCTTGAATCCGGGACTGCCAAGCGAGGGTTCGTGGGCAAACAGGAAATTGCCGCGCCAAAAACGCTTGCGTGCGACCGTTCCGTCGGGCTCCCCGTCGACCGCAAGGAAAACGCCAGCTGCACCGCCCGACTGCGGCACGCGCCGTACCAGCATCATCACGTGGCCGTACGGATCGGCGTACACGGTCCCGGGCCGCAGCGTGTCCTGCTTCAGCGCCACAGTATAAAAGTCGGTGTTGTCGTCGGTCGCGGACACACGCACCGATCCGGACTGAACGGCGTCCGCGACCACGCGTAAATAACGGCCGAACGACGCACCAAGCCCCCGTGGCTTCGCCGCTTCGCCTTCGCCGGGCGTCGACGAAATTTTGGTTGGTTGAGGTTCGGCGGACCGTCGGTCCGACGGCGAAGAGCTTGCGCTTTGAATGCTCGCCCATGCGAAGCACTTCGGCGGTTTGCCGCCGCCGCCGCGCGAGCAGTTCGAGTAGCCGAACGGCAGCCCCATCTTGAACGCGAAATACGCGCGCAGAAAGTACACCAGATCGGCGCAGTCCGGGCGAAGGGTCATTGCTATTTCGTCTTCGCCGGCACCCAGATAGTTGAACAGAAAATTGCGCGATCGATCGCGCAACACGTTGTACAGCGCCGGCCACGACGGTTCGGCATCGAGCGGCGCGTCGAACAGCTTCTCGATCCACGCCGAATACAAATTCTCCGTCGCGCGATTCCAGCTACTGCGCAGCGGCCATATGCTGCCCGGCGTGGCGCGCGGCCGCGGTGGTGCCGTGTCGCTGACGGCGATGTCGCGGGTGATCGCGCTGCATCCGGCGGGCGCGAGCTGAGCGCGCCACGTTCCCGGCGCCGGAGATGCGACTTCCGCGAACCAGAAATACGGCGGCCCGCCGTACCGCCCACGCGATCTTGCCGCCACGCTTCCATCGGGCGCGATCAGCGAAAGCTCGCCCTCCATCGGCTTTTCCGCAGCGAACACGACGTGCAACGGCGCCCCCCGCCACGGCGAAAGCGGGGAAGGTAACACCGCGAGATCGCCGGCGTCGGGGCAGGTGCCGAAAAGGCCTCCGGCACGCGCGTCCACACCTGAGAAAAGCAAGACGATAAATGCCGTCGAAATCAGCAAAAACGCTGTCGCAGCAGCAGCAAGCCGGCGCGCAAGATGCAATGGAGCCCCGTTCCCGTTGATTGCGGCTGAGCAGTATTGCGAAAGCTTTGACTGAATCATGGCAAAATCAATCATAACAACATCCCCGGCTGGGCGAATTCGGTGGTGAGGCTGGAACCGCAGGATACCGAATTGGTGGGAATCAGTCAGCCAGTCTGACAGCGATTTTGCAAAAAGCGGTCCTTACCAGCCGAAGCCGAGCCTGCTTCACGAACCGTAGAGCCGGTGCGGCAGGACGGTCGCAAGTCCGGGCAGGAACCACAGCGCCAGCAGCATGACGAGCTGGATGACCACGTAAGGAATGATGCCAACGTAAATATCCCGCGTCGTCACCTCCGGCGGCGCCACGCCGCGCAGATAAAACAATGTCGGCCCTAGCGGCGGATGCATGTAGGAGGTCTGCAAGTTCATCGCGATCATAATGCCGAGCCAAACCGGATTGACACCCGGCATTTTCAGCAGCACCGGCGCTACGATCGGCACCACGACGAAAATAATCTCGAAGGCATCCATCACGAAGCCAAGCACAAACAGTGCGGCCATCACCGCGAGCGTCGCGCCGCCGACGCCGCCCGGCAGATTGGTGAGCGCCCGCTCGATCAAAACGTCGCCGCCGAGGCCGCGGAAAACCAGGCTGAACAGCGTTGCGCCGATCAGGATCAAAAAGATCATGCTGGTGATTTCCGTGGTCCGCGCCAGCACCGGCAGCAAAAGGCCCGCAGCGCCGGATTTACGCGCCGCGAGCAGGATCGAGCCGACAGCGCCGACCGAGGCGGCTTCCGTCGGCGTCGCGACGCCGCCGAGAATGGAACCAAGCACGGCGAGAATGAGCAACAGCGGCGCGATCAGAACCGCGACCAACCGGCGCGCCAAAGCCAGACCATGGGGGGCGGCGGGGTCCGGTGCGATCGCCGGCAATCGCTTCGGGAAGAGCATCGCCATGGCGATCAAATAAAGCAGGTACAGCAGGACCAGAATTAGGCCCGGAATGATGGCGCCAGCGAACAGGTCGGCCACCGAGACGGTCTGCGGCGCGAAATTGCCCTGCGCCAACTGCGCCGCCTGATAAGAGTTGCTGAGCTGGTCGCCGAGCAGGATCAGCACGGTCGCTGGCGGAAAAATCTGCGCTAAGGTCGCGGTAGCCGCGACCGTGCCTGCGGCCAGCGCCTTGTCGTAACCGTGGCGCAGCATCGTCGGCAGCACGATCAATCCCATCGTCACCGTGGTCGCGCCGACGATGCCCTTGGCCGCCGCCAGAAGCACCCCAACGATGGTGACCGCGATACCAAGCCCGCCCGGCACCGAGCCGAACAGGCGGCCCATGGTTTCCAGGAGCTCCTCGGCAATATGCGAGCGTTCCAGCATGACCCCCATAAAGACAAACAGCGGGATCGCCAGCAGCACGTCGTTGTTCATGATGCCGAAAATGCGTTCCGGCAGCGCGCCGAGGAGGGAAAGGTCCATCGCCCCCGCTGCAGCGCCGATTGCCGCAAAGATCAGCGACACGCCGCCGAGCGTGAGCGCCACCGGATAGCCGACCAGCAGCACCGCGCAGACCGCGAGCACCATCGCGACGGCGAGCCCCTCACCCATGATTCAGCCGTTCCTCAACTTCGCCCGCGGGCGGGAGAGGATGAGGGCGGGCGCGCGGACGGCTCGATCAAAACCAGCGCCGCACGGAGCGCCTGCGACACGCCCTGCAGGCCGATCAGGAAGGCAAACAGCGGGATAAGGGACTTCAGCAGATAAACAAACGGCAGGCCGCTCGCCTCGCGGGAATGTTCGAGAATGCTCCATGAACGCGCGGCGTACGGTATCGACACGATCGCAAGCGCGAATGCAAACGGCATCAGAAAGACCAGCGCGCCGCAGAGATCGACGAGCGCCCGCGTCCGCGGCTGCGCCTGCGCGTAGAAAACGTCGATGCGAACATGACCGCTGATTTGCAGCGTCCAGGCGGCGCCGAGCAGAAATAAAGCCGCCTGCGCATAGAGCACCGCTTCCTGAAGGGCGATCGAACCGACGCCGAACACATAGCGCATCACCACGGTGGCAAACTCGGCCACCACCATAAACAAAGCACACCACATCGCCGCCCGGGCAATCGCCGTGTTGATGCGGTCGATGCTATCGGCGATGCGTTTGAACGGCGTCGGCATGGTCACCCGGACGAACAGGTTTGCGCGATGTGACATCACATCCGGCTGCACTATAATGACCATTCCGGAACGCCGATATGGAGAGGCGGACGATGACGCACGATCATGATCACGACGACCCTCACGAGCACGGCTCGGAACTGTCCGAGATGCAGCTGCGCGTGCGGGCGCTCGAGACCGTGCTGACCGAGAAGGGCTACATCGATCCGGCCGCGCTTGATCTGGTAATCGAGGCCTACGAAACCAAGATCGGCCCGCACACCGGCGCCAGCGTCGTCGCCAAGGCCTGGACCGATCCGGCCTTCAGACGGGCGCTGATCGAGGATGCGACCAAGGCGGTGCTGGCCCTCGGCTTGCTCAACCGTGTCGGCGATCACCTCATCGCGGTCGAGAACACGCCGAAACTCCACAATATGATCGTGTGCACGTTGTGCTCCTGCTATCCGTGGGAAGTGCTCGGCCTGCCGCCGGTCTGGTACAAATCGGCGCCCTATCGTGCGCGCTCGGTCAACGATCCGCGCGGCGTGCTGGCCGACTTCGGCGTTAGCTTGCCGGCCGACACGCAAATCCGGGTGTGGGATTCGACGGCCGAGACGCGCTTTATTGTGTTGCCGATGCGCCCGCCCGGTACTGACGGCTGGAGCGAAGAAAAACTCGCGACGCTGGTGACACGCGACAGCATGATCGGGACTGGCCTGCCGAAAACCCCCGGTGAGGTCGCGTGATGGACGGCATTCACGACATGGGCGGCATGCACGGCTTCGGCAAAGTCGAGCCCGAGCCAAACGAGCCGGTCTTTCACGAAAAATGGGAAGGCCGCGTGTTCGCGATGACGCGCGCCATCAGCTTTACCGGAATCTGGCCGATCGATCGGTCGCGCAGCGCGCAGGAGAAGTTGCCGCCAGAGGTTTATCTCTCCTGCTCCTATTACAAAAGATGGGAATTGGGACTGGAAAGCAACCTCGCTGCGCTTGGCCTTACCGGCGCCGATGAGATCGCCGCCGGTCACGCGCTGCGCCCTGGTACGCCGCTCGCACGCAAGCTCGGCACCGCCGCTGTGGCCGGTTCGCTAACCCGAGGTTCGTTCGCCCGGCCGGCGAACGCCCCTGCCCGCTTCAAACCCGGCGACCGGGTGCGCGCGAAAAACATTCATCCGGCCACGCATACCCGCCTGCCGCGCTACGCCCGCGGCCGCGTCGGCGTGATCGAGGCCGTACGCGGTTGTCACGTGTTCCCCGATACGGTCGCGATCGGTTTGGGCGAAGACCCGCAATGGCTGTACACGGTGCTGTTCGATGGCCGCGAATTATGGGGCGAGGCAACCGATCCGACGCTGAAAGTGTCGATCGAGGCGTTCGAGCCGTATCTGGAGGCAGCCTAGCGATGCCGGCCGACGCCGCAACGCACCGCGCGACGCAAGCCGTGCAAACCATCCCGCGCAATGACGACGGCCCGGTATTCCGCGAGCCTTGGGAAGCGCAAGCTTTTGCGCTCGCAGTTTCGCTTAACGAGCGCGGCCTGTTTACCTGGGGCGAATGGGCTGCCACGCTCGGCGAAGAGATCAAAAAAGCGCAAGCTGCCGGCGATCCCGACACCGGCGAGACCTATTACCATCATTGGCTCGCCGCGCTCGAACGCATCCTCGCGAACAAAGGGTTGGCCGATGCGCAGACGCTCGCCCGGACTCGCGATGCGTGGCAGCGTGCGTGCGAACGCACCCCGCACGGTGTAGCGATCGAGCTACGGCCGGGCGATTTCCGCGACTGAGGGCCAGAGCGGCGGATCGGTCCCGAGCGGGATCGACGGCCGGATCCACGCTGCGGGTGTTTCGGACAATTGCGCCGCATGTCGCACGCCGCTCATCAGACCGAACGGTGATTGACTGATCTCCAACAAATCCGCCACGTCATCGCGCGATGGCAGCGGACCGGCAAATCCGCCTGCGACCCGGCCGAGATTCCAAATCCACCGCCCGGTCCCGGCGAGTGAGACGCTCACCAGCCAGCTGCCGCCCTCGCGCGCCTGGCGGATGCGCGCCATGATCGCGCCGAATGCCAACAAATATCCCGAAGCATGATCGAGCGCCTGGCAGGGCAATTCCTTCGGGCCCTCCACGCCGGCCGCCTGTGCTTCTGCAGAGTTAAAGCCGGTTGCGGTTTGCACCAGCAAGTCGAAGCCGCGGCGCGATGCCCATGGCCCGGCATCGCCATAGGCCGACAACGAAGCATAGACAATGCCGGGACGGAGCGCCGCGACGTCCTCCGGACCAAAGCCGCGTGCGGCAAGCGCACCCGGCCGAAACGCCTGCACGAAGATATCGGCGTCTTTGATCAGATGCCGCAATGCTGTCCGGCCGTCCGGTGTCGTGATGTCGGCGTAAGCGGAAAGTTTGCCGCGCCCGGTATCCTTCGCCAGCCAGTCGATGAACGGCAGACCGGGCGCGGAAATCAGCATCACGTCCGCTCCGTGCGCGGCGAGCACGCGTCCAGCGACCGGACCGGCGATGATGCGGGTCAGGTCAAGCACGCGAAGACCGGACAGCGGGCGCGGACCGTGCGGCAGCGGCCGAGCCGGCGCGTCGCCGATCTTCTCGATCCGCACGGGCGGCATGGCGGCAATCGCCGCCGCCTGCGGATGTTGCGCCCATTGCTCCGGCGTGCGCATCGCGGCGACAACACAGCCGCGTTGGTAAGCCTCGGTCTCGAAGGCGACGGCCTCCCATTTGCCGAGCGCGGTCTCAATGGCCTCGCGCGTCGGCGCACAAACAAGCAGCTTGAGGACCGCGTCGCGATGATGCGGAAAATTCATGTGCAGCCGCACAAAGCCACCGTCACCGGTGCGGTAGGCGCGAAACAGCGGATCGCCATAGTTCGCCGGCGCTTCGCCGTTAATGGTCAGATGATGCTCGCTGCGAAATTCGACCGCGGCGTGGCGCATGTCGACGCTGACTTGTTGCCGCGGCGCGCCCGGGCAATGCCGCAACTCGGCCGCAGCCAGACCCGCGGTGGCAATGCTGGCCTGAGCCGCAGTGCCGACGCGGAATGAAGACGGCAGCACGGGATCGCCGCCGGACAGTTTCAGATTATCAAGCGCCGCATCACTGCCGCCGCCGAGTCGCCAGAGGTCGGCGACGATGTCGATGGGTGGGCAAACGTTGGTCACGGCGACGGGCTACAGCATGCCTAACAAATGCGGCAGCCACAGCGACAGTGCGGGGATGTAAGTCACCATCGCCAGAAAAATTAGCATGGTCGCGAGCCACGGCAGCACCGCCACCGTCAGTTCAGCAATGCCCATGCCGGTGATGCCGGAGGCGACATAAAGGTTGAGCCCGACCGGAGGGTGACACAGACCGACTTCCATGTTCACCGCCATCAGAATGCCGAGATGAACCGCGTTGACGCCGAGCGCAGCTCCCATCGGAAACAGGATCGGCGCCATGATCAGGACGATCGCCGCCGGATCCATGAAGTTGCCGGCCGCCAGCAGCACGATGTTGGTGACCAAAAGGAACGCGATCATGCCGAACCCTTGTGCCGTCATCCATCCGGCCATGGATTGCGGAATCTGCTCCGAGGTCAAAAGCCAGGAGAACACCGCCGCATTGGTGATGATGTAGAGGATCATCGCGCTCATCGACGCCGCCTTGAGCAGCACTGCCGGCACTTCGCTGAGCTTCAATCCCTTGTAGACGAACACCGCGATGACGAACGCATAGACCGCGGCCACGGCGGCGGCTTCGGTCGGCGTGAACAGGCCCGAATAAATGCCGCCAAGCACCAAAACGATGAGGAACAGCCCCCAAAAACTCTCCCGAAAGGCGCGCCAACATTCGGACCAGCTGGCGCGCGCCATGCGCGGATAATCTTTGCGCCAGGCGCGAAACCAGGTCGTCGCGCCGAGCATGGTGGCAAGGATCAGGCCGGGAACGACGCCGGCCATGAACAACTGGCCGACCGAGGCGGAATCGACGACGGCGCCATCCGGCCCGCGCGGCTGCATGCCGCTGGTCGCGACCGCGTAGATTACGAGGTTGACCGAGGGCGGAAACAGAATGCCGAGTGCGCCGGATGTGGCGATGACGCCGGCGCCGAAGCGCGGCGGGTAGCCGTTTTGCAGCAGCGCCGGCAGCATGATCGAGCCGATACCGACGACGGTCGCCACCGACGAGCCGGAGAGCGCGGCAAACAGCGCGCAGGCAACGACACCGGCAAGGCCAAGACCGCCGTACCAATGCCCGATCAGCGAGGTGGCGAAATCGATCATGCGGCGGGCGACGCCGCCAGTGGTGAGGAAATTGCCGGCCAGGATGAAGAACGGGATCGCCATGATCTCGAAGCGATCGAGGCTGGTGAAGAGCTTCAGGCCCACCATCTTCGGATCGACGTCGGACAGGATGAACAAATAGGTCAAAACCGAAAGGCCGAGCGAAATCGAGATCGGCATGCCGGTTGCCATCAGCCCGAGCAACAGCGCGAACAGGAGTTCGGCGCGCACGGTGTGCGACAGGTCGATGATATGAAGCCGTGCCGCGAAACAGATCAGCGCCAGCGCGATCGGCATAGCGATGATCAGCCCTACCATGACCGCGTCGCCGAACGGCCGCGCCGCCGACGGCTTGGAGGTGGTTGTGAAGGCGATCATCGAGCCGCCGCCTCCGCGGTCGGCACGATCGCGTCAGGGCTTGGGGCCTCATACTCGACGCCGTGCCCCTGATGCGGCACCAGCCCGGTGCGCAGGTAGCGCCACATCACCTGCAGAAAGCGAAAGCACATCAGATACGAGCCGAGCGGAATGCAGAGATAGATGATCCAGCTTGGCCATTCGAGCTCCGGCGAGACTTCATCGGGGTCGAGGTCGTGCACGTAAACCGCGCCGAGCGTGCCGATGACACCGGTGAACAGCGCGCCGCACAGCAGTGCAAACACGATCACCGGCCGGCGCGCCGGCGGCGACAGGCGCTTGACGAAGACATCGACGCCGACATGGATGCCGGTGCGCACGCCAAGCGCGGCGCCGAACTTGGCCATCCACACGAACATGTAGGTGGCGAGTTCCTGCGCCCACGACAGATTGATCGCGGCGAGCGAGGTGAAGACCCGATCCGACGCGTGTGCAAGAACGACAAAACCGTGCATCGCCGCCCAGCGGGCAAGGACCGCCGAGTTGCTCGCGCCGTAGCGGTGGACGACCGCAACGAAAGTCAGGACCGTCGCTGCGCCGATCAGAAGAGCGATGATCCACTCTTCAAGGCGGTCGAGAATGCGATTGAACACCGGCGATCCCCGTACGCAAACGCTACCGAGGAAGCGGCCCGCCGGTTTTAAGATTGCGGCGGCGTAAAGCCGGAGGCCTTATAAATTCGCTCGATGAAGTCTTTGCCGAACCGAGCTTGCATTTCGGCATGGACCGGCATCAGCTTGGCGATCCAGGCTTTCCTTTCAGCTTCGGTCAACACGTGCACCTCGGTCTTGCCCGACGCTTTGATTTTTTCCAGCGCGTCGGCATTGTCTTTTTCGGCGGTGGCATTGAAGAATACGGTGGTCTCTTTCACGGCACGATCAAGTTGCTCGCGCACATCCGGCGGCAGCGAATTCCAGAACTTCTTATTGGTCACCAGCGCGTAGGTGAGCCGCCCGTGGTGGGACACGGTGAGATAGCGCTGCACCTCATAGAACTTCTGCGTCAAAATGTTCGACGGAACGTTGTCTTCGCCGTCGACGACGCCGGTCTGCAACGCCTGATAGACCGCCGAGAACGGCAGAATTTGCGGCAGTGCGCCGAGTTCTCGCGCCACCGCCTCGAGCACCTTGCTGCCCTGAATGCGCATTTTCAGGCCACGGAAGTCATCCGGCAAGATCAGTGGTTTGTTGCAGGTGTAAACGTGTGCGCCATTGTCCCAGTAAGCCAGCGGCGAAACACCCTTGGCCTCAAGCTTCTTGTTGAGGTCGACCATCATCGGGCTCGCCATCATCTGCCGCGCATGCACGTCGTCGCTCATCAGGAACGGTAGGTCGAAAATGTCGAATTCCTTGACGCCGAGCGGACCGAACTTTGAGATCGACGGTGCCAGCAGCTGCACCGAACCGAGCTGCAGGGCCTCAAGCTCCTCCTTGTCCTTATAGAGCGAGGAGTTCGGATAGACTTCGACCTTGACCCGGCCGTTGGTGTATTTCTCGGCCAATTCCTTGAACCGGATCGCGGCCTTGCCCTTGGGCGCATCGGGCGCCACGACGTGGCTGAACTTGATGATGATCGGCTCGTCGGCACGTGCCGGCATCCCGAGCGCGAGGGCGAAGATGGCGGCGAGCGCAATGGCGAAGCGTTGCATGGATCTTCCTCCCGAACGGATGACAGACAACGGCTGACAGACAACAGGCGAAAAAGTCCAGCGCAGTCGCAGCCTCACCTATCGGTCATCACCTCACTATCATCATTATCTTATTTCCTCCGTCCGCTGTCATCCGTCGTCTGTCGTACGGCTAGTGCAGCGCAACGGCCGTGCGGGGAACCAGCGCGCCTTGATGGCGGATGACATCGCCGGCAAGCCGATGCGCGGCGCTTGCGGCTTGCGCGGCGTCCGAGCCCGAAAGCCGCGCCGCAAGATAGCTGGCGTTGAAGCCGTCGCCGGCAGCAGTTGCATCGACCGGCACCATCACTTCCGGCACCGGCACGAATTCCGGCGCGCCGCCAGCGGCGATCAGCGCGCTGTTCGGACCATTTTTCACCACGACCTCGCCAATCCCGAACGCTTGCAGCCGCGCCACCGTCGCCTCCGGCGAAGGGTCGCCCCAAAGCACCGCCTCGTCATCGAAGGTCGGCAGCGCGATATCGACACGCTTGAGCGCTTCGATGAACACGGTTCGCGTCCGCGCGAGGTCGCCTTGCCAGCCGCGCGGCCGAAAATTGCCGTCGAACGCCACTTTGGCGCCCTGCTGGCGCGCGGCTTCCAGCAAAGCAAGAAAGCGGCCGATGCCGTTATTGGAGTAGAGCGATAGCGTAATCCCGGAGAAATAGATCAGCCGCGCCGCCATGAGGTTCTGCGCAACCTGCATCCATTCCGGCAACTCGAACAGGTCGCGCGCCGGCGCGCTGTCGCGCCAATAATGAGCGCTGCGCTCGCCGGAGGAACCGTCCTCGACAAGGCAGAGCCCCGGCAACCGGCCCGGCACGCGCAGCATGAGGTTCGCGGCGACCCCTTCGGCGGCGGCGAGCGCGACGATGCTGTCCGAATAGCCGTCGTCACCGAGCGCTGTGGCGAATGCGACATCGACGCCGGCGCGGGCGAGATAAACGGCGGTGTTGAATGTGTCCCCGCCGCAGGACAGCCCGAACCTACCATCAGTCCCACGCGCCAACTCGATCAGCGCTTCGCCGACGCAGACAGTGCGGCCGTTTTGCTCGCTCATTGATCGCTCATTGTTCCGCCCTGCGCGCGTTCGGGCCGCCACGCATAAATACGTCATTGCGCCGGGCGGGGCGACGAAGCGATTTCCCGTTCGCGCGCTGCCGGCCGATTGGCAACCCGGAAATGTAATGTTATATTGTTACAAGATGACCCACCACCATCACAGCGGCGCGATCCACCCATCCCCAACGATCAAGCCATCGCTGCTGCGGCTCTCTGCGCCGCAACGGATCGCGGTCGCTGGCGTGCTGCTTGCGCTGATCTGGTTGTCGGCGCTGTGGGCAATTCACTGAAGGCGCCATGTCCTGAAAAAGCGTCATGTCCTGAACACAGATGACCATGCCAGAACTTTTGTTCCGTAATCTCACGCTCGGCTATGAGCGCCACCCGGCGGTGCATCATCTCAGCGGCGCGGTGGAGAAAGGCGCGCTGGTCGCGGTTGTCGGTCCCAACGGGGCCGGCAAGTCGACCCTGTTCAAGGGCATCGTCGGTTTCCTCAAGCCGCTTGCCGGCAGTATCGAGCGCAACGGTCTCCACACGCACGACATCGCCTATTTGCCGCAAATCGCCGACATCGACCGCTCGTTTCCGATCAGCGTCTACGACATGGTGGCGATGGGGCTGTGGCGGCGGAAAGGGCTTTTTGCTGGGATCGGCAACACAGATCAGGCCACGATCGAAGCCGCAATTGCCGCGGTTGGACTGACCGGATTCGAGCAGCGCCCGATCGGCACCCTCTCCGGCGGTCAGATGCAGCGCATGCTGTTCGCCCGCCTGCTGCTGCAGGACGCGCAACTGATCGTGCTCGACGAACCTTTTACCGCAATCGACGCGAAAACCTCGGCGGACCTTCTCAACCTGGTGCGGCGCTGGCACAGCGAACAGCGCACCGTGATTGCGGCCCTGCACGACATCGATCTGGTGAAAGCGTCGTTTCCGCAAAGTCTCTTGCTCGCCCGCGAGCCGGTCGCCTGGGGCGCAACGCGAGATGTTTTGACGGCGGAGAACCTCAACAAGGCGCGCCGCATGTGCGAGGCCTTCGACGAGCACGCCGAAGCCTGCGCCGTCGAGGCGGCTTGAAGTCGCTTATGCTCTACGACGCCCTGATCGCGCCGTTTGCCGATTTCGAATTCATGCGCCGTGCGCTGGTCGGCTCGCTTGCGCTGGCGCTGGGGGCGCCTCCGGTCGGGGTGTTCCTGATGCTGCGGCGCATGAGCCTGATCGGCGACGCCATGGCGCACGCAATTCTGCCGGGCGCGGCGATTGGCTTTCTGCTCGCCGGCCTGAGCCTGTTCGCCATGGCCGGCGGCGGCCTGATCGCCGGCTTCCTGATCGCCTTCGGCGCCGGCCTGATCGCGCGGGCGACGCTGCTCAAAGAGGATGCCTCGCTCGCTGCGTTCTTTCTGATCTCGCTTGCGCTCGGCGTTACCATCGTTTCGGTCAAGGGCAGCAATGTTGATCTGCTGCATTTTCTGTTCGGCTCGGTGCTGGCGATCGACGATCCGGCGCTCATGCTGATCGTCAGCATCACCAGTGTGTCGCTTCTGGTGCTCGCGCTGATCTGGCGGCCGCTGGTGCTCGAATGTGTCGATCCCGGATATTTGCGCTCGGTGAGCCGGGCCGGCGGACCGGCCCATATCGCCTTCCTTGCGCTGGTCGTCTTGAATCTCGTCGGCGGCTTTCAGGCGCTCGGCACATTGCTTGCCGTCGGCATCATGATGCTGCCGGCCATTATTTCTCGATTCTGGGTGCGCGACATCACCGCCATGATCGGTGTGGCGATCGTCGGCGCGGCGATCTCCAGCTATGCCGGCCTGCTCGTTTCCTATCACGCCAATTTGCCATCGGGACCGGCCATCATCCTGGTCGCGGGCGCGCTTTATGCGCTGTCAGTCGTGTTCGGTCCGGTGGGCGGCCTGCTTTGGCTCGCTTTGCCGCAGCGCCATCTCGAAGCTTAAGCGGCGGCGAGCGATACGGGAGTTTGCGATGATCGCGCGACGTAGCTTTTTGCTGGCGGGCATTACGGCGCTGGTCGCCCCCCAAGCAACCGCTGCGAACACTCAGCAAGGCAAAATCAAAGCGGTCGCCAGCTTCTCCATCCTCGGCGATCTGGTGCGCAACGTCGGCGGCGACCGTGTCGAGGTCGAGACCCTGGTCGGACCGAACGGCGACGTCCACGTCTATTCGCCCACGCCGGGCGACGCCAGAAAACTCGCGGCGGCCAAAGTCGTATTCGTCAACGGTCTCGGCCTTGAGGGGTGGATGACGCGGCTGGTTGCTGCGTCAAACGCCAAGGCGCCAATGTTCGTCGTTAACAAAGGTATCGCGCCGCGCCAGATGGAGGAGCAAGAGAAGTCCGGCCGCCACACCGCAATCGATCCGCATGCCTGGCAATCCGTTGCCGACGTCAAGATCTATGTCGCCAACATCCGCGACGGTCTGATCGCGGTCGATCCAGCGGGCAAAGCGGCGTACGACGCCAACGCGCAAACCTATCTGGTCAAACTCGACGAACTGGAAAACGAAGTCAGAGCGGCAATCGCCGAAATTCCCGCCGGCCGCCGCAAGATCATCACCACCCACGACGCCTTTGGCTATTTCGGCGCCGCCTACGGCATGGCCTTCATCACGCCGGAAGGAGTTTCGACCGAAGCCGAGCCGTCGGCGAAAGACATCGCCAAGATTATTACCCAGATCAGGAAGCAAAAAATTCCCGCGGTGTTTTTGGAGAACATCAGCGATCCGCGGCTGATGGATCAGATCGCCCGCGAAACCGGCGCGGCCGTCGGAGGTACACTCTATTCCGACGCTTTGTCGGAACTGGGCGGCCCGGCGGCGACCTACATCGACATGATGCGCTACAACATCCGCCAGTTCACCAAAGCACTCATCGGCTGAGACGGAGCAGAAAAATCAGCCGTGGCCGCGGACCACTTCGGCGAGATAGGCGAACGACGCCTTGGGCGTGCGTTTGAGTGTCTTGAAATCGACGTGAATGATGCCGAACCGCCTGGTGTAACCCTCCGACCACTCGAAATTGTCCAGGAGTGACCAAACGAAATAGCCGCGCAGCTTGACGCCGGCCGCGAGCGCTGCGCCCGCGGCGGCCAGATGCTCGCGCAGATAGGCGATGCGATCCTCGTCGTGCACAGTGCCGTCAGACGCGAGCGGATCGGCATAACAGGCGCCGTTCTCGGTCACATAAAGTTCCGGATCACCGTAGCGGTCGCGCAGGCTGATCAATATTTCGGTCAGTCCACCGGCATCAATCGGCCAGCCCATGGCCGTAAAGCGCGTACCGGCGGGTACGGCGCCAAACCATGCGCCGAACAGACTTTGCGGCGCGTCGGCTGCATAAGCCGGGGCGTAATAATTGACGCCGAGGAAATCGACCTGTTGTTTGATCGTTTCCAGGTCGCCGTTAACGACCAGCGGAGCCATCTCACCCGCCATCTCGACCGGGTAAAAGCCCTTAAAAAGCGGATCGAGGAAGGCGCCGTTCCAGAACGCATCGAAGCGCGCAACTGAAGTCTTGTCCGCTTCGTGACCCGGCGACGGCCGGGTCGGCTGCAGCGAAATAACGGTGCCGAGCCTAAAATCTCCTCGTTCGGCGCGCAGCGCCTGCAGCGCACGCCCCTGCGCGAGGTTCTGATGGTGAATCGCCGCTAGAAAATTCGACAGACCGGTGAGGCCGGGCGCGTGGCTGCCCATGCCGTAGCCGAACAGCGCATGCACATTGGGCTCGTTGAACATCGCCCAGTGCTTGACCCGATCGCCGAGGCGGCGAGCCACGATGCGGCCGTAATCGGCGAATTTTTCAGCGATGTCGCGGTTAACCCAGCCGCCTTTTTCCTGCAGCGCCTGCGGCAAGTCCCAGTGATAGAGGCATAGCCACGGCGTGATGCCGCGGGCATGGAGGCCATCCACCAGCCGGTCATAGAAATCGAGGCCACGCGCCTCGACCATGCCCGTCCCGGCCGGCAGGATTCGCGGCCACGCCGTTGAAAAACGATAGGCGTTGAAACCGCCGCGCGCGAGCAGTTCGATGTCCTCGGGCCAGCGGTGGTAGTGGTCGCAGGCGATTTCACCGGTGTCGCCGTTCTTCACCCGGCCCGGTGTGTCGCAGAAAACGTCCCAAATGCTCTTGCCGCGGCCGTCCACATCGACCGCGCCTTCGATCTGATAGCTCGAGGTCGAAGCACCCCACACGAAGCCGTCGGGAAAGGCATTCTCTGCGGCCATCGCAGAGCCGGCTCGCACCGCGAGCGGCGCGGCAAACAGCCCCGCGAGCATCGGTACAATGCGCCGCCGTGACGGCCTCATCACGTTATCGCTTCCGTTTTTTCTTGGCGGGGGAACGTGTCGCCGGAGCTGCCTTTGGCTCCTTTGGCTTGGCGCGCGCCGCCTTCGCGGTGGCCTTCGGCGGCCAGCCGCCGCTGTTCTTGAGCCGCACGCAATAATATTCCCAAGCCCGGTCCACCCCGGCCCGCTGTTGATGGAGCACGTCGGCCTGTCTGATCTCGCCGGGATACAACGGCGATGCCGAGCCGAGCATGTGCGCGCGCAGCTGATACTCGGCATTCTGGCAAATGAAGATCGAGCGCAACACTAGGTCCTTCAATGAGTGGCCGACGACGGTGGCGCCGTGACGCAGCATCAGCACCACCGCCTGCTGACCAAGCGCGCGTGCCAGCGATCGACCTTCTTCCGGCTTCACCACCAGAAGATTGGTGTCGCCGAACTCGTCGTGCTGGTCCCACATCGGAGTTTCATCGCCAATCACCGCCCCGAGATGAAACACCGGCTTGATCGGCTTGCCGGCGATGCAAAACGGCAAAACCGCAGCGGCATGATGATGGCATACCGCGACGACGTCGCTCCGCGCCTGATAAATGCAGCCATGAATGACGCGCTCCGAGTAAGGCCGCGTGATCGGCGGCTTCACCGGCTCGGAATCGAGCGTGTATTCGAGGATATCGTCGGGCTCGACTAGGGCCGGCGCGCGCGACCGCGACAGAAGGTAGCGGCCCGGATCATCCGGATGGCGCACGCTGACATGGCCGAAGGCGTCGAGCACACCTTCATGGCCAAGGATGCGGTTGGCAACCGCCAGGTCGGTGATCAGATCGGTCAAACTGTCCGGCACGGTCTAAGCCCTCATTTTCTGGCAGCGACCCGCCGGCTGCCTTCGGCGAGACGGTAGCAAATCCGTAAGCGGGCACCGGCGCAAGCGGTCGTCTGCGTCAGGTGCGATGCGCCTGAAATGACAGACCCGGTTCCCGATGCTATCAATCAGCCGGTTAAGCGGCCGCCGGGACTCCGCATGAGCGCGCACCACCTCGACATTAATGTCCGCGTGAACGGCGAGGATGTTTCCGCCCGCGTCGAGGCGCGCAAGACCCTGGTCGATTTCCTCCGCGACGATCTGGCGCTGACCGGCACGCATGTCGGTTGTGAGCACGGCGTGTGCGGGGCCTGCACGGTGCGGCTCGACGGCGACGTGGTGCGCGGCTGTCTTGTTCTTGCGGTGCAATGCGACGGCGCGGACGTGGAGACCATCGAAGGCTTGTCGGATACCGGAATCATCGCCGACCTGCAGGCGGCATTCCAGCGCCGCAACGCCTTGCAGTGTGGCTACTGCACGCCGGGCATGCTGATCGGCGCACAAGAACTTTTGTCGCATGGCGGCGTGCCGAGCCGCGACGCTATCCGCGAGCATATTTCCGGGAATTACTGCCGCTGCACCGGCTACCAGGCGATCGTCGACGCAATCGAGTCAGTCGCACTGACGCGGGCGAAAAGGCCAGCTGACCATGAATGAACACGCACGACCGCTGACGGTTTCCGAGCGCGCCGACGAACTCGAAGAGCAGATGATGCACGCGCTGAGCGAACGCATCGCGACCCGATCGACGCTATTTTATCTCGGCGACGGCAAGGTGCAGATGGACTCAGGCGACAAACTCCTCGCCGCCAATCCCGGGAAACATTTTCTGATGGGCGCCGACCCGCGGCTGCCGAAAATGCCGGCCAAGCCGACACTGATCGACTTCTTCAGGGCACGCTTTGCCACCACCAGCCATCTGCTGCAGAGCGCGACTCATGCGCTCAAGGGCGGCATCCGGAAAAAGTTGTGCTCGCCTGCCTCCTGCACGACATCGGGGTCGCGAGTTTCATCCGCTGCGATCACGGCTACTGGGGCGCGCAGATGATCGAGCCCTATGTTGATGAGGAAGTAGCCTGGGCGGTGCGCATGCACCAGGCGCTGCGCTTTTTCCCCGACCCCTCGGTCGGCTACGAATATCCGGAGATGTACGTCAAGCTGTTCGGCGCAGACTACCAGCCCGAGCCTTATATCGTCGCCGAATACGAGCGCGCGCGGAACCACAACTGGTACATGACCTCGCGGCTCATCACCATGAACGACATCTATTCGTTCGATCCCAATGCCACGGTCAATCTCGACGACTTCGTCGATATCGTCGGCCGCCATTTCAGGCAGCCGAAAGAAGGGCTGGGCTTTGACAATTCGCCGTCATCGCACATGTGGCGCACGCTGATGTGGCCGACACGGTTTTTGTAGTCCCTTCAGGGGAAAAGAGTACGGGGGGAAATGAAAATCGTCGACGACGTGGTTTCCGGGCTCTCCGCGCTTGATCGGCCGAACTCCTATATCGGCCGTTCGGTGCCGAGGCCCAATCTGACGCGGCTGACGCAAGGCCGCGGCCAATACGTCAGTGACGTTACGCTACCGCGCATGGTGCACGTCGCATTTCTGCGCTCGCCGCACGCCCACGCGCGCATCAAGAATATCGAGACCGCAGAAGCAAAGAAGGCGCCCGGCGTGGTCGCCGTCGTCACCGGCGCCGAGCTAGCCAAGTTGATCACACCCTGGGTCGGTGTGCTGACGCATTTAAAGGGCATTAAATCGGCACCGCAGCACGCCATCGCTGTCGATCGCGCCTGCTGGCAGGGCGAGGCGGTGTGCGCCGTCGTTGCCCGCAGCCGCGCTGAGGCGGAGGATGCATGCGCGCTCGTTCACGTCGACTATGAGCCGCTTCCCGCCATCACTGATGCGGAAACCGCGCTCGACAAGACGACGCCGGTCATTCATCCCGAGCTAGGCGACAATCTGACTTTCGAGCGCGCGCTCGTCGCCGGCGATCCGGACAAAGGCTTCGCCGAAGCCGACGCTATCGCCGAGACAAATTTTGTGTTCGGCCGCCATACCGGCGTCACCAACGAACCACGCGCCATCGTCGCCGACTGGAATCCTGCCGAACAGCGGCTGACCGTTTATCAGGGCACGCAGGCACCGCACATGATGCAGAACCTGTTCGCCAAGCACCTCGAAATCGAGGAACATCAGGTGCGCGTACTCACCAAAGATGTCGGCGGTTCATTTGGCATAAAGGTGCACACCTATGCCGACGAAATGGCGACGGTCGCGCTGGCGAAGCTTTTGAGGCGGCCGGTCAAGTTCGTCGCCGACCGGCTGGAGAGCTTCGTCACTGACATCCACGCCCGCGACCATAGCGTCAAGGCGAAGATCGGCGTCAAGCGCGATGGCACCATCACCGCGTTCGAGATCGACGATCTGACAGGAATCGGCCCGTATTCGGTTTATCCGCGCACCAGCGGCATCGAAGCCAACCAGGTCGTCAATCTGGTCGGCGGACCCTATACCTGCCCGAATTACCGCGCCCGCGCGCGTGTGGTTTTTCAGAACAAGAACGTGATGTGCCAGTACCGCGCCGTCGGCCATCCGATCGCCACGGCAGTGACCGAGGGGCTGGTTGATCTCGCGGCGGCGAAGATCGGCATGGATCCCGCCGAACTTCGGCGGCGCAATCTGTTTGCCGATGATGCCTATCCCGCGACAGGCGCGTCGGGCATCAAATTCGAAAAGCTGTCGCATCATGCCTCGCTCGACAAGATTTTGGCGATGATGGATTACCCGAAGCTGCGCGCCGAGCAGGCAGAGCTGCGCGCGCGCGGCATTCAACGCGGGATCGGCTTTGCATCCTTCATCGAAGTGACCAATCCGTCGGCGGCGTTCTACGGCGTCGGCGGCGCCCACATCTCCTCGCAAGACGGCGCCACCCTGCGACTTGACGCCACCGGCGCCGTGTTCGTCCATTCCGGTATTACCGAGCAGGGCCAGGGCGCCGAATCCATTCTGGCGCAATGCGTGGCGACATCGTTCGGCGTGCCGATCGAGCGCGTGCGCGTCATCACCGGCGACACCGACAACGTGCCCTATGGCGGCGGCACCTGGGCGTCGCGCGCTGCCGGCATCGGCGGCGAAGCCGCCTGGCAGGCGGGCAAGGCGCTGCGCGCCAACGTACTCGCCGCCGCTGCCTCGATGCTGCAAGCCGATCCGAAAACACTCGACATCCGCGCCGGCGTGGTCGTCGATGCCGACACCGGCCGCGAGCGCGTTCCGCTCGATGAAGTCGCGCGCGTCGTCTATTTCCGGCCCGACACACTGCCGCCCGGCTTTCAGGCCGAGTTCGTGGTCACGCGCCATTACGTGCCGCGCGCCTGGCCGTTTGCGTTCACCAACGGCGTGCAGGCCTCCTACCTCGAAGTCGACATCAAAACTGGTCTGGTGAAATTGCTCAAGCACTGGTGCGTCGAGGATTGCGGCACCGTGATCAATCCGCAACTCGTCGATGAGCAGATCCGCGGCGGCATCGTGCAAGGGATCGGCGGCGTGCTGTACGAGCATTGCCTGTACGACGAAGCCGGCCAGCTCCTCAACGGCAACATGATGGACTATCTGGTGCCGATGGCCGGCGAGATGCCGGACATCGACATCGGCCACGTGGTAACGCCGACCGCCGATTCCGAGCTTGGCGCCAAGGGCGCCGGCGAAGCCGGCACCGCCGGCGCACCGGCCTGCGTCATGAACGCGATCAACGATGCGCTCCGTCCGCTCGACGCCGCGCCGATTGTGGAGATGCCGATCACGCCGGAACGCGTGCTCAGAGCGCTCGGCAAGATCTAATCTTTCCTCCCCCCGCTTCGCGGGGGCGAAAACTCCTTCTACAATCCCACCCGGAGGAAACGAGCGCATGAGCGATTGGAGAGATCGCGAAGTCCTGATTGTCGGCGGCGGTATTGGCGGGCTTGCTGCCGCGCTCGCGCTGGCGCGCCAAGGGATTGCGTCGCGGATCATCGAGCAGGCGCTGGAGTTCAAGGAGATCGGCGCCGGCATCCAGCTTGGGCCGAACGTGTTCTGGATGTTCGAACTGCTCGGATTGATCGAGCCGGTCAGCGCACTCGCGGTATTTCCCAACAATCTGATCATGATGGATTCGATCACCGGCGAGGAAGTCACGCGGGTTTCGCTGGGCGAAGCGTTCCGCAAGAAGTTCAAACACCCCTACGCGCTCATTCATCGCGCCGACCTGCACAAGGTCTTGCTTGAGGCCTGCCGCAAATCGGAACGCATCGGTCTCGATGCTGGAGAGAAAGTAGTCAAAGTCAAAGAGACGCGCGATGGCGTCACGGCGAAAACCGAAAGCGGCAAGGAGTATCGCGGCGCGGCATTGATCGGCGCCGACGGCATCTGGTCGATGATCCGGCAAATCGTGGCCGGTGACGGCGAGCCGCGGCCAGCCGGTCACATCACCTATCGCGCCGTGCTGCCGACCTCGGAAATGCCGGAAAAATTCCGCTGGCGCGATATGGTGGTGTGGGCCGGCGAGAAGGTGCACCTCGTGCACTATCCGCTGCGCACCGGAGATTTGTTCAATCTCGTCGCCGTGTTCCATTCCGACCGTTACGAAGAAGGGTGGGACAGTTACGGCGATCCGGCCGAACTGTACGAGCGCTTCGCCAAGACCTGCGAACCGGTGCGGACGCTGCTCGCCAAGATTGAAAGCTGGCGGATGTGGGTGGTGTGCGACCGGCCGCCGATCAAGGAATGGAGCCGCAGCCGCATCACGCTCCTGGGCGATGCCGCGCATCCGATGCTGCAATACCTCGCGCAAGGCGCCAACATGGCGATCGAAGACGCGGTCTGTCTTGCCAACAAAGTTGTAGAATGCGGCGGCGACTATCCGGCCGCGTTTGCCGCCTATCCACAAGCGCGCTATCTGCGCACCGCGCGGGTGCAGATCATGGCGCGGGTCTACGGCGAATTCTTTCACGCCGGCGGCGTGGCCAAAGAGTTGCGCAACATGATGCTCGGCGCCCGCACACCCGCCGACCACATCGCCGGTGTCGAGTGGCTTTACGGCGAACAGCAAGAACTGACGCGCGGGATTGCCCCGGCCACGTCAGCCAAGGTCTCGTGAATGGTCTCGCAAGCTATCGCTCTTAGCTTTCCAGACCGGGTAAAGCCGGCCCACCGCGGTGAAAGTCCGGCAGCGGCGGCGGCCCCCAAATATTGGTGTCGGGGCCGGTTTGCCAAACCTTCGGCCGTTGCGGCGTGTCGCGATGCCAGGGCCGCGGCTCGAAATAGCCGAGCTCCTCGTCGAGCATCCGATCAAGCTCGCAGAACAGTTCGATCAGCTGATCGTCCGGCGTGCGGTGATAGATGGCGATGTTGTGTCCCGGTCCGTGCCGCACCGGTCCCCAAAGGATCGAGATATTCCGCTGGGCGAGCAGGTCGCAGGCATTCTGCATATGGCCGAAGTCTCGCAGCTCGAACGCCATGTGATGCATTTGCGTGTCAGGGCCGCGGACAAAATTCACCACGTGATGATCGGCATTACAGCGCATGAACACGAACCAGTCGTCGATCCAGTCGGAGACCTTGAAGCCCAAAACCTTTTGGTAGAAATCCGCGGCCTGTTGCGGACTATCCACCACCCAGGCAACGTGGCCGAGCTTGAGCGGTCCGACGCCGTGATGCGCCATATGCTTGCCGAGATAATTCCAGTCCCGGAACAGCGCGATGCCGGTCCCCTTGTTGTCGCGAAACGTCAGCACCGGTCCCATGCCGGGGACGGAATCGTTGCGCAGTTCGCTCTTGACGCCGTCGTTGTCCAGTTCGCGCGTGAGCGCGGCAAAATCGGCATCGGGCGCAACTTCAAAGGACAACGTTGCGCAGCGCTCCGTGTCGCTTTTATCAAGCTGAACGGCGAGCTGCCCAACCTTGGTGGCGAGAAACGCGTGATCCTTGTCGCGCTCAACCAGCACCAAACCGACGACTTCAGTGTAATAGTCGATCATGCGTGGCAGATCGGGTGTCTCGAAAGTGGCGTGTCCGATCCGTCTGAGCTTGACCATGGCGTCCTCCGTCCCGACCGGCCCGTCTGCGCTGCGGGCTAGAGCTTAATCAATAGCACGGCTGCAGCCGCTCAAGGGTTGCGTTGGGCGCAGGGCGGGACTTTTGCCCAAGACTTGTCCAAGACCTTGCCAATCACACGGGATCGGGGTTTGGTCCCGCCGAGGCTACCAGGGGAGTAAACGCACATGGCCGGCAATAAGCGGGCGGGTTTCAAGCTCGCGACATATCAAACGAGTGAGGGTCCGCGCGCGGGCCTGGTCGTCGGCGAAGAGGTGTTCGACGCCGCGAAAGTCACCGGCAAACCGGCCTACGCGACCGTCGCCGGCATCCTCGCTGACTGGAAGACGGCCGAAGGCACGCTGAAGAAGGCCGCCGCGGGGTCCGCCAAGAGCCGCGCCAAACGCCAACCGCTGCGCAAGACCAAATTGCTGGCGCCGGTGCCGTTTCCGCCGACCATCTTTTGCGCCGGCGCCAATTACGCCGATCATGCCGCGGCGATGGCGCGCCGGCAAGGCCACCCGGAGCCGGCCGATCCCCATGAGCTGGGGTTGAAGCCGTGGCACTTCATCAAGGCAGGGCGCACGATCACCGGGCCCGGCGCGACCGTCAAAGCTTCGCATTACGCCAAGGACCTGGATTGGGAAATCGAGCTTGCCGCGGTCATCGGCCGGCCGGCCAAAGACGTGCCTCTGAACAAGGCGCTGAGCTACGTCGCCGGCTACACAATTGCCAACGACTTTTCGGCCCGCGATCGCGGCCGTCGGCCTGGCGTCGAAGAGACTTCGTTTTTCAAGATGGACTGGACCAAGCACAAAAGCTTTGACGGCTCCTGCCCAATCGGCCCGTGGATCGTCCCGGCCAGCGACATCGCCGATCCGCAGAATCTCGAGCTGAAGCTTTGGGTCAACGACGAGCTCAAGCAGGATTCCAATTCGAGCAAGATGCTGTTCACGCTCGCCGAGCAGATCGCGCAACTCTCCATCAACATGACGCTGCACCCCGGCGATCTGATCCTGACCGGCACGCCGTCAGGCACCGGCGCCGAAAGCGGCGAATTCCTCAAGGCCGGCGACGTCGTGAAGGTCTGGATCGAAGGGATCGGCGAGTTCAGCAACAAGATTGCGTAGCACGCAGAAAACCCCGGTCCGTCATCCTGAGGTGGCCGCAGAGCGGCCCTCGAAGGACGACGGCCCGGACGCCTCGGCCGCATCCTTCGAGGCTCGCGGAGCCTGTCATCGGGCCGGCCACTTCGGGCCGGACCCGTTGGCTCGCACCTCAGGATGACGGAGCAATGCGCCTCGCACGGGTCTGCCGACTCGAAGGATGCTCGGCATTCGTGCTAAACAACTTTCGAAACTGGAAACGCCAATGCCCGAAAAATTTGTCGCCAAGGTTGACGAGTTCAAAGACGGAGAGCGCCGCATCATTTTCGTCGGCGACAACGAGATCGGCGTGTTCCGGCATGAAGGCGCGTTTTACGCCTACTCGAATTTCTGCCTGCATCAGGGCGGTCCGGCGTGTGAGGGTCTGACCATCGCCAAGGTCGAGGAGCGGCTGCGGCCCGACAAGACCTCGATGGGGCTGTTCTTCTCCGAGACCGAAATGCACTTCGTGTGCCCGTGGCACGGCATGGAATACGACATCAAGACCGGCGAATGCGTCAGCGATCGCCGCATGAAGTTGAAGAAATATCCGGTGGTGAAAAAGGGAGACGAGGTCTATGTCCTCGCCTAAGCGCGCCGCGAAACAGGCCATCCGCCGCGCGGCGAATTCCGCCAGCCGCGCCCGCGCCGTCCCGCCCGTCGCCAAAGCGAGCATCAAATCCGCCGACGGCGATGCGGCCGATGCCAGACGCCTCACCGCGGCAATCGAACGCGGCATCGCCGACGGGCGGCTCGACGTGCTTTCGGCTGAAGCGCTGCAGAAATTGATCGCGGCTGCCTGCCGGCTTTACGCCGCGCGCCGCGAAGCCGGCGAGCAATTAACGCCGGTGCCGACAAACTCGCTGGCCGCGACCGACGTGATGATTACGGCGAGCGGATTATTGCAGGCCGCCAACCTCGCCGTGTTTGAACTCGGCATGTGGCAGGGCCTGACGGGGCGGTGACGATGGAATTGGGAGAAAGACCATGGACCTGATATCCGATCGCGGCCGCCGCGTAACCGTCGAGGAGCTCAACACCAGCAGGCTGCTCGCGCACGCGCGCAAGCAGGCGCATCAGCGCAAGTTCGACGACATCCTGATCGTCGATGTCGACGCACACCATTACGAGAATGAGCACTACGACGAGTTTCTGCCGTTCATGGAGAACGATGTTTTCCGCCAGCTGGTCATGTCGGGCCGCAGCAAAAAGCAGCAACCCGGCATCGTTCCGATCCCGACTGGCTATCAGGACATGGGCGGCCGGGTGACGCGCTATCCGATGCGCAGCAGCGAAAAAACCGAGGACGGCAAGATCCGCGACGTCCAGCTTGGCCATCGCTGGATGGATGCCATGGGCGTCGATTATTCCTGCCTGTTCCCGACCGGCATGCTCAATATCGGACTGCATCCGCAGCCGGAAATAGAGGTCGAGCTGTGCTGGGCCTATAACCGCTGGCTCACTGAGAAAGTCATGCCGGAAGCCGGCGGCCGCTTCTTCTCGCTGCTTTGTCTGCCGTTCAGCGATCCCGATGCCGCTTTACGCCACGTCGAGACTTTCGGCGGCCGCAAAAATGTCGGCGGCTTCATGGTGACCACAGTGCGCTCCGATGTGGGGGTGCACAACAACGCCTACATGAAGGTCTATCGGGCAATGGAGGAGCGCGGCCTCACTATCGCATTCCACTCCGGAGTCAATTGGAGCGACACCGCTTTCAAGAGCTGCAACCGGTTCATCTCGGTGCACGCGCTCGGCTTCACCTGGTACAATATCGTCAACTGCACCAATTGGGTCGTCAACGGCATCGGCGAGCGCTTTCCGAAGCTGCCGGTGATCTGGATGGAGTCCGGCCTCGCCTGGATACCGTTCCTGATGCAGCGGCTCGATCACGAGTACATGCTGCGGCCATCCGAATGCCCACTCCTGAAAAAGAAACCGTCGGATTACATGCGCGACATGTTCTACTCGTCGCAGCCGATGGAGATTCAGGATTATGATGCAATGGAAACGACGTTCCGCATGATCAACGCGGAAACCCAGTTGCTATACTCATCAGACTATCCGCACTGGGACTTTGACCTTCCGTCGACGATCTGGGACCTGCCGTTTCTGTCCGAGAAGGCCAAGCACAACATTCTGGGCGGCACCGCCGCGCGGCTGTTCAAGCTCGCGCCGCGCAATGAGAAACAGAAAGAAAATTTGAAACGGTTCGGCAATCTCGCTGTTGCGGCCTAAAGAGGATTCCACATGCACGCACATAAGCACGCCGTCCGCATTGACCGGTCGAAGCCGCTTTCCGCCGAACCGCACTCCGGTCACAACCGCTATCACCCCGACATCGCGCCGGCCGTAGAAGTGGCCGAAGGCGAGGAGGTCGTTCTGGAAACCCGTGACGCCGTGGACGGGCAGATCGGCCCGAACACCACGGTCGCCGATCTGGCGAACCTCGATGCCGGCCGCATTCATCCGCTGACCGGTCCGGTGTTCGTCAAGGGCGCTGAGCCCGGCGACATGATCGAGGTCGAGTTCCTCGACATCGTGCCGCAGCCGTTTGCGTTCAGCTCAATCGTGCCCGGCCTTGGCTTTCTGCGCGACGTGATGACAACGCCGTTCGTCGTGCATTGGAAGATCAGCGACGGCTGGGCGACGGCTCCGGAAATCCCCGGCGTGCGCATTCCCGGCGCGCCGTTCATGGGCATCTCCGGTACGGCCCCGTCCGCGCAGAAGCTGAAAGAGTGGACCGAACGTGAGCAGCGCGCGCTCGATGCCGGCGGCTTTGTGATGACGCTGAGCCCGGCCGGCGCAGTGCCGGGCGGGCGCTGCGGCCTCGAAGGGCTGCGCACGCTGCCGCCGCGCGAGAACGGCGGCAATTTCGACGTCAAGCAACTGACCAAAGGGTCGAAGCTTTTGCTTCCGGTGTTCGCCAAGGGCGCACTGTTCTCGACCGGGGACGGGCATTTCGCGCAGGGCGACGGCGAAGTCTGCGTCACGGCGGTCGAGATGGGCGCGATGGTGACGGTTCGTTTCAAGATCCATAAGGATCTGGCGAAGAAGCGGACCTTCGCCGGGCCGGTGTTTTCGCACAAAGGCTTTTTTGCCGACCCCAAGCACGCCGTGCCGGAAAACTTCCTTGGCGTCATGGGCATGCCGATCAACGCCGAGGGCGAGATCGAAAGCGAAAATCTGACACTCGCCGCCCGCAATGCGATCCTGAACATGATCAGCTTGCTGCAAGAGCGTGGCTATTCCCGCGAGCAGGCGTATGTCATCTGCAGCGTTGCGGTCGACCTGCGCATCTCCAACGTGGTCGACGTGCCGAATTACGTTGTGTCAGCATTGTTGCCGGAGATCATCTTCGGCTGACGACTTGTTTGGTCCTGTTTCAGCGCCGCATCATCCAGGCGAGTGCTTCGGGGACCCACGGCCCGTTCGCCTCGCCGCCGGCGTAGCTTGCGGTGAAATGATTTCGCCCTGTCAGTACGAGGCGCTCAACGTCGCCGCCTGCTGCGCGCAAGGCGACCTCCATTCGTTCGGCCTGCTTCATCAAGTGCGGAAAATCCTGGTCGCCGTAGGCGAGCAGGAACGGCGGCGGACGGCCCTTGATATTGTCGATCGGACTTGCTGGCGTTTCGTTGCCGGCGGCACCAAGAAAGCGCGGCCGATTGCTAAGGCCGGATTGGGCTCCGAAATCGTAGACGCCCGAGATCGGCAGACAGCCGCGGATGACGTCGTGAGGCAGGCCGGCTTTGGCTTGCCAATCACCACGCACCGCGAGCAAAGCCGCGTAATGCCCGCCCGCTGAGTGACCGCCAAGAAATATCCTCGCCGGATCGTAACCAAACTCGGCCGCATTACGGTATAGCAAGGCGACTGCTGCAATCACGTCGTCCGTTCCGGCCGGGAAAACGTGTGCCGGCGCCAGCCGATAGCCGATCGTGGCAAAGCTCACGCCAGCGGCGGTGAAAGCCGGCGCCATGAATGCCATCCATTCCTTGTAACCGTTGGTCCAACCGCCGCCGTGCATGAAGGCGAGCAGCGTGCCGTTCGGCTCGGGCGCGCCGAAAACGGCAAGGCTCTGGTAGGGATCAGCGCCGTAGCGCCGCTCGATACCCTCAAGCCCGCCGCTGAGCCGCATGACCGCATCGCTATAGCTGCGGGCGTTGTCGGAAGGCGGCTCCTGCGGCGGATATTCGTCAAGTCTCATATCGGCGGGTCCGGGTGGGCTCGCATAGAATATTACGCGCTTTGGAGATGGACCGAGTTAACCCTCGCGAATCCAATTCCCCTCCCCCAAGAAGGAAGCGGGGAAATTGTCGCCTACAGAGTGGTCTTGAGCAGATCGCTCGCCGCCTGCCAGGAACGCTTGTCAGCTTCGGCGTTGTATTTGATGCCATGGTCCGGCGCCTGGACATGTACGTGATCAGTGAAGCCATGCATCACGCCGTTGCCGTAGAGGACGACCTGCCAGTCGACGCCGGCCTCAGTGAGCTCTTTCTCGAACTTCGCGACCGCTTCGGCGTTCACGATTGGATCGGCCGCGCCGTGCAACGCCAGCACATGGCCCTTGATGTTCTTGTCGCTTTCGGGATTCGGCGTGCCGAGCGAGCCGTGGAAGGTTATGACGTCGATAAGCGGCGCGCCGCTCCGCGCCAGATCGAGTGCCGGCATGCCGCCGAAGCAATATCCGATGGCGGCGAGCTTGCCGGTGTCCACCATCGGTGACTGCCGCAATTGATCGAAGCCGGCCTGCGCCCGCGCCAACACCAGCGGCCGGTCCTTATAGTATTTGCCGGATTCGGCAGCCGCCGCTGGAATCGTATCAGGCCGCACGCCCTTGCCGTAGATATCGGCGACGAAAGCGACATAACCCATTTTTGCCAGCCGTTCGGCAACGTCCTTGTCCTGGGCGGACGGTCCCCACCAGGCAGGATAGACGATGACGCCCGGCCGCTTGCCGGTGACCGCGTCGTCATAGACCAGCCAGCCTTCAAGCGCCGTGTCGCCCTGTTTGTAGTTGATGGTTTCGACCTTGACCCCGGCTTGCGCTGAACCCGCCGATACGGCCACGCCAAACAGCGCAGCGAGCAAAAACTGTATCCTCATGAACGACCTCCCATGGTCCAGATGTCTTATTGCAAATCGTATCCCGGATCACGTTCGGCAGAAAAGCCACTACCAGCTTGCCGGCAGCCTGTTCAGGCCGCGCAGCACGAAGGTCTGACGCCAATCCGGATGGTCGAGGTCATCGAGCCGCAAGTTGGGTAAACGGTGCAACAACGTTGTGATCGCAACTTCACCCTCGATGCGGGCGAGCTGAGCGCCAACGCAATAATGGATGCCGCCGCCAAACGACAACGGGCGTATATCGGAGCGGGTGATATCGAGGCGATCCGGGTCGGCGTAAGCGGCAGGGTCGCGGTTGGCCGAACCGAGCAGACACACGACCGGTTGCCCTTTGGCCAGCGCGATACCGCCGATGTCGTCGACGTCCTCAAGCGTGGTGCGGCCCGTCACTTGCACAGACGAGTCATAACGCAACAATTCTTCGACCGCATTGGGAGCGAGCGACGGATCGTTCTGCAATAGCCGAAGCTGGTCGGGATTGCGGTGCAGCGCCAGCAATCCATTGCCGATCAGATTGACCGTCGTTTCGTGCCCGGCGCCGAATAACAGAATGATATTCGCGGTCAGTTCCTCGTTCGTCAGCTTGTCACCAGCTTCCTCGGCCTGGACCAGATGCGTGGTGAGGTCGTCGCCCGGTTGGCGCCGCCGCAAGTCGAACAGCCGGCGGAAATATTCGGCCATCGCCAGGTTGCCCTCGTTCTGCTCCTTGATTTCGGCGGCTGAAAGCGGCGCCAGATCGAGCAGACGCCCGCCCATCCGCGAGCCGGCATGAAAAAACTCGCGATCCTCCTCGGGGATGCCCAGCATGTCGCAGATCACCGTCACCGGCAGCCGGTAAGCGAAGTCGGCGATAAGGTCCATGTGTCCGCGCGCTGCAACCCGATCAATGATTGCATCCACGATCTGTTGAATGCGCGGGCGCATGTCCTCTATCCGCCGGGCCGTGAAGGCGCGCACCACCAGTCCGCGCAGGCGCCCGTGGTCGGGCGGATCGAGCTGCAACATCCAATGGCGCATGCTCCGATAGATCGGCTCATTCAATATTTGCGGGCCATGACGCCGGGTCATGCGCCCGACGAAATCCTTGCCGAAGCGCTTGTCGCGCAGGATCGAGGTTATGTCCGCATGCCGGCTCGCCACATAGAAGCCGAGCGGCATAAGATGCATCGGCTCGGTCGCGCGCAACCGATGAAAGGATGGATACGGATCGGCAATGAACTCAGGCGTCCACGGATTGAACAGCGGCTCGCCCTTGGGCGATTGAATTTGTTCGTTCATGGTCGTTTCCCGATGGATAGCGGCGGGCGCTTCGTGCGAGTTTACGAGCCGCGCGGCGTCTTTGCTATTTTAGCATACTAAAAATCGCGCGGCTCACCGCTGCACGCTAACGAAATTGTGACCAGATGAGATGTCCATGAGTCCGCACCGGAAGAAATCGCCGGAAGAACTCCGCAGCTACCGCTGGCTCGGCCGCGACGACCTGCGTTCGTTCGGCCACCGCTCCCGGCTCAAGCAGCTCGGTTACGACCGTGCCGATTGGGTCGGTAAGCCGCTGATCGGCATCCTCAACACCTGGAGCGACATCAACGCCTGCCATGGCCATTTGCGTGAGCGCGCCGAGGACATCAAACGCGGCGTCTGGCAGGCCGGCGGCTTTCCGATCGAGCTGCCCGCAATGTCGCTCGCCGAGCCGTTCGTCAAACCATCGACCATGCTCTACCGCAATTTCCTCGCCATGGAATGCGAGGAGCTGTTGCGCAGCCATCCGATCGACGGCGCGGTGCTGATGGGTGGCTGCGACAAGACCACGCCCGGCCTGGTCATGGGCGCGATCTCGATGGGGTTGCCCGCGATCTATGTGCCCGCCGGGCCGATGCTACGCGGTAACTGGCGCGGCCACACGCTCGGCTCGGGCTCCGATGTCTGGAAATACTGGGACGAGAAACGCGCTGGCAATATCGGCGAGTCCGAATGGAACGAGATCGAAGGTGGCATCGCGCGCTCGTTCGGCACCTGCATGGTGATGGGCACCGCAGCCACCATGATGGCGATCACCGAGGCGCTGGGATTGTCCCTGCCCGGCGCCTCGTCGATCCCGGCCCCGGACGCCAATCATCCGCGGATGTGCACCGCCGCCGGCCGCCGCATCGTCGACATGGTGTGGGAGGACTTGACGCCTGAGCAAATTTTGACGCCGGCTGCGTTCGACAATGCCATCCGCGTGCATATGGCGCTGGGCGGCTCGACCAACGCCATCATCCACGTCATCGCCATGGCGCGGCGCGCCGGCATCGCGCTCGACATGCAGCGGTTCGACGAGATTTCGCGGCAGGTGCCGGTGATCGCCAACATCACGCCGTCCGGCAAATATCTGATGGAGGACTTTTTTTACGCCGGCGGATTGCCCGCGCTGATGGGCGAGATGCGAAGCTTGCTCGACCTGTCCTGCATTACCGTCACCGGCCGCACGCTCGGCGACACCATCGCCGGCAGCAAGGTGCATCTGCCCGACGTGATCCATCCGCTGTCGGCACCGCTTTATCCCGAAGGCGCCACCGCGGTGCTGACCGGCAATCTGGCGCCGCGCGGCTGCGTGATGAAGCCTGCGGCCGCCGACCAGCGCTTTCTCGCGCATCGCGGCAAGGTGGTGGCGTTCGAGAATTACGAGCAGATGGCGCGTGAGATCGAGCGCGACGATCTCGACGTGACGCCGGACCATATTCTGGTGCTCAAGAACGCCGGACCCAAGGGCGGCCCGGGTATGCCGGAATGGGGCATGCTGCCGATCCCGAAGAAGCTTCTCAAAGCCGGCGTGCGCGACATGGTGCGTATTTCGGATGCGCGCATGAGCGGCACGAGTTACGGAGCCTGCATCCTGCATGTGGCGCCGGAGAGTTTTATCGGCGGCCCGCTTGCTTTGGTGCAAACCGGCGACGAGATCGAGATCGACGTGGCGGCACGGCGCATTCATCTCCACGTTGGCGACGAGGAACTGGCGCGCCGGCAGGCTACGTGGAAGGCCCCGCCGCCACGTTACGCACGCGGCTACGGCGCAATGTATTCTCAACACATCGGCCAGGCGGATGAAGGCTGCGACTTCGATTTTCTCGAAGGCCGCGCACCGATCGCCGAGCCGGAGATTCATTGAAGATCGTCGCCCTGCCCTCTCTCCTCGCGGGAGAGGGCTACGCGGCGGTTCAACAACAAGAATGGGTGAGGGGCCGCGTCGTAAGCCCCTCACCTGACCGCGCTAACTGAAAGTCCTGCGCCGCCCTCTCCCACAAGGGGGAGAGGGCACAGATAGAAGCGTCGAACGAGCGGAGGATATTCAAAGTGAAGCAAATATGGACTTCCATAGTGTTGGGCTTCGTCGCGCTCCTCCCCGGCACACTATCCGCCCACGCACAAGGTCCGGCGTTCCGGGTCGATCCGTACTGGCCCAAACCGCTCCCTAAGAACTGGATCCTCGGGCAGGTCGGCGGCATCTCGATCGATGCGCAGGACAACATCTGGGTGTTTCAGCGGCCGCGCTCGCTGACCGACCATGAGAAAGGCGCGACGCTTAATCCGCCACGTTCGAAATGCTGCGTGCCGGCGCCGTCGGTGCTGGTGTTCAACCAGTCGGGCGAAGTCGTGAAGTCCTGGGGCGGCCCGGGCGACAATCTGGGCTACGACTGGCCGCTGCAGGAGCACGGCATTCTGGTCGACAACAAGGGCTTTGTCTGGCTCAGCGGCAATGGCAAGGCCGACAATATGGTGCTGAAGTTCAGCACCGACGGCAAGTTCATCAAACAAATCGGCAAGAGCGGGCCGTTGACCAGCAGCGCGGATCTGAGCCAGTTCGGCATGGTAGCGGCGCTTGAAGCCGACCCGCGGGCCAATGAAATCTACGCCGCCGATGGCTACGGCAACCACCGCGTCGCAGTACTCGATGGCGACAGCGGCGAAATCAAACGCATCTGGGGCGCCTACGGCAAACCGCCCACCGATGAGAACCTGCCGCCGTACAATCCGGCGTCACCGCAATTCGCCAACCCGGTGCATTGCATCGCGCTCGCGAAAGATGGCCTGGTTTACGTCTGTGACCGGACCAACAACCGGGTACAGGTCTTTCGCAAGGACGGCACGTTCGTACAGCAGTTTGTGATCAATCCGAACACGCGCGGGCCGGGCTCTGTCTGGGGCCTGACATTTTCGCCGCTCGACCGGAAGCAAAAATACATCGTGCTGATCGACGGCACCAACAACGTCATCGAGACCATTCGGCGCACCGACGGCGGCATCGTCAGCAGCTACGGCCGGCCGGGCCGCAACGCCGGTGAGTTTCACTGGCTGCGTGTCGCGAAGTTCGATTCCCGCGGGAACCTCTACACCGGCGAAGTCGACACCGGGAAACGCCTGCAGCGCTGGGTGCCGGCAGAGTAGCTTCGCGATATCAGCTCGCCGGCAACAGCACGGCGCGGCATTCGCCGAATCCGATGCGCGGATAACCTGATTTCTCCGCAAAGCCGCGAAAGATGATCTCGTCGCCGTCTTCGATGAAGCCGCGCTGTTCGCCGCTCGGCAATTCGATTGGCTCGCGGCCACGCGCAGTGAGTTCGAGCAGGCTGCCCCAGCTTGATTTTTCCGGGCCGGAAACGGTGCCCGAGCCGATCAGATCGCCGGTCGCAAGATTGCAGCCGTTGGAGGTGTGGTGCGCGAGCATCTGCGCAAAGGTCCAGTAGGTGGTCGCGAACGAGGTCTGCGTCAGGCGCTGCGGCGGCGTACCGGCACGCCGCATTGCCTCGGTCGCCAAATATGCTTCAAGCGTAATGTCGAACCCGCCATGCGCGCGGTCTTCCGCATCGCTGAGGTGCGGCAGCGGCTCGGGATCGCCCGGCGGCCGGGTGAACGCCGGGATGTGGAATGGCGCCAGCGCCTCTTGGGTCACCACCCACGGTGATACCGTGGTGGCGAAATTTTTGCCGAGAAAAGGGCCGAGCGGCTGGTATTCCCAAGCCTGCACGTCGCGCGCCGACCAGTCATTGAGCAGGCAGTATCCGAAGATGTGTTCCGCCGCTTTGCCGACCGGCACGGTTTCGCCGAGCTCGGTCGGCGCCCCGACGTACATGCCGAGCTCAAGCTCAAAATCCATGTTCCGTGAGGGACCGTAGGTCGGCACGGTCTGGTCCGGGGGCTTGCGCTGACCCTTTGGGCGCTTCACCGGTGTGCCGCTCACGCGCACGGACGAGCTGCGGCCATGATAGGCGACCGGCAGGTACTTGTAGTTCGGCAGCAGCGGATTGTCCGGACGAAACGCGCGGCCGGCATTGGTGGCGTGGAACACCGAAGCGTAAAAATCGGAGAAGTCGCCGATGACGACCGGCAACAAAAGCTCTGCCTGCGCCATCGCCGTGAGATGGCGGCGCAAATCCTTATCACCGCCTTCCGTACTGAGCGCGCGCGACAGCGCAAGGCGAAGCGCGGACGATGCGGCTGGGCCGAGCGACATCAGCTGATTGAGTGACGCCGCAGCGCCAGCTCGCGCCGCTTCGGCGGCGAGCCCGTTGAAAGAAGGCCCCGCTGTGGCAACGTCGAGAATCTGATCGCCAATCGCCACGCCGACGCGCGGCGCCTGACCCGGCGCCGGCCGAAACACGCCGAATGGCAGGTTCTGAATCGGAAAATCGCTGCCGGGCGCGTTGGCGCTCTCGACAAAGCTGCGCCGCGCCGGATTGTGCGTTTCATTGAGAGTGACTGTCATTGTCCTTCATCGAGCTGTTGTTCACGTTGGCACTGTGCCGTCATGCAGATGCAGCTCGCGACGCCGCTGGATGTCGCCGAGGCGTCTTTTCGCCTCGGCATCGATCGCGCGGGCAAGCTCGGGATGATGCGCCATCAGGGTGCGAAAATCGGCCAGATCCAGCACCAGCAGCGTCGACGCTTTGGTTGTGGAAACGTTCGCGGTGCGAATCATGTCGCCGAGCAGGGCCAGCTCGCCAAAGAACGCACCCTCACCGAGACGAACCGTCGTCGGCGTCACGTCGACCTCAACTTCACCGGCGGCGATGAAATACATGCAATCGCCGACCCTGCCGCGCCGAATGACGGCAGTCCGCTCCGGCACCTCCAGGCGGCGCAGCATGTGGGTAATCTCGGTGATCGCGGAAGGGTCGAGCGACTGAAAAAACGGCACCTTGCTGACTACGTCCCAGGTTTCGATGAAATTGCGCCGCCGCCGTTCCGCGGCAAAGCCGGTAGCAAGCACGCCGGTCCACAAACCGAACGTGGCTATGCCACAGATCATCACGCTGGCGCCGAGCAACCGGCCGAGCGCAGAATGGGGAACCTCATCGCCGTATCCGGTCGTCGTCAGCGTCACCACCGCCCACCATAGCGAAGACGGCAATGTTCCGAACGCCGACGGCTGCTCGTTTCGCTCGACGACGTGCATGGCGGCCGACGCCAGAAACAGCACGATCAGGAACAGCACCAAGACGCTGGCCAGCGGCTTTGCTTCGAGCACGAAAACCCGTCCGAGCTGCGCGAATCCGGGCGAGTTCTGCGCGAGCTTGAGCACCCACAATGAGGCGAAAAGCCACGCCGTTTCCGGCGCCGCCCCGCAGACAAGTGCGATCGGGACCGGCAACACGCCGAGGAGGTCGATAATCCCCGACAGCGAGAACAGATAGCTCCGCGCGGCGCCGTTGCGCCTGGCGTGGTCGGTCCGTATTGCGGTCTCGATCGCAAAATACCCAAGACAGCCCCACAAACAGATGTTCAGCACGACCCCGGCAGAGGCGCGAAATTCGGGCACCGTGACCGCGGCCATCGCCATCAGGCCGACGGCGAGCACGCCAAATCGCGCCAGCGTCGAGGCGCCGAACCGACGAAACGGTGCGCTATAGTGGGCGAGACTGGAGAATGCGCCTTGCGACATTACCGATGCCTTGCCGCCGGCGGTGGTGAAACTTCCAACCGGCGGGTCTGCAAAATTACGCCGTCGGAGTTCGCATCACCAGCCGAAATTCAGCCACTTCCGCACCACTGCGCGACCAGCCGCGGAGAGCGACATGCACTGGACTGATCTCTTCAACAGCGGAGCGTCGCTGTTCATCGTGGCGACCGCTTCAACCAAAACGATGGTGCCGCTGCGCGTTCTCGCCATCGTAACGAATTGCATTCTGGTTGTATTTTATGGGGCAACGCATGCCTGGCTGCCGCTGGTTTTTCAGGCCTTCGCGTTGCCGATCAACAGTTACCGCCTTTATCAGATGGTCACGCTGATCGGAAACGTGCGCGCCGCTGTCCGCGGCCATACTTCAATGGAGTGGCTCAAGCCTTTCATGTCCGAGCGCCACTTCAGGAAGGGCGATATCCTGTTTGCGAAGGGCGAGATCGCGGACGAAATGTTTTGCACCGTCAGCGGCCGCTATCTGCTGGCCGAGCTCGGTATCGAGCTTGAAACCGGGCAAGTCGTCGGCGAACTTGGCTTCCTGGCGCCCGACAATCGCCGCACCGCGACACTCGAATGTATCGAGGGGGGCAGGGTGCTGTCGATTACCTACGAGCAGGTCGAGCAGCTTTATTACCAGAACCCGACATTCGGATTTTATTTCCTGCGGCTTTCCACCGAGCGATTGTTCGAAAACATCCGCAAGCTTGAAGGCGAACTGGAGCGGCGGCGCGTTGAGGCGTGAGCCGCTGCGTCTTCGCCTCGCGCAAAACGACCGGGGCGAAGTCGAATTAGCCGATCTACGCCGCCACGATCGGCTGCGCCGCGAGCGCCGGCTCGCGCGGCACCACGCCGGAGAACACCGAGCCTTCGTTGAACCACGACGCCGGCGCCGGATGGCCCCACAAGGTCTGCCGCCGCGGATCGGTCAGTGACCAGCGAATCGGCGCGTGATCGGGATCGACGGTCAGGTAGTCGGACGTGAACAGTTCGACGCGATGGCCGTCGGGATCGCGGACGTACAGAAAGAACGCATTGGAGATGCCGTGCCGGCCGGGGCCGCGTTCCATGTTGTCGAGATAGCCGCAGGTCGCCATCACGTCGCAGATGTGAATGATGTCGAGCACGCCCGGCGTCCACATCCCGATATGATGCAGCCGCGGGCCGCGGCCGTTGGTGAAGGCGAGGTCGTGCACGTTACCCTTGCGGTGCATCCACACTGCCCAGAGCTTTGGGTCGGCGCCGTCGGTCTCGGTGTATTCGGTGAGCCGGAAGCCAAGCTCACTGTAGAAATCGTAGCTCGCCTGAACATCCGGCGTAAAACAGTTGAGATGATCGATGCGCTGAATCCGCGCGCCCTGATAGGCGGTGTATGTCTGCAGCATGGACTCGGCCTGATCCATCTGCGCGTAGAGGTCGAGCGGCATGCCGAAAATGTCGGCGGTGCGCAGCGTTCGGCCCTGATGCGGCAAATCCGGGAACGAAGTCGGCAGGTTGCGGCGGCCGAACCAGGACGCGGCACGGTCGAGGTCATCCTCGCTCGCAAGCTTATAACCGAGCGCATACACTTCGGGCGTGCGCGAGCGGCGCAGCACGATCGAGTGATGGTTGCGCTCCTCGACGCCGCGCAGATAGAGCGCGTCGTCGGATTCGTCGCTGACCAGAAGCCCGAGGCAATCGACATAGAAGGCGCGCGAACGGGCAAGGTCGCGCACGCCGAGTTCGACGTGGCTCGCGCGCACGACGTTAAAGGGCGGATCGAAAACCGGGTTGTGAACGGGCATGCCGGGTCGCCGTTGACGGGTGCTGCGCCGACTTCTAACACATCGCGCCAAGGAGACGCGATATGCGGTTGGCAAGCTATAATCTGCGCGGGCGGCCGAGCTTCGGCGTTGTCGTCGGCGACGGCATCGTCGATCTGCGGGGGCGGCTCAGCCGCTTCGGCAGCCTGCTGGAAGTGTTCCGCGCCCAGGCGCTCGATCAGGCCAAAGCCGCCGCCAGCGGCGTGCGCCCCGACGTTCCGCTGTCCGAAGTCGAGCTGCTGCCGCCGCTCACGGCGCCGGAAAAAATTCTGTGCATCGGCATCAATTATGCCAACCGCATCCACGACTACGATTTTGCCGACCTGCCGAAGTACCCGAGCATGTTCTACCGTGCGCCGAACTCGCTGGTCGGCCACGGTCAGAGCCTGATCAGGCCAAAGATTTCCGCCGAGCTCGATTACGAAGGCGAGATCGCCATGGTGATCGGCCGCGAATGCAAGCATGTGCTCAAGGAAAACGCACTTTCGGTGATTGCCGGGCTGACATTGTGCAACGAAGGCACCATCCGCGACTGGATCCGCCACGGCAAATTCAACGTCACCCAGGGCAAGAATTTCGATGCCACCGGAAGCATCGGGCCGTGGATCGCAACCGAAGTCGATCTGACCAAGCCGCTGCACCTTACCGTACGCAAGAACGGTGAGGTCACGCAGGACGACACCACCGACAGCATGATTTTCTCGTTCGCCGATCTTATCGTTTACGTCACAACGTTCATGACGCTCAAACCCGGCGACATTATCTCGACCGGAACACCCGTCAAGAAAGACGCAAAGCTCCCACCCTCCTCTCCCCCGCTCGCGGGGGAGGATAAGGAGGGAGTCTGGCTCAAACCCGGCGACGCTATCGAGATCGAGTGTCCCGAGATTGGCGTGCTGCGCAATCCGGTGGCGGACGAGGCGTGACGACGGCGAACCGCGCGGCCTGTGTCATCGGCTGGCCGGTCGAACATTCGCGCTCGCCGCTCATTCACAATTATTGGCTCAAGCACTACGGCATCGCCGGCGAATACCGGCGCGAACTGGTGCCGCGCGAAGAATTCGCGTCGTTCGTCACATCGCTCGCCGCGCGCGGCTATGTCGGCGGCAATGTCACCGTACCACACAAGCAGGCGGCGCTCGCTCTGTCGGAACCCGACGATCGGGCGCGTGCGGTCGGCGCCGTCAACACGTTGTGGCTCGACAACGGCGCGCTCCGCTCGACCAATACCGATGTGGAGGGGTTTCTGGATAATCTCGACGCCGGCGCGCCCGGCTGGGATCAAAACACCAACGCGGCGGTCGTGCTCGGCGCCGGCGGCGCGGCGCGCGCTGTGATCTACGGCTTGCTGTCGCGCAATGTGGAACGGCTCGTTGTCGTCAACCGCACGCTCGCCCGCGCGCAGGCTCTGCAACAAGAATTCGGCAAGCGCGTACAGGCGGCCGGCTGGGATTCATTGGACGCCGCGCTCGGCGATGCGGCGCTCCTCGTCAACACCACGACGCTCGGCATGCAGGGACAGCCCGGTCTTACCGTGAATCTCGCGCAGCTTCCCGAGCATGCGCTGGTCGCCGATCTGGTTTACGCGCCGGTGCGGACCCCGCTGCTTGCGGCGTCGCAGGCGCGCCACCTGCGCACCGCCGATGGGCTCGGCATGCTGCTGCATCAGGCGGTGCGCGGCTTTGCGCTGTGGTTTGGCACAACCCCCGCAGTCACGCCGGAACTGCGCGCTTTGCTCGAAGCCGATCTCGGCGTTTCGCCACGCAAGGCAGCAGGATAACGCGTTTGTGTTTGCGGCGGCGCAGTTGTGTTTTACGTCTGCAATTTACATCCGATATCGTCTTTGCCCGGGGCATCTATGCGTGACCGAAGGAGGGAAAGATGAAAATCCGAACAATCGGTGCAGGCGCCTTTGCGATTGTGCTGGTCGCATCAATCGCGACGGCGCAAGCGCCGAACATAGTGCGCGTGCGCGGCACGATCGAGAGTGTCGACGGCAAGACGCTCAGCGTGAAGGGCCGCGATGGCAATCCGCTCACGGTGAAGCTGGCGGACGACGTGCGGGTTCTTGCCGTCGACCGCAAATCGCTCGCTGATGTCAAACAGGGCGTGTTCGTTGGCATCACCGCCATGCCACAGCCCGACGGCACGCAGAAGGCCGTGGAAATCCACATCTTCCCAGAAGCCTTGCGCGGCACCGGCGAAGGCCACCGGCCATGGGACCTGATGCCGAAGTCAACCATGACCAACGCCAATATCGACAGTGAAGTCACCAGCACCGATGGCAAAGAGCTGGTATTGAAATACAAGGACGGCGAAAAGAAATTCGTCGTGCCGGCAAACGTCGAAGTTGTGATGTTTGCTCCGACGACTGTTGCCGATCTCAAGCCCGGCGAAAAGATCTTCGTGGTCGCTGGGAAAAAGCAACCCGACGGCACAATAGCGGCGCCGAGCATCGTGGTCGGCCGCAACGGCGTCAATCCGCCGATGTAATGCCATTCCAGGCGGCCGTGGTCTTTCCAGACAGCGGCTCTGGCATGGCACTTGCTCCGTCGTCGCTACGTGCGTGGCAAGCACGACGCACCAAGCGACAGGAGGTGGTCCATGACGCGTGCCGAACTCACCGAAAAAATGCTCGGCATCAAGCGCGAGAAGGGCTGGAGCTGGAAGCACATTTGCAGCGAGATCGGCGGCATGTCGCCGGTTTTGATCACCGGCGCGGTGCTCGGCCAGATGAAGCTGACCAAGCCGCAGGCGGCGAAAGCAGCCGAGATGTTTGGGCTGAGCAAAGGCGAGGAAGCGCAGTTCAACGAGGTGCCGCTGCGCGGCACCCAAATGCCGCCGACCGATCCCCTGATCTACCGCTTCTACGAACTGGTGATGGTCAACGGCCCGGCCTTGAAGGCGCTGATCGAGGAGGAGTTCGGCGACGGCATCATGTCGGCGATCGACTTCGACCTGTTGCTGGAGCGCCAGCCCGATCCCAAGGGCGACCGGGTCAAGCTCTCCATGTCGGGGAAATTCCTGCCCTACAAATATTACGGCTCAACCGGCAACGCGCCGGGTTATGGCTATAAGGAAGAGTAGAGCATCGACCTAGACGAGGACCGGGCGCAGGCGGTCATTGGTGTGCCCGCGCCGACGCGAGATCCCCCTTCCCCGCTGCGCGGGGCAGGATGAAGAAGTTACGCCGCCACGATCACGCTGCGATCGATCTCTTTGATGCTGGTGACGCCGGTGAGCGCCATGCTGACGGAGAGCTCGTTGCGGATGATCTCGATGGCGCGAGCGACGCCCGGCTGCCCGGCGGCGCCAAGGCCGTAGACATAGGCGCGGCCGCAGAGGCAGGCGCGGGCGCCGAGCGCGACGGCGCGCATGATGTCCTGGCCGGAGCGGATGCCGCCGTCGAACAGCACTTCGATCGACGATCCGACCGCATCGGCAATTCGCGGCAATGTGGAGATCGAGGACGGTGCGCCGTCAAGCTGGCGGCCGCCGTGGTTCGACACCACCAGGGCAGCGGCGCCGGTCTTTGCCGCGGTGCGGGCATCGTCGGCATCGAGAATGCCCTTGAGGATCAGCTTTCCGGGCCAGATGCCGGCAATCCACTCGATGTCCTTCCAGTTCATGGTCGGATCGAACTGCTCGGCGGTCCAGCGCGACAGATACTGCACGTCCTTGGCGCCGCTGACATAGCCGGCAAGGTTGCCGAAGGTCTTGCGCTTGCCGCGCGCGATGCTCAGCGCCCAGGCCGGCTTGGTGGCGATGTCGATCAGGTTTTTGATGCGGATCTCCGGCGGGACGCTCAGGCCGTTCTTGATATCGCGATGCCGCTGACCGAGGATTTGCAGATCGACGGTGACGACGAGAGCGCTGCATTTTGCCGCCGCCGCCCGCTCTATCAGCGAACGGACGAAACCGCGATCCTTCATGACGTAGAGCTGGAACCAGAACGGCTTGTCGACCGCGCCGGCGACGTCCTCGATCGAACAGATCGACATGGTCGAAAGCGTGAATGGAATTCCGGCCGCCTGGGCGGCCCGGCACGCCAGAATCTCGCCGTCGCCGTGCTGCATGCCGCACATGCCGATCGGCGCCAAAGCGAGCGGCAGCGAAGCCGGTTCGCCGAGAATCGTCGTCTGCATGCTGCGCGACGAGACGTCGACCAGAATACGCTGGCGCAGCTTGATCGCCTCAAGATCGGCGCGGTTCGCGGCCAGCGTCTGTTCGGCGTAAGAGCCCGACTCGGCGTATTCGAAGAACGAGCGTGGCACCCGGCGGCGCGCAGTCTGCCGCAGGTCTTCGATACAGGTCATGGTTTTCATGGCGGGTCCCGGCGCTTCCGCACAGTTACTCAAACCTTACCGATATCACAGCCGAGGCCGCGGTTCCCAACCGCCGGAACACTGGAGCCGGCGCGCCGTTATTGTGGACAAGCTCCCGATCACCAGGACCGCGGTCATGATGGACGAATGGAACAGAAACCGGCAGCCGGAGGCCGATCACGGCCATGTTGCCCGGCACGATAGCGATCCGGCGGCGAAACGCCGCGAGCGGCAGGAACGGCGGAAGGAAAAGCTCGACGACATGCTCGATCTCGGGCTCGAGGAGACCTTTCCAGGCTCCGACCCGGTCGCGATCACCCAGCCGCCGCACAGCGCCCGCGATAAGTGCAAATGGTAACCGAAGCCGTCGCATGTTTATCCGATGCCGAAGCGGCATGACGTTGATTCAACTTGCAAATTTTCAGGGCTAAGGGCGGTCGAGGGTTCCGCAAACCGGCAAGATTATTGGTAAGATTATCGAATGTTTTTTGAGGCGCACATCAGGAGGAAAGGGCTAATATCGCCGTCAGCAATGGCAGGCGATGGGGATTATGGCCCGCAAGTATTTTGGGACTGACGGCATACGTGGCCGCGCCAATGGCGTGATCACGCCGGAATTGGCGCTCAAGACCGGACAGGCCACCGGGCTGGTGTTCCGCCGCGGCGAGCATCGCCATCGGGTGGTGATCGGCAAGGATACGCGGCTATCCGGCTACATGATCGAGACCGCGCTGGTCGCGGGCTTCACTTCGGTCGGCATGGATGTGCTGCTGCTTGGACCGATGCCGACGCCGGCCGTCGCCATGCTGACCCGCTCGATGCGCGCCGACCTCGGCGTGATGATTTCGGCGTCGCATAACCCGTTCGACGACAACGGCATCAAGCTGTTCGGGCCCGACGGCTACAAGCTTTCCGACGAGGTCGAGCAGAATATCGAACGGCTGATCGACACCGACATCACCAAGCGCCTGGCCAAGGATCGCGAACTCGGCCGCGCCAAACGGATCGACGGCGTCCACGACCGGTATATCGAGTTTGCCAAGCGGACGCTGCCGCGCAATCTTTCGCTCGAAGGTTTGCGCGTCGTCATCGATTGCGCCAACGGCGCCGGCTATCGGGTGGCGCCGGATGCGCTCTGGGAACTCGGCGCCGATGTGATCCCGATCGGAGTCGAGCCCGACGGCTTTAACATCAACCGCGAATGCGGCTCGACGGCGCCGGAGGCACTGTGCCGCAAAGTGCGCGAGATGCGCGCCGATATCGGCATCGCGCTCGACGGCGACGGCGACCGCGTCCTGATCGCCGACGAGCAGGGACATATCGTCGATGGCGACCAGCTGCTCGCCGTGATCGCGGAAAGCTGGCGCGATGACGGGTTGCTCGCCAGGCCGGGCGTCGTCGCCACCGTGATGTCCAATCTTGCGCTCGAGCGCCATCTGCAGGCGCTGAAGCTTTCGATGGTGCGCACGCCGGTCGGCGACCGCTATGTGCTCGAATGCATGCGCGAACAGGGCTATAATGTCGGCGGCGAGCCGTCTGGCCACATCATCCTGTCCGATTACACGACGACCGGGGATGGTTTTGTCGCCGCGCTGCAGATCCTCGCGGTGGTGAAGAAACAGGACAAGCCGGTGTCGCAGGTCTGCCACCGCTTTGCCGCCCTGCCGCAGGTGCTCAAGAACGTGCGCTATCGCGGCGGCAAACCGCTGGAAAATTCTGCGGTGCGGTCGGTCATCGAAGATGCCGAACAGCGCCTCAACGGCCATGGCCGGCTGGTGATACGGCCCTCGGGAACCGAGCCGGTGATCCGCGTCATGGGCGAAGGCGACGACAAGATGCTGGTCGAGGAAATCGTCGACAGCATTGTCGATGCACTGACCGATCACGCGGCGTAGGCTTAGCGGCGCAAGTCAGCGGCGCAAATCAGCCCCGCGACTTCAGGAAATGCGCGAACGCCTTAAGCGTCGTTTCCGAGACGTAATGCTCGATGCCCTCGGCGTCCGCCTCGGCCGCCTCGGTCGGGACCCCCAGGGCTGAAAGCACGTCGACCACAAGCCGGTGGCGGACCCGCACGCGGTCGGCAAGCGCTTCGCCCTTCTCGGTGAGAAACACCCCGCGATAGGGTCGCGCAGTCGCCAAACCGGCACGTTTAAGGCGCGAGATCGTCTTGACCGCGGTAGCGTGCGACACACCGAGCCGCCGGGCGATATCTGTGGGACGCGCCTCGCCTGCACTCTTGAGCAAATCCGCGATCAGCTCGACATAGTCCTCCAGCAATGCGGTCGACTGCGCCGAGCGTGTCTTGCCGAAGCGGCGCGCCTGCGTTCCCTCCGCGGGCAGCTTTTCCGCAGCGGGTTCGCCCTTGCGTCTCGCCGTCTCGGCCATCGCCAACGCCATCTCTTCGCAACGATCCGTCGTCCCTTTGCTGCCGTGAACACACTTTTCCAGCCGTGTCAAAATATAGCTCAGGCTACACTTTGTAACCGTTGACGCCGCTAGGCCGCATCGTTATTATGTAACCAATGCTACACTTTCCGGTTAGTGCTTCATGTCTGCCGATATGGCCAATGTGAGAGGTGAAAGCCCGGGCACGCTGTCCGAACGCACTGTTGCGGTCGCGCGCCAGGTGCTGGCCGGAAAAGGCGGCGGGTGGCGGGGTTACTCTGCGTTCGCCGGTCCCGCAATCATCGCGTCTATCGCCTACGTCGACCCGGGCAACTTCGCCACCAATATCCAGGCCGGGTCGAAGTACGGCTACGGATTGCTTTGGGTCGTCGTGCTCGCCAACCTGATCGCGATGCTGTTCCAGGCACTCTCGGCCAAGCTCGGCATCGTCACCGGGCGCAATCTGGCGGAGATGTGCCGCGATCACTTTCCGCGGCCGATCGTGCTGGCGATGTGGGGCGTCAGCGAGATTGCCGCCATGGCGACCGATCTCGCCGAGTTCCTTGGCGGCGCCATCGGACTCTCACTGCTGTTACACTTGCCGCTGCTCGTCGGAATGGTCGCGACCGGAATCGCTACCTACGGCCTGTTGATGTTCGAACGCTTCGGCTTCCGGCCGATCGAGCTGATCATCGGCGGCATGGTGAGCGTCATTGCGCTCTGTTACGTCGTCGAGATGTTCATTGCGCCGATCGACTGGACTTCGGCCGCCGTGCACATGATCGTGCCGCAGCTCGCGGACGCGCAGGCGCTGCTGCTTGCGGTCGGCATCATCGGCGCGACCGTGATGCCGCACGCGGTTTACCTGCATTCCGGTCTGACGCAAACGCGCATGCCGGTGCACAACGACACCGAACGGCGAAAGGTGCTGCGTTTCTCCAATCGGGAAGTCATCCTGGCGTTGACGCTTGCCGGCCTCGTCAACATCGCAATGGTGATGATGGCGTCGAGCGCGTTCCATGCCGGACACCCTGAAGTCGCCGAGATCGAAACCGCCTATCACACCCTGACGCCGCTCCTTGGCGCCGGCGCTGCGGCGGTATTTTTGCTGTCACTCGTCGTCTCCGGCATATCCGCCTCGACGGTTGGGACAATGGCGGGACAGATGATCATGCAGGGCTTCGTCGGTTTTCGTATCCCGATCTGGATACGCCGGCTGGTCACAATGGTACCGGCCTTTGTGGTTGTTGCGCTCGGCGTCAATGCAACGAACGCGCTGGTTCTCAGTCAGGTCGTGCTTAGCATCGCGCTGCCGCTACCGATGATCGCGCTTTTGATCTTCACCAGCCGGCGCGACATCATGGGCGACTTCGCCAATAACCGGCTCACAGGAATCGCCGCCCTGCTCGGCATGGCCATCGTACTGATGCTGAATTTGTTTCTCATCGCCCAGACGTTTGGCGTCGCTATGCCGGCCTGATCGGGCGTTGCGATGCGCACCTCAATCCCCAACTGGGTAAAGGCGCGACCGGCGCCGTCATCGGCGCGTCTCAGAAACTAGTGACGATGGCCGGCAATGGCCATTGCGGCGTTGGCTATTACAAACAGCCCGCTCGAAAGCAATCGCAGCACGATCTAACAGGTAAAGGCGAGACCGCCGCCGGCGGCCTCGCCGTAATCATCAGACAGTCTTAAGATTTTCAGCGGCCGACTTGCCGGTCTTGCGATCCACCACAACCTCAAACGCGACACGTTGACCTTCTCTCAGCTCACGCAGACCGGCGCGCTCGACGGCACTGATATGGACGAACACGTCCTTGCCGCCACCTTCGGGCTGGATGAATCCATAGCCCTTTTGCGCGTTGAACCATTTAACGGTTCCGTTGCTCACGGGACACTCCTCTTTCGAATCAAGATGTGAGCCGCGCGCTCATGCACGGCCCGGTTCGCTCGAGATTTTGGTGAAAGATCGTCAGTCAGGCGCGTTGTCGTCGCTGCGTGGCCTAGTCGTTCGGCCCGAAAACTCGATGGCGACTATTTAGCCAAAACCCGCCTTTTTCGCAAGGGCGGCGACAGCCACCGCGTCGGACTTCCGGACGTGATGTCACGATCCATTCACATTCACTGCAGGATGATCTCCCCGATCATGCCGACATCATATTGGGTGAAAAACAGGCGGCCATCGGACATTGCAGTGATACAGCGCGCGCCGCTGGCGGGCGTTGGAATATCGTACTCATCGATAATTACGCCGCTTGAGTCCATTCGACCGATCTTGTTAGCAAAATTTTCAGTAAACCAGAGCTCGCCGTTGGTTGTAACCGCGACGCTGCGCGCCGACGCATTCGGTGTCGGGATGGCGAACTCTTCCATCGTGCGGTCGCGCGAGATGCGGCCGAGCGCATTGGCGCCGGTCTCGACGAACCAGATGCTGCCGTCGTGATGTAACGCCATGGCGCGCGGCTGGCTGTCCGGGGTCGGTATCTGAAACTCGGTGACTTTGCCATCGAGACTCATGCAGCCGATCCGGCCGATGCTGGCTTCACTGAACCACAGCGCTCCGTCGCGCACGACAATGGAAAGCGGCCGGCTGCCCGGCGTAATACCGGCGCTGAATTCAGTGACGCGGCCGTCAGGCGTAATACGTGCGATGCAATCGGCGTCGCCCTCGGAGAACCAGATATTGCCATCGGGCCCGAGCGCGATGCCATCCGGACCTGACTTGGCAGTCGGAAGTGTGTACTCCACGATTGCACCGGATGGGCTGATGCGCCCAATACGGTTGCCGGCCTTCTCGGTAAACCAAAAATTGCCATCGGCGCCGGCCACGATGCCGACCGGCAAGCTGTCGGCGGAGGGCAGCGCGAATTCTCGAAAGGCCCCGGTGCGCGGATCGAAGCAGCCGATCTTCGATGCCCCGTTCTCGCAGAACCACAAATTTCCGTCCGGCCCTTCCACGGCAATGTAGGGCTTGCTGTCGGGTGTCGGAATTCGGTGCTCGCGAATAACGGGCTTTGCGTGCGTGCGCGTCGCACCTGGTCTTGCCGCAGAACCGCTGTGCGCCATGAACAACTTTATGCTTTCTTGTACCTTCCATTCGCGCCGTTCTCGGCATGTGCGACCTGCCAGATGCGCGACGGGGTGAGCGGCATGTCGAGATGTTCAACGCCGAGCTCGCGCAAGGCATCGAGCACCGCATTCACCACTGTCGGCGGCGCGGCGATCGTTCCGGCCTCGCCGATGCCCTTGATGCCAAGCGGATTGGTTTTAGCCGGAACTTCGACCAGCTCGGAGACAAAGTTCGGGAAGTCGCCCGCGCGCGGCATGCCGTAGTCGAGAAAACTTCCGGTCATCAACTGGCCGGACGTTTCGTCATAGACGATATTTTCGAATAACGCCTGGCCGACGCCCTGCGCGATGCCGCCGTGAATCTGACCCTCGCAGATCATCGGGTTGATCGCCATGCCTAGATCGTCGACGGCGACAAAACGGTCGATACGCACAACGGCAGTCTCCGGGTCCACTTCGACCTCGCAGACCTGGCAACCGTTCGGATAATTCGGTGCGCCGCCGGGCACACCTGAGTAGGTGCCAACCCCGTCAAGCCCGAGGCCAAGTTTAAGGACCGGCCCGGCCGGCGCGAAGAACGCGCGGGCCACATCGCCCATCGACATCTGCTTGTCGGTCCCGACTACGGTATAGATTCCAGCGTTGAACTCGATGTCTGCGGGCGCTGCTTCCATCAGCGCACCGGCCATTTCCTTGCCGCGCGCGATGACCACATTGGCGGCGTTGCGTAACGCATTGCCGCCGACCAAAGAGCTGCGCGCGGCAAACGTGCCGCGGCCGAACATCACTTTCTCGGTGTCGCCCTGGATGTAGTTGATCGCTTCGAACGGCACGCCGAGCCATTCGGCAACCAGTTGGGCGAAAGCGGTGGCATGGCCTTGGCCGTGTGAATGGGTACCGGCAACGATCGAGACCATGCCGCTCGGGTCGAACCGTATTTCCATGCGGTCGTTAAACACTCCGCCAAGCTCGATATACGGCGTGACGGCCCGTCCGCGCAGCTTGCCGCGCCCCGCACTCTCTTTCTGACGCGCGCCGAACCCTTTCCAGTCGGCCAGCGTCAGGCATTGATCCATTAGTTTTTCGAATTCGCCGCTGTCATAGGTGTGGTGCGTCGGTGTGTGATAGGGCAATGCCTCGGGCTTGATCAGATTGCGCCGCCGCAACTCGACCCGGTCGATGCCAGTGATCTGCGCGGCGCGATCGACCAGACGCTCGATCAGATAGATTGCTTCCGGCCGCCCGGCGCCGCGGTAGACCGAGGTTGGCGTCGTATTGGTAAAAACCGCGTTGGTTTTGATGTCGATTGTCTGCACGTCGTACAGGCTCGGAACGAACATCAGCGACCAGAACAGCGGCGCCGTCGCCGCCGCCCACCAATAGGCGCCGAGCGCCTGGTAGGCGGTGGACCTGATGGCGACGAATTTGCCGTTCTCGTCGAGCGCCAGTTCGGCGTAGACGATCTGATCGCGGGCGTGGTTGTCGCAGAGCAGGCTTTCGCTTCTTGTGGCCGTCCACTTCACCGGACGGCCACAACGCTTGGAAGCCCACAGCACCAGAATGTCGTCGGGATACAGATTCGCTTTCATGCCGAACCCGCCGCCGACATCGGGCGACAGCACTCTGACTTTCGATTCCGGCAAGTGCAGCGCAGCAGAAATTGCGGCGCGCACGCTGTGCGGGTCCTGCGACGTGGTGTGGAGCGTATATTTGCCGTCCGCGGCGTCATAGACGCCGAGCGCGCAGCGCGGCTCGATCGGATTGGCGGTCACCCGGTTGTTGACGAGACGAACCTTGGCAACGTGCCTGGCAGCAGCGAAAGCGGCGTCGGTCGCGGCCTTGTCGCCAAACGCAATCGTCACCGCGACATTGCCATTTGGACAATCGTCCCAAATTTTCGCTGCGTTTGGTTTCGCAGCCTCTTCGAGATCGATCATCGCCGGCAGCGGTTCATAGTCGACCACCACAAGCTCGGCAGCATCGCGCGCCTGCGCTTCGGTTTCGGCAACAATGAAGGCGACATAATCGCCGACACGGCGAACCCGATCGGCCAGCAGGACGGGACGCGTGGTCGGAAATCCTTTCGGGCCGCCCCACGATTCCGGCATGAAGAATGGCGGAATGCCGCTGACCTTGTCGGTACCAGCATCGGCGCCGGTCAGCACACAGACGACGCCCGGCGCCGCCTTCGCGGCAACCACGTCGATGCTTTTGATCACCGCGTGCGCGTGAGGCGAAAACACCGCCACGCCATAGCATTGGCGCGGCAGCACAAGATCGCCAACATATTGACCCCCGCCGGTGGTGAAGCGCTGATCTTCGACCCGGCGGACAGCTTGTCCGATGCCAAACTTCGTCATCGCAATCCCGGCGCTCAGGCGCAATAACCGCCGTCGACCATCAGCGCGTTACCGGTGGTAAAGCTGCTGCGATCGGAGGCAAGGAAACATACCGCCTGGGCAATTTCCTCAGGCATGGCGTGGCGGCCGAGCGGTATCTGCTCGTCGAACCACTCACCGGCATCACGGCCGAGCACGGCACTCATGCTCTTCTCGGCCGTGCGCATGAATAAATTATCGACCGGTCCGGGATTGACGCTGTTGACGCGGATGCGGCGCGGCGCGACCTCCTTGGATACGCCGCGCATCATGCCCATCAGCGCGTGCTTGGCGGCAACGTAGGAGCAATTGAAGGGAACGCCCTTCACGCCGACGGTGCTGGCAGTGATGATGATGCTGCCGCCGTCATTCATCTGCGGGATCGTGTATTTGCAGGCGAGGAAACAGCCACGCACGTGCGTGGCGATGATCCGGTCGAACAGATCCTCGGGGTATTCGGTGATCGGCATCAGTGGGCCGTCGTTGCCCGCATTGCTGAACAGCACATCGATCTTGCCCCACCGCGTGACCGTTTCGCCGACATAGTTGCGGGTCTGCGTCGCATCGGTAACGTCGGCGGCGACGAAGGCCGCCTTGTCGGTGCCGAGGTCGCGGACCGTGCGCGCAAGCCTGTCGGCATCCAGATCGACAAGCATGACTCGCGCGCCCTCGGCGAGCAGCGCGCGCACACTGGCGAGCCCGAGACTGCCGGCGCCTCCGGTAACGATACAGGTTTTCCCCTCGACCAGTCCCAAAACGTCCTCCCACTTGTTCAAAATCGGGTGGACATGACGCCACCTCATTTTTCGACCGCGCGATCATAGTTGAGCATGCGCGTCGCTGAAAGTCGCCGGCTTCGTAACAATCGGACGCATGGTTGAGCGCCCGGCGCAAAGTGCCTACGGTAATGCGAACGAGGGCGGCCTGATCCGCCCAGAGAATTTCACCCGCGGGAGGCGAGTTCATGCGAATTATCGATCTATCGGTTGCGCTCAAGGCAGGAATTGCTTCGGATCCTCCTAGCATGCTGCCAAGCATCGAATACCGCAACCACAAGCAGGGCGCCGAAGAATTTGCGACCACATTCCCGGGGCTCAAGCCCGAGCAGCTGCCGGACGGCGAAGGCGCCGCTATCGAGCAGGTGAAAATCACGACGCACAACGGCACCCATCTCGACGCGCCTTGGCACTTCGCGAGCACGATGGATGGCGGCAAGCCGGCGCTGAAAATCGATCAGGTTCCGTTGGAATGGTTTTTTTCCGCGGGCGTGAGACTCGACTTCCGGGACAAGCCGGACGGCTATCTGTGCAAAGCCGATGACGTCAAGCACGAGCTCGATCGTATCGGGTACACGCTCAAGCCACTCGACATCGTGCTGGTGAATACTGCGGCGGGAACCGCTTACGGCCAGCCAAATTTCATCGACAAGGGCTGCGGCATGGGTCGCGAGGCGACCTTGTATCTGACTAAACAGGGCGTCCGCGTCACCGGGACCGACGGCTGGAGCTGGGACGCGCCGTTCTCGTTCACACGCAAACGGTTTGCCGAGACCGGCGACGCGAGTCTCATCTGGGAAGGTCACAAGGCCGGCCGCGAGATCGGCTATTGCCACATGGAGAAGCTCACCAATCTCGACCAGTTGCCGCCGTTCGGTTTCAAGGTTTGCTGTTTCCCCGTGAAGATCGAAGCCGCTTCGGCCGGCTGGACTCGCTGCGTGGCATTGCTGGATAACTGATCGCGAGACTTATCGATTGCGAGCCAGAAACAAAAAAATGCGGAGGAGAAATCATGGACCGTTTCAGTTTCGGACCAGCCGACAACAGCATCATCCAGATCGCCTATAGCGTCGCCGATATCGAAGAAGAGATGCGCCGGTACTCGGAACTTCTGCGCGTCGGTCCGTGGTTCCTGATCGGCCCATTTGTGCCGCCGAAAGGCGTTTATCGCGGCGCGGCCACAAAGATGCGCGTCAGCCTCGCGCTCGCCTATTCGGGTGAGCTCATGGTCGAATTGATTCAACAGCATGACCAGGAACCCTCGGTTTTCCAGGAGACGCTGAAGGCGCGAGGAGCGCACGGCTTTCATCATTGGGCAGTCGGTGCGCGCGATTTCGAGAAGGCCGCAGCGCAGTACCGGTCGCGCGGGTACCAGGAAGCATTCAGCGATACCGCGCCCGATCCACTCGGATGCCGGGTCATCTATTTCGACACTGGGCGCGATTTGCCGGGCATGCTTGAAGTCATCGAGATCAATGCGGGCACGGAAGAGGCCTTCCACAAAGCCTATCAGGCGGCGCGAGAATGGAACGGAAAAGATCACATCGTGCATCGCGGCTAGTGCGGTGCTGAACACGCGACGCTTATGAACGATGCGTCTGAGGTACACGCGCGGCCGAAGCTCGTCGGCGCGCGCATCAAGCGCACCGAGGACCCACGCCTCCTCACCGGGTGTGGCACCTATACGGATGACCGGCGCGTGGACCGCGTGCTGCACGTCGCGTTCCGCCGCAGCGATCAATCGCACGCGCGGATCGCCGCCATCGACTGCGCTGCCGCAAGTTCCGCGCCGGGCATTGTCGCGGTGCTCACTGCGGAGGGTTTGAGCGATTTGGTCAAACCTGTTGTCGCCACGTCCCGCATGCCCGGTTACTACGCCACGCCGATATTGCCGCTTGCGTTTGGCAAGGTGCGCTACGTCGGGGAACCGATCGTCGGCATCATCGCCGACACCCGCTACCGCGCCGAGGATGCGCTGGAACGTGTCGCCATCGAACTCGAACCGTTGCCCGTAATCGTCGATCCGGAACAGGCCGTTCGGGCCGGAGCACCGCTGCTGCACGATGAAGCTGGCACCAATGTGTTGGTGAGCCGCGAGTTCAGGCGCGGCGAGGTCGATGCGGCCTTCCAGACGGCGGCGGTGCGCGTCGGGGCCCGCTTCCGTATGCACCGTAAGACTGCTGCAGCGATCGAGCCACGCTCATGCCTCGCCGAATGCGGGATTGGCGGCTACACGCTGACGCTGCATTCGGCAACGCAAATACCGGGCATCGTCCGCGATGGACTGGCTTTGGCGCTCGGCATTCCAGGCGAGCAGATTCGCGTGGTCGCGCCGGACGTGGGCGGCGGGTTCGGCGGCAAGGGCTCGCTTTACCCGGAAGAGATTTTCGTTTGCGCCGCCGCGCTGCGGCTCAATCGTGCAATCAAGTGGACCAGCGACCGGCTGGAAGACTTCGCAGGCAACAGTCAGGCGTTCGACGAAATCGTCGATGCCGAATTGGCGCTGGACAACGACGGCCGCATCCTCGGCCTGCGCGCCGACGTCATCGGCGACGTCGGCGCGTACTCGATTTATCCATGGACGGCGGCACTCGAGCCGGTGCAGGTCGTGAGTTTCCTGCCAGGCCCTTATCGCGTTCCCCATTACCGCGGCCGGGTGCGAGCGGTGGCGACTTGCAAGCCCTCGACCGGACCTTATCGCGGCGTTGGCCGGCCGATCTCCACTTTCGTCATGGAGCGCCTGGTCGATATGGCGGCGGCGAAAATCGGGATCGACCCCAAGGAAATCAGGCTACGTAACCTCGTACCTAGCACCGAGCTTCCTTACAAAGTCGCTTCCGGCATTGTCTGGGATCAATCCGGCTTTCAGGAATGTCTGAACGCAGCTTGCGCTGCCATCGGCTATGAACAACTGCGCAGTAAGCAACGAGAAGCGCGCTCTGCGGGCCGCTGGTTCGGCATCGGGATCGCCTCCTATGCCGAATTGACCGGCATCGGATCGCGCATCTCGGTTGCTCCAGGCATGCCGATCCAGACCGGCACTGAAACTTCCATCGTCCGTGTCGATGCGGATGGCGGCGTGAGCGCAGCATTCGGCATCGCCTCGCATGGTCAGGGGCTGGAAACGACCCTTGCCCAGATCGTCGCCGAACACCTCGGCGCCCGCTTCGAAGATGTGCGTGTCGTGCACGGCGACAGCGCCGCCGTCCCGGGCGCGACTGGTACTTATGCCAGCCGCAGCCTGGTTCTGGCCGGTGGTGCGGGAACGCTTGCCGCGCAAGCGGTGCGCGAGAAAGTACTCAATGCCGCTTCGCATCTTTTGGAAGCATCCGCCACCGATCTGATTGCCGAGGACGGCCGCGTGACCGTCGCCGGTACCGATCGCTCGGTCACATTCCGCGAGGTGGCGCGCGCCGTTTATGCGGAAAGCACCGCGCTGCCGCCGGACGCCCGCGGGGACCTCGCGGCGACAAAGACTTATGATCCGGTGTTCGGCACGACGACATCGGCGACCCACGTCGCCGCGCTTGAGATCGATCCTGAAACCTACGAGGTCCGCGTCGATCGTTTCGCCGTTGCCGAAGACTGCGGAAGGGTGGTGAACCCGTTGATTGTCGACGGCCAGGTTCACGGCGGCGTTGCGCAAGGCATCGGCGCGGCGCTCTACGAAGAGATCGTCTACGACGAGCAAGGCCAGATCACGACCGCGAGCTTCGTCGACTACCTCGTCCCGTCGGCTTGCGAAATTCTGCCCATGCAAGTCGTGCATCTGGAAAGCGCTTCGCCGACGACGCTCGGTGGCTTTCGCGGCATGGGCGAAGGCGGCACCATTGGCGCGCCGGCCGCGATTGCCAACGCGCTTGCCGACGCACTGTCGCCGCTTGGCATCGAAATCAACGAGCTTCCGGTAACGCCCGAACGTCTATTCCGCCTCGTCAAGACGGCAAGACAGAAGGCTAACGCGTGAAAGAGCAAACATGGATCTGGGCCTAAAAGGAAAAATCGCTTTGGTAACGGGTGCGGCCAGCGGCGTCGGCCGCGAGATCGCGCTTAATCTCGCCGCCGAAGGCGCAAGCGTTGCCGTCAACTACCGCTCGTCCGCGGAAGATGCGGATGCGCTTGTCGGTGAGATCGCGGCAAAGGGCGGCAACGCCAAAGCATACCGGGCAGACGTCGCCGACTTTGCCGCAGTCAAGTCAATGGTCGATCAAATCGTCAAAGATTTCGGCGGCCTCAACATTCTGATTAACAACGCCGGGCTGGCGCTGCGCCAGCGCTTCATCGAAACCAAGCCCGAGGACTGGCATCGTCAGATCGACGCCTGTCTCTACGGCGCCATCCACTGCTGCCATGCTGCTGCGCCGCATCTTGATGCGGCAAAGAACGGCCGCATCGTCAGTGTAATCGGCGATTCCTCGCGGGTCGGCGAAACCGGACTTGCGATCGTCGCTGCTGCGCGCGCCGGCGTCGCCGCATTGATGAAATCGCTGGCGCGTGAATTCGGCCGCTCCGGCACGACCGCAAACACGGTCTCGCTCGGCCTGGTGGAAACGCCGCACGACAAGGAATGGGTCGACGCCAACCGCGAAAAGCTGATCAAGCTTTATCCGCTGCGGCGCCTCGGCGTTCCAAGCGACGTCGCGCCGATGGTGACATTGCTGGCCTCGCCACACAGCGGCTGGATCACCGGACAGGTGCTGAGCATCAGCGGCGGGTTCAGCATGGTTTGAGGATAGCCCGACATGCTGCGCACCGACCTGATAGCGCCGATTCCGGAACTGTTGCGGCGGCACGCAGCCGCGCTTGGCGGCAAGTGCGCTTATCGCGATGCTCAGACCTCCGTCAGCTATACGGCGCTGCTCGAGCGAACCGGCAAGCTTGCCGGCCATCTCGCCGATAACGGCATTGCTGCCAACGATACGGTCGCAATCTTTCTACCCAATTCGGTGCCCTGGGTCGAAAGCTGTTTGGCGATCACCCGCGCTGGCGCGATCAGCGTGCCGATCAGCTACGACTCGACCGAACCTGAAATCGCCTACCGGCTCGCGGACGCCAATTGCAAGGCGATATTCACGACGGCAGAGCGCGGCGACCTCATCGCGCGCCTCCAAGCCTCGGCGCCCAATCTCAAGACGGTGATTGTCACAGATCGCGGCACCGGCACCGCATCCGCGTTGCGCTATGAAGACTTGCTGAAGGCCTCCCCGAAATCAGCGCCGCGTGACGCCGCCTCGCTGCACGACACCGCGTTCATTCTTTATACATCCGGGACGACCGGCCGCGCCAAGGGGGTGGCGCTGACCGTCCACGGTATGTTGTGGGTGAACGCCGCTTGCTGGGCGCCGATCGCCGGCCTGTCCGAACAAGATACCGTGCTCTCGCCCCTGCCGCTGTTTCACTCCTACGCGCTCAACCTCTCGGTGCTGAGCATCCTCGCGACCGGCGCGACCTGTCACATCATGGAGAAATTCTCGACGAGTGAAGCGGTGCGGCTTCTTGGGACCGGGGATTTCACGTTCTTTCCCGGCGTGCCGACGATGTTTCACTATTTGTTGCAAGCGACGCGCGCTGAACAGAACTTGAGATTTCCCAATCTCCGGCTATGCGTTTCGGCCGGCGCGATCATGCCGGCAACGCTGAACCGCGAATTCGAAGATCATCTCGGCGTCAAATTGCTCGACGGCTACGGCATCACCGAAACGTCGACGATGGTGACGATGAACTGGCCGACCGGCGCGCGCGTTTTAGGCTCGTGCGGCATTCCGCTTCCCGGGCTCGCGGTGCGCATCGTCGATCCGGCCGGCCGCGACGTTGGGCCAAACGAGGAAGGCGAATTGATCGTCCGCGGCCCCAATGTCATGCCCGGTTATCACAACAAGCCCGAGGAAACCCGCAACGCCTTGCGCGAAGGCTGGTATCACACCGGCGATCTGGCCCGCAGCGACAACGACGGCTTCCTCACCATTACCGGGAGGCTCAAGGAGCTGATCATTCGCGGCGGCCAGAACATCGCGCCTGCCGAAATCGAGGAAGTGGTCAACGCTTATGCGGCCGTGCTCGACTGCGCGGTGGTGGGCATGACCCACAAGCATCTTGGCGAGGTGCCGGCCCTTTTCATTGTGCCGCGCCCCGGCGCAGTCATCGAGAGCGAAGCCTTGCTCGTCCATTGCCGCGCCCATCTGTCGGCATATAAGGTCCCGCACACAATCCAGACCATCACGGAAATCCCGCGCACCGGATCGGGCAAGATTATCCGCTACAAGCTGCGAGAACTTCTGAATGGGAATTCTGAAGGCAGGTAGTATGGGCAAACGCTGGGCGTTTTGCGGGTCAGCGCCGTAACTTCACATCCGTTTTATCAGGCGGCCGGAATTGGACTCGGCGCCAATCCCAACGCTGACAGATCGAGCCGTTGCGGGGGCGTACTTCCGTTGGCCGCTTTGGCAACTTCCTTGCGCTGCTCGGGTTTAGCGACCGGCTGAGTGGCTTGCTGGCCGGCGGCGGAGATGCCGCCGGTGATGCTTGCGCCCTGCTCGATCTGCAAAGTGCCAAAACTGACATTGCCGTCGACCCGGCAGCCCGAGCGCAGGATCAAGAGGCCCTTTACGTTCAGTCGCTCGAACACGTCGCCTAAAATCTCAGCCTTCTCAGCAACATCGATCCTGCCTTTGACTGTGCCGCTCTCGCCGATGAATAAAGTGCCCGCCGATATGTCACCTTCCAAGACACCATAGACGACCAGGGAATTGGCGCTGAGGACGGCACCCTTTATCGTGACGCCTTCCCCGACATAAAGTTTATTTACTTCCGGCGACTCGTCGACCGCTGCAGACATTAGTTGCCCTCTCGGTCCAGGCTGACCGTGCGCAACGCGATTCGCATTAATGCCTCAATAGACCGCAGAATCTACGGCGATGGCACACGATTGGACCGCCGCTGGCGCTTCCACGACGGTTTTTCCACAGAATAACCTCGGATTGACCTCCCGCTGAGAGCATTGGTCGAAGTCATGGGCCTCGCTTCGAAGCATTTCTGGACGGGTCGTGACCGGCTTGCGGTACGCACGCTTGGGACAGATGTAATCGGAATTGTCGCAGAACTTGACGTGCCATAGATTGCCATGCCTTCATCACCCGGAAGCGCACCACGGGGGTAGTTGGTACTTTCCCTGCGGCCTACAACGGTTAATCAACGGCTTAGGAGTTAGCAGGTCGTTGGACGGCGTTCAAGAGGCATGTTGGCGCGGTCTGTCTTGAGCCGGGTAGGAACGATTTCAGCATAGCAGGGCTGCGAATTTGCTGGGGAGTATCACCAGCAAAAGCAGGCATTGTTGCTGGGGAGTATCACCAGCCAGGGCCAAAGAGGTCGTCGAGTCGGCCAATTGAGCAGGTTTTTCTGGTGGGTGCCGACCGAATTGCCGCTGGTGCCGGCGGTTCTTGATCCGAGCGCGTTGGCTTCTGAGGCAATCGAAAAGACTGACGGGCGGCCGGGTCTGAGTAGGGCGCGCGGCGCGCGGCGCTGCTGTTTGCGCCGCTGTTGTGGTTGCTCCGGGGTGTGCGGGATGGCCGTACGTCGGGGCGGTGCAGCCGCCGGAGATGCCGCCGATTGCTCAGCCTGCGCCGGCACCGTGGCCGCCGATCATGGCGGAACCTGTGCCGCCCGAGCCTTCACTGGTGCCGCCGGCCGCGCCGCCTGAGCCTGCGCCGCCCGTCGCGCGGCCTGACACCAGCGGCAACGATGGTGATCCTGCATCGATGCTCCCTGTACCCCCCCGGCCACATCCCTTCGCCGGGACACGGCGGCCAATGGCTCGCCGCGAAATCCAACAACAGGTTTGCCGCCGGTGGGGCCTGCGCCGCCGCCGCCCACTCCGCCGGCCGGCGACGACGACGCGTGCGTGGGCGCTTGGCGGATTTGCCACTTTTTGTAGGGACGCGAAAAACATGAAGTTTTCGGAAGAGGCGGGCGTGTGCGCGGCCCTCGT
>CAWBUO010000013.1:0-49452 GCA_963791955.1 uncultured Alphaproteobacteria bacterium
GCGCCGATCCCGCGACCACCGCGGTGGCGGTGCCGATTTATCAAACCACATCCTATCAATTCCATTCCCTGAACCCGCGGCCAACCTGTTCGCGCTCAAAAAATGGGCAATATTTACACCCACATCATGAATCCGACGCAGGCCGTGCTGGAAGAGCGCATGGCCGCGTTCGAAGGCGGCGTGGCCGCGCTCGCGCTGTCGTCGGGTCAGGCGGCGTCGCTGTTTGCGTCAGAACATCTGTCACGCCAGCGATAATTTCGTCTGCTGGACCGACATCTATGGTGGCACCTGGAACCTGTTCCAGAACACGATGAGCACCATGGGCATCGAGTGCCGCTTCGTTGACCCAGCCGATCCGGAGAACTTCCGCAAGGCGAGCGATGCGAAAACGCGCTGCTGGTATGGCGAGACGCTGCCGAACCCGAAGCTCGCCGTATTTCTAATCGCCGAAGTCGCCAAGATCGGGCGCGAAAATGGGTATCCCGCTCATCATGGACAACACCGCCTGTCCGGTACTGTGCCGGCCGATGGAGCATGGCGCCACCATCACCATGCACTCGACCACCAAATATATCGGCGGCCACGGCACCTCGATCGGCGGCGTCATCGTCGACGGCGGCAATTTCGACTGGGAAAAGCACGCCGACCGGTTCCCGATGCTCGACACGCCCGACCCGAGCTATCACGGCGCGGTATGGACGCAGGCCGTCAAGCCGCTCGGTCCATCGCCTATATCATTAAGGCGCGCGTCACACTGCTGCGCGACATCGGCGCCGCCGCCTCTCCGTTCAACTGCTTCCTGCATATCCAGGGGCTGGAGTCCGTGGTGGTGCGCATGCGCCAGCATTGCGCCAACGCGACGGCCGTTGCCGACTGGCTCAAGAAGCAGTCCAAGGTAACCAAGGTGATCTTCCCCGGCCATATGGCCGGCGAGTTGAAGCGCCGCGCCGACGCTTATCTGAAGGGCGGCTATGGCGGGCTGGTCGGCTTCGAATTGAAGGGCGGCCACGACGCCGGCCGCAAGTTCATTGATGCGCTCAAGATGTTCTACCACGTCGCCAATATCGGCGACGCCCGTTCGCTCGCCATTCATCCGGCCAGCACCACCCATTCGCAGCTTACACCGGAGGAGCAGGAGAAGACCGGCGTGACGCCGGGCTATGTGCGGCTGTCGGTCGGCCTCGAGCATATCGACGATATAATCGCCGATCTCGATCAGGCACTTGCGGTCGCATAGCGAAGCCGTCAACCGCCGATATTTGGTAAGGCGAAGCAACTGATGGAGTGACGTTACTTGGGATTTTCCGTTGAGGGACGACTTCTGCTCCGGGTCAATCACGTCACATTCGCGATGTCCGCTTAACGCTAAAGCAGACATGCGTGCGCTTGTGAGAAATCTACCGAACGTATCGGGCCCGCTCAGTCAGATGGTGATCTGTTCTATCAACGTCGGATCGTCGACCGGCGCCTTCGAACTGTTGACGCGCTTTGACACTGTCCAGCGCTGCAAGACGTTGTTGGCCACCGGCTTAAGCAGCTCGGTCCCGCCGACGTCGAGCCAGGAAGCAAAGTCATTGGGCCCTAAGAGCCGATCCGGAAACTTCTTGAGTTCGAATGAATCGGATGTGATTCCTTATTGGGCGCTTGATTCTTTTGGGAGCGCCCGATGTGGAAGCCTGAACACCGCCGTTCTGCGGATCGCAACGGCCTTCGTTATCCGAGTGATCTGACCGATACCGAATGGGGGATTGTCGAGCCGATGATTCCGCCTGCGAGACATGGCGGGCGGCGACGGTCGGTGAATGTGCGCGAGGTGCTGAACGGGATTTTCTACATCCTGTGGACCGGTTGCCAATGGAAGGCCTTGCCCAAGGACCTGCCGCCCAAGAGCACGGTGTATGACTATCTCGAGCTCTGGAACTGGGACGGCACGTTGGAGCGCATTCATCACGAACTGTACGTCGCGGTGCGCGAGCAGGAGGGCCGAGAGCCGAGCCCGACCGCAGCCATCATCGACTTGCAGACCGCGAAGGGGGCGCAAAAAGGGGGGCTTTGCTCGATCCTTCGGGCTACGACGCGGGCAAGAAGATCAAAGGTCGAAAGCGGCACATCCTGGTCGACACACTGGGCCTGTTGTTGAACGTCGTCGTTCATCCCGCTGACGTTCAGGACCGTGATGGGGCTTTCCACTTGCTGCGTCGAGCGCGACGACTGTTCCCGTTCATCGAACGCATCTTTGCTGATGGCGGATACGCGGGGCGCAAGATGGCGTTGACCGTGTGGCGTACCGGTGCCTGGAGTTTGCAAATCGTCAAGCGATCGGACATTGCCGGTTTCGAGGTGCTGCCAAAACGGTGGATTGTCGAAAGGACGTTTGCCTGGATCAGTCGCAATCGCCGCCTGGCCCGCGACTTTGAGCGCTACATCACAACCGTCGCTGCATTCATTCGCCTCGCCATGATCCGCATCATGCTCAGGCGACTTGCTGCAAACCCCTCGCCATGAATCCAAACTTCCCGGATGGGCTCTAAGATCACCGGCATTCGATCGTGTACTTCGGCGGCGACGTCGTTTGGTTCGGTGATGATCATTGTGCAGGACTTCAATCTCTCACCGGTGGCACGGTCTTTCCATTCGTCCCAGAGCCCGGCGAACGTCATCGGCTGGCCGTCTGATCGCGTGAAATACCACGGCTGCTTTCCGCCAGCGATGTTTTGCCATTCGTAGTAACCCGACGCCGGGATTAGGCAGCGTGTGCGCTTGAATGCATCGCGAAAGAACGGCTTCGTCTCGACGGTTTCTGCTCGCGCGTTGAAGGTCGCCATCTTGGCTTCCTTGAGTGGCTTGCTCCACCACCGAGGGATTAAGCCCCAACGCATGCGGACGATGTCGCGCTTGCCGTCCTGTTCGGTCACAACGTCAATCGGGTCGGTGGGGCAGATATTGTATCGCGGCTGGAGATTGTGCGGTGGCGCCGTAAGGGCGAGTTTGTAGAGCGCAACAATCTCCGCCCAGGTCAGCTTGTTGGTGAAGCGCCCACACATTATCTCGATCGGGCTCGAAGCTTGTTCGGGGCCAAGCGGACCTCCTGCCGGGCTCTTTTGGCGGCCACACTGCCACTGCCGCACTTACTGCATCTGAGCCGTTTCACGAATGCCGATATCGGCGCGTTCGCGGAAAGCCCGAAGCGTTCCAGAGCAGAGGCTGCCAAATTGCCTTCGTGTCGGCAGCGTAGACACGTTACTCGGATTGAGGCGCGGCGGATCATCGCCACTCCTCCTCGGCCTCTCGTCGCGCGGCCGGCGCGTCCGGGTTCTTGATCTTCAGCCACTGATCGACACGGCCAGCGCGGTATGTCGATCCGAGCTTCTTGGATACGATGCCTTCGCAACCGAGCGCGCATGCGTGCTCGTAAATGATGGCGCCATCACCGTCATAGTGCTGGTTGAGCGCGATCCCGGGATGAGAACGGCGCAACTGGTTGGCCAAGAGCCGCTTCCGTTCCTCAATGGTCTTCCGCCGCACGTCCTCGCCGTCAAGTTCGATCAGATCAAACGCGCAGAGCGTGACCGACCGGTCATGCTGCCGCCAGCGGATCATGTCGAAAACGGAGAGACCGTTTTCATCGCAGGCGATCGCCTCGCCATCGATGACGCAGGAGCGCGCCGGCAGCGCTCCTACAGCCGCCACAATGAGAGGAAACCGCTCGCTAAGATCGTACCCGTTGCGGGTAATCAGCCTGACACGAGAACCATGGCGCCGCGCTAGGATCCGGAAACCGTCGTGTTTGATTTCGTGAATCCAACCGGGTCCCGCCGGCGGCGTTTTTGCGAGGCGGGGCAGGCACGGTTCGAAGCGGAGAGATGACTGCTCGGCGCGTACTCGGCGCCTTAACTCACGCTGTACTGACACGCCTTCAAATTAGGTACGGCCAAGGCGGTTGTCGATACCGGAGCCGACTTGTAGGCCCTCGCGACCTCGCCCCAATACCTAGCGGCTGGACTGGCTGCGATCGGAGGGCGTCCAATAGCGGCTATGGTCGATTCCCGCTGGCGCAGATTGGGCATTTATCCCAAGGCGCAACCACAGCCGAACTCGTTGGCAAAGCCGCGATCTGCGAGGGCCGTTGCCCCGGCATGTTGCGCTTGCATTGGCAACTGCAATCGCCAGCCTGCCAAAGCGAGGACCCTGGCCGGAGATTGATGAGGAGGCATGGTGGACCGACGTTCTGACCGATCCGCGCACGTCACTGCCCGCAGCGAAGCGCCTGTCCGAAAAGCACGAGAATGCGAATCTTCGCCTTGACTGGCAGCGCTCGCCGACAGGGTGCGCGAGGTCGAGTTATCGCCCCGGTTCGCGCGCTGTATACCGCCAGTCGAAGGCGAGCCCGGCTTAGAGACACCCTGCGCTTCCCGCCGCGGTCGGGTTCAAAAGCTGGAAGGAGCGATATTGCTGCACTTCTGCGCCGAATGCGGCGCCTGGGGAGCCTTCGGCTATGGCGTCAATCTACGCGCCGGTCGGTTGGGCCGCTGGTATTGCAGCACGCATCGCCCATAAAGATCTGCGCCGTGACCCGCCCCGCGATCACACCAGCCGGTTCTTGGCCGCTGGAAATGCGTGCAGAGACAGCGGCAGCCTATTGCGACGAACCGAGCGTTGATGCCTTCCTCGCAAAGGTCCAACGAGGCGTCTATTGCGCGCCCACTCGAGAGAAAGGTTGCTTGCCGAAGTGGCACCGCTTGAAACTTGATCGTGACATTGCGCGTCGCCACGGACTACGTTTCAATAACATCGTCGTTGAAGAAGACGTGACGGAGTTGATCTGATGACGCGTCGCAAGCCCTTAGGATGGCCGCGATACATGGTCCCGCGACGGCTCAAATCGGGCTCGACAGCCTACTATTGGATCATCCCCACTTGGGCCAAGAAGAATGAGTGCACCCTCAATATCGAAGCTTTGGGAATCGATTACGCAGATGCAAAGAAGCGCTGCGACGAACTCCTAAATCCGCAGTTCGATGCTTGGCGCAAACGCGATGAGATAGCCCTTCCATTCGACCGCGCAGTGCCCGGCACTTTCGATTGGATGGTTGCGATCTACAAGTCATCACCGCTTTACCAGAAATTACCGGCAAAAACGCGCAAATCCTATGACGCAGCGCTGCAACTCGCCGCTCAACACAAACTGAAGGATGGTCGCAACTTCGGTGGGCTCACACTTACCAGCATCACGCCGGGAGCTGCTGATCGACTTTATGACAGGCTAAAAAAAAGGCCGATGGCGGCGAGCGCGTCCGCTCCGCCGTGCTTTCCGTCACCGTGTGCAAGCGCGCATGGAATGTCGCGCGGCGTGACAAACCAAAAATTGTCCCGTGGGAAAATCCATTCGATAAGATGGAGTTGTCCTATGAACCGAAGCCTACGAGGCCATTCACCCGAGCTGAGCTCGCCCTGTTCGTACAAGCCGCCGATCAGGTGGGCGAAGGTTCGCTCGGAACTGCGGCGATGATTGCTTATTACTGGCTTCAACGTGAAGAAGATATCATCGGCAGGCTTAGCTGGAACCACTATCGCCCAGTTGATGCGCCTGATGTTGCTCGCATCTTTCACCACAAGACCGGGGAATTGGTAGACATTCCGCTATTCGACGAAGACGGGACCTTGCTCTGGCCGGAGTTGATGGAGCGCCTTGATGCAGCTCCGAGATACGGAACATTGATCGTCACGCGCGACCGGCCGGACCGCCGCCGAACGGTACATCTACCCTGGAAGGAGGATTATTTCCGTCATCGCGTAGCAGATATCCGTGAGGCTGCGGGAATCGATTTCAGCGTCAAGTTCATGGGACTACGTCACGGTGGCAGCACCGAAAGCGGTAACGCCGAACTCACCGATGTACAAATCCGCGCTCTGAGTGGTCACACAACGGCTGCCATGACTGCGCTGTACACGAAATCCACGATGCGCCAGCGCCGAGCGGGCGCACGGAAGAGGCTTGAAGAGAGAACGAAAGGAGGGAATTTGTCGAAATGAGCCGCTGACATTTTGTCGAAATGACAAACTGAAATCGGCTAAGTGCTTGATTTAATGGTGGGCGCACAAGGACTCGAACCTTGGACCCGCTGATTAAGAGTCAGCTGCTCCAAATCCAAATTGCAATCTATCGCTTCCCTTTCTTAATCAGCTTCATCTGCCCGAGATTGAAGTAACTGATAGGCAAATCGTAGTTTCCTAGCAAGTTGCGCCGCTCGGAGGTCTGGCAGACCGATAAGCATTCGCCGATTGCAAGGAATTATGCGTCAAAGCTTGAAACGCGGAAACCGCCGCAACGCGTCTGCCTTGTCAGCAAGGTCCGCCTCGCCGTAGCCCCGCCCGACACTCGCCGGGGCATGGCCGCAGATAGCGTCAAGCATCTTCTCAGGTATCCCGGCGCGATCGCTAAGCTTCTTGAACGTGTGCCGCCAAGCATGGTTCGGCTGTAGCTCGGGATCGGTGACGCCAATCTCCCGGACCCACGCCGCGACGCGCTCGCGCGCCTTCACCGCGCGGGGTCGCTTTGGATTGGTCGGATCGGCGTCATCGGCCTTTCCGTTGAGCTCATTGTAGAACAAAGGCGCTTCACCGCTCGCTTTCGCGAATTGCACAAAGCCTTGTTTGATCAAGTGCTCATGCAGCGGTACCGTTCGCGGCTTCCTATTCTTCACCGTCCCGGCTTCCGGCGAAATTTTGATGGCCCATATGCCGCCGTGCTCGAAAACGTCCATCCCCCGAAGTTGTGTCAACTCACCCATGCGTGCTCCGGTGTAGGCTGCAAGCCATGGACACCACCGCTTTGCTGCATCCGTCTTGCTATGAACCTCGACCTTCGCAGCCGCGTTGAGGATGGTGTGAATTTCGTTTTCCGTGAGTGCTTTGGTTTCGCGGGTGCTGATTTTCTTCGGAACGGTAATGCGCCAGCCGACGAAGGGATTGCGCGCGATCAACTTCGCCCCGACCGCCCATGTGAATACGGTGCGGCAAGAGATCACCCAAACGTCGCGCACCGTGACAGCAGCGCGCTCCGCATTTATCAGTCCCTTGGCCCAATCCTGCATTTGTTCCGGAAGTAGCGTCGCAGCGCTCGCACTTGGGAAGTCGGTTTGAAGCTTCAAAAAAACGGCGCGCCATCTGTCGATAGTTGATGCGGCCGGTCTGGCTTCCGCGATCCATCGTTCGAATAGAGACCATGGCGTCAGTTGAGGATCAGCCGCGCCCTCCCCTTTATTCGGAAATCGCTTCGCGTATTCGTCTCTGAAATCGCCTTCGGCTCGCCGTGTCAGCGAGTCCAACGCTGCAAAAAGATCGCGGGAAACGAAGTCAAGGAACAGATCACGCGACGGCGTGTCGAGTTGGAGGCGTTTTGCGGCGAGAAATTGCGCCGTCTTGGCCTCATCGGAAATGATCGGGCGCAGATGGGTCTTGTCACTATGCTCGAATGGGTCGCCAAAACCCTCCGCCACGCTGTCCAGGCCCTTCCACATTTCGTCACGGTACGCTCGCCAAGCACTAATTGACCATTTGTTGGTCGCCATACGGGCTATAAACCAGTGATACCACTCGCCCGCCAGTGCCCTTGCCTCCTGCGCCGTAAGTGACAGGCCCTCCCCTTTGCGCTCGGCCCGAATGTTGGCAATCCGCGCCTCGATCACGTTCGACCAGTCACGATGTCTCTGCTTTGCTGTCTGGAAGCTCACAGGGCCGCTATTGAACCACGCCTCCCATTGGGGGTTTCCGTGCCCGAAAAGCCGTCCATAGGCTTCGGCGACGTCACGCGGAACGGCTTTACGTGCGACGAAACCACCGCGAGGCGCGGGCTTGAGTTGGACTGCGACTTTGGGCATCGACCGGTTCACTACAGAGGCGTTCTGTAGTTATTCTTGTAGTATGGCCTCTGTAGGAAGTCCAATAAAACCCGTAACTTATTGAATGTATTGAGCCTGGGAAGGTTAATGGTGCGGTCGAGAGGACTCGAACCTCCACGGGTTGCCCCGCTAGCACCTCAAGCTAGTGCGTCTACCAATTCCGCCACGACCGCATGTGGGGTGAACGCACCGTAAAGCGATGCGTGGCGCCGATGTAACAGCAAGCCTTTGCGCGGACAAGGCCAAAGACCCGGTGCGGCGGCCGTCACGATCAGCGCGGGCGAGGAAAGGCAGGACGGAACGCGGCCGCGCTAGACCGCGCCCGGCATACGCGGCAGGAGCTCCTTGACCTCAACCGCGATTCGATTGCCGCTGACGATCACCGTGCCCTTCGCGACCGGCATGTTGTTGGCGAGGATGCGAACCTCATCCTCCTCGGAGGAATCGAGTTCGATAATGGCGCCGCGGCCAAGCCGCAAAACCTGGTGGATCGGCATCGAGGTCTTGCCCAATACCACCGCGATGTCGATCGAAACGTTGTCGAGTGTCGCCAAGATGCCCCACGCGGCTTTTGTCGATGTGCCGTTGCTGCGTTATTCTTGACCCGGGCATGGTTACGAGGTGGTTAACACGCGCAGCGATCTGAAGATTGGCCTTCTCCCGATTGCCGGTTCGCCGCCGGTCGAATGGAGCGTCGCCGGCGGCACCGTCGATTACGAAGGCGCCGTTCAGTTCATGACGGCGCGCGCGGCAGCGATCGCACGCGGCGAGGCGCGCGAACTTGTCTGGCTGGTCGAGCACCCGCCGCTGTTTACAGCCGGCACTTCAGCGCAGCCCGAAGAGCTCATCGAGGCGCGCTTTCCAGTTTACATCACCGGCCGCGGCGGCCAGTTCACCTATCACGGGCCGGGCCAGCGGGTCGGCTATCTTATGCTCGATCTGAAACGCCGGGCGCCGGACGTTCGCCGCTTCGTCGCCACCATCGAGGAGTGGATCATCCGCACGCTCGCTGCATTCAATGTGCGCGGCGAACGCCGCGACGATCGCATCGGCGTGTGGGTGCGGCGGCCGAAGAAGAGCCAAGGCGCAGAGGACAAGATCGCCGCTATCGGTATCCGCGTGCAGCGCTGGGTCACGTTTCACGGATTTGCGCTCAACGTCGCGCCGGAGCTGTCACATTTCGCCGGCATTGTGCCTTGCGGGGTTTCCGACCCGCGATACGGCACCACCTCGTTCGCCGATCTCGGCGTGCCGGTAGCGATGCACGAAGTCGATAAAGTGCTGCGGACTGAGTTCGAAAAGCTGCTCGGCGCAACGAGTGACGTTCAGCGGCTTGCCAGCACCGAGAACAGCTCGCCAGGACGACGCAGCGCCAAATCTGCGGCGCCGGTCTCGCGTTGATCGACGGCCTCGACCCGCGCTCCCGGCGGACCGTCCCGGCACAGCTCGATCATGGTCAGAACCACTTCCTCCGAGCCCGCCAGCACCGCCTCCACCGATCCGTCGCGGCAGTTGCGCACCCAGCCCTCAACACCGAGTTCGAGCGCGGTCACTTCCGCCCAGGCGCGATAACCGATGCCCTGAACCCGGCCGCGGATGACGATCCGAAAAATCACGTCCATCCGTATTCCCTGAGACTGCGCCAAGTCACACTGCATGGACGCTTCGGCAAAAAACGCCGCAAGTGCGCAATGTACGCTGGCGGCAACTGCCACTCCAGCGCGGCTGCAATCACAAGCTCCATATAACCGGCCTTCGCCCGTCCGTCCGGCCGCTGGCGCGCAATGTAGGTGAGTGCGATGTACCGATGGCCGGCGTTTTGAACCGGCAAATTTTTGGCCCGGTAGAGACCGCCCGCAATGTTCTCCCATGTATCAAGCCGTACACGGTCGCGAGATCCGATCCGCCAGATCACGCCATAGACGGTCTGAGTTCGCTTCGGCTCGATTGACGCAAAGCCGTCCGCAGTAATGACGAAGCGATGATTTGCCAAAGCTCCGACGCCAACTGACCTCGCGGTCGGCGCATGCGTCGCCATCACGTCGGGGTGCATATTTGACCCGTAGGCGAAATATAAGTTCACGCCCGGCGCCCTTCCCCGCTTGGCCGGGTGGCTGCGAACACGGTGACAACGATTGCGATGATTACCGGCAGGAGCGAGAGCGAGACAAGGATCGCCACCACTAACCAGGTCAAATCGTAATGCGCGGAACCAAGCAGGATAGCGACGATCGAAATCAGCAGGATCAGACCAAGTGCACTTGCCGTGTTTGCATCGGATACCTGGCCAGCCAACGGAGAATAGAACGACACAGCCAAAATCAACAGCAGGATGATCGACAGCGCGTACAGAAGGCTCGCGCCGATCGCTGGGCCGACCGAGCGGCCGGCGTCGCGTAGCCGCTTCGCGTGCAGAACGTACCAGACCCAGATCAGTAACGCCTGCGCGGCGGCGAACAGCCAGGGTCCGGTGCGCGCAATGATCGTCGGCATGGTAAGCGCATGCGAAGCAACGCCGGCCAGATAAACGACGATAACGGCAACAACGAAAACCTGCGGAGCAAGCCGCCCAGACGGCGAGAGAACAAAGCGTATCGCTTGCATCTATGATTTCTGTCGCCGTTCGAGGCTTGCGGAGCTTACAATCGAACCGGCTACTTCGGGCCAGACCCGTTTGAACGCACCTGCAGATAACGGCGGGGCTTCAGGCGAATTCCATAATGACGGCATCAACGGCGACGCTGTCGCCGGGCTTTACCGGTATCTTCTTGATGATGCCGTCGCGCTCGGCGCGCAGGATATTCTCCATCTTCATCGCCTCGACGACAGCCAGGGTCTCGCCGGCCTTGACCTCCTGGCCCTCACTCACGGCGATCGAAACGACAAGGCCCGGCATCGGGCAGCGCACGGCTTTCTCGCTGCCGGAAAGTTTCTTGGCCGGCATCAGCCGCGCATAGCGTGCTTCGCTTTCGGTATAGACGAATGCTTTCACTTCGATGCCGCGATAGGCAAGCTCGAACCCGTTCGGGATCGTCCGTACATGCATGGCAACCGCGACACCATCGACGGTGCCGGTCCAGACCGGCATGCCGGGCGCCCAGTTCGAGGAAAGGACGTGCCGATTGCCGTCCTCGAACAGCACGGTCACGGCATTGCCCTCGTGCGCGACGTCGGCTTGCAGTTCCTCGCCGCTTAGCCAGATAGCGCGACGGCGCTCGCGCCTTACGGCGCTGTCGAGCTGCCCGGAAATGCGGCGCTTGCGCTCGCCCAAAACATGGTCGATCGCCGCCGCCACGCCGGCAATCATGCGCGCCCCAGCGCCGGTCGGAGCGCTGCGCTCGAAACCGTGCGGAAATTCCTCGGCGATGAAAGCGGTAGAAAGATTACCGGCGCGCCAGCGCGGATGCTGCATGATCGCGGCGAGAAACGGAATGTTGTGGCGAATACCTTCGATGGTGAAGGCATCAAGGGCGTCGGCCTGCGCGTCAATCGCCTCCGCGCGAGTCTTGGCGTGGGTGACAAGCTTGGCGATCATCGGATCGTAATAAAGCGAGATCTCGCCGCCTTCGCCGACACCGGTATCGTTGCGCACCGTCACGCCATCGTGCTCGCCCTCGGCTGGCGGCCGATAGCGCACCAGTCGGCCGATCGACGGCGCGAAATTGCGATAAGGGTCTTCAGCATAGATGCGGCTTTCGACCGCCCAGCCGGAAAGTTTCACGTCGCTCTGCTTCAGAGCGAGCGGCTCGCCGGCGGCGACACGGATCATCTGCTCGACGAGATCGATGCCGGTAACAAGCTCGGTCACCGGATGTTCGACCTGCAGCCGTGTGTTCATTTCGAGGAAATAGAAGCTGCGATCCTGTCCGGCGACGAACTCCACGGTGCCGGCGCTGTCGTAGCCGACCGCCCTGGCGAGCGCGACCGCCTGCTCACCCATCTTGGCGCGAGTCTTGGCGTCAAGCAGCGGGCTCGGCGATTCCTCGATGACTTTCTGATTGCGGCGCTGGATCGAGCACTCGCGCTCGCCCAGATAGATGACGTTGCCGTGCTTGTCGCCCAAAACCTGGATTTCGACGTGGCGAGGATCGGTGATGAATTTTTCGATGAAGACGCGGTCGTCGCCGAAGCTGGATTTCGCCTCGGAGCGGGCGCGGGCAAAGTTCTCCACCACTTCGCTTTGGGCAAACGCGACGCGCATGCCCTTGCCACCGCCGCCAGCGGACGCCTTGATCATCACCGGATAACCAATCTGCTCGGCGATGGCGACAGCCCGGATATCGTCCTCGATCACTCCGAGATGACCGGGCACGGTCGAAACCGTGGCGAGAGCGGCGGCTTTTTTAGACTCGATCTTGTCGCCCATGGCGGCGATCGCCTTGGGGTTCGGTCCGATAAACACGACGCCGGCCTTCGCAAGCGCCTCGGGAAAGGCCGCACGCTCGGAGAGAAAGCCATAGCCCGGATGGACGGCCTCGGCACCACTCTCCTTGCAGGCGGCGACGATGCGGTCGATGAGAAGATAGCTCTGCGCGGCCGGCGGTGGGCCGATTGCAATCGCCGTATCGGCCATTTCAACGTGAAGCGCGTCGCGATCGGCGTCGGAATAGACCGCAACGGTCGCAATCCCCATCCGGCGGGCCGTTTTAATGATCCGACAGGCGATCTCGCCGCGGTTGGCAATCAGGATTCGCTTGAACATTCCGGTTATAAAGCCCGCTCGCCGGTCCTTTTGGCTTTGCGGCGTTGCCGCCAAAATGTCAATGACCGCAGCCGCCTAGCGATGGCCTCGGCGTATCCGGCGGGATCGAAGCAAGTCCTTCGTGCCCGTCACGCTGTCGTCGCAAGCAGTGTTCAAAGAGCGTGCTTCTAGCAGCGACGGGAGCTGTCCAATGCGCGGACCACTGGTTATGGTCATGGCGATACTGACGGCGATCACGGTGTCACCTGCCGGAGCGCAGGGGCTCGGATCTCAACCTCATAATGTGGTTCTGTTCGTGGCCGATGGATTGCGTTCCCGCGTTGTGGACGATTCGACCGCACCTGCCATGGCGTCGATTGCACGAGAGGGCGTAAGCCTGCGCAACAGCCACTCGCTGTTTCCGACTTTCACCACCGCGAACGCGTCCGCCATGGCCACCGGCCACATGCTCGGCGATACCGGCGATTTCTCCAACACGATCTACACCGGCTTCGAAGTTCCGGGCGCCGGCAACAGCATGACGCCGTTCTTGGAAAGCGATCCGGTGCTGGCCGACATCGACGAGCACTATTCCGGTAACTACCTCGACGAAGCGACGATCCTGAAGCTCGCCCGCGACAAGGGCTACAGCACAGCAGCGGTCGGCAAGATCGGCCCGACGCTGATGTTCGATCACACCAAGGAAGGCCGTGCGCAAACGATCATCGTCGATGACGCGACCGGGACCGAAAAGGGTGTCCCGTTGTCGGCCGAGACGACCGATCGGCTGAGGGCCGCCAATCTCCCGCCCGTCGCCCCGCCACGCGGCGCCAATGCAAATTACGGCAACATGACCACGCCCGGCACGCACACCGCCAACGGGGTGCAACAGGATTATTTTGCCGCCGTTGCGACGCGCGCGATCCTGCCACTGTTCAAGGAGCGAGCGAAACCATTCGTGCTGGTGTTCTGGTCGCGCGATCCGGACGGCACGCAGCATTTTCAAGGCGACAGCCTAAATTCGCTCGTGCCCGGTATCAACGGTCCAACGTCGCTCGCAGCGATTCGCAACGCCGACGACGATTTAGCCCGCATCCGCGCGGCCTTGAGCGAACTCAACCTGCTCGACACCACCGATATCATCACAATTGCCGACCACGGTTTTTCCACGATCGCAAAGCAGAGCGAAACCAGCTCGACGGTGAAGACCAAATTCGCCGACACGCCGGAAGGACAACTGCCGCTCGGGTTTGTCGCGCTCGATCTTGCCGAAGCGCTGAAGGAGCCGCTGATCGACCCGAACGACAACTACAGCACGATTGCGCCGGGCCGGCACACCAGATTCGGCAATGGTCTCATCGGCGGCGATAGGAGCAATCCGAAGATCGTGGTGGCGGCGAACGGCGGCTCTGATCTGATCTATCTGCCCGGTGCCGACAAAGACTTGGCGAAGCGCGTAATCGAAGTGCTGCTCGCGCAAGACTATGTCAGCGGCATTTTCGTCGACAGCAAGCTCGGGAGATTTCCCGGCACACTGACACTCAGCGACATCGCGCTTGAAGGCAGCGCGCTGACACCGCACCCCGCGATCGTCATTAGCTTCCGTTCCTTCGACACGGTCTGTGGCGAGCCGGTGCGGTGTACGGTGGAAATCGCCGATACCGTGCTCCAGGAAGGCCAGGGTATGCACGGCTCGTTCAGCCGCGCCGACACCTGGAACTTCATGGCCATGCAAGGGCCGGATTTCAGATCGCATTTTGTCGATCCGGCGCCGGCCAGCAATGCCGATGTTGGCCGCACCATCGCAAAGCTGATGCAGCTCGACATCGGCGACCGAGGAAAGCTTGTCGGCCGCGTTCTTACTGAAACGCTCCCGGACGGCGCCGAGCCGCACGTGGCCGGTTGTGTCGTGAGGTCCGAGCCGGCGCCGAACGGGCTCGTAACGGTATTGGATATGCAGGTGGTCGGAGCGACGCGCTATTTCGATGCGGCCGGCTTTCCTGGACGGACGGTCGGATTATCCAACGCCCCGCTACCCTGCCCGACGCGATAAATCCGGCAGTTACATCTGCACGAGGCTGCGGCCTGCGCGCCGCCCCTCGGCGACGATCCAGTCAAGGATAGCAACGTCCGTCGCATCGAAGCCTGCTGGAAGCAGCGTCGTCCGGTCGGCTGGACGCTCGACGACGATCTGCGAATGCGCGATCAACTCGGCCAGCGTTTCGACAGTGCAAAGGTCCCGATCGATCCAGGGCTTCATTGTCGTCTCTCGCGCTGCTCTTCGACAGTGGTGGTCACGTGCAGTTCCATCGCACCATTTTTTGCCGGCGGCCAACTCCCGGTTCAGACGGCAACACTTCCCATGCTGGCCCGGCCGACAAAAGGCGACGGTATGGCAAACTCTGGGCACCGGATGTGATGTAAGTCACGTGGCGGTTATTAAATGGGGCCCGAACTGGCGCCCATCAGCGCGGTCCAAGTGATCAGAAATTTCTTCCGCACATCTTGCCACAACCAGTCAATTCTTCTTAGTTCTAGAGCGAATTCGAACATACAATCCTCAGTATGAGCCCTAGCATTGCCGCCACTTCAACGTTATGTCACGGGCGGCGAGTTTCAAAAGACATCTCGATCAGCCCACGCGACGGAGGTTTTCCATGGCTCTGGCAATCGGCGACACCGCCCCGGATTTCGAAGCCGAGACGACCGAAGGCAAAATCCATTTCCATGATTGGATCGGCAATAGTTGGGTGGTGCTGTTCTCGCACCCCAAGGATTTCACGCCGGTCTGCACGACCGAGCTCGGCACAATGGCCCGGCTCAAGCCGGAGTTTGACAAGCGCGGTGTGAAGATCATCGGGCTGTCCGTCGACCCGGTCGACAACCACAAGAAGTGGTCACAGGACATCAAGGACGTCGTCGGCTTCGCCCCGAACTATCCGATGATCGGGGACACCGACCTAAACGTCTCGAAGCTTTACGGCATGCTGCCGGCAAGCACGGGCGGCTCCTCCGATGGCCGCACCCCGGCGGACAATGCGACCGTGCGCAATGTATTCGTCATCGGTCCGGACAAGAAGATCAAACTGATCCTGGTCTATCCGATGACCACGGGCCGCAATTTCGACGAGGTCCTCCGGGTCGTCAACTCGCTGCAACTCACCGCCAAGCACCGGGTGGCGACGCCGGCGAACTGGAAGCAGGGCGAAGACGTCATCCTCACCGGCGCGGTGACCAACGAAGAGGCGGAGAAGCTTTACCCGCAGGGCTGGAAGACCCCGAAGCCCTACATCCGCATCGTGCCGGCGCCACGATCGTAGTCGCCCGTCGCGGTCGCAATCCGACGAGAAAAGCGCGGCTTACGGGCCGCGCTTTTGCTTTTGAGCAACGACCGGCCGGCAAGCCGCCTACGGCACCAAGACGACTTTGCCTATGTTGCCGCGATCCTGAATGAAATGATGCGCTTGCGGCGCTTCGTTGAAGCGAAAAGTGCGCGCAATCTTCGGCTTGATGGCGCCTTGCGCCCACAATGCCCACAACTGATCGGCCCATCCGCGCTGGCGGTCGATTTCGCCCCACAGGTGACCGAGATTAACGCCGAACACGCCTTTGTTCGCGTTCATCAGCGACAGCGGGTTGAACTGAAACCACGGCATCTTCGCGACCGCCGATAACATCGACAGCATGTTGCGGTTCTTTCCGGTCGCCGCGGCCGACAGACCGAACATGCCGAGGCGGCCGGTCGGCGCCAGCACGCGATAGCCTTTCTTCCAGGATTCACCACCGACGGCATCGAGAATGAGTTCAACGCCGCGGCCGTTGGTGATCTCGCGCGTCCGCGCTTCGAAATCCTCGGTTCGATAATCGATGAGGTGATCCACCCCGAGCGCGCGCAACTCGGCGTGTTTGGCGGCCGAAGCGGTGCCAATGACGCTTGCGCCAATATGCTTTGCGAGCTGCGTCGCAGCGATACCGACGCCACCGCCCGCAGAGTGGATCAGCACGGTCTCGCTGGCTTTCAGACTGCCCATGACGACGACGAGCTGCCAAGCGGTGAAATAGTTGACCGGGATTGCCGCGGCTTCCGACGCCGACATATTTGCAGGACGCGCGAACACCTGGTTGGTAGGAACGCACACCGTGTCGGAGTAACCGCCAAATCGCGTGACGGCGAGTACGTCGCGGCCGATCCAACTCCCCTCCACTCCCGTACCAACGGCGTCGACGCGGCCACCGACCTCATAACCGGGCACGACCGGCATCGGCGGCAGATCAGGATAGATACCCAACCGGCCCATGATGTCGGCAAAATTGACTCCGGTCACCTCGACGCGAATCCGAACCTCGCCGGCTTTGGGTTCGGGATCGGGCGCCTCTTTGACCTCGAGAACTTCCGGCGGTCCGGCTTTGGTGATCCAAATCTGCCGCATGGAATTGATCTCCGGTTTTTGCGCCGCACCCGCGTGTCAGACCGCGATTTCGTTCCTCGTGGCTAAGCCGGCACCTTTGCCCTCTCAGCCGTCAGCATCGATTGCAGTATCTGATCGGAAATCTCGCGAACCGCGGCGGGCGAGTGCGAAAGAAACAACGTATTGGTCTTGTCACTTTCACCGATCGATTTGATCGTATCAAAATATTGCGTGACCATCACCAGCTGCATGACCTCGGAGGTTGAAGCATCCTCGACGACCTTCTTGAATTGGTCGATCGAACCCTGCAGTCCCGCGATAATCGCCTTCCTCTGGTTGGCGATACCCTGGCCTTGGAGGGCCTTGCTCTCGGCCTCGGCCTCGGCCTTTTTGACCACCAGAATTTTCTCGGCCTCGCCTCGCGCATTTGCCGCGACCTGCTCCCGTTGCGCCGCGTTGATGTCGTTCATCGCCGACTTCACTTTGGCATCGGGAACGATGTCAGTGACCAGAACATTGACGATTTCGAACCCGAACCCGGCCATGTCCGCGTCCAGCTCCTGCTTCACCGCGGTGGCGATACTCGACTGGCTGGCGAAGACTTCATCGAGCGTCATGCCCGGAACATGGCCGAGAATAACCTGTTCGACGTAAGACTGAATTTGCTCCATCGGATTGGATAGCTTGTAGAAGGCATCGTAGGCCTTTTCAGGCCGCACCCGATTTTGCACGGAGATCGGTATCGTGACGAATACGTTGTCTTTGGTCTTGGTCTCCATCGTCAGGTTTATCTGATTGACCCGCAGGCTGACCCTGCCGGCAACCTTGTCGATGATCGGCCATTTCCAGTTCAGACCCGGCTCGGCGACGCGGCGGAATTTTCCGAATCGCGTGATTACCGCGACTTGGGCGGTGCTCACTGTAAAGAAGCTTCCCAGCACGACGACGAGGACGATGAAAATCAAAAGGGCAAATATGACTACGCCAGGCGTATTCATTGCCGTATCTCCTTTTGCGCGACAGCTAGCTTAGTCTCGGCAAATCTGGATCGATGTAGAGAATTACAGCACACACGGCAGTGCGGACACCACTTCGCACCCGTTGCTATGTTAATGGACAATGACACAGCATCAATGTCATCGTCGGTATGACACTTGCGAAAGGAGAGGAAAACCCATGGATGTTCGCGCCGCCGTTGCTTTCGCGCCCGGCAAACCGCTTGAAGTTACAACTGTGCAGCTGGACGGGCCGCGCGCCGGCGAAGTTCTGGTCGAGATCATGGCGACCGGGATCTGTCATACCGACGAGTTCACATTATCGGGCGCCGATCCGGAAGGCTTGTTTCCGGCGATCCTCGGCCACGAGGGAGCCGGGATCGTCGTCGATATCGGACCCGGGGTGACATCGGTGAAGAAAGGCGATCACGTCATTCCGTTGTACACGCCGGAATGCCGGTCCTGTCCGTCCTGTCTGTCGCGCAAGACCAATCTCTGCACCGCAATCCGCGCCACCCAGGGCCAGGGCGTCATGCCCGACGGCACCTCGCGTTTTTCGATCGACGGCAAAAAGGTCCATCACTACATGGGCTGCTCGACTTTCAGCAATTTCACCGTGCTGCCGGAAATCGCGGTAGCAAAAATCCGTGACGACGCACCGTTCGACAAGGTCTGCTACATCGGCTGCGGCGTAACGACCGGCATCGGCGCGGTGATCAACACCGCGAAAGTCGAGCCCGGATCGAAATGCATCGTGTTCGGCCTCGGCGGCATCGGCCTCAACGTGATCCAGGGGCTGCGGCTGGTGGGCGCCGACATGATCATCGGAGTCGATCTCAATCCGGACAAGAAAGCGTGGGGCGAACGCTTTGGCATGACACATTTCGTCAATCCGAAGGAAATCGGCGGCGATCTGGTGGCCCACCTTGTCAACATGACCAAGAGCGGCGCCGATCAGATCGGTGGCGCCGATTACACCTTCGAGTGCATCGGCAACGTCAATCTGATGCGCGCGGCGCTGGAAAGCTGCCACCGCGGCTGGGGCGAGAGCATCATCATTGGCGTCGCCGGCTCGGGCCAGGAAATCGCCACCCGGCCATTTCAGCTCGTCACCGGCCGGGTCTGGCGCGGTACCGCCTTCGGCGGCGCCCGCGGCCGTTCCGACGTGCCGAAAATCGTCGACTGGTACATGCAGGGGAAAATCGAAATCGACCCGATGATCACGCACACCATGCCGCTTGGCGACATCAATAAGGCTTTCGATCTGATGCACGAGGGCAAGAGCATCCGCAGCGTCGTGGTCTATTAGGGTCCAGACTCATTAGAGCCACCAGACGAGGGCGGCTGCAAGGCAGACGGAGGCGAGGTAATTTCGGGCGAGCTTGTCGTATCGGGTGGCGACGCGCCTGAAGTCCTTCAATCTGTTGAACGCATTCTCGATACGCCAGCGCAGCTTGTAGAGGCGCTTGCTGAAGCTGAACGGCTTCTTCCTGTTGCAGCGGTTGGGAATGACCGGCTTGGTCCCGCGCTCGTCCAACTCCTCGCGCAGTTCGGCGCTGTCATACGCCCTGTCGGCAAGCAACCGATCTGGTGCCCTAACTCGACGGATCAAGCGCTCCGCGACTGGACAATCGTGCGCTTGGCCTGCGGTCAGCAGGATAGCAATCAGGCGCCCCTTAGCATCTGCGAGTGCATGAATCTTCGTGTTGCGCCCTCCGCGCGAACGGCCCACAGCCTGATTTTTCTCCCCCCTTTTCCACCTGAGGCCGAGCGATGCGCTTTGACGTGCGTGGAGTTGATCATCTGCGTGTCCATCGATCGCCCGCAGCCGGCCAGTTCCCGGAATAGGTTCTCCCATAGTCCACGCCGCGCCCAGCGCACGAAGCGGTTATAGATCGTCGTGTGCGGACCGTACTCGGGTGGGCAATCGCACCAGCGACAACCGCTCTTGAGAACATGCACGATGCCGCTGATGACGCGGCGATCGTCAACCCGTTCCACACCGCGAACATCGGTCGGCAAATGCGGCTCAATCCGAGCCCACTGCTCGTCGCTCAGCCAAAACAAATTCTTGCGCATGATCCCGATCCCTCTTCCCAAAACGAATCAGGATCGTATTGTCTGAGCGCAAAAGTTAATGAGTTTTCACCCTAGTTCTACATGAAACAAGGATCTGGATGAGACAAAGTCCGCAGGAGCCGCCATGAGTAGCCCGTCCGATTTTCAGGCGCCCTTCGCCGATTTTCTAGGTATCAAGCTCACGCACGTTTCGCCGGAGCGTGTCGAGGCCGAGCTAGCCGTTCGCCACGAACTCGCAACCGTCCCCGACATTCTGCACGGTGGCGCAGTGATGGCGCTGGCCGACAATCTCGGCGGCGTCGCCACGGTGGTGAATTTGCCAAAGGGCGCGCGCACCGCAACGATCGAGAGCAAGACCAATTTCTTTGCCGCGATCCCGGTCGGCGAGACCGCCCGCGCGGAGTGCACGGCGCTGCATCGCGGCCGCACCACCATGGTGTGGCAGACCAAAATCACGCGCAACGACGGCAGGCTTTGCGCGCTGGTGATCCAGACGCAAATCGTCATTCCCGCGGAGAAGGGTTAGAAAAAGGAAAGGTCGGGCTAGTTTCCGACGAGTTCTTCCGAGGCTGCGCCGAGCCGAAGCGCGAGCCGCGGATCGAGCCGCTTCTCAAGCGCGCCGTGGGCTTGACGCCAGATCGGGATGGCCGCTTGCAATCGCCTGGCGCCCTCCTCGGTGAGCCATACTGCGCGGCGGCGCTGATCTTTATCAGCGATGGCGATTTCCACCAGCCCCGCCGTCTCCAGCGCGCGCAGATTTCGCGACAGCGTCGACTGATCTAAGCCGGTGCGCTCGGCGAGCGCCCCTAGCGTATCGTCGGGCGCCGCAGCAATCTGCGCGATCAGTCCAAACTGGGTGATGCTGAAGCCGCTTCCTTGCATGCGCTCCTCAAGGAAGTTGGTAATGCGCCGCGCCGCGAGCCGGCTCGCCCAGCAGGCGCACGAGTCCACTGCCGCGCGGGCATCGCTGACGAGGGTCTTCGGAGGGGCTTGCGATCGTTTTTGCATGGTTGTATGCATCTACATCATTTGTATCTACATGGAAATAGCGCGAATGCTTGCGGCCTCATCATTTGATTATGGACTGCCAAACCCGGCCGCGGTTGCAGGAATGACCGGCCGCGAGATGCTGCAGGCAATGATCGACCGCAAAATCCCGGCTCCTCCGATTGCGCAGACCCTGAACTTCTGGATTGTTGAGGTCGGTGACGGCTTTTGCGTGTTTGAAGGCGAGACCAAGCCGGATTTTCTCAACCCGCTCGGAACGATCCACGGCGGCTGGGCGCTGACGCTGATCGACACTGTCACGGGCGTCGCTGGACATACGCTCCTCCCGGCAGCCGTCGGCTATACGACGGTCGAGACCAAAGCCAATTTCACCCGCGCGATCCGACCCGACACCGGGCGCGTGCGCGCTGAGGGCCGCATCGTGACCCGTGGCCGGCAAATCATGTCGGCGGAGGGGCGAGTCCTTGATTCGGAGGGACGCGTGCTGGCTCACGGGACCTCAACTCTCTTGGTGTTTGACGGTGGCAAGAACGGGAGCGGGAGGCCTGCGGCCACGTGACCGCTGCGAAACCAGCGCGAAAGACAACGCACGGCTTTCGGATCAAACGCGTCTACGAGCCGGCAGCGAAGGACGACGGACTTCGGGTGCTGGTTGACCGGCTGTGGCCGCGCGGCCTTACCAAGGAGAAAGCGCGGCTCGATCTGTGGCTGAAGGAGATTTCACCCAGCGACGCGCTCCGCCACCTTGTCCATGACGATCCAACAAAGTGGCATGAGTTCGTCACGGCGTACGGCCGCGAGCTTGCACAAGAACCGGCGAGGACCGCCGCCGCGGATTTGCGCAAGCGGGCACGTCGTGAGCTGGTTACTTTGCTCTACGGAGCCCGCGACGAGACCCACAACAATGCGGTCGCGTTGAAGGACTGGCTGGAACGCAAAAAATAGCGCGCGTCGCGCCGTTCACAGCATCTGAAAAAATCTGAGCGTCACGCCGGCGGGTTCGCGTTCGCCGGTGCAAACGACGATGGACTTCGCAAGCCAGGCGTAGCGCGCAGTGCTGGTCTCGAAGAAAGTCGCGCCGCGGAAATAGTAGCCCGACGGATCAACCGGACGCCCTGCGGCGAGCGCTGCCATCACGTCGGCCGGACCGTGGCGAAGCGCGTGGTTGCGGACATAGATGAGCGCGCCATCATCGGTTTGCAGCGTATAGCGAGCCTCAAGCTCCGCTACGCCATCATGCCGTATGATTTGCCAGTCGGCGCCCCCGGACAGCACCGTTCCGCGCAGCTTTGGACCGGAAAAATCCCCGCCCACAATCGGAACGATACGCCGGGCACCCTTGCCCACATCGCCGAGATCGAGCGTCGGATCGACCTTCGCGTGCGCGGCAAAAATGAATTGAAGCAGCGGAACAGGTTCCGCGTCCGCCATGCTTGTCCTCCCCGGCGATTGAATATCGCGTCAGGTACCAACGCAACGTATTGCGATATCGACATTACTCAGTAAAGCCCGATGCAGAGCGCCGGGGCCTATGAGCTGCCCTCGTCAAGGGGCCTTGTATTGGTCGTCGCGTTACGTGGAGTGTCTTCGAGGCAGTCGGCTAGAGTGGCGGTCCGGGGCAGTTTCGGCAAAGTCCGGTCGTGAACCGTCAATTTGCTCAGAAACGTTCTCGCCATATCGAGATAGAGGCGGCGTTCGGAATCCGTCTGCGCTTCTCGCGCCCATTGCAGGTATTGATCGACCCTCGCGCGATATTGGTCGGCAGCACGAACCGGCGGGACGCTGAAAGGCGCTACTGACACAAGTCGACAGCTTCGACAGACGGGTTCGGCGGCTGCGCCGATCCGGGCCCGGCCTTCTGAACCAAAACGGTCAGAGCTGCGAGCGGTGACAACACAGTCACCGCTGCCAAGAACTTGCCGATGGTTCTCACGGAGTGCTCCTCCTGATCTAAGGCTTGCTGGTAAGCACGATGCCTGAATTCGCGCGGCGCGCGACGTGATCAGCGTCACTAATTTTCGCTTTGCGACGACGTGTGCTCCGCGTCACATCCGGCAATCCCAAGATGGGACACCCTGCAACATTCACACCACCGGGAATGGAGGTAGTCATGAACATCTCAAACATGAGTGCCACGTTCATTCGTAGCGACCGCGTGCTGTACTGGCGCGATGTAAAGCGTCTCATCCGCGATCGCCGCGAGCGCGTCCCTTCGCGCTCCGAGTCGACAAGTCTCAGCGACAGCGGCCCGCGCGCCGGAGAGCTCTTGCGCGGCGAAGCGGTCTTGGAAGCGTCAACGCCGTCCCGGCCGGATTAAAGTGGGCGTGGCTGAACCGAGGTCAAAGCCGATCAGCGCTGCATTGAACAGGGACGACCCCGGAGCGACAGTAGCTGCAGCAATTTTCCAAGACGATTGATTATTGCGAGAAACTGGTCCGATAATCGGCCGGACGCAGCAGCGTTAAGACGCAAAACCTGCCGGGGTTGTGCCATGCCGCCAAGCGCCGATGTGCTGTTTCCGACCACGATCGCCGGCAGCTTGCCGAAACCGTCGTGGCTCGCCGAGCCAAGCAAACTCTGGGCGCCGTGGCGTCTCGAAGGCGATGAACTCCAGACCGCCAAGGACGACGCCACGCTGCTGGCGCTGAAATTGCAGGAAGACGCCGGCATCGACATCGTCACCGACGGCGAGGAGGCCCGCCAGCATTTCGTGCACGGCTTTCTCGAGGCGGTCGAGGGCATCGACTTCGGCCGCCGCATTGAGATGGGCATCCGCAACAACCGCTACAAAGCGATGTGTCCGACCGTTATCGGCCCGCTGCGGCTGCGGACGCGCGTGCATGCGCGCGAAGCGCGGCTTGCCCGCGCTCACACCCGGCGAGAACTGAAATTCACCCTGCCCGGTCCGATGACCATCGTCGACACCATCGCCGATGCTTATTACGGCGATCGCGTAAGGATGGCGATGGCATTTGCGGCGCTGCTCAACGAAGAGGCCCGCGGACTCGCCGCCGACGGCGTCAATGTGATTCAGTTCGACGAGCCGGCCTTCAACGTCTACATGGACCAGGCCGCCGGCTGGGGGATTGATGCGCTGCATCGCGCGATTGAGGGCGTGACCGCAGCGAGCGCGGTGCACATCTGCTACGGCTACGGCATTCCCGCCAACATTGCCTGGAAGGCGACGCTGGGCGCCGAATGGCGCCAATACGAAAAATTTTTCCCCGCGCTGGCGCGAAGCCGGATCAATCAGGTATCCGTCGAATGCATCAACTCTCACGTGCCGCTGAGCGTGCTGAAATTGCTCGACGGCAAGGACGTGCTGATCGGCGTAATCGACGTCGCGACTGATGAAGTCGAAACGGCCGAACAAGTCGCCGCTGTAATCGCGCAAGTGGCCGAATACGTCGCGATGGAAAAGATCATCGCCTGCACTAATTGCGGCATGGCGCCAATGCACCGCGACGTTGCGGTAAAGAAGCTGGAAGCGCTTGCGAAAGGCGCGGCGCTGGCGCGGGAGAAATTCGCCTAAGCCGTCACCGGTCGCTGCGCGAAAGGACGTCGATCAACTCACCGACTTTGCGCCGCTGCTCGCCCTTGTTGCCCGAGGCGATCGCATGCTCGACGCAATGCGCAACGTGATCGGCGAGGATCTCATCCTCGGCACGGCGCAACGCGGCGCGTGCCGCCGACAGCTGGGTGACCACGTCGATGCAATAACGGTCGTCCTCGACCATGCGCGCGAGCCCCCGCACCTGGCCTTCAATTCGTTTCAGGCGGTTGAGCACCGACGTCTTGGCATCCGCTCGCATGTCATCTATATATATACCCCTACGGGGTAACCGTTTCAAGGCCGAAGATCGTGGAGCATCCGGTTCATTGGCACGGCGGCGAGTCAGTCGCGACCGATCCGGTTTGCGGGATGAAAGTCAATTCGGCAAAGACGCCGTACCGCCATACCCGCGACGGCGACAGCTACTGCTTTTGCAGCGCCGGTTGCCGGGCCAAGTTCATCGCCGATCCTGAAAAATATTTGCATAGCGGGTCCGCCCCCGCAGCCATTCCAGCCGTGGAGGAAGGTACGATCTACACCTGCCCCATGCATCCGCAAATCCGGCAGGTCGGTCCCGGCAATTGTCCGATCTGCGGCATGGCGCTCGAACCCGAAGCAGGCGGCGCTGATGATGGCGCTGAACTTGCTGACATGACCCGCCGGCTTTGGATTTCGGCGATGCTGGCGCTGCCAGTCGTAGTGCTGGAGATGGGGGCGCATCTGTTTGGCTTCGTGCCGCTGTCGCAGATGGCGTCGGCCCTGACACAGCTTGCGTTCGCGACTCCGGCTGTACTCTGGGGCGGGTGGCCGTTCTTCGTACGCGGCGCGCAGTCGCTGCGGACGCGCCACCTCAACATGTTTACGCTGATCGCGCTCGGTACCGGCGTGGCCTACGTCTACAGCCTGGTCGCGGCGCTTGCCCCGCAGCTTTTTCCCTCGGCGTTCCGTGACGCACATGGCGCGGTTGCGCTCTATTTCGAAGCCGCCGCCGTGATCACCGTGCTGGTGCAGGTCGGGCAAGTACTTGAACTGCGCGCCCGCGCCTCGACGTCGAGTGCGATCCGCGCACTGCTCGACCTCGCGCCGAAAACGGCGTGGCGGGTCGCCAAAGATGGCAGCGAGACCGAGGTTTCACTTGCCGTTGTCGCCGCCGGCGACCGCTTGCGGGTGCGTCCGGGCGAAAAGGTCCCGGTCGACGGTACGATTGTCGAGGGACATTCGTCGGTTGATGAGTCGCTGGTCACTGGCGAGTCGATGCCGGCTGCCAAGGCGACCGGCGCCCGTGTCGTTGCCGGTACGCTCAATCAAACCGGCAGCTTCATCATGCAAGCGGAGAAAGTCGGGCGCGATACGGTGCTGGCACAGATCGTCCAGATGGTCGCCACCGCACAGCGCTCGCGTGCACCCATTGCACGTCTGGCCGATCAGGTAGCGTCCTGGTTTGTGCCTCTGGTCATCGCGGCCGCACTTTTGGCTTTCGCGGCGTGGTCGATCTACGGACCGGAACCTCGCTTTACGTTTGGCCTCGTTGCCGCGGTCAGCGTGCTCATCATTGCCTGTCCATGTGCGCTTGGTCTCGCAACGCCGATGTCGATCATGGTGGGCGTTGGCCGCGGAGCGCAGGCCGGCATCCTGGTCAAGAACGCGGAAGCACTGGAGCGGATGGAGAAGGTCGACACCCTCATCGTCGACAAGACCGGCACGCTGACCGAAGGCAAACCGAAAGTCGTCGCTGTTATCCCGGCCAGTGGCGAGACTGAGGCCGAGGTGCTGCGGCTGGCAGCCAGCGTCGAGCGGGCCAGCGAACACCCGCTGGCGGCCGCAATCGTTGCCGCGGCCGCCGACCGCGCTATCGTACTCTCCGGGGTCGCCGATTTCAACTCCCCGACCGGCAAGGGCGTCGTCGGCACGGTCGAAGGCCGTCAAGTTGCTCTTGGCAGCAATAGGTTTCTCGCCGAACGCGGCGTCAAGGCGGCTTCGCTCGCAGCCGACGCCGAGCGATTGCGCCGCGACGGCGCGACCGTGATCTTTATTGCAGTCGACGGCGATTTTGCCGGCCTTCTCGGCATTGCCGATCCGATCAAGGTGAATGCGCCAGCGGCGCTGCAGGCGCTACGCGCCGACGGTTTGCGCATCGTCATGCTCACTGGCGACAGTCTCGCGACTGCAGAAGCGGTGGCGCGGCAGCTTTCGATTCAGGAGATCGAAGCAGAAGTGCTGCCTGACCAAAAAGCTGCAGTGGCCGACAAGCTGCGCCGCGAAGGCCGCGTGGTGGCCATGGCTGGAGACGGCGTCAACGACGCGCCGGCGCTCGCCGCCGCCGACGTCGGCATTGCCATGGGTACCGGAACCGACGTCGCCATCGAAAGCGCCGGTATCACGCTGCTGAAAGGCGATCTCGCCGGTCTGCTGCGGGCGCGGCATCTGTCACGCGCGACTATGCACAACATCCGGCAAAATCTGTTCTTCGCGTTCATCTATAACGGTGCCGCTATTCCGATTGCAGCCGGCATTCTCTACCCCTCCTTCGGAGTCCTGCTGTCGCCGATCATCGGCGCGGCGGCGATGGCGCTTTCCTCGGTGAGCGTGATCGCGAACGCCTTGCGGCTGCGCTCGGTCAGGCTTTGAACGCCTTAAAGACGGCCTAGCCCCAGCTTCTGCGCACCCGCCCGCGAATATCGACCGGCGCGCGCGCTGGCTTTACCGGCGCGCCGGGCGTTGCGGCGAGCGGCCAGGCCGAGCATTCGAAATGATCGAGCAGCGCGGCCGGAATAAATCGCGTGCGTGACGCATACATGTGGCGGTCGCCGTTGCTGCGTTGCCCGTGCACGAAGAAGCGTTGCGGCACGATCACGTGCAGATGATCCCGCGCCCGCGTCATAGCGACGTAGAGCAGCCGCCGCTCCTCCTCGATCTCGGCACTCGTACCGGCGGCGAGGTCCGACGGTAGACAGCCATCGACGACGTTCAGGATGTAGACCGACTTCCACTCCTGGCCCTTGGCTGAATGGATGGTCGAGAGGATCAGATAATCTTCATCGAGCAGCGGATCGCCAGCCCGGTCACTCGTCGCATCCGGCGGGTCGAGCGTGAGCTCGGTCAGAAATCGCTCGCGGCTCGGATAGGTCGAGCCAATCTGGACGAGTTGCAGAAGATCGGCCTCACGCAGCATCGCATCCTCGTGGATGCGATTGAGGTGCGGTTCATACCAGCGGCGCACCAGATCAAGCTCGGCAGGCCAGCCCGCAGCGCGGCCACGGACAAGGCGAACCGCCTCAACGAAAGCCGGCCAGTGCTCGGCCGCTGCCGATGGCGGCTTGAGGTCGGCCAAGGCCTCTGCCGGATCGGGGCGTTCGGCGACGCCTTCCAATACGCGCGCCGCCGCGGCGGGTCCGGCACCCGGAAGCAATTGGACGACCCGGAAGCCCGCGACGCGGTCGCGCGGATTTTCGGCCCAGCGCAGGAACGCCAGCACGTCCTTGATGTGGGCAGCTTCCAAAAACTTGAGTCCGCCGAATTTGACGAACGGGATGTTGCGGCGGGTCAGCTCCACTTCCAGTTGGCCCGAGTGGTGCGAGGCGCGGAACAGGACGGCTTGCGTTTTCAACTCAAGCCCCTGTTCACGGCATTCCAGCACTTTCTCGACGACGTAGAGCGCCTGATCCGCCTCGTCGCGCACACTGACTACTTGTGGGCGCTCGGCCGACTTTCGCTCCGACCACAGATTTTTGCTGAAACGCTCCTCGGCCAAGTCGATGACGGCGTTGGCCGCCGACAAGATCGGCTGCGTCGAGCGATAATTTTGCTCAAGCGTGACGATCTCCGCCGGCGGGCTGAAGTGCCCGGGAAAGTCGAGGATGTTGCGCACGGTCGCTGCGCGAAACGAATAGATCGACTGCGCATCGTCGCCGACCACGGTCATACCGCGGCCGTTTGGCCGCAACGCGAGAAGGACCGAAGCCTGCAGCTTGTTGGTGTCCTGATATTCGTCGACCAGGACGTGATCGAACCGCTCCGAGATTTCGCCGGCGATCGAAGGCTCCAGCATCATATGCGCCCAGTACAGCAGCAGATCGTCGTAATCGAGCACGTGATAGCGCTGCTTGGCTTCGACGTATTGCGCAAACATTGCACGCAACTCGTCCTGCCACATCGCGCACCACGGAAAATACGAGCCGAGAACCTCTTCGAGCGGTAGCTCGCCGTTCACCGTGCGCGAGTAGATCGACAAACAGGTGCCCTTGGTTGGAAAGCGCTTCTCGGTCTTTGAAAATCCGAGATCGTGCCGCACCAGATTCATCAGGTCGGCGGAATCCTCGCGATCGTGGATGGTGAAGGCCGGCGCGAGTCCGATGGTTTCCGCATATTCGCGCAACAGCCGCGCGCCGATGGCGTGAAATGTTCCGGCCCAGGCCAGGCCGTCGGTCACGGCACCTCGCGCGCGGTTGAACTCAACCAAGATCAAGTCGACGCGGCGGATCATTTCCGCCGATGCACGCCGCGAAAAAGTCAGAAGCATGATGCGCCGCGGATCGGCGCCCTGCTCTATGAGCCAGGCAACACGATGCGCCAAAGTGGAGGTCTTGCCGGAGCCCGCGCCGGCAATGATGAGCAACGGCCCGGCGTCAGCCAGCGGCAGGCCGCCGTGCTCGACGGCGCGGCGTTGCTGCGAATTGAGCTTTTCCAGGCGAGCAGCCAGCATCGTTGCGATCGGTTTCGGACCGAATCATTGACGGAGCGATGCCAGACTGAACCACAATTCTCGTTTTGTTCGAAATGATGCTTGCAAAATTGGGCGCGGACCGACGCCTCGGACTAAGCTTCGGGCAGCGGGATAAACTCTTTTTCATCACCAGGTATTAGCGCGAAGCGGCCGCTCTTCCACTCCTCCTTCGCCTCTTCGATGCGCTCCTTGCGCGAGGATACGAAATTCCACCACAGGTAACGCGGACCCTCGAGAGCCGCACCACCGAGAAACATCAGCCGCGCAGGCTGCGTGGCTGTCACCGTGATGCGGTCACCAGGATGAAACACGAGAAGCTGTGGCGCCGCGAATTTATCGCCGGCAATGTCGACTTCACCTTCGGTCACATAGATCGCCCGCTCCTCGTGGTCGGCATCGAGCGGTACGCTGGCGCCGGCTTCAAGCAGGACTTCGGCGTAAAACCATTCCGACACCATGCCGACCGGGGATTGTTGCCCAAAGGCCGAGCCGGCGATGACGCGAGCACGCGCTCCGCGATCCTCGAAGGTCGGAAGCACCGCAGCGTCAAAGTGTTCAAACAGCGGCGCCATTTCTTCATGGTCTTGGGGCAGCGCAATCCAGCTCTGGATACCGAACATTCCGCCGCCCTCGGCGCGCATGCTCGCAGGCGTCCGCTCGGAATGGGAAATGCCGCGGCCGGCGGTCATGAGATTCATCGCACCGGGCGTGATCTCTAGCACGTTACCTTCACTGTCCCGGTGCATGACGCGCCCGTCGAACAGATATGTGACGGTCGCCAGTCCGATATGCGGATGCGGGCGGACGTCCATCCCCTTCCCGGCCATCAACTGCACCGGTCCCATCTGGTCAAAGAAGATGAAGGGGCCGATCATCTGGCGCTTACCGTGCGGTAGCGCGCGGCGCACGGAAAAACCGTCGCCGAGATCGCGCACGCGCGGGATGATAATCAGTTCAAGCGCATCGCATGAGTGCTTGTCGCCGAGCACCGGGTCCTTGTCGGGCATCCAGCTCATGATCATTCCCCCAAACAGGCAAACTTCAGCGCTGCGCCGGGCCGTCCAACTTCGCTGCCCGTTCGCGTTTAAGATCGCGCTTGCCCGCTATGTATGATACGCGGAATCGAATTGCCACGGTGACCACCGGTCGATCCTACAATGATTTCAGCGCCTTCCTTGACCAGCGTCGCCCTGCTTCTCAGCCTGAGCCTGTTTCTCGGGCTGGCATTCGAAGAATTTTTCGCCCGCACCGACACCAAGCGTCCGGGCGGCATCCGCACGTTTCCGATGCTCGCGTTCGGCGGCGGCGTACTTTACCTGCTCGATCCCAACCATTTCATCCCTTTCACCGGCGGCCTCGTTGTGCTCGGGGCCTGGCTGACCGTGTTCTATCGTCAGCATCTGCGCGAACAGGACGAAGAAGGCGAGCCAAATGTCGGCCTGGTCGTGCCGGCACTCAACGTTCATGCTTACCTCCTCGGCGCTATCGCCTTGGCCCTCCCGCCCTGGGTGGCAGTAACCTTCACGGTGAGCGCGGTTCTCCTGCTCACTGGCCGTGAAAAGCTGCACGCTTTGGCGCGCCGCGTTGAGCTTAAGGAAATCGTCACTGCCGGCGAATTTTTGATTCTGACCGGGATTATCCTGCCACTTTTACCCAATGAGCCGGTGACGACGCTGACGAGCATCACGCCGCGCCATGCCTGGCTCGCGCTCGTCGTTGTCTGCACGCTATCTTATGCGAGCTACCTGGCCCAACGTTATTGGACCCCGGCGGCGAGCGGATTGTGGATGGCCGCGCTCGGCGGCGCTTACTCGTCGACCGCAACAACGGTCGTGCTGGCCCGCCAGGCCAAAACCGGATCGGTGATGCGGCGAAATGCGCAGGCCGGCATCACGCTTGCGACCGCCATCATGTATCTGCGCATTCTCATCGTCATCGCGGTCTTCAATATGGCGCTGGCGCGAACGCTGGCGCTGCCCCTGTGTGGTCTTTCACTCGCGGGGCTAGTGGTATGCGCGCTGCAGTACTGGCTGGCGCGACCGGCGCCGGACGACAGCAAAGCGCCACTGCCGGCGCTTCAGCCGTCCGGTGGCAACCCGCTAGAACTCGGTCCGGCAGTTATCTTTGCGGGTCTTTTCATTGCGGTTTCGCTGGTTTCGAATTGGGCCAAGGCGCAGTTCGGCGCGGCCGGCATCTATACGCTTGCAGCGATCGTCGGCGTGACCGATATCGATCCGTTCGTTCTTAATCTCGCGCAAGGGGGCACCACGGGAATGTCCCAAAGCGCGCTGGCGGCTGCGATCCTCATCGCGGCGTCATCCAACAATATTCTGAAAGCGCTCTATGCCGCCGTATTCGCCGGTGGGCGCGCAACCGTTGGGAGTGCAGCCGTTCTGATGCTGCTGGCCGTAGCCGGCGTTGCGATTGCCGTCGGCTTGGGCGGCCTGTAGGCGATAAATACGTTCCGCCGCGCGTCCCTCACGATTTCAGTTTGCTCCGACGGGGCCGTGGTCAAACTTCTCGATCATATTTTGGTTTAACGCCATTCGGCTTACGTGAGGTGGAAGGTCTGGCGTCAGACGTGACGTGTCAGCGGATGCTCTGGTCGCTTTCAAAGGCCGGCGGCTCAAGCGCACATTTCTTTTCGGCCGCTGTGCGCCGCAACACTTTCTCGTCACCCAGTTGTTTCTCGTAATCCGGACCGTAGGACAGCGTACCGATCACGGAGCCGCCGCCGCCGTCACTGGCTTTGTTCATAAGCTCGCGCAATTCGTTTTCCCGCGTAGTGATCACCTTCAGGCGCTCAACTAGGTCCTTGCAGTGATAAACCGAAAACCTTCCGGGATCGGTGATGTACGGGCTTACGCCATCGCTCAAGGAACAACCGCCGAGCGCGACAAGCGCAAAAAGGCTGGAGATCAATGAAAGCATGCGCGGTCGAGCGCGTTGGCGTCGCCAAGGCCGCGACGCCGGCTTGCCGCGGGAGTTATGCGCGGACGCCCGACTGCCGTCTGTCGATATCATCCGAATCATCAGCCACGTCAAAACCGGTTTAGCCGCCCCAACCGAAACCGCATAAGGCCCAAGACTCCGTTTGCAGCCTCCTGCGCCGCAAATAAGGCAACGGTCACACGCTTCTCCGTGACAAACAGCTTCAGAATTCCAGCAAGGCGACCACCAAGACGCGGATGCGGAATGCAATATCCCGCTCCCGCGCCTTGCGGCGTCGACCGACCAAAGAGCCAAGGAGCGCACCGTTTCGCCGCCATTTCGAAAGGAATCTACGCGGCGGGCCTGCAACCGTAACCTGTTCTTTACGATGCTTTGTAACCTTCATCGCCAGGTGTCGCCGCGCGGGCAATCGCCCGCTGAGCCGCTTTGGCTGCTGGGGGTGACAGAAACAGCGAGTAGCGCGCGGACAAGATGGCTGGCCCGTTCGACAGTGGCGTTGTGCTGCGATCGTCGAGGTGGCGGCGCGCACGATTTGGTGTCGCCGCCAAGCTCCAGTCTGCCTTCAGCTTTGTCGCCGCGCTGACGGCGATCTCAACGGTAGTTTCGCTACTGTGCTTTTCGGCCGTCGAGACCGGACTAGACGAGTTTGCCGCACGGCAGATGCCGGTCGTCGCCGAGGTCATCCAGCTCTCCGCACTTTCAGGGGAGATTTCGGCTGCAGCGGCCCGATTGATCAATGCCAAAACCATGGCCGATCAGAAGAACCTCGCGGCCTCGATTGCGCACAAGCACGCCGACCTTGGCGACACCTTGCAGCGCCTGCAAAAGCTCGACAGTGGCAACCCGGCGATCGCCAAGCTCATCATTCTGTCGAAGCGCCTTGATGCAAATCTCTCGGCGCTCGAAGACATCATCGCCGAGCGAACAAATTTGCGCGCGCAGATCGTCACCCAGGTCGAAAACCTGCACAAAACCAATGCGCGGCTCGCGCAGCAACTCGCCGAGCTGCCGGACTCCCGCGCGGCGCTTGAAGTCTCCGCCAAGGCCAACCTCTTCGTCAGCCTGATCAGCGAAGCTTCATCGCTGAATGAACCCGAAGAATTCAAGCGCATTCAGGATCTTCTCAAAGCTGCCGCAGACGGACTACGACGCTCGGTTGCGACGCTGTCCAGCGATGGCGCCGCAAAAATTGCCGAGCAGCTTCTCCCGCTCGGCATCGGCGCCGACAGCATTTTTGCACGCCACGCCCGTGAAACATTCATCGGCGTGAGAGCCGACGCCACCATCGACGAAAACGTCGCGATCCAGCGCGACCTTGATGAAACGGTCGCAAACCTGGTCCGCACCACGCAGGACGGCGTCGAACACGGCACGGCCGCGTTAACCAATACGTTGAATCACAGCCGTGTCCTGCTCTTGATCGTCGCCATCGCCAGCATCGTTGCCGCCGTCGGCGTCGGCGTCCTTTATGTCCAGCGGCGGCTGGTGCAGCGGCTGATATCGCTCAGCAACGCGATGCGGCAGCTCGCTGCCGGCGACGTCGACACCGCGCTGCCGTTGATCTCGACACGCGATGAAATGGGCGAAATGTCGCGCGCACTCCAGGTGTTGCACGCCGGCGAATTGGAGCGGCGCAAGCTCATCGAACGCGAGCGGGCCGAACAGCAGGCCCAGCGCCTGCGGGCTTCGTCAGTCGACAACATCATCGATGAGTTTCGTGCCGCGGTCAGTTCCGTTGTCACGACGCTGTCGACTAACGCTTCGGCGATGGAGACGACGGCACGCGGACTTTCAGCGATCGCGAGCGAAGCCGACGCCCAAGCCCGCGCAGTTTCGCTTTCATCCGAAACAACGTCCGACAACGTGCGCACCGTAGCTGACGCCACCGAGGAACTGGGTGCTTCAATCCACGAGATCAACAAACAGGCCGGCCAGACCCGCGGGGTCGTCAAGCGCGCGGCCGAGATCGCGCACTCAGCACATCAACTTGGCGAGCAGCTGTCCTCAGGATCCAATCGGATCGGCGACGTGGTCAAGCTCATTCGTGATGTCGCAGAACAGACCAACCTCCTGGCGCTCAATGCCACCATTGAAGCGGCGCGCGCCGGCCAGGCCGGGCGCGGTTTTGCGGTTGTTGCCAACGAGATCAAGCAGCTCGCCAGCCAAACAGCGAAGGCCACAGAAGACATCACGGCGCAAATCGCCGGGATTCAGCGCTCAACGACCGAAGCGGTCGATGTCATCCAGTCAATCAACGCCGTAACCGACGACATTGCGCTTTTCACTTCGGCGATCGCCTCTTCGGTAGAGCAGCAAAACGCCGCAGCACAAATGATTACCCGAAATGTCCAGGGAGCAGCTACTGGGGTCACACAACTCGCCGGCAGCATGACCGAAGTAACCAGGGCGATCGGCGACACGAACCGCTATGCCTCGGAGGTGCTCGAAGTTGCGCACGGGCTGTCGGCGCAAACCAGCACCATCGACAAAGCCGTCGAAGACTTCCTGAAGAGGGTCACAGCTATCTAACCGCCCCCCGGACACCAATCGAAGGAGCTGAAAATGCCGATACGCCGCTCTTTATTTAACGCCTTTCATCTCCGTCGTCCGAACCGCCGGCTTGGCGTCGCGCTGGCCGGTGCTACGAGCGCCAGTATCGGCGCCGCGTTGGTGCTTGCCGTAATCACCAACGTCCCGGCGGTTAGCCGAACGACGGAAGACGATACGCAGATTGCGAAGAGCCTCGCCACCATGTTGCGGGCCGGCCGTACCGTGATTTCACGTAATCAGGATCGGATCAACGACCCCAATGTCGGCAACAAGGGCATCGACGGAAAAATGGTGCTGGCCGAGGCCGGTAAGCTTTTTCAGCAGGCCACAGAAATCGACCCTTCGGCAATTCAACCGAACTCGCTGCAGGGCAAGCTTGTACACATGCAGATGGATGCCATTGCCGAGGTAATGGACGTTCATCAGGAGACCATCAATCGCCAGGGCGTGGGGTTCAAGGGCTTCATCCCCGCGGTGTTCGGGCGACTGGTGAACGAGGCCTTCGGGCGCCGCGCCGCCGGGATCGCCGAGATGAAAGTGACGGCACCGCCAAAACTGATCCGCAACCCGAAGGTCCGGCCGGATGAATGGGAGCTTGAAGCGATCCAGACGCGGCTGATGTCGCCATCTTGGCCCAAAAATCAGCCCTATTCGGCCACCGCAGCAAAGGACGGCGTGCAGGCTCAACGAACTCTTTTTCCAGAATATTACGGGCGCAGCTGCCTTTCCTGTCACGGCTCTCCCGCAGGGGAAATCGATATCACCGGCTTCCCGAAAGAAGGCGCCAGCGAAGGTGACCTGGGTGGAATTATTAGCGTCACGTTGTATCGATAGGTCGCTGCATTTGTTGAACCAGAAGCCGGTCGCGATCTAAAGATTTGCCACGGCAATTGCGTCGCTCGGGCGCCAGCGAAGCCGGAGCGCTTTAGCTGTCGGACGCGGTCTGCTACCGTTGTCAGGCATCAGTACCCGGCGCCGGTTGGTCCGGAATTCGCCTTTACAACAACGATTAGAACGCCAAGGGGGCCACATATGGAGTTCGAACGCGCCAGCCTGGAGCTCGACGGCGCTGTCGCCGTTCTGCGTATGAACCACCCGGAAGTGCTCAACGCGGTGTCACCGGAGATGCTCAAGGGCATGACCGAGGCGCTCGATGTGTTGGCAGCGTCAAACGAGCGCGTCCGATGCCTTGTGCTAACCGGCGTCGGCCGCGCGTTCTCGACCGGCGCCAACCTGCAGGGACGGGGCGACGACGGCTTGGCGAAGCGCGGCGCCGGACGCACGTTGGAGACTCTGTTCCATCCCTTCATCAGGCGGCTGCGGGATCTGCCCTTTCCGGTCGTCACCGCGGTCAACGGGGCTGCCGCCGGCGCCGGCATGAGTCTTGCGCTGTTGGGTGACCTCGTTTTGTGCGCGCGCTCCGCCTACTTCCTGCAAGCGTTTCGACGCATCGGCCTCGTGCCTGATTGCGGCTCGACTTGGCTGTTGCCGCGGCTCGTCGGACGGGCCCGCGCGATCGAACTGTCGCTGCTCGGCGAACGTCTGCCGGCGGAAACCGCGCTGGCGTGGGGCCTCGTCAACCGCGTGTTCGACGACGAGGCGTTGATCGGCGAAGCGTTGCGCCTCGCCAACGAACTCGCCACTGGCCCGACCGTCGCGCTCGGGCTGATCCGGCGACTTTATTGGGAAAGCCCGCAAAACTCTTTCGAGCAGCAACTCGACCTCGAATGCCGCAGCCAGCGCCTCGCCGGCGATACGGAGGATTTTCGCGAAGGCGTGAAGGCCTTCTTGGATAAGCGTCCCGCCAAATTCGTCGGCGCTTGAGGAATCCGTTCCCCGGACGCCGGGGATGCGAAGGGCCTCAATTGCCCGCTGTGACTCTCAAGGCGAGGAAAGCGCTACGCTGCGACTCTCAAGGCGAGTAAAGCGCTAAAAGACGTTGCCGCTGGCGGTACGCTTGAAGTGTTGTCGACCGATCCAGGCGCGGTTGAAGATTTCGCTGCGTTTTGCAGGGCGACGGGCAACCAGCTTATGGAATCAAAGCAGGACGGAAACACATACCGATTTGTCATCAAGGATCGGACATGAGTTGATCACGCACGCGCGGTCGTCTGCAGAAATTCTTAGGAAGAAGAGCGTTGGGCGGCCTTCACGTCTTCCACCAAATGATCGGCAACGATTTCGACGAGGCTCGCCAGCCCTCCCTCCCATTTCCAGTGTGCCTTGCTTTCGTCCATGGTGAGGCGGCAATTTGAACAGGACGACACCATCGTCTTGGCGCCAGTTTGCTCGACCTGGTCCATCTTGATCTTAAACACCTTATGCCGGAGCTCGGCAGCGCGCGCGATCGCCTGTACTCCGCCCCCACCGCCACAGCACCAGTTGAAGTTTCCGGTGGGCATCATTTCCCGGAAATCCTGGGCGAAATCCTGGAGCAGATAGCGCGCGTCTTCCGTTGCGCCGCCATGCCGAGAAATCTGGCAGGGGTCGTGATAGGTGATCGATTCCTCGAGTGGCTTCAGCTTCAGTTTTCCTTCGCGCTTGAGCTGCGCCATGAATTCCGAGATATGCATCACGGCATAGGGCAGAGGCCGCCCCAGCATATTGGCGCCCGCCCAGCGCAATACGCCGAAGGCGTGGCCGCACTCGGGAATGACGACGGTTTTGGCACCGACGCTCTCTGCTGCATCGGTAATGCGCTGCACCATCAGTTTGGCGACATCACCTTTTCCCGCGAGATAACCGAAATTCGTGGCTTCGTACCCTTTCGTGCTCAAGGTCCAATTCACCCCGGCGTGATTAAGGAGTTTGGCGATGGCTACAATCGATTCCGGATATTTCATCGCCTCGATCGACGATACCGTAAGCAGGACATCGGCCTTGCCTTTGTCGAGCACGATTTCTACCTCGTGTTCGTCCTCCAACCATTCGATACGGTCGCGCAGTTTATCAGCGGTAAGGCCCAGCGGGCTTCCGTGTTCGCGCGAATTGTCCGCCGCGGCGAGCAGATCTTTCGGGCCAAGCCCCGCCGCTACGAATGCTTGGCGCGCGCCGCCGACGATAGAGGCAATATCGATCCCCATGGGGCAGACCGTGGTGCAGCGCCCGCACATCGTGCAGGTATCGAAGAGAAGTTCCTCCCATTCCTGCAAGTCGTTTTTGGTGATACGCCGCGCCAGCCCAAGCCAAGCGAGTGGAAATTTCTGACGGCGATAGGCTTTGGCGATGGGAGACAGTTTGTAGGCTGGCGTGTGTTTCGGATTTCCCGACGCCTGATAGAAATGGCAGGCCTCAGCGCATTGGCCGCAATGCACGCACGCTTCCAAATAGCTGACCAGATGTTCTTCGGTGTTGGCAAGGAAGGTCTTCGCGGCAGCCTCGACATTGATGTTATCTGTCATTGCTCGTACCTCACCGCACGCGCAATTGCATGAGTTCTTCGCCCTTTGGGTTCAGAACATGAACCGCGCAGGCGATGCACGGATCGAAGCTGTGGATCGTCCGTTGGATCTCGAGCGGTTGTTTGGGATCGTAGAGGGTGTGACGATCCATGAGCGCCGCCTCGTAGGGGCCGGGCTGGCCTTGGGCGTCGCGCGGACCAGCGTTCCAGGTTGAAGGAACGACTGCCTGGTAGTTCGCGATTTTTCGGTCCTTTATGACGATCCAGTGAGCCAGTGCGCCGCGCGGCGCCTCCATAAAGCCGACGCCATGGGCTTCCGCCGGCCAGGAGGCTGGTTCCCATTTTACCGGATCGTGGACAGCAAGGTCGCCGCCCCGGATGTTGGCGAGAAGATTGTCGAACCAGTTCAACATCTGATCGACGACGATTTTGCTCTCCAGCGTACGGGCCGCCATGCGCCCCATGGTGGAGAACATCGCGGTCAGCGGCAGGTCGAGTTTTTTCAGCGCATAGTTCGCAAGCTCGCGCGTCGGTTCGTGGCCGCTGGCATAAAGCATCAATACTCGCGCCAGCGGGCCAACCTCCATCACCCTGCCCTTCCAGCGCGGCGATTTCAGCCAGGAATAGCTTTGCTCGACATCGAGCTGATCGAAAGGTGGCTTTGGGCCGGTATAATTCAGATTAGTCTGACCCTGGTAAGGGTGCAGTCCCTCGTTCTTGCCACCCGAATAATCGTACCAGGAATGGGATACAAACTCTTGCACCTCCTGCGGGTTCGTCAGGTCGACCGGATGTATCCTCTTTAGATCACGATTGAGGATCGCGCCCGACGGGATCAACCAGCTTGACGGATCGTCCATCCCTTTTTCGGGGAAGTCGCCATAGGTAAGGAAATTTCCAATGCCTTCGCCGCGCTCGAACCAGTCCTTGTAGAATGAGGCGATGGCAAGGGTGTCGGGTAGATAGACCTGTTCAACAAATTCCTTCATTCGCCCAATCACTGTCTTGATCTGGTTGAGACCGGCTAGGTTGAGGGCGGTCGCAGAGGTTCCGCCCGTGCCGGCCGTATCGATGCTGATCGGCGACGGCGCGCCGCCGACGAGAAAATTCGGATGCGGATTCTTGCCGCCAAAGATGGTATGGATCTGCACGACCTCACGCTGCCAGGCCAGCGCCTCAAGATAATGCGCGACCGCCAGCAGGTTAGCTTCGGCCGGAAGCTTGTAGCCTGGGTTCCCCCAGAATCCGTTGGCGAAGATGCCGAGTTGCCCGCCCTCCACGAAATTTTTGAACTTCTTCTGTATATCGCTGAAGTAGCCGGGACTGGATTTTGGATGGGCCGAGATCGATTGCGCGAGTTGCGACGTTGCCACCGGATCGGCCTTGAGCGCGGAAATTATATCCACCCAATCCAGCGCATGCAGATGATAGAAATGCATGACGTGGTCGTGCACGTATTGCGCCGCAATCATGAGATTGCGGATGAGCTGTGCATTCGGCGGAATCTTGTAGTTGAGCGCGTTCTCGACCGCGCGTACGGACGCAATTCCGTGCACAAGGGTACAGACGCCACATATGCGTTGCGCAAACGCCCAGGCCTCGCGCGGATCACGGCCTTTGAGGATCAACTCAATGCCGCGGACCATCGTGCCGGAACTGTAGGCGCCGGTAATCGCACCCTCGCTGCTCGTCTCCGCCTCGATCCTGAGGTGGCCTTCGATGCGAGTGATGGGATCAACGACGATGCGCCTGTTCATCACGCAATCCTTTAGCGATGGCCTGCGCCGCTTAGATCTCGGCTCCTCTGCGGCTATAGAAGATGCCGGTCTCACTTCGGGTCAGGAACACCAGGAAGCCGTGCATCAACTTACCGAAAGGAAACCAGATTAGGAGCAGTGCGACACTGAGAAGATGCACGGCTAACAGCGTTTCGTAGGGCGCCCACAGATGGCTCACGGCAATGAGTCCAGTAATGACCGGCAAAACGGTAACGAACCAGCTCACATAGTCGTCAAAGGTAGAGATCAGCATGAGTACGGGGCTCGTCAGCCTGCGTGCCAGAGCGACGATCAGCGAGGCCAGCGTAATCACTGAGACGACGGCGACGACTCCGCTCGGCAGGCTGGGCCACGAAACGCCGAATAGGCCTCGCAGGAACAGGATGTGCTGTGCCAGTCCAAACACGATGACGGCAAGCCCCAGATGAAACACATAACCGTTCAGCGTAACGAGGATAAAGGTGCGGACGAACGGCCTCGGCGGCCAAAGATGACGGACAAAGCCCCGTGTGGCGCCCACAAAAGCCGGTGGCGCGCCGGCCCGTGCGATCGATTTGTCATGGGACCACGGCAGCAACAATAACGACAACAGCCGCCACGACACACCAAAAACGAACACCGCCATGGCTACTTCCAATGCGGGGCCGCGCGCCAAATCGAGCAGGGTCATGATCGCGGTTCCCTCGCGGCCTGGTGTTTGCGCCGCCGCGCCAGCAACGCACTTGTCACGCCGAGCGCCGCGCCCGCGGCTGCCGCACCGCCGATGATTGCGGCCGGGACCTCTGTGCTGGTGGAAAGTGGATTGTAGAAGCCACCCTTGTCCCAGAAATTCGGTTCCGAGCAGCCCAAGCAGCCATGGCCCGATTGGATCGGAAAAGACACGCCGCCATTCCACTTCAGTGTCGCGCAGGCGTTGTAAGTGACGGGCCCTTTGCAGCCGACCTCATAGAGGCACCACCCTTTGCGCGCACCTTCGTCGTCGAAGCGCTTGGCGAACAGTCCTTTGTCGTAGAAGGGTCGGCGATAACAGCGATCATGAATGCTGTCACCGAAAAATGCCTTCGGCCGGTTCAGGTGATCCAGATCCGGCAATTTGTTGAAGGTCACGAGATAGGCAATGGTCCCAGCCATCGCTTCGGGAATGGGCGGGCAGCCGGAGATGTTGATCACCGGCTTGTCAGTGACAATCTCGGAAACCGGGACAGCGCCGGTTGGGTTGGGCTTGGCCTGCGGAATGCCACCGAACGCCGCACAGGTGCCAACAGAAATCAACGCTAACGCATTTTCGGCTGTTTCCTTCAACACTTCGAGGTTGGTTTTCCCGGCACACGTGGAATATACGCCGCCATCCCCGATCGAAACCGAACCATCCACGACGATGATATATTTGCCCTTGTTCTCCTTCATGGCAGTAAGCCGCGCCTGCTCAGCTGCGACGCCCGACACCGCCTGCAAGGTCTCGTGATAGTCGAGCGAGATCATATTAAAGATCATGTCCTCGATCGTTGGACTGAAGGAGCGCGTCAACGATTCGGTACAGCCGGTGCACTCCTGAAACGACAGCCAGATCACCGATTGCCGGCGGGCATTCGCGAGCGCCTCAGCCATGGCTTTTGATGCCGACGGCGGCAGCGCCATCGCGCTGGCCAGATAAGCCGTATACTTCAACAGCGCGCGTCGCGAGATACCGCTCCTGGCGAGCGAAGCGCCAATCGTTTCGCGCTCAGGCATCTTTAGCGTTTTCCTCCGCGGGCCCGGACGATCCGCTGCCCACATCCTCGCGCAAGCGCTCCGCGGCCGCTGCAATGTCGGCGTTGTCGGTCAGGAGTATCTCGGGAAGGGCGATGATTTCGATCCGCTCGACGGCGATCTTGTCATCAGCGCCGAAATGACGCACCCACCAGACGCCAGAATAGCGGGTTTCCCAAACCTCGCTCGTGCCCGCAACATTCAGGATAGCTTCGACGTCACCACGGCCGAGGCTTTCCTCAAGTTCGCTGCGGTCTGCTGGCGTCATCGGCAGGCCGTGCAAATCGATGGCGCCGGTTTCTCCTTCAGCAACCAGAACCGACAAGAGTTCGGCGATCTCCCGCAACACGCTCTGCGCCAGCCCAGTACGGATCTTGGCGAGTTCATTGCTGTTGGCGTGCATCGTCCCAGTCCCCAAGCAATGACAGTACGATCTTGCAGGCTTGCGAAATCGCCGCACAGACGGGCTCAGTCGGGGAAAGTCCCCATTGCGTGGAGCCCGGCTGAACACCGAAATCAATCCCACCAGCCGCGCCGCTGAAAGCGGCCTGCAGACCGGGGATGTCATCTTGGACGTCGGCCGCAGTGTTGTGAACACGACCGCGGATGTCCGCAAGATGGTGGCGGAAGCCGCATGCAGTCGAAACGGTCGCTGCTATTGCGCATAAAAAGGGGTGACACGATCAGTTTCGTAGCCATACCCCTTGCCTAACTGAAGCCGTGCCCGAGTGCGTGGGGCGTTGCAAATCAACGGATAAAAGTGGCGTGGCGGACCACAGAGAGGTAGTATTCCTTCGAGATTAGCTTGCCGGCGGCACACTTTGGGGGGACAGCCATGGCCAAAGCAAAGATGCGAGCTGCAACGCGCAAGAAAAGCTTGAAACGCGGCAAAGCAAGCGTCAAGCCTGCACGCAAGAAGGCCGCAAAGCGCACGACGCCGAAAAAGGCACGGTCCAAGATCCGACCCGCGGGCAGAGGTGCCGCGACGCCCATGGCCAACAAAGAGCGGTCACCGAAGACCCCAGCAAGAAAAGCACCAAGAAAAACGCCAAGACAGGTGGTCGAGGTGCCGATCGAAGACACCATTGTAGACGTGATCAAGGAGCCGGTCCCCGGCTTGGTTGTGGTCACGGAGTACGAAACGATTCGGACGACGACTCCCACTTCATTCGGCCGCGACGTTGGTCCCGAGATAGAAGAAAAATAAATCGATCTGATCTGTAGATCGCGCTTTGGTGTCGGAAGGGCATTTGTGTGGGTTACAGTCCAGAGACAGCAATAGAGCCGCGGTCTGGTCGATCTGCTCATCGGTCAGGGCGGTGTCGGCTTTCAGATATTCAATTTGCAGCCGCGGCTCGCGACTTTCGGGGCGGGTAATGAAATCCGGGTCGTGTTCCGCGAGAAGGTAGGTCGGACTTGCGAGAATTGCCTCGACCGACTGCGGCGGGCTGGGGTCTTCCTCGGCGGGCTTGGGGCGATGCCAGGGAAGCGGCACGCGGCGCTCGTGCGGATGCGGCGGCTTGCGGTACGCCGGTTCGTGGACTTGCCGTCACGCTATAGCCTTGAGGATCGCACGGCGGACGAGCGCCTCGAACAGCGGCAGCTTGTATGCGTTTTTGGAAAGCGGCGTCGCGCCCTCGAGAGCGGCGCGCGATGCCTCAGCTGCAACGCCTTCGTCAACCAGTTTACCCGTCAGCACAGCCTCCGCGGCCTTTGCCCGGTGCGGAACCGGCGCCGCCGCGCCAAGAATGACTGCCGCGCGCGTGCAGGTGCCGTCACGATCAAGGTCAAGGGCGACGGCAACATCGGCAAGTGGCCAGTCGAATGAATCCTTTTCGCCTTGCCGCACATGGACCATGCGCAGGCTTGGCGATGGCTTCGGCAGACAGATCGCACTCAAGATCTCCCGCGGCCGCAAATCGTTCTCGCGCTGGAGATCGCGATCCGGGGGCACGAAAAAATCCTCAAGCGACAGTCGGCGGCTGGTCCCCGCTGCATCGGTCAATTCGACCGTAGCGTCCAAGGCGACCAGGACTGAGGCCGCCGTGGAAGGATGAACGATCGCGCAGGGCATGTTGTTGAAGATCGCATGGTATTGGTTTTCGCCCGAAATCGCAAAACAATGACCGCCGCCTTTGCGCAGACAGCGATAGGCCTGCGAGCGGAAGTACCAGCAGCGCGGACGCTGCAGAAGATTGCCGCCCAATGTTGCCACGTTGCGGATTTGCGGACTGGCCGAGCCGCGCAACGCATCGGCAAGGGCAACATAGCGCTTTTGCAACAGCGGATTATCGGCGAGCGATGCCAGTGTCGCCATCGGCCCGATGCGCAAGCCACCCGTCTCCTCCTCGACGATCGCATCGAGACCCGGCACGGCTTTCAGGTTCACCACTCTCGCCGGCGCCAACAGGCCCTCTTTCATGAGATCAAGAAGGTCGATACCGCCGGCTTTCACAACTGAATCTTCACTCCGACTGATCGCCTCGGGAGTGGCGGTCATTGCCTCGGCTACGGTCGCGGAGGCGGCAACAGCCGCTTCAGAAATTGTCCGCGCGTCTATGAAGGCGAAGCGGTTCACGGCTTTAGCTCCTTTGCGGGATTTTGCCGAGCGCGCCAAGGATCGCCGCCGGCGTCATCGGCAGACTGCGAAGGCGCACGCCGATAGCGTTGTAGACGGCGTTGGCGATGGCGGGCGCGGTGGCGATGTTGGCGGGTTCGGCGATGCCGTAGGCATCGGTGGCGCTGTTGCCCTGATAATTTTCCAGAATCACGAGATCGATTGCCGGCGTCTCGCGAGGCCCGGCGAGCTTGTAGTGCTCGAGGTCCGGGTTGACCATGCGGCCGGTATGCTGATCGAGAATGCGCTCCTCGAACAGCGCGTAGGACAGCCCCATCAGAATGCCGCCGTGCACCTGGCTCTCGATTTGCCTGGGATTCATCGGCCGGCCGCAATCCTGCACCGCGACGACACGCTCCACCCGCACAATGCCGGTCTCGGTATCGACTGCCACCTCAGCGAACTGCACGCCGCCCAGATCCTGCTGCGCCAAAGCGGCGTCGCCCATGCGCCGGCGAAAACCGCCATAATCGTCGCTGCGTGAAGCCACCGCGCTGATGCGATCGGTGCGCAACCGTCGCGGCAGCATCGCCGAATGCGCATGCCCCGGCTTGGTTCGTCGCGGACCAGGATTCGTCCGTCGTGCGCGATGAGATCTTCGGGCGCTGCATTGAGCGCGAGAGCAACCTCGCGCAACAACAATTGCAGAACATGCCAAGCCGCGGTGCGCGCCGGTGGTGTGATCGAAGCGGTCGTGCGGCTGCCGTAAGAGGGTGGTCCGGGCGGAAACTCGGTGTCACCAATACGTACTGTGATTTGCTCAGCGCGCAGCCCAAGCACTTCCGCCACAGTCTGCGCCATCACCGTCCCGATGCCGGTGCCGATGTCCTGCACGCTCGACAGCACTTCGACCGAGCCATCGCGCATCACGCGCACCTCGCAGGCCGAGTTGAGTCTGCACATTGGCCATCCACAGCGACTGCGCGACACCGAGACCGCGCTTAATCGGGCCGGTGTCGGCGCCCGGCGTGTGCCGGCGCTGCCATCCGACCCGTTCAGCTCCAATGCGCCGCTCCTCGCGCCGCACCGGGCTCGGATCGATGCGTTCGCGCAAGCGTCAGCGGATCGATGCCGAGCCGCTCGGCCAACTCGTCGATTGCTTGCTCTAATCCGAATGCTCCCGGCGTATTGCCCGGTGCGCGCATGGCGCAGCCCGGCCCGGCATCGATGAACACATCGTGCTGCGCGCCGTCGAAATTGGGACAGGCATAAAGCGCCTCGGCGTTGAATTGCCGACGCCGGCGCCCAGCGCTATGCCGGCTGTGCCATAGCTCAACAGCGAGATCGCCGTCAGCGTGCCGTCGCGTTTGGCGCCGATGCGCAATCGCTGCCAGGTGCCCGGACGGTTGCCGGAATCCATTTGTTCTTCTTGCCGATCGAGGACAAGTCGAACCGGCGCTTGGGCGCGGCGGGAGAGCTCGACGGCGATGCGGCCATAATTTCCGAGCGCCGACTTCGAACCAAAGCCGCCGCCCATGGCTTCGACGACCACGCGGACGCGATTGAGCGGCAGACCGAACTCCTCCGCGAGCTCATGCCGGACGCCGGTCGTGTATTGCGTGGACATGTAAACGATCAGCCCATCGGCTCGCCAATCGGCGACAATGCCATGCGGCTCGAGGCAGCAATGGGTCTGCACCTGGGTGCGATACTCGCCCTCGACGACGATATCGGCGTCCTTGAAGCCCTGGGTTATGTCACCGCGATGGCTGATCGCCGGGCCACGCACATTGCCATTGAGCGGCAGATTGGTGGCTGCAGGCCAACCCGAAGGGTGGCCGCCTGGTACTTCCTCTGTGCTTATGTAGACCGGAGGCGCCGACTGTGCGCGCGCCTGGTCGAGTTCAACAACAAAAGGCAAAGATTGATAGTCGACACGGACGAGACGCAGGGCTTCCTCGGCTGCCGTCATTGACATGGCGGCAATAGCAACTACCGGTTCGCCGACGTAGCGCAGCGTCGCGCGATGCGGATCATCCGGACTGGCGATCGGCACAATCGCGCGCACGCCGGGATAGCGCGATGCCGCGGACACGTCGATGGAGCGCACCCGAGCATGCGGCAGCGGCGAGCGCAGCACCCGGGCATACACCATGCCGGGGAGAGAGACATCGACCGTGAAACGAGCAGCGCCGGTCACTTTGGCTCGTCCATCCTGCCGCGGCACGGACCTCCCGATGACGGAAAGCTCGCTGTTAGGCGCCAGGGGCGGCGGCTCGCCGACGGGAACTTGTCGCTCGACTTTGCCGAGGCCGACGCTGGCGATGCCGTACGGAAACGTTGCGGTTCGCAGGGACTGTTCGTTCGCCATGGTCACCCCCTGCGGTCTTTCGCGGCCGCGAGGGTCGCTGCGACGACATGCGGATAAGTGCCGCAGCGACAAATGTGGCCGCTGATCGCCTCGCGGACGTCATTCGCATTCGGTTGAGGATTGCGCGCGAGCAGGGCCGCGCTGCTCATGACCATACCCGGCGTGCAGAAGCCGCACTGCACGGCGTCATGCTCGATGAAAGCCTGCTGTACCGGGTGGAGCGTGTCGCCGTCGGCCAGCCCTTCGATCGTGGTAATGCGACGCGCACTGACATCGACAGCCAGCATCATGCACGAACAGATCGGCGACCCGTCGACTAAGACCGTGCAGGCGGAACAAGCCCCGCGATTGCACGCAATCTTCGTCCCAGTAAGGCCCAGCGGTCCCCGCAAAGCCTCGGCCAATGTCACGCGCGGCTCGACGCGGAGTGTCCGCGCGGCGCCGTTGATCTGCAAGATGATTGCCATGGCCTCCGGTCCCGCGGTCGCCGAGGTGCCCTGCTGTTCTGGCTCAGCCTGGGTGAGAAGCGTTGACGCCGCGTTCACCATGGTCGCTCCGGCTGTGGTCAAGGCAGAACCTTTCAAAAACGAGCGACGCGATAAGTCACTCTTCACGTCGAGCCTCCGCCCAATTTCACGCAGCTGCCTGCTACCGAGACCGATTAGGCCCTCAATCGTTTCAGGGCGTTGATTTACATCAAGCTGACGGGGCCGGGCGAATAACCCCCGCCAATTCTAAGACCTCCAATTTTTCAGATCGCGTTGCGAAGCTTGCGGTCAAAGACGTCTTCCGCGAGGAAGCAATGCAAGTCTATAGCGGGCGCCGTTCAGCTATGCCTCTTGAGAGGCGGTAGAGCGAAAGCGCAGGATCGCAACAACGAAAAACAAGCCGCGGACAATCGCAACAAAGAGGAATTGCGGCCTGACCACGTCAAAGCCGGCGCCGCGGTAGAGGATCGCTTGCGCGAACGAGACAAAACGCGTCGACGGCGAAGTCTGCATCGTAATTGCCTGCCATGCGAGCATACTTTCCAACGGTGTATTACTGGCGGAGAGCATGTTCATCGGCAGCAAGATCAGCATGAACAGCCGGGCCGAGCTGCGGCGCGGTGCGCGCGACCGTGCCGAGAAATATGCCGATTGCGCAGGCAAAGACCTGCACGCCGCTCGTCCGCCAGCGCGGTGCGTTCGTTCTACATGCACATCGCGGCCCTCAGGCAGCGCCAGATCAATATGCATTTCATAAAGTCCGACGGCGCGGGATACTGGCTCGGCCGTTTAATACGCCCGCCAGGAAGTAACGCGATTCCAACGCTACTCAAGCTCGGCCATGTGATTACCGACGGTATCCCAGAGCGCCTGCGTTGAAGTTATGTTTTCGAATTCCATCTTATGAGTGGCTTGCATATTTTTACTCCGATCTGTGCGGCGCTTAGTTCAACTGGTGCAAAATTTTTTCGGAAAATCTTCGGCATCCACCAAGTCACCGAATTGCCAAGGAGCTGACGTGCGATCCAGATTCCTCTTTGATTCAAATCAAAGTTCGGCGCCACGGCCTCTGCTAACAGAGCAACTTGTCTTCGATGGAGGAGTGTCATGGCTGAAGCAATCACCAAACTACCAGTGAAGACTGAGAAGAAAGCCGGAACGGCAATGCGACCGTGGCGGCCATTCGAGAATTTGCGTCGCGAGATTGATCGTGTGTTCGACGATTTCGGCGGCGGCATGTGGCCCTCGCCGTTCGGACGTTCACTCTTCGACGTCCAGCCGTTCGCGCAACGCGAGTCGACTTGGGCGGCACCTGCTGTCGACATCACCGAAGGCGAGAAGGCCTACGAGATTACGGCCGAGCTACCCGGTATGGATGAGAAAAACGTCGAGGTGAAATTCGCCGACGGCGTTCTGACCATCAAGGGCGAGAAGCAGGAAGCGAAAGAAGAGAAAAAGAAGGACTATTACCTGAGCGAGCGCAGTTACGGGTCGTTTCAGCGCGCTTTTCAGGTACCCGATGGCGTCGACGCCGACAAGATCGAGGCAAGCTTCAAAAACGGCGTGCTTACGATGACGATGCCGAAGAGCGCGGAAGCGCAGAAATCGACAAAGAAGATTACCGTCAAGGCAGCCTGAGACGCGCGTCCTGTATGATGCCCTAATCCGGATTGCGTCAAAACGGCACAGTCCGGATTTTTTGCCTTATCGGGCCCGCCGAGTTTGATGTGCTTGCACGCCAACTGACGCCGGGAGCGGCTCGCCGATCCATCGTACGATTGCCGGCCAAATGTTTTCGAGCACGTTTTTGCCCATGAACAGCCCGATATGGCGGCCTGCCGCCATGGCTTTGCGTATATCCCGTGCGGAAGTGCCGACCAGGCGTTCGGTTGCGAGTAATTGCAACGGCGCCACCAATTCATCTTCACTTGCTCCAAGCAGGAAAATGGGTGTGTGAACGGTCGCAAGATCGATCCGCCGCCCCAATGCAACAAATTTTCCACGGGCGAGTTCGTTGCGCTTATAGAGCTTTTCAACGACCTCGAGGAAATAGGCTCCCGGCAGGTCGGTCGTCCACGCGTACCATTGCCGGAATTCCGCTTCGAGCCTGGCGAAATCTCGGGATCCGGGCAACTCATCAGTCTGCAGGACTTGCAGCAAGTCCTCTGCAGCCACCGCATCCACTCCCCAAAACTTCAGCACTTTCCGCCCGGGAACGATGCCGTCGCCAATCCGGACGAGTTCATCGAAGACCGCTA
>CAWBUO010000014.1:0-689817 GCA_963791955.1 uncultured Alphaproteobacteria bacterium
AAGCGAAAGAAGAGAAAAAGAAGGACTATTACCTGAGCGAGCGCAGTTACGGGTCGTTTCAGCGCGCTTTTCAGGTACCCGATGGCGTCGACGCCGACAAGATCGAGGCAAGCTTCAAAAACGGCGTGCTTACGATGACGATGCCGAAGAGCGCGGAAGCCAGAAATCGACAAAGAAGATTACCGTCAAGGCAGCCTGAGACGCGCGTCCTGTATGATGCCCTAATCCGGATTGCGTCAAAACGGCACAGTCCGGATTTTTTGCCTTATCGGGCCCGCCGAGTTTGATGTGCTTGCACGCCAACTGACGCCGGGAGCGGCTCGCCGATCCATCGTACGATGCCGGCCAAATGTTTTCGAGCACGTTTTTGCCCATGAACAGCCCGATATGGCGGCCTGCCGCCATGGCTTTGCGTATATCCCGTGCGGAAGTGCCGACCAGGCGTTCGGTTGCGAGTAATTGCAACGGCGCCACCAATTCATCTTCACTTGCTCCAAGCAGGAAAATGGGTGTGTGAACGGTCGCAAGATCGATCCGCCGCCCCAATGCAACAAATTTTCCACGGGCGAGTTCGTTGCGCTTATAGAGCTTTTCAACGACCTCGAGGAAATAGGCTCCCGGCAGGTCGGTCGTCCACGCGTACCATTGCCGGAATTCCGCTTCGAGCCTGGCGAAATCTCGGGATCCGGGCAACTCATCAGTCTGCAGGACTTGCCGCAAGTCCTCTGCAGCCACCGCATCCACTCCCCAGAACTTCAGCACTTTCCGCCCGGGAACGATGCCGTCGCCAATCCGGACGAGTTCATCGAAGACCGCTAGAGGACTTGTGCCGGCGAGATCCGACAGGGCGGACGGCGCAGCCGCGATGTCGATCGGCGGACCGGCGAGCACCAGCTTGCGGACCTTTGCCGGAAACCGCGCTGCGTAGGTAAGGGCCATCCAGCCGCCCTGGCAAAGGCCAATCAAATCAACCGGGGCGCCGATATGATCGACGAGGACGTTGAGGTCGGCGAGATAATCATCAATGCTGCGGAAACGCATCGTCGGAGTCGCCGAACGCCAGTCGGCCGCAAACAATCGCCGCAGCCCGGCGCTGCGCAACGCGGCGACCAGACTATGTCCTTGCGTAAGATCGGCGACAGCGGCGCCGTGCAACGCAAGCGGCGTGCACAAAAGCGCGGGCGGGCTGTCTTCGTCGACCGTAAAATCGCGTAGCTGGACGCTATTCAGCTCGAGCGCGACGGTGTGCGACGTCGACCATTTCGGCTCGGGTGCCTCGCCCCGGCGGGACCGACGGCAAGATTGGCAAAATCTTTGGCGATCAGCGCCGACATATTGCTTGCCAAGGCGGCCAAAAACGCCGGCCAGAGAAAGGCCAAATTCGCTGACTGATGACCCGATGGTTCGTACATCCGATATCCGAATAGTTATGTCATTATACTGTCACCGATTTACACAGACCAACTTTGATGTGCATCAAGTAAGTTGCCGTCAATGCAGCCGAAAGTGCTTACACTCGGCGCGTGGCAGGGGCGGGATTTTGCAGCGGCACGCTGAAGTGCTCAGAGCGGGCTGTGGCAGCTGCGGCGCGCCAATTGGCTCGATCTGGCGGCGCTGATCCTGATCGTTGCCACCATGCTGCTGCTCGGGTCGGGCGCACGGCAAATGTTGGCGCCGTTCGTTGCCGCACAGCCGCCGCAGATCTCGCTATCGCCGGGAGTACTGCAGAATTTCCATTGAAAAGGAGAAACCCCAGCCGGGGGACTGAGGGGTCAGCCGGGGAAAGGGGGAACCGGCCGGGGTAGACGCAAACCTCTTGTAGCCTTCGGCAGCAACCGTGAAATTGACCTAAATCAATACGCCCCCGCACGTTCAAACCAAGACCCGACATCCCGCCGTTCCTCATCCGGCTGCGCGTCGATCTGGGCGGCAGGATTTTGGAGGACCGGAAAGAAGGCAACCTCCTCGCGGAAGCAATGCAGCATGTCGAGGCAGTCATTCGGCTGTTTGATTTCGGCCACGCTGTTGGCCGCATATCGAAATTCACGACCAGAGACTCGAGCCAAAAATCTGCCGACGAAGGCAAAGGAGGTGCAATTTTCCGCTGCAGAGTCTTACCGATATTTGGCTAAGCCACAGAAGTATTAAAGGCTTTCTGACGAGCCGGAAATGCCCCATCGAGACGATACTGGCCGGCTGAGGTGAGAGGATTAGAACCGCTAATGCAATTTCCGAATCTGTTGTGGACCTTCTTCTGTGCCATGCAGCTGCCATGCAGATTTTGATTCTGCATTGGCAGCTTTTGCGATTTTAAGATTGTGCTGTGATTTTCTGGGCTTGTGGCGGGCCCGGAGAGATCCGAACTCCCGACCCCCATGTGTGGACGGCTCCCGGTTGGCAAGGCAAAACTTCACGTTTGCGCATGCTGGTCGGTGCAGCCATGTGTTCGGCCTGTTGATGCGGTTCACATGACCGCTGGCCATAATGCCCTCCGCGGATCGGGTCCCGGTCAAAAGCCCGCATTCGACGATGCGCTGGCGCATGTGGGTTGTCCTGATCGCCGGATCGACCGGCTCTGCATTACGTGCTGTTCGCCCTCCCAACCTTCACATCACGCCGGAGTATCCGGCGCGATCGCGTTCACGCCGCAAGCGCGACGGGTTCTTTGTAGCGCTCGCCCTTGGCCATCATGGCCCAGGCCATTCTGGCGATCTTGTTGGCGAGCGCGATGGCGGCGACCTTGGTCGGCCGCCGCGCCAGCAATGCCGTGAGCCAGGGCCGATGCTTGGTGCCATGGATCTTGGCGTAACGGATCACGGCGAGCGCGCCGGCCGTGAACAGGCTGCGCAGATAGCGATCGCCTTGCTTGCTGATACTGCCGAGCTTGTCCTTGCCCCCGCTCGAGTTCTGCTTCGGCACCAGCCCGATCCAGGCCGAGAAGTCCCGCCCCGATCGGAACGCCTTCGGATCGGCAACGCTGGCGACCAAGGCAGTGGCGAGCGCCGGCCCGACGCCGGGCAGCTCATCGAGCCGCCTGCTCGTCTCGTTGGACCGATGCCAGGCCATGATCTGTCGGTCGAACTCCAGGATCTGTGCCTTCAGCACTGCGTAGTTGCGCGCCGAGTGCCGCGAGACAGGCGCGTGCGACCTCAGGCAACCGTTTGTCACTCGCATCGGCGACGACATCGAGCAGCTTGCTCGACGCCATGGCGCCCGACCGGCGCGACGATGCCGAACTCGGCCAGATGGGCGCGGATCGCATTGATTACCGCAGTCTGCTGGCGGATGAAGAGGTGCCGCGTGCGATGGAGCATCAGGCAGCTCTGCTGCTCTGGTGTCTTGGTCGCAACGAACCGCATCGTCGGCCGCTGGTAACCGCCTCGCAGATCGCCTCCGCGTCAGTGGCATCGTTCTTCTGCCGCTTGACGTAGGGCTTCACGTAGGCCGGCGGCATCAGGCGCACCGTGTGACCGAGCGCTTTGAGTTCGCGCGACCAATAATGTGATGATCGCGCAAGCCTCGATGCCCACCAGGCACGGCGGCAGCTTCTGGAAGAACGCGAGGACATAGCGGCGCTTCAGCCGGCGGCGGATGATCACATTGCCGTGCCGCATCGATGCCATGAACTTGGAAAACCGACTTAGCGATATCGAGACCGACTGTCGTGATCGTCTGCATGATTGGCTCCTCCGAATCGTGGGGGCTTCAACAGCACCCACATCCATGGCACCGACGTGCCGGTGGAGGAGCCGTCCACAGCATCAGTTTCGTAGTCTGGTGCGCTATCCGGCGCGTGATTTGCTGCTCCGTCATTTCCAAATCGCCTGCGCTTTCAATTCTTTTAGGGGAGCGATCCGTTCGGAGCGTGCACAATATTTCAGGTCGCGAACTCTCCAGTCGTCCGATCCAATGTGAGCCGCTGAACGCAAGGCCTCGCTGGCAGCCCCGAGCCCGCCGCTGTGCTCTCCGAATAGGGCATCGCCCAGGGAGAGGTGGAGCGGGCGGCCCGTCGAAACGTTATCCCCCTGATTACCCTAAGAGATTTGACAGGTCTCTTCCCGGTCAGCTCATCGAGCAAAGCACTTGATTTAATGGTGGGCGCACAAGGACTTCGAACCTTGGACCCGCTGATTAAGAGTCAGCTGCTCCAAATCCAAATTGCAATCTATCGCTTCCCGTTCTTAATCAGCTTCATCTGCCCGAGATTGAAGTAACTGATAAGCAAATCGTAGTTTCCTAGCAAGTTGCGCCGCTCGGAGGTCTGGCAGACCGATAAGCATTCGCCGATTGCAATGAATTATGCGTCAAAGCTTGAAACGCGGAAACCGCCGCAACGCGTCTGCCTTGTCAGCAAGGTCCGCCTCGCCGTAGCCCCGCCCGACACTCGCCGGGGCATGGCCGCAGATAGCGTCAAGCATCTTCTCAGGTATCCCGGCGCGATCGCTAAGCTTCTTGAACGTGTGCCGCCAAGCATGGTTCGGCTGTAGCTCGGGATCGGTGACGCCAATCTCCCGGACCCACGCCGCGACGCGCTCGCGCGCCTTCACCGCGCGGGGTCGCTTTGGATTGGTCGGATCGGCGTCATCGGCCTTTCCGTTGAGCTCATTGTAGAACAAAGGCGCTTCACCGCTCGCTTTCGCGAATTGCACAAAGCCTTGTTTGATCAAGTGCTCATGCAGCGGTACCGTTCGCGGCTTCCTATTCTTCACCGTCCCGGCTTCCGGCGAAATTTTGATGGCCCATATGCCGCCGTGCTCGAAAACGTCCATCCCCCGAAGTTGTGTCAACTCACCCATGCGTGCTCCGGTGTAGGCTGCAAGCCATGGACACCACCGCTTTGCTGCATCCGTCTTGCTATGAACCTCGACCTTCGCAGCCGCGTTGAGGATGGTGTGAATTTCGTTTTCCGTGAGTGCTTTGGTTTCGCGGGTGCTGATTTTCTTCGGAACGGTAATGCGCCAGCCGACGAAGGGATTGCGCGCGATCAACTTCGCCCCGACCGCCCATGTGAATACGGTGCGGCAAGAGATCACCCAAACGTCGCGCACCGTGACAGCAGCGCGCTCCGCATTTATCAGTCCCTTGGCCCAATCCTGCATTTGTTCCGGAAGTAGCGTCGCAGCGCTCGCACTTGGGAAGTCGGTTTGAAGCTTCAAAAAAACGGCGCGCCATCTGTCGATAGTTGATGCGGCCGGTCTGGCTTCCGCGATCCATCGTTCGAATAGAGACCATGGCGTCAGTTGAGGATCAGCCGCGCCCTCCCCTTTATTCGGAAATCGCTTCGCGTATTCGTCTCTGAAATCGCCTTCGGCTCGCCGTGTCAGCGAGTCCAACGCTGCAAAAAGATCGCGGGAAACGAAGTCAAGGAACAGATCACGCGACGGCGTGTCGAGTTGGAGGCGTTTTGCGGCGAGAAATTGCGCCGTCTTGGCCTCATCGGAAATGATCGGGCGCAGATGGGTCTTGTCACTATGCTCGAATGGGTCGCCAAAACCCTCCGCCACGCTGTCCAGGCCCTTCCACATTTCGTCACGGTACGCTCGCCAAGCACTAATGGACCACTTGTTGGTCGTCATACGCGCAATGAACCAGTGATACCATTCGCCTGCCAGTGCCCTTGCCTCCTGCGCCGTAAGTGACAGGCCCTCCCCTTTGCGCTCGGCCCGAATGTTGGCAATCCGCGCCTCGATCACGTTCGACCAGTCACGATGTCTCTGCTTTGCTGTCTGGAAGCTCACGGGACCGCTATTGAACCACGCCTCCCATTGAAGCTTTCCGTGCCCGAAAAGCCGTCCATAGGCTTCGGCGACGTCACGCGGAATGGCTTTACGTGCGACGAACCCACCGCGAGGCGCGGGCTTGAGTTGGACTGCGACTTTGGGCATCGACCGGTTCACTACAGAGGCGTTCTGTAGTTATTCTTGTAGTATGGCTTCTGTAGGAAGTCCAATAAAACCGGTAACTTATTGAATGTATTGAGCCTGGAAAGGTTAATGGTGCGGACGGAGGGACTCGAACCCTCACAGCCTTACGGCCAAGGGATTTTAAGTCCCTTGCGTCTACCATTTCGCCACGTCCGCGGGGCGGATTCTCAAGGCAGATCCGCGCGGTCGCCCTTGTAGCACCGGGCACGCGTGCGCCGGAAGCGCGAAACCCGCGGTCGCTATTGGCGCTGCTTGTTCTTGGCCGCTGTCGGCGTACCCGGCCGGATATTGCCCCAAGGATCGCCGGATGAAGCCTTGTCGGGTATCTTCTTCATTGTCGCCCTATAGGCCTCGTCGGAAGCTTTTTGCTTTTCGATGTCTTCTTTGGTCACAGCTTTTCTGGGATTGAGCGGAATGCCGATTGTATCCTGCGCGACAGCGACTCCTGTGAGCAACGCGACGATTGCGCCAGCATGGACGAGCCTCCGCAACATCGGTCACTCCTACTCCTTTAAAACGTGCCCCCATAAGCTGTCCCAATCGGCACCGGAAATGTCGGCGACACGGCCGTCATGCTCGAAGAATTTGTTCGGCACCTGAAACATCGCCAGCATCAGCCCGCCCTGGGGCGTCCAGGCGACGTGGCGGCTGCCGGCTTCGCGCCAGACAAACTCGCCTGCGCCGACGGTCAGCCCGGCGACCGGGCCTTCCTTGTCGACGAGTTCGCCTTCGAGCATGTAGGTCTGCTCGATTTTCACGTGCTCGTGGTCGGGCAGCACTGCGCCGGGCGCAAGCCGCATCAGCGCCGTGACAAGGCCGGTCTGCTTATCGAGCAACAGGCCTTTTACTTCGCAACCGGGAAATCGGGTTTGCTTCCATTCCATGTCGGCCGGGCGCACGATATGCGAATGGGTCTCGGGGGTGTCGTGCTTTGCTTTCGGTGTGATCGCGTCCATCGGACGTCCTCCTATAATCCCGCTTCGTTGATCGGCGGCTGGAAGGCGAGCCCGGTATCCCAGGGAAAGTAGATCCAGGTGTCTTGCGACACTTCGGTGATGAAGGTGTCGACCAGCGGCCGCCCCATCGGCTTGGCATAGACGGTCGCGAGATGCGCGCGGGGCACGATTTCTCGGACCACTTTTGCGGTCTTGCCGGTATCGACCAGATCGTCGACTAGCAGAACGCGGACCCCCTGCCCGCCACCGAGCGCAATGATCGGGGCCGCAACGTTCTTGAGCACCGTCAAATCGCCCTGGCTCGTTCCTGAATAGCTCGATACGCAAATCGTTTCGATCAGCTTGATGCCTAGCTCGCGCGCGACGATCGCCGCCGGCACCAGCCCGCCGCGCGTAATGCAGACAATGGCCTCGAATGGGCCGGCACCGCTCAGTCGCCAGGCCAGCGCCCGCGAGTCGCGATGAAACTGGTCCCACGAGACCGGAAAGATTTTTGCCGGGGCGCGCTGGGCCGATTCGGCTGGCTGCTCTGCTTCGACCTGGGTCATCGAAGGTCCTTGAGGCGGTGGTGAACAAGACTTCAGCCGATATCAGACCGGACAGACCACTGGCAATCAGGGAATCTCGTACACCGTCGTCTGGTCGGCAATTCCGCGCAGCGCGGCGCGCTGCATCATCGGCTGCAGGCCGGAGTTCGCAAGAATTCTCGCCGAATTCGGGTCCTCAATCACCGGCTGGGTGACGAAGATCGCACGCGAAGAGGCAAGGCCCTGCACGCGGGCGGCCATATTCACGGTCTGGCCGAAGTAGTCCTGGCTGTCGTTGAGCGTGACGGCAAGACACGGCCCTTCATGGATTCCGATCTTCAGCAGCAGGTCCTCATTTTGCCTCTCGGCGTTGATCCGCGTCATTTCCTCGCGCATGCGCAACGCCGCCGCCAATGCCCGGTCAGGCGTCGAGAATGTCGCCATCACGGCGTCACCGATCGTCTTGACGACCGCGCCCGCCTCGGCCGCCACGACCTCGTTGAGGATGTGGAAATGCTGGCGGACAAGATCGTAGGCCACGAGATCGCCGACCCGCTCATAGAGCGCAGTCGAGCCCTTGAGATCGGTAAACAGGAAAGTGAGGCTCGTGATCTTGAGCCGTTGATCGACGTCGAGTGTGTCGGTGCGGAAGATGTCGCGGAAAGTCTGATTGGTGAGTAGACGCTTGGCGGTCAGATAGGGCCTGCGGTGGCCAAGCAAATCATGCAACGGGTGATCCGCGATCCATAGTCCGGGTAGCACACGGCGGTGGGTGCGATTTTCCAGCGTCAGCCGCAACGGGCCGGGCCGCATCTCGACTGTCCCGACCGGCGCCTTTACTTCGTTAAATATCATAGAAAGCGTTTGGCGCTCGCGCGTCGCCTCACCCTTCACATCGATGAATTGTGTTCCGTGGGTCACCGGGTCGAATGCGATGACAAACTTGTCAGGCAGTTGCACCGACAGCACGGCCTTCTCGCCTGGCGGCAATTCAATCGAATCAATAGAAAATTCCTCGAACAGCTCTTCGAGATGGTCCGGCAGGTCGACACCGGAGCTCCAGAAAATCTGCCGGCAATATTCGACCTCTGACAGAGAATCGGGATCATGTGCGGCAATCCGCCTGACCCGGGGGTTGACCGTAAACGTCACCTCGACCATTTCGTCGAGCGTCGGCTTATAGGCGGACGCGCATAGCCCGCAATCATATTCCTCGCGCTTTACCGACTTCAGCGTGGCGCTCGCATCGAGCACGCCACCGCAGCCGGGACAAAGAATATTCCACGAAAGTTCGAATATCCCGAGCCGCGCGGCGTGCAAGAAGGCGGCGATAGTCCGCTCTTCGTCGAGGCCGTTCTTGCCGGCGAATGCCAGCACATTGACGCGACAGAGTTCGCGATCGAGCCCCTCGCGCACCAGCCGCTCGATGGCGGAAGCGCAATCAGGATCGGACGACTGCCGCAGAACACTGAATAGGGCTTCGGTCTCGCTCATCGGAGGATTCCATCGCACCCTAACTCATGCGGGCTGAGCCTAACTATCAGGAGCTGTCGGTGCAAGGCGCGAGGCCGTGAGGTCGGCGACGCCGGCCATCACAGCGATTTGAGGAACGCGCTTGCGTCGGCGGCCCCGCGCATTACCCGGCCGCAAGCTGCGCGTGCACACGCCTAAGCATCGCCTCGACCGCGACCTTGGCGGCAGCGAGCTTTTCCGGGTCGCGCGAGCGCATCACGATGTGAGCGTTGGCGCGCCGCTCTTCATCGATGAACGGATAGGAGCCAATGATCACCGCGGGATTTAATTTCGCAACAGCGCCGAGTTCGGTGCCGATATCGCCTTCGCGGCAGTCGGCGCGCACGCTGTCCGACAGCATTTTGACTCCGGTCTTCAGCCGCGGCGCCACATCATCGAGCATGGCCTGCATGACTTGCGGGATGCCCGCCATGACAATCACATTGTCAATTCTGAATCCCGGAGCTCCCGAGATTTTGTTGAGCACCAGGTCTGCGCCTGCCGGCATGCGGGTCATGCGCATGCGCGCCTCGTTCATGGTCCCGCCGGTGGCGGCAAGACGCGCGCGCAGGATTTCAACGGCGCCGGGATGATGATGGATCGGGACGCCAAATGCCTTGGCTACCGCGTCAGCGGTGATGTCATCATGGGTTGGGCCGATGCCGCCGGTGGTGAAGACGTAAGTGTAACGCGCGCGCAAGGCGTTGAGCGCCGCGACAATCTCCAGCTCCTCGTCGGGCACGACGCGGACCTCCTTGAGATCGATACCGATCGCAGTGAGAAAGTCGGCGGTGTAGCCGATGTTCTTGTCCTTGGTGCGGCCGGACAGAATCTCGTCGCCGATGACGAGCAGCGCGGCGGTGACAATCTCATTCTCGTCGTCGTTCGTGCGGGTGGTAGAGCCGCTCATTTGCAGAATCTCCGCGCCTTCCCGCTTCCTCTAGCGCGCCAGCCTTGCTGGCTCAAGCATGGCGCCGCATCGGGCCCGCTGATATGGTCGCAAAACCTTAGGGAGAGGAACGTCATGGATTTTTCGGTATCGGAGCGACAAAAGCTTTGGCGCGACCGGGTCGTCGCGTTCATGGATGCTCACGTCTATCCGGCGGTCGAAACCTACGACCGCCAGGACCACGAAGGCGAGCGCTGGAAAGTCATTCCGATCCTTGAACAGCTTAAAGCTAAGGCCAAAGCCGAGGGCTTGTGGAATCTGTTCTTGCCGCCGTCCTTAACGCACGACGAAGGCGACTACTACCACGGCGCCGGATTGACCAACCTCGACTACGCACTCTGCGCCGAGCAGATGGGGCGGGTGTCGTGGGCATCGGAAGTCTTCAATTGCTCGGCACCGGATACCGGCAATATGGAAGTTTTGCACCGCTACGGTTCGCCGGAGCAAAAGGCCAGGTGGCTCAAACCGCTGCTCAACGGCGAAATCCGCTCGGCGTTTCTGATGACCGAACCCGCCGTGGCATCGTCCGACGCCACCAATATCGAAACCTCGATTGTCCGGAACGGCAGCGACTATGTCATCAACGGCCGCAAATGGTGGTCATCGGGCGTCGGCGATCCGCGCTGCAAGATCGCGATCGTGATGGGGAAAACCGATCCCAGCCGGGCCAAGCACGAACAGCAATCGCAGATTCTCGTTCCGCTCGATACGCCGGGCGTCAAAGTGCTGCGCATGTTGCCGGTGTTCGGCTATGACGACGCACCGCACGGACACGCTGAAGTCTCGCTCGAGAGTGTCCGCGTACCAGCCGGCAATCTCCTTTTGGGCGAAGGCCGCGGATTCGAGATCGCACAGGGACGCCTTGGTCCCGGACGCATTCATCACTGCATGCGAACGATCGGAGCAGCCGAAGTCGCATTGGAAAAAATGACCAAGCGGCTGTTATCGCGCTCCGCCTTTGGCAAGAAGATCGCTGAGCAATCGGTATGGGAACAACGTATTGCAGAGGCCCGCATTGATATCGAGATGACCCGCTTGTTGTGCCTGAAGGCTGCCGACATCATGGACAAGCTCGGCAACAAGACGGCGCAGCTCGAAATCGCGATGATCAAGGTCGCGGCGCCGCGGATCGCGCTGCGGGTGATCGACGACGCGATCCAGGCGCATGGCGGCATGGGCGTGACGACCGACGCAGGGCTGGCAAAATCTTATGCCCATATCCGCACGCTCCGGCTTGCCGACGGACCGGACGAAGTCCATTGCCGCGCCATAGCGCGCCTGGAAATGCGCAAATATACCAACACGCGGGTGTGACGCAGCGCCGGCGCGCCCAACCTCGGCTCAGGCGATTGTCACGCCGCCATCGACGACGATGGTCTGTCCGGTCATAAAGCTTCCCGCTTGCGAGGCGAGCATGATCGCGGCTCCTGCGATCTCGTCCGGCTCGCCGATACGGCGGAGCGGCGTCTGTTCGTTCCGCAGCTTCAGCATTTCCGGATTTTCCCATAGCGCGCGCGCGAAGTCGGTGCGGATGAGACCGGGGGCGATGCAATTGATCCGCACATTGTGCGGTCCAAGTTCGACTGCAAGATTGCGCGCGAGCTGCAAATCCGCCGCCTTGGAAATGCAATAGCTACCGATCACCGGGCTGCCGCGCAGACCGCCGATCGATGAGACGATGATGATCGCGCCGTCCTTGCGAGCGATCATCTGCGGCGTCACCATCGTAATCAGCCAGTGATTGGACACAATGTTGTTGTCGAGAATTTTCCGCAGTTGCTCGTCCGAGATGGTGTGCATCGGCCCGAAGTGGGGATTCGAGGCGGCATTGCAGACCAGCACGTGGATTTCGCCAACCTCGCGCATGGTCTCGGCGACGAGGCGCTGAAGATCTTCCTTCGACGAAATATTCGCCGGTATGGCAAGTGCACGCCCTTTGCCGTATTTCGCATTGATCGCGTCCGCCACCTCCCGGCAGGCGTCAAGTTTGCGCGAGGAAACGACGACCTTCGCCCCCTGCTCGGCCATCCGCTCGACAATGGCGCGGCCGATTCCGCGCGACGAGCCGGTGACGACCGCCACCTTTCCACTGAGGTCGAATAGCGACACGGGCGTTCCTTCCTGTTGCATATAATGTATTTTACGAACCAGCTTATTTGCCGCGAGGCAGCCCGGCAAGTTGAAGAGGAAACGACGATGAGCGCCATCAATGCCGTCACCGATCTGACCCGAGAAGGCGACATCGCCGTCATCACCATCAACTCACCGCCCGTCAATGCGCTTTCTGCGGAAGTTCGCAACGGTCTTCGCGACGGAGTCCAGCAGGCCGGCGCCGACGCCGCCGTCAAGGCCATCGTCGTGATTTGCGCCGGCCGCACGTTTATCGCCGGCGCGGACATTTCCGAATTCGGCAAGCCCTCCAAGGGCGCGACGCTACCGGAACTGCAAGCCACACTTGAAGGCGGTCGGAAGCCGGTCATTGCCGCCATGCACGGGACAGCGCTTGGCGGCGGCTTTGAAATGGCGCTGATGTGCCATTACCGGGTTGCGGTGCCATCGGCGAAATGCGGCTTTCCAGAAATTAAACTTGGTCTCATTCCAGGCGCCGGCGGCACGCAGCGCCTGCCGCGTTTGAGCGGTGTAGAGGCCGCGCTGGAAGCGATCCTTTCCGGCGCGCCATTCGGCGCGAAGCAGGCACTAGATTGGGGCGTCATCGATACACTAGCCGACGAGGGAAAGCTGCGCGAAGGCGCGCTTGCGTTTGCGCGCAAAGTCATCGACACGCAGATGCCGTTGCGCAGGATCCGTGACCTCAACGACAAGATCGAAGCGGCGCGGGGCCACCCGGAGATTTTCGACAAGGTCCGCCACGAATATGCACGGAAGTATCGCGGCTTCGAGGCTTGGCAGGTCGCCATGCGCGCCGTGCAGAACGCCATCGAGTTACCGTTCGACGAGGGCATGAAGCTCGAACGCCAGGCGTTTCTTGACCTCATCCCCACGGCGCAATCGCAGGCGCAGCGCTACGTGTTCTTTGCCGAACGCAAGGTGTGGAAGATCGCCGACGTGCCCGACGATACGCCAACATTGCCGATCAAAAAGGTCGGCGTCATCGGCGCCGGCACCATGGGCGGCGGCATATCGATGAATTTTCTCAACGCCGGCATTCCGGTGACGATCGTCGAAACAGCGCAGGCCGCGCTCGATCGCGGCGTAGGTACTATTCGCCGCAATTACGACAATACCGCCAAGAAGGGTCGGCTGACAGCGGCCGACGTCGAAACCCGGATGGGACTTCTTACTCCCGGTTTGAATCTTGACGCGCTGTCCGACTGCGATCTCATCATTGAGGCGGTGTTCGAGAATATGGACATCAAGAAAGATGTCTTCGGCAAGCTCGACCAAATCGCCAAACCGGGAGCGATCCTCGCGTCCAACACGTCCTATCTCAATATCGACGAGATCGCTTCGGCCACCGCCCGGCCGGACTATGTGCTCGGCATGCATTTCTTCTCACCGGCAAACGTGATGCGGCTTCTCGAAGTCGTGCGCGGCGCCAAGACGGCAAAGCCGGTGATTGCGACCGTCATGCAGCTTGCCCGCAAGATCGGCAAGATCGGCGTGCTGGTCGGCGTCTGCCACGGCTTTGTCGGCAATCGCATGCTGGCGCAGCGCCAGCGTGAAGCGCAGAAGCTCATCCTCGAGGGCGCCATGCCCTGGGACGTCGATCGCGTGATCTACGATTTCGGCCTTCCCATGGGACCGTTTGCCATGAGCGATCTCGCGGGCCTCGACATCGGCTGGTCGAAGGAGACCAGCAAATCGTCGACTATCAGAGAAATTCTCTGCGAAATGGATCGGCGCGGACAAAAAACCAGCGCCGGCTTCTACGACTACGACGAACAGCGCAACGCCAAGCCCTCGCCCGTCGTCGAAAAGATCATTCTCGACTTCGCCGCCAAGAAGGGTATTAACCGCCGCAGCATCTCAAACGACGAGATATTAGAGCGCTGCATCTATCCGATGATTAACGAAGGCGCCAAAATCATTGAAGAAGGCAAGGCGCAGCGCGCTTCTGATATCGATATCGTCTGGATCAACGGTTACGGCTGGCCGGTGTATCGCGGCGGTCCGATGTTTTATGCCGATCTGGTCGGCCCCGGCAAAGTCCTTGCGAAGTTGAAAGAGTTCGAGGCGACGATGGGACCGGATTTCACACCGGCTCCGCTGCTCGAAAGCCTCGCCGCCGAGAAGAAGCGCTTCCAGGATTTGTAGCATTCATGCGAAGGGCTGCTGCAGGCGCGTCTGAGAACGTGGCATTGAGGCCTGTTTGCCTAAGGTATTATCCTTAGTTGTTGGAATGACGCCCCTGGGCATAGAAAAATTGTGTAAGCCGATATCGGCGCATAGCCTCGTGTCCACCGCGAAAGGGAGAAAGCAGATCCACGATGGCGGGGCCAAAACAAAGCGCCGACACGCGGACTTCAGGTCGGGTCACAGCGGTCCACGGCTCGGTCGTCGATGTGCGTTTTCCGGCCGGAATCTTGCCTGCCGTCGATGAGGGCATCGAAATCGAGCGCAACGAGCGCCGTCCGCTCATAGCCGAAGTTCATCAGCACCTTGATCCCTCAACCGTTCGGGCAGTGGCGTTGGACAATACGGCCGGGCTGAGCCGCGGCGTCAAGGTACGCGCCACCGGAGCATCTATCAGCGTGCCCGTCGGGGATGCTGTACTTGGGCGTCTTCTCAACGCGGTCGGCGAGCCCGCCGATCTCGGACCGCCCCTTCCTGCCGATACCCAATATCGTCCGATCCACGCGCCGGCCCCTGCCATCGACCGGCTCGGCGCTAATCTCGAAATTTTTCACACCGGCATCAAAGTTATCGATCTGCTGGCCCCTCTGGTGACCGGCGGCAAAGCTGCCATGTTCGGCGGCGCTGGCGTCGGCAAAACTGTGCTGATCATGGAACTGATCCGCACCACCGTCGAGCGGCATTCAGGAATCTCGGTCTTTGCCGGCATCGGCGAGCGCTCGCGCGAAGGCCATGAGCTCTTGCTCGAACTGAAGCAGTCCGGCGTCCTGGCGCGCACCGCGCTTGTCTTCGGCCAGATGAATGAGCCGCCCGGTGCACGCTGGCGCGCCGGATTGACCGCGCTCGCCATCGCCGAGCACTTCCGTGATGCGGCACATGAAAACGTGCTCCTGCTCATCGATAACATTTATCGATTGGTGCAAGCTGGCAGCGAGGTATCGGGCTTGCTCGGCCGATTGCCGTCGCGCGTTGGCTACCAGCCCACACTTGCGAGCGAGATCGCCGAACTAGAGGAACGCATTGCGTCGGTCGCCGGCGCGGCCATCACCTCGATTCAAGCGGTCTACGTTCCGGCGGATGATTTTACTGATCCCGCGGTCGCTGAGATCTTCAGTCATCTCGATTCCTCGATCGTGCTCTCGCGCGACATGGCGAGCGAGGGCATGTATCCCGCAGTCGACCCCCTCGCGTCGACGTCGACCTTGCTTGATCCGCGGCTTGTCGGCGAGACGCATTACCGGACCGCGCAGGATGTCCGCAAAACGATCGCCCACTACCGCGACCTTCAGGAAATTATCGCGCTTCTCGGTATCGAAGAGCTGAGCGCGGCTGATCGGCAGGCGGTCAAGCGTGCCCGGCATCTGATGCGGTTTCTGACCCAGCCCTTTATGGTCACCGTCGCTTTCACCGGCAAACCCGGGCGCGCCGTCGAACTCGATGACACGCTGGCCGGCTGTCGCGCGATTCTGGACGGCGAAGCCGATCATTGGGCCGAGAGTTCGCTTTACATGGTCGGCGGTCTTGATGAAGCCCGGCAGCGTGAAGCCCTGGCCGCGAAGGGCGCGAAATGAAGCTCACTGTGGCGACGCCTCTTGCGATAATCGCCGAAGCCGACGACGTCGTGCATCTACGGGCCGAAGATGACACCGGCGCTTTCGGCATCCTGCCGGGCCATGCCGATTTCCTGACGGCACTTGCCTTGTCCGTCGTGAGTTGGCGCGACCAGCGTGGCACCGAACATCATCTCGCGGTCCGCGGCGGCATGCTCGAAGTGCGTGGCGGCGACGCGATCACGATCGCCACCCGGGAAGCGGTCGCCGATGACGATCTGCACCGCCTCGAAACCGACGTGCTTGCGACGTTCAAGCGCCGCAGCGAAGAAGAGCTTACGGCGCGCACCGATGCGCAGCGCCTTTATCTCGCGGCCATCCGCCAGATTTACCGCTTTCTCAAGTCCGAACGACCGCCCTCCGTGCCGGGCGGGCCCGGCGCCCTTTTACAAGACGGTCTCGAGCAATGACGCAGCAGCGCGAGAACCATGAACGATTGGAAGAGGCCGTCAGAACACGGCAAAAGCGACGCGAGCGGTGGCAGCGCGAGGGCGAGCGGTCACTCGGTCAGAACCTCGCAATGATTGGTGCGCTCGGCTGGACCATCGTCCTGCCGATCTTGATCGGCATCTTCGCCGGCCGCTGGCTTGACCGACACTTCGACACCGGAATCTTCTGGACGCTCGGTCTACTGGTGGCTGGTCTCGCCATCGGCTGCGCATTTGCCTGGCAGAGGATGTACAGTGAATGACCCTCGCAGGCTCGATCCCCAACCTTGGCCAGACGCTGATGTTGGCGTTTGCCGGATCTTTATTCGGTCTCCTTTATTTTGCAGCACTGAGGCGGACCGCTGCGCTCGTTAGCGAGGGACGAAACTGGTTTGGCCCTCTCGCCTTCACGCTGGGGCGCGTCGGCGCCGCAGTCGTCTTTTTTGGCATCGCCGCACAGGTCGGTGCCGCTTCTCTGCTCACTGCCTTCATCGGGTTTTTGTTGGCGCGGACGATCGCGTTACGTGCGGCGCGGAGGGCCGCCTAATGCAGGGGTCGCCGCTCACCAGTACGGTTCTTTTCCATCTGGGTCCGATCGCTATCACGCGCCCGGTCGTGACCACCTGGGCCATCATGCTGGCTCTAGCCGTCGTCTGCCGGCTGGTGACGCGCCGGCTCAGGATGCAACCGGACGAACGCCAAGCGGTGCTCGAGATCGTCGTGACCGGAATCGAACAGCAGATCGAAGAGGTGATCCGCAGGGACGCAAGACCTTTTCTGCCTATGCTTGGGACCCTCTTTATCTTTCTGGTGGTGGCCAATCTCAGCGGCGTGTTGCCTGGCGTCGAAGCCCCGACTAGCAAGATTGAGACCCCGGCGGCTCTGGCCCTCATCGTGTTTTTCTCCGTGCATTATTTCGGCATTCGTTCGCGCGGGCTTGGCGGCTATCTCTCCAGCTTTGCTGAACCAAAACTCATCATGCTGCCGCTTAATATTCTGTCGGAAGTTACGCGAACGTTCTCGCTCATGGTGCGCCTGTTCGGCAATGTGATGAGCGGCGAGTTCATTATCGCTCTGGTCGTTGCGCTGGCCGGCCTCTTTGTCCCGATCCCACTCATGGTCCTCGAAATTCTGGTCGGCATTGTACAAGCCTACATCTTCACCGTGCTCGCAACCGTGTTCATCGGCGCCGCTGTCGGCAGTGGTAAGGAAGGATAAAGGAGGTTCCATGGACGCCAAGACCATTTCGATTATCTGCGCGGCTATCGCGGTTTCAATCGGTTCGATCGGTCCGGCATTGGCGGAGGGCCGTGCGGTCGCCTCAGCGATGGACGCCATCGCACGTCAGCCCGAGGCGAGCGGCACCATCTCTCGCACGCTGTTCGTCGGGCTGGCGATGATTGAGACGATGGCAATCTACTGCCTGGTGGTGGCGCTGCTGCTGCTGTTCGCTAATCCATATACAGGGTGAGCGATGCATCTCGACTGGTGGACCATAGGTCTCCAGACCGTCAATTTTGCAGTTCTGGTCTGGCTGCTGCACCGCTTTCTATACAAGCCGGTGCTCGGCATGATCGATGCCCGCAGGGCTGAGGTCCAGCGTCAACACGATGATGCCGAAGCAACAAAAGACCGAGCAAAGGCGGATCTGGCCGGCGTTGAAGCCGAGCGCGCCGGCATAGCCGCAGAGCGGGAGGCTGCGCTCAAAGCCGCAACGTCGCAGGCCCAGGAGATGGCGGAAGCCCGCCGCAGCCGTGCTGAGCGCGACGCGCAGGAGCTGATCGACAGTGCGCGCAAGACGCTGGCCTCAGAGCGTGAGCAGGCGCTCGCCGAAGCGCAGCGGGTTGCTCTCGACCTCGGCGCTGACTTCGCCCAACGGCTGCTGGCGGAAGTGCCTATGCAGCTTCGTGCCGAAGCATGGATCGAACGCATCGAACAACACATCGACGCGCTTCCGAAACCGGAACGCGATGCGCTTATTCAGCAGCTCAGGGAGGACAATTCTCTGACGGTTGTCTCGGCGGCAACCCTCTCTGCACCGACGGCGGAGAAATGGCGAGAGCGCCTGTGCCACCTGTTCGGTAAGCAGATTGCCATTGTGTTCAAGGTGGACCCACGGCTTATTGCCGGCGCAGAACTTCATTTCCCCACCGCCGTTTTGCGCTTCACTTGGCAGAATGCGCTCGCCGCCGCGCGATCGGAGGTCGGTGCTCATGCCAACGCTCACTGACGACCTCCACGAATGGCTGCAAGGCAGCCGCCAGCGTCTCGGCACCCTGGCCCTCGAACCGCAGCTCGAACAAATCGGCCGGGTGGTTCAGGTCGGTGATGGCGTGGCGACGGTGCGGGGATTGTCCGAAACCCGGCTTGACGAATTGCTGGTTTTCGAAGGTGACGTGCGAGGTCTCGCGGTCGATCTCGATGAAGAGACAATTGGCTGTGTTTTGCTGGGTGAAACCAGCGGCATTTCGGCCGGCAGTGTCGTGCATCGCAGCGGAAAGGTCGCGCGCGTGCCGGTCGGCGATCTGTTGTTGGGTCGCGTCGTAGATGCGCTGGGCGCACCACTTGACGGCAATGGGCCGATCGAAACCACGCAATTCTCCCCTGTCGAGCAACCGGCGCCGACAATCGTGCAACGGGCCCTGGTCACCAGACCTTTGGCAACTGGACTCCTGGTTATCGATGCGATGATCCCGCTGGGCAGAGGCCAGCGGGAACTCATCATTGGCGATCGAGAAACGGGCAAGACCGCCATCGCAGTCGACAGCATCATCAACCAGAAATCGAGCGATGTGATCTGCGTCTACGCCGCAGTCGGTCAGAAGGCTTCATCAGTCGCTCGCGTGATCGAGGCGGTGCGCCGGTACGGGGCACCCGAGCGATGCATTTTCGTGGTTGGCGAAGCCAACGCGGCGCCGGGTCTTCAGTGGCTCACGCCCTACTCCGCTTGCTCGATGGCCGAGTATTTTATGGCGCGCGGGCGCGACGTGCTTCTGGTGATCGACGATCTCACCAAACACGCGGCGGCATACCGGCAAGTTTCACTGCTGCTGCGCCGGGCCCCGGGACGCGAGGCGTATCCCGGCGATATCTTCTACATCCATTCGCGTCTGCTCGAACGCGCCGCGAAACTCGCACCCGAACGGGGCGGCGGCTCGTTAACGGCGCTGCCAATCGCTGAAACTCAGGCGGGCAACATCAGCGCCTATATTCCGACCAATCTCATCTCGATCACTGACGGTCAAATCTATCTGGATCCGCGGCTTTTTTACGAAGACCAGAAGCCGGCGGTCGACGTTGGCAAGAGCGTGTCGCGCGTCGGCGGCAAGACCCAAGCCCCCGTCCTCAAGTCCGTATCAGAAAGCCTGCGGCTCGAATACGCGCAATTTCTGGAGCTGGAGGTATTCACCCGCTTCGGCACGATGGTGGATGAGCGCACCCGCAAAGTAATCGAGCATGGCAGGCGCATCCGCGCTGTGCTCGGGCAACGGCAATTCGCTCCATTATCGCTTGGCGAACAGGTGGCATTGCTCTGCGCGCTCAGCGACGGCGTGCTCGATGCGGTACCACTCGATCGGATCGATGCATTTCGGGCGGAACTGGCACCTTGGCTTGCCGCGCATTGTTCCGAAGTGCTGTCGCTTGACGACCGCGCCGACGCCCTGTCGGACGATCTTCGCGCGCATCTCAGGACGGCGCTGCTCGCTCTGTCCCGCTCGGTCACGGCGTCGGCAACGCCGGAGATACGGTTGTGACGCGTCTGGCCGAACTTCGCGGGCAGATCGCCAGCATGGACGAACTGCTGGACATTGTCGGGGCGATGCGTTCGCTCGCCGGCATGAGATTGCAGGAAGCGCAACGCGCCTTGCCTGGCATCCGCCGCTACGCCGAATTGATGGCCGCGGCAATCGGTGCGGCACTTCTTCTCATGCCACAGCCGATACCGGAAAGACGATCTGAACGAGGGCATGAAGCGCTCATTCTCTGCGCTGCAGAGCATGGTTTTGTCGGCGGGTTCAATGAAAGACTGATTGAGGCGGCCGAAGCAGTTCTGAAATCGTCCGATCTGCTCTTTGTGCTGGGCAGTCGCGGCGCGGAAATTGCGTTTGAGCGAGGCCGTAAAGTCGTCTGGTCCAGCCCGATGGCGAGCCGGCTGGCGGGCGCGCCTGACGTGATCAACCGTCTTACCCACGAGCTCTATATCCGCATCTTGCGAGGGGAGATTTCCCGCGTCGAAGTCATGTTCGGCCGCTACCATCAGGCCGCGGCCGCGACCATCGAGCGCCACTTGCTGCTCCCTCTCGACATGCAAGCATTGGCCGCAACGCAGCCCCGCCAGGCACCGCTTCACAACCTCGAGCCGCAACTGCTCATCGAAAAGCTGATGGCCGAATATGTCTTCGCGCTGCTGACAGGCGCCGCGGTCGAATCGATCGCGAGCGAAAACGCCGCGCGATTTGCGGCAATGGAATTGGCGCGCGACGACGTCACCAAGAAGCTTTCGCAATTGCGCCAAACCGCCCGTCAGGCGCGACAAAGCGAGATCACATCGGAATTGCTCGATCTGATCACCGGCGTCGAAGCAAATGCCAACCGAAACAGGTCCGCCGCTCACTTGGTCAATTCGCCTAAAACATAAGCAAGAGGGGGTTGAGGGCCGCCGGCTTAGGTGCTCCCGGCCCGTTTAAGTTGGCGCAAAGCTTGCTACAAATGGGCTACTGCCATTGATACGGCAGGCATTTCTCGTACGAATTTGGGTGGGCCCGGGGCATGTTCGACGAAATGAGCGGGAGCGAGGGCGCGGTCCGCCCGGCCTACGCCGAGCTGTCGCAATGGCTCGGCCAGGTTCCGCCCGACGTTCTCGACTTCCGCCGCCGTGAGGCGGAGCTGTTCTTCCGCCGCATCGGCATCACCTTTGCGGTCTACGGCGACCCCGAGGCGCAGGAACGTCTGATCCCGTTCGACGTTATCCCGCGCATCATCTCGGCGGCCGAATGGCAAGTCCTGCAACGCGGTCTGGAGCAGCGCGTCAAAGCCATCAACGCCTACATCAAGGACGTTTATGGTCGCCGCGAGATCCTGAAAGCTGGCATCGTTCCCGAGGACCTGGTGTTTCAGAACCCGGTCTTCCGCCCGGAAATGAACGGGCAAAAAGTACCGCACGACATCTATGTCCACGTCGCCGGCATCGACATCATCCGCGTCGACGCCGACAATTTTTATGTGCTTGAGGACAATGCGCGCACTCCCTCCGGCGTCTCCTACATGCTGGAAAACCGCGAGATCATGCTGCGACTCTTTCCGGAATTATTCTCGCGCTATCGCGTGGCGCCGGTCGAGAATTACCCGGACGAGCTTTTGGCAACGCTGAAATCGATCGCGCCGCCGACCGCTTCCGCCGAGCCGACAGTCGTCCTGCTCACGCCCGGCGTCTACAATTCCGCCTATTACGAGCATTCGTTTCTGGCCGACAAGCTCGGCGTCGAACTGGTCGAAGGTCGCGATCTCGTCGCCAAAAGCGACGTCATATACATGCGCACGACCGAAGGTTTAAAGCGTGTCGACGTGATCTATCGCCGGATTGACGACGACTTCCTCGATCCGCTGGTGTTTCGTCCCGATAGCTCGCTCGGCGTGCCCGGCCTGATGTCGGCCTATCAGGCGGGCAATGTCACGCTCGCAAACGCGGTCGGAACCGGGGTCGCGGATGACAAGGCGGTCTACAGCTACATGCCGCAGATCGTGAAATTCTACCTGGGCGAAGAGCCGCTTCTGAAGAACGTACCAACGTGGCGCTGCCGCGAGACCGAGCATCTCGCTTATGTGCTCGACCATCTGGAAGAACTGGTGGTGAAGGAAGTGCACGGTTCCGGCGGCTACGGCATGTTGATCGGTCCGAAGGCCGACAAAGCTTCGATCGCGGCGTTCCGCGCCAAGCTCAAGTCCGACCCGAAAAATTTCATCGGCCAGCCGACGCTCGCGCTTTCGACCTGCCCGACCTGCGTCGAAGAGGGCATTGCGCCGCGCCATGTCGATCTGCGGCCCTTCGTGCTCTCGGGCAGCGACCGGGTTCGCATTGTGCCAGGCGGACTGACACGGGTGGCTTTGAAGAAGGGCTCCCTCGTCGTCAATTCCAGCCAGGGCGGCGGCACCAAGGACACCTGGGTGTTGGACGGATAAGCTAAAACATGCTCTCCCGCACGGCTGATAACCTCTTCTGGCTCGCCCGTTACGTCGAGCGCGCGGAATATCTCGCGCGCATCCTCGAGACCACCTACCGGCTCACGGCCCTGCCGCTCGCTTACGTCGGCACCTCGAACGAATGGGAGTCCGCGGTCGCTACCGCCGGCTGCGCCAGCGCTTTCTTCGCGACCTATTCGGAAGCAAACGAGGAGACTGTCACCGAATTTCTGGCGTTCTCGACCAGCAATCCGTCTTCGATTCGCAACTGCATCGAAACGGCGCGGTTAAACGCGCGTTCGGTACGCACCGCGCTGACGATCGAGATGTGGGACGTGATCAACAGCGCCTGGCTCGAGCTCAAGAAGTGGGGCAATGGTCCGCGTTCGCGCGAAGAGTTCGCACGGTTCCTGCGCTGGGTGCAGGAATCGTCGCTTCGGTTCGATGGGTCGGCCTACCGCACCATGCTGCGCAACGACGCCTATTGGTTCTCAAGGCTCGGCGTTTACATCGAACGCGCGGACAACACCGCGCGCATCCTCGACGTCAAATACCATTTGTTGCTGCCGGAGCATGAACGGGTCGGCGGACCGCTCGATTACCATCAATGGGCCTCGATCCTGCGTTCGGTGTCGGCACTCACAGCGTATCACTGGGTCTATCGCGAGAACGTCAAGCCGTGGCTTGTCGCCGATCTCCTGATGCTCAAAGACGAGATGCCGCGCTCGCTGGCGAGTTGTTATGAGAATCTCGTGCAAAATCTCGATCGCATCGCCAATGCCTACGGCCGCCAGGGCAATGCGCAGCGTCAGGCGCGCGCGGTCCGGGGGCGACTGCAAAACGCCCGGATCGAGGAGATCTTCCAGACCGGATTGCACGAGTTCATCGACGATTTCGTCGAGGACAATAACCGGCTCGGAACTGCCATAGCGCAACAATATCTGATGTGAGGGACGACAGACGACGGAGGACAGAACGCCCTCAGATCGTCTATGATCTGCGCTCTGTCCTCCGTCGTCCGTCGTCTATCTTGCAATATGCGCCTTCGCATCGCCCACAGCATTGTCCGTCGCTACGATCCGCCTGCGGCCGGCGCAATCCAGGTGCTGCGGTTGACGCCACGCAACCACGATGGCCAATACGTGATGGGGTGGCGCATCGATGTATCGACGGACGCGCGGCTTAACGCGCACGAGGACGCCTTCGGCAATCTGACCCACGTATTTACAGCGGATGGACCGCTGGAGACGTTGAGCATCAACGTCGATGGCGAGGTCGAGACGCAGAATACCGAGGGAGTGGTGCGCGGTACCGTCGAGCGGTTTCCGCCGAGCCTGTTCCTGCGCGACACGCCATTGACACAGGCCGATGAGCGCATCCGCAAATTCGCCGACGAGACCCGTCCCGCAGACGGATACGACGTACTCGGGCACCTTCACGCACTTATGCACCGGTTGCACGAAGCGCTGCCACATGACCATGATTTACCGCAAGAAGCCGCGACGGCGGTCGAGGTTTTTGCGCGCAAGCGGGGCGTCGCCCGCGACCTGACGCACATCTTCATCGGCGCGGCGCATAACTTCGCGATCCCGGCACGTTACATAGCCGGATATCTTTGCGCCGATAACGCCGTGGAGCAGCATGGCGGTCACGCTTGGGCGGAAGCTTTCGTGTCCGGTCTTGGTTGGGTCGGCTTTGACGCGGTCCACTGCGTTTGCCCGACCGAGGCGTACGTTCGGGTCGCGGTCGGGCTCGACGCTCTCGGCGCGGTACCGGTGCGCGGAACCCGCTACGGCGCCGGCGACGAGAAGCTCGCAGTCGCGATCAAAGTCGATCAGTGAGCGGCCAAAGCCGACGCGGCATTGCCGCAGGCGGACCGCCCCTATTATAAAGGCCGCGTTGGGGGAGCGAGAAAATCGATGACGTACTGTTGCGGCATTCTTGTGCGCGAAGGCTTGGTGATGTTTGCCGATACGCGCACCAATGCCGGTGTCGATAACATCGCGACCTTCCGCAAGCTGCATATTTTTAAGGACCCGGGAAAGCGGATCATGGCAATCGCTTCGGCCGGCAACCTTTCCATCAGTCAGTCGGTGGTTAGCATCCTCACCGAAGGATACGACAATCCCGAGACCGGCGAGCACGAAACGCTGATGAACGCGCCGAGCATGTTCCAGGCCGCCCAGCGCGTTGGACACGTGATCCGCACTATCCATGCCACCGAAGGCAAGGCGCTGGAATCGTCTGATGTGTCGTTTGACGTCTCCTTCCTGTTTGGCGGCCAGATCGCCGGCGAACGGATGCGGCTGTTCATGATCTACTCGGCCGGCAATTTCATCGAGGGCACGACCGACACGCCCTATCTGCAGATCGGCGAGCATAAGTACGGAAAGCCGGTGCTTGACCGCGCGATTTCGTACGGCATGGACCTTTATGACGCGCTCAAGGTCGGCCTCGTGTCCATCGACTCGACCATGCGGTCGAATCTCAGCGTCGGCCTGCCGATCGATCTTTTGGTCGTCCGACGAGATAGTTGCGACGCCGAATTGATCTATCGCATCGAGCCGGGGGAGCCTTATTTTACGGATCTGCGGGAGCGCTGGTCGGCGGCATTGCGTGCCGCCCATATTGCGATCCCACGACCGCCCTATACCAGCAAGCGATGATCGCCTGCTAAGTCGCATAGAATACTCGCAAAATGTCGGCATCAGCTTTGAATGGCGCTGCGAGCAGGCGTCCATTAGTGCAAATTTACGCGGCGTTAACTTCCTGATCAAATTCACGGCCCACGGCAGCCGCACTCGTCTTCGCGACCAAACCGCTAGCGAATTGCAAGCTTTTCCACCGTATCCTTCGCAGTGAACAAGAATACCGCCAAGGGCAACAGCGTGAGGGCTTCGGCGCCGCCGCAAATCGCCGAGGACGGCATACGGCCGCGTTCGGACCAAACGCGCCTGCGCCTTGTCGTGCCGATCGGCGTGATCATCGTCGTGGCGATTATTTGCATCATCGTTGCGGTGCTGAGCGCGGCGAGACGGGCGGATGAGGTCTCGCTCAATCGGGATCAACAACTGATCCGCCAGGCGATCAGCGATCGTGCGGCACACGTGCTGCAGGAAGTTGACAGCGTTGCAGAGACGCAGGACGCCACGGAGGCCATCCGCCGCGAATACGATCCGCAGTGGGTGGAGCGCCGTGCCGGCTATTGGCTGGAGACTTATTTCGATGACGATATGGTCGTCGTGGTCGACGCTTCCGATCGGGTCGAATATGAGCGCACTCGATCCGCCGCCGGTCCCGCCGCCATCGATCGGCCTGTGGAGCTCGCGGGCATTCTCGATCTTCTGCGCGGGCGTCTCGGCGCCCCACCCGGCACGGTTCCCATCGTCGGCGCGCCAGATGCGCTGCAACCCGGCCGCTTCGCCGCCATAATCGAACGTTTCGCCGGCAGACCCGCAATCATCGCGGCCGTGGCCGTCGGCTCGGACGATGACCTTGCTTCCGGCAACGCGGGCGCACCCGTCATCATCGCCGTCAAATATATCGACGCTGCGATGCTGCGAGAGATCGGCAACCGGCTGCAGCTCGGGGAACTGCACGAAACCGATGATCCGGCCCCTGGCGGGAAAAACCAGGTCGTGCCCTTTGCCGACACGCAGGGCCATGTGGTCGCGCGCCTGGCATGGACGCCGAGCAGACCCGGCGGCCAAATCCTCTGGCGCGTGCTTCCTTTCATCGCCGCGGCGCTCGCCGGCTTGGTATTGCTCCTTGGCGTGATCATTTATCACATGCGGCGGACGGCGCAGAAGATCACCGCGGGCGAGGCGCAGCTGCGGCACCTTGCTTTGCACGATCCGGTATGCGGACTGCCGAACCGCATTTATTTCGGCGAGCGGCTCGAGAACATGATCGACGAAGTGCGCCGCGGCGGTCCTTCGGCTGCGGTGTTCTACGTCGACCTCGACCACTTCAAGGACGTCAACGACACACTCGGGCACCACGTCGGCGACGAGCTCATTCTCAACGTCACGAAGCGCCTGAGCCAGGTGATGCGGGAGGAGGACCTAGTCGCTCGTCTCGGCGGCGACGAGTTCGCGATTGTCACAACATGCGGCTCCGATTCCTATTCGCTGCAGGCGATCGCGGGACGCATTCTCGCGGCGGTCTGCGCGCCCTATGCGATCAGCGGGCACAACATCGTCATTGGCGCTTCGATCGGCATCGCGGTGATCGACCGCCGCGCCAAGGATTCCGGCGACATTTTGCGCTATGCCGACATGGCGCTGTACCGGGCGAAAAACGAAGGCCGCAATCGCGCCTGCATCTACGACGCAGCGATGGACGCCGACCTGTCGCAGCGCAAGCTGCTGGAAGGCGACCTCCTGTACGCGATCAGAAACGACGGCCTCAATGCCGCTTATCAGCCGATTGTCAATGCCAGCGGCGACAAGATGATCGGCGTCGAAGCGCTGGCACGTTGGACGCATCCGACCGCGGGCGTCATCCCGCCCTCCGAGTTTATTCCGATCGCCGAGAACTCCGGCCTGATCGTCGAACTCGGCGAGTGGATGCTGCGCCGGGCTTGCCTCGACGGCAGGGAGTGGCCGGGATTGACCGTCGCGGTCAACGTCTCGCCGCTGCAGTTCCGCCGTCCGGACTTTGTCGATCTGGTCGAGCGCATCCTCAAGGAAACCACTTTCGATCCGACCCGCCTCGAACTTGAGCTCACCGAAAGCACCCTGCTCGGCAACCTGGAAATGGCGGAACTCTCGATGCTCCGCCTGAAAGCCATCGGGGTCCGCTTCGCGCTCGACGATTTCGGCACCGGCTATTCGAGCCTGCAATATCTGCGGCGGTTCCCGTTCGACAAGCTCAAGATCGACTCGAGCTTTGTGCGCAGCATCGAGATCGCGCCGGACGCAGCGTCCATCGTGCACGCCGTCGTCAGCCTTGGCCGCGGCCTCGGCATGAAAGTGACGGCCGAGGGCGTCGAGAGTGCGGAACAGCATCTGTTCTTGCGCGCCGCCGGCGTGCATTCGATGCAAGGCTACCGCTTCGGCCGGCCCGGCCCGGCCGCGGACGTCACCGCACGGCTGGTTGCTCCCGACGACTACCGCATCGTCAACCCCGATCAGGAAATCGCGCTGGCGAGTTGAGCGGCCGATCAAACCGGACCGCATTGAAGGCCCGCTCGCCCCTTTCGAAACAACGCGATCCGTGGTTATGAATTTCGGACGGCCGCCGACGCGGCTTTCCGAATAACGATTGCACGGATAAATGGAGGCGCCGATGGCCGCACAGAAGATCGCTTTGGTAACGGGCGCCGGCAGCGGCGTCGGCAGGAGCGCGGCGCTCGCGCTCGCGCGCGAAGGGTACGCGGTGGTGCTTGCCGGCCGGCGCGCCGACAAGCTTGAAGCGGTGGCGAAAGAAGCGAACGGAACAACGTTGGTCGTACCGACCGATGTGCGGGAACCGGCATCGATCCTGGCGCTGTTTGCCAAGACCAAGGAGGCGTTCGGCCGGCTCGATCTGTTGTTCAACAATGCCGGCGTCAGCATGCGCGGCATGCCGCTGGAAGACATTCCGCTGGAACGCTGGCAGTCCGTGGTCGCCACCAATCTCACCGGCCCATTCATCTGCACGCAGGAAGCCATCAAGATCATGAAAGCGCAGGATCCGCGCGGCGGCCGGATCATCAACAACGGCTCGATCTCGGCGCATACGCCGCGCCCGGGCACTGCCGCCTACACTGCGACCAAGCACGCCATCACCGGGCTCACCAAACAGACGGCGCTCGATTGCCGCGCCTACGATATTTGCTGCGGCCAGATCGACATCGGCAACGCCGCAACGCCGCTGACGGAAAAGATGGCCGAGGGCATGCTGCAGGCGGACGGACGCACCATGCCGGAAGCGCGCATGAACGTCGAAGACGTGGGCCGTGCCGTGGTCTATATGGCAAGCTTGCCGCTCGACGCCAATGTGCTGTTCATGACGGTGATGGCCAACAAGATGCCGTTCGTCGGTCGCGGCTAGATTGCGTGCATGCCCGAAGGCTGGCACGAATTTTACGGTCTGAAAAATCATGCTTTAAGACAAAATTAGCCTCAACAGACTTTTAATGAAGCGGCGGCACACGAGCTCGAATCAAATTCCCGTCCAAATTTGCAAACCGATGCCGCGCTTCGGGCTTGACATGCCGGTAGACCAATCCGCTCTCAAGCCTGTCTCCGCAGCCCCCGTGCCCTGCAAGATCTGCGGCGGCGCGACGTCGCTGTTCGGCGTCGTCGATTTTCACAAGGCCTGCGAAGAGACCCGCGGTTTGCGGCTGCCGCTCTCGGGCGTGGCGATTTATTACCGCCGCTGCGCGACCTGCGGCTTTCTGTTCACCGATGCGTTCGATTGCTGGACTTATGATCAGTTCAAGGAACACATTTACAACGACGACTACCACATTGTTGATCCGGACTATCGCACTGTCCGGCCGCGTTCGAACGCCGATTTCGTCACCCGCCTGTGGAGTTCGATGAGGACGCAAACGCATGTCCTCGATTACGGCGGCGGCAATGACGCGCTGTGCGCCACCTTGCGCAACAACGGCTTTGCGGCGGCGATCACCTACGATCCGATGGTGCCGCGATACGCAAGGCGCCCGCCCGGCAAGTTCGATCTGGTGACGTGCTTCGAGACGCTGGAGCACCTGCCCGACCCGGCCGCCGGCATCGCGCTGATCGTTGACTGTGCCGCCGACCCGGGGGTGATCGTGTACTCGACGCTCACGCAGCCGGCCAATTTCGACAAAATCGGCGTCAACTGGTGGTATGTTGGCCCGCGCAACGGCCACGTTTCCATTTTCACCAAGCAAGCTCTTGCGGCCGCATGGGGTCGCCACGGCTACAAGACAATCGCCTGCAGCGACGACCTGCATCTGGCCTTTCGCACGCTGCCGCCGTTCTTTGCTCATCTGCAAAGCAAAGCCGAGAGTTTGTCGATCCAGACCAGTCTCGTTCCAGCCCCCGCCCCTTCCGCTCGCGACATGGAACCGGCCTGAGGCTTGAGCGATCGTCGGCATGAGCCTTTCACGCCGCACGCGCGGGTGGTCCGGACAAACAACATCGTTCCCGCGACGCGATCCGCGCCCGGGTTTTGCATACGGCACGAACTGTAGCCCGGATGAAGCGAAGCGAAATCCGGGAACGGCGCCGCAGCGTCAATGCTGCTCCCGGATTACGCTGCGCTTCATCCGGGCTACGACGACTATGTGACCATTCGCCACGAACAACGAAAAAGGAAGCGGAACGCCGACAGACGTGTTCAGCCAACCTCCGCATCTCGCGATGCGGCGCGCGCCCTTGTCTCTTTTCCCTCCCCCGCGTGCGAGGGAGGGTTGGGAGGGGCACGCTCGCCTATCGGCGTTCCACCACGGCTCTTACCGGCAGGGCTTTCGGCCCTTGGGCGCAACTCCAGGCCAGGCTTCCTGGGACGTGGCAGGACGTTCGATCCTGTACGGTCGCCCCAACCGGGGAGCAAAGATCTCGCGCTCTTCCACGGGCGTTACCCGCGCCCGCCTGTCCCAGTCCAGGGAATGCACCTCCCGGACCGGTCGTAGTGCCGGTCAGATGATGCCCGAAGCTGCCCGGGGACGGAGTGTATCTCCGCCGCGGGCACCGCACTCGCTCCGCTTTCGGGAGTACCCTCGGCCGAAGGCGTCCTTCACTGAGCGAGATTCGTTGCGCCTATACCTGAAACGGGGACTAATGTCAATGAAAACAGGACACGATATTCGATCCGCTTAACAAGTGCTTCGAGGCCACGGTACGACCTTCTGCAAGCGGTCATACTGGCAAACAGCGCTCCTGATACCTATCTAATTGAAGCAAATATCATTTTCATACTGGAGGCGGATTTCAGTGAAACCGACGAGCGCTGTAATCATGAAACGGAAGGAATGGGCTGCCGATGGCGCGAAAGCGTGGGATGAATATCTCGCCGCACCGGCCATCGCCGCCGCCAAGACCGCGCGATTGAGACAGGCGCGCCTGGAAAGGGAAGCGGCCGACAAAGTCGCAGCGGAGCAAGCTGCCAATGAAAAAACTGCAAGTCAAAAAACTGCAAGTCAAAAAACTGCGAGTCAAAAAACTGCGAGTGGAAAAGCTGCACTTGAAAGCGTCCGCCTGAAAAGTGCGCCTAAAACCAAAGGCGTTCCCAAACGAACCGCCGAGACGGCGATGCCGCGCAAGGTCAAACTTGCGGCGACGAAGGCTTCGGCCTAGCCCGATCCGCAATCCGCAATAATGCCGCGACGGGAACCGGCGGGACAATCCGCGACGCGCAGGGCGGTGCCTGGTGGTCAGCTTCGCTAAAGGTCCCGGACCCCAACACGGCGAAGCGCCGGTTTCGCTACGATTTTGTGCTCGTAAATTTTAGGATCGCAGAGAAACCGGTCGGCCGGTGTCCAGACGAGGCAAGGCGGATTGCGGCCAATATGCTAATCTGGCGGGGCTGCTGCGGAAGGCACAATCAAACGATTATGCAATCCATTTCGCGCGCCTCCACTGACTGGCGATGAGCACCAGGCTTATTCCGCTGATTTCGATTACCCAGTTCCAGCGCAGGCCGAGAATTCGTTCACCGATAAAGCGGTCAATGTGGTGGAAGGATGCGGCGCGGATCAAAACGAAGGCCAAAACCAAGCCCGTACCGGTGAGAGCGAGCCATGTTGGAGCCGGTGCGCGGCGCATCGATATCAATAGTGCGATAGCCGTGGCCAGACAAATGAACGCCACGACAGCAATGAAGGCCACCTGCACTGATCGCCGCTGATCGTACCAGCCTTGAGCGTGCGCGATCATGCGGCCCACTTCTGTAAGTGCTGTCTGCAGGTCCAATTGTTTGTTGATCCCCAGTGCCAAGAAGAGAATGGCGATGAACCGCCAGCTGCGCTCCTCATGCCGGTGGCAGCTCGTTGCAGATGCAATCTCGCGTGCGGTGATCCAGCAATTAGTCGCGGCAGCAAAATATAGCGCCACGGTAAGCCAGCCAACGAAGGTTGGATCGCCTATTCCCGGGGTCCAGTTGAATGACTGCTGCATATCTGATGAGGCCGCGCAGGTGTCGTTACGATGGCTCGAGCTGGTCAGGCGGGGAAAGTAGAAAGCGGCCGACTTCCTGTCGAGGAAATCGGCCTGCTGCACGTATACCCGTCCGGGGACATCGGGGCCAGCGAGTGCGACTGCGCGTGAAAGGGACGCGAACGGCCAAGCGCAAAACTCGCAATCAATTGTCGAATCTCAGCAGACCGATCTGTCCAGATTCTTGCATCAAAATTCTCAACCGCCCTGCAGGTTCGAAACAATCTGATACGCTCGGATGCCCAAAAGTCTTGCGACACCATCGGCGAGAAGCTCGCGCACGCAGCTGATCCATGCACACGCCGGTGACCAACGCTTTTCCGTTCCAGGCTGACGGGCGCGACGACTGAACGATTGTTGACGGTTCGGGCACCGCAACTTAAGCTTTCATATTCTGGGTGCGACGATGGAAGCTCACCAGACCGAAGAATTGTGGCGCTCCCTTTTGACCGGGGAGAACCCGAAGCTGCGCCAGGGGCGCCGACTCTTCGCCTGGTTTCCGACGCCCGACACGCAGACAGCACGCTGCAAGATGTGCCTGTCGCCGTTCGAGGGGTTCACGGCACCGATTGTACGCACCATCTTCGGGCGGCGGCGCTGGGAGCGCTGCCCCTACTACTGCGATGTCTGCGAGAATGTCCTGCTCACCAATCCCGGCGGCACCGAATTGGACACGGCTTTGCTGTTTGCCGATATGCGCGGCTCGACCAATCTCGCGGCCAAGATCGGGCCGAGCGAGTTTAGCCGCTTGATGCAGCGCTTCTATTCAACCGCAACACGCGTGCTGACCAAACATAATGGCTATATCGACAAGCTTATCGGCGATGAAGTGATGGCGCTGTTCATCCCGGCGATGAGCGGTGCAAATCTGGCTCGCGACGCCGTGCTCGCCGCCCGCGAGATCCTTTCGGCGACGGGCCACGATGACGGCGAACCTTGGCTACCGATCGGCGTCGGCGTTCATTGCGGCCCGGCGTTCGTCGGCAGCGTCGGATCAGCCTCCGGCATTTACGAGATGACGGCGCTGGGTGATACGGTGAACATGGCGGCGCGATTTGCCTCGGCTGCCGCCCGAGGCGAGATGGTCATGAGCGAGGCGGCCTATCTGGCCTCCGGCGTCGATTGGCCGGCTGAACACAAATCCTTGCAATTGAAGGGGTACGAAGCGCCGATCGACGCCCGCGTGTTTCGTTCGGTCAGCGCCGCCCGAGTCTGATGGCTTTTCTGAAATAAACGCTCAAGCTGAGCGCCGATTGTTTTCTCATCCCGCGATCATCTCGACGCCGACTCTGGCGAAGTTCCCCCGCCTTCTTCCGCCGCGATGCGCGCACTCGCTCGGAAGCGGTCTGAACGCAAGCAATTGACAAATCCATAACCATCGAGTTATGAATTATGGAACGATGGATTATGGAATGAAAGCCCACACCGACGCCATTTTCAAAGCCCTTGGTGATCCGACCCGCCGCGCCATCTTCCAGCGGCTGAGCCGCGAAGGCGAGCAAACCGTTCATGCCTTGACCGATTTTGCCGGTGTCTCGCAGCCGGCGGTGTCGAAGCATTTGGGCGCGCTCAAGCTCGCCGGTTTGGTGCGCGACCGCCGCCAGGGGCGCGAAACCCATTACCGCGCCGAACCGAAAGGGCTTGGCCCGCTGGTCGATTGGGTGGGTCAGTACGGCGCGTTCTGGCGCGACCGCTTTGACCGCCTCGAAGACCTGCTCAAGAGGATGGACCAATGAGTGAAACACCGGCAGAAGCGCGCACCGTTGTCGTCGAACGCGAGCTGCCTTATCCGCCGGAAAAGATCTGGCGCGCGCTCACCCAGCCGCACCTGATTGCGGAATGGCTGATGAAGAACGACTTCGCGCCGGTCGTCGGCCACCACTTCAGCCTGCGCATGGAGGCGCAGCCGAACTGGAACGGCGTCATTGACTGTCAGGTCCTCGTCGTCGCGCCGGAGAAAACGCTGTCCTATTCGTGGGGCGCGCTCGGTCTTGAGAGCGCCGTGACGTTCACGCTCACCCCGACGCCTGCGGGGACGCATCTGCGCATGGAGCAGACCGGCTTCCGGCCCGACCAGCAGCAGGCCTACCAGGGCGCCAAATATGGCTGGCAGAAGTTCTTTGCCGGCCTGGAGCAGGTGTTGGCACGCGTTGAGTAATGCCGCTCTTGGATTCCTCATCCTGAGGCGCGAGCGCTAGCGAGCCTCGAAGGATGTGGCCCGTGTGCCTGAGCAGCATCCTTCGAGGCCCGCGCTTTTTGCGCGGGCACCTCAGGATGAGGAACGTTTTCACAGGAGGTACCATTGAACTGGAACAAATGGATCCGGCAAATCCACCGCTGGCTGTCGATCATCTTTACGCTCACCGTCGCCGCCAATTTCATTGCCATGGCGCTGGGGAAGCCGCCCTCATGGCTGGTCTATTCGCCGCTTCCCTTTCTCTTCCTGCTGATGTTCAGCGGCCTCTACATGTTCGCGCTGCCCCATGCCGCCAAGTGGCGCAGCCAGTGAGGCGCCGGCGGCGGACGTGAACGCTGCCCGTAGGGCGGGTTAGCCGGAGGCGTAACCCGCCTTCCTCTCGTCGCCTCAAGATCAAGACGGCGGATTACGCTTCGCTAATCCGCCCTATGCGCTGATCTCCCTCGCAAGTCTTCCAGAATGGAGTAAGTCCTACCGAGCTTGCGTAGTTACTATCGTCACAGTCCAACTACCCGCCGTTTTGACGACAAAATAAACATCGCCTGTTGATGTCAGTTGGATGCTTTGCTCACCGTCAGTGTAACCGAAGTTATAGACACCGGTTTTGTCCGACGCTCGGTAGATGCCGCCGGATATGGAGTCGCTGGACTTCACTCGAAAATCCCACGGGCCGGGGCCAACGTGAAATTCGTTGGACTTCGCATTTCCTTTTCCCGACCACTGCCCGATTACCTTTTCGCCGGGTTTCGATAGTGTCGGCGCTGCCGACGCCGTAACTAACGTCTGCGGTCGCGCGTCTTGCGTCGCTCGTCTAAATCCGGTGATGACGTAGCAAATTCGCAATTGTTCGGGTGTCAGGCCGCTACCCACCAAGGCGAACCCGGTTTGCAATAAGTCGGCGGCAGGTCTGACGGCGTGTAAGCCTCAACCACTTTCTTTATGCGCTCGCATGCGTCGGGGGCAAAGTTGACGCAATAGTCTGTCGGTACGGGACGCCGCACTGTTTTGGCGCTCTCGGAGTCGTCTGAAAACCTTGTGTCTTTGGCACCAGCGCACGCGAGCGCGGCCATTTGACCGACGACAGAACGAGGCGGCGCGATCGTCAAAGACCCGCCGCGATCTATATCCATGTAATGACCATGACAATCGAACAGAAGCCGACTTATGTTGGGCGGTATGCAAGTGTCGTTATCAACGACGCATATCACCGCGACTGCGCTGCCGTTCGTGTTGTGCGAGATGGAGCCTAAATCAATAGCAAAGGCCGCGCCGTTGTCGGCCTCGATCCGTTTCCACTTGGAGTCATAAGCGTGCGCCTGTTGCGCCAGCAATGCCAGCGCCGCGCTACAAGCTGCCGTGCTGATCCCGCGCATACATCAAGCGTAACGGTCATCTTCGACCCTCACAAGGTTGTCCAAGCTCTTGACCGCTCCTTACGCGAGTGGTCCACTTCGCTCTGGGGAGAGAATGCACGGGGGCCCTGAATGGCTTTGCGTATTGAAGCAACTTGGCACCAGCCGCTTGAGTTAGTGTCGGGAGAACCGGACGGAATTTACGATTGTCCGAAGATAAATTCCGTCCCGCATGAAGCGGGTGTGTATATATTTGGAAGGTGGCATGGCGATCACGCGGTGCCACTCTATGTTGGCCGCAGCACTGATCTGCGGCTGCGACTAGAACAGCATTTAAATTTTTCGCTGAAACTGATGATCGCAATCCGGAATGCAAAGGCCGGCGCACGTTTCTTTTTGTTCTGCACTATAGGGAGCTGGCGCAAAAGTTCGCTGATACGGACGAACCTTATGATACGGCGATGCGCGTGTTGAGAGTCACGCGCGACAAATTAGGTGGCGGTCCCCTCGCGAGGGCAATAGATGAGTGCCTGAATAATGACGTTTACGGCAAGGGACATATCAGAGCGGCAATAAAAGGATTGCTTGAAACCAGGAAGGACCCGGAGACGCCCGAACGGGCTGGGGACATTTGCAAGCAGATAGAGATACTGAATGCAGCGTTGGACCGGCTAAGGCGATTAGTCGATGACTGAGACCGCTAAAATCTGCCGATTGGCGGTCCCGCGTCGTGTCGTTAACCATCAGCCGCGGATGGAGCGCAGCGCATTCCTGGCTCTCGCGCGCGAGCATTCGGCAAATAGATGAATCGCAGCGAAGCCCGGGGGCAGCCCTCAATCATCCCGGATTTCGCTTTGCTCCATCCGGGCTACAGTCATCTAATGCAGATGCCGCAGCTTATCGGGATTCCGCACCACATAGATTGCGGCGATCTTGCCGTCCTCGATTTCAAGCGCGGTCGTCTGCAGTTCGCCGTCAGCCTCAAGCGTGATGAACCCGGGCAAGCCGTTGACGAAACCGGTGCGCACGAGTTTCGAGGGGTTCCGCCGGAAGAGCGCGGCCAGAAACTCGCTGACCTTCATGACGGCATCGAAGCCGACGACAGGCTCCAGCGAAGCCGGCCGCTTGCCGCCGCCGTCGGCATGAACGCTGACGTCGGCCGCCAGCATTGCGCCAAGCGCTTTCATGTCGCCGTTGCGCGAGGCGATGAAGAACGCCTCTGCAAGCTCCAGGCCGTGTTGCTTGTCGACCGCAAAGCGCGGTCTCGCCTCGCGGACATGAGTGCGCGCCCGCTCCGCGAGCTTGCGGCAGGCGGCCGGATCGCGGCCGATGGTGGCGGCGACTTCCTCGAATTCCAGGGCGAACACATCGTGCAGCAGGAACGCCGCCCGCTCGAGCGGGGACAGCCGTTCGAGCGCCAGCATCAGCGGCAGCGTGACGTCCGCCTCGGCCTCCTCTTCAAGGACCGGATCGGGAAGCCACGGGCCGAGATAGGTCTCGCGCTGGCGCCGCGCTGACTTGAGCTGATCGAGACAGAGCCGCGTGACCGTGCGGCGCAGAAACGCTTCGGGTTCGCGCACCTCGCTGCGGTCGGCCCCCATCCAGCGGATGAAGGCCTCCTGCACGATATCCTCGGCGTCGGCCACGGAGCCGAGCATGCGGTAAGCGACCCGCATGAGCTTCGGACGCAGCGGGTCGAAACTCGCCGCTGCGTCCGCTGCGTTCCCTTGGCCGACGCCCGCCATCACGCGGCGGCCCTGTCAGCGGCCTTGTCGACGGCTTTGTTGACGGCGTTGTTGACGGCTTGGGCCGCGATGGACTTTGCTTCGGCCGGATCAACAAACTGGCGAAAGCCGACCGCGATGCGGTTCCAGCCGTTGATGATATTGATCATCAACGTGAGCTTGACCTGCTCCGCCTCGGTGAACTCCGCCTTCAGGGCTTCGCGGGCGCCTTCCAGATTGTGTGCTTCGCAGAGCCGCGTCAGCGCCTCGGTCCAGCCGAGCGCTGAGCGTTCGCGGCCGGTGTAGCAGGGGGCCTCGCGCCACGCCGAGAGCAGGTAGATGCGCTGCTCGGTCTCGCCCTTTTCACGCGCTTCCGCCGCATGCATATTGATGCAGTTGGCGCAGCCGTTGATCTGGGAGGCGCGGATTTCGACGAGCCGGACCAGGGCCGGTTCCAGGCTCGAGGCGATGGCGAGCGATGTGGCGGTCCACTTCTTCATGAGGTCGGGGGCCGCGGCAAAGAGTTCGTTGGCGTTCATGGTTCGGTTCCTTCTGTTGGGTTCCGACATCATGACGAGCCAGAAGCCGCCAGTGTGACATCAACGCCGAGAATTTGGTGCAGGGGGTGCGACACGAACGGCGAAGAAAGCCACAGCCACCATGAAAGAAGTCCGGAATGCCGAGTTCCAGATACGCTGCCTACGATGCCGCCAGGCCTTACTTCGAGCTGGTCCGCGGGGCGCTGGGCGACCTCGTCGATGGCGAGCACTTCTTCGACATCGTCTCTGACGGCGTCGTCTACGAGGTCCTGTACGAGGTCTCCGGTTGGCCTCGCGTGATCAAGGGGCGCGCCGATCTGATGGCTCAGTTCAGGGGCTATTGCGACAACGTCGAGCTTCAGTCCGCCGATAAGCTGATAGCCCATAAGACAGACGATGGCCGCGTCGTCGTCATCGAATATGAAGTCCATGGGACGATCCTGGCGAGCGGCGTAAAGTACAACAACCGGTTTTGCTCGATCATCAAAATTGAAAACCGGAAAATCGCGCACTGGCGAGACTACATGGACTCGCTCGCGGCCTGGAATGCGTTGACGGCGCGTCCGCTGAAGGACAGCGTGTAGGATGGGGTGGAGCGAAGCGATATCCATCATGGTGCACCGGGGTTTAGTGGTGGGTTTCGCAAGTGGTCTACCCATCCTACGTACTGCCATGATGCGAAGCCTTATGATCGCTCTGGTCGCTGTAGCTGTCCCGGCACTTTCGGGACAACTGTCTGCTGACGACAAGCGCGCCCTGCCCGCCGCCGTTTCAAAAACAAATTCCAGCGAAGGCGATTGCGAAGCCAGAATGCGGAAGCTCGATGCATCGCAGGCCGAAGGCGAAGAGCGCCTGGCCGAAAAGAATTCGGTCATCGACTACTGCGCCAGCCAGTACAAGAACGACAAAACGATCGCGAGGCTCGTGAAGGAATGTGCGAATACGAGGAGCAGCCAGTCGTGAAGCAGCAGTTCGTCGCGGAGTGCCAATTGGCGGCCTTCAATTATGCCAACGCCCTGTACTCACTGAAAGCAGAGTACGGGAAGTAACACCTGACGGCCTAGCGACAACAATCCTGAAGAAAGCGACACCACCATGAAGAAGAGCACCAGCGCCGCGACGAAAGCAAAAGACGGCACCTCTGCCTCCCGGCTGATCGACGGGAGGATCAAGGACCTCGGCGATTGGCGGGGTGAGACGCTCGCGCGGGTCCGCGCTCTCATCAAAGAGGCCTGCCCCGACGTGGTCGAGGAATGGAAGTGGCGAGGGGTTCCGGTATGGGAGCACGACGGGATCATCTGCACCGGTGAGACGTATAAAGCTGTCGTGAAACTGACTTTCGCCCGCGGCGCCTCCATCAAGGACCCGAAGAAGCTGTTCAATTCCAGCCTCGAAGGCAACGCACGGCGTGCGATCGACCTCCGCGAAGGCGAGACGATCGACGAAGCCGCTTTCATGCAGCTGATCCGCGCCGCAGTCGCGGCCAATTCCGCAGCGCACGCGCAACGGGCGGCGAAGAAGAAGTAGCCCGGCTCCGACGGGCATGACCTGCGCGAACGGCCTCTCGAGGAAAGACGCCCTGCCCGATGGCTTGCGCCCGGTTTAAGGCAGCCGCCTCGCTAGCCGAGGCTTCCATCGCTTCGCCCCAAAAACAGGCATGCGTAAAAGTCCGCATAACCGCCAGAGGCAGTCATCAGGCCGCGGCGATCGGCGCCGGGACGCGTTAGCGCGGTGTTCACTAAAATCAGCCTAAGGTGAACGGTTATGACGCTGACCTCGCAGGCAGTGCTCGCCGAACTGGATTCGGCGCTTCCCGAAAAGCCGGATTCCTGGCGCGACGCGGTGTTGCGCCGGATCGTGGACCTGTTTCTCGCCGGTGCCGCCCTCTATGGCGACGAGCAGGTCGCTTTATTTGACGAGGTGATCGTCCGGCTGATTCAGAAAATGGACCGGTTGCAGCTTGCCGAACTCAGCAACCGGCTGGCGCCGGTCGCCAACGCGCCAGTTCGCGTGCTCGGACGCCTCGCCCGTCACAGTGACGTCGCGGTCAGCGGCCCGATCCTCGATCAGGCGGAAGCTTTGCCGGACGCGGACCTGATCGAGATCGCCGACAAGGACCGGGTCGACCCAAACCTCCTGGCGAAAATCGCCGCCCGGACGCATCTCAACACCGCCGTCACCGATGTTCTGATCAAACGCGGCAACAAGGCGATCCAGCGCAAGATCATCGACAACGCGAATGCGCTGGTCTCGGAAGAAGGCTTTGCACGGATCATCACGGCGCTCAACGGCGACAAAAATCTCGCCTCCGCAATTGCCGCGCGCAACGACGTGCCGGCCGAACTGCGGGTGTGGCTCAGCAAGACCTTAGGGGATTAGCCGTCAGCTCGGACTAAAGCCGTGCGGCGCGCATTCGGTGTGCGGGTTCAAGCCGGTGCCTTCCGCCACAGCAGCGCGTCGAGGCTCCACGGGCCGGGGCCGGCGAACACCAGATACAAAAACACAAAGCAATACAGCACCGCCGCTTCGCCCTTGTTGACATAGGGATAGAAGCTTGCGGGCGCGTGGAACAGAAAATAGCCGATCGCCATCTCGCCGGACATGATGAACGCCGCGGCCCGGGAAAACAGCCCCAGGGTCAACAACACGCCCCCGCCGAACTCAATCAGCGCAGCGAACCATTCCAGATCGAACAAACCCGGCCGGGCCATCGCCACCGGAAAGCCGAAAAACTTTGACAGGCCGTGCTCCATGAACAGCAACGCGGCCATGATCCTCAGAATGCTCAGCACATAGGGCGCATAGCGATCGAGCGATGCAGCCGACGACGTCACCGCGGCGTGAGGCGGCGGTGTGCGGGTGTCAAGCATTGGCGATTTCCCTCCCTTGTCCACGTTGTTTGTAGCCGCCGTCGTAGGGAGTGCGCACCTCACAATATGCTGATTTCTGCAAATGCAGACCTGGCCTGAGCAAAAAGCAAGCTACCCGCGCCCCAGTTAGACTGAAAGGCGCAGGCAGATCATCGCCAACCCGCTGACGGTTACGATTTACTCGCGTTCCAGCGGCCATTGTACTTGAACTCCGGCGCCGCTTTGAGCTGGTTCGCATTGGCATCCATCGTGGCGTGCCATTTCTTGTCGGAGCTGTTGTAGCTCACCTTGATGCTGGACGGATTGACCGCAACGTAATGCTCGCCGACGCCAAGAAACCCGCCGACCGACACGATGTAGGCTCGCGTGCGGCCGTTTGGCCCCATCGCAATATCTTTGATCTGACCGATATCCTTGTTGGCGTTGTTGTAGACGTCGAGACCGACCAGGTTCGAGCTCAACTCACCACCCGTAGGAATGGTGACGAACTCAGAACCAGACCGCGAGTCACTCATTACTCCGGGCGAATCCCCGGGGCCCGTCCCCGACCCGACTTCCGCGACTTCGGTCAGAGAATCCGGGCTCACATTCATGAGCACCGGGTTGCCGTCCTTGTCCTTGGCACGGATCAGCAGCGATCCCGCCGCGACATGGATATCGGTAAAGCCGGCCTTCTGCATCATGTCGCGCACCTGCATGCGCAGCGATGCTTTGCGCCGGTCGTCGGCGAGGTGGCCGCTGTTCGGGCATCCGGCTGCGTCGCGGGCGTATTGGTCTGAGCCATTGCCACCGATGGGCACAGCAGCAAAGCGGTGCCGGCGGCAAGAACTGAAAGTCGCATTTTGTTTCTCCTGTGGGTGTCCGCCCCGCACCTACCGGTCAACGAGCACCAACATCGGGCGTTCCCTGAACTTTTGGTTATAAAAGACAGCAGGCAGATGAAAATCCGGCCCGACCGGGGAACAGCCGGCGCGCTCGCGGGTTTTCTACGCGAGACCTTCTGACAGCGTGAGATGCTCAAAATGGACCGACGCGAAACGGATCGACGCGATCAGGAACTTTTGGACAAACACGTGCGGCGCTTTGGTCAGGCTCCAAGACATGACGGAACCATGATTTTGGGGCTGGTTGCATTGTTCCTCGCCGGCATGACCTTCGGTGCTGTGGCGCTTGCCTATAAAGGCGAGCTGACCCGAACGGTTGGGAATACCAGTCCCGCCGTCCACGACCAGCCGATCACCGCCATGCCGATCGCGCGCTAACGGACTACTCCTCGGGCTCCGTGGTGAAGAACAACGGAAAGCCATTCTGCTTGCCGAGCTCGGTAGCTTCCTTGGCCTTGGTCTCGGCAACGTCCCTGACATAGACGGCGATAACGCAAGCGCCCTTTTGATGTGCCGTCATCATGACCCGATAAGCTTGGTCCTCATTCATCCGGAAGACCGCTTTGAGCACCTGCACCACAAATTCGCGCGGCGTGTAATCGTCGTTGAGCAGAATCACTTTGTAGAGCGGCGGCCGCTGGGTCTTGGTGCGCACCTTGGTGCGCGGCTTTACCAGAGTCTTGGTCATTGCCGTTGCTCCGCCAGTGCGTTTGGCGAACCAGCCGAAGTATAAACCGCGTGGATGAGGTTTCCCAATGCGTTGTGGTCGGGGCGGCGACGCGATTGCGCAGGCGGTGAACTGTCAGCGTTGCAAGCGGTGTTTCGTCTTGGAACCGACGCTAATATGTGACGTCAATCGCGGTATCGCACGGAGGCCACCATGCATATTCTCTGGATCATCATCATTGGCTTTGTCGCCGGCATTGTTGCCCGCTTTCTGGCGCCGGGCCCGAACAACCCGGCGGGCTTTATCCTGACCACGCTGCTCGGCATCATCGGCGCTTTTGTCGCCACGTTCATCGGGCAGGCGATCGGCTGGTACGGCCCGAACCAAGGCGCCGGCCTCATCGGCGCGGTGGTCGGCGCACTGGTCGTGCTGTTCCTCTGGCACCGGCTGGTAGCAACCCACACGATCCCCGACCCCGGCGATCGACGCTATTTGTAGATGTCCCAAGACACGCGGGCGGCGGCGCCAGCGCCCTATCGGCCGACCGAACGGCGTTGCAACCCAGCGTAACGCGAGGTGCGGCGTTCAACGACAACCGCGCGGGGAGCACCGACGCGGCCGGTAATAGTTACCCGGTCCACGTCTTTGCGCTGCCCCATCCGAAGCACAACGCCCCTCGCCTGGTCGCGGGGCACCTCCATCAACGACGCCACGATCTCGATCTGCTCCTTGAGGTCATCGGTGAGCCCTTGGGCCGCGACGACGGCTTCCTCAACCGTGGGCGGATCCCGTCGCACCCGGCGGCGGCCGTCTTTCGTCTCCCATTCGTCGGTCATGTTCGCACCTTTGTTCTTTCCCTGTGTCGGCGGCTATTATCATCACTCTACCGCACCGCAGCAAGAAAATTGTGCGTTGCACACACGACAAATTGAGGCGCCGCCGGGAGTCCACTTCGGGCCTCCCGGGCGATTCGGCCATACGTGGAAACCACCATATGGCGCGGTTGCCGCCGCGCCTGTGCGCTAGCGCGCCGGCATATCGCTGAACAGGACGCCGCCCTTGCCCTTCGTCGTCTTCGGTTGTTCGACCAACGAAATAACAACCGCCTCCGGAGGCACGCCGATGTTCTTCACCACCGCAGCGGTGACGTCTTTGACCAAGGCGCGCTTCTCGTCGAGCGTGCGGCCCTCAATGAGATAGACGACGATTTCCGGCATGGACTCCTCCGTGTTGTTTGCCGGCCATAGTCGGAACGTAACTCAGCATAAAGGCCGGTATTGGCTTGCCTGAAGATCGGGTTCCGTACTACGGAACCTTATCGGTCGCCACAAGGGAGGGGTTGATGAAACGTTTGGCTTTTGCAGCTGCGGTATTGGCGCTTGGTTTCGCCGCTTCGAGCGCAGCACGCGCCGATTTTGCCATTGTCAAATACAAGGACGGTTCTTGTCGAGTCTGGAGCGACACCAAGATGGCTCCCATGGGCATGAAGGGGAAAGATTGGGTGTGGGTCGGGAAGCCCGTCATGACCAAGGAAGCGGCAGCCAAAAAGGGCGCTTCGGACATGAAGCACAAGTGGTGCAAGAGCTGGTCCTAAAACGGATCGTCTGATCGGGGTCTAATTGCCGCCCGCCACGAAAGTGGCGGGCGGCTTTGTTTTCGCTCAGTTACGATTGCTACGTTGCAACGTGCTAATTTGTCGCCGGGAACATCCGGTAGGCGCTCGCGGTTAGCTCGTCAGCCAGGGAGCGCATCATGAAGCATTCGGCATTGGTACTTGGCGTGTTGGCGATAGGATTGGCAGCCGCAACGCCTGCTCGAGCGGATTTCGCGGTCGTGCAATTCGGCGATGGTTTTTGCCAGATCTGGTCGGACAGTACCGCCACACCGTGGGGCACCGGCTGGACCAAACTGGCCGTCAGTCTACCGGACTGGGATGTAGCGCACGCCGCGTTGGACAATGCGATCGTCCAGGGCGCCTGCCGCTGAGCAGCGATCCTGGCGATCAGCTTCTTCGAGGATGAGCCGTTCGAAGTCGTCTAGAAGTCTTCGTGCGCCTGGACCGCGCTGTAGTCTTGCCCGCGGCCCGGATAGCCGCCGTAGGGCAGGAGCGCCAAGGGCGTCCTGGCGCCAAATTCCTGTTCACCCGCGTTGCCGAAGGCTTCCTCGCGAAGCGGGCGCGACGTCAAACGCGGGCGCGATAGCGACTGCTTCCTGACGACCTTCTTCTGCGGTAGCACCTCGGCAACGAGCGCCGCGTCATTGGCGGAAGCGGTTCTAGCAGTCGGAATCTCAGTAAGCGTTGAACCGGCCACCGCAGCAACCCGTGATGCAGGAGGGGTCGCCGCGTGATCAGTAATGCCGCCGACCTGGTGTGGCGCTTGCAGCTGCGCCGCTCGCGTGGCGGCGAACACAGCCTCATTCGGTTCTTGCACCAATGTGCGAGCGGCAATCGACATTTCCGTGGCGGCCGGGCGGTCCATCAATGAAACCACCACAGCGGCCCCCGACGCCGCACCCACCACTGCCGCCACAAAAGCGACCCGCGCCGTCCGCATGAAACTCGGCGCCGGCGCAAGATATCCCCATTCCGGATTGAAATTGTCGGCGAAACGCATCTTCCATCTCCGAGGCAAGCCGAACGCTGCCCTGCCCCAGCCGCCGCCGATCTGAAAACGCATCGCAACGAAGCCGGTTCCTATTTGTAGCTGCGAAATAGTTCGCACTTCACGAACATTTGCGCAGTCCGAGGTTGAAGCGAATTAACCAAAGTGACCGGCACCGCGCGTTTGGCGAGTGCAAATCTCATCGCGCCTAAGATGCGCTAACCAGATTGGCCGGCGGCCGGGGACTGGCGTCCTCGCCGCCGATCCGATCGCCGATCGCGCCGATCCATGTTGGGATGCCGCCGATCGCCGAGACGACGCGGTGGGTGGCGGCGACAACGTGATCCTTGATGCCGATGGTCTTGGCGAGCAGCGATTGGTCGTTGCGGGCGACCGCTTTACCACTGTCGCCCTGCTGCACTTGCGCGATCAGAAGCGGTGGCGCAGCGGTACCGGGTGTCCTCTTGCGCGATTTGACCGCAGCCATCGTCAAAGCGGAAGCCCGCAACCCGGCAACGGTCGCCGCCGGCTGCAACTCGGCGGCGCCGCGTCGGGCGCTGTCATCGGCGATCAGCTGCTTCTTCTCGTCAGCGATGCGCGTCCGGATGAAACTTGTGATCAGGCCGTGCTCGTCGCGAAGCAGCTGCATCATTTCGTCCGAGGCGGGCACGACCTGCGCGGCCACCGGCTCCGGTAACCGTCCCAACTGCAAATGGGTGAACAGAAAGCCACCGATCACGCTTGCCAGCGCCGCCGGCAGGACGTCGTGGACGAGCTTGGTCAGAAGACGTTTCACAAGTGGCATCTCGTAGCGCATGAGGCTGCTCCAGGCGACCCGCATTTTTCAAACGAACGATTGAATTTCAAACACGTGTTCTAGGCGGCGGCTAGCCCGGAAAAAGGAATTTTTGCGGCAGCGCAGAGGATTTGCCATCGCAAAGCGCCCTTAGGCCACCCATGCGAGGCCGCCCATGGCCCAGCGGCTGACAAGTTCGGCGAGCCGCTCGACCGCCGATCCATCAAAGGAAACCGCGACCGGAAGCTCGGCAAGCTGCTCGCGATTGCGCACGAACACGCTGCACTGACCGATCAGCCAGATCGCAGCGAGCACCAGGGTCTGCTGATCGGCTTCGGGCATGAAGCGGCGCACCAGGTCGACCGCCAACCCCATGAACGGCGCCGCCTCTTCGCGGACAAGCTTGCGAAAAACTGCGGTCGGCCGCGCCGTTTCCCAGTTGAAAATCCGCATGTAACGGCTGACTTCGTCGCGTGCCGTTATCGGCTGCAGCTGGCGGCGGACAAATTCCCCAAGCGCCTGTTCGCGGGACATCGCTTTGGCTTCTTCAGCGTGCGCCAGCTGTTGCTCGGTAAGGGCGTGAAACGCCAGCCGCAGCACCTCGCGGTATAGCCCTTCCTTGCCGGCAAAGTGGTAATTAATGGCGGCTTGGTTGACGCGCGCCTTGGCAACGATGGTGCGCACGCTGGTAGCGTCGTATCCGCGCTCGGCAAACAGCCGCTCGGCAGCTTTGAGAATGCGCTCGCGAGTGATTTCGGACGGCCGCGTCATGAGCCTTGGGCGTTTTTCAAACTCTTGTTCGAAATCCACATATGGGTTTTGAGGCGGACTTGCAACTCGCACGCCGCGGCTCGCCGGGCGAGCAGCGCACGGCCTTTGCCCAAATGACTTCGTATGGGGGGCCCGCTATGGTCTTTGCCGATGATTGGGCCGTACCACATCGAAGGCTATGCCATCGTGTCCGCGGACGGCATGATCGCCGATCGCGACGGAGCAATGCCGGACACGATTCGCAACGACGCCGACCAAAGGTTCCTCCAGGCGGAACTCGATCGGGCTGCCGCTATCGTGCATGGTCGCCACTCCCATGAAGGCGGACCGCGCGCCGCGCGCCGCAAACGTCTGGTTGTTACGCACCAGACCGCGTCGATCGCGCCGGACCCATCGCTTCCCAACGCGCTGTTGTGGAATCCGTCCGGAGTAACGCTGGAAGTAGCGCTCGCCAAACTCGGCGTTAGCAGCGGAATCGTCGCAATCATCGGCGGAAGCGAGGTGTTCGATATGTTTTTGCCGCTTTATGACGCTTTCCACCTCACCCGGGCCGCCTTTGCGCGAATTCCGGGTGGACGACCGCTGTTTCCGTCGCTCGGTCAGGATCAGACTCCGGAGCAAGCGCTCGCCAGCCATGGCCTCAACCCCGGGCCGCTCCATGACCTTGACGCGGCGGCCGGCATTACAATGACGACATGGACACGCCCACCGGCAGCCGAAACGCCGGACCCGTGATGGTTTCGCAACCAGCGGTAGGTCACGGCTCACCAGTTCCGGTCAGGCTGCCTTAAGGCTGCCTCAGCAGTATCAGCCGCAAGCCTTTGTTCACCCTTATCGCTGCATTGTCGTCGCTGTTTCAACGCGGTCACGCCCGTAGCCTGATGCGAACTCTTCCGCTCATTGACGAACTTGAGGCCGCGCTCAGCTCCGGCACCAACACACGCCGGATCGAGATGCTGACGCGCGTCACCGATCTCTTTGTCGGCGGCGCGCCGCGCTATTCTGAAGATCAGATCGGCGTGTTCGACGATGTCATGGTGCGCCTCATGAGCACCATTGAGGCCAAGGCGCGCGCCAGGCTCGCCAACCGGCTGGCGCCGATCGCCAACGCTCCGGCAAGCGTGGTCCACATGCTTGCCTTTGACGATGACATTGAAGTCGCCCGCCCTGTCCTGCGGCAATCGGAACGGCTCGAAGAACCCGCTTTGCTCGCCAACGCCAACACCAAGAGCCAGCAGCACCTGTTCGCCATCTCCCAACGCCGTAGTTTGAGCGAGGCGGTTACCGAGGTACTCGTCGAACGGGGCGACCGCGATGTGGTCCATTCGGTCGTGAAGAATGCCGGCGCCCGGTTTTCCGATGCCGGCTTTCGCATGCTGGTCAAGCGCTCCGTCGGCGATGACGACCTCGCAACCATTGTCGGCATGCGCGGCGACATCCCGCGGACGCATTTTCTCGTATTGCTGGAAAAGGCGTCGGGCGCGGTCCGCGCACGCCTTGCCGTCGAGAATCCGCAAGCCGGTACGGCGATCGATGGTGTGGTGGCGGAAGTGGTTGGCGGCATCCGCAATGATGCCCGCAACGCCTCGCCGGATTTTGCTGCCGCACAAGCCGCCGTAGAGCGGCTTAATCGTATCCGCCGGATTGGCGAAGCCGAGGTGTATCACTATGCGCGCGATCGCAAGTTTGAGGAAACCGCGATCGCGCTCTCGATCCTGTGCGAAACGCCAATCGACGTCGTCGAGCGGGCGCTGCTCGATCCCGGCGCCGAGATCGTGCTCATTCTCGCCAAGGTCGCCGGTTTGTCGTCGACGACGACCAAGGCCATTCTGCTGCTACGCGCCGCCGATCGCGGCATGTCCGCGAAAGACCTGGATAACGCGCTGGCGAGCTTCAACCGTTTGCAACCCGACACGGCCCGTCGCGTGCTTGGCTTCTTTCGCACCCGTGTCAAAAAGCCGGCCCAGCCGATGGTCCCGCCCGCGGTCGCCGTCAGCGGTTAGATGCGTGACGCCGTTCCAGCTCAAACGAGCGCGGCCAAAACCTTTCAATACTGCCGATCGTTGTTCAAACAAAAACTCACGAAGTTTTTCCCAAAATTTGCTTGACTCCGAAGGGTTTGCATTTATTTGGGAATTCAGCCGCTGCTGATCGTCCGCGCGGACGCGATCGAGCGGCTTTCACTTTCCGTGGCGCCGGCACGCCGGCATCTCGGGTTCTTACCTCGGGTTGGGAGGACGGCATGAGCCGGAACGCCCTCTTACGATCGGGGAAGGGCTTGGGAATCCCAGGCACCGCCCGAACAGACGACAGGAAGATCAAGCTCAAAGTGGCGCCTCCGGCGCCGCCTGAGAACGGTCTTGGACATTTCGCCGTTCGCAACGGCGTGCGCTGCGCGGGCGTGCATTTGATCGTCGATCTGCACGATGCACAGCGGCTTGATGACATCGGTCACATTGAAGAAACGCTGCGACGCTGCGTCGAGGCTGCGCGCGCTACGCTTCTGCACATCCACGTGCATCATTTTCAGCCGAACGGCGTCTCCGGTGTGGCGGTTTTAGCGGAGAGCCACATCTCGATCCACACCTGGCCGGACGCAGGCTACGCGGCGCTCGACGTCTTCATGTGCGGCTCCGCCGACCCCGACGCGTGCATTCCGGTGTTACGCGAGGCGTTTTCTGCAAAGAGCGTCGGTGTCAATGAACTCTTGCGCGGGCAAGGCGCCTAAGCCGGCTCCCTATTCGTCTGAGCTTAGGCGGCCGGCCGCTTTTTCTATCCCCAACTGAGCGGCGGTAATGTCATGCCCGAAAAGCGCTGGATCGCCGAGACGCTGTTCGACGAACTCGGCTTTCGCATCAGTTACCGCGTCGACAAGCTGCTTTACGAGATCGAGACCGAACACCAGCACCTGGTGCTGTTCGAGCAGCCGTTCTTCGGCAAGATGCTGATGATCGACGGTGCGACCCAGATCTCGTCAAGGGACGAATTCATCTACCAGGAGATGATGTCGCACGTGCCGCTGTTTGCTCACGGCGAAGCGCGCGACGTCCTCATCGTCGGCGGCGGCGATTGCGGCATCGCCGAGGAGGTGCTCAAACACCGGACTGTCAAATCTCTGACGCAAATCGAAATCGACGCCAAGGTGGTCGAGTTCGCCAAAGAGCATTTCCCGGAAATCACCAGGCCGGTGTTCGCCGACCCGCGCTTCGAAAGTGTGATCGACGATGGCGCAAAATACCTCGCACAAACCGGCCGGCGCTTCGACGTCATCATCGTGGATTCCACCGACCCGCAGGGTCCGGGCAAGGTTCTCTTCAGCCAAAAATTCTACCGGTCCTGCAAAAATTGCCTGAACCGGGGCGGCATTTTGGTGACCCAGAACGGCGTACCGATGCTCCAGCCGCGCGAGTTCAAATCCGCCATCGCCAAGCTCCGCCAGCTGTTTGCAGATGCGAGCTGCTACGTCGCCGCCATCCCAACCTATGTCGGTGGACACATGGCAATGGGTTTTGCCACCGACGACAGGCGCCATCGCCGAATGCCGGTGAAAATCATCGCCGATCGCTATCGCAAGGCCAGCCGTTTTGTGACCAAATATTGGACGCCGGACGTGCACACCGCCGCGTTTGCTCTGCCGCGCTTCATTGCCGAGAAAGTCACGCCGGCAAATCGGGGACGATGAGCCGCCAGGCGGTTCAGTCGAATACTGCCCAACGGATTGGCGACCTGCTGGTGGGCAGGAACTCTGCATTTCACCAGTCGCAAAGATGCTCTATAAGCATCGCGGACAGCATTTCTTGGGAGGAAATTGCCATGAAGCTCTACATGCATCCGGTGTCGATGACGAGCCGGCCGGTACGGTTCTTCATTGCCGAAAACAAGATTCCAGTCGACGAAGTTACGGTCGATCTGTTCACCGGCGAGCACACGAAGCCGCCGTACACGGATATGAATCCGAATGCGCTGGTGCCGATGATCGAAGACGGGGATCTGAAGCTGACCGAAAGCTCGGCGATCCTGAAATATCTCGCCGACAAGATCGGCTCGCCCGCTTATCCGAAGGATTTGAAACAGCGGGCCAAAGTCAACGAGATGATGGACTGGCTCAACACCAATTTCTACCGGGATTGGGCATACAATCTGGCCTATCCGCAGCTGTTCCCGAATCTCAAGCATCGCAGCGAAGAAGCGCAAGCCGCCACCATCGAACGCGGCCAGCAGAACGCCAAGCGGTGGCTGCAGATCCTCAACGACTACTGGATTGGCCCGAAGAACCAGTACCTCTGCGGCAACCAGATCACGATCGCCGACTATTTCGGTGCCGCGCTGGTGACGCTCGGCGAAGTCATCCGCTGCGACTTCTCGGCTTATCCGAATGTGGAGCGCTGGCTCAACAACATGAAGAAGCTGCCAAGCTGGGGACCGGTCAACGAAGTGTTCCACGGCCTGGTCGCTTCGGTGAAAGAACAGCCATTCCACGCGATCTGAAACCGAAGACAGAGGACAGACGACGGACGGCCGGTGACGAGGACGGGGATTTGATCCGTCCTCGGTCAGCGGTGCTGCCTCGTCCGATAAATCCATGAGAATGAGCCGCGACCATATTCTGACCAGTCAGGCCGGGAGCCTGCCGCGTCCGGATGATCTGATTGAAGCCAACCGTGCGCGCGAAGCCGGCGAAACGACCGACGAGCAGCGTTATCAGGACACGCTGCAAGCCGCCGTAACCGACGTCGTGCAGAAGCAAAAAGACATCGGCATCGACGTGCCGGGCGACGGCGAATTCGGCAAGTCGATGGGCCACAAGGTGAACTACCGGGCGTGGTGGAGCTATTGCTTCAACCGCCTTGGCGGTCTCGATCTGAGCGGACCCGGCTTGTACGAAGGCGCACCCAAACGAGCGCAGCCTGGCGAGGTCGTGCTCACAAGCTTCGCTGACCGGCGCGATCGCGCCAAGTTCTTGCAAGTTTATAAGGAGGAAGTGACAACCGGGCCGGCAATGGCCAAATGGCCGGTTTGCACCGGGCCGGTTACCTATCGAGGCCAGGAAGCGATCAAAGCCGACATCGCGCATTTCAAAACTGCGCTCAAGGCAAACGGGGTCGAGGAGGGCTTTATGACCTCGGTTGCTCCGGCGAGCGCCGCGCGGTTCAAGAATGTCTACTACAAGACCGACGAAGAGTTCATGCTCGCTGTTGGCGAAGCCATGCGCGAAGAATACAAAGCCATCGTCGACGCGGGCCTGATCCTGCAGCTCGACGATCCGGCGATTGCCGAGAACTGGGACATGATCAATCCCGAGCCCTCGGTTGAGGGTTATCAGAAGTTCACGATGGCCCGGATCGAGGCGCTTAATCATGCCATCAGGGGCCTGCCCGAAGACCGCATCCGCTTCCATTTATGCTGGGGAAGCTGGCATGGCCCGCATACCACCGACATTCCGATGCGCGACATTGTCGACGTCATGCTGGCGGTGAAGTGCCAGGCCTATTCGTTCGAGGCCGGCAATGTGCGCCACGAGCACGAATGGACGGTTTGGGAGGACGTCAAACTCCCCGACGGCAAGATCATCCTGCCAGGCGTGGTCAGCCACGCCACCAACGTCGTGGAGCACCCGGAGCTGGTAGCGCAGCGCATTCTGCGTTTCACCAAGAGTGTCGGTCGAGAGCGTGTCATTGCCGCGACCGATTGCGGACTCGGCGGCCGGGTCCATCCGATGATCGCCTGGGCCAAGCTCGAAGCTCTCGCCCAAGGAGCGGCATTGGCGAGCCGTAAGCTCTGGGGCTGAGCACTCCGGGTACGGGGAGACAACCCGCTCGTCGAGTTTGTTGATGAAGCTGATCGGCAGCAGTGGTGACCACCCCTCCCGCGAATGGGAGGGATGCTCTGCCGGCGTCATTACGCGGCAAATCTTTGCGCGCGCATCCAAGCGCTGATCTCGCGCTCGGCCTCGGCCTTGCCGAAACCGTACCGTTCCCGCAGCCGGGCAGCCAATACCTCCCGCCGGCCGTTGATGCGCGTGATGTCCTCGTCGCTCAGCTTGATCCAATTGTGCCGCAGCTCCCCCTTGAAGACGAGCCAGTTGGCTTCAATCTGATCCCAGTTCATCGTCATCTCCCTGCCAACGTTGGACGTGCGATCTTCCATTGCGCCTATGGACGCGCGCAATGTCAGCCATGGGATGCGGCCTGAATTCGACGACACCGGGGAGTTTCCAAGATGAATCTTGGCGCCGTTCTGTCGGAGCGCGATTGTCAAATTAAAAACAGCCGTCGGGGATCGCCGGCACGCGCTCTCGCGCAAGCTGGTTGTAAATTGCTGAATAGCGGCAGCAAAACATCGGTCCTGATGTAGCTTGACGGCTTGAGCGCGCTCGCCGAAGAGACATTATGGCCCCTTCCGCCCCGCCTTTCGATGTTGGGCGTCTGACCCGCGACATCTGCGCCGGCGACCGCACCGTGCTTTCGCGCGCCATTACGCTCATCGAGAGCAAACGCGCTGATCACCGCCGCGCCGCCGCCGCGCTGACCCAGGCGCTGCTTGCGGCGACCGGCAAGGCAGTGCGGGTTGGCATCACCGGCGCGCCGGGTGTTGGCAAATCCACCACCATCGATGCGCTCGGCAGCCTGCTGACGCGACAGGGCCACAAGGTCGCAGTGCTTGCCGTCGATCCATCGTCGCGCCGCACCGGCGGGTCGATCCTTGCCGACAAGACCCGCATGGCGCGGCTGGCCAACGATGCCAATGCCTTCATCCGCCCCTCGCCCGCTTCCGGCACGCTCGGCGGCGTAGCGGCGAAGACGCGCGAGACCATGCTGTTGTGCGAGGCCGCGGGTTACGACGTCGTCCTCGTCGAAACCGTCGGCGTTGGCCAATCGGAAATCGCGGTTGCGGACATGACCGATTTCTTTCTGGTGCTCATGCTACCCGGCGCCGGCGACGAATTGCAGGGTCTGAAAAAAGGCGTCGTTGAACTTGCCGACATGATCGCCGTCAACAAGGCCGACGGCGACAACATCATCCGCGCCAAGGCGGCGGCGGCCGAATATCGCGCAGCGCTCCATATTCTCTCGCCACGTTCGCCGAACTGGTCGCCGCCGGTCGTCACCTATTCGGCACTGACCGGCGAGGGTATTGCCGATCTTTGGGCGAAGGTTCTCGACCATCGCGAACGTCTCACCGGGTCGGGCGAACTCGCCGTCCGCCGCGGCGAGCAGCAGGTGAAATGGATGTGGGCGATGCTTGAAGAGCGGCTGTTCGCGCCGTTGCACTCCAACCGGACGCTCAAAGCGGCACTGCCGCGGATCGAGGCCGAGGTCGCAGCTGGCAAGCTCGCGCCGGCAACCGCGGTCGAGGAAATTGCCGGTATGCTCGAGCGCTGAAATGCGGGTCCTCATTACCGGCTTCGGCCCGTTCCCCGGCGTGCCGTTCAATCCCAGCGCCGTCCTCGCCGATGCGCTGGCCCGCCGACGACGACCGACGCTCGCCGGGATCGTTCGCACCACACACATCTTTGCCACCACCTACGACGCGGTCGATCGCGACCTGCCAAAGCTGTTCGCGCAAAAGCCCGACATCATCCTCATGTTTGGCCTCGCCGGAAGCAGACGCCACGTCTGCATCGAGACCCGGGCGCGCAATGCAGTTTCGCTGTTGTACCCGGATGCCGGCGGACACCGTGCCCAACGCGGCATCATGGTTGCCGGCGGGCGAGCGCTCCGAGGCAACGCACCGTTCGTCGCTTTGCTGGCCGCGCTGCGGAATACTGCAATTCCCACCCGCCTGTCGCGCGACGCCGGGCGATATCTTTGCAACTACGCCTATTGGCGCGCGCTGGAACGCGCCAGCCACGGACACCAGCTCGTTCAGTTCGTTCACATTCCGCGCGTCAGATTCGATCCACGCCGGCTGCGCAAAACCCGTTCCGTCGCTTTTCGCCCGCTGGTTACAGCCGCCGAAAGGCTTCTGGTTGCGCTCGTTGCGGCGAAGCGGCGGCAATCGCTTCGCTGACCTGCAGCGATCCGACCTCGATCCCGTTCCAATTGCGCAGCGTCGGCCGCGCGAAGCTCGCGATCATTGCACGCTCGGTATCGTCCAGCCGCACGAAGCGCCCGATCAAAGCCGCCATGATCGCTTCGGCGGCGCGGCCGGCCCCATCATCGCATTTGATCGCGATACCGAATCCAAGATCCGGCAGCGCGGCGCAAAACACCCCCTCGGCGCCGGTCTTCACCAGCACGCGCGGGCCGAGGAGCCGCATGATTTCGGTGCAGAACCGGCCGGTGCCGGCAACGTACCAGGGCTTCTGCGCGCAAGCGGCCCGAAGCCGCGCCGCGGCTTTGGCGCGGATGGGCGGAAGACCATGACCGGTGCCAAACCTGGCGAAGGCGCGTGCGAGATTTCCCACCGGTATGGCCCAAGTCGGAACCGAGCAACCGTCGACCGCGCGGTCGGCGTCCGAAAGCGCGACACTGGTCAAATCCTCAAGCACGGCGCGCATCTGGCGTTGCACGGCATGCTCGGGCCGCCAATAGCCGAGATGATCCACACCCGACGCACAAGCAACGCACAGAAAGCCGGCGTGCTTGCCGGAACAATTGTTGTGCAGGGCGGAGGGCGCGGCGCCGGCTCGCGCAAGAGCAAAAGCCGCCGTCTGCGAACTTGGCCAATGGGCCCCACACGCGAGCGCAGAAACCTCGAGGCCCGCGCGGCTCAACATCCGCGCTACGACTTCGACATGCGCCGGTTCGCCGCAGTGGGAGGCGCAGGCCAGTGCCAGCTCTTCATCACCAAAGGCGTATCGATCGGCAGCGCCGGACTCCACCAGCGGCAACGCCTGCAATGGCTTGACCGCCGAACGCGGGAATACCGGTTTTGCGATGTCGCCGACGGCAAGCACCATTGCCCCGTCCGCATCGACGATCGCGACCGCGCCACGATGGCTGCTCTCAACCACGCCGCCACGAAGCACTTCGACGAGAACCGGATTGCTCACTGTACCGCATCGGAAAATCGCGGCGCGCGTTTTTGGAGATTGGCCATAACAGCTTCGGTTTGGTTGGGCGATCCGATCAACTGCGCCTGTTCACGGGATTCGGCGAGCAGGCAAGCGGCGGCATCGGTTCCTGCAGCGGCAATATTGCAGAGGCGCTTGGCCGCCCTGATTGCATCGGGATTCTTTTCGGCGATGTCGCGCGCCAGAGCCAGCGCTTCGGCGCGAGGATCACCGCAGACGCGGGTGGCGAAGCCGTAGCTTCGCGCCTCTTCGGCTGAAAATATCCGCCCGGTATAGATAAGTTCGCGGACCACATCTTCGCGCGCCAGATGCCGCATCAAAATCGTGCCGCCCATGTCGGGGATCAGGCCCCATTTTATCTCCATGATCGACATCCGCGTGTCTTCGGCGGCCAAGCGCACATCGGCGCCAAGCGCGAGCTGAAAGCCGCCACCGTAGGCGACGCCATGCACAGCGGCGATCACCGGAACGCCGAGCTCGCGCCAACACATCACTGCGTATTGAAAGCGGTTTGACATGCCATGCGTCCGCGCTTCGAGATTGCGGATGCCGCCCTCATTCATCGCGGCGAAGCTGCCGAAATCGAGGCCGGCGCAGAATGCCCGCCCCTCGCCGGACAAGACGACAGCGCGGAGACTTCGCTCCTTGCCGAGCCGGCCACAAGTATGAATCAGCGCATCGAACATCGCCGGGTCGAGCGCATTCATCTTGTCGGCACGCGACAGCCGAACGTCGGCGACGCCGTCGGTCATGGTGACAGTAATCCGGTCCATCGCCTCCCCCTAAACGGCCGGCGTCAAGGCCGGCATTCACGCTCGCAATGTCGCTCCGGGCCAAACTGCAGCCGCGGCGCGTTGATATTGCGGCGGGTGAGTGACGTCACCGCCAAGCACTTGCGCCGCGTGCCAGCCCCAATGTGGATCGTCGAGGAAGGCGCGCGCCAGCGCCACCATGTCAGCGTGGCCGCCGGCCACGATCGCCTCGGCCTGCTTCGGATTTGCGATCATCCCGACAACCCGCATTGCGATGGCGGCTTCGCGCCGGATCTGGTCGGCGATCGCAACATTGTAGCCGGGATCCCGCGGCACGCTGGCCTGCCCCTGGGTACTGACGCCACCGGATGACACATCGACGTAATCGAGGCCGGCGTCCTTGAGCGCCTTGGCGAGCACGACCGCATCCGCCACGGTGAGGCCGCCGTCGAGCCAATCGCTTCCAGTAAGGCGAGCACCAAACGCGGTCCCGCGCGGAACGATAGCGCGGACTGCGCGGGCGACTTCGAGCGGAAAGCGCATGCGGCCTTCAAGTGAGCCGCCCCAGCCGTCGTTGCGCGTATTCGAAATCGGCGACACAAAGCCGTGCAGCAGATAGCCGTGCGCCAGGTGCAGTTCGACGGCGTCAAAGCCGATGCGGACCGCACGCTTGGCCGCGTCGACGAAGGCTGCGCGCACCCGCGCCATATCGTCCTCGGTCATGGCGCGCGGCATATGCCAGCCGGGGCCGAACGGAATCGCCGAGGGCGCAATCGTCGGCCATGGATCTTCGCCAGCCGGCAACGCTTTGCCGCCTTCCCACGGCCGTTGCGCCGAAGCCTTGCGACCCGCGTGGGAAAGCTGAATGCCGAGCTTGGCGCTACCGATGCGCCGGCAATGGGCCACAACCCGCTCGAGCGCCGCTTCGCAAGCGTCGGAATAGAGGCCGAGGCAGCCGTGGGTAATACGGCCGAAGCGTTCGACATGGGTCGCTTCGACGACGATCAAGCCAGCGCCGGAATTAGCCAGCATGCCGAGGTGAGTCATGTGCCAATCGGAAGCGACGCCGTCGTTGGCGCTGTATTGGCACATCGGCGAAACCACGATGCGGTTCGGTAAATTGAGATCCGCCAGCCGCAGCGGCGAAAACAGAGCACTGGTCATGACGATCAAATAGCACGCACAGGGGATTTAGGAAGGAAGCAGGCCCCGTGCCGCTGCCGTGAAGCCGGGCCCTATCTAGGCATCACCCAGTTCGATACCGGCGATTCTCGCCCATTGATCGCGGCTGCTGATCGCTTCGCGGATCGCATCAAGCAATTGCTCCGGTGTGTAGTAATGCTTCCATCGGCCGCTGTCGCGCAGCTCGAAAACATGAGCCCGGCGACGCTCCGCCAGCGCGAGCCATTTGCGCGCGAGACTGTCGTACGGGCTGGTTTGCCGTGCCGACATGATAAGGCCAGAAACACCTGTCCGGGCGAGGTCGGAAAAAAAGGTTGTCGGGAACGCGTGCACGTAGAACACACGCCGTACGAGCCACTACAAATTCAGGTTGGAACTACAAATGCCGTGGAGGCGATCAAACGGCCGGCACAACGAATCACCCGCCGGAAGCCCCCGTTCACCCAAACTCAACGTCACCGGGAACGCGGTATCAGGCAACGAAAATGCAAGCCGCTACACGCCGGTCCTGCGTACCAAGGCTGACTGATAAACTGATTCTGTTGATAAGTCCGGGGAAAAATAACGCTCACAGTCTCACGCGCAGAATCTGCGCTAATTCGCCGACAATGCCGCGCCGGAATACCAGCACACAGACCACGAAAATTGCGCCTTGAATCACCAGCACCCATTGGCCGAACGGCGCCAGGTAATTTTGCATGGCGATTACGACAAAGGCTCCGACCACCGGACCAAATACCGTTCCGAGGCCGCCCAGCAGCGTCATGAGCAACACGTCGCCCGACATCGTCCAATGCACGTCGGTCAGCGACGCGAGCTGAAATACCAGGGCCTTTAACGAGCCGGCGACCCCGGCGAGCGTCGCGGACAAAACAAAGGCGACCAGCTTGTAGCGTTCGGTCTTATAACCGAGCGAGATGGCGCGCGGCTCGTTTTCGCGGATCGCCTTGAGCACTTCGCCAAATGGTGAATTGATAATCCGGTAGATGAGGAGAAAGCCAGCGAGAACGACGATAAGGACAAACGAATACATCGTCATTTCGGCGTTGAGGTCGAAAACGCCAAACAGGCGGCCGCGCGGCACGCCTTGAATGCCGTCTTCACCGCCGGTGAACTTCGCCTGCAGCGCGAAGAAGTACAGCATTTGCGACAGCGCCAGAGTGATCATGGCGAAATAGATGCCCTGCCGGCGAATGGCGATGATGCCGGTGATGTAACCAAGGACCGCGGCGGTCACCGCTCCGATCAGTATTGCGATTTCGGGCGACTGCGGCGGAAAACCAATCACAAACCACATGGTGTGACCGGCCCAATAAGGAATGCTGAGCGATCCGGTTTTGGCCGCATAGGCGGTAAGGTAACTGGCCCAGCCAAAGAACATGGCGTGGCCGAACGAGGCCAAGCCGACATAGCCGATCAGGAGATTGAAGGCGCAGGCGAACAAAGCAAAGCACAGCGCCTTCATCAGAAAGACCGGGTAGACCAGAAACGGCGCCGCGATCAACAGCACGATCATCACCACGAACGCGATGCCGAGACTGAGCGGCGTGTCCCGATGACGCTGTAAAACCGGAGGGTCGAGAACGCGCTCCATCAGGCGTGCCGCCCAAACATTCCGGCCGGGCGAATCAGCAGCACGATGGCCATGATGACGAAGATGACGGTGTTGGAGGCTTCCGGATAAAAGACTTTGGTCAGTCCTTCGACGATGCCGAGCAAAAACCCGGTGACGATCGCGCCCATGATCGAGCCCATGCCGCCGATTACAACCACGGCGAACACAACAATGATAAGATCAGAGCCCATCTGCGGCGAAACGTTGTAGATCGGCGCCGCCATGACACCCGCCAGCGCAGCAAGCCCGACCCCGAAGCCATAAGTGAGGGTCACCATGCGCGGCACGTTGATGCCGAAGGCGCGGACCAGCACCGGATTTTCAGTAGCGGCGCGCAGATACGAACCGAGCCGCGTGCGCTCGATGCCAAACCAGGTTGCAAAGCACACCACCAATGAGAGAACGATGACCCAGGCGCGATAGTTCGGGAGAAACATGAAACCAAGATTGCGGCCGCCCCGAAGCGCGTCCGGCACCTGATAAGGCAGACCGGACGAGCCATAATAGTTGCGGAACAGCCCCTCGATCACGAGCCCCAGCCCGAACGTGAGCAGAAGCCCGTAGAGCGGATCGAGCTTGCGCAAGTGCTGGAGAAAAACCCGCTCGATGACGATCCCGGTCGCACCGATCAAAATCGGCGCAATGATCAGCGCTTCCCAATAGCCGATGCCGATGTGCTGGAGCAGCAGATAAGCGGCGAACGCGCCCATCATGTACTGCGCACCATGAGTGAAATTGATGATGTTGAGCATACCGAAAATGACGGCAAGGCCAAGGCTCAACAGCGCGTAGAACGAGCCATTGATCAGGCCGAGCAGCAACTGCCCGAACAGTGCTTGCGAAGGAATGCCGAAAATCTCGAACATCCGTCCCCCCTACCCTCCCCCGGCGCAGTGAGGGTCGATTACCTCCGGGTCGCTGCGGAGCAGGTATCCGCCAAGCTTTGATCTTCGAACTTCCCCCGGCGCGCCCAACGCTAAAGCATCATCCGCTCACCAGCGGACAGCCGCCGTCTTTGAGCGGACGGAACGCCTCGGCGGCCGGAATGGTGGCGCGGACTTTGTAGTCATCGCCCGGATATTTCGATTCCTCGGGCTTTTTTACCTCGAACAAATACGCGTTGTGGAGCTTGCGGCCGTCGGCACGGACCGAGCCTTTACCGAACAACGGATCGTCAGTCGGCATTTCTTTCATCTTGGCGACGACCGCTCGGCCGTCAGCGCCGCTCTTGAGCGCCTCGACTGCCTTCAGATAGTGGATGACGGACGAATAAACGCCGGCCGGCACCATGCTCGGGAATTTCCCGGGCCGGGCGACCTGCCACCGCTTGGTGAAAGCGCGATTGGCGTCGGTCATGTCCCAGTACCAGGTCTCGGTCAGCACCAGCCCTTGCGCGACTTTCAGCCCGAGCGCCTGAACATCATTGATGAACATGAGCAGGCCGGCGAAATGCTGGCCGCCCGCGGTGATGCCGAATTCGGCACCCTGCTTGATGGCATTGACGGTGTCGCCGCCGGCATTGGCAAGCCCGATGATTTTCGCTTTTGACGCCTGCGCTTGCAGCAAAAACGAGGAGAAATCGCTGGTATTGATCGGATGCAGCGCTTGCCCAAGCACCTTGCCGCCGTTCTTCTGTACGACTGCCGCGGTGTCGCGTTCGAGGGCGTGACCGAAAGCATAGTCGGAAGTCAGAAAGAACCAGGTGTCGCCGCCGGTCTTGACCAGCGCTTTGCCGGTGCCGTTTGCGAGCATCCACGTGTCATAGGTCCACTGGATTGTGTTCGGTGAACATTTCGGTCCGGTCAGATCCGAGCTTGCCGGTCCCGAGCCGAGGAAAACTTTGTTTTTCTCGCGCGTCACGTCGCTGACCGCAAGCGCGACGCTCGATGTCGGCACATCGACAATGACGTCGACATGGTCGACGTCATACCATTGCCGGGCGATGCCAGCCCCGACGTCGGGTTTGTTCTGATGGTCGGCGCTGACGACCTCGACTTTCATTCCGTGCGCGGCCGGACTGAAATCTTCGACTGCGAGCTTTGCGGCAGCGACTGAACCCGCCCCAGTGATATCCGAATAGAGGCTGGACATGTCGGTGAGGACGCCGATCTTGACGGACACGTCCGCCGCGTGCGCAGCCGCGGCGGTGCACACCAGGGCGGCAATTGCCACAGCCAATCTCGGTCCGAGAGTCATTCATATCCTCCCTGTTGTGCGCGCTTTATGCCCTACTGCCGTTCTTGATATCAAACTCCAAGATACTCGTGCAGCTTTTCCGTATTGGCCTTTAGTTCGGCTGCGACAAAGTGGTCGATGATGCGGCCATGTTCCATGACGTAGTAGCGATCCGCGAGGGTAGCGGCGAAGTGGAAGTTCTGTTCGACCAGCAGGATGGTGAAACCCTGCGCCTTGAGTGTGCCGATCGTGTGCCCGATCTGCTGGATGATGACGGGCGCGAGACCCTCGGTCGGTTCGTCAAGCAACAGCAGGCGGGCGCCGGTACGCAGAATACGGCCGATGGCCAGCATCTGCTGCTCGCCGCCGGACAGTTTGGTGCCCTGACTGTTGAGCCGCTCGCGCAGATTGGGGAACAGATCGAAAATGCGATCGAGACCGAGGCCGCCGGGGCGCACCTGCAGCGGCAACAGCAAATTCTCCTTGACGTCGAGACTGGAAAAAATGCCGCGCTCTTCCGGGCAGAAGGCGATGCCGGCGCGAGCGATTTTGTCGGAGGATCGATTGATCAGCTCGCGGCCCTCGAAGCGCACCGAGCCGGAGCGGCTTTCGATAATGCCCATGATGGCTTTGAGCGTCGTGGTCTTGCCGACGCCATTGCGGCCTAAAAGCGTCACCACTTCTCCGGGCCGCACATCGAACGTAACACCGTGCAGGACGTGCGATTCCCCGTACCACGCCTCAAGCTCGTTGACCGCAAGGAGCGCATCGGTCTCAGGCATGGCCGGTCCCAAGATAGGCTTCACGCACGGCCGGATCGGCCGATACGGTTTTATAGTCGCCCTCGGCCAGAACCTGGCCGCGGGTCAAAACAGTGATGCGGTCGCAAAGATCGGCAACGACGCTGAGATTGTGTTCGACCATCAGGACAGTCCGATCGGTGGCGACGGTTCTGATCAGGGCGCTGATGCGCGCGATGTCTTCGCGGCCCATACCCGCCATCGGCTCGTCAAGCAGAAGGATTGCCGGCTCGAGCGCCAACGTCGTTGCGATCTCCAGTGCCCGCTTGCGGCCATAGGGCAGTTCGACTGCAAGCGCATCGACGTAACGAGCCAGCCCGACATCGGTGATCAGCGCTTTGGCGCGATCATCGAGAATGCCGAGCACACGCTTCGAGCGCCAGAAATCGAATGAGTTGCCGCGTCGGCGCTGCAGTGCGATGCGCACATTTTCCAGCACGGTCAGGTGCGGAAAAACCGCCGAGATCTGGAACGAGCGGCCGATACCGAGGCGCGCCACATCGGCGGCCTTAAGCGCAGTGATATCACGGCCATTGAACACGATGCGGCCGTGCGTCGGCGCGAGGAACTTGGTGAGCAGATTAAAGCACGTGGTCTTGCCGGCGCCGTTCGGTCCGATCAGGGCATGGATGCTGCCGCGGTTGATGCGCAGATTGACGGAACGGACCGCCATGAATCCGGCGAACTCCTTGGTCAGGTCTTCGGTTTCGAGAATGGGAGTCTCAGGCACTGCACACACCCCTTCGGCCCCATTCTCGGTGGCTTCCGGCCAAGCGTAAAGGCGGGAAATGCTGGACTTAAGCTAATATTGCAACCGGTTTTCGTGGGCTTGACACGGATTTGGTCCGGCGCCGCAGGTTTGCTACAATTGTTTCTGACCGCTGATGCGCCGTAAGCGCTTCTCGATATCCGAAACGCCCTTTCGGATTCGTCACCTTCTAACCTGATCCTTCACACGCTGGCGCGGCACTTCCGCACAGCGCAGCACGGCGGAGCATTCCCCATGAAAATCAGTGCACGCAATCAAATCAAAGGCACGGTGGTCGAGGTGCATAAAGGCGCCACCACGGCACACGTCCGGCTCGAAATCGCCCCTGGCCGGGTTATCACCGCTTCAATCACCAATGAAGCAATAGACGATCTGAAACTGAAGACCGGTGACACGGCGACGGCCGTCATCAAGGCGTCCGACGTTATGATCGCGATCGACTAGGAGGCCTGCGTGAGGGTCGCCATTGTCGTCATTCTCGGCTGCCTGTTTGCCGCACCTGCGTTCGCGGCGGAACCGGTAGGCTGCGATAAATTCAAATGGCCGCTGGACCAGGAGCGCAGCCTGCTCACCAGCGGCAAGGCTGCGACGGTTGCGTCTGGTAGCAGCTTAACATTTCAGCTTCCCGTCGCGGTCACCGTCAGTCTGGTGCCGTTCGCGGACGCCAAGCTCCCGACCGCGCCAGAACGCGCGCCGCGTCTGCCGGCGTCATTTGCCGGCTTCCTGCGGGTCGCCGCTCCCATGCACGATGGTACTTACAGGATCAGCTTGTCATCCGAAGCGTGGGTCGATGTCGTGCAAGCCGGCCATTTGCTGAAATCGTTGGCGTTCAGCGGTGCGACTGGTTGCGAGGGCATTCGCAAGAGCGTCAAATTCGATTTGAAGGCGGAGCCATTCGCTGTTCAGCTCAGCAACGTCCCAGGCCGTTCGATCGGCGTTGCGATCAGCGGAGATTGAAAAAGCCTCAAATTTCGACCACGCTCGAAGCCGCTGCCTGAGCGCGTTGCGGGAGCACGATGAAAGGACGCGATTCGGTCAACCTCACTCGGCTCGCGCTACTGGCGACGCTGGTTTTCGTCTCGTTCCCGGTCGGAAATCCGCAGGCGCTGACCGGTTATCCGAACAAGCCGGTCAGGATCGTTTCGGATTCGCCGGTCGGCAGTGCCAATGATGTCACCACCCGCATTATCGCGGACAAGCTTGGCAAAATCTGGGGCCAGCAGGTCGTCATCGTCAATCAACCGGGGGCCGGCGGCGGCATTTCCGCCCGCGTGGCAGCGAGTGCGCCCGCTGACGGCTATACCTTCTACGTCGCCGCAGCATCCGTGTTCCTGGCATTGCCCGGAGGGCCGGGTGTGGCGCCAAACCTGCCGGCCGAAGTGCCGCGCGATTTTGCGGTGGTCGGCCTCATCCTCCAGGAGCCGCTGTTCATCGCCGCCTCGCCCAAGGCGGGGATCAATTCGCTTCCGGAGTTGATCGCGCAGGCCAGACAACGGCCGAACGAATTGTCCTATGCCTCGACCGGGCGCGGGCGGCTGACGCATCTGGCAATGGAACTCCTGAAGGCGCGCGCCAATGTAAAGTTGCGGCTTGTTCCCTATGCCGGCGGGCCGGCGGAAGCGATGGGCGATGTCATCGGCAACCGGGTCAACATCATTCTCGACGGTTACGCGGGCCTCGCCGGCGCGATGCAGGGCGGCATCATCAAAGTGCTCGCGTCCACCTGGTCCGAACGCGTGCCGGGCATGGAAAGCGTGCCCACGGTCGCCGAAACGCTGCCGGATTTCTTTGTCGCCGGTTGGGGCGTGATGTTGGCGCCGGTCGGCACGCCGGTCTCCATCGTCGGCAAGGTCAGCGCCGATTTGCGCACCGCGCTGGAAGACAAGGAAGTGATCGACAAACTAGCCGTGAACGGAGCCTTCCCGCGCTATAAAGCTCCCCAGGAGACAATCGCTTTCATCCACGCGCAGCAATCAACCTGGCGCCCGATCCAGGAGAAAATTGCGCACGAGGCGGAGTGAATACTCAATCGCAATTGCAGTGTAAGCCGTTCAGTGCGTCAGCGTATTGGCTGCCTCGTCGCTTGGTCGGTGTTGCCCTTCGTCGACCGTCACGCCGGCCGCAAAAAATTTGGCAACGCGGTTAGTCAACCGGTAAGCATAGCTTGGCGCTACCAGGCTCCCGCCCAAAACAAAGGTCAATTGCCGGAGCCGGAGCTTGATCCGGGATTGCTCCGGACAACAATCTGCTCTGAGCGTTGATAATATTTAACGCTTGTCCGTTAAACTACTTACGCGATTATTTTTTGCACTTCCGCGAACATTCCGCATTGGGGCCGATCATGGTCGAGACGCAGCCGGCAGTTGCCCTCGCCAAGGGGCCCGGCAGATCAACAAATCCGCTGTGCTTTTTGTTGGAAGAAGATTTTGGATTCCGCCAGGCCCTTGCCAGGGAGCTTCGTCGCAACGGTGTCGACGTTGTCGAGTTCTCGAACAGTTCTCGATTGTCGGATATGGTCGACGACCAAAAACCCGATATTGTTTTCATCAAGCTCAACAACGTAGCGCCGCAACAGTGCATTCGGGCGCTGCTGGCGCTTAAGGAATGCAAGTATTCCGGCGCGGTCCAGCTCTTTGGTCAATGTGAAGCGAAAATCCTCGAGGGCTTCAATGCCGTAGGCGCCGATTGCTCGCTCGCAATGCTGGCGCCGATGCTGAAGCCCATTACGTTTGCCAAAGTTCATCGGATCATTCTTGATCGAAAGCTCGGCACCGCGACGACGTCGTCGCGCGCGGTCGCGCTCGATGAGGCGCTGGCGAGGAACTGGGTCAAATTCCACTATCAGCCGAAGTTTGATTTGAAGACCAAGGCGATCGTCGGCGCCGAGGCCATGGCGCGGGTTGCTCATCCCGAGTTTGGCTGTCTTACGCCGGAACATTTCTTGAAGGGCGCCGACGAGGAGGCGCTTCTCAAATTGTCCCGCCTGGCGGTGGTCGAGGCGGTCAAGGCCGGCGCACGCTTCCACAACATGGGCGTCGCGCTGCAGATCGCAATTAATATCGGCGTTGACAATCTGTTGCAGCTTCCGGTCGCGGACCTGGCGCTGCTGCATCGTCCGGAAGGCGGCGATTGGGCCGGCCTTCTCCTGGAAGTGCCGGCGCGACAAGTCGTCAACCGCATTGAAAGCTTGAGAGCACGTTTCCCCAGTCTTCTGAAATCCGGAGTTTCGATTGCCATCGACAATTACGGATGCGGATCCATCAGCCTGGACATACTGGGCAAAATCCCGTTCTCCGAAATCAAAATCGACCGCTCACTCGTTCACGGCTGCGCGACCAACAAGAACAACGCAAACATTTGCAAAACCCTCATTCAGCTGGCTCACAATTTTGGCAGCTGGGCGGTCGCCGTCGGCATCTCGGCGGAGGCGGATTCTCGGACGCTCTCGGAATTCGACTGCGACGCCGGACAGGGATTTTTGTTCGGTAAGCCGATGAGCGCGCAGGAGATCGACGCTTTGATTGCGGATTTCAAAAGCCGGGCTGCGTAACCTCTACGATCGCTGGTCGGGATGCGCAGGACGTAATGAGGGCGAGGCGGCGCCTTGCACGGAACCGGCTTCGCTGCCGGGCCCCATTCGCCAAAACGATTTTCCAAAACAATTCTAAAGTAACTCGCGCCGCACGCGGAAGTCGCCGCTCTTTCGGTCTTCGTACGGCGGAGCTTATTGTTTGAGCGTATTGGCGACTTTGTAACTGGCTTCGGTTTTGGCCTTGATATCATCGAGCGTCACGTCGGGAGCAAGCTCGACGAGGGTCATGCCGCCACCCTTGCGATCGACGCTGAAGACGCCAAGATCGGTGATCACCATATCGACGACGCCGGCGCCGGTGAGCGGCAGCGTGCACTGGTGCAGGAGCTTGGCCTCGTTCTTTGCCGAATGCTCCATGACCACCACCACCTTCTTGACGCCACCGACCAGGTCCATGGCGCCGCCCATGCCCTTGACCATTTTGCCGGGGATCATCCAGTTGGCGAGGTCGCCGTTTTCCGCCACCTGCATGGCGCCGAGAATGGCGATGTCGATATGGCCGCCGCGGATCATCGCAAACGAATCCGCCGAGCTGAAAAAGCTGGTGGTCGGCAGCTCGGTTACCGTCTGCTTGCCGGCATTGATCAGATCGGCGTCCTCTTCGCCCTCATAGGGAAACGGGCCGAAGCCGAGCATGCCGTTCTCCGACTGCAGCTGAACGCTCATTCCGTCCGGGATGTAGTTCGACACCAGCGTCGGAATGCCGATCCCCAGATTGACGTAGAAACCGTCACGCAGTTCTTTGGCGGCGCGTTCCGCCATCTGATCGCGGGTCCAAGGCATCAGACTTCTTCTCCTGTTCCGGCCGGCGCGTCGGATCTGTCGCGCTTGCGGACCGTACGTTGTTCGATGTGTTTGATCGCGTTGGGTACGTGGACGATACGCTGCACATAGATGCCGGGCGTGATGATGTGATCGGGCTCGATGTCGCCGGGCTGCACCAGATGCTCGACCTCTGCGATCGTCACCTTGCCCGCCGTCGCCATGACCGGATTAAAGTTACGCGCGGTCTTGCGGTAGACGAGGTTTCCCTCGGTGTCGGCCATGAACGCATGAACGATGGAGAGGTCGGCAACCAGCCCGCGCTCCATCACGTAGCGCTCGCCGTCGAATTCGCGCTCGTCCTTGTCCTTTGCGATCAGCGTTCCCACGCCGGTCTTGGTGAAGAACGCCGGAACACCGGCGCCGCCGGCGCGGATGCGCTCGGCAAGAGTGCCCTGCGGGTTGAATTCAATCTCCAATTCGCCGGCCAGATATTGCTGCGCGAACGTCTTGTTCTCCCCCACATAGGAGGCGATCATTTTCTTGACCTGCCGGGTGTCGAGGAGGACGCCGAGGCCTTTGCCATCGACCCCACAATTGTTGGAGACGATGGTCAAATTTTTGACCCCGGAATCGCGGATTGCAAGGATCAAGGTCTCGGGAATGCCGCACAAGCCGAACCCGCCGGCCATGATCATCATTCCGTCCTTGAGCAGCCCGGCCAACGCGGTTTTCGCGTCCGCATAGACCTTGTTCATGTCTACTCCCGTTGTCCCGGAAATTTCTCAAATACGCATAACGTCGCTGGCGCAAAGGTCAACTAACCCGCGACCCCGTCGATTCCGATAGTCTTGATAATTGGCAGCCCGAAAGCATGCGGATAGTAATTCCATGCCACAAAGCCTGCGGCGAACAGGATCGCGGCGATGATGGCGCCGAGAAAGCGGTTTCTGAACGCAATGAGACTTCCCAGCAACGCAGCGACGAACGCCAGCAACGCCATCAAACCGACCAGAGTCCAATTCACCGCCGACAAATCGATAGGCATTGTGTGCTCCTGATGTGCAAACGGGGTGATACGATGCGATCCGTTCCAAGGCAGTTCCGAGACTAGCCCAGCATGGCGCGCCGCGCGACGCCTTGCCACCCCTTCGCACAAAAAGATATGGCTCTCTTGCTCAAGCGCGCCGGGACGGCAGGCGTGAGAGCGCCGCAGCGGATTTGCCGAGCTAGCGGATGCAAGCAGGAGAAGAATGAGATGGAGCAGCTTTCCGAACGCCTGCAGACGCCAATTTCGACGGCGGAGCTTGAGCGCCGCTGGGCCGCGGTGCGCGCCGCCATGGAGCGCGACAAGATCGATGTGCTGCTGATGCAGAACAACAACGATTACATGGGCGGCTACGTTAAATATTTTACCGATTTGCCGGCGACCAACGGCTATCCGCTGACTGTCGTGTTCCCGCGCGACGACCTCATGACCATGGTGAGCCAGGGCCCGTTCGGCGGCGGCAATCCGACCGCGAGCGGCGACGGTGTCGCCCGCGGCGTCAAGGAATGGCTGACCACGCCAAGCTACGCATCGTGTGTCTACACCGCGAATTACGATCCGGAACTCGCCGCCAAGGCGCTGGCGCCCTATGCCGGCGGCACCATCGGACTCCTCGGCACGTATCAGATGTCATTCGCGCTGGTCGATTATTTGCAGAAGGGCCGCTTCTCCAACTCGCGTTTCGTCGATGCCTCGGACCTCGTCGACCGCCTCAAAGTAATCAAGAGCGCCGAGGAACGCGAACTGGTGCGCCGCGCCGCGGCGATGCAGGACGGCGCCATGCGCGCTGCCTTCGCCGCAGTCGAACCCGGGATGCGCGACCGCGACATCGCGGCCATCGCCCAGTGCTACAGCCAGCGCCACGGTAGCGAAAACGGCATCTATCTTTGTGCGTCGATGCCGGCGGACAAGCCGGCGCAGTTCAGCCAGCGCCATTTCCAGAACCGCGTTATTCAGAAAGGCGACACCGTCGCCCTGCTGGTCGAAGATTCAGGTCCGGGCGGCATGTACACCGAACTCGGCCGCACCTGCGTGGTCGGTAAAGCCTCACAAGAGCTCAAGGACGAGTTCGCCTTTGCGCTGGAAGCCCGCAAATTCAATCTCGACATGCTCAAACCGGGCACACCCTGCAGGGAGATTTTTGCCGCCTATAACGACTTCACGCGGAGGAACGGCCGGCCGGAAGAAAAGCGGCTGCATTGCCACGGTCAAGGCTACGATCTGGTCGAGCGCCCGCTGATCCGCAACGACGAGCCGATGAATATCGAGAAGGACATGAACATCGTCGTGCACCCGACCTACATTCGCGGCCACGTGCTGTCATGGGTGTGCGACAATTACCTGATCGAGCCCAACGGGCCTTCCGAGCGGCTGCACCATTTCCCGGAAATCATCACCGAACTGGGCTGATCGCCGGCACAAAGGGGGTTGGCGGGACTGGCAGAGTTTCGCAGAATGACGTTCCTTTAGTAGCCTGGGGTGGGACGCCGACATGCGGGGATTAGACGGAAAGACGGCGATCGTCGCCGGCGGCTCAACGCTCATCGGGCAAGCGGTCGCCGAGACCCTCGTTGGGTACGGCTGCAGTGTTGTCATCGCCGATATCAACGTGCCGGACGGCGAAGCGACGGCCAAAAAGCTCGGCAGCAGAGCCCGTTTCATCCGCTGCGATCTGTGCAGCGATGCGGATATTGCCGCGCTGGTCAAAGCGACGGTCGAAGCCACCGGCAGGCTGGATTATCTCGTCAACGTCGCCTGCACCTACCTCGACAATGGAGCGGACACGACACGCGCCGACTGGCTGAAGGCTTTCGACGTCAACGTCGTCGGCTCGGTGATGCTGATGCAGGCGGCGCGGCCGCATCTGAAAAAGCACAAGGGCGCCATCGTCAATTTCGGATCGATTTCCGGGCGCGTCGCGCAGACCGGACGCTGGGTCTATCCGGTATCCAAGGCCGCGATGCTGCAATTGACCCGCAATCAGGCGATGGACCTCGCGCCAGACGGCATTCGCGTCAATGCCGTCTCGCCGGGCTGGACCTGGAGCAACATCATGGTCGAGCTGAGCAAAAACAATCGGGCCAAGACCGACAGCGTCGCCAAGCCGTTCCATTTGCTCGGCCGCACCGGCAACCCGACCGAAGTTGCCGAAGCCGTGGCATTCCTGTTGTCCGACAATGCAAGCTTCATCACCGGCACCGACATCCGCGTCGACGGCGGCTACACCGCCATGGGACCTGAGCGGGCCGATCCGGCAATACCGTTGCTCATGGAATGAACGGGAGTACGGCAACAATCTGCCGCTGATATTTGGGAGCGCACAATGTCGAAAAGAGTAGTCACGATCGTCGGCGGCGGCCAATCCGGTCTGCAGCTTGGCAACGGCCTATTGTCGGCCGGCTATGACGTCCGCTTGGTGCAGGACCGCAAAGGCGATGACATCCGCACCGGCAAAGTCATGTCGAGCCAGTGCATGTTCGACAAGGCACTGAGTTACGAGCGCGAGCTCGGCCTAAATTTCTGGGACAAGGAATGCCCGACGGTCGATTCACTCGGCGTGGCGATCGCCGCACCTGACGGATCCGGCAAGAAGGTACTCGAATTTAACGGATTGCTCGACAAGCCGGCACAAGCCGTCGACCAGCGCTTAAAATTTCCCCGCTGGATGCAGGAGCTGGAAAAACGCGGGGGCACGATTGAATACAAGGCCGCCTCGCCCGCCGACCTCGAAAAGTACGCTGCGCAATCTGACTTGGTCATTATCGCGGCAGGCAAGGGCGAGATCTCGCGCCTGTTCGAGCGCGACGCGCAAAAGAGCCAATACGATGCACCACAGCGCGCCCTCGCGCTCACTTATGTCAAGGGGCTGACTCCGCGGCAGCCGCATTCCGGAGTGAACTTCAACATCGCCCCCGGCGTCGGGGAATATTTCGTTTTCCCGTCGCTGACCACGGCCGGCCCGTGCGAAATCATGGTGTTCGAAGGAATTCCCGCCGGCCCGATGGATTGCTGGGACAACATCTCGTCACCAGACGAACATCTGGCGAAATCGAAATGGATCCTCGACAAGTTCTGGCCCTGGGAAGCCGAACGCGCAAAAAACGTTGAACTCACCGACACCAACGGCATCCTTGCCGGCCGAGTGACGCCGACCGTGCGCAAACCGATCGCGTATCTGCCCTCCGGCAAGACAGTATTTGGCATGGCTGATGTTGTCGTGCTCAACGATCCGATCACCGGACAAGGATCGAACAACGCATCGAAGTGCGCGAAGATCTATTTCGACGCGATTATTGCGCAGGGCGACAAGCCGTTCGACCAGGCCTGGATGCAGGGGACCTTCGATCGCTTCTGGGACTACGTGCAGTACGTGACCGGCTGGACCAACGCCTTGATGCAGCCGCCACCGCCGCACGTTCTCAAAATCTTCGCGGCTGCGCAGACTTCTCCCATCATCGCTCGCCGCTTCGCCAATTGCTTCAGCGAGCCGCTGGATTTGTTTCCGTGGTTCGCCGTGCCCGAAGAAGCCGACAAGTATCTCAAGTCTTTGGCGGCGTAGCGCCCGGAAGTCGGGACTAAGATTTCTTCAACGTGCGGGCAACGTACGCCCGGATGTAGCCGAGCGATTCCGGCGCGGCCCAGACGTCGGTTACGGTCTTGTCGGTCGCCGATCCGCTGCGTGCGATGCTCTCGCTAACCTGCTGGCGGAGCTGTTTCTTGGCCTGAGCGAAAGCTGCAGGCGAGAGGCGCGCGAGCTGTTGTGCCGCCGCCATCGCCTCCCCCATCAAGGTTTCGGCCGGCACCAGTGTATCGACCCAGCCGCGCTGCAACGCCGCATCGGTGTCGTAGGTGGCGGCGCCGAACGTAAACTCGGGCAGATAGCGCGCCGGCACCGCAAAGCGCACGATTTCATAAGCCAGCGCCGGAAACGGCACGCCAACCAGCAGCTCGGTTATCCCGATACGGCCGCTTCCCTGCGCCATGATGCGGCGGTCGGCGCAGCAGGCGAGCACACAGCCGCCGGCGATGGCATGACCGTTGATCGCGGCCACTATCGGCTTCGGATGGAAAAATACCGCATCGTAAAGCCGGTGCAGTATCGGCAGGAACGCATGCACATAGTCCGCGCCGGCTGAACTCAGCCGGATGAGATCGACGCCGGCGGAAAACATCCGGCCCTGCCCGGTCACTACGACCGCGCGCGCGTCCGAGCGGCGAAGTTCCTCGAAGCACTTCGCCAAGCCCTCGCACAGTTCGATATCGAGCGCGTTGGCCTTGCCGTGCCTGACGCTGACGACCGCGACGTCGCCGTCGTTTTTTAGATCGATCATGATCCGCTCTTCCCACCCAAGTAACCGCACGAATACCGCACTGCGTGTGCATAGCACCAGCGCACGCCGGCCGTGAGGCCATGGTTAAGGATGACCCATTTGGGTCCATGCTTTGCGCGAAAAAATCCCCAATTGCGTCACTCTTAGGTCACGGCGGCCTGTCCCGAATGCAGCGGACGATGCTGTATTGGAGGGCGTGATGCCGAGTATTCGTATCGCTGCCGCCGGCGCGGCCCTGCTGCTGTTCTCAGGCCTGACAGCAAGCAGTGTGGCAGCTCAGACGGCGGCCGATCAGGCGCCCGGAAAGCCGCTGCAATTGCTGCACTGGTTGCACGCCACCTCCCAGCCAAATCATTCGAACACCAAACCGCGCGTCAAAATGGCCGAGAGGAAGACCATCCACACCGCGGCCGCGGTGACAAAACACCGGCGGGTTCGGTCGGAAACCGCGGCGGCAACGTCGGCCACCAGCAGCCGGCAGGCGCTCAATTCCGCTACACCGGCAGAAGCGACGGCTGCAGCAACCCCTGAAACGATGATGGCGCCCACCCCGCAGCCGGCGTTCTCGCGCGATCAGCTCGTCCCGAAGGAACTCGTCGTTGCGGGCCGAACCGTGCAGGTTGCCACACCAGACGAGGTCAACGAACTCGACCTCGCCGCCAAGGACACGCAGCCGCCGGCCAGCAACGCACCTTCCGATGCCGCCACACCCGTGCCGGCAACCAAAGATATCGCGGAGGCGGGATCGAAGTCGGCCTCTTTGACAGCGCCGCCGCCGCAGCCGCAATCGTCTGCCAGCAAGGCCACCAGCCAAGTCGGCAGCGCCTCATGGATCGCAAAAGTGCTGGCGGCGCTCGGTGGTGCGGTGGCTGCAGGCTCCGCGGCCTGGTTCCTGATCGGCGCCACCCCGCAGCGAACCTACGGGTAGCTTACCGATTTCCACGCTTTCATTCCGCGGCGCCGCGGAATGAAGCCTCAGTGATGACGCGCTCGGAATCGGCCTTGAGTGACTTGAACATTTCCAAGGCTTCTTTCGGCTTCAGGTTCTTATGCACGACGGCGCCGACTGCGGCGATCATCGCCTTGGGCGCATCCGACTGGAAGATATTGCGGCCCATATCGACGCCAGCGGCGCCCTGCTGCACGGCGTTGTAGGCCATCGTCAGCGCGTCGAGTTCCGGCAGCTTCTTGCCGCCGGCCATCACGATCGGTACCGGACATGACGCGGTGACGGTCTCGAAGCCGTCGTCGACGTAATAGGTCTTTACATATTGCGCGCCGAGCTCGGCGATGATGCGGCATGCGAGCCGAAAATATTTGGCATCGCGCACCATGGCCTTGCCGACGGCGGTGATGCCCATGACCGGAACGCCGGCGCGCAGGCCGGCATCGACGAGCTTGGTCATGTTGTGCACCGAGCGGGTCTCGTGCTCGCCGCCGATGAACACCTGGATGCCAACGCCGGCGGCGTTCAATCGCACCGCGTCGTCCATGTCCATGGCGATCTGCTCGTCCGAGAGTTCCTCGCGCAGAATGCTCGGGCCGCCGCTCGCGCGCAGCACCATCGGCTTCTGACACTCCGCCGGAATGAGCGAACGCAAAATCCCGCGCGTGCAGAACAACGCGTCGCACGACGGCAAGAGCGGAACGATGGAGAGGTCGATGCGCTCAAGCCCGGTGGTCGGACCCTGGAAATAGCCGTGGTCGATGGCCAGCATCACGGTGCGGCCCGAAACCGGGTCGAACACCCGCGCCATCCGGTTTTTCATGCCCCAGTCGAGCTGATGCGTTCCTTTGAGGAAAAATCCCGGCGCCTGCTGCGGCTGATCGACCGAGTAACGTTCCCCTTCCTTGTCGGCTTCCGGCATGATGCACCTTTCCCCTGCCCCGCGTTCTGAGCTGTCGATAGACGTATGCGTCATCGTCATTGCGCCAGCAAGACGATGCCTCCGCATAGACATTAGCGATAGTGCTTGAGGGCCCTTCGTGATTATCCCCTTCAGGCAGGTAAAATCCCGCCCGTTGATAGAAAATTAACCGCTAACAACCGAAGGCTTGTTATGCTGCGGGATGGCTCAACGGCTTCAGCCATCCCGCCAGCGTGGGTTGACATCTATGCCAACCCCTACCCATATATGGCCTACCGCTGTGCCGCAGCTGCTCAGCGCTGGCCTGCCGGAACCAGAGGGCCATCGGATTCGGCGCATGCTGTTCGTACCAACAGAGATAGCAAGCGCGCTAACGAGAATTGTGGACCTACCGAAAGTCCGGAGCGTCCTGCAACGCTACCTGTCCGGCGGCTACGTCACCGGTTCGATGGTTGGCGATCCCAAGAAGCGTCATCCAGACTTCGAACGTCTCGAAAGGATCGACGAAGTATGGATGATGTGTTTTCGCCAACCAAAATTTGATCAATGGCGGCTGATGGGCCGCTTTGCCGGGTTCAACACTTTCGTCGGCTTGGCACTCTTCCGGCGCGAGTATCTGGACGGCAAAAAGAAATACCACGGCGTTGCCGGGGACTTTGCTGGCCGTTGGCCGCATGCTGGGCCGAACGCCGTTCCGGTTCACATCGCGGCACAGTAATCGAGGACTACATTAGTCAACCTGTGAAAGACCCTTATGCCCCGAGTATCTTATAAAGCGCGCCGCGAGTATGCGAAGGAAATGCTGGAATACGCATTCTTTGGCGCATTCTATCTTGCGATAGGAGCGCGCAAGAAAGAGGAATCGCTGACCAGTGCCCAGCTTGGCTCACGTATGGGCCGAGAAAAAACAGGTATCAGCAAGCTTCTCTCTGGGCCGCGCAATTGGCAACTAAGCACGATTTCAGACCTTTCCGAGGCTCTTGGACTTCGGCTTGAATTTTCGCTTGTTGATACGCACCTACCGTCCCGGCGATTTACCGCGACTGGCGTTGTCTACAATACTCCAGCGGTAGTTTCTCTCAATACTGCCCCTACCATCAACGCCGGATATCTCATTGAACAGAACAATCAAACGATTTCCCTGCAATATGTGGTTCCTGCATTTGGACCTCTGATCGAACTTACGACAGAAAACAATAATAACATCTACGCGAGCGCAACCATTCAAACAAAGCCATCAGGAGGTCAGCCGCGCTCTAATCTTCTGCCGTCTCCGTCACCGCCAACCATTCTTGGTATTGTGGTGGCATCATGAAAATCATTGCGCATTTCAATGCCATTCTCACCATAGATTCACCTTGGGATGAAGTGCGTCCAGTTAAAGGGCCTGCTTTCGCCATAATCTCTCAGGCCATAAAAGAGCGATATAACTTTCAGGCTGTGGGACAATCAAGCGTATCGCAACAAATTGGATTGATGACGCCCGGATTCCAGAATGGCCAATTCAAAATGGAAGACAAATTCTTTCCAATAAATCAACTTGAGTTTCAACCAGGTACAATCCTCATATCCAGCGCCACAACAGAGCAGGCATCGAAGTTTGCTGAAGACCTCTTCGACTTTCTGCATAAGACACTGGATTTTAGATTGCCCCCAGCAAATCGCGCTAGGCATTACGCCACATCTATAATCGTTGATTTCGGAACGTCTTTTGCTTCGCTCTTTGGAACGCTAAATGAAGTTGCGCGGCTACTTAATAGAAAGACGAAAAATGAAAAAGAATTTGCACCTTTTGGTGTCAGATTTGTAGCCGGGGACACGCCCGATAATCTGGCGTTTGAACGCCAATTCATTCTAGAGCATCGCGCCATCGCCCCTCCCGGAGAGAATTGGATTTATTCGCAAGCGCCTCTTGATAGTGAGGCGCATGTCGAATTATTAAAGGAAATAGATAAGTTGATGAACAGATAGCCATGTTGTCGTTAGCCGTCGCCATCAAACTAGGCCGCTTAAAAGAGTTCATCGCGCAAGAGGAAGCGCGCGGCATTGGTCCCGCTGACCGCAAAGAACTTGACGCCGCGATCAAAAAGTTAGCGACTACACCGCTGAAATCAAAAGGTCCAGTACTGCGAATTGAATTTTTGAACAGTCGCCAAAAACCTTCGACGCTATTCGTATGATGATATTCGTCGCGGCGGTAATTGAACTTCCGCCATTCTTTTTTGGAATGATTGACCGCCTTGTGGTCGTACCCAGCGCTCTTGAGTAAGTCATAGATAGGCGATTCGTCAGTGGAAACGGCCGCGCCCGCTTCGATGTTCTTGTAAACAAACGGGCGAACGGTTTCGGCTTTCAGGTTCGGCACTGACTTGGCAACGGTGCGGCCGCCCCGTTCGACGATGCCGAGCACAATTGTCTTGTTGTCGCCTTTGCCGGGGCCACCATGCGGCCGATAACCGCCGACATAGGCTTCGTCGATTTCGACGTGACCCTTCATCGTTTCGAAGCCGTCGGCTTTGGCCATTAGAGTGCGGATTTGCTGGCCCATGCGCCAAGCGGTCTTGTAGGTCACGCCAAGCGCACGCTCTAGCTCTTTGCCGCTCACGCCATGCCGCGTCGTGACAAACAGATAGATCGCGTAGAACCAAACCTGTAGCGGTGTGCGGGTATCCTGAAAGACCGTCCCGGCAGTCGGGTAAACGTGATGGCCGCAATGGGCGCATGAGAAGGCCCGGCGCTCAGCCAGCTTGTGGAAGGTCCCGTATACCTCGCACGCACCGCAGGTATGCCGGACGCCAAATCGGACTTCCATAATGTGGTTCAGGCAGGCGTCCTCATCCGGGAAACGGGTGAAGAACTCGCCTACGGTAAGCCTTCCAAGCTTTTGAAACTGTGCAGTTTTGGACATGGCGACCTCTTAACTGTCGCCAATGTAGAACATCTGCGTACGTGCGTCAAGGGGATAATCACGAGGGCCCTTGGCATAGTTCCTGTTTTGTTCTAGTATCGCCAGACTGAGAACATACAGCGAATATCTACCGGTTCCGCACAATTATGACCGAGCTTGATGCCCATACCATGGCACGAAGCCGCGCCGTCGTTATGGCGGAACTCCGCCGCTTGCTGCCCGGGATAGAGGATTTACCCACAGCCCTCCCCTTTGGCCTTGCCGCCCTTGATTCCCACCTCCCGCAGGGCGGCCTGACCTGTGGCGGCTTGCATGAAGTTGTGCCCGAACAAGGCGCCACGCCTGCCGCCTTCGGCTTCATGGCAGCGATCCTTGCGCGCCTGAGGGGAGCCCAGCCGCTCGTCTTCGTCGTGCCACGCTATGAGCTGCGCGAACTTGGCCGGCTTTACGGTCATGGCCTCAACGTTTTCGGTCTCGATCCGGCCCGCCTGATCCTCGTCGAGACCACGCACCGCAAAGACACCCTGTGGGCTCTGGAGGAAGCGTTGCATTCGGGCGCGCCGGCCGCCGTCACAGGCGTCATCGACCAGCTCGAGCTGAAATTGAGCCAAAGACTGCAACTCGCCGCCACGGCTGCAGGTCTTCCGCTGATGCTGCTGCGACCGGTGCGAAATCTGGAATCGAGTGCGGCCGCCACGCGCTGGCGCGTCGGAACGGCCAAGGCCGCACGCGACCGCTTCGGCCTGTTCGCGCGGTCACGGTGGCATCTGCAACTTGAACGCTGTCGCAACGGAAGGCCCGGAGCGTGGATGGTGGAGTACGATCATGTCGCGCATCGTTTCAGTCTGGCTGCCGCGCTGGCCGATCCTGCGCTTTCTCACCGCGCAGGCGAAAAATCCTTCGAAAAATCCTTGCGGCAAGCCGGTTGATCCTGAGCGGCCGTTCGTCCTTGCCGTGACCGCCGCTGGCGGACCGCGGATCGCCGCCTTGAACGTGGTGGCGGAAGCCGCTGGCCTAGTATGCGGTGAGCCATTGGCTGATGCGCGCGCGAAAACCAATGACCTGCAGACCCGCGAGGTCGAAGAGGCCGCCGATGACGCCGCGCTGCGGCGGCTGGCGCTTTGGGCGACGCGCTACACGCCGACCGCTTCGCCATTGTGCCGGGATATCTGGAGCGCGGAGAACGGCGCTGACGGATTTTTCCTCGACATCGAAGGCGCCGCGCATCTGTTCGGCGGCGAAGACGCGTTACTCGCCGATCTTGCTTCCCGGCTCAAAAGTTTCGGCCTGCCGGTCCGGCTTGCTGTCGCTGCTACGCCCGGCACGGCTTGGGCGCTGGCGCGGTTTCACCCCGCGCCCGCTCTCGTTCTGCCTTCGGGGCAGGAAAGCAAAGCCCTGTCACCGTTACCCATCGAAGCGTTGCGGCTTTCGCCGGAAACCTGCGCAACGCTGCGCCGGCTCGGCCTTAAATCCGTCGGCGCGCTGCTCGACAAACCCCGCGCGCCCTTCGCCGCGCGGTTTCCGGCCGCGCTGTTGCGGCGTCTCGACCAGGCGCTCGGCCACATCGACGAGCCGCTCGTCCCTATTGTCGCGCCGCCGGTCTATCACACGCTGCGTTATCTGCTCGAACCGATCGTCACGCAGGAAGCCGCCGTGGCCCTGGCAACGCGTCTCATGCAGACGCTTGCGCACGTGCTCACCCGCGACGATGCCGGAGCGCGCGCGCTGCGGCTGTCGCTCTATCGCGTCGATGGCGAGATCAGGACGGTCGACATCGCGCTGACGCTGCCGACACGCAATGTTTCTCATGTGACGCGGATGATCGCGCTCAAGCTCGAGGCGCAGGCGGCGACGGAAGATGCCGGCTTCGGCTTTGAAACCATCGGGCTTGCCGTCACCCGCGCTGAAACCATTCCCGTGCAACAGAACGAGCTTATTGGCGACGACACCGGCAATGCCGACAAAATGGCGCGTTGCGCGGTCCTGGTCGATACGCTGCGGCAACGCCTTGGATCGCAAAGCGTACGGCAGCTCGAACCAGTCGCCAGTCATATTCCGGAACGCGCCGAAGCCTCGCTGCCGGTCGCCCGTGAAACTCCCGCACCATGGCCGGAACCGGAGCAAACGCGACCGTTGTTGTTGTTGCCGCTCGCCGAGCCGGCCGAGGAGGTCATGGCGGTCATCCCCGATGGTCCGCCACGACGCTTTCGCTGGCGCGGGGTAATTTATGAGGTCGCGGGCTCACAAGGCCCGGAACGCATTGGCGCCGAATGGTGGCGTCAGCCTTCGCAAGACCGTTCACCAGAACCGACGCGCGACTATTACCTCGTCGAAGACGCCGTGGGCCATCGCTTCTGGCTCTATCGCGAAGGCCTCTACGGGCGCGAAACGACGGCGGCGCGCTGGTTCGTGCATGGGCTATTTGCGTGAGTTTTTTCGCGTGAGAGCGCAGATGATTGATTATGCCGAACTTGCTGGAACAACTAACTTTTCCTTCCTGCGTGGAGCCTCCCACCCGCAGGAAATGGTCACGACCGCCGCTGAGCTTGGTTGTTTCGCTATCGGCATTGCCGACCGCAATTCCTTTGCCGGCGTGGTGCGCGCCTATGACGAATGGAAAAAGAGAAAAAGCATCAAGCTTGTTGTCGGCACGCGGCTCGTCACCGTCGATGGCTTTGAGGTTCTCGCCTATCCGACGGATCGCCCCGCTTATGGACGCCTTTGCCAACTGCTGACCAAAGGCAATCGCAAGGCGAAGAAAGGCGAATGCCATCTGACCTTCGACGAGATTCTCGCCGCGAGCAAAGGTCAGATGCTCATCGCATTACCGCCGCTGGGGCTGCTTTCAGATGGGGAAGAACTAGCGGCATTGAACGTCCACCGTCATCCTGAGGTGCGAGCGGAGCGAGCCTCGAAGGATGAGGGAAATTTTATCGAGCGTCTTTCCGCGTTGGCCCGCACCGCGCCGGGCCGCACCTTCCTGGCCGGCGTCCATTATCATCGCGGTGACGAGCCGCGCCGGCTTGGCCTTTTGGCCGAACTCGGCGAGCGCCTTCATGCGCCGCTGGTCGCAATCAACGACGTCGCCTATCACGCGCCGGAACGCCGACCGCTTGCCGACATCCTCACTTGCGTGCGCGAGAAATGCACCATTGCCGAAGCGGGTTTAAGGCTTGCTGTCAATGCCGAACGCCATCTGAAGTCCCCGGCGGAAATGGCGCGGCTGTTCAAAAATTTTCCCGAGGCCATTACTCGCACCGTCGAGATCGCCAAGGCGTGCCATTTCTCGCTCGGCGAGCTGAAATACGAATATCCCGATGAGCCGGTGCCGGAAGGCAAAACCGCGCAGCAGCATCTCGAAGATCTCACCTGGGCCGGCGCGCAAGATCGCTATCCGAAAGACAAATATCCGGAAGGCATTCCTGACGACGTCGCAAAGCGGCTTTATGACGAGCTCGCGCTAATCGCCAAACTCGACTATGCGCGTTATTTCCTCACCGTCCATGACGTGGTGGCCTTCGCGCGCGGGCAGGACAAGGAAATCCTCTGCCAAGGCCGCGGCTCGGCGGCGAACAGCGCGGTCTGCTATTGCCTCGGCATCACCTCGGTAAACCCCGAAAAGACCAAACTTCTGTTTGCCCGCTTCATTTCCGAAAACCGCGGCGAGCCCCCCGATATCGACGTCGACTTCGAGCACGAGCGGCGCGAGGAGGTGATCCAGTACATCTACCGGCGTTATGGCCGCGATCGCGCGGCGATCTGTTCGACCGTTGTGCATTACCGTTCTCGTCGCGCCATCCGCGAAGTCGGCAAAGTCTTAGGTCTGACTGAGGATGTGACCGCGGCACTGGCCAAAACGGTGTGGGGCTATAGCGATGGATTGCTGGACGATCACATCCGCCAGGCCGGACTTGATCCTTCAAATCCGGCGATCCGGCAGGCAGTCGATCTCGCTGGCGAACTGATCGGCTTCCCACGTCATCTGTCGCAGCATGTCGGCGGTTTCGTGCTCACCCGCGCGCCGCTCGACCAGACGGTGCCGATCGGCAATGCCGCCATGGACGATCGCACCTTCATCGAATGGGACAAGGACGACATCGACACGCTCGGCCTCATGAAAGTCGATGTGCTCGCGCTCGGCATGTTGAGTTGCCTGCGCCGCGGGCTTGATCTCCTGCTTAAGCATTACGGCAAGGCCTATTCGCTCGCCACGCTGCCGCAGGACGACCCTGCGGTTTACGAGATGCTGTCGCGCGCCGACTCGGTCGGCGTGTTCCAGGTCGAGAGCCGCGCGCAGATGTCGATGCTGCCGCGCCTGAAACCGCAATGCTTCTACGATCTCGTCATCGAGGTCGCGATTGTGCGGCCGGGACCGATCCAGGGCGATATGGTGCATCCTTATCTGCGCCGGCGCGACGGCATCGAGAAGGAGCATTATCCCTCGCCCGATCCGGCGCACGGACCGGAAGACGAGCTCAAAGACGTTCTCGAACGCACCCTCGGCGTGCCGCTGTTCCAGGAGCAGGCGATGCAAATCGCCATCACCGCGGCAAAATTCACGCCTGACGAAGCCGATGGGCTCCGCCGCGCCATGGCCACCTTCCGTCATAATGGCACGGTCCATCTGTTCCGCGACAAGTTCATCAACGGCATGACGACGCGCGGCTACGACCGCGATTTCGCGGAAAACTGTTTCGGCCAGATCGAGGGCTTTGGCGAATACGGTTTTCCCGAAAGCCACGCGGCGAGCTTTGCGCTCCTGGTCTATGCCTCGGCCTGGATCAAATGCCGCTATCCGGAGGTGTTCTGCGCCGCCATCATCAACAGCCAGCCGATGGGCTTTTATCAGCCGGCGCAGCTCACCCGCGATGCACGGGCGCACGGCGTCGAAATCCGCGCTGCCGATGTCAATTGCAGCGATTGGGATTGCACGCTGGAGCCGGGCGCCGACGGCACACATGCCGTGCGCCTTGGCTTTCGCCTTATCCACGGGCTCAACGAAGACGAGATGACCACGCTGATCGCGGCACGCGGCAACGGCTTTTCCTCGATCGAGCGGATGGCCGCCATCGCCGGCGTTTCCCGCTTCACTATCGAGCGGCTGGCCGAGGCGGACGCGTTCCGTTCATTGGGTCTCGATCGGCGCGCCGCGTTGTGGGCGGCGCGGCGGCTCGATGTGATCGGCGCTCATCCGGCGCGCCGCATCGGTTCCGCCCCAACGGAAGCCGTGCTTCCGCTCTTGACGCCGCATCTGAGCGACGAACTTTTCCCGGAAGAAGCCGTCGCGCTTCCAGCCATGCCGCTCTCCGAGCACGTGGTGGAAGATTACGTGGCGACCGGCCTGTCGCTGAAAGAGCATCCGGTCCACTTTTTCCGCGATCACCTCACCACGCTTGGTGCCCTGCCCAACGCCAGGCTGCGCGGCGACGACTTGCGTCAGGATTTACGAGTCACAGTCACCGGCCTTGTGCTGGTGCGGCAGCGGCCCGGCACGGCGAAAGGCGTCATCTTCATGACGCTCGAAGACGAGACCGACATCGCCAACATTATCGTCTGGCCGAAAGCGTTTGCAAAAAACCGCCGCACCGTAATGACGGCGCGTTTTCTCGCCGTGCGCGGCCGCCTGCAACGGGCTGGCCTCGTCATTCATGTGGTAGCAGAAAATTTTATCGATCTTTCCGCCGAGCTGCCGTGGCTGCGCGATGGTGGCGATCTGTTCTCGCCCAAATTTTCAGGCGGGCCGCTGCCGCGGGAGAAGAATAGTCCGTTTGGTAGCAAACCTATCAGCGCTCACCCACTGGACACGCAGCTTCTGCTCAAGAGCCGGGATTTTCACTAATCCTCACCGCGAGGAGCCTCGCGACGAACTACGACCCCTTCCCCACACTCTTTTCCAGCACGCGCGCGAGCCGTTCGGAAAATGATTTCGGATCGGTCGGGCGGTCGCCTTCGAGCACGCGCGCCTCATCAAGCAACAGATGCGCGGCGTCCTCTTTCAAGCTTCGCTCGCCATCGCCGAGCGCCGCCAGCGCGACCACGAGTTGATGGCGCGGATTGACCTCCAGGATCGGATTTGAAGCGGCGTTCAGCCGGCCGGCGCCGGCGAGGAGCTTCTCCAGCGCCCGGTCAGGACCGCTTTCGCCGGCGACCAGACAGACCGCGCTGTCGGTAAGCCGGTCGGACGCCCGCACCTCGGCGACGGCATCGCCGAGCGTGCCCTTCATAAAAGCAAGGAAGTCCTTGACCGAGCCTTCCAGCTCGGCAGCCGTCGCTTCCTGCGCATCAAGGCGGGGAATGAGCGCCAGATCGGCGGCTCCCTGCGTCACCGACTTGAAGGGCTTGCCCTCGAACGATACGCCCGACATCACCCAGAACGTGTCGACCGGATCCGGCAGCAGCAACACCTCGATGCCGCGCGCACGGAATCCTTCCAGATGCGGCGACGACTTCAACCGTTCGATATTATCGCCGGCCAGATAGTAGATCGCCGTCTGGTTGGGCTTTAGCGCGCCGACATAGTCCTTGAGGCTGCGCCAGGTATCCGCCGGACCGGTCGTCTTAAAACGCGCCAATGCAATCATGGCGTCGCGGCGCTCGAAATCTTCGTAGATGCCTTCCTTCAGCACGGCGCCGAAAAGATCCCAGATCTTCGTATAGGTTTCCGGCTCCTTGTCGGCGAGCCGCTCCAGCTCGCTGAGCACGCGGCTGGTCGCGCCTTTTCTGATCGCGGCGAGAAGCGGGCTTTCCTGGATTTTTTCGCGCGAGACGTTGAGCGGCAGATCGGCGCTGTCGACCAGGCCGCGGACGAAGCGCAGATAGCGCGGCAGGATGTCCGCATCGTCGGTGATGAACACCCGCTTGACGTAGAGTTTGATGCGGCCCTTCCGGTCGGGATCGAACAGATCGAAGGGTCGCGAACCGGGAACGAAGAACAACGACGTGTAATCGTGCCGGCCTTCGGCGTGGAAATGGATGGTGAGGGCCGGCTCATCGAACTGCCCGGCAATGCTGCGATAAAAGTCCGTGTATTCGGCTGCGGTAATCGAAGATTTTGGTTTCGCCCACAGCGCAGCACCGTCGGTTACCTCGGCGGCCTCGGCGCCAGACTTCTCGATGATCGCAATCGGCACCGGCACATGGCCCGATTGCGCCTTGATCAGCCGTTCGACAGTGAAACGTTCGGTGTACTCTTTGGCGCTTTCCATCAAATGCAACACAACGCGCGTGCCGCGGCGCGGCGCTTCGACCGCGACCGGATCAACCGGCGCCACGGCGAAGCTGCCTTTGCCGTCAGACGACCACACGAAAGCACCATCCGAACCGGCGCGCCGCGAAATCACCTCAACGCGCTCGGCCACCATGAACACCGAATAAAAGCCCACGCCAAACCGCCCGATCAGTGCGGTTTCCTCATCCGCCTGGGCTGCCTCGATCCGGTCGAGAAACGCTTTGGTACCCGAGCGGGCAATGGTGCCGAGCGCCTCGACCATCTCGTCGCGGCTCATGCCGATGCCATTGTCCTCCACTGTGAGCTGCCGCTTGTCGGCATCGAGCGCGACCGTGATACGCGGCTTTGGATCGTCCCCGAGCAGCGCCGGCACGGCGATGGCTTCGTAACGCAACCGCTCGCAAGCGTCGGCGGCGTTGGCAATCAGTTCACGGAGAAAAACCGACTTCTCGGAATAGACCGAGTGCACCATCAGCTGCAGCAACTTGGCGACGTCGGCCTCGAACGGCCGGCTCTCGGATTGGCTTTCCTCAGTTATGGTCATGGCGGCATCCCGGCGAAATTGTTCGGCTGGGAGATGGAGCGAGCGAGCCGCCGATTCAAGTCCGGCGGCCGCCGATCGCTCACGACGAGGCTAAAATATCCGGCATGTGGATATGCTCGGGCCGAACGCCGACGGCCAGGAGCCGGCCGGGAATGCGCTGCAACAGCGGAACGCGATCAAGCAACTTCAACATAAAGGGGGGCCTTGGCCGCTCAGTGCCGGACAGCACCCGCCTGACGATCTGATTTTGCATGATCAACTGAATCTGCTGGGTGACGCGCGCCGGAAAAGCGCGGCGCGCCTGGATCGCCCGCAAATCATCATCGCCCGCCCCGCCGGCTTTCAGGGGCGCGGCAAGCCGGTTTGCAGCGGCAACGCCGTCCTGAATGGCAAGGTTGATGCCGACGCCGCCAATCGGAGACATGGCGTGCGCGGCATCGCCGATGCAGATGAGCCCTGGTCGCCACCATTGCCGCAACCGATCGACAGTGACGGTCAAGAGCTTGATGTCGTTCCAGCCTGTCAGTCCGGCGACGCTGTCGGCGAGAAACGGCGACATGCTCACGACGCAGGTGCGGAACGCGTCAAAACCATCAGCCTTCAGGCGGTCAATCCCGCCCTTCGGAATGACAAACGCACATTGCCAGTAATCGCCGCGATTGAGCATGATCATCATCATGCCGGCTTCGACGTGACCGAACGTCTCGGCCTCGTCGTTTTCCGCCCGCGGCAACCGAAACCAGAGCACGTCCATCGGCGCGCCGTAATCGTCGCTCTTAAATCCGGCCCTTTCGCGCACCGTGGAGTGACGGCCGTCGGCGCCGACGACCAGATCGGCGTGGATCGCAAGTTCGCCGTCCGGGGTTCGCGCCCGCACACCAACGACGCGGCCGCCCTCCTCGATCAAATCAATTGCCTCGGCACGCATGCGCAGATCGAACGTCGGGTAGCGTTTGCCGCGGTCGGCGAGAAAATTGAGAAAGTCCCATTGCGGCATCAGCGCGATGTATTTGCAACGGGTCGGCAGGTGGGTCAGATCGACCATTCGCACACGTTCGTCGCCAATCTGCGCGGTCAAATGATCTAACTTCTGATGCGGCAGCTTCAAAAAGTCATCCAGCAATCCAAGTTCGTACATCAATTCGAGCGTCGACGGATGAATGGTATCGCCGCGGAAGTCGCGCAGGAAATCCGCATGCTTCTCCAGCACGACAACATCGACGCCAGCGCGCGCCAGCAGAAAGCCAAGCATCATCCCGGCCGGTCCGCCACCCGTGACGCAGCATCTGGTGGTAACCGACGCGTCGGGCATCGCGACACGCTGATTGCGGTCGGCGTTCCGCGAGCGCCAAGGTTAGCTAAGCCGGCTGTGGCGTCTTCTGCGGCGTCACGCCGAGCTTCTTCTGCAGGCTCGTCGACGACGTGGTGTATTGGAACACCAAGCGCTTCTCCGGATAGACGTAGTGATAGGCCCTTTGCGCCATCAGCGCCCCCTCGTGGAAGCCGGAGAGAATGAGTTTGAGCTTGCCGGGGTACCAGTTGATGTCGCCGATGGCGAAAATGCCGGGCGTGCTGGTCTCGAAAGCCGCCGTCTCAACCGGGATCAATTCGTTGTTCTTGAGTTCAAAGCCCCAGTTTGCGACCGGCCCAAGCTTCATGGTCAGGCCGAAGAACGGCAGCAGCGCATCGCAGGCGAGCTCCATGACCGAGCCGTCATTGGTTTTGACCATGGCCTTTGCAAGCTGACCCTCGTCGCCGTGCAGCGCAGTGACCTGGCCAAGCACGAAATCGATTTTGCCGTCGCCAACCAGCGCCATCATTTTGTTGACACTGTCGGGCGCAGCGCGAAATTCGCTGCGTCGATGCAGCAGCGTCAGATGTTTCGCTATCGGCGCAAGGTTGAGCGTCCAGTCGAGCGCGCTGTCACCACCACCGACAATGAGGACGCGTTTGTCGCGAAACGCCTCCATCTTGCGAACCGAATAGAACAGCGACTTGCCTTCGTAGGGTTCGACGCCCGGGATCGGCGGCCGCTTCGGCTGGAACGAGCCGCCGCCGGCAGCAATCACGACGACCTTGCATTCAAATTCCTTGCCCTGATCGGTCGTCACGCGAAACAGCGGATCGCCGATCTTCTCGACCTTCTCGACCATCTCGCTGAGATGAAACTGCGGATTAAAGGGCTTGATCTGCTCCATCAGCCCGTCAACGAGACCGTGTGCGCTCGTCACCGGGATGCCGGGAATGTCGTAGATCGGCTTTTCCGGATAAAGCTCCGCGCACTGTCCGCCGATCTTGTCGAGAATGTCGATCAGGTGCGCTTTCATGTCGAGCAGACCGAGCTCGAACACCGCAAAAAGGCCAATCGGGCCCGCCCCGATGATGACCACGTCAGTCTTGATAGCTTCGCCCATGTCTCTGCCTTGCCGTATCCGTACCGTCTCTGCTGGGTGGGGTGGGGTGTGGTGGCGAGTGTCTAGCGCGCTGGCCGCGGCAGGGGAAGAGCAAGCCGGGCAAAGGCGCCAAAGCAGAATTTATCCCAGCGGAAGCTCGATTTATGCCGGCTAGGCCTGCCGCTCCGGCGTTCGCACGGTGAGACCGTCGAGTTCCTCGCTCACTTTGATCTGGCACGACAGCCGTGAGTTCGGTTGCACCCCATAGGCAAAATCCAGCATGTCCGTCTCCATTGGTGACGGCTCGCCGACCTTTTCCCGCCAAGCCTCGTCGACGTAGACATGACACGTCGAGCAGGCGCAGGCGCCACCGCATTCGGCCTCGATGCCCGGCACACCGTGCTTGATCGCGGTCTCCATCAGCGTCGAGCCGGGCTCGCCCTCGACTGTGCGTACGGTGCCCTGAACATCGATAAATGTGATCTTGACCATGGCGCTGCTGAAGCCGGCTTGTCAGCCGGAGGATGGGAAAGGGAAATAGGCGGAGGACCGGCGGCCCGTCTTCTATCGGGTCGCGTCGCAGGACGCCAGTGCAGCGGTGATCAGCTGGAGGTCAATGGTCGCGCGATCGTTGCCCCGGCGTGTCAGCCGCGATTTCTTCGAGGCGATCCCCGAGCCGCACCCCAATAACTTCACGCACTTCGATCGCGGCGGCTTCGAGTTCTACAATCGCCGCCTGAATCGCTTGGTCGTCGAATTTGCCGGCCGCGGCTTGTTCCAAGCGCTCCGCGGCACGCGCCACGCGCCACGCGCCGACGCCGCGCGCTGAACCTTTGAGCGTATGGGCAACAGCTGCGGCGCGCGCCGGTTCGGCCCCGACAAGGCGGTCCAGGCTCAGCGTGGTCTGGCGGGCGAAAATCTCCAGAACCTCCCGTTCCAGGGCACGGTCGCCAAGCGTCATTCGTCCGAGATGCTCCTCGTCGATGACACAGTCGGTTCGCTCTGGACCCTGCTCAACCAATAGCCTCAACGCGGCCATATCGCTCTCCCCGCCGATCATTTTTTGCCACTTGAGACACATCATGCACAGGAGCGTCGAAAGCCGGGTAAATCTGCGCCGCGTAGCGGTGCTCGCGGCGCCTTCTTTCGCGGCGATAGTAAGAGAGTCCTTACCCCGACGCTCCCACCCGCCGGACGGCCATTGCGCTTCTCGAAGTCCTGAAAGAGCCTATCTCGCGCTCGGCCAGTCCGGTTCCGGCCCCACGCTGGCCGTATTGTTGGCAACACAATGACAATGGTTACGGGGACGATCGAACGGCCGCTTATGGTAACTGAACCGTTAACGATGATTAAAGGGTGGTTACCAGTCTCGGTTTCTTTCGATCCGCCAGACCGATAGGATGGCGTACTTGCACCACGATCTAAGGGCGGGGGAGCCCTGTGTCGGCGGGATTTGAACGATAACGCGCTTGTGACGCGGTTAAAGCCAGCCTCCCAAGGCGGGCTCACGCCGTACAGTCCAGTGTCAATCGCGAGGCGACGACCGATATGGCCAACAACCCGAAAAAGATAGTGGATCCGACGGAAGCCGCGCTATCGGCGATCCAGGAAGCGCTCAAGATTCACGACGACGATGGCGACCTAGCTAGCCAGCCCGAGTCCATTTCCGATCCGTCCGGCGATTTGGCGGATCACTGGCGCGAAGTACCCCCGGTGTTACCCCCGCTCTCCTCCGACGACGATATTGACGGCCGCGGCAGCGATCCCCGCACCTTTCGTGCGGCTAATGACGATCAGCAATCCATTGGGCAGGTTTTGCAGGCGCTGCAGAACCGCCCTGCCCGCACATCCTATTTCGTCGCCGCCATATTCTCTGTCGCTTGGCTGATCGGGTGCGCCGCCCTGTCGTGGGCCTATCTGTCCGATGTCGACGCTGCCCTTGGCCCCGGCCATTCGCCGGCCGCCATCATGATCGGCCTCGGTGCGGCCGCGCTACTACCGATCATCTTCTTCTTCGGTGTTGCCCACATGGCGTGGCGCGCGCAGGAACTTCGGCTGATTGCCCAGTCGATGGCACAAGTCGCCGTTCGGCTCGCCGAGCCCGAGGGCGTGGCGCGGGATTCCATTGTGACCGTCGGTCAGGCGATCCGCCGTGAAGTCGCGGCCATGGGCGATGGTGTCGAGCGGGCGCTCGCGCGCGCCAGCGAACTTGAAGCGCTGGTACATAACGAGGTCGCCTCGCTTGAGCGAACCTACAGCGACAACGAAGTCCGCATCCGCGGCCTTATTCAGGAACTGACCAATCAACGCGACACGCTGGTCGGCCAGGCCGAGCAGGTGCGTTCCGCCATCAGCAACGTTCAGATCGATCTGACGCAGGATCTGTCCACCATCAGCGATCTGGTCGGACAGCAGGTCAATGCAGCCGCCGAGCGCATCACCAATTCGCTCGCTGAAAAAGGCGAGCACATAACGCTCGCCCTTGGTCAAATCGGCGACAACATGATCGAGCAGCTCAATGAGCGCGGCGAGGATCTGCTGGTTCGGCTGGAGACCGTGAGCGTCGACACCGCGCGAGCGATCGCCTCGGCGAGCGACCAGCTCACCACGGGCCTCAATTTCAAAACCGAGCATATCGGCGAGGAATTCGCCGAGATTGCGCGTGGCCTCGAAGACATGATGACGTCGCGGCTCGACGGCGTCACTGACGGCTTCTCGGAAAAGTCGCTCGCCATCGTCGACATCATGGTCGGGCGGTCGCAAGAGCTGACCGACGCGATCGTCAACACCTCCAGCCAATTGGCCGAAACGATTGCGACGCGCGCCGAGGAAGTCAATTCAACGCTCAAGGCCTCCGGCGAGTCCGTTATCCTCGACCTTAATTTGCGGGGCGGCGATGTCGCAAAGAAGATCGAACAGGCCGGCGGCAGAATCGCCGAAGACCTTATTTCGCGCAGCGACCGGGTGACTGAAACGCTGCGCGCCAGCGCCGACCACGTCGCCGAAGTCGTGGCCGCGCGCGGCGACGAGATCAAGGACATGCTGCAGTCGCGGCTGTCCACGTTCGAGCAGATGGTCAACAATTCCGGGACCGAGCTCGGCGAAAAGATTTCCCGCGATTCCTCGACACTCGGCAATCTCATCACCCGGCATCTCACCGAATTCGATCGCACGGTGAAAACTTACGGTTCCGAACTCGTTGAACGGCTTGGCGCGCGAACCCAGGACGTCTCGGAATCGATGCGCAGCTATGTCGACACGTTCGATAATCGCGTCACGTCCAAGACCACCGAAGTCACGACCCTGCTCGACCAGCGTCTCTCGCACTTCCAGGAAACGTTTGACAGCCGCAGCCAGACGCTGACTGATGCGCTGTCGAATCGCGTTTTGGATATTGCCAAGACGATCACCGAGGGCGGCAAGGAAGTCGTTGGCGCAGTCGACAAGCGAATTGCCGACGTCACCACTACGATCGATACGCGGGCCGCTAAACTTGCCGAGACCATCGGCGAGCGTACCGCCGAGATCGACAAGGCATTGGGCGCGCAAGCCGTGCGGGTTGCCAATACGCTTGATGGTCGCATCGGTCATCTTGAGCATCTTCTCGTCGGACGCGCCGAGGCCGTGGTTCAGCAGATCGAGACCCGCAGCCGCGGAGCCGCAGACCTGCTCAACGCCCGGCTTGAGGAACTTTCCGAATCGATCAAGACCAATTCAAAGACCGCCGAGCAATCGCTTGGTCAACTCGCGCTCAAGACGGTTGAGGCGCTCGGCAAGAGCACGGCAGCAAGCGCCGCGGCGACTGACGCCCTCAACCGCAGCGCCGCGGAGGCGACCGCCTCGCTCAATCGCAGCGCCAACGCACTCAGCAACAGTATCGACAAGAGCGCGGCCGTCGCCAACGAAACGATCAACAACACCACCGCCAACGCCACTGAGCTGCTGACGCGCGCCGGGGCAACGACGGCCGAGGCGATCAATACCTCGGCTACGAATGCCACCGAACTGTTGGCGCGCACCGCCACCACGACGGCTGAGGCGATTACCACCTCGACCACGACCGCCACCGAAGCGATGGCGCGCACCGCCACCACGACAGCCGAGTCGATCGGCCGCACCGCCGCGGCGACGACGGAAGCGATTAGCCGCAGTGCCGGTGAAGCCGAACGCGCGTTGAGCGGCGCCAGCGCCGAGGTCGCTCGTAATGTTACCGGCAGGGCCGACGAAATAACGGCCACTGTGACGCGGCGCGTCGGTGAGATGACCGGCCTGCTCGACGAGAAGTCGAACACGCTGATCGCGGCGCTTTCCAGCAAGGGCCAGGAATTCGCCGGCGAAGTGAACCGCATCACCGATCAGGCGGTTAAGTCGATCGAGGCCAAGGGCTTCGCCTTTACGCAGACCATGATGGACAACAGCGAGGAGATTGCGCGGCTTATCAACGACGCCAGCCAGAATGCCACCTCGTCAATGACCCGCACGCTCGGTCAATTGCAGCAGGGCGCTCAGGGTGTCAGCGAAGCAGCCAAAACGTCGCTTACGCGAACGATCGAGGAGCTGCATATCGCAACCCGCACAGCGATCGAGGAATCGAAACAGACCGCATCGGCGACCGTCGCCGACATGCTGGAAACGCACGGCATGTTGCGTTCCGACACCACCGCACTATTCGAGCGCCTGCGCGAAGCCAACATTTTGCTGCAGGAAGTGCTCAGCGGCGCGCACGAGAACATGAGCTCGCTCGAGCGGACGATGGTGACGCGCGTCTCTGAATTCGTCGCCGCCATGAACGACGTCGGCGGCAAAAGCGACACTGCTGCCGCCGCCGTTGAGAAGCACCTTGGCACCTTCAACGCCGTGACACGCCAGGTCCTGGGCGATCTCGGCGAACTCGCCGCTGAGTTCAACACTCACGGGCGCTCGCTCGCCGAAGCGGTAGCGCTTGTGGAGAAAAGCAATCGCCGCAGCGAGGAGTCGATATCCGCCCGCCGCAGCAGCATCGAGACGTTAATTGCGACGCTGGACGCGCGGACCGAGGATTTCGGCCAGCGACTGCAGCGTTTCTCCAGCCTGCTGGACGAGTCGCTTGATGCGGCGTCGTCGCGGGCGAGAGAAATCGCCGGCATCGTTGCCGAGACCAGCAATGAGAGCGTGCAGGTCATCGAACAGCAGTTCGAGCTTGTCCGCACCACATCCGAGGAAGAGCGCAGGCGCACCAGCGAAACCTTTAACGCGGTCTACGACGAAGCCGCGGCTCAGGTGCACACGATGTTCACGCAATCCGCCGAGCGTTACGCCGAGATCATGCAGGGCATGAAACAAATGGCGGCGGAAATGCAGCAGGAGCTGGAGACGACGCGGGCCGAGTTGCGGCGCGGCATCTTCGAACTGCCTCAGGAAACCGCCGAGAGCGCGGCACAAATGCGCCGTGTCATCGTCGACCAGATCGAGGCCCTGGCGGAGCTCAATCGCATTGTCGCCCGTCATGGACGCTCGCTCGACACCGCCGAGCCGGCGAGGCCCGAACTTGCAAGGCCCGAGCCGATACGTCGGGAGGCGGAGCCGCCGCGGCGCGAGCCGGAGCCGATGCGGCGTGAGCCGGAACCCGCCTATGCGGCGGCGGCCCCTGCCCGTGCACCGGTGCGACCACCACGCGGCGACATTACCGCCACCCCCCCGCCGGCGATGCGAAGCGACATCACGGGTGCGCCGCCGCGGCGGCCGGAGGCACCGCAAAACGTCCAACAGGGCGGCGGCAACGGCCGCAATGGGAATGGCTGGCTGAGCGATCTTCTGACGCGCGCCTCTCGCGAGGATAGCCCGCCGATTGCGCCCTCCCCGCGTGAAAGCGCTCGCGGCGACGAGCGCACGGGACGCGAGGGTGTCGACTCACTCGAGTCGCTTGCAGTCGACGTCGCGCGGATGGTCGACCACGATGCCGTCGCTGAATTGTGGGAGCGCTATAAGCGCGGCGAACGCAACCTGTTCAACCGGCGTCTCTACACACCGCAGGGTCAAAGGGCTTTCGAAGAAATCCGCCGCAAGTACCGCGCGGATCCCGAGTTTCGTCAAACCGTGGAGCAATATATCCACGAGTTCGAGCGCCTACTTGAGGAGGTTTCGCGGGGCGACCGAGGGCCGGCAGTGGTCCGCAACTACCTGACTTCGGACACCGGCAAGGTCTATACGCTCCTGGCGCACGCGGCGGGGCGGTTCGACCAGTAATTTGTCGATCGCATAAGGCCTTTAGCGAAAGGCCCGCGCTGAAATGGGAATTTTCGACCGGTCACGCGATTGTGGCGGCAAGTAAAAGCGGTACCGTTGCGGACGGGCTTGCTTGCCAGCCGACGCCGGCGTTACCGTTCAACCTATGGAAGCCTCGGTTTCCTTGCCCACCGCCGAAGACGTCGACCAGGCCGCCCGCCGGCTTGCGGGGGTTGCCTTGCATACGCCGCTTCTGACCTCCGCGGCCCTCGACGCCATGACCGGCGGGCGCGTCTTTCTAAAAGCCGAAACACTGCAGCACACCGGCTCGTTCAAGTTCCGCGGCGCCTACAACAAGCTTGCTGCTATTCCGCCTGACGAGCGCGCCGGCGGCGTTGTTGCGTTCTCATCGGGAAATCACGCCCAGGGCGTGGCCGCGGCAGCGCGGCTTCTCGGGATGTCCTGCGTGATTGTCATGCCGCGCGACGCACCACGCGCCAAACGCGAGCGGACCGCGGCCCTCGGCGCGGAAATCGTGCTTTACGACCGCGCCCGCGACGATCGCGAAGCGATTGCCGGTGAAATCGCGGCGCAGCGCGGAGCAGTCATCGTACCGCCCTACGATGACGCTCTCATCATCGCCGGCCAAGGCACCGCTGGCCTCGAGATCGTCGAGGATTTGCACGCGCTTGGTCTCGAGCCCGACATTGTCGTCGTGACCGCGTCCGGCGGCGGGCTCACTGCCGGCATTGCGCTAGCGGTTCGGGCGCGCGTGCCGAACGCAGCGCTCTACACGGCCGAGCCGCAGGGCTTCGACGACCACGCCCGCTCGTTTCGCAGCGGACAACGCGAACAAAATGCCGCACTCAGCGGCACGATTTGCGATGCACTGATGGCGCGCATGCCCGGCAAGCTTACCTTCGCGATCAACCAATCGCTGGTCGGCGCCGGCGTGGTGGCGAGCGACGAAGAAGTCGCGGCAGCGGTCGCGTTCGCGTTTTCGGAATTGAAGCTTGTGGTCGAGCCAGGCGGCGCCGTTGCGCTTGCCGCACTGATGACCGGCAAGGTGGAGGTCACCGGCAAGGTCGCTGTGGCCGTCCTATCCGGCGGCAATATCGATCCGGAGCTGTTCTCGCGGCTCGTGGCCTAGTGCTGTTGATTCGAGTTCCCGTAGCGGCCGCATTCCGCATCAGAACCTCAACACCAAGCCGACACCGTTCAACTCGTTGCCGCGCGGGGCACCGAGGATTCATTCCAAAGACGCAACGCCGCCCAGATTCAGCTTGCGCGAAAATTAGGCGGACTACGCTCTAAGCGCCGGCACCCGGCAAGAAGCAGCGGATTTGAGTCGCCCCATCAGAATCCATGTAGGGCCACACCACCGCGGGGCCGAAACGATTAGGCTCCGTGACCAAAGCGTTCTCGGGAACCACGATCCATTCGCCGTGGAGCCGCACGCGATAACGGCCATCCCGGGTGTCCCAATCCACATCCTGGACACTCTCGCCGTCGGCAAACGAACAACACAACCCCTTTCCGCTCGCCAACTGGTCGAACCATGCGTGAAGTGGTTCGTTGGCGTAGCGACCGTCGTCACGCGCAGACACATTGCTTGAAGCAACCATACTCGTGCACAACGCAACAACCGCCACTGTGGGACAGAAGAGTCTGTGCATCGTGGCCTCCAGATGATCGTGATATGCGGACCAACAAACAGAGGGCCGGCAGACCTAGAGTGCAAATCGCCTGCTCTGATTGTCGCTCCGTATCAAACTCAATCGAAAGCAACTTCCATGCCGCTTACCGAATCACACCATGGGAGACTCTTTTCGATTAACAACAAATGAACATCGGCGCCACATACGCGCTGGTACTGAGTTGAGTCGAATCGGAGTCGTTGCAATCGGACCAGGAAAAGTACCGACGGCTAGCTGAAGAGCGCGATGAGTTCCTCTTCGCTCAAACTCAGTATGGCTCGGAGCGAAGCACTTTGGGGGGCGCGCTGGGTTGCCGGTTCCGTTGGCGGCAAAATGTCAGGCGGCAAAGCGATTTCCGCTCCGACCGGTTGTTCCGCCTTGGCCGCGACTTGAGGAACAGGATCACGTTGCGGCTCGAACCGGGCACCTGATTCTTGTTCCGGACTCGCTTGCACTTCGGCATCGGGAACCGGCGAAGGCAGCGACACTCCGTCAGGCTTTGGACCGACACATTCGGGGCCACACAGGTCCACATCACAAGAGTCGGCCGACAATTCGTCTGCGGTATTATCGAACCGTACGGCATCGATAGCGCCTCGGCTTTCATCATTTGCAGTTTTTTCGGCCGCGATGGTGATGAGCGGTCCGGCGTCGTCCCGGCTCTTGCTTTCATCGAATGTCGCCGCTTCACGCGGCAAACCGTCGCCGGCACGCTCGTTCGCGCCTGGGCTAGTGGCCGAGTCACAGAGTGCGATGAGGTCGTTGACGCGTTCCAGCAGATCGCGCAGCAATGAGGCACTGCTCGATTTGCCAACCATCGCCGCATTGCCGCGCACCATGGCGTCGCCGATTTCGCGCGCCGCTTCATCCAAAGCATCGCACAGAGCGGGTTCCACGTCCCGCCGGCGTAATGCCATGGCGATATCCTGAATACGCTCGACAGCGAGGAGATCGTCGGCCGCCGAATCACCCGCTGCTAAAAACAACGCCTCCGACTGCACAATCGCCCGAGCCAAACCCTTTAGGCCCTGCAACATCGTGGCGGGTATTTGCGGTACCTGGTGATCGCGCATGGCCGACTCAAGCCGCGCCACCGTGCTCACAAACTTGCGCGTGTCAGGATCGAGATTGCGGCGCGCGTACTCGGTAAGGAAGTCACGCCCGTGCTTGGTGGCCATGAGTTCCGCGCGAACGGCCTGGTAGTCAGTCTCACTGCGTGACTCGCCCAAGAGATCAGGCAATGACAAAGGATCGTTGGCCATCGTTCCCTCGACGGACGATCACTGAAACAGCACAATGCCGTGAGCCCTGCAATCCGTAGTGACGATCGGCGCGGCGAGATACCCACAGGCGCATCGCCGGCGCGACCGTCGTCGAACCAGCCCGTCCTCAGCCCCACAATTTCGGCTCAGCCGGATAGACGAGGCTTCCTTCGTAACGCAGACCGTCGGCGCGATCTGTTGCCAGCAGCAGCGGACCATCAAGATCAACGAAGCGCGCATGCTGCGCAACCAGCATGGCCGGCGCCATCGCCAGCGAGGTCGCAACCATACATCCCACCATGATGGCAAAACCGCGCCGTTCGGCTTCGGCGGCAAGCGCCAATGCCTCGGTCAAGCCACCGGCTTTGTCGAGCTTGATATTGACGGCATCGTATTTGCCCGCAAGCGAATCCAGTGAAGCGCGATCGTGCACGCTCTCATCAGCACAGACCGGAATTGGCCGCGCGCTGTTCAAAAGCGCTTCGTCGCGACCTTCGCGCAACGGCTGTTCGATAAGGGTCACGCCCGCATCGGCGCAGGCTGCGAGATTCGCCGTCAGATTGTCCGCGTCCCAGCCCTCGTTGGCGTCGACGACGAGCTCTGATCGCGGCGCGGCGCGGCGGACCGCCGCAATGCGCTTGCCATCATCCGGCCCACCCCCCAGCTTGACCTTCAGCAATGGCCGCCACGCCGCGCGCTCGGCGGCCTCCGCCATTTCTGCAACAGCAGCGAGCGAGATCGTGTAGGCGGTTGTGAGCGGCTTAGGGATTGGAAGCGCGGCCAAGTCGTGCACGCTGCGGACTTGCTGTTTGGCGCTGAGGTCCCAACAGGCGCAATCGAGCGCGTTACGGGCTGCGCCGGCGGGCAAGGCGCGCGCAAGCGCCGAACGGTCGAAGCCGCGTTGCGCAACCGGGCGAAGCGCTTCAATTGCCGCCACGACACCGTCGGGAGTTTCGCCGTAACGAGCATAGGGCACGGACTCGCCGCGGCCGCGATGACTTCCGTCGCTGAGTTCGGCCACCACGACGACAGCTTCGGTCTTGCTGCCGCGGCTGATTGCAAACGTAGCCGCCAACGGCCAGTGCTCGATCCTGACAACGAGGTCCATGCATCGCCAATAGGAGCGTTTTCGGGTCCCCTCAAGTGGCTGGATTGCAGCCGTTGCACAGCAGGCCCGCGATGCTGGCGTTGAAAATGTCGGCAGAATAGTGTGGGACGGCAAATCCACTGGAGCCGACGACCATGAGCATCGAAACGGCCGCGACCGAAGTTCACGTCTGGCCCGAAGGCTTCACCCGCGTCCCCTACTGGGCCTTCCAGAACGAGGACGTCTACCGCGCCGAACAAGTGCAAATATTCCAGGGAAACTCATGGAATTATCTCTGCCTTGAAGCCGAGGTAGCCAATCCGGGCGATTTTCGCACCAGTTTCGTCGGTGACGCTCCGGTGATTATCGCACGCGACAGCGACGGCGAAATCTACGCGTTCGAGAACCGCTGTGCGCATCGCGGTGCACTCATTTGCCTCGACACTTACGGCGCCAGCAAAAAGGACTTCAGCTGCGTCTATCACGCATGGACTTACGACCTGAAGGGCAACCTGATCGGCGTTGCGTTCAAGGATGGCATCAAGGGCAAGGGCGGAATGCCGCCGAGCTTCCGCATGGAAGATCATTCACCGCGCAAGCTGCGAATTGCGCTGGTTCATGGCCTCGTGTTCGGAAGCTTCTCGGAAGAAGTGCCGCCAATCGAAGAATACATTGGCGATACCATCATGGCGCGGATCGAGCGCGTGCTTGCAGGCCACAAGCCGGTGGTGATCGGGCGCTACACCCAGGTGCTGCCGAACAACTGGAAACTCTACATGGAGAACGTGAAGGACTCCTACCACGCAAGTATCCTGCACCTGTTCTTCACCACATTCGAAATCAACCGGCTTTCGCAAACCGGAGCGATCATCGTTGACGAAAGCGGCGGCAATCACGTGAGCTATTCGCAGATCGATCGCGCCGCCGGACGTGATCAGGAATATGCGAGCCAGCAACTTCGTTCCGACAGCCAGTATCGGCTCGCCGATCCTTCATTGCTCCAGGGCTTTGACGAATTCCCCGATGGCATCACGCTGCAAATTCTTTCGGTGTTCCCGACCTTCATCTTGCAGCAGATCCAGAACGCCATCGCGGTGCGGCAGATCGTGCCGCGCGGGGTCGGCAGCACTGATCTGAATTGGACCATCCTCGGCTTCGCCGACGACACGGCGGAACAGCGGCTGGCGCGTCTCAAGCAGGCCAACCTCGTGGGTCCGGCAGGCTACGTCTCGATGGAAGACGGCTGCGTCGGCGGCTTCGTCCAGCGCGGCATTGCCGGCTCGCCGAACGAGCAAGCCGTCCTGGAAATGGGCGGCAGCGGCGCCGAAAGCAGCGAAAGCCGCGTCACCGAAGCGTCGGTCCGGGGCTTCTGGAAGGCCTATCGCGCCCATATGGAGCTGTGAGCAAAGAACCTCGATGACGCCCCAGGACGCTTTTCAGATCATATTGCGCATGCAGGCAGACTACGCACGCTGCATCGACGACGACCGCCTTGAAAGCTGGCCGGATTATTTCAGCGATCCCTGCACCTACAAGATCACGACCGCCGCCAATTATCGCGAGGGCCTGGAAGCCGGAATCGTCTTTGCCAATTCGCGCGGCATGTTGATCGACCGGGTATCGGCGCTGCGCGAGGCGAATGTCTACGAGCGACAGAACTACCGTCATATTCTCGGCATGCCATCGATTCTGTCACAGAGCGACGGCGGCGTGCGCAGCGAGACGCCGTTTCTGGTGGCGCGCATCATGCACGGCGGCGAGACCGACATCTTCGCCACCGGCCGTTACCTCGATCTTTATCTCCTGAATGGCGAGAGCGCCAAACTCGTGGAGCGTATCGTCGTTTGCGACAGTTCGCGGATCGACACTTTGCTGGCCTTGCCGCTTTGAGCGCATTGCCGCCTGCGATCGCGCTCGCCATCGGCGACCCCAACGGCATCGGCCCGGAAATCGCCGTCAAAGCCGCCGCAGCACTCGATGGCGGCCGGCTCCGAATCGTTCTCGTCGGCGATCCTTTCATCGTCAGACACTACGCAGCGCAGGCAGCGAGCGGTTACGCTGTTCGTGAAATTGCCGCCGGCGCTATGCCCGTCGCACGAACGATCGATGTTCTTCCCGTCGGCGCGATGCCGCGCGACGCTTTCGTCCCGGGACGCATCGAAGCTGCAGCCGGCCGCGCCACAGTCGCCTATGTCGAGGCCGCGCTCGGCTGGGTGGGCGCAAACCATGCGCGCGCGGTCGTCGGCTGCCCGCACAACGAGGCTGCCGTCAACGCGGCCGGAATTCAGTTTAGCGGCTACCCAAGTCTCATCGCCCGCTTAAGCGGAATGCCGGAAGACCGTGTTTTTCTGATGCTGGTCGGCGATCGTCTGCGGATCCTTCATGCAACTCTGCACGAGCGGTTGCAGAACGCATTGCTGCGCCTGACGCCCGACCTCGTGGAAGCGGCGGGACAAATTTGCGCGAGTACACTCACCTCGCTTGGAATAGCGCAGCCGCGCATCGGGCTGTGCGCCATTAATCCTCATGCCGGCGAAGGCGGACTGTTCGGCGATGATGACGACCGCACCACCGCGCCGGCGGCAGAGCGGCTGCGCCGCGCCGGCATCGCAGTCGAAGGACCGACCGGTGCGGACCTTTTGCTCGGCCGCACCGACCTGGACGGGTTTGTGGCCATGTACCACGATCAGGGTCACATCCCGATCAAGCTCATCGCCGGCCGCACCGCGTCAGCTCTGACGGTGGGCGCCGGCATCGTGTTCTCTTCGGTTGGACACGGCAGCGCCTTCGATATTGCCGGACGCGGCATCGCCGACCCCACAGGCATCCTGCGCGCCATCCATCTTGTTGCCGGGGTCGGCACAGGCGTCGAGGGGCTCAATGACGTTCGACATTCGCATCGCCGGAACTGACATCGCGTTCGCCTGTGCGGCCGACGAGACGGTGCTCGATGCCGCCGAGCGCGCCGGCTACTCGATTCCCTACTCGTGTCGCAAGGGCGTCTGCTCGACCTGCGCCGGCGTTTTGTCTGAAGGTACCGCCACAATCCGTCATCAGCGCTTCAGCGGCCCGCGCGAAGGGGCATTGCTGTGCCAGGCAAAACCACTCAGCGCGCTGACGATCAAACCGGGCCGTATCGAAAAACGCGATCCGCCCGCCCGCAAGCGCATTAAAGCCAACGTCTTTCGCTTGCATCGGCCGACGCCGGACGTGATCATTCTGCAATTGCGTTTCCCGGCAGGCGTGCGGGCGAAATTTCGCGCCGGTCAGTATTTGCGCGTGATCATGGCCGACGGCGACAGCCGCAATTTCTCCATGGCCAATCCGCCACAGGAGAGCGACGGCGCCGAGCTGCATATTCGCCACGTGCCGGGCGGCATTTTCTCTGAAAAAGTGCTGGCGTCGCTGGCCAAAGGCGACAAGCTCGACGTGGAGATTCCCTACGGCGAATTCTTCCTCCGCGACGGCTCCGGCGGGCCCGCAGTCTTTGTTGCCACCGGAACCGGGTTCGCCCCAATCAAATCGATCGTTCAGGACTTGATCAAGCGCGGCGTCCGCGGGCCGGCCAGACTCTATTGGGGAGCACGTGGCAACGCAGACATTTATTTGCCGGCGCTGCTCGCGACATGGCAGGCGCAGGCCGACTGGCTCAAAATAGTGCCGGTGCTCTCCGAGCCGGGTACGGATTGGCAGGGACGCCGCGGCTTCGTACATTCCGCCGTCCTGCAAGATTTGCCCGACCTCTCACTATGTCGGGTCTATGCGTGTGGCAATCCGCTTATGATCGAGGCGGCGCGCCGTGACTTCACCCGGACCGGCGGACTGCCGGCCGAGCAATTTTACGCCGATCCGTTTGTTCCTTCCGGCGATCAGGAAGCGGACAGCTAATCGCCCGACCAACAACAGCACACAGTCGAAGGGAGAGATCGGTGGCAGCAGCAACGATGCACGTACCGGACATCATCAATAAAGGCCGGATCAGCGCGTTTCAGTACATGATCGTGCTGCTGTGCGGGCTCGTCATGCTGATCGACGGCTTCGATACCCAGGCGATCAGCTACATGGCTCCGCTGATGGCCAAGGAATGGGGCATCTCCCGGGTGTTGTTTGGGCCGATCTTTGCTTCGGCTCTCGTGGGCCTAATGGTCGGCTACCTTGCGCTTGCGCCGCTATCAGACCGCTTCGGTCATCGGCGCATGCTGATTATCAGCACAATTTTCTTTGCACTGTTTACCGGCGTGACGATTTTTGCGACCAACGTCACCGAACTGATCGTGCTGCGCTTCTTGACCGGCGCCGGTCTCGGCGCCGCAATACCGAGTGCGGTCGCGCTGACCAGCGAATACACCCCAAAGCGCCTGCGGGCGACTTTCGTGCTGGCGATCTATTGCGGGTTCTCATTAGGCTTCGTCGTCGCCGGCGTCGCCGCCGCCTGGCTGCTTATTCCGTTCGGCTGGCGATCGTTGCTGTGGATCGGCGCCGGCTTTCCCCTCGTCCTCTCGGGCATTCTCTTGGCGCTGTTGCCGGACTCGCTCGACCAGCTGGTACGCGCCGGCGCGAAACCGGATCAAATCTGGATCATTCTGCAACGGATTGACGCGCATCTCGCCGGCACCGCGATGCCCAGCTCATTCACAACGGATCAGGAGGAAAAGCTCAGCGCGGTCTGGAGCGTGTTCAAGGCCGGCCGAATTTCCGGGACGCTGTTGCTGTGGTTTGTTTTCGCCCTCAACCTTGCCGAGTTCTATGCGCTGCAGACTTGGCTGCCCACCATTCTGACCGATCACTATTATTCACTCACGGCCGTTGCCACAGCAACGAGCCTGACAACAACGGGGGGCATTATCGCCGCGTTCATCGTCGGCCCCGCGATCGATCGGGTCGGGGCGTACGGATCGCTGTTGTGCCTTTATCTCGCCGGTGTCGTGCTCGTGGCGCTGATTGGCGTCACGCTTGATCGCCCCGAGTGGATTCTTCTGGCGACTGCATTCTTCGCCGGCTTCTGCGTCAGCGGCGGGCAGAAAAGTGTGATCGCGCTCTCAGCCTTGTTTTATCCGGCGCCAATCCGTTCAACTGGTATCGGCTGGGCGCTCGGAATCGGGCGCCTCGGCGGCATCGCCGGACCGGTATTAATGGGCATGTTGATCCAGCGGCACTTTGCAGCGACGAATTTGTTCTTAGCCGCGTCAATACCGATGTTGCTTGCGGCGATTTCGATAGCGGCTATGGGCTTGATCTACCGCCGTCGCGAAGCGGCCGGCGCGCCGGTTACGACGGGCGCGTGAGGTTCAAGCGGCGATTTCCGTCTCCTCATCCGGATCAACCAAGGTCAGACCGGGAGTAGCCTGCGCCGCGTCGGTCTCGAACCAGGTGAGGATCTCAAAGCGCCCGTCGCGATGCTCGACCAGCGCCGTGCAGCTCTCGACCCAGTCGCCGCAGTTCATGTAGCGGATGCCGAAATTGTCGTGGATCACGGCGTGATGGATATGGCCGCAAATGACGCCGTCGACGTTGCGGCGTTGCGCTTCCTCGGCCAGCGTCTCTTCGAATGCGCCGATATAGTTCACGGCGTTCTTGACCTTGCGCTTGGCCCATTGCGACAGCGACCAATAGGAAAAGCCCAGCCGGCGGCGAATCGCGTTGAAGTAGCGGTTGATCAGGATGGCGAGATCGTAGGCAGTGTCGCCGAGAAGCGCCAGCCAGCGCGCATGCTTGACCACCATGTCGAACACGTCGCCGTGCACGACCAGATAGCGGCGGCCGTCGGCGCCCTCGTGGATCGCCGTCTCCACCACCTCGATGCCACCGAAATGCGTGCCATAATAATCACGCAGGAACTCATCGTGGTTGCCGGGCACGTAGACGAAGCGGGCGCCCTTGCGGGCTTTGCGCAGCAGCTTCTGCACCACGTCGTTGTGCGGCTGCGGCCAATACCAGCCCTGGCGCAATTGCCAGCCATCGACGATATCGCCCACGAGATAAATCGTGTCGGCGTCGTGATACCGCAGGAAGTCGAGAAGGCGTTCGGCCTGGCAGCCGCGCGCGCCGAGATGAACATCCGAAATGAACAGAGTACGGAACAGACGCGTGCCGTGCTCAAGTGTCACGATGTTTGATCTCTCGGTCATTCGACATGGCCCGGCGTATAGGTTGATTCGATTGCAGCTAAATGACAGCAAACGTTAATGCCGCCTATTGCGGCACAAGTTAAAGCGGCCTTTAAGGCTGTTTTCCAAAGGAGTCACAGCGTTGTCACGACGGTTGGCTAAGTGTCGCCGTGATGACAGCGCCGATTCTCGCCGCCGCTTCTTTCTGTTTGGCTACCACCGCCATTCATTTTGTAAGTATCGGGATGGCGGGCCTCCGCTTGCGCAGGAGAACGTCGACCGAACCGCCGTCACGTCAAGAATTTCCTCCGGTCAGCCTCGTGCGTCCGCTATGCGGCGTAGACAATTATGCCGCCGACACATTGCGAACGACATTCGAACTTGACTATCCGCATTGCGAAATCCTGTTCTGCGTCGCGTCCGCCAAGGATTCGGTCATGCCGCTCATTTCAGCGCTGATGGCCGAGCACCCCGGCGCCGAAGCAAAACTGCTGATCGGCGACGACAAGGTGAGCAATAACCCGAAGCTCAACAACGTGCTCAAGGGCTGGCGGGCGGCGCAACACGATTGGATTGTGCTGGCCGACTCAAACGTACTGATGCCGGCGGATTACCTTGAGCGCCTGATGACGAGTTGGCGGACCGACACCGGCCTCGTCGCATCGCCGCCGATCGGTTCGAAGCCGCGAGGGGTCTGGGCCGAACTCGAATGCGCGTTTCTCAATACCTATCAGGCGCGGTGGCAATACGTTGCCGACGCGTTGGGTTTTGGCTTCGCCCAGGGCAAGACCATGCTGTGGCGCCGCGGCGATCTTGAACGCGCCGGCGGCATCGAAACCCTCGCCAAGGAGGTCGCCGAAGATGCAGCCTCAACGAAGATCGTGCGCAACGCCGGTCTCAAGGTGCGGCTGGTGGATCAGCCATTCCCCCAGCCGCTCGGCTATCGCACCGCTGCCGAGGTCTGGAACCGTCAGCTGCGCTGGGCGCGGCTGCGCCGGGCCAGCTTTTTGGTCTACTTCCTGCCGGAAGCCCTATCGGGCGGCTTGCTGCCGATGAGCGCGCTGGCCGTCGCCGCGCCACATTATGGGTTGCCGCCAGCGCTTAGTGTGACCGCGCTCGGCGCGCTTTGGTATGGGAGCGAAACCTTGCTGGCCGCCATTGCCGGCTGGCATCTCTCGGCATTCTATCCGTTTTATTGTCTGGCCCGTGATCTGACGTTGCCGGTGCTGTTCTTCAAGGCATTGCGCGGCGATGACTTTGTCTGGCGCGGCAACGAGATGCAGGTCGAGCGCATGCGTCCGCGCCGCGTCATGGCGCAGATGCGGCCGCGGTTTGCGGAGTTTGCGCCGGTTGCGCGCCGACGGCTGCGGTCCCTGCGCGAGCGGATGTCGTAATTCGATCATCCGCGGGTCGGCATTTTTCGCGCGCCTAACTGGGCACCGACACATGCCGCGCGGCCCGGTCGGCAATTGCCTCCAGCGCTGCGCGATCAGACGGAAAGTCTTCCCCGATCCAGGCTTTCTCGGCTGCGCGCAAGGCGACGCCGAGAGCCGGCCCCGTGGGAACGCCGCGACGGGTGAAGTCAGCGGCTTTCAGCTGGAACACCGGCGCCGTCCAGCGTTGCGGCAAAGTCGCAAGCTCGCGCCAGACATGATCTGCAGCACCGGCCTCCGAGCGCGACCACGCGATCAGCACGCGATCAGCAAATGATTGCGGGCCGAGATCATAAAGGAGCGCATGCGCGGCTTGCGCATCGTGCTGCGGCGCCACGCGCCACCAATGTTCGAGCGCCAACAGCCGCTCCGACTCGGCATTGGCGAGCCGCAGCCGCTGCGTGAGCCGTTCGGCATCCTCGGCGACCCAAACGCCGAGCGCACCGAGGCGGCGGACCGCATCCGGCTCGAGGCCGAGCGCCGTTTCAGCTTTGACCATATTCTCGAAGCTGGCGAGGAAAGCCACACCGCCAAGTACCAGGCCAAGAAGGCCGCCTTCGGCCATCACCACCAGCGCCGGCGTCGCTCGCCGGGCGACAAGCAGCTTGAGCATTTCGGTCCGCACGCGCTCGCGCGACAGTGTCTCAAGGCCACCGCGCGCCCTGATGCAGGCAGCCACTCCGGCTCCATCGGGCGCTCCCGCGCCGAACAGCGCGTGAAAGCGAAAGAACCGCAGAATGCGCAGATAGTCTTCTTCGATCCGCCGCTGCGGCTCGCCGATGAAGCGGACGCGCTGCGCAGCGATGTCGTCAAAGCCTCCGACATAATCGTACACCGTGCCATCGGATGCGACTGACAGCGCATTGATGGTGAAATCGCGCCGCTCGGCATCCCTCTTCCAATCGCGCCCGAACGCCACACGCGCCTTGCGGCCAAAGGTTTCGACATCCTGACGCAGCGTCGTCACCTCAACGGGATGATGATCGATCAGTGCGGTGATGGTGCCGTGTTCGATGCCGGTTGGGACAGCTTTGCCGCCCGCCGCCACCACGCGCCGCATGACGTCTTCAGGCAGCGCGGTTGTGGCCACATCGATTTCGGCCACTGGAAGCCCAAGCAAGGCGTTGCGCACCGCGCCGCCGACGACGCGCGCTTCTTCGCCGTCGCGATTGAGCAGCTTCAGCAAATCGGCGACTTCGCCTTGTCGAAGCCAGGCGGCATCACCCAGATGCGGCGCGTCCGTCACCGCGTGGTCCCCGGGACGAACTTGCCGCCCTCAACATGCGCCGGCACATAGGTCGAGCCCGGCGGCGCGCCCGAGAACTGCGCAAGCACGGCGAAGCTTCCTCCCATCAGAGCAAGCGAAACGATGACGAGTCCGGCGACGCGACGCAACGTCCACGCATCGGGCTGCAGGACGCCGGCACGTGTCGCCAAGAGAAATGCGGCATACAGGACAAACGGAATGAGAAAGAGTCCGAACTCGGTGGCGATTGGACGAATCATGCCCAGACCCGGTCGTAGAGGTTGCGCACGATGCCCGCGGTGATGCCCCAAATGTACCGATCGCCGAACGGTATCGCGTAATATTCGCGCATGATGCCTTTCCACTCGCGGCTGCGGCGCTGCAGATTGTCTGGCGTCATCAGGAAGGCGAGCGGAACTTCGAATGTCTCGGTCACCTCACGCGGATTGAGCATCAGCGCAAAGTCCGGCTTGACGCGGGCGACCGTCGGCAGAATGCGAAAGCCGGAAAAGGTGAGATAAAGATCGAGATAGCCGAGTGGCTCGATCAGCGACGGCGCGAGGCCAATCTCTTCGCTTGCTTCGCGCAGCGCCGCAGCGACCGGAGTCTCATCGCCGGGATCGATCTTGCCGCCTGGAAAAGCGACCTGCCCGGCGTGACTGGCGAGTTGCTGCGTGCGGATCGTGAACAACACCATCGGTTCGCTGCGTTCGATGACCGGGATGAGCACGGCCGCGGGCTTGGTCGCCGCAACACCGGCCCGCTCCCACATCGATGGATTAAGGTCGAGATCGCCGCGGGCGCCTTCCGCCATCGGATCGGTGAGCGCGGGCGGCACTTCGAGCGCGAGCCGCGCCCGCGCGCGATCAAAAAAATCTTCCGCCACCCCGCGGGGCAGCGACGCCAATTGCTGGTTCACGCAAAATCCCTCACCTGGTCGGCCGGCGCCATGGGAAAGAAAACGCCCATCGACATCACCCCGAACATAGCCTCACCCTCGACCTCGCGCTCCTCGCCGAGCTCGACAAGGTCGAAGAACAGCGTGCGCGTCACTTTCGCCCAAAGGTCGCGGCGAACGTGAAGATACGGCTTTAAGCCCCCGGTCCCGGTTTCCGGCTCGAAACGCAACGCATGCTCCGGCCCGCAGCAGACCCAGTCGTCCACGTTGGTGCGAAAGTTTAACACCCGCCCGTCGGGTGATTCTTGGATGTCGAGCTCGACGGCGAGAAAGGGCGCGTCATCCACCTCAATCCCGCACTTTTCCACTGGCGTAACCAGAAAATATTTGTCGCCTTCGCGCTTGAGCACGGACGCGAACAGTTTAACCAGCGCCGGGCGACCAATGGGGGTCTTTAGGTAGAACCATGTGCCATCGGCAGCGATGCGCATGTCGAGATCGCCGCAGTAGGGCGGATTCCAGCGTTCGACTGGAGGCGGCCCTTTCCCCTTGCTGGCGCGACCTAACGCGCCAGTGATCGCTTCCAGGCCCGACTGCCCTTCCTTCGCCATTGTTTGCCTTGAACTTCCACGCTTGGAGCTTACGTCCGGGGGTCAGCATCCTCGCGGAATCGTGATCGCCGTGATGCAATCACTTCCGCGCCGAAGTTAGGCTGTGTTCCCTGTGGATGGAAGAATTGCCGCAAGTCCGTTCGCATGACGCTGGCGCGTATATTGCATTGCAATAGCGGTGCAAAGCCGGACGCTTTGATTCGTACCGATGCCGCGAATCTGATTCGATATTCGGTGCGGCGCAAGACAAGGAGTTAAGCATGGCCGCTGTCAGCGGAGAGGGCCTCGAAAAGCTCGAAGACATGATCGTCCGCGCGGCCGAATCGAGCGCCGATCATGTACGCACGGCCAAGGAAGCGATCGGCACGGTCATCTTTGGCCAGGACAAGGTTATCGAGCAGGCTCTCGTTACAATTCTGTCAGGCGGACACGCGCTCCTGCTCGGCGTCCCGGGCCTCGCCAAGACCAAGCTCGTGGAAACCATGGGCATCGTGCTTGGGCTCGACGCGCGGCGCATCCAGTTCACGCCCGATTTGATGCCCTCTGACATCCTCGGCACCGAAGTGCTCGAAGAAAATCAAAGCGGCAAACGCAGTTTCCGTTTTCTGTCGGGCCCGGTGTTTGCCCAGCTCCTGATGGCCGACGAAATCAACCGCGCCAGCCCTCGTACTCAGTCGGCCCTGCTGCAAGCCATGCAGGAACAGCATGTCACCGTTGCCGGGACGCGCCACGATTTGCCGCGTCCGTTCCATGTGCTCGCTACGCAGAACCCGTTGGAGCAGGAAGGCACCTATCCGCTTCCCGAAGCCCAGCTCGACCGCTTTCTGATGGAGATCGACGTCGACTATCCCGATCGCGCGGCTGAGCGAAGAATCTTGTTTGAAACGACCGGCGCCGAAGAGGCGCGGGCAAGGCCGGTGATAACCGCGGAAGATCTGATGACCGCTCAGCGTCTGGTGCGGCGGTTGCCGGTCAGCGAATCGGTGGTCGAGGCAATTCTCGCGCTGGTGCGTTCGGCGCGGCCTGGGCCGGAAGGCGGCGATGCTGCCAAGCTGATCGCCTGGGGTCCCTCCCCGCGCGCGAGCCAGGCGCTCATGCTTGCGGTACGCGCGCGGGCTCTGCTCGACCGACGCCTCGCGCCTTCGATTGACGACGTGCTCGATCTCGCCGAGCCCGTGCTCAAGCACCGCATGGCGCTTACTTTCACCGCACGCGCCGAAGGCGAAAGTATCGAAGCAGTGATTGCCCGCCTGAAAACCCGGATCGGATAGCCGGATGGCGCTCGAAGGAAGGCGCGCAGTCAATCACGACCGGCCGGCAGTACAGCGTGCGGTAGGCGAAGGACGGACGCTCGCCGCTTCCATGCCGCGATTGATCCTGGAAGCGCGGCAGGTGGCAGCGACCGTGCTCCACGGCCTGCACGGACGGCGCCGCGCCGGATCCGGGGAAAATTTTTGGCAGTATCGCCGCTTCGTATCCGGCGAACCCGCTTCCCGCGTCGATTGGCGGCGCTCGGCGCGCGACGATCATCTGTATGTGCGCGAACAGGAATGGGAAGCGGCGCACACGGTGTGGATCTGGCCCGATCGTTCGCCGTCGATGGTGTTTGCTTCGCCGCTGGTGCGCGACACCAAACTGTACCGGGCTCTTGTCGTCGCGTTGGCGCTCGCGGAAGTTCTGGTCGAAGGCGGTGAGCGTATTGGCATACCCGGCCTGATGCATCCGACTGGCAGCCGCAATGTCGTCGAGCGCATGGCGCAGGCGATCGTGCACGATCGCAGCGAGCGCACCAGCTTGCCGTCAAACTTTTCCGCCTCGCCGCTTGCCGAGGTCGTGCTGCTCTCCGATCTGTGGAGCGATATCGGCGACTTGCGCCGCATGATCGCACAGCTTGCGGGCAACGGCGCCCGCGGTCACGTCGTGCAGATCGTCGATCCGGCCGAGGAGACTTTCCCCTATTGGGGCCGCATTGAATTTGTCGAACCCGAGGGCGGTGGCCGGATCACCGCGGGCCGCGCGCAAATCTGGCGGACTGATTACACGGCGCGGGTGGCGCGGCACCGCGCCGAAATCCGCAGCGAGACCGACCGGCTGGCCTGGAGCTTTATCATCCACCGCACCGACCGTCCGGCTAGCGAGCTTCTCTTGGCGCTGCACGCCCGCATCGGCGCGGCACTCGCCGATGGCATGCATTCGCACGCCGGGGCCGCGCCGAGGGTTTCGGCATGATTGCCGGACTTCCACTCGGCTTTGCCGAACCGCTGGTGCTGATTGGGCTGCTCACGCTGCCAGTGCTGTGGTGGCTGCTGCGATTGATCCCGCCACGCCCGCGCCGCATCGACTTCCCACCGACACGCCTCCTGCTCGAGATCGCGCCGAAAGAGGAAACTCCTGCGCGCGCGCCGTGGTGGCTGACCGTAATGCGGCTTGCGCTCGCGGCCCTTGTCATCATCGCCGCAGCCGGTCCATTGTGGAACCCGCCGCTCGCGACAGTGAAAACAAAGGCGCCCATTGCAATCCTGATTGATGACGGCTGGACGGCGGCCGCCGCCTGGGAAGCGCGGCTTCGCACCGGCGAAGATATTATTTCGCGCGCCGAGAACGATCATCGCGCGATCGCGCTGATCCCGCTCTCTGAAGGACCACGCGACATTTCCTTCGGCACGGCCGGTTCGGCGCGGGTGCGGCTGCAACAGATCAAGCCGGTGCCGAACACCGTCGATCGCTCGGAGGCGTTGCCAGCCATCAGACGCTTTCTTGCCGATGCGCGCGATGTCGAGGTGGTTTGGCTGTCCGATGCAACCGATGTCGGTCACGGCGCCGAGTTCGTGAAAAACCTCGCGCAGCTGATTGAAGCGCGTCCGGTCACGATCGTCTCCGGCGGCATTCCGCAGCCGCTCGCGCTCGCTTCTGCCGACAATGCTGCGGGCGCACTCAGCGTCAAGGTGGCTCGGGCCTCCGCCGGCGCAGCAGCAGCCGGGACCGTGCGGGCGCTTGACCTCAAGGGATTGACGCTCGGCGAAGCGCTCTTTGCTTTCAAAGCGGCGGATAGCGAGACCGAGGCGCAGTTCGATCTGCCGGTCGAAATCCGCAACGACATCGCCCGAATTGAGATCGCCGGCGAGCATTCCGCCGGCGCGGTGCAATTGCTTGATAAGCGCTGGAGCCGCCGTACGCTCGGCGTGGTTTCTGGCGCGACCGCCGACACCTCGCAACCGCTGCTTTCGTCGAGCTATTACATCGCTCGCGCGCTCGGACCGTTCGCTGACGTTCGACTCGCTCAAGGCGAGTCGCCGGCGGAAGCCGTAACGCACTTCCTCGATCAACACCTGCCGATGCTTATTCTCGCCGATGTCGGCAATGTCGCGGGCGAAGCCCATGATCGCCTCGCGCGCTGGATCGAAGACGGCGGCGTGCTGGTGCGTTTCGCCGGTCCACGGCTCGCTGCCTCCGATGACGATCTCGTTCCGGTCCGGCTGCGGCGGGGCGGCCGAATCCTCGGCGGCAGCTTGAGCTGGGACAAGCCGCAACCGCTCGCCGCCTTTTCACGCGAGTCGCCATTCAATGGCATGGCGGTGCCCAACGACGTGACGGTCAGCCGGCAGGTACTTGCAGAACCGGATGCAACGGTGACCGAGAACACCTGGGTGACGCTTGCCGACGGCACGCCGCTGGTCACGGCGGCGCGCCGCGGCAAAGGAATGATTGTGCTGTTCCACGTCACCGGCGATACCCGCTGGTCGGATTTGCCGCTTTCCGGCACCTTCGTGGAAATGCTCAAGCGCATTGTCGCACTTGCCGGCACGGCGCACGTTGCGCAGGCCGAGAACGGCAAGACCAAGAATGTACACGAAGCGGTTGCGCCGAACCGCGTGCTCGACGGCTTCGGCTTCTTCGTCTCGCCGCCCGCGACGGCGCGCCCGGTGCCGACGGATTTTTCCGGGAGCGCCACCGCCGATCATCCGCCGGGCTTTTATGGTCCGCCGGAGAATCTTCTGGCCGTTAACACGCTCACTGCCACGGATCGGCTGACGCCACTTGATTTCTCGGCGCTTGCCAACGCGAGCCACGACTTCTACCGCAAGACCGAGCCGCAAGATCTGCGCGGACCCATACTGCTCGCAGCGCTCGGCCTGTTGCTGCTCGATACGCTGCTTGTGCTTTATCTTGGCGGCGGCATTGGCCGGCTCATTCCGCGCATTTCTCGCGCGACCGCTGTGACTGTGCTGATCCTTTCGGCGCTGGCGCTTAGCGTGCCGCACGCTCGCGCCAACGATTTACCGAACGATGACGTGCCGCGCGCCGCGCTCGAAACCAAGCTCGCTTACGTCGTCACCGGCAATCGCGACGTCGACTTGATCAGCAAAGCGGGCCTTGGCGGACTGACGCTGTTTCTCGCGCAGCGCACCGCGCTTGAGGCGGGAGAGCCCGCCGGCCTCGACATCACCCGCGATGAACTTGCTTTCTATCCGTTGATCTATTGGCCGATCGTCCCCGGCGCCGCGCGTCCGTCCGATGAAACGCTCAAGCGCATCGATACCTACATGAAACAGGGCGGTACAGTCCTGTTCGACACCCGCGACGCGGTTACGGCCCCGCCGGGCCCCGGCGGCGAGACGCGCAGCGCCGGCATGCTTGAACTCCGCAAAATCCTGTCATCGCTCGACATCCCCGAACTCGAACCGGTACCGCGCGATCACGTGCTGACGAAAACGTTTTATCTGCTGCGCGACTTCCCCGGCCGCTTCAATTCCGGTCAGCTCTGGGTCGAGGCTTTGCCGGCGGTAAGCGAGGACCAGGCGTCATCCCGGCCGGCGCGCGGTGGCGACGGCGTGTCGTCGATCATTATCACCTCGAACGACCTGGCCGGAGCCTGGGCTATTCAGTCCGACGGTCAGCCGATGTTGCCGATGGTCGAAGGCGAGCCACGCCAGCGCGAGCTCGCGTTCCGCGCCGGCGTCAACATCGTGATGTACACGCTCACCGGCAATTACAAGGCAGACCAGGTTCATGTACCGGCCCTGCTTGAGCGATTGGGGCAGTAGGAGGACGCATTGAACTTCGGCGTCGCGTTCGCTCCGCTCGTTGGAATGCCGGTGCTGTGGGTTGCCGTCGCCGCGGCTATCGTCCTGTCGCTGCTGTTGTTCGTATCACGCAGCCATGGCGCCGTTGTGCGATCGCTGGCGCTCGCGTTTATCGTGCTCGCCCTCGCCAACCCCTCGCTGACCCGGGAGGACCGCGAGCCGCTGTCGTCGGTCGCCGTCGTCGTGGTCGACAAAAGTCCGAGCCAGAATTTCGGCGAGCGGGCCCGGCAGACCGAAGCGGCGCGCGCCGCAATCGTCGGCCGGCTGAGCCGCATTCCCGGCCTTGATGTCCGTGTCGTGGAAGCCGGGCAATCGGACGGTGAGACCGACGGCACGCGATTGTTCACAGCGCTCGCTGCAGCGGTTGCCGACGTCCCGGCCGATCGCATCGCCGGCGCCATAATGATCACCGATGGCCGCGTCCACGATGTACCGACCGACGTCGGCGCGCTCGGTTTTGCTGCGCCGCTTCACGCGCTCATTACCGGCAACAAGAATGAGCGCGACCGGCGCGTAGCGCTCCTTGCCGCGCCTCGCTTCGGCATCGTCGGCCAGTCACAGACCGTGACCTATCAGGTCGAGGATCACGGCGCCAAAGAGCGCACCGCCTCGGTTACCGTGCGTCGCGACGGCGATGTCGTGGAGACGCGAACTGTCCAGGTCGGAACGCCACAACGGGTCGATATCCCGATCCCGCATGGCGGGCAGAATATTGTTGAGATCGAAGCCGCGCCGCTCGCCGGCGAACTGACAACGGTCAACAACCGCGCCGTGGTCACGATCGATGGAGTACGCGACAAGCTGCGCGTGCTTCTAGTGTCGGGCGAACCGCACGCCGGCGAGCGTACCTGGCGCAACCTGCTCAAGTCGGACGCTTCGGTCGATCTCGTTCATTTCACCATTTTGCGCCCGCCCGAAAAGCAGGACGGCACGCCGATCAACGAGCTTTCCTTGATCGCCTTTCCGACCCGTGAACTGTTCCAGCAGAAGATCGGCGAATTCCAGCTCATCATTTTTGACCGCTACGCGCGTCAGGGTGTGCTGCCGCTGATCTATTTCGACAACATCACCCGCTTTGTCCGCGAAGGCGGCGCAGTACTGGTCGCCGCGGGTCCGGACTACGCGAGCCAGACCAGTATTTGGCGCACGCCGCTGGACGCCATCCTCCCCGCCGAGCCCGACGGCAACGTCACCGAGCGCGGCTTCCGCGCCCGCCTCACCGAGCTTGGCAAGCGCCATCCGGTAACGCGCGACCTCGAAGGATCGGACAGCGACCCACCGCACTGGAGCCAGTGGTTCCGTGTTGTCGATACCAGAAAGCCGACCGGCACGGCGGTCCTGGAAGGGCCCGACAACAAGCCGCTTCTGGTACTGTCGCGCGAAGGCGAAGGCCGCGTTGCGCTGCTCCTGTCCGATCACATCTGGCTGTGGGCGCGCGGCTTCCAGGGCGGCGGCCCGCATCTCGATCTGCTGCGCAGGCTGTCGCACTGGCTGATGAAAGAACCGGATCTTGAGGAGGAAGCGCTTCGGCTCGAAGTCCGCGGCCACGAACTTCTGATACGGCGCCAGACCATGGCCGATGACGTTGCCCCGGTCACCGTAACCTCACCTTCGGGCGCGACCTCAACGCTCAAATTGACCGCGGTTAAACCTGGAGCATGGTCAGCAAGCGTGACGACGAAGGAGCTTGGGCTGTGGCGCGCGACCGACGGCAAGCTCAACGCGCTCGTCAACATCGGTCCTGCCAACCCGCGCGAATTCGCCGAAGTGACCTCGACGACCGAGGTGCTGGCGCCGATCGCCACCGCGACCGGCGGCGATTCCCGCCGGCTTGATAACGGAAGCGGCGAAAGCGTGCCGCGCGTGCTCGCCGTGCACTCCGGCGACACCTATAAGGGCGACGACTGGATCGGCCTGAAGATGCGCGATTCCAGCATCATCCGTGGTATCGGCGTGCTGCCGGTATTTGCCGGTCTGCTCGGTCTTCTGCTTTTACTCGGCAGTCTGGCCGGTACCTGGGCGCGAGAAGGTCGCTGAGCGGTAGCGCAACCTTGCACTACGCGCATACGCGTCAAACTCGAAAGACGGTAAGCCCCAGGACCAGCAACACCAGAAAAATCACGACGAAAATAAAGAACAGGATGCGCGCGATATCGGCGGTCGCAGCCGATATGCCGGTGAATCCGAACAACGCCGCGACAAGCGAAATCAACAAGAAAATCAACGCCCATTTCAGGAAAGACATGGCCGGTTCCTTTCGCGTTTGGTAACCGAAAGGCCCGGTTTTGGTTCCACTACCATCGCAATGAAGCTTCTGCGGCGCCTGAGAGCGCGTTGAGCAACGCAGCGATTCAGGCGATCATTGCTCCCACTCGGGCCGCACCGGCCCGGACACGCCTTCAAACGCGCCGTCGGTCAATTCGGCGACCAGGAGCCTGTTGGGATCGACTGGACCAGGCATGATTGCGCGGCCCGGCGGGACGGGTTTGAAACCGCATTTTCCATAGTACGGCTCGTCGCCAACCAGGAGCACCAGCCGGTGGCTGTTCGCGCGTGCCGCTTCCAGCGCGCGTGCGATCAGAGCCTGACCAACGCCCCGTTCGCGAAACGGCGGCTCTACAGTGAGCGGGCCAAGCAGCAATGCCTTGGCTTCACCAATGCGCACCGGTGAGAGCCGCACCGAACCGACCAACAACGTGCCGATGCGCGCGGTGAATGACAGATCAAGGCGGTGTGACACCTGCTCTCGCAGACGGTACGCGGTCTTGGCGTATCGCCCCGGACCGAACGTGCGCTCATGCAGGCGCTCGATGGCCGGCGCGTCGTGCGCCGTCTCCGGCAAAATGGTCAGCGAGATGTCGGTCATGGCGCCGCCGCGTAGCACCTGCGCAAGTCCGGGTCCAGCCGAACACTAACGATCGCCGAGGGAATGCCTACATCCACCTCAGCGACTCAACGGAGACAACAATGGGCCTGCTCGTCGACGGTGCTTGGCAAGATGTAGATATGCGGGTCCAGGACGGTCGTTTTGTCCGGAAACCTACAGCATTCCACAATTTTATCACGGCGAATGGCAGTCCTGGGCCAACCGGCAAAGGCGGGTTTGCCGCTGAAAAAGACCGCTATCATCTTTATGTTTCACTCGCCTGTCCGTGGGCGCATCGCACTCTGATTTTCCGCAAACTGAAAAAACTCGAGACCGTGATTTCGGTCTCGGTAACGGTCGCGCTGCTCGGCAAAAAGGGCTGGGAATTCGGCACCGAACCGGGCGCGACGCTCGACACCATCAACGGCAAATCCGTACTTGCCGACATCTACGTGCTCGCCGATCCGCACTACAGCGGCCGCGCCAGTGTGCCCGTGCTTTGGGACAAGAAGCAGCGCACCATCGTCAACAACGAATCCTCCGAAATCATCCGGATGCTCAATTCCGCATTCGATGCATTCACCGATGTACGCACCGACTATTACCCGGCGGAATTGCGCGGCGAAATCGACCGCATCAACGACCTCGTCTACGATACCGTCAACAACGGCGTCTATCGCTCGGGCTTTGCCACCACGCAGGCTGCGTATGAAGAGGCCGCGCGCGCCGTGTTCGCCACGCTCGATCAACTTGAAGAGCAGCTGTCGCGGCAACGTTATCTGGTCGGGCGCCAGATCACCGAAGCCGATTGGCGATTATTTACGACGCTGGTCCGTTTCGATGCGGTTTATTACAGCCACTTCAAATGCAATTTGCGGCGCATCATCGACTATCCGAACCTGTGGAATTACCTGCGCGACCTTTATCAAGTGCCCGGTATCGCCGAGACCGTCAGTATGGATCACATCAAGCGGCACTATTACGGCAGCCATCGCAACGTAAACCCGACCGGCATCGTGCCGATCGGGCCGCTCATCGACTTCACCCTGCCGCACGACCGCGGTCGGTTTGGCTCAACATAAAGAAATCGGCTGGCGCGCCCCGAGGGGCGCGACAGCCGTAACTCCGAACACGGATTACCAGGGATAATAGGGGCCGCAATCGTAGTAGGGATAACCGCAATAGCCCGGGTAACCGTCATAGGCGTAGAGGCCGCCCAGGCCCAAGCCAAGCCCTATGCCAGGGCCCCATCCCCAGCCGCGGCGGTACCCATAGCCACGACCCCAACCGCCGCGCCAACCGTCGCCGTGCCAGCCGCCGGCCCAATGACCGCCGGCGACACGAGCTCCGCCGAAATGGGGTCCGCCGGCAAAGTGCGCTCCACCGAAGTGAGCCCCGCCGCCAACGTGCGCTCCGCCGAAGTGAGCCCCACCGCCAACGTGGCCGCCACCTCCGCCTCCGTGTCCCATTGCAAACGCGCCCGTGCTCATCGTCGCGGTGCCAAGCGCCACGGCCGCGGCGAGCGCTAGTATCTTCTTTCGCATCAGAGTCTCTCCTTCTGCGACTTCAATCGCTGCCGACAACCCACTAAACAACTTACATGCGGACGTGGTGGTTCCCGGCAGGCGAGACAAATGACCGAATGACGCAGATTGAATTACAAGATCGTGATATCGTGGCGTTTCCGAAATTCACCAAACCTCGGCAGCCGTGATTGGTTCGAGCACCTCGGCGATGCGCGCCCGCGTCGCGCGCGTTGTATCTGCCGGAAGAGCATCGGGCGGGAAAAACCCGTGCGCCGCGATTTCATGGTTCGGCTGCGGCGGACCATTCTGACGGAAAAAACGAACCACATAGAGCGCGACGTGATCGCGACGCGACACACGCCGATTGTAATAGATGGCAAAGAGAGGCGCGGGACCGGTAAGTTCGATGTTGCCTTCCTCACGCAATTCGCGCTCAAGGGCTTTCGCAAGCGTTTCACCGACCTCGACGCCGCCGCCCGGCAAATGCCAGCCGGCGATGTAGCTGTGCTTGACCAGAAAGACCCGTCCCGCACCGTCGATGACCAGGGCACGGACGCCGACCGTCAGCCCGCGGGCGAAACGCCAATAGAGATGGAAAGAGCGCCGCAGCATGGGCTCGAGCGCCCGGCGCATGGAATCAAGCTGCATGTGAACGAACTCCGGCACCGCCTTGGCAAATCTCGCATCTTGGCATTCTCCTACCCGCCGCTTTCAAGCGCCCCTCCGCCATGGACTTTCGATTCAGCTTCCATCCACGCCCGCTCTAGCTTTAAACTTTAGAGGCGTTCTAATATGGTAATCCGGCACTGAGGCGATCCCCCGTGAAGCGCTTTTCCGATTTGAGTGAACAGGAAGTTCTGGCGCTCGCTATTTCCAACGAAGACGAAGACAACCGCATCTACCGCTCTTTCGCCGGCGCCCTGCGGGGTTCTTACCCCGACATGGCGGCGATGTACGACACGATGGCGGAAGAAGAGATCGACCATCATGACATGCTACTCGAACTCTACCGCAAGAAATTCGGGGACTTTCTCCCGCTGATCCGGCGACAGGACGTCAAGGGCTTCGTCGCACGTCGCCCGATCTGGCTTAGCCGGCCGCTCGGCCTCGACGCGGTGCGCAAATTCGCAGAGGAGATGGAATTCGAGACCGCACGCTTTTACCGGCGCGCGGCCGAAACGGCGCGTGACAACGCTACCCGCGATTTGCTCACCCAGCTTGCCGCTGCGGAAGACAAACATGAGAAGCTTGCCCAGGAACTCGGCGAGGGAATTTCGCCGAGTGCGCGCAAGGCCGAGGACGAAACCGCACGCCGCATGTTCGTGCTGCAATATGTCCAACCGGGTCTGGCAGGCCTGATGGATGGTTCGGTTTCCACGCTCGCGCCGCTGTTTGCTGCCGCGTTCGCCACCCACAATACCTGGGCGACGTTTCTGGTCGGTCTCGCGGCCGCGGTCGGCGCCGGAATCTCCATGGGCTTCGCCGAGGCGCTATCGGATGACGGCTCGCTCACCGGACGCGGCGCACCGCTGGTGCGCGGTGTGGTGTGCGGCGTCATGACGGCGGTTGGCGGGCTCGGCCATACCCTGCCCTACATCATTCCGCATTTTTACGTGGCGACTGTGCTTGCGTTTGCGGTCGTCGCAATCGAACTTGCCGCCATCTCTTGGATCCGCACCCATTATATGGATACGCCGTTTCTGCAAGCCGCCTTCCAGGTCGTCGTCGGCGGCGTGCTGGTCTTTGCCGCCGGCATTCTCATCGGTAGTTCGTGACCGCCGCGAGGCGCGCTCATCATAAAATCTTTGGTACAAGCCCGATTCGCACCCATGATGCGGCGATGTTCGCGCTCGCGCACCTCTCCGATCTGCATCTTTCGGCGCGGCCGCGGCCGCTCGATCTTCTCGGCAAACGCGGCCTCGGTTTCATCAACTGGCATCGCGGGCGGAAACACGTGTTCCGCAGCGAGGTACTCGATGCGATCGCGCGCGACCTGAAAAGCCTCGACGTCGACCACACCGCGGTCACCGGCGATCTGGTCAATTTCTCGGTGACGGCCGAATATGTGCGTGCCCGCGCCTGGCTCGAAACGCTCGGGCCACCGGCCGATGTCACCGTCATCCCCGGCAATCACGATATTTACGTACCGCAGGCGCGGCGCTGGCCGGCCGAATTCTGGGGCCCCTATATGCAGGGCGACGACGGCGCGTCGCCCGGCACTTTTCCATTCTTACGCCGGCGCGGCGAGATTGTGCTGATCGCGCTGTCGTCGGCCCTGCCAACCGCGCCGTTTTCGGCGACCGGCCAGCTCGGCGATCAGCAGCTTTCGCGCTTGGCCGAAGCACTCGACCAAAACCGCGACCGGTACCGGGTCGTCCTTGTCCATCACCCACCGCTGAGCCCGCCGAGCCGGCACATGCGACGTCTCACCGACGCCGCCGCGTTTCGTCGCGTACTGGCGGAAAAAGGCGCCGAACTTGTTCTCCATGGTCATGATCATTGTTTCTCACTGATCTGGCTCGACGGGCCGAGCAAGAGCATTCCCGCAATCGGTGCGCCGTCGGCCTCGGCGCACGCCCCGCACGGTCACGAGGACGCCGCCGGCTATAATCTCTTTCACATTGATGGCGAACCAGGAGCCTGGCGCTGCGAGATGATCGCGCGGCAGCACAGCGCCGACGGCAGCGTCCGCGAACTCAAGCGGCAAAAGCTTTCTTAGGAGCGACCGGCCATCAGCAAGACAATCAGCACCAGCGTGACGAGGCCGAGGACAAAACCGAACAGCAGCGCGCCAAACATGCGGCGGTGGCGGCGTCTGCGCTCGCGCATCACCTCCCGCCGCGCGATGCGTCCGGTGAAATCGGGATCCTCTTCGAGCGCCCGTTCACGCTCTACCAGCCGGCGCGCCACGTAGTCAGTGACCGCCTTCACCATAGAGGGAATTTCATGCGACTCAGCGAGCACGCGGCGGCCGACGCGCGTGTCCTGCAGCAAACGATAGATGCGCTTGTCGCGACCCATGGCGACATGCGCGACCGCGTCGACCCACAGTCGCGGCGTCTCGCCACGGCTCAAACCGCGATCAAACAATTCGATTTCGGCGGGGATTTCGGCGAACAGCGGATCGAGCGCCTCGTTGAGGAGTTCAAGACGCGCCACCTCGGCGTCGCGCAAATCGACCACGACGCTTGATCGCTCGGCCGCTTCAACGCGCGCCTCATGCACCGCCTGTTTGAGCGGTGAGCTCAGTTGCGTATCAGCCAGGGCAGCCGCCGCTTTGCGCTTTCGACCCCACATCACCCACATCGTATCATCCGCCGACCGACGATACTCTCTGGGCCAACCCAACAACAGTGCCGGCCGCCTCTGGGGTTACCAAAAGCTATGAAACTGTGGCCGATTCGGGAGCGATCGGCCTGCTTTGGACCGCCCCTTTTGCAAATCATCAGCCGCGCGGAACGATGCCGTAAGGCCGCGCCCAAGCCAGGCCGTCCTCGGTGCGGCCGCGTGGCCGGTACTCGCAGCCGACGAAGCCTGCGTAGCCAAGTCCGTCGAGGGCCGCGAAAATTTCCGGATAATTGACCTCGCCTTCATCCGGCTCCTGGCGCGCCGGAACGCCGGCGATCTGAACATGGCCGACGAGCGGCAGGTGTGCTTCGAAGCGCCTGATGAGATCGCCGCCGAAGATTTGTGCGTGATAAAAATCGAACTGAATGCGCAGATTGGCGCTGCCGACCTTGGCGACGATATCGGCGGCCTGCTCGACGCGATTGAGGAAATAGCCGGCCGGTCGCGCGGGTTGAGCGGCTCGATCAGGAGGGTTATCCTGGCCGTTTCTGCTTCAGCCGCTGCTTTTGCAAGATTCCTGATGAAGACCGTCTCGGCCGCCGGACGTTGCTCGGGTGGGATACAGCCGGCCATGCAATGAACGGTGCGGCCGCCAATCGCCACCGCGTAATCAAGGGCGCGCGCAAAGCCTGTCTCCCACTCGCGCTCGCGGCCTGGAACAGCGGCGAGACCGGCCTCACCCTCACGGCCGAACGGCGTATTGACGCCAAGCGGCGTCAGGTCATGCCGAGCCAGCTCCGACTTCACGGCTGAAGCCGCGACCTCATAAGGAAACAACAACTCGACGGCGCTGAACCCGGCCGCAGCTGCGGCGCCAAAGCGCTCGATCAAAGGGCGCTCAGCGAACAAATACGCGAGGTTGGCGGCGAAGCGAGGCATTCGGTTTCTGTTTCGCGTTGAACCGCAATCGTCAATATTTTCATCTCGCTCGCGTCACGTTATGGGCCCCCGCCTTTGAGCGACCACGACGGCGACCTTGCGCTACGGGATATCGCCCATCATATTACCCACTACAGTAATGGGCGATTTTGTGGTTGACCGGTTCCCAGCCGGTTGGTTCCCTCATAAGCAGAAACCGTGCGCGAACAAGAATTCTGAAATTGGCACACAGGTCGAGGAAACCGCAGGACGGCGTATCATGAACGCCCAGCAATTACTTCAGGAAATATCGGATTATTGTCGGCAATCGGGGCTCGCCGAATCGACTTTCGGCCGCCGCGCGGTCAACGACGGCAAACTTGCCGCGCGGTTGCGCAACGGGGGCCGCATTACCACCGACACGCTTGACCGCATCCACGGCTTCATGGCCGCCCACCCACCTCAGGGGCCTCGTCCTATCGTGATTGAACGATCTCGCGAACACCGCCCAACGACTATACTGCCTCCGGCGCCCGCACCTGTTGCTCCGGCCAAAGCCGGTGAAGCCGCCGAAGACCCGCAGCGCAACTTCCGCTTTTTCGATAACCGGCAGAAGTATCTGTTGTTCGTCAATACCTGCAGCGAGAAATGGGAGGTCGCGCACCGGGTTTCCGAAGAGCTCGCTCATATTCATCCACGCCCCCCGGCCGTGCGCGTCTTCGATGCCGGCGTCGGCGACGGATCCGTGCTCACGCGGGTAATGCGCGCCATGCATGACCGCTTCACCCACATGCCGTTTTACGTGGTCGGCAAGGAAATCAGCCTCGAAGACGTGCGGCTGACGCTGCAAAAAATGTCCGACCGCTTTTTCGAACACCCGTCTACCGTGTTGGTGCTGACCAACCTCGCCTACGCGGACGCACCATGGCTGCACGTGAAATCGCTGAATGCCGCGTCCAGCCTGGTTTGGCATGAGCTGCCGCTGGTCGGTAATTCCGCTCATCGCTTCGAAGAGCAAATTATGGACCTCGAGCCGTTCCTGGCACAAAACTGGAAGGCCGGCGTGAGTGCGCGAACCGGCAATCCGGTTTACGAGCGGCCCGTCGTGCTCGTGCTCTACCGCGAAGATCACCGCTTCGTGCTCGATCCGATCATTCCCAGAGCCGGCGGTACCAGCGCGAATTACGATCTCGTCATTGCCTCTCAGCCCTATCGGGCGCGGGCCTCGCTCGAATTCAAAGCATCCCGCGTCGTTGCTCCGCTGGCACGCGCACTCGGACCTGGCGGACGGCTGATCGGTATTCAGTCGCACGGCCACGACCCCGGCATGGAGATCATCCAGAAAGTCTGGCCGGACGATCATCCGTTCATCCACGACCGCCATCAAATCCTGAAGGCAGCCAAGCATGAGCTTGGACCCGCCGGCCGCGATCTCAACTTTAACGCTTATGCCGACAACAGGTCGCTGTTCCACTACGTAATGCACACGTTGCCGTCGGAAATCTCGGAGTCGATCGGCACCTCGACACTGTTTGCGGCATGGAACGCGGCGATCTACGTGGCACAGGTAGAGGATGACCGGCTTGGCAGCGCCGTTGCCGACGGGCGCTACATCGACGCCACGCGCGCAGTGCTGCGCGAACGCGGCGGGTTGTGGTTCTTCGATGAATCCTACGTAATCTCGCGCCGGCGCGCGTAAGCTTCCTCCTCCGGAGCGAGGAGGATGAAAGTGGAATGGTGAGGGCATGATAACCGCACTCCCAGTTCCAGATCAGGCCGCCGCCGATCCGGTGGCCGGTATCGCGGCGTTGATGGCCGGATTTTCCATTGAGGCGACGCGGCCCTCTGACGCCGACATCGCCGCGCTCGCGGTGCTTAAACGCGGCACATCCATCCACCTCAGCGCGGTGCCTAGCCGGCCGGCTGCGGAAGCGATCGCCGCCGCTGTGCGGGTGCGCGCCGCCGGTTTTGAGCCGGTGCCGCACGTGGCAGTACGCAATTTCGCCAATGCCGAGGCGCTTGACGATTTCCTGGCGCGACTCCATGGCGAGGCTGCGGTGAAAGCGGCACTCGTCATCGCCGGCGACCGCGCCGAGCACGGACCGTTCCGACGGGCATTGGACGCCATAGATTCAGGCGTGCTGCGGCGGCGCGGAATCCGCACCATCGGCATCGCCGGCTACCCGGACGGCCATCCGCGCATTGGCGCCGACGAACTCGACCGCGCGATGGCGGAAAAAATCGCGGCGGCCGAAGCGATCGGGTTGACGGTCGAGATCGTTACTCAGTTCTGCTTTGATGCAGGCGCGATCCAAAACTTCGTCGCCCGCCTGCGCGCTTTCGGCTTCGAGCATCGGCTGCGCATCGGGCTTGCCGGGCCGACCAGTCTTACGTCGCTGATGCGTTACGCCAGCCGCTGCGGCGTGCGCGCCTCCGCGCAAGGTCTTGCGCGACGCGCCGGGCTGATGCGGCAAATGTTCGCCATGAACACTCCGGACGATCTGGTGCGCGCGCTTGCCGAAGCGGCGCCCGCTAATGTGGTGCCGCATTTCTTTTCATTCGGCGGCATCGCCGCGACCAGCCGCTGGGCGCGCGCCGTCGCCGACGGTCTAATCACGCTCGAGGCCGGCGGCGGATTCCGTGTCGAGCCGCCAAACCCGTCCAGGTCGAATTAGTCAGGCTCCGATCCGCCCGACCCCGACGTTCTACGCGGATCGGCAAAGGGTTGCGCCGACTATCCGGCGCGCCGAGCCGATGACTCGCGTTTCCGTGAACGGCCAAAGGCCCGAGCCGGCCACAACGTCCGAGCCTATTTCACTGGATAATACCAGTTTTCCAATAGCTTGGATGAAAAGCGTGGTGTTGTGACCCCGATCACTTCGGCGCGGAACCCAACCACATAGTTTGGTGTTGGGCGGTAGCTGACGAGGGAGCACCCGGATGATCACGGCGCTGAAGTACTTAGGACTGGTAACCGAGCAACTGTTCGAGTGGCAGATGCGCCGGGCGGCGACCAGAATCAGCGCGCGCCAACATCTTTTTCCGCATCACCAAAGCTGAGGCGCGAAGACGCCCTCAGGCCGCCAGCTGATCGGACAAACTCTGCAGATCTTCTACGGCCAAATCGACCGGCAGATTTGGGGCAGATTCGCCTCGTCCCCGCCCTGCTTCATCCGGACGCGCAATGTGCGCGGTGCAAAAGCCCAACGCCGCGGCGGCGGCTAGATCTGAGCTGTGCGCGGCGACCATCATGCACTCCTGCGGAGCAAGATCGAAAGCCTCCGCGGCGGCGAGATAGACACGCGGCTTCGGCTTGTAGTCGCCGGCAAACTCGGCGCCCAAAATCGCGTCCCACGGGAAATCATTGCGCCGCGCCAGATCGACCATCAGCGAGATATTGCCATTCGATAATGGCGCCAGAAGATAACGACGCTTGAGACGGGCAAGTCCTGACGGCACATCGGGCCACGCATCGAGCCGATGCCACGCCATGTTGAGACGGCGGCGATCCTCGTCGCTAAGCTCACCGGCGCCGAAGCGCGGCAGGATACGATCCAGATTGCGCCTGTGCAGGACATCGAGTTTGCAGAACGGCAGCCGCCCGCTCCGTACTTCTTCCATGGCCCCCTGGTATTCGCCGCGCCAGGCGTCAGCGAAGGCAAACCAATCGGCCGCGTAGCCGAGCGGCGCCAGTATCGCCTCACTCTCTCGTGCGATGCTCGTGCGCCAGTCGACCAGCGTGCCGAAAACATCGAACAACAGGGCTTTCACCGCGGGCGGCATCCGCTACACTTAGCGCAATGGCGCGACCCGCAATAGCGCGGGCGGGAAACGTTTCAGGCGGCTGCATGTCGGAACTAGAACGGTGGGAGACGCGGTTTCGTTCTCCCGACTATGTCTTCGGCACGGCGCCGAATGCATTTCTCAAAGCACAGGCGCATCGTCTGCACCCCGGCCAAACCGCGCTTTCGGTGGCCGACGGCGAAGGCCGCAACGGCGTCTGGCTTGCTGAACAGGGCCTCGACGTACTCGCAATCGATTTTTCTCCGGCCGCAATCGCCAAAGCACAGGCGCTGGCGCAAAAACGCGGGGTTAAGCTACGGACCGAAGTCGCCGACTTGACCAACTGGCGGTGGCCGGAAGCCGCCTTCGACGTGATTGCCGCCATTTTCATGCAGATCGTCTTTCCTGAAGAGCGAGCCGCGCTTTTCACCAATCTCAAGCGCGCGCTTAAGCCCCGCGGGCTTCTGCTCATGCAGGGCTACCGCGTGGAGCAGCTCACTTATCGTACCGGCGGGCCACCGGAGCCGGAGCGGCTGTACACACGTGCCTTGCTGGAGCAAGCCTTTGGCGACATGGCTGAGCTGGAAATCCGCGAGCACGACAGCGCGATCAATGAGGGCACCGGGCATGTCGGCATGTCGGCGCTAATCGACCTCATCGCCAAGAAATGAAATCAACAAGAAATGAAATCAACCAAAGCAGGACTATATGCCCAAAAAGCCGTCAAAACAGTCGCGCAAGCAGCCCTCGCCCCGCCTGCCCGCCATCGCAATGGACAGTCTCAAACCCGAGCAACAGGCGATCGTGGATGCGATCAATAACGGCCCGCGTGGCCGCTTTATGAATGCGGGTCCGTTCGCGGTCTTTTTGCACGCACCCACCTATGGCATGCTCACGCAACAGCTCGGCGGGCATCTGCGTTTTAACACCAGTGTGCCGCCGCGGCTCTCGGAGTTCGCGATCCTCTGCACCGGGCGATACTGGAAAGCGCAGTTTGAATGGCATGCGCATGCCAAGATCGCCGCCAAGCAGGGCGTGAAGGAAACGACGATCCGCGACTTGCATGCCGGCCGCGCGCCGAAATCGGCCCCGCGCGACGAAATGGCGATCTACGCCTTCGTCAAGGAGCTCTATGCGACAAGGCGCGTGAGCAACGCCACTTACGCGCGGGTGCAGAAATTGCTCGGCGATGCCGGCGTGGTCGAACTGGTCGGCATCCTCGGCTATTATGTTCTGATATCGATGACGCTCAACGTCTTTCGCATGCCGCTGCCGGATGGCACGCCGCTGCCGTTTCCCGGACCGGCGAGCAAATAAATTTCAGGCGACGCGGCCGGCGGCCTTCTGCGAAACGTGCATCGCCTCTCTGGGCGTTGCGCCGCGCGGCTTGTTGACGCGCTGGCGCAGAAGCTCGAGGAAGCGCTGCTTCGGCATCGGTGGCGCGATCAGCGGTCCCTGCCCGAAATCGCACCCCATCACCATCAAAGTCTGCAGGTCGGCTGAACTCTCGACGCCCTCCGCCACTGCAGCGCTGCCAAAGCGGTGCGCCAGGTCGATGGCGGTCTGGCAGATGGCGGCATTTGCCGCATCGGTAGCGCAGCCGGTCACGAACGACTCGTCGATCTTGAGTTCCGCAAACGGCAGCGCCCGCAGGCTTGAAAACGATGAATAGCCGGCGCCGAACTCGTCCAGCGCGATGGTGATGCCGCTCACCCGCAATTGCGTAGCGATTTCATCGGCGAGCGCGGCATCGCGAACGATCCGGTCCTCGGTCACTTCGAGGATCAATCCGGGCCAACGTTCGGATTTCGGCCGATATTCGGTGACCAGCCGCGGGATCGGCAGCTTGAACAGAACGTTGACCGGAACATTGACGGCCAGATGAAGATTAAAACCGGCGTCCTCGAACATGGTCCAATCGAGGAGCGTCGCCAGCAGCGCCTGCTGCGCGAGTTCGGCAATGCTATTCTCGTCAACTTCGGGAAGGAAGTTGCCCGGCTGCAAAACGCCGAATTCGGGGTGGCGAATCCGCGCCAACGCTTCGGCGCCGGCCAAGCATTTGTGCTTGAGATCGATCTTGGGCTGATACCAGATCTCAAACCAATTGTTGTGCAGTGCTTCCGCGATCGCGATGCGCGGCCGTGCCGCCGCATCCACGGAATCGGGTTGCGAACCCCGCTCGTCGCCGGCGAGGTTCGTGATCGGTCCCGACCAGTTGTGGACATCCTTATGATCGGAATCGTTCATGCGCGCAGACCGGCGTGCGGTTTCATCGCGCAGGTATACGTCAACGAGTATTAACCAAAGGTAAGGCGCTTAGATATCAAGCGATCCATTCGGGCGCACTTAAACGCCAACCCATAATGTCTGCGGTAGGTTTGCTGCGATCGGCGGGGGCGCCGGCTCAGTGTTTGTCCATCTGCATCATGCCGCCGTGGCCGCTGTCCATCTGCATCATGCCACCGTGGCCGCTATCCATCATCATGGTGCCGCCGGCGCCGGCGGCAACGCCGGGCGCGGGCGCTCCGATGGCGGCGATCGGAAGTTCGACCTCGACAGTGCCGGCTTTCTCAAACTTGAGCGTCAGCTCGACCATCTTGCCTGGTTCCAGCGGATGTTTGAGGTGAACCAGCATCACGTGCAAGCCCGCGGGCTTGAGCGCAACCGTTCCGCCCGGGGGAATTTCGAGGCCGCCCTCCACCGGCCGCATTTTCATGATGCCGCCTTCAAGGCTCATGGTGTGGATCTGGCATTCCGCAGCAGCGTCGCTCGAAACGCACGTCAAACGGTCCGGCGTCGTGCCTTCATTGGTAACGGTCATGTAGCCCGCTGCGGAGCTTGCGCCTTTCGGCGTCGCGCGCGCCCAGGGTTGAGCAATGCGGATCGCGCCGACATTGTAGTCGGCAGCGTAACCGGTCGCCGTCATCAGTTGCGCCGCCGCCAACGCGCAGACGCCGGCAAGACTACCGCAGATATATTTCCGAGCCAGATTTGACATGAGCTGCTCCCGTGTCGCGACCCTTCCGCCCCATCACTTAGAGACTTTAGGCCGGATCGCAATCGGCTGGAATGTGGCAAAGACGGCAAAAATGCGCGACGCGACAAGGCGTTGAACTCCGCGGTAACCTTCGCTATACGGGCAGCAACGACCGGAGGGGCCCGCAGCAATCGGGCTGGGAAAGCCTGATGTCTGCCACTTTCGACAAAGTCGCTGATATCATTGCGGAAACTTGCGACATTCCGCGTGAAAATATCAAGCCGGAAAGCCACGCCATCAACGACCTCGAAATCGACAGCCTCGATTTCCTCGATATCGCCTTTGCCATCGATAAGACGTTCGGCATCAAGCTTCCGCTGGAGCAGTGGACTCAGGAGGTCAATGACGGCAAGGCGACCACGGACCAGTACTTTGTGCTCAATAATTTGAGCGGGGAAATCGACAAGCTGATAACGGCGAAAGGCGCCTGAGGCGCCGCGTATGCGCTTTGAATACTTTCAGATGATCGACCGTGTGGTCGCGCTCGACGTTGCCGGGCGCTCGGCTCGGGCCATTTGCACGGTGCCAAAATCGTCCACGATCTTCGAAGGCCACTTCCCGAGTTATCCGCTGATGCCGGGCGCGCTGCTGCTTGAATGCATGGCGCAGACCACTGGCTGGCTGCTGATTGCGATGAACAATTTTAACGCCATGCCGTTCATGGCCGGCGTCAAAGACGCGAAGTTCCGTACCGCAGTATTTCCGGGCGACGAACTCGAAATCGAAGGCACTGTCGTGCACGAGGGCTCGGGCTACGCGGTCGGCGAAGGCAAGGGCCGGCGAAGCGGAAAGGTCGTCTGCGAGGCGCGGATCATCTACACCATCATGCCGTTTCCAAGCCCGGAGTTCCGTACTGCGCTGTTCGAATGGGCAGAGCGCATCGAGGTGTCGATCAAGGAACTCACGAAGTGAGCGGACGCCGCGAGGTGTGGATCACCGGCGTCGGTTTGCTCACATGCCTTGGCGAGGGGCTCGAGGCGACATGGCAACACCTCGAGCGCGGCGATCCGCCACCTTATGACGACAAGACCTTTGCACCTTACATTGTGCACCCGCTCGCGCCGGTGAATTTCGACAAGCAGATACCGAAGAAAAGCGACCAGCGGCAAATGGAGCTGTGGCAGCGCATCGGCGTTTACGCCGCAGGACTTGCGCTGAGCGATGCCGGGATCGCCGGCAAGCCCGAATTGCTCGACACCACCGACATGATCGTTGCCGCCGGCGGCGGCGAGCGCGACATCGCCGCCAACTCGACGATCCTCACCGGTATGCGGAAGGTTACGGAGCGTGGCGCATACCTCAACGAGCGGCTGATGAGCGATCTGCGTCCGACGCTGTTCCTGGCCCAGTTGCCAAATCTCCTCGCCGGCAACATCTCAATCGTACATGGCGTCGTCGGCTCCTCGCGGACATTTTTGGGCGAGGAAGCGGCCGGCGTCGATGCGGTGCGCATCGCGCACGCGCGCATCGCCTCCGGACAGAGCGAGTTGACGCTGGTGGGTGGCGCGTACAATGCGGCGCGCTGGGACATCCTCCTCATCTTCGAGCAGGCGGGAACCGCACTGAAGGACAAATTCGCGCCGGTCTGGGATCGCGGGCCGCGTGGCGGGCTTGCGGTCGGCAACATGGGGGCATTCCTGGTGCTGGAAAACCGCGAGCACGCAGAGGCGCGCGGCGCCCGTCCGCGGGCCCGGATTTCAGCGATCCACTCGGACCGCTCACGACGGCAAGCCGGTGACATCGAGGCGACGCTTCGCCGCCAGTGGGACGCGATCGTCCCACTGGTTGACCGTGCCCATGCCGGAATTATCTCGGGCGCGGCTGGGCTCGAGCCATCGACATCGGCCGAGCGGGATGTGCTTAAGGACATAGGCCTTCCCGTTCGCAATACCGGGACGTATATCGGTCATGGGCTCGAAGCCCAATTTGAGGCCAACTTGGGGATAGCGTGCGCGGTGCTCGAACATGGCAAGCTGTTCGCGCCAGCAGGTACAGGAGACACGGGATCAAGCCCGCCCGACATTTCTCAGGTGATAGTCACATCCGTAGGCAACTGGCGCGGCGAAGGTCTGGCGCTGGTTGAACGTGCCGGTTGAGGGAGCACTTCATGGCCGCGCCAAGCCGCGACAAGCTCGGGCGTCCGATCGTTGCCGTCACCGGCATCGGCGTGGTCACCTCGCTTGGCGTCGGCAAGTCGGAAAATTGGGCGAAATTGGCTGGCGGCGTGTCCGGCATAAGACGAATTTCGCGCTTTCCGACCGACGCGCTGCGCACCACCATCGCCGGCGCGGTCAATGACGTCTATCGGGACTCGATGCCGCCGGCGGAACTGTCCGAGCGCGTCGCCATGCTTGCCGCCGAAGAGGCGATCGCCGAAGCCGGCATTGGCAGCAGGGGCCGCTTTCCAGGGCCGCTTTATCTTGCGCCGCCGCCGCTCGAAATCGAATGGCGAGACCGGATCGAGATGGCGGAGTTGGCCGCTTCCAACGCCGACACCGGCTATCCCGACCTCATGCGCGTTGCCAATGACTTTGCCGCCAAGAACGGCGCGTTCAAATTCGGCATCATCGGCGAACACCTCGCCGAGCGTTTCGGCACCGAGGGCTCGCCGGTTTCGCTCAACACCGCCTGCGCTTCCGGCGCCAGCGCCATCCAGCTCGGCATGGAAGCGATACGGCGCGGCGAATGTGAAGCGGCGCTCGCGATCGGCGCTGACGCCTCTTTGACGCCGGAATCGCTGGTGCGGTTCTCGCTGCTGTCAGCGCTTTCGACACAAAACGATCTGCCGGAGCGGGCCTCAAAGCCGTTCTCCAAGAACCGCGACGGTTTCGTGCTGGCGGAGGGTGCTGCGGCTTTGGTGCTCGAAAATTACGATCACGCCCGCGCCCGCGGCGCGCGCATCCTCGGCATCCTTGAAGGCGTCGGCGAAAAGTCCGAACTCGTTCCATCGCACCCGCTCGAGCCCCGACGGCAAGCCGATCATCGCCTGTATGCGCAATGCACTTGCCGATGCCGGCGTCGCACCGGAGGACATCGACTACATCAACGCGCATGGCACTTCGACGCCAGAGAACGACAAGATGGAACATCTTGGTGTCTCCACGGTGTTCGGCGAGCGCATCCGCGGCATTCCGATCTCGTCCAACAAATCGATGATCGGTCATACGCTGACCGCCGCCGGCGTGGTCGAAGCCGCATTCACCTTCCTGACGCTGCACAACCAGCGCCTGCCGCCGACCATCAATCACCAAATCCCGGACCCGGCGATCGCGCTCGACGTCGTGCCGAATGTGGCGCGCGATGCGAAGGTCAATCGCGCCATTTCCAACTCGTTCGGCTTTGGCGGACAGAATGTCTGCCTCGTCATGGCGCTGGAGCCAGCGTGAGCCTCGCTACCGGAACTGCCGAAGGCGACCAGCATAGCGGTCCTGGCCTATCCGCCGGGAGGTCCATGCGGGCACTTGTCCTGGTGGGTGACCGCAAGCTTGAGCTTCGCGACGTCGTTGCGCCGCCGCCACCAGCACCGGGCGAAGTGCAAATCGCCATCAAGGCGATCGGCCTTAATCACATCGACGTCTGGGGCTGGCGCGGCATGGCCTTCGCCAAGCGCAAGCTGCCCCTGGTCGTCGGCGCCGAGGCTGCGGGCGAAATCCGCGCCGTCGGTGCCGGCGTGACCGATTTTAAAGTCGGCGATCACGTCGTCGCCTATGGCGGGCTGACCTGCGGACAATGCAAAGCCTGTCGCGAAGGCCGCGATAATCTGTGCGAAAACGTCGCCGGCATCATGGGCTTTCACGTTGATGGCTTCGCTCGCGACTTGGTCAACATGCCCTCGCGGCTGGTGATCCCGGTTCCGGCGGGAGTGAGCTTTCGCGATGCCGCTTGCGCCCCGATCGCTTTCGCAACCGTCCAACATATGCTGTTCGACAATGCCAAGCTCGAACCGGGCGAGACGATCTTGGTGCAAGCCGGCGGCTCAGGCATCGGCACTACCGCCATCAAAATGGCGAAGGCCATCGGCTGCACCGTCATCACCACGGTCGGCGACGATGACAAGGCGGCCAAGGCCAAGGCGCTCGGCGCCGACCACGTCATCAATTATAAAACCGATCGCTTCGAAGGCGTCGTGCGCAAACTCACCGGAAAGAAAGGCGTCGACGTCGCCTTCGAACACGTCGGCCCCGATACTTTCAACGGTTCGCTGCTCTGCCTCAAACGCGGCGGCCGGCTCGTCACTTGCGGATCGACTTCCGGTCAGACGACCACGATCAACCTGTTCCAGCTGTTCCAGCAGCAATATCGCATCTTCGGCTCGTTCGGCGCCTCGATGCGTAACGTCCGCGAGAGCCTGGCCAAGATGGCCGGCGGCTTGCTGCCTGTGATCGACACCGAAGTCACACTGGCCGACTTCGAGCGCGGCCTTTCGCGGCTCGAAAGCCGGCAGGTTTTCGGCAAGATCATCGTCACGTTCTAATATACGACGCGATGGCGAAGCCGCGTTCCAGGATTATCGATGGGACCATCGGCGCGATCACGGTCGGGCTTTTGGGCGCGATCAAACGCATGGATCGCAGGCGCACGGCAAACGTCGCCGGCGCGCTCATGCGCACAATCGGCCCGCTGCTGCCGGAAAATCGCATCGGACGGGACAATCTGCGCGCCGCCTTTCCCGATAAATCCGAGGTTGAGATCGACAAAATCCTTGCCGGCGTCTGGGACAATCTCGGACGCATTGCGGTTGAGTTCGCGCACCTGGATGAGTTCTGCGTCGAAGGCGCAAGCCGGCAGACACCCGACGTCATCACACACGCTCCGGAAGCGGCGGAGCGCTACCGGCGCATGCTTGAGGGCGGCAAGCCAATGCTCGGCTTTGGCGCCCATCTTGCCAATTGGGAATTGCCGGCAGTGGTCGCCAAAGCGCTGGTGCCGCAATCGGCGGTGCTTTACCGGCGACCGAACATCCGTCCGATCAGTGACGTTATCGTCAAACTAAGAGCGCCGCTGATGGGTGAACTCGTCGCCACCGGCATCGACGCTCCGGTGAAGCTGGCGCGACTCCTGGAGTCTGGCACGCATGTCGGGATGCTGGTCGACCAGCACTTCAGCAAAGGCGTCGACGTGATCTTTTTCGGCCGCCGCTGCCGCGCCAATCCGCTGATCGCGATGATCGCGCGGCAGACCGAATGTCCGATTTACGGCCTGCATGTCGTGCGCAAACCCGACGGCAACAGCTTTTCGGTCGAGATCACCGATCCGATCGATCCGGTACGCGATACCGACGGCCGCGTCGAGATCAAGGGCACCATGCAGACAATTACATTTGTGGTCGAAGGCTGGATCCGCGAGCATCCCGAACAATGGCTCTGGCTGCATCGCCGTTGGCGATGAGCGAATTCAGATCGCGACCAAGGGTGTCGTCCTTGAACGCCGTGGACGGCAGATCGGTCTCGAAGCCACGCTTGGTCTCGGCGGAAGGACCACAAGCCTGCACTAGCGGGGCCGACGATCCGGTCAACGTCCCCGCCCGAAGGCTGGCCACAGTTTCGTTCGACGTGTTCAGGTTTCCATCGGATGAAGCGCGCGGCGCAAGCCGTGCGCGAGCAGCGCAGAGGCTTTTCGTAACAGGCGCGCGCTTACGCCATCATCCGCCATTGCGCAACCAAAGTTGGCGGCGGGTCGGTAGGTCGCCGCATTGTCGTCGTCCCGGCCTAGCCGGCCAGCGAACATTTCCAGGCCGCTGTGTTCGGACCAAGCCGCGTCAAGGCCTTCGCAGCCACATTCGTCCGACTGCGTCGAAGCAACAAATTCGATCCCGACCTCATCGTGACGTCGCCACACGACATTGCAGCTTCGGCCGGATTGGCCGAACCGCGACATCGCCAAATGGAATTTGTCAGGCAGCCCCTCAACATCGTCAACGGCAAGCCTCGCTCCACTATCGGAGATATCGATCAACGTGCATCTTTGCGGACGCAGATCATTGCCAAGGTCGATCCACGCCGGCAAATTGAGCTGCTTTCGCGGCTTTCGGCGTTTGTCGTTGGTCATTGAAGTCCCCCCTTCGGTCACCTTGCAGTTAATCGACTACGCTGAGAACAGTCCAGTTGTAGAACCCAGGATGTTTTCGCCGGTGCAAACCAAAACACCAGATATCGATTCGAATTATCCGCTACGTCGAAATCCGGCCACAAGGCCGCAGCGGCCGCACGCCCGCTCTTGGCGAGAAACATTGAGTTTCGGCGGGGGTTTTGGCCGCTATTGGATACATTCAAGCGCGGTGTGGCAGAACCACGTCCGGAAATACGGGATGCCGACAATTCACGAATTGCTAACCAAGATGATGGCTGCAGCCGTTCTTTACGCCAACCTCTGCGGATCGGCGGCGGCCCAGGAGAGATATCCGTCGCGGATTGTGCAGATCATAAATCCCTATCAAGCAGGGGGCACAACCGACACCCTCGTGCGCGCACTAACAGTCGGCCTGTCGAAGGATTTGGCACAACAATTGGTCGTTCTCAACAAGCCGGGGGCCGGCGGAACGATCGGCACAGCGCTGGCCGCACGGTCTGCGGCCGATGGATACACGTTGCTGTTCGCACCCGCTCTCGTCATCTCGGTGTTGCCGCAGGTCCGGCCGAAATCCGAAGTGGGATACGAGCCACGCGCGCTGGTTCCGATCTGCCAAACGTTCGTCAACACCATGGGTCTTCTCGTTCGCGACAATTCGCCGATCAAAAACCTGAAGGATCTTTCGAGTGCAGCGCGCGCGCACCCCGGCGCATTGAATTATGGCCATCAAGGCCTCTCGACAATTCCGCAGCTGGCGATGGAAGAGTTCCTTTTGGCCGCCAAGCTGCGGATCAACGGCGTGCCGTATCGTGGAGATCCTGCGGTCCTCAGCGATCTCCTTGGTGGTCGCCTTGATGTCGCTGCGGTCGTGCTCGGCGCTGTTGGCATCATAGGTCACGGCGCGCGGATTATCGCGGTGTTCGGCGATGAGCGGCATCCGAGCTACCCGGACGCCGCTACCGCGGTTGAACAAGGGTTCAACGTTGCGCCGACAAGTTTTGGAGGCCTGTTTGCCCCGCAAGGAACGCCGGCGGCGATCTTGGACACGCTGTCGGGTTCATGTGCAAAAGCCGCGAAGGATGCAGCGTACGTCTCAGCCGCCAGGTATGCGGCGCAGCCGCGGAATTATTTCGCCGACCGCGAGGCGTTCCAAGCCAAACTGCAGCAGGATACCAGCGACAAGAAAAAGCTTTTGGATGCCTTGGGGCAGTCGGTAAGGGAGTAATAAACGACGCCTAATCGTCGAGCGGCTGCCGCGTCCCGGGCAAACGGAATACAATGCCCACGGAACGCCGGTCGGATATCATGCTGGCCGTCCGGGGCAATGAGACAGCGAGCGATGACGATCGTTTTTAATGCGATCGCGAGAAGCGCGTCGCTTGTCGTTATGGCGGCTTTGCGTACGCTTTTCCTTGCAAACATGGCTCTCCTTGCGGGCGCAGCGCTGGACCATGCGAGCGCTCAAGCGGGCCCACAAGGCGGCGGGACGGTTCCGAACAATGGTGAGGATTTTACCCGCCCGGAAACCCTCTTTCAGTTGCGCTACCTTTTTCGGACCGCACCGGGAAACGGCAGCTTGCCGGGCACGATCAGGACGGTGACGACCGATTCTTTGATCCTGCGATCGGATTTGAAGATCGATCTCGCCCCGCAATGGACGCTCGCGCTGCGCGGCGACCTGCCATTCAGCGCCAAGAATCCGATTACTTCAAACGATCCGACCGGAGACTACCTTTACGGCCTCGGCGACGGCGACGTGCAGGCGGCGCTGATCAGAACAGTAAACACGCGCTGGGCAACCGGCGGCGGCCTGCGCATTGTCGCCCCGACTGGCGCTGAAGGCATCACCGGCGGCACATGGCAGGCGCTGCCCATCATCGGCGCCCGCTATATGTTGCCGGAATTGGGCCAAGGCAGCTTTTTTACCGCACTGGTGCGCTATGACGTGAGCTTTGCGGGGGCGACGGCGGCAAAGAACATCAGCAATCTGCAATTCGCGCCGACGCTGAATATCAATTTGCCGGGTCGCTGGTTCGTCACTTTTTACCCGAGCCCCGACATCCGCATCAATTACGGCGATCCGGCTGCAGGCCAGACCGGGCGGCTGTTCTTACCGTTCGATTTCCTGGTCGGCTGCAACTTGACAAAAGACATTACATTATCAGTTGAAGCCTCCGTTCCGATGGTCAACGAATATCCCGTATACAATTTTAAGACAGTGACGCGGTTCAATCTGAAGTTTTGAAGCGCTCGACGCGCTGTTGCAATATCGAATCCGCGATTTGGAACCCGGTCGTTTTTCGCTGGCTAAATTCAAGACAACAGTAAGCCGGGCTTTTGATAGATCAAAGCCCGGCCGTCTGTTTTGACGATTTGCCTCCGGGCTGAAACGTCAGTCCAGCGACACTGCGGCCTGGCGTGCTTACCAAGCCACCCACCCGTTACCGCGCCAATAGCCACGGCCCTCGTGCTCGCGCCACGCATAGTGTTCCCGCGGGCCCCAACGCCAGTCGTCCGGATGAACGACCACACGAGCGGCCGGCGGGTATTCATAGGCTTCGCGGGCGTGCCAGCAAACCTTTCCGCCGCACACGACTGCCGCCGAAGCGCTCAACACCGAAAGCGCCAGCATTCCCCCGCCCACTGCCACTCCAAAAAGCGTCTTACCAAGTCTCATGTTCAAAAACTCCGTTGCTGTTACCGAGGGGATAAAACGGAGCAGTCCGAACTAAGTTCCGCCGAGCGGCGGGTTTCATCCGTGGAACATTGAGCAACCAAATCCTTCAGATTTCGACCTGCCCGCCGAGTTCGATCACGCGATTCGGCGGAATTCGGAAGAACTCGGTTGCGGAGAGCGCATTGCGGTGCATGGCTTCGAAGACGCGGCGACGGATCGCGCCGATCCGGGATTGCTTCTCGGCCACGATTGTCACTCTGCCGACAAAGAAGGATATCTCCATCATGTTGAAGTGCAGTTCGTGGATGTTGCAGTCTTCAAGAGCTTGCGGAATGTCCGGCTGCTCCACAAAACCGTAGCGCACCACGATGGAGTGGAAATTGTCGCCCAGGTGCGCAACCTCTATGCGCCGTTCAGACGGTACCCGCGGAATATTGGCGGTCACCACGTGCAGCAACACGATTCGTTCGTGCAGCACCTTGTTATGCTTGAGATTGTGCAAGAGTGGCACCGGCACGACGTCGAGCCGGCTCGTCAAATAGATGGCGGTACCGGGCACGCGCGTCTTGTTGTGGACCTGAGCGATGAAGCTGGAGAGCGGTAAGGTGTCCCGCTCGAGCTTGCGCAGCAGCGCAGCGCGACCCTGCCGCCAGGTGAACATCAGAAAGAACAGCATCGCGGCGACGACGAGGGGGAACCAGGCGCCTTCGAATACCTTCATCATATTGGCGCTGACGAACGCCAGATCGACGATCACAAACAACCCGGCGACGGCGACGCTTACGGGCAGGCTCCAGCCCCATATTTCGCGCATTGTCAGGAACATCAGCATCGACGTCAGCAGCATGGTGAGCGAGACGGCGATTCCGAACGCAGCAGCGAGACTGTCCGACGATCTAAAACCGAGCGTGAGACCGAGCGTCAGCACCATCAAAGTCCAATTTACAAAGCCGATGTAAATCTGACCGTAGCCGGCGGCAGAGGTCTGCACGATGTGGAGACGCGGACACAATCCGAGCTGGATCGCCTGTCTTGTCATCGAAAAGGCTCCGCTGATGATCGCCTGGCTGGCGATGATCGTCGCCACCGTCGCCAGCGCTACCAGCGCCAGCTGCAATGCCTGCGGGCACAGCATGAAAAACGGATTGGCACCGCCGTTGGCGGCGCCGTCCGCGACGATAGCGGTCTGACCGGCGTAGTTCAGCACCAGCGTAGGCAGAACCAGACCATACCAGGCCAAACGAATCGGCCGCGGCCCGAAATGCCCCATGTCGGCATAGAGCGCCTCAGCGCCGGTCGCGCACAGAAATACTGCGCCCAAGACCAAAAAGCCGGTGAAGCCGTGCCCGAACAGATAATTGAGCCCGTTGCGTGGATCGAGTGCCACGAGCACGCCCGGGTGACCGACGATCCCGCCAAGCCCAAGGATGCCGATTGTCACAAACCATAGTGTCATGATCGGACCGAATAATTTACCAATTCGCTCGCTGCCCTGAGATTGGAGAGAGAACAAACCGACCAGAATCAACGCCGACATCGGCACGATGTACGGCGCGATTTGCGGCGCAGGGATTTCTAGTCCCTCAAGCGCACTCAAAACCGAAATGGCCGGCGTGATAGCGCCATCGCCATAAAGCAGAGCAGCTCCCAAAACTCCGATGGCGATTACGACGATGCGCTCGCCGCGCTTGATGCCGAGGAGCGACATCAGCGCCAGAATGCCGCCTTCTCCGTCGTTGTCGGCCCGCATGACAAAAGTGACATATTTGAGCGAGGTCGTGATCAACAATGTCCAGACGATCAACGACAGCATGCCGATCGCAATCGCAGGCGTCGCACCACCGGCCCATTCAAGCGCTGTCTTCAGGGTGTAGAGCGGACTAGTACCTATATCGCCGTATACGACGCCGAGCGCGCCAAGCATCAAGGCGCTGAGTTTTCCGGCCGGTGCGCCGATTCTGTCATCGGCTATGGTTGTCACGGCCGTCACTGTCACAATCTTCCGCGCCCGCGATAGTGTATGAGCGAACAGTCCATTGAGCGAGATAATATTAAATTATAGGCGACTTGCCCGTTTGCCGGCGTTGATGTGCATCAAGGCCTGGATCGCATTCAGCGTCCGCGGGTGCTCCGCTCCATACGTTTTCCGCATCGAACGAAATTACCGCGCAGCCGCTGTAACACCTATGCGCTTATCACGGCGCGAGCATCTGGCTAGCCCCTCGCCAGACTTGCCTTGATCTGCTGGACGAGCTGTTGCGGATCGTATGGGCGTTTGCCGTGCGGGCCAGCATCGCACAGCTCGGCCGCCGCGTGCGATGCGCGTTCGGCGTTGGCGGCGAGAATGATTTTGGTTTTCGGCAGATTTGCCTTTACCCAACCGCACAGCCGAAATCCGCTTTCCGCATCGCTGAGCACGATGCGAATGGATTCGGAAGATTCTTGCAAGATGGTGATCGCCTCAGCCGCACTGCGCGCTTCCAGCACCCGATAGCCGCATGAACGCAAATATTTCGCCAGTGAACTGCGAACGAGAACTTCGCGCTCCAGCACAATCACGGTCTCCGGTGCGCGAGTCAAAACGTCTTGGCGTATTGCAGCGCTGTCCATCAGCCAGACAACGGCTGTGGAACCGCCGGGTTCCCTAACGACCGAGCACGGACTTTACGACAGCGAGCAGGCTCTGCAGGGAGTAAGGTTTGATGACAGCGGCTTCGACCGGTTCGTTGATTCGGTAGGCCGAAGCAGCAATCACTTTGATCGCAGGATATGACCGGCGAATTTTTCGGATCAGCTCAAGACCTTCCATCGCACCGGACATGTTGATGTCGGTCAGGACCAAAGCAATGTGCGCGTGCGCCCGCAGTAGCGAAAGCGCTTCACGGGCATTGCCGGCTTCGATGATATTGAACCCTTCACTACGCAGAAAATCACTGACCGAAATGCGAATGAGGACCTCGTCCTCGACAACAAGAATTACCGGTTCGCGACTGGCGACTAGCTCGGCTGGAACCATACGCGCTTTCCCCCCTCAGCAGCAAAAACGGCGATGTGGGGAGGTTTGTTCCCGGGCTCACGCCATAGCGCGAGCAAAGCGTTCGTGCCAACCCTCGCCGGCGAAATAGCGGCGCATCGCATCCGGTTCGGCGAGATCAGGATCGAAAACAACCAGGGACCGCCAGGCCAGCGCCGACATGCAGGACACGATCGGTACAGTAGAACCGCCGGCGTGAGCGAGAATGGGCCCGAGCGTAGGCATTCCGGTCCCGAGCATCACCACCGCGTCGACGTTATTCAGGTCAATGCCGGCCAGAGCGTCTTCGGCGCGCGCTGCCGGAAGATCGTAGATCGGATGAAACTTGCTGGATGGATCAAATGCGCCGGTGACGATACCGATCTCGAAGCCGTGCGAGCGCCAATAAGCGACGCTCGCCTCGGTCAGGTCGGGCGGATAAGGCGATACGAGCCCAATGCGCTTCGCACCGAGGCGATGCAGCGCCTCGGCCACGGCGCGGCCGGCTGTCAAAAACGCAATGCCACGCGCGGCTTCAATCGCTTCGACGGCGGCCTGCTCCCGCTCGACGCCTTGCAGGTAGGATGCGCCGGTGCAGGCAAACGCCACCGCGCCCATCGGCGCATTGGCAAATTGCGTGATCGAATGTTCCATCGCGGCGAAATAATCGTCGAGGCGGGCGTTGATCGTTGGTTTGTCGCTTACCAGCCGTGCATTGAGAAACGCGTAACCCGGCGGCATCAAGATCGCGAATTCAGGCTCGACCGTGGTATTAGCCTGCGGGGTCAGCAGCCCGATCAGCCCTTTGCGCGCGTATTCGACCATGCGTTACTCCGCCGACCCTCTCTCTGTGCTTTTGCTTGACCGGCGCCTTTGTCCTATAAGATATACAAAGTGCCGGCGCAGATTTAATTAAGGGCTTTCGCACGTTGTGCGTGAGCCGCACGGCCGGTATTCCCGTCGGTCGGAAACGGATGGTGATGGCGTCGGCTAGGCCTTTGCAGGACCAAATCGCGTCCGCTGTTGCGCCGCGTGAAGGCCTGTCGGCGAAGGCATTGCCGGCCATTCGTCTTGATCGCGTCGAGCGCTGGTACTCGACCCGCGACGGCCCGGTTCACGCACTCGCTGCCACCGACCTCGACATCGCCCAGCGTGAGTTCGTCGTGCTGCTCGGCCCGTCCGGCTGCGGCAAAACGACTTTGTTGCGCATGATCGGCGGCTTGATTGCGCCCAGTCATGGGCGCCTGCAGGTGATGCAACGCGATCTCTGGAAAAGCGGGACGCGCCAGGCCGACGCGTTGTCCGATCTGGGCATTGTCTTCCAGGATGCAAACCTGTTTCCGTGGCTGACGATCGAGGAGAACATTGCGCTGCCGCTCGAACTCAGGGGTATGCCGAAACGAGAGCGCCTCGCACGCGCGCGAACCCTGACGTTGCTGGTCGGCATTAGCGGCTTCGAGACACGTTGGCCGTATGAGCTTTCGGGGGGCATGCGGCAGCGTGCGGCGATCGCGCGCGCACTGTCGCATGATCCCGACATTCTCCTCATGGACGAGCCGTTCGGTGCGCTCGACGCCATGACCCGCGACAGCTTGAACATCGAGCTGCAAAATCTCTGGATGCAGACGCGCAAGACTATCGTCCTCGTCACCCATTCGATCAACGAGGCGGTGTTTTTGGCCGACCGGATTGTGCTGCTGTCCCCGCGTCCGGGCCGTATCGATACCGTCGTCGACCTTGATTTCGAACGGCCGCGTTTGCTGGATGTGCAATCAACCGGCAAGTTTCAGACCATCGCGAAGGATCTGCGTCACCGTCTTGCGGAGATGGCATGACCGATAAGGGTCTTACCCCCGCATCTTTGACGCCGGCAAGCCAACCGGCGCGCGCATCACGGCGCGATTTCAAAACCTACCTGCCCTGGATCACGACACCGGCCTTGTGCCTGCTGCTGGTTGCGGTGTGGTGGATCTATATCGACGTCGGCAAAATTTCCGCATTCATCTTGCCGACACCGGAATTGGTCGGACAGGCCTGGATCGGCCTCTTGTTGTCGAAGCGCGCGTGGATCGACACCGCGATGACGGTCTACGCCACGCTGCTTGGCTTCCTCTGGGCGATGATCGCCGGCGTCGGCATCGGCGTCCTGATCGCGCGGGTGCGCTGGCTTGAGCAAACGCTTAATCCGTTTATCGTCGCCAGCCAGGTGTTGCCGAAGGTGGCGCTGGTGCCGCTGTTTGTCGTCTGGTTCGGGTTCGGCGTAACTTCGAAGGTCCTGATCGCGGCGACGCTGGCGTTCTTTCCCATTCTCACCAACACCGTGCTGGGCGTAAAATCCATCGACCGCGGCTATGGCGACGTGATGGTGAGCTTAAACGCGACCCGCTGGCAAGTCTTCCGGCGGCTCGAACTGCCCTCCTCGCTTCCGTACATCATCACCGGCATGGAAGTCGGTATCGTGCTGGCGCTGATCGGCGCGATCGTCGGCGAATACGTCGGCGGCGACCTGGGATTAGGTCATTTGCTGGTCGCGCGCATGAACGCGTTCGAAACCGACGGTCTTTTTGCCGTGATGATTTACATGACGATCCTGGGATTCCTGTTCTATTTTGCCATCTCGCTGCTGCGCCGCGCGCTGATTCCGTGGCACGAATCCGCTCGTCGCGGCGCATAACAATTAACTCAAGAGACGGCCGCCGCTTGACGCAGGCCCGTAATCATCGACGTGCGCAGAAGGTGCGCCTCCTGCCGCTCTCGATCGGCGGCGATCGCCTGCAAGTCGGCCAGAATTTCACGACGTTTCGCCGGATCTTTTTCCCGCATGCGCGCGCGGTTGGCGTCGGCCTGAGCAATGATCTGCTCCAGCGCTACGGGGCGGCGGCGGCGCTCGTAGAGATCGAGCCGCTCCGTCAACGGCGCGCCGGCGCGCACATCGCGCAGCGCTGCAACCAGTTCGAACGCATCGTGCAAGCCGCCGTTGAGCCCCATGCCGCCGGACGGGCTGTTGAGATGCGCCGCATCACCGGCGAGCGCAACACGCCCGCGGTAATAGTGCGGCGCGATGCGCTTGTGGACGCGGTAGGGCCGCTTCTCCATGACGTCGTAACCCGCCGGGTACGCCACAATCTCCTGCAGGGTTGCTGCGATCGCCTCGTCGGTGATCTGGTCCTCGATGGGCATATCCTCATGCGGATAGATCGATACCCGCCAGCGGCCGGGAACCCGCAGCAGCGAGAAGTTGCCGCCCGCTTTCCAGCAATAGGCAATATTGGTCAGGCCTTCGAGATGATCCTCGAACGGAAAGATCGTGGTGGCGAGCAGCGTCGTCTCCGGGTAGGTCTCGCCCTCGAACCCAAAGCCAAGCGCCTGGCGCACTACCGAGCGCGCACCATCAGCACCAATGACGAAACGAGCGCGCAGCTTTGCCGGCGCGGCGCCGCCGAGATCGAGCGTGACCCCTTCGTCATCCTGCGCGACACCCATGACTTCGGTCGCAAACCGGATTTCCGCGCGCGGCTCCGCGCGCAACGCCGCAAGCGCAAGGCGGGACAATTTCCACTGCTCGCATTGCACGCGATAAGGGTGGCGCGTCGCGTTTGCGATCACGCCGAGATCAAAGACAGCGCGATCGCCCTCCGGATGCAGCCGCACCTGCCATCGGGGGGAAACCAGGCCCTGTGCGATCAGATCCCCTGCAAGCCCGATGCCATCAAGCAGATCGAGCGTCGGCGGATGAAAGGTTGAAGCCCGCAAATCGGTTTCGATGTCGGGGGTCTTCTCGAGTAGCGCAGTTGCCACGCCTTCACGCGCCAGCAACAAAGCCGTAACAAGACCCACCGGCCCGCCGCCAACGACGGCCACTTCGAAATCGTGATGAGATTGTGTGCTTGACATTCGTGGGGACGGCTGAAGATCGTAAGCTATGATTTTGACAAAACAAGCATCGAACGGAGATAGCATATGACCACGCGACGCGACGTCTTCAAGATCGCCGGCGGGCTTGCCGTCGGGGCCGCGATCGCCAAGCCCTATCTGCGCACGGCGCGGGCGGCTGAGCCGCTGACTTTCATGACGCCGTTCGGCTTCATTCCTGACTTTCTGGAAATGATGAACATGGTGTCAGGCGGCTTCCTTGCTCAGCAGGGATTTACCCCGACGCTGCTTGGCGGCCAAGGCGCAGTCGTGACGGCCCAACAGCTTATGACCGGAGCGGTTTTCTTTGTGCGGCTTACCGCGATCGATGAATTTGTCGCTGTGGCCAAAGGCGCGGCGTTCGTGAGCGTGGCAACACTGTACCAGGGATCGACGTTTCACGTGATCTCGCCAAAGGACAAGCCGATCAACTCAGCGCAGGATTTCAAAGGCAAGACCGTCGGCATCGTCTCTGTCGGCGGCTCCACCGAGCAATTGCTCGAAATCATGCTGCGCTCCGCGGGGATGACCAAGGCTGACGTGACAACCCAAGTGGTCGGCAACAGTCCCGGCGCGATGCAATACATCCGCCAAGGCCGGATTGATTGCTTCATCAATTCGATCGGCGTGGTCGTGGCGCTGCAAACTGCCCACGAGCCGATTGTGCATTGGCCCACGGACCGCTACGCGCCGATGCCGAGTCAGATTTACGTGACCACGCGCGAGATCATCGAAAAGAAACCCGCAATGGTGCTGGGTTTTCTCAAAGCGCTGAAGGCGTCCACGGAAGACATGCTGCATGGTGACCTTAAGGCGATTTTCCAGCGTGCTGGCCGCGATTTTGATATTCCCGGCATGAAGAACACGGACGAACTGGTGGCGCTGATGCAGTTCATCATGGCCGGTCCATGGATGTCGCAGGGTCGCGAAAACTTCCTTCGCAACGTGCCTGAGCTTTGGACAAAGGCGGAAAAAGGCATAGCCGGCGCCGGCATTGCCAGCGTGCCGCATGTCGAAGCGCTTTATACCAACACCTTCATCGAACAGGCGCTGAAAGCCTAAAAGTCGTTGCTAAGTGGCGCGGCCCAAAAGGGCCGCCTTGACGCGTTCGGGTGTAAACGGCGCCCGGCGCAATCGCGCGCCGGTAGCGTCGAATACGGCGTTGCCGACGGCCGCAGCAACCGCAGCGGTCGCGGCTTCTCCGGCGCCGAGCGCCCTTTCACGGCGGCGATCGATCAAAGCGATGTCGAGCTGCGGCACGTCGGGAAAGGTCAGGATCGGATAGCTTGACCAGTCGGTACTGGTGACGCGTGAGCGATCGAAAGTGACTTCCTCGAACAGCGTGCGGCTCAGCGTTTGCAGAATGCAGCCTTCGACCTGCGCGTGGACAGCGTCGGCGCCACCGCAAGATACGCGTCGACACTTTCGGCCGCGACCGTCGCCGCGCTCGCCGCGGCAGCGCGCGGCAAACTAAAGGCGACAACAAGCCCAGCGGCGCCCTGCATGAACAAGCGGCGGCTGACATAGCTCACGGTTCAGGTCTCCCGCGCGGCGCGCAACACCGCAGCAAGCACGCGAACGTGACTACCGCACCGGCAAAGATTCTGCGCCAGTTCCTCGCGCACATCGCCCTCACTCGGATGCGGCTGACGCGACAGCAGTGCGGTCGCGGTCATGATCATGCCGTTGGTGCAATAACCGCATTGCGCAGCCTGCTCGGCGATGAACGCCGCCTGCATGCGACTTGGTTGTTCAGGACTGCCGAGCCCTTCCAACGTGATGATTTGGCGTCCCTCTGCATCAATGGCGCGGGTGACGCAGGAGCGTGTCGCAATTCCGTCAATCAGCACGGCGCAGGCACCACACTGGCCGAGACCGCAACCGAATTTGGGCCCGCGCAGCGCGAGATCGTCGCGCAAGGCGTAGAGGAGCGGCATGTCTGGATCGTCGACGGCAACCTTATGGTCCGTGCCGTTCACGCGCAGTGCGATTTCGCTCGCCATGAGCTCTCCGTTGTCCTGCCGAGCAAGTGTCCTGCCACAAACAAGCCAGGCGCCGGATGTGGCTCAAAACCAGCTGGCCATACGCTGCAGAATACGGCCTATAGGAACCACCTAAAGCATCCGCGACGTCACAATGCGGTGAAAACCCGCATCAGCTCGGGTGTTATGCAAAAACTATCTGGCATCCGGCGGCAAGGTCCCCATATCCTCCAACAGGCAAAATGGGACGTTCCTGCCAATGTCGAGCAGTAGAGGCACGGGACGAAGCACCGCACCCCTGCGCAACAACAATAAGCCGTAACAACTGGCTACCTTGAGACGCCGTCCGGCACATCTGGAAAGGCCTGCCGGTCTGCGGCTCCGTGTGGGACAACGCCGAGGAACCGACAACGAAAGCGGATTCGCGTCTCGCAGGTTTCTGAATCATGGGCATTGTTCGTTTCGCATTGAGGCTGCCGCACACCTTCTACGTGCTCGCGGTGCTCGTGTTGTTCCTCGGCACGACCGCGATCGTGTCGATGCCGACGGACATCTTTCCCGAGATCAACATTCCGGTCGTTACCATCGTCTGGCAATACACCGGGCTCAGCACGCCGGAGATGGAACAGCGGGTCACGACCTATAGCCAATACGCCCTGTCCTCAAGCGTGAACGGCATCCAGGATATCGAGGCGCAAACCCTTAACGGAATCTCGGTTCAGAAGATCTTCTTTCAACCTGACGTCAATCTCGATCTCGCGATCTCTCAGATCGTGTCGGCAACCAACTTTATCCGCGTTTTGATGCCGCCCGGGATTCAAGCGCCGGTGGTGGTCCAATACAACGCCTCAAGCGTTCCGGTCCTGCAGATCGGCTTGTCCTCGGACACGCTCAATGAACAACAGCTCTACGACTACGGCATCTACCGCTTGCGGCAGCAGCTTGCGCCGATCCACGGCGTCACGCTTCCCACCCCGGCCGGCGGCAAGTACCGCCAGATCATGGTCGATATCGATCCGCTGAAGCTCCAGGCCAAGGGGCTGACCCCGATTGACGTTGTCAACGCCGTCAACGCCGAGAACCTGACTCTGCCGTCCGGCACGGCAAAGATCGGCGACACGCAGTTCACCGTGCGCACCAACGCGGTGCCCACAACCATCGAGGATCTTAACAACATCCCGGTGAAATTCGTGAACGGTGCCACTGTTTTCGTCAAGGACATCGGGCAAGTCCACGACGGCAGTGCCGTACAGCAGAACATCGTGCGCACCGACGGCCGTCGCTCGGTCCTGCTCAGCATCATCAAGAACGGCAACGCCTCGACGCTGGCGGTGGTCAACGCAGTCAAGCAGGCGATGGTCGTGGCCCGCGCAGCAGCGCCACCCGGCATGCGGATCACCGAGCTTTTCGATCAATCCGTATTTGTCAAAGAATCCATCACCGGACTGTTGCGCGAAGGCGCCATTGCCGCCGGGCTGACCGCATTGATGATCGTGCTTTTTCTCGGATCCTGGCGCTCGACGCTGGTCGTCATGATCTCAATCCCGCTTTCCATCCTTTCGTCGCTGGTGGTTCTCTACTTTCTTGGCGACACCATCAACACGATGACGCTCGGCGGGCTCGCGCTGGCCATCGGCATCCTGGTCGACGATTCCACGGTCACCATCGAGAACACGCACCGGCTGCTCACCGAGGAACACATGCCGCTGCCTTCGGCGACGCTGCATGGCGCAGCTGGCATCGCGGTTCCGACGCTGGTGTCGACGCTTGCCATCAGCTGCGTGTTCGTCTCCGTCGTCTTTCTCCACGGCCCGGCGAAATATCTTTTCACGCCGCTCGGGCTCGCCGTGGTCTTCGCCATGTTGGCTTCCTATGGCTTTTCGCGGACCCTGACCCCGATCACCATTGGCTTGCTGCTCAAGAATGAGCGACACGGCGAGGAGGCCGGCGCCGGCTGGTTCGCCCGCCAATTTGCGAAGTTCGAGCGCGGGTTCGAAGCCATGCGCGCTGGCTACGCGGAAATTCTGCATACGCTCTTGACGAAGCGGCTGATCGTGCCGGCAATCGCGGTCGCTGTGCTGGCGCTGGGTGGGGTGCTGTTCCTGTTCGTCGGCCGCGACTTTTTCCCGATCATCGACGGCGGCCAAGTTCAACTGCACGTTCGCGTGCCGGCCGGGACCCGCATCGAAAAAACTGAGCAGATCTTTCAGGCGATCGAGGACAAGATTCGCGAGGTCATCCCGGACAACGAGCGTGACCTCATTGTCGACAACATCGGTTTGCCCGCTCGCTCCTACAACTACGCATTCGGCGACGGGACGGCGATCGGCGTCAATGACGGCGTCATCCTGGTCGCTCTAAAAGAGGACCACGCTCCGACGGCAACGTATGTCCGTAAGCTGCGCCAGGTGCTGCCTGCCGCCTTTCCCGAGGATCTGTTTTACTTCCAGGCTGCCGACATCGTGACCCAAATCCTCAACTTCGGCATCCCGGCACAGATCAACGTCCGTACCGTCGGCTACGATCGAAACAAGAATCTGCGCGTCGCCAAGGAGCTAAAGAAGCGGATCGCGGCCATCCCTGGCCTAGCCGACGTGCATTTGCAGCAGGAGGTCGACGGCCCGGAATTCTTTGCTCAGATCGACCGCGCCCGCGCCACCCAGTTGGGCCTCACGGTAAGCGACATCGGTCTCAACATAAACACGAGTCTGAGCTCGTCTGAGCAAATATCGCCGAATTTCTGGACCGACCCGGCCAACGGCACGCCGTACTATCTGGCGGTGCAGACACCCGAGTACCGGGTGTCATCTCTCAACGAACTGAAGAACACGCCGGTGACCAAGTTCACGGTCGCTGGCCGAAATCCCGTACCGGGGCTTTTGAGCAATGTCGCCACGCTGAAACGCGATGCGATACCGACCAATACCAATCAGGCCAACATCCAGCCGGTCTACGAAATCTATGCCAACGCCGACGGGCGGGATCTGGGCTCAATCTCCGGCGACATCACCAAAATAGTGGCCGAGTACCAAAAGCAGCTTTCGCCAGGCAACCGCATCGAAGTGATCGGCCAGATCGACAGCATGAACGCGGCGTTTCGCGACCTCGCCATCGGCATTCTGTTCGCGGCGGTGTTCGTATATCTGCTGATGGTCGTGAACTATCAGACTTGGGGCGACCCGTTCGTCGTCATTCTGGCCTTGCCGGCAACGTTCTGCGGCATCATCACGATGCTGTACATCACCAGCACCACGCTGAGCGTTCCGTCGCTGATGGGCGCGATCATGGCGATCGGTGTGGCGTCTGCGAATTCGATCCTGCTGGTCACCTTCGCCCGCGAACAACAGCTCGCCGGCATGAGCGCGTTCGATGCAGCGATTTCCGCTGGCCGCACCCGTATTCGCCCGGTGCTGATGACTGCGGCCGCGATGATCGTCGGCATGATTCCGATGGCGATCGGCGGCCCGGGCGAAGAGCAGAACGCGGCCCTGGCCCGAGCGGTGATCGGCGGCCTGCTTTTTGCAACGCCGACCACGCTACTTGTGGTACCGTATCTGTTCGCCATGCTGCGCAAGGGCAATGACGGCAAACCCGCGCATGGCGTGTTTGCGGAGGACCCGCAATGAACGACATCCCGAAATTTCCGCTCGTCGATGCCGACGTCACGCTGCGCGCAGACCCCGGCGAACGCCCGCCGAGCCACCCGACGGCTGAGCCAAATCGCCCCGCGGTCAAGGCAAAGCGCGTGAGCGGCGCCGGGCTTCTCGTCATCTGCGTCTTGGCACTGCTTTGCGGCGCATTGGGCATCGGCTTTTGGCAACACTACAAACTGCACGCGCAAGTGTTGGCGACGGCGGAGCAGCGCCGCGATTTCGTCCCCATGGTGCGGGCCGCGGCGGTGCGTGCGAGCGCCAGTACGATGACGGTGAGCTGGCCGGGCACCACCGAGGCATTCGAGCAAGCGTACATCTACGCTCGGGCGAGCGGTTACATTTCAAAACGCGATGTCGACATCGGCAGCCACGTCAAAGCCGGGGACGTCCTTGTCGAGATCACGGCGCCCGAGCTCGAGCACCAGATCGCGCAGGCCGAGGGGAATCTCGCGCAAATGAAAGCGTCGTTGCAGCTGGCGAAAGCCAATCGCGACCTCGCCCAAGTCACCTGGGACCGTGATAATCCCCTGGTGCAGAAGGGTTGGGTGACCCCGCAACAGGGCGACACCGACCGGCTGAACCTCGAGGCGCGAGTAGCAGCCGTCGCGGTCGCCGAAGCGAACATCAAAGCGCAGAATGCGCTGTTGCTGGTGCTGCACCAGCAGAAGATCTATCAGACCGTGGTCGCGCCGTTCGACGGCGTCATCACCCAGCGCAACATCGATGTCGGCAGTTTAGTGACCGCGGATGCGACCAGCGGCACGTTTTTGTTCACCCTGATGCAGAGCGACATGATCCGCATCCAGCTCTACGTACCGCAGGAAGAAGCGTTCGGGATTACTCCCGGAGTCGCGGCCGTGGTAAACGTACCCGAGATGCCGGGTCACGACTTTCCCGGAACCGTTACGCGCATCGCCGACGCGTTGCAGCCGGGCTCCCGGACGCTGTTGACCGAAATCGACGTACCGAATCCGGACCACGCGCTATCGCCGGGAGTTTATTGCACGGTCGAATTGAAGATCCCGCGCAAGACGCCGTCGATGATTGTTCCGTCCGAGGCAATCATCTTCAACCGCAACGGCTTGAGCGTCGCTGTGGTGGAGAACGGCGTCGCGCGTATCCACCCCGTGACCGTGGTGCGCGACTTCGGCACCAGCGTCGAGGTAAGTGCCGGCGTCAAAGATGGCGACCAGGTCATCCTCAATCCTCCCGTCGATTTCACCGACGGCCAAAAGGTCAAGGTCCGGCCCGGGCCCCCCGCGCAACTGTCGTAAAGCGCAGCGAAGATTTCAGCCCGGAAATGCGAGCCTGCATTCGCTCGCTTCGACGGGCCCGGCAGCCTTATCGCCCTTAACCATCCCGCCGACAGTGAAAACGTCGAACGGATCGCTACGCGCCGGATGTACCTCACCGACGAGAATGGTGCTCATGAGCTGGTGATCACCATCGCGAAAAAACGCGCGGTCGGGATCCAGCCCGACGTCGGCCGGCAACACATAGCCTTGCAAGGCTCGCGCAAGAACAACCGAGTCCAGAGATTTCTCTCGATTGGCAATATTTGCCAGCGTATGGACCGCGGCATAACCGAACCAGTCCCGCGCGCTTGCCGCTCTGGCGGCGCGGCGCCGGATCGCTTCGTCGAACGCCTTGATCTGCGGATTGTCCGGCTGGTTCCACCACCACTCCATCGTCCACCACCCAATTCGTGCCGCGTCCGACACCGCCAGGATGCTCTCCAGTTCGAACAGTGCACCACCGATTGCCATGTCGTCGACAAGGCGAAAGCGCACGATCTGCTCCAGGCTGTTCGCCTGATCCTGGCCGCCCATGAGGTCGAGGAGCACATCGGGCCGATAAGCCCCCGCCTTCAGCAGCGCGTCAGAATAATCGACGGTGCCAAGCGGCAGGGCGGTGCTCGCCCAGGTCCCGCCATGTTCGCGAAGCTTGCGCTCGAAAGCAGCTTGCAATGAATAGCCGTAGGCATAGTCCGGGGTCAGAAAGAACCATCTCTTGCCGAATTTCTTGACCAGCGTATCGGCGATCGCGTTGGCTTCCATCGTGGCGGTCTTGCAAATGCGAAAGACGTTCCAGCTGCACTGCCTGCCGGTGATCTCGTCCGTGTGCCCGCCGGTGACGATGTGGAGCTTGTGCTTCTCAGCCGTGACCCGCATCGTCGCAAGCGCAACAGCCGAGTTCACGTCGCCCAGGATGAAATCAACCTGATCACGCTCGATCAGCTGCCGGGTTTTTGCGACGCCGACGGCGATGTCATTTGCCGAATCCTCGACCAGAAGCTGCGCCTGCCGGCCGAGAATGCCCCCGCTGTGATTGACCTCCTCGAACGCAAGTTGGGCGCCCTCAACTTCAGCCTCGGCGAGCTTCGCATAGACCCCGGTAAGCGGCTCGACCATCCCGATTTTCACCGCTGTTTCGCCGCGGGCGCTGATCACCAAGGGCGATGCGATCTGGACAGCTGCCGACGCGAGGCCGGCCTTGAGCAATGTCCGGCGCTCGATCGGCTGCGCAAAGGACGGCGTCCTTCTTCGCATCATTTGGCTCCGGCAAGCGACATCGGTCCGGGCTTGAGTTGCGTTCGATCGGCAATTGAATCGAGCCGAGCGAATTAAGTCCAGATGTCCCTGCGGTGGGTTGAACGGCGTCGAAAGAAGTGTTCCGCTCCTCTCGGCCCAGGCCCGCGGCCACGTTCCGTCAACCTGGAGCCCGCACCTTCCTATTGGTCCTTAAAGCGCGGCGGCAGCCTCTTTGAGCCGTTTGGTCATTTCAGTTCGGCCATTCAACATCGTCGACCAGCCCCGTGTCACACTTGAGTGACCGCCGTCGACCACGATGTCGTGGCCGTTGACGAAGCTGGATCCATCGCTCGCCAGGTAGACCGCCGCTCGCGCGATATCGTCCGGCAGACCGGCGCGGGGAATTGGTTGCAACGCCGCGAAGCCCACCTTGAGCATGTCCGTGAGCTTGTCGGCCTTCGCACCTTCGACGCCGGCATTCTTGGCAAAAATGCCGGTGACGATCGCGCCCGGCGAAATGCTGTTGACGCGAATTCCCTTTTCTCCGAGTTCGGCGCCGGCTGATCGCGTCAGCGCCAGCACCGCGCCTTTGGTCGCGGAGTAGATGTGGCCGGAAAGGCCGCCGCGCAGGCCCGCCATGCTGCTGACATTGATGATGCTGCCTGCCTTCTGCGCGATCATGATCGGCGCCACGTGCTTGATGCCCAACAGGACGCCCCGGACGTTGACGGCCATCAGCCGATCGATGGTCGGCACATCGATCTCGCTGATGCTGACCATTGGGGATGGAATGCCGGCGTTGTTGACCAGACAATCGACGCGGCCGAACGATTTGACCGTTTGATCAACCATGGCCTTCACGTCGGCTTCGCTTGACACATCGGTCCGAATGAAGCGGACGCCGAGCCGCTTTTCCAGCGCGGCCCCCTCCTGCTCGCGGCGCGCGGCGACCACGACATGAGCGCCTTCCCCGACGAACAGTTCGACGATCCGTTCGCCGATGCCGCTCGTGCCGCCAGTTACGATGGCTACCTTCCCGTCCAACGCGCCCATTTGCACCTCTATCTGCCGGTCTTGATCCGCGTCCACAGTCGGTTGATCAGCCGCTGCGTCTTCTGATCGTGCGCGGTGATAGTATAGAGCTTAGCCATGGTCGCGGCATCGGGATAGATGGTGCGGTCGTCGAGGATAGATTTTTCGATGAATTTCTGACTCGCCAGATTGCCGTTGGCGTAGGCAATGAGATTGGAGTTCTTTGCCGCCACCTCCGGCTTGAGCAGATAATTGATCAGCGCGTTTGCCTCGGCGACGTCAGGCGCATCCTTGGGGATGGCGAGATTGTCGAACCACAATTGCGCGCCCTCTTTGGGGATTGCATAGCCGACGGCGACCGCACTCTTCGCCTCCACCGCGCGCCTCTGCGCCTGCTTGATGTCGCCGGAAAAGCCAACAACGAAACAGATCTCACCGGACGCGAGCGCGTTCAGATATTCGGAGGAGTGAAACTTGCGCACATACGGCCTGATCTTGATCAGCAGATCGGCCGCCCTTTGCAGATCACCCGGATCGCTCGAATTCGGATCGAGATGCAGGTAGTGCAGTGCCGCCGGCATGATGTCGTCCGACGAGTCGAGCAGGTAAATGCCGCAATCCTTGAATCTGGCGATCTTCGCGGGTTCGAAAACGTCGTCCCAGGAATCGATCGACGCGGTTCCACCACCGATTTCGCGCGCGTCTTTGACGTTGTAGCCGATACCCGTCGTGCCCCACATGTAGTTGACCGCATATTGGTTGCCCGGATCGTAAAGCGCCAACCGGCTGGCGATCTCCGGCCAGACGTTGGCCAGGTTCGGCAGCTTGGACTTGTCGAGTTTCTGAAAAAGGCCGGCGGCGATCTGGCGGGCCAGAAAATAGCCGGTCGGGACCACGACATCGTAGCCGGACTTTCCAGCCAGAAGCTTGGCTTCCAGCGTGTCGTTGGAGTCAAAAGTGTCGTACCGTACTTCTATGCCGGTCTGTTTGGTGAAATCGTCCAGCACGACAGGGTCGATGTAGTCCGACCAGTTATAGAAATTGACGACACGTTCTTTCTGAGCCGTCGCCGGGCCGCCAGCAGCCACGAGTACGACTGCGACCGCGAAGATAAATCCCGCTGCAACGGGATGGGCCACCTGATGGCGGAGGCCGCGCACGGCAAAACTCGCGTCAGCTCTCAATCGGCAATCCGGCCGCCTTCCACGCCAGAATGCCTCCGGCGAGATGAGAGTTGTACTCGAAACCCTGTTCCTGCGCCGCAAGCGATGCCGTCACCGAGCGGCGCCCGGATCGGCAGGCAAACACCACTTCACTTCCGGGCGGCGCCGGGATTGTTGCCGGATCAAACGATGACAGCGGCACCAAAACGGCAGCCGGAAAGCGCTCAACTGCGGTCTCATTCGGTTCACGCACGTCAACCAACACGATGTGGCCTTCTTTCAATCCTTGCGCGACCTGTTGCGGCGTCAGATCGAGCACTTTGTGCCCGCCCCCTGGTTGATCCAACATGGTCCCTTCTCCCAAGACAACCCAGTAGCGGATCAGATTGCGTCAGCCGGGCGCGAAATCAAAGCGGCTTTTGCAAAGTTCCTTAAAGCGCGCCCGGCCGATCCGGCGGCACTTTTCAGGAGCAAATGGGCGGTCAGCCTTTCTGGAGCCCGCGCAGACCATGCCCTAGATGTTCACCTGAGTGCCGACCTCGACCACCCGATCGGTTGGTATCTGGAAGTAGTCAGTCGCATCGTTGGCCGAACGCGCGAGCGTAATGAACATTCGGTCCTGCCAGCGCGGCATTCCCGAACGCGACGCCCGCCGCAAGGCGCGACGCGACAGGAAGAATGAGGTCGACATGATGTCGAATTGCAGCCCAAGCTTGCGCGCAAGCGCAAGCGCCTTGGGAATATTCGGCGTTTCCATGTAGCCGAAACGCAAGTGCACCCGCATGAAGGTCTTGCCGACCGGCTCGATGCGCACGCGCTTTGCTGGCTCGACGCGCGGGGTGTGCGTTGTCTCGACAGACAGGATGATATTCTTCTCGTGCAGCACACGGTAGTGCTTGAGGCTGTGCAGCAGCGCCGTAGGAGCGCTCTTCGGATCGCTGGTGAGGAACACCGCCGTTCCAGGAACCCGCTGAGGCGGTTTACGCTCGAGCATATTCACCAGATCGTCGAGTGGCGTCTCCAACCGCCGGGTCTTCTCGAACAAAAGCCTCGAGCCGCGCCGCCACGTGTACATTACCAGCATGACAAAGCCGCCCAGCGCCAGCGGCACCCAGCCGCCCTCGACGACTTTGAGCATGTTGGCAGTGAGGAAAGTCAGGTCGATAAGAACAAACGGCAGTATCAGCGCCGCAGCAGCGAACGGCGACCACCGCCACATGCGCCAGATCACTATAAACGCCATTATCGCGGTGACGACCATGGTGCCGGAGACGGATATGCCATAGGCCGAGGCAAGCGCGCTCGACGAGCGAAACAGCGCGACAAGCAGGAGCACACCAACGAGCAACAACGTGTTGACGCGCGGCATGTAGATTTGGCCGGCTTGATGAGCCGAGGTGTGGCGGATTTCAAAGCGTGGCAACAGGCCGAGCTGGATCGCCTGGCTGGTGAGCGAATAGGCCCCGGTGATCACCGCCTGGCTGGCAATCACGGTCGCGGCCGTCGCCAGCACCACCATCGGAATCCGCGCCCAGTGAGGATAGAGCAGAAAGAACGGATTTGTGATCGATTCCGGCTGCTCGAAGACCAGCGCGCCCTGACCGAGATAGTTCAGCGCCAGCGCCGGCAGCACAAGACAAAGCCAAGCCGTCTGAATAGGAAGCCGGCCGAAATGGCCGAGATCGGCGTAAAGCGCCTCGGCGCCGGTAACGGCGAGAAACACCGCTCCGAGCGTGTAAAATCCGATGATGCCGTGGTGGAGCAGAAACGCAACGCCGTGCACCGGATTGAGTGCCCAGAGCACGCCGGGATCGCCCGCGATCCAGATCACGCCGGGTATCGCAATCGCTACAAACCACGCCGCCGTTATCGGACCAAAAAGGGCCGCAACCTTCGCCGTGCCGCGCGACTGAAACGCAAACAGTACGATCAGAATGACAACGGTGATCGGAACCACGAAGTCGTGAAACGCCGGAGTCGCAACGTCGATACCTTCAACGGCAGAGAGGACCGACAATGCCGGCGTAATGACGGCGTCGCCGTAAAACAGCGCGGCACTGACGATGCCGAGCAGCGCCACGGTGCTCGCAGCCCGGCCTACTCGCGAAACAGCGCGCGACGCGAGTGCCATCAGCGTCAGCGTGCCGCCTTCGCCGTTATTGTCGGCGCGCAACAATATCAGCACATATTTGAGCGTGACGACGATAAACAGCGCCCAAAGAATGAGCGACACGACACCCAGGACCGTCTCGCGCGCGATCGCTTCGTGATTGGTGCCGGAGGCTGCGACGATGGCCTCGCGGAGCGCATAAAGCGGGCTGGTGCCGATGTCGCCGTAGACGACGCCGATGCTGCCGAGCGTAAGGCCCCAAAACCCGGCGCCCGAACGCGTGTCCGTAGTGCCGTCGACGGACGCTTCGCCGCCAAGCGGAGCCGTTATGGTATCTGCCATAGAGTTCTGAGACAGGAAGTCGCCCTGCTCCTGGTGCTGCATCGACTACGGATGCGGCCCGCGCCTATACACGCTCCGGCGCAAGGAGTCATGATCCAGATCAATGCCGCGAGCTTTAGTCTTCCGAGCGGCCCGACCCGAGACGAAGCCAAACCATTCGGTCGCCTGCGAAAAGCTAACCTGATGGCGCCGCCGAGGTAACGCAAGAGGCCGTCGGCGTCGACGATTCTATAATGTTGGCAATGGCTTACGGTTTCAGGTCCGGCGGGACAGGCGGTGCTTCCCGCATCAGCGTGATGGTCACGCGCCGATTTGCGGCGATATAGGGGTCGTCGGGGAACAATGGGTCGGTGTCCGCCTTGCCGGCGACCTCGTAGATATTCGTCGATGGCAGACCCTCCTCTTCGAGGATCTGTCGCACGGCGTTGGCACGGTCTAACGACAGGTTCCACGGCCCGTAATCGGACAGCGGCGGTGTCTTTGAGGCCGACGTGTGCCCGGTGATCGAGACGCGATAAGGCGTTGCCTTCAGCGGCACGGCGAGCTTTTCGATGATCCGCCGCGTCCGCTCATAGGGCTCTTTGGAGCCTTCGGCGAACATGGAACGGCCCTCCTGGTCGACCAGTTCGATGTTGAGGCCCTCCTTGGTCTCCTCGACCATGATGTGCTTCGAGGCTTCGGCGAGCTCGGGCATATCCTGCAAGGCTTGGCGCAGTGACGCGGTGGCGAGGGCAAAAGCCTGATCGCTGCTGAGCTTCGCGCCGTACTGGTGGTTGTGATCCTGCTCGTCCGGCGTCGGCGTTGCCGAAGCATCCTCGGGTTGAATATGGGCCGCATTTTTCAGTTTGGGCCGCGTTGGCAAGCCGTTGACTTCGATGACGCCCGAATAGCGCACGTTGTTCTGGACACCGAATGCGTCGCGCATCGAGCCGGCAACGATCTGGAGCTTCTGCTGGTCCTGATTGGAAAAGGCGACCAACATGACAAAGAAGCTCACGAGCAGGCCCATGAGGTCGGCAAAGGTGACGAACCAGCCGTGTCCCCCGCCGTGCGCTTCCTTACGCCGCGCCATCGCCTGGATCTCCGCGCCGCATCAACTTCACGCGGGCACCGGCTCCGGCTCGGCCTCGCGGTGCTTCTCCGGCAGATAGGCGATCAGCATTTCCCGCACCAGCGTCGGGCTTTTCGACTCGCGGATCATGAGGATCCCGTCGATGATCAAAGTGCGATTGATCTCTTCGTCGACGAGTTTGAGGTGCAGCTTGTCGGCAATCGGGAGGCACAGAATGTTTGCCAAGACCGCGCCGTAAAGTGTGGCGAGCAGCGCCGTCGCCATGAACGGACCCAGTTTGGACGGGTCGGTCATGTTGGCAAACATTTGCACCATCCCGATCAAGGTGCCGATCATGCCGAAGGCGGGCGCGCAGTCACCGACCGCGCGATAGATTTTCTGCCCCTCATCCAGATGGGTGAGGAAATTATCGCGGTCGCGCTCGAGGTTGTCGCGGATGAAGGCAGCGTCATAGCCGTCGGCGACGAAGCGAATTCCCTTGGCCAAAAACGGATCTTCGATTTCGACTTTTTCCAGTCCGATCGGTCCCTGCTTGCGGGCGATTTCGGCGAGGCCTGCGATCTCGTCCACCAGTTCGCGCTGCGTCGTGCGCCGCATGGTGAAGGCAAACCTGGCGCCCAGCGGCAGGCCGTGAAAAATTGCGGTCAGAGGAAAGCGGATCAACGTGGCGGCAAAGGACCCGCCGAAAATAATGATGACGGCATGTTCGCTTATGAACATGTGCAAGTTGCCGCCCATGAAAATCATGGTGAGCACGACCACCGTGCCGGCGGCCAAGCCCAGGCCCGTTGCAATATCCATTAAAGAAGACTCCCGCCGCGGCGCGCGCCTAATTCGCCGCCTCAAGGTAGCGCTGACGCGCTTAAAGGACGGTTACCTCTGGCATCCGGTTGCGCGCGTAGCGCATTTGACGAGAAAACCCGCGGCAATTGACCACTAAATGAACGGCGACGAGGGTCCCAAAGCCGTCGGCTCACCCCGTGACCGCTGCGGAAAAAGGCGGCACAATAGAGCTACGAAGGCGGCACGCGCCATTTGACGTCCAGAGGAGAAATTTCATGCGTGAGATCGGCCACTTCATCGGCGGTAAAGAAGCGAAGGGAGGATCGGGGCGGTTCGGCGACGTATTCAACCCCAATACCGGCGAGGTTCAGGCCAAGGTTGCCTTCGCCAAACACTCCGAGGTCGAGCACGCGATTGCCGTTGCCGAAGGAGCACAACCCGCATGGGCGGCGACGAACCCGCAACGGCGGGCCCGGGTCTTGATGAAATTCCTCGACCTGGCGCAGAAGGAATTTGACTCACTTGCGCGACTTCTGTCGTCCGAGCACGGCAAAACCTTCGCCGATGCCAAGGGCGACGTTCAGCGCGGCCTTGAGGTGGTGGAGTTCGCCTGCGGCATTCCTCATCTCCTCAAGGGCGAATACACGGAGGGCGCCGGCCCCGGCATCGATCTCTATTCGATGCGCCAACCACTTGGCGTCGTCGCCGGCATTACCCCGTTCAACTTCCCGGCCATGATCCCGATGTGGAAATTCGCGCCGGCGCTCGCCTGCGGCAATGCATTCATCCTCAAGCCGTCGGAGCGCGATCCATCGGTGCCGATGCGGCTCGCCGAGCTTTTGGTCGAAGCCGGCCTGCCGGCGGGCGTGCTCAATGTCGTCAACGGCGACAAGGAAGCTGTCGATACGCTGCTGACAGACCCGCGCATACAGGCGGTCGGGTTCGTCGGCTCGTCGGCGATCGCCGAATACGTCTACACCACGGCAACCGCTAACAACAAACGCGCGCAATGTTTCGGCGGCGCCAAGAACCACATGATCGTCATGCCGGATGCCGACATGGACCAGGCGGTCGATGCGCTGATCGGCGCCGGCTATGGGTCCGCCGGCGAACGCTGCATGGCCATCTCGGTCGCTGTGCCGGTGGGGCAGAAGACCGCGGACATCCTGCTCGAAAAGCTCATCCCGCGGGTGGAGAGCCTGAAAATTGGTCCGTCAACCGACACGCAGGCCGATTACGGCCCGATGATAACCAAGGCGCATCTGGAAAAGGTCAAGGGCTACGTCGATCTCGGCGTCAAGGAGGGCGCCAAGCTCGTTGTCGACGGCCGCGGCTTCAAGATGCAGGGCTACGAGAGCGGCAATTTCATGGGCGGCTGTTTGTTCGATCACGTGACGCCCGAGATGCGCATCTACAAAGAAGAAATCTTCGGCCCGGTGCTGTCGGTGGTGCGCGCCAAGGATTATGAAGCGGCAGTACGGTTGCCTTCGGAGCATGAATACGGCAACGGCGTCGCCATCTTCACCCGCGACGGTGATGCGGCGCGTGATTTCGTCAGCCGCGTCGAAGTCGGCATGGTCGGCGTGAATTTCGCCATTCCAGTGCCGCTCGCTTACTACACGTTCGGCGGCTGGAAACGCTCCGGCTTCGGCGACCTCAACCAGCACGGTCCTGACGCGGTCCGCTTTTACACCAAGACCAAGACGGTGACGGCGCGGTGGCCGTCGGGGGTGAAGGAAGGCGCCGAGTTCGTCATTCCGACGATGAAATGACGAGCCTGGCAAGTGGAGGCGCTTGAGCTACGCTCAAGCGATCCGGACTCCGGCGCCCAGGGATCGGTTCGGAGCGGACTAGCTCACGCACGCACGCGTGGCGTCGGAACCGCTGAAGCGGCATTGGCAACGTGGCGGACGCTCCAGCACAGAGATGGTCACGGTGGTGATGCGGTTTCTTCTCACCACGATATCGCACAGCGGCGTGAGCGATCCGGCAAGACCATCGGCCTGAAGCCGCAACGTGCCGACGCGCTCCTGCAGGATTGCACTGCCCTGCTTGATCGGCGCCAGTTTGGCGGAATCAATGTAGAGTGTCGTCTGCGTGAGCGATGCGACCGGAACGGTTTTGATCTCGATGTAGCCGACGTCGCGCGTTGGCCTGAACAGCACAACGGCGGCGCCGAGAATGACCACGCCCGCCGCCAGCCCCAGTCCACGCCGCAGCGTCGTCTTCAAAACCTACGCTCCGGGCGGCTTAATTCCCCCGATCAGCTTGTTGAGCTGGGTCGAAGCATCGCGAATGTCGGCCGTGAGGTGACGAATAACCTCAAGCGCCTTCTCCGCCTGCCTGATCTCCAGAAGCTCGTTGATGAAATCCTCGTTCTGCTGCAAGGTCTGCAACAGTCCGGCAAATTGGACACGCGCATCGTCGAGTTCTCTGTTCGCGTTCTGGGTTTCGGTTTCGAGCTTGCGCCATTGATCGGTCAGGAACAGCCGCTCCTCCGGCTTGTAGCGCGTTTCCGACGCCAACGCCTTTAGCTTGATGTGAATGTGGTCGAGCGCTTTGACGCCGAGTTGGGAAACCGGACCGTTGTCTGAAACGGCGCCGAGCAACCCGGATACGGTCGCGCGAAGTCTGTCGATTTCGGCCCGGGCTTTTTCGGGATCGGTGACGCTGTCGATGGTACTGGCGGAGTCCTGGATCGACTTGCTGAGATCCGGTACGCTCCGCTGGAACGCTTCCAGCTGCTGCGAGAATTCCTCGACCGGCGAAACAGGGCTGCCCGAATTGGAATTGCTTGCGTCTTCGGCGCTCGCATTGGCTGCCGAGAAAGTCAAAGCTGCGGCGAACAAGGCCGCGACCGCGAAGCGCGCGCGGTCGCTTTGGATCAGCGCAGGCAGCGATACCTTCATGACGTGCCTCCCCTCGACATCGGCCTCGCAGAAGTGTTGATTCCGGTTAGCAATTTTGGCGCAAATGGGGCGCTTGACCCACGGCAAAGGCCGCTTTGCCACTTCTTTTGCGGTCAAATTTGAGGTTTTCTGATCGACCGATGGCTTGGCTGACACAAAATGGGGGCTGGAGAGGGAAAGCGGTTGTTACCGCGGCCACCCTGCTGGCGTTCACGGCACTGGCGGGATGCGCTGCGAATGATCGCGCTGCTGCCGATCGGCCCGAAGCGCAAGCAAGCCCGCCCGCTCCGCCACCACCCCCTTCACCACCCCCGGTCGATCTAACCGGCCGCTGGAAGCTCACGGCTGCCGGCAGCGGCGCTTGCTTCATGAACTTCGGCAACGCGCCCGCGGCCGCCCAAGGCACTATCGCCCCCGAGGGCGGATGTCCGGGCAACTTCTTCACCAGCCGCAAATGGACTTTCGAACACGGCATGCTGATCATGCGTAACCACAAGAACGAACCGTTGGCGCAGCTTTCGTTCTCCGGCGGCCGTTTCGAAGGACACGAGACGGGCGGAACCGCGGTCACGCTTTCGCGGTAGGGGCCATCATGGCGAGGCGTTGCCCGGTTGCGGTCATCCTGATGATGTGATGCCAGGCCATCCGATGGCCGCCTGAGAAACCCTACAGCGGGATGTCGAGCGCCTTGGCAGGAGCAACTTTCGTAACGGGCGTGGCGGCAGGTGCATTGATCTGGGGAGCTTTCACATCATCGGCCTTGGCCAGAGGAGCCCGCGGCTGGGTGAGGACTTTCTGTTCAGGTGCCCGCGGCTTCTGTGAGGTAACGACCTTCGGCTCGGGCACTGGGGGTCTCTGGGACTGCCGCGGCTGTGCAGCAACGCCCTGTTCCGGTTTCTGGAGCCGCGAGGGCCGTGACGACTGCTGCAGTTCCGGTTTCTCCACTTGCGGCGGCCGGGATTGGGATGGAGGCTCCGGCTCGTTTGCATATCTGGCCAGCAAAGTGCGCGCGCTGGCTATCAACTTGGCGCCGTCAATCCTGCGTACCTTCATCTCTTTCAACCAGGCCGCAATAACCGGCGCGGTCGCCTTACGCCAAGACGCGACGTCTTCGTTTGTCAGCACGGTGATGGGATCGCCGCGCTCGCGCGCCGCTTGAGCGACGGCTGTCGCTTCGGCGTCCCACATTGCCCCCGCCATGCCGGCGACAACCTGTCCCGCGTTATTGTCGATGACGCTCTTCAGGTCGCGCGGCAGCCGGTCATAGGACGCCTTGTTCATCGCCAGCACGAACGTCGTCGTGCTCAAGGAAGAGTCCGCGAAGTCGGTATGAGCCTTGAAAGCGTCATTGAGGTGCAGGATCGGCACGACATCCCACGGATCTAGACAGCCGTCGATCACGCGTCCGGCAATCGCCATCGGAACCTGCGGGATCGGAACGCTGACCCCGAGCGCACCGAGGGCTTGCACCGTTTCGTCTCCAAGGCGGCTCGCAACGTGCAACCTCAAGCCTTTAAGGTCTTCAATTGTCCGGATCTGGCGATTGGCGTGCAGCACGCCGTGGTCGCGGCAGGAGAAACCAAGGGGCCGAACTTCCCGGAACTCGTCCTGCAGGTTGGCAGCGGCGTAGTCTTGCAGCGCCCTGGAATTAACCAGCGCCCGGCGCGACGCAGCGAAGGGCAGCTCGAACACTTCGATCTTGGCGAAGCGCCCCGGCGTATTGCCCGGCACCGCCCAGACAATATCGGCGAGCCCGTCGCGCACCTGATCGAACAGCTGCGCCGGCGCACCGCCGAGCTGCATCGAGGGAAAAACATCGATGCGAATGCGGCCGCCCGACTCTGCTTCCACCTTATGCGCCCAAGGGACCAGAAACTGTCCATGCACGCCCGATACGGAAGAGAAGAAATGATGAAGCTTAAGCGCGACTTGCGGGGTGTCGGCGCGGGTCAAACGCAGAACGGCCGGACTAGCCACGGCGGTCGCAATCGAGGTCAGAAACATGCGGCGACCAATACGCATCATTACCTCGCGTGCCCGCGACTTTCGCCGGCGATGCGGCTCAATTCAGGCGCGACGGACGATCTTCGTTCTCGGCCGTATCGATCATGCTCGCGGTCCTCGGCGCAGACGACGGCCTGTTTGCCGCCGCCGCTGCCTCGACTTTGCTGTCGCGCGATCGTCGCTCGTAGCCTCGGTAAGACATCAATCCGAACGGCATGCTCACCAGATAGGCCAGCGTGCCGGCAGTGAGCAAAATCCACGGATAGGCGATCAACAACGCCACGCACAGAACAACCAGAATGACGACGGGGCCGACCAGGTCCGGCGGTACGCGGGTGCCGACGCGCTTGCCAGAGAACACCGGCAGCCGCGAAACCATCAACCCGGCAATCAGGAGCGTGTAAACGAGCATCGTCCAGGTCACGAACTGTGATCGAGGTAGGCCGAGGAAAGCCGCATAGATCGGCAGCAGCACAATGATGGCGCCGGCCGGCGCCGGCACTCCGACGAAAAAGTTGGCCGTCCAGACGGGCCGGTCGGGATCGACGCTCATCACATTGAACCGGGCGAGCCGCAGAGCCGCGCAAATCGCAAACACCATAGCGGCAATCCAGCCGGCGGATTTGAGATCGTGCAACCCCCAGAAATAGAGGATCAGCGCCGGCGCCACGCCGAAATTCACGAAATCGGCAAGGCTGTCGAGCTCGGCTCCGAAGCGTGACGTTCCCTTCAGGAACCGCGCCAACCGGCCGTCGAGCCCGTCGAGAATGGCAGCGAAAACAATGGCTGCGAGCGCCAATCCATAGCGGTTCTCGAACGCCATGCGAATTCCGGTCAACCCGGCGCAGAGCGCGAGCAGCGTAACAAGGTTCGGCGCCAGCGTGCGCACCGGGATGCGGCGGAACTGCCGGCGTCGCGCATTGCCGAACGGTGACTTACGGATGGCCATGCTGCGAATATAACCGTTCCGGTCCCGACCCGCCATCGAGCGGCTGGCAGGCGCCTCGAGGCGTTCAGGTGACGGTAAAATTGCGGTTCGGCTGCGGAACCTTCAAATCGGCGAGGACCGTCTCGCCGGCTGTTGCGGTCTGCCCTTCACCGACCAGAGGCGTCGTGCCCTCGGGCAGATAGACATCGACGCGCGAACCGAAACGGATCATGCCGATGCGCTGGCCCGCGGCGACGGCATCGCCTTCGCGCACAAACGGCACGATCCGCCGCGCCACCAGCCCGGCGATCTGGACCACGACGATGCGAGGTCCGTTGCCCGCCGAAATGACGAACGCGTTGCGTTCGTTGCTCTCGCTCGCCTTGTCGAGATCGGCACTGACGAAGGCGCCGGCGCGATAGACCATGCGTTCGACGTGGCCCGCGACGGGACTGCGATTCACGTGGCAATCGAATACACTCATGAAAATCGAAATACGAAGCAGCGGCGCCGCGCCGAAATTAAGCTCCGGCGGCGGCACAGCGCTGGCGATGCGGCTGATGCGCCCATCCGCTGGCGCGACAACAATCCCCTCCCGCGCCGGTGTCACCCGTTGTGGATCGCGGAAGAAATAGACGCACCACAGCGTCGCCACGGTCGCGAGCCAGCCGAGCGGCGGCCACAGCCAGAACAGCACCAGCGCCCCCAGCGCAAAGCCGCCGATGAACGGATAACCCTGGGGATGGATCGGCGTGAGCTGCGAGCGGATCGAATTAATGACCGACATTTTATTCCGCTGCATCCGTAGCCGGCAGCAGCTCTTTTTCTTCCGCGCCGGCAGCTCCCGTATCTGACGGCGGATTGCGGTTTGGAGCGTTGTCCTCGTCGCCAACCACGGCGAGAATTTCGCGCGCCATCTCCGCTTCACGCTGACGGTTCCACATGCTGGCATAAAGACCGTTCTTCGCCAGCAACTCGTTGTGCGTGCCCCGCTCAACGATTACGCCCTGGTCGAGCACGAGGATCTCGTCGGCGCCGACGATGGTCGAGAGCCGGTGAGCAATCACGAGCGTTGTGCGGTTCTTCGAGACGCGGTCGAGCGCATCCTGAATGTCGCGCTCGGTGTGGGTGTCGAGCGCGGAGGTTGCCTCATCGAGCAACAGGATCGGCGGCGCTTTCAGGATGGTGCGCGCGATGGCGACGCGCTGCTTTTCGCCGCCGGAGAGTTTGAGGCCGCGTTCGCCGACTTCGGTCTCATAGCCTTTGGGAGAGAGCCGGATGAAGCCGTCGATCTGCGCCAGCCGCGCCGCTTCCTCGACTTCGGCGTTGGTCGCATTCCATTCGCCGTAGCGGATGTTGTAGCGGATGGTGTCGTTAAAGAGCACCGTGTCCTGCGGCACCATGCCAATCGCGGCGCGCAGCGATTTTTGCGTCACGTCGCGGATGTCCTGCCCATCGATGAGAATACGGCCGCCAGTCACGTCATAGAAACGGAAGATGAGTTGCGAGATGGTCGACTTGCCGGCACCGGTAGGCCCAACGATGGCCACCGTTTGCCCGGCGCCCACTTCGAAGCTTAGACCCTTGAGGATCGGCCGCGTCGGTTCGTAGGCAAACGCCACGTTGTCAAAGCGGATCGTGCCGGCCGCAACCTTGAGCGCATATGCGCCCGGCCGGTCCACGATCTCCGGCTTGCGCCCAAGAATCGAAAACATGATCTCGATGTCGATCACCGCCTGTTTGATCTCGCGGTAAACCAGCCCCATGAAATTCAGCGGCTGATAGAGCTGGATCATCATGGCATTGATCATGACGAAATCGCCGACGGTGTTGCGGCCGGCCTCGATGCCGTAGGCGCACAGCACCATGGCGGCCGCAAGCCCGATGGTGAACACGATCGCCTGGCCGGCATTGAGCACGGCCAGCGACGTATAGGCCTTGACGCTGGCATCCTCGTAGCGCGCCATCGAACGGTCGTAGCGCTGTGCCTCGCGCTCCTCGGCGGAGAAATATTTGACGGTCTCGTAATTGAGCAGCGAGTCGATCGCCTTGGCGTTGGCGTCGGTATCGCTCTCGTTCATCTTGCGGCGGATGCCGATACGCCACTCGGTGGCGTAGAAGGTAAAGCCGACATAGAGCGCGACCGTCAGCACGATCACGACCACGTAGCGCCAGTCGAAGTGGAACAGCAGCACCCAGGCGACCAAAACCACTTCGACGATGGTCGGCAAAAGCTGCAACAGCAACATGCGGACGATGGTCTCGATGCCGTTGCGCCCGCGTTCAAGCACGCGCGTCAGCCCGCCGGTTTTGCGCTCGAGATGAAAGCGCAGCGACAACAGATGCATGTGCTCGAACGTGAGCATCGCCAGCCGCCGCACCGCGTGCATTGCCACCTTGGCGAAGATGCCGTCACGCCATTGCGTGAGCACACCCATCAGGATGCGCATGCCGCCATAGGCCAACGTCATCATCACGGGCGTTGCTATTGCCCAGGCGAGCCATCGGTTCGCAAAGACCGGCGCCGTGCCGTGGCCCGCCAGTGCGTCGGTCGCCCATTTGAAGGTGAATGGCACCGCTACCGTCGCAAGCTTGGCGACAAAAATCAGTACGGTCGCGAATACGACGCGGCCTTTCAAATCGGCGCGGTCCGCCGGCCAGATATAAGGCCAGAGATGGAACAGGGTCGAAAACAGGGCTCCCCCGTCGGCTTTGATCTCTCGTGTCGAGCGATCGGGGGCAGTTGCGTATGCTCTCATTGCAAATTGTGACCTTGGCGGGTCCCGTTGAGCCGCCACGTTGCTGTCATATAGAGACTTTCTCCGATTCCTGCATCGCCACTTCCTGCCTCGCCACGTCTTCGCCGGCGTTGAACATCAAACAGCTTGCGCCGCGGACGAATCGCCGCCACATCTAACCCTTTGTGAGTGAGACTCTATGAGCAAAATCAATGCTGTGTGCGTGTATTGCGGGTCGAGCCCGGGGACTGATCCCGCCTTCGTCAAGACGGCGCGCGAATTCGGCAAAATTCTTGCCGAAAACGGCGTCCGGCTGGTCTATGGCGGCGGCTCCATCGGCCTGATGGGAGCCGTCGCCAGCGCGGTGATTGAGCACGGCGGCGCCGCGACCGGCATCATCCCCGAATTTTTGACCGCCAAAGAGCGGCCACGAAAGCTGGCGCAAGAGCAGATCGTCACCCGCGATATGCACGAGCGCAAGAGCACGATGTTCGACCGCGCCGACGCCTTCGTTGCGCTTCCCGGCGGCCTCGGCACGCTGGAAGAGCTCGTTGAGCAAATGACCTGGGCACAGCTTGGGCGTCACAAGAAGCCGATCCTGATCGCCAACATCAACGGCTTCTGGGATCCATTGCTGGTGCTGATCGACCATATGCGAGGGCTTGGCCTTGTCCCCTCACCGGCACGGGGTGTTGACCTTCTGGTCGCCGACGACATCCAGGACATCCTGCCGAAACTGCGCGCAGCGGCGCGAGCGGTGACCGAGGCGGAGAAGCAAATGGCTATTCCGGCCGAGCGGTTGTGATCGTTCCTTGCAAGGCTGCGCGTTCCGCGACAACGCGCTGTTCTTAAGCCCGATCGCGCAAAAACGTCACCGCTTCGATCCGGTTGCCGTCCGGATCGCTGATAAAGGCGGCGTAATATCCGGCGTAGTAGTGAGGCCGCAGTCCGGGCGTACCGTCGGACGTGCCGCCGGCTGCGAGCGCGGCGGCGTGGAAAGCGTCCACAGCAGCGGTATCAGGTGCGCGCAGGCAGATGTGCACGCCACTATCGTCGGCAATGCGCGCCAGAGCGTCGCGCCGGTTGATCCAGAACTCCGGATATTTCTTGCCGAAGCCGATCGCCGCATCAGGCCATTCGCGCAACTTTGCGAGGCCGAGCGGGGCCAGCGCGGCAACGTAAAACGACTCCGCTTTTTTCAGATTACGCACCGCAACGGAGACATGGTCGATCATGGCATGCTTTCACGCCGGAGCGTCCGATTTCAGAAGCTTATAGATGATCGAATCCATCAGCGCCTGGAATGACGCGTCGATGATGTTCGCCGACACGCCGACGGTCGTCCAGTGATCACCGGTTTCGTCTTCGCTCTCGATCAAAACCCGCGTGACCGCCTCGGTGCCGGCGTTGAGGATACGCACACGGTAATCGGTGAGTTCCAGTCCCGTGATGTAGCTCTGGTATTTGCCAAGGTCCTTGCGTAGCGCGAGGTCAAGAGCGTTGACCGGACCGTTACCTTCTGCTGCCGAGATCAGAAGCTCATCGCCGACCTTCACCTTGACCACCGCCTGGCTCACGCTGACGCGCTCGCCTTTGGCATTGAGGCGCTGCTCGACATTGACGTCGAACTTTTCCACGTCGAAGTAGCGCGGCACTTTGCCGAGGAGCCGCCGCGCCAGTAGCTCGAACGAAGCGTCGGCTGCTTCATAGGCGTAGCCGATTGCTTCGCGCTCTTTGACCTCATCGAGCAAGCGCGAGAGCCGCGGGTCGTCCTTGTCGACAGCAAAACCGATGCGGTCGAGCTCGGCCAGCAAGTTCGAGCGCCCCGATTGATCCGACACCAGCAGCTTGCGCTTGTTGCCGACCAATTCGGGCGCAACGTGCTCGTAAGTCTTCGGCTCCTTCATGATCGCGGAAGCATGAATGCCGGCTTTGGTCGCGAACGCGCTTTCGCCGACATAAGGCGCATGGCGGTCGGCGGCGCGATTGAGCAGGTCGTCGAGCGCGTGCGAGACGCGCGCGATGGTGCCGAGCGCCTGATCCGAGACGCCAATATCGAAATGCTCCGCGAAGTCCGGTTTGAGTTTCAGTGTTGGAATGATGGAGACGAGATTGGCGTTGCCGCACCGCTCGCCGAGCCCGTTCAGAGTGCCCTGGATCTGTCGGGCGCCCGCACGCACTGCGGCAAACGTATTCGCGACCGCCTGCTCGGTGTCGTTGTGGGCGTGGATGCCGACATGGTCGCCCGGAATCTGTTTGCAGACTTCGCCGACAATTTTCTCCACCTCGTGCGGCAACGTGCCGCCGTTGGTGTCGCAGAGCACCACCCAGCGCGCGCCTTCATGGTAGGCCGCTTTGGCACAGGTCAGCGCGTAGGCTGGATTGGCCTTGTAGCCGTCGAAGAAATGCTCGCAGTCGAGCAGCACCTCGCGGCCTTTGGCCTTGGCGGCGCGCACGCTGTCGCGGATCGAGGCGAGGTTTTCCTCCTCGGTGGTCTCGAGCGCGACGCGCACCTGATAATCCCAGGACTTGGCGACAAAGCAGATCGCGTCCGCTTCGGCGGCGAGAAGCGCGGCGAGGCCCGGGTCGTTCGACGCCGAGCGGCCCGGCCGCCGCGTCATGCCAAACGCCGTGATTTTTGCGCGCGCTTGGTGCTTCTCGGCGAAAAAAGCCGTGTCGATCGGATTGGCGCCCGGATAGCCGGCTTCGACATAGTCGACGCCGAGTTCATCGAGCATACGCGCAATCGTCAGCTTGTCGGCGAGCGTGAAGTCGACGCCGTTCGTCTGCGCGCCGTCGCGCAGCGTGGTGTCGAACAGATAAAGCCGCTCGCGGGACATAGATCTCACCAGAGATAATAATTCGACGCCAGCGCGACTGCGATCACGATGGCGATCAGCGCAATGACGACATGATGGGTCCGCAGGCCGAAGAATGTTTCGCGCGCCATGTGCCTCAACCCCTGTAAAGCCGATAGGCCGTCAACAGCGTAACGACAACCGCGGCTGCAATCAGTGCGTATTTGAGCACAAGATAGTAAAGCCAGTGCCGCTGGAACGGCATGTCATCGCGTTTCATTGCAGAGTTCCTCTGGCGGCGGGCGCCGCTAGCTGTTTCACCATCGTGGTGTTGGCGAGCCACTCGCCACCGAGCGCCACTGTGTTGCGGGTTTTCGCCACGAAGCCGCGCCGCTCGAAGAAGCCGCGCGCGCTGTCGCTGGCGTCAACGCTGAGTTCTTTGGTGCCGCGGCCGGCGGCGAGTTTTTCCAGCGCGTCGACAAGCATTTTCGCAGCGCCCTGCCCTGACGCCGCCGGATGCACATACAGCATATCGATCCGCGCATTGTCGGCGAGCGAAGCAAAGCCGATAGCCGCGCCGTCAAATGTCGCGACCAATGTCAGCTCGGATGCCAGCCGCGCGCCGAATTCTTCCTCATCGTCCGCAGCCGATGCCCAGGCCTGCTGCTGCGCTTCGCTATAATCGTCGGCCGACAATTCCTCGATGCTGGCGCGGAAGATTTCGGCGAGCAGCGGCACGTCGGATGGCAGCATCGGCCGCATCGCGAGTTTTGTTTGCGCGCGGGCCATCATCGGGCTTGCTCCGCGCTCAGCGCGTCTGCAAGCACTGGCATGACGCCTTCCAAGTTCGATAGCACGTCATTGTTCCAAAAGCGCAGCACGCCAAATCGATTTGCAGCAAGCCATCGGTCGCGATAGCGGTCCTGCAGGGAATCGGCGTGCTGGCCGCCGTCAACTTCGATTACGAGCCGCGCTTCGAAACAGACGAAATCCGCAATAAAGCGTCCAATGGGAACCTGCCGGCGAAATTTGAAACTTTGAAACCGCCGATCGCGCAAGGCGTACCACAATTCGCGCTCAGCGTTGGTCATCCGCGAGCGCAAGGCACGCGCGGGCCGAACGCGCTCGCCCTTCCCCTCTCCCTTTACGGGAGAGGACGGCCGCGAGCGAAGCGAACGGCCGGGTGAGGGCCCGCGGGAGCCCCAGCCGTCACGCAGTAGCGCGCCACCCGGGCCCTCACCCGCCGCGCTTCGCGCGGCGACCTCTCCCGCAAGGGGAGAGGGGTTTGGAGCATGGCGCGTGCTCATCGCGCGATCTCCCAGGTGGTGCCATCCTTGGTGTCTTTGAGCACGACGCCCATTTTGGCGAGTTCGTCGCGGATGCGGTCGGATTCTTTAAAGTTTTTGGTCTTTCGAGCAGCAGTACGATCTTCAATCAATTGTCTAATTCTTTCGCGAGATTCCTTATCGACCTCTATCGTGCCATCTGCACGCTTAACCACTAGTAGCGCAGGCTGCCCCAGAAGTGCAGGCTGCCCCGTAAGTCCCTCGGCCTTCAAAACGTGCCTAGCCAAAGCAGAGCGGTTACCAGAAAAGCCTAAGAAGTTCAGGGCGGTGCGCAATCCTGCAAATTCGCCGGCACGGAATAGTTTATGAAGCTCGGAAATAACGGCAGGCGTATTTAAATCATCACTAAGCGCCTCAACTACTTCCACCGGCAAGGGACCGCTGGCTGTTACCGCGTCCGTCTGGTCTGACCATTCCCACAAGATTTTGTGAGATTCATCCAATCCGCTCAATGTCCAATCAATCGGTTGGCGATATTGCGTGCGCAGCATATTAAAGCGCAACGCTTCCCCCGGCCATGGGTGTCCGCACCAATTTTCCCGCAACTCCCTGATCGTCACGAAATTTCCGGCGGACTTCGCCATCTTCTCGCCTTCGACCTGCAGGAACCCGTTGTGCATCCAGTAATTCGCCAGCACCGGCGTGTGGAAGGCGCAGCGCGATTGCGCGATCTCATCTTCGTGGTGCGGAAACACGAGATCGATGCCGCCGCCGTGGATGTCGAAGATTTCGCCGAGGTATTTCCACGACATCGCGGAGCATTCGATGTGCCAGCCCGGCCGTCCGGGCGTTGCGATGCCGGCCGGCGAAGGCCAGGCTGGCTCACCTGGTTTTGACGGCTTCCACAACACGAAGTCCCGCGGGTCTTTTTTGTACGCCGCGACTTCGACGCGGGCGCCGGCGATCATTTCGTCGAGCGGCCGTTTTGAGAGCTGGCCGTAATCCGGCATCGACGGCACGCTGAACAGCACATTGTCGTCGGCGACATAGGCATTGCCGGACGCGACCAGCCGATCAATCAGCGTCCGCATCTCGGCGATGTGCTCGGTCGCCCTCGGCTCGTAAGTCGGCGGCAGGCAGCCGAGCGCGTCGACGTCGTCGTGGAATTGCTTGTCGGTCTTTTCCGTGACCTTGCGGATCGCTTCGTTCAGCGGCAGGTCCGGATACTCCTCCGCCGCGCGCGCGTTGATCTTGTCGTCGACGTCGGTGATGTTGCGAACATAAGTGACGTGCTCGGCGCCGTAGAGATGGCGCAACAGACGAAACAGCACGTCGAAGACGATCACCGGCCGCGCATTGCCGATGTGCGCGAAATCGTAGACCGTCGGCCCGCACACATACATGCGCACGTTCGACGGATCGATCGGCGTAAACAACCGCTTCTCGCGCGTGAGCGTATCGTAGAGTTTCAGTTCCATCCAAAACTCGTGACGCTTGCCGCTACCGGCCGGGCGTCCATCGGTCTCAAAGAGGAGATAAAAGACGGCCACAGCCAGCGTTTGTCGCTAGCGAATAATCTCCCGGCAAATGCCGCAGATATGGTTAAGGCCGTACATCGCGCGCACAATGGTCGAGGATCGCGATTGCGTCAAGCCGTTGCCCGCTGCCGGGTGCAAATGCTCGGCAATCCATTGGCTTGGCGTTTTCGCCCGGCACCGCATCATCGCCCGCCGCGAATCGCGCTGAACGGTCGGTTCGGTGGTTCTGCGACTTTGGTCAGTTAATGGAGCGTTAACCCCAGCGTCGCATTGTTGGTGCTATTCGCTACCCGGCTTTTACGGCGCTCGGGGCGCCAGTTGGGGGGATCATGCGTTCCTTGATCGCGGTCGCGGCGTTTGCCGCCGCGCTCGTCTCCGCGGAGGCCGCACAGGCGGAACGGCGCGTGTTCATCATCGCCAACAATGGCGATGGCTACGGCATCGATCGCTGCCTTGCTTCCGGCGCGGCCTGCGGCGAAGCGGCGGCGAATTCCTATTGCCGCTCGCGCGAGTTTTCGCAGGCACTGTCGTACCGCAAGGTTGATCGCGACGACATCACTGGCGCCATTCCGTCGAGCGGGCCGGGCTCGTGTCATGGCGCGACCTGCGACGATTTTGTCGCCATTACGTGCGCGCGCTGAGAGTTAGACTGGCGGCGCGATTACTGAATTCGTCACGCCCGGTCCACCTGCTGGGTGTGACGATGTGGGAAACTGAGCCCCGGACCCATGCCGGGGCTCTCTTTTTTGACCTGTCACGCCCGCACCGCTTTGCTCCGGCGCAGTAACGCCACGGCGGCGAGCACAATCAGCGAAATTTCCGTGACGACCGCGGCAGCGAGCTTGAGTTGCGTAGCAAGGCTTGAAGCGCGCACCAGCGCGGGCGATAGCTCAGGCCAACTCCACAGCAGCCACGCGATACCGGAGTTCTCGGCCCAATCGAAAATCAGCCCGGCAACAGGCAGCGCAATCAGCATCCAGCGCCAGCCGACCGCCATTCCCTCATCAGTCATCCGCCCCGGTTCTATAAGCCACCACAGCGCGAGCGCGCTTGATGCGGCATAGAGCGGCGGGAAAAAAGTATCGAGCAAAAGTTCCGGAACGAGATAATAAGCGCGTCCCTCCGGGCCGAGCGCCGCGAGATACTTTTGCGCATCGTCGAAGCTGTATCCCATCCATCTGGCGTCGAAAGGCTCGGCGCCGTTCGCCAAGATTTGCAGGTGCGCCACCGTGACAAAGAACAGCACCGCCCAGAAAATCGCGGTCGCAACAAGAAGGACGATAACAAGCCGTCCGGACGGAAACCGCGCGGCGCTCGTATGGTCCATATCAGCCGGTCATGCGGCTTGCTTCGCCAATGCGATCGCCTCGCGCAGCACGTCAAGATCGCCGATGTGATTGGCGAGGATGAGCACGAGTCTCGTATCGAGCTGCGAAGCCTCGGCGTCGGATAAATTGCGGCGCGCTTGCACCAGCGCGAGATAGGCGGCATCGGGATCGGAAAATTTCGAGGCGGTGACGAGCTTCGGCATCGGTTCACCTTTGCAATGCGCGTTGGCGCGCACGCGCCAGCGCAGCCGGGTCGAATTGGCGCCACCGCGCGCACAAATGCTGGTCGGGCCGGACCAGATAGGTCGCGCCGGGCGTGGCGTCGAGCCGCTGCGTGAAAATTCCGGTGTGATCCAGATAATCTTCGCCGATCACTGAAAGCGCGAGCCCTTCGGGCGCGCGGGGCCGAGCACCGTCCTTGACGTAAATGACCTGGAATTGGCCGTGCAGATTGTCGAGCAGATGCGTCGGCGTGCCGTCCTTCTGCATCAGTGGCGCGTCCGGCAGCGGCGCCCCGAGTTTTGCCGTGCCGGCAAAATCCGTCTCATCGGGCGTCGACAACGGCGAGTCGTAAACTGTTGCAACCGACAATCGGCCCGAATTGACCATGCGGCGCGCAAACTCGGCCCGGGGCGCAAGTTCCAGCACCGCGTCGCGCAACCGCCGCTCGGCCGCCGAATGCGGTGACATGAAATCGGTCGAGCGGGTCGAATGGCCGATGTTCTCGTCGGCGGCCTGGACGCGCTCGATTTCGTAGCTCGCAATCAGCCCCTCCCCGCTCTCACTCTTGATGAATGCGGCAAGCTTCCAGGCCAGATTCTCGGCATCCTGAATGCCGGAATTGGCGCCGCGGGCGCCGAACGGCGACACCTGATGCGCGGCATCGCCGACGAAGATCACCCGATCATGGACGAAGCGGTCGAGCCGCCGGCAATTGAAGGTGTAGATCGAGACCCATTCCAGCTCGTAGGGGTGCGACGTCAGGACCTTGTCGAGGCGCGCACGGACCCGCTGCGGGTCTTGCTCGGCGACCGGGTCCGCATCGGGACCAAGTTGCAGATCGACACGCCAGACGTCGTCGGGCTGGCGGTGCATCAGCGCCGATTGGCCGGAATGGAACGTCGGCGCGAACCAGAAGCGGCGCTCGGTCGGAATATCCGCCGCCATACGCACGTCGGCGATGAGGAACTTGTCCTCGAAGGTGACGCCGGCGAAGTCGAGGCCGAGGAGGCCGCGAACAGTCGAGCGCGCGCCGTCGGCGGCGATCAGCCAGTCGGCATCGAGCCGGTAGCTGCCGTCCGGCGTTTCGATCGTAAGCCGCGCCCCGTCGTTAAGCCGATCAAGGCCCACGACACGGTTCTTCCAGCGAAGCTCAAGGTTGTCGATCTCGAGCGCGCGATCGACCAATGCCTTTTCCAGATAGAATTGCTGCAAATTGATGAACGCCGGCATCTTGTGCCCGGCCTCGGGCAAAAGATCGAAGGAGAACAGAAGCTCGTCGCCGCAAAACACCTTGCCGAGCTTCCAGGTGACGCCCTGCTCCACCAGTCGTTCGCCGACGCCCAGCCGATCCAGAATTTCCAGCGTTCGCTTCGACCAGCAGATACCGCGCGAGCCTTCGCCGATGCGATCCGCATCGTCGAGCAAAATCACCGGCACGCCGCGGAGCGCAAGATCGATGGCGGCGGCGAGCCCGACCGGCCCGGCGCCGACCACGACGACGGGATGACGGACGACCCCACGCGAGTCCTGGTCGCGCGAGCGGCGATAATCATAGTGGTAAACCGATTTGCGCGTCGTGTTCACGAAGGCCCCCGGCGTCAAGTCAACCGCGCAGCGCGGCCCACATCGCCCGGTCACGCTCCGCGGTCCAGATCACCGGATGCTCAATGCCCTTGGCTTCATCATAAGCACGCGAGACGTTGAACGGCATGCAGTGCTCGTAAATCGCAAAGCTCGAAAATTTCGGATCCATCACAGCGCGCACCGCATCGTAGGCTTCCTTGAGCGTGCGCCCCTTGGCGGCGCTGTCGGCGACGGCGCCATAGAGCGTAGTGAGAAAGTCCTCGGTCAACGCGATACCATCAGCGACTTGTTTCGGCGTTTTCAGCGCCGCGCCACGGCCCGGCACCAGGGCCTTCGCGGAAAACTCCGCCAGCCGGTCAAGCGTCGCCGGCCAGTCGGTGAAATGCGCATCGCCGCAATAACAGGCCGAATGGTACTCGACGAGGTCGCCGGAAAACACCACGTCGGCATCCGGCACAAAAGCTACGACATCGCCCGCAGTGTGGCCGCGGCCGATGTGCATGATCCGCACCTCGCGCTTGCCGAGCCACACCGACATCTGATCTGGAAAGGTGAGCGACGGCCAGGTCAGGCCCGGAATGCTCTCGACCGCGCGAAACAGCCGCGGGAAACGGCCAATTTCGGAATCCATGTCCTGTTTGCCACGCTCGGCAAGCAGTTCGCGCGTTGCGTTGGAGGCGATGATTTCGGCGCCGCCATAGGCCGAAGCGCCGAGCACGCGCACCGCGTGGTAATGGGTCAGCAACACGTATCTGATCGGCTTGTCGGTGATCGTGGCGACGCGATCGATCACCTGGCGCGCCATCACCGGCGTTGCCTGCGCGTCGATGACCATGACCCCGTCGTCGCCGACGATGACCCCGGAATTGGGGTCGCCCTCGGCAGTGAAAGCGTAGAGATCGGGGCCGATGGCGTCGAAGGTAATCGGCTTGTCGGCGAGATCCGCAGTCGAGGCGAACTCCGCGCTCATTTGTAATTTCCTCCCAGGCACCAGTGTATCAACTAGGGAATCTGCCCACTCGGGGCAAGCCGGTACGCCGTTGCACGGCCCAACATCTTCGTCCATCTTCCGTTCCGGCAGCGCAAGGGCTGGGACGGGTGCGCCAACAGGCGCGCCAAGGCCTGGCGACGCCGTACCAGGGGCAACGTGCGGATAAGGGCTCATGACTGGTCAAAGAGTGACCGAGGCAGATGTCAGGAGCGCTTCGGCCGCAAACGAAACGAGAGGCGACCGGCACGCGCCGCTCAAGCTCGAGCAGTTTCTGCCCTACCAGCTCAACGTGGTGTCGAGCCTCGTCTCCCAGGCGTTGTCGCGCGTGTATACGCAACGCTATGGGATCGGCGTCCCGGAATGGCGGGTTTTGGTTACGCTCGGCCAGTTCGAGACCATGACAGCAAAGGCCATCGGCGCGCATACGCACATGCACAAGACCAAGGTGTCGCGAGCGGTTGCGCTGTTGGAAAAGCGGCGCCTGCTGGCGCGCCGCGCCAACCGCGCCGACAAGCGCGAAGCGTTCCTTTCGCTTACGGCTACTGGACAGGCCATGTACGAAGAAGTCGCACCGCACGCCCTCGACTTCGCAAAACGCCTGACCGAGATTCTAACGCCAGCGGATCGCGAAGCTTTCGACCGCGCTTTGCAACTGCTGACAGCGCAATCCGCAGAACTGGTCGCTGATGTCGGCGGTCCGACGCAAGATGACGATTAAGCCCCGCCCTGTTTACTTTTCAAACGGCGCGTTGCCCGCGATCCTCTGTTTCGTGCTAGCCTGATCGAGCACCCAACCAATTCTAGCAGCAGCATGAAACTTTATTCCTATTTCCGCTCGTCGGCCGCCTATCGGGTGCGCATCGCGCTCAATTTCAAAGGCATCGCCTACGAGACTGTGCCCGTTCACCTCGTCAAAGATGGCGGCCACAACCGGCGGCCGGAATTCCGCGCGGTCAATCCGCAGATGCGAATACCGGCACTGGTCGCGCCGGGCGGCGAGGTGCTTATTCAATCCCTCGCCATCATCGAATATCTGGAGGAAGTGCAGCCCGATCCACCGCTGCTGCCGAAGGACCCAGTCGCGCGGGCCAGGGTTCGCGCGCTGGCGGACATCATCGCCTGCGATATCCATCCGCTCAACAATGTGGGACCGTTGCGTTATCTCAAGCGCGAGATGCATCAAGAGCAAACTGCAATCGATGCCTGGTATTATCACTGGGTCATCGAGGGCTTCGAAGCTCTGGAAACACTTGTAGACCCCGCGCCCTATGCCTGCGGGACTGAAGTGACGATGGCCGACCTCTGCCTCGTTCCGCAGGTTTACAATGCGCGGCGGCTGAAGGTTCCGCTCGACAAGTTCCCAAAGCTTTTGGGCATCGAAGCTGCTTGCCTCAGCCATCCGGCCTTCAACAGCGCTCGGCCGGAAAATCAGCCGGATGCGGAGTAAGCCGCGGGCGCAATTCACACTTTGGTCACCATTGCATCGCTTGATCGCGCCACCGATAATGCGACAGCCGGGGCCAAGATGATTAAGCCGATCAAGCTTTGGCGTAGCCTTGGCATCGTCACTCTGGGCATTGCCGCACTTTCCGCCGCCGCAGCCGCCCAAACCGCACCGACCTCGCCTCCTGGACCGCCCACCGCGACAGACCAGCCGGCGTCAAATCCGGTGTGCGTGCGCTATGAAGCCCAGCTCGCCGCGCTCAATCGCGGCGCCGCCGATCCGGCGCGCGCCGATCAGATACGGCGTTACGAAGACTCGGTTGCCAAACAGCAGGCGGAGCTCGACCGCATCCTGGCGCAATCCCGGAAGCTCGGCTGCGAAGGCGCTGGATTTTTTGCGTTGTTCACGGGACGGGCACCGGAATGCGAGCCGGTAAACGCGCGTATCCAGCAAATGCGCGACAATCTTGACCGTATGATGAGCGACCTCGAACGTCTCAAGAGCGGCGGCAACGACGATCAGCAAGGACAGCGAGCGGCGCTGATCGGACAACTGGCACAAAACAATTGCGGGCCGCAGTATCGCGCGGCGGTCGCGGCAGGCCCGGCCGGCTTCTTGAGTTCGCTGTTCGGCGGCACCATCATCAGCCAGGGCGGCGACGGCGCGCCGGCGGGCACTTATCACACCGTCTGCGTGCGCACCTGTGACGGTTACTATTTCCCGATCTCTTATTCGACGGTGCCGAACCGGTTCGCCGACGACCAGCGCGCCTGTCAGCGCCAGTGCCCGGCTGCCGAAACCGCGTTGTACAGCTACCGCAACCCAGGCGAAGACATCAGCCAGGCCGTGTCGATCAATGGCCAGCCTTACACCGAACTCCCGAATGCGTTCCGCTATCGGAAGGAATATAGCGGCGCGACCTGTTCCTGCCGGCGGCCGGGTCAGAGCTGGGCCGACGCGCTCAAAAATGCCGACGACGCCAGCACACTTGAGGCCGGCGACATCGTCGTGACCGATCAGAACGCCAAAGCGCTGTCGCAGGCGCCGCAGCCGAAAGGCAAACAATTGCCCAAAGGCGCGCCCGGCCAAAGGGATGCGAACGGCCTGCCTGCAGCGACAGGAACATCGCCGGCGACCGCGGATGCGAGCACGCCGAATTCCGCCGGTGTCCGCACCGTTGGGCCACCGTTCGTCGCCGCGCACTGACAAATTTCAGAAATTACCGGCGTCTGCCTTGGCAGCCGCTGGACCTCTGATCGGCGCGCGGTCGGGTACCGACGGCGAAGCGCCAGAATCGCGGAACCGATTGGTGATCGGATACCGCCGATCGCGGCCGAAATTCTTCAGCGTTACTTTTACGCCCGGCGCGGCCTGTCGGCGCTTGTATTCGGCGATGGTGAGCATCCGCTCGACCTTCAGCACCGTTTCGCGATCGAAGCCCGCTGCAGCGATGGTCGCTACGGATTCCTCACGCTCGACCAGCCGTTCGAGGATCTGATCAAGCGTGTCGTAGGGCGGCAGTGTATCCTGGTCAGTCTGGTTCTCGCGCAGCTCCGCACTTGGCGCCCGTGTGAGCACATTCTCAGGAATGACCGGTCCGCCGGGACCAAGCGCGCCCTCCGGCTTCCAGCGATTACGCAGACGCGAAAGCCGATAGACTTCAGTTTTGTAGAGGTCCTTGATCGGATTGAAGCCGCCGTTCATGTCGCCGTAGAGGGTGGCGTAGCCGACCGACATTTCCGACTTGTTGCCGGTCGTCACGACCATCAGGCCAAACTTGTTGGAGATCGCCATCAGAATGACACCGCGCGTGCGGGCCTGCAAATTCTCCTCGGTTACATCGCGGGGTAGCCCGGCAAAAACGTTGCTGAGCGCCGTCTCAAGTCCGTGCACGGCACTCTCGATCGGAACGGTTTCATATTCAACGCCGAGCGCACGGCCGGCAGCCGCTGCGTCATCCCGCGATTCCTGCGAGGTAAAACGAAACGGCAGCATGATACAGCGTACCCGTTTGACGCCGAGCGCATCGACCGCCATCGCCGCGCACAACGCTGAATCGACGCCGCCCGAAAGGCCGAGAACAACGCCGTTGAACCGGTTTTTGTTGACATAGTCGCGCAGACCAAGCATGCACGCGGTGTAATCCGCCTGGTCAAGTTCGTCGGCCGCCGCGATCGATCCCGGCGCGCATCGCCAACCGTCCGCGGTTCGCGACCATTGCGTCGTGACAATCATTTCGCGGAACGCCGGAAGCTGGAACGGGATCGAGCGGTCGGCATTCAGGGCAAACGACGCGCCATCGAACACCAGCTCGTCCTGGCCCCCGACCTGATTGACGTAGAGAAGCGGCAGGCCGGATTCGGTGACGCGCGCGACCGAAACATTCAGGCGTACCTCCGCCTTGTCGCGCCAATACGGTGAGCCGTTGGGCACGATGAGAAGCTCCGCGCCCGTCTCGGCCAGGCATTCGACGACGTTCTCGTAGTCGCCCCAGTCGGTCCAGGTGTCCTCGCAAATCGGCAGGCCGAGCCGCACACCGCGGAAATTGACCGGGCCGGGCACCGGACCGACCGCAAACACACGCTTCTCGTCGAACACGCCGTAGTTCGGCAGGTTGACCTTGAAGCGGATCGCCTCGACTCGGCCGGCGGCCAGGAGCGCATAGGCGTTGTAGAGCTTTTCATCCTCGACCCAGGGCGTGCCGATCAGGACGGCGGGCCCGCCGTCGCCGGTTTCGCGCGCGAGGGTCTCGATTGCGGCATGGCAGGCGGACTGAAAGGCTGGCTTCAGTACCAGATCTTCCGGCGGATAGCCGGCAATAAACAGCTCCGAAAAGACAACAATATCGGCCCGGTCGCGCGCCGCTTGCACGCGCGCCGCGCGGACGCGCTCCAGATTGCCGGTGACGTCGCCGACGATCGGGTTAAGTTGCGCCACCGCAATGGCGAGGCGATCAGCAGGACGCTCGTTCATGGCGATGGTCTAGAGCATGATCCCGGCAAGTGGAACCCGCTTTTCGGAATAGATGCTCAAACAAACACCCAGCGTTTGGTTCATTGTGACCGATGGGCCGCGGCCACGGTCCAGCGGCAGCACCGGAGAAACTTGGGCCGAAACTTGCTAACCTGCCGTAGACAAGCTGCGGGAAGCCCTGGGAGCCGCCGCTCCTTCACTCTGGATCAGAGGTTTGCCAATGGAACGCTTTATCAACGTCGCCGGAGCGCAGACCGGACCAATTGCGCGCAACGAGTCGCGGCAGCAGGTGGTTTCGAGATTGCTGGAACTGATGCACGAGGCAAAAGCGCGTGGCAGCGACATCGTGGTGTTCCCGGAGTTGGCCCTGACCACCTTCTTTCCCCGCTGGTGGATGGACGACGACGCCGAGATCGACAGTTTCTTCGAACGCGAAATGCCAAGTCCGGCCACCATGCCGCTCTTCGAAGCGGCAAAGAAGCTCGAGATCGGTTTCTATCTCGGCTACGCGGAACTCGCCCAGCACAACGGCACGGCGCGTCGCTACAACACCGCGATCCTCGTGGACAAGAATGCCGAGATTGTCGGCAAGTACCGGAAAGTGCATCTGCCCGGCCACGCCGACAACCGCTCGCACTATCCGTTTCAGCATCTGGAGAAGCGATATTTCGAGCCGGGCGACCTGGGCTTTCCGGTCTGGCGCGTCTTCGGCGCCAATGTCGGCATGTGCATCTGCAATGACCGGCGCTGGCCGGAGACCTATCGGGTCATGGGTATGCAGAGCGTCGAGCTAATCCTGCTCGGCTACAACACGCCGACCCATTTGCCGTGGGTGCCGGTCTATGATCACCTTTCAGACTTCCACAATCACCTATGCATGCAGGCCGGCGCGTACCAGAACAGCACCTGGGTCGTCGGCATCGCCAAGGCCGGCAACGAGGAAGGCAGCGAACTCCTCGCCGGCAGCTGCATCGTCGCCCCGTCCGGCGAGATCGTCGCCATGGCGACCACCAACGGCGACGAGGTATTCACCGCAAAATGCAATCTCGACATCAGCCGATTTAACAAGGAAGCGATGTTCAACTTCGCCCAACATCGGCGGATCGAACATTATCAGCTGATAACGCAGCGCGCCGGCGCCGTTCCGCCGACCGCTTAGACTGTAAACGGCCGCACATTGTAGCCCGGGGGCTTGGTTTGCTCGTAGGCGGCGGCTGCCCGGACCACGTCGTATTCGCCGAGTGCGCGCCCGACGAGCTGGAGCCCGATCGGCATGCCGTCGGCGGCTATGCCGGCACACACCGTGGCGGCAGGCTGGCCGGTCAGGTTGAACGGATAGGTGTAAAACACCCACGACACCAGGTTGCGGTCGCGCAGGTGATCGGGAATGTTTTTGCCGACGTCGAGCGACGAAACCGGCAAGACCGGTGACAGCAACAGATCGTAAGATTCGAAGAAGGCGCGGACCCGGTCGCGCAACGCGTATCGCTCGAACACTTTTTCATAATAGCCGCGCATGTCCTGAGACAGCGCCAGGTCGAGTACTTCGGCAACGGCCGGGTCGAGCAGTTCGCGTTGCGTCTCGACGAAAGAGCGCAATCGCGTGCCGACGCCGGCATAAAACTCTGCGGTCCAAAGCTCGGCCGGATCTTCGTCGAAAACTTTTTCAACCAGTTCGACCTTGCAGCCGAGATCCTCAAACGCGCGCGCTGCATCCGCCACGACCGCCTGGACATCCGGATCGGGCCGGGCGTAGCCGAGTGTCGGGCTGTAGGCGATGCGCAGATTGGCAACACCGGCGCCGCAGGCGCCGAGTAAATCCGGCATTGCCGCCGATACGCTGAACGGATCGCGCGGGTCATAGCCGCCGATTGCCGAGAGCAGGAGCGCAGCATCGCCAACGTTGCGAGCGATTGCGCCGATATGGGCGAGTGTCGGCGTCGCCGCGGCGGGCCATACCGGCACGCGGCCGAAATGCGCCTTGATGCCGGCGAGGCCGGTGAAGCAGCACGGGATGCGCACCGAGCCGCCGCCATCGGTGCCGAGCGCAAACGGCGTGATGCCGGCGGCGACCGACGCCGCCGCGCCCGCGCTCGAGCCGCCCGGAGTCTTCTCGAGATTCCACGGATGGCGCGTAATCCCGGTCAACGGGCTGTCGCCGACTGGCTTGCAGCCGAATTCGCTGGTCGTGGTCTTGCCGATCAGAATAGCGCCTGCGGCCTTCGCGCGCTCGACCGCCGGCGCATCGGCGGCAGCGACATTGTTCGCCATCGTGCGCGAACCGGACGCATAGCGCACGCCCGCTACTGCCATCAGGTCTTTTGCCGAGAACGGAACGCCGTGGAGCAAGCCAAGCGGCTCGCCCCGCATCACGGCGTCCTCGGCGGCCTTGGCGGCTGCGAGAGCCTTTTCCGGCATCAGCACGAAAAAGGCATTCAACGTCGCCTGCGTCGCCTCGGCCTTGGCGAGCGCACGCCGGGTCAGTTCAACTGGCGAAACATCCTTGGCGGCAACGCGCCGGCGCAACTCCGCGGCGCTCATGGCATCGAAGTCGCCGGACATTATGAGGCTCCGGAATAGGCAGCTTGTCCCGGCATCAATTGTTGACGATCGCGAAAGCGCGTACCGGCGAGCCCGAGCCCCCTTTGAATTTCAACGGCACGCCGAAGAACTGAAACTCGCCCATGCCCAAAAGCTCCTCGAGGTTCACCAGCCACTCCCAATGACTGATGCCGAGCTTGCGGCACAGCCGGTGCTGCGAAAATATGTTGTCGCTCGGCCGGTCAGTGGACGGGCCCTCGACGCCATGCATCCGCGACCCGCGGTCATACATCCACTGCGTTGCCTCAACGGTAAGCTGCGGATTCTTCCACACCGAGTCGAGCCCGGGATAAGTGCGCTTATGGAAGCCGGTGCACAGCAGCACGATGTGACCGTTCACCTTGACGCCGGCCTTCTTCTCGGCCTCCTCCATATGCGCCAGCGTGATCTCACCCAGATCCGGGATGTGGCGCAGATCGAGGCAGACGGCCTTCCCCATGAACAGATCGAGCGGCATTTCATCGACCGCTTGGCCGTTGGGATTGACGTGCCGGAATGCGTCGACGTGCGTACCAACGTGATCGAGCGAGGCAATGAAATTCGTTTGAAAGGTCATCGCATCGCCGGGTACGCCGAGATTAAGCGCCTTGGACGTTTCGTGACTGAGGTGCGTGGTGATGACCGGCCGCTGGAATAATTTGTGAGCCGGCATATTGTCCTCGATCAGGAGGCTGAGGTCGACGACACGCTGGGACATACAATTTCTCCGTTGCGACGGGGTGGGATTGAAAACGCGGCCATGCTTCCCGGAAAGCTTCGGCAATCGGCAGGTAGGTTACCACAGCACAATGAATGGCTCGCCGTGGCGCTAGGTACGCAATCGTAACGCAGTCACGCGTGGCGGCAACAGATTACAGCGGCGGGGAAATCAATTCAGAAGCCGAAAGGATAAGGTCCGAACTTGAGGCCGGCCTGGACAAAGACGCCGAAAATATCGGTCTTCCAATCGACCGGCTGCGGGAAAGCGGTTTCGCCGATGACATTGCCCTGGAAATTTGCGTTGCCATTCGCCTGCATGTGCCAATAGCGACCGCCGATGCCGACGCTGGCATAGTCCGTTACCTGGTACGACAGCGACACTTCGAATTGGTAGCCTTGGCCCCTGCCATTCTCGGGAATCGGGCCCGCGAAGTCACCGACCGCAGTGCCGATGCGTAGCCAGTGGGTGTCGGCGCCAGTGAGAAACACGAAAGGGAGATACGCAGCCTCGGCGTTGAGCTTGAAACGCTCGGCGAAGAGAAGCGAACCATCCAGTCCAATTCGCACCGATTGCCAACGATTGTTCTGCGAGATCGCTTCGATGGAAGTGGGTATTGCCGGCTGGCAAACAACAGGATTGGTGGCAGTTTGCGTGCAGCCATAGGCGTTCATCTCCTGATTGAAGTAGTGGTAGCCGGCCAGCGCACCGATGCGGAAATCGCCGCCGCGGATCACGTCGTAGCCGATGTCGCCGCTGGCGTAGCTCATGTAGCCGTTCTTCTGATCGCTCGTTGTGCTGGAATAGGGCACGATGCCCGGCGGGAAGTCTTCATCCTTGAGGTGCCCGCCGGACATGGCGCCGGTGCCGATGTAGCCTTTGATGAAGAAGCCGTTGGTAAAGGCGACGCGGCTGTACAGCTCACCCGCGTTCGTCATCATGTCGCTGTAGGTGAGCCGCGAGACCATCGCGTTCGACACGCTCGGTATGCTGTACAGACTCTTACTGGTATTGGCTTTGCCGAACCAATAGCGTGCCGCGAATTCGACCTGCCAGGCGGGCAGCGGGCGCGGCACGAAATAGTCGACGTCCGGTATCGGCGCAGCTTTGGTGACAAGCGGCGACGGCGACGACGATGGCCACAGCGGCGGCAACGCCGGCCAGTCGGCTGCATAAGCCGGCGTCGCGAACAGCCACGCCAACGCAAACCATCGCGGTAAATGAAACCGTACCAGCACCGCACGCCTCGCGCCTGTTTAAGGCTTTTTCTGACGCGCAAGATTTGAATCAAATTGTTTGCGTGTTTCTTTATGGTGGCGACCAATCGCGGATCAGGCTGAGCGGTTCGTAAAATGGAATGGTGTACGAGATGGAAAAACGCGGCCGTTTGCGAAAGCGGCAGGACATGCGGCGACGCAATCGAGGCCGCTACAAAGGCCGGGACTGCGTCGCTTGCGATGACGTTACAGCGAGCTAAAGCGCCGCCACTGCGGGGGCCGGCTTCATCTTGCCCTGGCGCTCCGCTTTGAGGAGATCGGCGACAAGAAATGCGAGATCGAGCGATTGCTCGGCATTGAGCCGGGGATCGCAGACGGTGTGGTAGCGATCGTTTAAATCTTCATCGCTGATCGCGCGAGCACCGCCGGTACATTCGGTAACGTTTTGCCCGGTCATTTCCAGATGCACGCCGCCAGCATAAGTGCCTTCGGCCGCATGCACCTGAAAAAACGTCCGCACTTCTTTGAGGATTTGGTCAAACGGCCGGGTCTTGTAGCCGGTTACGGATGTAATCGTGTTGCCGTGCATGGGATCGCACGACCAGACGACGTGCCGGCCCTCGCGTTTGACCGCGCGCAACAGCCTCGGCAGGTGCTCGGCGGCCTTGTCCGCACCCATGCGGCAGATCAGGGTGAGACGACCAGGCTCGTTGTCCGGATCGAGGATGTCGATGAGCCTGAGAAGTTCGTCCGGTTTCTGGGTCGGACCGGTCTTCAGCCCGAGCGGATTCTTGACCCCGCGGCAGAACTCGATGTGGGCATGATCCGGCTGACGGGTACGGTCGCCGACCCACAGCATATGGCCCGACGTGCAATACCAGTCGCCGGTCGTCGAATTGACCCGGGTGAAAGCCTGTTCGTATCCGAGCAACAACGCCTCGTGACTGGTGAAGAAATCGGTCGTTCGCATTTCCGGATGCACTTCCGGATCGATGCCGCAGGCACGGATAAAGTTGAGCGCTTCGGTGAGATGACCGGCCAGTTCCTGATAGCGCTTCGACTGCGGGCTGTCCTTGACGAAGGACAGCATCCATTGATGCGCATTCGAGAGGTTGGCGTAGCCGCCGGTGGCAAACGCCCGCAGCAGGTTGAGCGTCGCCGCCGATTGCCGATACGCTTCAAGCTGACGGCGCGGATCCGGCGTGCGCGCTTCGCGTGTGAACTCGATGGCGTTGATGATGTCGCCACGATAGACCGGCAGCTCGACGCCGTCGCGTTTCTCGGTCGGCGATGAGCGTGGCTTGGCGAACTGGCCGGCGATGCGTCCGACTTTCACCACCGGCGAAGCCGCCGCATAGGTCAGCACCACGGCCATTTGCAGGAACAGGCGGAAAAAATCGCGGATGTTGTTGGCGCCGTGCTCGGCGAAACTTTCCGCGCAATCACCGCCCTGAAGAACGAAAGCCTGGCCGGCTGCAACCTGCGCCAAAGCGCGTTTGAGGTTGCGTGCCTCACCTGCAAAAACCAGCGGCGGAAAACTCGCAAGCTGCGCCTCGACGTCGGCGAGGGCCGCAATGTCGGGATAGTCCGGCACCTGCACGATCGGCTTGGAGCGCCAGCTATCCGGGCTCCATTTCGCCGAGTTTGTTTGTTTCGACATAACAGTCTCCAAGCCGTCATCCGTGGCGCGGGCTTGGCCCCCGAGCCCGAATCCATCGTCACGACCGGTGGCTACGGATTCCGGCTCTCGCCGTTATTGCGGGTCGGGCCGGAATGACGGGCGTCTTATACACAACGCCCTGTCGCCGCGACAGCCCGAAACACCCCGGTTATTCCGCTGCTTCCCGGGCGTAGCTGGCGCTTCTTTGGCGCATGGTCACCAGCTCCTCGGCCGTGGTGGGATGTAGCGCCATGGTGGCGTCGAAATCGGCCTTGGTGGCCCGCATCTTCACGGCGATTGCGGCGATCTGGATCATTTCCGCGGCACCCTCGCCGACGATGTGACAGCCGACCACACGATCGGTGTGGCCATCAACCACGAGCTTGATCAGCACCGTCGTGTCGCGGCCGGACAAGGTCGCCCTCAGTGGTTTGAACATGGCGCGGTACACATCGGTCCGATTGAGCTGCGCGCGCGCCTCCGCTTCGGTCAGGCCGACCGCTCCGACTTCGGGATCCGAGAACACCGCTGTGGGTACGTTGGTGTGATCGACCGCCGTGGGCTTGCCGCCGAACACCGTTTCGGAAAACGCGGCCCCCTCGCGGATCGCGACTGGCGTGAGGTTGATGCGGTTGGTCACGTCGCCGATGGCATAAATGCTGGCAACGCTGGTGCGGGAATATTCGTCGACACCGATGCCGCCATTCTTGCCGATCTCGACGCCCACTTCCTGCAGCCCCAGTTTGGCGACGTTCGGCGTCCTGCCGGTGGCGAACATCGTGCAATCGCTGGTCTGCTGAAAGCCATTGGAAAATTGCACCGAAAAGCGGTCGCCGGTTTTTTTAATCGCCGCAATCTTGCACCCGGTGATGACCTTGATACCGCGCTTCTCCATGTCGCTGCGGACATGGGCGCGCACCTCGTCGTCGAAGCCGCGCAAGATATTCTCGCCGCGATAAATGACGACCACGTGCGAGCCGAGACCGGCAAAGATGCCGGCGAATTCGAGCGCGATATAGCCGCCGCCCTGGACCACCACATGCGACGGCAAACGGGGCAAATAGAACGCCTCGTTCGAGGATATCGCATGTTCGATGCCGGGAATTGGATCGCCGTAACTCGGCGTGCCGCCGGTCGCGATCAGGATATAGGCTGCGCGCACGCGCTCGCCGGTCGCCAATTGCACGGTGTGGGCGTCGGCAATTACTGCGCGGGTCTTGACGATGGTGACGCCTGCCTTCGCGAGAGTCGCGGTGTAGGCGGCTTCGAGGCGGGCGATCTCCCGATCCTTGTTGGCGATCAGTGTCGGCCAATCAAAGCTCGATCGCGGCGGCGTCCAGCCATAACCGACTGCATCCTCGAATTCGGCGCGAAAGCGTGATGCGTAGACCAGAAGCTTCTTCGGCACGCAGCCGCGGATGACGCAGGTGCCGCCGACGCGGTATTCTTCCGCCAGCATCACGCGCGCGCCATGCTGCGCGGCGATGCGCGCGGCGCGCACGGCTCCCGAGCCGCCTCCAATGACAAAAAGATCGACGTCGTAACCAGACATGCTGAGACGTTGCTCCGAAAATGGGATCAGGGACGCTCGACGACGCGCACCCCGTCTGTGCCGGCAAGAATAGCAGTCCGCGCCAGACCGATGAACAGACCGTGCCCCATCACACCGGGAACCTTGCAGAGCTGCGCCGCCAGCGCCGGCGGATCGGGAATGCGCTGAACCTGTGCATCCAAAATCCAATGGCCGCCATCGCTGACAAAGACTTCACCGTTTTTAGCTTTGCGCAACGCGATCGGTCCCGGGCAGCCTGCGGCGGCAATTGCGGCTTCGACCGCGCGGTGGGTTGCCGTAGCGCCGAAGGGTGCAATCTCAATCGGCAGCGGAAAATGCCCGAGCATCGACACCCATTTGGACTCGTCGGCGATAACGACCATCTGCGCCGACGCCGCCGCAACGATCTTCTCCCGCAACAAGGCCCCGCCGCCGCCCTTGATGAGCGTCAAATCCGGCGCAACCTCATCGGCGCCGTCAACGGTCAGATCCAGCTCCGGCGTCTCGTCAAGCGTTGTCAGCGCGATGCCTGCCGCAGCCGCCTGGGCGCGCGTTACTTCCGAAGTCGGAACCGCGACGACATCGAGGCCCGCGCGCACCCGCGCACCGAGCAAATCGACAAAGTGCTTGGCGGTCGAGCCGGTGCCGAGTCCAAGCCTCATACCGCCCTGGACTAACTCGAGCGCCCGGGCGGCGGCCGCGCGTTTTTGTGCTTCGGCGTCCATTGCCGGGTGTGTACGGCAAAATTAGCTGGAAAGCGAATAGACCGTCGCGCCCGGGTAATGCTTGCGCCGCCGGCGACCGCCCGCTAGGCAAAATCATGCTGACCATCGTTTTCGATCTCGACGGCACGCTGGTCGATACCGCGCCCGACCTGATCGACACGCTCAACTTTACCCTGACCGAGCACGGGTTGCCGGCGGTTCCCTATGATGAGGCCCGCCCGATGATCGGGGGCGGCGCGAGGGGTCTGATCGAGCGGGCGCTGGCCGCCGAGGCGCGCGATTGCACGCCGGCCGACGTGGACCGGCTCTACGCTTCTTTCGTCACACATTACGGCGAGCATATCGCCGACCGCTCGTGCTTGTTCCCCGATGTCGAAGCCGCGCTGGACCGTTTGGCCGCAGCGGGCCATCGGTTGGCGGTGTGCACCAACAAGCTCGAGCGGCTGTCGAAGCTGCTCTTGCAGAAGCTTAATCTCGCAGGCCGCTTCGCGACGATTTGCGGCCAGGACACGTTCGGTGTTCAAAAACCCGATCCGCAGGTCTTTCGCGCGACCGTGACGCGGGCCGGCGGCAACCCTAAGCGCGCCATTATGGTCGGCGACTCGATCACTGACATTCGGACCGCCCGCGCCGCAAACGTGCCCGTCGTTGCCGTCGATTTCGGCTATACCGATGTTCCAATTGCAAACCTGAACCCGGACCGGGTCATCAGTTCTTTCGTGGAACTGCCTGCGGCCATTCTCCACCTTCCGCAAGTGAGAATCGTCGATCGGCGTTCGCCGGGCTGAACGCCTTCCTGGGGCATCCGCCCCTCCGGCAGCAATGCCGGACTTGCGGTCGGCCAAACAAAAACCGGAACTCGGGAAGCCCCGAGTTCCGGCATCATTTCCATCGCCGCGATGGACGCGCGTTTCAGCTACGCAAGCTGATTGGCGATCGGCAACTGGCGGATGCGCTTACCAGTCGCCGCAAAGATCGCATTGCAGAGTGCCGGCGTGAACGGCGGCACACCCGGCTCGCCCACTCCGCTTGACGGCACGTCGATGCTGTTCTCGACGATGTGGGTGTTGGTGACGGCCGGTGACTCGTCATGCCGGACGACCGGATAGTCGTTGAAGTTGCTCTGCTGCACGCGTCCGTTCTTGAGCGTGATCTCACCGTATTTGGCGAGCGAGAGCCCCATCACGGCCGCACCTTCGATCTGCGAGCGGATGCGCTCGGGATTGACGTAGAAGCCGCAGTCGATCGCGGTGTCGACGCGCGGCACCGAGAGATTGCCCTTATTGTCCACAGCGACCTCGACCACGGTAGCGATGTAGCTCACGAAGCTACGGTGCGCTGCAATGCCGAGCCCATGACCGGGGGGTAATTTCTTTCCCCAACCGGCCTTCTCGGCCACCAGTTCGGTAACCCGCCGTAACCTGCCGGTGTCCACCGGGTAGACGTTGTACGGCTCGCCATAGTCCCACCAGGGCGTGGTGGCCTTTTCGGGCGCGGTCACGATCCGCGCCGGACCGATCAGCTCCAGCAGCATGTCCTTGGGATCGCGGCCGAGCTGATTTGCGATTTCGGCGACGAAGGACTGGATCGCCCAGGCATGGGCGACGTTGTTGACCGATCGGAACCAGCCGACGCGTATATGCGACTGTGCCTCGCCGCTTTCCAGCCGGAGGTTGGGTACGTTGAATGGCGTATCGACGAATCCCATCCCAAGCTCGATGAACTGCGGATATTTCGGGTCGGGCATGAAATTCGCAAACAGGCTTGGCGCAGCACTGCGATGTCGCCAGGCAACGACCTTGTTGTCCTTGTCGAGGCCTGCCTCGAGGCGTTCGGCCGTCACGGTATGATAGAAGCCGTGGCGGATGTCGTCCTCGCGGGTCCACACCACTTTGACCGGCGCGCCGTCCATTGCTTTGGACAAGAGCGCCGCCTCAATCGCGAAGTCCCATTTCGACTTGCGGCCAAAGCCGCCGCCGAGGAGCGTGCAGTGCAGCGTGACGTTCTTTGGTTCAAGACCAAGCCGCTTGGCGACATCATCGCGAGCGCCGCCCGGACTTTGAACTGACGTCCAGATTTCCATCTTTCCATCGGTCATGCGCGCAGTAGCCGCTGGCGGCTCCATGGTCGCATGGGCAAGGTGCGGCGAGTAGTATTCCGCCGTGATCACCTTGGCAGCCGACTTAAGTGCTGCGTCCGCATCGCCCTCACTGCGCTCGACTTTTCCGGGCTTGCGAACGTGATCTTCAAGTAACGCCTTGTACGAGACCGAATCGAACGAGGCATTCGGCCCGTCGTCCCAGACGATCTTGAGCGCCTCGCGGCCCTTGATTGCCGCCCAGGTGTTCTTGGCGATCACGGCGACACCGCCGAGCGGCGCAAATGCTGCCGGCGGCGGGGTCGGGTCGATCTTGACCACCTTCATAACGCCCGGCACCTTCATGGTGGCGCTCGCGTCATACGAGGCCACCTTGCCCTGCACCACGGGCGGGCGGGCGATGACGGCGAACAGCAGGCCTGGCATCACAATGTCCTGACCGTAGGTCGCCTTGCCGGTCGTGATATCAAACAGGTCGACGATCGTGACGTTGCCCTTGCCCATATACCGGAAGGCACCCGGATCCTTCAGGCGAAGGCTGTCGAGTGCCGGAGCCGGGAGGGCCGCAGCATCGGCGGCGAGCTCGCCATAGCCGAGCTTCTTGCCGGACGAGATGTGCACGACTTCATGAAGCCGCGCTGTCACCTCGTTGACGTTCACGCCCCAGCGTTTGGCGGCGGCGGTCTCCAGCATTTTGCGCGCGCCAGCACCGATTTGCCGCATCGGCTGGATGAAGTGGCGCACGCTGCGGGAACCATCCGTATCCTGGTTGCCGTAGGTCTCTTCGTCTCCCGGCGACTGGACGACGCGGACGCGTCCCCAATCGGCGTCAAGTTCGTCGGCCACGATCATCGGCAGCGATGTGCGTGCCGCGCCATTACCCATTTCGGCACGGTGAGCCACGATGGTGACAATTCCGTCCTTGTCGATTGCAACAAAGATGTGCGGGTTCGTGACGACGCCATGCGGCATCTTCTCGGCGCCGGTGGCGTACGCCATGGCGCTACGAACCGCTGGGAACTGCGCGGCAAGAACGAAAACGCCCGTGCCGGCTACGCCCTTTAGCAGGTTGCGGCGGCTGACGTTGGCGATGACGACTTTTTGCTGATTGCGATGATGGGTCATGTCAGGCCCCCTTCGAGGCGGCGCGAACGGCCGTATGGATGCGTTGGTAGCAACCGCAGCGGCAGATGTTGCCGTACATGGCATCATCGATCTGCTTGTCGGTTGGAGCCGGCGTCTTTGCCAGCAGCGCCGCCGCCTGCATGATCTGACCGGCCTGGCAATAGCCGCACTGCGGCACGCTGATATTGCGCCAGGCTACCTGTACCGGATGCTCGCCTTTGGGATCGAGTCCTTCGATGGTGACCACCGACTTACCCGCGACGTCCGACATAATGATGCCGCAGGAGCGGATCGCCTCACCGTTCAGATGGACCGTGCAGGCGCCGCAGAGCGCGACGCCACAACCGAATTTGGTTCCGGTCAGGCCAAGCTCGTCGCGCAGATACCACATTAGTGGCATCGACGGATCGCCGTCGAAAGTGTGCTCTTGGCCATTCACACGTATGTTGACCATTCTTTCCTCCGATGGCGGTTCTTTTAGGTCACGGAGTGCCGCCTCTCAGCTCCGTGACGTCGCCGGAATTTCGGCAGCCGGTCGATGCGCACCGCCATATGCGGTGATCAGCGCCGGCGAGTTGTTGCAGTGCGGAAAAGTTGAACGCCCACCAAGAAAATTTGATGCTACCGAACCGCCGATGCTTATCAAGATGAATTCAAAACTGGCGATCTGAAGTGGGCTATGTCGCCTGGTTCTGCAGTGGGAGTAGTCCCTCCCCACTACCGCAACCAGACACTGTATCCCCGGAAAACGCGCGGCTTTCGTCCCGATGCGCTCGTCATTCGGTTCTCTATCTCGCAAATCCACTCGTTTTTGACCGAATCGACGTCACGGATTTTTGATGAGACCTGTGTGCGTGCCCACGCCGTCAAATTGATGCGCTCCACTCCGACCGCGCGGGCACGGGAAACCTTGCCGCGCATCCGATCCTCTTTGCGTTCGTTATTCAGGCGGACGATGTCGCGTGAGAAAGACAACGGCTTCGGCCGACCGCTACGGCAAGCGATGTGGGAAGTAAGAAACACCGGGCATAGCCTTGCACCTCGATCATCGCCGATTTCGGACACGTGAAAAATCAGGATGGACCGTCAGGCCTTTATCGGGCACAACAACTGGTTATATAAGTTCGCCAATGCTTTTGGCTCATATGGAGCCGTAGCCACGGAAACGCCTGCCGATGGACAGCGTGGAAATGGAACACTCGCAAACCTGCGATCTTGACGGCGCACTCGATAGTGCTTCGTCGCGCCCGGCGCTGATTGATCCGTTTGGACGCGAAATCAGCTATCTGCGCGTCTCGGTAACCGACCGCTGCGACTTCCGCTGCGTCTATTGCATGAGCGAGCACATGGCTTTCCTGCCGAAGGCCGAGCTGCTCACGCTTGAAGAACTTGACCGGCTTTGCTCGGCCTTTGTGGCGCGTGGCGTCCGCAAGCTTCGCCTCACCGGCGGTGAGCCGCTGGTGCGCCGCGGAATCATGACGCTGTTCTCCTCGCTGTCGCGCCACCTTGCATCGGGCCGCCTCGAAGAGCTGACGCTCACGACCAATGGCTCGCAGCTCGTCAAATACGCCGCCGATCTCAGGGCCCATGGCGTGCAGCGCATCAACGTTTCGCTCGACACGCTCGACGCCGGCAAATTCCGCGCCATCACGCGCTGGGGCGGTTTGAACGACGTACTTGCCGGCATCGACGCCGCACAATCCGCCGGCCTCAAGATCAAGATCAACACCGTCGCGCTCAAAGGCGTCAACGAGGACGAGTTCCCGCGCTTGATCGAGTGGGCGCACGGCCGCGGCATGGATTTGACGCTGATCGAAGTGATGCCGCTCGGCGAGATCGGCCGCCTCGACCAATATCTGCCGCTGTCGATGGTGCGGGCGCGTCTTAAAGAGCGCTTCTCGCTGGAAGAACTTGACTACCGTACCGGCGGACCGGCACGCTACGTCCGCGTCGCCGAGACTGGTGGCAAGCTCGGTTTCATCACGCCGCTCACGCACAATTTCTGCGAATCGTGCAATCGCGTGCGCGTCACCTGCACCGGCACGCTTTATATGTGCCTCGGCCAGGCCGACGCAGCCGATTTGCGCAAGCCGTTGCGCGCTTCCGAAGGCAACGATCTTCTCCATGCCGCGATCGACGAGGCGATTTCCCGCAAACCCAAGGGCCACGATTTCGTTATCGATCGCCGGCATCAGCGGCCGGCGCTGGCGCGCCACATGAGCGTGACCGGCGGGTAATCCGGTCGGCCCGGGCCTCAAAACAACCACAGCCCTTCCGAACCTTTGGTCGAGCCGATGCGCATCAGTTCGCGCAATGGCTCGCAGACCGCGTCCGCCACTGCCCAATCCGCTTTCGACATTGCGTGTTTGCGATCCCAGTAATAGGGATCCGGAAACAGACACCGCCGTTCGCGCCGGCAGCGCGCCTTCGCGCAATCGCGCCAGTAGCCGAGCAAGTTGCATTGCGCTCGTGCAATCAGCCAATGCTTCTGCCGATAAGGAACCCGGCGCCATTGGCTGAAGGTCATCCGCCGCGGATATTTCCAGTTGGCGGCGCTGACTTTTCTTCTCATGTCGTATCCCTTTTTCCTTCGTCACCAGCGGGCTTGACCCGGCAATGACGACACGGAAAATCATTCCCGCGACGCATCTGCGCCCGAGCTTTTGCCAACGACCAAGCGAATACAGTTTCCCCAAAAAAGAGGGGGAGCGGAGCGCCGAGAGGCGCATCCAATCAATGTCCGCGCCGCACCAGCCGATATTGCCATCGGCCGATGCGTCCGCGCCACAGACAAGTATCACGCAGCCTGCAAGTGTACGCAGTCTGCGCAACTCATCTGCTTCCGGGCGCGCTCGCTTCCCGGCGCTCCGCAGCGGCACTCGCCACGCCAGTCGCAACCAGCATCGGCTCAGCCCCAGGCCGTGTTTCCTGGGACCGGCTATTGCGGCGTCACCCGCCTTTCGCCTGTCCCAGTCCAGCGCGCTCCGCGCAGACCGGTCTTTGTGCCGGACCAACGGTGTCCAGGGCCGCCCGGGTGCGGGGTTACGAATCCCGCCCGCGGGCGCCGCACTCGCTCCACCATCGGTACGTCACCGATGACGCCCCTCGAATGAGATGTTTGTGTATAACTGAAACGGCGACGTAGGTCAAGTGCAAAGTCTCTTTCTTAGTGACTCCGTTGAGGGCGTTCCGGCGCCGGCCCTCGCCGACAGTACGTGAACGTCGGCCGTGTGTTAGCTTAACCCGGTCCCGACCTTGGAGAAGGCGATGAGACGGCGCGAGTTCATCACCCTCGTCGGTGGTGTTGCGGCAATGGGGCCGCTTGCAGCACGCGCGCAGCAGCGCGAGGGTGTACGGCGCATCGGCATGCTGATACCCGCGCCCGCGGACGACCGGCAATATCAGGCCCGCGTAGCGGCGTTTCTGGGGGGATTGCAGCAACTGGGCTGGATCGACGGCCGCAATGTCCGCATCGACACCCGCTGGCCCGTCGGCACTGTGGACATCATTCGTAAATACGCCGGGGAACTGGTCGCGCTCCGGCCTGACGTTGTCGTGGCTTTTACCAGCGCCGCCGTGTCGCCCTTGCGCGAGGCGACCAGCGAAATTCCGATCGTGTTCGCGATCGTCGCCGATGCGGTCGGCGCCGGCTTTGTCGAGAGCCTGGCGCGGCCTGGCGGCAACGTCACCGGCTTTATCACTTTTGAATATGCCCTCGGCGGGAAATGGCTGGAGCTGCTCAAAGAGATTGCGCCACGCACGACGCGCGTGGCGGTGCTTCGAGATTTGGCCACGCCGGGTGGTGCCGCCGAGTTCGGGGCAATTCAGACCGCGGCACTCTCGTTCGGGGTGGAACCGCTCCCGATCGATATGAGCAATGAAGGCGAGATCGCGCGCGCCGTCACGCAATTCGCTGCGGCGGGTCCCGACGGCGGCCTGATCATAACCACGAGCCCGGCGTCAACAATTCATCGCGAGCTGATCATCGCGCTTGCGGCGCGGCTCCGATTACCCGCCGTCTACTATGCCCGCTATTACGTGGCCGGCGGCGGTCTGATTTCTTACGGCGCTGACATCCTCGACCAATGCAAGAGCGCAGCGGGCTACGTAGATCGCATCCTCAAAGGCGAGAAACCGAGGGATTTGCCGGTGCAGGGCCCGACCAAGTACGAAATGGCCATCAATCGCACGACCGCCAAGGCACTCGGCCTAAGCATTCCACAAACGCTGCTTGTGACCGCCGACGAAGTGATTGAATGAGGGGTGTCCGTTGACGTCGGCATGCCCGATCCTCCGAGCGAGCGTAGCCCGGATGGAGCGAGGCAAAATCCGGGGTCGGCGTTCGACCCGCGCGATCGTTCCCGCATTACGCTGAGCCTCTCATCGGGCCGGCCACTTCGGGCCGGACCGGTTGGCTTCATGCGGGCTACAGATACCGCGATGAAAGCATTCCGCCGGCCAATAGCCTGTTCGCTTTTGTGGTCGCCATCGGAGTGAAGCGGAAGTCGACCCGACGGCAATCTCGGTCCAAAATGACGCTGCAGGTCTCTCGGCTGAATCGCGGCCTGCAAAAACGACCGCCAAGCCCCATTTCTCCGTTCGCAAATTCCTGCTGTAGTTTGAGATGCGGCCGGTGTCGTGGCGGGACAATGCGACGGCGCGACTATTCAAGAGGTTCGGGGGCGAGCAATGATCATCAACGAGCAGCAAAGCCAAGCGTTTAAGGAGTTCGAGAGAACCGGCTGGGCCAAACAAGCTGAACATTACGATTCCCTGGTCGGCCAAATGACCCGTCAGGCCGTCGACGCTCTGCTTGCCGCCGTCAAGGCCCGCTCTGGTGTCAAGTTGCTCGACATGGCAAGCGGCCCCGGCTACGTCGCAGCTGAAGCCACACGTCGCGACCTCGACGCAATCGGCACCGACATCGCAGGAGACATGGTCGACGAAGCGCGGCGGCGCTTTGCAAAAGCAAGGTTTGAGGTCGCCGACGCGGAAAATCTCAGTTACCGCGATGCAAGCTTCGATGCGGTGACGTGCGCATTCGGCATGTTGCACTTTCCGCAACCGGGCAAGGCGGTCGCGGAAGCCTATCGCGTTCTCCGTCCCGGTGGACGCTTTGCCTTCAGCGTGTGGTGTGGCGCTGCGAAGGCGAAAGTGCTGACCCTGATAGCCGAGGCGGTGCAGCGCCATACCGACGCCTCCATAGCGCTTCCACCCGGTCCCGGAACATTCATGTTAAGCGATCCCTGGGTGCTCACGGCGTTGATGGAAGCGGCGAAATTCACAGATGTGCGCGTTGAAGAGATTCCCTGCTTTTTCGCGCCGGCGTCGCCCAGCGAGGTGTTCGATATGATGCGCAAGAGCATGGTACGCGCCACCTATCTGTATGAGCGTCAGACCGGGGATGTCCAACATCGAATTGAGCGGGATATTAAGGATGAAGCTGCCAAAGCTTTGGCGGCGGGAAATGGTAAAATTTCGTGTCCGGCTTTCATCGTGAGTGGCGCTAAAAGTTGATCAATCCCACTTTATGCTGGACGGCACAGGAAAAGCGCGTCGAGCGAGGCGGCTTGGCAGCAAGTTGCGGGAGATGAAATTATGGCGGAGGCAGATGCCCATGTTCAATACATGGAGCGAACGCGCCACTACTACCGGGCACTGGGCTACGCGACTGATTATCGCTGGGCGAATTTCGATCATGTGCCTTTCACGCCACCTGCCAAATCACTTTCGGAATTGCGCATTGCCCTGATTACCACGGCCAGCCCGGCGCATTTTGACGGCGTGAAGCGGGTATGGTCCGGTGCCATCTCGCCACCGCCCGAGAAACTTTTTACCGACAATGTCGCGTGGGACAAGGAATTGACCCACACCGATGACCGAGCCAGCTTTTTGCCGATCGAGGCTGCTTCTGAATTGGCCGCCGAAGGCATATTCGCTGCGCTGACCGCGCGCTTTCATGGTGTGCCGACAGAATACAGCCAACGAAAGACCGAGGCCGAGGACGCTCCTGAAATACTGGCCCGTGTTCGGGAAGATGGAGCGGAGGCTGCGATCCTTTGTCCGCTTTGCCCCGTCTGTCACCAAACCGTCAGCCTGGTGGCTCGTCATCTCGAAGCGAATGGCATTCCGACCGTGATCATCGGTTCGGCGCTCGACGTCGTAGAGCATTGCGGCGTTCCGCGGTTTTATTTCACGGATATTCCGCTGGGTAATCCTTGTGGCCATCCCTGGCGGCCCGACATGCAGCGCGAAATCCTGCGCCAAGCGCTCGCCCTTTTCCATACGGCGAAGGTGCCGCGAACGACCGTCAAAGCTCCATTTGAATGGAAGGAAGATGGCGCCGTCTGGCGCGCTCGATACGCTCGGGTCGACTCCGTTGATCCGGAGCATCTGCTCAAATTGGGCGATGAGCGTCGACTGCAGCGGGCGAAAGCCAAGCAGGTTGTTACGGATAGAACAACGGGCGAATGACCTGTCAGCTCTGGAATGACGGACGCTTTCACGGGTCCTGCGCGTTTAGCCGTAAGCAACGCCCGGGTTGCTCTGTCCAACTTCTATAATGTAGCCGTCGGGATCGCGAATGTAGCAGCGCGTCTCGCCGTATTTGGGCTTTGGCTCCGTGAGGAACTCGGCCCCTCGGCTTCGCCATAGTTCATAGCAAGCCTGAATATCAGCAACGCGGATGTTCATGAAGCTGCTGACTGAATCAGGGTCGGTAGGCACACTGAGCGTCACCGTTGGTTTGTCGGGTGTCGGACCGCCGCCGTAGTAGACAATGAGCCAAATGTTCGCGATCTGAATGAACCCCGGCGCGCCCTCGCTGTTGCCCTTGGTGAGAATGCAGCCGCCGAAGACCTTTTCGTAAAATCGGAGCGATCGTTCGACGTCGGCGACGGTGATGAAGTGCGCGACGCTAAATCCATCCCGTGGCGGCATTTGATAGGTGTTCTGCCCGACCTGTACATGGTTCATAGGACGACTCCCCTTCGGAAACGGTGTTATGGCAGTGGCAGCGTCGGGCAAATGTTAAACGGAAAATATTGTACGAAGGTGCCGGTTATACCTTTGGACAGCAAGAGTAGCTGCCGTGCCGGCCCCGACCAAGTACGCAATGGCCTTCAATCTGAAAACCGCCGGAGCGCTCGGATTGACGGTGCCGCCGACGGTTCTCGCGCGTGGACGAAGTGATTCAGTAGGCCTGGCGATGCCGCTGATGGCACCTCGCCGACATCGGGACACTCGCGCGAGTCACAGACGACATTTCGATTGCGAGCACTGTTGCCAACGCAGCAATGTATCATCACATTCTACGTTGGTTATCCCCAAGCGTTCTTTGATCGGGCTCCGCGCACATGCCCAAGTTCCTTCGTATCGGAGTCCATCAGTCGAACGTTTCGGGATACACCTCAAAGGCATGGTGGGTTCGCCGGGTTGGCTCGACGGTTTTCCTGAAGTGGGGCGCCGTCGAGGTCCACGGCGTAGGAGATGGGCGAAAGATTTACTGGACGCTTCCGCCACGGGTGAAAACAATTCGTTGCGCCACGGTTCAGCGTGCCAAAGACTATGCAAAAAACGCAATCGCGCGGCGACGCAACCATCGCTATGAACCGCTGACCGGAAATATTGCGATCCGGCGCCGACGTGCCAATCGTGGCGCCGAGCTCGAACAGGCGCTCGTCACGATCCTGATTGTCGATATCGTGCGGTCCACCGAAACAGCCGCGCGGCTGGGCGATTCGCGTTGGACACAGGTGATGAATCACTATTACGCCGCCGTCCGTCGAGAGCTGAAGCGTTTGCGCGGAAAGGAAGTCGTGACGACGGGAGACGGATTGCTCGCGACGTTCGACGCGCCGGCTTCCGGGGTCCGTTGCGCGACCGCAATCCGCGAGGCAGTGCGCACGCTGGGGTTGGAGATCAGGGTGGGGCTGCACGCGGGTCAATACAAAGTGAGCGGGGCTGACGTAGTCGGTCTCGCGTTTCACGTCGGCGCGCGCGTCGCGGCGAAAGCGCGTGCCGGCGAAGTCCTGGTTTCGAGCGCGGTCAAGGATCTGACGTCGCAGTCTGGAATCCGCTTTAAGGATCGCGGCGTTCACCGACTCAAAGGCGTGCCCGAGCGGTGGCGCCTGTACCGGGTCGAACATTAAATAGCCCATTCGCCCGCGTGAACGCACTACGCTCCGTCACCGCTTGATCCGACCGGGCCGATCGGAACCTGGTCCCAGGCGTTGACCGCGTCGTAGCCCCAAATCCACGCCATCGCATCGACCGCGTCGACTTTCGCGCGTTCCGTATTCCGACTTTGCCGAGCGTAATCGTGTTTCGCGCGGACGATCGCCGATGAGCGATGCTGAACGGCATGAACGCGCGGAATGCGGATGCGCCGGAAATTCTTCGCCGCCGCGGCGAGATCGCCGGGCATCGCCGCGATCCAGTGCGCGAGAATGTAGGCGTCCTCGAAAGCCTGCGCGGCGCCCTGCCCGGCATTGGGCAGCATCGCATGCGCGGCGTCGCCGATGAGCTGGATGCGGTCGCGGCCCCAATTGTCGGTGACAGGCCGCAAAAACAATCCCCACTTCGAGCATTGCGTGACGGAGCTGAGTAGCGTTTGCAACCGCGGCTCGGGATTTGGAAAACTGTCGCGCATGGCGGCGGGATCTCCGGCAATCGACCAGCCTTCCTCAACCCATTGATCGGTGTCTTGTTGGGTGACGACGTTCACCACGTCGCGGCCGCGCAGATAGTAGGCGTAGAAATGACGCCCGGAGCCCAGCCATTGGATATGACCGGACGGCTCGAGCACGTCGGCGGGAACTGATTTGCCCGACAGCAGCGCGCGCCAAACCATTTGCCCGGTGTAGGCCGGATTGTCGTCGCCGTAGAGCATGCGACGGACCACCGAGTGAACGCCGTCCGCCGCGATCAATAACTCTGCGACGCAACTGGCCCCGTTGGCAAACCGAAGCTCGACGCCGGACGGCCGCTCGCTGATTTCGACCGCGCGATGGCCGAAATTAATGCGGCCGCTGTCGACGCCGGACGCGAGCAAATTCAGCAGGTCGGCGCGATGAAACGTGCAAAGCGGTGCGCCGAAGCGCGTCGCCGCGACAGTCTGGTCGCGATAGTCGAGCTCGGCGCCGGTATGCATGTCGCGGGTGAGAACGCCGGGAGCGACATTCGCAATCGCCGCGACCTTGTCGCCAAACCCGATCGCAAGCAGCGCCCGGATCGCCTGCGGACTGACATTAATGCCCGCGCCGATCTCACCGAGACTTGGCGTGCTCTCGAAAACATCCGCTTCGATGCCGAAATGCGATAGCGCAGCCGCCGTCGCCAATCCGGCGAGACCACCTCCGACGATAGCGATGCGTGAAATTTTCATCGCCGGCGATTCGCGGATGCAAGCTTATCGCCGCAACAATTCCTGTGTTGCCGGCCGCAGAATTTCGTGGGTGCTCCTCAGCAGGAAGCTAAGCAGGAAGCTAAACTGACCGCAACACCGTTGCCGCTGCCTGCAGCTCGGCAAAACGGGCAGCAGCACGTTCGAGCGCGGCCTCGTCGCCGCCCCATTGCTCCTTATTCCAATCTTCATCGACATTCGCTGCCCGCCACGCTTCTTCGGCGGTGAGCCGGCCGCACGCCAGCGCGAGCGCGATAAGCGCCGAACCCGTGAGCGTCGTCACCGCATTTACGGCGCCAAGCCGCCAGGGATCGTCCGGGATGCCGGCAGCGGCGGCCGCGAGTGCCTGGGCCGGCTGGGTGACGTGAACGACGCCGTCGCCGACCGAGAAAACCGCATCCAGCGTTTCGCTCGCCCAACGCAAGATCGGGTCCCACTCCTTGGCCTGCCGCTCGACCAAACCTCTGGGGGCATCGGCACGATAACAGACAAGATCGGACGAGAGATATTTCCGAACCTCCGCCGCGACCGCGCCTGCGTGATCGGTGACGCCGTCAATGATCGCGTTGACGAGCCGTGTCAGCGGCATTTTGGCCGGATCGATGGCATCGCCCTGCGCGTTCCACTCGGCGACGATCGCTTCCGCCAATACCAATGTCGGGGCAGCCAGCGGGCGGCCGGCGGGCGTGCGCACCGGTTTGTCGTCGAGGCGCACCGCAAAGCCCTGGTCGGCGGCGGTCGCCGTCGCGTTGCGGTAGAATCGTCTCCGTTGGCTTGCCCGCACGCTTCGGCGCGCCGCCTCAACGGGGTCCTTCGATGAACCATTCTCGAATAATTCGCGCATAAGACCTTGGGAGCATAGACGAGAACATGACGCGGGGCAGCATATCGGCTCCGCGCGCCGCGCGTGACCCGCCGTCACCACAGAAATTGCAACAAATTCAATGGTTTAAATTAACTGGCGGGCACGTCACAAGAACCAGCGCCGGCATTGTGCCGTTCGCAGTTGCGATCGCGCTCTTGTTAAGCACAGCAAGCGACAAAAGCTCGTTATAACAAGCAGGAGCGGTAGAAATCCGCGTCCTGCTCGACTACTATCCGCGCCCGGAATTGGCGACGCCGCCCAGCAGCGCAGAAGTGCCGATCCGCGCAGCAGCGTTAACAACCGCCGGGGCATTCGGCGGGGTGCTGCGTGTAAGAGGAATGGGAATGAAACCTACCGACATTTCGGTCCCGGACTATTTCCACAAGGTGGTCGATTGCCAATGGGCCTGTCCGGCGCATACGCCGGTCCCCGAATACATCCGCTTGATCGCGGCCGGCCGCTACAGCGACGCCTACATGATCAACTGGGAATCGAACGTGTTCCCGGGCGTGCTCGGACGCACCTGCGATCGCCCGTGCGAGCCGGCCTGCCGGCGCGGCCGTGTCGAAAAGGACCCGGTGGCGATCTGCCGGCTCAAGCGCGTCGCGGCCGACTTCAAGGACGATATCAGCGCGCGGCTGCCGAAACCGGCCGAGACCAAGAACGGCAAGCGGATTGCGCTTGTGGGCGGCGGCCCAGCTTCGCTCACGGTGGCGCGCGACCTGATGCCGCTTGGCTATGAGTGCGTGGTGTTCGACCAGGATCCGCTGTCCGGCGGCATGATGCGCACCCAGATTCCCAAATTCCGCCTGCCGGAAAAGGTGCTCGACGAGGAGTGTCATTTCATCCTCGATCTCGGCGTGACCTTTGTCGGCGGCAAGCGCATCGACAGCATGAAGGCGCTGCTCGCCGAAGATTTTGACGCGGTCTTTGTCGGCTGCGGCGCGCCGCGCGGCCGGGACCTCGACATCCCCGGGCGTAAGGAAGCGGCCAAGAACATTCACATCGGCATCGATTGGCTCTCCAGCGTTTCGTTCGGGCACATCGAAAAGATCGGCAAGCGCGTCATCGTGCTTGGCGGCGGCAACACCGCGATGGATTGCTGCCGCTCCTCGCGCCGCCTCGGCGGCGAGGACGTGAAAGTCGTCGTGCGCTCCGGCTTCGAGGAGATGAAGGCGTCGCCCTGGGAAAAAGAGGACGCCATCCACGAAGACATTCCGATCTTCAATTGTCTGGTGCCGAAGGAATTCACCCACGAGAACGGCAAGCTCACCGGCATTACCTTCGAAAAGGTCAAGGCGGTACGCGACGCCAAAGACCGCCGCGATCTGGTGCCGACCGGCGAGCCGGACGAGCACTTTCCGTGCGACGACGTGCTGGTCGCCGTCGGCCAGGAAAACGCGTTTCCGTGGATCGAGCGCGATTGCGGCATCGAGTTCGACAAGTGGAACATGCCCAAGGTCGACACCAAAACCATGGCGTCGACCAATCCAAAAGTGTTCTTCGGCGGTGACGCCGCGTTCGGCCCAAAGAACATCATCTGGGCAGTCGCGCACGGCCACGACGCCGCGATCTCGATCGACAAATTCTGCCGCGGCGAGGACGTCAATGTCCGGCCGGCGCCGCAGATCGCGATCGCCAGCCAGAAGATGGGCATCCACGAGTGGAGCTACGACAACGAAATCACGCTGGATAAGCGCTACCGCGTGCCGCATCGCGACAAAGTGGTGGCGCTTCGCGACATCAAAGCCGAGGTCGAACTTGGCTACGACGTGGAACTCGCACTCAAGGAAGCCGAGCGTTGCCTGAACTGCGACGTGCAGACCGTCTTCACCGGCCAGCTTTGCATCGAGTGCGACGCTTGCGTCGACATCTGTCCAATGGATTGCATCACGTTTACCGGGAATGGCGAAGAGGCTGACTTGCGCTCGCGGCTCGAGGCGCCAGCCAACAACCTGACCCAGGACCTTTATATCGGCAACAGCCTCAAGACCGGCCGCATCATGGTCAAGGACGAAGATGTGTGCCTGCACTGCGGCCTATGCGCCGAACGCTGCCCCACCGGCGCGTGGGACATGCAGAAATACCTCATCGATATGACTCACGCAGAGCAAGCATGTCACTCCAAAGCGTAAACGACTTCGTTGTCCGATTTGCCAACGTCAACGGCTCCGGCTCCGCCAGCGCCAACGAATTGTTCGCCCGCTCGGTGCTGCGCATGGGCATTCCATGCGCGCCGCGCAACATCTTCCCTTCCAACATCCAGGGCCTGCCGACCTGGTACGAAGTGCGCATTTCCGAGAACGGCCATCTCGGCGCCCGCGGCGGCACCGATCTCATGGTGGCGATGAATCCGCAGACCTGGGACAAGGATGTCAACGGCATCGAGCCGGGAGGGTATCTGCTCTACAACTCCACCAAGCCGATGCCGAAGTCGAAATTCCGCGACGACATCACCGTGATCGGGGTGCCGCTCACTGCGATCTGCAATCGCGAATATACCGACCCGCGCCAGCGCCAATTGTTCAAAAACATTGTCTATGTCGGCGCGCTGTCGGCGCTGCTCGATATGGATGTCGGCGAAATGGAAAAGCTGATCGCGGAACAGTTCAAGGGCAAGGAGAAGCTGTTCGACGCCAACAAGCACGCGCTGCATCTCGGCCGCGATTGGGTGATGATGAACGTCGAGCATCCACTCGGCTTGCGGCTGCAACGCGCCGACAAAGTTGGCGACCGCATTTTCATCGAAGGCAATTCGGCGGCGGCGCTTGGCGCCGTCTATGGCGGCGCCACCGTCTGCGCCTGGTATCCGATCACGCCGTCGTCGTCTCTTGCCGAAGCGTTTACGCGGCATTGCCAGCGCATGCGCGTTGACCCGGCGACCAAGCGGAACAAATTCGCCATCGTTCAGGCCGAAGATGAGTTGGCATCGATCGGCGTCGTGATCGGCGCCGCCTGGAACGGCGCCCGCGCCTTCACCGCCACGTCGGGCCCTGGAATTTCGCTGATGCAGGAATTTCTCGGCCTCGCCTATTTCGCCGAAATTCCGGCGGTCATTTTCGACGTGCAGCGCGCCGGCCCCTCGACCGGCATGCCGACGCGCACGCAGCAGACCGACATCATCTCCTGCGCTTACGCTTCGCACGGCGACACCAAGCACGTGCTGCTGTTTCCCGAAGATCCGGCGGAGGCGTTCGAATTCGGCGCCACGGCGTTCGATCTCGCCGACCGGCTGCAAACGCCGATCTTCGTGATGCTCGATCTCGATATCGGCATGAACCACCGCCTGTCCCGGCCGCTCACCTGGGACGACACCCGCAAATTCGACCGCGGCAAGATCATGACCGAGACGGCCCTCGAAGCCGGTGCTGATTTCGGCCGCTATCTTGACGTCGACGGCGACGGCGTTCCCTACCGTACGCTTCCCGGTACGCATCCGAGCAAGGGCGCATTCTTCACCCGCGGCACCTCGCGCGACCGCTATGCGCGCTACACCGAGGAAGGCCCGGCATACGCCGACAACATGCAGCGGCTGCTGCGCAAGTTCGAGACCGCGAAGGATCTGGTGCCGCGTCCGTTGCAGGCCAACGCCGATAAGCCGACGAAATACGGCGTCATCTATTTCGGCTCGACCTCGCCGCCGATGGACGAAGCGATCGATCTGCTCGAAGCCGATGGTCACGCGCTTGACCGGCTTCGGGTGCGCGCCTTCCCGTTCCATTCGAGCGTGACGAGCTTTCTCGCCGAGCACGATTTCGTATTCGTGGTCGAGCAGAACCGCGACGCGCAGCTGCGCTCGCTGATCGTCAACGAATGCAACGTCGATCCGGTCCGGCTGGTGCCGATCCTGCATTACGACGGATCACCGATCACTGCCCGCTTTATCGCCGGCGCCATCGCCGACCGGCTTGATGCGCTGAAAGTCACACCGCTGCGGAAAGTCGTGTCATGACTTATGTCGTCAAACCCAAATTCCATCATCCGGATCTGCCGAAGAACGAGCTCGGCTTCACCCACCGCGACTACGAAGGCGCGGTGTCGACGCTATGCGCCGGCTGCGGCCACGATTCGATCTCGGCCTCGATCATCGAAGCCTGCTTCGAATTGTCGATCGCTCCGCACCGGGTGGCGAAGCTTTCGGGCATCGGCTGCTCGTCGAAGACGCCAACGTATTTCCTCGGCAATTCGCACGGCTTTAATTCAGTGCACGGCCGCATGCCGTCGGTGCTCACCGGCGCCAATCTCGCCAATCGCGACCTTATTTATCTTGGCGTTTCCGGCGACGGCGATTCCGCTTCGATCGGCTTCGGTCAGTTCGCGCATGCGCTGCGCCGCGGCGTCGACATGGTCTATATCGTCGAAAATAACGGCGTGTATGGCCTGACCAAGGGTCAGTTTTCCGCCACTGCGGATGCCGGCTCGAAGTCGAAGCGTGGTGTCGTCAATACCGACAGCGCCATCGATCTCGTCTGCATCGCGCTCACAGTCGGCGCCACCTTCGTCGCCCGCTCGTTCTCCGGCGACAAAAAGCAGCTCACGCCGCTGATCAAGGCCGCGATCGAGCACCGCGGAGCGGCGTTCATCGATGTGATCTCGCCCTGCGTCGCCTTCAACAATCACGCCGGTTCGACCAAGAGCTTCGATTACGTGCGCGAACACAACGAGGCCGTCAACAAGCTCGATTTCATCACCGGCCGCACCACGATCAAGGTCGATCACGCGCCGGGCACGGTGGAACTGGTACAGCAACACGACGGTTCGACCATTATACTGCGCAAGCTCGATTCCGATTACGACGTCCACGACCGGCTGGCCGCGACGAGTTTCATGCAGCACCATGCCGCCAAGGGGCAGGTCGTCACCGGGCTGCTCTATGTCGCGCCCGAAGCGCAGGACTTGCACGGCCATCTCAACACGGTCGACGCTCCGCTCAATTCGCTCGGCGAGAAGGAGCTGTGCCCCGGCTCGGCCGTGCTCGACAAGTTCAACGCATCGCTGCGATAGATGGGGTAATCGGCCGGCAGCTTGTGGATAGCTGAAGATTTTAGGTGCTGCGCTTCAGGCTGATGGTCAAACGAGGTCCGTGTGTACGGCCTCAAGCATCAGAAGGAGAAGCGCAGCATGTACCATTTTGCTGGACTGGACGTATCGGTCAAGGTGACCAGCGTCTGCATTGTGGATGACACGGGCAAGATCGTTCGGGAAGTGAAGGTAGCGAGCGAACCTGACGCTCTGCTGGCGGTGCTGACGAATCCTGCCTACCACTTCAAACGGATTGGATTGGAAGCCGGACCGCTGTCGCAGTGGCTATTCAGCGCTCTCGCCGAAGCAGAGTTACCGGTGGTCTGCGTTGAGACGCGGCACATACAGGCGGTGCTGAAGGCGCAGATCAACAAGACTGACCGCAACGATGCGCGCGGCATCGCGCAGATGATGCGGGTGGGGCTTTATCGCCCGGTGCATGTGAAGACGCTACGCAGCCAGAAACTGCGGATGCTGCTGACCCATCGCAAACTGCTGCAGTCGAAGGCCATCGCCATCGAGAACGACCTACGCGGTACGTTACGCAACTTCGGCCTCAAGGTTGGAATGGTCGGGAAGGTGAAGTTCGAGACGCGGATCAAGGAGCTGGTCGAGAACCTCCCCGACTTGGCCGTTCTGGTCGAACCGCTGCTTGTTGTCCGGCGGGCGCTTCGCGAGCAGTTTGTCATCCTGCATCGTCGCTTGCTGGCTCTCGTGCGGGATGATGACGTGTGCGGGCGCCTGATGACGACCCCTGGCGTCGGCCCTGTGGTGGCGCTGACCTATCGCGCTACCGTCGACGTGCCGGCTCGGTTCCGAAAATCCAAGTCAGTCGGGGCGGTATTTGGACTGACGTGCTCCAAGTATCAATCCGGCGAGATCGATCGCAGCGGCAGAATATCGCGCTGTGGCGATGAGATGATGCGGGTCATGCTCTACGAAGCAGCTCAGAGCATGCTGTGGTCGAAGAAATGGTCCTGGCTCAAGGCCTGGGCGATGCAGATCGCCAGGCGCCGCGGGATGAAAAAGGCGATCGTGGCTCTGGCACGAAGGTTGGCCGTGATCATGCATCGCATCTGGGTTGACGGCACCGAGTTCCGATGGACCCGGGAAACCGCAGTGGCATGAGTACCGTGCAGGATCAAATGCAATAGGAGGAAACTCGAGATCCACCCAGTGATGGAAAGATGTCCCTCGCGGGACGATGGATGAGGTGAGTTCGCATGTCCGCTTGGACCTGCCGTTCGTGTGACGGCAAGGCCGTGGCATAGATTGTTCCGCCTCGTCTTCGAATCCCATAATGGAAGGGCCTTGGTGCCGATTCCGAAGAGAAGCATGAGCCCGCGAGCGACATCGACACTGCAGTGGTGGATAGTCTGAAAGCGCTTGACCCCGAATGGCCGATTAGAGAAGCGGACATGCCCTCTCCCCCTGCGGGCCCTGCGGGAGTGCGCTCCGCAGGAATTTCCGCACCACGGTTGGGTGAGGGTTGTGGCCCTGCCCCCTCATCCATCCTCGTTTGTTGAACCTCGGAGCGGCCGTCTCCCGCAAGGGGAGAGGGCACACTACGTGCGCCGAATTTCCGCCGCCGCAGCGATCCGCCCGCGGATGACAACGGCGCGGCTGCCGGCAAGTCTCCCTGATAATTTGTGCTTTGGTAAAATTCTAGCATTTGAAATTGTTCGGCATCATTGATTTACATTTCTCGCCGTATGGCTTGAAGCGACCGCCAAAAACGATCCCGCGAACAACACAGCTTCGGTGCGGTCGAGAGGACTTGATGAGCGCGCCAAAACGGCAGCGTGTTGCTCCCCGTGTTCGGCGGCCCGTCGAAGGCCGGCAAACCCGCGTCCAATATCGCGACCGCTCGAGCCGAAGCTATTCGGTGACCATCAAGTCGCTCAATCGCTTTATTTTATTCGGCGTTGTCGAAAATGACCGGACTATTTCCGGTCCGGTTGTTGAGAATGTAACTCACTCCTCCGGCGCGTCGACGATCGGGTCGTAGCGCGCGGCGTCGAGGCCGAGCAGATTCCAGGACTGCTGCATGTGCGGCGGCAGCGGTGCGGTCACATCGATCACTCCGCCGCGCGGATGCGGCACGGCGATGCGGCGCGCCAGCAGATGCAGTTTGTTCTGCATGCCGCCCGGCAGCGCCCAGTTCTCCAGCGAAAAATATTTTGGATCGCCGACGATCGGATGCCCGATATGCGCCATGTGCGCGCGCAATTGATGGGTGCGGCCGGTGACCGGTTTGAGCGACAGCCAGGCGAGCAGCGGGCCGGCCGTTTCCACCACCGCATAATAGGTCACCGCGTGGCTCGCACCCTTGTCGCCGTGGCGCGCGATGCGCATCAACGATTCGTCCTCACGCTCCTCCTTGGCGAGGAAAGTCGAGATGCGGCCCTGTTGCACCTTGGGCACGCCCGCAACCAGAGCCCAATAAACTTTACGGGCCGAACGCGAACGGAAGGTTTTTGCCAACGCCGAGGCCGCGAACCGCGTCTTGGCGACCAGGAGACACCCGGCGGTATCCTTGTCGAGCCGATGCACCAGGCGCGGCCGCTGGCCGTGGGCATCGCGCAGCACGTCCAGCATGCCGTCGAGGTGCCGGGTCGTGCCGGAGCCGCCCTGCACCGCAAGCCCCATCGGCTTGTTGAGCACAAGCACGTCGGCGTCTTCGTACAGCGTGATCGATTTAAGAAACGCGCGGGTGCTTTCATCGGCTTCGCTGCCCGCAATGCGCGGCTTCGGCGCATCGAGGCGCAACGGTGGAATCCGCACTGTCTGCCCGGCCTCCAGCCGGCTCTTCGGCTGGGTGCGCTTGCCGTTGACGCGCACCTCGCCTTTGCGGATCACGCGCTGAATGTGGGAAAAGCTGAGCCCCGGAAATCGCGCCTCGAAGAAGCGATCGACCCGCATGCCGGATTCGTCCGCGGTCACTGCGACGTTCTGCACGCCAGTCGGCAACAGTGCCGGAGGCGGAGGCTGCATGGCCTTCCGTTCCCCGTCATCCCGAGGTGCGCGCTGAAGGCGCGCCTCGAAGGATACGGCCCGTGCGCCCGGGCCGCCGCCCTTCGAGGCTCGCTGCGCTCGCACCTCAGGGTGACGGTGAACGGAGCGATGTTTATGCCGCGGCCCGGCAATCTGCTTGCCGCCGCCCGGTTGTCGCGGCCCGCGAGAGCCTCTCACTTGTCGCTCCGCTCTTGGCGAAGCTTTTCCCAATACTCCAGCCGCTTCCTGATCTCGCGCTCAAAGCCGCGCTCCGGCGGATCGTAGAATTTCTGCCGGCCGAGTTGTTCGGGGAAATAATCCTGGCCGGAAAACGCCTCGGGCGCGTCGTGGTCGTACTCGTAGCCAGACCCGTAGCCCTCGGTTTTCATCAGCTTAGTCGGCGCGTTGAGGATGTGCTTGGGCGGCAGCAGCGAGCCGGCTTCTTTTGCCACGCGCTTGGCTGCGCCGAAGGCGAGGTAAGTCGCGTTCGATTTTGGCGCGGTGGCGACGTAAAGCACCGCCTCGGCGATGGCGAGTTCGCCCTCCGGCGAGCCGAGGAAATCGTAAGCCTCCTTGGCGGCGTTGGAGACAACAAGGGCTTGCGGATCGGCGAGCCCGATGTCCTCGACCGCCATGCGCACGATCCGCCGCGCCAGATAAAGCGGGTCTTCGCCGGCATCGAGCATGCGACAGAGATAGTAGAGCGCGGCGTCGGCATCGGAGCCGCGCACCGACTTATGCAGCGCGCTGATGAGATTGTAGTGGCCATCTTGCTTCTTGTCGTAGATCGGCGCCCGCCGCTGCACCACGTTCTGCAAGGCGGCGGCGTCGAAGATCTCGCCGTCCCGCGCCGCGCGCCATATTTCCTCGGTCAGCGTCAGCGCGGCGCGGCCGTCGCCGTCGGCCATGCGAAGCAACGAAGCGCGTGCTTCCTCGTCGAGCGGCAGCTTCTTGCCTTCGATCGCCTCGGCGCGCTCCAGGAGCTTTTCCAGCGCCACGGCATCGAGCGGCTTGAACACCAAGACGCGCGCCCGCGACAACAGCGGCGCGATCAATTCGAACGACGGATTTTCCGTGGTCGCACCGACCAGCACAACGGTGCCGTCCTCGACCACCGGCAGGAAGGAATCCTGCTGCGCCCGGTTAAAGCGGTGAATTTCGTCGACGAAGAGGAGAGTCCCCTGCCCGGTCTCGCGGCGCGCCCGCGCGGCTTCGAACACATCTTTAAGATCGGCAACGCCAGAAAATATCGCCGAGATCTGCTCGAAGTGAAGATCGGTCGCGCGCGCGAGCAGCCGCGCCACGGTGGTCTTCCCGGTGCCCGGCGGGCCCCAAAAAATCAGCGAGCCGAGCGAGCGCGTCTCCAGCATACGCGTGAGCGCGCCATCGGGACCGAGGAGATGATCCTGGCCGACGACGTCGGCAAGCTGATCCGGTCGAAGCTTATCCGCAAGCGGCCGCGGGGCATCGCGTTCGAGGCCGGCAGCGGCGAACAAACTCGGCGTGCTTTTCTTTGGGCGCTGGCTCATTCATCCACTGAACGTGGCCGAAATCTGCTGGCCACCCCGATTGATGAGCACGCGCCACAGCCGGCTTCCGCCGCGCACGACACGCTCCAGATCGGCCGATTTCTCGATCCTTTGATTGTTGACCGAGAGGACAATATCGCCGCGCTGCAAGCCGATCGATTGCGCGGTTGAGCCATCAGCTACGGCAACGACCACAACGCCGTGGCTCTGCAAATCGAGCCGCAGCTCGTCAGCGAGCGCCGGCGAAAGATTGGCGACCGTAGCGCCGAGGAACGGCGAGCGCGAACGGATTTCGATCTCCTCGCGCGGCAGCTCGGGGGCGGTTTGCAAAGTGATCGGCACGACCAGCTCTTTGCCCTGGCGAAAGAAGCCGATCTGGGCGGTGCCGCCAAGGGGCTTGGTGGCGAAGCGGTAGTCAAAGGCGTTGGGGTCTTCGACAATGGTGCCGTCGATGCTGACGATGAGATCGCCGGTTCTGAGCCCGGCGCGCGCCGCGGGACCGTCGCTGGCGAGGTTGGCGACCAACGCGCCAGTCGGGCGCGTCAGACCAAGAACTCTCGGCAATCTCAGGCGTGACTTCCTGCAGCTTGGCGCCGAGCCAGGGACGCTTGACCGCGGCGCTGCCGCCCCTCGCCGAAGCGACCACGACGCGTACCATATTCGCCGGGATAGCAAAGCCGATGCCCTGCGATCCGCCGGAACGGGAATAGATCGCGGTGTTGATGCCGACCAGCCGGCCGTTGACATCGACCAGCGCGCCGCCCGAATTTCCCGGATTTATGGCGGCATCCGTCTGGATGAAAAACCGGTAGTCGCTGATCCCGACCTGGGTGCGCGCGACCGCCGAGACGATGCCGTGAGTCACGGTCTGCCCGACCCCGAACGGATCGCCGATGGCGAGCACCACATCGCCGACCTGCAGTTCGTCGGAATTGGCAAACTCGAGAACCGGAAAGCGCTCATTCGCGTCCTTGAGGCGCAGCACCGTCAGATCGCTGTGCTCGTCCTTCAGCACGATCTCGGCGTCGAACTCGCGCTTGTCGGCAAGCGCAACCCTCACTTCACTGGCACCTTCGATGACATGATAATTCGTCACGATGAGGCCGCTGGCGTCGACGATCACCCCGGAGCCAAGCGATCGCAGCACCTGCTCGCGCGGCACCGCACCGAAGAACTGCCGGAACAGCGGATCGTTTATGAAAGGATTGCGGTTCTCAACAACCCGCGCCGCGTAGACGTTCACGACCGCCGGCGCTACGCGTTTGACCACCGGGGCAAACGACAACTGCAGCTCGGCCGCCGAAGACGGTATGCGGCGATCCTGCGCGCTCGCAGGCGCAAGCAGAACTGAAAGCGCAACAATGGCGGCGGCAAATGTAGTGCTTATGGCCTGCAGCCGCGGCATAAAAAGCTCCAGATCAATGCCGCGAGATATAAGCGCGCGTCGCAGGCTTTAGAAGGGCGCACGCCTTCCGACCGACAGCCGACGCCTAAGCCGCGGCTGAGGCCGTCTCTTCGGCGCGAGCCTGCACCGGCCCGGAATCCTTGCCCTTGGCTTCGACATCGCGGTCGACAAACTCGATCACCGCGACAGGAGCCGAGTCGCCATACCGAAAGCCCGCCTTGAGCACCCGGGTGTAGCCGCCAGCACGCTCCTTATAGCGCGGACCGATCACCTCGAAGAGCTTCTTGACCATGGCGAGGTCGCGCATCTGTGAGATCGCCTGGCGGCGGGCGTGCAGATCGCCGCGCTTGCCGAGCGTGACCAGCTTCTCCACCACCGGACGCAAATCCTTGGCCTTCGGCAGCGTGGTCGTGATCTGCTCATGCTTGATCAGCGAAGCGGCGAGATTAGCCAGCATCGAACGGCGATGATCCGAGCGCCGGTTGAACTTGCGGTGGGTCTTGCCGTGACGCATGTCAAACTCCAGTAGACGGACGACAGACGACAGATGAAAGAGGATCGCTTATCCGTCCTCTGTCTGCTGTCGTCGGTTCCCCGCTCAGTAATGATCCTCAAAGCGCTTGGCCAGTTCTTCGATGTTCTCCGGCGGCCAGCCGGGGACTTCCATCCCGAGATGCAGGCCCATCTGCACCAGCACTTCCTTGATTTCGTTGAGCGACTTGCGGCCGAAATTCGGCGTGCGCAGCATCTCGGCTTCGGTCTTCTGCACCAGATCGCCGATATAGACGATGTTGTCGTTCTTCAGGCAGTTCGCCGAACGCACCGAAAGCTCGAGCTCGTCGACCTTCTTGAGGAACGCCGGATTGAAGGCAAGATCCGGAATGGATTCCTGGGTCGCCTCGCGCTTGGGCTCCTCGAAGTTCACGAACACGTTGAGCTGGTCTTGCAGGATACGCGCGGCGTAGGCCAGCAAGTCCTCGGGGCTCACCGCGCCGTTGGTCTCGATCGACAGCGTCAGTTTGTCGTAATCGAGGATTTGCCCTTCGCGGGTGTTCTCAACCTTGTAGGAGACCTTGCGCACCGGCGAATACAGACTATCGACCGGGATCAATCCGATCGGCGCATCCTCCGGGCGGTTGCGCTCCGCCGGGATGTAGCCCTTGCCGGTATTGACGGTGAATTCCATGCGGATTTCGGCGCCCTCGTCGAGCGTACACAGGACGAGGTCCGGATTGAGCACGACGATGTCGCCCACGGTCTGAATATCGCTCGCGGTGACGGTGCCCGGGCCCTGCTTCTTCACCACCATCCGCTTGGGCCCCTCGCCCTGCATCTTGATGGCGATATCCTTGATGTTGAGCACGATGTCGGTCACGTCCTCGCGCACGCCGGCAATCGAGGAAAATTCATGCAGCACGCCGTCGATATGCACCGACTGCACAGCGGCCCCCTGCAGCGACGACAACAGAATGCGCCGCAGCGCGTTGCCGAGCGTTACGCCGAAGCCGCGCTCCAGCGGTTCGGCGACCACGGTCGCCACACGCCGCACATCGCCGCCGGCGCTCACCTGCAGCTTGCCCGGCCTGATCAGTTCCTGCCAATTCTTCTGGATCGTCACGTTTTCACCCATCGCGTTGCGCGGCGCCAACGTCTCGCGCGGCCCACTCCGCTCCGTGGGACCAAATTCAGTGCCGTGATCGAGCGGCGGCGAATTTTCGATTTCCATTGGTTGTCCTATACACGCCGCCGCTTGCGCGGACGGCATCCGTTATGCGGGATCGGCGTTACGTCCCGGATCGACGTGATGGTGAAGCCGGCGGCCTGCAGCGAACGCAGCGCCAACTCGCGGCCGGAGCCAGGACCGGCCACTTCGACCTCAAGCGTGCGCATGCCGTGTTCCTGCGCCTTCTTGGCGGCGTCTTCGGCGGCGACCTGCGCGGCGTAGGGCGTCGATTTGCGCGAACCTTTAAAGCCCATGGTACCGGCCGACGACCAGGCAATGGTGTTGCCTTGCACGTCGGTAATCGTGATCATAGTGTTGTTAAACGTCGCGCTGACATGCGCCACGCCCGAGGCGATGTTCTTGCGCTCGCGTCGACGGACGCGCGTAGCTTCCTTACCCATCCTGAACCCTTTCGGACCGGAACCGGCCGCACCGGTACCGCCTTAAATCTTCGTTCGACGCGTTATTTCTTCTTGCCGGCGATTGGCCTCGCCGGACCCTTGCGGGTGCGAGCGTTGGTGTGGGTGCGCTGTCCGCGGACCGGCAAGCCGCGGCGGTGACGCAACCCTCGATAGCAGCCAAGATCCATCAGACGCTTGATGTTCATGGCGACTTCGCGCCGCAGATCACCCTCAACCATATAGTCGCGGTCGATCACTTCGCGGAGCTGCAGCACCTCCTGATCGGTCAGTTGCGACACCCGGCGCGCATCGGGAATCGACACCTTCTGCATGATTTCCTTGGCCTTCGCCGGACCGATGCCGTGGATATATTGCAGCGCGACCACGACGCGCTTGTTGGTCGGTATATTGACGCCAGCGATGCGGGCCACGTCAGTTGCTCCTTATGCGGGCCAGCCCAGAGTTCCTCAGGGCCGCCCGGCCACTATCTAGCGATTCGAATGTCACCGAAGGCCACAAACGTAAAAAGCCAACGCCTGCCTGCCGTTGCGGCCTGGCATTCGTTGCTGATCTCCGACTGGATATTCTTGGCTTATTAATGGATTCATTGCGCTTTCGTCAACCCGGCTCGCGGGCTCGTGTTCAACTTCCTTTACGCCGCCGGCTGCCAGGCTTCGCTTTTCGCCCGGACCGGGGCTTGGCCTTTGAGGCGACCTTTGACCTGGCCTTGGATGCAGCCTTCGACTTGGCCTTCGACTTGGCCTTAGGCTTGGCTTTGGGCCCAGATTTCTGGGCCCCGCGGCCGGTTGCGGTCTTCGCCGGCCTTCGCCGGGAGACCGATGTCCGCACCTTGGATTTTTTTCCTATAGGGCGCCGGTCAGACGAAGGTTGTGTCGTTGCCTTATCCACAGGCACGCGTTTTGGTGCTTCGGAGGCCTGCGTCAGTGCGGCCTCGATCTGCGTTGCCACTTCCGCGATTGGCGCCATCCCGTCGACGGAACGCAGCATCCCGTGCTGCCGGTAATAGGCGATCAGCGGAGCGGTCTGCTCACGGTAGGCGACAAGTCTGCGGTGCAACACTTCCGGGCTGTCGTCCGCCCGCAATGGCTCGCCGCGCGCTTTCATCTCGGCGACACGGTTCTCGATACGCCTGATCAGGGCATCCTCGTCGACGCGCAGCTCGACCACCGCGTCGAGCGCCAGTTTATGCTTCTCGAGCATCCGATCGAGCGCTTCGGCCTGCGCCACGGTCCGCGGAAAACCGTCGAGAATAAAACCCTTGCGCGCGTCGGGCTGCTCGATGCGCTGTTCGACAATGGCGACCACGACCTCATCGGGGCACAGCGCCCCGCTCGCCATGATGTCCGAAACCTGACGCCCGATGGGAGTCCCGGCTTTGACTGCCGCCCGCAGCATGTCGCCGGTGGAGAGCTGGACAAGACCGTATTTGGCGACGAGGTGCTGGGCCTGCGTTCCCTTGCCCGCCCCCGGCGGGCCCAGCAAGATTAGTCTCATCTCCGCCGTCCCCTCAGTTTAGATCGCTTGATCAAGCCTTCGTATTGGTGCGCCAACAGATAGCCCTGCACTTGCGCCACCGTATCCATGGTCACGCTGACAACGATCAGGAGCGAGGTGCCGCCGAAATAGAACGGCACCGCCGCATATGAGATCAGCATCTCGGGGAACAGACACACGACCGCGAGGTAAGCCGCCCCGATCACCGTGATCCGCGACAGCACGTAATCGATGTATTCGGCGGTCCGTTCTCCTGGACGAATGCCGGGGATGAACCCGCCATGCTTTTTCAGATTGTCGGCGGTCTCGGTCGGATTGAACACGATCGCCGTGTAGAAAAAAGCGAAGAACACGATGAGCGCGACATAGAGCGCAAGGAACAGCGGCCGGCCGTGGGCGAGCTGCGTGGTGATGATCGTCAGCCACCCCGGCCCCTGCCCGGCGGTGAAATTGGCGACCGTCGTCGGCAACAACAGCAGCGAGGATGCAAAGATCGGCGGAATGACGCCCGACGTGTTGAGCTTGAGCGGCAGGTGCGAGGACTGGCCCTCGAACATGCGGTTGCCGACCTGACGCTTCGGATACTGGATCAGCAGACGACGCTGTGCGCGCTCCATGAACACGATGAAGGTGATCACGGTGACCGCCATCACCAGCACGATGAGAATGAGCCCGGTCGAGAGCGCGCCCTGGCGGCCAAGTTCCAGCGTTCCGGCGACCGCCGACGGCAGCTGCGCGACGATTCCGGACATGATGATCAGCGATGTGCCGTTGCCGATACCGCGCTGGGTAATTTGCTCACCGAGCCACATCAGGAACATGGTGCCGCCGGTGAGCGTGATCACCGTCGAAATGCGAAAGAACATGCCCGGGTCGGTGACGACATTGGTCGCGCCTTCAAGGCCGACGGAAATGCCGTAAGCCTGGAACGCAGCCAGCAGCACCGTCAGGTAGCGCGTGTATTGATTGATTGTCTTGCGCCCCTGCTCGCCCTCTTTCTTGAGCTGCTCAAGCGTCGGCGACACGGTCGTCATCAGCTGAATGATGATCGATGCCGAAATGTACGGCATGATGTTGAGCGCGAAGATCGCCATGCGGTGGATGCCGCCGCCGGCGAACATGTTGAACATGCCGAGAATGCCGCCGGCCTGGGAATTGAAAATCTGGTTCCAGGCGTTCGGGTCGATGCCCGGCAGCGGGATGTAAGTACCGAGCCGATAAACCAGGAGCGCGCCGAGCGTGAACCAGATACGCTTCTTCAGCTCTTCGGCTTTGGCCAGCGCCCCGAAGTTGAGATTGGCTGCCAGTTGCTCCGCTGCCGAAACCATCTACCGCTCCGAGCCCCGCTCACCCGTCATTACTCACCCGTCATGGCCGGGCTTGTCCCGGCCATTCACGTCTGCTGACAGCTATAAGTCGTGGATGCCCGGCACAAGGGTTTACATCTGAGCCGGCCAAAGGCCGGACCCGAGACCCGGGCACAACGACCATCAGGCCGCCTGTTCGCTCGGCTCCCGCTTGGGAGCGAGAATCTCGACCGAGCCGCCGGCCTTCTCCACCGCGGCGACCGCCGATTTCGACGCACCGAACACCGACAACGCAATCCTAGCCTTGAGTTCGCCGCCGCCGAGCAGCCGCACGCCGTCTTTGGCGCGGCGCAAAATGCCGGCCTTCACCAAGGCCGCAGCATCAATCTTGGCCGACGCATCGAGCCGGCCGGCGTCGATGGCCTCCTGCAAGCGTCCGAGATTGACCTCGTTGAGCTTGCGCGCGAACGCCGTATTCTTGAAGCCGCGCTTCGGCAGCCGGCGATGGAGCGGCATCTGGCCGCCCTCGAAACCCTTGATGCGCACGCCCGAACGCGCGGTCTGACCCTTGCCGCCGCGGCCACCGGTCTTGCCCTTCCCGGAGCCGATGCCGCGGCCGATGCGCTTTCGCACCTTGCGGGCGCCGTCGCGGTCGGCGAGCTCGTGAAGCTTCATTGCCTTTACTCCACCACGCGCACGAGATGCGCGACTTTGGCGATCATGCCGCGCGTCTGCGGCGTATCGACCAGCTCGGAAACACGGCCGATCTTGTTGAGCCGCAAGCCCACCAGCGTCTCGCGCTGGGCGTGCTCGCGGCGCATCGGGCTGCCGATCTGCTTAACCTTCACGGTCTTACCGGTCTTGTTATTCGCGGTCCCGCTGTTCATCGCCTGCTCCAAAGCCTCAATCGGCCGCCTGCTCAACCTCGACGTCACGCCGGCGCGCCTGCAGCGCCGAAACCTTGACGTTGCGACGAGCCGCCACTGAGCGCGGCGAATCCTGGTGCTTGAGCGCGTCGAATGTCGCACGCACCACATTGTAGGGGTTCGATGTGCCGAGCGACTTTGCCACCACATCCTGCATGCCGAGCGTCTCGAACACCGCGCGCATCGGACCGCCGGCGATGATGCCGGTGCCGGGGGGCGCGGCGCGCAAATACACCTTGCCGGCGCCATGGCGTCCGGCCACGTCGTGATGCAGCGTCCGTCCTTCGCGCAGCGGCACCCGCGTCAGCGAACGCTTGGCGGCCTCGGTCGCCTTGCGGATCGCTTCCGGCACTTCGCGCGCCTTGCCGTGGCCGAAGCCGACCCGGCCCTTCTGATCGCCGACCACGACCAGCGCAGCAAAGCCGAAGCGCCGGCCGCCTTTCACCACCTTGGCAACGCGGTTGATGTGAACGAGCTTGTCGACGAATTCGCTGTCGCGCTCGTCGTTTCGCCGATCGCGGGGTTCACGCGCCATCTTGATCCGCCGATTTCATGTCTGCCATTTTCATTGGTCCTTCAGAAACTCAACCCGCCCTCGCGCGCCGCATCGGCGAGAGCCTTGATGCGGCCGTGATAGAGATAGCTGCCGCGGTCGAAAATCACTTCCTTAATGCCCTTGTCCTGCGCGCGCTGGGCAATGAGTTTGCCGACAGCTTTGGCGGCATCGACGCTGGCGCCGGTCTTCAAACCCTCCAACGCGCCCTTCTCCATCGAGGATGCCGAGACCAGCGTCGCGCCCTGATCGTCATCGATAACCTGCGCGTAGATGTGTTTGGACGAGCGGAATACCGAGAGCCGCTTGCGGCCATGGGCGGCGCGGCCAAGCCTTCCGCGGACGCGTCCCTGCCGCCGCTCGGTCCTGTCTCTCAGTTTGGTCATCGGCGGCTCCGTTACTTCTTCTTGCCTTCCTTGCGGAAGATGCGCTCGTCGGCGTACTTGATGCCTTTGCCCTTGTAGGGCTCGGGCGGCCGATACTCGCGGATCTCGGCCGCGACCTGACCGACCTTCTGGCGATCGCTGCCCGAAATAATGATCTCGACCGGGCGCGGTGTGGCAATGGTGATGCCTTCCGGGATCGGATAGACGACATCGTGGCTGTAGCCGAGCGCGAGCTGCAGGTTCTTACCCTGCACCGCGGCACGATAACCGACGCCGTTGATTTCCAGCCGCTCTTCGAAGCCCTTGGTCACGCCGGTAATCAGATTGGCGACCAGCGTACGCGAGGTGCCCCATTGCGACCGCGCGCGTTTGGTCTCGCTGCGGGGATCGACTTTGATCTGACCGCCATCGAGCTTCACCGCAACATCGTCCGGCAGCACGACCGAAAGCGCGCCCTTTGGGCCTTTCACTTTCACGGTCTGCCCTTCGACATTGGCGGTAATACCCGAAGGCACCGCGACTGCTCGTTTACCGATACGGGACATGGTTTATCCGTTGCTCTCTCGTTCCCGGCCCTAGAACACTGTGCAGAGAACTTCGCCGCCGACATTGGCGTCGCGGGCATCGTGGTCGGCCATAACGCCCTTCGGCGTCGAGACGATGGCGACACCGAGGCCGTTGTTGATGCGCGGCAAATTCCGGACCGAGCTGTAGACGCGCCGGCCCGGCTTGGAAATCCGCTCAATTTCGCGGATCACCGGCTCGCCTTCGAAGTATTTCAGCTCGATATCGAGCTCCGAGCGGCCCTCGCGCTCGGTCACGGTAAAGCCGCGGATGTAGCCTTCGGTCTTGAGCACTTCGAGCACGCTCTCGCGCAGCCTTGAGTTCGGGCTTGAGACCTTGCTCTTGTTGCGCATTTGCGCATTACGGATGCGGGACAGGAGATCGCCGAGCGGATCGTTCATCGGCATTGTGCGAACCTCCTCACCAGCTCGACTTCAACAGGCCTGGGATCAGGCCTTTCGAGCCGAGATCCCGCAGCGCGATGCGCGACAGTTTGTGCTTGCGGTAATAGCCGCGTGGGCGCCCGGTGATCTCGCAGCGATTGCGGATGCGGGTGGCCGAAGAGTTGCGCGGCATTTCGGCAAGCTTGAGCGTCGCGGCGAAACGATCCTCAACCGGCTTGGTTTTGTCCTGCGCGATCGCTTTGAGCCGCGCGCGGCGCCCTGCGAATTTCTTCGCCATCCGGCGGCGCCGGTTGTTCTTCTCGATCGAACTCTTCTTCGCCATCTAATGCTCCTCGCGGTTCCGCGTTTGAGGCCTTTTCGGCCTCACTGCCGGAACGGAAAGTTGAACGCCGCCAGCAAAGCGCGCGCCTCGTCGTCGTTGCCGGCGGTGGTACAAACGGTGATATCCATGCCCCATACTTCGGCGGTCTTGTCGTAGTCGATCTCTGGAAACACGATGTGTTCCTTGATGCCGAGCGTGTAGTTGCCGCGGCCGTCGAAACTCTTCGGGTTAAGACCGCGAAAATCGCGAACCCGCGGCAGCGCGATATTGATGAGCCGGTCCAGAAATTCGTACATCCGCGCCTTGCGCAGCGTCACCTTGCAGCCGATGGCCTGGCCATCGCGCAGCTTGTAGGTCGCAATCGACTTGCGCGCCTTGGTGACGACGGGCTTCTGGCCGGCGATGAGCGCAAGGTCGGTGGCCGCCGCGTCCACCTTCTTGCGATCGGCGACGCCTTCGCCGATGCCCATATTGATGACGACTTTATCCAGCGTCGGAATCTGAAAGCGGTTCTTGAAGCCAAACTGCTCGCCAAGCTTTTGGCGGATTGTTTGATCGAATTCGACCTTAAGGCGCGCCGGCACCTTCGGCTCCGGCTCGCGCGGTGCCGCAGGCTTTTCGGCGTTGGCAGCTTTGCCGTCCGCCGCAGCCTTGTCGCCCTTCTCGGCCTTGGCCGCCTTCGCTGGCTTTGCCTTCTCGTCCTGGCCCGAACCTTCCGGCCGCTGCGCCTTGCCAGGCTTCTTCGCCTTCTTTTCTTCGGTATCAGCCATCGATTTCTTCTCCCGAACGCCGGGCGATCCGCACCTTTTTGCGATCCTCGCCCGAGCCGACGAATTTGAAACCAATCCGCGTCGGCTTCTTGTCCTTGGGATCGGCCAGCGCAATGTTCGACACGTGGATCGGCGCCTCTTTGGAGATGATGCCGCCTTCCTGCGTCGCGCTTTGCTTCTGGTGGCGTTTGACCACGTTGATGCCGCGCACCAGCGCCCGCCCCTCATCGCGGCGCATCTCGATCACTTCGCCGCTGCGGCCCTTGTCGCGGCCGGCGATGACGATCACGGTGTCGCCCTTTTTGATCTTCGCCGCCATCACAGCACCTCGGGCGCGAGCGAAATGATCTTCATGTGATTCTTTGCCCGCAACTCGCGCGGCACCGGGCCGAAGATACGCGTCCCGACCGGCTCCATCTGCGGATTGATCAACACCGCCGCATTGCGGTCGAAACGGATGACCGAGCCGTCGGCGCGCTTGATGTCCTTGGAAATGCGCACGATGACCGCCTTCATCACGTCGCCCTTCTTGACGCGGCCGCGCGGGATCGCCTCCTTCACCGAGACGACGATCACGTCGCCGATGGTGGCGTATTTGCGCTTGGAGCCGCCCAGCACCTTGATGCACATGACGCGGCGCGCGCCGGAATTGTCCGCCACGTCGAGGTTGGTTTGCATCTGAATCATGGGCTACCCCACTTAACCTTTATTGCCGGCGCGCCGCGTCACGACGCTTTCTTCTTCTCGCCGCGGACCACAGCCCACCGCTTGAGCTTCGATATCGGACGGTGTTCTTCGATCCAAACGAGGTCGCCTACCTTGAACTCGTTGTTCTCGTCGTGCGCGTAGTACTTCTTGGAGCGCCGAATGGTCTTCTTGAAGATCGGGTGGGTGAAACGGCGTTCGACGCGCACCACCACGGTCTTGCTCTGTTTGTCGCTCACCACGACGCCTTGCAGGCTGCGCTTGGGCATCTCGATCCTCGTTAGCTCTTCGGCGCGCGCTTCTGGTGCGCAATGGTCTTAAGCCGGGCAATATCGCGGCGCACTTCGCGCACGCGCGCGGTGTTCTCCAGTTGCCCGGTGGCGCGCTGGAAACGCAGGTTGAACTGCTCTTTCTTCAGCTTGAGCACTTCGTCGTCGATCTGATCGACCGTCATCGTTTTGATATCGGCAGTTTTCATCTCTACGCCTACTCGCTGATGCGCTCGACGAAACGGGTCTTGATCGGCAGCTTGGCGGCAGCGAGCGCCAGCGATTGCTTGGCAACCTCGATCGGCACGCCGTCGATCTCGAACAGGATGCGGCCCGGCTTGACCCGCGCAACCCATAATTCCGGCGTGCCTTTGCCGGAACCCATGCGCACTTCCAGCGGCTTTTTGGAGACCGGCACGTCCGGAAACAGGCGAATCCACACCCGGCCCGACCGCTTCATGTGCCTGGTCAAAGCGCGGCGCGCGGCTTCGATCTGGCGCGCGGTGATCCGCTCCGGCTCAAGCGCTTTGAGGCCATACTGGCCGAACGCCAACTCGGCCGCGCTTGTGGCGATGCCATGGATTCGGCCCTTGTGGGCCTTTCGGAATTTGGTTCGCATCGGTTGCAGCATGGCGGACGCCTTTTCTTAAATCTTTTGTTTGCTCAAGCCGCGTCGCGACGCGGCCGGCCGGCCTCGCCCTCGGCCATGCGTTTGTCCTGCGCCATCGGGTCGTGCTCCATGATCTCGCCCTTGAAGATCCAGACCTTGACGCCGCAGGTGCCGTAGGTGGTGAATGCAGTGGCGACGCCGTAATCGACATCGGCGCGCAGCGTGTGCAACGGCACGCGACCCTCGCGGTACCACTCCATCCGCGCGATCTCGGCGCCGCCGAGCCGCCCGGAGCAATTGATGCGAATGCCGCCGGCGCCAAGCCGCACGGCCGACTGTACGGCGCGCTTCATGGCGCGGCGAAATGCAACGCGGCGCTCAAGCTGTTGCGCAATCGATTCGGCAACCAGCTGCGCGTCGAGCTCGGGCTTGCGGATTTCGACGATATTGATCACGACATCGCTGTCGGTCAGTTCGGCGACCTTTCGGCGCAGCTTCTCGATGTCGGCGCCCTTCTTGCCGATGACCACGCCCGGACGCGCCGAATGGATGGTGACGCGGCACTTCTTGTGCGGGCGCTCGATGACGATCTTCGACACCGCCGCCTGCTTTAATTCCTTCATCAGCGCCTTGCGGATCTTCATGTCCTCGTGCAGGAGCGAGCCGTAGCTCGTCTTGCCGGCATACCACCGCGAGTCCCAGGTTCGGTTGATACCGAGACGAAGGCCGACCGGATTGACTTTTTGACCCATAGTCCTCGCTCCGTCCCTTAGTTCGCCGCCGCCTCGACCTCACGCACCACGATGGTGAGGTTCGAGAACGGCTTGGAAATCCGCCCCGCGCGGCCGCGGGCGCGCGGCGTGAACCGCTTCAACACAATGGCCTTGCCGACATGCGCCTGGGTCACCACCAGATCGTCGACGTCGAGATCGTGATTGTTCTCGGCGTTGGCGATCGCGGATTCCAGACACCTGCGCACTTCGCCCGCGATGCGCTTGCGCGAAAATTCAAGATCGGCGAGCGCGGTCGCAACCTTCTTGCCACGGATCAGCTGCGCCAAAAGATTCAGCTTCTGCGGGCTCACCCGCAGCATGCGGGCAACCGCCATCGCCTCGTTGTCGGACAGCGCGCGGTCGCGCTTTTTCTTGCTCATGACAACAACTCTCTCTGCCTCACGACGCGCTGGCAGCCGGAGCAGCCGAAGGCGCGGACGCGCCGCCGCCATCCCCACCGCTGCTGCGCTTGGCCTTGCGGTCAGACGAATGACCGTAGAACGAACGGGTCGGCGCGAACTCACCGAACTTGTGGCCGACCATCTCCTCGGTGACGATCACCGGAATATGCTTCTGGCCGTTATAGACGCCGAAGGTCAGCCCCACGAATTGCGGCAGGATAGTCGAGCGGCGCGACCAGATGCGGATCATCTCATGGCGTCCGGATGCGCGCGCGGTATCCGCTTTTTTCAGCAGATAGCCGTCGACAAATGGACCCTTCCAAACCGAACGCGTCATGATTGCTCCTAACGATCCTATTTGCTCTTTTTCCGCGTGTGACGGCTCATCATGATGAACTTGGTGGTGCTCTTGTTCTTGCGGGTCTTGGCGCCCCTGGTCGGTTTGCCCCACGGCGTCACCGGATGACGCCCGCCGCGGGTGCGGCCACCGAGCGGATGATCGACCGGGTTCATGGTCTCGCCGCGGACATGACCGCGCCAGCCCATCCAGCGGTTGCGCCCGGCTTTGCCGATCGAGACGTTCATGTTGTCGGGGTTGGAAACCGCGCCGATGGTCGCGATGCATTGGCCGTGCACAAGCCGCTGCTCGCCCGAATTAAGCCGCAAGATCACATACGCGCCGTCGCGGCCGACCAATTGCGCATAGGTGCCGGCGGAGCGCGCGATCTGGCCGCCTTTGCCGATTTTCAGCTCGATATTGTGGACGATGGTGCCGACCGGAATGTTGGCGAGCGGCATGGCGTTGCCGGGCTTGACGTCGACATAGGCGCCGGAAACCACCGTGTCCCCGACCGCAAGACGCTGCGGCGCCAGGATGTAGGCGAGTTCGCCGTCCTCGTATTTGATCAGGGCGATGAAGGCGGTGCGGTTCGGATCGTATTCCAGCCGCTCGACCTTGGCCGGCGCGTCGAACTTGCGGCGCTTGAAGTCGATCGTGCGATAGGCCTTCTTGTGGCCGCCGCCGCGATAGCGGCTGGTGATGGAGCCTGAATTGTTCCGGCCACCGCTCGAGTTTTTGCCTTCGGTCAGCGCCTTGACCGGCGCACCGGTATGAAGGCCGGAGCGATCGACCAACACCAGCTGGCGCTGGCCGGGCGTGGTCGGGTTGTAGTTTTTCAGTGCCATGACCCGCTCCTCACAGCCCCGTGGTCACGTCGATCCGCTGGCCCTCTTCGAGGGTCACGATCGCGCGCTTGGTTGTCGATTGCAGACCGAAGCGGCCCTTGAACGCCTTCCACTTGCCGCGCCGGCGCAGCGTGTTGACGCTCTTGACCTTGACGTCGAAGAGCTTCTCCACGGCTTCCTTGATCTGCGGCTTGGTCGCGGTGAGCGCGACCTTGAAGATGACCTTCGAGTGCTCGGACGCGTTGGTCGCCTTCTCGGTAATGACCGGCGAAAGGATCACGTCGTAATGGCGCGGATCGGTGGTGGTCATTTGAAGCGCGCCTCCAACGCATCGACCGCGGCGCGGGTCAACACCAGTTTTTGCCGGCGCAGGATGTCATAGACATTGATCCCGGCAATCGGCAGCACATCGATATTCGGAATGTTGCGCGCGGCCGTAAGCACGTTTGCGGCGACTTCGGCGCCGTCGACGATCAGCGCGTTTGACAGCCCGAGCTTTTCAAACTGGCCGCGCAACGCTTTGGTCTTCGCTTCCTTCAAATCAAACGCCTCTATGACAACGATGCCATCGTCTTGGGCCTTGGCCGAAAGCGCGTGTTTAAGCGCCAGCGCACGGACCTTCTTCGGCAGGCCGATCTCATGGCTGCGCGGATGCGGGCCAAACGAACGGCCGCCGCCGCGGAACAGATTAACCCGCGCCGAGCCGTGACGGGCCGAGCCGGTGCCTTTCTGGCGGTACATCTTCTTGCCGGTGCGATGAATGTCGGCACGATTTTTCACCGCGTGAGTACCAGCCTGGCGCTTGGCCAGCTGCCACACAACACAGCGATGAATAATGTCGGTGCGTGGCTCGAGCCCAAAGATGGCGTCAGACACCGTGACCGAGCCGGATGGTTTGCCGTCGAGCGTCGTGATTTTCAGTTCCATATCACGCGCCTTCCCGTGCTTCGGAGGCCGCCGGTTCGGCTGCGGCCGGCGTTACGGCAGCGACATCGGCAAGTTTGAATTTGCCGGGCTTCGGCACGCCATCCGGCAGCTTCTTCTTCACCGCGTCGCGGATGGTGATCCAGCCACCTTTGACCCCGGGCACTGCGCCTTCGACCAGAATGAGCCCGCGTTCGACATCGGTCTGCATGACTTTGAGATTGAGCGTGGTCACCCGATCGACGCCGAGATGGCCCGGCATTTTCTTGTTCTTGAAGGTCTTGCCGGGATCCTGGCGGCCACCGGTCGAACCAATCGAGCGGTGTGAAATCGAGACGCCGTGGCTGGCGCGCAGACCGCCGAAATTCCACCGCTTCATGCCGCCCGCCCAACCTTTGCCGGTCGAGGTGCCGGTCACATCAACAAATTGACCGACGACGAAATGGTCGGCGGTGATTTCCGCGCCGACCGGAATGAGAGCATCGTCATCGACACGGAATTCGGCGAGCTTGCGCTTGGGTTCGACCTTGGCGACCGCGAAGTTGCCACGATCGGCCTTGGTCGTACGCTGCACTTTGCGGCCGCCGGCGCCGAGTTGCAGCGCAACGTAACCGTTCTTCTCTTTGGTGCGATGGCCGATGACCTGGCAATTGCCGAGCCGCAGCACCGTCACCGGCACATGCTCACCAGCCTCGGTGAAGAGGCGGGTCATTCCGACTTTCTGTGCGAGCACCCCGGAACGCATCTTCTTATCCCTTCGCGCCTTTACAGCTTGATCTCGACGTCGACGCCGGCGGCGAGGTCGAGCTTCATCAGCGCATCGACGGTCTGCGGCGTCGGATCGACAATGTCGAGCAGCCGTTTGTGAGTGCGCATCTCGAACTGCTCACGGCTTTTCTTGTCGACGTGCGGCGAGCGGTTGACGGTGAATTTCTCGATCCGCGTCGGCAGCGGGATCGGGCCGCGCACCTGCGCGCCGGTGCGCTTGGCCGTATTGACGATCTCGCGCGTCGACGCATCGAGGATGCGATGGTCGAACGCCTTCAACCGGATGCGTATGTTTTGGCCGTTCATCGTACCATCTCTTTCCCACGCGAATGGCGAGTGGCGAGCAGCGAATGGCGACCAAATTCGCCATTCGCCATTTCGCTATTCGCCCTATTCCACGATGCTCGCGACCACGCCGGCGCCGACGGTGCGGCCGCCCTCGCGGATGGCGAAGCGAAGCTTCTCCTCCATGGCGATCGGCACGATCAGCGTGACTTCCATGGCGATATTGTCGCCCGGCATCACCATCTCGGTGCCTTCCGGCAGCGTCACCACACCGGTCACGTCGGTGGTGCGGAAGTAGAATTGCGGCCGGTAATTGGTGAAGAACGGCGTGTGACGGCCACCCTCCTCCTTGGTCAGGATGTAGGCCTCGGCCTTGAACTTGGTGTGCGGCTTCACCGAACCCGGCTTGCACAGCACCTGGCCGCGCTCCACTTCCTCGCGTTTCGTACCGCGCAGCAGGCAACCGACGTTGTCGCCGGCCTCGCCCTGATCGAGCAACTTGCGGAACATCTCGACGCCGGTGACGGTGGTCTTGGTCGTCGGCTTAATGCCCACGATTTCGACTTCCTCGCCGACCTTGATGATGCCGCGCTCGATGCGCCCGGTGCAGACCGTACCGCGTCCGGAGATCGAGAACACATCTTCGACCGGCATCAGGAACGGCTGATCCTTGGGACGTTCCGGCTGCGGGATGTACTCGTCGACCGCCTTCATCAGCTCGAAGATCGCGTCCTTGCCGAGCTTGGGGTCCTTGTCCTCAAGCGCCATCAGCGCCGAACCCTTGATGACCGGGATCTTGTCGCCGGGGAAATTGTACTTTGACAGCAGCTCCCGGACTTCGAGTTCGACCAGCTCAAGCAGCTCCGGATCGTCGACCATGTCGACCTTGTTGAGGAACACGACAAGCGCCGGCACGCCGACCTGACGCGCAAGCAGGATGTGCTCGCGGGTCTGCGGCATCGGGCCGTCGGCAGCGCTCACCACGAGAATCGCGCCGTCCATCTGCGCGGCGCCGGTGATCATGTTCTTCACATAGTCGGCGTGGCCTGGACAATCGACGTGAGCGTAGTGACGCTTGTCGGTCTCGTATTCAACGTGCGCGGTCGCAATGGTGATGCCGCGCGCCTTCTCTTCCGGCGCTTTGTCGATCTGGTCATAGGCGGTGTAGGTCGCCTGGCCCTTTTCGGCCAGAACCTTGGTAATCGCCGCCGTCAATGACGTCTTGCCATGATCCACATGGCCGATCGTGCCGATGTTGCAATGCGGTTTGTTGCGCTGGAATTTTTCCTTAGCCATGAGACTCTCCGTTCCGGCTTTCTTTCTGTCCTTCGCTAAATTTCAATCAGGCGAACTTCGCCTGCACTTCGTCGGCGATGGCTTTCGGCACCTCGGCGTAGTGGTCGAACTGCATGGTGAACGTCGCGCGCCCCTGACTCATGGAGCGCAGATTGTTGACGTAGGAGAACATGTTCGCGAGCGGCACCATCGCCGTGATGACGTTGGCGTTGCCGCGCATGTCCTGGCCCTGGATTTGGCCGCGCCGCGAATTGAGGTCGCCGATGACCGAGCCGGTGTAGTCCTCCGGCGTCACCACCTCGACCTTCATGACCGGCTCGAGCAGAACCGGGCCGCCCTTCTGCAACGCCTCGCGCATCGCGCCGCGCGCGCAGATTTCGAACGCCATCGCCGAGGAATCCACGTCGTGGGAGTCGCCGTCGACCAGACTGACTTTGACGTCGACCACCGGGAAGCCGGCAAGGACGCCCGAACTCAACACCCCTTCGAGGCCCTTTTCGACCGCCGGAATGAACTCCTTCGGTACTGAGCCGCCGACGATTTCGTTTTCAAACTCGAACCCGACGCCGGGCGTGGCTGGCTCGGCGATGATCTTGATCTTGGCGTACTGGCCGTGGCCGCCGGTCTGCTTCTTATGCGTAAAGTCAACGGTCGCTGGCCGGGTGATCTTTTCGCGGTAGGCGACTTGCGGCGCGCCGATATTGGCGTCGACTTTATAAGTGCGCTTGAGGATGTCGACCTTGATGTCGAGGTGGAGTTCACCCATGCCCTTGATGATGGTCTGGCCGGACTCCTGATCGGTCGACACCCGGAACGAGGGATCCTCGGCCACGAGCTTGGCAAGCGCCACGCCGAGCTTTTCCTGGTCGGCTTTCGACTTCGGCTCGATCGCGATCTCGATGACCGGGTCCGGGAATTCCATCTTTTCCAGGATGACGGGCTTCTGCGGGTCGCAAAGCGTGTCGCCGGTGCGCACTTCCTTCAGTCCGGCCAGCGCGACAATATCGCCGGCGAAGGCCTCTTTGATGTCCTCGCGATTATTCGCGTGCATCAGCAGCATGCGGCCGACGCGTTCCTTGCGGTCTTTGGTCGAGTTCAGCACGCCGGTCGAGCTCTCGAGCGTCCCGGAATAGATGCGGCAGAATGTGATCGTACCGACGAACGGGTCGTCCATGATCTTGAACGCGAGCAGAGCCATCGGTTCGCTGTCGGACGGCTTGCGCTCGACTTCGTTGCCTTTGAAATCGACGCCCTTCATCGGCGGCACGTCGAGCGGCGACGGCAGATAATCGACGACGGCGTCCAACAGCGGCTGTACGCCCTTGTTCTTGAACGCGGAGCCGCAAAGCACCGGAAAGAACGTGCTGGCGATGGTTGCCTTGCGGATCAGGCGCTTGAGTGTGGCTTCGTCCGGCTCGTTGCCTTCGAGGTAAGCCGTCATCGCGTCGTCATCGAGTTCGACCGCCGCCTCGACGAGCTTCTCGCGATATTCCTTGGCCTGGTCTTTTAGCTCGGCCGGGATTTCGATGTCATGATATTTCGCGCCAAGCGTCTCTTCGTCCCATACCACGCCGACCATGCGGACGAGGTCGATAACGCCCTTGAACTGGTTTTCGGATCCGATCGGCAGCTGGATCGCGACCGGCTTGGCGCCGAGGCGATCGACAATGTCTTTCAGGCACTGGAAAAAGTCCGCGCCGATCTTGTCCATCTTGTTGCAGAAAACGATGCGAGGGACGTTGTAACGGTCGCCTTGCCGCCACACCGTCTCGGTCTGCGGCTCCACGCCCTGATTGGAATCAAGCACGCATACCGCGCCGTCGAGGACGCGCAGCGAGCGCTCGACTTCGATGGTGAAATCAACGTGACCCGGCGTATCGATGATGTTGAGGCGCTTGCCGTTCCAGATTGCGGTGGTCGCGGCCGACGTGATGGTGATGCCACGCTCCTGCTCCTGCTCCATGAAGTCCATGGTCGCGGCGCCATCGTGCACTTCGCCGATCTTGTGGCTCTTGCCGGTGTAATAGAGGACGCGCTCGGTCGTCGTGGTTTTGCCGGCATCGATATGCGCCATGATGCCGAAATTGCGGTAGTCCTCGATGGGATGGGTACGGGGCATGGGGAATATTTCCTTCGCTGTCGCCGGCTTCACCAGCGATAGTGCGAGAAGGCACGGTTGGCTTCCGCCATCCGGTGCGTATCTTCGCGCTTCTTGACTGCGTTCCCCCTGTTATTCGATGCGTCGAGAAGCTCCGCCGAGAGCCGCTCGGTCATCGTTTTTTCGTTGCGCTCGCGCGCCGCGGAAATGATCCAGCGGATACCCAGCGCCTGGCGCCGCGAGGTGCGCACCTCGACCGGCACCTGATAGGTGGCGCCGCCGACGCGGCGCGAGCGAACCTCGATCGACGGCATGACGTTGTCGAGCGCCTGCTGGAAGATGCCGATCGGATTGCCGCGGGTCTTGCCCTCGATCATGTCGAGCGCGCCATAAACGATGTTCTCGGCGACCGACTTCTTGCCGGCATGCATCACCGAGTTCATGAACTTCGTGACCACGATGTTGCCGAACTTCGGGTCCGGCAGGATCTCGCGCTTATCTGCCCTGTGACGGCGGGACATCTCGTTACTTCCTTCGTCTCACGTTCTCTAAAGACGCAAAAACGACCCGTATGTGGGCCGTTACTTGGGTCGCTTCGCTCCGTATTTCGATCGCCGCTGTTTGCGGTTTTTTACGCCTTGCGTGTCTAGCACACCGCGAAGGATGTGATAGCGCACGCCCGGCAGATCTTTCACGCGGCCGCCGCGGATCATGACCACCGAGTGCTCCTGGAGATTGTGGCCCTCCCCGGGGATGTAGCCGATGACCTCGAAGCCGTTGGTCAGCCGAACCTTCGCAACCTTGCGCAAAGCGGAATTCGGCTTCTTCGGCGTCGTCGTATAGACACGCGTGCAGACGCCCCGCTTCTGCGGGCTTTGCTGCAAGGCCGGCACTTTCTTCTTCGCGTGCTGCGTGACCCGCGGCTTGCGAATGAGCTGGTTGACCGTCGGCATCGCTCGTCCGAACCCTTCTTTCGAGGCTTGCGCCCCGGCTTGCCGCGCGAACCATTCGCGCAAACGAAATCGCGCCGTCCGCTTCCGCTGCGGAAGGGCGCTTGAAATTCGCAGAGGACCGCGATGCGATGGCCCGCGGTCGTGCGTTCTAGCCGATCTGACTTTGCGTCGTCAGAGGCAGCGTTTGAGCTTGCTTGTGTCGAGGCGTCACGCCGTATCCCCGCTTACCCAAGAATGGGAGCCAAGAAAGCAAAGACTTTCAATAGCTTAGCTGGGACCCGGACTTGCCGTTCCGACGGGCGAAGCTCACCGCCTGCCGAAAAGTGCGCGGTATGTATCGGCGGTACCGCGTTAAGTCAAGCGGATATGGGCGTAAAAGCGCGATGGCGCAAGCACATCTCGCGATCGCAACGCAGTCTATTTACGCCGGCTCCATGCCCTTGGCGCGGATGATGCGGACCGCATCGGGCGCAGCCAGGAACGCCATAAAAGCTCGGACGGCAGCCTCCTTAACGGAGCCGGCGGCAAGTCCGGCCGAATAGGGCACGAAGTTTCCCAGTTCCTTCGGCAGCGGCCCGACAAGCTGAGCACCTTCGACCGGCTGATTTTCGATGATCTGCTGCATGCCGATTTCGGCCTCGCCGGTCGCCACAACCTCGCCAACCGGGCGGCCGATCGCAAACACTGTTTTGTCCTTCATTGCCGCGGTAAGGCCCAGGCGTTCCAATAACGCCGCAACGTAGAGACCGCTTGGACCTTTACTATAGGAAATGGATTTCGCCCGCCGCAGCACATTCTTGAACGCATCGACTGTTGCGATGTCGGGCGAAGCCGCACCGGTGCGCACCATCAGCCCGACGATCGAGCGCACTATGTCAGTTTGGCTGCCGGCGGCGATCTTGCCCGCCACGACGAGCGTATCGAGCTCCGACCGCGGCATCAGCGCCATATCGAATGTGGCGCCCGCCTCAATCTCCTGCTTCAGTATTCGTGTCAGAGCGAACCGAACAGATACCTTCGTTCCGCTTGCTTGCTCGTAGAGCGGCACGGCTTCGACCAGGAAACGGCGCATGGCGCCGCCGCTCAAGATCGTGATTTCCGTCGCCCCGACCATGTCCCGACCACCACCTGCAATCAGGCAGCCTTCTTGAGGCTGTCCTTGAGGAGCCCGAGTTGCATCAGGCTTTCGGCGGTGGCGACCAGCGCGTCCTCGCGCGACCGCGGCGCCCAGCCAAGCATGCGTTTGGCTTTTTCGTTGGTGGCGTTCTTTGTCTTGCCGAGTTCGGGAATGATCTGTTTGACCGCCGGATCGGCAATTGCCGCGACGCGCACCAGCCAGTTCGGCAATTGCCGCGTCGGCACGCGCTTGGCCAATGCGCCCAAGCGGGCTTTGAGCACATCGGCAATTTCGCGGATCCACATGAAATCGCCGGCAACAGCGAGAAAGCGTTCGCCCTTGGCGGCGGGATCGGTCATAGCGCGGATGTGGAGGTCGGCGACATCGCGCACGTCGACGACGCCGAAGCGCAGCCGCGGGCAACCCGGCATGGCGCCGTCCATCAGCCGCTGCACCAGAAGGATCGAAGTCGAGTAGTCGGGGCCCAGCACCGGCCCGAACACGCCAACCGGATTGACGACGGAAAGTTCGAGGCTGCCCCCTTCCTTCGCGATGAAATCCCAGGCCGCGCGCTCGGCGAGCGTTTTCGATTTCACGTAGGCGCCCACGTCGTCGCCGTTCGGGTTCGTCCAATCGGTCTCGTTGAACGGCGCCTGCTGTTCTTTATGACCGTAACCGATCGCCGCAAACGAGGAGGTCAGCACCACGCGTTTGACGCCGGCGTCGCGCGCGGCGCGCAGCACGCGCAGCGCGCCCTCGCGCGCGGGTACGACCAACTCGTCCTCGTGCTTGGGGACATTGGCAGGAAACGGCGACGCCACATGCAGCACATACTCGCAGCCGGCAACCGCTGCCGGCCAGCCGGCGTCGCCTTCGAGATCGGCGGCAACGAACGACAGACGATCGCCCGGCTCGGCGCCGCCTTGCCGCAACAGTGCCCGCACATCGCTCTCGCGCCTGAGATTGCGCACCGTGGTGCGCACCTGATGGCCCGCGGCCAGAAGCTGCAGGATGCAATGGCTGCCGATGAAGCCCGACCCGCCGGTGACCAGAACTGTGCTCATCGCCGCCTCCCGGTTCTGTGCATTACCGATGTGCCTGGAGCGATATAGGAGCGCGGCCTGAAACGAAAAGGCCGCCAAATTGGCGGCCTTTCCACTTTGCTAAGAACCCCGGCGGCTACTCTGCCGCCGGCAGGGCGGCCGGTTCGGCCGCCGCAGCCGCCGCTTTTGCGGCGGCCTCTTTCTCGCGCTCGGCCAGAATGAGCTGGTCGCGCTTGATCGCAACTTCGCGCAGCCGGTTCATCATCGCGCCGGTACCGGCCGGGATCAGCCGGCCGACAATGACGTTCTCCTTGAGACCGTCGAGGGTGTCGGCCTTGCCGCTGACCGCAGCCTCGGTAAGCACGCGCGTCGTCTCCTGGAACGAAGCCGCCGAGATGAACGAACGCGTCTGCAGCGAGGCTTTGGTGATGCCCAGCAGCACCGGATGCGCAGCCGCAGGCTTCTTGCCTTCCGCCGTCACCCGCGCATTGATCTCGTCGAACTCGACCTTGTCGACCTGCTCGCCCTGGATCAGATCGGTCTCGCCGGAATCGGTGATCTCGACCTTCTGCAGCATTTGCCGCACGATCACTTCAATGTGCTTGTCGTTGATCGCGACACCCTGGAGCCGATAGACGTCCTGGATCTCGTTGACGAGGTAGCCGGCAAGCTCCTCGACGCCCTTGATCGCCAGAATGTCGTGCGGCGCCGGGTTGCCTTCAACAATGAAGTCGCCCTTCTCGATCACGTCGCCGTCCTGCAAGTGGATGTGCTTGCCTTTGGCGACGAGATACTCTCTCGGCTCCTCACCCTTGTCCGTTGGCTCGATCGTAATGCGCCGCTTGTTCTTGTAGTCGCGGCCGAAACGAACGGTGCCGGAGATTTCGGCGATGACCGCCAACTCCTTCGGCCGCCGGGCCTCGAACAACTCGGCGACGCGCGGCAGACCGCCGGTGATGTCACGGGTCTTGGCGCTTTCAGTCGGGATACGGGCGATGACGTCGGCTGCCTTCACCTTCGAGCCGGGATCGACCGAAATGATGGCGTCAACCGCCAGCATGTAGCGGGCGTCGCCGCCGCGGCTCAGTTTAAGAATCTTGCCGTCCTTGCCCTTGATCACAAGCGCCGGACGCAAGTCCTGCTGGCCACGGGCCGAACCCGAACGCCAATCGATGACAACGCGTTTGGCGATGCCGGTCGACTCGTCGAGAGACTCGGTCATCGACTGACCTTCGACGAGATCCTCGAAGCCGACGACGCCCTCGAGCTCGGTCAGGATCGGGCGGGTGTATGGATCCCATTCCGCGATGCGCTGACCGCGCTTGATGTGCTCGCCATCCTCGATCTTGAGCCGTGCGCCGTACTGGATGCGGTGCACTGCCCGTTCGGTACCGTCCGGATCGGTCACCGCAACGATGAGGTTGCGGCCCATGGCGATCATGTCGCCGTCAGAGTTGCGGGCGACGTTGAGGTTCTTGATCTTGATGGTGCCCTCGAAGTTCGACTCGATGAACGACTGCTCCGAGATCTGCGCGGCGCCGCCGATGTGGAACGTGCGCATGGTGAGCTGCGTCCCCGGTTCGCCGATCGATTGCGCAGCGATAACGCCCACCGCCTCGCCCATATTGACCGGCGTGCCGCGAGCGAGATCGCGCCCGTAGCAGCTGCCGCAGCACCCGCTCGTGGTCTCGCAAGTGAGCACCGAGCGGATCTTGATTTCCTGCACACCGGCATTGACCAGCCGTTCGACATGCGGCTCATCGAGCAGCGTGCCGTTGGGCGCAAGAACTTCGCTGCCTGACGGATCGCGCACGTCCTCAGCCACGGTGCGGCCGAGGATGCGGCTGGCAAGCGACGCGACCACCGTGCCCGCGTCGATGATGGCGCGCACCTTGATGCCGCGCGTCGTGCCGCAATCCACCTCGGTGATGATGCAGTCCTGCGCGACGTCAACAAGACGCCGGGTGAGATACCCGGAATTCGCCGTCTTCAGCGCGGTGTCGGCAAGACCCTTGCGGGCACCGTGCGTCGAGTTGAAGTACTCGAGCACCGAGAGACCTTCCTTGAAGTTCGAGATGATCGGGCTCTCGATGATTTCGCCGCTCGGCTTAGCCATCAGGCCGCGCATGCCGGCAAGCTGACGCATCTGCGCGGGCGAGCCGCGCGCGCCGGAATGCGCCATCATGTAAATCGAGTTGACCTGGGCTTCGGCGCCCTTCTCGGTCGCCGGTCGCATCGCCGAGATTTCCTTCATCATCGCGTCGGCGATCTTCTCGGTGCACTTCGACCAGACGTCGACGACCTTGTTGTATTTCTCACCCTGGGTGATCAGGCCGTCGTTATATTGCTGCTCGAAGTCTTTGACCTGCTCGCGGGTGTCTTCGACGATCTTCGCCTTGGTGTGCGGCACCACCATGTCGTCCTTGCCGAACGAGATACCGGCCTTGAACGCGTGGTGGAAGCCGAGCGCCATGACGCGATCGCAGAAGATCACCGTCTCCTTCTGCCCGCAGTGCCGATACACGGTATCGATCATGCTGGAGATTTCGCGCTTCGTCATAAGCTTGTTGACGAGGTCGAACGAGATCTTCGGCTGCTTCGGCAGCACTTCGCCGAGAATGGCGCGGCCCGGCGTGGTCTCGTACCACTTGCGGTACCGGTTGCCCTCTTCGTCGACGCCTTCATAGCGGTATTTGATCTTGCTATGCAGCGCGACGGCCTTCTCGTGCAACGCGTGCTCGACTTCGCTGATATTGCGATAGAAGCCCTGCACGACGTTCTTCTTCTTGTGGTCTTTCTCCAGCTCTTTTTCGGCATGAAGCTCGAGCTTCCACTGACCGGCGCCGTTGTCGGTCATGATCGACAGGTAATAGAGACCGAGCACGATATCCTGCGACGGCACGATGATCGGGGAGCCGTTGGCCGGGTGCAGGATGTTGTTGGTCGACATCATCAGCACGCGGGCTTCGAGCTGCGCCTCGAGCGACAACGGCACGTGAACCGCCATCTGGTCGCCGTCGAAGTCGGCGTTGAACGCCGCGCAGACCAGCGGATGAAGCTGGATCGCCTTGCCCTCGATCAGCACCGGCTCGAACGCCTGAATGCCGAGGCGGTGCAGCGTCGGTGCGCGGTTGAGCAGCACCGGATGCTCGCGGATTACCTCGTCGAGGATGTCCCAAACTTCGGGCTTTTCCTTTTCGACGAGTTTTTTGGCCTGCTTCACCGTAGTTGACAGGCCCTTGGCGTCGAGCCGCGAATAGATGAACGGCTTGAACAGTTCGAGCGCCATCTTCTTCGGCAAGCCGCACTGATGCAGCTTGAGTTCGGGGCCGACCACGATGACCGAACGGCCCGAGTAATCGACGCGCTTGCCGAGCAGGTTCTGCCGGAAACGGCCCTGCTTGCCCTTGAGCATGTCGGCGAGCGACTTCAGCGGCCGCTTGTTGGCGCCGGTGATGACGCGGCCGCGGCGGCCGTTGTCAAACAGCGCGTCAACCGCCTCCTGCAACATCCGCTTTTCGTTGCGGATAATGATGTCGGGCGCGCGCAGCTCGATCAGCCGCTTCAGGCGGTTGTTGCGGTTGATGACGCGGCGATAGAGGTCGTTGAGGTCGGAGGTCGCAAAGCGGCCGCCATCGAGCGGCACCAGCGGCCGCAGATCGGGCGGGATTACCGGAACGTGGGTGAGGATCATCCACTCGGGTTTGTTGCCCGACTGAACGAATGCCTCGATCAGCTTGAGCCGCTTGGCGAGCTTCTTCGGCTTGAGTTCGGAAGTCGATTCCGCGATCTCGACGCGCAGATCCGCTGCCATCTTTTCAAGATCGAGGGCTTTAAGCATTTCGCGAATCGCTTCCGCGCCAATCATGGCGGTGAAGCTGTCCGCACCGAGTTCGTCCTGCGCCTTGGTATATTCCTCTTCGCTCAGCAGCTGGCGGTCCTTCAGCGCGGTGAGGCCCGGCTCAAGCACGACGTAGTATTCGAAATAGAGGATGCGCTCGAGATCCTTGAGCGTCATGTCGAGCAAAAGCCCGATGCGTGACGGCAGCGACTTCAAGAACCAGATGTGCGCGACCGGCGCCGCGAGCTCGATATGCCCCATGCGCTCGCGCCGGACGCGCGACAGCGTCACCTCGACCGAGCACTTCTCGCAGATGATGCCTTTGTACTTCATCCGCTTGTACTTGCCGCACAAGCACTCATAGTCCTTGATCGGCCCGAAGATGCGGGCGCAGAACAGTCCGTCGCGCTCGGGCTTGAAGGTACGGTAGTTGATGGTCTCCGGCTTTTTGATCTCGCCGTACGACCAGGACAGAATCTTTTCCGGGCTCGCGATCGAAATCCGGATCTGGTCGAAGACCTGAGCCGGCGTCTGCGGGCTGAAAAGATTCATAAGTTCTTGGTTCATCGTCTTCTCCGCTTGCCGATGTGGTCGGCCGCTAAAACTCTGTTCTCTTCTTCTCGTCATGCCCGAGCTTGACCCGGGCATCCATGCTGCCTTGCCGCCCCATGGATTGCCGGGTCAGGCCCGGCAATGACGAAGGGTTGCTACTCCGCCGCCTCGGCGATACCGCCGTCGCCGCCGCGCTGCTGCTTGGAATTGTGCAGGTCGACGTTGAGGCCGAGCGAGCGCATTTCCTTGACCAGCACGTTGAACGATTCCGGAATACCGGCCTCGAACGTGTCGTCGCCGCGCACGATCGCCTCGTACACCTTGGTGCGGCCGGCGACGTCGTCGGACTTCACCGTCAGCATTTCCTGCAGCGTGTAAGCCGCGCCGTATGCTTCAAGCGCCCACACCTCCATTTCACCGAAGCGCTGGCCGCCGAACTGGGCCTTGCCGCCCAGCGGCTGCTGGGTAACGAGGCTGTAGGGGCCGATCGACCGGGCGTGGATCTTGTCGTCCACGAGGTGATGCAGCTTGAGCATGTAGATGTGGCCGACCGTGACTTTGCGGTCGAAGGTGTCGCCGGTGCGCCCGTCGTAGAGCGTCACCTGGCCGGAGTGATCAAGGCCGGCGAGATCGAGCATGTGCTCGATGTCGGCCTCTTTGGCGCCGTCAAACACCGGGGTCGAGATCGGCACGCCGTGTCGCAGATTGGTGCCGAGTTCGATCAGACCCTTCTCGTCGAGCGACTTGATGGTCTCTTCTTCGCCGTAGACCTTCTTCAGCAGCTCCTTAAGCGGCTTGGAGTCTTTCTTGCTGTTGTAGAGATCGACAGCGTGACCAATCTTCAAGCCAAGGCCGGCGCAGGCCCAACCCAGATGGGTCTCCAGGATCTGGCCGACGTTCATCCGGCTCGGCACGCCGAGCGGGTTGAGCACGATATCGACCGAGGTGCCGTCGGCGAGGAACGGCATGTCCTCGACCGGCACGATCTTCGACACCACGCCCTTGTTGCCGTGGCGGCCGGCCATCTTGTCGCCGGGCTGGATCTTGCGCTTTACGGCGACAAAGACCTTAACCATCTTCATAACGCCGGGCGGCAACTCGTCGCCACGCTGCAGTTTTTCGACCTTGTCGAGGAAGCGCTGTTCCAGCCGCTTCTTCGATTCGTCGTACTGCTTACGGATCGCCTCGATCTCCGCCATCACCTTGTCGTTCGGTGAAGCGAACAGCCACCATTGCGAGCGCGGGTATTCGTCGAGCACCGTCCGCGTGATCTTGGTGTCTTTCTTGAAGCCCTTCGGCCCGGCGATGCCCTGGCGGCCCTCCAGCAACTCGGCCAGCCGGCCGTAGACGTTGCGGTCGAGGATCGCCTGCTCGTCGTCGCGGTCCTTGGCGAGCCGCTCGATTTCTTCACGCTCGATCGCGAGCGCGCGCTCGTCTTTCTCAACGCCATGACGGTTGAACACGCGCACTTCGACGACGGTGCCCTGCACGCCCGGAGGAACGCGCAGTGACGTGTCGCGCACGTCCGAGGCCTTCTCGCCGAAGATGGCGCGCAGCAGCTTTTCTTCTGGCGTCATCGGGCTTTCGCCCTTCGGCGTGATCTTGCCGACCAGAATGTCGCCAGCACGGACTTCGGCGCCGATATAGACGATGCCTGCTTCGTCGAGATTCTTCAGCGTCTCTTCCGAGACGTTGGGAATGTCGCGGGTGATTTCTTCGGGGCCAAGTTTGGTGTCGCGCGCCATCACCTCGAATTCTTCGATGTGGATCGAAGTGAAGACGTCGTCCTTGACGATCCGCTCGGAAAGCAGGATCGAGTCCTCGAAGTTGTAGCCGTTCCACGGCATGAACGCGACCAGCACGTTCCGCCCCAGCGCGAGCTCGCCGAGATCGGTCGAAGGACCGTCGGCGATGATGTCGCCCTTCTTGACCTGATCGCCGACCTTCACCAGCGGACGCTGGTTGATGCAGGTGTTCTGGTTGGAGCGCTGGAATTTCATCAGCCGATAGATGTCGACGCCGGGCTTGGTCGGGTCCGCTTCGTCGGTTGCACGGATAACGATACGGGTGGCGTCGACCTGGTCGACGACACCGGTGCGCCGCCCGGCAATGGCGGCCCCGGAATCGCGGGCCACGACGCCTTCCATGCCGGTGCCGACGAACGGCGCTTCGGCATGCACCAGCGGCACGGCCTGCCGCTGCATGTTGGAGCCCATCAACGCGCGGTTGGCGTCGTCGTTCTCAAGGAACGGAATGAGCGCCGCCGCCACCGAAACGAGCTGCTTCGGCGACACGTCCATGAAGTCCACCTTGTCCGGCGGAATGAGCTGGACGTCGCCGGCATGGCGGACAACGACGAGATCGTCGGTGAAACGGCCCTTCGCATCGATGGTGGAGTTGGCCTGAGCGACCGTGTAACGGCCCTCCTCCATCGCCGACAGATAGATCACCTCGTCGGTGACACGTCCGTCCTTCACCTTGCGGTAGGGCGTTTCGACGAAGCCGTATTTGTTGACCCGCGCATAGGTCGCGAGCGAGTTGATCAGCCCGATATTCGGCCCTTCCGGGGTCTCGATCGGACAGATGCGCCCGTAGTGCGTCGGATGGACGTCGCGGACCTCAAAGCCGGCCCGCTCGCGCGTGAGACCACCCGGACCAAGCGCCGAGAGACGCCGCTTGTGCGTGATCTCCGAGAGCGGATTGGTCTGGTCCATGAACTGCGAGAGCTGCGATGAGCCAAAGAACTCGCGCACCGCTGCAGCCGCGGGCTTCGCGTTGATAAGGTCCTGCGGCATCACCGTGTCGATATCGACCGACGACATCCGCTCCTTGATGGCGCGTTCCATACGTAGCAGACCGATGCGGTACTGGTTCTCCATTAGCTCACCGACCGAGCGCACCCGGCGATTGCCGAGGTGATCGATGTCGTCGATCTCGCCCTTGCCATCGCGCAGATCAACCAGCGTGCGGATCACCGCGAGGATGTCCTCCTTGCGCAGCGTGCGCATGGTGTCCTCGGCAGTAAGATCAAGCCGCATGTTCATCTTCACGCGGCCGACCGCGGAAAGGTCATAGCGCTCGGAATCGAAGAACAGCGAGTTGAACATCGACTGTGCGGTGTCGATCGTCGGCGGCTCGCCGGGACGCATGACGCGATAGATGTCGAATAGCGCGTCCTCGCGCGTCATGTTCTTGTCGATCGCCAGCGTGTTGCGGATGTAGGCGCCGACGTTGACGTGATCGATGTTGAGGAGCGGCAACTCCTTGTAGCCTGCCTCGTTCAACGTCTTGAGCGTCTTGTCGGTGATTTCCTCACCGGCTTCCGCATAAATCTCGCCGGTCTTCGGATTGACGAGGTCTTCGGCGATGTAATGGCCGATCAGCTCCTCGTCCGTCATCCGCAATGCCTTGAGCCCCTTTTCAGCGAGCTGGCGAGCCTGGCGCACGGTGAGTTTCTTGCCGGCTTCGAGCACGACCTTGCCGGAGTCGGCGTCGACCAGATCGGCGACCGCCTTATAGCCGCGCAGACGGTTGGCATCGAACGGCACGCGCCAGCCGTCCTTGGTGCGCTTGTAGGGTATCTGCTTGTAGAAGGTGTTGAGGATGTCCTCCCCGCTCATGCCGAGTGCATAGAGAAGCGAGGTGACGGGGATTTTCCGCCGCCGGTCGACGCGGGCATGGACAATGTCCTTGGCGTCGAACTCGATGTCGAGCCAGGAACCGCGATAGGGAATGATACGAGCAGCGAACAGGAGCTTGCCCGAGGAGTGGGTCTTGCCCTTGTCGTGGTCGAAGAACACGCCCGGCGAGCGATGCATCTGCGAGACGATGACGCGCTCGGTGCCATTGACGATGAAGGTGCCATTATTGGTCATGAGCGGAATGTCGCCCATGTAGACATCCTGCTCCTTGATGTCCTTGACCGACTTGGCGCCAGTTTCCTCGTCGATATCGAATACGATGAGGCGCAGCGTCACCTTGAGCGGTGCGGCGTAAGTCATCCCGCGCTGACGGCACTCGTCAACGTCGTATTTCGGCCCTTCGAATTCGTACTTCACGAATTCGAGCATCGAACTGTTGGAAAAGTCGGAAATCGGAAACACCGACCTGAATACGGCCTGCAACCCTTCGTTGGGGCGGCCGCCTTCGGGTTCCTTGACCAGCAGGAATTGGTCGTAAGACGCCTTCTGAACCTCAATGAGGTTCGGCATCTCAGCGACTTCCTCGATTTTTCCGAAAAACTTACGAACGCGCTTCCGACCGATAAACGTCTGCGCCATCATGTCCTCTCGCTCAATCGAACCATCGGGCCTGAACCGCTCGGCTCAGGCCAGCAACCCCGCACCGCACGGTTCGAGACCTGCACGGTTCGAGGTTTCGAGGCGATCAAGGCGACTCTCCAGAAGGCCGCAATCCATCGCGACCGTCGGGACAGGCGTCGAACCACCCTATTTCCGCTGATTCGGCCAAAAAACCGAATCAGCTCAACACGCTTGCCGCACTGTAGAAATCTCCGGAGTTATGCGCCACGCACCTCCGGATACTGCCTAAGTAAGCATTCCTTACTTAAGCTCAACCTTGGCTCCGACTTTTTCCAGCGTCGCCTTGATTTTGGCGGCCTCGTCCTTGTTGACGCCTTCCTTGACCGGCTTGGGAGCACCCTCGACCAAGTCCTTGGCTTCCTTGAGTCCAAGGCCGGTGACCGCGCGTACTTCCTTGATTACCTCGATCTTCTTGTCGCCCACGGCAGCAAGAACGACCGTAAACTCGGTCTGTTCCTCAGCCGCAGCGGCCGCAGCACCGCCTGCCGCGGGGCCGGCAGCGACCGCAACTGCGGCAGCAGCTGAGACGCCCCATTTCTCTTCCAGGAGCTTCGAAAGTTCAGCCGCTTCCAGCACCGTAAGGCTGGAGAGGTCGTTCACAATTTTCTGTAGATCAGCCATGACTTTATCCTTCGGTTCCAACCTTTGACTTCAGTGGTTTTTCAAGCCGCCGCCGCGCCCTCGCCGTCCTTTGCGGCATAAGCCGCAAGGACCCGGGCAACCTTGGCAGCAGGGGCGTTCACGACCTGCGCGATCTTGGTCGCCGGCGCCTGGATCAGGCCGACGATCTTCGCCCGCAGCTCGTCGAGCGAGGGTAAGGCAGCGAGTGCCTTGACCCCGTTCGGATCGAGGGTCGTGGTGCCCATCGCTCCGCCAAGGATCACGAAGTGTTCGTGTGTCTTGGCAAAATCGACGGCGACTTTTGGCGCCGCGACCGGATCGCCGGAGAAGGCAATCAAAGCCGGCCCCTTCAGCAGCGGCCCGATCGAAGCAATGTCGCTGCCTTCCAGAGCGATCTTGGCGAGGCGATTTTTTGCAACCTTTACGCTTGCGCCAGCATGCTTCATCTGCCGACGCAGCGTCTGCATCTGGGCAACCGTCAGGCCGGAATAGTGAGCGACAACCACGACCTTGGTGGCCTTGAAGACCTCACCAAGGGTCGCGACCATTTCGCTCTTTGCCGCGCGATCCACTTGCACTCTCTCCGGTTTGGCGGCCCTCCTCACGGAAGCCGCCGGGTTGATGCTTTGCACCCTGCCCACCGAAGCGGCTGTCGCCGCTTCGGGCCGTCGAGGTCAGAACCGAGCCCCCACCCTTCCCTCACCCGCACGCGGGAGATGGAGGGGTGGGGGTTACCCTCAGTCTTCACCCGTCTATGCTGGCTCGCGCTCTTTAAACGAGGCACAAATTAAGCCGTTGCCGGCACCTGCAGTCTCGGACAGGATGCGTCCTCAAAAACCTAAGCTTTTCCGTCTCCTAGGACATCCACAAAGGATCGGTTCTAAGAGAGGGAGTAGCTTCACCTGATTTTCGAGAAGCGCACAAAGGCGCGCCGACAAACCGGGCCGGCACGCCCATGGCAGGTGTCTAGCCGGTTCTGGCGAGCTTGCCAAGCCTCATCTGCACTTTGCCGGCGCTCATTTCACATCCTACCATTACCACCCAAAATACGCAGGGAGGGTCCCGGCTATGCCGGACAATGTCGATCGCATCCTGACTACCCATGTCGGCAGCCTGATCCGGCCGCCGAAACTCATCGAATTCTGGCGCGCCATCGAGGACGGCAAGTCTTACGACGCGGCCGCCTTTGAAACCTGCCTCACGGCATCCGTTGCCGAAGTCGTGCAAGAGCAAGCCGAAGTCGGCGTCGACGTGGTCAGCGATGGAGAGTTCAGCAAGGGCGCCAACTGGGCTTTCTACGTGCACAAGCGTCTCAGCGGTATCACCGTCCGCCCGGCAACGCCTGAGGAAGCCAATGATCCGATGGCTTCCGTTAGGGGTGGCCCCGATCGCAAGGCATTTCCTGAATTCTATGCCGAGTACGACGCCGCGTCCGGTCTCGGCAAACGGCTGGGTAACCGGGTGATCGTCAACGGGCCGATCAAATATTCCAGCCAACAGGTCACCCGCGACATTCAAAACCTCAAGGCCGCTCTCGCGAAGACAAAAGCCAAGCACCAATCGTTGGACGGGTTTCTGCCCGTGGTCGCTCCGGCAAGTGCGCTGCCTGGCGCCAAGAACGAATACTACCAGGACGAAGAAGCATTTCTGATCGCGCTCGCGGACGCGCTGCACCAGGAATACAAGGCGATCGCCGATGCCGGGCTTCAGGTGCAGATCGACGACGCCTTTTTCCCGTACATGCACGAGCGCATGGTACCGCCAATGACGAATGCGCAATATCGCGATTGGGCGCAGCTGCGTATCGACGCGCTCAATCACGCACTCCGGGGCATCCCTGAGGAGCGCTCGCGCTATCACATCTGCTGGGGTAGCTGGAACGGCCCGCACATGTTCGATGTCCCGCTCAAGGACATCATCGATCTCGTCCTTCAGGTCCGGGTCGGCCATTATTCATTTGAGGCTGCCAATCCGCGGCACGCGCACGAATGGCGCGTCTGGGAAAACGTGAAGCTTGCGCCCGGAAAGATCCTGATCCCCGGCGTCATCAGCCACGCCACCAACGTGGTCGAGCATCCCGAACTGGTCGCCGAGCGGATTGTTCGCCTCGCCAGGATCGTCGGCCGCGAGAACGTCATCGCCGGCACCGATTGCGGCTTTGCGCAAAGCCCGTTCGCGCAACGCGTTCACCCGACCATCATGTGGGCGAAGTTGAAAGCGCTGGCCGACGGCGCACGGATCGCGACAAGGACGCTGTGGGGCGAGCGCGCGGCGGCGTGAACTCACAAATCCAGCTTGAGATTGGCCCGGCGCTGGCATATGTCTTCAGCATATGCTCGGAGGCCCGCCATGGGTGTGCAAAGGCACGTGAAGCTGTTCCGCAACGGCCGCAATCAAGCGGTCCGTATCCCTGTGGAATTTGAACTGCCCGGTGATGAAGCGATCATGCACCGCGACGGCGATCGTCTCGTGATCGAGCCGGTCCGCAAGCGCGGGTTGGTAGGCCTGCTCAAGGTGATGAAGCCGCTGGATGAAAAGTTTCCCGAAATCAGCGATCGTCTGCCTCCGCCGGAGGACATATTTTGACTCGCTACATGCTGGATACAAACATCATTTCCGACCTGGTCAGGAACCCACAGGGGAGAGCTGCGAGACAGATCGCCAAGGTTGGCGAGCACAATGTTTGTACCAGCATTATTGTGGCAGCCGAACTGCGTTACGGCTGCGCAAGGAGCGGCTCACAACGGCTAACCAAGGCCGTCGAAGACCTGCTGGGCGAGCTGAGCGTGCTGCCGCTTGATGTTCCCGCTGATAGCGAATACGGCGGCATCCGATCAGCGCTGGAAGCAGCAGGCAAGCCTATCGGCGGCAATGACCTGCTTATCGCTGCTCACGCGTGTGCGTCAGGCGCCACCCTCGTGACCAACAACACTGCCGAGTTCAAACGGGTGCGCGGCCTCAAAGTCGAAAACTGGCTGATTTGAGGAATGCGCCCGGACGGGAGCTGCGCCCGGGCGACGTGGTTTGCTCAGTGCGGCTGCTGGGAGTCCGGGAACAGACTTGCCGGCACCACTTTCACTCCGGGTCCCATGGTCGATGAGATGGCGACCCGGTTGATGAAGTGACCCTTGGCGCCTTGCGGCCTCGATTTCTGCACCGCATCGGCGAACGCGCGGATGTTCTCGACCAGCTTCTCTTCGCTGAACGAAGCCTTGCCGACGCCGGCCTGCACGATGCCGGCTTTCTCAGCGCGAAACTCCACCGAACCGCCCTTGGCGCCTTTGACCGCGTTGGTGATGTCCATGGTCACGGTGCCGACTTTCGGGTTCGGCATCAGCCCGCGCGGACCGAGCACCTTGCCGAGGCGGCCGACCAGCGGCATCAGATCGGGCGTGGCGACCACCCGATCGAAATCGATGGCGCCGCCCTGGACCTTCTCCACCAAATCCTCGGCGCCGACCACGTCGGCGCCCGCGGCCTTGGCCTCGTCGGCCTTGACGCCGCGTGCAAACACAGCGACCCGCACCGAACGGCCGGAGCCGTTCGGCAGGTTGACAACGCCCCGCACCATCTGGTCGGCGTGGCGCGGATCGACGCCAAGATTTATCGCCACCTCGATGGTTTCATCGAACTTGGCCTTGGCGCGTTCCTTGATCATCTTCACCGCTTCCGTGAGCGGATAAAGCTTCTCGCGATCAATGCCATCGCGCGCTTTGCTCGTGCGTTTTCCAAGCGTGCTCATGCCTTTACCTCCAGGCCCATGGAGCGAGCGGACCCTTCGATCATGCGCATCGCCGCCTCGATGGTGTCGCAGTTCAAATCCTTCATCTTCTGCTCGGCGATCTCGCGCACCTGCGCCTTGGTCACCGAGCCGGCCACGTCGCGGCCGGGCGCCTTCGAGCCGCCTTCGATCTTGGCCGCCTTCTTGAGGAAGTGCGAAACCGGCGGCGTGCGCAGCTCAAAGGAAAACGAACGATCGGCATAAACCGTGATGGTCACGGGAATCGGCGCGCCCTTCTCAAGCTTCTGGGTCTGCGCATTGAACGCTTTGCAGAACTCCATGATGTTGAGACCGCGCTGGCCAAGCGCCGGACCGATCGGCGGCGACGGATTGGCCGCCCCGGCCGGCACCTGCAATTTCACATAGCCAGTGATTTTCTTCGCCATTCTCTACTCCTGTTAGTGGTGCGGATCTCGACGGCTGGCGACCGCCTCACCTCCCACGTGGTTCACTCTCTTTTCGTCATGCCCGGGCTTGACCCGGACATCCTTGCTGCTCCGTCGCCGCATGGATTGCCGGATCAAGTCCGGCAATGACGCGTCACAGTTTCTCCACCTGCCCGAATTCCAGCTCCACCGGCGTGGCGCGGCCGAAGATCGACACCGCGACCTTGAGCCGCGAGCGGCCCTCGTCCACTTCCTCCACGGTGCCGTTGAACGAGGCAAACGGGCCGTCCGACACGCGCACCTGCTCGCCGACATCGAATGATACCGAGGGTTTCGGCCGCTCGATACCCTCCTGCACCTGGTGGATGATGCGCTGAGCTTCCGCTTCCGACAGCGGCATCGGCTTGTTGTCGGAACCAAGGAAGCCGGTCACCTTCGGCGTATTCTTGATAAGGTGATAGGCATCGTCGGTCAGTTGCATTTTCACCAGGACATAGCCCGGGAAGAATTTTCGCTCGGCATCGACTTTGCGGCCGCGCCGCACCTCGACGACTTTCTCCTTCGGAACCAGGATTTCCTCGAACAGGCTCGAGAGCCCGCGCTGCTTGGCCTGCTCACGGATCGAATCCGCGACCTTGTTCTCGAAGTTCGAATAGGCGTGGACCGCGTACCACCGGCTGGTCATGTCGTTAATTCCCGGTCGTGAACATTTGAAATCGTGACTGCGCTCAAGAGCTGATGCCAAGCAGGAAGCTGACGCCAAGCCGCATGATCTGATCGGCCACCAAGAAGAAAATCGACGCCACGAAGACCATCACGAACACCATTATGGTGGTGACAGTGGTCTCCTTGCGCGTCGGCCAGGTGACTTTCTGTCCCTCGGCCCGCACTTCCTGCAGGAACTTGAATGGGCTGATCTTTGCCATCGCTTTTAAGTCTAAATAGTCGCTCCCCGCCCATCTTGCAGGAGGAGACCAACACGGCGCATCCTTTTTTGGGAATGTTCGCTGGCGGAAGTCCGTTACCGGGCCGCTGACGATAGCGCCTTCCTACTGCCGGGCGCTCGGAGCGTCAAGGGACCGGAGCACGGATGACAGACGACGGACGACAGATAGAAAGGCGATCGGGCCCGGCGGCACCTAAGTTCTGTCCTTCGTCGTCAGCCCTCTATCGTCAGGAACTGGCAGGAGTGGAGGGACTCGAACCCCCAACCCCCGGTTTTGGAGTACGGGAAGCTTCGTCTCGTCCAGTTCTGCCCGATAATTGTAGGTAAGGAATTTCAGCAGTTTTTCGCCGATGCCCTGCGCGCTCGGTGACGACACATTACGTCTTATTATATCTCGTTCCATCGCATTCGGGTCCGAAATTGGGTCCGCGGCTAGGCGCCGAGCGTTTTGCCGCGCGCCGACAGACGGGGCACGCGCTTGAATGTCCGCAAAGCTAAGGGCGGCGAAATCCTTCGGGTTCATCCGCACTGCCTGATGTTCTTCGTGGATGACACCGGGCAGGAGGAGTTCGCCGATCCAAAGTTCCCGGTGTTCGGCACGGGCGGCTGCGCCATCCTTGCTGCTGCGATCGATCAAAGCCTGCGGCAGCCATGGCGCGACATGAAGACGGCGCATTTCGGCGGCGCCGACTCGCCGCTGCACGCAAGTGAACTCCGATCACCGACGAACGAGCAAGTTACTGCCCTGGGTCAATTCTTCGAGAAGCAGGTGTTCGGTCGATTTGCCGTTACGATGACCCGCAAAGCGAAGTTGCCGGACGGCATCAAGCCGATCCAAGCGATGCCCGGACTGTTGCGCCGGCGGTGGGAAGCTCTCGTTCCGCGCTTCGAGCCGTTGCCGGTGGAGGTCGCGTTCATCCACGAGGCGTCCGAACGCGGAGACAAGCTGCTCGAAGCATACTTCGGTGAATTGGTGGTCATTATTGGCGGCAAGCGCGTGACCGCGCACCACGGTATCATGCCGAAGGGCGACGAGGCGCTAGAGGTAGCCGATTTTGTCGTTCAAGCGGCCGGCGGCCAAGCACGACATGGGATCGAATCCGCAGGGTGCTGTGCCTGCAAGAGGCGCGCATACCGCAAAGTGAAACGCTTGGAGGTTCAAGCCCGTGGGTCACGGTTCGGTGGCCAGCCCGGTGGCCCGTCCCGTCGCTTAAATGCGCCGCCGCGATATGTCCAGAGTTGATGCTGTGGACGGCTCCTCCACCGGCACGTGAGTGCCATGGATGGGGATGCTGCTAAGGCCCCCACGATTTGGAGGAGCTAAGTCATGCAATCGATCACGACAATTGGTCTCGATATCGCGAAGTCGGTTTTTCAGGCGCCCAGCGGCGGCATGGCGGACTGAGCGACTGCGGATGTACCGGCGCGAGTTCGCCTACCCTTTCAGCAGGATCACGATCAGCGCGATCGGCGGCTTGGTCTTGGGCTCGATCGCGCTGATCGGGCTCCTAACTCCGATAGTCGAGCGTTTTTCTCGTCGCCAGAAATATCCGCGCCGTCGCCACATGCTATCCAGCGACCTCGTCGGAGGCTACCTCAAGCTGCGAATGGATCTCGACCATCGCAAGCGTATCCCGACAACAGTACTCGTCAAGGGCCTGCCTCAAGGTACTTTCTTCGCCATCGTCGCAGCCGCGTGCCGCAATACGCTCACCCGTTCGTTCTTAATTGGGAGCCAAACAGGTCTAGCGTCCTCCAAACGCTAATTCATGGAAACGGCGACGGCGATGATTCCTTGCCCCTTCATGTCAACGATGCCCGATATGAACTCACTGATTGAGTTTTGACGTTCTTCGGGCGTTGCATCCAAATCGATAACCACGGTTGATGCCCCCGTAATTGTCATTTCGGATGCCTCCTCGCTGAGCGCCTTAGCGGATAGGGGTACGTCCCGACAGGCTGACGCTCGCTAGCGACAATAAAACAGCCCCCTTCCGGGGGCTGATGTCAGCATTACGTATCGTATCTACGGGGTATCTTCTGGGATTTGCAGTAATTGTATTTTCGCCCTCCTACGGGTTCGGCGCGGTCGCGCGGCTCGATATGAACCCGAAAGGCAAACCCCTTTATATGCAAGCGCCGAAAGTTATCGGTGTACTTGATGTAGCCAAAAAAGCGGAATTGCTGATGGCCAGAACCGATGGCGTCGATTTCGTCGAGTGTAAGATTGCGATTGAATCGGAACGTCATCAACTGAGTTTCCTGACCCTCTCGTATGATGAGTTCTGCTGGCAGTATTGGCGAATAAGTAAATGTCGGCCGTCGCGGCAAATCATTCCCCAAAAACAATTCGCCTCTTACTTCCTTGAGGACGCCCGGAGTTCTACCGACATTCATGAATGCCCAAGAGATTTCAGGGAACGGTACTCCGGCAGCCAGTGGATGGACAGCGTCTCCTCCCACAGGAAGCAGAAGATTCGTATTGAAGATGCCAGGATAAATGTAAGGACGTTCGCCGCTAACGAAGGCTTTGACAGTGGCGCGAAGGTGACCGCCCTGCCATGCGCCAATAAAGACGAGGAGTAGTGTGAAGGCGGCAAGGAGGCTATCAGTAATTTTAATTCGATAGCCGAAGAACGTAGGCCAGAACTCCGTACCGTCATCGCGAACATTGGCTCGGTCGCGAGCGGTTTTTTCTTTCAGCTGAACGGCTGGAGTAACTGGTACGGCGGTAGTAGCCTTCTCAGTGGGTTTTATCTGCTCATTGGGTTTTTGTTGGCTATCTCCGGAGTTTTTGGTCTGTTGGTCGGTGATGGGTTTTGGAGTTTGTGGAGATTCCTGTGTCCATGACCCTCCAATTCCTGCGAATAGGACAGCCAAACCAAAAATTAAATAACGAAGCTTTAGCATCCGCAGATCACCGCGCCGAAAATATCGCTGTTCATGCGGTTATTATAGCGGAACTGAAACTCGGCAACATACAGCGGCAGATACTTTGCGCTGACCTTATGGAATGTGCCGACAACGCCGCGTTTGAAGATCGACCAGAAACCCTCAATCGTATTCGTGTGTACCGCGCCGACAACGTACTGATGTTTGTGGTGATCGACGGAAGCGTGCGGATACGCAGTCGGCAAGCCTTTGTATCCGGGCCATGCATCAGTCGCCAACAAGCTCACTTTGTTGGAAACGGCTTCTGTAACAAACGTAATGATGGAATCGCCAGTCGTGTGCCTCAATCCGCTTCTCCCACTCAGGAGCACGCCGAGCGTTCTACGGAGCGTCGAATTCTCGGCGTTTCCTCCGTAATGCTGTCGAATACGGCTTAAGAGTGTAGCGCGGCTGTTAGGCTTATTTGTTTTGTCTGGGGCGATCCCGAGGTAGAGCAAGAAATTGCCATTTACCTTCAGGCATCCGCCCGTCGGGATGAATGCAGGAATGTCGCGGAAGTACCAAGCATATAGCCCGTTGCATGCAGGTACTGGCGATGGCCGTCGAAAAATTTCTGCGCGCGAGAAAAGTCGATCTGGTGGGGTTAACCTCGCGCCTGATCTGGGTCAGTTGATCCCACCCGGCAGTTTTGATCGCCGGCGAGATATACAGATCACAGATGTCGCTTTCGCTAAGGGTACGTTTGTCGATGTTGGAGGTCAGTTATCCACCCTCCTCAGGCCACCCCAAATTCGATTTACCGCGTTGGTCCCGGGCAGACTGTTTCCAGCACCCGGCTCGGGGAAATGGCCGGGCAAGGTCACCCGCTACCCGAACGGATATTCCCCCGTGCGCCCTGCCGTCGCGCAACTGCTCGGCCCCATGAACACTACTTGCCATCAACGGCCGGCGCCACTCGCACGAAGGGGCGGCGACATGGCGAACAGTGACGCAGCCCTGGCGGGACTTAATGGCAGCGCCGACTGGTGCTCTTGACCCGGAACACCAAGAGTGTCTGCTGGCCGCACAGGAGACCAAGCACGGGCGATTGAACGCCATCGTGCAAGCCGGCCAGCCTGACGGCCCAGTCCAGCCGGCCCCCACACCTTTCGCTCCTCTGCACTCCGTGCGACACGTTGGGTCCCGATTGGGTCCACGCACCGCTTTCGTTCGCCGGCCGGTTACCACTAACCCTTGAAATTAGTGGCAGGAGTGGAGGGACTCGAACCCCCAACCCCCGGTTTTGGAGACCGGTGCTCTAGCCATTGAGCTACACTCCTAGGCGGCCGTCTCATGCCCTCCCGCGCGAACTGGCGCAAGGGTCTAGTCTGCATCCCTTATGACTTCGGCGGATCGGCTCGCCGACGAAAGCGCCGAAGGCGCGAAGATTGGAGCGGGTGAAGGGAATCGAACCCTCGTCATAAGCTTGGAAGGCCGTTGGAAAACCGTTTCAGATCAAAGCAGGTTGAGACTTTTTCTGGGTTCAAAACGTGCCTTTTGGGGCAAAAGTTGACACTATTGAAAGGCGCGACGGAGGCCGGTCGCCATGCCGTCACACACCCCCCACGGGGTGCCCTCCTCTTTCACGTTTCGACATTGGTATAAAAGGGACCGGGAAAGACCGGGATCGACTATCGGACAAAGGACGAAACCATGCGCGCAGTTGGACTATTCACTCATGGGGGTCCTGAAGTTCTCCAGGTCGTCGAAGTGCCTGAAGTTCACGCTGCCCCGGGACAGGTGCGGATCCGCGTCCATGCAGCGACAGTCATCCAGCTCGCCAAAGCCGAAGGACTGACGGTCGTCGCCGATGCTTCTGAGAAAGACGAAAAGCTGGTTGCGTCGCTTGGCGCCGACGTCGTCGTTCGAAGGGGCGATGATGTCGCCTCGCGCATTCGCAAACACTTCCCTCAAGGAGTTGACGGGCTCGCGGATGGAGCGGTGCTCAATGAGCTTGTCATTCCCGCCGTTCGTGATGGCGGGGCCTTCACGTCCGTCCGCGGATTCCAGGGGATCCCGCAGCGGGACATCCACTTCACGACAACCTTTGTGCGCTCCTACGCGCAGGAATTCGAGAAGCTCGATCGGCTCCGGCAACAGGTCGATGCCGCCAAAATCACGCTTCGCGTGGCAGAGGTCTATCCGCCGGAAAGGGCGGCCGACGCTCATCGTCGGCTTGAGGCTGGTGGTACGAGGGGACGGCTTGTCATCCAATTCTACACTTAAACTCTGATCGCCCAATTCATCGGGATGTCGGACCAGAAGCCGGCGGTTGTCGCGCGAGCGCTTGGTCGATCAGGCGAGCCCGCGGCACCGAATGCCGGCAGCTTGCCCGTCATCCTTGCCGAGGAGGACTTTGAGCCATGGCTACGGAATGAGGCCAGTCTACAACTTCTCAAGCTGGCTCCAGAGAATCCACCGCCGCGTTGGCCAGTGTCACAGCGGGTCAACAGCTCGAAGGCGCCGGTCGACGATCCCACGTTGATCGAACAGATCGCTATCTACTCAGCGGAGTACACGCTCGGTAAAGTCACAACGGCGCAGGCATGTCGGCTTTGGGTTAAAACGGACATTGCGCAGACATCGTCGCTCGGTCGAAATTGACCCGCCTGAGACATGCGGCGGTGTCTGCTTTCACGGTCGCAACAGGTTAGAAAAGCAGACCTGCAGAGACTTAGCAGCAATGCCGCTCATGCCCCCAACGGACATCGGCGTGGACAATCGGACGACCAATAGCCCGCGATTATTCTTCCATTCCGCATTTCACGCGACATCGCTATACTAGCAGGGCGCGCGCAACCCGTGGGGACAAAATGCGGGCAGGGTCCGTGATCATTGCATTGGCTCTGACAGCTGCCGTTGAGTCATAATGGTTTCAATAGGGACGATATGGCGCTTTGTTGGGAAGTCTTCGCCCGTCCGGGCGTGCTTGATCCTGCTCTGCTCATACGCCGCCCTCCCCTCCTTCCTTGCCTTGCCGGGCGCGTTCGCGGCTGAAAATAGCAATGCGAAAGTAAAGGTCGATTGGCCTTCACCAGACGGCAAATTCGCCTTTCGCACGTCCTATGCCGAGTATCTTCGCACCATCGACCTGATCGACAACAAATCAGGCAAAAAATTGCAGCAGATTGACCAGGTCGACATGAGCAGCGTCTACTATGACGTCCTCTGGGCGCCCGATTCGCAGCGCTTTGCATTGATGACGAGAGTGGGGCATCCGAATCAGGGAGTGGATGTCTATTTCCGGAGCGGCGGAGAATTTCGCAAGATCGAATTGGCCGATCAGCTTCCGAAAGCGGACATCCCGGACAAGCTTCGGCGCGGCAAGGAATTCCCGCACGTCGCCAGCAACAACTGGCAGCAAGCCGAAGCGTGGAACAAGGATGGCTCGCTGGTCGTGACTATTGACACGACGATCGATGGAGCCGGCAGCTCGATCGAGGCGACGCGCACAGTTGCGCTCACCTTCGATCGTGCAGGCAAAGTGAAAATCTTGAAATCGAGCATCAAATACGAAACGGAAAACGACTGACCGGCAGCCGCGTTACGACAATTTGGTGTCGTTAGGAACTGCAACAGCACGAAAATAGTCGGAGCCAACATGCCGACGCGGGAAGGAGGGTTGCAATATGACAACTTTCTTGGCGCGGATGTACGCGCCCTCGCCTTCCCCAACGACAATCGCCGCTTGATGGACATGCGCCGCTCGGGAGTCGTCGAGGCCGTGGCCGGCGATGCTGGCCCTATCGGGCTTGCTGCCAAGCTCGCAAATTCGATTGGCCGATCGAACACGCTGCATAAGACGTACGCGCCCGTCGACATCGAAGCGGTGCGGAACACGGATGCGGCGCGATTGAGAGGGCGGCAGCGTATGCGCGCGGAGAACAAAAGCGGGGCAAAAGTCTCAAAAAAGCAGCCGGCCTGAGTCTCAAATGTCGAACCGCATGCCGCTAAGTGACTGAAAGAATTGGAGCGGGTGAAGGGAATCGAACCCTCGTCATAAGCTTGGAAGGCTTCTGCTCTACCATTGAGCTACACCCGCATTTTCAATACCTTAGCCTAAATCCGTCCTGTCGATTGATCTGCGAAATACCGGCTCGTCATGAACTAGGTTGCGCAGGTAAATCCGCTGCCAAGACACATTATTATACGCAGCGGCGAGGAGCGCCAACTCCCCGCCGCCGCTCGGACCAGCCGCGCCGTCTTCAAGGTCCGATTTGGAAAATGCAGAAGTCCGCTGGCAGTGAAAGTGGTCCCCACTCGGTCGCTAATGACCCTTCTGGGAAGGGAGAGTGCCGGGGTTTGCGGCAACAGGACAACGAACCTTTGACGCCGCGCGGAGGAACAATCCTGTTTTTCCGCGTCACGTTTCGCGGGCGCTCTAAGGAACCTTCTCCCAGACCAATATGCTTCGGCCCTCGCGGCCGTCTATGGGATTGCGATTGGTCGCCGAAGTGATGGTGAGAGTGTTGCCGTCCAGCTTGTAGAAACGAGTTTGGTCAGTGCCCGTCCAGATTTGATTCCACGAAATATCGACGTGATGAACAACCTTCTCGGCGTCGGCCGTGTAGGTTCCGGCATAAGATAACATCGTGCCATAAAGCTTTATTCGCTCGTCGTCGGTCGGGACCACGTCGTGCGGATTGGCACGATTGTCCCAGGTGATAATCGCGTACATGCGGCCATCCGCCGTGTAGGAGAGATAGCCGTTGGGGTGTTCTCCCCGCTCTTTATAGCGCTCTCCCGTCGCGCTGACTTCGCGCAGATACGATTTTAACTTCCATGTGCCCACAAGCGCACTGTCCGCCGCAAACGCGGCCGTCGCGAACGAAAAGGACAGCGCTGCCGAAAGAACGGCGATGATCGTCGGCATGAAAGTCCTACCTCTTCAGGTCTAAAAATACGGGTCGGAGTATTCTGCGCCCCTCAAGAACCTCGGAGAGCCATTGCGGCGCTATTTGCAAAACAACCGAGCGGAGAGACTACGCGCAAGATACTCCCGATCCCGCAATCGCTACAACCGCGTGAACTTAAAGCCCCGCCCGGGCTCAGGCGAGCAGCCGGCGAACGGCTGCGCTCCAGCCCGCCAACTTTCGCTCCCGCGTCGCCGCACTCATCTGCGGCGTAAACCGGCGTTCCGATTGCCACAGCTCGGCAAAGCGATCCGGTTCCGGAAAAAAGCCGGCGCGCAAGCCAGCGAGATAGGCAGCGCCAAGCGCGGTGGTTTCCTTGATCTGCGGTCGATCGACGGTCTCGCCGGTCAGGTCGGCGAGACGCTGCATGGTCCAGTCGGAGGCGGCCATGCCGCCGTCGACCCGCAAGACATTGCGTGCGGTTTCGACGCCGCGCCAATCCGCTTTCATGGCCGCCAACAGATCCACGGTTTGAAAGCAGGCGCTCTCAAGCGCGGCCTGCGCCAATTCCCGCGGTCCGGTCCCGCGCGTCAGGCCAAACAGCGCACCACGCGCATCGGAACGCCAGTAGGGCGCGCCCAGCCCGACAAAGGCCGGCACTAGATAGACGTCTTGCGTCGGGTCTGCTGCGGCGGCGAGCGCGCTGGTCTCTTCCGCGCTGTGCACGATCCGCAAACTGTCGCGCAGCCATTGCACGGCGGCGCCGGCAACAAAGATAGAGCCCTCGAGTGCGTACGAGCGGATACCGTCGAGTTGATAAGCGACGGTCGTGAGGAGCCTGTTGCTGGAGACAATCGGCGTTCGGCCAGTATTCAACAACGCAAAGCAGCCGGTCCCGTAAGTTGATTTGACCATTCCGGGGGCGAAACAAGCCTGCCCGATCAGCGCGGCCTGCTGGTCGCCGGCGATGCCGCAAATCGGGATCGCGGCGCCAAACAATTCCGGATCGGTAATGCCAAAGTCGGCGGATGAATCCAGAACTTGCGGAAGAATTTCCTTGGGCACGCCAAGCAGCGCCAGGAGCTCGGCGTCCCAGATCCCGTCGTGAATATTGAAGAGAAGCGTGCGTGACGCATTCGTCGCATCGGTCGCATGAACTTTTCCACCGGTCAGGCGCCACAGCAAATACGTGTCGACCGTGCCGAAGGCGAGTTCGCCGCGGGCGGCCATGTCGGCGACGTTCTTTGTTGTTTGCAAAAGCCAGGCCAGCTTGGTCCCGGAAAAATACGGATCGAGCAAAAGTCCGGTCTTCGTCACGAAGCGGGATTCGTGGCCATTGCTCCTGAGCTGAGCACAAAGACCAGCCGTCCGCCGGTCCTGCCAGACGATCGCGCGATGAACCGGTCGGCCGGTTGCGCGATGCCACAACAAGGTCGTTTCGCGCTGATTGGCAATGCCGATGGCGACGATGTCACGCGCGCTCGCGTTGACTTCGCGCATTGCGCTTCGGCAAGTCTCGAGCGTTGTCGTCCACAAGTCCTCCGGTTCGTGTTCGACTTCGCCGTCGGCCGGAAAGTGCTGGGGGAATTCCTGTTGTGCCCGGGCTGCGATCGAGGTGTCGGCACGGAATAGAATGGCTCTTGTCGATGTCGTGCCTTGATCGATCGCCAGCACATAGGATGTCACACGTCCCTCCCCCGCTCGTTTTTATGCGACGTCGTCCACACAATCTTAGCGCAAAACCAAAAATCTGGTCCCGGTCAGCGTTCACCGCGCTGCGCCAAGTTTGATGCGCTCGGCCCGAATGGTGTCCGGTCGGTCGACGCGACCAATTTGTCCGGAAATCAGGTCATCTGCGCCGTTCCGACGCGCCTGCTTTTCATCGATCAATGTAACAATTTCCTAGCAATTCCAGCCTAAAAGCGCCCCATTGAGGCGAGTGCGTCATGTTCACGGCACTTCTGCGAAGCGTAGCGATTTGTGCGAAGCCGCTTCGGCCCTTCCAGCGTCTTGTCAAAAGCGACAGCGGCACCACCGCAGTCGAATTCAGTATCGTGGCCGCGCCGTTTCTGGCGTTGCTGGTCGGTCTGTTTCAAACCGGGCTGGTTTTCCTTGCCGGTCGCGAGCTCGACCAGGCGGTTGCTGAAGCCAGCCGCCACATCATGACGGGCCAAGCGCAGACCTCGAACATGACCAAAACGCAATTCAATAACTGGGTGTGTCAGAACATCTATGCCTTGTTCAATTGCAACAATTTGATGATCAACGTAAACACCTACGCGTCGTTTTCCTCGGCCAGCACATCGGCGCCGAGTTTGACCTATAACGCGCAAGGTCAAGTAAACAATACCTGGAATTATAACCCGGGCGGTCCGGGCGACATCGTTGTCGTTCAGGTGATGTATCAGTGGCCGGTCGTTCTTGGGCCGCTTGGATTCAATCTCTCGAATCTCGCAAATGGCGATCGGCTGCTGATGGCAACTGCCGCCTTCAAAAACGAGCCATATTGATGCCGGTCGCGAGCCTGATCGTAGAGCTCCGCTCGCGTCTGGGCCGTTTCGCACGCCACAGCGACGGCGTCTCGGCTGTCGAATTCGCGCTGATACTGCCGCTCATGCTGCTCATGTACATCGGCAGCGTCGAGCTGGATGACGGCCTCGCCCTTCAGTTTAAGGTTACTGAGACTGCGCGCACCGTATCCGATCTCGCGTCGCAGTACGTCGCCATTCAAGCCTCCGACATGAGCAACATTCTTGGCGCTGCGTCGACCGTCGTGGCGCCGTTTCCGGCTGCAAACATGGCCGTGACCGTCTCAGAAGTGACCACTGACGCCAACGGCCAGGGTACGGTCACGTGGAGCTGCTCGCTCAACGGCACCGGGCGTACGATCGGCTCTGCGGTCACGCTGCCAGCCAACCTGCAAACGGCCAACATTTCGCTGATCTTGGGTGAAGTGACTTACCCGTACACGCCCCAACTGGGCTACGTCATCACCGGCACTGTCAACATTCATGAGAACACCTACTTTTTTCCGAGGATGGTGAATTCGGTGACGCTCCCGCAGGGCTGCTGAGACGGCCAAAGCGGCCAGCGCATGGGCGGCCAAAGGCAAGGCGAGTCTACGATCGGAGTAATAGTTTCCTAGCTATTCCAGCTTAGAAGCGCAGCATTGGAGCAAATACGCCGATGTTCAAGCCCGTTGGAACAGCGCTGCCCGCCCTGCTAACACGTATGCGCGCCGGTATCTTCGGTTTCCGGTCGAACAAGGGCGGCAATACAGCGATTATATTCGCTCTTTCGGCGCTTCCGCTGGTCAGCGCTGTTGGCTGCGTCATCGACTATTCGTACGCATCGATGATCAAGACGAAGCTGCAGGCGGCTGCCGATGCGGCGACACTCGCGACTGTTTCAAACAACTCGCCGATCGTCGCGGCCGCCAAGAATATGACCGGCAGCGGAAACGTTACCGGCGGTGCGACCTACGCACAGAATTTTTTCAGCTCGGATACCACCGCGTTTTCGGGCGTGACCTACAGCGCCAGCGTTTCAAAATCCGGCCAGGCAATTACCGCGGCGGTGACGTTTTCCGATCAAGTGCCCACCGCCTTCATGAAAATCTTCGGTTACTCAAACATGACAGTGTCGGGCTCATCGACCGCGAGCTTCACGCTGCCGACTTACATCAATTTCTATTTGATGCTCGACGTCTCGGGCTCGATGAGCTTCCCCTCGACGACCGCGGAACAGAACAGACTGTTGGCTGTCAATCCCGACAATCTCGGTTTGTATCCCAACGGCTGCCAGTTTGCTTGTCATTTTACCGCCCAAAACGGTTGCGGCCAGAGTAACCAGGGCCCGTATCCTCCCGTCGGCACCACGCGTCACCCCGGCACGAATCCATCTCCGGGCGGATATTGCCAAGGATTTATCATTTCACGGCTGGGAACAACGCCAGTGTCTTTTGCCAGCGGCACCACCAACACGACCAACGGAAACTCGGTAAATTGGACCAACACGCCGGTTTCGACCTGCGCGACTGCCGGAACGACGTCTTGCATCCAGTTGCGCGCCGACGCCGTCGGCTATGCAGTCACCGCGCTGCTGTCGCAAGCGAACACCACCGAAAGCAATGACGGGGTGACAAATCAATTCCAGGTGGGACTGTATCCGTTTATCCAAAATCTCTGCACTGCGAGCGCCAACAGCAGCAACTCCTGCTCCGTCGGCCTGACCACCAATCTCACGGGAAGCACGATCACCAACTTTGCTACAGGGTTGGCGAACCTGTTGGATACCGGCCAGAACGCAACTCTTGGATCCGGCGGCACGCATTTCGAGAATGCCCTCAGCAGCATGAACAGTCTCATCAGATCGGTCGGCACCGGATCGAGCGCCGCGCCGTTGCCGTACGTATTCATGGTCACCGACGGTTCTCAGGATTACCAAACGCAATCCGGCGGAGGCTGGGGATCGCAACACTGGACGGCCAACGCCACGGTTCCCCACCAAAATTCAGCGACCATCCCGCCTCCCAACAGCGAAGATACCAATGACTATTGTGGGACCATGAAGACCCGCGGGATAACCGTCGCCGTTCTTTACATTCCGTACGGGACCATTGTGGATCCCAATACCGGCTTTGCCAGTAACGAAGACGGCTACGCCAACAGCAACATCGCGAATATTCCCGCGGCTCTCAAGGCTTGCGCCTCACCGGGGTTTTTCTACACCGCGAGCACGCCGAGCGACATCCAGAACGCGCTGATTACGATGTTTGAGCAGGCCGTCAGCACGGCGCACATCTCGCAATAAGCGGCCGCTTCACGCTGGCGGCTGTCGGCAAAAGAATTACGGCCGCAAAGACGACGCTGGCCAACATACTACTTCCCTACCGTGATCGAGTTCGCCGCAAGGCTACGCGCGCCTTCACGTTGGAAGAGGTCAGCGTCCGCTAAACCACAACACAAAGATGAAAGACTATCTGCTGCAATGAGGCGGTCGCCCGAGATGACGAACGCGCCACGGCTAGCAGCTGGCGGGAATGCTGTTGTACTGAACGCAGGTGCTGATGCGCGGAGTGGTATACAGACCATCTGAAAGAGTGATCGGCCCGGTCAGAAAGGCACCGAACAGCGGCGTATAGGTGTAGCTCACCGAGGCCATGATCACATAACAGGGGTATGTGCCACCGCAGGAATTGCTGGCGAAATTGGTCGGCAGGCTGCTGTAGGTAGACCCTTGCGTAAGCGCCGTGCCGGTCGGCGAATAGCTCCAGCTGACCACGGCCTGGGTAGCGGACGTCGCCTTGATCTGCGAAATGACAACAACGGTCGGCGCGCTCGAATACGGCGCGAGAACGGCAGTGGTCGCACCGGTAATTGCGGTCATATCTGTCGGCGTGATCGCGCCATTGCCGGTCCCATATTGATTGGTAATGGCGGCCAGCGCGAAAGTTGCCGATCGCACCTTCATATAAACGGCAATTCCGTTCGCCGCATCAAATGAGCCAAGAAAGAGCAGCAAAAGCACCGGCATGATCATCGCGAATTCAATCGCGGCGACGGCGCGGGTGGACGCAAGAAAGCGCCGAAACATGATGGCAGGTGCAAAAATCATCCTCAATAGGGCTCCACCCGAAACGCGCTTACGCCCATCATTTCGGCAGCGCCATTTGGCAAATTGGAAAGCGCATATCCCAGCGGTCCGCCCACGACCGACCATGGATAGACAAGCTGTACGACCATGACCTGCCCGGGAGTGCCGGCATCGTATGCCCAGGTCGTGACCGGCTGGCCGTTAGCGTACAATTGCGGTGCCGCGGTATTGGCGGCGGCAAACGACGCGGCGCTTTGCACGACGACAATCATCTTGGCGCAACTAAATAGCGCCGACGGGCAGACCTTGCTTGAGATCGTGGCGGCCGTCCAGCCGTTGTTCTGAGCCTGCCCAGTCATGAAATAACGGCCCGCTTCCATAGCGGCATTTTGCAGGGCCATCTGCGCAAACAGAAAAACGCAGGTTTGGATAACGGCTACCAACGTTGCAATGAAGGCTGGCGCGATCAGCGCGAATTCCACCGCCGTGGCAGCTTCGCGGACGCTGCAAAAGCGACGGATCTCTCTCGCGCTGCGTCGAAAGCAGCTCACCAAACTACGCCGCATGCCTCGCGCGCTCCGCTTCACCACCGGCTTGCTCGCCATGGAGCCGGTAAGGCCCCTGTTGCTCGCAGATTTATCGATCTGCGCAACCGACTACGCGTTTCATATTTGTTAGTAATCAATGAAAGGCATTGATTTTCCGTTGCTTCGACCGCGAAGTCAGCGGGTCGATTTCGTTAACAGCAGGTTGCGCCACAGCGAGAATAATCCGCCGCTGCTATTGTTCGAGCACGAGCTTGCCGTCGCTATATTCGAACCGCCGCAGCCGCGACAAAAACGATAGGCCGAGCAGATTCTCGCTCAGCGCCTCGTCCGGCAGGACCAGCGCCGGGACGTCGCGGACGAGCAGGTCGCCGATCTCCACCATATCGAGTTGCGTCGGTGCGGCCCGTACCGTGCCGTTTGCGGTTTTGACAGCGGCAATGAATTCACTCTGCGCCGGATGAATACCCAAGCGCCCGGCATCGCTTGCAGTGAGCGCGATCACCGACGCGCCGGTATCGACCATGAAACTGATCGGCCGGCCGTCGATCCGGCCGTCAACCTGGAAGTGACCGCGCGCGTCGCGCGGCACGACCATCGACCGCGAGTTCAGCGAGGCTGCGGCTGCGGTAGCCCCCGCGGGCTGAGCCGTCAGCACCGCCGGCTCAGATCCTGCGGTCACACGGGTCGCGTATCGGGGCACCAGAACGCCGGCGGCCAGAGCGAGCAACGCAAAGACGATCACCGATCGCATGAGACCAACCGAATCCGATTCGCAGCATTTCAACAGGTCACAACGAACGGCGTGCTAACGCAGTGCATAATCATTTTGATTACGCCGCGGATGGTCAAAAGCCGCCTAACAACTCCGTTCGCATTTGAATGATTGTCTGGCGCGGCAGAGCGACCCGCAAGAATTCTTACAAACCGACGCAGTTCCCCGTCATTGCGTCAGACGCGCGGTTGTCACTGCCTGCTGGAACAACGCCTGCATGGCCGCCGTGATATCTCCGTCCGTGGTGACCGAGAAGAACAGGTTCGAAGACGCGCAGTTCTGCAGGTTAGGACCGATTTGGCTCTGATAGGGCGCGACGTAGCTGTTATACCAGCTGTTGCTTCCTGTGCCCGATGCAGGCAGCGGCAAATATTCCGTATACAGCACCGCAATCAAGATGCCGCGATTCTTCACCGTGGTACACCAGGTCGTATCAAACGGTTGCTGACATCTGGTCCCTCCCGACGCCCCAACGGTCTTTTCGGTGCAGGTACTATCGATCTTGTCCTCCACTCCGTCGGTGACGATAAACAGCACCTCTTGCGGCGTACTGGTGGCGGAGCCGGTTCCCGGATTTGGCATGATGCTGTTGATTTGCGACATGGCGGAATCAAAGTTCGTGTCGGTGTCGCTGTTATTCGTTGAACTCGTCAGCAAATTGTTGGAATATACTTCCAGCACATTGATATTGCCTGCAGCCGCCTGCGCGATCGACAGGCTGGATGTCAGCTGTTGGACTGTATAAAGGCCCTTAAGGCCGTTGTTTCCGGTCGGAGCGCCGGAAGGATCCAACGTGTAAATAGCCACCTGGTAGGTCGCGTTATTTGCGGCTTCTGTCGACGTCGCCGTGGTCATCAGCGATTGCGTCGCGCTGGCCATGTTTTGAATCCGCGTCACCACGCCGAGATTTCGCGCGAGCTGATAGTTGTCGACGCCGCCTGGATTGCCGAGATTATCGGCCGCGGGATTGGATTCATGACAGGCGAAAGCGCAGCCGCCTGCGTTGCCGCCGCTCGATGGCGCGTTTTTGGTAGCGTTGATCATCGCGGTGATCCCGGCAGACGTGGCCGGAAGCTCCATCGACGGCGAGTTGTCGAGCAGCAGATAGAAATTGATATTCGGGGCTGCCGATGACGACGCCTGCGAAGATCCGGAGAGCGCCCAGTTCGCCTCGCCCAAGATGCCGGCGAACGTATTGATCGACGAAGCCGCGTAACTGACGGTGACCGTGCGGGTCAGCAGGTTGTCGGTCACCGTGACGGTGGGCGGGTTATAGTTCAACGCCGGAATATTCGACGCCTGTGCCGCGAACATGTTTTGCGCGGCGGTCATCACCACCTGGTCGGATTGCGTCATCATCGCGGGTGTGACGGCTGCCAGCGCCGCAGCATCGGCGGCGGCATTGAGCCGCGTGCGTTTCTGAATGGCGCTTGAGAAATCCAGCGCCATTCCGCCCAAAAAGACCATCGGAACTAGCGACAAACCGAAGATGATCGCAACATTGCCCTTTCGCTCGTCGCGAAATCTTGCGACCGCCTCCACCACCGCCGAGATACGTCTCGGCTGCAACACCCTCAAGAAAGCACGTAGACTCTCTATCGCCGTTCGCATGGTTGCGCCCTCTAGCCCAGGCTCGGAGCAACCTTGATGGCTTTAAACTATTAAACACGCCGTGAAACCTCGTCGTGGAGAGTCGTTAGCGGCGGGTAATCCTTTCAATCGCAATCTGGCAACGCATGTTCAACTCATGACGGATTTTCACCAACCGGCTTGCGGCCCGTTCACGGATGACACCGTAGCAGCCCATTCCAGTCGCAATAGCCAAAGCCGACGCGACAACACCCGAACGATTCCCGCGAGCAGAAATAGAACTGATAGTCGGACCCGCAATGGTCCGAGCAATAAGGACGGCCGCTGAAAGGATCGGATACGCAGTGGTTGCGGAAACGGCGCGGCAGCGATTGCGGCACCTGCCAATCCACGTGAATCACCGGAGCATCGGTCTGCGGCTCCGGTGTTTGGGCGGCGAAACAGAGGGTGGCGCAAAATGCCCACCACAGAACCATAACCGTGACCGCAAACGTCTTCATTCAGCTTCCCCTGCAAAACTGGTGGTGATGGACGGCGCGTCCACTGTTTCAGTCGGCTCGACCGCCAATGGCCGCCGTGCCCCTTTTTCAGGGGCGCGTTTGATCGGCAGCCGTACGCAAAAACGCGTACCGCCGCCTTCCCTGCTCTGCACCGCAATGCTGCCGCCATGCAGGTCAACGGCAATCTTGACCAGATACAGACCGACGCCGGTGCCGACAATTCCGGAGACGTTGCTGCCACGGTAATAGCGCTCAAACAGCCGATCGAGGTCGCCCGGTGGGATGCCGATGCCGCGATCGGCGACAACGACGACGACTTCATTGCCGTCGACCGCCGCCTCGACCTCGATCTTGCCGCCGCCCGGCGAGTATTTGACCGCGTTCGACAGCAGGTTGCTGAAAACCTGAAGCAGCAATTTGGCATCGCCGGTCATCGGCATCGGCCGGTCCGGAAGCCGCTCGGCGATCTCGGCCCCCGGCACGATCTCCCGGTGCAGTTGGCAAACCTCGCGCAGCAACGCTGCCATGTCCATCTCCGCGGGCTCGAAATAAAGCTCGGCACCGCCGTCGATCATGCGCGAAGAGCTGAGCAGATTGTCGATCAGGTGAGTTAGCCGCAGCACCGCAGCGCGCACCTTGCCGCCGCGCTCGTCAATTTCAGCCGGCGTCACGACATCCTTCATTTTGATCAGACGCCGGACGTGACCATCGATAATTGTCAAAGGCGTCCGGAACTCGTGAGAGGCCATGGACACGAAATTGCGCTGCTGCAGTGCCAGCCGTTGCTCCTGCGCCAGTTGTTCCTCGAGCAACGCCGCCTGGCGGGCAAGGACGTGCTGGCTGCGGACCAGATCGATCGCGTTATTGCGAAAAACGACGGTGGCCTGCGCCATCTCGCCGATCTCGTCCCGCCGTTCGGTCTCCGGAATATCGGTCGCCGTATTGTTGGCAGCGAGCTGGCGCATACGGTCCGCCAGATGCAACAGCGGGTCCGATATGGAGCGCCTGATGTGGACCAGCGCAGCGACAACCATAATGCCGGCGATCGCAATGCCGAGCATGATCAGCCAAAAGGCCTGACGGTAAGCGACACCAAGACGATCGCTTGCGGCCCGGGCATTGGCGGCCGCATGGTCGGTAAGCTGACCGAGTGCGTCGCTCGCCGCATCATAAGCGGCGCGAGAGGCGCCGCCATAAATCGCGAGCGCCTCGTCCTTGCGGCTGCTGCGAGACAGCGCCAGCATCTGGTTGACGATCTTGCGGTAGTCGGTCCAGCGCTGTTTGAAGCGGTCATAGAGTTCGCCTTCAGCCGTATCGTGACGTATGCGCTCAAAGCCGCGCTCGGCATCGGCAATGGACCGGTCGAGGTCCGCCATCTGGTTCTCTGTGGCCGCGGTCTCCGAAGAATCCGAAGATAAGAGATTGCTGCCTTCGATCGCGCGAAAGTCAGAGGTGAAGTTGTTCAGATCCCCGAGCACACGAATATTCGGCAGCCACAACTCGGCCACGTCTGCAGACAGACGATTGAAATTGCTCAGCCGCCAGATGCTGAACAGGCCAAGCACAACGATAAGCAAAAAGAAAACCAGGAACACCGCGGTAAGGTGAAACCGAATCGAGTGCGGCTGCCGCATGGGGGCCAACCAACGACGCGTGAAGCCTTGAGTCTGCAACGGCGACCTTTGTGGACCGCGCCCCATGCAAATGATTCATATACGAAAGCACGGCCCGCCGAAACCGGGAACGCCAAACTGTCACCATCGTCGCCCAACTCTGGCCGGGCTGAATTCCCGGATTATCTGGGCTATGATTCGCATCGCAGTAGGACCATGGCCGAAGCTCAGAAAACGATCCTTTGCATTGAGGACGACCGGGAAACCGCGGCGCTCATCGCCGAGGAATTGATCGATCGCGGCTACGCCGTCACGCTGGCGCACGATGGACGCGAAGGACTGGCCGCCATCCTCAAGACCATGCCCGACCTGGTGCTGTCCGATATCAGCATGCCGATCATGTCGGGCTTCGAGCTGCTGGAGCGTTTGATCGCGCTCGCGCCTCGCTTTGCGAGAATGCCTTTCGTCTTTCTCACCGCACTTACCGATCGGGACAACGAGCTGAAAGGCCGCCAATTGGGCGCCGACGATTACGTGACCAAGCCGATCGATTTCGATGTACTGGCGACCATCATTACGGCGCGGCTGGCGGGCGTCGCACGCACCGGATTGTGGCCAAAGCTCGCGGGACTAAACGATCGCGAAGTCGAGGTGCTGACCTGGGTGGCGCGTGGTAAAACGTCGCTTGAAATCGCGCAGATTATCGGCCTGACCAAGCGCACTATCGACTTTCACATCGACAACGCGCGCGCCAAGCTCGGCGCCGCGACCCGCACCGAAGCCGTCATCAAGGCCGCCACCGGGCGGCTGATCGAGCCCTAGGCGAACCGTTCGCAAAGCACCTGTGCCTCTCTGTGGGATGTTGCATCTGACAGCTCACGCACTGCAATTCGTATCCGACGGAATTTCGCGCCGATCGTGCGAACTCCCGGCGTCGCCCTGATCCAGCCGATAGCCCACGCCCAACTCGCTGACGATCAGCAAAGGACGCGCCGGGTCGACCTCGATCTTTTGGCGAAGCTTGCGCACCAGGATACGTAGGTACTGGATGTTGCCGGCACGATTGCCCCAAATCTGCCGAATCAATTGCTGATGCGTCACCACCAGCCCGACATGAGCAGCGAGACCTTCGATGAGGGCGTATTCTTTGCGTGTTAATTGCACGCGGCGCCCGTTCAAAGTCACCGCCCTCGACACAAGATCGACCGCAAGAGCACCGGTTCGCACCACCGGATCCCTATTGGTGCTGCGCAAGTTCCTGCGCAGCGCAGCCTCGCTTCGCGCCAACAACTCCGAGATTCCGAATGGCTTCACGACGTAATCGTCAGCCCCGAGCTTGAGCAGGCGAACCTTTTCCCGCTCGTCGGACTGGATCGACAACACGATAACCGGGACGTTCGACCACGAACGGATCCGCTCGAGCACCTCGGAACCTTCAAGGTCGGGCAGGTTTGCGTCCAGAACGATCAAGTCCGGCGCGTTCATGGTCGCAGCCCGAAGGCCGGCCGCGGCGTTCTCCGCCTCGATCACCAAAAACCCATGAAGCTCGAACTCGGCACGAAGGATTCGCCTGATCTGCGCTTCGTCATCAACGACAAGCACTTTAGTCATCGCATACGCCTGCCAGCTCCGCCGCGGCTGCGGACGCCGTCGGCAGCCTCAGCGAAAGCACGGTTCAGCCGCTCCAACTGCCATCCCGACTTCAGTTTGTTACTGCGACTTTCCCAAGTACTTCCATAGTAAGTCGAGATGCGTTCCGGTCCCAAAATATAAAAAAACTATATGGACTTGACGTCGCGGCGTACGCTTTGAAGAAAGATTGCCGGCGCGGATCGACATGAACCCCCGCTCTCATCTCTATCAAGTCGCTCGTTCGCCTCGGGAAAGAGCCTTGCAATGCGAGGGTTGCAAGGCTCTGCCGTCCTAGAAATGCCAGATGAGGTCGCTTGCCGCGATCACGGCCCAGTCTCGGCTCGGCGCAATTCCGGCGGCGGCATCGCCGTTGAAAGCCAGATTGTTCAGCGACCGGTAATAAGCGATTTCGGGGCGAATCTCGACCTGCGGCGAAAGCCAGCGCTGCCAGCTGAAAGCCATATCCATATATGCGGTCGGCGTTCCCGTCCGTTGTCCGTAAGGATCGTTGAAATACTCTGTGCGCAGCGAGAAATTGTTCAGTTTGTTCGGCGAGTAGTTGAGGTAGAGCAGGAAAGTCTGTTCGTCGGGATTACAAGTCAGCGGTGAGCTGGCGATCGTCTTGGCGGCGCCGCCCGACCACCCACCAGGGCCCGCACACACTGCCGCGTTCGGTCCATTGAATGGTGTGAACTGCGGGCTGAATGGCGTGCCGCCGCCCGCAAGTATCGCTTGGGCCGTCGGATTGTTGAGGTTTGGCACGCCGTTCTCATGAATATTCCAGGTTTCGAACGCGAGGTGCCAGTAGTCGTTGAGCTTGTGATAGTAGGTCAACCCGATCCACTGCAGATTGTTATAACCCCACTGTCCGCCGTTCCAGGCATCCATGACAAGGTTCAGGTCATCTTTGCCGTCGTCGCTGGTCCAGCGAAACCCGGCGGTGCCCGTTATTGTCGCGCCGGGATCTTTAAGCATCGAGGTGCCGGGATAAAGCGGATCCGCGTTTCCGGCCAACACATAGTAGTTCGGGATGCGCGCACCGTAGTTCCACGGCATGGTGTCACTGCCGACCGAAGCGCCGAACTGGGTGATCCAGTTTTTGGTCAGTGCTGTTGTGACCTCGACACCGGTGTTGGTGTAATTGTCGAAGGTGTAGGTCAGCGAGTGTACGTAAGTGTAGTTGTTCGGCGCCAGCTGAGCTTCGATATCAGGAATTGAGATGAAACGGCCTATCCGCACATCCATTCCCTGCAGGACCGGAAAGTACAGGTCCACATACAGCATCGGAAAGTCGAAGCCGTAGACGTTGTTGTGGTTGAGAAGTTGATAGCTGAACAGGCTGTAGGCCGTGGTGTATCGATAATCGACGCCATACAGACCCGACAATCGGAAGCCCCAATCGAAGTGATCGTTTTGCGTGGTGTCGGCGAGGCGCTCGATGTAGATCACGGCCTGGTCAAGTTGAACGGTGTTCGGCGTATAGTCATATGCCGCCGGCGCATTGCCGGCCGGTTTGACGGTGTTGGTACTGAGATTGCCTGCCGGGTCGAACCAGCCGTAGACCTGAATGTGGGCGTCGCTCATCGCCTGGCCGATTTTGGTGTTGCCGATCGCGACCATCAGCGGAGAATCGACCGAATTAGGCCGGGTCACGCCGATGTTTTGCGTGCCGCCATAGGGCCATTCGGTGTACGGCATTGGCGGACTGGACTGCGGAGTTGGCGGCCAGGCAGTGTCGGAGCGGCGCCCGGGCGGCGCGCTTGGATCGGACGGCGCCACCGCCTTCCCCCATTCCAGTTCGTAGTAGCGGTAGAGACGCGTGACGAAATCATCGCCGAGATATTTGTCGAGGCATTTGTAGTTCAGGTAGGGGTCGCAGAAGCCGCTCGCTGCGGCCGCCTTGGTTGACATCGCCGTGGCCGCCTTGCTCGGCGTACAATTGTAGTCGACGTATGGATCGCAAGATGCAGTCCCGACCCACGCCGCAGGCAGCCCATCGGTCCAGACGCCGAGCGCATCCGCCGCTATTGAACGATCAGAGCCCATCATGGCCAGCACCGCCACGACGGCAACCAAAATTGACAACCGCTTCATAAATCCCCACCCCCTGCCGTTCATCGCAATTGTTAGGCCCACCCAGGCAGTAACAGACGCACTCTCTTCGAGAGCGTCTTCGACTGGGATTTGTCGCAGCGTTGTCCGGAAAGAGTTGATATTGTCGGAACCGATTTTTAGTAGCTAAAAAATAGCCAAATCTAAACGGCGGCTGATAACGCGGGAACGCAAACCGCACTAAGCCGGCGGCAATATATTTTGCCGCAATAATATTTTGGCGGTTTTCCGTTGCGCGGCCGCGTTTGGCTTATGGATTTATATCTTTATCCGCCGCTCGGCGTTCGCCGCAAACTTGCCGACGCCCTTTAGCGGCCGGTACTGGCCGGACGGCTAGGGTATCTCCGCGCTGCAAACAAACCAACCACTCACCAGATGGCGATGGTGCAGATCACCGCAAAGGGGAGCGCAACGGCGCCGATATAGAGCCAAGTGCGATAGCTGTGCGCGTCTCTCGGAGCAAAAAAGAACTGAAACGCAATCCACAGACAGACAACGAAACCCAACACCATCCGGATGAGGTCGCCCGGCGTGTCATAGACAGTCCAGATCGTCTCATTCTGAGGCATGCTGACGCGGACGGTGATGACAAGCAACAGCGCGATGAACGCGACCCGCAATACCATCGCCGCCAATCGCAAACGAGGCGATACATCTGATTCGGCAGGACTTACCTGCCGAGCCCGGTCGGTCAAGGTCGTCATGCTTTCCTCCTTCGGGCCCGTTCCGGACCTTGTGGAATTTTTGATATAAGCCTTTCTGGCCTAAAAATATAGATTGCATATAAATTATGGGTGCACTGCATATAAAATCAGTATGCATCGCGGACCTTAGCGGCAAAGACGACGGCAAATCAGGCATTTGCATGCGTTTCTGCCCGATGCTGAGGCAGCGATTTGCGGTGGCCCAAATCTGAGCCGAGTAACGGCTGCGGGAAAAAATCGGATCGGCGATGGAGCGTGGGGCGCTTTAGTGCGTCGGCCGAATCACAGTCCCGTTAATGCCTGCGACCGTTTTGGCCGGTCCGCCGATGACCGCTGAACTCACGCCCCGATGACCAGCGCTCGTTCCGCTGATTCCGCGATTCACGATGATCGGGCTGGCGGTCCGGGGAACCGTAATCTGACGGCCAAATCCGGTTTCGGATTTGGCCGTTCCGAGCGCCGTGTGTCCAACCATGCCGATCGCACCGGCGGGCGGGTGCGGCACGGAGGCGGAAAGAGGATGCTCGCCGGCGCGTCGCTCCAACAATTCCTGCGGACTGATCGGCACGCTGACAGTGTTTCGCACCGTTCGGTTCGATGCTCCGGACGCGGAAAACACCCGGCGGTGTGGATTCTTCACGGTCGGCACAGTGAACTTGCCTTTAGCTTGTCCGACTGTGTCCACCTTGGCGCCCGGGCGTCGGTGCGGCTGCACGGTGATGCGCGTATCGATGTCATCGGCATTCGGGCTGACGCCAGACACCGCATCGCCGCTTCCCCGCGGTTGCGAACCGCTTGGGCCGACGGAAGAATCCGAACCCTTGCTGCCGCCGTGGATGGCCGAGTCGCGGGTACCGGAGTTACTTGCGCCGGAGTCACGGGTCCCTGAACCGGCTTCCTCGGCGTAGACCGCTTGCACCGTCGGCAATGCGCCGAGCAGCACCGTTGCCAGAACACAAGCGCTAATCCTCAAGCGGTTCTCCGTTGACATCGAACTGCTCACTCTGCCGGTTGCGACGCCTGTGACTCGCCCGCCGGTGCCGTTTGATCCTCCCGCCCGAGAAACAAAGTAATCACCGCCGGCACGACTACAAGCAGAACAATGGGCCCGATAAACATGCCGCCGACCACGACGGTGGCGAGCGGCCGTTGCACCTGGCTGCCGATGCCGGTCGAGACCGCCGCCGGCAGCAGGCCGATGCAGGCCGACAGCGCCGTCATCAACATTGGTCGCATCCGCTGCGAAGCGGCATGGAACATGGCATCTATCGTGCCAACGCCGCTTGCTCTGGTCTCATTGTAATAAGTCATGATGAGAATTCCGTTCATCACCGAAACGCCGAACAAGGAAATGAATCCGACCGCGGCCGAGATGCTGAAATTCAGACCGGTGAAATAGAGCGCCAGGACACCGCCGCCGGCGGCGAAGGGAATGCCGGCAAGCACCATCAAACTGTCGCGCAATGAATTAAACAAGCCATAGAGGAGAACGACGATCAACAGAAGGCTGATTGGGACAATCACGGCGAGTCGCTTTTGCGCGTTCCGTAGATCTTCAAATTCGCCGGCCCATACGATGCGATAGCCGACCGGCAGCTTGACGTTCTGGGCAATAAGCTGCTGCGCTTCAGCGACTGCTCCGGCAAGATCGCGGTCGCGAACGCTGAACTTGACCGGAATGTAGCGCTCTCCGGACTCGTGATAGATGTACGAGGCTCCGGTATCGAGCGAAATATCGGCAAGCTCGGTCAGGGGAATATAGGCGTTGGTCCCATTCGGCGTCTGATAGCCGACCTTGATATGGCTCGCCGCTTCAAGGCTCGAGCGATATTCCGGCGGCAGCCGGACCACGACGCCAAACTGACGGTCGCCTTCGAGTAGCGTGGTGGTGGCGGCCCCGCCCAACGCCGCTTGCACCACGGTGTTGACGTCGCCGGTATTGAGGCCGTAACGAGCCGCCTTCTCGCGATTGACTTTGATGTTCAGGTTCGGCTGCCCAAGGACATGGAAAATGCCGAGATCGGTGATGCCTTTCACCCGCTGCATTTGCTGCATCACCGCGGTCGCAAGCCGCTCGATCGTCGGCAAATCGCGGCCGATGATCTTCACTGAGTTGGCGCCTTTGACGCCTGAGAGCGCCTCCTCGATATTGTCCTGGATGTACTGAGAAAAGTTGAAATCGACGCCCGGCAGCTCATCGTTAAATTCCTTCTGCAATTGCGCGATGAGCATGTCTTTGGTGAAGCCCGTCGGCCATTCGTCGAACGGCTTGAGCGGCACGAACAGCTCGACGTTCGAAAATGGCGATGCGTCGCTGCCGTCATCGGGCCGGCCGTGCTGAGACACGGCGGTGATGACTTCCGGATGACGCAGTAGAATCTCGCGCATCTTGGCGGCCGCCGGTTCGCCGGCCTCCAGTCCGATCGTCGGCGGCATCGACGCCCGAATCCAAAGATTGCCTTCTTCCAGCGCCGGCAGGAACTCGCCGCCAAGCCGCGTCATCAACAGGCCAACGATGGCGAGAAAAGCGATGGCTATCGCCAGCATGGTTTTGCGGTGGCGGAGCGACCAGTGCAGGACCGGTATGTACGCCCGGCGCAGGGCCCGCACGACGATGGTCTCGGTCTCCTCGACGTGCTGAGGCAGCAGAAAGGCGGCCAATACCGGCGTCACCGTAAAGGTCGAAGCCAGGGCGCCAAACAGTGCAAGCCCGTAGGTCCGCGCCATCGGGCTGAAAATCTGGCCTTCCACCCCTTGCATGGTGAACAAGGGCACGAACGCGGCCACCGTAATCAGAGCCGAAAAGAAAATCGCGCTGCCGACCTGAAGCGCGCTGGCAAGGATCAGACGCAGCCGATCGGTCCAATGCGGGGCCGTGGTCGAACCGGCAGACCGTGTCGGGTCGGCACCAAAACGACCTTCCGCGAGTTGATGCAGCAGGCTCCGCTGCTCTCCGGGACTCTGAAAATTCCGGAAGATATTCTCGATCAGGATCACCGCTGAATCAACGATGATGCCGAAATCGACCGCACCGACCGAGAGCAGGTTGGCGTCCTGCCCCATCAGCACCATGACGATGACGGCGAAAAACAGCGCGAACGGAATATTGACGCCGACGATGATGGCGCTGCGCAAATTGCCGAGGAAAACCCACTGGATGACAAAGACCAACAGGCAGCCGAAGATGAGATTGTGCAGGACCGTGTGGGTGGTGACCGATACCAGCGTCGAGCGGTCGTAGTACGGAACAATCTTGACGCCCGGCGGCAGTGTGCCGTCCCTGTTCATCTGGTCGATTTTTGCTTTGATGAGGGGGATGACGTCATTGGTATGATAGACGCGGCCCATGACGACAATCGCCAAGGCGACGTCACTGTCGTGGTCCTTGCCGGCGATGCCGAGCCGCGGCACGTGTCCAACCGAAACCTTGGCGACATCCTTGACTTGAACCGGCACGCCATTGACCTGAGCGAGCACAACGTTCTCGATGTCGTTGACCCGCCAGCCTTGCGTCAGATCGGCGTCGCCGCCGGAGTCCATCAGACCGATGCCGCGGATGTTTACCGACTGCTGGCCGACGGTGATCTCACGGCCGCCGACATTGATGTTGGAATTGCCCAGCGCACTGATAATTTGCGGCAGCGTCACGTTGTAGGCATCGAGCTTGTGCAGATCGACGTCGACGTCGTACTGCTTGGTCGTGCCGCCCCACGAATTCACCGCCACGACGCCGGGCACGGTGAACAGCCGCCGCGTCACGATCCAGTCCTGCACAGTCCGCAGATTGGTCAGCCCGAAGTGCGGCGGGCCGACGATCTGATAGCGAAGCACCTCGCCGACCAGACTCGACTGCTGAATGACCGGCGACTGGCCTCCCGGCAGGCTGATGTTTTGCTGTAACATCAACTGCGTCTGGGTGAAGGCGAAATAGTAGTCGATACCGTATTTGAAAGTGACGCGAACGAAGGACAAGCCGTAGAAGGAGGTCGAGCGGATATTGGCCACGCCGGGCGTTATATAGAGGCCGACCTCCATCGGGATCGTGTAATAACGTTCCATTTCTTCGGCCGAGAGTCCGGCGGCCTGCGCGGTGATTTCGAGAATGACCGGCGCGGGATTGGGATAGGCCTCGATGTTTAATTTGCTGAAAGCGACCAGCCCGGCGGCAACGAAGACAAGCAGGCCCAACAGCACGATCGCGCGCCGGGTAAGGCCGAATGCAACGATGCTCTTCAGCACCGTTCGCCCCTGACGTCGATGCGTCGGACGCGCGGCGACCTCATCGGCCGCCTGCGACCGCCAGCATGTTGCTGAGGAAAATTGCGCCGTCGGTAGCGGCAAGCTCGCCAACCTGCACGCCCTCGAGAATCTGCCGATAGCCGTCGCGCTGCTGACCGATCGTAACCGTGCGCTTGGTAAACCGGCGCCGGTCAGCAGTGATCCATACGCTGATCGTGCCGTCGCCTTCGCGCACCACGCCATCGAGCGGGATGGCCGGCGAATGGACCGGCGCGCCAATGCTAATAACGAAATTTGCGAACATGCCCGAGCGCAATTCGTGCCGGGGATCATCGATCACCGAGCGTACCAGCACACGGCGGGTATTCGGGTCGACGCTCGCCCCGATCGTGGTGATCTTGCCGTCGAACACACGGCCCGGAAAAGCGCTCAACGCCACTTGCACCTGCTGCCCGACGCGAAACGCCGGACTGTCGGTCTCGACGACGTTCGCCAGCATCCACATTGTATTGATATCGGCGACAACATATGGCGGGGGCGGATTGCCCGGTTGGATGAACAAACCCGGCGCCGCGCTACGCTGGGTTATTCGGCCATCGATCGGGCTTGCCACGACCAGCGTCGGGTCGGCCGCGCGCGCCGCGACAATGCGATCAATTTCCGCGTCGGATTTGCCGAAGATGCGCACCGCGTCACGCGCCGCCCGCAAGTTGCCTTCGGCGGTCTGCTGGTCGGAGATCGCCTGTTCAAGATCGTGTTGTGATACGGCGAGAGTCTTGTACAGCTCGCGCAACCGCGCCAGATTGCGCGAGGTCAACTCCAAAACTCCGGCCGCGGCGATTAGCGTCGACTCAGCCTGCAGCAGATCGGGGCTGTCGATGGTGAACAGCGTCTGCCCCGTTTTGACGTCGTCCCCAACCGAGGCATAAAGCGCGATGATCCGCCCCTGGTAGGGGGTGAAAACCTGCACCGCCATGTCCTCATTGAAATCGATACTGCCGATCGCTTCCTTCTCGACCGGAAAAGCACGCTCTTCAATCGGCTCGACTTTGACCGCAGCGAGCTGTGAATCCGAAAGATCGACGCTGTCCCGATCGCGCACGGGCGCATCCGGCGGTGCGCCCTTCTCGGTACTGGCGCTCGCCGTGGTCAGCTCTGCTGTCGCGTTTAGACCCCAATGCCACACGCCATAGGCACCGGTCCCGATAGCAATGAGGACGCACGCGAGCAGTACTTTCCCGCGGCGGTCTGCTGTGCGCGGAAACATGAGCAAGCCACACTTAGAGTTGTCGAATTTGCCGTGAAATGGGCATTCCCCGACGCAATCGTCTACTGCTATTAATCACACAATTTGGATTAACCACACTACGCCGCGCAACTCACCACAGCTTTATTGTGACGAGAATATATCATTTCATTATTCCAATGAGATGATTGGCGTTCGGTTGTTTGAAGGGCATCCAGCGGCCTTACAGCGCCGGAACCAGTCTTGCAGTCGGTTTCGCGCCACGGTGCTTGCCCCAGCGCCGGCGTTTCATTGAATAAAGAAATTGTAGCGCGCGCGTCGCCGACGCGGTTCTGCCGTGAAAGTCCCGATTGCCACTGTGACTGATTACAGTAGGCAGACTTGCTCTGAATAATTGATAGTGTGGCAAGCCCGTCACAGCCAATGAACGGCGATTCGTAAATAATGGATGCCGTTTGAGTGCGGGGATGTTCGGGGCGTCTTTGCCGCAGCTTTCAATTGCAGCAGTTGCACATGTCCGGTCCGTCAGTCAGGCGGTTTCTTCCAGCCGCCACTGCGCTCACTGCCGCGCTCGCGCTGACGAGCTGTGCGGTCGGCCCAGATTTTCTCCATCCCGCTGCACCCGAGGTCGGCCGATACACGAAAGAACCGCTGGCAACGGCAACCTCCTCGACCGACGCGCCGACCGGTCAGCCACAGCACTTCCTTGCGGGACGCGACATCCCCCAGGAATGGTGGCGATTGTTTAAATCGCCGGCACTCACCGCGTTGATCCAGCGCGCACTGAGCAATAATCCCACCCTCCAATCGGCGATCGCAACCTTGCGTGCTGCCAACCAGGCCGTCTATGCCCAGGAGGGCAAGTTTTTCCCGCTCGTCGAGGCCGATTTTAGTCCAACCTATCAGCGCACTTCAGGCGCGCTCACGCCGGTGCCCGCTTCCAACGCCAGCGTCTTCAGTCTTCATACCGCGCAGCTGCAGGTGAGCTACACTCTGGATGTCTGGGGCCTTAACCGGCGCACCGTCGAATCGCTTCAAGCGCTGGCCGACAATCAGCGCTTCCAGGTCGAGGCGGCTTATCTGACGCTAGTATCCAACATCGCGGTCGCGGCGATCAACGAGGCCTCGCTGCGCGCGCAGATCGAAGCCACCAACCAGCTTATCTCGATCAACACCCAAATGCTCGACACCCTGCGGCGCCAGCTCGAAGCGGGCTTCGCCAACCGCAACGACGTTGCCCTGCAGGAAGCCGCGCTCGCGCAAGTCGCGGCGACACTGCCGCCGCTGCGCAAGGCGCTGCAACAAACCCGCAATCTGTTGTCCGCTCTTGCCGGGGTCTATCCCAGCGAAGAGCCTCGCGAGATATTCAGGCTCGCGGACCTGCACTTGCCTGTCGATCTCCCGGTGAGTTTGCCGTCGCAGCTGATTGAGCAAAGGCCGGATATCCGTGCGTCGCGGGAGCAATTGCATTCGGCCAGCGCCCAGATCGGCATCGCCACCGCGAACCTGCTGCCAAATTTTACGATCAACGGAAATGTCGGCTACATAAATACCGCGCTCGCCGGCCTGCTTGCTCCTCAGAATCTGTTCTGGCTGGTTGGCGGCAACGTCGCCCAGACCATACTCGATGGCGGCTCGCTGCTGCATCAGCTGCAAGAATTTAAAGACAGCTATAACGCGGCAGCTTGGAGCTATCGCGGTACCGTCATCGCTGCCGTCCAGAACGTTACTGATTCGCTGCGCGCGCTGCAAAACGATGCAGATGCGCTGAAGGCGGCAAGAGACTTCGAACGCGCCGCCAAGGTAAGCTTTGATCTCGCGCGCCAGCAGATGCAGACCGGCAACGCCAACGTGCTGATCCTGCTCACGGCGCAACAGACCTACTTGCAAGCGGCCATTCAGGTGGTGCAAGCGCGCGCCGCCCGCTTGTCCGATACCGTGGCGCTTTATCAGGCGCTTGGCGGCGGCTGGTGGAATCGCGTGGAACAGCCGCCGGAAAAGACACTCGACGTCGGCACCGGCCACGCCGAAGCGATATCCGAAAAGGACAAACGCGAGGGCTTCTTGCGGGGCCTGTTCTTCTTCCCTCATCAGCCCGATTGAACAAGTCTACATCGTTGCGTTGGATCAACCGCGCGCGCTTTGCCTTGCACGACCCAGTTCGCCGCGCCCTTAAACCTTGTGCATGAGGCGCCGGCACCGCTCAAAGTCCTGCCGCGAACGCCGCAAAGTGGCCTGGGGCAAGGCCCATTTGGCTCGATCGACAAAGTATCCATCGAGAGCCAGCGCGAGCCTGCGCCAGAAGCCAATCGATTTTTGCCTGCGCCTGAAGACGCCTGAAGTTCTATCGACCGGAACGACGCTCATTGAGGTCTCTCCTTTTTCGATTTCGCTTTCGTTTATGTGTCGCAAATCCATATGAAATCGAGAGGAGACCCTGCGCTTGCGCATAAAGCCGGCATAGTGATCGCGGACCCTAAAAGCCGCCGTATTTAAGCAAAGTTGTCGCAGCAAACGATTTCGAGCGGCACTGTCGCGGCAATTCGCGGGACCAGCGAAACCATGTCTTGCGTGATCCGCCGGCGCACCTCAATCAACGCCCGGAGAACTGCCACCGGCATGGACGGGTGGGATGCTTCGGCCGGATCGTCAACTGCTACCGGAATATTATGGTGCCGCGACAGCGAGCAAAGCCACTCCCCGTTCTCAAGCACGAGACGCCGGACCTTCCAGTTCGGCAGCTCAATGTTGAGGAGCACGAGCGCTGCGTCGGTGTATGCGCCTGCTGCAAGCAAACGATCGATCTGACGAGCTTTGCCCATCCGGTGGATTGTTGATAGTCGTTCGCGTGGACTCTCCATTACTACCCGGAGGAGCTGCTCCGTCACTGCTACAGCGGCTTGCAAATGGTCATCCAAACGATCGATTTTTGCTGTTTGCGGAATACGCATGGAAGCCCCCCGAGGCAGGCAGCCTCACTGCAGGCCTATAATTGTGAGGGGGTGATAAAGAAGCGAGAAGGGCGGACGCCGAAAGATATAAATACGGCATGCGAGTAGTGGGGTATTTCTATTCCGCCATTATGCCGGTCGGGAATTTTTGATCTGGAATTCATATGGCCTGCGCTTCACATCACCGCGCAGAACGCCAGCCATTTTTTTGTGAGAACGAACATGAGGACCCTATTTAACAGCGGCGAAATGAGAGCGGCCTTTTCGGCTCTCATGATGGTCGTGGCCGTTTTGGCTATCGGCGCAATTGCCAAGACTGAGGGTGCGACGCACCTGACTCAATGATGCGTGTGGCCAACAGCGACAGCGCGGGCCATCTGATCCATTGGCGTATCGGTCTAAGAGACTGCATCATCTGGATTCTGAGCCAGATCTTTATGGAATTCCTATAAGCGCGTTGGAGCGGATCTCGCTTGCGACGGCAGCAAAAAGACCGTGCGAAAATGCCGGATTGGCTTGCTCGTGCCTACAGGCGCTCCTATCGTTGAACACAAAGGGGGGGGCCATGCGTGTTATTTTATGCATCGCGTCTGCGATCGTGTTGTGCATCGCAAGCGGCTTGTCGGGCGGCGCGCTCGCGGCACCTGCTGAGCAATCGGCCGGCAATGAGAAACCCGTCGTCAAAAAGACTCGGAAGGCGAACGCGAGCAAGGCAGGGCCGAACAAGAATCAGTATTGGCTTTTGAACCCCGTCCCGCCCGATCAGATGCGCAGTTTCAGTACGGATCGGCCAACCAAATCAAACGTGCCGTACACCGTCGATGCCGGTCACTTTCAATATGAAACCGATCTGGTTAATTTTACCCATCAAGTCTCCGGATCGACGCATATCAATACACTCTTGGTGCCCAATCCGACCTTCAAAGTTGGCGTGACAAATAACGCGGACCTTGAGGTCAACGTGCCGTTCGCCGGCGTGCACACCTACGACACAGCGGCCATAGCATCGAGCACGCTCTGGGGCATTGGCGATACGTTTCTGCGTTCGAAAATCAACCTGTGGGGAAACGACGGCGGCGACACTGCTGCGGCGATAATTCCATATATCAAAGCCCCTTCGGCACCAATCGGCATCGGCAACGGCGCTACCGAAGGCGGCCTAATTGGCCCGGTGGCATTCAGCTTGCCCAACAGCTTTACGCTTTTGTTGGTACCCGAGGTCGATGTCCTCAAGGACAGCCTCAATGCCGGTTATCACGGAAACTACGTCTTTGACGTGAATCTCAGCCGCGAGGTGATAAAGAACGTGACCGCCTACGCAGAACTCTGGTCAGATTACAACGCTGACCCTACTGCAAAGGCCACGTTGGTGAGCTTCGATACCGCGATCTCATGGGTCTTCCTCCCCAACGTACAAATCGACGTCGGTATGAATATTGGCCTTACCAGTTCAACTCCTGCGTTCCAGGTCTATACCGGCCTCTCGCAACGATTTTGATCGGCCGAGCTGACCGGCGACCAGGAAAAAATGCGACCCCACCGCTCGAACCGCGTTGGCATAAGGCATTCAGCGACCCAGCAGACTTTCGTACTGCTTAAGACCGGGAACGCTGTATGATTTGAACGTCTGTGACAAATCCATCCGGCTGCGCGCCAAAGCCGCGGGTTGGCGCGCGTGCCTGGCACGTGGCTGCCAATCCAGGACGACCTTTATAGGATTCATATACGTTTCGGCTTTCACCTCGCTCGAATTCCTATGCAAACAGTGACAGGTAATCACGCGTATTGGAGCAGCTGATCGCACACGAATGGCAGGGCCTACTCGAGCGCGGACTTGATGCATATCAAGGCGAGTAGCCCGATCGTGGCTCTATCGGCTTTAAAGGCTTTGATTGCGTGGAGCTTTCTCATGATGGATGTCGTCATGCTGGCGATTGGCGCGATCCTGTTCGCGCTGTCGATCGCCTACGTCTACGCCTGCGACCTGCTCTGAGAGAAACGTCATGATCTTCGACTACTCGCTCGCGGGCGTCGTGACTGCGGCACTGCTGGTTTACCTCGTCTACGCCCTTCTTAAACCCGAGCATTTCTGAAGGAATAATAGCCATGACCCTCGTCGGCTGGGTCCAGATTCTGTTGTACTGCGCGATCATCGTCGCGATCACGCCGCTGCTTGGCGCCTACATGACCGTCGTTTTCAATGGCGAGCGCTCGCTTCTTTCGCCGATCATGCAGCCGGTTGAGCACGCGATCTATAGAATCGCAGGCGTCGACGCGCGGCACGAGCAGCACGCTGTGACCTACACGATCGCCATGTTGCTGTTCCACGTCGGCGGCCTTCTCATTCTCTACGTTCTGATGCGCCTTCAGGCGGCACTGCCCTTTAATCCGGCGGAACAGTCCGCGGTGGCTCCGGACCTTTCGTTCAATACGGCAGTCAGCTTCATCACCAACACCAACTGGCAGAATTACGGCGGCGAAAGCACGATGTCCTATCTCGTGCAAATGCTCGGCCTGACGCATCAGAACTTCCTGTCGGCTGCAACCGGCATTGCGCTTGCGATCGCGCTCATTCGCGGCTTCGCGCGGCATTCGGTCCGCACCGTCGGCAATTTCTGGGTCGATGTCACCCGCACAACGCTCTACATCCTTGTCCCGATCTGCGTGCCCTATGCGCTGTTTTTGGTGTGGCAGGGCATACCGCAAACGCTCGGCACCTATGTCGAGGCGACGACGCTGGAAGGCGCCAGGCAGACCATTGCGGTCGGCCCGGTCGCCTCGCAGATCGCGATCAAAATGCTCGGCACCAACGGCGGTGGATTCTTCAACGCCAACGCCTCCCATCCGTTCGAAAACCCGACTGCATTGTCGAACTACGTGCAGATGATCTCGATCTTCGCGGTCGGCGCGGCGCTGACCAACGTGTTCGGTCGCATGGTCGGCAACCAGCGCCAGGGCTGGGCCGTACTTGCCGTCATGGGAATTCTTTTCGTAGGCGGGGTCCTCGCCTGCTATGCCGCCGAAGCCCACGGCAACGACGCATTGAACGCACTTGGTCTCACCGGCGGCAACATGGAGGGCAAAGAAGTCCGTTTCGGCATTGTTGGATCAGCTTTGTTTGCCATCATAACGACCGCTGCCTCCTGCGGCGCAGTGAATGCCATGCACGATTCGTTCACCGCGCTCGGCGGCATGATTCCGCTCATCAACATCGAGCTCGGCGAGATCATTGTCGGCGGCGTCGGATCCGGAATGTACGGCATGCTGCTGTTCGTCATCATCGCGATCTTCGTCGCCGGCCTGATGGTGGGCCGCACGCCCGAATATGTCGGCAAGAAGATCGAAGCGAAGGAAGTCAAGATGGCGATGCTCGCTATCCTGGTCCTGCCGCTGATGTTTCTCGGTTGGACCGCGATCGCGATGGAGGTGCCGTCGGCGGTCGCTGCCATGAGCAATCCGGGGCCGCACGGCTTCACCGAAGTGCTGTACGCTTACACGTCGCAGGACGGTAACAACGGTTCTGCGTTTGCCGGGCTAAGCGCCAACACATTATTTTACAACCTCTCCGGCGCCGTCGCGATGTTTGTCGGCCGCTTCTGGATGATCATCCCGACCATGGCGATCGCCGGCTCGCTCGCCGCCAAAAAATCGGTGCCTGCCTCTGCAGGCACGTTCCCGACCACGGGCGGGCTGTTTGTCGGCCTGGTCGTCGGCGTCATCCTTATCGTCGGCGGCCTTACCTTCTTCCCCGCGCTGGCGCTCGGGCCGATCGTCGAGCAGCTGGCGATCAACGCCGGCACTCTTTTCTCGGCCAATTAATTCGGAGCGACCGTTATGGAAACGTCGACTTTGCGCAAGCGCGTGCCGGTATCGGCGCTGTTCGATCCAAAGATCGTCATCCCGGCGATCGGCTCCGCCTTCGTCAAGCTCAATCCGCGGACGCTGATGAAGAATCCGGTCATGTTTGTGCTCGAGATCGTCACCGCCCTGACAACGGTCATTTTGATTCGCGATCTGGCGACCGACAGCGGCCATATCGGTTTTGAGTTTCAGATCATTCTGTGGCTGTGGTTTACCGTGCTGTTCGCCAACTTCGCTGAGGCCGTCGCCGAGGGCCGGGGCAAAGCGCAAGCCGACACGCTTCGCCGTCAGCGGACCGAGACCCAAGCCAAACTCATTACCGGTGGGGGCGACCAGCAGAACTATCGGCTCATTCCAAGTACCGACCTCAAGATCGGGGATCTGGTCTTGATCGAGGCCGGCGACCTGATCCCTTCTGACGGTGAGGTGGTCGAAGGCATGGCCTCGGTCAACGAGGCGGCAATCACCGGCGAGTCGGCGCCGGTCATACGCGAGTCGGGCGGCGACCGCTCCGCTGTCACCGGGGGCACCCAGGTGCTGTCCGACTGGATCCGCGTGCGTATCACCGCCGCAGCAGGCTCGACCTTCCTCGATCGCATGATCCGGCTGGTCGAAGGCGCCGCACGGCAGAAGACGCCGAACGAGATTGCGCTCAACATCCTGCTCATCGGCCTGACCATCATCTTTGTCTTCGCAACGGCCACAATCCCCAGCTACGTGGCCTATGCGGGCGGCTCGATCTCGGTCGTGATTCTGGTCGCATTGTTTGTAACGCTGATCCCGACCACGATCGGTGCGCTCCTGTCCGCCATCGGCATTGCCGGCATGGATCGCCTGGTGCGGTTCAATGTACTCGCCATGTCCGGCCGCGCGGTCGAGGCCGCCGGCGACGTTGACACCTTGCTTCTGGACAAGACCGGCACCATCACGCTCGGCAACCGGCAGGCGACCGAGTTCAAGCCGGTGCGCGGCGTGAGCGAACAGGAACTGGCCGACGCTGCGCAATTGGCGTCGCTTGCCGACGAGACGCCTGAGGGCCGTTCTATCGTCGTTTTGGCAAAAGAAAAATATGGCATTCGCGGCCGCGAGCTTGCCGACCTGCACGCCACCTTCATTCCGTTCAGCGCACAGACGCGCATGAGCGGCGTCGAAGTCGGCGCCTCCTGGGTACGCAAGGGCGCCGTTGAGTCGATTTTGAACCACCTCAACACTTCTCCCGCCTTCGTCGGCGCCGGCGGCGCAGTACAGGCGCTGCGGCCAATGCTCAGCACGGAGACCGCGCGCGAAGTTCAGGCGATTGCCGACGCGATCGCGAAATCGGGCGGCACGCCGCTTGCGGTTGCGAAGGACAATCAGTTGCTCGGGGTCATTCAGCTCAAGGACATCGTCAAGGGCGGCATCCGCGAGCGCTTCGCCGAATTGCGCCGCATGGGCATCCGCACCGTCATGATCACCGGCGACAATCCCATGACCGCGGCTGCGATTGCGGCCGAGGCCGGCGTTGACGACTTCCTCGCTCAAGCCACCCCTGAGGACAAGCTGCGGCTGATCCGCGACGAGCAGTCAAAAGGCAAGCTCGTCGCCATGTGCGGCGATGGCACCAACGACGCGCCGGCGCTTGCCCAGGCCGATGTCGGCGTGGCGATGAATACCGGCACGCAAGCGGCCCGCGAAGCCGGAAACATGGTCGATCTCGACTCCAATCCGACCAAGCTGATCGAGATTGTCGAGATCGGCAAACAACTGCTGATGACCCGGGGTGCGTTGACTACATTCTCGATCGCCAACGACGTGGCGAAGTATTTCGCCATCATCCCGGCGATGTTCGTCGCCTTTTATCCGCAGTTGCAGACCTTAAACGTCATGGGGCTGACGACGCCACAGAGCGCGATCCTTTCGGCGATCATCTTCAACGCGCTCATTATCATTGCGCTTATTCCGTTGTCGCTCAAAGGCGTGCGGTATCGTCCGATCGGAGCGGCTGCACTGCTGCGCCGTAACCTTTGGATCTACGGCTTCGGCGGCGTGCTCATTCCATTTGTCGGCATCAAGGCCATCGACCTTCTGGTCACGGCCTTGCATCTCGCCTGAGGAGATAACCTCGATGTTACGCGAAATCCGTCCGGCGATCGTCATCCTCATCGCGCTCACGTTCATCACCGGCCTGGTTTATCCGCTGGCGATGACAGGCATCGCCCAAATTCTGTTTCCGAACCAGGCGCAAGGCGGTCTGATTGAACGTGACGGCCATGTTGTCGGCTCCGCGCTCATTGGGCAGAACTTCACCAGCGACAAGTACTTCCACGGCCGGCCTTCAGCGACCACCGCCGCCGATCCTAACGATCCGACCAAGACGGTGCCGGCTCCCTATAACGCTGCCAATTCCGGCGGCTCGAATCTTGGACCATCCAACAAGGCGCTGATCGACCGCGTGCAGGCGGACCTCGACAAATTGAGGAAAGAGAATCCTTCCGCCGCGGTCCCGGCCGACCTGGTCACGACTTCGGCCAGCGGACTCGATCCCAATATCTCGGCAGCAGCCGCTTACTTCCAGGTTCCCCGAGTTGCCAAAGCGCGCAACTTGGCGGAAAATCAAGTCCGTAAGCTCGTTGGCGATCACGTCGAAGATCGGTTTCTCGGGCTTTTGGGCGAGCCGCGCGTCAACGTTCTGCTGCTCAATCTCGCGCTCGACCGCTTACGCGCCGGCTAGGCGGCAGCCCGGCCAGACGTCGAGACATTAAATGGTGACCGCGGAGCAACGGCGGGATTCCGAACACCGGCCTTCGCCGGAAGCCCTGCTTGCGGCGGCACGCCGTGAAGAAAGCCGGGTTGGCAAGCTCAGAATCTTTGTCGGCGCGGCTCCGGGCGTCGGCAAGACATACGAGATGCTGCAACAGGCCCATGCCCGCAGAAAAGATGGCTACGATATCGTTGTCGGTATCGTCGAAACCCACGGCCGCCGGGAGACCGAAGCGCTTCTGGAAGGCCTCGAAGTCGTTCCACGCCGACGAGTCGAATACAAGGGCCAGGCCCTTGAAGAGATGGATCTCGACGCCATCATCGCCCGCCGGCCGCAGATCGTCCTGGTTGATGAACTCGCGCACACCAATGCCGAAGGCAGCCGCCATCCAAAGCGCTATCTCGATGTCGAAGAGTTGATGGGACGCGGCATCGACGTCTATACGACGGTCAACATTCAGCACATCGAAAGCCTCAATGACGTCGTTGCGCAGATCACGCATGTACGCGTGCGCGAGACCGTGCCCGACGCCGTATTCGACCGTGCCGACGCCGTCGAACTGGTCGATCTGACACCCGACGATCTGATCCAGCGGCTCCGGGAGGGTAAGGTCTATGTTCCCCGGCAGGCGGAGCGCGCGCTCGAGCATTTCTTTTCTCCGGCAAATCTGACCGCATTGCGCGAGCTTGCGTTGCGCCGCACCGCGGACCGGGTCGATGAACAACTGCTGACGGAAATGCAGGCCCGCGCCATCCAGGGGCCGTGGGCCGCGGGTGAGCGCATCCTCGTTTGCGTCAGCGACGACCCGCGCAGCGCCGGTCTTGTACGCTACGCCAAGCGCCTTGCCGACCGATTGCATGGACCGTGGATCGCGCTTTACGTCGAGGGCCGGCGCAGCCTGCAGCTATCGGAAGAAGAGCGCGACCGCATCGCCGACACATTACGCCTTGCCGAGGCGCTCGGCGGCGAAGCGATCACGCTGCCGGCCAGCGATCGCCAGATCGCCGGCGACGTGATCGGCTATGCGCAAGCCAACAACGTGACGCAAATCGTCATCGGCAAGTCGGCGCGTACGCGTTGGTTCGAAATCGTACACGGTTCGGTGGTCCACGACCTCGTCCGCCGTTCCGGTAATATCAGTGTCCACGTCATCGCCGGCGATACCATTGCGGGCGAGCCGATCCAAAAGAAATCCGTCCGCTCCGCCGAACGCGACGAGCCGGCCGACCCGCAGCCTTATTTCCTCGCGCTATTGGCGGTGGCGTTGGCGCTCGGCTGTGCCGCGCTCATACAGCCATGGTTTGGCGTTGAGAATGTCGATCTGGTTTTTCTGACGGCGGTGGTTGGAGTCGCCGTTCGCCTCGGCCTCGGACCATCGCTGCTGGCGAGCGTCGCGTCGTCGCTGTGCTACAATTTCTTCTTCCTGCCGCCGATCTACACCTTCACCATCGCCGATCCGACCAACATTGCGGCGTTTGTGTTCTTTACGCTGGTCGCAGTCATTGTCTCTACCGTTGCCGCGCGCGGCCGCACCCAGGCCGTGGCGGCGATGGATCGGGCACGTTCGACAGAGTCGCTCTATTCGTTTAGCCGCAAACTTGCCGGTGCCGGAACACTCGACGATGTCCTTTGGGCCACCGCGTATCAGACCGCATTGATGCTGAAAGTCCGCGTCGTGCTGCTGTTGCCCGAACATGGCTCGATCGCAGTCAAGGCCGGGTATCCGCCCGAGGACATCCTGGATGACGCCGACCTCGCCGCCGCGAAGTGGGCATGGGAGAACGATCGCGCCGCCGGCCGCGGCTCCGACACGCTTCCCGGCGCCAAGCGTTTGTTTCTGCCGATGCATACCGGTCGCGGTGCCGTCGGCGTCATGGGAATCGACAGTGACAAGCCGGGCCCTCTCCTGACACCCGACCAGCGGCGGCTGTTGGATGCGTTGGGCGACCAGGGCGCGCTCGCGATTGAGCGCGTGCGGCTGGTCGAGGAGATGGTCAGGGTCGAGCGCACTGCTGAAACCGAGCGGTTGCGTTCGGCACTGCTCACTTCAATTTCGCATGATCTGAAAACGCCGCTGGCGGCCGTGCTGGGCGCGGCGAGCGCGTTGCGCGACCTTGGCAAAAAGCTCAGCGAAGCCGAACGCGCGGACCTGTTGGCGACCATCATCGACGAATCCGAGCGGCTTAACCGTTTCATCGCCAACCTGCTCGACATGACCAAGCTCGAATCCGGCGCCATCTCCCCGAACATAGCCTTGCATGATCTTGGCGAGATCGTCGGCAGCGCGTTGCGCCGCGCCAGCCGCATCCTGTCGCGCCATAAGGTGGAGCTTGAATTGGCGGCGGATTTGCCGATGCTCGAGCTCGACGCGGTGCTGTTCGAACAGGTGCTGTTCAACCTCCTCGACAATGCCGCGAAATACGCGCCTGCGGAGACGACGATCCACATTCAGAGCTGGCGCAGCGGCGATTCGGTTTCTCTGCGCGTTCTGGACGAAGGCAGCGGCATTTCCTCAACCGATCTTGATCACATATTCGATAAATTCTACCGCGCGCAGAAGACCGACCAGGTGCGCGCGGGCACTGGCCTCGGTCTTGCGATCTCTCGCGGCTTCGTCGAGGCGATGCACGGGACGATTGTTGCTGCAAACCGTACCGACCGCAGCGGGGCTGCGTTCACGATCAATCTGCCGATACCGCGGGCGCGGGAGCGCCTTGAGTCTGCCGCATGAGCGCCACTCCGGTTCGCGTACTGGTGATCGATGACGAGCCGCCGATCCGCAAGCTTCTGCGCATGGGCCTGACTGCTCAAGGCTATCAGATCCTGGAGGCGCCCAACGGCAAGACCGCGCTGGAGCTCCTCGTCAAAGAGGCTCCGGATTTGATCATCCTCGACCTCGGCCTTCCCGATGCGCATGGGCATGAGCTGCTGCAAACCATCCGCGCGCGCAATGAGAGCGTTCCGATCGTCATTTTGTCGAGCCGCGGCGATGAAGCCGGAAAAGTCCAGGCCCTCGATCTCGGCGCCGACGACTATGTGACCAAACCGTTTGGCATGGACGAACTGCTTGCCCGGATGCGCGCGGCGCTGCGCCACCAATTGCAGACCCACGGTGAGCGGCCGGTGTTTCGCGTCGGCGATCTTTCGGTCGATCTCGTCCGCCGTATCGTCAAGGTCGGTGAGCGGGAGGTCAAGCTTTCGCCGAAAGAATACGATCTCCTGCGCGTGCTGGTTCAACATGCGGGCAAGGTGCTCACGCACAAATTTCTGCTCGGCCAGCTGTGGGACGATTTGACCGACGCCCAATACCTTCGGGTCTATGTTCGCCAGCTGCGGCAAAAAATCGAAGCCGATCCGGAGCAGCCGCGTTATGTTCTCACCGAAACGGGCGTCGGGTATCGTTTGCGCGCACCCGACTGAACTTCCCGATTTCGGTTCTTGCGCACGCTACGATCTTGTGTGGCCTGATCGACGATGAAAGTTTCGGATTTTCTCATTGCCGACAATGTTTCGGCGGATGTTGTCGCCTCGGACAAACAGAGGCTGCTGATCGATCTGGCGCAGCGCGCCGGGCCGGTCGTCGATGTTCCGGCGGAGCGCATTCTGTCCGAATTGCGTAAGCGCGAGGAACTCGGATCAACCGGCGTCGGAGGCGGCGTCGCCATACCGCATGCGCGATTTCATCAGCTCAGCAAACCCTTGGGGGTGCTGTTGCGCTTGAGGAAAGCTGTCGATTTCGATGCAGTCGACGGCAAACCGGTCGACACCGTATTCCTGCTGCTGTCGCCGGAACGGTCGGATGGCGGTCAGCTCGGAGCACTCGCCTGCATCGCCCGCAAGCTCAGGGACCCGCCGACCATCGCAGCGGTGCGAGCGGCACGTGACGGTTCACAAATTTACCGCGCGCTCGCCGCAGGTTAAGGGGATCAGTAGCCGCCCGCCCAATGTCTTCCTTGCAGCACATTGCGGTCTCAAGTCGGACATCGCAAGGCGTCGGTCACCGGTGTGAGCGTGATGTCGGTGTGCTCTGCCGAGCCACCCAGGTGTGACCGCCCTTGCCGTTCCAGAAGGCGAGCATATCGGCGTTGATTCCTTCGGGAGCGGCCGTGCGTGTCCTCCTGTCGAGCGGGTGTGCAGGTTGCAGCTTTGCCGAGCGGGCTGCAAGCGGCGCCGGACCGATGTTATTTCGTCCGGTATTCCCCGTATAACCCGCCGATCTGATGCTGAGGCCCGATGTCCGCTCCGGGGGCATTCGCGTCGGTTTCGCGATGTCCGCGACACGTCGGTTTAGCCTCCCATTGGCGACCAGACTGCAGACATCGTTGGATGTCGCAAACGTGCCAGAGCACTAAATCGCTGCGCGATAGCCCGCGGAGGCGGGCGGCTTATCTGCGAGTACAGTGACCAGGTTAGAGATCATCGATAGCGTGCTGGATGTCCTGTCTTGAGGATCGAGGTGTCGTCAACCTCATCCAAGACAGGAGTTTCCTCATGAGTACGGATTCCGTCAGCCCGCTGCGCCAGCGCATGATCGAGGACATGAACGCGCGCAAGCTCTGTGCAGGCACGCAGAGGGGCCACGTCCGCAGCTGCAAGCGATTCGCCGCGTTTCTCAAACGGTCGCCTGACATGGCTACAGCGGAGGACCTCCGCCAGTTTCAGCTGCATCTTTCGCAGACCGGCGTGAGCATCTGCACCCGCAACCGCATCATGACCGGGCTGCGGTTCTTGTTCCGCGTGACGCTGCGGCGACTGGACTTGGCCGCCGCGATCTATCACATCCGTGAGCCGCAGAAGATCCCGTTGGTGATGAGCCCGGACGAGACGCGGCGTCTACTGGCTGTTGCCAGCAGTCTCAAAGTCCGCGTGCTGCTCAGTCTTGGCTATGGCTGCGGTCTGCGTGCCGGCGAAGTGGTGCGGCTGAAGGTCAAGCATATCGACAGCGCACAGAAGATCATTCGCATCGAACAGTCCAAGGGCCGCAAGGACCGCCATGTCATGCTGTCGCCCGAGACGCTCGATCTGTTGCGCCGATGGTGGAAGGCACGCCCATCGCGTCATGATGCCGGAACACCCGTGGCGGAACGCTGGCTGTTTCCCGGCAGCAGGCTCGGCAAGCCGATGACCACGCGCCAACTCAACCGCCTGTTCCACGAGGCTGCTGATGCGGCCGGGATCAAGAAGAACGTGACGCTGCATGCGCTGCGTCATAGCTTCGCCACCCACCTGCTCGAGCGCGGTACCGATATCCGCGTCATCCAGGCGCTTCTGGGGCACGACAAGCTCGACACCACGGCACGCTACACCCGCGTCGCCACCGGCATGATTGCCGGCATCGAGAGCCCGCTCGACCGACTGTCGCAGCCGCGCAAGAAGCCTAAGAAGAGCAGCAAAGACCAGCCGCCAGCGTAACGGCGGTCATGTCCCGTCCAGCGCTGGAGGTCGCGGATATCTTCCGCGACCACGGAGCGGCGTGGCGGCGCGCCAATGCCGGACACGTCAGTCTCGGCCAGATGAAGGTCATGAGTGCGATCGAGCGTTGCCGCACGGCGACACTCGGCGGCCATGTGGCGCGTTGCGAGAACGAGAACTGCGCTCACACCATCATCGCCTACAATAGCTGCCGCAACCGGCACTGCCCGAAGTGTCAGGGTGCCGCTGCCCGCGAGTGGCTCGCCGAGCGCGAGGCCGAGTTGCTGCCGGTGCCGTACTTTCATGTCGTGTACACGCTGCCGGCGGCCATCGCCGACATCGCCTATCAGAACAAGGCGGTGATCTACGATCTGCTGTTCAAGGCCGCCGCCGAGACCACGCTCACCATCGCCGCTGATCCCAAACATCTCGGCGCTCGCATTGGCTTCATGGCGGTGCTGCACACCTGGGGCTCGGCGCTCACCCACCACCCGCATGTGCACATGGTCGTGCCGGGTGGCGGCCTGTCGCCGGATGGATCGAAGTGGATCGCGTGCCGACCGCGCTATTTTTTGACCGTGGAGGTTCTCTCGGCGTTGTTCCGTCGGCTATTTCTGCAGATGCTGGTCGCCGCCCACCACGCCGGTCACCTGCAGTTCTTCGGCGATCTTGTACGGCTCGCCGACAAGACTGCGTTCAAGGCCTATCTGAGGCCGCTGCGCAAGATCGATTGGGTGGTCTACGCCAAGGAGCCGTTCGCCGGGTCCAAGCAAGTGTTGCGCTATTTGTCGCGCTACACCCACCGCATCGCGATCTCCAATCGCCGGCTGATGTCCGCCGACCACAACGGCGTCACCTTCAAATACAAGGACTATCGGATCGAAGGGCCAGCCCGCTACAAAACGATGACGTTGACCAACGATGAGTTCATCCGCCGCTTCCTGATCCACGTGCTGCCGAAGGGCTTCCACCGCATCCGACATTATGGGCTGCTCGGTAACACCAACCGAGCTGCAAACATCGCGCACGCGCGCCAGCTGCTTGCCGTGCCGTCTCGCCCAAAACAACCCGACACACCCAACGCCGCAATCAACCAACCGCGCGTGCTGCCGCGTCCATGTCCGTGCTGCGGCGGCCGCATGATCGTCATCGAGACTTTCGCGCGCGGCGGCGAGCCAAAGCACCGGCCCGCGCCGCCGCCAGCGGCAATCAGGATCGACACCTCATGATGCCGTCGTCATCGATCTGCACTGTAGCAAACGCCCAGCATCCTCGCCGGCTCTCAGCCGGCAGCGCCCAAGCTCGCATCGGTGCGCTGGATTTACTAGCCGTCGCGCCACCAATCCTGTCGCGCGACGCCCAGATCGCTCGTTCACACCGACGCATACCACCATGCTTCGCCGCAAGCCGATCGCGGCAACCGCTTCAGTCCAGGCTCCGCACGCCAAGCTTCGTGGCTAAATCCCCATAGCGACCAGCCGCACCGCCGCCGCACCACCGACCGCGATTTCCTGCCTTGGCGCTTTTCAAACGCCGGCCATCGCCCGCGTCGACGGCTCATCATTGCCGGCGTTCGAAAACCTGCACAACAGCGGACTCGTGCGTTGCAGCACTCCTAGCGTAGTTCGGCCGGTGCATTGCGACGCGGCGCTTGTTGGATTGGAGCGCCGCGCTATGCTCTGGCAAACTCGACGGGAGGCCTATCATGAAAGACGATGCGACGGGCTTTGTTGGCAATATACCGCACCATTACGATCACGATATGGGGCCGATGATCTTCGTGGACTATGCCGTCGACATCGCGCAACGTGTGGCCGCTTGCAGTCCGGTAAGAGTATTGGAAACGGCGGCTGGCACCGGCATCGTCACCCGCCGGTTGCGCGACCGCTTGCCTGCTAGCGTAAGCTTGACGGCGACCGACCTCAATCCGCCAATGCTCGAAATCGCGCGTGTGAAGTTTCGGCCCGGGGAGGACGTCGAGTTTAAACCTGCGGACGCAATGGAGTTACCCTTCGCTGATGGCAGCTTCGACGCCGTCGTATGCCAATTCGGTGTGATGTTTTATCCAGATAAAGACAAATCTTATCGCGAGGTATATCGCGTCCTCAGCGCTGGCGGCCATTATCTTTTTTAGCATCTGGGATTCGCATCAACATAATCCGTTCGGCCGAATTACGCACGAAGTCGTGGGAAGCTTCTTCCCGGACGATCCACCTCAGTTCATGAGTGTGCCCTTCTCTTATTCTTTCGATCCGATTAAGGACTCTCTGACAGAGGCCGGATTCACTGACATCAACGCCGCCGTCGTTAAGCTCAAGAAGGATGTTCCAGACGCAGCGAGTTTCGCGCAAGGGCTGGTCTATGGCAGCCCGCTCATCGATCAGATTCGAGCGCGGAAGAACGTCGAGCCGGATCAGATCATCGACGCCCTGGTGCGAAACTTTCACCATGAATTTGGGCTCGATCCGGGATGCATGCCCCTTCAGGCGATCGTATTTTCGGCAAGAAAGTCATCGTGACCCTGACCTATTTGCCCTTTCCGCCTGCCCCTGAAAAGAACGCACCACGGTCAGGCTCAATGTCGCTTATGGGTATCGCCGAACAGCGTCCTCGGCCGTGGGGCAAACTTCCGCACTGGAAAGTCATAGGGAATGAGTTCCGACATCGTTCTGTGGCAGGCCGATGTCTCTTATGGTCAACAACGGTCCCCAGGCGATGTCCGCGTCACGTCCGTTATCCCTTCAACAGCGGCGCAAGAGCGGACATTCCGACACTTCGCATTCGTGCCAAAAACGGACGTCACCAAAGGATGCGTTTGACTGAGTCACTATTCCCTACCATTCGGCAGGCGGATGCGGGATCAGGCTGCTGCCCGTGAGCGGCGTAGCCATTCGTTGAAGCCGATCCGACCGAGACGCGCCTCACCCAAGGGCACGAGAGAGCGCCGCTCGACTCGCCCACCCCAGTATAAGGCCTTGGGGTCGCCCACGACCTCACGCGAGTCGCCGATCGCCTTCAGATCGCGGGCAATGGTTTCGTTAAGCGGTGCTCGCTCGGGGCCGGCTATTTCGATGATGCCGTTTCGCGGCGCCGCCAGCGCCACCTCGGCAACCACGACAGCAACGTCGTCCGCCGCGATGGGCTGGAACAGGCAGGGCGGGATCCTGACTATGTTTCCAACCGTACCTAAATCGGCAATGCCGCCGAGGAATTCCAGGAACTGTGTCGAGCGGATGATGGTGTAAGGGATTCCCGAGGACTTGATCAGTACCTCTTGTGCGACCTTGGCACGAAAATAGCCATTGTCGCTGCGGTCGATTCCGACGATCGAGAGTGCGACATGATGCCGGACGCCAGCGGCGGTCTCCGCGGGAAGAAGGTTGCGCTCGGAGGTCTCGAAGAATTTCAGTACCGCCCTATCTTCAAATGAGGGCGAATTGGCGAGGTCGATCACCACCTGCGCGCCGGCTACGGCCTCCTTGAGGCCCTCGCCGGTAATGGTATTGACGCCGGTATTGGGTGAGGCGGCGACGACGTCGTGGCCGCCGTGGCGCAAAATGGCAACGGTCTTCGAGCCGATCAGGCCGGTGCCGCCGATGACAACGATCTTCATGGATTGCTCTCCCTCGTCGCAGCCTGACTTGCGTAGGCCAACTGCCTCTCCAAAGAAATTTTCAGAGAGACGTTCCATCGACGGTGTGACGGTTCCATCACTTTATGTTGAGAATACTAAATCGTCTGCTTAGGGGACATTCAGCGACATAGTCAGCACCTGCGCGGCTTCCGTTCTTGCACCAACGGCCGACATCAGTCCCCTAAAGCTACTCGCCAATGGCGGCGCGCTCATGAGTCGCGCGCTAATCGCCTCGCGCATGAGGTGGCGGTAACTATTGTCGACCGCAGCACCGCGGTCCATTATTGGATCTGGCAGCAAAACCCGAACGGAGGCGACCAATGGCTGACGAACTCGTTTTCTACACGAATCCGAGGTCGCGCGGTCGCATCGTGCGCTGGATGCTCGAGGAAATCGGGCAACCCTATCGCACCGAGGTGCTCGACTACGGCACCACCATGAAGGCGCCCGCCTATCTCGCGATCAACCCAATGGGCAAGGTGCCGGCGCTGCGCCACGGCGACGCTGTCGTGACCGAAGCAGCCGCGGTTTGCGCCTATCTTGCTGATGCATTCCCGCAGGCGAAACTGGCGCCTCCGTCAGGCGATCGCCAGCGCGCACCGTATTACCGATGGATGTTCTTCGCAGCCGGCCCGATTGAGGCTGCCGTCAGCAACAGAGCATTCGGATTTGTCGTCCCGACCGAACGCGAAGGCAGCGTCGGATACGGGACCTTTGACCGTGTCATGAAAGTGCTGGAAGACGCCGTCTCGACCGGGAGCTATCTCGTCGGCGACAGCTTCACCGCAGCCGACGTCTATGTCGGTTCGCAGATCGGCTTCGGCCTGATGTTCGGGACCATGGAAAAACGCCCGGCGTTCGCCAGCTATTGGCAGCGGATCAGCAGCCGTCCCGCTTATGTGCGCGCAAGCGAACTCGACAATGCCCTGATGCCGGCGCAGAAAGCGGCAGGCTGATCGTCCTCGTTTCAGCGCATCTGCATAAGCGGCTCGCCAACACGAATGCATGCGCCTTCGCGGATGTGGTCGGACAGCGTGAAAGTGCCTGGGGCAAAGACGATAATGGTCGAACCGTGCTCGAACCGCCCCAGTTCATCGCCTTTGCAGAATGATGCGTCGCAGGCGATGCAGTTGGGACCGCGATGCCGGAGATTGAGCAGCACATCCAGAAAATTTAGGCGAATGCTGGCGACCAGGATTGCGGCAACGGCGACGAGGGTCACTGGCTGCCCGCTCGCCGCCAGCGTCATCGGCATGACCGCCCGTTCGTTCTTGCAGAACAGCCGCTGGACGCGCTTGAGCGCGATCGGATTGACGTTCCAGGTGTCGCCGGAAATGTAGATCACCTTATCTACGCGCACGTCGTGCGGGGCGTGGAAGCGGTGATACATGCTCGAGGTCAGTCGCAGCGTGACGTAGCGGCCGTTGCGGTGCGCTTCGACGAGATCGGGGTCGCATAGCAGATCTTCAAGCGCGTAAGAAAAGCCCTTGGCCTGATAAAGCTCGGTGCCGGCAATTGTGCCGCAGGCGCCGACGATCGCGTCGCATGGACTGACCAACACGTCCGGTCGCGGGTCGATCGGCCGCGCGCCTTTCTTTAATTCGCGGGTGAAGCAGTCGTGCATGCTGCGAAACTGGGCGTCTTTGGCTTCCCGTAAATCGAGGTCGGAAAACAGCCGCCAAACCCCGATCGAGAGGTCGCGAACAAGCGGTTGCTCGATGCGGCTGAACCAGCCGATGAATTGCGTTAGCAGCCGGCGCGGGATGCGATTCGTCAGGAGAAAATTGATATCCTCTTGCGCGAGGACACGCAGCATCTGCGCGCGAATCGTCATGGAGATGTCAACTCCGGCGGGTACACCGCAATTCGATGGCATTGGCCATGACGACATTGGCGCTTTACGGGGTCGGCGGAGCGGCGCTCGCCACCTCGCTGGTAACATTGCGGCGGCGCTTCGAGCTTTCGCAGGCCAAACATAAATCGCTCGCCGGTCATGCACGGATGGCGCGGCGGCTTGCGCGTTTCGTGCCGTTTTACGAATACGATGAGGCGCGATTCTTCTGCTCCGATGGAGCACCGGGAGACATTGTTGAGCGCCGCCGGGCCGGGTTCGCGCGGCTCTCTACTCTTTACAAGACGCGCTTTGCCGAAACGATCCGGCGCACCGCCGAGGCGGCTGAAAGCATCTCGGACCTGCAATTCACCGACGCCTACAGGGTACCGTTCCAGTTCAGCTGCTACGTACGCGCCCACCTGCCCGCCGCCGGCTTCATGCAATCGAGCCAAGGCGTGACCGTCACTGATCTCGACGGCAATAGCTTCTACGATGTCAGCGGTTCCTACGGCATAAACCTCCTCGGCTATGACTTCTATAAACGCTCGATTGAGCGCGGCGCTTCGCGGGTACGCGAGCTTGGTCCGGTGCTCGGCCCCTATCATCCCCTGATCGTCGAGAATGTAGAAATGCTCAAGGAGATCTCGGGTCTCGATGAGGTCTCTTTTCATATGTCTGGCACCGAAGCTGTCATGCAGGCGGTCCGGCTGGCGCGCTATCATACGCGGCGATCGCACCTGGTGCGGTTCTGTGGCGCCTATCATGGCTGGTGGGGCGACGTGCAGCCCGGCATCGGCAACCCGCTGCCGGCGCACGAGACCTACACGCTTCGGGATCTGTCGGAAGAGACGCTGCGCGTCATCCGCACGCGCCGCGATATCGCGTGTGTGCTGGTGAATCCCTTGCAGGCGCTGCACCCGAACGCTTCGGCGCCGAGCGATTCCGCGCTGCTCGACAGCGGCCGCCAGGCGCACTTTGACAGGGACGCGTACACGGCCTGGCTCAAAGCTCTGCGCACCGTTTGCACGGAGCGCAATATTGTCCTCATCTTCGACGAGGTGTTCGTCGGCTTTCGTCTCGCCAAGGGTGGCGCGCAGGACTATTTCGGCGTGCGTGCCGATCTCGTCACTTACGGCAAGACGCTGGGGGGAGGGTTGCCGATCGGCGTGGTTTGCGGCCGCAGCGAGCTGATGAAGCGGTTTCGCGACGACCGTCCCGCCGATATTTGCTTTGCCAGGGGCACCTTCAATTCGCACCCCTACGTCATGGGCGCCATGAATGAATTCTTGCATCACCTGCAGACGCCTGGGGGACAGGCCCTTTACCACGATCTCGACGGTATCTGGAACGAGCGGGCGCAGCGGCTGAATGAGCGCTTGCGCGACAAAGCGCTGCCGGTCGAGGTGGCCAATATGTCCTCGATCTGGACGGTCTGCTACAAAGAGCCGTCCCGCTACAATTGGATGCTGCAATATTATCTGCGCGCCGAAGGCTTGGCGTTGAGCTGGATTGGAACGGGACGCCTGATTTTCAGCCTTGACTACAACGCGGCCGATTTCGCAGCGGTTGCCGATCGTTTCGTCGCCGCGGCAACTGCGATGCAGCAGGGCGGCTGGTGGTGGCGCAGTCCGGCGCTGACCAATAAATCGATCAAGCGGGCGGTCCTCAAGGAGATGATCGCCCGCCGCTTGCTGCCCGCGCACAAACATTGAGGTGCAGCGCCACCGGCGCACCACGCTCACGTCAGGTGAGGCGCCTCTTCGGCTTCTTCCTCTTCCCACTCCGCGACCTCGACGCCGATGCCCGGATCGATCAATTCGCCTCGCAGCAGAGCCAGCGGCGCCTTGTGGTAAAGTTTCACGTCGTGAAACGGATCGGTGAGGATCTTGGTTGCCCAAACAAGGCCGGTTTGCACGTCTTTTACGAAGAACAATTGCACCGTCCGGAACAAAACCCCGCCGAAGCCGATGGCGAGCCAGATTTCCGCCATATGGCGTATAAACTCGGCGGTGCCTGCAGCCGGCGTGAAAATGCCGAAGAAAGTCGGATCGAAATAAAGGGGCAGCGGCGATAGAGCCCAGATAGCCAGCAGCACGACTTTACGGCGCAGATTGTAGCCGACCTTAATCTCTTCCTTGTGCTCGTGACTGGCATGATTGACGACGTCATAGTCTTTGGGCTCGAAGAAAAAGTGCCCGGACTGCCGCGTCGTCATGGCGACCAGCCAGCCCGCCAGTGCCGATATGGCGGGATCCTTGAAAATCATCACGTATGAAAACAAGAAACTGACAGCGCTGACGAGGTGAAGCGACTGATTAATCCGGCTGTGATGATAGTAGCGATGATCGTCCCAACGTTGGGTCCGCAAAGCGCTAAGAAAACTTTCCATCCGTCTCCCCCGCCATCAAGTCATCAGCTCTGGGTATGGCGATTCGATGAATCCCCTGTGACAGGCAGGAGAAGGCCGCCTTAACAATTGCCGACGACACATTTTGTGATCAGGACGCGGCCGCATATTTCTCCGCGCCGCCATCCTTGGCGAAGCGAATGAGCGAGAAGTGCCCGAGTGGTGGCATCGCCCGACGCTCTACGAGGCTCACGCCATTCGTTCGCGCCGCCCAGCGGGCGTAGCGCTGGAACGAAAATTCAGTCCGCCAGCCGAGCTTGCGCACCGCCGGCTGCAACAAATGTTCGATCGCCCGCCGCGGCCCGGCCTCGGCGCCAACGCGGCTGACCAAAATGATCTCGCCGCCCGGCTTCACAACGCGGGCAAACTCGTCGAGCGTGGCTTCCGGATTCGGCACCGTCGTGACCACGTATTGCGCGACCACCGCGTCGAAGGAATCATCAGGAAAGGACAGATGCTCGGCATCCATCACCCAAAGCCCTTCGACGTTGCTCAATCCAAGCTCGGTCACGCGAACCTGCGCCTTGCGCAGCATCTGTTCGGAAATATCGACGCCACAGAGCCGGCACTCCTGGGAGTAATGCGGCAGCGATATGCCCGTCCCTACCCCAACCTCGAGAATACGGCCGCCGACGCGTTCAGCCGCCGCGATGGCGGCTTCGCGGCCACGCTCGAAAACCGCTCCGAACACCAGGTCGTAAACCGGTGCCCAGCGGTCGTACGCCTTGGTTACTGTATGTTTGTCCAGATCGGCGCGCATGAGATTGGTCATAAGGCAGTCCTTCTGTTGCAGCTGGCACGCAAAACATCGCTTCGCCCGGCGTTATCCGGGAGCGGTCTCGGTCATTGTCATCGCCGTTTCGAGCTCGTGAGTGCCGCCGGTGGCAACTTTCCGGACATGGCCAAGGAACTGGCGCGCGCTATTTTCCCAGGAGCATTCAAGGGCAAATTTGCGACAGACGTCGCGCGGAAGCGAAAGCGCTTCCATGCAGGCGCGAGCAAGATCTTCGTTCAAAACGCCGATCGGGCTATCGCCGACGACATCTTTCGGGCCGGTGACGGGAAATGCGGCGACCGGAACGCCGCTCGCGAGCGCTTCAAGTTGCACGATACCGAAGGTGTCGGTGCGGCTTGGAAAGACAAATACATCTGCAGACGCCAGATGTGCGGCTAACGTGCCGTTCTCCAATGGGCCGAGGAACTTTGCTTCCGGGAAGCTTTGTTTGAGCTTCGCCTCCTGCGGACCGGAGCCGATGATCACCTTGGTGCCGGGAAGATCGAGGGAAAGGAATGCTTCAAGATTCTTTTCCACGGCGACCCGGCCTACGGTCATGAAGATCGGACGGGGAAAGTCGAGCTCAATGGCACGGTCGGGACGGAAAAGATCGACATCCACGCCGCGGGTCCACATGCCGAGGTTAGCGAAACCTCGGCCACTGAGCTCGGTCATCAGCGAAGGCGTCGCCACCATGGTCACGGTCGCGCCTGAGTGGAACCATCGCAACGCCGCGTAGATCCAGCTTTCAGGAAGCGGAGATCGCGCCGAAATGTATTCTGGAAAGCGCGTGGTGTAGCTGGTGGTGAACGGGCGGCCGTTACGCCGGCAATAGGCGCGGACCGCAAAGCCGATCGGTCCTTCGGTGGCAAGGTGGATCGCGTCGGGTCTTGCGGCTTCGATGCGTTCCGCGATTCCTCGCCGGCTTGGCAATGCCAGCCGTAAGCCGGGATAAGTCGGCACCTGAAAGGAAGGAAAACCTTCCGGTGAAAGAAATTCGATCGTTACGCCGAGCTTGGCCGCAGCCCGCGCCAATGAGCCGAGCGTGCGGACTACACCATTGACCTGCGGGCGCCACGCATCGGTGGCCACAAGAACTCTCATGGGGTGCGCGGGAAAGTCCGCTCCCTCGTGTTGACGAATCGCGTGCGACAACCATTGCCATTTCATGTCTCAATCGTGTGACGGCGGCCCAATGTCCGCCTTCAAACGGCCTTGCTTCGTAACACTTCTGTTACATTGAAATGAGAGTTTGCCGCCGCGAATCGCGTGAGGTGTCATTGCCGGGAAGTTCATCGCCGCACGCTGAAATCAACGTGACGGGCATTATCGGGCGGACTATCACCTCCAAACTCGGCCGCAGCACGATCAGCGCAGCGATCAGTCTGGCGATCCTCGCCGTGGCGGGGTTCACGCTTTATCAGCTGTTGCACGACGCCGATTTCGGCAAAGTCGCGGCTGCGCTCAAGTCGCAACCGATCGATCGGATCGTGATCGCCGGCGGGTTCGTTGTCGCCGGCTATATCACGCTCACCTTCTACGATCTGTTCGCTCTTCGTGCGATCGGGCGGCACAAAGTCCCCTACTCCATTGCCGCGCTGGCGAGCTTCACCAGCTTCACCATCGGCCACAGTCTCGGCGCAGCGGTTGTGACCGGCGGCCTCATCAGGCTACGGATCTATTCGGTGTGGGGCTTGACCGCGATCGACATTGCCAAGATTGCCTTCGTCACCGGGATGACCTTCTGGCTCGGCAATGCACTCCTTCTCGGCGGCGCGATGATGTACGCGCCCGAAGCGGCAACCGTCGTCGATCATTTGCCATCATTGGTCAATCGGGCGATCGGTCTTTCGGGCCCCATTGTCATCGGCTGCTATCTGGTCTGGCTCGCACCGCGATCCCGCGCCGTCGGTCGCGCCGCCTGGCGGATTGTCTTGCCCAATCCACGCTTGACGCTCGTGCAGATCGGCATCGGAGCGCTGGACCTCGCCCTGGTGACATTGGCGATGTACACGCTGTTGCCGTCGGATCCTGTTGTCGCGTTCCCAACCGTATTGGTCGTCTTTCTGACCGCGACACTGCTTGGAACCGTGAGCCACGCGCCCGGGGGCCTCGGGGTGATTGAGGCGACCGTTCTCATTGGGCTTCCCCAGTTTCAACGCGAGGAATTGCTTGCGGCGTTGCTGACATTCCGCGCGCTGTACTTCGTTGTCCCGCTCCTGCTCGCCACGCTTACGCTTGGTTTGCGGGAATTGTGGATGCTCGCGTGGCCGGCATCCACAGGCCGCGGCGACGCATAACGGCTCAACGGCCCCGAACCTTGTAACGCTTAAGTCCCCACGTTAAGGTTTTGTTACACAGAGTGGGGCTGCCTGTGACGGGCGGAGTTGGCGTTTCCGGGACACGAAAGCGCTCGCAATCCGTGCCGATGGGGCGGGTTGTGCGCGCGCACGCCGTTGTGTTGCTGTTTACGCTTTCGCTTATTGTCTTGGTACCGCGCGAAGCCGCGGCCGAAACAATGGAATCGGCGCTCGCCAAAGCCTACGCCGGCAATCCGCAACTCAACGCACAGCGCGCTATCGTCCGACAGAATGACGAAGGCGTCTCACAGGCGCTTTCGGGATATCGCCCCACCCTCTCGGCGACCGCCTCGGTCGCAAGGCAATATACGAATATAACGGAAAGTTTTCCGGCAATTCCCGGTGCAGCTGGCGCTTTTGCGACTGGCTTCTCATTCTCAGACAAAGGCTATACCAACCCGTGGTCTGCCGGACTTATGGGCCAGCAGACGCTCTTCAACGGCCAGCGAAACGTCAACAATGTTCGCAAGGCCGAGAGCCAGGTTTCGGCGGCGCGCGAAACGTTGCGAATGATGGAAGAGTCTGTGCTGCTCGCATCCGCGACCGCCTATATGGACATGTCGCGCGACAGCGCCAATCTCGAGGTGCAACAGACCAATATTCGCGTGCTGCAACGCACGCTTAAAGATACCCGCAATCGCTTTTCAGCCGGACAAGTGACGGCAACAGACGTCGCTCAAGCCGAAGCGCAGTTGGCGGCGGGCGAAGCGAACCTTCACGCGGCGGAATCGACGCTGATGACGACACGGGCCAACTACCGCCGCCTTATCGGCGTTGACCCGTCCAATCTCGCTCCCGCCTCTCCCGTGGATCGGCTCTCGCCAACGAACCTGAACGCCGCAATTGCGGTCGGTTCGGCTGAGAATCCATCGGTGACCGCAGCGTTGTACGGCGTTGACGTCGCGCAACTGCAAGTCAAGATCGCCGAAGGCGCGCTCTGGCCAACGCTCGCTCTTCAGGGCAGCGTCCAGCAACAGTCCTATTCCAATATTCTGACACCGAATCTGTTTCTCGGAACGGTGATGCTCAATCTGACGGTTCCAATCTATCAAGGCGGCGCCGAGTATTCGGCGATTCGCCTCGATAAGGAAAACGTCGGTCAGCAGCGGCTGAACGTGGATCAAGTGCGCGACCAGACGCGCGCCAACGTTGTTCAAGCTTGGGGCCAGCTGCAGGCTGCGAAGGCGCAGATCGAAGCTGCGCACCGGCAAAACGATGCAGCCGAGCGGGCGCTGGAAGGCGTTCGCAATGAAGCCCAGGCCGGACAGCGCACCACACTCGACGTCCTTAACGCCGAGCAGGCCTTGGTCAACGCGCGCGTCAGCCTGATCGTTGCGCAGCATGATCGCGTGGTCGCGTCCTTTAGTCTGTTGTCGGCCGTTGGGCGGCTTTCGGCCCAGGAGCTTCACCTGCCGGTCGCGATCTACGATCCGATGGTGCATTACCAGCAAGTCCGCGACGCATGGATCGGCTTGCGCATCCCCGACGGCCGCTAGCGTCTGTCGCTCCGCCTTCCGAGGCGGCGATCCTCTCAACCTGCGACGGCGACCGGATCTCCAGCTTCCGGGCCTTGTAGCTGATGTAGAGCAAGCCACAACCTGCCAACCGCCTCATCAGGGCTATCGCCCATTGCTGTTTGCTTGGGATCGTCACTCTCCGCCGTCCAAATTGTCTTGATGACGTACAACCGCGCAAAGCGATCGCCGCAAGCCTCGATCAAGTCGGACAGATTGGGGCAATAATAGCCCTGCCTGATATCCTGCAGCCGATTTTCCAGATCGTAGCGATGGAGCGTTACACCTTGCAAATGAGCGGCATCCGTCCATGCGGTATCGTTCTCCCGCGGATAGAATTTATGCCCCGCGCGATAGGAGCCGATCGGAAAGCCGGCCAATTTCAGTTCGATGGCAAGCTCGCGGTTCATCAGACGCGCGCTCAATCCTCCAGCACGTAGGCGCCCGGTGCATCGCCAAGCAGCGGATAACCGGCTTGCGGCGCGCCCATCGCGGGCACTGTCGTCGGGCCGCCTGATCTTGCGTTGAGCCAGCCGACCCATTCCGGCCACCACGAACCTTCCTTGCTGGGCACTTCCATCATGAACCGTTCTGGATCGAGATAACGATCATCGGTCCGCTTGGTGTTGACGCGAAAGCTTCGCCCATGGTGACCGGGTTCCGAGATGATGCCGGCATTATGGCCGCCGGTCGTCAGCAAATATGTGACGTCGGTCTCGGTCTGCAGATTGATCTTGTAAGTCGATCGCCACGGAGCGACGTGGTCGCGCTCGGTGCCGACGACAAAGATCGGCGCCCGGATATCGCTGACCGTCACCGGCTTATCGGCGACCAGCAGACGACCCTCCGCCAGATCGTTATTGAGAAACAGCCGGCGCAGATATTGGGCATGCATGCGATAGGGCATTCGCGTCGTATCGGCATTCCAGGCCATCAGGTCCGTCATCGGTTGCCGCTCGCCGAGCAGGTAATCGTGGACCACGCGCGACCAGACCAGGTCATTTGACCGCAACATCTGGAAGGCGCCGGCCATTTGCCGGCTGTCGAGAAACCCCTGTTCCCACATCATGTCTTCGAGGAAGGCAATCTGGCTCTCGTCGATAAACAGCATCAATTCGCCGGCCTCGGTGAAGTCGGTCTGTGCGGCAAACAGGGTGAGCGTTCCAATCCTATCGTCGCCGTCGCGAGCCATGGCCGCTGCCGCGATCGATAAAAGCGTACCACCCAGACAATAACCGACGGTATGCACCTTCTGATCGGGCACGACTGCATTGATGACATCGAGCGCACTCATCACCCCGAGCGATCGGTAGTCATCCAATCCCATATCCCGATCCTGCGGACCCGGATTCTTCCAGGAGATCGTGAAGACAGTGAACCCTTGATCGGTGAGGTATTTGACCAACGAGTTATGGGGCGACAAATCGAGGATGTAATATTTCATGATCCAGGCGGGAACGATCAGGATAGGCTCCGGCCGCACCGTGGCGGTTGTCGGCGCGTACTGGATCAGCTCGATCAGCCGATTGCGGTAGATGATCTTGCCCGGCGTTATTCCGAGATCGCGGCCGACGGCGAACTTCTCCGAGCCAACCGGCGGTTTGCCGCTGGCGGCGCGTTCCCCATCCTCCAGCAGATTTTGCCAGCCCCTGACCAGGTTAAGTCCGCCGGACGCAATGGTGCGCGAAAGCACTTCGGGGTTGGTCAGCAAATAGTTCGACGGCGCGAACATGTCGAGGATTTGACGCGCGGCAAACTCAACCATCTTCTCATGTTGTTGCGAAACACCGCGCACGCCGGTGGTCGCGTTGTACCACCATTGCTGCTGCAGCAGAAAACCCTGGTAGATGAAATTTGAGGGCCATTTTTGCCAAGCTTCGTCGCTGAACCGATGATCTTGCGGCAGCGGTTCGATGCACTTGTCAGTTTTGGCGGCCTCGGCCGCGTACCGGCCGGCGTAGCTGGCGAAACGCACCGCCTTGCGGATCGCCTTATCGACGAGTTGTGCGCGCTTGCCGGGCGCGTAGGTGAGATGGGTCAGCCAATCCGAATAGGCTTCCGCAAGCGAAGCGGGCGACATGCCGGCGGTGAAACGGGCGATCGCCGCATGCAGCGAGCGATCGGTAACGTCGGCGAGCGCCGTGACGCTGTAGGAATCATGGTCTTGTCCGCTCAAGCTCGCCTTGGCAGCCGCTGGCACGGCGCGCGGAGCGTTCGCAGCAACGACACGCGGCGATGCCGCCGGCGTCAACGCAGCGATTTTGCCCGATCCAACTTGCGTTGCGGCCATTGTCTCAACTCCAGCCCGGTTGATTACTTAAACTAATTATAAATTATCGTTGGTTTCACCGCGCCGCACCATGATCCATGTCAAATGTCATTATCCAGGGCCGAACAAACCAGTTAGAATTACCGCCGCAAATAGCCCGCCTTCGCGTTTGACCCAAAGAAGCACAATGCCGCGTCCCAAGGTTATACTGAACCTCTATCCGATGTTTCCCGCAGATGGCTTCGCCGACCGCGTGGCGCGCCGCCCGCTCGGAGCCAACTCCGAGGTCTATCAACGGCTGGTCCACGAATGGACCGATATCATCAAAGCGGCCGAGCGGATGGGCCTGTGGGGCTGCTCGGCAATCGAACACCATTTCCACTCCGAAGGCTACGAGGTCGCACCGACGCCCGGCGTGCTTAACGCTTACTGGGCAGGCCAAACCAGCCGAATCAATATCGGCGCACTCGGCTACGTGATCGGCACCTGGGACCCGATCCGCCTCGCCGAAGAGACCGCGATCCTCGATCACCTGCTTAAAGGTCGCTACTGGGTCGGGCTTGCGCGTGGCTATCAGGCGCGCTGGGCTAACGTACTCGGCCAGCATTCCGGGGCCGTCGCCACGGTGTCCGACAAGAGTGCCGCTGACCAAAAGAACCGCCAGGTGTTCGAAGAGCGCGTCGAAATGCTGCTGAAGTGCTGGACCGAGGATTCGGTCGTGCTCGATTCGCCGACCTACCAGGCACCGTTTCCCCGCGACGGCGTCGAAGGCTACCCCGCCTGGCGGACCGCGCAAGCTGCCGGCGCCGTCGGCGAAACCGATGGGAATGGCCGAATTTCCCGCATCTGCGTCGTGCCCAAGCCTTATCAGAAACCACATCCGCCGGTGATGATGCCGACGACGCGCAGCATCGAATCAATCGAGTTTTGCGCCAAGCACGGGTTCATTCCCGTCCACTTCACGCCGGTTCCGGGCATCATCGAAGCGACCCGTGTCTATGACGAGATCGCGGCACGGCAAGGCGTGTCGCTGAAATTCGGCGCGCGGCAGAACCTGTGCCGCTTTCCGCACGTTGCCCCAACCAGCGCCGACTTCGATCGGCGGCTCCGCGAATACGACGTCGACATCTATACAAACTTCTATGGACCGTTTTTCCCGCAAATGCCGCAGGGCGATGCTGACAGCGTTCTTGAAGGCATGAAGAAGAGTGAACTATTCATTGGTGGCTCGCTTCAGGAAGCCAAGGATGCTTGGCGACGCATCTACGATGTGATGCCGTGCGAATACGTGACACTGATCTGGCATTGGGCGCAGGTCCCCAAGGAGGTCCTGCTCGAGGAGCTCGATCTGTTCATGCGCGAAATCGCGCCCGAATTGGAAGCTGCGGCTTAGTCTCGCAAAAAGCATAATGTCGCGCGCCACTATCACGCGGCGGGACTTTCTCAACGGCGTCGCCTTTGGCACTGGCGGCACGATCGCCGGCGGCTTGTTGCCTGACTTCATGATGACAGCGTTGGCTGGCGGGCCTGCCCTCCAGGATGCCGCCGAATACTATCCGCCGACGCGCACCGGCTTGCGCGGAAATCATCCAGGAAGTTTCGAGGGCGCCCATCGTCTGCGCGACGGCGATTTCTGGTCTCAGGCCGGCAAGATCGCGGACACCGACGAGGCCTACGACCTCGTCGTCGTGGGCGGCGGCATCAGCGGACTGGCGGCCGCGTATTTCTACCGCGCCAGGCACGCGGACGCGCGCATCCTTATTCTCGACAATCATGATGATTTCGGCGGTCACGCCAAGCGCAACGAGTTTGAGCTTGGCGGCCGGCTGGTGCTGATCAATGGCGGCACGATGGGCATCGACAGCCCGCGGCCCTACAGCGTCGTGGCGGATGGTCTTCTGAAAGCGCTCGGCGTCGATCCCGTTGCGCTGGCAAAGAAGTGCGCGGACCGCGCGTTTTACCCGTCACTCGGCCTCAAGCGGGGTCTGTTCTTCGACAGGGAAACCTTCGGTGCCGATAAGCTCGTCGTTGTCACCGGCAAACTTTCGTGGCCGCAACTTTTGGCGCAGACGCGTTTGTCGCCACAGGCCCAGAGCGACATCGCCAGGATCGAGGAAGCGGATATCGACTATCTTTCCGGCCTGTCGTCGGCTGCAAAGAAATCCCGATTGTCCAAGATGAGCTATCGTGATTTCTTGTTGAATGTCGCGAACGCGGATCCGGACGCCGTCGCCTTCTACCAGGCGCGCACGCACGGCGAATGGGGCGTCGGCATAGACGCTGTGTCGGCACTTGACGTGTGGGCCTTCGGCTTTCCCGGATTTCAGGGCCTTCATCTTGCACCCGGCTCGGCTCCGCACATGGGATTTACCGCGGCAGGTTATGCCGACGGCGGCTCGTATACTTTCCATTTCCCGGACGGCAACGCCTCGATCGCGCGGCTTCTGGTGCGTCATCTGGTACCGGGCAGCGTGCCGGGCGACAGCGCCGAGGACGTCGTGACCGCGCGGGTCGACTATTCCCGGCTCGACCACGCGGATGCATCAGTGCACATCCGTCTCAACAGCATCGTCGCCCGCGTTCGCAATGTCGGCGATCCCTCAACCGGAGTCGACGTCCAATATCTGCGCGGCGGCAATGTATACGCCGTGCACGCGCGATCGTGCGTACTCGCCTGCTACAACATGATGATTCCGTATCTTTGCCCGGAACTGCCGGACCGTCAGAAGGCTGCGCTGCACTATGCCGTCAAAATTCCGCTCATCTATGCGAGCGTGGCGCTGAAGAACTGGAGGCCGTTCAAGACCCTCGGTATCGCCCGGGTCTATTCGCCCGGCTCGTATTTTTCCTCGCTCTTCCTCAGCCCGACGGTCGATATCGGGGGGTATCGCAGCCCTCGCTCGCCGGACGAACCGACGCTGCTACAAATGGTGCGAACGCCGGTTCAACCGGGTTTGCCGGAGCGCGAGCAGCATCGCGCCGGACATTTTGACATTGTCGGCACCAGCTTCGCGACGTTCGAACATAACATTCGCGACCAGCTCGGGCGCATCCTGGGCCCCGGAGGATTTGATCCGGATACCGATATCGCCGCGATCACGGTCAATCGCTGGCCGCACGGCTATGCTTACGAGTACAACCCGCTGTTCGACCCGGATTGGCCGGAAGGCGGCGCTCCGCACGAAATCGGCCGGGCGCGATTCGGCCGCATCACCATCGCCAACTCCGATGCCGGGGCGGCGGCGTACACGGATTGCGCGATTGACCAGGCATACCGCGCCGTGCAGGAACTCTTCCGCGCATGAGCGATGCGACCAAGGAACATGAGCGGAATTGTGCCATGCCAGGCAAACGGTGGTGGAATGAAATTGGAATTCGGCGTCTTTGACCATCTCGACCGCAACGACCTGCCGTTAGGCGAGTATTACGAACAGCGGCTCAAAGTTATCGAGGCTTTCGATCGTTACGGCTTTTACGCCTATCACGTCGCGGAGCATCACTTCACCCCGCTGGGGATGGCACCCTCGCCCAGCGTGTTTCTGTCCGCGATTGCGCAGCGCACACGGCGGCTGCGCTTCGGCACGTTCGTGTACGCACTGCCCGTCCATCATCCGTTGCGGGTGCTGGAGGAAATCTGCATGCTCGATCATTTGAGCGGCGGGCGACTGGAAATCGGTTTCGGGCGCGGTTCGGTTCCGTTTGAAATTTCCTACTACGGCCAGAACGCCGAGGAACGGCAGCAGATTTATGCCGAGCGCCTTGAGCTCATTCTCAAGGCCTTTACCGTCGGCACCTTGACCTGGAACGGACGCTACGACCAGTTCAAGGACGTTCCGATGGAGCTTGGACCGCTGCAGAGGCCGCACCCGCCGCTGTGGTACGGCGCACATTCGCCCGACAGCGCGGAGCGCGCCGCCCGCAGGGGCTTGAATATCGTGACCAACGACATGCCCGAGAATGCCGGCAAAATCGTCGCCCGCTACCGGCAAGTCTGGCGCGAGACGCAAACCTCGGGGCCGCTAGCCAAAATGGGTCTGGTACGATTTATCGTCGTCGCGGAAACCGATGCGAAAGCCATGGACATCGCGCGCCGCTCCTATCTGCGCTGGCGTTCGAGCTTCGTTTATCTGTCCGAAATGAACGGCTCCAAGCCGGACTCGCCGTTGAACGTCGAGAGCTTCGACGTCGTGGTCAATCAGGGACAGGCTGTTGCCGGCTCGCCCGAAACCGTGCGTGCATACCTGGCGGCGCAGCTTGCAGACAGCGGCGCCAATTATATGGTTGGACAATTCTGTTTCGGCGATCTGAGTTTGGATGAAATTCTACAATCGGTCGGGCTGTTTGCGGCGCAGGTCATGCCGTCGCTTCAAATCTCGATCAAGAATTAAATTTCCGAGGCCGATCCTTACTTCAAAGATCCCCAGTTTACTTCAAAGATCCCATGCGCTCGAGTTCGGCGCGATCGATGACCTTGGCCACGCCACGGCCTACGTTGCATCAGCCGCCGCGGCGCGATAGTCCGTTAGTCCGTTTACGGCTCTGTCGCCTGGTCCCGGGCGCATTTTCACCCATTGACGTCGAGACTTGCGCTGACGGCGGGGCATCGGATACGCCTTCAATCCGGCCAGAGACGGTGATGTCCATTCTCGACGGCAAACCGAAATAGCAGCGGACCAGCTGCTCGTTCCACGAACGTTGCGCGCGCGTTAGCTTTGAACGACCAGGTTTGCCGCCGCGACCTCACCGTCGGTGATGTAGTGATTGACGCGTTCGACCGGCAGACGTTGACCGGCTTTGTACGAGTTTACGTCGCCGATGACCCGACTTTTGCTCAGCTCGGCAATGATGTAATCGCGCTCGGCGTTGGTATCGGAATCGGTGGCGTGGGTGATCTGAAACGTCAGCTGGGTCAGTGAAAAACCGGTATCTTTGGTGCCAGCTCCGACCCAGAGCACGCTTGCATGCTCCGGCGGACGATCAGCGTTTAACCAGAAGGAAGCGGTTCCAAGCGCCGCTTGAGCATGCGCCGGACTCAAGGCCCAAAACCGAACGTGATGGCGTTTTCTTGGGCTGTCGCCAATCGCTTTCTGGAAGCCGACATCTTGGCCGCGTCCGAAAAGATAAAGGGTACTGAACGGGGCGGTAGGATACGGCGAATTGAACAAGAATGCCCGGACCATGCGCCATGAACTGGCCATTCCAAGCCGATCCGCCACCGACCACCCCGCGACTGCGAAGGCGGCGTTAAGCTGCTTGAGCGTACCCATCAGTACGAGATTGACCGGATCGCCAGGCAGTCCGTCTCCGGTAACCGTATACCGAGGTACGTGCTTGCGCTGCAGGATTTTCAAACTCATGCGCACAATGCGCGGAAGAATAATGTACGCGGCAATTCCATACGTGACGGCCAGAGCCAAAGCCCAGGGCAGTCTCTGGTCAGCAAAATCAAATATAACAAAGACAATCAACCAGACGGTAACGATGCCCAACGCCAAAACGAGTAAGCGCCGCAAGAAGCGTATCAACAATCTCATCATATCGCCCGCACAGCCATTTGCACCGCGTCAAGCGGCCAATCGCATGATAAGCTGAAGCGCGCTAGCGCAACACGATAATTTGAGGGAATCCGACGTCAGACGAAAAGGCCCGAGGTGAAGCCGCTCCGCCTTGCCGCTTAGTCACCCTTCAGTCTGGTTCAGCGGCAATGTCAGTTTAGCCCTGACGATCGTGATCAGAAGAACATTTTCTCGTGTTAACTGCTGGAGCAGGCGTCGCTCGGTATGGAGCTAATGCACCGCCGCGTACATGATCTTTTCTTCGGTCGCTTCCAGCGCTGAAAACTCTTCCACCACTTTACCCTGGCGACTCACCAGGATCCTGTCGGAAATCGCCATCACTTCAGGCAAGTACGAAGAGATGACGACGACCGCCTTACCCTCATCTGCCAGTTTGTTGATGAGCTGATGGATCTCGGCGATGGCGCCCACATCCACGCCCCGTGTCGGCTCATCGAAAATAATAAGCTCGGGTTCCTGGACGAGCGACTTGGCAATGACGACTTTCTGCTGGTTGCCGCCCGAGAGTTCGACGACCTTCACATCCTTGCCGGTCGCGCGAATATTGAGAGCCTTGACCCATTTGTCGGCCAAGCCATCCGCCTCGGCTTTCGAAAGAAAAGAGCGCTTTTTGCCAAGTTTGGCCAGCAAGCCCATATAAAGATTCTGCGCGATCGACATGGTTTCGAAGAAGCCCTCGACTTTTCGATCTTCGGTAACGTAGACGACTCCGTCGCGGATGGCCGGCGCCGGCACGAGGTAGCGTGTCGGCCTGTCGTGCAGCAACACTTCGCCGCCGTGGAAGAAGTCGCGTTTGATGACGCCGGCAACGACCTTGAAAGTTTCGGTGCGCCCCGCGCCGACCAGCCCAAAAATGCCCGTCACCTGCCCGGCGAAGATCGAAAGCGAGTTATTCTTGACCATGTTCGCCATGCGCAGATTTTGAATGGACAGCACCCGGCGCCCGGCGGGACGCACTTTTGTCTTGCGCCGTCCGTACAGCGTTTGCGACAGGTCGCGGCCAACCATGGCGCGGACGATGCGCGCGCGATCGAAATTCTGTTTCAAATCGGTAATGACGTGCTTGCCGTCCCGCAGGATGGTGATGCGATCGGCGATCTGCAGGGCCTCCTCGAGCGCGTGCGAGATAAAGACGATGGACACCCCGCGCTTTTTGAGTTCAAGCATCAAGTCGAAGAAATATTTCTTCTCCTCGGGCGTCAGCGATGCGGTCGGCTCATCGAAGATGATGATTTTGGCGTTGTGCAGAACGGCGCGTGCAATTTCCACCATCTGCTTCTTGGCGGCGCCGAGCAGGCTGACGGTGGCGGTCGGCGCGACGTCGAAGTTAAGCGACTGCAGGAACTGCTGCGCGGCAATGTAGATGCCGCGCAAACGGTTGAAAAACTGCTCTTGGCCAAGAAAAAGATTCTGCGCCACCGTCATGGTCGGCACCAAGCTGTTTTCCTGGAAGACCATTGCGACTCCAAGATGCCGGGCCTCGGTTGGCGTGCGTGGATTGACCTCCTTGCCGTCTATCAGCATCTGGCCGGAGCTGAGCGTTACGACACCCGCCATCACTTTGGTCAGCGTCGATTTCCCTGCCCCATTCTCGCCGACCAGCGCGTGGATTTCTCCCGGCATAAGTGTGAAATCGACCGAGTCGATTGCCGGAACGCCGGCATATTTCTTTGTCGCTTGACGCAGCTCGAGGACTGGATTGGTCATGGCAGCAGACTGCGCTCGATGTCGGCGATCGGAAGCTGCAATAATCGCCGGCTGCCCTTGGCGAGTACGAATAGCGATCCACCGCATTCGACCGCAGCGACGACGCCGTGATTCTTTCCGTCGACCCGGCTGTGAAGGGAGTAGCGCGGCAACCCTTCAGACGAGAGCCGAATAACCAGCCCGTACGAACGCGGTGGCGCCCACGGCTTGAGGATGCCCATAGTTTTGATGTGCGCACCCTGCATCGGTTCAAGGAAGGTCCGTCCGGAACTCAGCGTCGGCGCGATCCAGTATTGCGGCTCGACCTCGGCCATCATGCGCTTGCGATAGGCCGTCTCCCGCAGCACGAACTCGACGAGCTGCGTCCGCGCGGCAAAGACGCTCAACCAAAAGCCGCCGTCGGCAGCAGGCGCAATCCGGGAGGGATATCCCGGCAGCCGATCGAGTACCGAACCGCTGCCGCTTCCGCCATATCGGACGAGTCGATGGCGCCAGCTCTCGCACACCCAGATTTCGTCGCCGGCGCTACAAGCCCCGAAAGCATAGCCAAGCCCATTCGCAATGACGCTTGCCGCTCCACTCGCCGGATCGATTTCGAGAAGCCGTCCGGTGCGGCCGAGACTCATAAGATCGTGGCACCATTCGTTGTATGAATGCCTCGTGGAGCCATCGGTGGCGATCAGTTTTCCTTTTGGAGTGACGGCGAGTGCGTTAATGGCGCAAAATGGCTGTCCAGCCGCCTCCTGCCAACGCTTGCCGTCATCTTCGCCGCCGCGAATACGAACTTCCTTGCCTTCCAGCGCGATCGCAAATCCACCGTCCGCCAGACAAGCAAGTGCAGTTATGGTGCTATCGAGACGCTCTGCTTCATGCAGCTGCGATCCGTCCAACCGCAACAGCCGCGAACCATCGGAAACAAACAGCGAGCGGCCGTCGGTTGCGAGAGCCTCGGGCGCGTCCAACTCGGCCACGACGACCGCTTCTTCGAGGAGCTGGTTCGGCTTCAACGCACCGTCGAACGGTGGGACCGTAATCGCCGCTTCACCGCGCCCGAGGACACGGTCGGTAAACTCTCGCAGGGCCGCAATCACCGCTGCCGTCCCCAACGCACGTCGTACTGGACGAAATTTGGATCGGCCTTGGGAAGCTTATAGCGGCCAATGCGATTATTCATGATGCCGCCGAGGTAAAGGTACCCCTTATGCTCGCGCATCGACGTGATCATCGGATGATGCATCCCGCCCAGGTCCCAGAGCGATTCAAGCACTTCGCCTTTCTCGTTGAACTTGATGACACATCCGGTGTTGATGTTCGGGAACAACCATTCATCGATCGGTACACGTTTCGCCATGCGCCGTCGGAAACCTGGCATTCGCCAGGCCAGATCGAACGCAGGAGAACGCATGCCAACCAATGCAAGCCAATAATTTCCGTCGGAGGCGAGATTGATGTTGTCGGGATAACCGGGCAGATTATCGAGCACCATTTCGATCTGTCCGGCTTTAGGACCGTCAAACCAGTACCGTTTGACGGTGCAGCCCCAGGTTTCCGCGAACAAGATCGACTGATTGTCGCTCGCAATGCAGATGCCGTTCGGAAACTTCAGATTACGGATAACGGTCCGCGTTGTATTCGTGTTCGGATCGTAGCAGATGATGCGGCCATTGCCGCGCGCTTCGAGACCGTCGACCGCCCACTCATGCATCTCATAGCGAATGGTGGCTTCGGAAAAGAATATGCGTCCGTCGGGTGCGATGTCGAGATCGTCGGCGAGGCGCAAGCGGCTGTCGTCGATCACCGACAACCAGCTGCGATTGGTCTCATCGGTGGCCTTCTCGACGTGGCGGTTGAGATTGATGCGGTAAAGGCCCATGCCGCCGATGCAAACATAAAGATTGTCGTTCTTGTCGAAAGCCATCCCCAAAGGTTGGCCGCCAATATGGGCGTAGACCTCCCAGCGCTGATAATCCGGCGGGAAAAACCGGATGATGTCGCCATGACGCGAGCCGGCGTAAAGATTGTCGTGCCGGTCAAGAATTACGTCTTCAGGCGCCTCGATCTCTCCCAGCCCGATGGCGCTGACGTCGCGCAGCTTGTCGTTGAGGGCAAATGCAGTGCCGCTTCCGGCCGCCGTGGCCGGCGCGGGCGGCAAGCGATGATAGGTCGGACTGACATAGACTTTGTTGATGATGCGGTAGCGGTTCTTGAGCCAGCGGACATCGATCACCGCGGCCAAAACAAGGATCGACGCCAGCACCATGCGATTGACGCCGCCCGGTGCCTGCATTGTGGTCAAGCCGTTGGTGATGAGGAGAACGATGAGCGTACCGACAAACGCCTTGGCGACAGAGCCCTTGCCGCCGCCGAGACTGATGCCCCCAAGCACCGCCGCGGTGAGCACCGTAATCTCAAGCCCCACGCCGATGTCGCCGCCGGCAGTTGCCAAGCGCGCTGCAAAGAAAATGCCCCCGACCGCAGTCAGGCCGCCGCAGGCGACGTAGCAGGCCGCAACCGTACGCCGCACCGCGATCCCGGAGTTGTAGGCCGACCGGCGCGAGCCGCCAATCGCGGTGATATGCCAACCGGGCCGCAACCGCGTCATGAAGATGTGGCCGAAGATTGCGACTGCGGCATAAACGAACGCAATCGGCGGAACCCCGAACACGTCGCCGGTCCCCAAAAAGTCCCATACCGCTGAGTCTGGAAACCCGCCGGCGATCTGCACCGAATATTGGAGGGTTACGATGTCGTAGATCGCGCGATAGATGATCAGCGTGATGAGTGTCGTGATGAAGGCGCGCAGGCGGAAATAGCCGATCAAGATGCCGTTGACCGCGCCGAGGAGGCAGCCAAATAAGATCGTCACTGGAATCGCAGCCGCCACCGGCCACTTCCAGACATGCATCAGCAAGAGCGCGCAGAGGTTGGTTAGTGCGAACATCGATCCTACCGACAGGTCGATGCCGCCGACGATCATCACCAGCGCCATGCCGAGGACGACGAAGCCGATCTCGCCAGCCTGGCGCGCGCTGTCCGCGAGACTCGCGGGCGAAAGAAAGTCCTTGATGTTGCTACTAAGCACCAGTGCGACAACGATAAGCACCAGCACCGGGATCGCGGTTTCGGTCCAGCGCTTTGACAGGATCTCTCCGAGGAGATGATCCGGCCACCAGCGTGAACGGAATTTAACTAAAGTCTCGTTCATCGATGCAACATGGCATGACGATTGTCAGTCTGGGCGAACAGTCTTGGCGAACAGTCTTGGCGACCAATCTTGGCGAACAGTCTTGGCGAACAGTCTTGGCAACGCAGCATCGCGGTGAGTTATTTGCTCACCGCGATGTAACAATCGATCCCGAGAAGGGCTGCAGAGATCAGCCTATCCGATCAGGATTGGCCGAGTTTCCAGCACGCCCCTTCCTTACTGGCGGTGTCCTTCGTCAGCGGAATGAGCGTTGTATAGATTGAGGCCTTGTCCGCGCCGGGCTTGAGACCCGACACCAGCAGCCATTTGATCATGGCCGCCATGTTGCTCGCCTGCGTCGGCACGTCGTAGCTAAGATCGAGATCGAACGTGCCGTTCTTCACCTGGTCGCAGGCGCCCTTTTGCTCGCCGCCGCCTGAGGTCGCGAGAAATACTTTTCCGGTCAGGCCGGCTTCCTTGATTGCCGCGCCGGTGCCGATGTCCATGCCGTCCCAGAATCCGATATAGCCGCAAAGATCGGGATGCTGCTTCAGCACGGTTTGAGCAATGCCCTTGGCCTTGGAAGCATCCCAGTCGGCTGCCTGACTTGACACCACCGTGATTTCCGGATGCTTGGCGAGCGTGTTCTCAACGCCCTTCAGCGTGTATGCGCTCGCAGCCGCCGACAGCGCGCCCTGCATGATCGCGATCTTGTTCGATTTGCCCTTGCAGGCGTTGATTACCGCTTCGGTATCCTTTTCTCCGACTTCTACCCAATCGGCGCCGACAAATGCGGTCGTCTCGTAGCTCGATCGCATATTGATCTGGACGATATAGATGCCGGAATTCTCGGCTTTCTGCAGCAGCTTGGCATATGTCTGCACATCCGGATTGTGAACGATGATGACGTCGGGCTTCTCGTTGATCAGCGTCGACACCGCTTGCGCGCCGGCATTCGTGCTCCAGTTCGGATCGCGGATTTCGACCTTGACGCCGAGCGGATCGAGTTCTTTTTTGACGCCGGCGATCCAGCCTTGCGCGAGATCGAAGCTCATGGCCACAGGCACGTAAGCCACCGTCTTACCTTCGAGTTTTTTGTAATAGCCGGCCCGAAACGGCTCATCGAGGCCCTTGCCTTGCGCGAACGCCTGCTGGCTGAGACCAAGCAGCCCGCCAATCAACGCTGCGCCTATGAATAGCAGATGCTTATTGCCGTCCATTCTTTCCTCCCTGTGTATGTAACCATGTGACACTTCCAGCCTTGCGGCGCTCAGATGTCCCCCTGTTGCGCCGTCTCCTCATTCCGCGGATTTATGAAAGAATCGGTCAGAATCGCGACCAGCAAAATGACGCCTTTGACGAGGTTCTGGCCGGAATAGGACACGTCCATGATCGTCATGCCATTGAGTAGCGTGCCGATCAGCAACGTGCCGATGAGAACATTGATCACACCGCCGCGTCCGCCGGAAAGCCCGATGCCGCCGAGCACGACGACGAGGATGACGTCGTAGATCATCGTCGAATTGAAGATCCGCGTCGGCATGCTGTTGAGCGAAGCCGCCATCACCATCCCGGCGAAGGCGCCGATCAGCGCCGACAGCACGTATTGCAGAACGATGATCGGCCGCGTGGGAATGCCGGTGACCCGCGCGCCAAACGGGTTGTCGCCGATCGCATAGATGTATGCGCCGACGCGCGTGTAACGCAAAAACAGTCCGGCCACGATGGTAGCCAGTCCAAACATGATCACCGGCATTGGTATGCCGTAAAAGGCTCCGCGCCCCAGCCAGGCTAGTCCGTCAAGCTTGGCGGGCCACTGCACGACGTCGAGCTGGAAGAATGCCACCTGACCGAGCCCGGCAAGAAAAAGCCCGGACGCAAGCGTGGTGAAAAGCGACGGTACCTCCGCGTAGGCAATCAGCCAGCCGTTGACCAAGCCAAACACCAGCGCAAGTGCGACCGAGGCCACCAAAGCTTCGGATACCGGATGCCCGTTCTGCACCATCTGCAAGACCAGGCCGGCTGGTACCGCTAACGCGGCGACCATCGAAATATCGATACCGCGGCCGATCACGACGATCGCCATGCCCAATCCAAGAATGCCCAGGAAGGCGACATTCTGAACCAAGGCCAGAAGATTGCCGGCCGTGAAGAAGCCCGGCAACAGCAACGCGAACGCGGCAAACAAAATTACAAAGATAGCGAAAACAATGACCTGTTGAGAGATGACTTGCAGAGAGAAGCGCTTGGCCTTCATGCTACGCGGCTCCCGCGCCATCGCAGCCAGCGCCAAATATGCAGCGGAAGCTTAAACGCGAGCGGCTCGTATCAGGGCGATAGCCCGACAGACGCGGAATCGAGGAAAACCGCATGCTTACCTCCCGCGGAGCTGCTCTTTTTTGTTATGTGCTCCCTGCCGGTATCCTATTCGACTGGCGAGTAATAGGTCAATTGCTACAATGTCTGCCGTCGGCGGGATTGAGGGAACGGCGCGTGCTGAAGACAAGGGCTGGAATGGAGCCATCGCTCTGGAAGAAGCGGGAAGGCCGGGCACAGGAGCGCAAGGCAAAGCGCGCGGCCGTGTTGCGCGCGGCAGCCCAGGTGTTCAACGAGAAAGGTTTTCATGCGACGTCGCTGGACGACGTCGCGGCGCGGCTCAATATTACCAAGCCGACACTTTATTATTATGTCGCCAGCAAAGACGAAATTCTTTTCGAATGCGTCCGCATCGGCCTCGAGATGATGGAAGACTCGGCCGATGAGGTTGCGGCGCGCGGCGGTTCGGGTTTGGAACAGCTCGTTGCGGTGATGCGAAAATATGCCGAGATCGTCACCATGGATTTCGGCAGGTGCCTCATCCGCGTCGGCGAGGAACCGCTGCCGCCGGCAAGCCGCAAGAAATTGCGCGGGCTGAAGGCTCGGATTGATCGGCGCTTTAGAACGCTAATCGCGCAATGCATCGACGAGGGTTCATTCGCACCGCGCGATGCAAAAATCGCCGGGTTCACGGTCGCGGGTGCACTGAGCTGGATTGCCCGCTGGTATCGCGCCGATGGGCTCCTCTCACCGTCGGAAATTGCCGACCAATGCATCGACATTCTCGTCCAGGGGCTTTCAAGCCGGGCGCCGGCAAAAATACCAGTGCGGACTGCGGCTAATCGGCGCGTTGCGGCCTCGCCCAGACAGTCTCGATCGGTCGCGCTCCTCAAGCGTCCTTTATGAATTGCCATTGACCGGAGGGTTCGCGCTGGTGGCCGGAGCGCTCGAACGTTGGGGAAGTGAGGCATCGCGCGGAGCCGGCCTTCAGGCTCGGCTCCGCCGTTTGGTCGAGAACGAATTTGGCGCAAACACGCAGGTCGTCAATCTAAACCCGATGGAAGACGGCCATGCCGGGCTGACCTTCGGCTTCGATGTGGCTACTGCCGCCGGCGAGCCGATTGACTCCTTCGTACTGAAACTCGCTCCCGTCGGAGTGACGCGCCGCGGCAACACCGATGTCTATCGACAGGCTCCCCTGCTCCGCGGATTGAAGAAAGCCGGAATGCCTGTGCCGGCTGTTCCGTGGGCTTCGCCAGAAGACGATGTGCTGGGTACGCCCTTCATCGTGATGGAGCGAAAGCCGGGCCGGATATTTCTGGTCTGGGCACCTCACTGCTCGTTTTCGCGCGATCCGGCGCGACTACGCGAGCTATGGCTTCAGGCCGCCCGCTTGCTGGCGCGGCTGCACAACGTCGATTGGCAGACCGCATTACCCGACTGGGAGAAGCCGCGGCCGCTGAGACAGGAACTGGAAAACTGGAAAGCGCTCCTTCGCCACGCCCAGAATCCACAATGGCTAGCCGCAGCAACCGAGCTTTACGATCTGCTTGCAGAGCATCTTCCGGACGAGGAACCGATTGGCGTCGTCCATGGCGATTTTCAGCCGGGCAATATTCTCTATGTCGATGACCGGGCCGAGACGTTGATCGATTGGGAATTGGCGTCAATCGGCTCCCAAGGATTGGACGTCGGATGGCTGCTCATGATGTCGGACGGTCAATCATGGGAACAAAATTGGCAACCGGTCGCGCCGGTGTCGCGGGATGATCTGATTAGAGCGTATGGCGAGGCGAGCGGTCCGGCGCTGTCCCGGATCAACTGGTACCAGGGACTTGCTCATTTTCGTATCGTCGCGATTGCCTTTCTGAACGTGAAACTGCATCGCAGTGGCAAGCGAACCGACGAGCTATGGGAACGCTTCGTCCCTTCGATCCCGGCTTTGTTGATGCGCGGCATCGATTTGGCGGCCCGCGGGAATTGACGGACCGTGCGGAGGAAGACGTGATCGACTTCGAGATTCCAGGGGAACTTGCGAAGCTGCGCGACCGCGTTCAACGTTTTATTGATGAAAAAATTATCCCCTTCGAGAACGATAAACGCCAGACGGCACACGGCGCTTCGGAAGAGTTGCGCCGCGAGCTTGTCGCGCTGGGTCGCGAAGCGGGCCTATTGTCGCCGCACGGACCGAAGGAATACGGCGGTCTGGGACTTGATCACTGCGGCATGGCCATCGTGTTTGAAGCCGCCGGCTGGTCGACGCTTGGGCCACTGGCGCTCAATATCCAGGCTCCGGACGAAGGCAACGTCAATTTGCTCCACCAGATCGCCACGCCGGAGCAGCAGGCGCGGTGGCTCGGTCCGCTGGTGCGCGGGGAAATTCGCTCCGTGTTCTCCATGACCGAGACTGTGACCGACGGCGCCGGCTCGGATCCGTCACTACTGCAGACCACCGCCCAACAAGTTGCCGACGGATTTCTGATCAATGGCCGCAAGTGGATGATCACCGGCGTACCGGAGGCAACCATCAACATCGTCATGGCGCGAACGCTCGATGCGCGAGGTGCCGATCTGGGCGCGACTATGTTCCTGGTTGACATGGATGCGAAAGGTTTTCGTGTCGACCGCCTGTTGGAAACCATCGACACCAATTCGCCCGGCGGGCATGCCGAGGTCTCGTTCGACGACGTGCATGTTACGCCTGATCGCGTGCTGGGGCAGATTGGACAAGGTTTCCGCAACGCGCAGGTCCGGCTGGGACCGGCCCGCCTGACCCATTGCATGCGCTGGCTTGGCGCAGCACGGCGATGCCACGCCATCGCCGCCGAACATGCCAAGCGGCGTCACTCCTTCGGCCGCACCATCGGCGAGCATCAGGGCGTCGGCTTCATGCTTGCCGACAACGAGATCGATTTGCACCTCTCGCGCCTGACCATATGGCAGGCGGCTTGGCTGCTGGATCGTCACGAGCATGCGCGCAACGAAACCAGCATATCCAAAGTGTTCTGTTCCGAGGCCCTCGGCCGGGTGGTCGATCGCAGCCTGCAAATACTTGGATCGATCGGCATCACCCGCGACACAGTCGTTGAACGCATCTATCGCGACATCCGTCCATTTCGGATCTATGACGGCCCATCCGAAGTCCACCGGCACGCGCTGGCCCGGCGGATCATGTCACGCAACAGTCCGCAGCGGCACTAACAGCGACGATCGCGGTCATGGAAAAATTCAAGACCTACGAAGAACTTTACGCCTCGTTTCGCTGGAACATCCCGGCGCGCTACAACATCGCAGCCGACGTGTGTGATCGCCACGCGGCGGACGCGGACAAAATTGCGCTGATTGGCGAAGGCGCCGATGGCAAAGTCTGGCGAATGACCTTTCTCGAAGTCCAGCGCAAGGCCAATCAACTGGCGAACCTTCTGGTTTCGCTCGGGCTAGTCGCCGGCGACCGGGTTATGCTGCTGCTCGGCCAGAACCCTTGGACGGCCATTGCGCATGTCGCTTGCTGGAAAGCCGGATTCGTATCGGTACCGGTATCGCCTCTGTTCGGCTCGGACGCGATCGCCTACCGCCTTAATCACGTCGGTATCCGCGTCGTCATCACCGATCTGGAAAACCTCCCCAAGGTTGCGGAGGCTCGAGCGATGGCGCCGGAAACTGAGCGCTGCTACATCATCGACGGGCAAGCGCCAGAAGCCGAGTCTCTCATCGAGTTGATCAAGGCGGGCCGCGACACGTTCGCCAATGTCGACACGATGGCTGACGATCCGGCCTTCTTAAACTTCACTTCGGGCACGACCGGCAACCCGAAAGGCGCGCTGCAGGCGCACCGGTCCATGCTTGGACATCTGCCGGGCGCCGAGTTTGGCTACGATTTCTTCCCGCAGCCGGGCGACCTGATGTGGTCGCCCGCCGATTGGGCGTGGCTCGCAGGCCTGATGGATGTGCTGATGCCGGCCTGGTATCACGGCGTTCCGGTCTTGACGTTCCGGGCGCAACGCTTCGATCCAGAGCAGGCGTTCGCGATGATTGGCCGCTATCAGGTTCGCACCGGCCTGTTCACGCCGACAATGCTCCGAATGATGCGCCAGGTATCCGATCCCGTCGGCCGCCATGGCGTGAAGTTGCGCGCAATCATCTCAGGAGGCGAATCCGTCGGGAAGGAACTGCTCGAGTGGGGCTCAGAAGTACTGAAAATTCCGGTCAACGAAGCGTTCGGTCAGACCGAATGCAATCTTTGCCTCGGCTCGAATGCTAACGTCATGCCGGTCAAGCCCGGCTCGATCGGTCGCGCGGTCCCCGGCCACGTCGCTGCCGTGGTCGACGATGCCGGCCAAGAATTGCCGCGCGGCGCAACGGGGAATCTGGCCATCCGAAGTCCTGACCCCGTGATGATGCTTGAATACTGGAAAAGTCCGGAGGCAACGCGCGACAAATACGCCAACGGTTGGCTTATCACCGGTGACCTCGCAACTCGCGACACCGACGGCTATTTCTGGTTTCAGGGCCGTGCCGACGATATCATCACCAGCGGCGGCTATCGCATCGGCCCCGCAGAGATCGAGGATGCTTTGAGCCGCCATCCTGCGATCGTCATGGCTGCAGTCATTGGCGTACCCGATCCGGTGCGCACAGAATCGATCAAGGCTTTCGTGGTGTTGAAGGATGGCTTTTCCGAAGGCCAGCAACTGGCGGCGGAGATCCGCGATTTCGTTCGAGAACGCCTGGCGCGGCATGAAGTACCGCGCGACATCACGTTCGTCGCGGCGTTGCCGATGACCACAACCGGAAAAATCCTCCGCCGCGAGTTGCGTGACGCCGAACGCGCGAAGCTTGGAGTGCCAATTCGATAGCCATCGGTGCATTGAGTGACGTCGGCAAAGGGCAGAGAGGGATCGCTATGCCGGTTAGCGCGCCAAGAACGACCAAATTTTCCAGGACCGTCACGACGATCGCCGACATCGTGGCGCTGGAACAATCGCCCTACGATGAGCTGGTACCCGCTCGCAATCTCTATCAGCTGTTCGAGGCGACCGCGCAGCTTCATCCGGAGCGAGCCGCGCTGACGGTCCTGCCGACCGGCGATCCCGAAGAGAGCGCCGTCACACTCTCGCACAAGGGATTGCTCGATGAGATAACCCGATCGGCCAATCTGTTTCGGTCGCTCGGCATATCGCCGGCCGGCGGTGTTGTCGCGTTCCTTTGTCCCGCGCTTCCCCGGATGCCACCGGCTCTCCTTGGCGCTCAAGTCGCCGGTGTCGCCAGCACAATAAACTTTCTGCTCAGCGCCGAAGCAATCGCTGATCTCCTGATTGCCGAACGGGCGACCGTGCTTGTCATTCCGTCCGAGGCCGATGACGCCGCACTCTGGCAGAAGGCCAACACCGTCATCGACCGCGTGCCGTCGCTTCAACGGATTCTGGTGGTCGGCGGCAACAGCGATCCCGGTCGCAGGATCGCCGGCTTCGATGAAAGCCTGTCAGCGCAGCGCGACACCCTGGACTTTCAGCTTACGGCAGACCGCAACACCGTATGCGCGCTGTTCCATACCGGCGGGACGACCGGACGCCCGAAGCTGGTCCGTCTGACACACGGGAACCAAATCCATGCTGCCTGGAGCTTTGCCCAGGTTCACGGGCTGGACGAGTTCGATACCGCGATCAACGGCTTCCCGCTCTTCCACGTCGGAGGCACGCTGACGGCGGGACTGTCGATTTTGGCAGCGGGCGGGCACGTCATCATCCCGTCCCCTTACAGCCTACGACTTCCGCGAGTCATTCAAAACTACTGGAGCATCGTTGAGCGATTTCAGGCAACGATCGTCAGCGGCGTTCCAACTTCCATTGCGACGCTCGCCGAGGTGCCGATCGGAAACAGCGCGGTCGCCTCCGTGCGGATGGCACTGACGGGGGGCGCGGTTTTGCCGAGGGCTGTCGGCGAACGGTTCGAGAAGCGCACCGGCATACGGCTTTTTGAAACCTACGGCATGACCGAGACCGCGGCGGCAATCGCCTTTAATCCCGGCCGGGGCGAGCCGCTTGCCGGCAGCGTCGGTTTCCGGGCGCCTTACGCGAAGACCCTAATTGCCGCATTCGGCAGCGAGGACAAGACCCCCGAGCAATGCGCCCCGCTCACGAGCGGCCTGGTGCTTGTTCAAGGTCCGCAGGTGTTTCCAGGCTACGTCGATTCGGCGCACAATTTTGGCGTACTGACGGATGCAGGTTGGCTGGTCACCGGCGATATCGGCTACCTGACCAAGGATGAACGGCTGGTCCTGACCGGGCGCGCCAAGGATCTTATCGTCCGTAGCGGACACAATATCGATCCTGCGGCTATAGAAGACGTTGCCAACAATTTTGCCGGCGTGCAAATCAGTTCAGCCGTCGGCATGCCCGATCAATATGCGGGAGAGGTGCCGATTCTTTTTGTGGCACCCGCACCCGGACAAGAAATCGATTTGCGCGGCCTGCGAATCCATCTTGAGCGCAACATCATGGAGCCGCCCGCGAAGCCCAAACAGGTCGTGGTTTTGGAGGGTCTGCCGGTCACGGCGGTTGGTAAAATCTTCAAGCCGGCATTGCGGGACCTTGCCATTAAAGAAAAGGTCACGCTCGAAATCGAGCGTCTGTTCGGCGCAGCGGTCGGCGCCGAGATCACTATCGACAAAGACGAAAAGCTGAATACCCGCGTTCGAATCGCTGTCGACACCGATGATGGCGCGCGGGTTTGCGAACTGGCGGAGAGCCTTGCATCTCTGCCGCAAAGCTATCTGGTCGAGGGGCGATCGGCGCAATCGCGCCCGCCTGATGAGGTCATCCTTGAACGCGCAAACGGCGTGGCCGTCATCACCTTGAATCGGCCGGATGCCCTCAATGCCCTCTCGAAGAGTGTGATGCATGCGCTGGAAGGCGTGTTGGATCTGATTGCAGCGGATCGGACGTTGCGCGCTGTTATTGTCACCGGTCATGGCCGAGCCTTCTCCGCCGGCGGCGACCTGCTGGAGTTCTTCGAACAGGTTCAAAGCAACCCGCGGCAGCTGATTGAAACTCTTGCCTTCAATCAGCGCGTTTTTGCGAAGCTGGAATCCTTGCCTGTCCCGGTCATCGGCGCCGTGAACGGCACAGCGGTGGCGGGAGGGCTCGAGCTTCTGCTGTGTTGCGACGTCCTGGTCGCCTCCGAAAACGTCAAAATGGGCGACGGCCACGCAAAATACGGAGTGGTCCCGGCCGGCGGCGCCACCGTTCGTCTGCTGCGAAAGCTACCTGTCAATCGCGCGATGCAGCTTTTCTTCTCCGCGAGCTTGTTCTCGGCGCGTGAGCTCTGCGGTTGGGGCCTAATCAACGAAGTCGTCCCCGCCGAGCAGCTCCACACGCGCGCCAAGGAAATTGCGGCGCAGTTTTCCCGACAGAGCCCGGAAGTGCTCGCGCAGATCAAAGGTCTCGCGCGCGCTTATTTCAACGCGACTAGCTATGACGGCTTTCAAGCAGAGCTTGAGGCTTTCGCCAGGCACACTGGCGGCAAAGATCTTGCCGAGGGCCTGGCGGCATTTCGCGACAAACGCCAACCGCAATACTAATCCGACAACCGCGAGAAACCCTAATATCAGCGTGAAATTAAACAGCCGCGAACAAGGACAAAGTGGCGGTGGCGGAGGGAGAGGAACTGGAAACTAACATTCTCTCGCAGGATTTCGCTCAAGTTCGCGGCGACTTGACACGGTAATTCCCAGTCGCCGCATAGACTACCTGTGCACCGGCTTCTCGTTGAGATAATTAAACCGCGATTTTCGTTCGCGCTCCCAAGCTAGAAGTGCCCAATGCGCATTGAAATGAGCGCTATTCGCATGCTCACTTTGCTCGATTTCTCCAAGCAAGGGGACGGCCCGCTCGGGAACCAAATCGATCAAGTAGGCCGCCGCACTGCCACGTGCTCGGGCGTCTGGACTCTCGAATAGCGCTTCCAGCGCCGCCCTGCCGCGGCCGATCTTATCCAAGGCTTGGACGATGGCGTCCATCGAACGCCGAACCGCACGTTCGCCGTCGGTATCCAGCAACTCGTCATAAAGAATATCCGCAAGCCGTGCGGCGAATTCGAATCCCCGGAGGAGGGACGCGACGCGCTCATCGCTTGAAATCGACTCGTTTCGAGCGAGCAACGCCGCAATTGCGGCCATTCCATCAGCTTTCAGTCGATCAAGTTTCTTGACTAGATCAAATCCGCGAAGCAGCGCCGTGCCCTGTGCGGCGCGGTCTTGGGATTCAAACGTTGCGTGATTCTTGTCGAACCAGTCGTCCAGGTTAATTCTAAACTGGATTATCGCTTGATCGATTTCCATGTAGTCTCCACACGATCCTGGAAATTATTTGAGGATATGCAGCTCTCTTAGGATTTTGACCCCTTCTTCGCGATGAACGTCATAGGGCTGCGTTTGCAGCCATTGATACATGTTCATGTTTGGATCAGGGAGTCCTTCAGATACGCACCGTTTACTGCCTCATGTAGGATCGTCGGCAAGCGAATGATATTGTCGGTGTTCTGCAGCTGCTCCGGCGATATATTGTGCGCGTTGGTACCGCCCTGGGTCACAATGTGATGATACTGCTGGCCGTCGCCTGCAGGACCAAACCGTTTGGCCAAAAATTCTGGGCTTGGCTCGCCCTTATAGAACGCATCATAGCTGGAGAAGTCCTCATAACGGTCCGTCGAAACTTGAAGGTCCTCCGAAGGATGTTGACCGTCCTTGACGAAATCGAGCGCGGCGGCAGCGCCCCCAGACCCGCTCCGGGGAGACGCACGCCTCGCAACTCGGGTATCAGCGGGTAGCGGAGCGAAAAGGAGGGTGTTGTAGAGTATTTCTGCGTGGTGGCGGAGGGAGAGGAACTGGAAACTAACATTCTCTCGCAGGATTTCGCGCCGCTTCGCAGCACTTCGCCGAAAAGGCGAACTGCCCGGAGTCACGCCTTCCTTGCCGCCGCGGGCTTGCGCGGGCGACCGCCTTTGGCGCCGTTGCGCCGTGCTGCTGCCGCCTTTGCAGCCGACGTTGCTGCGCCCGCCCGTGCGGCTCGCTGGCGGTCCATATAGGCTTTCGTGCCGAACAGTCCGGCGAGTAATCCCGGAACGCTGAGGTCGACATCGAGATGGTCCCAGTGCAGCCCGAGTCCGAGCCCGAGAATTTCGACTTGTGCCAGTTCCGTGTCGCTGGCGCGTTCCAGCCCTTGGGCGTTGCGCGCCGGAAAGGCGAACGTGCACCCGTTTGTCAGATCAACGTGGACGCGGCCGGTCCTGCGATCGTATCGGGCGGCGCGGGCGCGAGGTTCGGTACGCAGCGAGCGTTGGCCACGCCGTTCGGCCTCCGCGATCATCGTTCCCACATCATCGCTCATGAATTGTCCTCCACATCGCGATGAGCCACTCCTGCTCGCGCTGCACTTCCTGCATCAGTTTGCGCACATTGCCTCGGCTGATGCCGGCGACCCAATCGAGTGTGATCCCACCTGGGCCTTCCAAAGCGATCCTCGCTTCGCCACCCTGTCCGAACACGTGCACATGCGCCGGACTGTGATCGTTCGAGAAAATCACAAACCGGAAGCCGTAGGCGCGGTGGACCGTCACCATTGGACATAACCCATCTTAGTTGGGTTTTCAAGAGAGGTGCCCGTTGCAACCTGATTACGAATGACCATCAATGTGGTCGATGACCGCCAGCAGCTTCAATCGTAGTTCGCTAAGAAATACTGTTTGCTGTGCTCGAACGGTCCAGCAGGCCTGACCGTTCAGAGCACCCGATTAGGCGACGCAGCCGCTGTGGCATGATCGGCAGTTCGGTGACGGCACTGGGCACGCCGAGAGCGTCGTCGATGGCCGCGGCGATGGCCGCCCCAACCGCATTGGCGCCCCCTTCGCCGGCGCCCTTCAGGCCCATTGGATTGAGGGGGCTGGGCGCGTCTTCGCAAATTATGACCTCGACCGATGGCACCTCGAGCGCGGTCGGCATCAGATAGTCAGCCAGCGTTACCGACAGCGGCTCGCCGCGCTCGTCATACAAAAACTCCTCGAACAACGTGCCACCAATCCCCTGCACGCAGCCACCGACGATCTGTCCCTCGATCAGCATCGGGTTGACCGCCTTGCCGACGTCATAGGCAACAAGGTAGCGCTCGATGGCGATCGCACCCGTATCCCGGTCTACGCGGGCCACCGCAATATGCACCCCATAGGGATAATTCATATGATTGCAGCGGAACGAGCCCTCCGCCGAAAGCCCCGGTTCGTCGACATTCGCGGCGAGTGACAGCGCGCGAGCGACTGCGCCGAGACCGATCGACGGTCCAACACCGTCGATGCGCACGACTTTGCCTTCCACCACGTCGAGGACCGCGGCTGGCGTCTGTAACAGTCCCGACGCCGCCTCGATCGCTTTGACCTTGAGTGCCGATGCCGCGACCCGCGTTGCTTCTCCAGTCATGACCGTGACGCGCGACGCGAATGCGCCCATTCCGTGCTCAATGCGGTCGGTTTGACCGTGGATGACGCGCACTTTGCGGTAGTCCACGCCAAGGGCGTCGGCACAGATTTGCGCGATCACAGTTTCCATGCCCTGCCCGACCGAAGCAGAACCGCTGATGACCTCGACGATGCCGTCGTCGTCGATACTGATCCTGACCTCGTCGAACGGACCGAGCCCACTTTTTTCTACGAACAGCGCAACACCGGCACCGACAAGTTCGCCGGCCGCGCGACGCTCCGCGAGACTTTCCTGAAGCCGCGGCCATTCCGTTGCAACCAGAGCCTTGTCGAGTAGGGCTGCGTAGTCGCCAGAATCGAGCACGATTTTGGTGCCCAGCGTATCCAGTGGACGCGCATACGGCATTTCCTGTGTTGAGATCAGATTTCGGCGGCGGATCTCGACGCGGTCGAGGTGAAGCTTGTCGGCGATCACGTCGAGCAACCGCTCGCGCACGAAGGTGCTCTCGAAACGACCGGGCGCCCGATAGGTTCCACACGGTGTCTTGTTGGTCAGCCGAATATGCACCGCCGCGCGATAGGCAGGAATACGGTAAGGCCCAAGCAGCATCGCCGCGGTGAGATCGGGAACGGTAGCCGCATGGGTCCGCACATAGGCGCCCTGATCATGAAATATTTGGTCCTCGAGTCCGAGAATCAGCCCGTCGCGATCCACCGCGGCGCGAACGTGATGATCCTGCTGGCGAGAATGGTTAGCCGCAATCAGGTGTTCGCGGCGATCTTCGATCCACTTCACCGGCCGCTTCATCCGCAGAGCCGCCGCGCAGACCAATACATCCTCGGGATAAAGCTCACCGCGGATGCCGAACCCGCCGCCGACATGCCCTTCGTAAAGATGAACGGAAGTGGCAGGCCGCCCCAGCATCAGAGCAATCTGATCGCGGTTCCAGTGCGGCACCTTGGCCGCGCCGTGCAGTTCGAGAACGTCGCGCTCTCCATCATAGCGGGCGATCGCGCCCCGGGTCTCAAGCGGCACGCCGGAGTGGCGCCCGATCGAGAATTTCGCTTCAACGATTATGGGCGCGGTGCTGAAAACGGTGTCTACGTCACCATAGCCCTTGCGCACGATCGCGGGCTCGGTGCGGCGGCCCGGTTCAAATTCGCCCGGCTCATCGACAGCATTCAAGATTACGGGCAATTCGTCGACGTCGAGCGCGACCAGCTCGGCGGCATCTTCGGCGAGATAGGGATCGCTCGCAAACACAGCGGCGACCGGCTCGCCGACATAGCGCACCACGTCGGTGGCGAACACCCGCTGACGGTAGTGATCGAGCCCTTCCACCCGGCTCTGTCGGAAGTCGATCGGCGGAATGTCGGCGACATCGGTGGCGGTCCACACTGCGTGAACGCCGGGTTTCGCAAGCGCCGCGCTCGCGTCGATCGCGCGCAACCGGCCGTGGGCAAAATTCGACCGCACTACGCGCATGTACAATTGGCCGGAAAATGAAATGTCCGCGGCGAAGCGGCCCTGACCGGTCAGAAGCGGTCGATCCTCAAGGCGTGGGAGCGAGCGGCCGACGAATGCTACTGGTTGTTTTGATAGCGCCATCGTTCGCTCGTCCGAGCCCGCTTCCGGGTATTTTCAATGCCGTCGCATTTCGGCCGCCGCCCACCGCGCCGCTTTTAGGATGTTCTGGTACCCGGTACACCGGCAGAGATTGGACGACAGCACCTCGACGAGGTGCTCGTCGCTGATGTCGGGTTTGAGCTCCAGCACGCCGGTGATCAGCATCAGAAATCCGGGCGTACAGAAGCCGCACTGCAAGCCGTGGTTTTCCATGAACGCTCGTTGCAGCACGTTAAGCTCGTCGCCGTTCGCCAGTCCTTCCACGGTGCGGATATTCTTGCCATCCGCCTGCACCGCGAACATCAGGCACGACCGAACCGGCTCGCCTTCGACGAGCACCGTGCAGGCGCCGCAGACGCCGTGCTCGCAGCCGATGTGGGTGCCGGTCTGGCCGCAATCGTCGCGGATCGCGTCGACCAGCGTCCGGCGCAACTCGACGCTGATGACGTAAGTCCGGCCGTTGATCGTCAGCGTAATTTCGGCACGTTCGCTCATGTGTGTTGCTTCTCTGCGTGGCGCAACGCCGCGCGAATGCGCTGCGGGGTCGCCGGCATTTCGTTGATGGCTACACCGAAGGGCGCAATCGCGTCGTTGATAGCGTTGAGGATCGCGGCCGGCGCGCCAATGGCGCCGCCTTCGCCAAGACCTTTCGACCGGGTGATCGTCGTTCCGTTCAACGTTTTCAGATGCAGCAGTTCGATCGGCGGGATGTCACGACTGGTCGGTACCAGAAAATCGGCCAGCGTCGCGGTAAGAATGTTACCATTCTCGTCGTACACGATTTCCTCAAAAAGCGCGTTGCCAATTCCTTGCGCGACGCCGCCGAGAATCTGGCCGTCGGCGATCATCGGATTGACAATGCGGCCTGCGTCTTCGGCAACCACAAATTTATCGATGGTTACCCGCCCGGTCTCGGTATCGACCTCGACAATGCCTGCGTGACAGGCATTCGAGAATGTACCGGGCGGGTCGTAGGTCGCACTCTCGGAAATCCCCGGATCGATCTCGCCCCTGAATAGGTGAGATTGATGATAGGCGGTTCGTGCCAGCAACTCGATCGGCATCGCGCGGTCGGTTCCGGCGACGCGCGCAACGCCCCCTTCGAGCACGATATCGTCAGCGGCGGCTTCCAGGAGCGTGCTCGCCATCTTTTTCAGCTTCGCATTGACCTTGCGAGCCGCCAACACGCTCGCGCCTCCGGCTATAACTAGCGACCGGCTCGCAAAAGTACCCCATCCATACGGCGTGCGGTCGGTATCGCCATGAACCACCTTGATACGATCCGGGGTGAGCCCGAGTTCGTCGGCGACGAGCTGAGCCAGCGTCGTGCGCAGGCCCTGGCCGTGCGGGCTTGCTCCAATTCGAACCTCGACAAAGCCGGAAGGGTCCATTGTGATTTCGACGGTTTCCCAACCGGGCGTCACGCCCATTCCGCGCGCCGCGAAAGCCGGAGTGCCGTAGCCTGTGCGTTCTGAAAACGCGGCGAAGCCGATGCCGAGGTAACGCCCTTGGGATCGCGCAAGGTTCTGACGCCTGCGAAATTCCGGAAGATCGAGCGCCTCGGCTGCCATCTCCAGAGTCTGTCTATAGCTTCCTTCGTCGAATACGAGTCCGGTCGCCGACGTGTAGGGAAACTTATCGATTAGATTGCGCAGCCGGATTTCGACCGGATCGATTCCAAATTGCGCGGCGGCAAGATCCATCAGCCGCTCCAGCGCCATGGTGATTACCGGCCGTGATACGCCGCGATACGGCGCCGTCGGGCACGTGTTGGTGAGCACGCCGCGTGCGACACAGGAATAGGCGCGCACGTCATAAGGGCCGGGCAATTCGGCCATCGCCATCAGCGGCTCGACCGCGCCGGTGGTCGGATAGCAGGAATAGGCGCCGATATTGGCGATCACTTCCGCAGCAAGCGCGACAAGTCGGGCGTCGGCGTCGAAGCTTCCCCGCAAGCGAATGTGCTGATCCCGACTGTGAAACGACGCGACTAAATTCTCGCGCCGGTCCTCGGTCCAGGCGACCGAACTGCGCAGGTTCCTGGCAAGCCAGACCAGCACAACGTATTCGGGAACGAGCGACATTTTCTGGCCGAAACCGCCGCCGACATCCGGCGCTACGACACGCAGTTCGCTTTCCGGCATGCCAATCAGGTCGGCAATGGCGGTGCGCATCAAGTGCGGCATCTGGGTGGCGCAGGTCAACGTAACACGCCCGGACACCGGCTCGTATGCGGCATGGCCTGCGCGCGCCTCCAGCGGCGACGCGTTCTGCCGATGCGAGCGTGCTTCCAGTTGGACCTGGCGCTGCGCTGCCATTTGCACGTCAGCAAATCCCGGCGTTTCGACTTTGCCGTCAACGATGAGATTGCGGACGACATGGTGATGAATGAGCGGCGCGCCGTCGGCGAGGGCGGCGCGGCTATCTATGACGGCCGCTGCCTCTTCAATTTCCACCAAAACCTCGTCGGCAATATCTTCAGCTTCCGCTTCGCTCGAAGCCACTACCGCAGCAATCAATTCACCGACAAACCGGACCGCCTCGGACGCCAAAATCGGCTGCTCGACCGACACGTAGCCGAACTTGTGCAGCGCCGGCGCGATCGGTTTCATCGATTTCAGGTGGTCTGCCGTCACGATATTGGCGTTGTCGGGCGCGGTGATCTTAACGATGCGACCCGCCGCGACCGGGCTGCGCACAAAGCGGACTTGGTGTACCGCCGGCAGATCGGCGGTGAACCTGCCGCGGCCGGTCAGCAGCGCTGGATCCTCAAGCCGCCGGATCGAGCGACCCACCCACGCGGACGTCGTCTCGTTGGCGCCCGCCGTCACGCTGCGGCCCGCTCGAGTGCGCGGCGCGTTACCGCGCGCACCAGATCCCGGCGAAAAGCTGCATCGGAATGCACGTCTTCCAGCGGCTGGACCACCCCGGCCGCTGCTTCCGCTGCATCGCGAAAGTTTTGGCTGTTGGCCTCGCGACCGGCGAGCGCCGCCTCCGCCGCCGAATTCCGTCGCGACCGCCCCTCCACGCCGCCGATCCCGACGCGCGGCTCGACGACCACACCATTCTTTATCCTGAAGGTAACGAGGGCCATTGCAATCGCGTAGTCGCCGACGCGGCGGCTGAATTCATAAAAGCCAAACCGGGTATCTGGCGGAAGCAACGGCAGGCGCGTCTCGAGCAGCAATTCATCGTCCGCGAGTGCCGTTGCCATCATGCCTTCGAAATAATCGTCGGCGGCGATAACGCGGCGGCCGCGGCTGCTTGCAGCGACGATCTCAGCTCCGAGAGTCACCGCGGTAAGGCACCACTCGGACGCCGGGTCGGCATGCGCTAAACTGCCGCAAAACGTGCCGCGGAGCCGTATCGGATAATGTGCGATATTTGAGACCACACTGGAAAGGAGCGCGCCGGTCGGCCCGGGAGCGACTGGACTATGAAACGCGGCGTGACGCACACAAGCGCAAATCGAAAGTTTATCGGACTCAATTGCCAGCCGATCGAGACCTGCTACCAGATTAATGTCGATCAAATGCGCCGGCCGCGCCATGCGAAACGCCATCATCGGCACCAAGCTTTGACCGCCGGCGAGCACGCGGCCGTCCTGAGGGCCCAATTCCGCAAGTTTCGCCACTGCGTCTTCGACGGTTTTCGGCGCGTGATAGACGAACGGCGCAGGTTTCACCGGACACTTTTCCTTTCAAGTACAAATTTGCGAGCTTGCATTTCATATACGTGTCACGATCCTCCAAAGTCAACGCGACATCCCAAGCCGTCAAACGAAGTCTTTCAGATAGTGTTTGTATACGTGGTCCGGCATCGAAAACGGAGTCCGCTAACAGCGAAGCGGATCGATACCTTCGTACAGAAAACGGATGTTGCAAGACGCGCAATCGACCGGCCTCCGGCGGCCACCCGCGATTTTGTTTGCAAGATCGGGTTCCCGCTCGATCGTCTGCTGCCACCCGCCGTCATCCTTGCCGGTGAGGTAAATCGAAGCGATCTTGGCGAACCATCTAGAGTGAATGCGCCTGCCGGGCCCGCCGAGGCCGCGATCGCGGGATAACAACGAGGAGTCTTCCCAACATTGACCCTCCCAATTCAGCGCTCTTTGATCGAGTCCTGATTAGCTTTGCGCCAGCGCGGTCGACACACCCAAAAGCCAACAGTGGACGTGAGTAAGACTCAAAATGTTATATTTATTGAAACGGCGCCGGTCGCGTTATAGGACATTGAGGGTGCAACTACCCATTTGCCCGCACTCCCGCCCGCCGGCGGCATTTCGCCGGATCGTTAGGGATGCATTTTGGTCACGGGAAAGCGCGTGAAAGACGCGCCGCAGGGAGAGCGATATGGAGGCTTTTGTATACGGCGAACGAAGGCCCTTGCCAGAGGGTTTCGAGGAATTCCTAGCGGTCGCGGACACCGCGATCGTCTCGATCGATCTTCATCAAGGGCACTTGGCCGACACGCCGGATTGCCCGTGCCCCGCTCCTCGGGCGCGCGACGTGGTCGAAGGAGTGAACCGCTTTCACGCCGCCGCTCGCTCACTCGGCGTTCCGGTGATCCATGTCAAAAGCGTATTGCGGCGCGACGGCAGCGATGACATCAACGGCGTCAAGTCCGCGTGGCGTTTCGTGTTCCCACTTCATGTTGGCGCCATTCCAAATTCCGATCAGCACGCCATGCAAGGCAGCCGCTGGACGCAATTCGTCACCGACGTCGCCGACGGCGATTACGTTGTGGAAACCAAGAAGCGCTTGTCGGCCTTTTATCCGACCGATCTCGATTTCCTGTTGCGCAATATGGGTGTGAAACGGCTGGTGCTCGACGGTTGCATGACCGACTGCTGCATCCTGAATAGCGCATTCGACGCCAGCAACCTGGGCTATCGGGTCACAGTTGCGCAGGATCTCGTTCGTGGCACCAATGCCGAGATGGAAGATGCGGCGCTGAAAATGGTTTCGCTGCATATCGGGCTGGTTGCGCAAAGCGACGACCTGGTGGCCGAATGGCGCCGGCAGATCACTGCAGCCAATGCACCGTCTTCGCATATGAAGTTTGCGCGGGCCTGATCGTCGTCAGGCTCAAGCGCCCTTGAAGTTGAACCACAGCGTTCGAACTTTCTTCTTGCCGTGATTCCAGAACCGGTGCGGGCGGCGGGAGCTGTAGGCGAAGAGATCGCCGACCCCGACCAGGCTGAGCATGGGAATGGACCAGGGTTCGTGGTCGCGGCGAGCGCCTGCAAGGTCATGCCGCGCGCCCGTCGCAACTCACGGATGCGCAGCCCAATGGCAGCCTGCGTGCTCGGCGTGGTGTGGGCAACACCGACGGGAATGACGGCCGCCATCGGACACGAGACGCCGCTAGCGTGTGTCTCGTTCCCAGTCGAAGTCGCCTTCGCCGCCGCGGATCCGCGGCTTCTCAGGAGGGCATCGTTGCTTCACCGGCTTCCATTCGATATTATCAAAAAATGTCCGATTATATGGGAGTCAAGGAGGCACCGCGCGCAGACTATTGGATTATCGATAGTCCATGTGCCGGACAATAGAACGTTGTACTGACGCCCGCCCGCATCCTCCCGTCGCTCGATCCCCTCGCCATTGCCGCCGAGTTAAGCCATCAGGTGTCGCTATGAAAATCGTCGATCTCTCCCATCTGATGAATGTGCACACGCCCGGCTGGGTCGGTTATGCCGGCAATCAGATGTATTATGCTCAAAACCTGCAAACCAAGATGATCGTCGCGCAGCGGATAGACACCGCGTTGCACGTCGGCACCCATATCGATGGCGCCATGCACGGAACCGATGGCATGGGTGACATGGCCTCGTATCCGCTCGATTTCCTCGTGGGTCCCGGCGCTGTCGTCGACATCTCGCAGCACATGGACGATTGGGCGGTGATCACTCCTGAAATGATCGAGCGCGCTCCAGTGGAGATCAAGCAGGGGGATATCCTTATCATCCACACCGGCTGGCAGCGATACTGGGAGGGCCAGAAGGAACAAGACCTGGTGCGCTATTTTTGCATGCATCCGGGCGGCACAATCGAATTGCTAGAGTGGATGCTGAAGAAGAAGATCAAATGGTTCGGCATCGACTGCGGCTCCGCCGATCATTCGATGAACACTTCGATCCGCTTGATGCGACCCGACATTGCCAAGCGCTTCGAGCAGAGAGTCGGCAAAAGCTGCGAGGAATTCTTTGGCGATTTTCACTACGTGCATAAGAAGTCCCGCCGGCACGTCACCGAGAACATGTTTCCGTTTCATAGCTACGCGTTTTCTGAAGGACTGATCCATGCTGAGAACATCGGCGGCGACATAGAAAAAGTTCTCAACCAGCGCTTCGTCATCGGCGCTTTCCCCTGGCGGTACGAAGGTCTGGAAGCATGCCCGTGCAGGATTGTGTGCTTCTCAGATTGCGGCGAAGCGGTCGAGGCCGTTGGCGACGTCGCCAATGCTATCTTCTCTCGCCGAGCCTGAGCGGCGGTCGCAACTTGTGCTGCTAGCCCACGCGAATGGCGCCGGCGACGTCACACCCTGCCAGGGCGAAGCAGACACCAAAACTTTGAACCGCGCCTTTCGCTAGTTGACCGACGACCCAGTCGTTTAGCGGGTCATCGACGAGACTCTCTCGGCACGCTGAGCCCTAAGGACAGCGACTGACGAAGTGACCGACCTCGTTCAACGAAATAAATCACCGCCAGGACGCAGGGCACGACAGAGCCCGATGAACGGAGTACGCACTGCAATGCAGATTGCAAGTCGCAGCGGAAGTGACGGAGAGCGAGTGCCCCGCAACAGAGTTGACTATTTAATCACCCGCAAAATTTGGCGGAAATTACGATGTTCTGCTGTTTCGAGCCACTCAAACAGCACCATTTCAGTGGTGACAATTTCGGCGCCGTGGTTCTCCATCCGGCGCATCGCGGTTTCCTTACTCTCAGCCCGTCGGGCGCCAATTGCATCTCTAACGACATAAACTCTGCGTTTTGCCGCGCGCAGTCCCAACACGGTCTGGCAAACGCAAACATGCGCCTCGCAGCCTGCGGTCACGAAGACATGATCTTTTGGAGCAGCACGAAGGAATTCCGGAACGCGCACCGCATCAAACGTCATTTTGTGAACGACGCGAGTCGCGTAGACGGCGAGCTCGGGCACCGTCGGACCGAGCCCCTGCGCGTTTTGCTCAGTGAACAGGATCGCGATCCCGAGTTGTGACGCCGCATCGAGCAATCTTCGGGCATTCGCGAGCACGGCCTCGCCGCAATCAATCGCGGGCATAAGGCGCGCCTGAAAGTCCACAATGAGCAGCGTGGAGCGCTTAGGATCAATCGTCAGCACCGCTGCATCTACCCGCGACTTAAGACAACCTGAGGATGCCATGGATGAAGCGACCGCACAGCATATTTTTTGTAGATCAAGGGCGTACTCATCGCCTATCGTCGTCTGTTGTTTATTCGGAAGGCGCGCGACAGTCCACATGCTTGCACAGATCAACTGCCTGTGGCACCTGCTAAATTCGCCAAGATGGAAGCGGAGCGAGGGCACAGATGGAACGACGTCTGTCAAGCATGACACAAATGGAAATCGCCGAGATCATTGCCGCAAAGAAGCCGGTGATCCTCCCGACCGGAGCGACTGAGGCGCACGGTCCGCACATGCCCACCGATACTGACACGCATCAGGCCGAATACATTGCCGTTGAGTTGGCAAATCGAATTGACGCAGTGGTCGCCCCACCAGTGGCTTACGGTATATCTAAGACATTTGAGTTCTTTCCGGGCACGATATCGCTATCGATCCCAACCTATCAGACCATGATCTTCGAGATCGGCGCAGCGTTGGTGCGGCAGGGCTTTCGCCACCTAATCCTTTTGAATGGAAATCGTCCTAGCGGTACGGCCAACGACGCGGTAGCGCGTCATCTCGTCGACCAATTGGATCGCGATTTTGATTTTGTGGTATCGGCGGTGAGCTATTGGGAGCCCGGCGCGGCCAAGATACATGCGATGCGCAAGTCCGTCCCCGGTGGCATGGGACACGGCGGCGAACTCGAGACGTCGTTTCAGCTCGCGACGCGGCCGGAACTGGTGAAGATGGCCGAACTTGATAAGGTCAAGTTTGGACCCGTCGGCTGGGATCTCGTTGCTCCAACAAATCCTACAAGGACTTACATGCGCCGACCCAGACCGGATGTCGGTCACGCGGCGATTTTCGGCGACCCCGCCAAAGCCTCCGCCGAGGCCGGGAAAGCATTCATTGCCGCAGCGGTAGACGCTCTCGAAGAAACATTCAAGAATCTTCAGGGCTCGTATCAAGAGCGCCGCTGAGATTTCCGCGCCTGCTGTTCCCGCACGGGCTGCGGGTGCCAGCCGAGATCCTGCGACGACAAATGAGCGGCATGCAGCAGATGCTCGAGCAGCTGTTCCCTGCGCGCGTTATTCTGGAGCAGCGTCTTGCGTGCGATAAAACAGATGCATGCTACAACCTTGCCGCTTGAGTCCCGGATTGGAGCTGCCACCGAGCCGGTAAAGGGCTGAACATCGGCGATGGTAACAGAATAGCCAGCCTGCCGGATCTTCTGCAAATCATCGCGCAATTCATCCGGATCGCAGATCGTGAATTCGGTAAGTCGTTCGAGTGGGCGCCGCAGATAACGTTTGACGAATTCCGGCTCCTCGAAGGCGAGCAGCACGCGACCCTTCGAACCGCAATGCAGCGGAAAGTGATAGCCGTATTGAGCTTTGGCAATGTCGGTTGCATAAGGCTGCGCCGAATAGATAGCCACGGCTTGATTGTGAACCCGCTCTGCAAGCTGGACAGCGATACCCTCGATCTGCTCCGCCTTGCGGAGATAGGGCAACGCGGCGCGTAGCACGCGGTGATTGGCCATATATGTCGCGCCAGCGAACCACAGGGCCGGACCGACTTCGTATCTCTTGGTATCAGGATCGCGCCGGAGGAAATGCGCCTTTGTGAGGTTCGTAATGATCCGGTGCACTGTCGCCCAGGGCAGGCCCATTTGCTGGGTGACGTCCACCACACGTCCCGGCCGTACCGCAAGATGTTCGATGATCGCTAGCGATCGCGACATGCCGCGCAAGTCTTCTACGGTATTGCCGTTCTCCGCAGACGCCTTGGGCTTGCGGGCTGTTCGTGACAGTTTACGCCTAGCTAGGGGTGAAGGAGCTCGTTCAGCAGCAGGACGATGCATGCTCGTTTCCCGGTCTTTGGATCGCCAAATCAATAGATGCGCCGGACGACCTTTCCACGCTTGGGCGTCCGCGACTTGATTGACACTGCGTCCGATAAGTAGATATCGTATTCATCTTGCGGATACACGTGTAAAGTGAGAGCCAGCGCAGGAATGAAGCCGCCGCTGTTTCGGTACGAGGCGCCGAGGACCCTGAAGGAAGCGGTCGGCATCCTCGCAAGTGATCCCGACGCGGTCGTGCTGGCCGGCGGCCAGAGTCTTGTGCCGGCGATGAACTTCCGCGCTGCCAATCCTTCGATGCTGGTCGACATCCAGCACGTCGATGGTTTTAAAGGCGTAACGCTCCGGAACGGCGAAATCATAATTAGGGCGATGACGCGTCATCGCGAACTTGAGCTTGATCCCGATGTCCGCCGCGTCAATCCGCTGATCGAAGAGACGATGCGGCACGTTGCCCATATACCGATCCGCAATCGCGGCACGGTGGTCGGTAGTTTGTGTCATGCTGATCCGTCTGCGGAAATGCCGCTATTGTTTGTGCTGCTGGACGGGACGCTCGTGGCGGAGGGACCGAAAGAAGTCCGGCAGATTCCGGCCAGAGAGTTCTTCCATTCGTTTCTCACTACTACCCGAAAGCAAGATGAGATCGTCGTCGAGGCGCGTTTGCCGGCTCTTCCGTCGGGTGCCGGCTGGGCTTTTGACGAGGTGACGCGGCGTCACGGCGATTACGCCATCGTTGCCGTAGGGTGCGTACTCGAAATCGATGCCGCGGGGTATGCGAAAGGGGTGCGGCTCGCTGCGTGCGGCGTCGCCGACCGGCCCGTCAGACTGAGCAAAGCTGAGGCGGCGCTTAACGGCACGTTGCTCACCGAAGCCGCTCTCGATGATGCGGCACGGGTTTCAATGGACGTCATTACCCAAACAGACGACATGAACATATCGGCTTCCTATCGGCGTCGGGTTCTCGGTGCGCTGATCCGCCGGACGATCCGAGCATCGTCGCATCGTGCAATCAATCGAGCCCGGCAATGAAACGCCAAATCAAGCTTTTGATTCCTGACTGTTCCGAAGATCCGAAAGTCGAAGTCGCGCTGACAGTAAATGGACAAGCGGTGCGTCGCACGGTCAGTGTCCGGATGCTGCTAAGCGACTTCCTGCGGCATGAACTTGGGCTTACTGGGACCCATGTCGGCTGCGAGCATGGCGTTTGCGGATGTTGCACGGTTCACATAGACGGCAAGGCCGGCCGTTCGTGCCTGACGCTCGCGGTGCAGGCAAACGGCTGTAAGGTCCGCACCATCGAAGACGTTGCCATCTCGGACAAAGCATTGCACCCAATTCAGCAGGCCTTCAAAGAATGTCATGCGTTGCAATGCGGTTTCTGTACGCCCGGCATGGTGATGAACATTCTGAGTCGCTTCGAAGAGAAAGGGCCGCTCGATTTGTCTGAGGAGGGCATTCGCGACATGCTGTCTGGAAATCTTTGTCGCTGTACCGGGTATATCAACATCATTGCCGCGGTCCGCCGCGCAGCCGAACTGCTTGGCCGGTAACGGAGCGATCGGATGTCGACACGTACATTCGGTGCACGCGTTGAACGCAATATCGATCCGAAGCTGTTGCGGGGCGAAGGCGCGTTCGTCGATGACATTCCGCTGACCAGCGCTTTACACGCGGCGTTCCTGCGCAGTCCGATCGCCCGCGCCCGTATCCGCGAAATCAACACTACCACTGCCGAGGCCTATCCGGGGGTTGTCGCCGTCTATACCTGTGACGACATCGGCACCCTCGACATGGCAATGCCGCTTCTCATCCCGCATCCGTCGATGAAGAATCCGAAGACCCAACGCCCGCTAGCGCGCGGCGAGGTATATTATGTTGGACAGACCATTGCGTTCGTGGTCGCGGTGGATCGCTACACGGCCGAGGATGCAGCGGCGCTCATCCATGTCGAATACGAGGCTCTTCCCGTCGAGATGGATTTGAAGGCTGCGCTCGAGGGCGGCGCGCCGCGCGTCCATAGTGACGTGCCGAATAACCTTGCTGCGCATTTTATTCAGGTATCGGGCGAGCCGGATGCGGCCTTTGCCCGCGCTGAACACGTCACGCGCATCGAGGTCCAAGTCGACCGCTCGACTGCGGCGCCAATGGAGTGCCGCGCGGTGGCGGCGCGATGGGACGCTGTTTCGGGAGAATTGACTGTCTGGGACGGCACCCAAGCGCCGATCTCGGTACGCGGCGGCTTGGCGTCAATCTTCAATCTCGACGAGGACAAAGTTCGGGTTATTGCGCCTGACGTCGGTGGAGGATTTGGCCAGAAGGTTCTGTTGTTCTATCCGGACGAATTGCTCGTTCCGATGGCCGCCATGCGGATCGGACGGCCGGTGAAATATATCGAGGACCGTCGTGAGAATTTCATCGGCTCATCTCAGGAGCGCACGCAGATACATACGATCGAACTTGCAGCACTCAAGAGCGGCGAGGTAATCGGACTCCGCGACAGCTTTCTTCACGATACCGGGGCGTTTATCCCATACGGGATCGCCGTCGCGCAGGTGGCTTCAACTTCGATCGCGGGTCCTTACCGGATTCCGAATATCTGGGTCGAGTTCAAGGCAATCTATACGCCAACCGTACAAGTGACTCCGTATCGCGGGTGCGGCCGCCCGCAGGCGTGTTTCGCAATCGAGCGCGCGATGGATCAACTGGCGGAAGAACTTGACATTGACCGTGTTGAGATCCGGCGGCGCAATTTCATTTCCGAGAAGGAGTTTCCCTACCCACGTGAAGGACTTTTGTTTGCCGACGGCCTTAAGGTGACTCTCGACAGCGGCCAGTATGGCCGCGCTTTGGGCATGGCTGTCGCAGAGCTAGACGGACCGAAGTTTCAGGCCGAGAAGGAAGCCGCTCGGGCAAACGGCAAATATTTGGGCTTCGGATTAGCGTGCTACGTCGAGGGCACTGGACTTGGCCCTTACGAAGGTGGTCACATCCGCATTCATCCCATCACCGGCAAGGTGTACGTCAACACCGGTCTTTCGAGCCAAGGTCAGGGACACGACACCGTATTCGCGCAAATCGTCGCGGATCAGATCGGTGTGCCGCCGGAGGATGTCATCGTCGTTGAGGGTGACACCAAGGCGTTCGACTGGGGCGTCGCCACATTTGCGAGCCGCGCCGCAGTTGTGAGCGGGAACGCCGTTCATAAGGCGGCGGTGACGGTCCGCACGAAAGTGCTCGAAGCAGCCGCCAACATGCTCGAAACCGACATCGACGAGGTCGAACTCCACAACTCGGCAGCCTGGATCAAAGGATCGAACCGCTTCGTACCGCTCGCGGCGATTGCAACTGCCAGTAATCCGCTGCGCTACGCCTTCAATGAGGCGGCTCAGGCGGCGACGCAGTTTGCGCCCGCCAGCAAACACGACGGTCCGCCGCTCGCCGACGGACAGGCGCCCGGAATGGAGGCAACTGAGTATTACAGCCCGCCGGCATCGACCTGGGCCTATGGCGTTCATGCGGCCATTGTCGAAGTCGATCCGGAATTGTGTACCGTCAAAATTCGCAAATACGTCTGCATTCACGATTGCGGCAACATGATTAATCCAATGATCGTCGAAGGCCAAGTGTTCGGCGGGATCGCGCAAGGGATCGGTGGTGCCCTTTACGAGAAGCTCGAGTACGAGCCTGATGGCAATCTGGCCAACGCCAGCCTGATGGATTTTCTGGTTCCGTACGCAACCGAAATTCCACCGGTATCGATCTTGCATCTTGAAACACCCTCGCCTCTCAATCCACTGGGCGTGAAAGGCGTTGGCGAGGCTGGTTGTATCGCCGTGGGCGCCGTTGTCGCGTCCGGCGTTGAAGATGCGCTTCGGCCGCTTGGGCCGATTAAGTTTCGTCACGTTCCATTGACGCCGCGCATGATCAGCGAGGCGCTCGAAGCGGTCGGACAATAGCCAAACCGACGGTTATCGAGGAACGGGTATCGCGGCTTTGGTGCCGGCGGCATTTGCGGCCGGCCGAGCAGAGGGAGAGTGGTATGTTCTGTAAGTTGGCACTCGCCGCGGGGGCGGCAGCGCTGCTGGCGACCAGTTCCGCCTGGAGCGCAGACGGGTTCACGTTGAAAGGGCCCCCGAAGATCGCGTTCCTCTATTTCAAAGCCAAGAACGATGGTGGCTGGACGCAAGCCTTCGAAGAAGCGCGCCCGCAATTGGAAAAAGCGCTGGGCACGCAGATTCCCTACGTCGAAAACATTGCCGAAGACGCCGCTCAGATCGCTCCGCCAGCGGAGAAGTTCATCCAGCGCGGCTACAACATCATTATCGGCACCGCCTTCGGTTATTCGGACACATTCAAGGATTTGGCGGCCAAGCATCCCGACGTCGCCTTCCTCAATGCCGCGGGCACAACTAACGGGCGGAACCTGCAATCGTTCTACGGCCGCACCTACGAGAGCCAGTATTTGTGCGGCATGGCCGCTGGCGGTGTTTCGAAGTCCGGCAAGCTCGGTTTCGTCGGCGCCAACCCATTCGGCATCGTCAATTGGACCGTCAACGCCTATGAGCTCGGCGCGCAGCGGCTCAATCCCAAGGCGTCTCTGACCGCTGTCTTCACCGGCGCCTGGAATGATCCGGTCAAGGAGCGAGCCGCCGCTGAGGCGCTCGCCGATGAAGGCATCGACGTCATCGGTCAGCACGTCGATACGCCGACCGTGCAGATCGTGGCGCAGGAGCGCGGGATTTACGGCACCGGCCACCATCGCGACCTGCGCGAATTCGCCCCGAAAGCCACCTTGTGTTCGTCCGTCTGGGTCTGGGCCAAATATCTGATTCCGGAGATCAAGAAGATCGAGGCCGGCAATTGGCAGACCAGCCCCTATGGCGATTTTATTTCAATCAAGGACGGCGGCACCGATATCGCGTGCTGCAATGCGGTCGTTCCCAAGGACGTGGTCGATAAGGTGATGACTGCACGGCAAGAGATCATCGACGGCAAGCTACACGTCTATGAAGGTCCGCTGAAGGACCGCGACGGCAAGGAGCGCATCGCCCCCGGAAAGGTCATCAGCGACGGCGATCTGTGGAAGATGGACTGGTATGTTCCCGGCGTGATCACACAGAAAAAGTAAATGAAAGATCGCGTGACGCCGACCCGGAACGGCGTCACGCACTTCCGCCCTGGAGTTCGGTGATGGCTGCGGCCCTTAACGTCGTGGGGGTTAGGAAATCGTTTGACGGATTCGCCGCACTTGATGGCGCGGAATTCGAGGTGCAGGCTGGCGAAGTCCATGCGCTTTTGGGCGAGAACGGAGCCGGCAAGTCCTCGCTGATGAACGTGGCGGCGGGCCTTTACACGCCGGAGTCCGGGCGGATTTTCGTGAACGGCGAAGAGGTCGTACTGACCGGGCCGCGCGACGCCACGGCGCGCCGCATCGGCATGGTGCACCAGGAATTCAAGCTGGTGCGGCCGTTCACCGTCCTTGAAAACGTGCTGCTCGCCGATTGGCACGGCCGCTTCGCGCCCGGCGTGCGCGAAATCGAAACGCAAATTCGCAAGCAGGCCGCCGAGTTGGGGTTTGACATCGATCCGAAGAGCCGCATCGACGAATTGTCGATCGCCGAGCGCCAGCGGGTCGAGATCATCAAGGTGCTGCTGGCCGGCGCGCGCATTTTGATTCTCGATGAACCGACCGCAGTGCTCACCGACGAAGAAGCCGTACGGCTCTTGACAACCGCGCGCGCGCTGGCCGCGGGCGGCGCAGCCGTCGTGCTCGTTACACACAAGCTCGGCGAGGTCACAGCTTTCACTGACCGTGTAACGGTGATGCGGAACGGACGAACCGTCGCGCTGCTCGATTCCTCCGCGACCGATGCGGCCGAGTTGACCCGCTTGGCGGTCGGCACGACAGTCACGCCGCCGCGCCGGGCCTCGTCGCCCCCTGGCGAACCGCGGATGACGGTCAAGGGATTGCAGGCGGCACGAGCCGACGGACATGTCACCGTGGCGGACATCACGTTTCACGTGCGCGCCGGAGAGATTTACGGCCTCGCCGGCGTTGGCGGCAATGGCCAGACAGAGTTGGTCGAAGCTTTGACCGGCGTGCGGCCACCGCTAGCAGGATCGGTACAATTGGACGGCACAGGCGACGCCACCGCGGCTTCGGCCGAACATTTGCGGGAACGGGGGCTTGCCTGCATCCCCGCCGATCGATTCGGCTACGGCGTGGCCGGCGGCCTTTCGGTCATGGACAATTTTTGCATCGGTCAGATCAGCGATGGTACCTACGGCTCGTGGATGCACCCTGACCGAAGCAAAATGCGGAACGCTACGGCAGGCGCGGTCAGTAACTTCGACGTGCAAGGCGTTCGGAACTTGCGTCAGCGCGCGGCGCTACTGTCCGGCGGCAACGTCCAAAAGCTGATCATCGCGCGCGAATTTGCCCGTAATCCTAAAGTCATCGTGGCGCACAGCCCAAGCCGCGGTCTCGACGTCCGGGCCTGCGCCGCCGTGCATGAACGGCTGCTCAAGGCGCGCGCCGCCGGCGCAGCCGTCCTCTTGATCAGCGACGATCTTGACGAAGTGCTTAATCTTTCCGATCGCATCGGGGTCATCGCGCGTGGGCGGATCGCGGCCGAGTTCGAGGCGCCTGCGGATCGCCAGGCGGTTGGCCGCACCATGGTTCATCATGCTTAGCAAAACGGCGCCGGTCGCAAGCAATGCCCAAGCGCCGCTGGTGAAAGGCCGCGGCTCTGGCTGGCGGATGGGGCGAATCAATCTTGAAGTCCGCCAGCAAATGTCGCCCTGGTATCAGGCGCTGACCCTGGCCTGCGCGGTTCTCGTCGGGTTTGCGATTTCGGCCGCGCTCCTAATCGCAGCCGGAGTGAAGCCCGCGGCTTTATTTGACGAGTTTGTGGTCGAGACCTTCACCGATTCCGAGAATCTGCACTCGATCCTGTTTCAGGCGGCGCCGCTGATCTTCGTGGGCGTCAGCGCGGCGTTGGCGTTCCGGGTCAGGTTCTGGAATCTCGGTATCGAAGGCCAGATGATCTGGGGTGGCGTCGCGGCAACCGCCGTGTCGTTCTACGGTATCGGGCCGCCGGCCACGCGGCTATTCTTGATGATGCTGTTCGCGGCACTGGCCGGCATGACCTGGATCGTCATTCCGCTGTGGCTGCGCGTTCGCTGGCGCGTCAACGAGATCATCGTGACGCTGCTGCTCAATTACGTTGCGCTCAATTTTCTGCTTCACCTCCTCTACGGCCCGTGGCTCGACCCGAAGGACGCCTTCCCGCATTCCCCGCAGTTTCGCGCCTTTGAAAGATTGCCGGAGCTTGGCTTCGGTATTAGCAGTGCGCTCGTGCTGGCGCTGGTCTTCACCGTACTGAGCGGCTGGCTTGTTCTTTTTACCAGGTTCGGGTTCTACACGAAATTTGTCCACGACAACGATCGTATGGCGCTGGCGGTGGGCGTGCCGATTGGGCTCGTTACTTTGGTCTCGGCGCTGTTTTCGGGCGCGCTGTCAGCGCTTGCCGGATTTGTCATTGCCGCGGCGCAGGAGGGCCGGCTCACGCAGTCGTTTTTCGAGGGTTACGGGTTTTCCGGAATCCTAATCGCCTTTCTGGCGCGCAACAATCCGATCGCTGCCATGGTGGTGGCGATATTGGTAGCGGTGCTGTTTATCACCGGCCGCAGCCTGCAGGTCTTCTATCAGATACCGTTCGCAATGGTTCAACTGATCCAGGCGATCATTGTCATCAGCGTCGCAGCCTCGGAATTCTTGATGCGACACCGCGTGCATTGGGTGCGTTAGACGAATAGGAAGAAACCGCGTGCTGCATTTCGTCGTCAATTGGTTAGCTGGTACGCCGGGCTTTGCGGCACCCTACGCGCTTGCCGCGCTCGGACTGATTGTCAGCGAGCGCGCCGGCGTGCTGTCGCTCGGCGCCGAAGGCTTCATGCTCGTCGGCGCGCTTGCCGGCGTCGCGACCGAGCTCGAGCTCGGTGGCTATCCCGGCATTGCCCTTCTCGCAGCGATGCTCGCGACCGCCTTGGTTTCGCTACTGTTTGCGTTTCTCGTGGTGTTCCTTCGAGTTAATCAAGTGATTGCGGGTCTGGCCATCGTCTTTTTCTGCCAAGGCCTGACTAGCCTTCTCGGCACGCTCGGCGGCTGGACTAATCGCGCCATCACCGGCCTCAGTGCCATCCCGATCTGGCCGCTATCGGATATTCCGGTCCTTGGCAAAATTCTATTCACCCAGGATACGGTGATCTACCTGACCGTCCCGATCTTCTTTCTGGTCAATTATCTTTTGACGCGCTCGATGCTCGGATTGCGCTTGCGATCGGTCGGCGAAAATCCGGAGGCCGCGGACGCCGCCGGCGTCAGCGTGTCGCTCTATCGGCTCTGCGCGGTGTTGGCCGGCTCGGCGCTGATAGGACTCGCCGGAGCCTATCTTTCCGTCGTCGACGTCAAGCTCTGGATACCGAATATCAGCGGCGGGCGCGGCTGGATCGCGATCGCGCTGGTGATCTTCGCCCGCTGGCAGCCGTGGCGCGCGCTGTTCGGCGCGTTGCTGTTCGGCTGTATCGAAGCGCTCATTCCGCGCATTGCCGCCGCGGGGATTCAAGTGCCGCAATATTTCCTGCTGATGACACCCTATCTGGCCACCATAGCGGTCATGATCTGGGCGGCGGTGACGAAAGTCGGACGCTCCAGCGAACCGGCCGCGCTCGGACAGCCGCACATCCGCGAAGAGCGGCGCTGACGAAGGACTTGCGGCCGGCCGATATTTGCCGTCCAATATGCAATATACGGATACCGTATCCGATTAGTGGATATTCAAAATGGGCCTGCGAATCGCGATCGATACCGGCGGCACGTTCACGGACGTTGTGGCCATCGACGAAGCAACTGGCGACATCACCTCGACCAAGACTCCATCGACGCCGGAGGATCCGAGCATCGGACTGATCGAAGGTGTCAAGAAGATAGTGGCGGCGGCAGGTGCAAGCTTAGCCGACGTCCAGATGTTGCTGCACGGCTCGACTGTCGCAACCAATGCGGTGCTTGAGCACAAGTTCGATGGTCTGGGCCTCATCGTCACCACGGGTTTCCGTCATCTGATCGAGATTGCACGTCAATCGGTTCCGGACGGCTACGGCAATTCGTTCTTCTGGGTGAAGCCGCGCCGTCTGGTTCCGCTGCATTTAGTCCGCGAAGTGCCGGGACGAATGCGTTTCGACGGCACCGAGCTCGAACCGCTTGACGAGGCCGCCGTTGTTAGCGCCGTTGCCGAACTGGTGGAGGATGGTGTCTCGTGCATTGCAGTTTGCCTTCTGCATTCATATGCAAACGATGACCATGAGAAGCGAATCGGCGAATTGATCGCCGGGCGTTTTCCGAATGTATTCGTCTCACTGTCGTCGGTCGTCTTGCCCGAATACCGCGAGTACGAAAGGGCTATGACGACGCTGGTCGACGTTTTGGTCAAACCGTATTGCCGCACCTACCTGCAAAGAGCCGCCGACAATGTCAGATCGACCTCCGGCGATATTCCTTTTTTGATCATGCAGTCGAACGGCGGGATCGTGAAACATTCAACTGCCAGCGAACGGCCGGTTACCATGCTGCTCTCGGGTCCGGCGGCAGGCGTCCTAGGCTCCGTCCACACGGCGCAGCTTGCTGGCTACCGCGATATTCTCACGATCGATGTCGGCGGCACCTCGACTGACGTCTCGATCGTTGAAAATCACGAGCCGCGCTACACCTCGAACTCCATGGTAGAGAGCTATCCGGTGAAAACGCCGATGCTCGATATCGTTACCGTAGGATCGGGTGGCGGATCGATCGTCTGGACCGACTCATATGGGCAACTCAAAGTCGGCCCGCAAAGCGCCGGCGCCAATCCGGGGCCGATCTGCTATGGCAAAGGCGGCACTCAACCGACCGTGACCGACGCGGCCGTCGTGCTCGGTCGTCTGCCGGCCGCGCTGGTGGGTGGTGAGATCGCGTTGGACGCAGTTGCCGCCAAACGCGCCTTTATTTCGCTCGGCAAGGAATTCGGCATGGATCCGAACGAGCTTGCCGCCGGCGCCCTGGAAATCGCGGCGGCCAACCAGGTTTTCGGTATCCGCCAGGTGACGACGGTTCGCGGCCGCGAGCCTGGCGACTATGCGATGGTAGCGTTCGGCGGGGCCGGCGGGCTATTTGCCACCGAGGTCGCCGATTTCCTTGGCATTAAGACCGCAATCTCGCCGCCCGAGCCCGGCAATTTGTGCGCATTCGGACTCCACGTCTCCGACGTAACGCGCGACTACATTCGCACGCTGGTTCGCCGCCAGAGTGCCGCCGACTTCACCGAAATCGCCACAGCCTGGCATCAACTTGAGCGGCTTGGCAGGACCGACATCGAAGCCGAAGGGATCGCTAAGGATGCGGTCAGAATCCAATTCGTCGCCGATGTGCGATATTTTGGTGAGGGGCACGAGGTCCTGGTCGAAATTCCGCACGGGTTGTCCGGTCATGCCGCCATCGATTTTTTGTTTGATGAATTTCACAACGTTCATGATCGCACATTTGGTTTCAATTATCGCGGTCAGCAGGACGTGGAACTTGTGAACCTCCGCGTACGGGCGATCGGCACGCAGAACCGCCCGCAGATCAAGGTGGTCGAAAGCAGGGCGGACCGGGCAGCGCCATTTGGGGAGCGAAAAGTCTATTGGCGGTCGACCGGCTGGATAGGCGTGCCTTTATTCCACCGATCCCACCTCGCATTGGACCAGCGTATCGCGGGGCCGGCCATCGTCGAAGAATATGGCTCTACCATTGTGATGCCGCCATCGTGGTCGCTCCAAACCGACCGTTACCGCAACCTCATCCTGACGCGCTGAAAGAAAGCACTATGCAAGGCAGCCAAAGCCATCGCTTGCTCGGTCCGATCGAACTTGAAGTCATTCACGGGACGATCCGCGCTGCGGAGCTTGAAATTGAGGCTGCAGTCGAGCGAACGTCTCGATCGCCGATGATCCGCGACCAGCACGACTACCGGGTAGCGTTGTTCGATGCCAAAGGACGCAAACTTACCGGCCGCTCTTATTCCGCCATCGTCGAGCCGGTGTTCGACTATTTCGGCGCCGAAAATATCCATCCTGGCGACGTGTTCTTCTGGAACGACCCGTACAACTCCAGCGGCGGCATCGGGCACGTTCCGGACCTGTGCACTACCGTGCCGATATTTTACGCCGATCGGCTGATCGGGTTCAGCCAAGTGTTCGGGCACCACGATGATGTCGGCGGTTCTGTTCCCGGCAGTTTGCCCGTACACGCCACCGACAGCTGGATGGAGGGTTTGCTGGTCCCTCCCATCAAGCTTTACGAGGGCGGCAAACGCAATGAAGCCGCGTTTCGCATCATCGTGCGCAATTCGCGGCTGTCGGAGCATCTAAAGGGAGATCTCGATGCCGAGCAAGGAGCGGCAAGACTAGGCTGCCGACGGATCGAGGCGCTCGCGGAAAGATATGGCGTCGATACACTTGAGCACGCGTTCGACCAGATCCTTCAGAACACGGCGGCCGTCTTCCGGCGCGAGATTTTACCCAGGATTCGGGACGGCGTTTATCACTTCGAAGACTATATCGAGGCGGACGGCGTCGATGAGCCGCGCCTTCACGCACTGCGTCTGACTATGACGAAAACACGCGACAAAATCCTGCTGGACTTCACCGGCACCGATCCTGAAGCGAAAGGCCCTATCAACTGGGCGCTTGACGAAGCCGACGGCCGCTATTTCCGGAAATGGCTAGCGCCAACGCTGCGTTCACTTGCCGCCACTCCGGAGCGCGCCGCTGAAATCGACTCCAACGAAGGCGTGCTCGAAGTCATTGAGGTCAAGTTTCCACCCAAGGGAAGCCTGATCACGCCGCATTTCGGCCGGCCGACCGGCATGCGTTTCTTTTTGATGCTGCGATCGCTCGGCGCGTTTGCCGCGTGCCTGTCAAAAGCGACCAATGGCGCCATGCCGGGCGATCACGAGACTATTCGGATCTGGGGTTTGTCAGGCGGCAAGACGCAAGACGATTTCTTTTTATTTCGCGAAGTGCTCGGTGGCGGTGGGCCGGGGCGGCCTTGGGCGGACGGCTCCGACGTTGTTCACGTCGTTCCGAACTCGCGAAACTTGCCCGCGGAGTTCGCGGAGACACGCTATCCGGTGTTGGTCGAGCAATTGGGCCTGAAACAGGATTCAGGAGGAGCCGGCTTCCGCCGCGGCGGCCTCGGTTACGACAAACGCATCCGCATACTTGAAGACGCGCGCCTGATTTCCAATGCCGACCGTTCCATCTTAAGCTGCTACGGTGTCAATGGCGGCAAAGCTGGTCAATCCTACTCCGTGACGGTCACCTCGCCAGCGGGCGATGCGGTCCGACAACCGGGCATGTGCGATACTGTAATTGTGCCACGCGGCGGATCAGTGAGTATTGTCACAACAGGCGGTGGTGGCTGGGGCGATCCACTTCTGCGCGAGGTTGACCTGGTGGTTTACGACGTGCAATGCGGCGTTGTTTCACCGGAAAGTGCAGGCGATGATTACGGCGTCGTCATCTCCAAGATCGGCCGTAAATGGCAAGCACATGTGGGAGAGACCCTGCAAAAGCGCAGGCAACTGGCAAGGATGCGTGGCAAGCTGCCAATGTTCGATCGTGGCCCCCAGTTCGAGACACAAAAGAAGCTCGGAAAAGTCAAATATCCAGATGGTTGGACAGATCCGGACGACGGCTGGTTCGCAAATTCCGTGGTTCAAGAGGACGTCGCTTAATACGTCGCCGACTGCGTGATCCTGCTTGACAATAGGGTGCACGATCAGCTCTCGACGCGCCGTTTGCGCAGTTCGCGGCCCGAACGAAACTCACGGTTCAATTATCCCAGCGAGAAGCCGGCACAAGGGTAGATCACCCCCGCGAACGGCAATTACCATTTATTCTGTCGCGACTTCGCAGGGCCTCGGAAATCGCGCTCGAATCGAAACCCAAATATTGCCGTGGCCGGGCAGCGCGCCATGAACAAAGTCGCGTTTCGATACAACATTCGGTCCGACTTGCCGCCACGGCCCGAAGACCCAGCCGTGCTCGGCCCAAGGTTTCTCAACACGCTGGACGCTTTAAGCCGCACCGACCCAAATGTCTTCCACAATTCGGAGATCATGAGTTATCCGGCGGCTGCCTCGTTGCCGATCGAGACCGCAAGGCCGCGTATTGCCTCCATTATCGAAAAGGCCGCTTGCCGCAATGATCTTCGCGAACCGCAGCCACAGTACGGTTACAGGGCGGGCGCTCTTCTGATCAATGTCGACAAATCGCGCAACATTAGCCTCCAGATTAGTACTGCAGGCTCGAACCTCTCGACAATCCCTTCGGACCAAAAGTGTTACCTATGTCTCCAGTTAAACCGTAACCTATGTGTCCAGTTCGGACCCGCCTGGGGGTGGCGGAGGGAGTGGGATTCGAACCCACGATACGGTTTCCCGTATACACGCTTTCCAAGCGTGCGCCTTCAGCCACTCGGCCACCCCTCCGGAAAACGGAATAGGCGCAATATAACGAGCCCGCCCCCACTGACAACCCGGACGGAATTGCCGTGGTTCAGCCCACTACGACGACATCAGTTCTGATTGAGGTCGCCACCTTCTCACGCGCCGCTTGAAAAATCGAATTGCAATATCCCGCGTTGCACGCGCCGCGACGCATCTGCTACGGTCGCGACGCGAGAAAAGCGCGGCAACGGCAACGGTAATAAGGGCGGAAAATATGATCGTACGGGAACGGCCCGATGGCGCTCTCATCCTGATCGCCCAGACTGACCACGCCAAATTGTCCGGCCAATGCGCGGCCCATTGGGGCAATGCGGACTTTGGGCGTCTGCGGCCCTACGAGGCGGTGGTGCGCGCCGCAATGTTCCACGACAGCGGCTGGTACGGCTACGAGGCGAGCCCCTCAATTGCACCCGATACCGGCAAGCCGCTCAATTTCCTGCAGGTCGCCTGGGGAAAACCGCAGCGGCAAGGCTTTGAATGGGCGATCGACTGGATGACCCGCATCGATCCTTATTCGGGCCTCTTGGTAAGCAAGCATCGCACCGGGCTGCAGCGCGGCCGCTACGGAAAGGTCGAGCATCCGAAATTTTTCAACACGCAGAATCTGCCCGAAGACAACGAGGATTTTTTGGCGCGGAACGAAGCCGCTCAGGCCGATCAGCTGCGCAGCTACGACGAAGCCGAGTTCTGGACCAACTATCAACTGCTGCAGACGTTCGATTTCATCTCGCTGTTCTTGTGCAACAAGGATGTTGTCGACGATTATATCGAGCCGGTGCCGACCTCCTACGACGGCAAATCGGGTCCGATCCGGCTGACAGTGAAGACTGTAGACGGAAATAAGATCGAACTTGATCCGTTTCCTTTCGACATAAATCCGCTTCGCGTACAGCTGATACGACGACAAATGAAACAGACGACTTTCGCCGATGAAGCAGCCTTTCGCGCGGCCTATTTTCAGACCACGCCTGAGGCCGTCGACTTCATCCTGTGCGCCCGCGCACATTAAAGCTGCCGCTCCACGCTCGTGAAAGCCATCCGCGTCCACCAGTACGGCGGTCCCGACGTCATGCGGCTCGAGGACTTGCCGGTACCTGATCCCGCCCGGGGCCAGGTTCTTGTTGAAGTCAAGGCGGCCGGCGTAAACCTGTTCGACACGCAGTTGCGCAGCGGTCTCTACAAGCGCGATCTGCCATTGACGCTTGGTCTTGAAGGCGCCGGAAGCGTCCAAAGCGTCGGCCCGGATGTCGCAGATATCAAGACTGGCGACCGCGTCGCTTTTATATTTGCTTCGGGCGCCTACGCGACCCACACGCTCGCTCCGGCGGAACGCGTCTTACCGCTCCCAGAACAGATCGGTTTTGAGGATGCCGCCGCAATCCTGTTCCAGGGCTTGACGGCGCATTATCTCGCGACCTCAACCTTCCCGCTTGCACCCGGAACAAGCTGTCTCGTTCATTCCGCCGCGGGCGGCTGCGGCATTCTGCTTTGTCAAATCGCCAAAATTCGCGGCGCCGAAGTGATTGGCGCCGTCTCTTCGCCTGCGAAGGCAAAAATCGCGCGCAAAGCGGGTGCAGATCACGTCGTGATCTACGCGGAAGAGGCTTTCGAACAGGCCGTCAAACGCATCACCAGCGGTCGCGGCGTCGATGTGGTCTATGACGCGGTCGGACTAGACACCTACGTCCGCAGCATGAACGCGTTGCGGCCGCGCGGCTTGCTCGCGCTCTATGGCGAAGCAAGCGGCGACGTGCCGCCGATCGATCCGCGCGAACTGTTGTTCCGCAAGTCGCTTTATCTCACCCGCACCGGCCTCGATCATTACGTCGCCGACCGGCAGGAACTCCGCGCGCGCACCGAAGAAATCTTCGGGTGGCTTGGGGAGGGCCGGCTGCAGCAAAAGATCTTTCGCAAATACACGCTTGAAGAAGTCGCAGAAGCTCACCGTGCGCTTAAATCGCGCGCCACGATGGGCAAGCTCCTGGTGATTCCATGACCAAGTCCGAAGCCAAGCTGCCGCTGATCGAAGATTCGGATGACCCCATGCTGCAGGAGGAATTTGCCAGGCTTAAAGCCGCGCGCGGCTTCGTCCTCAATCTGCACCGCATGATGGCGCACGCACCCGAATTCATGAAGGCTTCGGGCGACATGGCGATGACGCTCCGCCACAAGGGCACGCTGCCGCGTTCGCTGGTCGAGCTGGTGATCCTGCGGGCCGCGAAGGCGGTCGATTGCGACTATGTCTGGGAGCGGCACCTACCGCTTGCCCGCGCTGCCGGCGTTACCGATCAGCAGATTGCGGAGGTCGAGCATTGGTCGGACAGCAAGGCGTTTGCGCCGGCGCAAAAGACGGCTCTTGGCTATGCCGAGAAGATCGCGGGCGGCGGTCCTGTCGACGATGCAACATTTGCAAGCGTACGGCAGGAGTTCTCGCCCCGCGAAATTGTTGAGCTCACCATGCAGATCGGGTTCTACGTCTCAACCGCGACCTTCATCAAAACGTTGGCAATTCCCGACGACAATGCGTGAAGTACAGCCTTCCCACCAGGAGACGTGTCATGCGGCTACCCTTGATCGATCCGGCCACGCTCAGCGCCGAACAGCGTCCAGTCTACGACAACATGCGCACGGGCATCGAAAAGAACTTCCAGGGTTTTAAGGCCATCGCCGAAAACGGCGCCTTGCTGGGGCCGTGGAATCCCTGGCTGCATGAACCGAAATTCGGCAAGCCGATTTGGGACTTGACCCTGGCGCTTTCGGTTTCGCCATCGCTGCCGCGCCCGGCGCGAGAGGTCGCCATCCTCGTTACCGGTACGACGTTTCACTCCGCTTACGAACTTTATGCCCACGTCATCGCCGCCGAACATCGCGGCCTGTCGGACGACAAGCTCGCCACCATCCTAGCCGGGCAGCGGCCGGGCGATCTGACGCGAGAGGAAGCCATCGCCTACGACGTTGCTTCCGCCCTCCTCCACCACGGCACCTTGCCGGAACTGATCTATCGGCAGGCGGTGGAGGCGTTCGGGCAGCATGGAGCGGCCGAATTGATCTATCTGGTCGGACTTTACTGCCTGGTCTCGGTCACGCTGAACGGCTTCGATGTTCCGGTGCCGGAGCCCGAGGCCGAGTAGCTTGATCACCTTCGTTCCGGCGCCGGCCCAATCTGATCGCGCGGCAGCGCTTCCGCTTGCAGCACGTTGGCGACAGCTTCCACGTCATCGAGCATCAGCACCGGCAGTGGCGCCTGCGGCAGCGGGGCGTCGGACGCGATCGCGACGATGCAATTGTCTTCCGGGTGGAGAGGCGGTTTGCCGAGGACCGCCCGATAAATTTCCAGTTTCGGATGGGCATGGCGCTTGAAACCTTCGACGATCACCAAATCGACCGGGCTCAGTTTCGCCAGAACCTCGGCAAGCGGCGGCTCCGGTTCGCCGCGCAATTCATGAATGAGGGCCCAGCGCCGGCTCGATACGACGGCTACTTCAGCGGCCCCCGCCTCGCGGTGCCGCCAGGAATCCTTGCCCGGCTGGTCGAGGTCAAATTCGTGGTGCGCATGTTTGACTGTGGCGACCTTCAAGCCGCGCCCGGTCAGAACCGGAATGACCTTGGTGATCAGCGTCGTCTTGCCGGCTCCGCTCCATCCGGCAAGGCCTATGATGCGCATCGACATGAAATGAAATTTTAGCTCCGGCTCGAAACAACGCCAATATGATAAGGAGCAGACGCAACTTTTACGACCCTCATCATGGCGGAAAAAACCCTCGACTTGCGCGGTCTGAAGTGCCCATTGCCGGCCTTGCACGCCCGCAAGGCGCTCACCGGCAGTGAGGCGGGCGACGTTCTTACTATCGCCTGCACCGACCCTCTCGCCGCCATCGATATTCCGAGCCTCTTGCGCGAGACCGGCGACGTACTGGAGGAGACCCGTCAGGAAGCGCGCACTATCACCTTTCGGATTCGCAAGCGCTGATACGGCTGCGCTTACTCGGCCGCAACCCGATGGGCGGCGACGCCTCTTGCTTTCACCACCACCTTGATCGCGCCGTCGACGCGATCCTTGGCGTAGCGGATGGCGGTCGGCAGGTCGTCGAGCGCGAACGTATGGGTGTGGATTTTGGTGGCATCGAAGCGCTTCTGCGACATGAAGGCTTCGGCGCGATGGGTTGCGCTGCGGCCCTCCCCGCGGATGCCGAAGAGATAAATGTTGTTGCGCACGATGTGCGCGACATCGACCGGCGTCTCCTGGTGCGGAAACGCCGCCAGGCAGACTTTGCCGCCACGATTGACCATGTGGATCGCATCATTGACCGCGTTGGGTGCCCCCGAGCACTCGATCACGTAATCGACGCCGTTGCCGCCATTGAGGCGACGGACGGCTGCAACCACATCCTCATCGCGGGCATTGACGACGTGATCGGCGCCAAGCTCGCGCCCGATCTGCAAGCAATTCTCGCGCGTGCCGGTAAGGATCACAGGCGACGCGCCCAGCGCCTTTGCCACTGCGACGCCGAGAAGGCCAATCGGGCCCGGACCGGTCACGACCACGCTCTCTCCGGCGACGAGGCCGCCGAGTTCGGTCAGTCCGTACATGGCGGTGCCCGCAGTCACCACCAAAGTCGCCTCCTCGTCCGACATAGCGTCGGGAATGGCGACGAGTGTGTTGATGTTGTTGACCTGGTATTCGCAGAAGCCGCCGTCGGTCGTGAAACCGTTGGCACGGTGGCCTTTGTTCACGTCGCCGTAATTGAGTCCGTAGTTCAGGCAGGCGGTGTACATGCCTTCGCGGCAGCGCTTGCACTGGCCGCAGCCGGCGTGAATTTCCACGGTGACGCGTTGTCCGATACGATATTCGTCGACACCCGGACCGAGCGCGACGACGGTGCCCATATATTCGTGGCCCGGCGTGAAATTCTTGTTGAAGGGCATGCCACCCTGGATCAAGGCCGGCGATCCGTGATCGATGATTTCCAAATCTGTCGCGCAGATCGCCACTGCATCGATACGGACGAGAACCTCGGCACGACGCGGCATTGGAACGGATTTCTCAGCGAGTTTGAGTTCGCCGGGATCGACGAGAACCCAGGCTTTCATCTTTTCGGGGACGGGAAAATCCGGGCTTGTCTTCACGTTCGCTGCGGCGTCCATCGCAAAAGTCCTTTTGGCACCTGGAGGATAACACGGATCGCAACGTCTTGCTCCTACACGGGCACCGCCGTAGCATCGTAAACAAACAGCCAGTCGTAGCGTTCCCTGACGCGGTCCGCTTGCCATTCCCGCGCAATGTGGGCTTGCGCGCCGTCGGCGTTGGCCAAATCGCGGCTGTGCAAGCGCGGAATCATATCCGCCGAGGCGGTGACCACCTTGTTGGCGCGCGGTACTCGCGCCGCCTCGTAGCGCGCAAACGCCGCGACGTGATCGTTTGGATATTTCTCCAGGCAGCGCGCCAGAACCAGCGCATCTTCGAGCGCCATCACGGCGCCTTGGGCCAGAAACGGCACCATCGGATGACAGGCGTCGCCAAGAAGTGTGCAGCGGCCCTTGGTCCAGGTGTCCATGATCGGCCGCAGCGCCAGCGCCCATTTGTACGGCACCTCGACGCTGCGGATGATCGCCTGGATGTCCGCGTGCCAGCCGCGAAAGTCGTTGGCAAATTCTTCAGTCGTGCCGCGCACGTTCCAGCCCTCTACCGTCCAATCACTGCGCTCGACGATGCCGACGAAGTTGAGAAGCGTGCCTCCGCGCAACGGATACTGCACGGCGTGTCCGCCGGGCCCAGCCCATTGCGTGGCGATCGTGCGCGAGACCGTAGGCGGAAGCTTTTCCATCGGCACCACGCCACGCCACGCAGTGACGCCGCAGAATTGCGGTTGCGGCGTGCCGAAGAGGATGCCGCGCAACACCGAATGCACGCCGTCGGCACCGATCACGAGCTTCGCGGTCAGCGGCGACCCGGATTCGAAACGAAGCTCAACGTGGTCGGCGGTTTGCGTAAGTCCGACACACTTGCGGCCGAGGTGGATGGCGTCCGGCTTTTCGTGCAGCAGCGCCTGCGCGATCGCGTTGTGCAGATCGCTGCGATGCAGCGTCAGGTACGGAGAACCGTAGCGCTCGACTGATTCCAAACCGAGGTCGAACATCTTCCAGGTCTGTCCGGTATCCCACAGCCGCACTGCTTTGCCGGACGGCTCGACCTGCACTTTCTCCAAAGCCGCCGCGAGCCCCAGCGCGTGGAGTACGCGGGAGCCGTTGGCGCTGATCTGCACGCCGGCTCCAAGTTCGCGCAGCTCCGGCGCCTGCTCGTAAACATCGACGTCGATGCCACGGCGGATCAGTGCGAGGGCCGCGGTCAGGCCGCCGATGCCGCCGCCGACTATGGCGATATTGCTGGACATGAAGCTCGATCTGCCCGTTGCCGGTCAGGCAGGTTCGCCCGCAGCGTTGCGGTTGAGATCGACGAAAATATCATCGTCCTTCGCTACGACCTGGTACGTGCGAAGCGGAATTTCGCAAGGCGCTTGCACCGCCTTGCCCGTCGGCACATGGAAAGAGCCGAAATGCATGCAGCATTCGATCACGTCGCCCTCGAGCATGCCATCGGCCAGGCTCGCCGCGGCATGCGTGCATTCATCATCGGTGACGTAGAAAGCGCCATCGATGTTATAGACTGCGAGCGTGTTGGACCCAACCGACACGGCCTTGACTGAACCCGGCGCCACATCAGCCTTGGCACAGACGCGCACGACATTTCCGGCATTATCCGCCATCAGATACCTCCATCGCGATTTGCGCTTACAATAAACGCAACAGGAACGGAAGCCATGCAGGTTCTCGTGGTCGGCGCAGGTGTGATCGGGTTGGCAATTGCCCGCGCCGCGGCGCTCCGTGGCCACGATGTGGTCGTCGCCGAGGCAACCGGCGGTATCGGCAACGGCGTCTCCTCACGCAACAGCGAGGTGGTGCATGGCGGCATCTATTATCCGACCGGCTCGCTCCGCGCCCGGCATTCGACCCGCGGGCGGCGCATGCTTTATGAATTCTGTGCCTCGCACGGTGTCGCTCACAATAAATGCGGCAAGCTCATCGTGGCTACGAGCGCCGAGGAGCTTGCCAAGGTCGAGACGCTGATGGCGCAGGGCGAAACCAACGGCGTCGAAGGCCTCGAACTGATCGGCGGCAATGCGGCGCGCGCCTGTGAGACTGAGCTGTTCTGTATCGGCGCCCTGTCGTCACCGGAATCGGGGATCGTCGACAGCCACGGCTACATGCTGGCGCTGTGGGGCGAACTGGAAGATCGCGGCGGCGCAATCGCGTTCGAGACGCCGGTCGAGCGCATGTCCTTTGTGGCCCGGCAGTGGCAAGTGCGATTCGGCGGCCGTGACGCAGGCACGGTGACTTTCGATGCGGTGGTGAATTCAGCCGGTCTCGGCGCGCAGGCGCTGGCGCGCCGCATTGAGGGATACCCCGCGGACAAGGTGCCGCCGCTCGTCCTCGCCAAGGGCAACTATTTCGCCTTTGCCGGAAAGCCGGTGTTTTCGCGTCTCATCTATCCGACGCCGGTCGACGGTGGGCTTGGCGTGCATGTCACACTCGACCTCGCCGGCCGTATGCGCTTTGGCCCCGACGTCGAATGGATCGATCATGAAAGCTACACCGTCGATCCGCACCGCGCGGAATCCTTCTACGATCGCATTCGCGCGTATTGGCCGGGCGTGCCCGCGGGATCGCTGGTCCCCGATTATTGCGGCATCCGGCCCAAGCTCACGGGGCCGGGCGAAAAGGCGGCCGATTTCATGATCGCCGGCGAGGAAGCTCACGGCATGCCTCGCCTCGTGAACCTGTTCGGAATTGAATCTCCGGGGCTCACCTCATCGCTGTCGCTCGCCGAAGACGTCGTCGACCAACTCGCAGAATGAAGCTTCCTGCCCCGCAAAGCGGCGGCGAATAGCCCAGTCAAAAATAGCGCAGCCACAGGTAGAGCTGGCAGATAACGATCGACACCAGCGTCATCGGCACCCCGTAGACGAGATATTGAACAAAGCCGAACCGGATGCCGTTGCGTTCGGCGATGCCGGCGATCGTCAGGTTCGCCGACGCGCCCGTGAGCGTGCCGTTCCCGCCGAGACAGGCGCCCAGCGACAGGCACCACCACAAGGGCTCGATCTCCCGTGGTCCGCCATAGGCCCCGGCCATGCCCTTGATCAGCGGAATCATGGTGGCGACGAAGGGAATGTTGTCGAACACGGCGGAGAAGAAGGCGGACGCCCAGAGCACGATCGCACCGGCAACGCCGATGCGGCCGCCGGTCAGCATCACAAGTTTGTCGGCCGCAATGCGCAAAACGCCCGATACCTCTACGGCGTGAACGACGACGAACAGGCCGATGAAAAAGAAGATCGTAGCCCAGTCGACTTCGGCGAACGTGCTGCGCACGTTGTCCGCCTGTTTGACGCCGCGATGCTTCCAATTGTCGAGCAGCATCAGCACCGCCGCACCTGCAAGCGCAATGGTCGCCGGTTGAAGGTGCAGCGGAGCGGCAAAGACGAACGCGATCAATACCGCGATCATGACGACGGCAGACCGGCGCAGCAGCACCCAGTCGTTGATCAATCCCGGCGCATTCATCCCCATCACCAGGACGCGGCTTTCCGGGCTGGCGCGAAGACCACGGCCCCAGATCAGATGCACCATCGCCGCCTGTACGGCCATGATCGCGACCGTCACCGGTGCGACGTTGACCAGGAAATCATTGAAATCGAGGCCGGTTGCCGTGCCGATCAAAATGTTCGGGGGATCGCCGATCAGCGTTGCGGTGCCGCCGATATTGGAGGCGAATACTTCGGCAAACAAAAATGGAAACGGCGGCACTTCCAGCTCTTCGGCGATTGCAAGCGTCACCGGCACGATCAACAGCACCGTGCTGACGTTGTTGAGGACGGCGGACAGGAGCGCGGTGGCAACCTGCAGCATGAGCAAAACGCCGGCCGGATTGGCCTTGACCCTTTGGGCCGACCAGACTGCGAGATATTGGAATAGGCCGGAACGGCGCGCGATCGCGATCAAAACCATCAGGCCGGTAATCAGGCCGATCGTGTCCCAATCGATGCCGCTCAAGGCCGCGGGCTGATCGAGCGCGCCGACAATAATGACAACCACCGCGCCGATCAGCGCCACGACCGCACGATTGAAGCGGCCGGCAACGATGAACCCATAGGTCACCGCGAGCACCGCCAGCGAGACCCACATCGGATCAAGGCCGAACGGAATGTGCGGCGTGAATGTTTCGGTCATGTCGGCAGCACGTTAGGCGATCACAATCGATCCGCAAGCAAAACCGGCATGCCGCTCGGCTTGCGGATCAGACCTAACGTCGGGAGAGAAAAATAAGAATAAGCCCAACGACCGCTATTCCTGCCCCGTAATAGATCCATCTGGTCTGGCTGATCATGAAGCTGGACGCCGGATAGGGAAAATATCCAGAGCCCTGGCCCATGAAGACCAGCCCCATCAGCAACAGAATGATTCCGATGATCGTCAGCAACGTCCGCATTTTTCCATCGCTTGTTGCCGGCAACACAATCCGCTGCTCGTTCGGCGCACGAGGGCCTTCAGGCGGCCTTTAACAATGCCTGCACCTTCGGCCAGGGGTCTGGCGCGAGATCTTTGAACGGCGCCCAGTCTTCGTCCCGCATGCGATCGAAGATCGCGGTTTTGACCGAAGGCCGCTCGCGCACGCGCGCCCACCAATCGGCGACCGCGGCGTGTTGTTGCCACATCGCGCCGAGCTTAAGAAGCTCAAGACGCAGGATGTACGGAATCACGGCACAATCGGCGTTGGTGAAGGCCTCGCCGGCGAGGTAGGGACCGCGCTTGAGATCGTCGACCATCCACGAAATCAGCTTCTGGTGCTGACCGAGCGCGTCGATCACAAACTCCGAAATCGAGTCCGTGTTCGATCACGCTGCGCTTGTACTCCGCGCGCCGCTTGAGCGGCGCTTTGTTGATCTCTTCGAGCCATTGTTCGCGCGGCACCTTGAGGAATCGCGCCCGAAATGCCGTGGCAAAAGTCATGATCGTGCATGAATTGTGCACGTATTCATCGATCAGCTTGTTGTAGAGACGAACCCGGTGGCGCGCCACCGGCGATTTCGGCGTCAGCGGCGGTTCGGGGAACGCATCGTCGAGGTAATAGAGAATCAACGACAACTCCAGGATGACGTTGCCGTCGTGAACCAGCGTCGGGACCACGCCATTGGGATTGAGCTTCAAATAATCCGGATCGTTTTGATCGCCCCGCAGTGTGAGCAGATGCTCACCGACCTTCTGGCCCTTTTCCCTGAGCGCGATACGCACCTTCTGAGCACAGACCGAATTGGTATTATCGTAAAGTTCCAGCACGCTTTTCCTCCTGAATTTCGTTTAGTGCGCGGCGTCCCAATTGTCCGCCGCGTGCGCCTCGACCTGCAACGGCACCGAGAGTGACACCGCCGGGTGCGGCGCGTCTTCCATCACCGCCTTGATCACCGGCAGCGAACGCTCCACTTCCGCGTCGGGCACTTCGAAGACCAGCTCATCGTGCACTTGCAGCAGCATTTGCGCCGACAGCTTCTTCTTTGCCAGCGCGTCTTCCATGCGGATCATGGCGCGGCGGATAATGTCGGCAGCGGTGCCCTGCAGCCGCGCGTTGACGGCGGCGCGTTCGTTGAAGGACCGGATCGACGCATTGGACGCGCGGATCTCCGGGTAATGGCATTTGCGGCCGAACAGCGTGAGCACGTAGCCATTCTGCTTGGCGTAGGTTTTCGATTCTTCGATGTAGTCGCGGATGCCGGGAAAGCGCTCGAAATATTTCTTGATGTAGGCGCCCGCTTCTTCGCGAGCGATGCCGAGCTGGTTGGCGAGGCCAAACGCGGAGATGCCATAGACGATGCCGAAATTGATCGCCTTGGCGCGGCGGCGTATTTCCGGCGGCATGCCTTTGATCGGCACGCCGAACATTTCGCTCGCCGTCATGGCGTGGATGTCGAGGCCCTCGCGAAACGCCTTCTGCAGCGGCTCGATACCGGCAATTTCGGCGAGCAGCCGCAGCTCGATCTGCGAATAATCGGCGGAGACGAGCTTTGTCCCAGGCGCGGCGATAAAAGCGCGGCGGATTTTCCGGCCGTCCTCGGTCCGCACCGGAATGTTCTGCAGGTTCGGATCCGACGACGACAGCCGCCCGGTCGTGGTCGATGCCAGCGCATAGTTGGTGTGCACCCGGTGAGTCGTCGGGTTGACGAAGCCGGGAAGCGCATCGGTGTAGGTCGACTTGAGCTTTGAGACCTGCCGCCAATTCAGAATCATCTGCGGCAGCTTGTGGCCCTGCTCGGCAAGTTCTTCGAGCGCGCGGGCTCCCGTCGCCCACTGGCCGGTTTTGGTCTTGGTGCCGCCTGACAGTCCGAGCTTTCCGAATAAAATATCCCCAAGCTGCTTTGGACTACCCGGATTGACCGTTTCGCCGGCTTCACGATTGATTTCGTCTTCCAACCCAGCGGCTTCCTGGGCGAACTCGCCGGACAGTCGCGACAGCACGTCGCGGTCGATGGAGATGCCGCGCCGCTCCATGCGCGCGAGCACGGCAAGGAGCGGCCGCTCCAGTGTCTCGTAGACCGTCAGCACGCGTTCGGCGGCAAGGCGCGGCTTGAGTACCCGGTGAAGCCGCAGCACGATGTCGGCCTTCTCGGCGGCGTACTCAGTGGCCCGATCGATGCCGACGGCGTCGAAAGCAATTTTGGTCTTGCCGGCCTTGATCAGCTCGTTGATGTCGAGCGCGGCATGATTGAAGGTGCGCTCCGCGACGGAATCGAGGGCGTGGCTGGCACGGCCGGCGTCAAGCGCATACGACATCAGTATGGTGTCGTCGTAGGCCGTGATCTCGATGCCGCGCAGCGCGAAAAGCTGCCAGGCAAATTTCAGATCGTGACCGATCTTAAGTACGCCCATGTCTTCGAACAGCGGCTTTAGGGCATCGAGCGCAACGTTTTCCGAAATCTGATCGGGCGCCACGTCGCCGCGGAAAAGGCCTGCGCCCTCGCCGCCCTGACGGTGACCAAGCGGCACATAGCAGGCTTCGTTTGGGGCAACCGCGAGCGCCACGCCGCACAGTTCCGCCTGCATCGGATCAAGGCTCACGGCCGCGACATCAATCGCGACCAGACCGATCTCGCGGGCGCGTTCGATCCAGGCGTTGAGCCGTTCCACGCTGCGTACCGTCTCGTATTTCGCGCGGTCAAACTTCGCGGTCCGCGCTGCCTCCATGCGTGCGGCGGCGAGTGCCTGCAGCGCCGCAGAGAAATTCGCTGGCCCGTCACTGCCTCGTTTCCGGGCGAGATCGCCCGGCTGCGCCGGCCGGCCGAGAGGAAGCTGCGGCGACGTGCTTGTCCCCTGCCCCGGTGCACTTGTTTGGCTCGCAATCTCCGCCGCGGGCGAAGAAGGAGCCGAAGGAATGTGGCCCGCAAACCGCGCCTCAGCCTCGATCTCGCCAGCCTCGGCACCCGAATACTCCGCTACGCGTCGCATTAATGAGTTGAACTCCATCGCCTTCAGGAATGCGATGAGCCGTTTGTAATCGGGTTCGTGGACGGCAAGGTCATCGATAGGTACGTTGAGCTTGACCTGATCGTCGAGCGTGACGAGCTTTTTCGACAGCCGCGCCTTTTCCGCATTGTCGATCAGCGATTGGCGACGCTTCTCCTGTTTGATCTCGGGAGCACGCTTGAGCAGGTTTTCCAAATCACCATATTCACCAATGAGCTGGGCCGCGGTCTTCACGCCAATGCCGGGCACGCCCGGCACGTTATCAGTCGAGTCACCGATCAGCGCCTGTACTTCGATGACCTTGTCCGGCTGCACGCCGAACTTCTCCACGACCTCGGCCCGGCCGATTTTCTTGTCCTTCATGGTGTCGAACATGATGACGCCGTCGGTGACGAGCTGCATCAGGTCCTTGTCCGATGACACGATAGTCGAGGTGGCGCCGACTTCGCTCGCCTGACGCACATAGGTGGCGATCAAGTCGTCAGCCTCAAAGCCGTCCTGTTCCAGGCAGGGCAGGTCGAAGGCGTGCACCGCCTCGCGGATGAACTTGAACTGCGGTCGGAGATCGTCGGGCGGATCGGGCCGGTGCGCCTTGTAGTCAGGATACATCGCGGTGCGGAACGTCTTTTCAGATTTGTCGAACACCACCGCGAGATGGGTTGGCTTGTCCTCCTTCATGTCGCGCAGGAGCTTCCACAGCATGTTGCAGAAGCCGAACACGGCGTTGAGCTGCAATCCGTCGGATTTGCGGTTGATCGGCGGCAGCGCGTGATAGGCGCGAAAAATGTAGCCCGAGCCGTCGACCAGAAAGACGTGATCCCCCTTCTTGAGGGGTTGGGGGGCGGACGCAGCGGCTTTCGGCACGGCTGTGGCCTGCGACTTTTGTGCGGCTGGCATGATGACGGGTAATATATGGGATCGGCGTCATTCCGGAAGCCGCAAAGGAGCTGACCGGAACCTCGTCCACAGCATCGCCGCGGAGAAGCTTATGCGCCGGTTCCTGCTCGCAGCCTTATTCGCCCTGGTCGCGCTCCCTGCGATCGCAGCCGAAAGGTGGGAAACGTTACCGCCAACGCCGGCACCGCTCGCCACCAGCAGAAGCGGCAGGGTTCATGCCAACGGCATCGACATCTACTACGCCATCTACGGTCACGGCTCGCCGGCGATCTTCGTCCATGGCGGGCTCGCCAATAGCGATTATTGGGGCAAGCAAGTACCCGCGGTCGCGGCACATCACACTGTCATTCTGATGGACAGCCGCGGCCACGGCCGCAGCACTCGCGATGCGCACCCCTATGGCTACGATTTAATGGCCGACGACGTCGTGGCGCTGATGGACCAGCTGAAGATTGCCAAGGCCGACATTGTCGGCTGGAGCGACGGCGGCATTATCGGTCTCGATCTCGCCATGCGTCACAAGGACAGGGTCGGCAAGGTGTTCGCTTTCGCCGCCAATACGGTCACGTCGGGCGTGGTCGAGGGCGTGGAAAAAAACCCGACCTTCGCCCGCTACATCGAGCGCGCCGGGCACGAATATGCGGCGCATTCGGCGACGCCCGGGGAGTACGACGCTTTCGTCGATCAAATCAGCAAGATGTGGGCCGAACAGCCGAATTGGAGCGACGCGCAGCTTAAAGCGATCGATACGCCGGTCCTTGTCGTCGACGGCGATCATGACGAAGCCATCAAACGCAAGCACACCGAATATATCGCGGCGACGATCCCGCGTGCGGGCCTCTTGATCCTGCCGAATGTAAGTCACTTCGCGTTCTTGCAGGACCCAAAGCAATTCAATTTCGCCATTCTGCATTTCCTGGGCGACGAGTAATGCGCGGGCGATAAGCAAAAAGAACTATGGAACTTCCGCCACTTCCTATCGACGTTGCGCTGCCGGAACTCACCGAAGCGCTGCGCAAGCGCAACGCCGCCGTTTTGGTCGCGCCGCCCGGCGCCGGCAAGACCACGCGGGTGCCTCTCGTTCTTGCCGACGAGCCGTGGGCCGCAGGCCGCCGCATCCTGGTTCTGGAACCGCGCCGGCTTGCTGCCCGCGCGGCGGCAGAGCGGATGGCGCAGACGCTCGGCGAACGCGTCGGCGAGACGGTCGGCTTGCGGGTGCGTTTCGGCTCGAAAGTTTCGCGTAAGACCCGCATCGAGATCATCACCGAGGGGATTTTCACCCGGCTCGTGCTCGACGATCCGATGCTGGAGGGCGTTGGCGCCGTGCTGTTCGATGAATTCCACGAGCGCTCGCTGGACGCCGACATTGGACTCGCGCTGGCCCGCGACGTGCAACAAGGATTGCGTGAGGACCTGAGGCTTCTGGTCATGTCGGCGACGATGGACGGCGCGCGCGTGGCAAAGCTTCTCAATGATGCGCCAGTAATCGCGTCGGAAGGCCGCGCCTTTCCGGTCGACACCCGCTATCTGCCGCGCGATCAGCGGCAGATCGAACCGCAAATGGCCGATGCCATCGTTCGCGCCATGCGCGCAGATCCGGGTTCGCTGCTGGCATTCCTCCCGGGCGCTGCCGAGATCCGCCGCACCCAGACCCAGCTTGAAGGTCGGCTCGATCCCGGCGTCGAAATCGTCGCGCTCTACGGCGCGCTGGCGGGCGACGAGCAGGACCGCGCCATTGCGCCCGCCCCGCCCGGCCAGCGGAAAATCGTGCTCGCCACCTCGATCGCCGAAACCTCGATCACCATCCAGGGCGTGCGCATGGTCGTTGACAGCGGGCTCGCGCGCGTGCCGCGCTACGAGCCCGATGTTGGCGTGACGCGGCTCGAAACGGTACGGGTGTCGCGTGCCGCGGCCGATCAGCGCCGCGGACGCGCCGGCCGCACCGAGCCCGGCATCTGCTATCGGCTGTGGGACGAGCCGCAGACCGCTTCACTCGAAGCCTTTTCCCGGCCCGAAATTTTGTCTGCTGATCTGTCATCCCTCGTGCTCGATCTAGCGGCGTGGGGCTCGAGCGCCGAGCAACTCGCGTTCCTCGATCCACCGCCACGTCCGGCGCTGACTGAAGCGAAAGCGTTGCTGACCGAGCTCGGCGCCATCGATGACGCCGGCCGCATCACCGACGAAGGACGAAAGCTGCGGCAATTGCCGCTGCCGCCGCGGCTCGCGCGCATGGTCGTCGATGCTGCCAAGGAAGGCGCGGCGCTGCCGGCCGCCGAAATCGCCGTCCTGATCGGTGAGCGCGGCGTCGGTGGCGACGATATCGACCTGACGCATCGGCTCGATGCTCTTCGCCGCGACCGCTCGCCTCGCGCCCGCGAAGCGCGCGCAATGGCAGAGCGTTGGGCGCAGACATTGAACCATACTCTGAACCAGTTCCCGCCAGATGGCGGGGAAACAAGCGTTGGCGCCCTTCTGGCCCTCGCCTACCCCGAGCGCGTCGCCAAAAATCGGGGTGGCGCGTCGGGCGCGTTCTTGTTGGCCAACGGTCGCGGCGCGCAAATCGACGCCAAGTCCGCGCTCGCGCGCGAGCCGTTCCTCGCGGTGGCCGAACTCACCGGAAGCGCGGCGTCGGGCCGCATCCTGCTGGCGGCACCGATCACGCTCGCCGAAATCGAGGCGCGGTTTTCTGACCGCATCGTCGCAAGCGAGGACATTACCTTCGATCAAGCAAGCGCAAGCTTGCGCGTTCGTCGGCTGCAACGCCTCGGCGCCATCGCGCTCAGCGAGCAGCCGCTGCCGGCGGTCGCAAGTGACGATGCGGCGCGTACGCTTGCCGAAGGCATCGCTCGCCTTGGTGTCCGCCGGCTGCCGTGGAACGACACGCTGCGCCAATGGCGCGACCGCGTCCTGTTTCTCCGCCAGGCGGAAGGAAGCGGTTGGCCCGATCTGTCCGACATCGCGCTTGCTGCCGACGTGGACTGGCTGGCCGCGATCTTCGCCGGCAAGACTTCGCTCGTTGAGCTTTCGGCCGATGAGTTCGCGGCCGCGCTGACCGCACACCTGCCCTACCCCTTGCAGCGCCGGCTCGACGCCGAGGCGCCCACGCATTTCGAAGCGCCGACCGGCTCGCGCGTGCCGATCGATTACGAAGCCGAGGGCGGTCCGAGGATCGCGATCCGCGTGCAGGAACTTTTCGGCCTTGACCGCCATCCGGCGATTGCAGGAGGAAAAATCCCGCTGTTGGTTGAACTCCTTTCCCCCGCGCAGCGTCCGGTGCAGCTGACGCGCGACCTGCCCGGTTTTTGGCGTGGCAGCTATGCAGCGGTACGAGCGGAGATGCGCGGGCGCTATCCCAAGCATCCCTGGCCCGACAATCCGCTCACCGCGCCGCCGACGCGACGGACCAAGCGGCGGAGCGGCCAATAACCAAAGCGCCAATCACCGCTCGCTATTCGCCAGCCGCTCTTATATTGAAGCTGCATTCCCGAGGAGCCAATGTTCCCCAAACCGAAACCACTGCTCAAGCCGAACACCTATGCCTACGAATCCGAGCCGATGGTGAAAGTCACCGGCTTTCGCGAATATGACGCGCGCTGGCTGTTTGGCAGCGAGATCAATCTGATGGGCGTTGAAGCGCTGGGTCTCGGATTAGGCACGCTGATCCACGAACTTGGCCGCGGCTCCAAGATCGTCACCGGCCACGATTTCCGTTCCTATTCGGCATCAATCAAGATGGCGCTGACGAATGGCCTGATTGCGTCGGGCTGCCAAGTGCATGACATCGGGCTGGCGGTCACGCCGATGGCCTATTTCGCGCAATTCGAACTCGACGCGCCGTGCGTCGCCATGGTCACGGCATCGCATAACGACAATGGCTGGACCGGCGTGAAGATGGGCGCCAACCGCCCGCTGACCTTCGGCCCGGACGAAATGAGCCGCCTCAAGGACATCGTGCTCGGCGGCCACTTCAAGATGCGCGACGGCGGCTCTTACGCCTTCGTCGAGAACTTTCCGGCGCGCTACATCGCCGACCTCACCAAGCGGCCGCGATTAAGGCGCCACCTCAAAGTCATCTGCGCCTGTGGCAACGGCACCGCCGGCGCGTTCGCGCCGCAGGTGCTGGAAGCGGTCGGCTGCGAGGTCATTCCGCTCGACTGCGAACTCGACCACACCTTCCCCAACTACAACCCAAACACCGAAGACATGAAAATGCTGCACGCGATGCGCGACGCTGTGCTGGCGCACAAAGCCGACGTGGCGCTCGGCTTTGATGGCGACGGCGACCGCTGCGGCGTCGTTGACAACGAAGGTGAGGAGATCTTCGCCGACAAGGTCGGCGTCATGCTGGCGCGCGATATTTCATCGCAACACAAGAACGCGCTGTTCGTCGCCGACGTAAAATCGACCGGGCTGTTTGCAACCGACCCGGTGCTGATCAAGAACGGCGCCAGGACCGACTACTGGAAGACCGGCCATTCCTACATGAAGCGGCGCGTCAACGAGATCGGCGCCATCGCCGGCTTCGAAAAATCCGGCCACTTCTTCTTCAACAAGCCGTTCGGCCGCGGCTACGACGACGGGCTGATTTTTGCGCTTGCGGTCTGCGACATGCTCGACCGCAATCCGGAAAAGAGCATGGCCGATCTGAAAAACGCGCTGCCGAAAACCTGGGGCTCACCCACCATGTCGCCGCATTGCGCTGACGAGGAAAAGTACGGTGTGGTCGACGCCGTGGTGAAGCACTTTGAAGCCGAGAAGCAGAAGGGCGGGAAGGTCGCCGGCCAGCCGATCCGCGACCTGGTAACGGTCAATGGCGTACGCGTCACGGTCGAAGACGGCACCTGGGGCCTAGTGCGCGCCTCATCAAACAAGCCGGAACTGGTCGTGGTGGTCGAGAGTCCCGCCTCGCAGGCGCGCATGCGGCAAATGTTCGAGGCGGTTGATGCAGTGCTGCGCACGCACAAGGAAGTCGGCGAATACAATCAGAAGATTTAGCGCGCGGACTTATTACCTTGAATCACTCCTGCGACAACACCTGCAATGCGTCCAATATTTCCGGCATTGCCCGTTAATCGGTCGCAAACAAATTCCGTCCTAGTCGCTTTTCTCGGTGACTTCCTGATAGACGTCGACCTCAAGCGCACCCGGCAGCATGGCACGCCAACCCTGGATCAGAGTTTGAAAGCGCATGTCGCTCGCCAGCGATTGCCGGTTGAGCTCAAAGGCTTCGTGGGTCTCGTATTCGATAACTTGAATATACTTCGTCGGATCGTCAGCGTTGCGCAACAAACGAAAGTTCGCGTTGCCGAACAGCTGATAGAACGGGGCTGCCGCCCTCATCATCGCCAGGAGATGCTCCGAGTCCGCGCCCGGAAGCGTGAACTTCAAGTGCAACGTCCGCCAAACCTTTACGTCCTCGTCGCTCATCGCCCGCATCCCTCAGCCGCCGCCGAACGTGCTCGGCGGAAACGCGTCTGCTGATTTCCCGTCTGCATGAGCGTTGCGAAAACCAGCGGCCCCTCCGGCATTATGCTCTATTTTAGAGTGTCGCGGAATGCGTGGGCCGGATAAACACCGAGAATCTTCAGCGACTTCGGCTGCGACACGAATGCCAGCTCTTCCAGGGCCAGTTCCAATCCACGATGCTGGGGATGACCTTGCACGTCGGCATAGAACTGGGTCGCGGCAAAGCTGCCGTCCACCATGTAGCTTTCCAGCTTGGTCATATTCACGCCGTTGGTAGCGAACCCGCCCAGCGCCTTATAGAGCGCTGCCGGGATGTTCCGCACCGCGAATACGAAGGTGGTCATCACCCGCGGCTCCTTGCGACTTGCCCATTTGGGCTCGCGTGCGAGCACGACAAAGCGCGTGGTGTTGTGCTTGGCGTCGGCGACGTCCTTCTTCAGGATTCGCAGCCCGTAAATCTTTGCGGCGAGCCTGGTCGCCAGCGCAGCCCGTGTAATGTCGCCAGCCTCCGCCACCTCGCGCGCGGCGCCAGCCGTATCGGCAGCGACCACCGCTTTGACGCGCAGCTTGCGGATGATGTCGCGGCACTGGCCGAGCGCGTGGACGTGGCTTTCGACCGTTTTGATGGTCCTCAGCGTGGCGCCCTTCGGCGCCATGAGCTGGTGCTGCACCGGCAAAAACCATTCGCCCACGATATGCAGTCCCGATCGCGGCATCAGGTGGTGGATGTCCGCCACCCGCCCGGCGACCGAATTGTCGATCGGGATCATGCCCAATCTGGCCCTGCCGGTGCGCACGGCTGCGAAGGCATCCTCGAAGGTCGGACAAGGCAGCGGCACGTAGCCCGGATAGGCCTCCTCGCAAGCGATGTGCGAATTGGCCCCGGCCTCACCCTGGAACGCGATTCTTTTTCCTTGCTTCATGGACGACCCGATAGCACGGCGCGCGCGCGGGCCAAATCTCCCGGGGTATCGACGCCGAGCGGCGCCGCATCCACGATCGCGACATCAATGCGCATGCCGGCCTCGAGCGCCCGCAACTGCTCGAGTTTTTCCCGCAGCTCCAGCGGCGACGGCGGCAGCGTCACAAAACGCTCAAGAGCGGCGCGGCGGTAGGCGTAAAGACCTATGTGATGATAGAGCGGCCCCTCGCCGTAAGGGGCGGTGGCGCGAGTGAAATAAAGCGCGCGCAACCGTCGAGGCGCGACCGGCGAACCCACCACTTTGACCACGGCTGGGTCGTGGCGCTCCTCTGCCCGCGCGATCTGCGCGGCCGGCGTTCCGATGTCAACGGATTGATCTGCAAGCAGGCCCACGGCGGCCGTGATGGTGGAGGGCTCGAGCGTCGGCAGATCACCTTGCACATTGACGACGATCGCCGCCTCGCGGCCGGCGTCGATCTTGCCAAGCGCCTCGAAAATGCGATCGGAGCCCGAAGCATGCTCCGCGCCGGTCATGACCGCGCGGCCGCCCGCTTTTTCCACGGCGGCTTCGATTTGCGGCGAATCGGTCGCAACCACCACCGGTCCGACGCCCGCCGCCTCAGCCCGGCGCAGCACATGGACGATCATGGGCAGCCCGGCAATATCGGCCAACGGCTTGCCCGGAAGCCGGGTAGCGGCCATGCGCGCGGGAATGAGGACGAGAACGTCAGCCATCGTCGAGCCGGTTATACGGGTTGCAAAACGCGCGGCAAACCGGCTATCTCTGCGCCGCCCGTCCACTACCGCCGCGGAGCCATTGCCCGATGAATTCGTTCGAAATCAACAAAATTCTGGGCGCGCTGCTGGGAACTTGTCTGGTCCTGCTGGCGGTGCATATCGCCTCCGGCGCGATCTTCACCCAGCCGGTGCCGGCGAAGCCCGGCTATGAGATCACGGTGAAGGCAGAGCAACCGGGCCAAGGCAAGGGCGAAGCTGCGCCGGTCGCGCAACCCATTGAAAATCTGCTGGCCAGCGCGTCGGTCGAGCACGGCGCGCAACTCTCCAAGCAGTGCCAGATTTGCCACAACCTGAAAGAAGGCCAAGGTCCAAAAGTCGGTCCCGATCTGTACGGTGTTGTCGGCCGGCCGGTCGCATCGGTCGCAAGTTTCCACTACACGGAAGCGTTGAAAAAGCTGGGCGGCAACTGGACCTTTGATGCGCTAAACAAATGGCTGACTGACCCCCGCGCCGACGCGCCGGGCACGGCCATGACCTTCGCCGGCATGCCGAATGAGAAACAGCGCGCGGATATCATCGCCTACCTCAATACGCTCTCGAAAAATCCGCAACCGTTGCCAACCGCGCAAAACAAGCCGGCGCCGGCTGAGCCCAAGAAGTAACCATTTGCCCGATCTTGCCCCGCTGAGCGCACGGGGATGTGAAGTCCATTGTGTCGCGGCCTGCGCCCGCGCGCTGGCGCCGCCATCGAAAAGTACATAATGAGCCCAATTGGTCGCGTTATTTTGCGCAGCGCGAATTGTATTGGAGCATTTAAGTGAACCGCAGATCGCTTCTGACGTCGGCCCTGGTAGCCCTCGCCGCGCCGCGGCTTACCTTCACGTTTGGAACCGATCCCGCACAGGCACAGGAAAAAGTCTGGCGGCATGGCCTGTCACTGTTCGGCGACCTTAAATATCCGCCCGGCTTCAAACAGTTCGACTACGTTAACGCCGCAGCGCCTAAAGGCGGCGCCGTGCGGCAGATTGCGATCGGTACCTATGACAATTTCAACGTCGCAGTCGCCGGGGTCAAAGGGGCGCTGGCGATCGGGATCGACTACATCTACGACACGCTTTTGACACCGGCGCTCGACGAGGTGTCAACCGAATACGGATTGATCGCCGAAGCCGTCAGCTATCCGGACGATTTCTCCGCGGCGTCCTATCGGTTGCGCGCCGAGGCGAAATGGCACGACGGCAAGCCGATAACGCCCGATGACGTGATCTTTTCGTTCAACGCGTTCAAAAAATATAGCCCGCAGCTCGCCGCCTACTATCGGCACGTGGTCAAGGTGGAAAAGACAGGCGATCGCGAGATCACGTTTACGTTCGACTCGCCCGGCAATCGCGAACTGCCGCAGATCGTCGGGCAGCTTACGGTCCTGCCGCAGCATTGGTGGGAAGGCACCGACAAGAATGGCAAGAAACGCGACATCGGCTTAACCACGCTTGAGCCGCCGCTTGGCAGCAGCCGCTATCGTATCAAGGACTTTTCGCCCGGACGTAACATCGTCTACGAGCGTGTGAAGGACCATTGGGCCGGCAAACTCAGCGTCAGCATCGGCCGCGACAACTTCGACGAGTTGCGTTACGAATACTTTCGCGACACGACGGTCGCGCTTGAGGCATTCAAGGCAGACACCATCGATTGGCGCACCGAGAACAGCGCCAAGAACTGGGCTACCGCTTACGACTTTCCCGCTGTCAATGACAAGCGCGTCGTCCTCGAAGAATTCCCGATCAACAGTTTCGGGGTGATGCAGGCCTTCGCCTTCAACATCCGTCGCACGAAATTCCAGGATCCACGCGTGCGGCTTGCGTTCAATTATGCGTTCGACTTTGAGGAGATGAACAAACAGATCTTTTTTGGCCAGTACAAGCGCATCACAAGCTACTTCGAAGGCACCGAGCTTGCTTCAACCGGACTGCCGGGCGGCCGCGAACTCGAGATTCTGGAAACAGTGCGCGACAAGGTTCCGCCCGAGGTATTCACCACTCCCTATTCAAATCCGGTGGGCGGCAATCCGCAGGCGGTGCGCAGCAATCTGCGCGAGGCGGTACGGCTGTTCAAAGAAGCCGGCTACGAAATCCGCAACGAAAGGCTGGTCAACAGCAAGACTGGAGAGCCCTACGCGGTGGAGTTTCTGGCCGAGGATCCAAGCTTCGAGCGCGTCTTCTTATTTTACAAACCATCACTCGACCGGCTGGGTGTCACAGTGGGCGTCCGCGTGGTCGACGCTTCACAATATGAGAACCGGCTGCGCAGCTGGGACTTCGATATCGTCACCAACTCCTGGGGTGAATCGTTGTCACCCGGCAACGAGCAGCGCGGCTACTGGGGCTCGCAAGCCGCCGACCAGCCAGGCTCGCTCAATCTTATCGGCATCAAAAACCCGGCGGTGGATGCCATGATCGATCAGATTATTTTTGCCAAGAACCGACCCGATCTCGTCGCTGCCACCCACGCGCTCGACCGGGTGCTGCTGTGGAACCATTACGTGGTGCCGCAATGGTTCTACGGCAAAGTGCGCAGCGCACGCTGGGACCGCTTCGGCCATCCGGATGCTTTGCCGAAATACGGCGCCTCGGCATTTCCGACGGTCTGGTGGTGGGACGCCGCCAAAGCGGCAAAGACCGGAGGAAGGTCGTGAGGTCTCCAAAATCCGTCGCCGAGTGCACGGCGCAACGATTACGCTCTGCGGGCTTATGACTTACCCGACACGTCGACGGGTCCTTACGCTCACGGCCGGTGTTGCCGCCGCGGCGGTCCGTGGCGGGGTACCCGCCGGCGCCGAGGAGGACAGTGAATCTCACGGCATGTCGGCGTTCGGCGACCTCGCCTATCCACCCGGTTTCGACCATTTCCGCTACGTCGATCCGAACGCGCCCAAAGGCGGCATGTTCTCGCAAATCGGACCGGACCGGCAGTTCAATCAAAACTTCCTGACCTTCAACTCGCTCAATAGCTACATCCTCAAAGGCGACGCGGCCCAGGGCATGGAGCTGACCTTCGCTACGCTCATGGCGCGCTCCGGCGACGAGCCCGACGCCATGTACGGTCTTGCCGCGGCCAAGGTCCGGCGCTCGGGCGACGGGCTCAGCTATGCGTTTTTCATCCGGCCGGAGGCGAAGTTTCACGACGGCTCGCGGCTCACGGCGCACGATGTGGCCTTCTCGCTCAATCTCCTCAAGGTGAAAGGCCATCCGCTCATCACCCAGTCATTACGCGATTTTACTGGTGCCACGGCAAACGACGAGACAAGTGTTGTTGCGGCCTTCGCGCCGAAACGGGCTCGCGACGTCCCACTGTTCGTCGCCGGTCTGCCGATTTTTTCACGCGCCTACTACAGCGCAAAAGTATTCGACCAATCGACACTCGAGGTCCCGCTCGGCTCTGGCGCCTACAAGGTCGGCCGCTTCGAGCCGGGCCGCTTTATCGAATATGAGCGCGTTAAGGACTGGTGGGGCGCCGAACTGCCGGTCGCGCGTGGCCTCAACAATTTCGACATCGTGCGCTTTGAATATTATCGCGACCGTACCGTCGGTTTTGAAGGCTTTACCGCCGAGAACTATCTTTTTCGCGAGGAGTTCACCTCGCGCACCTGGGCGACGCGTTATGATTTCCCTGCGGTGAAGGACGGCCGCGTTAAAAAAGATGTGCTGCCCGACGATACGCCTTCCGGCGCACAGGGCTGGTTCATCAATACGCGGCGCGCAAAGTTCGCCGACCCACGGCTGCGCGAGGCGCTGTGCAACGCTTTCGATTTCGAGTGGACCAACAAAACGATCATGTACGGGTCTTACGATCGCACCGTGTCGGTATTCCAGAATTCGGACATGATGGCCAAGGGCAAGCCGGGCCCTGAGGAACTGACGCTGCTTGATCCGTTTCGCGGGCGTATACCGGACGAGGTATTCGGCGAGCCTTACGTACCGCCGGTCTCGGACGGCTCTGGCGCGGACCGCATGCTGCTTCGCAAAGCGTCCCAACTCCTCAAAGACGCCGGCTGCAACGTTGTGGACGGCAAACGCGTGCTGCCGAATGGCGAGCGGATCGCGATCGAATTCCTGATCGACGAACCGACGTTCGAGCCGCACCATATGCCGTTTATCAAAAATCTCGGCGTGCTTGGCATCGACGCCTCATTGCGGATCGTCGATCCGGTACAATACCGCGCGCGCCGTGACGGATTCGATTTCGACATCACCGTCGACCGCTTCGGCTTTTCGGCTACGCCCGGCAACTCGCTGCGTTCGTTCTTTTCTTCGCAGGCGGCGGCACTAAAGGGCTCGAACAACCTCGCCGGCATTGCCGATCCGGCGATCGACGCACTGATCGACGCCATCATCGCTGCGCCGACGCGGCCCGCGCTAACGACCGCCTGCCGCGCGCTTGATCGGGTCATCCGGGCCGGCCGGTACTGGATTCCCCACTGGTACAAGCCGTCACACTGGATTGCTTACTGGGACGTGTTTGGGCGGCCGGCGTCGCAACCCCGGTATTTCCGCGGCATTCCCGAAACCTGGTGGTATGACCCGACCAAGGCAGCGAAAATCCGGCGGGCGGGGTAGTCGGGGTCGTCCGGCCGGCCTTGTTCCCGCCACCCGCGTCTTTATGTTGGCGCCGAAATAAATCGTGGTAGCCCGGCACATAGGCGAGCGAAGCGACGCCGTCCTTTGGACGGCTATGACCGGACATGACGGATTAAGAACCGAAACAGCACCATGACCGCCTATATCGTCCGCCGCCTCCTGTTTATGATCCCGACCATCTTCGGGATCATGCTGGTGTCGTTCGTCGTGGTGCAGTTCGCGCCCGGCGGCCCGGTGGAACGGGTCATCGCCCAGCTCTCCGGGAACGACACCGGGGCGACCTCGCGCATTTCCGGCTCCGCCGGCGGCGACTTCGGCGCGCGCGGGACACTGCAGCCGGGCGCCCAGCTCGACGTCAACGCCAAGTATCGCGGCGCGCAGGGACTTGACCCCGAATTCATCAAGAGCCTGGAAAAGCAGTTCGGCTTCGACAAGCCGGCCTACGAGCGCTTCTTTCTCATGCTCTGGAACTATGTCCGCTTCGACTTCGGCAAGAGCTATTTTCGCGACGTGAGCGTGCTGCAGCTGATCAAGGAGAAGTTGCCGGTCTCGATCTCGCTCGGCATCTGGATGACGCTGATAAGCTATCTGATCTCGATCCCGCTCGGCATCCGCAAGGCGGTGCGCGATGGCTCGCAATTCGACGTGTGGACATCTGGCGTCATCATTGTCGGCTACGCTATTCCCGGATTTCTGTTCGCGATCCTGTTGATTATCCTGTTCGCCGGCGGCTCTTTCTTGGACATTTTTCCGTTGCGCGGCCTCACCTCCGACGGCTGGTCGCAGTTTCCATGGTGGAAAAAAATACTCGATTACTTCTGGCACCTGACGCTGCCGATCATCTCCATGGGGCTCGCGGCATTCGCCACCATGACACTCCTCACCAAGAACTCGTTCCTGGAGGAACTACGCAAGCAATACGTGCTCACCGCACGCGCCAAGGGTTGCTCCGAGCGGCAGGTGCTGTACGGACACATTTTTCGCAACGCCATGCTGCTCGTCATCGCCGGCTTTCCGAGCGCCTTCGTCAGCGCCTTCTTTGCCGGCGCGCTGTTAATCGAGACCATTTTCTCGCTTGATGGCCTTGGGCTTCTAAGTTTCGAAAGCGTGCTTAACCGCGACTATCCGGTGGTGTTCGCCAATCTCTATATTTTCGCGCTCGTTGGCCTCGTCGTGAATCTGATTTCTGATCTGACCTACACCTGGATCGATCCGCGCATCGATTTCGAGACGCGAGAGGTGTGAGGTGGACGACAAGACCCGGACCGACCCTCTCGCCGAAACACCCGACGTCCGGCGCCTCGAAGCGCCGGGCCTCATGCCGGTCGTTGAGCCGACCGGACCTTTGGCCCCGACGCCAATGCCGCGGCGCTACGGGCTCTCGCCAATCAACAAACGGCGCTGGCAGAATTTCAAGACCAATCGGCGCGGCTATTGGTCTTTGTGGGTTTTCCTTTTCTTTTTTGTTATCTCGCTATTTGCCGAATTCATCGCCAACGACAAGCCGCTGTATATCAGCTACGCGGGCAAGTCGTATTTTCCTGTTGTCTTCACTTATCCTGAGACAACCTTCGGCGGCGACTTCGAGACTGCGGCGGACTATCGCGATCCATTTGTACAGAAGCTGATTGCGGCGAAGCGTGGCACCATGATCTGGCCGCCGATCCGCTACTCTTACGATACCCACAACCTCGATCTGCCAACGCCCGCGCCATCGCCGCCGACGTGGCTTCTTACTGAAGCCCAGTGCAAATCCGTGGTGCAGCGCAAAGGCCTCAAGAGCTGCAGCGATCTCGAATACAACTGGTTGGGTACCGACGACGAGGGTCGCGATGTGCTGGCGCGGCTTATCTATGGCTTCCGCATCTCGGTGCTCTTTGGCCTCATTCTGACAATCGTCTCCTCCATCATCGGCGTCGCCGCCGGCGCCGTACAGGGTTATTTCGGTGGTTGGACCGACCTTCTGTTCCAGCGCTTCATAGAAATCTGGACCTCGGTACCGGAACTTTATCTGCTTCTCATCATTTCATCGGTGCTTGTGCCCGGCTTTTTTGTGCTGCTTGGTATCCTTCTGCTGTTTTCGTGGGTTCGGCTGGTCGGCCTGGTGCGCGCCGAATTCCTGCGCGGCCGCAACTTCGAATATATCATGGCGGCGCGGGCGCTCGGCGTGTCGAACGCCGTCATCATGTTCCGCCACTTGCTTCCGAACGCGATGGTCGCGACGATGACGTTCCTGCCGTTCATCATGTCGGGATCGGTAATGACGCTCACCGCGCTCGACTTCCTCGGCTTCGGCCTGCCGCCCGGCTCGCCGTCGCTGGGCGAGCTTTTGTCCCAGGGCAAAGCCAACGTGCAGGCGCCATGGCTCGGACTAGCCGGCTTCTTCACGGTCGCTGTGATGCTGTCGCTGCTCATCTTCATCGGCGAAGCCGTGCGCGACGCCTTCGACCCGCGGAAGACCTTCAGATGAGCGAGGCCCCTCTCCTCTCCGTCCATGACCTGTCCGTCGCCTTCCGCGCCGGCGGCAGCGAGACGCTGGCGGTCGATCGCGTATCCTTTGATATCGGCCAGGGCGAGACCATGGCGCTGGTCGGTAAATCCGGCTCGGGCAAATCAGTGACGGCGTTGTCCATCCTCAAACTCTTGCCGTATCCGGCCGCATCGCATCCGTCGGGCAGTATCGCTTTCAAAGGCCGCGATTTGCTGCCGCTCTCCGAGCGCCACATTCGCCGCGTGCGCGGCGACGACATCACCATCGTCTTCCAGGAGCCGATGACCTCGCTCAACCCGCTTCACACCATCGAAAAGCAGATCAGCGAAATCCTGCTCCTCCACCGGGGGCTGACTGGCGCCGCCGCCCGCGCGCGGACGATCGAGGTCCTCACTCAGGTCGGCATTCCCGACCCGCAAAGCCGCCTCGGCAGCTATCCGCACCAGCTTTCGGGCGGTCAGCGCCAGCGCGTCATGATCGCCATGGCGCTCGCCAATGAGCCCGATCTGCTGATTGCCGACGAGCCGACAACTGCGCTCGACGTCACCGTGCAGGCGCAGATCATCGAACTATTAAAGGACATCCAGCGCCGCCTCGGCATGTCGCTTTTGTTCATCACCCATGATCTCGGCATCGTGCGCAAGATCGCACAACGCGTCTGCGTCATGAAGGAAGGCAAGATCGTCGAGCAGGGCACGGTCGAACGCGTCTTCGCCGCCCCCGCGCATCCTTATACCCGCGCACTGCTCGCTGCCGAGCCGAAACCCGATCCTGCCCCGCCGCAGCCTGACGCGCCGATGGTTTTGCAGGCAACCGATCTCAAAGTCTGGTTCCCGATCAAGCGCGGCGTCCTGCGCAAGGTCATCGGTCACATCAAGGCCGTCGACGGCGTCAGTATCGATCTGCGCAAGGGGGAAACCCTTGGTGTCGTCGGCGAATCGGGCTCCGGCAAGACAACGCTCGGGCTCGCCATTCTGCGGCTGATTTCGTCCGATGGTCCGATCGTTTTCATGGGCAATCAGCTGCAGGGGCTGCGGTTCAAACAAATGCGGCCGTTCCGCCGCGACATGCAGATCGTGTTCCAGGACCCGTACGGCTCGCTTTCACCGCGGCTGTCGGTCGCCGACATCATTAAGGAAGGGCTTCAGGTCCATCATCCGCAGATGCCGGAGGGCGAGCGCGATGCGCGGGTCGTGCAAGCGCTCGGCGACGTTGGTCTCGATCCCGCCACGCGGTTTCGTTTTCCGCACGAGTTCTCCGGCGGCCAGCGGCAGCGCATTGCGGTGGCGCGCGCGATCGTGCTGGAGCCGACCTTCGTCGTGCTGGACGAGCCGACCAGCGCGCTCGATATGCTGATCCAGTCGCAGATGGTCGATCTTTTGCGCGAGCTGCAGAAGCGGCGCAATCTTACCTATCTTTTCATTTCACACGACTTGCGCGTCGTGGCCGCGCTGGCGAGCCGCCTGTTGGTCATGCGGCAGGGCAAGGTCGTCGAGGCCGGCGCCGCCGCCGACCTGTTCAAAAATCCCAAGACCGATTATACGCGCGCATTATTTGCAGCCGCGTTCAACCTGGAAACCGCGCCGACTGGCGTCGTCGCGCAATAAAATTCCGCCGGTCCCCGCGAAGGCGGGGAACCAGTCTTTCAAAAACTGGGTTCCCGCGCGCGCGGACATGAGCGGATATCAGGAATTTATTTCGGCGCGTCAGCAGCCGTCTGGCCAGGCGGCTCGATCCGGAATGTGAAGATCGATACCTTCTCGCCCGGTTTGAACGGCCCGGGCACCTTATTGTGGACCGCCGGTATGCTTCGAAGATAGGCAACCACCGCCGCCACGTCCTCTTTGGTCATGTGCGTAAATGCGGCGTAGTTCATGATCGGCGCCAATTGACGGCCATCGGGACGTTTTCCTGTGGTAATCGCCGTCGCTATTTGCTCGTCGGTCCAGGCGCCGATGCCGGTTTCTTTGTCGGGCGTGATATTCCTGCCGTTAAACACGCCGAGACCCGGAATTTCGAAGCCCACATCAGATCCGCCAAGAAACTTGTCTTTGTCGGGCTTGCCAAAGAAGAAGCCTGGCGTATGGCAGTCGTTGCAGCCAGCAATAACGACCAGGTACGCGCCGCGCTCGACCGGCAACTCGGCGTGAGCCCGCGGCAGCAGAGTCGCAGTCGCCGCAACAGCGCCTGCCGCCGCAACGGCAACAGACAATATTTTTTTCATGATCACCCCTCCCCTTTGCATTGGCCTTGGCCGCCCTGTACGCGGCCGCGATACACGGCGACAGGTTATACGGGCGTTGACGGAAGGCAAGGACACAACGCGAGACGTCGCTGCCCAACTTTCAAGCGAGCTGCTGCCCTTACAATTCATCCCACGCCGGGAAGCCGCAATAGTCATGCAGGGCGCAAGCGCCGTTCCCGGAAATGCCACCAAAGCACCGCGCCGATTCCGATCGCCGCTCCGACAATCAATACGACAAGCAAGGCCGAGTTCTCGATCCAGGCGATCGCTGGCACACCGAGAGCCATGATCACGCCGAGGAGACAAACTTGCCACGACAGCACCTGAATACCGGCGGTAAAAGTACCGAGCGCCAGCAACGTGAAAATCGCCAGCGCCGTCGTCTGTGCGGTGAATATCTTCTGCACGCTGGTCAGCAACAGCGTATTCATCACCAACAGGAACGCGAGCCAGTGCAACACCTGAGTTACAACAAGCCGCAACCGCCCGGTTTTATCCGCCGCTTCCTGCCAACCCGCACCGACGCAGACCAGCGCGATAATCGGGGCAAGAATTTCCCACAGGCCGACGATCGGCTGCTTCGAAAAGCTTGTGTAGGCGACACCCGCAATGGTGAGGACCAGAACTATGGTGAATGGCAGTTCCCTGATCCAGAAACTCAAGTGCGTCGCGCGGTGCGGCGGATTCACATGAGGAACGCTTATCGGTGCAGTGTGAGGATCGTGATCTGAACTCGTCATCGCCCGCTCCGCGCAATAAAGTCCGGGTCAAGCCCGCAGATTAGTCCTATCGGGCCGGCCACGCCACAGCCGCAGCGCCTATCACCCGATGCGCCGAATGCTCGTGACCTCGCTGCCCGTGTCCTGGATGCGTTCAATGGCAGTGGCGATCGGTTCGATCGCGACCGCCATGTGGTAAGCATTGGCGTGCACGAGGCTCGCGCTGTCGCGCGCTATGGCGACGTGGCCGTTCCAGAAAATCAGATCGCCACGTTTCAATTCAGCAATTCCCGCAGCGCGATCACGCGCGGTGCCGAGCGCCGCCTCCTGCATGTCGCTGTCGCGCGGGCAGGAAATACCACAGGCCGTCAGCGCGATCTGAACAAGGCCCGAACAGTCGAGGCCGAGCGCCGTTTTACCGCCCCACAGATAAGGCGCGCCAACAAAGCGCTCAGCGACGGCAACGAAATCCGGCTCGTAACTTTCGCTCGACACGAGATGTACGGCCGGCACGTAACTGCCCGATGCTGTTACCGCCATGCGATCCGCAACGCGAGCTATGGCAAGCCGCGCGCCAAGCGGCAGCGCTTCGACTGGTGGCAGCTTTATCGAAGGACCCGGAAAAGCGAACGTCCGTAACGCCGCGACCTTGTGGGTCGGCGCCGCGCCGGGCGGGGCTAGCGCGTTGGCCGGCAGCCAGCCCACATAGCCGTCGGCAGCAAGCTGGCCCCAGGCCCAGCCTTCGGCATTCGTGTCGTAGATCGTGACCATTTCGCCCTTAAGCGCTTCGGTCGCGAGCGGCGCGTCAGGCCTTGCCTCGCTCCGCAGCGGGGCCTGCGATTCGATGACTTCATAGACTCGGCCTTCGACAAAACGCGCGGCCGCGACTTTGCCCTCGAGCTTCTTCGCCGCGAGATCGGGACGGGCCGGCGTAAGGCGAGGATCCAAGCCGCGCAGCATTTTATCGGCTCAGCCGTAGCGCTCGGCAAGCAATGCGTAAAGAGCGCGCGCAGCCTGACATTCGCCGCCTTCGGGGCGGCCGGGCTTTGCTGTCGGTGTCCAGGCGAAAAGATCGAAATGCACCCACGACTTGGCGGTTACAAACCGCCGCATAAACAAAGCCGCAGTGATGGCGCCGGCCTGGCTGCCGCTGCTGACATTGTTGACGTCGGCAACCTTGGACTCGAGCATCGCATCGTAGGGGCGCCAGAGCGGCAGTCGCCACAGCGGATCGTTCTCACCGACGGCGTGACCCATAAGATCGTCGGCGAGTTCATCGTCGTCGGTGAAGAAGGCCGGCACGTCGGGACCGAGCGCGACCCGAGCCGCGCCGGTCAGGGTCGCGAAATCCGCGATCAGATCGGGTTTGTCCTCATCTGCGAGTGCCAGTGCATCGGCGAGGACCAGGCGGCCTTCGGCGTCGGTATTGCCGATTTCGACCGTAACGCCTTTGCGCGAAGTATAGATGTCGCGAGGCCGAAAAGCGGCGCCCGAGATCGCGTTCTCCACCGCCGGAATCAGCACGGTCAGCCTGACTTTCAGCTTGCGCGACATGACCATGTGCGCCAGCGCCAGCGCCGTCGCAGCCCCGCCCATGTCCTTTTTCATGTTCAACATAGACGAGTCGGGCTTGATATCGAGACCGCCGGTATCGAAGCAGACGCCCTTGCCGACCAGCGAAATGCGCGGATGACCAGTGTCCCCCCATTTCAGTTCGAGCAACCGCGGCGCCCGCTCTGACGCCCGACCGACCGCATGAATAAGCGGAAAATTCGCGGTCAACAGATCATCACCGACGATTGACTTGATGTCGGCTCCGTGGCGCGTAGCAAGCGTTCGCGCGGCTGCTTCAAGCTCTGCCGGTCCCATATCATTTGCCGGCGTGTTGATGAGATCGCGCGCCAGTACCACAGCCTCAACGACGCGATCCAGTTCTTCGCGATCGATACTCTGCGGTGGGTCGAGCTTGATCTGCCGCGCTTCGGACTTGCGGTAGCGCGTGAAGCGATACGCGCCCAGCGCCAAAGCGAGCGCGGCAAGCCTCGCGTCGTGAGGCTCGTTGGCAAACCGGTAAACTCCGTCCGGAAGCTGGTTCGCCAAAGTTCCGGGAAGAAACGGATCCTTCGTTTCGACCCCGGCTTCGATCCCAAACAGGACTCCGCCAAGTCCATCCGCTCCCGGCAGCACGAGAAGGCCGCCGGGTTTCGGCTCAAAGTTCGCGGCGTCAGCGAACGCCCGCGCTGGCGCAGCCAGCCGTTCGCGCACTTCTGGATAGTTCGCGGCACTGACAAACCAAATCGGGATCGCCGTCCCCGTCCCGGCTATTGTGAAAATCGAATTCATTGCTGCCTGCGCGTTTAAGGGACGCCCTGCTAGCACGTTGCCCATCGGCCGGAAAGCCGACGGCGTTATGCTCGCGTGGGCATTTGGTTGCGACTGTGCCTGATGCCGTAGAAGAAATAGATCAGGAGTCCGATGACGAGCCAGCCACCAAAGCGCAACCAGGTGTCGAGCGGCAATCCGGACATCAGGAACAAGGATGACGCAGCCCCCAACGGCGCAATCACATAAACCGCCGGCGTCCTGAAAGGACGCGCAAGGCCCGGCTCCCTTATGCGCAGCACCAGAACCCCAACGCAGACGATGGCAAAAGCAAACAGCGTGCCGATGCTGACGAGTTCGCCGACGAGACCAATCGGCAACAAGCCGGCGAGCACCATCACGATCGCTCCGGTGACGATCGTGGTGATGTAGGGCGTGCGAAATCGCCGGTGCACCTTCGCCGCCGCCCGCGGCAGCAGCCCATCACGCGCCATCGAATAAAAGATCCGCGGCTGTCCCAGCAGCATGACCAGAATGACCGAGGTCAAGCCGAAGATAATGCCGAGCTTGAGAATCGGTGACAGCGCTGCCAGCCCCACGGCATCGATGCCGACGGCAATCGGGTCGGGCACGTTGAGCTGGTCGTAGGGCACGATACCGGTCAGCACAAAACCGACTGCGACGTAGAGCAACGTGCACAATGCCAAGGACCCAAGAATGCCGATCGGCATGTCGCGCTTGGGATTCTTGGCCTCTTGCGCTGCAGTCGAAACGGCGTCGAAGCCGATGTAGGCAAAGAACACGACGGCGGCGCCGCGGACTACGCCGCTGAAGCCGAATTGGCCGGGGCCCAAATTCGGCGGAATGAAATCACCGCCTGGATTGCCCGCTGTCACCCAGTGCTCCAAACTCACGAATGGCGCGGCAGCGATGATGAACACTACGATGATTACAAGCTTGATGGCGACGATGACGCCGTTGGCGCGTGCGGTTTCGTGAACGCCGACGACCAGCAACGCCGAAATTCCAGCGATGACGATCATAGCCGGGACATTGATCAACGCGCCGGTGGTCCGCCACACGTGTTCTGCGGCGTCGTACGCAAACGGCGATCCAGAAAACGCGGGTGGAATCACAATGCCAATATTCTTGAGAAAGCTCACGACATAGCCCGACCAGCCGATGGCAACCGTGACGGCGCCGAGCGCGTATTCAAGAATCAGGTCCCAGCCAATGATCCACGCGATCAGTTCGCCCATGGTCGCGTAGGCGTAGGTATAGGCGCTTCCGGCAATCGGCACCGTCGAGGCCATCTCCGCGTAGCACAGCCCGGCGAAGGCGCAGGCAAAAGCGCCTAGAACAAAAGACAAGGTGATGGCCGGTCCGGCGTTGGCCGCAGCCGCGTGACCGGTCAATACGAATATGCCGGCGCCAATGATGGCGCCCACGCCGAGCGCCGCGAGGTTAACCGCCGACAAAGTACGCTTGAGCGGCACGCCGTTATGGGTCGTCAGCGCCTGCACCTCAGGCTCTTCGGCTTCCGCTTCCAGCGCGGCAATCGATTTGCGGGCCCAAATTCCTTGCATCGCGACTTTCCCAATTAAGCAGGCATGTTGAAATAGCCGTCACGCACTCCGAAGTCCCGAAATCAACATAACAACGATTGCGCAGTATCGAGGTTTCAGCAACCGGTTCATCCTCCGGCCCGCTACAAGCCCGCCGCCGTCAACGCCGCCTGCTGCCGTTTGGCGACGCGATCCATCGAGAAATGCTCGATCGCTTCGTTGAACAGCCGATAAAAATTCAACTCCGCACGCAGGTGCAGAAACACCGCACCGAGTCCGATCGCCGCACGGTCCATAAAGACGAATTCACGCGGCACCTTCACCGGCCCTTTGCGCTTGAGCGCCTGGTGCACGCGGAACGCTTCGCGGCGGCCGTACTCGCCTGGAGCAACGCCATCGGCAATGCTGCGCACCCGGTCGTCGAGCAGGGGCGCGTAGATGAAACGCGCCCAGATATTGAGCGCCTCGATGAGGTCACGCGAGAGCTTGCGGAAGCCCCAGGTTTCGTAGGCGCCCACGATGAGATCGTCATCGCCGTGCAGGAGACCGTTGTAGAGATCGACGACGCCGCGGACGAATTTCGGCGGGAAAATACGGAGACAGCCATAGTCGAGGAGATTGATGCCCGAAGCCTTCCCGCCCAGCGAAAAGACGGTGTAGTTGCCAAGATGGGGGTCGCCGTGGATGACGCCGAAACGGCTGAACGGAAACCACCACGCCGTAAACATCGCGGTCGCGAGCGCATTACGCGCGGCGAGTGGATCGTTGGTGTGACTGAGCATGCGGGTGCCGTCGAGCCAGTCGAGCGTCAGCAACCGCCCTGTCGACAAATCAGGCCAGGCGTTCGGCACCCGCACGATGTCAATGCCGTCGAGCATCGCGCGATAAAGCGCGACATGCTTGGCCTCGCGTCGGTAATCTAATTCCTCGCGAACACGTTCGCCGATTTCCTTGCCGATCTCGCTGGTATCGATCGCAGTATCGAAACGCCGACGAATGGCAAGCAGCCAATGCAGTTGCTGCAGGTCGGCCTCGACGGCCGACTGCATGTCGGGATATTGCAGCTTGCAGGCCAAGGCGGCGCCATCGAGCGATCGCGCGCGATGCACCTGACCAAGCGAAGCGGCGGCGGCCGGATGGTGCTCGAAGCTTGCGAACTTTGACTGCCAGTCCGGACCGAGTTCCGCAATCATCCGCCGCTTGACGAAAGCCCAGCCCATGGGCGGGGCTTCGCTTTGCAGCTTCTGCAGCTCGGCGGCGTATTCCGGCGGCAACAGATCGGGAATGGTCGCCAGCAATTGGGCGACCTTCATCAGCGGACCCTTCAGATTGCCAAGCGCCGAGGCGAGCGCGGAGGCTTCGCTGGCGCGGTTGTGCTCGCCGCCAACAAGACGTCGCCCGGCATAGCGCGCCGCTACACCGCCGACATTGGCGCCGACGCGGGCATAACGCGCCGCACGGGCGGAGAAGCGATTTTTTTCTTGGTCGGAAGGTGACATTGGATCAGCGCCTGGTTGAAGAAGAAACAAGAGAACAGATAAGCACGTCAGGGCACAATCCCAGGCGCATCGAGCGGCCTGATGTGATCGCTGATCCAATGGGCCAATGCTTCCTCGCCGATCTCTCCCGCAGCGAGGCCAAGAATAATCGCTGTGGCCTCTTCCGGCGGTGCATCAAGATCAATGCGATTGAGCCCAAGAAAGACGATCATCGCGGCGAACGCCGTCCGTTTGTTGCCGTCAACGAAAGCGTGATTGCGCGCAATGCCAAATCCGTGGGCGGCGGCAAGGACAGCGAGATCGGATTCGCCGTAGGCAAATTTATTGATCGGTCTCGCAAGTGCGGATTCGAGAAGACCGATGTCACGGACCTCATCGGCGCCGCCGAAAAGCGCGAGTTGCTCGGCGTGAAAATCAAGAACGATGCCAATGTCGAGCCATGCCGGCTCGTTCACTTCGCCAATGCCTTGTAGGTGTCGGCATATTTGCGAAAGGATCGCCGTGCGATCTCCATCGCCTTGGTATGCTTCGGATCGTAAGGGCTCAGCTTGATGCCGCGTTCGGTCTGTTCGACGACATGGAGCTTGTCGCCTTCGGCAAGCTTGAGACGCGCCAGCAATTCCTTCGGCAGAATCAGACCCGTTGAATTGCCGATTTTCTTAATTTGAAGGACATAACCCTCAGTTTCGGTCGCGCGCGGCCGCTCGTTCATGGCGTGCATCCTATGTAGTACAAACTGTATAACATAGGCGATGGGCGCGTCCAAGTTTTCCAGCTCAATTCAAGCGTTCCAACTCCTCAATCATCCGCTCGATGACGCCGAGGCCGCCTTGCCAGAAAGCGGGGTCGCGGGCGTCGAGGCCGAATGGGGCCAACAGCTCCGAGTAGTGCTTGGTGCCGCCCGCGGCGAGCATGGCTAGGTACCGTTCGGCGAAGCCTTCGGCCGCATTCTCGTAGACCGCGTAGAGTGAATTCACGAGGCAATCGCCGAACGCGTAGGCATAAACATAGAACGGCGAATGGATGAAATGCGGAATGTAGGCCCAGAACATCTCGTAGCCCGGCTTTAGTTCGATCGCCGGGCCGAGACTTTCGCCCTGGATAGAGAGCCACAATTCGCCAATGCGCTCTGCGGTCAACTCGCCGCTTTTGCGTTCGGTGTGAACCGCGCGCTCGAAAGTGTAGAACGCGATCTGCCGCACCACGGTGTTGATCATGTCCTCGACTTTGGCCGCGAGCATGGCCTTGTGCTCTTTGTCGTCGCGGGTGGCGGCCAAAAGCTTCCTGAATGTCAGCATCTCGCCGAACACGCTCGCGGTCTCCGCTAGAGTGAGCGGCGTCGGCGCCATGAGCGCACCGTTGGGCGCGGCCAGCACCTGATGCACGCCGTGGCCAAGCTCGTGCGCGAGCGTCATCACGTCACGCGGCTTGCCCTGATAGTTGAGCAGCACATAGGGATGAGCCGACGGAACCGTCGGATGAGCGAAAGCGCCCGGCGCCTTGCCCGGCCGCACCGGCGCGTCGATCCAGCGCTCGGCAAAAAAGCGCTCGGCGATCTCCGCCATTTTTGGTGAGAACGCGCCATAAGCGGTCAGCACGGTGTTGCGCGCTTCGGTCCAGCCCACGGTGCGCTGCGTCACCTGCGGCAGTGGCGCGTTACGATCCCAGTGCGGCAGCCGCTTCTTGCCGAACCATTTTGCCTTCAGCGCGTAGTAGCGATGCGACAGCCGTGGATAAGCGGCGCGCACCGCCGCGACCAACGCATCGACGACTTCACGCTCGACCCGGTTCGACAAATGCCGGTCGTCGGCAATATCGGCGAAGCCGCGCCAGCGATCGGAGATTTCCTTGTCTTTCGCCAGCGTGTTGGTGATTAGCGCGAAGTGCTGGACGTTGTCTTTGAGCGTATAAGCCAGGGCCTGGGCGGCGGCTTTGCGCTTTTCGCCCGAGCGATCTTGCAACAGGTTTAGCGTCGGCTCGATGGCGAGCGTCTTGCCCAGAACCTTGAAACGCAGATTGGCGATGGTCGCGTCAAATTCCCGATTCCACGCCGAATAGGCCGTCATCGATTTCTCGTGGAACAGCTGCTCGACACGATCTTCCAGCTGATAGGGCCGGTAGCGCCGCACGTCTTCGAGCCACGGCCGATAATGGCCCAGCAACGGATCAGCCGTCGCTGCTTCCACGAGCGCATCGTCGATGCGATTGAGCTCGAGCGAAAAGAACAGCAGATGCGTGGAGGCGGCCGTCAGCCGCTCCTGCACGTCGCCATAGAATTTGGTCCGCGCCGGATCGACGGTGTTGCCGGCGTGGATGAGCCCGGCATAAGAGGCGAGCCGTCCCATAAGATCGTCGATTGCTTCATAACGGCGCACCGCCTCAGCGAGCGCGGCGCCGGCCTCCGGCGAACGCGCCAGGTCGCCAAGCTTGCCCTTGTAGGCATTTTCAAATGCAACACACTCGACATCAGCACGATCAAGATCGCGCTTGATCGCCGGATCGTCGAGACCGGAATAAAGGTCAGCGAGATTCCATTCTGGCAGTGCCCCGAGCGCAGTTTTCGCGGTCACCGGCCGTTTAGCGGTTCGGCTTTTTGCTGTTGTCTTGGAGCGCATGCTGCTTTGGAGATAGAATTTGCGGCTTCACCGATTCTTCATGTGGCGCGACAGTAAGGCAGGCGCAAGGCCGCAGCCGTTCGCTTGCGAGCCAACCGGAGATTGAAGGTGGCAAAGGTTCTCATTCTGATCCCAAGCCGGGATTTCGATCCAACAGAGGCCGCCGTCAGCTGGAGCGTGCTCAGGCGGCTTGGCCACTCAGTCACATTTGCCACGCCCGATGGCCGCCCTGGGCAAGCCGACGATATGATGCTTACGGGCGAAGGTTTGGATTTCTGGGGCTTCCTGCCCGGTCTCAAACACATCATCGCTATGGGCCGCCTGATGCGAGCCAATGCAGACGCGCGGCGAGACTACGCAGCGATGATCGAAGATCCCGCGTACAAGGCGCCGCTCACGTGGCGGCAGGTGCGTCGCGAAGATTTCGATGGCCTTCTCCTGCCCGGCGGTCATCGCGCGCGTGGCATGCACGAGTATTTGGAGAGCGTCGAATTGCAGAAGCTCGTGGCCGAATTTTTTGCCGCGGACTTACCGGTTGCCGCCATCTGCCACGGCGTACTCCTCGCCGCGCGAAGCCGCAACGCGACCAGCAGCCACTCCGTTCTCTTTGGCCGGAAGACGACAGCCCTCACCTGGGCGCTGGAACGCGCCGGATGGCAGGTCGGGCGAATCGTCCGTTTTTGGGATCCGAACTACTATCGCACCTATGAGGACGGACCCGGTAAGCCGAAAGGTTACATGTCAGTTCAGCAGGAGGTCACGCGGGCGCTCGCGCGCCCTGAAGATTTCGTCGACGTTCCCGCCTGCGCTCCCAACTATCGGCAAAAGACCAGCGGCATGGTCCGTGACACCTTCGATGACGATCGCGCCGCCTTTGTGGTCCGCGACGGCAACTACGTTTCCGCGCGCTGGCCCGGCGACGCGCACACGTTTGCGCGGACGTTTGCAGCCGTCCTGGCCGAGCGCGGCGGCCTCGTAGCAACGTAGCGGCTCAGGCCGGCATTCTCAAAGGTGGGCGCGCATGAACGCGCCGGCCTTGTCGATCGCGCGGCGGCCGTCCTCCAGGTGGGCGTTCCAAAGAGGCCATGCGTGAATCATGCGGGGCCAAATCTCCAGCGTCACCGCAACATCGGCGGCGCCGGCGGCCTCCGCAAAACGCGTGGCGTCGCTGAGCAAGGTCTCGTCCGATCCCACCTGGATGAGCGTCGGTGGGAATCCTCTCAAATCTGCATAGAGCGGCGAGACCCGCGGATCCTTCCGGTCAAACCGAGCGGACAAGTATGCCGCAGCCAATTCGCCGAGATAGCCCTTGTGAATGAGCGGATCCACGGCATCTTTGCTGCTCAGCGTTGCTCCTGACATCGTCAGGTCGGTCCAGGGCGACGCGAGCCATGCACATGCCGGCTGCTCGCCGCCGCCTTCGCGCAAATTTGTTGATGAGCGCGATCGTGAGACCGCCGCCGGCGCTGTCGCCGCCGACGGCAATGCGCGCCGCGGCGATGTCCTCTTTTTGCAAGCAACGCCACGCGGTCAGCGCGTCGTCGAACGCCGCCGGAAACGGATGTTCCGGGGCGAGCCGATAGCCGACGGCAAGAGTACGCACGCCGGCCGCTCGTCCCGCCTCGGTCACCATGCGGCGATGGCTTAGGATGGAGCCGGAGCAGTAGCCGCCGCCGTGGAAAAACAACAGCACGCGGCTGGCATCGCTTCCGGGAGCGATCGACCATTCGCCGGGCACGCCTCCAAGATCCACCGCAGTGCATCTTATATCGTCGGCCACCGGCCAAACTGATCCGACTTCGTCAAGACGCCGGCGGCGTTCCGCCCATCCAACCGGTCGCGGCTTTGAAGTCAGCAATTTCCGAATTGCGTCAATTTCACTCTCAGCCATTGGCCTCGCCTTTCGTTGTACCTCGCAAGCCCGGCTGGAAGCGCTTCTGCGCAAGCTTGCACTGCGCTTTGCTTTTAAGAAAGGCTGCAACGCCCCGTCCGCGGAACCCAAATATTTTATTTAATGGCCCGTTAAGTCTCCTCGGCGAGAGTGCCCCGAAACGGCACAACAAAATATGTGCCGCAAGCAAAACAACCCGAGGGCCTGATGGCAATCCTCATCGTCGATGACGATCCGGTGCAGTGCCGGCTCCTTGAGGGCATGCTGCAAAAATTCGGCTACGAGGTGATGGTGCTCGACAATGGCGACGCCGCTTTGGCGTTGCTCGCCTCCCCCGACAGTCACCGCATCGATTGCGTCATCCTCGATCTGGTCATGCCGAACCTCGACGGCCTCGGCGTCCTTGCCGGCCTCCGGCAGGCGGCAATCAACGTGCCGGTGATCGTCCAGACAGCCCATGGCGGCATCGACAATGTGGTGTCGGCGATGCGCGCCGGCGCTGTCGACTTCGTCGTCAAACCCGTTGGCGCTGAGCGTATGCAGGTAAGCCTGCGCAACGCGCTCAACACCAGCGCGCTCGAGGGCGAGCTCGCCCGGATCCGTCACAGGCGCTCGGGCACGCTCGGCTTCGCCGACATCATCACCAAGAGCCCGGCTATGCACGCCGTGCTCCGTATGGCCGAAAAAGCCGCCACCTCCACCATCCCGGTTCTCATCTCCGGCGAATCCGGTGTCGGCAAGGAGCTGATTGCGCGTGCGATCCACGGTTCCGGCGAACGCCGCGCGAAACCCTTCATCGCGGTCAATTGCGGCGCCATGCCGGAGCACCTCGTCGAGTCGATCTTGTTCGGACATGAAAAGGGATCGTTCACCGGCGCGACCGAACGCCACGTCGGCAAGTTCGTCGAAGCATCCGGCGGCACGCTGTTTCTTGATGAGGTCGGTGAATTGCCGCCGGCCGCGCAGGTCAAGCTGCTGCGCGCCATTCAGGAAGGCGAGGTCGAGCCGGTCGGCGCGCGTAAACCGGTCAAGGTCGACGTGCGGCTCGTTTCGGCGACCAATCGGGATCTGGTCGCCGATGTCACGCACGGCCGCTTTCGCGAAGACTTATTCTACCGGCTGCACGTTTTTCCGGTCACGGTGCCGCCGCTGCGCGAACGGCCTGCGGATGTTCCGGCGCTCGCCCGGCATTTTCTCGCACTCTTTGCGGCGGAAGAAGGCAAGCGTATCCGTCTGATCACGCCTGACGCGCTGCAACTCCTCACCGTGTTTCGCTGGCCCGGCAATATTCGTCAGCTTGAGAATGCGGTGTTCCGCGCCGTCGTGCTTGCCGAAGGCGACAGTCTCGGCATTGCCGAATTTCCGCAGATCACCGCGCAGGTATCAGGGTCGAGCGCCGCCCCCGCGACAGACCGAACTCCGATGGAAGCGCCCGGCGATGTTGCGGGCTTGGCGTTCGTAGACGACAGCTCGATGACATCCCTGGTCGCCCCGGCTCCAAACCTCGTCGATGCACTGCCGCTGCTAGACGACGCGGGTGAAGTACGCGCCCTCGAACAGCTGGAGGCGGAGCTCATTCGCTACGCCGTAACGCATTACCGGGGACAAATGTCGGAAGTTGCACGACGCCTGCGAATCGGGCGTTCGACGCTTTATCGCAAGCTGGAAGCACTAGGACTTCACGGTAACGATTGCGGCGATGAGAAGGCGGAAGCTGAAAGCGTGGCCGCAGAGAGACAGCCGCGCAAAATTGCGTGATTGCGGGCCACCTTGAGGCTTGCGCCGCGACAAGTTGCGCCGCATCACGTAATCTGGTTTTGAGGACTTTAGGTTCGCAAAAATCAACAGGTTCGCAAAAATCAACGGGTGACGATCACTTCTGATCCCGGTCAGAGCCCTGGCGATGGGCTGATCGCGGGCTCCACAGGAGAAATTGCAATGCCGGCCGTTCGTCTCAATCGGTTTCTTGCCTCAACTGCCCTTGTAGCTTTGCTTTCCGCAGGCGGCGCGCTGGCGGAACCGAAGGCCGGCATGAGCATGGATACCGCGCCCACCGCCACGGCCCCGGACCAAACGGCAGCAAAGCCTGACAATTCGGGCGCCCAATCGGCGGCACCCGCAGAAGCCACGCCACCCGCTCAGACTTCGTCGGCCGCTGAAGCTCCGACGTCAAAGCCGCCGGCCGCATCCGAAGGGGACGAAGTACCGACGACTGCCACGGTCAATAATCCGCCCGCGGCCGCATCGACCGAGTCCGGGCCGGCACCAGCCCCGGAAACCGCAGTTCCCGCAACAGCCTCGACCGAGCCTAGTCCGCCGCCTGCCCCGACAACCGCCGTTCCCGCCGCAGCGTCGACCGAGTCTAGCGCGCCGCCAGTCCCGGCAGCTGCCCTCCCCGCCGCAGCACCTGAAACCGATGCGGCCGTGAGCAGCCAGCTGCACGAGCTTGCCAACGGCAAGTTCGACCGCATCATCGGTGGCAAGAAAGAAAGGGCGACCTTCGACGCGTTCTATGCCGGCCGCAATTATGCGCCGCTCTGGGTCACCGATGGCAAGGCCAACGCACTCGCCACGGCCGCCATCGCTTATCTCGGCCAGGTCGATGCCGACGGTCTCGATCCTGCAGATTATCCGACGCCGGATTTTGCGTCGCTTACGGATCCGGCTGCCCTTGCGGAGGCGGAGCTCAGGTTAAGCACGTCGGTCGTTACCTACGCGCATCACGCACAAGTGGGACGGGTGCACTGGAGCCGCGTGAGCGGCGACATCTACTACGATCAGAAGCCACCAAACCCCGCCGACGTTCTCGCCAAAATAGCACAAGCCAAGGATATCGGCCAAGCGCTCGCAAGCTACGAGCCGCACGCACCGGGCTACGTTGCGCTCAAGGCCAAGCTTGCGGAGCTTCGTGCCGGCAAGGAGGTCCGCGGTGAGGCCTCGATCCCAAATGGGCCGGTGCTCAAGATCGGCATGCAGGACGAACGGGTACCATTGGTACGCGAGCGGCTGCACGTGTCGGGCGACGGTACGACTTACGACAAGACGGTCGCCCAAGCGGTTGCAAAATATCAGAGGGAACACGAACAAAAAGCCACCGGCATGCTGACGCCGGCGACGGTCGAAGCGCTCAACGGCCGGACGCCCAATCGCCCCATCGATACCATCATCGCCAATCTGGAGCGGTGGCGGTGGATGCCACATGAACTCGGCAAGACCTACGTGATGGTCAATCTTCCCGATTTCACGTTACGCGTCGTGCACGACGGCCATCAGCTTTGGATGACCAAGATCGTTGACGGCAAGCCCAATCTGCCAACGCCGATCATGACCGCGGAAATGAAATACATCACGGTCAATCCGACCTGGAACGTGCCGCCCTCCATCATCGCCAAGGAATACATGCCGGTCCTGCAGCAGGACTCCACGGCGCTGGAACGGATGGGACTTAAAGTTACCACCAATCCGGACGGCACCGTGCACATTGCCCAACCGCCTGGCGATAGAAATGCGCTCGGTCGGCTCCGCTTCAATTTCCCCAACAAATTTCTGGTGTATCAGCACGACACGCCGGAAAAGCACTTGTTTGCTTATGACAAACGCGCATTCAGCCACGGCTGCATGCGCGTACAGGATCCGGTGAAATATGCCGAGGTGTTGTTGTCGATCGTGCGCCCGCACGACGGCTACACACAAGACCGTATCCGATCGATGTTCGGCAACAATGAGCAGGACATTCAGTTCCCGACGCTCATCCCCGTACACCTGACCTACCAGACCGCCTTCGTTGACGGTGACGGCAAGCTCCAATTCCGCGACGACGTTTACGGTCGCGACAAAGCGCTGTTAGCGATCCTCAAGAGCGACGAGCGCAAGGTTGCCGATATTCCGATCGAGCGGAAAGAAAACGTGGTGCGCCGCGAGCTTCTGGCGATGCCCGAACAATCGTCGTTCTTCGGCGGACGCGGCGGCTTCAACGGCGGTGGCGGCGACTTCTTTTCGCGGCTATTCGGCGGCCCAACGGTCCAACCCCCGCCGGCGACTACAAGCTCGCGCAGACGCGCGGCTTCAGCTCAGTAAAAGCCTTGTTGGCGCCGTCACTTTCGTTTGCGGCGGACCGATTTGCGTGCCGTCGGCTTCGCGTTTTTGCGACGCCTTGCGGCGGCAGCCGGCCGCTTCGCTGCCTTGGCCTTGATTTTCTTTTTCACCGTTTTTGTTCGCGGCGCCGCGCGTTTTGACTTTGTCTTCGCGACCGGTTTCGCTTTGCGGGCGGTCTTTGCCGCCCGCTTGGCTGCACGTTGAGGCGGAACTTTGGCCGGGCTTTGTCGCATGGGCTGTTCAGGCGGCTCGGAAGTTGCGTCCCGCCGCAGTCGGGCAAAATACGCAATCATCGGCTCGAAATAATGGGACTGCCAGCCGCTTTCCTCGTAACTGCGCTGGTCGTCCGGCACGTTGCTGTGCTCTAGCGTCAGCAGCGTGCCATCGTCGACTTCGGCGAGAACAATCGAGATTACAGAATCTTCGTGCTCATCGGTGAACTCGCTCGTGCGCCATGTCTGGACAATGCGCTCGCCGGGGATCAGCTCAACGTTACGCCCGCTGATGTAATCATCCCACGCGGATACCTCGGCGCCGATTTCTTCTGACATTCTCGCATCGCCGCCCGTCATCTCGGAATGTCCAAGACTGTCGAGCCACGCTTCGTAGATTTCCTGCGGCGAAGCAGGGATCGTGGCAGTCAGTGTAAATGTGTAGGGCATTGTTACCTCCAGCTATGCAAGTGATGGCGACGCGTCATGTCACACGAACCGCGGCGGCGGCCTTTGACGCTTGCCCACCTATACGTCACGCGGATCGCGCGCACATGACACGAAACCGATGACGGTGGCCGTACGTACCATAAGTCAACGGCGAACCCTCGCCCCGGTTGCGACGGTATTGGCGCCCCGCTGTCGCGCGAACAGCACAGACGCCGACGAAACGATTGCCTGTGCACAGCGACATGCCCGCGATGTTGTAATTCGCCAAGTCGTCGGGCATGCTCATGATCGACGCGATCGCTTGGGGCCGGGGGTCGCAACGACAGCACCCAAATTATCGCAGTAACGCCGGGCGGGCGCTACCGTGAGACTTGGCGTGCACAGCTCTGTTTCGTGGTTTGCAGCGACGGGTTTGCGGCAGGTGGTTGCGTTAGCCCATGCTGGTTTTGCTCTACGCGAGTGGGCGCGATGCGGACCGCTTTGGCGCGCGCACGCGCGATTTGGCTTATTGATACTGAGCTGCGCACTCGCAGCTTGTGCCGTTGGCCCGGACTATGCGCCTCCTGCGGCCCCTACACCCACAGTCTACAAAGAGCTTAAGGGTTGGAAAACCGCGATGCCTAGCGACGGGATCGGCCGCGGCGAATGGTGGTCGCTCTACCGCGACCCAAAGCTTGCCTTCCTGATCAAGCAGGTCGAAATCTCCAACCAAACGGTGGCCGCCGCGGCGGCGAGTTATGAAGAAGCGCGCGCCGTCATTCGCCAGGCGCAAGCGGCTCTGCTCCCGACCCTAACGGGGAGCTACACTTTCACCCGCACGATGACCGGGCCGAAATCGCTGAGTAACCAGACCGGCAGCACAGCCGCCCTGTTCACCGGCACCCCGATCTACACAACGACATACAACCCGCAGCTCTCTGCCAGCTGGGACATCGATGTTTGGGGCAGGGTGCGCCGGGAAATCGAGAGCAATGCCGCCGCCACACAAGCCACGGCCGCCGACCTCGACAATGCCAAGCTTTCACAGCAGGCGCTGCTGGCCACCGCCTACTTCAATCTGCGCGCGACCAACTCGCTGCTCGATCTCCTCGAACGCACGGCAGTGCAGTACCGGAAGACGCTTAATGTCGTGCGCAATCAATTCAACGCCGGTTATGGTCCCCCCGGTTCCACTTGCTGCACGGCCGCGGACGTAGCGACGGCGGAGGCCCAAGTTTTTACGACTGAGGCGCAGGCCAAGAGCACGGCCGCTACACGGGCGCAATATGAGCACGCAATCGCAATACTGATCGGCCGGCCGCCCGCCGAACTCTCGATCGGTCCACGTGTGCTTGCCGGCAATATTCCAAAAATCCCGCTTACGGTTCCCTCGACACTTCTTGAGCGGCGTCCTGACATTGCCGCGGCCGAACGGACCATGCAGGAGCAAAACGCGCTGATCGGCGTTGCCGTAGCGGCCTTTTTCCCGGACATCAGCCTTTCCGGCGCTTTGGGATGGTTTGGCACTCATCCCCTGCCCTTCAACGTTGCCAACGAGGTGTGGTCGCTCGGCGCGGCGGGCACGCAAACACTATTCAACGGCGGACTTACCGCCGCGCAGGTCGATGCCGCACGCGCAGCGTACTGGCAAAGCGTCGCCAATTATCGGCAGACTGTGCTTACCGCATTCCAGGGAGTAGAGGACGAGCTTGTCGCAATCCGCCAGCTGACTCAAGCGCTCGCCATCCAGCAGAAAGCCGTCAAGGACGCGCAGCAGGCCGTCGATGTCTATCTCAATCAGTTCGAGGCGGGGACGACGGCCTTTACCACCGTGGTGACAGCGGAGATTACGCTCCTGGCGGACCAGGAGACCGAGTTAACCTACCGGCAGGACCTGTTCCTCGCGAGTGTCATTTTGATCGAGAACTTGGGCGGCGGCTGGGACACCACGTTGCTAACAACGAGAAAAGAGCTGGAAAAAGATTTCTCATTACTGCCACAGCTTCCGCCCAACGAAGCCGGCCCTAGATTAGAACTGCCGTTGAATCAGGCAACGCATTGATCCGCCTCGACATTCGGGACTCCGGTGTAAACCTGCGCCGAAACTAAGCCGAAACCAAAAAAACTCGTTTTCATCGTCGCGCAACGTGGCGTCTGCTCACTTTCCAGTCAGCCCGCATTAGCGAATATTCATTAGGCGGGGCTAACGGACACCCGCTATAAACTGCCGCATTCGGATGCTCTGAAGCGAATATGGACGAGCGAACCCGCAGACCTGATGATGAGGCGAGGCTTGAGCTTCGCCCGGTGGCCCCCACCCCCACCGTTAGCCCGACGGCGCCCACGCCGATCGTTAAAAGTCCGCGCGGCGGACCAGTTCGTATTGTCATCGGTCTCATCGTTCTGATCGCGCTCATTGTTGGCGCCTACGGGCTGTTGCGATGGATTTATTCGGGCCAGCCTTCGGCCACGGCGCGCAGTCAATTTTCCGCAGCTCAGTCGGTCGGTGCCGCGACCATCGGAAAGGGCGACATTCGTGTCGTCGTAAATGCTCTCGGCACCGTCACGCCGATCGCGACGGTTACCGTGCAGACACAGATCAACGGTCAATTGATGGAAGTCGGCTTCACCGAGGGCCAGCTTGTCCATAAGGGCGACTTCCTGGCGCAGATCGACCCCCGGCCCTACCAGCTGCAGCAGGCCCAGTTCGAGGGTCAGCTTGCGCATGACCAGGGCCTGCTCGCCCAGGCACAGGTCGATCTCATGCGCTATCAGAAGCTGGCCGAACAGAATTCGATCGCGCGGCAACAATACGAGGATCAGATCTACATCGTCCAGCAATTCCAGGGCACGGTGAAGCTCGACCAGGCGCAGGTCGATCAGCAAAAGCTGAACGTCCTCTACTGCCGCATTGTCTCTCCGGTCACCGGCCGCGTCGGGCTTCGTTTGGTCGATCCGGGAAATTACGTGCAGACCTCGAACAGTACCGGTCTTGCCGTTGTCACCCAGCTGCAGCCGATCACTGTGATCTTCCCAATCCCGGAAGACGATCTTCCGGACATCGTGCCGCAACTCAACGCCGGCGCGATTTTCCAGGTGGCGGCGTACGACCGCGCCAATGTCAAGCTGCTCGCGACTGGACGCGTGATCGCTCTCGACAGTCAGATCGACACCACGACCGGGACAGTCAAGGTCCGCGCCCAGTTCGATAACCCCGACGACGCCCTGTTCCCCAACCAATTCGTCAACGCACAATTGCTGATAAAAACCCTGCATGACGTCGTCGTCGTGCCGACTGCAGCGATCCAGCGCGGCGCACCGGGTACTTATGTTTACGTGATCAACGCCGACAACACTGTTTCGGTGCGCCCGATCAAAGTCGGTCCAACCGACGGCCCGACGGCAGCGGTCACGTCCGGGCTTTCCGCGGGTGAGCAGGTCGTCGTCGATGGCACCGATCGCCTGCGCGACGGCGCCCGCGTCACGGTACCCGGCGCTCCCGGCGGCAACAACCGGCCGTCGGCACAAGGCACTCGTTCGCCAGGCGCTCAGCCCCAAGGATCAGAAAATTCCAAAGATCGGCATAGCAGCGGCAACCACTAGAACGTGTTCCAGCGCGATGCGGGGCAGCGAGCGCAATTCCCCCACCCTCGTCTCTCCCGGATGTGGAAGTGGCAAAGGTCGGGGCCGCAACGTTGAAACGATGCGATGAACGTCTCCGAACCCTTCATTTTGCGCCCGGTAGCGACGACGCTGCTGATGGCCGCGATCATGCTGTCCGGTATCGTCGCCTATACCTTCCTGCCGCTCTCGACCTTACCTGAGGTCGATTACCCGACCATCCAGGTGCAAACGTTTTATCCCGGCGCCAGTCCGGAAGTGATGACATCGTCGATCACCGCTCCGTTGGAGCGTCAGCTGGGGCAGATGCCGGGACTAAACCAGATGACGTCGGCGAGCTCCGCTGGCGCTTCGGTGATCACCCTGCAGTTCAGCCTCGATTTGAGCCTCGACGTCGCCGAGCAGGAAGTCCAGGCGGCGATCAATGCTGCGAACAATCTCTTGCCGAGCGATCTGCCGATCCCGCCGGTTTACGCCAAGATCAATCCGGCCGACGCGCCGATCTTAACGCTCGCGGTGACGTCGAAAACCCTCTCGCTCACCCAGCTGGAAGATTTGAGCGAGACCCGGCTGGCCCAGAAGATTTCGCAGCTGACCGGCGTCGGCCTCGTCAGCATCAGCGGCGGACACCGGCCGGCCGTGCGGGTGCAGTTCAATCCGCAGTCGCTTGCCGCCTACGGTCTGAATATCGATGACGTCCGCACCACCATCGGTAATTTCAACGTCAATATACCGAAGGGAAACTTCGACGGGCCGGCGCAAGCCACGACGATCAATGCCAACGACCAGCTGGAGACGGCCGCACAATACGCCGACACGATTATAGCCTACCGCAACGGCGGACCGGTCAGACTCTCCGATGTCGCGAACGTCGTCAGCGGCGCGGAGAACGCCAAGCTCGGTGCATGGGCGAATACAACGCCGGCGATCCTGCTCAACGTGCAGCGGCAGCCCGGCGCCAACATTATTCAGGTGGTCGACCGCATCAAGGCGCTATTGCCGCAGATCGTGTCCACGCTGCCGTCGGCTGTCGATGTCGGGGTTCTGAGCGATCGCACTGTGACAATCCGCGCGTCGGTCTCCGACGTCGAGTTTGAGCTGGCGCTCGCCGTTGTTCTCGTCGTCGTGGTGATTTTTGTTTTCCTGCGAACGCTGCCCGGCACCATCATCCCGAGCCTTTCCGTGCCATTGTCGCTCGTCGGCACGCTCGGGGTGATGTACCTTTTGAACTTCAGCCTCGATAACCTGTCGCTGATGGCGCTCACCATAGCCACCGGATTCGTGGTCGACGATGCCATCGTGATGATCGAGAATATTGCGCGGTACGTCGAAGACGGCATGCATCCGGTCGAGGCTGCACTGCGCGGCTCGGCACAAATCGGCTTCACCATCATCTCGCTGACCATCTCGCTGATCGCGGTGCTGATACCGCTGCTGTTCATGGGCGACGTCGTCGGCCGCCTGTTCCATGAATTCGCCATCACGCTTGCGGTCACGATCGTCATTTCCGCTGTTGTGTCTTTGACACTGGTGCCGATGATGTGCGCCAAGCTGATCAGGCACCACAGCCGGGCGGAACGCTCGAGCTTCGATATCCACGCCGAGCGCGCCTTCGATGCCGTCATCGCGCTTTACGGCCGTGCGCTCAATTGGGTGCTGGACCGTCAGCCGCTGACGCTTGCGGTCGCCGTTCTCACGCTTGGGGTCACGATTCTCCTCTACGTCATGATCCCGAAGGGCTTCTTCCCGGTACAGGATACCGGGATGATCCAGGGCATCTCGGAAGCTTCGCAAAGCATTTCCTATCAGGCCATGGCCAATCTGCAGAACCGGGTCGCCGAGGAGATCCTCAAAGATCCTGACGTCGACAGCTTAAGTTCATTCGTCGGCGTCGACGGCACCAATCAAACGCAGAATACCGGCCGGTTCCTGATCAATCTAAAACCGCACGACCAGCGCAAGCTGACGGCTACTCAGATCATGCGGCGCATTCAGAGGGAAATCTCCGGCATTGTCGGCATTTCGCTTTACATGCAGCCGGTGCAGGATCTGACCATCGACGCCACCGTCAGCCGCGCGCCGTATCACTTCGTGCTCGAGGACGCCAACCCCACCGAATTCAAGACCTGGGTTCCGCGCCTGGTCGACCAGCTCAGTCAGCTGCCGCAGATCACCGACGTCGCCAGCGACCTGCAACAACAAGGGCTGGCGCTCGACATTATCATCGACCGCGCCACCGCTGCCCGGTTCGGGATCACGCCTGCGACCGTCGATAATGCGCTTTACGACGCCTTCGGTCAGCGCATCATCTCGACAATCTATACGCAGTCGAACCAGTACCGCGTGATCCTCGAGGTCGACCCCTCACTGCAGCTATCGCTCGAGGGCCTCTCGATGATTTACCTGCCGTCATCGTCCTCGGCGACCAACGGGCAAGTGCCGCTTTCCGCAATCGTGCATATTGAGCAGCGCAATGGCCCCTTGCTGGTTACCCATTTCGGCCAGTTGCCCGCGACCACCATCTCATTCAACACCGCGCCGGGGGTTTCGCTGGGCCAGGCTGTCGACGCCATTGAACAAACAGAGGGTGATCTCGGCCTGCCGATCAGTTTCACCACCGCGTTCCAAGGCACTGCGGCAGCTTTTCAATCCTCGTTGCTCAACGAAGTCTTTCTGATCATCGCCGCCGTTGTGGCGATGTATATCGTGCTCGGGGTTCTTTATGAGAGCTTCGTCCACCCGATCACGATCCTCTCCACCTTGCCGTCGGCCGGCGTCGGCGCCCTGCTGTCGTTGATGCTGCTGCACTACGATCTCGATATCATCGCCATCATTGGCATCATTCTCCTGATCGGCATCGTCAAGAAGAACGCCATCATGATGATCGACTTCGCGCTGGAGGCCGAGCGCGTCGAGGGCCTGCCGCCGCGGGACGCCATTTATCAGGCCTGTCTGCTGCGCTTTCGTCCGATCATGATGACGACGATGGCTGCAATTCTCGGCGCGCTGCCGCTGATGGTTGGATCCGGCACGGGCTCCGAGCTCCGCCAGCCGCTGGGCATAGCCATCATCGGCGGCCTGATCTTCAGTCAGCTGCTGACCCTGTTCACCACACCGGTGATTTATCTGTACTTCGATCGCCTGGCGGTGCGACTGACCGGGAGCCGGCCGGCGAACCCGCTGGCGCCACACGACGAGCCGGCCGAATGAACATTTCCGCTCCGTTCATTGCCCGTCGTGTGGCAACGACGTTGCTGACGCTCGGCATCGCAATCGGGGGCTTTCTCGGATTTTCCAAGCTGCCGGTATCGCCGCTGCCGCAAGTCGATTTTCCGACGATTTCCGTTACCGCGACGCTGCCCGGCGCCAGCCCAAATACCGTAGCAACCAGCGTTGCCGAGCCGCTTGAGCGCCATCTCGGGCAGATCGCGGACGTCAGCGAAATGACGTCGCAAAGTGGAATCGGACAGGCCCGCATTACGCTGCAATTCGACATCACCCGCGACATTGACGGCGCCGCACGTGACGTCGAGGCGGCGATCAATGCTGCGCGCGCCGATCTGCCGTCGAACCTTCCGAGCAATCCGACCTACCGCAAAGTCAATCCGGCCGACGCGCCCATCCTGATCCTTGCGCTCACCTCGAAAACGCTGACCCGCGGCCAGATGTATGACGCTGCAAGCAATATCCTGGCACAGCGGCTGTCGCAGCTCAGCGGTATCGGCAATGTCATCATCGGGGGCTCGACGTTGCCGGCAGTGCGCGTCGAGCTGAACTCGCAGGCGCTCTACAAGTACGGCATCGGTCTCGAAGACGTGCGCGCGGCGCTCGCTTCCGCCAACGCCAACAGTCCGAAGGGCACCATCGACGACGGCAATCGCCGTTTTCAGATCTATACCAACGACCAGGCCAACGTGGCGGCCGACTATGCGCCCCTCGTGATCGCCTATCGCAACGGCGCGGCGGTTCGCCTTTCGGATATCGCCGACGTACGGGACTCCGTTCAGGATGTGCGCAATCTCGGCATGTCCAACGGTCAGCCCTCGGTGCTCGTCATCCTGTTCCGACAGCCGAACGCGAACATTATCGAGACAGTTGACAATGTAAAAGCCGAGTTACCGCGTTTGGAAGCGGCGATGCCGGCCGATATGAACGTGGCTGTCGCCATCGACCGCAGCACCACAATCCGGGCTTCGCTGCACGATACCGAGCTGACGCTGGTCATGGCGATCCTGCTGGTGACGCTTGTCGTCTATCTGTTTTTGCGCAATATCCGCGCGACGATCATACCCAGCGTTGCCGTGCCGGTCTCGATCGTCGGCACCTTCGGCGTCATGTACCTGTTCGGCTACAGCCTCGACTTGCTGTCGCTGATGGCGCTCACGATATCCACCGGATTCGTCGTCGATGACGCGATCGTCGTTCTGGAAAACATTTCCCGGCACATCGAAGAGGGAATGCCGCCCATGGAGGCCGCCTTTCGCGGCGCCCGCGAGGTCGGCTTTACCGTCATGTCGATCAGCTTTTCGCTGATCGCGGTATTCACTCCGATCCTGCTGATGGGGGGCATCCTCGGGCGCCTGTTTCGCGAGTTTACCGTCACGCTATCGGTTGCAATTCTCCTATCGCTGGCGATTTCGCTGACCACCACGCCGATGATGTGCGGACTGCTGCTGCGGCCGCGGCCGCCGCGGGAGCGCGAGAACGAACAGCGCACCGGTATCTTCGCGCGTGTACGCAACTTCTATGCCTGGTCGCTCGGTTGGGCGTTGCGCCACCGCGCTCTGGTGTTGCTGATTTTCATCGGCACCATTTGCCTGAACGTGGAACTCTTTATCTTCGTGCCAAAGGGGTTTTTCCCGCAGCAGGACACCGGACGAATGGTCGGCTCGCTGCAGGCCGATCAAAGCATCTCGTTCCAGAAGATGAGCCAGAAGCTGCGGCAAATGATGACGATCGTGCAGGAGGATCCTGCCGTGCAAAATGTCGTCGGCTATACCGGGGTCGGCAGCGGCGGCGGCTACGCGCAGATCAATACCGGCAACGTCTTCGTTTCGCTGAAGCCGCTTTCAGAGCGCAAACTGTCGGTCGATCAGGTCATCGCACGGCTGCGGCCGAAGCTTGCCCAGGTTTCCGGCGGACGCCTGTATCTTGCCGCCATCCAGGATTTGCGTGCCGGTGGCAGGCAAAGCAATGCTCAATATCAGTACACACTCCAATCCGAAGACGTGCAGGAACTTTATGAGTGGACGCCAAAGCTCGTGGCGGCTCTCGAGCACAATCCCGTTTTGAAGGACGTGAGTTCCGATCAGCAACAGCGCGGGCTGGAGACGTACCTCGATATCGACCGCGACACAACCGCGAGACTTGGCATCACTCCCCTGCAGATCGACAACACGCTCTACGATGCCTTCGGGCAGCGCCAGGTCTCGGTTATCTACAGCGCCATCAATCAGTATCACGTGGTCATGGAAATTGACCCGCGCTACACGCAGTACCCGAATTCGTTGCGCGATGTTTACGTGTCGGTCTCCGGATCGACGCCGCCAGGCACTTCGACGACCAATGCACCCGGTGGAACGATCACCCCGGCAACAACGAACGGCACCGTTCCCACCTCGCTCGCGGTGCCCTCAGCGCCCGGCACGTCGCCGTCAACCGCGACGTCGAGCGCAACAGCCGCAGCATCCGCAAACGCCAGTGCGGCGCGCAATACCTTCATCAACGCGCTCGCCAACACCGGTCATGGTTCCACGTCCGCCGGAGCCGCGGTATCCACAACACAGGAAACCATGATCCCGCTGGCGGCGGTCACCCACTACCGGCCGAGCCACACGCCGTTGTCGGTCAATCACCAGGGATTGTTCGTCGCCTCGACCATCTCGTTCAATGTGCAGCCCGGCAAATCGCTGGGTGAAGCAGCACAAGAGATTGATGCCGCTATCGCGCGCATTCACATGCCGCGTTCGGTCCGCGGCACGCTCGCCGGCACCGCGCAGCTTTTCCAGCAGTCGCTGTCGAAGGAGCCGATTCTGATCCTTACGGCCATCGCTGCAGTCTACATCCTGCTCGGCGTGCTCTATGAGAGCTACGTTCATCCGATCACGATCCTCTCGACTTTGCCGTCAGCCGGCGTCGGTGCGCTCGCGACGTTGATGGTGTTCCACACCGAATTCGACATTATCGGACTGATCGCCGTCATCCTCTTGATCGGCATCGTCAAAAAGAACGCAATCATGATGATCGACTTCGCTATCGAAGCGAAGCGGGTGCGCAACTTGAGCTCTTACGATGCGATTTTCGAAGCCTGTCTGCTTCGGCTTCGTCCGATCTTGATGACGACCTCGGCGGCGATTCTCGGCGCGATACCGCTGGCGCTAAGCTTCGGCAACGGCGGAGAGATACGCCGGCCGCTCGGCGTCGCGATCGTCGGCGGGCTTGTTATCAGTCAAATCCTGACGCTTTACACCACGCCAGTGCTGTATCTTTATCTCGACCGACTGAGTGAATGGTGGTCGCGGGTTCGGCCGGCATTGCCGCGACCGCAACTACCGGCTCCCGGCGCTCAGCCGGCGGAGTAACCCTTTCCAGAGTACCACGCCCTTCTGGCCTTGGCGGGTGCCGTGGTCTCACCGAATGTAAATCGGCCGTCGGCTGTAGCAGCAGGGTGACGTCCACCGCCAGCGCGCCGGGGGAAGTCCAGCATGTAGTCGCCTGACCTCAGCGCCTTCGTGGGTAATGACCGGCGCCTTGTAGCCGTCATCGACTGCGGGGTCGGCTTCCAGCAGCGCGATATCGTGCTCCAGTTCGTAAAGGGCCTCGTGCGTCGCCTCCCAGTAGCCGTGACCCCGATGCCAACGCTCCCCCGCCTCCGCGGGCAATGCGGAGACGGTCAGCCAAACCGCCGCGCATGCGAGAATCGCAAACCTGATCGCCATGCTGTCCGTCCCAAAGGTCTGGTGATGATAAACGCAGCGCGGTACGAAAGAAAAGCCTTGGCCAGTCTTGTCACCAGTTGGCTCGCCAACAGATTTCTCGGCCCGGCAACCGGCGGAGGGCACCGCGGACGGTCCGCCGGAACACCCGGGTTCTCAGCCAGAGCCAAATGCGTATGAGCGAGCGGTATTTCGAGGACTTCGCAGTCGGACAAGTTTTCAAACCGGCTGGCCGGCTGCGTGTCGAAAAAGACGAAATCATCGCCTTTGCCAAGAAGTTCGATCCGCAGTTCTTTCATCTCGATGAGGAAGCAGCGCGTAAATCGATTTTCGGCCGGCTGGTGGCGAGCGGCTGGCATACGGCTGCCATGACCATGAGCCTTGTCGCACGCAGCGAATATCGATCGGCAGGCGGCACCGTGGGCCTTGGCTTCGAAGAAATGCGCTGGCCTATCCCGGTTTTTCCCGGCGACGAGTTACGAATCGAAACTGAAGTTCTTGAGATGCGACCATCGAAGTCACACCCCGATCGGGGCGTGATGAAGTTGCGGACGCGCACGCTCAACCAGAATGGCGCGGCGGTGCAAGAGATGGTCGCCAACGCCATGGTGCCGCGGCGGCCAACGGGCGAGAAGGTCTAGGAAGAGCGTCAAGTTTTCCGGATTGGACGAAAGTCAGCGGACCTCGGGGAGGAAGACGGATGCGCATCGCGGCACTTTCCGGCTGGACCAGCGAACAGAAACATGTGGTTGCTGCCAGCTTTCTCGGATGGACGCTCGATGCTTTCGACTTCTTCCTCATGGTGTATTGCAAGTCCAGTGCGTTCACCAGGCTAACGACGCAAGCATCATGCAGATGACCCCTCCATCGCCGAGAATCATCGAAACCGCGCTCAGCGGCTACGAGCTTTTGAACGATCCGCTGCTGAACAAGGGCACGGCGTTCACCGATTCTGAACGCGACGTTTTTGACCTGCACGGCCTGTTGCCACCCTATGTGAGCACGCTCGATCTGCAGGTCGAACGCCGGCTCGATGCATTTCGCGGACCCGGGACCGATCTGCAAAAATACATCTTTCTGCGTGGCACGCAGGACACCAACGAAACGCTGTTCTACGCGCTCCTCACCCGGCACATCGAAGAGCTGATGCCGGCGGTCTATACCCCGACCGTGGGCCTTGGCTGTCAGCAGTTCAGCCGCATCTTTCGGAAACCTCGTGGTCTGTTCCTGAGCTTTCCGCTTAAGGACCGTATCAGCCACATCCTTGCCAATCCGCGCTTCGATAAGGTCGACGCCATCGTGGTAAGCGACGGAGAGCGCATCCTCGGCCTCGGCGATCAAGGCGCCGGCGGCATGGGAATTCCGATTGGCAAGCTCGCGCTTTACACCGCCTGCGCCGGTCTTCATCCCTCAACGACACTGCCCGTCCTGCTCGACGTCGGTACCGACAACCGCGCGCTGCTCGCCGATCCGCTCTACATCGGCTGGCGCCATGAACGCGTGCGCGGTCCGGCCTATGACGAATTCGTCGCGACGTTCGTTGACGCCGTGCGCGCGCGATGGCCGCACGTGCTGCTGCACTGGGAGGATTTTGCCTTTGGCAACGCTAACCGCCTGCTTGCGCAATATCGCGACCAGGTGTGCAGCTATAACGACGACATTCAGGGCACCGCTGCCATCGCCGTCGGCACCATCCTGAGCGCCATTAACGTCACCGGGGTGCCGCTCGCCGACCAGCGCATTGCGGTGCTTGGCGCCGGCTCGGCAGGCACCGGAATTTGCGCGCTTTTGCTGCGCGCCATGGTCGAGGCGGGCATAGCGGAGAATGAGGCCTGCAGCCGCTTTTATCTGATTGATCGGCAAGGCCTGCTGATTGAGGGCATGAACGGCTTGCAACAGTTTCAGACGCGGTTCGCTCAAAGCCGCGATCGAATTGCCGAGTGGAAGCTAAAATCGACGGATCGGATCGGACTTGACGAAGTCGCCGCCAATGCGCATCCGACGGTGCTTATCGGCACATCAGGCCAGGCGCACTCCTTTTCAGAGGCAGTGGTACGCACGATGGCCGCCCACGTGCAGCGACCGGTGATCTTTCCGCTCTCCAACCCGACAGAGCGAAGCGAAGCGACCCCTGAGGACCTTCTCGCCTGGACAGAAGGGCGAGCGGTTATTGGTACCGGCAGCCCCTTTCCGCCGATGACGCGCGACGGCCGTCCGTTCCGGATCGACCAAACAAATAACGCCTACGTCTATCCCGGCGTCGGCCTCGGCGCTATCGCGGTACAAGCGCGCCGGATTTCCGACGGCATGTTTCTCGCCGCCGCGCACACGATTGCCGGCCTGTCTCCGGCAAAAAACGATCCGCGCGCCAACCTCTTGCCGCCGCTTGCCGAAATACGGAAAGTCTCGCTTGCCGTGGCGATCGCGGTCGCCGGGCAGGCCGTAAAAGAGGGACTTGCCGACCCCGAGCCCGGTCAGAATCTCCCAGATGCAATAACGGCCCTGATGTGGGAGCCGGTATACGCGACATACCGGCCGCTTTCCCGGCCGTTACTGTAGTCGTCGAAAATAGCGCAACGATACGCGATCACCGCTCGGTTGGCGCACTGCAAACGCGCCGAACAGCTCTAAAGCAGAGCATCCGCGACGGTCCAGCGCCCGCTGCAGTTAACGCAACAAGAGGCGTGAGCTGCAGCGTAGCGCCCATCAATTGCAGCGGAACTGTTATCCGCAAACCCAGACGTAGCCGATGGGCGACGCCCGCCAGCATGAACCGACACCATAGGCATACCAGCGGCCATTCCAATAGTGTCTCCCGGCGCCGTACCAGACGCCACCGTGATAACGGCCGCCGTAGCGCCAACGGCCGCAACGGTAACAGTAGACCTGCTGGAAGTCGGATGCGTCAGCGGCGGCGCCGACGATCGGTTGCGGGCTCGCCGGAGTCGCTTTCGCCAGATTGTTGCCGCCAAAGCCAATGACCGCAGCAATCGCAAGCGAAAGCCAAAAAATTCTGCGCATGGATGATCCCTGTATTTGTGTCCTTACTACTTCGGCACTTTGGCTGGCCACCATGGCAATTGCAAGAACCCGGCAGTTGAGTTTTCGAAGCCGTCAATGGCGCTCTTCGCGGCTCATGCAGGCTGTGACCATGGACAGCAGGCAGGAATCGCTCCCTGGCGGCTGGAGCCAATTGGTTATATCCAGGTATGTGGGTAAGGCACTTAGCTGATATAACGTGGTGAGCGGGTCTTCGTGGCTGCCTAATGCCCGGCCATGTGACGGCCGATTTCGGTCAGGTTCGCCTCACTGGCACGGGCTTCGTAGACAATTTGGCCGTGGAAGATCACGACCAGGCGGTCGGCGAGTTCTAACAGCTCGTCGAGGTCCTCGCTCACCAGGAGCACGGCGGCCCCGCGGTTGCGCGCCGCCATGATCTCGGCGTGGATTTGCGCGACCGCAGCGAAGTCGAGGCCAAAGCAAGGATTGGCAGCGACCAGAATATCGACTTCGCCGGCGAGTTCGCGCGCCAGGACCGTGCGTTGCACATTGCCGCCGGATAGCTCGCCGATCGCAGTGTCATCGGAGCGCGTCTTGATTTTGTAGCGCTCGATCTTGCGCAACGCATTTTCATGGAATTTTGCGCGATTGAGCCACCAGCCGCCGGACGCGAACGGGGCACGGTCGAACTCGCGGAAAGCGAGATTGTCGGCCACGCTCATGCGTGCGACGCATGCGTTCTTCAGCGGCTCTTCGGGAAGGACTGAAAGATGGTTGTGGCGCATCTCTTGCCGGCTGGCATGATAAAGCTCGCCCTGCAGATAGACTTTGCCACTCTCGGCCTCACGCTGGCCGGCGAGGACCTCGATAAGCTGGCGCTGCCCGTTCCCGGACACACCCGCGACGCCGACAATTTCGCCGCCGCGGATCGAAAGCGACACGTCGCGCACCGCCGGCTGGCCGCCGTCGTCGAGTGCGTTCAATTGCTGTATGTCGAGCCGCGGCGGGCCGAACTCTCCGGTGCGCGGCGGTTGCACGGTCAACTCCTCAGCGCCGATCATCGTGCGCGCCATCGCATCGGGGCTTAAATCCTTGACCAAACCGTGCCCGGCCAGCTTGCCGCGACGCAGAATGGTGACTTCATCCGCAAAAGCCATCACCTCGCGGAATTTATGCGTGATCATGAGAATGGTGAGCGTGCCGCCCGCGATCATGTCGCGCAGCATGCCGAGCACCTCGTCGGCCTCCCCGGGAGTAAGCACCGAGGTCGGTTCATCGAGGATGAGAAAACGCCGCTGCAGATAAATCTGCTTAAGGATTTCGCACTTTTGCCGCTCTCCGGCGGAAATCGCCGAAACTTTGGCGTTCAGCGGCACACGAAACGGCATCCGCGACAAAAATTCTTCCAGAGCGTTACGTTCCCGTTTCCAATCCACGACGGCGGGCACATGATCGCGCGCCAGCACGAAATTCTCCGCCACCGTCATCGCCGGCACCGACGTGAAGTGCTGATAGACCATGCCGAGACCGAGAGCATGCGCGGCGCGCGGATTGCCGATGATCTCCTGCCGCTCGTCGATGATCAGCTCACCGGCATCGGCCTGGTAATAGCCCATGATGCATTTGACCAGCGTCGATTTACCGGCGCCGTTCTCGCCCAGGAGCGCGTGGAATGTGCCGGGTCTGACTTTCAGTGAAACCTGGTCAAGCGCGGCGAACTCGCCGAAGCGCTTGGTCATGTTGATCGCTTCGATCCCGAATGTCTTTTTGCCGGCGGTATGCGACGGAAGCCCGCCGGGCGGGATCAGCGTGGCCATTTCGCTCAAGCAATGACCTCGATAAACTTCGCCGAGTCCGATACCGCGCCGAACACGCCGCCCTGCATCTTGATCATTTTGATGGCGTGCTCGTGATTGCTTCGGTCGGTAGCCCCGCAACAATCCTCCAGCAGCAGACATTCAAAGCCGCGATCGTTGGCCTCGCGCATGGTAGTATGCACGCAAACATCCGTGGTGATTCCGGTCAGAACGATGTTCTCGATGCCGGCCAGCCGCAGCATCAGCTCCAGATCGGTCGCGCAGAACGAGCCTTTGCCCGGCTTGTCGATGATTGGCTCGCCTTCACGCGGCGCCAGTTCGGCGATGATTTCCCAGCCGGGCTCGCCACGCACCAGGATGCGGCCGCAGGGTCCCGGATCGCCGATGCCGGCGCCGATCTGCCGCGAGCGCCAGCGCTTGTTCGCCGGCAAATCGGCGAGATCGGGTCGATGGCCCTCGCGGGTATGGATGACATGAAAGCCGTTGGCGCGCGCAGCGGCGAGTGTCCGCTTGATTGGCTCGATCGGCGCGCGGGTCAGCGACAAATCGTAGCCCATCTTGTCGACATAGCCGCCAACACCGCAGAAGTCGGTCTGCATATCGATGATGACGAGCGCCGTGTTCTCCGGCCGCAGATCGCCATTATACGGCCACAGATAAGGGTCTGCGGTGACGTAGCGCTCCGCCGCGCTGCTCTCTTTGCGCGCCACTTGTTGCATGACTTTACCTCGTAATCGACAGCTCCGCCGGCGCGCCGACCAATGTGCGCTTCGGCGAACAGGTTGCGATCATGATCAGCAGGGTGAGAATGTAAGGTGCGGCGTTGAACAAATGATAGCCGTGGCTATAGCCGACCGATTGCAACGCCGGCCCGAGCGCGGCGGCGCCACCGAACAGGATCGAGGCGCCGAGGCACAGCATCGGATTCCAGCGGGCGAAGATCACGAGTGCGACCGCGGTGATGCCCTGGCCGCTGGACAATCCCTCATTCCAGCTGCCCGGATAATAGAGCGACAGGAACGAGCCGCCGATACCGCCGAGAAAGCCGCCGAACATGGTGGCGCGCAGTCGAATGAAATTTACCGAGTAGCCCATCGCCAGCGCAGCATCGGCGCTTTCGCCGGCGGTGCGGATGATAAGGCCCCATCGCGTCGTGCGCAGTGCCCAGACCAGGACCGGCGCCAGCACGACACCGATGACAAACAGCACATTGATGCGGAGGGCCGCGCGAAGCTGCGGAATATCAGTCCACCAGCCGAGATCGATCGACGGCAGCCGCGGCGCCGTCGGCTCAATCAGCGGTTTGCCGAGATAAAACGCGAGCCCGACGCCGAATAGCATAAGCGCAATGCCGACCGCAATATCGTTGACGCGCGGCAGCCCGCAGATGCCGGCGTGGACCGCACCCATACCCGCACCCGTTATGCCCGCTGCAAGCACGCCAAGCCACGGCGAACCGGTCAGATACGACACGCCATAGCCGGCCATCGCGCCCATGACGAGCGTGCCCTCGAGGCCGAGATTGATGCGGCCGCTACGCTCGGTGATGCATTCGCCAAGGCTGACGAAAATAAACGGCGTCGAGACTCGCACCGCGCCGCCAAGCACGGCAACCGGCACTGTCCACAATCCGATATCGCCCGGACCGGCCATGGTCAGCTGGCCTTTCCCTTGAACAAGCCCCAGCGCCCATAAAGCGTGTCGCTCGCCAGCACCATCATGAAAATCAACCCCTGCAGCACCAGAACCGACGCGTCCGGCAACCCCAACCGCCGCTGCAGCAGACCGCCGCTGGCGCCGATGCCGCCAAGCAGGATCGCCACGGGAATGATCGCCAGCGGGTTCTGCCGGGCGAGGAACGCGACCAGGATTCCGGCGAAACCGTAACCGGCCGCCAGATTGGCATTGGCGCGGCCCTGCACTGCGGCGACTTCCATCATTCCGGCAAGGCCCGCGGCGGCACCGGCGAGAAAGCAAATAATGAGAATGAGCTTGCCGACGCTGAGGCCAACGACCCTGGCGGCGCGGATATTGCCGCCGGCGACACGTGCCGCGAAGCCGAACACGGTGTGATAGATCAGGATGTAGGAGAGAATGGCGGCGACGATGCCAAAGACCAAACCCCAATGCACCTCCATGCCGGGGATGCTGCCGATCATATTGGCGGCACCGATCTCAGGCGTTGAGGGCTTGTTGAGGCTGGTCGGATCGCGCATCGGCCCTTCGACCAGAAAGTTGAGGATCGCGAGCGCGATATAGACGAGCAAGAGGCTCGAAATCGTTTCATTGACGCCGCGATACTGCCGCAGCGCACCGGCGAGCATGATCCATAGCCCGCCGCCAATCATGCCGGCGCATGCCATGGCGACGTCGACGATCAGTGGTGGCGCGCCTTGCATGGCCAGCGCCGCGCTGGTGGCCGTCAGCGCGCCGATCAATAGCGCCCCCTCCCCGCCGATGATCACCATGCCGAGCTGTGCCGGCAGCGCCGTGCATAAAGCAGTCAGAATGAGCGGAGCGGCGCGCGTCAGGGTGTTCTGCCAGGAGAACCAGGTGCCGAATGCGCCTTGATACATATAGAAATAGAGGTCGAGCGGGTTCTTCCCGAACAGCGCGACAAAGACGCCGAACAGAACGAGCGAACCCGCCAAGGCGAGCGCAGGGATGACGATATACTCCGCCGCGCCGCCAACTCTCGGGCCGAAGACCGGTAGGCGTAGAAGCGCGCCAAGCCCCGATGGGGCAATAGGCGCGCCAACGTCTGCTTTCACGAAGTGGCTCCGATCACGCCCTCGACCAGATAATCCATCTTCTCCAGCTCGGGATCGGTCTGGCCGCGGGAGACACCGGAGGCGATCACGGTCTTGCCCTTATTGTCTGCGACCGGACCCTTGAAGATAACGTAGGTGCCGGCCATGAGGCTCGCCTTGACTTCGTCGGCATGCTTACGCGCCGCTTCGGACACCATTGGGCCATAGGGCGAAACCTTCACCAGCTCTTCCTTCAGGCCGCCGCGGTAGAAGTTCGGGATGGTCTGGCCGGACGTGAACATCTTGGCAAAGCGCGGATACAGCACTTCCCAATTCCACTCCGCGCCGGTGAGATACGCCTTCGGCGCGAGCACCGCCTGATTGACGTGATAGCCGCCCACCATGGCGCCACGGCGCGCGGCGTTCTCGACCACGGTCTTCGGGCCATCGACATGGCAGGTGACGACGTCAACACCTTGGTCGATCAGGCTGTTGGTAGCTTCGGCTTCTTTGACCGGCATCGACCAGTCGCCGGTGAAGATCACCTGCAAGGTGACTTTCGGATTGGCGAGCTTGGCGCCCATCGTAAACGCGTTGATATTGCGCAGCACTTGCGGGATCGGCTTGGCGGCGACGAAGCCGAGCTTGCCGGTTTTCGTCATATGACCGGCCACGACGCCGCTGACGTGCTGGGCCTCGTCGATGTAGCCGAAATAGCTGCCGGCGTTCTTCGGATCCTTCGCGGTCCACAGACCGCCGCAGTGTTCGAAGCGCAGCTTCGGGTACTTCACCGCCATCTTGAGCATGTGCGGATTGTAGTAGCCGAACGAGGTAGGGAATAAGAGCGTCGCACCGTCGAGATTGATCATCGACTCCATGGTCTTTTCGACCGCGTCGGTCTCCGGCACCTTCTCCTCTTCGACGACCTTAATGCCCGGCATGTTCTTCAAGGCGGCAGCGCCGGCAGCATGGGCCTGGTTATAGCCGTAGTCGTCGCGCGATCCGACGTAGATGAAGCCAATGGTGGTGTCTTTCGCCAACGCTTGGCGCAGCGGCAACGCAGAGCCAACGGCTAACGCAGCGGTGCCTTGCAGGACGTGACGGCGCGAAAGTTTGTCAAAATTCATTACATGCTCCCTGGATACGCAGGCGGAGCGCCGGCGGCGCCGCTGCTTGGCTGGCCATCAGGACTGATGGGCGTTCTTCGATTGGCGATCAATGGCTTCGCAAGGCTTGTGCCAGCCCCGAGCACGCTACGTCGCATAGCCGATCACTTTGAAATAACAGCACAATTCAAAACGACTATGATTTGGGCACGAAGCCCGCGGTCAATGGCCACAAACTTTGATTAAAAAATAGGCAAAAGCTCGCGAGGCGTGCGCGCGCAATAATTAAACGGCATCACGGGAAGTCGCGGTAATCTAGTTAGGCGCGAATTCTGCGATCGAAGGCCCGCGACCGCTCCTGCAGCATCGAGCGAATTGCGGTGAAAACGTTTTCGAACGCGAGCCGCCGGTAGTCCCACTTGGTATCATTTGTCAGTGGCACCATCACCATGGTGGCGTTGGCCTCGAACAACAAAATATCACCGTCAGTGTTGATCGCAAAATCGATCCCGCCATAGTCGAGATCCAGCGCGGCGTTGATGCGCTGTAGCCCCGCCATGCCGCGCTCGCCCACAAAATTGTCGATATCAGTGAGAAATGCCGCGTCCTTGGCGCGGTGCTCGGCAGATTGAGCCATATCGGCGCGGAAGTAGTGCACCTTCCAGTTGCGCGAGATTGCCAGATGCAGTGGATAGATTTTGCGGTCGATTATCATGACGCGGCACTTGCGAAAGTAACCGTCGCTATCGCGCGCATCGAGCTGTTCGATGAAGCACAAATCATCGCCGGGAAATTTCGCGGCCGCAGACTTCAAGTCTTCGAGATTTTCGACGCGTTCGAAAAAGATGCCGGTATGAAAGCCCAGTGCGCGGACGAGGAACGGAAAAGAAAATCCTGCGCCCGCAACCACTGCCGCTGCTTCGGATGAAGCGAGCGTCCGCCGCGGCAATGTTGCCATTCGCGGAACGACAACGCCGGCCGAGCCACGCAGGCGTTCCACATTCGCCGCACGCCCGGTCTTGAGCACCGCGTCCGGATGATTGATCACGGGCTGCCTGGTTCGCGCTAACACCGCCCAAGCGGATTCCAGACCCTCTCGACATAAATCGGCATCGCCGATGCTGTTGAAGACCAGATCGTGCTGCGGCAGCGGCACCTTCGGATCGTCATACTCGGTCACCAGGACAGTGGTCTGAAAGTGTCGATCGTCGAGAATTGAAGTCGTCGGTATGTTGCCGCCAGCGGCTGAAACCAGCAGCAGCACCGCGATGGCGGGACCGTCGCCGCGATAAGGCAATGCGGTCAAGGAGTGACCCTTGAACCCCCTGTCCCGATGCCCGCGGGCACCCGCATTGTCCCCGGTCTCCGCCAGCAGATTGCCCATGCCGCGGTGAGCATGGATGTGATCCGGGTCGAGGCGCAGCGCGCTTTCAAAATGCAACCGGGCCTGTTGCTGTTCGCCGAGCAGAAACAACAAATTTCCAAGATTGACGTGCCCGGCCGGATTATCCGGATGGTGCCGAACGGCCTCACTGAACAGCGAGCGGGCGGCCTCCTTGTATCCGGCGTTAAGAACCAGCGTCCCGAAATCATTGAGTGCGCCAAAATCGGTGGGCGATCGCCGAAGCAATTCGAGATAGTCGGCTTTGGCTTCTTCGAATTGGCCTTGTTCGCGGAACAGACTTGCGCGTTCGAAACGGACGTAAAGCGCGTCCGGATTTCTGTCGAGCTCGAAGTCGAGCTCGCGCATCCGCAAGGTGCGGGTGGCTGGTCGCAGATTGTTGGTGATCTGGCCCAGATGGAACCCCGAAATGCCGAATCGGACCGTAAGATATTAGAACAAAATTTACCATGACGGCGAAGAATGCGGCGCCCGGCGGCGTTGCAAGCGAAGGCGCCTTCAATGGAAAAATGCGAAGCCGGCCCCCGCCAGATTGTCCTGGGCGATCCCGTTCCCTGGTTCACGGCGCCCGTGATGTCGGGAGGTTCGTTCAGCCTCTCGGTCGCGGCCGGCCGCTGGATCGTTCTTAGCTTCCTGGGCTCGCCGGCCGATCCGCGCGCGGAGCGTGAATTGGCCGGGATGCTTGAAGTTTCCCAGCTGTTTCACGAAGACCGTCTGGCTTTTTACGGCGTACTCACCGCGGTTCCGCAGAACCCCGCACCTTACCTCAAACTCAGCACATCGGCGATGTCGTTTCTCGCCGACTATGACGGCGAGATCAGTCGCCTGTTCGGCGCGGCCGATATGCCGCGCACGATCATCCTCGATCCGATGTTGCGCGCGGTTGCCGACATCCCGTGGGATTACGGCGCCGGGCACGCACAGACCGTACGCGATGTCCTCAAGAGCCTGCCAGCCGTTGAGGACTTCGCCGGCGTGCCGCTAAGCGCCCCGGTGCTGATCGTGCCGCGCGTTTTTGACTTTCAGCTCTGTGATGTCCTGATCCAGTTTTATGAAAACATTGGCGGCGAGGATTCCGGCTTTCTGCTCGACGTCGATGGCAAAACGTCGAAGGTCGTCGACTATCGGATCAAGCGGCGCAACGATCTGATCGTGGCACACCCGCAATTGCGCGAAGCGATCCGCAGCCAGATCGTTCGTCGTCTGCTGCCGGCAGTCGAGCGATTTTTCCAGTTCCAGGCTACCCGGATGGACCGCTACATCGTCGCTTGCTACGACAGCGGCGTCGGCGGGCACTTCTATCGGCACCGCGATAACGTCAATTTCGGCGCCCAGCATCGCCGCTTTGCCGTCACCATCAATCTCAATAAGGACTACGAAGGCTGCGACCTGGTGCTTCCTGAATTTGGCGGGCGTTCCTATCGTGCTCCTGCCGCCGGCGCGGTGGTGTTTTCGTGCGGTGCGCTGCATCAAGTCACGCCGATCACCAGCGGGCGGCGCTATGCGTTCCTGGCCTTTCTGTATGGCGAGGCCGATGCCGCGCTGCGCGAAACCAATAACTCCAGGCTGAATGACAGCGCCGCGCAATACGTCGTCGAGTCGGACCGGCTGTTTCCCGACCAAGCGCCGGCACCCGTGCGCCACGCCGGTTGACTGCTGCACGAACCAGGAGCCGAGCTAAAATGAAAAGCCGCCTGTTATGGCGGCTTCTTATGACCCTGGCTGCGATGTCAGGATAGCTACTTCGTCAGATTGCGGGCTGCGTCTTTGACGTTGCCCAGCGCCTCGTGTGCGGCACCTTTTGCCTTGTCGAGCTTGCCTTCCGATTGCAGCTCCTTGTCGCCGGTCATCTTGCCGGCGGTATCTTTGATGGCGCCCTTTGCCTTGTCTGCCGCGCCCTTGATGTGCTCGCGATCCATGCTGGTCTCCATGCCAATTGATCAGGTAATTGGCTAACGCGGAAGACTCGATGCGGTTCCGGGTAGGCAGTCTGTCGGCGTTTGCCCGCGACCGCGCGCGCGTTGCGGACTACACTATCCGATGTTGCGTGCCATAGCCGACATCCCCTGGGATTACGCCGAGGGACACGGCCAAACCGTGCGCAACGTTCTGAAGAGCCTGCCGGACGTCGAAGACTTCGCCGGCGTGCCGCTGAATGCACCAGTGTTAATCGTGCCGCGGGTGTTCGACTTTCAGCTTTGCGATGTGCTGATCCAGTTTTATCAAAAGATCGGCGGCGAAGATTCCGGCTTTCTGCTCGATGTTAACGGCAAGACGTCGCGAATCGTCGATTATCGGATCAAGCGCCGCAACGATCTCGCGCTTGCGCACCCGCAATTTCGCGAAGCGATCCGCAGCCAGATCGTTCGTCGTCTGCTGCCGGCAGTCGAGCGATTTTTCCAGTTCCAGGCCACGCGCATGGATCGCTACATCGTCGCTTGTTTCGACAGCGCCGTCGGCGGCCACTTCTATCGGCACCGCGACAACGTCAATGTCGGCGCGCAGCATCGCCGTTTCGCGGTCACTATCAACCTTAACAAGGATTACGAAGGCTGCGATCTCGTGCTGCCGGAATTCGGCAGCCGCGCATATCGCGCTCCGCCTGCCGGCGCGGTGGTTTTTTCGTGCGGCGCACTGCATCAAGTCACGCCTATCACCAGTGGGCGACGCTATGCCTTCCTCGCATTCCTCTACGGCGAGGTCGACGCCGCCTTGCGCGCAGCCAATAATGCTAAGCTGCACCAGAAAGCTGCGCAATATGAGGTGGGGTCGGATCTCCTGTTTCCCAACGACGCCCCCTCGCGCGAGCGCCGCGCGATGTGACGGCGCGCCGGCGCGTTCAGTCTCCCAGATGACCGACAATCAACGCGAATTTTCTTAATCCGGCGATCTTAGAGCTGACGATTGCTCGCGCGCCGATATGGGTCGTCAAGGCCTATTCCATAAAATGCAAGTTTAGCTTTTTTCTGTTGCCGCTTTCGCAACCGTATTCCCGGTCCATCGCCGTTGTCGTCGGTGAACTCCACATCGTCGCCTTCAACGCCGGTGTTGGCGCACCCAGAGTCGACATCTTCGCCCGGCGTTCTACTTGGCTTGATCGCCCCCGTCAGCCGCGTAAAATACGCGAGATTTACGCTGCAGAGGGGCGTAATCCCGTCGACCGTTCGTCATCACCAAAACTATACTTCATTTTCGAAGGTTAGTATAATATATCTTGGCGCAAAGTACAGTCGTTTCCGCGGGTAGTATCGTAATATGTAAGTAATTTGAGACCAAGGTAATAATCGTTATTAGTCGGCTTTTCGTTTAAAAGCTGGCAAGTCCAACCACCAGAACTTCAAATCATTTAGGAGAGGCGCAGTTAAGAGACGTCTTGCGGGCGTCCAGGTCAATGCTTAAGTAAAAGTTACCAGGGCACCGATTGGAGGATTCGACAATGCGTCGATCCGAGGGCTCAGGTGCGACCCACGTCCCCACTACTCGCGGTCGCCCGTTCGTCAACGGCAATGCCGGGCGCAAACCAGGATCTAAGAACCGGACTACACTCGTTGCAGCAGCACTGCTGGAAGGCGAAGCTGACGAGTTAGTGCGCAAAGCAGTCGCGCTCGCCAAGGCCGGCGACGTCGCGATGCTGAAATTCCTGCTCAGTCGAATCCTTCCCAAAGAGCGCTCGGTGCGCGTCGAATTACCTCCAACGGACGGGGATTTTGATGCCGTTGCCGCAGTGGAGGCAATCTTAGTGGCCGCTGTCACTGCGCAGATCCCGCCGAGTGAAGCTTCGGCGCTAGCAAACATCGTCGCGGCTTATGCTCGCACCTTAGACAGCACTGAGCTTAGGCTGCGTTTGGAAAACGTCGAAAGAGATCTTGGAGCTCTAAAACCATGATTGATCCAAGTTTGCGACACCGACTTTCGAAAGCTGAGAAAATCTCTTCTACCGCGCTGAAGGAAGGCAAAGAGAAGGAAAGGAAAGCTAAGAAAGAGATCGTAAGGATAAATGTTTGGCACGCACGGTATCACGCGATCGCAGCAGCTGCCATCGTCTTGGCTGGTCAACCAAAAATCGATGAGCCTCTAATCCATGCTTGGAATCGTACTTTGCAGCACTTCAAAATTAACGTCAACGACCCGGGACAATTGGACAATCAAGTTAAGGCTGCTCAGCGACTTCTTCCTATAATCATGAAGGGCGACGAGTTCACTCGCGAGATTTGCCGAAATATTCAAGACCGCTCCGGTTTGGTTGCTGCAGTTTACAGGAATTGCCTGGGATGCTCATTTGTTAGAGTTTCACCTGCCGGACATAAAAAGATTAAGGTGGGGTAGCGCTGGGTACGAAGAGGCGCGAAAATGGCCTTTGCTTCCATCTGGGACGTTAACGGCAGGCGATCCCATCCCCGATATTGATCCACGACAATTGTGGATCACTCAATTTTGTATTGTGACAACGTTCATTCCCAATTTTGCGGACGAACTTTCTCGGGCCGAGGATGAAAATCTCCATCATCGTTGCAGCCACCCGCTTATGGAGGAAATATTTTTCATCCTGGACTTAGACCGAAAGCCGGAAGAAGAATGGTCTCCCCATGAGAAGCGTCGCGTGCGCAAATTCTCCGAGCGATATCTCGTTTAAGATGGGGAATTCTCGCTGGTGGGAGGCACGGCAACTCCGACATACCCTCGGGAGCTGCACCCGGGCCGTGGCCTAGCTCTTTTTCTGTTGCCGCTTTCGCAAGCGGACCAGGCTGCTCCCGTTCTTGTCGAGGTTGCTTGTAAAATTTGCACCGCCCCGAACTGTTGGATTCGATAAACGCTGCATTAGACGAGCTCCTGGCCCCCCACCGTTTTCCTCAATCAACTCAACTCCAGCGCTCTCAAAAGCTCTGCGAATGGCAGACGCGTTGGCAAATGTCATTGCCATCTTCCCGTCGACCGATTCGGCACGATGAATTGTCGCTAGGCTATGGACGTGATGGGTGAGCCGGTCGAGCAGCGCACCGGTAAGCCGCTCGGAACCGAACACGCTGGTCCATTCGTCGAATGGCAAGTTCGAGGTGACGATAGTTGAACCGCGCTCATATCGCTGGCTGAACACCTCGAACAACAGCTCGGCGCCAGTCTGTGAGAGCGGTACAAACCCGAGTTCGTCGATAATCAGGAGCTTGTATCCGGCGATCTGCCGCTGCAGGCGAAGCAATCGCTTCTCGTCTCGCGCCTCCAGTAGTTCATGGACGAGAGCTGCGGCGGTGTTGAAGCCAACCGACAGCCCCTTCTGGCAGGCCGCGAGACCGAGCCCGAGACCGATGTGCGTCTTGCCGGTGCCACTGTTGCCGACGCGATTATGTTCTCCCGGCGGGTCACATACTCGGAGCGGGCGAGCTCCAGCACGAGGGTCTTATTGAGCGATGGAATGGCGGCGAAGTCGAAGCTGTCCAGGCTCTTCACGGCCGGGAACTTCGCCTCTTTGATCCGCCGCTCCACCATGCGCCGTTCACGCTCGATCAGCTCGAGTTCGGTCAGGCGCAGCAGAAAGCGAATATGATCAAGGCCCTCAGCGGCGCACTGCCGAGCGAGCTTGTCGTACTCGCGCAGGAACGTCGGCAGCTTGAGCGCCTTCAGGTGATGAGCAAGCAGAAGCTGGGGCGTATCGGTCATGATGGCGCCCCCGTCAGCAGGCCCAAGTACGTTTTGGCCGACGTCATGGCCACCTGGGCCTGCGGCAGATACGGATAGACCGTCATACGCTATCGCCAACACGCTCTTGCCGACAGTTTGAGAGATTCCCAGATCATCGCGGAAATGTACCAGATCGCGATCGATGCTATCGAAGGCGAGAGGAAAGGCTATTGGAGCTTTTTCACCCGCTACCCGACCGGGATTCTCCACCACGCAGTAGAGGTGCTGCAGATGTTGGTGGGTGCGTTGAATAGATTGCGGAATATTGCCGGGCAACATGCGGGCAAATTTGAATCCGAAGCCTTCTCGACATTCTTCGCGATGCTGAAACAGGAGCTTAGCGATGAATACTTCTTGGCCATCGAACAGCATTTGCGCCGCCTCAAATTCCGCTCCGGTATCTTGCTCAGCGCGCAATTGGGAACAGGCAACAAAGGAAAAAGCTACTTCCTGCGCAAGCCCCCTGACGAAGCGCGCAACTGGTTGAGGTGGCTCGTGGTGGAAAAGTCGCGGTCCTATACGTTTTCGCTGCATCCGCGCGATGAGGCTGGAGCACGCGCCTTGTCGGAATTAGCCGATAAGGGCGTAACTCTTGTAGCCAATGCGTTGGCTCAATCGACGGATCATATTCTCAGTTTTTTTCAGATGCTGCGCACAGAATTGGCATTTTATGTCGGGTGTATAAATTTGCATGCTCAGCTTGCCGGTATCGGAGAGCCGATATGCTTCGCGGTCGCCGCGCCCGCCGGACAGCGGAGATTGTCGTTTTCCGGCTTGTACGACCCCTCGCTCGCCTTAAGCATGGGACGAAAAGTTGTCGGCAACGATCTCAACGCCGACTCGCGGGGACATTGGTCCTCATACCGGCGCCAATAGCGGCGGCAAATCGACATTTTCTGCGCTGCGTCTGCATTGCCCAGCTGAGCCTGCTTGCGGGCATTGTTCGTTTGGCCGGTTAGGCGTTTTCGTCCGAGGTCTGCGCTGGCCTGTGCACGCATTTCAAGCGCGAAGAAGACGCGGCGATGGAAAGCGGGAAATGGGATGAGGAACTGAGCAGGGCAAGCGAGATCATCGGCAGGATCGGCAGCAATACGATGCTCCTGTTCAATGAATCATTCGCCTCGACGGATGAAAGGGAAGGCTCGGAAATTGCCGAGCAGATCACCGCCGCGCTGTTTGAACGGGGCGTAAAGGTCTTTTTCGTCACTCACCTCTACGAATTCGCGCAGCGCTGTCACGCGCGCCATATGGACAACGCGATTTTCCTGCGCGCCGAACGACGGCCGGATGGTACGCGCACCTATCGATTGGTCGAGGGCGAGCCGTTGCAAACAAGCTACGGGGAGGATCTCTACGATTCCGTCTTCGGCGCCGAAAGCGTCAAACGCCCTGTCGGGAGCGCACCAGGTATCCATTTGCAGCGGCACCGACAATCGACTTGATTCAGGAATAGCCGCGCCCCGCGCGCTTGACACCGGGACGGAGTTATCTCTATTCATAGCAACAAATTTCGGCTGCATCGCAGGGCGATGGGGTTCCCCATTAACCGCCGTCCTGGCTAATGACTCCTATTAACCACTTTGCGGACGGTAGGAGGCGCGCGTGAACACATCTTCCGACAGACGGGGACAATCTGATCGCGCTTGGCCGCAGCGCTTTGGCGGGGGTAGCGCACCTGCTACACGGCTGCCGGGACAGTCGTGATGCTCCGCGACGTTCTCCTGCAAATTTGTCAGGTCCTCGCGGTGCTGCTGCTGGCGCCGCTGCTGCAGGGCATCATCCAGCAGTTTGAGGAACGCGTACAACTCGCTCAAGGGCCTGGCATCTTTCAGCCCTATCGCGACCTTTGGAAGCTGTTCCACAAACAGATCGTGGTTCCGGAAACCGCTTCCTGGATCTACTGGATCACACCGTTCATCGCGTTCACCGCGATGATGACCGTCCCCATTCTCATTCCGGTGTTGACCGACTTTCCGCTGCCGCTGTCCGACATGGGCGACATTCTGGGTGGCGGACTTATTCTCACGCTCGGCTCGTTCATGATCGTGCTTGCCGGCCTCGACACCGGCAGCGCCTACGGCGGTGTCGGCTCGAGCCGTGCGGTAATGGTTGCGATCCTGGCGGAGCCGACGCTGATTCTGGTGTTCGTCGGAATTACGCTGCTGGCGAAAGCGATGCTGCCTTTCGTGGTCAACCATTTGTTGGTCGGCAGCCCAGCGGTCTACCTGAGCCCGGCACATCTTTTCCTAATCGCGGCATTCTTTACGCTGCTCATCGTCGAAACCGACCGGCTGCCGATCCATTCGAGCACCCACATCGAAGTCTACATGATCGACGAGGCGCGAATCCTCGAATATTCGGGTCCGCTGCTCGCCATTCTCCGCTGGGCGTCGATGATGAAGCAATTCATCCTTTACACGATCTTCTGCAACGTCCTGCTCATTCCGTGGGGGTTGTCACGCGAGGGCACGGCTGTCGGAGTTCGTAGGCTCATTTGCCGCGCTGATGCTCAAATTCGTGATCGTTGCCTGTGCCGTGGTCGTGGTGGAAACCGCGCAGTCGCGATTGCGCTTCTACCGTTATCAGGAATTGCTGGCAGCCTCGTTCGTTTTCGCCATCCTTGCCATCATCGGAACCCAGCTGGCTTGATCATGCTCGTCGCGCATCTCGATCCGCTCGCGTCGTCGATCTTCAGCCTAATGGCGATTACGAGTTTGCTGCTCGCTTTCGTGATGCTCGGCTCGCGCTGGCTCAACAATTATCTCTACGCGTTCGCTGCCGAATCCTGGGTGATCGCCGCGCTGTCCGCAGCGGTTGGATTTTACGGCGGCTATCCCGAACTTTACCTGATAGCGATCCTCACTGCGCTGTTCCGCGGGCTCCTGCTGCCCTACCTGATCTGGCGGATCATCGGACGGCTCAACGTGGCGCGCGAGATCCATGAAATTCTGCAGCCCAGCTCAACGCTCGTCGCCGGCGCGGTGTGCGTTATCTTCGCGCTGGTCGTCTCCTATCACATCCGTCAATCGCTGGGGCTTGCCGGCACGGTGGCAGTGCTCGCGCTGACGATCATGCTGTCGATGAAGCTGATCGGCTTTTTGATGCTTGCGGTGCGACATGAGGCGCTGAGTCAGATTCTTGGCCTGCTCGTGCTCGAAAACGGCATTTTCCTCGGCGCACAGATTCTCGTGCCGGGAATGCCGCTGCTGATCGAGATCGTGATCCTGTTCGACCTGTTGGTCGTCGTCGCGTGCTTCGGCGTTCTGGTCCGCTACCTTGTCGCTCACGTGGGCAGCACGAGCAGTCTCGACCTCAATCGACTGGTGGGCTGAAAATGATCGGCACGCTCCTCATTGTCATATTGATCGCGCCGGCGATTGCGGCGATCGGCTGCTTGCTCATACACGCCGCCCGCGCATTGCCGAGGGTCTCAATCTCGCTGGCAGTCTCGTCGTGTTCGCCGCTGCGATCCCGCTGACAGTGTTGAGCGCCAGCGGGCCTTACCACTACCTCGGCGAATACGTGGTCGTCGACATGACCGGCGCATGGGTGATGCTTTGCACCGCAATCGTCTACTTCCTCGCCTCGATCTACTCGATCGGCTACATGCGCCTGCTCGACGAAGACGACCGGCTTTGGGGCTTCTATGCGCTCTTTGCCGGCTTCGCGCTGACGATCCTGCTGAGCTCGATGATGAACAATGTCGGCCTCTACTGGATCGCGATCGAACTGACGACGCTGGTGAGCACATTCCTGGTCGGCTTCGAGCGGGCGGCCGAAAGCATGGAAGCGGCGTGGAAGTACATCATGATCGTTTCGGCCGGGATCAGCCTGGCGCTTGCTCGGCACCGTGCTGTTCTATTGGGGCGGCACCTTCGTGCTCGGGCCGACCTACGACATGACCTGGGACGCGCTTGCGCGCGGCGGCGCCGCGAGATGAATCCCGCACTGGTCACGCTGGCTTTCTTGCTGGTCCTGGTCGGCTACGGCACCAAGGTGGGTCTCGCGCCGATGCACACCTGGTTGCCGGACGCGCACAGCGAAAGCCCGGCGCCGGTCTCGGCTATGCTGTCGGGCGCGCTGCTCAACAGCGCCATGCTCGGCATCGTGCGCTTCCTGGCGATCGCCGATGCGGCGCATAACGCTCATCTGGCCCGCACCTCGCTCGTGGCCTTTGGCGTCTTTTCGCTTCTGGTCGGCGCGCTGTTTATCGTTCGGCAGGACGGCATCAAGCGGCTGATGGCCTATTCGAGCGTCGAGCATATGGGCGTGATCGCACTCGGCTTCGGCTTCGGCGGACCGCTCGGCATCGCCGGCGCGCTCTACCACATGCTCAACCACTCGCTGAACAAGTCGCTGATGTTCTTCGGCGCCGGCAATGTGATGCGCAGCTACGGCACCAAGGAAATCCGCAGCATCCGCGGCGTCTGGACGCGCTTCCCGGTGCAGGGCGCGTTGTGGCTCGCGGGCGCTGTCGGCCATTACCGGCGCGCCGCCCTTCGGCTTGTTCCTCAGCGAGCTTGTCATCCTGCGCGGCGGCTTCGAGCGCGGCTACGACTGGGCCGTCTATGTCGATGGCGGTGCTGCTGATCGTCATCTTCATCGGCTTTCTCAACCATTTCCGCGCGATGTATTTCACTGCCGGCAACAGCGACAACGGCGCCGACGATCGCCCGAGCCCGATCAGCGACTGGTGCGTGGCCCCGATGTGGCTCGCGCTGGTGCCGCTTCTTGTGTTCGGCTTTTGGTGGCCGAGCGATCTGTGGGAGCACTTCATGGCGGCGGCCCGGCTGCTGACGGGGCCGGCACCATGACGGCATCCGCCGGCGACATCGCTGCGTCCCGCGGAATTGAAGGACGCCGCTGCCGGGCTGCTCGCGTCCGGCGGTCGCATGCAAATGGCCTATGCCTGGTATCCCGCGCCGGATCGACTCGAATTGCGCTATGTCGCGAGCCCGGCCGGTGCAGCGCCGTTCATGCGTCTGGCGCTGCGACGCCAACGAGCCGATTCCGAGCCTCGCCGACGTCAGCCCGCTGCTGAGCTGGTACGAGCGCGAAATCACCGATCTGTTCGGTCTGACGCTTTGACGATCATCCGCAACCGCATCGCCTGGTCCTGCACGAGGGCGTCGACGCTCGGCAAGCCGCCGTTCGATCCGAGCTATCCGCCGGATCGGCCGTTGCACATTTCGTGCAATCAAGCAAGTCATGCCGGAGATCGCCGGCGCGGAGGCCGACGTGCAGCGCCTGCCCTTCGGCCCGGTGCGCGCGGACGTGGTCGAATTCGGCGGAGTTCCTCTTCTTCTACGTCGGCGAAGCGATCCTGCATTATCATCCGCAGCTGTTCTTCAAGCATCGCGGCATGGAGAAGCGCTTCGAGGGCGCTCGAGCCGCAGCGCGGGCGTGGTGCTGGCCGAGCGCGTCTCGGCGTGGGCAGCGTCGCGCACGCGCTGGCTTATTGCCAGGCGGTCGAGGCCGCGTCGCAGTGCGCCGTCCGCCGCGCGCGAAATTCCTGCGGGTGCTGCTGGCCGAGATGGAGCGCCTTTACAACCACCTGCACTATCTCGGCCATCTCTGCCACACGACGACGCTCAAGGTCGGCGAGGCAGAAGGCAAGCTGCTCGAAGAGCGGGCCAAGCAGCTGAACAGGCAGGCTGACCGGCAGCCGCTTCCTGCGGAGCCTGCTTGCGCCGGGCGGCCTGCGGCGCGATCTGTCGCCGAAGCCCTGGCTCGGCGCCGAACTTGACAGCTCTGCGCGAAAGATTTTCGCGCTACGCCGAGCACATGGAAAATACCGCAAGCCACCTCGACCGCCTGATCACGACGGGCATGCTCGACCGCCGCCTGGCCTTCGATCAGGGCGCGACCGGGACCGATCGAGCGCGCCTCGGGCATCGACCGCGATCTGCGGCGCGACCACCCTTACGCCGCCTATGCGGAAATTCCGCCGACGGTCGCGGTGCGCGAGGCAGGCGACGCGCACGCGCGCGCGCAGGTGCGCATGGACGAGATCGACGCAAGCATCGCGCTGATTGCAGCGCGCGCTCGACTGTGCTGCCGGACGGCCCGGTTCGCGCGGACTGTAAGCTCGTGCCGAAGAGCGAAGGCTTGGGCTGGGCGGAATCGCCGCGCGGCTCGCTGTTCTACGCCGTGCATTTCGGCCGCGACGGCAAGCTCGCGCGCGTGAAGATCAAATCGCCGTCCTTTTCGAACTGGCGGGTTTTTCCCTTCACCGTGCACGACAGCAACATGATGGACTACGCGATCAACGAGGCGAGCTTCGGCCTGACGATCGCCGGTTGCGATCGGTAGGAGCGACGCCATGCCGCTGTGGACCTTCTTGGGATTGCTGGCAGGCAAAGCAGACGACGCCCTGGCCGCTGGCCGAGGGAACGGATGGCCAGGACGGGTTGCTGGGCATGCCGCGTTACCGGCCCGAGCTGTGCGGCGATGGCGTGCAAGGCCTGCGCCGACGTCTGCCCGACCGAGGCGATCACGATGCGAGCCGACCGAAGCAGGCGGCATGCTCGACATCGATTATGGCCGCTGCGTCGTCTGCCAGCTCTGCATCGAGGCCTGTCCGACCGGCGCGATGAGCCCGTCGTCCGACTGGGCCTTCGGCGTCGCGCGACGCGTACTGATCTTGATCTGGAAAGCCGATGCGAACGCCGTCGCCCGCGACCGGCGACAGAAACGCGTCGCGCATTTCGGCGCAGCCTGCATATCCGCCACGTCGATGCCGGCTCATGCAACGGCTGCGAGTCGGAGCTGCAGGCCTTGAACAATCCGTTCTACAACCTGCACCGGCTGGGGATTTTCTTCACCGCCTCGCCGCGCTTCGCCGATCTTCTGCTGGTGACAGGACCGGTCACCTACGCGATGCGCGGCCCGCTGCGCGAGACCTACGAAGCAATGCCCGAGCCGCGCTGGGTGCTGGCGGTCGGCACCTGCGCGGTCTCGGGCGGCATTGCCGAAGGCGGCTATGCGTGCGGCCACGGACTCGAGGGCGTGATGCCGGTCGACATCTATCTGCCGGGCTGTCCGCCCAACCCGGCGGCGATCATCGAGGCCTTGCTGATGTTGCTCGATCGAGCGCCGCAGCGCGTGAAGGGAGGGCAGCTTGTCGAATGATCTCCTGGTCGCGGCATTCCTCGCCTGGCTCGCCGCCGCGCTCCTGGCTCTCACCGGGCGCGCCTTGTTTCTTGGCGCGCGCCTTGTTGTGTTTCGGAAGCGTGCTTGGAATTTGCGCTACCATTCTGGCGCTGCCTAATGGCACATTGGCCGTCGTGCTGCCGACACAAATCGCCGGAGCGCCGATATCCTTTCAATTAACGCCCGACGGTGCCTGGCTGCTTGGCTTTGGATTGGTTCCGGCGGCACTCGCCTGCGCGCTGGCGACGCCAGCGCGGCAGGGCCGCGCCGGCTGGCTGTTCGGCGCCGCGATGAGCTTGATCGGGGCGCTCGGCGTGTTCGGCGTGCGCGACGGGGCGGCGTTTCTGATTGCCTGGGAGATCATGAGTTTCGGCGGCGCCGTAATGATCCTGAGCGAAAAGTTGTCGCCGGATGTCGGCCATCCGGTCCTGTTCATGCTCGGGCTGTTGGAAATCGGTGCGGTTGCACTGGTCGTCGCAGTGCTGCTGCTTGCGGTCGCGGCGCACTCATTCGCCTTCGCGACCTTTCGCGAAGGCGCCGGCACAGTGCCGACGCTGGTCTTCACCGGCGTGCTGCTCGTCATCGGCTTTGGCGCCAAACTCGGACTGCTGCCGTTCTACGAGTGGTTCCCAAGCGCCTACGGCGCCGGCAGCGGCGCCTCCGGCGTACTGATGTCGGGCGTAGTGCTTAACGCGGCATTCTACGGGTTGGCTCGCGGCCTGCCGGAATGGGCTGGTCAGGACCCGGGGGTGGCTGCCGGCCTCGGCATTTTTTCATCATCGTTGCAGTGCTCAGCGCGATTCTCACAGCGCTCTAGCGTTACCAGCAGGAGGACTGGCGGACCCTGCTGAGCTTCTCGTCGGCGCAAAACGCCGCTATTGCCGTCGCGATGCTGGGGGCGGCCCTGATTTTCCGCGGCCACGGCAAACCTGAACTTGCGAGCCTGGCGTGGACGGTGTCGCTTCTGCACTTAGCGGGGCACACACTCGCAAAAGGCGGCCTGTTCCTCACCGCCGACGGCGTCTATGGCGCGACCGGCCGATACCAGATTGTTCACACTGAACTGTTGCGCCATAGCTCGTGGCTGTTCGGCTTGGGTGCGCTATTTGCGGCGATGAGCCTTGCCGCCATGCCGCCGCAGGCCGGCTTCGTCAGCGAGTGGTACATGTTCGAAACCGTGTTCCAGGGCTTCCGGCTCGATACACTGCCGAGCCGGCTGGTGATGGCGCTCGCCGGCGCCGGCCTCGCGCTCACGGTCGCCGTCGCCTTTGCCACTTACGTAAGGTTTTTGGTATCGGCTTGCTCGGGCGTTCGCCGCATAAATTTTCGCCAGTGCGGCCGGCTATCGGCGTTTCCGTCGGCCTGCTGGGATTAGGCGTATTGGCGCTTGCGGTTGGCATGCCGCGTTGGCTCGACGCGTTGCGCGTAGCCGTCGCCAATGAATTCGGCACGCAGGCCGCGCGCGACATGCACGACGGCCTGTTGCTCGTGCCCCTGACCGCCAAATTCGCCTTCATTTCGCCGACCATGCTGGTCGTTGTCATGCCGCTCTTGGCCATAGTGCCGATCGTCCTGGTGATGGTGAACCGACGCTATGCTGTTCGCCGTGTCGCGGTCTGGTACGGCGGGCTCGATCAGGATGCGGGCCGGGTGTCGACGACCGCGCTCACTTTCTCCAACGCGCTGCGAACATTCTACAGCTTTGTCTATCGCCCGACCGAGCAGACGACGCGCGAGGCCAAAGGTGCGCATTACTTCGTTCACAGGCTTGTATTCTCTAACGACGTGGCGCCCATTTTCGGCCCGTACCTCTTTGCGCCGGTGACCCGTGCCGTCTTTACCTTTGCCGACCGGTTCAAGGCATTACAGTCCGGGCACCTTAACTTTTACCTGGCGTTGATCGGAGCGCTGTTGGTCGTCATTCTTGCACTGACGCTCTATTGATGCCGGCTGCTTCTGTGATGCGCGACCGACCACAACGACAAGCGCATCGGCTCTTCTCAGGGGAGGAACGAACTATGGGGACGCACTCAATCTTCGATATTGGAGATCAATGGCTCAATGGGACTCTATATTTGGGTGGCAATCGGCGGCGGCATCGGCGCGACCGGCCGCTTCTGGTTATCGGGCGTGACGGCCCGGTTGATCGGCGAGACTTTCCCCTGGGGCACACTGCTCATCAACGTGACCGGCTCTTTCGTCATCGGCTTCTTCTTTGCGCTGACCGGTCCGAACGGAAGAGTCTATGTCGGCTCGACCGCCCGCCAGTTCGTGATGACCGGCATTTGCGGCGGCTACACCACCTTTTCGTCGTTCAGCCTGCAAACACTTAACCTCGCCAGCGACGGAGAGTGGTTCCGAGCGGGCGCCAATGTCGGCCTGTCAGTGGTTCTGTGCCTGATCGCGGTGTGGGCCGGCGTCTTGCTCGCAACCGTGATTAACACTATGAAATGGACGTGATCATGCAAATCCCCCGCGATGCCGTCCTGCTTCGCATCTTCTTCGGCGAAGACGACAAATTTGAACATCTGCCGCTCCACGAGGCGATCGTGCTCAAGGCTCGTGAGATGAATTTTGGCGGCGCAACGGTGCTGCGCGGTCATGTCGGCTTTGGGCATTCGAGCCACATTCATACCACCAAGATTTTACGACTCTCTCAGGACTTGCCCGTGGTGGTGGAGATCGTCGATTCGCAGGAGAAGATCGACGCGTTCTTGCCGGTATTGGATCGCATGATGACGAGCGGCCTGGTGACTATCGAGAAGGTTCAGGTTCTGCAATACGGCACTATCAAACCGTAGTCTGGGTTTTTTGTTAAGTCGAGGCCGCGAGCTGTCCGATCCTTTTGGACGGTGCCGCGAACATTGATGCTCCCGGTTTCGGCGCGATGCCGGCATCTGGAAGCGACGCACTCGAGGACCGCCCGCGCGCGGCTAGCGTGAGCCGTAGCGCAGCACCTTGAGTTTTCCAAGGTCACCAGGCCGCCTTTCATCATGCGATTGAGCTCTGGCAGGAATGTGTCGATCTTATCTTGGCGGTCGATAATTTCGATGACCAGCGGCAGGTCCTCCGACAATCGGAGTATCTTCGTCGTATGGATCAGGCTCGAATGTCCGAAACCCATCAAGCCTCTGATTACCGTGGCGCCGGCCAAATGCATCTCGCGAGCCTTGAGCACGATTGCCTCGTATAATGGCAGGTGATCGAACTTTTCATCTTCGCCGAGAAAAATTCGCAGCAGCACGCCATCTTCCGAAACCTGTGTGCTGGAAACCATCCCGAACGCCACCGCGAATTTTCTGCGTCTATATGAATTTCAGGTTGTTTAAGCCGACCGCGAGCGCATAGCCCGCCCAGACTGCAACAAGGCACAGCACGACCGAAGCCCCGACGTATCCGCCGGCGCTGAACCATTCGCCGTCGTTGAGGAGGTTCAGAGTCTGGAAACTAAAGGATGAGAAAGTAGTAATATCCCCCGCATATCCCAACCATTACGAATTGTCTGGCCGTGGATCCGACAAAGATCCGACCGTCGGGACCCGTCAATGTGCCGAAGAACCCGATGACGAACGAACCGATAACGTTGATGAGCCATGTTCCCCACGGGAACGTCTCTCCGCAAAGACGCGCCGCAACCCCGGCAACCCAGTAACGCGCCATACCGCCGAGGGCGCTTCCTGCGGCGATCCAGAAATAAACGCCCATCTCGGCGAATGCGGCAGCAACAACCGCCGCCAATCCAACTGCGGTCCCCCAAACCAGCCTTCGCGCCTGGGATGACTGCAAAGCTGCCGGCATATCGTGCGCTCCCATGCGCCTGAAAGCTCACAAGGAGAGGCGATCGGCTGCACCTCGCCCAAGCGGATCCTTGATCACAGGCTATAGGGCAGAAAATACGTTAAATGACGTATGAGCCGACCGTATCGAACCTTTCGCCACTCTCGCCATCACAGCGGATCGTCAATTTCGCAGGCGATGCGCGCCTCTGTTGGCGCGAGCCTGATCTGGGCATCGCCGTTCGGCGGCATCCGTGTCGATTACGCCTATCCGATTGCGAAACAAGGCTGCGACGTTACGCAGCGGCTAAATTCTACGGCCAGCGGTTCATAACTAAGAAGTATATTTACTCTATCAATCCTATATCTGATAGAGTCAACCGCCCTCGGTCAATCGAGCCCGTCGAGCGAAATCGGCCAAGGTCCAAATTCGCGCAAACTCAGCGGTGGTGAGCGAGCGTGCAGGAAGCTGAACGCCCTAATCCCGACTCGCGTGCCGACGTGATCATCATCGGCGGCGGAGCAAGCGGCGTGCCGAGGGCGTTCCACCTGCTCCGCGACCCGACGGCCGACGGACCCGCCTTCGCCGCGCCGGCTGATCACGCCGCCTTGGCGAGCTTGCCGGCCGCCGACAGTCCGCGCTCGATGTCGGCAATGATATCATCAATGTGCTCGATGCCCACGGAAAGCCGCACATAGCCATCGGTCACACCGGTCGCGTCCAGCTCGTGCGGATCGAGCTGCGAATGTGTGGTGGTGGCGGGATGTATAGCCAAGCTGCGCGTGTCGCCGATATTAGCGACGTGGTAGAGCATCTGCAGCGCGTCAATGAAGCGGCGGCCGGCCTCCTTGCCGCCCGCGAGTTCGAAACCAACAAGACCGCCAAGCCCGCCTTTGAGATAACGCTCGCGCCCGCTCACGATGCACGCCGGTCTGCACTGAAGGATGAATGACGCGAGTAATCTTCGGCCGCTTGCGCAGAAAGTCGGTCACCGCCTGGGTGTTCTCGCTATGCTTAGCGATGCGCAGCGTCACCGTCTCCACGCCCTGCAGAATCAGAAAAGCGTTGAACGGCGACATCGCCGAGCCGATGTCGCGCAGCAGCGTGACGCGCGCCTTAATGATATAGGCGATAGGGCCGAGCGGCTTTACCGCTTCGGTCCACACCGCGCCATGGTAGCTCGGGTCCGGAGTATTGAGCGCTGGTTGACGCTTGCGCGTGCGCCTCCCAGTCGAAATTGCCGCCATCAACAATGAGGCCGCCGATAGAATTGCCATGCCCGCCGAGATATTTGGTCGTGGAATAAACGATCACCGCCGCGCCGTGATCAAGCGGGCGCGTAAGGACCGGCGCCGCCGTGTTGTCCATAATGAGCGGAATCCCGAACGAGCGGCCGATCGCGGCGACTTCGGCAATAGGGAATACCGTCAAGCTTCGGGTTGGGCAACGTTTCCGCATAATACGCGCGCGTACGGTCATCGGTCGCGCGACGGAAGTTTTCAGGATCGACCGGATCGACGAAGCGGACTTCGATGCCCTGATCTTTCAGCGTATTGGCGAACAGATTCCAGGTTCCGCCATAGAGATCGGTCGAGCTGACGACGTTATCGCCCGACGGCGCCAGGTTCTGCAGGGCAAACGCCGAGGCGGCCTGCCCCGATGCCAGCGCCAAGCCCAGCAACGCCGCCTTCCATCGCCGCCACGCGCTTCTCCAGCACGTCGTTAGTCGGATTCATGATGCGTGTGTAGATGTTGCCGAGCTCTTTGAGCGCGAAAAGGTTCGCGGCGTGTTCGGTGTCGCGGAATTGATAGGACGTGGTCTGATAGATCGGTACGGCGACGGCGCCGGTCGCGGGATCGGCGCGCCAGCCGGCATGAAGCGCGAGGGTTTCCGGATGTTTGGATTGTGAAGATGAAGACATCGACGCGAACTCCTGGTTGAAGACGAGCGTGAGCCACGAGCCAAAGCCGGGCGGCTCACACGGGATGATAGCTGCCTAATCCGCTCAAGTATCGGCAACCGAAAACGCAAATCTTGCATTTGGCCGGCACGAAGAAAGGGAAATTCGTTCAATCGCGCCCGGTTGGAGACCGTTCCGCTTGGCCGTTTCAGTTAGCTACAATTGCGGCGAAATTTAATGGGGCGGTGCGGGAATTCCGGCTGCGCCGCGCCGCTACAATTTCCGCAACAATCGAGATTGCAATCTCGTCCGGCGTGATCGCACCAAGATCGAGCCCTGCCGGAGCCTTCAGCTTGGCCATGCGCGCTGCGGCAATGCCGCGCTTGGCGAGCGTCGATTTCAGCGCATCAGCTTTTTTGCGGCTGCCGACGAAGGCGACGTAGTCGACATCGACCGCGAGCGCGGCCGAGCAAGCGCGGCTTCATCGCCTCGACCCTGCGTCGAAACCACAACGTAGCGCGCGCTCGTTTCGGCGACTGGCAGCGCATAGCCTTCGATACGGCGGTCCGACGTCTGCAAACGCCGATTGCTCTGCCGCGGGCGCACAGACCGTGACGGCAAAGCCGGTGCGCTTGGCGAGATCGGCAACAGCCACCGCCACCGGGCTTGATCCGCAGACGATGACCTGAGGCCGCGGCAGAACCGGCTCGACAAAAATATCCATGGTGCCTTCGCTTGGGCACATATTCTTGGCGAAGCGCACGCCTTCCTGTTCGTCGCCGGCTTCAACGCCATGATCGGCGAGAAGGTCTGGCGGCTGCACCGAGACAAGGCGCGAATGGCCGTCGCCGAGCGCATCTTTGGCCGCCTTGAGGACTGCTGCACGCGCACAGCCGCCGCCGATCCAGCCTTCGGAAATGGTGCCATCGGGCAGGATAACCGCCTTCGCGCCGGCTTTTGCCGCGGTCGCCGCGACCGTGCGCACCACTGTAGCCAGCGCGAACGGCTCACCGGCCGACTTCCTGGTGGCAATGATCTCAAGAATGTCGCTGGCGCGGTCCACGGTTCAGATCCTTGCGAGATAGGGTTCAAGCGCGGCAAGGCTTTCGAGATTGTGCGCGGGGGCAAAGAGGTCGACATAGGGCAACGCAGCCTGCATGCCGCGCGCCTGTGGAGAATAGTCACGCCAGCCGATCAGAGGATTGAGCCAGATGATTCTGCGACAACGACGCGCGAGCCGCCGCATCTCTTCGCCGAGCCGCTCCGGCGCGCCGGTGTCATAGCCGTCCGAGACGATCATGAGAGCGGTGCGCGAATTGATGACGCGCCGCGCGTGCCATCGGTTGAAGGTCGCGAGGCTTTCACCGATGCGGGTGCCGCCGCCGATGCCCTGGGCCATCAATGCAAGTTTATCGACCGCGCGGGTGACGTCGCGATCGCGCAGCGACGGCGAGACGTGGGCGAGCCGGGTGTGGAAGACGAAGGCCTCGGCTTCGCGAAAGCTGTCGACGACGCCGTGCAGAAAGCGGACGAAGAAGGCGGTGTAGAGACTCATGGAGCCGGAGGCATCGAGCAACACGACCAGCCGAAGCGGCTTGATCTTCCGCCGCCGCCAGGCAAGGTCGATCAACGTTCCGCCATGGGACACGTTGCGATGAATGGTTCGGCGCAAATCGAGGCGGCGGCCATGGCGGCGGACTTGTTCGCGGCGAACCAGACGTGCCCGCATGGTGCGCGCAAGACGCGCCGCCAGTGCGTGAGTGGCCGCAATTTCGTCAGGATCGACGATATGGCGCAAGTCGGTCGCCGCCAACGATTCAATGCGCGAGGCACCTTCGCGGCGGCCGCGGCCGTCGGCAGCGCTGTCGCCATCAACATCGTTCCGCCGTTCGATGCGATCGGGCAGCCCGAGCGCATCCTTAGGCACGTGAGCCTCGGCAAGCCGCCGCGGCGCCGAAGCCGGGCTTTGGCCCGGCGATCCCTTCAGCACTTGACGCTGCCGCATGTCGCGGCCCTGCCAAAACGCATCAAAAATCTCGTCGAAGCGTTGCCAGTCGGAATGCGTCGCGCAAAACAGCGCCCGTAATGCCGGCTTCAGCGACGAAGCGCGGCCGGCGGCGGGCGATGCAAGAATGGCGAGCGCGTCACTCGTTTCGGCAAGACCGACCTTAAAGCCATTGTCCCGCAGCGTGCGCGCGAAGCCAGCGAGCCGGCGGCGAGCGCCGGACATTTCATCCCGCTCGTCCCCGCGAAGGCGGGGACCCAGCGCTGGATTTCCGACTTTCGCGTAAATGAGCGGATGTTCGTGGTGCTGCCGTTGCCATTCACGCCACCTTGCCAAGCAGGCGCTCGCTGACCTCGCGCGTCACCTGCGTGCGATCTTCGTGGGTCTTGAGCAAACAAATCATCGTCTCGTAGACCGCCTCAGGCTCCTGCCGCAGATCGTGCACCTCAAGGCCTGCGAGTGTCGCCGCCCAGTCGAGTGTCTCCGCAACCCCCGGCACCTTGCGCAAATCCTCCTGACGGACGGCCGCCACCATGCGTGCGATTTGTAGCGCAAACGTCGTCTCGATGCCGGGCGTCCGCATCAGAATGATCTTCGCTTCGCGATCGACCTCGGGGAAATCGATGTAATGATAAAGACAGCGTCGGCGCAGGGCGTCGGACAATTCGCGGGTGCCATTGGACGTCAGAACCACGCGAGGGATCGAGGTTGCCTTGATGGTGCCAAGTTCGGGAATGCTGACCTGAAAGTCCGAAAGCAGTTCGAGCAGGAACGCCTCGAACTCTTCGTCCGCGCGGTCCACCTCATCGATGAGAAGCACCGGCGGCTTGGCGCGGCGTATGGCCGCGAGCAACGGCCGTTCCAGCAGATACCGCTCCGAAAAAATGTGCTCCTCGATCGCATCGGCATTTTCGCCAATACCTTCACGCGTTTTGATGGCGAGGAGCTGACGCTGATAATTCCATTCGTAGAGCGCGGCGTTCTGATCGAGACCCTCATAGCATTGCAGGCGAATAAGCTCGGCGCCGTGGACCGCGGCGAGCGCCTTGCCGACCTCAGTCTTGCCGACGCCGGCTTCGCCTTCCAGCAGCAGCGGGCGCTTGAGGAATTCCATCAGCCACAGCGCGGTCGCGATATCGTGGTCGGCGACGTAGCCGACAGCGGCAAGTTTGTCCGAAATTTCTTCGCGCTTGAGGGTCATCAAAGGCTCGTCGCCTTCAGTGCGTCATGGCCGGACTCGTCCCGGCCATCCACGTCTTCCTTCATATGTTGAAGTCGTGGATGCCCGGCACAAGGCCGGGCATGACGATTGTGGTTCACCCATGCAAGCCGAGCTTCTCCGCGGCCGTCCAGGTGCGCCAATTGTCGTGCGGCATCTGAATGTGGGTCGAGCCCAAGAACGCAAACGCGTCGTTCACTGCGTTCGAGAAGCACGGCACGCCGCCGACGTTCGGGCTTTCGCCGACGCCCTTGGCGCCGATCGGATGATGCGGCGACGGTGTCGTGGTCCAGTCGGTCTCCCAGTGCGGGGTTTCGACCGCCGTCGGCAGGAAATAATCCATAAACGAGGCCGTGGTGACGTTGCCGTCCTCGTCGTAATGGATCTCCTGACCCATCGCGATGCCGAAGGCCTCGGTCAGACCGCCGTGGATCTGGCCCTCGATGATCATCGGATTGATGCGGGTGCCGCAATCGTCGAGCGCATAGAAGCGCCGGACCTTGACCGTGCCGGTATCGACGTCCACGTCGAGGACGCAAATGTAGGCGCCGAAGGGGAAAGTAAAATTCGGCGGATCGTAATAGTTGATCGCCTCAAGCCCGGGCTCCATGCCGGGCGGCACTTCGTGATAGGCGGCCCAGGCCAGCTCGGTCATGGTCTTGAAGCGCTCGGGATTGCCCTTAACGCGGAAGCGATCGACGTCCCATTCGAGATCGTCGTCGTGCACTTCCAGCATGTAGGCCGCAATCATCTGTGCCTTGGCCTTGATCTTGCGGCAGGCCATGGCGGTGGCGGCGCCGGACACCGGTGTCGAGCGCGAGCCGTAGGTGCCGAGACCATAGGGCGCGGTGTCGGTGTTGCCCTCCTCGACCATGATGTTGTCCGCGGCAATCCCAAGCTCGGTGGCGATGATCTGGGCGTAAGTCGTCTCGTGACCCTGGCCCTGCGACTTGGTGCCGAGCCTGCAGATACCGCTGCCGGTCGGATGGATGCGGATTTCGGCGGAGTCGAACATGGCGATGCCGAGAATGTCGCAGGCGCGCGACGGGCCGGCGCCGACAATCTCGGTGAAAAAGGCAACGCCGATGCCCATCAGTTCGCGGGTCTCACCCCGCTTGAACGCTTCGCGCTTGGCCTTCTGTTCTTCGCGCAGTTTCTTGTAGTTGACCAACTCCATCGCCTTGCTCATGGCGGTTTGATAGTCGCCGGAATCGTATTGCCAGCCGAACGCCGAGGTGTAAGGAAATTGCTCGCGCCGGATCAGATTTTTGATGCGGAACTCGGCCGGATCCATGCCGAGCTTTTGCGCCATGATGTCCATGGCGCGCTCGATGCAATAAGCCGCTTCGGTGACACGGAACGAGCAGCGATAAGCGACGCCACCCGGCGCCTTGTTGGTATAGACGCCGTCGACCAGGACGTGAGCGGCCGGGAAATCGTAGGATCCACTGATGATGCTGAACAGGCCGGCCGGCCACTTGGTGGCGTTGGCGCAGGCGTCGAACGCGCCGTGGTCGGCGATGGTGTAGCAGCGCATCGCCGTCACCTTGCCGTCCTTGGTCGCGGCGATTTCCATATCCATGTAGAAGTCGCGCGCAAACGCCGTGGTCGACAGGTTCTCGATGCGGTCCTCGACCCATTTCACCGGAACCCCGGTCACGATCGAAGCCACGATCGCACAGATATAGCCAGGATAGGCGCCGACCTTGTTGCCAAAACCGCCACCGATGTCGGGGGCGATCACGTGGATCTTGTGCTCGGGAATCTTTGAGATCAGCGAACCCACCGTGCGGATGACGTGCGGGGCCTGGAAGGTACCCCACAGCGTCAACTCGCCCTTGATCTTGTCGAAGGAGGCGACGCACTGGCAGGTCTCGAGCGGACACGGATGCACGCGCGGATAAACAATCATCTCCTTGATCTTGACGTCGGCCTCGTCGAAAGCCGCATCGGTCGCCGCCTTGTCGCCGGCCTGCCAGGAGAAGATGTGGTTATGGTGCTTGCGTTTGCCGTGCGAGCCGTCGGTCTTGTCTCTGAGGTCCTCGCGGATCATCGGCGCATTCGGCGCCATCGCCTTGAGCGGATCGACGTTGACCGGAAGCGCCTCGTACTCCACCTCAACCAGATCGGCGGCATCGGCCGCGATATAGCGGTCCTCCGCGATCACGAAGGCGACTTCCTGATTCTGGAACAGCACTTTGCCGTCGGCCAGCACCATCTGCACGTCGCCGGCAAGTGTCGGCATCCAGGCGAGGTTCACGGTCTTGAGCGTCTCGGCGGTAATCACCGCGACGACGCCGGGCACCGCCGCGGCCTTCGTTGTATCGATCTTCTTGATGCGGGCGTGAGCATGCGGCGAGCGATTGAAGTCGCCGTAAAGCATGCCGGGCAGCTTCAAGTCGTCGACGTAATTGCCCTTGCCCTGCACGAAACGGATGTCCTCGACGCGCTTTCTTTTACAGCCCATGCCTTCGAGTTTGACGGCACGTTCGGCGGAGGTGGGGGTCATGTCGTTCATTCTGCGGCCTCCTGGAACGGCACGCCGTTGATCTTGGCGGCGGCGAATTGAATGGCTTTGACGATGTTCTGATAGCCCGTGCAGCGGCAGAGGTTGCCCGAAATGCCGTAGCGAATTTCCTCCTCGGTCGGATTGGCGTTTTCCTGCAGGAGGCGATACGCCCGCACGATCATTCCAGGCGTGCAGAAGCCGCATTGTAATCCGTGCATTTCGCGGAAGCCTTCCTGCAGCGCGTGGAGCGTGCCATCGGCGTTGGCCATACCCTCGATGGTGCGAATGTCCGCGCCATTGGCTTGCACCGCAAACACAGTGCAGGACTTCACGGATTTGCCGTCGAGATCGACGGTGCAGGCGCCGCAATGGCTGGTCTCACAGCCGATGTGCGGGCCGGTGATATTTTGCTGATCACGCAAGAAGTGGATGAGCAGCGTGCGCGGCTCGACCAACGCTTCGATGGTTTTGCCGTTCACCTTCATGGCGACGTGAGATTTGGCCATTAGTTTTGCTCCTTCCCTCAACCGCGGGCGCGCGATTTGGCGCGGGCAAGCGCGCGGATCAGCATTACGCCCGCCATCTTGGTGCGGTATTGCGCCGGCCCGCGGGCGTCGGTCGCGGGCGCGGTGATCGCTTCCGCAGCGGCCACGGCTTTCTTGACGGTATGTGCGTCAAGCGCCGAGCCGATCAGAATTTTGGCCGCCTGTTCCGCCCACAGCGGTGTCTCGGCGACGTTGGTGAGACCGATTGAGCAGGTGCCGACTTTGCCGCCGGTCGTGGTGAGAACGACAGCGGCAGCAGCAGTCGCGTAGTCGCCGATCTTGCGTTTGAGTTTTTCGTACGCGTAACCGTGTCCTCCAGCCGGCACCGGAATGCGTATCGCGGTGAGCACATCGCCCGGCTCCAGCGCGGTGAAGTAAGCGCCCTGGTAGAACTGTCGCGCCGCGATACGCCGCTCGCCATTTTTGCCCATGACTTGATAAGTCGCATTCAGGCACATCATCACCGCCGGCATATCGTTGCCGGGATCACCATTGGCGACGTTACCGCCGAGCGTGCCGAGGTAGCGCACCTGCGGATCGGCGATCTGATCCGAAGCTTCGCGCAGAAGCGGGATTTTGGTGCCCAGCAGCTCGGAGCCGATGAGATCGTGCTGCGTCGTCATCGCGCCGATGACGATGTCGTCGCCGTCGGCGCGCACGCCTTTGAGCTCGGCGATGCCGGCAAGGTCGACGAGGTTTGCCGGTGTTGCCAGACGCAGCTTCATCATGGGGATGAGGCTGTGACCGCCGGCCAGCGCGCGGCCGTCGTCGCCCAATTGGGTGAGCAACCCGACCGCTTCTTTGACGGATGTCGGACGATGGTAGGCGAAAGCGCCAGGTATCATGGGCATCCTCCCTGGCACAGCCCGCGTAACCGAGGTCATCACCAAGGCACGTCCGCGACTGCGCAATACCGCTTATCTATCGAATTGTGGCGAGTTGTGCGTTGCAGCAGCAACAATTGGTGCACCAGCTTGGGGGCGAAAGCACCAAACCGGCCGATCGCGCACGAATGACATCGCCCTTGCACGAATTGCGTCAGAGGTGCTGACGCAATTGCGCGACAACGCCAGAGTTTATTGCGATGCGAAACGATGCCGCCGGCGTAGCGTAACGGCGGGATCGATGCCGGTCAGCGCGGCGACCCGCGATTTGAGCGAGCCGATTCGGCTTCTGCTGACCGGCACAACGTAGTGATGCGACGCGGCCATCTCGACCAACTCATTGTCGCCAGAGCGTCGGTAGCCGACGACCCGATCGATATTCACAATGTGGCTACGATGAACACGCACGAAGCGACTTTTGTCCAGCCGCAACTCGACATCGCCGATGGCGAGCGGACAGAACAGCTTGTCGGCGCCGTCGAAGAGATAAGTGTAATGCGCGTTGGCATGAACGGCGACCACATCCTCCACGGCGAGGAAATGCGTGCCGCCGTCACGCTCGATCGGAAGATGACGGGCAAAGCGTCGCGGCGGCGCGCCGGCACCGCCGAGCGGCGCATAGGTCCCACGTCCGAATTCGAGGTTGTCGCCACCACCCTCACCGGCCACCGGAATCGTTGACGGCGGCGCAGCCATTTCTGCAACGGCACTCCTCATGGGATCGCCGCCTTCGACGACGCCCGACCGCGCCACCGAGCGGGTCGCGTCCGGCAAGAGCAGGAGGAGAAATATTCCCGAGATGCAAAATGCGACGACCGCGACGACGATGGCGAGCAGATCGCTCGACAGCGCCGGCGCCCCCGAGACACTCGTGGCGAACGGATAGAGCGTCTCGCCCGCCATCGCCGTGTAATGCATCCCCGAGACGGCGATGCCGAAGGCTGTGGCCGACAGGATCAGCGGCGGCCGCCCTCCCCGTCCGGTGGCAAGCCAGAGCGCCAGTCCCGATGCGGCAACCGCAATCGCCATACTGGCGGCAACGTAGAACCGGTTGTGGATCATGTACGCGCTGGCATCGAGTGCGCTCATCCCGATGTAATGCATCGTGAAGATGCCGCCTCCCATCAGGCATGCGGAAAGCGTCAACCGAAGCAGCGTCAGCGGTCCTGAACTGGTGGCATAAACGGCCGCCCCGACCACGATCGCGCAGATCAGGAACGAGAGCAGCGTTGGCAGCACCAAATAGTCGACCTGGAACGGCAGCCGGACTGCCAGCATCCCGACAAAGTGCATGGTCCAGATCGCGACCGCGAGCGAGGCCGCAGCCCCCGCAAGCAGCAGACGCCGCCGCACGCCCGAGGCGTCCGCGATCTGTACCGCAAGACTCAGTCCGACATAGGCGCCCTGGATCGCCATGATGATCGAAAGCAGGACGAGCCACGTCTCGTAGGTCACCGGCATGCCGTCATCCCTTCGCTGTACGGGACGGCTCACTTCACCCCATCGGGCATAAACAACTATACAGCAACTTCGCGGCGCCGCCGAGACCCTCGCCGCGCCGGTTAGGACGCGTGCTCGTCAATCCGGCTCCTTCAGCGCGAGTGACCGAATGTCCGCTTCTCCCCCAATAGCCACGGTTGTGCGGACCATCCAAACCCGTCTCCAAGGGCCACGATATCGGCCCGATGTCATTCGACTATCAGAAGTGCATCCCATCAATTGGCTCGTTTCAGGCTCTGAATATATGCAACGATGTTGGCAAGTTGGCCGCTATCGAGCACCAGATTAGGCATGGTGCGGTGGGAAGTTTGCAGCGCCGCGGCAAGCGCCGTGGCCGTCATGCCCGGCATATTTGCGATATCTTCGAAGCGTGGCGCGGCAGCATTGCGTGACAGAAACAGGCCCTTCTCGACGGCATGACATTCGGCGCATATCTGTTTCGCCAAAACGAGCCCGAGTCCTGGTTGGCCAATTTGTTGCGCCCGCACTTGGCCATTCCCCAGCAATGACACGATAAGCACTATCGACGATACCAGCAATGTGCGTTCCATGTGCACTGCCCCAACAGCCATACATTGGTTAGCCTGCAGCCCGTAGAAACTCAGGAGGGCGGCAGCGTTGAATAGTAGACAACAAGCTCGTCCAGTTCCCGGTCGTTCAATTCTCTGCCAATGTATTGCATTTCCGGATGTTTTCGCTGCCCTTTCTTAAAGGCCAACAGCTGATTGCGAAGATAAATGCTGTGTTGACCAGCAATATTGGGCACCTCAACGTCGTGTCCAATTCCATCGAGTCCATGACACGGCGCGCATACGGTCGCAATCTTGGGTACCGCTTTCGATTGTGCCTCGACGTGATCGAGGCAAATTAGTGGAAGTGCGCCAATGCCGACAACACAACCCAGGAAAATTCCACGAGTGAGTGAGGCCATCGCTTTCCTCATTGTAGACTGTTGTCGCAAGTTCGAGCTTAGGTGGATAGTGTAATCGGCTTGCAGAACATTGTGCCCGATTGACCCACGTTAAAGCCGTCTCTGATGCGGCCCGGCATTGATCTGAGTATTTTGCGCACGGACGACCGAGTACAATCTGCTGCTACGACATCGTGCGGTCCGCAGCCGCTAATTTGCCAGAGCTATTTCGCCAATGATCCGATATAAGCGGCGAGATCGGCGGCCTCGGAGCGGGTCAGCGACATATTCGGCATTTTTGGATGCGGGTCGAGCAGGAACAATGCGACCTTGCCCGCGTCGAAGCCGGGCCTCGCTGAAATTTCTGTAAATGGCGGGGCCGCATCCGTGGACGTCCGTAACTGAGTTGGTGAAACGACGTGGCATGCCTGGCACCAGCGGTGCGCGAGCCGGGACCCGTTATCCGCGTCTGCTGCATATCCCGGCCATGGCAAAAACGCCACCACCCAAGCTAGCGAACAGCCGAAGTAGCCAAATCTGACTGCTGAAAACATTTTGAAATCCCCTTTGCGTGACCATCCGGTCCCGTGCGCGCCACAGAGCATATATCAATAAACTCGAGAGTCCGTCGGAACTTGGCCGGATAACAATCGGCAAGGTGCGAGGATGTCTTTCCGGGATCAAAGGCGGACGATAAGCGGCAGTCAGTCGATGCCGGTTGCCCTCGGAATCGATGAAGCCAGACTTTGGAAGTTGTTCGTAAGTTGATTGGCTCGAGACTCGCGGCGATTGTCGCGATTTCGGTCTTGAAAAAAGCCCGATGCGAGATCTTGCCTTGACCGCGTACCCTAAAGAGACGGAATATCTTTGTTGGCAGGCAGTCGGCGGAGGTCGATGATGCTGCGGACAAAGGCGAAACGCCAAAGATGACAACGCGCGCGATTATTACTTCCGCATTCGCTGCGCTCTCATTTTTAAGCAGTAACATGCCAGGGTTCGCCGCGGATGCCCGGCGCGGAGAGCGTTTTGCCCATCATGTGTGCGCGACCTGCCATGTTGTTTCCGAAGGTGAGAGTCCTGGCAATCCGGATGCACCCACGTTTCAATCAATCGCGGCGAGCCGGCAATTCGGCGAAAAGGGGATTAGGTGGTTGTGGCAGAAGCATCCAAAAATGCCGGAACTGGCGACCACTCGGGCTGAGCTGGAAGACGTCGCGGCCTACCTGAAATCACTTGCCAAATAGCCGTCGGTTGGCTTGCGCGCAGCGAATCTGCGTCAGTCCATATCTGTATCGGACGCGTAATCTGGTCGAGCGGATTTTCAACAAGATCAAGCAATGTCGGCGCATCCCAACTCGATATGACGGACATGCAGCCGACCATCTGGTGATCAAGCTCGCATCCGTTCGGGCGTGGCTGCGCGCCTATGTGGCCGCGTGCTAGTTGACCCGCCGCTCATAGCCCGCCCAATAGGGCTCGCGGAGCGTCCGCTTGAGCAGCTTGCCGCTGGCGTTGCGCGGCAAGGTGTCGATAAAGTCGACCGAGCGCGGCCGCTTGAAGCCCGCGAGCTTGTCGCGGCTCCATTCGATCAACGAAGCTTCGGTGAGCCCGGTGCCCGCGCGCCGCACCACGACGGCTTTGACCGTCTCCCCCCACTTCGGATCAGGCACACCGATCACCGCGCACTCAAGAACCTCAGGGTGGCCCATCAGGACAGCCTCGATCTCGGCCGGATAGACATTCTCGCCACCGGACACGATCATGTCTCTGAGCCGATCCTTGAGGAAGATGAAGCCGTCCTCGTCCATGTAAGCGGCGTCGCCGGTATGCAGCCAACCGCCCCGTATGGCTTGCGCCGTCTCCTTTTCGCGCCGCCAATATCCCGCCATCAGGTTCTCGCCTTGATACAGGAGTTCGCCCACTTCACGCGGCGGCAGATCGTTGCCATCGGAATCGACGATGCGGGTGCGGCCGCCGAACATCGGCCGGCCGCATGAAAGCAGTTTTTCGCCGACGTGATGTTCGTGGGGGAGCGCGGTGATAGGGCCGGTTGTTTCGGTCAGGCCATAAAGCTGCGAGAAGCGGCATTTGAACGTTTCGATCGAACGGCGTAGCAAATCCGGCGAGATCGGCGCAGTACCATAAGTAATGTGCTTGAGTGCCGAGAAGTCGGCGGTGCGCGATGCCGGCAACTCGGTCAGAAACAGCATCAGCGTCGGCGCCAACAGCGCCGTCTCGACTTGCTGCTCCACCATAGTCTTGAGAAGCTGTTCGGGCGCGGTCTCGCGCACGATGATCGCGGTCGAGCCTTCCTGCATCGCCCAGATTGCCCAGCCGGCGCCGCCGATGTGAAACAGCGGGAGGCAAACCAGGTGGCGCCCGCCTTCGCGCAGCTCCGGAATTTCGAGCGCCAGGCACAGCCCGACATTGAGCACGTTCCACCCGGTCAGCATCGCGCCTTTCGGCAATCCCGTTGTCCCCGAGGTGCAGAACTGGCCGCTTACCGCACCATCAGCGTCCCGCATCGGGTCCGCGCCGCCGCGAGGCAATTCGGCGAAGGTCATCACCGGGACGCTTGAACCGGCGCTCTGCGGCTTGAACTCCGGCCCGACCACGATCAGCTTCGGTTTGACGTCGTCGATGATCGCGTTGATCTCACGCGGTGTCAGCCGCCAATTGAGCGGCGCGATCACCAGTCCGGCCTTATCGAGCGCAAAAAACAGCTCGAGATACGCGGCGCAGTTCTTGTCGATGACGGCGACGCGGTCGCCAGGTTTCAGTCCAAGCTCGTCAACGAAACCGGCGGCGAGTTGCGAACTTGATTGATCAAGTTCGGCGAAGGTTTGGGTCTTGCCTTCGAACCAGATTGCCTCCAGCGAAGGATGGCGGCGGGCACGCCAACGGAGCATTTCTGCGATCGTTCGCATGCTTTCCTCTTTAAGACGCGGCCGCGTCCTAGCCCATGATCCAATTCGATCGAACCAGATCATGGGCTAGTTTCTTTGCTGGTCGTATGAGCCTTTCCGAAAACCGGCTTCCACTTTTCGGGATCATGCTCTAGCCCAACGCGCTCATGAGCTTTTGCAGCGAGACGGCGGCGCGCTCATGCTCGACGACCGCAACGGTGCGACTGCCGTCCTCAATACGAACCGCGAACTTGAGCCGGTTCTTCTCACGCTTAAGGAGCGTGGCCTTGATCACCAACTCGGCGCCGACCTTACTCGGGCCCAGATGATCGATGACGACCCGGCTGCCGACCGTGATCTGGCCCGGCTCCAGCAGGTCCTTGACCAGGCGACTGCACGCGCCCTCGGCGACAGCGACAAGGTAGGGCGTCGCTGCGACAAACGGCATGCCCGGCACCATCGCCCCGACGGTGTCCTTTTCCGCAACGATGACGCGCGTGACCGAACTCAATTCCGGCGTCGAGGCGGCGTTAGTCTCAGGAGAACTCATCGCTGATCCTTGCTGATCCGACCGGATGCAACTCATCAGAGGCGTCGACTGCCGGGATTCCAGCTATGTTTCAGATTGTCGATCAGCTTCGGATCGTAGAGACACAGGGCTTGCTGACGCGTGTAGGTCGCGTAATAGCGGCGAAATACCGATAGCGGCTCCTCGCCGACGCGCAGCGCCTTTCGGTTCGCCACCGTGCTGGTCATACCGGCGCGGACCAGTTGATGCGCGTTCCGCTCAATCGCCGCATCCATTTCGCCGGGGGCCACGATCTCGTCGCAAATGAGCCGTCCCTCCGGCGTGTCGGCGTGGAAAACTCGCTCGAAAAAGATGCCCTCACGCGCGAGCTTGATTCCGACGAGCCGCGGGAAACGGAGATTGGCCGCACCGGGAATAAAGCCTTCCTTGCTGGCCGGGAGGTTGAAATAGGCACCCTGCTCCGCGAGCACGCGATCCATGATGCAAAGCAGCTGGCAGCCACCGCCGATGGCAAATGCCTCGACCGCCGCCACCCACGGCTTCTCGACGTAATCCTCAAACTGCTCGTCATAGGATTCCGACCGCCAGTGGCCGCGGAACATTTTGTGCAGCAGACCAAGCTCACGCTCGATGAAGAATTCAACAAGCGAAATCTGGCCGTAATAGAGATGCGTGAGGTTGATGCCGGCGTTGAAGATGCGCCGGCCGGCATATTTCGGATGCTCCACGGTGCCGCCGCGCAAGACACCAACCTCGATGCCATCGTCGAGGAGCACGAGATCGACCGCCGTCTCCAGCGCCGCCGTGGCGCGATCGTCTTCGGCGTTGAGGAATTTGGTGTTGGTCAACGTCACATGACCGACCTTGCCTTTGCGCTCGACCTTGGCGCCGCTAAGATCGGCAAACCCGGTGCGGCGAAATTCGGCGATCCGCTCCAGCGCCTCGCGCCGCGGCTTGAGCATCGCGTGGATAAGGTGCATACCGCAGCGCTCGTCGGCGAGGACTTGAGCGATAAACAGCCCCTGATCGATTTCGCGGCCTTCTTTGGCGCTCTGCTCCATCAGCGCGCGCTCCGCGTCGATCTGCTCGCGCGTCGGCAATAGCGCCGGATAGCGCGCCGACACTGCGGCGACAAGCTCGGAGACGCGCAGAGTGCGCGCGCCCTTATCGGTCACCTCATCATAAATACCGACGGCGTGGCGGCGGAAAAACTGCTCCCTTACAGCGCGGCTGCCAGTTTTGAGCGCCGCCGCTTCCCCATGCTGCTGTTCCGCCTTCTGCGCTTGCAGAACGGCTTCGACAGCCGTGAAGTATTTGGTGGCGGCTTCGGCATCGCGCGCCAGCGGCCCACCGAAGACCGGTTCGACCGGGGCTGACGGGGCCGGACGGACAGCAACTTTCTGCACAACGACCTCCCTGGTAAGCACCGATTACGATGGTGCCCTTCTTGATAGCGGCAATGTTCTGGGCTTACGCCGCCTCACCAATCCATATCGCGACCTGCCTACACCCGCCATCAGCAAAAATATAGGCTCCGAAGACCAATTGCCGTTCCAATCGACGGCGGTGGAACGGCCACACTTACACATGCAAGTAAGTAAGAATTTCGACACGATCGATCTCGGCGGAGGCACCCTTCAACATCGCGCGGCCCTGGTCCATGATCAAATACCGATCGGCGATCCGTTCAGCGAAAGCCAAGTTCTGCTCGACGATAATGAAGGCCGTACCGGCGCGTCTTTTCTCGGTGATGCACGCCTCCATGTGCAGAATGTTTTCCCACTGTACGCCTTCGCTCGGCTCATCGAGCAGCACGATCGGCTGGTCTTCGGCCAGTCCCCGCACGAACGAAAGCATCTTCTTCTCGCCGCCGGACAGCGTTCCGGCATGCTGCGTCAATCGACGCTCGAGGATCGGAAAGCGATCGAAATACTCGCGAAAAGGCGCAAGCTGCCGGTTGGCGCGCATCAGCGTCAAATTATCGCGCACGGACAGATCGTCGAACACCGGACGCTCCTGCGGACAATAAGTCATACCGATACGGCGACGGGCGGATGGATCGAGCCCTTGAATGGGCTTGCCGTCGAGCAGCACTTCTCCGCCGAGACACGGCAAGTACCCGAACAACAACTTCATCAGCGTGCTTTTACCGACGCCGTTTCGGCCAAGCACACACAGAACAGCGCCCGGTTCGGCAGTGCCGCTGAGATCACGCACGATGGTGGTGCTGCCGTAGCCGCCGGTCAGGCCTTCAAATGCGAGGCGCGCGGCGCTCATTTCTCGCCCCCTACGTAGACAGCGCGGACTTTCGGGTCGGCCTGGATCGCAGCAACACTGCCCTTGGCAAGGAGTGTGCCGTTGTGGAGCACATACACGACCTCGGCCAACTCCTTCACCAGGCTCATGTCGTGTTCGATAATAATGATGGCGCCGCCGAGCCGCTGCGCCGCCCAGCGTACGATCTCCATCACTGCCGCCGTTTCCGCGGGCGAGAGGCCCGCACAGGGCTCGTCGAGCAACAGCACCCTCGGCTCGGTCAGAAGCGCCATCGCAAGTTCGAGAATTTGTTGTTCGCCGTGCGAAAGCTCCGCCGCTTTGCGGGAGCCGGAGGCGAGAAATGGATAACGCGCTTGCAGTTCTCGCAACATCGAACTCGTCCAGCGCCGAAGCCTTGGATCAAGCAATTGGAGTTTCGACGCACGGCCGCTCCACAACGCGATGGCCAGATTGTCGGCGATCGAGAGCTCTGGAAATACGCTTGGGATTTGCAGCTTGCGCGCCACGCCCAGGCTGCTGACGCGATGCGAAGCAAGGCCAACGATGTCGGCGTCGCCCAAACCGATCCGCCCGGACGCCGCCGCGAGTTCGCCGCTGACGACGTTGAACATTGAGGTCTTGCCGGCGCCGTTCGGGCCGATCACGCAAAAGATTCCGGCTTGCTCGAAGTCGAGCGAAAGCTGGTCGAGAATGGTGACTTCGCCGACATGGACGCCGATGCCTTCGATCGTCAGACGAGCGGGAGGCTTGTCCGCGGTGCTTTTCGGTGCGGTCAGCGCCGGGCGATGGGTTCGCGCCTTCAAGAAGCGGGCAAACGGTTCTGCAAGGCCAGCGATCCCTTTTGGGAATACCAAAACGATGGCGATAAAAAACAAGGCCATCAACACTTCCCAGAACGGCACGGTGTCGCGAAGTTGTGCTGTCAACGATCCAACCACAAGCGCACCGATAGCCGGGCCGAGCAGGCTGCCCCTGCCCCCGACCGCGGCCCAAATGACGAGATCGGCGGAGAGACCAAATCCGACGACCTGCGGCGTAACCAGCCCCTGCTGCGGCGCGTAAATTGCGCCACCCACTCCGGCCATCAGCCCGCTCACCCCAAAGGCGACGGATTTAAGCTGGTTGGTATTGAAGCCGAAAAGCTGGAGCCGGCGTTCATTCTGCGCCAGCGCGCGCCACAGCACGCCGATCGGCGCCATGTAGAGCCACCCCCCAAACGCCAGCACGACCAGTAAAATGGCGGCGGAGACGTAATAGACGTCGGAAAAGTCATCCAGTCCGGGAATGCCCGGAATTCCCTTGAGGCCGTTAAAGCCGCCAGTGACCGAGTTCCAGCTGGTCGCGATCTGAAACGCGAGCAGGCAGAGCGCCAGCGTGATCATCGAGAAATAAGCGCCGCTCTGGTCGGGACGCCGAAACACCACGACGCCGATCAGATACGCCAGCAGGCCGGCGACAAGCACTGCGAACGGAAGCGCGACGACGGCGATGAGGAGATGACCCTGAAAGGCAATGAACGCGATGCCTGAGAGATACGCCGCAAGACCGAAGAATAGCCCTTGGCCGAGCGGCAGGAATCCGGCCTGGCCCCAACAGAGACCGACCCCGACGGCCGCGGCCGCATAGAGGCCATAAAGGCCGAGCTGGTAAGCCCAGAACTGGCTGAGAACCAGCGGCAGTACAATCGTGACAAGGACAACGAGGCTAGCCGCGCGCAACGATCCCTCGGGGCCTCAGCCAAAGAAACAAGATCGAGAGCACCAGCACGGCAAAGTAGCCGTCGGTGGCGTTGGTGGCGGCTGAGACGACGCTGTCAAAGCCGCCGATCACCGCCGCTCCAGACAGCAACCCCGGCACGCTGCCCAGTCCGCCGACGATCAGAACAAAGAACGTGCGCAGCACATAATCGAGGCCCATGAACGGCTGCACCGGCACGAGCGGCGCCACCATGACGCCGCCGAGGCCGGCAAGGCAGGTGCCGGTAATGAAGGTACCTGCCGCGAGCCGCCGTACGGAAATGCCATACGCCTGCGCAAGTTCGGGATTGCTCACCATGGCGCGGATCTGGCTGCCGGTGCGGCTCCTCCCGTACCAGATCACCAATCCGGCTACGACCGCACACGACAGCGCGATCAGCACCAGGCGATAGATCGGATATTCCGCGCCCAGAAACTGGACCGTTCCCGGAAGCGGGATCGCCAGGCTGCGATATCCAAGGCCGAAGATCGCTTCGGCGATCTTGCGCAACAACAAACTCAAGCCCCAGGTCACAACCAGCGTATCGAACGGGCGGCGATAGAGCGGACGGATCATCGTCCACTCCACTACCGCACCGAGCAGCCCGCAGATCATAAGGGTCAACGGCAAGGCGGCGAGATAAGGCCAGCCGTTGGACTGGGTAATGTAGGCGCAATAAGCGCCGATCATGATGAACTCGCCATGCGCGATGTTGAGCACACCGAGCAGGCCGAAGATCACGGCTAGTCCAAGAGCGAGGACGGCAAGCGTTGAGACGGCGTAGAGGACGTTGATCGCCTGGGTGACGATCAGCGGATCCATTTCTATACCCTCTCACTTCCCAGGCAGCCTCCCGCGAGGCTGTTGATCAGGCCTTGCACTCGTCGCCGCTCTTAACGTTCGGGAACGTTTTGATGATCTCGAATTCGGTGCCTTTGCAGTCCGCAAGGAACATGGTTTTGTCCACGTGACGGCCGTGCATGATCCACGGTCCGGCGGCCGACGGAATCGTCAACCCTTCGGAGGCCGCCATGCATTTCTGCGCATTGGTGCCGCCGGCCTTGGTGACGAGTTCCTTCGCGCAATAGACGCCGGCGTAGCAATCCGCGCCGATCAGGCTCAGTTGTGGGGCCTTGTCGCCGAACTTGGCGAAATAAGCCTGTTTGAACTTCTTGTTCGCGTCGCCGGGCGCATTGGCATAGTACGACATCGAGGAATAGAGATTTTTACTGCTCTCGGCGCCGACGCCGAGCAGCGTATTCTCTTCCAGCAACAGCGACAGCCGTGCGATGTCCTTGTCGAGCCCGAAGCCGGCAAAGGTGCGGTTGAAGTTGACGTTGTCGGCGCCGACAAGCGTGATCAGGACCGCATCGGGTTTGACGGATTTAATCCGCGTGACCACTTCTTCGAACTTGTTGGGCGCGCCGAAGGGGACGTACTCCTCAGCAGCGACCTTGCCGCCGTTCTCGGCGATGTACTGCTTGGCGTGCTCGTTACACTTGCGCGGCCAGACGTAGTCGTCGCCGATCATATAAATTGATTTCGCGCCCTTCTCTTTCATCATCCATGTCAGCGACGGCCGGATCTGCTGCTCAGGCGTGTCGGCAAGCACATAGGTATTGAAGGCACACTCGCCGCCTTCATAAACCGGCGTGTAGATATAGGGCACCTTGCCCTTGATGGTCGCGACCAGAGCCTCGCGGGTAGCGCTGTCGTGCGAGCCGACAAACAGATCGACTTTCTCCTCAAGCATGAGGCGAATGGCCGATTTGGTTGATTCTGCGGGCGGACCGCCAGCATCTGTCGGTATCAGCTTGATCTGACGCCCGAGAATGCCGCCGGCCTTGTTGACTTCCTCGGCGGCAAGCTCGGCGCAGGCGCGCTGGGTCGGTCCGAATAGCGACGCCGGGCCACTCAACGCAATAAACAGCCCGATCTTGAATTCATCCGCTGCTGCGGCCGGACGGATCAACCCGGGCAACGTACCGAAAGCGGCGCCGGCTGCGGCTGCGCTGAGAAGCGTTCGCCGCGTGGGTCCCTGTTTCTGAATGGTCATGTGAGTCTCCTTGGTGTTCGCAGTCGCTACTTCGAGGTCAAGCTCGTGTCGGCGGCGCCGGCAGCTTCGGCATCAGCAGCTCGATCGCCGCCGCAATGGCGAGGATTTGTTGGTCGCTGCCTGCCGGACCGGACAATTCCATCCCGATCGGCAGGCCCGCGGCAGTTATTCCGACCGGCAAACTGATTCCCGGAATACCCCCGACGCTCCCCGGGCCGGTGTTGCGGATAAACGTAGCAAAGGTCGGCGCCGCTTTGCCATTGAGCAGGAATGTTTCGTCTTCGCCGATTTTCGCCGCAGGAGCGGGCGTTGTCGGGAAGAAGATCGCCGCAATTCCATGCTCGCGGAAATGACGGCTGTAGGTGTCCTGGAGCGCGGAACGCTGCTGCAAGGCTTTGCGGTAAGCAAACTCCGGCACCGCCCCCGTGCCTGTCAGGCTCTGCAGGATTCCTTTGACGTCCGGACTGGCTACCTTGGCCACGAGGCCTGCGAAGTCGAAGCCGATGTCGTGCTCCGCCAGGTAGCTGTTGAGGTCGGTGACTGTCTCATACAGCGCGATCGGAAAGCCGGCTTCCGCATCGAGCGAAGCCTCTTCGCTCATATCGATGTCGACGAAGACAACCCCCGCATCGGTCAACCGCCGCAGCGTACCCTCGCAGATTTTTTCAAGCTCGGTATCAAGGTCCGCCCAGAAGTGTTTGCGCGGTATGCCGATTCGCAGGCCTTTCAGTTGGACGGGCGCGGCTTCGGTCGGACCTCCGGTCACAACGCCATCAAGCAGCGCGCAGTCTGCAACACTGCGGGTCATCGGGCCGGCCGTATCGCGCGTATGCGAGATTGGCACAATGCCGGCTTGCGACCACCGGCCGGTTGTCGGGCGAAGGCCGACAATCCCGCACAAAGCCGCCGGAACCCGGACCGAACCACCGGTATCCGAGCCGATCCCGCCGGGCGCAATCCGCGCCGCGACCGCAACGCCGGTCCCGCCGCTCGAGGCGCCGGGGATGCGATCGGGGGCGTACGGGTTACGCGCTGGGCCGAAGGCGGCGTTGTTGTTGGTGATGCCGTAAGCCAGTTCGTGCAGGTTCGTCTTGCCGAGCGCAATCGCGCCGGCAGCGAACAATTTGTCGACGATGGCCGCGTTACGTTTTGGCCGATTGCCGGCAAGACCCGGCGTGCCCCCGGTCGTCGGCAGGTCGGCAGTGTCGAGGTTATCCTTCAACGCCAGCGGCACACCATGAAGCGGCCCGCGCGAAGCCCCGGCTGCGCGTTGCTGATCGGCCTTCCGCGCGGCCTCGCGCACGCGATCGGGCTCCAGCGCTATGAATGCGTTGAGATCTTTGTTGGCTGCCGCACGCGCCAGCAGCGCATCGGCAAGTTTCTCGGCTGTGATTTCGCCGGTTCGAATAGCCTTGGCGGCTTCGCCAATTCCAAGGTCATGAAGCGCTGGCATTACTCACTCTCTCGATGGCAACAACGGCCAATCGTGGTCATACGCTCTTTGTGTATCGCCGCCCACAATGCATGGGCATCGGCATAAATGCGGAGACCTTCAAACCAGGCTTTGCCGCGAAATCGCTGCCGCCAATTCCGCCCGATTGGCGCAGCCGCTTTTGTGCATCGCATTAGTCAGGTGGGTGCGGACCGTGCCGAAGCCGATACCGAGAATACGGGCGATGTCACGGTCGGTACAGCCGCGCGCGACAAGCCCGGCCACCTCCTGCTCGCGCGCCGTCAGTCCGGCGCTGCGCGCGCACCGCAGCAGGGCGCGGCGCAGATGTGGCTCAAGCGCATCGAGAATACCGGTATCGCGTTCGGAAAACTCCGGACGCCCTTTCGCTCGCCAGATGCGCAGATCGCCGAGATCGCGTTCCTGGTCAAAAATGAAGAGGTTGACGCCGTGGTGCAGTCCATCACGGGCGAGGAAATCGTTGTAGAACTCGGTGCGTCGCAACTTATCGCGGGAGATCACTTCGTCGACCAAAGTGGCACGACGGCGCGCGCGGAGCTGAAACGTCATCGGATCGCGGAACTGATACCAATCTTCGTAGCGGCGAAGATTGCCGGGCGCCATATTGAAACTGATCGCCTCGTCGAACCGGTTCTTGCGTGGATCCCAAATATAGGAAGCGCCAAAGTCGCTGCGTAACAGACGCAGCACGTCGTTGAAGATGACGGCACGCGCATCGAGTTCGGGGCCGAGACGCTCGAGGCGCGCGACCACGTCGCCAAACAGGCGCAACTCACTGCCGCTGATGTCGCGAATAACGGTCGCCATGCCGTCCGCCCCGTCGCCTGCCAATCCTGAAACGGCGGCAGAGCGACGTGAAATTGTCCCTTCGCACTGGCGTAGCGTCAAGGCCAGGAATTAGCCATTTAAGACGGTTTTAGAGCACCTTTGGGGATCCGCAGATTGGCGATCTGAGAACCTTGCGGGGCTTAAACGCCTGTTCCACCGCCGGTTGTTCGAGCGCCGCTGCTCGCCCATGGTCTATGATGCGGCAATTGGGGACCCTCTTCAGTGTGCGATAATCTGTCTGACCTGAGCCAGAATTTGTCTGGAACCAAGGACTACCGATGATTGATCGGCTCGAATTCATCATTGCGCTGGCGCGTGAAAGTCACTTTGGGCGAGCGGCCGACGCTTGCCGCGTCAGCCAACCGACATTGTCAGGCGGGATAAAATATCTGGAGGATATGTTTGGCGTATTGCTCGTGCAGCGCGGCTCGCGATTCCACGGCTTCACACCCGAGGGCGAAAGGGTACTGGAATGGGCGCGTCGGATTGTCGGCGATGCGAGAGCGATGCGCCAGGATATCGACGCGCTCAAACGGGGCTTGGTCGGCCACGTCAAGATCGCTGCAATTCCGACCGCACTCGCCATGACGGCGATGCTCACGACGCCCTATCGCGCCAAGCACCCCAACGTCCGCTTCAGTATCGTGTCGAAGACATCAATCGATGTGCTGAGGTTGCTTGACGATCTCGAGGTCGACGCCGGCCTCACATACCTCGACAATGAACCGGTCGGCCGGGTGAATACGGTTCCGCTCTATTATGAGGAGTATCGGCTGCTGACATCGCCTGTCGCTGCATTGGGCGATCGCGACAGCGTGACATGGGCGGAGGTCGGTCAAGTGCCGCTCTGCCTGCTCACACCCGACATGCAGAACCGGCGGATCATCGACGCCCTGTTGCGTTCAGCCGGACAAGAGCCGTCACCCACCCTGGAATCGAATTCGATGATCGTGTTGTTCGCGCATGTACGCACCGGCAAATGGGCGAGCATCATGCCCGCGAAACTCGCCGAAACGCTTGGCCTGACCGACAACGTCCGCTCTATCCCGATCGTCGAGCCGGCCGCGACGCACGCAGTGGGGCTTATTGTCCCACATCGCGAGCCGATGACGCCGCTGCTCGCGGCGTTGGTCACCGAGGCCCGCGCGCTGGCGAAGGTCTTGGGCCAGACGGCGGCAGTGAAAAGCTCCAGCGAAAACAAACCACTAGCCAGAAAGCTGAGAAGTCCTGGCGCCGAGACGGCCGGTTCCAGGCGACGGTCCCCGAAGTGACTCGATCAGGAATCCTGATCGAGTCACGGACCAGCTTTATTGATCCGGCCCGGATAGTGCATATTTTATAATACTTCCAATATCTTGAGTGCGATCAACCGGCGGGGCGGTTGCACGGAGCTGGTACTGACGTGCCACGTTACGAACCATGGAGCGCGGAGCGAACCGCGCAAATCATCAGGGAGCATCAGGGCGTCGAAGGCCCGCTGCTGCCGATCCTGCACGCGTTGCAGGAGGAGTTTGGCTATATCGACGGTGCCGCCGAGCCGCTGATCGCCGAGGAACTGAACATCAGCCGCGCCGAGGTCCACGGCGTCATCACCTTCTATCACGACTTCCGCCGTGTGCCGGCCGGGCGGCACGTTCTTAAACTCTGCCGCGCCGAAGCCTGCCAGGCCGCCGGCGGCGACGCGCTTGTAGCTCATGCCGAGTCGCGCCTCGGTGTCGCGCTCGGCAACACAACGGCGGACGGGCGCGTGACGGTAGAGCCTGTCTACTGCCTGGGCCTGTGCTCAGTATCTCCTTCGGCGATGATCGACGGCAGGGTCGTGGCCCGGCTCGATGCGAAAAAACTGGACGTGCTTTTGGCGGAGGCGGACCGATGACCGCGCTTCGCATCTACGTTCCGGGAGACGCAGCCGCGGTCGCCTGCGGCGCCGACGAGATTGCGGCCGCGGTCACAGCAACTGCCGCCAAACGCGGGCTTGAGATCGAGATCGTCCGCAATGGATCGCGCGGGATGCATTGGCTCGAGCCGATGCTCGAAGTCGTCACCGGCAACGGCCGGATTGCCTACGGCCCGGTCGAACTCGGCGACGTCGCGAGCGTGTTTGATGCGATGGTTGCGGGTGGGGGCGATCACAAATTGCGCGTCGGCGTGCCGGAAGATCATCCCTTTATGAAACGGCAGACCCGCCTGACGTTTGCGCGCTGCGGCATCGTCGATCCGCGTTCGCTCGAAGATTACAAAGCGCACGATGGCTACAAGGGCCTCGCCAAAGCGCTCGCCAATCCTGCCGGGATTGTCGAGGAGGTCACGCAATCGGGGCTCCGCGGGCGCGGCGGCGCCGGCTTCCCGACCGGCATCAAGTGGAAGACGGTTGCTGATACCAAAGCCGACCAGAAATACATTGTCTGTAACGCCGACGAAGGCGACAGCGGGACCTTCGCCGACCGGATGATCATGGAGGGCGATCCATTCGTCCTGATCGAAGGCATGACCATCGCCGGAATCGCTGTCGGCGCGACCAAGGGCTTCGTCTACATCCGCTCCGAATATCCGCACGCCATCGCGGTGATGAACGATGCGGTCGAGATCGCGCGGCGGGCCGGAATGCTTGGCAAGAAAGTCGCCGGCTCGGATTTCGAATTCAATCTCGAAGTCCGCGAAGGCGCAGGAGCCTATGTCTGCGGCGAGGAGACCTCGCTGCTGGAAAGTTTGGAAGGCAAGCGCGGCATTGTGCGCGCGAAGCCTCCCCTACCCGCGCATAAAGGTCTGTTCGGCAAGCCGACAGTCATCAACAACGTGCTGTCGCTGGCGACCGTGCCGATCATCATGGACAAGGGCGCGTCCTTCTATAAGGACTTCGGCGTCGGCCGCTCGCGCGGCACCATGCCGATCCAGCTCGCCGGCAATCTCAATTACGGCGGACTTTTTGAAACGCCGTTCGGCATCACGCTCGGCGAACTGGTCAACGACATCGGCGGCGGCTGCTTCACCGGCCGGCCAGTAAAAGCCGTGCAGGTCGGCGGACCGCTCGGCGCGTATTTCCCACCGTCGCTGTTCGACACGCCGTTCGACTACGAGGCGTTCGCCAAGCGCGACGGCCTGATCGGTCACGCCGGAATCGTGGTGTTCGACGACACTGTGGACATGGCCAAACAGGCGCGCTTCGCCATGGAATTCTGCGCCATTAAATCCTGCGGCAAGTGCACGCCGTGCCGTATCGGCTCGACGCGCGGCGTCGAAACCGTTGACAAGATCGTTGCCGGTATCGAGCCTGAGAAGAATCTCGAAGTGCTTGCGGACCTTTGCAACACCATGAAGTTCGGATCGCTCTGTGCGCTGGGCGGGTTCACGCCGTATCCGGTGGTTAGCGCCATGACGCACTTTCGCGATGACTTTAAGCCCACGCCACACCTGCAGGCGGCGGAATAGGAGACCAAGCTATGTCGCTCGTTCACGAGATCGACTACGGCACGCCAAAGTCAAAGGCGGAAAAAATGGTCACGCTGACCATCGACGGCCTGTCGGTGACCGTGCCCGAAGGCACCTCGATCATGCGGGCCGCGATGGAAATGGGCACGCAGATTCCGAAACTGTGCGCAACCGACATGGTCGACGCCTTCGGCTCCTGCCGCCTGTGCCTGGTCGAAATCGAAGGCCGCGCCGGCACGCCGGCGTCCTGCACGACGCCAGTCGCTCCCGGCATCGTGGTCAAGACCCAGACCGACCGGCTCAGGACCATCCGCAAGGGCGTGATGGAACTCTATATCTCCGACCACCCGCTCGACTGCCTGACCTGTTCGGCCAACGGCGATTGCGAGCTTCAGGATATGGCCGGCGCAGTGGGCTTGCGCGACGTGCGTTACGGCTATAACGGCGACAATCACGTTTTCGCCAAGACGTCTGATGGTGCCGCCAACGACAAATGGCTGCCGAAGGACGAGTCCAACCCCTACTTCACCTACGATCCCTCGAAATGCATCGTCTGCTCGCGCTGCGTGCGCGCCTGTGAGGAGACGCAAGGGACGTTCGCGCTCACCATCGCCGGCCGCGGTTTCGACAGCCGCGTATCTGCCGGCATGGAAGAGCCGTTCATGTCGTCGGAGTGCGTGTCCTGCGGCGCCTGCGTCCAGGCCTGCCCGACGGCGACGCTGAATGAGAAAAAAGTCATCGAGATCGGCAAGCCCGAGCACTCCGTGGTGACCACGTGCGCCTATTGCGGCGTCGGCTGCTCGTTCAAGGCTGAAATGCGCGGCGAGGAGCTCGTGCGCATGGTGCCGTACAAGGATGGCGAGGCCAATCGCGGCCACTCCTGCGTCAAAGGCCGGTTCGCCTGGGGCTACGCGACCCACAAAGAGCGCATTCTCAAGCCGATGATCCGCACCAAGGTTACCGACGAATGGCGTGAAGTCAGCTGGGAGGTAGCGATCAATCACGCCGCCTCCGAATTCAAACGCATTCAAGCCAAATACGGCAAAGATTCAGTTGGCGGTATCACGTCGTCGCGCTGCACCAACGAGGAGACATTCCTGGTGCAGAAGTTGATCCGTGCCGCGTTCGGCAACAACAACGTCGATACCTGCGCTCGCGTCTGCCACTCGCCGACCGGCTACGGTCTCGGCCAAACCTACGGCACCTCAGCCGGCACGCAGAATTTCGATTCGGTCGAGGATACCGACGTCGCCATCGTCATTGGCGCCAATCCCGCCGCGGCCCATCCGGTTTTCGCCTCGCGCATGAAGAAGCGGCTGCGCCAGGGCGCGAAACTCATCGTCATCGATCCGCGCCGCACCGAAATGGTCCAGAGCGCGCACATCAAGGCGGATTTTCATCTGGCGCTGAAACCAGGGACCAACGTCGCGATCGTCACCGCGCTGGCGCATGTCATCGTCACCGAGAAACTCTACGATGAGAAATTCATCCGCGAGCGGTGCGACTGGGACGAATTCCAGCACTGGGCGGATTTCGTCTCGCAACCGCGCAACAGCCCGGAGGAGGTCGCGAAGATCTCCGGCGTGCCCGCGCAGACGATCCGCGGCGCCGCGCGGCTCTACGCGGCCGGCGGCAACGGTTCGATCTACTACGGCCTCGGCGTCACCGAGCACAGCCAAGGCTCAACCACCGTCATCGCGATCGCCAACCTCGCGATGGCGACCGGCAACATCGGCCGGCCGGGCGTCGGCGTGAATCCGCTGCGCGGCCAGAACAACGTCCAGGGCTCCTGCGACATGGGTTCATTCCCGCACGAGCTGTCCGGATACCGGCACATTTCGATCGACGCGTCGCGTCAGTTGTTCGAGAAGGATTGGGGCGTGTCGCTCGACAAGGAGCCGGGCCTGCGCATTCCCAACATGCTCGATGCCGCAGTCGACGGATCTTTCAAGGGCATCTATATCCAGGGCGAGGACATTCTTCAATCCGATCCGGATACCCACCACGTCTCCGCAAGCCTCGAGGCGATGGAATGCGTTGTCGTGCAGGACCTGTTCCTAAACGAAACCGCGCGCTTCGCTCACGTGTTCCTGCCGGGTTCGACCTTCCTTGAAAAGAACGGCACGTTCACCAATGCCGAGCGCCGCATTCAGCTAGTCCGCAAAGTCATGGCGCCGAAGAACGGCTACGAGGACTGGGAGATCACCGTGCTGCTCTCCAAGGCGCTCGGCTATGACATGCATTACGACCATCCGTCGCAGATCATGGACGAGATCGCCCGGCTCACGCCCGGCTTTGCCAATGTCTCCTACGACATGCTGGACAAACGCGGTTCGGTGCAGTGGCCGTGCAACGATAAAGCACCGGAAGGCTCGCCGATCATGCACGTCAACGGCTTCGTCCGCGGCAAGGGCAAGTTCATCGTTACCGAATATGTCGCGACAGATGAAAAGACCGGGCCGCGCTTCCCGCTGCTGCTCACGACTGGCCGCATCCTGTCGCAATACAATGTCGGCGCGCAAACGCGGCGAACCGACAATTCGCTATGGCACAAGGAAGATCTGCTCGAAATGCATCCGCACGATGCAGAGCAGCGCGGCATCCGCAACGGCGACTGGGTCAAGCTCGCAAGCCGCGCCGGCGAAACGACGCTTCGCGTCGACGTGACTGATCGCGTATCGCCCGGCGTCGTCTACACGACGTTCCATCACCCCGACACCCAGGCGAACGTGATAACAACCGACTATTCGGATTGGGCTACCAATTGTCCCGAATACAAGGTGACCGCTGTGCAGATCACGCAATCGAACGGCCCCTCACCCTGGCAGGAGGAGTACGAAAGATTCTCCCGCGAAAGCCGCCGCATAGCGCCGACGGCCGAGGCCGCGGAGTAGCTGGATGCGCGAGCCGACGGTTACCGTCGCGTCCATGACTTGGCGCCACCGGGGCGCGACCGACGGTAAGCGGATCATTCCCGAAGAGACCGCTGTCGCTTTTACCTACGATGGCGGCTCCTATGCGGTGATGATGGCGACGCCACAGAACCTCGAAGACTTTGCGCTTGGCTTGAGCTTTACCGAACGCGTCATTTCCTCGCCTGCAGACATCCGCCAGCTCGATATCGTCGAGCACGATGCCGGCATCGAATTGCGCATGTGGCTCAGTGCACCGCACGCCGCCGCCTTAAGCGACCGGCGGCGGCATCTGGCAGGCCCGACCGGCTGCGGACTATGCGGGATTGAAAGCCTCGATGAGGCGGTGCGGCCGGTATCCCGTGTTACAACTGAGCAAACTTTTACCTTCAGCGAGATCATGGGCGCGCTGGAATCGCTTCCGGCGAGACAGGAGCTGAACCGACAAACTCGCGCCGTTCATGCTGCGGCATTTTGGCGCTCGGACGCCGGGCTCCACGCGGTGCGTGAGGACGTCGGCCGGCACAATGCGCTGGACAAGCTGGCCGGAGCGTTGCTGCGCGACCGCGTGCCGACCCATACCGGCATGGTGTTGTTGACCAGCCGGGTATCGGTGGAAATGGTCCAGAAAACCGCCATGATTGGCGCACCGATGATCGTTGCGGTCTCGGCGCCGACGGGGCTCGCGGCGCGCACCGCGGAAGCTGCCGGCATTACGCTTGTGGCGATCGCGCGCGGCGACGGTTTTGAAGTGTTCACCCACCCGCAGCGCGTTAAGGAAACGAGCAAAGAAACCGCCACCCATGTCGCTTGACAAGTTAGTCTACATGGCCAATCAAATCGGCAAGTTCTTTGCGAGCCAGGGGACGGAAAAGGCCGTTGTGGGGACAGCGGAGCATATCAAGAAATTCTGGGATCCGCGCATGCGCGCACAGATCGTCGCGCATCTGAAAGCGGGCGGCGCTGGATTGGATCCTGCGGTACGCGCTGCAATCGGAAGTCTCGCAGAAGCACAGTTGGAAGGGCAGGAAACGCAGAAACGATAAACTAACAAAAAAGCGGCGCAGCGATCAAAACAGAGCGCCATGGGAGGAACTGAATGAGCTTTCTTGAGCGCAGCCGAACCATTGCAGGGCCGGGCTTCAATCGCTGGATGGTGCCACCGGCTGCATTGTGCATTCATCTTTGCATCGGACAGGCATACGCGTTCAGCGTGTTCAACCTGCCGATGACCAAGCTGATCGGCATCACCCAATCCGCGCCCGGCGACTGGAAGCTCACCGAACTCGGGTGGATTTTCTCGATCGCGATCTTCTTTCTTGGAGTCTCGGCGGCCGTGTTCGGTCGCTGGGTCGAGGAAGGCGGGCCGCGCCGCGCGATGTTCACTGCCGGCCTGTGTTGGGCCGTCGGCTTCTTTATCTCCGCGATCGGCATTTACGCCCACAATCTCTGGATCGTTTACGTGGGCTACGGATTCTTCGGCGGGCTCGGGCTTGGCCTCGGCTACATCTCGCCGGTGTCGACCCTGATCAAATGGTTTCCGGATCGGCCCGGCATGGCGACCGGCATGGCGATCATGGGTTTCGGCGGCGGCGCCTTTATCGCCTCACCGCTCTCAGTCTGGCTGATGCACAGATTTTCGACGCCAAGTCATGTCGGCGTGGCTGAAGCTTTCATCGGGCTCGGCGTGATCTATCTCATCTTCATGTGGGTCGGCGCGGCAATCGTCCGAATTCCAGCCGCAGGCTGGAAACCGGAAGGATACACGCCGCCCGTGCAGGCTTCGAAACTGATTACGACGAACGACGTCTTCGTCTATGACGCGATCAAGACGCCGCAGTTCTGGCTGATCTGGTGGGTTCTTTGCCTCAACGTGACCGCTGGTATCGGCGTGCTCGGGCAAGCCTCCGCCATGAGCCAGGAAATGTTCCCTGGCGAGGTGACGGCGATCGCGGCAGCGGGCTTTGTCGGACTGCTCAGCCTGTTCAACATGCTCGGCCGTTTCTTCTGGGCTTCGACCTCCGACTTTATCGGGCGCAAGAACACCTACTTCTGCTTTTTCGTGATCGGAACGGTGCTCTATGCGCTGGTACCGTGGACCGGCAAAATCAACAGCGTGACGCTGTTTGTACTTGCCTTCCTGGTGATTATCAGCATGTACGGCGGCGGTTTCGCCACCGTGCCGGCTTACCTCAAGGACATGTTCGGCACGCGCTATGTCGGCGCTATCCACGGCTGGTTGATCACCGCATGGTCGGCGGCCGGCGTGTTTGGTCCGGTGCTGGTGAATTACATCCGCCAATATCAGATCGACCACGGCGTGCCGAAAGCACAGGCCTACAACGTGACCATGTACATCATGGCGGGGCTGTTGATCGTCGGCTTCATATGCAACCTGTTTATCAAGGCGGTGCACCACCGCTTCCATATGAAGTCCGACCAGACAGCACTCGGTATCGCGGCAGAAGCCGGGGAGGCAGTGGCGGCGGCTCTTACCGGCAAGGCGGCCAGCGCATAAGGGAGATCATACGATCATGACCGATCAAAATCATGCGGCCACCACCACGCTCCATCTTGTGCTGGCGTGGGGATTCGTCGGCATTCCGCTGGCATGGGGCGTGGCGGAGACGATCACCAACGCGCTTAAGCTGTTCCATTAGCGCGAGCACGCCTGGATGAGCTGGCGCGGCGCCTTCGGCGCCGCAGTTTTGGCGTTTGCGGTTGAAGAATATTTTGACGCAATAAGCCGCAAAACATATCCCCTGACGAAGGGCTCGCTGCTAAGGTGACGTCTCGGGGGACTCCTGGGAACGAACCGTGGCCGGCACACACCTCTCGATCCGCATCGATCTGGCCTCCGGCGACCGCATCGGTCCGGGCAAGATCGCGCTGCTGGAGGCGATCCGTTCGACCGGGTCGATCTCGGCCGCGGCACGGTCGATCGGGATGTCCTATCGCCGAGCCTGGCTTCTGGTCGAAGAGATCAATCAGACGCTGCGTGAACCCGCGGTCAAGGCGGAGACCGGTGGCTCCGGCGGTGGCGGCGCTATGATTACGCCCGTTGGCGAGCGGGTCGTCGGACTTTATCGCGCCATCGAGTCTCAGGCGCGGATGGCGGCGGGAGGCGAATTTCGCGCCATCGGCAAACTCATCCGCAATGACAAGGGCGCCGGTTAGCTCCGCCCGTTATTCATTGCCCCGCTCGACCGATTCATTCTGGCGCGCCTGCATATAATCAATAATATCTCAGCCAGGGGGGACGTCCGGTGCAGGCAGCGCGAACTCTGCGCGGGATGTTTCAATGATGTGACCGCGGCCTCCACGGCAAAGGAGAAGAAAATGAGCGGTGCGGTTGTCATGACGGACGACGGCGCTGTCCGCACCATCCGGCTCAATCGCCCCGAAAAGAAGAACGCGCTGACGCTGGCGATGTACGCCGAGATGACCGCGGCGCTGCGCGAAGCCAATCAAACCGACGCGATCCGCTGCGTCATGTTTGCCGGCTCACCCGGCGCGTTTTGCGCCGGCAATGACATCAGCGATTTTCTCGGCGCAGCGCTCGGCGGCGGGCTTGAGACGCGGACAATCGACTTCTTGCACGAACTGGGACGAAATCAGAAGCCGGTCGTTGCCGCGGTCGGCGGCGTTGCCGTCGGCATCGGCACGACCATGCTGTTTCATTGCGATCACGTCGTTGCCGCAGCCGATGCCATATTCTCGACCCCATTTCTCAAGCTCGGGCTCGCTCCCGAATTAGCGTCAACGCTGCTGGCGCCGATGCGTATGGGTCACGCGCGCGCTTTTTCGCTCCTGGTCATGGGCCGACCTCTCTCCGCAGCAGAAGCCAAAGATGCGGGTATCGTCAACACTGTAGCTGACGCAGCCGCGGTCGACGCGGCGGCATTCAAGGCGGCGCAGGAGATCGCGGCGCTGCCGCCCGGTGCGCTCACCGCATCTCGCCGGCTGATGCGCGGCCATGCCGACGAAGTGATGCAACGGATCGATGTCGAAGCGGAGCTTTTCAAAAAGCTTCTGCAATCCGACGAAGCACGCGCCGCATTCCAGGCGTTTCTCAGCCGCAAAAAGTGAGTTCAACAATGTCGCTCCAGGGAAAGACGCTTTTCATCACCGGCGCTTCGCGCGGCATCGGGCTGGCGATCGGATTACGCGCCGCCCGCGACGGCGCCAACGTCGTGATCGCCGCAAAGACCGCCGAGCCGCACCCAAAGCTTCCGGGCACCATCTACACCGCCGCCGAAGACATCGAGCGCGCCGGCGGCAAAGCTTTGCCGCTCGTCGTCGACGTCCGCGAGGAATTGACGGTGAAAGAGGCCATCGACAAGGCCGCGGCGCATTTCGGCGGCATCGATATCGTCGTCAACAACGCCAGCGCCATTTCGCTCACGCCGTCGGTCACGACCGATATGAAGCGTTACGACCTCATGCAGCAGATCAACACCCGCGGCACGTTTGTGGTGTCGAAATGGGCAATTCCGCATCTGCAGAAGGCGGCCAATCCGCACATCCTGATGATTTCGCCGCCGCTCGACATGAAGGAAAAGTGGTTCGCGCCGCACACCGCCTACACCATCGCCAAGTTCGGCATGAGTTTGGTGGTGCTCGGACTTGCCGGCGAGTTGCGATCCAAGGGCATTGCCGCGAACGCACTGTGGCCGCGCACGGTGATCGCCACCGCCGCGGTTCAGAACCTGCTCGGCGGCGACGCCTTGATGCGCCAATCGCGCAAGCCGGACATCATGGCGGATGCGGCCTACGCCATATTCGCGCGCTCGGCGCGCGCGTTCAGCGGCCATTTTTTGATCGACGATACGTTTCTGGCCGAGAATGGCGTTACCGACTTCGACAAGTATCGCGTCGACCCGACGCAAAAGCTGGCCCAAGACTTCTTTGTTCCCGACGATATTCCGGCGCCAAAGGGCGTCATCCTCGAGGCGGGCTTCCATTGAGTTTATAAGGAGCGCGGCGATGCGTTCCGATCACTCAGAAGATGCGAATTGCTTGGCTGCCGCACTTCTCGCAGTGACGAGCGCGCTGGATTAAGCCAGCCACCGTTTGCGGCGCTTATAGTGCTTGCCGTCGCGGAAAGACTTCCGCTTGCCTTCGGCGACACCGAGGTAGAATTCCTTGACGTCCTCGTTCTCCGACAGCGCCGTCGCCTCCCCGTCCAGCACCACGCGTCCATTCTCGAGGATGTAACCGTAGCCCGAATATCTCAGCGCCAAATTGGCGTTCTGCTCCGCCAAGAGAAACGAGACGCCCTCGCCCTCGTTGAGGCTCTTCATGATGGTGAAAATCTCTTCGACGATCTGCGGCGCCAATCCCATGGACGGCTCGTCGAGCAGGATCATCTTCGGGCTGGACATCAGCGCGCGGCCGATCGCGCACATCTGCTGCTCGCCGCCGGACGTGTACCCCGCCAGCGATTGCCGCCGCTCGCGGAGCCGGGGAAAATAAACGTAGACCTTTTCGAGACTGGCACGGATCGCCGCCGATCCGTCGCGGCGGGTGAAGGCGCCAGTCAGGAGATTCTCCTCGATGGTCAGGTGGCCGAAACAGAACCGGCCCTGCATCACCTGGATACAACCGCGCTTGACCACCTCGTTGGGCGAGAGCGCGTTCAGCTCGGCACCGTCGAACTCAATCGCTCCCTTGGTGACTTCGCCGCGCTCGGAATGCAGAAGATTGGAGATCGCCTTCAGCGTCGTCGTCTTGCCGGCGCCATTGGCTCCGAGAAGCGCGACAATGCCGCCGCTCGGCACCGCAAGCGACACGCCTTTGAGCACGAGAATGACCCGGTCGTAGACCACCTCGATATTGTTGAGCGAGAGAATTGGCGCCGCGGCGGCCGCGGCCGGTTCGGACTTTGTTGCTGCGACGACGGTCATGGCTGTGTATCCCTCCCCTCTCCCGTCCGCGACTGACGCGGTTTCCCGGCAGTTATAGGGGCCGGGCCAGCAGAGGTCCTGGATCGGCGGTGCGGCGTTTTCACGCCGCACCGCATCAGGAAACCTAGGCTTCCGTTTTGCCTACGAGGACTTTTCGCAAGGCTCGGTCCGCTTCGGCCAACCGGCGTTTGCCTTCACGTAAGCCTCAGCCGCGCTGTCGATTAACGGCAGCACCTTGTCCTTGATCGGCTGGATCGAAGGCACCTTCGTGTTCCACTTGGTCCCATCCCACTGCACGAGCGAGATGCCGCTGTGGCCATTATGATCGGCGCAGCTCAGGTGGATCGGTGAAGCAAAGTTCGGTAAGCCCATTTCTTTCCATCTTGCCTCGGTGATGTTGAGCGATTCGAAGCCACGGCGCACGTCCTCGCCGTTGACTTGCTTCTTGCCGGTCAGCCGCTGCGCCGTACGGATCGCTTCGGCGATAACTGCCGAGTTCATAACGGCGCGGTTGTAGAGGTTCTCGCCAACCCGGTCTTTCGAGACAACCTGGCTCTTACCCTTGTCGACGACGTACTTGAGAATGTCCTGGATCGCCGGATAGTTCGTGCCGACACCATTAAGGTCGAGCGAACTATAACCCTTGGCTTCCGGACCCGCCGGACGCGCATCGTCGTCGCCGCCCGACCACCACACGCCGACCAGCCGATCCATCGGGAAGCCGATCTTGGTTGCTTCCTTGACCGCAGTCGGGTTCATGGCGCCCCAGCCCTGGATATAAATCCAATCGGGCCGGTCGCGGCGCACTTCGAGCCAGAGTGAAGTCTGGTTCTGCATCTGCGCGCCGGCAACGGGATACAGCTTGAGGTTAAAGCCATAGTCCTTGGCCAGCGCCTCAAGCAGGGGGATCGGCTCCTTGCCGTAGGGCGCATCGAGATGAACGAGGCCGATGGTCTTGCCCTTGAGTTTGTCAAAGCCGCCTTCGACGTCGGCCGCATGACGGACGAACGCCGACGCGCCATCCCAATAGGTCGCGGGTGCGTTAAAGATCCATGGGAACAGATTGCCATCGGCAGATGCCGATAGCCCGTAAGCGAACGAGAAAACCGGTATCTTGTCGACCGAGGCTTTTGGGATCACCTGCAGCGTTATTCCGGTCGAAAACGGGGTAATGACGACCGGGTGTTTCCCCTTTACGCTGTCGTAGCACTCGACGCCCTTCTTGGTGTCGTACCCGGTCTCGCACTCTTCGATGATGAGCTTGACGCCGCCAATGCCGCCGTCACGCTCGTTAAGCATTTTCATATAATCCGACAGGCCGTTGGCGACCGGTATACCCGAGCCTGAATACGGGCCGGTTCGATAGGTGAAGAACGGAACGTATATTCCGTCCTCCGCCTGCGCCGTAGCGACCACAGCGGGTAACGCCGCCGCCACCGCCAGGCCCAGAGCAAGATGCTTCAGACGCATAGCCGTTTCTCCCTTATTCGGCGTCGGCTCCAGGCCGCGCCTGCGAATGCCCCTCGATCTCCGCAACGGGAACGAGGAATCCCGAACCGGCCACGGGCCGAGGCGGGAATTGGCGGGGAGTGTGCCCTATCAATAAGGAAAGGGCCACACCCTCAACTTCTGTTTACCGATCTGCCAGAGCCTCGCCAGGCCGTTCGGCTCAATCACCAGAAATGCGATGATCAAAGCCCCTACGATCACAAAGGTCAGTTGCTCCGCCGCCGCCGGGCGAATCGGCAAGCCGAACGCCGCGGGAATTAGCCGCAGCGCGATCGGTAAAATGTAGATCAGCGCCGCGCCGAAAAACGATCCGATCAAGGTCCCAAGTCCACCGATGATCACCATGAACAGAACCAGGAAACTCTGGTCGATGGCAAACACATCGGCTTCGGCGCCGCCGTACCACAGGAACACCATCATCGCGCCGGCGACCCCGCAATAAAACGACGACACAGCGAAGGCGAGCAGCTTCGCTCGCAACAGTCTGATTCCGATCAGTTCGGCGGCAAGGTCCATATCGCGCACCGACATCCACATCCGGCCGATGCGGCCGTGGACCAAGTTCGAAGCGATCCAGGTCAGGAAAACGACGATGCTCAACACGACCAGATAACGGGTCACCGACGAAGCGGTCGGGCCGGTCACCGGGACGCCCATGAAAGTGCGCAGCGGCACTTCGATCGCGCCGGAGACGCTGTTGTTGTAAAGCCAGGGAATGCGGACGAAGCACCATTCGAGAAAGAATTGCGCCGCCAGCGTCGCCACCGCGAGGTAGAAGCCCTTGATACGCAATGATGGCAGCCCGAACAGGACGCCGACGGCAGCGGAGAAAAACCCCGACACCAAAATCCAAACGATGATGTCGACCTGGGGGAAGTATGTTGTGAGCTTCAGACACGCGTAGGCGCCGACCCCCATGAACGCACCGGTGCCCAGTGAGAGGAGCCCGGTGTAGCCGGTCAGCAAATTGAGGCCGATCGCGGCCAGAGCGAAGATGAGAAACGGAATCAGGATTGTGTTGAGCACGAAGTCGTTGCCCGCAAGCGGGAAGACGACGAAGGCGATGAACAGAATAACCGCAATCCCGACCCGGTCCTGCAGGATCGGGAATACCGCCATGTCGGCGGCGTAACTGGATTTGTATTGGCCGGTCTCGCGATAGAGCATCGGCTAAATCCGCTCGATGATCTTTTCGCCGAACAGGCCCTGCGGCCGAAACACCAGAAATCCGAGCGCGATCACATACGCAAGCCACGTTTCGATGCCGCCGCCCAAAAGCGGCCCCCAGTAAAATTCGCCGAGTTTCTCGCCGATCCCGATAATCAGGCCGCCGACAATGGCGCCCGGGATCGAGGTCAAGCCGCCGAGGATCAGCACCGGAAGCGCTTTTAATGCGATGATCTGCAGGGCAAAAGAGACCTCCGAGCGCGCCCCCCACATAATGCCTGTGGTCAGCGCCACGATGCCGGCTGCGAACCAGACGATCACCCAAATCTGCTCAAGCGAGATACCGACCGACAACGCCGCCTGATGGCTGTCGGCGACTGCGCGCAGCGCCCGGCCGATCCGGGTGCGTTGAAAGAAAATCGCCAGCCCCGCAACCATGATGGAAGCGATAATAACGGCGGCGATGTCAATCTTCTGCAGCGATACAAACCCGCCGAGTCCTTTGAAGCGCAGCGCGCCATCGGGCAGATAGAGTTCCTTCGCGATCATCACCTTTGGATTGCCGCCAAAAACCAGCTGACCCATCCCGATCAGGAAATAGGTGATGCCGAACGTCGCCATGAACAGGATGACGTCCGACTGATTGACCAGCGGCCGCAGCACCAGACGCTCAACCCCGTACGCCAGCACGAACATCACTCCAACGGTAAGAGCGAGCGCAACAAACGCCGGGACGCCATGCTCGTGCAGTCCGACCAGCGTCAGCGCGGCGAACACCACCATGATGCCTTGGGCGAAGTTAAAAACGCCTGATGCCTTGAAGATCAGGACAAAGCCGAGTGCAATCAACGCATAGAGCACGCCAGCCACGAGTCCGTCCCACAGCGTCTGGACCAACAAATCCGGTGCGGCGCCCATCTGCACAAATGGATCGACGAAGATTTGATAGAGGATGTGCATGGGCGTCTTACTGCGGCTCGCCGAGATAGGCGCGGATCACCTTGTCGTCGCGTTTGACTTCTTCGGGCGGAGCGTCGGCAATCTTGCGGCCGTAATCCAGCACGACGATACGATCTGAAAGATCCATGACGACGCCCATATCATGCTCGATCAGAGCAATCGTCGTACCGTATTGTTGGTTCACGTCGATGATGAAGCGCGACATGTCCTCCTTCTCCTCGAGGTTCATGCCGGCCATCGGCTCGTCGAGCAGCAGGAGATCAGGCTCCATCGCGAGCGCGCGGCCAAGCTCGACGCGCTTTTGCAATCCGTAGGCCAGACGTCCGACTGGAATTTTACGGATGGCGGCGATTTCCAGGAAATCGATGATCTCTTCCACGCGGCGGCGATGCTCGACCTCTTCTCGAAGCGCCGGACCAAAACGGATCAGCTGCCAGAAAAATCCGCGATGCATCTTCAGAGCACGGCCTGCCAAGATGTTATCGAGGGTGGTCATGCCTCGAAACAGCGCGAGATTTTGGAACGTGCGCGCGATGCCGCCTTGAGCCGCGGCATAGGGCCGCATGCTGTTCCGTACCTTCCCTTTGAATGTGATGCGGCCCGATTGCGGCTGGTAGAAGCCGTTGACCACGTTGAGCATGGAGGTCTTGCCGGCGCCGTTCGGTCCGATGATCGCAAGAATCTCACCCTTACGAATGTCGAACGACACGCCGCTTAGAGCGCGCACGCCGCCGAAAGAGAGCGAAACCTCCTCGACCGCGAGCAGGACCTCGCCGACCGCCGCCTCACGCGAGGACGGCGCTCTCATGCCGCGCGCTCCATCCGCGCGGCGCGCACCACCGGATAAGGCTTTACGTCACGGATCGTTACCCGCGCCGCAAGCACGCCCTTGTGTCCGTCCTCGAAGGTGACTTCGGTTGCGATCTGCGCGTCGGTCGAGCCATCGTAGAACGCCTCCACCAGCGGGGCATAGCGATCGATGATGTGCCCGCGGCGAAGTTTTTGCGTGCGCGTGAGTTCGCCGTCGTCCGGATCGAGCTCTTTGTGCAGGATGAGGAAGCGGCGGATTTGCGCGCCGGCCATTAATTCCTCTTCCGCCAGCGATCGGTTCACTTCATCGATGTGCCGCGCAATCATGTCATAGACCAGCGGATTGCCGGCGAGTTCCTGATAAGAGCCGTAGACAACGTTGTTGCGCTCCGCCCAGCTGCCTACTGCGGTCAGATCGATGTTAATCATGGCGCAGACAAAATCGCGCCCGGCGCCGACCGCCACGGCCTCGCGGATGTTCGGATAGAACTTGAGCTTGTTCTCGATGTACTTCGGCGCGAACACCGTGCCGTCTTTCAGGTGGCCGAGGTCTTTGGCACGGTCGATGATTTTTAGCTGGTTGGTCTTCGGATCGAAAAAGCCGGCATCTCCGGTATGCACCCAGCCATCCGGCGTCAGTACTTCGGCAGTCTTGTCCGGATCTTTGTAATATCCGGCGAACACACCGGGAGAACGGAACAGAACTTCGCCGGCGTCGGAAATCTTGATCTCGACATCCGTCGAAGCCTTGCCCACGGTGTCGGAATGAATTTCGCCGTCCGACTGGGCGGTGATGTAGACTGAGGCCTCGGTCTGCCCGTAAAGCTGCTTTAAGTTCAGGCCGACCCCGCGCCAGAAGCGAAAAATTTCCGGTCCGATTGCTTCACCGGCGGTATAGGCAACGCGGACGCGCGACAGCCCAAACTGGTTCATCAGCGGCCCGTAAACCAGAAGATTGCCGATGGCATAGAGAAGCCGCGCCGTCAGCGGCACTTTCGCGCCATCAAGAATCTTCTCGCCCCAGCGCCCGGCCACGCCGATGAAGAAATCGAACACCTTGCGTTTGATCGCTCCGGCGTCCGCCATGCGCACCGTCGTCAGGGTCAGGACGTTTTCGTAGACCCGGGGCGGCGCGAATGCGTAGGTTGTACCGATCTCGCGGCGATCCTGCACCACCGTGTCGGCTGCTTCCGGACAATTGACACAGTAACCCGCGACGTAAGCCTGTACGTATGAGAAAACATAGTCGCCGACCCACGCCAGCGGCAGATAGGCGATCACCTCTTCATTTTGATCGAGATGATCGAAGGCATTGGCGTTGCGCGCAGAGATAATCGTATTCTCGTAGGTGAGCATGACTCCCTTGGAGCGTCCCGTCGTCCCCGAAGTATAAAGGATGACACTGAGATCGCTGCCCTTGCCCTCGGCGACGCCCGCTTCCCACTGCTTCAGACACTGGGCATCGCTTGCAAGCTTGTTGCGGCCGATGCTCTGGATGTCCTCAAATGAGTTCAGCCGGCCTTGGACGTAATCCTTTAGTCCGCGCGGCTCGTCATAGATGACTTTGCCGAGCCGCGGCAGCCGATCAGATACCGCGATGATCTTGTCGACCTGCTCCTGGTCTTCGACCACCGCAACGGTCACCTCGGCATGCGCCAGCACATAAGCCATTTCATCAGCTACGGCGTCGGCATAGACCGGCACGGGCACAGCGCCGAGCGCTTGTCCGGCGCACATAGCCCAGTAAAGACGCGGCCGATTGCTTCCGACGATGGTAAATTTGTCGCCGCGTTTGAGGCCGAGTTCAGCCAGCCCAACCGAGAAAGCGCGAATCTCCTCGAGCATTTGCGTCCAGGTCCATGTCTGCCAGATACCGAGATCCTTGTGGCGCATGGCCGGCCGCGCGCCGATCGCGGCGGCATTATGTATTAAGATCTTTGGCAGCGTGTCTAAGCTGCGATCAATAGCCTTCACGGCGTTCCTCCGCCCCGCATTTTGCACCACGCTTCGCTAAAGAAGCGCGCCGCTCGCAACCAGGGGACTATGCCGCTTCTGCGGTTCTAGGACGCCGCCAAATCGCCCGGTATCAACAGCCCGAACGCGTAGCGACGCGGAAACCACAGATCCCCCAATCCACGGTCACCAGCGTACGTTATCAGTACGTTTAACACGAATTCTCGCATTGCTGGACGAAAACGACAATGCTATTTCGACTTCCAGGCCCAGGCATTTTGACGCAAAAACCGCTGCGATCCTGACTGAATAAGCCGCCGGGCCGGGAAACGTCCTCATGCTCGATAAATCCCCGGGCGCTGCGCCTCAGTTCTCGCTCGGAGAGGACCAAATCGCGGTTCGCGACATGGCCCAGGCGTTCGCCGCCGAAGTCTTTGCACCGCACGCTTTGGCCTGGGATGAAACCAAACACTTTCCGGTTGCCGAGATGCGTGAAGCCGCAGCACTTGGCATGGGCGCGGTCTATATCGCCGCAGATGTCGGCGGGTCGGCGCTCTCGCGTTTCGATGCGGCTTTGATCTTCGAGGCGCTTGCCACCGGTTGCCCTACCGTCGCGGCTTATATGTCGATCCACAACATGGCCGCGTGGATGATCGATGCCTACGGATCGCAAGCGCAGCGCCGGAAGTGGCTGCCGAAACTGTGCACGATGGAGCTTCTTGCCAGTTATTGTTTGACTGAGCCCGGAGCAGGTTCGGATGCCGCAGCGCTCGCAACGCGGGCTGTGCGTGACGGCGACCATTATGTGCTCAACGGTCAAAAGCAATTCATCTCCGGCGCCGGCGCCGGCGACCTTTACGTGGTCATGGCCCGAACCGGCGGCACCGGGCCGTCCGGGATTTCGACGTTGGTCGTACCGGGTGACACCGCCGGCATCTCGCTTGGTGCGAATGAACGCAAAATGGGCTGGAACGCGCAGCCGACGCGCGCCGTCGTTTTCCAGGACGCGCGCGTGCCGCTCGAGAACCGACTGGGCGAGGAAGGCATCGGTTTCAAGATCGCCATGGCCGGGCTCGACGGCGGCCGTCTGAATATCGCGGCATGTTCGCTCGGCGGCGCCCAGAGCGCGCTCGACAAGGCACTCGCCTACATGAAAGAGCGCAAGGCCTTCGGCAAGCGCCTCGACGAATTTCAGGCGCTGCAATTCCGTCTCGCCGATATGGTGACAGCGCTTGAAGCGTCGCGCACGCTGTTATGGCGCGCCGCCGCCGCGCTTGACCGGCACGATGCCGATGCAACGCAGCTTTGCGCCATGGCCAAACGTTTCGTCACCGACGCCTGCTTCGAGGTCGCCAACCAGGCGCTGCAACTGCATGGGGGGTACGGCTATCTTTCGGAATTCGGCATCGAGAAGATCGTGCGCGATTTGCGCGTGCATCAGATTCTCGAAGGCACCAACGAGATCATGCGCCTTATCATCGCAAGAAGCCTGGTCGGACGATAAGCGCAATGGTTCTTCACGAGGGTGATGTCATCGTTCGCGCCGAGCGGGCGTTGCGGCGGATTACGCTCAATCGGCCGAAAGCGCTCAACGCGCTGACGCTCGATATGGCCGTCACCATGACGAAATACTTGCGCTCCTGGGCAACGGATCCCGAGGTCGGCGCAGTCCTCGTTGATGGCGCGGGCGAGCGCGGCCTGTGCGCCGGCGGCGATATCCGTGCGCTGTACGACGCGGCCAAGTCGAAAAGTCCCCTCCCCCAGCAGTTCTGGTCGACCGAATACCACCTGAACGTCCTGATCGCGCGTTACCCGAAGCCGGTGATCGCGGTTATGGACGGCGTGGTGATGGGCGGCGGCGTCGGCATTTCGGCGCATGCCTCGCACCGCATTGTCACCGAGCGATCGGCGGTGGCGATGCCCGAAGTCGGAATTGGATTCTTTCCCGATGTCGGTGCGTCCTTTCTGCTGGCGCGGGCTCCGGGCTACGCCGGCACTTACCTGGCACTGACCGGCGATCGCATGAACGCAGCCGATGCGATGTTTTGCGGGTTTGCCGACCTGCACATTGCGGCGGCGAAACTTACAGAGCTTCCGTCCGCGCTCGCCGATTGCCGCGTCGCCGAAGACGTGCGAGGGCGCCTTAGCGAGATGTCGATCGCGCCAATTCCGGGCAAGCTACAAGCGGCACAACGATGGATCGATAATTGCTTCGACCCTAACGATGTCGAGACGATCTTCGAACGCCTAAATTCCGGCAATCTTGATGAAGCTCGCTCTGCGCTCGCGGCGATGGGAAAAGCCTCCCCCACATCGCTCAAGGTCACGTTGCGCAATGTCCGCGCCGCGCTATCCTTCGCAAGAGTTGAAGACAGCTTCCGGCAGGACTATCGGATCGCGCTGGCCTGCATCGCGGGACATGATTTCATCGAAGGCGTCCGCGCGACGATCGTCGACAAAGACCGAAATCCGAAGTGGCGTCCGGACAAGATCGAAGACGTCACAGCTGAAATCGTCGATCGGCACTTTAAGTCGGTCGGTGCCCTGGAACTGACGTTCGCAGATTGAAAAAAGGCCAACGCACATGCCGCACATCGGATTTATCGGCCTCGGAAACATGGGCGGCCCGATGGCCGCCAATCTCGTGACGTCCGGCGAGCACGTCTTGGGCTTCGATGTTGTACCGGCGTCGCGCGAAGCATCCGCCCGGAACGGCGTGCAGATCGTCGCCAATGCGAAAGCCTGCGTCGAAAACGCCGACGTCGTCATCAGCATGCTCCCGGCCGGCGAGCATGTGTTGTCGGTGTGGAACGACATGGTGCCGCACGCCCGGCAGGGCACATTATTCATCGATTGCTCGACAATCGATGTCAGCAGCGCCCGCAAGGCGCATGCGCTCGCAGCCGCGCGTGGCATCGCCACGCTCGACGCCCCGGTCTCCGGCGGCGTCGGCGGCGCCAAGGCGGCGACGCTCACCTTCATGGTTGGCGGATCGGCAGCCGCGTTCGCACGCGGCAAACCAGTGCTCGAGCGCATGGGCAAGCGCATTGTGCATTGCGGTGAGGCCGGCAACGGTCAGGTGGCGAAAATCTGCAACAACATGATTCTTGGCGTGTCGATGATCGCGGTGAGCGAGGCGTTCGTGCTGGGCGAAAAGCTTGGCCTCTCGCACCAGGCTCTGTTCGACGTCGCTTCGGCTTCATCGGGGCAATGCTGGTCGCTGACCAGTTATTGCCCGGTGCCGGGGCCGGTGCCTGCTAGTCCGGCGAATAACGGTTACAAACCCGGCTTCGCCGCAGCGTTGATGTTGAAGGATCTCAAGCTGGCGAAAGAGGCCGCAGGATCGGTCAAGGCGGACACGGCACTGGGCGCGCGGGCCGCGGAGATCTACGAGCGTTTCGCCCAAGAAGGACACAGCGGCGCCGACTTCTCCGCGATCATCAACTTCGTCCGCGAACAATCCCGGCGCGAATAACCACACAGCCAGTCATGCCCGGCGTTGCCGCCGGACATGACGTGTTTGCAGACTTAATTCACTTCGCGGGATCCTTTGGCGACCACAGAATGACCGGCGACGATTTCTCGTAGGCCATGCCTTTCGGATAGCTGATCGCCTCCAATTGCAGGCCCCAGGGGGCGAGGAAATAGAAGATGCTCTGTCCCGCGGCCGGTCCCTGCTCCACCGGGAGATTGAAGAAGGTCTTCACGCCTTTACCGTCGAGGTAGGCCTTCGCCGCCTTGATGTCGTCGACGTAGAAGGCGATGTGGTAGCCGCCGATGTCGCTGTTCTTCGGCGTCATATTTTTCTGGTCAGGCGACGTATACTGAAACAGCTCGATATTGGAGCCGTAACCGCAGCGCACCAGCGTGATATTCTTGATAACCGCCCGCGGGTTGACGTTGACGAGTTGCTGCATGAAATCGCCTTTGTCGTCCGAGAACGGGCCGAACGACATCGCCTCTTTGCAACCGAGCACGTTGATGAAGAAGTCGGTCGCCTGCTTCATATCCGGCACCGTGATGCCGGTGTGATCGTGTCCGCGCAGACCGGGCATGCCGTCGGCGCGGGCAGTGGCTATGCCGGCGAGCATCGCGGCGCCGAGCGCTGCGATGGCGAGATGGCGGGTTAACTGAAACACGATTACCTCCTGGGTTGGGGTCGGGTGTAAGGATCGCACCGGGCAGCCCCGTTGCCGGCGGCGCGATTTTGGCTTCAGGCGGTTGCAGCAATTTCCACGGCGGCCCCGCGGTTAAGCCAGCCGGGATCGACTGTCGGTAGCGGAATGGCATCGATCAACATGCGGGTGTAGTCGGCGCGCGGCGCGGCGAAAACCTGCTCGCAAGGACCTTCTTCGACGACCCGGCCGTCATGCATGACGACGACGCGCTGGCAGATCGAGCGGATGACCGAAAGGTCATGACTGATGAAGGCCAGCGCGAGATGCATTTCGCTGGTCAGCTCTTTGAGCAGGCGCAGCACCTGGGCCTGCGTCGACACGTCAAGTCCGGACACGATCTCGTCGGCCAGAACGAAGTCCGGCTGCAGCACAACCGCACGCGCGATGCCGACGCGCTGCCGCTGCCCGCCGGAAAGCTCGAACGAGTAACGGTCGACCGTGCCTCGCGACAGCCCAACGCGGTCGAGAACGCCGTATACCAGCGCCAATGCGGTGGCGTGGTCGGTCGCCAGTCCATGCAGCAGGATCGGCTCGATCAGAATCCGCCCAATGGTCTGCCGCGGATTGAGCGAAGACATCGGATCCTGAAAGATCATCTGCATACGTCGGCGAAACGGCTGCCGGGCGCGCTGGTCGAGGCCGGTGATATGGGCCCCGTCAAACAAGACCGTGCCCGCGGAAGGCGCGACCAGACCAAGCAGGGCGCGTCCGAGCGTAGTCTTGCCGGAGCCTGACTCGCCAACGATGCCGACGGTTTCACCCTTGCCGACACGAATGTCGACGCCGTGCAGCACCGTGGCAGCCGGTTTCGCCGGCGACAGAAATCCGTGCGTCTGATGGTAAGAGACCACAAGGCCCGTCGCGACAAGCAGATCAGCCATGAGGCGCGCCCTGATTGTTCGAATCGAAAGCCGCGATCTCGGCGCGGAGTGCCGCAATGACCTCAGGCGGCGTTGGTTCGAGGCCGATATCCGGACGATCATACCGGGGATTGGCCGCCAGCAAGGCCTTGGTATAGGCGTGACGGGGAGACGTCAGTACGTCGGCTGTACCCCCCTGCTCGACGACTTTGCCCATGTACAGCACGGTCACGCGATCGCAAATCTTTGCCACCACCCCGAGATCGTGAGAGACGAACAGCACGCTGGTCCCATGACGTTCTTGCAGCGAACGGATCAGCCGCAGAATCTGTTTTTGCACGGTGACGTCGAGCGCCGTTGTCGGCTCATCGGCAATGACGAGCTTGGGCTCTAGTCCGAAGGCGGCGGCAATCAGCACACGTTGGCGCATGCCACCCGAAAGCTGGTGCGGAAAAGAGCTGAGCACGCGTTCCGGATCGCGAATCTGAACTTCGTCGAGCAGCGCACCGGCGCGTTGGCGAGCCGCTTTGGCGGAAAGTCCGCGCTTGAGCCGCAGCCCGTCGGTCATCTGCGCGTCGATCCGCCGGGCCGGATTAAGTGCGGTGGAAGGGTCTTGCGGAACGAGCGCGATGTCGCGTCCGAGCACGGCGCGCAGTTCGCTCGCTGACAGCGCCAGCAAATCGCGGCCTTCAAACCCAATTTGTCCGCCGGTCACTCTCACCTGCGATGGAATGATGCCGAGGATAGCCTTCGCGATGGTCGACTTTCCCGCGCCACTCTCGCCGACAAGTCCGTGCACTTCGCCGGTGCCGACACCGAGCGAGACCCGGCGCAAGATCGGCTTGCCGCCATCGCGCAGCGAAACCGCGCTGAGAGAATCGATAAACAGCCTCGGCTCGCTCATCGGCGGAGCACCGGATCGAGGCTGCGGGCCAGTCCATCGCCGAGCTGATTGAAAGCGATCACGGTCGCGAACAGCGCCACCAGAGGCACCGCCAGCACCCACCAGGCCTCGTGCACGATCTGGCGGCCCTCCGCGATCATGCCGCCCCAGGTCGGCGTGTCCGAAGACACCGAAAGGCCAACGAAGGACAGGATCGCCTCGACCACAACCGCAATACCCATTTCGAGGGTGAGTAATGCAATCAGCACCGGCACGACATTCGGGAGAATTTCGCGGAATAGAATCGCCGGGTTCGAGAAGCCGATGGTCCTGGCGGCCACCACATAGTCCATCTGCGCCTGCCCCATGGTTTCGGTGCGCACCACGCGGCAGAACCGAGTCCAGTCGATGACCACGATCGCGATGATTACTGAATGCAGGCCGGCGCCGATGACCGCGACCAGCAGAATGGAAAGCAGCACCGGCGGAAACGCCATCCAGATATCCACCAGCCGCGAAATCAGCGCATCCACGAATTTGCCGAGAAAGCCGGCAAAAAGGCCGAGCAGCGACCCGATCAGGCAGGCAAGCCCGGCGGCAACGAAAGCAACCGTGAGCGATACCCGCGTACCGAAGATGACCCGCGAAAGTACATCGCGCCCAAGCCCGTCGGTGCCGAGCAAATATCCCGGCTCAGCGTCGGCAAAGCCGATGGGCGGTACAGTCGCAATCAGCAGATTCTGGGCCAATGGATCCTGGGGAGCCACCCATGGCGCCGCAACAGCGAGAATGATCAACAAAACAATGAAGCCGCCCGCGCAAACGACTTTTGGGTCCCGGGCAAGCCGCGCGACAACGGAGGGCGGCTGCGGGCCGTTATCCTGAGTCGCTGTCGCAGTTGTTGGTGTCCAGTGTTCCACTTTGTGCCGGTTCCGGCTCAGCCATGCCGTAGTCGTGGATTGAGCGTCGCAACCGTAAGATCGACCCCGATGTTGATGAGGATGAAGATCAATCCGAACAACAGGACCAGTCCCTGGATCAGCGGGAAGTCGCGGTTGATCACCGCGTCAATCGCAAGATTGCCAATCCCTGGGTAAGAAAAAATGCGCTCGACGATCACAGTGCCGCCAATTAGGAAGGTAAATTGAACGCCGGTCAGCGCCAGCGTCGGGCCGATCGCGTTGCGCAGTGCTTCCTGCAGCACCAGCCGAAGCTCGCGGAAGCCTTTGATCCGGGCCAGCAGCACATAGTCCTGTGTCATCGCTTCCTTCAGCGATTGTTTGAGCAAACGGACGATGACGGCGGCGAGCGGCAGCGCGAGCGCGATCGTTGGCATCGCCATGTGGCTGATGATATTGCCGGCTACCGCAAATCGGCCAGTCACAATGCTTTCGAGCAGATAGAATCTGGTCGCAAAACCCTCCGCCAGCTCCGGATCGATGCGTCCGGTTAGCGGCAAAACCGGAATGGCGACTGCAAACAGCAGCACCAACGCCAGCGCCCAGATGAAGTCGGGTACGGCGAGCAGGATAGAGTTCAAACCATCGATGACAGTCTCGCCGACGGTGCGCCGCATCAGCGTGCCCGCAATCGCGAAGCCACCGCCTAAAATCACCGCGACGATTAGCGCAGCAATTGCAAGTTCGAGCGTAGCGGGCAATCGGGAAGCCAACACGTCCGTTACGTAGACGTGAAGCGTGATCGAAGTCCCGAAGTCGCCGATCACCGCGCCCTTGATCCAGATCCAAAACTGAGTGAGCAGCGGCGCATCCAAACCGTAATGCGCCCTCAGCGCGGCTATATCGGCCGGGCTCGCGCCCGGTGAGATCATCATGGAGACAGGATCGCCGGGAACAACGCGCAGCAGCACGAATACGACGACCGCGACGCCCGCGAGTGTGAGCAGGGCCATGGCCATGCGGTTGACGACGACGGCAAGAAGCATCAACGGTCCTTGAAGCTAATAGCGTCGATGCCCGCCGCGCCCCGGCGCGGCGGCGGACCGCATCGACGCGTGATCTTAGGCCTTCGAGACCAGCGTTGGTTGCAAGGCGCCCGAAACATTCGGGGTCACCTTGAGAGAGGACTTGTAGAGGACCGGCTGGGCGTATTGCAGCAGCGGCAGCACGTAACCCTGCTCGGCGATGTAGCGATCCACGTCTTTCCAGCCCTGGATGCGCTTCTTCTCGTCCTTCTCGCCCCAGAGCGGGCCGATCTTGGCGTCGAGATCCGCGGCGTGAAATGCACAGTGCGGCGATTTCGAGAACATCGCAAAGCCGGTCGATGTGGTCGGATCGCCGATCGCATTGCCCCAATTATAGAACGCCGCCGGAGCGAGCTTATGCGACATGCGCAACTCAAAATGCTTGGCGATTTCGTAGATTTCAATGTTGGCATCGATGCCGACATTGCGCCACATCCCCACGATCGCCTGGATCATCTCGTAATCCTTCGGCTTAAAGCCGCGCGTCGTCTGAATGGTGAACTTGGCCGGCTTCTCTTTCGAGTACCCGCTGGCGGCAAGGAGCTTCTTCGCCAAAGCCGGATCGTGCGCGACTTTGATCGAAGGATCGAAGGCCGCGTATGGCGGTGCCTCGAGCGTGGCGATCGGCACGCCGTAACCGCGCAGGAGCCGCTTGACGATCGCTTCTTTGTCAACGGCATGGCACATGGCGAGACGGACGTTCTTGTCGTCCATTATCCCGCCGTTGGTGATGAAGATCATGCCGATATCCGAAATCGGCGTGACCTCGCCCTTCAAACCGGCCTTTTTCCTGAGCCGATCGTACTCCTCATACGGCACTTCGAGAGTGACGTCCGATGAGCCGCTTTCGATCTCGGCGACGCGGCTCGTGGCATCGGGAACAAACTTGAATACCACGGTCTCAAAGGCGGGCTTGCCGCCCCAGTATTTCGGATTGGCCTTGAGCCGCAGGTAAGCATTGCCTTCGTAGGCATCGACCATGTACGGGCCGGTGCCGATTGGGGCTTTCTCAAAGCCTTGCGGACCTACCTTCTCGAAATAGGCCTTGGGGAGCACATAGCCGGTCAGGAACGCCATCCATTTGAAGATGACCGGATCGTATTGCTTCACGTCCGCAGTAATGCGCTTGCCGTCGACTTTAAAGTTGTCGAGGCCGGCCCAGATGAAAGCAACCGGGTTGCCGCCATCCGCCTTGCCTTCGCGCTGGATCGACCAAATGACGTCGTCTGGTGTGAACGGAGTGCCGTCGTGCCAGACGACATTCTCTCTCACATCCATCCAGACTTTGCTCTTGTCGTCATTCCAACCCCATGCCGTGAGCAGGCCGGGCTCGAACGAGAGATTTGGCTTCTGGCCGACATATTGATCAAAGACCGAACGATAGATCGCCTGGATGGTCGGATTGACCGACGACGGGCCGGTTTGGGGATCGAAGGACGGCAGGTTCACGTTGAAAGCGATGTTGAGCGTGCCGCTGGAAGCAGCAATTGCAAAGCGCTGCGGCGCAAGCAATGTTGTCAGAAGACCGCCGCTGGCCGCGAGAGCCTGACGTCGCGTGACGTTGAACATGGTTCGACACTCCCCGTTAGACCGCCGCGGGCGGACTTTGTGCTCGACCTATACGCAGCGTGCTCGACCCGTACGCAGCGCGCGTAGTCCGCGGATGCATGGAAACAATATACTTTAAACCTAAAACAACACCGGGACAAGCTGACGCATTGGGCTTTTTTCAGCAATTTTAAGCACCATTTTTTGGGCTGTTCCGGCACCCCGGCATCACCACCCGGCGAAGGTGCGGCTAGAGCGATTATCGCATGCACGATCCGCTGTCGCGGCCGTTGCAAGACCAATTAGAAGGTTTCATAAGTACTTTACTGGATTGGCCGGCCTCGGTTTATTGGCGATTCGGCCCCGGAGGCTTTCATGGCGGAACGATCGTTTGCACGCGAAGTGCAGGACCTCAAACTGGGCGAAGGCGAGGAATTCCGCGGCGAAGGCATTCTCGCCATCACCAAGGCGCTGCTGCAATCCGGCGTATCGTATGTTGGCGGTTATCAGGGCGCGCCGATCTCGCATTTGATGGATGTGCTCGCCGACGCCAAGGACGTGCTCGACGAACTCGGTGTGCATTTCGAGAACTCAGCTTCGGAAGCCGCAGCGGCCGCAACGCTGGCCGCATCGGTGCATTATCCGATCCGCGGCGCGGTCACGTTCAAATCGCCGGTCGGCATCAATGTCGCTTCCGATGCCATCGCCAACCTTGCGTCCGGCGGGGTCACCGGCGGAACGCTGATCATTATCGGCGAGGATTACGGCGAAGGCTCCTCGATCATGCAGGAACGCTCGCATCCGTTCGCCATGAAATCGCAGGTCTGGCTCCTTGACCCGCGACCGAACCTGCCGACCATCGTCAAGGCGGTGGAAGATGGTTTTGAACTTTCCGAAGTCTCACACACGCCGGTGATGCTGGAAGTCCGCATCCGCGCCTGTCACGTCCACGGCCGCTTCACCACCAAGGCCAACAAGAAACCGAGCTTCACCTTACGCCAGGCGCTGGAACATCCGCGCCGTGACACCAACCGGGTCGTGCTGCCGCCGGCCTCGTATTTGCACGAGCGCGAAAAGGTCGAGCAGCGCTGGCCGGCCGCGGTGAAATTCATCAAAGAGCGCAAGCTCAACGAATTTTTCGGCCCCGAGACGGCCGACGTCGGCATTATCGTCCAGGGCGGCATGTACAATTCGGTGCTACGCTCCTTGCAGCAGCTCGGCCTCGCCGATGTCTACGGCGAAACCGCGGTGCCGATTTATTGCCTAAACGTCACCTACCCGCTGATCGACGACGAAGTCGCCGCTTTCGCCGCCAGCAAAAAGGCGATCCTCATGGTTGAGGAGGGTCAGCCGGAATTCATCGAACAGGCGCTGAACACCATTCTCCGCCGCCGTGACATCCAGACCAGGATTAGCGGCAAGGACGTGCTGCCGATGGCCGGCGAGTACACGCCCCAAGTCGTCACCAAGGGCATCAAAGCCTTTCTTGAGTTGCACGGCAGAAATCTGCTCGGCAATTCACCCCCTCCTCCCGATGCTTCCAATGTCCTTGCCGACCCCAAGGTGAAAGAGCTTGCGAAATCCGTGCCGCCACGGCCGCCGAGCTTCTGTATCGGCTGCCCGGAGCGGCCGATCTTTGCCGCGATGAAGCTCGTTCAGGAAGAGCTTGGCGAGCACCAGGTTGCCGGTGACATCGGCTGCCATTTGTTTGCGAGCCTGCCGCCCTTTAACATTGGTGCCACGACCATGGGCTACGGACTGGGCCCGGCGTCGTCCTCCGCCTTTAACGTCAAAGCCGACAAAAAACCGATCTCCGTCATTGGCGACGGCGGCTTCTGGCACAATGGCCTTTCCACCAGCATCGCCAACGCCGTCTACAACAAACAGGATGGCGTGATCATGGTTGTCGACAATTTCTACTCGGCGGCGACCGGCGGTCAGGACATTCCTTCCTCACGCGCGCTCAACCCGGCGCGCGCCACCAACAACACCATCGTTCATGCCGTGAAGGGCGTCGGCGTCAAATGGGTGCGGCATACCGACCGCACGTATGACGTCGCCTGGATGCGCGACACGTTGCGCGACGCGCTGACCTCAAAAGAGAGCGGCCCGAAAGTGATCGTCGCCTCCTCTGAGTGCATGCTCAACAAGCAGCGCCGGGTGAATCCGCTGTTTCAGAAATCGGTACGCGACGGACAACGCATGGTGCGCGAGCGTTTCGGCGTCGACGAGGATGTCTGCACCGGCGATCACGCCTGCATCAGGCTTTCGGGTTGTCCGTCGCTTTCGGTCAAACACACCGACAATCCGCTGAAGGACGATCCTGTGGCGGCGATCGACAACAATTGCGTCGGATGCGGCAATTGCGGCGAAGTATCGGAGGCAGCGGTGCTGTGTCCGTCGTTCTACCGCGCCGACATCATTCACAATCCGACCTGGTTCGACCGCTTCATGTCCGGGCTGCGGCGCTCGGTGATCGGCTTCCTGCAAAACCGCCGCGAAGCCCGCCGCGTTGTCTTCGCGGATTGATGCGGACGTTCGGCCGATGAACGATCTCTCAGCAACGCCGACGCAGCCGACGCCGATGCGGTTCACGGCGGAGCGGCCTGTCTGCATCGCCGTGATGGCGATGGGCGGCCAAGGCGGCGGCGTGCTTGCCGACTGGATCGTGGCCCTCGCCGAGGCGCAAGGCTGGCACGCCCAATCCACTTCAGTTCCCGGCGTCGCGCAACGCACCGGCGCGACGATCTACTACGTCGAGATGCTGCCCCCGAAGGCGGGCCGCGCACCGATCCTCTCGCTGATGCCGGCGCAAGGTGAAGTCGACATCGTCCTTGCCGCCGAATTAATCGAGGCCGGCCGCTCGATCCTCCGCGGGCTGGTGACGCCCGACCGCACGACTTTGATAGCCTCTACTCATCGTTTGTATTCGACCGCCGAGAAGGAGAAACCCGGCGACGCCACGGCCGATCCGAATGTCGTCATGGAAGCCGCAGGCGTTGCAGCCAAGCGCATGATCGCCTTCGACATGGAAAGCCTGGCAAACAAAAACAACAGCATGATTTCCGCGTGCCTGTTCGGCACGCTCGCGGCATCCGGCACGCTGCCGTTCGGCCGCGATGCCTTTGAAGCCATCATCAAATCCGGCGGCCGCGGCGCCGAAACGAGCCTCAAAGCATTTGGCGCCGCCTACGACCAGGCCGCGCAGCCGCCGGCCGCGGCACAGCCCGTTGCCAAAAAACCGGCCAAGCGATTTGCGCCGTTGCCGGCCTCGGCCGGGCGCGCCGATCTCGACAAGCTATTAGCGCGCATCCGCGAATTCCCCGAGGCGTTGCGGGAGATGCTGTTCGCCGGCGTCAAACAGCTCACAGACTTTCAGGATCCGGCCTACGCGAACGAGTATCTCGATCGCGTCACCAAGATTTATGAGCTTGATCGCAGCAATGGCGGCGCGGCCAAGTCGTTCGCGTTGACTGCTGCGGCGGCCAAATATGTTGCGATCGCGATGTCGTATGACGACGTGATCCGTATCGCCGATCTCAAGACCCGCCGCTCCCGTTATGATCGCGTGCTGCGCGAGAATTCGGTCGGCGATGGACAGATTGTTTACACCACCGAATACATGCATCCGCGGCTTGAGGAAGTGGCCGGCACCATGCCGGCGGCGCTTGGCCGTTTCATTGAGGGAAATCCAACCTTGTTTGGTTGGGCGTTCCGCAAGGGCCGCCGCGTGCGCTCCGGAACACTGCACTGGTTTCTGATGCTTTATGTGCTTTCGGCACTGAAGCCGATCCGCCGCACGACGCTGCGACACAAGCGCGAAATAGCGCATATGGATAAGTGGCTGGCGCTTGCTTCTACCTACGTCGCCCAAAACTACGACCTCGCCGTCGAGGTCATTAACGCCCGCCGCTTGATCAAAGGCTATTCCGATACGCATGCCCGCGGTGAATCAAAGTTCGAACGCGTCATCGGCGCCGTGCCGCTGCTTGCCGCGCGGTCGGACGCCGCCGACTGGATGCGCCGCCTGCGCGACGCTGCGCTGATGGACGAAAACGGCATTGCGCTCGACGGCGCACTCAAGACCATCGCCACGCTTTAAACACGCGACGTTCATCTCAACGGGAGAAGGCGCGATGCGCTCATAATCTGGCTTGTTGGGCGTAGCGGGCCGAAGGTCCGCTCCTACCCGGTCGCGACCGTTGTACGGGCGTCCCAAAAGCGTCACGAAGTGCCAATTTGAGACTTTCGGCCGATCGCAGCGATCCAGAATAAAGAGCTTAGCCCGTTTTCTCGCTTGCCGCCGCGGGGGTACGTCTCGCCCAAGGGATCAATCGATTTGTACGAGCCGTATAGTCGGACCACGCCTGTCCGTATCGATCCGCAGCCCATTTCTCATTCTTCGGTATGGCGTCAAAGACATATTGCATGAGGTTTGCCGCAGGCGCCAGCCAAGCCCACGGATTGGTGGCAAAGAGTGCCCAACCGGTGTAAACGAGCAGGTCGCCGAAGTAGTTGGGATGACGGCTGTACCGCCAGAGGCCTTGGTCGAGCACACGACCTTTCATCCCCGGATTCGCCTTGAACCGCTTCTTTTGCACGTCGGCGCCAAAGTGAATGACGGTTCCCAGCGCGTAAACAACAAGGGCAAGCACGTCCATCCAGTTCGGCGGTCCGGTTCGCCGACCTATGAAATAAAACGGCAGGCAATAGAGCCAGCCAGCAGTATTCGCCATGACAAAGGGGAGGACATTCTTCTCGATAGCGCTGAGGTTGCGATCGAGCTTCGACATTGCCGTGTCCCTCGTCCAGAGCAGAATGACCACGTTCATATCCAGCAGGTAAACGACAACACTGCCGACAGCGACGGTCGCGCGCCAGTCAAGACTACCGCGCTCGGTCAAATGCAGACATGCGACTGGCAACATCACGTTGAAGCCGAAAAAGAAAGCGAATTTCACTGCCGCGTGACGGCGGCCGCGATCCAGGAGAGCAAAGCCATCGCCTCGATGACAATGGCGATCCACAGCCAGTCGCTCATGCGTTCAACTGGTGGAGGTGATCCACGAACGCGCTCGTGCAGCCTCAGATGTCGAAAACAATTTCACTGTGCCCGGCATCAGGAAACCGAAAAGACGAAACGTGTTCCTTATCCATTCTACGTCGGTGACGACAGCAATGCGCTCCCAGCGCGTGAGATGCTCCATGCCGACCTTAAAGTCCTCCCACATGGCGCCGGGATCGATGCCGGTGAAGTCCGTAGCGATTTCGTAGTAGAGCCGGACTCGGGTCAGCTTCGCGAGCGCCTTCTCGACGGCCGGCACAAGAACCGTGTCATAGTCTGCCCTCGTTACTTGTCCTCGACAGACAAATGCGAGAACATTGTCCGGAAAAGTTGATAACTGCTCGATCATGGATTTCCTCCTCCTGGCTTTCAGTACGAGGGCAGCTCCGTTCGTCCACAGAATTCAAGCTCCCAAACCGGAGCCTCGAAATCATACGCCGCAATCCACGATGCGGCGGTACGGATGCTCGATGCGTCAATCGTGCGCGTGCGACGTCAAAGCGCACCGGGCAAGCTCACGGCAGATCTGGCCGGTCTGCGATAGCTATTTTGTCTAGCCGTAAAGCTTCCGCGTCGTCGTGCTGCGAGTCACATCGCGCGCGGCCTTGTAGGTGCGGCCGACGAAATCCATCGATGGATTGGACACGCCAAACCAGAATTTCTCGCTGATGAAGTGATGGCGCAGGTGATATTGCTTGAGCCAGCGTCCCGCGCGCGTGCGCGGCTGATAGGGCACGTGGGCGACATAGTGCACCCACTCGTACTGGAAGATCGCCAGCGTCACACCGAACATTGCGGATGCGACCGTGGCCCAACCAAAAAGCAGCGCATAGCCGAGCGCCGTTACAACGAGATTGGGGATCAGAAACCAGACCGGCAGGAACAGGAGATCAAGCCGTTCGGGTTCGGTGTGATGATCATAGTGCAGCCGATGCTGCAATTTGCGCACAAACGAAACCCGCGACGGTTCGGCGTGGAACGCAAAGCGGTGAAAACCGTATTCGCTGACGTAAAACGTTAGCGCGCCGATCACGATCCACAATATTGAAAATGCGAAAACGCCGGTGACGAATCCCACAACAAGCGCTGCCAGCAAAAGCGCGAGCCACGCGTTGGAGCCATGCCGCAAAAACGTGAGGATCATCGGTCACCCGGCCTAGTCGCCTCACCCTGGCTTATAAGCTATCACGCCGGTCGGCGGCAGAGAAACCGGGAGCCGCTCAGCCCAAAGCTTTAGCCAACAGAAATGCCGAGTCGCCGCTAAAGCCCAGTCCCCGATCAATCCTCGCGCCGGCCACTTTCGGAGACGGTTCAAGTTTGAGTGGGCGACCGTTTTGAGGGCCTGATCAACAAGCTGAGCGCGGCGAGGACGGAGAATGCGACGCACAGCCAGCCGAACCAATAGCCGAACCGCGCGTACGGTGTTGCCTCGCCGGGTCCGAGCGGCGCCGCGACTTCGAGATTGACTACGGGTGCGTCGGCGCTGGCTTTGTGATCGACGACGCGGCCGTATCGATCGCTTACGGTCAGAAGCCCGTGACGCGCCGGGCGGACCACACTGAACCCACCCTCGACCCCTCGCAGCACGGCCATACTGGCATGAGACCAAGCATCGCTGCCGAAGTCATAAGCCGGCGCCACCATGACATTGATGCCTAGCCGCGAGTAGGCGCGTCCGAGCTGGGCGAAATCCATGTCCTTGCAGATAGCGATGCCGAACCGCGCGCCGAGGATCGAGCGCACGACATCTTCGTCACCGGGCTTGAACCGGGCCTCGAAGCCCGGCACCAGATGCTGCTTGGCGTAATCAGCGATCAATTCGCCCGACGGGGCGAACAACCATGCGCGATTTTCAAGATGGTCCGTGCTTATCACGGTGACACCCGTAACCAAATAGACACCGGCTGCATGTGCGGCTTCGCCGAGCAATTTGCGGACGCGCTGCACCCCTGGCTGATCGAGCGGCGCGATCTTTTCCGGCCAAATGATGATCTTTGCGCCCGCACTCGCCAAACCGGGGATTGTAGCCGCATATTCCGTCCAACTTCTGTCGCTGGGACCCACGGCGGCGTGAAGTGCGGGTGAGGCAACATCGCTCACCACTAAACCCACCGGAAATGTCCTGACATCCTCGCCTTGGGCGAGCCGGGCCAAGCCATAACCGAGCACAGCGATGACAACGAAGCTTGGCACACCATAGACGATCCAGGGCCTTGCCGATTCGGCCCGGCAATGCCAGGCGATCGCGACCAGCGCGGCGAATAGAGCGATTGTGAATACGATACCGGCGGTGCCCGCTACGGCAGCAATCTGAATCGCTGGCAGGAATTTCACTTGGCTGTAGGCGAGGCTACCCGCCGTGCCATGGGGTGAAACGGCAGCGACGATCGTGCCCAACGCAGCCGTCGCCGCGGGATAAAAAAAGATTGCGAGCAAATGTTGTCGCCGCCGCACCATGGCCCGCGTCAATGTCACGACGACACCGACGCCGGCCACCAAAACGAGCGCGATAACCGCCTCGCCGACGAAACCGAGGAACATCACATCGTAACTAGCTCTGCCGGCGAGACCGATAAGCGTTGCGATGGCAACCCATAGCCAAGTCTCGCCGTAGGATGACCGGAATGCGGCAATCAGCAGGGGAATTGGCGCCAGCCACGCGGCCCACCAATAGGGTTCGAGCGAAGTTGCCAGTGCCGTCAGGGCGCCGGAAAGGATCGCCGACCCAATTCCCCACAAAACGTTCGACCGTTTGGACATTTGTTGGCAGCGTAGCATGGCACCATGCTGTCTGTACTGATGCCGCCCATGGGTCTATCGCATCGCCTTTGGTGTATCCGGTTAGCCGGCAATCTCGGAACGACCGTGTTTGTGGCTGCGCCCTTTCAAGTCCAAGCTGGCGCAGCCGCGTCTGGATAAACGCTAGCCCAAGGCCTTGGCCAACAGAAATCCCGAGCCGCCGGCGAGGCCCGGTCCCGGATGGGTCGAGGCACCGATGTGGTAGAGCCGCGCCACCGGCGTGCGGTGATTGACGGAAGAGTGAAACGGCCGCCAGAGGAAAAACTGGTCGATGCCGCAAAAGCCGCCGTAGGGGTCGCCGCCGACAAGATTGATGTTGAGTGCTTCAAGGTCGCTTGGCGAATACGCTTTCCGGGCGATGATGGTGTCGCGAAAGCCTTCGAGATGTGCCGCGAGAATGGCCTCGACCCGATCGGCGTATTGCTCCCGCACTGCTTCGGTCCAGCGCCCATCGGCCGGCACCGCGATTTCACCGGCGGCGTCGCCCTTCAAAACGCGCGGCGCTTCGGGCAATTGCAGCCACAGGATTGAAGCGCCGGGCGGACAGCGCGACGGATCGAACGAAGCGGGCTGCCCGACACAGATGGTCGGCACGACCGGGAGCATGCCCCGCTCGGCTTCGTTGACGGCCTTGGACACGCCGTCGAGACCCGGCGTGAGATGCGTCAGCGCCACCGTGCCCAGTTCCGGCGCCTTCCATTTCGGCGGCGACTTGAGCGCGTAGTGGATCTGCATGTTGCCTTTACCGTAGCGATATTGCGCGACGGCTTCCGTCACTTCGGCCGGCAGCGCGGCGCCGTCGAGCAGGCGTGCGTAAAGCTGATTGGGCGTCACCGAACAAATCACGCCTTTGGCGGCGATGATCTCCCGGCCGCCGGCAAGCCGCGCGCCGCGCGCGCTGCCATTGCCATCGAGCAACACCCGTTCCACATCCGCGCCAACGAGGATATCGCCACCTTGATCGCGGATCAGCCGCTCGAACGCCGTCAGCGCATTTTTGGCGCCGCCCTTGACGATGGGCGAGCCGGCGACCTCGATCGCAAAGGCGATGACCTTGGCCATCTGGCCCGAATAGGCACTCTCGGGACCAAGGCCGGTGTGGAGCACCCACGGTGCGAACAAGGCGCGGACAACGTCGGACTGAAAGCGCGTCTCCAGCCAGGCGCGCGCGGTGGCGAGCAATTCACCGAAGAAATTGGCGAGCCCGCGTAGTCCGCGACGCCACGCTTCTCGCGCCACGATCTTGAGCATCGCGCGCGACCATAGCGACCCGCCGAGAAGCGCGAAGATGAAAGGCGCATCGGCGCCGACTTTGCTGATATCGGCGTCGAAGCGCGCGCCGTCGCCCACCGCGAGTTGTTCGAACGCGGCAACGTTTGCCTTACGGTCCATCCGCAAGATCAAATGCCGACCGTCCGGCAGCAGCACCGCGGTCGCGGCGGGTGTATGCGCAAACGCAAGGCCGCGCTTCTCCAGCTCCGGCCCCAATTCCGCATAGGCCGGCGAGGTGATGAACAGTACGAAAGTCGTCGCCATCACGTCGTGCACGAAACCCGGCGCCGTTATCTCCTCGGTGAGAAGGCAGCCGCCGATCCGGTCATTGCGCTCGAGCAGCAGAACCTTGTGGCCTTTGCGCCCAAGGAGCGCCGCTGCGACGAGCGCATTGATCCCGCTTCCGACAATGACATAGTCGGCGTCGGCCATTGCTGCTTGCCCGGCTTACTTCTTCGGCACGAGCGCAAGCACGCGCAGCGGGCTGCCGGTGCCTTTGACAATTTTCAGCGGCGCAGCGATCAGGATCGCGCCCTTCGGCGGCAGCTTGTCGAGTTGACAGAGGCTGGCGAGCCCGTAGCGGTTGGCCTTGTGCATGAACGTGTGCGCAGGAAACGGCGGGTCCATGCCGCCCGCCGACCCGGCATCGGTGCCGACGCACTCGGAGCCCCAACCGATGACCCCCTTGGCGACCAGATAATGAATCGTCTCGGCGGTCGGGCCCGGTGAATGCGGTCCCTTGTCGTCGGCGTTGAGGAATTTTGATTCACTGTCGTTGCGTTTGTACCAGTCGGTGCGCATCAGCACCCAACAGCCCGCCGGGATATCGCCGTGGGTCTTCTCCCAGGCTTTCACGCCGTCGACGGTGAGGAGAAAATCCGGGCTTTTGGCAGTCTCGGCCGAGCAGTCGATCACGCAAGCCGGCGCCACGAAATTTTTCACCGGAATGGTGTCGGTGCTGCCGTCTTTGTAATCGCGGCCGCTGATCCAATGCACCGGGGCGTCGAAATGAGTGCCGGAATGCTCGCCGAGCTTGAGCCAATTCCACGCCCAGTACGGCCCAGTCTGATCGTAGTTCGAGATCGCGTGAATCTCGATCGGCGGCGTGTTGGCGCCGATCTGCGGCGGCAGTTTGATCAGCGGCGTTTCCGGACCAAGCGGCGCCGACAAATCCACCACTTCGACGGCGCCGGAAGCGAGCGCCGAGGCAAAATCACTGAGAACTTGTGTGCTGGTCATGCGGTCTCTCCGTGGCACTCGTTGCAAAGACTGAATGGGATAGTGGCGTCGGCTGCAAGCCTAGCGCAAACATTTTAGATATGAAATATCAGCGCTGGCAAGCGACCGAATCTGGCGCGGCTCAGGAGCGTGCGAATGCCTTATGAAGCGGTCGTGGTTGGCGCCGGCATCAATGGGCTGGCCGCAGCGCTCCATCTCGCCGTCAAGGGTTGGAAGGTTATCGTCATCGAGCGCGCGGCGACCGCCGGCGGCGCGGTCAAGACCGGCGAAATTACCAGGCCGGGCTTTCGTCACGATCTCTACGCCATGAATTTGGGCCTGTTCGCAGGCTCGCCCTTCTTCGCCGCCCACAAGGACCGCTTGATTGCGCACGGCGTCGAGTTCGTCGGCGCCGAGCGCTGCTTCGCGACGGCGTTTCCCGACGGCAGCTGGCTCGGGGTCGAAAAAAATCTCGAAACCAATGCCGACCGTATCGCCGCATTGAGCCCGGCGGATGCCGAGCGTTGGCGCGCCATGACGGCGGCGTTCGGTGCGGACGCTCCGCATATTTTTGGCTTGCTCGGCGCGCCGATGCCATCCTGGCAGGCGCTTCGCGTCGCTTATGGCGCATGGCGTGCCCGCGGCACCGCATGGGTCGCTGAAACGGCGCGGCTTCTCGTTGCCTCACCGCGCGAGTGGCTCGACGAGAATTTCGAAAACGCCAAGCTCAAGACCATGATGGCGGTCTGGGGCATGCATCTCGATTTCTCCCCTGACTCTGCCGGCGGTGCGCTGTTTCCGTATCTGGAATGCATGGCCGATCAGGCTTTCGGGATGGCGCTCGGCCGCGGCGGCGCCGACATCATCGTCTCCGGATTAACGCGCGCCATCACCGCCGCCGGCGGCGAAGTCCGGCTCGGCGCGCCGGTGCAAAGTATCGTGACCGAGAACGGTTCCGCGAAAGGCGTTGTGCTTGCGGGCGGCGAGCGGATCGGAGCGACGCGTGCGGTGATCGCCAATCTCCATCCACGGATTTTGTTCGGTGGCTTACTGCCGGAATCGTCTGCCGCGACGAAGCGCCTCGCGAAATTTCGCCTTGGACCGGCAACGATGATGGTTCATTTCGCGCTAAGCGATCTGCCGGCGTGGAGCGCCGGCGCCGATCTGCGCCAGTTCGCCTATGTGCATCTCGCGCCGTCGATGGCCGCGATGGCGAGGACTTACACCCAGGCGCTCGACGGTATGTTGCCCGGCGAGCCCGCCCTCGTCGTCGGCCAGCCGACCGCCATCGATCCGTCGCGCGCACCGCCCGGCCAGCATGTGCTGTGGGTCCAGGTTCGGGTGTTGCCGTCGCAGATTCGCGGGGACGCCGCAGGCAGCATCGCCGGCACCCAATGGGACGACATCAAAGAAAGCTACGGCGACCGCGTGGTGGCAATCATCGAACGTTACGCGCCGGGATTTGCCGCAAAAATCCTTGGTCGCACCGTGCACTCTCCCGCCGATCTTGAACGCGACAATCCGAATTTGGTCGGCGGCGACAGCATCGGCGGCAGTCATCATCTCGATCAGAATTTTTTCTTTCGTCCAGCCTTCGGCTGGTCGCGCTACCGCACGCCGGTCGATCGATTGTTCATGGTCGGGGCGTCGACCTGGCCGGGCGGCGGCGCCGGCGCTGGTTCGGGCTTCATGCTGGCTAAAATGCTGGCGGGTGCGTAGGCGCAGCTCGTCATTGCGGCGCTTAATTCCGCGCCTTCAGCAAATCCCGGCCGATGATGAGTTTTTGCACTTCGGTCGCGCCCTCGTAGATGCGCAGCGGACGAATTTCCCGGTAGAGCCGCTCGACCACCGAGCCCACGCCTACGCCGAGGCCACCGTACATTTGTACGGCGCGATCGATCACCCGCTGTGCGCCTTCGGTCGCCGCCATTTTAGCCATCGCCGCTTCCCGCGTGGTCGATACGCCCTCGGCGTCGCGCAACCATGCGGCGCGGTAGGTGAGCAGCGCCGCACCGTCGATCTCGGTCGCCATGTCGGCGAGCCCGGCCTGCGTCAACTGAAAATCCGCCAGCATCTGGCCGAACATTTTTCGGGTCGTCACGCGGGCGAGCGCCTCGTCGAGCGCACGACGGGCGAAGCCGAGCGCTGCGGCGGCAACGCCGGCGCGGAAGATATCGAGGCTGCGCATCGCGATCTTGAACCCCTCACCCGGCGTGCCGACAAGACACGACAGCGGAACGCGACAGGATTGGAATCGCAGCCGCGCCAGCGGATGCGGCGCGGTGACGCCGATCCGCTCGGCGATTTCAAAGCCGGCCGTTCCGGCATCGACCACGAAGGCGGAGATGCCGCGCGCACCCGGCGCTTCACCGGTCCGGGCAAAGACTACATAGAAGTCGGCAATGCCGCCGTTCGAAATGAAAGTCTTCTCGCCGTCCAACACATAGCGGTCGCCAGTCTGGCGCGCCGACAATGCCATGGCGGCGACGTCAGAGCCGGCGTCAGGCTCGGTCAGCGCGAAGGCGGCGATGGTTTCGCCGTTCGCGACGCTGGGCAAATATTTGTTCTTCAATTCGGCCGAACCGGCGAGCGTGATCGGTGCGCTTCCGAGGCCCTGCATCGTAAAGGCGAAATCCGCGAGCCCGCTATGACGGGCCAGGGTCTCACGGGCGATCACCAGATACAGTGACCGGAGCGGATCGTGCGCCCCGCCATAGCCTGCCGGGACGCAATGCTGAAGCCACCCGCCGGTGCCAAGTGCGCGCACCCAATGCCTGCACGTCGCGTCAACGTCGTCATGGCCGCCATCGCCGCCTTCCACATCGGCCACCGCCTGAAACGCCCATTGGTCGAGCTCCTCGGCAAAGGCGCGGTGCTGCCCGTCAAAAAACGGAATGCGCAGATGCGCGGTGCGGCTCATGCTGGTTTCTCCCGGTCGGTCGTAAGCTCTTAACTTTGCATGCAAGCAAGGCCATAACCATCCCGACGGCAAATCATTGCATTTTTTCCCGTTCGCGGCAGACTGACTGGCCGGTTAACGGGCGTAGTTGCGGGGAGTAGCGATATGAAGGTGATCATCGCCGGTGGCGGCGTGGGCGGCCTGGTAACGGCGCTGATGCTGCACGCGCGCGGGATCGACTGCGAGATCTTCGAGCAGGCCGACGCCATTCGCGAGCTCGGCGTCGGCATCAACACCCTGCCCCATGCCATCAAGGAATTGGCCGAACTCGGGCTACTCGAGCGCCTGGACGCCGTCGCCATCCGCACCTACGAGTTGTTCTACACCAATCGCTTCGGGCAGGAGATCTGGCGCGAGCCGCGCGGGCTCGACGCCGGCTACGACATTCCGCAATTCTCCATCCATCGCGGCCGGCTCCAGGGCGTCATTTTTCAGGCGGTCCGCGCGCGGCTCGGCAAGTCGCGCATCCACATGAATTGCCGCCTCGGCTCATTCACGCAGGATGACGGCGGCGTCACGGCTTATTTCTTTGATCGCAACGGCGCCCACCAGCGCACCGCTCGCGGCGACGTGCTGATCGGCGCCGACGGCATCCATTCGGTGGTGCGCGAAAAGCTGTTTCCAAACGAAGGCGCGCCGCGCTGGAACGGCGTCATCCTGTGGCGCGGCGCGATCGATTGGCCGGCGTTCCTGACCGGACGCTCCATGGTGATTGCCGGAGGCCTCACCGCGAAAATGGTCATCTATCCGATCGCCGAAGGCTCGCGGCCGGACAGAAGACTGACCAACTGGGCGGTCAGTGGGCGCGTCGGCGATCCGTCGATGCCGACGCCGCACAAGCAGGATTGGTCGCGGCCCGGCCGTTACGAAGATCTGATGCCGCACGTGCAGCGTTTCCGCATCCCCTATCTCGATGCCAGGGCGCTCATTGAGGCCACCACCGAGTTCTGGGAATATCCGATGTGCGACCGCGATCCGCTGCCGCGCTGGAGCCACGGCCGCGTCACGCTGCTCGGCGACGCCGCGCACCCGATGTACCCGGTCGGCTCGAACGGGGCATCGCAGGCGATCCTCGACGCCAAATTCCTTGCCGACCGGCTCAAGGACGCCGACAACCCGGTGCACGCGCTGTGGCTCTACGAGCAGACCCGGCTGCCGATGACGTCCGACGTCGTCCGGATGAACCGCACCGGCGGCCCAGAAGGCGTCATCGACGCGGTCGAAGCCCGCGCCCCGGAAGGCTTCAGCAACATCGACGACGTGCTGACGTTCGAGCAGCGCAAGGCGATCGTGCGCGGCTACGCCTCCGCCGCCGGCTTTGCCCGCGAACAGGTCAACAAAGCGGCGTGAGGATATCGTTCTCCTCTCCCTCAAAAAACCCCAGCTTACGCGTAAATTGTTGCTCAAGTTTGGAACGCGGCGCGCGACAGATGCCGCGCGCCCGCTCTAGTGCTGCATATGCAAATTCATGAGATCGCCCGGCGGTCCAGGCAGCATCATGTTGGCGTTGAGGCTGATCATGATCCAGAGCGAGCCCACCATCACCAGGATAACGATCAAGATACCGAAGGCGAGCGCCAGCACATTGTTGGTGTTGTCGGGCCCGGTGGTGATGTGAATGAAGAACACAAGATGCACGCCCATCTGGGCGATGGCGAGAACGGCGAGCCCCAGCGGCACGCCGGGCGGCCACAACAGCGAGGTGTTGGCCGCCCAGAACGAGATCGCAGTGAGAATGATCGCGAGCGCGAAGCCGACCGTGTAGACCAGGAACGCCGACAGGGTCTGCTCGCGGGTTCGGACCGGCGTCAGGTCGTCGCCTGGCGCGCGTTCACCGGCGTATAGGCTCATGACCGGATCTCCATCAGATAAACGACGGTAAAAACCCCGACCCAAATAATGTCGAGCGCGTGCCAGAACAGGCTGAAACAGGCGAGCCGCCGCTCCACAATCGGCACCAAGCCCTTGGTCGCGACTTGCGCCATCATCACCACGAGCCACAACAGCCCGACCGTGACATGGGCGCCGTGGCAGCCGACCAATGTGAAAAATGCGGAAAGGAAGGCGCTGCGCTCCGGCGTTGCACCGTTCGCGATCATCCCCGCGAACTCGCTGATTTCGAGCGCAAGAAACGCCGCGCCGAACCCGAACGTAACCGCAGCGCCGAGATAAACGGCCGCCGTTTTTCGGGCGCCGACCGCCATCGACATCAAACCGCAGGTGTAGCTTGAGAACAGAAGGCAGCCGGTCTCGATTGCAACCCGCGTCTGGTTGACCAGGTGCGCGCCATCCGGGCCGCCGGCGGTGGCGTGCGCAAGCACGGCGAAGGTCGCAAACAGCGCCGAAAACATCACGATGTCGCTGAGCAGGAAAATCCAAAATCCGAAGGCAACGACGATCCGCTTCGGCGCGGGGCCCTCAGCGGACGCCTCTGGCGCAAATGCCGGTTCGTCGCCGAAGACCGTGGTCATGCTCATGTGGCGGCCTCGGCGCGGCCCATCCGATCGATCCGCATGAGTTCGGCGGCCGGTATCTCGACTTCCTGCTGCTTGCGCCAGGCAAAGACCAGGATCGTGACCACGGCTCCGAACAGACCGAGACAGACCATCCACCAGATGTGCCAGATCAGGGCAAAGCCGGTCACGACGGCGAAGAACGCGGTGATGAAACCGGTAGCGGTGTTCTTCGGCATTTCGATCGCCTCATAGCCTTCCACTCGTGCCCGGGGGTGCCTGACCGCTGCGTGCCTCCTCTTTCATGATCCAGAAGGCGTCGATGCCTTTAACGCGAGGAAGCCGCGCGAAATTCCACGGTGGCGGCGGCGACGCCGCTGACCATTCGAGAGTGCGGCCGTCCCACGGATCCCCGGTCGCATCGCGGCGCAGGTCTCGCGTGCGGATCGACACGATGAGCTGCATGGCGATGCAGACGATGCCGGCAAGGATCACCAACGCGCCGACGCCCGCGACCAGCAACAGCGGCTGCCAGTGCAGATTGTCGTAGTGCTGCATGCGCCGCGTCATGCCCATCAGGCCGAGCGCATAAAGCGGCATGAACGCCAGATAGAAGCCGATCAGCCAGCACCAGAAAGCGGCTTTGCCCCAGCGCTCCTCGAGCCGGAAACCGAACGCCTTCGGGAACCAGTAAGTGTAGCCCGCCATGGCGCCGAAAAAGACGCCGCCGATGATGGTGTTGTGAAAATGCGCGATCAAAAGCAGGCTGTTGTGGAGCTGGAAGTCGGCCGGCGGCACTGCGAGCAAAACGCCCGTCATGCCGCCGATCGCAAACGTCACCATGAAGCCGAGCGACCACAGTATAGGCACGGTAAGCCGCACGCGGCCGCCGTACATCGTGAACAGCCAGTTGAAGATTTTGACGCCGGTCGGCACCGCAATAATCATCGACATGATACCGAAAAAGCCATTGACGTCGGCGCTGGCGCCCATTGTGAAAAAATGATGCAGCCACACCATGAACGACAGGATGCAGATCGCCATTGTCGCGGCGACCATCGAGCGGTAGCCGAACAGCGGCTTGCCCGAGAACGTGGCAATGACCTCCGAGAAGATGCCGAATGCCGGCAAGACGAGGATGTATACTTCCGGATGGCCCCAGACCCAGAACAGATTGACATACATCATCATGTTGCCCTGGCCGTCGACGGTGAAAAAATGGAAGCCGAGATAGCGGTCGAGCAGCAGCATCGCAAAGGTCGCGGTCAAGACCGGAAAGGCGGCGACGATGAGGAGGTTCGTGGCCAGCGCCGTCCAGCAGAAAACCGGCATGCGCATATAACTCATGCCGGGTGCGCGCAATTTGAGAATGGTGGTGACAAAATTTATTCCGGTCATCAGCGTGCCGATCCCGGAAATCTGCAGCGACCAAAGATAGTAATCGACGCCGACGCTGGGTGAGTATCTCAGCTCGCTGAGCGGCGGATAAGCGACCCATCCGGTTTTGGCGAACTCGCCGATGACCAACGAAACGTTGGTCAAGAGAATGCCCGAGGCGGTGAGCCACAGACTAACCGAGTTCAAGGTCGGGAAAGCGACGTCGCGCGCGCCGAGCTGCAGCGGCAGCGTGTAATTCATCAGCCCGATCATGAACGGCATCGCCATGAAGAAAATCATGATCGTGCCGTGCGCCGAGAAGATCTGGTCGAAATGCCCTGGCGGCAGATAGCCCTGCTCGGAGCCGGCGGCGAACGCCTGCTGCGCCCGCATCATGATCGCATCGGTGAAACCGCGCAGCAGCATCAGCAGCGCGAGCACGCAATACATCACGCTGATACGCTTGTGATCGACCGAGGTCAGCCATTCGCGCCACAGATAGGGCCAGTGACCGCGCACGGTGATCCACAACAGCACCGCGGCTATTCCGACAATCATCAGGCCGGACGCGATCATGGCCTCCGGCTCGTGGATCGGGATTGCACTCCAGCTCAGCTTGCCGAGTAAAGCCAAAACCCGATCCTCCGTGCGTCAGTCGCCGCTACGCGCGGCAGCGCGGGTAGAGCCGATTGGCGGCATGCTGCCGACCAGTGTGCCGAACAGGCCGGGACTCACCGATGCGTAGGTAAAAGGCGCCACGGCTTCGCTCGGTTTTGCCAGCTCCTCATAGCTTTTTTGATCGAGCGCCGGCCCGCCGGTCTTTGTTTTTGCGGCCCACGCGTCGAACGGCTCCTGCGGCACCGCGTGAACAAAGAAATACATGTCGGCGAAGCCGCTGCCGCTGAAATTCGCCGACCGGCCCTCATAGTTTCCCGGCTCACTCGCCAGCATTTCCAGGCGGGTCGCCATCGCTCCCATGGTGTAGATTTGGCCGGCAAGCTGCGGCACGAAGAAGCTGTTCATCACACCCGATGATGTCAGTTCGAAATTGATCGGCGTCGCGACCGGTATCGTCAGCGTATTGACGGCCGCAATGCCCTGCTCCGGGTAAATGAACAGCCATTTCCAATCGAGCGACACGACCTGCACGGTCAGCGGCTTTGCCGCAGAAGCGATCGGCTTCGGCGGATCGAGATCGTGGGAACTCACCCAGCACAAGCTGCCAAGCAGAAACACCGTCATCGCCGGGATCGACCACACCATCATTTCGATGCGGCCGGAGTAATGGAAATCCGGCATGTAGCGCGCACGGGTGTTCGAAGCGCGGAACCAGAACGCGACGGCGAGCGTAGCGAGGATCGTCGGGATGACGATCGCCAGCATGATGCCGAGCGAATTAAAAAGGATGATCCGTTCGCCGGATGCAATCGGTCCGTGCGGATCGAGCACGCCGTCGGTGCAGCCGGCGGCGGACAATGCCGTGAGCAAGGCCGCGGCGCGAGCGCCGAAGCAACTCCCCTTGCCGGCGGCGCCGGCCGATCCGGAGGACCACCGTCGGCGACACGTTCGATCATGAAGGTCAACCCGAAGGATGCCGCAAACTTCGAAGCGCGACATGCTCCGACGCTGTCGCACAAAAATCAACGGCGTTATCGAAGATAATCGGATATGGCGCGCACGCGAATCGGAGTCAGATTTCGACGCAAACCGGGCACCGAAGCGCGCTACGCCGGTTGGTCGCCCTTAATGCTTGCTTGCAATTTTGAGGCCATTGATGCGCGCATTCTGTTCGTCATTCAGTTGCTTCTGAAAACTTGTGAGCGCCACTTCGATCGTCTGAATAGCCCGCCAGGTGGCGTCGAGCCGGTCCTCTATCAGCACCAGCCGGTGCGACGCGGCTTGCGGTATGCCGCCGCTGCATTCTTCGGAAAGTTCGCTTTGTGCACGGTTGAACGCGTCTTTGAGCCGGTCCAGCGCGTGCTGCTGCCGATCGGTGGGCCGGACTGCTTGTTGAAACATCGGCAGCGGCCAAGCCGTCTGATCGGCTTTGGTGCTGCTGCAAGGGGCAATGCGATTGGCCTCTGCCGTGTCGGCGCCGGCCCACCTGGCGCGCTGTTTATCGTCGAGTGACCGCTCGAATTGCTGCAGCGGTGCACGGATAATTTCGAGCGCCATGATCAGGGCATCGATCTGCGCGTCCATCAGCTTCAAGCGCGCGACTGGCCGCAGCGGTATGCTCGGCGGACAGGTCTTGATCAGATATCCGTTGGCTTGACCCAGAGCCGTGACAAGTTGCTTGAGCACCGGTCGTTGGTCGTCGCGCGGGTCAATCTCCTGCGCGATCCGCGCTGCGAACTCACCGGACGTATCGCGATAGCGGCACACATCCGCTGGCGTCCTGTCGGGATACTTTGTGAAGGCCTGGTCGAAAATTGTTTGATAGCCGAACGGCCAACGGGCATCGCTGCGCGGCCAGAAGATCTCCTCATCGAGTACTGGCAAAACCAGATCCGGGTAGAGCAATGTGGGCCCGTGGTTTGACGCGACCTGATTTGCTTCAGGCCCACCGCGATGCGTCAATTCGGAACGCCCGGCGGATTCGGGTTCGCTTGGTTCGGTACGAGCCAAGTTGGCGTCGCTATGAGCGTGAGCGGCGGGATGCGGACTGTGGAAACCGTGTCCCGGTAATCCGAAAAAGAATGGGCCCAGGCGAAGGCCAAAAGCCTGTGCCCTGTCAAGGGGTTGCCCAAGTGCTACAAACGCGAGCGCGATGACGCTTAAGCGGACGCCGACCTTGATCATGGATCAGGCACTCCGGCCCCTGGCCCGCATGATAAACTGGGATGTCTCGCAGAATGTTCCACTGGTCACGGCACAGCATTATCTTCGGCACCTTCATTGGTGGTCTTGGATGGCGGCCGTCGGGCAGCACGCCTCATTTTCATGAGCACGGCCGCGGATTAGGGAGAGGTGGTGCAATGGGACGGAAGACAACATCATTGGGCCCGGATCGCCGCGCGCTGGTTGCGGGCATGGCGGCAGTACCGGCTCTGGCGTTTACCCAGGGAGCCTTCGCGCAACAAAATCCGGTGACGGCGATCGACATCGCACTCGAACCCGACGCGACGATGGTTCAGCACGCCAAAGATGCCAACGCCCGGCTGCTCAAGTCTTTCCCCAAAGGCTTTGCGCTGGATGAGACGCACCACCCCCACGTCAGTATCTTGCAGCAGTTTGTCCGCACCGACGACCTCGACAAGATATTTGCGGCGGCGGACGCGATCATGGTCAAGGAAAAGCCCACGGCATGGACGCTGAAGGCGTTCAAGTATTACTACATCCCCGATCCGCCATACGGCCTCGCGGGAATTGTGGCCAAACCGACCGAGGACTTGCATCGGCTGCAAGATGAACTCATTACGGCCGTCAAGCCCTACGCCGTCAGGACCGGCACCCCGGCGGCGTTCTTCAGCGAGGTAGATGGACGCGACATTCAAAAATCACTGATTGAGTACGTTGCCCACTTCGTCGAGATCGCCGCAGGCAAGCGGTTCAATCCGCATGTGACGATCGGCGTCGGAACGGAAAGATATTTGAACAAGATGCTCGCGGAACCATTCCCGTCGTTCACGTTCTCGCCGGCCGGCGCGTCGGTCTATCAGCTCGGAACCTTCGGTACGGCACGGAAAGAACTCAAGGCGCTCACGCTGACGCCCTGAAACAGGGTGCGAAACCACGCCGTTGGAGAAATGGTGATGAAGTCGGACGACTTGTTGCCAAAAATAGACCGTCGCGCTTTTGTTACCGGTCTGGCGTTACTGCCCGCAGCGGGATCACTCCTTTCAACGCCGTTGCGGGCGCAAAAGGCATCGACTGCGCCGCTGCCGTCGTGGACTGACGGTCTGGCGAAACAGGCGATCATCGATTTCGTGCGTGCAACGACGGATCAGTCGAGCCCTCAATTCGTTGCGGCGGAAGATCGTATTGTCTGTTTTGACCAGGACGGCACGCTCTGGGTCGAGAAGCCGATATACACTCAGGTTGTCTACTGTCTGGACCGGGTGCCGGCGGTGGTTGCACAAAAGCCAGAACTCAAACATCGAGAACCGTTCAAAACCGTGATGTCGGGCGACAAAGCGGCAATTGCGGCACTGTCGCTTCCCGCTCTTGAAAAGATCCTCGCTGCGACGCTAACCGGGATGTCGGTAGACGCATTCGAGGCTGACGTCGCAAAATGGCTCGACACCGCAAAACACCCACGCTGGAACCGTCTCTATACCGATCTCACCTATCAGCCGATGCAGGAAGTCCTGCAATTCATGCGCGACAGCGGTTACAAGACCTATATCGTCACCGGCGGTGGCCAGGATTTCGTTCGGGTTTATGCGCAACGGGTTTATGGCATCCCGCCGGAGCAGGTGGTCGGAACAATGGGCGGGACGAAGTTTGGCTACACGAAAGACGGCAAGCCGTTCCTGACCAAGGAGCCCAAGTTGCTCTTGAACGACGACAATGCTGGCAAGCCCCAGGGCATTCATCTGATGATCGGCCGTCGACCGCGCGCCGCGTTTGGCAACTCGGTCGGCGACCAACAGATGCTGGAATATACCGGTGCCGGCGATGGCGCGCGGCTGATGATGCTCGTGCTGCACGACGACGCGCAGCGTGAATATGCCTACGGCCCCGCGAACGGGCTCCCCGACAGCAAGGTCGGTACCTTCACGCAGACGCTATACGAGGAAGCCAAGAAGGATGGCTGGACGGTCATCAGCATGAAAAGCGACTGGAAGCGTATTTTCGCATTTGATTAGACCGGCGAAGGAGGAAGAGTAGACATTGCATGCAGACGGCGAAACCGGCGCTTTTGGACCCCCATTGCTGACATCGAGCCTGCTGATCTGCTGTGATACACAACGCTGGCGGCAATGGTAGAATTCTCAGCCAGAGGGGGTCTCGATGAGGCGACGCGATTTCATTGCAGCACCGGCCGAACGCATGAGGTACCATTTCATGAACAACGTTCGAAAGCAGTTTTGGGGTGGAGCGGTGTCGCCCTTCAAATTCCTTCACCTTGTAACTCTCCTATGGATCGCATGGGCGAACGCCGCCGTCGCTGACGACACGCATCCTCGAGCGACCTCCGTCACGATAACCTGCCAGCAAGCGCAACGTCTGATGATCGCGGGCACAACCAATGCCGGTTTCCGGATCGACGCTAAGTGGACGACGTCTCAAAAGGGAAATCAGTCTTGCGCGAAACTCGTGGCGGGCGCCAAAGTGGTAAAGAATGTTACCAGTACCTATAAGGAGTGGCACGTTGTCGCCAATGAGAAGAATTGCCAAGGAGAAGCCGATCGGGCCAACGCGGCCGTCATGGGATTTGAACAGGAGCACATCGACGATGCGGCCAAAGTGCTCCAGGACGCCAACGCGAAACTAAGCCAGCTGAAGTCCGAATTCTGCGCCGACAATGAAGCCAATGCCATAAAAATGGGTAATGCCGCCATCAACGCGGTGTCCCAGAACGCAGGAAGCAGTTATCAGGCAATGGCCAACAAGCGTGACGCGTCAGGACATTCGCACAACGTCAACTGCGAGTGCGCCACTCATTAGCTGCGTTAGCGTAGAACCGCGGCCGCAGCTCTCGTAAAAATCCTCCCAATATCCACGCTGCATCGGTCGCGCCGATTACGACCAAATAGCGGACTCTTGTTGCAATGCACTTGGACGCTCATGGCAGATTGTGTTGCAAAAATCGGAAGTTGCCGCCGTCCACTGCATGCTGGACATCACTTTGAATGGTGTCACTACTTATAGAACGTGCCCTTGGCCGTGAAGATGTAAAAATAGCCGACGCCTGCTCCCGTTGTGGTAAGTTTGCAGTCACTGTCCGTGCTCAGATGATCCCATTCAACACGTCCTTTGAAGCCCGCGCTCGCCGCCTTGTCTGTGGCGGCTTTCTTGGCCAGATTGCAGGTATCACGGGGGTTCGGTGGATTAATAGCCCCGGCAGCAACTGTTTTCACGCCCTCGGCTCGATAAGTCTGTGTCTGGGCAAGCAGCGTTGTCGGCGACGTCGCTATGACAATCCCCAATACCGTCATGGATAATATTCTCATTTGATATCCTTCTCTTTGAACAACGAAAATTTGCGGTGCCGGACCTATAGCCCCGGACGGCAATAGGATTGCTCGCTCCCGCATCCGAGGCAACTGGTCCCAAGGCTCGCATCCCGGCGGTTTTGCATGCTGAACTGCGTCTTTTGCAGACGCTGGCTTACCCAGCTTTGGGGCGGCGCGCCCGTTCAGTTGGGCGGCCGACTCGAAGGAATTGTCGGCTTAGGCGCGGCGCCGCCAGCGTTAACGGCGGCATCCTTGCAGGTATTTGGAGACCCGCAGGCTATCGAAAGTGTCGATCGTGGCTTTCCGCCGGGACCGTCGCACCAAACTGTTCCGTTGGATTCCGTGCTATACGTTCCCTTTGTCACTTTGTGACCGTTGGGGCTCGTAGCGGTACAAGGGCTCCCGTTCTTGGGGCTTGCGATACTTTCGTTGTTCACAAGAAATCCGGCAGCTAAAAGAGCGAGGAAAGCCGTAATTTCCAGCTTTTTCATTTTCGCCCCCTCCGTTGACGCTTGAAATTCAACCACCAAGTTGCTCGGAGAGCAAGTAATCCAAAGATCCAAAGTCCGGAAACGGGGTCAATAGTTGCGTCTCAAATTGGGCGTCTGTGATATCCGCTGGAAAAGTGACGGTACACATCGCGCGATGTTTCGGTTAAGTCCGCAATTCGCTGCAACACAGACATTAGTTGGCGACACTATTGATGGCCGCGACCCGAGGTCCGCGGCTCCAACCGCGCCTTTCTGCATCGAACGCCGTCTCTCTCGCGGAGACATTGACGTTGACTGGCGTTCTGCCTTCCTTTTTGTTTGTAGCTCGGATGAAGCGAAGCGAAATCCCGGATCTGGATTCAGGCTTGTTGATCGTTCCCGGATTCCGCTTCGCATATCCGGGGCACGGATTCTTGTTGATCGTGCATGGCAAAACTCGGACGCGAACGCGCCGCGAGAAGGATTTGCGCTGGCGTAATTCCGCTCATCCCGCACAAGCGGGAATGAGCGGGGATAGAAATTGCCGGATTTACGCGGGCGGCGGCAGGAACACGACTTCGTGCTTGGCCGAGAGCGCCACCACATCGGGCGGGTTCTGCTCTTTCATGCTGTGGATCGCCCAGAACAGGTCGTAAAGCTTGCGGGTCGGCGATACCCAGAAGAAGCATTTCAGCGTCTGGTCCGACTTGTTGAACAGGCCATGGGGAATATTCATCGGCAGCCGGATCACATCGCCGGCGGTGGCGACGTATTCGTGACCTTCGAGCACGAGGTCCATCTTGCCTTCGAGCATGTAGATGAATTCGTCCTGCGTCGGGTGAATGTGCGGCGGGACAAAGGTCCCGGGTGGAAAGGTCGCGTGCCAGGAGAACGAATTCTCCGAAAGCTGCTTCGGCACATAGGTTTGGCCGAGAATATTCCAAACGATGCCATCGATGCCGGTCCCGGCCTTCGTGACGCCCCCTGTCATTGCACTCATCGCACCCTCACTCGCTGTTCATTTGTCCAATCGCGGTATTCAAGCATGCGCTTCTTTGAACTGCCAACATTTGCACGCGCCATTGATCAAAGGCGCAAATTTGCCCCGCGCTGCGGCATTATTATTCGCCGGAAGGCGCTTCACAAGCCCAGTCATTTAAACTTAAAATATCTCTCCGGACCCGCTCGACGCTCGAAACTACCCGGACGCGGCCTCACAATTGCATGCCAGACTTTGTCAGGAGACTGAAATGATCAAGTCCAATGCGTTCGTTCTAAAGTCGTTCGCCTTCGCTGCCGCGCTCGGACTGTCGATGTCCGCAGCCCACGCCGAGGAGAAGCTTAAAATCGGCGTCATCGCGACCCTCTCGGGCCCGGCGGCGGTAATCGGCCAGCAAGTCCGCAACGGCTTTGCACTCGGGGTCAAGACTTTGGGTGGCAAACTCGGGGGCCGCGAGGTCGAAGTCATTGTCGCCGACTCGGAAGGCAAACCGGATGTTGCGGTCGGCAAGGTCAAGGCGTTCGTTGACCGCGACAAGGTCGATTTCGTGGTCGGACCGGTATTCTCGAACGTGCTCGGCGCGATCATGAAGCCCGTTACCGAAGCAAACGTCATTCTCATCAGCCCCAATGCCGGTTCGTCCGCCTTCGCCGGCAAGGGCTGCAACCCGAACTTCTTCGTCACCTCCTATGAGAACGATCAGGTCCACGAGGTCTCGGGTCAGTATGCGCAGGACTCCGGCATCAAGACGGTGATCATCATCGTAGCGAACTACCAGGCCGGCAAAGACGCCGCCCAGGGCTTCAAGGACAAATACCGCGGCAAAGTCCTCGACGAAATCTATGTGCCGCTCGGCCAGCTCGATTACTCGGCCGAGATCGCCAAGATCGGCGCGGCAAGTCCCCAAGCGATTTACGCCTTCGTGCCGGGCGGCATGGGCGTGAACTTCGTCAAGCAATTCCGACAAGCCGGTCTTGCCGACAAGATCACGTTCCTCTCGGCGTTCACGGTCGACGAGGCGGTGCTTACAGCAGAAAAAGACGCCGCGCTTGGCATGTATGGGGCCGCCAATTGGGCACCGAACCTGGACAATCCGCAGAACAAGGCATTCGTCGACGCATATCTGAAAGAATACGATACCATCCCGGGAACGTACGGGTTCCAGGCCTACGACACGGCGTTGCTGATCGACAGCGCAGTGCGCGAACTAAAAGGCAATCTTACCGACAAGGACGCCTTGCGTGCCGCGCTCAAGAAGGCCGATTTTAAATCGCTGCGCGGCAGTTTCAAGTTCAACAACAACCACTACCCGATCGAGGACTTTTACCTGGTCAAGGTTGCCAAACGCCCGGACGGCAGATTCCAAACCGAGATCGCAAAGAAGGTATTCTCAGACTATGCCGATCCGTTTGCGAAAGACTGCCCGATGAAGTGAACTTCAGCCGCGCTGCATGCACTTTCACTGCGGCGCGGTCGATCGGGCTGACGGAAGACGTCGTCGCTGCTTGACGCAGCGGCGCAACCGCGGGATTTGTCCCGATAGCATTCCGGTTCCATGTCAGGCACGCTCTTCCTCATCCAGACCCTGAACGGATTGCAGCTCGGGGTCCTGTTGTTCCTTGTGGCTGCCGGCCTGACGCTGGTCTTCGGTGTCATGGATTTCATCAATCTTGCGCACGGCGTCCAATACATGCTTGGCGCTTATCTCGCGGTGACATTTTACGGAGTCATCGGCAACTTTTTGGCCGCGCTGGTGCTCGGGTTGCTCGCCTCCCTCGGCTTCGGCCTGTTGCTCGAATTTCTGGTCTTCCGCCATCTTTATGATCGCGACCACCTCGATCAGGTCATTGCCACCTTCGGCATCATTCTGTTTCTCAATCACGCCGTGAAACAGATCTGGGGCGCCGCTCCATTGACGCTCCCGGTGCCGGAATACTTCACCGGATCGGTCGTCCTGATGGGCGGATTGCTCTATCCCGTCTGGCGTCTGGTCATTATTGGCTCCGGACTTGCGGTCGCGGCGATCCTCTATGCGCTCGTGACCTTCACCCGCACCGGCATGCTCGTGCGAGCCGGTGCTACGAATGCACGAATGGTGTCGGCGCTCGGCGTCAACATCGAACGGCTGTTCATGATCGTGTTCGGCTTCGGCACCATGCTCGCAGGCTTCGCCGGCATCATGATCGCACCGATCATCTCAGTCGAACCGGGCATGGGAACCAACATCCTGATCCTCGCTCTTGTGGTGATCGTCATTGGCGGCATCGGCTCGATCCGTGGCGCGTTCCTTGCAGCCTTACTGATCGGCCTTGTCGATACGCTTGGCCGCTCGTTTTCGGTCGATGTGCTCCGTCTGATGATGGGCCCCTCGCCTGCCCGCGTGGTCGGACCGGCGCTAGCGTCGATGCTGATCTATTTGCTCATGGCGGTCGTGCTGTACCTGCGGCCCGCCGGCCTGTTTCCGGCAAGGGGCCGCTGAAATGACAGGCGCTGCGGTCGCCACTTCAGACAGTGCGCGCCCGCTTCGTTTGACGCGCAGCGTGGTGCGTCCGGCCGTGATTTTCTCGGCTTTCGCGCTGGTTCCGCTGATTGCGTGGCTTGGCGCCGAAAAGTATCTGCTCGACGTCGGCGCCCGTATCATGGTTTTCGCCATCGCCGCCGTCGCGCTCGATCTTTTGGTCGGATACAGCGGGCTCATTTCATTTGGCCACGCCGCGTTCGTCGGGCTTGGCGCCTATGCCGTCGGCATTCTCTCGGCTCAGGGCATCGCCGAAGGGCTGATAGCTCTGCCGGTCGCGATTGCGGTTTCGGCCCTGTTCGCCTGGCTGACCGGCATCGTGTGCCTGCGGACCAAGGGCGCTTATTTCATCATGATCACGCTCGCATTCGGGCAAATGGTCTATTTCATTGCAACGTCGCTTGCGCCTTATGGTGGTGACGATGGCCTGACGATCGCGGCGCGCAACACGATTGCCGGACTGCCGCTCCTGACGAGCGACCGCGCCTTCTACTACTTCACCCTGATCTGCCTGCTTGCGACCTATGTGTTGTGCCGCAGGCTGGTCGCGTCGCGCTTCGGGCGTGTGCTCCGCGGTGCCAAAGAAAATGCCACCCGAACCGCGACAATCGGATTCAATGTTCGCCAGTTCCAGCTTGTCGCCTATGTCATCGCCGGCGCTCTGGGCGGGTTCTCCGGATTTTTGTTGGCGAACCTCACCGAGTTCGTGGCCCCGACCTATATGTCGTGGCAGCAGTCCGGCGAGTTGCTGGTCATGGTGATTCTCGGCGGAGCCGGATCGCTGGACGGCGCGATTATCGGCAGCATCGTCTATCTGGTCGCCGACGAATGGCTGTCCGGCCTGATCGAAAACTGGCAGGTGATTTTCGGGCCCATTCTCGTTCTGGTCGTTTTATTTGCGCGCGGCGGTCTTCTTGGCGTGAGCGCGCGACTTTGGCGGCTCGGCCATGAATGAGCCGGTGCTTCGCCTGGAAGGCCTGCGCAAGAACTTCGGCAGTCTCGTTGTGACCGACGATGTAACGCTCGATATCCTTCCGGGCGAGATGCGCGCCATTATCGGACCAAACGGCGCAGGAAAGACCACGCTGATCAATCAGATCTCGGGCCTCATCCCGCCGGACGAAGGCAAGGTTCTATTCGCCGGTGCTGACGTGACCACGCTACCGCCGGAAACGCGGGCGATGCGCGGGCTGTCGCGGAGCTTTCAGATCACCTCGATCCTGCCCGGCTTTCCGGTGCTGGAGAACGTCGCGCTCGCCGTTCAGGCGCGCGACGGCTCGAGCTTGCGCTTTTTCGGGCGCGCCGCCGACGAGGCGGCGCTCAACATTCCGGCCATGGCGGCGCTCAAACAGACCGGCATTGCCGATCGGGCGCATCTGCCGGCCGGTGAACTTTCGCACGGTGAGAAGCGCGCGCTGGAACTTGCCATTGCGCTCGCCATGAAGCCGACGCTGCTCCTGCTCGATGAACCGATGGCCGGAATAGGGCGCGAAGAAACCGAGCGTCTGGTGGCGTTGCTGCTCAGTCTCAAAGGGCAATTCACCATGATCCTGGTCGAGCACGACATGGCTGCGGTGTTCGCGCTCGCGGATCGAATCTCGGTGCTGATCCGCGGCCGCCTGCTGACCACCGGATCGCCGCAGCAGGTGCGCACCGATCCGCAAGTCATCGCTGCTTATCTCGGCGAACAAATGGAGTGATCGTGCTTCAGGTCGAGACGCTTCAGGCCGCATACGGCGCTGCCCAGGTGTTGTTCGATGTGAGCTTCACCGTCGGCGCCGGCGAAATGGTGACGCTCCTTGGCCGCAACGGCATGGGCAAGACCACGACGATCTCGACCATCATGGGACTTTTGCCAGTCGCCGGCGGCCGAATCATGTTCGAACACGCGCAGCTCGACGGCTTGCCGCCCTACCGCATCGCCCAAGCCGGCCTCGGCCTTGTGCCGGAAGGCCGTCAGATCTTTCCCACGCTCAGCGTCGAGGAGAACCTGATTGCGACCGCAGCCTCGCGCCGCGGCCCGCCGCGCTGGCAACTTGACGACGTCTATCAGATGTTTCCGGTTCTGGCCGAACGGCGCCGCAACATGGGCAATGAGCTTTCCGGCGGCGAGCAACAAATGCTGGCGATCGGACGCGGCCTGATGACGAACCCGAAACTCCTCATCCTCGACGAGGCGACCGAGGGGCTGGCCCCGCTGATCCGCAACGAGATCTGGGCAAGCCTCAAGCGGCTCAAAGCCGAAGGTCAGGCCATTCTTCTGGTCGACAAGCACATCGACGCGCTGCTCAAGCTCGCGGACCGCCATGTCGTAATCGAGAGAGGCCACGTCGTCTGGGCCGGCTCTTCGGCGGCTCTGGCGAGTGACCCGACCGTGCGCCAGCGCTACTTGCAGGTCTGATCAATCAGGTCTGACCAATCGGGTCTGATCAATCCGGCACAACCGCTGTGGTTTCGATCTCGACCCGCGCTTCCGGCTCGGTCAATCGCGTGACGGCCACCAGCGCCATGGCCGGATAGTGATCGCCCATCACTTCCCGATAGACTTCGCCGAGCGCCGGCCGTGCTTTCAAATATTCATCCATGTCGCGGACGTACCAGGTCATGCGCACGACATGGTGCGGCGCTGCGCCGCCCTCGGCTAGCACCGCAACGACGTTCGCAAGAAGTTGCCGCGTCTGCCCGACAAAATCGGACGGGAAACGGCCATGCTCATCGGAGCCCACCAATCCGCCGACAAAAACCAGGTCGCCGCGGGCCTTGATGCCGTTAGCGTAACCTCTCGGGCGCGGCCACCCGGCTGGATGCAGCACAACATTCGACCGCGCGCGCGGCGGCAAGGTGTCGGTCGGGCCATGTGACAATTTCAATCTCCCTCAAGACGCGAGCTTGCTGGCGGCTTTTTCCGCTGCCTGGCGTCGCAATTCGAAGCGTTGCAATTTGCCGGTTTCGGTGCGCGGCAAACTCGTCACGTACTCGATCGCACGCGGATATTTGAACGGCGCGACCGTGGCTTTGACGTGCTCCTGGAGCGCGTTTGTCATCGCGGCGTCGGCGGCAAAACCCTGCCGCAGGATCACATAGGCCTTCACGATCTGGCCGCGCTCGTCGTCCGGCTGGCCCACGACGCCGCATTCGGCAACCGCCGGATGCGCGAGCAGCACGGTCTCCACTTCGGGACCCGCGATGTTGTAGCCGGCCGATATGATCATGTCGTCGGACCGTGCCTGATAGTGGAAATAGCCCTCGGCGTCCTTGATGTAGGTGTCGCCGGTGATATTCCAGCCGTGTTGTACGTACTCCGCCTGCCGGCTGTCGCCAAGATAGCGGCACCCGGTCGGGCCGCGCACGGCCAATCGTCCCGGCGTGCCGGAGGGCACTTCGCGTCCATTCTCATCGACGACACGCGCTTCGTAGCCGGGCACCGGCTTACCGGTCGCGCCCGCCTGCATTTCCTCCTCCCGCGAACCGACGAACACGTGCAGCATTTCGGTCGAGCCAAGGCCGTCAATGATCCGAATGCCGGTCGCCGCGAGCCATGCTTCAAATGTAGCTGCAGGTAAGGTCTCCCCGGCCGAGACGCATTTCCGAAGCGACGACAGATCGTAGCCTGACAGCTTGCCGAGCATGTACCGATAGGCGGTCGGCGCGGTGAAGCAGACGGTTGCGCGAAATTTCGCGAATGCCGGAAGAAGATCGTCGGGTGAAGCTCTCTCCAACAGGACAGCAGCCGCACCGATGCGCAACGGAAACAGCACGAGGCCACCCAACCCGAAGGTGAAGGCAATCGGTGGCGAGCCGATGAACCGATCGTCGCTGTTGGCGCGCAGCACGTATTTGCCGAAGGTGTCGCAAATCGCCAGCATGTCGCGGTGGAAATGCATGGTGCCCTTGGGCACCCCGGTCGTGCCCGACGTGAACGCTATCAGGCATACGTCGTCGCTTGCGGTATCACATGCCTCAAATCGCTCATAACCCGGCGCCGCCATCAAAGTTTCGAGGCTGTCCGCGCCGCCGCTGCCCCAATAAACGACGCGCTCAAGCCCAGGCGCGAGCGGCCGCGTCTTTTCCATTTCGTCGGCAAGCCGCACGTCGCACAGCGCGAGCCGGATTTCGGCTTTGGTGACGGGGAACGCAATCTCCTTGGCGCGCAGAAGCGGCATGGTCGCCACCACGACACCGCCCGCTTTGATGACTGCGAAATATGCCGCCACCATCATCGGACTGTTCGGACCGCGCAACAGCACCCGATTTCCGGGTACGACGCCCAGGCCGCGCGTCAACACATTGGCGATGCGGTTCACGCGGTCGGCAAGGTCTGCATAAGACAGCGTTTCCGCCGGTGAAATCAGGCACTCGCGATCGCCGCGGCCCGCGGTGATCCAGTCATCGACGAAAGCACTGACGCAATTCAGGCGGTCCGGATAATGCACCTCAGGTACGTTAAACAAAAAGTCCGGCCATTGCTCGGACGCCGGCAGATGATCGCGCGCGAAGGTGTCGACATGTACCGAGCGGATCATGATGCATCATCCCCGTTCTGCGTAATCAAGACGAGTGATCCGGCAAATTCAGTTCCCTTCAAACACCGGTTTGCGCTTATCCGCGAACGCGCGGTAGGCGCGGACGAAGTCCTCTGTCTCCATGCACAAGGCCTGCGCTACGGCCTCGGCTTCAATCGCGGCCTCAACCGACATGGCCCATTCCATTTCCAGCATGCGCTTGGTCATGGCATTGCCGAAGGTCGGCCCGGCGGCAAGTTCGGCCGCAAGCGTATGCGCTTCAGCGAGCACGGTAGCGGAGGTAGCGAGCCGGTTAAAGAAGCCCCAGCGTTCGGCGTCTTGGCCGCCAAGCGCGCGACCGGTGAACAAAAGCTCGGCCGCGCGGCCTTGGCCGATGATACGCGGCAGGATGGCGCAAGCTCCCATATCGCAGCCGCCAAGACCGACGCGGTTGAACAGGAACGCGACTTTGGCGTTCGCCGTACCGATACGAATGTCGGAGGCCATAGCGATGATCGCGCCGGCCCCGGCGCACACGCCGTCGATCGCGGCAATGATCGGCTGCGGGGCGGCTCGCATTGCTTTGACCAGTTCGCCGGTCATGCGGGTGAAATCGAGCAATCCGCTCGTATCCATCTCCGTCAGCGGCTTGATAATTTCAAACACATCGCCGCCGGAACAGAAATTGCCGCCCGCCCCGGTGATTACGATCGCCTTGACGGCTTTGTCGCGGGCCGCCGCACGAAAGATATTTGCGAGCTCCGCGTAGCTCTCGAATGTCAGCGGATTTTTGCGTTCCGGCCGATTAAGCGTGAGCGTCGCGACCGCGTTGGAGACAGCGAGCTGCACGTGCTGCGCGGCGTAGCTATTCAGCGGAAGAGTTACGGGATTGGCGGCGATCATTGCCGCGGCTCTCCAGCTATCGCGGCTCGGGCCGATGCTTTCGTTCTGGCGAGAAGTCGCATCAATGTCTCGATGTCGGCCGGCGCGAGATCGGCGAATATTTCCGCGATCCAGCCCTCGTGTGCACGCGCCATGGCGCGGAATACCCGGCGGCCCTCGGGCGTGAGACTGACGATCTGCGCCCTACGGTCGCTGCGGGATTGGCGACGATCAAGCAAGCCGAGCGCCACCAGCCGCTCCGAAAGGCCGGTGACATTGCCATTGGAAACCATCATGCGCTGTGACAACTCGCCGAGCGTCATGCCGCCGGGCGCTTTGTCGAGTTGCGCCATCAGATCGAATCTCGGCAAGGTCACGTCGAATTCCTGCCGCAGCCGGCGGCGAACCTCGCCTTCGATCAACGTTGTGCAGGTCAACAGACGCAGCCACAGGCGTAATTCACTCTCGTGGTCGCCCGGGCGCTCGGTGACCTTGGTTTCAGCGTCCAACGGGACGCTCGTCGTTTCCTGCACGCGTTGCCTCTTGTGTCAGCCGGATAGCATTGCGCGTCAGCGCCGCAACCCTTTTCCGTGCAAATCATTTTAAGGTTCAAATTTATAGGCTTCAAGTAGCCCGATGCATGGATGCCATCCACTAAAGTTGGAGCAATTGCCGGTCTAGCCGACCATGACCTCACCACCCGCGATGGCAATCGCTTGACCGTTGATGGAACTCGCTGAGTCTGAGGCGAGCCAGAGCACAGTATTCGCCACCTCGTCCGGCGTCACCAGACGACCCTGTGGGTTCGTCGATGCGAGCATCGCGCGCGTATCCTCGCGGCCGCGCTTGGTCTTCGCGACGATATTGTCCACGGCGCGCTCGAGCAGCGGCGTGTCGACATATCCCGGACATACTGCATTGACGGTGATGCCCGCGCGGGCGAATTCAAGCGCGAGGCTGCGCGTGAGCCCTACCACACCGTGTTTGGCGGACACGTAGGCCGACACATAAGCGTAGCCGACAAGTCCGGCAGTCGAAGCGATGTTGATCACCCGCCCGGCGCGCTTGGCGATCATGTCGGGCACAACTTCTCTGGTCACAAGGAACGTGCCGGTGAGATTCACGGCGAGCACGCTATTCCAGGTCGCCAAGTCGGTTTTCGTAAATGGTGCGCTCGGCGCCTCGCCGGCATTGTTGACCAGAATATCGACCGGTCCGAACGCGGCGCGCGCGGCCGCAACGCCGGCGCGAATTTTCTCCTCGTCGGTTACGTCGAAATCGGCAACGGCATGAGCACAATCGCCAAGTCTGGCCTGCAACGTAAGAAGCGGATCACGACGCCGGCCGGCAAGAGTGACTCGCGCCCCGGCCGCGGCACAGGCACTCCCGATCGCCGCGCCGATGCCGGTCCCAGCGCCGGTGACAAGCACATGCCGATTGTTGAGCGAATTCTTCGTCACGTTCGCGCCGGCCTCTCAACTAGGCCGCGGACCGGCAGCAGCACGGGCAAGATTGGTTTCATATTGCAGCTTGGCTGAAAGATATTGCTTCGGCCAGGCGACGGATTTCAGGCCGATTTTGGCCGCCTCGTGCAGCGTCCAGGCGGTATCGGCGAGATGCGGCCGGGCGATAGCGCAAAGGTCGGCGCGTCCAGCCGCGATGATCGAATTCGCGTGATCAGCTTCCGAAATCGCTCCAACCGCCACGGTCGCAATGCCGACCTCGTTACGGAGCTTGTCCGCAAACGGGGTCTGGAACAGGCGCCCATAAACCGGCTTCTCCTCCTTGGAAACCTGCCCGGAAGAGCAATCGACGAGATCGGCGCCGGCGTCCTTGAACATTTTGGCGTAGATCGCCGCATCGGCGGGCGTGTTGCCGCCTTCGGTCCAGTCATGACACGACAGCCGAACAGAAATCGGCTTGTCTTGTGGCCATATCTCGCGGACAGCGCGGAAAACCTCCAGCGGATAGCGGGCATTGTTTTCATGCGACCCGCCATATTCGTCGGTCCGGCGGTTTGTCAGCGGCGAAAGAAAACACGACAGCAGATAGCCGTGGGCGCAGTGCAGTTCGAGAATATCGAAACCAGCCTCGATCGCGCGTTTGGCGGCCGTGACGAAGTCCGCCTTCACCCGATCCATATCGGCCTTCGTCATGGCGCGCGGCACCTGGCTGTTCGCCATGTAAGGCAGCGCGGAAGCGGAAATTAGCGGCCAGTTGCCGTCATCGAGCGGCTGGTCGATCCCCTCCCACGCGAGCCGTGTCGAACCCTTGCGGCCGGCATGGCCGAGTTGCAGCCCGAATTTTGCGGACGTCGTTGTGTGGACGAAATCGACGATGCGTTTCCACGCCGCCGTCTGTTCGTCGTTCCACAAGCCGAGGCAGCCGGGCGTGATGCGCGCGTCCGGCGAAACGCAAGTCATCTCACCGAACAGCAAGCCGGCCCCGCCGAGAGCACGACTGCCGAAATGCACGAGATGAAAGTCGTTCGGTACACCGTCCTTGGCCGAATACATGGCCATCGGCGACATCACGATACGGTTCGCCAGAGTGAGCCCACGTACGCGATACGGCGTGAACATCGGCGGTACCGGCGGTCCGTCGGGATCGATATTGATGCCGGCGCGCGCCGCGAACCAGCGCTCGTAATCTTCCAGCCACTTCTTATCGCGAAGCCGCAGGTTTTCGTGACTAATGCGTTGCGAGCGCGTCAAAAGCGAGTACATGAACTGTTCAGGCTCGAGCGTATCGGCGTAGCGGCTGCCGACCACTTCGAACCATTCCATGGCGTTGCGGGCAGCGTTCTGAATGCGCGCCACATCGACGGCGCGGACCTCTTCGTACGCGTCGAGAACCGCGGGAATTTTGTCCGGCGTATCGCCGAGGGCCCGGAATTGCTTGGTGAGCTCGATGGCGTCCTCGAGTGCGAGCTTGGTCCCCGAGCCGATGGCGAAATGCGCGGTATGCGCGGCGTCACCCATAAGCACGACGTGACTCTGCCCATTGAAGTGGCTCCACTTGCCGCAAGTCAGCCGGCCGAAATTGAGCCACGCCGAGCCGCGCAAGTGGCGGGCGTTGCTCATCAGCTTGCCGCCATCGAGCACTTCACTGAATAACTCTTCGCAAAACTCGACGGAACGCGTCTCATCGGCCTGATCGAGGCCGTGCGCCTTGAAGATGTCCTCTGTCGTTTCAACGATGAACGTCGAAGTGGTGTCGTCGAACCGGTAGATATGGGCCTGGAACCAGCCGTGCTTGGTGCGGCGAAAGTCAAAAGTGAATGCATCATAAAGCTTGTTGGTGCCAAGCCAGACGAAGCGGTTCGGCCGCATCACCATGTCGGGCTTGAACGCGGCCTGGTAGCGGCTGCGAATCTTGGAATTGATGCCGTCCGAGGCGATGATGAGGTCGGCTTCCGGAAATTCGAGATCGGAATCGACCTCGCGCTCGAAAACGAGTTCGACGCCAAGTTCCTCGCAACGCGCTTGCAGGATATTGAGGAGCTTCTTGCGGCCGATACCGACGAAGCCGTGGCCGGTGGTCCGCATCCGCCGGTCTTTGATCAGTACCTCGATATCGTCCCAATGATTGAAGGCGCTTTCAATGGAGTTTGCAGTCGCGGCGTCCCACGCACGCATGTTTTCCATCGTCGCGTCCGAGAACACCACGCCCCAGCCGAACGTGTCGTAGGGCCGGTTGCGCTCCACAACCGTGACCTGATGGGCCGGGTTCTCCTTTTTCATCAGGAGACCGAAATACAGCCCCGCCGGGCCGCCGCCGATGCAGACAATGCGCATAGTCTTCTCCGTCCATTTCGGCGGGGGCCGAGGATTAAGCTTCAAGGTTACTCTAACGCCCGCCCGGAATTGGCTGAAGTCCAAAGAGCCCGGGATGATGTACCAGTTTGTCAGCCCTAGATATGCGAACGCGCCGCAATTGTCGCCAGTGACGACTTGGCTAATAGCACTGCAAAGGGCTATGAAAAATCCGGTCAAAATCGAGGAGCGGCATGACCGGAATCATTGACGCACATCACCACATTTGGCGCCGGCGCGACCTTCCCTGGCTCGACGGACCGATGCAACCGCGTATCTTTGGGCCTTACGAAGCGATCCGGCGTGACTATCCGATCAGCGAATTCCTGTCCGACCTGGCGGGCAACGGCGTGACCCAATCCGTCTATGTTCAGGCCAATTGGGCAAAGGACCGTTTCGAGGATGAGGTCGCCTACGTGCAACAGGCGGCCGACGAGACCGGCTTCCCGCAAGGGATCGTCGGGTACGCCGATTGTCTCGCCGATGACGTACGCCCGCAGCTTGACCGCCTTACCAAATATCGCGGCATGCGCGGCGTGCGGATGCAGCTGCAATGGCATGAGAATCCGCAATACCGTTTCGCCGCGGGACCTGACCTCGCCCGCGATCCGAAGTTGCAGACAAACGTCGGGTATCTGGCCGACTATGGCTGGTCCTTCGACCTCCAGGTTTTCGCCGGGCAGATGGAAGGTGCAGCCGAGCTTGCTGCAGCTGCTCCGAGAGTCACCTTCATCCTTCAGCATGCAGGTATGCTCGAAGATCTTTCGCCGGAGGGCTGGGCACGATGGCGGAGCGGAATGCGGCTCCTTGCATCACGCCCGAACATGGTTTCCAAGCTGTCAGCCCTCGGCACCTTCATCCACAAGAACGATCCTGGGCATATCGCCGCAATTGTAAAAGAAACGATCGAGATATTCGGCCCCGATCGCTGCCTGTTCGGATCGAACTTTCCAGTCGAGAAATTGTGGACCCAATATTCGGATCTGATCGCAGCTTATCGGGCCGCGCTCGAACCGCTCGGAGAAGCGACGTATCGCGCCGCGCTTCATGATACCGCGGTTAGGGTCTATCGGCTCAATTGACATCCGTTGCATCGACCGCCGCGACGGCGAGAGCTAGACCGGTTTTCGTCACTGGCAGGTCAACATGGCGGTGAGACCAATTCTCAGGGGACTTGATCGATCCGTTGGCGAAGCCGCCGACCGGCTTGAGCAATTTCTTCGTCGGCCTGGCGTGCTCCCTGTTCTGATTATTCTTCTATGGGCTTGCGCGGTATTGCCAAATCTAACCGTGCGGTCTTTCATTTATGAGGAAGGCACCAACGCCGAAATTGCCCGGGATGTGCTCGCGAACGGACATTTTCTCCAGCCGTTCGTCTACGGAATTCGCTGGCACGAAAAGCCTTCCTTGCTGGGCTGGCTGATCGCCGGCTTCGCTCTCCTCGCTGGTGGCGTGAACGAATGGTCGGCGCGGCTTCCGGCGATGGTGTCGGTCCTGGTCACGGCGCTCCTGGTGCAGCGCGTAACGCGACGTTACGCAAGTCTGACTGCATCTTTGTTCGCGGCGCTCTGCTTCCTATTTTGTCCATTGCTGCTGCAAAAATTGACAATCGCCGAACCCGACACCCTCATAACGGCGCTGTCGTTTGCTGCGTTCGTTGTGTGGTGGGAGGGTGAAGCCTCAGGCCACGTCACCATCAAGCGCTGGTTCGGCTGCGGTCTTCTTTTGGCCGCGCTGGCGATGGCTAAGGGACCGCAGCCGGCGGCTTTTTTTGCTCTCGGTGTTTTTGCTTATTTGCTGATCCAGCAGCGGTGGCGCGAGCTGCCGGGCTTCGTCCTTTGCATGATCACCCCGGCTGCCGCCACCCTCGCATGGGGCGCCGCGATCTATCAGCCCGGCGACGAAGGGATATGGCTCGCCTACACCCGATTGCTCAACCGTCCGACGTTCTTTGACTACATCGCGAGAAGTACCCGCAACATCGGTAGCCTGTTTTTGGAATTGTTGCCCGCTTCCCTGATGTTGCCGTTTGTTCCTTGGCCCTGGCGACGAGTCCGGAGCACGACTGATGTTCCGGCCGTGGTCGCGCCGATGATTCTTTATTCGGGTCTCTGCACAGCGATCCTTATGCTGTGGCCCGGCGTCAACACCCGCTATGCTATGCCGATCGCGCCATCGGTTGCGGTTCTCACCGGCATGGCCTGGGACTCGCTGGACAAATCCCGTTATGCGGTTGTCAAGCGCGTCACCGGCACGATGCTATGCCTGCTCGTGATTTACCAAATCGTTCTGGTCGTCGTAATCATGCCGCTGTTCGCCGAACGCTTCGGCGAAACCCGGCTCGCTGCCAAGGCGATCGAAGAGGCCATACGCGCGGCTCCGGCGCCAGCCTACTGCTTGCGCCTCGATACCAACGTGTTCTTCTATTTGCACGTACCGTTGCGATGTCTCGATCTGCACGGCATGGCCACACTTGGCCCGCCGGCCTGGCTGCTGATGCCCCATAGTGCGGTAATGGAATTCGCCCGGCTGCGTCCTGATCTCGACGTGCGGATTGCAGTCGACGGGTTGCTGGAATTCCAACTTGCCGCCGCCCGTATTGACAAGAAGTGAAAACCGCGAGGCCGATCGTGAGACTGCGACGCGGTCGTATTCGGGCTTCCAGTCAGTTCTGAAACTGCCTACCATCCTACGATAACAGCGGCCCAAAGTGTTGCTGAAAAAAAGACGGAAAAGGTGGGGAGGTTGCCTTGTTACAGATCGATAGCGCCGCCGATATTCAAACTGTCGGCGATATCACACGCCATCACGCCAACGACCGACCGGACCGCGTAGCCATTCATTTTGAAGGGCGGCGCATCACTTTTGGTGAACTCGATCTCCGGGCCAATCAGGTCGCTAACGGCTTGCTCGCCGAAGGCGTGGGACCGCAGGCCCGGATTGCGATTTTATCCAAAAACGTACCGGCCTTTTTCGAACTCTGGTTCGGCGCTGCCAAGGCCGATATCGTTTTAGTGCCGGTCAACTTCCGGCTGGCGCCGCCCGAAGTGGCTTACGTCGTGGCAGACGCCAGCGCCGAGGTGCTGTTCGTCGGCGTCGACTTTTATCCGCTCGTCGAGAAGGTGGCGCATGAAATGAAATCGGTGCGTCGCATTATTGCCCTCGACGGCGGACACAGGTCCTGGCCCGATTACACGACTTGGCTTGCGGCGCAGCCGACGCGCGACCCTGCGCTGCCGATCGCGCAGCAGCACTGCGCAATTCAGATGTATACCAGCGGCACAACCGGCCATCCCAAGGGAGCGCAGCTCAGCCACGCCAATCTTATGCCGTTGATGGAGGGCGGGCTCCGTCACTTGGGCGCCTGGCACGAGAACGACGTCAACCTTGTCTGCATGCCATTGTTTCACATCGGCGGCAGCGGCTGGGCATTGATCGGCTTCTATCGCGGCGTCGATACCGTGCTGATGCGGGATGCCGATCCGGCCGCCATTTTGCACTTGATCCCGGAATATCGCATCACCAAGACTTTCATGGTGCCGGCGCTTCTCCTCTTCTTGCTGCAACATCCGCAATGTCGAAGTACCGACTTCTCGTCGCTCGAATTGATTGTCTACGGCGCCTCGCCGGCGCCGGTCGACTTGGTGCGCAACGCGCTCAAAGTGTTCGGCTGCGGCTTGGCGCAGGTCTACGGATTGACCGAAACAACCGGCGCCATCACCTATCTGCCGCCCGAAGATCATGACGAGAGACTGCCAGACCGGCTCAAGTCGTGCGGCAAGGCCATGAACGGCATCGAAATACGTGTGGTTGACGCCACCGGCAAAGAAGTCGCCACGGGGGAAGTCGGCGAGATTATCACCCGCTCACAGCAAAACATGCTTGGCTACTGGAATCAGCCTGAAGCGACGCGACGCGCGATACGCGGAGACTGGTTTTATACGGGCGATGCCGGATACCTCGACAAAGACGGCTACATCTACATCTATGATCGCGTGAAGGACATGATCATCTCCGGCGGTGAGAATATTTACCCCGCCGAGGTCGAAAGCGCCTTGTTCGGTCACCCAGCAGTCGCCGACGTGGCGGTGATCGGCGTTCCCGACGACAAATGGGGTGAAGCGGTCAAGGCGATCGTCGTCAAAAAGCCGGCCACTCAGGTTACGCCTGAAGAATTGATCGCTTTCACCCGCGAGCGCATCGCCGGCTACAAGGTGCCACGCTCGATCGACTTCGTCGACACGCTCCCGCGCACCCCGACCGGCAAGATTCTCAAACGCGAACTGCGCAAGCCGTTCTGGATCGGCCAGGAGCGGCAGGTGCATTAGCCCGCAGACAAGTCAAGTGTGCGCGGCGCGCTCAACAAAAACAGTAGTTCCTGGGAGGCTGCTTTCAAACTGCAATTCGGCATTTTCGATCATCTTGACGACAACGGCATACCGCTCGCGGATCTGTTTGAGACTCGTCTGAAACTCATCGAGCAATACGACCGCGCCGGCTTTCGCTCCTATCACATCGCCGAGCATCACTCGACGCCGCTCGGCATGGCGCCTTCGCCGAGTGTGTTCCTCGCCGCGGTGGCGCAGCGGAGCGAGCGGCTGCGCTTCGGCCCGTTGCTCTATGTCACGCCGATGTATCATCCGCTGCGCGTAGCCGAAGAAGTCGTGATGCTCGATCATATGAGCCGCGGGCGGCTGGAATTAGGTCTCGGGCGCGGCGCCTCACCGATCGAGATCGCCACATTCGATGTCGATCCGGAGTCCGCGCCGGCAATGAATCGCGAGGCCACCGAAGTTATTCTCAAGGCGCTCACGTCGGATATTCTTGACCATGAAGGAAAATTCTATCGGTTTAAGAATGTGCGCATTGCGGCGCGGCCATTGCAGCAGCCGATTCCCCCGCTCTGGTTTGCGCCGATTGAGCCCAACCGTGCGGCCGACGCCGCTCGACTAAAGGGCAACATGGTGACACTGATCCCGAACGCCGGCGTCAAGGCGCTTACCGAGGCTTATCGCGTTGCCTGGCAGGCACAGGGTAATAATGCCGTCGACATCCCGTTGCTCGGCGTCTTCCGCCATGTCGTGGTCGCGGAGAGTGACGCCAAAGCGCGCGATCTTATTCGTGGCGCGTATAGCCGGTGGCGGCACTACATGGCCTTTCTCTGGGAATGGGGCGGCATTCCCTTCCCCATCGGCATGGTCTATCCGGACGAATTCGAGGCCCTCGAAGCCATGCAAATGGGTGTCGCCGGATCTCCCGAAACGGTGCGCCGCTACATCACTGAGACGGTCGAACAGACCGGTATCAATTATTTCGTCAGCGACATGATCTTCGGATCCTTGCCCTACGAAGCGGCGTCGCGTTCGGTCGACTTGTTCGCGAAAGAGGTGATGCCCGCGTTTCAGTGAGCGCGTCGGTCCGCTCAGGCACTCGCCGCGGAAACGGGATCGGGCCGGCCGTTATGACGTTGCCGTAAGTCCCATGAGACTGCGGGCTTCCGCCGGGCTTGCGATGGCGCGGCCAGCTTCGCGCGCGTAACTCGCAAGCATTTCCACCAGCGTTCCGTTCGATCCGACCTTGCTGCCGTCCGGCAAATAGAACGTATCTTCGAGACCGGTGCGCAAATGACCGCCAAGCTCGGCGGCGCGACGATGCAACGGCCAGATATTCTCGCGGCCAACTGCGGTGACCTGCCACGGCGCATCGACCACGATAAGCTTCTTGAGGATTGGCAACAAGTCCGGCTCGGCCGGCATGCCGGATTCCACGCCCATGACGAAATTGTATTTTGGCCGGCCACTGAACATGCCGTTCTTCGCATACATCCCGACGCAGCGCACAATGCCGACGTCGAAGCATTCAAATTCCGGCTGGGTTCCGGTCTCTTTCATAACGTCGAGATAGGCTTTGACCTTCTCCACCGGATTGTCGAACAGGTGCGGCGGCCAGGCCCATGAGCCGTCCGAACGCACTTTCAGATAATTCAGCGAACCGGCGTTGCACGCCGCTATTTCGGGCTTGACCGCGCGCAGGCAAGCAAGCGGGCCGGAAATATCGGGCCCGACAGTACCCGTTGACTCGTTGAGGATCACGCCGGGACACGCGTTGCGGATCGCCTGCATGATGGCCGCAGCCAGTTCCGGCTGCCATGACGGCAGATGGCCCTTGCCGGGGGTCTGCTGGCGAAAGTGGACGTGCATCACCGCAGCGCCGGCATCGAACGCCGCTCGGGCCTCGCTCGCCATTTCTGCGGGGGTGACAGGGACCGGGTGCTGTTTTGGGTCGGTTAGCACACCGGTCAGCGCACAAGTGATCACCACCTTGTCGGTCATGGCGTCGCCTCCGTCCGATCTTTCGTCACGGACACTGCGGGCGCTAGCTCAATAAGAAGCTGGCGGGTCGCGACTTGGTCGCCGCGTTTGACCGCGACTTTGTCGATCGTGCCGTCACGCTCTGCGCAAATTTCGTGTTGCATCTTCATTGCCTCGAGCACGACAAGCCGCTGCCCCTTCGTAACGCGCTCGCCAGGCGCAGCGTGGACGCCGACAATAACGCCGTTCATCGGCGCGACGAGACGCGAGGAGGCATCCTTCCGTTCAGCTCGACCTGCTTCAAGGGTTGTCTCTCGCACGGAAACGGTCGCGCCGTTGAGATCGAGATAAAGCGTGCCTTCGGCCAGGGTAAAGCGCGCGGTCTGCTGCAAACCCATTGCAATAATGGAGATATTGCCCTTCCCGCGTTCCTTGATTGCAACTTCGACCGTGTCTTTGCCGAGATCTACAGAATAGTGATTCCCTTGGAGGGTGGTGACGATAGCCGGATGATGTCTGTCGCCCAGTGTGAGCCGTAGCGGCCAAGCAGCGATACCAGTCGACGACCAGTTCTGAGCACCCGAAGCGTTTTCAGCTCGCACGGCGCGCGCCTCGAACAAGAGGACCGCCGCTAAAGCGAGCGTGCGCAAGTCCGGCTGTGGAGGCCCCATGGCTTCGCTGCTTGCGGGAAAATGTTGATCGATAAAACCTGTCGTGGCCTTGCCGGTTACAAACGCCGGGTGCCGTAACACTGCGGCAAGGAAAGAGCGGTTGGTGGCGAGTCCGAGCGCAACTGTGTCTTCGAGCGCCACGATAAGACGCCGCCGCGCCTCTTCCCGCGTCGCGCCATGTGCGATCACCTTTGCCAGCATGGGATCGTAGAACGGCGTCACCGCTTGGCCTGCGGCAACTCCATGATCGACCCGCACGCCTGCTCTGGACGCCGGACGCCAGTCGACCAGATTTCCGCTCTGCGGCAGGAAATTTTCGTAAGGATCTTCAGCGTAAAGGCGCGCCTCGATCGCGTGACCGTTGAACGCAACTTCGTGCTGTTGAAGCGCCAGCCGTTCGCCGGCCGCAACGCGCAGCTGCCATTCGACCAGGTCAAGTCCGGTGATCGCCTCGGTCACCGGATGCTCGACTTGAAGCCGTGTATTCATTTCGAGAAAATAAAATTTTCCCAACGGATCGAGCAGAAACTCGACGGTGCCTGCATTGACGTAGTCGACAGCGCGAGCCGCGGCGATTGCGGCCTCGCCCATCTTTGCGCGGAGTTCGGCCGTCACGACTGGCGACGGCGCTTCCTCAATCACCTTTTGATGGCGGCGCTGGATCGAGCAATCGCGCTCGCCGAGATGGATGACATTGCCGTGCTGATCGGCAAACACCTGTATTTCGACGTGGCGGGCATCCGCTATCGCACGTTCGAGGATCAACTCATCGGATCCGAAAGCACGCGCCGCTTCGGAACGCGCGCGCGCGAGCGCGTTCGGGAGTTCCTCGGGAGCCGTCACGAGCCGCATTCCGCGCCCACCGCCGCCGGCCGCGGCCTTGACCATGAGCGGAAAGCCGATGCGCGCCGCTTCTGCCGTGAGCTTCTCGTCGGACTGACCGGAGCCCTGATAGCCGGGCACGCAGGGAACGCCGGCAGCTTCCATTAAAGTTTTGGCCCGCGCCTTGTTGCCCATGGCAGCGGTTGCCGCCGCGGGCGGACCGATGAAAACTTGACTGGCTTGTACGCAGGCCTCAGCAAACGTGGCGTTCTCAGAAAGAAAGCCATAGCCGGGATGAATCGCGTCCGCGCCCGCTATTTTCGCGGCGGTCAGGAGCGCCTCGATGTTGAGATAGCTGTCCTGCACCGGCGGCGGCCCAATGCGAACTGCTTCGTCAGCTTGATAAACATGCGGGGCGTCGGCGTCCGCGTCGCTAAAGACTGCGACGGTACGATAACCGAGAGCCTTGGCCGTCCGCGTGATGCGGCAGGCGATCTCGCCGCGATTAGCAATCAGAATTTTGCCGAACGTGGTCATCAGAAGCCGAGGGACGAAGCGACATGCGGTTGGAGGCTCATCGGTTACCCTACCTGTGCGACCCACGATGGCTTGCGCTTCTCCACAAACGCCCTGGTCCCTTCGCGGCCCTCCGGACTGCGAACCGCTGCCGCGAAAGCGTCCGCAGCCGCGGCGAGCAATTCCGGCATGGCGTTCGGTCCGGCCGCGCGCAGCATCAGCCGTTTGCTGGCGGCGATGGCGGCGGGACCGCATTTAAGCACCTGGTTGCAAGTGTCGCGCACCGCATCGTCGAGCGCGGCGGCATCGGTGACCGTAAGATGCGCAATGCCGACCTCCGCGGCTTCCGCGCCGTCGAGGCGCAGCCCAGTAACAGCGAGCCGCCGGGCGGCAGTTAGCCCGATACGTTGCACCACGAAAGGCGAGATTGCGGCCGCAACCACACCCATCATCACTTCACTCATGGCGAACCGTGCATCCGTCGTGGCGATGGTGATGTCAGCGACGCAGGCTAAACCGAAGCCACCGCCCATCGCGTAGCCTTCGACGGCCGCGATCACCACCTGCGGCGCAGCGTTCACGGCTTCCAGCATGGCGCCGAAGCGCTTGTTGTTTTCCTTGAGTTCGTCCGATGCACCGGCCGGGGGCGCCTCATGCGCGGACGACATGCTCTTGATGTCACCGCCGGCACAAAACGTTCCGCCGGAGCCGCGCAGCACGACGACACGCACCGAAAGATCCGCGGCGATCGCTGCGAACGTAGCGGCAATCTCGCGCACCATCTGCGGGCTGACGGCATTGCGCATTTCGGGCCGATCAAGCCACAAATGCAGCACCGGGCCGCGCAGATCGAGCCGGATATGCGTGGTCTGCGGCAGATCAACCATGACCGGCCTTTTGCTCCGGCGCGTTCGACGTTCCCGGCAGCGTTCCCATCAGCTTGCAGATGATGGTCAGCATGATCTCGTCGGCGCCGCCGCCGATCGAACCAAGACGTCCGTCGCGGTAGGCCCGGCTGACCGGCGTCTCATTCATGAAACCCATGCCACCCCAATATTGCAGACAGGAATCTGCCACCTCGCGGCGCAGCCGTCCGGCCTTGAGCTTGGTCATGGAGGCAAGCCGCGTGACGTCCGTGCCGGCGAGGTAAAGTTCGCAGGCCCTGTAGACGAGCGCGCGCAGGAGCTCGATTTCGGTGGCAAGCTCCGCCAGCCGGAAATGCACCACCTGATTGTCAAGGATCGACTTGCCAAACGCTTTACGGTTGCGCGTATAGTCGACCGTTTCCTGAATCAGCCGCTCCATCGATTTCAGATTGGCCGCGGCGGCCCACAGCCGCTCTTCCTGGAATTGCATCATCTGATAGGTAAAGCCCTTGCCCTCTTCGCCGATAAGAAAACGCTGCGGCACCCGCACATCATCGAAGAAAATCTGCGCGGTGTCGGAAGAACGCATGCCCATCTTGTCGAGCTTGCGGGCGATCTGAACGCCCTTGGTTTTCATCGGCAGGCAGATCAGCGATTTGTTCTTGTGCGCCGCACCGTCTGAAGTGTTGGCAAGAAGGCACATCCAATCGGCCTGGGTGCCATTCGTCGTCCACATTTTGCCGCCGTTGATGACGTAGTCGCCGCCGTCCTTGCGCGCGGTGGTCTTGATCGACGCCACGTCCGATCCGGCGCCGACTTCCGATACGCCGAGACAGGCGACAAAATCGCCGGAGATCGAGGGCGCCAGAAACTCGCGCTTGATGTCGTCCGAGCCGAACCGGGCGAGCGCGGGTGTTGCCATGTCGGTCTGCACACCAATCGCCATCGGCACGCTGCCGCAGGCGATGTTGCCAAGCTCTTCGGCCATCACCATGGCGTAGGAATAATCGAGCCCCTGCCCGCCATAAGCCTCCGGCTTGTTGAGCCCGAGAAAACCGAGATCGCCCATCTTCTTGAATAAATCATGGGCAGGGAAAATGCCGGCCTCCTCCCACTCGTCGACGCGCGGGTTGACCTCCGCCGCAATGAATTTCTGCAGGCTCCGCCGCAACTCCTCGTGCTCGGGCGTGAACAGCATGACGTTTCCTTCCCGTTACATGCGCCCGACGCCGAAGGTATTGGATTTCAGCGGGCGAAGTTCTGCCTCACGGCAGATCGACAGGCAGAAGCCTAGCACTTTGCGGGTGTCGCGGGGATCAATCAAACCGTCGTCCCAAAGCCGAGCCGTAGCGTAGAGCGCCGTCGACTCATCCTCCATGCGATTGACGATGGCCTTCTCCATCGCCTCAAGCTTGACCTTGTCGACCGGCTTGCCTTCGCGCTTGAGTTTCTCCTCGGTGACGATGGACATGACCTTGGCGGCTTGCGCGCCACCCATTACCGCGATCCGGTTGCTGGGCCACGCGAAAATAAAACGCGGATCGTAGGCGCGCCCGCACATGCCGTAATTGCCGGCGCCGAACGACGCGCCGACGTGAACGGTCAATTGCGGCACGGTCGCGTTGGCGACTGCCTGAATCATTTTTGAGCCATGCTTGATAATGCCGGCCTGCTCGGCCTCGCGCCCGACCATGTAGCCGGTGGTGTTTTGCAGATAGACGATCGGCATATTAGCCTGGCAGCAAAGCTGAATGAACTGCGCCGCCTTGCTAGCACCATCGGCGTCGATCGGCCCATTATTGCCGATCAGTCCAATGGCGATGCCCTCGATTTCGGCGTGGCCGCAGACTGTGTGTACGCCATAGAGCGCCTTGAAATCGAGGAAATCTGAATCATCAACGACGCGGGCGATGATCTCTCGTACGTCGTAGGGCTTGCGGTAGTCAGTCGGGACAACACCGGCGAGTTCTTCCGCCACGTAGCGCGGCTCCCTGAAGGATTTTTGCTCCCGCAGCGGAAGTTGTTCATTCCAGGGCAGCTTGGCCATGACTTCGCGCGCGATCCGGATGCCCTCGGCGTCGTCATCAGCCAGATATTCGCCGAGCCCCGAAATGGTGGCGTGCATCTCGGCGCCGCCCAGTTCTTCGTCAGTCGCGATTTCTCCGGTTGCCGCGCGCAACAGCGGCGGGCCGGCGAGAAACACCTTCGCGCGGCCGCGCACAAGGATCACGTAATCTGAAAGACCCGGCAGATACGCACCGCCCGCCGTCGAGGAGCCGTGCACCACGGTGACCTGTGGTATGCCGGCAGCTGACATGCGCGCCTGATTGGCGAAGCCGCGGCCGCCTTCCACAAACATCTCCGCCTGGTAGAGAAGATTGGCGCCGCCGGATTCGACCAGACGCACCATCGGCAGTTTGTTCTCGAACGCGATTTGCTGGATGCGCAGATTTTTCTTCACCCCCATGGGCGTCGAGGTGCCGCCCTTGATCGCGCTGTCATTAGCGGAAACGATGCAGCGAATGCCAGACACATAACCGATACCTGAAATTCCGCCGCCACCCTGGATGCCCGTGGCGCCGTCATCATCGTGCATGCGGAAGCCAGCCAGCGTCGACAGTTCAAGCCAGGGCGCGCCCGCGTCAATCAGCAGCGCCACGCGCTCGCGCGGCAACAATTGCTTGCGCGCACGGAAGCGCTCGCGCCTGGAATTGGAAAAATCCCGCACTTTCTGCTCGAGCGCGCGGAATTCGCCGATCAGCGCCAACATCTGCTCACGGTTGGCGCGAAAGCCTTCGGAACGCGGATCTATTCGGCTCTCGATGATCGGCATAGTCTCGCCTTACCGCGCGATTTCCCGTCCGCCGGTTGATCCACCATCAATCGTAAAAATCGCGGCCGTCGTATAAGCGGAAAGTGGCGAGGCAAGAAAAACGACGGCCGCTGCGATTTCATCGGGCGTTGCGGCGCGGCCGAACGGCAGTGTGCTCATACCCTCGCGCCAACGCTCGGAATCGCCATATCGCTCTTGGGCTTTGGCGCGCGCGAGCTTCTCGAAGCGTTCGGTCGCGCATGGTCCGGGACTAACGCCAACGACCCGCACGCCGAATTTGTGGCTGGTCGAGCCGAGCGCTTTGGTGAAGGCGGCCATCGCGGCATTCCCGACGCTGCCGGCAATGTAGCTCGCGTCCAAAAGATCGCCGGCGATACCCGTCACGTTGACGATCACACCGGCGCCGCGCGCTTTCATGCGGCGGAAGTATTCCCGGCTGAGATTGATGTAGTTGAAGACCTTTAAATCCCAGCCCGCCCGCCATTTCTCTTCATCTACCGTCTCCAATGAGCCGGACGGAACATCGCCCGCATTGTTGACGAGAATGTCGACGTCTCCGCAGGCCTCCGCGACACGGCCTGCGAAACCGGGCTTCGCAAGATCGATGGCGAGTACGTTGACCTTCACCGCATGTTGCCGCCGGATTGCGTCGGCTGCCTCTTCGAGCGCGGCTTTTGTGCGGGAGGCAAGATGAAGATCGCAGCCTTCTGCAGCAAAACGATGCGCGATCGCCAGTCCCAGGCCTTTCGATCCGCCGGTGATCAATACGCGCTTGCCTCTGAGATTAAGGTCCATGTTAGCGTGCCCTTACTCGGCCAACGGAATGATCGGCAACAACAGATGCGAAGGATGCGCGGCATCGTGATAGATGCTGTGCACAACGGTGCGGCTCGAGCAGACGTGATAAGGGATGTATTCGATGTTGGTGGCGCCGAGAACGCCGGTTGAAAGATCGAGATTGGTAATCTCGACGCAAATGCGGTGGCCCTTGCGGAACAGATTAGCCATCGCAAATATTTCAATCGCGTATTCCTCGACCTTGCCGGGCGTCACTTTTTGCCGCGCCTCCCGGGTAAGCTTGTGCCAGGGCTTCCACGGCTTCGAGCGCTTTGGATCAAGCGCCCGGTTCGAGGCCTTCAGCCAACCACGGGTCAGCTCGCGCTCCGGCAGATCGGTTGCGATTTCCCGTTCGCCTTCGCGGGCGGTTCGCACCGACGGGTCAGGACCAACATCCTTCAGGATGACGATCCAGTTGGTGTCATCCTGGTCGATCGCGGCAAACAGATTGAGCACGCTCGGACCGGCCACAAGCGTGTCGCGCGGCAACGGGTCGGTGAGGAACCGAAGCTTCGCGACCCTATTGGTTTGCGTCGGTGGCATCTGTACAAACACATCCGGCGGAACGTAATCGTCCACGCTCGATGCGAGATAAGGCTCTGCGGTAAGCCGTTCCCAGCTCGCCAGGTAAAGCTTCGTCCATTGGGTTTCCGGGAGCGGCCAATCGGCGCCGTGGCGCCATTCGTTCGCACCCATGGCCCAATACGTGACCGCCGGCCCCTGCATCACGCCGCTGTCGATGCCTTTGAGCCAATGGTCGTACCAGCGCAACATCTCGCCGCGCAGCGCCCGCAGCGGACGGTCGGGATGGGCCGGCCCGGTCAGCACCATTTTCTTCTGCGCCGGAATCTTGCTGAAATAGGTTTGGGCACCCGCGAGGTGGGTCTTGTAGGTGTAGCCGTACCAGCCGGCGCCGGTATAAGTCGGTACGGTGATCTTCAGAAAATCCGCGTCTGCCTCGGCGATCGTTTCCTCACGATCGAACGGATCAATCAGCACGTCGAAAATGCGCGGCATATGCTGGCCCTTCTGCAGGACCACATTGTGCAAATGCGGATACATGCGAATATCCGGGTCCGCCATCGCCTCGCGCCAGTTTGCTTCCTTCTCGGGCGGCAGCGCGCCCGGTGCGCCGCGCGCGGTATGAACTGAAGTGAAGTGATCCATGAGATAGCGGAAAGCATGCAGCACGCCGCCCGGATATTCTTCGCGGAAGCCGCCGAATTTCCCGTAAGCACCGCGCGGATCGTATGGAAAGATCGCTTTCAGCAGCGGCGGCTGCTGGCGCGCGGCGTGAAACTGCTCGGAAGCAAACGCGCCGATGCCGACCATGCCGATGTTGCCGTCGCACCATGGTTGTTGCGCGATCCATTCGATGACGTCGTAGCTGTCCCATTCGCGAGAGCCGCCGTCGCCGGATTTGAGGTAGCCGCGCGGCGAGCCGATCACGTGCACGTAGCCTCGCGATACGAAGAACTCGGTATCGCCGGCTTCGGCGTGGCCGAGCCACAGCGTCGACCACGAAGGTTGCGGCGGGAAATTTCGCGGCAGTTCGTCTCCCTGCAACTCCTTGGAATGGACGCCGAAGGCAAACAGCACGGGAAATCGGCCCGGCGCGTCCGGCCGATAGACGTCGACCACGACCTTGACGCCGTCGCGCATCGCCACCGCGATATCTTTATCGCAGACGATCCGTTCGTGTTGCGGCGGCCGCTGATATGCGGACGGCGGTTGGTGGCCCGAAGGAAAAAACTCTTCCGCGGCGCGGGTGTCGCTTTCTTTCATTTGCCACCGACCATGACCGCGACCAGCAGAGCTGGCTCACGTCCGGTATTGAGCCAGGAATGACCGACGCCGCGCTGCACTACGGCATCGAACGGCTTGAGTTCGACCGGATCGCCTTCATCGAGCACGAGCGAAATCTCGCCAGATAGCAGTACGATGTAATCGACCGTCGGCGTCTTGTGCATCATCGGATGGCGGCTGGTGTCGCCGCGCGCATCCGGATCGCCGACTTCCTTGAAGAACCACTCCTGCATCTTTGCGACATCCGTCGGCGTCATCTTCGGATCGGCCGGCGGAATCGTGAACAGCCGAAACATCGACCCTCCCGGCGCGGGGAAAAACTTCATCGGCGAGCGGCCAAAGGCTCGATCATGCGGCGACTGACCGGGCGCGGTCTGCCAAAAATCAAAATTGCCCGGTCCCGTCATCGTCGTATGGACTTCGTCCTCAACAACGGATTTGCCCGCCTTATTGGTGCCGGTGACGATCAGGCGTTGCGACTGCGCCATTCCATTCTCCTCGTCGCGGCTTTAGGGAATAATCACCAGATCGGTGAAACCACCATCGCGAAACTGCGAGCCGTCCAGCGCACAATTCATCGGCTCGCCTACTTTGTGGAGCCTGGCGGCAAGCATGGTCGCCACGCGCGCGTCCTCCCTCTTGATGACACGGCCTGTTCTAGGCAAGCCGGCCATAGCGTCGTATAGCCCATCGTATGGCGCTACAGCTAGCATAGCAGCGCATTACCGAAACCCTGCCGTCGCAGGAGGATGCATGGATTTCGAGTACACGTCCGAGCAGAAGCAACTTTGGGAAAGTGTGCGGAAGTTGATGCAGCGGGTGGCCACACCCGACTATCTGCGCCGGCTCGATCGCGAGCGGCTTTATCCCTACGAACTCTACGACGCCTGGGTGGAGGCCGGCGTGTTCGCCCTCCCCTTTGCCGAGGAATATGGCGGTCTCGGCGGCAGCGTGCTCGACCTCGCGATCGTGGCCGAGGAGATCGGCCGCTACAGCGCCGACGTCGCCATGGCCTTTGGCGGCAGTACGTTTTGCGCTCTCAACGTCGCACGCAAAGGTTCGGAAGAGCAGAAGCGCTATTGGCTGCCGAAGCTCATTTCCGGCGAAATCCGCATGTCGATTTCAATGTCGGAGCCGGATGCCGGTTCTGATGTTGGCGCCATGCGCACGCAGGCCCTGCGCGACGGCAATGAATACGTGATCACCGGGCAAAAGATCTGGGCCACTGGCGCGGGCGCGAAAGACAACGTCATCAACGTCTACGTAAAGACCGACCCCAAAACACATTATCGGCAAGGCATGTCGCTGTTTCTGGTCGACAACGACACCCCGGGTCTTGAAATCCGCCGGCTCGACATGCTCGGCCGCCGTTCCGTCGGCACCTTTGAACTGAATTTCAATGAGACGCGCATTCCACCCGACCGGCTGATTGGCGGCGAGAACAAAGGCTGGGACTGTATTCTTTCCGGGTTGCAGGCCGAACGCGTGGTTGCCGCGGCCTGCGACTGCGGCAGCGCCCGCGGCGCGCTCGATCTCGCGGTGGGATATGCCAAGGAGCGCCACCAGTTCGGCCGGCCGATCGGAAGTTTCCAGGCGATCGCCCACATGCTCGCCAACATGGAAGCCGAAATCGAAGCCGCGTGGGCGGTGACGCAGAAGGCCGCGTGGCGCGTGAGCCGCAACGACAACGCGCTGAAGGAAATCACGATGGCAAAGCTCCTTGCTGCGGAAGCCTACGTGAAAGCGTCCAACGTTGGCATGCAGGTGATGGGCGGTTTCGGCTACAATATGGAGTTCGACATGCAGCGGCATTACCGCGACGCCCGCGCCGCGACTATCGCTGCCGGTACTTCAGAATTGCAGCGTAATCTGATCGCTGGCCAGATGGGCCTTAAGGTTCAATAAAAAATGCCTGATACGGTATTATGAGCGTCGGCCTGCCGCTGACCATTCCCAACGCGTTTGCGCGTAACGCACGCTGGTTTGCCGGCGGCGAAGCGGTGGTGGATTCAGCGACGCGCTTGACCTACGCCGACCTTGACGCGATGTCGTTACGTGCGGCGAGCTTGTTTGCAGCGCTTGGCGCCGAGCCCGGCAAGCCGCTCGCACTCCTCTGCGTGCCGAGCGTGATCTACATGGTGGCGTGGCTTGGTGCGGTCCGCATGGGTGCGTTGCCGATGGCGCTGCACACGCGCGAATCGCCAAAGACGCTCGCCGCCATCTGCCGGAAGATGGAGGTAAGCCTTCTTGTTTACGACGCTTCCATGGAAGCTTTGGCAGGCGGAATTGCAACAAATTACTCTGAGCTGCGCGCATTGGTCGAAGCTTGCTCGGCGTTGCCGCCACAACGCGGCGGTACAGTGCGGCCCGCGGCTTCCATACCGGCCGATCTGCGCAGCGTGTCGCCCGACGTACGGCTAGCATCGCCGGCTGAAGAAGACCCCGCGCTCATTGTGCTTTCGTCCGGAACCATTTCAATTCCCAAAGGCGTGATCCACACCCATCGCGGCTTCGTCGAGAATGCGCGCACCAATCTCGGCATGTATCAAGGCATACTGGCGCGTGATCGCTCGCTGGTGCCGCTGAGTACAGCTTTTATCGGCTGCTACAACGGCTGGTTTCCGTTTCTGAACGCGGGTGCGTGCACGATCTTCATGGAGCATTTCGACATCGATGAACTGCCGCGCCGAACGAATGCCGAACGGGCCACGCATGTTTTCCTCACGCCGACGCTGTGGCGCCGCATTCTTAACGCCGAGGACGCCGACGCCAATTTTAGCTCGGTACGGCTAATCGGGTTTGCTGCCGAACCAATGGACGCCACCACTCTCAAGCGCCTGCGCGAACGGATTAGCCCGGACGTGGTGCAAATCTACGGTTCGACTGAAATGGGCGCCGCGGCGACCTGCATAACTGCCGACGAGATGGTCGGCGATCGGCTCATCAGTGTCGGCCGGCCGCTGGTCAATGGCGATCTGCGCGTGGTCGTTCCAGGCGGCAGGCCGGACGAAGAGGTAGCGCCGGGCGAAGTTGGCGAGGTTGTGATCAGTAGCCCATCGCTCGCGGCCGGCATCTGGCGCGACCCTGAAGCCACCGCCGCTTCTTTCATTATCGATGGCGAGCGGCGCTGGTGGCGCTCGCGCGACCTCGGCCGCCTCGATGCCGAGGGCTATCTCTACCTCGAAGGACGCCGCGACGATATGATCATCTCCGGCGGCATCAACATCATGCCGGCAAGGGTGGAGGATATTCTGCTGGCTCATCCTGGAGTCGCCGAGTGCGCCGTGGTCGGCGTGCCACACCCGGAATGGGGCGAACAGGTACAGGCCTTCATCGTTCGGCGCGATCTGAAACTCGACACCCAGTCCATCGAGACGCACGTCCGCGCCAGCGACCTCTCACCCTACCAGCGACCGCGCGTATATCATTTTGTTGCCAACCTGCCGCGCACGTCGACGAACAAAGTGCTGCGGCGAGCACTTCGTGAACAAGCGCTGCACAAACCCGAGGCTAACGCCGACGCCGAAACGATCAAACCACAAGCTGCAGGAAAACAATGAGTGAAAGCGAGCCGATTTTATTGACCGAGCGTCGGGGGGCCATTGCCATCGTCACGCTCAACCGCCCCGACAAGCGCAACGCCTTGAACGAAGCTTTGTGGGGAGAGCTTAAAAAGACGTTCGAAAATTTCGAACCTGACGTGCGTTGCGTGGTGCTCGCAGGCGCCGGCAAGCACTTCTGCGCCGGGCTCGATTTGTCGGAGCATCGCCATCGCGAGGCATTCGAAAGCATCTTCATGTCGCGCTTTGCTCACGCAACGCTCGATGCCATTCAGTTCGGCGGGCGGCCGGTCGTCACCGCCATGCAGGGCGCAGTGATCGGCGGCGGGCTCGAGGTCGCGACCGCCACGCATGTGCGCGTCGCCGACTCGACGACCTTCTATCAGTTGCCGGAAGGCCGCCGCGGCTTCTACGTTGGCGGCGGCGCGAGTGTGCGCGTCGCCCGGATCATCGGCTCCGGCCGGATGGTGGAGATGATGCTGACCGGGCGCACACTCGATTCCGCCGCCGGCGAGCGGCTTGGCCTGTCGCACTACGTGGTAGACCCGGGCAAGACGCTGGAGAAAGCGATCGAGCTTGCCGAGAACATCGCCAAGAACGCGCGCATCCCCAATTACCTGATCGTGCAGGCCATCCCGCGCATCGAGGACATGTCGGCAGCGGACGGGCTGTGGACCGAAAGCGTTGCGCAGGCCGTCAGCATGACCTCCGAAGACGCCCGCGCCGGCATCGACGCCTTCTTCAACAAGCGCAAGATCGACTTTTAAAAGTTCGCCGTTCGATCAGATCAGCGGCGTGACGTTGTTCGCAACGCCGAGCAGCGCTTTACCGTACAGTTCATAGCCGACCGGCGGCAGGACCACCGCATGACGTGATGCCACGGCGGCATCGCGCCAGATGCGCTGCAGCGGACTTGCTTCGGCAAAACCCGCCGAACCGTGCGCGAAGAGAAGCTTGTCGATCGCCTGCGTGATCTTCTCAACGACATACCCGGTGTCCGCCCGGACGCGTGCGCGGGTCAGCATGTCCGGATAGACGCCGCGCGCCGCCGCTGCGTCCACATCGTCAGCAGCGCGATAGGCGTGGAAGTGTGCGGTATCGATCATCAGTGCGGCATCGGCGAGCTGCAACTGAAATGCGACCGAGTCGGCCTGCTTTTCAAAGAACGTGTAGGCGATGGTCCGCGATGAGGCTTTTTGCCGAACGAAGTCCAAGGCAGCGCGGCCCAATCCCAGGATCGGCCCGACCAGGATGATCGAAAGAATCGCGACGAACGCAGATCGATAGAACGCTTCGTCGCGCATCTCCGTCGGATACTTGCCTTCGATCGCCTGCGGCACTGAAAAAATGCGGTGAGCGGGGATGAAAACGTTTTCCGCCTTCAAACAAATGCTGCCCGTCGCTTTCATCCCGGCCACGAACCAGGTGTCCTCGCGCGTGAGATCGGCCATGGGTATCAGCGCGTTTCCCTGGTCGATCATCTCTCCGGCATCATTGACGATTGGCAAGCCGAGCACTGCCCACTGCGCATGCCAGCCGCCGGAATTGTAATGCCAGGTGCCGGAAACGATGCGGTACCCGTCGCCCTCTTTTTTCACGGTAGCCGTCGGGTTGAGCACACCGGACACGCATGTATCCGGATCGTTGCCAAACACCTCGTCCTGGGCTTTTACGGGATACAAGCTCGTCAGCCAGCAACAGATGTTGTTGAGGTTGACCACCCACGCTGTGGCGCCGTCGGCTTCGGCAAGCGCGGAACTGACGTCGAGCATTGCCCGCGTGTTCATCTCCCAACCGCCGTAGCGCTTCGGCGTGCACACCCGCATTAGACCGGCCTTGCGCACCGCCTGGATGGTTTCCTCTTCGACCCGCCGATTTGCTTCGCTCGCCGCTGCGTTCTTCCTCAGCAACGGCGCGAGTTCGCGTGCGCGGTCGACCAGCTCCGCTACCGTCGGCGCAGCGATGTTGTGGACGCTTGCAGTTTTGGTCATCACTTACTTCCTCCCACGTTATCTTATATCGCCAGCGCGAGGGTCATTGGCCCCTCGCCGCGACTTGAGAATATTGCTCTCGCTCTTGCAGCAGCGGCGAGGTCAGCAAGATCTGCGACGTTCGTTTGAGGTGATCTTCGATCAAGGCGCAGGCACTATCTGCGTCGCGTTCCAGACAAGCCTTCAGGATACGCTCATGTTCGACATCGACATCGCGATTTTCTTTCGCCCGCGCGAATGAAAGATACCGGTAACGCTCACTCTGCGCATAGAGGATCGTGCGCAGGTTAAGCATCCACGGACTGTCGCAGCCGACCACGAGCGCGGCATGATACGTCGTATGGGCGGCGACCCATGCCGGATTCAACCGCGAAGCCATCTCCGGTAAAACCATCGGAGCGCGGTGCAGCCGGTGATAAGCGGCGACCGCTGAAGTCTCCCACTCGACGTCGCCGTTCGCGATGGCAGACCGCAGGCAAAGCTGTTCGATGGTAATGCGCGTTCGCGTCAGGTCCCGTAGTTCATCAGCAGAGACAGTCGTGACGGAGTAACCCTTTTGAGCGGTCGCAACGGTCCACTTTTCCGCCGCAAGCCGCGACAGTGCCTCCCGGATCGCGCCGGGGCTAAAATCCAGCCGCGTTGCGACATCGCTGATGTTGATTTTTGCGCCCGGAGCCAGCCGGCAATCAAGAATTTCGGCCAGTAATGCTTCATAGGCCTGATCGGCTTGCGTCGCTGCGCGGTCGAAGGTCTCCAGCCTATTCATAGCCTTACGATGCCAAAGCCGAACTATTCGCGCAAGGAAAAATTATTTTCAATTGACAAAAATATTTTCTGGGCAATTAAATTAGAAGAAGTCGCTATGGCCGCGCACACGATAGTGGCCACCACAGTTGACGATGAGAGGATACGCGATGACGGCGATCCAAGGGTTCATTGCGCCCACCCGACGGCCGGGCGAGCTCGGCATCCATTCGGTCGATCATTTTAATTTCGTGGTACCGGACCTCGCCGTGGCGAAAAATTTCTACGGCGAATTCGGTCTCGACGTCGGCGAGCGGGACAACACGCTCACCCTCAAGACTTTTGAACAGCCGCACCTTTGGGGAACGATCGGCGAAGGTCCTCGAAAAAAGTACGGGTACGTGTCGTTCGGCGCTTTTGAAGACGACATCGAGCGTTTCTCCGAGCGGCTGCAGACCATGCAAATTGAACGACTTGATCCGCCGCCCGGCGTCAATTCCAATGGGTTATGGTTTCGTGATCACGACGGCGTTTTGGTGGAGATCAAAGCCGCCGCGAAATCTTCGCCCGATGAAAAAACTCACTTCTCGTTCAAATCAACCGGTCCCGGCCAGCGTGGTGCGCCGTTTCGCAGCGCCACGCCGCGCACGCGACCACGTCGTCTTTCTCACGTCCTCATGTTCACCAGCGACGTGCGTAAGGCTATCGAGTTCTATACCCGGGTGCTCGGCATGCGCTTGTCCGACCATTCCGGCGACAACATTGCGTTCATGCACGGCATCCACGGCAGCGACCATCACATGATCGCATTCGCGCGATCAAGCGCGCCAGGCCATCATCATTTTAGTTGGGATGTTGGTTCGGTGGACGAGATCGGCGTAGGCGCATTGCATATGCTGGAAAAAGGCTTCGCCAAGGGATGGGGTCTGGGCCGTCACGTCCTCGGCTCCAATTTCTTCCACTACGTTCAAGACCCGTGGGGCAGTTTCAGCGAATACTCCGCGGACATCGACTACGTTCCTGCGACATGTGATTGGCCGGCCGGAGATCACCTGCCAGACGATTCTTTCTATGCTTGGGGACCGAACGTTCCGGATGATTTTGTCCACAATTATGAAACTTGAACTTACAACGCCAAGGCACGCTTTCAGCGCTGCTTGCCTGGGCGATAAGGCGCGCTGCCGGCCACAACTGCCTGCATCTCCTGGCGAAAACGTAACAGCGTTTTTGTCAGATCTTTCCGACGTCGCGCGAAACGAGACCAGGGTACCGGAATCGACACTGCAACCGGGCGTCCAAAGGAATCCAGGACTGCTACGCCGATGGCGCCGATGCCTGGATCGTGTTCGCCCAGATCGAAAGCAAGATGCTTGCGGCGCGCCGTTTCAACCTCCTGCAAAAGCTTGCCGCGATCGTTCAGCGCGTGATCCGGGTGCGACCCGGCACTTCTATCAACAAGTGTCATCGCCTCCGTCTGCGGATAGCAAGCCAGCATGGCTTTGCCGTTTGCAGTACAATGAAGTGGAAAGCGCTGTCCGACCGCGGAAAGCGCGACCAGGCGCTGCTTTCCGGGAATCTGATCGATGAATACCGCCGACCCGCCCGACATGATGGACAAGTCGACGGTCTCACCAACCTTCTCGCTCAGCGCAACCAATCGCGAATGCAAAATCTCGGTGAGGTTTGCGGCGAGCGAGGCGGCAATTCGTGCGAGACCGGGGCCTATACGCGTGCCGCGACCGGGCTGCGCCTCAATGACGAAATCTTCCGCCGCCAGCGCAGTGAGTATTCGCTGGACGGTGGATCGCGCCAGGTCAACCTTGCGTGCAATTTCCGCGAGAGTAAGGCCCTCAGGTCGCTCTTCAAGTACGCGCAGTATGTTCGCGGCGCGAGCAATAACCTGGACACCGCGGCCGCCTAAAGCGTCATGTTCGCGCACTATTTGACGCGCCAAACCGCATTCCTCCTGCGCAAACGTGGTCCTGAAAACAATTGATAATTTCCCGAACGGAAAAGAGGCCCGCGCTTGACCACATTGTGGGCCATATGCTCTACATTGCGGAACAAGAAAATTCAAAGGTTTCATGATTTGAAGCGGAGGGAGGGGCTGGCTTTCGCAATCGAGCGCCACGCTGACGGTTCAAGCAAACCAAATGCTGAAAGTGGAAACGCCGTCGATGCATTGCGGCGATGATTTGCGCGCCGGCGCGTCAAAGTTATCGCCGCCTGTCGTTATCGCCGCTGGACCTCGTGGCCCAGCTCTTTTGGATCAGCGCCAAACGCTCGCGGCCGAAGCGATGCTCGACACCGATTTAAGCGGTTAACTTTTTGCGCGACTGCGACCGCTGCGCCGGTAGCACAATAGCCCAACGTCTGCGATGATGGGATTTCCGTGGGGTCGGTCCCATCCGTTAGCCTGAGGAGGCGACCCCACGCCAAAATGACCTAAAGGGAGGGAAATGATGAAAATGGGATCGAAGGACCAGCGGAGCGACAAAGTCGACCGCGAACGTCGCAAAATCCTTAAGCTCGCCGCAGTCGGTGGCGCCAGCGCCATCGCATCACCTTGGACGTTTCAATCGTCGCGCGCAGCGAGCAAAACCATCAGGATCGGCATGATCACGCCGGAGACCGGCCCGATCGCCGCGTTCGGCGAGCCATCGAAGTGGGTAGCCGAAGGCGTGAGCAAATTTCTCGGCGACGGCATTATGGTCGCCGGCCAGAAGCACCGCGTCGAGATCCTCAACAGGGACAGTCAATCCAATCCGAACCGCGCGTCGGAAGTGGCAGCTCAGCTCATCAATAACGACAAGATCGACATCATGGTTGCCTCGTCGACATCCGACACAACCAACCCGGTGGCCGATCAGTGCGAGCTTGCCGGCATGCCGTGCATCACCTCGGACGATCCGTGGCAGGCCTGGTTCTTCGGCCGCAAGGGCAATCCGAAGAAAGGCTTCCAGTGGACCTACCACTTCTTCTGGGGTTTCGACCAGGTCGCCAACATGTTCGCCGAGATGTGGCTGACGCTGCCGACCAACAAGAAAGTCGGCGTTATGCTGACCAACGATCCCGACGGCATTGCGGCCAGCGACCCTGTTCACGGACTGCCGGCCACTATCAAGAGCCACGGTTTCGATGTGAATTTCCTCGGCCTTTATCCGCCGCTGTCGGACGACTTCACGGCGCAGATCGCGCAGCTGAAGAAGATGGACGCCGACATCACCTGCGGCATTTTCAATCCGCCGCAATTCGCGATTTTTTGGACGCAATGTGCACAGCAGGGCTACAAGCCAAAGATTGTGACGCCACCCAAGGCGCTGCTGTTTCCGACCGCCGTCGAGGCGCTTGGCGATCGCGGGGCCGGCATGTCGACCGAGGTGTGGTGGTCGCACCACCATCCCTTCAAGTCAGGGCTGACCGGCCAAACCGCACAGCAATATTGCGATGCGTACGAGAAGGCGAGCGGCAAGCAGTGGACCCAGCCGCTCGGCTTTAAGCTCGCCAACCTCGGAGTCGCGATCGACGCGCTCAAGCGCGCGAAGAAACTTGAGCCAAGCGCGATCCGTGACGCCATTGCCCAGACCGACTACCAGTCGATCGTCGGTCCGATCACCTGGAAGGGCGGCCCCACCAACCCGGTGCCGAACGTGTGCACGACGCCACTCGTCGGCGGCCAGTGGGAAAAGGGCACCAAGTGGAAGTACGACTTGAATATCGTGTTCAACAAGCCTGCGCCAGAAATCCCGCTCGACAGACCGTTCTCGGCGATTCAATATTCCTAAGATTACGGTTAGACGAACCGCCGCCGCGCGGCACGCGCGGCGGCTTTCTATAAAAAGTTGTTCATGACGATCCTCCTCGAACTTAACAAAGTGTCCAAGGCCTACGGTGCGCTCAAGGCGGTGGATATGGTGAGCCTCGCCGTCGAAGACGGCGAGGCGCTGGCCGTGATTGGCCCAAACGGCGCCGGCAAGACTACCCTGTTTAATTTGATCACCGGCGACGTCGCGCCAACACAGGGACGCATGGTGTTCGCCGGTTCCGACATGACGGCGATGGCCCCGCACGTACGCTCACGCCTGGGAATCGGCCGATCCTACCAAATTCCTCATCCCTTCGCGAATATGAGCGTGTTTGAGAATTTATTGGTCGGGGCGATTTTCGGCGGTGGCATGACTGAGCGTCAAAGCTACCGACGTTGCAGCGATGTGCTCAAAGTCACGGGCCTCTATGACAAGGCCAATGTGCCGGCGCGCACGCTGACGCTGCTTCAGCGCAAGCGACTGGAAATGGCGCGCGCGCTCGCGCTTCGGCCCAAACTGCTTCTGCTCGACGAGATCGCTGGCGGACTGACCGAGCACGAATGCGGTGAGTTGGTAAAGACCATCAAAGGAATTCACGCACGCGGCACGACGATCGTCTGGATCGAGCATATCGTGCACGCACTGGTCTCGGTGGCAAGCCGGCTGATCGTGATGAACTTCGGACAGATCCTTGCCCAAGGCGATCCGCGGGAGGTTATGGCCGATGCCCGCGTGCGCGAAGTGTACATGGGCATTCCCGCGTCATGACGCTGCTGCGCACGCAGAACCTGTCAGCCTTCTACGGCGACTTCCAGGCGCTATTCGACATCAACGTGACAGTCGAACAGGGCGAGACTGTTGCCATCATCGGCGCCAATGGCGCAGGCAAGACGACCTTCCTCCGGACCGTGGCCGGCGCTTTGGAGACCGGGCCCGAGACTGTGCTGTTCGACGGCCAGCCGATCGGGCACAAGACTCCGCATGAGATTGTGCGGCTGGGAATAGCAATGGTGCCGGAGGGACGGCGACTGTTTCCTAGCCTTTCCGTCGAGGAGAATCTTTTGCTCGGCACTCACAGCGAGCGCGCCGGACCATGGAATCTCAAGCGAGTCTACGAGCTGTTCCCGCGCTTGCACGATCTGCGTCACTTGCCGGCGCCGTCGCTTTCGGGCGGACAGCAGCAAATGGCGGCGATCGGGCGTGCGCTGATGTCGAATCCCCGGCTGCTGCTTTGCGATGAATTGTCGCTCGGCTTGGCGCCGGTCGTCATTCGCGATATCTACGAATGCCTGGGTGCCGTCGCTTCCGAAGGTGCGACGATCGTGCTGGTCGAGCAAGATATCAACCGCGCGCTCGATGCTTCCTCTCGCTTCTATTGCTTTCAGGAAGGCCGCCTTGCCTTGAGCGCGCCGACAAAGAACTTTGATCGCGCCGCGATTACTGCAGCTTATTTCGGATTGTAGGCCGGCGGCGATGAATTGGCTCAACATTCTCGTTCAGGGCGGCTTGCTCGGTGGATTCTACGCGCTGTTCGCCATCGGGCTGTCGATGTCGTTCGGCATCATGCGGCTGGTCAACATCGCGCATGGCGATCTGATCGTGCTCTCGGCCTACGTCGCCCTCGTGGTCACCTGGTACACCGGCTTCGATCCGTTCTTGAGCCTTGCAGTCGTCCTGCCGGTGATGTTCGCGCTCGGCTATGCGCTGCAACGCGGGCTGTTGAATCAAACTCTCAGCGGCGGTCTGTTGCCACCGCTCCTCGTCACCTTTGGCATTTCAATCATCATCCAGAACGGACTATTGCAAGGCTTCGGCGCCTATGACCATCAACTCAAAGAAGGCGCGATCGAGACTGCGAGCCTGCAGGCCGGCGGCTTCTATGTCGGCGTTTATCCGCTGCTCGTTTTTGCGGTGGCCGTGGTCGGGATCGCCAGCCTGCAGTTTCTCTTTTACCGCACGCGGCTTGGCCGCGCCTTTCGTGCCGTTTCCGACGACGCCGATACCGCCGAGCTTATGGGCATCGACAACCGCAAACTTTACGCACTCGCGCTCGGCATCGCGATGATCTTCACCGCGCTCGCCGGTGTCCTGTTCGGCATCCGGACGATCTTCGCTCCGTCGTCGGGACCAATTCGGCTCATTCTTGCGTTCGAAGCGGTGATCATCGGCGGGCTCGGCAGTATGTGGGGCACGCTGATCGGCGGCATGGTGCTCGGCATTTCGCAAGCGATCGGCGCCTCGCTGGACCCGACCTGGCAAATCCTGGCCGGACATCTCGCTTTTCTCGCCATCCTGATCGTCCGCCCGAGTGGGCTGTTCCCGCGGACAAGGGACTGACATGGAGCCTGTCCACGTCGAGCGAAGTACGAAGGTTAGCGTGGCAGCCGCTATTTTGGCGGTGCCGGCGCTGGCGGCGCTCGTGTCGTTGCCGTGGTGGGGCGATGCCGGCTGGATGCGGCTCATTGCAGAAATGGCGTACTTCGTTGCGCTGGCGCAGCTTTGGAATCTGCTTGCTGGTTATGCCGGCCTCGTATCCGTTGGCCAACAAGCCTACGTCGGGCTTGGCGGATATATGCTGTTCTATTTGACCGGTGTCTGGAACATGAATGTGTATCTGGCACTACTGATCGCCGGGCCGTTCGCGGGCTTGATGGCGATTCCGGTCTCGTTCGCCGTGTTTCGACTGCGTGGCGCCTATTTCGCCATCGGTACGTGGGTCGTTTCCGAGATTTTTGCACTGCTGGCGAGTCTCATTGGTGTGCTGGGTGCAGGTTCAGGCCTATCGCTGACTGTTCCGATCCTGCAAGAGATCTCGCCTGAGCGGGATACACGGGATACGCTTCTGTACCTCATGACGCTCGGGGCTTCGCTTCTGGTAGTAGCCATCGTCTATTTCCTGTTGCGCTCGCGCCATGGACTCGCGCTCACGGCGATACGCGATTCGGAGCCGGCGTCCGCCAGCCTCGGCGTCAACACCTATCGCACCAAGTTCATCATCTATATCGCCACAGCCGCCTGCACCGGTCTGGTCGGCGGACTGATCTTCCTGCAAAAACTTCGCATCTCACCGGAGGCGGGCTTTAGCATCAACGACTGGACCGTTGTGGTGATTTTCATGGTCGTGATTGGCGGTATCGGCACGATCGAGGGACCGTTCATCGGCATGCTGGTGTTTATCGTCCTTCGCGAGTTCCTGGCTGATTACGGCACGTATTATTTGATACTGCTTGGTCTCATCGCCATCGGAGTCATGCTCAAGGCGCCGATGGGAATTTGGGGCTGGGTGATCCACCGCTACGACTTGCAGCTGTTCCCGGTCAGCCGGCGGCTGACGCTGGCCTCGTCTCAGGAATTGCCGAAGCAAGAAGGCGCAGCGGCTTAGGGCGTCTCTTTGCTCGCGTCCCCCCGAGCAATTCTGCCGAAAATTTCTATGATAGATAATTTTTATCGGCTATACCTTGAGCCTACACGCCCAAGTCGCCGGACATGCTCACTGCCAAAGGAAAATACAGTCTCAAGGCACTCACCCATCTGGCCGCACTCGAGCCGGGGGAGACGACGCAGGCTATCGAAATTGCCGCGGCCAACAACATTCCGAAGAAATTTCTCGATGCAATTCTGGGCGATCTTCGCAACGCGGGCATCGTGCACAGCAGAAAGGGCCCAGGCGGCGGTTATATGCTTGCGCGCGCCCCGCGTGACGTCAAAATCGGTCATGTGATCCGCACAATTGACGGTCCGCTCGCGCCGATCGCATGTGCGAGCCGCACCGCTTACCGACCATGCGGCGACTGCAAGGATGTGAGGGGCTGCACCGTCCGGCTGATGATGACGAAAGTACGCGACGCCATGTCCGACGTTCTCGACCGCGTAACCCTCGCCGACATGGTCGCCATAGGTGCTCGAAGCAAGGTCACGTCGATGACGCATGCAAGCGTCGCACCGACGCCCCGCCGCCGCAGCGCGGAAACGCGAAAGTAGCAATTCGGACAAGGCGCGGCCCGATCTCTCTGGCCCGCCGTATTGCATTGCGGAACTTTCTTTCGGCCGACGCGTTAGCCCACGGAGTCGTGCCTAACTCCCGGAAATTACTAACATTCCCCAGAGATGACCATCGCTTCGACAAAGTCGTCGCGCAGAATATTGTGCTGATTGCATCGGCCCGATCATGTCGCCTCTTGCGTCCCGCTAATGCCCGAAATCCGATGCATTTCGAGCAACACACCTACATTCTCAGGATCAGCGATGACCTCGGATATGGCTCTTCATTCTTCGTCTCCTCAGTCCGGACTTCCGGAGCCGCCCGATCTTGAAGCCATCGCGCTCCTGCTGGATATCGATGGCACCATCCTCGACGTGGCCAACACGCCCGGAAGCGTTGTGGTGTCCGAGGCTTTGCGCTCGTCGCTTGAGCAATTGCACACCAAATGCGGCGGCGCACTGGCGTTGGTCAGTGGTCGTTTAATACGCGATATCGACGTATTGTTTGCACCCCTCCGCCTGCCCGCGATCGGCGGGCACGGTGCGGAAGTGAGGCAGTCGGCCGAGAAGCCCATCCGAGCCCGGCACGCCGATGCAATCAGCGAAGCGCTTCGCAAACATGTCGAGGATGCCGCAGCCACAGATCCGCGGGTTACCGTCGAGGACAAGACAACATCGCTTGCAGTGCACTACCGGTTAGCTCCCCAGTTGGAGGACACGCTCAAGACCAGGATTACGGCGATAATTTCGCGTCTTGCGATTCCAAATCTGGAAGTCATGCATGGCAAATCGGTTATCGAAATCAAGTCGAGCCATTTCAGCAAAGGCACCGCCGTCCATGAGCTGATGGAGAGCCCTCCTTTCATGGGCCGTAAGCCAATATTCGTCGGCGATGACACGACTGACGTTTCCGTTTTCAAGATGCTGCCGGCGTTTGGCGGCTTTGGCTATTCAGTCGAACGTTTCATGCCGGGCGCAAACGGCATCTTTGGCTCGCCCCACGAGGTCCGCAGCTGGCTTGCCAGCCTTTGTGAACACGAGGGAACCGATCCCCGATGAACGATTTTGGTCTCGATTTGGCCGTCATCGGCAACGGCCGTACGGCTGCTTTGCTGGAGCCATCGTCGCGCCTTGTATGGTGGTGCTACCCGCGATTTGATGGCGATCCAGTGTTTTGCCGCCTCTTGGCTGGCGACGAGGAGAAAGGCTTTTCGGATGTCGTGCTCGACGGCATGGTCGATTACAGTTCCGAATACGTACGCAACACCGCAGTCGTTTCGACGGTTTTGACCGATCGCGAGGGAGGCTCGGTCAGAATCACCGATTTCGCGCCGCGCTTTCGTGCCTATGATCGGATTTTCCGTCCGCCCCAGCTGTTTCGCATCATCGAGCCGATCGCCGGAATGCCGCGGATCACCATCCGCTTCCGCCCGACGTACCGTTATGGCACGCCGATGCAGTCCAAATCGATCGGCAGCAATCACATCACGTTACATGGCTCCGATTCCGTCATCAGGCTGACGACCGATGCACCGCTATCCTACATCGATCGAGAGGCACCGTTCGTCCTAACCAGGCCGATGTATCTGGTAATGGGACCGGACGAGCCTTTTCCGGCCGATCTGTCGACGACTTGCCGCGAATTCGCCGATCGCACGCGGAGCTATTGGACCGAGTGGGTGCGTCGCCTTTCCATCGCCTATGACTGGCAGGATGTCATCATTCGGGCCGCGATCACGCTTAAACTCAGTAATTTCGAGGAGACCGGCGCGATCATAGCAGCACACACAACGTCAATCCCGGAGTCGCCAAATTCGGGGCGCACTTGGGACTACCGGTTTTGCTGGCTGCGCGACGCCTATTTTGTCGTCAAGGCGCTCAATCGAACTCGGCGCCACACAGACCATGGAGGATTTTATCTCCTTCATCCTTGGCATTGCCTCGGAAGACATCGTGCGCCCGGTCTACAGCATTGTGCCAACCGACAACATGGACGAAGAGATAGCGCAGAATCTGCAAGGCTATCGCGGTGATGGCCCGGTGCGCATCGGCAATGCCGCCAACGGGATGCTGCAGCACGATACCTACGGCAGCATCATTCTTGCTGCGATGCCGATGTTTTTCGATCGACGCCTACCGAGACCCGGCGACGCCGGCTTATTTCATCTGCTCGAGCGGGTTGGCGTCATCGCCAAGCGTACTGCCTTCGATCCGGACGCCGGCATTTGGGAATATCGCGGTCGCATGCGTGTGCACACCCATTCGGTCTCGATGTGCTGGGCCGGTTGCAATCGGCTCGCCGCAATCGCCCAGCATCTCGGATTAACGGACCGCGCTATTGAGTGGAAGAGCGTCGCGGACAGCATTCAGTCGCGGCTGATTAAAGAGGCCTGGAACGAGAAACGAGGCGCTTTCACTGCGGCGGTGGGCGTCGACGATCTTGATGCCAGCGTTCTGCTCCTCCCGGAGATCGGCCTGGTCGAAGTGGACGACCCACGGTTCGTGCGAACGGTCGACGCGATCGGAATGGAACTTCTACGCGGCAAGCACGTTATGCGTTATGCTGGGGAAGATGATTTCGGTCTGCCGGAGTTGGCGTTTTTGATCTGTCGGTTTTGGCTGATTGACGTCTGGTGGAAGCTTGGTCGCCGCGAGGAAGCCATCGATATGTTTAACGATGCGCTGCGTTATCGGAACCGCTACGGACTTCTCGCCGAGGACGTTCATCCCCAAAGCGGTCAACTTTGCGGAAATTTTCCTCAGACTTACTCGATGGCCGGATTGATCTTGACCGCAATGCGCTTGTCGCGAAGTTGGGAGGATCGGTATTGGCACGACTAGTCGTCGTTTCAAACAGAGTTTCAGTTCCTTCCGGAGACGGCGCCAAACGCGCCGGCGGCCTGGAGGTCGCACTACGGCCGACGCTGCAGCAGAACGGCGGAGTCTGGCTTGGCTGGAGCGGCAAGGTGGCAACCGGCGAGCGGGAAACGCGAACCATCAAGCACAAGAACGTCGAATATGTCGTTACCGACCTCGCCAGCGACGACTTTCAGGAATACTACAACGGCTTCGCCAATCGCGTGCTGTGGCCGATCCTGCACTACCGGCTCGACCTCGCCGAGTTCGCACGCCGCGATTTGAGCGGCTACTTCAGGGTCAATGAGCACTTTGCGACCGAGCTCGAGAAAGTTATCAAAGAAGACGATCTGATCTGGATTCACGATTACCATCTGATACCGATTGCGTCGGTGTTACGCAGGCGCGGCCATGCCAATCGCATGGGATTCTTTCTGCACGTGCCCTTCCCGCCTCCCGAGATTTTAACCTCGCTGCCGAACCATGAGCAGCTTATTCCGCTGTTGCTCGACCACGACGTTGTAGGCTTTCAAACTGAAGGTGACGCGGGAAATTTTGTTCGCTACGTGATGTCCGAGTGCAATGCGACGCATGACATGCGGGTGTTCGAAACCGCGGGACGGCAAATTACTTTTAACGTCAACGGAAAACAGACCATCGTCGGCAGCTTTCCGGTCGGCATCGAGCCGCGCGCATTCGAACGTCTCGCCCGCCGTAACGTGCGCTCGCCGCTGGTGAAAGAGCTGGTGGCAAGTCTTGGTGATCGGGCCTTGATGATCGGCGTCGACCGGCTTGATTATTCCAAAGGGCTGCTTCAGCGCCTCGACGCGTTCGATCTTTTTCTCACCAATCACGCCGACTGGGTCGGCAAGGTTACTTACCTGCAGATCGCGCCGAAAAACCGCTCCGGGATTCCCGAATACACCGATCTGGAACAGGCCGCCAATACGGCGGCCGGTCGCATCAACGGTAAATATGGCGAAGTTTCCTGGACGCCTATCCGCTACGTCAACCGGGTTTACAGCCGGTCGGTTCTGGCCGGACTCTATCGAACCGCGTGCGTCGGCCTGGTGACGCCGTTGCGCGATGGTATGAATCTCGTGGCGAAAGAGTATGTCGCTGCGCAGGATCCGGAAGATCCGGGAGTACTTATTTTGTCGCGCTTTACTGGCGCGGCGGTAGATTTTCGCCGCGCCCTCCTGGTTAATCCGTACGACGCCGAGTCGGTTGCCAATGCGATCGCCCAAGCCCTGACGATGTCGCTTGAGGAGAGGCGCGCTCGCCATCAGGCGCTGCTGGCGGTCGTCACGGATTACGACGTCGATCGGTGGCAGCGTGAGTTCTTGACCGCACTGCGGGGCGACAATGGGCACACCCGCGAGCTCGAAAATTTATCCACCCTGTCGCGCTGGCCTTCCCGACCGCGGGCGCGTGAACCAAAGGAATTTGCACCGATCCGCCAATCAAGCGCCTTCTAGGCCACACCGCCGTTATGTTGAGCCCCGGGGCAAGATCGTTATTTCGCGCTTCGCGATTTTGGCGGAAGAGAGTGGGAGTCGAACCCACCAAAGACCGGCTGGCGGCCCCTCCCGGATTTGAAGTCCGGACGCCCCACCGGGGACGCTTCCCTTCCAGAATTGACCCCTGGAGGCTGTTCGTCCGCCACGCGGCGAAACGACTCGAGGCGATGGTTGTTGATGCGGCGCACATCGCCTCGCCGCAGTGTCACGCCATGCCGATCGAAAAATTCGAGAATCTGGATGGCGACTTTGCGGCCGTTATCGAGCCGATCCCGGAATGTCGCGGCCGCGAATTGACCATCAGGCGCCTTGGTGGCGATATCGCGCGCGATCTCCGCCATCTCCGCCACGGTACCGCGTAGAAAGAAGTGATCGGGAGCCACTTCATCGACTTCGCCCAGCCGGCCGAGCAGCTTGCAGAGCCGGCGTATGTCACGTTCGGGCCTGCCAATCATCTGACCGATGTCCCGCACGCGGGGCGGCCGAAAACGCTCTTGGCCGACCAGCAAAGGTTTCACTGCCTGCCATAGCGCTTCTTCGTCGGCAGTTAGCTTTACCTTGTGACTATGCAGCCGAACCCAGGCGCCCTGTAGCGCTAGCTCCCCGCCTCTCGCCAAGGCCTGCAAAGCCGCGGCGAAAACCGGCGCCGGCAATCGAAGGTCGAGCTGCCGACGAAGCAGATCGGCTCCTATTCCGGGCAGGTCCGGATTTTCCGCATGAAACGCTGTGAGCCGGTCGAAGATGCCGCGCTTAAGCTGCAGCCATCGCGCCGGTGACATCGCAACGGTCTTACTTTGCGCCGGAACGCGGATCAGCACGAGGCCTTCCACGATGCGCTCAATTTCATCCGCACCAAGGCCGCGATCCCGGGCAAAGCCGGTGAGATCAGCATATCCCGGAGTGCAATCGAAGAGCGCGCTAAGCGCCCCTGCGGGGTCGTCGATGGCAAGTGCATCGAGTTGCGCCATACGCTCGACGGTACGGCGTTTTCGCGCGGGGGGCCGTAAGTCGATGAAGCGGCCGCCGCCGATGGTGCGCTGGGCCGAGGTATCACGCAGCACGAAGCGGTCACCCGCTGCGGCAGCGATTGGGCGATCGAGCACGAGTTGTACGCGCCCACATTCGCCCGGCATGATCGGGGCATCGCTCAACAACGCAAGCCGCGCGCCTACCTCAGCGGCTGCATGGTGCAATCGGGCCGGCATCCATTGCGTGATCGGCTTCAGTTCGGACCGGAGCACGCGCAGCGATGCATCGATCCGATCGGTCGGGGCGTGCAGTTCGGGATCGAGCACCACATCGCCGCGGTGCACGACGTCTTTGGCGATGCCGTCGCCGGCAAGATTGAGCGCGCACCGCTCGCCGGCCCGGCCGTTGCCGGCCGGACGATTTTGAGCATGAATCGAACGAACGCGCGCCGAGATTCCCGACGGGCTGATCATGACCTGATCGCCGACACTGACCGCCCCGGTTAGTACAGTGCCGGTGACAACCGTGCCGACGCCAATGAGCGAAAACGAGCGATCGACCGCAAGCCGGAAACGCCCGTTGGCAGCACGCCGCTCGACGACTTGCGCGGCAGCAAACAGCCGACTGCGAAGGGTATCGATGCCTTCGCCACTGACGGATGAAACCGGCGCGATCTCGGATCCAGCAAGCCCGGTGTCTTCGAGGCAGTGTGCGATTTCGGTGGTAACCGCTTCGCGACGCTCGGCCGACACAAGATCGATTTTGGTCAGCGCCACAAGGCCATGATCGACGCCGAGCAGATCGACGATGGCGAGATGCTCGCGCGTTTGCGGCATCACGCCGTCGTCGGCAGCGACGACCAGCAAGACGAAATCGACGCCGCCGGCGCCTGCCAGCATGTTGTGCACGAACTTCTCGTGACCCGGAACGTCGACGAAGCCCGCTATGGCGCCGTCTGGTGTCGGCAGATAGGCGAAACCGAGATCGATCGTGATACCACGCTCTTTCTCTTCCTTGAGCCGATCAGTGTCGACGCCCGTGAGTGCGCGGATGAGCGCTGTTTTGCCGTGGTCGACGTGACCGGCAGTGCCGACGATCATCGCACCGGCTCCGGCAGAGCCCGAATGGCGTCTCCCAAATCGAGCGCGGCAAAATTTGACGCGAATGCGGCCTCATCCTCGAGACAGCGCAAATCCAAGATGAGAGCACCGTCCTCAACGCGCCCGACAACCGGTATTTGGAGACACCGAAGTGCACCAGCCAGTCGTTCCAGTGTGCGTCCGGCGCCGCGCTCTGCGCGTGGCCGGATCGCAAGGCCGGCGCTTGGCACGCTTTCAAGCGGCAGTGCACCCGAGCCGATCTGGCTCGCGCACCCGATGACCTCGACTTTGAAAGTATCACCGAGCTTACCGGCGATAATCGACACAAGTCGTTCGGCTATAGCTTTGATTGCCTTCTGCGAACGGGCCAGGCATCTGATCGTTGGCAATTGCTCAGCGAGCCGGTCCGGATTGCGATAGAGCCGCAGCGTCGCTTCCAAGGCAGCCAGCCTGATTTTGTCGACCCGCAAGGCTCGTTTCATCGGGTTACGGTTGATCTTTGCGATTAATTCCTTGCGCCCGACAATGAAGCCGGTCTGTGGTCCGCCCAACAGCTTGTCGCCGGAAAAGGTGACGAGATCGGCGCCGTCGACGATCGCCTCGGCAACTGTCGGTTCATGGGCCAATCCCCAACGGGACAAATCGACGAGCGTGCCGGAGCCGAGGTCATTGACCAGCGGTACACCGCGCTCGCGCGCAAACCCGGCAAGCTCGCGGGCGCCAACTTCTTTGGTGAAACCATCGATCCGATAGTTGGAGGTGTGAACCTTTAGTACCAGCCCGGTCTTCGCGCCGATCGCCTCGACATAGTCCTTGGCGTGCGTGCGATTGGTGGTGCCAATTTCCTTAAGTTTCGCGCCGGCACGCGCCATGATATCGGGCATGCGGAAAGCGCCGCCAATCTCGATCAACTCGCCGCGCGAGACCACGACTTCGCGGCCCATGGCAAGGGTATTGAGCACGAGCAGAACGGCGCCGGCGTTGTTGTTAACGAGGGTTGCGTCCTCCGCACCGGTGAGTTCGCAAATCAATCCGCGCAGATGATCGTCGCGCTCGCCGCGTTTGCCGGTCGCGAGATCGAACTCAAGGGTGACCGCCGACCGCATCGCCGCGACAGCGGCCTCGACCGCTGCTTCAGCGATCAGCGCGCGGCCAAGGTTGGTGTGCAGCACCGTGCCGGTGAGGTTGAAAACGGAACGCAGTTTCGGCCGCGCATCTCCCGTGAGACTAGCCAGCGCTGTGTTGGCGATTGTTTCGGGCTCGCTCGGCGGCGTTTTGCCAGCGCGCAGGGCAGTGCGCGTCGCGTCGAGCACCCGACGTATTGCGGCGATGGTAGACGTTCGCCCGTACTTGGCGACAGCAAGAGCGGCCGTATCGAGCTTGAGAACGTCGTCAACCGACGGCAAAGCGCGCAAACGCAAATTAGGTTCGGTATGGCGGGAGACGCCTACTCTGCTCATCGTCCACGAACCCTCCGGGCCACGTGCGTATTGGGGCGCCGCCCACTCTTCCACCCGCACTGTACATGAACTCCTTTTGGAAACCACCGGCGGACTTAAGGGTCGGTGCGACGAAACACGTTACCGAGATAAGCGCCAATGTATATTGACGTCGGTAGGTATGACGCAGCAGATTTGGGTCCAGTCATTGGGTAACGAAAGCAGGAAGACGATGTCCATTGATCGACGCGAGCTTCTCAAAGCAGGCCTTGCCGCATCGGCCGCTATAGCGTTGCCCCCCGCCGCACGTGCCAAGATCAACTTCGACCCGCAGCCTGGCGCTTGGCGCACTTTTGACGTTGTGACACGCATGGAAATAGGCAGAGCGGCCGGCAAGACCCAGGCGTGGATACCGGTGCCCGCGGTCAACGAGCCGAAGTGGTTCAAAACGCTCGACAATAATTGGACGACGAACGGCAGGGCAGCGCTCGCGCGCGAAACGCAATTTGGCGCCGAGATGGTTCACGTCGAATGGCCGGACGGTGAGAGAAACTCCGTCGTCGAGGTGACAAGCAGGATTGCCACCCGCGATCGCGCCACGGACTTCGGCAAGCCCGGCCGCCCCGTTCCTCTCTCTGCGGTGGAGCGCGAATTCAATCTTCGCGGCACCGAACTCATTCCTGTTGACGGCATCGTCAAGGAGACTTCCGATCATATCGTCGCCGATGCCACGAACGACGTCGAGAGGGCGCGTGCCATCTACGAATGGATTGTCGACAACACGTTCCGCGACCCCAAGGTGCGCGGCTGCGGCATCGGCGATATCGCGGCGATGCTCAAGAGCGGCAATCTTGGCGGCAAATGCGCCGACCTCAACGCCCTCTACGTCGGCTTGGCTCGAGCTGCGGGCCTGCCTTCGCGTGATGTCTACGGCGTTCGCGTTGCGCCCTCGAAGTTCGGTTACAAAAGTCTGGGAGCCGGGTCCGAAATCATAACCAAGGCGCAACACTGCCGCTCGGAAGTCTATCTCGCTGGTTTCGGCTGGGTGCCGGTCGATGCGGCCGATGTGCGTAAGGTCGTACTCGAAGAACCGCCGACGAACTTGGCGATGAACGCTCCGGCAGTCGTTGCCGCGCGCAAGGTGTTGTTCGGCGCATGGGAAGGCAACTGGCTCGCCTACAATTTCGGCCACGATATTGCGTTGCCGGGATCGAGCGGCCCGAGACTCGCTTTCCTGATGTATCCGCAGGTCGAGACCGCGGGCACGCGGCTCGATTGCCTCGACCCAGACAAGTGCCTATATACCATAAAGGCGAAGGAAGTGAGCGCGGCCTGAGGCCCGTTCAACGTCATGAACGTACCAATTATCCGGCTGACTAGTCTTGCCCACGGCGGCGGCTGCGGGTGCAAGCTCGCACCCTCGGTTTTGCAGCAGCTGCTCGCGGATCAGCCTTTGGTTCAGCCCTATCGCGAACTTCTGGTCGGCACCGAAACCGGTGACGACGCGGCGGTGTGGCAGCTCGACGAAGAAACTTGCATCATCGCGACGACAGATTTCTTTATGCCGATGGTCGACGACCCGTTCGATTTCGGGCGCGTGGCGGCAACCAACGCGATCTCCGACGTCTACGCGATGGGTGGCAGACCGATCATGGCTTTGGCCATACTCGGCATGCCGGTCGACAAGGTCCCGGCGGCGATGGTGCGCGAGATTCTCAAAGGTGGCGCGCGAGTTTGCGCGAGCGCCGGAATTCCAGTTGCCGGCGGCCACTCAATCGATTCGCCGGAGCCGATCTACGGCCTTGCTGTTATCGGTATCGGCCGCCCCCAAGACATTCGCCGTAACACCGGGGTCAAACCGGGCGACACGCTCATTCTGACGAAAGCGCTCGGCGTCGGCATCTATTCGGCTGCCTTCAAGAAGGGCGCCTTGTCGCCCGCGGCCTACGCCGAGATGGTGTCGTCGATGACGCTGCTAAACCGGATCGGCGCGGATCTCGCCAAAGATCCCGCGGTTCACGCCATAACCGATGTAACGGGCTTTGGTCTGTTGGGACATGCACTGGGAATGGCGCGCGGCTCGGATGTCGCTCTGACCGCACGTTTCGACGACTTGCCGTTCCTCTCGGCGGCTGCGGACTTGGCGCAGCAGCATTGTGTCACCGGCGCTTCGGCGCGGAATTGGGCGAGCTACGGCGAGTATATCTTGCTACCGGCCAATTTTCCCGATTGGCGGCGCGACTTGCTCACTGATCCGCAGACCTCGGGGGGCCTCCTGATCGCCTGTGAACCCGATCGTGCGGCGGAAATTACGAAAACGATTATCGACAGCGGGTATCCCCAAGCGCGCATCATCGGCCGTGCCGACGCCGGAGCGCCGTCAGTCACGATCAGCGCGTGACCGCCATCGCGGAGGCGGTGGTGGCCATCACCACCGCAAAGTAGCAGTGTGTACGTGATCGTCCCACAATGCGGTCAGCTTGCTGTCGAGCCGCGTTACTGTGATCGAGCAACCTGCCATCTCGAGCGAGGTCACGTACGAGCCGACGAGCGAGCGGCTGACGGTGAGCCCGCATTTTTCCAAGATGCGCCGCACAGCGTTATACATCAGATAAAGCTCAAGCGCCGGCGTGCCGCCGTATCCGTTGACGAACAGCAAAACGTCGCCCGAAGACGGACGATCGAAATCGGTGAGGATCGCGCCGACCATTTCATCGGCAATAGCATCGGCGTTGGCCAATTTTACGCGCCGGCGGCCGGGCTCACCGTGAATACCTACCCCCATTTCTATCTCATCGGCACCGAGCGTAAATGTGGGCGTCCCCGCAGCGGGAACAGTGCAGCTCGTCAATGCAACACCGAGCGAGCGCGTCCTTTCGTTAACCTCGACGCCGAGCTCGGAGCACGATTTGAGGTCCATGCCCTTTTCTGCCGCGGCGCCGACAATTTTTTCAACGACCAGCGTAGCGGCCACACCGCGCCGACCGGTGCTGAAGGTCGATTTCTCCACCGCTACATCGTCGTTGATCACTATTGTGGCCGCCGGTCCTTCAAAGACTTCCGCGGCCATCTCGAAATTCATGCAATCGCCGGCATAGTTCTTCACGATAAACAGAACACCGGCCTTGCCGCCGACAGCCGTCGCCGCTTCAACGATCTGATCGGGCGTCGGCGACGTGAAAATCTGTCCCGGGCATGCCGCATCGAGCATTCCTGCACCGACCAGCCCGGCATGCAGCGGCTCGTGACCGCTGCCGCCACCGGAGATCAGGGCTACCTTGTTCACATTGGGAGAACGGCGCCGTACGAATTTGCGCTCGGGTCCGAGTGCGACGATGTCGGCGTGCGCAGCGGCAAAGCCATCAAGGCTCTCCGCCAGCATCGTGTCGACGTTGTTAAGAAATTTCTTCACGCGTTCCTCCCGGCGGAGCGAAGTGATAGGGGCTATTTGTCATCTTCCAGGATCGCGGCCAAACGGCGGGCAAACTCCTGCAGCAACGCATCGACCTGGCCGTTTCGCTTGCCGTTACCGAGGTCCGGCAAATGTAGCGTTATGGTCCGCTCGCGCGGAATTTCGGCGAGCCGGCCGACGCGACGCGGATGTGCGCGGGCGTAAGCTTGCAGGAAGCCGTTCTTCGCGTGCGGCGGGAAATGACAGAGATCGAAGATCGTATTGAGGTGCTGAATAGGAATGGGGACCGGGTACGCCGGATTGGAAATTTGGCTGACGAAGCTGCGGTTTTTCCCCATCGCATGTGCCAAGCGGATGCGCATGCCGGACGGTCTTGAATCCAGGACCTCTTTGAATATTCGCTTGTACTCGGCAACGGCGCTGACTTCGCCTGCCTCATCGACCGCCGCATCAGCCACCGCTGCCCCCACGGCTCAGTCCATCAATGGTCTGTTTGATCTGCGCCAGCGCCGACGGATTGACGGAAAGTTCGCGCAGGCCGCACGACAGAAGTGCGGGTATGCAGCGCGGATCGCCGGCCATATCGCCGCACAAACTGACGCTAATTCCGGCGCGTTTGCCATAATCCACAGTCCGGCCGACAAGCTCGAGTACCGCCGGATGGAGAGGATCGATCAGCCTGGCAAGCGATCCATTCGACCGGTCGCAGGCCGTAATATATTGTGTGAGGTCGTTGGAGCCGATCGAAAAGAACGACGCTTCGAACCGTTCGATGGTCAAAGCCGCTGCCGGCACCTCGACCATGATACCGGTTGGCGGAAGCATTGCGGGAATGCCATTGGACTTGAGCTTATCCGTTGCAGCGGCGAACAAGGATCGCCCCGCGTCCAGTTCTTCGGGCGTCGTCACGATGGGAAATATGACCTTGAGATTTCCGCGGACCGCCGCGCGCGCCACGGCCAGTGTGCCCAACAGCACCGTTAGAAAAGTCGTCAAAGCGCTCAAACGCAGCCCAGCGAGACAGATCAGCATGACATACGGCCCCCACATCATAGGGTTAGGTGCTTGGCCTGAGCCGCCGCCGGCTGACTGGCAAACTCGCTCAACGCCACCCCGACAAACAAGGCGACAGCCCCGGCGGCCCACTTTGACCATCTTGCAGGTTCGAATTTTCGCATGTCCTTTCCTCCCATGAACGATCGTTTCCAGAGCGCCTCGGCCGGATACGATTCAGGCATCGAAGCCCGAGCGGGCTAAAGGCATTTGGTTCAAGGACGGGATGCGGCTGAACACTTTGGCAGCCGGGGCCTTTCCTTGTCGTTGCCTCCAGGCGCGATGTTCAGTTTTGCTTATTGCTAAACACGATACTAATTTTCGGGCCGCCGTCAAGAGTCGGGTTTGGATCATGCGCGTACAAGCAATTCTGCGGCTCTCAACGAAACACCCATGGCTCTGGGCGAGCTGGTTTTTCCAATTTCATTGGCTAAATCGACGACGATGAGGGCACTCGGATCAAATCCTGCAGTTACCATCGTCCACGGCCCCATTACGGCCGACGCGTTGCACCGACCAAGGTCGTCCCATTTAGGTCAGGTTTACTAACCTAAAGACTAAACTCCGGCTGCGGCAGCCTCTTTAGCGACAAGGGGTAAAGCGCGAAGAAGCCGTTGCCTCAACCGGTTACACATTACCTACGGCCCTCGGAGTTTTGCCTGAACCCGTTCGATGATCGCTGCCAACACAACGTGAGCACTATTGCGGTTCGACCGAAATGTGCGCTTCAATCGCAACCAAGCGGGGCGTCAATCCGATGGAGGTAAACATGGCCCAGTTGCGAAGACGCGAATTGATTTTCGGTGTTGCCGGCGCGGCGCTGGCGCAAGTGATACTCGGGCGGGCGGGTGCGGCGTTCGCCGCGGACAAAATCAAACCCGGCCCGTCAAGCGCACTGATAGTGGTCGACGTGCAGAATTGCTTTCTGCCCGGCGGCAGTCTGGCGGTCAAAGACGGTGATCAGGTGATCCCGGTCATCAACCGCATCGCTAAGAGTTTCGAAAACGTGGTGATGACGCAGGATTGGCATACCGCACATCACATCTCGTTCGCATCCAGCCACGAAGGCAAGAAGCCTTTCGAAATGATCAAGCTCGCCTATGGCAATCAAGTGTTGTGGCCGGATCATTGCGTCCAGGGCACCGAAGGTGCGGCGATCGCCAAGGATATCAATATTCCCCAGGCCGAACTGATCATCCGCAAAGGCTTCCACAACGACGTCGACAGCTATTCGGCTTTCCTGGAAGCAGACAAGGAAACCCGTACCGGCTTGGCGAGCTACCTCAAGGAACGCAAGATCGACACGGTCTTTGTCACCGGTCTCGCCACCGATTTTTGCGTCGCATGGACGGCGATCGATGCCCGCCACGCTGGCCTTAACGTTTACGTCGTGGACGACGCCTGCCGCGGCATCGACATCAAAGGATCGGTGGCGGCGGCATGGAAAGACATGACGGCGGCAGGCGTCAAAAAGATCGAGTCAACCGACATCGCCTGATCCTCTTGTTCGATCGCCGGCCTACGGCGGCCTGCTCGATCCCGGGTACGCGGGATCGAGATGGTATTCGCAGCCCGATGCAGGCCCGAACGGCCCTTGCGGGAACTTCTAGCAGCTTCGGGATTCGGAGATTTAAGACATGGCGCACGAGGAAATGGCGGCCAGCGGCCCGAGCAAATTGGTCGTCAAGAATGTCGGTCTGATGCTGAGTGGGGACCTCGGCAGGCCGATTCTCGACGCTGATGCCATCGTGGCGGTTGACGGTCGCATCAGTGCTGTTGGCCGCGCCACTGATCTCGACTTCTCCGGCGCCTCCACAACGATCGACGCAAATGGCGTGACCTTGGCGCCGGGACTCATCGACAGCCACGTCCATCCTGTCGCCGGCGATTGGACGCCGCGTCAGAACCAGCTCGGCTGGATCGATTCCTGCTTACACGGCGGCATCACAACCATGATCTCGGCTGGCGAGGTTCATACGCCCGGGCGTCCGCGTGACATCGTGGGACTCAAGGCGATGGCAATCACAGCGCAGCGTTGCTTTTCAAGCTTCCGCGTCAGTGGTGTGAAGGTCCACGCCGGCGCACCGGTGATCGAGCCCGGTATGGAGGAAAAGGACTTTGCGGAGCTCGCCGGCGCCGGCATCCGTTATCTCGGCGAGGTCGGACTTGGCGGCGTGAAAGATGGCCCGACCGCGCGCAAAATGGTCGCCTGGGCCCGCAAATACGGCATCAATAGCACCATCCATACCGGCGGCCCGTCGATTCCAGGCTCCGGCCTTATTGACAAGGACGTTGTGCTGGAGGCCGACACCGACGTGATCGGTCACATCAACGGTGGCCATACCGCGTTGCCGGACGATCAGATTCAATGCCTGTGCGAGCAGTGCAAGCGCGGCTTGGAACTCGTGCACAATGGTAACGAACGCGCCGCATTGGTGACGTTGCGGGCGGCGAAGGAATTGAACCAACTCGACCGTGTAATCCTCGGAACCGATGCGCCGGCCGGCTCCGGCGTGCAACCGCTCGGCATTCTGCGGATGATTTCTATGCTCGCCTCGCTTGGCGAAATTTCAGCCGAGACGGCGTTCTGCTTTGCGACCGGCAACACCGCAAGGCTCCGCGCGCTCGACTGCGGCCTGATCGAAATCGGCCGCGCCGCGGATTTCGTCTTCCTCGACCGTGCTCAGCATTCAGCGGGCAAAACACTGCTCGACAGCGTCGAACTTGGCGATCTTCCCGGCGTCGGCATGACCGTCATCGACGGCGTCGTCCGCTCGCACCGCAGCCGTAACACGCCGCCGGCCACAAAGGCGCCTTCAATCGTCGCTGGATGAAGCGAGCTATGGAGCGGTGCGTCTAGGTCACTTTCGACAACAGCTTCAAAAGTTCTGCGCGTTCGCATGCGTTTAGCGGCGCAAGTGTCTTTTCGGTGATGTCTCTGGCGATGGATTCGGCCCGCTCATAGAGCGCCTCACCTCGTCCGGTGAGCGCGACAAGAAGGCGGCGGCCATCAGCGGGATCGGGTTTGGTACTGGTGAAGCCGCGCCTGGTAAGACGGTCGATTACACCCTTGATCGTTGCGCCATCCATCGCCGTCAGTCGCCCGAGCATATTCTGCGACGACGGCCCGATTTCCTTCAGCTTGGCAATCGCCGCCCATTGCGTCGACGTCAATTCCTCAATCATCAGTGATGCAAAAATCGTCGTGTGGCGTTGCTGCGCCAAACGCAACATGAACCCTACCTGTCTCTCCAGGGCGTATTCGCCATCGTCGCGAACTTCGACGGCCGTTTTCCTCGCTGTCATTTTTGATTCCCGGCCATTACGGCTTGTGCATCACCCATGGAGACAGGCTCACAGTGCCAGATAGGCGTCGCGTATATCCGGGCGCCGATCAAATTCCGCAACCGTTCCAAAGAAGCGAATACGCCCTTTCTCGATGACGCAGATACGATCGGCCACGAGCCGCGCGAAGCGAATATTCTGCTCGCTGAGGAGAAGGCTTAACCCTTCTCGCTTCATCAACAGGATCGCCTCGATCATTTGCTCGACGATTTTTGGCGCCAGACCCTCCGATGGCTCGTCAAGCAACACAAGCGATGGGTTGCCTATCAGAGTTCGCGCGATCGCCAGCATCTGCTGCTCGCCGCCTGACATGCGCCCGCCGAGCCGATGCCGCAGCTCGCTCAAGTTTGGAAAGATTTCAAACAACCGCTCCCGCGTCCATTGCGGCGCGTCTCGGCTCTTTCGCTGACGAGGCGTCCGACGGCCGACCTCGAGATTGTCGTCGACCGTCAGGTCCGAGAAGATGCGGCGGTCCTCCGGCACGTATCCGAGCCCCCGCCGCACGCGCTCGTGGGTGGGAAGGTGCGAGATGGACGAATTATTGAAAATAATGTCGCCCTCGCAATCGGCGATCAGCCCGACAATGGATCGCAAAGTGGTCGACTTGCCGGCGCCGTTGCGTCCGACCAGAGCCACCGCTTCGCTTGTGCCGACATCAAGCGTGACGTCGTAGAGAATATGCGCGCGACCATAGGCGGCATTGAGCTCCTTGACGGCGAGCTTTGGTTGAACGGCGATCAATGTGAAGCTCCAAACAGCGACCCGGCGCCCAGATAGACGGCCTGCACTTCCGCATTGGCGCGCACTTCCGGCGGCTGACCTTCGGCGATCAAGACGCCGCGGTTTAGCACGAGGATCCGATCGGCATGGCCGAACACCGCATCCATGTCATGCTCGGTGAAGAGCACGCCGATCTCACGTTCGCGGGCAATCCGCGTGACGAGCGACATGAGAGCGCCACGCTCGCTGGGCGCCATGCCCGCGGCCGGCTCGTCCATCAACAGCAATTTCGGATCGTTGGCGAGCGCGATGGCGAGCTCCAGGCGCTTGACGTCTCCATAAGCAAGCTCGGCGCAGCTGCGGTCGCTCTGTTCCAATATGCCCACCCATTCAAGAAGATCATTCGCTTCGCGGACAAAATATCGCGCCGCCCAGCGAAATGCGGCCCAACCGCCCCGATGCGATAACAGCGCGGCCTGCACATTCTCGGCAACGGTCATCGAGCCGAAAGTGGCCGCGACCTGAAAAGTGCGTCCCACACCAAGCCGCCAAATGTCGCGAACTGCCAGGCCGGTAACGTCGTGCCCGAACATACGGATGCGTCCCGCGCTCTGCGGGAGCTGACCGTTGATCATGTTGAAGCATGTGCTCTTTCCCGCGCCGTTAGGGCCGATCAGCGCGAGCATCTCACCCGCTTCCAGTGAGAAACTAACGCCCTTGACTGCCTGAAAGCCCGAGTATGACTTCTCCAGATTTTCCACGGAAAGAACGCTCATGGCTTTGCATCCACGACGTGCCGAATCCGCCACATTGCAAATGCGCCAAGTAGCCCTTGGGGAAACAGCGAAACCAGAACGATGATCAAAACCCCAAGGACGAGCTTCGAATACTCGGTCTGGCTGATCACCCAGATGGAAAGCGATTTATAGAGAGCGGCGCCCGCGATACCGCCCGACACGGTACCGACGCCACCAAGCAAGATCATGGCCAGCCCGTCGATCGACAACGGAATGCCGAGATCATCGGGGAATACGCTGCCCTTAAGGAAGGCGTAAAGCGCGCCGGCAAGCGCCGCGAAGGCGCCGGCTAGAACGAAAGCGATCCACTGGATCCGATGCCGCGACAACCCGATCGCTTCGGCACGCAGCTCGCTATCGCGCAGCGCACGCAGGGCATAGCCGAAGGGCGAAAATAATATCACGCGCAGCAACGCGATGCCTACCGCGACCAGCGCAATTGTCAGCCAATAGAAATGCGAGGCCGTTGCCGCCCAGGCGCTTGGCCAAACTCCAATCAGGCCATTATCTCCCCCGGTCACTTCGGTCCATTGAAACGCGACCGACCAGACGATCTGGGCGAAGGCCAATGTCAGCATGGCGAAATAGACGCCCGACAGGCGCACACAGAACCAGCCGAAGACCAATGCTCCAAATGCGCCCAATACCGGTCCAGTCACGAGTCCGGCCGCCATCGGCAAGTTGAACTGCTTTAACGCCAGCGCTGCCCCGTAAGCGCCCAGGCCGAAATAGGCGGCCTGGCCGAACGAGACGAGCCCGCCGGCGCCAACGAGCAATTGCAGGCTCGCCGCGAACAGCATGAAAATAAGAACTTCGCTGGCGACAGCGAGAAGGTAATCGCCCGCCACCAGCGGCAGCAGCGCCGCCGCGGCAATGCCGATTGCAACGAGAAGCCGGTCGCGCGATCGAAGCGGGCGCCAACGCATAATTTGGAGACCACTCGCCGCTCGGGTCGCCGCCTCAGGTTGGCCAAGCAAGCCCCAGGGCCGGACAACCAACACCAGCGCCATCACCAGGAACACGAGAATGAGGGAGATTTTCGGAAACACCAAAATGCCGAAGGCGTTGAGCTCCGAAACCATGATCGCCGCGAGAAACGTACCGAAGACGTTGCCGAGCCCGCCGATCACCACCACCACCAGCACTTCGGTGATGATCTGCAGATCCATGGTGTGGCTCACCGCTTCGCGCGGCAATTCCAACGCTCCACCGAGCGCGGCGAGGAAAATTCCCAACGCAAAGACGCTGGTGAACAACCAACGCTGATTGACGCCAAGCGCGGCGACCATTTCGCGGTCCTGCGTGGCAGCGCGCACCAGCACCCCCCAGCGTGTGCGGCGCAGTAACAGCAGTACAATGATGAGGGTTAGCGGCCCCAGCGCGATCAGCAGCACATCGTATGTCGGAAACAGTTGACCAAAGAGACTCAACGCACCTTTCAAACCAGGTGCACGGCGCCCGAGCAAATCGGCCGGGCCCCAGACCAGTACCACCAGATCTTCGACCACGAGGGTCACGCCGAAGGTGAGAAGCAATTGGAGGAGTTCGTGCGCCACATAAACGCGTCGCAGCAGAGTCATTTCGACGAGCGCACCGAGACCCGCCACAATCACAGACGCCAGAACAATCCCACCCCAGAAGCCGAAATCGCTGGAGAAGCGCTCGGTCAGCGTAAAACCCACATAAGCGCCCAGCATATAAAAGGCGCCGTGGGAAAAATTGACAATGCGGGTGACGCCGAAGATGATCGAAAGGCCGCAAGCGGCGAGAAACAGTGAGGAAGCGCTCGCCAGGCCGGTGACAAAGACGTTGAAGAAAAATGTCACCGGCTTGATCCTGGAGCGAGGCGAGAATTTGCGGGTGACGCTCCGGTTTGATCAATCCTGCGGGCGCATCGACTTGACCTCGCTTTCCGGCGGAAGATATTTCGCGCCATCGCGATAATGGACGTCTATCATGACTCCCTTGCCGTCCTTCAGCGCGGTCTTGCCGACGAACGCGCCCAGTGTTGACTGATGATCCGCCTTACGGAAGGTCACCTCGCCGAACGGCGTGTCGACCGAGATTCCTTCCGCTGCGTCGACCAGTTTATCAGAATTCGTGGATTTCGCTTTGGCGAGAATGGCTGCCGCAGCCTTTAGGGTCGAATAGCCAACGACCGAGCCGAGGCGCGGATAATCGTTGTACTTTGCCTGGTACGCCTTGAGAAACGCGGCATGCGCGGGAATAGCGACGGCGTTCCAGGGATAACCGGTGACGATCCATCCTTCCGGCGTCTCGTCCTTGAGCGGATCAAGATATTCAGGTTCGCCGGTCAGAAAACTCACGACTGATCGGCCCTTGAACAAACCGCGGGTATTGCCTTCCCGCACCAGCTTGACCAAGTCGGGGCCAAAAGTGACGTTGAGGATCGCATCCGGCTCGGTCCTGGCGATTGCTTCGACCACAGCGCCGGCGTCGATCTTGCCCTGCGGCGGCCACTGCTCGCCGACCCATTCGATGTCGGGCCGTTTCGCCGACAGCAGTTTCTTGAAAACTGCGACCGCCGATTGTCCGTATTCGTAGTTGGGCGCAATCGTGGCCCACTTCTTGGCCGGCAGCTTGGCTGCTTCCTCGGCGAGCATTGCCGCCTGTTCATAGTTGGCTGGACGCAGGCGGAATGTGTAGCGATTGCCCTTTGACCACGTGATCGCGTCGGTCAAAGGTTCGGCGGCGAGGAAGAAGATCTTCTTCTGCTTGGCGAAATCGGACACGGCAAGTCCGATATTCGAGAAAAACGTGCCGGCCAGCATGACCACGCCGTCCTTTGACACAAGCTCGTTCGCCGCAGTCACGGCATCGGCCGGCTTGCCGCCATCATCCTTGGAAATCACCTCGAGCTTCTTGCCGTCCACACCGCCGGCAGCGTTGATCTCTTCCAGTGCCAGTTGCCAGCCCTTGCGATAAGGCTCGGTGAAGGACGGCAACCGCGAATAGGAATTGATCTCACCGATCTTGATTGTTTCTTGCGCGGACGCGGGAACGTCCAGGCTTGCGAGCCCTGCGAGCACCATCAAGCCCGCGAACATTGCCGATACAGTCTTCATGATCATTGCTCCCACCAGTAGTTCATCGGCGGCTTCTGCGGCGCCATGCCGCTATCGAAGCCCGTCGACGCCCTTGATCTCGTCCTTCTTCAGACCGCCCACGCGAGGCAGCGGCCTGCCGGAATCCGTCACTGCGACCGCAACCATGATCTCGTTGGCGCGTGGCGCGTCGGCGACACGCACCTCCATGCCATCAAAATGGCTACGGACAAAAGCCGCGTCCTTGTGACCAAGCGGCACATCGAGCGCGACACCTGGTCCGCCCCGCTTTTTCGACGAAGGGATCAACGCAGCGCCAGTGCCTAGCACTTTGCGCACCGGCGCACCGAACTTGGGATGTAGAACCGCCGCCGCGTGTTCGAGTTCGCCGTTCTCGCCGACGGCGGCTGCCTTGCCGTAGCTTTCCGCTCGCGGTCCTTCGATGCCGAGTGCAGCGACGGCGCGCTTGGCCAAGAGGTCGCCAAGCTCCTCGCCAATATCGATGAGTTCAGACAGGTCTTCTACATAGCGGCCCGCAAAAGGATTCTCGATCACTGCAACCGCGGCGGCGCGACGGGTTGGCGGCTCAACGGCTTGTCCCATTTCAAGTCGGGTTTCTTCGACGAAGGTGAGGAGCTTGCGGACCTTGGCTTTCATCTGAGACTTTCGAGTCCATGCATCTCTAACGCCGCAGAGTGACGATCACCGACGCCCCAGCCGAACTTCGGCACCCCTTCACGCGCCGCAGCGCGGATGCCCTTTACAGTAGCATCAATATTCCGAGCGCCACCCAGACCGCAAAGCAGGGTATGGCCTCGAAGCTGCAACGCTGCGGCCTCGAACGCGCCCAGGCGCCGGAGGCGCTCGGCTTCTTCTAGTCCGGCAGTCAGTGCCTCGGCGATGTCTTGCGGTGTCAGCTGGCCCACATCTAAGGTCACTAGCCGATCACCAAGATCACTCTGTGTATCGCGCGAATTTGCCGGGACCCGGCTAATCGCCAGGTGTCCAGGAAGATCCACCGCGTTGGCGATAAGTGTAGCAGCTGCGTCGGCCGCCGTCGCCGAACGGGCGAGCACAGTCACGGCATCCGCTATTCCGAACGAAAAACTGCGGCCGCGCCAGCCAGACGTTGCGACGCCGCGTATGGGGTCGTGCCCGGTCACTTTGGCGCTACCGATCAGACCCGGCCGATCCGGCCGATCGATCATACCGATCACGAAGCTTTCTTCTGGAAGAAGATGGAGGGCTATATCGCCGCCGTTATTGACATAGGCGCGACGCAATGGCGCGGCAGCCGTCATGGCGCTCAACACTTCCTCAGCGACCGCGCCGGCCACCGCTGCCATCGGCGTGATGAAGCGTTCAACGCACAGGGGCATAACGGCGTCGGCCATGCGCCTCGCTACAGCGCCGACGGGAGGCACGCTTGTCGGCGTTGCGCGAGCGCGCAGCAGCGGCAGTTCGTCGCATAGCTCATCGAGGATGGTGGCGAACCGGCCCCAGGCTGCGGCATACGCATTCTCGATATCAGATGGTTCGCCGAATGCCTCGATAATCAAATCGATCGGGCCATCGTGGAGGTGGAGCCGTCCGTCAGACAAGCGACTTCGCTGCGGCGGCGCTCTCATGTTTCACTCCGCGCGAGCGCTGTACCAAATGTGGCGGCGGTTCTGGCGCGTTGCGCTAAAACCTCTCCTACCGGCCGGACGTGATCGACATGCCCGCCCAGCGCCGCGTAATCGTCAAGCCGCATGGTGAATTCGATCGGCGCAACAATCGCCGGCGTCGGCACGTAGCCAAAGGCGTTATCCGGCAACAGCGTGACGTCGACCATGAATGTGATGCCGCCACCGGGCCAGACGAACACCGGTGCGCCACCCGCGGTCACCGTGGTCAGCGCCTGGCGCACCGAGCGGGTCAGGCGCACAGGATTTTCCGTGACGCCGGCGCGCAGCGAGCCGCCTGCTCCGCCCATAAACAACACCGAGCACAGCGCCGGTTCGCAATTCTCGCGAATGCGATCGACGGATACGCGCAGATTCTCCGGCAGCGGTGCTTCAATCGGCGTTAAGGTCTGATCGAGGCGGTAGAAGGCGTGCTGCTCCCCTGTTGTTGAAACCATCAACATCGTCAATCCGGGCCAGGCGACTTTCGGATCGAAACCGGCAACGATATCGAGCGGATCGGAAATGTCGGCGCCGCCCCAACCCGCTCCCGGTTCTGCAACGTGGAAATACCGGCCGGGCGTCGAACGGCGACCCTTCATCTTGATGCCGGTGTCGGCCGCGCCGAGCAGTTTGCCCGCCTGATGCTCGGAAAGCACGCCGGTGATGTGATCGTCGACGACGACGACCTCATCGACTTTGCCGTACCATTGTTTGGCGAACATGCCGATCGCAGCCGAGCCGCAGCCGACGCGCATGCGTTCTTCAATTTGACCGTTGACGACCGGCGGCTTGCCCGCCTCAACGATCACGCTGGCTCCACCGTCGACGTTCAGCTCAACAGCTTTTCGATTGCACAAGTCGAGTAGCGTCTCGCACGTGACCCGACCTTCCTTCTTCCCGCCGTGCGTCAGATGATTGACCCCGCCCAGCGACAGCATCTGCGAGCCGTATTCGCCCGTCGTCACATGGCCAACCGGCTCGCCTTTCACGCGCACGGTTGCGCATTCCGCGCCCAAATGGCGATCGGTATCGATCTTTATCTTGACGCCACAGTAGGAGTAGATGCCTTCGGTAACGACTGTCACCATGTCCACGCCGTCGATTTTGGACGACACGATAAATGGCGCCGGCTTGTAGTCGGGATAAGTCGTGCCGGCGCCGATCGCGGTGACGACTGGCGTGGGAGCGTTGACGATATCGCCGCTCCACTCCTGCGCCTGACTCATAAAGGGCACGACCTCGCCGCCGTCCTTCACCGTGCGTTCAAGCAGCACGTGGGGATCGACGCGCACCAGCTCACCATCGTAGTTGGCGTAGCGATCGCATGCGCCAGTCATGCCTCGCCGGATGTAACAGAGCACCGGGCAGGCATCGCAGCGGATCTTGTCGTCAGGCTCGGCCATTCACGTCATTATCACACGGCCCGGAACCGTTTGTGTACAAATGATCTAGCTGTCCGGTCTTGTTGTCAAGCGCGCTTGGCAAGTTCGCAAGGCGCATATCGGCGCAACAGCAAAGACCCGGCCGGCAACCGTCAGCCCCGCTGCATGCAGGGCCTATCAGCTCAACCATCTCGGCCGCGGTCCTGCGCGGCCGAGCATTTTATTAGTCTTCAGTTACTGGCAACTAGTCGTACGACTTTTTGCAAGGCGGATTTTCGCGGCCCGGCGGTACGAACTTGTCGAACACCGCCTTGGAGAAGCCGAGACGCTCCTGGACGTTCGGGACGGTCTCCACCACCTTGCTGACCAGATCGCCATTCGGCGCCTTGATAACTTCGGTGACGAAATTAGTGCCGATCGCTTGGCGGTTCTCGTCGAGCGTAATGTGTCCGTTCGGCGCGTCCAGCGAGATCTTGTTCAAAGCTTCGCGAAACTTCTTATTGTTGTTCGAAAGGTCGCCCTTGACCTCGTCAAGCGCCTTAAACATCGCGTCCGCCGAGTTGTAGTAGTTGATGGCGAGCAGCGATGGGCCGGCGAAGGCGTTCTTGAAGTAGCCGGTTTTCGCATGCTGCTGGTAGGCCTTCACGAAAGCCTGCCATTTTGGGTTCGGATCGTTGTCGGCCATGCCACTCGCGGCGATGGTGCCGATCAATGCTTCCTTGGCCTTGCCCTTCGACGACAACACGGTCTGGTCGACCATGATCGAGCCGCCAATCAGATGGGCGTGACCGCCGGCCTGCTGGTACTGGTTGAGGAAGTTCACGGCGTCGGCGCCGCCGAGGCCGAGATAGATGGCGTCGACATCTTCTGAGAGAAGCTGCGGGATGTATGACGCGAAGTCCTTGGTGCCGAGCGGTACCCAAAGCCGTTTGGTGATCTGGCCGCCGGCCTTGCAATATTCAAGTACCAGCCCCATCACCTGCGTATAGACGAAGGCATAGTCCTCGCCGATCGTCGCGATTTTCTTGTAATGTTTGACGTTGTAGGCGTAGTTGCCGAGGCCCGCGTGCCATTGCGCGCCATCCAGATTGGTCCGGTAGAAAGTCGGCGATGGAGTGACGCCGGCGGACGGATCCCCGTACGTTGTCTCCAACGCGCCGGACGCAGCGTTCATGACTGTGATTTGCGGTTGTGTCTTCGAATAATCCCGCATCGCGATGCCTTCGGCCCCCGACAGCGGCGAAATCAGCATGTCGACTTTGTCTTGTTCGACCAGCTTCTTGGCCGCGCGAATGGCCGAATCCGGACTGGCGTCCGTCGAGCCGACGATGGTTTCGATTTCTTTGCCGCCGGACTTGCCGCCGTGTGCTTCCACCGCGAGCTCATAGCCGCGCATACCGTCCTCGCCGAGGACGGTATACGTGCCTTCGAGTGTCGCGGTGACGCCGACCTTAAGTTTGTCGGCAGCGTTCGCAGATCCAGTGACGAGCGCGGCTAGACCGGCCGCGGTCGCAATAACCAAGCCCTTGCGCATGAGGTTTCCTCCTGTTTCCGATCGCCCTGAGATGGCGCGGCTTGCCGGCCGAATGCGCTTAATGCGTTATCGCAGGGAGAGCGCGCCCCTGCCGACCGGCGTCAAATCGTAGCAGCGGCCGGCCGAATTCTTCAAGCCGCGGACACGCAAACCGAAGCGCGCGGCCATGTCTGTTAGTCTGATTCTTCGGTCAGTACGGCAATCGCACGTTTTCGAGCGGCAGGCGCCGGCACTCCGGCGCCACTTGTCAACGAAGCCCGGCCGTCGTTTAATTGCCAAGGAAAACAATAACGTGCGTGTTTGGGAGGAAGTGCATGAGTACGGCCTTAGCCGTCTGTCATGGTGCATTTGGCCGTGTGACGGTCTATCGGCTCGACAAGCCAATACGCACCCACGCGCACCGTGAAGGCCATCTGACCTTTTTACTCAGCGGTCCCCCCGCCTTCGTAACCGTCTGCGGGGTCCCCCATTTGGTCGACGCGACCTCGGGCGTCGTCATCAACCCCTGGCAACCGCACAATTTTCAGCCTTGTTCAAACGACGAACCGTCAGTTTATCTGGTCGCTTACATTTGCGATCGCTGGCTCGATCGGGATCAGGAAGGCCGCGGCAGCCTCCGGTTCGGCTGTAACGCGATCCGGGTCGGGACGACGATACGGTCAATCGCGGTCAGCCTCGCCCATACGCTTGTGACAAATGCAAGCTATCGGATCGTTAATCGCTATTTGAATCAGCTGTTCGACGCGAGTTTTGACGAATCCTGGGCGGCGGGCGATCGGGCGGGCTTCGCTAAAGCGCCGCGCGCTCCAATCGACTTTCGGGTCCGCAAGTCGCTGCGGTTATTGGATGATGGTCTTGCCCAAGGCATCGAACTCGATAGCGTGGCGCGCGACGCTGGGCTTTCGCGCCCGCATTTCTACAAATTATTCCGCGAGAACATCGGCATAACGCCGGCGCTCTACGCCAACACGATGCGCGTTGAACGCGCACTCGACCGGCTTACCGGTTCGCAGGACTCGGTCACCGACATCGGATTTGAGCTCGGATTTTCGTCGCAAAGTCATTTTACCCACTTCTTTGCGGCAAATGTCGGCATTGCGCCCACCCTGTATCGGACCATTGCGCGCGTAGTGAGCGAGTGACGCGACGCCTGGAGCTCATCCGGGGAGCGCAAAAATCAGACTGTCAAACACGCCTGGCGACCTCTGCTCGGCTACTTTCCGCCGGTGTTCGGAGCGAAATCCGTGGCTACGACTTACAGCGACGAAGACACAAAAGGCGTGAAGCGGGGCGACGCGCTTGGCCGCTGGATTGGACGTCATCCGATTGCAGCGCTGGTCATCACTGTGGTTGTTATATTTGCACTTTGGCTCGTGTTGGCACCGTGGCCGGCGGGTTTTGAGAACATTTTCGGCAAGAAGTGGCTTTTCGTGAATGCGCTCTTCAACGGCATTACGTTGGGCGGGCTCTATTTTCTCGTTGCGTCCGGCTTCACACTGATTTTCGGCCTGATGCGCTATGTCAATCTCGCGCATGGCTCGCTGTATTTGTTCGGCGGCTACATGGGTTACGAGGCCACCCAATGGACTGGATCGTGGCTCTTTAGCTTCGTCGTGGCGTTCGCTTGCTGCGCCGTCGTCGGAGTTGCCATGCAAGTCCTGATTTTCCGCAGGATGGAGGGCGAAGACCTGCGGCAAACGATGGTTACGCTTGGTCTGTCGATCATCTTTTCCGACCTCATGGTCTGGGTATGGGGCGGCGACGCAATTCAGATCGATGCGCCGGACCAATTGCTGGGCCCGATGCCAACTCCCATCATTGTCTCCGTCAAATCGAGCGGCGAGGTTGTCTTTCTGCAGTACGCGCGCGTGCGGCTCGTCATCTTTGCCGCTGCCGTCCTCATTGGCGTTGGCATGTGGCTGGCGCTGCATCGCACCCGCATCGGGGTGATGATCCGAGCTGGAGTAGACGATCGGGACATGCTCTCGGTCCTCGGCTACCGGGTACAGTTGCTCTTTGTGGTCGTATTCGCGTTCGGCGCCGGGCTGGCGGGAATGGCGGGCATCGTCGGCGGAACCTTCCAGTCGATCTCGCTCGGCGAGGATTCAAATTTTCTGCTCGCATCCCTGGTAGTGGTCATTGTCGGCGGCCTGGGATCGATACCGGGCGCGGCGCTCGGCGCTCTCATCATCGGCCTGTCCGAACAATTCGGCGTTGTCTACTTCCAGAACTACTCGACGGTGCTGGCCTTCGTAATCATGGTCATTGTGCTCGCTATTCGTCCGCAGGGCCTTTTGGGGAGAGGCTGATGGCGTTGCTGCAAACCACCGACGCGTCAGCGCTGGGCGCGCAAGGCTTGCAAGGAAACGGTGCATTGTCGCGCTGGGCCTCGCAGCACGCCGCAATTTTGATCCTCGGCCTGCTGTTGGTGATCCTGCCGGCGGCAGCGGGCGAGTTCATCCTCGTCCAGGTTGTCGGCTGGTCGCTCATCCTCGGCATGATTGCGCTGTCTCTGATGTTTCTTGCCGGCTATGGCGGCATGGTCAGCCTGGCACAGATGACCGTGGCAGGCGTCGCCGGCTATATGATTGCGGTGTTTGGGACCAGTTCGCTCCCAGCGATCAGCCTGTTCTGGCCGTGGTGGGTAGCGGCGCCGATAGCAATCGCGATTGCGGTTGCGTTCGGTACGCTGACCGGCGCCCTGTCGGCGCGCACCGAGGGCATCTATACGATCATGATCACGCTGGCACTGGCCAGCGCCTTCTTCTATCTCACTCTGCAAAACTGGCCGATTTTTAACGGGTTCAACGGCTTTACCACGATTCCTGCGCCGCATTTCTTCGGCGTCAATTGGAAGGCGCCCGTCCCGCTGTATTACATGATCTTGTTCTTTGCCGCGCTGAGCTACGCCGCGGTCATCTACATTTCCCGCACTCCGTTCGGCCTCGCGCTGCAAGGCGTGCGCGATAATCCGCGCCGCATGGAGGCAATCGGTTACAATGTCACCGCGCATCGCATCGCCGCCTACGCTTTCGCAGCGCTGATCGCGGCGATCGGCGGCATCCTGTTGGTATGGCAAAATAATCAGATCTCGCCGTTCTCAGTCGGCGTTAATGTAGTCATCAACATTCTCATCATCGCGGTCATCGGCGGCCTGAGCCACCCAATCGGGCCGTTCATCGGCGCTATCATCTACGTGATCTTGCGCACGTTCGCGCTTGATTCGTTGGTCGCGGTCGGCCTCGACGGGCGGCGTTTTCAGACGCTGATCGGCCTCGGATTCTTGGTCATCGTGCTGTTTTCTCCTGATGGCGTTATCGGCCTGTGGCGGCGATGGTCAGCACGCGCGCTGTCGTCGCGCAGCAGCAACAACCGGTGAGTTCGATCGCCGAACGGATGGCTGCCGCCGGTACCGGCAACGCGATCGAATTGCGCGGAGTGAGCCGGTTCTTCGGCGCGCTGGCCGCGTTGACCGACATCACGCTCAGCGTGCGGCCCGGCGAGCGTCGCGCCGTGCTCGGCTCGAACGGAGCCGGCAAGACGACGCTACTCAATTGCGTGACCGGCGATTTTCCGCCGACGTCGGGCAGCGTACGGTTTTTCGGCGAGGATGTGACGACGCTGCCGCCGCACGAGCGCATCCGCCGCGGGCTCCGCCGCACCTATCAGATTTCGTTGCTGTTTCAGCGTCTTACGGTGCGCGATAACGTCTATCTCGCGTGCCGCGGCGTCTCCCGCGGTCGGTTTTCTTTCATCCGGACCAGCGCGCGCGACAGCATCATGCAATCGGTCAGCGATCTCATCTCGCTCGCGCATCTCGAATCGGTCGCAGATCGGCTCGTCGGAGAACTGGCGCACGGCCAGCAGCGCCAGCTAGAAATCGCGCTGGCGCTCGCCGGCGCACCGCGGTTCATTCTGTTTGATGAACCGGCTGCGGGACTTTCGCCGAATGAACGCGGCGATCTGGTCGCTATCCTAACGGCGCTTCCGGCGCACATCGGCTACATCATTATCGAGCACGACATGGACGTTGCGCTGCGTGTCGTCGAGAGCGTGACGATGATGCACAACGGACGCATCTTCAAAGAGGGCGCACCGCACGAGATCGAGGCCGATCAGGAAGTACAGCAACTTTATTTGGGGGGCGGAAATGCCTGAGCGCCGCCCCGCCGATCTTCTCGAGATTAGAGGACTCAATGTTTTTTACGGGCGGAGCCACGCCTTGCAGGGCGTCGATCTGCGGCTCGATCACGGCGTGCTGTCGCTCGTCGGCCGCAATGGCATGGGCAAGTCCACACTGTGCAAGGCCATCGTCGGTCTAATCCCGGCGGCGAGCGGCTCGATCCGCTTTCTAGGCGAGGAACTCGTCGGCCGTACCCCTGCCGACATCGCCCGGCTGGGGGTCGGTTACGTCCCGCAAGGCCGGCGCTTGTGGCCGTCGGTGACGGTCGACGAGCATCTGCGGCTTGCGGGTAGCAACCGCGGGCAATGGACGATCCCGCGTATCTACGAGACCTTCCCGCGGCTCGCCGAGCGCCGCAACAACCGAGGAAACCAACTTTCCGGCGGCGAGCAGCAGATGCTCGCCATTTCGCGCGCATTACTCCTTAATCCGCAGCTTTTGATCATGGACGAGCCGACCGAGGGTCTGGCGCCGGTGATCGTGGAGCAAGTCGAAGAGATTCTGGTCGGCCTCGGCGAACAGGGCGAAATTGGCGTTTTCGTCGTCGAGCAGAACATCGGCGTTGCAACCGCAGTTGCCGAAAAAGTCGCGATCATGATCAACGGCCGGGTCAACCGGATCATGGAAGCGGCCCGGCTCGAAGCGGACCGCGAACTCCAACAAAGACTTTTGGGCGTAGGCCAGCACGGCGAGGCGGAGCCTGCGGAAGAGACAGTGGAAGCGCCCGGCGCGGAAGACAATGGCCGGGCCGCCAGGGCGCGCGGCCCGATCCGCGTCTACAATTCAAATCCGAACCCGCCGACGCGCTGGTCGCAGCCAGTGCCTGTCGTCCAGATCGAGACCTCGGCGCGCACGCGCACCACCGCGCCTGAGCCGGCCACGTCAACAATAACGCCGGCGGTTGAACTGCGGCCGCTCCACCGCGGCGGTGCGGCACCGGTGATCATTGCCGGGACGCTCGACACCAAGGGTGCGGAACTCCGCTTTCTTCGCGACCAGATCGCTGCCGCGGGCGTGCGCGTTATTTTGGTCGATCTATCCACCTCAGGCGGGCCGTCTCCGGCCGACGTCCCGCCGCACCACATCGCCGCGTATTTCCGCGGCGGCCCCAACGCCGTCTTCACCGGCGAACGCGGCGCCGCCATCACCGCGATGGCCGAAGCGTTTGAGGCCTGGATCAAACGCCAGGACCGCATTGGCGGGCTGATTTCGGCGGGCGGCTCCGGGGGTTCGTCGCTGGTAGCGCCGGCGATGCGAGCGCTGCCGATTGGCGTCCCGAAAGTCCTCATCTCATCTGTCGCTTCCGGCAACGTGGCCCCATACGTCGGGCCATCCGACATTATGATGCTTTACTCCGTCACCGACGTTGCCGGTCTCAACGCGGTCTCGCGTCAGGTCCTCGCCAATGGCGCCGCCGCGATGGTTGGCATGGTGAAGGCGCGCGGGGCGAGCGCCGAGCAGACGTCTACGCGTCGGGGCGAAGCAAAACCTGCCATCGGGCTGACCATGTTCGGCGTGACCACCCCTTGCGTCGATGCGGTGGTCGACGCGCTCGAAGACGACTTCGAGTGTCTGGTGTTTCATGCCACCGGCGTCGGCGGTCAATCGATGGAGAAATTGGTCGATTCCGGCGACCTTACTGGTGTCATCGACATCACCACAACGGAAGTCTGCGACCTGTTGTGCGGCGGCGTGCTGCCGGCAACCGAAGACCGGTTCGGCGCGATTATCCGCACCCGCGTGCCCTACATCGGTTCATGCGGCGCGCTCGACATGGTGAACTTTGGACCGATGGCCAGCGTGCCCGAACGCTATCGTGGGCGGACGCTTGAGGTCCACAATCCAACCGTGACGCTGATGCGCACGACGCCCGAAGAAAACGCGCGGATCGGCCGCTGGATCGGCGAGCGGCTTAACCGAATGGACGGCCCGGTACGCTTCTTTCTGCCGGAAGGCGGCGTTTCAGCGCTCGACGCGCCGGGGCGGCCGTTTTCGGATCCTGGCGCTGACGACGAACTGTTTCGCGCACTCGAGGCGACCGTTCGGCAAACGTCAACGCGCCGTCTCATCCGGATGCCGGCGCACATCAACGATCCGCACTTTTCGGCGGAGATCGTTGCTGAATTCCGCCGCTTGTTTGGTGGCCGGCTCACCCGCAGGCGCGCGAGGCGATAAGAACATGGCCCGCATCCCGCGTTCCGACATCCTGGCACGTTTCCACGCCATGAAAAAACGAGGCGAACCGATCATCGGCGCCGGCGCCGGCACCGGATTGTCGGCAAAGGGTGAGGAGAAGGGCGGCGCAGATCTGATCGTGATCTACAATTCCGGACGCTACCGCATGGCCGGCCGCGGATCGCTCGCCGGAATGATGCCGTTCGGCGACGCCAATGGCATCGTGCTCGATATGGCGCGCGAGGTGCTGCCGGTCGTCAGCGACACCCCGGTACTGGCCGGCGTCTGCGGCACCGATCCATTCCGCCAGATGGATGTATTTCTGGACGAAGTCGCGCGGCTTGGCTTCAGCGGCGTGCAGAATTTCCCCACCGTGGGTCTGATCGATGGCCGCTTCCGCACCGGCCTTGAAGAGACCGGCATGGGTTACGGCCGCGAAGTCGAGATGATCGCGAAGGCGCGTGCGCACGACCTCCTGACCACGCCCTACGTATTCGAACCGTCGGAGGCCGCGGCGATGGCGCGCGCCGGAGCCGATGTCCTGGTCTGCCACTTTGGTCTGACGGTTGGCGGTACAATTGGAGCTGCGACCGCGATCAAACTGGAGGAGTGTCCGGCCCTGACCGATGCGATGGCGGAAGCTGCGCTGGCGATCAACCGCGATGCCTTGATCCTCGTTCACGGCGGTCCGATCGCGGAGCCCGCCGATGCGGAATATGTGCTGACGCGTGCGCGCCATTGTCACGGCTTCTACGGCGCCTCTTCAATGGAGCGGCTGCCGGTCGAGCGCGCACTTTACGAGCAGGTAGCCAAGTTCAAAATGATCAAGAGAGCTTAAGCGCAGTGTGAAGATAACCCGCACCGGCCAAACCCGGGCGGGAGGGAGGAAAGTAAGATGTCCGTCGCCATTCTCGGCAGTCTGATTATCTGGCTGATCGTCGCGGTCATCGTCATCGCGATCGTCGTCTATTTCGTCAACTGGCTCTACCACCGCTCCTCGAAGGAAGTCTCCTTCGTGCGCACCGGCCTGTTCGGCGAAAAAGTCGTCATCAACAGCGGCGCCTTCGTGCTCCCGTTCATTCACGACATCACGCCAGTCAACATGAACGTGCTGCGCATGCAGGTGGTGCGCAACCGCGACGATGCGCTCATCACCAAGGACCGCATGCGCGTCGACATCGAGTCGGAGTTCTACATCCGCGTGCCGCCGACGCGGGACGCAGTGACAATCGCCGCCGCCACGCTCGGCCGGCGCACCATGAACGTCGCCGAGCTCGACACATTGCTTTCCGGCAAATTCGTTTCGGCGTTGCGCTCGGTCGCCTCCGAAATGACCATGATCGAGATGCACGAGCGCCGTGGCGAGTACGTAGCCCGGGTCAAGGAATCGGCGCTGGAAAGCCTCAAACAAAACGGTCTCGAACTTGAATCGGTTGCGATCACCGATCTCGACCAGACCGATCTCGAATTTTTCAATCCGTCGAACCGCTTCGACGCCGAAGGCTTGACCAAGCTGATCGAGGACATCGAGGCGCGACGCAAACTGCGCAACGACATTGAGCAGGAACTCGATGATCCTGATCCGCACCCGCAATCTCGAAGCCGAAAAGCAGGCGTTGGAAATCGATCGCGAAAGCGAGACCGCGCGGCTCAATCAGGAACGCGACATCGAGGTTCGTCGCGCGGTGCAGCGCGCCGAACTCGCCCGCGAGCGATCTTTGCGCGATACCGAGGCCGAACAAGCCCAGATTTCCGGCCGCGAAGAGGTCGAGAAAACACGGATCGCCCATGAACGCACGCTCGCGGAAGCGCGGATCGTTTCCGAGCGCGACATCCGCGAGCGCGAGATCGATCGCGGCCGGCAGATCGACGAGGCCGAAATCGCCGCGCGCGAGCGGGTCGAGCGTGCCCGCATCGCACAGGAGCGCGTGGTCACCGAGGCAAGGATCGCCCGCGAGGAGGACGACCAGCGGCGCGAGATCGAACGCACGCGCAATGTCGAGCAGGCCGAGATTGCTGCCCGCGAAGAGACCGAAAAGGCCCGCATCGCGCAGGAACTCTCGGTTGCCACGGCGCGCATCGCCATGGACGAGGAGAACCGGCGGCTCGAGATCGAGCGGACCCGCAATCTGGAGCATGCCGAGATCGCCGCACGCGAAACCACCGAACGCGCGCGCATCGCACAAGAGCGCGTCGTCACCGATGAGCGCATTGCGCTGGAAGAGGAAATCCGGCGGCGTGAGATTACCCGCAACCGTTCGGTCGAAGAGGAAGAAATTGCCGCGGCGAAGGCCACCGAAACCGCACGCATTTCCCGCGAAAAATCGCTCGCAGCCGAGCGGATCGCCTCCGAACTCGCTACTAGGACCCTCGAGATCGGGCGGACGAAGACGCTGGAAGAAGCCGACATCGCGGCCCGCGAGATAACGGCAGCGGCCCGCATCCAGCAGGAGGAGCGCGTCCGGGCGCTCGACATCGCCCGCAGCCGTTCGATCGAGGAAGCGGAAATCGCGGCGCGTGAGGCGGTTGAAGCCGCCCGCATCGCCCAGGAAAAGAAGATCGCCGTCGATCGGATCGAATCCGAAGAGGAGACGCGCAGCCGCGAGATCGAGCGCATCAAGGCCATCGAAGCGGCCGAAATCGCCGCGCGCGAATCGACCGAAACCGCGCGCATCGAACTCGACAAAAAGATCGCGCTGGAACGCATCGAAGCTGAACGGGACACGCGCGGGCGGGAGATTGCCCGCAACGAGGCGGTCGAATCTGCAGAGATCACCTCGCGTCAGCTGGTCGAGTCGGTTCGCATTCTGCAAGATCGTAAGCTCGCCGGTGAACGCATTTCGCGCGACGAGGAAGTGCGATCACTGGAAATCGCCCGCAATCGTGCGGTCGACACCGCGGAAATCGCTGCGCGCGAGGCAGTCGAAGCCGCCCGCATCGCGCAGGAAAAGGTTATCGCCGCCGAACGCATCGCGGCCGATCAGGCGACCCGTTCGCGCGACATCGCTCGCGAGGAAGCAATCGAAGACGCCGAGATCAAGCGTCGCGAGGCGATTGAGACCGCGCGTATCACGACCGAGCTGGCGCTGGAACGCGAGCGCATCGCCTCGTCGCAGTCGCGCGAGATACTCGACACCGAACGTCGCAAAGTCGTCGAGATCGCCGACCAGAACCGCTCAATCGAGGTCGCGGCCAAGCTCGCCGAGCGCGCGGAAGCCGATCGTCGGGTGAAAGAAGCCAACATCGTCGCCACACAACACGTCGAGCGCACCGACGTCATGCGCGAGCAAGCCATTGAGCTCGCGCGGCTCGAACGCCGCCGCGCCGTGGAGCAGTTCGAGGTCTCCCGCGTCCAAGCGCTGCAGGAGTCCGAGATCGCGGCACGCGAAGAGGTCGAGCGCGCGCGTATCGCCTCGGAGCGAGGCCTCGACGAGGCGCGCATCATCCGCGAGCGTGAACTGCGTCAGCTCGAAATCGGCCGTGAAACGGCAGTGGAAACCGCCCGTATGGAGAGCGATATCGAGATTCAAAGGAAATCGCTGGAACAATCGGCTGCACAGACCGAAGCCGAGGCGGCTCGTGCCCAGGCGGTCGAAGCCGAGGAACGGGTCAAGACTGTACGCGAGAGCGAGGTGGCCCGCCGCCGGCGTGCCGTCGAAGTACTCATCGCCGAAAAAGAAGCCGAGGAAGTACGGATTGCGGCAGCTGCGCAACAAGTCCGCGCCGCCGTCGAAGCCGAAGCGCAGAAGCTTCTCAACGAAGCCGAGAACGTCCTTACCGACGCGGCGCGCGCTTCGCTGTTCCGTCGCCGGCTGCTTGAACGCATCGAAGGCATCGTGCGCGAGAGCGTCAAGCCGATGGAGAAGATCGAAGGCATCCGTATCCTCCATGTCGACGGCCTCAATGGCGGCGGTAACGGTGGCGGCAACGGCGGACGCAGCGCTACCGACGAAGTGATTGATTCCGCGCTTCGCTACCGCGTGCAGGCGCCGATGATCGATCAGATCCTCGCAGAGATCGGCATCGAGGGCGGCAGCCTCTCGCGCATGCCAGGCCTCATTCGCGAGGCGCGTGACATGCAGGGCATCCGCAAGGAAGCCGCGCCGAAGAAGCCACCAGAGGGCGGCGGCGGTGGCGGATCGTCCGGGTAGAGCGCGCGGCGATCCAAGTACCTAAGAAGGGAGGAAAAGAGCCACATGGCCCGCGTCTATATTTCCAGCGTCATCAACGGCCGTTCCGACCGCGTCTGGGCGCGGGTGCGCGATTTCAACGGCCTGCCCGCCTGGCATCCGGGAATCGCGGAAAGCCGGATTGAGAACGGCGAACCATCGGACAAGATCGGCTGTGTCCGCGATTTCCGGTTGCGCAATGGCGATCGCATTCGCGAGAAGCTGCTTGGCCTCTCGGACTTCGATCTGTTCTGCACCTATTCGATCCTTGAATCTCCGATGGGGGTCGATAACTACGTGGCGACGCTGCGTCTCACCCCGATCACCGACGGTGACCGAACCTTCGCCGAGTGGACGGCAGAGTTCGACTGTCCGCCGGAACGTGAGACCGAGTTGGTCACCAATATCGGCGGCGGCGTGTTCCAGGGCGGGTTCGATGCCTTGAAGCGGCAGTTCGGAGGCTAAAGGCGATGATCCGCATCGTCCGCTCGACGATCATCGATGCGCCGTGCGACCGCGTCTGGGCGTTGCTGCGTGACTTCAACGGTCACGATACCTGGCATCCCGCGGTTGCGAAGAGCGCGATCGAGCGCGGCCAAAGCTCCGACAAGATCGGCTGCGTGCGGCATTTCTTCCTGCGCGATGGCGCCGAATTGCGCGAGCGGCTTCTGACGCTTTCCGATCTTGAACAGACTTTCAGCTATTGTTTGCTCGACACACCGGTTCCGCTGTTCAACTACGTTGCCCATGTGCGGCTGGTGCCGGTCACAGACGGCGACCGCACCTTCTGGGACTGGCGCTGTTCGTTCACGACGCGCGCGGGCCAGGAAGCGGAGATGACGCGCATGGTCGGCGAGGATATTTACGATGCCGGATTTACCGCGATTCGCGCGCGCTTGGCCGCATCGTCCGGACTGGAGGACCGCGCATGAGCGTCAGCGTCAAAACCTTTGCGCGTCTGGCGGACGCTGCCGGCGCACTATCCAGCGAGCGCAACGCGCGCTTTCTTGGCGGCGGCACGCTCGTGATGCGCGCGGTGAACGAGGCCGACCCCACAATTGAGACGATCGTCCGTTCGACCGATCCGAGCTTGCTGCATATTGCAGTTTCGTCCGGCCGCATCGAGCTTGGCGCCGGCGTGACCATGGCCGCCATTCTAGCGGAGCGTGAACTTGGGTTCCTTCATTCCGTCGCACGCGCAGTTGGTGGTCCGGCTGTGCGCGAGGCGGCGACAGTCGGTGGCAATCTGTTCGCACCGTCGCCCTATGGAGACTTTGCAGCCGCGCTGCTCGCGCTTGACGCGACCGTGATGCTCGCGGCGGGTTTCGGCCAGCGCGAACTTCCGCTGGAAGAGCTTCTTGGGCGTCGCGACCGCGGTTCCACACTCGTGTCCGCTGTCGCGTTCAAACGTCCGCCGAACGATGCGTTTCGATTCCACAAAGTAACGCGCGTTCATCCGAAGGGCATTTCGGTTCTTTCAATCGCTGCGCAATTGCCCTTCGCCAGCGGGCGCGTTACCGGCGCGCGAATAGCTTACGGCGCGATGGGTCAAACGCCGGTGCGCGCCAAGACCGCGGAGCGGGCTCTTGAGGGCCGCACGCTTGACGCGGCCGGTATTGCTCCGGCTCTCGCTGTTGCTACCGACGGCACCTCCCCCACCGACGACGCGATCGCAAGCGCTTGGTGGCGGCGCGAAATCCTGCCGGTATATCTGCGCCGGCTGCTGCTCGGAACGGTGCAAACATGAGGCTTCAATGAAGACCCCGATTCAGTTTCACCTGAATGGCGAGGATGTCGCCGCCTTCGTCGAAAGCGGCGCGAACCTGCTCGACACGCTGCGGGAATCTGTCGGCGATCTGTCGGTGAAGGGTGGCTGCTGGCAGGGAACCTGCGGAACCTGCACGGTGCTGATCGACGGCGTGCCGCGGGTTTCCTGCGTGACGCTTGCGGAAACCTGCGCCGGAAAATCAGTCGAGACAGTTGCGGGACTTCGCCGCGGCCCCGATCTGCATCCGTTACAAAACGCATTCATGGAACGCTTCGCTGCCCAATGCGGCTATTGCACGCCCGGCATGCTGATGGCCGCAAAGGCGCTGCTCGACCGCAACCCGAGCCCAACCCGGGCGGACGTGGTCGATGCTCTCTGCGGCAACATTTGCCGCTGTACCGGATACGAGCCGATCATCGAGGCGGTGCTCGACGCCGCCCGCAGCGACAATCGCCGGCGCGCCTAAGGAACCAACATGCTCGAATTCCGCAAAGACATCTTCGCCGACGAACGCGACGATAATCTCATAGAGGTCGGTCAGCCGACGGCGCGCCAGGACATCCTCGGCCATGTCACCGGAACGTCGCCCTACTACGACGATCACCGCTTCGGCAATCTGCTGCATCTGAAAATCCTGCGCAGCCCGCATGCCCACGCGCGCATCCGCTCAATCGACGATTCGGCGGCCGCGCGCGCGCCCGGCGTCAAACGGATCATCCGCGCGGCCGACGTGCCGGTCAATCTCAACACATTGTTGAGTCTCATCCAGTTCGGCAAAGACGACGAGCCTTCGCTTGCATCCGATGTGGTGCGCTACAAGGGCGAGCCGATCCTCGGCATCGTCGCGACCAGCGAGCGCGCGGCGCTGGAGGCAATGGCGCTGGTGCGCATTTCCTACGATCAGTTGCCGGCGGTGTTCGATGTCGAGGAAGCGCTGAAGCCGAACGCGCCGTCGGTCAACGCGACGTATCCGAAGAACACCTTTGAATATTACGGCAAATACGATCACCAGAAGCTGCGCTTCGGTGAAATTGAGCAGGGTTTCAAGCAAGCCGATATCGTCCTTGAAGATCGCTACCAGATGTCACCGATCGAGCACGCGCCGACCGAGACCAACGGCTCGATCACGGTGCCCGATACCAACGGCCGCTTTATTGTCTACACCTCGACGCAGGCGCTGTTCTTCTCGCTCGACACGTCGGCCAAGATTAACGCAATGCAATCGAACCAATTGCATTTCATCGGCGGTACTGTCGGCGGCGGCTTTGGCGGCAAGGTCGACACCATGACCGAACCGCTCTGCATTCTGGCAGCACGATTGACCGGCGCTCCGGTTCGCTACCGATTCAGCCGTCAGGAGGAGATGCAGTTTGGCTCGCCGCGCGGTGCTGAGCGCATCTACGTGAAGGACGGCGTCATGAAAGACGGGCGCATTGTCGCCCGCCAGGTGCGCGCCTATTTCGATTCAGGCGCCTACACGCGGCTGTCGAGCTACGCAGTGGTCAAATGCGTGGCCCACATTCCCGGGCCGTACACCATCCCCAACGTCCACGCCGATGTGTTTTGCGTCTTTACCAACCGCACACCCGCGACCGCCATGCGCGGCTTCGGCGTCACCGCCCTCGACTTTGCGCTGGAATGTCAGATGGACAAGCTGGCCGTTGCCGTCGGGATGGACCCGCTGGAATTCCGCATCCTCAACGCCTACCGCGACGGCGACATGAAGGCGCATCGGCGTGAGGCCAAAAACTGCGCGCTGATCGAGTGCGCTCAGGTCACCGCCGAAAAAGCCAATTGGCCGTTGCGTGACGAGTTCCGGAGAATGTCGTCGCGACAGGGCGGCGGCGCGGCGCGTACTGGCGGCCCAGATCGTACACGCGCACCGGCAATCGCACCCGCCGTAACACCGCCGGCGGCGGTCCCGCAGCGTGTCGCTTACGAGCGACCGACACCCGCGGCGGCTCCACCCAAAGCACCGCCGTCGCCGCCGCCGCGCGGCGGACCGCCGCCCTCGGCTCCGTCACCCGCGGGTTCATCCCACGGCGCGCCACGCTTTTCATCCGTCTTCGGGACAAGGAGGCGCTGACCATGGCCAAGCATCGCGGGCGTGGCGTGGCCACCATCAATTATCCGATCGGCATGAACCTGGGCGGCGATCCGAGCCAGGCACTAGTCCATTCCAACCCAAGCGGAAAATTCACCGTCGCTCTCTCCTCAATCGACCTCGGACAGGGAATGAAATCCGTAACGCGGCAAATCTGTGCCGAGACGCTCGGCGTGCCGGTCGATGATGTTTACGTCGACACCGCGGATTCCGACACCGGCCCCCATTGCATGGGCTCATTTGCCTCGCGCGGCACCCATCGCGTCGGCAACGCGGTCATGACCGCGGCACGCGAGGCGCGCGGCGTCATGCTGGAAGCAGCAGCAGAAGAACTTGAAGTCGATCCCGGCGATCTTGAGACCGATGGCAAGGGGTCTATTCGCGTGAAGGGAGCGCCGCATCGCTCGATTTCAGTTCGCGATGTCGCCATTGCGGCGCAGTTCCGCCAGGGCAAGACGATTTCCGGACGCGGCATTTTCCTGGTGCCGCTATCCGACGTCGACCCGGAGACCGGCGAAATGTCGCCGGCAACTTGTTACGCCCACGCCTGTCTTATTGCTGAAGTTGAAGTCGACGACGAGACCGGCGAAATCGCGGTACTGAAGATGACGAGTACCTACGAGATCGGGCGTGCGATCAACCCCAAGCTGGTCGAACAGCAACTCGTCGGCGGCTCCTGGATGGGTATGAGTCACGCGCTCTATGAGACGCCGGAGCCGTACTATCCGGATACACGAAACGGTCCACGTGATTTCAACGAGTACCTGATGCCAGGTCCGGGCGATATCTGTCCGCACGACATTATAGTGCTCGAACGGCCCGCCCCGGACGGCCCGTTCGGCGCCAAGGGACCTGGCGAGATGTGCGCCAATCCGGTGCTGCCGGCCGTCGCTAATGCGGTCTTCAACGCCGTGGGCGTCCGCATCAACGACTTGCCGATCACACCCGAGAAAGTTCTGCGGGCGCTGAAAGCGCGCGACGGCGCGGCAACGAACGGACGCACGCGGTAGTTTCATGACGGTGCGTCAAAAAATCGTCGGCATTGGCAGTCCCCGCGAGCTCGAAGAAGCACTGCGTGCCGCCTATTACCTCGCTGACGATGAACTTTCGACCGCTGCGTACCTCGCGCTAGCTTTGGGTAAACCATTGTTGCTCGAAGGCGCGCCCGGCGTCGGCAAGACTGAGGCCGCCAAGGCAATCGCCGGCGTGCTCGGCCGCACACTGCTTCGCCTGCAATGCTACGAGGGCATCGACGCGGCGGCCGCGCTCTACGAGTGGAATTTTCCGCGGCAAATGTTGGCGCTCCGCCAGGAAGGTGAAGCCGGCGCTCATACGGACATTTACAGTGACGAATTCCTGATCGAGCGGCCAATGCTCGCTTGTCTGCGGCGGCCGCAAGAAACCATGCTGCTGATCGACGAGATTGACCGTTCGGACCACGAGTTCGAGGCCTTCCTGCTTGAGTTTCTGTCTGACTTCCAGATTTCGATTCCTGAGCGGGGCGCTATTCGCGCCTACGAAAGGCCGGTGGTCATCCTCACCTCCAACCGCACGCGCGAATTGCACGAAGCGTTACGCCGCCGTTGCGTCTATCACTGGATCGAATATCCGGCGCCGGAGCGCGAAATGCGCATCATCATGATGCGCGCCTCGGGTGTTAGCGAACGGGCAGCACGCGCCGTCGTCGCCGCGGTCGGGCGCTTGCGCCGCGAACCGCTCGCCAAGCTTCCCGGAATCGCCGAGGCAGTTGAATGGGCGGAAGCCGCAACGCTCCTCAACGAGCAAGGCGCGCGCTGGCCCGATGCGTTTCGCCGTTCGCTTGGCGTGGTTCTCAAGGACGAAGACGATCTCGTTCATATCGCGCCGAAGATCGAGGCAATACTTGAAGAGGCACAAGCGTGAGCGGTGCGCCCGACCCGATCGCTCATTTTGTCGGCTTTGCCGGGCTGTTGCGGCGCGCCGGATTCGCCGTCGCGCCGGAACAGACCGTGAGTTGGCTCGCCGCTATCGAACTTCTGGGACCGCGAGAGATCGGCGACATCCGACGCGCCGCGCGCGCGACACTGGCGCCGCCGCCGGAACGGTTCGCGGAATTCGATGCGCTGTTCAACGCACATTTCCTCGGCATGTTCGGTTCGCAGGTGGAATCTGTACCGAGCGAGGATGAGCCAATACGGGCGGCTGAAGATTCCTCGGTCGGTCCCGAGCCGATTTTCGGCGACGAAACCCACGAATCCGGCGCTCAGGCGACGACGGCGGAGCGGCTCGCGGCGCGCCGTTTCGCTCCGGGGGAAGAGGGGGAGACGCTGCGGCGTTTTGCTCGCGCACTTCCGGGCCGCGTGCCGCGACGGCGCGGTTACCGCTGGCGGTCAGCCCGTGGCGGACCGGGCACGGACACCCGCCGCATGTTCCGCGACGCCATGCGTCACGCCGGCGAGATTTTTAGCTTGCGTCAGCGCAAGCGCCGGCTGCGGCAGCGGCGTATCGTTGTTCTGGTCGACGTTTCCGGATCGATGAAGGAGCGCACGCAAGCCCATCTGGCGTTTGCGCATGCGCTGGTTCGCGCCGCCGACTCGGTGGAAGTTTTCACCATCGGCACGCGGCTCACACGCATTACCCGGCCGTTGCACCTGAAAAATCGCGAACAGGCGCTCGCCACGGCCTCGCTGCTTGTCGCCGACTGGGATGGCGGCACCCGCATCGGCGAAGCCCTTCATGCCTTTCTCGCAGTCCCGCGTTTCTCCGCTTTGGCGCGCGGCGCAGCGCTGGTCGTGCTCTCGGACGGGCTTGAGCGCGGCGACCCGACTGCGATGGCAGACGCCGTCGTCCGCTTTTCGCGCATCGCGTGGCGGATCATTTGGCTGACACCGCTCGCCGCCGATCCCGGCTTCGAACCGCGCACTGCAGGCCTCGTCGCGGCAAAACCCTTCCTCGACGTGCTGGGCGACGGCGGATCGATCGATCAAATCTGCGCGCACGTATTGCAGTTGGCGGATGTGAGGGCGGCATGACGGCGATGACTTAGTCTCGAAGACTTGAGACAACGCGCGCAAGCGCAAGGTAAGACCCGAGTGGGGAGGAACGTAATGGCGTTAGAAATCAAAATTCTCGACTACGGCGACATCGAGCTTGAATCGAGCTTCCTGGTACTCGGTCGCGATTGCGGCCGCACGCGCCGGGTGCCGACGCTCGGCTTTCTCATTCTCGGCGGCACTTGGCCGCTTCTCGTCGACACCGGCTATCGGTCGAACCAGATCATGGAAACGCTCGGCATGCGCGGCATGCAGTCGCACGAGAATATGATCGAAAACCAACTTAAAAAACATGGGCTCAAACTCGGCGATGTTCGCTACGTCCTGCACACGCATCTGCACATCGATCACGCCGGCAAGGACGACCTCTTTCCGATGAACACCGCCGTCGTGCTCAATCGGCGCGAGCTGGAGTACTCGGTTTCGGGTCTGATGCATCCGCAATATCCGGCGGTTGACATCAAACATCTGGTCGATCGACTGCATACCAAGGGCGCGCTGCGCTTTCTCGATCTTGAAATATCGGGGCCGACCGAACTGATGCCCGGCGTTATTTGCGAAGCGGCCGGCGGCCACACCGAAGGTTCGATGAACGTGATCGTGAAAACGGCAGAGGGCGTCGCCACGATCTGCGGTGACGTGCTCTACGACATCAACGATCAGCTCGTCGAACCCTTCCGCGAAATCAGCGATATGGAGCCGCGCGTCACTGGCAATCACGGGGTGAGCAAGCGCGAGGAGAAAGCAGCGATCAAAAAGGTGGTCGCCAGCTCGCGCTTCGTGCTGCCGGTGCACGACCGGCCGGCCATCATCGAAGCCGGACAGGTCATCGGCCGGTTGCAGGACGTTGTTCCCGGCCCGGTCGTCCAGTCGATGCCGCGCCGCAATTGGTTCGCGGCATGACCGCAGGGGGTAAGCGATGAGTCATTCCGCTCTCCGTCGCGAGTTTTCCGACCTGATCGACCTCGATGCACCGGTTGATCGACTGGCCGGCGGGTTCACCTTTACTGAAGGGCCGATCTGGCACCCGCGCGATCAGTTTCTCCTGTTCTCCGATATGCCGGCGGACGTTCGACGCCGCTACGATGAGCGTAGCGGCGTCCGCGAGGTGATGAAGCCATCCAACAAATGCAACGGCATGACCTACGACGCTAATCTCGGTCTCGTGGTCTGCGAGCACGCAACATCAAGCCTCATTCGCGAGCACAACGGCCGGCGCGACGTTCTTGCCTCGCATTTCGATGGCAAGGAACTCAACAGCCCAAATGACGTCTGTGTGCGATCGGATGGCTCGATCTATTTTTCCGATCCGTGGTATGGACGGATGCCCGTATATGGCGTCGAGCGACCGCGCCAGCTGGGGTTTCAGGGAGTCTATCGTGTACCGCCGGGCGGCGGGCAGCCGCAGCTTCTCGTCGACCGCAATTTGTTCGAGCAGCCAAACGGGTTGTGCTTCTCTCCCGACGAGCGCCAGCTTTATGTCAACGATACGGTTCGGGCGCTGATCCGGGTGTTTGACGTCAACGCCGACGGCTCGCTTGGCCCGGATCGGATTTTCGCTTCCGGAATCCGCTCCGAGCTGGAGCCGGGCGTACCCGACGGCATGAAGTGCGACAGCGCCGGCAACGTCTGGGTAACCGCGCCGGGCGGCGTTTGGGTCTATTCGCGCTCGGGCGCGCTGATCGGCAAAGTCAAAGTTCCAGAACTGGTGGCCAATCTGCATTGGGGCAAATCGGACTGGCGAACGCTCTTCATGTGCGCAACGCATTCGCTCTACGCGGTGCGGACGAAGATCGGCCCTCACACCGAGCCTTTCATGCGCGCGAGCGCTTCTGCCGGCGCAAGCACGGTGTCGAGCGCCGCACCAGCGGCGGCGGCGGAGCGAGCCAACACACAGAATGGCCTCTCGCTCGATCCTTCGCGCTGCGCGCTGATTATCCAGGACATGCAGAACGACGTGATGATGGATGGTGGCGCGTTCGCTTCCTCCGGTGCCCCGCAACACGCCCGCGAGCAGAACGTGGTCGAAAACATCCGCCGCCTGGCTGATGCTTGCCGCGCCCGCGGGGTGATGATCATTCACGTCTGGTTCGTGGTCGAACCGGGCGCGCCCGGTGTTACGCTCAACGCGCCGCTATTCGAGGGGCTGGTCAATTCGAAGGCGATGGTGAGAGGGACCTGGGGCGCCGCCCCGGTCGCGGGCCTCGAACCACAGCCCGGCGATCACATCGTGGAAAAAATCCGCATGAGCGCCTTTGAGGGGAGCCACCTCGAGATCGTGCTCCGCTCCGGCGGCCGCGACACCATCATCGACACCGGCGCGTGGACCAACATGTCGATCGAACACACTGCACGTACCGCAGCGGACAAAGGCTATTTCGTCGTCGTGCCGGAGGATTGTTGCTCGACCATGAACGCCGACTGGCACCGCGCCTCAATTCAATACGCGATGCAAAATGTGGCCGCCGTAACGAAAGCAAACGAAGTCATCGCGGCGCTCCGCTAACCCGGCAACGCAAGCCCTTCGCTTGCGAACGCCCGTTGCACTGCAGATCGTGTAGCGATCCGGCGCGCGTGCGCCGTCCAGCGCGGAAATTCCCGTTCCATGTCGAAACCGAGAACTGGCCCGCGCCCCCAGGTCCAGTAAACAACCAAAAGCGGGTCGGCGACGCTGTAGCGCTCGCCGATCGCCCAGGGACCCTCGCCTACTTTTTCGTCCACTGCTTGCCAGAGTTCGCGGCACGTCTTTTTGCCGATAGCCGCCACATCCTCAACCGCGCGTGGATCGGAAGCGTAACGCGCCGCACGCCGGACATGAGTGAAAGCGACCTAAATCGTCGACGACAGCCAATTGAGCCATTCGGTGCAACGCGCCTCTTCACGCGGATCCCACGGCCAGAGGCCGGCGGCGGGATGCCGCGCCGCGATGTAGCGCAAGATCGCCGGCGCCTCTGTCAACACCCAATCGCCATCGGTGAGCGTCGGAACCCGCGCCTTCGGATTGATGCGGAGGTATTCCGTGCTGTTTTGCTGATTGGCGGCGAGGTCGACGCGGGACAGTTCAAACGGCGCCCCGACTTCTTCGAGCGCGATGTGAGGCGCGAGCGAGCATGCCCCCGGCGTGTAATAAAGCTTCATCCAGCCCACTCCACTTTCGCCGCGCCTCCGATCAATACGTCGCCCGGCCGCCCGACAGGTCGAACACCGCGCCGGTCGTGAACGAATTTTCGGCGCTTGCGAGCCAGCAGATCATTGACGCCGCCTCATCGAGTTCGAGCATGCGGCCGCGCGGGATCTTTGAAACAATCATCGCCAAAAAGTCCGGGGCCTGACTGAGCGCCAATGTGGTTTTGGCGACCGCCGGCGTCACGCAATTGACAGCGATGTTGTATGCCGCAAGTTCCTTGCCGAGCGATTTGGTCAGGCCGATAACCGCCGCCTTCATCGAACTGTAGGCCGGCGCCTTCGGATTGCCCTCTTTGCCGGCGACCGAGCTGAGATTGACGATGCGGCCGTAGTTCGCGGCGATCATGTGGGGAACGACCGTCCGGCAGCAGTAGAAGGTACCAATAAGCCCGACGTTGACCACGTCGCGAAAGGCTTCGGGCGGATACTCCCATGTCGGCGCGTTCGGTCCGACGATCGCGGCGTTGTTGACGAGAATATCGATTTTGCCGAACTGCGCGACTGTCGCTTTGGTGGCGGCTTCCACGGCCGCAAGGTCGGCGATGTCGACCGTTAGCCCGTGGACGCGGTCGGGCTTGCCGATGCTGGCAATTGTTTTGTCCAGCAGCGAGCTGTCGCGATCCCAGATGGCAACGCGCCCGCCGGAAGCGAGGACACGGTCGGCGACCGCAAGGCCAATGCCCTGTGCTCCACCGGTCACGATCGCGACCTGGTCTTTTAGATCGTAAGCATTCATAGAGCATTCCCCCTGCGGATTCGGCGCCGCCCGTGGCGCGACCGTCTTTTGTGCCAGCCTTCATCGAAATCTTACAGCAGAGACAGTACCCGATGGCAACCGAATGAAAGCTTGCACCGCGGCCGACGCATGTTGCATGAATCCCGGGCCGCTTCCGGAAAATTCAACGCGAGAATCCAGATGTTGCAGTACAGCTATCGTCCGCAATTTCCGCCCACCCAACGGACGCGAAATGACGTCGACCAAAGCTGGATCGACTACCTGCCGATTACCGAGCGGCCACGTCTGGTATGGCCCGGCAATGCGCGGCTCGCCGTCATGGTCTGCCCGAATGTGCTTTATTATGAGCTCATGCCGCCACCGGATCCCTGGATTAATCCCTGGGCGCGCATGACTCCGGACGTAATGATGTACGGCCGGCAAGAATTCGGCAGCCGAGTCGGCTTTTGGCGGCTACTCAACATTCTCGACAAACACAACGTGCCGTGCACCGCGGTACTGAACGTCGCCGCGCTCGCGAAGTTTCCCGAGATCACGGCAGCGATCGTGGAGCGCAAGTGGGACCTGCTGGGCCACGGCATGTACAATACACGGTTTATTTGCGGCCTCGGCGAAGAGGAGGAACGCGCCTATTACCTTGACATGCTGCGCATCACCCGCGAACTCACCGGTATCGAGATGCGTGGCATGGGCGGGCCCGGTCCGCAAGCGGCTACCGAGAACACTCCCGATCTGCTCGCCGAGACGGGCTTCCTCTATTACGCGGATTTCTTTCACGACGATCAACCGTTTCCGATCAACGTCAAATCGGGAAAGCTGATCTCGATGCCGTATTCAGTCGAGGTCAACGACGTGCCGATTTTCTCCACCGCCTACGAAGGCGACGCGTTCGTTGAGATTGTGCGGCGACAGTTCGATCGGCTCTACGACGAGGGCGGCCGCGTCATGTGCATCACCGTTCATCCCGCTGTTATCGGACAAGCACAGCGCGCCAAATACATCGATTTAGCGTTGCAATACGTCAAATCATTTCCGGATGTCTGGTTTGCAACCGGGCGCCAGATCGCAGAGTACTACATGGCCAATCACTACGACATCGTCTTTGAAAAAATCAGGACATGGCGATGGGCGACCTGATGAACGAACACGATCGGATTTATCACGAGGATTCGATGATCGTACGACGGCCGCCGCTCGCGTGGCCGCGCGGCCATCGCGCAGCGTTCTCGGTCGTGGTCTGCGCCGAATATTACGAACTTCAGCCACCGGACGACGCGTTTGTTCCGCCGAACGTCCCCGGTGGATTTGGCCGCGCCCCCTATCCGGACGTCCGCGCGTTCTCGCAACGCGAGTATGGCAATCGCGTCGGCATCTTCCGCGTGATGGAAGCGCTCGACAAACATCAAATACGCGCGACGGCCGCGGTCGATGCCGTGATTGCTGCACGATACCCCTATCTTATCGAGCAATTTCAGAAGAGAGATTGGGAAATCGCCGGGCACGGCTACAGTCTGACGCGGGTCATCTCCAATCGGATGTCCGAAGAGCAGGAGCGAAATTACATCCGTGCGTCACTCGATGCGGTCGACAGGGCTTGCGGAACGAAGCCGAACGGCTGGCACGGCCCGGAATATGGTGAGTCCGAACGGACGCCCGCACTCCTTGCCGAGCTCGGCGTAAAATACGTTCTCGACTGGCCCAACGACGAACAACCCTATCTCATGAACACGCCGTCGGGCTCGATCGTATCGGTTCCGATGGCGCTCGAACTCGACGATGTGATTACGCATTATCAGCGGCGGATCAGCCTGGCACGCTGGCGCCAGGCGGTTGCCGAAGCACTCGACCAATTGCTAGCGGATGGTGACAGCGGCGGCCGGCAACTCGTGCTCGCCTTGCATCCCTGGCTGATCGGCCATCCGCATCGCATTGGCTATCTTGAGGACGTGCTCGCTGACGCACGAGGCCGGCGAAATTTGTGGATCACGACGACAGGAGAAATAGCTGACCTCTATTTACAGCAGCTCCCGTCAGGTCCGTAAGCCGAGCTGCCGCCGAATAGTCTAAAGCTTTGGCATTATGCGCTGCCCAATGATTGCCGCCACCGCAGCTCCGACCTCGAGCAGGGCGGCGTCAGCGCCCAGTGATGCGAACAGAGTGACGCCAAACGGCGCGCCTTTTGTATCGTCTCCGACCGGAACGGCAAGGACCGGCCCGCCCGCTTTGCCGGTACACTTGGCAGCTGCGCTCATCGGGGCAATCAGTGCGTCAGCGCCGGAAAAATCCAGCGCGGCGTCGATGCCGGCCTGACGGCTAAGCGCGATATCGCGCTTGCGATCGGCCTGGTAGCGCGGACCGTCGAGGCCCGCCGTCTCCGCCGCCGCGATCAAAAGCGATTGTCCGTATGGAATCTTGTCCGGATGTTGCTCGTTCCACCGGATGATCGAATCGATCGAGTCGATCCCGCACGGATTGTTGTTCTGCTCCAGAAACGCATTGAGCGCGGCTTTGAACTCGGTGCGAAAAACTGAAGAGCGAACGTCCTGCAACTGCTCAGCTGCCGGAAGGTCGCACGGATCGACGATTGTCACATCGTTTTTGGTCAGCTCGCGGAGTACGGCGTCGAATCGCGGCTTGAAACTTTCCATATCGGGGCGATCGGCGACGCAGCGCCGGGGTACGCCGAGGCGAATGGTCTTGGGATCCCGCTGTCGCAGCTCGCCGGGACGATCCAAAGCAGTGACTACGCTCAAACTATCGCGGCAGTCGGCGCCGGCGATCACTGACATGAGCAGCGCTGCGTCTTCTACCGAACGTGCAAGTGGACCTGGCGAATCCTAACTCGGCACCAGCGGAACCACGCCGGCCCGGCTGACCATTCCAACGCTCGGCTTGAATCCGAAAACTGAAGACACGCACGCGGGAGTTTGGATCGAATTCTGCGTCTCGCTGCCGATTGCGATCGGCGTCAGCGACGAAGCAACTGCCGCCGCCGATCCCACGCTCGAACCGAGCCCGCGCCCGTAAGCAGCAAGGGTGTGCGGATTTTTCACAACGCCGCCAGCGCCGCTGAAGCCCGAGGGCATCACATCGGAAACGTAATCGGCAAACTCGGTAAGGTTTGTCTTGCCGAGGATCAGCACCCCGGCCCGACGAAGTCTGCGGACCAGTGTCGCATCGCTTCGCGGCGTAAATCCGGCGAGGGCTGCTGCTCCGGCTGCCGCCGTCATGCCATCGCCGGTCAGAATGTTGTCTTTCAGAACGATCGGGATGCCGTGCAACGGTCCGCGAATCCGGCCGGACCCAATCTCATCGTCAAATTGCCGCGCTACATCGAGCGCGTCCGGTGCAATGGTGCGGATGGCGTTGAGTTTGGGACCGGACCGGTCCAATGCCTCGATCCGGGCCAGATACCACTTTGCCATTTCACTGATGGAGATTTTTTTCGCGACGATCGCCCGGTGAATGGAGCCGAGCGAGCCGTCCAACAACAGTTCTTCCATGCCCCGCTCCAGTCCCGGCAGCAAATGCCCGCGCAGCCCGCATGGCGGCGCTACTCCGCGGCCAGAAGCGGATGTTCCTGCTCGTGCTCCTCCTGCCACTTCACGACCTCCTGCCACGGACGATCCACCGGGACGTTGAAAGAACCGGCGCGCAGTTTGTAATCGAGCGCGGGGTCGTGCCCTGGCAGGGGCTTGCCCTCGTCCATCTCCTGAAGCTTCCGCAACAGCAGGCGGCGATAGAAGATGACTGCCTTATCGCTGGTACCGAGATGCTCTTTGCTGCGGTCGACGATCGGACCCATGCCTTCCTGCATGGCGCGATCCTGGATCGACGCTCCCGGTATGCCCGAAAAGTTTTCGTGCTTCATACGAGCCCGATCCTGCAGGTGCATATTCGCAAGACTGTGCTTGGTCATGTAATCAGGTGGAGCGGTCCGGTGTCCCCAGTTGGCGTAAATCGCCTCGACATCGAGCGGCCGGTGCGGGTCGAAATGGATGTAAAAAGTGTAACAATTGAAGTCGTCGATCGGATGCCACGCCTTGAACAGAAGCGATTCGTGCGGCCCTGCCGGGATGTAACAATAAAATGGAGCGATCCACTCGTATGACCGGACAAACTGCATGCAAGCGTCATTGGTTTTGCGGATCGCCCCGATGCGCATCAAATAGGGAGTTTCCTCGCATTCGATGTCGGGCGAGCCATCCGCCATCAGAGCGGCGATGGATCGCCAACCGGCACCGGCCCAGCTTTCATCATCGTCCGCGGTGAAGTCACGATGCAGATAATTGGGATGCGCCGGATCGAGATCACCCTCGACGCCCTGCAAATAGTTGGTGGCTTGGTGCATCTTGACGACTAACAGATGGTCCGCGGGAAGATCGAGCCAGGGGAATCGCGGAAACGGCGGCTCAAGCTCGCTCGGACCCATATAAGTCCACAACAGGCCGCCGGCTTCGCGAACCGGATAAGAGACATGCGCGAGTTTCTTGGCAAAAGTTCGGGCCGGCGGTTCGGGAGGCGAACTCGAGGACATATCCACTGCAGCCCATCTTCCAGCCATGATAGAGACAGCGCAGCCCGCCTTCCTCGTTGCGGCCATAGGCCAGCGACGCGCCGCGATGCGGGCAGAACTCTCCAATCAGTCCCGGCTGCCCGCCCGGATCGCGAAACGCAACGAGTGACTCACCGAGCAATTTTATGCGGGCCGGAGCCCCGCCCGCTTCGCCGAGCTGCTCAAGCTTGGCAGCAGGTAGCCAGTACCGACGCATAAACCGTCCCATCGGCGTGCCCGGGCCGACCTGCGTCAGCGCCACATTATCTTCATGCCTCAGCATCGGCTCGTGGTCCTCATGGGCTTCATCGCGGCTTGCCCCCACTCATTGGAAAGCCGCGATACCGAGATAGAGCTTACGGCAGTCGCTTCCCCGTCTACTGGGCGAGAACGAAATTGCCGTTCCGAACCTCAAGCACGGTGGGAATGCGCGTTCCATCACCGTCCTTGTCTATACTCGTCTCCCCGGTCAGTGGGGCCTGCTGGTTCTTCATGTTGGCCCAGCAATCGCGCAACTTTACCCGGTCTGCTTTGACATCGTGGCCGGTCACGCCCGTGCTCTTGATGCATTCGCGCATCAGATACAGCGTGTCGTACATCTCGCCGGCAGCGTTACTGGGTTTCGCCTTAAATTCTTTGACGTATTCCGCCACCCATTCCGCAACACTCGGCTTTGGATTCTCGGTGAAAAAATCGAACGCGGCGTAGACTCCCTCGGTGGCCGCACCACCGATTTGCATAAAGCGCGGATCGTCTATGCCGACGCCGCCAACGATCGGCTGTGTCATGCCTTGCTTGCGTATTTCACTGACGGCGTGGGCCGCTTCGTTATAAAGCGCGGACACAACAATTCCGTCGGGGTTAAGAGCCTTGGCCCGCGTGACCTGCGCCGAATAGTCGATGTCACCGGTCTGGAATGACACGGTATCGAGAATCTCGACGCCTCGCTCCTTCAACAGCGCCGGGAATATCGATTTACCGTCGAAACTCGATACTGCGTCTTTTGCGTCCATGAAAATGACGGCCGTTTTGATCGGTTTTGCTTGCTTCTTTAGCCATGCGTCAAGCAACGGCCGATAGACGTTCTGGGTGGTTAACGCGAAACGAAACGCCCATGGCCTGTTCGCGGACGCTATACCCGCCTTCGCCGCCATCGGCGTAATCATCGGAGTTTCGCCGCGCACCGCAAGCGGGAACGCGACTTCGGCTTCGGCGCTGAACTCCGGGCCGATGATTGCGTCGACCTGATCGGAGTCGATGAGCTTCCGTGTCAGGTTGATCGCTTCAGTATTGTCACCGCGAGTGTCGTATATGACGAGCTTCATCTTTCCGGCGGCGCCGGCATCAGGATATTTGTCGGTAAACATCTTGATCGCGTTCTGTTGTTGCTGGCCGTACGAAGCTCCCTTTCCCGAGGAAGGGACCAGCACCCCGATTGCCACCTCGGCACTTGCCGGGAGTGCCGTCATCGCCGCCAGGGTAGACGCCAGTAAAACGGATCCAGTCGCGCTGCAGCGGTTCGACATGGGACGATATCTCCTTGCGACGGCAGGTTGATTGGCTCGAAGATGAGAAATTCAACGTTATTTTTCAGTTCCACACCCGTCAACGGCAAAATGCAACACGCTTTTTTGACGCCTGTAAGTCGGCAGCTGGCCGCTCCAGAGTCAGTCTCGTTGACGACGCATGGAGCTGCCAGTAGTTTTGATTTTTATAAGCAAAATGGGGGTTCGTCATGGGTGTTGTCGGCCGCGCGGTCTGCGCGTTGTTCGTCTTCTCCAGCGCACTCGCAATTCCGATTGCTGCGACGGCGCAGACCAAGCTGAGGGTCGGCCTGCTGCCATTCTCGGAGTCGCTGGCCGCTGTTATCGCCGACAAGGAGGGATATTTCAAAGCCGAAGGCCTCGAAATCGAGATCACCAAATTTCAAAGCGGGGCGATGGCCCTGCCGGTTTTGCAGTCCGGACGGATCGATATCGCCATCAGCAATACGGTCGCGACGCTGCAGGCGGTCGGGCAAGGCCTCGATGCCGTCGTGCTGGCCCCCGCGGCAGTGGTACGTAGCGCGCCGCCGGATACGACCACTGCGCTCATCGTGCGCAAAAACGAGGTGAAATCGATAAAGGACCTTGAGGGCAAGCGGATTGCCGTCAACGTCATCAACAGTACCGCGTGGCTGCACGCCGTTGCAGCCCTGGAGTTGCATGGCGTCGACCATAACAAGGTCAGGTTTACCGAGGTGCCGTTTCCACAAATGAATGATCCCCTCCTGAACGGCCAAATCGACGCTGTCGTTCAAGTCGAGCCGTTTCGCTCGGCGCTAATGGCCACCGGCAAGGCCGAGATCATCAGCTGGACGTACGTCGAAACTGCGCCAAAAACGGACATCACGCAGTATCTCGCGCTCGCATCGTGGGTGGAGAAAAACCACGACGTCGCGATCAAGTTTGCCCGCGCCGTGATCAAAGGCGCTGAGTTCGCCAAAGCCGATGATGCGGCCGCCCGTGAGATCAATGCTGCCTATACCAAGCTCAACCCGGCGTTTAAGGACAAAGTGCTGCTGCCGGAGCTCGGAACAGCGGTAAATGTCGCCGGCATGAACCGCACGATGGAGCTGATGCAGAAATACGGAATGCTGCAAAAGCCGATCGACATTTCGGCCCGTGTTCTGAAACTGCCTTGAGCGGTCGATGACCGACGCGTCGCGGCAGTTCCTCCGCGTCTGCAGCGTACGCAAGGTATTTGGCGCGGCGGGAGGAACAACTGTCGCGCTCAATGGTGTCGAGCTTGAGATCACGAAGGGCAGTTTCGTCTCCATCATCGGTCCGTCAGGATGCGGCAAGTCGACGCTGCTACAGATTATCGCCGGCCTGATCAACTCCACCTCGGGCGCAGTTTTCTTGGCTGACCGCGAGGTGAAAGGCCCACCGCCCGGCGCGCTGTATGTCTTTCAGCAGTACACGCGCTCGCTATTTCCGTGGAAGACAGTGGAACGCAACGTCGCCTTCGGCCTGGAAAACCGCGAAACTCTTTCCCGGACCGATGTCGCCACACGCACGCGGGAAATCATCGGCCTGGTGAAACTCACCGGTTTCGAGCATCACTATCCTTGGCAGCTCTCGGGGGGCATGCAGCAGCGCGTCGCCATCGCCCGTGCACTGGCTTGTCGGCCGCAGGTGCTTTTGATGGATGAGCCGTTCAGCGCGGTTGACGCGTTGACGCGGGCGGGTTTGCAGGAGTTGCTGCGCAGCCTGTGGCGCGAACTTGGCCTCACCGTAATCTTCGTCACCCATGATGTGGACGAAGGCGTTTATCTTTCGACCCGTGTCGTGGCACTCACACGCGCCCCTGGCACGGTCGCGGCCGATTTGACGATCGACCTGCCGCATCCGCGCGATCAGATCGCTACCCGAGCACTGCCGCAATATCTTGACTACCGCGCCCGACTCCTGGCGCAGCTCTTCGCCGACGAAGGTCTCGTCGCCGGAGAGGTAGCATGACGGACGGTGTTGTTCCGAATGCCCCGGCTCTCTCCGAGGCCGCGGCGAGGCCCGCTCGCCGACATGTGCTGCCATGGAACACCCGCTGGCTTGGTGTCGGTTTGATCGTGGTCTTGCTGCTTGTCTGGGAAGTAGCGGCAGCGACCGGCAGGATGCCATCGCTGAGCTTTCCGCGCATGAGCGAGATTCTCGCCGCGTGGTGGAGGCTTATTCTCTCGGGCGAATTGCCTCGCGAGCTCGCGGACAGCCTTTGGCGCATGTTCGCCGGTTATTTTATCGGCGTATTGCTGGGAGTTCTGCTCGGCCTGCTGATGGGCTACTTCCGCTTTTTCTACAACCTCCTGGAGCCGATCACCGAGGTACTTCGACCAATCCCGAGCCCGGCCTACTTGCCGATCGTGATTCTGTTTCTCGGCATCGACGACGAGATGAAAGTTTTCATGATCGCATTCGCATCGCTGTTTCCGGTCCTGATCAACACCTATAGCGGGGTGCGCAGCGTCGACCCGATTCAGCTTCAGACCGCCCGCACATTCGGCGTAACGGGCCGGAAGCTCATCTGGCAGATCGTGCTGCCGGCATCATCGCCGTATATCTTCACCGGCATGCGCGTCAGCCTCGCCGTCGCGCTCATCGTCATGGTGATCAGTGAGATGGTGGCTGCATCGAGCGGCATCGGTTATTTCATTCTCAGCGCGCAGCGCGGCTTTCAGATCCGCGAGATGTTTGCCGGCGTTCTGACCTTGGCGGTCGTCGGCTACGCGCTCAATCGGCTGTTTGTTGCCATCGAGAATCGCGTACTGGCGTGGCACTACGGCTACACGCAGCAGCAACGCCATTGAACCGCGGCTAACGGCGTCAACCGAAGCAGTCCACGAAACGCAGCGCGAAAGCGTCTCCTGCGCTGGCGATGGCGGCGACATGCGGGGCGCCGAAATGCGCCGGGAAGAGCAAAGCACGCTCTTCCGCACAATGTTCCAACACCCGCCGACGGGTCACGCGCGCTTCCGTGGGCAGCTCGCAGAAGCCGGAATTCCAGTGCGGTGCGTAGACTTGTATCGGATGGTGGATAGCATCGCCGCAGAAGATGGCTTTTTCGTTTCGGTCATGGAGCTTGAGCACGATGTGACCGGGCGTGTGTCCAGGCGCCGGCTCGATCAGCATCGTGTCGCCGATCGCGTGCGCGCCATCGACCAGCTCGACCTGACCCGCTTCGATGACGGGAAGCACGCTGTCACGGTAGGAATAGGTCCGCTGCATATCGGCATCGGCGACCGGATTTCGGCGCGGATCGCCCCATTCGTTCTCGGTCCGCGAGAACAGATATTTGGCGTTAGGAAAGGTCGGCACCCAGCGGCCGTCCCGCAACATCGTGTTCCAGCCGACGTGGTCGGTGTGCAAGTGTGAGCACAGCACGATGTCGATATCCTCAGGCGCCGCCCCGGCTTCGCGAAGGCGTTCGAGGTAGGGTGTATTGAGCTGATGAAAGCGCGGTGCGCCCGGCCGGTTTTTATGATTCCCCGCGCAGCAATCGAGCAAGATCGTGTGCCGCTCGGTGCGGATGAGCCAGGAATGCACGCTGGTGATCAGACGGTCGTGGTCCGGCGAGTAGTGGTTTGGAACAAGCCAGTCACGATGCCGTTCGAGCATCCCGCGATCAAAGCCAACGAGGAACTGTTCCGGCGGGAGGCTGGTATCGCCTAGTAGTTCTCCAACCCGGGTCACACTGACGTTGCCGATCTTCCAAGTCGCCATTTCCGGCCTTGGTCCTTCAAGTTATCGCCAAGCTTCAACAAAATAGCCGCCATGCATCTATAGCATAAGCGTTGACACGTCTCTTCGCCTTCCCAATAGTCATCGCGTTGCCGCGTTTTGGATGATGAACCCCGGCCGCGAGATTCGACATGGAAGACGTCGCTTTTGGCCACAGTGCTGCACTCGCCACCGCGCAAAGCATCAAGCCGGTCGGGTGGAGCGATTTGCGCGGCTGGCTGCGGCTGGTCGAGGCGGCCGGCCAGATCAAGCACATTGATGCTGCGGTCGATCTCGACGAAGAGCTCGCTGCAATAACCTTTATGGCGGCGCGGACACCAGCATCGCCGGCGCTCATGTTCAATAATTTCGTCGGTGATCATGGCGACGCGCGCGTACTGACGAACATGCTCGGCGCCAGCAAGGAACGCTATGCGATTGCCGTCGGTCTCGATCCGAAGCTCAGCACTTCGGATATGATTTTCGCATCGCGCGATCTGATGAAAAGGCGTTTGCAACCGGCCTTCATCCCGAAGACTGAGGCGCCGGTCAACGAGATCGTGCTCACAGGCTCCGACATCGACGTCACCGTGTATCCCAGTCCGAAATTCTGGCCGGGTGACGGTGGGCGCTACATCGGAACCGGCGACATCACCTTCACCCGCTCCCCGGACACCGGGCGCATTAATGTCGGTGTCTATCGCCAGATGCTGCATGGCCCGAACCGCATCGGGCTTTATTGCTCGCCGGGCAAGCACGGGCGCCTCGACCGCGATGCATGGTGGGCGCAGGGCAAGCCGTGCGAAGTGGTCGCCGCCTACGGCATCGACCCGGTTCTGTTCATGGTCGGTGCGCAAGTTTTCAGCGCTGACGAGTCGGAGCTGGATGTTGCCGGCGGCATCATGGGGCGGCCAATCGAGCTGACCGAAGCTGAATATGTGAGCCTTCCGATTCCTGCACACGCGGAACTCGTTATCGAAGGCGTGCTGCACGCGGGCGACACAGAAATGGAAGGACCGCTCGGCGAATTCACCGGCTATTACGGTAACGTCCGCGGGCCGCAGCCGGTCATTGAGGTGAAGGCCGTCCACAGCCGCAAATCGCCGATCATTACCGCAGCGCTGATGGCAACCTATCCATCATGCGAGATCGGCGCCTATTACGCGATCATGCGCTCAGCGCGCATTCTGGACGATCTGCAGCGCATCGGCGTTCCGGGAGTAGTGTCAGCCTATTCGCATCCTGCGGCGGCATCCGGCTGGGGCATGGTGATCGTATCGCTGAAGCAACACTACGCCGGACATGCGGCGCAGGTGCTGGCCTTGACGGCGCAATGTCCGGCGGCGAGCTATTACACCAAGTGGATCATCGCCGTTGACGAAGACGTCGATCCTACGGACTTCGAACAGGTAATGTGGGCTTTGAGCACGCGCTGCAATCCAAGCGACGATCTCGATATCCTGCGCAACACCTGGTCGACCGGCCTCGATCCCAGCCAGTTTCCGACGGAAGCCCGCCCCTATGGCTCGAAAGTGCTGATCAACGCCTGCAAACAGCACCGCTACATTAAGGAATTTCCGCGCTCGACATTGCTGCGCCAGCAAACCTACGATCGGGTGCGCAAGCGCTGGACCGAGTTGGGCTTCGACAACGCGCCTCCCCTGCTCAACGTCTTCCACAAGGATTGAAAGGGTTGTCGTCAGCCTTGAACCAGAGCCAAAACGCGCAAGGGGCTGCCGGACCCCGTTTTGATTTTTAGCGGCGCGGCGACGATCACCGCACCAGTCGGCGGCAACTTGTCGAGATTGCACAGACACTGCAACCCATAGCGGCCTTTGCCATGCATGTAGAAATGCGCGGGATTGGGCGGCGTGAATTTGCGCGACTGACCGGCATCGGTGTTGATCGTCTCAACGCCAAAACCATGAACGTCGCGCTCATCCACCAGAAAACGCACCGCTTCCGGCGTCGGCCCCGGTGTGTGCGCGCCGTCGTCGCGGCGATTGGCAAAGGCATCGCCCCGCCGATGCTTGCCCCAATCGGTGCGGAACAACACCCAGTTTCGCGGTGGAATGCGGCCATGCGCGCGCTCCCACTCTTCGATGCGGGGCACGGTGAGGAGAAAATCATCATCGGCCGCCGCCTCGCGCGAGCAATCGATCACGCAAGCCGAGGCTATGAAATTCGTCACTTCGATGGTGTCGACTGAATTGTTTGGCAGGTCCTTGCCGGAGATCCAGTGGATCGGCGCGTCGAAGTGTGTTCCCGAATGTTCGCCGCAGCTGAAATTGTTCCAGTAATGATTGGCGCCATGCTCGTCGTAGTGCGAGATTTCCTCGATGCGGAACGGAGCGCATTGGCCGAACTGCGGCGGCAAGACAATAGTCGGAAAGTCGGGCGAGAGCGTATGGGTCAGATCAATCACCCGCACCCGGCCACTGGCGATATCGCTGACAAAATCGGCGAGTGAGGGCATGATTTCCTATTTCCTTTATCGGTGTGGCGCGAGGCGCAGACGCGGCAATTTCGCAGGTCCGTGCGGCTAGAGTGGCGGCCGCTCGGCGTAACCGCCCGATCCCGCTTCATATGCCGCACCGACACGAAACAGCAAATCTTCGCGGAAGGGCCGCGCGACGAGTTGCATGGCTTGCGGCAAACGATTGCGCGTAAACCCGATCGGCACCGATAGACCCGGCAGGCCGAGGAGATTACACGGGCGGGTGTTGGCAACAATCTGACCGAGCACCTGTGACATCGCCGCCGAGCCACCGACGTCCGTTTCGGCCGCTGTCGGCACCGACCTCTTCAACACCGGGACGTGCAGCACATCGCATGCGGACAACGTCTCGCGCAGAAACTCTTCGAGCAGCCGGGCGCGCCCTCGCACCGCTTCGACATAGAGCGTCGCCGGTACACCCAAGCCAACCAATAGTCGCGCCCTCGTCTGTTGCGCGTAGTCTTGCGGACGTTCGCGCAGCCATTGCAGATGCAACCCTGCGGCCTCTGGCCAGAGTATGGCGTTGGACAAATCGTTGAGCGCGCCGTGATCGCCGATCGGCACATCGACGATTTTTGCACCTTGCTTCTCAAGCACGCCGCGGCTGGCCGCGAGCAGCTCCGCCACTTCGGGATCGACGCCATCATAGTAATATCGATCAGGAACGCCAATCCTCACGCCGGCGAGCGAGCCCCTGGTTGCCGCATCATCGACGCTTCGCTCGTAATCCAGCACCAGAACCCGACTGGACATGCCGTCACGAGCGTCGGTCCCGGCGATTACGGAGAAAAGCCGCGCACAATCGCCGACATTGCGTGCCAGAACGCCGATACAATCGAGCGACTGCGACAACGGCATGGTGCCATATCGGCTAACGCGGCCGAGTGTCGGCTTGATCCCGACGACACCACATGCCGCGGCCGGCAATCGAACCGATCCCCCGGTGTCCGAGCCTAATGCACCGAACGCGAGTCCTGCACTTACCGCAGCACCAGAGCCGGACGACGAGCCGCCGGTGATGTATTCGACGTTCCACGGATTGCGACAACGGCCAAAATGATCGTTGTGCCCGGTCGGTCCCATGGCGAATTCCGCCATGTTAAGGCGCCCAAGCTCGATGCCGCCGGCGGCGTCCAGCTTGCTGAGAACAGTCGCGGTATGATCAGGGACAAAGTCAGCGCGGATCTTCGAGCCGCAGCTGCAGACTTCGCCGGCGCGATAGAACATGTCCTTGTGCGCCAGCGGTACACCGTGCAGCGGACCGAGGGAATGCCCTGCCTTGACAGCCTGATCGGCCATGCGAGCCTTCGCCAGGGCATCGGCAGCGGTCACACGGATGAAACAATTGAGCGCCGGCTGCAATCGTTCGATGCGGTCGAGGCAGGCTTCAACCAAAGCCTCCGACCGCAATCGCCCTTGCGAAATTGCAGCCGCAGCTTCACGCAGCGTCAGCGTCGTAACATCGTTCACCGGCCGGCCTCATCGAGGGCGTCGGCTTCGAGCAAGCGGTAGTAACGCTCGCTGGTCTCATCGAACGACAAAGATTGCAAGAGGGTCGCCGCGGCGGTTTGGATGCGTTCAAGCGAACGCGCGACAGCGTCCACATCGTCCGCATTGACGTTTACGCCGATGTCGGCGATGACCCTTTCCAGCGCAGCCCTATTCGCTGCGCCGCACGCCGGACCGCTCATGTTCGATGGTCTCCGCTTCAAAGAACTGTACACAATTTCCTTTGCGTAGCACATTCGACGGCGGATTTCTGCGAGCTGCAGTCCACCGATCCTGGGAGGATAAGGATGACTGAACGACGGCGGCCGAGCCTGCGTGCGCGGCTAGCAAGCAAGGAGCTTCTGATCGCTCCGGGCGTGTTCGATGGAATTTCAGCGAAGATCGCCGATCAGATGGGCTTCGAAGCCCTCTATATGACCGGCTATGGGACGGTGGCCTCGCACCTCGGACTACCCGACGCCGGAATCGCAACCTTCAGCGACATGGTCGGACGGGTCGCCGTCATCGCCAAAGGAACGAAAACACCGCTCATCGCTGACGGCGATACCGGTTATGGCGGATTGCTCAATGTTCAGTATACGGTGAGGGGCTATGAAGCGGCCGGCGCCGTCGCCATCCAACTTGAGGATCAGGAATTTCCCAAGAAGTGCGGCCATATGCTCGGCCGCCGCGTGGTGCCGATCGACGACATGGTCGACAAAATTAAAGTCGCCGTGGGAAGCCGGGAATCGAGCGATTTTCTGATTATAGCGCGAACCGATGCACGAACGACGCTCGGGCTTGACGAGGCTTTGCGTCGTGCCGAGGCCTACGGCAAGGCGGGTGCCGACATTCTCTTCGTCGAGAGCCCTGAAAGTCTCGAGGAGATGCGTACGATCGGACGAAGTTTTGATAAGCCGCTGATGGCGAATATGGTCGAGGGTGGACGTACGCCGGTGGTGGATAAGAAAACACTGGAAGAGGTCGGCTATTCGCTCGCCATCTTCCCGGCGTTCGGCTTTCTTGCCGCAGGCGAGGCGTTGCACAACGTTTATCGTCACCTGAAAGACAACGGTTCAAGCGTCGGCAGCAATATCCCGCTCTATAAGTTTGGCGAGTTCAGCGAGTTGATGGGCTTCGCCGACATCGCCAAATTCGATGAGACTTATCGGCGGCAATAGGCGCGCGGCCGCCGGCTAAGCCGGGACCAAGCGAAACCGCTCCCATTCAGTCGGCGTCCGTCGCAGGACTTCCGGCCACGTGCGGTTGTTGTTATGCCCGAGCGGGCTGATGCGACGCCCGGCGAAAGCAAACTCGTTGTTCGACGCGAAAGGAAACGGCGACAGCGAATAGACCCCGGCTCCCTGAGGTTTAATCGTCACTGAAGCATCTTCGTCCGCACTGCGCGGCACATGCTCGAAAGTTTGCGCACCGCGTTCGCTCGGATGGATCCTGTTGAAGTAGAGCGCGAGCGTGTCGATGAATTGCAGCTGTTTGTAATTTTGGAACAACTTCCTTTCTTCAAGCCGGTCGGCAAGTCGAGTGTCCTTCGCAATCTCCGCCTTCAGCCGCTTCTGCCGCGCGAGCTCACCATCGAGCATGCGCTCGGCGATCGGCCGGTCCTTCTCCGGAAATTTCTTGATCAGCACGTGTTGGGAAAGACCGTAGCGGCCGTTGTAAAGTCCCCAGCTGTGCATGCTTGAAATCAGACCGCAGAACGGGCCCTGCCGCTCGTTGAAATCCGGCGATTGCTTGCTGGTCGCGGTAATGTATTCGGCCGGCGTCTCGATGAGGTTGTAGGGAAGACCAGTCTTCTCATCGATGACCGGGTCGCGGTCGAACTCGACCCAACCGGCGTCGTGATGGGAAATAACGTAGACCATCGGGTCGAGCGGCGACAGCGGCTCGAACTCGTCATTGCCGAATGCGCGTGCGAACTGCCCGCACAGCGCAGTGTGTTCGTACATCATGATCGCCAGTCGCGGCGAGCCGGCGGGTGCGGTTTGAATAATCATGGGCGGTCGGACGGCCTGTTGAACGTGAAAAAGTGGTTTAGTGTAGCGATACCAGAGGCCGCTTTAAAGCAGGGACCAAGACTTTGATGTGCTACCCCGATCAGACGTCTCGGGATAACTTCATACGGTAGTGGAAGTCTTCCGCCACGTGCCAATTGTACGAGGCGACGAGCGTGCCTTTGCCGGTCACGTAACGGCGTAACGCGCACACGCTGATTGTACCGGGGCACTGCCGCAGATGGCTGGCAACATCCCCGTTCATTGGTTCGCCGCGCAGATCCTGCTCGATCTCTACGATCTCCTCGCCGGTTCGTTTGGTCAGATGCGCATGAAAAGGGCCAACGCAGCGGGCCAGTTCGCGCACGTAGCCGGACAACCGGTCCGGTACGTAGGTATGCACATAGCAGATGACGCTCCCTCCCAATTCGCCGCGGCGCAGTCCCTTGATGAGCCACCACCGCGAACCGGTTTTGCCACCGATCTCCGCTGCAACGTCTGGCGGAAGCTTGGTCTGCGCGCTCGAAAGCAATTCATAGTGCGTATCGAGGGCAAATTGCGATAGATCGGCGAGCGATGACAGCGAATGCACGTAGCGCGCCTGCGGTCTTGCGGCGACCACGACGCTGCCGGCGCCCTGCCGGCGCTGTACCATTCCGTGATCAACCAGGCGGCGGAGCGCCTCACGGACGGTGAAACGACTGGCCCCAAACTCGTCGCACAGTTCGCTTTCGGTCGGCAGACGCTCTTCAAGCGGGTATTGTCCGGTTTCCACCCGCTGGCTTAGAACGCTCAAGATCTGCATATAGCGCGGCTGTTCCATGGTCATGCAGCCGTCCTCACCTTTCTCAAAATACCCAGGTTCCGGCCGACTTGTCCGGACATATTGCCGAACTATAGCCCAAATGTGTACAGACAGAACGGGAATGGCCGCGCACGGCCGGTGATGAAGAAGGTTCTAATAATGACCGACGTTCTAGGCTGGCGGCGCAAATTCGGAGTACTGGGACCATCGACCAATACGATCGTGCAGCCCGACTTCGACGACATGCGCCCCATTGGCGTGACCAACCATTACAGCCGCATCTTTACGCCGAACGCGGACGCGGTGAGTAATGAGAGTTTCAGGGCAGCGACGGATGTCATTGCCGGGAACGTGCTCGACGCTGTCCGCAGCGTCATGACATGCGCGCCACACTATCTGGTGATGGGAATGTCTGCGGTGACGTTCATCAACGGGGCAAAAGGGGCCGATACCTTCACGCGGCAAGTGGAAGAGGCCTCCGGCGTCAAGATCAGCATCGGCAGCCACGCCAGCGCTGCCGCGCTGCGCCGCTATGGAGGCGTACGGCGGATCGCCATTCTCTCCCCCTATTGGCCGGTAATGAATACCGAGGTCATTCGCTACTTTACCGACATGGGCTTCGACGTGGTGCGCGACATTTGCCTGCAATGCCGGTCGTGGATCCAGATTGCGGAGCAATCCACGGAAACCTTGCGAAATGCCCTCTTGAAGCTCGATGGCGACGATGTCGACGCCATCGTGCAGGTCGGCACCAACCTCTCGATGGTGCGGCTCGCGGCGGCCGCGGAAATGTGGCTGGGTAAACCGATCGTTGCAATCAACACGGCGACTTACTGGCACGCGCTTCGCGCCAATAACGTCGACGACCGCATGGAAGGCTTTGGCCGGCTCCTGGCGGAATTTTGAGATTTTCCAATGGCAACGAACGCAGCACTAACGCTTGGCAAAACCACCGTTCATCGCATCATCGATCTCGACCCGTTTGCAATTCCAATCGCAAACATATTCCCCGCAGCGACGCTCGCGAAGCTCAATCCCGCCGCGCGTATGCTGGCGGACCAGCACGTCGACTTTGCGGCCGGCAAAGTTTTGCTGGTGATCCAAAGTCACCTGGTGCGTTTCGCCGGCAAAACGATCCTGATCGACGCCTGCGTCGGCGAGCACAAATCGCGGCCGTTGCGGCCCGAGTGGAACCTTCGCACCGACACAGCGTACCTCGCCAATCTCGCGGCCGCCGGATGCACGCCTGAAGATATTGACATCGTCATGTGCACACATTTGCACGCCGACCATTTAGGCTGGAACACGCGTCTTGAATCAGGCCGGTGGGTGCCGACCTTTCCCAATGCGCGCTACGTCATGACCCAGCGCGATATCGATCAACGAGCACAAGACGCAGCACAATCGCCGCAGGCCAATCACGGCAGTTATCAGGACAGCGTTTTGCCCGTACTCGAAGCCGGTCTCGTCAAAGTGGCGAAAGCTGGCGATGAGATCGCGGATGGGGCGAAGATCATCGATCTGGCGGGCCATTCTCCGGGCCAGATCGGCCTTGATCTTGCGGCCGACGTGGGATCGACGCTGATATTTTGCGGCGACGCGATCCACAGCCCCGTGCAAGTCTTTCATCCTGAGTGGTTCAGCGGTTTCTGCTTCGACGGCGAGCAAGCGGTACAGACGCGCCGATCCCTCCTCGAACGCGCCGTCGGCGAGGGCTTGCGGCTCATGCCCGCTCACCTGCGCGGAACGAGTATGCGAGTTGAGGAAAAGAACGGCGGCTTCGTGCCTGTCATCGAGCCGTAGCGCCAAAACGCCTCAAGCGACCTTCTCCGAATCGCGTAGCGACTAAATCATCGATGTTCGCATGACATAGTCCCGATGCCTGACGGGATCCGCGACGATTGCGCGCAGATCGTCGTAATACGCGCGCCGCGCCGCTGGCTCGCGCGTGTTGAGAATGGAGCGGTTGCGTAGCGCAGTCTGCTGCACGACATCGAGCGCCACCTTCCGGCGCTGCCGGCTGTACCGTTCGAGCGTATCGATCGGCGCCCCGCGGATGACCTCGGTAAGGGTGCGGCTGAGATTGAATGCATCGTGGATACCGCCATTCAGCCCCATTCCCCCAAGCGGATTGTTCACGTGCGCGGCGTCACCGGCAATCAGCATCCGCCCGTTCGCATATGTCGAAGCGACCCGCTCATGGACGCGATAGGCGGTGCGGTGGCTGACCTCGTAGGGCATGTTGCGCGGCACAGCGCCCTGGAGCAGGTGCTGCGCGCGCTCGACCGACGTCACATCTGCATCGGTCAGCGACGAGTTGACCGGAAACAGAGCGCGCCATACCCGGGCGGTGCGGATCAGGACAAACCATTCGTCGGGATCAGACAGGTACGCGATATTCGCGATATCGGGCATCGCTTCGCGGAAATCATAGGTAGTGGAGAGCGTCAGAAAAATCTCGGGGATTGTAATGCCGTCAAAAATGACGCCCATGGCCTTGCGTACAACACTGCCGATACCGTCGGCGCCGACGACGAACGAGCCAGAAATCGTCTCGTTGCCGCCGCCAGGGAGGGATACGTCGATCTCCACGCTGTCCGCTGTCTGCCGTGCGGCATTTGCAGTAGCGCCGAACCGGATGGTGGCCAACGGATGGGCCTTAAGCTGGGCAAACAGCATTTCGCCGAGGCGCCATTGCTCGCATTGCACGCGATAGGGATGATCGGTATCGCCCTTGAGCCGCGAAAGCTCGAACGTCGCGACCACGCCCTCCTTACGGTCGCGGAACTGCCAGGTCGGGCAGATTAATCCCTGCTCGATCATCGTGCCGACCACGCCGAACCGTTCCAGCATGTCGAGGGTCGGAGGATGAAATGTCGAGGCCCGCAGATCGTGCGGCAATTCGCTGCACGCTTCGACAAGTACGATCGGGATCCCCGCGTCGACTAAGAGCGCCGCCGTAACGAGACCTACGGGTCCAGCGCCAACGATGAGGACTTTCTGGCTCATTTCTTTGGACATCGCGTTCCTTGACTCAGGCGACAAGGCGGTCATCATTGAGTTGTCCGGACAAAGATGGCGGGGTTTATCTTAATGGGCAAGCGATCAGTGGGCCTATTGTTCGGAAAGGCGGATTGATGCGTTATCCTTTCGTGCCGTTTCCGATGCGCGGTCCATTGCGTTGGCCGCAGGGAAAGCAACTGGCGCTGATCGTCACGATCAACCTCGAATATTGGGATTTGTTGAAGGAATCGCCGGCACCTTATTATGCCGGCGGCCCGGCGATCTTGCCGGACATGCTGCCGGGAAATATTCCGGATTTTCCCAATTTCTCCTGGCGCGAGTACGGCCAGCGAATGGGCGTCTGGCGCCTTTACGACGCTTTCGTCGAGGCAGGCATACGCGCAAGTTGCACGATGAACGCCAAAACGGCGTTGGAGCGACGTTCGGTCATCGACGGTGCGCTTGAACGTGGCTTCGAGCTTATCCCGCACAACTACGAACAAGGCGAACTGCTTTGCCATCTGCAACACAAGCCTGATGAGGAGAGAAGGGTCATTGAGGAAACGCTCAAGGTTTACGAACGCGTCACCAGCCGAAAGCCACAGGGCTGGCTGTCGTCGTCACTACGCGGCACTACCAATACGGCAGCGATCCTCGTCGAACACGGATTGAAGTTCTGGTGCGATCTCATGAACGACGATCAGCCGTACATGATCGAAACCGCCAAGGGCCCGATTGTCGGTGTCCCCTACTCCATCGAAATCAACGATTTTACGCTGTTGCTGCGGCGTGGCCTGACCAACGAAGCGGTCCTTGACTGCATGAAGGAGCAATTCAACGTTCTCTACGCGGAGGGCGCACGCACCGGCATGATGATGAATGTCGGGTTGCATCCACACGTGATCGGAGTTCCGCACCGCGCCGGCATCCTGCGCAAATTCTTCGCATACGCAAAGCAGTTCGACGGCGTGTGGTGGACCACCAGGGAGGAAGTTGCGGCGTGCTATCGGGAGCAGCACGCGACCCACATTCCCCCGCAGGCGCATCCGCCGTCATGACGGTTGGATCGGCGATCGTCCGATCGCGCAACGCGGCGCAAACGCCTGCCGGTATCGCCGCGCTGATTGCGGCGCTCGTGGCCGGCGGTATTATCTTCGGCGGCTATATCGTTGCACGTCAGGTCGTGTCCGGGCTGCTGCTCGGTTCCATTTACATGACGGTCGCCGTTGCTTTTACTTTGACGATTGGCGTTCTCAACTTCCTCAATTTCACGATCCCGACACTGTTCATGCTCACGGGAATGGTGGCGTGGGGATTGATGGCCAACGGCTACGTCAAGTTCGCAGGTGGCTGGGCTTGGCTCGCAGCACTTTGCGCCGGTGTGGTGGTGGCCGTCGGCGCGTCATTGCTGGTCGAGCGTTTTACATTCCGCTATCTCAAGATGAAACACGGTGACGCCACCGAGCACGCTATTCCTCTCGTTTCTTCCTTGGGCTTTCTGCTCATCTTTGAGCACCTGGTATTGATTTTTCTTGGCTCAGAGTCGCAGCGTTTTGCCGTTCCGTTCAAGGCCGACATTCATATCGCGGGCCTCGTGATCGGCGTGCCGCAGCTTGTCAGTTGCGCGCTCGCCATCGCAGTCGTCGCCGCTCTGAGCTTCATTTTGAAGAACACCAAGACCGGCCGCGCCTTGCGCACGATCGCCGAGAACCCAGACACCGCTTCTCTGCTCGGTGTTGAAGTCGACAAAGTCGTGCCTGTCGTTTTTATCCTGACGGGCCTGCTGGCTGGAGTTGCCGGCGCTCTTTTCACGGTCAATTATGGCAGCGTTTCACCATTTATGGGCGACAACGTCGGCACCAAAGCGATCGCCGCCATGGTGCTCGGAGGCATTGGCTCAATTTGGGGAGCGATCGCCGGCGGTCTGATTGTCGGACTGATCGAAACGCTCTCAATCTATCTCTTCGGCGGCGACTCCGTGCAAATGGTGGTCTGGGGACTGTTACTCGCCATCATCATCATCCGACCGCGCGGCTTATTCGGAACCGCCTCGGCCGGACGGGGAAAAATGTGATGCCGCGCTCCACGATCGCCCGACACGCGGATGGGACGCGATGGCAATGAGCGGATACGTCTCCGGCATCCTCGCGATCCTGTGCATCAATTTGATCTTTGCCTACGGTATTTTCGTTCCGGCGGCAGCCGGACAGATCAATCTTGGCGGCGCGGGCTTCCAAGCCATCGGCGCGTACAGTGCAGGCTGGCTGTCGAGCGTCGCCATGCTGCCGGTATGGCTGACGATACCAGCCGCAATGCTGATCACCGGACTGATCGGGTTCCTGATCTCGTTCCCGGTCTTGCGTACGCGCGGAGTCTACATGGTGCTCGCGACCTTCGCCTTCGGTGAGGCCGTCGCGGGTTTCCTATTGCGTACGCAGTTCTTTGGCGGTGCGATAGGCATGGTCGTGCCGGCGCATGTGGAGATTTCGGTCCTTGTTTGCTCCGCAATCGCGGTGACCCTGCTCGCATTTTATCTTATGGCAACCCGGTTCGGGCTTGCCATGCGCTCGATCAACGACGATGAGGCGGCTACAGTCCTCATGGGTGTTAATGTGAGGGCCGTCCAGGTCGCGGCGTTCACCATTGGCGGCGCGTTCGCCGGACTGTCGGGCGCGCTCTACGCGCTCAATTTCAGCTTCGTCGAAGCGCAGTATTTCAATTCGCTGCTTTCAATTTACGTTCTTCTGTTTGTGCTCATCGGCGGCGTTCAAACCGCCTGGGGACCACTGATCGGTACTCTGGTCTTTACGCTGTTGCCGGAATTCATGCGTATCGGCGGGTCATGGCGCTATGTCGTTTTTGGCGCCGCGATCGTGCTGCTGATGATGGTGCGCCCACAGGGTATTGTGACGCGAGCGATGGTCGACCAATTGTCACCGCGTCGCTGGGCATTGCGTCGTACTGCGGTGGGGGCCTTGCATGGCCGCTAGACCGGGACTGGCGCTCAACGGCATAACAAAAAGCTTTGGCGGTCTCACCGTAGTCGACAACGTCAGCTTCGAAATCTCGGCAGGCGCGCGTATGGCGCTGATCGGCCCGAACGGCGCCGGCAAGACTTCGTTGTTCAATCTCATTTCCGGTGTCTATCCGATCGACACCGGCAGCATTGTGCTTGAGGGTGCAGCGATCGAAGAAATGCCCCCGCGGCTGCGCGTGCGCGCCGGCCTTGCCCGCTCGTTTCAGAACATCCGGCTGATGCCGCACCTCTCGGTCGTCGAAAATGTGATGCTCGGCCAACATGTACTGGCCGACAGCTTTGGCCAACTGTTCGGTCCTCTGGCATGGCGACGCAATAGCCGATGGCGCCGGCTTGCCGAGGCGAGCCTGCGCGACGCCGGCATCGACGTCGATCCCGACTCCGACGTATCGACCCTGTCCTACGGCGTTCGCAAGCGCATCGAAGTCGTTCGCGCGCTGATGAGCCGACCGCGACTACTGATGCTCGACGAACCGGCCGCCGGACTTAATCCGCGCGAGACCGCGGAGTTGTCCGCTTTTCTCAAATCGATTGCGCATGAGGGCCTGACTTTACTCGTTGTCGAGCACGACATGTCTTTCGTGCATGATCTGTGCGAGCAGACCGTCGTGCTCAATTTCGGTCGGCTTATCTACGAAGGACCGACACGCGGCGTCCAGGACGATGAAGAGGTGCGTGCTGCCTATCTCGGCAGCCGACGGGTTGCAGTCAAGGGAGCGCACTTTGCTCCTTGAAGTTGACAATCTTGATGTCCGCTACGGCCGCACGCATGCAGTCAAAGGCGTGTCGCTGACAGTCGACAGCGACGAACTGGTGACGGTGCTGGGAGCCAACGGCGCCGGCAAGACTTCCCTCCTTTGCGCGTTGCAGGGGCTGGCTCCGGCGGCCGAAGGTCACATCCGTTTCGACGGTGAAGATATTACGGGCCTATCCCCGCCGCAGCGCCTCCGGCGACACCTCGCACTGGTACCCGAGGGTCGGCAAATCGTGCTCGGCCTGTCGGTGCATGAAAACTTGCAGATGGGAACTTATTGCCGCAAGGATGCGGCCGTATCTCACGATATGGACGCGATCTACGATCGCTTTCCAAATCTGGCGGCGCGACGAAAAATGCCGGCTTCGGTGCTGTCCGGCGGCGAGCAGCAGATGCTGGCGATCAGTCGGGCATTGCTAGCCAAGCCGAAGTTGATGATGCTCGATGAACCCTCGTTGGGATTGTCGCCCCTCCTGGTTGAGCGGCTGTTCGAACTCATTGTCAGCCTCCGCCGCGACGGCCTCGCCATTCTGCTCGTCGAGCAGAATACGCATATGGCGCTGGAGGTCGCGTCGCGCGGGCTCGTCATGGAACTGGGGCGTGTCGTCATGCAGGGACCCGTCGAAACGCTCCGCCACAACGAGCAGCTCGCTCAGGCGTATCTAGGGCATGCCTAAATCACTCAGTATTCTTCATCCTACGAGGAGATCGATGATGACGAAGCTACAGACCTTGCTGGTGACAGCCGCGACCGCGTTGTGCGTTATCGGCACGCAGCCCGCGCGAGCGCAGGAGATCGTGATCGGTCTGAACATGGTAAAATCCGGTGTCCTCAAGAACGTCGGCGAGGCAACCGAAACTTCGGTCAATATCGCGGTCGACGAGATTAACGCCAAGGGCGGCATCGCGGGCAAAAAGATCAAGCTCCTCACCTACGACACCGGCAGCGATCCGAAACAGGCGGCGACGGGAACCCAGAAATTCGCCGAGGACGACAAGGCGCTTGCCATTGTCGGACCCTTTTCCTCGGGCGAGGCTGCAGTCGCGTTTCCGGTCGGCGAGCGGCTGGGAATTGTTCAGATTTCCAATTCCTCTTCGCAACCGGGGCTTACCGCAAACTACAGCTACGCCTGGCGGTTCGTCAGCGACGAGGGCAAGCAGTTCACGCGCCTGCTCAATACCCTGAAGAGAAAGTCCATCAAGGTCGACAAAGCAGAAATCATCTACGTTTCGGACGAACGGGTCTCCAATATCTCCGGCACGCGTTTCTATCCGGCGATCCTCAAGGCAAACGGCATCTCGTTCGGCGATCCGATTGCGTTCCAGTATAACAGCTTCGACGTGGCACCGCAGGTGTCTCAGGCGCTGGAGCGCAAGCCGGACGTCATCGCAATGGCAGCAACCCCGGACAGCGCCGGTAAAGTGATCAAGGAGCTTCGCCGCCAAGGCTTTCAGGGTCGCGTCATCGGCTCGCAGATCTTTGCCGATCCCAATTCGATTGACCTGTTTGGCCGCGACGCCGACGGGCTTTTGATTGTTGCCGGCTTTTGGTGGGACCGGACTGACGCCACCCGAGCGTTCACCAAAAAATACGCCGAGGAAAATGCCAAGCGCGGGCTAACTTCCAAAAAAATCCCTCACCACACTGACGCGAACGCTTACGACATTGTTTACCTGCTCAAGCAGGTGATGGAGCAGATCGGAGTGACCGGCGATCCTGCCAAGCTCACGCAAGAGCGGACCGCAATCCGTGATGCGCTCAAGACTGTCCGCTTTAGCGGCGTGACCGGCGATAATACCTGTTTCGACGCACAGCGCGATGCCAAGCTCCCAGGCTATGTGATCGAAATCAAGGATTTGAAATGGAATCTTTTCGACTCGTGGCCGGCCGACCCGTGTCCGTAAGGGCTGCCTGCGATGACTGAACGTCGTATCTGTATACTCGGAGGTTGCGGCGGCATCGGCCGCGGCATCGTCAGCGCGTGCTTGGCGAACGGTAACGATGTGGCGGTGCTTGACCTCAAAACATCGTTGACGCGTCATCCGCCACCGGCCGGTGTGGTTGCTGTCGAGATCGATGGCAGCGACGAGGCCTCGGTGGCAAACGCTTTCGCAAAGGTCGCGGAACGATGGGCCGCGCTCGACGGATTTGTGAACGCCGCAGGCTTCCTGATCGCATTGCAGCCGCTGGTACGGACACCGGTCGATGAATTCGACCTGACGATCGAAGGCAACGTGCGCACCGCCTTTCTGTGCTGCAAGGCTGCCATGACGCTTCTGGAGAAAGGCGAGGCGCCGAGCCTGGTCAATCTGGCTTCCGGACTGGGCGGATTTATCCGGCCTAACTATGGGCCCTACGCTGCCTCGAAGGCAGCGATCATCGCGCTGACCAAGACGCTGGCACTCGAACATGCGCCGCGCGTGCGCGCCAACGCCATTGCGCCAGGAGCAGTCGACACGGCATTCCTGCGCGGGGGTACCGGACGCTCGGAAGAACGCAATTCTTCTTCTCTCGACATCGCCGCTTACAGCGCCGCGATACCACTACGTCGCATAGCCGTGGTTGAAGACATCGTCGGTCCGATCATGTTTCTGCTCGGCCCACAGAGCACTTATATGACCGGCCAGACGCTTTGGGTGAATGGCGGCGCTTATATGCCGTGACAGCTTCGCCCCGGTAGGCCAATCTATTTGAGCGCCGCACGGAGCTGCCGATCCGAAGATCGCCGCGGTCCGGGAGAGGCTGATGCACAAAACTACCCGCCGGGAAGTTTTCGCAACCACAGCGAAGGTCGCGGCGGCCGGCGGCTTCGGCATGATCGCGACCAACCTCGCGCGCGGCGAACTGCAAACAGCGAGCGCCAGCAAAGCGTTCTCCCAAATCGACGCGCTCCTTCACACAGCCGTAACTACCGGTGAAATGCCAGGTATCGTGGCTTTGGCCGCAAGCGACAGCGGCATTGTTTATGAGGGCGCGTTCGGCTGGCGCCGGCTTGCCGGCGGCGAGCCGATGACACGGGATACCGTATTTCGCATCGCTTCGATGGTTAAGCCGATAACCACCGTCGCCGCGCTTCAGCTCGTCGAGCAGAACAAGCTGTCGCTCGACGCGCCTGTGCCGGACATCGAGCCGGCGCTCGGCGCACCTCAAGTTCTCGAAGGTTTCACTTCCGCGGGACTCCCCGAATTGCGTCTCGCCAAGCGACCGATTTCGCTGCGGCAACTCTTAACCCACACCGCCGGCTTTACCTACCGGCTTTGGGATGCAAAGGCGGTTCGCTATGTGAAGGCGATTGAACTGCTGCCATCCGCCAGCCGAGGTCGCGCGCCACACACGCCGCTGATGTTCGAACCCGGCCAGCGATGGCAGTACGGCCCTAATATCGACTGGGTCGGTCGCATCATCGAACTCATCAGTGGCATGCCGCTTAAAGTCTATTTTCACCAGCACATTTTCGGTCCGCTCGGCATGAACGATACCGCGTTTGTCATATCCGCGCCGCAGCGCTTGCGCGAGGCAAGTGTGCACCGGCGCGAACCCGACGGCTCGCTGTTGGCGCAGCCGGTGGAAAAGCAGACGCCGCAGCAAACTTTCCATGGCGGCGGCGGCATTTACTCGACGGCGCCGGATTATCTGACGTTCATACGCGCTCTGATGCACGGCGGTTCGCTTGAAGGCGTCCGCATACTTCGCCCCGAAACCATCTCGCTCATGGGCGAGAACCAGATTGGAGACATCGATGTTGGCGTCCTGAGGACGACCCAGCCGGCGCTTTCCAACGACGTCGACTTGTTTCCCAATATCACGCGTAAGTGGGGACTTGGGCACCTGATCAACATGGAGGCTGTCCCAGGCGGCCGCAGTGCCGGCAGCCTTACATGGGGCGGCCTGTTCAACACCTACTATTGGATCGACCCCGTAAAGCGAATCTCCGCCGTGTTCATGACTCAGGTACTGCCGTTTGCGGATGTCCGTGCGTTACGGATCTATCGCCAGTTCGAACGCGGTGTCTACCTCGCCATGAAAGCGAGTTGACCGGCGGACGGCGACGGAGCTCCGTTCGCGCAGCACATTTGTCGGCGGCCTCGACTGCACGCGAAATATCACCTAAGGGCATTGGCGAATTCTGTTACCGGAGACAGTAATGGCCGACTTAGCTGCGTTTCTCGAAGATCTCGTGATCGCGAACCGGATTCTGGCGCACGAAGGCGTCGTCGACGGATTTGGGCATGTCAGCGCCCGTCATCCTGAGCGTCCTGATCGATTTTTTATGTCCAGGTCCCGCAGTCCCCAGCTCGTGACGTTCGACGACATCATGGAGTTTGATCTCGAGTGCAATCCCATCGATCAGCGCGGACGCGTGATGTACGGCGAGCGGCCCATTCACGGCGCCATCTTCCAAATGCGGCCGGATGTGGGGTCGGTGGTACATAACCACGCCCACGAAGTGATTCCCTACTCGGTGACCAAAGTGCCGATGCGACAGATGATTCATACCGCAGGCGGCATGGGCCATCACGTTCCGGTCTGGGACATTCATGACGATTTCGGCGACACCGACATGCTGGTGCGGAATATGCAGCAGGGTCGAAGCCTCGCCAAAGCGCTGGGCAACAATGCGGCCGTGCTTATGCGCGGCCATGGCTGCACCGTGACCGGCAGAACCGTTCGTGACGCAGTGCGTATCGCCGTCTATCTCATGGTCAATGCGCGTCTGCAGACTGAAGCGATGCGCCTGGGCGACGTTACCTTTCTCTCAGCCGGCGAAATGGCCGCAACAGCCGAGATGTCGGCGTCGCCGCTCGCATCGGACCGAATCTGGGAAAATTGGACGCATCGCAGCGGCTACTCCTCAGCCAAGGCTTCGGGACAGAAGCTGTAACGAACTGCCATGCTCATCGGCAGATCCGCTTCCCTCAAGACAATCGCTGTCAATCGAACAGTCTTCGGATTTTTCGAGGACGCGGATGAATAATGACCGCCGGGTTCGATCGGACCGGAAGCGAAAATCTGAGTTTCAGGGAGCGCGAAGTGCAACGCAGCACCAATAGATTTCTGACCACGCACGTCGGCAGCCTGCCGAGACCCGACGACCTATTGGCTATGATGATAGCGCGTGAAGAGGGACACGAGGTTGACGCAGCTACCTTCTCCGCACGAACAAGGCGTGCCGTTGCTGAAATCGTAGCCAAACAGGTGAGCCTTGGCATTGATGTGATAAACGACGGCGAGCAGGGCAAGCTCAGCTTCGTGACCTACGTGCATGAGCGCTTGAGCGGTATTGTCCCCGGCGAGCCGCGCGGCAATCTTTGGAAAAATACCCGCGAAGGCCAAGCCTTTCCCGAATTCTATGCGGCAGTCGAGGCTCATGCGAGCGGCGCCCCCGGCCGCGCGCGACAGATGATCTGTGTCGATCGTCTGCGCTATTCGGGCCACACGCTTCTGAAAGAGCAACTCAAAGTGTTCAGAGCTGCGGCTGATCGTGCCAACGTGGTCGAGGCTTTCATGCCCTCGATTTCACCCGCCAACGTCGAACGCTGGCAGCGGAACGAATACTACAAGACCGAGGAAGAATATCTCGAAGCGATCGCCGAGGCGATGCGCGAGGAGTATGAAGCGATCGTTGCGGCCGGATTTCTGCTCCAGGTCGACGATCCGGCTCTGGCGACCCGATACACCATGACGACCGACAGTATCCAACAGACCCGCAATTGGGCGAATGTCAGGGTGGATGTACTGAATCACGCACTGCGCAATCTGCCGGAGGAGAAAGTGCGTTTCCACACCTGTTACAGCATCAACATGGGGCCGCGCGCGACCGACATGGAGCTGAAGGATTTCGTTGACATCATGCTGCGCGTGCGCGCCGGCGCCTACTCCTTTGAATTCGCCAATCCCCGTCACGAACACGAGTGGGCGGTATGGGAACAGGTCAAGCTGCCTCCCGGCAAAATCCTGATTCCCGGAGTGATTTCTCACACCACCGTCCTCGTCGAACATCCCGAACTGGTCGCCGAGCGGCTGGTCCGATTCGCGAATGTAGTCGGCGCGGAAAACGTGATCGCGGGAGCGGATTGCGGCTTCGCGTCATTCGCCGCATCGCATGAGATGCATCCGTCAATCGTCTGGGCGAAGCTTGCGGCACTGGTTGAGGGTGCGCGTATCGCCAGCCGACGCATCTGGAACTGAGCGGTTGCCGGACTGGCGGCGCAGCATCGTCCGGCCCGGCGGCCAAAACTTGGCGTCACCATCAGGCGTGCAGGGGTGCCCGGATTTCCGCCAGGTAAGCTATGGCTGCTTGCTCGACGTCATAGTCGTAAAGCCATTTGCGGAATACGGCGGCATTTGCGATTTCCCGATCGCGCTGTTCGAGGTTTTGGTACCTCGAATCGAAACGAAGACCGTTCTGCCGCGCCTCGCCCTGCACGATACCAGTGCGCTCACGACGGAAAGCTTCGTACTGCCGTAACGCATCGGCTACCTCGGCGGAAGTCCGTCCCTCAAGGAAAGCTGCAAGAGCAACGCCGTCTTCGACCGCCTGATTAGCCCCCTGCCCTACATGCGGCAGCATCGCATGGGCAGCGTCACCCAGCAGCGCAAGCCGCCCCTTGGTCCATGAAGCAAGCGGCTTACGATCGTATAGCCCCCACCAGAAGCAGGTCTCCACCTTCTCCAGCAGGCCAACTACGCGCGGATCCCATCCTGCGAACGACGCAGCAAGCTCGTCACGATCGCCAATCGCGGACCATGACTCGATCGTCTCGTCCGTGGTCGGGACGAAGCCGACGTAGTTGAGGAGCTGGCCGCTGCGAACCGGAAACACCATGAAATGTTTGCCGTCTCCCATCCAGACCTGATGAGCCTCCTTTCGCCACCACGGCAGCTTGTCGCTTGCAATCAGACCCCGATAGGCGCGTGAGCCGGAATATTCCGGCACTGAGGGTTCGACGACGTATTTTTGCAGGGTCGATTGAATGCCGTCGGCGGCAATGACCACATCGGTGTCAAGGGTCGCGCCGTTCGCAAATCTTAGCCGCGCGGCAAACGTATCCTGTTCGAATGCGATACAGCGGTGACCGGTGCGTATTGCGGCTTGCGGAACGGTATCCGCGAGCACACGCAGCAAATCGGCCCGATGCATGCCATAGAGGCCGTTCCAGCCGCTCGAGTCGGTTGTGAGGATTTTACCGACAATCGTTCCGTCCATCCGGTAGTATTCCGAGCCGTCGCCGACCTTCGCGCCCACCTCTGCCAACGGTCCGCTAAGACCCATTCGTTCCAGTTGCCGCAGACTATTGGGATATATAAAGACGCCGGCACCAACCTCGCCCAGCGCTGCCGCCTGTTCAAATACTGTCACATCGGCGCCCCGTCGAACGAGCGCATTGGCAGCGGACAGGCCGCCAATTCCTCCGCCAACGATGGCAACCCGAAGGGGATGGGCCGGCATGTCCGCTTTTAGCCTCTTCCAAGCCCTTGTGGATTGTTCGGGCCGAACGCAGCGGAACATAAGGTATTTACTGGTAGCCGTCGGTCAATGTCTGTCGGCGCCGTGAAACGGTGCAAGCGACACCAGGAGTGTCGTCGAATTTTCGCTGGCCGCTTTCAGACTGGCTATTAGGTCCGCTCCCAGGCTATCGGAAATACGCCGTCTAGTTCCAGCGGATCCCCGGCCTTGAGCTTCGCGTCGGGGTCGCCCTCTATTTTCATGACATGCGGCCGGGGATCCCAGTGCGCGTCACGTCCAGCATAGCGGATCGAAATGGCGGCGCGCCGGGTCGTTGCCGCGTTACCGCCGGCGCCGTGCACGGTAAGCGGATGGTGACAGATCACATCTCCGGCGTCGCAATCCCACGACAAGAAACGATATTTCCCGTCACTCTTGAGCTTTGAGAAATCGGGACACGGTTCGAGCGCCGCGTCGGCGAACTTGGCGTCCTTATCGGGGGTGATCGCTTGATAGAACTTGCCCCATTGGTGGGATCCGGCCACGTACTCGACGCCACTGCCAGCGACTGTGACAGGCGTCAGCGCCACCCATAGCGAAATAATGTCACCGCCGAGTGCCGGCCAATACGGTAGGTCCTGGTGCCATTGCGTAACCTCGCGGGTGCCGGGTTCCTTGATGAAGGCCTGATCGTAGAACAGCGACACTTTGTCCTGCCCCATCAGCGTGGCCGCCAATTCCGGCAAAGGCGAATTGAGCGCGCAATCGCGGAAATCCGGATCCCATCGCCACATGAAAACGTTCATGTGAAAACGGCCAGGATCGCCAGCCTTGGTCGCCTCACGGGCCCGCTTTCCAGGATTGAGCAGCAGGCGTTCGACCGCACCGTTCATTCGCTCGCACCATTTACGATCGAGCACGTTGCGCACGCAGATCGCGCCGTCCTCCTTGAACCGCGCGATATCGTCGTCGCTGACGAGGTGTTGCTCAATCATGGCGTTCCCCCTTTGCGGCCGCTTCTACGGCATTGTTTTAACGGTGCTCCGAGCAACGTTGAGACGCAAGTGCGCGTCGACCGATGTCCGCGGAATGGACAGAACGCTGATCGAGGTTACAAACTGTCCGGAGTATGCTTGCGCCTCGCACGACCCGGAAGCAGTGCGACACAGGCAGCTCCTGCCAAGGCCAGTAACGCGCAAGCCAGCATGGTGAACCGGATGGTCTTCGCCAGCGATCTCTTGATAACGATCTCGGCGACCCGACGGTCATCTCCTTGAACGGTTGACAACGCCGGCGCGACCACGAATTGCCCTTTGGCACGCTCGATCGCCTGCCTCACATCGCCGGACACGACTTTCATCTCAAGGTTTTTATCAAGTTCGCGATTATAAACTCCGAGCGCCACTGCGCCGAGTATGGCGATCGCCAGGAGGTTTGCTACCGACGAGACGGCATTGTTTATTCCGGACGCTATCCCCGTCTGGTGGGTCGGGACGGCGTTGATGACTGTCGTCGTCAGTGGCGCGACGCTTACGACCATGCCGAGCGCCAATACCGCAATTGCGACCAGAGTAGCCCAGTATGACCACTGCCAACGGATAGCGCCAACAGCGCCATGCCGAGAGCGGCAATCGCGGGGCCAATAATCTGAAGCCACTTGGCACCGAAGCGGTCGAGCAGCCCGCCCGACCAGCGCGACAGCGCCCCCATGATGAGCGTAAAGGGTAGAAAGGCTGTGCCAGTCAGCGTAGCTGAAAACCCCTGCACTTGAATGAGCGCAAAGGGCAGAAAGAAGAATAGACCCGCGAGCCCGGCGTAAAGGAATAGCGTCAGCAAATTAACGGCACTGAACGTGCGCGACCGAAACAGCCCCAACGGCAACATCGGAGCTCCACTATGCGCTTCCTGCCAAATAAACGCAGCCAGCAGTAACAGGCCTCCCGGTAACGCGAGGATGACCAGTTCGTTGCTCCAGCCCAAAACCGGCGCACTTATCAAGCCGAAAGCAAGACTTCCAAGCGAGCCAAATGCGAGCAATGACCCACGCCAATCCAGGCCGCTTTTAGCTGCGTCATCGCGACTCTCCGGCAATTTATAGAGCGCGATCCAGATCGTCGGCAGCGCAAGCAAGGGAGTAATGAGAAAGATCCCGCGCCAGGTGAAATGATCGACAATCCACCCACCCAGCAATGGCCCAATGGCCGCCGCCAAAGCGGAGAAACCGGCCCAGGTTCCAATCGCCTTACCGCGCTCGGATTGATCGAAAGTCGCACCGATGATCGCCAGCGAAGATGGGATCATCAAAGCCCCGCCCGCGCCTTGAATCGCGCGCCCCAAAATCAACTGGGCGACGGTCGGCGAGAGACCGCACCAAAGTGAAGCGGCGGCGAAGATCGTGATGCCGACGAGGAGGATCCGGCGACGCCCAAAAAGATCCCCGGCGGCGCCGCCGATCAAAAGAAAAGCAGACAGGAAAAGCGTGTACGCGTTGATGAGCCACTGAATCACCGCAACAGAAGTCGCAAGGTCGGTCTCGATCGCGGGTAAGGCGATATTCACAACGGAGCCGTTGATGTTCGCGATGCCCGACGCAAGGATCGTCGCAAGCAACACCCACGGTTTAGCACTCGGCGCACAAGTCCGTGTCGAAGGGATTGAGCGGATCGTTGCTTCGTCAAACGAGCTTGGTTGTGAATTGATCATTGGCCCGCTGACCTAACGCCAACACCTAATTTCATTCCTGGGGCCGGCGAAGACCGAGCGCCGCGTCCCGACATAGGCTGGTGCAGAAATATACTAAATGAACAACGGCCGCCTATCGTCCAATCGATGAGAGACAGACGCAAGCCGCTCAGACCGCCTTTTCCTGTAAAAGCTTCCAAACAACGGCGGGTCGAAGCGGCGTTTCGCGCACGCGGACGCCGGTATGGGCGATCGCATCTGCCACCGCATTCGTAACCGCAGCATGGGCGCCGATCGCACCGCCCTCGCCTACGCCTTTCACGCCAAGGGGATTCAGATTGGAGGGCGATACGAGATGACTAATTTCAATCGGCGGCACATCGAGGCTGGTTGGCAGCGGATAGTCGAGCAAGCTCGCCGTCAAAAGCTGCCCCTGCTCATCGTAGACAAGTTCTTCAAGTAACGCGCCGCCGGCCCCTTGTGCGATACCGCCGGTGATCTGGCCTTCGACGATCATCGGGTTGATCATCCGGCCGCAATCGTTCACCACGACGTAGCGCGAAAGCTTCACATCGCCGGTTTGGGGATCAATATCCACTTCGGCCACGTGCACTCCATATGCAAAGGGCGCCTCCTTCTTCTCGAAGTAATAGCGAGCCTCCAGTCCAGGCTCCATATCGACCGGCCGATTTCCGCCGGGGCGTGCTGCCTGGGCGAGTTCGGCAATCGTAAAGCCCTTGCCCGGGACGCCAACGATGCGGGCAATGCCGTCTTTCCATTCGACGTCGCCGGGACTCGCTTCAAACAGATGCGCCGCCACTTGGATCGCCTTTTCGCGGACGCGTTGGGCGGCGCCAAATGCAGCCGAACCCGCCATGACGGCATTGCGACTGGCATAAGTTCCAACGCCGAACGGGATGCGGGCCGTATCACCAAAGCCGACACTCACGCGCTCCAACGGCACTTCAAGCTGATCGGCGACGATTTGAGCGAGCGCAGTACCGGTTCCTTGACCCTGGGGCGCGGCGCCACTCACAACGCTGACGTTGCCGTTGCCGTCAACGCGAACCTCAGCGCCCTCGTACGGACCGATGGCTGCCTGTTGCACGTAGACACAAATGCCGACGCCCCGCAGCCGGCCCTCGCTCCGGGCCAGTAATTGGGCCTTGCGAAAGTCGGCGTAGCCGGCTTTTTCCAGTGCTTGGCGCAAAGCCGCGGGGAAATCACCGGAATCGTAGGTAACGGCCGCTTCGACATTGGCGAGTCCGATGTTGTGAGGCAGAGCCTCGGGCGGCAGCAGGTTCTTCAAGCGCAGCTCGGCGGGGTCCATGCCAATCTGATGGCTGGCGATGTCGAAAAGCCGTTCGCGCGCAAAAGTCCCCTCGGGCGCGCCAGCACCGCGGTAAGTCGAGCACGGGCTCTTGTTCGTCAGCACGCAGACCACCTCAGCCGCATAGCTCCTGATCTTGTAAGGTCCGGGCAGACCGGTGATTGCCAGTGAAGCATTGACGATCCCGAGCGTGCGAACGTAAGCGCCCTGATCGCTGATGATTTGGCCACGCATGCCGAGGATGGTTCCGTCGGCTTTGAGCGCCAGTTCAAGATCGAATGTCATCTCGCGCGCATGCACGCTGCCAAGGAAATGTTCCCTGCGATCCTCGATCCATTTGACCGGCCGATTGAGGCGCGTGGCAGCAAGCGGGATCAGGATGTCCTCAGGATAAATGTCGCATTTAATGCCGAAACCGCCGCCGACGTCCGGCAGGATACATCTGATACGTCTTTCTTCGATGCCGAGCATGGCTGCGGTTATGCGCCGCGCGGTATGCGGCCATTGACCCGATGCCCAGATGGTCAATTCCCCACTAACCGGATCCGGGCTCGCCAGAATGCCGCGGGTTTCCAGCGGCACGCCGGTGTAGCGCTGCATGCGAAGGCGATCGCGCACCACGTGATCGGCTTGCTCGAACGCCGCCTTTACGTCGCCGAAGCCCTGGGTCCAGCGCGCCGCAATATTTCCTGGCGCGGTACCGTGCAGCAATGGCGCCTCTGCCGCGCGTGCTTGATAGGCATCACCCAAACCTGGCAACGTCTCATATTCTACTTCTGCGACGTCGAGTGCTTCCTCAGCATGGTCGCGATCCGATGCCACCACGATCGCCACCGGCTCCCCGACATACCTGACGACTTCGCGAGCCAGTGGATATTGGGCGCAGGGGAGTAACGACGGGACGCCGACCACCACGGGGATCGTCGGCGGGTTCTGCCAAATATCGCCAAGGCAAAAAGCGTCGACCACGCCGGCCGCGGCGCGCACTGCGCTCAGATCGATTTTGCGAATTCGCGCGTGGGCGTGAGAACTGCGCAATATCGCCGCGTGCAAAATTCCCGGAATGCCCAGATCATCGACAAAACTTGCCTGGCCACGCAGAAGACGGGGGTCTTCCAGACGCGGAACCCGCGCCCCCATCATCTTTGCCCCCATTTCAACGCTCCCAAAAGCCAACGGCTTTTGCGACAGCCTTCACGATGTTTAAGGGGGCTGGACGCATTGGCCCAAGAGCGCCGCCGTGCCAACCGCGGACCAGACGCCAATGAATCCTATTGCATGCGGACCATCTTGCCGCCCTGGATCGTCACAATCGTCGCCTTGCGAACCGCGTAACCCTCCGGGGTGACGGTGTTGGCGCCGGTCAACGGCGCCTTGGCGTCTTTCAGTTGCGCCCAGCAATCGCGGATGGCGGTGCGATCGGCCGCAAGGTCCTTTCCAGTGACGCCGTGCTGGAGGATACATTCACGCGTCAAATAAAGCGTGTCGTATGTCAGCGCGCCTACATTGGTCGGAGGACTTTTAAAGCGGGTTTCATATTCTTTCGCCCACGCCGCGATCACCGGATCTTGAGCGGCGGCAAAAAAGTCCGTGACGCTCATAATTCCATCGGCGTCCGCGCCAGCCAGCGCGTTGAACCGGTCGCTCATAACCGCGATCCCCGCCACGATCGGCTGGGTCATGCCTTGCCGGTGCATCTCCTTCACGACATGCGCGGATTCCGTATAAAGCCCGCACAGCACCACGCCGTCCGGCTTTAAACCGCTGGCCTTGGTAGCCTGTGCGGAGAAATCGATGTCTCCAGTCTGAAATGAAATCGTGTCGAGGATCTTAACGCCAAGCTTCTCGAGCGCGGGCGGGAAGACGCGCGTGCACTCGCTGTTGGAAACCGCATCTTTGGCGTCGACTAAAATCACCACGCTTTTGACAGCAGGGTGTCGGGCGAGCCATGCTTTCACCAGCGAGCCGTCGAGCTTGTCCGCGGTCGTAGCGAAGCCAAATCCCCAGGGCCGATTGGCAGTGGCGATACCGGGCTTTGCGGCCGTCGGCGTGATGATCGGCGTTTCCAGCCGATTGGCGACGGGCAGAGCGACCTCGCTTTCACTGCTTGACATCGGTCCGACGATGACTGCGACCTGATCGGATTCGATGAGTTTGCGCGCCACGCTGATGGCCTCCGTGCCGCTCCATCGCGTATCGTAAATGATCGGCACAAGCTTGCCGGCGGCGCCGAGGTCGCCGTACTTTTCCAGGAACATGTCGACCGCTACGCGTTGCTCCTGGCCATATCTTGAACCCGCGCCGGTTAGCGGCATGAGAATGCCAATGCGTACGTCGGCATAGGCGGCCTGTGCGCCCATCATCAGCGTCGCAATCAAAAGCAGCATCCGATACATGACTTGCCTCCGATAGTGTTACAGTTGATCAGTTGTTTCCCGGAGCGTCATCAAGTCCACTTAGGCAAAGTGATTCGCCCGCCCCCGCGTCGTTTCAGCCCCCACGTGATATTCGACCTCGTCGTAGAAAAAGCGCTTCGATCGCGAGAGATAGACGCGGTTGTCCGCCACCAATGCTTCACCCTCCGGCGTCGCGTTGTCGGCATTCATTTCCGCTTCATCGATGAACCACGATTCCGAGAAGCCGTCGATATAGACGTCGAGTGAGGCAATTCCGTCGGGCGGGGGGATCTCGGCGTTGACATAGAGCTGGTAGTACCGCCGCGGCCCGTGAGGGAGTTTTTTCAGCAGCCCGGCGTGAACATTGACCCAATGCTGAATGAATTGCTCGTGACTCCACTCTTGCTTTCTCACCAGCGGTACAAGCCGTTTCAGCATTCCGTCGCCCGTCGCATCCTCAGGCAACACGTTGGTGATCATTTGTTCGTCGAACACGAAGGTCGTCATAGCATGCACGGTGCTTCGGAGATGCTGCAGATTAGCCGGCGTTCTGATACGCCGCACACTCTCCGCCGCCTGCTGCGCCGAACCCTCGAGCCATAATTCCTCAATGCCGTCGAGCTGTAGATCAATCTGCGGAGTGCCGGGCGGCCAAGCGCGATCCGGATGCAGCCGGTATTGGACGTAGCGACGGCACAAATCGGTCGCCGCTATCAATGCCGGGGTCTCGTCGGCCCAGATCTTAACGAACTGGTCGTGACTAAGGTCGCTCGTTCGCGCCAGCAACGTGAGCAGTTTGATCATTCGCTCACTCCGCGACAGGCAAAGCGCCGCGACCTCGCGTCGCTCATTGCGGCGCCTCGCCGCGGACCCACGTGCGGCGAACGTACCGGACGTCATTTTCCATGTCGAAGGGCGTGCCCCGGTGGAGCGTGCATCGATTATCCCACGCAAGGATGTCGCCGGCCTGCCATTTGTGCCGATAGACGAACCTCTCCTGCGTGGCAAATGCAATGAGCTCGTCAATCAGATCCATCGCCTCCGCTTCCGGCATGCCGATGATGCCGCGGATGACGATGCTGGCGCTGACCCAGAGCGACTTTCGCCCGTCGTGCACGTGGCGGCGGACAAGCGGATGGATCACCTCGGGAAGCGCCTCAAGTTGTTCCTCGCTGACTTGACGACCGCGCTTCGCCATCAGCTTGCTGAAGCTGTGCCGAACCATCAAGCCGTCGAGTTGCCGTTGCCGCTCGGCCGGCAACGCGTTCCATGCCGCACAAACGTCGGCGAGCAGCGTATCGGAGCCTTCCTTCGGCACCTCCAGCGCGTACAACATCGTGCAGAGCGCCGGATTGCGGTGATAGTTCATGTCGGTGTGCCAGTTCAGACCGGCGGCGGGATCGCCGATCCTGCGGCCGTTCACGACCTTGTTCGAGATCACGTAGATCTCCGGATAATCCGGGTCGCACCACTCCGGATAGTCGTTTCCAGCCGGGACGCCGAACACGTTTGTGAACGCGACCTGCGCTGCTTGATCCAGAGATTGATTGCGCAGCACGATGGCGCCGTGCCGAAACAGCAGCGTCGCGATCTGAGAGAGCGTGTCTCGACCGGCTGAGGCAACGTCAACATCGACGATCTCGACACCAAAAGCCGACCTTAGTGGTCGAGTGGCTAGCTGCATAGTGTCGCCGGCCGCAAGCATTAGCTATTCCTCAACGGTACTCCGGCTAGACCGGCGCTTCCCCTCGTACCCAGGTGCGATGCACGAGTCGGATATATTTGCTTTTATCGAATGGGGTGCCGCGATGCAGCGTGCAGCGGTTATCCCACACCAGAATATCGCCTACCTGCCACTTATGCCGGTAGACGAACTGATCCTGAGTGGCGAACTCCATCAGTTCGCGGATCAGATCCTTGCCGGCTGGATTAGGCATATCGACGATGCCGTTCGGGGTGGTTGTCGAAAGTCCCCAAAGCGCTTTGCGGCCGTCGGCGGGATGCCGGCGAACCAGTGGATGAAAAACATCGGGGTAGTCGCGTCGCTCCTCCTCGGTCATAGTCCGGTTCGACCGGGCGGCGAGGTTGGCATAACTGTGATGCACGACTAATCCGCCGATCTGCTCTTGGCGACCCTCGGGCAGCGCGTTCCAGGCGGCACAGGTGTCCGCGATGAGCGTATCCGCGCCGTCATCCGGAACTTCGAGCGCATGGAGGCACGTGTAAGCGGCGGGCCGGCGCTCGTAGTTCAGATCGGTGTGCCAAGCTGTGCCGGCTTCCGGGTCACCAATGGCCTTGCCGTCCACCACCTTGTTCGAAATGACGAACACCTTGGGATGGTCCGGAACGGTAAATTCCAGTTGCGGATTTCCAGCCGGTTCGCCGAACAAACTCGTAAAGTCAACCTGGTCTTGCGGGCTCAGACGCTGGCCCCGCAACACGATTGCGCCGTTGTGAGCAAGCGTCGTCGCGACCTCATTCAAGGTCCGACGGTCAGCCGACGTAACGTCAATGCCCGCGATTTCCACGCCGAAATCCGCGAGCAAGGGCCGAGTATCAAGCCGTTCGGACGCCACAGCCTCTAGTCCCAAGGACGCCTCCGTCATGACTGCCACGAGTGCTCCGCACCGGAACGGCGGCCAATAGCGCATGTTATCATGGCTTTTCCGCTGCCTATAGCGCCTCCATGCCAATGGCTATCATAGGGCGCGTCAATGGACGCTTTTCCACGGCATGTCGGGTGTCGGGCGCAAAGCTAAGCAACGGCGATGAACGAGGCTTGAGATCTCATTGATTGAGGCTGGCGCCATACCACGGGCAACCCTTGCCGCGATTGCCCAGACGTCCTACTGAAAAAACACAAAGTATTGTGTCGGCGGGAATATACCGGCAACACTATCAGCTGCCGAAATAACGACTGATTTCGGAGACGCGAAGGGACCCCGACAATTATTGCATTCGCCGAATGGATCGCAATACCTGCTGCGAGCCTAGCAAGAGCCGCCCGCGCCGCGACGCTCGGCACCGGCCGACAACGCCCCGCAGCGATTGCGAATTATTCAGGTAGTGCGCCATGAGCCTGTTACGGCTTGATGGAGTTTCCGTTCGTTACGGCAAAAGCCAGGCACTCAGCGGAGTATCCCTAAGAGTTGAACCTGGGGAAATTGTCGCCCTTATCGGCGCCAACGGTGCCGGAAAAAGCACCCTCATGCGTGCCATCATGCGGCTGGTGCCACTTCATGCCGGCACGATCGAATACAACGGCCAGCAGCTTTCCTCGTTGCGCACGCACAGCATCGCGCAGATGGGCATTGCTTACGTTCCCGAGGGCCGCGGCGTCCTTCGTGAACTCTCGGTTCGTGAAAACTTGATCCTCGGCGCATTCGGCAGGCGCGATCAATCCGGATTTGACGACAAACTCCGGGCGGTTTTGACGCGCTTCCCCGCTCTTGCGGAAAGGCTGTCCAATCACGCCGGCAATCTATCAGGTGGCCAACAGCAAATGTTGGTCATCGGACGCGCACTCATGGCCGAACCGAAACTGTTACTCCTTGACGAACCATCGCTGGGCCTCGCACCGATCATTGCCGGAGAAATTTTTGCCACCGTCGCTGAACTGGCGAAGGATGGCGTGACGGTTCTTTTGGTCGAGCAAAACGCGAACGCTGCGCTGAAGCTCGCAAACCGGGCGTATGTGCTCGAAATAGGCAGGATCGTCCTCACGGGGGAGGATCTGCTTTCGAACAAAAAAGTACGCGAGGCGTATTTTGGCGAGTTGGCGGACGGCTGAAAGCGAACGCGGCCTGATCGCCTGGCAAGTTCGGCTGCGGCGGAGAATTGAGAATTAAAGCCTCCAGCCGGAACGGGCTATCGCGGATCAATAATATATCGCGCCAACTTTGCCGCCGCCGACTGCGATCGCGTCGCCCGAGACAGCGATGGACTTTGGCGACGCGAGAAAGACCACCACGTAAGCAACCTCCTCGGCTGTCACAAAATGGCGAATGGACGTATCCTCAACCAGCCGCTGCTCAATCGCCTCGACCGATAGCCCCGCGGCCGATGCCCGATATCGAAGCGCGTCTGGAGTTTTCTCGGTTCGCGTTAAGCCCGGATGCACGCACGTCACGTTGACGCCGAAAGGTCCGAGTTCATCCGCCAAGTTCTTCGTCAGGGCTGCGACGCTGACATTACGGATCGAGCCGACAATCGATCCGGTCTGGCGTGCAGCCAGTCCGGAGATGTTGATGATGCGGCCAGATTTCTGACGCTGCATAACCGGGGCAACCTCCCGTGCAAAGCGCAGATAGCCTAGAACTTTGACATTGACGTCGGCCCAAAAGATCTCGTCGGTGATATTTGCAAGCTTTGGCGCCGGCTGCTGCCCGGCAGGTTGCGCCGCGCAGTTTACCAGAATGTCGACCCGTTGATGTTCTGCGACGATCTGCGAGACAGCCGCGCGAACATCATCATCTTTGCCGGTGTCGGCGCGGTATGCATATAGCGATTGTCCCGTCTCTGTGGTGATTTCGGATACGGCAGTTTTGGCGGTGTCGAGGTTTCGGGCGATAATAGTGACTTTGGCCCCTTCTTTGGCTAGCTCTCGCGCGATCGCCTTACCGATGCCGCGGCTGCCGCCGGTGACGATCGCTACCTTTCCCTCCAGTTCCAAATCCACTCGTGTTTTTCCCTGTGCTCAAAGACGACGATGAAGGGCGCCGATGCTCAATCCTGGCGCCACGGATATGAGTGCAGGATGGCAGTTACAACTGGAATTATCGATCGCGTGTCTGCAAATGGGCCTGGGCAGTATCCAGCAATAATTGCGCAGGCGCGCTGCGCGCCGCTTGCGCGTTCGCCATAAGATAAACGCTGCACACCGGCGCCTCCTCGTCCGCCAGCAATGGCCACAGCGTAGACGCGAAATTTGAACCGTCCACGATCGGCTTGGGCAGAAAGCCGATACCCATGCCAAGCTGAATAAGCCACATGCGTTCATTCACGCTGTCGGCAAACCCGCCAATCCGCCGGCCAAGACCGTAGCGGTCGCGATAGCGGATGTACGGAAGCGGTTCATCGCGGGTCACAACGAACGGCTCCGATTCCATCTCGGTCGGGGAAACTGACGGCCGTCCAAAAAACTGATGTTTCGGTCCGCAATAAATCTGCTGAGTCTGTCTGGTAATAGGAATGTACAAGTAGCGGTCGTCAAGCTCATCTTCGAACCCGATGGCGAGCTCGATCTCGCCCCTCTTGAGCGAGTTCAAGACTTCCCGCCACGGCGCCACATCCAGCCTGACCTCGATACGCGGATAGCGGGTGTGAAAATCATCAAAAATGCCGGACAGCGTGTTGAGATTATACAAATTCGACAATACGCGGAGCGTCACCGTGCCTGAAATGTCCCCACCGGTCGCTGAAATCGCCCGCGGAATATTTCGAACCGATGCCTGCAAGCTCTCACAGGCGGCCAGAAGCTGATGCCCGTGGATCGTCAACTCAATGCCGCGCGGCGTTCTGGTGCACAGCGTTGTGCCCACCTGGTCTTCGAGCCGCTGCAGCGCGGCGGTGATGCTGGGCTGCTTCCTGTTCAACGCCCGTGCGGCGGCGCCGATACCGCCGCGCCGGGCAATTTCGTGGAATACCTTGAACAGGTTCCAGTCAACGTTTCGCGCAAAACTGACGCTCGGCTCGGCGATCACATCGGATTTGCCCATGGCAGTCTGCCTCCACCGGCAAGAATCGCAAAAATCGTCTTGTGCTTCAAGGCGTTAAAGGCAAAAATCGGACCAATCTTCGCGATCTGAATTAAGCGACGCCCCCATTCGATGTGGGTCATAGGGTCTCTCCATGCCGGGCATTGACCGTTTGGCGCTACGTTTGGTGACGAAGCGGTGCGAAAATTCACCTGACCGTCTCACGAGATACTGCAAGCAGTGCGATAGCCGGTCCGTTCCGGACAAAGAGGAGACTGCGTGTGCCGCAGATAGCTGCCGAAAAAATAGATTTCCAATTCGCCAGGCAAGTTGTCGCGCGTTCCCAGTTCAGCGTGCTTCCGGTCAAGGAAGCGGAAATGCTTCCACCTGAGACCTACGTAAGCGAAAAATTCTGGGCATTTGAAAAGCAGGCCATATTTTCCCGTGAGTGGCTGTGCATTGCGCACATCAACGAGGTGCCAAACGTCGGAGATTATCTACCTCTCACCGTGCTGAATGAACCGGTGCTGGTTGTTCGAGACGAAAAGCGCGGAGTGCGCGTGCTGTCGGCGATTTGCCGGCATCGCGGCCATCCCATTGTCGGCGGAGTCCAGGAAAATCCGAACCCCGGCCTCTGCATGAACGCAAGCCGCCTCACTTGCCCGTATCACAATTGGGTCTATGGGCTTGACGGCCGGCTTCTCGGCGCCCCTTCGATGAGCGAAACCACTCCGGTCGCGGTGCTGCGCGACAAGATGCATCTTCCGGAAATCAAGTCGGAGATCTTTCACGGCCTGATATTCCTCAACTTTCAGGAAGATCCGCCGCCGCTTGCTCCGCGCTTGGCGAAGCTCGCCAATGAGTTTGAAGGCTATGAACTCGAGAATTTGATCCCCGGCCACGTATTCCCTCAGGAATCCCTGAAGTGGAACTGGAAATTGCATCACGAGAACGCGCTGGAGCCGTATCACACCTCTTATGTTCACAAAGGCTATCACGACGCCGTGCCGTCAAATCTTACGCAATTCTGGGACTTCGAATTAGGTGACGGCCAAGTGATGCGCAGCACCGGCTTCTCGAAGGCGACCGGCGATCTGTTTGAGGAATCGGGCAATCGGCGGTTGCCGGATATTGATGGGCTGAGCGAAGAGCAGCGTGGGCGTGTACTGTTTGTTTCGATTATGCCGTGTGCGGTAGCCGTGCTTCAGCCGTCGTTTGTCACCGTCACGTTTCTGAGTCCGGTATCGGCCGGCGTCATGAACTCGAGGCGCGTAAACCTGTATTCCAAAGCGGCGACCGAAGTGCCCGAGTTCGACCGCATCCGACGGGAGCAGTTCGAACACATGAAAATCATTATCATGCAGGACCAGGTGACGCAGGCGGCGCTGCAGGAAGCGTATCATTCGCGATACATGCCGCCGGGACGGCTGTCGTATCTGGAGAACGCGATCACTCAGCTAAACACTTGGGTGGTCGACAAATATAAGCGCTGTCTCGAGGCGGCCGATGCGGCGTAGACCGCCGACACTTCCCGGCGGTAGCGGATCAGGCGCCGGAACCGCAGCCTGTGACAGCGTTAACCGGCCGTCCCATGTTTGACCTCATTGTCCGCGGCGGAACCATCGTCACTTCGGATGGGCTCACCCGCGCCGATATCGCTATCGCCGACGGAGCGGTCAAAGCGGTCGCCGATCGCGGGGAGGCATTAGCGGCCCCGGCAGAAATCGACGCCGCCGGCAAATTCATACTTCCGGGTCTTGTTGATGCCCATGTCCACATACCCGGATATCTGCTGCGCCACAGGCTCGATGATTTTGGTTCCGCGACTGCCGCCGCCGCGATCGGCGGAGTGACCACTATCATGCTGATGCCGACGGACGATCCGCGAACAGTGTCCGCGAGCTATTTTGAGAGAAAAAAGCGAACCGGCGAGCAGGAATCGTTTGTGGATTTTGCGATTCAAGCTCTGGTATCGCCCAAAACGGAATGTGACGAATTCGAGGAAATGGCCGCTCTGGGCCCCGTTTCTTATGAGCTATTTCTCGCCTACGGCGGCAATCCGGCTTTCGTCGTCGCCAATGATGATTACGAGCTTTATCGGCTTATGAAGCTGGTCCGAGATGTTGGTGGCGTCGTCGGCGTAACGCCACATTCAGGATCGTTGATCGCGAAGCTCACGGAGCAGCAAAAACAGCGCGAGGCGGAAAGACAACATCTCGATCCGCAGCACAGAGAAGAAGCGCTGCCGCCGGTGCAAAGCTTCGCGATGACGCGCCCGACCTTGTCGGAAGGGCTTGGCATCACGCGGGCCTGTACGGTCGCCTGCGAAACTGGCACCCGCATTCATCTCCGCTCGCTGTCATCGCAAAAGAGCGTCGATCTGGTCCGGCGCTTTCGCGGCTCAGTGCTGCTGTCTTCCGAGGTGATGTCGCACCATCTGCTGTTTGCCGAGGATGAAGCGGCCCAATTTGGTCCCTACGGCATAATTATCCCACCGATCCGGACGAGCAACGAGCGCGATTCGCTTCGTTCCGCGATACGGTCTGGCGAAATCGACATGGTGGTGAGCGACCACTCGCCGGTGCTGCGCGAAGATAAGGAAATCGGGTGGAGTGACGTCTGGCGGACGCCGCCCGGTATGCCGGGGTTGCAGACTTTGTGCATGTCGATGCTGGCGCTCGTCGATGATGGCCAATTATCCATGCCTGATATCGCGAGATCATGCGCCGAAACCCCGGCAAAATGCTTCGGCCTCTTCCCAAAGAAAGGCGCGCTGCAAGTGGGCTCCGATGCGGACCTCATTATCGTCGACGGCGCGGAGCGGACTTTGGTCACGGACAGTCAGCAACGCAGCAAGGCGGACTACACCACGCTCAAAGGACGCACGATTAATGGGCGAATCGAAAGCGTATTTTTGCGCGGCAAAATGATCGCGCGCGATGGCGAAGTCGTTTCCGGCCCCAGCGGCCGTTTTGTACGGCCATGACGAGGCTGTGGTCTCGATTAAGATGGAAAGCGAAAATGACGGCTAATCTCTCATTGAATATCCTCACTCTCTGCGGAAGCGTACGCAAAGAATCCTATAATGCCGCTTTGCTGCGCGCGTTGCCGTCGCTTTCACCGGGCGACCTGGTGTTCACAGAGGGCCCGACGGTCGCTGACATTCCGACCTACGACGGCGATCTGGAACGGTTGAGCGGGTTTCCAGCTGTCGTCAACGCATTAGCAGCCTCGATACGCGAAGCCGACGGTCTCTTGATCGCTTCGCCTGAGTACAATTACTCCGTACCCGGCGGGCTAAAAAATCTGATCGATTGGGTATCCCGTACCCCGAACCAGCCGTTTGCGCGCAAACCGGTACTTATTCAGTCGGTATCCGGCGGACCGATGGGCGGCGTGCGTATGCAGCATCATCTACGTCAGATCATGGTATTCGTGAACGCGCGTGTTCTGCCGCGGCCTGAAGTGATGATCGGCCCTGCAACAACCAAGTTCGACGAGGCGGGCCAATTGATCGACAAGGCAGCGCGGGAGGCAGTGCGCGCCCAGCTCACGGAATTCGCGGCCTTCATCCGGGAAGGCACTTTAACTGATCGACGATTAGGCTAAAACCCGGGCTTCACGAAAGGTGCGCCGTGCCAACGGCGCGACGAAGACATTTATGCTGCTGCAGCAAATCACCAACGGTCTGATGCTTGGCGGCACCTACGCGTTGGTCGCGATCGGATATTCCCTGATCTTCGGGGTGCTTCGGCTCATTCATCTCGCCCATGGCGAGGTGTTCATGGTCGGAGCCTATATCGGTTTGGAGGTGATGCTCGCGCTCCACGTCGGGCCGGTAGCGGCGCTTGCCGCCGCCATCGTTGGCACTGCCATCTTGGGGATTGTTCTTGAATTGATCGTGTTCCGGCCGATTCGCCGCAAGGGTGGAAGCTTTCTGGCGCCGATGGTTACAAGCATAGGCGCCGGCCTGATCCTGCAAGAAGTGTTCACGAAAATGTTCGGCGCGGAGCAGAGCGAATTTCCCGCCGGGCTCGGCTACGACGTTTATCATGTCGGACCTGTTCTCGTCAGCGCTACTCAACTGTTCATCATGGCGATCGCGCTGATCTCTATGATCGTTCTCCACTTGTTTATATCGCGCACACGCTATGGAATGGCGATGCGAGCCGCTGCCGAGAATATCGAAATCGCCAGTATTCTCGGCATCAACACCGACGCGGTCATCATGTTGACCTTTGCGGTCGCTTCGGCTCTCGCGGGTATTGCCGGGGTGCTGGTCGGATTGGCCTACACGGCGGTCTCGCCATTCATGGGCATCAGCATGGCGGTGAAAGGACTGGCCATCATGCTGGTTGGCGGGCTCGGCAGCATCTATGGCGCCATGGTCGGCGGCCTTCTGCTGGGGATCGTCGAAGTGCTTTGTGTCGCATATGCTGCCTCCTCCTATCGCGACGCCGTCGCATTCGGCCTGATGATCATCGTTCTGCTGCTGCGGCCGCGCGGCCTTTTCGCGACGGGTATGTCGGCGGAGCGGTGAGGCATGTTCGAAGGCTATTGGGGCTCGGTAGCAATTTTCTTCGGCATTAACGTGCTGATGGCGTTCAGTCTATACATCCCGATGACTGCCGGATTGATTTCGCTCGGCCAAGGCGGCTTCATGGCGATTGGCGCCTATGCGAGCGCGGTGCTGACAAAAGAGAGCGTACCGTTCTCGATCGCGGTCGCCGCTGGCGGCCTGCTCGCGGCATTGAGCGGCATTGTTGTCGGCATTCCCGCCATCAGAATTCGCGGCATTTACCTGATCATTCTCACGCTTGGCTTCGGCGAGATTGTGCGCGTCTTTTTTCTGAATTTTAGTTACACCGGCGGCGCCAGCGGGATCGGCGGCATGCCGCCCGACACAAATTTCGCCTGGGTCGCTTCAGCCTGCGTCATAACCAGCCTGGTCGCATGGCGGCTTCGTTACGCGCGCATTGGACGCGCAATGATCGCCGTCCATGCCGATGAGGTCGCCGCCCAGGCCATGGGCGTCAATGTCGTCCGCGTAAAATTGACGGCGTTCGCCGTTGGAGCGTTCGTAGCGGGGGTGGCTGGCGCTTTCTACGCTCATTACGCGTTATTCATCGACTCGGCGCAATTCGGTTTCTTGCGTTCCGCCGACACGTTTCTGTTCATTGTCCTCGGTGGAATCGGCAATCCGCTGGGTCCGATTGCCGGCGCGGCCGTTGCCACGCTCACTCCTGAGATATTCCGCTTCCTGCAAGATTGGCGGATGACGTTCTTCGGTGCATTGCTGATCGCCGCGGCCGTTTGGCGTCCGGACGGGTTGATTGCTGCCGTAAAATCGCGCCGATGACCGCGATTCTTCAAATCGACGGCGTGTCGAAACGGTTCGGCGGCTTTCTCGCGCTAAATGACGTGAGCTGCGAGGTGGCGGAAGGTCGGATCCACGCGCTGATCGGCCCCAACGGAGCCGGCAAGAGCACGCTGTTGAATATTATCAGCGGAGTAACCGTTCCAACGGCTGGCGACGTGGCATTCGCCGGAAAGCCTTACACCGGGCGCCGCGCAGACGCCATTCATGCCTTGGGTATCGCCCGAAACTTCCAACACGTTCGCTTGTTCAAGGGCCTCTCGGTACTTGAGAACGTAATGGTCGGCAGCGATGCTTACATGGACGGAGGGATTTGGAGCGACATCCTGGATTTTGTTGTGCCGTCCCGGGACCGCGACACTGCACGCCGGCAGGCGCAAAGTGCACTTGAATTTGTCGGCTTGGGACAGCATTCCAACCGCGTCCTCGATCAACTAACCTTGGTGGACCAACGTCGCGTCGAGATCGCCCGCGCGCTCGCGAGTCAACCGCGGCTTCTTCTGCTCGACGAGCCTGCCGGCGGGATGAACCCCTCCGAAATCCAGGATCTGATCGGCGTCATACGCAAGATCCGAAACGCCGGAATTACCATCCTGCTCGTTGAACATCACATGCGTTTCATCATGACGCTGGCAGAATGGATCACGGTCCTCGATGCAGGCCAGGTGATAGCCGACGGCGAACCCGAAACTGTGCGGCGAGACCCGATGGTCATTTCCGCCTACATAGGGACCACTGCCTGAGCCTGGTGTCGGCCGAGGACGGCCTTATGTAGCGCTCCGGTCCTGAAGAACATCGATTACGGATTCGAAAAGTACCCCATGTCTCTGCCGCCTCTCGTTCTGCATCCGCCCTTTAACATCACCCGGATCAGCCATGTCGTTTTGACGAGCCGCGATCTCGACGCGAGTTGCCGCTTCTATTGCGACGTGCTCGGGCTGGTGCTTACGGCTCGCGACGAGGACGCCGCCTACCTGCGGGGGCTGGAAGAAGCCTGCCATCACAGTTTGGTGCTTCGGAAATCGGCGGACGCGCCGGTGTGTCAGGCAATCGGATTTCGGGTCTTGACTGACGCGGATCTGGACATCGCGCAGGATTATTTTGCGCGGAGAAACGTCCAGAATCGCTGGCAAGACGCACCATACCAAGGGCGGACCTTACGCCTCGTCGACGGATCAGGATCTCCCATCGAACTATGCTCCACGATGGGTACGCAGATGAGGCTCATGCAGCGTTTTGACAAGTTCCACGGCGGAAGCCCGCAGCGCCTCGACCACGTACAGGTCGCCGCGGCCGACATCCAAACCGCTTGTGACTTCTACGCCGCGCTCGGCTTCCGGTTGACCGAGTACACAGCCAAAGACGGCACCGACGAGTTGTGGGGCGTCTGGTTGCAGCGTAAAGGCAACCCGCACGATATTGTGTTCAGCAACGGACTGGGTCCGAGACTTCATCATTTCGCTTACACGGTGCCCGCAACCCATGCTCGCCGCAACGTCGCAGGCGTGAATAAGATCGCGCACTTCAAGGGAACGGATTTCGCCGTAGGCCGGCTGTCCCCCAAGTTGGAAACCGCAAAGCCGCTCGAGAAAGCGCGAATGAAGGCCGGCCGGGCTCGCAGACATTCAAAGGGGCCTCTTTTGCGTTAACTCTCGTCGAGAATCGGATTTTCGTGCCAGAGTATTTTGACTTCCTCCTAACGCGTAGCGGACTCGCTCGTCATCGAATAGAGCGACCGGGTTTTTGCTTTGGACCGTACCATTCGGACCGCGATCGAGCTTGCTGTTAGCGACCACCATCAACGAGTGCCGAGACGGCGACTGTTAAGAACAGTTGACCAGTCATCTGGCCTCAGTGGCTTTAAGTTTTCTCTGAGCGACACTTCAAATTGGTGCTAAGAGAGGGTGGTCAGCTTACTTATTCCCATCAGGAACCCAAGTGGTCGCACTCCGGTCGTATTTGAAGCCTGGGGCGTTCTTCAGGTCGTCTTTGGTGGTGTTCATAACCAGCGTCCACTTGTTATTATTGTTAGTCATCTTGACCGCGTCGAAAGGAACGGCGACATCCTTTTCACCGGCGCCGAGGAAACCACCGACGCCAACGATCAGTGACGTCACTTTACCCGACTTGTCGACTAGCACATCCATGACCTCACCGATCTTATTGTTGTTGGGATCATAGACGTCCTGCTTGTACCAGTCTGTGACCGTCACCGCGCCGGCCGGCATTTGGCTCAACATCTGCACATTGGTGTCCGCGAAGGCTGGGGCACCGAGGACAGCGACAATTGCCGCGGCGTATACGAATTTCGACATCTTTGTTCTCCTTGAGCATTGACATAAGAAGAGCTCGACATGCGGCTCGCCATGCCGCCGTGGCACGTTCCGCGCCAAAACGACGACTTCATAGTCACCCGAACGGTTTTGGAAGTTATTAGTTCCAGCCTCTGCGGTCTGGCTGGTGGCAACCCCGACAACTCCGGGCCCCCCGGGCCAAGGTTACTTACTTTGCTGGGGCCGGACCTCCGTTGCCATCAGGGAGCTTACCAACCGGGATCATCCTACGGGCCACCTGCCGGTTGGGACAGTAAGCCAGCTTGGACGTCGGGAGATTATGTTGATGATCGCTGCATCTGGCTGATTTCAGCTCTTCTCGATAAACAGATTTGTGCCAGGCCAGTAAATGGCGACAGAGACTGCTACGGCCCTGGCCGGAAGAAGGTAGTCAGGAAAATGAGAACAACGCGAATTGGCTGATCAGAAAAAGCTGAGGAAGCCTCAGCGGTGATGCCGCGCTTCGGTGCTATTAGCCTTGCGCTCTCTTGTCCGAGCGACTTCACAGTCGTGTTGCGGTCGCAAGCGAAAGTAAGAACGCGCACCTGCAGAAGGAGCGATCGTGCAATCGCGAGGGTGCCTTCCTTTAAGCTGGCTCGAGCATTATTGAATTCACAGATGGAAAAGCGAGTATATTTCCCAGCGTTCTAGCGCGGGTTTTTCCTTTGTTCGTACAAAAGCTCCTTGCGCTCGAGTGCCACCACGACATCTCGCCTGGCCGCTGATAGAGACCTGCCGGCCAAGGCGCTCCTACGATTCCCGAGCTTGGCACAGACAGTGCAGAATTGAGCAACGAACCGCCGCGACACCGACGCGAGAACCTTCTGCGTTTGTGCCCTGGTTGGCCGTCAGATCGGTCATCGGGGCAGTATTCCCATGTTGATTGACCGGCGCTGACCCAATTAGGGCGTGCTTGTTTGCTGAGGGTTTGAGGTACTGCCGATGCGGATAACGTTCGCGTGCTGATCGGTCGCTGCCGCTTCCCGCGCAGCTTTCAAGCAGACATTCACGGCCTCCTGCAATGACGTCACATAAGCGTACGCGCCTAGGGTCGCTTTGAGGCTGTCATCCCTCATCACCGGGTGATCCGAAGGCCATAAGGCAACGAGCTGATGCGCCCCCGGGATGTGCTGTCGTAGTCGTCTGAGCAGGAAGCGCAGAGAAGACGTCGAGCCGAATATATCTAGGTAACAGACACAAACCATCGTGACGCCTTCGCTGCCAACCTCACGGATTGCGGCGCGAGAGACTGCGCTTGGCGGTATGACGTTCGATCCCATGCCCTGTTTGTTCAAAAGCTGCGCAAGTATGGTTGCCACCGCTTCGTCGAGAGGACTGTGCCCAGCGACACAGCGTATTGGTGCTCCGGCCCGCCATGCGGGCGCCATCTCAAATGGATTTGGACGGACCGAAAGGCGAGTTTTAGGCAAATGTTTCGTGGCAATTTTTTCGGACGCCATTGCCGTGTTATTGGGCGGGGGATCCATATCGGAGAAATCGTCCAGCTCGGCAACGAGCGTCACTACAGTATCTCTGATACGTTCTACCCGAGAGGGAGTGAGAACACCACGCGACACGTCATTCGCCGCTAACTCGAGCCCTTTCATTGCGATGTCGTCATAATACGATGAGATGGAGACCTCTTTCAGCAAATGTTCTGCGTACTCTTGTAATTCGTCGGTGTCTCCAGCTAGCACTCGTTCATAGAAGTTCTCGACCCGGGATAATGCAGGCCGATCTCCCAAAAGAACCTTCAGGAACTGGAGTTGCTCAACGTGTTGACCTAGGACAACCAGACAGAGCGTTATCGGAGTTGAGAGGATAAGACCTACCGGTCCCCAGAGCCAGGCCCAAAAGATTGCCGCGATTACAACTGCAATAGGTGAAAGCCCGGTACTACGCCCATAGAGCATCGGCTCGACCACTTGCCCTAAGATGGGCTCTGTAACGATGAAAAGGGCTGCGACACAAAGCGCCGCTGACCAGCCAGGATCGATAGCCGCGGCCAGAAGAATGGGTACTCCTGCCGCCACGTAGCTCCCGAGGTAAGGCAGGAAGCGCATCAGAGCGGCAATGGTTCCCCACAACAGCGGACTGGGAAGACCTATAAAGTAAAGTCCGAATCCGACGATCACGCCAAATGCTGTGTTGATGCCAAGTTGGACCAGGAAGAAACGGCTCAACCGGTATGCTGCGTCATGCATCGCGAGTGTGGTACGGGGAAGGTCCCGTGACCCGCAAAGACGTATAATGCGGTCGCGAAGATCGTCCTGTTGTATCAGGATAAAGACAGCGACAACGAAGACGATTACTGCCGTTGCGAGTGGATGGAGTACTGGCGTTAAAAGCCTTTCGGCCAGCGTGAGCGGATCGATTGGCGGCTGGCGAACTTCAACCAAGACGGGCTTTTTCTCCTGCGCAGGAGCTGGTCCGCCCGCAGGAGATACTAATTCACCGTTCGTTGCAGCCTTTTGGCCTGTTTGATGAAGCCACCCCGGCAGTCGCCTCGCTAGTTCAGTAGCGCGTCGCAATGTGACGTTCTGAATAGCACTCAGCTTTTTTTCGATCGTGCTTTGATACTGCGGCAGATCGCTTGCGGTCTGAACAAGCTGGGCTCCTACCAGTGCGCCCACTCCACCGATCACCGTCAGGGCCAGCGCCGCCGAAAATACCGCCGCTACAACACGCGGGATGCGAAACCGCCGCAACAACTCTACAATCGGGGACAGCACGAAGCTCAGCAACACCGCTACAGTAATTGGGAGCAGCACCTCCTTTCCAAAATACAGCGCGCCGACGATGGCGACGCCCACCGCGATGCCCGTCAGAGTTTGGTAACTCGGGGCTCGCGGCGGATCGATGCGAGTAGAGAATTGCGAACCGGAAGCTGTATCGGCCATGATTTGCGGCGTACGCGGCTGCGTTCAGCAACAGCACCTTGAGAACAACGCAGAAGGGGACGATTGGTCCCGTCTGCCGGTGAGCTGCGCACTCTAAATGGCCGTTACCCGGACCGATCCTCAGCGACGGTTCGATCGTGGCCGGAACATTTTCGGCCTTTCGCCGTTGCACGGCTGTATTGCACTCCCGTTGTGGGGAACCCGTCGGAGGCTCAAATGAACGGTCTCATTTATCTTATAGGACTTATCGTAGTTGTTATGGCTATCCTCTCGTTCTTCGGTCTCCGCTGAGGTTTCATAAATTTTCATTTGAATGGATTCTAACCATGACAGTAATCGATTCGTCGGGCCTTCCCGCCGCGCAACTTCGCCATCTGAGCTTCTCTTGGCGCGCGATCTTCGCTGGGGCAATCGCGGCGGCGGCTGTTGCCTTTGTGCTGGAAAGTTTCGGAGTGGCTATCGGCCTTTCCCTCAGTTCCACGGCTCCCGCTTGGCGCGATACATCGTTTGCCCTAGTACTGTTATCCGGGTTGTATCTGCTCCTCGTCGCTGTCGTTTCTTACGGACTGGGAGGTTATATTTCCGGCCGTATGAGTACGCCTTCCTCGATGGAAATAACTTCCATTGAGTTCGCAGATGGGATGCAAGGCCTTTTGACGTGGGCACTTGCAACGCTAATTGCGGCCCTGCTCGCGCTTGCAACATTACAATCCCTGACCAAATCTGCAAGCTCTGTACAACCGACTGCAACGGGTGAAAACATTGTCGCATTCGATCTTGATCGTTTGTTTCGAGGGGGAGAAAGACAAGCCGCTGGCAACATCACCTATGACCGCGCTGAAGCTGCCCGGATTCTTCTGACCACATCCAGCCATAATGGAATGGATCAATCAGACCGAGCCTATTTGGTTCGTTTGATCGGATCGGTAACAGGGCTTGCTCCAGCAGACGCTGAACACCGCGTCGATGAAGTAGCGGTTCACGCCAAGGAAGACATAACTCGTGCTCGCCGTAGCGCAGTCATATTGGCTTTCATGACCGGAGCGGCTGCGCTTCTGGGGGCGGCGACGGCTTGGTTAGCCGCACAGGTTGCGGGAGAGCACCGCGACGGGCTCCGGGCGGTGCCGATTTTTTGGAATTGGAGCAACGCTGGAACTTATCGGCACTCGGCCAGCACTCCTCGCACGTCGGCACGAAGCACGCCTCTCAAAAGCGAAGGCACACAATCTCCATCGCTGTATCCTTAAGCCCGGCTAGTCTGGAGTGCTTGATCCCAAACGGCCGAGGAGAGAAGCAAACGCTGCACATTCCCGCTGTCAGCGGCGTATCTTCTTTTCAGCCGATGGAGATGCGAGCAGGCGACTAATGACCTAATGAGGTGCCGCCTCGCCGCGAGGGCAAACTAGGGGACGCCCTTAAATTCACGCAACGGGGCCTTAATCGCACTTGGATCCTGCCTCAAGACGCGGCTTTTTCCTACATCGCCTCCTCATAGGCTCGCCCCCTCAATTACGGCGACGAAGATTCTCCAGACAGGCAATATGCTACGCTGTGCGAAGGTCCCTGGATGAGAGCTGAAGAGAGCTGACTGAGGATAAGCATCGGTGATGAGGCCGAGCTGAAAACCAAGAACAGTACTAAAGATGGACCGATCTTAAAGGCGCGCCAAAATTACAAGTCCGGCAACTCAAGCAGCTGTTTCCCCTTTAAGTTGCTGCCTGGCCTGCCCCGGTTTCGAAGACACCGAGTTAGGCGCTTTGGCAATGTTTGGGACAATGCGGCGATCACTGAAGACCGAGCGCATAACGCGCAAGGCCGGACGTCGGATTTTGCGAGGGCGCGAAACGCGGTCTATTTTGAAACGGGCTGATTGGAGCCGCCAATTCTGGATGCGCTCTGTTTTCTCAGTGCAAGCTCGGCCCAAGCTTTCGCCATATCTAAGAATATTCTGCGGTCGTCTTCGTCGTTGATCTTATTTCCCCAATGCTCGCATTCACGAACATACGACCAATACTGTGCGGCTTTCGACAAGTTGTCTCCTTACGGTCAGTTACGGGACTTAATCCGATTGCGCGAAGCACGTTCCCGCGGAATTTGCGTTCGATCGCAAAATTTTGGCGTAAAGCGTCATGGCCGTAGGCGATGCGTCCTCGCGTGGGAATACGAGTTCGCCAATAACCAAATGTATGGCCCGTAGGCGATACGTCGTCGCGCGGGAATACGAGTTCGCCTATAACGGGATGTGCGGATTCTGGCGCGGCGCAGACGATTGCGTGACGTTGTTGCGTGAATGCCTGCTCGAACTCCGCTAATGAACCGGCAGCAACCGATCAGGACGTGAGCGCCCTTCGTATCGGCAGCATCTCAAACCCTAGGCCCACAAGCAAACCGTGATTCACGCTGGACGATCGAGAGTCGGGAACAAACCCCGATCCGCGCGATTACTTTGTCGCCATGACCGATCAGGCGGCCAACAACAGCGCCACTAGCGCAGAGAGTTCATCGCAGGGGCGGCGCCTTGTTCGCAATTGTGAAAGCATTTCTCCCGCGACGAGGAAGCTTCTAAAACGGCTTCATTTGAACTATGTAACCACTGACGCACTGACCATCCGGAGAAAGCGTCACGGCCGCGGATTTCGCTACATCACCGCTGACGGCTCGACCATCGGCGTCGGGGAAGCCCAGCGACTCGCGTCGCTCGCGGTGCCGCCGGCCTACCAGGACGTGCTTTATGCCGAGGATCCCCGCGCGCACATCCAGGCGATCGGACGGGATGGAGCCGGCCGATTGCAATATCGGTACCATCCCGATTGGCAGCGCGTGCGCGAGACTCGCAAAGCGTGCCGGTTGGCACGACTAGCTGAAGCGCTCCCGCAGATTCAGCGCTGCGTCCAGCAACATCTCGAAACACACGATCCGACACGGGCCTTCACCCTGGCGGCAATTATTGAGCTTGTGGCCCGCAGCGCGATCCGACCCGGTACCGAACAATACGCGAAGCTTCGGGGCACCCGAGGCGCCGCAACGCTCCTGAAATCAAACGTATCGATCTTTGGGGAGACGATCTGTTTGTGCTTCCGGGCCAAGGGGGGCAAACAGTTTCAGAAAGAACTGCGTGCGCCAAAACTCGCGACGGCTCTGGCCGTCCTTCGGCGTTTGCCGGGCCGACGTTTATTTCAATATCGCGCCGAGGACGGCACGGTCCGTTTGGCTAACGCTCAGGACGTTAACCGCTTCCTGCGTGAAATCGCCGGCGTAAAAATTTCGCTCAAGGATTTCCGCACTCTGCTGGCCTCGGTTTCTGTGCTCGAGACGCTAGCTCGCACCGAGCCGGCGACGAGCAAGCGCGCGCGCCAACGACAGGTGCTCGATGCCATTGCCCAGGCCGCAGGCGATCTTGGCAATACGCCGGCGATCTGTCGAAAGAGTTATGTGCATGAGACCGTGATCTCCGCTTTCGAAGAAGGCATGCTGGGGCAGTTTGCGAGAACACTGCGGAGCTGTCGCTCAACGAATGGTAGCGCCAGATTCTTGGCGAAAATGACGGCTCACGTTGAAAAAACCGCAGCCTAACGCGCTCGGATATTCAATTCGAGTTCGAGGGGATATTTCTCAAGAAATTGCCCTCGGAACCTCGCGGGCGCCCCTTGCATTAAAGGGAGCATGTCTGTCAGGAGAAAGTAATGACAACAACAATTGACGCTCGGCGTGAAACTGTTGCGTTGATTGGAAGTGATACAGTCGCATTGCGGACATGCTTCGAACGGCTCAGTACCACAGCGGCGTGCGGTAGTAATCCAAACTTCCTTGTCCCTAGCTCTGTTGCACCAGTCCCAATCGGTGCTCCGTTTCAATTTTGGGGCTCCATTGAGCTGATTCTCAGTTACGCCGACCCGATGTCCGTCGAGATTTTTATCGTACTTTAGGTTGGACTACGGCATCGGATAGTAATCCTCGCCCATTCCCAGGACCCACCGAAAGACACCACGGCGTGCGCCACTTTGCCGCTGATCTTATCGATCATCACGCGTTGCACACTTCCAATCTTTGATCGTCGGCGCCGTACACGGCAGTTCCTTCGAGAGCCGCGCCTACAATTCAGGCGCGCCGCTTTCTTGCGGGGAACAACAGGGGTGGAACGTCGGACAAAGATAGACTAACGCCCATACTAATCAGCGCCGCCGTGGCGCGCGCTTATGCATTTCGAAGCTGATTGATTCGCCTCAGCAGCGTTAAGAGGGCGCTGGGGGTGTACGCCCACGTGATCTCAGGAATATCGCCTTTGGCTCTCATTCAACGATGCCCTTTTGGCATAGGTACCTGTGCGTCCCACCCCACAACTTATTGGTTCTCTTGTTCTTCAAGATCTTTAGCGAGTTCTTTGACGAGTTCGGTGAGCCGTTCGGAAGCGGGAATATACTGCACACTGTCACAATATTCCCTGAGACGTCGTCCAAGGATAGATCGAATTTGCCGTCGGGCAACGACATTGCCCGAGCCGATGGTGCTCGCCGGCATGGAAACCGCTCCACTCTGCTATGGCAAACAAGTCCGTTGCTCCGCTGGTTCCCCTGACCTTGGAAGGTTTTCGGTATCGCGGTCCTCAGGCGTCGTTAGGGACCCAGACGAGTTTTCACCGTTCGCCAAGCTGGTTTCGAAACTGTATTCCACTTCACAAATGAAGATGAATCTCGGCGAGAACTCACGATGGCACACCGTGTGTCATTCCTGATCAAAATGGGACCCCCGCCGCGCTTGGCGCAGTTCGCTGATAACGTTCGAGAAGTTGCTCTTTCATAGGGGTCCCGATCGGCGCCTGCTGGGATCCCTCTCGAAGGGCTAATTTTTATATTGAAGCAGTCGGTTGCAGGCGAGCAACATGGGGTGACTTTGGCGCCTATTCACATTCTGGTTGACGCATGGACACTCAAACCGGGGACGAACTTAGCGACTTCCGAATTTGGCGGATTCCGCGGCGCAATTGAACGTCGGCTTTCAGGGCCAGAATGGAAGTGGCGGCCCGCTGCCGCCCTGCGCGCATGTCGCGAGTAACCCCAACTGCGGCGAGCTGTAAGCAAAGACGAGCTCGCTTCGGCCGGGGGTAACGCTGGTGTAGGGGCTTGAGGACGAATTGCAGCGATGATGTCCGGAGTTGCATGAACCGGACATTGTGCTGACATCGCGAATGCGTCGCTTTTGACCCAAACCGGACCTCGACAGGTCGATTTTGCTGTGATGCACTGTGCGTTCCGGTGATGGAACGTTTTGATCCGCAAGGCAGGGAGGAAAAGATGGGACGTAAGTTCATCGATTGTCGTGAATACCCGAGCGAAATGAATTGTACACTCGCGCTGAGGGCGGGTGAGCGGCGCCATGCAGCCGCCGCCTACAATCTCCTTGCGACCGGACGCGCCGGGTGGATACCCAGTGCTCTGCGCGTCCGCGCTGCATAACAAGGATACTTCAAATCAAAGTTACACAGGGCGCGAGAGGATCAAATGTTGAACAAACGTGAGGTCAGACGGGCTGTGCCCAGCTTTGTGGCACCATTCATGACGCGACAACCAGTCTCCACATCGCCGCGTGGCACGGCTGCATATCGAAGGCCATTCGCGCGATTGTATCGGTTTGCTTCATTCTGATCACGTTGACTACGACGAATGTTGCCGTGGCCGATCCCATCGTTGCTCAGCAAGCGTTACTAGAGCACGTCAAAATCGAGAAGACGAAACCATTCGCGGAAGTCGAAGCCGCGCTTGACCGCGCCCTGCCCCAATTAGACCCCGCGATACGCGCCGCGATAGCCAACGGTGATGAACATCAGGCGAAGGAGATCGAGCGGGGCACCGAACTTTACATTTTCCTGAAGCGCGATCACGGCGAGCTGCTGCGAATCACGGGCCGGGCACGCAAGGCCCTCCAGTACGAAATCGGAAATCCCCTTACTGCAACGAAGATGACGGTCCGGAGACCCATCTCGACCATCTCCCTGCCTGGCCCTCAAATTAAACATTCATTCGCTGAAAGGTTCACGTTCGCCACCGAACCGTTCGACGGTCATTCCACCGCCCGGGAAAGTCCTTAAATTCGGCGCGATAGCCGCGAATATCACAGCCCGCGCGGTTTTCTTGAAAGTCTGACCCGCTGATTGACGACAATGCAGTTTTTGGGCCCTACGCGAGGCCCGTGGCGGCAACGTCTGATCGAAAATGGGGGGCCAATGATTCATCACGCCACGGCCGCCGCTGCGCCAGCGCGTACTCTACTCGGCTTGTGGCTAGTATGCCTTCTTGTCGCCACGAGTGTTTCGGCTGCGCTCGCCGGGGACTGCGCCGAGACCGACGCGCTCGGCACCGCGCGCGTCATGGCAATTAGCCCCACTATTCTACCGCGAGTCGGCACGGTCCAGTATCACCAGACTGTGCCTTTACGCGACCATGAAGTGGTACTTAGCTTCGACGATGGTCCGCTTCCGTCATCGACGCCCGCCGTTCTCGATGCGCTGGCAGCGCAATGCGTCAAGGCAAGCTTCTTCATCATGGGCGAGCAGGCCCGTACTTCGCCCGGCCTCGTACGGCGCGAATACGATGAGGGTCACACAATCGGCACACACACCGAGACTCATCCCGACCTTGCCAAAATGCCACTTGCGGATGCCGAAAACGAAATCCAGGCCGCCATTGCTGACGTCAATTCGGCTCTGGGGCCGACGAGACGCGCCGCACCCTTTTTTCGGGCACCGTATTTGTCGACGACACCCGCAATTGAGCGCTACCTGGCTGTAACTGGTCTGATGTTGTGGAGCATTGACGTCGACCCCGAAGACTGGAGACCGCTGACGCCCGACGAAGTCGTCGCGCGCTCAATGGCTGCACTGGCAAAGAGTGGTTCGGGGATTATCCTGATGCATGATGTGCAAGCCCACACCGCGGCGGCGCTGCCGAAATTTTTCCGCGAACTGAAATCGCATGGCTACAGCATCGTGCATGTTGTGTTCGGCGACGCCAAGGAGGCCGCCGCCCACGCGCCCTGACGCGTCCGGAACCTCGGCGGCCGATGCGGGTTAATTCCGTAGCGTTATAGACGCGATCGACGGCCGGCCATGCGATGCTTTTCAAAACAGGGAATCAACGCGCGCACGGAACTCAAAACCGCGTCGCACCGACCGGCCAATTGCCCTCGCTGACCGCACTGCGCGGGCTCGCCGCCTTGTGGGTCGTTCTTTATCACTACAGCGTGCAGTGTCTGCCACACCTAGACGCAGTGCCCTACACGTATCTAATCCACAAGGGTTATCTAGCCGTCGACTTATTCTTCATGTTGAGCGGCTTCGTGATGACACACATCTATCATCGCGCCTTTTCGGAAAGCGTCATACGTCATTATCGCGGCTTTTTGGTTGCGCGCGTCGCTCGCATCTACCCGCTGCACCTGTTGGTCCTGCTGCTGTTTGTGGCAACCGTCGTCGCCGCACAATTTTCTGCCGGAGGACCGCCGTATTCGCTTGGCAACACGGTATGGCACGGCCCTTATTCGGTCTCGGCCTTCATCGCCAACGTGTTCATGCTGCAAGGTCTAAACGCCGGGGAATGGAGCTGGAATTATCCGGCGTGGTCGATCAGCGTCGAATTCGTTGCGTATCTTCTCTTTCCGTTTGCGCTGCCCTTGATCTGGCGCGCCTCTGGCGCGGCAAAGGCATCAGTCGGGATTGCTGTCCTCGCCTTGTTAGCGCTGTTGGCGCTGCTCACGCGCGACAATTTCGATCAGTGGGATGGGCCGATCACGCTACTGCGGGGACTCCCCGAATTCGTTCTCGGCACTCTCTTATATTGCGCGTATCGCCAACTTCCGTGTGGCTCCGTCGTTGACCGTGACTGGGTCGCGTTTGGTATCCTTGCCGTAATTGTCATTTGCCTGCACGCGGGCGCGCCCGATCTCTTGGTCACCGGGCTTTTCGCGATTTTTGTTCTGGCCGCCGTCGTTAACACTGGGGCATTTTCCCGGTTGGCGAACGTTGCACCGCTGATCTGGCTCGGCGAAATCTCCTATTCGCTTTATCTGCTGCACGGATTCGTCCAGTTTGTCGTAGACAGGTTGCTTGGTCATCTCGGCATACAAGACGCCGCGAACCTGACGATCGAGCGATCGCTGGCGCTGCTTGTGGTCATGGTGGCGATCTGCTTGATTGCGGCCAACACCACCTATTTCTCTGTCGAGGTCGGGTGCAGGCAGTTTTTGCGCGAGTACTTCGGCGCCCGCGCGCAGAAGCCGGCGCCCCCACAGCCCCTACCGCCGCGCCCAATTCCTGGACATTCACGCACTGTGGCGCGGCCTGCCAGCTCGGTCCGACCAACGGTCGCTAATCAGCCCGCCAGATATCGATCCGGGAATGAAGGCTCCAACGCCTGAGGTCGGCAAGACGCCAATAATTCCGCCGGCCCGGGACGTGCAGCGCCCGTAGCTCTGAATATCGCTACCGCCTCGATGCGCGGAACCTCTGTTAATCTAAGGCCGCATCGCAGGTCGTACCATGGCGCGGACGATCGCAAGATTGGCTCCGTGCAGCGTGTTATGATCGACAAGGTCAGCGGTAAAGTTGGGTACGCGGTCATCTCTTTCGGCGGATTCCTGGGAATGGGCGAAGACTACTATCCGTTGCCCTGGCCAATCTCAAATACGACACTAAATCCCGGCGGATATCGCGTCGGCGTCACCGAAGATCAATTTAACCGGGCTCCGAAATACAATCGCAACACCGATTGGGCTTGGTCGGATCGAGCTCGCGACCGTGCAGTCTACGACGATTACAGCACCCCGCTCTGGTACTAAGCGAACCGAGCACCGGGCAGAAAAGAGGAACAGTGCCGGTAATCCGGTGCGCTCGGCTTTCTTCATGACGTGTGAAACGCGATCGCACGTCCGGCGTTGGTAGACACGGCCACCGCCGGGTGGTAACCGGCCGTAATGGGGAAGACGGACGCAGTTGATTTTGCCGGTTTCTAACTGCAGTATCACCGCGTTGGCATGCGCTTGCGTCTAACCTGTTCCCGGCGGCTGGCTATCCCGCGCTCAGCGTGCATCGAATCCAACTTCTGATCGCCGCAGTCCTCGTCGTTTGCCGACGGGACGAGCCGTTGCTGCGGCGTTGCGTGAGGGCTGCCGCTCGTCGGCTAAAGCCCCGCGATACGACCTTCGCGACCGGGTATATGTCTTGCGTCGGGTCCGCCTTGCGAAGACCACCCGGACGTGGCGGTTCAGAGGAAAACTTGCGACCAGTCTCAAGTTCCCCTTCCGATCGCGACAAAGGTCCTCAACACACGGATGAACCCTCTACGATACCATCACGTCAACATTCGACCTGATGTAGCTGCGGAGCGGCAAAGTCAGGAGGAACACAGATGAGTTGGGGCGATTATTTTGAGCAGTCATCCAAAAGGAGGTCCAAATGCGCAAGCTTATTCTGGCCAGCATGGCTGCCATCATCATGGGGGCGCCCATCGCCAGCGTTGCAAACGCCGAGGAAACGACGGTTATCAAGCATGATGGGGACGATAAAACCGTCGTAAGGAAGGAACAGCAGTTGAACATCCTTCCTGTCCCGCACGTCGAAGACAAAAAAACGGTCATCAAAAAAGACCGCGACTGACCCGTTAGCCACGGTTTTCTGGAGAACAAGCGGGTAAGGCTGCGAACTTTCGCAGCCTCTCAGCGTGTCGCCTGCTTTTTTCTAACAAACACGCGGAGTATTGCTTGCTCTGTTGCGGCGGGCAAAGCGTAAAGCTGCGGTGGTGGTGCCCCTATGCCAATGTCGTCAGCCGCGTCTCGGTGACGTAACTACGCCACGCTGATTTCGCTCAGCCGGGCCGACCGGAATTGGGGCAATGATGGTTTTGCAGTCGTTTTGATGCCGGGGCAAATAAACGGGCCGCCCGCGCTATTCGCCGCTCCTTTTTCACCGCCAATGCGTTCCACACACCAGCAACGTCCAAGAAGACTCGGCGACGATCGTCGCTTGTCGTCTCCGACGCCCAACGCATGGTCGGCGTTGGTGTAGCACCAGTTGAACTTACCTGCGGGCATAAGCCTTCGTCCCGTCCAAACCTGGGCTGGCTTACTAATGCATCAAGCCTTATCGGGTTCCCCGGTGGGCATTTGGCCCTCACGCTTAATCCGTGCGTTAGGCTAAGTTTGCTCTGAGGCGCGGCAGGGTTTTTTCCCTCACCCTTCGAGGTCATAAGTCGCAGCCGATGGGCATTTGGCGGAAGTTACGTACGCCCTCGTTGACGTCGCCGGTCCCGCTACCGGTCTATTTCAACGCTGCCAGAAGCCGTGCTCTGCAATTTCCGTCAAACCCTTCTGGAGGGTTTGCCGATGCGTTGGGATGAGCAGTAAATCCCCGGTCCGTGGGAACGCAAGCGGACCGTCTTTATTAGATATGAAGTGACAGCTTTCGCGTGGACGCCTCGTGCGCAAGAAACCCAAGAACGATCTCGTCGCCCGCTTGGCTGTGCATTTCGGGATGGGAGCTACTTTGGGAATGATATTAGCTTTCGGGCTGATTTATTCTAATATCGGGCACGTTGGTGAAATGATTCAAAATGCTTTTGATCCGTACGCCACTCTCGTGGAATTCGTTGGAAGCATGGTTTTGCATTTCGGCATCGGTGCAGCGCTCACGGGATTCATTTTAATGGAAGTCGATAGAACTGAGGCTAATTGACTGAAAATGCAGCGGTTGAGCGCGTCTCGCCGCGTATCGGTCCGCGCGCTAACGGAATGCTGTGCACGACGGCTCTGTGGCGGACAAACGGAATTAACCGCAACAAGGAACATTCGCATCCGTTTTCCGTTTTTCGTTTGTCCAGATGCGAAGAATGCGAATGGCGCAAGACGACACCAATTTGACACGACGTCACCTCGCCGCGGTAGCGGCCGTGGCCGGCCTGTCTTCCCTGTCTGTTCCCGCCTTTGCCTAAGGATATGAAGACATGTCGACACCAGCCGATCTTCAAGACCCTGTCAGTAGATATCCGAAGCCTCCGTTTGAGGGGCAATTGCAGCCTTGGCCGGGTCTCGCTTCGAAGATGAACCCACCGCCCGATCACGGCTGTATCGGGTCAGGAGTATCAATGCGCCGTTCGAGCGCGTTGTCCGCGAAAGTCAATTGAGTGGAGTGGGGCGGGATGGCAGTCCGTGGAAATGACGGCCGCAAAAGGCTACCGGATTAAACTGTTTGGTCATGGCTTGGTGTCGCGCACACTCTTGCCTCCCATGCGGACCGGCCGCGGCTTGAAGGTAATGTGGATCGACGGGGTGCCGAGCCCGATCTTCTCGCCATCGTCTAACCAATGACTGTTTAAATGCGCGCTCATGACTTGAATGCCATCGATGCCGTTGGCGGCGACGGCGGCGACGACGTTGCCATCGAGCATCACCTCGACGATGTTTTTTCCGGCGATCATCCGGTGCGGCGCTGTCCTGAAATCGATTATGGCGGAGGTTCTCCTTAGCCATGACGCCATAGCACGAAGCTATTTACCGAACAGGAGCTGTTCCATCTGTCCGAAATAATGCGCATCAAATGTCGTTTATGACGGCTTGTTTCACTGTTGCGCCCAGCGATGTTGATGTACCGGCAGGAGCGACAATGACAGCCGACGAATCCAGGGCGTTAAAGAAAGGCAGCCGCGTTTATTGGCGCGGCGATGCCGCTGATAGCGGCGTTATCACCAAAACGAGTTGGGATGCGGTCGTGATCGCCTGGAATAATGGGCAGGTGGCCAGAGTACATCACGGAGACATGCACGAAATTCAGCAAACGCCGATAAAGCCGTTTACGGTGTAACGGCAGCGAGCCCACCCCCTTGTGTCGCTCAACAAAGTCCTGGCGTGCTATGCTGTCCTTCAAGAAAGTCGAAGAAATTGCCGAAGCCATTGCCAAGCTTCCGCCAGATCAACTCACCCGCTTCCGCCGCTGGTACACCGCTTTTGAGGCAGGCCGCACCAACCACGCCGACGAGTTCGACTCCGATGCAGTCAAACTCGGCCGTCTCGCGGGCTGCGCGAATTGAAAAAGCGCGAGAAAGAGCCGTGAGCAAAAAGAGATAACTAAAGCGCCACTTCCCACCCCGCCTTCCCCGTCTGCATGATCACCGGTCAACAGAGTCTACCGAATGGAACCAGGGTCCGGGGCTTGGCGTTTAACGCTCGGACGCTCAGCCATGACCATAAAATGCGACCACTGCCGCGGATCAACTGGACAAAACGTTCATCGCTACTGGCGTATGCAATTCTGTTCCGTGAGCTGTGCTTCGACGTATCAGCGTCGCTTGGATAAAGAAACAGTAGGGAAGATTGACCGCCTTGAATCTCGAAGCGGTGTTCGAAACCTCGATAGGCACGCTGTTGAAATCAGAAAAAACGCCGCGTGATAGGATGTGAAGTAACGGCTTTACGCGGCCCTTCGAAGACATCGCCCAGACGGGGGGCGTTACTTGGCCCGTTACCATGACGCCTCGCCGCTTTCCGAAGCATCCTGGACATCCTCTCCGGACCGCACGATGATGTGCAGCGACTTCGGGTTTGGGGCGATGTCACAGGGAGAATGTCATGAGGAAAGTCCTGCGTGGTTACGCTAAAGGCAAAGATGGCGATCTCATCCAGATTGGTACAATCCCTGTTCCGTATTCCAAAGACAAAACCTCTCCAAGGGAACGTCAGGACAAAAGACATTTGATCAGGCAAGGCGCAACGATTTTTAAGAAAGAAATTGTTCGCTAGTTCGGGCCATGACAGGCTCGTCGTTGCATCGATGTGACATCAATAGATACGCTGCCCTGCTATTGGCGATGGCAGCATTCGATTGCCAGGCTTGGAACGAATTACGAGTGGCGCCAGCACTGTCAGGGCCACCGATCTTGTGAATGACCCGATCCCCGGTGCGATTGACCTACTTCACACCGTCCAAGCGAATTGTGTTACCTTCTGAAGGCTGAAAGCGGGAGAGCACACGTGCAGTTTGCCGTTGGCTTCAAATTTCAGGGGAAAACAGGACACGTTGTCGTTGACGCCGAGGATGCGTTGATCGCCGCCCTCAAAGTTAAGATGCAGCGCCCCGAGGCGCTGATCGCCTATGTCCGCCAGCAAAATAAGCGAGGTGACACCCGTCACCCTATGCGCCAACTCAGCAGTGAGAGTCCTCAGCACGGGCGATCTTAAGAGTGGCAGCATTTGTCGGGAGGGCCCATGAAGTGGTGAGGCTTCATGAAGATGTATCTCGCGATAATAATCGCGTGCAGTTCACTTTTAGCTCAGGCGCAAACGCCCTTACATAAGCAAACTAAAGACGGAGACTATTGTGCGGGCGACGATCCCGCTACGATGTCAGCATATGAAATGCTCCGGTGTGCGCGGGGTAACGGCAACTCCGGTACTCCCAATTATCCCGCCGCACTCAAATGGTATATCTTGGCCGCAAATTATGGCGAGTTGTTCGCGCAAACTTGGCTTGGTTTTATATATCAGAATGAGTCCTATGCGCGAGAGTACGGCGTACCACGGGATTTGGTGCAGGCCTATAAATGGTATGATGTCGCCGCTTCGACGAATGAAGTTTGCACAGATAGACTTCCTCCCGGAGCAAACCGGGAAAACAATCACAAAGAAATCAGCTACCGCGAAGAGGTCGCCAGACAGATGAGGCCGGAACAAATAGGAGAAGCCCAGCAGTTGGCTCGCGAGTGGAAACCGCTACGACGGATTTCCTGTTCTACAGACCGCTAGGCACAATAGTACAGTTTCTCGAAAACCTTCCTCGCCCTGCTCTCGGCCCGTATCTTCCCTTTAAACGGTTAGGTAGGACTTGATCCGAGTTGCGGGCTTGGTGATGATCGCAATTCGCGGCCGAACAGACCTCAGTCACCCAGACCGCCTTCCGGGGCAATAGCTGGCTCGTAATCTCTCGGTATATCGAAGACTTTCTCCTGCTGCGTGCGGTATTGCACCGAGCGCGCTTGAATGATTGTTTTGCCGTCGACCACGAGACGGAAGCGACAAGAACCGGAGACGGGTAATCCAGTTGCCCGCACGCGGCGCGAAACGTTCAGGAACTAGGGTCAAAACTCATTAACTTTTGCGCTCAGACAATACGATCCTGATTCGTTTTGGGAAGAGGGATCGGGATCATGCGCAAGAATTTGTTTTGGCTGAGCGACGAGCAGTGGGCTCGGATTGAGCCGCATTTGCCGACCGATGTTCGCGGTGTGGAACGGGTTGACGATCGCCGCGTCATCAGCGGCATCGTGCATGTTCTCAAGAGCGGTTGTCGCTGGTGCGATTGCCCACCCGAGTACGGTCCGCACACGACGATCTATAACCGCTTCGTGCGCTGGGCGCGGCGTGGACTATGGGAGAACCTATTCCGGGAACTGGCCGGCTGCGGGCGATCGATGGACACGCAGATGATCGACTCCACGCACGTCAAAGCGCATCGCTCGGCCTCAGGTGGAAAAGGGGGGAGAAAAATCAGGCTGTGGGCCGTTCGCGCGGAGGGCGCAACACGAAGATTCATGCACTCGCAGATGCTAAGGGGCGCCTGATTGCTATCCTGCTGACCGCAGGCCAAGCGCACGATTGTCCAGTCGCGGAGCGCTTGATCCGTCGAGTTAGGGCACCAGATCGGTTGCTTGCCGACAGGGCGTATGACAGCGCCGAACTGCGCGAGGAGTTGGACGAGCGCGGGACCAAGCCGGTCATTCCCAACCGCTGCAACAGGAAGAAGCCGTTCAGCTTCAGCAAGCGCCTCTACAAGCTGCGCTGGCGTATCGAGAATGCGTTCAACAGATTGAAGGACTTCAGGCGCGTCGCCACCCGATACGACAAGCTCGCCCGAAATTACCTCGCCTCCGTCTGCCTTGCAGCCGCCCTCGTCTGGTGGCTCTAATGAGTCTGGACCCTAATTAAGGGGTTTCGGATTGCTGTGCCAGACGGGGTCGCTGCCCCTTCCCCCAAGCCCCGCGCGGCCCCGCTGTAGCGTAACCGAGTAAGCCCTGCCCCTCCCCACGGGTCGGGGCTTTTTTGTGCGGGACCGGCACATAGCGGGCAAAATCCGAAGGCAATCTGTCAAATCACTTTCCTTACGGCATCGAATCATATCTTCCTTCAGAAGTGCAATTCCGCGCTCTTCAGAGGGAATTACTATGGCATCGTCAGATGAAGCAAAGAAACCAACCGCTGCGGCCAAGACCAGCCGACCAGTAACGATCAAACATCTTGCTGCGACCCTGGCGGAGGAGCATCAATTGACGAAGCGGGCCAGTGAAGCCCTGCTCGGCGACTTGGTCAGCAAGATCACAAAGCATCTCAAGAAGGGCGAACGAATTCGCATCGCGGGCCTCGGGATCCTACAGGTCAGAAAACGCGCAGCACGGATGGGGCGCAATCCCGGAACCGGCGAAGCGATCAAGATCAAAGCAAGCAAGAAAGTCGCATTCCGGGTGGCCAAAGATTTGAAGATGGCGATTTAGACGACAAAGGAGCTTCCTAATGCCCTTCACTTCGAACTTGTTGTTGGGCTTTTCTTTTTAGAAATTTCCAGCTACAAAGTTCGCCCCTCTAAAACCCGGAGTTATTTGAAATGGCTAAAGGAGCAAAGCGCCGCCGCGCATGGACAACAGCGGATGTCCGCACATTGAAGACACAGGCAAAAAAGAAAAAGCGCGCGGCGAGCATTGCCCGGACCCTAAAACGTACCGAGGGTGCGACGCGGCAGAAGGCATTCAGTCTCGGGTTATCGCTGGATTCGCGAGCCTAAAATTTCGAAAATTTCGGACCCAGGTTTGCTCGCTTGGGGTCATTGTTTGGTTGTTCTCTTGCCGCGTACGCTCACAGTACACGGTCATGCCGTAGGCGCTCGATCTGATCCTTCAGCAGCAGACGCTTTAATTCGATAATCTTCAAATCATCGGTTGAGCTGTGCGCCAATGCATCGGCGATCTGATGTTCGATGGCCTTATGCTGCCTCTCAAGTTCCGAAAGATGCACTTCGGTCATCATGTTTTCCCCCGCTTTGTTTCATCAGAGCGCAACGCCTTTCGCACATTCGATTGAGACAAACCGAACTGTCGTGCGATCCGTGATGGCGTGATCCCCGCCTTGAAGGCACAGCGCGAACGGCATTCACCTGACCAAGGGTCAAATGGACTTCAGTTTCGACGGTTGGTCGTTTCTCGGTTGGGGCCAATTCCTCTTCACCAAGTCAGGACGGACGTCGAACCGATGGCGTAAAGTCTGTAAGTCTGTCTCAACGCCTAGCGGCATTCTGCCTCGCCGCTTCATCTCTTCGACCGTTGCCGCGAGCATCAAGTCCAATTCGCGGTCATTTAAATGTTTGACAGCGTTTGGCAGGTCATTGGCAAGATATGCCGTGGCGGCGCCGTTTTGGTAGTCGCCTTTGCGGCAGGCGATTTCGTTTGCGCTGGAGCATCTCGGACCGTTGCGGTCGGAAATAGGTCGGGCGTCGGTTGCTCGGTGGGGTCGCGTCCCATGGCGCAATGATGCCTCTAACGATGTTTGGCGGCAACCAGGATCCGAAAAAGAACGAGAAGAGGATTGATTAAAGTCAAAGACTTTTTCTGCGACGTCCAGTTCGCCTTCCCACTGAGCACTGGGGCCTTGGCTTCTTCAGTTGCAAGATGAGCGGACGCCTTCGGGTTTGCGAACCTCCCGCCCTCTATCCCGTAGGTGTCCGCTCTGCTTTAGCCGTTCCTGCCGCCAGGAGCAGTTTTGAATGATGGACCTTTTTGGTCATTGCTTGCTGTCGCGCACGCTCTGGCCTCCCATGCGGACCGGCCGCGCCTTAAATGTAATGTGGATCGACGGGGTGCCGAGCCCGATCTTTTCGCCATCGTCTAACCAATAACTGTTTAAATGCGCGCTCATGACTTGAATGCCATCGATTCCGTTGGCGGCGATGGTGGCGACGACGCTGCCATCGAGCATCACCTCGACGATGTTTTTCCGGCGATCACCCGGTGCGGCGCTATCCTGAAACCAATCACGGTAACGTTTTCCTCCTTAGCCACAAAGCCATAGGTAGTGCCAAGCCATCGATCAAACAGGATCTGCGCCGGCTGTCGGAAAGCATCCACATCAATGTCGTGTATGACCTTGCATCCGTTCGCGCGCAGGGATCAAGCCCGAAACGTCCAGTATCCAACCCTTTACTTGCGCTACGGCGCGCTCAGGCGGCGTCAGGTCGGGCTTGAGGAACGCGGCCAGGCTGCCATCGCGGTCGGCGCGGGAAAGCCAGGCGGCGATGCTGTAGGCGTCATGCTGATGCCGGTCCGATCATCGCGGACAAAGCCGCGACTCCATAATGCCGGATAGACCTCGGCTACAGCGGAACGCCGGGCCGGAATGTCCCAGCCGTCGAACGGCCAGAAATGTACGCGCTCACCCAGCTGTTGGCGGATGAAGCGCAGCCACGGAATCCCAGAATGGGTGGATTTCGCCACCGATCCTTGCACATCAAAATGAAACACCGACTTGGCGCCGCGTGCGTGTTACTCGGTCAAGCGCCGCCAGCGGGTGTTGCCCATCCGAGCGGCGCCATTTCCGCAGACACCATCGCGCACGAAGTCCACGTAGGTGTTGTGGTCGTCACTCGGCCAATGTTTCTGAAAGTCGTCCAGGAACGTAGGCCAGTCGGGCTTGAGACCATGCGTCTCGAAATAGCGCAGTGGAAACGAGAAGCCGTGGTCAATGCCAACCAACGTGGGTGTCTTGAGACAGCCGCTGAACCAGCCATTCGGCGATGCACGCCGCGTCCAATACTTGCGTGGGCTTGGTGGCGGCATCAGCTCGACGGGCTCAGATACTCGATCCGCCATATAGACGCGCAAACCTTTTAGGCTTGCTGTCGGCGTCTCAGCACCCGAATAGTCGATACCGATATATTGTGCGAACGCTGGCATAGCCGCACTTATCCCAAGGCGGAGACCGCTCATACGGTCTGGTTGGACCTCCCACCAAGCGGTTACGGAGCGCGCTAACTTCGCCGGAATAATCTTGGCGTTTTCGCCCCATGTTTATTTCCCTGTTAGCAGGGAATTTAGGGCTGCGGTCACTGCGCAAATTCAATCGCTTACGCAGAAATTCCCTACTCAAGAGAACAGGGAATTCTCATATCGATTGCAGGGAAAATTTCTCGACGAACAGGGAAGTACTCGGTTTTTACGAGCCGATGCCGCAGGGCGTTCATTGTCTAGATCGCTTTCATGTGGCGGATCGGGGCGCCTGGGGTGAGTGTTTGCGCGGCGGCGATAACGGCGTTGGCGTCGATGCCGTAGTGTCGATAGAGATCTGGAATCGTTCCGGTCTGGCCGAAATGCTCGACGCCGAGCGGGCGTACCTTGTGACTGTGGACGGAGCCCAGCCACGCCAATGTCGCCGGATGTCCGTCGAGCACACTCACAATCCCGCAATGGGATGGCAAGCCGGCCAAAAGGCGTTCGATATGAGAGCGGGCGTGCACGAGGCCTCGCTCGCGGGCGCGGCAGGCTGCGGTCCAGCCCGCATTGAGCCGGTCCGCCGACGTTACGGCCAACAGGCCGACGTCGCGGCGGTCCTCCGCCATCAATCCCACCGCCTGAATTGCTTCGGGCGCAACTGCGCCGGCATAGGCGACCACCACGGCGCAGTTGGGACCGGGTTCTCGTAGCCAATAAGCGCCATCGACAATGGCCTGCCGCAGCGCCGCCGTCATCGGACGTCTTATTTGCTCGATCGAGCGCGTCGAGAGTCGCAGATAGATGGAACCGCCGGTTTCGTCGCGCAGCCAATTGCGCTCGTTGGCGTCCCCATCGCCTTCCCTTTGAATGTAGTCGAGCGAGAATGCGAGGATGGCCGCAAGTTCGTCGACGAATGCCGGCTCGAAGGCAGCAAGGCCGTCTTGCGCCATTACGATCAACGGTTGGGCGATCGACTGATGTGCGCCGCCTTCCGGCGCAAGCGTAACGCCCGACGGCGTCGCTACCACGATGAAGCGCGCGTCCTGATAGCAGGCGTAATTGAGCGCATCGAGCCCGCGAGCGATGAATGGGTCGTAGAGCGTGCCGATAGGCAGCAAACGCTCACCGTTGATGGTATGCGACAAACCCAACGCGGAAAGCAAGATAAACAAGTTCATCTCGGCAATGCCGAGCTCAATGTGCTGTCCGGCCGGCGAAAACCCCCAAGCGAATGTGGACGGAATGCGCTCGCCCTTGAACGTATCGGCCAGTGCTTCACGCGCGAAAAGCTTCCGGCGGTTAACCCATGACCCGAGATTCGTCGACACGGTAACATCCGGCGACGTCGTGACGATACGCGAGGCAAACGGCGTCGTGTTACGGCCGATCTCGTTGAGCAGCGCACCGAAGCCAACCTGCGTCGACATGCTCTGCTGGATCGTTACCGCAAGCTCTTCGGGAACTTCGACGTGGGGCGAGTGCAATCGCCGTTCGACGGCAGCCGCAAAAGGGACGCGATCGAGAAAGGCACGAAGTTTTTCCTCGGGTTCATGCAACCCTTCGAATGCATCCCATTCGTGACCAGCCCGGATATTCATCGCCGCACGAAAAGTTTCCATCTGGGCGGGCGTCATCAGGCCGGAGTGATTGTCCTTGTGGCCGGCAAACGGCAGACCGAATCCCTTGATGGTGTAGGCGATGAAACAGACCGGCCGATCATGATCGATACGATCGAACGCGTCGATGATCGCTGGCAGATCGTGGCCGCCTAGATTTCCCATCAACCGCGCCAGCTCGTCATCGCTTCGCAAATCAATAAGCTCCGTAACCGGACCTTGATCGCCAATTTCGTCGCTCAGCCGCTTGCGCCACGCGGCACCGCCCTGAAAGACAAGCGCCGAAAAGAGCGGGTTCGGACAGCGATCGATCCAGCGACGCAAAACCTCGCCTCCGGGTTCGGAAAATGCGGACTGCTGCAGGGAGCCATATTTGAGCACCACGACATCCCAGCCGAAGTTGCGGAACAGATTCTCGTAGCGCTCCCAAAGGCCTTCTCGCACGACCGCGTCGAGGCTTTGCCGATTGTAATCGACGATCCACCAGCAGTTGCGCAGGCCCTGCTTCCAGCCTTCTAGCAGTGCCTCGAAGATGTTGCCTTCGTCGAGCTCAGCGTCGCCGAGTAGCGCGATCATGCGGCCTTCCGGCCGTTCGAGTCCCCATTTGTGCGAACGCACATAATCCTGCACGAGCGAAGCGAACAACGTTTGCGCCACCCCCAATCCGACCGACCCCGTCGAGAAATCGACATCGTCGGTATCCTTGATCCGCGACGGATAGGATTGCGCGCCCTTATAGCCGCGGAAGTGCTCCAGCTTTTTGCGGCTTTGCCGACCGAGAAGGTACTGGACGGCGTGATAGATCGGCGCGGCGTGTGGCTTCACCGCGACACGATCCTGCGGACGTAAGGCGTGGAAATAGAGAGCGGTCATAATCGACGCGACCGAGGCAGACGAGGCCTGATGGCCACCGACCTTCAGACCGTCATCATTCTCGCGCAAATGATTGGCATTATGGATGGTCCAGCTCGCCAACCACAACACCTTTTTTTCAAGCTCTAGTAGAAACCTCAGTTGGCGCTCATCCATGTGGTCCTCATTAAAATCAGGCGCCAAACGCAAGTTATCTGCACAGGTGAAGGTTTATTTGAGGCTTCGTATCGCTTGGCTATCTCTTCCGAGACGCACTGCTCCTTGCGTGGCTGTCTCGGAAGACTGCGGATTAAATTTGGCAAGGAGCCGCAGCATAGCCGCTCGCTCACTGACGTTGAAAGGTTTAAGAATGGTCTCTGCAACATCGTGAACGCGCTGCGATACTTCCCGGATCATCACCTCGCCCTTCAAGGTGAGCCGCACTTGCTTGGTCCGTTTGTCGGCAATGCCGTCTCTGCGCGTGATAAGCTTCTTTTTCTCAAGGCGGCCTAGCACGTGGCCGATAGTCGTTCGATCAAACGCGATAATTACGCTAACGCGCGTAGCGTCAATATCGGGATTGTCTTTGATCGCGACCAACGCGGAAAATTGCACAGGCGTAAGGTCTAAATCTGCAGTCGCGGTAGAGAACGCGGCCGTCGCAACTTGATGAGCGCGCCGGATTAAATATCCAGGCTGCACGTACATATCTAGCATCGAGAATTCGCGTTTTGTCATAGTCCGCAGCTCAGGCCCCCAATTGATGAAACACTCTCATGTCGCTTTTCACCTTTGGCTGATTTGTGTCTAGCGCTGGAGTTTAGATTTCGCGCGCCTTGCAAACCAAACGCGGCGGCGCACCATTATGGGAAGCTCGCTGACTTTTCAGGTCGCAGATTCGAAGCAGGCATGACCGCCTTTGTTGGTAGTTTTCTTCTCTGTACTGTTCTGTCACGTTGCAGCGCTACGTTATTCGCCAAAAGAAATTTCACCGACGGTGATGCTCTCGCCCAGCGTTACTTCGATCATTTTGCTTTTTCCTTCGTAACTAATCTCGATTACATAGCCACCCGAGGCCTGCTCCAGTCGATCAAATTTGAAATCGCCGTAGTTGTCGGTCGTAGTTGTGGCTAATTTCTTGCCGTCTTTGGACAGATGGATGGGTACGCCCTCCAAACACTCGACTACGTTGCCAATAAGTGCCGATACTGTGCCTGCGATGAAGCACTTTGAGTAACGCCATAGATTTTTGTAATACACCCGCGGCTTGGCGTTGAGTTCGGGCTGCATGACCTCGAGTTTTTCGGTCTGCGCGATCCGCGCCATTTCCTCATCGTCGACTTTGATCGCCCGCATAGCGCCAGTTGGGCAGGCCTGATGGCCTCGCGTTTTAGTCCAACCCTGGTCGAGCAGATGCGCATCAAACGGCCATGCTTGAGGTACTTTAAGTTCATCATTCCACCAGATGTGTCCATAAGGGCAGGCCCCGACCAGATCCTTCCTCCCTTCGGCGCGTGCTGGATCAATAATGACGATCCCATCATCACGCTTGCGAATGGCGCCCGACGGATCCGCTTTGATGCAGGGCGCGTTGTCACAGTGATTACACATCGTTGGGACGAACGCGACATCTATTGTTGGAAACTGACCCCGCTCTTTCTGCAAGATTCTAATCCATTGATGACCGTGGCGAGGCATCGGCGCGGCAACGCCTGGCCACGCGTTGTCGACATATTCGTCCATTGTTGCGAGTGTGCAGAGATTACAATTCGTACACTCGGCAACGTCGATTATCGTGTTCCACTTTTTCACGAAGCGCGCTCCCGCAGCCTGTTCAACAGAATGCAGCGCCTAAACTTTTGGTCCGCTTCAATTGCATTAATATATGCCTCACTTGGCGGGCTCTAAAATGCCGGCGGCAGCGTGAAGCCTTTCAGGCAGTGGCGTGCTGATTTGCGTGACTTGCCCAAACGCTTCCGACAAATGCTCCGCCCGACCGTCCCAGAGGGCAACCTCGACCAGCGCCTGGCTGCCGGCCAACGAATGCGTAGACTTGGTCTGCGTCTTATGTGGAGTCAGCAAGTTCAAACAACCGCCGCGATCAACAGACTTTCCGGGCTCTCCCAGCGGGGCATACACGGCCGAGGATTCGTAGCCATGGCATACCCCGCGGGGAAGGCGCTCTGTGGGAAGAGCGGCACAAATGACGGCACCTCGATCATTGTGCACCTTGACCAAATCGTGCTTTTTAATGCCCCTTGCTTTCGCATCGTCCGCGCTGAGGCGAATTATCCAATAGTACCAATCGTCGACCTTTACCCGATGATCCTCAATATTGTTTAGGAACGAGCTTTTACCGTCTCCTTGCGTGTGGAAGCTGTACTTAGAATGCGGCGTCAACAACTGGAGCGGGAACGAAGCATACTGGGGCGAATGCGGGCCCTCCCAGGACGGTTCGTATTTAACCACCGGAGGACGTTCGGAATCATTAAACCGTTTTAGACTATTGCATTCAAACTCGAGCTTGCCAGATTGAGTTTGAAGTCCGTGCAGGAATTCCTTGTAATCGGAAGCTAGCGGTTGCGCTTCCGGCACGTCCTTTTCGCGGCCTTCAAAGAACCAACGAAACGAAACAGGGGCCCGCAGCTTCTCCTTTTCCGCCGGTACGACGTAGTAGCCCTTCCGCAGGAGCTTCTTCCAGGAGATGACCTGCGGCAGATCGGACGCGAGATAAATCCGCTTTACCCAGTCGATTTCGTTGATGCCCTCAGAGAAGTAGTTGGAAAGTCCGAGCGGCTTGCATAACTCGTTGAAAATCCAGAAATCGGATTTGGACTCGGCAAGCGGCTCTACAGCTTTGCTCTGAAGGATAATCACACGATGGTTTAATTGCTGTTGCCCATGATGGGCGTAGCCGCCGAGCGCTGCCCATTCGCTGATATCAACGCGTTCGAAGTTTGTGCAGGCAGGCAGAATGACATCGGCGAATTTTGCCTCGCCCTCAAACCAGATTGACTGGTTCACCACGAACTCAAGATTTTCCGATTGGTACATCCGGACGTGCCGATTGGTATTGTTCATCGTTGAGATGATCGACCCGCCATACTTGTAAAACATACGCACAGGAGCATGGCCCGGCGCCGGATAACTTATTTTGGCGAACTGATGTTCGATCGATTTGCCGATCCAGCGGTAGCCTTCGGCCTTGCCCTCGATAATCGCTTCCGGGAGCCAGATTCTGGGAATTTGCTGGCCATTTGAGCTCACGGTCGGCAGTTGCGGCATCCGTTGGTAGAGCGCTATCGGCAGCGCCGTGTTTTCCAGATCGCCGGACATGCCGCCCTCGGAATAACCTGGAAAATAAAACTGAAAATCGTTTGGGCAGCCCCACTGCAAATTACCCATATTGCATCCGGGCTTTCCAAGACCCTGCATCGCCACAAGGCACACCATGACGCGCGCCCACTGGATGCCGGTTTGATTGCGGCACGCCCCGCCATGACCGTTGCCCCAACCGCCGGGCGCAAGGTAAACGCGCTTGCGACCCCATTCACGGGCAAGCGCCCGCACGTCTTTGGCAGGTACACCAGTCTCCCGCTCCTGCCATTCGGGCGTCTTCGGCACGCCATCATCTTCGCCCAGAAGGTATGACTTCCAGGCGTCGAAACCGATTGTGTGGGATTTCACATATTCCTTGTCGTAAAGATCCTCCTTGATCCACACGTAAGCGATCGCCATGGCCATGGCGACCGAAGTGGTCGGCTTTGGCGCAAACCACTTACCAGGCAAGAATTGTGCGGAAGAGTTGTAGTAGGGGTCGACGTGGACAACTTTTATTCCGAGCTTGGGGTTCTTCAGCCATTGCCGGCGAATGGTGCCCTCCTGAGCACCGTATGACCCCGATGTTGTTTCTGGATCGGCTGACCAAAAAACGATCATGTCGCAGTTTTCAAGGCAATCTTGCACGGTGCCATAAGTTTCGCTTTGTCCCACGCGCAGTGTATGCCCCCAATGGTGCACCGCTCCCCAATACCATCCCTCCCACGAATCGGGATTGTGGTGGACGCGCGTCATGCCGACCGCATTGGCAAATCGGTACAACGCCGACAGGTAATAGCCAACATTGCCCCAGGTGTGATGGGAGCCGTGCGAGACAGCAATGGAACCGGGGCCGTAGGTATATTTCTGTCGTTTGATTTCGTCGGTGACGATCTTGATCGCTTCATCCCAGGAAATACGAACGTATCCCGACTTGCCGCGGTTCTGTGGGTTGCGTTCCCCGTCTGGGTCAAAATCGACCCGCCGCATCGGATAGAGCAGTCGATCGGGAGAATAGACAATGGATTTGCAATTCTGGCCGTGCGGCGCGAGTGTTGTTGTGCGCGGCGGTGTGTGATCGATCCCACGCGCATGTATCGTCCAAGAGCTACCGTCCCTCTGATCGAACTCAATCGGCGTTGTGCGAATAATCTTGCCGTTTTTGACATAGACAAAAAGCGGGCCGCCGTTTGCCATGTTGCAATAGCGGATTGATCCGTCTGGCATTGGAGTGCCAAACCTAAGGCCTACGCTCTAACTCATCATCACCGTCTGTGCAAACCAATTCGCGAGACCGTCATCGCCCTGCACAGTAAACGCAAATTCCTTCTGTGCATTGATCTGCTCAAGCCAATCGATCGGCGGCATTAACAGGCGGGCACCGAGCGCAGCATTCTTAAACGCGACCGTGACGTCGGCATCGGAACGAATGCCTGATCCACTGGTCATCCGTCCATCCTTAAACGTGAACCAGCGGCCGATTTCTTCGTCGCGCGCAACAAATTGCGCCGTAAGGTTCTTTTCCCTCAAACGTGCTCGGAACGCGGCACGCCGCCATACTTTAAGCCTCAGCAACCACGCCAAGCCGAAAAGAATCAGCGCCAGCCTTATCGAACTGATTTTCATCATTTGATTTCGCTTTTTAAGCCACAGCCAAGTTCAGAGCTCCAATTCCGGAAATCATTGCTGATATTTTGTCGCTTCTTACGACGGGGCCAACGCCATCCGGTGTTCCCGTCAACAAAACATCCCCGGTGTCATTCCGTAACCGGCCACAACGCTGACCTTGTCATTGATGATCAACTCCTGAGTGAGCCGCCTCGTTTGATCGGGTACCGCCGCATCATCCCGAACGATCAGCTCGATCTTTTTTCCGGCGACCCGATCGCTATCATTTTGCAAAAAGAGCTGAACAGCGGACAAAATCTCGTTACCGGTGCCCGTAAAGGCCCCCGTCAAAGGAAGAACAACGCCGACTTTTATGTTGTCCTCGGCTGCGACCACTGGTCCGGCAACACCTACCAGAACAGCAGCCGCACCCAGAATACTGAGAAGGATTTGTTTGGGCATTCGCCCCTCCATGCACCGTCATCCGGCTTCGCGCTGAAGGTCAGATTTTGCGATGAATTCCCTCACATCCCGCTTTTCCTTGCTCACGAGAACACAGTCGCGATCCGCATAGATCCACTGTTCGGGCTCGACAATCACTGATCCAAACCCGAGTACGCCTCCCTCACTACCCTTGAGCTCGGCGAAACTGCGGCGTGCAGTCACTCCGAGTGCCTTGACCCCAATGTTTAGCTGGTCGATGCCGTGGCTATCCCGAATGGCGCCGACAATGACCACCCCTATCCATCCGTTTGCGACGGCTTTGGCCGCGATCCTGTCACCCAGAACACCGACACGTAATGAGCCGTGTCCATCGACAACAAGGACTCGCCCGTTACCCTCCTTTTCCAGCGCCGCAAGAACTGGTCGGTGGTTCTCGGCGGTATCCACTGTAGCGCAAGGACCGCAAAAGTCTTCGACTCGGCCAAACGAACGAAACTGCAATTCACAAACCTGGAGATGCTCGTGATAAGCATCGTAGATGTCGGCAGTTGCAATGCCTGTTGCCCTCCGGATCATGTGCTCATCCGTTAGCCAGAAGACGCGCACGCTTCGTCAAAGCGCTTCTTCACGATAAAATCCCGCAGCGTGAATGATTGGTCGGTCTGAATAGGAAAACAGGACCGCCTCACCATTTGAGCTCTCGTGCTCGTGGGCGACCCAAGACGGCACCACGAACGTGTCCCCCTCTTCCCACTTGTATTCCGTGTCACCGACAAGGCTTCGCCCCTCACCCTCAGCAACGTGATAGACCGTGCTGGAGGTGTGCCGGTGCGGCTGCGTGTGCTCGCCTTTGCGGATCAATTGCAAGTACGCGGAAATGGTGGGTAAGGTCGGACCACCGGTCATCGGATTTGTGTATTGGAGGATAATGCCGTCGTGCGGGCTGCCCTTCTCCTCACGCAAAGCATGCAAGGAGTCCCTGGATTCGGACCAGCGATAGTTCAAAATTGGCGACGCCGCTGTTGAAAGCGACGGCTGCTCCCATGTGGGGCGGAGATTACGCCCCCAACGATGATGGGAGTCTTCCGTTTGGCGATAGATTGGTTGCATCTGACCATCACCGCCGACATAGTCCTCGAAGAAATTAGCGTCCAAAATAATCGCGTATGGTAGGTCAAGCCCATCTAGCCAGATCATGGGCTTGCTGGATTCGTTTCCGTGGTCGTGCCAAGCCCATGCCGGAGTCAAAACGAAGTCGCCCTTCGACATGATTGTTCGCTCACCCTGAACCGCGGTGTATGCGCCGTCCCCTTCGATAATGAAGCGCTGAGCGTTGGGGGTGTGCCGGTGGCTGTCCGCAATTTCCCCCGGCATGATCATCTGGATGCCCGCAAAGATCAGGCCGACAGTTCGGAAAGTATTGGACTTGAACCCCGGGTTGATAAGCATCAAGACCCGGCGCTCCGCTTCCTGTGTAGTAACCAAGTCGCCCGCCTTGGCCATGTATGTTTTAACATCGCGCCAAGCCCACCTGTGCGCGACGCTTTGCACGCGAGGCTCTTTCGGAGCTGCATCGCCAAGGACTCGCCAAAGCGGCGCGATGCTGTTCGCATTCAGCTGCTGATAAAATTGCTCGCGCTGCACTTGGAGGTCATTCGACAGAGTACGATCGAGTGATACCTGCGCCATATTCTCCTCCAACAAATTCGACAGTTTGCTGTCTTTTTAAGACAGCATACATACATATTCTGCGCTGTCAATGAAAGGGGACACTATCGCGTCGCTGGCTTCACGTGCCGGCGGAAGGGACGAGTGAAGAACTGCATGCCGGCCGCATTTTCCTCAAGGAGCGCGGCTCGACCTAAAAAACCCTCTGTTGATCTGGCCATTCTCCCTCTCCCTTGTCCGATGGCTTTTTTAACTTATTCGCGGTCACAAACAGGTGTTTCATTTCGACGAGACACACTGATGGCCTTGTCAGGCCGCTGCAGCGAGCTCTTCGAAATAGGCTTCAAGTGAGCGCGGCTCTCGCCCAAGAATGGCGCGTAATGTGAGCGGATTTCCGAGCAGGCCGTGGTGATCGTAGTGTTCGCACATGGTTTTCATCGGGGCCGGGATGTTGCCGAGAGCGCCCGGCGCGCGTGTTTCGACCTTAATCTCGCGGCCGAGTATCTTGCCGATCAGCGCTGCGACGTCACGTCGGTTCAGGAGGCCGGCGGAGCAGAGCTCGAACGTCCCATAGAGCAGCCGATCCTCAGTGAGAGCTATCGCGGCAGCTTCCGCAACATCACGGTAATCAACTCGCGAAAAGCGGGTCTCCGCTGACCAGGGTTCCGCAAGCACACCGGTCTTGACGATCTCCGGCCAGAACGCGGTGTAGTTTTGAAAATAAAGTGCCGGGTGGAGAAAGGTGTATTCCAGATCCGAATTGAGCACCGCTTCTTCGACCGCGATCTTGGCTGCGTGGTTGACAAGGCCAGTCAGCACGGGGTGGATCACCGACGAGAAGACGAAGCGTCGCACGCCGGCGCGGATTGCAGCGGCCACGAATCTTGTCCCCACCCCAGCTTCGTCGGAAAGAAATGCCGGGGCAACATAGAAGACAGCCTGAACGCCATCTAGCGCTTGATTAACGCTTGCTATGTCTCGGAGATCACCAACGACTACTTCTGCCGCGCCGGCGCTCTTTACGAGCTCACCCTGATCAGACTTGTTGATCATGCCGCGCACCTGCGCCCCGCGGTTTGCGAGTGCGGGAACGACAAGGCCGGCGTGATTGCCGGCAGCACCAATTGCGAGAATAGTCGTGGCCATCTCGTTACCTTTATCGTTGGACTGTTCGCGCCTGCTAACAGCAACGTTTGCGGGATTCCATTGCGTTCCGGCCCACGCTTACGCGCTACCGTCGCGGCCGAACTCGGATGATCCTCCTGCGGGAATGCTCAGGGGTTTATTACGCCCATCCAAATCGGCTTCGGACGAGCACGAAAGAAGGCTAAAGCCTCTTCCACCTGAGCAAACGGAAACTTGTGAGTAATTAGGTCGTCGGCATGCAGCTGACCGGCGGCAAAAAGGTCGAAAACCTGACGAACATCTGAGCGGGTGTGATTGCGAGTGCCTACCACTCTCCAGCATTTTTGCAGAAGAGCGATCATCGGCACGGGCAGCACGGTCGGATTCCCGCCCATGTGGACGAGCGTTCCGCCAACGGCCAAGCCACTAAGCGCCTGCCAGTAGTCGGCACCGTGCGGTACGTAATCGATCATAGCGTCGGCACCTTGCGGGAGAAGTTGCGCCACCGATTGCGCCAATGCTTTGGATTCTGCCCATCCTTCGCCGATACGGTCGGCAGCCACGATGTCCGTTTTGATGTCCGTGAGCCTTCGGAGCGCTTCCAACCGCTCAGCCCGTCGTCCAACAAGAACCAAGCGCGCAATCCCGAAATGCCGAGCCAGTCTGATCGTGGCGACGCCCATCGTACCGCTCGGCGCGAGTATTACGACGGTCGCCGCAGGAGGAAGATCGGCAACTTTCAACGTGCGAAACGCATTAGCGAAATCGTGGAGCTTTGCACCCACATCGAAGTTGATGTTGTCGGGCAATCGATCCACCTGCGATTGCGGTACCCTCACATATTCGGCAAGACCGCCGTCGCGATAACGCTCGTAGCCGCTTGCCGGTTGCGACCCGAAGGCAACAAAGCCGATCACCGCCGCGTGGTCGCACATCTGTTCTCGATCTGTGACACAATAAATGCATCGTCCGCAGGACATCGTCGGATGCAGCCGTACGCGATCACCAACCTTGAAAGCAGAGACTGCCGCGCCGACCGCCGCCACTGTTCCAGCGGCCTCGTGGCCGAGAGTCATCGGCAGGTGATTGAGCCTTCCCATTTCCAACAAGGTCAGCATGCCGGGTGCGAAGCCGGCTGAAGCGACCCTGATCAAGACATCCTGATCACCCACATCCGGCACGTTGATCTGTTGAACGGTTGGTTTTTTATCGCCAGGATTCGCGCGTAGGGCCTTCATTGTGCTGGTCATGGTTATGCATCCACAAGTTCTGCGTTAAGGGAGACGAGGAATTGCCATGAACCTAACTCGGCATGGCGTACCGGCTGCGGCACGGCTTTAGTCCGCTCCGAGGTCAAAACCGAAATGTGTCGTGAAGCTTCCTCTGACACGCTGGTAAAAGCGCAACCAAAGGGAATACAGACAAATTCTCCGGGATCGAGCGTGACTGTGCCGCGCTGCGTCACCAATGTTCTGCTGCCGCTAATTTGATACTGGATTTCATCGGCACGCCGATGGCGCGTGTAGCGCCGCCGCACCGTCCGCTTCTCAATCGTCGTATGGCCGATCCACGTCTTGGGCGCTTTATAGACCCACACCAGTTCTCCGTCGTTCGCCTTGGCTCTCAAGACTTCGAGACGAGAGGGATTGCTCTGCGCTTCTTTCAATAACAAGCCTTCATCGATCAGCGACACGGCAACGTCACAGTGAGCCGCGCCAAGGCATTCTGTCGTCACCTCCACCAAGCGTTTCGGCTGCCAGCCTTCGAATGCCGGAACCTTGTACTCGCCTCTTGCTGTGGCTGGGAGGCAAGCCTTTGCCGGACCGGGCAAATAAAACAGAAGATGGATGTCTTCTCGGCCGTAGTTATCGTGGGCAACGCCGACCGGGATGCCGGTGAAGTCATCTGGTCTCAGCTCCACGGTCCCAAATTCGGTCATCAGCGTCCGTTCCCCACAGACCTGAAACGACAATTCGTCGACATCGGTGTTGCGGTGATAGAAGGGCTGGCGACCATTAATCGTCTGCCATTCGAGGCGTATCGACGGCCCCTCGAACACACCACGCGGCGGCGCGAAGCCGACGGGCTCATATTTCGAAGGGAAACGGTACACCGGTAGTGGCTCGCAGTCGTGCCACAGCTTCATAGCCGGAGCGGCCGGCGCGGTAAGCAGAAGCTCCTCGTCGCGCGCAACATCGAGAATCGGCTCATCGAACGGCAATGCGTCGATGATTTCTCTTACAATCGGCATCTTTTTCCTCCCAAATTTATTGCTTCTTATCGCCCGTACTACTTCAGTCCGGCGAATTTGTTTCTTAAGCGCCGCTATTCGTCTCCGTTCTCCCGGTCCTCGAGACCTCGCCTGATCGTGAGCAGTGTTGAGCGCGCGCCCTCTATTTGTTCAACGTTCAAGCCCGCCGTAAGCTCACGCAGCCAAAAGCGCTGTCGCTTCATGGCTGCGCGAAAAGCCGACTTCCCGCTCGGAGTGAGAACCACCAGTTGCGCCCGTCGATGGGCGGGGTTCGGTTCGAACCGCACCAGTCCATCTCGTTTCATTTCGTTCGCCAACCACTGCACAGTTTGACGAGTCAAACCCATTCTGCGCGCAATATGGGCGACGGGCAGGGGAATGGACGACGTAGCAATCGCACCAAGGACCTGCCAACGCGCGCCGGTCAACCCGATATCCTTCACCAGAATATCACCGGCCGCGATCAAACGACCGTTGACACGAAAAATCTCCAGAATGAGACGATCTAGGGCTATCGTTTTCTTCATGTTTACGATATGTAAATGACAGGACACTGTCAATGGGTCAAATCGCACCGCAAGCACGCCGGGTGTGCGCACCTAAGATTACTACACATCCCACGGATAAGCTGGAGGAAATGTGATGAACGCAAACAAAGAAAAAAATCCATGGGACTATCTCAACAAACACGACGTCGAGCGCTTCGGCGAGGTCATTCTTGATCCGAATGAACGCATGAGATGGTGTGGCGCCATACTCACTGGCGGCCTGCCTTATATGTGGCGTGACGCCGAAGCTATTCGCGAGTTGATCTATGCCAAGTTGGAATTGAAGCCCGGGCAACGTGTGCTTTTGATCGGTGAATCCAACGTGACCTGCGGCTTCGATTCCGACATTAAATCCTGGATTGGGGCCGGCGGCGATTTGAACTCGATCGACATCATCGAGCGTGCACGGGATATGTGCTTTCGCGGGGAGCGCGGTAAAAACGGCAAATTGGGAACATGGGAATACACCTACACAGCGTCTGAACCCGCTAATAGTTATGACGCCGTGGTAGTCATGCAGGGTGTGCAGCATTGTGAAGATTGGAACATTGGTGCCACGGAGCTTCTACGCGTTCTCAAGCCTCGCCATATGATCGTGCTCGCAGAAATTGCTCACGGCCCCTATCTTATTGAAAAGGCCAATGTTGACGTTCATCTCGAATATTATGTTCGTAAGCTGTACTGGGGCGTCAATCAGAGCCCCTACGATTTTTCGTATTGGAACATTTCCGACTTGCGAAAGGCCTTTGCGGGCCGAGTAGAGGACGTCGGGAGCCATGAAGAGCGGGGATTTGAAGTGTTCTGGGGTCGGAAGCCATAGCAGCTTTGATGACAGAACTTACAGCAAGACCCGCGGATCCAATTTGCCTCCGATTCTGTCTCAAGATTCTTGAACTGCAAAGCCGCCTGGCTGAAGCTCCGCGCGTTTGTCGACGGCGCGAAAGTCGCTTCAGAGGACCTTTGGAAGCGGCACTGAAAACCGTGCACTCGAAACCAGCTATCGCTCGCATCCGAGTAGGATTCCATACAACGATGTTAAATTTCCGAAGTAGTCCTACCTAGCGACATTTGTCCCCAACTTTAATGCGAGCCGCTGGCGCTAAGGCCCGCAACGTCAGTGGTCGAACGGTGAGGGTCCGGCGACGCGGAAAGTAGCGGTCGGGATCGTGATCGCAAAAGCACGCACCAAGAATGGTCATTCCTCTGAATAAGCGGGCCTAGAGGCTGCGGCGAACCGCTTCACAAAGTTCGGGGGGACAGAGATTGAGACGGGGAGACATAATGGCAACGTCTACCGAAGGGTTTGTTGGGAGAGGAACGCTTCTCGTCGGGCACGCGGCAGGCATGTTGGACCTCGTATCGATGCCGATTTGGGTCGGCGTGCTCATTCAGTTTAGGCACATGAGTCCGCCTGAGGCCGGGTTGTTGGTCGGGATCTACACTGCGGGCGTGTTCCTTGCCAGCGTTTTGCTCGCGCCGCGTTTCAACCGGCTTCCAGCGCGTCTGGTCGCGATCATGGGTTTCCTCGTTGGCGCATTGGCTTTCTTCTCGATCACCTATATCGATGGGTTCGCCGCGCTCGTGCCGACGCATTTCGTAGCCGGCATTGGCGCAGGCTCGGCGCTGTCAATGGTGCATGGCACGATTTCCCGCAGCGCGCGGCCGCATCGGCTGTTTGCCATTGTGAATTTCGGCGTGGCAATTTTCTCTATCGCCTTCTTTGCCACTGTCCCTGATCAAGTGCAGCACAATCCAAACGCGCTGTTTTACGTTCTCGGCGGCCTGCTTGTGCTTGGCGCGGTCGCGGCGGTGGCTGCATTTCCGCAACCGTCCGCGGGTAACGCGGCACGACTTGCCCATGTGGCGGCAAATGCCGGCGCTGTACCGTTCAGGCTTTCAGTTATACTGGCATTCTTGGGCGTGGCCTTAATGTCGACCGGCCAGTCCGAAACCTATTCATTTCTGGAGCGCATCGGCACGTGGCGCGACTTCCCAGCGTCCGACATCGGGCGCATGCTGGTAGTCAGCGGTTTTCTCAATCTGCTCGCGCCGATCGCGGCGGCGCTGCTGGAGAATGTGGTGCCGCGCCTCACCACGATCTGCGTCGCATTGCTCGTGCACGCTTGCATAACCGTAACGGCGTCAAATTCGGCACTATTTATTCCTTATGCAGCTGCGGGAAGCTTGCTCATCTTCATGACGATCTTCAGTCACACGTTCATGTTTGGAGCCATCGCCAAGCTCGATCCGAGCGGTCGTGCCGCGTCTTCCACGCCGGCCATGGTGACACTTGGCGCAGCGGTAGGCCCTGCGCTCGGCGGGGCCGTCGTCCAATTCGCCGGCTTCCCCGCGGTCGGCTGGGTGTCGGCGGTGATCCTTGTCGCGAGCGCCGCTTGTTTTGCCGTGATCGGTTTGTTGCGCTCGCCGGCTTTGTAACCGGGCACTGATAAGGAAATGCGTCTTTCTTAATCAGTGTGATAGGACCGGAATGCCTAGCTATTTCCGCTTGAACGTTACTTGCGCAACGCTATGATTCTTCTTTCGCTCTCACTCGTTCGCGCCGCGAATGCCAGGACGACAAGCAAAAATTCTTTCTGAGAATACCTGCCGAGATCTCCTTGTCTTCGCCGCAACGTCACGCCATCCGGTTCGTAACCGCGTTATCGTTCTCTTGTCGCTCAAAGCCGGTTTGCGGGCGGGCGAGATTGCGAACTTAACCTGGGACATGGTGCTCGACCCGAACGGCGACATCGGAGTGTTGATCGAGCTTCGCGATTGGGCAGCCAAGAACCACAGCGGCCGCCTGATTCCAATCTATCCTGACCTGCGCGACGCCCTCCTCGCATGGCAAGGTTTCGTCGAACCAGTCGGCCCGCTAATTTTGTCTGAGCGTGGCCGCGCAATGACGCCGGTCAGCATCGTCAATTGGTTTGCGCGAGCATATCGGGCGATTGGCATCGAAGGCTGCTCATCCCATTCCGGACGCCGGACGTTTATCACCCGCGCTGCTCGCCTGGTGCACAAGGCTGGTGGTTCGTTGCGGGATGTTCAGCTGTTGGCAGGCCACCGCTCGATCCTGACGACCCAGCGGTACATCGACGGCGACACCGATGCCCAGCGCAAACTCGTGTCGATGATTTGATATGGCCATTTCCCCAGCACGCGGCATCCAGCGTCACCGCGGGGGTTCGGTACTCGAATCCAATCCTGGCAGGTCACAATCTCGAGCTCTCGATCATGCGCTTCGGCTGATTCATCGCGTTTGTTGCTTCGCCGGGTCCGCGGACCTTATCGAGGAAATCCGCAACGAGAATGGCGGCGCCGCTATTCGTTCGGCGATCAAACGCCACGACACGGCAGTGCTCTATGATTGGCTAATGTCCGCCTTAAGCTACCAGGGCATCTCTGACCGGGTAGCCTACGAGTACATGGAGCGTCACGGCCAAGCGACCTGGTCAGATCTCGAAACCAAGCTGGCTCGATCAGTGAGCTGCCCGAAGTTTAAGAGCTATTGGCATTTTCATCACTGCCGGTATGACAAGACGAGCCAGACCTGTGCCGAGCCCTGCCACATCGACCGCTGTCCCCTGCCAAGGCATTGAATCAGTACAAGAAGGCGCGACGAGATCAAAAAGAGGACAATTCGCTCCCGACTACGCTCCCGACTACGCTCCCGACTGTGCTAAAAATGGTGAAGGTGAAATCGGAGAAAGCGTAGCGGAAACAATTGGCTGGGGCGGGAGGATTCGAACCTCCGCATGGCGGAATCAAAATCCGCTGCCTTACCGCTTGGCTACGCCCCAATGTCGTCGGATTGCGGTTGTCAGCCAACTAGCGAGCGCAACATAGCTGCGTCTCAGTGATCGATCAACGCGCGACGCCTAGAATGCTGCGGCCGACGCTGTCGGATCATCCTTGTCACCTGCGTCACTAGAATTTTCCGGCAAGGGATGCGTCTTTAGCCACAGCGTGCGCGCCGCGACAATAGGATCTAATCCGGCTTTTCTCCACCAAACC